>NZ_VKCZ01000014.1 GCF_009299835.1 Microlunatus speluncae
GAACGCTCGACCCCGACCCACCCTCGACCTCAAGACCCCAGCACAGGCCCTGAACAAATTCCTGACCAAAGTTGCTTAGACCGCTTGACTTTGGGTCGGTTTCCAAGTGGGAAACGTCACTATCGATGATCAACATAATTCCTCGACGCCTCGGCGAGGTGTGCGCCGGGTCGGGCATGACAGCCAGCGGCACCGACCATCGCCGGAACCGGCGCCCGGGCGCGTTGTGGACCGACCGCAACCTGCCCGCCCTTGGTGCGCCTTTTCTGCTGTCAGGCCGAAACTGCGGGAGAAGGCGCGGTCTGGTCGGCCCTTCGACAGGCTCAGGGAACGAACAATCCTGGGCTCAGCTCACCGGCCCGGTTGCGGCGCCCATCGGTGGATCCAGGCTCGCGGAGACAACACCCGCTGAGCATCCAGAGCTGCCATCAGGCGTCGGGGATCAGGGTGGCGATCACGGAGTCGGCGACGGTGGGGTCGGGGCGGACCTTGATCAGTTCGTCCCAGAGGGTGGTGTTGCGGTCGCGGAGGGACAGGGCGGTGGCGCACCAGGCGGGGGCCCAGCCGAGTTCGAGGCACCAGGCGCCCCAGCCGGCGTCGCCGGAGCTGCCCCAGTAGGCCCAGCGGTCGAAGTCGAAGGAGCGGAACCAGCCGCCGTCCAGCTCGGGCCGTTCGCTCCGGATCTGGATCCGGACCAGATAGTCGGCCAGCCGGTCGGCGCCCGCGCGCAGTCGATGATCATCGAGCACCGCGGCGGCCTCGTGCAGGCCGAGCAGCGCGAAGCCGGTCGAATACAGCTGATCGGAGGCCGGGTCGCCGGTGGCGAAGATGATCGGCTCTTCCGTCGTCCCGTACTCCTCGTTGGTCTCGGCGACCTTGAACAGGTGGATCCCGCCGGCCTCGATCTCCGGGATCCCACCGCTGCGATCCTGCTGGCTGAGCAGTGCCTCGACGACGGCGGTCAGCCAGCCGCGGACCTGATCGGTCGGGTCGATCCGCAGCTGCCAGGCCAACGGCAGCAGGATCCGGGCCAGCTCGGTCACGTCGTTGCGGCGCCAACCCCCGGGGAACGCCTCCATCATGGTGATCAAGCCCGCCCGGGTCCGCTCCAGGAACGGCCGGTAGCCGGTCGCCTGGTAGGCCCACTGGTAGCAGGCCCAGAGGTAGCCCTCGAAATGTGAGCTGAGATTGATCACCGAGCCGTCGAAGTAGTGCCGCCAGCCGTTCTCGGTCAGTTGCGGCATATCGACCCGGTCGCCGCGGAAGCCGGTCCGCCCGGAGGTGCGGAAGTTCGCCGTGATCGCGGTGAGCAGTTGCTCGTCCCAGTCCTTGGTGCCGAGGGCCGAGCCGGTGAGCAGCCAGGCCAAGATCACCCGGGCGTTGTCGTCGCCGTAGTTGGCGATCTCCCACGGCGCGGTACCGGTGCCCCAGCCGATCAGGCCGTACGCCGGATGATCAGGATCGGCCCGGTCGCCGCCACACAGCCCGGATGGGCCGCGCAGGTAGTCGATCAGGTTGCGGGCGAGCTGATGGCCCGCATCGGGCTCATCGCCGGCATCGAGGGCGAAGGCCATCGCGGTCTCGGCCACGCAGTCGGCCCGCAGCGCCATCCGGACCCGTTGCCGGCCGTCGGCCTGGATGCTGGACTCGTAGCCCTCGGTCACGCCCCAGCTGCCGTCGCCGTCGCCGGCCGGCAGCCGGTCGATGCCGGCCGCCTCGCCGGTGATCATCAGCTCGCGTACCGCGTGTTCCTGATCTTGGGTGAGCAGCATCCGGGACCGGCGCAACCACCGCTGGTACGCGCTCACGGCGGCGGCACCGGCATCCGGCGGCAGCGGCTCGTCGAGGTCGTACCGGGTCGTCACCTCGGCCGTGCCGGTCAGCGTGACCTCGGCCGCCCCGGGCTGCAGGATCTTCAGGATCCCTTGCCACAAGGCGATCCAACCCCGGTGCGGCTCGAACCGGGCGCGGGCGAAGCGACTCAGCTGGCTGGTGGCGACCAGGATCGACGAGTCGGGCAACCGGTAGAGCAGCGACTGGGCCGACTCCGGCAGTCCGAAGACGGCGGTGTCGAAGCCGGCCACGTGAGCCAGCCAGAGCAGGGTGCCCGGCTGACGGGTCGGGAGATAGCGGCAGGCGTGGGCGGCGAGCAGGCCGAGCTCCGGCCCGAGCCGCGGATCGGCCACGACCACCCGTTCCAGGACCGCGGTGACCGGTTCGGCGTCCAGGCCGGGCAGGGCCTCGGGGAACTCGATCAGCACCGACAGCCCCTTGGCGGTCGCGGCGGTGATCAACTCCGGCGGGAACGGCGTCCGCCGGTCCGGGTCGTTGTCGGCCAGCACCAGCACGGCGGTCCCGGCCTCGGCCGCCGCGATCGCCTCCGCCGGATCGTCGTAGCGGATCGGGCGATGATCATCCACGAAGGAACGGTAGAGATCATTGTCCGCGGCACAGCAGAACAGGAATCCGGTCATGACCGACCACGCTAGTGACGATCACCGCCATGATCACCCAACCCCACTAGACCACTTGTCCACAGCCTCCCCGCCGACTTGTCAGAACTGAGTTGTGTCATGACACAACTCAGTTCTGACAAGTCGGCGGAAGGGGGTGGAGGGGGTTAGTCGCCGGTGCGGCGGAGGACTTCGCTGAGGCGTTCGGCGGCGGCGATCACGGCCGGGGCGTGGAGGCGGCCGGGCTGGCGGGACAGGCGCTCGATCGGGCCGGAGACGCTGACCGCGGCGATCACCTTGCCGGAGGGGGAGCGGACCGGGGCGGACACCGAGGCCACGCCGGGCTCGCGCTCGCCGACCGACTGGGCCCAGCCGCGGCGCCGGACGGCGGCCAGGGCGACCGCCGAGTAACGGGACCCGCGCAGGCCGCGCTGCATCCGGTCCGGCTCCTCCCAGGCGAGCAACACCTGGGCGGCCGAGCCCGCGCTCATCGTCAGCTGGGTGCCGACCGGAACCGTGTCGCGTAACCCGGAGGTCCGCTCCGCCGTCGCCACACAGACCCGGTAATCGCCTTGCCGGCGGAACATCTGGGCCGATTCGCCGGTGATGTCGCGCAGCCGGGCCAGCACCGGGCCGGCCGTGGCCAGCAGCCGATCCTCGCCGGCCGCGGACGCCAGCTCGGCCAACCGTGGACCGAGGATGAAGCGCCCTTGCAGATCTCGGCTGACCAGTCGATGATGTTCCAAGGCGACTGCGAGTCGATGGGCCGTCGGCCGGGCCAGCCCGGTGGCAGCGACGAGACCGGCCAACGTCGTCGGACCGGTCTCCAAGGCCCCCAGCACCAGCGCGGCTTTGTCAAGCACCCCGACACCGCTAGAGTTGTCCATGTCCTGATACTGCCGTCTCGGATGCTGGAATGCAAGTCGACAATACGTGGCTCCGGCGCCGTACTAGTACGAGATACGGGACACAGAGCCTCGGATTCGTTGTCCAAGTGGACGCGGCCGAAACAAATTTTTCATTTCAGAGGAAGTGACCATCAATGGGCAAGACGTTGAGCGAGAAGATCTGGGACGACCATGTCGTCCGATCCAAGGCCGGGGAACCGGATCTGCTCTACATCGATCTCCACCTGGTCCACGAGGTGACGAGCCCGCAGGCTTTCGACGGACTGCGTCAGGCCGGCCGGCCGGTGCGTCGACCCGATCTCACCCTGGCCACCGAAGATCACAACACCCCGACGCTGAACATCGATCAGCCGATCGCCGACCCTGTGTCGCGGACCCAGGTCGACACCCTGCGGAAGAACGCGGTCGACTTCGGGATCCGGTTGCACAGCCTCGGTGATCTTGATCAGGGCGTGGTGCACATCATCGGTCCGCAGCTCGGCCTGACCCAGCCGGGGATGACCGTCGTCTGCGGCGACTCGCACACCTCGACCCATGGCGCGTTCGGCGCGATCGCCTTCGGCATCGGCACTTCCGAGGTCGAGCACGTGCTCGCCACCCAGACCCTGCCGCAGGCCAAGCCGAAGACGATGGCGGTCAACATCAACGGCGAGCTGCCGACCGGCGTGGTGGCCAAGGACGTCGTGCTGGCGTTGATCGCCAAGGTCGGCACCGGCGGCGGCCAGGGCTACATCGTCGAATACCGCGGCTCCACCATCGAGACGATGTCGATGGAGGGCCGGATGACGATCTGCAACATGAGCATCGAGTGGGGCGCCAAGGCCGGTCTGGTCGCGCCCGACCAGACCACCTTCGATTACGTCCAGGACCGGCCCCATGCGCCGACCGGAGCCGACTGGGACGCGGCGGTCGAATACTGGAAGACCTTGCGGACCGACGCGGACGCCACCTTCGACGCCGAAGTCGATCTTGACGCGACCCAGCTCACGCCGTTCGTCACCTGGGGCACCAATCCCGGACAGGGCGTGCCGCTGTCGGCGGACGTGCCGGATCCCGAGGTCTTCCCGGACGCGGACGACCGGATCGCGGCGACGAAGGCCCTGGAATACATGGATCTCCGGGCCGGTACGCCGATGCGGGAGATCAAGGTCGACACCGTCTTCCTCGGCTCCTGCACCAACGGCCGGATCGAGGACCTGCGCGCCGCCGCGACCGTGATCAAGGGTCGTCAGGTCGCCGACGGGGTACGGATGCTGGTCGTCCCCGGGTCCGCCCGGGTCCGGCTGCAGGCCGAAACCGAAGGGCTGGACCTCGTCTTCAAGGAGGCCGGCGCCGAATGGCGTGCCGCCGGATGCTCGATGTGCTTGGGAATGAACCCCGATCAACTCGCGCCGGGGGAGCGGTCGGCCTCGACGTCGAACCGCAACTTCGAAGGCCGGCAGGGCAAGGGCGGGCGGACCCATCTGGTCTCGCCGCCGGTCGCCGCCGCGACGGCCGTCACCGGAACCCTGGCCGCACCGGCCGATCTGCCCACGGCTGTCTCGGCCTGATCTCGCAAAGGAAGCACGTAACGATGGAGAAGTTCAGCAGCCACACCGGGACCGCGCTACCGCTGCGGCGGAGCAACGTCGACACCGACCAGATCATCCCGGCGGTGTATCTGAAGCGGGTGACCAAGACCGGCTTCGAGGACGGGCTGTTCGCGGCCTGGCGGGCCGATCCCGAGTTCGTCCTCAACCGGCCCGAGTATGCCGGCGCGACGATCTTGATCCCGGGGCCGGACTTCGGCACCGGATCGTCTCGCGAGCACGCCGTCTGGGCCCTGCAGAACTACGGCTTCAAGGTGGTGATCGGCTCGCGGTTCGGCGACATCTTCCGCGGCAACTCGGGCAAGGCCGGGCTGCTGATCGCGGTCGTCGACCAGAAGATCATCGAGGAGCTGTGGGAGTTCGTCGAGGCCAACCCGAGCCGGCCGCTGACGGTCGACCTGGCCGAGCGCAAGATCACCGCGGACGGCTTCGAGGCGCATTTCGAGATCGACGACTACACTCGCTGGCGCCTGCTGGAAGGCCTCGACGACATCGGTCTCACCTTGCGTCATGAGGAACTGATCGACGGCTTCGAGCTCGGCCGGGCTTCCTACAAGCCGGCCACACTGCCGGCGAAGGTCGACGCAGCCGGCTGATCAATGTTCGGAAACCGGCCCGAATCGGCCAGTTTCTCTTGCGACACGGCGATTTCTGGGCCGTTGGTATTTGTCAGGGCGCGCCGATTTCCCTAGCGTTGTTCCTGCAGACGTACGGTACGGCTGCCATGGGCCTCCAACAAGGCTTGGAAACTGTTCGTAAGAAGGGAAGCTGTGAACAAGGCTGAGTTGATTGAGGCGTTGTCGACTCACTATGAGGGCAACAAGGCCGAGGCAGCCAGGGCGCTGAACGCGGTGGTGCAGACCATCACCTACCAGACGGCGGGTGGCGAGAAGGTCTCGATCACCGGGTTCGGTGTCTTCGAGAAGGTCCACCGGTCGGCCCGCATGGTGCGCAATCCCCGGACCGGCGAGCGCAAGCGGGCCAAGGCCACGGCTGTCCCGCGTTTCCGGGCCGGCTCGGACCTGAAGGCCTTCGTTTCCGGCGCGAAGAAGGTGCCGAAGACGTCCGCCAAGAAGGCTGCTGCCAAGACCACCGCGACCGCCACCGTGGCCAAGAAGGCGGCTCCGGCGAAGAAGGTCGTGGCGAAGGCTCCGGCCAAGAAGGCGGCTCCGGCCAAGAAGGTCGTGGCGAAGAAGGCTCCGGCCAAGAAGACCGCGGCGAAGAAGGCTCCGGCGAAGCGCACCGCCAAGCGCTGAGTCACCGCGACGCAGTCCCGAGAATCCGGGTCGACCCAGGTCGGCCCGGATTTTTCATGTCCACAAAGGATTGCGGCCCGTCGGGCAGGGTCCGGCGTCCGCCGGTCAGGCGGTCCGGGTCCAGCCGTTGAGCACGGCCCGGGTCTCGGGGCCGAGGTCGTACCGGCCGATCTCGGCAAGATCATCCTCGGTGTCCACATCGCGCCGGGCATCCGGCACCGATCGACCGATGGCGTCGTCCAGCAAGGGAACCGCGCCGCTGTCCCGGTGGGCCGCCGCCGATCCGGGCCCGAAGCGGGGATCCAGGGCGACACCGTCGGCGATCAGCATCGTGGTGCCGACCCCGTCGGCGTCGGCCAGGAAGCTGCGCGGGTGCGGACCGGCCGCGGCGATCACGCCCCGGAGCGTCTCCGCCCGCAGCGCCGGAAGATCGGCGACGCAGGCCAGCACCCGCCGGATTCCCTGCTGCTGCAGCGCTTCCGCCCCGGCTCGCAACGCCTGGTTCAGGCCGGTCGGCTCGGTCTCCTGGACGATCTGGACGGTCAGCCCGTGATCATCGAATCGACGTCCCAAGCCCGGCTCCGCGGTCACGATGACGGTCCGGGCGACGCCGGACAGCACCCGGACCGTGTCCAGCAACATCGCCAGCACCAACTCGCGGCGCAGCGGACCGGGCACGGTCGCCAGCCGGGTCTTGGCCTGTCCCAACGGCTTGATCGCCACGACGGCACCGAGTTCCGGCGGCTGCCGGTCGGCCTGATCGGCGGGGTGGATCAGCCGGGGTGATCGCTCCATGGCAGCCATGGTGCCACTGCCACACCAAACCGGTCCGCCGACCCGGCGTCGAGGAGCCGGAGTCCGGAATCCTCCGACACTAAGGTGATCCTGGTGGAGACCTCCCGACGACTGCCCGATGTGGTGGCCCGGGTCGCCGAGCCGGGCGAGCCGACACTGCGTCGTACCGTCTGGCTGCTGAACGCGGTGCTGGGCCGGCTGACCAAGCGCGACTGGCGGGACGAGGACAAGATGCCGGCCCGGGGCGGGCTGGTGATCGTCGCCAATCACATCTCCAATGTCGATCCGCTGGCCCTGGGTCAGTTCGTCGCCTATGCCGGCCGGTGGCCCCGGTTCCTGGCCAAGGAGTCGCTGTTCCGGGTGCCGGTGTTCGGCCGGCTGATCACCCGCTGCGGACAGATCCCGGTCCGGCGGGGCACCGGCCAGGCCGGGATGGCTCTGGACCAGGCGATCGACGCGGTACGATCCGGCCGGGCCGTGATCATCTACCCGGAAGGAACGATCACTGTGGATCCCGACCTCTGGCCGATGGCCGGCAAGACCGGAGCCGCCCGGGTCGCTCTGGCCACGGGCTGTCCGGTGATCCCGATCGGCCAGTGGGGCGCCCAGGAGATCATGTACGGCAAGCGGATCCACCCGCCGCGATTCCTGCCTCGCAAGACCCTGCGGCTGATCGCCGGCGATCCGGTGCCCCTCACCGATCTCCAGGAACGGCATGATCTTCGCGATCAGCCGGCCTCCGCGGAGCTACTGCGGCAGGCCACCGATCGGATCATGACCGCGATCACCGACCTGGTCGAGGTGCTGCGGGAACAGCCGGCGCCGCGGACGGATGGGGAACGATGAGCACCGAATCCACCCGGGTCACCGTGATGGGTGCCGGGTCCTGGGGGACCGCCTTCTCCCTGGTGCTGTGCGACGCCGGTCAACAGGTCACGCTGTGGGCGCGTCGGCCCGAGCTGGCCGACAAGATCAACACCCAGCAGTGCAACCCGGACTACTTCCCGACCATCGATCTGCCGGAGACCCTGCGGGCCGATCATGATCCGGACCGGGCGATGGCGGGCGCCGAGTACGTGGTGCTCGCGGTGCCGGCGCAGTCGTTGCGGGCGACGATGGCGCAGTGGCGGATCCCGGCCGACGCTACGGTGATCAGTCTGGCCAAGGGGATCGAGCTCGGCACCGGCTACCGGATGAGTCAGGTGATCACCGAGGTGGCCGGGATCCCCGAGGAGCGGATCGGGGTCGTCACCGGACCGAACCTGGCCCGGGAGATCGCCGAGCGGCAACCGTCGGCCAGCGTCGTCGCCAGCGCCTCCCAGGATCTTGCGGTGCGGCTGCAGCAGCTCTGCCACACCAGCCGGTTCCGGGCGTACACGAACAACGACGTGATCGGCTGCGAGCTGGCCGGAGCGACCAAGAACGTGATCGCCCTGGCCGTCGGGATGGCGGCCGGGCTCGGCTTCGGCGCCAACGCGACCGCGTCGGTGATCACTCGCGGCCTGGCCGAGACAGCCCGGCTCGGCCACGCCCTCGGCGCCGACCCGTACACCTTCTCCGGGCTGGCCGGCCTCGGTGATCTTGTCGCCACCTGCTCGTCGCCGCTGTCGCGCAACCGGACCTTCGGCGAGGAGCTCGGCTGGGGTCGGACCGTCGCCGAGATCACCGGCGAGACCCGCCAGGTCGCCGAGGGTGTCAAGTCCTGCTCGTCGATTCAGGATCTGGCCCGCCGGCACGGTGTGGAGATGCCGATCGTCGATCAGGTCGCAGCGGTGATCGCCGGCACGATCACCGCCAAGGAGATGATCGTGGCCCTGATGTCCCGGTCGGCCAAGCCGGAGCGCTACTGACCCCCAGGCGATCCGGCCTTCTGGGATGATGCGGTCGCAAGGTTTGTGTCCGGCGGCAGAAGCAAGGAACTGTGGAGATCCGAGTCCTCGGCGAGATCGAGCTCTGGCGGGACGGTCAGCGGCTCGATGCCGTTGTCGGCAAGCAGAGTGCGCTGTTGGCCGTGTTGCTGTCCGTGCCGGAACTGACCGCTTCCCAGGACCTGTTGACCGATCAGCTCTGGCCGGACCGCGACCCGGAGGCGGGGCTGGTCTCCCTGCACACCTGTGTCTACCGGCTGCGGAAGTCGCTCGGTCACGGCACCGCTCGGCTGCACCGGCAGGGCGACGGCTACCGGCTGGAGCTCGGCTCGGACGACCTGGACCTGCACCGGTTCGAGCAACTGGTCGAGACCGGGCGGGAGGCGCTGGCCCGAGGTGATCATGATCGGGCCGCGCGGAGCCTGCGGGCCGCCCTGGGGTTGTGGCGCGGTGAGGCGATGGGCGGGATCGACATCGCCGTCGTGCAGGAGTACGCGCGCGGCCTGGACGACGCGCGGCTCGACGCCACCGAATGGGCGCTGACCGCGGACCTGGCTCTGGAGCGGCAGGAGGAGGTGAGCCGGGAGACCGAGCGGCTGATCGCCCGCTACCCGTTCCGGGAACGGTTCTGGGAACTGTCGATGGTGGCGCTGGTCCGAGCCGGCCGGCAGTCGGCGGCGTTGCAGCGTTACCGCGAGCTGTTTCGGCACCTCGACGAGGAGCTGGGCATCCAGCCCTCGCCGTCGGTGCAGCAGCTGCATCAGCGGATCCTCGACGGTGATCAGGACGTGATCAGCGAGCTGCCGGACGGGCTCACCGGCCGGTCGCCGGTCGCGGTGCCGCGCCAGCTGCCGCCGCCGATCGGCCGGCTGGCCGGGCGTGCGGACGAGTTGGCGCAGCTCTCCCAGGCGGACGCCGAGACCGGCCCGATGATCACCGTGATCACCGGCCAGGCCGGGATCGGGAAGACGACGCTGGCACTGTCCTGGGCGCACAGCGTCGCCGACCGGTTTCCGGACGGCCAGCTGTACGTCAACCTGCTCGGCTTCGACGCCTCCGGGCGGATCCGGACGGTCGGCGAGGTGGTCCGGACGTTCTTGATCGGCATGGGCATCGATGATCAAGCGCTGCCGCGCGACACGGATGATCAACTGGCCCTGTTCCGGACGCTCACCGCCGACCGGCGGCTGCTGGTCGTCCTGGACAACGCGCGCAACACCGACCAAGTCCGGCCGCTGCTGCCGCCCGGCTCGAGTTGCCGGGTGGTGATCACCAGCCGCGACCAGCTGGCCGGGCTGATCGCCATCGAAGGCGCGGATTCGATCACCCTCGACCTGTTGGACGCCGAGGCCAGCGAGCAGCTGCTGACCGGCCGGATCGGGGCGGAGCGGATCGCGGTCGACCGCGGCAGCGCGTCCAAGATCATCGAATCCTGTGGCCGGCTGCCGCTGGCCCTGGCGCTGGTCGCGGCCCAGGTGGCCAGCCGGCCGCGGTTATCGCTGGCCGAGGCCGTCCGGTCGATCTTCGATCCGCGCCGCGGCCTGGACGCCCTCGAGCTCGGCGATTCCGGCGCGAGTCTGCGCCAGGTGTTCTCCTGGTCCTATTCGACGGTCGATCCGGCCGCGGCCCGGCTGTTCCGGTTGCTCGGCGTGCATCCCGGCCCCGATCTCAGTGCGGCCGCCGCGGCGAGCCTGGCCGCCGTCGAACCGGGCGAGGCGCTGCGGCTGCTGGATCGGCTGACCACGGCGAACCTGCTCACCGAACACCTGCCGGATCGCTATCTGTTGCACGACCTGCTCCGGCACTACGCGGTCGAGCTGGCCCGTACGGTCGACGGTGCCGAAGAGGTCGAGCGGGCCCGGCGCCGCGTCCTTGATCATTACCTGTTGACCGCTCACGCCTTGGCGCTGGCGTACGACCCGCCGCGGACGCCGATCACGCTGCCGAGCCCGGCCCCCGGCGTGACGCCGGAGCCGGCGTCGCACACGGCCCTGATGCCCTGGGCCAAGAGCGAGTTCGGTGTCCTGCGGTCGGTGATCGAATGGGGGTGGAACGAGGGGCCGACCGGCACGTCTGGTGTCTGGTCTGGTCCCTGCGCGCCTACCTCGCGACGATCCGGCCGCCGCTGCCCGATCTCCCGTTCGAGACGGCCGCGGCGGAGTGCGCGCAACGGCTCGGCGATGCCGAAGCCGAAGCCGAGGCGCGCCGTTTCTTGATCACGTCCTACTCGCACCTGGGCCGGCCGAAGGTCGGGCTGGAGCAGGCGGCGGTGGCGCTGCGGCTGGCCCAGGAGCTGGACAGCGCGCGGCACCAGGCCGAGGTGCTCCGGGCGATGGCGTTCCTGCACGAGCAGCACGACGAGCCGAAGCTCGCGATCGACCTGCTCCGCGAGTCGCTCCACTGGTGCCGCCGCTGGGGGCACGGACCGGCCATCGCCAAGACGCTGAACCTGATCGGCTACTACGAAGCCAAGCGGGGCAACGGGAGTGACGCCGTCGAGCTCTGTCGCGAGGCGATCACCCTCTTCGCGGCGGCCGGCGATCCGGCCGAGGCCGACGCCTGGGACAGCCTCGGGCTGGCCTGCCGGATGGCCGGGGACCCGAAGACGTCGGCCGAGAGCTACCGGCACGCCATCGAGCTCTTCCACCGGACCGGCTTCCACCACGCCGCCGGCCATTCCTGGGTCGCGCTGGCCGACCTGCAGGAGGAGTGGGACGAGCCGGAAGCGGTGCTGGCGTCGCTGAGGTCGGCGCTGGCGGTCTTCCGCGAGGTCGCCTGGCACGAGGCCGAGCGGATCCATCGGCGGCTGATCCGGACGATGACCTCGCGCGCCGCCTCGGCGCCGGACCGCGCCTCCTGACGGGTCAATCCAGAGCGGCCAGAGCCTGATCGAGGTCGGCCCAGAGATCCTCGACGTGCTCCACGCCGACGGACATCCTGATCAATCCCGGCGGTACGGTCGGCAGCTCGCCGGGCCAGCGGCGGCGGCGCTCGAGCATCGACTCGACCCCGCCGAGGCTGGTCGCGAACACCCACAGACCGAGCGCGTCGATGAACCGGTCGGCGGTCGCCGCGTCGGCCAGCTCAATCGACAGCAGAGTGCCGAATCCGGCCATTCCGGCCGTGGCCCGCGCGTGCCCCGGGTCGTCGGCCAGGCCGGGGTAGCGGACCCGGAGCACCGCCGGATGATCATGAAGTCGTCCGGCCAAGATCATCGCCGAGGCCTGCGCCGCGGCCAGCCGGACCGGCAGCGTCCGCAGCCCCCGGAGCACCAGATAGGTCTCCAGCGAGCCGGGGATCGCGCCGCCCAGCCGGCGGCCGGCCTCCAGCCGGCCGTAGTGATCATGATCATCGCTGTTGGCCGCCACGACCGCGCCGAGCAGCGCGTCGGAGTGCCCGGAAATGATCTTGGTCGCCGAATGCAGCACCAGGTCGGCGCCGAGCTCGAGCGGCCGCTGCAGCAGCGGCGTGGCGAAGGTGTTGTCGACCACCAGGGTGCTGCCCGGTTCGCGGGCCGCGGCGATCGCGGCCAGGTCGGCGACCTCGATCATCGGGTTGGTCGGCGACTCCAACCAGATCAGGTCCGCCCCGCGGGCCGCGGCCAGGAACGCCTCGGCGTCGGCCGGATCGGCCTCCCGGACGGTCCAGCCGTGCCGCTCGACCCGCTGCGCCATCGCGGCGGCGACGCCGAGATAGCAGTGCGCCGGCCGGAGCACCACCGTGCCCGGGCCGAACAGATCGAGGATCGCCGAGCCGGCGGCCATTCCGGAGCCGTAGGTCAGGCAACGGCCGCCCTCCAGGTCGCCGATCGCCTGCTCCAGCGCCTGCCAGCCCGGATTGCCGTAGCGTCCGTACCCGATCGCGGTCGGGTCGGTAGCCGGTGCGCCGACGTAGGTCGCGGCCGGGACCAGCGGCTGATTCAACGGCGCGTCCGGCACCCGGGCGGGGCGGCCGGCGGCGACGGCGACGGTTTCGGGGCGCCAGCGCGCGGCGGAGGAATCGGTCATACCGACAGTCTTCCGGTGCCCGTGACCGGGACACGCCGGGGGTCCGGGCGCTGGGTGGACCCGGTTCCGGGGTACTTGGGTAGGGTCGGCAGGGTTCTACAGCGAGGGAGTACCTGATGAGTGATGTCCTGACCCGTCCACGGGTCGCGGTCGTCTTCGGTGGCGTCAGCAGTGAGCACAACGTCTCCTGCCTGACCGCGGCCGGCGTGCTCGGCGCGATCGACCGGGATGCGTACGACGTGATCGGGGTCGGCATCACCAAATCGGGCCGCTGGCTGGTGATGCAGCCCGAGGCCGTGGCGGCGCTCCAGGTCAGTGATCATCGCCTGCCCGAACTGACCGAGACGGCCGAGGACGCGGTCCTGGTCCGCGGCGCGGCCGGCAGCGAGCTGGCGGTCCGCGATCGCAGTGCGCTGGCCAAGGTCGGCCCCGTCGACGTGGCCTTCTCCCTGCTGCACGGCCCGTTCGGCGAGGACGGCACGATCCAGGGTCTGTTCGAGATGATGAACACCCGGTACGTGGGCGCGGGCGTGCTGGCCAGCGCCGTCGGGATGGACAAGCACTACATGAAGCTGGTGCTGGCGGGGTCGGCCGTGCCGGTCGGGCCGTACGTCGTGATCACCCCGCAGCAGTGGCAGTCCGACCCGATCGCGGCTCTGGACGCCGTAGCCGCGCTGAGCTACCCGCTGTACGTGAAGCCGGCCCGGGGCGGCTCCAGCCTCGGCATCAGCAAGGTGGACGAGAAGAGCCAGCTGACCGCCGCCATCGAGGAGGCCCGCCGGTTCGATCCCAAGATCATCATCGAGCAGGCCTTCGTCGACGCGCGGGAGCTGGAGTGCGGCGTGCTGGCCGACATCGACGGCGGCCGGCCGCACGCGAGCAAGGTCTCCGAGATCCGGATGCACACCGCGTCCGGCTTCTACGACTTCGAGGCGAAGTATCTGCCCGAGGAGCAGGTCGACCTGGACGTGCCGGCCGACATCGAGCCGGCCGTCGCCGCGGAGATCCAGCGGTTGGCGATCGAGACCTTCGAGGCGATCGGCTGCGAGGGGCTGGCCCGGGTCGACGTGTTCCTGACCGCCGAGGGCAAGGTCGTGGTGAACGAGATCAACACCATGCCGGGCTTCACCGAGCACTCGATGTTTCCGCGGATGTGGGCCGCCAGCGGGGTCAGCTATCCGGAGCTGGTGGACCGGCTGATCCGGCTCGGCCTCGAGCGCCCGCTCGGCCTCCGCTGATGACCGACCGGCCACTCCGGCGGCGCTGACCGACGGTCGGGAGGCCGCAGGGTGGGGCAGGGTCGGGGGCCGGTCAAGTCGGCCGATCGGGCGCTGGCGGCGATCGACTTCGTCGCGACGCAGGGGTCGGCCAGCTTCGCCGAGATCGCCACTGCGCTCGGGTTGCCGCGGTCGAGCGCCCACGGGCTGTTGAGCACGCTGGTCGATGCCGGCTGGTTCGTGCTGTCGGCCGAGCCGCGGCGATATCGGCTCGGGCTGCGGGCCTGGCAGATCGGGCAGCGCTACGACGGGCACCGGCTGTTGCTGGAGAAGGCGCAGCCCTACTTGGACGGTCTGGTCGCCGCCACCGGCGAGACCGTACAGCTGGCCCGGCTGGACGGCGTGGAGAACGTCTACATCGGGATCAGCCTGTCGCCGAATCCGATGCGGATGGCCTCGTCGGTCGGGATGCGGCTGCATGCCCACGCGACCGGCATCGGCAAGGCGCTGCTCAGCGTGCTGGACGAGGCCGAGGCCCGGGCCCGGCTCGGCGCGGTGGTGCTGCCGCAGCTGACGCCGCGGACGCTGACCGACGTCGACGACATCCTGCGGGCCGTCAGCCGGGCCCGCGAGCTGGGCTTCGCCACCGATGACGAGGAGTTCGTCGCCGGGTGCCGTTGCATCGCCGTGCCGCTGACGACGGAGCGGGAGACCGGCATCGCCGCGGCGATGAGCATTACGATGCCCACCGCCCGCACCGACGATTCCTGGCCGCACGGGTTGTATCCGCCGCTGCGCGACGCCGCGCAGGCGATCCGCCGAGAGCTCGGCCTGACCGGCGCGCTCTCTCCCTGACCGCGGCGTTGCGCGTCGCGGCCGGCCGTGCCATCATCTGGCGGCTTCACAACGATGAACCTCGATTCACATCCGTGAACGACCCCGGTGATCGACGGAGATTCCTATGACCACGACGGCGACGACGGCGCTCGCGCCCGTCATCCGCAAGGTGACGGTGCGGCTGATCCCGATCCTGCTGTTGATGTACATCCTGGCCTTCCTGGACCGGTCCAACCTCGGCTTCGCCAAGGCCGAGTTCCAGGCCGACACGGGCCTCTCCAACGCCGCGTACGCCCTCGGCGCCGGCATCTTCTTCCTCGGCTACGCCGTGCTGGAGGTGCCGAGCAACCTTTTGATGCGCCGGGTCGGGGCCAAGGCCTGGCTGGCCCGGATCATGATCACCTGGGGCATCGTGTCGGCGTTGATGATGTTCGCGACGAACGAGCCGTCGTTCTACGCGCTGCGGGTGCTGCTCGGCATCGCCGAGGCCGGGTTCTTTCCGGGCGTGATCTATTACCTGACCCACTGGATCCCGGTCGAGCATCGGGCCCGGGTCAACGGACTGTTCTACTTCGGCGCGCCGCTGGCGTTCATCTTCGGCGGCCCGCTGTCCGGGCTGCTTCTTGATCTTGACGGCCTCGGCGGCCTGCACGGCTGGCAGTTGATGTTTCTGATCACCGGGGTGCTGACGATCATCGTCGGTCTGATCGTGATCAGCTATCTGCCGAACGGCCCGCGGGATGCCCGCTGGCTGACCGAGGCCGAGCGGACGACCCTGTTGGCGGCGATGGAATCCGAGGACGGGTCGAAGGAGGAGCATTCGCCGCGGGGCGCGCTCCGGGCCTTGGCGAACCCGGCCGTGCTCTACTTCAGCGTCATCTATCTGACGATCCAGATGGCGGTCTACGGCGTCACGTTCTATCTGCCCACCCAGGTCGCCGGCGTGGTCGGCCAAGAGGTCGGGTTCGTGGTCGGACTGATCACCGGAGGCGTCTGGACGCTGGCGATCGTCGGTGTCCTGATCGCCACCCGGCTGGCCGACCGGACCGGGCGCCGCCGCACGATCGCCGCCGTCGCGCTCGCGCTCGCCGCCATCGGCATCCTGCTCTCGGTGATCTTGGACCAGCCGGTGTTGGTGCTGCTCGCCCTGGCCGTCGGCGCCGCCGGGTTCATCGCCGTCCAGCCGGTGTTCTGGACGCTGCCGACCTCGTTCCTGGTCGGGGCCGCGGCGGCGTCCGGGATCGCCTTGATCAACTCGGTCGGCAGCCTGGGCGGTTTCCTGGCGCCGATCGTGAAGAACTGGGCGGACGGGGCCTGGGGTGCGGCCGGCGGATCGGTCACGCTGGCCGTGATCGCAGCCTTCGGTGCGGTGCTGATCGCCTGTAGCCATCTGGTTTCCGCGGGCGTACGGACGATCGCCGAGCGTCGAGAATCCAACCAGCACAGCGAAGCAGCGTGACGGACCAGCGACGGGAGAGGCGAGGATGAAGGCCCCGCGACGGAAGGAGCAACGATGAAAGCACTGCAATTGGCGGAGATCGGGCGGCTCGAGGTGGTCGAGTTGCCCGACCCGGACCCCGGGCCCGGTGAGGTCCGGCTACGGATCGTGGCGACCGGGATCTGCGGCTCCGACCTCCACGGCTACACCGGCGAGAACGGCCGGCGGCATCCGGGCCAGGTGATGGGGCACGAGAGCGTCGCGATCGTCGATGCGGTCGGCGCCGGCGTCGACGGGGTTCGGGTCGGCCAGCCGGCGACCTTCAACCCGGTGGTGGTGCCCGAGTCGGAGCTCGCGGACTTCGCCGGCCGGGAGCAGTTGGCGCCGGGCAAGCAGGTGATCGGTGTCGCACGGGAGATCGTCGCCGGGTTCGCTCAGCTGCTCTGCGTACCGGCGCGCAACGTGGTCGCGCTGCCGGATCCGATGCCGATCGAGTTCGGGGCGCTGGTGGAGCCGCTGGCCGTCGCCGTCCATGCGGTCGGCCGGGCCGGGGTCACCGCCGGCGACCGGGTGCTGGTCGTCGGCGGCGGGCCGATCGGTCAGTCGGTCGTCCTGGCACTGCGCCGGGCCGGCGTCGGGCGGATCGTGGTGACCGAGTTGGCTGCCTCCCGCCGGGAGTTGGTCGAGCGGCTCGGCGCGACGGTGCTGGATGCTGCGACCGCCGACCCGGCCGCGGTGGCCGTGGCGCTGGAGGGGTCGGCCGACGTCGCGATCGACGCGGTCGGGATCGAGGCGACCGTCCGGCTCGGCCTGGAGTCGACGCGGCTCGGCGGCACGGTCTGCCTGGTCGGCATGGGCGCGCCGAAGCTGGCACTGGACGCGTACGCGGTGAGCACGGGGGAGCGGACCCTGGTCGGCAGCTTCACCTACACGGCGGAGGACTTCACCGCGGCCGCGGCCTGGATCGGGCAGGCGCCGCCTGAGGCGGCCGAGTTGATCACCCGGGTGGTCCCGCTGGCCGACGGCGCCGCCGCCTTCGCCGAACTGGCCGGCCACGCCGACATCCCCGGCAAGGTGCTGGTCCGGATGGGCGACCAAGATCATGTGGAGGGACAGCGATGACGCAGCCGACCATCCGCGAGGTGCGGGCGACGACCGTGCGGGGCAAGGGTGCCGACTATCACGACCAGACCGGCTATCACTGGATCGATGATCACATCGCCACCCCGATGGCGGTCTATCCGGAATACCGGGAGTCGCGGCAGTCGTTCGGGCTCAACGTGCTCGGCACCCTGGTGGTCGAGATCGAGGCGAGCGACGGCACCGTCGGGTTCGCGGTCACCACCGGCGGCGAGATCGGGGCCTGGATCGTGGAGCGGCACCTGGCCCGCTTCCTCGAGGGTCGGCCGGTGACCGACCTGGAGCGGATCTGGGACCAGCTGTATCGCTCGACGATCTTCTACGGTCGCCGCGGCGTGGTGCTGAACGTGATCTCCGGTGTTGATCTTGCTCTGTACGACCTGCTCGGCCGGCTCCGCGGCGAGCCGGTCTACGCCCTGATCGGCGGACCGGTCCGGGACGAGTTGCAGTTCTACGCCACCGGCGCCCGGCCGGACATCGCCAAGGAGCTCGGCTTCATCGGCGGCAAGATGCCGTTGCACCACGGGCCGGCCGAGGGCCAGGAAGGGTTCGTGAAGAACCTGGCGGCACTGGCGGACATGCGGTCCCGGGTCGGCGACGACTTCTGGCTGATGTGGGACTGCTGGATGTCCCTCGACGTCGAGTACGCGACCCGGCTCACCCACGCCGCCGCCGAGCACGGGCTGAAATGGATCGAGGAGGCGCTGATCCCCGACGACTACTGGGGTTACGCGCAGCTCAAGCGGCAGGCGCCGCCGGGGATGTTGATCACCACCGGCGAGCACGAGGCGACCCGGTGGGGCTTCCGGCAGTTGCTCGAAACCGGGGTCGACATCATTCAGCCGGACGTCAACTGGTGTGGCGGAATCACGGAGTTGATCAAGATCTCGGCCCTGGCCGATGCCCACGGCACGATGGTGGTGCCGCACGGGTCGTCGGTGTATTCGTACCACTTCGTGATCACCCGGACCAACAGTCCGTTCGCCGAGTTCCTGATGATGCACGAGACGGCGGAAGAGGTGGTGCCGATGTTCACCCCGCTGCTGCTCGGTGAGCCGGTCCCGGTCAACGGTCGGCTCCGGGTGCCGGAGACTCCCGGCTTCGGCGTGGAACTCAACCCCGACGTCCCCCGCGACCGCCCCTTCACCCACTGATCCCTGCTGACAAGTCGGTGATCAGCAGCCGCCGCGGTCGGGGTCGTGGGTGGTGATCACCGGGGCGAGGTCGAGCAGCGCGTCACCGGGCGGCTGGTAGCGCTCCGGCACCCGGACCTCGATCATCGCGGCCCGGCCGATGGCGGTGAAGATCGCGCCGCCGTCGGCGTCCTCGGGAAACCAGTCGACCCCGTTGGCGGTGAAGCAACTCACGCCCGGGACCATCGCCGCCGGGCGCGGGACGCCGCAGCGGAGCGTGATCGTCGGCGATCCCCACGCGGCCCCGTACCGGCCGGGTTCGACGTCGCGGCGAGCCTGCCCCAGCACCTGATCGGGCAGGGCCGCCATCACCTGGTCACAGGCCGGGACGGCGTCGCCGGCGGGAGCCGGCTCGTCCAACGCGACGGGGCCCGAGCAGCCGGTGGTGAGCAAGATCAAGACCGCCGGCAGCAGCCCGCGGCGGGACGTCCGGTTCAGATGTGCACCACCGGGCAGGTGACGGTACGGGTGATGCCCTCGACGGTCTGCACCTTGGCGACCACCAGTTGGCCCAGCTCGTCGACGTTGGCCGCCTCGGCCCGGACGATCACGTCGTAGGGCCCGGTCACGTCCTCGGCCAAGGTGACTCCCTGGATCGCCCCGATCTTGGCGGCGACTTCGGCTGCCTTGCCGACGTTGGTCTGCACCAAGATGTACGCCTGTACCACCATCGTGTCGGTCTCCTTCGTCACTGCTGCACCGGACCGGCCTCGACCTGGGGAAGTGGCACTGCCGGTTGCCGCCACGCTACCGCGTCGGTCGCCGGCACGCGACCGACATGTCGCCGGTGGGCACGGCGGAATGGCCGGCGGCCGGGAGTATCGTCGCCGACCGTGAAACGACGCTGTCGCATCGTGGTCGGCACCGGACTCGGCGCGCTGCTCGCCCTGGTGCTGATCATGGTCTGCGGTCCGCTGCCCCGGGCCACGGCGGAGCCGCCGAGCACTGTTGATCCGGCCACGATCGACGCCTTCCTGAGTCGGGCCCGGGAAGCGACCCGACTGCCCGGGCTGGCCGTCGCGGTCGTGCGCCGGGACGAGGTGGTGCACGTCGCCGGCTACGGCCGGGACGGCGCCGGCGCCCCGGTCACCGGCCGGACCCCGTTCCGGATCGCCTCGCTCAGCAAGTCCTTCACCGCCGTCGCCGTGCACCGGCTGGCGGCCGCCGGCCGGCTCGACCTCGGCGCACCGGTCCGGCGCTATCTGCCCGACTTCGGGTTGGCGGGTCGGGCCGAGCCGATCCGGATTCGGGACCTGCTGCAGCAGCGCAGCGGGCTGGCCGACTCCGGCTATCCGGGGCTGCTCCGCGATCAGCCGCGAGACCCGGCGGAACGGGTCCGGCTGCTGCACGGCGCCGAGCAGGTGGACCCACCCGGTACGCAGTTCCACTACACCGACCTGAACTACCAGGTGCTGGCCCGGCTGATCGAGGTGATCACCGGCCTTCCGTACGACCGCTATCTGACCGAGCAGGTGATCGGCCCGCTCGGCCTGACGGGGACGAGCACCGCGACGACCAGCGCGACCCCCGTGCCCGGGCTGACCTCCGGGCATCTGATGATCTACGGCGAACCGGTGGCGCGGCCCGAGCAGACCGGCCTCCTCGGCGGCGACGGACTGCTGGCCGGCTCCAGCGGCGTGGTCTCGACCGCCGACGACCTGGCCCGCTGGCTCCGGTTCAACCTCGGCGACGGCGCGCCGCTGCTCAGCCGGGCGGCGCTGACCGAATTGCACACCCCGGCTTCGCCGAACGGGTACGCCGAGGGTTGGCAGTTGATCACTCCCGCGCACGGCCCGCGGCGACTGGAACACCGGCATCCTGTCCAGCTTCTCGGCCGTGCAGGAGTTGCTGCCGGACAGCGGCTACGGATTTGTCCTGCTCTACAACGGAAACTCGATGGAGGTCGACACCGGCGCGATCACGGCCGGACTGGCCGACCTGCTGACCGGGGCGCGGCCCGCCGGTCCGCGCGACACCCGGCTGATCGCGTACCCACTCGGCTTGATCACGGTGCTGCTGGCGGGCTGGCGGACCCGGGCGGTGATCATCGAGATCCGCGGCTGCGGCCGTCGTCGATCATGGGTTCGGCTGGTGCTGGGATCGTTGTGGCCGCTCGGGCCGGCCGTGATCATCGCGGCCGCGCCGGCGCTGCTGAACCTGACGATGGGCCGGGTGTTCAGCCGCGGCCAACTCGCCCTGGCCGTGCCGGATGCGGCCATCCTGTTCGTCACCGCCGCCGTCTCCGGCGTGGTCCTCGCCGCGCTCCGGGTCGCCAATCGTCTCGCCGGCCGGACAACCGACCGGGGTCGCTGACATCCTTTCCGCTCCGGAGGGAAGGATGTGCGCTGACACCGGTGGGGCCGGGCCGATGGCGGCCGGGGGATGACCGGATGGTGCTGAGGCTGTGGCCGGACAGGGTGGAAGGAATCCGATGGGTGAAGTGACGATCGCCGAGCTGGGCGAGTTCGGACTGATCGACCTGATCACCGAGGGGGTGCGGGACGCCCCGGAGGTCGAGGTCGGCCCCGGCGACGACGCCGCGGCCCTGCAATTGGAACCGCCGGTGATCGTCTCCACCGACATCCTGGTCGAGAACATCCACTTCCGGCCGTCCTGGTCGTCCGGCTCCGACGTCGGCCGGAAGGCGATCGCCGTCAACGTCGCCGACATCGAGGCGATGGGCGGCCGGGCGCGGGCGGTCACGGTCGCGTTCTCGGCGCCGGCGGACACGCCGGTGTCCTGGGTCCGCGAGTTCGCCGCCGGACTGCGCGAGGAGTGCGCCGCCGCCGGCGTGCACCTGGTCGGCGGTGACGTCACCGGATCCCGCGACGTCACCGTCTCGGTGACCGCCCTCGGCGTGACCGACGGCCGCGACCCGGTCCGGCGTGACGGCGCAGTGCCGGGCGAAGTGGTCGCGGTCTGCGGCCGGCTCGGCTGGGCCGCCGCCGGGCTGGTCGTGCTGGGACGCGGCTTCCGATCGCCGCGCGCGGTGGTCGAGGCGCAGCGGGTGCCGGCCGTCCCGTACGGTGCGGGCGCGGACGCCGCCGAGTCCGGCGCCACGGCGATGATCGACGTCTCCGACGGTCTGCTCGCCGACCTGGGCCACATCGCCCGGGCCTCCGGCGTCATCATCGACGTCGACACCGGCGCCTTCGAGATCGCCGAACCGCTGCAGGCCGTCGCCGCCGCCACCGGCACCGACCCGCTTCGGCTGGTCCTGACCGGCGGCGAGGACCACGCCCTCGCCGCGACCTTCCCCGACACCGGCGCCGTCCCCGAGGGCTGGCTGGTGATCGGCACCGTCCGCGCCGGCGACCCGGAGGTCCTGGTCGACGGCGAACCCTGGGAGGAGTCCGCCGGCTGGGACCACTTCCGCCGCTGACGCGTCCGTTCCTGCGGAGCCTGTCGAACGGCGGGCCAGAAGGCTCCCTCCGGTTTCGGGTCAGGGTGCGGAAGTCGCCACAGGTAGAGAAATAGTCCAGTCAGGGCCGGGTCGGCGGGTCGTTTGTCGCCACAGGTAGAGAAACGCTCAGTCCGGGCCGTGTCGGCAGCGTTTCAGGAAGGGTGATCGGCGCTGGCGGTCCAGGAAGGCCTCTGGTCGAATGTCCAGATCCACGGATTGCGGGCCGAGAAGATCGGAATGGCGAGATGGCGGAGAAACACGCGAAGCGGGCGGCGGATCTGCGGACCGAGTTGCAGCGTCTCGACGCAAGCTTCCCCGATCTGCGGGAGCGTGCCGAACAGGCTGCCGCCACGACCCGCGGCCGGCTCCAGATCTTCGAGACCCATCCGACGACGTCCGTGGGCGTCGCCCGGAACCTTCAGCTTGATCCGACGCAGTTCGTGACCGCCTACCGCAAACTGTGCGTGTGGGCCGGGGCAACGGTCGACGTCGTGAAGGCGGGCCATGGGCTCTGTGTCAAGACCCTCGCGGTCGTGACTTCGGTTGAGTCCGAGCTGATGACTCTCGGTCGATTTCGAGCCTGGTCCGTGATCGGGGACCTCCAATCCAGAACGGAGGCCGTTCATCAGGCCTTCGGCCAGGCCGCCGTAGCGGTGCGGGAAGTGGAGGCCGAGATCTTGAAGCTCCCGCCTTCGCTGCGCTGACGGACAGACAGGTCAGGGAACGGTGGTGCGCCGGCGGACCACCGGGGCGCTCGGGTCGCGCGGGGTGCCGAGGAAGAGGGGGAGGCCGCCGTGCCAGTCGGGGGCCTGGCCGGCGAGCAGTGCGGTCGGCGTCTGGCCGGCGATGGTGCGGCAGTCGCGGGACAGGTGGGCCTGATCGGCGTAGCCGGCTTCGGCGGCCAGCTCGGCCAGTTGCGCGTACGGCCGGCGGCGGGCCAGCCCCATGAAGCGCTGCAACCGGAGGATGGAGCGCAGGGTCGAGGGGCCGTAGCCGAAGTAGCGGTGGCTCCGTCGCTCCAACTGCCGCTCGGTCATCGCGGTCTCGGCGGCGAGCTCGCTGATCCGCCAGCTGTGCTGGGCCAGGGCACCGCCGACGACGCCGGCCCACGGGTCCTCGGTGTCGATGCGCCGGCGCAGGTCCCGCGCCACGGACTCGAGCACGGCGACCTTCGCCCGCGGGCCGTCGGCATCCTCCAATCGCGCGGTCGCCGTCCGGGCCGGCCGGTCTCCGGTCAGCTCGGCCAGGCCGACCCGCCGGTTGCGGAGCTCGGCCAGCGAGGTGCGGAACAGGTCGGCGACCAGCCCGGGCCGGAACCGGATGCCGACCGACCGGGTGCCCGGCGGCAGGGTGAAGGTCCAGGATCCGGTGTCGGGCCCGCACAGGATGATCCCGACCCGGTCCAGCCACATCAGGTCGACGCAGCCGTCCGGGACGAGGCGGTGGGTGCCCTCGATCTCGGCCGTCCAGGTGCAGACCAGCCGGTCGGCGAGATCCGGGGCCACCGCCCGGGGCACGTACCAGGTCATGATTTCGCAGCGTAACCCCGATCGCCGACACCGGCCGCGCCCGCGGAGCCGGCCGGGCCGGGGCGGCGTGTACCGGGCGCTGGAAAGGGTCCGATCGCGTAGGCTCAGCGACTATGGCGACCCGCGCGTCTTCCCCGTCGCGGTCTCGAACCTCAGGCGGTTCCCGCTCCGGTTCGAACTCGCGGTCGAGCGGAAGCAAGAAACAGTCGACGAGATTGAAGAACGTGCCCGGCCGGACGAGCAACCGGTCGCGGGCCGGTCGTGCCTCGTCCCGGAAGCCGCAACGGCGGTCGCTGCCTCAGCTGATCGGCAGCGGGCTCGCCGCCGCCTGGATGGGGATCGCCGGCGCCCTCGGCAACGGCATCCGCCGGCTCGGCCATGAAGCCAAGGAACTCGACCCGGGGCTGCGCCGCGACGGTGTCGGCCTGTTCCTGATCGGGGTCGCGGTCATCCTCGCCGCCGAATTCTGGTGGGGCCTGCCCGCGCCGGTCGGACCGATGATCAAGGTCGGCGTGACCAGCGTGATCGGCACCCTGGCCTATGCCGCCCCGATCCTGTTCGGCCTGATGGCCTGGCGGACGCTGCGCCGGCCCGATCGCAACGGCCCGGCCGGCCGCCAGATGATCGGCTGGTCGTCGATCACGCTCGGCCTGCTCGGCTTGATCAACATCGCCCGCGGCCTGCCCCGGACCGACCATCCGGAACTGTTGCGCGAGGCCGGCGGTGTGCTCGGCTACATCTCCTCGACCCTGCTGGCCGACCTGTTGACGGTGTACGTCGCGGTGCCGCTGCTGATCTTGTTGCTGCTGTTCGGCCTGGTCGTCGTGATCGGGATCCCGCTGCACCAGATCCCGGACCGGATCCGCGCGCTGCGTGAGTTCATGCAGCGTGATCATTCCGAGGACGCGGACGAGCGCGGCAAGGGTTACGGCGGCGACGAGGCGTACGAGCAGGTGCTGACGATCGAGGCCGAGCCCGAGCCCGCGGGCGAGCTCACCACCGGCCGGGAGGACGACGAAGCGCCGGACTTCGACGACGCGGCGGAGCCGACGGTCATCGTCGACAACGCCCCGGACGGCGCCGTCGACGGCCGCAAGACGGTGACCGCCGGACTGCCGCCCGGGGTCACCGTGCACGGCGAGGACTCCGACCTCGAGCCGCCGCAGCACACGCCGATCCCGCAGCGGATGGAACAGCTGCAGCTGTCCGGCGACGTGCAATACCTGCTGCCGGACTCGGAGGCGCTGAAGCAGGGGAGCGTGCACAAGGCGCGCACCGACGCCTCCGACGCGGTCGTGCACCGGCTGACCGGGGTGCTGCAACAGTTCGAGATCGACGCCAAGGTGACCGGCTACACCCGCGGCCCGACCGTCACCCGCTACGAGGTCGAGCTCGGCCCGGCGGTGAAGGTGGAGAAGGTCACCGCGCTGTCCAAGAACATCTCCTACGCCGTGGCCAGCAACGAGGTCCGGATCCTGTCACCGATCCCGGGCAAATCGGCGATCGGCATCGAGATCCCCAACACCGACAAGGAAGTCGTCTCCCTCGGCGACGTGCTGCGGTCCAACCGCGCGCGCAATGATCAACATCCGATGACGGTCGCCCTGGGCAAGGATGTCGAGGGCGGCTTCGTCACCGCCAACCTGGCCAAGATGCCGCACCTGCTGGTGGCCGGCGCGACCGGCTCGGGCAAGTCGAGCTTCATCAACTCGATCATCACCTCGATCATGATGCGGGCCACGCCGGACGAGGTGCGGATGATGTTGGTCGACCCGAAGCGGGTCGAACTGACCGCGTACGAGGGCATCCCGCACCTGGTCACGCCGATCATCACCAACGCCAAGAAGGCGGCCGAGGCGCTGCAGTGGGTGGTCCGCGAGATGGACCTGCGCTACGACGACCTGGCGGCGTTCGGCTTCCGGCACGTGGACGACTTCAACAAGGCGGTACGAGCCGGGACGGTGACGCCGCCGGAGGGGTCGGAGCGGGTCCTGGCCGCGTATCCGTACCTGCTGGTGATCGTGGACGAGCTGGCCGACCTGATGATGGTCGCGCCGCGCGACGTCGAGGACTCGATCGTCCGGATCACCCAGCTCGCCCGGGCCGCCGGGATCCACCTGGTGCTGGCCACGCAGCGACCGAGCACCGACGTCGTCACCGGTTTGATCAAGGCCAACGTGCCGAGCCGGCTGGCGCTCGCGACCTCGTCGATGACCGATTCGCGGGTGATCATGGATCAGCCCGGCGCGGAGAAGCTGGTCGGCCAGGGCGACGCGCTGTTCCTGCCGATGGGCTCGAGCAAGGCGATCCGGATCCAGGGCGCCTGGGTGACCGAGTCCGAGGTGCGTTCGGTCGTGGAACACGTCACCGAGCAGCTGAAGCCGGTCTACCGCGAGGACGTGACCGAGAAGCCGGAGAGTGCCAACAAGGTCGCCGAGGACATCGGTGATGATCTTGAGCTGGTGCTGCAGGCGGTCGAGCTGGTGGTCAACCTGCAACTCGGCTCGACCTCGATGCTGCAGCGCAAGCTGCGGGTCGGTTTCGCCAAGGCCGGCCGGCTGATGGACATCCTGGAGACCCGCGGCGTGGTCGGCCCCTCCGAGGGCTCCAAGCCCCGCGAGGTGCTGGTCAGGCCCGACGACCTCGAGGCCGTGATGGAGAATCTCCGCTCCGGCTAGGTACAGCTCGCCGCCGGCCCGCGCGTTTCCGTGCGGGCCGGGACCAGGATCAGTACGCTGCGGCGATGTACTACATCGACTTCCTCACCGAGGTCCATCGCCGGCACCGCCCGGGCGCCTACCTCGAGATCGGCGTCGCCAGCGGGAAGAGCCTGCGGCTGGCCGGCTGCCGGGCGGTGGGCGTCGACCCGGCGTTCGCGATCACCACGCCGCTGGACAACGACGTGGCCGTGCTGCGGACGACCAGCGACGAATACTTCAACCGGCCGGACCCGATGCAGGTCACCAAGGGGCAGCCGTACGAGCTCGCGTTCATCGACGGGCTGCACCTGTTCGAGTTCGCGCTGCGCGACTACATCAACACCGAGCGGCACTCCAGTGCGCACGGCATGATCATTCTCGATGACATGTACCCGCGGACCGTCGACGAGGCGGCCCGGGTCCGGCACACCGACGCCTGGACCGGGGATGTGTTCTGGATCATCGAGGTGCTGGCCAAGTATCGGCCGGAGCTGACCGTCGTCGGCGTCGACACCCAGCCGACCGGGCTGCTGCTCGTCCTCGGCCTGGATCCGGCCGACACGACCCTGACCGATCATTACGACGAGATCCTGGCCGAGTTCCGGCGCTCCGACCCGCAGCCCGTGCCGGCGGCGATCCTGGACCGGTCCAGCGTGTTCCCGGCGGCCCGGCTGCTGGAGTCGGAACTGATCGAGGCGGCTCGTTCGGCCGAGACGCCGGCCGAGATTCAGGCGAATCTGCAGCGGGTCGCGGCGTCCCGGCTCGGCGCGGACTTCGTCAACGCTTGAGCAGTCGCCGCATCCGGCGATAGACCGACCGCGCCGTGATCTGCCGTCCGTTGGTCGCCTTGCCGGCCGGTGTCGGTTTCGAGGCTCTTGGGGCGGGTGAACTCGGGGCGGCGGGCTTCGGGGCCGCGGCCTTCGGAGCGGGCGTCGGTGGCTTCGGTACGGGCGCCGGCTTCGGTCGGACCTGGATCCGACCGAGCGGCGAGATGTCCAGCACCAGCGACAACGGCGTGTTCGCGGCGCCGAACTTGGTGGACAGGCCGACCTGGCCGCTGAGGCCGGAGACGTAGGCCACGAGTCGGGCCACGCCGTCCTGCTCGACGATCCGGGCGGGCAGCCGCAACCCGCCCAGGCCGATCTCGCCGGCGAGGTCGGCGCCGGGCTCGGCGGCGATCCGGGGGAGTTCGAGCCGCAGCAGGGTGCCCCGGGCCGAATCGGTGATGATCGCGTCCCCGGCGTCGGCCTGCTGCACCAGGCTCTGCCGGCGGCAACCGACATCGAGATGCAGCCGATCGCCGATGGTCACCACGCCGACCGGCCGGCCCTCGATGATCGCGCCGCTCGGCCCGGCGCCACGCAGCGGTGCCTGCGCGTGCAGCCCGTCGCCGACCAGGTCGCCGTACAGCTGATGGATCGCCGTCTCGATCGGCCGGCCGTCCCGGTCGGACCGCGGGTCGAGCTCGGCCCGGATCCGTACCTCACGGGTGCTGCCGGGGTCGCCGGCGCTGAGCCACTGGGTTTCGGTCGGCAGGACCAGCTCGACTCCGTGCACGGGCTCGCGGACCCGGAGTACGCCGACCGGCGCCGGCTCGGTCTCGGCCAGCCCGGCGACCCGGCCGGTGCACTCGAGCAGCAACCGGCCGTCGGCCCAGTGCGTCGTCGGCGGATCCCAGGTCAGCGTCACCGGGCCGCGGGGCCGCTCGAGCTCGCGCAACCGGTCCGCGACGCCGGTCGACCCCTCCGGCAGCCCGTCGATCGGCTCCGGTTGCCAGCCGCCGCGACCCCGGAGGTCCAGGCCCGGATAGCCGATCAGGATGGCGATCTCGGGGTCGCCGGCGAGCAGTTGGGCCCTGGAATCCGGCGCGTCGGCCAGCAACCGGCGCCGGATCAGCACCGCCGGTTCGCGGACCGCGGCGGCCCGCAGGTCGTCGGGGTCGGCCGCCCGGCCGAACAGGATCGGATCGGTATGGGCGCCGGCAAGGCCGACCGAACGGGCGACGACCAGATCGGCGTCGAGGGCGACCAGCCGTTCCAACGATTGCGGCAGCAACCGGTCCTCGGGCCGTACGGTGAGCACGCGCTCGGCCTTCGCCGCCCCGATGGCCGCGGTCCGGAGCGCGCGCTCGCCCTGGTCCCCGGAATCCGGAGCGACGGCGACGACCCGCACGTTGGGGCGGCGCCGGGACTGGGCATGCAGCGACTCCCAGGGCTCGCCGGGCCGGTCCGGAACCGCAACGACGATTTCGAACTCGTCCTGCCGCAGCGACTGCCGGTCGCAGGAGCCGAAGAGTCCGACCAGGTCGGCCGGCTTGGCGACCGGAACAAGCACACTCACCAGGGGGGTCATGCTCGCCCATCCTTCACCGCCGGGCCGGGTGCTGGCGAGCCCGCCACGCCGCTATTTCAGTGGGCAGAAGGGGCGCCGTGTCGCGATCTCTCTTCGCGCCGGCGACTGCCACGTAGCAGACGCCGGTTTCCTCGCGCACGAAGAGAAATCGCGACAACCGCGCTCAGCAGGTCTCGACCGGCTCCGCTTCGGTGAGTCGGTATTCGGACCGGGCGTCGAGCAGCAGCGGGATCAGTCCCCGGGTCGGCTGACCGAGCGACACCAGCCTGCCGCCGTCGATGGCCGTCGTGGTGATCCCGTGCAGGCCGAGGGTGGACTTCAGTTCCGAGAACTGGGCGGCGGTCAGGCGATAGCCGCACATCGGGTGCGCCTCGACCTGATTGGCCGCCGTCGGAATCATGTCGTCCTGGCCACCGAAGTAGATCACCCCGGACTGCTCGGCGCCGGCCTTCGTCTGGCGTGCGGCGGCGGCCGCGGTCTCCTCGATCAGTTGCTCGCGGTTCTCCTGCACCATCTGGATGCTGCCGATCGCGCTGTTGTAGTTGACCGTCACCCGGCGCCGGTTGAGCAGCGCGTCGTCGGCCTCTTCCTCGTCGTTCAGCGGCGCGTTCGCCGTCTCGCTGAGCATGCCGACCACGTTGACCAGGCCGGCGTAGTTGCGCAGGATCCGGCCCTGGCCGTCGCCGGCGACCTGCAGGTACGGTTCGCCGTCCTTGATCAACTGGCCGTAGACGCCCGAGGTGTAACCGAGCGAGGTGACCTGGGCGGAGGCGTAGTCGTTGCTCATCTGCTTGGCCAGGGCGTACGTGCCGGGATCGACGTTGCGGTTGCGCGGCCACAGGTGCAGCAGGTCGGTGTCGTAGTGCTCCCGCGGACCGTACTCGTGCAGATCGTTGAGGGTGTCGGGCTTCCAGTCCCGGATCGCCTTCAGGACGGCCTGACCCTCGGGCGTCGCCCCGGCCAGGTAGTCCCGGTTGACGTCGGTGCCGTCGGCGTTGCCGCGGGTGTCGGCGACCCAGCCGTCGGGGTTGGCGTTGACGAACAGCACCGTGGTCTGTTCGAGGAAACGGATCACGTTCGCATCGGTGCTCAGGGCCAGATCCCGGTCCAGCTGCAGGCAGGCCTCGCGGCCGGACGGCTCGTCGCCGTGGACCGAGCAGACGAACATCGCGACCGACCCGGCCGCCGCCTCCTTGACCGACTTCGGCGCCGGCGCGCCGACAGCGACCAACTGGACCGGCCGGCCCTCGATCGTCTTGCCGATGTTCTGCACCGCGACCCGGTCGCTCGCCGCGGCCAGCGAGCGGTAGTACCGGAGTGATTGCGGGTGGGTCGTCCAGGCGGCGCCGTCGGATTTCTCGAACGGCGTGGGCAACTCGTCCGCGGCGGTGGCGATGGCGGTGCTCAGGTTCGGCTCGTTGCCGGGTTGCGGGTTCGGCTGGGCCTGGGCGGACACGACGAAGGTGGAGGTCAGCAGGGCCGCGGTGGCGGCCGCGGCGACGATGAATCGACGTTTCATGACACGGTTCCCCTTTGAAGTCTCGGTCCCGGCCGACTCAGGAGGTGGCGACCGGACCGGTGATGGACGCAAGCAAAATTGGCCGGCGCGGCTCTGTCAATGGCCCGACCCCGGCCGTGGGTCGCCGATTCCGGAAGGCTCGTCCAGCGCTGTCATACTGGTCCGGTCATGACTGCTGAGACCCGCCCCGACACACTCACCTCGGTCCACCTGATCACCCTCGGCTGCGCCCGGAACGAGGTCGACTCCTCCGAACTCGCGGCCCGCCTCGAGGGCGGTGGCTTCCGCCTCGTCGACGACCCCGAGGACGCCGACGCGGTGATGGTGAACACCTGCGGCTTCATCGAGGCCGCCAAGAAGGATTCGGTCGACACCCTGCTCGCCGCCGCCGACCTGAAGACCGACGGCAAGGCGCAGGCCGTGGTCGCGGTCGGCTGCATGGCCGAGCGGTACGGGTCCGAGCTGGCCGAATCGCTGCCGGAGGCCGACGCGGTGCTCGGCTTCGACGACTACGCCTCGGTGGCCGAACGGCTGCAGTCGATCCTGAACGGCGACAAGCACACCTCGCACGTGCCGCGGGACCGGCGGACCCTGCTGCCGATCTCGCCGGTCGACCGTCAGGCCGCCGCCGGGGTCGCCGCGATTCCGGGCCATGCCGCGCCCGACCTGCCGACCGGCCTGGCCCCGGCCAGTGGTCCGCGGGTGGTCCGGCGCCGGCTGGACGGCGCGCCGTCGGCGCCGCTGAAGCTGGCGTCCGGCTGTGACCGCCGCTGCACCTTCTGCGCCATCCCGTCCTTCCGCGGCGCGTACGTGTCCCGGACGCCGGCCGAGATCGTCGCGGAGGCCGAGTGGCTGGCCGAGAACGGGGTCCGCGAGGCGTTCCTGGTCAGCGAGAACTCCTCCTCCTACGGCAAGGATCTGGGCGACATCCGGCTGCTGGAGCGGCTGCTCGGCGACCTCGCCGCGATCGACGGCCTGGACTGGGTCCGGGTCTCCTACCTGCAGCCGGCCGAGACCCGGCCGACCCTGGTCGAGACGATGGCGACGACCCCGGGCGTGGTGCCGTACTTCGACCTGTCCTTCCAGCACGCCTCCGGCCCGGTGCTGCGACGGATGCGCCGGTTCGGTCAGGCCGAGACCTTCCTGGACCTGATCGCGTCGATCCGCAAGCTGGCTCCGCGGGCCGGGATCCGGAGCAACGTGATCTGCGGCTTCCCCGGCGAGACCGAGGAGGACGTCCAGATCCTGTCCGACTTCCTGATCGCCGCCCGGCTGGACGCGATCGGTGTGTTCGGCTACTCCGACGAGGACGGGACCGAGGCAGCCGGTTACGACGGCAAGGTCAGCGAGGACGAGATCGACGCCCGACGCAACCACCTGACCGACCTGGCCGACGAACTGGTGGCCGAGCGGGCGGAGGAGCGGATCGGCGAGCCGGTCCGGGTGCTGATCGAGGAGCTCGAGGACGGCGAGGTGATCGGCCGGGCCGAGCACCAGGGCCCCGAGGTGGACGGCTCGACCGCGGTGCTGGGACTGTCCGATCCGAAGCCGGGCGACATCGTCGCGGCGACCGTGGTCGGCACCGACGGCGTCGACCTGATCGCCGAAGTCGACGGCCCCGGTCGTCGCGGTGACGAGGGCCGGCGTGACGGCTGATCATCCGGCCGAGCCTGCGGCGACGACCGTGTCGCCGTGGAACCTGCCGAACGCCCTCACGGTGCTGCGGATCATCCTGGTCCCGATCTTCGCCTGGATGCTGCTGGCCCACCCGGATGACGTCGTCTGGCGGATCGTCACCACCCTCGTCTTCGCCGCTGCGATCGGCACCGACTCGATCGACGGTCATCTGGCCCGGAAATACAACCTGATCACCAGCTTCGGCAAGCTGGCCGATCCGATCGCCGACAAGGCGCTGACCGGGATGGCGTTCATCGGCCTGTCGATCATCGGCGAGCTGTGGTGGTGGGTCACCATCGTGATCTTGGTCCGCGAGTGGGGGATCACGATCATGCGGTTCGTGATGCTGCGGTACGGGGTGATGGCGGCCGGTCGCGGCGGCAAGATCAAGACTGTGGTGCAGTCCGCCGCCTTGATCATCGCGCTGCTGCCGCTGCCCGGCTGGGCGCTGCCGATCTCCTGGACCGTGATGGGTGCGGCCCTGATCCTGACCGTGATCACCGGCGTCGACTACGTGCTGGAGGCCCGCCGCGTCCGCGCGGCCGGAAGGTCCCCGGCGTGACCGACCCGGCCACTCGGGCGATCGCCCGGCTGACCGAGCTAGGCCAGACCCTGGCCACCGCCGAGTCGCTGACCGGTGGGTCGGTCGGGGCTCGGCTCACCGACGTGCCCGGCGCCTCGGCGGCCTACCGGGGCGGGTTGATCGTCTACGCGACCGAGCTGAAGGCCGAGTTGGCCGGCGTGGCCCTGGAGACGCTCGACCGCGACGGTGCCGTCGCCGAATCGACCGCCGGCGAACTGGCCGTGGGAGCGGCGAGCCGATGCCAAGCGACCTGGGGCCTCTCCACCACCGGAGTCGCCGGACCGGATCAACAGGAGGGCCATCCGGCCGGCACCGTGTTCGTCGGTCTGGCCCGGGGCGAGGAACGGGTCGAGGTGCGCCGGCTCAGCCTGGCCGGCGACCGGGCGCAGATCCGGCGACAGACCGTCGACCAAGCCCTGTCCCTCCTGCTCGACCACCTCGGCTGAGATCGAGACCGGAGCCGCAGCCGAACAGGGCGCGCCGTTGGATGGATCCTCGCGGCCGGATCTGAGTCGCGGGCCGGGAGCGGAGTTCGGCTGTCTCTTCTCGGAATGCGGGCACCCTGCGGTGTGTTGGGGTGTGGTGTGCGTGAGTTGTCGGACGAGGTAGGTAGAGTTTCGGTATGCGACCGGAGGATTCGTTGAGACCAGTGCTGATGCGCGAGCTGATCGGCGAGTCCTTGCGCGAGGAGCGAGTCACCCAGGGCAAGACGCTGCGTGAGGTGTCGAAGAGCGCCCGGGTCAGCCTCGGTTACCTGTCCGAAGTGGAACGCGGCCAGAAGGAAGCTTCCAGCGAATTGCTCGCCTCGATCTGCGGCGCCCTCGAGCTCCCACTCTCGGTTGTGCTGAGCACGGTCAGCGAGAAGATGGCCCGCCAGGAACTGCTGGCCAAGGTCCCCACCATCCGCCCCGTCGCCCGCGTCGCCGCTGCCTGACCCCTTCACTCCGTCACGAACGCCCGGCTACGGCCGGGCGTTCGGCATCTCGACGCAGTTCGCCGTCGACTTCCTGCGGCTGATTCATCACCGATGATCTTGGATCGGTCGCGTCGTGAAATTCCTCGTTCCCTGAGCCTGTCGAAGCGCCGTCCTGAGCCTGTCGAAGGGGGCAAGCCAGGTGGCGCCCCGCCTGTTCGTTCCCTGAGCCTGTCGAAGGGGGCAAGCCAGGTGGTGCCTTCCCGGAACAGGGCCCACCGGCCGGAAAGGACGCACCAAGAGCGGATGGGCTGGGCTGGGCGGCCGGACTCATGCCCGGCAGCCGGTACGGCCTGTTGAACGGAAAGACACACCAAGGGGCGGGCGGGTGGTAGCGATGGCTAGTGCCCTGCGCCCGAAGTTCGCTACATAATTCAGCGCGCTGAAGTGGCGATCTGCCGCGTTCTCCTCCGTCGCGGTACGACCCGGTAGCACTCCATCGTCGGCCTTGCAGCTCACCACTTCATCCCACTGACTTATGCACCGAACTTCGGGCGCAGGGCACTTGGTGTTGTTCGCCGGGTGCCGGTCTCGCCCGGGCCAAGGGTCGTGTTGGCCCGAGGTCGTGCCGCCGGGTTCGTTGAGGCGGCGCTCCCATCGGTGTCGGCGAAGGGGCTGGCCCGGAAGAGCGTCGAGCGCGGCCACCGACCTCACCGCCTCCGAGTGGACTGCTTGGCCGCTGGTTTCTGCCTAGGGGTGGCCAACCAGTCCACTCGGTCCGCGCCGGCGTCTGATCCGGACTCACCTGGTCCCAACCTCCGGCTTCGCGCCCTCTTGTGCGGCTTCGCCCCACCTACAACGGTCGCGAAGCACGAGTAACGGGCGCGGAGTCGGGTGATCGTGCCGGTCCGTGCCCGGCTCCGGGAACTGAGCCGAAGTGACCGCCGACGAACGCATCGAAATCCGCGCCGAACCCGCGGCCGGGCGTTAGTCCGCCGCCCAGCCCAGCCGTACTCGGTGCGTCCTTCCGGCCGGTAGGCGGTTATCCCCGCGAGGGGCACCCCGTGGCTTGCCCCTTCGACAGGCTCAGGGAACGAGCAAAAGGGGCGCCTCCTGGCTTGCGCCCTGGGACGGGCCAGGACGGGGCTTCGGCAGGCTCAGGGGTCAGCCCTTGACGGCGCCTTGCGGTGAAGCCACGGACGAAGAGGCGCTGCAGGGAAGAAGACCTGCATCGGGTCGGCCATCGAGACGAGGGCCGCGGTGGGCAGCAACTGGATGCCGTCGCTGCGATGAGTTTCTGACCTCGCGCGGGTCTACTCGGACATGACCACCAAGTCCACTCGTACCGTCGACGCGCCCGATGCCGTACTCACCTTCGACGTCCGCGAACCGTCGACGCCGGGCGAGCACCGGCCGCTGTTCATCTTCGGCTCGCCGATGGGCGCTTCCGGCTTCGACCAACTGGTCGATCAGTTCGACGATCGCATCGTGATCACCTACGACCCGCGTGGCATGGAGCGGAGCACCCGGGACCCGGCCGCCGAACTGACCGTCGAGACCCACGCCGAGGACTACCACCGGGTCGTCGTCGCCGCGGGACTCGGACCGGTCGATGCCTTCGGCTCCAGCGGTGGAGGAATGTGCGGGCTGCACTGGATCGTTGCCCACCCCGAGGACGTCCGAACCTTCGTCTCGCACGAGCCACCCCTGATCGCCCTGGTGGAGGACGCCGATGCTGCCCAGCGGGTCGGCGCGGACATCGTGGAGACCTACCGGCGGGACGGTTACGGGCCGGCCATGGCCAAGTTCCTGCGGATGGTGATGCACGACGGGCTGATGACGGACCTTCTCTCCGCTCCGGCGCCGGATCCGGCTCAGTTCGGCCTGCCGACCGAGGACGACGGGTCCCGCGACGACCTCCTGCTCAGCGGGAACCTCGCGATGCCGCCGTTCCGGCCGGACTTCCCGTCGATCAAGGCAGGCCCCGTGCGCCTCGTCGCGGCGATCGGCGCGGCCAGCGGCGCGGGAATGGCGTGTCGGGGCGGCCGGGCGCTCGCCGCCGGACTGGGCGTCGAGCCGATGATCTTTCCCGGCGACCATGGCGGCTTCGCGGCCAACGAGTGGGCGCCGGGCAACGACCCCGTGGCCTTCGCCGCGAAGCTGCGGGACGTGATCGACCGAGCCTGACCGGGGCCGCTGCCGCGTCGGGGCCCAGCAGAGGCCATGGCGCGGCTGCAGACGGCAGGGCGGCTGCGCCGGTCAGCCCTTGACGGCGCCGGCGGTGAGGCCGCGGACGAAGAAGCGCTGCAGGGAGAAGAAGACCAGCATCGGGACGGCCATGGAGACGAAGGCCGCGGCCGGGAGCAGTTCGAAGCCCTGACCCTGGGCGCCGAGGAGGGCCTGCAGGGTGACGATCACGGTCGCGCTCTCGCCCGAGCCGAGGAAGAGCAGGGCGATCAGCAGGTCGTTCCAGACCCAGATGAACTGCAGGATGCCGAACGCGGCGATCGCCGGCACGGACATCGGCACGATCAGTCGCCAGAAGGTCTGGAAATGGGTCGCGCCGTCGATCTTGGCCGACTCGATCACCGTCCCCGGCAGCGTCGACATGTAGTTGCGCAGCGTGTAGATCGCCAGCGGCATGCCGAAGCCGGTGTGCAGGATCCAGACCGCGAGATATTGGCCGTTGATGTTCAGGTTGTTCGGCCCGAGCAGGTCGAGCATCGGCACGAAGGCGACCTGGATCGGCACCACCATCACGGCGACGATGATCACGAACAGCACGTCCCGGCCCCAGAACTTCATGAAGGTGAACGCGTAGGCCGCGAACGCCGCGAACATGATCGGGATGATCGTCCCCGGGATCGCCACCACCAGGCTGTTCAGGAACGAGCCGGCCATGTCGGTGTTCGCGCCGGTGAGCACGTTGCGGTAGTTGTCGATCGTCCAGCCACTGCCGAACGGGTTGAACAGGGCGGTCCACCAGCCGGTCGACACCTGATCGTCGACCGGGCGGAAGGACGTGATCAACAAGCCGAGGGTCGGGATCGACCAGAGGATGACCAGGCCGATCATGATGATCCAGGCCGGGATGTTGCGCGGCTTGATAGTTGGGCCGTCACTCATCGCATGGCCTCCTCTTTGCGGAACGACCGGACCTGGTAGATCAACACCGGCGTGACCGCGATCAGCAGCACGACCACGATGGCCGAGGCGACCCCGGACTGGGAGTTGGCGAAGATCTCCCGGAAGAACAGGTTGGCGATCACGTCGGTGTTGAACTGGCCGTTGGTCATCACGTACACGATGTCGAACACCTTGAGGACCAAGATCACCAGCGTGACGAAGACGGTCACCATGGTGCCGCGGATCTGCGGAATGACGATCTGCATGAAGATCTGGAACTCGTTCGCGCCGTCGATCCGGCCGGCCTCGAGGGTGTCTTCCGGCACGCCCTTGATCGCCGACGACAGCAACACCATGCCGAAGCCGACCTGCAGCCAGATCAGGATGACCATCAGCAGCAGACTGTTCAGCCGGAGCTGGTTCTGGCTGAGCCAGGACACCGGGTCGCCGCCCGTGCCGGTGACCAGCGCGTTGAGCAGGCCGGTCTGCGGCTGGCCGGCCGGCTGGTACGCATACATGGCGCCCCAGATCGTGGCCGCGCCGACGAAGGAGATCGCCATCGGCAGGAAGACCAGGCTCTTGGTGATGTTCTCCGCGCCGGTCGGCAGCCGGTCGGCGAGCACCGCGACGATGGTGCCGAAGAACACCACCGCCGCCGGGACGATCAACAGCCAGAGCAGGTTGTTGATCATCGCCGACCAGAACTCCGGATTGGCGAGGATCGTGGCGTAGTTGCCGAGGCCGATGTAGGCGGTGCTGTCGGAGTTGGCGAAGCTGTAGTTGATCGTCTGCACCGTCGGATAAAGCAGCATCAGGCCGATCAGACCGACGCCCGGCAGCAGGAAGGCGTAGGGCAGGATCTTGCCGGAAGCCCGGTCCGGCAGGGCTTCGACGAACATGTTGATGAAGTAGAAGACCGCGGCGGCGCCGCCGACCCCGAGGACAACGGCCAGCAGGCCCTGCAACAGCTTGGGGAAGTACTGCGGGTAGTAAGCGAACGCCTGGAACAGGGTGCCGATGCCGGCGATCAGGACCCAGATCGCGATCACCGCGATGATCAGCCGCACCACCCCCGGGAGCCGGCGCAGTCCGTTTCCCGGCGGACTGTCAGGCCCCGCGGCCGAGCGCTCCTGCTGCGCCGCGTCCGCGGTCACTTCGGCCACGATGCCTCGATCTGATCAGTGACCTCTTTGGTGGACTTGGTGCCGCGGACCCAGTCGACCATGCCGGTCCAGAAGGTGCCGGAGCCGACCGCCTTGGGCATCAGGTCCGACCCGTCGAAGCGGAAGACGTCGGCGTCGGCGGCCATCTTGGCGATCTTGCGGGTGGTTTCGTCCGGATACTTGCTCTGGTCGAAGGTCTTGTGCGGCGACAGGTAACCACCGTCGGCCGCCCACTGCTGCCCGAACTGGTCGGAGGTGAGGAACTTCATCAACTCGATCGCATCCGGGTCGTTGCCGTTGAAGAGCCCGGCCAGGTCGCCGCCGCCGAGCACAGGGCTGCCGGAGTATTCGCCGTCATAGCGGGGGAACTTCATCACGTCGACCTTGTTGTCCAGGTCGGCCTGCACCTCCTTGGGATAGAAGGAGTAGGCGAAGTTGGCCTGGCGGTGCAGCATGCACTTCGGCGGCGTCTGGAACGCCGGATTCATCGCGTCGCCGAACGGGGTGTTGATCACGCCGTCGGCCCCGCCGAACACGTTGCCCTCGGTCTTGATGATCTTGCCGAAGGCGTCGAAGGCCTGCTGCACCCGCTCGTCGTTGAACGGGATCCGATGGCTTGTCCAGTCGTCGTACACATCCGGACCCCACATCCGGAGCATGTATTCCTCGATCCAGTCGGTGCCGACCCAGCCGGTGGACTGATCGGCGTTGAAGCCGATGCACCACGGCGCGATGCCGGAGTCGCGGATCTTGTCGCCGACCTGCTCCAGTTGCTGGATCGAGTCGACATCGGTCGGGTAGCCGGCCTCCTCGTAGGACTTCGGCATCCACACCACGCTCTTCACGGCCATCCGCACCGGCGCCCCGTACACCCGTCCGTTGAGCCGGGACGACTCGAGGAAGCCGGGGACCAGGGTGCGGTCGATCGCGTCGTAGTCGAGGAACGTGTCGATCGGAGCGACCTGCTTCAGCGCCGCCATCTCCAACAGACCGCCCGGCTGCGGGAAGAGCGCGATGTCGGGCATGTCCCCGCCCTGCACCCTGGTCTTGATGATCGTCGCGAAGTCGGAGGAGCCGGTGTACGACACGGCAATCCCGGTGCGCTGCTCGAACGCCTGCAACTCCTTCTGCAGGCCCTCCTGCTCGGCGCCGCTGAACGAACCGAAGATCTCAACCTGCTTGTCACCGTCGGCGGACCCACCGGAGGCCACCGCTTCGCCGCCACCGCCGCCGTCTCGGCTGCTCGCATTCGGATCCCGCAGACAACCGGCGAGGCCGAGCACCAACACCAGGCATCCGGCGATCACGGCCAGTAACCGCTTCGTTTGCGATCTCATCTATCACGCTCGCTTCCCCACGGGGCGCAGTCGCCCGCCGGATCGACCAGTCTTCTATCTCTACTCCCTCCGGCGGCAACTGTCCACCGCACGCGCCAACCGGTGATGGTTCAACTCCCCGAGTCAAGATCGTTATTCGAGCGTGCCGGAGGATCCGGTTTCCATGATCAAGAAGCAGAGCCGGCGGCCGGGCGGATCCTCAACCCCTGGGGCGTCATCACGAATCCCGCGTCCTGAAGCGCTTTCCGGACCGGTTCGGATCCGAAAACATGATCACCATCGGCTCGTTGTACGGTGAGCTTGCCGAGCTGACCGTGCCGCACCGCCGCGGCCAATGCCCGCGCCGCGGGGGCCAGCACCTCCGGTCGATCGACGAAGCTGAGCAGCGTCCGGCCGCCGCGTTCGACGTAGAAGATCAACTGTCCGCCGACCAGCACCACCAGGGCACCGGCCTTGCGACCCGGCCGGTGACCGGCCCGCTCCGGCCAGCCGAGGGCCGCGCCGTACGGATTCGCCGGGTCGCACGCCGACAGCACCAGCGCCGCCGGCTCGGTCGGTTCGGCCGACGCCGCGCGCAACCGGTCCACCGCGCCGGGCAGGGCGAACTGGGCCGCCCCCAACCCCTCGATGAAGTAGCCGCGCCGGCACTGACCCGATTCCTCCAGCGTGGCCAGGGCGCGATAGGCGGCGCCGAAGCCACCCTCGGTGCCCTCGGCGGTGACCGAACCGCGGGTCACCACGCCGTAGCGGTCCAGCCAGCCGAACACCTGGTCGGTGAACCTGGCCGACGCGCCGCGGGTCCGACCCGGATCCGGCGCCTGGTCCGCGGCCGCGGACTCGCCTCGCTCGATCAGCGACCAGCGGCCGGCGGTGGTGGGTGAGGCGTTGATCCGGGCCACCACCCGGGCCCGGAGTTGGGCTCGCAACTGACCCCGATGGGTCCGGCTCCGCGGCGCCGGCCGGCTCCGGTGTGCCCCGCCGGTGACCCGGGCCCGGACCGGCGCGAACGTGTCCCCGGTGATCAGGCCGGACCAGATCAGCTCCCACAGGGCGCTTTCATAGCCGGACGCCTCGTCGTCGTCACCGAGTCGCCGGGTCAGCTCGGTCAGGAAGGACGCGCCACCGGGCTGGAACGTGGAGAGCAACGCGACCGCCCGGTGGTCCTCGGGCTGCTGCTTGGCCGGCGGCGGCTCCATCCCCGGCAGCAGGAACCGGACCCAACCGTCCGAGTCGCCGAGCTGGCCGTCGCCGACCCAGCTGACCTCGCCGGCGGTGATCAACTGATCGAGCTGGGACGGCTGATAGTCGGCCACCCGGGCCGGCAGGATGATCGATTCGACCGCGCTCGCCGGCACCGGGTAGCCGGCCAGGGACTCCAGCGCGGTGAGCACGGCGTCGCTGCCGCGGGCCGGCGTGCCGACTCCGTGCCAGTCGATCAAGAAACGGGCGTAGGCGCCCTGCTCGACCGGCTCGACCTCGCGGCGCAGCAGGGCCAGGGTGCGCCGCTTGATCAACGCCAGCACCCGGTGGTGGCAGTACTGCCGCAGCTGCGACCGGTCCTCCTCCAGCTGGATGAACTGTCCGGCCACCACCGAGCCGTCGTCGATCAATCGGCGGCAGGCGTCCTCGACGGTGCCGAGCTCGAGCCCGTACCGGTCGGCGATGGTCTCGGCGACGAACGGGCCGTGTTGCCGGGCCCAGCGCAGCACCAGGTCGTCGATCGGCCGCGGCACCGGCTCGGTGAACGAGGCGGCGACTCCCGGCGGGACCGGGATTCCCAGCCCGTCCCGCAGCCGGGGCACATCCTCGACCACCGCGACCTGGTCGGTGCCGGCGATCCGCACCTCGACCAGCCGCCGCGCGGTGATCAACTCCTTGACCGCGCTCTCATGATCGAACTCGGGACGTTCGGGATCGGGCCGGGTGCGCAGCGCCAGCTCGTCCAACCGGTACGGGCCGGCCGTGCGGATCAGGTCGTACACCTGCTCGACGGTGCCGGCCTGCCGCTCCTCGCTCAGCGCCTGAAGGTCGGCCTCACAGGCGGCGATCACTCCCGGATCGAGCAGCTGCTTCAGCCCGTCCTTGCCGAGCAACTCGGCCAGCAGGGTCGCGTCCAAGGACAACGCGGCGGCCTTCTTCTCGGCCAGCGGCACGTCACCCTCGTAGACGAAGGCGCCGACATAGCCGAACAGCAGCGACCGGGCGAACGGCGACGGCTCGCTCGTCTCCACCTCGACCACCCGCAACTCGCGGCCCGCGATCGACTGCTGCACCTTGATCAACTCCGGCAGCTCGAACACGTCGGTCAGGCACTCCCGCATCGTCTCCAGCACGATCGGGAAATCCGGATACTTCGCTGCCACGCCGAGCAACTGGGCCGATCGCATCCGCTGCTGCCACAGCGGTGACCGGGCCCGCGGATCGCGCCGGGGGAGCAGCAGCGCCCGCGCCGCGCACTCGCGGAACCGCGAGGCGAACAGGGCTGAGCCGCCGACCTCGTCGGTGACGATCTGCTCCAACGCCTCGGGATCGATGATGATCAACTCCGGCCCGGGCGGGTCGGATTCGGTGTCCGGGATCCGCAGGATGATCCCGTCGTTGGTGGCCGTGGCTTGCACCTCGGTGCCGTACCGCTCCCGGGCGGCGTGCTCGATCGCCAACGCCCACGGCGTGTGCACGCCCAGCCCCAGCGGGGAATGCAGGCAGACCCGCCAGTCGCCGAGCTCGTCCCGGAACCGCTCGAAGATCACGGTCCGGTCGGTCGGCAACGCCCCGGTCGCCTGCTGCTGCTCGCCGAGATAGCCGATCAGGTTGCGGGCCGCATAGTCGTCCAGCCCGGCGCCCTGCAGCCGGCCGGTCGCCTGCTCGGGGTCGAGGCCGGCCAGCTCGCGGACGAAGCCGCCGAATGCGACCCCGAGCTCGGCCGGCCGGGCCGGCGCGTCGCCCTTCCAGAACGGCAGCCGCCCCGGCTGGCCGGGAGCGGGGGTGACCAGCACCTGGTCGTGGGTGATCTGTTCCACCCGCCAGCTGGTGGTGCCGAGGGTGAACACGTCACCCACCCGGGTCTCGTACACCATCTCTTCGTCGAGCTCACCGACGCGGCGCCCCGGCGTCGACGATTCGCCGGCCAGGAAGACACCGAACAGGCCGCGGTCCGGGATGGTGCCGCCGGACGTGACGGCCAGCCGTTGGGCGCCGGGCCGGGCGCTGAGCTGTCCCGTGTCCCGCTGCCAGACCAGCCGCGGCCGCAGCTCGGCGAAATCCTCCGACGGATAGCGCCCGCTGAGCATGTCGAGGACGGCGTCGAACGCGCTCCGCGGCAGGTCGGCGAAGTTGGCCGCCCGCCGCATCAGTTGGTAGACGTCGTCGGCCGCAACGTCGCCACCGGCGGCGATCGCCACGATCTGCTGGGCCAGCACGTCCAGCGGATTGCGCAGCTCGGCGACGGCCTCGATCGCGCCGGCCCGCATCCGTTCCACCACCACCGTCGACTCGATCAGGTCGCCCCGGTGGTTGGGGAAGAACACCCCGCGCGACACCGCGCCGACCTGGTGCCCGGCCCGGCCGACCCGCTGCAGCCCGCTGGCCACCGACGGCGGCGACTCGACCTGGACCACCAGGTCGACGGTGCCCATGTCGATGCCCAGCTCGAGCGAGGAGGTGGCGACCACACAGGGCAGCCGGCCCGACTTGAGGTCGTCCTCGATCTGGGCTCGCTGCTCCTTGCTGACCGAACCATGGTGGGCCCGGGCGACGATCGGCGCGGCCGACCCGTCCCGGCCCGCGGAGGAGCCGGACTGGGCCATGATCTCGGCCGGAGGTTCGTGGGGCTCGGCGGCCTCGCCGAGCCGCTCGGCGTGCAGCTCGTTGAGATGGGCGGTCAGTCGTTCGGCCAGCCGGCGGGAGTTGGCGAAGACCAGCGTGGTGCGGTGCCGGCCGATCAGGTCGAGGATCTTGCTCTCCACATGCGGCCAGATCGAGGGCGGTCGGCGGTTCTCCTCCGGCTCCAGGTCCTCGACCGGGTCCGGCTGGCGCGGCGCGGCGGCCGCCTGGAGGTCGCTCATGTCCTCGATCGGGACCACGAGCTCGAGCTGCCACGACTTCTGCGCCGGGGGAGCGACGATCGTCACCGGGTCGGTGCCGCCGAGATAGCGGGCGACCCGCTCCGGTGGGCGAACCGTCGCGGACAGCCCGATCCGCTGCAGCCGGGCTGCCGGTCGGGCTTGCCCTTCGACAGGCTCAGGGGACGTCGGTGGGGTGGGCTCAGGGGACGTGGATGGGGTGGGCTCAGGGGACGTGGATGGGGTGGGCTCAGGGGACGTGGATGGGGTGGGCTCGGGGGACGTGGATGGGGTGGGCTCAGGGGACGTGGATGGGGTGGGCTCGGGGGGCGAACTGATCAGTTCCTGCAGCCGCTCCAACGACACCGCCAGGTGGGCGCCGCGTTTGGTCCCGGCCAGCGAGTGCACCTCGTCGATGATCACCGTACGCACCGAGGCCAGCGTGTCCCGGGCGGCGGAGGTCAACATCAGGAACAGCGATTCGGGCGTGGTGATCATGATGTCCGGCGGGCGGGTGGCCAGCTTCCGCCGGTCCGCGGCGCTGGTGTCGCCGGACCGGATGCCGACCGTCACCCCCGGCATCGGCTCGCCCAGCCGGCCCGCGGCCCGGCCGATCCCGGCCAGCGGTGCCCGCAGGTTGCGTTCGACGTCGACGGCCAGCGCCTTCAGCGGTGATACGTACAACACCCGGCAGCGTTCCTTGGCTGGCGGCTCGGGCTCCCGGATCAGGCCGTCCAGCGCCCACAGGAACGCGGCCAGCGTCTTGCCCGACCCGGTCGGCGCGATCACCAACGCGTTTTCCCCGGACGAGATCGCCGACCAGGCTCCCGCCTGCGCCGCCGTCGGCTCGGCGAAGACGTCGCGGAACCAGGCCGCGGTCGCCGGAGCGAACGCGGCCAGCGGATCTACGCGCCGGGAAGCCACGGAACCATCCTGCACCCGGCCACTGACAGCCTCGAGCCCGCTGAACCCGCGCGGACTAGAACGGCGAGGTGATCATCTCGCCGATCAGTTGATACTCCATGCCGTCCTTGCCCGCATAGAGGGCCCCCTGGGGGACCTGGACCGGCTCCTGCTCGCCGATCTGGATCCGGAGTCCGGACGAGGCCGGTGACCCGGGCGTCGGCGGGCGCAGGTCGGTCCGCAGCAGCAGCCGGACCACGTCCAGCTTGTCCGTCTGGAGCGGTTCTTCCTCCGGTTCCTGGTCACCGTCCTGGACGACGAGGGTCCCGTCCGGCCGGAGTTCGTACCGCTTGCCCCAGGGTCTCCCCTGAGACAGCTGCTCGACGACGATCCGCGGCAGGTCGGGTTGCCCGTTCGGCAGCGGACCGGCAAAGCGCCGGAACCGGATCTCCTCGAGCAGGCTCTCCAACTCTTCCAGGGCGGGGCGGTCGGAGATGATGCACGGGAAGACTCCGGTCAGCCGGCCCATCCGAAAGGTCGTCCGGCGGCCGACCTCTCCCAACTGCTGGCAGACCTGGGACTCGGTCCGGTCCAGCTCCCGGGTGAGATCCTCGCGGAACTCGACCGACTCGAGCAGCGTGCGCAGCCGGTCAAGCGTCGCGGCCCGGATCATTCCCGCCGTCCCGCCGGTCACGTCCAGGTGCAGCGCGGCCCCGTCACCGAAGCCGCGGATCTCATAGTGGAACAGGTCACCGAGGTAGCTGGTCAGGACGAAGTCACCGAACGGGTCGGCCGGCGCCGACGCTGCGGGGCTCTGCCGCAAGGCCGGGGGCAGCAGGGCGCAACCGGACGCCAGCCCGGCGGCCAGGCCGGTCACAGTGAGCCGGGCCAAGGCTCGTCGGGTCAACACGTGCGGCACCTCCGGGGGACGTTGTTGGTGCCCGCAGCCTGCCGCTGCCGACTGACACCTCACTGACAGTGCCGGTCCGTCGCCTGGCCATCGGCCCGCCGGACCGGGATGCTCCTCAGGGTCGCCAGAGGCGCAACGGGATATGTCGTGCCGCGTGGGCGAAATCCTGGTCCGCCGTGAGCAGGCTCGTTTCTTGCCGAATGGCGAGTTGGGCGATCAACGCGTCGACGGTGCCCAGTTGCACACCGGCGTGGCGACAGGTGTTGCGGAGCTCGGCCGCGGCGATGTGATCCGCCAGCTCGGGCTGGATCAGGGAAAGGCCCGCGAACCGCTCGACGATGGTGGCACGGGTCTTGCCCGGCAGGATGCCTTGGAGCAGTTCCTGCACGATGATGCCGGTCGTCAGGACGAGGTCCGATCCGGCGAGCAGGCTGCGGAGCGCCTCCACCTCGGCGACCTGGGCCGGGGCATCGCGACGCAGAGCCAGTGACCAGACGCTCGTGTCGACGAGGACGGTCACGTCCGGGAGCGTTCCTCTTTGTAGTCGTAGGTCGGATCCCAGTCCAGCGTGCCGAAGGCGCCGATCAGTCGCCGCTGCTCTCGACGCGCGATGAATTCCTGAAGCGCCAGGGTGACCGCGGCCTTCTTGGTCCGTTCTCCGCTGACTTCGAAGGCCCGGTCCAGCAACTCCGGATCGATCGCGAGGTTCGTAGCCATGTGTGCCTCCTTACACATGAGTTTACACAGATCCTGGTGGTGGGAAACGGACACTGAGTTTCAATCGCGGGTAACTCGATGACGCGGCGGATTGAACCGCTTAAGCTACCCCGGAACCCCCGGCACCCCAGGAGGACGAGAGATGCGCTTCACCCCCCGCGTCGTCGCAGTGCTGGCTGCGGCGACGTTGCTCTTCGCCGGTTGCTCCGGCGGGCGCAACGCCCAGCAGCCCGGCACCGACAACGCCGGCGTGCAATTGGACAAGGACGGCTACGCGTTCGTCACCGGCGAGGGAAAGCGCGGCGGCACCATCCGGGTGCTCGGCCAGCCGGAGTTCTCCCACCTCGACCCGAGCATGGGCAACGACGGCGGCGTGAACAACTTCTATCGGTTGATCTACCGCACGCTGGTCACCCCGGCCAACGAGCCGGGTGAGGGCGGGACCAAGATCGTTCCCGACCTGGCCACCGACACCGGCCGGCCCAACGCCGACGCGACCGAGTGGACCTACACGCTGAAGGACAACATCTTCTTCGAGGACGGCACGCCGATCACCGCGGCCGACTTCAAGTACGGGCTGGAGCGCTCGATGGACCCGGCGCTGCGGATCGGCTCCGACTTCCACGTGCAGTATCTCGAGGGAGCCTCGGACTACAAGGGGATCTACAAGGATCCCAAGGGTCTGGACTCGATCGAGGTGGTCGACGACAAGACGCTCACCTTCCACCTGAACCGGCCGGTGGCCTACTTCCCGGTGGTCGCGATGTCGCCGCCGTTCACGCCCTTCCCGGCGGGCAAGGTGGCCAACGTCCGGCAGATCGACGACAAGCCGATCGCGTCGGGGCCGTACAAGCTGGAGAGCTACGACCGCGGCGAGCAGCTGACCTTGATCAGGAACGACAAGTGGGACCCGGCCACCGATGAGGTGCGGCCCGCCCTGCCCGATTCGTACGAGTTCCTGTTCGGCATCGACGCCAGCACGGTCGACGACCGGATGGTCGCGGCGCAGGGCGACGACGCCAACGCGGTCGGCGTCTACTCGATCCAGCCGTCCACGCTGGCCAAGATCCAGACGCCGGAGCTGAAGGCGCGCACGGTTCGTGATCATCCGAGCTGCACGTTCTATCTGTTCCTCAACATGGCCAAGAAGCCGATCGACGATCTCAAGGTGCGGCAGGCGATCAACTACGTGATCGACAAGCAGAGCGTGATCACCGTGACCGGCGGACCGCAGGTGACCCAGGTCGCGACCGACATGCTGCTGCCCACCGTGCCCGGCCGGGAGGAGTTCGACCTGTTCCCGACGCCGGACCACAAGGGTGATGTGGAGAAGGCGAAGCAGCTGATGGCCGAGGCCGGTCACGCGGACGGCTTCAAGGTGACCATGGACGTCCGCGGGCTGCCGAAGTGGCAGGCGCAGTCGGAGGCGATCCAGGCATCGCTGGCCAAGATCGGGATCGAGGCGAAGCTGAACGTGATCGACGCCTCCACCTACTACGAGGTCATCCAGACCACCGCGAAGCAGCACGAGATCGGGATCACCGGCTGGTGCGGCGGCGGGCAGACCGGCGAGACCCTGCTGTCACCGCTGTTCGACGGCAAGCGGCTCTACCCGACCGGCAACAACAACAACAGCCAGCTCAACGATCCCAAGATCAACGCGCGGTTCGAAGAGATCGCCAAGATGAGCAACATCGACGAGCAGAACGCCTCGGTGGCTCAGCTGAACAAGGAGATCATGGAGCTGGCCCCGGTGGTGCCGCTGGTCCGCGACACCCCGCTGCAGCTGATCGGGCCGAACGTCGGCGGCGCCTTCGCCCACGCCGGGATGACCGGCTACGTGGATCTGACCTCGCTCGGACTGAAGAACCCCGGTTCCTGACGACAGTGAGCGCTCCCGGCGTCCTGAGCCTGTCGAAGGACAACCCTTCGACAGGCTCAGGGAACGGAATCCCTCGGCGCCGCCGGCTGCCCCGACTACTGCTCAGCCGGCCGGCGACGGTGATCAGCCTGGTCTTCCTGACCTTGCTGGTGCTGATGGCGATCTTCGCCCCGCTGCTGACGGCGATCTCGGGTCAGGACCCGTACCGGTTCGACGAGACCGCGATCGATCCGAACCTGGGCGGCCTGCCGATCGGCCCGCTGGGCGGGATCGGCCCTGAGCACTGGTTCGGCGTCGAACCGCTGAACGGCCGGGACCTGTTCGCCCGGATCGCTTACGGGGCACGGTTCTCGCTCAGCATCGCGGTGCTGGCGACGATCGTGACGACGGCGATCGGGGTGCTGCTCGGCACCCTGGCCGGCTACTTCGGCGGCCTGGTCGACCAGGTGATCGGCCGGGTGATGGACTTCCTGATGGCCTTCCCGTCGCTGATCTTTATGATCGCGATCCTGTCGGCGGTGCCGGAGGCCAACCGGATGCTGATGTTGATCATCGTGCTCAGCCTGTTCGGCTGGCCGCAGCTGGGCCGGGTGGTCCGGTCCCAGGCGATGTCGGTACGTCAGCGCGAGTTCGTCGAGGCGGCAGTGGCCTCCGGGGCCGGTCGGGCCCGGATCATCTTCGCCGAGGTGATCCCGAACCTGTCCGGAACGATCATCGTGATCGCCACGCTGATGTTGCCGCAGTTCATCGCCACCGAAGCCGGGCTGAGCTTCCTCGGCGTCGGCGTCCGGCCGCCGGATCCGTCCTGGGGCCAGATGATCTCCGCCGCCGTCCAGTGGTATCAGACCAACCCGATGTTCTTCGCCATCCCGGGCCTGTTCCTGACCTGCACCGTGCTCTCCTGCATGGTCGTCGGTGATCACGTACAACGGATCTTCGCCCGGCGGGAGGGGGTGTAGCCGCCATGATCGGTTATCTGGTGCGCCGGATCGGCTTCGCCCTGCTGACCCTGTTCGGGGTCTGCCTGTTCACGTACGCGATCTTCTTCGTGCTCTCGCCCGACCCGGCGGTGCTGATCTGCGGCCAGACCTGCAGTCCGGAACGGATCGCGACCATTCGCGAGCAGTTGGGCGTCGATCAGCCGTTCCTGATCCAGTTCGGGACCTTCCTGGCCGGGCTGTTCGTCGGCCGCAGCTACGGCGAGGGTGCCGCCGCGGTGCAGTGCGCGGCGCCGTGCCTCGGGCACAGCTTCCAGTCCGGGCAGAACGTCGGCACCATGATCGGCGACCGGATCGAGGTGACGATCACCCTGGCGGTCGGCGCCGCGATCATCTGGCTGATCTGGGGGCTGCTGTCCGGCGTGCTCAGCGCGTTGCGGGCCGGCAGTTGGGTCGACCGTTCGTTCAACACGGTGGCGCTGGCCGGCATCGCGTTGCCCAACTATTTCGTTGCCCTGGTGCTGCAGTTCGTGCTGGTGGTCCAACTCGGGCTGCTGCCGTTCCCGACCACGGTCCGGTTCGTCGAGGACCCGGCGCTGTGGTGGGACAGCTTCATCATGCCGTGGATCGTGCTGGCCCTGATGTACGCCGCGATGTACACCCGGCTGACCCGGACCAACGTGCTGGACACGCTGAGCGAGAACTACGTCCGGACCGCGCGGGCCAAGGGTCTGCCGCCGGTCCAGGTGGTCGGCAAGCACGTGCTGCGGCCGTCGCTGACGCCGATCATCACGATCTTCGGGATGGACGTCGCGACCCTGTTGGGAGGGGCCCTGATCACCGAGTCCGTGTTCGGATTGAACGGCATCGGCAAGATGGCCCGGGACGCGATCAGCACCAACGACCAGCCGGTGATCATGGGCTTCACCCTGGTCGCGGCGTTCTTCGTGATCACCGCCAACATCGTCGTCGATCTGCTCTATTCGGTGCTCGATCCGCGGATCCGGGTGAGGTCGCGATGATGATCAATCCCGAGCAGCAGCGAAACCTGATCGAGGTGACCGACCTGACCGTCCGGTTCCCGACCGCCGACGGCGGGATCGCCACGGTCGTCGAGGGGCTGACCTTCGCGGTCGCGCCGGGCGAGGCGCTCGGCCTGGTCGGCGAGTCCGGCTCGGGCAAGTCGATGACCTCGCTGGCGATCATGGGACTGCTGCCGCCGAACGCCCAAGTCACCGGATCGATCAAGCTGTTCGGTTCGGGCCACGGCGACGGGGTGGAGCTGGTCGGCCGGGGCGACCGGGCCATGCGCCGGATCCGGGGCGACCGGGTCGCGATGATCTTCCAGGATCCGCTGTCGTCGCTGAACCCGTACTACACGGTCGGTGATCAGGTCGCGGAGGCCTACCGGGCGCACCGCGGCGGCTCGGCCCAGGCGGCCAAGCAGGCCGCGATCGCCGCCATGGAACAGGTCCACCTGCGCGACCCGGCGCGGACCTATCACCACTATCCGCACCAGTTCTCCGGCGGAATGCGGCAGCGGATCATGATCGCGATGGCGCTGGTCTGCGAGCCCGAGCTGCTGATCGCCGACGAGCCGACGACGGCGCTGGACGTGACCGTGCAGTCCCAGGTGCTGGAGTTGATCAAGGAGGTCCGGGCGACCACCGGGACCAGCCTGCTGTTCATCACCCACGACCTGGCCGTGGTCAGCCGGGTCACCGACCGGGTGCTGGTGCTCCGGCACGGGGTCGAGCAAGAGCTGCGCACGACTCGCGAGCTGTTCTCCGATCCGCAGGCCGACTACACCCGGATGCTGATCGACGCCACGCCGCGCCTGCACGACCTCGACGAGGCGGGTGAGTCTCGATGACCGAGCCGACGGTCCGGCCAGTGATCTTGGCCGCCGAGAACCTGATCAAGGACTTCCGGGTGTCACAGCGCGGCCGGGTGCTGACCAGCCGGCGCAACTTCCGGGCGGTCGACGACGTCACGCTGACGGTCCGGGAGGCCGAGACGGTCGGCCTGGTGGGGGAGTCCGGCTCCGGCAAGTCGACCACGGCGCGGATGGTCGGCCGGCTGGTCGATGTGACTGCCGGGCGGGTCCGGCTGGGAGACCTGGACGTCACCACCGCGACCGGTCCGGCGCTGCGCGAGTTTCGGCGCAGCGTGCAGTTCGTCTTCCAGGATCCGTACTCCAGCCTCAATCCGCGGCAGAACGTCGAGGAGTTGGTGTCGGCCCCGTTGCGCTATCAGGGCATTTCGACGCTGGCCGGATCCGTCACCCGGGTGAAGGAACTGATGGAACGGGTCGGCCTCGATCCCGATCACTCCCGGCGCTACCCGGCGCAGTTCTCCGGCGGCCAGGCGCAGCGGATCGGGATCGCCCGGGCGATCGCCTGCAACCCGAAGATGATCATCTGCGACGAGCCGGTGTCCGCGCTCGACGTCTCGGTGCAGGCACAGGTGTTGCGGCTGCTGTCCGATCTGCAGGACGACTTCGGCTTCAGTTATCTGTTCATCTCCCACGATCTCGCCGTGGTCCGGCAGGTCGCGCAGCGGGTCTGCGTGATGCAGGACGGCAAGATCGTCGAGGAAGGGGAGCGGGACCAGATCTTCGCGGAGCCGCGGCACGATTACACCCGCACCCTGCTCGCGGCGGTGCCGACCATCCCGGCCGAATGGGAGCGGGAACGACGGACGAGGGAAGGCAGTGATGACCGACAGCCCAGCTGACACCGGACCGGCCGACGCCGAGCTGCGGCGGATCTACACCGAGGAATGGGAGTGGCGCACGGTCGAGCTCGGCGGCCAGTCCTGGCGGTCGACGGTGCCGGATCCGTCCCTGCCCGACATCGGGCCGGCGGCGCAGCAGCGCCGGCTGGAGCGCTGGCAGGCGACGCTGGCCGAGGTCGAGGCGATCGATCCGGACGCGTTGTCGGAGCCGGAGCGGACCAACCGCGAGGTCTACCGTGATCAATTGCGGACCCTGATCGACCAGCAGCGGTTCCGCACCTTCGAGGCTCCGGCCAACGCCGACACCTCCTTCTGGAACACCCTGATCGAACGCGGCCGGCGGCCGATCACCGATCTCGATCATGGTCGGCGCTGGCTGAGCCAGCTGCGGCACATCAGTGATCATCTCGCCCAGCAGCTGGAGAACATGCGGGCCGGCCTGCGCCGCGGCTTCGGTCCGCCGAAGATCACGATGATCGGCCGCGAGGCCACCGCGCGCACCGTCGCCGATGCGAGCGACCCGGCCGCGCTGTCGTTCGTGCAGGCCCTGGATGGGCTGCCGGCCGGTCCCGAGGCGACGGCCTTGCGCGACGAGGCCGTCATCGTCGTCCGTGATCAGGTGCAGCCCGCTTTCCGTACCCTGCTGGCGTTTCTCACCGAGGAATACCTGCCCAACCTGCCGGAGGCCATCGCCGCGGTCGACCTCGCCGGCCGCGACTTCTATCTCGCCCAGCTGCGCGAGTTCACCACCTTGGAGCTGACCCCGGAGGAGATCCACGCGATCGGCCTGCGCGAGGTCGACCTGCTGCGGACCGAGATGCGGGCCATCGCCGAGGAGACCGGGTTCGACGGCGATGTGGACGCCCTGCTGGCCTTCATGCGGACCGATCCGCAGTTCTACGTCGACACGCCGCGGGCCCTGATGCTCGAGGCGACCTGGCAGGCGAAGAAGTTCGACGCGGTGGTGCACCGCTACTTCGGCCGGGTGCCGCGGCAGCGGTTCGGCATCGTCGAGGTGTCGCCCGACCTGGCGCCGTTCTACACCTTCGGCCGGGGCAGCGTCGACACCTACTTCCTCAACACGTACGGACTGCAGGACCGGCCGCTCTTCTCGCTGCCGGCGCTGACCCTGCACGAGGCGGCGCCCGGCCATGCGTTCCAGATCCCGCTGGCGCTGGAGCAGACGCAGCATCCGGAGTTCCGACGCTCGACGTACATCTCGGCCTACGGCGAGGGCTGGGCGCTCTACACCGAGCGGCTCGGCGTCGAGATGGGGACCTACGAGACCCCGTACGAGCTGATGGGCATGCTCTGCTACCAGATGTGGCGCGCGGTCCGGCTGGTGATCGATCCGGGCCTGCACGCCCTGGGCTGGAGCCGCGAGCGGGCCCAGGCCTTCCTCCGCGACAACACGGCGATCGGTGAGCACGAGGTCGTGACCGAGGTGGACCGCTACATCGCCTGGCCCGGCCAGGCTTGCGCCTACTATCTCGGTGAGCTGGAGATCCTGGAGCTGCGTGCCCGGGCCGAGAAGGAGCTCGGCACGGCCTTCGACCTGCGCCATTTCCATGATCAGGTGCTGTCGCTGGGCTCCGTCCCGTTGCGCGTGCTCCGAACCGAGATCGACCGCTTCATCGCCCGCGGCGGCACCTCCCCGTACGTCGACGATCCCGTTCGCTGAGCCTGCCGCCTTGTTCGTTCCCTGAGCCTGTCGAAGGGCAAGCCAGGCGGTCCCCTCCGGCTTCGGCCGACGGCCGAAAGACGCGCCAAGGACGGGCGGGTCATGGCGTCGCCTGGGAATCCCGGCCGGGTCTCGGTTGCGCTGCCCCCGGGATCATCGACTGTGACGTTTCCCGGCCGTTCAGTGCCGATCGAGCCGGGAAACCTCACAGTCGCTGGTCCCGCCAACCGACCAGCGCACACCGTGCCGACCTCAAGGTCGCAGGCCACCCCGGACCGGACATTTCTCCACCTGTGGCGACAAACGACCCGCCGACACGGCCCTGACTGGAGCGTTTCTCTACCTGTGGTGACAAACGACCCGCCGACTCGGCCCTGACTGGACTATTTCTCTACCTGTGGCGACTTCCGCACTCCTGACCCGGCCGCCAATCCACGGACCGCCATGACCCGCCCGTCCTTTGGCGCGTCCTTCCGGCCGTCAGGCCGAAACCGGAGGGGACACAGCCCGGCTTGCCCTTCGACAGGCTCAGGGAACGAACAAGCCGGCAGGCTCGGGGAACGAACACCCTGGCCGCCCAGCCCGAACAGGAATCGCGACGCCGCGGATCCGGGCACGCGGCACTAGATCCAGCCGTGGCGGCGGGCGACGGCGATCGCGTCGTGGCGGTTGGCGGCACCGATCTTGGAGGTGGCCGAGGACAGATAGTTGCGGACGGTGCCGACCGACAGGTGGGTCCGCTCGGCGATCTCCTCGACCTCGGCGCCCTCGGCCGCCAACTCCAATACGTCGGCCTCACGCGCGGACAGCGGCGACTCACCGGCCGCGATGGCGTCGGCGGCCAGATCGGAGTCGACGTAGCGGCCGCCGGCGGCGACGGTCCGGATCACCTCGGCCAGGGTCTTGGCCGACGTCGTCTTCGGTACGAAGCCGCGCACCCCGGCGCTCAGGGCGGACTTGAGATAGCCGGGCCGGCCGTGGCTGGTGACGATCACGATGCCGCAGCCGGGCTGCTCGGTGGCCAGCCGGCGGGCGGTCTCGATCCCGTCCAGGCCGGGCATCTGCAGATCCAGCACGGCGACGTCGGGACGGTGTTTCGCGGCGGCGGCCAGGGCCTCGGGGCCGGACGCGGCCTGGGCGATCACCTCGAGATCCTCGGTCAGACCGAGCAGCGCCGCGACGGCGTCGCGGATCAGGTTCTCGTCGTCGGCCAGCAGTACGGTGATCATGATCCGTCCTCGTTCGGCAGGGTCACCAGCAGGGTGAAGGTGTCGTTGGCCCGGCGTGCCTCCAGCCGGCCACCGAGCGGGACCAGCCGCTCGGCCAGTCCGGCCAGGCCGGAGCCTTCGCCGGAGGGCTCGGCGGTGACTCCGTTGTTGATCACTTCCAGGCGCGACCAGGCGGCGGCCCGGGAGACCGAGATGGTGCACTCGGTCGCGGCCGAGTGACGGATCACGTTGGTCACCGCCTCCCGGACCGCCCAGCCGAACGCGGTCCGGACCGACTCCGACAGAGTCAGGTCCTCGCCGAGCACGGAGCAGGTGATCCCGGCCGAGTCGAGCAGCGCCCGCGCACCCCGGAGCTCGTTGCCGAGATCGGCCTGCCGATAGCCGGCGGCCACGGCCCGCACCTCGGTCAGCGAGTCCTGGGCCAGCTGGCGCACCTCGAACATGGCCGCCGCGGCGTCGGCCGGCCGCCGGGTGGCCAGCTCCGCTGCGAGTTCGCTCTTCACGGCCACCGTGGCCAGCACCCGGCCGAACACGTCGTGCAGGTCCCGGGAGAACCGCAGTCGCTCCTCGGCGACGGCGAGCCGGGCCGCGGTCCCGCGGGCCTGATCCAGCTCGCGGACCACCCGCAGCACCCAGGACGACGTCCCGTACACCGAGATCCAGACCAGGCACCAGAACCCGAGCGGGAGCCCGAGAGCCAGGGCCAGCCCGACACCGAGGTGCACCTGCAGCAGCATCAGCACCACGGTGTCGACCAGGCCGACCACGACCAGGGCCCGGATGCCGAGCGCCGGGGCCCAGCTGACCGCCGTGCCGGTGACCACCAGGGCCTGGGCCAGCGTCGGGGCGGAGAGGAAGCCGTCGGTCACCGGCCCCCGGGTCGCGCCCAGGGCGAGCAGCAGCGGGATCGCCACCGCGACCTGGACGACCGCGAGACGCCGGTCGACCGGGCGCCCGGACAACACCCGGTACAACATGGCCACGCACAGTGCCGTGTGCCCGACGAACGGCAGCAGGATCAGCCAGGGCAGCCAGCCCTCGGGTCGGCCGGCCAGGAGTTGCAGGACGTAGACGAGTGGCGGCATGGCCGACATCGGATAGAGCGACCAGATCGTGTACGCCTCGACCCGCTCCGCCTGGGAGCGCGCCCGCCACGGTCTGATGGTCAACCTCACCGGAACAGCCTTTCATCCGCCGTCGGCCGGGCCGGTCACCGACGCGGATCCCAGTGGAACGAGCGCCGGGCCCAGACGGCGCCGACCACGATCCAGCCCAGCATGATCAGCACCGGGCGGATCGCCGCCTGGAACGTCTCCGGCAGGCTCAACCGGGCTCCGTCCGCACCGGCACCGGTCAGGCCGAGCCGGAACAGCTCGACCACCGGCGACAGCGGCAGGAACTGGGCGATCTGTTGCAGCAGCTCGGGCAGGAACTGCAACGGGATGCTGATCCCGGAGAGGAAGAGGGGCACGAAGATCATCGGGAGGGTGGTGATCTGGGCCGCCTCGACGGTCCGGGTGAAGCTCGTCGAGGCGATCGCCAGCAGGGTCCAGGTCGCCGTGCCGAGGATCAGCGCGATCGGCAGCAGCACCGGATTGATCATGGTCGACAGGTCACCGATCGCGGCCGCCGCGGCGATCCCGAGCACCAGCTGAGCCAGCAGCACGATCAGCAGCGGCACTGCCATCCCGGTCATGATCACCCAGGTCGGCGACTCGCCGCTCTTCAGTCGTTTCAGCACCAGATCCTGCCGGCGCGCCACCAGACTGGTGATCAAGGTGTAGTAGACGACGAAGGTCAGCCCGGCACAGGCGATCATGGTCAGCACAGTCACGCCGAGCGCGTCGCCACCGCCGATGGTGGCGAACAGGGCCACCATGCCCAGCGGCAGCAGGATCACATTGACCAGGGCGGTCCGGTTGCGGACCAGCAGCCGCGACTCGGCCCCGGCCAGCGACCGGACCCGGCGAAGATCAAGAGCGAGACTCATCGGGACACCTCCTGGGTGTCGACCCGCCGCGGCTCGGCCGTCGACCGTCCGGCAGTTGGTACGGGAGCGGCCGCGCGCCCGGCGCCGCCGCCCGCGACGGCGAGGAAGGTCTGCTCCAGCGAGGCGGACTGGGCCGACAGCCCGGTCAGCTCCCGGTCACCGGCCCAGTGCAGCAATGCGGTCAACGTGACCTGCAACCGGCCGGTCTCGATCAGGACCCGGGCACCGGAGTCGCTCAGACTCACCCCGGGCAGCCGGGGCAGGTCGCCCGCCGGCCGATCGAACTCGATCCGGGCCGGCTGATCCGCGACGATCTCGGCCAGCGTGCCGGCGGTGGCGATCCGGCCGCCCTGCATGATCGCGATCCGGTCGGCGAGCCGCTCCGCCTCCTCCAGATAGTGGGTGGTGAGCATGATCGTCGTGCCCGCATCGAGCAGCCGCCGGATCAGCCGCCAGGCCGCGTGCCGGCTCTCCGGATCCAGCCCGGTCGTCGGCTCGTCCAGAAACAGCACCTCCGGCCCGCCCAGCAGCGCCAGCGCCAGATCGAGTCGCCGGCGTTCCCCGCCGGAGAGGGATCCGACCCGCACCGGGCGGCGATCCTGAAGATCGACTTCGGCCAGCACCTCGGCGACCGGTCGGGGCGTGGTCAGCGTGCCGGCCCACATCCGGGCCGTCTCCTCGACGGTCAGGTCGTCGGAGAATCCCGCCTCCTGCAACATGATGCCCAGGCGCGGCCGTAACCGCGGCGCCTCGGTGTACGGGTCGAGCCCGAGCACCCGGACCGTGCCGCCGGTCGCCGGGGCCAGGCCTTCGATCACCTCCAGCGCGGAGGTCTTGCCGGCGCCGTTGGTGCCCAGCAGGGCGTACAGCTCACCGCGCCGGACCTCCAGGTCGATGCCGCCGACCGCCTCGAAGGCGGCGCCGCCGCCGCGATAGCTGCGGCGCAGCTCGCGGACCATGATCACCGTGTCGTCGTTCATGATCCCAGCGTGCCCGCCGGATCGGTCCGGCGATCATGATCACGTCACCGGTTCGGATGAAGCGCTCACGCCGGCCGGCGGCCGCTGAAGGTGGTGCAGCTGCCGAGCCGCCAGCGGGCCGAGACGGTTCCGGTGCGGGTCACGTCGACGAAGCCGGCGGCGCGCAGCCGCTCCGGGATCCGGTCGTCGGCGTTGTCCCGGATCCGCTCGGGCAGCCGCCGGCTCCGGCTGCCGCTGCCGCCGGTGAAGTCCAGCAGGTGTAGCTCGCCGCCGGGCCGCAGCACCCGCAGCGCCTCGCTCAACGCGCGGGCCTTCCCGTCCTCCTCCAGGTGATGGAACATCAGCGACGACAGCACCCGGTCCTGGCTCCGGTCGGGGTAGGGCAGTTCGTCGGCGTAACCATGATCGAATCGCACGTCCAGGCGGTGACGCTCCGACTTCCGGCGGGCGTTGGTCAGCGCCAGGTGGTCCGGATCGAGCCCGACGACGGTCGCCGCGGACTGCCGGCGCTTGACCAGCAGGGCGAGGTTGCCGGTGCCGCAGCCGATCTCCAGCACGTCGGCGTCGGCCGGGATCCCGGCCCGGTCGACGAGGTAGCGGTGCATGGCCGACACGCCGGCCAGGCGGCCGAAGAGGTCGTACAGCCCGGTCAGCCGCTGCTGTCCCATCGCGGGGATGAAGTGGCGGTGTTCGTGCACCTGTTCCGGCATCGTTCTGGTCCCTCCATGGGATGATCTTCGGATGGTTGCTGACAGCCTTCCCGGTGCCGGACCGGGAGACCATGGACCATCTCCGGACAGTTCCGGACGATCTTTCGCATCCCACGACACCGGACGGCGGATCGCTGGTGCCCCGGTGTTCGGCTACCGCCGGATCCCCGGCGTGCCGCCGGTGATGGTGTTCCGGCAGGACCACTCGGCGGTGCCGGCGCAGGCCGTGCCGCATGCGCACGACTTCCTGGTGCTCGGCTTCGTGGTCGCCGGTACGGGCACCGTCCGGCTCAACACCCGGGACTGGCGACTGCGGCCCGGCGACCTGTTCCTGGTCGCGCCGACCGAGGTGATCGACATCGACCGGGCGACGGCCGGCCCCGGCCCGGTCGAGACCTGGACCGCGTTCTTCCCGCCGGACGCGATCGATCCCGACGCGCTGCGGGCCTGGCGTGATCATCCGTTGCTGGCGCCGTTCGTCCGCCCCGGCGGCGGCATCCAGCGGATCCCGGTGCCCGAACCCGAACGGGAGCGGCTGGTCGGCCACTTCCGGGAGTTGGAGCGTGAGCTCCGGGAGCGGCGGGATGGCTTCGCCGAGGCGGCGCTGGCCCGGCTGACCCTGCTGCTGGTCGAGGTGCGGCGGCTCGCGGCCGACATCCCGGGCGGGCTCCGGCTCCGGGACGAGCCGTTGCTGGCCGACGTCTTCGACCTGATCGAGACCCGCTTCGGCGAGCCGATCTCGCTCCGCGACGTCGCCGCCGCCGTGGCGGTGACGCCGGCCCACCTGACCACCGTGGTCCGGCGCAAGTCCGGCCGCACCGTGCAGCAGTGGATCACCGAGCGCCGGATGATCGAGGCCCGCCGACTGCTGGCCGAGACCACCCTGCCGGTGGCCGCGATCGCCGGTCGGGCCGGCTTCACCGATCCCGGCTACTTCAGCCGGGTGTTCCGTCGTGATCATGGTGTGTCGCCGCATGCCTGGCGCCGGGACGCGCGGGCCTAGGCTGATGGCGTGGCAGATCTGCTGACCGAACGGCTCATCCTGCATCCGCTCACCGAGGACGAAGCCTTGGCGATCATCGCAGCCGCTCCGGACGGCTCCGGCTATCCGAGCCCCGCCGATGTCGAGGCCGCGGTCGATTTCGTCCAGCACTGCCGGGCCGCCGGCGACCCACAGCCCTTCGGCGCGTACGAACTGCGGCTCCGCGACACCGGCGTGCCGATCGGCGGGGTCGGATTCAACCACCCCCTCGACGACCAGGGCGCCACGACGGTCGGCTACGGCCTGGTCCCGGACGCCCGCGGCCACGGCTACGCGACCGAGGCGCTGCTCGCGGTGCTCGAGCTCGCCCGCCGGTCCGGCGCGCAGCGGGTCGACGGCAGCGCGAACCTGGACAACCCCGCCTCGTGCCGGGTGATGGAGGCCGCGGGAATGATCTTCAGCCACAGCGACGACCGGGAGCGCTACTACTCGATCGACTGCAAGATCGTCAGCGGCGGCGGGTAGGGTCGCCCGGGATGAAAGAGACCGAACTCTGGGCCCGGCTGAACCGCCACCTCGGCGAGGGTTATGCCCGCGTCTGGGCGGCCGAGCACAGCCTGGCCGTGCTCGACGGCCGCACCGTCCAACAGGCCCTCGACGACGGCGAACGGGCGAAGCTGATCTGGCGCGCGGTCTGGGCCGACCTCGAGCTGCCGGCCCGGGAGCGCTGACCGTCGCGCGATCGGCGACCGCGATGGCGCGAACCCGCCAGCCCGACGTGGCCGGCCGTGCTGGACTGGGTGGATGACCGCAGAGAGCGGGCCGGACCGGCTGCCGCGGCCGTTGCGCAACCGGGTGGATCCCACCGGTGAGCTGTTCGCGACCGAGCACCGCGGCATCCTGTACGGCAATCGAGGCGTGCTGCACGACGACGAGCTGACCCTGGTCCGGCGGCACCAGGTCCGCCGCTGGATCGTTTGTGTGCTGGAGTTCCGTGGCCGGCGGCGGCCGATCCTGCGGCCACGTCGCTACACCGAGCTGTTCTTCCTCGACGAGGCGGTCGCGCTGGCCGCCGGGCATCGGCCGTGCGCCGAGTGCCGGCACGCGGACTATCAGCGCTTCCGTACGGCCTGGACGGCGGCGCACGAACTCCCGGCCGCGCCGTCGGCCGACGGGCTCGACCGGATCCTGCATCCGCAGCGGCTGCTCCACGACGGCACCCGGAGCACGTTCGCGGCCGAGCTCGCCCGACTGCCCGACGGGGTGTTCGTCCGTTGGCAGGACGAGTGCTGGCTGTGGCAGCACGGGAGGCTGCACCGCTGGACGCCGGCCGGCTACACCGAACGGCGGGAGGCGTTCACCGGACCGGTCCGGGTGCTGACCCCGCGGTCGACGGTCGAGACGATCCGGGCCGGCTACCGGCCCGGCGTGCACCAGTCGGCGGATCCGCGGTGACGAACCGGCAGTCCGCGATACTGACCGGATGACCCTGCGTGGAACTCGGTTCGGGATCGCCGTCATCGCCGTCGCGCTGCTGGTCGCCGGCTGCGGCCCGGAGCCGTTCGAGCCCGACGGGGCGAAGGCGGTGGAGGAGCGGGCGCGGTCCTGGAGCGCGATCGATCGGGCCCTGGCCGAGGTGCAGGGCGATCGGGAGCCGATCGCTCAGGCCCGGTACGACGGCTGTCACACCGGTCAGAACAACTGGAAGATCAAGGACAAGTACGCCCACGAGTGCTCCGTGCTCCGATCCCTGCTGGTGCCGGCGGCCGAGCTCGACGACGTGAGCGAGGCCCTGCAGACACTCAGCCGTCGGTTGGACGAGCTGGGCTGTACGGCAACCTGGCGCACGCTGGCCCACATCGATCAGGAGTACTGGACGAAGTTCCAGAGCCGCCCCGACTACCGGCCGGGAAGCCTGCCGGAGGCGGGGCACCAGTGCGGCGAGGTCCGGATCACCGTCAAACCGACCGACTCGATCACGATCAAGAAGGCGGAGGCGCTACTGCCGTTCGCCCTGATCGGCCTGGACCAGCGGCGCGACGAGCAGCCGTACCCGGCCGACACCGATCGCCGGGCCGAGGCCGACGGCGCCGCGATGTTCTGGATGATCACCGCCGATCAGCGCTACTACGCCACGAAGTTCTGATCATCGCGCCCCGGGTGACCTTCGCCGGCCGGTGGAAATTCGATCATCAACGCCAGGCGGGCAGCGACGGCCAGCGGTCGGACGCCCAATGCGCCCACGTCGCATGGCCCGGCGGGGCATCGGGAATGACGTCTCCCTGCAGCTCCTCCTGATCCGGCGCTTCGAACCGCAGGTGCCAGCCCTCAAGCTCGATGTCGGTCATCTTGAACTGGCCCGGCAGGGTCTCGTAGCGATGGCTGATACGCCGGCGCTGTTCTTCGTAGTCGATCGGCAGATAGACGACCTGCGCGCGGTGGCCGAGGGCGCCCGCGATCCAGCGCAGCGCCGAGCGCTCGTCCTTGCTCCAGAAGCCGAAATCGAAGATCACCGTGATGCCCAACCGCGCCGCGCGCAGCCCGGCCTCCAGCAGTTTTCCCTCGATCTGCAACCGATGGTCGACGCGCTCCTGCGAACGCCAACGCCCCGGATCGTCGCCGTGGAAGATCGCCTGCTGCCACTCGTCGGGGGTCAGCCGGAGTGCGGACTCGCTGACCTCCAACTCCTTGGCTCGCGTGGTCTTCCCGGCTCCGGGCAGGCCGACGATGAGATAGATGATCACCCCGGAGACGGTAGGGCATGCGACCTGGCTCAGGTGATCATCATCCGACCTCGGGCCTGGAGCTCGGCGATCGCCGTGATCGAATCAGGCTGTCTCGGATCGTCCGACGCCACCCGGTTGGTGGATCCGGCGCCGCACCAGAGGCAGCGGTGCCGGAGCGCGATCCCCTTGCTCCGTGGCTGGACGAGGTGCAGCGGTGCCATCGGACCGCCACAGGTGGCGGCCCGATCACCGGGCGTCTCGGCGTCGACATGCCGGGACCACAGACAGCCCGGGCAGTGGTTGCGATAGCTCCCGTTCGAGAGTGGGGTCACGTGATCACCGCAGTGCACGCACGTGAAGGACTGGTTTTCGCTACTGCGCGACATTCCTGCTCTCCGCGGTCGAAGAAATACGACTGCGAAGGCGGAGGGTTCCGTGTGTTCTTCCCCTGGCGGGGCACCGGGCTTGAGGAGAGAGTGACTCGATTCACCGCCCGATGGTTGGGCGATTACTTCCGGTTCCTGCTTCACCGCACGGCGTGCGGATCCGAACCTCTGTCAGGTTTGCTGGGTTTGTCCTGACCACTGTCCATCAGCTCGTGCCGATGGCCACCGGTAGGTGTCATCTCGTCTCACCGGCTTGGGCGCCGTCCCCTCTCAACAGGTGGCGCGATGCTGTGTCATCGCTGGCGGCTCCTTCCGATCGACAGCCTTCCTTGATCACGAAAGGCAGGCTTGATCACGATAGGTCAGCCCGGCCCGGGACGCGCGCCAATTACGTCGCCGCGAGGCACTGGGCCCGCAGCGTGTCCAGCCCGGGCCCGGCCAGCTCGTCGGCGAAGGCGACCCGGCCCGCCAGCACCATCGTCAGGGCTAGCGTGGTCCCGCCGACCCGTGGCCCGGTGCCGGTGTCGAACGGTCCGTCGGTCGCCGTCAGTCGAAGCCCCTTGGCGGTCGTCCGGCTGGCGACGGTGAAGTCGGTCCGGGCCAGGAACCGGGCCAGCTCGGTGAGGGCGGACACCGGTGTCGGGCTGTCGATACCGAGCGGCCGGCGGATGTCGTGGGCATGGATGACGGTCTCGCCGAGCCAGCCCAGGGCCGGCGTGCCGAACGGAGCGCGCCGAGACCCGGCCGCCGCCCGGAACCGGCGCAGGGTTTCGGCCGGAGTGTCGCCGAGCTGCTCGGCCAGCCGGGCGTCGTTGTGCCGGGCGAAGTCGAACCGGGCCGCGATCACGCTGCGGATCCAGGCCGGCCCGGTGGTGCTGGCCCCGGCCGTGAGGTGGGCTACGACCTCCTCGACGGACCAGCGATCGCAGAGCGTCGGTTGCCGCCACTGCGCCGCGGCGAGTCCGGTCAGGTCGGCAGCGAGCGCGGCGCGCTCCGCGCCGATCGCCGCCCAGGTCTGGGCGGTGCTCCACCGAAGCGAGGCGGGACGCGAACGGGCGGAGCTGGGTTCGGGATTCTGGCTCATGCCCGTCCAGACCGTCCGATCGGGACCGGAATCGTCGGTGTCAGCGGAGGAATCTCAGCGCGGATCTCGGGCCGGTGGCGGGTCAGCCGGCCCAGTCCGGATCCCGGCCGGCCAGGCCGAGGGCGCGGTCGAACGTCGGGCGATCGCCGGCCACCGGCACCTCCGGGCCGTACGCGCCCATCGTCCGGCCGAGTTCGGCGGTCACAGCGACGAGCCGGAGCAGTTCGGCCCCGATCTCGTCCGGGACGGTCAGCGGCTGCCCGGCGGTCCGGGTCAGGTCCCAGCCGTGCAACAACGCCTCGGCGAACGCCATCTGGCCCACCGCCTCGGCCGTCATCTCGCTGCCGCCGAAGCTGACGCTGCCGTGCCAGGCGTCGGGCCGGGACCAGGCCGTGCCCAGCCCGTCGACCGCCTCGGCCAGCCGGCCGCTCCAGTCCCCGGCCGCGGCGTGATCACCCTGACCCCAGGGGTGGTCGGGATCGAGCGGGTGACCCCAGCCGATCCGGCCGAGGGCACCGGCGGTTCCGGTGAAGTGGTTGATCAGCGCGGCGGCGTCCCAGTCCTGACACGGGGTCGGGGCGGCCGGGTCCAGTCGGTCGATGGCGCGCAGGGATTCGGCGACCGTACCGGCCGCGATCGAGAACGTGGATGCTGTCGTCATGCCCTCAGCCTGGCGGTCCCGGCGCGTGGTGGCTTGAAGGAATCCGACCTCTGGCCGAGGACGGCGTGTCGAGTGGCCGTTCGAACGTGTGTTCGCCTAAGTTATCCACCGAGGGGCACAAGTTTTTCGCCCCGTCCACAGGTTTGCGAAACGCTGAACCACTGTCAGCGGTTCTGTTTAGAGTCCGGACACGAAGACCACCAACGACAGCGGAAAGTGGCCCGGGGTTCGAGGGAATCCAGCGGGTTCGAAGGAGAGATCACCATGCCACCAGCCACCAAGAACCGGGACATCTCGGGTCCGGCCAGCAAGGACCGGGAGAAGGCCCTCGAGGCTGCTCTCTCCCAGATCGAGCGACAGCACGGCAAGGGCACCGTGATGCGCCTCGGCGACGAGGTGCGGGCCCCGATCGAGATCATCCCGACCGGCTCGATCTCCCTCGACGTCGCCCTCGGCATCGGCGGGCTGCCGCGCGGCCGGATCGTCGAGATCTACGGTCCGGAGTCCAGCGGTAAGACGACGCTCACGCTGCACGCCATCGCCAGCGCTCAGGCGGCCGGCGGCATCTGCGCCTTCATCGACGCCGAGCACGCGCTCGACCCGGACTACGCGTCGAAGCTCGGCGTCGACACCGACGCGTTGCTGGTCAGCCAGCCGGACAACGGCGAGCAGGCGCTGGAGATCGCCGACATGCTGGTCCGGTCCGGCGCGCTCGACCTGATCGTGATCGACTCGGTGGCGGCGCTGACGCCCCGGGCCGAGATCGAGGGCGAGATGGGCGACAGCCACGTCGGCCTGCAGGCTCGGCTGATGAGCCAGGCGCTGCGGAAGATGACCGGCGCGCTCAGCGGAGCCGGCACCACCGCGATCTTCGTCAACCAGCTGCGCGAGAAGATCGGCGTCATGTTCGGTTCGCCGGAGACGACGACCGGCGGTAAGGCGCTGAAGTTCTACGCCTCCGTCCGGCTCGACGTCCGCCGGATCGAGACCCTGAAGGACGGCCAGGAGATGGTCGGCAACCGGACCCGGGTCAAGGTCGTGAAGAACAAGGTCGCGCCGCCGTTCAAGCAGGCCGAGTTCGACATCCTGTACGGGCAGGGGATCAGCCGCGAGGGCGGCCTGATCGACCTCGGTGTCGAGGCCGGGCTGATCCGGAAGGCCGGTGCCTGGTTCACCTACGAGGCCGACCAGCTGGGGCAGGGCCGGGAAAACGCCCGCGGCTACCTGCGCAGCAATCCCGACCTGGCCAACGAGCTGGAGAAGAAGATCAAGGAGAAGCTCGGAATCGGCGCCCAGGTCGACGAACCGGCGACCGACGTGCCGGCCGGCGTTGACCCGGTGACCGGCGAGGTGGAGTTCTGAGTTGACTCCCGCCGACAACCCGGTCCAACAGGCCAGGGAGTGGCTGGAGTCTCGTGGGCTGGATCCGGACGGGTCCGAGGGTGGCGCCGACCAGCGCTCTCGGACCGTCCCGGAGCTGGCACCATCACCCCCTGAGTCCGGCGACGGGCAGGCAGTCTCGTCCCCTGAGTCCGGCGAAGGGCAGGCAGTCTTGTCCCCTGAGTCCGGCGACGGGCAGGCAGTCTCGTCCCCTGAGCCTGTCGAAGGGCAAACCAGTCCGTTCCCTGCGACCGTGGAACAGCCGCCCCGTTCGCTCCCTGAGCCTGTCGAAGGGCAAGCCGGAGTCCCGGCCGAACCCTCGGACCAGGCGGCGCCGGGCCGACCGCGGACCGGCTCGGGCCGCTCAGCGAAGGGCCGATCGGGCCGGCGCCGCCGGACCGATGAACCGGACGACCGGCACGACGGACCGGAAGCGGATCCCGAGGGGCTGGCGCGGACGATCGTGCTGCGCAAGCTCACCGGCCAGGCCCGGACCAGGCAGGAGCTGGCGAAGGCGCTGGCCGACCGCGACGTCCCGGTCGAAGCGGCCGACGCCGTCCTCGACCGGATGGAGGAGGTCGGCCTCGTCGACGACCGGAGCTTCGCCCAGGACTGGGTCGAATCCCGGCAGAGCCGGCGTCAGCTGTCCCGTTCGGCGATCAAGCGGGAGTTGATCACCAAGGGCGTCGACCGGGACGACATCGACGACGCCCTGGCCGGGGTCGACGACGAGGACGAGCTCAACGCGGCCCGGGCCCTGGCCGAGAAGAAGGTCAGGTCGATGTCCAGGCTCGAGCCGCAGGTCCGGTATCGGCGACTCGCCGGTGCCCTGGCGCGGCGCGGCTTCCCGTCCCACGTGACCTCCCAAGTGCTGGGCGAGGTGCTGTCCGACTGATCCGGATCCCGATCCGGACCCGACCAGGCACGATTCAATGAGGCCGATCGGGGCTGTGATCGCGACCCCCGGCGACGGGCCGACGCGCGTCCCGACCACGCTTGACCCCCATCGGGAGCAGACCTACGCTGCCAGGGAGGGTTGAACTGCACGCTTGATCGATATGAATGAAACACCACGCGCCGGCGAGCGCACGGTGAATGATGAAATGACGTTTCAAGGTCGCTCCTGGAGCGAGGTCTGATTGAGGGTCTTTCCCGTGGCATAACCGCAGCTCGCGGCAGCCTGCCCTTGATCCGGCCGGATTCGCAGCATCCCTCGCCGAGCCCACGCGTCAGCGTGGAGAGGGGAGTGCGACATGGGGGCCTTCGAGTTCCTGGTACTCGCCGGACTGGTGATCCTCATCGCGGCTGTGATCGTCGCCGCGATCGTGCTGCGACGCTCCGGTGCCCGCGCCGCCGAGGCCGACCGCACCGCCCGGTCGGCCGCGAACGAGGCCTCCCTCGTCGCGGCGAACGAGGCGGCTCAGGCCGCGGCCAACGAGGCGGCTCAGGCCGCATCGGCCCGAGCCGAGTCCTGGGCGGAGCAGGTGCGCGAGGACGCCCGGTCCTATCGCGACCAGGTCCGGGCCAAGGCCGACGACCTGCTCGAGCTGGCCAAGACCCAACGTGCCGGAGTCGAAGATGATCTTCGGGCCCGACGGGCCGAGCTGAAGGACCAGCGGCTCGAGCTCGAGCGGCGCGAACAGCGACTCGGCGACCGGGAGGAGCGGCTCGATGCCGAAGCCCGGCAGACCGACGAGCGGTCGCATCAGCTTGATCAGTTGCGGACCGAACTGAAGGCCGAGCAGCGCCGGCTGACCGAGGCGGGCGCCGAGCAGACCGCCGCCCTGGAACGCATCGCCGGTCTCAGCGCGGAGGAGGCCAAGGCTGAGCTGGTCGCCACGGTCGAGGCCGAGGCGAAGCGCCAGTCCGTGATCGTCACCCGGGAGATCGAGCGGGAGGCGGCGCGCGAGGCCGAAGCTCGAGCCCAGAACATCATCGTCGGAGCGATCCAGCGGGTCGCCTCGGAGCAGACGTCGGAATCGGTGGTGACCGCGATCCATCTGCCCGGCGACGAGATGAAGGGCCGGATCATCGGCCGCGAAGGGCGCAACATCCGCACCTTCGAACAGGTCACCGGGGTCAACGTGATGATCGACGACACCCCGGAGTCGGTGCTGCTGTCCTGCTTCGACCCGGTCCGGCGGGAGATGGCCCGGCTCACCCTGACCGACCTCGTCGCCGACGGCCGGATCCACCCGGCCCGGATCGAAGAGGTCCACGAACGGAGCAAGGCCAAGATCAATGAGCAGTGCCTGCGCGCCGCCGAGGACGCGTTGGCGGAGGTCGGCATCTCCGATCTGCATCCGGCCCTGGTGCCGATCCTCGGCACCCTCAAGTTCCGGACGTCGTACGGGCAGAACGTACTCAAGCACCTGATCGAAAGCGCCCACGTCGCCGGCCTGATGGCCGCGGAGCTCCGGCTCGACATCGCGACCTGCCGCCGGGCCGCCTTCCTGCACGACATCGGCAAGGCACTGACCCACGAGGCCGAGGGATCACACGCCCTGGTCGGCGCCGAGCTCGCCCGCAAGTACGGCGAACATCCCGACATCGTGCACGCCATCGAGGCGCATCACAACGAGGTCGAGCCGCACACAGTCGAGGCCGTGCTGACCCAGGCTGCCGACGCGATCAGCGGCGGCCGGCCCGGCGCCCGGCGGGAGAGCGTCGAGGCCTACGTGCAGCGACTGGAGCGGCTGGAACAGATCGCCGCCGCCCACGACGGCGTGGACAAGGTGTTCGCGATGCAGGCCGGTCGAGAGGTCCGGGTCATGGTCGCCCCCGAGACGGTCGACGACATCGCCGCCCAGGTGCTCGCCCGCGACATCGCCAAGCAGGTCGAGGAAGAACTGAGCTACCCGGGCCAGATCCGGATCACCGTGGTCCGCGAGTCCCGCGCCACCGAAACCGCCCGCTGAGCCCACCTGAACAAGTCGGCGAGAGTGGCGTCTACTTCTCCGCCGTACCGGCGGTGACGGGCTCGGCCGGGGCCGGGTCGGCCGGTCCGGCCACACCCGCCTCCGGGCGGCGCCGCGGCCCACGACCCGAGGCCTTCAGCCGGCGTTCGAGCCAGCGGGCGACCCAGGTCAGCGCGTAGTTGATCACGATGTACATCACCGCGACCACCATCAGCGACGGGATCGTGTTGGCGTACGCCGAGCCCAGGTTGCTGGCCTGCTGCAACAGGTCGGTGTAGGTGATCCAGGTGCCGAGCGCGGTGTCCTTGAGGATGACCACGAGCTGGCTGACGATCGACGGCAGCATGGCCGTGATCGCCTGCGGCAGTTGGATGCTGAACAGCGTCTGGCCCTCGGTCATGCCGATCGCCAGCCCGGCCTCGCGCTGACCGCGGGGGAGTGAGCCGACCCCGGACCGGACCAGCTCCGCGATCACGGAGGCGTTGTAGAAGAACAGACCGGAGACGACGCCGAAGAACAGCCCGCCGGGGCCGGTGAACTGAAACACGTACAGCCCGAGATAGAAGCTGAACAGCATCATCATCAGCACCGGCACGGCCCGGAAGAACTCCACGAACACGCCACAGAGGAACCGCACCACGCGGTTGGGGGCGAGTCGGCCGAGACCGAGCAGCACCCCGGCGATGATCGACAACACGACGGCGGTGACCGCGGCCAGCAGCGTGTTCAGGAGCCCCGGCAGGATGTAGGCGGTCCAGGTGCTGCGGAGCTGGAAGGGATTCCACTTCTCCGGCGCGAACTGGTTGTTCTCCGGGTTCGCCAGGCCGAGGGCGACCATGACGACGGCGAGCACCAGCAGCACCAGGGCGACGGCGCCGATGATCCGGTGCCGGACCCGGGCCTTCGGTCCGGGGACGTCGAACAGGACCGTGGGAGCTCCGCTCATCGCTGCACCGCCAGACGTCGGGACATCCAGGTGAACAAGATGCCGAGCGGCAGGGTCAAGATCACGAACCCGGCCGCCATGATGAAGAAGATCAGGAAGAGCTTGGAACCGTCGAACTCGATCATCCCGCGCATCACGTACGCGGACTCGGCGACGCCGATGGTCGCCACCACAGTGGTGTTCTTGGTCAGCGCGATCAGGGTGTTGCCGAGGGGCGCGACGGCTCCGCGGAACGCCTGCGGCAGCACGATCGAGGTCAGGGTCGGCACGAAGCCGAGCCCGATCGAGCGGGCCGCCTCGGCCTGCCCCGGCGGCACCGTGTTGATGCCGCTGCGCAACGCCTCCGCCACGAACGACGCGTGATAGACCGACAGCGCCAGCAGGCCCAACCGGAAGGTGGTGTCGTTCAACGAGGTGGGCGAGCTCGGGTCGGCGAACTGAAGCCGCAACGTGTTCACCAGCCCGAACAGGCAGAAGAACACGATCAAGGTGAGCGGAGTGTTGCGGATCAGCGTCACGTAGGAGGTGCCGATGGCCCGGAGGACCGGCACCGGGGAGACCCGGCAGATCGCCACCACGGTCCCGATGATCAAGGATCCGACCGCGCCACCCAGGGTGAGCTTGATCGTCATGAAGAAGGCACCGAGGACGTCGTACTTGCCCAACAGGTCGATCAGGTCACCCACGGATCACCACCGATCAGTTGCGAGCGAGTTGCGGTTGTCGAAGGCGATGGCCCGCCGGAACCCGGCGGGCCATCGGCCGAAGATCAGGAACAGGCGTCCGGCTTCGGCGGGTTCTTCGTCTCGTCCGGCGTGAACGCGTCACCGACGGTGTCGGCCAGCGCCTTCTTCCAGGCGCCGTCGGAGATCATCTTCTCCACGGCGGTGTTGATCTTCGTGCAGAGCTCGACGTTGCCCTTCTTGATGCCGACGCCGTAACGCTCCTCGGTGAAGGGCTTGCCCACGGTCTTCAGCTTGCCCTTGTACTGCTCCTGCGCGGCAAAGCCGGCGAGGATCACGTCATCGGTCGTGACCGCGTCGACCTGACCGGCGTTCAGCGCCTCGACGCACTTGGAGTACGTGTCGAGCTCCTGCAGCTGGACCTGCTGGGCGTAGTCCTTCTTGATCTTCTCGGCCGGGGTCGAGCCGGTGACCGAGCAGAGCTTCTTGCCGTTCAGCGTCTCCGGGCCGGTGATGTCGGTGTTGTCGGCGCGGACCAGCAGGCCCTGACCGGCGATGAAGTACGGCCCGGCGAAGGAGATCTTCTGCTTGCGGTCATCGGTGATCGAATAGGTCGCGAAGATCATGTCCACCTGACCGCTCTGCAGCAGGGTCTCCCGCTGAGCGCTCGGCGACTGCTTGAACTCGATGTCGGTGTAGCCGAGCTCCTTGGCCACGTACCGCGCCACCTCGACGTCGAAGCCGGTGTAGTCCTCGCCGACCTTCAGGCCGAGACCCGGCTGGTCGAACTTGATCCCGATGGTCACCTTGCCGCCGCCACCGGCGCTCGGATCGGTGCCTCCGCCAGGATTGGCGGTGGTGTCGTTGACACAGCCGGCGAAGGCCGCGGCCATCCCGAGACTGGCCACGATCGCCACAATGGCTTTCTTGATCTTCATCGTTTCCCTCCAGCTTCACCGGCCGGAACGGGCCGATGTTGATTTGTGTGTGCGTTGATCAGTGAGTCAGGATCTTGCCCAGGAAATCCTTGGCGCGATCGCTCTGCGGTGAGGTGAAGAACGTCTCCGGGTCGGCCTCTTCGACGATCGTGCCGTCGGCCATGAAGATCACCCGGTTCGCCGCCTTCCGGGCGAAGCCCATCTCGTGCGTGACGACGATCATGGTCATGCCCTGCCGGGCCAGATCGACCATCACCTCGAGCACCTCGTTGACCATCTCCGGATCGAGCGCCGAGGTCGGCTCGTCGAACAAGATCACCTTCGGCTCCATGGCCAGCGCCCTGGCGATCGCCACCCGCTGTTGCTGGCCACCGGAGAGTTGGGCCGGATATTTGTCGGCCTGGTTGCCGACGCCGACCCGGTCGAGCAGCTCCTGCGCGCGAGCCACGGCCTTCGCCTTCGGCATCCGCCGGACCTTGATCGGACCGAGGGTGACGTTCTCCAGGATCGTCTTGTGCGCAAAGAGATTGAACGCTTGGAACACCATCCCGACGTCGGCCCGCAGCCGCGCCAGATCACGACCCTCGCTCGGCAAGGGCTTGCCGTCGATGGAGATCGCCCCGTCCTTGATCGTTTCCAGTCGGTTGATCGCTCGGCAGAGCGTCGACTTGCCCGAGCCGGACGGCCCGATCACGACCACGACCTCGCCGGAGTTGACGGTGAGATTGATGTCTTGCAGCACGTGCAGCGGGCCGAAGAACTTGTTCACCTGGTCCAGCACCACCAGTGGTGCTCCGATCGACTGCGGCGCGACCGAGGCTCCCTCGGTCGGGTCCGTCAGATCGACACCATCATTGGTACCCGGCGCAGCCGGGACCGGATCACCGGGTTCGGTCATGGGCCGACCCTATGCGACCGCCTCGGGGCGAGGTGGGAAATTCGTGTTGAAATTCGGTTACGTCCGGCCGGCCTGATCGATCATGCACCACGGACGCCCCACTGACCGGCGAAGGAGTCGCCAGGTTGCAAGACGATCACGTCGTCGTGGGTGATCCCGGGGTTGAACGCGTCCGGTCCGCAGGTCATCGGCTCGACCGCGATCGACTGGTCGCGGCGGTCGGCTCCGGTGTAGACCTGCAGCCAGCCGAACTTGGCCTCGGCCCACAGCTCGGCCCAGCGGTCGCCGAGCTCGAGCCGGACGACCCAGCGGCCGTCGTCCGCGGCCAGGTCGGTGAACGCCGTGTCGAGATTGACCTCGGCCACCGGATCACCGGCGCGGAGATCGTAGGTGGTGCCGTTCACCGGCCGCAGCTGCAGCGGCAGCAGCCGGTCGTCCACCTCGAGATAACGGCCGGCGGGCACGGTGAGCGCGACCTCGTCGACGCTCTGTTCACCGACCGTCAGGTACGGATGCGCGGCGTAACCGAACGGCACCGGTGCAGAGCCGACGTTGGTCACCGTCACCTCGACCAGCAGCCCGGCCGCGGAGACACTGTGCCGCAGCGTGGCCTCGACCGTGCCCGGCCAGCCCGGCTGCGGGAAGACGCGGACGCGCTGCTCGATCCGGTCCTCGGCGTGCTCGACCAGAATCCAGGGCACGTGCCGGACCAGGCCGTGGATCGCGTTGTGCCGATCGGGCTCGGTCAGCGCGAGTTGCTGGTCGCCGCCCTCGAAGACGTACCGGCCGTCGCGGATCCGGTTCGGCCAGGGCAACAACTGCTGCCCGCGGCCGCCGTGCACCACCTCGTCGGCGCCGAATCCGCGGACCACGTCCCGGTCACCCACCCGGAACGACCGCAGCGTCGCGCCGACCTCGGTGATCACCGCGCGGTGGTCCCCGGACCTGATCTCGTACTGCTCGCCGGTGGGCTGGAGTGGCGGGGGATGAGTCACGAGCGGAGACTCTATCGGCCGGGAGTCCACCCGGGGCCCGAGGTCGAAAGCCACCTCGGCACCGGTGCCGGGCCGGGGCATTACCCTGGTCGCATCATGTCGACGTCTGTTCTTCCGCGCACGTACCAGATCCGCACCCACGGGTGTCAGATGAACGTCCACGATTCCGAGCGCCTGGCCGGCCTGCTCGAGGACGCCGGCTACCGGCGCGCGGACGAGGATGGTCAGGCCGACGTCGTGGTGTTCAACACCTGCGCGGTCCGGGAGAACGCCGACAACAAGCTGTACGGCAGCCTCGGCCACCTGCTGCCGACCAAGAAGGCGCATCCGGGGATGCAGATCGCCGTCGGCGGCTGCCTGGCCCAGAAGGACCGGCACACCATCGTCGAGAAGGCGCCCTGGGTGGATGTGGTGTTCGGCACCCATAACGTCGGCTCGCTGCCGACCCTGCTGGAGCGGGCGCGGGTGGCGGAGGAGGCCCAGGTCGAGATCAAGGAGGCGCTGGAGACCTTCCCGTCCAACCTGCCGACCCGGCGCGACTCGGCCTACGCGGCCTGGGTGTCGATCAGCGTCGGCTGCAACAACACCTGCACCTTCTGCATCGTCCCGGCGCTGCGCGGTAAGGAGACCGATCGCCGGCCGGGCGACATCCTGGCCGAGATCCGGGCGCTGGTGGCCGAGGGCGTGCAGGAGATCACGCTGCTCGGCCAGAACGTCAACGCCTACGGGGTCGAGTTCGGCGACCGGGCCGCGTTCGCCAAGCTGCTCCGCGCCTGCGGCGGGATCGACGGCCTGGAGCGGGTCCGGTTCACCTCGCCGCACCCGAAGGACTTCACCGACGACGTGATCGCGGCCATGGCCGAGACGCCGAACGTGATGCCACAGCTGCACATGCCGCTGCAGTCCGGGTCGGACTCGGTGCTGCGCCGGATGCGCCGTTCGTACCGGAGCGAGAAGTTCCTCGGCATCATCGACAAGGTCCGCAGCGCCCTGCCGGAGGCGGCGATCACCACCGACATCATCGTCGGCTTCCCGGGCGAGACCGAGGACGAGTTCGCCGACACCATCGAGGTCGCGAAGGCGGCCCGGTTCGCCGGCTCGTACACCTTCCAGTACTCGATCCGTCCGGGCACGCCGGCCGCCACGATGCCGGATCAGGTGCCGAAGCCGGTCGTCCAGGAGCGCTACGAGCGGCTGGTCGAGGTCGTCGAGGCGGTGGCCTGGCAGGAGAACAAGGCGCAGGTAGGCCGGACCGTCGAGGTGATGTTCGCCGAGGGCGAGGGCCGTAAGGACGCGGCGACGGCCCGGATGTCGGGGCGGGCGCGGGACAACCGGCTGGTCCACGTCGCGGTGCCGGACGACCCGGAGCTGCGGCCACGCCCGGGCGACCTGGCCGACGCCGAGATCACCTACGCCGCGCCGCACCATCTGACCGCCGATGCCGGGATCGGGAACCTCCGCCGCACCCGCGGCGGCGACGCCTGGTCGAGCCGTCGGCCGGACACCGCCCCGGAGCGCCCGGTGGTCGGTCTCGGGATGCCCGCGGTCGGCGCCCCGAGCGCGGTCTGACGCTCGATCGGCCGCGTTCACACCGTCGGAGTCAGCCGCTCGTGTCACGATGGGGTCGCGGGTGACCATCCCCCTGAAGGTCATCCGCGAATCACCTATGACCAGGAGCAATACAGATGCCAGCAGAGCGTTTCGTGGAGCAACTCAACGTCCAGATCGGGCATGAGTTCTCCGCACATCAGCAATACATCGCCTGCGCCGTCTACTACGACGGCCTGACGATGCCTCAGATGGCCCGGTTCTTCTACGCCCAGGCGCTGGAGGAGCGCGGCCACGCGATGATGATGGTGCAGTATCTGATCGATCAGAGCGCACCGGTCCGAATCCCGTCCGTCGATCAGCCGATCACCGACTTCGCCGACATCGTGGCCCCGGCCGAGCTCGCCCTCGAGCAGGAGAAGCGGGTCACCGGCCAGATCAACGAACTGACCAAGATCGCCCGGGAGGAGAACGACTTCGCCTCCGACCAGTTCATGCAGTGGTTCGTGAAGGAACAGGTCGAGGAGGTCGCGACCATGGGTGATCTGGTGGCGGTGGTGAACCGCTCCCGGAGCAACGTCGAGTCGATCGAGGACTACGTCCAGCGGGAGCAACTGCGCGGCGGGACCGACCCGACGGCACCACCGGTCGCCGGGCAGGGCTGATCGACCGTCCCGCTCGCTGGGCCCGGCTGATGGAAGAATGTCGGCCGTGCCTGACGATTGGGATTGGTTCTGGGCCGGCGAACACGGCCGCGACCGGTTGCTCCGCGAGGAGGTCGAGTCGCTGTCGTACCAGGCGTCGGCGGCCTCCAGCCGCGCCAACCGGATGCAAAGCCAGTTGGCGCGGCTGCAGGGGTCGCTGGAGTCGCGATTGACCGCTCTCTCCAAGGCGTTCGACGCCTATGTGGAGCTGGGCGATGTGCGGGAGCAACTGGCCGGCTATCCCGACACCTCGGCGATCCGGCGGGACGTGATGGCGGTGATCGAGCAGCTGTCCCAGGGGCTGCCGGCCGGCCCGATCGATCCGCGCGGGCTCGACTACTGGCTGCCGTACGCCACCAACGCGGTGACCGAGATCGTCGCCGGCGGCACCGGTGACCGGTCCGGTGGCGTCGGCACCGCGGCGCCGCTCGGGCCCGAGGCGAAGCTGTACGTCGTCGTCGCGGTCGGCGCCCTCGGCAAGGGCGAGCTGGTGGCCGACCGGCTGCCGGAACTGCTGATCAGCGACCGGACCCTCACCGGCAATCAGGTGCTGCTGCTGGACGCGGTCGTCGCCGGGGTCTATGGGCCGGCACTCGCCTCGCTGGAGCCGGCGTTCCGGCCGATGGTGCAGGGCACCGATCCCGCCGGCTGGCGGGACTGGATCGCGAAGGCAGCCGACACGACGAACGAAGATCAGATGTTGACCTGGCTGCGGGCCCAGGTCGCGGATCCGGCCCCGACCGCCACGCCGGCGGCCGGGACGGCGAAGCAGCAGTCGTCGGGACAGCAGCAGCCGGAGGAGCAGCAGGCCGCGGACCCGCGGGCCCCGCTGCGGCAGCTGGTCTCGAGCATGATCGGCGCCGGTTACGGAGCCGAGGGAGCCCTGCTGGCCCGGTCCCGGGAGCTGCGGTGGCAGATCGAGCATCCGGGTCAGGCCCGCCCGGAGGTGGATCAGGGACAGGAGGCGGTCGACGCCCTCGACCGGCTGTCCCACTACGCCCGGACGCTGCCGGTCGGATCGCCCGAGCACCGGACGGTGATCGGCTGGCTCGCGCCGGGGCTGCTGACGGCGATCGATCCGCTGGCCGCGGCGCCGCCGCGCGCGCCGGCCGAGCTCTCGGTGCGGACCTACTACGGCCAGGTCGACGTGACCGCGGCCGGCCCCGACGCCGGTCGGGCCAAGCAGGTGCTGGCCAACGCGGAGGCCTCGGGAGTCGTCCCGCCGGGCCGGCTCTACGGCTACGGGATCGCCGCCGGAGCGGCTGCGGTGCTCGCACTGGTGACGGCCCTGGCCGGCCAACCGGTGCTGGCCGTACTGCTGGTGATCGCGGCGGTGGTCTGCGGGGTCCTGTGCGTGCTGCAGTTGCGGGCCAGGCAGGAGGCCGCAGAAGCGACCAGGATCGCGCTGAATCAGGTGCACCAACAGCTCGACGACGGAGTCCAGCGGGCGAAGAAGGCCGACCTGGCCGCCATCGAATCGATCCAGGAGCGGGCCCGACTGGCCGACCACCTGCGGCTGCGCCTGACCGACCGGACCGTCGCCGACCAGTCGCTCACCGGCTGAACCATCGCCGGACACGCAACGAGGGGCCGTCCAGGGACGGCCCCTCGTCGTGCTTGTGCCTAATGCTGGCGAGGAAGATCAGGCCGGCTGCTCCGGCTCGTCCTGGTTGTTGTCACCACCGAGGAAGTTACCGGCCTGTTCCTTGGCGAAGTCAGCACCCTGATCGATCTGTTCGGAGTGCTGCCCGCCGGTCTTCTCGTCGACAAAGTCGGCCGCCTGGTCAATGCCCTGGTCGACCGACTCCTGGTTGTCACCCAGCATGTCCTTGGCCTTGTCGAAGATACCCATACTCCGTCCTCCAATCGTGCTTCGGTACCGGCCGCCGCTTTGGCGGCACGGCAGGTCACATCCGGTTTCCCGGCCCCACAGCACCTGCGGTACGCCTCCTTTCTATCGCTTCCGGCCCGGGCTGGCCAGTACCTCCGCGTAACGCCCGGTCGAACGCGCGTCGCCCGCCAGGTGTTGGCCGCCCGCTCCCCGTCGGATGGGCTCCGTCGGGCACACTGCTGCGGTGACGATCGTGCTGGTGGGGCCGACCGCGTCGGGCAAGTCGGCGCTGGCGTTGGCGCTGGCGGAGCGGCTGACCGCGGCCGGTCGGCCGGCGGAGATCGTCAACGGCGACTCGATGCTGGTCTACCGCGGGATGGACATCGGCACGGCGAAACCGACGGCGGCCGAGCTCGCTGTCGTACCGCATCATCTGGTCGACATCTACGACATCGACAAGACGGCGACGGTGGCCGAGTTCCAGGGCCTGGCCCGGGCGGTGATCGACGACTGCCGGGCCCGGTCCGTGCTGCCCATCGTGGTCGGCGGCTCGGCCCTCTACCTCCGCGCCATCGTCGACGACTTCCGGTTCCCGGGCACCGATCCGGAGCTTCGGGCCGAGCTGGAGGCGGAGCTGGAGCGGCACGGGCCGGAGCCGTTGCACCGCCGGCTGGCCGAGATCGATCCGCCGGCCGCCGAGCTGATCGAACCGCGCAACGGCCGCCGGGTGGTACGGGCACTGGAGGTGATCGCGCTGACCGGAGAGCCCTATCAGGCAGCACTTCCGGATCACGTGGCGGCGCTGCCGGACGTCCGGCTGATCGGGCTCGATGTCGACCGGGAGACCCTGAACCGGCGGATCGCCGACCGGGTGCACGCGATGTGGCGGCAGGGCTTCGTCGAGGAGGTACGACAGCTGGCCGGGCGGGGCCTGCGCGACGGGGTGACCGCCTCCCGCGCGCTCGGCTACCGGCAGGTGCTGGCGTACCTGGACGGCGAGATCGATGAACAGCGGGCGATGACGGACACCATCACGGCCACCCGCCGGTTCGCCCGCCGGCAGGACGGCTGGTTCCGGCGCGATCCGCGGATCCGGTGGCTGCCGTACGACGCCGCGGAGCTGGTGCCGCGCGCCCTGACGGTGGCGGCGGTCGAGGCCTGAGCACCGCGCGGCACCCGGTCACCGCCGTGGAAGACTGATCCGGTGCACAACTGGTCGTTCGCCAAGGGACACGGCACCCGCAACGATTTCGTCATCCTCGTCGACCGGGAAGACCTGCACGATCCGACTCCGGCCGAGGTGCGGTTCGTCTGCGACCGGCGGGCCGGGATCGGCGGTGACGGGCTGCTCCGCGCGGTCAAGGCGGGCCGGGTCGAGGAGTGGGCCGGCGATCCCGACCTGTGGTTCATGGACTATCGCAACGCCGACGGTTCGATCGCCGAGATGTGCGGCAACGGGGTCCGGGTCTTCGCCCGCTATCTGGTCGACAACGGGTTGGCGGCGGGGCCGACCGTCCCGATCGCCACCCGGGCCGGGCTCCGCGAGGCGCAACTGCTGCCCGACCGCAGGGTCCGCGTCGCCGTGGGCCGGGTAGCGGTCGCCGCGGAACCGATCACTGTCACCGCGACCGGCCTGCCCGAGCCGGTGCCGGCGACCAAGGTCGTGGTCGGCAATCCGCACGCCGTCGCGTTCGTCGACGACCCGGCGGCGCTCGACCTCACCCGGGCCCCCGAGTGGAGCCCGGCCGAGGCGTTCCCGGAAGGGGTGAACTGCGAGTTCATCCGGTTCACCGGCGACCGTCGGCTGCAGATGCGGGTGTACGAGCGCGGGGTCGGCGAGACCATGTCCTGCGGGACCGGAACCGTGGCCGCGGCCGCCGCCGCGGCCGCTCAGCTCGGGGTGCGGGACCGGCCGATCACCTTCCGGATCGACGTCCTGGGCGGCACCGTCGAGGTCGAGCTGACCGGGGGAGCCGGGGCCGAGGACGAGGCGTACCTGACCGGCCCGGCCGAGATCGTCGGCCACGGCGAACTGTTGGTGCCGGAAGACCTGGCCTGACTCCGCCGCCTGTTCCGTTCCCTGAGCTTGGTCGTTGGGCAAGCCCCGTGATCGCCATCCGTGCGCCGGGTTCGATCACCTCCGGACTCAAATCAGTGGTCCGGGCTTGTCCGGCGTGAGACTCTAGAGGCGATGACATCTGCCGCAGAAGATCCGATCGACGACCAGTTCGTCGACGCCACCGACCCCCCGATCACACCGGCGTCGCCGCTCCGTGACCCCGACCCCGAGGGCGGGGGATTCGACGGGCAGCAGTGGGATCTCGAGGACCGGCTGTCGCTGCGCCGGGTCGCGGGGATGTCCACCGAACTCACCGACATCACCGAGGTCGAATACCGGCAACTGCTGCTGGAGCGGGTGGTCCTGGTCAGCGTCTGGACGACCGGCAGCGAGGTCGACGCCGAGAACTCGATCAGCGAGCTCAAGCTGCTCGCCGAGACCGCCGGATCCGAGGTCCTGGAGGGCCTGATCCAGCGCCGGCAGCGGCCCGACCCGGCGACCTACATCGGCAGCGGCAAGGTGGACGAGCTGCGCCAGGTGGTGGTGGCCACCGGCGCCGACACGGTGATCTGCGACGGCGAGCTCGCGCCGGCCCAGCTGCGCAACCTGGAGGACCGGGTCAAGGTCAAGGTGATCGACCGGACCGCGCTGATCCTGGACATCTTCGCTCAGCACGCCAAGAGCGCCGAGGGCAAGGCCCAGGTCGAGCTGGCCCAGCTGCAGTATCTGAAGCAACGCCTCCGTGGTTGGGGTGGCAACCTGTCCCGCCAGGCCGGCGGCCGAGCCAGCGGCGGCGCCGGCATCGGTGGTCGCGGTCCCGGTGAGACGAAGCTGGAGACCGACCGGCGGCGGATCCACAGCCGGATCGCCAAGCTGCGGGCCGCGCTCCGGGAGATGGATTCGACCCGGGAGACCAAGCGGGCCGAGCGGCGCCGGCACGAGGTGCCGTCGGTGGCGATCGTCGGCTACACCAACGCGGGCAAGTCGAGCCTGCTGAACCGGCTCACCGGTGCCGGAGTCCTGGTCGAGGACGCGTTGTTCGCGACCCTGGACCCGACCACCCGCCGGTCGGAGGCCGCCGACGGCCGGGTCTACACGCTGACCGACACGGTCGGGTTCGTCCGGCATCTGCCGCACGACCTGGTGGAGGCCTTCGCCTCGACCCTGGAGGAGTCGGCGCAGGCGGATCTGCTGGTGCATGTCGTCGACGGCTCCGATCCGGATCCGGTCGGCCAGATCAGGGCGGTCCGCACCGTGCTCGGTGAGATCGGGGCGGACAAGGTCGCGGAGTTGATCGTGATCAACAAGGCCGACCGCGCCGACGCCGATCAGCTGGTCACGCTGCGCAGTCAGTTCCCGGAGGCGGAGGTCGTCTCGGCCCGGACCGGCCTGGGCGTCGAGGAGCTACGGGTCCGGATCGAGGCGGGGCTGCCGCGGCCGGAGATCGAGGTCACCGCCCTGATTCCGTACGAGCGTGGCGATCTGGTGAATCGGATCCATCAGTCCGGCGAGCTGATCGAGTGCGAGCACACCGCCGAGGGCAGCCTGATCACCGCGCGGGTGAACGCGCAGCTGGCCGGGATGCTGGCACCCTTCCAGGTCGCTCCGGCGTCCTGATCGCGCGTCCGTCGTTCCGACCCGGCCGGTGATTTCATGATCATGGTCGAATCGCGCCGGATGCTGTCGGTCGTTGTCGGCGCGGGCCCTTAAGGTTGACGGGTGGTGGCCGAACCGACGACGAAGCTGAGTGAGGCCGGTCCGCAATCGCCGGGTCATCGCCGGGCGCTCGAGGCCGCTGTCTCCGGCATCGCCGGTCAGGAGCGGCCGGGGCAGGTCGAGATGGCCGACGCGATCGCCCAGGCCATCGATTCGGGTCGGCACCTGCTGGTCCAGGCCGGCACCGGCACCGGCAAGTCGCTCGGCTATCTGGCCCCGGCTCTGGTCGCGGTGGCCGAGGGCTCGGCCGACCGGATCGTCGTCGCCACCGCCACCCTCGCCTTGCAGAGTCAGCTGGCCGACAACGACATCCCGGCCGCGTTGGCGGCGGTGGAGAAGGTCACCGGGAAGCGGCCGCGGCACGCGGTGCTGAAGGGCCGGACCAACTACGCCTGCCTCTACCGGGCACGCAGTGGTGGCGCCGACGATCAGGCCGCCCTGTTCGGCGTCGATGATCTTGCCGCCACGCTGCCGAGCGCCGGCGCGGGGGAGCCGGATTCCGCGCTGGGGGCGGAGGTGCTGCGGCTCCGCGAGTGGATCGAGGAGGAAGACGGCCGGACCGGCCTGGCCGACCGGGACTCGGCTCCGAGTCATTCCGAACGGGGTTGGCAGCAGGTGTCGATCCCGGTCCGGGAATGCCTGGGCCCGCAACGCTGCCCGTACGGTGACGCCTGCTTCGTCGAACGTTCCCGCGACGTCGCCCGGGCCGCGGATCTGGTGGTCACCAATCACGCGCTGTTGGCCATCAACGCGATGCACGGCGAGACGGCGCTGCCCGAGCACGATGCGGTGATCATCGACGAGGCGCACGAGCTGGTCTCCCGGGTGACCGGGGCCGCCTCCTCCGAGCTCAGCCCGCAGGCGATCGAGCGGGTCGGCCGGCGGGCCGCCTCCTACCTCGAGGACGAGGTCGCACTGGATCTGCTGGAGTCGGCCGACACGCTCCGGGCCGCGCTGGACGCGTCGCCGCTGGACCGGATCGAGGATCCGGACTCGGCCTTCGGCCAGGCCTGTGCGGTCGTCCGGACGGCGGCCCGGCGGGCGGTCAGCGAGCTGACCAGTGGCGGTGAGAAGACCGATCCGGACCAGCGCCAGGCGGCGGCGGTGGTGAAGGAGATCTTCGACATCGCCGAGCGGATGGCCGCGATGAGCCAACACGACGTGATCTGGGTGACCGAACGGGAGCGCACCGGCCGCGAGGCCTGCGTCGCTCCGCTGACGGTGTCCGGGCTGATGCGGGCCAGCATCTTCGGTGCGCGGACCGTGGTGCTGACGTCGGCGACGCTGAAACTCGGCGGCGACTTCAACGCGGTCGCGGCCTCGGTCGGGTTGCGGCCGGATGAGCGGGACGAGTCCGCGATCGTCGAAGTCGATCATGACACTGACGACGACGGCGACGACGAGAAGGCGGACCCGAACCGGCCGCAACCGTGGCGAGGGCTGGACGTCGGGTCGCCGTTCGACTATCCGCGGCAGGGAATCCTCTACATCGCCACCGATCTGCCGCCGCCCGGCCGGGACGGCCTGTCCGAGGCGACGCTGAAGGAGATCGCCGAGCTGGTCTGGGCGGCCGGCGGGCGCACCCTCGGTCTGTTCTCCTCCCGCCGCGCGGCGGAGGCGGCCGCGACGTACGTCCGCAAACAGCTGCCGAAGCAGACCATCCTGTGCCAGGGCGACGCTCAGCTCACCGAGCTCAAGCGGCGCTTCGTCGCGGAGGAGGAGGTGAGCCTGTTCGGCACCCTGTCGCTGTGGCAGGGCGTCGACGTCCCGGGCTCGACCTGCACCCAGGTGATCATCGATCGGATCCCGTTCCCGCGGCCGGACGATCCGTTGTTGATGGCGCGGCAGCGGTCCGTGGCCGAGGCCGGCGGCAACGGCTTCATGGCGGTCGCCGCCACTCATGCCGCGCTGTTGCTCGCCCAGGGCACCGGCCGGTTGATCCGCCGGCTCAGTGATCGCGGTCTGGTCGCGATCCTCGATCCCCGGCTCGCCACCGCCCGGTACGGCAGCTATCTGCGGGCCTCGCTGCCGCCCTTCTGGCCGACCCGCGATCGCGAGGTCGCGGTCCAGGCGCTGCGCCGCCTCGTCGAACGCGCCGAGCAGGCCTGAACGCCGTGATGCCCCGGCCCACGCGGACCGGGGCATCATGGCGACGATCAGTCGATCACCGGAATGATCTTGAGGGTCAGGTGACCCGGCGGAGCACCGCAACGACCTTGCCGAGGATCTTGGCGTGATTGCCGTCGATCGGGTCGTAGGCCGGGTTGTGGGGCATCAGCCAGACCTGGTTGCCGGTCCGCTTGAAGGTCTTCACCGTGGCCTCGGTGTCCAGCAGGGCGGCGACGATGTCGCCGTTCTCCGCGGTCTGTTCCCGTCGCACGGCGACCCAGTCGCCGTCGCAGATCGCCGCGTCGACCATCGAATCGCCGCGGACCTCGAGCAGGAACAGCTCCCCTTCGCCGACCAGCTGCCGGGGGAGTGCGAACACGTCCTCCACCTGCTCCTCGGCCAGGATCGGACCGCCGGCCGCGATCCGGCCGAGCACCGGAACGTGCACCGGCGCCGGGAAGCTGTTGCCGACCTCGGACTCGTCGAACTCCGACTGGGACGCGGCGGCCACCGACTTGGCGACCGCTGCCGCCGCCGGATCGCCGGGCATCAGGACCTCCAGCGCACGCGGCCGGTTGGGGTCTCGGCGCAGGAATCCCTTGGATTCAAGGACCTTCAGCTGGTGGGCGACGCTGGAGGAGCTGGCCAGGCCGACCGCATCGCCCATCTCGCGGATGCTCGGCGGGTAGCCGCGGGCCTCGACCGTTTCCTTGATCACCTCGAGCACCCGGCGCTGCCGCGGCGTCAGGCCGGCGGCGTCGATCGGGCCGTCCGGCAGTGAACTGACGGTGGCTCCCAACTCGGCGGCGACGTCGGCGTCCCGGGGCCGCCCCCGGCGTCGCGGAGCGTTGCCGGCCGGTGCCTCGGCCGCAGTGGTCCGGGCGCGGCTCGACGTCGAGTCACGCTTCTTCTCCGATGGATTGTCGTCGCGCTTGGCCATGTGCCTGACAGTAGAGAAGGCCGCAGACAAATTCAAACATCTGTTCGACCCGGCGTGTCGTGACCGCCGGTGGCCGCTCGGGAATCGAATGTCAGTGCCGCCTGTTTGACTCTGAACATCGGGAAAGACACACCCGAACACGCGTGCGAATGTGCTTGCTTTCGGCCAGCGCGAGTGGGCATTATCAAACACACGTTCTATCGAACATCAGTTCGATCTGGGGAGAAGGAGAAGACGATGGCGACAGTAGCCCTGATCGCGGATCCGACCCGACGGGCCGATACCCACGGCGCAAGGTCTCGTCGTCCGAGCTCTCGCCGGCGGAGTCTCGGCTCGGCCCGGCAGGCTCTGCCCGGCGCTCAGCCGCGGGCCGGCGTCGCCGGTCCCCGGGTCCGGCAGCTCGATCCGGCCGTGGCCCGGTCCTGCCGGATCAGCACGACGGTGCCGATCCGCGACCTCGATTTCGACTGGCGGCTGACCCGGCGCGGGACCACCGTGATCATGGTCATCGGGCTCGTGATCGCCGCGGCGGCGCTGACCGTGATCGGGGCGACCGTCGCCCGGGTGACCGCGGACGACTATCAGCCGGCGACTCAGACCGCGGTGCGCTGATCCGGCTGGTCGATCACGATCGTCCGCATCAGCTTGTCCGAGAAGGTCTGCCGCTTCTCGTCCCACAGCGGCCAGAGATAGCCGACATAGGCGATGCCGTCGAGGTAGTGGACGATGTCGCGCAGGAAGGCGTTGCCGGCGCCGATCGGCTGCCCGGTCTGTTCGCTGATCAACTTGATCTTGGTGACCCGCTTGCCGAGTGACTGACCGGTCCGGCCGCCGGTGAGCCAGCGGTTGTAGATGTTCCAGCCGAGCGACAGCAGCGAGAGCACACAGAGCACGATCATCCAGACCGACATCGACGTCAGGTCGGGCACGTAATTGTCCTCGCCCCGCTGCAGGGCAGTGATCATCGAGCCGATGAACCCGAAGTACCAGATCATGGCGACGATCGACACGATGTAGGCCGGGATGAAGTCGATCAGGTTGGCGCCGACCCGCTTGCCCCAGGAGGCGTAATCGGTGCGAGGCACGGCGGCCGGCGGATACGGCATCGGCGGCCCGGGCATCGGCTGCTGGGCGGGCGGATAGGGCGCTCCGCCGTACGGCGCGTGCTGCTGACCCGGTTGCGGGCCAGGCCCCTGCGGCGGCTGGTACTGCTGCTGCGGGTGCTGTTGATACGACTGGTCCGGCTGCTGCTGCTGCGGGTGCTGTTGATGCGACTGGGCCGGCTGCTGAAACGGCTGGGCCGGCTGTTGGGGTGGCGGCTGCCGATCCGGGCCGGGCGCCTGCCACTGCTGCTCCGGCGATGGCTGGTGCGGGGCCTGGCTCGCGTCGGCATCGGGACGAGACCAGGGCGACTGTGCCGGGTCGGTCGGGGTGACCGGATGGTGGGGCCCGGGATCGCGGTTCGGTCCGGGGACTCCGCGCTCGCTCTGCTGGCCGGGATCGTCGGGTTGGCTCACTCTGTGACCTCCGCATCGAACGAGCCGCCGCTCCGGCGGCCCCGCGAGGGGAGCATAGTGCCATCGTCCGGCCGGTCGGCACCCCCGCGACCGCCAGTCGGGCCGGGCCCCGGTGTGCGGTGCCGGGTCACCGGGGACACCCGCTCGGTGCAGAATGGGCGGCATGGTCGGTCGAAGGGGTGATGCGGGCGGCGACTCCGCCCCGGCTCCCGGTGCCACCGGCGCTGTGCGTACCGGTGCGATTCCCGGCGCGACCGCCGGCCTGGTCACCTCGTTCCGGGCGGGCTCGGGCCTGAAGTATCTGGCGGGCTTCTTCGGTGGCGGAGTCGCGCTGAGCGCGATCTACGCGGTGAGCGGGCAGGGTCTACCGTGCCCGCTGCGGCTGCTCACCGGGTGGGAGTGCCCGCTGTGTGGTGGCACCCGGCTGGGCAGCGCCCTGCTGCACGGCGATCTCGCCGGCGCGTTCGGATACAACCCGGTGGTGTTCATCGGCCTGATCGTGCTCACCGGGTTCGGCGTGCTCTGGATCGTCGAGGCGCTCGGTGGCCCCCGGGTCCGGCCGCCGGCCCGGATCGCGGCCGTGCTCCGGACGATGACGCCGACCCGGTGGCTGATCGTCGGTCTCGTGCTGTCCCTGATCTACGTGCTGGCGCGCAACCTGCTCTGAGTCGGGTTCCGGCCCGAATTCTCCGGGTGTGATTTCATCCCCGCAATGGCTTGCACACCGCTCGCGGGCGCCCTAGGGTCTACATATAGTAGTCAGGGGATGGGTTTCGCCCCACAGGTTGTGGTGAGGAAGCCCCGGGGAGAGGAAACGATGCACTGCCCGTACTGCCGGCACACCGACTCGAAGGTTCTGGACTCGCGCACCGCGGAGGACGGCTGCAGCATTCGGCGACGCCGCCAATGCCCGTCCTGCTCGCGCCGCTTCACCACGATCGAACAGATGCAGCTTGTCATCGTCAAGCGGAGCGGCGTCGTCGAGCCGTTCAACCGGGACAAGGTCGTCTCGGGAGTCCGGAAGGCCTGCAAGGGCCGGCCGGTGGACGAGGTCCAGCTGGCCCGGCTCGGCCAGGTGGTGGAGGACACGCTGCGCGCCTGCGGCCAGTCCGAGATCCCGGCCGACGAGGTCGGTGTCGCGATCCTGGGTCCGCTGCGGGAGTTGGATCAGGTCGCGTACCTGCGCTTCGCCAGCGTCTACAAGCAGTACCACTCGCTGGAGGACTTCGAGTCCGAGATCGCGATGCTGCGGATCGAGTCAGAACCGTTGGGCATCGAGCCGCTGATCCCGGACCAGTTCGACAACAAGGTCAGCAACTTCACCCCGCACAAGCTCACTCCGGGCCGGACGGAAACGTAACTGTCAGTGCCGGGGTGGACGATCAGTTCACAGCAAGAGGCGAGAGGAACACGGACGAATGACGGAGCGCACACAATCGATTCCCAACGGGGCCGGGCCGGCACCGAAGGGGCTTCGGATCGAGCGGGTGTTCACCACACCCGGCGTGCACCCGTACGCGGAGGTCGGCTGGGAGAGCCGGGATATCGTCCAGACCAACTGGAAGACCGGCGAGACGATCTTCGAGCAGTTGGCGACCGAGTTCCCGGAGTTCTGGAGTGCCAACGCCGCGACGATCGTGGCCACCAAATACTTCCGCGGCGCTCTCGGCGCCGACAACCGGGAGCGCAGCCTCAAGCAACTGATCGACCGGGTCGTGATCAGCTATCGGCGGGCCGGTGAACAACACGGTTACTTCGCCTCTCCGGCGGACGCCGAGACGTTCGAGCACGAGCTGACCTGGCTGTTGCTGCACCAGTACTTTTCGTTCAACTCCCCAGTCTGGTTCAACGTCGGCACGCCGTCGCCGCAGCAGGTGAGCGCGTGTTTCATCCTGTCGGTCGACGACTCGATGAATTCGATCTTGAACTGGTATCGCGAGGAGGGATTGATCTTCAAGGGCGGTTCCGGCGCCGGGGTCAACCTGTCCCGGATCCGGTCCAGCACCGAATTGCTCAGCTCCGGCGGCACCGCTTCGGGCCCCGTCTCCTTCATGCGCGGCGCCGACGCCAGCGCCGGGACGATCAAGTCCGGTGGCGCCACCCGGCGGGCGGCCAAAATGGTCGTGCTCGATGTCGATCACCCCGACATCGAGGAGTTCGTCGAGACCAAGGCGCGCGAGGAGGACAAGATCCGCGCGCTGCGCGAGGCCGGCTACGACATGGATCTCGGCGGTCGCGACATCACCTCGGTGCAATATCAGAACGCCAACAACTCGGTGCGGGTCACCGACGAGTTCATGCGCGCCGTCGAGGACGGCACCGAGTTCGGCCTTCGCGCCCGCACCGACGGCCGGGTCGTGCAGCCCGTGGACGCCCGCGGCCTGTTCGACAAGATCGCCAAGGCGGCCTGGGACTGTGCCGACCCGGGGATGCAGTACGACGACACGATCAACGACTGGCACACCAACCCCGAGTCGGGCCGGATCAACGCTTCCAACCCTTGCTCCGAATTCATGAGCCTCGACAACAGCAGTTGCAATCTGGCCAGTCTCAATCTGCTCAAGTTCCTGGGCGACGACGGCGCCTTCGACGGCGAGAGGTTCGAGCGGGCGGTGGAATTGATCATCACCGCGATGGACATCTCGATCTGCTTCGCCGACTTCCCGACCGAGAGGATTGGTGAGATCACCCGGGACTTCCGTCAGCTCGGCATCGGTTACGCCAACCTGGGTGCGCTGTTGATGGCCACCGGCCACGGGTACGACACCGACGGTGGACGGGCGTTCGCGGCGGCGATCACGTCGCTGATGACCGGTGCGTCGTACCGGCGGTCGGCCGAGTTGGCCGGCGTGGTCGGCCCATACGCCGGGTTCGCCCGGAACGCCACGGCGCACCGGCGGGTGATGCGAAAGCACCAGGCCGCGAACGACGCGCTCCGGCCGGTCGGCGTGCTCGACGCGTCGCTGCAGCAGCGGGCGACGGCGGCCTGGGACGCGGTGATCAAGCTGGGCGAGGAGCACGGCTACCGCAACGCGCAGGCCAGCGTGCTCGCTCCGACCGGGACGATCAGTTTCATGATGGACTGCGACACCACCGGCATCGAGCCGGACTTCTCGCTGGTCAAGTTCAAGAAGCTGGTCGGCGGCGGGTCGCTGCAGATCGTCAACCAGACCATCCCGCGGGCGCTGCGCAGGCTGGGCTACGCGGAGGAGACCGCCGAGGCGATCGTCGAGTTCATCGCCGAGCACGGTCACGTGATCGACGCGCCGGGCCTGAAGCCGGAGCACTACGAGGTGTTCGACACCGCGATGGGTGAGCGGGCGATCAAGCCGATGGGGCACGTCCGGATGATGGCCGCGGCGCAGCCGTTCCTGTCCGGCGCGATCTCCAAGACGGTCAACCTGCCCGAGACGGCGACGGTGGAGGAGATCGCCGACGTCTACCTGCAGGGCTGGAAGCTGGGCCTGAAGGCGCTCGCCGTCTATCGGGACAACTGCAAGGTCGGCCAGCCGCTGAGCGACGGCAAGGCGAAGAAGAAGGATCGGCCGACCGAAGCCGCAATGATCGAATACCGGCCGATCCGCAAGCGGCTGCCGAAGACCCGGCCGAGCCTGACCACGTCGTTCTCGGTCGGCGGCGCCGAGGGCTACATGACGTCGGGCTCCTATCCCGACGACGGCTTGGGCGAGGTGTTCCTCAAGCTGGGCAAGCAGGGCTCGACCCTGGCCGGCGTGATGGACGCCTTCTCGATCGCGGTCTCGATCGGCCTGCAGTACGGCGTGCCGCTGGAGACGTTCATCCAGAAGTTCACCAACCTGAAGTTCGAGCCGGCCGGATTGACCGATGACCAGGACATCCGGATGGCGCAGTCGATCATGGACTACATCTTCCGCCGGCTCGCCCTTGATCATCTGTCGTTCGAGAGCCGCGCCGAGCTCGGCATCTACACCGCCGCGGAGCGGGCCCGCCAGGTCGAGACCGGCTCCTACCGGCCGGCCGAGGAATCGGACCAGGTCAGCGAATCCGAGTCGCTGAAGAGTTCCGAGTCCGACCCCGAGCCGGCCGGCAAGCCGGTCGAATCGTCGGTGCACACCACCGCCGAGCTGATGGAGTCGATCTCCGGCACCAGCGTCGACGCGCCGCTCTGCTTCAGCTGCGGCACCAAGATGCGCCCCAGCGGCAGCTGCTACGTCTGCGAGGGTTGCGGCTCCACCAGTGGCTGCAGTTGACCCACGCCGGCATGTCAGAACTGAGTTGTGCTGGAGCACGACTCAGTTCTGACAACTCAGCTCGGCGGGATGGCGGCGGTGTTGATCACGTCGTCGAGGACTTCGCGCGAGTTGGTCAGGTCGGTGATCAGGCGATCGATCCGGTCGCGTTCGGCGGTGAGATCGTCCACGAGTTGCGGGGTGGCGATCTCGGAGGGGCCGCCGTCGGCGTCGCGCATGCAGGGAAGCAGCTCGGCGATCTTCTTGCTGTGCAGGCCGGCGGCGAACAGCTCCTGGATCCTGATCACCCGGTCGACGGCCCGTTCGGCGAACTCGCGGTGGCCGCCCGGGGTCCGGTCGGAGATCAGCAGACCCTGCTGCTCGTAGTAGCGCAGTGATCGCTCGCTGACGCCGGTTCGCCGGGCCAGTTCACCGATCCGCATCCGGTCACCTCCAGGACTTGAACCTGACATCAATGTCAGATCTTACCGTGGGGTCATGACGACTCCCGCCGAACCGTACGACTACAGCCCGATCACCGAACGACCGCCGATCCAGTGGCCCGGCGGCGCGAAGGTCGCGGTGTATGTCGGGCTCAACATCGAACACTTTCTGATCGACCGGCCCTCCACCACCCTGGTGCCGGCCACCACCCATCTGGTGCCGGACGCGCTCAATCACGGCTGGCGCGACTACGGCGCCCGGGTGGGGATCTGGCGCACTATCGAGAGCCTGGACCGGCACGGGTTCCGGGCCAGTGCCTTGATCAACTCCGACGTCGCCGCGCACTACCCGCAGCTCATTGAGGCCGGTCGCAGCCGGGACTGGGCCTGGCTCGCCCACGGCAAGACGAATTCGATCTTGCACGGCGATCTCGCTCTGGATCAGGAGCGGGAGTTGCTGACCGAGATCGTCACCACGATCGAGGCCGCGGTCGGTCGCCGCCCGCACGGCTGGATGGGCCCCGGCCTGACCGAGACCTTCAACACCCCGGCGCTGCTGGCCGAGCTCGGACTGAGCTACGTGCTCGACTGGACCAACGATGATCAGCCCTATCCGTTGACCGTTCCCGGCCTGATCAGCGTCCCGTACTCGGTCGAGTTGAACGACCTCCAGGTCTTCCCGCGCGGCACCACCGGGCCGGAGTTCGTCGAGCTGATCATCGACGCCTACGAACAGCTCCGGGCCGACTCCGCCGACAGCGGCCGGGTGCTGCCGCTCGCCCTCCATCCCTTCGTGATCGGCCAGCCGTTCCGCGCCAAGTACCTGGACCAGGCGTTGGCCTATCTGGCCGCCCAGCCCGACGTCTGGCTGACCACCAGCGACGAAATCGCCGAGCACTACCTCGGCATGAACTAGCCAACTGCGTCCCGGTCCAGCGGTGGTGTGGGTCTGGGGCAGATCACAGTCGGCGTGAGGGGTTCGTTCCCTGAGCCTGTCGAAGGGCAAGCCTGGTGGTGTCTTCCGTGCACCCTGTGGTCGAAAGACGCACCGAAGAGCGGGCGGGTTCGCTGCGGTCGCCGGGATCGCGGCCGGGCGCCGGTATGGCGGTAGGTTGCCGGGGCGGGGTGCGGATGTCGCCACAGGTAGAGAAACGCACCCAAGCCTGGGGTCGCTCAGCTGACCGCACCCGTCGAGTGGACAGGTTCGGCCGCGGGTCTCTTCCCAGCGCCCCAAGATCATCGAGGCCTCAGGGAGGTTCGGCGCTGATCGGGGAGGATCTCACCAGGACTACCCGGCCGCAGGTTCCCCTTGGTGATCACGACCTGCACCAGGCTCCCTCGACGACGTCGCGAGAGGGAATCGATGTCGGCGCCCTGCCAGTCCTCGAGTGGATGTTTTCGTCGGTGGATCCGGGCTTCGACAGCCCAGGGAACGAACACACTCTCCCCGACTGTCGCCCGTCCGCGGACCCGCCCCCAACACCGAGGGAACGAACACTCGAGCGTCCTCTCCTTGGTCAGCGGATCGCGTCGGTGAGCGGGATCCGGCGCCAGGAGGAGCCGTCCGACACGGCGAGGCACGGTTGGCCGCGGTGGCCGTCGGCCACCTGGATCAGCGCGCCCGGGGCATCGGCGGCCGGCGGCAGGGTCGCGACCAGGTACGGGTGCAGCCGGGCGGCGTGGGCGAACACCGTGCGGATGTTGGCGTCGGCGCTGCCGAGGTCGCGGGAGTTGTCCGACGGTGGGACCAGGCCGGCGACGCTGGCCTGGAACGAGACCACCTCGTTGGTCGTGGTCGTCGAGCAGAGCAGGTTGGTGGCGGCCGAGCCCGACTGGTTCGCCGCGACCACCTCGATCCCGCCCTTCACCCCGGGCCCCGAGCCGGTCGCGAGGTCGCTCTCCACCAGATAGCCGCCGAACCGGTCGGCGGTGGCGATGCCGTCGGTGGCGGTGCTGAGGACGCGGACGGCGGCGTCCTTGGCGGCGGCGACCTGAAGCCTGCTGAACCGGCCGGGTTCGGACTCGACGAAGGAGTCGGCACCGACGGCACCGGCGGCGAGGAGCGTGTCCTGCTCGAACACATTGCCGACGACATTGGAGTCGCTCAGCGTGCCGGCGATCCGGATCGGCGCCCCGGCCGCGTTCGGATTGGCCGAGATGACATTGCCGAGTACGGCGAGCCGGGTGGCATCGGCGTTGACCAGCACGGCCGCGTGGCTCGAGGACCGGCTCAGATTCCAGTGGTCGAACGAGTTGGCCGTGATGCTGAGCTTGTCGACGGGCTGATCGAACCGGAGGGCGGAGCCGTCGATCCAGTTGAAGGTGTTGGCTGTGATCGTCACGTTCTTCGCCGCCGCTCCGGCGGTGAAGTGGATCGCGTAACGCGGCGGATCCCAGGCACCGGGCGTCGTGTCGAACCCGCCGATCACGTTGCCGCTGATGGTCAGGTTGTGGCCGCCGGAGTCGATCTGGATGATCGCGTTCCCGGTGCCGTTCTCGATCACGTTGCCGCTGATCGTCGAGTTGGTCAGGCTGCCCTTGATCAGCCGACGGCCGATGTCGAGCAGGTTGTTGCTGATCACCGCGCCGCGGAAGTCGCCGTCCGGCGCACCGTTGAACACGATCGCGTCGAAGTTGGAGTGGAAGTGGTTGTCGGTGATCAACCACTTGCGCAGGCCGTACGGGAGCAGGTGCACGCCGCTGCCCTGGACCCCCTCGGTCGGCCAGGAGATCGTGATGCCGGTGGTGCAGACCGCGACCTTGTTCTTGGTGAAGAGGAAGCCGCGGCCGACGCTCTCGATCGCCCGTTGGAAACGCAGGAACGAGCACTCGACGATGGTCACGTCGGTGTCGTCGGTGTTCGCCGTCCGGGCGACGTGCAGCGCGACGTTGTTGGCGGTCTTGGCCGGCGCGTCGAACGCGACGCCGTGGATCCCGCCGAGCGAGGCCTCCCACCGGATGCCGACGCCGTCCTGGTGGAAGATGATCTTGGACGGTTCCTCGCCGAACATGCCGTAGCCGCGCAGCACGAACCGGTTGAGGTGCTCGCCCGGTGTCTCGTACTCGTGATCACCGACGACCAGCGTCGAGGTGACCTTGTATTGCCCGGGCGGCAGCACGACGATCTTGTTCTGCTGCTTGCGGGCGGCGTTGATCGCGGCCTGGATGGCCACGGTGTCATCCGCGACGCCGTCGCCGACCGCGCCGAACTGCTGCGGGGTGAGCGCGGGCGACCCGTCCGGGTTCTTGGTGTCCGGCGGAGTGGGCTCGGCGTGCGCCTGTGTGGCGCTGGCGGCGAGGAGGCCGAGGCCGGCGGCCCCGGCGGCGATCATCCTGCGGCGGTTGAGGTTGAGGTTGTCGTCGGTCATCGCTGCTCCTTCGGTGGATCCTGCGGGATGGGTCGGCTCGATCAGTCGGGGACCGAGACGGTGTCGAATCGCGGCAGCCCTTCGCCGTCGGCCAGGAATCCCTCGACCCCGGTCCGGGTGGCGAAGACGTTGTCGACGAACATCGGGTACATGCCGACGGCCTCGTTCCAGATCAGCGCGGTCGCGTCGGCGTAGGCCTGCTGCCGTACCGCGGGATCGACGGAGTTGCCGGCCTTCTTCAGCAGCGCGTCCAGGTCCGGATTGCAGTAGCCGGTCCGCTTCGCCGCACAGGGGTAGAGCCGGCCGAGGTTGTAGGAGGCGTCCAACCCGAGGGTGCCGACCTGTTGGATGTTGAGGTCCCAGCGCAGGGCCAGCAGGTCCTCGGTGTAGACGGCCTGCTCCTTCTCCAACACCTCGACCTTGACGCCGACCGCTGCCAGGTCGGAGGCGACGGACTGCACCCACTGCTTGAACTGGGCCTGGGAGAAGTGGAAGCGCAGCGTGGTGTGGTCGAAGTCGAAGCCGGCATCGACCAGGGCCTGCTTCGCGGCCGCCGGGTCGTGGCCGACCGGCTGTTGGGGTGCGTAGCCGAACACCGTCGGCGCGATGACCGAGTCCGCCGGTTTGCCGCTCTCCGGATAGAGCTGCGTGATCAAGGTGTCGAAGTCGACCGCCTGCCACAGCGCTCGTCGGACCGCCGCATCCTTCAGGGCGGGTGTCGAGGCGTTCATCCACATCGTGATCACCGCCGAGCCGACCGCGGATTCGATCTTGATCTCGGGGTTGCTGCGGAGCTGTTCCACGTCGTCGTCGGAGATGCCCCAGATGATGTCGAGCTCGCCGGTGCCCAGGGCGGTGACCCGGGTGGCCAGCTCGGGGATCGACCGGATCGTCAGCCGGTCGACCTTCGGCTTGTCTCCCCAGTAGTGCTCGTTCGGGACCATGATCAGATCGCCGCCGGGGGTGAAGGACTCGACCGCGAACGGGCCGGAGGTGACCGGCGTGCCCTCGTAACTGTCCGCGGTGGCGCCGGCCGGAGTGATCATCAGGCCGGTCAGCTTGGCCGGCAGCGCCGGATCCGGGGCGGCCGGCGTGAACGTCACGGTGGTGTCGGTCGCCTCGACATCGACGTCGACGAAATTGGCCGAGAACGGGCTGTCCGACTCCACCGTGCGGGTGAACGCCGCCGCAACATCGGCCCCGGTGATCGGGGAGCCGTCGGAGAACGTGATCCCCTCCTTAAGGGTGAAGGCGAGCTCCGTGGCGGTGTCGTTGGCGTCCCAGCTCTTCGCGGCAACGCCCTCGAACTCGCCCGGGCCGGTCGTCTGCAGCAACGGGCTGTACAGCTGGACCGCCGCGACCCGGGTGCCGCCGTCGATGGCCAGCTTCCCGTTCGGATCGATCGACTCGATCGGGAACTGCCCGGCGACGGCGAGCTCGCCGCCACCCGCGTCGTCGCCTGCCGGGCCGCCGCCGCAGGCGACGGCGACGACCAGGGTCAGCAGTACGGTCGCCGCGGTCGTGGCATGCCGAAGAGATCTCATGGCCTCACTCCTCGCTGAGTTGTCTGGGTTTCGAATCGGTTCTGCGGTCGGTGGTTCTGCGGTTCAGCCCTTCAGGGCGAGGTGCACCAGCACCTTCGCCGGCTGCTCCGGGGTCGCGCCGGCGAAGGACAGCCGGAGCCAGCCGCCGAAGTTGGCCAGCTCGATGGCGGTGATCACCTGGTCGGCGGTGATCACCCGGGGATCGCCGCGATCGACCCAGTGCAGGCCATCGGGGGAGATCTGGGCCTGCACCGACAGGTCCGGATGATCACCCTCGAGCTGGACGAAGAAGACGGCCTCACCGGCCCAGCCGGCCTCGTACGGATGGGTCGCGTGAGCGGTGCTGATCTTGAGCCGGCGTTCGATGACGGAGGTCGCGAAGTTGAGCACGGGGCGGGGCCTTTCGGGCTGGGTCAGTCGGTGGAGTAGACGACGGAATCGAGGAACAGGTTCACGCTGCGATTCGTGTCGGTCTCGACGAAGAAGATCGGATTGATCAGGTTGGTGATGCTCTTGTACGGCGTGACCAGCGTCGGCGCCAGGCCGCGCAGGTCGAAGGTCCGGTCCATGCTCTGCAGCTCGACGTACTCGCGGGCCTGGTAGTCGATCAGCAGCCGGAAGTAGAGCCAGTTGATCTTGTCCGGGCTCTCGTTGTAGAGCAGATCCTGATCACCACTGGGCACCCACTGGAAGGCATCGGCCGAGCCGTCGGGGAAGCGGCGGCCGTACCAGAGGTTGTCCACCCCGGGCCGCTGCCAGCCGTCCTCCCGGCCATAGCACCAGTCCTTCTTGGTCACCCCGTCGGCGACCCTCCAGTACTGCCACTTCTTGGTCAGCTCACCGTTCACCGAGTTCACGTAGCGAACCCCGGGCATCCAGCGGTATTCGGCGTCCTGGACGTCGAAGTAGAAGCCGAAGGCCCGCAGGTCCTCCTCGCCGAACCCGAGCCGGTCCTGCTGCGGGGTGTAGGCGTACCACGCCTCGATCTGCAGGTGGCGCAGGTCCGGATCGAAGTTCGACAGCCGCTTCAGCGCCACCCCCATGCTCCCGTCGGCCGGCTTCTCCTCATACCGGTTGGCGACCGGTTTGGTGTTCAGCTTCAGCGAGTACGTGCCCTCCATCGACCCGTGCGTGGCGGCGAACCGCATCGGCGCCGCGCTGATCATGGACGGCGCCCAGCTCGCCAGGTCCACTTCGGACGGGTGGTGCCGGTAGTCGTCGTTGACGAAGTTCGGGGTCAGGTCCAGCCAGCCGTTGAACCCGCGGTCGAAGTCGTCGTAGGTGACGATGGTGCGCAGCGGCCGGAACTTCTCCAGCCCGCGCTCGTACTGAATGACCTTCTGCACTGTGCCTCCGTGGCGATGGTGATGATCTTGGTCGAGGTGGAAGTCAGGACGTTCCGGGCGGTAGCAGAGAGACGGCGTCGACCTGGAAGGCGGCGCCGCCGGCGGCGGGCCCGCGCACGACGAACTCGATCCGCACCGGACGGCCGGCCCGGACCATGATCGTTCCGAGGTCGACCTCCAGGTAGGGGTCGCCGGTCGAGGTGGCGACCGGCCCGCCGCGGCGCCGCCCGTCGACCTTGATCGTCAGCTCGGCGCCGAGGCAGGGCTCCGGCGCGCGGAAGCGGCAGCGCAGCCGCCGGCGGCCGGAGCCGGCCGGCACGACGGTCACCCGGTGCGTGTCACCCGGCACCGCGGCCGGGACGTGGGCGACGGCCGAGCCGGCGGCGGCCGGATCGATGATCATCGGCGCCCGGGGGACCGTGGACTCCGAACGCAGTCCTTCGACCTGGTGCTGCCCGCGGAGGCCGACCGGGCCGGGGCCGACCTGATCACGACCCTCGGTCAGCCAGCCGAGGTCGAACCACGCCGCCACCACGTCGAGCGTCTCGGCGCCGGACGCTCCGAGCCGGCTGTAGAGCAGCAGCAGCGTGCTGTCGTCGAGCCAGACGATGTCGGAGTAGCCGGCCCGGGCCTCGTCGACCACCCGGCCCCAGGACCAGGACTCGGCACCGTCGTAGCTGATCCGGGCATAGATCGTGCGCCGCTCGGTGCCGGCGACCGGGCTGGTGTAGACGACCCGCTCGAGGCCGGTCCGATCGACCCGGGCCGCGAACCCGGAGGTGATCCCGGCATGCGGCGCGATGTTGGTCTCGATCACGACCTCACTGAAGGTCCGGCCGCCGTCGCTGCTCCGGGAGACGGCCCGGCTGGTGTTGCTCGGGCCGCCGCCCAGCCGCGAGTTCAGGATCACCTCGCCGGTGGCCAGCGCCGCGATCCGGGCCTCGTTCAGGCCGAGGCCGGCGCGATCCGGCACGATGCCGCCCCAGGACCAGGTCCGGCCGCCGTCATCGCTGGCGACGACGCTCGCGGTGTAATCGCGTTCGGCGGCGGGCACCTCGATCGAGCGGCGATGCCAGACCTCGACCAGCAGCCGGCCGTCCGCAAGCTGGATGCCGCGGCCCGGACCGGGCAGATGGAACGTCCAGCCGACCGGGTTGTCGGCGAACAGGTGCGTCAGCTCCTCCGCCTCGCTCCAGCTGACCCCGTCGTCGGTGGACGTACGCCGGAACACCTTCGAGGTCCGGCCGCGGTCGTTCCAGGCGTACCAGACCGTGATCCGGCCGGTGCGCCGATCGATCACCGGCGTGGGGTTGGCCCAGCCGCCGCCGTCGTGTCGCTCGAGGTAGGTCGTCGGGCCCCAGGTCGCGCCGCCGTCGACGCTGCGGCGGAGGACGAGATCCTTGGGTCCGTCGTCGGCGCTGGTACCGAATCGGGCCTCGCTGAACGCCAGGATCGTCCCGGCCGGCGTCGCGTCGACGGCGTGCACGCGGAAGTCGACCCACCCTTCCTCACCGCGCGACCACAGGGTTGTCCGGTCGAAGCGGCCCGGCTCACCGGCGGTCCCGTCGGTCGGGTCGGTTGCACCGTGGGGCGGCTCGGCGGCGGCCCGGCCGGTGGAGCCGGCCACGATCGCCGCGGTGACCGAGCCGGCCCCGGCCAGGATCGTCTGCCGCCGGGTGAATCGCGTCGGGGTCCGGTCGTGATCGGTCATCGTGGCGCTCCTCGGGTCGGGGGTGGTGTGGCCACCGAGTCCCCGGGGACGGGGATACAGGCCAGGAACAGTTGACGTGCCGTACCGGATTCGTCGGCGAGGAGCTCGAGCAGCAGCCGTACGGCGTCGCGGCCCATCTGCTCCCGCGGAATGCTGAACCGGGTCCACTCCCGCGAGGTGGCGTTGATCAGCGGGGGATCGCCGAGCAGCACGACCGACAGGTCCTGCGGGATCCTCGCGCCGGCCGCAGCGGCGGCGCGGTCCACGGCGGAGATCGCACTGTCGTCCTGGCTGGGCTCGACCAGCACGGCCGTGATGCCGGCCGCCAGCCATGCCGCGATCAGCGACTCGTCGACGAGGGTCTGCTCGTCCAGCGGATGGACCAGGACCTGGTCCGCCGGGATGCCCGTCTCCTCGAGACCGCGGCGGAATCCTGCCTCGCGGTCCCGGGTCCATTCCTGGTCCTGGGCCACCTTCAGGTAGGCCAGTCGCCGGTGCCCGAGGCGGGCCAGTTCGTGCACGACGTCACGGGTCGCCCCGACGTAGTCGGCCGCGACGTAGGACAGTTCCTCGCCGGGCACCTCGCGCCGTCCGATGAAGACGAACGGGAAGTCCTCCCGGAGCAGCGCGGCCAGGTCGTCCTGGTGCAGTTGGCGTCCGAGCAGGACACAACCGTCGGCCACCTTGAGCCGGTTGACCCCACCGGCATAGATCCGGCGATTGCCGCCCGAGGTGGCCGAGGTGAAGAGCAGCAGGTCGTAGCCGTACTCGGCGGTCGCTTCCTCCACGCCGAGCAGGAACGGGAAGTAGAAGTCCCGTTGGTCGACCGGAAACACCGGCTCGAAGGTGTAGACGCCGAGCATCCGGTTCGCGCCGCCCTTGAGGCTGCGGGCCACCGCATTGACCGCGTAACCGAGCTCGGCGGCGACCTCCAGCACCTGCCGGCGGGTCTCCTCGGCGACCAGCCCGCTGGCCGCGCCGCCGCTGACGACCAACGACACCGTCGCTTGGGACACCCCGAGACGGCGGGCGATGTCCCGCTGCGTCGCACGTCGTCGTTGAGCCGGCATCCCGAGTCCTTAATACGTATTAAATCTTTCTGCCCTCAGATTACGTAGCGATCGAGAGAACCGTCAAGAGGTACGAGAGGCCGCGGCGCCCCGGTGCTGTGCCGGTACCGAGAGCCAGGAGTGCCGGCCGGCCGTGTCGCGGAGGTAGAGCCCGGTGCGGCCGTCCAGGCGACAGGCGGCGACCTCGACCGGCGGGTCCGGCCAGCCGAACGTATGCCGCGGCGTGCCGTCGGGGTCGAGCATGTGGATCACCTCGCCGGCGACGACGATGATCAGGTCACCGGCCCGGGTCAGCGTGATCACCGCGGCGCCGAGGTCACGTCGCCAGCGCACCGTGCCGTCGGCTGCCACGCCGAGGAGCTGGCCGGCCCGGGTGCCGATGACAAGATCATCCGCGGAGTTGATCATGGACGTGATCACGTCGCCGAAGGACCGGTCCCAGGCTCGGGCTCCGTCCGCCCGGTAGGCGGTCAGGTGACCGTCCCAGCCGCCGAAGACCGCGAGCCGGCCCGCGCCGTCCGGGTCGGTGACCGCGGCGACGACGGAAGCGCCCGAGCTCTCCACACCGCGGGTCTTGAACAGTGCGGATCCGTCGGCCTTGACGGCGTGCCAGGTCCAGTATTCGGTGGCCGCGATCACCTCGTCCAGGCCGTCGCCGTCGAGGTCGGCGGCACCGGCCGTCGAGGCCGCGTGCACCACCTCGTAGCGCCAGCGGAAGTCCCCGTCGGCGGTGAACGCCTCGACGTGACAGCTCTCGGTTGCGATGATCACCGACGGTGGACCGGCGGCGTCCAGCCGGGCCGAGAAGGCGGCCCGGACCGTCGCCGGATGGCCCATGTGTGGTGGGAAAGTCTGCCGCCACAGCGGCTTGCCGTCGGTGTCGATCACCGACAGCCTGCCGTCGGCCTGGCCGACGATGATCCCGGTCCCGTCCGGCCCGCCGCCGCGGCCGATCGCCGTCACCGGTGCTTCGGTGACGCAGCGCCAGCGGAGGCGATCACCCTGGTAGCAGGAGACCCCCTCCGGGGCGCCCAGCAGGAGCCGGTCCGAGCCGTCGCCGGCCAGATCGGTGACCAGGCCGGCGGTGGTGCCGTCATGATCGAACTGCCAGCCGATAGGGACGCTGGAGTGTTCGTTCCCTGAGCTTGTCGAAGCGTCGTCCTGAGCCTGTCGAAGGGGGCCAGGGTGATCGGGCCTGCCCCCTTCGACAGGCTCAGGACGACGCTTCGACAGGCTCAGGGAACGAACACCCTTTGTCCGACTCGCCGTCGCTTGATCACTCGTGATCACCCTCGGGCCGTCCGCGGAGGTGAGGGCGGCCAGGTCCAGTCTCAGCTGGCGATCGTCGACGGTCAGCCGGACGACCTCGCCGTCGCGGGTGATCTCGGCATCACCGGGCCCGTCGGCGAGCAGGTGGACCACGGTTCGGGACTCGCCGGCGGCCAGGGCACCGGAGGAGACCTGGCGGAGCACGGTCACCTCGGGTTCGGCGTACGGGTAATCGGGCCAGTTGGTCCGCCGGTACGGCTCCGCGGCCCGCTCGACCCGCCAGCCGCCGGCGGGCGGCGCGGTGATCAGTCGCAGCCGCTCCTCGCCCATGATCATCGTCCAGTGATCACCGGCCGGCCCATGATCATCGGACTGCTCGGTCCGCCCGACGGTGCGCCACAGGCCGTGCGTCTCGATCTCGCCGGCCCGCAGAGCGGTGATCGTGTCGGCCACGACAAAGCCGAGGCCGGGGAGCAAGATCACCGCCCGGGTCCAGTCGCAACCCGACAGCCCTGGCAGCGAGACCACCGCGATCGACGCGTGCTCGTCCTGGTGCTGCCAGCGCAGGCTCGCGTACGGTGGCCGTGCCGACGTCTCGCCGTCGCGGAAGATCAACACGGTGTTGTGGAAGTTGGCCGAGATCTTGTCGTAGTCGGCGTCCTCCAACCAGATCCGGCCGCGCGAGGTCAGCCGGACGATCGCGCCGGCGTCGACGTGACCGTGCCCGCCGACCCCGACGCCGTCGATCAACAGATAGCGGTCGGCCTCGTCGATCCCGTCCCGCAAGGCCAGCTTGTCGAAGCCGTCGGCCGGTGCCGTGGGTTTCAGGCTCGCGACGAAGGCGTCATCGAGCGGCTGGACGTCGAGCCGCTCGAGCTCGAACAGGGAGTCGTCCCGGGCCCAGGCCGAGGCGCCGTAGTCGTGCCCGATCGGCATGATCCCCAGCGCCGGCGACTCCGGCATCGACGCGAGTTTGCGGGCCACCAGCGACTGGGCGGCCGAATCCTGCAGCAGCCAGGCGGCCGGCGCCCAGTAGCCGAGCTCGGCGTAGTTGCCGTCGTAGCGGGACGCGTCGCCGTGCGGCACCTGGTGCCCGAGGTTGTCCATCGCGGTGATGCCGCGGGCCAGGGTCGCGGCGCACCAGCCCTCGTCGACATAGCCGGGCGAGGGCCGGACGAGGGCGTACCGGAGGGTGTGGGCCAGGGTCAGCCAGCCGTAGCTGTCGCAGTCCTCGGTCGGCTTGGTCGCGGTGAGCTGCGGTGCGAAGCATTCGTCGGCCATCGCCAGCCAGCGCTCGGCCCGCTCCGGATCGTACGTCCTGGCGATCATGGTCGCGCCGAACAGCAGCCCGAGCGCGGCGAAGGTGAAGTGGTTGTGCCGGGCCGGGTGACTGGCCGTCGCCCGGTGCATCACCCACTGCTCCTCGCTGTTGCCGAGGTAGGCCAGCAGGTGGGCGACGATGTTGCGCCGGTCCTCGGCGCAGAAGGTCGGCGAGTCCCGGATCGCCTGCCAGCCGGCGATCATGCCAACCGCGGCGAAGTCGGCGTCGAAGCCCCACCGGCCCCACTGGTCCGGCTCCCAGGCCGACGTCTCGGCGACCATATCGGTGAAGATCTCCAGGTAGCGCCGGGTGAACTCCGGATCGCCGGTCAGCTGATACATCAGCGCCAGGTGATTCAGGTACGGCGTCATGCCGCGATGGGCTCGGGTCCGGTACGCCTGGACGGCCGCGGCCCGGAACGCCGCGGGCTCGGGATCGGGGGAGAGCTGCGGATGCCGCCGCCGAAAGTCCGCGGCGATCGTGACCCGATGCTGACGCGGTACGGCCACCAGCCCGTCCTCGATGATCAACTCGCCGGCCAGCGCCTCGACGGCCGGGCTCAGGTCGGCGTCCGTACTGACCCCGATGATCACGGCGTCGATCCCGTCACCCCAGGGATCGGTGAACGTCCGCAGATAGGCACCACCGGGCCCGGGAAACACGCGATCGACCGGGACGCAGAGGGCGTGGTAGAGCTCGGCGAGCTCGGCGTTGGTGTCGACGTTGCCGATCAGGATCCGGACCGGCGGCGAGCCGGCCCGGCGGGACCCGGCGCCGGCGGCAGGACGGGGCGTCCGGGCGGTGCCGGGCAGTTGATCATGGACGGCCGACCAGCCGGACGGGACCGGAGCCACGGCCAGTCCGGCCAGTCCGGCCGTGCGGGCGGCGAGGTCGATTCGATCGGCCAACCGCACGCCGGCGGCCCGCCCGGCCGACGAGTCCGGGCAACTGATCATGAACGCGGGGCCGGACGGGTCGACCAGCCGGAACGACTCCGGGCCGGGCACGTCGGCGATCTCGGTCAGCGGCAGCGGGAAGGTGCGGTTGAGGTCGGACCAACGGGGCTGGGAGCGCATCGATGTCCTCGGATGGCGGTCGATCCGCTCGGCGACGGGACCGCTTCGTCTCGGTGATGGGACCGCTTCGTCGCTTCACTGTAACAATATTTGGACGCACTTAACTAGATAATGGGTCTAGTCTTATCTACGCTCCGCCCCCTATCCTCACAGATGACCCGCTTCGTCCTCTTGCTAGGTGCAATCGGTTGCATTAGCGTGCGCTCGATGACGGTGTAACAAGAAAGGAGCTGAAATGAATCGACGAGGATTCCTTTTCGGCACATCGCTCACCGCCGCGGCCCTGGCCGTCGGACTGTCCGGGTGCACCGACCAGGCCGGACAGCCCAGCGTCAAGGAGGCCGGCAGCGGCGAGCTTCCGACCAGGGTCCCGTTCGCCTCGGTGAAACCGGATCTGCCCGAGGTCGCCGGTGGCGTCCCGCCGGCGTATTTCGCCTATCCGGCGAAACCGGTCAAACGCGACGGCTTCCCGTACCAGGGCGCGTCGGGCCCGATCACCGCGCTGCTGCAGGGCAACGCCGCGGTCACCCCGAAGGGCAGCAACAAGTGGTGGCAGCAGCTCGAGGAGGCGTCGGGCTTCAGCTTCAACATCAGCAGCGCGATGTCGGCCGACTATCAGCCGAAGCTCCAGGTGACCCTGGCCGGCGGCGACGTCCCCGACCTGGTCCAGATCGTCAACGTTCCGGGCCTGCCCGGCGTGCTGGACAAGTTCTTCGCCGACCTCACGCCCTATCTGGCCGGCGATGCGATCAAGGAGTACCCGGGGCTGGCCTCGATCCCGACCGAGACCTGGAAGATCGGCCAGGTCAACGGCAAGATCTGGGGCATCGCCCAGCCGCGGCCGCCGGCCGGCACGATCGCCAGCTATCGCGGTGATCTGTTCGCCAAGTTCGGCATCACCGAGCCGCCGGAACTGCGGGACGGGCAGGACTTCCTCGACGTCTGCAAGCAGGTCACCGACGCGCACAATTCGATCTTCGCGATGGGCGCCGACCCGGCCGGCTGGATGATGCCGGCGATGCTGGAGATGATGGGCGCCCCGAACCAGTGGCAGGACGAGGGCGGCAAGCTTACCCACGTCTATGAGCTGCCGGTGATGAAGGACGCGCTCGACCAGGTGACGCAGATGTTCAAGAATCAGTATCTGCATCCCGATTCGGCGTCGGCCGGCGCGGAGAACTACACCTGGTGGCAGAGCGGCCGGACCTCCATCTACCTGCAGTCGTTCGCCGGCTGGGGCAGCTATGCCAAGCAGAGCCCGGACTGGAAACTGGACGCGATGGTGCTGCCCAAGTGGGATGGCGGGGGTTCGGCCGACAAGCACCTCAGCGTCGCGGGCTACGGCGCGTACATCGCGATCAAAAAGGGCAGCGAGGAACGGATCAAGGAGCTGCTCCGGTTCTGCGACTTCATCGCGTCGCCGTTCGGCACCGAGGAACAGTTCCTGGTCAACTTCGGCGTCGAGGGCACCCACTTCGAACGGGACGGCAACGAGCCGGTGGCTCTGCCCGCCTCACAGACCGACGTTCCGCCCGGCCTGGCCTACATCGGTGCCCAGAGTTCGGCGGTGGTCTACACGCCGAACAACAAGCCGATCGTGCAGAAGCAGTACGACTACCTGAAGCAGGTGCTGCCGACGGGGGTGACCAACCCGGTGCTCGGCCTCTACTCGGAGGCGGCGGTGACCAGCGGCGCGTCGGCGTTGAAGACGGTCAACGACCTGCAGAAGGAGATCATCATCGGTCGCAAGCCGTTGTCGGAATGGGATGCCCAGGTCGACCGGTGGCGCCAGGAGACCGGTGATCAACAGCGCCAGGAGTTCCAGGACGCGCTGCAGCAGAAGTAATCGAAGATCAACAGAGGACGACAAGGAGCTGGAATGGATCGGCGCGGATTTCTTCTCGGTACGTCGCTCACTGCCGCGGCGGTGGCGGCCGGTCTGACCGGTTGCACCGATCAGACCGGGCAGCCCTCCAGTCGCGAGGCCGGCAGCGGCGAGCTGCCGACGAGGGTTCCGTTCGTGGTGAAGCCGGATCTGCCGGAGGTGGCGGGCGGCGTCCCGCCCGGTTACTTCAGCTATCCGGCCGAACCGGTGAAGCGCGAGGGGTTCCCGGTCCAGGGCGCGTCCGGGCCGATCACGTCGCTGCTGCAGACCGGCGCGACCATCGCCCCGAAGAGCAGCAATGTCTGGTGGCAGAAGATCGAGGAGGCCTCCGGCTTCACCTTCGACGTCACCGGCACGCTGTCGGCCGACTACCAGGCGAAGCTCCAGGTGACCCTGGCCGGCGGCGACGTGCCCGACCTGGTCCAGATCGTCGGCGTGCCGGGGCTGCCCGGCGTGCTGGACAAGTACTTCACGGACCTCACGCCGTACCTGAGCGGTGACGCGATCAAGGAATATCCAGGCCTGGCGGCGATCCCGACCGAAACCTGGAAGATCGGTCAGGTCAACGGCAAGATCTGGGGTATTGCGCAGCCGCGGCCGCCGGCCGGCACGATCATGACCTATCGCGGCGACATGTTCGCCAAGGCCGGCATCACCGAGACGCCGGAGCTGCGCGACGGGCAGGACTTCCTCGACATGTGCGAGCAGGTCACGGACGCGCGCAACTCGGTGTACGCGATCGGCTCCGACCCCGCCGGCTGGATGGTGCCGGCGATGCTGGAGATGATGGGCGCCCCGAACCAGTGGCAGGACGACGGCGGCAAGCTCACCCACGCCTACGAGACCGACGTGATGAAGGCCGCGATCGATCAGGTGGCTCAGATGTACAAGAAGAGCTACCTGCATCCGGACTCCAACTCGGTCGGTTCGGGCAACGTCACCTGGTGGCAGAGCGGCCGGACGTCGATCTACCTGCAGGCCTTCACCGGCTGGGGTGGCTTCGTCCGGCAGTATCCGGACTGGAACGTCGGCGCGGTCATCCTGCCGAAGTGGGACGGCGGCGGCCCGGCGGCCAAGCACCTCGGCGTCGCCGGCTACGGCGCCTACGTGTCGATCAAGAAGGGCAGCGAGGAGCGGACCAAGGAGCTGTTGCGGTTCTGCGATTTCCTCGCCTCGCCGTTCGGCACCGAGGAGCAGTTCTTGCTCGCGTACGGCATCGAAGGCAAGCACTTCAAGCGCGAGGGTTCCGATCCGGTCCGGCTGCCCGCGACCGACACCGACGTCGTGCCGGGGATCGGCTACGTCGGCAGCCAGGGCGCCACGGTGCTGTACACGCCGAAGAACGAGGGGATCGTCCGCCAGCAGTACGAGTATCTGAAGGAGATCCTGCCCAGCGGAATCACCAACCCGGTGCTCGGACTGTATTCCGACGCCGCGGCCACCTCCGGCGCGACCGCCACGACGACCATGAACGATCTGATCAAGGAAATCGTCGTCGGCCGCAAGTCGACCTCGGACTGGGATGCCCAGGTCGACCGCTGGCGCAGCGAGACCGGTGACAAGCAGCGCCAGGAGTTCCAGGACGCCCTGCAGCAGAAGTAGCGCCTTCCCGCGCTCCCTCCAAACCGAGTTGTCAGAACCCAGTTGCCCTATAGCGCAACTGGGTTCTGACAACTCGGCGGGAAACCGGGTTCCGCACCCTTAGGATGAGATCCAAAAGTCACAAGATCACCTGTGGTTCAACGACACGGTGCGGTGGAAGGGGTCTGAGGCATGTCGAATTCTGGCGGGGTGGAGCAGGGCACGGCCGAGTCGGGCGGGACGGTGACCGGCCGGTTGTCGATGGGGATCCGGGTCCGGCTGTCCGGGTTGATGCTGGGTGAGTTCTTCGTCTGGGGTGCGTGGTTCGTCACGTTGGGCACGTTCCTGACCCAGCGGATGGGGGCCTCCGGCGGCGAGATCGCGTTGGCCTTCCTGACCCAGTCGTTGGGGGCGGTGATCGCGCCGTTCATCGTCGGGCTGATCGCCGACCAGTTCTTCCCGGCGCAGCGGATCCTCGGCGTGCTGCACGTCCTCGGCGGGGTGCTGCTCTTCATCGCCTCGTTGATCACCGACTTCGGGCCGTTCTTCGTCGTCATCCTGATCTACATGATCTTGTTCATGCCGACCCTGGCGCTGGCCAACTCGGTGTCGTTCCGGCAGATGCGGAGCCCGGAGACCCAGTTCCCCGCGGTCCGGGTGTTCGGCACGCTCGGCTGGATCATCGCCGGCCTGCTGATCGGCGTGCTCGGCTGGGAGGGCAACCAGACGCTCGACTGGACCTTCAAGATGGCGGCCGTCGTCAGCGTCGTGCTCGGCGTCTACTGCTTCACCCTGCCGGACACCCCGCCCGAGGGCCGGGGTCAGCGCCGCACCGTGCGCGACATCCTCGGCCTGGATGCCCTGGCCCTGTTGAAGAACCGGACCTTCCTGGTGTTCTTCATCTCCTCGATCGCGATCTGCATCCCGTTGGCCTTCTACTACAACTTCACCAACCTCTATCTGAACGAGATCGGGATCGAGGGCGCGGCCGGGCTGCAGACGATCGGCCAGATGAGCGAGGTCGCCTTCCTGTTGATCATGCCGTTCCTGCTGAAGCGGCTCGGGGTCAAGATCACGCTGGCGATCGGCATGGGCGCCTGGGCGCTGCGCTACGTGCTCTTCGGCTTCGGCGACGAGGGCGCGCTGTTCTGGATGATCATCATCGGGCTGCTGCTGCACGGCGTCTGCTACGACTTCTTCTTCGTCGCCGGTCAGGTCTACACCGACAAGTTCGCCGGGTCCAACCTGCGCGCCTCCGCCCAGGGCCTGATCACCCTGGCCACCTACGGCGTCGGCCTGCTGATCGGTTCGCTGATCTCCGGGCCGATCGTGGATGCCTTCGTGACCGGCGAGGCGTCGCACAGTTGGCTGCAGATCTGGCTGATCCCGGCCGCCATCGCCGCCGTGGTGCTGATCGGCTTCTGGCTCCTGTTCCGGGAGTCGAAGACGAGCGACGTCGTGCGGTAAGGGACACTTGACCCGGCCAGTTGCAGTCGACAGCCCACCGGGTCAGGAGAAGAAGTGCTGGGAGTCCTCGAGGGCTTTGTCACGATCATCGTGGTCATCGCCGTCGGCATCGGCCTGGCCCACCTCAAGATCGTCGAGCTGTCCGGGCAGGTGCTGCTGTCCCGGATCGCCTTCTACGTCGCCAGCCCGGCGCTGATGATCACGGTGCTCGGCGGCACCGACGTCGGCACCCTGTTCTCGGCCAACCTGCTGGCGTCGGTCGGCTGTGTGATCATCACCGCCGCGCTGGCGTTGGTGCTGCTCCGGGTGGTGTGGCGCCGGACGGCGAGTGAGACCATGATCGGGATCTTCTCCTCGGTCTACGTCAACGCCGGCAACCTGGGGCTGCCGATCGCCGCCTACGCGCTGGGCGACGCCTCGCTGATCGCGCCGATGCTGATGGTCCAGCTGCTCGTGCTGGCACCGATCGGCGTCGCGGTGATGGACCTGACCACGCGGCCGCCGGACCCCGGGCACTCCCGGCGTCGGCGGCTGCTCCGGCTGATCGGCCAGCCGTTCCGCAACCCGCTGATGATCGCCTCGCTGATCGGCCTGCTGTTGTCGATCACCGGCTTCGAGCTGCCGCGGGTGATCAACGACCCGCTGCATCTGGTCGGCGGGATGGCGGTGCCGGCCATGCTGCTGGCGTACGGCATCTCACTGCGACTCGGCCCACTGCCGGGCCGGGGTGAACCGCCGGTCCAGGTCGGCACCCTGGTCGGCCTGAAGCTGATCGTCCAGCCGTTGATCGGGTTCCTGCTGGCCCGCTTCGTCCTCGGCCTGGATCCGCTCGGCGTCCTGGCTGTGACCGTGATCGCGGCCCTGCCGACGGCGCAGAACGTGTTCACCCATGCCGTCCGGTTCGACCGCGGCATCGTCCTGGCCCGGGACACGATCTTCCTCTCCACCCTCGGCTCGATCCCGGTCATCGCGGCCCTCGCCGCCCTCCTCAGCTGACCCCCCACCGACTTGTCAGAACTGAGTAGCCCCCTGGCACAACTCAGTTCTGACAACTCGGCGGTAGGGTCGCGGAAATGGACGGGTTTCCTGCGGTGTATCGGATGGCGGGGCTGCCGGAGCGGGTCAGCGTGTACGAGGTCGGGCCGCGGGACGGGCTGCAGGCCGAGGCGGCGATCGTCGACACCGCGACCAAGATCGAGTTCGTCCGGCGGCTGGTCGACTGCGGGCTGAAGACGGTCGAGGCGACCAGCTTCGTCGCGCCGAGCCGGGTGCCGCAGCTGGCCGACGCCGCCGAGGTGTTGGCCGGGCTCGACCTGGCCGCGGCCCGGCATCCGGTGCTGGTGCCGAACGAACGCGGCCTGGACCGCGCGCTGGCCGCCGGGGCGCGGGAGATCGCGGTGTTCGTCAGCGCCACCGAGCGGTTCGCCCGGGAGAACCTCGGCACCGACCTCGACGGCGCGATCCGGCTGGCCGAGCCGGTGGTGGCCCGGGCGCTGGCCGCCGGGCTGGGAGTCCGCGGCTACGTCTCGATGTGTTTCGGCGACCCGTGGCAAGGCGCGGTGGCACCGGCGGCGGTCGCCGAGGTGGTCGGCCGGCTGGCCGGGCTGGGGGTGCAGCGGTTCAGCCTGGGCGACACGATCGGCGTCGGCACCGCCGGCCAGGTCGGCGCGCTGCTGGCGGCGGTGGACCGGACCGGGGTGACCCGGGACCGGATCGCGCTGCACTTCCACGACACGTACGGGCAGGCGCTGGCCAACGTGATCGCCGGGCTGATCGAGGGGATCACCGAGTTCGACGCCTCCGCCGGCGGGCTCGGCGGCTGCCCGTTCGCGAAGTCCGCGACCGGCAACCTGGCCACCGAGGATCTGGTCTGGCTGCTGCGGGGGCTGGGGATCGAGACCGGGGTCGACCTGCCGGCGCTGGCCGAGGTCAGCCGATGGCTGGGGCAGCGGATGGGACGGCAACCGAATTCCCGCGTGGTGACCGCGCTGACCGGCCGATGACCAGCACTGGCACCGGCCCGATGCTGGGACGCCCCGCCCCGTGCCGTGAACCGACGGAGCCGCTGGGATAGGTTCGCGTGTGGAGGTGGGGTGAATGCCGGATTACGAGGACTTCGATATCGATCGAAGCACGGCCCAGGCGTGGGCCGAGTTCACCGACCGGCTCGCCGAGGTGGTCTCGATGATCGACGAGTCCGGTGATCTGACCATCGGGACGGTGGCCGATTCCGGCGGGCCGGCGCCGTTCGTCAGCTTCAATTCCGCGTCGGCCGAGTCCGAGGAGCGGCGGCAGATCCGGTCCGAGGCGGCCAGCAACGCCAACCTGGGGGAGAAGTTCCAGCTCTCGGCCGACCAGCTGAAGCTGATGGAGGACCTGGGCTGGGAGTCGCCGACGGCCGAGCCGGACGGGTCGAGCAACTTCTGGACCACCCGGTCGCAGGAGGAGTCGGACGACATCAGCCGGCTCGCGGTCGGCGCGCTGCGAGACGTCTACGGGGTGCTGCATCCGGTCTTCCTGGCGCCGAGTCAGCTGGCCGAGGTGCTGCAACCGCGGCCGACCGGCGCCGACACCGCCGACCTGCCCGAGTCCGTGGTCGCGCTGCTGCCCGGCAGCAAGGAGCACCTGGACGAGCTGATCGACGCCGAGCTGACCGACCTGCTCGGGCATCCGCCGATCCGCGACTCCGAGGGTGACGTGGCGATCCGGGTCGGCTCGACGATGGTCTTCCTGCGCAGCGCCGCCGACGGCCGCGAGATCATCGTCTTCTCCACGGTGGTGCACGAGGTCGACGGCCGGTCCCGCGCCTCGGAGGTGCTGAACGACCTCAACAGCGAGGCCCGCTGGGTGAAGTTCCAGCTGATCCGGGATCGCGTCTTCGTCAGCATGTCGATCCCGGCCCGGCCCTTCGTCCCCTCTCATCTGCGGCAGGCGGTGCGGATCATGTCCGACGTCGCCGACGGGATCGACGACGAGCTCGCCAACCGGCTGCGCGGCCGGACCACCTTCGGCGAGCATGACGACCCCCGCTGACTCGATCGATCCGACGCAGGCCTCGGGGACGGCCGAAGATCACGTGGTGATCATCGGCTCCAGCAGCACCACGATCCGGTTGGCCGAGGAGTTGGAGCGGACCGGCGAGCGGGTGATCGTGATCATCCACGGTGCCGCCGATCCGGGCGTGGTCGCCGACCTCGAGCTGATCGGGGCGGAGGTGATGGCGAGCCAGCAGGTCCGGCCGGCCGAGCTGCGGCGGGCGGGGATCCTGCGGGCCAAGGCTGCGGTCGTGGTCGGCGACGACGACGTGTTCGCGATCCGGGTCGCGCTGGCCATCGAGGAGCTCAACCCGGCCGTCCGGCTGGTGATCGAGCTGACCAACCCGCAGCTCGGATCTCGGCTGGGGCCGCTGTTCGGCGAGCACGTGGTGCTGTCGTCGGCCGAGCTGGCCGCGCCGACCTTCGTCGCCGCCGCGCTCGCCTCCGCGTCGGTGCAGACCTTCGAGGTGGGCGGCCGGCGGGTGGTCGCCGGGCCGCGCACCGACGTCGGCGGTACGGAGCTCGCAGTGCTCGGCGACACGGCGCTGTTCGGCATCGACGCCGTGCTGCCCGGCACCGGGGACATCGTGCTCGGCACCGAACTGATCGGCGAGGACCGGCAGGCCCATCGCTCCGGCATGGTCGGGGCGCTGGCGTACGTCTTCGATCGGCGGATCCGGATCGTCCTGCTCGGTCTGGTGATCTTGATCGTCCTGTCCACCCTCTATTTCCGGCTGGCCGGGTCGGACTGGGTGACCGCGCTCTACCGGGCGCTGACCGCCTCCACCGACACCGGGCTCGAGGCCGACGACCTGAGCATGGGCTTCCGGTTCGGCGCCGTGATCATCCAGATCTTCGGGCTGGTGCTGTCCGCCGGCATCACCGCGGTGATCGTCGACGCCCTGCTCAGCTCGCGACTGGCCGTGCTCACCGGCGGGGTCCGCGGCCGGCCGCGGCATCACGTGGTGGTCTGTGGACTGGGCCGGATCGGCACCTCGGTCGCCAGCCGGCTGCGGGACCGCGGCGTCGCCGTGGTGGCGATCGAGCGCACCGACGGGACGCCCGGCGTGCTCTGGGCCCGGCAGGCCAAGATCCCGGTGATCATCGCGCCGGCGACCGACTCCGCCGCCCAGCAGGCGGCCGGCATCTCCCGCGCCGACGCGGTGCTCGCGCTGACCGACGACGACGCCGCCAACCTGGAGATCGGTCTGGTGGCGCGCGAGGCCAACGAGGACGTCCGGGTCGTGCTCCGGCTGTACGACCACGAGCTGGCCGACCGGATCGAGCGCCGGCTCGGGCTGCGACCGACCCGCAGCGTGTCGATGCTGGCCGGTCCGGCCTTCGCCGCGGCCGCCCTGGGCCGGCGCAGCGAGGTGATCTTCCCGGTCGGCCGCCGGGTGCTGCTGTTCACCGAGGTGACCGTACGGCCCGGCTCGGCCGCCCCCGGACGGCGGCTCGGCACCCTCACCGAGCCCGGCGCCTGCATCGTGCTGGCGTACGCGCCGGTCGGTGGGGACTGGACCTGGACCCCGGCCAACCCGCCGCTGCGGTCCGGCGACCGGGTCGCGGTCGCCGCCACCCGCTCCGGCCTCGCCCGCCTGCTGCTGGCCACCAAACAGCTCAACTGAAGCCGACTTGTCAGAACTGTGTTGTGCTATAGGGCAACTCAGTTCTGACAAGTCGGTGAAGGGGGCCGTGATGGCGGTGGCGGGGTTATGGGGTGTCACCTTGGACTGCCCTGATCCGGATGGGCTGGCCCGGTTCTATCAGCGGCTGACGGGCGGTGAGATCGTGTACGCCGACCACGTCTCGACCCATCTGCGGGTCGGCGCGTTCACCCTGGGCTTCCAGCGCGACCCGGCCTATCGTGCGCCGACCTGGCCGGATCCGGAGACGCCGCAGCAGTGCCACGTCGACCTGAGCACCCCCGACCTGGACGGCGCCATGACCGCCGCCGTCCTGGCCGGCGCCCGACTCGCGAATCACCAACCCCAGCCGACCGTCTTCCGGGTCCTGTTCGACCCCGCCGGTCACCCCTTCTGCCTCAGCAACTGGGACTTCTGAGTGGGGGAATCGATGTCCACGATGCCGGGGTGGCCGGCCTCGACGGTGATGCTGGCCCGGGTCGAAATCGGGGCGCCCAGGGTGGTCACCTGGGGGACGACGCGGTAGTCGACCGTCAGCTGCTCCCGGCTGACCCGGACCCGCTGGTAGCCGCGCTGCACGTTGCCGAACTTGATGTGCGGGTTCTCGGCCATCCAGATCCTGGCCCGATTGTCGAGGTCGGTGCCGTTGCCGCCGGAGGTGATGGACGTGCCGAGGAACTCGGTGCCGACCGTCGCCGAGCGCTCGTCCTTGAAGTCGAGCTTCAGGTCGGCCGCCGCGCTGCGATGGGCATCGCCGGTGATCACCACCAGGTTCTTCACGTCGCGCTCGGCGACCTTGTCGTAGAAGCGTTGCCGAGCGCCGGCGTAGCCCATCCAGTTGTCCGTCGCGTACGACTCGCCGTCACCCGCGGTGCCGTCGGCGTCGAAGGTGACCGACTGGTTGCCGATGATCTTCCAGGTCGCCGGCGTCCGGGACAGCCCGTTGACCAGCCAGGCCTCCTGTTGATCACCGAGGATGGTGCGGTCGGGATCCCAGCGGGCGTCGCAGTCGCCCGGGCAGGGCTCGACCTGATCGGCCCGGTACTGCCGGGTGTCGATCAGGTTGAAGTCGATCAAGGTGCCGTACGGCAACCGCCGGTAGAGCTGCATGTCCGGGCCGCTCGGCGCTGAGCTGCGGCGGAACGGCAGATGCTCCCAGTACGCCTGGTAGGCCGCGGCCCGCCGGGCCAGGAAGATCGCCGGATCCTGATCCGGTTCGGTGTCGAGCTGGCTGATCGCGTCGGCGTAGTTGTTCTCGACTTCATGATCATCGGGGACCGCGACCCAGGGCGCGCTGGCGTGGGCGGCCTGCAGCAGCGGGTCGGTCTTGTACTGGGCATGCCGGACCCGGTAGTCGGCCAGGCTGAAGATCTCCGCCGCCGGCAGGTGCGACCGGCCGGGCAGTTCCGAGGGGCCGGCTCCCTCGTAGATGTAGTCGCCGAGGTGCGCGACCAGGTCGAGCTGCTCGGCCGCCAGATGCTCGTACGGGTTGAAGAAACCGGCCGGCAGGTTCTGGCAGGAGACGAAGGCGAAGCTCATCTCCCGGTTCTGTTGCCGGGGATGCGGCGCGGTCTTCGTGCGGCCGGTCATGCTCACGTAGCGCTCGGCGCGGAAGCGATACCAGTATTCGCGGCTCGGCTCGAGCCCGCGGAGCTCGACGTGCACGCTGTGCGCCTGGGCGGCTCGGGCGAAGGCCCGGCCGCGCTGTTCGATCTTGGTGAAGGACGGGTCGCGGGCGATCTCCCAGCCGACCTCGATCGGGCGCGACGACAGGCCGCCCCGGCCGTCCGGTGCGGTCGGCTCGATCGCCAGCCGGGTCCACAGGACGACCCCGTCGGCGGTCGGTTCGCCGGAGGCGACGCCGAGGGTGAACGGATCGCGGGGTAGCGGCCGGGCCGCGGCGGTGCTGGTCCAGCCGAGGGTGCTGGCGGCGACGGCGGTGGCACCGCCGAGGCCGAGCAGTCCGCGACGGCTCAGCGGCCGCACGGACGGGAAGGAGCGGGGGATGGGGGCGGAGTGGTGATCGGGCACGTTGACTCCTGAGCAGGCGCGGGTCGGTGGCACCTGTCAGTACGTCAAGCTGGCGTGAGGTCCGGATGACGTGACCGCGACGTTGGACGGTCGGATCGGCAGCCGGCTGCGCAAGTTGTCCACACCACAACGCCGACTTGTCAGAACTGTGTTGCCCTATGGCACAACTCAGTTCTGACAAGTGGGGGATTCAGGGGTGGCGGATGGCCTGTTCCACGGCGGCGGTGGCGAGCAGGCGGACCAGGTCGACGGGGACGTCGACCTCGCCGGTGGCGGCGGCGATGAAGGCGTCGCCGTCGCCGGACGTGTGCGGCGGGGCGATCGCCCTGGCCAGGCCGTCGTGGGCGCCCTGGGCCGTCAGCAGGCAGCCGACCTTGTCCAGCCGGGCGTTGGTGATCACCACGCCGATCGTGGTGTTCTGCTGCTCGAGGAAGCTCGCCGCGGCGCGGATCGCGGCGCCGGCCCGATCCAGGGTGGCGGCCAGCACCGATCCGTCGGTGTCGATGGAGCCGAAGGCGTTCACCGCGCAGACCGCGGTGACCACCAGGTCGCCGTCGGTCAGGGTGGCCGATCGCAGGCCGCCCGGCTCGGCCGTACCCGTGATCTTGCCGACCGTCGCGCCCGTCCCGGCCCCGATCAGCCCGTGGGTCGGTCCGTCAGCGGCGGCGGTCGCCGCGGCCCGGTAGCCCTCCGCGGCGCCCGGCCGGACGCTAGGGTCGCCGACCATCAGGTCGTAGAGCGCGAGGGTGGGCACGATCGGCACCGCGCCGGCCGGGGTGGGCACCCCGAGCCCCTGCTCGGCACAGAAGCGCATCACCCCGTCGGCACTGGCCAATCCGAAGGCGGAGCCGCCGGTGAGCACCGCGGCGTCGATCCGGGCCACGGTGCGTTCCGGAGCGAGCAGGTCCAGCTCCCGGGAGGCCGGGGCGCCGCCGCGGACCTCGGCCGAGGCCACGGTGCCCTCGGGAAAGATCAACACCGTGCACCCGGTCCGCGCGGTCGGGTCGGTCCAGTGCCCGATCCGTACCCCGTCGCTGCCCAAGATCACGGTCAGCCGAACAGCTTCTCGCCGAAGATGATCACCACGATGCCGAACAGGGTCGCCACCGAGACCACCGCGAAGCAGGCGATCGCGGCGACCCGGGCGGCCGGGGTCGGCTGGTCGACGGTGACGCCGGCCGGGCGGGCGTACAGGAACCGGAGCCCGAGGGCGAACAGGGCGGGCAGTCCCGCGCCGAGCACCAGGCCGACGACGACGACCTGCCACAGGGCCTGGGCGGCGGAGGTGAGCACGTCCATCAGGCAGCCAACTTCGTCGGTACGGATTCGCCCTCGTCGCTCGGCGGCACATCGGTCCAGACGTCGTTGACGTTCTCATGATCGACCGGGCGGCGGCGGGAGCGCAGATACATCAGGGTGGAGGCGACGACCAGGATCACGAACACGACCGCGACCCCGAACACACCGCCGATGGCGTGGGCCAGGAACCAGCAGAGCGCGCCGATCAGGGCGGCGGCCGGCAGCGTGATCAGCCAGGCGATGGCCATCCGGCCGGCGGTCCGCCAACGCACCGTCGCCCCCTCACGGCCGATGCCGCTGCCCAGGATCGCGCCGGTGGCCACGTGCGTCGTGGACAGGGCCATCCCGAGGTGGCTGGAGGAGAGGATGATCGCCGCCGCCGCCGACTGGGCCGCCATGCCCTGCGGCGGAACGATCTCGACCAGCCCCTTGCCGAGGGTGCGGATCACCCGCCAGCCGCCGATGTAGGTGCCGGCGGCGATCGCCACCGCGCAGGCGATCTTGACCCACAGCGGGATGGCGTGCAGATCGGTCCAGACGCCCGCGGCGATCAACGCCAGCGTGATCACGCCCATCGTCTTCTGCGCGTCGTTGGTGCCGTGGGCCAGCGAGACCAGCCCGGCCGAGCCGACCTGGCCCCAGCGGAAGCCGGCGTCGCGTCGCTCCTCGGGCAGCTTGGCGACGATCCGGAAGATCACCTTGGTGCCGACCACGGCGATCAGGCCGGCGACCAGCGGCGCCGCGATCGCGGGGATCATCACCGAGACCAGCACGCCGCTCCACTTCACGCCGCCCAGGCCCAGCGCGGCGATCGCCGCACCGATCAGGCCGCCGAACAGGGCGTGCGACGAGGAGGATGGCAGGCCGAACAGCCAGGTCGCGAGATTCCACAGGATGCCGCCGATCAGGCCGGCGAGGACCAGGGTGAGGATCGGTATCCCCATCAGTCCGGCGACCGGACTGCCGTCGCTGCCCTGGATGTTCACCACCTTGTTGGTGACCGTCAGGGCGACCTCGATGGAGAGGAACGCGCCGACCAGATTCAGCACCGCCGAGGTCGCGACCGCCACCTTGGGGCTGAGCGCCCCGGTGGCAATGGTGGTCGCCATCGCGTTTCCGGTGTCGTGAAATCCGTTGGTGAAATCGAATGCCAAGGCCGTGACTACGACGACCGCCAGGATGATCCAGACCTCAACGGGCACGAGATCATCGTGCGGGTTGACACCGGGATTTGTCGAACCGTACGTGTAACTGGGCCGAATCGTTTACCGACAGTTCATCTTGGCTGCCGGGGCGGGAGAGCCGCGTTGGCGTCGAACCAGGTCGCCGGATCGTCCGGGTCCGGGGCCACCACGAGGTGCTGCATCAACTCGGCGACCTGCTGGTTGACCAGCGTGCGCCGGGCCGGGTCCGGCTCGCCGAGCCAGGTCAGCTCGACGCAGATGCTGCCCGTCGGTGGCCCGCCGTACCAGCGATCGACCGGCAGCTCGGGCTGCTCCGCGTCGGCATCCGGCACCGACCGGAAGGTCGGACCGGACCGAGGGCAGGCGGCACCGGACGCGGACCTCAGTGGCACGGTGAACGCCACCGCAAAGAGGATCCGACGGGCGGTGATCCAGGTCGAGCCGTCCGGCATCAGGCTGATCATCGGCTCCTGGACGCCGAGCGGCGGCTCCGGTAGGCCGACCGGGATCCGCAGCGGCCGGCTCTCGAATCGGATCGACTCGGCGATCGCGAACAGGCGGCCGGCATCGCCCGGCGGGCCACAGGTGACGCTGGCCAGGAGGTCACCGTGATCCCAGTACAGGTTTGAGTCCTGGCTGAGCCAGCCGGTTTCGGTGCCGACTTGGACCGCACGATCGGAAGCGGGGCCCTCGCCGCGGACCGGGGACCCGCCGAAGTCGCTCGAGCCCTGGATGGTGACCCGACATTCCTCCGTACCTCGACGGAGCCAGGTCGACTCGTCCCAGCGGGACACGGCGATCTGGCCGACGGTCCACCCGGTCGGCGGGTCGACCCGGTGTCCGAGGTGCCAGCCGCCGAGCTGGGGCCGAGCGGGGGTGAGCAAGGTGGAGGTCAGTGCCGCGATGATCACGAACACCAGCGCCACTCCGACCAGTCCGGCCGTGCCGCGGCGGCGTCGGGCGATCCGGCCTGCCCGAGCGGTGCCAGCACGCCGGATGGTGGCCGGATCCGGCGCCGTCGCGGCCAGCCGGTCGAGGGCGTAGCTGACGTACCCCTCGACCGGTTCGGGAACGTCGGCGAGCAGGGCGTCCAACCGTGCCGTGATGCTCGCTCGGCTCTGGTCCAGGATTCGCGCCAGCTCGGCCGGCGCGAGCCGCTCGCGGAACCGCAACGTCAACAGCACCCGGTCGGCGACCGGCAGCCGCCGCAGCCAGGTGACGATCGGCGGCCCGGGATCCACGTCGCCGACGATCACCGGGTAGGTCTCGGTCCGCAGCGCCGCCCGGACCAGCCGATCCCGGAGCTCGGGGTAGTCCTCGCCGGCCCCGGGCCGGGTCCGGGCCAGCAGGTTGCTCGCCTCGTCGCCGGCCAGGCACGCGGCGAGCTCGGCCAGCCGGTCCAGGTCGGGATCCTGGCGCGCCGGGGACCAGGGATCAGCGTCGGGCCGCAGGTCCGGGCTCCGCTGATCAACCATGGTCACTGTCGCGACTGGCGCGCCCCATGCCGCCGACCGTAACAGCGACCCCGGGGCTCGCGGGGTCGGACGATCAGAATCGGGCGGGGTCGGCGGGAAAGACGCCGAGCATCTTCACGTCGGTGGAGAAGAAGGCCAACTCCTCCAGCGCGCGCTTGACCCCGATGTCGTCCGGGTGGCCGTCGACCTCGGCGAGGAACTGGGTGGCGCCGGTGAACGAGCCGTCGAGCATGTAGCTCTCCAGCTTCGTCATGTTCACGCCGTTCGTCGCGAACCCGCCGAGGGCCTTGTAGAGCGCGGCGGGCAGGTTGCGGACGTTGAAGATGAAGGAGGTGACGACCGGGCCGGCGCCGGCCGGCGCCTTGACGAAGTCCCGGGACAGCACCACGAAGCGGGTGGTGTTGTGGTCCTCGTCCTCGACGTCCTCGGCCAGGATCTCCAGCCCGTAGATCTCGGCTGCGAGTGGCGGCGAGATGGCGGCCTGGGTGGGGTCCGCGGCCTCCGCGACCTCACGGGCCGCGCCCGCGGTGTCGCCGGAGATGATCGGCCGCAGCCCGAGCCGGCGGATGATCTTGCGGCACTGACCGAGCGCGTGCACGTGGCTGTGCGCGGTCGTGATCGTTTCGAGGGTGGATCCCGGGACGGCCATCAGGTGAAACCGGATCCGGAGGAAGTGCTCGGCGATGATGTGCAGCCGCGAATCCGGCAGGAAGTGGTGGATGTCGGCGACCCGGCCGGCGATCGAGTTGTCGATCGGAATCATCGCGAGCTCGACCTCACCGCTCTCGACGATCGCGAAGACGTCCTCGAACGAGGCGCAGGGGACAGCCTCCGACTCGGAGTAGTGCTGCTTGCAGACCAGGTGCGAGTTCGCACCCGGCTCACCCTGGTAGGCGATGCGGGGGCCGGTCACTCGTCGCATCCTAGTGATGCCCGACCGTTACCGTGACGCCCATGCCGTCGCCGCTGACCGAGACCCGCACCCTGACCGAGCTGGCCTCGCTGGTCCTGGCCGAGGGGCGGCCGGTCGACCTGGACGGCGCCGAACTCCTCGTCGGCTGGGAGAACGCGGTGATCAAGACCGCCGAAGGTTGGATCTATCGCTTTCCTCGGATGGGGCAGGCCGCCTTCGAGCGCGAGTTGATGATCTTGGAACGGCTGGCCGGGACGCTGCCGGCGCCGACGCCGGAGGTCGCCTGGACCGGGCGGCTGACTCCCTTCGCCGCGTACCGGACGATCGAGGGCGCGACCGCCGACTCCGCCGCGCTGCGGAGCGCGCCGGAGGACGTACGCCGAGCGACGGCCGGGTCGCTGGCGGCCTTCCTGGTCGCCATGCATGATCGATTCGACGAGACGGAACGCGCCGAGCTCGGGATCACGACACAGAATCCGCGGGCGATCGTGAGCGAGATCGAGGAACTCCTGCCGTCCCTGCCGGAGCCGACCCGGAGTTCACTGCGAGCCCTGCTGACCGCCTATCAGGAAACGGAACTTTCGGCTCCGGAGCCGCGGCCGGTCGTGCTGCACGGCGACTTCCACTTCGGCAACCTGGTCCTTGATCAACCGACCGGCGTCGTCGCCGGCGTCTGGGACTTCTCCTGCGTCGAGTACGGCAATCCGGCCAGTGACCTGCGCTACCTGCTCGGCGACCGCGCGGACCTGGCCGGCCTGATCGCCGACTGCTACGCCGACCTCACCGGCCGGACCCTCGACCTGGCCGGCGCCCGCCTCGTCGGCGCACTGGAGGAGGTCACCGACGCCCTGGCCGAGCACCGCCCGATCGATCCGGTCCTGCACTCCCACGGTTTTTGAACCTTCGCACCCTGAGCCACCGTTGATCATGGAGCCGTGGTGCCGTGACTCCTGTTCGGGCCGGGCGGCCGGGCCGGCGCGGTCCGACTGCCGGTGAGGGTGTTCGGTCCCTGAGCCTGCCGCTTGTTCGTTCCCTGAGCTTGTCGAAGGGCAGGCCAGATGGGTGCCCTTTCGGTTTCGGCCTGACGGCCGCAAAGACGCGCCAAGGACGGGCGGGTCATGCGGTCCGTCGGGTTTGTGGCCGGGCGCCGGTGTACGGGCGGCGAAAGTCGCCGGCTAGGCATCGACTGTGACTGTTTCCCGCCCATTCCGTGCCGATCGAGCCGGGAAACGTCACAGTCGGTGATCCCAACCGCAGCCCAACCGGCGCCCGGCCGGAAGCTCCCAAGAAGCGCCGCAACCCGCCCGTCCTTGGCGCGTCGTTAATCCTCGGCGAGCACCGAGCAGACTTGCCCGGCCGACCCGGGGCGGGCGAATCCTGCCGTTCCGGGTCCACTGACGCACAGGTCCCGCGATCCGAACCGAGACAGCGCTCCGCCTGGCTTGCCCAATGACAAGCTCAGGGAACACCGGGTCAGCCGAGGGCGGCTGAGACGACGTCGCGGGCGGCGGCCTGCACCTGGGCGAGATGATCTTGACCGCGGAAGGACTCCGCGTAGATCTTGTAGACGTCCTCGGTGCCGGACGGTCGGGCCGCGAACCAGGCTGATTCGGTGATCACCTTGAGACCGCCGATCGGCGCGTCGTTGCCGGGAGCCGAGGTGAGGATCGCGGTGATCGGTTCGCCGGCCAGTTCCTGCGCGGTGACCGCCGCGGCGTCGAGCTTGGCCAGCTTCGCCTTCTGCTCCCGGTCGGCCGGCGCATCGATCCGGGCGTACGCCGGCGTGCCGTGCTCCGCGGTCAGCTCGCCGTACAGCTGGCTGGGGGAGCGGCCGGTCACCGCGGTGATCTCGCCGGCCAGCAGGGCGAGCAGGATGCCGTCCTTGTCAGTGGTCCAGGTGCTGCCGTCCAGCGCCAGGAAGGAAGCTCCGGCGGATTCCTCACCGCCGAAGCCGATCCCGCCCGAGCGCAGCCCGTCGACGAACCACTTGAACCCGACCGGCACCTCGAGCAGCTTCCGGCCCAGTGACGCCGCGACCTTGTCGATCATGGAAGAGGAAACCAGGGTCTTGCCCACGGCCGCCGTCGGGTCCCACTGCGGCCGGTGCCCGTACAGATAGGAGATCGCCACGGCCAGGTAGGCGTTCGGGTTCATCAGTCCGCCGTCGGGGGTGACGATGCCGTGCCGGTCGGCGTCGGCGTCGTTGCCGGTGGAGATCGCGTACGCATCCTTGTTCGTGATCAAGGACGCCATCGCGTCGGGCGAGGAGCAGTCCATCCTGATCTTGCCGTCGGTGTCCAGGGTCATGAACGACCAGCGCGGATCGACCTCGGGATTGATCACGGTCAGGTCCAGGCCCAGGTGCTCGGCGAGGTAGCCCCAGTAGCCGACGCTGGCGCCGCCCAGCGGGTCCGCGCCCAGCCGCAGCCCGGCCTCCCGGACTGCCGGCAGGTTGAGCGCGTTCGCCAGGTCGTCGCAGTAGCGGCGCAGGTAGTCGAACCGCTCCACCTGTCCGTACGCCTGAGCGAACGGCGTCCGCCGGATCTGCGCCGGATCGCGGAGCAACTCGTTGGCCCGGGCCGCGATCGCGCCGGTGGCGTCGGAGTCGGCCGGGCCGCCGTGCGGCGGGTTGTATTTGAAGCCGCCGTCACGCGGCGGGTTGTGCGACGGGGTGACGACGATGCCGTCGGCCTGGCCGGCGGTCGCGGCGCGGTTGTGGACGACGATCGCCCGGGACACGGCCGGGGTCGGGGTGTATTCGTCGGTGCCCTCGCAGCGGACCGCGACCCCGCCCGCGATCAGCACCTCGATCGCCGTCTGCCAGGCCGGCAGCGACAGCGCATGCGTGTCCTTGCCCAGATAGAGCGGCCCGGTCACTCCCTGCGCCGCCCGGTATTCGACGATCGCCTGCGTGGTCGCGGCGATGTGGGCCTCGTTGAACGCGGTGTCGAGGCTGGAGCCGCGATGCCCCGAGGTGCCGAAGACGACCTGCTGACCGGGATCGTCCGGATCGGGGCGGAGATCGTAATAGGCACCGATCACGGCGTCGACGTCGATCAGGTCCTCGGGACGTGCCGGTTGCCCGGCTCGGGGATGCGCCATGCGCCCCATTCTCACTGACTTGTACCGGCGGGGCGGGATCTGGCCGAAGACGGTGAAGGGATGGTGCGAGGGGCTACTCGGTCACCGAACTCCCGGCCACTACCGCCCAGCCGGTACAAGTCGGCGAGACCGGTGGGGCGGATGGGCGTGGGCTTTGACAGGATGTGGGTCATGAGTTCGTCGAGCTTCAATCCCCGGGGAGCGGTCGACCTGTCGCAGCTGGCCGAGCAGGCCAAGCAGCGCGCGTCCGGCGGTGCCCCCCGCCCCGGCGGCGCGGCCGGTGGCAGCTATGTCGTCGAAGTGTCCGAGCAGACCTTCGAGGCGGACGTCATCCGTCCCTCGGTGCAGCATCCGGTCGTGGTCGAGTTCTATTCGCCGCGGGTGTCAACCGGTCAGCAACTGTCCGACACGCTGGCCGCGGCGGCCGCGGAGGCCGGCGGCAAATATCTCGTCGCCCGGCTCAACGTCGACGCGGCCCCGCAGATCGCGAGCCAGCTCGGGCTGCAGGCCGTGCCGACGGTGGTCGGCGTGGTCGGCGGCCAGCTGGTGCCACTGTTCCAGGGCGTACTCCCGGCCGACCAGGTCAAGGCCGCCCTTGATCAACTGGTCAAGGCGGCGGTGGCGAACGGCATCGTCGGCCGGGCCGAACCGGTCGGGGGCGGACCGGTGGACGAGGACGCCGAGGCCGAACCCGATCCGCGCTTCGCCGAGGCCGACGCGGCCCTGGAGCGGGGCGATTTCGCCGCTGCCGAAGCCGAGTTCGACAAGCTGCTCGCCGCCAACCCGGCCGATGCCGAAGCCAAGGCCGGCAAGGCCCAGGCCGGGCTGCTGGCCCGGTCGGCCAACGTGACGCCCGAGGTCGTACTGGCTGCGGCGGCCGCGCCCGACGCGGAGCTGCAGGTGCAGCTGGACGCCGCCGATGTGGAGCTGGTGGCGGGTCAGGCCGACGAGGCGTTCGCCCGGTTGATCGAGCAGATCAAGCGGCGGGCCGGTGACGAGCGTGATCAGGTACGGCTCCGGCTGCTGGACTTGTTCGAGACCCTCGGCAACGCCGATCCCCGGGTCCAGAAAGCCCGCCGCAACCTGATGGCCGCTCTGTTCTGACCCGAAGCTTCACCGGGGACGACGTAGCCTGAGTCCCATCGGGCCGGCGTCGGCCTACTGATCCGAGGGAGGGGAGTCACTGTGTGGGCTCTGACTCGGTTCCTCGGTGGGTTCGTCGGACGGCTGATCGGAGGGTTCTTCGCTCTGGTCGTCACGCGGCTGTTCGGATGGCTGCTCAGTTGGGTCGTCGGTCGGCTCGTCGGACTGCTGACCGGGATCCTCGGTCGGCTCTTCGGATGGTTGTTCGGTCGGCTGCTCGGAGGGTTCCTCGGTGGTCTCCTCGCTGGGCAGCTCGGACGGCTCGTCCGATGGCTGCTCGGAGGGCTGCTGCGACGGCTCTTCGGAATCCGGATCTGACGCTCCACGCCCCGGATCGTCGCCGTCGTCGCGGGTCTTGGTCCCGCCGCCTTGGGTGACATCACCGACCGTCGTGCCGCCCTTCGTGCCGGCCAGCGAGGTGCCGGACGCGAACTCGAGCCCGACCACCAGCACCGCCGCGATCGCGAAGGCGGCCAGGGTGCCGATGGCGACGGACCTGATCGGGAACCGGCGCCGCTCGGCCGGCGGCGGCAACTCCTTCGCCGGCGGATTCGGTTGGCTTGTCGGCGCCGGGTCGTCCTCGGAAATGCGGGGGAGCGGAGCGGTCTCCGCCTCGGCCCAGGAGGCCGCCGCCGGACGGCCGGAACGCCGGTCCAGCGCGGCCCGGGCCGCGTGCCTGGTGCGCCGCATCGTGTGCGTGTACAGGGCTCCCGCGATGGCGGCGATCACGCTGATCAGTGCCGCCCCGATGATCGTTCCCGCGCTGCCGAGTTTCGAGCCGATCGCCGCAGCCGTCGCGGCCGCCAGGCCACCGCCGATCACCTGGATCGGTGAGATGTCGAGCTTCGGCCGCTGTTCTGATTCCCCCACGGGGTTGGACAACGGCCCGATTCCGGCAATCGTGCCGGGACGTGACCGATCCCACTCCCGGGTCCGGTCAGACGCGTCGGCCGTGTTCGGTGTACGCGGTCTCGCCCGGGCCGACCGTGCAGGCTGCGGTGAGCCGGCGATGCGCGCCCTCGGTGAGCAGCTCCGCCGCCTCGTCCAGGGTGCACAGCCGGACGCGTACGATCTCGCGTTCCTCCAAGACGTACCCCTCCAGCTCGGACTCCTCGATGGTGCCGCCGTCGAAGATCAACTCACAGGCGTCGTCCCAGCCCAGGTAGGGCGGCAGCCAGTCCACCGCCAGCAGCCGGCCGACGGTTCGGTCGACGCCGAGCTCCTCGCGGACCTCCCGGATCGCGCCGTCCCTCGGCGATTCGAACGGCTCCACGATGCCGCCGGGCAGCTCCCAGTCGGTCTTGAACGTCGTCTGGCAGAGCAGCACCCGGCCGGCCCGGTCGCGGAACACCACGTGGGCGATCAGCCGCTTCCGTGGCAGCGCGGAGTTCATCACTCCGGAGAAGCCGTCGGGTCCGCGCACCTGGTCCGCCGCCAACCGGCCGTAGATGATCATGTCGTCGTGATCACCGTCCGGCCGGGCCACGGCCTGCCGTCGGATCCCTTCCTGCCGGAATCCGGCCCGGAGCAGGGCGCGGCGGGCGGCGTGATCATCGGCCGGCCTGGTCACTTCGAGTCGGCGCAGGCCGCGACCGATCAGCGCGTCGTCGGCCGCGGCGCTGACGGCCTGTTCCAGCGAGGCAGGCGGCAGCGCCCCGTTCCACCGGAGGGTCGCCGAGTCGTCGGCTGTCGTCTCCACTGCTATCTCGAACCCGGCCACCGCCCCATTGTGGCCGACGGTGAGGACTTCGGTGATGACGCCCGGTGAGCCGCCCTTTGATCAGGAGGCCGGCGATCGAACCGCCCAGAGTGCGGGAGCACGATCTGCCGACAGCTCAGGGTACGAACACCCGAGCCGCCACACCACCAACGCAAGATCGGTCGACGAAGCGGCGCGCTGACTACTGGTCGCGGCGCTCGGTCCGGTCGGTCCGGTCGGGGTCGGCGAGGGTCCAGATGGCGTGGGCGAAGGCGCGGTTGCCCAGGTCGTGGGTGCCGGAGTGGTTGGTCAGGTACACGTCGCCGTGGGGTGACCGGTAGAGCAGCACACCGGGGTCGGGTTGTCGGCGTTGCCAGCCACCGTGGGTGAGACAGCGGTGTTCCGGCCGGGTGTCGGGGGCGAGGTTGTCGATCCTCGTTTGACCGGGCAGGCCGCCGCGGTGCCGGGCCAGGAACGGCTGGACATGATCCAGATCGAACCCGCTCGTGGCGGTGGACCAGGGAAAACTGCTCCCGGGCTGTCGGAGGCGGAGGTAGCGGCGGTGCCGGTCAGGGATCTCGTAACTGTCGACCGGCGGCGGGATGTCGTTCAGATCGATCACCGGCCGGACCTTCACCCGGGTATGACCGAGCCAGCTTTGGACGATGCTCATGGTGGTGGGTTTGAGGCCAGGCACCCGGCAGATCCCGTGGCGCTTCTCCAACGATTCCGCCGCAATATGCACCACCAGATAGGCGGTCGGCAACAATTTCGTGAGGTCGATCCGTTCCAACATGCGTTGTACCGCAGCCTGGAAGATCGCCGACTCCACGTCGACCGCGGGCGGCAGGTCACGCAGCGCCGGGTGGACGTCGGATTCCTCGACCGGGCCGCCGGTCTCGGCCATGATCTCTTCGACGGCGGCGGCGAGGTCTTCATCGAACAGGTCGGGCTGGCGATGCCGTGCCCGCAGCTCAGCGGCTTGGAGATCATCACCCAACAGGGCGAGGGCTTCGGCGCGGCGTTCGTCGGCGGTGCCGGCCTCTTCGGGAAGGTAGCCGGCCAACTCGTCGACCGCGGCATACAGACGGTTCGTTTTCACGGCTTCGATTCGGCCGTGGATGCTGCGCATCCCGTCCTCGTCAACTCGACCCAGCCAGACGCCGCGTTCCTTCCTCCGCCGCCCGATCAACGCCTCGTAGGCGTCCGGGTCAACGGCCAGGATCGCCGCCAGCGTGCGGTTCTCCAGCTTGGTCCAAGGCACGACCCCGGCGAACCGGGCGATCTCTTCATCGACCAACAGGGCCTGATCGAAGAGAAGAGGACGGGTGAGGCGGGCGATCTTGGCTCCCTGCCAGCCCCGCAGCTCACCCCGAACCACCTTTCCCCACAGCAGTGGGAACCGGTGGCGGAGGTCGAGGGCGTCGCCGACGAAGTACAGCCCGGAGCCGAGGCTCTTGCCGATCTTCACGCTGAACTCCGCCATCGCCAGATCGTTCACCTCCGGCGTACCATCTCCACCCGGCCGGACCCCACGCGCAGCACCAGGCAAGTCGAGCTGATCATGATGGATCGACTCCGCCGGATACGCATCAGCCCACGCCGCCGCGAGCACCAACAACTTGTTCTCCGCCAGGACCTGGGCCCGCTGCGCCTCGGCGGCGGCATCAAGGATCCCGCGGGCATCCAGCCCCGCGGTGCACCCCTCCAACGCTCTGTCGAACATGTGTTCTATTCTAGTCGTGATCACCGACATTCGCTGTCATGTCGCAGGACATCGGTGACCGTTCCGCATCAAGACATCGGTGACAGTTCAGGCCTCAATGGTGGTGACACTTCGGGACGTCACGGGCTATGAAGACGTGGTGCTTTGGACTGAAGATCGCTACCGAGCTCGGCGTCAATGCCGATAGCGTCGCGGCGTGGCCGACGTCGACGAACAGCCTCTTGAGGGCGGAAACGCCTCTGCCGAAGTGGTACGGGTCGGATCGACCGTGCGGAAACCATGGCTGGCCAGCACTCCGGCCGTGAATGACTACGCGGGCCACCTTCTGGCCGTCGGAATCGATCTTCCCCGGCCGCTTGGTCGTGACGACAAGGCCCGCCAGATTCTTGAGTACGTCGATGGAGCCCTCGCCCAGACCTTGCCTCGGTTCGGTTCAGACGAACTCCAGCGTGTCGGCGGCCTAGTCCGCTCCATCCACGACGCCAGTGCGTCATACCGGGCCCTTGACGACGCCGCTTGGGACGTGCTCCTTCCTAGCGACGGCGCCGACTTGATCTGTCACAACGATCTTGCCCCGTGGAATCTCATCGTCGGCGAGCGGTGGGTCTTCATCGACTGGGACGCGGCAGGCCCCAGCACCCGGCTGTGGGACCTCGCCTACGCCACCCAGTCCTTCGCAGGACTCAACCCCGACGAACTCGACGGCGCGCCGGACCGGCTCGGTGCCTTCGCCGCCGGCTACGGCGCCGACGACACACTCCGCGAGCAGCTGCCAGACGCCATGGCCCGCCGGGCCCGGGCTAGCTTCGAAAGCCTCCGCGATGCCCACGCTCGCGGCGAGGAGCCCTGGGCCACGATGTTTCTTAGCGGACACGGCGACTACTGGCGATCTGTCGCCGATTTCCTCAGCACATACGCTTCCAGCTGGCGCGCGGCCCTTCGCTGACCAAATTTCCGGCTTCACCGACATCGGAGTTTGGCCGCAGATCCGAGCCTGGCGGGCGGGTCGTGTGGATCGGTGGACCATCGTCCGCATTTGCGCTTCGGGTGAGCGGCCCGCGTCCCAAGACCGGCTGAGTGTCACCGAAGTCCTGATACATCACACACCGACATTCACCACCGACATTCGCAGTGGAACAAGGGAATCCGGGGCACTTCGGCTGGGCGGCGATACGGTTCGGGGATGAGTGTGATCGCACAGGTGTTCGTGGTGTTGGCCGGACTGTTTCATGTCGGGGTGTTCGTGATGGAGAGCGTGCTGTTTCGACGGCCGAGCATCTATCAACGGTTTCTGATCAAGGACGAGACCGAGGCGGCCGCGGCACGGCCGTGGGCCTTCAATCAGGGTTTCTACAACCTGTTTCTGGCCATGGGGGCGCTCGGCGGGTTGATCTTGGGCGGCGAGCGGGGCTATGCGATCGCTCTGTTCAGCTGCGCCTGCATGGCCGGCGCCGCAGCCGTACTGTACGGCTCCGACCGCCGGATGCTGCGCGCCGCCCTGGCGCAGGCCGCGCTGCCGATCATCGCCCTGGTGCTGGCCGCTCTGGTCTGACCGGTACCGCGGCTTGATCCAACCTGCCCTTCGACAGGCTCAGTGAACGTTCCGCCGGGCTATTCGGAGGCCAGGCGGGCGATCTCGCGGGCGGCCGCGTCGGCCTTGTCCTGGTCGGGCTGCTCGTCGACGACGTGCGGATCGTGCCGGAACCAGACCGCGCCGAGCGCCGGCAGGGAGATCGTCGCCGAGGCCGGCATGCCGTTCAGGCCGACGTCGGTGGCGATCACCTGACCGAGGTTGCCGACGGTGCCGGTGCCGTCGTAGATGCTCGAATCGGTGTTCAGGATCTCGGTCCAGATGCCTTCCGCCGGCAGCCCGATCCGGTAGTCGGTCCGCGGATCGGCGGAGAAGTTGATCACGCTCGCCAGCATCTGTCCCGCGCCGTCCAGCCGGACGAAGGAGAAGACGTTGCCGTAGCTGTCGTCGGCGTTGATCCAACGGAAGCCGGCGGGATCGTTGTCCAGCTTCCACAGCGCCGGGTGGGCCTTGTAGAGCCGGTTCAGTTCCTTGATCAACAACTGGACGCCGCGGTGACCCCACTGCTGGGTCAGATCCCAGTCGACGCTGCGCTGCTCCGAGAATTCCCGGCGCTGGCCGAACTCGGTGCCCATGAACAGCAGGTTCTTGCCCGGATGTGACCACATGAACGCGTAGAACGCCCGCAGGGTGGCGAACTTCCGCCACTCGTCGCCGGTCGCCCGCTCGAACATCGATCCCTTGCCGTGCACCACTTCGTCATGACTGATCGGCAGGATGAAGTTCTCCGAGTACGCGTACGACAGCGCGAAGGTCAGATCGTGATGATGATGTTGCCGGTGGATCGGATCGCGGCCGAAGTAGCTCAGCGAATCGTTCATCCAGCCCATGTTCCACTTGAAGCCGAAGCCGAGCCCACCATGATCGATCCGGGCCGTGACGCCGGGCCAGGAGGTCGACTCCTCGGCGACCAGGAAGACGCCGGGTTTGCGCCGGTAGGCGTGCGCGTTGACCTCGCGCAGCAGCTCGATCGCTTCCAGGTTCTCGTTGCCCCCGTTGACGTTCGGCACCCACTCGCCGGGCCCGCGGGAGTAGTCCAGATAGAGCATCGAGGCGACGGCGTCGATCCGCAGCGCGTCGATGTGATACTCCTCCAGCCAATACCAGGCGTTGGAGATCAGGAAGCTCTTCACCTCGTTGCGGCCGAAATTGAAGATGTAGGAACCCCAGTCCGGATGCCAGCCCAGCCGCGGGTCCTCGTGCTCGTAGAGGGCGGTGCCGTCGAAGCGCTGCAGCGCATACGGATCGGTGGCGAAGTGACCGGGCACCCAGTCGACGATGACGCCGATCCCGGCCTGATGAAGTTGATCAACGAGGTAGCGGAACTCGTCCGGTGACCCGAGTCGCGACACCGGCGCGAAGTAGCCGGTGACGTGATAGCCCCAGGACCCTTCGTACGGGTGCTCGGCCACCGGTAGGAACTCGACGTGGGTGTAGCCCTGCCAGGTGACGTATTCGACCAGTTCCTTCGCCAGCTGGAGATAACTGAGCCCACGCCGCCAGGACCCGAGGTGCACCTCGTAGACGCTCATCGGCTCGGCGTGCGGCTGGTACTGCTCGCGCTTCTTCAACCAGGCATCGTCATTCCAGGCATAACCACTGGTGTAGACGATCGAGGCGGTGTGCGGCGCCGCCTCGCAGAAGCGGGCCATCGGGTCCGCCTTGAGCAGCCAGCTGCCGTCGGGGGTGAGGATCTCGAACTTGTAGAGCGCGCCGGAGCCGACGCCGGGCACGAAGGTGGCCCAGACGCCGGAGTCGGGCACCCGGTGCAGCGGGGTGTCCTCGCCGTTCCAACCGTTGAAGTCGCCGACCAGCCGGACCTGCTGGGCATTCGGCGCCCAGACCGAGAAGCGGGTGCCGCTGTCGCCGCCGTCGATCGACATCTCGACCGCCCCGAGCCGGCGCCAGCATTCGGTGTCGTGTCCGCCGTGGAACCCGCCCAGATCGACTCCGGTCAGCCCGCCGGTCACCGTGTCAGTCATGATCATCCTTCCCCGCCACTTCCTGATCTTCGTTCGTCCGTTGCTTGTCCGACGCCAGCCGGATGATCGCGTCGAGCGGGATGCGTACCCAGTCCGGCCGGTTGCGAACCTCGTAGCCGAGCTCGTAGATGGCCTTGTCCGCCACGTAGGCGTCGATGATCATCCGGTCCACCTCGGTTGGTGGGTCGGCCGCGGCATAGCCCTCGATGAACGCGGCCTGCGCCGCACCGGCCCAGTCGTCATCGGCCGCCTCGGGAGAATCGGCGACGGCGTAGTCGAAGGACCGGAGCATCCCGGCGACGTCGCGCCACCGGCTGTCCGGCAGCAGCCGTTCGGCCATCGTCTTGGCCGGCTCACCCTCGAAGTCGATGATCTTCCAGCCGGCCGAGGTGCGCAGCGTCTGGCCCAGATGGAAGTCGCCGTGCACCCGCTGGGTGTCCAGGGTCAGCCCGGACAACCGGTCGAACCGAGCCCGGATCGCGTCGGCGTGATCATGGAGCTGCGGTGCGAACTCGACAGTCCGCTGCAGCCGATCGGTCATCCCCGCCGCGATCTCCTCGCCGGACCGGGTGCCGGTCGGGAAGGCCGAGCGCAGCACCTGATGCACCCCGGCCAGCGCCGCACCGAGCCGGCGGGCGCCGTCTGTGAAGTCGGTGGTCGACTCCGCCGCCTCGACCGCGAGCCGCCAGCCGTCCTCGGCGTCGGAGAACAGTTCGGTCAGCATCCCGAGATCGGCACGCAGAGCGGTGCCGCGGAGCGGCCAGGTCGCGGTGATCTTGCCGTACAGCCGCGCCGCGTCCGTCGCGTCCGCCTCGTTCAAGGCCCGGTGCACGGTGATGTCGAGGTTGTCGCCGAGCTCGAGTCGGCGGAACAGCTTGAGCAGGGCGCGGTCGCCGTACCGGATCGAAGTATTGCTCTGCTCGCCGGTGAGCCGACTCGGCGGCAGGTCGGCCGGCAGCCCGGTGACGGCCGGCTCCGGTACGAACTCCAGCTCATGATCATCGGCCGCCACCGGGGCACCGGTGAGCAAGGAGACCAAGATCACCGAGCTGGCGTCGGGATCGTCGGTCGCGTCGAAGCCGGCCAGCGTCCCGTGATCATCGACCTCGATCCGGCGCAGCTCCGACCGGTCCGGTGACTCCGCCGCCGGCCGGTACGCCAGCGGCAGCTGGTAGTACTCGGCGTGCGTGTCGGGATAGCCGACCTCGACGATCTCGATCCGCACCGCCGGCCACTCGCCGGGCGGCCGCAACCAGGGCAGCGGGGTCAGCGAACGCAGCGTCGCCGACCGGCCCTTGCCGGCGAACCAGCGCGATGACTCCAGGAACGGCAGCAACGATCCGTCGGACCCGGCTCCATCGGATCCGGCGGCCGGGACCTCGGACCCCGTCATGATCGTTTGACGACGGACAGGATGTGGGCCGGATCGTCGTGGGTCAGCCGGACGAACGCCCGCTGGCCCCAGCGCCAGGTCTGCCCGGTCAGCTCGTCGTGCACCTGATACACGGCGTCCGGCCGCAGCCCGAGAGCCGTGGGGTCGAGCCGGATCTCGGACTCGACGACGTTGTGCGGGTCGAGGCTGCAGACCACGATCACCACGTCGTCGCCGGACCGCTTGGAGAAGGCGATCACCTCGGAATGCGCGGCGTGGTGGAAGTGAATGTTGCGGAGTTGTTGCAACGCCGGGTGCTCCCGGCGCAGTTGGTTCAGCCGGCCGAGGAGCAGACCGAGGTGCTCGCCCTTCTCCTCCGCCCCGGCCCAGTCGCGGGGCCGGAACTCGTACTTCTCCGAGTCGAGATACTCCTCGCTGCCGGGACGCAACGCGGCGTTCTCGAAGAGTTCATAGCCGGAATACACGCCCCAGGACGGCGACAGGGTCGCGGCCAGGACGGCCCGGATCGTGAAGGCCGGCTTGCCGCCGTGCTGCAGGAAGGCCGGCAGGATGTCCGGGGTGTTGGCGAAGAAGTTCGGCCGGAAGAAGCCGGCCGTCTCCTGGCTGAGCTCGGTCAGGTACTCCTCGATCTCCGCCTTCTCGTTGCGCCAGGTGAAGTAGGTGTAGGACTGCTGGAAGCCGACCTTGCCGAGCAGATGCATCATCGGTGGCTTGGTGAAGGCCTCGGCGAGGAAGATCACGTCCGGGTCCGTGTGCCGGACCTCCGCCATCAGCCAGGCCCAGAAGCTGACCGGCTTGGTGTGCGGGTTGTCGACCCGGAAGATCCGGACGCCGTGCGACATCCACAACCGGACGACGCGCAGACATTCGGCAGCGATCCCGGACGGATCACGGTCGAAGTTCAGCGGATAGATGTCCTGATACTTCTTCGGCGGGTTCTCGGCGTAGGCGATGCTGCCGTCGCTGCGGACGGAGAACCAGTCCGGGTGCTCGGTGACCCACGGATGATCGGGCGAGCACTGCAGCGCCAGGTCGAGGGCGACCTCCAGCCCCAGCGACGTGGCCTTGGCAACGAACCGGTCGAAGGCGGCGAAGTCACCCAGCTCGGGGTGGATCGCGTCGTGACCGCCCTCGGCCGCGCCGATCGCCCAGGGCGAGCCGGGATCGCTGGGCTCGGGCGTCAGCGAGTTGTTCCGGCCCTTGCGGTAGCCGGTGCCGATCGGATGGATCGGTGGCAGATAGACGACGTCGAAGCCCATCGCGGCGGCGGCCTCGAGCCGTTCGTGCGAGGAGTCGAAGGTGCCAGAGGTCCAGCGTTCGGACTTCTCGTCGAAGGTGGCCCCCTGAGAGCGGGGGAAGAACTCGTACCAGGCGGAGAACAGCGCGCGCTGCCGCTCGCAGAAGATCGGGTACGAGGGCGTGCTGGTGATCAACTCGCGCGGCCCGTAGCGGCCGATCGCGGCCCGCGCGTCGGCGGCCAGCGCGACGGTCAGCCGATCCTCGGCCTGCAGTCCGGCGGACAGGGAGACGGCGCCGTGCCGCAGCACCAGGGCCGAGGTCTCGTCACCGACGGCCTCGGCCCGCTGCGCCGCCTCGGCGTACAGGTTGCGGCCCTCGGCGCAGACCAGATTGATGTCGATGCCGGCCGGAATCTTGATCTCCGCCGCGTGCGCCCAGGTGCCCCACGGATCGCTCCATCCCTCGATCCGGTACGTCCACCAACCCTCCTGATCCAGGGCGACGGTGGCCTCGCGCCAACTGAAACCGGCCGGGGTGCTTTCGGCCATCGGAACGCGTCGCTCGGTCCCGTCCGGCGCGGTCAGCACGACGGTGGCGTTCACCGCGTCGTGGCCCTCGCGGAACACGGTGGCCCGGATCGGGAATTCCTCGCCGACCACGGCCTTGGCCGGGTAGGCCCCACCCTCGATCACTGGTGACACGTCGGTGATCGGGATCCGGCCGATCGGCGTCCCCGGCGTTGCCGGTGACGCCGGACTGGCGGCCGTGGCCGGAGTTTCCGACTGGGCCGACCGGCGCTTGCGGGTGTCCTTTTTGATCACCGAACGAGGGTTGCGTGTCACGCAGCCAACCTAGTGCACATCGAGGGTGTCCCGCGCCGCCCGCTGCCGGCCGTGCTCGGTTACCGTGAGCCGCGCGCGCGATCCAACGATTCACCGTCCGCCCCGTGTTGCCGGACGAGCTGGCACCGCTCAGTGAACTGGCGCTGAACCTGCGCTGGAGTTGGCATGCCGACACCCGACGACTGTTCTCGACGATCGATCCGGAGCTGTGGCGGCGGACCGGCGGTGATCCGGTACGGTTGCTGGCTGCCGTCCCGCCGGAGCGGCTGACCCGGCTCGCGGCGGACCGGAGATTTCTCACCAACCTCGCGCTGATCCAGGAAGATCTCGACGAATATCTGACCGGTGATCGCTGGTATCAGCGCTATGCCGCCGAGGTCCCGGCTGCGCCGGCGGCGATCGGCTACTTCTCCCCGGAGTTCGGGATCACCGAGGTGCTGCCGCAGTACTCCGGCGGCCTCGGCATCCTCGCCGGTGATCATCTGAAGACCGCCAGCGACCTCGGCGCGCCGATCATCGGGGTCGGCCTGCTCTATCGGCAGGGCTACTTCCGGCAGGCGCTGGACGGGACCGGTTGGCAGCAGGAGCAGTATCCGCTGCTCGATCCGAACGCGCTGCCGCTGACCCTGCTGCACGGCGATCTCGGTGACGGGACCGGCGACGGTCCGGTCCGGATCGAGGTGCCGCTGGGTGATCATCGACTGGTGGCCCAGGTCTGGCTGGCCCGGGTCGGCCGGGTGCCATTGCTGCTGCTCGATTCCGAACTCGAAGCCAACACCGGGCCGGAGCGACAGATCACCGACCGGTTGTACGGCGGCGGCGCCGATCATCGACTGGCCCAGGAGGTGCTGCTCGGGATCGGCGGGGTGCGGGCCATCCGGGCGTACTGCGCGATCACCGGCCGGCCGGCGCCGGACGTCTTCCACACCAACGAGGGCCACGCCGGATTCCTCGGCCTGGAACGGATCCGCGAGTATCTGGCCGACGGGCTCGGCTTCGACGCGGCGTTGGAGCGGACCCGGGCCGGCACCGTGTTCACCACCCACACTCCGGTGCCGGCCGGGATCGACCGGTTCCCGCGGCAGTTGATCAAGGACCAGTTCGCCGACTTCGGTGATCTCGAACCGGAGCGGATCCTCGAGCTCGGCACCGAGGACTTCGACGGTGGCGACCCGGACACCTTCAACATGGCTGTGATGGGGCTGCGGCTGGCCCAGCGGGCCAACGGGGTGTCCCGGCTGCACGGCCGGGTCTCGCGGCAGATGTTCCGCGGGCTGTGGCCGGATTTCGACGAGGCCGAGGTGCCGATCGGCTCGATCACCAACGGCGTCCACCACGCCAGCTGGATGCATCCGGAACTGTTGGAATTGCTGGAGGCGACCACCGACTCCGGTGCCGACGGCGGCGACCCGGACGGATATCGCTGGGCCGGGCTGGCCGAGATCGACGCGGGCGCGTTGTGGTCGTTGAAGCGGCGGATGCGCGGACAGTTGATCACCAGTTGCCGGGAACGTCTGGCCGCAAGTGCCGCGCACCGCGGCCAGCCGGCCGAGTGGACCGCCTCGGTGCTGGACGAGGACGTGATCACCTTCGGCTTCGCCCGCCGGGTGCCGTCGTACAAGCGGCTGACCCTGATGTTGCGCGACCCGGAGCGGCTGACCCGGCTGCTCACCCACCCGACCCGGCCGATCCAGCTTGTCGTGGCCGGCAAGGCGCATCCGGCCGACGAGGGCGGCAAGCGGCTGATCCAGCAGCTGGTCCGGTTCGCCGACGAGGAGCAGGTCCGGCGCCGGATCGTCTTCCTGCCCGACTACGACATCGCGATGGCCAAGCCCCTGTATCCGGGCTGCGACGTGTGGCTGAACAATCCGCTCCGGCCGTACGAGGCCTGCGGCACGTCGGGCATGAAGGCGGCCCTCAACGGCGCCTCGAACCTGTCCATCCGCGACGGCTGGTGGGACGAGTGGTACGACCCCGCCTACGGCTGGGAGATCCCGTCGGCCGAAGGCGCAGTCGATCAAGATCACCGGGACGACCTGGAAGCCGCCGCCCTCTACGACGTGATCGAGAACGAGATCGTGCCGCGCTTCTACGACGCCGACGCCGACGGCATTCCGCACCGCTGGGTCCGGCTGATCCGCGACGCCATCGCCGGTCTCGGACCCAAGGTCCTGGCCGCCCGGATGGTCCGCGACTACGTCACCGACCTCTACACCCCGGCCGCCGCCTCCTCCCACGCCCTCGACGATCAGAGCGCCGAGGCCCTGGCCGCCTGGAAGCGCCGCCTCCGGTCCGGTTGGCGCGGAGTGATCGTTGATCATGTCGCCTCTCGTTCCGGCGATGCCGTCCAGGTGGGCGACAAGATCGAGGTCAGCGCGCTCGTCCGGCTCGGTGACCTGGACCCTGAGGACGTACGCGTTGAACTCGTCACGGGTGAGCTCGATGGGGACGACGAATTACGTCACACGCACGTTGTTTCTCTGGATACCGGAGTTGATGCCGATTCCGGACTTCGGCGCTACTCGGGAGTGATCGAGGTCGGGCGGGCTGGGGGATTGGGGTACACCGTTCGGGTGGTGCCTCATCATGATCAACTCGCGTCCAGCGCTGAGCTGAGTCTGGTTCGGTATCCGGGGGATCTGGTCTCGTAGGGTGCATCCCGCGCTGGGGTCTGGGGGATAGGTGCGCGGGCAACCATCCGCCCGCGAGCAAGTGTGGGTGCCGCTGCCGCGAATCTGCGGTCGCGGGCTCCCGCCAGGCCCGTCCGCGCCCGCGCACCTATCCCCCAGACCCCAGCGCTCCCTTTGGTCCGCACGTATTTTTACCGCCTCAGCCGAGCGCCAGTCGCCTCACGCCGACTGCCAAACCGAGCGCTGGAGTAGTCACGACGGTGTTTGTTCCCTGATGCTGTTGAAGAGCAGACCAGGTCCATCCGGTTGCCCTTCGACAAGCTCAGGGAACGAGCACCCGAGGCTCCACCTCGACACCGCCCGCCTTGGTGATCAATCCCACTACTCCTTCATGATCAGGTTCGCGCTCGGTTTGGCAGTGGAGGTGAGGCGACTGGCGCTCGGCTGAGGCGGAAAAAAGGGGTGTCCGTCGTAAAGGGAGCGGGGACTGTTGGGGGTCTGTGCGCGGGCGTGGACGGGCCTGGCGGGAGCACGCGGATGCTCAGACTGCGGCAGCGGCACCCACACTGGCCCGCGGGCGGATGGTTGCCCGCGCACAGACCCCCAACAGTCCCCGCGGGATTCCCTACCTCCAAAGAGAAGAGATGATCAATAAGAGGTCACATAACAACGAGCACCGAGGAAATCAAGGCTTCCACCGTAGGCGAGGCAGGCGTACAGTCCAATCAGCGGCACGGGGCCTCACCGAGGAGGATGAGATGCCGGGACATGGTGATCACGGGTTGCGGATGCAGCGGCGGATGTCGCGGCGTGAGGCGCTGTCCCTCGGCGTGGCCGGGGGAGTCGGGGCGCTCGGCGGTGGACTGCTGGCTGGCTGCGCGGCACCGTCGGGCGGTCCGACCCCGGCCGGCTCGAAGTCGCTGACCTGGTCCAGCTGGGCCAATCCCGGTGAGGCGGAGCGGTTCCGGCAGTTCAGTGCCGACTACAACGGGCGGTACGGGATCGAGCCGTTGTTCCAAGTCGTGGTCGGCGACTACACGCAGAAGCTGCTGACCAGGATCGTCGGCGACACGGCACCGGACGCGTTCTACGTCAACGAGATCGTGATGGGCCAGTTGATCAAGGCCAACCTGCTGGCCGACTTCGAGCGGTTCGCCGACCAGTCGGGGTCGGAGATCGAGCTGGACAAGTTCTATCCCGGGTTGATGCAGTGGTGTCGCGGTCCGGACGGCGGCGGGCTGTACGGGGTGCCGGTGGACTGCAATCCGAAGGTGTTCTGGTTCAACCAGAGTCTGCTGACCGAGGCCGGCGTGACCGAGAATCCGGCGCAACTGCAGGAAGCCGGACGCTGGGACCAGAACGCGCTGACCGAGCTGCTGACCAAGATCAAGACGACCGGCAAACGGGGGATGGTCTTCGAGGCCAACTGGTTCGACCTGCTCGGCTGGATCTCCACCTTCGGCGGGGCGACGCTCGACGAACGCGGCGAGGCGATCTTCCACGAGGATCCCAAGGCCATCGCGGTGCTGGAATGGCTGTGGGACCAGCTGGCCGAGGGCAATGTCAGCTACGGCGGCACCCTGCCTCGCGGCCAGGGCGTGGACGCGCTGTTCTACGGCGGCCAGCTGGCCACGATCCAGTACGGGCGGTGGATCCTGCCCAACCTGCGCAAGCTGGAGGGCTTCACCTACGACATCGCCCCGCTGCCGTCGGAATCCGGGTCGGAGATCTCCACCACCGCGGTCTACTGCGCGGCGATGTGCGTGAACAGCAAGACCAACAACCCGGTCGAGGCCAACCAGTTCGCCGCGCGGTTCTGCAACGCCGAGGGGCAACGGTTCCGGCTGTCCGGCGGCGGCAACGCGGTGCCGGCGATCCCCGGGCTGGACGAGATCGTCACCGAGGGCGGGGTGCCGGAGCACGGCCACTGGTTCAGCGAGATCGCGGCCCGCGGTTTCACCACGCCGCAGGTCCTGGTCACGTACCCGGAGCGTTCGGTGAACCTGAGCACCAATCTCGACTCGTTGATGCGGAACAAGACCGACTTCCGGACCTTCGCCCAGAAGGCCGCCGGTTACATGAACGGGACGGCGACGCTATGACCGATCTGGCGGAGGAGATCGAACGGTCGACGAAGCCCGGCGCCCGGACCGCTCCGGTCCCGCAGCGACCGGCGCAACGTCGTTCGCGGCGCCGGGAATCCCTGTGGGCGTTGGGCTTCCTCGGCCCGCAGTTGATCGGGTTGATCGTCTTCATGGTCGGCCCGCTGATCTTCGCCCTGTTCCTGTCCTTCACCAACTGGACCGGCTTCGGTGAGCGGACCTTCGCCGGGTTCGGCAACTACGCCTACATCTTCAGTGACCCTCAGATCGCCGTCTCGGCCCGGAACACGATCTGGCTGACGGTGATGCAGGTGCCGGGCCTGCTGCTGTCCGGGTTCATCGCCGCGTTCTTCCTGCAACAGGCGGGTCGGATGACCAGCGTCTACCGGGTGCTGTTCTTCGCGCCGCAGGTGACTTCCTGGGTGGCGATCGCCGCGATCTGGCTCTGGCTGTTCAACCCGGAGATCTCGCCGATCAACAACGCGCTGGCCGCGGTCGGGATCACCGGGCCGGACTGGTTGCAGGACCCGAAGACCGTGATCATGTCCTTCGCCCTGGTCGGGATCTGGCAGGGGATCGGCTATCAGGTCGTGATGTTCATGGCCGGCCTGGCCAACGTGCCGCGGGCGCTGATCGAGGCGGCCGACATCGACGGTGCGAATGCCTGGCAGAAGCTGCGCAAGGTGACACTGCCGATCCTGTCGCCGACGATCCTGTTTCTGTCCATCACCTCGATCATCGCCTCGTTCCAGATCTTCGACATCGTCTACGTCATGCTCGACACGACGGCCCCGTCGGGATCCCGGACGATCGTCTACGAGATCGTCCAGATCGGGTTCCGGCAGTTCGCGTACGGCAAGGCCTCCGCGATCGCGGTGTGTCTGTTCATCTCCCTGTTGATCTTGACCGGCCTGCAGTTGCTGGCCCAGCGCAGATGGGTGTACTACGCAGAATGACTGCCACCGATCTCAGTATCAGGGCCGTCTCGGCGGTCGAAGCGAGCAAACCCGGCGCCAACCGGCGGCCGTTCCGCTGGACCATGATCATCCTGCACGCGTTGCTGATCCTGTTCGGCCTGTTGATGGCGATGCCGTTCGTCTGGATGCTGTTGTCCTCGTTCAAGCCGCTGGACGAGATCTTCCAGGTGCCGCCGCTGCTGCTCCCGGTCAACTGGACCTCGGAGAACTACACCGCCGCGGTCGAGGGCGCGAACTTCCTGCAGGGCTTCGGCAACAGCGTGCTGGTCTCGGTCAGTGTCACCGTCGTCTCCCTGCTCACCTGCTCGATGGCCGCCTACGCGTTCGCCCGGCTGCGCTTCCCCGGCCGGGAGGCCCTGTTCCTGGTCTTCCTGGCCACCATGATGGTGCCGCAGCAGCTGACGATCATCCCGCTCTACGTGATCATGGGCTCGCTGCGGCTGGTCGACACCTTGTGGGCGCTGATCCTGCCGGCGGCACTGTTCAACGCGTTCGGCGTCTTCCTGCTCCGGCAGTATGTCCGCGGCATCCCGCTGGAGCTGGAGGAGGCGGCGGCGATCGACGGGGCCGGTCGGATCCGGATCTTCGCGACGATCATCCTGCCGCTGCTGCGGACCCCGATGGTCGCGCTCGGGATCTTCATCTTCCTCGGCCAGTGGAACTCGTTCTTCTATCCGCTGATCTTCCTCAACACCGAGAGCAACTACACGGTGCCGCTGCTGGTCAACCAGTTCAAGGGCGCCTACAGCTCCGACTGGGGCGCCCTGATGGCGGCCGTTACGATCGCCGCGGCGCCGCTGCTGATCATCTTCATCATCGCGCAGCGCCAGATCGTCGAGGGCATCGCTCTGTCGGGGTCGAAGACGTAGCTCACGGCACCAGGAGCCTCGACCTCGAGGATCACCCGGCGGCGCCGGAAGGCGACATCGACCGGGTAGCACCGGCCGGCGCAGTCGATCGCCACGTTGCCCGACCAGCCGCGAATATCGGCCCGGCGCAGGATCCCGTGCAGCAGTCGCTCGGCTTCGGACCAGGGCGTGTGCCGTGAGTCGAGCAGAGCAGCACGACGCAACGCGTTGCCGGCCCGGCGCGGCGTGTGGGCGATCGCCTCCCACAGCGAGTCCAGGGTCGCGGTCCGGGTCCGGAGCACGTCGTCGATGCCCTGGCCGCCGATCCACGGCACCAGATCCAGCGCGGTGAGTGCCGGCACCGTGACCCAGGCTCCCCGATGCTGCTGAATCAGATCGAGCGGCAGTTGTTCCTGAGTGATCCGGTAGCCGGGTGGTGCGGCCCGTCGGATCCGGCGGGACAGCGTGACCACCGGCACCGCGATCTCCGGCCAGAGGGTCAAGCGGGCTGCCGCCGGCCCGGTCAGCACCGCTTCGGGCGCCCACAAGGCAGCGGCCCGGATCCGGATCTCGGCCAACTCGCTCTGCTCGCCGTCGCAGTAGACCCCGGGTAGCAAGGCCCGGAGCCGTCCCTGGGCGGCGAGTCGCTGGACGGCCCGCGCCAACGACGGGTGATCGCGGATCCTGATCACCCCGCCACCCCGATGCAACGCCTGTTCGATCTCGTCCCGAGCCATCTGACGAGCATCGACGTTCCGGCATCGCCGCAGCCCACAATCCACAGGCTGCGGTGTTGTCCGTGCGGCGCGAGTGTGGTCCGGTTCGAGGGGCGAGCCGCCGGCCGCAGGGAGAGGTGGCTTCGCTGAGAATGTCGCGATTCCTCTTCGTGCGAGCCGTTACAACGTTAAATCGCAGGCTAGGTCCCCATACCAAGAGGTTCTGCGACAGCGGCCGGCCGGACCGACGAAAGTCGGGGTCGAGTCAGACGAATGGACGATGCGGGCGTGGACCGCGGATCCGTAACCTCGGTGGCATGACGACTGCTGCGGCTCCGGCCGTCACGAACCAGACCACCCCGTCCGCTCCGCGGCTGCACGGGCTCGACGCGCTGCGCGGCGGCGCGTTGCTGCTCGGCATCGTGCTGCACGGCCTGGCGCCGTTCCTGCCCGGCGGCGGCTGGCTGGTCGCCGACCGGTACACGACCGAGGCGGCGGCGGCCGGCATGTATGTGATCCACCTGTTCCGGATGGCGTTGTTCATGATGCTGGCCGGCTACTTCGGCCGAATGGTGCTGCAGCGGCGTGGGCCGGGCCGATACCTGAAGGACCGGGCGCTGCGGATCGGGCTGCCGGTGATCGTCTTCTGGCCGCTCGCGGTCGGCTCGCTGGGGCTGATCGCGGTGGCCGCGGGGACGTTCAGCGAATCGCCGCAGACCGCGGCACCGACCGACACCGCGAACCCGCTGAACTGGATCCCGCCGGGCCAGCTGTGGTTCCTGGTCGTGCTGCTGCAGTGTGTGTTGATCACCGTCGCGGTCCGAGCCATCCTGGTCCGGGTCCTCGGCGCCGAGCGCAGCGGCCGGATCGCCGGCCGGATCGGCTCGCTGCTGGCCACGCCGGCCGGCGTCCTGATCGCGGCGCTGCCGTACGCGGCCGGGCTGCTGCTGCAGGGCCCGGACCGGCTGACCGGGATCCAGGAGCCGGTCACCCTGATGCCGGTCCCCGGCGCCTCGACCGCCTATCTCGGCGCGTTCCTCACCGGCTGGTTCCTGCACAGCCGGGGCGACGCGCTGGCCCGGCTCGGTCGCGGCTGGCCGTTCCAGTTGATCATCGCGGCGGGCCTGACCGTGCTCGGCTGGTTCGCGCCGGACATCCTGCCCGGTCCGCTGACGATCGCGGTGATCGCGCTGGCCGGCTGGACCTGGACCTTCGGCCTGGTCGGCCTGTGCACCCGGTTGATGCGGCGGGAGGTGCCGGCGGTGCGCTATCTGGCCGATGCGTCGTACTGGATGTATCTGCTGCACCTGCCGATCCTGCTGCTGATCGAATGGGGGCTGCGCGACCTGAACTGGCCGATCCTGATCAAGCTGCTGGTCACCTGGGCGGTCTGCGCCGCGGTGCTGTTGATCAGCTACGACCTGCTGGTCCGGGCGACCCCGATCGGCCGCTGGCTGAACGGGCGCAAGCATCCGTCGCTGGTGGTCGGTGGCCTACGCAGGCTCGCCGGCGCCGAATCGAAGGCGACGGTCGTCGGCGGTGGCGGCTAGTCTTCGCGACGTGCGACTCACCGATCACGTCTGGCTCGTCGGCAGTGGCGGCGCCGGCTTCTCGATCACCCATCCCCGCGACTGTCACGTCTATCTGATCATGAGCGGCGGCGACGCCGTGCTGATCGACAGCGGCGCCGGGATCGAGACCGAGCCGATCCTGGCCGAGATCGAGCGGGCGGGTGCCGGGGCCCTGGTCAGTCGGATCGTGATCACTCACGCGCATGCCGATCACTCCGGCGGAGCGGCGGAGCTCGGCCGGGTGCTCGGCGCGACCGTCTACGCATCGGCCGAGGTCGCGGGCTACCTGCGCGAGGGTGACGCCGAGAAGGCGAGCTTCGATGTGATGCAGGGGCCGGGCGGCTATCCCGACGACTACCGGTTTCGATCCTGCGCCGTCGACGGGGAGCTGACCGACGGCGAAAGACTGGCCGTCGGCGAGCTGGAACTGGAGGTGTTGTCGACGCCGGGGCACAGCAGCGGGCATCTCGCCTTTCTACTGCACCGGCCCGGCGGCACCGATCTGTTCAGCGGTGACGCCGCCTTCGCCCAGGGACGGATCCTGCTGCAGGACCTGTGGGACTGTTCCGTGCGCGAGTCGACCCGGACGATCCGCCGGCTCGCGGCCCTGAAGCCCGACGGGTTGTATCCGGGTCACGGCCTGTTCGCCGTACGCGACGGCTGGCACCATCTCTATTCCGCGATGGAGGAGATCCAGTCCGGGCTACCGCCGCGGCAACTCACCTTCTGACCCGGGCTGTCGGTCCGGGCTGCCAGGATGCGGTGATGATCACCGAACGACTGCGTCCGCCGCCGACCGCGGATGAGCGGACCACGCTGACCGCCTGGCTGGACTTCTATCGGGCCACGATCGCGCTGAAGTGCGACGGGCTGACCGAGGAGCAGGCCCGGACGGCTTCGGCGGCGCCCTCACCGCTCACCCTGCTCGGGCTGGTGCAGCACCTGGCCGAGGTCGAGCGGAACTGGTTGCGGCGGGTGCTGGCCGGCGAGGACGCGCCGCCGATCTTCGATCCCGAGGCCGACCCGGACGGGCCGGACGGCGGCTTCGACCTGTCGCCGGAGACGACCCTGGCCGACGCACTGGCGATCTGGCGTGGCGAGGTCGAGCACGGCGACCGCAACGCCGCGGCCCTGGCGCTGGACCACACCAGCCCGTTTCTCGGCGGCGAGGTGAGCCTCCGCTGGATCTACACCCACCTGATCGCCGAGTACGCACGCCACTGCGGGCACGCCGATCTGATCCGGGAGAGGATCGACGGCCGTGCCGGCGTCTGAGCCGGCCCGGACAGTGTCGGACGCGGCGAGTGGGGCCATGATCATCTCCGAGGTCGCGACACAGCTCCGGTCGGCGCTGACCCCGCTGACCGGTGCGGACTGGTCGACCCCGGCCCGTGACCTGGACTGGACCTGCCGCGAGACGGCGGCGCACATCGCCGACTCGTTCTTCGCCCAGGCCGCCCAGGTCGTCGCCCGGCCGCGGCACGACTGGGTGCCGGCCGAGGTCCGGACCGATCCCGCCGCCGAGCCGGAGCAGGTGTTGCGGGCCGTCGATGCCTGTGCCGGCCTGCTGCGTATCGCCGTCGCCACCGCCGATCCGGAGCTCCGGGCCTGGCATCCGCACGGCGCCGCCGACCTGTCCGGATGGGTGGCGATGGCCACCGTCGACGGTCTCGTGCATGCCTTTGACATCTCGGCCGCGTTGGGCCGTGACTGGCGACCGCCGGCGGAGTTAGCCGGATTCGCGGTCGAGCGGCTCTTCCCGAGCCGGCCCGATCACGTCGATCCAGTCGCGCAGCTGCTCTGGTGCACCGGCCGGATCGCTCTGCCGGATCATCCGCGGCAGCCGGAGTGGACCTGGGATCCTTCCGTCCGCTGACGCATGATCATCACGGATAGCTGAGTTCGCGCGCCGCTCGGCGGGCGTGCTTCCTGAGCTGCCGGATCACCCGCGCACGGGCGATGATCGCGATCTTGTCGGGCCACTTTCCGAAGAACAGCCGGCGCGGCCAGGATCCGCTGTAAAGATAGGTGATCAACGTCACCGTGGCCACTAATGGGAATTCCGCGGTGAAGTAGGTGCCGGCGGTATAGGGCGGGAGTTCCACTTCGACTCGATATTCGCCCTGATTTCCGAGTAGTACGGCCAGGTATTTCGTCGGCCGGCCGCCCCGATCCTGCATGATCAAACACTGGGATCCCCACCGGGCCGAAGAATAGTGGGCGATCGCCGAGCGGTGCATGGCCTGTGGCAGCCATTCCTCCATGTCGGGAATGCGACCGGTGATGCGAACAGTGGCGGGCCGAGTCAGCCAAGAGCAGGCCAGATGGCCGCAAATGCCGAGACTGACGCAGAAGCCGAAAAAGATGATCATGATGATGCTGATTGCGTCCATGATTCCCCCCGGAATCTCGAAACAGCATTCTTGAATCGAGTGTGCGTCGTCCGGGCGATCGATCAAGCAGTCATTGGCGTAGAACTGCGCCTCACTACGAAACCGTTGTTCGGTGCCGGGGCCGACCGGTCAGTCGGGAAAGGGCGCCCGGATCGAGACGCCGCCGTCGACGAGCAGGCTCTGGCCGGTGATGTAGGAAGCCAGGGGAGAGGCGAGGAAGACGGCGGCCGCGCTCGCGTCGCTCGGCCGGCCGTAGCGGCCCAACGGGATCTGCCGCAGTCCGGCGTCGTCCTGGGCGGCGGCGGCAACGGCGGTGGAGATCGCGCCGCAGGCGATCACGTTCATCCGGATCCCGTCACCGGCGTATTCGGCGGCGACGGTCCGGGCCAGGCTGGACAGGCCGGCCTTGGCCGCGCCGTAACCGCCCTGCTCCGGGGCCGACATGATCCCGGTGATCGACCCGACACTGACGATCGTGCCGCCGCCCTGCTCCAGGAACACGGTGACCGCGGCCCGCACCGCTCGCCGGACGTAGCCCAGGTTGACGTCGAAGATCAACTCCCAGTCGGCGTCGGTCAGCTCGTGCAGCCGACCCGCCGGGACGAAGGCGAGCTGACCGCCGACCACGGTGACCAGGACATCGAGCCGGCCGAAGTGGGCCACCGTGTCAGCGACGAACCGGTCGGCTCCGTCTTCGGCCCGGACGTCGCCGACCAGCGCGATCGCCTCCGATCCGGCCGCGACCAGCTCGGCCGCCGCTTCGCCGGCCCGGTCGGGATCAAGATCGGCGACCGCCACCGCGGCCCCGGCGGCGGCGAAGTCCTGGGAGATCCGGCGTCCGATGCCGGCGCCCCCGCCGCCGATGATCAACGCGGTCAACCCCTGCAGCGGCCTGGCCCACTCGGTCATGATCAGATGCTAGCGGCGCGGTCAGGCTTGCCCCCTTCGACAGGCTCAGGACGTGCTTCGACAGGCTCAGGGAACGGAACAAGCGCCCGTCGACGGGGCGTCACTGCGACAGTTCGGCGACGATCTCGGTCAGGGCGAGGGTTGCCTCGGCCATCCTGCGCATCGACAGGAAGCCGTGCACGGCGTCGGGATAGACGATCACTCGATTCGGCACCCCGGCCGCGGTGAGCACGGCGCCGTAGCGGACGGCGTCGTCGCGCAGCGGATCCTGGCCCGCGGCGATCAACAGGGCCGGCGGCAGGCCGGCATGATCAGCGGCGTGCATCGGGCTGATCCGCGGATCGGTTCCCTCCAGGCTGTCCGGCCGGCCGCGTGGCAGATACTGCCGGCCGTACCAGTCGAGCACCCGGCGGGTGGCCAGCGGGGCGTCGGGCAATTCAGCGATCGAGGCGGAGGACAGGGTGAGGTCGGTCGCCGGATAGAGCAGCACCTGCCGCCACAGCGGCACGGCGAGCGGTTCGTCCCGGGCCCGGAGCGCCAGCAGCGCGGCGAGGGTGCCGCCGGCGCTGTTGCCCATCACGCCGATCCGCTCCGGATCGGCCTCGAACTCGGCCGCTCGTTCGGTGACGTAACGGGCCGCGGTCCAGGTGTCGTCGACCGCCGCCGGCGCCGGATGCTCCGGTGCCAGCCGGTAGCTGCAGGAGACCACGGTCAGCCGGGCCCGGTCGGCCAGTTGGCCGCAGAGCCAGTCGGTCTGGGTCAGGTTGCCCAGGACGAAGCCACCGCCGTGGAAGTTGATCATCAACGGCCGGCCCGGCTCGAGGTCGCGGGGCCGGTAGATCCGGAGCCGGATCGGCTGGTTCGGCCGATCGAGCAGGATCCGGTCGGCGACCACGACCCGGTCCGGTGGCGCGCCGTACATCAGCCGGGCGAGCGGCCGCAGCGGCTCCGCGCGGAGCAGCCGCAGCACCGCCGGCCACGGTGGATCGGGGTGCGGGATCAGTCGCGACATCAATCCCACCATCCGGTTCCGGCGCTCCGGGGTCATGATCAACATCCGTCGTCAGTCGACCCGCAGCAGCACGACGATCCGGCCGGGCAGGGTCAGCCGATGACCGGAGTCGATCAGCTCCTCCGGCAGCTCGCCTTCGACGCCGGTGTGGGCCAGCACGGTGTAACCCTTCGCCCATGGATCGCCGGGGAGCTCGACCTCCACCTGATCGGCACCGGAGTGGAACCAGATCAGATACGCCTCGTCATGATCACGATCCGGCGTGTCGTCGGCGAGATACATGCCGAGGGTGCGCCGGGCGCCGTCGTCCCATTCGGCGTCGGTCAGCTCCTGCGCGCCGCCGCCGAACCAGGCCAGATTCTTCCGGCCGGTCGGTCGGGAGCGGGCGTCCAGGATCGGCTCCGAATGCCGGAACCCCGGCCGGCCGAAGATCGGCGAGTCGGCCCGGAGCGCGAGCAGCTCGCGGGTCAGGTCGCCGAGGTCGCGCCAATCGGCCTCGGTGTCCCAGTGCACCCAGGACAAGGGGGAGTCCTGGCAGTAGGCGTTGTTGTTGCCCTGCTGGGTCCGGCCCAGCTCATCACCGGCGGTGATCATCGGCGTCCCGGAGGCCAGCAACAGGGTGGCCATCAGGTTGCGGGCCTGCCGGTGCCGCAACCCGGTCACGCCGGGATCGTCGGTCTCGCCCTCGTGGCCACAGTTCCAGGACCGGTTGTCGTCGGCGCCGTCGGCGTTGTGCTCGCCGTTGGCCTCGTTGTGCTTGCCGTCGTAGCTGACCAGGTCACGCAGCGTGAACCCGTCGTGGGCGGTGATGAAGTTGACGCCGGCCGTCGCCTCCCGGCCGTCCTGGTCGAACAGATCCTGCGATCCGGCCAGCCTGGTCGCGAGCTCGCGTACGCCATGGGTGTGCCCGCGCCAGAAGTCCCGGACCGTGTTGCGGAAGCGGTCGTTCCACTCACTCCAGCCGACGCCGAAGGCACCGACCTGATAGCCGTACGGGCCGACGTCCCACGGCTCGGCGATGATCTTGGTCCCGACCAGCACCGGATCCTCGGCGATAGCCTTGAGCAGCGGATGATCATGGTCGACGTGGTGTCGCTGATCACGCAACAGGGTGGTGGCCAGGTCGAAGCGGAACCCGTCCACGCCCATCTCGGAAACCCAGTAGCGCAAGGAATCGAGCACCATCCTGAGCACGCCGGGGTTGGACGTGTCGACCGAGTTGCCGCAGCCGGTGACGTCGTAGTCGTTGCGTTGATCATCGGTCAGTCGGTAGTAGCCGCGATGATCAATGCCGCGGAAGGACAGCGTCGGCCCGGTGTGGCCGCCCTCGCCGGTGTGGTTGTAGACCACGTCCAGGATCACCTCGATCCCGGCCCGGTGCAGCGCCGTCACCATCTCCTTGAACTCGGTCACCTGCTCGCCGAGGGTGCCGACCGAGCCGTAGGCGGCGTGCGGCGCGAAGAAGCCCAGGGTGTTGTAACCCCAATAGTTGGTCAGCCCACGTCCGACCAGGAACGGCTCGGAGACGAAATGGTGCGCCGGCAGCAGTTCCACCGACGTCACCCCGAGCGAGCGCAGGTGATCGGTGACCGCGGGATAGCCCAGGCCGGCGAAGGTGCCGCGCAGGTGCTCGGGCACCAGCGGATGCAGCCGGGTGTAGCCGGCGACATGCAACTCATAGATCACGGTCCGCTCCGCCGGCACCGGCTCGGCCAGCGGCTCCGGGCTCGGTGTGTCGCCGACGACGACGCTCAGTGGCACCGCCAGGAACGAGTCGGTCCGGTCCGGGACATCGGTCGAGCCACCCGAATGGTCGAGGATCGGGCCGCTGTAGTCGACCCCGCCGGTGATCGCGCGGGCATACGGATCGAGCAGCAGTCGGGCCGGATTGAACCGGGCTCCCAGCTCCGGCGCCCACTCGCCGTGCACCCGGTAGCCGTACCGCTGGCCGGCGCCGACGCCCGGCACCTCGCCGCTCCAGACCCCGTCCTCGGCCCGCGCCAGATCCCGGTTCGACTGCGACCGGTCGTCGCCGACCAGCACCAGCTCGACCCGGCTGGCCCGCGGGGCCCACAGGGCGAAAGTCACGCCGCCGTCGTGGACCCGGGCCCCGAGCACGGTCGCCGGATCGGGCGCTGTGAAGGTCGCCGACGCCGATTCCGTCGGCTCAGCCGCCTCAGGGGCGGTCGATTCGGTCACGGTGGACGGCGTCGCCGAGTCCGGGTTCGCCGATTCGGGCGCGCCGGCCGCCTCCGGTTCGGGCGCGGTCGCAGCCGCCGGGTCGGTCGCGGCGGTCGTCGTCATCTGCCCTTCCCCCAAGTCCTCACACTCCTACCGGTCGGCCATCAATTGCGGTCGACTCCGACCGGGTCCGGTCGACGCTGGCCGGACTGTCCATTGTGCAGGTTACTCGCCGGTAACTAGGCCGCTAGAGTTTGCGGCATGTCGCAACCCATTCCGCCGCCCACGGCTGAGCAGGTCGAGGCGGCCTGGTCCGATACCAAGCTGGCTCAGGTGCTCTACCACGACTGGGAGGCCGGCAGCTACGACGACAAGTGGTCGATCTCGTTCGACGAGCGCTGCATCAACTACGCCCGGGATCGCTTCGCCGCGGTGGCCGGCGCCGACGGCTGGCCGTACCCGAAATCGTTGGAGATCGGCGCCGGGACCGGCTTCTTCACGCTCAACCTGATGCAGGCCGGGGTTATCGCCGACGGCGAAGTGAGCGACATCTCGGCCGGCATGGTCACCGCCGCCCAGCGCAACGCCGAGCGGCTCGGCTACACGATCGGCGGCCGGGTCGGTGACGCCGAGAAGTTGCCGTACGACGACAACAGCTTCGACCTGGTCATCGGCCACGCCGTGATCCACCATCTGCCCGACGTGGCCCAGGCGTTCGCCGAGATCCGGCGGGTGCTGAAGCCCGGCGGCCGGGTGGTGATCTGTGGCGAGCCGACCCGCTGGGGCGACGCGATCGCCCGCCGGCTGTCCCGGGCGACCTGGGCCGCGACGACCAAGGTGACCAGCCTCGGCCCGCTGCGGTCCTGGTCCCGGCCCAGGGAGGAGCTGGACGAGTCCTCCCGGGCCGCCGCGCTGGAGGCCGTGGTCGACCTGCACACCTTCGATCCCGCCGCGCTGGCCGCCACCGTGCGGTCCGCCGGCCTGGACGACGTGGCGACGGTGACCGAGGAACTGACCGCGGCCTGGGCCGGCTGGCCGATCCGGACCTTCGAGGCGGCGATCCGGCCGGAGCGGCTGGGCTGGGGCTGGCGGATGTTCGCCTACCGATCCTGGCTCGGGCTGAGCGCCGTCGACCGGGTGCTGTCCCGGGTCGTCCCCGACTGGCTCTACTACAACGTGTCGGTGACCGGGACCAAGCCCCAGCCGGCGGCCTGACCCGGATGGCGCGGTTCCTCGACACCGTCCGCTGGCTGATCCGGCGCCGGTTCCTGACGCCCGGACACCTGCGGACCGCCCTGCGCTACCTCTGGGTCCGGCTGCGCCACCCGGAGGTGGAGTTCGAGGGGTACGCGTTCATCGGTCCGGGCGTCCGGTTCGAGGTGCGGAAGGGTTTCGGGCGGCTGATCATTGGCCGCTGGACCCACCTGGGCGAGCGGGTCAAGCTGCGGGCGCACGAGGGCGTGCTGCGGGTCGGCGCCAAGTGCGTGATCGGGTACGACAGCACGATCAACTGCTATCTCGACATCGAGGTCGGCGACGCCACGATCCTCGGCGACCGGGTCTACGTCTGCGACTTCGATCACCGCACCGCCGAGATCGCCGTACCGATCAAGGACCAGGGGCTGATCAAGTCGCCGGTCCGGATCGGGGCCGACTGCTGGCTCGGGGCGGGGGTCACCGTGGTGCGCGGCGCCGACCTGGGCGACGGGTCCGTGGCGGCGGCCCACGCGGTGGTCCGGGGCGTGATCCCGCCGCAGTCGATCTGCGCCGGCGTACCGGCCCGGGTGGTCGCGAACCGGTCGGACCGGTACGCCGACGCCGCCGCCGAACGCGCCTACGTCGAAGCCTTGGGCCGGCAGGCCGAGGCCGAGGTGCAACGCCTGCTCGCGGGTGACCCTTTCGCTCCCTGAGCCTGTCGAAGGGCCCGCCAGTTGAGTGCCCGGTCGGGTTTCGGCCTGACGGCCGGACAAGACGCGCTAAGGACGGGCGGGTCAGGGCGGTCCGCCGGGTTGGGTGGCCGGGTGTCGGTGTTGGGCGGGAAGTCGCTGGTTGGGCATCCACTGTGACGTTTCCCGGCCCTTCGGGACCGGTTGAGCCGGGATTCGTCACAATCGATGATCCCGGCCGCCGCGCCACCGGTGCCCGGCCGGCGGTTCCCGGGAACCGCCGTAACCCGCCCGTCCTTGGCGCGTCTTTCCAATCCTCGGCGTGCACCCGGTCGTGGTGTCGCGAAAGCTCTTCGTGCTGGAGATTGCCACGTGGCAATGGCCGTTTCGCCCCGCACGAAGAGCTTTCGCGACACCACGACCAAGATCATCGGTGGATCCCGGCTGAACCTGTCGTGGAGCAGGGCCGATCGCGCCCCTTAGAGTGCCTGAGGGATCAGCTGACCGGCCCTTCGACAGGCTCAGGGTGCAAACCCCGTCGTCCCGTTGGGTGGGGCGACCTGACGGATAAGTTACTCGTCGGTAATATGCTGACCTGAAGCGAGCAGAGGGAGCTGCGATGAAGATCGTGACGCTGGTCAAGTACGTGCCGGATGCCACCGGTGATCGGACGTTCACCGACGACGGAACGGTCGACCGCGAGGTCGACGGGCTGTTGTCCGAGTTGGACGAATACGCGGTGGAGCAGGCGCTCCGGCTGGCCGACGAGGGCGACGACGTCGAGGTGGTGGCGCTGACCCTCGGGCCGGACGACGCGGCCGACGCGATCAAGCGCGCGCTGCAGATGGGCGCCACGTCCGGCGTCCACATCTGCGACGACGCCGTGCACGGCACCGACGTGATCGGCACCAGCGCGCTGCTCGCCGCGGCGATCGGCAAGCTCGAGCCGGACCTGGTGATCACCGGCATGTCCTCGACCGACGGGTCGATGGGCGTCATGGGGGCGCTGCTGTCGGAGCGGCTCGGCTGGCCGGCGCTGACGTTCGGGGCGACCGTGGCGCTGGACGGCCGGACCATCTCGATCCGCCGGGACGGCGACGTGGCCAGCCAGACCATCGAGGCCGAGCTGCCGGCCATCGTCAGCGTCACCGACCAGTCGGGCGAGGCCCGCTACCCGTCGATGAAGGGCATCCTGGCGGCGAAGAAGAAGCCGGTCGAGGAGTGGACCGTCGAGGATCTCGGCGTCGATCCGGCCGGGCTCGGGTTCGCCGGGTCCTGGACCGCCGTCGCGACCACCGACCCGCGGCCGCCGAAGCAGGCCGGTCAGGTCGTCACCGACGCCGACGGCAGCGGGGCCGCCGCGGTCGTCGAATTCCTGTCCGCCGGTAAGTACGTCTGAGAGCGAGGGAGACGCGATGTCGACAGTCGTAGTCCTGGTAGAACACACCGACGGCCAGGTCGCCAAGCCGACCCTGGAGCTGCTGACCCTGGCCCGGCGGATCGGTGATCCGGTCGCGGTCGTGCTGGGGGCCGGTGCGGAGGCCGCGGCGCCGCAGCTGGGTGAGTACGGCGCCACCAAGATCATCTCCGTGGTCGATCCGGCTCTGGACGAGTTCCTGATCGCGCCGAAGGCGGCCGCGCTGGCCGAGGTCGCCGGGCCGTTGCAGCCGGCCGCGATCCTGATCACCTCCACCCTGGACGGCAAGGAGATCGCCGCCCGGGCGGCGTTCAAGCTCGGCTCCGGGCTGATCACCGACGTGGTCGATCTCGAGCTGGCCGACGGCGAGGTGATCACCACCCAGTCCGTCTTCGCCGGCAATTGGAGTGTCCGGGCGAAGGTCACCCACGGCGCTCCGGTGATCACCGTCAAGGCCAACGCGACCGCGCCGGAGGCGGCACCGGCCCAGCCGGCCGTCGAGTCGGCCGCGGTCTCCATCGACGACGCGGCCAAGCGGGCCCGGATCGTGAAGACCGAGGAGAAGCAGGCCAGCGGCCGGCCCGAGCTGACCGAGGCGGCGATCGTGGTCGCCGGCGGCCGGGGCACCGGCGGCAACTTCTCCCCGGTCGAGGAGTTGGCCGACGCCCTCGGCGCCGCGGTCGGCGCGTCCCGGGCCGCCGTCGACTCGGGTTGGTATCCGCACGCGTACCAGGTGGGCCAGACCGGCAAGACCGTGTCGCCGCAGCTGTACGTCGCCGCCGGCATCTCCGGCGCGATCCAGCACCGGGCCGGGATGCAGACCTCGAAGTCGATCCTGGTGGTGAACAAGGATCCGGAGGCGCCGATCTTCGCCCTCGCCGACCTCGGCATCGTCGGCGACCTGCACACCGTCCTCCCCGCCGTCACCGCCGAGGTCAACTCCCGCAAGTGATTCACCGAGTTGTCAGAACTGAGTTGTGCTCCGGCACAACTCAGTTCTGACAAGTCGCTCAGAGGTCGATGTGGGAGCCCATGATCACGGTGCGGTCGCGGGGGAGGGCGAAGTGTTCGACCGGGTCGCCGGTGATGTGCGACGTGGCGATGAACAGGTGCTTGCGCCAGCCGGCCATGGTCGGGTCGGTCCCGCGGCGGAGCTCGATCTTGGACAGGAAGTAGGACGCCTGGCTGAGGTCCAGTTGCCCCTCGGTGGTCGCCGGGTCGAGTGAGTCGAGGGCGGCCGGCACGTCGGGGGTGTCCAGATACCCGAACCGTGCCGTGACGTGCATGATGCCGTCGTCGCCGTACCCGAGGTCGTCCACCACGATCCGGTCGCTGAGCGGGACCCGCGGGGTCGGCAGGGTCTCGATCGAAACGATCACCACATGCTCCTGCAGCACGTGGTTGTGCTCGACGTTGGCCCGCATGGCCAGCGGTGCGGTTTCCTTGCCCCGGTTGAGGAAGACGGCGGTGCCGGGGATCCGGGTGGTGGCCGGTGTGCCCGAGCGGATGAATTCGACGAAGGTCTGCAGCGAGCCCTCGAGTCGCTCCCGCCGCTCCGTGACGATCTGCCGGCCGCGCTGCCAGGTGGTCATGATCACGAACGCGGTCAGCCCGATGAACAGCGGCAGCCAGGCCCCGTGCACCAGCTTGGTCAGGTTGGCCGCGATGAACAGGGCGTCGACGCCGAGCAGGATCGCCCCGCCGGGGATGAGCAGCCAGAGCGGGACCTTCCAGGTCGAGCGGGCGATGAACAGGAACAGCAGCGTGGTGATGGCGATGGTGCCGGTCACGGCCATCCCGAACGCGTACGCCAGCGCCGAGGAGCTCCGGAAGGCGAAGACCAGGGTGAGCACCGTCACCAGCAGCAGCCAGTTGACCCACGGCACGTAGATCTGGCCGATCGTCGATTCGGAGGTGTGGGCGATCCGCAGCCGCGGCAGGTAGCCGAGCCGGGCGGCCTGGGAGGCCACCGAGAAGGCGCCGGTGATCACGGCCTGGGAGGCGATCACGGTCGCCGCCGTGGCCAGGATGACCAGCGGCAGCCGGCCCCAGTCCGGCGCGAGCAGGAAGAACGGGCTGGAGATCGTCGCGGGATCGGCCAGGATCCGTGCCCCCTGGCCGAAGTAGCTGAGCACACAGGCCGGGAAGACGAGGAACAGCCAGCCGCGGGAGATCGCCCGGCGGCCGAAATGGCCCATGTCGGCGTAGAGCGCCTCGGCACCGGTGACCGAGAGCACGATGGCGGCCAGCGCGAAGAACGCGATGTGGAAATGGCCGGCGAGGAAGCCGATCGCGTAGGTCGGTGACAGTGCCGTCAGGATCACCGGGTTGGACGAGATGCCGATCGCGCCCAGCACGCCGATGGTGACGAACCAGGCGATCATCACCGGCCCGAACGCCCGGCCGACCGCCGCGGTGCCCCGGCGTTGGACGGCGAACAGGATCACGATGATCACCGCGGTGACCGGGATGATCAACTGCTCCAGCGACGGCTGGATCACCTTGATGCCCTCGACCGCCGACAGCACCGAGATGGCCGGGGTGATCATGCTGTCGCCGAAGAACAGCGAGGCGCCGAAGATGCCGACTCCGGCCAGCACGACCGCGGCCTTGCGACCCCGCCCCGCGGTCCACCGGCGCAACAGCGTGATCAGCGCCATGATGCCGCCCTCGCCGTCGTTGTCGGCGCGCATGGCGAGCATCACGTAGGTGATCGTGACGATGATCATCACCGACCAGAAGATCAACGACACCACGCCGTACACGTTGTCGGTGGTGACCGGGACGGGGTGCGGATCGGCCGGGTTGAAGACCGTCTGCAGGGTGTAGATCGGGCTGGTGCCGATGTCGCCGAACACCACCCCGAGCGCTCCGACCACGACCGCGAGCCGGACCACACCGCCGGCGCCGCGGCCGTGGCCGGCCGGGTCGGCGGGAGCCGGGACCTCCGTCGCCGCGGCTGGGCCCGCCGGGCCCGCCTGCTGTCGATCACTCACCATGCACCTCCGGAACGGCCCGCGGATGACAGTCGAACACCGCCCGGAGAATAGCCATCGGCGCACGTCACTCCGGGGTGGCGACGCGTATGGATCGCGTCAAGATTTCGCGCCGGGTCCGGGGCGGAGGCAACGGTCGGGCCGGCCACGTAGCCTTGGCCGGGTGAGCGAGCGGGTCTACCTCGACCACGCGGCGACCACCGCGTTGGTTCCGGCCGCGATCCGGGCGATCACGCGGGAACTCGACCGGGTCGGGAATCCGTCGTCGCTGCACCGGTCCGGACGGGACGCGCGGCGGGTGGTGGAGGAGAGCCGGGAGGCGATCGCCGCGGCGCTGGGCGCGCATCCGACCGAGGTGATCTTCACCTCCGGCGGCACCGAGGCCGACAACCTGGCGATCAAGGGCGCCTTCTGGTCCGCCCGCGGCGCCGATGCCGGCCGGACCGGGGTCGCGGTCAGCGCGATCGAGCACCACGCCGTGCTGGAGGCGGCCGAATGGCTGGCCAAGGAGCAGGGTGCGGGGCTGACCCTGCTCGGCGTCGACGCCGACGGAAGGGTCGATCCGGCGGCCGTGGCCGGCCTGCCGACGCCGACCGCCGTGGTCTCGGTGATCTGGGCCAACAACGAGGTCGGGACGGTGCAACCGATCCCGCGGCTGGCCGAGCAGGCCCGGGGGATCGGGGCGCTGGCTCATTCCGACGCGGTGCAGGCGGCCGGCCAGCTGCCGATCGACTTCGCCGCTTCCGGCCTGGACCTGATGACGGTGACCGGGCACAAGCTCGGCGGGCCGGTCGGGGTCGGTGCCCTGCTGACGCGGCGCGAGGTGACATTGACTCCGGTCCAGCACGGCGGCGGCCAGGAACGCGACGTGCGCTCCGGCACGGTCGACGTCCCGGCGATCGCCGGCTTCGCGGCCGCCGTCGAGGCCGCGGTGGCCGACCGGGTCGCGTACGCCGAGCGCCTGGGCCGGCTCCGGGATCGGCTGGTCGAGGGGTTGGCGGGCCTGCCCGGCGCCCGGGTGAACGGCCCGCGGGAGGCCGTACTGCCCGGCATCGTCAACGTCTCCTTCGACGGCTGCGAGGCCGACGCGATCGTGCTGCTGCTGGACGCCGCCGGGATCGACTGCTCGGCCGGCGCCGCCTGCTCGGCCGGCGTCACCCAGCCGAGCCACGTCCTGCTGGCGATGGGCCGGACTCCGGCCGAGGCCCGGTCGTCGGTCCGGTTCTCGTTCGGCCGGGGCACCGGTGAGGCCGACCTCGACCGTCTGCTTCGCGCCCTGCCGGAGGCGGTCGAACGGGCCCGAGCCGCCGGGCGTCTCGCCGGCTAGACCCCCTCACCGGCGGGGGCATTAGACTTGGCCGGTCCTGCGCTCTCCCGATCCACGGAAGTTGAAATTCGATCATGAAGGTCCTGGCCGCGATGTCCGGTGGCGTCGACTCGGCGGTGGCCGCGGCTCGCGCGGTCGAGGCCGGGCACGACGTGACCGGGGTCCACCTGGCGCTGTCCAAGAACCCGCAGTCGTTCCGGTCCGGTGCCCGCGGTTGCTGCTCCCGGGAGGATTCGCACGACGCCCGGCGGGCCGCGGACGTGCTCGGCATCCCCTTCTACGTCTGGGATCTGTCCGACCGGTTCGCCGCCGACGTGGTGGACGACTTCGTCGCCGAGTACGCGGCCGGCCGGACCCCGAACCCGTGCCTGCGCTGCAATGAGAAGATCAAGTTCTCGGCCGTGCTGGACCGCGGCATCGCGTTGGGTTACGACGCGGTCTGCACCGGGCACTATGCCCGGCTGGTCCGGACCGACTCGGAGGTCGAGCTGCATCGGGCGGTGGACGAGGACAAGGACCAGAGTTACGTGCTGGCCGTGCTCACTCCGGCCCAGCTGGCCAGGTCCTACTTCCCGCTGGGCGGGTCGGTGAAGTCCGAGGTCCGGGCCGAGGCCTCCCGCCGCGGGCTGGCCGTGGCCGACAAGCCGGACAGCCACGACATCTGCTTCATCCCCGACGGCGACACCGCGGGCTTCCTGGAGCGGCACCTCGGCGCTCGGCCGGGGGAGATCGTCGACGAGTCCGGTGTGACCGTCGGCAGCCACACCGGCAGCCACCGGTTCACCATCGGGCAGCGCCGCGGGCTCAAGATCGGCGATCCGGCCGGCGACGGCAAGCCGCGTTACGTGCTGGACATCTCGCCGGTGACCAACACGGTGACCGTCGGGCCGCGGGAGTCGCTGGCGGTACGGGAGATCGCCGGCATCCGGGCCAACCGGCTCGGCTGGGCTGGTGACGCCCGGCGCGGCCTGGTCCAGGTCCGGGCGCACGGGGCGCCGATGCCGGCCGAGGTGATCATGGACGGCGGTGACTGCCGGGCGGTGCTGGACGAGCCGGCCGCCGGGATCGCTCCGGGCCAGGCGATGGTGATCTACGACGGCAGCCGGGTGATCGGCAGCGCGACGATCGACGGCGCCGGCCCGGGTCGCGCCGGGCCCGAAGCCCCCGGCCCGCAATGACCTTCGAGCAGCCGGTGATCAGCACCGGGATCGGCTCCTGGCCCGGCACCGACATCGTCGAAGCGATCAAGATCACGTTCGACGAGTGCCCCGATCTTCCTTACCTGCCTGAGCTTCCGGCCCGCGGAGCGCCGGCCGGCCTGATCGGCCGGAGCAGCGGGATCCTGGCCGAACTGACCGTCGACCTGCAGCCGTCCGGCTGGCGGCTGATCGACGGCTACGGGATCGACCACCGGCGCGCGGTCGGCCTGTTCCGGGACGACCTGGACCAACTGGAGGAGCAGGCCCAGGGCTACGCAGGCTGGTTCAAGATCGGCTTCGCCGGGCCGTGGACGCTGGCCGCCTCGATCGAACGCCAGCGTGGCGGACTGGTGCTGTCCGACACCGGCGCCCGCCGCGATCTTGGTCAGTCGCTGGCCGAGGGACTGGCCGAATTGAGCTCCGAGCTCAACCGGCGACTGCCCGACCTACGGTTGATCATCCAACTGGACGAGCCGCTGCTGCCGGCCGTGCACCGCGGCTCGGTGCCCACCGCGAGCGGCTACGGCCGCTACCGGGCGATCGACGATCCCGAGCTGAGCGAGACGCTGACCCAACTGGTCCGGCGGCTCGAGCCGCACCCGGTCGTGCTGCACTGCTGCGCCGCCGGTGCACCCATCCCGCTGCTGGCCGGCACCGGGATCACCGGCATCGGTCTCGACCTTGATCAACTCCGGACGGCCGACTGGGACGGCATCGGCGCGGCGATCGAGCAGGGGATCTGGTTCGGCGCCGGGGCGGCCCCGACCGACCGGGTGATCGGCCCCGATGCCGTCGCCGAGCGGGTGCTCCGCCCGGTGCGTGATCTTGGTCTGGATCCCGAGTCGAGCCGGCTGGTGATCACCCCGGCCTGCGGCCTGGCCGGATCGACGCCGACCGATGCCGTACGCATCCTGCACTCGGTCCGCCGGGCGGCGGAGATCGTCGCCGAAGAGCTCCCGCGCTGACTCCGGGCTCGATCACGGATCAGAGCGGCCGGCCCAACAGCATCGGCGGATGGTCGGGCAGGCTGAGCAGGACCCGCCCGTCGCCGGCGCCGCGCAGCCGGTCGCGCAGCTCGGCCAACGGGAGCCGCGGAAACCGGAGCCGCGCCGTCTCGGCACCGTCGGTCAGGTCGAACACGATCAGTCGGCTCTCCGGTCCGCCGATCCCGAACGGCTCGGCCGGAGCGTCGGCGAGGACGGCGACCGCGGTGCCGGCGATGACGACCGCGGCCGGTTCGGTCGCCAGCGGCTCGGAGCGCCAGGCGGGCGGGTCGTTGGACCGCCGGAACGGCCGCCAGTGCCAGCCCTCGAGCCGGTCGTTCGTGAGTCGCGCCCGGCCGATCGTCCCGAAGTCGGTGTCGGGCAACCGGCCGGAAGCGGCGGCTGTTTCGAACAGTTCGCCGCCCTCGATGCCGGGCCCGGGTCGGAGCACGGAGGCGAACCCGTGCTTCTGCTCGACGATCAGCAACCCGTTGCGGACCTGGGTCGACCATGGGCTGACACAGTCGACCGCCTCGGTGGGGCCGGTGCTCAGCCGGACCAGGCACGGCCCGAAGTCGGCCCCGGCGAGCGTGATCGCGTACTGGTCGATCAATTGGATCGCCTTGCCCTCGATGGCGCCGGTCCGGGCGCCGGAGGCGGCGGAGTAGAGGAGCCAGCGCGGCGCGCCGGTCGGCGCGAACCGGTCCTGGACGGCCAGCTGCGACGGCAACGCGCCGGTATCGGAATCGTCCCGCCCCGGCTGGTGGAACGCGTCGTAGGCCGCCTCGAACCGCCACACACGGGCCCCGGCGTCGTCGTACCCCTCGATCAGGCACTGGCCGCCGGAGCAGCCGGCCAACGCCGTGATGCCGTCGTCGTGGGCGACCACCCGGTCGGCCGGGACCGGCTCGGGCCAGGTCGGCCGGCCGGTCAGGTCGTAGCGGCGGAACCCGGCCGCCGACTTGATCAGCACCCCGGCCCCCGCGACCACCGGCCGTTCGGCCGCCTCGGCGGGCTCGCCCGGCTCGGTGGCGGGGGCCTGGCCTGCCACCCGCCCGTCGGCCAGATCGAGGAACAGGACGCCCTCGGCGCCGGCCAACACCGCGGTGCCGTCCAGTACGGCCAGCGGCGTCGACCGCGCCGGCGCGTCGGAGCCGGCCGTCCAGATGATCCCGGTGCCGCGCGGACCCGGCCGGGGCAGCAGCCCCGGGACGATGACTGTGGCCAGCACCCCGGCGACGACGACGGCCGTGACCGTGCCGATGATCACCGACCGGGTCCGGGGCGGGGCACTCCGGGCTGCCACCGCGACGAGGAGGACCACCAGCGCGCCGGGTGCCGCCCACAGGGCCAGCCGGACTTCGGGCGGCGCGTCCGAACCGGACAGGACGGCCAGCAGCAGCGCGGGCGCGAGCAGCAACCCGGCCGCCACCAGGAGCCAGGCCTGCCGGGGCCCGATGGCCCGCGCCGGCGGCACCGCCTCCGCGCCCGGCTCGTGGGCGGCCTCGTCCAGCGGGGAGCCGTCCGGCGTCAGGTACTCCTTGGTGGACACGGTCACCTCCCATTCGGTCCGTCCCCACGATTATCGGCCTGCCCAACGCGCCGTCCGCGCAACGACCTCGGATGTCCGTCCGGCCTACTACTGTTTCGCCTGTGGCAGGAGAACGTATCGACGAGGATCTGGCCGGCGTCGCCAAGGTGGACATCGACATCGAGGCGCCGGACCCGAAGTCACGGGAGCGGCATGCCGAGATGTCGGAACTGCTGAACGAGGCACGCTGGCGTTACCACGTGCTGGACGCGCCGACCATCTCCGACGCCGACTTCGACAAGACGATGCGGGAGCTCAATCGGCTGGAGGAGAAGTTCCCGTCGCTGCGCACGCCGGATTCGCCGAGTCAGCAGGTGGGCGGTCCGCCGTCGACCACGTTCACGCCGGTGACCCATCTGCAGCCGCTGATGAGCCTGGACAACGCGTTCTCGGCCGAGGAGTTGGAGCGCTGGGCGGCGCGGGCGATCCGCGAGCTGAACGAGAGCCAGATCACCGAGTCCGGCTTCCTGTGTGAGCTGAAGGTCGACGGGCTGGCGATCGATCTGGTGTACGAGAAGGGCCGGCTGACCCGGGCCGCCACCCGCGGCGACGGCCGCGTCGGCGAGGACGTGACCGCGAACGTCCGCACCATCGGGTCGGTCCCGTCCCGGCTGACCGGCCAGGGTGTGCCCGACCTGTTGGAGGTCCGGGGTGAGGTGTTCTTCGCGGTCGAGGATTTCGCCGCGCTGAACGAGCACCTGGTCGCCGACGAGAAGGCGCCGTTCGCCAACCCGCGCAATGCCGCCGCCGGGTCGCTGCGGCAGAAGGATCCCAAGATCACCGCATCGCGCAAGCTCGGCTTCGTCGCGCACGGGCTCGGCGCGACCGAGGGCTTCTCGGTGCCGCGGCTGTCCGAGGTCTATCCGGCGTTGCAGAAGTGGGGCCTGCCGGTCAGCGCGCACGCCAAGCTCTGCCACAGCCTGGACGAGGTGTGGCAGGTGATCAACTATTTCGGCGAGCACCGGCACTCCGTCGAGCACGAGATCGACGGCATCGTGATCAAGCTCGACCTGCGCTCCGTCCAAGATCAACTCGGCTCGACCTCGCGGGCGCCGCGCTGGGCGATCGCGTTCAAGTATCCGCCGGAGGAGGTGAACACGAAGCTGATCGACATCCGGGTCAACGTCGGCCGGACCGGTCGGGTGACGCCGTTCGGGGTGATGGAGCCGGTCCTGGTGGCCGGCTCCACGGTGGGCATGGCCACCCTGCACAACGCGTCCGAGGTGGTCCGCAAGGGCGTGCTGATCGGCGACACGGTGGTGCTGCGCAAGGCCGGCGACGTGATCCCGGAGATCGTCGGCCCGGTGGTCGACCTGCGGACCGGTGACGAACGCGCGTTCGTGATGCCGACCCACTGCCCGGAGTGCGGCACCGAGCTGGCGTACGAGAAGGAGGGCGACGCCGACATCCGCTGCCCGAACACCCGATCCTGCCCGGCCCAGCTGCGGGAGCGGATGTTTCACCTGGCCGGCCGCGCGGCGCTGGACATCGAGGTGCTCGGCTACCAGTCCGGGCAGGCGCTGCTGGACGCCGGGCTGATCGCCGACGAGGGCGACCTGTTCGAGCTGACCGAGGACAAGCTGCTGCAGAGCGAGTTCTTCACCACCAAGGCCGGCGCCCTGTCGGCCAACGGCCGCAAGCTGCTGGCCAACCTGGAGGACGCCAAGAGCAAGCCGCTGGCGAAGTTCCTGGTCGCCCTGTCCATCCGGCACGTCGGCCCCGGCGTCGCGCCCGACCTGGCCGCCGCGTTCGGCAGCATCGACGCGCTGATGGCCGCCGACGAGGAACAACTGGCCGAGGTGGAGGGGATCGGCCCGACTCTGGTCGTCGCGATCCGGGAGCATTTCGCCGTGCCGTGGCGACGGGAGATCGTCGAGAAGTGGCAGGCGGCCGGCTGCGTGATGGCCGACGAGCCGGGGGAGCAGCGGGACCAGACCCTGGCCGGCCACTCGTTCGTGGTCACCGGCTCCATTTCCGGCTACACCCGGGATTCGGCGGCCGAGGCGATCACCAGCCGCGGTGGCAAGGTGTCCGGCTCGGTGTCGAAGAAGACCTCCTTCGTGGTGGTCGGCGAGTCGCCCGGCTCCAAGTACGACAAGGCGGTCACGCTCAAGGTGCCGATGCTGGACGCCGAGGGCTTCGAGGTATTGCTGCACAACGGTCCGGAGGCGGCGAGCGAGGTGGCCAAGACCGGGGAGGATTGAGCCGATCACCAGAGCGTTCGTACTCCGAACTCGTTGGCCTCGTCCCCACGACTGGATGCGCCGGGGGTATCGAGCCGGTCTTGGCTAAGGTGGACGTCGTGCCGAAGATCTTCTCCAATCTGAACCTCAACGGGCAGGCGCCGCCGCGCGTGCAGCCGAGCGTGGGCGAGTGGGGCCCGGAGAAGGTGCCGAGCACGAAGTCGAAGAAGCGGATGCGGATCTGGGTCAGCCTGGCCCTGTTCGGCGCGATGCTCGCCTGCTTCCTGCTCGGCTGGTACGTCTACTACCTGATGACCGGCGACATGGGCTTCGGCCTCGGCCGGCAGGAGGGCGAGCAGTTCTTCGGCTGACGCCCGGAACCGCCGCAGTTCCTCCCGCGCCGTCGCGGTCCTGACCCTTTCAACGCGCCGCCCGCTGCTGACTCCTGCCCCCGTGGCAGTAATTTCCGGCGTTCATAACAGGTCGATCAACCCCCGAAAACAGCTCCCCCACGCTTGACAATAGATCTGATGTTTAGTCTCCTGGTGTGGTCGGTCGAGGACGACCCATGCCAACGAGGGGGTTTTGCCAATGAGGGCATCAGATGAATCTTGGGATTTGTCGGCCATCAGCCGTCGAGCATTCGTACGCGGCGCGGCCGGGGCGGGGCTGGGCGCACTGAGCGTGACCGGCGCACTGGCCGGATGCTCCACCGCCAGCGGTCCGGAGCAGCCCAAGGGCATCGGCGACGTGCCGCAGGTCCAGCTCGGCGCGGAGACCGAAGGTGTGCTCTACAAGGACGGTTACGTCGGCCCGCGGGCCAGCGAGAAGAAGCCGTTCGGTGACGCCGCGAAGACGTTCCGGATCGTGGTCCAGCAGAACGCCCAGGTCGTCGGCGACTGGAACAAGAACGAGATGACCAAGTGGTTCGAGCAGCGCACCGGGGTCAAGGTCAAGTTCGAATCGGTGCTGGTGACCAACACCGACGGCACCGTCGACATGACCAAGATCAACGCGATGCTCGCCTCCGGTGATCTTCCGGACGCCTTCCTGGACATCCCGTTCACCGATGATCAGATCTCGCTCTACGGCCAGCAGGGCGTCTTCACCAAGCTCGACGACTACATCGAGACCTACGCCCCGGAGATGCGCCGGGTCTACACCGAATATCCGGACTGGCGAAACCTGACGGCGGCCACCGACGGCGGCCACTACCAGTTCCGCGGCATCAACGACTGCTACCACTGCCGGGTCGGCAACGCCCGGGCCTTCATCAACAAGAAGTACGTCGAGAAGGTCGGCGGGGCCATCCCGACGACCACGGACGAGATGCGCGAGCTGCTGAAACTGTTCAAGGAAAAGGATCCCAGCGGCACCGGCAAGATGATCCCGTTCACCGGTGGCGTGAACAACCAGATCGACCGGTTCATCATGAACGCCTTCCTGTACAACCCCGGCGGCGACCGCAACGGCGGCTGGCTCCGGTTGCAGGACGGCAAGGTCGACTTCGTCGCCAACAAGCCGGAATGGCGCGAGGGCTTGCGTTATCTGCGCACGCTGTTCGACGACGGCACGATGTCGCGCGAGGCGTTCACCTTCACCGACGACGCGTATCTGCGTGCCGGCAACCAGGGCCGGGTCGGCATCGCTCGCGCGTACTGGTGGGGATCCTTCCTCGACATCTCCTACGACGACGGTGCGCTCTGGCGCGACTACGAGGCGGTGCCGCCGCTGAAGGGCCCGAACGGCGTCCAGTACACGGCCTGGGAGCACTACAACTACGGCGCCGCCCGACTGGTGATCACCAGCGCCTGCAGCAACCCCGAAATCTTGGTGCAGTGGGGTGATGCGCAGATGGAGCTCGAGGCGATCATGAACGGCTACGGCGGTGACCCGAAGAGCAACTGGAGCTGGGCCAAGAAGGGCGAGACCAGCCTGACCGGCGACCAGGCGGTGTTCAAGATCAAGGAATGGCCGCCGCCGGAGGGCCAGTCCTGGAGCCAGTATTCGATCATGTACCGGTCCAACGACTTCCGGCTCGGGCAGTACAGCAACCCGGACAACCCGGACTTCGAGCAGGGCCTGTACGAGGCGTCCACCAAGTACGAGCCGTTCGCGCAGCCCAAGGACTTCCAGCTGCAGCCGCTGATCTTCGACGAGTCGAGCGCGGCACAGAAGGCCGACACCGCCGCCTCGATCGAGAAGCACGTGAAGCAGAATCTGGCCAAGTTCGCGGTCGGTGAGCTCGACATCAACGACGACGCCGCCTGGAACGCCTACACCTCGGCGTTCGACGGTATGGGAATGAAGCAATATCTCGAGCTGTACCAGAAGGCGTACGAGAGCCGGCCGAAGTAATGACGGCGATCACTGCGGCTCCACCGGGTCCGGGCCGGAGACGGCTCACCCCGATGGAGGATCGCGGGTTCCACATCGTCAACTACTGCGTCCTGGCGTTCTTCACGATCTCGGTGCTGTATCCGTTGATCTACGTGATCAGCGCGTCGGTCAGCAGCGCGTCGGCGGTCAACTCCGGCGAGGTCGTGCTCTGGCCGGTGGACTTCAACACCGACGCCTACCAGACCATCCTGGCCTCGCCGCGGCTGGTCACCGGCTTCCTCAACTCGTTGATCTACACGGTGGCCGGGGCGCTGCTCGGCACGGCGCTGACCATGCTGGCCGGGTACGCGCTGTCCCGCGATGATCTTCCCTGGCGCCGGGCGTTGACGTTCTTCTTCCTGATCCCGACGCTGTTCTCGGCCGGCATCATTCCGACCTACATCGTGGTCCGCCAGCTCGGCCTGCTGGACACCTGGTGGGCGATCATCCTGCCCGGCGCGATGAACGTGTTCAACATGATCATCACCCGGACGTTCTACAAGATGAACGTGCCGAACGAGATGCTCGAGGCGGCTCGGGTGGACGGAGCGTCGGACTTCGGCTTCTTCTTCCGGATCGCGCTGCCGTTGAGCAAGCCGATCATCGCAGTGAACCTGCTGTTCTACGGCATTGCGCAATGGAACGGCTGGTTCAACGCGTTCCTCTATCTGACCAACGAGAACCTGTATCCGCTGCAGCTGGTGCTGCGCGACATCTTGGCCCAGAGCGCGGTGAATCCGGCGCAGATCGGCGGCCCGGACGTCGGCGAGCTGGTCAAGCGCAAGGAGCTGTTCGACAAGCTCAAGTACGCGCTGATCGTGGTGGCGATGATCCCGCCGCTGATCGCGTACCCCTTTGTCCAGAAGCACTTCGTCAAGGGTGCCCTGATCGGTTCGCTCAAGTAAGGGGGACGGCAGATGACACTCAGTGAATCCACCGCCGCCGGCACCGAACCGGGCCGCACGGATCCGGGTGCCCGGCGGGCGGCGTCCGGTGAGCCCGGCGAGCCACGCCGCGTCGTCTCCAACCGCCGATTGCTGCTGCGCCGGATGGCCCGCTGCTGGCAGCTCTACGTGCTGCTCGCGGCCCCGCTGATCTACGCCGTGATCTTCCTCTACTGGCCGTTGTACGGCATCCAGATCGCGTTCAAGGATTTCAGTGTCGCCAAGGGGGTGCTCGGCAGTCCGTGGGCCGGGTTCAAGCACCTGGAGCAGTTCATCGAGTCGTACCAGTTCTGGCAGGTGCTGGGTAACACGCTGGCGCTGAACTTCTATGAACTGCTGGCCCTGTTCCCGCTGCCGATCATCCTGGCCCTGCTGCTGAACGCCGTCCGCAGCAGCAAGTTCCGCCGCGGCGTGCAGTTGATCACCTACGCGCCGCACTTCATCTCCACCGTGGTCGTCGTCGGCATCATCATCATGCTGTTCTCGCCCAGCGGTGGCATCGTCAACCAGGCGATCGAAACCGTCGGCGGCACCCCGGTCGACTTCCTCAGCGAGGGGATGTTCCGGCACACCTACGTCTGGTCCGGCGCCTGGCAGACCATGGGCTACTCGGCGATCATCTATCTCGCCGCGCTGGCCGGGATCGATCCGCAACTGCACGAGGCGGCCCGGGTGGACGGCGCGAACATCCTGAAACGGATCTGGCACATCGACCTGCCCGGCATCCTGCCGGTGACGATCACCTTGTTGATCTTGAACATGGGGTCGATCCTGTCGGTGGGCTTCGAGAAGGTGCTGCTGATGCAGAACCCGCTCAACCTCGGCGTCTCCGAGGTGATCGACACCTACTCGTACCGGATCGCCTTCGTGTCGGCCCTGCCGCAGTTCTCCTACGCCACGGCGATCGGCCTGTTCAAGTCGATCATCGCCCTGACCCTGCTACTGCTGGCCAACTGGCTCGCCCGCCGCGTCGCCAAGGAGAGCCTCTTCTAGTGAAGATCGTGCTGGACTAAGTCGGACTAAGCCGGTATTTTGGCACTATGTCCGCGACGGTGAACATCCACGAGGCGAAGACCCATCTATCGCGCCTGTTGGAGCGCGTCGCGCGCGGAGAGCGCATCGTCATCGCTCGGGCCGGGGTTCCGGTCGCGGACCTGGTGCCGCATCAGCGCGTCGATCTCGTCTTCGGGACGATGAAGGGCGAGATTGTTGTCGACGACAAGGCTTTCGAGCCGGATCCGGAGCTGATCGCCCAGTTCAACGGCGATCAGCAGGGCTGAGGCGATGCTGCTCGACAGTCAGGTGCTGATCTGGCTCCTGGACGATGACCGGCGGCTCAGTGGCGGTGCTCGCGAGAGGTTGGCGGCCGCACCCAGGGTGTTCTTCTCCGCGGCCAGCACGCTGGAGTTGACGATCAAGTCGATGCTGGGTCGGTTGGAGCTTCCAGTGGGGTGGATGGATCGGCTCGGCGACGCAGGCCTGGCAGCGCTCGCGATCACTCCTGAGCACACCGCCGGCTTGGTTGATTTTCCCGAGTTGGTCGGTCACGACCCGTTCGACCGGATCCTGATGGCTCAGGCACTGGTGGAGCAGATCCCTCTGGTGACAGCTGACCGGGTCCTGCTGGGTCTCGGCCTCGATTGGGTCCTCGACGCAGGTTCCTGATCATCTGCAGTGCCGTCAGCGGGCGTCGCCGGGCGCGTAGTGCTTGCTGATCTCCTCGGCGTTGTCGGCGATGTCGTTGGTCTCGTTCAGGCTGTACCAGTTGCCGAACGGGTCGCGGAACACCGCCTCGATCCCGTACGGGCGCTCCTGTGGCTCCTGCAGGAATTCCACCCCGCGGTCGGTGTAGAGCCGATGGGTGGCGCGGCAGTCGTCGGTGTTCCAGGCGCCGGCGCTGAGCGCGCCCTTGGCCATCAGCATCCGGATCGCCGCGACTGTCTCCTCGTCGTGCATCGGCGGGCCGGGGACCGTCAGGTTGACCTGCAGGTCGGGGCTGGCCGGCGGGCCGACGGTGAGCCAGCGGAATCCGTTGTCCAGTCTCACATCGAACCGTTCGGTGAAGCCGAGCTTGCCGAGGAAGAACTCCTTCGCCTCGTCGTAGTCGGTCACGTATACGCCGACAACACCCAGTTTCGTGATCATGGTCGGGCTCCTTTCGGGTCGACACCGACGCTAGTGGTGATCACCCGCCGGCGGCTTCTCCGAGCTTGCTCTCCTGGTCGGCATGCCGGACATCATCACGTAGCAGCCCGGGATCGGTGGCCGTCCGGTGCGATGCGCTTCGGCCTGGAACCGGGTCGGCGACATGCCGAGGAACTCGGTGAAGGCGCTGCTGAACGAGCCGAGGCTGCTGAAGCCGACCAGGTGACAGACCTCGGTGACGCTCAGATTGGCCCAGCGCAACAGCTCGGCCGCGCGTTCGATCCGGCGCCGGCTGAGATAGCGGCCCGGGGACTCGCCATAGACCGCCCGGAACTCGCGGGCGAAATGGTAGCGGGAGTAGCCGGCGACCCGGGCCAGGTCGTTCAGCTCCAGCGGCTCGGCGTAGAACCGGTCGACATGATCACGAGCCCGCCGCAGCGCGGTGAGCAGGGCCGCGGACCGCAGCCGCCACGGCTCCTGCAGCCGATCCTCCGTTTTCATGATCATCGGGATCTCCCTGGTCAGCAGAAACAGGGTAACCCGGCGACACCGAGCGCGACCACGACGAATCGGGCCACCCGGCCGCCGGCGACCACCAGCCAGAACCACAGGGCCCGCATCCGACTGGCCCCGGCGATCAAGGTCACGGCATAGAGGGGCGGCAGCCCGACCACCGCGGCCACCAGCACGATCGGCAGCCCCCAACTGTTGGTGCCGACCAGCTCCAGCAGGCGGGCGACGATCCGGTGCAGCCAGGCGCGGAACCGGGCCATCCGGGTGAGCGGCTGGTCGGACGGCTCCGGGTTGTCGACCGGAGCCGGGGCGGGCGGGTGCTGCCGGCGCCGGAAGAACCAGAAATCACGGCCGCGGCGGATGCCGAGAAACAGCAGCAGTTTGCCCACCGACTGGCCGAGGCCGACGCCGACCGCGATCGGGATCGGGCCGGCGACCGCGGTGACCTGGGAGGCGATGACGTACGCCTCGGCGTTGGCGATCGGGACGATGGCCGACACGACGCCGAACCCCAAGGAGGTCAGCAGCGCCACCAGTTCCGGCCAGCCGAGTTGCACGCTTCGTACCGTAGCGAGCCGGCGGGACTATCCGGGCGATCGGCGCCGAGCTACTTGACCAGGCCGGCCAGGTGGTTCAGTCGGGCGATCTCGGAATCGAGGAACGGCGGTCCGCCGTGCCGGCCGATGATGATCGCCCGGTCGCCGGCCAGCGGCGTGATCACCACCGTCGACTCGCCCCAGCCGGTCAGCCAGCCGGCCGGCAGGTCGATCCGCCGGGTCTGATCGAACGGAGCCAGCCCGTCCGGGATCTGATCACCGAAATCCGGGGCCAGAGTGGTGCCGAAGAGCTGCCGCGGGCGTTCTGCGGTGACATCCAGGAGCGTCGCCCAGTGCGACCGGAACACCACCGGGCACATCGAGGCGAGGGTCTCCGCGGCCTGCGGCGGGTCGGCGGTCATCCGCTCCAGCGCCTCGAGGTCGGACTGCAACCCGCCGCCCTCCGGATACCGCGAGATCCATTCGACCCGGACTCCGTCGAGCACCTCGCAGGCGCTGACCATGGTTTCCGGCAGCTGGCCGTTCGGCAGGTCGACGATGAAGTCGTCGATCACGACCTCACCGTTCTTCTCCACGATCTCCACCGCGTTGATGTCCGCGCCCACCGTGCCCAGCGCCGTTGCGACCGCTCCGAGGGAGCCTGGTCGATCGGGTAGGGCCACGCGCATCAAGAACACACCGACATCATCGCTCAAACAGCGTTACCGTCGCATTTCGGACCGCTGGGCTGAGACTCGGGGCCGTTCTGGCAGTCTTGGGCGGTGCCCGGATTCGTACCCTTCACCGCCCTGCGTTACACCGCGACCGACGACCTGGAGTCCCTGGTCGCGCCGCCGTACGACGTGCTGTCCGAGGCGGACGCGGAGTCGTACCGGCAGCGCTCGGAGCACAACATCGTGCGGATCGACGTGCCGCGGGGGCCCGACGGCTATGCCGAGTCGGCCCGGCTGCTGGACCAGTGGCAGGCCGACGGGGTGCTGTCGACCGACGCGCGGCCGACCTTCACCATCTATCGGCTGCGGTTCACCGACGCCGGCGGGACCCGGCGCGACATCGCCGGGGTGCTCGGCGGCCTGGAGGTCGTCGATGAGGGCGCGGGCGGGGTGTTGCCGCACGAACGTACGACCCCGAAGGCGTCCACCGACCGGCTCGACCTGACCCGGGCCACCCGGGCCAACCTCTCCCCGATCTGGGGCCTGTCCTTGGCCGCCGGCCTGACCGAGCTGCTGACCGAGCCGGGCGGACTGGTCGGCCGGGTGGTGGACGAAGGCGTGGAGCATCTGGTCGAACGGGTCAGCGACCCGGATCGGATCACCGCCATCGCGGACCTGATCGGCTCCGACGATGTGCTGATCGCCGACGGACACCATCGTTACGGGGTGAGCCGGATCTATCGGGACGAGGTCCGCACGGCCACCGGCCGCACCGACACCGAGTCCGAGCAGACCCTCGCCTTCGTCAGCGAACTGGTCGCCGATCAGCTCAGCGTGGCGGCGATCCACCGGCTCTACACCGGGATCTCCGTCGACGAGCTGCTGGCCGCGCTGAGCCGCCGCTTCGAGGCCACGGAGATCTCCCCGCCGGAGCCGGAGACCCTGGCCGAGATGGAGGCCAAGGGCTTCCTGGTCCTGGTCGGCGACCGGGCGACCTGGCGGCTGGAGCCGTTGACCGGCGCCTTCGATGACGTACGCGAGCTGGACGGCGCCTGGCTGGAAGCCGCCCTGGACGGCGTCCCGCACGAGGTGACCTACCAGCACGGCCTGCCCGAGGTGACCGAAGCCGTCCACGCCGGCCGCGCCACCGCCGCCATCCTGATCCGCCCGGTCTCGGTCCAGGAGATCCAGCGCACCGCCCGCGAAGCCCTCCTGATGCCCCCCAAGTCCACGTTCTTCACCCCCAAACTGAAAACCGGCCTAGTCCTCCGCCCCCTCTAGATCCGCCGACCCGTCACAAGTGCACGCACTTTTGCGGCGTGTCGGTGCACAAGTGACGTCTCGGGCATGTTCGGAGCGCGGCTCGGGCTACAGGTCAGGTCCCGATTCGGCGACCAGGTCAGGTCACCATTCGGCGAAGCTGTCGTCGGCGGGGTAGAACCAGGTCGGCGAGCCCGGGGCCAGGGGCTCGGTGGCGACCTGGGAGCGGATCACGTCCTCGTCCAGCTCGATGCCGAGGCCCGGCCCGGTCGGCACCGGGAGATAGCCGTCGACCGGGACGAACACCTCGGGATTGGTCAGCAGCTCCAGCCCGCGGCCGGGTTGTTGATCATGGACCTCGATCACCGTCTCCTGGGCGTAGAAGTTGGGCACCGCCGCGTCCACCTGCAGGCAGGCGGCGAGGGCGACCGGCCCGAGCGGACAGTGCGGGGCCAGTTGGGCATCGTAGATCTCTGCCTGGGTGGCGATCCGGAAGGACTCGGAGATCCCGCCGGCGTGCGACAGGTCGGGCTGCACGATCGCCACGCCGGCCTCCAGCACGGACCGGAACTCGGTCCGGGTGTAGAGCCGCTCGCCGGTCGCGATCGGGATCGACGTGCTGTCGACGATCGACCCGATCAGCTCCGAGTGCTCGGGCCGCAGCGGCTCCTCGACGAAGGCGGGCGCGAACTCCTCGATCAGCGGCAGGGCGCGCCGCGACATCGGCACCGAGAACCGGCCGTGCAGGTCGATACCGAAGTCGATGGCGTCGCCGATCGTGCCGCGCAGCTCGGCCAGGTCAGTGACGAACCGGTCCAGGTAGTCGGCGTTGTCGACGAAGCCGACCTGCCCGTCCGGCGCGACCTTGATCAAGGTGTAGCCGGCGGCGACCAGTTCGCGGGCCCGGTCCGGGTGTCCGGTGTGCCCGGACCGGCCGTTGGCGTGAGCGTAGATCCTGATCTTGCTCCGGGTCGCGCCGCCGAGCAGTTCATAGATCGGTACGCCGAGCGAGCGGGCCTTCAGATCCCAGAGCGCCTGGTCGATCCCGGCCAGCGCCGAGCCGAACAGGGGACCGCCACGATAGAAGCCGCCGCGGGCCAGCACCTGCCAGTGATGAGTGATCCGGCGCGGGTCCTGCCCGACCAGATAGTTGGCCATCTGCTCGACGATCGCCTCGATCGGTCGGGACCAGCCCTCCAGCGTCGGCTCACCCCAGCCGGCCGGGCCGGTGTCGGTGCTGATCTTGAGCAGGATGCGGCGGTTGGTGATCACGAAGGTCTCGACGGAGCTGATCTTCATCGTTCAGGGATCCTCTGCGGTAGGTCGGATGGACGTCGCAAGCCGTGACCGAGCGCTCGACGGCGCCGGTGATGATCAACAGCGTAGGCCGCGCCGCCTCCGCATGGTCGATCGGATCGGCTCCGTGGGACGAAGAATCGTGGCCCATCCCGGGGTCGCCGAGACGTCACTTGTGCACCGACACGCCGCAGAAACGCGTGCGTTAGTGACGGGTCGGCGGGGTTGGGGTAGGGTTTTATGTGTGAACAAGTCTTCAGATGTGCATCTGGTGGATGAGGGGCGGGTTTCGGATGTTCGGGACCGGATGCCGGGGCCGGACGACATCGTCGACACGGCGGAGATCTTCGGGCTGCTGTCCGATCAGAGCCGGCTGCGGTTGTTGATTGCGCTGTTGGACGGCGAGCTGTGCGTGTCCGATCTGGCCGCCGTGACCGGGCAGAGCGAGTCGGCGGCGTCGCATGCGTTGCGGCTGTTGCGGGCGCATCGGGTGGTGAGCGCGCGGCGGTCCGGCCGGCTGGCGTACTACCGGCTGGCCGATGCGCACGTGCGGATGCTGCTCGACGTCGCCATCGCGCACAGTGAGCACACCGAGGCGATCCACCCGGAGCGGGAGCACTGATGGGGCACGGGCACAGCCACGGATCCGGTGGTGATCATGCCGGCGGCCGTCATCGGTGGCGGCTGGCGGTCTCGTTCGGGCTGATCGCGACCTTCTTCGGCGTCGAGTTGGTCGCCGGCCTGCTCTCCGGCTCGCTGGCGCTGCTGTCCGATGCCGGGCACATGGCGGCCGATGTGGTGACCCTCGGTGCGGCGCTGGTCGCGACCCGGATCGCGACCCGGCCGGATCGCAGCGGCCGGCGGAGCTACGGGTCCTACCGGGCGGAGATCTTCGCCTCGTTGCTGGCGGTCTTGGTCATGCTCGGCGTCGCCGCGTACGTGATCATCGAGGCGATCGGCCGGATCGGCGCCGCCGCCGAGGTGCAGACCGGACCGATGTTGATCGTCGGCGTGATCGGGCTGGTGATCAACCTGGCCGCCCTGCTGCTGCTCCGCGACGGGGCGGGGGAGAGCCTGAACGTCAAGGGCGCCTATCTCGAGGTGATGGCCGACACCGCCGGCTCGGTCGGCGTAATCGTCGCCGGCATCCTGATCATGGTCACCGGCAGCACCGCCTGGGACACCTGGATCGCGGTGGCGATCGGGATCTTCGTCGCCGTCCGGGCGATCATGCTGGGCCGGCAGGTGTTCGCCGTGCTCGGCCAGCACGTGCCGGAGGGGATGAACGCCGACGACGTCGCCGGTGACCTGGCCGCGATCGACGGGGTCGGCGACGTGCACGATCTGCACCTGTGGACCTTGACCTCGGGGATGAACGTCGCCACCGCCCATCTGGTGACCGCGGACGCCGCCGACCCGCACTCGGTGCTGGATCAGGCCCGGGCCGTGCTCAAGGAACGGCACGGGGTCGCCCATGCCACGCTCCAGGTCGAACCGAGTGATCATCGCGGCTGCGACGAGGTCGGTTGGTGAGTGCGGGCTGAGGTGTCGGCGGGTTGATCGGGCTTGCCCTTCGACAGGCTCAGGGAACGAAGGAGTGGGCAGCGGGCTCAGGGAACGAAGGAGCGGGCAGCGGGCTCAGGGAACGAAGGAGCGGGCAGCGGGCTCAGGGAACGAAGGAGCCGGGGATCGCGGGCTCGGTGACCGGGGTCCGGCCGGAGGTGATCTTGAACAGCAGCGCGGCGATGCCGGCGAACAGGAGGATCCCGACCACGCTGATCGGTCCGACCAACGCGAAGTTCACCTCCTGGCCCGCGGCGCCGAGCAGCAGCACCAGCCCGGTCGAGCCGTTGAACCCGCCGTGCGCGGCGATGGCCGGCCAGATGCTGCCGGTGAACTCCCGGGTCCAGGCGAGCACGGCGCCGAAGGCGATGCAGAACGGCACGAACATCAGTGCCGACCACGGTCCGAGCAGCGCGTAGTTGTAGCCGAGCAGGGTCAGCGGTGCGTGCCAGACACCCCAGATCAGCCCGGAGACCAAGATCGCCGGCCAGACGCCGAAGCGACGCAGAGTCGGATAGAGCCAACCCCGCCAGCCCCATTCCTCGCCGAACGACGGGATCGCGTTCAGGATCGGGGTCAGCGCCACCGCGCCGATCGACACCAACATCATCATCTGCGGGTTGGGCGTTTGGCCGGTCAACTGTTGATGTTGCTGGGCCAGCAGCGACAGGTTGACCAGATCGAGCCGGTACAGGCCCAGGGCGGCGCAGATCAGCGTGGTGATCACCACGAAGACCGGGATGCCGACCCAGAGCCCGATGATCACCAGAATCGTCCGGCGGCGCTGCGGGCCGAGCCCCAAGCCGGTCTGGGCCGCCAGTTCGCGCGGGCTGCGGTCCCCCCGGGGCCGAGTGAGGAACCAGATCACCAGCACCGCCAGCGACGGCGTGAACATCATCACCGACGCGATCAACCCGAGTTGCGGCGAGGCGATGCCCTGACCACTCGACCAGAGCGGGACGCAGACGAGCCACGCGGCCGCGAAGGTGATCACCGCGAATATCAGCACCAACCGCCGCACTACTGCGTTCTCCACGGACCACGCCTTTCCATCACGGCCGGCCCGGACGATCCCCGTCTCTTCGGTGCCGGCAATGCCTGGACCGGTGCCGATCACCCGAGCGATCGGAACGGTCGATGTGCTTCGGCGCAGAGACTACCTCTGGCGGTGAAACGAGATGCCGGCGGAGTGATCAGGACCGATCACTTCAGGTTCTTCAACTCCTGGCCGTGCGCGGCGCAACCGTCGATGATCAACGTCTTGGCCTCGGCCGGGACGTCGTTCGGGTTCTCGATCACCGCGATCGTCGCCTCGACCCAGGTCTGACCCTGCGGGTCGAGCTGTCCGGAGTCGCGGAGCGCCTTGAGCCCGGCCAGCGTCGCCTTGTTGGCCACCGAGCCGGTCGCCACGGCGGAATCGACCGCTGGGCAGCCGATCGCGTACGCGTCGTCGGCCGAGATCCCGGCCTCGGCACAGCCGCCGAGGGCCAACACGGCGATCCCGGCGACGACGGTCGAAATGATCCGCTTCATGGCCCCCACGCTAGCGGCGCCGTGCAACCGCCGCCTCGACGGCGGGCTGCGGCGCGCGTCAAAACCGGTTGGCGGCCTGGGCGGGATGGACCACGCTGACCCGATGACCACGGTGCCGCTGAACGGGCTGTCCCTCGAACTCAACTCACCGATCGACCCGGGACGGCTGGATCGGATCGTCGCCGATCTGGCCCGGTCCGAGCCGCAGCGGGTGCTGGACGTCGGTTGCGGGTGGGCGGAGGTGCTGTTGCGGATGCTGGCCGCCGTCCCCGGCGCGACCGGGGTGGGCGTCGATCTGGAGCAGGTGGACCTCGACCGTGGCCGGAAGAACGCCGAGCTTCGCGGCTTGACCGACCGGGTCGAGTTGCGCGCGGCGGACGCGAAGACGCTGACCGGGACGTACGATCTCGTGCTCTGCGTCGGCGCCCAGCACGCACTGGCCGATGACCCGGGCCGGGCGTTGTCCGCGCTCCGCGGACTCACCGCCGCCGGCGGGCGGCTCCTCTTCGGCATCGACTACTGGCTGACGGTGCCACCGGCCGAACGGCTGGAGGTCATGTGGGGTGGGGCGACGGTCGAGGACAGCGTGCTGCTGCCCGACGTGGTCGCCGCCGCGGCGGCCGCGGGCTGGCGGCTGCTCGACCTGCACGAGGTGTCGCAGTCGGAGTGGGACGCGTACGAATGCGGGCTGGTCCGCAACCAGGAGGAATGGCTGCTCGACCACGCCGATCATCCTGAGGCGGCGGCCCTGCGGCGACGGCTCGACGACGGCCGGCAGCAGTGGCTGCGCGGGCATCACGGCTACCTCGGATTTGCCTGGCTCACGCTGGGCGCACTGCCGGGCCCGACTGCCGCGTGAGCCCGATTCCCCGTTCCGGCTCGCCGTCCCTAGGATTGCTCGGTACTCATTGCAGCACCCTTCGAGGAGAGACGTGGCTCTGACCGCCGACGACGTTGCCGCCCTGGCCCGGTTGGCCAGGATCGACCTGACCCAGGACGAGTTGCAGCATCTCGCGCCGCAGCTGGACGTGATCTTGGAATCGGTGGCCAAGGTCTCCGAGGTGGCCGCGGACGACGTGCCGCCGACCTCGCACGCGCTGCCGCTGAGCAACGTCTTCCGGGCCGACGAGGTGCAGCGGTCGCTGCCCCGGGACGAGGTGTTGGCCGGTGCGCCGGCCGCCGAGCAGGACCGGTTCCGGGTGCCCCGGATCCTCGACGAGGAGGCGTGATGAGCGCGCGCAACGAGTTGATCACTGCCACCGCGGCGGACCTGGCCGGCCGGATCGCCGGCGGCAAGGTCAGCGCGGTCGAGGTCACCCAGGCCCACCTGGACCGGATCGGCGCCGTCGACGACCGGGTCGCCGCCTTCCTGCATCTCGACGGTGAGCGGGCGCTGGCCCAGGCGGCCGCGGTCGACGCGAAGGTCGCGGCCGGTGAGTCGGTCGGCCAGCTGGCCGGGGTGCCGCTGGCGTTGAAGGACGTGCTGACCTACAAGGGCGCGCCGACGACCTGCGGCTCGAAGATGCTCGAGGGCTGGCATCCGCCGTACAACGCGACGATCACTCAGCGGCTGCTGGACGCCGGCGTGGTGATCTTGGGCAAGACCAACATGGACGAGTTCGCGATGGGCAGCTCGACCGAGAACTCGGCCTACGGTCCGACCCGCAACCCGTGGGACCTGGACCGGATCCCCGGCGGCTCCGGCGGCGGTTCGGCCGCGGCGCTGGCGGCGTTCGAGGCGCCGCTGGCGATCGGCACCGACACCGGTGGCTCGATCCGGCAGCCGGCCTCGGTCACCGGCACGGTCGGGATCAAGCCGACCTACGGCGCCAGCTCGCGCTACGGCCTGGTCGCGCTCGCGTCCAGTCTTGATCAACCCGGCCCCTGCGCCCGCAACGTACTCGACGCGGCCCTGCTGCACCAGGTGATCGCCGGCCACGATCCGCGCGACTCCACTTCGATCGACGCGCCGGTGCCGCCGGTGGTCGAGGCGGCCCGGTCCGGCGACGTCAGCGGGTTGAAGATCGGCGTGATCACCGACCTGCGCGGCGAGGGCTATGCCCCTGGTGTGATGCAGCGGTTCGACGAGGCGGTGGCCAAGCTGTCCGAGCTGGGCGCCGAGATCGTCGAGGTCGCCTGCCCGCATTTCCAGTACGGGCTGGCCGCCTACTATCTGATCCTGCCCAGCGAGTGCAGCTCCAACCTGGCCAAGTTCGACGCGATGCGCTACGGCCTCCGGGTCGGCGACGACGGCGCGAACTCGGCCGAACAGGTGATGGCCGCGACCCGCGAGGCCGGCTTCGGCGACGAGGTCAAGCGGCGCATCATCATCGGCACCTACGCCCTGTCGGCCGGCTACTACGACGCCTACTACGGCCAGGCGCAGAAGGTGCGGACCATGATCATCCGCGACTTCGAGTCGGCGTTCGAGCGGGTGGACGTGTTGATCTCCCCGTCGACCCCGGGCACGGCGTTCAAGATCGGCGAGAAGGTCGACGACCCGCTGGCCATGTATGCCAACGACCTGTGCACCATCCCGTCCAGCCTGGCCGGCAACGCCAGCGCGTCGTTCCCGATCGGGCTGGCGCCCGAGGACGGGCTGCCGGTGGGGCTGCAGGTGATGGCGCCGCCGCTGGCCGATGATCGTTTGTACCGCGTCGGGGCCGCCCTCGAGCGCGAGTTGATCAAGGACTGGGGCGGCAATCTGCTGGATCGGATCCCGGAGCTGGAGGTGGCGGCGCGATGACCGTCCTGCCCTACGAAGATGCGCTGGCCACCTTCGATCCGGTGCTCGGGCTCGAGGTGCACGTCGAGCTCAACACGGCGTCGAAGATGTTCTGCGGCTGCTCGACCGAGTTCGGCGCGCCGCCCAACACCCAGACCTGCCCGACCTGCCTCGGCCTGCCCGGCTCGCTGCCGGTGGTCAACGCCCGGGCGGTCGAGTCGGCGATCCGGATCGGGCTGGCGCTGAACTGCTCGATCGCGTCCTGGTGCCGCTTCGCCCGGAAGAACTACTTCTATCCGGACATGCCGAAGAACTACCAGATCTCGCAGTACGACGAGCCGATCGCGTTCAACGGCTGGACCGAGGTGGAGGTCGACGGCGAGACGTACCGGATCGACATCGAGCGGGCGCACATGGAGGAGGACACCGGCAAGTCGCTGCACGTCGGCGGTGCCACCGGGCGGATCCACGGCGCCGAATACTCGCTGCTCGACTACAACCGGTGCGGGGTGCCGTTGATCGAGATCGTCACCAAGCCGATCGAGGGGGCGGGGGAGAAGGCGCCAGAGGTCGCCCGGGCGTACGTGACGATGCTCCGCGACCTGCTCCGCGCGCTCGACGTGTCCGACGTCCGGATGGAGCAGGGCTCGCTGCGCTGCGACGCCAACGTGTCGCTGATGCCCAAGCAGGCAACGGAATTCGGCACCCGGACCGAGACCAAGAACGTCAACTCGCTGCGCAGCGTCGAGCGGTCGATCCGGTACGAGATCACCCGCCAGGCAGCCGTGCTGACCGAGGGCGGGACGATCACCCTGGAGACCCGGCACTGGCATGAGGACACCGGCGTGACCACGCCCGGCCGGAGCAAGGAGAGCGCGGAGGACTACCGCTATTTCCCCGAGCCCGACCTGGTCCCGGTCGCCCCGGACGAGGCCTGGGTCGAGGAGCTCCGGGCCACCCTGCCTGAGCCGCCGGCCGCCCGGCTGAAGCGGGTCAGCGCCGAGTGGGGCTTCACCGAGCTCGAGCTGCGCGACGTCGTCGCGGCCGGTGCGGTGGACCTGATCGACCGCACCGTCGCCGCCGGCAGCAGCGCGCAGGCGGCGCGGAAGTGGTGGCTGAGCGAGGTGGCCCGGCGGGCCAACGAGACCGGAGTTGATCTTGCCGACGCTGGCATCACGCCGGAACAGGTGGCCGAGATCCAGGCCCTGGTCGACGACAAGACGATCAACGACAAGCTGGCCCGGCAGGTCTTCGACGGCGTCTTCGCCGGCGAGGGCACTCCGGCCGAGGTGGTCACGGCCCGCGGCCTGGCCGTGGTGTCGGACGACGGCGCGCTGGGCGCGGCCGTCGACGCCGCGATCAACGCCAACCCCGATGTCGCGGACAAGATCAAGTCCGGCAAGGTGCAGGCCGCCGGCGCCCTGATCGGGGCCGTGATGAAGGAGATGCGCGGCCAGGCCGACGCCGGCCGCGTCCGCGAGTTGATCTTGGAGAAACTCAGCTGACTTGTCAGAACTGAGTTGTGCCAGAGGGCAACTCAGTTCTGACAACTCGGCGAAAGGTCGAGGGGGACCACCATGACGGTGGGGTTGTTGGTGCGGTCGGGGTCGTCGACCGGGATGTTCGGTGGCTATCTCGGCGAGGTGTGCCGGAGCCAGGGGCTGGCCGGGTTCGAGTTGGTCGAGCTCGACGCGGTCGGGCCGGACGGACTGAGCGCGGCGCTGGAGCGGTTCGACCGGATCCTGCTCGCCCGGAGCCCGCTCTGGCAGGCGGAGATCGACGCGATCCTGGATCGCACCCGGTCCGGCGCCGGGTTGGTCGTGGTCCGGCCGTCGCGGCGGCTGGCGCTGGCGCTCGGGCTGCGACCGCTGGATCGGCAGTTGGCACCCGGCTATCTGACCGGGCTGCCGGAGGGGCCTATTCAGGTCCTGGTCCCGACCGAGCGGCTCGAGCCGGGGATCACCGGGCCTGCCCTTCGACAGGCTCAGGGAACGAAACCCCTACCTCCCCATCACCATGCTGTTACTCACACCGTGAGTGTCGGGCTGGACGGGGCCGACGGGACGCCGGGGGTGCTGCGGAGTTCGTACGGCGAGGGCACGGTCGCGGTGATCGCGTACGACCTCGCGGAGGCCGTCGCCCGGCTGCGGCAGGGTGATCCGGATCGGATCGGCACCCGGGCCAACGGCGTGGCGCCGTACCGGCAGATGGATCTCGCTGTGGATGCCGTCGACCGCGCCTGCTGGCACCTTCCGCAGGCCGATCTGCACGCCGAGCTCCTGGTCCGGCTGCTCACCGCGGCGGCGCCGAGCCCACTGCCGCGCTGGTGGTTCTATCCCGACCCGGACACCAGTTCCGTAGTGATCCAGGACTCCGACGACGACTGGTCGAGCCGGGACCAGTTCCAGGTGCTGCTGGACGCGGCGGCCGAGCACGAGGTCCGGCTGACCTGCTATCTGATGCTGGGTGAGCGGGAGACCGTGCTCACGGCCGACGACGTGCACCGGCTGCGGCAGAGCGGGCATTCCTTCGGCATCCACCACGACGGGATGGCGGGCTGGGACGAGGCCGAGGACTCCGAGCTGACTCTGGAAGGGATCGTCCGCGCCGACATCGGAACGTTCCGGAGCCGGTTCGGCTCCTCACCGGTGGCCAACCGGAATCACTGCCTGATCTGGAAGGGCTGGGCCGATCTGGCCCGGGTGTACGCCGAACTCGGGGTGCGGATGGACCTGAACGCCCAGGGCACCGGCGAGGTCTGGACCGGCTATCTGTTCGGCTCGGCCCGGCCGGCGCGGTTCGTCGATCTCGACGGCACGGTGATCGACGTCTTTCAGCAGCCGACCCAGGTGTTCGACGACACGAGCATGATCGAACGACTCGGCGGTGATCATGAACGCGAGGCCGCCACCGTCGCCGATCACCTGCGGCACTGCCGCGACGTCAGCTTCCAGCCCCTGTCGATGCAGTCCCATCCGGTGTCCTTCGCGACCTACAGCGGCCCGTTCTTCACCGCGGTCTGGCGGCACGCCCGTGATCTTGGACTGCCGATCTGGAGCGCCGAGGAGTGGGCCCTCGACACCGACGCCCGGGACCGGTCGACCATGATCAACACCGGTCCGGACAGCTGGACCGTGCGGGCGTACGGGACGGCGGTGCCCGGGTCGAAGTCGGGCCGCACCCTGATGCTGCCGGTGCCGGCCGACCGTTCCGTGCTGGTCGACGGAACTGCGGTGCCGTTGATCAGGCGAACCGTTGGTGGGATCGACTACGCCCTGGTCTGGCTGGACGCCGACCAGGACGGCCGGGAGTTCATGATCACGCTGGCCTGACCTGAGCACCCGGTTCAGGAAATGGGACGTGAGCGTTCGTTCCCTGAGCCTGTCGGCTGTTCGTTCCCTGAGCCTGTCGAAGGGCAAGCCAGATCGTGCCCCCTCGGGTTTCGGCCTGACGGCCAGAAAGGACGCGCCAAAGGGCGGGCGGCTCATGGCGTCGCCTGGGAAATCCGGCCGGGTATCGGTTGGTCCGATGTTGGATCGTCGACTGTGACTTTTCCCGGCTCGATCGGCGCCGGAAGGCCGGGAAACGTCACAGTCGATGCTCGGACAGCGCCGGCCGACGCCGAACCCCCGGCCCCGGCCGCAAAGTCCACGACCGCCAGGACCTGCCCGTCCTTTGATGCGTCCTTTCCGGCCGCCAGGCCAGAACCCGAGGGGCGGCGTCTGGCTTGCCCTTCGACAGGCTCAGGGAACGAACAAGCCGACAGGCTCAGGGAACGAACAAGCCGGCAGGCTCGGGGAATGAACGGGCCGACGGTCTCAAGGAACGGTGGGGAAGCCGGCGGGGCGGAAGTCGGGGACCAACTGGGGCTGGCCGCCGAGCTTGATCGACTCGGCGGCGAGGATCGCCGGGGCGGCGGTCTCCATCGCCTGATAGACGCTCAGCTCCGGGTCGGACACGCCGCGGACCGCGTCCCGGAAGGACGCGTGCACGTAGTAGTCGGCGTCGCCGTGGCCGCTGCCGACCGCCTCGTTCGGGGCGTCGGCCCGCTCGTAGCCCCAGTCCATGTCCCGCAGCCCGGCGTCGGGATCGCTGCTCAGCCACAGTTTCGGCTGATCTTGGGCGGCCCGCCGCCACTCGAGCCGGCCGCCGGTGCCGGACAGGTGATACCAGTGCCATTCGCCGTGCGGGTGCGGCTGGGCGAAGCTGGCGGCCATCCGCAGGATGGTGTCCTTCTCGGTCTTCATCAGCGCGACCTGCATGTCCGGCTGGTCCAGCGTCGGGTGGGCATAGCTGGTCGGCCGGGTGCTCATCGCGACCACCTCGGTCACCCGGTCGTCCAGCACCTTGAGCATCGGGCTCAGCTCGTGCGGCAGATAGTGGATCGGCGGCATCCGTTGTTGCCAGGTCGGCACCGCCTGCGGCGGCGCGTTGTCGGGCCCGTAGAACTCACCGGTCGCCGGATCGACCAGCTTGTCGCCGGGCAGGTGGTGGAAATACTGGCCCTCGCAGAGCGTCGGGTGGCCGAGCTCGCCGGCGGCGACCAGCTTCCGCCATTCCTCGACGAAGCCCCAGTAGCGGGTCTGCTCGGCCAGCGCATAGACCCGGTCGCTCGCGGCGGCGGCGCGGACGATCCGCCAGCAGTCCTCGATCGTGTGCGCCGCCGGCACCTCGGCGTGCACGTGCTTGCCGGCCTCCAGCGCGGCCGCGGCCATCGCTCCCTGCTCGGGCGACCGGACGACGAGGGCGACCGCCTCGACGCCGGGGTCGGCCAGCACCTCGGCGTAGTCGGTCGCCGTCCGCACCGGGTACGGGATCGCCGCCACGGCCCGGTCGACCAAGGGCCCGATCCGGTCGCAGACCGACACCACCCGATAGCCCGGAATCCGCAGCAGGGAAGGGATCCAGGTGCCGAGCGCGCGCGGTCCGAGGCCCACCACCGCGATCGGGATCTCCGCGTTCATCGACGAACCTCCACGAGAAATCTTCTGAATACCGAAGACGGAATTCGTATCTCGAGTATATGGATCGGATCCGGCGGAGGGGAGCCGGGCATCCATCCTGCGGGACGTGCGGATGATCAGCGGAGCTACTTCCGTCGCTCCCGCTCACCCAGCAGTTGCCTCACCCAGGCGCGCACCTGGGAGCCGAGCGGGCGTTCGATCAGCCAGCCCAGACCGAGCAGCGCGGCCAGGCCGAACGCCCCCGCAACCAGGGCGATCAGGAACGAGCCGGCATCCATGACCCCCATGGTTCCGAGCGGGACGCGGCCAACCCAGTGGCAAGAATGACATGATCCGATAGATTCTGGTCATGCATGTCGTGGCGGTCGTGACCCTGGACGGAGCCGGCGGGATCGACATCGCCATGCCCTGCATGATCTTCGGTCAGACCTACCCGGCGCCCCGAACCCCGACCGGTCAGGCCCTCTACGACGTGCGGGTCAGCGGCCCGGAAGTGACCACGACCTTCTCCGGCGGCCGGAAGACCTTCAAGGTCACGCCGCCGTACCCGTTGGCCGAAGCCGCCAAGGCCGACACGATCCTGGTGCCCGGGCTGAACCCGCACGACGTGCCGCCGCCGCCGGAGATCGTCGAGATGCTCCGCGACGCGCACCGCCGCGGCGTCCGGATCGGCTCCATCTGCAACGGCGTGTTCGTGCTCGCCGCCGCCGGACTGCTCGCCGGCCGGCGAGCCGCCGTCCACTGGGGGCATGCCGCGGAGCTGTCGGCGCGCTACCCGGACATCCAGGTCGAGGACTCGGTGCTCTACCTCGACGACGGCGACATCGTCACCTCGGCCGGCGGGGCGGCCGCCCTTGATCTCTGCCTGCACCTCGTCCGGCGCGACTTCGGCTCCGCGGTGGCGGCCCAGACCGCGCGGGCCACCGTGATGCCGCTGCAACGCGACGGCGGCCAGGCTCAGTTCATCCACCATGCCGAGCCCGAATCCGCGGGCAGTCTCGAGCCGGTGATGCGGTGGATGGAGGGCCGGCTGGAGCAGGAGCTCACCCTGGCCGAGATCGCCGAGCGGGCGGCGACGAGCGTACGGACGCTCAATCGCACCTTCCGGGCCCAGACCGGGACGACGCCGCTGCAATGGCTCATCCAGCGGCGGCTGCACCGGGCCCGGGAGCTGCTGGAGACGACCGGCCTCTCGGTGGAGGAGATCGCGTCCCGGGCCGGCTTCGGCACCGCGATCGGACTCCGCCAGCACTTCCGCCGCGTCGTCGGCACCTCCCCGGTCGCCTACCGGCGGTCGTTCGCGCCGTGATGTCGCGAATCAGATGTGCGACGTCAGTGCTGGCCGGGCGGGCCGTTCGGGTCGCGGCCGGAGCGGACGCCGAGGTAGAGCAACACCGCGCCGCCGGCGGCCACGATCAGGCCGATGATCAACCACATCGACTGCCCGGTCATCGAGCTGCCCTTGATCAGGTTGGCTCCCTGCCCGACCCAGATCAGGCCGAGCACGAGGGCGACGACTCCGATCACGGTGAACAGCCGGGCCCGGACGCGTGAGTTCATCGGATTCGCCTCGTGGTCACCGGGTGATCCTAAGCAGCCGGTCGTCGCCGTCGCGCGGCTGGGTCCGCCCGTCGGTGTTGTTGGTCAGCACCAGCAGTGACTCGCCGTCGGCGGCGACCTCGACCGAGCGGAGCCGGCCGTAGGTCTCGGTGAAGTGGGCGATCGGCTCACCGACCTCGTCGCCGTCGAGCGGCACCTCCCACAGCCGTTCGCCGCGCAGGGCGGCCAGATAGAGCGATCCCTTCCAGTACGTCAGCCCGGAGGGCGACGCGTCGGACGGCGACCAGACGGCCAGCGGATCGATCAGGTCCGAGCCGCCGCCGCGGCCCTCGACCTGCGGCCAGCCGTAGTTGCCCCCGGCCTTGATCAGATTCAGCTCGTCCCAAGTCGAATCGCCGAACTCGCTCGCCCAGAGCCGTCCCTCCGGGTCGAAGACGAGACCCTGCACGTTGCGGTGGCCGTAGCTGAAAACCTCGTTGTCGAAGGGATTTCCGGGGGCGGGATCGCCGTCGGTGGTGATCCGGAGAATCTTGCCGGCCAGTGAGTCGCGATCTTGGGCGAGCTCCCGGTCACCGGTCTCACCGGTGCTCACGTACAAGAGATTGTCGGGGCCGACGATCATCCGACCGCCGTTGTGCCGGGCGCCGTACGGGATCCCGTCCAAGATCACTTCCGGCTGCCCGAGCCGGTTGCCGTCCCAGCTGAACCGGGCGATCCGGTTGTCCCGGCCGGAGGTGAAGTAGGCGAAGACCGACCGCGCATCCGCGGTTGCGGCGAGGCCGAGCAGCCCGCCCTCGGCGTTGGGCTCCGCGTCCTGCACGGTGGCGACCACCGCCACCTGTCGGCCGACGATCCGCTTGATCCTCCGCGTGTCCCGCTCGGAGACCAGGAAACCGCCGTCGCGCAGCGGCACCAGACCCCAGGGCGAGGTCAGGCCGGTGACGAGCTCGGTGGCCTTCGGCTCACCCAGCTTCGTCGGGGTCGCGCTCGGTTCCGAGGGCGTCTCGCTCGGCGTCGCGCTGGACGGCGTGGGCGAGCCGACCGCCCGGGAGGCGCTCGGCACCGGGGTCGGCGAAGTCGACGGGGGCGGCGTCGTCGGGTTGGAGCAGGCGGCCGTGACACCGACCGCGGCCGTCAGAGCCAGAAAGCTGCGCCGGGGCAGAGACATGGGGCCCAGTGTTCTCCGGACAGCAAAACCGCCACCGGGCCATAAGTTGGGGGTCATGACCGGACGAGCCCAGCCGCTGATCCCGCGCGTGGAACGCCAGCATCGACTGATCGAGGAGTTGCGGATCAGCGCGCCGAAGGCGGTGACCGCCGATGCCCTGGGTGACCGGGTCCAGGTGGCGGCCCGGACGGTCGAGCGGGACCTCGCCGAGTTGATCGACGCGGGAGTGCCGATCACCACCCGGCGCGGACCGGGCGGCGGGTACGCGATCGACGCCCGGCGGGAGCTGCCGCCGCTCAGCCTGACCCCGGGCGAGGCGTCGGCCCTGGTCGCCGCGCTGACCGTCCTCGGCCCGCGGGCATCGGCCACGGCGCAGAGCGCGATGGGCAAGCTGCTCGAAGCCCTCTGCGGTACGACGACCGGAGGCCCGCGATGACGGTCGGCCCGCGATGACGGTCGGCCAGGCGCCCTGCCTTACCGCGATCGGCGGCGTTGTTGATCTTCCTTGGCTCGGCGGTCCAGCTCCGCTGGGTCGGCGATGGTGCGCAGGTGCTGTCGCAGCCGAGCCAGGATCTCGGCCTGGGCGGGGTCGGCGGCCAGGTCGGTGAGCTCGTCGGGGTCGGCGTCGAGATCGAAGAGCTGGGGCTGATCGCTGACGTACTCGCAGAGCTTGTAGCGACCCTGTTTGATCATGAAGCCGGCGTTCAGCATGCCCTGGGCGTGGTATTCGGCGAAGACCGGCCGATCCGACCCGTCCCGCGCGATGGCGCGCAGGCTCCGGCCGGGCAGGTCGGGGTCGGCCGGCAGCCCGGCCAGCTCGCGGAGGGTGGGCAGGACGTCGAGGTGGCTGACGTCGTCGGTGATCACGGCCGGCGCCCCGGCCTCGCGCAGCGACTCGGGCAGCCGGAGTAGCAGGGGCACCCGGACCGAGTCCTGATAGAAGCACTGCTTCTGCCAGATGCCGTGCCGGCCTGCCATCTCGCCGTGATCACTGGTGTAGAGCACGGCCGTGTTGTCTCGCAGCGGCCCGGAGTCGATCATGTCCAGCACCCGGCCGACCTGGCGGTCCAGGTGGCTGATCAAGGCCCAGTAGGCCACGGTGGCCCGCCGGAGTTGATCTTCGGTGAGGGGCTCGTCGTTGCGGAAGAACCGGCGCAGCTGGGCGATCACCGGATGCTGGTCGGCCGGGTCGGCCCGCCAGTCCGGCGGCAGTTCGACGTCGGCCGGGTCGTAGCGGGCCAGGTCCTCCGGCGGCGCCACCAGCGGGAAGTGCGGATGCATGTAGCCGACATAGAGCAGGAAGGGCCGCTCGGCCGGCCGCGCCGCCTCCCGGGTCAGGAATTCGGCCGCCAGTTCCGTGGTCAGCTCGTCGTAGCGGGTCTGCACGTCATGCCCGGCGCCGACCTCGCTGACGTGGGAATTGCTCTCCCGTCGGGCCTCCGGCGTCCGCCGCGGCGCCGCTCCCGGGGTGAGCCAGTGACCAAGATCATCGGACAGCCGCCGGTCGAAGCCGAGCAGCCGGTCCGGCCCGTTGAAGTGGGTCCGGCCGGCGATCACGCACCGATAACCGGCCGGCCGCAGGTGATGCCCCCAGGAGCGGAAGTCCGGCCCCGGGATCGCCCCGTTGTCCCAGGCCTCGACCTGGTGCGGGTAGCGGCCGGAGAGCAACGACAGCCGCGACGGCACGCAGATCGGGTTGCCGCAGTAGGCGTTGTCGAACCGCTGGCTCTCGCCGGCCAGCCGATCCAGCCGCGGCGTCCGGACCCGCGGATGGCCGGCGAAGCCGCTGGCCGCCGCGGCGTGCTCGTCGGACAGGACGACGACCAGGTTGGGAGCCGTCACGCGTCGCCGGGACCGGCCGCGATGCGGTCGTACGTCACGGTGGTCCGTTCCGGCTGGAAGCCGAGCGAACGGTAGAGCGCGTCGGCGCCGGTTGGGCTGGCCGCGTCGACGCCGAGGGACATGGTCTGGTAGCCGAGCTCGGTGGCCGACGTTCCGACCCGTCCGATCAGGGCCGACGCGATGCCGCGCTTGCGGTGGCTGGCCGCGGTGCCGACGATGTCGATCCAGGCGTCCTTGACCCCGGTCGCGTCGGTGTCGGCCTCGTAGTACATGGTGATCGCCATCCCGACCGGCGTGCCGTCCTCGGTCAGTGCCAGCCAGGTCAGCTCGGGCCGGAAGTTGCGGCTCCGGGTCTTGTAATGCCGCCATTCCTCGATGGTCCAGGTCCCGGCGCCCCAGTGATCGGCGAATGCGTCGTTGCGCAGGATCCGCAGCGGCTCCTCGAACTCCGGCGCGTACGGCAGCAGGGTCAGCCCGGCCGGATCCGGGCCGGGCGCCGGCCGGTCCGCGGCCAGCTCGAGGGTGAGCTCGGAGAACCAGCGGACCGCGCTGAAGCCGTGTTTGGTCAGCAGCCGCGCACCGCGCTGGTCGGCCTCGGGCAGGCCGGCCCGCAGGTTCAGCGGCTGGTCGGAGCCCTCGGCCGCCTGCCGCTGCTCGGCGGTCCGGATCGCCCAGCGGAGCAGCTCGGTGCCGACCCCGTGGCCGCGGTGCTCGGGATGCACGGCGGAGTCGAGGGCGACCCGGAACACCGGTTCGGTCGTCTCCCGGACCGCGAGGCTGCCGTATCCGGCCAGTCGGCCGTCCCGCAGCACCGCCAGCGTGTCCCGGGCCAGGTCGAGCCCGGGGGACTCCAGGTCTTCGACCAGGTCCTCCGCGGAGTAGTGCTCACCGGTCCGGTCGGCCGCCGCGCAGGCGTCCAGCAACTCCACCCAGCCCGGGATGTCCTCCGGACCCAACGCTCGCAACTCCACGATGCCCCCACCTCGGCCAGTCATAGGTTCAGGTCGGTGGAATTGAGGAGGTCGATGGCCTCCGGTTCGCCGACCAGCTTGACCTCGGCGGCGGTGGTCCGGCCGTTGGCGAACAGCATCAGCTCACTGGGTACGCCGACGACGGTGACGATCGAGGAGCCGGTGCTGGCCCGGATGCTCTCCGCCTCGCCGGAGTCGGTGACCGAGCCGGACCGCTCCAGCGTGACCCCGAGCTGGGCCCGGCGGAAGAAGGCCCGGCCGAGCAGCTTGAGCCGCCGCCACATCCATTCCTCGACCTCGTCGTCGAGCTCCCGGTGCGGCTGCGGCACCGGCCCGCCGCGCCGGACATCCTCGTGGTGGATGAAGAACTCGGTGGTGTTGGCAGCGTCGTCCACCCCGGGGATGGCGAAGACCGAGAACCGGGCCGGTCCGTGCCGCAGCCGGTCGACCAGCTCGCCGTACTCCCAGCGTTGCTTGGTCTCGGCCATCCGGCGCTCGGTCAGCCCGGCCAGCGGTTTGGCCAGCATGCCCGGCGCCCCGAGCGGATCGGTCTCCCGGATCCACAGGTGGGTCGCGAGATCGTGGGTCGTCCACCCCTCGCACAAGGTCGGGGCCTCCGCCCCGAGCTCGTCGAAGAGGTCACACAACGCGGCGCGTTCCGTCTTCGCGAAGGTCATGACCAGAAATGCTAGGACACCCGACTGTTCGTTGCCCTATCCGGTGGTGGGCGATGTGGTGAGAGCCGCAACAATGGACCCGTGTCCGACACCCCCGCGACCCCCAGCCAGACCCTGCCCGAGGAGATCCGGGCCGCGCTCAAGCGCGACCGTGACGGCCTGATCGCCGCCGTCGTCCAGGAGGAGAGCACCGGCGACGTGCTGATGCTCGGCTGGATGGATGACGAGGCGCTGCACCGCTCGCTGACCACCGGGCGGTCGACGTTCTACTCCCGCAGCCGGCAGGAATACTGGGTCAAGGGCGAGACCAGCGGCCACCGGCAGTGGGTCCGCGAGGTCCGGCTGGACTGCGACGGCGACGCGTTGTTGATCAAGGTCCACCAGGAGGGCCCGGCCTGCCACACCGGCACCCACAGCTGCTTCGACGACCGGGAGTTGCCGGCCGTCGTGGTCGCCCCGTCCGACGCCGAGCCGGCGTCGGCCATGATCACGCCCAGCCTGGAGGACTTCCGCAAGCAGGCCGTGGAACGCCGGGTGATCCCCGTCTACCGCCGGCTGCTGGCCGACACCGAATCGGCGGTCAGCCTGTACGCGAAGCTGAGCCGCGGCCTGCCCGGCAGCTATCTGCTGGAGTCGGCCGAGCAGGGGGTGTGGTCGCGCTACTCGTTCATCGGGGTGAAGGCCGCGGCCACCCTGACCGAGCGCGACGGCGAGGCGCACTGGACCGGGCATGCGCCGGTCGGGCTGCCGTCCGGCGGCGACCCGATCCAGGCCGTGCAGGAGACGCTGCGGCTGCTGCACACCCCGCGCGACGAGGGGCTGCCGCCGTTCACCTCCGGGCTGGTCGGTTATCTGTCCTACGACGCGGTGCGCCGGGTCGAGGTGCTGCCGGACACCAACCCGGGCGACATCGGCATCCCGGAGCTGGCGTTCCTGCTGGCCAGCGATCTGGCCGTGCTGGACCAGCACACCGGCGAGGTGTGGCTGATCGCCAACGCGATCAACTACGACGCCACCGACGAGCGGGTCGACGAGGCGTACGCCGACGCGGTCCGCCGGGTCGAGGCGATGACCGAGGCGCTGCGCCGGCCCACCCCGTCGGCCGTGGTCGCGGCGAATCGTGATCACACCGTGCCGGTCCGGCGGCAGCGGACGGCGGACGAATACCAGGACGCGGTCCGGGCGGCGATCGAGGAGATCAAGGCCGGCGAGGCCTTCCAGATCGTGGTCAGTCAACGGTTCGAGGTGGAGACGTCGGCCGACGCGCTGGACATCTACCGGGTGCTCCGGCTGACCAACCCGAGCCCGTACATGTATCTGCTCCGGCTGGACGGCTTCGACATCGTCGGCTGTTCGCCGGAGGCGCTGGTGACCGTGAAGGAGGGCACGGCGATCACGCACCCGATCGCCGGGTCGAAGCCGCGCGGGGCCACGCCGGCCGAGGACGCCGCGTACGAGGCCGAGCTCGAGTCCGATCCCAAGGAGCGGGCCGAGCACGTGATGCTGGTCGACCTGGGCCGCAATGATCTTGGTCGGGTCTGCAAGCCGGGCACGGTCGAGGTGATCGAATTCGCCGAGGTGCGGCGCTACAGCCACATCATGCACCTGGAGTCGACCGTCACCGGGGTGATCGCCGACGGCCGCAGCGCGCTGGACGTCGTCCTGGCCGCGTTCCCGGCCGGCACCCTGTCCGGTGCGCCGAAGGTCCGGGCGATGGAGATCATCGACAAGCTGGAGACCAGCCGCCGTGCCCTCTACGGCGGCGTGGTCGGCTACTTCGACTTCGCCGGTGACGCCGACGCCGCGATCGCCATCCGGACCGCCCTGGTCAAGGACGGCGTCGCGTACGTGCAGGCCGGCGGCGGCATCGTCGCCGACTCGGTGCCGGCCACCGAAGATCAGGAGAGCCAGAACAAGGCTGCCGCCGTGATCCGGGCGATCTCGATCGCCGAGTCGTTCGCCGAACCGACGGCCGCGGCACGGTGACGATCAGCCTCCGATCATGATCACTCCGGCCCGATCCCGCATCGCCGGCCTGGCCGGCGTGGCACTGGCCGGCCTGCTCGCGTTGATCGTCTCGGCCCAGCCGTGGTGGCGGGCCCAGGGGAGCGACGCCGGGGTCGTGTTCACCGGCACCGACGCGACCGCGGGGCTGAGCCAGGCCCTCGGCGCCGTCGCGCTGGCCGGGTTCCTGCTCGGTCTCGCGCTGCGCGGCTGCGGCCGACAGGTGCTCGCCGGTCTGCTTGGCGTGGTCGGAGTGGCGATCGTCGTGGTCGGCGGGTTCCGGTTCCAGCCCGACTCCGACGCCGTCCGGGCCCGGCTGCAGCAGGTCAGCCTCAGTGATCAGTTCGCGCTGACCGGCACGCCCTGGCCGATCGGCTACGTGGTCGCCGGCGTGCTGCTGCTCGCCGCCGCGGCCATGATCATGATCACCGCCCCCTCCTGGCCCACCCGGACCGACCGCTTCCGCCGCGACCGGGCCGCCACGCCGGTCGAGGAGGCGGAGCCGATCGACCTGTGGAAGGCGATGGACTCCGGCCAGGACCCCACCGCCGCCGAGCCACCCGGGCGGACCAAGGATTCGTAAGGGTGCGTTCCCTGAGCCTGTCGAAGCATGTCCTGAGCCTGTCGAAGGGGGCAGGCCAGTCCGCGCCGTTCGCCGGACGGATTCGGCCTGGCGGCCGGAAAGATGCATCAAGGCCGGGAGAACGGCGCGGTCTGCCAACTGGTCTGCGGGATGTCTGGGAATCTGCCCGGCGCGGGGTCCGATGGTTCTAACCTGCGGATGTTGTTTCGGGTTCCGACAGAGAGGCCGTCCATGTCCCACGAAATTCGTGCATCCGCGCTGCCGCCCGTGGTCACGAAAGAGGAGTGGCAGCAGGCCCGGGCCGAGCTGCTGGCGGAGGAGAAGGCGCTGACCCGGCAGTTGGACCAGTTGGCGGCGAAGCGGCGGCGGCTGCCGATGGTCCCGTTCGACGGCACCGGTCACCGGCTGGAGACACCGGATGGGCCGAAGACCCTGCTCGACCTGTTCGGCGATCAGCTCCAACTCGCCGTGTACCAGTTCATGGACAACGGGCCGGACGACTACTGCCCGGGCTGCACCGCGTTCACCGACAACGTCACGAACCTCGACACGCTCCGGTCGAGGGGTGCCGCCTGGGTCACCGTCTCGGACATGCCGCTGGAGCAGATCGCCGGCTACTGGCAGCAGCGCGGCTGGACGGTGCCGTACGCGTCCTCCCGCGGCACCAGCTTCGCCGCCGACTGCGGCGTGATCGGCTTCCAACTGACGATCTTCCTCCGCGACGGCGACCAGGTGTTCAAGACCTGGACCACGGGCTCGCGCGGAGTCGACCGGCTGATGTTCTCGACCAACCTGCTCGACCTGCTGCCGTACGGCCGACAGGAGGACTGGGAGGACTCCCCGGAGGGCTGGCCGCAACACCCGACCTACGGCTGATCCCACGCCGACTTGTCAGAACTGAGTTGTGCCCTGGGGCTACTCAGTTCTGACAAGTCAGCGGGGGCGGCGGCGGAGGGCGAGGCGGAGGAGGGCGTGCAGGGCGAGGTTGAGGACCGCCGGGCCGAGGCGGAGGAGGAGGCCGAGCCCGCCGGTGGGTTCGGTGGCGCCGGCCAGGAACGGGATGGTCCAGGGCAGGCCGAGCACGAGCAGCACGAGGCCGACCAGACCGGCGCCGATGTTGGCGTCCGGGCCGGTGTGCAGGGCGGTCGCGATCACGTACAGGATCAGGAAGGCGAGGACCACGATCCCGTGCACGAGCAGCACCCGGCTGCCGATCCGACCCCGCTGGGGCGGGCCTGGGGTGCTGCTCGGTTCGGACATCACGACTCCCGCGGTTTCGACGACGGCACACTGTAGCGAGCCGCGCCCGTCGGCCCTGCTCACGACCCCGATGTGCATCAAGGGGTGTCGAGAGGCCACAATGGGACCACACATGGCGAGGCGAGGGGACCATGACTGACACATCCAGCGCATCGGACACGGCGTCCGCGCAACCTCGGGTGAAGCACGTCCACCACGGCCGGACCCCGGCCGCCTGGACCGGCGTGACCATCGCGATGATCGGTTTCATCGTCGGCGGCATCGCCATGGTGACCGGCCCCAACTGGACCCTCTTCTGGATCTCGGTCGCGATCTTGGTCGTGTCCCTGATCGTGACCGGAATCATGCGCAAGCTCGGCCACGGCGCCGTCTGACCTCGGCCGAGCAGAATCGATCGGGTGGGCATGTCATGGGAGCACTAGACGACATCATCGCGGGCGTCCGGGACGACCTCGAGGTACGCCAGCAAGAGGTTCCGCTGGAACGGCTCAAGGAGCGGGTGCAGCAGGTCGCGCCGGCGCTCGACCCGGTGCCGGTCCTGGCCGGCTCCGCCGTCGCCGTGATCGCCGAGGTGAAGCGGTCCAGCCCCAGCAAGGGAGCGCTGGCCGAGATCGCCGATCCGGCCGCCCTGGCCGGCGAGTACGAGGCCGGCGGGGCAGCGGCCATCTCGGTGCTGACGGAGCGTCGTCGTTTCGGCGGATCGCTGGACGACCTGATCAAGGTCCGCTGTGCGGTCGACATCCCGGTGCTGCGCAAGGACTTCATCGTCACCGCGTACCAGCTGTTCGAGGCCCGCGCGGCCGGCGCCGACCTGGCGCTGCTGATCGTCGCCGCGCTGGATGACAACGAGCTGGTCAGCCTGATCGAGCGGGCCGAGTCGATCGGCCTGACCCCGCTGGTCGAGGTGCACACGGCGGACGAGATCAAGCGTGCGGTCGATGCCGGCGCCAAGATCATCGGCGTCAACGCCCGCAACCTGCAGACCCTCGAGGTCGACCAGAGCACCTTCGCCCGGCTGGCGCCGTCGATCCCGAGCGGGATCGTCCGGATCGCCGAGTCCGGCGTCCGCGGCCCACACGACGTGATCGAGCTGGCCCGCGCCGGTGCCGACGTCGTCCTGGTCGGCGAGGCCCTGGTCACCGGTCGCGACCCGCGGGCCGGGGTGGCCGACCTGGTCGCCGCCGGCGCCCACCCGGCGCTCTACAAGTCCTGACCCGAGCGCAGATCGGGGTCCCGGTGCACGACCCGGGACACGAACGGGCAACAATTCGATCGTTGAAGCATTTCCGGCACGGTGCCAACCTGCCGCATCCACGAAAGTGATCTTCTGTGCCTAGCTCACCCACTCAGCAGAGTGATCGCCGCCTGCCCGACGAGCAGGGTCACTTCGACGCCTTCGGCGGACGCTACGTCCCGGAGGCGTTGTACGCCGCGCTGGAGCAGCTGAACCGCGAGTTCGCCGCCGCGCAGGCCGACCCGGCCTTCGTCGCCGAACTGGCCGGCCTGCTCGCCGACTACACCGGCCGGCCGAGCCCGGTCACCGAGGTGCCGCGGTTCGCCGCCCACGCCGGCGAGGCCCGGATCGTGCTGAAGCGCGAGGACCTGAACCACACCGGCTCGCACAAGATCAACAACGTGCTCGGCCAGGCGCTGCTGACCCGGCGGATGGGCAAGACCCGGGTGATCGCCGAGACCGGCGCCGGTCAGCACGGCGTCGCCACCGCCACGGCTGCGGCGCTGTTCGGCCTCGACTGCACCGTCTACATGGGCGAGGTCGACACCGAGCGGCAGGCCCTCAACGTGGCCCGGATGCAGCTGCTCGGCGCGACGGTCGTCCCGGTGAAGTCGGGCACCCGGACGCTCAAGGACGCGATGAACGACGCGATGCGCGACTGGGTCGCCTCGGTCGACACCACCCATTACCTGATCGGCTCGGTCGCCGGTCCGCATCCGTTCCCGATGATCGTCCGCGAGTTCCAGCGGGTGATCAGCACCGAGGCCCGGGCTCAGCTGCTCGATCGCTATGGCCGACTGCCGGACGCGGTCGCGGCCTGCGTCGGCGGCGGCTCGAACGCGCTCGGCATCTTCGCCGACTTCATCGGTGACGCCGAGGTCGCCCTGTGCGGGTTCGAGGCCGGCGGCGACGGCGTGGAGACCGGCAAGCACGCGGCGGCGATCACCGGCGGCGAGGTCGGCGTGCTGCACGGGATGCGGACGTACGTGCTGCAGGACGAGGACGGGCAGACCAAGGACTCGCACTCGATCTCGGCCGGGCTGGACTATCCCGGCGTCGGGCCGGAGCATTCCTGGCTGGCCAGCACCGGTCGGGCCAGCTACGAGGCGGTCACCGACGCCGAGGCGATGGAGGCCTTCTCGCTGCTGACCAAGACCGAGGGGATCATGCCGGCGATCGAATCCGCGCACGCCCTGGCCGGTGCGCTCAAGCTGGGTCGGCGGCTGCGCCGCGAGGACGGCGAGCGGCCGCTGATCCTGGTCAGTCTGTCCGGCCGCGGCGACAAGGATGTGGCCACCGCGATCGACTACTTCGGTCTCGATGTGGACGCCAGCAAGGAGATCGGCTGATGGGGTACGAACTCGGCAACAGCGGGGCGGCGATCGCCTCCGTCCGGGCCGGTGCCGACGGAGCGGGGGATCGGGCCGCGCTGGTCGGCTATCTCCCGGTCGGCTTCCCGTCGGTGCCCGGCTCGCTGGCGGCGCTGCGGGCGCTGACCGGTGAGGGCGATTCGCCCGGCGTCGACCTGGTCGAGGTCGGCATGCCGTACTCGGATCCGGTGATCGACGGCGTCACCGTGCAGCGGGCCGGAACGGCGGCGCTGGAGCGCGGCTTCCGGGTCCGGGACGTGTTCGCCGGGGTCGAGGCGGTCACCGCCACCGGCACCCCGGCCGTCGTGATGACGTACTGGAATCTGGTCGACCGCTACGGCGTCGACGCCTTCGCCCGCGACCTGGCCGCGGCCGGCGGGGCCGGGCTGATCACGCCCGACCTGACCCCGGACGAGGGCGCGGAGTGGATCGCCGCGGCCGACGCGCACGGGCTGGACAAGGTCTTCCTGGTGTCACCGTCGTCCACCGACGAGCGGCTGACCCGCACCGTCCAGAGCTGCCGCGGCTGGGTGTATGCGACCGCCGTGATGGGCGTCACCGGCGCCCGGGCCACCACCTCCGCGGCCGCTCCGGAGCTGGTCCGCCGGGTCCGCGCGGCCGTGCCGGACGCGATCGTCGGCGTCGGGCTCGGCGTCTCCAACGGCGCCCAGGCGGCGGAGATCGGGGCCTATGCCGACGCGGTCGTCGTCGGTTCGGCGTTGGTGTCGCGGATGATCGAGGCCGACGAAGCCGGCCGGCCCGAGGACCTGTCCGGGCTGCGTGCGCTGGTCGCCGACCTCGCCGCGGGTGTCCGGGATCACAGCGGCGGTCACAAGTCGGACACGGCCGGAACCATTGCGGGAGCAGCCGGGTTAGTCCCACAGTGAGTCTCCAGCATCCTGCCGAACCTCCGTATCCGGCGAGTCCGTCGCCGGTGGCGGCGTGGATCTCCACGTTGGCCCGGTGGCTGCTCGGTGGGGTGCTGATCGCCTCCGGCGCGATCAAGGTGGTCGACCTGATCGATTCGGCCGCGGCCGTGCGGGCCTATCAGTTGCTGCCCGATCCGCTCGCCGTGCTGGTCGGCACGGTCACCCCCTTCTTCGCCCTGTTGCTCGGCCTGGTGCTGCTCGCCGGCGGTTTCACCCGGGTCGCGGCGATCATCTCGGCGGCGCTGATGGTCATCTTCCTGATCGTCATCGCCTCCGCCGCGGCCCGCGGGCTGAACATCGACTGCGGCTGCTTCGGCGGCGGCGGTGAGGTCGCGTCGGGCCAGGCCCGCTACGGCTTCGAGGCGTTGGGCGCGACCGGTCTGTTGGCCCTCGCCGGCTGGCTGATCGCCCGGCCACGGAGCCGGTTCAGCTTCGACCGGGGCCCGGGCGACGAGGAGTTGGCGCGGGACGACGAGCGGGAAGCGAGCCTGATTTGAGGTCACGGCGATGAACCGGTCCGGCCGCGACGGGTCTGAGGAGCAGCGGCAGCAGCAACAACGCCGCCGGGACCGCCGGATCCTGATCATCGCGGCGGCAGTGGTGCTGTTGCTGGTGGTCGGCGGCGGCGTCGGCTATCAGGTCTGGCAGGTCAACCGGGCGCCGGGAGCGGTGCCGGAACGGGCCGAGGCGCTCGCGCCGCAGCCGGTCGCCGCCGGCAAACCCGTCCGGATCGGGACGCCCGATGCGCCGCGGACCCTGACCGCCTACGTCGACTTCCACTGCCCGGGCTGCGCCGGCTTCGAGGACGACTACGGCCCGGCGCTCTTCGACGCGGCGGCCCGCGGCGCGGTGGCGATCGACGTCTATCCGATGTCGTTCCACGACGCCGGCTCGACCGCGGCGGCCAACGCCTTCGGCTGCGCGACCGAGGCGGGCTTCGGCCGGGCCTACTACCGGGGCCTGTTCGCCAACCGGGACCTCGACTGGAGCGACAGCCAGCTGACCGCGCTCGCCGCGGCGGTGACGAACGAGGTGCCGCCGACCTTCGCCGGCTGCGTCGGATCCCGGGCCGAGGCGGGCTGGGTCGACTCGATCAACGCGGCCGCGGAGGCGGCCGGCGTACAGCAGACGCCGACGGTCTTCCTGGACGGCGACCCGGTTGACCTGACCGGCACCACACCTGACATGCTCATCGCCATGATCGAGAAGGCGCCGGCGCGATGATCGACCTGACGCTGCTCAGCATCCCGAGCCCGCCGTGGTCCAGCTGGAACATCTTCGGCTTCCAACTCCGGGCGTACGCGGTCTGCATCATCATCGGCATCGTCGTCGGCTACCTGATCGCCAACCGGCGCTGGCAGGCCCGCGGCGGCAAGCCCGACTCGATGGAGCTCGTCGTCGCGGTCGCGGTGCCGTTCGGCATCATCGGGGCCCGGCTCTATCACGTGATCACCGACTACCAGCTGTACTTCGGCCCCGGCCGGAACCCGCTGGACGCGCTGAAGATCTGGCAGGGCGGCCTCGGCATCTGGGGCGCGGTCGCGCTCGGCGCGCTCGGTGCCTGGCTGGTCGCCCGGAAGCGCAAGATCAAGTTCCTCGCGTTGGCCGACGCCGCGGCGCCGGGCATCATCGTCGCGCAGGCGATCGGCCGGCTCGGCAACTGGTTCAACCAGGAACTGTTCGGCGAGCCGACGACCCTGCCCTGGGGCCTGGCGATCGAGCCGCAGTTCCGGCCGGAGGGCTACGAGCAGTTCGAGACCTTCCACCCGACCTTCCTCTACGAGATCCTGTGGTGTCTCGGCGCCTACGTGGTGTTGATCTTGGTCGACCGCCGGTTCAAGCTCGGCCACGGCAAGGTCTTCGCCCTCTACGTCGCGCTCTACACCGCCGGCCGGTTCTGGATCGAGGCGCTGCGGATCGACCCGGTCAACGAGGTCGGCGGCTTTCGCCTGAACAACTACACCTCCTTGATCGTCTTCGTCGCCGCGCTGATCTGCCTGGCCCTGCTCTTCAAGTTCCGCCCCGGCCGGGAAGCGATCGTCGAGGGCGACCCCGATGATCAACCCGACCCCGCCGACAGCGACGAGGCCGACAGCGACGAAGCCTCCAAGGCGGATGCCGACACCGACACCGACCCCGAACCGTCCGATGACCCCGACCCGAAGCCGGAGAAGCAACCCGAGCCCAGCACCAACGGCTAGCTCCGACGACTGGATGTTCGTTCCCTGAGCCTGTCGAAGGGTCAGGGCGGTTGATCCCGCCGTGCCTTGGGATGTGCCGCCGGCCGGGTGCCGATGGTTCTGCGGGGAAAGACGCATCAAGGACGGGCGGGCCGTGCGGAACGCGGCTGACGCTGCCGGTCGTCGGTCTGTGCGGCCGCGGCGTTACGTGAGTGGACGCTTTGGCCGCGAGTTCTTTCCTTGGAGTTGGTCGGAGGGTCCACTCGGCACGCGATCCGCCTCCGAGCCCGCGGGCCGGTGGTTGAAACCGGTTGCGCGCCGGGGCGGGCATGACGGACTCTCGGATCGGGCAAACCGGAGAGGCGGTACGGAATGGACATCGCAACCCTGATCGCGTTCCTCGGCGTCGCCGCCGTGGTGATCATGACGCCCGGGCCGGACACCGCGATCACGATCCGCAACACCCTGCTGGGCGGGCGGCGGGCCGGCACCGGCACGGCTCTCGGGGTCGCGGCCGGCCAAGGCGTCTGGACTCTGGCCGCGAGTGCGGGCCTCGCGGCGCTGTTGGTCGCCTCGGAGCCGGTCTTCCTTGCGGTGAAGTTGGCCGGGGCCGGCTATCTGATCGTGCTGGGTTTGCAGTCGCTGTATCGGGCCTGGCGGGCTCGGTCGGATGGTCCGGCGTCACCCGACGGCGAGCCGGGCGGGGCCGGAGCGCGACGGCGGTTGTCGGTCCGGGGCGGCTTCAGGCAGGGTCTGCTGAGCAATCTGGCCAACCCCAAGATGGCCGTGTTCTTCCTGGCGTTGCTGCCGCAGTTCGTGCCGGCCGGGGAGTCCACGCTCGGCTGGTCGGCGCTGCTGGGCCTGGGGTTCTGTGCGCTGACGTTCGGCTGGCTGACGCTCTACGCGGTGATCGTCGCGAAGGCCGGCAACCTGCTCCGGACGCCCCGGGTGCGGCGTCTCCTGGACGCCGTGCTGGGGACCGTCCTGGTCGGCCTGGGCGTCAGGCTCGCCGTGGAACGGAACTGATCCGGTCGCGCCGACTAGGTCAGGTGGTCGAAGTCGCCGCGGACCCAGCCGATGTGCCGGTCGGCGGAGCGGCGCAGGATCTCCTTGGCCCCGGAGTCGGTGCTGTTGCCGAAGTTGCCGATGATCTTGTCGAAGGAGAGTTCGCCCAGCTGGGCGGCGATCCGCTCCACCACGGCCCCGGACAGCGGGATCTTGTTCGGATAGCTGCGCAGGAAGCCGAGCGAGGTCCGGTCCGGATTGGGAAACACGGTGTCGCCGGCGAACAGGATGCCCTGCCCCTCGGCGCCCGCTTCCCAGAGCGCGACGCAGCTGCCGACGAAGTGGCCGCCGACCTGGTGCAGGGTCAGCCCGTCGGTCACGTCGCGGCGACCGGACCAGAGCTCGACCCGCGGCCCGGTCCGGCCGAGCCACTCCCGGTCGGCCTCACAGACCAGGACCGGGGCATCGAGGGCGTCGGCCCATTCCAGCTGCACCCCGTACATGTGCGGATGGCTGGCGGCGATCGCCAGCACCGGGCCGAGAGCCCGGATGCGTTCGACCGTGGCGTCGTCGAGGTAGCCCAGCGGATCCCAGAGCAACGAACCGGCCGGGGTGGTGATCAACTCCATGGTCTGGCCGATGCCGACCCCCGGATCGGCGGCGAGCGCCGCCAGGCCCGGCTCGCGGTCGGTCCAGCTGATCGTCCGGCCCTCGGCCCGGAGCTTCGCCAGGTCGGTCCAGTGCTGGCCGTCCGACGGCACCCACTGCCGCTCGTCGGCACAGATCGGGCAGACGTCCGGCAACGGCTCGTCGTACTCGACCGCACAGGTGGCGCAGATGACCATGATCACTCCTCGGATGTCGCGGGCGTTGATCGGACTGTAACGGCCGCCAGGGTGTCCGGGGCCGATTACGGGGTCAGCGGATAGCCGCGAACGCGGCATCGGCGCCGCCGCGCCAGACCAGACCGGCCTCGGCGAAGCCGGCCGACCGCAGCAGTTCGAGATGTCGATCATGGGTCGGCAGTCCGCGATCGTGCCAGGCTCCGGGAAAGATCACGTCCCGTTCGACCACCGCGTCGGCAAGCTCCGCGGAGTCCCGGGCCCGCTGCCACCAGTCGCCCCACGACTCCGCCGCGCCGTCGCGGACGGCCTTCTCACGCCGGTGTTCCGCCAGCTCGCCGAGCCGCCGGGTCAGCCCCGGCAGCCCGGAGTCGGGCAGGTGATCGGCGTTGCCGAAGAGCCCGCCGGGCCGGACCAGGCCGGTCAGCTCGCGATAGAGCTCGGCCAGCCGGTCCTCGGCCAGCCAGTGCAGGGCCGTCGCCGTCAGTACGGCATCGAACGGCCCGGCGGCCGCGTTCACCCAGCCGCGATCGCGCAGGTCGGCCCGGACCAGCTCGACCCGGTCGTCCCGGCCGACCGTGTGCGCGGCGATCCGGAGCAGCGCCGGGTCGGCGTCCAGCACGACGGTCGAAGCCCCCGGGAACCGGTCCAGCAGCCGTTGGCTGATCGAGCCGGTGCCGCCGGCCAGGTCGAGCACCCGCGGCGCCGTCCCGACCGCCGCCTCGACCGCGTCGAACAGAGCGCCGAAACGCTGCTCCCGGTCCGGCAGATAGACCTCCTGTTGCGCATCCCAGCTGCGCTGCCAGCCCCACCAGTCGGCCCCGTCTGCCCCGGCCTCAGACCAGGTCGTCGCACCGGCGCGAAACCGGGCCGGGCCGGTCTGCACCGGGACGACGCAGAACACCACTCCGTCCGGATCGGTCAGCACCGCGTACTCACCGTGATCGGTCCGGACCGACGCGCCGAGTCGGAGCAGGCGCGCCACCTCGGCCGGCACGTCGTCGGTCTCCAGGTCCAGGTGCAGCCGCGGGTCGCCCTGGCCGAGATGCTGGAACGCGAACTCGACCCCGTTCAGCCAGCCGAGGTCCGCGTACACCCCGTTGGTCGCGCCGTCGGACGAGCCGGGCGGTCCGCCGACCGCGGCCCGCCAGAAGGCGAGCGCCGAGGCCGAACGGGGCTGCGGATGATCGATCAGGATGACGCCGACCCGGCTGCGATGCATGGGCGGCAGGCTAATCCCTGCTTCCGGGTGCGATGAAACGATCACCGGCGACGCGAGGACTAGCGCGGCGTCGGGAGCCCAGGGCTTTCGGACGGTTCCCCGGGACCGGCGGACGGCTCCGCGGGACCTCGGGACGGTTCGGCCGGGCCTTCGGACGGCTCTGCGGGACCCTGGGACGGTTCCGCCGGACCCTCGGACGGTCCTGCCGGACTCTCGGACGGTTCACTGGGACCCGCGGAGGGAGTGCTCGGGCCTTCGGAGGGGAGCCCGGGCTCTTCGGAGGGCAAGCCGGGCCCCTCGGACGGAAGTCCAGGAGCCTCGGACGGCAGCCCGGGAGCCTTGGTCGGCTGTCCGGGGGTCGGTTGTCCGGCCGGCATCAGCGTCGGCGGCTGGCCGGGGCTGAACCCGATCCAGACGGCACCGGCCAGGACGGCGGCGGCCACGGCGGTCACACCGACGGTGACCTGGCGCCGATTCCGCAGCTGGGTCTGGACCCGGGTCAGGTCATCGGCCAGCGGGCCGAGCGGCGGTTCGTCGTGGAAGCAGGATTCGAAGTCGAACCTGCTCGGCTGCGATTCGTGGTCCAGCGATGACGAGGGGTTCATGATCAACGTCCTTTCGGTCCGACGGGCCGATAGCCCAGGTCCGGTTGTTCGAGGAGCAGGCTGTTCAGCCGCTCCAGAGCACGGGCGGTCTGGCTCTTCACGGTGCCGGGAGTGATCTTCAGATCCGCGGCGACCTCGGCCACCGAGCAGTCGCACCAGTGCCGCAACACGACGATCTGGCGCTGCCGGAGGGGCAACTCGCGCAGCGCCGCCATCAGCACCGAGCGATCCTCGACCCGATCACCCGCGGCCGGGACGGGGGACAGGTCGAGCAGTTCGTCTCCCGGCAGACTCACTCGACGGTTCGGCCGGCGTGACTCGTCGATGGCGGTCCGGCTGATCGTTCGGCGGACGTACGCATCGGCCTGGTCGGACCGGATCCGGCGCCAGGCCCGATAGAGCTTGACCAGAGCCAATTGGACGATGTCGTCGGCCTGACTCCAGTCGCCGCACATCAGATACGCGGTGCGCCGGAACTTACGCCGTCGTGGAGCGACGTACTCGGTGAACTCTGCATCCCGCCGGCTCATTGTCCTCCGCATCTCAGCCGTCAACTGCGTGCACCGTGCTATACGAGGCCGGGCCTCAGCCAGGTTGTCATGCCAGGAGTGTGGCGTACGTCACTTCGTTGGTTTATTCTCCAGGTGAGGCCCGGCGGGCAAATTCCTTACCCAGGGGGATGACATGCGGACTGTCCAGAAAGCGTTGATCGTCGGGCTCATCCTGGCGCTGGCCGTTGTCGGCGCGCTGACCCCGACCGGGGCCGCGCAGGCGGAGCAGGTCACGCCGGCGGCGGCGCCGAACTTCAAGGCACCGTTCCCGTGCGGGCAGAGCTGGACCTACAGCCATCACAGCCAAGAGGTACGGCTCGCGCTCGACTTCATCAAGAACGGCGGCGGCACCAATGGCCAGCCCAACCTGGCCTCCGCCGCCGGCTATGCGACCCGGCACTACCAGGCCGGCGGCGCGGGCAATTACGTGATCATCGACCACGGCGGCGGCTGGAAGACGTACTACTTCCATCTGGCCGCCTTCTCGGTCGGCAACGGGGTCAACGTCGTGCAGGGCCAGCAGATCGGCACCACCGGCGCGACCGGCAACGTGACCGGGCCGCACATCCATTACGAGCAGCTGTACAACGGTCAGGGCCAGACGATCCGGATCAACGGCACCTCGCTGGCACCGTATCCGGGCAGCTACGGGCAGAAGTCGATCACCAGCGACAACGGTTGCAGCGGTGGCGGCAAGCAGTGGGTGGACACGTTCGCCGACGCGCCCGGGCACAGCACTCCGGGTGGTGCGCAGACCGGCACCCTGCTCAAGGGCACCAACTACGTCTACTGCCGGCAGCTGGGCCCCAAGGTCCAGGTCGGTGACAGCTTCAACCACTGGTGGCTGAAGACGGATCTGGACCAGGGCAACCCGTGGCAGAACCAGTGGGTCTCCGCCTACTACCTGGCCCGCTGGGGCAATGACGTGGCCAAGGACAACAACGGCGTCGACATCGTCAACTGCTGAGGCCGGGGCCGAGACCACCATCGTCGCTGGTCCGAAGCCGCCTAGGGCACCCGCGATAGGATCGTTGGTGCCGTTCGCAGCACCCCGCGGGCGGGTGAGGGGCGTCACACCAGGGCGGCCCGGCGTGAAAGATGTGTAGCACCTCGGCCGGATCGGGCCGGGATTTTCGGGGGCGCGCCAATCTTTGCGCCAGGTGTTTGCAGGTCGTCGGTACCGCCGCGTCGCCCGTGCGACAAACCGGTTCCGCAATGCCTGTCGGGCTGAGTTAGCATCGCTCGGACCACTCCTGGCCAGCGCCGCCTCCGGGGTGCGCCGATGCCGCAACAGCAATCCCCGTGGCGATCCCGCCACCGGCCTCGACGACGGGAGTACCGACGATGAGCACAGTGCATTCCAGGCTGTCTCGGCCCGCCGAGGGTCTCTACGACCCGGCGTACGAGCACGACGCCTGCGGCGTGGCGTTCGTCGCGACCCTGTCCGGCGAACCGACCCACACCATCGTCGAGCAGGGCCTGGAGGCGCTGCGCAACCTCGACCACCGCGGCGCGACCGGCGCCGATCCCGGCACCGGTGACGGCGCCGGCATCCTGATCCAGGTCCCGGACGCGTTCCTGCGGGCCGAGGTCGGTTTCGACCTGCCCCGGCCGGGCGGCTACGCGGTCGGGCACGTGTTTCTGCCCGTCGACGACGAGGATGCGGCCAAGGCCCGGGCCCAGATCGAACTACTGGCGGAGGAGGAGAGCCTCACCGTCCTCGGCTGGCGGCCGGTGCCGACCGACCCGAGCTCGCTCAGCGACGTCTCCCGGGCCGCGATGCCGCGGTTCGAGCAGCTCTTCGTCGCCGCCCGGGCGACGCCGCTGATCGGAATGGCGCTGGAGCGGCTGGCGTACTGTCTGCGCCGCCGGGTGCAGAACGAGGTCGGGGTCTACCTGTCCTCGTTGTCCTGCCGGACCCTGGTCTACAAGGGGATGCTGACCACCGCGCAGTTGGAGCAGGTGTTTCCCGAACTGCACGACGAGCGGCTGGCCAGCGCCCTGGCGATCGTGCACTCGCGCTTCTCCACCAACACGTTCCCGGCCTGGGAGCTGGCGCACCCGTTCCGGATGATCGCGCACAACGGCGAGATCAACACGGTGATGGGCAACCGGAACTGGATGCGGGCCCGGGAGACGCTGCTGAAGAGCAACCTGCTGCCCGGTGACCTGGAGCGGCTGTTTCCGATCATCACGCCCGGCGAATCCGACTCGGCCTCGTTTGATCAAGTGGTGGAGCTGTTGCACCTGGGCGGCCGGTCGCTGCCGCACGCGGTGCTGATGATGATCCCGGAGGCGTGGGAGAACAACGCCGAGATGGCCCGGGCGCAGAAGGACTTCTACGCCTTCCACTCCTGCCTGATGGAGCCGTGGGACGGCCCGGCCTGCGTGGTCTTCACCGACGGCACCCAGATCGGCGCCGTGCTCGACCGCAACGGGCTGCGACCGGGGAGGTTCTGGGTCACCGACGACGGCCTGGTGGTGCTCGCGTCGGAGTCGGGCGTGCTCGACCTGCCGGCCGAGAAGGTGATCAAGAAGGGCCGGTTGCAGCCGGGCAAGATGTTCCTGGCCGACCTGGCCGAGCACCGGATCATCGACGACGACGAGGTGAAGGGCTCGCTGGCCGCCGCCGCGCCGTACGGCGAATGGCTGGTCGGCGGCCGGATCGGCCTGTCCGACCTGCCGGAGCGGGAGCACGTCCGGCACAGCCACGCCTCGGTCACCCGGCGGCAGCAGATCTTCGGCTACACCGAGGAGGAGCTGCGCCGGATCCTCGCCCCGATGGCCAACGCGGGGGCGGAGCCGATCGGCTCGATGGGCACCGACACCCCGGTCGCGGTGCTGAGCGAGCGGCCGCGGATGCTGTTCGACTACTTCTCCCAGCTGTTCGCGCAGGTGACCAACCCGCCGCTGGACGCGATCCGGGAAGAGCTGGTCACCTCGCTCTACAACACGATCGGGCCGGAGCACAATCTGCTCGAGCCCGGCCCGCGGTCCTGCCGCCGGGTGGTGCTGCCGTTCCCGGTGATCGACTCCGACGAGCTGAGCAAGATCAGGCACATCAACCGCGACGGCGACATGCCGGGCTACGCGACGCACGTGATCAGGGGTTTGTACGACGTGCACGGCACCTCCGGCGGGCCGGGCGGCGCGGAGGCGCTGGCGGCCAAGCTGGAGGACCTGTGCGCCGAGACCTCGGCCGCGATCGCCGACGGCGCCCGGATCATCGTGCTGTCCGACCGGCACTCCACCGCCGAGCTGGCACCGATCCCGACGCTGCTGCTGACCTCGGCGATCCACCACCACCTGGTCCGGGAGAAGACCCGGACCAAGGTCGGTCTGATCGTCGAGGCCGGCGACGTGCGCGAGGTGCACCACGTCGCGCTGTTGATCGGGTACGGCGCTGCCGCGGTGAACCCGTATCTGGCGATCGAGACGGTGGAGGACCTGGCCCGGCAGGGCGACTTTGTTGATCTTGAGCCCGAGGACGCCGTCAAGAACGTGATCAAGGCGCTCGGCAAGGGCGTACTCAAGGTGATGAGCAAGATGGGCGTCTCCACCGTCGCCTCCTACACCGGGGCGCAGATCTTCGAGGCGCTGGGCCTGGCGTCGGACCTGGTCGACCGCTACTTCACCGGCACCACCTCCAAGCTCGGCGGGATCGGACTGACCGAGCTGAGCGAAGAGGTCCGGCTGCGGCACCTCGGTGCCTATCCGGCGAACGGGATCCCGCTGGCTCACCGCCGGCTTGCGGTCGGCGGCGAGTACCAGTGGCGGCGGGAGGGTGAGCCGCACCTGTTCGACCCGGAGACCGTGTTCCGGCTGCAGCACTCCACCCGGGCCGGCCGCTACGACATCTTCAAGACCTACACCCGGGCCGTCGATGATCAGTCCGAGCGGCTGATGACGCTGCGCGGTTTGCTGCACTTCAAGGGTGACCGGCCGGCCATCCCGATCGAGGAGGTGGAGCCGGTCTCGGAGATCGTCAAGCGGTTCTCCACCGGGGCGATGTCGTACGGCTCCATCTCCAAGGAGGCGCACGAGACCCTGGCGATCGCGATGAACCGGCTGGGCGGCAAGTCCAACACCGGTGAGGGCGGCGAGGACACCGACCGGCTGCACGACCCGGTCCGGCGGAGCGCGATCAAGCAGGTCGCCTCGGGTCGGTTCGGCGTCACCTCGGATTACCTGACCAACGCCGACGACATCCAGATCAAGGTGGCCCAGGGCGCGAAGCCGGGGGAGGGTGGTCAACTGCCCGGGCCCAAGGTCTATCCCTGGGTGGCGAAGACCCGGCACTCGACGCCGGGCGTCGGTCTGATCTCGCCGCCGCCGCACCACGACATCTATTCGATCGAGGATCTGAAGCAGCTGATCCACGACTTGAAGTGCGCCAACCCGTCGGCGCGGGTGCACGTCAAGCTGGTGGCCGAGGTCGGCGTCGGTACGGTCGCGGCCGGGGTCAGCAAGGCCAAGGCCGATGTGGTGTTGATCTCCGGCCACGACGGCGGCACCGGCGCGGCGCCGCTGACCTCGCTCAAGCACGCCGGTGGTCCGTGGGAGCTCGGCCTGGCCGAGACCCAGCAGACGTTGTTGATCAACGGACTGCGGGACCGGATCGTGGTCCAGGTCGACGGTCAGTTGAAGACCGGCCGGGACGTGATCATCGGCGCCCTGCTCGGGGCCGAGGAGTTCGGCTTCGCCACCGCGCCGCTCGTGGTCAGCGGTTGCGTGCTGATGCGGGTCTGTCACCTGGACACCTGCCCGGTCGGCGTGGCGACCCAGAACCAGACGCTGCGGCAGCGGTTCACCGGCAAGCCCGAGTTCGTGATCAACTTCTTCGAATACATCGCCGAGGAGGTCCGGGAACACCTGGCTTCGTTGGGATTCCGGACGCTGGACGAGGCGATCGGTCACGTCGAGCTGCTGGACGCGACCAAGGCTGTAGATCACTGGAAGGCGCACGGGCTGGACCTGAGCCCGATCCTGCACCTGCCGGAGCTGCCCGAGGGGGCGGCCCGGCACCAGGTGATCACCCAGGACCACGGCCTGGAGTCGTCGCTGGACACCGAGTTGATCAAGATCTGCCGGCCGGCGCTGGACAACGGCTCGCCGGTCCGGGCCCAGATCGACGTACGCAACATCCACCGCACCGTCGGCACCCGGCTCGGCCACGAGGTGACCAAGGCGACCGACGGCGTCGGCCTGCCGGACGGCACCATCGACATCACCCTGACCGGCAGCGGCGGACAGAGCTTCGGCGCCTTCCTGCCGGCCGGCATCACGCTCCGGCTGGAGGGCGACAGCAACGACTATCTGGGCAAGGGCCTGTCCGGCGGCCGGATCGTCGTCCGCCCGGCCCGGGAGGCCGTGCTCACCGCGGAGGAAAACATCATCGCCGGCAACGTGATCGCCTACGGCGCCACGTCCGGTGAGCTGTTCCTGCGCGGCGTCGTCGGCGAACGGTTCTGCGTCCGCAACTCCGGCGCCACGGCCGTGGTCGAGGGCGTCGGTGATCATGCCCTGGAGTACATGACCGGCGGCATCGTCGCGGTGCTCGGCCCGACCGGCCGCAACGTCGCCGCGGGCATGTCCGGCGGCATCGGCTACTTCCTCGACCTCGACCTGAGCCGGCTGAACGCCGAACTGGTCGACGCCGGGCTGCCGACCGAGGCCGACCTCGAGGTGCTTCGGGCCCTGATCGCGAAGCACGCCGAGAACACCGGCTCCGCCGTGGCCGAAGCGCTGCTGGCCGACTGGACCGCGGCGGCCCCGCGGTTCACCAAGGTGCTGCCGCGCGACTTCGCCCGGGTGGTCGCCGCCCGGGAACAGGCGGAACGAGACGGCCTCGACGACGCGACCACCACGACCCGGATGATGGAGGCCGCTCATGGCTGATCCACGAGGATTCCTCAAGCATCCCCGCCGGGTGGCCGAGCGCCGCCCGGTCACCGAGCGGGTGAAGGACTGGAACGAGGTCTATCCGGGCACGCCCGGCCGGGCCCTGCTGCCGATCATCAGTGATCAGGCCGGCCGCTGCATGGACTGCGGTATCCCGTTCTGCCACACCGGCTGCCCGCTCGGCAATCTCATCCCCGAATGGAACGACCTGGTCTGGCGCGACGACTGGGCCGAGGCCCTGGAACGGCTGCACGCGACCAACAACTTCCCGGAGTTCACCGGCCGGGTCTGCCCGGCGCCGTGCGAGGACGCCTGCGTGGTGGCGATCGCCGACGAACCGGTGACGATCAAGAACGTCGAGGTCGCGATCATCGACAAGGCGTGGGACGAGCGCCGGGTCGAGCCGCAGCCACCCGAATGGCACACCGGCAGCACCGTCGCGGTGATCGGCTCCGGCCCGGCGGGCCTGGCCGCCGCCCAACAGCTGACCCGGGCCGGCCACACCGTCGCCGTCTTCGAGCGGGACGACAAGCCGGGCGGCCTGCTCCGCTACGGGATCCCCGAGTTCAAGATGGAGAAGAAGGTCGTCGATCGCCGGATCCGGCAGATGCGCGACGAGGGCACCAACTTCCGCTGCAACGTCAAGGTCGGCATCGACGTCACCGGCCACCAGCTGCGGCAGCGCTACGACGCGGTGGTCGTCGCCACCGGCGCGACCGTGCCGCGCAAGCTCGAAGCGGTCAACCCGGAGCTCGGCGGCGTGCACTACGCCATGGACTACCTGACCCAGGGCAACCGCGCCTCGCTCGGCGAGGACGTGCCGGACCAGATCACCGCCGCCGGCAAGAACGTGATCATCATCGGCGGCGGCGACACCGGCGCCGACTGCCTTGGCACCGCCATCCGGCAGGGCGCAAAATCGATCTTGCAGCTGGAGCACAACATCACCCCGCCGGACCAGCGGGAAGCCCACGAGCCGTGGCCGACCTACCCGCGGATCTTCCGGTCCTCGGCCGCCAACGAAGAGGGTGGTGAGCGGATCTTCAAGGCCGCGACCACGGAGCTGGTCGGCGACGACGACGGCACCGTGCGGGCCCTGCGGATCGTCGAGGTGGTCCGGCAAAATCGGGTGAACACCCCTGTCGAGGGAACCGACCGGGAGTTCCCGGCCGACCTCGTCCTGCTCGCCATGGGCTACACCGGTCCGGAGCCCGACCTGCTGGATCAGCTGGGCGTCTCGACCGACCGCGGGCTGGCCGTACGGGCCGAGAACTACTCGACCGATGCCGACGGAGTCTTCGTCTGTGGTGACGCCGGCCGCGGGCAATCCTTGGTCGTCTGGGCCATCGCCGAGGGTCGGGCCTGCGCCGCGACCGTGGACGAGTATCTGTCCGGATCCACCAAGCTGCCTCGACCGATTCCGTCCACAGCGCGGCAGATGGCCGTCTGAGTCCACGGTCGATCTGACTTGGTCGTGGGCCCGCGTTGAGGTCTGGGGGTCTGTGCGCGGGCAACCATCCGCCCGCGGGTGATCAAGGTGCCGCTCCCGCGGTATGGCGTCCGCGTGCTCCCGCCAGGCCCGCCCACTGATCATGGTGGACTGGTCATGCGCTTCTCGATGGGAGGTTTGGGTGTTCGTTCCCTGAGCCGATCGAAGGGCAAGTCGGCTGGTGCCCCTTCGGCTTCGGCCTGACGGCCGGAAAACGCGCCGAGGAGCGGGCGGGTCGCGGCGGCCCGTGGACTCTTACGGCCGGGCGCCGGTTTGGACGTCAGCCGGCGCTGGTTGGGCCTTGACTGTTTCCCGGCTCAACCGGCGGGTGGATTCACGCGGTTGTTGCAACACCGGTTGATGCTGTCGGGTTTGACATAGCTGGCTGTGTGCTTCGGCGGGGGTGCGCCAGTCGAGGGTTTGCGGGGTCCTCACGTCGGCATCGGCCTGCGCGGTCGAGGCTCGGTGCGGCAGCTTGTGCCGATCACTCGGACCGCGATCATGCTTCACCCGCCGCAACTCACGACTGATCGTCGACGGATCCCGGCCCGACTTCCACGCGATCGCCCGCTCCCGAGCCCCGGCGATCTCCTCTCTGCTCGGCCTGATGGTCGGAAAGAACGCGCTAAGGAGCGGACGGGTTGGCGCGGTCGGTGAGGATGGCGGCCGGGCTCGGTTGGGGCGGGTCGATGGTGGCGGCTGGGTGGTGGTCTGGCCGGGTCGGTCTTCGGGGTGTCCGGAATCGACCCGACGTGACGGGATCCGGGGGTTGTCGGCGGGTTTCGGGTGACGTTGGGTCGATTTCGGACATCGGATTACCGGTCAGGCGGGGATCTCGCAGAGTTGATCGGTGGGTCCGGCCTCTGGAAGCGAACAGCCTGGCACCCGATCCAAGATCAGGTGGATCGAGGCTGAGCTTGTCGAAGGGCCGGCCAGTTCCGTCCGGCGCTGAGAACCTTGATCGATCCGGCTTGCCCTTTCGACAGCCTCAGGACGGCGCTTCGACAGGCTCAGGGAGCGGATGATCTTCCCTCCACCGATCCTTGCGCAGTTGATCACCATGGCGGCAAGGGGGATCTCTGATCTCGGTCTCGGGTGTTCCTACCTGACCTCGTCGAGGGGGACGTTGGCTGGCTCAGGGAGCGGATGATCTTTCGCTGACCTCCGTTTCCTCGTGCTGTAGGGCCTATCGATCGGGAGGTTTGGGTGTTCGTTCCCTGAGCTTGTCGAAGGGCAGGCCGGCTGGTGCGCCTCCGGTTTCGGCCTGACGGCCGGAAAGAACGCGTCAAGGAGCGGGCGGGTTGGCGCGGTCGGTGAGGATGGCGGCCGGGCACGGTTGGGCGTGGGTCGATGGTGGCGGCTGGGTTGGGGTGGTGTGGTCGGGGCGGCGGTCTTGGTGGGGTGTCCGGAATCGACCCGACGTGACGGGATCCGGGGCGTTGTCGGCGGGTTTCGGGTGACGTTGGGTCGATTTCGGACATCGGATTACCGGTCAGGCGGGGATCTCGCAGAGTTGATTGGTGGGTCCGGCCTCTGGGAGCGAACAGCCTGGCGCCCGATCCAAGCTCAGGTGGATCCAGGCTGAGCTTGTCGAAGGGCCGGCCAGAGCAGATCGGCGCTGCGGACTGACCGGCCGGAGCCAGGGCAGTCGTCCAGCCCGAGCCAGCCGATCACCGTGCCGCAGGGCCGTCGATGTTGACGGATCTGGTTTGTCCTTCGACGGGCTCGCGGGCGGGTGATCTTTGGGTTGGTGTCCTGGATTTTCCTTGTTTTGCTGCGTTTGTGGGCGGCGACAGCTATAATAGAACACATGTTCGAGTCGTTGGAGTTGCGGGTTGCCGGGTACGGCACCGACGACATCCTCAAAGCTGCCAAGGCCGCGGTGCGGGCGCGGCTGGAAGCGGAGAACGAACTGATCGCCTGGACCGCGGCCTGGGCGGACGCGAACTCCGCGGACTCGATCCATCCCGACGAGCTGCGATTGCGGGGCGGGCCGCGAGGGATCCGGCCTGGCGGGGACGGGACGCCGGAGGTCAACGATCTGGCCCTGGTCGAGCTGGCGGTGGCGATGCGGAAGGGTGAGTTCGCCGGGACCCGGTTCGTCGGTGAGGTGCTCGATGTCAGGTTTCGGTTGCCTCTGTTGTGGGAGAAGGTGATGGGGTGTGAGGTGGAGGGCTGGCAGGCCCGCACGATCGCCCGGATGACCCACCACCTCACCCTCGAGCAGGCCCTCCAGGTGGATGCGGACCTGGCCGGGTTCGCCGGGTTGGTCGGGTTCTCGAAGCTGCGGGATCGGGCGGAGGCGGCGATCGCGCGGGTCGATGCGGAGCGGGTGGAGCGGGTCGCGGCGGAACGGAAGTCCGAGTTGGGGGTGTGGTTGTCGCAGACCTCCGATGAAGGGTTGAAGTCGCTGTTTGCCCGTCTCGAACCGGCCGCGGCGATCCGGTTGTATGCCCGGATCCAGGAGCTTGCCGACGCGCTTCCCGCCGATGACCGCACGCCGGACGAACGCCGCGCCGAAGCGCTCGCGTTGTTGGGTAATGAGTTGGAGGCGACCCGGATCCTGGCCGAGGCGCGGCAGCCTGATCTGTTCGCCGAGGAGTTCGCCGCCGCGGTCCAACCGGTCGCGGGCGAGGACCCCGACGAGCCGGTCGAGGAGTCCGAGCTACACCAGTCGTTGCGGGATCAGCCGGCCATGATCACCGATACGGGACTGGTCGTGTTCAGGGCGGCGGTCGAGCGGATCGTGGCCGGGCTGGATCCGTCCCTGCTGTTGCCGACCTCGACCCTGGTCGTGCACGTCGCGGCGGAATCGTTGGAGACCGGGTCCGGGATCTGTCGGGTGCCGGGGATCGGGCCGACCACGATGGGTGTGGTGAAGGACTGGCTCGGTCATGATCGGGTGAACGTCGTTCCGGTGGTTGATCTGAATGATCCGCCGGCACCGGTCGATGCCTACGAGATCCCCGACCGGCACAGACGCTATCTGCGGTTCGCCCGGCCGGGGAGCAGTTTCCCGTGGTCGACCGCGACCGGGAACCTGGAGCTTGATCACACCGTGCCCTATCGGTCGATGGGCGAGGGTGGGCCGCCGGGCCAGACCGGCATCGACGCTCTGGCCCCGCTGGCGAGACGGGAGCATCGGGCGGTGACCCACGGTGGGTGGCGGCGGCGACAACCCGAGCCGGGCACGATGATCTTCCGATCACCGCACGGCGACACCCAGCTCACCAACCACTCCGGCACCTTCGACCTCGGTCGCGGGATGTTCGCCCGCGCCGTCTGGGACGCGAGCACTCCAACGCGCTGAAGCGCGCGGGATAGGTCAGTCGGGCCAGTTGATCTTGGGTGTGGCTGAGGTCTGTTCCGGGGTCTTGGTCGCTGCCGCGGGCTTTCGCTCGCGCGTGATGTCTGGGCCGCTTCTACGGTTCCGCCCTGCTGATCCGCGTGGGATAGGTCAGTCGGGCCAGTTGATCTTGGGTGTGGCTGAGGTCTGTTCCGGGGTCTTGGTCGCTGCCGCGGGCATTCGCTCGCGCGTGATGGCTGGGCCGCTTCTACGGTTCCGCCCTGCTGATCCGCCGTGGGATAGGTCAGTCGGACCTGTTGATCTTGGGTGTGGCTGAGGTCTGTTCCGGGGTATTGGTCGCTGCCGCGCTTTCGCTCGCGCGTGATGGCTGGGCCGCTTCTACGGTTCCGCCCTGCTGATCCACGCGGGATAGGTCAGCGGGACCAGTTGATCTTGCGCGTGGCTGAGGTCTATTCCGGCGTCTTGGTCGTGGACGCGGGGCTTGGCTCGCGCGCGCTGTCTGGGACGCAACAGTTCCATCCCGCTGATCCGCGTTGGGTCAGTCGGACCAGTTGATCTTGTGCGTGGTGGCGGTCGGGGACAGATAGCGGAGCAGCCGGTCGGCCTCCTCGGTGAGGGCGGCACGGTCCTTGCGGCCGACCTTGGCGAACGGCTCGAGGGTAAGGATGGCCCGGTCATCGGCGGTCTCGGTGGACCACAGGCCGGCGACCTGACCGTCGATCAGGAAGGTGGGTAGCACGTCGCCGTTCTTCTTGTAGACGGCGGCGGTGTGGGCCGGATCGACGAGCCGGGCCCGTGCCCTCGTGCCATAGGCGATCAGGGCACTGTCCCAACGGGCCAGGAAGCGGCGCGGCGGCGGGGCATCCGCGGGCACCGTTTCCAACCCAGCGAGATCGAGCCACGGGTCCGGTCCGGGCCCCTCGAGCTCGACGATCCGGTCGCCGAGCGACTTCAGCGCGGCGCGGACGATGCCGATCCGGCGCTGCCCGGACCACTGCATGAAGTCGGCGGCGGTCGCCGGGCCGTAGGCGGCGAGGAACCGCTCGATGCCGGTCCGCAGTGCCTGCTCCGGCGTCGGGTCCGCCAGGCCCGGCACCCGAACATCGAGCGCGACATAGCTGGGCTTGCCGTGCTCGCCCCAGAAGCCGCTCGGCGGCACGTGCACCAGCCCACCGGCCGCGGTGCCGAGCCGGAACCAGGCGTTGCGGACGCCGCCGGGGATGTGCCGGGACGGATCGATCTCCGGATGCAGCCGGCCGAGCCGGGCCTCGATCTCGGCGACGGTACGCGGCTCGCGGCAGAAGGCCCGTACCTCCGCGTTGAGCTCGACGAGGTCCAACCCGGCCCGGGCCGCGCTCGGCTGCCAGGTCGCCAGCCGTGGCTGTGCCGACAGGACGTCGAAGGTCCGGGCGTCGGCGGCGTCGACCAGGTGCAACGTCGTCCGCATCACCGTCGCCCTGATCACCGCGCCGTCGGCGAGCGCTGCCTCCAACTCGCTCACGGCGGCGGTGTGCCGGCGGCTCCAGAGCGCGACGTACGGCCAGGTTGCATGTTGCGCCTGCAGTCCCGCCAGCCGGCCGACGACCTCGGACACCGGACCGTCGGCCCGCTCCAGCAGCCGTTGGCGATGCAGCGTCGCCCGGTTGAGGTCGCGCAGGGTCAGCACCTTCGAAGCGCTCATGCCCCCAGTCTGGCAACCGGCGGCGTGGCCATTCGTGGCGTGTCGACCAGCAGGCGCCAGTCCCCGGACTCGGTGTCGAGCCAACGGACGTCGTCGCGGTGATACTGCAGCGCGTACGCGACGCGCGGTTCGGACGTGACGTTGGGGCCGGAGCCGTGCACGGTCCACCGACTGAAGGCGACGGCGTCGCCGGCGCGCATCCGGATCGGCAGGCACTCCAGCGGATCGACCTCCACCTGGCGGTGGGTGTCACCGTCGTCGCTGGTGCGGGACTCCAGTTGATCATGGTGGGACCGGGGGACGATCTGCAGACAGCCGTTGTCGGGCGTCATGTCGCCGAGGGCGACCCAGAGGTTGATCGAGCCGAGGGCGGGGTCGTGCCGGGTGTAGTTGTTGTCCTGGTGGAAGTGCATGGTGCCGCCACCGCCGCCGGCCTTCACCGCGGTGAACGGCAGATAGCGGTGCGCCGGGCCGCCGATCAGCCGGGCCGCCACGGCCAGGGTGGCCTCGCCGTTGATCAAGGTGTCCAGAGCCGAGCCGGCCAGGTACTGCGGGCACTGCCGGAGCTTGTCGGCGGTCTCGGTGGCCTGATCGAGGCCGGCGCGCGAGACGCCGTTGGCCTCCAGGACCTGGAAGACCTCGGCCCGCAGCTGCTCGACCGCGCCGCTGGCGACCAGCCCGGGCAGGCAGAGATAGCCTTCACGCTTGTAGAATTCGACCTCGCTGTCGGTCAACGACAACGGTTGCACGACCTCGGTGTCGGTCGGAGTGATCATGGATTCAGGTCCTTCCCCGGTTGATCAGTGCTGACTGCTCTCGTACATCCTGGTTGGCTGGCGATCAGTTGACCATGGAGGTTGTCGTCACCACTTTGTGTATTTCGACCACGAGACCGGGAGGCTGCCGTGTTGGACGATCTGATCTTCCTGCACGGCAAACGCACGGCCGCGTGCATCGCGTCGGTGGACAAACGCTTCGACTACTACACGCTGCAGTTCCTGACCTCGGGCGCGGTCGAGCTGTTCTACGACGATCAGCGGTACGAGCTCAGCGGCGGCGCCTGGGCATGGCCGTGTCACCCGGGCCCCTGGATCCGGTTCCACGAATGGCCGCGCGGCCGGCCCTGGGACCACCGCTACCTGTCGTTCACCGGGCCGCGGGTGGCGTCCTGGCAGGCCGACGGGCTGTGGCCGACCCGGCCCGCGAAGGCCGGGCCGGTCCTCGCGGCCTCGCTCACCGCACTGTTCGACGAGGCGATGGACCTGGCCCAGCAGCCCGGCAGCTGGTCGCACCGGCGGGCGGCCAACCTGGTCGAGCGGATGCTGCTCGAGCTGGCCGAAGCCGCGCAGACGCCGGGACCGGGCCGGCCGCCCTGGCTGGAACGGGTGCTGCGGGAGCTCGTCGCGGCCGACCGGCGGCCCGACTATGCCCGGCTCGCGGCCGAGTCCGGCAGGTCGCTGACCACGCTGCGCCGCCAGTTCCGCGAAGCCACCGGGAAGACCCTGCACCAGCACCATCTCGAATGCCGGGTGACCGAGGCCAAGCGCCAACTCAGCGACAGCGAGGTGCCGATCAAGCAGGTCGCCCAGCGGCTCGGCTATCGGGACGTGTTCTACTTCAGCCGGCAGTTCAAGGAGCTGACCGGGACCTCGCCGGCCGCGTACCGCCGCAGCCGCCAGGGTTGATCACCCCGGCGATTCGGCCCAACAACATAAAAGCCCCGGCCGTGTGATCGGTCCGAGAAACGGACTACAGGGACGGCTCCGGGGCGTTCGCCGCAGTCGAGTCTAGGCATCAGGGCCGGCTCAGTCCAGTTCACGATCCCGGGCGCTGTTCCAGAATCCCTGCCACCGTGGAATGTTCGATGATCCACTGCTCGAGCTCGGGGTCGAGATAGCGGGCCAGGGTGCACAGATCCTCGTGCCGGCCGGCCACCGGCAGGTCGAGCAACTGATGTCGGTGAACGATCCGGTTGCCGAGATCGCGGATCGACGTGACCAACTCGCCGATCGTGTCCTGACGCCGGTTCGGCGCCCCGGGGAACGCGGCGGCCAGGTCGGGCCAGAGGAACATCTGGCGCCGCGACACCAGCTGATGCCAGAGCCCGATCAACGTCTCGGAGACGATCCGATCCGGCGTGACCCGCTCCCGGCGGCGCTGCACCCGCTCCCGGGCCCGCTGGATGTCGAGGTACGGCTGCGCATGCCGGCCGCCCGGGACGCCGGCCTTGCCCAGCTCCCGGGTCGGATCGTCGAGCCAGTGTCCGGGCCGACCGCGCTCCAGATGACGGTGCTGCATCCGCTCGTTCAGCGCATTGCGCAGCGCGACCTCGGTGTGGCCGAGATCGATCCACAGGGCGGCCGACAGCTGGGCGTTCCAGTGATAGTGGAGTGCCGCCGCCGTGGCATCACCCTGGCCGGCCGCCAGATACGGGCCGAACCGAGCCGGGCCGATGTGCCGCAGTTGGAGTTGCGAAGGTTCAGCCACGACGACCCCGGCGACGATTCATGCGGACCAGGATGCACCGCTTCGGGCACGCGAGCGGTGATCGGCGCACGGAGCCGCCCTTGTTCGTCCATGATCACGACTGTTAACTTGGAAGTAAACACTTCTCAGGAGGTCTGATGGATCAACTGCCCTTCCCGTCCAGCGACGACCCGATCGAGATCGCGCCGCGGTATCGCGAGCTCCAGCACTCCAGCCCGCTGACCCGGGTGCTGACCCGGGTCGGCGACGAGGCCTGGCTGGCCACCGGTTACGACGTGGTCCGGCAGTTGGCCTCGGAGCCGGCGCTCGGCCGCTCCCATCCCGAGCCCGAACGCGCGGCGCGCAGCCACGAAGCGGCGCTGCTGGGTGGGCCGAGCGGCGACTTCGAGACCGAGCAGGAGCAGCACGCCCAGATGCGGCGGCTGCTCGGCTCGGCCTTCTCGGCCAAGCGGATGCGGCTGTTGCAGGAGTCGATCGAGCATCGGGTGGACGCTCTGTTGGAGGCCTTTCCCAGCCCGCCGACCGATCTGCACGAGGCGTTGTCGGCGCCGCTGCCGGTGATGGTGATCTGCGACCTGCTGGGCGCACCGGTCGAGGACTCCGAACGATTGCGTACGTTCTCCACCCGGCTGGCCAAGATCACCGACGCCGCCGACTCGCATGCGGCCGACGAGGAGTTCACGGCGTACGCGGGGGAGTTGCTGGACCGTAAACGATCAGCGCCCGGGGAGGATGTCTTCTCGGATCTGGCAGGAGTCGACGGGCTGGCCGCGGCCGAGGCGGCCCGGCTGGCCAAGGGCCTGCTGTTCGCCGGCCACGAGACCACGATGACCCGGATCGACCTCGGCACCCTGCTCTTCCTCCGGCATCCGGAGCAGCGCCGGCTGCTGCATGAGGATCCGTCCTTGATCAACTCGGCGGTGGAGGAGATCCTCCGGCTGACCATCGGCACCGGCTCGTCGGCCGGCACCCTGCTCCGCTATGCAGGCGAGGAACTCAAGATCGACTCGACGGTGATCAACCTCGGTGACGCGGTGCTGCTCGGCTTCGGTGTCGCCAACCGGGACCCGGCCGTCTTCGACCGGCCGGACGCCTTCGACATCACCCGCCAGCCCAACCCGCACCTCGCGTTCGGCCACGGCCCGCACTTCTGCATCGGCAACAGCCTGGCCCGGGTCGAGCTGCGGGCCGTGTTCAGCCGGCTGTTCGAGCGCTACCCGACTCTGCACCTGGCGAGTGATCAATTGGAGCACCGGCACGACGCGATCGGCGGCGGGTTGGCTGCTCTCGAGGTCGCCTGGTAGCGAGCCCCGCGCCGTTGGGATGGGACGTCGAGATGTTCGTTCCCTGAGCCTGTCGAAGGGCAGGTCGGGTCATCACTCTTGCCCTTCGACAAGCTCAGGGAACGAACACCCAAACCTCCATCTCGCCAACGTCAGCAAGCCAGATTGATCAACCGTCCCCAGCAACAGGCAGCGGTCCGATCGCCCCGAGCCTCTCAGCGAGCGTCCTTGCCGATGGCGGCGGCGGCCATGCCGTGGATCGCGGTGATCAGGTCGGCGGCGGGGATCGGGCGGTCGGTGTCCAGCCAGGCGAGGATGGCTTGGATCGCGAGCTCCGGGACGAAGGCGGCGAGCCAGGCCCGGCGGCGGCGATCATGGACCCGGACGGCGAGCAGATCGTTCGAGGTGGCGCGCTGGGTCTCGTCCAGGTCCCGGACGTAGTCGGCGAACTCCGGCTCGCGGCGGACGTGCCGAAACAGGATCCGGAAGCCGTCCGGGTCCTGGTCGGCCGCCTGCACCAGCCGACTCAGCCGGTCGGCGTCCGGGCCCTGGTCGCCGGTGGCGGCGAGCCGATCCCAGGCCCGGCCGAGGACGGCCAGATAGATCTCGCGCTTGGTCGAGAAGTGCCGGTAGATCAACACCTTGGTCACCCCGGCGGCTTCGGCGATCTCGTCCACCGTGGTGGCGGCGAAGCCGCGCCGCAGGAACGCCTGGGCGGCCGCCTGGATGATCTGGTCCCGGCGCTCCTCCCGGCCGAGCAGGACCCGCTCGCCGCGACCTGCGGTGCTGCGCGTCATGATCATCCCTGGCTGCCGGTGGTTCCGTACCGCGCAGCCTAACCCGGCTGCCCGGCACCGGGCTTCGGCCGTATAGTCACCGCATGGGTCCCGACGCCGTGGATGCTCCGTCTGCTGAGAAGCGACGTGAATCAGGAGCCGGGACGGTCGGCAAGGAGCAGGTCGAGGAGCTGATCGCGACCTACGACGAGGAGCGGCCGGCGCGCAAGCTCGGGCCGCGGCTCGACCGGGTGATCGGCGTGATCTGCTTCGTGATCGCGGCCTGGGTGCTGTGGCAGGTGTTCTTCCCGCTGCCGCAGGGCAACCAGTTTTCCTTGATCATCTTCCTCGGTTCGACGCTGCCACTGGTCTTCCTCACCTTCCGCTTCCGGAAGCGCCGGGTGGCCCGTAGCGGCCCTTCGACAGGCTCAGGGAACAGACTCTCGGACAACCCGAACGTGATCGACTGGGCGCTGGCCATGATCGCGTTGCTGGTCTGCCTCTATCCGGTGCTGCCGGTGCCGGGCGGCGGCTTCAACGCATTCCTTGATCGACAGGGTCAGCTCAGCCCGCTGGATGTGATCGCCGGAGCGCTGCTGACCCTGCTGGTGCTGGAGGCCTGCCGGCGGACCACCGGGCTGGTGCTGCCGATCGTCTGCGTCGCCTTCTTCCTGTACGCCTACTACGGCGGCTTCCTGCCGATCTCCTGGCCGATCAGTCACGCCGGCGTCGACTTCGACCAGATCATCAACGGCTTCTACAACGACCAGTCCGGCTTCTTCGGCACACCGCTCGACGTCGCGGCGTCGTACATCGTGCTGTTCACGATCTACGGCGCGGTGCTGGACGCGACCGGGGCCGGCCGGTTCTTCATCGACCTGAGCTTCGCCCTGTTCCGCAAGTCCCGGTCCGCACCCGGCCGGACGGTCACGCTGAGCGGCTTCCTGCTCGGCACCGTGTCCGGCTCCGGCACCGCGACCGCGGTCAGTCTGGGGGCGGTGACCTGGCCGATCCTGCGCCGGGCCGGCTATCCGCGGGAGAACGCGGGCGGCATGCTGGCCGCCGCCGGCATCGGCGCGATTCTGTCGCCGCCGACCCTGGGCGCGGCGGCGTTCATCATCGCCGAATACCTGCGGGTGTCCTACCTGCAGGTGTTGCTCTGGGCGGTGATCCCGACGATCTTGTACTACCTCGGCATCATCCTGGCGGTCGAGATCGACTCCCGCCGGTTCGGCGCCAAGGCGGTCGAGATGCCGCGGAAGCACGCGGGCAAACTGCTGCTGCGCTTCGGCTACCACCTGCTGTCGCTGGCGATCATCATCGTCTTCCTCGCCGCCGGGATCCCGCCGTTCCGGGCCGTGGTGTACGCGACCGCGGTGGCTGCCGTCTTCGGGCTGGTCGAGCGGATGATCTCCCGCCGCGATCCGCTGGACCCGGAAAGCATCGCCGAAAGGTTCGGTCCGGCCATGATCACGTACGCCAAGGACCTGGGCCGGGCGCTCAGTGGCGGCATCCGGTCGGCGCTCGGCGTGGTCACGGTCTGCGCGTCGGCCGGCGTGATCACCTCGGTGATCGTGAAGACCGGGCTGGGCCAGAACCTGGCCGACATCCTCGTCGCCGTCGGCCGGGCGCTGACCGACAACCCGACCGTGGTGCTGGTGCTGACCGCCGTGCTGGCCGCAATCGCGGTGCTGCTGCTCGGCCTGGCCGTGCCGGTGACCGCCTCGTTCATCATCGCCTGGGTGGTGATCGGGCCGGCGCTGCAGACCCTCGGCGTCAGCCCGGGGGAGTCGGCAATGTTCATCTTCTACTACGCCGTGCTGTCGGAGGTGTCGCCGCCGACGGCGCTGGCCGCCGTCGCCTCGTCGGCGATCACCGGCGGCAACACGATCAAGACCATGTGGCAGGCGACGAAATACACGCTGCCCGCCTTCCTGGCGCCGCTGGCGTTCGTGATCACCGACAACGGCTCGCACCTGCTGCTCCAGGGCACGCCGTGGGAGGTGATCTGGACGACCGTGGTGAGCATGATCGCGGTCGCCGCCCTGGCCGTGGTGACCGGCGGCTGGATCTTCCGCGAGGCCAGCCGGCTGCAGCGGATCCTCTGCCTGCCGGCCGCTCTGTTGCTGCTTTATCTGCACCCGATCTCGATCGCGATCGGGCTCGCCTTCGCCGCTGCGGCGGTGATCTTGAACCTGATCTCGTCCCGACGACAACCCCTGACGCAAGGAGTCACCGATGCCTGATCAGCTACGCCGCGCCCTCACCTGGAACCGTCGAAGGGCCGGTGCGATGGTCGCCGCCGTGTCCGTCGTGGCCCTGTTGCTCACCGGCTGCGGCGGCCGGCAGGACCGGACCAGCGAGCCCGGCGCGAGCGGATCGGCCGGTGCCTGCGAGGCGACCGCGGCCCAGCTGACCATCGCCACCGGCAACAGCACCGGTGTCTATTACGTCCTCGGCGGAGGCATGGCCAGCCTGATCAGCGCCGAAACCCCGATCCAGGCGACCGCCGCCGAGACCGGCGCCTCGGTGCAGAACATCCAGCAACTCGTCGACGGCACCTACGACATCGCCTTCTCCCTCGCCGACACCGCCGCCGACGCCGCGACCGGCAAGGGCTCGTTCACCGAGCCGCAGCCGATCCGGGCACTGGGCCGGATCTATTCCAACTACACCCAGGTCGTCGCCCGGGCCGACGCCGGGATCGACTCGGTCGAGGACCTGCGCGGCAAGACCGTCTCCACCGGCTCGCCGAAGTCGGGCACCGAGGTGATCGCCAACCGGCTGCTCGAGTCGGCCGGCCTCGACCCGGCCAAGGACGTCAAGGCCCAGCGGCTCGACCTGGCCAAGACCGTGGACGGGCTGAAGGACGGCAGCATCGACGCCTTCGTCTGGTCCGGCGGCCTGCCGACCCCGAACCTGACCGACCTGTACACCTCGCAGCCGGACCTGGCGAAGTTCATCGACATCACGCCGTTGCTGCCGAAGATGCAGGAGATCAACCCGGTCTACGCCGAGGGCACCATCCCGGCGGCGACGTACAACCTGAAGGCCGACGCCAAGACCATCGTGGTGCCGAACCTGTTGCTGGTCACCGACGAGTTCCCGGCCAACAACGCCTGCGCGATCACCAAGCTGCTCTGGAGCAACACCGAGAAGCTGGCCCAGGTGCACCCCTCGGCCAAGGACCTCGACCCCAAGCTCGCCCAGGACACCACCCCCGTCGAGCTGGCCCCCGGCTCCAAGGAGGCCCTGACCGAGCTCGCCGGCGGCTAGGTCGTTCGTTCCCTGAGCCTGTCGAAGGGCAGGCCAGGTGAGCCCCGATCGTGGGCTCCGAGGCGCGATCAGGCTTGCCCTTCGACAGGCTCAGGGACCGTCAACCGGGAATACTTCCCGGCCCTCGGGGTTGTTTGAAGTATCAAGTAACTCGACCGAGGGAGAATCCATGACGATTGGAGTGACCGGAGCCACCGGACAGTTGGGGCGGCTGACGATCGAGGCGCTGCTGCGGCAGCACCAGCCGGACGAGCTGGTGGCGGTGGTCCGCGACCCGGCCAAGGCGACGGACCTGGCCGAACGGGGGATCTCGGTCCGGGTCGCCGACTACGGATCGCCGGCGGCCCTGCGGGCGGCGTTCGAGGGCGTCGAAAAGCTGCTGCTGATCTCCGGCAGCGAGCCGGGGCAGCGGGTCCCGCAGCACCGCAACGTGATCGAGGCGGCGAAGGCGGCCGGGGTCGGGCACGTCGTCTACACCAGTGCGCCGCACGCGGACAGCACTGACCTGGCGCTGGCTCCGGAGCACAAGGCGACGGAGGAGTTGATCAAGGAGTCCGGCCTGCCGTACACCTTCCTCCGCAACAACTGGTACACCGAGAACTACGCGCCCCAGCTGGACCAGGCCCGGCAGACCGGGACGATCACAGCGGCCGCGGGCGAGGGTCGGGTGGCGTCGGCATCCCGGGTGGATTACGCCGAGGCGGCGGCCGCGGTGCTGACCGCCGGAGACCACGAGGGCCGGGTGTACGAACTCGCCGGTGACATCGCCTGGGACTTCCCGGAACTCGCTGTCGCCGTCGGTACCGTGCTCGGCCGCGAGGTCGGCTACCGGCCGGTCGAGCCCGACGTGCTGATCAAGGAACTGACCGTCGCCGGCCTGGACGAGGGCACCGCGGGCTTCGTCGCGGCTCTGGACACCAACATCGCCGGCGGGGTGCTGGCCGACACCGGGGACGGGGTGCTGGCGTCGCTGATCGGCCGGCCGACCACCCCGCTGTTGGAGGGTCTGCGGCCGTTCGCCTGAGCCGTCGCCCTGGAATCCGACCGCCAGGTCGGCGGGGAGCCTGGTCCGCTCGGCGTGTCGCGGATCTCCGGCTGACCGGTGGTCGAATTCCAGGGAGAAATCCCTTGCACAGCACCGGATCCGGCCCCTCGAGGGGTTGGGTCGGACTGTCAGCGGCGTGCCTCATGATGGACCTTCCGAGGAGGGCATAAAGTGTGTCTCCGAGCCGAACTTCCCCACGGCCGGCGCCGCACACTTCGACATTTGGAGGTTGGTCCAGGTCATGGCGGGAACCACGGCGGCAGCGGGTGCGGCGGACGACAGCTTCGTTCACCTGCACGTCCATACCGAGTTCTCGATGCTGGACGGTGCGGCCCGGATCAAGGACCTCTACGCCGGCGCCGAGCGGATGGGGATGCCGGCCCTCGCCGTCACCGACCACGGCTTCCTGCACGGGGCGTACGAGTTCTACAAGGTCTCGAAGTCCTACCCGGTGAAGCCGATCATCGGCATCGAGGCCTACGTCACGCCGAAGACGCACCGCAGCGAGCGGAAGCGGGTCCGCTGGGGTGACGGCGGCGGCGATGACGTGTCCGGCGGCGGCGCGTTCACCCACATGACGATCCTGTCCGAGACCACCGAGGGGATGCACAATCTCTTCCGGCTGGGCTCGCGGGCGTCGCTGGAGGGCTTCTTCTACAAGCCGCGGATGGACCGCGAGCTGCTGTCGGAATACTCGAAGGGCCTGATCGCCACCACCGGCTGCCCGTCCGGCGAGGTGCAGACCTATCTCCGGTTGGGCAAGTACGACGAGGCCCGGGCCAGCGCCGCCGAATTCCGCGACATCTTCGGCGCCGAGAACTACTTCATCGAGATCATGGACCACGGCCTCAGCCTGGAGAAGCGGGTCCGGGTGGGGCTGCTGCAACTCTCCAAGGACCTGCGGCTGCCGCTGGTCGCGACCAACGACCTGCACTACTCCACGCCGGAGGACGCGGCGGCGCACGAGGTGCTGCTCTGCGTGCAGACCGGCTCCACGATGGCCGACACGAACCGGTTCAAGCTCGACGGCAACGGCTATTACCTGAAGTCGCCGGCCGAGATGCGGCAGGTGTTCAAGGAACTGCCGGAGGCCTGCGACAACACGCTGCGGATCGCCGAGCGGTGCGAGATCACCTTCACCGAGGGCGAGGGCCGGTTCATGCCGCGCTACCCCTGCCCGCCCGGCGAGGACGAGACCACCTGGTATCTCAAGGAGGTCGAGAAGGGCCTGCGCTACCGCTATCCGAACGGGATCACCGAAGAGATCCGCACCCGGGCCGACTACGAGAACGAGGTGATCATCGGCAAGGGGTATCCGGGGTACTACCTGGTGGTCGCCGACTTCATGCAGTGGGCCAAGGACCGGGGCATCCGGACCGGCGTGCGCGGCTCCGGCGCGGGCTCCCTGACGGCGTACGCGATGCGGATCACCGACCTGGATCCGCTGGAATACAAGCTCACCTTCGAGCGCTTTCTGAACCCCGAGCGGATGTCGATGCCCGACTTCGACGTCGACTTCGACGAGCGTCGGCGGGGCGAGGTGATCCGCTACGTCACCGAGAAGTACGGCGACGACCGGGTGGCCCAGATCGCCACCTACGGCACGATCAAGGCGAAGCAGGCCGTCAAGGACGCGTCCCGGGTGCTCGGCTACCCGTTCGCGATGGGCGACCGGATCACCAAGGCGATGCCACCGCCCGTGATGGGCAAGGACGTGCCGCTGAAGAAGCTGTTCGACCAGACCGACGCGCGCTACGGCGAGGGCGGGGAGTTCCGGCAGCTCTACCAGACCGACAACGACGTCCAGCGGGTCGTCGACACCGCCAAGGGGCTGGAGGGCCTGATCCGGCAGTCCGGCGTGCACGCGGCCGGCGTGATCATGTCCTCCGAGCCGCTGCTGGACATCATCCCGATCATGAAACGGGACGCGGACGGCGCGATCATCACCCAGTTCGACTACCCGTCGTCCGAGGCGCTCGGCCTGGTCAAGATGGACTTCCTCGGGCTGCGCAACCTGACCGTGCTGGGCGACGCGGTGGAGAACGTGAAGCTCAACCGCGGCGTGGAGCTCGACCTGGACGCCCTCGGCGCCGACCCCACCAACGAGGCCGCGTACGAGTTGCTCAGCCGGGGCGACACGCTGGGCGTGTTCCAGCTGGACTCCGGCGGCACCCGGTCGCTGCTGCGGCTGATGCGGCCGAAGCGGATCCAGGACATCATGGCGACGATCGCGCTGTACCGGCCCGGTCCGATGGGGATCAACTCCCACGTCAACTACGCGATGCGGCGCAGCGGCCAGCAGGAGATCGTCTATCCGCATCCCGAGGTGGTCGACGCCCTCAAGCCGGTCATCGAGGACAACTACGGCCTGATCGTCTATCAGGAGGACGTGATCGAGGTCGCCCGGCACCTGGCCGGGTACACGCTGGGACGCGCGGACATGCTGCGGCGCGCGATGGGCAAGAAGAAGAAGGAAGTCCTCGACGCGGAGTACGCGCCGTTCGAGGCCGGGATGAAGGAGCGCGGCTTCTCCGACCAGGCGGTCAAGGCGGTCTGGGACGCGTTGATGCCGTTCGCCGACTACGGCTTCGGCAAGGCACACGCCGCCGCGTACGGCCAGGTTTCGTACTGGACCGCGTACCTGAAGGCCAACTACCCGGCCGAATACATGGCGGCGGTGCTGACCTCGGTCAAGGACGACAAGGACAAGATGGCCATCTATCTGGCCGAGTGCCGGCGGATGGGGATCAAGGTGCTGCCACCGGACGTGAACGAGTCCGAGCACAACTTCACCCCGGTCGGGTCCGACATCCGCTTCGGCCTGACCGCGATCCGCAACGTCGGCAGCAACGTGGTCGACGACATCGTCGCCTCCCGCGAGCAGAAGGGGAAGGCGGCCACCTTCTACGACTACCTTGATCACATCGGCCAGATCGCCTGCAACAAGCGGGTCACCGAGTCGTTGATCAAGGCCGGCGCCTTCGACTCGATGAGCCATCCGCGGCGGGCGCTGATGTCGATCTACGAAAACGCGGTCGACGGCGTGATCGACATCAAGCGCAACTCGGCGCACGGGCAGGACGACCTGTTCGGTGATCTCGGCGGGACCGACCCGGTGCTCGGCGGCACGGTGCCCGACCTGGAGGACTGGGACAAGACCACCAAGCTGGCGTTCGAGCGGGAGATGCTCGGGCTCTACGTCAGTGATCATCCGCTGCAGGGGCTGGAGCACATCCTGTCGGCCGAGCGAGACCTGAGCATCGCCGCGGTGCTGGCCGACGACGGGCCCCGCGAGGGCATGATCACCGTCTGCGGCATGATCACCAGCATCACCCGGAAGACGACCAAACGCGGCGACATCTGGGCGGTGGTCACGGTCGAGGATCTGGAGGCCTCGATCGAGGTGTTGCTGTTCCCCAAGGCGTACGACCTCGTCTCGACCTCACTGGCGACCGACACGGTGGTCAAGGTCAAGGGCCGGATCAAGGTGGACGACGACAGCGTCGCGCTGACCGGGCAGGAGTTGTCCCTGCCCGACGTGACCGATGCCCCGTCCGGCCCGGTGGTGATCTCGCTGCCCGCGGTCCGCTGCACCCCGCCGGTGGTGGAGCAGCTGCGCGAGGTGCTGTCCTCCCATCCGGGCGGCACCGAGGTCCGGCTCAAGCTGGTGTCGTCGGGCAAGACGACACTGATGCGGCTTGATCAACAACTCCGGGTCAACCCGTCCGGGCCGCTGATGGCGGATCTCAAGGCGCTGCTCGGCCCGTCCTGCCTGGCTTCGTGATCAAGGACTGACTCCGGTGCGGCTGAAGACGACGACGGACCGGTTGCGGCGCGATGTCCCGGGCCTGCTGGCCGAGCACGACGTGCCGGGGCTGGCGATCGGGATCTGTGACGCCTCCGGGCTGCGCTGGTCGGCCGGCTTCGGCCACACCACCCGCGGCGGCGCGGAGGTCACGCCGAGCACGATGTTCAGCATCCAGTCGGTGTCCAAGCTGTACACGTCGACGGTGATCATGACCGCGGTGCGGGACGGCCTGCTCGACCTGGACGAGCCGATCACCAGCTATCTGCCGGACTTCACCGTGCACAGTTCCTGGGAGCGGCACCCGGAGCGCCGGATGACGCTGCGCCTGCTGCTCAGCCATCGGGCCGGCTTCACCCACGAGGCCCCGATCGGCAGCAACTACCACGCCGACCGATCCTGGGCGGCGCACCTGCGGAGCATCTCCGACAGCTGGCTCCGGTTTCCGGTCGGCCACCACTACGAGTACTCCAACCTCGGCATCGATCTGGCCGCGCACGCCCTGGAGTCCGTCACCGGCCGGCCGTTCCTGACCCTCGCCCGGGAGCGGCTGCTGGAGCCGCTGGGGTTGCGCCGGACGACCTTCGACCAGCGCGCGATCATGACCGAACCGGACCGGGCCCGCGGGCACGACCCGCAGGTCGCCCGGCTGCCGGTCTGGATCCCGATGATCGCCGCGGGCGGGGTGTACTCCGGCATCGACGACGCCTGCCGCTTCGTCAGCTTCCACCTCGCCGGCGGCGAAGGGATCCTGACGCCGGAGCTGCTGCGCGAGCAGTACGCGGTGCCGTCGCCGGAACCGGACCAGGATCTCGGGTACGGCCTCGCCGTCCGGCACGCCCGCTGGGACGATCGGGTGATCCTCGGCCACGGCGGGGGCGGCTACGGCTTCACCTGTTACCTCGGCTGGGCGCCGCGCGACGGGGTCGGTGTCGTGGTGCTGACCAACTCGTCCGGATCGTCGCTGTTCGAGGACCTCTGCCGCCGCGCGTTCCGGGAGCTGCTCGGTGCCGGGGCCGAACGGGCGCCCCTGATCACCACGCGGCGGCCGCGGATCGAGAGCAGCTATGCGGCCCGCGGGGCCGTGACCTTCTCGGCCGACCAGCTCAACGAGGAGGAGCCGGGCACCACCTTCCGGCAGGACGGCGACTGGCTGATCCAGAACGACGGGCTGGCGCTCTATCGCAACGACCCGATCGAGATCGCCGATGATCAACCGGTCGACGGTCCCTGGAACCGGGACTACACGATCACCATCGCCGGCAGCAAGATCAACTCCGTCCGGCTGCTCCGCCGCCGGGGCGCCGCGGCGATCGAGTTCGACGGCGAGCGGCGGCTGGCCCTTCGCCGGCACCGAACCGACCTCTACTTCTGCACGATGGGCGAGGCGCTCGACCTGTCCGGCGACCCGATCACGTACGCCAACATCGCGCTCCGCCCGGCCTGAGCGCGGGCGGCGGAGCGGTCGCAATAGACTCGCCAGATGTCAGCACGGCGGGCGATCGAGACGAGGCGGGAGCGCCGGCGCAAATCCACGATCTGGATCTCGGCGTACGCGGCGCTCTGCGTCGCCGTCGGGGTGCTGACCGGGGTCCTCTGGTCCCGGGTCACGCCGCTGGCCGGCTATCAGGTCGCGTCGGACGCGTCGGCGACGATGCCGGAGCGGCAAATGGTCGAGATCGTCGCCGGCGATGCCTATTTCGTGGTGATCGGCTTCGCCGTCGGGCTCGGCCTCGGCGTGATCGCCTGGCGCTGGCTCGGCCGGCTCGGCTGGCCGGTGGTCGTGGTCGCGGTGCTCGGCGTGATCACCGCCGGGCTGCTCTGCTTCCTGGCCGGCGGGGTCATCGGGCCGCACGACTTCGAGGCCCGGCTGGCCGCCGCGGTCCCCGGAGATCGGGTGCCGGTCGACCTCACCCTGCGGACCCCGATCGGCTTCCTGGCCTGGCCGTTCGGCGGGATCATCCCGGTGCTGCTGGCTTCCTCGCTGTCCCGCGATCCGGAGGAGCCGCGGCCGATCCTGCCGCGGCGGGCGTCACGCCGTTAGGTCGATCACGGAAAGGGCCGGGATGGCATCGGCCATCCGGACAAAGTCGACGTCGCGGTGAACCACGACGAATTCCTGCCGGAGCGCGACGGCCGCAATGAGGCAGTCGAGGCTGGACCGGATCGTGTGGCCGCGGCCGCGGGCGAGGTGGTAGATCGTCGCCGCCTCGTCGAAATCTGATTCATCCACCGGCGCGGACGGGACGAGACTGAACGTCTCCCGGATCAGCTGCTGATCTGTTGCGTCGGTGCCGCGAAGCAGTTCGAGTCGCACAGGTCCGCAACTCCACACCTCCGCGTCGTCGGGGTCGATGAGGGCATCGACCCGGTCCGACAGATCTCTGTCACCCCTGAGCCAACTCACCCAGATCGAGGTGTCGAGCAGGTAGCGCGCCATCAAGAACCCGAATGATCTTCGAGTTCGTCGTTGCTCATCGGGTAGCCGATGCCGCGCAGGCTGCGGAACTTCGCCTTGAATGCACGTTGATCACGGACGGTCCGGCGGAGCGCGAAATCTATCGCCTCACGCTTCGTGGACAGCCCGTTCTGCTTCATCACGGTCTCGACGAGTTCATCATCGATGTCGACGTTGGTGCGTGTCATACACCAATCGTACACATCACTCTTCGACGACGATCTCGTCCGGCGTCTTGTCCGGCCGCCAGCCGCGCCAGACCGGGTGCCAGAGCAGGCCCGGCTCGGTCCAGCCCGCGAACTCGACCTCGCCGACCAGCAACGGCTCGACCCAGTGCACGGTCCGCGGCTCCTCGGCCGGCACCGCCGGCAGGGCGGTCTTCTTCCGAGCCAGGGGAGTGAGCACCTCCGTCGCCAGCTCAAGATCGGCATCGCCCAGCCCGCTGCCGGCGGCGCCGACGTAACGCAGCCCGTCGCCGTCGGGCAGGGCCAGCACCAGGGCGCCGATGCTGCCGTCGCGCCGACCCTGACCCTCGCGCCAGCCGACGACGATCACTTCCTGGTGCTTGCGGTGTTTGATCTTGAGCCAGGTGCTGGCCCGGCGGCCCTTCAGATAGGTGGAGGAGCGGCGCTTGGCGACCACACCCTCCAGACCCATCGACTCGCTCACCTCGAGCGCGGTTTCAAGATCACCGTCGAAGGCCGGCGGCACCTGGATCCGCGGATCCGCGTCCGCCAGCAGCTGGGACAGCAGGCTCCGGCGCTCGTCGTACGGGGTGCGCAGCAGTGAACGATCATCGACCATGATCAGATCGAACGCGACCAACTGCACCGGGACGCTGGACCGCAGCCGGGCCACGTCGCGAGCAAGGTGGACGTTGATCCGTTGCTGCAGCCGGCTGAAGCTCGGCCGGCCGGCGGCATCCAGGGCGACGATCTCGCCATCCAGGATCGTCTGGTCGGTGTCGAGCTTGGCGCAGGCCTCGGCGATCTCCGGGTAGGTGGCGGTGACGTCGTTCCCGCGCCGGCTCCACAGCTTGACCGAGGTCCGGCCGCCGGCCCGGCCGAGGCAGGCGACCACCCGGACGCCGTCCCACTTCATCTCGAACGACCAGTCGTCGGTGCTGCGCAACTCACTGACGGTGGCCAGCGCCGCCATCATCGGCGTCAACGGCTCCGGCAATGCGGCGGCCGGTCCCGACTCGTCGGTCAGCTTGGCCGACGACTCCGGCTTCATCAGGTGGATCAGCCACTGATTGTCCGGCCGGTCGCCGCCGCCGGTGTGGATCAGCGCGTAGGTGCGCGGCCCGTCCAGGCCGCCGTCGTCGCGGCCGGTCAGGGTCGCGATCACCTCCTTGCCGTCGCGCCACTTGTGCTCGACGTAGCTGCCGGAGTCCCAGATCGTGACGTTGCCGCCGCCGTACTCGCCGGCCGGGATGGAGCCCTCGAAGCTGCCGTACTCCAGCGGATGATCTTCGGTCTGCACGGCCAGGTGATTGGTGTCCGGCGTGGTCGGCACCCCCTTCGGCAGGGCCCAACTGACCAGCACGCCGTCGTGCTCCAGCCGGAAATCCCAGTGCAGCCGCCGGGCGTGGTGCTCCTGGATCACGAACGAACGGCCGTCGGTGGTCGCCGGAGGAGTGGCCGGCACCGGCTCCGGCGTCTTGCCGGCGTCCCGCATGCTCCGGTACGTGCTCAGCCGGTCCCGGCCGGGCGGGGTGGCGGCGACCGCACCGCCCTGATCGGCCAGCGGATCCGGTTCACTCAGCCGGGCCAGCACCTGGTGGTAGTCGAGATGATCAAGATCATCGGCCTCGAGCTCGGCCCAGGTTCGCGGAGCCGCGACCATCGGCCGCGACCGGCCGCGCAGCGAATAGGGACAGATGGTCGTCTTGGCCGCGTTGTTCTGGCTCCAGTCGACGAACACCCGGCCCGGCCGCAGCGACTTCTTCATCTGGCTGGTGACCAGCTGGGGGTCCGCGGTCTCCAGGGTGCGGGCGAGTTCGCGGGCCAGGGTGCTGGCGCCGTCGGAGGTGATCTCGCCGTCCAACGGGGCATACAGATGCAGGCCCTTGCTGCCGCTGGTCACCGGCACCGCCGTCATCCCGATGCCTGCCAGCAGATCCCGGATCCGCAGTGCGACCTCCGCGCATTCGGCCAGCCCGACGCCAGGGCCGGGGTCGAGGTCGAGCACCAGCCGATCGGGGTGGGACGGCTTCCCGTCGGCGCCGAACCGCCACTGCGGCACATGCAGCTCCAGCGCCGCGTACTGCGCCATCTGGGTCAGCGAGGCGACCGAGTCGATGATCGGATACAGATTGACGCCGTCGCTGTGGCTGATGCCCTGCCGGGTGACCCAGTCCGGAGTGCCGGAGTCGAGATTCTTGGTGAAGAAGACGATCTCGGGGTCCCGCTCGGTCCCGACGCCGTTCGGCCACCGTTTCCGGGTCGCGGCCCGGCCGGCCAGCTGGGGCAGGATCCGGTCGGCGATCTCGGTGTAATAGAGCAGCACTTCACCCTTGGTGGTGCCGGTCTCCGGATACAGCACCTTGTCCAGGTTGGTGATCCGCACCTGCTGCCCGTCCACCTCAACGGACCCACCCTGCGCCTTGGCCATCACCCCTCCATCCTCCCCGCCGGCCCCACCAACCCCGACTTGTCAGACTCTGGGCACGCTATAGCGTGCTGAGAGTCTGACAAGTCGGGGTGTTAGTGGGCGATGGGGGCCACGTTTGCCTTGGTGATCTTGGTCAGGGCGGCGGGGGAGAGTTCGAGTTGCAGGCCGCGTTTGCCGGCGGAGACGAAGATCGTCGGGTACGACTCCGCCGAGGCGTCGATCACCACCGGCAGCGGGCGGCGCGAACCCAGCGGGGAGATGCCGCCGACCACCGATCCGGTCAGCCGGGCCGCGTCCTCGACGTCCGCCAGGGTGGCCTTCTTGGCGCCGCGGGCGGCCGCCAGGGCCTTCAGGTCGAGCTGCTGCGCGACCGGGACCACCGCCAGCACCGGGGAGCCGGCGACCTCGGCGACCAGGGTCTTGAAGATCCGCTGCCGGTCCACCCCGAGCGCGGCCGCCGCCTCGTCGCCGAATCCGGTGTTCGCCGGGTCGTGGTCGTACGGATGCAGGGTGAAGTCGATCTTGGCCTTGGCCAGCAGGGCCGTCGCCGGAGTGCCACCGGTCGCCATGTCGCCACCTTCCCGATCGGTGACTGGGATGCTAGTAGGAACCGGCGCTCCGGGTACCCTCGGGCGGTGTCCGACCCCGATCCGGAACCGCCGGAACCGCCGGAACGCCAGCGCGCTGTGGTCGCCCTGGCGATCGGGATCGTGGTCGCCCTACTGGCGGCGTCCGGGCTGATCGTGATCTTCCGTGACCTGTTGTCCGGACCGGTCGAGCCGGAGCGGACCGTGGCCACCCGGCCGGCCGAGACGCCCGAGCCGACCTGGCTCAATTCACCGCCCGCCGAGGGCTGCCAGCCGTCCAGTGCGACGCCCGGAATCGACGGCCAGGCGGCGGGCCGAGAGTTGTGCCGGCGGTACGCGGACGCGCTGCGGGACCGTACCGACGCGATGTTCGAGTGCCGGATCGGCGACCGGCTCGAGGACTGCCGGGCCGAGGCCGCAGCGGGCTGGCAGACCCTGCTGAAGCTGACGGCCGATCCGGACTACCGGCGGGCGAAGGCCCTCCTCGACGGCGCGCACGACCTCGCCCAGCTCAACGGTGACCGCTACCTGTCGCCGGACTGCAAGGGCCGCAACGATCCGGACGACGAGACAGCGACCGACTGTGCCAGCAGCTACTCCGCCTTCGGCGTCGGCCTCAGCTCCCTCGAATACCTGCTCCGCTCCCTGTAGCAACCCCCTCCCCACCGACTTGTCAGAACTGAGTAGCCCCAGGGCACAACTCAGTTCTGACAAGTCGGCGGGAGGTGGGGTCAGTCGGGGTCCTCGTGGCCGAGGAGCAGGTGGAGCAGGGTGGCGAGAGGGTTCTCGGCATCGAAGGCGGCGTCGGCGATCATCGACGGAGCGCTGCCGAGGTCGACGATCTCGGCGAGTAGCCGCTCGGTCCCGGTGATCAGCTGGACCAGCAAACCGAACGTCAGATCGGGGTCGAGACTCGGATATTCCGCGACCTGCTGCTCGACGAAGCCGGGGTCGAGCAGCAGCCCGTCGAGCCCGTCCGGGCCGCCGTGCTTGGCCGCCAGTCGATCGCCGACCCCGTCATCGATGGCCTCCAGTGCGGCGCTCGGCAGGTCGAGCAGCTCCCGGAGCAGGTCGGAGTCGGCCGCCGACGCCACCACGTGACAGGTGAGCAGGATGGCGCCGATCGGCCGGCGCAGCGTCGCCAGCGTGATCACCGCCGGACCGGACCCGACCCGGAGCCCGGCCAGCAGCCGCCGGTTGTCGGCGATCACGTCGAGCAGCCGGGAGTCGGGCCGGTCCGGATGCGTGATCCCGGTGGCGTCGTCGGGGCTGCAGCGATCGGTGCAGTCGTGCGGTTGTCGCACCTGCTCGTACGGCAGCAACGTCCCGCGCACCGATTCCGGCTCCGGGTAGCCGGCCGCTTCGGACGCCGGGATGAGATGGGTGTCGCGCTCCACGCCGACGACCTTCCGGGATCAGTCGCGCCGTGTCAAAGCCGGGCCGTCACGGAGCGGAGAGCCGCAGCCGCCGTTCCAGCACGCCGGCGTGCCGGAGCAGCCGTTCGGCCCGGCGGCGGAGCCGGGCGGCCTGCTTCCGGTCGCGGGCCTCGCGCCGGGTCGAGCGGTTGCGGCGAGTGGCCTCGGCGAGGTGTCGGGTGCGGTCCGGGTGCCGGTCCTCGCCGGGTCGCGGCAGGTCGAGATGGCAGGTCAGCCACGTGTCATGCCCGTGCACGGCGACTCCAATCTGAAGCAGTTCTTTCACGCTCAACGCTAGGGCGCTGTGGAGCAGATGTCAAACATCTCTTTCAGATCTTGATAGCCTGCACTGATGAGTGAAGGCGAGGAGAAGTCGGTGCTGCTCACCGATGCCCGAGCGATCCGGGCCATCGCGCACGAGGCGCGGCAACAGGTGATCAACATCCTGTACGCCGAGCAGCAGGCATTGACCGCGACGCAGTTGGCGCAGCGGACGGCGCTCAGCCCGAGCGCGATGAGCTATCACCTGCGGGCGTTGGAGAAATGGGGCGTCGTGGTCCGCGACGCCGCAGCCGAGGGAGACGGCCGCAACCGGCCGTGGCGCGCGGCCGGCAAGGTGCTGGAGATCAAGGCCGGCCACGGGGCCGGCGACGCCGCGGCGGCGGACGCGTTGTTCGAGTCGATGCTCGATGATCATCGGCTCCGGATCCGCCACCTGCGAAACCTGCCGCAGGATGAGCAGGAGGGCTACACCTCGATGGGGGTGTCGACCTACTGGTTGACCTCCGACGAGATCGCCGAGTTGCGGCACACCCTGGATGAACTGTTGCGGAGCTATCGCGATCGGCGACTGGCCCGGGGTGAGGGCCGCCGCCGGGTCGCCGTCACCTACTCGGTGCTGCCGGCGCCGGAGAGTTGATCACGTCAGCAGCCGGAGCACGGCGGTCACCGCGACCGCGACCACGAAGACCACCAACAGTCCCCGCTTCAAGATCAACATCAGCACCGCGGCGGCCAGCCCGGCCAGCACCGTCCAGTCCACCGCGAACCGCTGACCGCCGTCGAACAGCTCGGTGATCACCAGCGCGGACAGCATGGCGATCGGCAGATAGTGCGCGATCCGTTGCACCGTGGGGTGGTTCAAGATCGACTCGGGCAAGGACAGGCCGGCCAGCTTGAGCGCGTACGAGCCGACGGCGGCGATGATCACCGCGATCCAGAGCGCGGTCATGCCGTCGCCCCGGCCTCGGTCGCGCCGGCACCGGAGTCGCCGGGCTCCGGATCGCCGGGCCGGGGCACCAACCCGGCGATGATCGCTATCGCCGCGGCAGCGATCACCGGCACGCCGGGCGGGGCGACCGGGATCAGCAGCAGCGCCAGGGCGGCGCCGCCGAAGGCGACCCAACGGGCCCGTGATCGTTTCAGCGACGGCCAGAGCAGGGCCAGGAAGACGGCCGGCGCCGCGGCGTCCAGGCCGAAGGCCGCTGGGTCGATCGTGCTGCCGAGCAGGGCACCGACCAGGCTGCCGGTCTGCCAGAGCACGAACAAGATCAAACCGGTGGCCCAGAACGCGTAGCGCTGGGCCGGCCGGTTCGGCTGCCCGACGGCCATGGCGGTCGTCTCGTCGATCACGAAGTGAGCGGTCCACAGCTTGGCCGGCCAGCGCGGCTTGAGCATCTCGGCCACCGGCACGCCGTAGAAGGAGTTGCGGACGCCGAGCAGCAACGCCGCCGGGATCGCCGCGAACGGGCTGCCGGCCGCGGCGACCACTCCGGCGAACGCGAACTGGGACGCGCCGGAGAACAACACCACGCTGAGCACCATCGCCTGCGGCACCGACAGCCCCGAGCCGACCGCGACCGCCCCGAACGAGGCACCGAACGCGCCGGCGTACAGCCCGAGCCCGGCGGCCGAACGGAGCAGTTCGCCGCGGGGCAGGGTCTCGGGTGCGGAAGACGAGGAGTGACCAACCATGCGCGGATTGTGACACCCACGCCGACTTGTCAGAACTGAGTTGCCCTATGACACAACTCAGTTCTGACAAGTCGGCGTGGGGGAGACCTCGCCGCGCAGTGATATTGCCTGCCGACGATCAGAGCGGCTCCGTAGAATCGCTGCGTGCCTCAGACCTCACTGCAACTCGGCCGGATCGATCTTCGCGGGCGGGCCGCTCATGGCGGGACGATCGACTACGCGGCGGTCGTGCCCCGGGCCGAGTTCGGGATCGAGACCGCCGTCGAGGCGGTCCGGCCGATCGTGGACGACGTGGCTGAGCGCGGCCTGCCGGCCCTGGAGAAGTTCTCCGAGGAGTTCGACCACGTGGTGCCGGAGCACTTCCGGGTGCCGGCCGCCGAGCTGGCCCGGGCCGCGTACGAGCTGGACGCGGAGCTCCGGGCGGCGTTCGGCGAGTCGATCCGGCGGCGGCGTGAGGTCTGCGTGGTGGAGCGCGGCGAGCCCGAGTCCACGATCGAGCTCGCGCCCGGCGCCCGGGTCGGCCAGCGGCTGATCCCGGTCGACCGGGTCGGCCTCTACGTGCCGGGCGGGCGGGCGCCGCTGGCCTCGAGCGTGATCATGAACGTGGTGCCGGCGCAGGTCGCCGGCGTCGGCTCGATCGCCATCGCCTCGCCGCCGCAGGCCGAGTTCGGCGGGCTGCCGCACCCCTCGATCCTCGCCGTCTGCCACCTGCTCGGGGTGACCGAGGTGTACGCGGTCGGCGGTGCCCAGGCGATCGCCATGTTCGGCTACGGCGTCGACGGCCTGTGTGAGCCGGTGAACGTGATCACCGGGCCGGGCAACAGCTACGTGGTCGCGGCCAAGCGGCTGCTCAAGGGTCGGGTCAGCATCGACTCCGAGGCCGGCCCGACCGAGATCGCGGTGCTCGCCGATCACACCGCCAACCCGCGCTTCGTCGCCGCCGACCTGATCTCCCAGGCCGAGCACGACCCGTCCGCCGCCTCGGTGTTGATCACTCCGGACCAGACGCTGGCCGACGCCGTCGTCGCGGAACTGGAGCGGCAGCTGCCAGGCACCAAGCACACCGACCGGATCCTGGCGGCGCTGAACGGGCAGCAGTCGGCGGTGGTCCTGGTCGATGATCTTGATCAAGGGATCGCCGTCGCCAACGGCTACGCGGCCGAGCACCTGGAGATCCAGACCGAGGATCCGTCCGGCGTCGCCACCCGGATCCGCAACGCCGGGGCGATCTTCCTCGGCCCGTGGGCCCCGGTCTCGCTCGGCGACTACTCGGCCGGCAGCACCCACGTGCTGCCGACCGGCGGCTGCGCCTGCCACTCCGCCGGGCTGACCGTGCGCAACTTCGTCAAGGCGGTGCACGTGATCGACTACACCGAGGCAGCGCTGGGCGAGATCGCCGGCCAGATCGAGCACTTCGCCGCGGCCGAGGACCTGCCCTCGCACGGCGCCGCCGTGTCGGTCAGGTTCGACCGATGACGGGCACCGCCGGGCCGCCGAGCGACGGTTCCGGGCTGGCCGACCTGCCGCTGCGGCCGGAGCTGGTCGGCGAGGAGCCGTACGGCGCGCCGCAGCTGGACGTGCCGTACCGGCTGAACGTGAACGAGAACCCGTACCCGCCGAGTGCGGTGGTGATCGCCGACATCGCCGCCGCGGCCGCGACCGCCGCGACCGAGATGAACCGCTATCCGGACCGGGAGGCCCGCGCGCTGCGCGCCGACCTCGCGACCTATCTCGGCCACGGGCTGACCGCCGACCAGATCTGGGCGGCGAACGGCAGCAACGAGGTGATGCTGCACGTGCTCGGCGCGTTCGCCGGGCCGGGGCGCAGCGTGCTGTCGTTCGCGCCGACGTACTCGATGTATCCCGAGTACGCCCGGGACACGCACACGACCTGGCTGACGGCGCCGCGGCAGGACGACTTCACCATCGACCCGGACCGTGCCGTCGCCGCGATCAAGGAGCACCGGCCCGACGTCGTGTTCGTCACCAGCCCGAACAACCCGACCGGCACCGCGGTCGCCTTGGACACCTTGATCAAGATCATCGAGGCTGCGCCCGGAGTGATCATCGTCGACGAGGCCTACTACGAGTTCGCCCGGGCGGGGACGCCGAGCGCGCTGGAGCTGCTGCCGCGGTTTCCGCGGCTCGCGGTGACCCGGACGATGTCGAAGGCGTTCGCGTTCGCCGGCGGCCGGCTCGGCTATCTGGCGGCGTCGGCGGCCTTCGTCGACGCGCTGCGGATCATCCGGCTGCCGTACCACCTGTCGGCGGTGACCCAGGCGGTCGCCCGGGTGGCGCTGGCCCACGCCGACGAACTGCTGGCCCGGGTGGCCGACCTGCGCGCGGCCCGGGACGAGCTGGCGGTCTGGCTGGCCGGGCAGGGACTGGAGGTCGCCGAGTCGGACGCGAACTTCATCCTGTTCGGCCGATTCCCGGACCGGCACGCAGTGTGGCAGGGTCTGTTGGATCGCGGCGTGCTGATTCGCGAGACCGGCCCGGACGGGTGGCTGCGGGTGAGTGCCGGCACGCCGGCGGAGATGACCGCGTTCAAGGATGCGCTCGAAACTGTCTTGAAGGAGACGAGATGACCGACCGTACGGCTCAGCTGGAGCGTCAGACGTCCGAGTCGACGGTGAAGCTGAGCGTCAACCTCGACGGGACGGGGCGGTCGAACATCCTGACCGGGGTCGGGTTCTACGACCACATGCTGACCGCGTTCGCCAAGCACTCGCTGATCGATCTGGACGTGCACACGGTCGGCGACATCCACATCGACGCCCACCACACGGTGGAGGACACCGCGATCGTGCTCGGCCAGGCGATCCGGACCGCGCTCGGCGACAAGGCCGGGATCCGCCGGTTCGGCGATGCGCTGGTGCCGCTGGACGAGGCGCTGGCCCAGGCGGTGGTCGACGTGTCCGGCCGGCCGTACTGCGTGCACAGCGGTGAGCCGGAGGGGCAGGAGTACGTCCGGATCGGCGGCGGCCCGGCCGGGTCGGCCGGCGGCACCGTGCCGTACACCGGATCGCTGACCCGGCACGTGCTGGAGACGCTGGCCTTCCACGCGCACCTGTGCCTGCACGTCCGGGTGCTGGCCGGCCGCGACCCGCACCACATCATCGAGGCCCAGTTCAAGGCGGTCGCCCGGGCGCTGCGGACGGCGATCGAGCCGGACCCGCGGGTGACCGGCGTGCCGAGCACGAAGGGCGCGCTGTAGTGGCTGCACCGCGCGTGGTGATCTTGGATTACGGCTCGGGCAACCTGCGGTCGGCGCAGCGGGCGGTGGCCCGGGCCGGCGCCGACGTCGTGGTGACCGCCGACCGGGAGGCGGCCCTGCAGGCCGACGGCCTGGTGCTGCCCGGGGTCGGCGCGTTCGCGGCCTGCATGGACCAGCTGACCGGGGTCGGCGGGGGAGAGATCATCGGCGAACGGGTCGCCGCGGGCAAGCCGGTGCTGGCGATCTGCGTCGGCCATCAGGTGCTGTTCACCGAGGGGATCGAGCACGGCGAACTGACCAAGGGCTGCGGCGTCTGGCCGGGCACGGTCGAGCGGCTGCACGCGGTCCGGCTGCCGCACATGGGCTGGAACGTCGTCCAGCCGCCGGCCGACAGCGCGGCCTTCGCCGGCACCGACCGGGAACGCTTCTATTTCGTCCATTCCTATGCCGTCCGGTCCGACTCGGTCCGACTGAATCCCGGCCTGGCGGACAAGATCACCTGGGCCGATCATGAAGGCGACCGGTTCGTCGCCGCCGTCGAGGACGGCCCGGTCTGGTCCACCCAGTTCCACCCGGAGAAGTCCGGCGACGCCGGCCGCCGGTTGATCACCAACTGGCTGGCCCGACTCTGACCTCGGCCGGCGCCGCAGTCGGCCCGACGCGTTCGGATGGCTGGGCGGCGTGCGGTCACGGAGAGTGCTGGCGGAGCTTCTCGGTGATCGCGCCTCGGCTGGTCTCCGGTTCGTCGGTGTAGTCGAAGCCGTGCTCGGTGAGCAGGGAGAGCGCGGTCTGCCAATGCTGCCTCGCCCGGGAAAGATCACCCAGCGCAGCCGCCGCCGCGCCGAGGCCGTCCTCGGCCCGTGCAACATCGGGCCGGACCCGGCGGCGTTCGGCCAACCGCAGAGCCTGCCGATGATGCTCGAGGGCCGTCCGGCCGTCACCGAGGTCGAGGTGGGCTCGGCCCAGCCCCTGATGGGATTCGTACTGCCAGTTCAGGTTCCCGATGCGACGGGCGACCTCGAGCACCTCCCGGTAGGGCGCCAAGGAGGATGTCGGATCGCCCCCGCGGCGGAGAGCGTTGCCGAGGCTGAGCAGGCCGAACAGCTCACCCATGGGCAGGCTCTCCTGGCGCGACAGTGCCACGGCACGGCGGAACGCGGCCACAGCGGCGGAGGTCCGCCCGAGCTCGCCGTCGGCCCGGCCCCGGCCGATCAGGGCATCGACCTCCCGGGCCCGGTAGCCGACTTGTCGGGCCAGCGCCAGCGCCTGGTCGAAGTGGCCCGCGGCCGACCGGGCGTCACGCTGGTTCAGCCGGGTGTGGCCGAGCGAGCAGTGCAACTCGATCAAACCCTGTTCGTCGCCGGCCTCCGCCGCCCATCGCAGCGCCAGCGCGAAGTGCTGGTCAGGATCCTCGGAACTGCCGCTGTACTGGGCCGTCGCGGCGAGCCCGATGTGCGCGTCGACCTGCACCAGCAGCAGTCCTTCGCTCTCCGCGAGGGACAGCGCGCGGGCGAAATGACGCGACGCGGCCGGGTAGTCGCCCTGGCGTCGTCGCAACCGCCCGAGGTTCCCGTTCAGTTGGGCTGCGGCGGCCCGGTCGCCCAAGTGGTCGGCGGCCCGCAGCGCCATCCCGAGCAGGAAGTCGGCCTCGGGGAGGCGGTCCATCAGGACCAGTTGGCGATGCACCTGGCCGGCCAGTCCGACGAGGTAGCGGTGCAGCCCGAGCTCGTCGGCGGCTCGCGCGCAGGCCAGGAGATTCGGGAGTTCGGTGTGCAGCCAGGCGCTCGCCCGGCCGGCTGTCCAGTCCGCCGTATCGACGGTGTACGGCGGGTCCGGCCGGCGGCTCTTGGTGTACGGATGCGCCAGGTCCATGGCCGCGCTCGCCCAGGCGCCGTAGTGGTCGAAGAGCCGGATCAGCGCATCCCTGCGGTCGTGCTCGGACTCCGTCGACCTGGCGTGCCGGGCCGCATGGGCCCGAGTGAGGTCGTGAAAGCTGTAGCGCCCGGCAGGCGCCTCGTCGAGCAGGTGCAGATCCTGCAGACTCTCCAGGGCGGTGCCGGCCGCGGCGACCTCCGTTCCGAACAGGGCCGCTGCCGCCGCGGCATCCAGGTCCGGGCCGGGAACGAGGCTGGCCAGCCGGTAGCCGCGCCGGGTCGGCTCGTCCAACGCGGCGTAGGACAGGTCGAGGGCGGCCGAAACGCCGAGGGTCTGGTCGTCGAGCCGGTCGAGGACGGCGCCGCGTTGCTCCCGCAGCCGCTGGACGAGATCGGCCAGCCGCCAGGAGGGCCGGGACCGGAGCCGGGCGGCGGCGATTCGCAGCGCGAGGGGCAGTCGGCCGCAGAGCTCGACAACGTCGGTCAGCAACGCGGCATCGCCCTCGGACCTGCCGGCCGCCGCCTTGTCGACCCCGGCCTCGCCGGCCGGCGGTCCGGCCGACTCGGCCGCCCGGGCGAACAGGTCGATGGCAACCGGCCGGGGCAGCGTGGCCAGCCGGATCGTCGCGCCGCGGTCCAGGCTGGCCAGCGTGTGCCGGCTGGTGGTCAGCACCTGGCAGGTCGCGGTCGCCGGCAGCAGCGGCGCGACCTGGCCGGCGGTCGCCACGTTGTCGTACACCAGGAGCAGTCGCCGGTCGGCGACCAGGCTGCGGAAGAGTCCTGCGCACTCCTCGGTGTCGACCGGTAGTTGATCACCCGGCACCCCCAGGGCCCGCATCAGCCGTGCCAGCGATTCGTCCGCTGTGAGCGGGCGGGTGCGGTCGCTGAAGCCGTGCAGGTCGAGGAAGAACTGGCCGTCGGGGTAGTCCGGCGCGAGGAGCAGGCCGGCCCGGACGGCGAAGGCGGTCTTGCCGACCCCGGCCATCCCCTCGACCGCGATCACCGAGCGGCCGGCCGCGACCTGCTCGCACAGGTCGTCGAGCTCCTGCTGCCGGCCGACGAAGTGCGACGGGGCGGGCGGCAACTGCTGCGGCCGGTCGGGGAGGGCGGTGGCCGTCGCGGCTCGGCCGGCTCCGCGGGCGGCCCCGGCCAGCTCGGCCGACTCGTCGTCGTTCAGCCCGAGGACGTCCGCGACCTGGCGCAGCGAACTGCCGTGGGGGCGGGAGGACTGGCCGGACTCCCAACGACGCAGCGTTCGCGGGTCCACGCCGGCCCGCCTGCCCAGCTCCTCCTGGGTGAGCAGCGCGCGCTCGCGCCACCCGCGCAGCAAGTCGCCGAAGGTCGACGGTCCAGGTCCGGTCACGGCTGCCTCCCCGCCGCAGTCTAGGAGGTGGGAGGCCTCCGGCGGGGGCGGGTCGCGCGGCTGCCGTACGCCGAGCGAACTGTCCGACAGGTGTCCGGTCGGCGACCTGGGACCGGCGCCGGCCGCGGCGAAGAGTTGATCAGGACGGACGGTCGCTCCGGCCTCCGGACCCACCGATCCTGGGAGGCCAGATGACCATCGCCCTGCCGCACCGCCACCATTGGACGACAAGATCGCGGCATCGCACCAGCGCGGGCGTCGTCGCCTACGACCACTGCGCCTGCGGTCGCTGGTGCGTCCGGGTGGACACCGATCAGCGGGCCCGGACGGAGCGCACGGCCCTGGCGACGACGGCCACGGCAAACCAGACGGCGAACGGAGCCGGCGCGAGTACGTCGCCGGACGTAGCGGTCAGGCCGCGACCAACTCGGCGTCGGCCGGGGTGCGGGCCCGGTGCAGCAGCGCCGTGAGCCCGGCGAGCAGCAGGGCGATCACCGACCCGGCGACGGCCAGGTGCAGGCCATGGGTGATCGTGGCGGGCGTCGGCGCGGCCGTCGCTGCGGTGTAGAAGATCACGCCGATCACCGCGACCCCGAACGAACCGCCGAGCTGTTGGATCGTGGTCAGGGTGCCGGAGGCGCTGCCCGCATCCGTCCGCGGGACCGTGGCCAGCCCGACGTCGAAGACCGGCACGATGATCAGGCCCATCCCGATCCCGCCGATGGTGAGCAGACCGGCCAGCGCCCACCAGTGTGACACGGTGCCGGCTGTCGTCCCGACCAAGATCATCGACAGCGCGAACAGGGCGGCGCCGACCGCCATCACCCGGTGCCCGATCCGGGCCAGCAGCGGAGCCGCGATCGAGCTGCCGGCCAGCGCACCCAGGCTGAGTCCGAGCCAGACCAGCCCCGACTGCAGCGCCCCCAACCGCAACGCCTGTTGCAGATACAGAGTGAGGAAGAGGAAGAAGCTGACCAGGCCTGCCTGGAAGCAGAAGTTGATCATGCACCCGGTGCGATAGCCGCGGTCGGCGAACAGCCGCAGCGGGATCAGCGGCGTGCCACCGGCCCGCTCGAGCCGACGCTGTCGTACGGCGAACGCGATGAGCAACAGCGGCCCGACGGCCAACAGCACCCAGGACCACCACGGCCAGCCATGCTCCCGGCCCTCGATCAGTGGCAGGATCAGGCACAGCACGCCGGTCGTCACCAGAGCGGTGCCGGGCAGATCGAGCCGCACCGCCGGGCCCGGGCGCGTCGCCGGCACGAGCCGGATCGCGGCCAGGAACAGGGCGATCCCGATCGGCACGTTGATCATGAAGATGGCCCGCCAGCCGAAGCCGAACGCTCCGGTGCTGACGATCACCCCCGACAGCACCGGGCCGACGACGCTGGCCGTACCGGTGATGAAGCCGACCACGCCGTAGACCGGTGCCCGCCGCTCGGGCGGATACAGCGCCTGCACCCCGGCGAGCACCTGCGGCACCATCAGCCCGGCGAAGCCACCCTGCAGCGCCCGGGCCGCGACCAGCAGGCCGGCGTCGGTCGCGGCCGCCGCCACGACGGATGTCACGGTGAAGCCGGCGATGCCGATCAGGAACACCCGGCGGAGGCCGACGATGTCACCCAGCCGGCCGCCGATGATCAAGGTCGCGGCCAGGGCCAGCGTGTAGGCCGCGACCAGCCACTCCACGGCCGCCGGTCCGGCGCCGAGCTCGGCCTGGATCGACGGCAGCGCAACGTTGACCACGGTCGTGTCCATCAGATCCATGAAGTTGGCGACGATCAGGACCACCATCGCGCCCATCACCCTGACGCGCCTCGTCGTGCTGCTCATCCCGACCTCCCCAAGGTAGTTCCAATATGGAATTAGTTGGCACGATACCATGTGCTTCCAGAATGGAATTACTTCAGGAGGGTGGATGCGAGCGAGATCACAGGGAGAGCGGACGATCCGGGACCGCTTCCAGCACCTGGTGCCGCAGATGATCTTGATGCACGAGCGGGTGGCCAAGGAGATGGGGCTGACCGCGGTCGCACTGCAGGCCTTGCACATCATCGATCTGCACGGCGAGCCGATCTCGCCGACCGAACTCAGTCGGCAGAGCGGGCTGCCGCGCAGCACGGTCGCGCGGGTGCTCGCCGGCCTCGAGGCCGACGGCTACGTGCATCGCGCCGAGGTCCCGGGCGACGGGCGGCGCGCGTTGATCAGCGCCGCCCCCAAGGCGCGCACGGTCGGTCGGCGCTTCGACCTGTACGACGAAGCGATGCGGGAGACCGTGTCCGGTTTCGACGCGGCCGAGGTGGCGGTGATCGCGCGCTACTGGGAATCCCTGCTGGACAACGTCGAACGGCGCGACGCCAGAGGCTCCGAGTGATCATCGGGGAAGATCGGACCGGGAGTACCCGGCGGCAGGTTCCCCAGTATCGAGCGGTTACTCGTCGATCGTGAGGGCACCGGACGGGCAGAAGGCGACCGCCTCCCGGGCGGACTCCTCCTCGCCGGGGTCGGGCACTTCCTTGATCACCAGGACGGTCCCGTCGTTCTCGTCCTGGTCGAACAGCTCGGGGGCGGTGAAGGCGCAGTTGCCGGCACCGACGCAGACGTCACGATTCGCGATGATCTTCATGCTGCCTCCGATCACCAGGCCACCGGAAGCCGGTGCACCCCGTAGATCACCATGTCGTGCCGCAACGGGACCTCGCTCGGATCGACCGCGAGGCGCAGGTTCGGGAACCGTTCCAACAGCTTACCCAGGCCGACCACCAGCTCGGTCCGCGCCAGCTGCTGGCCCAGGCACTGGTGGATGCCGTGGCCGAACGAGACGTGCCGGACCCGCTCCCGGGTGACGTCGAGCGTGTCTGGATCCTCGAACTGGTGCGGATCCCGGTTGGCCTCCGGCAGGTGCATCGCGACGGTCTCGCCGGCCGGGATCAGCCGGCCGCCGAGCTCGACGTCCTCCAGCGCCACCCGGACGGCGACGAACTGCACGATGCTCAGATAGCGCAGCAGTTCCTCCACCGCACCCGGGATCAGTTCCGGCTCCCGGCGCAGCCGGGCCAGCTGATCGGGGTGCTGCAGCAGGGCGAAGGTGCTCAGTCCGATCATGTTGGCGGTCGTCTCGTGGCCGGCGATCAGCAGCAGCTTGCCGACGTTGCTGAGCTCCTCGTCGGTGAAGGCGGCGTCGGACTCGATCAGGCCACCGAGGATGTCGTCGGTCGGAGTCTCACGCTTGCGCCGGACCAGGTCGAGCATGAACGTGTCCAGGCGGCCCCAGAGATCGCGGATCTCCGCCACCGGGGTGTCCAGGTTGAGCAACTTCGCGGTCCACTCCTGGAAGTCGGCGCGATCGTCGTAGTCGACGCCGAGCAGTTCGCAGATCACCAGCGAGGGGACCGGCATGGCGAACGCGGCGACCAGGTCGGTCGGCCCGCCGGCGGCCTCCATCGCGTCCAGCCGCTCGTCGACGTACTCCTCGATCCGGCTGGCCAGCGCCCGCATCCGGCGCACGGTGAAGAGGCCGGTCAACTGCTTGCGATAGCGGGTGTGGTCCGGTGCGTCGTGGGAGATGAACATCCCGGGCGGGGTCGGCTGGGCATCCCCCGGACGCTCGCGGATCGGGGAGTCGGCCTTGGACCGGTCGGCGGAGAACCGTGGATCGGCCAGGACGGTGCGCGCCTCCTCGTAACCGGTGACCAGCCAGCCGCGACGACCGCCGGCCATCAGGATCGGGCGGACCGGGCCGAGCTCGGCGGCGCTGAAGGCGTCCGGGTCCCGCAGGGCCGGCGGCGGGTCGAAGGGGGTGCTGCGCTTCGTCGGCAGTGGGGTGAGGGTCTCGGTCGCGTACGGCTGGGTCATGGTGCACGTACTCCTTCGCTGGGGTCGCCCGATCACCTCAACCCTAGGAGCCGAATTGCATGACGTGCAAAGTTTCTTGTTGTGAATTACTGCACAAAGGGCAGCCTTGCTACCGTGAGGACATGACCAGCTCGGCCACCGACTCCGCGCCCGGCCTGCGCGAGCGCAAGAAGCGGGCCACCCGCATTGCGCTCAGCCGCGCCGCGTTGCGGCAGACGCTGGAGCACGGCTGGGACAAGGTCACGGTGGAGGGGATCGCGGCCGAGGTCGACGTGTCCGTCCGCACCTTCTTCAACTACTTCTCCAGCAAGGAGGAGGCGGTGATGGCCGACACCGAGGAGCACCTGGAGCGGGTGCTCGCCGCGCTGCGGGCGCGGCCCGCCGACGAGCCGATCCTGGTCGCGATGCGCAACGCTCTGGTCGGCGCGATGGACTTCCCCGACGACGAGGCGCGCGAGTGGGTGGACCAGTTCCGGCTGGCCAAGCGCGAGCCCAGCCTGCTGCCGTACTTCATCGCCCGGCAGGAGGTCGTCGAGGAGCATCTGGTGGCCGCCATCGCCGACCGCACCGGCACCGATGCCGAGCACGACCTGTATCCGACGCTGGTCGCGACCGCGGCCAGTGGTGCGGTCAAGGCGGCGATGCGGACCTGGTCGACCCGGCGCAGCCCGTTGCCGTTGGCGACCCTGATCACCGAGGCGTTGGAGCAGTTGGGCCGAGGACTGCCGCAACCCCGTTGACGTGGCCGGGCCGTTGGTCCCGGTGGTGGGGTCGGATAGGTTGACCGGCATGTCGATCGCAACCAGGAAACGATCATGAACGCCGCCGGCTACGACACGGTCGTCTTCGATCTTGGTGCGGTGGTGCTCGGGTGGGATCCGGTGCCGGCCTTCGCCACGGTCCTGCCGGCGGCGGAGGTGCCGCCGTTCCTGGAGCAGATCGGCTTCTCGACCTGGAACCACACTCAGGATGCCGGCCGGCCGTTCGACGACGGCGAGGCTGAACTGATCGAGAAGTTCGGTGATCAACATGCCGCGGCGATCCGCGCCTACCGCTCCAACTTCGAGCTGACGCTGACCGGGATGATCCCGGGCACCGGCGCGGTGATCGCCGAACTGCAGCGGGCCGGGATCCGGCTGGTGGCGCTGACCAACTGGTCGCACGAGACCTTTCCCCATGCCCAGCGGCGGTTCGGGCTGCTCCGGCGGTTCTCCGACATCCTCGTCTCCGGAGCGGAGCGGATGGTCAAGCCCGATCCGGCGATCTTCCGGCTGCTGATCGAGCGGAACGGCCTCGACCCGGCGCGAGCGATCTTCGTCGACGACGTCGAACGCAATGTCACCGGGGCCGAAGCGGTCGGGCTGACCGGGATCCAGTTCACCGACGCCGACGCGCTGCGGGCCCGGCTGGTCGAGCTCGGCCTGCTCGGGCCGCGTGAGCCGGTCACCGAGCCGGTTTTCCACCTCACCGACGTCGAGACCTGGCGCGCGGCCATGGACGCCGGCGGCTACCTGTGGTCGACCCGCGACGTCGGCTACGACCTGCAGGGGTACGTCCACCTGTCGTTCGCCGGGCAGCTCCCGGCGCTGCGGCAGCGGCTCTACCCGGACCGGGCCGACGCCGAGTTGATCTTGCTGGAGCTGCGGCCCGAGCCGGCCGATCCGCTGGTGGTCGAAGACCTGGACGCCGAGGAACCGTACCCGCATCTCTATGCGCCGCTGCCGGTCGACCGGGTGCAGGCCAAGCCGCTGTCCTGACCCGGGGTTGGCGCGATCGGCGCCGGGCGTTAACGCTGCGTTCACCCGCGATCCCTAGGGTCCGGCCGTGCCGATCGACGCCTATCGCGGAGCCCGTGGATGAAAAACGCCCTGTTCATCGCCGCCTTCGACTCGCAACTGAAATGGTGCGGCCGGATCCGGGACGAGTTCGCCAGCCGCGGCTACGCGTGCCGGGTGGTCGTGCCCGACGTGCGCTCGGCGCTGTCGGCGCAGCAGATCCGCGATGCCGGATTCGACGGGGTCGACTCGCTGTCCTGGTCCGACCTGCTGGATGTCGCGGTGATCAGCGACGTGGTGGTCTGCGGACTGTCCGGGCCGATCACCAAGGGCTTCAGCGTCGAACTGGCCGACCGGCGCAACTCGGCCGGGGTGATCGGACCGGTCTTGATCACCGGCTGGGTCGGCGTGATCATCGAGAAGATCACCGCCGGCTACCTGGACCGCTGTGCCTCCGACATCGTGGCGGTCAACTCGGTGGCCGATTACGATCACTTCACCGCCGTCGGCCGCCGGCTCGGTCTGCCGCCGGACAACCTGCTGCTGACCGGACTGCCGTTCCTCAGCCCGCGGCCGCAGCCGCAACGGACCGGCCCGATCAAGCGCGTGCTGTACGCCGACCAGCCGACCGTGCCCGGCCGCGAGGTCGAACGGCGTTACATGTATCAGAAACTGGTCGACTACGCCGTTGATCATCCGGACCGCGAGGTGATCTTGAAGCCGCGGCACCGGCCGGGGGAGGACACCTTCCACCGGATGCTCTACCACCCGGAGAACGTGCTGGCCGGCATCGACCAGCCGGCCAACTTCCGGATCGACTACACGCCGATCGGTGAGGTGCTGGACTCGATCGACCTGATGATCACGATGTCTTCGACCGCCTGCCTGGAGGCCTTGGACCACGGCTGCCGGGTCGGCCTGGTGCTCGACCTCGGCGTCCACGAGCGATACGGCAACCAGGTCTTCCTGGACAGCGGCCTGCTGCGCACCTTCGATGCTCTCGGCGCCGATCAGATCGGGACGCCGGAGCCGGACTTCCTGGCCAGCTATTTCCTGGGCCGTGAGACCACGGCGACAGCGATCATGGCCGATCGAACCGACGACCTGCTGGCCGCCGGCGTCCGCCCGTCGCACGCCGCCTGGGAGACCGACTACCTGCGCAGCGCGGCCGAGTTCCACCACGCCACCTCGGCCGGTCCGGGCGGTCTTGGCCGATCCGGTCAGCACAGTCTGGCGGCCCTGCGGCGACGGGTGATCCGGCACGGCAGAGTCAAAGGCGTGCTCGCCCAGGCGTCGGTGTCGCTGCTTCCGCCGATCCTGAACAACTCGCTGCGCGGGTTGATCAAGAACGGGCGACACTCATGAGCGCTATTAGCGGCTACTCCGACATTCCCGGGTGGTTCTGGTGGATCGATCGGCAGCTGTTCGCGACGATCCTCGAGGTCCAGGCCGGCTCCGCTCCCGGCGTTCTCGTGGAGCTGGGCACCTATCTCGGCAAGAGTGCGGTGATCATCGGCCAGCATCTCCGGCCCAGTGAGCGGTTCGTCGTGCTGGACCTGTTCGGGCGGACCGATCTGCTGACCGACACGGCCGCCGACCGCGCCAACCGGACCGAGGCCGAACGGTCCTATCCGACGCTGACCCGGCGCACCTTCGAGCAGAACTACCTCGCCCTCCATGATCAACTTCCGGAGATCGTCGAGGCGCCGAGCACCGCTATCGTCGAAGCCGTCGAGCCCGACACGGTGCGTTTCCTGCACGTCGACGCCTCACACCTCTACGCCTATGTCCGGGAGGACGCCCGCAACGCGAAGAGCCTGCTCCGCGGCGACGGGGTCGTGGTCTTCGACGACTGGCGCGGCGAGCACACGCCGGGCGTCACCGCCGCGGTGTTCGAGTCGGTGTTCGCCGACGGGCTGATCCCGTTCGCGCTGACCCCGACCAAGTTCTATGGCGTCTTCGGTGACCCGGAACCCTATCTGGCCGCCGTCCGCCACCTGATCGACAGCGACGACCGGGTCTGGGGCGAAGAGCAGGAGATCCTCGGCCGCCCGGTGCCTCGACTCAACCTGATCAAGCAGAAGGAGCAGGCCAAGACGGGCCTGTCGGACGCAGACATCGACCGGATCAGCGACCGCCTGTTCTCTCGCCTCCAGCCCGCGCTGAACGGCTCTCGCACGGACTCGTAGTGGCACCGGGTCGACCATGCAATCGTGTCAGCGTGGTTACGTACGACTGGAAGGACGGCGCAGACGCGTACGCACGCTCGTTCGCGCATCTCTGCGCAGGCACGGTGGACGAGATTCTCCGTCGCATCGGACCGGGCGACTCGGCTCGACGTCTGCTGGATATCGGAACAGGGCCGGGAACAGTGGCAGCCGCCGCCAGAGATAATGGCTACACGGTGATCGGCTTGGACAGCGATCCTTCGATGATCGCTCTGGCCTCGCGCAGTCATCCGGGGATCAGCTTCGGCCTCGCCTCGATTCGCAGCCTGCCATGTCGCGATCAGATCTTGGATGTCGTCACTGCGAACTTCGTGGTCAATCACACACCAGACCCACGTAGCGCCGTGAGAGAACTGTTTCGAGCTCTCCGCTGCGGTGGGCGGCTCATAGCAACGATCTGGACTTCGCAGCCCGGACCACTCAACCAGCTCTGGAATCAGGTCATGACACGCGCGGCGGTCACCCCGCCAGCGGGCTCTCGGCTCCCACCTGAGCATGACTTCGAACGAACTGCAGAGGGCTTCGGCGGAATTCTGGCTGAGGCCGGCTTCGAACAGGTTGAGTGTCAGGAGTTGCACTGGACCTTCGAGATTCGGCCGGACGATCTCTGGTCCGCCGTAGAAGCAGGAATTGCCGGTATCGGCCAGACCTTCCGCAGTCAGGATGCTGCAGGCCAGGAACGGATGCGAGCCGCCTATGGGGAGATCACGGCCACGGTGGTCGGCGACCTCAAGCTGCGGTCGGTCGCTCTGATCGCCTCGGCCGACCGGGTGCGCTAGGAGCTCGAATCTCGAATCCCATCGCCCGGGCAGAACCGGTGACGGGATCGGACGGGTCTGTGCATAGGGCCAACGGGGAAAGAACTCAGGCCCTATGTGCCGAAGCGGGGACCGGGCGTACGGCGCGCAGCATGCTCCGGCGGCCCTGGCCGATCAGCCGGCTGATCCGCGGCCCGAGGATGCGGCCGACGGCCCGGCGGAGCTTGGATCGGAGGCGGCGCTTCTTCTTGGACAGGCTGGGCAGCCGGCCGGGCAGGTCGAGGATCGTCAGCCGGCGCCGCTTCACGTATCCGCGGACGCTTTCCCAGTGATCGGACAGCAGCCGTTCGGTGGTCGGCCGCAGGTCGGGGTTCCGGCCGGGCTGCATGCAGTAGCCGACCATCCGGACCAGGTCGTTGATCGGTACCTCGTCGGGCCCGGACCGGGTGGCACTCACCTGCGCGGGCTGTTCCGCGAGCGAGCCTATTTCCGGCACCAGCGCATCGATCAGTGTCACGGGGATGCGATTGCTGTTTTCGTAGGGTCTGACCCGCTCCAAGGCCAGATCGGTCCCGACCCGGGCGGTCGGAAGCCCGTAACAGGTAGCCGCGGTGAGTAGGGCGGTGGAGAAGCAGCCGACGACCAGACCGATGCTCGGCTGGTCGAACCAGGACTCCACCAGATCGGCGTCGTCGTGGACGGCAAGGTCGGCGCCGAGCCGCTCCGCCTCGGCGAACAGCGGCGCGGTGAGCTGGTCCGGGGCGCTCGGGTGCGGTTTGAACACCAGGGTGGTGAACCCGGCGGCCACGGCACGGGAGATCAGTTGCCGCAGCAGATCGATCTCCTCATCCTGGGTGAGGATGTTGAGCGCGGACAGATACTGTCCGAGCAGGACGGCGACTGACCCCTTCGGTGCTGCGGTCAGCGCCTTCGGCACCTCGACGTCGAGGCCGGTGATCACCTGCCGAAAGGACTCGGCCTCGACAGTCGTCGGCCGCACCTCCCACTCGCGCAGCAGCAACGGCGTGACCGTCGGGGCGAGGTCGAGATGGAACAGCCGGTCGATCCGGCAGCCGACCTGGGTGTACAGCCCGACCCGGGTGGGGCTGTAGGACATCAGGCCATCGGCGTACACGTCGATCGGCGCGTCGGCGAAGATCCGCGCCAGGGTCAGCGCCGGTGCCGCCTGGATGCTCTCAACGATCAGTCGCAGCTCAAGCCCGTCCAAGCCCCAGCGGCCGGCGATAAGTCGCTGCAACAGAGGAAGATCATTGGCCGTCGGCCGCCATTCCGACGGATGCAGCGGCGAGATCAGCTCGTTGTAGTCGTAGACCTGATCGAACAGGCCGGTGAGCCGATCGATGCCGGCCGAGCCGAGCAGCCCCGGGGTGGCCTCGGGAGCCGTGGAGTTGTTGGAGATGATCAAGATCCGTTGCCCGGCCTCGGCCCAGGCGCCGTCCTTGATCGCGGCGGCCAGGGTTGACAGTCCGAATGCAGTGGACGCGACGAAGAGATGGGTGCTCATGCGGCGAGCACCTCGGTGATCATGGCCTGGCGGCGTGGATCGAGGCCTGAGACGACGTCGGTCAGGTGCCGTCGGGGCAGCCGGTGCAGGGCGGCCACCGACCGGGCGTGCAGTTCCGCACCGAGCTCGGGCAGGTAGGTGTCGAGCCGGCCGAGATGATGACAGATCATGCTGCAGTAGCTCCGGATCGCCTTGGGTAGCAGGCTTTCGGCATCCGGATCGGAGGTCACGTCGGAGATGATCTGGTCGAACGCGGTCAGGAAGTCGAACTGCCGCCGGTCGGAGATCTTGGTCAGGGACGTGGCCACATCACGCCGGTAGAAGACACCGAGCAGGCCGACCACGGCGAATGACTCGCCCCTCAAATGCAGCCGCCAGTTCCATGGCCGGTCCTCGCAGGTCTTCAGGTTCTCGTTGAACCGGAGTAGGCCGTTGTCGGCAAGTCGGCGATGGAAGATCCCCGCCCACGCGTTGGGTGCGTCGACCGACGTGGTGCGGTCGACCGGCAGGATCGCGTCGCGCGGCTTCACCACCGTGCCGCGGTGTGGATGGTTGATCCGGTGCACCGTGCGCTTCTTCCCGACCACGCGCACATGATCGGTGCGCAGGAAGTCGCAGCGGCGCTGCTCGATCGCGGCCAGCAGTTCGGGATAGTAGCCGGGCCGAACGAAGTCGTCGCCGTCCAGGAATGTGAGGTACTCGGCCTCGCCCGCCTGGTCGATCCCCACATTGCGCGCCGCTGACAGCCCGATGTTGTCCGGACAGTTGATCAAGGACGCACCGGGAATTCGGTCCAGTTGCCGCTCGATGATCGACTTTGTCGCATCGGTTGAGGCGTCATTGACGAGTAGGAACTCGATCCCGGGCCCGGCGTTGAGCCGCAGGCTCTGCAACATCGGCCCGACATAGGTCTCGATGTTGTGGCAGGGAATGATGACGCTGAGTCGCGTCGGCCGGTGACCGTCGGCGCGATGCATCGTCCTCCTCGTGAGGTGGTGGGGATCCCGAGGCCGTGAGCGGTTCCTGCGACAGCAGGACCTGCGCCCATGGGCGACCATGTTTGGGGAGCCAGGTGAACACACGGCAGCGCCCGGGTGAACGTCGCCCACCGACTTCCGTGCGATTGGTCGCCCCACCCATCAGATGTCGCGGTTTGTTCGCTCGTCGTTCAGGTCGGCGGTGCGATCTCGCCACATGCGATTCCTAACTTCGCAGCCATGACAGCCAACCATGAGTTCATCGCGCCGACCAGGTCCATTGGTGATCATCAGGTCGGTACCGATCACCCGGTGTACGTCACCGGCGAGATCGGCATCAACCACAATGGTGATCTTGAGAACGCCAAGGCCTTGATCGACATCGCCGCCGACGCCGGCTGCGACGCGGTGAAGTTCCAGAAGCGGACCCCCGAGGTCTGCACGCCGCGGGACCAGTGGCAGATCGAGCGGGACACCCCGTGGGGCCGGATGACCTACATCGACTACCGGCACCGGGTCGAGTTCGGCGCCGACGAGTACGCGGCGATCGATGCGCACGCCAAGGAGCGCGGGATCCACTGGTTCGCCTCGCCGTGGGACGTCGAGTCGGTCGACTTCCTGGAGGACTTCGACGTGCCGGCGCACAAGGTCGCTTCCGCGTCGCTGACCGACGACGAGCTGCTGCGGCGACTGCGGTCCACCGGCAAGACGATCATCCTGTCCACCGGCATGTCGACCCCGAAGCAGATCCGGCACGCGGTCGAGGTGCTCGGCAGTGAGAACATCGTGCTGTTGCACGCCACCAGCACCTACCCGGCCAAGGCCGAGGAGCTCAACCTGCGGATGATCCACACCCTCCAGTCGGAGTTCCCCAACGTCCCGATCGGCTACTCCGGCCACGAGACCGGCCTGCAGACCACGCTGGCCGCGGTCGCGCTCGGCGCCGTGTTCGTCGAGCGGCACATCACCCTCGACCGGGCCATGTGGGGCTCCGACCAGGCCGCCTCGGTCGAGCCGCAGGGCCTGGTGCGGCTGGTCCGCGACATCCGTACCATCACCGAGTCGCTCGGTGACGGGGTGAAGAAGGTGTACGACGGCGAGCTCGCCGCCATGAAGAAGCTGCGCCGGGTGCCCGGCGTCCTCGCTTCGCAGGAGTCGCCGCAACTCGTCGACGCCTGACGCACGGGACACTGCGGGGTAAGGAAGGTCCGATGAAGACGCTCGCACTGGTGGAAAGCCCGACCCAGCTCTTGAACGTGCTGGAGTGGGCGCACCGGCACGACGTACAGCGGGACGACCTGACCACGGTGGTGTTGGCGCCGCGCCCGGAGCAGTCTCGGCTGCAGCTGCGCCGGATGACCGAGATCGCCCGCAACCTGCGGCAGGTCGTCCGGTGGCACGAGCCGCGGCTGGGGGCGGCGTCGACCGCGCGGACCGTACGGGCGATGGCCGGCGAGCTGATCGGGATCGACCGGCTCGTCGTCGGCGATCCGTTCTCCGGCGTCATCCAGGTCGTCCTCGGCGTCACCCGGGTGCCGGAGGTCGTGATCGTCGACGACGGCACCGCCACGATGGAGTTCGCCCGGTTGTGGGCCAGCGGCGAAGAACTCGTCCGCTGGCACACCACCCGGACCTCGCCGCACCGGCGGCAGATCGCGTCCCTGGCCCGACGCCGTATGACGGCCGCGACCGGGAGCAAGATCAGCCTGTTCAGCTGTCTGCCGCTGGAGGTCGACCTGCCGGTGGTTCGCAACGATTTCGGTTGGGTCCGCAGCCAGTACGGCCAGCCGACGGTCAAGATCACCGGCGACCTGGTCGGCACCTCACTCGTCGAGACCGGGGTGGTCGACGAGGAGGCGTACCTGCGCGGCGTCGGCACCCTGGCCACCCGCTATCGGGTCGACCGTTACTTCGCCCACCGCAAGGAGGAGCCGGCGAAGCTGGCCCGGATCTCCGCCCTCGGGCTGGAGGTGCTCCGGCCCGAGCTGCCGATCGAACTGGCCGCCCGGATGGGCCCGGTCGGCCGCTATGTGGTCAGCTTCCCGTCCACGGTCGTGCACACCCTGCCGACCGTGCTCTCCGACACCGCGGCCGAGCTGGTCGTCTGCGACATCGCCCAGGACTGGTTCACCGCCGAGGCCGCCGCCACCTCCGGCAGCTTCCTCTCCCACGTCTCCACCACGGCCCGCCGCGACCACGGCCTCGCCGCCACCGCCTGCTGAGAGCCGGTTATCCACACCCTCACGCCGAGTTGTCAGAACTGAGTTGTGCCATAGCGCAACTCACTTCTGACAACTCGGCGAAAACTTGGGCGGCCCGCAGAATTTGCGTGGGCGCAGTTTGTGCGGCATGCTGGGGGCATGTCCGATGACACCACGGTCGATGACGTACGGCGAGCGCTCGATGCGGCCGACGGCACGACGCCGGAGGAGGCGCTGCCGCATCTGCGGGAGGCCGCCGAACGGCTGACCGAGCTGATCGACGCGGCCTTGGCCGACGCCGTGCTCAGCGGCGGCGCGAGCCTTCGCTCGGCCGGCGTGCAGGCCGGCCTGTCCGAGAACGCGGTCGGGCCTCGGCTGGCCCGGACCCGGCAGCTCGGCGCGTACGCCGACGACCGGGGCCGGGTCACCGCGGCCGGGGTGGAACGGGCGAAGTACGACCGGGAGTCGGGCACACCACGCCCGGCACCGGAGCGGGCGGCGCCGATGCGGTTCAAGCCGCGCCGGCCCACCGGCTGAGTCCAAGGAGGGAAGGGAGACCCTATGACCGACCAGTTGCTCACCCAGATCTACGTATTGCTGGATCGCAGCGGCTCGATGCAGTCGATCAAGAGTGACATCGAGGGCGGCTTCGCCGCCTTCATCGAGGAACAGCGGGCCATCGAGGGCGACTGCCGCGTCACCCTGGCCCGGTTCGACGACCACTACGAGGAGGTCTACGCCGACGTCGCCGTCGCCGAGGTCCCGCCGCTCAGCCTGGAGCCGCGCGGCAGCACCGCCCTGCTCGACTCGATGGGCCGGCTGATCACCGACGCCGGCCAGCGGCTGGCCGCGCTGCCCGAGGAGCGGCGGCCCGGCACGGTCGTCGTCGCGATCATGACCGACGGCCTGGAGAACGCCAGCCGGGAGTGGACCCGGGAGGCGATCAAGTCCCTGGTCGAGCAGCAGACCAACGCGTACCGCTGGCAGTTCCTCTACATGGGCGCCGACCAGGACGCGATCGAGGTCGGGGCGTCGATCGGTGTCGCCCGTGACTACGCGGTCACCTACGGGCGCGGCAAGAGCGCCGAGGCGATGCGCGCCAACGGGGCCAAGATCTCGGCCCTGCGCACCGCCCGACTGGCCGACCCGGCAGCCGCGATGCCCGCCTTCACCGCCGAGGAGCGCGACGAACTGGCCGACTGACCGAACGAAAGCCCGACTTGTCGTGGCTGGGTGTTCTGGGCGATGACCGCCCAGCGCCCAGCCGCTACAAGTCGGTCGGTCGGGAGGTCTCGGTTTATGCTGCTGGTTCAGGTGGGACGGGGTGGGCGAGCGGATTCGCCCGAGCGGATAGGGTCTGGCGCGTGGATTCATTGGTGTTGCTGCCGGCTGTCGACGTGGCCGGAGGCCAGGCCGTGCAGTTGGTGCAGGGCAAGGCCGGTACCGAGAAACGGTTCGGCGAGCCCGCGGCGGCGGCCCGGCGGTGGGCCGAGGACGGCGCCGAATGGATCCACCTGGTCGACCTGGACGCGGCGTTCGGCCGCGGCGACAACGCGGCCCTGATCGCCGGTGTGATCGCCGGCCTGAGCGGCGATCACCCGGAGCTGAAGGTCGAGCTGTCGGGCGGGATCCGTGACGACGCGAGCCTCGACCGGGCCCTGTCCACCGGCTGCGCGCGGGTCAACATCGGCACCGCGGCGCTGGAGCGGCCCGACTGGTGCGACGAGATCATCGCCGCCCACGGCGAGCAGATCGCCATCGGCCTGGATGTCCGCGGCACCCGGCTGGCCGCGCGCGGCTGGACCGAGGAGGGCGGCGAGCTCTATCCGACGCTGGACCGGCTCAACGCCGCCGGCTGCGCCCGCTTCGTCGTCACCGACGTCGCCTCGGACGGCATGCTGGCCGGGCCCAACCTGGAGCTGCTGCGTGACGTCTGCTCGCGTACCGACGCCGCGGTGATCGCCAGCGGCGGCGTCTCCAGCCTGGACGACATCGCCGCACTGACCACGCTGGTGCCGGACGGCGTCGAAGGCGCGATCATCGGCACCGCGTTGTACGTCGGCAACCTGACCCTGCCCGAGGCCTTACGGGTCGCCGCCGGTGTTGCGCCGGCACCGAGCGGGACCGGATCATGACCCTGGCCCCCGAAGCCGCCACGGGTTCCGCCGGGAACACCGCGACGGCCCGATCACCGCTGGCTGATTCACCGCTGGGAGATTCACCGCTGGCGGGGGCCCGGCTGCGGGAGCGGCTGGCCGGGATGACGGTGCTGGTCACCGGCGTGACCGGCTTCATCGGCGAGCAACTGCTGTGGAAGATCCTGACCGAGCTGCCCGACACCCGGGCCGCGGTGCTGGTCCGGCGGAAGCGTTCGGCCTCCGGCCGGGAGCGGATGATCACGCTGCTGAAGAAGAAGATCTTCAGCGACCTGCGCGACGCGGCCGGCGGCGTCGAGGAACTGCTGGACGCCCGGATCGACGTGGTGGAAGGCGATCTGCCGAATGTCCCGGAGCTGCCGCGCGGCATCGACGTGATCATCCACTCGGCCGGTGACGTGTCCTTCGACCCGCCGATCGACCAGGCGTTCACCACCAACGTGGTCGGCACCACCGCGCTGATCGGCCGGCTGATCGAGGCCAACTCCGACGAGCACGGCACGCTGATCAAGGTGCCGCACTACGTGCACATCTCCACCGCCTACACCGCCGGCCGGCGGCGCGGTGTGATCCCGGAGGCGCCGCACGAGCACGACATCGACTACCGGGCCGAGACCGAGGCCGGCTTGCGCATGCGGGACCTGATCGAGGCCGAGTCGCGGACCTCGGACCGGCTGACCAAGCTGCGCAAGGAGGCCGAACGGGAGCACCGCGCGGCCGGCTTCCTGACCACGGCGGCCGACACCGAGCGGCGACGCAAGGAGTGGGTCACCGCCGAGCTGGTCAAGGCCGGCACCGAACGGGCCCGCTCGCTCGGCTGGACCGACGTCTACACGTTCACCAAGGCGCTCGGCGAGCGGGCGGTCGCCGACCGGGGCGCGGGCATCCGGGTCTCGATGGTCCGGCCGTCGATCGTCGAGTCCAGCTGGCGGCACCCCTACCCGGGCTGGATCGAGGGCTTCAAGATGGCCGAGCCGCTGATCCTGGCGTACGGCCGCGGCGAGCTGCCCGAGTTCCCGGCCTCGCCCGACTCGGTCGTCGACATTGTGCCCTGTGATCATGTGGTGAACGCGATCATCGCCGTCGCCGCGACCGAGCCCGAGGTGGGGGAGCCGGAGTATTTCCACGTCTCCTCGGGGGCCCGGAATCCCATCACCTTCAAGGATCTGTACGGCCACATCCGCTCCTACTTCACCGCGCACCCGTTCGTCGGCGGCGCCCGCGGCGCGGCCCACCTGCCGCAGTGGAAGTTCCCCGGAGCGGCGTCGGTGGAGCGACTGCTGTCCACCTCGGAACGGGCGCACAAGCTCGCCGACCGGGTGCTGTCGATGGCGCCGCGCTCCAACCGGACCCGGACCATGGCCAAGGGCCTGGACCGGACCCGGGGCCGGCTGGACTTCCTGCGCAAATACCTGTCGCTCTACAACGAGTACGCCCAGTCCGAGCTGCATTTCGTCGACGCCAACACCCTGGCGCTGCACCGGTCATTGCATCCCGACGATGTGGACGGCTTCGCCTTCGACACGGGCGCCTACGACTGGACCACGTACATCGAAGAGGTGCACTGCCCGTCGATCACCGCGCCGGTGCGCCGGATGGACGCGTTGCGCCGCAAGCGCGGCAACCGGGCGACGACGATGCGCGACCTGAGCCGGGACACCGCCGGGTCGAGCGCGCTGGCCGTGTTCGACCTGGACGGCACGATCATGTCGACCAACGTGATCGAGCAGTATCTGTGGACCCGGCTGCCCGAACTGTCCCGGGCCCGCCAGCTGACCGAGGTGGGTCAGGTGTTGCGCCGGCTGCCGGCCTACCTGCGCACCGAACGCCGCGACCGGGGCAGCTTCCTGCGCGCGGTCTACCGGCGTTACGCCGGCGCCGACCTCGAGGCGCTCGAGCAGCACATCGACACCGTGCTGGCGCCGCACATCCTGAGCCGGTTGTCGCCCGAGGCGGTCCGCCGGGTCCGGGCGCACCGCGACGCCGGCCACAAGACGATCTTGATCACCGGGGTGGTGGCGCCGCTGACCCGGCCGCTGCGGCCGCTGTTCGACGAGATCGTCGCGGCCGAGTTGGCCACCGACGACGCCGGTCGGTGCACCGGCTTCCTGACCGGCCCGCCGCTGGTCGGGGAGTCGCGGCCGGCCTGGTTGCGGCATCACGCCGACACCCACGGCATCGATCTGACCAGGAGTTACGCCTACGCCGACTCGCACTCCGACCTGCCGATGCTGAGCGCGGTCGGCAACGCGGTCGCGGTGACGCCGGACATCGCGTTGATGCGAGCGGCTGCGGCGAACCAGTGGTCGGTGGTGGAATGGAAGATCAGGCCCGACATGCCCCGCTGGTTGCTGCCTGGGGGAGACCAGTGAGGACCGCCATGAGCCCAGTGACCATGATCAACAGGGGAGACCAGTAGATGGCCCGGCCCGGCTTCGTACTCGAGGTCGACGAGCGCACCCCGCCGCTCGTCGTCCACTCCGGCGACGCTGTCGTACGGCAACTGTTCCCGCTCGGCGCGAAGGTGATCTATCCGCCGGACCCGCTGCCGACCCTGGCCGACGTGCGGGGCGAGATCGGCCGGGCCCTGGACCGGCCGCTCGGCGCCGAACCGCTGGCCGCGCGGCTGCGGCCGGACAGCATGATCACCATCCTGGTGGAGGATCTCAGCGTCCCGGTGCCGTCGATGCCCGCCCCGGATGTCCGTGGCGTGATCATCGAAGAGGTGCTGAGCCGGGCTGCCGACGCCGGTGTCGATGACGTCCAGGTGATCGCGGCCACCGGGCTGCGCCGCCGGTTGACCGGGGCCGAGCTGCGCCGGCTGGTCGGAGAGCGGGTCTACCGGTCGTTCAGCGCCGACGGGCTGCTGCGCAACCATGACGCCGAGGACGACGACCGGCTCACCGGCATCGGCGCGGTCTCCGACTCGACCGTGCGGGTGGACCGGCGGGTGATCGATTCCGACGTGGTCGTGGTGGTCCGGATCGCCGGTCAGCCGGCCCCGGCCTTCGACGTGCCGGAGGGCAGCCTCGGTCACTGGCTGGCCGCCGGCGTCGGCTCGACGGCGACGATCACCGGCCTGACCGGGCCCGACGGCGAGGCGATCGCCCGGCTGGTCGGCGGCGCGGTCGACGCGTTCGCGATCGACGCCGTGCTGGACAACCGCACCTTCGGCGCGCCGGTCGAGTTCCTCGGCCGGCGGGAATGGGAGTGGGGGCTGCGGGACCAGGCGCGGGCCACGGTGCTGCGGCAGGGTCTGGCGTTGACCCCGTCGAAGCTGCGCCGCAGCCTGGTCAACAATCTGCCCGGCAGCTACGGGGTGGTCAGCGTGGTCGCGGGTGACCCGGCGCAGGTCGCCGATGCCGCCGCCGAGACCGTACGCAAGCAGCAGTTGGTCGAGGTCGAAGGCCAGGCCGACGTGGCCGTGGTCGGGGTGCCGCAGGCCGGTCCGTGCAGCGTCGGGTCGGTGACCAACCCGCTCCTTGCCGCCTGGTCCGGGCTGGTCGGCACGCTCGGCGCCGCCACCGGCAAGCCGGTCGTCCGCGACCGCGGCGCGGTGATCGTCTACCACCCGGCGCGGAGCGAGTTCTCGCCGCTGCACCACCCGTCCTATGTCGACTTCTTCGACGAGGTGCTGCCGTCCCCTTCGACAGGCTCAGGACAAGCGGCGGCGACAGCGGAGGCGTTCGCCAAGTTCGCCGACGACGAGTGGTATCGCCATCTGTACCGCACCGGGCACGCCTTCCACGGCGTGCATCCGTTCCTGGTCTGGGCCGAGGTGACGGCGGCGACGGCCCGGCTGTCCGACGTGGTCTGGGTCGGCGGCGACCGCGCGACCGTGGCCCGGATGGGCTTCCGGGCGGCGTCCAGCCTGGCCGACGCGTTGGAGATGACGGCCGCCTCGGTCGGCTCCGACCCGAAGATCAGCTATCTGCACAGCCCGCCCCGCGTGCTGGCGGAGGTCACGTGATCGCCGCCCGGCTGCAGGCCGGCTACCAGGCGCTGCTGCACCCCGCGGCCCGGGCGACCCTGGCGCTCGAGACGTACGGTGCCGCCGAGTTGCGCCGGCACACCGAGCCGCTGATCTTCCTGGTCGGCGACGGCCAGCGGGTCGACCGGTCGCTGGCGGTGAGCGGGCTGCCGCGAACGCTGCGCCGGCGCACCGTGGCGGTGCCGGAGCTGCGGCAGGCCGAGCGCCTGCTCGGCCGCGGCTGGAACGTCGTGGTCTCCGGCGACGACCCGGCCGGGGTCGCGGCGGTCGCGGTCCGGCTCCGGGTGCCGATCATCCCGGTCGGCGTGCGGGGCACGGTCGCGGCGGTCGAACCGGGCCGGCTGTTGCCGCGGCCGGGACGGCCCCGGGTCGCGATCCGGTACGGACTCCCGCTGGAGCCCGCGATCGGCGAGACGCCCGCGGTGCTGGCCGTTCGGGCGGCGCAGGCGGTGCGCAGTCTGATCGCCGAGGACTCCGCCACCTGGTGGGCGGTCCGCCGACATCGGGTGGACGAGGCCGCGACGGCACCGGGCGGCTGGCGCCGGACCTGGCAACAGACCGAACGACCCCTGATCGGCGGGCGGCGAGCGCCCCGCAAAATCTGGCAACGATAGCCCCCGCAGGACCCCGCGCAACCCGCGGGAGGAATCCGAAGGTGAGGCCCCAATGCCCAAGGGAACCGACCAGCAAGGAGCACTGTGGTAGACCAGCCGGCCAGCGACGGCCTGACCTGGCAACCGATTACCCAGGCGGATCTGGACGATCTGGGGGTGCTGCTGACCGCGATCGAGCACCTCGACGAGCCGAGCGAGCGGCACAACATGGACGCCCTGTCCGACGCCTTCGTCGGCCCGGACGCCGACCCTGGTGAGGACTCGTTGCTCGGCCGGGACGGCGGCGGCATGGCGGTCGCGTACGCCTGGAACCATCCGGCGACCACCGACCTCGACCCGCGCCGGGTCTATCTGACCGGCGGCGTCCACCCCGGCTGGCGGCGGCAGGGGATCGGCCGGCAGTTGCTCGGCTGGCAGCTCGACCGGGCCCGGGAGTGGTACGACGAGACCTACGCCGAGCTGGTCGGGCCGCTGCAACTGACCGCCTACGTCGACGAGAAGCTGGAGGAGCAGCAACGGCTCTACCGGGCCGCGGGCCTGGCCCCGGTCCGCTGGTTCGCCGACATGGGGCTGACCTTCGAACGGGAGGAAGACGGCTCGCCGCGGCTGCCACCGGCCGGGGAGGTGCCGGCCGGGATCCGGCTGGTCCCGTACAGCAAGAAGCTGTCCGAGGCGGTCCGGCTGGCGCACAACGACGCCTTCTCCGAGCACTGGGGTTCGAAGCCGGTCGCCCGCGGGCCGTGGGAGGACCAGCTGAGCCGGTCGGTTGCTCGGTCGAGCTGGTCCTGGGTCGCCTTGGACGCCGCGACCAGCGAGGTCGCCGGCTACGCGATGAACTCCGCCTACGAGCAGGACTGGGAGGCGCAGGGCTTCTCCGAGGGCTGGACCGAACGGCTCGGGGTCCGCCGCGCCTACCGTGGCCGGGGCATCGCCCGGGCCCTGCTCGCCGCGTCGATGGCCTCCTTCGCCGAGGCCGGTCTGGACGGGTCCGGGATCGGCGTCGACTCCGACACCCCGACCGGCTCGATCAATCTCTATCCCGAGCTCGGCTACGCGGCGACCAGCACGATCGTCATGTACGCCCGACTGGAGCAGCGCGACCCCGACTCGGCTGGGGAATCGGGGGAATCGGAGGACCGGCGCTAGGATCGGCGACATGTCGGGTCATTCCAAGTGGGCAACCACCAAACACAAGAAGGCCGTGATCGATGCCCGCCGGGGCAAGCTGTTCGCCAAGCTGATCAAGAACATCGAGGTGGCGGCTCGGGTCGGCGGCGGCGACCTCGCCGGCAACCCGACGTTGTACGACGCGGTGCAGAAGGCGAAGAAGTCGTCGGTCCCCAATGACAACATCGATCGCGCGGTCAAGCGCGGCTCCGGGGCCGAGGGCGGCGGTGCGGATTACGAGACCCTGATGTACGAGGCCTACGGCCCGGCCGGGATCGCGATGTTGATCGAATGCCTGACCGACAACCGCAACCGGTCCGCCTCCGACGTGCGGGTCGCGGTCACCCGCAACGGCGGCACCATGGCCGACGTCGGCTCCACCGCCCGGATGTTCAACCGGAAGGGCGTCGTGATCGTCGGCAAGGAGCAGGAGGGCAAGTCGGTCACCGAGGACGACCTGCTCGAGGCGACCCTGGACGCCGGCCCGGAGGAGGTCAACGACCTCGGCGAGAGCTTCGAGATCATCACCGATCCGAACGACCTGGTCCAGGTCCGCAGCGCCGTGCAGGCAGCCGGCCTCGACTACGACTCCGCCGAAGTGTCGTTCGTCCCCTCCTTCACCCAGGAGATCGACGTGCCGACGGCCGAGAAGCTGTTCAAGATCATCGAGGCGCTCGAGGACTCCGACGACGTCCAGAACGTCTACTCCAACTTCGACGCCCCCGAAGAGGCCCTCGTCTAAAAACCGCCGACCCGTCACAAACGCACGCGTTCTCGCGGCGTGTCGGTGCACAAGTGACGTCTCGGGGAAGCCGGGCTGCTGAAGGGATCGGGTATGTCGGGGAGTTCGATCAAGGTCGGCGTCGTCGGCTGCGGTGCGGTCGCCCAGTACGGCCATCTTCCGGCCATCCTGGCCGAGCCGGGGCTGGAGCTGGCGGCCGTCTGTGAGGTGGATCCCGATCGGCTGGCGCAGGTCGCGGCGTCGACCGGGGCGCGTCCGTACCGCTCACTCGACGAGTTGGCCGCGGCCGATCTGGACGCGCTGGTGATCACCTCGCCGGCGCCGCTGCACGAGGAGCACATCACCTGGGCGGCGGGGCAGGGTCTGCCGGTGCTGTGCGAGAAGCCGCTGACCCTGGACGAGGCGGGCTCGGTCCGCGCGATCGAGGCGATGGAAGAGGCCGGGCGGCCGCTCTACGTCGGCTTCACCTATCGGTTTGCTCCGGCCGCGCTCGACATCCACCGGCTGATCCGCGAGGGCGCGATCGGAGAGCCGCGGGCGCTGCGGCTGATCTATCTGTGGGATCTGCACGGCGCCTACGCCGACCGGGAGCAGCACACCGGCGTCAACGAGCGCCGCGAGGGCAGGATTGCCGAGGGCGGCCCGATGATCGACTGCGGCGTGCACCAACTCGACCTGGCGCGGTGGTGGCTCGGCGGGGAGCCGGTGCCCACCTCGGTGGTCGGGATCAGCGTCGAGGGACGGACCGTGCCGGACCACATCGTGGCCCACCTCGACGTCGACGGCTGTCAGGTGATGGTCGAGATCAGCATCGGCTACGGCCACACCGCGCCGCGGACCCTGCCCAGCTACAGCTATGAGGTGATCGGCAGCGAAGGCGTGCTCCGCTACCGCCGGGAGGAGCGCGAGTTCGTCGCGATCGGCCGAGACGGCATCCGCGAGCTCGCCTGGTCGCCGGAGAAGTCCTTCGACGGCATGTACGCCGCCTTCGCCCGGGCCCTGGCCGGCGACCCCGCCGACTCGCTGCCCACCGGCCGCGACGGCCTGATCGCCACCCAGCTCGCCACCGCCATCACCCAACGCGCCGCCCGCTAACCCTCCTCAGCCGAGTTGTCAGAACTGAGTTGTGCCATAGGGCAACTCAGTTCTGACAACTCGGCGAATTCTGGGGCTCGAAGGTCACGGCGCAGCGGCCCGTGGCGGCCGGCGTGCGGATGATCAAGGTGGTACGCCAGAGGCGGTCGCCCCAGACCCACTGGAGGCGACGGCTGGTCAGGTCGATCACCTCGGTCAGCACCTCCAGAGCCTCGGCGTCGAACCGTACGGCGAGCGGCCGGGTCGGCGTCCGGACCTGGAGCAGTCCGGGCTCGACCGGCTCGGGGTAGCCGGAGAACATCAGGGTCAGCCGGACCTCGGCCGGGTCATGATCGAACTCCCAGCGGTCGGTCAGGGTGACCCGGCCGTCGCCGGCCCGGTCCAACTCGGCGCTGCGCCGCCAGCCGCGCAGCCCGGCCTCGGCCGGATAGGCCCCCGCGAGGTCCGCCTCGAAGATCACCTGGTCGTCGGCGAGGGTGCAGCCGACGTCGCGGGCGGCGTGGTCGCGGCCGGGAGACTGCTCGTGGCCGTCGGTCAGCGGGACGTTGTGGAAGGCGCTGCGCAGGGTCCAGAGTTCGTAGCGCTGCGGGCTGAAGTGCTGCTGGCTGTATTCGTCGACCCCGGCGTCGACCAGGACCGGGTGACCGTCCAGGGCGACCAGGACGGTGCCGACGTCGTTGTGGTTGTGATCTTCGCCGTTGTGACCGCCCTTCGCGGACAGGAACAACCCGGCCCGCTCGCCGGCGGACTGTCGGGCGGTGAGCAACTGGGTGTCGGGCCACCAGGCCTGATCGATCAGCGGCGGCTCGGCCGGCGGGGCGTCGCGCCAGTCGTGGTCGGCCAGGGCGAGCAGGCTGCGGCCGAGGCCGGCGCCCGGCTCGACGACCGGCCCGGCGCCGCGCATCGCCCGGCCGTGGTCGACGAGTTGTTGATCATGGATCCGGCGGCCGAACCGGTGCATCAGGTGCGCCACCGTCACGTCGGGGTCGAGCTTGGCCGGGCCGTCGGCGACGTTGACGTACCAGTCGTCGGCGATGTGCACCCGGTGCGGGTAGCGGGCGATCTCGGCGACCAGCGGTAGCCCGTACCCGTCCAACTCGGCACCGCCGGCGAGCCGCAGGATCTCCAGGCACTCCGACAGCGAAGCCCCGGCCCGCCACCAGTAGAGCTGACCTTCGTCGCAGGCACCGTCGGCCGGGTAGCCGGCCAGGAAGACGTCCAGGCCTTCGACCGCGCGCTCGGTCGTGCGCAGGATGTCCTCGTGATCATGGTCCAGCAGCAGCGAGGTGGCCAGCACGTTGGAGTTGATCCACGGGTTCCAGTTGTTGACCCGTCCGCGGCGGCCGAACCAGACCCAACTGTCGACGGTCCGCTGCGGCACCAGCATCCGGCGACCGACCTCCTCGGTCAGCCGCTCGGCCAGCCCCGGCGCGCGCTCGGCCAGCCGGGTCCGGAGCACGGCCAGCAGCCAGGCCAGCAGGGCCCCGGTCTCGGCGGCGAACAGGTCGAGCGTCGGCTCCTCGGCCCGCGGTACGGCGAGCAGGTTGCGCCGGCCGTTGGACTCGTCGTGCGCCGGCAGGCACCAGGTCCACTCGGCGGCGAGCAGCCAGGCCCCGTCGATCACCTCGTCGTGCCAGCGTTGATCATCAGCCAGGCAGGCGGCCAGCACGGCGGCGGCGAGGCGCCGGCGCCGGGCCAGGAAGCTGGTCTCGTAGCGGACCCGGTTGCCGGTGCGGGCGAAATCCAGCCAGAGCGAGCCGGTGAGCTCCGGCCACGGCCCGGCAGCCAGGGCGTCGGCATGATCAAGCAACGCCGTCCGGGTCGCCGCGTCGACGCCGTCCCAGAAGGCGCGGTCGTCGACCGGTGGGACAGGCCGCCACCGACCGGGCGCCGGCAGGTGAGCGGCCAGTCGCTCCCGGGTCAGCAGCTCGCTCAGCATCCGGCGGCTCCGCCCGGCGCGACCAAGATCATGATCATGATCTTGATCAGCGGTTCCGGGCCAGGGACTCCTCGTACTCGGTCCTGATCTTGTCGCCGCCCTGCTTGCGCCATCGGTCGACCGTCGCCTTCCATTCCGTGATCGGCTTGCGACCCTGGAAGATCTCGTTCTGGGTGTCCTCCAGCAGGGCGCTCAGCTGGGCGCCTTCGCTGCCCTGGCTGGGGGAGTGGTGGCCCAGCACCGGCGTCTGCTTGGAGATCGGGATCGCCCGTTCCTGGTACGCATGCTGCTGTTCGGTCACCTCGGGCAGCCCCGGATCGTAGAGGACGGCCGGCGGTGAACCGAGGTAGTTGATCACTCCGGTGGCCTCGAGGGTGCCGGTCTCGGTCGGCGTCGGTTCGCTGCCGTCCATCGTGTAGTGGACGCCCTCGACGCCGTACTTCACCTGCAGATACTCGGTGGTGCCGAACGGTGCGGCGAGGACGTTGGCGATCCGCAGCAGCTCGGCGACCCGGCCCGGCTCGCCCTGCTTGATCGCCACGGTGCTGTACGACGGGTTGCCCTTCCACAGGCAGCTGGTCGAGCCGGCGTCGAAGCCCGGCGGCAGCATGCCGGCCAACCGGACCTCCGGGTCGGTCGCCCGGAGCTGTTGGGCGTAGCCCGACCACACCGTGTAGTTGTTGTAGATCAGCGGAGTCGTGTCGCCGACGAACAGCGCTCGGACGTCGACCGAGCCGCCGAGTGAGTCGGGGTGGAAGACGCCCGCCTGCCACAGCTCGGCGACCAGCCCGATCGCCTGCTCGGTCTGCTCCAGCTCGGCGATGTGGGTGAGCCTGCCGCCGTCCTCGCTCCAGTCCGGCGAGGCGACCCCGAGCATCTGCTGGATGAAGATCTTGACGCCGTTCGGGGTGGCACAGGCCCAGCGGTTGGCCCGGGCATCGGTGAGGTCGAGGCAGAGCTGCTTGAACTCGGCGAAGTCCTTCGGCTGTCCGTTCAGGCCCTTGGCCTCGAGCAGATCGGCCCGGCTGTACATGATCGGCCCGACGGCGGCCCGGTGGATCGGCAGCCCGTACAGCCGGCCGTTGAACACGCAGGTCCGCCACGCGTCGGTCGGGATGTTGGCCAGGAACGGATAGTCGTTCACCGCGTCGCCCGACACGTGCTCGGTCAGGTCGGCGAACCGCGCCTCGAGCAGATCGGGGATCCGCGGGATCCCGTACAGCTGCAGGATGTCGGGCAGGTCGCCGCCGGCGACCACGGTGCTCAGCTTGCTGGTGTAGTCGGCCACGGTGGTGAGTTGCAGGTTGAGATCGACGTTGAGGAACTCCGACATCGCCTGCAGGTAGCGGTTGCGGTCGGCGCTGGGCGGGATCGGGCCCGGGTTCGACGCCATCGCGACCACCGGCCCGCCCGTGCCCGGCTTCTCGGTCAGCCCGGTGACCGGCTCGGCCGGGTAGCGCAGGAAGCCCGCCTCGACGCCGGCCGTGGACGCCGGGAGGTCGGGCTTCACGCCTTGGTACGGGGCATAGGTCGGCAGCGCGACCGCGGCTTCGGTGGCGGTGCCGCCCGGCGCTTGATCACTGCCGGGCGAGCAGCCCGCCAGGGCTGCCGCGCCGGCGCCGCCGAGGGCGCCGAGGACGGTTCGTCGTTGAATCGTGGTCATGGCTACACCTCACTCCGGGACGTTCCGGAAGGAGCAGGAGCTCGGGAAATCGCCTTCCCGACTGTGAATTAAAACGATACAACCGGCTTCTTCGGCGTGGCAAGGGATCGGCTCGACGGATCTTGCCGCGCGGCAAGACCGAGCCGAGGTGTCAGGGCGCGGCCCGGGTGTACCGCGCGGCCAGCTTGCGCACCTCGGCGGCCAGCTCGGGTGCCTCGGGCACGGAGAAGTCGAGATCGAGCATGCTGAGGTAGCGGAGCATGGTGGCCGGGTCGTCTGCGCCGGAGTCCAGATCGCAGGAGTCGTCGTCGACGGGGGTGAGGGAGCCCGCCGTCCGGGGCAGCCGGGCCGCGACCACCGCCATCGGCGCGTGGATCCGCACTCTGGCCCGGTATTCCCAGGTCGCCGTCGCGGCGCCGCGGGTCACCTGCTCGATCAGCCCCTCCGGCGGCGGCGGTCGCGGCACGAACCGGGGTCCGGTCGGCACCCGCAGCGTCATCCGCTCGACCAGGAAGGTACGCCAGTCAGCCGCGTCCAGGTCGAAGGCGACCAGATACCAGCGGCCGCCGAGGTTGACCAGCCGGAACGGCTCGACGGTGCGGCGCGTGGTCGTCCCGTCCTTGGTCGCCAGGTCGAACCGGAGCCGTTCATGATCACGGCAAACGGCGATCAGCGCCGTGAGGACGGACGGGTCGACGGCCGGCGCGGCCAGCGGACCGTCATCGGCGATCGCGACGGTGTAGCGCTGCATGCCGTTGATCCGCCGGCGCAGCGGCGACGGCAGCATCAACTCCAGCTTGGCCAGGGCCCGGACCGACGGTTCCTCCATTCCGGTCACGGCCCCCGCGGCCGCGGTCCGCAGGCCGACCGCGACCGCCACGGCTTCCTCGTTGTCGAGCAGCAGCGGGGGCAGGGTGGCGCCCGGGGCCAGTCCGTAGCCGCCGCCGACCCCGGGACTGGCGTGCACGGGATACCCGAGCCGGCGCAGTCGATCGATGTCATTGCGCAGCGTCCGCCGGGCCACGCCGAGCTTCGCGGCCAGTTCGGCGCCGCTCCAGTGCTGCCGGGTCTGCAGCAGGGACAGCAGTCGCAGCAGCCGGATCGAGGTGGTCAGCATGATCGAAATCCCCTCGGATCGAGGCACGAAACGTGCCGCTATTGTCTCTAGATTCTTGTTCATGACGAACCCCGAACCGCGCCCCTTCCGCATTGCCGTCCCGCAGGCCGACCTGGACGACCTGCACGCCCGCCTGGCCAACACCCGCTGGGCGCGAGAGCTGCCCGACGTCGGCTGGACCCGGGGCGTGCCGGCCGGCTACCTCCGCCGGATCGCCGACCATTGGCAGCACAAGTACGACTGGCGCGCCGCGGAGGCGGGGCTGAACCGGCTGCCGCAGTTCGTCACCGAGGTCGACGGCCAAGAGCTCCACTTCGCGCACCTCCGGTCGGCCGAGCCGGGGGCACGGCCGCTGCTGATGGTGCACGGGTGGCCCAGTTCCTTCGTCGAGTTCACCAAGATCATCGGCCCGCTGACCGACCCGGTCGCCCACGGCGGCCGGGCCGAGGACGCGGTGCATCTGGTACTGCCGTCGATCCCCGGCTTCGGCTTCTCGCCCTTGTCCGCGCCGGGACAGGGCAACCTGTTCGCGGTCGCCGGAGCGTTCGCCGAGATCATGACCCGGCTCGGCTACGACCGGTTCCTGGCCCAGGGCACCGACGTCGGTGCCGGGTTGGTCGGCCTGCTGCCGATGGTGGCTCCGGGCCGGGTGATCGCCACGCACGTCAACGGGCCGAGCCCGTACCCGTTCGGTCCGGCGCTGTCGCTCGACGGCCTCACCGGGGCGGAGCTCGACCGGGCCGAGCGGTTCAACACCTTCCAGCAGGACGGCGCCGGCTATCTGCACCTCCAGGCCACTCGGCCGCAGACCATCGGCTACGCGCTCACCGACTCGCCGGTGGCCCAACTGGCCTGGATCGTGGAGAAGTTCGCCGAATGGACCGACCCGGCCAAGGCGCTGCCCGAGGACGCCGTCGACCTTGATCAACTTCTCACCACGGTCAGCATCTACTGGTTCAACCAGGTCGGCGCCTCGGCCGCGCATGCGTTGTACGACGGGATGCAGGCCTACCGGGCCTTCGCGCAGCCGGCCGCCGGCGACGGGGATCAGGCGGCCGAGGCCTGGGAGCCGGCCACGGGCGGTTGGGAGCCGTCGCCCGCGCCGCCGTCCGCTGTCGCCGTGTTCGCCGCCGACCTGACGGTGCGCCGCGAAGTCGATCCGGCCGGCAGCCACGCCCGCTGGACCGAGTACGACAGCGGCGGCCACTTCCCGGCGATGGAGGTGCCCGATCTGCTCGTCGCGGATCTCCGGGAGTTCTTCCGGGACCACTGAGTCGCCGATTTCGGTCAGTCGGCCGACTCGAGGGTGGCGAAGAGGGAGCGGAGGTCGCCGATCATCAGGTCGGGGGCGTCGAAGGCGCCGTAGTGGCTGCCGCGGTCGAACTCGCTCCACTGGATCAGGTTGTGCTCACGCTCGACGAAGGCGCGGACCGAGGGCAGATCGTGGGGGAACTGGGCCACCCCGAGCGGCACGTCCGCCGCGACCGGCAGCTGCTCTCGGTCGGCCTCGCAGTAGATCCGGATCGCCGAGCCGGCCGTGCCGGTCAGCCAGTGGGTCGAGGCGTGGGTGAGGATCGCCTCGATCTCCTGGTCGCCCATGCACTGCACGTTCCAGGCGACCAGGCCGGCGGGGGAGTCGGAGATCGCGTGGGCGAGGGTCTGCGGCTGCTCGCTGTGCACCATGGCGTACGACGCGGTGGTCGAGAACTGCTGCCAGGCCTCCATCGCCGCCCGGTCCCGCGGCGACAGGCCGGCGATCAGTTCCGGCTCGTCGGTCGGGGCATCGAACCAGGCCTGGGTGACGTGGGCGCCGATCACCGCCTCCGTCGCGAGCCGGCCGATCTCCGGCGCGATCCCGGAGCCCCAGTCGTTGCCGACCGTGCCGTAGCGGTCGTAGCCGAGGCGATGCATCAGTTCCACGAAGGCGCCGGCGATCCGGCCGACGCCCCAGCCCGTGTCCGCGGTCGGCCCGGAGAAGCCGAAGCCGGGCAGCGACGGCAGCACCAGGTCGAACGCGATGCTGGAGTCGAGTCCGTGCCCGGCCGGATCGGACAGCGGGCCGAGCACGTTGAGATACTCGAACACCGAGCCCGGCCAGCCATGGCACAAGATCAACGGGATCGCGTTCGGTTCGGGCGACTTGATCCAGCCGAAGTGCACCCGGCTGCCGTCGATCTCGGTCTGGTAGTGCGGATAGGCATTCAGCCGCGCCTCCCAGGCCCGCCAGTCATAACTGTCCTTCCAGTACGTGACCAGCTCGCGGACCCGCGCGTTCGAGGTGCCGTAGCCCTCGTCGCCGCCGGCCGGTTCCGGCGCCCAGCGGGTCCGGGCCAGTCGGTCGTGCAGGTCGGTCAGCTCCGCCTCGGGGATGGCGATCGGTGCCGGCTGAATCAGATCGTTCATGATCATGCTCCTTCAATCCTCGGGTCGTCCTTCACCACCGAGGTCGGAGCCGGATCGCCGCCGTCGACATCGTCCGCGGGATCAATGTCCGGCGGCGAACCCGGCCAGGATGATCGGCCACTCGGCGAAGTGGCCGCGCCGATCGGCGTTGGTGCCGTTCCAGCCGCCGTGCTCGAACCGGACCCGGGTCCGGTCGCCGTCCGGCCGAAACGTGACGGTGAGCGTCGACGGATAGTCCGGATCCTGCGCCAGCGTGAACGTCTGGGCATAGCGCGAGCCCCGCTGCCAGGCGGTGATCGTGCCGATCGGGTTGTCGCCGCCCGGATTGCGGAAGATCACCTCGCCGTTCTCGAGCACCGGGTGTCCGTCCGGTGCGAGGCCGTAGTTCCGCCACCAGGAAAAGGAGGTGAACCGGTCGAACGCCGCATCCGGATCAAGATCAACGACGACCTCGTGCACGATGGGAGCCAGCTCGTCCGGCACTCGATCCGCGACGGCCACGCCGGGCTCGACGTAGGTGATCCGGTTGCCGCACGGATCATGCACGGTGACGGTGCGGCCGAGCGCGGTGTCCTCCAGGCCCGGTTTCGCGTAGCCATAGTCCCGCGCCGTCAGTTCGGCGTGGACGGCCGCGGCATCGGGCACCTCGATCAGGACCGCGGTGCCTGGGGTCCCATCGCCGTGGTGCGCGGAGAGATGGATCCGCTCTCCGTGCGAGCCGCTGAGTCTGACGTACCAGAGCGCGTGCCCGTCGGACTGCACTTCGCTGTCGACCGTCCAGCCGAGGAAGTCGACGTAGAACGATCGGGTGGCCCGCCAGTCGAAGATCCGCAGGATCGGGAGCACCGGAGCCGGTGCCTGTCGCGCCGGATCGGCCGGAGCCAGTCCGGACAGGGTGTTCCAGTCGCGGAGGCCGTGGGTGGTGGCGATCAGTTCGAGAGTCTGCGAATGACCGAGCTCGAAACCGCGGTCGGCGAGCGCGCGGCGCAGCCGTTTCGCCTGGTCCTTGGCCTCGCGTTGGGTGGGCAGCATGATCATGACGTGTCCTCTCCGCGGGAGTGACCTCATGGGTGCCTGCGTTGCCCAGTCGTTCCGCGGGGGTCATCGTCGATGATCAACACTGCGGAAGGTCGGCATTCGCCATCCCGTCACCGGGGCAGGCGGCCGGCTGCCGTGGCCGTACCCGGGCATCATGTCACGATCGGTCGGCGCGCGGATCAGAAACTGTCCGGGTCGGCTGGCAGGGTGAGCGGATGACCGAGATTTCCCGCTCCCGACAGGAGGCCTGAGATGGCCAAGGCGTTCCAGCTGACCTTCGACTGTGGCGATCCGGGCGCCGTGGCCGGGTTCTGGGCCGAGGCACTCGGCTACGAGCTCGCCGCTCCGCCGCCCGGCTTCGACAGCTGGGAGGCGGCGCTGGACGCCATGGGCGTGCCGGAGGATCAGCGCAACAATGCCTCGGCGGTGATCGATCCGGCGGGCACCGGGCCGCGGCTGTTCTTCCAGCGGGTGCCGGAGGGCAAGACGGCCAAGAACCGGGTCCACCTCGACGTCCGGGCCGCCCCGGGCCTGGAGGGCGACGAGCGGATGGCCGCGCTGGAGGCCGAGTGCGAGCGGCTGGTCGCACTCGGCGCGCAGCGCCGGGAGCGCCATGAGCCGGCACCGCCGATGAGCGGCGGGTTCATCGTGATGGCCGACCCGGAGGGCAACGAGTTCTGCCTGGACTGACCGCCCCGCCGCCGGCCTCGAGCTCTCCCGTCCGAGGCCGGCCACGGGGTCCGGCGGTCAGCGCGGGGCCGGGGTGATCTGCGGAGCCGGGGTGGACCGGCCCCGACGGGCCGCCACGGCCGGCGAGGGCGGCGGCGGTCCGGGGTTCGGCGTCCGGCGGAGCAGGTCGAAGAACGCGTCGCCGAGCAGCACCTGATAGCGATCGTCCGCGGCCAGCAGGTCGTTCAGCTGGGAGATGTCGGTCGGATTCCAGCCCCAGGCGAAGATCCCGGCCGAGATGAAGTACGGCGCCTCGCCGTCCCAGTCGGCGATGTAGGCGTCCAGCCCGGCCTTGAATTCGACCGCCTGCCCGGGCGCCCCGAAGTGGCCGATCACCGGCAGGTCGCCGTCGGCGATGACGCCGCCGCCGTCCCAGGACTGCATGATGCCGCGCAGCGGGGTGTTCTCTTGGTACGAGTTGATCACCCACTCCGGCATCGGGATCCAGCCGTTCTCGTCCCGGTTGTTGTAGGCGTAGACCAGATCCAGGCCGGTCAGCCGGAGATAGCGCCCGGTCACCTCCGTGTAGGCGTCGAAGTCGGCCTGCGGCCACGATCCGCCATAGGTGTAGCCGGCGCCGGACGGACCACAGACCAGCAGGTCGTTCTCGGTCGCGGTCTCCTGGTAGAAGCGATACAGCGCCGGAGCCGTGTCGGCCAGCACCGGGCTGATCGTCCAGTTGGTCGGCGCCTTGCCGCGGTCCGGGTTGTCCCAGAGGATCCGCATGTGGCGCTGGCAGTACTGGATGTTGTCGCCCTCGCCGACCGTCATCGTGACGTACGCCTTGTTCGCCACCGGCGTCCGCCGCACCCGACGGATCCGCGGCGAGATGTCGGCCGGGACGCCGGAGTGCACGGTGCCGTTGGTGAAGAAGTCGGCCGCGAACACCTCCACGCTCTGGGTCGCGGCCAGGTCGACCCCGCCCCATTCGCCGGCGACGTCGTTGGAGAACCAGCCCAGATAAGGCGTGGTGGCCTCGGTCGCGCCGAAGATCTCCCGGAGCAGTTCGCCCGGCTCGCCGTTCGGGTCGAGCCAGACCACCATCGCCTTGGTCGCGACCACGTAGTCGCGGAAGTGCGGGAACGGCTCGATCCGGGTCGGCGCGGTGTCGGTGACGGAGATCAGGTACTGGTTCCACAGGTCGACGGTGACCTCGAGCTTGGTCGTGCCCTCCGGCGCCTCGAACCGGTAGACCCAGAAGTTGCCGCCATCGGCGAACCGGTTGTCGTCACCGCCGATCGAGGAGTTGCCGCCCTCGACCAGGAACTCGGCCTCCTCCGGGGTGTCGGGTAGGAAGTTGGCGATCTCGGTGCCGTCGGCGACGACCTTGGCCGAGGCCACCGAGGCACCCCAGCCGTCGTTGCCGAACGAGTCGGCGAACTTCACGAAGACCGCCTCGCCGCCGAGCCCGGCCGAGACGTCGAAGGTGTAGAGGTCGCGGTTGGAGGAGTCGCGGATCTGTTCGGTCTCCCGGGCGATCTCCTGCCACTCGACACCGTCGACATCGACCACCCGCGTCGGCGGCAGCCCGGTCAGCAGCCGCTGCTCACAGCGCGGCCACAGCTCGTCGATCTGCCACTGGTAGATCTGGGTCTTGCTCTGCCCGGTGAACTTGCCGCGCAGGTCCTCGATGATCTTGAGATCGTACGTTTCGGCCTGCTCGGCCGTGGCGACGACGGCACCCTCCAACCCGGCCAGGGTGGTGGCGATGTTGACCGTGTCCCGGACCGCCGGGTCGTAGACGATCGCGCCCTTGACCTTGTCGGCGTAGGCCGCAACCAGCTCCAGCGGCTGATCATGAACGGTCTTCGGCACGTCGATCGTGTCCAGCCACTTGTCGTCCACACCCGAGTCGTCGTAGGCGAAGTAGAGCTCCGGCCGGACCCGGTTGACCGCGCCCTGCAAGGTGGTCAGCAGAAGTTGATCTTCACCCAGCAGCGTGTGGATGTCGGCGACGTCGAGGTGCTTCGGCTTGGCGAACGAGGGGAGCAGCCGGCCCTCGGTCCAGGTGATGCCGCGGGTCGCGGCGGCGGCGCCGGTCGCCGTGCCGCCGAGCCAGCCGGCGGTCAGCCCGGCCGTGGCGATGGCGCCGTTGATCTTGAGAAAGCTGCGACGAGAAACCATGGGTGCCCACTTCCTTGTGCGGTACCGCCGGGTCAACGCAGGATGCCCGGGGTCCTGGTTCGGTGCCGCGAAGGTATCAACGCCGACCGACGCCGGTCAGCCGCTTCCCGACAACGTTCCACCCTTTGGTCAAACAATTTGTGAAAATGCCGGAGCAGGTGGCCGATAATGCTCGGATGGTCAATGTCGACAACGCTGCGGGGTCCGCCGACCCGACCCAGACCTCGGTGATCATCATCGGCGCCGGGCCGGCCGGCCTGACCATCGGCAACGTCCTCCGGGCCGCGGGCATCGACTGCCTGGTCCTCGAAGCCGAGTCCCGCGACTTCATCGAGCGACGGCCCCGGGCCGGGGTGATCGAGGAACCGGTCGTCCGCGGCCTGGAACGGCGTGGACTTGCGGCGAACCTGCTGAGCCGGGCGCAGCGTCAGGACGCCTGTGAGTTCCGGTTCGACGGTGGGCGCCACCGGTTCGACTTCGGTGCGCTGACGGGTCGCCAGCACTGGGTGTATCCGCAGCAGCATCTGGTGACGGATCTGCTCCGCGAGTACGCCGACGTCCGCCGGGGCCGGATCAGCTTCGGTGTCCGCGACGTCGTACTCCATGATCTGGCGACGGAGCGGCCCGGCGTGTCCTTCACCGACGCCGCCTCGGGGCAGCGCCGGATGATCACCGGCGACTTCGTCGCGGGCTGCGACGGAGCCCGTGGGGTGACCCGCGCCGGGCTGCCGGAAGACCTCCGCGTCTCCAGCCTCGACTACGGGATCGGCTGGCTGGCCATCCTCGCGGAGGCGCCGCCGTCCAACGATTGCGCGACGTTCGGCCTGCACCCGAACGGCTTCGCCGGTCACATGTCCCGCAGCCCGGAGGTGACCCGCTACTACCTGGAGTGCCTGCCGGGGGACCAGCCCGATGACTGGCCGGCCGAGCGGGTCTGGCCGGAACTGCGGGAGCGGCTCGCGGCGACGGGGGCCGAGCCTCTGTCCGAGGGTCGGTTGATCGAGAAGCGGGTGCTCGAGTTGCACAACTCCGTGGTCGAACCGATGGCGTCGGGTCGGCTCTTCCTGGCCGGCGACGCCGCCCACCTGACCGCACCCATTGCGGCCAAGGGCATGAATCTCGCACTGCACGATGCCTTCCTGCTGGGCGATGCGCTGGTCGGCTTTCTCGCGCGGGCCGATCGGGGCGGCCTGAACGGCTATTCGGAGGCCTGCCTGCGGCGGGTCTGGGACTACCAGGACTGCTCCCGCTCCCTCTCCGAGATCTTCCACGGACCCTCGTCGGGCGATCCGTTCCTGGCCGGTGCCGCCACCGCCCGGTTGCGCCGGCTGTTCACCTCGCCGACCGCCGCGGCCGCCTTCGCCGAGCAGTTTCTCGGTCTCGCCGCCCAGTACTGACCCCTGGCCGTGTCCGGCTCGGTCCGGTCGTTCCGACTACAGGTTGAGAGCGGCGCACGGAGGCGCCGCCGGAGCCGAAGGATGAAGATCATGGGAATCGTGTTCTCGAGCTTCACGGTGTCGCTGGACGGCTTCGTCGCCTATCCGGACGACTCGGTCGGAGAGTTGTTCGAGTGGTACGCCAACGGCGAGGTGGAGGTCCGGCCGGCGGGGTATCCGATCACGTTCCGGATGTCCGAGGCCAGCGCCCGCTACTGGCGTCGGAACGAGACCGAAGGTGTGTTCGTCTGCGGCCGCGGAATCTTCGACCATGCCAACGGCTGGGGCGGGAAGCCACCGAACGACTCGCCGACGTTCGTGATCACCCATCGACCGCCGCCGGCGGACTGGCCCCCGATCCCGGGTGCCCCGTTCACCTTCGTCGACAGCGTGCAGCGGGCGATCGAGCAGGCGCGGGCGGTGGCCGGCGACCGGGACATCAACGTCGCCGGTCCGAGCATTGCGCAGCAGTGCATCAACCTGGGGATCCTGGACGAGGTCCGGCTGGACCTGGCGCCGATCTTCCTGCGCGACGGGATCCGCTATTTCGACAACCTGGACAACGAGAACACCAGGCTCGAGCTGCTCGAGGTCGTGGAGGGCAAGCGGATCACCCATCTGCGCTACCGGGTGACCTACGCCTGAGCACTTGGGGTGGGCGCGGATGCCCGTGGCTCCAAGCGGGTGCGTTACCGGGTAGGCACCGGTTGGTCCTGCGGGAGGAAAGGCGCGCCAAGGGCGGGCGGGCCGAGCGGGATGCCACCGATCCGGCCGACCGGCGGTCGTTCGCCGGAGTGACCGGAATCCAGCACGGGTTGGCCGAACGGGCCCGAAACGGGGCTGACTGGCGAACGGGTGCTGGATTCCGGTCAGCCGGCTCAGCTGGCGGTGCGAGACTGAAGCGGCTGAGGCGGCGGGTCTACTGACCAACGGAGCACCGACTGCGGCGGCGGCACCGGGCTGCATCGGGAAGAACTTCAACGAGTCACGCTCGCTGGGCCCGGGCGAAGCGATCTGCAACGGCAACTATCTGGTCCGGATGCAGACGAACGGCGACCTCGTGCTGCGGAAGATCTCGACCGGCCGGGCCTGCTGGACCTCCGGCACGCGCGCCACGAACGCGACCGCGAGCTTCAAGGCGGGCTACATCACGCCGGCCGGCCACGTGCACCCCTACGTGCTGATCGCCGGTAAGAAGATCTGGGGCACCAATCATGTCGGTGACCCCGGGACCAATGCCAACGTGAACGGCAACGGCGAGTTCTGGATCGGCTATCACAAGGCGGGCTCCTGCTAGACCCGTAGCCAGGCGTCGTCGCCGAGGGTGCGACCTCGGCGGCGCGTCGGCCGGCTGCGCGCCGGGTCACCGGATAAGGTTCCGAACGTGTGTTCGGATGGATCGCGACGGGTGCTCGGGGTCGATCCCGGGCTGACCCGGTGCGGGCTCGGCGTGGTCGACGGCCGGCCCGGGCGTCCCCCGACGATGGTCGCGGTCGGCGTGGTGCGGACGCCGCCGGACCTGGACCCGTCCCGCCGGCTGCTGCTGATCGAGCAGGGGATCGAGGAGTGGGTCACCGAGCACCGGCCCGCCGCGGTCGCCGTGGAGCGGGTTTTCGCGCAGCACAACGTGCAGACGGTGATGGGGACGGCCCAGGCGGCCGGCATCGCCATGCTCGTCGCCGCCCGGCACGGGCTGCCGGTCGCGCTGCACACCCCGAGCGAGGTCAAGGCGGCGATCACCGGCTCCGGCCGGGCCGGGAAGGAACAGATAGGACAGATGGTGACCCGAATCCTCAAGCTGGACGCCAAGCCGACGCCGGCCGACGCGGCCGACGCGCTGGCGCTGGCGATCTGCCACGTCTGGCGCGGCGGTGGCACGTCCCGGCTGACCGACGCGGTCGGGGCGGCCGCGGCGCAGCAGGCGCGGCAACGGGCGGCCTATGCGGCGGCGACCGGCCGGGCCAGGGGAGGGCGGGCGTCGTGATCGCGCGACTGACCGGCGAGGTCGTCCAGCTCGGCGCGACCTCGGCGGTGCTCGAGGTCGGCGGCGTCGGGATGCTGGTCCAGTGCGGCCCCAACACCACCGCGACCCTGCGCCTCGGCCAGGCCGCGACGCTGGCCACCTCGCTGGTGGTTCGGGAGGACTCGCTCACCCTGTACGGCTTCGCGACCACCGAGGAACGCGAGTTGTTCGAGCTGCTGCTGACCGCCTCCGGCGTCGGCCCCAAACTGGCCCAGGCCTCGCTCGCGGTGCTCAGCCCGGACGACCTGCGCAGCGCCATCGCGACCGAAAACCTGGTCGCCCTGACCGCGGTGCCCGGCATCGGCCGCAAGGGCGCCCAGCGGATCGTGATCGAACTCAAGGACAAGATCAACACCGTCGGCCTGACCGGCCGCCCGGCCGCGCCCACGCCCAGTCAGGTCCCGGCCTGGCGGGACCAGGTCAGCCAGGGCCTGCAGGGCCTAGGCTGGTCCGCCCGGGATGCCGAGGCCGCCTGCGACAACGTCGAGCCGCTGGTCGCCGACGACCCCGACCTCGGCGTCGCCCAGATCATGCGGGCGGCTTTGCAGTCCCTGGCCAAGAAGTAGGGCTCAGGTCGGCTGCAGGGCCGATTGCACCACGACCACGCCGTCGCCGAACTTCTGGTTCAGCGCACTCTGGATCGATCCGTCGTCCCAGACCACGTCGGCCCGCACCACGCCGGCGCGGGCGTCGGCCGAGCTGGACAGGAAACCCTTCACCTGGCCCAGTTGTTCTTGGACGGCCTGCAATTCGGCCTCGGTCCGCTCGGCCCGGGAGACGCAGAGCATGCCGCTCCACACGGCCCGGAGCTTCGCCTCGGCTGCGGCGACGTCACCGGTGACCGCGACGTTGAGCACCGTGTACAGCGGATCGTTCATCCGTCGCTCCACTTCCTCGGGAGGGAGCTTCTCGCGGGCCGCCGGGTTCGGGCTCTGGTCGACCCAGGCGGTGGAATAGTCGTCGAAGGACGCGGCCAGGGTCGCGGCCGCGTCCAGGTCCTCGGCCGAGACCTTGGAGGTGTCGCTCACCCGCCAACCGCCGGCGGGTTCGGGGCAGGCGGAGGTCCAGGTGTGGTCGTCGGAGTCCGGCCAGACGTAGCCGTCGCCGGACCGTACGTCGGTCGGGGTGAAGACCTCCGAGGTCGGGTCGTAGCGGCCGGTCACGATGAACTCGCCCCACCGCGTCCCGGACGCCTGCTCGAACTTCCCCTTCCAGTCGGACCAGTCCCAGCCGGCCAGCTTCGGCCCGCCGCACTGAGGTGGGTAGGACGCCGCGACCGCGCCCAGGCACAACTCGGCACCGGAACCGCTGTCCAGCACGGTCACGGGATGCCTGGTGGTGACGGAGTCGCTCGACACGGCGGGACGGCTCGGAGCCGGGACTGCCGGTCGGCCCGGGCCGGCGGGCAACCCACAGGCGGCACAGAGAAGGACGAGCCCGGCAACGCTGCCGGCCAACCTCAGAACTCGGCTCATGGCCCTGAGTATCCGCCAGGTGTCCAACGGGGAGGCGGAACCTTCGGCTACACCGGGTTCAGCCGCCACTTCTGGCAGTCGCCCTGCCAGTAGTTCCAGAGCCCCACGTTGACGCGTGGCGTGTTCGCGCAGCCGACTACGTCGAGCGACCGGCCGCTGATCTTCGACGAGATCCGGACGTAGCCACCCGGCAGCCGGTCGACGTACCACCGCTGGCAATCGCTGCCGGAGTAGGGGAACTGCACCGCGGAGCCACCGTTGCCGGCCGAACAACCGGCGACGTGCAGAGCCAGGCCGTTGTCGGTGTTGATGATCTTGTACGTCCCGGTGCCGTCGTCGAGATTGGTCAGCTGCCACCGCTGGCACGAGCTGGCGACGTCCTGCCAGACCGACACCTGGGCGCCCTCGGTCTCCGAGCAGTCCAGCACGTCGAGCGCACCGGTCGGGATGTTCTTCGGCGCGATCCGATAGGTGCCGTTGGTGACCGGAGCCGCCCCCGGATCCCCGGCCGGCAGGGCCACGTTCTGCCAACTGGCGGAGGGGACTCCGAAGTCCGGCGTGCCGTCCGGGGCGAAGGTCACCTTGTTGATCCGCAGGGTCCGGTCACCGCCGCAGCTGCCGTACGGCGCGCCGCTGGAGCTGGTCACCGCGTGGTAGGCGCTCCACACCTCGCTGCCGTCCGGAGAGGTGAAGAAGCTGTTGTGTCCCGGGCCGAACACCCAGTTGGCGTCGTTGCGCTGGAAGACCGCGGTGGTCGACTTCTTCCAGGACGCCTGGTCGACCACGTCTCCGCCCAGATACTCCAGCGTGCCGAGGGCGTAATCCGCGGTCGAGCAGCCGCTGCCGGAGAAGACGACGTAGGTCTTGTTCCCGCGCCGCAGGGCCGTCGGGCCCTCGTTGATCGCGCCGTGCGTCTCCCACGGATACGTCGCCTGGGACAGCAGCGACGGGGGACCGGACAAGGTCCACGGGTTGCCCATCGGGGCGATGTAGAGGTTCTGCGGACCGCCGTTCAGATGGCCGGACCAGACCTGGTAGAGCGACCCGTCGGGCATGGTCAGCACTGTGCCGTCGATGGAGAAGTCGTTCTGGGTGGCGAGTTTCGCCTTGTACGCATATGGCCCCATGGGGTCCGAGCCTGTGCTCTCCAGCACGAACATCCGGTGCTTGGAGAAGTCGGAGCTGTTCTCCTGGGCGGTGTAGTAGACGTAGAACTTTCCGTTGATGAAGTGGATCTCCGGTGCCCAGATGTGGCAGCACCGATCGGCGCCCGAGTCCTGCCAGATCGTCGTCGACGGCGCCGTCGCCAGCTCGGCGACGGACTGTGCCCGCACCAGCACGATCCGGTCCACCGTCGTGTACGTCAGGTAATAGCTGCCCTGGTGGACGAACAGCCACGGATCGGCGACCCCCTCGCGCAGCGGGTTGCGCACGGTCTGCGGCGGCGCGGCCGCGGCAGTGGGCTCGGCGTCGGCCGCCGTCGGCGTGATCACTGCCGCGAGCGACAGCACCAGGGTCAGCAGCAGAGACAGCACCAAGATCATGGTCCGAGGGGACGAAGGAGTCGAGCGCATCTGGCCTCCAAGGCGTCGAGCCCACCGCGATGGCTCAATCGGCAACGTCGTTGTATACGCATCCATCGTCGACAGGATCCGGGCGCCGCGTCAATCAGTCACCGTGGACCAGTGCCGTCATGTCACTTCTTCGGGCACCCCTTGACACAATGACCGGGTGACCGAGGACGATCTGACCAACCCTGATCCCGAGCCGGATGAGCGGACCCTGGAGTCCGCGGTCCGGCCCGGATCGCTGGCCGAGTTCACCGGCCAGCGACGGGTTTCGGATCAGCTGAGCCTGGTCCTCGACGCCGCCCGCCACCGCGGTGCCGTACCCGATCACGTGTTGCTGTCCGGCCCACCCGGGCTGGGCAAGACGACGCTGGCCATGATCATCGCCAATGAGCTGAGCACCCCGATCCGGATCTCGTCCGGCCCCGCGATCCAGCACGCCGGTGACCTCGCGGCGATCCTGTCCGGGCTGGTGGAGGGCGAGGTCTTCTTCCTCGACGAGATCCACCGGATGTCCCGGCCGGCCGAGGAGATGCTCTATCTGGCGATGGAGGACTTCCGGGTCGACGTGGTGGTCGGCAAGGGTCCGGGCGCGACCGCGATCCCGATCGAGATCCCGCGCTTCACCCTGGTCGGCGCGACCACCCGGGCCGGCCTGCTGCCGGGGCCGCTGCGGGACCGGTTCGGGTTCACTGCGCAGCTCGACTACTACGCCGACGATGCGCTGGAGCGGATCGTCAACCGGTCGTCGACCCTGTACGGCGTCGTGGTGAAGCCGGACGCGGCCGCCGAGATCGCGTCCCGGTCCCGCGGCACACCCCGGATCGCCAACCGGCTGCTCCGCCGGGTCCGCGACTTCGCCCAGGTCCGGGCCGACGGCGTGGTCACCCGGGACGTCGCCCGCGCCGCGCTGGAGCTGTACGAGGTCGACGCGCTCGGGCTGGACCGGCTGGACCGTGCGGTGCTGGACGCGATCTGCCGCCGGTTCGGCGGCGGCCCGGTCGGCCTGTCCACGCTGGCCATCTCGGTCGGCGAGGAGGCGGAAACGGTCGAGGAGGTGGCCGAGCCGTTCCTGGTCCGGGAGGGATTCCTGATGCGGACCCCGCGCGGCCGGGTCGCCACCGCCGCCGCCTGGAAGCACCTCGGCCTGACCGTGCCGGCCGGCGCCCGGGGCATCGTCGACGAGCTGCCCGACCTGTTCAGCCAGTGAATCGACCGCCCCGGCGCGGGATCCGGCGTCCGTCGCCGGAGCCGAATGCCGACTCACGCCGCGGGCGTCTGTCTGTTCCCAGGCAGACTGGGTAGAGTACGGCGGTCGGCGCTTGCCGGCGCCCATTCGGCGTGGACCCGCAACCCTGCGCCCCGAAGTTGATTTGTGGAGACATGGACCCCAATTCGCCAGTCATGACGATCGTCCTGATCGGGCTCATGGTCGTAGCGTTCTACTTCCTGATGATCCGGCCGCAACGGAAGCGGCAGCAGAAGCAGCAGGAGACGCTCAACCAGCTGCAACCGGGCACCAAGGTGCTCCTCGGCAGCGGCGTGTTCGGCACCATCCTCCGGATCGGGGACAAGCAGGCCGTGCTGGAGCTGTCGCCCGGAAACGAGCTGACTGTGCTGAAGCAGGCCATCGTGCGTGTCGCCGGCCCCGAGGACGAGGACAACCCGGAGACCGTCACCGATGTCGTCCCGGAGCCGGCCGAGCCGGCGTCCACGCTCGATCTGAAGGAGTCCGAGCTCGCCGACGCCGACGCGAAGGACGAGCCGGGGGAGCAGACCTGGCGCGAGTACTCGATCCCGCAGAACGACGACAACACGACGACCGCCGGCCAGCTGAACGGGGATCAGCAGGCCGTGGATCCCGCGGTCGACGACGCGGGCCAGGACGCCCCCGTTGCCACCGCCGACGAGGACGCGGCTGCCAAGGAGAAGGCGGCCAAGGACGAGACGTCCTCGAAGGAATAGCAGCACTCGACGGACCAGCGCGCAGCCCCGCCGGGACGCGCGTACCCACTCGGTAAGGAATTAGCAGCACGTGCCATCGAACAGCGGCCACCCGGGCCGTATCTTGATCGTTTTCGGTGTTCTGGTCGCCGCCCTCTTCGGGCTGATGGCGATCAACCAGACCTGGACGCCGAAACTCGGTCTCGACCTGCGGGGTGGAACGACGATCACGCTGACCGCGAGCAACATCACCGGCGACGGTGCGGTCAGTGAGGAAAGCCTGAAACTGGCTCAGACGATCATCCAGAACCGGGTGGACAGCCTCGGCGTCGGTGAGACCGAGGTGACCACGGCCAACGGCAACCAGATCACGGTGGCCGTGCCGAACGTCCAGCAGGACGAACTGGTTCGGCTGGTCGGTCAGACGGCCGTGCTGCGGTTCCGGGCGGTGTTCGCGGCCGAGGCGGTCCAGGCCCCGGAGCCGGAACCGACTCCGACGCCGAGCGGGTCACCCGCGCCGAGCGGCTCGCCGTCGCCGTCGGCCAGTGGTTCGCCGAGCCCGACGCCGACCGCGACCGGAAACGGCCGGCCGGCGCCGCAGCTCCCTACGGCCCCGCCGCCGCCGAAGACGCCGCGGCCGACCGAGGCCGGCAAGGGAACGCCGGAGGACAAGGCGCTGACCTGGCAGCCGAGCCAGGTCGACCAGGCCGAGTTCGCGACCTTCCAGTGCGGCGACGAGTTCCCCGACGTCGCCGACCAGCCGCTGATGAGCTGCAACCGGGAGAAGACCGAGAAGTATCTGCTCGGCCCGACCCTGATCACCGGCGACAAGCTGACCACCGCCTCCGCCGGGATCCCGCAGAACGACATCAAGTGGGTCGTCAACCTGCAGTTCAACCAGCAGGGTGGCGAACAGTTCGCGGCCGCGACCAAGCACCTGTACGGGCAGAGCGACCCGATGAACCGCTTCGCGATCGTGCTGGACAGCCAGGTCGTCTCCGCGCCGGGCCTGAACAACGGCCCGATCCTGGACGGCCGGGCGCAGATCGAGGGCAGCTTCAACCAGGCCACGGCCAGCGAGCTGGCCAACATCCTCAAGTACGGTGCGCTGCCGCTGGCGTTCGAGGTGTCCTCGGTGGACAACGTCTCCGCGACCCTCGGCGGCGAACAGCTGCAGGCCGGCCTGATCGCCGGCATCATCGGCCTGATCCTGGTGATGGCGTTCGCGATCCTCTACTACCGCGGCCTGGCGATCGTCGTCCTGGCCTCGCTGATCGTCGCGGCCGCCGTCACGTACGCGTTCATGGTGCTGCTCGGGGCCTCCGCCGGCTTCGCGCTGAACCTGCCCGGCATCGCCGGCGCGATCGTCGCCATCGGTGTCACCGCGGACTCCTTCGTCATCTACTTCGAACGAATACGAGACGAGGTCCGGGACGGGCGCAGCCTGCGCACGTCGATCGAGACCGGCTGGCTGCGTGCCCGGCAGACCGTGCTGATCGCCGACGCGGTGTCGATGCTGTCGGCGGTGATCTTGTTCATCCTGGCCATCGGCGCGGTGAAGGGCTTCGCATTCACGCTCGGCCTGACCACCCTGATCGATGTCGCGGTCGTGTTCCTGTTCACCAAACCGCTGATGAGCCTGTTGGCGCGGACCAAGTTCTTCGGCGGCGGGCACAAGCTGTCCGGCCTCGACCCGAACCACCTCGGCGTCGCGGCGCTGCCCGGCCTCCGCGGCCGCCGGCGCCGACCGGCCACCGCGACCGCCACCGCCGACGCGGCACTGAAGGAGGCCTGAGATGACCAGGCTCGGCGAGATCGGCCACAAGCTCTACACCGGCGACATCTCCTTCGACTTCGTCGGCAAGCGCAAGCTCTTCTACATCATCTCCGCGGCGCTGTTGGTGATCTCCCTCGCGGCGATCCCGATCCGCGGGCTCACCCTCGGCATCGAGTTCGTCGGTGGCGCCGACTTCCAGGTCTCGATGCCGGTCGCGTCCCAGACCGTCGACGAGGTGCGGGAGGCGGTCGAGGGTTCGGGCGTCCCCGAGCTGGACGACATCGAGGTCACCACGATCGGCGACAACACGGTCCGGGTGCAGACCCGGACGCTCGACGCCGAGACCGAGGTGCCGGCGGTCCGGGCGGCGATCGGCGAGATCGCCGGGGTGCCCGGCGACCAGGTGACGTACAGCCTGATCGGCGCCTCCTGGGGTCAGCAGATCACCCAGCAGGCCGTGATCGCGCTGTTCGTCTTCCTCGCCCTGGTGTCGCTGATGATCGGCGTCTACTTCCGGAACTGGAAGATGTCGCTGACCGCGCTCACGGCGCTGATCCACGACCTGATCCTGACCGTCGGTATCTATGCACTGAGCGGGTTCACCGTCACCCCGGCGACCCTGATCGGCATGCTGACCATCCTCGGCTATTCGCTGTACGACACCGTGGTGGTCTTCGACAAGGTCCGGGAGAACGTCCGCGACATCAAGTCGAGCAACACCAAGACCTACTCCGAGGCGGCCAACCTGGCGGTCAACCAGGTGCTGGTGCGGTCCATCAACACCACGGTGATCGGCGTGCTGCCGGTGGCGGCGCTGCTCTTCGCCGGTGCGTTCATCCTCGGCGTCGGGCCGCTGAAGGACCTGTCGCTGGCCCTGTTCGTGGGCATGGTCTCGGGCGCGTACTCCTCGATCTTCATCGCCACCCCGCTGCTGGCCCAGCTCAAGGAGCGGGAGCCGGAGATGAAGAAGCTGGCCGCGCGGGTCGCCGCCCGCCGGTCCAAGCAGGAGAAGGCCGCCGCCCCGGCCGACGGTTCGAAGAGCGCGTCAAAGCCGGCCGGAGTCAGGGCCGACGCGACGAGCGAACCGGAATCGACCGCGGAACCGACCAACGCCGAGTTGGCCGAACGGGGCGAAGGGTCGGCCGACGAGGCCGCCGAATCCTCGAGTTCGCCGTCGATCCCGATCTCGGTCGGTTCGGCCTCGACCCCGCCCGCGCGGGTGACCCGGCCGCTGTCCGATGCCGCGGCGAAGCGGCCACAGCCGCAGCACAAGCCAAGGAGCCAGCGGAGGAAATCGTGACCACCCTCGTCACCGACCAAACCAAGGAGCAGCTGGCGGGGCTGATCCGTGAGGTGCCGGACTTCCCGGTGCCCGGCGTGAAGTTCAAGGACATCACGCCACTGATCGCGTCCCCCGGCGGCCTGGCCAAGGCGGTCGAGGCGATGGTCCGGCTGTCGCCGTCGGAGATCGACACCGTGCTCGGGGTCGAGGCCCGCGGCTTCGTCTTCGCCAGCCCGGTCGCGTTGTCCCTCGGTGCCGGTTTCGTGCCGGTCCGCAAGCCCGGCAAGCTGCCCGCCGAGATCGTCGAGACCAAGTACGAGCTGGAGTACGGCTCGGAGTCACTGGCGATCCACCGCGACGCACTCAGCCCGGGGGACCGGGTGCTGCTGGTCGACGACGTCCTCGCCACCGGCGGCACCATCGGCGCGGCGGCCGAGCTGATCAGATCGGTCGGGGCCGAGTTGGTCGGCGTCACCGTGTTGATCGAGCTCGAGTTCCTCGGCGGGCGGCAGAAGCTCGCCGAACGCGGCGTGGTCGATGTCGTCTCGGTGCTGAACTACCCGGAGCCATGAGCACCCCGAGCTCGCACCGGTCGACGGGCGCCTGATGGGCGGAGCTTTCGGCCGCAAGTGGGTCCGGCTCAACCGGCGGGGTCCGCACAACCAGGCGCTGGTCAGCCTGCCGGACACCCGCCCGTCGCCGGCCCGCCAGCTGACCCAGCGGATCGCCCTGGCGGCTCTGCTGCTGGCCGCCTCGGTGGCGCTGGTCTGGTTCGACCGGGATGCCTACACCGACAACCTCGACGGTCAGGTGTCGCTGATCGACGCGATCTACTATTCGACCGTCACCGTCACGACCACCGGCTACGGCGACATCACCCCGGTCGAGCCGCACTCGAGATTGCTGAACGCGATCCTGATCACGCCGCTCCGGGTGATGTTCCTGGTGCTGTTGGTCGGGACGACGCTGCAGGTGCTGGCCACCGAGGGCCGGCGGATCTTCTTGGACGGACGGTGGAGGAGACACATGCGTAACCACGTCGTGGTCGTCGGCTTCGGCACCAAAGGCCGCAGCGCCGTCGACACGCTGGAGATGAACGGGTGCGACCCGTCCAAGATCGTCGTCATCGACGGTCGGGCCTCGGCGATCGGCGACGCCAACCTGCGCGGCTACGCGGCGATCGAGGGTGACGCGACCCGCCGGGACATCCTGCGCCGGGCCGAGATCGTCAAGGCCCGCGAAGTGATCATCACGCTGGACCGGGACGACTCGGCGATCCTGGTCACGCTCACCGTACGGCAGCTCAATCCGTCCGCCCACGTCGTGGTGGCGGTGCGCGAGGAGGACAACGCCTCGCTGGTCCGGCAGTCCGGCGGCGACGCCGTGGTCACCTCCTCCGAAGCGGTCGGCCGCCTGCTCGGCCTGTCCGCGGTCAGCCCCAACCTGGGCACCGTGATCGAGGACCTGCTGTCGTCCCGGGAGGGCCTTGAGGTCGCCGAACGCCAGGTCACCGCCGAGGAGGTGGGCCAGCAGCCCGCCGACATCCGCTCCGAGCACGTGGTCGCTGTGGTCCGGAACAAGACCCTGCGCCGCTTCTACGACCCCACCGTCGCCAGCCTCCAGACCGGCGACCAGGTCGTCGTGGTCCGCCGCGCCGAGCAAGAACTCGCCAACGAAAAACCCTCCGACCTCTAACCCCCCGAGTTGTCAGACTCTCACCATGCTCTGGCGTGGTGAGAGTCTGACAACTCGGGGTTGGGGGTTGTCAGGGGGAATGTGTCGGGGGAGGCTGGGCGTTCTGGTTGTGTGAAGGATGAAGTACGTTCAGCGCGGTGTGGGAGCTGGAGCGGTTTACCACCGCCACGGCCTGACCCCTAAACTGGGCGCACATGGTGAGGGGGTGATCGCGTGAGCGACCCGCGGACGGCCGTTGATCCGGCTGTCGACCAGGGACCGGACAGCGGTCCAGCGCCTCGCCGTGCCCGGCAGGCCCCCGGCTCCTCCCGTCCTCCGTCGCCGTTGACGCCGGTCGTCCGGCCGCCGATCGACGAAGTCGACCAGGGCCGCAACGGCCGATCCAACGGCAAAGGCCGGTCCGGTGGCAAGGGCGAGAGCCCCGATCCCGGCCCGGCCAGCGCGGCCGTGCCGGTCCGGCTGACCACCGGTCCGGAGCAGCCGCGGGTCCGGATGCGGCAACGACTGGCCCGGTTCGGCAGCGGCGGCCGCAGCTCGACCCCGGTGCTCGACCCGCTGTTCGCGGTGATCAAGGCCAACCATCCGAAGGCCGACCTGGCGCTGATCGCTCGCGCGTACCGGACGGCGGAACGGATGCACACCGGGCAGCTGCGGAAGAGCGGCGACGCCTACATCACCCACCCGCTCGCGGTGACCACGATCCTGGCCGAGCTCGGCATGACCGAGTCGACGCTGTGCGCAGCGCTGTTGCACGACACGGTCGAGGACACGCCGTACACGCTGTCCCAGCTGAGCCGCGACTTCGGCGAGGAGATCGCGCTGCTGGTCGACGGCTGCACCAAGCTGGACAAGGTCAAGTACGGCGACTCGGCGAAGTCGGAGACCATCCGCAAGATGGTGATCGCGATGAGCCGGGACATCCGGGTGCTGGTGATCAAGCTCGCGGACCGGCTGCACAACATGCGCACCCTGCACTACGTCCGGCCGGACAAGCAGACCCGGACCGCGTCGGAGACGCTCGAGATCTACGCGCCGCTGGCGCACCGGCTCGGCATGAACACGATCAAGTGGGAGCTCGAGGACCTCTGCTTCGCCACCCTGCACCCGAAGGTGTACGACGAGGTGGTGCGGTTGGTCGGCCGGGCCGCCCCGAGCCGGGACGAATTCCTGTCCGAGGTGATCAACCAGGTCGAGGCCGACCTCAAGGAAGCCAAGATCAAGGCGACCGTCACCGGCCGGCCGAAGCACTACTACTCGATCTACCAGAAGATGGTGGTTCGCGGCCGGGAGTTCAACGACATCTACGATCTGGTCGGCCTGCGCATCCTGGTCGACAGCCCGCGCGACTGTTACGCCGCGCTGGGCGTGATGCACGTCCGCTGGAACCCGCTGCCCGGCCGGTTCAAGGACTACATCGCGATGCCGAAGTTCAACATGTACCAATCGCTGCACACCACCGTGCTCGGCCCGCAGGGCAAGCCGGTCGAGCTGCAGATCCGGACCGACGAGATGCACCGCCGGGCCGAATACGGTGTCGCCGCCCACTGGAAGTACAAGGAGGGCAAGGGCTCGCCCGGCCCGGTCAAGGGTGACGGCAGCGACCTGATGTGGGTCCGGCAGTTGCTCGACTGGCAGCGTGAGACCGCCGACCCGGGCGAGTTCCTCGACTCGCTGCGGTTCGAGATCAACACCTCGGAGGTGTACGCGTTCACGCCGAAGGGCGACGTGATCTCGCTGCCGCAGGGCGCGACTCCGGTCGACTTCGCGTACGCGGTGCACACCGAGGTGGGCAACAAGACCATCGGCGCCCGGGTGAACGGCCGGCTGGTGCCGCTGGAGTCCGTACTGGCGAACGGCGACGTGGTGGAGGTCTTCACCTCCAAGGCCGCCGGCGCCGGCCCGAGCCGGGACTGGCTGACCTTCGTCAAGAGTCCGCGGGCGAAGAACAAGATCAGACACCACTTCACCCTGGAGCGCCGGGAGGAGTCGATCGAGATCGGCAAGGAGGCCCTGGCGAAGCAACTCCGCAAGGGCGGACTGCCGCTGCAGCGACTGCTGACCTTCGAGCACCTGACCGCCGTCGCCGGCTTCTTCAAGATGCCCGACGTCTCATCGCTCTATGCGGCCGTGGGCGAGGGCACCGTCGGTGCCCAGGCCGTACTGAATCGGCTGATCAGCGTCGAAGGCGGCGACGACGCCGCCGCCGACGAGGCCGGCGAGGACCAGGTCGTCACCGGCCGGCGGCGCCGGACCAGCACCTCGGGCAACGACTGCGGCATCGAGGTCGACGGCGCCAGCGACCTGCTGGTCAAGTTGGCCAAGTGCTGCACGCCGTTGCCGGGTGACGACATCGTCGGCTTCGTCACCAAGGGCGCCGGGGTTTCGGTGCACCGGACCGACTGCGTCAACACCGGTGCCCTGCAGGCCGAGCCGGAACGCCTGGTCAACGTCAGCTGGCAGCCGACCGCCAAGAGCTCCTTCCTGGTCGCGATCCAGGTCGAAGCCCTGGACCGGAACCGGCTCCTCTCCGACATCACCCGGTCGCTCTCCGACCAGCACGTCAACATCATGTCGGCCACTCTGTCGACGACGAAGGACCGGATCTGCAAGGCCCGCTTCACCTTCGAGACCGCCGACCCCACGCACCTCGACCACGTCCTCCGCGCCGTCCGCGGCGTGCCTTCGGTCTTCGACGTCTACCGCATCAACCAGTAGCCCGCGGCCTGCTAGTTACGTTAGCCTTACCTAACGTGACCAACGAACTCGGGCGCCGCCTCGGAGCCGCGACCCTGGCGCTGCTGGTGATGGTTGTGGCGCTCACCTCCTGTCAGTCGCAACCGGTGTCGGACCCCGCGAGCGCGGACCAGCCGCGGACCGTCACCGACCCGACCGGGCGGCAGGTCGAGATCCCCGGCAGTCCGCAGCGGGTGTTCGGTGTCTACAGCACCGACGTCGACTACGCCATGACACTCGGGCTGGGTCTGGCGCCGGTCCAGAGCATCGCCAGCAGCGCCGTCGGCTTCCCGGCCTTCTTCCCGCAGGCCGGGCTCGCCGGCATCGAGCCGATGAAGAACTACCCGGAGATCCAGTACGAGAAGGTCGCCGCGATCCAACCGGACGTGATCATCAACGGTCTCGGATACGAGGGCGGCGCCGACCACGACAAGCTGGCCGCCATCGCCCCGACCTTCACCTACGACGGTTTCGACGGTGACTGGCGCGACGACTTCACGGCTCTCGCCGCGGCGTTCGGTCGGCAGCAGGAGGCCGACACGTTCCTCCGGCAGGTCGCGGACCGGACGGCGGAGGTGAAGTCCCGAGTCGCGGCTCTGGACCGGCCGCCGGTGTTCGCCTACGGGGTGATCACCGACGACGGTGGCGGCGGGTTCAACGGATCGGCGCCGACCAAGCTGAACCCGCAGCTCTTCGAGGAGGTCGGGATCAGCTCACCGTCGGCGGTGGGGAAGGACTGGACGACGCTGGCCCCGGAGCGGATCGCCGATCTGGACGATGTGGATCTGATCATGATCGCCGTGTCGCCGCAGCGGGACGCGAAGGCCGAGCTCGGCAAGATCAGGAACAACCCGGTGTGGTCCGGACTGCCCGCCGTCCGGTCCGGTCGGTTGATGGCGGTCGACAACGAGCTCAACTTCGCCTCACCTCATGCCGCCCTGACCTTCCTCGACGTCATCGACCAGGGGATCGATCGACTCGATCCGGGGGAGTGACCGCCACGGAAGGCCGCGGTACGGTCACCTCGTGACGACTCGGGACACCATGCAGATCCGGACCGCGACCGCCGCGGACTGGCCGCAGATCTGGCCGTTCTTCGACACGATCGTTCAGGCCCGGGAGACGTACGCCTATCCACTCGACCTGACGTCGGAGCGAGCGCGCGGGCTGTGGCTGCAGCCGCCGCCCGATCACGTGGTGGTCGCGGTCGAGGGTGATCATGTGCTGGGCAGCGCCAAGATGGGGCCGAACCGGCCCGGGGCCGGCAGCCACATCGGCACCGCGAGCTTCATGGTCGACCCCGCTCGGAGCGGCCGCGGCGTGGGCCGGGCACTTGCCGAATACATGATCGACTGGCACCGGCGGAACGGGTTCCGCGGGATCCAGTTCAACGCGGTGGTCGAGACCAACGCGGCCGCAGTGCACCTGTGGCAGCGGCTCGGCTTCAAGATCATCGGCACGGTCCCGGACGCCTTCGACCACCGCGAGCACGGCCTCGTCGGCCTGCACGTCATGTATCTCCCGCTCACCTGAGCCGATCGCAGCGGACGCGTGGATTCAGGAGGCGAGGGAGCGGAGGTAGCGCTCCGTGTAGTGGTGCTGGACCAGGTGGGTGAGCGGGCCGCCGAGGCGGGCCAGTCGGGAAGCCGGACGGGAGAAGGCAGTGATCACCATCCGCACCGCGTCATCGTCGCCGAGGGTCACGATGAACGACTCCTCGCCCCGCTCCGGGTGGCCAATCCTGGTCCCGTAGCCGAACCCGATCCGACGCGGCTCGGTGATCAGATACACCACGCGCAGCGGCGCCCGGACCCGCAGCGGACCCACCGCGATGATCAACTCGGCGTCCAGCCCGTCCCGGACCGGGCCGGGTGCTCGGACGATCAAACCGGACCGCCGTTGCACCTCCCAGCCGAGCACCAACTCCCCGGCCCGGCGGAAGAAGTCGGGCCCGTGCCCGATCACGGCGGCTCGGCGCAGGTGCCGATATCCGGCCGGAAGCACACCTTCGGTCGCTCCGACCTCCGGATAGCTCAGCCCCGATTCGATCACCGGCCCGACCCGCCGCACCCAGCCGAGTTGTCAGAACTGAGTTGCCCCATGGCACAACTCAGTTCTGACAAGTCGGAGAGAATCAGCCGCTGTAGTCGCTGGCGGCTTTGCGGGCCTGCTCCAGCCACTGGCGGTAGGTCTCGGCGGAGTTCGAGGCGTCCCGGGCGGCGCGGGCGTCGCCGCGGGCCTCGGCCTTGGCCGCCTTGGTCTCCAGCTCGTGGATCTGGGCCTCGAGCTTGGCGGCGGTGTCCTCGGCGCGGGCCCGGGTCTCCGGGTTGGTCCGGCGCCAGCGGTCGTCCTCGGCCTGCTTGATCGCCGATTCGACGGCTCGCATCCGGTTGTCCAGGGTCCGCATCGCCTCGCGGGGGACCTTGCCGATGTCGTTCCACCGGTCGGCGATCTCGCGGTACGCGGACCGGGCCGACCCGAGATCCTTCACCGGGACCAGCTTCTCGGCCTCGAGGAGCAGCTCTTCCTTCTTCGCCTGGTTGTCCCGGAACTCGCTGTCCTGGGCGGCGAACGCGGCCTGCTTGGCGTCGAAGAACTGGTCCTGCGCCGCCCGGAACTGCTTCCACAGCGCGTCGTCGATCTCGCGCGGGGCGGGGCCGGCGGCCTTCCATTCCGCCATCAGCCCGCGCAGTTCCCGGGTAGTGTCGCCCCACTCGGTCGAGCCGGCCAGCGCCTCCGCGGACTTGACCAGACGTTCCTTGATCACCCGGGCCGAGTCGCGCTGCTCGGCCTGCTGGGCGAAGTGCGCCTTCCGCCGCCGGGTGTACGTGGTCCGGGCGGAGGAGAAGCGATGCCACAGCTCGCCGTCGCTGGACCGGTCGAGCCGGGGCAGCTGCTTCCATTCCTCGAGCAGCGTCCGGAACCGGTTCACGCCGCCGCGCCAGTCGTTGCCGCCGGCCAGCTTCTCGGCCTCGGCGACGCAGCGCTCCTTGGCGCCGCGGGCTTCGTCCTGCTGCTTGGCCCGCTCGGCCTTACGGACGGCGCGCTGCTCGGACAACACCGGTTCCAATGCCGTCAGCCGGGCCAGCAGGCCTTCCAGGTTGCCGACGGCGTTGGCGTCGGTGACGGCGGTGCGGACGGTCTTGATCGACGTCGTGGCGTCGTCCGGCGACAGCGTCCCGGAGGCGATCCGGCGTTCGAGCAGGGACACCTCCAGTTCCAGGGCGGTGAACCGGCGGACGAAGAACTGCAAGGCCTCGGCGGGATCGGTGTCCGGCACCTGACCGACGCTGCGTTCGCCGGTCTCGGTGCGGACGTACACGGTGCCGTCGGCGTCGACTCGTCCAAAAGCAGCGGGGTCAGCGTCGGGGCTCATGGATCCATCCTGCCCGATAGTGTCGCGGATGTGTTGATCGCATCCTTCCCTGCCGGGCCGTGGCAGGCCAACTGCTTTCTGGTCGCGGCCGGGCCCGGTGCGGAATGCCTGATTCTCGACCCGGGCGTCGACGCCGCCGACGACGTACGTTCCGTGGTCGCCGAGCATCGGCTGCGTCCGGTCGCGGTGATCGCCAGCCACGGACACCTCGACCACACCTACTCGGTCGCCGAGCTGTGCGCCGCGTACGAGGTGCCGTGCTGGATCAACGGCGCCGACCGCGATCTGCTGGCCGACCCGTTCGCCGCGATGCCGCCCGGCGTCGACACGATGCTCGGCGAGGCCGGCTACCGGACCGAGTTCGTCGAGCCGGACCGGGTGGAGACGCTGGCCGACGGCGACCGACCGACGCTGGCCGGCTTCGAGCTCACGGTCGTCGCCGCGCCGGGGCACACCCCGGGCTCGATGCTGCTGCGGACGCCCTACCAGGATCCCGGGCCGGCGACCGGCGGTGAGCCGATCACCGAGCTGATCTTCAGCGGCGACGTCCTGTTCGCCGGTTCGATCGGAAGAACTGATTTGCCCCGCGGTAATCCAGCCAACATGCTGGAGACGCTGCGGACCACGATGGCCGGCCTGCCCGATTCCGCGGCGGTGCTGCCCGGCCACGGGTCCCAGACGACGATGGCGCGGGAACGCGCCGCCAACCCGTACCTGCAACCGGACTATCTGCACCAGGAAGTGGAGGAGCCGTCGTGAGCCGCCCCAAGCCGCTGTCGGGATTCCCCGAGTTCACCCCGAGCCAGCGGATCGTCGAGCAGCACGTCCTCGACCGGCTGCGGCAGACCTTCGAACTGCACGGGTTCGGCTCGGTCGAGACCCGCTCGGTCGAGCCGATCGACCGGCTGGCCAAGGGTGGGGAGATCGACAAGGAGGTGTACGCGGTCCGCCGGCTGGCCGCGGCCACAGACGCTCCGGCCGACCTCGGGCTGCACTTCGACCTGACCGTCCCATTTGCCCGTTACGTGCTGGAGCACAGCCACGCGCTGCAGTTCCCGTTCCGCCGCTACCAGATCCAGAAGGTATGGCGCGGCGAGCGACCGCAGGAGGGGCGCTACCGCGAGTTCACCCAGGCCGACATCGACATCGTCGACGCCGGCGAACTGGCGGGGCACCACGACGTTGAGGTCGCCCTGGTCACGCTCGAAGCACTGGAACGGCTGCACGACGAGCTCGGGCTGCCGCCGGTTCTGATGCGGGTCAGCGACCGCCGGCTGGCCCAGGGCTTCTATCTCGGCCTGGACATCGAGGATCCGACCGACGTGCTCCGGCTGGTCGACAAGCTGGACAAGATCGGCCCGGAAGCGGTCCGCGACTTGTTGATCAAGGAGGCCGGGCTGTCCGCGGCCCAGGCCGACTCCTGCCTGCGGTTGGCGGAGATCAACAGTGCCGACGAGTCCTTCGCCGACCGAGTCGCCGAGCTGGGCGTCAAGCATGATCAACTCGAGCTCGGGCTGGAGCGGCTGGTGGAGGTGGTCGGCGCGGCCAAGCGCTCAGTGCCCGGCCGGCTGATCGCCGATCTCAAGATCGCCCGCGGGCTGGACTACTACACCGGCACCGTCTACGAGACCGAGCTGGTCGGCTACCCGAGGCTCGGCTCGATCTCCTCCGGCGGCCGCTACGAGGCCCTGGCCACCGACGGCCGCACTACCTATCCGGGCGTCGGCCTGTCCATCGGCGTGACCCGGCTGCTGGTGCCGCTGCTCGCCGAGGGCAAGATCATCGCGTCCCGCTCGGTGCCGACCGCGATCTTGGTCGCCGTCGACGCCGAAGAGACCCGGAGCGCCGCGTTCGAGGTGGCCGGGCGGCTGCGCCGGCGCGGCATCCCGACCGAGGTCGCGCCCAAGGCGGACAAGTTCGGCAAGCAGATCCGCTACGCCGATCGCCGCGGCATCCCGTACATCTGGTTCGGCGGACTCGAGGGCGGCGAGGTGAAGGATCTGCGCAGCGGCGACCAGACCCCGGCCGACCCGGACACCTGGCAGCCCCCGGAGGCCGACCTCCACCCCGCCGTCACCACCGCCGAGTGAGCCCCTCGCCCGGAAGGTGAACCGATAGGGTCCTGATCATGGGATCCGAAGTGTTGATCATTCTCGGTGACTCGTACTCCTCCGGAGTCGGTGCGGGCGACTACCTCGACGACGGCACGGATTGTCTGCGGTCACGCAACTGCTACGGGGCGGTGATCGGCCGGGAGCGGGAGGTCGACGTCCTGCTCGCCGCCTGCTCCGGCGCGCTCACCTCCGACCTTCCCGGCCAGCTCGACAGCGTGCAGACCGGGCTGCCGGCCGAGGCCGAGCCGGCGGCGGTCGCGCTGACCATCGGCGGCAACGACGCCGGCTTCGCCCGGGTGCTGAGCGAGGCGGCCAAGCCGTGGTGGTGGGGCGACAGCGCCGAGGAGATCGCGGCCTCGCTGCGGTTCATCACCGACGAACTGCCAGCCCGGCTGGCCACGACGCTGGCGTTGATCGAATCCCGGTTCGGCCGGTCGGTGGACCGGGTGCTGGCCGGCTACCCGCACCTGTTCGCCGGCACCGACTGCCACCTCGCGACCTTCTTCACCGCCGAGGAGATGTACGGGCTGAACGACGCGGCCGACAAGCTCGCGGAGCGGCAGGCGGCGGTCGCCGACGCAGCGGGCTGGACCTTCGTCGACGTCCGGCTGGCGTTCGCCGGCCACGCCACCTGCACCGACGACCCGTGGATCCACAACGTCGACCTGCTGGACCAGTCGGAGTCCTTCCATCCGACAATGGACGGGCAGCGGGCCTACGCCGATGCGGTCGGCCCGGCGCTGCCGAGCCTGCCGCGGGTCCCGGTCGTCGCCGCGTCACCGCGGTCGACGGTCACCTGTGTGCCGGGTGTCGCCTCCGACCCGTACCGCGGCCGGGTCCGGATCCCCGACCTCGGCTCGGCCGACGCCCGCGCCGCCGCCCTCCGCCACAACATCCCCGAGGCGACACTCCGCCGGCTGCAGGCCGGCCAGCGCAACGGCGCCCACAACCGCCAACTACTCCGCCTCGACTCCGACCGCTAGCAGGGGTGCTGTCCAGCGCCCTCCCAAGCCGGGCGACGCGACTGCAACCGGCTGCCGCGACCGCTGCGGTGGTCGCGTGGACTGGTAGCGGTCGCGTGGCCGAGAGGAAGGTCAGGTCGGCAGGTCGTGCGGTCTGCGCGGGCGCTGGTGGAGTCGCAGCCGCGACTGTTTTTGGTGGACGCGAGCGCTGTGGTGGTCGCGTGGACGGTAGCGGTCGCGTGGCGGGGGCGCTGCTGGGCTCTTGAGGTGGTGCTGTCGCGACGGGTGTTGGCGAGCGGGCCTCTCGGGCTAGCGCGGGGTCTGCGGGGTGAGGTCGGCGCGACTGTTGTTGGGGGACGCGACCGCTGTGGTGGTCGCGTGGACCGGTAGCGGTCGCGTGGCGGGGGCGCTGCTGGGCTCTTGAGGTGGTGCTGTCGCGACGGTGTGGGCGAGCGGGCCTCTCGGGGTCGCGCCGCGGGTCTGCCGGGTGAGGTCGGCGCGACTGTTGTTGGTGGACGCGACCGCTGTGGTGGTCGCGTCGACCGATACGGGTCGCGTCGGCCAGGGCGGCTCAGTTGGAGCGTGGGCGGGTCACCGGCCGAGCAGGAGTACGGCGATCGTCGTCGCGATCGCCACTCCGATGGCGGCTCCGATCGCCGGGAGCGGGGTGAGTGCGACCCGGGCCGGTTCGCTCGGACGGATTCGGCCGCGGCGCGCCATGACGATGCCGCCGGCGACCAGGAGGACGCCGCAGCCGAGCAGGGCGAGGGATACGACGAGCGCGTCGGGGAAGTACTGGGCGACGACCATCGGGACCGACAGCAGGATGCCGACGGCGCCGAGGGCGAGCATGATCAGATTGCGCAACCCGACGCCGGCGGCGACGAGGACGACCGCCGAGCCGATCGAGAGCACCGCGCCCCAGTGGGCGCCGATGGTGAACAGAGAGCCGATGACGGCGGCGCCGCCGCCGAGGATCGCGGCGGCCCGCCGGGCCGCGATCACGCCGCCCTCGGCGAGCAGGAGCCAGGCGACGCCGAAGCCCCAGACCGCCAGCCCCGGCACGTGCCCATAGCCGGTCGGCAGCAGAGACGCCGCGGTGCTCGCGGTCAGCGCGAGCGGGAGGACCGTGATCACCTGCTGCGGGACCGTCCGATGGAGCCACCACAGCGCGCCGGCGAAGACCGCTGCGCAACCCGTCGACAGCACCCCCGTGTGCTGATCGAGCCGCAACACCTCCTCGGCGAGCACCGAGATCCCGGCGCCGAACAGGATCACCGACACCAGCCAGCAGACCGAGCGCAGCCGCCGCGCGACCTGGACCCGCCGGGCCGGCACGGCCGCGCCGGCGATCAGCAGCACGGCAGCAGCGCCGAAGAGCACCGCGAGCCGGCCGCCGACCCCGATCTCGGCCCAGTAGTTGACGGCGATCGTCACCGCCCCGATCAGCACCAGCACGCCGCCCACATAACCGAGCGCCTCCGCCACGATCGAGCCGCGGACCATCGGTGGGCCGTCCGGGGCGGATCCGTCGGCCGCGCCGGCCCCCGCCGGAGCCGGGGTCTCGGCGACGCTCGGGTCAGCTGCTGCGGCCCGGCCGGTCGGCTCCGCCGAAGGTCGTTCCACAGCCGCCGGGTCGGGGGTCTCGGTGACGCTCGGGTCAGCTGCTGCGGCCCGGCCGGTCGGCTCCGCCGAAGGTCGTTCCACAGCCGCCGGATCGGGGGTCTCGGCGACGCTCGGGTCAGCTGCTGTGGCCCGGCCGGTCGGCTCCGCCGAAGGTCGTCCCACAGCCGCCGCGTCGGGGGTCTCGATCGGCCCGGAGGTCTCCCGGGCCGGGCCCATCGCACTGGGTCCCTGCGCGGTCGCCGGGCTGTGATCGGTGATGGGCGGGCCGTTCCGGGGTTCCCGGTCGGCCTCGGCTTCGGCGATTGCGGGCCGGTCGGCGGGCTGGTCAGCCAGGATCAGATCGGCCTGTTCCTGAGTGATCACGCCGCGCTCGACCGAGCGTCGCAGTCGGTCGACGAGTTCTCGATCATGATCCGGCCCCGCAGGAGTCGCGTTCATCTCCGGATCGTGCCCCACCGGCAGGGTCAGGATCAAGGATCCCTCCGCGAGACGCCGGTCAATTTGGCCGGGTAGTCGCGGCTGAATTGACCGCTATCCCGGGCTGCGGGGGTGGCCCGCCATACTGACGTGAGAGCCCGGACAGCGGCGCCGGGTCGGGAACCGCGGGCGGAGGAGGGTGTCGGTGTCGAAGGATCCCGTGATCCGCCCCGGTCACACCGTGCTGGCCACGGCCGAGAGTGACGCCTTCTTCTCCCTTCGCCGCCGGCCGACCTCGCGCGCCGAGCGCTATCGGATGGGCCGGGCGCTCCGCCACCGGGTGCCGCGGCGGAGTCTCGGCGAATGGCGAGCGCCGTACGGCCGGCCGGATCCGGTGGCATTGATCATGGAATCGCACGAGGGACGGGTGCCGGAGCTGATCCCGATCCGGGTCGGCCGGATGGCCGCCTCACCGTACGGCTATCTGCGCGGCAGTGCGATCGTGATGGCCGAGGACGTGGCCCACCTGCCGGCGACCGGGATCATGCCGGTGATCTGCGGCGACGCCCATCTCGGCAACTTCGGCTTCTACGCCTCGCCCGAGGGCGAACTGGTGATCGACCTGAACGACTTCGACGAGGCGCATCCGGGCAGCTGGGAGTGGGACCTGCGGCGGCTGGTGGCCAGCATCTGGGTCGCCGGCCGGCAGAACGGGTCGTCCGAAGATCAATGTCGGGATTCGGTGGCGGCCTGCGTCGCCGAGTATCGGGCCGAGGTCCGGTTCCTCGCCGACCAGCCGCTGCTGACCCGCTCGTACAACCGGCTGGACGTCGAGCGGCTGCACGAGACCGCGACCGAGAAGACGTTGCGGGAGGAGATCACCCGGTCGGCCAAGCGCGCTCGGCACCGGACCAGCGACCGGGCGCTGCCGCGGTTCACCGTCGAGCAGCAGGGCCGACGGCGGATCGTCGAGGAACCGCCGTTGATCACCCGGGTGCCGGCGGCCGAGGCAGCGGCGCTGGGGGAGGCCCTTGATCAATATCTGGGGACGCTGGCGCTGCACTGGCAACGGGCGTTGGGCGGCTACACGCTGGTCGACATCGCGCACAAGGTGGTCGGGGTCGGCAGCGTCGGCCTGCGCGCCTACGTCGCGCTGCTCGAGGGCAGCAGCCCGGACGATGTCGTGTTCCTGCAACTGAAGCAGGCACGCCGGTCGGTGCTGGCCAAGTTCGTGCACGGCGACTCGGCCTGGCACGACCACCAGGGGCAACGGGTGGTCGAATATCAGCAGAGCCTGCAGACCGTCAGCGATCCGCTGCTCGGCTGGACCTCGGTCGGCGACCGGCAGTTCTACGTCCGCCAGTTCCGCAACATGAAGGGCGCGATCCCGCTGGACGCGATCGACGCCGCCGCGCTGACCGACTACGCCGGGATCGTCGGCCACCTGCTGGCCAAGGGCCACGCCCGGACCAGCGGTGCCTCCATGATCGCCGGCTACGTCGGATCCTCGGACAAGATGGATCAGGCCCTGTGCCGGTTCGCCGCGGGCTACGCCGACCAGACTGAGTCCGATCACGCCGAGTTGATCAAGGCCGTCCAGCGCGGCCTCCTCCCCTCAGAAACCCCCTGAACCCCCCGACTTGTCAGACTCTCACCACGCTATGGCGTGGTGAGAGTCTGACTACTCAGGGTTTGGCGGCGGCGGAGGTGAGGGCGGCGATCGCGGTGGCGCCGGTGCGGGTGGTGTCGAGGGCGCCGAGGGTGAGGGCGACGACGGATTCGGCGAAGAGGTCGGCGTGGGTCCAGGCGTCGGCCTGGGTTTCGTCGGGCTGCAGCCGGGACTGCAGGACGACTCCGTCGAGCAACGCCTGCAGGGCGCGATCGAACCGGCCGGTCGTCCACTCCGGCCGCAGCACCACCGGCAGCCGGCCGAGCAATTCTTCGAAGGCCTGCACCAGCGGCTGCCGGCCCGGCAGCCAGGACTCGAGGAAACGGCGGTGCAGCTCCGGATGCCGGTCCAGGTGCCCGGCCAGGTGGGACATCAGAAACACCCGCGGTACGGACTCGACGAAGCCGATGAACTCGCGGGCGAACGCCGCGACCCCGTCACCGACCGGGCCGTCGGCCAGTCCCGGCAGCCGGCTCAGCAGCGGCACCAGCTCGGTCTCCGGCCGGTCCCGATACTGCATGGCGTAGATCACGGCGTCGTTGATGAACGACTCCTTGCTCTGCCACCGCTGGTGGAAGGCCTGCCGGCTGCCGCCGGGCCGGTCGGCGACCATCCGGACCACGTCCTCGATCCGCAGCCAGTCCAGCGCCGCCGGGAACTGGAAGCCGCGCAGCCGACGCGGCGGATTGTCGCTGGTCGGGGAGAGGGACGCGTCGATCAGTTCCGCGGCGGCGTCGAGGAACAGCCGGGCGGTCGGATCGCTGCGGGTGGCAGCCGGACGCGGTGACACCTTCCATGATCCCAGAGCTTTCGCGCGCTCGCCGGAAAACGGGTTCCGAAGTGAGACTCGGTTCTACTTCTACTTCCGAGCCGTTTCGCCAGGTCAGCCCCCGTTGATCATGCACAATTTTCTCAGGTCAGGCGGGCCGGGGGGACCGCCTGACCTTCACTTTTGCCCGGGATCGCCGCTGCCGCGGGATCAGCCGAGCGGGCGGATCTCGATGTCGTCGTAGGAGTGTTCCATGTTGCCGACGTCCTCGGGGTTGAGGCCGGTCTGCGCCCGGAAGCCGGTGAACGTGTCGACGTCGGCCAGCTTGGCCGCGGTGGAGCCGAGTTCCTTGCCGTTGATCGACACCGTGGTCTTGGCTCCGGTGCTGTCGACAGTCACCGACATCCACTGCTTGTTCGGGACGACGGGGCTGCCGGTCCGGCCGACCTCGACCCAGGCGGAGCCGTTCCAGGCCTTCACCACCATCACGTTGGCGGTCCAGTCCGGCACCAGCAGCAGCTTGTACGCGACCTTCTCGTCCCCGTCCCCGCTGCGGCCGAGGATCTCCCAGAGCGCCCCCGATCCGTAGCCGTAGCCCGAGAAGCCGAAGCCGACATGCTGCCCGGCCGCCGGCGTCTGGGCCGGGATGGTCGCGGTGGCGCGGCCGGCCTGGTCGGCGTCGATCAACACCATCCGGGCGTTCGAGTGGTCATAGCCCGGGACCGTCCCCTTATCCGCGACGAGGGCGTAGCGGGCGTCCTTGATCGTCCGCGGGATCTGGGTGATCGCGTCGTTCTCGAAGGTGAGCAGGTGGCTGGCGTACAGCTCGAGCTCGGTGATCGCGGTCAGCGGCGCCCGGCTGTCCCGGGTGATCCGGACGAACTTGGCCTGGACCTCGTCCAGCGCGTGGTAGCTCATCGCGTAGTCGGTCCGGTCGCCGGTGCGCACGACCGGCTTGCCCCAGGTCTTGCCGTCGATCGAGGTCTCCACCTTGGCGCTGTTCAGCTCGCCCTTGGCCAGCATCAGCCCGATCCGGTTCAGCGTGTAGGTCCGGTCCAGCTCGATGATCAACTCCTGCTTGCGGTCGAGCCGGGCCGCGGACCGGTATTCGGAGCTGCCGTCGACGGCGCCCTCGATCCGCTGCTCGGGGAACCGGGCGTCGGCCGCGACCACGTTGCCGTCCAGCTTGATGATCTTGTCCCGGACCTTGGTGGTCAGGTCGAGCTTGCCGACGCCGGGGCCGAGCGCGTCCACCTTGCGGGTCCAGATCTTGTTGTCGTGGCCGTACTCCCGGCAGAACCAGATGTTGTGGCAGGTGTCGCCGAAGGCGAGCGAGGAGCCGTTGTTCAGCGCGGTCAGGTCCATGTTGCCGCTGCTGCCCTGCCAACGCCGCAACGGATCGTCGCCGGGGTAGCGGGCGTAGAGCGTTTCGCCGTCGTCCCAGGTCCGGCCGGTGCCGTCGCGGGAGACCACGACGTTGTTGTCCGGCCGGCCGTACGTCATCAGCAGTTGGCCGTTGGCCTGCAGCAGGAACTTCGGCATGATCCCGTTGTTCGGCATGCCCTCCGGCGGGACGTACGGCTTGACCTCGGTCCAGGTCTTGCCGTCGTCGTCGGAGAAGGCCTGGGTCAGCGGCATCGACGGCGGCCGGGCCACCGCCTCGGAGCCGCGCATCATCGCGATCAGCCGGCCGTCGGCGGTCCGGCCGAAGCCGAGCTCATTGGTCGAGAACGAGGTGCCGGCGTTGACCGCCGACCGCTGGCTGAAGGTCTGACCGCCGTCCTTGGACTCGAAGACCAGGCTGTATTCCTTGTCGACGCCGTTGATCACGCCCTTGCCGTAGCCGCCGAGCAACAGCGTGCCGTCGGCCAGCTCGAGCAGATCACGGTGCACGCGATACCAGGCGAGCTTCCATTTGTTCTCGATCAGCGGCGCGGTCCAGGTGGTCCAGGTCTTGGCCACGTCGGTCGACTTCGCCATCGGCAGGCCGATCCGGTTCGGCGCCGGCGCCGTCCCCGGCACGAAGCTGGCCGACAGGATGTCGCCGTTGCGGAGCCGGCTGGTGGCGACCCCGGTGAAGGTCGACGGCAGCGCGTCGTACGGCTTGAAGATCTGGCCGTTGTCCTCGCCGATCGCGCGGGTGTTGACCAGCGGCGCGGTGGGGGAGTCCTCGTTGCGGCCCCAGGACGCGATCACCTTCTTGGCCGTCCGGCCGTTGATCAAGTGATCGACCGAGAAGGCCATCGGCGCGGCCCCGAGCTCGCCCGGGCCGGGGGCCCATGGATACCACATCGCACCGCCGGACAGCGACGCTTGATCACCGGGCCGTCCGTCGCCCTCGGGCGGCGTGTCATCCGGATTTCCCGCCGGCTGGGCCGCGGGCAGCGTCACCGCGGCGGTCGGATCCTGGGCCGGGCCGCCGCCCGGATTGATCACAGCGCCGATCCCGATCCCGATTCCGATCATGCTCGCGGCCAACCCCGCCTGGCGCACCCAGGTCGGTGCAACGGCTTTCCGATTCGTCATAGCGACACTGCCTCCCGATCAGATCAGACCCACGCGTGGAACAATGTGCCATGTTTCCGTCGGGCATGGAAGAGAGTTCCATGACCAGTCCGTACCGTGACGCGCCCGACTCCAGCCAGTGGAAGTCGGGGTCGTGCGGGGTGTCAGCGATTCGGGCGGCCGGGGCGCCAGAGCCAGAAGAGGGCGCCGCCGACGATGATCACCAGGCCGAGGGCGCCGAGACCGATGCCGAGCAGCAGCCGTCCGATCAGGTCGTTGGTCCGCTCGGCCGAGCCGACGTCGGCCGAGGAGCCGGGGGTCGGCGCTTCCGGTTGGCCGAGCCCGCGCGGCGCGGTGTCGGTGACGACGTTGCCGGCGCACGCCGTGCTCATCAGCTCGTACGCATACTCGGTGGCCGGATCGGACCGTTCGGTCGCGTAGATCACCATCGTGGTCCCGGGCTCGGCGGCGAAGCCGCAGGCGGCCGCGTCGTCGGGCGACTGCACCACCTGCTCGGCGTACGCGGTGCCCTTGTAGACGTAGCGGACCTCCACGACGAGCTCCCGGCCGGAGGCGGGATCGGCGACCGGGCGGACCGAACGGACGGTGCCGAAGATGATCACGTCGGCCTGCTCGGCCGCCTCCGCCCGGGTGATCGCCTCGCACGAGCAGGCGTGGGCGGGAGTCGCGCCAGTCAGCACGACGACGCAGCCGGTGAGCAGAATCAGGACGGCGATGACGAGTCCACCGAACCCCCGGGTTCGATCCGTGACGACCGTCCTGCGCCCGACCATGCTTCTAGTGTCGCCCAGTCCCGCCGCCGAGGGAAACCTCGTGCCGCACCGCGGCTCGGCCGTCCTGGTCGTCCGGCACTAGTGTCGTGGTGACGAAGGTGTGTGACGGTTGCCGGTGTTCAGGTGCGCGCATCGCCAGGCCGACGAGGAAGACATATCGGGTCATATATCGACCGAGGAGAACGCAGCGATGTGTGTGCCTGGGCGCCGGCAAGCGTTGCACAACTTCGTCACCGCGACACTAGGATCGGCAGGTCCGTGCCGCACTTGGCGCGGCCACCGAACTTCAGAAGGGACGAGGGGTTTGATTCGCACGCACGACGCCGGGAGCCTGCGCGCCGAGCACGCCGGGACCACGGTCACGCTGGCCGGCTGGGTGGGGCGCCGGCGAGATCATGGCGGAGTCGCCTTCCTCGACCTGCGGGACGCGAGCGGCATCGTCCAGGTCGTCGTCCGGGACGAGATCCTGGCCGCCTCCGGCGCGCACGACCTGCGGAACGAGTACTGCATCAAGATCATCGGTGAGGTGTCCCGGCGGCCCGAGGGCAACGCCAACCCGGACCTGCCGACCGGTGAGATCGAGGTCGTGACGGCCGAGTTCGAGGTGCTCAACCCGGCCGCTCCGCTGCCGTTCCAGATCGACGAGCGGATCAACGTCGGCGAGGAGACGCGGCTCAAGTACCGCTATCTCGACCTGCGCCGACCGGCCCCGGCGGCCGCGATCCGGCTGCGCAGCGAGGTCAACCGGGTGGCCCGGACGCTGCTCGCCGGCGAGAACTTCGTCGAGGTCGAGACGCCGACCCTGACCCGGTCCACGCCCGAGGGTGCCCGCGACTTCCTGGTCCCGGCCCGGCTCCGGCCCGGTTCCTGGTACGCGCTGCCGCAGAGCCCGCAGTTGTTCAAGCAGTTGCTGATGGTCGGCGGCCTGGAGCGCTATTACCAGATCGCCCGCTGCTACCGGGACGAGGATTTCCGGGCCGACCGGCAGCCGGAGTTCACCCAGCTGGACATCGAGCTGAGCTTCGTCGACCAGGACGACGTGATCGCCCTGAGCGAGCGGCTGCTGACCCAGATCTGGAGCCTGATCGGGCACCAGGTGACGACGCCGATCCCGCGGATCACCTACCGCGACTCGATGAACCGGTACGGCACCGACAAGCCCGACCTGCGCTTCGACCTCGAGATCACCGAGCTGACCGACTACTTCGCCGAGACGCCGTTCCGGGTGTTCCAGGCCGACTACGTCGGGGCCGTGATCATGAAGGGCGGCGCGGACCAGCCGCGGCGCACCCTGGATGCCTGGCAGGAGTTCGCCAAGCAGCGCGGGGCTCGCGGGCTCGCGTACGTGCTGGTCGGCGCGGACGGCGAGCTCGGCGGCCCGGTGGCCAAGAACCTGTCCGAGACCGAGCGCGACGGCCTGGCCAAGGTGACCGGTGCCGAGCCGGGGGACTGTGTGTTCTTCGCCGCCGGCGGCCGGTCGGCCTCGCAGGCCCTGCTCGGCGCGGTCCGGCTGGAGATCGGCAAGCGGATCGGCGCCATCGACGAGGCTGCGTGGGCCTTCGTCTGGATCGTCGACGCGCCCCTGTTCGAGCCGGCCGGGGACGCGGTCGCGGCCGGTGACGTCGCGGTCGGGTCGGGCGCCTGGACCGCGGTGCACCACGCGTTCACCTCGCCCAAACCGGAATCGTTGGAGACCTTCGACACCGATCCGGGCTCGGCCCTGGCGTACGCGTACGACATCGTCTGCAACGGCAACGAGATTGGCGGCGGCTCGATCCGTATCCATCGTCGCGACATCCAGGAGCGGGTGTTCAAGGTGATGGGGATCGAGCCGGAGGAGGCGAACGAGAAGTTCGGCTTCCTGCTCGACGCGTTCGCCTACGGGGCCCCGCCGCACGGCGGCATCGCGTTCGGCTGGGACCGGATCGTCGCCTTGCTGGCCGGCTCGGACTCGATCCGCGAGGTGATCGCGTTCCCGAAGTCCGGCGGCGGCGTCGACCCGCTCACCGACGCCCCGGCCCCGATCACCTCCGCCCAGCGCAAGGAAGCCGGCGTCGACGCCAAGCCCGCCCCGGCTCCCGCCTGACCCAGCTCGGCTCCCGTCTGACCCAGCCCAGGCGCGACCGTTCTCGGCGTACGCGACCTCTACAGCGGTCGCGTCGGCCGAGAACGGTCGCGTCTGTGGTTCGCGCCTGTCGTTAGGCTGGGTTGGTGGCAGCGGAGCAGGGGCGAGTGTCGGTGGTGACCGGGTTGGTGCGGAGCTCGTTCCTGGTCGATGCCGTGTACGCGCACTCCGCGCGGGACTACGGGCTGACCCAGCAGCAGGGGCAGTTGCTCTGCGTGCTGATGGGGCAGCCGTACGGGATGGGCCGGCTGGGCTCGGTGCTCGGGCTGGCCAAATCGAGCATCACCGGGCTGGTGGATCGCACCGAGCGCAACGGACTGGTCCGGCGGGAGCCCGATCCGCAGGACACCCGGGCCGTGCGGGTCGCGCTCACCGCCAGGGGCAGCCGCCTGGCCGCCGAGTTCTATGCCGAGACCTGCCGCCGGATCGACGCGCTGGCCGGCGGGTTGGACGCCGCCGAGCGCGCGGTCTTGGCCGACCTGCTCGGCCGGATCGTGGCCGATAACCAAGTGCCGGTGGTGTTTCCGGAACCCGCCGCCGAACCGGCCCACCCGGCCTGAGCCCGCGCCCAGCCCCGCCGCGCGATTTCTGCCCGCGCGACCGCTATCGGCCCACGCGACCGTTGCACCGGTCGCGTCCGCCGACCAGGGTCGCGTCCGCCGACCAGGGTCGCGCGGATGGAGTTCGTACTACGAACTACTATGGTTCGTCATACGAACTGAATGTGTGTCGGAAGGAAAGTCCCATGACTCTGCCGAATGTCGTCTTCGGCTTCGGGGCCCACAGCGGCCTCCGTGACATCCCTGACCTGCTCCGGCGGGCCGAGCGCGCCGATCGCGACGGGCTCGATCTGATGTCGCTGTCCGATCACCCGTATCTCGGTGATCGACTGGACGCCTACGCAGCGGTCGGCTTCGTGCTCGGCCGCACCGAGCGTCTCGCCGCCTTCGCCAACGTCACGAACCTGCCGACCCGCCCCGCGCCCATGCTGTCGCGCACCGTGACCTCGCTGGCGGCACTGTCCGGCGGCCGGATCGTCCTCGGTGCCGGGGCCGGCGGGCTGTGGGACCGGATCTCCGACCTCGGCGTGCCGCGGCTGTCGCCGGGTGCGGCGGTCGAGGCCTTCGAAGAGGCGATCACGGTGATCAAGTTGTTGTCCGGCGGCGGCTCTCCGGTCACCTTCCACGGTCGGCACTACCGCGTCGAGGGGATCGACCCCGCTCCGGTCTCCGCCGCCCCGGTCTGGACCGGCTCGGTCGGGCCGAAGTCGCTGGCCGTCACCGGCCGGGTCGCCAACGGCTGGATCCCCGGCCACGCGGCGGACTGGCTGAGCCCGCGCTACCGGGAATCGCGGCCGCTGATCGACGCCGCGGCCCTCGAGGCCGGCCGGGACCCGGGCGAGATCGCCACGATCTTCAACGTCCCGGGCCGGATCACCGACCGGCCCCTGGCCGCCACCCGTGATCAAGACGGCCGCTGGCTCGGTGGCTCGGTCGATCAGTGGGTCGAGGAGCTGACCGGCGCGGTGCTGGAGCACCGGGCAGCCGGCTTCCTGCTCTTCGCCGCTGATCACGGCAGCCAGGACGACCGGCCGCTCGGCCGCTGGGGTCAGGAGATCGCCCCGGCCGTACGGCAGGCCGTCGGCCCCCGCCCGAGCATGATCGTTCCCTGAGCTTGTCGAAGGGCAGGCCGGATGGTTGCCTCTTGAGGAACTCGAAGATCAACTGGTTTGCCCTTCGACAGGCTCAGGGAACGAGACCCGAGCGTCCCCATCAGTGACCGCAGGAAACGGACTACGTCACGGCGCGGAGTCGGAGAGGAAGTCCTTGATCATCGGGTTGACGAGGTCGGGGGATTGGCGGCTGATCCAGTGGCCGGTGTTTTCCAAGATCACGATCTTGGCGCCGGGGACCAGGCGGGCGGCCTCGATGGTGAACCGGGGCCGGATGCCGATGTCGGAATCGCCCTGCAGGAACAAGGTCGGGCAGTTGATCTCGGGCAGCCGGGGTCGGAGATCGACGCGCATCCGGAGCGGCCCGATCGAGGTGTTCTGCCAGTCGCTGGAGCTCGAGCCGGCCGCGGACTCGGCCATGATCTCGTCCACCACCTGCTCGAAATCGGCCGGCAGGGCGGCGAACAACCCGCGGCGGGCGAAGGCGACGGTCTGCGGTCTGCTCCCGGCCATGAGGCTGGGCAGGGTCCGGTTGAGGAACGGGATCTTGGCGGTCAGCCAGAGCAGTTGGTGCACCACCGGCGGGAAGTCGATGATCCCGCCGGGGGCCAGGGCGACCAGCCGGCTGACTCGGCCCGGCTGTTCGATCGCGTACGCCAGCGCGACCGCACCGCCCTGAGAGAGGCCGACGAATGCCGCCTCGGCCAGTTCGAAATGATCAAGGACCTCGGTGACGCACCGCACCAGGCGATCATGATCGGCGAGCCCGTCCCAGGGTCGGCTGCCACCCTGCTTCGGCCAGTCCGGAGCGAAGACCCGGAAGGTCGGCGCGAGGGCCGGGATCAGGTGCCGCCAACTGAGGGTGGCGCTGTCGGTGCCGCCGCCGCTGAGCAGGACCACCGGTGGGCCGGTGTCGCCGGCGGTGATCACCCGCAATCGGCCCTCGGCGCAGTCGAGGTGGTGGACGGTGTGCTCCAGATCAAGATCGTCGATCATGCTTCTGCTCCTTCTCGGTCTGCCAGCGGGTCAGTAGCGCCGGCAGTTCACCGGCCAGGAACCCGTACAGGGCATGGACGTTCTCCAGCCGTTCCCGGCGTTCGGCCGGTGCGTCCGCCAGGGCACTCAGCCCGGTCGCGGTGAGATCGCGGAAGGCGGCCGCGTACTCGTAGCGGCGCATCAGCATCCGGCTCCAGCCGTCGGCGGCGATCCGGAAATACTCCTGCCGCTCGCCGCGGCGGCGGACCCCCTCGACCAGACCGCTCGGGGTGAGCAGGCGGGTCGCGCTGCTGATCGAGCTCCGGCTGACCTCGAGCACGTCGGCCAGTTCGGCGGCGGTCTGTTCCGGCGGGTCGCAGATCAGCAGCCAGCCGATCACCCGGCCCGCGATCAGCGGCATCCCTTCCCGGGCGAAGAACGCGGCGATCGCGTCGGCGAAGTCCAGTTCGGCGTCGGTCGTACCCATCGGTTCAGAATACAGTTATTGCAGTCATGACTGCAACGACTGGCACGACCGGCCTACTCCTGTAAGGCGGCCGAGAGTCGCGGCAGGGAGACGTCGTTGCGATAGGGCACGTCGATGTGCCCGTCGTCGAAGAGCTCGAAGTCGTGCTCGATCCCGGCCGCGACGAGCTTCTGGCTCAGCCGCCTGGTGCCGGTCTGGAAGTTGAGCTCGTCCCACAGGCCGCAATCCAGATAGAGGTAGCGCATCGATCGCCAGGCCTCGAGGTACTCCGGGCGATCGATCATCCGGAGCGGATCCCACTCCAGCCAGCGCGCCCAGACCGCCTCGTCGAGGATGCCCGTCTCCGGATCGATCGGCAGGTCGAAGCCGCGCGGCGCGTCCGGGTTCGGCGCGTAGGCGGCGCCGTAGCAGAGCATGCCGAGCACCGAGAAGAACGGATCGTGCCCCTTGGGTTTCATCGTCGGGATCTGCTCGATGAAGCCCTCGACGCCGCCCAGCTTCATCAGGTTGGCGTGCAGCTTGGCCAGATCGGGGATCAGCCCGAACTCGAAGTAGATGTCGCCGCTGTGGCTGGCGAAGGCGCCGAAGGTCTCGGGATGCCGCATCGCCTGCACCATCGCCCCGTACCCGCCGCTGCTCTTGCCCGAAAGGCCTCGGTGCTCCCGGGCGGCCAGGGTGCGGTAGTTCGCGTCGACGTAGGGCACGAGCTCGTCGATCAGATAGTCCTCGTAGCGGCCGAGGGCGGAACTGTTGAGATATTGCGCGCCGCCGAAGATGGTCCAGCAGTCGGGGAGGGCGACGATGGCCGGCGGCATCGCGCCGGTGGTGATCAGTCGGTCGATCCGCTCCGGCAGCGATTCGGCCCAGGCCGGCGAGTTCAGCAGCAGCGGACCGCTGCCACCGTGGCCGGCGAGCCAGTGGATCACCGGATAGCGCCGGTCGCCGTCGTGATAGCCCGGCGGCAGATAGATCGGCAGCATCCGTTCGACGTCGTCGCCGGGCCGGTTGCCGCGGAGCACCGCGCTGTCGAGCCACGGGGTTTCAACCGTGCCGTTGAGACGCCTGCGCATGTCAGCTCTCCTCGAGTCCGGTCGCGGTTAGGGCGCGTACCTTCGCTCAGATTACGAGGAACCTTCGGCCGGGGCGTGGGCCACGGCGACGGCGTCGGTCCGATGTGATGAGGTGTGCTGGTGAGTGAAGATCTGTTCGGCGACCCGGTGCCGGAGGCGCGGTCGAGCCGGGCCGTTCCGGCACCGCTGGGTGGCAGCCTGGGCGATGTCGATCATGCCGGTACGCCGCTGGCCGTGCGGATGCGGCCGCGGACGCTGGAGGAGATCGTCGGCCAGACCCATCTGCTGGCGCCGGGCTCGCCGCTGCGCCGGCTGGCCTCCGGCGAGCCGATGTCGGTCTTCCTCTGGGGCCCGCCGGGCGTGGGCAAGACCACGATCGCCGCGGTGGTGTCGCGGCAGACCGAGCGCCGGTTCGTCGAGATCTCGGCCGTCACCGCCGGGGTCAAGGATGTCCGGGCGGTGTTGGACCAGGCTCGCAGTGAGTTGCGGCACGGCCGGCAGACCGTGCTGTTCGTCGACGAGGTGCACCGCTTCTCCAAGACCCAGCAGGACGTGCTGCTGCCCGCCGTGGAAAACCGGCTGGTCACCCTGATCGCTGCCACCACAGAGAATCCGAGCTTCTCGGTGATCTCGCCGCTGCTGTCCCGGTCGCTGCTGCTCACCCTGAAGCCGTTGACCGACGACGACATCTCCGGCCTGCTGACCCGGGCGTTGACCGACGAGCGAGGCGTACGGACGCCGGACGGCGAGCCGTACCAGCTCGAGGACGAGGCGCGGGAGACCCTGCTCCGGTTGGCCGGCGGTGATGCTCGCCGGGCCCTGACCTATCTGGAGGAGTCCGCGGCCGGCGCCGGTGCCGTGCAGAGCTCGGTGATCACCACGGCGACGATCGAGCAGGCGGTCGACAAGGCCGCCGTCCGCTACGACCGCGACGGTGATCAGCACTACGACGTGATCAGCGCGTTCATCAAGTCGATGCGCGGCTCCGACGTGAACGCCTCGCTGCACTATCTGGCCCGGATGATCGAGGCGGGCGAGGACCCGCGCTTCATCGCCCGGCGGATCATGATCTTGGCCTCCGAGGACATCGGCATGGCCGATCCGACCGCCCTCCCGCTGGCCGCCGCGGCTGCCCAGACGGTGGCGATGATCGGCTTCCCCGAAGCGTCGATCACCCTGGCCCACGCCGTCATCCACTGCGCCCTGGCCCCCAAGTCCAACGCGGTCGTGACGGCGATCGGCGCCGCCCTGTCCGACGTCCGGCAAGGCCGGATCGGCCTCGTCCCGCCACCCCTGCGCGACGCCCATTACTCGGGCGCGAAGGACTACGGCCACGGCAAGGGCTACAAGTACGCCCACGACGCCCCGCACGGCATCGCCGCCCAGCAACACCTGCCCGACGAACTGGTCGACGCCGACTACTACCAGCCGACGAACCACGGTTTCGAAGCCCAGGTGACCGACCGCCTGGCCAAGATCAACGACCTCCTCAAGGGCCGCGACCCCACCTGAGCCGGGTTCGCCGATCATGGCGGTCAATTTGGCCGCGTAGTCGCGGCCAAGTTGACCACTATGTCTGCCGGTCACCTGCCGCAGCCAATGGTGATCATCGGCCGCGTCGCGGCGGGCGGGAGGAGGCCCGAGGTCAGGCCTGGAGGGTGGGCATCACCATCACCTGGCGCAGGTTGACCTGCTTCGGGCGGCTGGTCACGAAGCCGACGACATCGGCGATGTCGGCCGGGTTCAGCGGGGGGACCTGCTCGCGCCAGGCGGCCAGGTGGGCGTCGACCTCCGGATTGTCCATGTGATCACCGAGCTCGGTGGCGACCAGTCCGGGCTCGACGTTGGTGACCCGGATCCCCAGCGGGCCGAACTCGGTGCGCAGGTTGGCCGAGAGGTGGGTGACGGCGGCCTTGGTCGCGGTGTAGACGGCGTAGTTGGGGAAGGTCAGGTGGGCGCCGATGGACGACACGTTGATCAGGTCGGCCGCGCCGGCACGACCGGATTCCATCAGGTCGGCCGTGAAGGCCCGGGTGAGGTTGAGCAGGCCGGTCAGGTTGGTGTCGATCATCCGCCGCCACTCGTCGACGCGGCCCTCGGTGAACGGGTTGGCCAGCATCACGCCGGCGTTGTTGACGAGCAGGTCCACCCGTCCGAACGCGGTGTGCACGGCGTCGACGGTGTCGGCCAGGTCGGCGGTCACGTCCGTGGCGACGGCCAGCGCCTGGCCGCCCTCGGCCCGGATCTTGTCGGCCAGGTCCTGCACCCGGTCGGCCCGGCGGGAGAGCAGGGCGACCCGGGCGCCGGACCGGGCCAGGGTCAGGGCGATCTCGGAGCCGATGCCGCTGGCGGCACCGGTGACAACGGCGATGCGGGTGTTCAGGTCATAGGGGTTCAGGTCATAGGTCATGGCAACAACCGTGCTGCCGATCCGGCCGGGGACCCGAGGCTCCGTTCGTCCGGCGGTCGGCGCAGTCGTGGGTCCGCGCATCCTGGGTCTGGCAGTGCCCAGTCTTGATCGCGCCGGGCCGCCGATAATGAACAAGTGACCAACGACCTCGGCGAGTTCCTGCGCACCCGCCGGGCTCGGGTACGGCCCGACGATGTCGGCCTGCCCGGTGGCGGCCGGCGCCGGGTGCCGGGCCTGCGCCGGGAGGAGCTGGCGTTGCTGGCCGGCGTGAGCGTCGACTACTACGTCCGGCTGGAACAGGGCCGGGCCCCGGCGGCGTCGGACGCGATCCTGGACGCGATCGCCCGGGTGCTCCGGCTGGACGAGACCGAGCGGGACCATCTGCGCAATCTGGTCCGGCCGGCGGCGAAGCGGCGGCTGGCTCCGCAGCGGGTCCGGCCGGGTGTGCAGCGGTTGCTGGAGATGGCGGCCGACCTGCCCGCCTTCGTGATGGGCCGCCGCTCCGAGATCCTCGCCTGGAACCCGTTGGCCGACGCCGTCTACGACTTCTCCGGCATGGCCCCGGCCGACCGCAACTCGGCCCGCTACACGTTCCTCCGGCCGGAGGCCCGGATCTTCTACCGGGACTGGCCGACGGTGGCCGCCGACATGGTCGCGTTCCTGCGGCTGGACGCGGGCCGCTATCCCGACGACACCGATCTCGCCGCGCTGGTCGGCGAGCTGTCGGTCAAGGACGAGACCTTCCGTACGCTCTGGGCCCAGCATGCCGTGCTGGAGAAGACCCACGGCAAGAAGTTGATCTTGCATCCGGTGGTCGGCGACCTGGATCTGGATTACGAGTCGTTGCGTCCCGCGGGCGACCCGGACCTGACCCTCGCCATGTACACGGCGCCCGCCGGCTCGCCGACCGAGGAACGGCTCAAGCTCCTGGCCAGTTGGTCCGCCTCGGCCGGGCTCGATCTCGACCGGGCCCAGGAGTCGCGCGACCGACCGTGACCGGTCCCGTACGGACGGCCGGAAACCCCAGCGGGCCGGGCGTTGTGGGCGATCGGGTCAACTGGATCCGGCGCGCTGGCGCGTGCCGGCAACCGGGCTGGTGGTGACGCGATAGGGTCGGTGCTTGGTCCGGCCGGACCTGGATTGTCAATACCTGATGTGTTCGAGGAGTTTCATGTCGCTAGGGGATATCGCCGGTCTCATCGCGGCCATCGCCTTCGCCGTCCTGGTGAGCCTCTTCGCCGTGCCGCTGTTGAAGCTGGGCCGGGTGCTGGAGGAGTTGCGGCTCGCGGTGCGCGACATCGGGCACGAGTCGGTGCCGATCCTGACCGAGCTGCAGGGCACCGTGCGGGCGACCAATAATGAATTGGAGAAGCTCAGCTTCGTCACCGAGGATGTAGCGAAGGTGAGCAAGCACGCTACCGTGGTCAGCGAGAACGCCGCCCAGATGGCGACCCTGTTCTCGGCCACGCTGGGCGGGCCGCTGGTCAAGACGGCGGCCTTCACCTACGGAGTGCGGAAGGCATTCCGGGGTGAGACCGCGGCGCCGGCCCGGGCCAAGAGCGGCGGCGTGTTTTCGCGACGGAGGAAATGATGATCAAGCGAGTGTTCTGGTTCCTGATCGGGGCCGGCGTCGCGGTGTTCGTCGCGATCAAGATCAGGGAGTATCTGAGCCAGGCGACGCCTGAGGCGATCGGCAACCGGGTCGCCGATTCGGCGGCCGGGCTGACCGACCGCGCCCAGGATTTCGCCGATCGGGTCCGAGCTGCCATGGCCGAGCGCGAAGCGGAGATCAACGACGCGCTCGGCCGTACCCCGGAATGACCTGCTCGCTCCCTCATCACCCCAAGGACACAGCATGAAAACCGCCGAGATCCGGCGTCGCTTCCTCGACTACTTCGGCACCCGCCGCCATGAAGTCGTCCCGTCGGCGCCCCTGCTCTACAACGACCCGACCCTGCTCTTCGTCAACGCCGGCATGGTCCCGTTCAAGCCGTACTTCACCGGCCAGGAACCGGCGCCGTACCAGCGCGCCACCAGCGTGCAGAAGTGCGTCCGCACCCTCGACATCGAGGAGGTCGGCAAGACCACGCGGCACGGCACGTTCTTCCAGATGAACGGCAACTTCTCCTTCGGCGACTACTTCAAGGCCGAGGCGATCAGCTTCGCCTGGGACTTCATCACCGCGCCGCAGTCTTCGTACGGCCTCGGCTTCGACCCGGACAAGGTCTGGGTCACCGTGCTGCACAACGACGACGAGGCGGCCCGGCTCTGGCAGAACATCGCCGAGTTGCCGACCGAGCGGATCCAGCGCCGCGGCCTGCTCGACAACTACTGGCACATGGGCATTCCCGGCCCCGGCGGCCCGTGCAGCGAGATCTACATCGACCGCGGTCCCGAGTACGGGCCGGACGGCGGCCCGGTCGTCGACGAGGACCGGTTCCTGGAGATCTGGAACCTGGTCTTCATGCAGGAGGAGCTGTCCGCGGTCCGGGCCAAGGACGACTTCGACGTGCTGCGCGAGCTGCCGCGGAAGAACATCGACACCGGGATGGGCCTGGAGCGGGTCGCCTACCTGCTCCAGGGCGTGGACAACCTGTACGAGATCGACGAGGTCTTCCCGGTGATCGACCTGGCCGCGGACCTGGCCGGCAAGAAGTACGGCAGCGATCACACCGACGACGTCCGGCTCCGCGTGGTGGCCGACCACGTCCGGTCGGCGCTGATGTTGATCGGTGACGGGGTGACACCAGGAAACGAGGCTCGGGGATACGTGCTACGCCGACTGCTCCGCCGCGTGGTCCGGTCGATGCGGCTGCTCGGGGTCGACCGGCCCAGCTTCGCCGAGCTGTTCCCGGTCAGCCGGGATGCGATGAAGGGCTCGTACCCGGAGGTGGAGACCGACTTCGCGCGGATCTCCGACATCGCCTACGCGGAGGAGGAGGCGTTCGACCGGACGCTGACCTCCGGCACCCAGCTCTTCGACACGGCGGTCGCGTCGGCGCGCAGCGAGCAGTCCAGCACGCTGTCCGGCGACCGCGCGTTCCAGCTGCACGACACCTTCGGGTTCCCGATCGAGCTGACCCTGGAGATGGCCGGCGAGCAGGGGCTCGAGGTCGACGAGGCGGGCTTCCGCCGGTTGATGGACGAGCAGCGCACCCGGGCCAAGGCGGACGCCAAGTCCAAGAAGGGCAGCGGCGTCTCGACCGAGATCTACGCCCGGCTGCGTGATCAGGGCGAGACCCCGTTCACCGGCCTGGAGACGCTGACCGGCGAAGGCGAGGTGCGCGGCATCGTCGTCGACGGCGAGCTCCGTGATCATGCGGTCGCCGGCGACGTGGTCGAGGTGATCCTGTCCGAGACGCCGTTCTACCCCGAGTCGGGTGGTCAGTCCGGTGATCACGGCAAGATCATCGGCGACGGCCTGGAGCTCGAGGTGACCGACGTGCAGCGGCCGGTCAAGGGCCTGCTGGTGCACAAGGTCAAGATCAACTCCGGTGAGCTGCGGCCGGGCGCCGTGGTCCGCGCGGAGGTCGACGGCGACTGGCGGCTCGGCGCCTGCCAGGCCCACTCGGCGACGCACGTGATCCACGAGGCGCTGCACCAGATCCTCGGCCCGACCGCGCTGCAGGCCGGCTCGTTCAACCGGCCCGGCTACATGCGGCTGGACTTCTCCTGGAACCACGCCGTGGACGAAGATCAGCGGCACCGGATCGAGCAGCTGTCCAACGAGGCGATCCGGGCCGACCTCGGGGTCTCGGCATCGCTGATGCCGCTGGCGGAGGCGAAGGCGTCCGGTGCGATGGCCCTGTTCGGCGAGGTGTACGGCGACGTCGTGCGCGTGGTCGACATGGGCGACGGCTGGTCCCGCGAGCTGTGCGCCGGCACCCACGTGTTGCAGTCCTCGCAGATCGGGCTGATGGCGCTGAACGCGGAGTCCTCGGTCGGCTCCGGCCTGCGCCGGGTCGAGGCGTTCGTCGGGATGGACGCGTTCCAGCACCTGGCGAAGGAGCGCTCGCTGGTGCTCGGCCTGGCCGAGACGCTGAAGGTGCAACCGGACCAGGTGACCGACCGGGTGCGCAAGATGGTGGCGCAGCTGAAGGAGGCCGAGCGCGAGATCGCGGCGCTGAAGTCGGCCAACCTGATGACGACGGTCGACCCGATCGTGGCCAAGTCGCACGACATGTGGGGCGTCGGCTACATCGCGCACCACGCCGACGGGATCTCGGGCGGCGACCTGCGCCAGCTGGCCCAGGAGGTCCGGTCCCGGGTGGCCAACTTGGCCGCGGTGGTCTGCCTGATCGGCGGCACCGCGGACAAGCCGACGGTGATCGTCGCGACCACCGAAGGCGCGCGGGCGCGCGGCCTCAAGGCCGGCGAACTGGTGATGATCGCCAGCCAGGCCCTCGGCGGCCGCGGCGGCGGCAAGGACGACCTGGCCCAGGGCGGCGGCAGCGACGCAGCCAAGGTCCCCGACGCCTTCCGCGAGGTCGAGTACTCCATCGGCCACCGCGTCCAAAGCTGAGTAGTGGATTCGTTCGCTGAGCTTGTGGATGGGGACGTTTGGGTGTTCGTTCCCTGAGCTTGTCGAAGGGCGCTGGTGATCGGGCCTGCCCTTCGACAGGCTCAGGGAACGTGACCCGAGCCACGGAAGGAGTGCAGGGGTGCGGACCGGAGTCAGGATCGCCCTCGACTGGGGTGCTGCCCGGATCGGCGTCGCTGCTTGTGATGCCGCCGGGACGCTCGCGTACCCGATCGGGACGGTCAAGGCGACCACCGACCGGGCCGCGACCCTGCGCGCCGTCGTCGAGCTGATCGCGGAGCGGGAGCCGTTCGAGGTGGTGGTCGGGTTGCCGCGGTCGTTGTCCGGCGGCGAGGGGCCGGCCGCGGTGGCGATCCGGGAGCGGGCGATCGAACTGGCCCGGTCCATCGCGCCGATCCCGGTTCGCCTGATCGACGAACGATTGAGTACGGTGAGTGCCGCCCGTCGACTCGGCGAATCGGGGAGATCGGCGAAGAAACAACGTTCCGTGATCGACGCCGCCGCGGCGACGACGATCCTGGAACACGCGCTGGCGAGCGAACGCGCCACAGACCAGCCGCCGGGGGAAGTAGTATCGGCCGGTACCGAACTGAGCTGACCAGGAAGAACCCTCTCGACGTGTCTTCGATGCTGGATCCTGAACACAAGCCGAGCGCCAAGCGCGAAGTCGCGCACCGCGTGAAGGGCTATCTCGCGGTGCTGTTGGCCGCGACGGTGCTGATCGGCGGCGTCTACTTCGTCTGGAACAAGACGACCGACTTCATCACCACCTTCGGTGAGGTCCCGGACTATCCGGGCCCCGGCGGCGAGGCGGTCACCGTCAGCCTGGAGGAGGGCTCCTCGCTGGACCAGATCGGCGGCGACCTGAAAGAGGCCGACGTGATCAAGTCCGTCGAGGCCTGGGGCAAGGCGGTCGACACCGAGCCGCGGGCGAGCAAGATCCAGGCCGGCAAATACCGGATGCAGAAGCAGATGAAGGCGATCGACGCGTTGACCCTGCTGGTCAATCCGGGGGATTCGCGGGTGCGGGCCCAGTTCCAGGTCAAGGAGGGGCTGCGGCTCAGCGAGCAGATCGACGCCCTCGCCAAGGGGACCAAGATCGACAAGAAGCAGTTCGAGGCGGCGCTGAAGAAGCCGAAGGAGCTCGGGCTGCCCGGCTACGCCAAGAACAATCCGGAGGGCGTGCTGTTCCCGGAGACGTACGAATTGGTCGAGAACGCCGACGCGAAGTCGGTGCTGAAGCAGATGACCGCGCAGTACACCAAGGTGACCAACGGGCTCGACCTCGAAGCGCGGGCCAAGGCGATCGGCCGGAGTCCGTACGAGGTGCTGATCGTGGCCAGCATCCTGGACAAGGAGGTCCGCCGGGCCGAGGACCGGCCGAAGGCGGCCCGGGTGATCTACAACCGGCTGGAGAAGGACTGGGCCCTCGGTCTCGACTCGACCGTGCTCTACGCGGTCAACTCCAAGAGCGCCGTGACCACGCCGGAGCAGCGGGAGTCGAAGTCGCCGTACAACACGTACAAGAAGAAGGGCCTGCCGCCCGGACCGATCTCGGCACCGGGCAAGGCGGCGATCGAGGCCGCCCTCAACCCGGCCGACGGCGACTGGATGTATTTCGTCACCGTCAACCTGGAGTCCGGCGAGACCAAGTTCGTCACCACCAAGGCCGAGTTCGACCAGATCGTGGCCGAGTTCCAGGCTTGGTGCCAGGCCAACCCGGGGACCTGTAAGTGAGTCAGCCGGTCCCGGCCCACGGTGGTGCCGGGGTGCGCTGCGCCGTGCTCGGCTCGCCGATCGGGCACTCGCTGTCGCCGGTGATGCACCACGCGGCGTACGCCGAGCTGGGGCTGACCGACTGGGACTATCGGGCCTACGAGGTCGACGATGATCAACTCGCCGGGTTCGTCGCCGGCTGTGACCGGACCTGGCGTGGGCTCAGCCTGACCATGCCGCTGAAGTTCGCGGCGATGGGCCTGGGTGAGGTGGACGAGGTGGCCGCGCTGGCCGGGGCGGCCAACACGTTGATCTTCGAGCCCAACGGTCGCCGGGTCCACAACACCGACGTCGGCGGGCTGATCTGGGCGCTTCGGTCGGCCGGCGATCAGCCGGGCGTGGACCGGATCGAGTCCGCGACCGTGCTCGGCGCCGGTGCCACCTCCCGTTCGGCGCTGGTGTCCCTGGCCGAGCTGGGGGCCAAGCGGGTGATCATGGTGGCCCGGACGCCGGCGAAGGCCGAACGACTGCGCACCCTGACCGAGGCGCTGGAGATCGAGTTGACCGTCCGGGAGTGGGGGACCGAGCTGCCCCGGGCGGACGTGCTGCTGTCCACCGTGACCGCCGGCGCCGCCGACCCGGTCGCCGACGAGGCCGCGGCCAGCGCCGACGTGATCTTCGACGCGATCTACGAAGGCTGGCCGACCGCCCTGGCCACCGCCGCCGAACGTCTCGGCAAGCGCGTCGTCAACGGCCTCGACCTGCTGGCCGGGCAGGGCGCCCTGCAGGTCCACCTGATGACCGGCCAGGACGTCGATCCTCGGCTGCTCCTCGAGGCCGCCCACCGCGCCCTCGCCCCCGAGGCTCGCTGACCCTTTCGGCCGCGGTGTTCGGCCCCGATCGGGTTGGCCGAGTTGATCAGGCCGCCGAAGAGCTGATCATGACGTCGCGGAGCTGATCATGAGGTCAGCGCGTTGGGGTGAGGTCGGCCGCGCAACCAGTCGATGAAGCGTCGTCGCGGATGCCGGGCCTTGATCACGCCCGAGGTCACGCCCCCGGTGACGCGGATCGTGTGGCCGTACGGATTGGCGTCGCCGAGCACCTTGTTGACGATGCTGCCGCTGGAACTGCTCACGTCCTCCATCACCACCGACCAGCCGCGGTGTGGCACCACGAGCACCACCGAGCCGGACTTCGCGCTCGCCTGGACGTGGATCTCCCGATCGTGGACCTGCGCCTGGGTGAAGTCGAGCTTGATCGTCCCGGAGGTGCACTCCGCCACGATCTCGGCGGGAACCGTCCAGATCCCGGTGCGCTTGATCGTTCCGCTCTTGGTCCGCAGGGTCAACGGACGGGCGGCGCTGCGGACCGGTTCGAGATCGAAGGTCACCGCTACCAGGTCGGCCCGGGTCCGAGCTCCGTACACCGCGGTCAGTCGCTCATCCAGTTCACTCAGGTCGAGCCGGCCGTCGGACACGGCCACCCGCAACTGCTCCGCGGCCCGCTCGCGATCGGCATCGCCGACGCGTGCAGCCGGTAGCGGCAGGGAGGAATCCGGGGAGTCTGACATCGTGGCCATGCTACCGAAACGGGCGCCCTGGTTCGTTCGTGAAAGACTGACGCCCATGCTCCGTTGGCTCACCGCCGGTGAATCTCACGGCCCCTCCTTGGTGGCCACGCTGGAAGGACTTCCGGCTCACGTCCGCGTCACCACCTCCGACATCGCCGACGCGCTGGCCCGGCGCCGGCTCGGTTACGGCCGCGGCGCCCGGATGAAGTTCGAGGCCGACGCGGTGACCGTGATCGGTGGTCTTCGGCACGGCGTCACCCAGGGTGGGCCGATCGCGATCCAGGTCGGCAACTCCGAGTGGCCGAAGTGGGAAGACGTGATGTCCGCCGACCCGGTCGATCCGGCCGTGCTCGAGGGCCGCGCCCGCAACGCCCCGCTGACCCGGCCGCGGCCCGGGCACGCCGACCTGGCCGGGATGCAGAAGTACGACTTCGACGAGGCCCGGCCGATCCTGGAACGCGCCAGCGCCCGGGAGACCGCGGCCCGGGTCGCCATCGGCCGGGTGGCGCAGAACTTCCTCGAGCAGGCCTTCGGGATCACCGTGCTCAGCCACGTGGTGGAGCTCGGTCAGGCCCGGACGCCGTACGGGCTGCTGCCCAAGATCGGCGACCTGGCCGCGATCGACGCCAACCCGGTGCGCTGTTTCGACGCGGACTCGGCGCAGGCGATGATCAACGAGATCGAGGCCGCGCAGACCGACGGGGACACCCTCGGCGGCGTGGTCGAGGTGCTGGCCTGGGGGCTGCCGCCCGGCCTCGGCTCGCACGTGCACGGCGACCGCCGGCTGGACGCGCAACTGGCCGGTGCGCTGATGGGGATCCAGGCGATCAAGGGTGTCGAGGTCGGCGACGGGTTCGAGCTGGCCCGGAGCCGGGGCAGCGCGGCGCATGACGAGATCGTGCCCGGCCCTGGTGGACCGACTCGGGCCAGCCATCGGGCCGGTGGCACCGAGGGCGGGATGAGCACCGGCGAGGTGCTGCGGGTCCGCGCGGCGATGAAGCCCATCTCGACCGTGCCGCGGGCGCTGCGGACGATCGACGTCCGGACCGGCGAGGAGGCCGTCGCGCACCATCAGCGCTCCGACGTCTGCGCCGTGCCGGCCGCGGGGGTGGTGGCCGAGGCGATGGTCGCACTGGTGATCGCCAATGCAGCGCTGGAGAAGTTCGGCGGCGACTCGGTCGGCGAGACCCGGCGCAACTGCGAGGCGTACCTGAAGTCGATCGCCGACCGCGGGCTCGGAGTCCACGGCTGATGGCGGCCGCATCCCTGCCGCTGGGTGGCGCGGTCGTCGTCGTCGGCGCTCCGGGCTCCGGCAAGTCGACCGTCGGCCGGCTGTTGGCCGAGCGGCTCGGGCTGCCGTTCGTCGACGTGGACGGCGTGATCGAGGAGCGGGCCGGCAAGCCGATCGCCGAGATCTTCGCCGACGACGGTGAGCCGGCCTTCCGTGAGTTGGAGACGGCGATCACCCTCGAGCTGCTGGTCCAGCCGGGCGTGCTGTCGCTGGGTGGCGGTGCGGTGACGTCGGAACGGATCCGGCAGGCGCTGACCGGTCACCGGGTGATCTGGCTCAAGGTGAGCGCCGGCGCCGCCGCGAAGCGGGTCGGACTGAACACCGCCCGGCCGCTGCTGCTGGGCAACGTGCACGGGAAGCTGGTCCGGCTGATGGCCGAACGGCAGCCGCTGTACGCGGCGGTGGCGACCGAGGCGGTCGAGACCGACGACGTCGCTCCGGACGCGGTGGTGGCCGGCCTGGTGGAACGGGTCAGTTCATGATCACCGAGATCGAGGTGGCGGCCGAGCAGCCGTACCAGGTGCTGGTCGGGCACGGCCTGCTTGATCATGTGCCGGGTCTGCTCGAGGGGGCGGTCCGGGTCGCCGTGATCCATCCGTCCACCCTGATCGGCACCGCGGAGCGGTTGTCGGCGGTGATCACCGGCGCCGGCGCCGAGGTCACCCGGATCGACATCCCGAACGGTGAGGCGGCCAAGACGGCGGAGGTGGCCGCGACCTGCTGGTCGGTGCTCGGCAACGCCGGCTTCACCCGCTCCGACGTGATCATCGGCCTCGGCGGCGGATCGGCCACCGACCTGGCCGGCTTCGTCGCCGCGACCTGGCTCCGCGGGGTCCGGCTGATCACCGTGCCGACGACCGTGCTGGGCATGGTCGACGCGGCGGTCGGCGGCAAGACCGGCATCAACACCGCCGAGGGCAAGAACCTGGTCGGCGCCTTCTGGGAGCCGCGCGGCGTGGTCTGCGACCTCGACCTGCTGGCCGGGCTGCCCCGGTCTGAGGTGATCAGCGGTCTGGCCGAGGTGATCAAGTGCGGCTTCATCGCCGACCCGGTGATCTTGGACCGGATCGAGGCCGACCCGGCCGGCGTGGTCGAGCTCGGTTCGCCCGTGTTGCGCGAGGTGATCGAGCGGTCGATCGATGTCAAGGCCAAGGTGGTCTCGGCCGACCTGCGCGAATCCACCTCGGTGGGTGACCGCGTGGGCCGGGAGCTGGTCAACTACGGCCACACCCTGGCGCACGCGATCGAGCGCCGGGAGAGCTACCGCTGGCGGCACGGCGAGGCGGTCAGCATCGGGATGATCTTCGTCGCCGAGCTGTCCCGGCTGGCCGGCTTCCTTGATCAGGAGACCGCCCGGCGGCACCGCGCGGTGCTGGGCGCGGTCGGTCTGCCGACCAGCTACCCGGCCGGCGCCTTCGACGAGCTGCTGGCCACCATGGCCGTGGACAAGAAGACCCGCGGCGGCACCCTTCGCTTCGTGATCTTGGAATCCTTGGCCAAGGCCCGGATCCTGGCCGGCCCCGACCAGGATCTGCTCCGCGAGGCGTACGCGGCCATCGCCAGCTGAAGCGCGCGCCGATCTCAGACGCGGATGATCGATCCGTCGTAGCGCGCCACGAGTGGGTCGCTGGTCACCAGGGTGACGGCCTCCACGCTCGTTTGGGCAACCAGCAGTCGGTCGAACGGATCCTTGTGGTGCGGGGGTAGCTCCGTGACCACCGCTGCGTGCAGCCCGAGCACCGGCAGCTCCTCGTAGCCGGCCTTCAGCAGCCCACTGTGCAGAGCTCGGGGGTCGACAACGAAGTCGGCCCGGCCGAGCCCAGACTTGATCGCGACTTCCCAGATGCTTGCCGAACTGAACATCAACTCATGATCATCGGACTCGATGATCAGCCGAGCAGGGGTGCTGAGACGGTCGGGGTCACCTGCCGCCCAGAGCAGCAGGTGGGTGTCCAACAGGTAGCGCATTCAGTCGATCCCGAAGGCGTTGTGGATCGTCTCCCGACCGAGATCGTCGAAGTCGTCCGGCACCTGGATCTGCCCAGCCAGGAAGCCCAGCCGACGCTTGGTGCCGGCTGACGGATCGAGGCCGGTCAGCTTCGCGACCGGTCGTCCCGAGCGTGCGATGGTGATCGTCTCGCCATGCTCGGCCCGTTCGATGAGCTTGGAGAGCTGCGTCTTTGCCTCGTGGATGTTGACCGTCGTCACCGCGACCTCCTTCGGACTTAGTCAAGTGGACTTAGTCCAGTGTACCGGCTGTTCACCAGCTGTAGGTCAGGGTTTCAGCGCCGTCGCGCCAGCGGGTGGGGTGGGCGGTGTCGAGCCAGTCGAGCGGCTCGACGCCGTCGGGGGAGCCGCCGTCCAGGGCGAGCCGGAGGGCGCGGCTGAGGTCGGCGTCGACCTGATCGCCGCGGGATCGCGGGTCGACGGAGACGAACAGGGCGGTGCCGGACCGGGCGACCAGATCGAGGAACTGGCGGTTCTTCTCCCACGGGGTCTGTGGCGTGGCCGGCACGCAGTCCGCGTCGGCGGTGAAGAAGCGCCGGTGCTGGGCCAGCCGGAAGGCGAGCGTGTTGACGCCCATCTCGCGGGTCCGGGCCCAGTCCCGGCCGGAGGTGTCGTCACCGATCCGCTGCGCGTCGACCAGCCCGGCGGCGAGGTGCCCGACCACGTTGCAACCGAGCACCGTCGCGTCCCCGGCGGCCGACCGGATCGCCGCGTAGAACCGGACCAGCAGCTCGGCGTTGGTCAGCGACCGGTCGGCGAAGGACCAGCCGTCGTCGGTCAGGCCCAGTCCCATTCCCGGGCTCCAGCGGGCAAAGGTGTCGAAGGTGGAGAAGTCGTGCTTGAGGAAGGTGTAGCCCCAGCCCACCAGCCGCTCGACATCGGCCCGGACCAGGTCGAGCACCTCGGGCCGGCTGAGATCCAGTGGCAGCTCCGGCACCGGCCGCGGCCCCGGCCGGAGCAGCGTCGGGTCGTCGACCGTGGTCAGGGCGGCCGGCCGGAACCAGATCCCCGGCTCGGCGCCCGCCGCGCGGATCGCGGCGGCCAGCCCGGGCAGATCGTCGAACAGCCCGGGGATGCCGTGGGTCCACGGCCCGCCCGGCGCGCCGCCGCCCTCGGTCCAGCCGGCGTCGACGACCGAGTACGGCCGCACCGGGTGGCCGTCGGCCAGCTCGACCACCGTCCGGGCGTCGTTGATCACGTTCTCCGGGCCGAAGTCCTGGCCGTAGGCGTAGTACCAGTTGTTGGCGCCGACCAGCGGCCGTCGCTGCGGCAACGGATCCGGACACAGCGCGGCGCAGAGTCGCTGGTGCACCAGCCAGGGCGATTCGCCAGGCTCGCCGCTCACCTGGACGATTGTCGCCGCGGCCAGCTCCCGATCACCGAGCAGCACCGGTGCGCCGCCGTTTCGGACGTTGAGCTGCAGCGACAGTTCGCCGTCGGTGACCTGCCAGGCGCAGAAGGCGCCGGGCCGGACGCGCACGCCGATGCCGACGGTACGGTCGCCGGCGCGGACCAGGAAGTACCAGGGCAGGACGTCGGCCGGGCCGGGCCGCCAGGATTGATCACCGTACGTGCGCTCCCACGCGTCGCCCAGCAGCAGCGCCCCGTCCGGCAGCGGGAACGGCCAGCGCAGCACGACCCGCGAAACCTCACCGGCCGAGCGCAGCCGAACCGTCACGGCGCCGTCGGCTGCTTGATCAAGATCGACCCGGCTCGGTCCGGCGGTGAAGCCGGAGCCTTCGGCTCGCGTCATCGGATTCAGGTCATTCCACTCCCGAGCGATCAGGACCTGACTGGGCTGTTCGAACACCGGCACCATCGCAGCAGCCTATCCGCCCGGTCCGGGCCGGCCGCAGCATGATCAACTCGTACGGACACCGAGCAGTCGCTCGGCCGGGAAGCGCTCGTCCTTGGCGTAGTCGGCGATCCGGTCGCCGAGGGCGATCGCGACGTGTTCAGGAGCGTCGTCGCCGATCAGCAACCGGAGTCGATCATCGACCGGCTCGGAGATGTGCCGGTGCAGCACCCGCGCCGCGTCCTCGGGTGCCATCCCGCCGCCGGTGCCCCCGGTCGCCCAGGGCGTCTCGACGGTGCCGAACAGTTCGCGGCGCAGCTCGTGGTAGGCCGGGTTCGGCTCGGCGAACCGCAGGCTGCCGGTGGACCAGGACGTATCGATGCTGCCGAGCTCGGCGATGGTGACCCGGATGCCGTGCGGCCTGACCTCCGCCGCCAGCGCGCCGCTGAATCCCTCCAGGCCCCACTTGGCGGCGTTGTACAGACCGAAGAACGGCAGCGTGCCGACGGCGCCGACGGTGGAGACCTGGACGATGTGCCCGGAGCCCTGTGCCCGCATCACCGGCAGCGCGGCCTGAGTCAGCCACAGCGGACCGAGCAGGTCGGTGTCGATGATCGCCCGGGCCTCGGTCTCGGTCACCTCCTCGGTGGCGCCGACCAGTCCGTAGCCCGCATTGTTGATCAAGACGTCGAGCCGGCCGGTCTCGGCCGTCGCCCGGCGGACGGCGAGGACGGCACCGTCATGATCACGGACGTCCAAGCGCTGGACGTGGATCCGTTCGTGGTCTGGCAGTTCATGATCACCTCGCACGGTAGCCACGACCACGTCGCCGGCCTCGGCCACGGCCACGGCGAGGGCGCGGCCGAGCCCGCGGCTCGCTCCGGTGATCAACCAGGTCTTCGATGGGTGCATGACGACAGCCTAACCCAGAACGAGACGCAGCGTCTCGTTTTGGGTAGAGTACGAGTCATGGCTCGCCCCTCGACCCGGACCCGGGTGCTGACCGCCGCGCTGGAGTTGATCGGCGAGGTCGGCTATGCCGGGCTGACGATGGAGGGCATCGCGGCCCGGGCCGGCGCCGGCAAGCAGACGCTCTACCGGACCTGGCCGGGCAAGGGCGCGATCGTCTTCGACGCATTGCTCGACCGCAGCGTCGACCCGGCCGGGGCGGTGGCCGTCCCCGATTCGGGCGACCTTGCCGCGGACCTGGAACTGCTGGTGGCGGCGACGATCGCGGACCTGCTCGAGCCCGGTCAAGATCGATTGCTGCGCGCGATGATGGCCGAGGTGCAGACCGACCCGGCCCTGGCCGACGAGCTGCGGGACCGGCTGCTCGGCCCCCAACTGGCGGCCGTCGCCGAACGGCTACGGGTCGGTGGGGTCGAGGATCCCGAGGGTGCCGTCGAGCTGCTCTACGGCCCGATCCTGCACCGCTGGCTGTTGCGGACCGGGCCGTTCGGTGCCGGTTGGGCGGCCGCACACGTCCGCCGGGTGCTCCGCGCCGTCGGCCGGCCGACGGACCAAGATCACTGAGCCTGGAGGTCCGGGGCGATCACCGACATGATCAACTCGTCGTGCCACTCGCCGTCCCAGAGCAGCGCGTGCCGCAGCCGCCCCTCGAGGACGAAGCCGAGCTTGGCGTAGGACGCCAGAGCGCGGTCGTTGAAGTCGTACACGCCGAGACTGATCCGGTGCAGGCCGAGCACGCCGAGACCGAAGTTGATCACCGCGCGGCCGGCCTCGGTGCCGTAGCCCTGACCGTAGAACGCGCTGCCGTAGAGGGCGATCCGGTAGTTCATCGACTGGTTGTCGGCGTCCAGGTCGTTCAGCACGACCTCGCCGATCACCAGCTGATCATCGGTGCGGACGATCGCCCAGTCGGCCCGGTCGTCGGCGCCCGGCAGCTTGGCCAGGAAGTCGCGGACCTGCTGGTCGGTGTGCTCGGCGTGGGTGCCGGTCAGCCGCCGGCCCTCGTCGTCGTCGGTCAGACCGGCCGCCATGGCGTCGAAATGCTCCGGGCCGAGCTGGGTCAGCCGGAGCCGATCGGTCCGCAGTTCCGGCTGCCGGGCCAGCAGCTGTGTGCGCATCAGCGGGGTCCCGTCGAGAGCGCGTGCCGCAGCGCAATGTCCGAATGGGTCGAAATCACCCGGCAAGGCTAGACTGGGCCGCTGCCCGGTTGCATCCGGGTTTCTGCTCCCTCTCACTCGCAAGTCACGAAGGAACGCGCGTGGTCTCAACCAATGACCTGAAGAACGGCATGGTCCTCGATCTCGACGGCCAGCTCTGGGCGGTGCTGTGGTTTCAGCATCACAAGCCCGGCAAGGGAAACACCGTCGTCCGGAGCAAGCTGAAGAACGTCCTGTCGGGCAAGATCGTCGACAAGACGTTCAACTCCGACACCAAGGTGGACACCGCGACCGTCGACCGGCGCGACATGCAGTACCTGTACCACGACGGTGCCGGCTTCGTGTTCATGGACATGACCTCCTACGAGCAGCTGACCATCCCGGACCAGACCGTCGGCGACGCGAAGAACTATCTGCTCGAGGAGCAGGTCGCCACGGTCGCGATCCACGAGGGCAACCCGCTCTATCTCGACCTGCCGGCCTCGGTCGAGTTGGAGGTCACGTACACCGAGCCCGGACTGCAGGGCGACCGCAGCACCGGCGGCAACAAGCCGGCCACCCTGGAGACCGGTCTGCAGATCCAGGTCCCGCTGTTCATCACGAACGGGGAGAAGGTCAAGGTCGACACCCGGACCGGCGAATACCTCGGCCGGATCGGTAGCTGATCGACTTCATGTCCGCACGGAGCAAGGCCAGGAAACGCGCCCTCGACATCCTGTTCGAGTCGGAGCTGCGGTCCCGGGATCCGTTGGAGACGCTGGCCGAGCGGAGGGCCGATGCCGACCCGCCGGTCCGCGACTACACCCGCGAGCTGATCGAAGGCGTCGTCGCCCACGCGAGCGAGATCGACGGCCGGATCGTCGCCTCCCTGGCCAGCGGCTGGAGCCTGACCCGGATGCCCCGGGTCGACCGCAACACCGTCCGGCTGGCCGTCCTGGAGATCGACTACCTCGACGTGCCGGACTCGGTGGCGGTGGCCGAGGCCCTCGCGCTGGTCTCCGACCTCTCCACCGACGAGTCCCCGGCCTTCGTGAACGGCCTGCTGGGCAAGATCGTCACCACCAAGCCCGCCCCGGCTCCGGACTCGACCGGTTAGTCAGCCGGCGAAGTCCCAGCGGGTGGCGCTGAACCCGTCCGCCTTCCCGAACGCGAAGACCTGCGCCGGTTCGATCGCGTAGACGTGCCGCGGGTCGCTGCGCGCGACGTCGGCCGGATCGTAGAGTTCGTCGTTGCTGACGGCCGGATGCCACCACGGGTACTTGATCGGGAACAGGTCGGCGATGCGTTGCAGCCGGGGCCCGTCGCCGACCAGCTGGGCGGCGCCGTTGATCACCAGGTCGACCTCGGCGCCCGGAACGGTCACGGCACAGCGGCCGTTCCGGGCGAGCAGCCGGGCTTTACGGGCCTGCCGGGTGGTGACGAAACACACCGTTGCGTCCTGCCAAACCGCGAGGATCGGCACCACGTGCGGCGGGCCCGCCGGGTCGGCCGTCGCGAGCAGGAAGTCCTCGGCTTCGGCGATCCGCGTCCGTACGTCAGCCCAGGCGAGCCCGGTCAACGGCGTGCCGGGCGGACTCGACAGCCGGCCGGGAATCGGGTCGATCATGCCATCGCGGTAGTCGGTCGTCATGATCAACGACGTTAGAGCGGCCGGCGGATCGAGAAAAGCGACGCTTGCCGATGAACTTGATCGCCAGCACTGATGGGAGGTGAGGCCGGCCCCGCGGCGGCCGACCTCACCTCACCCCACCCGGGTCAGCTCAGCCGGGCGTCGTTCCGCAGTTGCTCGCCGACCTCCTGGCGAAGCGTCGACTCGACCTTGCGGAGTTGCTCGATCCGCGACTCGAGGTCGGCCAGCTCGGTCCGGGCGTCGGTGAGCAGCCGTTCCGACTCCTCCTGGGCCTGGCCGGTGACCCGGTCGGCGGTCTGCTGGCTGTTGACCAGCAGCCCGTATTCGTAGGAGCGGAGCTCGTCGCCGCCGACGCCGTCGCGGCCCAGCGAGGCCGGCTCGGCCAGGCTGTCGCGAACCTTGGCGAGGGCCTGATGGAAACCCTCGACCGCGGTGTTGACCTGGCCCTCGAGCTCGTCGATCGCGGTGCGCACCTGGTCCACGGCCTCGTCCGCGGCGTGCGCCTGATCACGGGACCGGGCCTGGGCGGCGGCCAGCACGTCCAGTGCGGCGACGGAGATCCGCTCGGTCGGATCGTCGAGGTCCTCGGCCTGGAACGGAGCCCGGCCGTTGGTCTCGGCCCGGCCCCGAGGCGCATCGGCCGCGCTGTCGGTCGGCTCGCTGTTCTCGTCCTTCACCTCAACCCCATCCGGGTCCTGGGGCGGCACGGTCGGCTCGTTGGCCCACTTTCCTGCCACCACGTCATCCAGTTGATCAGAATCGTCCGGCGTTGCCGCCAGTGCCGACAGCGGAGCCGGCGTGGTCGCGGCGACCGGATCGGCCACCGGCGGGGGAGCGGCGCCGTCCTGCGGCGCCGGCTGCTTGACCAGTTCGACGGTGGTCCGCAGCGGCACCTCGCGGACCATGATCACCGCGATCAGCGCGACCACGGCGACCGCGGCCGCGATCAGGAAGATGTGCCCGGTGGCGTCGCCGTACGCGCCGCGGACGATCTCCAGCACGGCCGGCGGCAGCTGGCTGAAGTCGAGGGTCAGGTTGGCGCCGCCGCCGGGGATCTGGATCCCCTGGGCGACCAGGCCGGTCGTGACCTGGGTCTTCACCTGGGCGGCGAGCACGGCACCGAGCACCGAGACGCCGATGGCGCCGCCGAGGGTGCGGAAGAAGGCCAGCGTGGCCGAGGCCGCGCCGATGTCCCGCACGTCGATCGTGTTCTGGACGGCCAGCACGATGTTCTGCATCATCGCGCCCATGCCGAGGCCCATCAGGCCCATGAACACCCAGGTCTGCCAGTCCGGCGTGGTGTGGGTGATCGTGCCGAAACCGGCCAGGCCGGCGACCAGCAGCACGCCGCCGCCGACCAGGAAGCCCTTCCATTTCCCGGTCCGGGTGATGATCTGGCCGGAGATCGTCGAGGAGATCAGCATCGCCACCATCAGCGGGATGATCATCAGGCCGGCGTGGGTCGGGCTGTAGCCCTTGGCCAGCTGGAAATACTGGCCGAGGAAGGTCGCGCCGCCGAACATGCCGATGCCGACCGCGGCACTGGCGATGATCATCAGGGCGGCCGTCTTGTTGCTCAGCACCCGCAACGGCACCAGCGGCTCCGACACCTTCAGCTCGACGATGATCGCCACCGCGACCAGGATCGCGGTCAGGCCGAGGAAGACCAGGGTCTGCCAGGACCACCAGGCGTACTCGGTGCCGGCGAAGGTCACCCACAGCAGCGGCAGGCTGGCCGCGACGGAGATCAACAGTGCGCCCACGTAGTCGATCTTGACCGGCCGGCGGAACATCGGCACCCGCAGTGTCCGCTGCAACACGAACAGCGAGATGATCGCCAGCGGTACGCAGACGAAGAAGCACCAGCGCCAGCCGAGCGGGCTGTCCACGATGAAGCCGCCGAGGAGCGGCCCGGAGACCGTGCTGACCGCCATCACGGCGCCCATGTAGCCGGAGTAGCGACCGCGTTCCCGCGGCGCGATGATCGAGGCCATGATCGACTGCACCAGCGCGGTCAGGCCGCCCATGCCGAGGCCCTGCAGCACCCGGAAGCCGATCAGCATCGGGACGTTCGTCGAGAAGCCGGCCAGCACCGAGCCGAGCACGAAGATCGTGATCGACAGCTGGATCAGCAGCTTCTTGTCGAACAGGTCCGAGAGCTTGCCCCAGATCGGCGTGCTCACGGTGGTCGCCAGCAGCGCGGCGGTGATCACCCAGGTGTATTGCCGCTGGGTGCCGTTCAGGTCGCCGATGATCACCGGCAGCGCGGTCGCGACGATGTTGGACGAGATCATCGCGGTGAACAGCGCTGCCAGCATCCCGGTCATCGACTCGAGGATGCGGCGATGTGACATCGCCTCGATCGGCGGCTGAGTCCGTTGCTCGGCAACGGCGGTGGTGGTCATGCGGAGGGGAATCCTTGTCCGTGAGGGGTTTCGGGAGGTTGATCGGTCATGCCGGCACCGCCTCGGAGGCGGCCGGTGCCGGAACGGACGGCGGGGGTTCGGCCCGTTCGGTCGGCGGTTGCAGCAGCTCGTCGGCGTTGTCCTGGATGCTGCTCTCCAGCCGCCGCATCAGCCGGGTGAGGGTGGCGATGTCCTCGGCCGGCCAGCCGTCCAGCAACCGCTCGATCCGGGCCTGGATCAGCACCCGGCGCCGGGCCAACTGATCGCGGCCGGCCTCGGTCAAGGCGAGTCGGAACGACCGCGCATCGGCCGGGTCGAGCCGGCGCTCGATCTGACCGTCGCGCTCCAGCGGGACCAGCGCCCGGGAGACGACCGACGGGGCGATCTGCAGCTCGACGGCCAGATCGCCCGGCCGGCGATCGCCCTCGGCGAGCAGCTTCAGGATGCCGAACGGGGTGCCGCTGAAGCCCAGGTCCTCGGTCTGCCGGTGGCTGAACGATCGAGCGGTCCGGATCAACTGGCCGACGGATTCGAGCAACTCGACCGTCGGCGTCCGCTCCAGGGCACCGGGGGACAGCTCGCCGGCGCCGGCCGACGCCTCCCGGTGGTCAGGCACGTCCGCCGTTGGGCGTGGAGGAGTGGTGGACACGATGAGCTCCCGTGATGGTCGTGAAGTACTTAGCGTTGATAACTATATCCCGATTGTTTACATAGGGCAACTATTGCCATGGGCAATCACTGCCATCGGGCCCGGCCGCCGGGAGGCGGTGGATGATAGGAACGGCAGCATGACCTCCTCCGCAGAGACGCCGGCCCTGGACGCCGATGCTGCCCCCGCGACCCCGTTCCACGACCTCGACGCCTACATCGCGCTGCCGCGGCTGGCCTCGCTGGCGCTGTCCCCGGACGGCGGCCGGCTGGTCGCCGGGCTCTCCGTACCGGATGAGAAGGGGACCGGCTACGTGACGTCGCAGTGGGAGCTGGATCCGGCCGGTCGGGCGGCGGCCCGGCAGCTCACCCGTGGCGCGAAGGGGGAGAGTCAGGCCGCCTTCACCGCCGCCGGTGACCTGCTGTTCGTAGCGCAACGGGCGCACGGCGAGACCTCGGAGGACAAGGCCAAGCCCGCGGTCTGGCTGCTGCCGGCCGCGGGCGGCGAGGCCCGGCTGCTGGCCCGCCGGCCCGGTGGCGTGTCCGGGGTGGCCGCTGCCCGGAGCGGCGCCACCGTGCTGGCCACCGCCGGCACCCTGCCGTCGGCCACCGACAGCGAGTCGGAGCAGCGGCTCCGCGACCTGCGGTCGGACAACAAGATCTCGGCGATCCTGCACAGCGGCTACCCGGTCCGGTTCTGGGACCACGACCTCGGCCCCGACGCGCCGCACCTCTTCGCCGGCACCCTGGCGCCCGAGGCCGGCGACGATCCGGTCGAGCTGCGCGACCTGTGCCCGGACATCGGCGCGGCGCTGATCCACGGCGAGCCCGATCTGGCCGCCGACGGCCGGACCGTCGTGGTCGATGTCCGCGTCCCGCTGCCGCGCGGCGCGTCCCGCTCGGTGCTGGAGACGATCGACGTCGCCACCGGCGCCCGGGCGAGGATCGTCGACGATGCCGCCGCTGACCTGAGCGGTGCCCGGATCAGTCCCGACGGCACCCGGGTCGCGTACCTGCGCGAGACCATCACCACGCCGACCGAGGCGCCACGGGTGAGCCTGTGGGTGGTCGGCCTCGACGGGTCGGACGCGCGCCGGCTGGCCGCCGACTGGGACCGCTGGCCCGGCGGGATCGCCTGGCTGCCCGACGGCTCCGGCCTGCTGGTGGTCGCCGACGAGGACGGGCGGGCGCCGGTGTTCCGGATCGCCCTGGACGGTGCCGCCCCGGAGCGGCTGACCGGCGACGACGCGGCCTACAGCGGCCTGGTCGTGGCCCCCGACGGCACGGCGGCCTATGCGCTGCGGGCCTCGTACGCCTTCCCGGCCGAGCCGGTGCGGATCGACCTGAGCACCGGCGACGTGACCGCGCTGCCGGCCCCCGCGCCGCGGCCCGAACTGCCCGGAACCCTGCGCGACGTCGAGACGACGGCCGCCGACGGCACCCGGGTCAGGTCCTGGCTGGCGCTGCCCGACGGCGCCTCGGCCGCGAATCCGGCGCCGCTGGTGCTATGGATCCACGGCGGCCCGCTCGGCTCCTGGAACACCTGGTCCTGGCGCTGGTGTCCGTGGCTGCTGGTGGCCCAGGGGTACGCGGTGCTGCTGCCGGACCCGGCCCTGTCCACCGGCTACGGCCAGGAATTCGTCCAGCGCGGCTGGGGTGCCTGGGGCGAGGCGCCGTACACCGATCTGATGGCGGCTACCGACGCGGCCGAGCAGTTGCCGGAGATCGACAACACCCGGATCGCGGCGATGGGCGGCTCGTTCGGCGGCTACATGGCCAACTGGGTCGCCGGCCACACCGACCGGTTCGCCGCGATCGTCACCCACGCCAGCCTGTGGGCGCTGGACGGTTTCGGCGGCACCACCGACGTCGCCTACTACTGGGCCCGGGAGATGACGCCGGAGATGTCGTACGCCAACTCTCCGCACCGCTTCGTCGGTGACATCCGCACCCCGATGCTGGTCGTGCACGGCGACAAGGACTACCGGGTGCCGATCGGCGACGGCCTCCGGCTCTGGTACGACCTCCTCTCGGCCTCCGGCCTCCCCGCCGCGGACGACGGCAGCACCGAGCACCGCTTCCTCTATTTCCCCGACGAGAACCACTGGGTGCTCACCCCGCAACACGCCAGGATCTGGTACCAGGTCGTCCTGGCATTCCTCGCCCAACACATCCACAAGACCCCCGCCACCTACCCCGAAACCCTCGGCTAACCCCGCCGACCCGCCAGAAGTGCACGCGGTTTTGCGGCGTGTCGGGACAAAAGTGACGTCTCGGCCAGCCGTGGACCGGGGGGGGCGCGCGCCGACGAGGGGATCGGTGCCGATGCGCTGTGGAATCGGCGGACCGTCGCAGCTTTCGGACCGGCGATCCGTCCCGATCCGCTGTGGGATCGACACGTCACTTGTGTCCCGACACGCCGCAAAACCGCGTGCACTACTGGCGGGTCGGCGGGGTGGGGCTGGGTGCTAGGGTGCGAGGGATCTCAGCCAACCTTTAAGACCTGTCCCGTGAGGCAGGAAAGGACGGTCATGCTCGAAACGCCTTCGCGCGCGCTCGCAGACCCCACCATTGATCCACCGCCGGCGCTGCTCGTGCTGGAGGACGGCACGACCTTCCGCGGGCAGGCGTTCGGCGCCGTCGGCGAAACCTTCGGCGAGGCGGTGTTCTCCACCGGGATGTCCGGCTATCAGGAGACCCTGACCGACCCCAGCTACCACCGCCAGGTGGTCATCGCAACCGCTCCGCACATCGGCAACACCGGCTGGAACGACGAGGACGACGAGTCCGGGCGGATCTGGGTGGCCGGTTACGTGGTCCGCGACCCCGCCCGGGTCTCCTCCAACTGGCGCGCCCGGCGCAGCCTGGCCGAGGAACTGCAGAGCCAGGGGATCGTCGGCGTCAGCGGGATCGACACCCGGGCGCTGACCCGGCACCTGCGCGAACGCGGCGCGATGCGGGTCGGCATCTCGAGCGAGACGACGACCGCGGAGGATCTTCTCGAGCGGGTCAAGGCGACGCCGTCGATGCACGGCGCGCACCTGGCCGACGAGGTCACCGCGACCGAGCCCTATCGGGTGCCGGCGGTCGGCGAGGCGAAGTTCCGGGTGGTCGCGGTCGACCTCGGGATCAAGGCGATGACGCCGCAGCGGATGGCCGAGCGCGGCATCGACGTGCACGTCGTCCCCTCCACGATCAGCTACGACGAACTGCTGGCGCTGCAGCCGGACGGGGTCTTCTTCTCCAACGGCCCCGGCGACCCGTCGGCGGCCACCGGGCCGATCGCGCTGCTCCGCCGGGTGCTGGCCGACGGGCTGCCGTACTTCGGCATCTGCTTCGGTCACCAGTTGTTCGGCCGAGCCCTCGGCTACGGCACCTTCAAGCTCGGCTACGGCCACCGCGGGATCAACCAGCCGGTGATGGACCTGACCACCCGCCGGGTCGAGATCACCGCGCACAACCACGGCTTCGCCGTCGAGGGCAAGGCCGGTGAAACGCTGACGACCGCGTACGGGCAGGCGTCGATCAGTCACGTCTGCCTGAACGACGACGTGGTGGAGGGCCTGCAACTGGCCAACGCCGACGGCGAGCTGATCGCCTTCTCGGTTCAGTACCATCCGGAGGCGGCGGCCGGCCCGCACGACGCCGACTACCTGTTCGACCGCTTCATCGAAGTGATGGAGCGCGCTAGCGGAGGTGATCACTGATGCCGCGCCGCGATGATCTTTCCTCGGTGCTGGTGATCGGTTCCGGCCCGATCGTGATCGGTCAGGCCTGCGAGTTCGACTACTCCGGCACCCAGGCCTGTCGAGTGTTGCAGGCCGAGGGCTTCCGGGTGATCTTGGTCAACTCCAACCCGGCCACGATTATGACCGACCCGGAGTTCGCCGACGCCACCTATGTCGAGCCGATCACCCCCGAGTATGTGGAGCAGGTGATCGCCAAGGAACGCCCCGACGCGCTGCTGGCCACCCTGGGCGGCCAGACTGCCCTCAACACCGCGATCGCGCTGCACGAGCGCGGCGTGCTCAAGCAGTACGGGGTCGAGCTGATCGGCGCCTCGGTGGACGCCATCCAGCGCGGCGAGAACCGGGAGACGTTCAAGGCGATCGTCGAAAACCTGAAGGGCATCGCCGGCGGCCCCGGCGAGGTGGCACGGAGTGTCGTCTGCCACTCGATGGACGACGTGATCGGCGCGGCCGGCGAGCTCGGCTATCCGCTGGTGGTGCGGCCGAGCTTCACCATGGGCGGCGTCGGCTCCGGCTTCGCCCACGACGAAACTGATCTTCGCCGGATCGCCGGCGCGGGTCTCGCCGCCAGCCCGACCACCGAGGTGTTGATCGAGGAATCGATCCTTGGCTGGAAGGAATACGAGCTGGAGGTGATGCGCGACTCGTCGGACAACGTGGTGATCGTCTGCTCGATCGAAAACCTCGACCCGATGGGCGTGCACACCGGCGATTCGATCACCGTCGCCCCGGCGATGACGCTGACCGACCGCGAGTTCCAGCGGATGCGGGACGTGGCGATCGGGATCATCCGCGACGTCGGCGTTGACACCGGCGGTTGCAACATCCAGTTCGCGATCGACCCGGCGGACGGGCGGATGATCGTGATCGAGATGAACCCGCGGGTGTCCCGGTCCAGCGCCCTGGCCTCCAAGGCGACCGGCTTCCCGATCGCCAAGATCGCGGCCAAGTTGGCCATCGGCTACACGCTGGACGAGATCCCCAATGACATCACCAAGGAGACGCCGGCCTCGTTCGAGCCGTCCCTGGACTACGTCGTGGTCAAGATCCCGCGGTTCGCGTTCGAGAAGTTCCCGTCGGCGGACTCGACCCTGACCACGCACATGAAGAGCGTCGGCGAGGCGATGGCCATCGGCCGCAACTTCACCGAGGCGCTGGGCAAGGCGTTGCGCAGCCTGGAGGATTCCCGGGCGCCGTTCGACTACGCCGGCCCCGTCACCGACTCGGTCGACGACCTGCTGGAGCGGGCGGCCCGGCCGCACGACGGCCGGCTCGGCCTGGTGATCAAGGCCCTGCGTGCCGGCGCCACGCCGGAGCAGGTGTTCGAGTCGACCAAGATCGATCCCTGGTTCGTCGATCAGTTGATCTTGCTGCTCGAGGTCGCCGAGCGGGTCGAGACGGCGCCCGAGCTGACCGCCGAGCTGCTCCGGCTGGCCAAGCGGCACGGCTTCTCCGACGCCCAGATCGCGTCCCTGCGCCGGCTGAGCGAGGACGTCGTCCGCGGTGTCCGCTGGGCGCTGGGGGTGCGCCCGGTCTACAAGACGGTGGACACCTGCGCGGCCGAGTTCGCCGCCCGGACCCCGTACCACTACAGCTCCTACGACAGCGAGACCGAGGTCGCGCCGAGGACCAAGCCGGCGGTGTTGATCTTGGGCAGCGGGCCCAACCGGATCGGCCAGGGGATCGAGTTCGACTACTCCTGCGTGCACGCCTCGATGGCCCTCTCGGCCGCCGGGTACGAAACGATCATGGTCAACTGCAACCCCGAGACGGTGTCCACCGACTACGACACCTCCGACCGGCTCTACTTCGAGCCGCTGACCTGCGAGGACGTGCTCGAGGTCGTCCACGCCGAGTCCCTGGCCGGGCCGATCGCCGGCGTGATCGTCCAGCTCGGCGGGCAGACCCCGCTGCGGCTGGCCCAGGCGCTGAAGGATGCCGGGGTGCCGATCGTCGGCACCAGCCCGGAGGCGATCCACCTGGCCGAGGAGCGGGGCGCGTTCGGCGAGGTGCTGGCCGAGGCCGACCTGCCGGCGCCGAAGCACGGCCTGGCCCGGTCGTTCGAGGAGGCGAAGCGGGTGGCCGACGAGATCGGTTATCCGGTGCTGGTCCGGCCCTCGTACGTGCTCGGCGGCCGCGGGATGGAGATCGTCTACGACGAGGGCTCGCTGGGCTCCTACATCGCCCGCGCGACCGAGGTCTCACCGGCGCATCCGGTGCTGGTCGACCGGTTCCTGGACGACGCGGTGGAGATCGACGTCGACGCGCTCTACGACGGCACCGATCTCTATCTGGGCGGCGTGATGGAGCACATCGAGGAGGCCGGGGTGCACTCCGGCGACTCGGCCTGCGCGCTGCCGCCGATCACGCTCGGCGCGGCGATCATGGACCGGATCCGGATCTCGACCGAGGCGATCGCCGACGGCGTCGGCGTCCGCGGCTTGATCAACATCCAGTACGCCCTCGCCGGCGACACCCTCTACGTCCTCGAGGCCAACCCGCGCGCGTCGCGGACGGTGCCGTTCGTCTCCAAGGCCACCGGCACCCAGCTGGCCAAGGCCGCGGCCCGGATCATGCTCGGCGCGACGATCGCCGAGTTGCGCGCCGAGGGCCTGCTCCGGGCCGACGGCGACGGCAGCGTCGAGCAGCCCGGCGGGCCGATCGCGGTCAAGGAGGCGGTGATGCCGTTCAACCGGTTCCGTACCGTCGAAGGGATCTCGGTCGACACCATCCTCGGCCCGGAGATGAAGTCGACCGGCGAGGTGATGGGCTTCGATCTCGACTTCGGCACGGCGTTCGCCAAGAGCCAGGCGGCGGCCTTCGGCCCGCTGCCGACCAAGGGCACCGTCTTCATCTCGGTGGCCAACCGGGACAAGCGGAGCGTGATCTTCCCGGTCAAGCGGCTGGCCGATCTCGGCTTCCACATCCTCGCCACGGCCGGCACCGCGTCGATGCTGCGCCGGCACGGCGTCGCGGTGACCAGCGTCCGCAAGCACACCCAGGGCCCCGGCCCGAACGGCGAGAAGACGATCGTCCAGGCGATCCTGGACGCCGAGGTCGATCTGATCTTCAACACGCCGCACGGCCTGAGCGAGGACGGCCGGCCGCGCTACGACGGCTACGAGATCAGGACCGCGGCCGTGCTGCGCAACATCCCCTGCGTCACCACCGTGCAGGGCCTCGCCGCCGCCGTGCAGGGGATTGAGTCGGTCCGCTCCGGCGAGCTGAAGGTCCGCTCCCTGCAGTCCTGGTCGGCCGAGTTCACAGCGCGATGATCATTTACCGGCGCCTGGTGCGACCGGTGCTGTTCCGGTCCGCCGGGGGCGACGCCGAGGCCGTACACGAGCGCACGTTGTCCATGATCGAACTGGTCGGGCGGTCGCCGCAGCTGCGCCGGCTGTTGCGCTTCGCCGTCGGCGGGCGCAGCCAGGGCGCCCCGGTGCGGGTGGCCGGGATCGACTTCCCGGGCCGGGTCGGGCTGGCCGCGGGGATGGACAAGGACGGCCGGGCGGTGCTGGCCTGGTCCGCGCTGGGCTTCGGCCACGCCGAGCTGGGCACGGTCACCGCGCGGCCGCAGCCGGGCAACGACCGGCCGCGGCTGTTCCGGTTGCCGGCCAGCGGCGCGGTGATCAACCGGATGGGGTTCAACAACCGCGGTGCCCAGGCGTTGGCGTCGCGGCTGACCCGGGACGGCGTCCGGCGGGGCAACGGTGCGGCCGGGATGCCGGTCGGCATCTCGATCGGCAAGACCAAGATCACGCCGCTGGAGCAGGCGACCGAGGACTATCTGACCTCGTACCGGTTGCTGGCTCCGCATGCCGACTATCTCGCGATCAATGTCTCCAGCCCCAACACTCCCGGGCTGCGGGCCCTGCAGGAGGCGGGCGCGCTGCGCGACCTGCTGACCGCGATCCGGTCGGCCGGTCGGTTCCGCCCGGTGCCGATCTTCGTCAAGGTGGCGCCGGACCTGACCGAGGACGCGCTGGAGGAGTTGCTCGGCGTCTGCACCGAGTGCGGCGTCAGCGGCCTGATCGCCACCAACACCACCCTCGACCGGTCCGGCCTCCGCTACGGCGACCTGCAGCTGGCCGGGCAGGCCGGCGGGCTGTCCGGCGCCCCGCTGACCCGGCGGGCCCGGGCCGTGGTCGCCTTCCTGGCCGAACGGACCTCGCTGCCGGTGATCGGGGTCGGCGGGATCATGACCGCCGACGACGGGCAGGCGATGTTCGACGCCGGCGCGGCCCTGGTCCAGCTCTACACCGGTTTCATCTACGCCGGGCCCGGACTGATCGCGGCGATCAACCGGGCCACCGGCGACCATGCGCTGACCTCGTCGAGGTCTCAGTCACGTCTGCAGAAGGGGGAATCGGCATGACCACCAGTTACGGGGAGCGGCTGACCGCGGTGATCAAGGACCGCGGGGCGTTGTGTGTGGGCATCGACCCGCACCCGGCGTTGCTGGACCGGTGGGGACTGCCGCGGGACGCGGCCGGGCTGGAGCGATTCGCCCGCGGCACGGTGGAGGCGCTGGGTGAGACGGTCGCCGTGTTCAAGCCGCAGTCGGCCTTCTATGAGGCGTACGGGTCGGCCGGGATCGCCGTGCTGGAGCTGCTGCTGGCCGACATCGCCGCGGCCGGCGCGATCTCCCTGCTGGACGTCAAGCGCGGCGATATCGGCTCCACCATGGACGCCTACGCGGCGGCCTACCTCGCCGAGGGGTCGACGCTGGCGGCCGACGCGATCACGATCACTCCGTACGTCGGCGTCGAGACCCTGGCGGGGACGGCCGACCTGGCCGTTCGTAACGGCCGCGGGGTCTACGTGTTGGCGCTGACCAGCAATCCCGAAGCCCCGGCGCAGCAACTGGCCCGGACGGCCGCCGGCACGACGGTCGCCGAGACGGTGATCGGCTGGGCCGCCGACCGCAACGCCGGGGCCGAGCCGCTGGGATCGGTCGGTCTGGTGGTCGGCGCGACGATCGATCCGCCGGGATTCGACTTCGCCAAGCTGAACGGATCGATCCTCGCTCCGGGCGTCGGCGCCCAGGGCGGCGAGCCGGAACACCTGCCGGCGATCTTCGGTCCGGCGACCGACCTGGTGCTGCCGTCGGCGAGCCGCGAGGTGCTCTCGGCCGGGCCGGATCCGGAGGCTTTGCGCGAGGTCGCGACCAGTCTGGTGGGTCGGGTGAATTCCGTCCGCTCCTTGCTATAGGTTTCCCTCTGACCCACCCGCAGTGAGGCGCCGATGAAGATCATCTCCGCGCCGCTGGTGATGCGGCCGTTTGCCGTACTGGACGAGACGAATTGAGACGAGGGGGATTGTGACCATTCCGCCGCTGAGCGACGCGCAGCGCGAGCTGGCCCGCCACGCAGCCACCGAGGCACGGCGCCGACGGGCCGAGGTGAAACGAGCGCTGCGGGCCGGCGAGCAGACCTTGGCCGAGGTGCTGACGCTGGCCGAGGAAGACGACGTGATCGCGCAGATCAAGGTCGTCGACATCGTGAAGTGCGTGCCCCGGGTCGGCGACGTGCGCGCCGGACAGGTGATGGAGCGCCTGGAGATCGCGCCGAACCGGCGACTCCGCGGGCTGGGCCGGCACCAGGCGGCGGGCCTGCTGGCCGAGTTCGAAGCCCGCACCAGTCGCTCCGGCCGCACCGGATCGTGACCGGGCCCACTGCGGGGCCCGACCTGGTCGGTCGTTCGTTCCCTGAGCCTGTCGAAGGGCAAGCCCGATGACCGCGCCGGGTTGTTCGTTCCCTGAGCCTGTCGAAGGGCAAGCCCGATGACCGCGCCGGGTTGTTCGTTCCCTGAGCCTGTCGAAGGGCAAGCCCGATGACCGCGACCTCCGAGCCGTCCGCGGCCGCCCGCCCACGGCTGGCCGTGCTCTCCGGACCGACCGCGGTCGGCAAGGGGACCGTCGTCGGCCGGCTCCGGGAGACCCGGCCCGAGGTGTTCGTCTCGGTGTCGGCGACCACCCGCCCGGCCCGGCCCGGTGAGGTCGACGGGGTGCACTACCTGTTCGTCGACGACGCCGAGTTCGACCGGCTGATCGCCGACGGCGAGTTGCTGGAGTGGGCGGTGGTGCACAACTCGTTCCGGTACGGCACGCCGCGGGAGCCGCTGCGCGCCGCGCTCGACGCCGGCCGGCCGGCCATCCTGGAGATCGACCTGCAGGGCGCCCGGCAGGTGAAACAGGTCTGCGGCGCGGGCGCGGTGTTCGCCGCCGACGACGTGCAGTACGTGTTCCTGATGCCGCCGTCCTGGGAAGAGATGGTGCGCCGGCTGGTCGGCCGGGGCACCGAGTCGGCCGAGGAACGGGAGCGTCGGCTGACCACCGCGCGGGCGGAGATGCTGGCCGTGGACGAGTTCGACCACATCGTCGTCAACACCGAAATCGACCAAGCCGTCGCCGAATTGGTACTGTTGTTGGGTCTGCCCTCCTAGTCGGGGGCGGACATCCCCGTCGAAGACCTCTGCAAAGGACCATCTTGTCCAACACCACCGCGCCCGAGGGAATCACCAACCCGCCGATCGACGAGCTGCTGCAGCACGCCGATTCGAAGTACAAGCTGGTGCTCTACGCCGCCAAGCGGGCCCGGCAGATCAACGCCTACTACTCCCAGCTCGGTGAGGGTCTGCTCGACAACGTCGGACCCCTGGTGGAGACCTCGGTCCAGGAGAAGCCGCTGTCCATCGCGCTCCGCGAGGTCAACGCCGGCGTGCTGACCTGCACCGACATCGATCCCGATGCCGACGCTGCCGCCGCCGCGTCGGACGACGGCTTCGGCGACGGTCCCACCTCCGCCTGATCCACCCACCACAGCCGAGTCACCGATGAGCAGGATCGTTCTCGGTGTCGCCGGCGGCATCGCGGCGTACAAGGCCTGCGAGCTGCTCCGGCGGCTGGTCGCCGACGGGCACGAGGTCACGGTCGTGCCGACCGAGTCCGCGCTGCACTTCGTCGGCGAGGCCACCTGGGCGGCGCTGTCCGGTCGCCCGGTCAGCACCCAGGTGTGGGACGACGCGCACCGGGTGCCGCACGTCGCGCTCGGCCAGCAGGCCGATCTGGTCCTGGTCGCCCCGGCGACCGCCGACCTGTTGGCCCGGGCCGCGACCGGCCGGGCCGACGACCTGCTGACCAACATCCTGCTCACCGCGCGCTGTCCGGTGGTCTTCGCGCCGGCCATGCACACCGAGATGTGGCTGCACCCGGCCACCCGGCAGAACGTGGCGACCCTGCGCGACCGCGGCGCCGTGGTGGTCGACCCGGACAGCGGCCGGCTCACCGGCGCCGATTCGGGCCCGGGCCGGCTGCCCGACCCGGAGGAACTGGCCGCCGTCGCCTTCGGTCTCCTGGCCGATCCTGACCTGGCCGCCCGGGCCGCCCGCCGTGATCTGGCAGGCCTCCGGGTCGCGGTCAGTGCCGGCGGCACCCGGGAACACCTCGATCCGGTCCGCTTCCTCGGCAACGCCTCGTCCGGCCGGATGGGCTGGGCGCTGGCCCGGGCCGCCGTCCTCCGTGGCGCCGAGGTCCGCCTGGTCGCGGCGAACGTGACCCTGCCGCCGCCGGCCGGGATCGAGCTGGAGCGGATCGGCTCCACCGGTGACCTGGCGGCGGCGATGAGCCGCGCGGCGAAGGATTCCGACATCGTCGTGATGGCCGCCGCGCCGGCCGACTTCGGTCCGGCCGCGGAGAGCGAGACCAAGATCAAGAAGTCCGGTGACTCCGGGCTGCGACTGGAGCTGCAACAGACCACCGACGTGCTGGCCGGTCTGGTGGAGAGCCGGACCGATCCGGCCCAGGTGATCATCGGGTTCGCCGCCGAGACCCCGACCGCCGATGCCGCCCTGGAAGATCTCGGCGCGGCCAAGCTGGCCCGCAAGGGTTGTGACGCGTTGGTGCTGAACGATGTCAGCGGCGGCAAGGTGTTCGGTAGCGCGACCAGCGAGATCCGGGTCTTCACCTCGGCTCGCTACGGTGACGGCCGGTACGGACCCTGGTCCGGCACCAAGGACACGCTGGCGCATCGAGTGCTGGACATCGCGGTCGAGCTTCGCGGCCGACGATAAGGTGCAGGTCCAGTTCCACGTACCGCATCAGACGCATCCATCCACGACAGCTCGCGGCCGGCAGACCAGGCCCGGCGGGCACCCGAAGGGGCAGCAGCCATGGCAGGACGACTCTTCACGTCCGAGTCGGTGACCGAAGGCCATCCGGACAAGATCGCGGATCAGGTCAGTGACTCGATCCTGGACGCGATGCTGGGCTCCGATCCCGACAGCCGGGTCGCGGTCGAGACGCTGGTCACCACCGGCCTGGTCGTCGTGGCCGGCGAGGTCACCACCAACGCGTACGTCGAGATCCCGACGATCGTGCGGGAGCGGATCCTCTCGATCGGCTACGACTCCTCGACCAAGGGCTTCGACGGCGCCTCGTGCGGCGTCTCGGTCGCGATCGGGCAGCAGTCCGCGGACATCGCCCAGGGCGTGGACACCGCGTTCGAGAAGCGGACCGAGAGCTCGGTCGACGAGCTGGACCTGCAGGGCGCCGGCGACCAGGGCCTGATGTTCGGCTACGCCTGCGACGAGACCGACAGCCTGATGCCGCTGCCGATCGATCTGGCGCACCGGCTGGCCGAGCGGCTGTCCGCGGTCCGCAAGGAGGGCACGATGCCCTACCTGCGGCCGGACGGGAAGACCCAGGTCACCATCGAGTACGACGAGGCCGACCGGCCGGTCCGGCTGGAGACCGTCGTGGTGTCCAGTCAGCACGCGGCCGACATCGATCTGGACCGGCTGCTCACCCCGGACGTCCGCAAGCACGTGGTCGAGTCGGTGCTGGAGGACTACGCGATCGACGCCTCCGACTTCCGGCTGCTGGTCAACCCGACCGGCCGGTTCGAGATCGGCGGCCCGATGGGCGACGCCGGCCTGACCGGCCGCAAGATCATCGTCGACACCTATGGCGGCATGGCCCGGCACGGCGGCGGCGCCTTCTCCGGCAAGGACCCGTCGAAGGTCGACCGGTCCGCCGCCTACGCGATGCGCTGGGTGGCCAAGAACGTCGTCGCCGCCGGCCTGGCCAAGCGGTGCGAGGTCCAGGTGGCGTACGCGATCGGCAAGGCGCACCCGGTCGGCTTCTACGTCGAGACCTTCGGCACCGAGGCCGTCCCGACCGAGCAGATCCGCGAAGCTGTGCTGGCCACCTTCGACCTCCGCCCGGCCGCGATCATCCGTGACCTGGAGCTGAAGCGCCCGGTCTACGCCCAGGTTGCCGCCTACGGCCACTTCGGCCGCGACCTCCCCGGCGTCACCTGGGAAGGCACCGAGCGCGCCGACCGCCTCGCCGCCGCCGTCAAGGGCTGATCCCGCCGACTTGTCAGAACTGAGTAGCCCTATAGCGCAACTCAGTTCTGACAACTCGGCGTTGTGGGTGGTTGTCGGCGGCGTACGCCTATCATCCGGGTGTGCCTGCCGCCGAGCAGCCGGCCTTCGAGCTGGCGATCCCCGCGACCGGGGAGGAGTCTGCGCCGAAGGCGAACGGGCGTAAGGCCAAGACCAAGGGCGAGCCGAACCGGCCGGAGCAGGCGGCCGAGAAGCCGGTGGCCCGGGTCGCGGTCGACGTCTCACTGAGTCACCTCGACCGGCCGTTCGACTATCGGGTGCTGGCCGGGCAGGACGAGCAGGCGGTGCCCGGAGCCCGGGTCCGGGTCCGGTTCGCCGGCAAGCTGCGGGACGGCTTCATCCTGGAGCGGGTCGACGAAACCGATCATGACGGCACCCTCGCCCCGCTGCACAAGATCATCTCCGCCGAACCGGTGCTGACGCCACAGGTGACCCGGCTGATCCGCCGGGTCGCCGATCACTACGCCGGCTGTTTCGCCGACGTCCTCCGGCTCGCCGTCCCGCCCCGCCACGCCGCCACCGAAGCCGAGCCGCGTCGCAAACCGTCCCCGCCCGCCGAGCCGGCCGAAGAGCAACCCGGTGAGCCTGTTCCGTCCCCTGATCCTGTCGAAGGGCAACCCGGCTCGGCGGCATCGGCCGGCGCGGCGCGGCCGGTTCCGTTCCCTGAGCCTGTCGAAGGGCAGACCACCTCCCGCTCCGAGCTCGTGGCCGGCCCCTGGGCGACTTTCCCGGACGGACCCTCCCTGCTGACCGCCCTTCGTGACGGCCGCACCCCCCGCGCGGTCTGGCGGCCGACGCCGAGCACCGACCCGACCGGTGACTGGGCCGCCGGCTTCGCCGCCGCGGCAGCCGCCACCGTGGCCGGTGGCCGGGGCGTGATCATGATCGTGCCGGACGCGCATGATCTTGATCGGTTGGCCGCCGCCTGCGCGGAAACGCTGGGCAAGAAGGCGTACGTCCAGCTGACCGCTGATCTTGGTCCGTCGGCCCGCTACCGATCATTTCTGGCCGCGCTGCGCGGCGATGTGTCGGTGGTGATCGGCACCCGGGCCGCCGCGTTCGCACCGGTTCGTGATCTTGGACTGGTCGCGGTCTGGGACGACGGCGACGACCTGCTGTCCGAGCAGCGGGCGCCGTACCCGCATGCCCGCGACGTGCTCGCGCTGCGGGCGGTCACCGAGCCTTGCGCCGCACTCTTCGCCTCCTACGGCCGCAGCGTCGAGGTGCAGTCCTGGCTCGAGTCCGGCTGGGCGCACGAGGTCGCGTTGGACCGGACCGTGCTGCGGCGGCAGTCGCCGCGGGTGAAGGTGACCGCCGACAGCGACTCCCGGCTGGAACGCGATCCGCTGGCCCGGGCGCTCCGGCTGCCGCGCGAGGCGTTCGAGGTGATCCGGGTCGGGCTGTCGCAGGGGCCGGTGCTGGTCCAGGTGCCGCGGGCCGGCTATCTGCTGGCGCTGATCTGCCAGACCTGCCGGGAGCCGGTGCGGTGTCAGTTCTGCGGCGGCCCGACCCGGCAGGGCGCCGGTGATCATCCGGCGTCGTGCTCCTGGTGCGGCCGGCTGCAGGCCGACTGGACCTGTCCCATCTGCGGTGGCCGCCGGCTCCGCGCGCCGGTGGTCGGGGCGGAGCGTACGGCCGAGGAGTTGGGCCGGGCCTTCGCGCAGACCACGGTCCGCAAGTCGGCCGGCGGCGGGGTGCTGCCGGAGGTCGGGGCGGACTCGGCGATCGTCGTGGCCACCCCCGGCGCGGAACCGCCGGCCATCGACGGGTACGCCGCCGCGCTGCTGTTGGACACATCGATCCTGCTGCTGCGCCCCGACCTGCGCGCCGCCGAGGAGGCGCTGCGCCGCTGGTTCAACGTGACCGCCCTGGTCCGGCCCGGCGGTGACGGCGGCACGGTGCTCGCGGTGGGGGAGAGCACCAGTCGGGCCCTGCAGGCGCTGGTCCGGCTGGACGCCGCCGGCTTCGCCGCGCGGGAGCTGGTCGAGCGCGGCGAGGCCCACTTCCCGCCGGCGGTGAAGTTGATCACGGTGGAGGGCCGGCGCGAGTCGCTGGACGAGTTCGTCGAGCTGGCCCAGCCGCCCGACGGCACCGAGCTGCTCGGCCCGGTCGAGCTGCCGCGCACCGCGGCCCAACGCGTCGCCGGCGAGGACGGCCCGGTCTGGCGCCTCACCTTGCGCTCACCCCGCCAGTTCGGCGACCGACTGGCCCGGGCGGCGAAGGAGGTCACCGCGATCCGCAGCGCCCGCAAGAGCGACGGCGGCCTCCGCATCCGCGTCGACCCCGTCATCATCGACTGACCCCCAACCCCCCAACCCCGAGTTGTCAGAACTAGGGCACGCCAGAGCGTGCCCTAGTTCTGACAAGTCGGGGGTCAGCGGACGGGGGCGCCGGGGCCGAGGGGGATGCCGAGGGCCCACCAGAGGAAGAACAGCGCGGTCCAGCAGACGGTCATGGCGATCGCCAACGGCAGGGTGTACGAGGCCAGGGTGCCGATCCCGGCGTTCTTCCGGTATTGCTGCAGGAAGCCGAGTGCCATCACGAAGTACGGGCTCATCGGCGTGATCGCGGTCGACCCGGAGTCGGCGATCCGGAACAGTGCCTGGGTGGTCTCGGCCGGCACCGCGAGCAACATCAGCATCGGCACCAGCACCGGGGCGGCGATCGACCACATCGCCGAGCCGCTGGTGATCATCACATTGACCACCCCGAGCAAGATCAACACCATCAGGAAGATCACCGGCACCGGCACGTTGTTCTGATCCAGCAACTGGGACGACTCGACCGCGATCAGGTCTCCGATCCGGGTCCAGTCGAAGTAGGCCAGGAACTGCGCGATGGCGAAGAACAGCACCAGCACCGGTGCCATCTGCCGGATCCCGCGCCCCATCAGCTTCGGCACGTCGGCGAAGGCGGTGATGGTGCCGGACCGGACGCCGTAGACGATGCCGCAGAGCGCGAACAGCAACCCGACGATCGCGGCGATGCCCTCCAGGAACGGCGACTCGGCCAGCGTCCCGTCCGCACCCCGCAACGGCGAACCGGGCGGCAGCAGCAGGGCCAACAGCACCAGCACGGCGACGCCGAGCGTGATCAGGGCGAGCCGCTGGGCGGACCGTTCGCGCGGCGACAGCTCGAGGGTGCCGAGGTCGGTCAGGTCGACATCCGGATCGGGATCCAGATCGGGCCGCTTGGCCAGCACGAACTTGGTCACGACGGTGATCACGATCGCCAACAGGATCGAGGAGGCGATGTTGAAGAACCAGTTGCTCAACGGGGAGACGTACGCGTTCGGGTCGATGATCTTGGCCGCGGCGGTGGTGATCCCGGCGAAGATCGCGTCATTCGGGGTGGGGATCGGGCTGGCGTCGTAGCCCGAGGCGATCGCGGTGTAGGCGACCACCACGCCGAGGATCGGCGACCGGCCGACCGCGCGGAACGCGAGCCCGCCCAGGGGCACCAGGATGATGTAGGCGGCGGCCGAGGCGACGTGGGCCGCGGTGCCGGCGAAGGCGACCGCGAAGACGACCCACGAGGCCGGCACCCGGGAGACCCCGGTCTTCATCGCCGCGGCCAGGAAGCCGCTGTGCTCGGCCAGCGCCGCGCCCATGATCACTACGACGATGGTGGCCATCGGCGGGAACTCGGCGAAGTTGTCGATCACGCCGGACAGCGCCATCGCCAGCCCGTCGCCGCTGAACAGGTTGCGCACGGTCACCGTCTCGCCGTCGCTGGGCGAGATCACCGAGACCCCGGCGGCGGACAGGATCGCGCTGGCGACGCCGAGGATGATCACCAGGATCCAGAACAGCCAGAAGGGGTGCGGCAGCGCGTTGCCGACCCGTTCGATCACGGCCATCGCCCGGACGATCCCGGGCAGCCGGTCGGCCTGATCCGTCGGGCGTTCGGTCACGTCGTGGCTCATCGGTCGCCTCCGTTCGCGCTGGCCGGCGCGGTGTGCCGGCGGAAGAACTGCCACAGCTCGGTCTGGGCGTCGATCGTCGGGGTGATCCAGCCGCCGCCCGAGTACGCCAGCGCGCCCGGCCAGACGTGGCCGCCGTTGCTGACGGCCAGGTGGGTCACGTCCGCGCCGTCGGTGCAGCGGCTCCAGCGGAGCTCGGTCACGTCGCCGCCGATCGTCCGGCTGCGCGGCCCGCTCCGGCAGCCGTTGCGGTCGGCCCAGTCGGCCGCCCAGTCGGCGACGGCGGGAAGATCACGATCGGCATCACCGGTGTACGGGATGGTCGCGTCGCCGGTGCCGTGGATGATCATGATCGGCATCGGGTCCGCCTCGGCGCAGCCGGCCCGGCTCTGCGGGTAGTAGGCGCCGGCGACGATGCCGACGGCGGCGAACCGGTCCGGCAGCCGGCAGGCCAACAGATTGACCAGGCCGCCGCCGTTGGACTTGCCGGTCGCGTAGCTGCGCTGCTCGTCAACGCACCAGGTCTGCTGAAGTTGATCAAGCAGCGCCGCGGTGAAGGTGACATCGTCGACGTCCGGCGGTGCGTACGGCGCCCCCTGCCAGGCCCGGCGGTAGCCGTCGCCGGCGCCGAGCTCGCCCGACGGGTAGGCGACGACGGCCGGCAGCGTGGAGAGACCCGAGTAACCCTCGATCTCGGTCCCGGTGCCGCCGCGGCCGTGGAAGGCGATGATCAACGGCCAGTCGGAGCGGCGCTCGTAGTCGTCCGGCAGATGCAGGATGTATTCCCGGTCCCGGCCCTGATCGCGGAGTTCGTACTTGGCGCTGGTGCCCGACTGCTGCTCCGTGGCCCGACCGCACCGCTGCCCGGTCGACGAGCCGGCCTCCGCCGACCCGGTGTTGGCGGAGCCGGCCTCCGCCGACCCGGCGTCGGCGATAGCCACCGGCGACCCCACCAGCACCGCGCCGACCACCACGGCCGCGATCCGGCCCAGCCACCGTGGCCCGGCCCGTCTCACCCCAGCCGCGGCAGTTCGGACGATCCGCGGCAGTTGCAACGGCCGCGGATGGTCCGAACTGCCGCGTTTATGGGGGATCGGCGGTGAGGTGGGTGGGTGATTACGGCGGCTGGGCGTCATTGGTCAGGCCTTTCGTTGCCGGTCGAGGGTGTGCGGGGGTGCCGGACGGCGGGTGTCCGGAGGGTGAAGGTTCAGTTGTGGGGGGCGGATCGGCTAGGCGTCCAGCCATTCCTTCATGAAGTCGACGATCCGGCCGGTGGCCCGGTCGATGATCAACTTCCCGTCGGCCGCGGTGGCGTGCCGCGGGTCGCCGAGGACTCCGTCCGGGCTGAGCCGGTGGTAGCCGACGGCCAGCTTGGGCAGGCCGGCCCGGGACAGCCGAGGGAGCGGTTCGAGTTGATCAAGCTCCGTGGTGCCGGCGCGGAGCCGATCGGACTGCACCAGGTCGGGACGTAGGTGCAGCAGCTGAGCGGTTTCGGCCTCGCCGCTGTGACCGTGCACCGGGCTGACGGTCAGGTCGCCGACCACGTCGGCGGCGAGGGTGGTGATCGGCGTCCAGGCGAACTCCAGCTCGGGCAGGTCGCGGAGCAGGTCCTGCGCGAGGGTCTCCAGGGCGGCGTTGTTGCCGGCGTGTCCGGTGATCACCAGGAACCGCCGGAATCCGTGTGGGTGCAGGCTTTCCAGATAGTCCCGGAGCAGCGCGACAAAGGTCGCCGGCCGGGCCGAGACCGTGCCGGCGAAGGCGAGATGGTGCGGCGAGACGCCGATCGGGATCGACGGCCCGACCACGACCCGGCCGCCGAACCGCTCGGCCACCAGGTCAGCGACCCCCTCGGCCCGGAGCAGGTCGGTGGCCAGCGGCAACCCCGGCCCGTGCTGCTCGAACGCGCCGGCCGGGATCAGCACGATGCCGTCGCGTTCGGCGGCGGCAGCGGCCTGGACCGTGGTCAGCTCGGCCAGCCGGTGCGTCATCGGGGGTCCTCGCTCGTCGGCACCGCGGCGGGCCGGTCGGACGCGATCGAGGCGCGGATCGCGGTCAGGTGCTCCCGGGTCAGCCGTTCCGCCGCGTCCGGATCGGCGTCGCGGACCGCCTGCAGGATCGCGAGGTGCTCGGCGTGGTCGCGCTCCCGGTCGTCGTACCGGAGCCGGATCTCGATCTGCTCCCGCTCCCGGACCTGCAGCAGCGCCTCGACGGTCTCCCGGACCAGCGGCACGCCGGTCGCGGCGGCCAGGGCGACATGGAAATGCAGCGCCGGCCGTTCGGCACCCCGCTGGGGCCGCAACGCGTTGGCCGCCGCGGTCTCCAGCGCCGCCAAGGCGTCCTCGGTCCGGGACCGGGCCGCGGCCGCGGCCAGCTGCGGCTCGATCAGGATCCGGGCGTCGATCAACTCCAGCACCGCCGCCGGCCCCGCCTCCCGGACATGCGGATTGGACAGCAGCCGCCGCCCGATCCCGTCCCCGACATAGGTGCCCGAGCCATGCCGGAACCGGATCACGTCGGTCGCCTCGAGCCGGCGCAGGGCCTCCCGCACCGTCGGCGTGGTGACCTCGAAGTGCCCCGCCAGGTCGCGCGACGACCGCAACGCATCCCCGGGCCGCAGCCCCTGGTCGCGGATCATCGCGACGATGCCGTCGGCGATCTGCTCGGACAGGGAAGGGGAAGCCGAATTCATAAAGTGACTAAATCACTTACTCACTGGTCTGTCAACGACCCGTCAGTGCTTGGTCCGTTCCCTCGTCGAAGGGCAGACCGGATGTCAGCTCACCGGTGCCCCGGACTGATCGGGGCTGGCTCTTTGACAGGTTCAGGAAGGAATCGGAAGTCGGACTCACCTTTTCAACTACGGATGCGATGTTGCCGACGTCCTTCTCGGATGCCAGGCGGTCTACACTCTCGGTCCGTGCGCCTTGTCTTTGCCGGAACTCCCGATGTCGCCCTGCCCGCGCTGAATGCCCTGGTCGGGTCCGACCATGAGGTGGTCGCGGTGATCACCCGGCCGGATGCGCCGAGCGGGCGGGGTCGCACGCTACATCCGAGCCCGGTGGCGGCCCGGGCGGCGGAGTTGGGGATCGAAACGCTGAAGCCGGAGAAGGCCGGTGCGCCGGAGGTGGTCGCCCGGCTGACCGAGCTGGCGCCGGACTGCTGCCCGGTGGTCGCCTACGGTGCGCTGCTGCCGCAGCGGCTGCTGGACATCCCGACCCACGGCTGGGTCAACCTGCACTTCTCGCTGCTGCCGGCCTGGCGCGGCGCCGCGCCGGTGCAGCATTCGATCATGGCCGGTGACCAGGTGACCGGCGCCTGCACCTTCCGGATCGTCAAGGCGTTGGACGCGGGCCCGGTGTTCGACCAGATCACCGAGGAGATCGGGGCCACCGACACAGCCGGCGACCTGCTCTCCCGACTCGCCGACCGGGGATCGGAGTTGCTGCTGGCGACGATGGACGCCCTCGCCGCCGGCACCGCGACGCCGACCGAACAGCCGGAGGCCGAGGTGAGCTACGCGTCGAAACTGACGGTCGAGGACGCGATGATCGACTGGGACCGGCCGGCGATCGAGATCGATCGGATCATCCGCGGCTGCCAGCCGGCACCCGGCGCCTGGACGACCTTGCACGGCGATCGGTTCAAGATCAACTCTGCCACCGTGGTCGAGGCCGAGGCGTTGCCGCCGCGGGGGCTGCGGGTGACCAAGAAGGCGGTCCAGGTCGGCACCGGGGCGGGAGTCCTGGAGCTGGGCCAGGTGCAGGCGCAGGGGAAGAAGCCGATGCGGGCCGCGGACTGGGCCCGCGGCGTCACCTTCGCCGGCGACGACAGCTTCGGCTGATCATGCCCGCACCCCCTCGTGGTCAGCAGCCTCGTGATCAAGAGCCGCGCGACCCGGCTCGCCGGGCCGCGCTGGACGCGCTGCTGGCCGTCGAGTTGGACGGGGCCTATCTCAACCTGGAACTGAACCGGCTGCTGGCCGAGCGCGGTCTGAGTGGCCGGGACGCCGCGTTCAGCACTGAGCTCGCGGCCGGCACCAGTCGGCTGCAGGGGACGTACGACCGGATCGTCGGCGCCGCCTCCGGCCGGGATGCGGAACGGCTCGATCCGCCGGTCCGGGTGCTGCTGCGGCTCGGCACCCATCAACTGCTGTCCATGCGGGTGCCGGCGCACGCCGCGGTGGCGAGCACGGTCGAGTTGGCCCGCGAGGCGGTCGGTCCCAAGATCACCGGCCTGATCAATGCCGTGCTGCGCAAGGTCGGAGCCGACGACTATGCCGGCTGGCTCGACCGGCTCGGCCGCGGCCTCGAGCCGACCGCGGCGCTTGCCCTGCGCACCGCCCATCCGCGCTGGATCGTCCAGGCCTACGCCGACGTCCTGCCGGCCGAGGAACTGGAACCAGCGCTGCTCGCCAACAACGAACCGGCCGCGGTCACCCTCGCGGTCCGGCCCGGCCTGGCCGAGGTCGCGGAGCTGATCGAGGCGGGAGCCCGGCCAGGACGCTGGTCGCCCTACGCCGCGACCTGGCAGGGCGCGCCGGCGGAGTTGGCCGCGATCCGCCAAGGCCGGGCCGGCGTCCAGGACGAGGGATCGCAACTGGTGGCGGCCGGCCTGGCCGCGGTGCCGATCAACTCGGAGCGGCCGCAGACCGGCGTCTGGCTCGACCTGTGTGCCGGGCCGGGCGGCAAGACGGCCCTGCTCGGCGGTCTGGCCCGGCAGTCCGGGAGCAGGTTGGTGGCGGTCGAGATCAGCCAGCACCGGGCCGAGCTGGTCCGGTCGGCGGTCCGCGGACTGGGCCCGACGGTCGAGGTGATCATGGCCGACGGCACCGACCCGGCCTGGGTGACCGAGCGGTTCGACCGGGTGCTGGCCGACGTGCCGTGCTCCGGCTTGGGCTCGCTGCGGCGACGGCCGGAATCCCGCTGGCGACGCGAGCCGGCGGCGCTGAATGAACTGGTCCCGCTGCAACGCCGGCTGCTGGCCGCGGCGATCGACGCGGCTGCTCCCGGCGGGGTGATCGGTTACGTGACCTGCTCGCCGCATCGACGGGAGACCGTCGAGGTGGTCGAGGCGACCCTGGCCGAGCGCGACGACGTCGAGACGGTCGACAGCACCGCGGTGCTGGCCGCGGTCGGCCTGAGTGACCTGCCCGACGCCACCCTCGGCCCGTACCTCCAGCTCTGGCCGCACCGCCACGGCACCGACGCGATGTTCGCCGCCTACCTCCGTCGCCGCTGATTCGTCAGATCGGCCAGTAGAGTGCGGCCCGTGGGAATCAAGATCATGCCGAGCCTGCTGTCCGCCGACTTCGCCAACCTCGAGTCCGAGATGACCGCGGTGTCGAGCGCGGACGGGATCCACGTCGACGTGATGGACTATCGGTTCGTGCCCAACCTGACCCTGGGGCTGCCGGTGGTCGAGTCGGTGCGAAAGGCGACCGACAAACTGCTCGACATCCACCTGATGATCGCCGAGCCCGACCGCTGGGCGCCCGCCTACGCCGAGGCCGGCGCGGAGTCCGTGACCTTCCACATCGAGGCTTCGGACGCGCCGGTGAAGCTGGCCCGCGAACTCCGCGCCCAAGGTGCCCGGGCCGGCATGGCGCTCCGGCCGGCGACCCCGATCGAGCCGTACGCGGACCTGATCGGCGAGCTGGACCTGATCTTGATCATGACCGTCGAGCCGGGCTTCGGCGGCCAGAAGTTCCTCGACCTGACGCTGCCCAAGCTGCGCCGAGCCCGGGAACTGGTGGACGCGACCGGAGCCGACATCTGGCTCGAGGTGGACGGCGGCATCGCCGCGGACACGATCGCCCGCTGTGCCGAGGCCGGGGCGGACACCTTCGTCGCCGGCTCCGCGGTGTTCGGCGCTGACGATCCGGACGCGATGGTCAGGGCGCTCCGGGCCGAAGCCGGCGGATGACCGCCCGCCGAGGCGGCACCGCGCAAGACAGCGGTCAATTTGGCCGGGTAGTCGCGGCCAAACTGACCGCTATGTCGCGGCGCCCCCGATGACGACCGTGCGCTCGGCCGTCACCCTGCCGGTGATCCGGGTGGCCCTGGTCGGCGTCGCCACGGTCCTGACCTGGCTGATCCTGGTGGCCGCCGGCCAGCATCCCGCCTTCCCGCCGGCGATGCTGTCGGCCCTGGCCATGCTGCCGGTCAACATCGCGACCCTGCTGTTGCTGCGGCAGCGGCTCCGCCGCGAGGGGCGCCGGCTCCGCGACCTGATCGGCTTCTCGGCCGCCCGGCTGCCGCGCGACCTGCTCTGGGGCCTGCTCTGGTTCATGGTCCTGCAGACCCTGTTCCTGGCGGTGATCTTCCTGATCATGGGTCTCCGGTACGGCAGCGGGCTCTTCGAGGCGTTCGCAACGATCTTCGTCGACGACTCTGCGATGCGGCTGTCGGTGCCGGTCACGATCGTCCTCGCGGTGATCACCGCGATCACCTTCGCCCCGCTCAACGCGCCGGCCGAGGAGCTGGTCTATCGCGGCTACGCGCAGACCGAGTTGGCCCGGCACCGGTGGCCGACGGCGTTGGCGATCGGCCTGCCGGCGCTGCTGTTCGGTGCCCAGCACCTGTTCTACGCGCCGACCGCCGCCGCGATGCCGGTGTTCGGCGTCGCCTTCGTCGTCTGGGGGATCGGTGCCGGCCTGATCGTGCTCCGGCAGCGGCGGCTGATGCCGATGATCATCGCCCACCTGCTGGTCAATCTGCTGACCAGCCTGCCCCTGCTGCTGGTGCCGTTGCTGGTGACCTGAACCCGGTCAGGACTCCCGGCGTCGCAGGTAGCGCTCGAACTCGGCCGCGATCGCTTCGCCCGACGCCTCCGGCAGTTCGGTCTCGTCGCGCTGCTGCTCCAGCGTCCGGACGTACTCCGCGACCTCGTCGTCCCGCTCGGCCAACTCGTCGACGCCGCGCTCCCAGGCCCGGGCCAGCTCGGCCAGGTCACCGTGATCGAGCGGCACGTCGAGCGCGGACTCGAGCTTCGACAGCAGCGCCAGGGTCGCCTTCGGGCAGGGCGGAGCGGACACGTAGTGCGGCACCGCCGCCCAGAAGGTGATCACGTCGGTGCCGGTCCGGGAGAGCGCGTCGCCGAGCACGCCGACGATCCCGGTCGGGCCCTCGTAGGTCGACATCTCCAGCCCCAGCCGCTCGGCCGTGTCCGGGTCGCCGGCGGTCTGCGACACCGGGATCGGCCGGGTGTGCGGGGTGTCGGCGAGCAGCGCACCGAGCAGGTAGGCCCGGGTCACCCCGGCCGAATCGAGCGCGGAGGTGACCAGGGAGCAGAACTGCCGCCAGCGCATGTTGGGCTCGTAGCCCTCGACCAACACCAGATCGCGGCCGTTGCTGAGCCGGCCCGCCTTCACCTGGGTGGCTGGCCAGATCAGGCTGCGGGCACCGTTGTCACCGGTCTGCACCTGCGGCCGGTTGACCTGGAAGTCGTAGAAGTCCTCGCCGTCGATCTCGTACCCGAGCTTCGCGTCGGTGAGCCCGGCCAGCCTGTGGGCCGTGTCCGAGGCGGCGTTGCCCGCGTCGTTCCAGCCCTGGAAGGCGATCACCGCGATCGGCTCGTTCAGATCCCGTAGATCAACGGTTTCAACAGGTGAATCGGGCGTGGGTTCCGGCACAGCACAACCCTACGTCTCTCTCGCCTGCTGGCACCGGACGTTCTCGCAGAGGTGAACGCGGATATCCTCGCCCGGTGAGTCCCCACGCCGCCCCTTGTCGTGACCTCCGTAGTGCGCTCGCCGAGCGCGTGGTGATCGCCGACGGGGCGATGGGCACGATGCTGCAGTCGTACGACCTCACGCTGGACGACTTCGAGCAGCTCGAGGGCTGCAACGAGATCCTCAACGTGACCCGGCCGGACGTGGTCGAGGCGATCCACGGCGCCTATTTCGAGGCCGGGGTCGACGCGGTCGAGACCAACACGTTCGGCACCAACCTGTCCGCGCTCAACGAGTACGACATCCCGGAGCGGATCGAGGAGCTGGCCGAGGCGGCGGCCCGGATCGCCCGCCGCACCGCCGACCGGTACGCGACCGCCGACCGGCCCCGCTACGTCCTCGGCAGCGTTGGACCGGGCACCAAGCTGCCGACCCTCGGCCACATCAGCTACGCCGAACTCCGCGACGCCTTCCAGCGCCAGGTCGAGGCCATGCTGGCCGGTGGCATCGACGCGGTGCTGATAGAGACCTCGCAGGACCTGCTGCAGACCAAGGCCGCCACGATCGGTGCCAAGCGGGCCCGGCTGGCCACCGGCCTGGACGTGCCGATCATCGTCAACGTCACCGTCGAGACCACCGGGACGATGCTGCTCGGCACCGAGATCGGCGCCGCGCTGACCAGCCTGGAGCCGCTCGGCATCGACCTGATCGGGCTCAACTGCGCCACCGGGCCGGCCGAGATGAGCGAGCACCTGCGGCACCTGTCCCGGCACGCGGGGATCGGCCTGGCCTGCATGCCGAACGCCGGGCTGCCGGAGTTGACCGCCGACGGCGCGCACTACCCGCTGACCCCGGTCCAACTGGCCGACGCGCTGGAGCAGTTCGTCGGCGAGTTCGGCCTCGGCCTGGTCGGCGGCTGTTGCGGCACCACGCCGGAGCACTTGCGGCAGGTGGTCGAGCGACTGCACGGCCCGGAGGGTGGGCGCCCGGTGCTGGAGCGCACGCCGCAGCCGACGGCCGCCTCCGCCTCGTTGTACGCCGAGGTGCCGTTCCGCCAGGACACCAGCTATCTGTCGATCGGGGAGCGGACCAACGCCAACGGGTCGAAGGCGTTCCGCGAGGCATTGCTGGAGGAGCGCTGGGACGACTGCGTGGAGATCGCCCGGTCCCAGATCCGCGACGGCGCGCACCTGCTCGACCTCAACGTCGACTACGTCGGCCGTGACGGTGCCGCCGACATGAGTGAGATCGCGTACCGCTTCGCCACCGCGTCGACACTGCCGATCGTGATCGACTCCACCGAGCCGGAGGTGCTCCGGGCCGGGCTGGAGCGGCTGGCCGGCCGGTCGGTGATCAACTCGGTGAACTACGAGGACGGCGACGGGCCCGACTCCCGGTTCACCAAGATCATGCAGCTGGTGGCCGAGCACGGCGCGGCCGTGATGGCGCTGACGATCGACGAGGAGGGGCAGGCCAGGACCCGGGAGTGGAAGGTCAAGGTCGCCAGTCGGTTGATCAAGGACCTCACCGAGAACTGGGGGTTGCGGACCCGGGACATCATCATCGACTGCCTCACCTTCCCGATCGCCACCGGCCAGGAGGAGACCCGCAAGGACGGGATCGAGACGATCGAGGCGATCCGGGAGGTGAAGCGGCTCTTCCCGGACGTGCAGACCACGCTCGGCCTGTCCAACATCTCCTTCGGCCTGAGCCCGGCCGCCCGGGTCGTGCTCAACTCCGTCTTTCTGCACGAATGCGTCGAGGCCGGGCTGGACTCGGCGATCGTGCACGCGGCCAAGATCACCCCGATGTCCCGGATCCCCGCTGAGCAACGAGAAGTAGCGCTCGATCTGGTCTACGACCGGCGGCGCGAGGACTACGATCCGCTGCAGCGCTACCTGGAGATCTTCTCCGGCGTGAAAATGGCCGACACCAAGGCCGAACGGGCGGCCGAGCTGGCCAAGCTGCCGGTGACCGAACGGCTGAAGCGGCGGATCATCGACGGCGAGGGCAAGGGCCTCGGTGATGATCTTGACCTCGCCCTGGCCGAGAAGCCGGGGCTGGCGATCATCAACGACGACCTGCTGGCCGGGATGAAGGTGGTCGGCGAACTGTTCGGCTCCGGCGAGATGCAGCTGCCGTTCGTGCTCCAGTCGGCCGAGGTGATGAAGACCGCGGTGGCCTATCTGGAGCCGCACCTGGACAAGACCGACGACGCCGGCAAGGGCACCATCGTGCTGGCCACGGTCAAGGGCGATGTGCACGACATCGGCAAGAACCTGGTCGACATCATCCTCACCAACAACGGTTACACGGTGGTCAACCTCGGCATCAAGCAGCCGATCACCACGATCATCGAGGCCGCCGAGCAGCACCGGGCCGACGCGATCGGGATGTCCGGACTGCTGGTCAAGTCGACGGTGATCATGAAGGAAAACCTTGAGGAGTTGAACAATCGCGGCCTGGCTACCGCCTATCCGGTGCTGCTCGGCGGCGCCGCGCTGACCCGGGCCTACGTCGAGCAGGATCTGCGCGAGGTGTTCGCCGGTGAGGTGCGTTATGCCCGGGACGCCTTCGAGGGGCTGCGGCTGATGGACGCGGTGATGGCGGTCAAGCGCGGCGAGGCCGGCGCGGCCCTGCCGGCCCCGCGAGAGCGCCGGGTCAAAGCCACGGGTTCCTCGGCGGTCGCGCTGGAGGAGCGGGTCGAGGTGCCGGCTCGCTCCGATGTGGCCCGCGACGTCGACGTACCGACGCCGCCGTTCTGGGGCTCGCGGATCGTCAAGGGAATCGCGCTGGCCGAGGTCGCCGGCTACCTGGACGAGCGGGCGACGTTCATGGGGCAGTGGGGCCTGAAGGGCTCCCGCGACGGGGTCTCCTACGAGGAACTGATCGAGACCGAGGGCCGGCCGCGGCTGCGGCTGTGGCTGGACCGGATCCAGACCGACTCGATCGCCGAGTTCGCCGTCAGCTACGGCTACTGGCCCTGCTACAGCGACGGCGACGAGGTGATCGTGTTGCGGCCCGGCGGCGAGGTCGACGACCCGGGCGCCGAGCTGCACCGGTTCGCCTTCCCGCGGCAGCGCCGCGGCCGGTTCCTCTGCCTGGCCGACTTCTTCCGCGACCGCGAGTCGGCCCGGGACAAGGGGCCGGACGTGATCGCGTTCCACCTGGTGACCATGGGCTCGGCCGTGGCCAGGGCGACCGCCGAGCTGTTCGAGAAGAACGCGTACCGCGACTACCTGGAGTTGCACGGGCTGAGCGTGCAACTGACCGAGGCGCTGGCCGAGCTGTGGCACGCCCGGATCCGCACCGACCTCGGCTTCACCGCCGACGACGGCGCGGTCGAGGACATGATCAGGGACCAGGCCTACCGCGGCTCCCGCTACTCCTTCGGCTACCCGGCCTGCCCGGATCTCGAGGACCGGATCAAGCTGGTCGACCTCCTCGAGCCCGGCCGGATCGGCGTCGAACTCTCCGAGGAACTCCAGCTCCACCCCGAACAGTCCACCGACGCCCTGGTCGTCCACCACCCCGAAGCCAAGTACTTCAACGCCCGCTGACTGTTCGTTCCCTGAGCCTGTCGAAGGGCAGGCCTGATCGCGCTCCGACTCGCTGAGCGAGATCATCGTCGACCTGCCCTTCGACAGGCTCAGGGAACGTCACCCAGGCGTACGATCAAGGGTGTGACTGACACCGCTGCGGACACGGCCGACGATCGCCCCCAGGTCGACCTGCACGGCGCCGAGGCGACGATGCTGGCGACCCTCTACGGCCGGGCGCTGGACGCGCGCTCACCGGACCCGATCCTCGGCGACACCTTGTCGGCCGAGACGCTGGACAAGATCAACTTCGACCCGACCAAGACCGGGCTGCGGCCCGGTGATCACTACTCGGTGGCGATGCGGGCCGAATTCCTGGACGGGTGGACCCGCGAGTTCCTGGCCGGCCATCCGAACGCGGTCGTGCTGCATCTCGGTTGTGGCCTGGACACGCGGGTCTGGCGGGTGAGCCCGGGCCCCGGCGTCTCCTGGTACGACATCGATCTGCCGGACGTGATCAAGCTCCGCCGCGAGCTGTTCGGCGACCGGCCCGGCAGCACCATGATCGCCTCCTCGGTGACCGACCCGACCTGGCTCGACCAGGTGCCGCGCGACCGGCCGGTGCTGATGGTGGCCGAGGGGCTGGTCTACTACCTGACCGAGGCCGACGGCCACGCCCTGCTGCGCCGCATCGCCGGCGGCTTCCGTACCGGGCAAATGATCTTCGACGGCTTCAGCCGACTCGGCGTCCGGCTGCAGAAGCTGAACGGGGCGGTGACCAAGGCGGAAGCGACCCTGCACTGGGGCATCGACTGGCCGACCGAGCTGGAGGCGATCGACTACCGACTGAAATGTCGCGACGCGGTCGGCGTCTTCGACGCCAGCGACTTCTCGACCCTCACCCACCGCTATCAGGTCCTGGCCGCAGTCGGGAAAACCATCCCCGCCCTCTCCCACCTCTCCACCTACTACCGCCTCAACTTCTAACGACCAACCCCGAGTTGTCAGAACTAGGGGACGCTCTGGCGTCCCCTCGTTCTGACAACTCGGGGTTGGAGGTCAGTGACGGAGGGCGTCGATGGTTTCGTTGAGGATGGGGGAGGGGCGCATCACGGCCGTGGTCTTCTCCGGATCGGGGCGGTAGTAGCCGCCGATGTCGGTCGCCGAGCCCTGGACACCGAGCAGTTCGGCCGCGATGGCGGCCTCCTGCTCGGTCAGCTGGGCCGCGACCGGAGCGAACAGCTTCGCCAGTTCGGCATCCTCAGACTGGGCGGCCAGCTGCTGGGCCCAGTAGAGCGCCAGGTAGAAGTGGCTGCCGCGGTTGTCGATCGAGCCGAGCTTGCGCGCGGGGGACCTGTTCTCGTTCAGCAGCGTCTCGGTCGCCCGGTCGAGGGCGTCGGCCAGCACCTGGGCCCGGGCGTTGCCGGCCGAGGTGGCCAGGTGCCGCAGGCTCTCGGCCAGGGCCAGGAACTCGCCCAGGCTGTCCCAGCGCAGGTAGTTCTCGCTGATCAACTGCTGCACGTGCTTCGGCGCCGACCCGCCGGCGCCGGTCTCGAACAGACCGCCCCCGTTCATCAGCGGCACCACCGACAGCATCTTGGCGCTGGTGCCCAGTTCCAAGATCGGGAACAGGTCGGTCAGGTAGTCGCGGAGCACGTTGCCGGTCACCGAGATGGTGTCCTCGCCCTTGCGGATCCGGTCGACCGAGATCTTGATCGCCTCGACCGGGGCGTGGATCGAAAGATCAAGACCGTCGGTGTCATGATCGGCGAGGTAGGTGTTCACCTTCGCGATCAGATTCTGATCATGAGCCCGGCTTTCGTCCAGCCAGAAGATCGCCGGCGTCCCCGACGCCCGGGCCCGGGTCACGGCGAGCTTGACCCAGTCCTGGATCGGGGCGTCCTTGGTCTGGCAGGCACGCCAGATGTCGCCGGCCTCGACCTGATGGCTGATCAACACGTCGCCGGCGGAGTTGATCACCTCGACGGTGCCCGCGGCGGTGATCTCGAAGGTCTTGTCGTGGCTGCCGTACTCCTCGGCCTTCTGCGCCATCAGCCCGACGTTGGGCACCGAGCCCATCGTCGACGGATCGAAGGCGCCGTTGGCCCGGCAGTCGTCAAGGACGACCTGATAGATGCCCGCGTACGAACTGTCCGGCAGCACCGCCAACGTGTCGGCCTCGCCACCGTCCGGGCCCCACATGTGACCCGAGGTCCTGATCATCGCCGGCATCGAGGCATCGACGATCACGTCGCTCGGCACGTGCAGGTTGCTGATCCCCTTGTCGGAATTGACCATCGCCAGCGCCGGCCCATCGGCCAGCCCCTGGTCGATCGCGGCCTTGATCTCGTCGCCGTTGGGCAGTGCGCCGAGCCCGGCGAGAATCGAGCCGAGGCCGTCGTTGGGGCTGAGCCCGGCCTGGGCGAGGTCGGCCCCGTACTGCTCGAACACCGACGGCAGGAAGGCACGGACGGCGTGGCCGAAGATGATCGGGTCGGAGACCTTCATCATCGTGGCCTTGAGGTGCAGCGAGAACAGCACGTCGTCGGCCTTGGCCCGGGCGATCTGCTCGGTCAGGAACGCGTCCAGCGCGGCGGCGCTCAGGAAGGTCGCGTCGACCACCTCGCCGGCCTGCACCTTCAGCCCGTCCTTGAGCACGGTCTCGGTGCCGTCGGCGGCGGTGTGCTTGATCGTCAGCACGTCGGCGTCGGCCAGCACCACCGACTGCTCGTTGGACCGGAAGTCACCGGCCGTCAGGTGCGCGACGTTGGTCTTCGAGTCGCCGGACCAGGCGCCCATCGAGTGCGGGTGCGACTTGGCGTAGTTCTTCACCGAGGCAGGTGCGCGGCGATCGGAGTTGCCCTCGCGCAGCACCGGGTTGACCGCGGAGCCCTTGACCTTGTCGTAGCGGGCCCGGACGTCGGCGTCCTCGTCGGACTTCACCTCGTCGGGATAATCGGGCAGCGCGAATCCCTGGGCCTGCAGCTCGGTGATCGCCGCCTTCAGCTGCGGTACGGAAGCGGAGATGTTGGGCAGCTTGATGATGTTGGCCTCGGGCGTCGTCGCCAGCTCACCCAGCTCGGCCAGCGCGTCGGGGAGCTGCTGATCGGCGGGCAGCCGGTCGGCGAAGCCGGCCAGGATGCGAGCCGCGACCGAGATGTCCCGGGTCTCGACCTCCACGCCGGCACTGTCGGTGAAGGCGTCGATGATCGGCAGGAACGAGTACGTCGCCAGCAGCGGTGCCTCGTCGGTCAGGGTGTAGATGATCTTGGCCAAGACACTCTCTCCTCAGGTCGCGCTGTCTTGATGTCAAGATATCCCACCCGCGCGACCTGTGCCGAACCCACCCCTGGCGTATTCGTTCCCTGAGCCTGTCGAAGCCTGTCCTGAGCCTGTCGAAGGGGGCAGGGCCCGATCCCCCTTGCCCCCTTCGACAGGCTCAGGACAGGCTTCGACAAGCTCAGGGAACGATCAAGCGGATCAGGCCTTGGCGGCGTCCACCTCGGTGATGCCGGGGACGCCGTCCAGCACCACGAAGGTCGCCTCGGTCCGGACCTTGGATTCGCGCTTGGTCACGGTGTCGACCAGGCGCAGTTGCGTGGTCAACTGCTTCCGGTTCGCCTCCATGATCAGATAGCCGCGCTGGTTGTCGATGTAGCGCCAGTGCGGGCTGTCGGCCATGATCGGGTCGTACGACTTGTGGAAGGCGACCGGATCGGCGTCGCCGCCGGAGGTGATCGAGGTGCCGGTGAACTCGGCGCCAACCACCTCGGAGCCCTCATGATCGAAGTCGGTCTTCAGGTCGCAGGCCCAGGTGCAGTGCCGGTCGCCGGTCATGATCACCGGATTCGAGACCTGCCGGAACTGCTCCAGCACCCGGCGACGCTGCCACCGGTAACCGTCCATGTTGTCGAAGTCGAAGGATTCCGCAGGGCCGGCGGTGCGGTCGTTCTGGGCCCACATCACCTGGTTGGCCAGCACATTCCACCGGGACGGCGAGTCGGTCAGCCGCCGTAGCAGCCACTTCTCCTGCTTCTCGCCGGTGATCGTCCGGCCCGGCGCCTCGGCCTCGGCCAGGGTGCTGATCTGGTCCGACCGGTACTGCCGGGTGTCCAGCACCGGCACGTCCAGCAGCCGGCCGAACCGGAACGCCCGGTAGATCTGCATGTCCGGGCCGTGCGGCCGCTGGGTCCGCCGGAACGGCATGTGCTCGTAGTAGGCCTGCAGCGCAGCGATCCGCCGCTTCCGGAACGCCTCGGGCGTCTGGTTCTGCGGGTCCTGCGGGATGTCGTCGGCCCAGTTGTTGTCGATCTCATGATCATCCGGCGTGCAGATGAACGGGTGCGCCGCGTGCGCCGCCTGCAGGTCGGCGTCGGTGCGGTACTGCGCGTGCCGGTTGCGGTAGTCGGTCAGCGAGTACGGCTCGTCGGTGCCCTCATGCGTCCGCAGCGCGTTCGGATTGCCCTTGCCCTCGTAGATGTAGTCGCCGAGGAACGCGACGAAATCCAGATCCTCCTCGGCCAGGTGCCGGTGGGCGTTGTAGTAGCCGGCCTCCCAGTTCTGGCAGGACGTCACGCCCCAGCGCAACGACTCCGGATTCGCCTGGACTGACGGCGCGGTCCGGGTCCGGCCGACCGGGCTGACGTGCTCGCCCTGCCGGAACCGGAACCAGTAGGTGCGGCCGGGCTCCAGGCCGACCGCATCGACGTGCACACTGTGGCCCTGCGACGGGCTGGCCGAGGCGACGCCGGATCGGACAACCCGGCTGAACTTGTCGTCGGCCGCCACCTCCCACTCGACCCGATAGGTGCGGGCCGGCATCCCGCCGCCCTTGAGCGGATCGGGGGCCAGCCGGGTCCACAGCACCACGGCATTCGGCAGCGGGTCGCCGCTGGCCACGCCGAGGGTGAAGGGATCGCTGAGCTTGGGCAGCGGCGCTGCGGCCGCCGAATCGAAGGTGAGGGCCGAGGTCGCGGCCGCGGTGCCGGCGGCGAGACCGAGGAAGCTGCGTCGAGGGAGGGCCATGGCCTCAGGCTGCGAACCGGGCATGACCTCCGCCGCGGCTGCGCCTTGCCACGAGGAAAACGTTGTCCGTCGAGTCGTCGCGGTTGGTCCACAAGCTCCCCTGGAATTCGACCAGCAGTCGGCCGCTGTTGCCGAAATCGTCGCGTGTCGGCGGTGATCACACCGGCTGCTGGCGCAATTCCAGGGCCTTGATCACCGCAACGACCACCGCCTCCGGCGTCTCGGTGATCATCGACCAGGTGAACCGCAGCACCAGCCACCCATCCAGGACGAGATCGTTCTGCCGTATCCGATCCCACGCGAACTGCTGCGGATCCGCATGGCCCCGGCCGTCGATCTCGACCACCACCCGGAGCTTCGGGAAGGCGATGTCGAGGTAGTACACCTGGCCGTGCAGCTCCACCCGCAGGTTGGCGATCCAGCCCTCGATCCGGGCCGCTCGGAGCAGCCGGTGCGCCCGGCGTTCAGCGGCGGACCAGGGCTTGGACCGGGAGTCGAGCAGCAGCCGGCGCCGATCACCGTTGCCCGAGCGGCAGGCCGTCAGGCGCAACGCGTCCCAGAGTTGTGCCAAGGTCGCCCGGCGGGACCGCAGGACGGCGTCGATACCGTCGCCGCCCAGGGTGGAGCAGAGATCGAGGGCGGTCAGGGCCGGGGTGGTGCATCGGATGCCCTCCTTCTCCATGATGAGGTCGGCTGGCACGGTGCGCCGCTCAATCCGGAAGCCCGGTTGGCGCGTCCGCCGGCGCGATGCCAGCGTGACGCAGGACAACGAACCCTGGACCAGGTCGGTGAGCCGGGCCGCGGCCGGCCCGGTGATCACCGCATCCGGATCCCAGGTCGCGGCGGCCAGGATCCGAATCGCCGGATCTTGCGCCGCTTCGGGTGTCGTATAGATCGAGGGGAGCAGCCGGACCAGTCGATCGGTCCGGACCAGCCAATCGATCCTCCCGGCCAGGTCGGGATGCCGCCGCCGGTCGATCACGCCCCGCTGCCGGACCAGCAGCGCTACCTCATCGTGGTTCATGCTTCGGAATCTGTGGCGCTCCGACCGGTTCGGTTCACGAATCGAAGAAGCTGTGGATGGAGCAACTCTTTTCGCGCTCGCTGTGGAAACCCTGGAATTCGACCGCCAGTCGCGCCGTTGGCCGCGACACGCCGGCATTTGCGCGGCCGGCGGCCCGATCGCGGTCGGATTCCAGGGTGGGAGGAGCGAGTTGGCGGGTCTGCGAGAATGGCCGCGCCATGAATGCACCCCTCTCTCCGCAGCGCCCGCTTCCGCCGCAGTCCATCCCGTCTCCGCGGGCGATCCGATGACGAGCGGTCTGCCCTCGCTGGCCGCGGCGCTCTGGGATTTCGACGGAACGCTGGCCGACACCGAGCCGCTCTGGGTGGCGGCCGAGTACGAGCTGGTCGGCAGCCTCGGCCACGAGTGGTCCGAAGATCATGCCGAGCAGCTGGTGGGCAACTCGCTGCTCGATTCCGGTGCCTACATCCTGAACGTGATCGGGCGGACCGACCTCGATCCGGCCTGGGTGGTGGATGAGCTGCTGACCCGGGTGGTGGCCCAGTTCCGCAGCGGCGAGGTGCCGTGGCGTCCCGGCGCGTTGGATCTGCTGGCCTCACTGAACGAGGCGGGCGTGCCGTGTGCGCTGGTCTCGGCGTCGTACCGGGTGCTGCTCGACGCCGCCCTGGAGCGACTGCCGGCCGGCTCGTTCCAGACCTCCGTCGCCGGGGACGAGGTCAGCAACGGCAAGCCGCACCCGGAGCCGTACGAGAGCGCCTGCCTCAAGCTCGGCGTGTCCGCCCACGACTGCGCCGTGTTCGAGGACTCCAACACCGGCGCCCGGTCCGGCAACGCGGCGGGGGCGATCGTGGTCGCGATCGAGAACCTGGTGCACATTCCACCGGCGCCGCGGCGGGTGCACGTCCGCTCCATGACCGAGTTGGACGCGAAGGCGGTGGCCCGGCTGGTCGAGGAGATCAACAGTGATTCGTAGCCTCGCGGCGCGGCCGGGCCGTTCTTGTCGAGCCGGACTGGCGCTGACCGCGGGGCTGCTGTTGCTCCTGGCCGGCTGCTACACGCCCAACGAAACGCCGCCACCGCCGACGCCCACCCCGAAGCGGCCGTTCACGGTGATGTCGACCGACCCGATCCGGGTGGTCGATCCGGCGGCCGTCGTCGATCAGGGGTCGGCGATCCTGGCCCAGAACGTCTATCAGCGGTTGATGACCGCCGATCCCGGCAGCAGCGCGCCCAAGCCGGACGCGGCCGCGCGGGACTGCCTGTTCAGCGCCCCGACGGTCGTCACCTGCACCCTGAACACCGATCTGAAGTTCCAGAACGGCCACGAGTTCACCTCGAGCGACGTCAAGTTCAGCATCGAGCGGCTGACCCGGCTGGACATCCCCGGATCGTCGGCCAGCCTGTTCTCCTCGTTGCGGCGGATCGAGACCCCCGACCCGCTGACCGTCCGGTTCGTGCTCAGCCGTCCGGATCGGGAGTTCCAGTGGGCGCTGGCCTCGATCGGCGCCTCGGTCGTGGACGAGGAGGCGTACGACGCCGACGAGATCCGGGCTCCGGACCAGCCGATCATCGGCTCCGGCCCCTACCAGGTGAGCCGGTTCCAGCCGGAGGAGCTGCAGCTGGCCAGGTTCGCCGACTACAAGGGCCGCACGCCCGGCCGGCTGGAGGGCCTGGTCTACAAGACGGCGCCGGACTCGGGCACGATCGAGGAGGCGATCGCCGACGCCCAGGTCGACGTCGTGTGGCGCGGCCTCAACGCCGCGGCGGTGACCCGGCTGCGGCAGCAGGCGACCGCCGCCCCCAACTCCGCCGACGGCTTCACCGGCCGCCCGTTGACCGGGGCCCGGGTGCATCAGTTGCTCTGGAATCCGGATTCGCGGGCCGGGCAGAACACGGCGGTGCGGAAGGCGATCGCGCTGGCCCTGCAGTCGGACCGGACGCTCGACTCGATCGTGCCGCCGACGGTCAGCGGCTACGTGTCCAGCTTCCCGGTCGGTGGTGTCGCCAACCCGCAGGTCACCTGGCCGAAGCGGATCCAGCTGACCCTCTCCTACGACCCGACCAGCCCGGACGACCGGGACCTGGCCAACCAGATCCGGAGCCGGCTGGAGGACACCGGCGGCCTGAGCGTACGGCTCCGCCCGCAGGACGCGGCCGCGGACCTCAATCTGGCCGACCGGAAGGCCTGGTCGGCGACGCCGGTCGCCTGGCTGCAGCCGTATCTGGCCTCGCCACCGGAGTCCAGCCGGGAAGCGGTGCAGACGCTGGAGGCCCAGTTCCGGGCGGCCACCGAGGACGCCCAGGCGCAGGCCCTGGTCGCGCAGCTGCAGAATCGGGCCGCGTCCGACCTGACCGTGCTGCCGATCAGTCAGTCCGACGAATACCTGTTCATCCGGGTCGGGGTGGACGTCGATCCGCTGTCCTTCGGCCCCGGCTGGCAGCTCGGTTTCTGGGGGATGAGCGGTGGCTGACCAACCTGATCTGTCCGGCGTCCGGCGCGGCGACCTGTGCCCCGGCGAACGGGTGACGCTGTCCGACCCGAAGGGGCGCCGGCATTCGGTGGTGCTGGCCGAGGGCGGGAAGTTCCACACCGCCCGCGGCATCGTTGATCATGACGAGCTGCTGCACCGGCCGGAGGGCCGGGTGGTCCGCTCCACCGGCGGCACCGAGTTCCTGGTGCTCCGGCCGCTGCTCGGCGAGTTCACCACGAGCATGCCGCGCGGCGCGGCGGTCGTCTATCCCAAGGATGCCGCTCAGATCGTCGTCGACGCCGACATCTTCCCTGGTGCCCGGGTGATCGAGGCCGGTGCCGGCTCCGGCGCGCTGACCCTCAGCCTGTTGCGGGCGATCGGCCCGACCGGCCGCCTGATCTCGTACGAACGCCGGGAGGACTTCGCCCAGGTCGCGGCCAAGAACGTCCGCAACTTCCTCGGCTCCGAGCATCCGGCCTGGACCTTGATCACCGGTGATCTGGTGGAGCGGCTGGCCGCCGATCCGCCGGATCCGGTGGACCGGATGGTGCTGGACATGCTCGCTCCGTGGGACTGTGTCGACGCGGCCGGCGAGGTGTTGATCCCGGGCGGCGTCTTCTGTTGCTACGTGGCGACGGTGACCCAGCTCGGCCGGGTGATCGAGACGTTGCGGGTGCATGGCGGCTTCACCGAGCCCGAGGCGACGGAGTCGATCATCAGAGGATGGCAGGCCGAGGGCCTGGCGATCCGGCCGAAGCACTCGATGATCGGTCATACTGGGTTCTTGATCACCAGCCGTCGTCTGGCTCCGGGACAGACCGCACCGGCACGTAAGCGGCGGCCCGCACCAGGTGCCTACGGCGCCGATTACGAAGGACCCCGCGGCAGTTCGGACGCCGGGTAGGGTCTCTCAGGGAGGTGAGGGGACGTGACCACACCGAGTGAAGGCCGCGATGTTCTGGTCGCCCAGATCGCATCGCTACGAGCAGAGCTTGATCGCCTCCGAGAGCGGGTGGCGGCGCATCCACACGACATCGCCGTGCTGGAACGGCGCCTGGCCGAAACCCGCCAGGACGCCCGGAGCACGGCCACCAACAATGATCGACTGGCCTCGACGTTGCGCGAGGCCCGGGACCAGATCGTCGCCCTGAAGGCCGAGGTGGACCGGCTGGCGCAGCCCCCGGCCAGCTTCGGCGTCTTCCTGGGTGCGCCGGAGGACGGCAACGCCGACATCTTCACCGGTGGCCGCAAGATGCGGGTCAGCGTCAGCCCCGACGTGCCGCCCGACCAGCTCGAGCCCGGCCGCGAGGTGATGGTCAACGAGGCGCTCAACGTCGTCGGCGTCCTCGGCTACGACCGGGTCGGCGAGGTGGTGCTGCTCAAGGAGGTGCTGGACGACGGCCTCCGCGCGCTGGTGATCGGGCACGGCGACGAGGAGAGCATCGTCTGGCTCGGCCTGGCGCTGCGCGGCACCCAGTTGCGCTCCGGCGACTCGCTGCTGATCGATCGTCGGGTGCACTTCGCGTACGAGCGGATCCCGAAGCTCGACGTCGAGGAGCTGGTGCTGGAAGACGTGCCGGACATCGACTACGAGGACCTCGGCGGGCTGGGGTCGCAGATCGAGTCGATCCGGGATGCCGTCGAGCTGCCGTACCTGCACAAGGAGCTGTTCGCCGAGCACCAGCTGAAGGCGCCGAAGGGCGTCCTGCTGTACGGCCCGCCCGGCTGTGGCAAGACCATGATCGCCAAGGCCGTGGCCAATTCGCTGGCCAAGAAGGTGACCGAGCGGACCGGCCAGGAGGGGCGCAGCTTCTTCCTCAACATCAAGGGCCCGGAGCTCTTGAACAAGTATGTCGGCGAGACCGAGCGGCACATCCGGCTGGTCTTCCAGCGGGCCCGCGACAAGGCGTCCGACGGCATGCCGGTGATCGTTTTCTTCGACGAGATGGACTCGCTCTTCCGGACCCGCGGCTCGGGCGTCTCCTCCGATGTGGAGAACACGATCGTGCCGCAGCTGCTGAGCGAGATCGACGGCGTCGAGGGCCTGGACAACGTGATCATCATCGGCGCCTCCAACCGGGAGGACATGATCGATCCGGCGATTCTGCGGCCGGGTCGGCTGGACGTCAAGATCAAGATCGAACGGCCGGACGCCGAATCGGCCCGGGAGATCTTCAGCAAATACCTGACGCCGACCCTGCCGTTGCACGCCGACGACCTGGCCGAGTGGGAGGGCGATCCGCAGGCCACCACCTCGGCCATGATCGACCGGGTGGTGACCCGGATGTATGCCGAGTCGGAGGACAACCAGTTCCTCGAGGTGACGTACGCCGGCGGCGACAAGGAGGTCCTGTACTTCAAGGACTTCAACTCCGGCGCGATGATCCAGAACGTCGTCGATCGGGCCAAGAAGATGGCGATCAAGGACCTGCTCGACACCGGCGTCCGAGGCCTGCGGATCGAGCATCTGCTGCAGGCCTGCCGGGACGAGTTCGCCGAGAACGAGGACCTGCCGAACACCACCAACCCGGACGACTGGGCCAAGATCTCGGGCAAGAAGGGGGAGCGGATCGTCTTCATCCGCACCCTGATCAGCTCCTCGAAGGGCACCCAGCCGGGCCGCTCCATCGACACGGTCTCCAACACCGGCCAATACCTCTGACCAAACCCCGAGTTGTCAGACTCTCACCATGCTCTGGCGTGGTGAGAGTCTGACAACTCTGGGGGTGTTGTCGTCGGCCGCACTTTAGTTCCTGCGGTTTCGCAGCCGTTCGAACGCCGAAGGTCGCGGCGGATCCGCCAGCACCGGCAGGATCCGTTCCGCGGCCTGGTCCGGCGTGATCGAAGTCGTGTCGACCGTCCCGTCATAGCAGCCGTGATCATGCAGCGTGTGCACCTCCGGCAGGTCGAGATCGATCGGGCCTCGCCGCCGGTCGCCGCGGACCGCCTCCCGCGCGACCATCACGTCGAAGTCGCAGGTGATCCCGACGAAGACCACCGGCAGGTCGGCGAACAGCTCCAGATAGCGCGCCTCGTTCGCGGGCGTCAGCATGGCCTCGGCGATCACGTCGTGGCCCGACCGGACCAGCACGGCCAGGGTCTGCAGATAGACGTCGACCATCCGCTGGAACAGGTTTCCGTGATCGGCCAGCCAGACCCGGTCGAGATAGCCGCACCGGAACTCGTCCAGCCCGATGTAGAAGTGCGGCTGCTCCAGCCGTTCATGCAGGGCCCGGGCCGTGCTCGATTTGCCGGCGCTGGGCGCACCGTTGAGGAAGATCACGTGCGCATCGGTCGCGGTCATGGCAGGACGATCCCGGTCGAGCGGTCCGGCCGCAACCGGTTATGCACGAGACCGGTCGATCTCGGGCGAGTTGAGCGCTCAGCCGGCGGTGGCGTGCCGGGCCCGGCAGATCAGCTTGTAACCGGCCCGCCAACCGAGCAGCAGCACGCCGAGGCTGATCGTCGCGACGATGACGAACGGCGTCTCGGCCGTGTCGCCGCTGGCCAGCCGGAGAGCGATGCCGCCGATCACGGTGCAGAGCCAGACCACGACGCCGGCCGCGAGGGCGGCGGGCGCGGCCGCCTGATTGTCCGGGCGGAGGCGATGCCACAGCAGCGCGACCAGGGTGCCGACGGCGGCGCCGACCAGGAACGGCCAGGCGGTGAGCCCGACTCCGACCACCTCGATCGACTCGGCGTGACTGCTGCGGCCGACGATGGCGAAGACGAGCACGATGATCAGATCGATGGCGAAGGCTAGCGGGAGCTTCACGTCAGCACTGTAGCCCCATCTCGGGCGCGCCGGACCCGGCGGATTTCGATCACGGACAGCCGCGCCACCGGGCCATTCTCGGCAGGTCGGGCTCCGCCGGAACGTAGGCTGAGCCCGTGGATGGTGTGATGGGAATCGAGACCGAGTACGGGATCAGTGCGATCGGGGCGCCGGCCGACGAGGAACTCCACCCGATGCAGTTGTCCAACCACGTCGTGAAGGCGTACGGCTGGACCACGGCCGGCGGGGCGGCCGGCTGGGACTACGAGACCGAGACGCCGCTGCGTGATCTCCGTGGTTACGAGCTGACCCGGGGCCAGGCCCATCCGGACCAGCTGACCGACACCGACCTCGGCATGGCCAACCTGATCTTGACCAACGGCGCCCGGCTGTACGTCGACCATGCCCACCCCGAGTTCTCCGGGCCGGAGGTCACCTCGGCCCTGGACGCGGTCCGCTACGACAAGGCGGGCGACGCCGTGATGGCGATCGCCGCCCGGCAGGCGAGCGAGTCGATCGGCCGGCAGATCCGGCTGTACAAGAACAACACCGACGGCAAGGGCGCCTCATACGGCACCCACGAGAACTACCTGCTGTCCCGCTCGACCCCGTTCGACCGGATCGTCACCCAGTTCACCGGTCACCTGGTGTCGCGGCAGGTGATCACCGGCGCCGGCCGGGTCGGGATCGGCCAGTCGAGCGAACAGTCGGGTTTCCAGATCAGCCAGCGGGCGGACTTCTTCGAGGCCGAGGTCGGGCTGGAGACGACGCTGAACCGGCCGATCATCAACACCCGGGACGAACCGCACGCCGACGCCACCAAACACCGTCGGTTGCACGTGATCACCGGCGACGCCTCGATGTCGGAGATCTCCACCTATCTGAAACTCGGTTGTGCCGCCTGGGTGCTGCGGGCGATCGAGCTCGGCACGGTCGGGCCGCAGGTGCGGCTGGCCGCGCCGGTGACGGCGATGCGGGCGATCAGCCACGATCCGGCCTGCGCGACGACGATCGGCCTGGTCGACGGCCGGACGATCACCGCGGTCGGCCTGCAGGAGATCTATCTGGACGCCTGCCGGGCCACCTACGACGAGGTGGCCGGCGACCTGACCGAGGCGTCCCGGATCGAGGCCAAGGACCTGTTCGCCCGCTGGCAGGGTTGCCTGGATGCGCTCCGCCGGGACCCGTACGAGCTCGCCGACCAGCTCGACTGGGTGGCCAAGCTGAAGCTGATGAACTCCTACCGGGAGCGGGACCGGCTCGGCTGGGACGCGGCCAAGATGGCCCTGATCGACCTGCAGTACTGCGATGTCGACCCGCGCCGCAGCCTCTACCAGAAGCTCGTCGCCAAGGGCCGGATGCAGCGGTTGATCAGCGACGCCGAGATCGAGCAGGCGAGGATCGAGCCGCCGGCCGACACCCGGGCCTACTTCCGGGGCAAGGTGATGGCCAAGTTCAGCGACGCCGTGGTTGCCGCGTCCTGGGATTCGGTGATCTTCGACGTCCCGGGCCGGGCCGCGCTGCAGCGGATCCCGCTGCTCGACCCGCTCCGCGGCACCCGCGCCCAGGTGGGCCAGCTGATCGAGGACAGCGCGACCGTGGCCGACCTGGTGACCGCGCTCGGCCGCTGATCGGTCGTCCCACCCGTCGTCGGGGTTCAGGTCGGCGCGGTGACTCCATCAAGGCGTAAGTTATGGGGTCGCGTCAGGCGTGCGGGAAACGAATAGCCGGAAGGTGAACTGTGGCGAGTAGTGATCCGAGTAGCTGGGGTGGGCTTCCCGATGTCAAGATCGACGAGGGGGCCGCGGATTCGCTGATCTCCTGGTGCACCGACACGGCGAAGAAGCTCCGCAGCCAGTGCTCCACCCGCCGGGGCGGCACCAGCACCGCGCTGCAGGACTTCAAGGGACGCTTCTCGGAGATCTTCGAGACCAATCAGGGCATCGCCGACGAGGACGGCGACAACATCGCCACCGCGCTGGACGACGTTGCACGCCAGGTGGAGTACGTCAAGGGTCTGGTGCCCGACGAGAACCGGCGCCGCCGGGAAGCCCGGGAGTGGAAGAAGCGGCACGACGAGGACAAGGCGCACCTCACGTTCTCCGACCTCGGTGGTGACGAGGATCCGCCGGAGGGACCCAAGCCGCCGCCAGAACCGAAGCAGTTTTCGGCCAACGCCAAGGATCGGGAGAATCCGACGCCCGGTGCCGGTGGCGACGGCGGCGGCGGTACGTCGTCGGCGCGGCCGTCGGCCTTGCGCACGTTCGCGAGCGGCCTGACCGAATCGCTCCAGGCCCTGCAGGAGAAGCCCGCCAAGCTGCGGGGCTTCGAGACCGACTTCAACGACGGATTCGACTGGGGAGTCGACGGAGCGACGGGGATCGACGGCTCCGCGGTCTACACCGCGCTGGGGCTGTACAACCAGCTCAACGACCAGGACAAGACCTGGGTGGATGCGGTCGCGTCGGCCTTCGAACAGGCCGGTGGATCCGGTGCCATGGTGACGGTCTCCAACAGCGCCTTGGAGGCCAGCATCCAGGCCGCCGGCGTGCCGGTGAATCGCTACGACATCCCACCCACCTCGCCCGCGCGGCTCGGGGTGGCGCCGACGACCGGATACTCCGACGATCCGGTGAACGCCTCCACCGGCAACTTCGTCGAGCCGGAGACGGACCTGTCGTTCGCCGGCGGCTGTGCGTCGCTGGTGCTGAGCCGGATGTACAACTCATTCAACCGGGCACGTGGTGGCTTCGGGCCGGGTTGGTCGAGCTGGACCGAGGTCCGGCTCACCATCACCGACGAGGCCGCGCAGCTGACGCAGCCCGACGGCCGGGTGATCGAGTTTCCGCGGCTGGGCACCGGCTGGGACCGCGGCCGTGGAGTGCCGCTGTGGCTCGACCGCGACGACGCGGCGGACGAGCTGCGGGTGAGCGACAACGACGGCGGGACCTGGCGCTTCAGCACGGCCGGCCTGCCGCTCTCGTACGACCGCGGGGTCGGCACCATGATCAGCTTCGGCCACGTCGAGGGGCGGCTGATCGGCCTGGAGCACGAACGCGGCCGCCGGCTGAGCCTGGAATGGAGTGGCGACTCCGTCACCGCGGTGGTGGCCTCCGACGGTCGCCGGATCGACTACGGCTACGACGCCGCCGGACAGTTGATCTCGGTGGTGGGCGTTGGAGTGACGCGCAGCTACCGCTGGAACGACGCCGGGCTGATCGAGGAGGTCGTCGACGCCGACGGCGTGGTCGAGGTGCACAACACCTATGACGACCAGAGCCGGGTGACCAGCCAGCGATCCCCGCACGGACGGGTCAGCCGCTACAGCTATCTGCCGGGCAACGTCACCGAGGTCGCCGACCTCGACGGGAGCCGGGCGAACACCTGGATCCACGACGGCCGCGGTCGGCTGATCGGCATCATCGACAGCTTCGACCGGCGCCAGTCCACCAGCTACGACGCCCAGGGCAATCCGGTCCTGGTGCGGGGCCGCGACGGCGGGGCCACGGTCCGCCAGTACGACGACCGCGGCCATGTGGTGCGCGAGGTCAGCCCGTCCGGCGCCGAGACCCAGTGCGCCTACGACGACCACGACCGGATCGTCACCGTGATCACCGGCGAGGGCGCGGTGACGACGTACGCCTATGACGGCACCGGCCGCAACCCGGCGACGATGACCGACCCGGAGGGCGGGGTCACTCACTTCGAGTGGCGCGACGGACTGCTGACCCGGCTGGTCGACCCGGTCGGGGTGCCGTTGCGGTTCGACTACGACGAGCACGGCGATCTCACAGCCACCACCAACGCGGCCGGTGATTGCGCGCGGCTGGAATACGACGCGTCCGGTCGGGTGATCGCGGCGATCACGCCGAGTGGTCTGCGGACCGTCTTCGTCCACGGGCCGCACGGGGTCGCCGAGCGGCACGACCCCGACGGCGCGATCTGGGCCTTCGAATACACCGCCGGCGGACGGCTGGCGGCCACGCTCGATCCGACCGGGGCGCGGACCGAGCTCGAATACGGCACCGACGGCGAGGAGTCGCGGACCATCGATCCGCTCGGCCGGGCGGTCGAGCGCCGCTTGGACGATCTCGGCAACCTCGCCGCGGTCGAGCTGCCGGACGGCAGCACCTGGCGGTTCGAGCACGATTCGCTGTCCCGGCTGAGCCGGACCACGACGCCGGACGGCCATTCCTGGAGCTGGCGCTACGGCGACGGCGGCGCGCCCGACACCGTGATCGACCCGCTCGGCCACGAACTCTCGGTCGCCGCGGACCCCACCGGGGGCGTCGTGTCGCGGGACGCGACGGGGGCGCTGACCCACCGGTTCGACGAGCTCGGCCGGCCGGTCGCCGTCGGGCAGGTCGACGGGTCGGCGGCGCTCAGCACCTACGACCGGTGCGGTCGACCGGTGGAGCTGCTCGACCCCGAGGGCTCGCTGACCCGGATCGAGCGGGATGCCGCCGGCCGGGTGGTCGCGGTCACCTCGCCGGTCGGTGACGTGACCCGATTCGAGTACGACGCCTGCGGCCGGCGGAGCGCGACCATCGATGCGCTCGGCCACCGCACCACGATCAGCTACGACGAGGACAGCCGTCCGGTGCAGCTGCGCCTGCCGTCGGGCGAGCTCGGCTGGCAGCGGTACGACCGTGGCGGACGGCTGGCCGCCAGCTTCGTCCCCGGGGTCGGCAGCACCCGTTACGAGTACGACCTCGCTGGCCGGGTGGTCGCGATCTCCGATCCGAGCAGCGGGCGGCGCCGGTTCCGCTACGACGCGGCCGGGCAGCTGATCGCGGTGATCAACGGCAACGGCGGAGCGACGCGCTACGGCTACGACGCGGCCGGGCGCAACACGACGATCACCGATCCGCTGGGCCGGGTGACCCGGCGGGAGTTCGATGCCGAGCACCGGTGCGTCGCCGAGACCGACCCGCTCGGCCGGACCACCCGGGCGGGCTACGACGCCGTCGGTCGTCAGACCTGGCAGGAAGAGCCCGGCGGCCGGCGGACCGAGTGGACCTACGACGCCGCCGGCCGGGTGGCCTCGATCGCCGTCGACGGGCGGACGGTCAGCAGCATCAGCCGCGATCTGCGCAACCGCCGGGTCACGGTCACCGACCGGTCCCGCCGGGATCGGGTCAGCGTCAGCGAGCTGGAGTGGAACCGTCGGCAGCAGTTGATCCGCCGGGACCGGGACGGCCAGGCTGTCAGTTGGACCTACGACGCGGCCGGGCGCCGGACGGCGATGACCACCCCGGACGGCGCGACGACGACGTACGACTACGACGCGGCGAGCCGGCTCACCACGATCGACCACCCGCTGCTCGGCCGGGCCCGGCTCAGCAGCGACGGATCCGGCCGGCTGGTCGCCGTCGAGGCAGCCGGGGTGTCCCAGTCGTGGAGCTACGCCGACGGATTCGTCACCGGCCATGTGCTCACCGAGGACGGCGGTTCTCGGCGCACCACCATCGGCCGTGACACCGACGGCCGGATCGTCGGCCTCGACACGACGGCTGCCGACGGCTCGCGCGAGTCCGCCCGGTTCGACTACGACGCTGCGCACCAGCTGGTCGCCAGGACCGTCGGCGACGTGATCTCCCGCTGGCACTATGACCTGGCCGGTCGACTGGTCGCCGAGAGCCACGGTGGTCGGTCGTGCGACTACGGCTACGACGCCGCGGGGCAGCTGACGTCGGTGACCGCTGCCGACGGCACGACCCGACACCAGTACGACAGCACCGGCCGACGGCTGCGGACCTCCTTCGCCGACGGCCGGGTGCGGGACTACGCCTGGTCGCCGACCGGTTACCTGGCCGAGGTCGCCGACCGCTCCGGCGATCAGGTCCGGCGGACCCGGCTGCACGTCGACGCAACCGGCGAGCTTGCCTCCATCGCGTCCGGATTCGGTGCCGACGCCACCGAGCTGCCGACCTTCTGGGACAGCGCCGATCCGTATGCCCCCGCTCTGGTGCAGGTGGGGGAGACCTCGATCCTCGGGGCGGCCGGGATGACCGGCGTCGGTGACCGCTGGACGGCATCGGGCTGGCGTTCCACCCGGGCCACCGGCGCCGACCCGTGGAGCGTCGAGCCCGGACGGGCGGTCGGCCTGCCCGGTGCGATGGGCGAGGTCAGCGTCGGGGCGGCCGGCGAACTGGGCATCGCCGGCCTGGAGTGGCTGCACGCGCGGGTCTACGATCCGGCGACGCGGGGCTTCCTGTCGGTGGATCCGCTGGATCCGGTGCCGGGAGCCGGCTGGGCCGGGAACCCGTACTCCTATGCCGGTAACGATCCGTTGCACGCGGCGGATCCGACCGGTCTGAAGCCGGTCTCGCAGGCCGATCTGGAGAACGCCCGCAAGCCCTGGTATGAGAAGGCCTGGGACGCGACCACCGAGTGGGTCGGCAACAACTGGGAGTATCTGGCGGGCGGCGCGATGGTGCTGGCCGGCGGCGTCCTGATGGCCACCGGGGTCGGTGGCCCGGCGGGCATGATGCTGATCTCGGCCGGCGCCGACACGATCATCCAGAAGGCGACGACCGGTGAGGTCAACTGGGGCCAGGTCGCCGTCTCCGGCGCTCTCGGCGGCGTCGGCGGGCTCGGGCTGGCCGGCCGGCTCGGTGCCACCGGCTGGAAGGCGGCCGCGATCAACGGCGCGGTCTCCGGCGGCGTGGGCGGCGCCGGGATGGGCGGCTATCGCTATGCCACGGGGCCCGGACCGCACAGCGTGAGCGGCTTCCTCAGTGCGACGACTACGGGTGCGGTGCAGGGGGCGGTCCTCGGTGGCGCCGGCGGCGCCGGGGGACACGGGCTGGTCTCCGGGGTCCGGGGGCTGCGGAACGTCAGGCCCAACCAGACGGTCGGCGGCACCCATCCGTTGCGCGACATCAATCCCCTGCACGGCAACATGAACTGCGGGCCGTGTTCGCTGGCGCTCGACTCGACGCTGAGCGGCAGTCCGGCCTCAGCGATGAATGTCGGTCCGATGACCTTGGGCGAGGTCGCAGAAGCCGCAGGTAAGCAGCCATCGGCGTGGGGAAATGTGCGGACCCACCAGTCGATCATGAATGAGATGGCCAATGCGGGATCGGGAGCGCGCGGCATCATCTACGGCGGTCGAGGAACGCCGGCTAATCCTGGGATGGGTCACTTCTACAACGTCATGAACCAGGGAGACAATGTGGTGCAAATGGATGGTCAACTGGGCAACGTCGTCGACCACTCAGGCAACTTCAACTGGTTTGCTCTGCTCCGGACCAACTAGGGAGACAACGTGCGACTCGACGAAGCAGCCGAACGAGCAACCGCCCTGCTGAGCGAACTCTCATCGTCAGGCGATCCGGCTGCCCTGATGATCACGCGGGCGGAACTGAGAGACCATGGCTGGCTGTTTTTCTATTCCAGCTCGGCATTTGTGCAGTCGCGATCTTTCATCGACGCGCTGGGCGGAGACTTGCCGATCTTGGTCTCCTCGGACGGCGTAGCTGTGGCCATTCCCTATGACGAGGTCCCACACAAGGCTGGAGAACCGATTCATCCCGGGTATTCGAGCTGACATGAGGACTACCCGGTCTGACTGGGAGGATGAGTGACGATTACTCGACTGGGCCGCAATCGGGAACTGCGCTACGGTGATCCGGAGGGTCAGAGCAATCTTCCATAGGACATTTAGGAAGTTATGAAATATCTAACCTTGGCCGCTGACTACCTGGAGCCTTCAATCCGGGACGACGGGAGCGGCGTGCAGAGTTCTCCTGGAGAATTGGGTATTCCTGCGGATCTCGCGCAAGAGATCCGGTCCTGGAATGACCGGTATCAGCCGGTTATTCCGGCCTCTACTCGGCAGCGAGAGACGATGAAGGCCGAAATCTCGGAGCTCGATGAACTAGGGTTGGACTTGGCTGGCAGAATCTCCGCCGCACTGGGCGACGCAAAGGTTCGCTACTTCAGTGAAGGCCTCCTGTGGCACCTGGATCCGTCCTGAGTTCAGGCGATGTCGCGATTCACGGCTCGCCCACTGATTCTGGCAGAACGCCGAGTGCCTAGGGGAGCGGTGATGCCATGGCAGACTTTCAAACCAGGAAGATGAATGATACTTATTCAGTTGGGCCTCTATCGAGAGCTTCCGTACAGTGACCCGAACGGCGAGAGCATCCACCGCACATTGAAGCTTGATCCGGCAGGGAAGGCTCGGGTTGTTGCCTATCTCCGGGATGCGCCGGTGTTTGCGGCATCGGGAATCCTGGGCACGGATTACTTCACGGGCGGCGAACTCGGTCCGTTCTATACCCACACGGACGGCCGATGGGAATGGTATAGCGACCTTGCTCACTATGTCGAGCATCACGACACGTGGCTTCCCGATGACTTCGTCGCCGTCGCTTCGCAGTCGGATCCACCGCAGCTCACCGATGAAGAGCTGATAGCGCTCGCGGATTCGTTGTTCCCGAATGAGGAGTGAGGAAGCCTGTCGGAGGGACTTGTTCCGTTCCCTGGGCCTGTCGAAGCATGTCCTGAGCCTGCTCATGCCCGTGTCCGCCTGGAGCGATGCTTCCGCGCACTGTGGGTGCCGGACACTAGGCTAGGAGTGACAACCAGAGGCCCAGGCCTCGGGGAGGAGCAGTCATGGCTGAGACAGAGCACACCCGGAAGCGCTCGCGTACCCGGGAAGACGAGGAAGTCGAAGAGATCGCCCCGGCCGACACGGCCCACAAGGCGGAGTTGGATTCCGACGTCGACTCGTTGCTGGACGAGATCGACGATGTGCTCGAGGTCAACGCCGAAGAGTTCGTCCGAAGCTTCGTTCAGAAGGGTGGGCAGTGAGCGATCTGTCGTCGATAGGTCTGTCACCGGAGTACTTCAAGATCGGTACGTCGTCGTTCTACGAGTTCGCCTCGGCCGTGGCGCCGCAGGTGCTCCCTGCGGGTCGAGCCGCTGAGCTCGGCCCGGGGGACGCCGGCGCCCTGGCTCCGCACGGGACGACGATCGCCGCGGCGACGTTCCCCGGCGGGGTGGTCGTGGCCGGTGACCGGCGGGCCACCGCGGGCAACGTGATCGCTCAGCGCGACATCGAGAAGGTCTATCCGGCGGACGAGTTCTCGGTGATCAGCATCGCCGGCTCGGCCGGGATCGGGCTCGACATGATGCGCCTGTTCCAGCTCGAGCTGGAGCACTACGAGAAGCTCGAGGGATCGCCGTTGTCCCTGGTGGGCAAGGCGAATCGGCTGGCCACGATGGTCCGTGGCAACCTCGCCCTGGCCCTGCAGGGTCTGATCGCGGTGCCGCTGTTCGCCGGCTGGGATCTGGCCGAGGCCCGGGGCCGGATCTTCTCCTACGACCCGACCGGCGGCCGCTACGAGGAGCACGATTTCTATTCGATCGGCTCCGGATCGCTGTTCGCCCGCGGCTCGCTGAAGAAGCTGTACCGGCCCGACCTGGACGCAGCCGGGACCACGATGGCCGTGATCCAGGCCTTGTACGACGCGGCCGACGACGACTCGGCCACCGGCGGTCCGGACGTGACCCGACGGATCTACCCGGTGATCCTGATCGCTGGGCCCAGCGGGGTCGAGCGGGTCACCGAAGACCGGGTCGCCGAGCTCGTGGACCAGATGTTGACCGGCCGGATGCAGCGCCCCGACGGACCAGGAGCCCCGCTTTCATGAGCATGCCGTTCTACGTCGCCCCCGAGCAGCAGATGAAGGACCGGGCCGACTATGCCCGGAAGGGGATCGCGCGCGGCCGGTCGGTGGTCGTGCTGCACTATGCCGACGGCATCCTGTTCGTCGCCGAGAACCGGTCCCAGGCGCTGCACAAGGTGAGCGAGATCTACGACCGGATCGGCTTCGCCGCCGTCGGCCGCTACAACGAGTTCGAGAACCTGCGCACCGCCGGCATCCGGTACGCCGACCTGCGCGGATACAGCTACGACCGCACCGACGTCACCGGGCGCGGCCTGGCCAACGCGTACGCGCAGCTGTTGGGCACGATCTTCTCCTCCGGCGGTGAGAAGCCGTACGAGGTGGAGATCGTGGTTGCCGAGCTGGGCGCCGAATCGGACCAGGACCAGATCTATCGGCTCACCTACGACGGCTCGGTCAACGACGAGGAGGGGTTCGCCGTGATGGGCGGCTCCGCCGAGGCCATCACCGAGGCGATTCGGGGCGCGTTCCAGCCCGATCTCGGGTTGGCCGACGCGGCCCGGCTGGCCGTCCGCGCGCTGACCTCCGACCAGGGCGCCGGAGCGCCGCCGCGGGCTCTCGACGTGGACGCGCTCGAGGTGGCCGTGCTGGACCGGACCAGGACGCTGCCGCGGAAGTTCCGGCGGATCCGGGGCGACCGGCTGGCCGAGCTGCTCGGCCCGTCCGCCGCGGCCGCCGAGCAGGCGATCGCCGACGAGACCGACCAGACCGAGCCGCCGCCGGCCAAGCCGGCCCCCGGTTCGGTCCGCGAGACCGACCTCGCCGACGGCACCGACACAGCGGCCGGACCGACCACCCCGGCGGAGCCCGACCAGACGTGACCGAGGCTTTGGCGTCCCCTGAGCCCGGAGACTCTTCGTTCCCTGAGCTCGGAGACTCTTCGTTCCCTGAGCCTGTCGAAGGGCAAGCCCGCTCCATCTCCGCACCACCGACCACGGTGATCATCGGCGCCGGAATGGTCGGCGCCTCGGTTGGCTGTGCGCTCACCGCAGCCGGCTGGCCGGTGCACCTGGTCGACGCCAAGGCCAGCCACGCCCGGGTGGCCGCGGAACTGGGCGCCGGGACCGCCGATCCGGCCGAGCCGGAGCAGGTCGCCCTGGTGATCGCCGCGGTGCCGCCGCGGGTCTTGCCGGGGGTGATCGCGACGGCCTTGAAGACTTACCCGAAGGCGGTGGTGACCGACGTCGGCTCGGTGAAGGCCGGCGTCCTGAACTCACTCTGGGACAGTGAACCGGAGCTCGCCCGCTATGTCGGCTCACATCCGATGGCGGGCTCGCAGTATTCGGGCCCGATGACCGCCCGGGCCGACCTGTTCGTGGACCGCACCTGGGTGATCACCCCGCACCGCCGGTCCGACCCGGCCGCGGTCGAGGTCGTCCGGGCGGTGGTCGCAGCCTGCCGGGCCCGGGCCGTGATCATGGACGTCGATGATCATGACGCCGCCGTGGCCCGGGTGTCGCACCTGCCGCACCTGATGTCGGTGCTGACCGCCGGCCGGTTGAACGACATCCCGGCCGACGATCTGCTGCTCGCCGGCCAGGGGCTGCGGGACGTCACCCGGATCGCCGGCTCCGACCCCGGCCTGTGGGAACAGATCCTCGGCAGCAACGCGGGCGCGGTGCTGGCCGAGTTGCGCCAGGTCCATGATCAACTCCAGGGACTGATCAAGGCGCTGGAGCAGCCCGACACCGAAGAGCTGCGGACCGTGCTGAGCTCCGGCGTCGCCGGCACCCACCGGATCCCGGGCAAGCACGGCCGGGCGGCGGTGACGTACAGCCGCGTGGTGGTGCAGATCCCGGACGAGCCGGGGGCCCTGGGCCGCCTGTTTGCCCTGGTCGGCGAATCCGGCGTCAACGTCGAAGACATCGCCATCGAGCACGACCAGGTCCGCGAGATCGGCTACCTCTCCCTCTCGGTCGACCCGGACACCGAGGCCGACCTCGTCAACGCGATCACCGCCAACGGCTGGACCGTTCAGCCGTAGGGTCGTGCGCTACCGGGTGCGGCTGACGGTGCTGAACGGGTCCGGCGGCGGTGGCGGATCCGGGATCAGGGTCGCCAGTTGCAGATTGATCCCGCGCAGCCGCTGGTAGTCGCCGGAGTCGATCGCCTGCTGGCCTTCGGCGATCAACCGGTCGGCGTGCGCTCGGTTCCGCATCTCGGCGCGGGAATCGGCCAGGTTGTCGAAGTAGTGCACCTCGAGGATGCCGTGCCGCTCCATCGCGCGGATCACATGCAGCTGCAGTTCTTCCAGTCGCTGCCGGAGCAGGTCGGCGTCGCGGCTTTCGACGGCCTGCTCGACCGCGGCGACATAGAGCGGGAGGTCGCGCTGGTCGGTGTCACTTCCGTAGGACGCGATCAGGTCGCGGCCCTCCGCGATCCGGGTCTCCGCGTCCGCGACCAGGGTCGGCCATTCCAGCTCGTTCTCGACATCGTCGACGGCCGCGCGAAGATCGAGGATCCGCTGCTGAGCGGCCGCGGCCGCGTCGGGATCGACCTTCGAGGCGTCCAGCAGCTCGTCCAGATCCTGCTCGATCCGTTCCGCTCGGATCCGCTCGAGCATCAGACCGGCGACCGGACTGCTGATCGTGGAGTCGCGATCGCGCAACTCGGCCAACCGGGTCAGGTCGCCTTCGACCTCCCGGCTGAGATCGTCGTAGGACGGGGCGGACTCGGTGCCGAGACTGATGATGTCCTCGAACTCCTGATCCAGGATCGGCAGGTAGGCCCGGGCCCGGATCAACCGCGAGGCGTCGATCTCGATGCGGAATTCGATCTCGCTGTCGACCGGCACGTTGCGGCTCACCTGCGCGGCCCGCACCTCGAGCCGGCCGATCCGGCGGTTGCGGTCGGCCCGACCGTGTTCGCCTTCCAGGACAGGGATCCGGAGCAACCCACCCCGTTCGCCGACCTGCAGCGGAACGGTCGAGCGCAGCGTCACCCGGCGCCGGACGGGCAGTCCGGTGCCGCGCTCGATCAGCCAGAGCATCTGGTTGCCGTCGAGCCCGACACCGATGGACTGGGCCAACGGCGGGTCGGTCTCGACCGAGCCCACGGTGTAGCTGAGCCGATCCTGGGTCAGGCTCAATGGTGCCCCGGTCGCGTCGGTCAACTCGACGGCGAACGTGTTCTTCCGGCCCCGCTCGGCCCACAGTGAGGTGCCGAAGACGCCGCTCTCGGGAATGGTGATCTTTCCGCTGCGCCAGGGCGGCTGCGCCTCCGCGTTGACGAGCTCGATCGCCAGACCGGTCGGCAGAGCGCCGTCCGGACCGGTCACCTTGCCGGCCAACAGCGGCTCGGTGTCCGGACCGACCGGCTGGTATTCGAACTGGATCGCGAAGGCATCGGGCGAGGCCGGGGCCGCGTCCGCGGTCGCCTCGACCCGCTGCCCGCCGGCGAAGATCGCCGCGCCGCGGGCGACGACGGTCATCGGATCCTGACCGTGCTCGAGCCGAATCCCCAGGCCGTCCCGCGGATCGGCGATCCGCTCCCGCAGATAGGGCATCAGCGTCTGGCCACCGACCATGATCACCTGCTCGATGTCGGCCGGGCCGAGCGCTCGTTCCTGGAGCGCCTTGCGGCACAGGTTGATCGATCGTACGACGAGCGGCTCGGTGAGGCGTTCGACATCGGCGCGCCGCAGCTCGTACTCGAACTCGTGCCGCCGGCCGGCCCCGTCGTCGAGCTCGACGATGACGTCGGCGGAGTCCGCGCGGGACAGTCTGATCTTCGCCGTCTCGGCGGCGAGTTTGAGCTTGTTGACGACACCGAACCAGCGCGGGTTGCCGCGTCGGAGATCGGACAGGCCGGGCAGTTGGCTCGCGACGGCCGGCACCAGCAACTCGTCGACGATCTTCCAGTCGATCAACTTGCCGCCGAGGAAGTTGTCGCCCCGGTGATTGATCACGGAGAACTCGCCGTCCCGCAGTTGGATCACCGCGGCGTCGAAGGTGCCGCCGCCGAAGTCGTACACCAGCCAGAGCGCCTTGTCGTCGGCCGCCTGGAACCCGTACGCCAGCGCGGCCGCGGTCGGTTCCTGCAGCAGCGGCGACCGGCGGAGACCGGCCAGCTCGGCGGCGCGCCGGGTCGCGTCACAGGCGCCCATGTCGAACGCCGCCGGGACGGTGATCACCGCCGCGTCGAGGTCGTCGCCGGTGCTCTGCCGCACGTCGGCCCGCAACGACTTGAGCACCTCGGCGGACAGCTCTTCCGGCGTCATCGACCGGCCGGAGGCGTCGAACTTCTTGGCCTCGCCGGCGGTGCCCATCTGCAGCTTGAACTCGATGCTGGTGTTGGCCGGGTCGAGTTCGCTGCGTTCCCGGGCGGCTCGGCCGACGTAGAGGCGGTCGCGCTTGTCGACCCAGACCGCGGACGGTGTGGTCTCCTGGCCGTCATTGTTCTTGATCACGTTGGCCTGGACACCGTGCAGCACGGCAACGGCACTGTTGGTCGTGCCGAGATCGATGCCGAAGTCGATGGTGGAACGGCTCATGAGTCCGAATCTCCTTCTGTCACAGGCTTCTCCGGCTGCTGGTTACCTTGATCATCAGGGGCGAGCGGTGGCGTACCGACGATCACCGCCCCCATCCGCAGCAGCTGCCCGCGAACGTACACGCTCGGTCGGATGGTCTCGATGATCAGCTCGCGGCCGAGCCCCGGCGTCGGCTGGAACGCGACCACGGAAAGCCTCAGGCCGGGGTCATAGGCGGCGCCGTCGTGCGACTGAGCCTCGACGCCGGCGTCGGTCAGGGCGTCGAGGGTCGAGCGCAGATGCCGATACGCCGGATCGTCCTCGCCGACCTTGCCGCGCAGCCGCCAGACCGCGGTCGCGAGGTCGGCGACGGCGTGGGCGTCCAGCCGGACGGTCGCGGGTTCAGATGCCGGGGGGACGTTCACCAATGCTCCAATGCTCCTTCAAGAGTTCCGCGATCGGCGGATAGGAACTGACCGAGTAGATGGTTATCGCCGCCGAGCCCGTGAGGGTTCGCCGGTTGATCCGTGCCTCGATGACCCGGGTGTAGATGAACAGGGCCAGTCCGACAGCCAGCGTGAGGAGCGCCAGCCAACCGTTCACGGCGGACAGGAGCAGCGCGCCGACCACGCCGCTGACGATGATCATGACGGCGGCCACGGTCGGCGGCAGACCGATGACGCTGGTCGCCGGTGGGTGCTCGTGGCTGCGCCGGCAGGAGGGGCACCGCGGGACGTCCACCGTCACGACCTGCCAGGTGAGCCGCGTCACTTCCGAGTAGTCGATCATGCTGGACAGCTTGATCGGGCAGGCGCCGGCCCCGGTCGTTCGTTGCTTGCAGAACCAGCAAAGGCCGGCGAACTCGATCACGTCGAGCTGGCCCCGGACCAGCTCGACGAGGTCGTCGGCGACGACCGACGAGTCGTCGGTGGCCAGCGTGAGCAGACGCTGCAGCCCGGCCTTGGCGGTGACGACGTCCCCGGTGCGGGCGGCGTAGACGTTGAGCAGTTGGATCGAGCCGTTGATCAACAGCTCCCAGACCGGGGCGCGCCGGTCGTCCTCGATGTCGAACTCCCGCAGGCCGGCGAGTAACGGCACCAGGGTCTCGGCGAAGGTCATGACCTTCGCGGCCTGACCGTCGGGCCGCTTCTCCACCTTCTCGATCGCGGCCAGGAGGCGAACCGCGGTGAGGTTCGTGATGTAGGTGACCAGGTTGTCGGTCAGCGTCCGCCGGGTCTGCGGGCTGACCTCGATGGGCAAGGCTCGGCGCACGAGGTCGTAGCTGGTGCGATAGCCCTCGGTGTGGTTGGCGTACCGCGCCGCACACCCGTTGACGGCGAGACCGACCTGGTCGGCGGCGGCGATGTAGCGCGGGTCCCGGCCGCCGAGGATCGCGAGCACCATCCGCAGCAGGGGCTCGGTTTCGTCGAGCAGCACGGTGCCGGCGGTGGCGGACACTTTGGGTCCCGCCTGTTCGGCGCGCTGGCAGGCCTGCCGGATCCGGGCGGTCAGCGGAGCGGCGGCCGCGGCGAGCACCTCGCCGGCGTGGTCCTCGAATGCGGACTCGGCGACGACGTCGGCGTTCCACGCGGCGCTCTTGAGGTCACCGGACTCCGCGGCGCGGACGGCCGCGGTTGCCTGGGCCGAGAGCAGCGCCCGGGGCAGCTCGGCTCTGAGCTCGGTGACGAAGCCGGTGGTGAGCCGCCGATCGTCGAGGGACCGGGCCCGGGCGGCCAGCGCGAGCCAGGGGCCATCGGCCTCGATGACCTTGCGCCAGTAGGAGTACGCGTCGTTCCAGCGAGCCTCCCGGACACTGGCCGCCTCCACCCCCGGTCGGAAGTCGAGGCAGCGGGCGTGGGTGAGGACGGCGAGGTTGTGCCAGGCCAGGTCGTCGCCGGCCTTGGCGCGGTCGAGCCAGTGCCGAGCGGCCTGTTCGGGGTCGAGCGGCGGCCGGTCCCCGGCGTCCGGCCAGAACCAGAACAGCTCCTCGATGACGCGGCGGACCGGGTCGCGGAGGTGCTGCATCGCGTCCAGGACCGCCTGAGGCTCGGGTTCGGGGTCGGGTGCCAGCAGGCCCGGTCGGCCGGCGAGCGGTGCGCCCAGTCGCTCAGCGGCGCGGATCTCGTCGGTGCGCCGCCGGATGTCCCGGGCGCTCGCCTCGGTCGGCAGTCCGCTGAGCCGGAACGCGTTGTTGCGATAGAGCTCCGGGGTCGCCACCTCCCGCAGTAGGTCGATCGCCACGCAACACGCCCTCCTCGTCGCGCCCCGCGCCCGAGCGCCGGCCGTCGGTCCAGGATGCCTCAGCCGGCCCGGAACCCCGGCCGTCGTCGCACCTGATCTTGCTATCTGGGCGACGGTCCGGGGGCGTACGGGAGCAGGTGCTGCAGGACGGCGACCAGGAAGCGGCCGGGCTGCTCATACATCGGCAGGTGGGCGGAGTCCTCGAACCACGTGACGATCTTGGCTGGTGCCTCGAGCCGGTTGAGCCAGTCGATCACCGGGCCGGTTGGCGTGACCTGATCATGCCGGCCGAGGAACTGGATGATCGGGATCGGGAACTCGTGGACCTGGGTGAAATCGAGGTCGATGAACTGCGGCAGCAGGTGATCGGCCAGGAACGCCCGGCCGGCCCGGGACGAGGCCCGGTCGGCATCGCTGTAGTCGGGCGCGGCAAGATCACCGTTGGTGAAGTACGGGCCGTCGGCACGGCCCGCCGCGACGCCGCCGAACCGCTCCACCCAGCGCCGCTGGATGATCAACTTCGACACCTCGAACGGCCGGGGATAGGGCGCGATGCCGGCCAGTTCGGCCAACGCCGTGCGGTCGTCACGCCGCTCAGCCTCGGCTCGGACCCAGCTCCAACTCGCCTCTTCGCCCAGCACGCCGGAGACGACCTGGCAGACCCCGAGGTAGGCGGCGAACAGGTCGGGCCGGAGCAGCACGGCGCGAGCCGCGACGGCGGATCCCCAACTGTGTCCGACCAGGCAGACCTGCTCGACCTCGAACTCGCCCTTGATCAGTTCGGCCAGCTCGACCGCGTCCCGGGCGCAATGATCAAGACTGAGCGCGCCCCGCAGGGCGGCCGAGTCGTCATGCTGGAAGCTGCGGCCGGCTCCGCGCTGGTCGTACTGGACGACGGTGAAGTATTCCTCGAGCGGCCGTTGCCACATCCACGACGTCGCGCTCAGCGGCGTGCCCGGCCCGCCGTGCACCACGATCATGATCGGGTTCCGCCGGTCCCGGCCCCGGATCGACACCACCTGCGGCACGCCACCCAACGCGACAACCCGCGTCTCGTCGATCGCGCCGGGCGTGGCCAGCCGGCAGAGCTCGGCAATCACCGACCCGGGAGACTCCGTCACCCCCAAATCCTCTCAAACCCATCGACAATTCGAGAACAGGTGCCACTTCGCCAGGTGCGGCAGGAGAGGCGATCGCCGCTCTATTTTCGAACCAGTACAGGAACCAACCAGGTGGGACTGCGGCTTGTCAGAACTGAGTAGCCCTATGGCACAACTCAGTTCTGACAAGTCGGTGTTTGGATCAGTCGGTGGCTACGGTGCGGCCGTCGGCGTGGACGTCGTAGGTCCGGTCGCCGACGCGGAGGCCGCGGAGGGCGGCGGTCGGGTCGAGGTCGGCGAGCACCGGAGCAGCGGTGAGCGTGCCGTCGAGGCCGGGGCGGATGCCGAACAGGGATTCGATCACCAGGGCGACCCAGGCGCCGGAGGAGGAGCAGGACCAGTCGATGATGTACGGCAGCTGGGGCGGCGACTTGCGGGCGCCGCCGTTGATCCCCGGCTGGGCCTCCTCGACGAAGTGCGCCTGGCCGGTCGGGCCCTGGTTGGTCGACTTGGCCAGGCCGGGCAGCCAGTCCAGGGCGACCTCGGGCGCGCCGAGCTCGACCAGCGCGCGGGCGGCGTCGGCCGGCCAGGCCGGATAGGCGCCGTTCCACTGGTGATCGGGACGGACGCTGAAGCTGGCGTCCGGATCGTACGGCGACAGAGCTCGGATCCAGTTCTCGGTCTGCAGCTCGCGGCGGAAGAAGTCGATCATCTCCGACCGGACCGTCGGATCAAGATCATCGGCGATGGTGGTGCCGACGATGCTGAAGTCGTAGCAGTGCCGGACGCCGAGCCGGGTGCCGTCCGGCTGCCGGGCGGCGAAGAAGCCGGTGCCGGGCTGGTAGAGGTCGATCACGTGCGGCAGCAGCTCGCCGGCCTCGGCCCGGAGTTGATCACCGGAGCCGCCGACCAGGTCGAGCAGTTCGGCCGAGGTGCGCAGGTTCCAGACGTTGGCCGCGTTCAGGCTGGCGACCTCATGGGTGTAGGAGCTGACGCACTCCAGCAGGTTCTGGATCTCGCCGTAGTCGGCCAGCGGCGACTTCTGCCGCAGCTCCTGCCAGGCGTACGCCCACTGCCGGAGGTGATCATGGACCGGCCGCCCGGCCAGCTCCTCGCTCAGGAAACCATGATCACCGGTGAGGCGGACGTAGTCGTCGACCAGCCGGGTCATCGCGTAGTCGTTCACCGAATACCAGTTGCCGACCGGGCCCCCGGTCAGCGACGAGGTGCCGAAATGGGTGTGGATGTCGCTCTTGATCCAGTGCGCGAGTTGCCGGCGCATCGGCTCCGGGTCGAGCAGCGCGTGGGTCAGTGAGCTGAGGCTGAAGTCCCAGATGAAGGTGGTGGTGGACCAGTAGTTCGGCATCAGCGTGTCGTAGGTCCGGCCGAGGACGTTGCCGGCGTAGTCGCGGCGGAACCAGATCACCCCGAGCACGCCCCACCAGTAGAGCCGGCGCAGCGCCTCGTTCTCGGTCTCCAGGATCGGCAGGTGGCCGGAGAACTCGTCGTTGCCGGGCGTGAACGCGGCCCGGAGCTGCCGGTTCCAGAACTCCTCGGCCGCGGTGATCACGGCCGGCACGTCGGCGGCGACCCGATCGAAGATCATCGATGACTCCGCCTCGGAGCCGGCCACGGCCTGGACATAGCCGACCCGGGCGGATCCTCCGGCCGGGACGTCGAGCACGGTCTCGACCGAACCGCCGCGAGCCGTCCCGCCGATCCCGGTCTCATAGGTGTCACCGGCCGGCGCCACACCGCTGGCCCGGACCGTCGACTCCCGGTCCAACCCCTGCACGCCGACCGCCGCCCCGTCGGGCTGCGTGAAGATCATCCGTGCCAGTTCGTTCCCTGAGCCGACCCCTTGTTCGTTCCCTGAGCCTGTCGAAGGGCCGTCCTGAGCCTGTCGAAGGGGGTGGACCACGGTCTCGTTCGCCGCACCCGGTGACTCGGCCGACAGCCACGCCCCGTCGGCCGCGCGGACCCGGGAGTTCAGGGTGAAGCCGAGCCGCACCTGACGATCCTCGTCACCGAGGTTGTGCACCCGGACGTCGATCGCCACCGCGGTCTCACCCGGAACGGCCACGGTGATCGTCTCGATCCGCAGCCCCGGCAGGTCGGCCGTGCGGACGACCCGGTCGGGCCGCCAGGCGTGGGTCACCGGCGCGCCGTACGAGGCGAACAACCGGCCGTCGACGAACAACGTCCCGGTCGCGGTGAGCCCCTGCGAGATCGGCGGAAAGGTGATCGCGCTGATCTGGGTCAGGTCATGATCGATCCGGACGGTGCCGAGCAGGTTGGTCAACCCGCTCGGCGCGATCAGGTCGTCGTAGTGGTGGCTGACCGGATCAGCGGCAAGATCATCGACCGAAGGGATGGTCGGCACAGACACGAGTGAACTCCTCGAAGGGGATGGGATCAGTACTGGCCGAGGGCGAGGCCCCGGGCGAAGAAGCGCTGGGTGCACAGGAACAAGATCACGGTCGGCAGCGAGACCAGCACCCCGGCGGCCAGCACCGTGGACAGCTGCGCCCCGCCGTAGGTGCTCTGCATCCCGGCCAGGGTGGTGACGATCGGCCGGATCGCGTCGGACTGGGCCAGCACCAGGCCGAGCAGCAGATCGTTCCAGATGAAGGTCGCCTGCAGGATGAAGATCGCCACCAGCGCGCTGACCGACATCGGCAGATAGACCCGGGTGAAGATCGAGAAGACCGAGGCCCCGTCCAGCCGCGCCGCCTCGAACACACTGTGCGACACCCCGGTGAAGAAGTTGCGCATCACGAAGGCCGAGAACGGGGTCGCGATCGCGGTGTAGATCAGGATCATGCCGACCCGGTTGTCGTACAGGCCGACCCGGGAGTAACCGTCGAACAGCGGCAGCAAGATCATCTGCAGCGGAAAGATGGTGCCGCCGAAGATCACCACGAACCAGGCGAACCCGTGCTTCAGGCCCAGCGCGACAATGCCGAAGCCGGCTGCCGCACCGACGATCACGGCCAGGGCGGGGGAGACGATGCTGTAGAGCGCCGTGCTCAGCACACTGTCGGCCATCCCGGACAGGGTCAGCGCCTCGCCGATGTTGGAGAACAGGGCGAAGCCGTCCGGGATCCAGGACTGCCGCGAGTCGTACACGGTCGGATCCTTGCTGGCGTTGATCAGCAGCAGATACACCGGGAGCAGCCAGCACAGCCCGAAGATCACCAGGATCGTGGTGCGGACGATCTGAGAGGTCTTTCCGTTCATGATCGTCTCCTCAGATCGTGTTCTTGCTGGACAGTTGGCGGCGCAGATAGAGCACCGAGGCGATCAGCGTGATCACGGTCAGGAAGAGGGCGATCGCGGAGCCGAGGCCGTATTCGCTGTTGACGAAGGTTTCCTTGTACATGGTCAGGGCGAGCGTCTCGGACCCCCGGCCCGGGCCGCCCTTCGTCATGCCCTGGACGATGTCGAACGTCTTCAGGCTGGCCACGATCGACAACCCGATCACCACCGTGGTCAGCGGTCGCAGCATCGGCCAGATGATGTTGCCGAGCAGCCGGGCGCCGGTCGCGCCGTCCAGCCGCGCGGCCTCCAGCGGTTCCTTGGGGATCGAGTTCAAGCCGATCGTGAACAGCAGTGCGTTCACCCCGACGCCCTGCCAGGCGCTGGCGAGAATCATCATGATCGTGTTCAGCGGGGTGTCGACCAGCCACCGGGGACCGTTGGCCCCGAACACGGTCAGCGCCTGATCGAGCGCGCCGCCGCTGGACAGGATGAACGACCAGATCAGGCCCACCCCGATGCCGGAGAGCGCGTACGGGATCAGGAACGGAATCCGCAGCCAGGCACCGCCCGGCAGATTCCAGGAGAGCAGGGCGAGCCCGAGCCCGAGGCCGACCGGCACCAGCAGCGTGCCGATCACCCAGAGCAGGGTGTTGCCGACCGAGCCGACGAAGCCTCCGTCGTCGAACATCTCGGCGAAGTTGGCCAGCCCGACCCAGTCCGGGCTGCCCAGCCCGTTGTAGTCGGTGAAGCTGAGGAACACCGTCCACAACAGCGGCGCGTAGAGCAACAACGCCACGATGATCACACCCGGAGCAACGAACCCCAGCCCCGCCCGCTGCGTCCGGACCGCCAAACTCGCCATCTCGACCTTCTCCTCCCTCCCTCAAACCCCGACTTGTCAGAACTAGGGCACGCTCTGGCGTCCCCTGGTTCTGACAAGTCGGGGTTGGGTTACTTGTTCTCGGCCCAGTACTTGTCGGCTTCGGCCTGGATGGCTTCCAAGATCGGCATCGGGTCGCCGGGGTTGGCGTTGAAGGCGCCGAACTGCTCCAGGGCGACGGTCAGGATCGGGGTCGGGGTCGCCTCGTAGTAGCGCTCGACCAGCTCGTACTTGTCGGTCGCGATCTCCTTGCCCAGTTGCTCCAGGCTCTTGTCCTTGACCGTGGCCTTCGGGTTGAACGGCACGTCGCCGCGGGCCGAGGACCAGGCGCTCTGCGCCTCCGGCGACATCCACCACTTCGAGTACGCCAGCCCGAGGTCCTTCTGCTTGGAGTTCTCGGCGACGCAGATCGGGCCGGTCTCGACCGCCACCGGGGTGGCCGGCAGCGCCGGGTTCTTCGCCGGGATCACGAAGAAGCCGTAGTCCTCGCCGGACTTCATCCCGGCACCGTCCAGCGAGCCGTTGAAGAAGCTGCCGAAGTTGATCATGGCGAAGTCGCCCTGCTTGAGCCCGTTGGCCGGGTCGGTGTTGCTGCCGGCGTCGGAGAACCAGCCCTTCTTGTGCTCGTCCAGCCACTCGTTCATGATCGCGACGATCTTGGGATCGGTGTAGGAGACCGAGCCGTCGGCCAATCCGTTGTAGAGCGCGGGATCGGTGCCGGCGACCAGCTGCTGGAACCACTGGAAGGTGAACAGCGTGCTGGTCTGGTAATACGGCGTGACGCCGGCCGCCTTGAGCTTGGTGGCGGCGGCGTCCAGCTCCTGCCAGGTGGTCGGCACCGCGACGTCGTTCTCGGTGAAGATCTTCTTGTTGTAATACATCACCCAGTAGGCGATGTTCATCGGCACGCAATACTGCTTGCCGTCGAAGGTGTACGACTCGCGCAGATCCTCGGTCACCCAGCCCTGCTGGATCGCGTCGGCCCAGAGGTCGGTGGTCTCGGCGACCAGCTTCTCGTCGACCAGTTCGGCCAACGACGGACCGGTCTGCCAGGTGAACAGGCCCGGGCTCTTGTCGGTCCGGAACGACTGCTTGATGAAGGCGTCGTACTGGTTCGCGTCGGAATAGCCGGTGGTGTTCAGGGTGATCTGCGCCCCCGGATCCGAGGTCTTGTTCAGCTCGTCGAAGTCGGGCTTCCAGGCGGCCTTGTTGGTGTAGAAGTCGAGCTTCCCGGTGACCGGCTGCTCAGCGGCCGGTTCGGGACTGCTGCAGCCGGCGAGTAGCAGCCCGGCCGTCGCGGCCGCTGCGATCACGCCGGTGGCGAGACTGCGGAACTTCATGATCGAACTCCTTTGTTGCCGGATGTGAGAGTCGTGTCTTCGGTGAAGGTGGTGCCGCGGACGGAGGCCTTGACCGTGGCGAAGCGAGGGGAGCGGGATGCCTGGGTGCGCCGGATCCGGTATGGGCCGACAGCGGCCGGGATGATGAAGGTCTCGGCGTAGTGGATCAGGTAGGGCGGGAAGGCGTCGGTCGGGCTGATCACCTCGACCTCGTCGCCCTCGACCAGGTTGAGCACGTTGACCGTGCCGTCGGTGTCGTGATCGACCTGGTCGTCGAACCAGTGCCGGCGCACCTCGATGAACTCGAGCTCGTGCAGGCCGGTCCGCTCCTCGACCACGTCGCCGTCCCGCCGCAGCTCGACCGGACCCTGCAGCAGGTTGTCGGTCACCCACTCGGTGTCGCGGTCCCACTGGATGTTGGCCGAACCATGATCGAGATGCACCGGGCGGGGGATGCCGTCCAGCCCGACCCGGCCCCAGTCCCACAGCTTGAAGGTGAAGATGAACGGGGTGGCGGAGATCTCCAGCACCATCGAGTTGGCGCCGGAGCAGTGCACGGTGCCGGCCGGGATCGAGAAATGATCATGCTTGCGAGCCGGGAACGCGTTGACGTACTTCTCGGCGTCGAACGGATGATCGGCCTGTTGCGCTGCGTGCAGATCGGCGATCATCGCGTCCGGATCGATCCCGGACTTCAGGCCGAGATAGACCACGGCGTCGTCGTCGGCGTCGAGCAGGTAGTAGCTCTCGTCCTGCGTGTAGTGCATGCCGAAGGTGTCGACGATGTAGTCGGTCAGCGGGTGCACCTGCATGGACAGGTTGCCGCCGCCGACGGTGTCCAGGAAGTCGAACCGGATCGGGAACTCGGCGCCGAACCGGGCGTACGTCTTCTCACCGAGCAGTCCGCGCGGCTGGGTCAGCACCAGGTCCATGGCCGGGATCTCGACCGCGTGGCCGCCGTCGGTGAGCAGCAGCGAGTTCTCCTCGGGCACGCAGTCGAAGCACCAGGCGTAGTTGGGTGTCTCGGTGTCCAGGCCGAGCTTGTCCTGCATCCAGTGGCCGCCCCACACCCCCGGATCGAAGAACGGCACCACCCGCATCGGCGACCGGATCGCGGACTCGAGCGCGCCCCGGAAGGCCGCGCCGGTGATCATGGCCGGTTCGCGTTCCGTGCCGGAGCTGTGGCCGACGGCGTTCCCGTCGATCAGGAAATCGATCGTGTCGAACAGTGATCGCTTGTGCCGGTCGGCGACCCGCCACTCGACGAAGAAACCGCGCTTGTATTTGCGCAGGTTGTCCTCGCCCTGGTTGGCCGAGCGCCAGTTCGGGGCACCTGCCCGCTGCCGCTGCTGGATCTCCCAGCGGGCCAGATCGACCAGCACCAGGGCATCCGGTGCGGGCACGGTCAGCGCCGCGCCCCAACCGACCAGCACCGTGGCGGCGGTCCGGCCCGCGACCCGCTCAGTCAGGCCGGCGAGTCGGGCCTGGTCGTAGAACGCGTCCAGGGTGAGGTGGCTGATCACGCCGAAGACACGGTCGTCGGTCAGGTTGTCGCTGATCATGGTGTCGATCTCGGCGATCGGCCGCGCCGCCGCATCCTCGACATCGATGATCTCCGCCTCCGGCCAGCCGTCGCCGAGGTGCCGGATCAGCGCGGGCAGATCGACGCCGGGGTAGGTGTCGACCACCACAACCGGCGGCCGGTCCCCGGACCGGGCCTGGGCCAGGTCACGCACCCGCGACCAGACCTCACTCCCGGTGATCACGCTCTCGCCGGCCGGCAGCGGGATGGTGGGGTAGCGGTCGTACGCCGGGCGGTCGGTGACGGTGGTCATGCGCTCCTCGCAGCGGAGTGGGAGCCGGCGAGGGCGGCCAGGCCGCGCAGCACCGAGTCCTCGGGATGGTCGGGCGTGATCAACTCCGGCCGGTGCGCCGACGACCAGAGGTGCCGGTGCACATGGTCGGTCAACACCGGCAGGACCCGGTCGCGGGCGCGCAGCACGCCACCGGAAACGATCACGACCTCGGGGTCGTAGGCGTGGCAGAGGGTGACCACCGTGGCACCCCACACCGTCAGATAGCGGGTACGGAGCTCGTCGGCCACCGGGTCAACGGCGGGAGCGGAGAACAGCTCGGCCAATCCGGGCCGGTCCGATCCGGCCAACGCGGAGTCGGCCCGCCGGGGATGCCGGTCGAGGTCGCGGGCCAGGCTCCAGGTGCTGGCCTCGGCCTCGGCACAGCCGAGATTGCCGCAGTTGCAGGGATCGCCGTCGAACTGGACGGTGACGTGGCCGCCGAGGATGCCGGCGTGATCATGCCGGCCGCGCAACAGTTCGCCGCCGATCACCGCCGCGGTTCCGATCCCGGTGCCGAGGGTGATGATCACCGCGTCCGAGGCGCCACGGGCGCAGCCGAAGCTGATCTCACCCACGAGCGCGGCCCGAGCGTCGTTCTCGATCACGGTGGGCACGCCCAGCACCTCGGCGCCCCACGCCCGAAGATCACGCCGCCCCAGGTAGCCGTACTTCTCGTGGGCCCGGATCAGCGTGCCGGCGGCCCGATCGACCACGCCGGGCAGTGCGATGCCGGCAGCCGCGACCGGCCGGCCGAGGCTGGTGATCAACTGCCCGGCGGAGGCCGCGGCCCGCTCCAGGTCGCCCGGATCGCCGGAGACCGGGATCTCGTCGCGGCCGAGCACCAGCCCGGCACCGTCGAGCACACCGACCTTGATCGCGGTCCCGCCCAGATCGATCGCCAGCAGCGCCGCTCCGGCAGACTCCCTCACCTCAGAAATGATCACTCCTCATGCGTTCGCAGCTCCGGCGTTGGTAACGTTACCACGCCGTCGAGGGGGAGGGCCAGTTCCCTGAGCTTGTCGAAGGGCTCGATCGATGCAGGTGTTCGACACCCCCGCGGCGTGAATCGGGCTTGCCCTTCGACAGGCTCAAGGATCGAACCAGGCCGAGGTCGTTGTTTCGGACGACGTGGTCAGGGGCGGATGGTGCGGAGGGTGACCGGCAACTCGAAGGTGCGGGCGGGGATGGGGTCGGTGGCCTCGAGCCGGCGGAAGAGCAGTCGGGCGGTCTCGGCGCCGAGTTGCCGCGGGTCGTGGGAGATGACCGACAGGGGCACGGGGGAGAGGTCGGCGAGTTCGATGTCGTCGAACCCGACCAGGGCCGGCAGGTCGCCCGGGTCGGTGCCGGCCCGGATCCGGCGGCCGATCTCGGACAGGGCGCCGATGGTGTTCCGGTTGTTGGCGCTGAAGATCGCGGTCGGCGGTTCGGGCAGTTCGAGCAGCCGGGCCAGGGCGGCGCCGGCCGACTCGACGTCCTGCTGGCTGCGATGCACCAGGGTGAGATCCGGCTCGAGGCCGTGCTCGGCCAGGGCCGCCTCGTAGCCGGAGTAGCGCCGCTGCCCGGTGAACACCGAGACCACGTTGCCGAGATAGCCGATCCGCCGGTGCCCGGCGTCGAGCAGTTGCTTGGTGCCACGGAAGGCGCCGCCGATGTCGTCCAGCACGACGGTGTCCAGCTCGAGGCCGTACACCCGGCGGGAGGCCAGGACGACCGGCAGGCCGCCGATCCGGTCCGGGCCGAGGTGATCGGCGGAGCTCGCCGACGGGACGATGATCAGGCCCTCGATCTGCCGGCCGATGAAGTCGGCGACCAGCTGGGCCTCCCGGTCGGCGTCCTCGCCGGTGTTGCCGAGGATGATCCGCCGGCCGAACTGGGCCGCGACCTCCTCCACGCCCAGCGCGAAGGGCCCGTAGTACGGGTTGCCGAGGTTGGTGATCGCGACCCCGATCAGGCCGCTGCGGTGACCGGGGCGCAGGCTGCGGGCGTTCTCGTTGCGGTGATAGCCCAACTCCTGCACGGCTTCGAGGACCCGGCGCTGCACCTCCGGCCGGACTCCGCCGCGGCCGGCGAGGGTGCGGGAGACGGTCATCGGGCTCACGCCGGCCCGCTCGGCCACCTGCTTGATGGTCGGCTGTCGGCCCTGTGGCCCGGTCCTGCGCGCTCTGGTCATCGTTGGTAACGTTATCTCAATCCGTCGACGACGAGGAGACTTCGATCATGAACCGACCGACCATTCACCGCCGGGCCCTGCTGGCCACCGGGGCCGGGATCGCGGCCATCGGCGCCTTCGGCGGCCCGGCCCTGGCGGCCCCGCGGAAGCCGCGGGCGGCCGTCAACGAGCGGCTGACCCGCCTGTTCGGCGACTACGCCGACACCGCCGGTGCGTGGACCGGCGCCGACTCCGCCTACAGCGTGGTGCTGCCCGACGGTCGTACCGCCTGGCTCTACTCCGACACGTTCCTCGGCACGGTGAACGCCGATGGGTCGCGGCCGCTGGACTCCCCGTTCATCCACAACTCCATCATCGTCCAGGACGGGACGGAGTTGACCACGATCACCGGCGGCAGCTCGAGTGCGCCGCTGTCGCTGGTCGCGCCGGAGGGCGCGGACGAGTCGCAGCAGTGGTACTGGTTCGGCGACGGCACGGTCGAGCATGATCGACTCCGGGTGCTGTTGCTCGAGTTCGAGAAGACCGGGACCGGGCCGTTCGACTTCCGCTATCTGCGGACCGCGATCGCGTCGTTCACGCTGCCGGGCCTGGCGCTGGAGCGGATCACCCCGTTGCCCGATCCGCCGGCCGACGTGCCGCTGCACTGGGCCTCGGCGATCGTCGAGCAGGATGATCACTGCTACGTGTACGGCATCGAGGACCGCCAGGCCGACAAGTACGTGCACCTGGCCCGGGTCGGCCGCGGCCGGATGATCACCGAACCGTGGCAGTACTTCACCGGCGACGGCTGGTCGGCCGACCAGAGCGCCTCGGCCCGGATCCTGGCCGGGGTGTCGAACGAGTTCAGCGTGCACCGGCAGGGCGGCCAGTACGTGTTGATCACCGGCGACGCCCGGCAGCCGCTCAGCGCCGACATCGTCGCGTACCGGAGCCGCTCGCTGACCGGCGGCTTCGGCGAACCGGTGAAGCTCTACTCGACTCCCGAGACCGGCGGCAACGTCTTCACCTACAACGCCAAGGCCCATCCGCAACTCGGCCGCGGCTCGTCGCTGTTGATCACGTACAACGTGAACAGCTTCGAATCCGACGACCTGTACGCCGACGCCCGGCTCTACCGCCCGCGCTACGTCGACGTCGTGTTCCGCTGATCGAAACCGGACCTGGCGGATCCGGACCAGGGGTAGCAGGCTGAATCCATGGCGACGGCGCGACAACCCAGTGATCTCGACGACTACCTGTTCGATCTTCGCGGCTATCTGATCCTCCGCGACGCGCTCGAACCCGACCTGGTGCGGCGGCTCAACGAGTCCTTCGACCGGTTTCCGCAGGACCTCGACTCCTGGGCCTGGTGGGGCAACACGCAGCGCTCCGACAGCGAAGGGGACAACGCCAAGGGCTACGAGTTGCAGAACGTCGTCGAGGCCGGCGCGCCGTTCGAGGAGCTGATCGATCACCCGAGCTGGCTCGACTACATGCGCCGCTATGCCGGCGAGGTCGATTCCTATGTCGAGGGGCTGTTCATCGACGAGTGCTTCGCGTCGATCCGGCGCAGCGGCGGCTATTTCTATCTCCACTCGGGCGGCTATCACGGCGCGATCCGCGGCCAATATCGTTACGCCAACGGCGTCTTCCGCTGCGGCCAGGTGAACGCGCTGATGGCGTTGACCGACATCGGGCCCGGCGACGGCGGCACCATGGTGATCCCCGGCAGCCACAAGTCGAACTTCGCCCATCCACAGTCGATCGGTCGCGAGGCCAGGCCGATGGACGACGTCGAGGGCGCGATCGAGGTCCAGCTGAACGCCGGCGACGTGCTGTTGTTCTGCGACGGGATCACCCACGGCGGCAGCTCGCGAACTAATCCCGACGGCGAGCGACGGGTCGTGATCTATCGGTACGGCGTCTCGTGGGCGGCGACCCGGCACGGCTACCGGTATTCGCCGGAGCTGCTCGGACGGCTGACGCCCGAACGGCGCCGGATCCTGGAACCGATCCCGCCCCGATCACCCGGCCACTGACGCCCAACGGCTCTAAGTCGCGGTCAAGGCGGCCAGCTCGAGCACCCGCCGGGCCTCCACGGCGACCGCCTCGTCGATCATCCGACCGTCCGGCAGGACGGCCACGCCGACTCCACCGCCGAGCGCGGCCAGCACGGCCCGGGCTTGATCAACAGCGTCCGGGGCCGGGGCGTAGGCCTTTCTGATCACCGGCAGTTGCCGGGGATGGATCGCCGTCCGGCCGCAGAATCCGAGCGCCGCCCCGGCCCGGCAGGAGTCCGCCAAGCCGGCCAGGTCGGCGACGTCGGGGTAGACGGCCTGCTGCGGCGCGGGGAGTCCGGCGGCCCGGGCCGCGACGACCACCCGGACCCGGATCCAGTCCAGCCCGGACTCCGTGCTGAGGCCCAGTTCCGCGCGCAGATCGAGCTCGCCGAGAGCGATGCCGGTGACGGCCCGGTGACCGGCGATCCGGTACGCGTGCTCGACGGCAAAGCCGGTCTCGATCAGCGCAGTGATCGACACCGGCTGATCACGGTCGGCGAAGCTCGCGGCGATCCGGTCGAGCTCATCGATCCGCTCGACCTTCGGCAGCCGGAGCGCGGCCAGGGCCGGACTGGCGGCCAGCATGATCAGATCCTGGTCATGCCACCGGGTCCCGGCACCGTTCGGCCGGACCGCGATCGGGGTCTCGACGGCGGGCCCGGCCAAGAACTCCCGAACGGCGTCCCGGGCGTAGTCCTTCCGGTCCGGGGCCACCGCATCCTCGAGGTCGATGATCACCTGATCGGCGCCGCTGCCGACCGCCTTCGCGAATCGTTCCGGCCGGTCGCCGGGAACGTAGAGCGCGGTGACGATCATCGGACCACACCGCGGTCGCGCAGCCCGGCCAGGTCCGCCGGGGTGTAGCCGAGCGAGGCCAGCACGGTGTCGGTGTCCGCGCCGTGGTGGCGGGCGGTCCAGCGGATCCGGCCCGGGGTGTCCGACAGACCGAACAGGACGTTCTGCAGCTTGATCGGACCAAGATCGGCATCATTGATCTGGTGCACGGTGCCGCGCGCGGCGATCTGCGGATCGGCCATGATGCCGCGGACATCGTAGATCGGTGCCACAGCGGCCTCGGCCTCGGCGAAGGCGGTCAGCACCTCGGCCAACGGCCGGGCGCCGATCCAGCCGGCGACGGCCGCGTCGAGTTCGTCGGCGTGCTCGGCCCGGCCGCGGCCGGTGTCGAACCACGGCTGATCAAGGAATTCCGGCGCACCGACCAGCCGGAGCACCCGTTCGGCGATCGACTGCGAGCTGGTCGACACGGCGACCCAGTCGCCGTCGGCGGTGCGGTAGCAGTTGCGCGGGGCGTTGTTGACCGAGCGGTTGCCGCGGCGCGGCTGGATCTGGCCGAGCACGTCGAAGATCGTCAACTGCCCGCCGAGCATGGACAGGATCGGTTCCAGGATGGCCAGGTCGATCACCTGGCCGCGTCCGGTCACGTCCCGGGCGCGCAGCGCGGCCAGCACGGCGAAGGCACAGGTCAGCGAGGCGATGCCGTCGGCCAGCCCGAACGGCGGCAGGGTCGGCGGCCCGTCCGGCTCTCCGGTGACGGCGGCGAAGCCGCTCATCGCTTCCGCCAGCGAGCCGAAGCCCGGCCGCGGGGCGTACGGACCGGTCTGCCCGAACGCGGTCACCCGGGCGATGATCAACCGCGGATTCGCCGCCAGCAACCGATCCGGGCCGAGGCCCCAGCGCTCCAGGGTGCCCGGCCGGAAGTTCTCGATCAGGACGTCGGCGTCGGTGATCAGCCGCAGCAGCAGCGCCGCGCCTTCGGGGTCGGACAGCTTGGCGGTGATCGCCTGCTTGCTGCGGCCGATGCTGGCGTACCAGAGCCCGACGCCGTCCTTGCTCGGTCCGTGACCGCGGGCGGCGTCCGGCCGGTCCGGGTGCTCGACCTTGATCACCTCGGCACCGAAGTCGGCCAGCTGGGTCGCGGCCAGCGGCCCGGCGAACAACGTCGCGATGTCGATCACTCGCAGTCCGGTGAGCGGTCCGTCGATCAGATCCTCGGTCATGCATCCTCCAGATCCCAGGCCAGGCGGAAGCCGATCGACGGCGAGGCGTCGAGTCCGAATCCCTGCCGTAGCAGCTTGGCCGAGAACTCCGGCTCCCGGACACCGCCGTCGAAATACCACTCCGAACCGGTGGCCGCATGATCACTGCCGCCCTTGAGGATGACGAACCTGGTCCGGCCGTCCGTGTGCTCCGATTCGGTCCAGTTCCACACCCGCGGCGACAGCCGGCGCCAACGCGGCCCGGCCAGCCGGGCGGCGAGCTGCCACTCGTCCTCGGTGGGCAGCCGGGCTCCGACCGAGGCCGCATAGGCTCGCGCCTCGACCAGATCGACTCCGGTGGCTGGGCGTTCCTCGGGTGAGACCTCGGCGCTGTCCCCACGGAATCGGGCCAGTTCCGCCGCCGTCACCTCGACCTCGGCCACGGCGACCGGATGATCAAGGTGCAGCAGCCGCTCGGTGCTACGTTGATCATGGAGGCGCGGCGGCAGCGGCTTCCATTCGTCGACGAACGGCGCCTCGTCGTAGAGCCCGGTCTCGCGCATCCGGTAGCGCACGGTCAGCCGATGATCACCGGCCGGCAGGACGACCGCCGGCGTTTCGGGCGAGCCGGTGCTGGGCGGGACCGGCAGCCGCCGGGCGGTCCGGTACGGGAAGCGGCCGTCGGCCACGTGCGGGAGTCCGGCCAGCTCGCCCCGCAGCGGCTCGACCCAGTCGGGCTCGTCGGCATCGGGTTCCAGCGCCAGCCAGGCGGCGATTCCGGCCGCGGGGACGGTCGATCCGGTGAGTTCGATCACCCGGGTTCCGGGCGTGCTCGGCAGCACCGGTCCGCGGTAGTCGGTGCCGCCTCGGTTGATCACCGCATACAGCGTCGTCCCGGCCAAGGTGTACGCCGACGCATAGACGCGGGCGGCCTCGGCCTCATCGGCCAGCGGTGCCAGCGGCGTCCACTCGCCGGCCCGGAACCAGGCCGAGGCGGCCCGCTGAATCGCCGTCGTCCGGGCGCAGGTGGCCGCGTCGCGCGCGGACCAGCCGACCCAGACGCCGAACACCACCTCCCAGACCATCACGCCGACCCCGTTGAGAAACGCGGACTGCAACTCCTCGGCATGATCACGATGCCAGCGGCGGACGTGGTGCTGCTGGTGCCGCGGCTCGAACCAGCGGGTCCGCAGCACCCCGGGCACCGGCGAGTCGGCGAACCACTGCGCCCAGGAGAGCCGGTGTTCGGCGATCCGCGGCAGCGGCAGCTTCGACTCGGTCTCCAGCCCGATCCCGGGCCGGGCCCGCTCCAGGGCAGTGATCAACTCCTGGTCACCCTCTCGGAGCGTGTCCAGGAAGACGCCGTCCGCGCCGAGCTCGATGATCAGCTTGGTCAGCTCGTCCGCGTCCGAGCCGTCGCGTCGGGTCCCGACGTCCCACGGGTTGTAGTCGACGAAGACCGCGATCCCGGCCTCCTGAAGGGCGGCGACGAGGCCGGCCAGACCCGGCACCTGAGCGTAGAAGTCCCACTGGTTCCGCTGATCGATGCCGATCACCGGGTAGGCGTGCCAGAGCACAATCCCGTCGAAGCCGCCGAATCGTTCGGCGTCGGCGAGCAGCCGGTCCGGGGTGAACTGGCCCTGCTCGGCGTCGTACAGCAGTTCGTCCCAGAGCCAGAGCTGTGCGACCGCGTGACAGGACTGCGCCCAGGAGCCGGCCGGATCCTCATAGCCGCTCCGATCGATGCGATGCCGGGCCTCGGCCTCGGCGCGCCACCGGTGCAGCAGCTCGCGCCACCGGGGCCGGTCCCGCGGGTCCCCGGGCCCGGCGATGATCTTGGCGTCGTCCAGCGCGGCCAGGTCGGGGGACTCGAGGTCGAGTCTGGTGAACGTGTCGATCGCCCGGGGCTCCAGGGGATCGAAGCCGTACGGCCCGACGGCGAACCTGGCCTCATTGATCGCCATGATCAACTCCGAGGGCCAGCCGCACGGTCCGCGAGGCAAGATCATCAAGCCGACGAGGACCACCGGGCAACGAGGTGTCGACCCGATTGTCCAGCGGGGTCAGCCATTCCGGCGGCAGGCCCGAGTGGCCGAGCAGGCCGCCGAGGACCGATCCGACGGTGGCGGCGGCCGAGTCGGTGTCCCAGCCGGCCATCACCGCGAAGCCGATCGCGCGGGTGAAGTCGCCGTCCGTGCCGGCGATCGCGGCGGCGATCACGGCCGCGTTGTTCAGGACGTGGACCCAGTGCAGCCGGCCGTAGCGATCATGGAGCGCGTCGAGCTGTTCGTCCAGGCCGGCCCCCGACCGACCCACTTCGCTGCCGTACCGGACGGCCGTCGCCAGGTCGGACCGAGGCGGCAGCACGGCCAGCGCCCGGTCCAGGACCCGCTCCGGTGCGCTCTCGGTCAGCGCTGCCGCGGTCAGCGCGGCGGCCCACATGGCTCCGTACCGGCCGTTTCTGGTGTGGCTGAGGCGGGCATCCCGCCAGGCCAGCCCGGCGGCTCGCCCGGGGTCGCCGGGACAGACCCAGCCGAACACGTCGGCCCTGATCAATGCCCCGATCCATTCCCGGAACGGATTGCGCACCCGGGCGGTCGCGTCGATCGCGACGCCGTTCAGCAGGTTGCGGTAGGCCGCCCGTTCGGCCGTGAAGGTCCGGCCGGCGGGCAGGTCGGCGAGCCAGGCCTGGGCCACGTCCTCGGTGTCGAAGTCGACACCGGACCGATCGAGCACGCCGAGATTGATCATGGGGTAGTTCAGGTCGTCGTCCTCGGGCATGCCGTCGATGTTTTCCCGCAGGCTGGTCGGCGCCGACCGCCGATTCCAGGGCCACCGGTCGCCGGTGGCCGAGCTCAGGCCGCGGGCCGTGAAGTAGTCCGAGACGGGCCAGTTGCCGGTCTCGGCGGCGATGGCCCGGATGCCCGCGCGGGGGATCTTCTCCACCGGCTTGCCGAGCAGGCAGCCGGCGGCCCGACCCCACCAGGCGCCTCTGATCCGATCGAAGAGCTCGTTCTCGGCCGGCATCGCGGCCGCGACCGGGGCCGGTCCGGCCAGCGCGCGGATGGCGTCAAGATCATCCGGCTGGCTCGGATCGCCGGCGGGCCGACGTCGTGCCAGTTCGTCGAGCAGGTCGGCGGCGAGGTTGCGGACCGGTGGGGGCACGGGGGAGTCCGACGCTCCGCTGACCGGTGCGGCGACGTCCTGCCCGGCCGCCGTCCAGCGCCGTACCAGATCGTCGACCGGCACCCCTTCGGCCCGGGACTGGACGAACTCGTGCCGGAGCAGGTCCTCGGGCTGGACCCACGTCAGTCGGAGTGTTCGAGTCACCGCTCCCCGTCCAACATCCGGTCCAGCAGCTCCGACCGGCGCCGCAACCGGGCCCGATCGTCCTCCATGATCACGATCATGGACTCGATCAGGCGGTCGGCGACCCGGCCGAGATCGATCTTGCTGGCCGCCTCGATGGCCTCGATCCAGTCGGCCGGGATCGTCTCGGTGCCGCCGAGTCCGGCGCAGACGGCACCGGCCATGGTGGCGATGGAGTCGGCGTCCCGGCCGTAGTTGACCGCCCCGAGCACGGCGGTGCGGAAGTCGCCGCCGGCGGTGAGGCAGAAGCCGAGCGCGACCGGCAGTTCCTCGATCGACTTGGTCCGGCTCGGCCGCCGGGCATCCGGCAGCGGCGCCCGGTAGTCGTCGCCGACCGTGTCGTAGGGGCGGATCGCCTCCCGCAACGTGCCGCGGATCTGATCATCGGCACTGCCGGCGGGCAGCTCCCGGGCGGCGCGGGCGACGGCGATGATCGCGTCCCGGGTGCCGTCCTTGGCCACCCCGATCGCGGCCTCGACCACGGAGTCGGCGGTCGCGTCGGGCAGCAGGGCGGCGGCGACCGCGGCGGCGAACACCCCGGCCGCCTCCCGGCCGTAGCTGGACTGATGCGCGCCGGTGAGGTCGATCGCCTCGGCGTAGGCCGCCTCGGGCTGGCCGGCGTTGACCAGCCCGACCGGTCCCACGTACATGGCCGCGCCACAGTTGACGATGTTGCCGACCCCGGCCTCGCGCGGATCGACGTGGCCGTAGTGCAGCCGGGTGACGATCCACTTCTCGGCCAGGAACAGGCGCTGCAGCAACAGGGCCGAGCCTTCGAGTTCCGGGATCCAGGTCGGCTCGTTGATCAACAACGGAACGAGATCGGTCGCCATCGCGTAGGCATCCAGATGATCACGCCGCCGGGCGTACACCTCGATCAGGGCATGGGTCATCAAGGTGTCGTCGGTGATGTGCCCGTCGCCCTTGTGGTACGGCGCTATCGGTCGGGCCGTCCGCCAGTCGGCGTAGTACGGGCCGACGACGCCGTCCACCGGGCCGCCGTGTCGTTGCTGGATCTGGTCCGGCGTCCAGCCCTCGGTGGCGCCGCCGAGCGCGTCGCCGACCGCCTGTCCGGCGACGACGGCCCGGATCCGGTCGCGCATTCGTTCGTTCATGATCACCGGGTGACCGTGGCCCATCCATCGGTCAGCTGCGCCTGCAGTCCGGCCGCGTCGATCTTGCCAGCGAGGAACTGCTGGAACGCGGGCGTCGCGATCTGGTCCTTCCACGCCGGATAGTCGTCGACCGACTGGAACGGCGCCTTCTTCAGCGTCCGCCCGGACGAGATGATCTGGTCCCAGCCGTTCTTGCCGCCGGTGTCGGCCAGCACCTTCTCCTGCGCCTCCTTGCTGGTCGGAAACAGCGTCTCGCCCTCGGCGACCGCGGCCAGGTTGGCCGCCTGCATGAAGTAGTTGACGAACGCCGTGGCCTGCTCCTGGTGTTCGGAGTCGGCCGACACCGACAGGGTCTGCGGGTTCGCGGCCTGGGCCGCGTCCACGGATCCCTTCAGCGGCGGCAGGGCGACCCACTCGAAGTCCTTCGGCGCGTCGGCGATGAAGGCGGCGGCCTGGAACGAGCCCTGCACGGTGAGGGCGTACTTGCCGGCGTACCAGCCGGGCAGCACCTCGCTGCCGGACTGGCTCAGCGTGGTGGCGTCGAGGCTGCCGTCGGCGGCCATCGCGGCGACCCGGCGGGGCACCTCGAGCTCGGGCTCGCCGATCTTGATCTTGGCATCCGCTCCGGTGCCGTCGAAGTAGTTGCCGCCGAAGCCGAGCCCGAGGTTCATGAAGGTGGCGGTCGGGCTCTTCAGGCCCCAGCCGATCCCGGGCTTGCCGGTCTTCTCCTTGAGCTGTTTGGCCATCGCGGCCAGGTCGTCCCAGCTCAGCTCGCCGGTGGGTACGGTGACGCCGGCGGCATCGAGCAACTTCTTGTTGGCGAAGACCAGGTAGGACTGCATCAGGGTCGGCGCGGCGATGACCGCGCCGTCGACCGTCACCGCGTCCCAGACTCCGGGCTCGACGCCGGCCTTGACCCCCTGGTCGATCGTGCCGGAAAGGTCGGCGAGGTAGCCGTCCTTGGCGAATCCGGTGACGTCGGCCGATTCGTCATGGATCACGTCCGGGGCGGTGCCACCGGCGAACTGGGTCACCAGTTGATCATGGACGGAGTCCCAGCTGCCCTGGACCAGCTCGACCTTGATCGCCGGGTTGGCCGTGTTGAAGTCCTCGACGATCTGCTTCACCGCCTGTTGCGATTCGGGCAGGAAGGCGAGCGACTGGAACTTGATCGTGACGGGGTCTTCGGGCGTGCCGGCACTGTCTTGGCTGCCACCGGCGCAGCCGGTCGCGGCGATGGCGGTGAGAGCCGCGGCGGAGGCCGCGGCAACGATGCGACGGAGTTTCATGGGAATTCCTTTCGGGCGATTCAGCCTTTGACGGCGCCGGACAACATGCCCGAGACCAGGCGGCGTTGCATGATCGCGAAGAAGATCAGGCTGGGAATGGAGGCGAGGACGGCCCCGGCGGCCAGCGGGCCGAGCCGGACCTGTCCCTCGGCGCCGACGAACAGGGCCAGGGCCCGGGACAGGGTGAAGTTCTCCGGACTCTGCAGCAGCACCAGGGCGAAGAAGAACTCGTTCCAGGCCGAGACGAAGGTGAACATGGCGCTGGCCACCAGCCCGGGTGCCAGCAGCGGGAAGATCACCGTGCGGAGCATGGTGAACCGGCCGGCGCCGTCGACCTCGGCCGCCTCTTCGAGCGAGATCGGGATGGCGGCGACGAACCCCTGCAACATCCACAGGGCGAACGGGAGGCAGAACGTGGTGTAGATCAGGGTCAGGCCGATCAAGGAATCGTTCAGTCGGAGCGTCCGCAGGATCAGGAACAGCGGGATGATGATCAACACCACCGGGAACACCTGGCTGACCAGGATGTAGCCGGTGCCGACCGCCCGCAGCCGACCCCGGAAGCGGGCCATCGCATAGGCGGCCGGCATCGCGATGGCGGTGACGATCACGGTCGTCGTGATCGACACGATGAACGTGTTCCAGGTGGCCCGGACGATGCCCTGGCTGGCCAGCGCCTCGCCGAAATTGGCCCAGTGCAGCTCGCGGGGGAGGATCCAGGTGTCCAGCGAAGCCAGCTCCGCGGAGGACTTGAGCGAGGCGAGCACCAGATAGAACAGCGGGAAGCCGAGGAACAGGATGAAGCCGGCCAGGGCGACGTATTGCAGCGTCCTGGCCACCGGATGAGTGCGTACGGCCATGATCAGTTGTCCCGTTCTGCTCTGAACTGGGTCCACAGATAGAAGGCGAGCAGCGCCACGACGACGATCACCATGACGTTGCCCATGGCCGCCGCGTAGGCGATGTCGCCGTCGCGGAACGCCGCGTTGTAGGCGAACAGCATCGGCAGCATGGTCTGGCCGCCAGGCCCGCCCTCGGTCAGCACGTACACCAGCCCGAACGAGTTGAAGTTCCAGATGAAGTTGAGCGAGGTGATCGACGTGATCACCGGCCGCAGCGACGGCAGCGTGACGTGCCAGAACCGCCGCAGTGCGCCGGCCCCGTCCATCTCGGCCGCCTCCACCGTCTCGGCCGGGATCTGCTGCAACCCGGCCAGCAGCGTGACCGTGGTCTGCGGCATGCCGACCCAGACGCCGACGACGATCGCCGCCGGCAACGCGACCTCGAAGGAGCCCAGCCAGTCGAGCCGGAAGTCGGGGTCGAAGAGCTGGATGAAGCCGTTCAACGGCCCGGAGTTCGGGTTGTAGATCATCTTCCAGATGATCGCGACGATCACCGGCGGCATGGCCCACGGCACCAGCGCGAGCAGCCGGGCGATGCCCTGGAAGCGGAGATTCGCGTTGAGCAGCAGCGCCAGTGTGAGGCCGGCGACGAGCTGCAGCAGGGTGACCCCGATGGCCCAGGTCAGCCCGATCCGGAACGAATCGAAGAACTGCCGATCACCGAACAGTTTGACGAACTGGTCGATGCCGACGAAGGCGTTGGACGAGCGCCGGCCCAGGGTGGCCTCGGTGAAAGCGAGATAGACCCCGTTCAGCAGCGGAACCACGCTGAAGATCAGGATCGGGATGAGCGAGGGGATGACCAGGGCGGCCATCTCGCGACGCCGGACGATCACCTGGCGCGAGGTGCGGCGGGGCGGTGGCGGAGGCTGCGAGACCTCGGGCGTGGGGGCGGCAATCGTTGACATCGGTCCTCTTTGATCGATCAACTGGGAGCGGAGTCGCGGATGATCAACTCCGGCGGAATGATCACCTGCTGGGCCGGCAGACTCGGATCGGCGATCCGGGCCAGCAGCAGTTCGGCGGCGCGGCGACCACGCTCGGCGGAGCCGAGGGAGACGCTGGTCAGGGTGGGCATCAGCTGACTGGCCAGCTCGGAGTCATCCATGCCGATGACAGCGAGGTCCTCCGGGACCCGGAGTCCGTGCCGGTGGGCAGCATGCAGCACCGCGGCCGCGAGCAGATCGTTGGCGGCGAGTACGGCGTCCAGACCGGGTGCCCGGTCCAGCAGTTCGGTGGCGGCAGTGAGCCCGTCGGCGAAGGTGAAGTCGGCGGCCGTGGCTCGATGCTCCTCGGCCGCCGGGAGCTCGGTCCGGGCCAGGGCGGCGGCGAAGGCCTGACCGCGGATGCTGCCCGGGGTGGTGTCGGTCGGGCCGTTCAGGAACCCGATCGTCCGTCGCCCCGAGCCGATCAGATGATCAATGGCGAGATCGACGCCGGCCGCCGAATCCGTACGAACGATGTCGTAGGGATGATCGTCGGGAAGGCGTCCGATCACGACGGCCGGGATGGTGAGCCGGTCCAGGGCGGTGAGGAAATCCTCGGTCACCCGCAATGGACTGATCACCAAGCCGTCGGAGTGGCGCCGGAGCAGGCTCTGCAGCAGCTCGATCTCGGCCTCGACCGACGATCGGGTGGACGAGATCAGGACCCGATAGCCGGATTCGCGGACCGCGTCCTCGACCGCCCGGAGCATCTGGACATAGACCGGGTTGCCGACATCGGCGACGGCGAAGGTGAGCTGCCGGGTGGCGCCGAGCTTCAGCGACCGGGCCCGCTGGTCCGGGATGTAGCCCAGTTCGGCCGCGGCCCGGGTAACCAGTTCGATGGTGCGGGCGCTGGCGATCTCGCCGTTCAGGGCGCGGGAGACGGAGGCGATCGAGACCCCGGCCCGGGCGGCGACCTCGTGCAGCGTGACCTTCACGTCGTCCTCCTCCCGGGATCGTTGTAAACGTTTACAACGCGTGCTTCAGGATTGTGCTCCGCAGCCCGAGCGCTGTCAAGAGGAACGGTCCGGCAGATCCCGGTACGCTGTCTGGGTGCCTGGGCTCCCTGTGACCGAACGACTGGTGATTGCGATCGACGGGCCCAGCGGGTCCGGCAAATCGAGCACCTCCCGAGGCGTCGCCGATCGGTTGGGCCTGGCCTATCTCGACACCGGGGCGATGTATCGCGCCGCGACCTGGCTGGTGCTGCACCACGGACTGACCGACCCGGACGTCGTGGCCAGCCGAGTCGCCGCGGCAGCGATGGACTTCGTCACCGATCCGTCGGCTCCGACCATCAGCATCGACGGCACCGACGTGACCGAGGCGATCCGCGCACCCGAGGTGTCGCGCGCGGTCAGCTCCGTCGCGACCAACCTGGCCGTGCGCCAGGATCTGGTGGCCCGGCAGCAGGCCATCGTCGCGGCCGCCGAGCACGGCATCGTCGTCGAGGGACGTGACATCACGACGGTCGTCGCGCCCGATGCGGACGTACGGGTGCTGTTGGTGGCCGATCCGGCGGCTCGGGTCGCGCGGCGGCAGGCCGAGCTGGGCGACCGAGTTGATCATGCCGCGGTCACCGATCAGGTGATCCGGCGCGACCGGGATGACTCGACCGTCGCCGCCTTCACCGAAGCCGCCCCCGGTGTGACCGTCGTCGATTCGACCGAACTCTCGCTGGAGCAGGTCATCGACGTGATCTGCGGCTTGGTGCCGGAGCACTCCGGCGCCTGATCTTCCCCGCCCCGAGCCTGCCTCGGGCACCCACATTCTGTTACTGACAAAGGAAAATGCCGATGACCGAAATTGCGACCGACCCTGCCCCGGCGGTACCGGTCGTTGCCGTCGTCGGCCGCCCGAACGTGGGCAAGTCGACGCTGGTCAACCGCATCCTCGGTCGCCGCGAGGCGGTCGTGCAGGACGTGCCGGGCGTGACCCGGGACCGCATCTTCTACGACGCCGACTGGAACGGGCGCCGGTTCGTGCTGGTCGACACGGGCGGCTGGGATCCGGACGGGGCCGGGATGGCCGCGCGGATCACCGAGCAGGCCGAGCTGGCCGTCGCCACCGCCGACGCGGTGGTGTTCGTGGTCGACGCGACGATCGGCACCACCGATGACGACGAGGCCGTGGTGCGGGTGCTGCGACGGAGCAAGAAGCCGGTGCTGCTGGCGGCCAACAAGGTCGACGATGTGCGCGGCGAGGCCGAGGCGGCGAGCATGTGGAACCTCGGCCTGGGCGAGCCGCATGTGGTGTCCGCGCTGCACGGCCGCGGCTCCGGTGATCTCCTGGACGCGGTGCTGAAGCTGCTGCCCGAGGCGCCGCGGGACACCGGCGCGGAGGTCGGCGGACCGCGCCGGGTGGCGTTGATCGGCAAGCCCAACGTGGGCAAGTCGAGCCTGCTCAACCGGGTCGCCGGCTCCGACCGTTCGGTGGTGGACGACGTCGCCGGGACCACGGTCGACCCGGTGGACGAGCTGGTCACGCTGGCCGGGACCACGTACCGGTTCATCGACACGGCCGGGATCCGTCGCCGGATCAAGGAGGCGACCGGGCACGAGTATTACGCCAGCCTGCGGACCCAGGGCGCGATCGAGCGGGCCGAGGTGTGCGTGGCGCTGATCGATGCCAGCCAGTCGGTCACCGAGCAGGATCTGCGGATCCTGTCCAACGCCGAGGAGTCCGGCCGGGCCCTGGTGATCGCCTTCAACAAGTGGGATCTGACCGACGAGGAACGGCGCCGCTACCTCGATCGTGAGATCGAGCGGGACCTGAACCAGTTCGGCTGGGCCAGCAAGATCAACATCTCGGCGCAGACCGGCCGCAGCGTCGACCGGCTCGGCCCGGCGATCGAGGAAGCGCTGAACGGCTGGGAGACCCGGGTGCCGACGGCGAAGCTGAACGGCTTCCTCGGCCGGATCGTCGCGTCCCATCCGCACCCGGTCCGCGGCGGCAAGCAGCCCCGGATCCTGTTCGGGACGCAGGCCCGGACCGCCCCGCCGACCTTCATCCTGTTCACCTCGGGCCAGCTGGATGATCACTACCAGCGGTTCGTGGAGCGGCGGCTGCGCGAGGAATTCGGATTCATCGGGTCACCGGTGCACGTCCACGTCCGGGCCCGGGAGAAGCGTCGCGACCGGTGACCACCATCTCGGTGGTCATCGCCGATGATCATGCGATGGTCCGGGCCGGCTTCGTCGCGCTGCTGTCCGAACAGTCCGACCTGGAGGTCGTCGGCCAGGCCGAGAACGGTGCCGAATGCGTCGGCCTGGTGGCCCGGCTGCGGCCGGCCGTGGTGGTGATGGACCTGTCGATGCCGATCATGAACGGGATCGAGGCCACCCGAGAGATCGTCCGCGAGTCGTCGTCGCGGGTGTTGATGCTGACCACCTACGACACCGATGACTATGTGTACGAGTCGATCCGGGCCGGGGCCAGCGGTTATCTGCTGAAGGACTCGCCACCGGGGGAGCTGATCAACGCGGTCCGGGTGATCGCGGCCGGCGATGCGCTGTTGGCGCCGTCGATCACCCGGCGACTGATCGAACAGTTCGCCGCTTCCGGCGGCCCGTCCGCACCGCACGGGGCGGCGCTGGACCGGCTCACCGAGCGGGAGCGGGACGTGCTGGTCGCGGTCGCCCGCGGCCTGTCCAACAGCGAGATCGCCAAGACCTTGTTCATCGCCGAGCAGACGGTGAAGACCCACGTCTCGCGGATGCTGACCAAGCTCGGTTTGCGCGATCGGGCCCAGCTGGTCGTCGCCGCGTACGAGTCCGGGCTGGTCACGCCGCGGCAGTGATCATCCGCCGCGGCCGAGTGCCGCGGGCGAGCCTCAGTGCGACGGCGAGGCCGAGGGTGGCCAGCGCGGCGGAGAGCAGCGAGAACCCGGCGATCAGCACGGTGCCGACGGCGACGATCGCCAGCAACACGGCGGCGATCATGATCGGCAGCGCCCCGAGCCGACCCCGGCGGCTGGTTTCGTTCCCTGAGCCCGTCGAAGGGCCGTCCTGAGCTTGTCGAAGGGGGTGGGCCGGGTGGGTCGGTCGGTTGGTTCGCCCGCCTGGTGTCGGCCGCCCGCGCTCGAACCGACCCAGGGCGCGGGCCGCGATGATCATGCCCACTGCGATCGCCAGCAGCCAGAAGCCGCGGGTGAACCACCACCCGGCGCTGAGCGGCTCCGGGAACGGCAGCCCGGCGGCCAGGATGATCAGGGCGATGGTCACCAGCACCGACATGTGCCACAGATAGATCGTCATCGCCCGGTCGTTGATCGCATCCACCAGGGTGCGGATGGTCGGCCGGTGCGTCAGCCGCTCCAGGGCGGGGGCGGCGAGGGTCAGCAGCAGACCCTGGACAACGCCCAACAGCAGCAGGCAACAGGTCGGTGGGTTGAGGTTGTCGATCAGGTTGGGAGAGTAGCCGGCGTACCCCACGACCATGATCAGCACGAGCAGCGAGCCGATCACCGCGGCCGGAAGTTGCCGCCGGTCGATCCGGCGGAACCAGCCGTCGGCGTAGCCGAAGCCCAGCTGCTGGACGGCGAGCCAGACGAAGACGAGATTGAGGAAGCCGACGGCCTCGATGCCGGTGCCGAAACGGAGGACGTCGACCACGACGGCTCCGCCGGCGAGGACCGCCAGGGTCCGCTTCGGGGCGCTCTCGTGCAACCGGACCATGATCGGCACCAGCGCGGTGACCCCGAGATAGACGCCGAGGAACCACATCGGCTGACCCATCCGGAAACCGACCTGGGCCAGCAGCTCACCCGACACCCCGAGCAGCATGGCCAGCCCGAACCCGGCCGCGATGACGGCGAACGTGATCACGGCCGGCCGCGCCAACCGCTCCAGGCGGGCGCGCAGATAGTCGCTCGGGCTGGCGCCGCGGGACCGCAGCCGGCGCCAGTGCGTGATGCTGGCAAAGCCGCCGACCAGGAAGAACAGCGGCATGATCTGGACCAGCCAGGTCAGCGCGGCGAACCACGGCTGTCCGTGGGTGGCGTCGGAGACCGACAGCTGCCCGGCGTCGACCGTGATGCCGGCCATGAACGCGTGCAGGCCGACGACGATGATCAAGCAGCCGGCCCGGACCAGGTCGACCACCCGGTCTCGGCCCGCGCCGGAAGCTGCTGGGGTTGATGTTGATCTTGCTGTGCTGATTACGGACACGGCCGGTCTCCATGATCACGAGGGATGCGGACACCGGCAGGTTAGGCTCGGGGAGACGGCCCGAACGTCCTGCTGTGGAGTGGTTCTCCGGCCCGTACCGGAGTAGTTGCAGATCCCTTCAGCACCCGGCGCTGGGGCTAGCCGGGACAGCTGCTGGGGCTAACCAGAGTCGGTGGCGAAGTCGTACGCCTCGCCGACCAACTCCAGCAGCTCCTCGTCCAGGTCGTCGATCGAGCGCAACGTGAAGTGGTGATACACCCGGGCGGCCATCGGCTCGGCCAGCGGAAGCAACCGAGGATGCTCGACCGGGCCCGGCAGCCAGAGCGTCAGCCGCACCGTCTTCGCCCGAGGCCGGAACTCGGCGAGCTTACGATCGGTCTTCAAGAACACCCCGACCCGCACCGCGTCCTCATGCACCGGCCCGCACCGCCGCAACTCCCGGCTGATCGCCGCGTAACACTCCCGCATCCACGCCGGCGCGCCGGCCAGCGACGCCTCCACCGTGGAACCCGGGACACAACTGTGGCCCTGACCCACGGCCGCGAACTCGCGATCACAGCGAGGGCAGATCCACCGTGCCATGCCGGCCATTCTGACACCGCGCCGCCGAACCGGTAACCGCGTTGGGCCTCCCGGCCGGCGCATAGTAGAGTTCCGGCTCGTGGCCCACGCTCGGCGCGGGACCACGGGCTGTGGCGCAGTTTGGTAGCGCACTTGACTGGGGGTCAAGGGGTCGCAGGTTCGAATCCTGTCAGCCCGACAACGCATGATCGACATTCCGCACCTTGTCAGCCCCGCTTTCGGCTCGCCAACGGGATCACGTTGGACGGAGTGTTGGGGTCGGGCTTGTACCCATTTTGTGCCCACCAAGCCGCATATTGAGCGCCAGCACGGGCAAGGCGGGCGCGGTCCGGGTGCAAGTACCTGGCGGTGATCGCAGGGTCAGAGTGACCGGCGACCCGCTGGAGGATGTCTAGTTCAATGCCACTATCGGCCATCCACGTCAGCGCCGTGTGCCGCAGACCATGCCGGACCAGGCCCGGGAAGCCGAGATTGGTTACGAGGGTGTCCCAGTCGGTGGCATCACGCAGGGTGGCCGTGGTGATGACCCCGCCGCGCGGGCCAACCAGGAGCCGAGCGTCGGCCGGTCGACCGAAGGTGAGCCGTTCGAGCGTGGACCGCAGTGGATCAATGATCGGCACGTCCCGCGTACGCCGACCCTTCGTTGCCTTCGTCACCAACCCGCCGCGACCGGGATAGGTCTGGCGCACAACGGGAACAATGCCCTGATCAAGATCAATATCACCGACGAGCAGCCCGGCAACCTCGCTGATGCGCATAGCGGTCGTGGCCAGGATGACAACAACGTCGCCCCAACACTTGTGTTGACCCTTCTTGACCGCAGCATCCGCGAGTCGGTTGAGCGTCTCCACGTCGGGCAGCGCCAGGTCGCGAGGGTTCGCCACGTCGTCATCGGGCTGCCTGCCGACGGTCTTCCGTCTAGCCCGGTCCCGCGCAGGGTTCCGCTTGAGCAGTTCATCCCGCACGGCTTCGTCCAGCACTAGGACCAGCGCTGCGACCGTGTTCTTCACCGTCGACCGGCCGCACTCGACTTCCCACCGGTCAATGATCCGGTCGACGAGACCAGCCGTGATCATGCCTACGCCGATATGCCCGAGGTCCCGTTTCACCCGCAAATTGATGCCAGCCCGATACGGGTCCGCCGTGGACGTGGGGTCAACGGTCCGCAGCCAACGATCACCGATCGACCCGATGTAGTCGGCAAGGGTCTGGCCGGTATCAATTCCCGTCGCTGCCACCTGGGCCATTTGATCGCACCAGGCCTGCGCCCCGTCCCGAGTTGCGAACGTCTCAGTCGTGCCGTCCCGCTTGCCAGTGGGATCAGTCCACCGCGCCCGCGCACGGAAACGGATGCCACGCGGGCCGGATCGCTCGAAGATGTCGCAGTGGACCGCAACGCCCAGCGGCGGAACCTTCCGGGTCATGACGCGAGGCGACCCTGCTCACAGCGCTCGGTTGCCCAGGCACTGAGCTGGCTCAGCGGGTAGCGGTAGACGTTGCCCACCTGGACATATCGAGGTCCGACCCCATCGAGGCGCCACCTGCGGATCGTCGACGGGTCGACCCGCAACAGCTTCGCTACTTCCTGGGTGGTCAGGAACTCTTCCATGATCATCTTCTCCCGTAGTCAGTTCAGACCGATTGTCGAATTAATGCCCGGTTGGGGTCCGGCCCGCTTGGCTTCGTCGTACTGGGCTCGCCATCGGTGGCGTTGGTTGACGGCCGGGCCGATCACATCGAGATAGGTCGGGCGGTCGGCGTCATCCAGCTTGACGACTTCCCACCGGTAGCGGGGTTCGCCGTTGTCACCGGGTGCGGTTGCCGAATACTCGTCCGGCTCGGGCATGTCGATACCAGCCGCGGTGAGGACCTGGCGCACGACTTCGGCCCGGTCGGCTCGGTGATCGGCCAGGGTCTTGCCGGTCCACCGTCGCGAGACGAGAGCGCGGCGACCGCCATAGCCGAGGTTCTCGCGGCGGTGGGCCTTGCGGCGGCAGTGTCCGGGTGTGGTCTTGCCGTTGGCGTCCTTGGGCTGGACGCCGTAGCGGAGCCAGTTCCCGCATTCCGGCGCACAGGGCAGGATGCGGACCTGAGCGTGAAGCCGGTCCAGGTGATGGGTCCGGGCTACGGCGGTCGGGTCATGATCATCTTCGGGACCGGAGAGGGTGTCGCTGACGGACTTGGTGAGGTACTTGCAGAGGTAACCGATCACCTTTTCGGTGCGGTCTGATCCGCCGATGAGCCAGCGGTGATCGACCTGCGGACCGAACCGGGTAACGTGCGCCGGCCGAGCAGCCGGGTCGGCGTCGATCGCGTCCAGCGCTTCATCCCAGGTGGGGAGAGCGCGACGGGTGAACCGGTCCACGAAGGTCTGACGGTCGGCATGCCAGACCGGCATCCGGGCCGGGTCGGTGTAGACGGGGGTGTCGTGGGGTGGCCACCAGAGTTGGTGATAGGTCGCGGCGACGACCTGGCGCAGCAGGGTGCCGGTCATGGCGCCACGGGTGGCGACGTGCAGGTGCATCGCGCCGCGCCGTTGGGGCTCGACGGTGGCGAAGTACTGCATTTCGAACCCGGCGACGCGGCGCATGTTCTTCCAGAGCCGGTCTGCGAGCTTGCCGAAGTGGAGCACGTCGAGCGCCGCACGGCGGTAGTCGTAGCGGTGGGGGAACAGGGGCGTTCCGGCCAGGGGCGAGCCGGGCCGGTGGTGCTCGCCGCAGCGGCAGCGGCCGGTTTCGGCGTGGACGGGGCCGTAGCTGCCGAGGGTGACGGTGAGGAACATCGACGGCCGGTAGCTCTGCCCGTTCGGGGAGGTCATCTGACGGGCGACGGTGCCGTCGCGGTGATCACCCTTCGGCAGGTCGGGCATGTCTTGACGGCGGCGGGTCGACCGTACCCGGCGATCCTGATCTTGATCGTCGTCGTCGGCCTGGTCTTGATCGTCGTCGGGGTCTTCGGTGGTGTCGTGATCGTCGGTGTCGGGTTCGGTGTCGAGGTGCCAGCCCTCGCGGCATTGGGTCATCCGTAGTTTGCGGTTACGGTCCGCGCACGGCGGGCACCGGTCGGCGCGGGTCGTGCCGCAGGGGATGGGCACGATCCGGGTTTCCCCGGTCGCGGTGTCGATCAGCCGTTGCAGGACCGGCCGGACACAGACGCCGTGCTTGACGGCAAGATCGGTCAGACCTTGCACGCTCGGCGCCTGGCCCGCGATGTCGCGGTTGCGGGCGTCGGCCAGCTCGGTAACGGTGGCGGTTTCCATGATCACGCCGCCAGCGGTTCGGTCGCCGGGACCCGGCCGAGCGGGAGACCGGAGCCGAGGTCGGCCAGGATCGCATCCCTGTCGGCCTCGGTCGTGCCGCCCCAGATGCCTTGCTCACCGACCAGGAGAGCCCAGGAGAGGCACTGACGGGCCACCGGGCACCCGCCGCATACCCGGCGAGCTTCGAAGGCGGCAGAGGCGTCCTGATCATCTTCGGGAAACCAGTCGTCGGGGCGACCGTCACGGCAGGCAGCACGACGGTGCCAGGATCCGGAGGCGAGGTCGACCAGGACGGCCCGGTGATGGGCGAGCAGGCCGGGCAGGAACGGCAGCGGAAGCTGGACCGGCTCGGTGATCATGATGCGACCAGGTGCAGATCGGGCAGCGTGCCGCGCGGGGCGTACTGCTGAGCGAGTTGGATCACGTCCGGGTCGCTGATCCAGGGAAACCGGATCCGGGCCGCTTCCGGCTGGGTCTCGACCAGGACGTAGCCGGTGCCGGGCATCGAACGGGGGATGAGGTGACAGGCTGCGCCACGGTCGCGGGCGCCTTCACCGAGCAGCATGGTGGTGTCGTTGGCTTCGTTCAGTCGCAGCCCGATCCGGATCGGGAGCAGGCCGCGTTGCGGGAGGACTTCCTTGCGGGGGTCTTGCAGCGCGGCGACCACCAGGCAGCCGGGGGCGCGGCCCTGAGAGAGCAGGATGCCGAGGGCGGCGCCGATCCGTTCGCGCATCTTGCGGTCATCGACGTAGGCGGTTAGCGCGGCAATCTCATCGATGATGATCACGTAGAGCGGTTCTTCGACGCTCGGCACGTGGAGCCGGGAGTTGCCCTGCATCCGGGCGAGCCGGGCGCGCATGATCGTTCCCGCATCCTCAAGGGCGACCGCGAACGCTTCCAGGGTTTCGGTCGCGGTCTTCTCCGCGTCGTCAGGATCGGCGCTGATCAGCTTGTGGAACATCGGACGGCCGAAGCCGAGTTCAATGCCGCCCTTCGGGTCCAGACCGATCAGCCGGACCCGGCCCGAGCGGACAGCAGGACCGAGGCCCTTCACCAGCGACCACAGCACCGAACCCTTACCGGCACCCACAGCACCACCGATCAGGATGTGGTTACCGAGCAGCGGCAGCGTGAATAGTTGCCGATCTTCGGTCCACGCGATCGGCACAGCCGACAGGTCAACCGTGTCCGCGCCGGACAGTTCGGACTCGATATCGGGTTCGATCGGCGGGGCGCCGTCAGCGAGCGGGTCTTCGACCAGGGCCACGAGGTCGATCAGTTGCCGCTTGCCGGGGCAACTCGCGATCCGGACCTGCTCAACGTCGAATGCCTGCGCCAGCCGTTCCGCCGACAGTGCCCAATCGGCCATGGTCTGACCGCGCAGCAGCCGGACCCGTACCCGGTCAGTGTGGGCGGTGGAGCGGACCCGGACCAGCTTCGGCAGGTCTTCGTTCTCACCGACCATCCGGGACAGACCGGTGATCGACATCGCCGGTTGCCAGCGACGCCGGTAGACCAGGATGCGGCGGCACTGACCCCGGACCGGCCCGGCGACCCAGCGGCCGAACGAGGACGGCCAGCGGAGCCGCCAGCCAGTCAGAGCAGCACCGACCAGCACCATCGTGGACGCACCGGTCACGACCATGACCGTCTGACCCCACCGCAGCCCCACGGCGACCAGCGCGGCCAGGAACAGCAGTGGCAGCCACAGCAGCGGAGTGGTCACAATGAGCTTGATCAACCGGCCCAGGGCACCCAGGACCGCGCCCGCAATCTGCCACCCGACCGCGATACCGATCGACTCTTTCCGCACCTTCACGGCTTCCTTGCGGCGGCTCATGACTTCATCCCCGTTTCAAGATCAACAAGGATCAGGGCGGGCTGCTGCAGCCGGTGAGCCTCGGCGTCCCATCTCATCCCCAGTTCGACCAGGGCCGCGACCAGGCGGTCAACGTCCGTCCTGGACTTCGGCATCAGGACCAGTTCGCCTCCGTCACCGATGTCCACGCTGCCGATGACCCGCCCTGAGATCGAGGACTCGTGCACACCCGGCACGATGGGTGTTTCGTCGTCGAAGATCACTGACGTGCGGTGGTAGGTGCTCATCGCTGGCCTCCGATCTTGATCATGGAGTCGTCTTCGCGTTCCAGGTGTTCCTGTAACTGGTCGGCGTAGTCCCGCATCACGTCGGCCAGGTGCCGCACCGCATCAACATCGGGCGGGGTGACGGTGCGGGTGCCTGACGTGAAGGTCAGGAAGAACCGCGAGGTCCACACCGACAGGATCGGCGGGGCCGTCGGGTAGGACACACACGCGGCCGTGATCGGGGAGGCCAGCGGCACCCGCAGGCTGACCGGTTCCATTACGCTGCCTGCCCTTCAGGCTTCGCACCCTGACCAGCGGCCCGGCCCGGCTTGTCATCGGCCAGCCGCTCAGCCCGCCACGACTCCCGCAGACCACCGCCCTTGGTGACGTTGGCCGAGCACATCAGGTCAACGAACTCGACCGGAGTGAACGCCTTGACACTCGGCTGCGCATCAGCGCCGACCTGCACCGGAGCGGTGACGGTCACGTTCTTGCCGAACGACACCGACTGATAGAGAACCTCGACTTCCCACAGCAGCATCCCGGTGTCGGCATCACGGGCCTGCTGATCGGACTGACGCCGACCGTTCGGCGTGTCCATCCACTCATTCACCGGCGTCACGTTGCCGGTCGCCACCATCTGCTGACGCTTGCTGTCTACCGCGTAGATCGCCATTCGGACCACACTCCCGCTAGCTAGGTTGCTGTTGGATCAACTAATACTGATCCTAACATGTACCTAGGTCGCTTGTCTAGGGTCCTGCGCGGCCTATCTAGGTAGGTGGGCTAGGGTTGCGCTATGCAACGCCTCGATCCAGACGACACCCGCCGCCCGAACGTCCAGATCGCCGGGTCCCTGCGCGCGGCCATCCTCACCGACGAGTTCAGGCCTGGAGAACGCCTGCCCTCCGGCAAGGAGTTGGCAGCGTTCTTCGGTGTCTCGGTCATGACCGTTCAAAACGCCATCCACACGCTGCGTGACGAGGGCTTCGTTGACACGCGGACCGGAAGCGGCGTGTACGTCCGTGCGCAGGCGAACCTTCCAGTGGAGGAGGGAACCAGCCATCCGCTCGAAGGTCTCGCGTCCTTCTTGTTCGAAGTTGGCCACTTGAAGAATCTGAAGCGCGCCGGGTGGGTCATGCTCGGCGTACCACAGCCGGAATCGGTCGCCGACCACACCTTCCGAGTAGGCATTATCGGGATTTCGCTGGCGCAGATGGCTGGTGCCGATGTCGGGCGAGTTGCGGCGCTGTGCCTCATGCACGATGTACCCGAAACCCGCGTAGGTGACGTCGAAGCTGTGGGCCGTGCCTACGTCACTACCGCCAAACCGGAAGCCATCACCGCGCATCAAACCGCAGGTATGCCGGTAGAGACCGGGACAGTGTTTCAAGACCTTGTAGCGGAGTACGAGGCCCAAGACACCGTTGAAGCGCGGATCGCCCGGGACGCTGACAAGATCGACGTCCTGCTCCAAGCGATCGAGTATGGAAAGCAAGGGTTCGCCACCGATGAATGGCGCGAGAACGCGATCAACGCTCTGCGCACCGAGTCAGGTAAGCAGCTAGCCCAAGCCGTCAGTCTGACCGATCCGACCTGGTGGACCATGTTCGGCGCTTCGTACGCCGAACTTCGCTCCAGCACCCGCGCCGCCCAAACCCGCAAGGCCTGAGCCTGAGCGGCCACTGGCAACCAAGCTGTCGAATTGACCTCTCTTAGATCAAGGGCGGCGCTCCGCGCCGCCTGCGGTCGGCTCGCTTCCGCTCCGCTCCCGCTCGCTCGACCCGCCCGCCATTGGAAGTGGACCGTGATTGGGATGGGTCTTGACGTCGCGTTGCCCCGTCCCCCTTCGTAGGACCAGTGTTTGGCCTCCACTCCACACGTCAAGGGCCACAGACGAGTTCCTGACACCCGATCCGAAACGCCTTCGTGTCCTAGTCCAGGCGGTGAGCCGGTAGACCGTGGACCGCTTGGTCAGGCCGTGTCCATTGCCGCAGAGTGAGTCAGCGTCGGCAGGTGTCGACTGGACGCGTTGAGTGTGGATGTTGTTGATCACAGACGGGGCACCAACCGTTTCGGATCGGGTGTCAGGAACTCGTCTGCTCTTACCCTTGACGTGCTCCGTTCCAGCCAAAAACGGGCGCCTACGAAGGGGACGGGGCAGGTGTGGCGAGGGTCAGAACTCGTACCCAATTTGGTCCCAACGGCATGCCTACCGGTGCATTCTGAGCCTAAATGATCATGGAACGTAACGCACTGACAGGGTCGGCGCACTGACCCAAGCCACCTGGGGGTCAAGGGGTCGCAGGTTCGAATCCTGTCAGCCCGACATTGCATGATCGAGATTCGGTACCTCGTCAGCGCCGGTTTCGGCTCGCCAGAGCGATCACGTTGGACGGCAGGGTGTGGCATCGCGAAGCGTGGCCGTAGTGATCACGCCGCCCCGAGGACCGACGAGCAGCAATCGTGGTCATCCTCGTCCACAGCCCGTCGCTCGTGACCCGTCGAATTGACCTCTCTTGGATCAAGGGCGGCCCTCCGGGCCGAGTGCGGCCCGATCCTGGATTGCGGCAAGCCAGACATTCATTTCCCGTATCTGAATCGCGCGGTCAATCGCGATGAAGCACGCCAACGCCGACCCGGCGATCAGGACGGCAACCGGCAACACGGCTTGCGGCATGATGCCGACCTTCGGATCCAAGCCCGGCCAGATCACGTAGAACGACACCAGCAGCGCCGATCCAGCGCCACTGACTGCGGCCACGGTCCAGGCCAGCACCGGGCTCTTCCGAGCGATACCGACCAGGACCGCGGCCGAGACCTGGCGGCGCTTGGACTCAGCCGCGGTTTCACGATCACTAGGGCCGGGGCTCATCACCCCATGGTGACAGACCAACGCCCTGCAGTTGGGCTTGAACCTTGCGGTGCCCCGTCCCCGTCGTAGGACCAGTGTTTGGCCTCCACTCCACGCGTCAAGGGCCGCAGACTCGCTCTGTTCCAGCCAAAACGGGCGCCTACGCGGGGCCGGTGTGGCGAGGGGAGAGAACTCGTACCCAGTTTGGTTCCAACGGCACACCTCCCAGACCCTGGGGGCCTAAATGATCATGGAATGTGATCCGGCCGCACGGTCCAAGGTTCAGCCCGAGTCAACTGGGGTCAAGGTGTCGCAGGTTCGAATCCCGTCAGCCCGACACTGCATGATCGACATTCCGCAGCACCGAGGGCTGATTCGCGGAGTCCGGTAACACGGCAAGAGGTCTGGCTCAGCGTTGCCGGGTCCTGCCGTAACGGTTGGCGAAGATGTCGCGCACCATGCAGATCTGCGTGCCGTGGTGACTGACCTCGTTGAGCATCGCCGCGAGGGCGTGGTCGCCGCGCCCCCAGGGATGTCCCGGGTAGTCCCGCTCGAGCAGCTCGTCGGTCGTGGTCTCGAGCGCTACCTTGAGCGCGGCCCAGCCGTCGTCGAATCGCGCCAGGCCCTCGTCGACCGTGGGGATGACCGTGTGGCTCCACATGCGGTTGTAGACGTCTTGGGTCGGGGTGGTGGGGCCGCCGACGATCTCGAGTTCGGCGAACAGGCCCGGCGCCGCGCCGAAGTGGTTGAGCAGCCAGTTGATGGTGGTCATGGGCATCACGACCGGCCGGCCCTCGTACTCGTCGGTCGCGAGGTCCCAGTCGCACTCGACGACCCACTGGCCGCTGTCATCGCCGCCGGCGTGCTTGGTCCGTTGCTCGCCCCGCGGTCGGATGCCCCACGCACCCGGGTGCGGCTCGAAGTCGAGCTCGTCCTGGGTGAGGTCCTTCCGCGCCCGGTCGAGCGTGTAGCTGTCGATGAGTCCCATCCAGGTGAGGAACAGCTCGGCGCGCTTGCCCGTCATGGCGCCGAGCTTGGCACGCCCTTGCGGCGTGCGGCAAGGCTGGACCGACCCGGCGCTGGTGCCGGTATGACAGTCAGAGTGGCTTGCGCCAGACCGAGACGTGATTGCTGCTCTCGGACGTGAACGCGGCTCGATGCCAGTCAGCGAAGCGTGACTCGAGTTCAAGCCCCGCGAGCTGCGCCATCAGGTCACATTCGGCCGGCCAGATGTAGCGGAAGCTGCCGGAGCCGTGGCGGAGAGTGCCGTCGGAATCGCGATAGTAGTTGTGAGTCGTACAGTGTTGGGTCGCCAGGTCGTACGTGTCGAACGTGGCATGATCATCGCCGACATCCATCGGCACCGCCTGCTGTCCGGGCGGGAGGCGGCGGATCGGCGGCACCCACAGCTCGATCACGAAGCGGCCGCCGGGTTTCAGGTGTCGGGCCGCGTTGCGGAAGCACTCGACCTGGCCTCGGCGGTCTTCTCACTCCACACTTCGCTGTTCGTCATCACCGTCAGCCTGACCGTGACCGGCGCCGTTGTCGACCGGTTTGTCGTCAGCCGTCGATCACGGCGATCGCCTCGACTTCGACCAGGTAGCCGGGGGACAGCGACTCGACTCCCACCAGGGTGTCGGCCGGCTTGTGATCACCGAACAGCGTCACGCGGGCTGCTTCGATCGTCGGCAGGCACTCGTCCCGCTGATAGCCGACGACGAAGATCGTGATCTTGGTGACCTGGTCGGGCCGGGCGCCGGCGGCTGCGAGCGCCCGGCCCAGGTTGGCGTACACCTGACGGGCCTGGACTCCAAGATCACCCGGGCCGACGAGGTTGCCGTTCTCGTCTTCAGGTTCCTGGCCGGCGACGAAGACCAGCTTGCTTCCGGTCGCCACCACGACCTGGGTGTAGGTCGCGGGAGTGGGCAGGTCCGCTGGATTGATGAACTCGAGCGTCATGGTGATGATCTCCGGTGGTCGGCGAAGTGGTCGGGGCTCTGGGAACGGGTCTGGGGACTAGGGAAGGTACACCCCCGCCCGAGCTCCAAAGGCCTCCATCCTGGCTCGTGCTGTGACACCGTGGGGCCATGACCGTCAAGATCGTGTACGAGACGCACTCCTGGAGCGAGGACAATGATCGCGGCGCCGCCTCGGGGTGGCGGGGGAGTCGGCTATCGGCCCGGGGCCGGCAGGCCGCTGAACAGCTGGGCGCGCGGCGGCACGACGACGGGCTGAGCGCGGTCTTCGCCTCCGACCTGACCAGAGCCGCCGAGACCGCCACCGTGGCGTTCGCCGGCTCGGACACCCCGATCCTGCTGGACTGGCGACTCCGGGAATGTGACTTCGGCGACCTGAACGGAATGCCCGCGGCTGACTTGCATCACGGCATGGCCGAGCACCTCGATCTGCCCTATCCGGGCGGGGAGAGCTGGCGGCAGGCCGTCGAACGCGCAGGGCGCTTCCTCCAGGACCTTCCGTTGCGCTGGTCAGGCACCCGCATCTTGATCATCGGCCACGTGACCACGCGCTGGGCCCTCGACCACTTCGTCGACGGCAAGCCGCTGGAAGAGTTGATCAACGCCGACTTCGCCTGGCGGGAGGGATGGGAATATCGCCTCGATCTGTAGCGCGGCAGACATTCCGTAGCGTCACATCGCGCGGTCGCACGGCCATGATCAGCTACAGTCGGGCCAGGGCTGAGCGGAGGAAGTCGTCCCGGCGGTTGATGATGCCCGGCTGGTCCAACGGGTCGCCGGCTTCGTCGAAAGCGGGCCAGCCGGCCATGTCGGCCGGAGTGTTGAGCGCGGCGACGGCGTCCCAGTAGGCGACGTCGGTCGCCTGGCGCCCGGCCTCGCGTTGCCAGCCGTCGAGGACGTGGTCGGCGGCTTCGAGGCCGTACTGATGGGCCATCTGCATCCGCAGTTCGCCCAGGTCCACGCCGGGATCGCCGGCCCCGGCGTAGCGCCAGTCGATCAAGGCCGTGCAGCTGTCGCCCTCCCAGCGCATGTTGCCGCCCCAGACATCGCCGTGGACGAAGACCGTTGCGCCGCTCGGCCGGCCGAGGTCCCGGATTCGGTCATCGGCGAGCTGGAGCAGCGGAGTCATGGGTGGCACCAACGCAATCCGGCGGGCGCGATCCTCCGACCACCCGGTGAGTTCGCACAGCGCGGCGACGATCGCGTCCTGCTCGCTCTCCGCCGTGGCTCGAAATGCAGTGGCCCAGCGTCGTTCCATCGCCCGATCGACCGGCTCCGTGGGCCGGACGCGAAGCGGCAGTCCCGGGCCCGGCTCGAGCCGGACCGCGTGGACCTTCGCGATCGCGGCACCGGCCTCACGAAGTCGCGCCGGCGTGACGGATCGGGGCAGGGTGCTGTCACCCGGCAACGCCGTTTCCAAGATCACGGCCCGGCCGAGCAACGTCCCCTCGAGCTCGACGCCGAGCAGCCGTGGTGCTGAGATTGCGTGTTCGGCAGCGACCTGCAAGGCCGCGGCCACGGTGGTCAACTGCGCCGAGCCCGGTCGACCGAGCCGCAGCATGGTGTTGCGTACGGTTCCGTGGTGCTCGATCCGCAGCCACCACGGACCTCCGACATCGTGCATCGCCTGGACGTCGAGGACCCGAGCGCCCGGCCCCACCCTGCCTTCCGCCCAGGCCAGCTCCGAAGCGTTCGGGATCATTCCACGGCCTCCAGTCTGAAGATCAACAGCGTAACTCGCGCCGGCCCGGCGACTTGATCATCGGTCCGACGCCGCGACGTCGATGACCTCCTTGTCCCCGGCGCTCCGCCCGGCAACGATCACCGCCGCCCGCTGCCAGGGCTGATCGCTCTCCAGGAACGGCAGCTCCTCCCGCATCCATTCCTCCCAGAAGCCTTCGACCGCGGCGGCGTCACTCCTGACTCCCTCGTTCAGATCCCGCGCGATCCCGCGCTCGCGGGCATCATCGAAGTCGGATTGCACCCAGACGACGGCATGGGCCCACGCCGCGATTTGCCCGACCCGCGCCGACACCCTCCACGATCAGGTCCCGGTCCGACTCGATCGTGATCGCGCCGCCACGACCATTCGGAGCCCAACCCGGCGGCTGATAGCGCACCGGCTCGTTCCGCCGCACCGGCCTGATCACATTCTCGATCAACTCCGAATCCCAGCCGAGGATCGAAAAATTCCACGCCACATCATCGGTGTGGACCACCATCGATCCAGGCAGCACCATCTGGAGTCGGCCGGCCAGGGTGGTCTTCCCGCCGGCGCTTCGCCCATCCACCAAGATCACCCGATTTCCCGCCTCCCGACCTGGCAGGCCGAGACGCTCCGGCAGCTCCCGCACCGAGAGACGCTGCCAGTTCGTGATCACGGGCTCCGCGGAACCTTCGGGCGGTTTCATGCGCACCATCATGCGCGAAGGAGAAACGCCACACCCCACAGCTTGCCGATCATGCGGTAGACGTGCCAGAGGCAGTCGGCGAGCATGATCCGGTAGTTGGCTGCGCCGTACCGATCGATGTAACGCTGGGGTGTCCGGAGCAGTCGCGCAGCGTGGGTCAGTCTGCGCCCGGCCGAGCCATCGCGCTCCTGTCCTGCTTCTCCCCATTCACTCGCGTAATCGACGCGCTGCCGGATTTCGAGCCCGGCGACCCTGATCGCTTCCTCGACGTCGGCGGGCCGCAGCTCCCTGGCCGGCCCGAATCCCAGCTCCTGGCTCGCGAGCCAATGCGCCTCCACCGCAGTCATCGCCGGCCCGGTGAGCACCTGGTAGATCAAGCCGACCGCGCCCGGACGGAGCACCCGGCGGAACTCACGCATCGCGGCGATCGGATCGGTGAAGGTGATCACCTCCTTGCACCACAACACGTCCACGGATCGGTCGGGCAGTGGGATCGCCTCCGCTCGCCCGAGGTGAACGTCGATCCGATGGTCAAGTCCCTCGGCGGCTGCCCGATCCTTGGCCTGCTGCACATTGATCGGCGACGGATCGATGCCATGAACCTGCAACCCGAACCGGCTCGCCAGCCGGACGGCATCTCGGCCCCGGCCGCAGCCCACGTCGACGGCGATGCCACCCACAGGCGGGTCGGCTCCGGCGAGCAGATCGCCGAGGGAGTCAGGCCCGCGGAGTGTCAGGCTCTCGTCGAGGAATCGGCCGAACTCCTCCTCGATCTCGCCGAAGTCCGCACCGATCTGGTCGGCGTCTTCGGTCGCGGCGGTTGAGCCGGCCGCGAAGATCATTTCGACGTCCTCGTACCGAGCCGACTCTTCGAACGGCAACGGCTGCGTCATCGTGGCTCCCTTCTCGATTGGTCTCACCGTGGACCGGGGGCTGCGACCGTGCAAGCGAATTTGCCGAGTCGACGTCCTCCGTGCTCGTACCCGATGCCCGTAGGGTCGAGACCGGCGTCAAGGTCTGACGCGGAACCGAGGAGGTCGCTGACCATGGCTGACGAGGTCCTTGATCGCCTCACCGAATGGGCGATCGAGCGGGCCGGGATCCACGCGGTGATCCTCACCAGCACCCGTGCGATACCCGGTGCGGCACTGGACGCATACTCCGACTACGACGTCGTCCTCGTCGTCGACGACGTGGTGTCGATGGCGCAGAACCAAGACTGGCTGGCCGATTTCGGCGACCTGCTGATCAGCTATTGGGATCCGGTCAACGTGAACCCCGAGACCGGAGCGGTCTGGGTCGGCAGCGTGAACAACTATGTCAACGGTCTGAAGATCGACTTCGGTCTCTGGTCGCCCCAGCGGTTCGTCGATGTCACCACTCGGCCCCAGCCGCACCCGGAGTTCGATGCCGGGCATCGCGTGCTGATCGACAAGATCGGCCTGACCGGAGGTCTGCCAGCTCCGACGTACGCGGCGTACATCCCCGAGCGCCCCGACGAGCCGACCTTCCAACGCCTGATCGTCGACTTCCTGATCGGGGTCCCGTACGTCGCGAAAAGCCTGCTCCGGAACGAGTTGCTGCCTGCGAAGTGGGTCCTCGACTGCGACATGAGGTCGAACTACCTGGTGCCGATGCTGGAGTGGCGGGTCGAATGTGATCATGACTGGTCGCTGAAGACGGGGAGCCTCGGCAAGGGACTCAAGAAGTATCTCCCGGCCGACACCTGGGCCGAACTGGAGAACACGATGACCGGCCCGGCTCCGGAGGACAACTGGGATGCCCTGTTCACCATGGTCGCCCTGTTCGCCCGACTCGCCCAGGAAGTCGCGACCAGGCTCGGCTACCGGTATCCGTCAGATCTCGTGGACCGGGTCACGGAACACGCCCGCCAGATGCGGCAGGGCGACTACGCGGCCGGCCCGCGATCACCGGGTCAGTCCGGCCAGACGTGAACTCGCACTGCCAAGTGTCGGTCACTCTGCCGCGTCGCCGCCCTCGGCACAAGATCAAATCCGGATGTGAATCGCAGCCTTGAACGTTAGTGTCGGTTCATGCCGAAGCTCTGGATCACGATGGCCGGACCGGCCGGGATCGGCAAGTCGACGTTGGCCGACGGCATCACGGGCGACCTCTGGCGTCAAGGCAGTCCGGTCGAGGCCTTCGGCGAGGAGGAGTTGTTCACTCGCGCCGAGTTCGCGGTCGTTGCCGAGGGTTTCCGGACGGGGCACTATGCCGGCGCTTCCCAGTTCGAGGATGCGTACGGCGCGTGGTTGGCGAAGCTTCCCGACGAAGGCGTCGGGGTCATGGACTGGTCGCCGGCCGGCATGGTGGGCGACCTGCCGTGGGCCTTGGCCGACCGGCCGGGCTACGTCAGCCACCTTCGCACGGTGGCCGCGATGGTGAGGCAGCGAGTGATCATGTTCGAGCTGAAGGGGCCGGTCGGCCTGGCTGTCGAGCGGGCCGCGGCGGAGCGGGGTGAGGACTGGCTGGTCCGCTACGACAAGGTCGCCCGCGCGGCCGGACACCGCCAACCGGAGCGGCTGGCTCGGATCGGAGCTTGGGCGGAGCGGCACGGCGTGGCCACCGCAGGTGAGATCCAAGCGGCGCGGGAGGCGGGATGGTCGGTGCACGCCATCGACGCGACCCGATCACCGGCTGAGGTTCGAGCTCAGGCGATCGGCGTTATCGAGGCGTGGTCGGAAGATCATCAGTAGCCATCACTCCGAGGTCGCCGCGCTCGGGAACGCGATCTCGAAAGCCGTACGGATCCGGGCCAGATAGCCGGCCGGATGATCGTCCAGTTGGAGATCCGGCAGGTCGAGGAGATAGCGGCACTGATCAAGGTCGACCGCCCGGGCGAAACCCGGCGGATCCTCGACCAGATGATCGAGAAAGCCCCAATCGACGCCGAACAGATCGATGACCTTCAGGGATCCGTCCGCCGAGCGCAGGACGTGGCGATCGCCGAGGTCGACCCCGATCCAACCCCGCACCTTGCGCCGGCCCCACTCATCGATCCGGTCGACCTCGAGCCGGAGTGATCGCAGATCTTCGTTCTGCTGCTCCGGATGCTCCCACTGGTGCAGAAAGTCCCGGACGGCATCGCTCGCGGGTGGCTCGAGATGTTCCAGGACGGCCAGGTGACCGCCGCCCTCCAACGGCGTCGCCAGCTCCACCCGGGGCAGATGCCGATGCCCGGCACAGCGCCGGCACAGGTCGATGAAGTATCCGTAGCCCGGCTCGAAGGGGCTGACCCGGCCGACCAGCCGCCCCGACGGTGATCGAAGGACATACGCCCAATCGCCCTGAGCGAACAGCTTCCAGCCGAGGCGCTCCAGCTCGGTCCGCACAACGCGATGGTTGAGCGTGGGCCACGGTCGGGTCAGCAGCGGGACGGCTTCGGGGTCAGCCATCCGAGCAGCCTGGCATCGACGCCGACGCGCGGCCAGCCAAAATCGCCTGCCACCGACCCGAGCGCGTGAAGTTCTGCCGGTCGGGGGCGGGATGTCACACACTGTGGCACTGGTCGCTTAGGGTCGGCGGGTGACCAGCTCAGTGGTGCCGCGGCGGCTGACCGCGGGCGACCGGATCCGGGTGATTGCCCCGTCGATGTCGCGACCGGTGGTGATGGAGCACGACAACACCGAGTTCGCGGTCCGGCACCTGACCGAGGAGCTCGGTCTGGAGATCGACTTCGGTGATCACGTCGATGAGATCGGCCCGCTCGACACGGCCGGCGTCGCGGCGCGCGTCGATGATCTGCACGCGGCGTTCGCCGACGACTCGGTGGCCGGCATCCTGACCGTGATCGGCGGTTACCTGTCCAACCAGCTGTTGCCGCACCTCGACTTCGACCTGATCGCCGCGCACCCGAAGGTCTTCTGCGGCTACTCCGACATCACGGCGCTGGCCAACGCCATCCACGCCGTGACGGGTCTGGTGACCTACGTCGGGCCGCATTGGTCGAGCTTCGGCATGCGTGATCATTTCGAGCCGACGCAGGAATGGTTCCGGCGGGCGACCTTCACGACCGATCCGATCGTGGTCGAGCCGTCGACCTGGTGGAGCGACGACGCCTGGTTCGCCGACCAAGATCATCGCGAGCTGCTGCCGACGGACGGCTGGTGGTCGCTGCGGCCGGGGGAGGCGACCGGTCCGCTGCTCGGCGGCAATCTGTGCACCCTCAACCTGTTGCAGGGCACGGCCTGGATGCCGTCCTTGGCCGGCCGGATGGTGTTCGTCGAGGACGACTACCTGAGTTTCCCGGCACTGTTCGCCCGCGATCTCACCTCCCTGTTTCAACTGCCGGGGGCCGACCAGGCGGCAGGCTTGATCATCGGCCGCTTCCAGGGCGAATCGGGAGTCACCCGTGATCACCTCGACGCCATGATCGCTGACATCCCGGCCCTGCAAGGGAAACCGGTGCTGGCCAACGTCGACTTCGGCCACACGATGCCGCTGCTGACCATCCCGGTCGGCGGCACCGCGCACCTCTCGGTCGGGGCGGACGTCGGCCTGACGATCAATCCGCGTCGCTGATCCGGGCCGGACCCCGACCCGGAGCAGACTCGGTCCGACCCTTGGCGTTGATCTGGACGTCCGCCGCGCCACGTCCTTAGGATGCGATTCCGCAGCGCGATGAGATTCGTCCGGCCCGGTCTTCGGGGGTCCGGAGATCCGGATAGGAACTTGAGCGTGCCCCCAGCCGCTGGACGACGGTCCGATTCTGCCCATCCCCGCCACGATCCCCGCCTCAGCCGGCGCCTGCTGCTGCAGGCGGGCGGCATCAGCGCCGGGACCCTGGCGCTCGGCATCAACGCTCCGCACGCCCGGGCCACGCCGTTGGCCGGTGATCCGTTCACCCTCGGCGTCGCCGCGGGCAGCCCCGGCGATCAGAGCATGGTGTTGTGGACCCGGCTCGCTCTCGATCCGCTGGCCGCCGACGGTCACGGCGGGATGCCGCTCGAGAACGTGACGGTGCGCTGGGAGGTTGCCCGCGACAAGGAGTTCAAGGATGTCGTCCAGCGCGGGACCGCAGTCGCACAACCGGCCCTGGCCCATTCGGTGCATCCGCAGGTGACGGGCCTGCGGCCCGCTACGTCGTACTGGTACCGCTTCCGGGTCGGCGATCAGATCAGCCCCGTCGGCCGGTTCCGGACGTTGCCGGCGGCAGGGCAGCTGGTTCCCGAGTTCACCCTGGCCGCGGCGTCCTGCCAGGCCTGGTATCACGGCCACTTCACCGCCCACCGACACCTGGCCGCCGAATCCGATCTTGATCTCGTCGTCTTCCTCGGCGACTACATCTACGAGTACGCGATCGTCGCCGGCGACAACTTGTGGCGGAAGAACGCCTCGGTCACAGCGGCCGAAGAGGTGGAGATCGAGACCCTGGAGCAGTACCGGCTGCGGTACGCCAGATTCAAGGCCGATCCGCAGCTGCAGGCGGCGCACGCCCGGGCCGCCTGGGTGTTCACCTGGGATGATCATGAAGTCGAGAACGGCTATGCCCGGCGGCACAGCAGGGACGGCATCCCGGATGCCTTGTTCCCGCACCGGATCGCGGTCGCCTACCGGGCCTTCTACGAGAACCTGCCGGTCTCCGTCGAGGCCCTGCCCGACGGACCGAGCACGACGATCTACGACAGCTACGACATCGGCTCGCTGGCGCGGCTGATGATGATCGACGGCCGCCAGCACCGTGATCTGCAACCGACCGGCGACGACCGCTACGACCCCGAGCGGACGATGCTCGGCGAGACCCAGGAACGGTGGCTGCACGAACGGCTGCAGGAATCTCCGGCGCGCTGGAACATGATCGGCAACGCCGTCTCCATGATCCCGGTCCGACCCGACACCGAGCTCGACTCCTGGGACGCCTACCCGGCCGCCCGGGGTCGACTGATGCGGTCATTGGACGGTGTCTCGAATCCGGTCGTGCTGACCGGTGACATCCATCGGGCGGTCGCCGCGGAACTGCCGGCCGACCTGACCGATCCCACCGGCCGGAAGCTGGCCGTCGAGCTGATCTGCACCTCGATCGGCTCCGACGGCGATGGTGCGGAGACCGACGGTTATGCCGACGACTGGCTGCGCTATCCGTACGTGCGGTTCTACCACGCCCGCCGTGGCTACCTGCTGGTGCGGCTGACTCCGGAAGAGATGACGTCGACCTATGTCAGCGTCGAATGGGTCGAGGCCGACGACACGGCACCGCGACAGGTCGCTGCCGCGTTCAGGACCCCGGCCGGCACCTCGCGGCTCGATCCGATCGAGGGAGCGCTCTGATGGCCCGACCTGATCCGGTGACCGGCCTGGCCACCGAGGGTGCGTTGCTGACGATCACCCTCGACTGGTCGCCGTTGCCCTGGGCGACGGTTGTTGATCACTACCGGGTGTACGCGATCGAAGGTGGCGACCGTGAGGCGGCTCGAACCCTGCGCGGGCTGCCGGATCGGCTGCTGGTCGCCAAGACCGTCTACCCGCGGTGGCACCATCGCGTCCGATCGGCGGCTGGGGAGACCTGGTCCTTTCTGGTGGTGGTCGTGGACGCCGCCGGGACCTGGTCGCGGCCGTCGGCCGTCGTGGTCGGCCGGTCGACGACGTCGATCAGCCACTCCGGCGACCCGCTCGCCGAGGTCGGCGACTTCGACGGCCGGACGCTGGAGTTCCGCTTCGCACCCAACAAATACCCGTCGATCCCGACCAGCTATCCGAACGCGATCATCGAGGTCGTGCACAGCGCCGACGCCGCGGCCCGATGGCCCTATCTGCTGCCCGGACCAGGCGACGCCTGGGCCGGGCGACGGGCCTACTCATTGGACTGGATCGTCGAACTGGCGGAGCCACCGAGGAAGCCGGCCCTGGCGGTCTGGCTGGTCGACACCACCCGGCTGGCCGGCCGGCTGGACGTCGCGGTCAACGGTGCGGTGGTGCAGCAGCTGACCTTGATCATCGGCGGCACTCAGGGCTCCCGGCAGGGTGACGCCAATCTGCCCGGTAGCCCGCTGATCCCCAGCTACTACGAGGTCGACCTCCCCGCAGGCGGGTTCACCAGCGGCGCCAACACGATCCGCTTCACCTTGGCCGAGGGCGGCTGGGCGGCCTGGGATGCCATCGGTCTGTACGAGCTCTCGTGATCATGATTCAGCGGCGTGGAACCAGGCGACCGCTCGACGGATGATCTCGTGCCGCGCCCGCCGCGAGGGCTGGTGACCTTCGGCCGGGAACGAGTGCAGTTCGGCCTGCGGCAGCGCCGACTGCCAGCCCGCGTGCACCCGGCTGTTCAGTCGGTCCGGATCACCGGAGCTCATGATCAACACCGGGATCCGGGTCTGCGCGGCCAGTGGATGCAGCGCGATCCGGTCCCATGCCTCCGGCACCTCCTCGGGCGTGCCGCCGAGCTGCCGGCGGAGCAGTGCGTTGTCCACGGCCCGGGGATCGGTGAGAGCCGGATCCCAGAACGCGGCGGAGCGGATCCGGGCTCCTCGGGCGATCGTGTGGCCGCCGACCAGGCCGCCCATGCTGCAGCCGAACAGGTGCAGGCGGCTCGGATCGACGACTCCCTCGGTGATGAGCTGATCGATTCCGGCGATCACATCGTCGGCCGAGGTGCGAGTGCCCGGCTCCAGCCGCCCGTCCGCCCGCTTGGCCTCGAAGCCGAGGATGCCGCTGGCTCGGTAGTCCGGGGCGAACACCGCGAAGCCGGCCTCGATCCACCCGTCGAGGGGCACCGCAAAGGACGACAGCGAGGCGGTGATCGTCATGTTGTCCGGACCGCCGTGCAGGTCGATCACCGTCGGGTGCGGACCCGGCCCGGGCGGAGTGAGCAGCAACCCCTCCAGTTCATCCGGTCCGGATCTCCAGCGGACCAGTCGGGGCGGAGCGCTCGGCCACCAGTCGGGTGACTCGGTGATCGACGCCCAGGCCGTACGTCCGTGCGGCGTGGTCAGCACGACCGACGGAGAGACATCGAGGTCCTGCCAGACGCTGAGCACGCCGTTCCCGCCGGGGACCGGGGCCGGGCTGGTGTGCATCCCCTCGGGATCGGCGAGCCATCGCCAAGCCGCACCGTCCGGATCGCAGCCGGCGATGCCGCCGCGGATGCCCTGCAACGCCGAGACGGCGACCACCGATCCGTCGGGGGCCCAGGCCGGCGCCGAACCGTAGGAGCGGAGATCGCTGTCCGGCAAGGGAAAGCGGGGCACGTCGTTGATCAACAAGCCCAGCCGGAACGTGTACGGGCCGGGCAGATCCGTGTGTTGGAAGGCCGATCGCGCCGGGTCGGTGGGGGAGGGCGTCACCCAATCGACCCAGCCGGTGACCTCCGGCAGTCGATCTTCGATCGGCCCGCCGGCCCGATCCACCACGAACGGCCGACGGACATCGGCCGGGTTCAAGATCACGCCGGGCGGATCGGAGGCGAACTCCCGCTCGAATCCGACCCGGTCGCCGGCGACCTGCGGCTGCCGGAGCTGATCATCTCCGTGCAGCAGTCGCCCGTCGCCGATGACGGGGAGGTGCCACAGCTCCTGCCCGTTGATCACCGCCAGCAGACCGTCCGGTCCGTCCCACACCGCCTCGGTCACAGACCCGGACGTCGCGATCACTCGACCGCGGTCCAGCTTGAGCAGGCCGTCGTGCAGGGCCGCCCAGCGCCGCCCTGGTCCGGGAACCAGCACTCCGGCGCCGTCCGCGCGTAATCGTCCTGAGGGCCAGTCGTGCACCCGCCAGCCGGAGGACTCCTGAATGATCACTCGATCCGCGTCCCAGAACCGAACGCTTACCCGCACCCGCATGGCGCAATGAAAGCGTCTCGAACGGAGTCCTGTCGCGGAACGCACCACCCCGCGGCGCGCGTTGAGCTCGAATCGTTGCCAAACGCCCGCCGCGGGGTGGTGGGTCGATCAGGCCGGGTCGGCTTTCGGCAGCGCCGGAGCCGCTGGCTGATCTTCCGGCGCGGCGGCCGGCGGGACGGTCTGTCCGTTGCCGCCCTCGCCGTTGGTGTATCGACGAACCAGCGACTCAAGATCAACACCGGTCGTGTTCTTGAGCAGCTCCATGGTCTGCACCACTCCGTTGGTGACCTGCTTCGGCATCGCGCCGGCGCCGTCGGTGGAGACGACGGTCAGCTTGTCGATCGTGCCCATCGGCGCCGCGACCTCCTTGGCGACCTGCGGCAGGACCTCGACCAGCATCTGCAGCACGGCGGCGTCGTTGTAGTGCGCGAACGCCTCGGCGCGCTTGTCCATGGCTTCCGCCTCGGCGTGGCCCTTGGCCAGGATGGCCGCGGCCTGGGCGTCACCCTCGGCCCGGACGGCGTCGGCTTCGGCGACTCGGCGGGCCTTCTCCGCCTCACCGCGCTTGGCACCCTCGATCGCTTCGGCCTCGGCCAGCGCCGAGCGGCGGGACTTGTCGCCTTCACCGGTGAGTCGGGCCGTCTCGGCCTGCGCCTCGGCGGCGGCGATCGACGAAGCCTTGCGAGCCTCGGCCTCGGAGATCTCGGCGTTACGGCGACCCTGCGCCTCGGTCTCCACCCGATACCGCTCGGCGTCGGCCGGCTTGCGCACCTCGGTGTCCAGCTGGCGTTCCTTCAGCGCGGCCTGCCGGACGGCCACCTTCTCCTGCTCGGTCAAGATCGCCTGGTCGCGATCCGCCTGGGCGAGCGGCCCGGCCGCGGCGGCCTGCGCCTGAGCCGCATCGGTCTCGGCCTTGATCTCGGCCTGCTTCAGCGACAGCTGGCGGTTGGCGATCGCGATCTGCTCCTCGGCCCGCAGCTGGGCCTGCTCGGCCTCCTGCCGCGCCGCGGCCTCGGCCACCGAGGCGACCTGGCCGATCCGGGCGGCTTCGGGCCGACCAAGATCGGAAAGATAGCTGCCCTCGTCGGTGATGTCCTGGATCTGGAACGTGTCCAGCACCAGCCCCTGACCGGTCAGCGACGACTCGGATTCGTCGGCCACCCGCTGGGCGAACGCGGCCCGGTCCCGGATGATCTGCTCCACCGACAGTGAGCCGACGATCGACCGCAGCGAGCCCGCCAGGGTCTCCTGGGTGAAGGTCTCGATCTCCTCCTGCTGGCTGAGGAACCGCTGCGCGGCCGCCCGGATCGAGTCCTCGTTGCCGCCGACCTTGACGATCGCCACGCCGTCCAGGTTGAGCTTGATGCCCTGGCCGGACACGGCTCCGCGGATCTGCACCATGATCCGGCGGCTGGACAGGTCCATGATGTGCAGCTTCTGCACGAACGGCACGACGAAGATGCCGCCGCCCATCACCACCCGCTGTCCGGACAGGTCGGTGGAGATCTCACCGGTCTCCACGTTCTTGACCGGCTTGCCCTTCCGGCCGGTGACGATGTAGGCATCGTTGGGTCCGGCCACCTTGTAGCGCGAAGCGATGATGATCGCCAACAACAAGACGAGGACGACCAAGCCGATGATCGCGATCACCGTGGATCCAAAAATCATGATCAATCTTTCTGTCAGTTCAACCGATCGACCGTCACCGACGTCGCGGAGAGGACGGCCGTGATGTACACCGATTCGCCCGCGTCGATCGGCGACGACGAGCGAGCATTGAGTTTCGTAGGCTGACCGGCGGCGATGATCCTGATCTCGCCGTAGCCATCGACCGGGATCGGATTGATCACGGTCGCCTGCCGACCGACCAGGGCTCCGGTGCGAACCGTCGCCTCGTCCCCGCCGTGCCGCAGCCGCCAGGAGAACCAGCCGGCAGCGAGCCCGATCAGCACACCCCCGACGGCGCCACCACCGATCGCCCAGGGCAGGCTGTCCGTGATTCCCAAGATCAACGCACCGGTGAATCCGAATGCGCCGACCAGCCCGGCCAACGCGGCTCCGGACAACAGATCACCGGCGAAATCAAACAGCCCGTCCAGGAGGTCGCCGACCACCAGGAAGATCAGCAGCAGCACGACACCGACCCCGCCGATGATCAGGAAGACGAGCATGTCGACCTCCCGCGGTGCCGTGTCATGGCCGAATCCTAGGGGTAGCCGGGTCATCATGGGTAAAGCCCGAGCGTCTCGCCCGGACCGTCCTGTCACAATCGCGGGGTGACTCCCTTCACTCAGTATCCCGAGCCGGACTACACCCTGGTGCACCTGAGCGACACCCATTTCCTCGGCGACCGGGCCGCGTTGTTCGGTTCGGTCGACACGGACCGGGGATTGGCCAAGGCGCTGGACCGGCTGCGGACCGAGATCGACCACGCCGACCTGGTGGTCGTCACCGGTGATGTGGCCGACCTGGGCGAGCCGGATGCCTATGACCGGGTCGCGGCCGCCGTCGAGCCGACCGTCGCGGAACTCGGCGCGGAACTGCTGTGGGTGATGGGCAACCATGACGAGCGGCCGGCGTTCTCGGCCCGGCTCTGGGGTGCCGAGTCGGCCGAACCGCTGCACCGGGTGCTGATGCTCGGCGGGTTGCGGGTGATCGCCCTCGACTCGACGGTGCCCGGCTACCATCACGGCGAGCTCGGCGATGATCAACTGGCCTGGCTCGCCGAGGTGCTGGCCGAGCCGGCCCCCGACGGTACGGTGCTCGCCCTGCACCATCCACCGTTGCCGACCCGGGTCAAGATCATGGGGCTGGTCGAGCTGCGAGCGGCCCACCGGCTCGCCGAGGTGATCACCGGCACGGACGTGCGGGCGATCCTGGCCGGCCACCTGCACTACTCGACCTTCGGCACCTTCGCCGGCGTCCCGGTCTCGGTCGCGGCGGCCTCCTGCTACACCATCGATCCGCTGCCCGGCGCCCGCGAGTTCATCGGCGTGGACACCAATCACGCCTTCTCCCTGGTCGACGTCTTCAGCGACCGGATCGTCCACTCGGTGGTGCCGATCGACTCGGCGACGCCGGTGACCGGGCATTCGCCGGCAGCGATCGCGGAGCTGGCGGCCATGAGCCCCGACGAACGTGATCAGGCCTTCTCCCGGAAGTCCGTATCGCCGGCTCCGGAGCTGGACTCCGATGAGTGAACTGCTCGAGATCGACGACGACCTGGCTCGGCGACTGGTCGATGATCAGTTCCCCCAGTGGTCCGGCCTGCCGTTGCGGCGGCAACCGCAAGCGGGCTCCGACCATGTCATCTTCCGGCTCGGTGATGATCTTGCGGTACGGCTGCCACGGCACGGCGGATCGATCACCCAGGCCGGCAAGGAGGCCTACTGGCTGCCCCGGTTGGCCCCCATCCTGCCATTGCAGATCCCGGTGCCGGTCGGGGTGGGGGAACCGGCCTTCGGCTATCCCTGGCCCTGGGCCGTCGCTCGCTGGCTGGACGGGTCCGTCGCCACGGTGGCCGAGTTCGGCGACTCGGCCGAGACGGCGGCAGACCTGGCCGCGTTCTTGATCACCCTGCGTGGGTTCGAGGCGGGCGAGATCCCGACCGAACGGCGGGCCGAACTCGGCCAGGAACGGCTGGTCGATCGCGACTCGGCGACCCGACGGGCGATCGCAACGGTCGGCGACACGTTCGACCGCGCCGCCCTGACCCGCGTCTGGGAGGCCGCCCTGACGGCACCGGAACCCGGTCCGCCGAGATGGGTGCACGGCGATTTCCACACCGGCAATCTGCTGGCCCGGGACGGCCGGGTCACCACCGTGATCGACTTCGGCGGCCTCTGCCTCGGCGATCCGGCCTTCGACCTGATGATCGCCTACACGCTCTTGTCGCCGCGCTGCCGGATGATCTTCCGGGACGCCGTCGGGCTGGACGACGCAAGCTGGGTCCGCGGCCGCGGCTGGGCACTCTGCACCGGCCTGAACGCCTACACCGCGTACGCAGCGACCCGGCCCGACGTGGCCGAGAACACCACCCGTCAGATCACCCAGACACTGCTCGACTGACCAGGCCCGGATCCGGCCGGTGATCATGATCAGCCGGTGCTCAGCCGACCCAGCGGACCTCGCCGTCCACGAGTTCGTCGGTGTGCCCGAGACCGAGCTTGCGCGCGACGGCGCCGGATGCCTCATGATCAGGATGGATCAGGGCGACGAGCCGGGCCACTCCGCGGTCACGGAGCCAATCGGTCATGACGGTCGCCGCCTCCTGGGCGTACCGCTGGCCCTGGAACGCCGATCCGATCACCCAGGCGATCTCGGCGACGAGTTGTTGATCTTGCTCCGAAACGGTGGCCTGCACGAAGCCGATCGCTTGGGCATCGTCGCGGCGGCGGACGATCCAGTTCAGCCAGCGCTCAGATCCGTCCGGTGAGTGCCCGACGACCTGTCGGGCGTAGCGACTCCGCAGTTCGTCGATGGTCGGCGGCTCGCCACCGGTGAACGTGTGCAGGCTCGGATCGTCGAGCACCGAAGCCATCTCCTCGGCATGTTCGACCCGCAACGGCTCGAGGTCGAGCCGGCGGCCGGCGAGGGTCGTCGCGAGCGGAGGGATCTCGGCTGAAGCCATGTCCGGCACGCTAGGCGATGCGTCCCATGATCGGTGGTCCGCCGCACTACTTCTCACTAGTTGTTGGCACTTCACACGCGTTGCAACCTGGGTGAAGCGGCAGCTTTCACGTTAACGTGAAGAACCGACCGAGCACGCGGCGGCCGGTGGGTAGGATAAACTCCTCAGACAAGTAGCGGAGTTGGGATGACGGTGAGACAGGTCGGGCGGGAGTCGTTGGCGGATCTCGCGGCCGCGGCGTTGCTGGAGCGGATCCGGGGGCGGGAGTGGGCGCTGGGGGAGAAGCTGCCCGGGGAGACGACGCTCGGGCCGCAGCTCGGGGTCGGCCGGTCGACCGTACGGGAGGCGATCCGGCGGCTGGCCGGCCGCGGCGTGGTTGAGGCCCGGCAGGGGGCCGGGGTGTACGTGATCGCGCTCGATCCGCCGGAGGAGTGGGATGCGGTGGTCCGACGGGCGACGATCGCCTCGGTGCTCGAGACCCGGATCGCGATCGAGTCGGAGGCGGCCGGGCTGGCCGCCGGTCGGCGTACTCCGGCGGAACTGCGGACGCTGCGCCGAGCCCTGGCCGCCCGCGACCGCTCCGACACGACGGTCGAGGACTACGTCGACACCGATACGGCCTTTCACCGGGCTGTCGTCGTCGCCGCCCACAACGAGATCATGATCGACATGTTCGACGGCTTCGTGCCGCGGGTGCGGCGTTCCATGATCGAGCTGCTGCGGCTCCGGCCGGCCTTCGACCGGGCCGCCGACCACCGGCCGCACGTCGACCTGGTCACCGCGATCGCCGACCGCGACGCGGCCGCCGCGTCGGACCTCAGCCGCGCCCACCTCACCTCCCTGAAGGAGCACCTCGGGTGATCGATCCCGTCCTGGCCCTGCACGACGTCACCTTCCGCCGCGGCGAGACCCTGATCTTGGACGGCATCCAACTGACCGTCCGCCCCGGCGAGCACTGGGCCCTGCTCGGCCCGAACGGCGCCGGGAAGAGCACGATCCTCGGCCTCTGCGGTGCCGTGACCCATCCGACCACCGGCACGGTCGAGGTGCTCGGCCACCGGCTCGGCCGGGTGGAATTGCAGGCGCTGCGCCGCGGCATCGGCCACGTCAACCCGCGGCATCCGCTACGGACGCCGCGCACCGTGATCGAGGTCGTGTTGACCGGTGTCACCGGCACCATCGAACTGCCGCCGCGCTGGGCTCCGGACGACGCCGACCGGCAGCGTGCCGACGAGCTGATCGAGCTGGTCGGCCTCCAGGATCGGCGCGAGGCCCGGTGGCCCACGCTGTCTCAGGGTGAGCGAGGTCGAGCCCTCATCGCGCGGGCCCTGGTGCCGGATCCGCGGCTGCTGCTGCTCGACGAGCCGACCACCGGGCTCGACGTGGCGGCTCGGGAGCAGGTGCTGGCGACCTTTGACGCGCTCGCCGACGCCGACGCCGACCGCGCCTCGGTGCTGGTCACCCATCACCTGGAGGAGTTGCCGGAGTCGACCACGCACGCGTTGGTGATCACTCGTGGTCGGGCCGTGGCCGCCGGCCCGGTCGGCGGCGCCGTGACCACCGAGACGATCACCCGGGCCTTCGGCCATCCGATCACGGTGGAACAGGTGGACGGTCGGTGGAGCGCCCGGGCGACCCGGCCTCACGCCGGGGCGGCCGCCTGACCCGCGGCACCGGGATTGATCATTCCGGCGTTCGATAAGGGTCGGTGATGGTGCGCAGCTCGGTCAGCGCCTCGCGGAGGTGCGCCATCTTCCTGGCTCCGAGGTGCCGGGTCCACTCGGCGTCGATCTCGGCCTCGACCGCGCGGGCGATCTGAACGGCGCGCTGGGCCTTGGGGGCTATCCGGACCAACCGGGCCCGGCCGTCGGCGGGGTCGGGCACGCGCTCGACATACCCGGCCCGTTCGAGCCGGTCGACCAGTGCGGTCGCTGTCTGCTTGGCGACCTGAGCCTGCTCGGCCAGCTCGCCCAGCCGAGTCCCGTCGGGCCCGATCCGAGCCGCGATCCGGGCCTGGGCCAGCGTCACATCGGCAAACCCGGCGGCCCGCACGGCCTCGACGATCCGGTTTTCCGCCGACCGGTAGGCGACGAACATCAGAACGGCGACGTGCAGCTGCTCGGCCACGACCAAACCCCTTGTCATAGTCCTATGATCGAACTAAAATAGTCCTATCATCGTACTAGATGTGATCGAGGCGAAGCGTCCGTCGGGGAGTGTGCCCACATGAGCGATCAAGATCTCTGGTCGGCCATCGATGCGCAGCGTGAGCGGACCGTCGACCTGCTCGACCGGCTGACCGATCAGGACTGGACGCGGTCGTCGCTGTGCGCCGGTTGGACGGTCCGCGATGTCGCCGCCCACCTCACCCTGCAGCAGTTGAGCGTCGGTGATCTGCTGCGGTTCATGATCAGACACCCGGGCATTCTCGGCGGCATGAACCGAATCATCACCCGTTCCGCGCAGGCCAAGGCCATCCGGCCGACCGATCAACTGATCGGAGAGATCCGGGCCATGATCGGCTCCCGCCGGCACAACGTCGGGGTCACGCCCGCCGAGACCTTGATCGACATCGCTGTGCACGGGCAGGACATCGCGATCCCACTGGGCCGCGAGCTCGAACTGCCGGCCGAGACCGCCGCGATCGCCGCGACTCGGGTCTGGTCCTACCGTGGCCGGGGAATGGCGGCCGTGTTCGACTCGATCCCGCTGACGCCCTACCGACTGACCGCGACGGACGTCGCCTGGACGGAAGGTGACGGACCGGAAATCCGTGGCCAGATCACCGACCTCCTGCTACTGCTGACCGGCCGCCCGGCCACCTTGTCCCGGTTGGAGGGCCCCGGAATCGACCTCCTGCGCGAGCGCCTCGGCCACTATCCGGCGACGTAATCGGCCAGGTGCTGGCCGGTCAGGGTCGAGCGGGAGGCGACGAGCTCGGCCGGGGTGCCCTCGAAGACGATCATGCCGCCGTCGTGACCGGCGCCGGGACCGAGGTCGATGATCCAGTCGGCGTGCGCCATCACCGCCTGGTGATGCTCGATCACGATCACCGATTTGCCGGAGTCGACCAGCCGGTCCAACAGCCCGAGCAGTTGCTCGACATCGGCCAGATGCAGGCCCGTCGTCGGCTCGTCCAGGATGTAGATGCCACCCTTCTCCGCCATCCGGATCGCCAGCTTGACCCGCTGCCGTTCGCCGCCGGACAGGGTGGTCAGCGGCTGACCGAGGGTGAGGTAACCGAGCCCGACATCCGACATCCGGGCCAGGATCGCGTGCGCCGCCTTGGTCTTGGCCGGACCGGTGGAGAAGAACTCGTCGGCCTCGGCGACCGACATGGCCAGCACCTCGGCGATGTTCTTGCCGCCGAGCTTGTAATCCAAGACCTCGGCCTGGAATCGCTTGCCGCCGCACTCTTCGCACAGGGTCGCGACGCCGGCCATGATCGCCAGATCGGTGTAGATCACGCCGTTGCCGTTGCAGTTGGGACAGGCGCCGGAGGAGTTGGCGCTGAACAGCCCCGGCTTGACCCCGTTGGCCTTGGCGAACGCCGCCCGGATCGGGTCGAGCAGGCCGGTGTAGGTCGCCGGGTTGCTCCGCCGCGAACCGCGGATCGCCGACTGATCGACCGACACGACACCCGCGTTCTTCGGGATCGAACCGTGGATCAGCGAGCTTTTGCCCGACCCGGCGACGCCGGTCACCACACAGAGCACGCCGAGCGGGACGTCGACGCTGACGTCCTGCAGGTTGTGCCGGGTCGCGTTCCGGATCGGCATGCAGCCGGTCGGCTTCCGGGTCGAGGGCTTGATCGTCGCCCGGTCGTCCAGATGCCGGCCGGTGAGCGTACCGCTGGCGCGCAGCTCGGCGACCGAACCCTCGAAGCAGACCGAACCGCCCGCCCCGCCGGCTCCGGGGCCGAGATCGACGACGTGGTCGGCGATGGTGATCATCTCCGGCTTGTGCTCGACCACCAGCACCGTGTTTCCCTTGTCCCGCAGGCGTTGCAGCAGATCGTTCATCCGCTGGATGTCGTGCGGGTGCAGGCCGATCGTCGGCTCGTCGAAGATGTACGACACGTCGGTCAGGCTGGAGCCGAGATGTCGGATCATCTTGGTCCGCTGCGCCTCGCCGCCGGACAGCGAGCCGGACGGGCGGTCCAGACTGAGATAACCCAGCCCGATCTCGACGAACGAATCCAGGGTCTGCTGCAGGGTGACCAGCAGTGGCGCGACGGCCGGATCGTCGAGCTTGCGGACCCACTCGGCCAGGTCGCTGATCTGCATCGCGCAGGCGTCGGCGATGTTGATCCCGCCGATCCGCGACGCGAGCGCCGCCGGGTTGAGCCGCGCGCCGCCGCACTCCGGGCAGGCGGTGAAGGTCACGGCCCGGTCGACGAAGGTGCGTAGATGTGGCTGCAGCGCGTCCTTGTCCTTCTGCAGGAACGACTTCCGGATCCGTGGCACCAGGCCCTCGTAGGTCAGGTTCATCTCGCCGACCTTGACCTTGCACTGTTCTTTGTAGAGGAAGTCGTTCAGCTCCTGCTCGGTGTAGTCGCGGATCGGCTTCTCCGGATCCATGAACCCGGACTCGGCATAGATCCGCACCTGCCAGCCGTCGACGTTGTAGCCGGGGATCGTCAGCGCTCCCTCGGCCAGCGACTTGTCCCGGTCGAAGAGCTCGTCCAGATCGATGTCGGTGGCCGTACCCAATCCTTCACAGCGCGGGCAGGCACCGGACGGCAGATTGAAGCTGTAGTGGAACGACGACCCGGCGCTCGGCTCACCGAGCCGGCTGAAGACGATCCGCAGCATCGCGTTGGCATCCGTGGCCGTGCCGACCGTCGACCGGGAGTTGGCCCCCATCCGCTCCTGATCGACGATGATCGCCGTGGTCACACCCTCCAGCAGGTCGACCTCCGGCCGGTCCAGACTCGGCATGAACCCCTGCACGAACGCGCTGTAGGTCTCGTTGATCAGCCGCTGCGACTCGGCCGCGATGGTGCCGAAGACCAGCGAACTCTTGCCCGATCCCGAGACGCCGGTGAACACGGTCAGCCGCCGCTTCGGGATCGCGACGGTGACGTTCTTCAGGTTGTTCTCGCGGGCGCCGTGGACATGGATCTGGTCATGAGAATCCGCTGGATGCATGGCGCCAAAGCTAGTCGCCACCGCTGACAGCCGGGGCCGAAATCCGGCGAGCCGCGGCACCCGGCCCGGCGTGTCCGGAGCGTTCCGGAATTTCCAAGCGGATTGTCGGCGCCGCCAGGTAGGTTCACTCTCGCCCCGAACGATCTGGTGGTTGACCTGAACCCGTCTTGAGGTTCTACGGTTTCCACCAGCAGGGCCGACCATCTTTGATTCCGAGGAGACGATGACCGAGAACCAGGCCACGGCCATCCCCGCCAACTGGCGGCGCAACCTGACCTTCTTCCTGTCCGGACAGACCGTGTCGCTGTTCGGCTCGATGATCGTGCAGTACGTGGTGATGTGGTACGTCACGCTGGAGACGCAGTCCGGGCTGATGGTCGGGCTCTATGCGGTGGCCGCCTTCGCGCCGCAGGGCATCGTGTCGATCTTCGGCGGAGTGCTGGCCGACCGGATGAACCGGAAGGTGCTGGCGATGACCGCCGACGCGGGGATCGCAATTGTCACGCTGATCCTGGCGCTACTGATGCTGAACGGTGTCACCGATCTGTGGATCATTCTGCTCGCCGTCGCCGTGCGGTCCTTCGGTGCCGGGGTGCAGTCCCCGACGGTGCAGGCGATGATCCCGCAGCTCGTTCCGGCCGATCAGCTGATGCGGGTCAACGGCATATTCCAGACCATCCAGTCCGTGATGGCGCTGCTGGCCCCCGCCGTCGCGGCCGCGATCTATGCCATGGCCGGCGTCGTGCCGGTGTTCTTCCTCGACGTGGTCACGGCCGCGATCGGGATCGGCTTCCTCGCCCTGGTCACCGTGCCCACGCTGGCCCGGGTGACCGAGGGGGCGACGACGTACAAGCAGGATCTGGTCGAGGGCATGCGGTACATCACCAGCCACCCGATTGTGCGCTGGCTGCTCGCGGTGTTCGCGATCCTGTTCCTGCTGACGGTCGCTCCGTCCTTCATCACGCCGCTGATGATCGCCCGCGAATTCGGCACCGAGAAGTGGATGCTGGCGGTGCTGGAGGTCGCGTTCAGCATCGGGATGATGCTCGGCGGCGTGCTGATCTCGACGATCCTGGCCAAGCAGAACCCGATGCGGCTGATCCTGATCGCGACGTACGGGTTCGCGATCGTGACCGTGTTCCTCGGCCTGAGCCCCAACATCTGGGTCTTCTACGCGTTCATGTTCGTCTTCGGCCTGCTGGTGCCGCCGTTCTCGACGCCGTTCATGACCCTGATCCAGCGAACCGTCGACCCGGACAAGCACGGTCGGGTGTTCAGTTACGTCGGGATCGTGATGGCCCTGGCGACCCCGGTCGGCATGGCCGTCTTCGGCCCCCTGGCCGACGTGATCAGCGTCCAGACCCTGCTGGTCGCCGCCGGGATCGTGACCGTCATCGTGATCACCGTGGCGATCGTGCTGCCCTCCGGTCGGGCAGCCATCGCGGCCGCGAACGCATCGGGCGGCGACGACGATGAACCGGATGCCGCGCCGGAACCCGAGGCTGAGGTGCCCGCCCGATCTTGACCCCAACCACACCGAGTTGTCAGAACTGAGTTGTGCCATAGGGCAACTCAGTTCTGACAACTCGGTGGACAGTTAGTTAAGGAGATTAACTATACTGTTGGCTCGGGAGGTGCGATGGGGCAGCGAGAGAGTCGGCGGCGAGCGGTTCGGGCGTTGCTGCGGGCCGGTCGAATGTTGGATCGGGTGGACACCGGGCTGACGCCGCCGCAATACCGGCTGCTGATGCTCCTGGCCGACGGCACGGAGCGGTCGACTGCACTGGCGCAGCGGCTGGCGGTGTCGAAGCCGGCGATCAGTGCCGCGGTCGAGACGCTCACCGTCGCGGGGCATGTCCGGCGGCGCAGTGACGAGAGCGATCGGCGGATCACCTGGCTGGAGATCACTCCGGTCGGCGAGGCGGCCCTGTCGCTGGCCGACGACGCGTTGGTCACGCGCTTCGACGAGGTGCTGAAGGAATTGGACGACCCGGCCGTGATGCTGTCCGCGCTGACGGACCTGGATCGGGCCATGGAGAAAAATCGGGAGGAACGACGGCGTGCTCAACAGTCGTGAACGAACCAGCTCGGACAAGAACTCACCGGATCCCCAGGCCGTAGGCCAGGCTCCACCGGGCTGGATCCGTCGACTGGCCCGCTACTGCCTGCGCCATCCGGTCCTGTTCGGTTTCGCCTTCGGCGGCGCCCTGATCGGCATGGCAGCGAACGCGATCACGCCGCTGATCGTGCGCGAGGTCGTCGACGACGTGATCTTGACCCAGGTGCAGCCGATGCTGCCCTGGATCATCGCCCTGCTCACCGTCGGCGTCGCCAACTTCGGCGGCGGGTTCCTGCGCCGCTTCCTCGGCGGCCGGCTGTCCATCGACGTCCAGCATGATCTTCGCCGCGAGGTCTTCGCCTCGTTGGAGCGGATGGACGGCAAGAAGCAGGACGAGCTGCCGCCGGGCCAGATCGTCAGTCGGTCGATCTCCGACCTCAACCTGGTGCAGGGTCTGCTCGGGATGATGCCGATCATGATCAGCAACGTGCTGCTGTTCTTCGGCTCGGTGATCATCATGTTCACCCTGTCGGCTCCGCTGACCGTGGTGGCCCTGCTGGTCGGCCCGGTGCTCTGGTTCATCGCGATCCGCGGTCGGCGCACGCTCTTCCCGGCCAACTGGGACGCGCAGCAGCGGGTCGGCGAGGTCGCCGGCGTGGTCGAGTCCGCGGTGACCGGGGTCCGGGTGGTCAAGGGCTTCGGGCAGGAGCAGCAGGAGCTGGACCGCCTCGACGGTGCCGCCCAGAATCTCTACGCGTCGCGGACCCGGACCATCCGCCTGAACAGCTTCTACAACCCGCTGATGCAGGCCATCCCCGCGTTCGGCCAGGTCGGCATCCTCGGCGTCGGCGGCTGGATGGCGCTGGACGGACAGATCACGCTTGGCACCTTCCTGGCCTTCTCCACCTATCTCGCGTCGATGGTCGCGCCGGTCCGGATGCTGTCCGGGCTGCTGACGATCGGGCAGCAGGCCAAGGCCGGGGTGCTGCGGGTGTTCGAGGTGATCGACGCCAAGCCCGACATCGAGGACGCCCCCGACGCGACGACGCTGCCGGACGGACCGGTGGACGTCCGGTTCGACCGGGTCAGCTTCGGCTACACCGAAGATCAGCCGGTGCTCGACGAGGTCAGCTTCACGGTGCAGCGGGGCGAGACCCTCGCGCTGGTCGGCACCGCGGGTTCCGGGAAGTCGACGGTTTCGCTGTTGCTGCCACGGTTCTACGACGTCGGCGGCGGCTCCATCTGCGTGGGCGGCACCGACATCCGCGAGGTCACCCTGGAGTCGCTGCGCGGCTCGATCGGGATGGTCTTCGAGGACAGCTTCCTGTTTTCCACCACGGTCCGGGACAACCTGGCGTACGGGCGCCCGGACGCCACCCAGGACGAGATCGAGGCGGCGGCCCGGGCGGCCGAGGCGCACGAGTTCATCAGCAAACTGCCCAAGGGCTACGACACCGTGGTCGGCGAGCAGGGGCTGACCCTGTCCGGCGGCCAGCGGCAGCGGGTCGCCCTGGCCCGGGCGCTGCTGACCGATCCGCAGGTGCTGCTGCTGGATGACGCGACGTCGGCGATCGACGCCCGGATCGAGGCCGAGATCCACAACACGCTGCGTCGGGTAATGGCCGGCCGGACGGTGATCCTGGTCGCACACCGGCGCAGCACGTTGGAGCTGGCCGACCGGATCGGCGTCCTCGACCGCGGCCGGCTGGTCGACATCGGCACCCACGAGGAGCTGACGGCGCGCTGCGACCTGTACAACATCCTGCTCACCGGGCCGGAGGACATCGACCGGCTCGATCCCGATCAGGTGAGTGCCGAGGCGGACGGTCGCCCGATGATCATCAACCCGGCACTGAACGGTCAGGAGCTCAACGGCAGCATGGCGCTCGAGGCCCAGGTCGACGGGGTCACTCCCTCGGCCTGGCGGGAGCCGGAGCTGACCCCGGAGGAGCAGGCGCTGGAGCGCGCCTACGGCCTGGCCGAGCTGACCAGCGGGATGCCGGGTGGCGGCGGCATGGGCGGTGGCGGCATGGGCATGCGCGGCGGCGGTGGCCGGGGCATGGGGCCGATGGGCTCGATGGTCGGCGCCCTGCCGCCGTCTCCGGAACTGCTGGCCCAGGTGGCCAAGCTGCCGCCGGCCACCGACCGGCCACGGGTCGACCCGGAGCACTACCACCGGCCCGACCCGGCGTTCCGGTTCATCAAGCTGCTGCGGATCTTCCGGGCTCCGCTGCTGCTCGGATTGATCTTGGTCGCGGCGGACGCGCTCGCCCAGCTGATCTTGCCGGCGGCGATCCGGCTCGGTGTCGATCAAGGTGTCACCGAGGATCGCGGCGACGTGATCATCATCGCGGCCGTGCTTGCCTTCGTCGTCACGTTGGCCGACTGGCTGGTGCAGCGGGCGCAGAGCCAGGTCACCGGACGCAACGGTGAGCGGATCCTCTATCTGCTCCGGATGAAGCTGTTCGCGCACCTGCAACGGCTCGGGCTCGACTTCTACGAGCGCGAGATGGGTGGCCGGATCATGACCCGGATGACCACCGACGTGGACGCGCTGTCGACGTTCGTGCAGACCGGTCTGACCACCGCGGTGGTCAGCCTGCTGTCCTTCTTCGGTGTGCTGGTGGCGATCCTGGTGATCAACCCGTCGCTGGCGCTGGTGGTGCTCGCGGTGCTGCCGTTGGTGATCATCGCGACGTTGATCTTCCGGGCCCGGTCGTCGCGGGCGTACCAGATCTCCCGGGAACGGATCAGCATCGTCAACGCCGATCTGCAGGAGAACGTCGCCGGCGTCCGGGTGACCCAGGCCTTCCGGCGCGAGGCGCACAACGCGCAGCGGTTCGGTGAACTGTCGGAGAGCTACCGGGTGGCCCGGGTCCGCAGCCAGCGCTACATCGCGACCTTCTTCCCGTTCATCGCGTTCGTCTCCGATCTGGCGACCGCGCTGGTGCTGCTGTTCGGGGCGACCCAGGTGCACAACGGGGCGTTGACCGCGGGCGGCCTGATCGCGTTCATGCTCTACGTGACGATGTTCTTCTCGCCGGTGCAGCAGCTGTCCCAGGTCTTCGACAGCTATCAGCAGGCCGCCGTCGGCCTGCGCCGGATCTCTGAGCTGTTGCGGACCAAGCCGTCGACACCGGAGGCCGCGCAGCCGACCCCGGCGCCGGACCGGATGAAGGGCGAGATCGTCTTCGACGACGTGATCTTCAGCTACCGCGGCTCGGAGGAGCCGGCCCTGCGCGAGATCTCGTTCCGGATCCCGTCCGGGCAGCGGGTGGCCGTGGTAGGGGAGACCGGTGCCGGCAAGTCGACGGTGATGAAGCTGCTGGCCCGCTTCTACGATCCCAGTGACGGCGAGGTCCGGGTCGATCAGGTCGATCTTCGTTCGTACGATCTCGCGGGCTACCGGCACCGGCTGGGTTACGTACCGCAGGAGGCATACCTCTTCTCCGGTACGGTCGCCGACGCGATCAAGTACGGGCGGCCGGACGCGAGCCGCGCCGAGGTCGAGGCCGCGGCCCAGGCGGTGGGCGCACACGAGATGATCGCCGGGCTGAAGAACGGCTATCACCATCAGGTCGGCGACCGTGGCCGCAACCTCAGTGCCGGCCAGCGGCAGTTGATCGCGCTGGCCCGGGCGGAATGCGTCCAGCCCGATCTGCTGCTGCTGGACGAGGCGACGGCCGCCCTCGACCTGGCCAGCGAGGCGGCGGTGACCCGGGCCGCCGATCGGTTGGCCGAGCGCCGGACCACGGTGGTGATCGCCCACCGGCTGACCACCGCGGCCCGCGCCGACCGGATCCTGGTGCTGGATCACGGCGAGGTGGTCGAGGACGGCAGCCACGCCGAGCTGCTGGAACGCGACGGCGCCTACCGACGGCTCTGGCAGGCCTTCGCCGGCGACCTGGTCGACGCTCCGTCGCGCTGACAGCCGGGGCCGGCCGCCCCGGCCGGCAGGGGTATCCTCCACGTGCCGAACGCGTGGAGGAGAACGGTGAGCGAACAGCCAGTAGCCCTGCCCGGGCCGTGGGCCGAAGTGGTCCGCCGGTGGCGGGCCGTGACGGCCGCGGACGTGTTGCCCCGGTGGGCGACCGCGGCCCTGGTGGCCAACATCGGGATCGTCCTCACCGGCGGCCTGGTCCGGCTGACCGACTCCGGGCTCGGCTGCCCGACCTGGCCGCGCTGCACGGCGGAGTCGTACGTGCCGCATGCCGCGCTCGGCGTGCACGGAGTGATCGAGTTCGGCAACCGACTGCTCTTCTTCGTGCTCGCCGCGATCATGATCATGACGTTCTTCACCGCGCTCCGGGTCAACGATCGCGGCACCCGGCCGCGGATGATGATCATCGCGCTGGTGATGGGGCTCGGCATCCCGGCGCAGGGCGTGGTCGGCGGGCTCACCGTGTTGAGCCAGCTGAACCCGTTCGTGGTCGCCTTCCACTTCCTGGTGTCGATGGGCCTGATCGCCCTGAGCGTGCTGCTGGTCCATCGCGCCCGCGGCGTCGCCGGCGTGCCGGTGCCGACGATCGCCCACCGGGTGTTGGTGATCGCGACGTTCGTCGTGGTCTGGGTCGCGCTCTGGCTCGGCACCGTGGTCACCGGCTCCGGTCCGCACTCCGGCGATATCAACGCGAAGCGCACCGGGTTCGACCCGACCATCGTCACCCACGTGCACGCCGCCTCGGTCTATCTGTTGCTCGCGCTGACCGTGCTCGGGGTGATCCTGTTCCGGTCCCGGGCCGTCGTGCTGTTGCTGGCCGTGGAGCTGTTCCAGGGCCTGGTCGGGGTGATCCAGTTCAACACCGGGCTGCCGATCGTGCTGGTCCTGCTCCATCTGGTCGGTGCCGCCCTGGCCGTCGCCGCCGCCACCCACTACCTATTGACTTGTCAGAAACCAGTTGTGTCATAGGGCAACTCAGTTCTGACAACTCTGTCTATTCGAACGTGTGTGCGATAGAATGGGCACATGGCTGGGAGTGGGTATGTGCCGGCGGGGTGGCCGCCGATGGTGCGGGCGCCGGGGGCGGCCGACTGGGAGCTGACCGCTTCGGCCTTCCTGCTCGACTGCTGTCCGCCGGAGTTCCGGCTCTATCCGGTGCTGCGCCGGCATCCGGTCGTGCTGGCCCGGTTCGCGGTGCGGTCGGTGGAGGCCCAGGCGAAGGCAGTCGAGGCCGGGCTGGCCGAGGCACGGACGGACCTCGGCCGGTTCGTGCCGCTGGAGGTGGTGGAGCAGGCGATCGACGCCTGGCAGCGGCAGGGTGCGCTGCTGCTGCGGACCCGGCGGGCGGTCGACCTGGTGGAGCGGGCGCTGCGCGGGGAGGACTTCGTGCCGACGATGTGACGCCGCGTGCCGACGAGGTGATGCCGCGCCGGAGGATGTGATGCTGCCGACAGTCCGGGCGGGCGTCGGCCGGATCCCCGGCCGCGGCGGAACGGGCCACGTAAACTCGACGCCATGCCACCAGCACCCGACCCGGCGACCCCGTCGCTGTTGGCGACGATCCGGCGTCCCGGTGATCTGCGGTCACTGAGCCCGGTGCAGTTGCGGCAGCTCAGTGCCGAGATCAGGACGTTCTTGATCGATCAGGTGAGCCGGACCGGCGGGCACCTCGGCCCCAACCTCGGGGTCGTCGAGATCACGCTGGCGGCGCACCGGGTGTTCGATTCGCCGTCCGAGCCGATCATCTTCGACACTGGCCATCAGGCGTACGTGCACAAGATCGTCACCGGCCGGGCCGACCGGTTCGACACCCTGAAGCAGCGGAGCGGGCTGTCCGGCTATCCGAGCCGGGTCGAGTCGGAGCACGACTGGGTGGAAAATTCGCACGCCTCGACCTCGCTGTCGTACGCGGCGGGCCTGGCCAAGGCCAAGGTGCTGCAGCGGCGCGGCGGTTCGGTGGTGGCGGTGATCGGCGACGGGGCACTGACCGGTGGCATGGCCTGGGAGGCGTTGAACAACATCGCCGCCGACGACCGGCTGCCGTTGGTGATCTTGGTCAACGACAACGGCCGGTCCTATACGCCGACGGTCGGCGGCCTGGCCGTGCACCTGACCGGCCTGCGGACCAATCCGCGCTACGAGCAGATCCTCGAGGTGATCCGGCGCAACCTGACCCGGATTCCCGGCGTCGGCGGGGCCGCGTACGACCTGCTGCACGGGATCAAGATCGGACTGAAGGACGTGCTGGCGCCGCAGGGGATGTTCTCCGACCTCGGCCTGAAGTACGTCGGGCCGATCGACGGGCACGATGTCGAGGCGCTGGAGACTGCGCTGCGGCAGGCGAAGCAGTTCGGCGGGCCGGTGCTGGTGCACTGCCTGACCCAGAAGGGCCGCGGCTTCCCGGCGGCCGAGAACAACGAGGAAGATCAATTCCACCAGGTCGGCAAGATCGACTCGACGACGGGGGAGCCGCTCTCCACCGGCGGACCGGACCAGTGGACCGACGTCTTCTCCCGCGAGATCGTCAAGCTGGCGGCCGCCGACGAGCGGATCGTCGGCCTGACCGCGGCGATGCTGTATCCGACCGGGCTGCACCGGTTCGCCAAGGCCTTCCCGGATCGCGTCTTCGACGTCGGGATCGCCGAGCAGCACGCCGTGACCTCCGCCGCCGGGCTGGCCCTGGGCGGCCTGCATCCGGTGTTCGCCGTCTACTCCACGTTCCTCAACCGGGCCTTCGACCAGGTGCTGCTCGACGTCGCGCTGCACCAGTGCGGCGTGACCTTCGTGCTCGACCGGTCGGGGGTCACCGGCACCGACGGGCCGAGCCACAACGGGATGTGGGACATGTCGATCCTGCAGGTGGTGCCCGGGCTGCAGCTGGCCACACCGCGGGACGCGACCCGGCTCCGGGAGGCGCTGGCCCGCGCGGTGACCGTCGACGATGCGCCGACGGTGATCAGATATTCGAAGGAGAAGGTGCCGGCGGATCTGCCGGCGATTGATCAACTCGACGGTGTCGACGTGCTGCGGCGAACGGAATCACCGCGGGTGTTGATCGTCGGGTACGGCGAGCTGACCCGGCTCGGGCTGCAGGTCGCCGACCGGCTCACCGCGCAGGGGATCGGTGTCACCGTGGTCGACCCGGTCTGGGCCCTCCCGGTGAACCCGGCCCTGATCGACCTGGCCCGTGATCATGAACTGGTGATCACCATCGAGGACAACGGTGTAGTCGGAGGTTGCGGCTCCCGGCTGGCCCAGGAACTGCGGCACGCGGACGTCTTCACCCCGCTGCGCGAGTTCGGGATCGAGCAGCGGTTCCTTGATCACGGCAGTCGCGCCGAGGTGCTGGAGCAGGTCGGCCTCACTCCGCAGCGGATCGCCCGCTACGCCGTGGAAGCGATCGCCCGCGCCGACCAGAACACCGCGCAACCCAGCAACATCTCCTGACCCGTCGGACACGGTGCCTGCCCTTCGACAGGCTCAGGGAACAGACCAAGCGCACGGTCCGGGTCGTCCGGGAGGTTTCGGGTCAAGTGCCCGGAGGGAACGTTTGGGTGTTCCGTTCCTGAGGCCGGCTCGGTGCGCGCTGAGAACAGAAAGACGCGCCAAGGACGGGCGGGTTTCGGCGTTTGTTGGGAACGTCCGGCCGGGTACCGGTTGGGGCTGCGGTCGGGATCGTCGACTGTGACGTTTCCCGGCTCGATCGGCACGAAATGGCCGGGCAAAGTCACAGTCGGTGCCCAGCCGGCGACTTTCGCCGCCAACACCGGCGCCCGGCCGTATAACGCGGCGGACCGCCTGACCCGCCCGTCCTTGGCGCGTCTTTTCCGGCCGTCAGGCCGAAACCGGAGGGGCACACGTCCGGCCTGCCCTTCGACAGGCTCAGGGAACGAACACCGCCGCTGACCGCTCGAACCGCCGGCCCGGCCGCCCAGCCCGAGCAGAAATCGCGACACCACAGATCCAAGATTATTGGCGGATCCAGGCTGAGCCTGTCGAAAGACAGGCCGGCAGTCGGTTGCGCCGGAGGTGGCGACACGACATTAGGTTCGGAGCATGGATGTCGACTGGAATGCCGAGCTGATTGATCAACTCGAAGATCACTGGCACGGTCAGCTTCGGCCTCGGCTGGACGGTCTGAGCGACGAGGAATTCTTCTGGCATCCGGCTCCCGGGGCCTGGACGCTCAGCCGCCGCGGTGAGAGTGCGGCGCTGGTCTCGTTCGGCGAGGGGGAGTTCACGCTCGATTACGCCGATCCGCCGCCGGACCCGCCTCCCGTCACCACGATCGCGTGGCGGTTGGGACACCTGATCGACGTGTTCGGTCCGCCCGATGTCCCGCATTTCGATCGCCCGCGGCTGGATCACCAGGACACCGGCTATCCGGGGAGTGCCACTGCAGCCCTGACCCGGCTCGACGAGGCGCACGACGCATGGATCAGCGACCTGCGGGCCCTCGGCGCGGTTGGCCTCGGACGGGCCCAGGAAGAGCCTCCCCAGTTCGCGAACGCGCCGATGGCCAAGCTCGTCCTGCACACCCACCGCGAGATCATCCACCACGGCGCGGAGATCAGCCTGCTGCGCGACCTCTACCGGACACGTCCGAACTGAGTCGCGCCAGGGCACAGGTGAGTCCTGACGAACCGGCTGTCAGCGACGTATCCGGGGCTCTCAGGTCGTCGATTGTGACGTCAACAACCTGCGATCGGGTGGTTCGGCGTCGCTTCCCTCCCACTCGATCGTGGCCGATCGCTCGCTCCCGAGATCCACGCCCGGGCCCGCCGCGCCGACGGATCTGGCCGGCGCGATCGTTATCGCTCCGCCGCGACCACTGCAGCGGTCGCGGCGGCGTCAAAGGGTCGCGCGGTCGGCCGGAGAAGTCGCGAAGGTCACCTCGCCCGCGAGGGGAAACTCGGGCGCATCACCGAGGGCGTGCTCGGCGACGCGGGACACCACCGCGGCCGGGATCTCCTCGAGGTCGTAGGTGGCATGGGCGTCGCGCGGGAGCACGACCTCGAGGTCGCGGCTGAGGGCTCCGCGCACGGTCGCGCTGACACACATCTCCGACAGCAGGCCGCATACCGCAACGCGGTGCGCGCCGTGTCGGGCCAACAACTCGCCCAGCTTCGGCTCACTGAAACCATCGTCCTCGGTCTTGCGGATGACCGGCTCGCCCGGTTCGGCCAGCATCAGCTCCCAGCCGGGCGTGCCTGGCTCATCCACCTCGCCGGCAGGGCCGTCGTTCTGCAGGTGGACCACCAGGGCGCCGGTGCGACGAGCGGCGTCGAGCAGTCGTCGGACGCGATCGAGCACCTGCGCGGCGTCTGGCAGCGCCTCGGGGCCGGTCGTGAATCCCCGCTGCAGATCAACGACGAGCAGAGAGTCGACCGGCTCGATGATCACCGCGGCAGGCTGGCGACACCCGGTGGCAGCAGGCGCTGGCCGAGGACCTTCTCGCTGATGCCTTCGCGGTCCAGGTACGGCGTGATGCCGCCGAGGTGGAACGGCCAGCCGGCGCCGAGGATCAGGCAGAGGTCGATGTCCATCGGGGCGGCGACCACCTTCTCCTGCAACATCAGGCCGACCTCCTCGGCGAGGGCCGTCAGCACCCGCTCCCGGAGTTGATCACCCGTGCTCGGCCGGTCGCCGACGGTGAACAAGGCCTTGGTCTCATCCGAGACGTACGGCTTGCCTTCCGCGGTCCAGTCGTAGATGCCGGGACGCTTGGCGGCGACGATCGCGCGCAGGTTGTCCGAGATCACGAACCGGTCGCCGAAACGATCATGAAGCGATTCGTTGACGTGCAGCAGCACGGCCGGGCCGACCAGCTGGGCCAGCACGAACGGCGGCATCGGCAGTCCGAGCGGCCGCAGCGCGGAGTCGGCGACCTCGACCGGGGTGCCCTCGTCGACCGCCGCGTTGATCTCGCACATCAGCCGGACCAGCAGCCGGTTGACCACGAACGCGGTCACGTCGGCCACCAGCACGGCGTTCTTCTTCAGGGTCTTGGCCACGGCCAGGGCGGTCGCGGTCGTCGCGTCGTCGGTCTGTTCGGACCGGGCCACCTCGAGCAGTGGCAGGATCGCCACCGGGTTGAAGAAATGGAAGCCGATCACTCGCTCCGGGTGCTTCAGGTCGGCCGCCATCTCCGCCACCGACAGCGACGACGTGTTGGTGGCGAGCAGGCAGGTCTCGGAGACGTGGCTCTCGAGCTCGCCGAAGACCTGCTTCTTGACCTCGAGTTCCTCGAACACGGCCTCGATCACGAAGTCGCAGTCGGCGAAGTCGGACCGGTCGGTGGTGCCGGTGATCAACGCCTTGAGCCGGTTGGACTCGTCCGGTGAGATCCGTCCCTTGCCGGCCAGCTTGTCGATCTCCGCGGTGACGTAGCCGATGCCCTTGTCGACCCGCGCCTGATCAAGGTCGGTGATGATCACCGGGACCTGCAGCCGGCGTAGGAACAGCAGGGCGAGCTGGCTCGCCATCAGCCCAGCGCCGACGATGCCGACCTTGGTCACCGGTCGGGCCAGGCTCTTGTCCGGCGCGCCGGCAGGCTTCTTGGCCCGCTTCTGCACCAGGTCGAAGGCGTACAGGCTGGCCCGCAGTTCCTCGCCCATCACCAGGTCGGCCAGCGCCTCGTTCTCGGCGGCGAAGGCGGACTCCCGGTCCGTGGTCTTGGCGGCGGCGATCAGCTCCAGCGCCCGGTACGGAGCGGGGGCGGCACTGGACGTCTTGGCGTCCGCGATCGCCTTGCCGCGGGCGACGGCGTTGTCCCAGGCCTCGCCCCGGTCCGGTGCCGGCCGGTCGAGCTTGATCGTGCCGGCGACGAGCTGACCGGCCCAGCCGAGCGACTGCTCGATGAAGTCGGCGCCGTCGAACATGGCGTCGGCGATGCCGAGCTGGAAGGCCTGCGGACCCTTCAGCATCCGGTTCTGGTTCAGCGCGTTCTCGATGATCACCGTGACGGCGTTGTCGGCGCCGATCAGGTTCGGCAGCAGGAAGGCGCCGCCCCAACCCGGGACCAGGCCGAGGAAGCACTCCGGCAGTGCGATCGCCGGCGCGGCCGCGGACACGGTGCGGTAGTGACAGTGCAGCGCGATCTCCAGCCCGCCGCCGAGGGCCAGTCCGTTGATCAACGCGAAGGTCGGCACGGGGGAGGTGTGCAGCTTGTCGTAGACGGCATGGCCGATCTCGGCGATCGCCAGTGCCTGGTCCCGCTCGGTGACGGTGCCGAGCTGGGACAGGTCGGCACCGGCGGCCAGGATGAACGGCTTGCCGGTGACCGCGATCGCGGCGACCTCGTTCCGGGCCAGCGCCGTGTCCAGAGCGGCGTTGAGCTCGCCCAGGCCGCGCGGACCGAGCGTGTTCGGCCGGGTGTGATCACGACCGTTGTCCAGGGTGATCAGGACGCCGGTCCGATCGGTGCCGGGCAGGGCGAAATCGCGGCTCAGGGCGTGGGTGACCACCTCGTCGGTGGCCTGGGCCGAGGCGGACTCGATCAGCTGGCTCAGTCGGTCTGCATTCATCGGGCGGCCTCCGCATCGGTGTGGTTCGGGTTCTCCCAGATCACGGTGCCGCCCATGCCGAGGCCGACGCACATGGTCGTGATGCCGTACCGGATCTCCGGATGATCACGGAAGGTGCGGGCCAGCTGGGTCATCAGCCGCACCCCGGAGCTGGCCAACGGGTGGCCGAAGGCGATCGCACCGCCGTACGGATTGACCCGCGGGTCGTCCTCGGCGATCTTGAAATGATCAAGGAAGGCGAGCACCTGGACCGCGAAGGCCTCGTTGATCTCGTACGCGCCGATGTCGCCGATGTCCAGTCCGGCCGAGCGGAGCGCCTTCTCGGTGGCTGGCACCGGCCCGACGCCCATCACCTCGGGGTCGACGCCGGCGAACCCGTACGAGACCAGGCGCATCGCGGTCGGCAGGCCGAGCTCAGCCGCGACGTCCTCGGCCGCGACGAGGCACGCCGTGGCGCCGTCGTTCAGCCCGGCGGCGTTGCCGGCGGTGACCCGGCCGTGCGGCCGGAACGGCGTCTTCAGCGCGGCCAGACCCTCCAGCGTGGTGCCGGGCCGCGGCGGCTCGTCCGCCGTCGCCAGCCCCCAGCCGTGCTCGACGCTGCGGGCGGCGACCGGGACCAGCATCGGCTGGATCACCCCGTCGGCGTAGGCCTGGGCCGCCCGCTGCTGGCTGAGCACCGCGAACGCGTCGGCCCGGCCCTTGGTGATCTCCGGGAAACGATCATGCAGGTTCTCGGCGGTCGAGCCCATGATCAACGCCGACGGGTCGACCAGCTTCTCGGCGACGATCCGCGGGTTCGGGTCGATGCCCTCGCCCATCGGGTGGTGACCCATGTGCTCGACCCCGCCGGCGATCGCCACATCGTAGGCGCCGAAGGCGATTCCGGAGGACACCGAGGTGACCGCGGTCATCGCGCCGGCGCACATCCGGTCGATGGCGTAACCGGGCACCGATCGGGGCAGTCCGGCCAGCAGGGCGGCGGTCCGGCCGATGGTCAGACCTTGATCACCGATCTGGGTGGTCGCGGCGATCGCGACCTCATCCACCCGGTCGGCGGGTAGTTCCGGGTGTCGCCGGAGCAGCTCGCGGATGCAGTTGATCACCAGGTCGTCGGCACGCGTCTCGGCGTACATCGACCCGGCCTTGCCGAAGGGGGTGCGGACGCCGTCAACGAAGACGACCTCGCGGAGAGTTCGGGGCATGAGCACATATTACTCACGAGTAACAAAGGACTGGCAAGGACCCGCCGTGCCGGCGGCGGCGTCGATCAGGCGATGGCCCATGGCGCGGACGTAGTCGGCGAACTCCGGTGGATCGAGGATCTCGAACGGGACGCCGATCAGGCCGATGCTGATCGCGGCGATCTCGTACGAGTCCGTGGTGGTGCGGAATCGGCAGTGCCGGTCGTCGATCGGGGTCACCTCACCCCACTCCGGCCGCATCCAGCCCACGATCTCCTCGGCCGCGGCGGCCAGCCGGACGGTCACCTCGATCCGGCGCGAGCGCTCGCCGAAGACGCGGGCCAGGTAGGCGGCGGCGTCGCCGTCGGGATCGGGCCGGGGACGGAACCGTGGACCGCCCGGAGTCCGCAGCCGGATCCGGTCCAGCCGAAACGTGCGCCAGTCGTCCCGGTCGGTGTCGTAGCCGACCAGATACCACCGCCGGTGATGCACCAGCCGTTGCGGGTCGACCCGGCGCAGCGTGATTGTGCCCTCGGCGTCGGTGTAGTCGAACCGCAGGCCCTCGTGGTCGCGACAGGCCGTGGCGATCGCGGTGATCGTCGCCGGATCGACCCGCTGGTCATCCCGACGGACGGTCGCGGTGCTCTGCCGCAACACCGTGGTCCGGGCCCGAAGCCGCGGCGGCAGGATCCGTTCCAGCTTGGTCAGGGCGCGGACGGAGCTCTCCTCGACCCCGGCCACCGAGCCGTCGGCCACTCCGATCAGGCCGAGCACGATCGCCACGGCCTCGTCATCGTCGAGCAGCAGCGGCGGCAACACGGCGCCGGCACCGAGTCGATAGCCGCCGCCGACCCCGGGCACCGCGTCGACCGGGTAGCCGAGGTCGCGTAGCCGTTCGATGTCGGTGCGGACCGTCCGGGTGGTGACCCCGAGCCGCTCGGCCAGCTCGGGTCCGCTCCACGCCCGCGCCGTCTCCAGCAGCCCGAGCAGGGTGAGCAGCCGGGCCGAGGTCGAGGTCATGGGTCGAAATCCTGATTCCTATTGCGGAAGAAACAGTTCCGCAATCGATTCTAGAGTCTGGATCATCGACAGCGACGAAAGGACTCAGATGACGATTCTCGTGGCCGGAGCAACCGGAACGGTCGGGCGCCGCGTGGTCGACGCCCTGCTGGCCCGCGGTGCGACGGTACGGGCCCTGACCCGCGATCCGGCCAGCGCCGGATTGCCGCCAGGTGTCGAGACGGTGGCCGGAAACCTGGCCGACCCGAGCACCCTGGCGACCGCCTTCAAGGGGGTGACCGCCGCCCACCTGATCGGCTTCGACGGTCCCCGAGGGGCGGGTGGCGGCGAGGCGCTGGCCACCGGGCCGGAACTGCTCCGCCAGGCCCAGGAAGCCGGCGTGACCCGAGTGACCCTGCTGCAGAACGGCCACTCCGGGCCGATGGAGGATGCGGTGCAGACCGGCCCGCTGCCGTGGACGATCATCGCGCCGGTCGGCTTCATGGCCAACACGCTGCAGTGGGCGCCGGCGATCCGGGCCGGCGAGGCGGTCCGGGAGGCGTTCGGCGGGACCGCGACCGCGATGATCCACGAGGCCGACATCGCCGAGGTCACCGCGGCCGCGTTGATCGAGGACGGGCATGCCGCGCAGACGTACCTGCTCAGCGGGCCGGCGGCGCTGACGGTGCCGGAGCAGTTGGGCGTGCTGGGCGACGCCCTCGGCCGGCCGATCGACTACGTCGAGTTGACCGAGGCGGAGGCGATCGCCGACTGGCGGGCCCAGGGGATGGATCAGGAGTCGATCGACTTCTTCGTCGAGATGGGCAAGACCACGCCGTGGGTCGGCCGCACTCCGCTGCCCACGGTCGAGCGGGTCACCGGCCACCCGGCCCGCTCCTTCGCCCAGTGGGCCAAGGAGCACACGGCCGATTTCAGCTGACCGAAGATCGGGGAAACTGCCGCCGGTTGTACCCGGCCGCAGGTTCCCCGTTGTCGGCGCGGAGAGCTCAGGGCTCGAGCAGGGGAGTGATCAACTCGACGGTGAGGTCGCGCTGCCAGGCGCGCGCACCGTAGCCGGCCAGGGTCGCGTCGACGGTCTCCTCGGAGATCTCCGACGGCGGGCGCCAGGCGAGTCGGCGGACGTACTCCGGGGTGAGCAGGTTCTCGGCCGGCAGCTCCAGGTCGGCCGATCGTTTGGTCAACCGCTCCCGGACCCGCGCCAGCCGCTTGGCGGCCACGGGATCGCGGCTGGCCCAGAGCCGGGCCTGCGGCGGACCGTCGGACGCGATGTGCATCGGCGGCAGGGCGGCTTCCGGCAGCGCCTGCGCCGCCACGATCTCGTCGGCCCAGGTCGCCTCGTACTGACGGGCGACCCGGCGGCGGAAGCCCGGGATGCCGCGGATCGACCGCGGAGTCAGCTCGTTGTCGGCGCCCGCTTCGGCGATCGACAGGTCGGTCAGCACCTTGCCCGGGGCCCGATCCAGCTCGGCAGCGATCCGGTCCCGGGCCAGCCACAGCCCGCGGACGACGGCGAGGCCGCGACGATTACGGACCTTGTGGATGCCCGAGGTGCGCCGCCACGGATCGGGCCGGACCTCCGGCGGCACCGAGGCGCCGGCGATCAGCGCGTCGAACTCCTGCCGCGCCCATTCGGTCTTGCCGGCGCTGTCCAGCTCGGCGGACAGCCGGTCCCGCAGGTCGATCAACAGCTCCACGTCGAGCGCGGCGTAGGTGATCCAGTCGGCCGGCAGTGGCCGCGTCGACCAGTCCGCCGCCGAGTGCTCCTTGAGCAGCCGGATCGAGAACAACTCCTCCAACATCGTGCCCAGCGCCACCCGCGGATAGCCGAGCAGCCGGCCGGCCAGCTCGGTGTCGAACAGCCGGTCCGGCAGCATCCGGACCTCGTTCAGGCAGGGCAGGTCCTGGCTGGCGGCGTGGATCACCCATTCCGCATCGGAGATCGCATCCGCCAGCGGAGAGAGATCGGCCGGTTCACCGAACGGGATCGGGTCGATCAGCCAGGTCCCCGAGCCCTCGCGGCGCAGTTGGATCAGGTAGGCCCGCTGGCTGTAGCGGAAGCCGTTGGCTCGCTCGGCGTCGACCGCGACCGGTCCGGTGCCGGCGCGCAGGGCCGACATCGCCCGCTCCAACTGCTCCGGGGTGGTGACCACGGGCGGCGGGCCGTCGCCCGGGCGGGTCAGTACGGTGACCTCGCGCTCGGGGACATCGCGCTCCGTGATCTCACTCGGAGGGACATCGGACGAGGGCGTCGCTGCGCCGTCCTCGGTCGCTGCGGATGCCGTACGTGCTCGGGCCGCACTCGATTGAGCGGCCGCGCCGGGTGTCGTGCTCGTCACCGTCTCCGTAAGGGTCGATTCTGCGGCTTACGCCGGGACGGAATCGGCACCACTCCGGCGGGCAAGGGCGGCAGCCCTGCCGTCGTACAGAGTAGTTCACCCCACGCGGACAGATGACGGGACAGGCCCACGCCGTCGTCCAGCTGGGCCGTCCAGGACGCGCGGATCTCCACTTCGGCCCGGGCCGGCTCGTCCTCCATCCCGCCGAAGGACTCGCTCAAGACCGACGTCACGGTGCCGCTCGGGGCGCCGAAGTCGGCCTGGTGCGACCGCAGCGCGTCGATCATCCAGGACCAGCCGACCTTGGCCAGCAGGGGATCGCTGACCATCTCCGGGTCGACATCGGCCCGGGCGAAGGTGACGCAGCGAAAGGTCCCGTCCCAGGCCGGATTGCCGGCCGGGTCGTGCAACAACACCAGCCGGCCGCTACCGATCTCTTCGCCCCCGGACAGCACATCGGCCGTGACAGCGACCGCGAACGGTGCGATACGCTGCGGGGCACCGATCTCGGTCACGATGAGTTCGGGCCGCCATGAAGCCGATCTGAGATCCTGCACCGCGCGGCCGAAGTCAGCCGGCAACGAGGCGGGTTCCGTCTTTGCTCCCACCTGCTTGACCCTATGTCAGCGGCGGGCGGTGAACCGATGTCGACGCGCCGAAACCGAGCCCCTGGGTCGATGGTTCCCAGACCGCGCCGCAGGTCCCGGTGGGCCGCGTGACAAGATGCCCTGGTGACTGCGACGGACAGGCTGACTCGGAGGGCACGGGCGTGACCGGGACGGAATCGGAGTTCCTCGCGGCGTGCCGGCGGCGACAGTCCGGGGTGCCGGTCTGGTTCATGCGACAGGCGGGCCGATCACTGCCCGAGTATCGAGCGATCCGGACCGGCATCGGGATGCTGGAGAGTTGCACCCGGCCCGACCTGGTCACCGAGATCACGCTGCAGCCGGTCCGTCGACACGGGGTCGACGCGGCGATCTTCTACTCCGACATCATGGTGCCGCTGAAGGCGATCGGGGTCGACCTCGAGATCGTCAGCGGCACCGGCCCGGTGATCGCCGATCCGATCCGCAGCCGCTCCGACCTGGACCAGCTCCGGGCCCTCGAGCCTGGTGACGTCTCGTACGTGACCGAGGCCGTGACCGCCCTCGTCGGCGAGCTCGGCAACACTCCGCTGATCGGCTTCGCCGGGGCCCCGTTCACTCTGGCCAGCTATCTGATCGAGGGCGGGCCGAGCAAGGATTACGCCAAGACCAAGGCGATGATGGTCGCCGAACCGGCGCTCTGGGATGTGCTGTGCACCCGGCTGGCCGACCTGTCGGCGGCATTCCTCCGGGTCCAGCTGGAGGCCGGGGCGTCGGCGATCCAGCTGTTCGACTCCTGGGCCGGCAGCCTGTCCGCCGAGGATTACGCGCGGTCGGTGCAGCCGCACTCGGCCCGGGTGCTGGCGCAGGTCGCCGAGTACGACGTGCCGCGGATCCATTTCGGCGTCGGCACCGGCGAGCTGCTCGGGCTGTTCGGCGCCGCCGGAGCCGATGTCGTCGGCGTCGACTGGCGGATCCCGCTGGCCGAGGCCAGCCGGCGGCTCGGCCCGGACTACGCCGTGCAGGGCAACCTCGACCCGGCGCTGCTGACCGCGCCCTGGCCGGTGATCGCCGATCGGGTCCGGGCCGTGATCAGGTCCGGAGCGGCCGCGCCGGGCCACATCTTCAACCTCGGCCACGGCGTGCCGCCGACCGCCGATCCGTCGGTGCTGGGCCGGATCGTCGATCTGGTCCACGGCGAGGGTACGGCGCTGCGCTCGGCCGCCGCGGACCTCGCGTCGGCCCGTTGACCACACCGGCGACTGCCCGATGACGGCTCCGGCGATCGTCGTCGGCGGCGGCATCGCCGGTCTGACGGCGGCGGTCACGCTGGCCCGGTCGGGCCGGCGGGTGCTGCTGCTGGAGGGATCGTCCCGCCTCGGCGGCAAGATCATTCCGATCGCCCCGGACGGCGTCGGCCTGGACGGCGGCCCGGAGTCCCTGCTGGCCCGGCGGCCGGAGGCGGTACGGCTGGCGGAGTCGCTCGGGCTGCCGCTGGTGCATCCGACCGGGGCGACTTCCCGGTTGCTGATCGACGGCCGGCCGCGGCCGTTGCCCCGGCAGGCGATGGGCATCCCGGTCGACCTCGCCGGACTGGCCGAGCTGCTGGAACCCGGCGACCTGGCCCGGGCCGAGCGCGAACCTGACCTGCCGGCTCCGCCGCTGACCGGCGATGTCGGCATCGGGGCCTACGTCGACGCCCGGTTCGGCCCGGCGGTGACCGACCGGCTGCTGGAACCGATGCTCGGCGGGGTTTACGCCGGCCGGGCTCGGGACCTGTCCTTCGAGGCCGTGAACCGGCCGCTGTTCGAGCGCGCCCGGTCCGGCGGCTCGCTGCTCGCCCATGCCGCCGACCTGTCGTCGGCCGGTGCCGGAGCGGGCGGACCGGTGTTCGCCGGCGTGCCCGGCGGTGTGGCCCGGTTGGTGACCGCCCTGGTCGCCGAGCTGGGCCGGCTCGGCGGTGAGATCAGGACGGACACGACGGTACGGAAACTGGACCGCGGCCCGGGCGGCTATCGGCTCGAGGTCGGGGCCGCGACGCGGACGCCGCTGGCGGACCGGGACGTGCTCGCCGCGGAGTCGGTCGTGCTGGCCGTGCCGGCGGTGCCGCTGAGCCGGCTGCTGGCTGGGCTGGCGCCGGAGGCCGCGGCCGAGGTCGCCCGGGTGCCGTACGCGTCGATGGCGGTGATCACGTTGGTGGTCCGCGGTTTCGCCGGCGACGGTTCGGGCCTGCTGGTGCCGCCGGGTGCGCTGCCGACGATCAAGGCGTTCACCCACTCGTCGATCAAGTGGGACTGGGTGGCCGAGCAGGCTCGTGCCGCCTGGGGCGAGGACGTCACGGTGATCCGGGCCAGCGTCGGCCGGGTCGGCGAGGAACGGCTGCTGCAGCTCGACGATGATCAACTGGCCGACCGGACCTTCGCCGAAGCCCGGGAGCTGGTGCCCGGTTGGCAGCGCAGCGAGTTGATCACCCGGGTGGTGTCCCGGTTCGGTGGCGGATTGCCGCAGTATCTGGTCGGGCACACCGGCCTGGTCCGCCGGCTGCGGACGGCCGTAGCGGCCCAGCCCGGGCTGGCCGTCTGCGGCGCCCTGCTCGACGGGGTCGGGATCGCGGCCTGTGTGGCCAGCGGGGCCGCCGCCGCGGAGGTCGTCGGCGGTGCCGGCAGCAATGATCAGGATGAAGATCGAGGAGAACGGTGATGAAGGCACGCGAGATCAACGACACGATCCGGTACACCATGTGGTCGGTGTTTCGCCGGCCGAGCGAGCCCGTTGATCAACTGCAGGCCACGGCGGCCGAGCAGGCCATCGCCGAGGCGATCGGTGATCGTGATCTTGAGATCCGCGGCTGGTACGACGTCGCCGGACTGCGGGCCGACGCCGACCTGATGGTCTGGTGGCACGCGCCGGAGATCGAGATCGTGCAGGACGCCTACCACGCGCTGCGCCGGTCCGGGCTGGGCCTGACCCCGGTCTGGTCCCAGGTCGCGCTGCACCGGCCGGCCGAGTTCAACAAGGGTCACGTACCCGCGTTCATGTCCGGTGAGGATCCGAAGGCGTACCTCTGTGTGTATCCGTTCGTCCGCTCCTACGACTGGTATGTGCTGCCGGACGAGGAGCGCCGGGCGATGCTGCGCGAGCACGGCCAGCTGGCCAAGCCGTATCCCGACGTCCGGGCCAACACGGTCGCCTCGTTCGCGCTCGGCGACTACGAGTGGATCCTGGCGTTCGAGGCCGACGAGCTGCACCGGATCGTGGACCTGATGCGGGAGTTGCGCAAGTCCAAGACGCGGCTGCACGTCCGCGAGGAGATCCCGTTCTACACCGGCCGCCGCCGCGAACTGACCGAGCTCGTCGCCGCCTGGTGATCCGGCTCGCCGGTCGGTCGGTGAGGCGCTAACCTTTCGGCCCATGGCTGATCTGCGGGAGCCCGCTGCCGTGTCCGACGGGGTCGAATCGGAGGGCCCGCGCCCGCCGCGGCAGTCGGTCGATCCACGGTGCCGGCAGTGGTGGACGAGCCAGTGGATCGTCTGGATCCTGATCTTGGTCCTGCCACTGGCGGTGCTGGGCATCCTGATCGCTCCGGCCCGGCTCTGGCTGCTGCTGCCGGCCTTGATCATCGCGATCGCCGGGGTGGTGGGAGCGGTCGCCCAGCCGCGGTTGAGCTACCGGATCCACCGGTGGGAGGTGACCGATGACGCCGTCTATTCCCGGACCGGTTGGCTGTGGCAGGAGTGGCGCGCGGCACCGCTGTCCCGGATCCAGACGGTCGACCTGGTCCGCGGGCCGGTGCAGCAGCGCTTCGGCCTGGCGACGGTCACGGTGACGACGGCGTCGGCGAGTGGCGCGGTCAAGCTGGAGGCGTTGGACGCCGACCGGGCCGAGGAACTGGTGCAGCGGCTGACGGTGCTGACTCAGGGCGTGGCGGAGGATCAGACGACCGCCGACCGGGACGCGACATGATCACGACGGCCGACGGACCGGATTGGCAACGGCTGCACCCGCGGACCACTCTCGCCGGCGTCGTGCTGGCGGCCGGGGCGTTGATCGCCGCCGGGGTGCCGGTGGCGATCGCCTTGCTGATCGGGGGAGTGGCCCCCGGCTGGGTGGCGTTCTGGGTGGGCGGGTCCGTGGTGGTGCTGACCGCCGGCGCGGCCGTGATCGAGATCTTCCGGGTGCGGGCCACCGACTACCGGATCCACGGTGACCGGCTCGAACTGCGCTTCCGCTTGATCGGGTCCAGCATCCGATCCCTGCCGCTCCAGCGGATCCGTGCCGTCGACCTCACCGCCGATGTGGTCCAGCGCCGGTTGGGCTTGTCCGCCGTCCGGTTCGGCACCGGGGACCAGACCGGCACGGAGTTCCGGCTGATCGCGGTCGCCACGGAGACCGCTGAGGACCTGCGGACCGCGATCCTCGGCGAGGTCGCGGGTCGGGCCGGCCGGGACCGGACCGGGCGGCTGGCCACGTTCGAGCCGGCCTGGGTCCGTTACGCCCCGGTCAGCCTCGGCACCCCGGTGATCGGCATCGGGGTGTTCGGAGCGGCGACCCAGGTGGCCAGCTGGTTCGACGCGGTGCCGACGCTCTGGCGTACGGTCTCCGGGCTGATGGCGGCGATCCCGCTGCCGCTGCAGATCCTGATCTTGCTCGCGGTCGCGCTGGTGATCGGCGTCATCGGCTCGGTGGCCCTCTACGTGGAGTCGTGGTGGGGCTATCAGCTCGATCGCGATGCCGACGGGACCCTGCATCTGCAGCGCGGCCTGCTGGTCCGCCGATCGAGCTCGTTCCAGGGGGCCCGGATCCGCGGCGTCACGCTGCTCGAACCGCTCGGCTACCGGCGGACCGGCGCGGCCATGCTGCGGGTGGTCGCGGTCGGCGTCGAGACGTCGCAGCAGGACGAGTCGAAGCACCAGGTCAGCTCGACGATCGTGCCGCCGGCGCCGCGGTCGGTGGCCACCGCGGTGGCCGAGGCGATCACCCGGACTCCGGTGCCGGCAGAGCTGCGGGCCCATCCGCCGGCCGCCGCGCATCGGCGCTACCGCTGGTCGGCGGCGATCTTCGTGACCGTCCTGGCACTGCTCGCCGTGCCGGCGATCCTGCTGGCGCCCGAGCTGTGGTGGCTGGTCGGCGGCGCGGCCGTGATCGGCGCTCCGGTGACCTGGTTCCTGGCTCGCGATGCCGCGGCCGGGCTGGGTCACCTGATCATCGACGACCGGGTGATCCTGCGGAGCGGCTCGGTGTTCCGGAGCACCGAGGTGCTGGCCCACGACGGCCTGCTCGGCTGGAATCTGAAGCGATCACCGGCCCAACGCCGGCTGGGTCTGTGCACGCTGGTCGCGACGTCGGCGGCGAGCCCCGGGCAGTTCCGGCTCCCGGACGTCGCCCCGGCTCAGGCGGTCGAACTGCAACGGACCAGCGGCCCGGTGTGGGACCGGCTCTGGGAGCGGTCGGTCAGCGGATGAACTGATCGACGAAGTCGGCGCCGAGGCCGACCCGCTCGTAATGGGCGCGGCACAGATTGATCTTGGTCCAGACGTCCTCGTAGCCGGTCTGCTTCCCCTCGGCGTCGACGTAGATCATCGCGCCGGTGACGTTGAAGAACGTGATCATCTCGGTGCAGTCCTCGGGCACGGCCAGGGTGTGGATCTCGCCCGGCGGCTCGTAGACGAAGTGACCTTCCTCGGCCACCCAGTCGTGCTCGTGGTAGTGCCAGGTGCCCTTGATCACGTAGCCGAAAACGGCGGCCGGATGCCGGTGCCGGGACACGATGCCGGAGCGGGTGACCTTGAGCAGATTGCACCACTGGCCGAGCACGGTGTTCAACATCAGCGGCCGGAAGAACACCTGGCTCTCCTGCTCGACCCACAGCCGGTCGTCGTCCGGGATCGCCGGGATCGCGATGTCGCGGAGCAGGTCGTTGACGTTGCCGTCCATGCCGTACGTCCTCTCAGGGTCGTTTCACTAGGAAGCGTGATAGCCGCCGTCGACCGGGAGGACGGTGCCGGTGATGAACCGCGCCGCGGGGGAGGCGAGGAAGGTGATCACTTCCGCTACCTCCTCGGGCGCGCCCCAGCGGGCCAGCGGCGTCCGGTCGAGGATGCGCCGTTCGACCTCCGGGTCGGACCGGACCTGCGCGGTCATGTCGGTGTGGATCCAGCCCGGCGCGACCGCGTTGACCCGGACGCCGTCGGCGGCCCAGCGCACCGCGAGGGCCTTGGTGAGCTGGGCGACGCCGCCCTTGCTGGCGGTGTAGCCGGGCACCCGGGCGCCGCCGAAGAAGCTCCACATCGAGGCCACGTTGATGATGCTGCCGCCGCTCGCGGCGAGCAGGGGATGGGCGGCGACACAGCCCCGCAGGGTGCCGGTCAGGTTGACCTCGAGCACCTGAGCGAACACGTCCGGCTGGTATTCGGTCTCGTGCCTGATCATGCCGGCACCGTTGATCAGCACGTCCAGCCGGTCCTGGCCGGTGATCAACTGCTCGAGCTCGTCGGGCCGGGACAGATCCAGTTCGACCACCTCGGCGGCCGCCGGCCCGGGCCCGGGCCCGGGCAGCCCGGCCGCGATCACCCGCGCGCCCAGCCGCCCGAACTGGTCGGCGACCGCGCCGCCGATGCCACCGGTGCCGCCGACGACCAACACCGTCCGCCCCTGGAACAGGTCCGGCCGGAACGTCGCCGCGTCCACCGCCACGGTCAGCCCCGGAGCCGGTCGGTGACGCCCTGGGTCCGGGGATCGTCGTCGAGCGGGTAGGCGACGAACGCGAGCCGGTCCCCGGTCGGCGCCCAACTGTTGACGTTGATCGTGCCCTGGCCGCCGAAGAAGGCGAGGTGTTGCACGGCGCGGCTCCAGTCGCCGGCCCGGACAACCTTCAGTTCGACGTGATGATCGGCCGGGTGGCCGAGCGTGCCGGCCGGGAAGCTGAGATAGCACCCCAGGTCGCCGACCGGCGCGAGATGCGGGAACCAGTCGACCCGATCGCTGGTCAACAGGCGTTCGAAGCCGGTCCCGTTGCGCCGGACCCGGGCCAGTTGGGCATGCCCGGGCTGCTCGGTGAAGGATTCGGTGTTGAGCAGCAGCCACTCGCCGTCCGGGCTGTATTCGGGTCCGTCGCAGTGGCCCGCCCCGACGTCCACCAGCCGCCGTTCGCCGCCGGCGACGGGCAGCACGGCCAGCCGGCCCGGTACCCCGAACTCGCCGCGGGGAAGCTCGACATAGGCGAGTTCGAGCCCGTCGGGACTGACCCCATGCAGGTAATGCGCCGTGTCCGGGGCGTCGGTGATCCGCTCGGCCGGGCCGCCGGCGAGCGGGGCCCGATAGAGCTGGCCGTCATTGGCGGAGATCACGATGGTCTCCCCGTCCGGGTGCAGCACGTGATCGTTGTTGACCGGCGGCAGCCCGTCCAGCTCCAGGCCCGTGAGCTTTCCGTCGGCCAGGTCCACCCGCCAGAGCCGGCCGTCGCCGTTGACGATCAGGCTGTCGCCACTGGCCAGCCAGTTCGGGGCCTCCAGCAGCACCTCCCGGGAGCCGAGCAGCCGCTCCACCCGGCCGGTAGCCGGCTCGGCGATCCAGATCTCGGTCTGCTGGCCGGGCCGCAGCTCACGGCCGCGCCACAGTGACCGATCGTGGGACTGGGGTTGATCCGTCAAGGGGGCCTCCATCGCCGCTCCGAGTGATCATCTCGACTCAGCATGTCATGCCCGCCCGATCAGCTCAGGTCCGGTTCCAGGCTCAGGCTGACCGAGTTGATGCAGTAGCGCAGGTCGGTCGGCGTGCCGTACCCCTCACCCTCGAAGACGTGCCCGAGGTGCGAGTCACACGTCGCGCACCGGACCTCGACCCGGCGCATGCCCATCGACTCGTCCTCGATGTAGCGCACCCGCTCCTCGGCCAGCGGTGCGAAGAACGACGGCCAGCCGCAGTGCGAGTCGAATTTCGTGTCGCTGCGGAACAGCTCGGTCCCGCAGGCCCGGCAGCGATAGACGCCCGTTGTCTTGGTGTCGGTGTATTCGCCGGTGAAGGCGCGTTCGGTGCCGGCCTCGCGCAGCACGTGGTATTCGGCCGGCGAGAGCTGGGCCTTCCATTCGGCCTCGGACTTGATCACCTTGCCGACCGTGCTGGCCGGTCCGCCGGATTCCGTCATCTGGTCCTCCCTGGATCTCTCGCCACAACCTCACCCGGCGCCAGCGTATTCCGGTCGCCGGCTCCTATGCTGTCGCCATGGCCACCCCAGCGATCGAGCTGACCGTCGGTGAACGTACGGTCCGGGTCTCCAGCCCGGACAAGATCTACTTTCCCGAGGTCGGGCTGACCAAGATCGACGTCGTCAATTACGTCATCGCGGTCGGCGACGGCTTCCTGCCGGCGCTGCAGGACCGGCCGGTCACGATGGAGCGCTGGCCCGGCGGCTATTCGCCGGACGCGAAGCTGAGCACCCGGGAGAGCCGGTTCGGCGAGGCGTTCTATCAGAAGCGCGCACCGGCCAAGGGGATGCCGGACTGGGTCGAGACGACGACGATCACCTTCCCGTCGGGCCGGACCGCGACCCAGGTCTGCGTCACCGAACTGGCCACCATCGTCTGGATGGCCCAGTTGGGCACGTTGCGCTACCACCCGTGGGCGGTCAGCCGGGCCGACACGGAGCAGGTCGATCAACTGCGGATCGATCTCGACCCGCAGCCGGGCACCGACTTCTCCGATGCGGCGACTGCGGCGCTGGAGCTGCGATCGGTGCTGGCCGATGCCGGGCTGACCGGATTCTGCAAGACCAGCGGCGGCCGGGGCGTCCACGTATTCGTACCGATTCGCCCCGACTACGGCTTCATCGAGGGTCGCCATGCGGTGATCGCGCTCGGCCGCGAACTGGCCCGCCGGATGCCGGACCGGGTCACCGTCGACTGGTGGAAGGAGGAACGCGGCGAGCGGATCTTCATCGACTTCAATCAGATGGCGCGCGACCGCACCATCGCCTCCGCCTACTCGATCCGGCCGATGCCGACCGCGCAGGTGTCCGCCCCGCTGACCTGGGACGAGTTGCCCGATGTCTCGCCGGAGGACTTCACCGTGCCGAGCATGCTCAGCCGCTTCGCGGAGCACGGTGATGTCTGGGCGCCGTTCTACGCCACCGAGCCGGCCGGCCTCGAGACCGCGCTGGAGATGTACGAACGCGACGAGCGTGATCATGGTCTGGGGGAGATGCCCTACCCGCCGGACTACCCGAAGATGCCCGGCGAACCGCCGCGGGTCCAGCCGAGCAAGAAGGTGGCCGATCACTGGGACGAGGACGGCCAGCGGGTCGAGACGTAATTCCCTGGACCCTTGCGATCGCAGGGCACTAGGCTGTGATCACGTCACGCGGAGCGGAAGGAGGTGTGCCAGACATGATCACTCATACTGTGCGCAGCCTTGTCGCTCCTTTGTGTCGCTGACGTCCGGCGACGGGTTGCGCTCCTGAATCCAGGAGATTGCATGACTGTCAAGATCAGGACGATCACCTTCGATGCCGGGCCCGACCACTATCAGGTGGGCAGGTTCTGGGCCGAGTTGCTCGGCTACGGTGACGCTCCCGACAATCCCAACCACCCGGACGATCCGGAGACCCGAATCGTCGGGCCCGACGGCGGACCGGGGATCCTGTTCCTGCCCGTGCCGGAGTCGAAGTCGGTCAAGAACAGGGTCCATCTCGATCTCGAGCCGGAGGGCGAGACCCGCGACGAGCTGGTGGCCCGGGCGATCGGACTCGGTGCCCGGCTGGTCGCCGATCACCGTGAACCGGACGGGCGCGGCTTCGTGCAGCTGGCCGATCCGGCGGGCAACGAGTTCTGTGTCGAGCGCTCGACCGCCGAGCGGACGGGGTCCGGTCAGCCGGCCACGTAACTGAGAAACAGCGTCTGGTCGTCGGCGAGCAGGATCCGGTCGGGCCGGAATCCGGGGGCGGGGGAGATCCAGTCCCCGTGCACGGTCCGCGGGGCCTCGCCGCCGACGACCGTCGGCGCCAGCGTGATCGCGAGTTCGTCGACCAGGCCGGCGGACAGCAGTCCGTGGTGTAGTCGAGGTCCGCCCTCACAGAGCATCCGCGGCAGTCCGCGCTCGACCAGCCGGGCGATCACCCGGGCCAGATCGACGGCGCCGTGCCCGAGCTGCCAGACGTCGATCCCGGCCGATCGGAACGGCTCGATCACGGCGTCGTCATGATCATCGGTGCTGACGATGATCACCGGTCCGCCGTGCCCGTCGGCCGGCCGGGCCAGCTCCGGGTCGAGCGACAGGGTCGCGGTGACGATCACCAGGACCGGGAAGTCGGCCAGGCCGATCCGCTGCCGCAGTTCCCGCTGCCACGGTGCGAGGTCGACGGCCCGGTAGCCCTCGACCCGGGCCGTGCCGGCGCCGACCAAGATCACGTCGGCCAGAGCGCGCTGCAACGCGAACAGGTGGTGATCACTCTCGGTGTTGATGCTGCCCGACCGGCCGTCCGGTCCGTAGATCGAGCCGTCCAGGGTGGTCACGAAATTGGTCCGTACCCAGCGGCCGTCCGGGCCGACCGGATGGTCGTAGAGGCGCTCCAATTCCGACTCGGTCAGGGTCTTCGGTGGCCGGCCGGACTCGTCGTAGAGGAGACGCACCCGATCATCCTCGCATCCGCTGCGGAGCCGGTCGAAGATCAGGCAGAATGCCCGCATGGCGAAGTCCTCGAAGTCCAAGGATGGCAAGAGCGGAAAGAGTGGCAAGGGCGGGAAGACGGCGAAGGAGCCAACCGCGCCGACCGCGGTCACCCTGGCCGACGGTGATCGTCTCGGCCCGCTGCTCCGGGTGCCGCAGGGCGAGGTCGACCTGACCCGGTTCGACCCGCGCGCGACGCCGGGCTTCGCCGGCAGCAAGACCGATGCTCCGGCCGCGATCGCCGCCCTGAGCCCTGAGCTCGGCGAGTTGCAGGAGCGGCTGTTCGCCGCCGGCCGCGCGGAGCCGGAACGCGCCCGGCGGATCCTGCTGGTGCTGCAGGGGATGGACACCTCGGGCAAGGGTGGCGTGCTCCGGCACGTGATCGGCCTGATGGATCCGCAAGGCACCTCGATCAAGGCGTTCAAGGCGCCGACCGAGGAGGAGTTGCAGCACCACTTCCTGTGGCGGATCGAGCGCGAGCTGCCGCAGCCGGGCATGATCGGGATCTTCGACCGGTCGCAGTACGAGGACGTACTCGTCGCTCGGGTCAACCAGCTGGTGCCCGAGCACGTCTGGTCCGCGCGCTACGACGAGATCAACAGCTGGGAAGCCGACCTGGTCACCAGCGGCACCGTCGTGATCAAGTGCTTCCTGCACCTGTCGAAGGACGAGCAGAAGGCCCGGCTGGCCGAGCGGTTGGAAGATCCGACGAAGTACTGGAAATACAACCCCGGTGATCTTGATGCGCGGGCCCGCTGGGACGACTACACGACGGCCTACACCGACGCCCTGCACTACTGCAATCCCGACACCGCGCCCTGGTACGTGATCCCCGCCGATCGCAAGTGGTACCGCAACTGGGCGATCACCCGGCTGCTGATCGAGCACCTCCGTGAGCTCGACCTGGGCTGGCCGGCGGCCGACTTCGACGTCGCGGAGGAGCAGCGCCGGCTGGCGGCGAGTTGATCACTCGGCGAGCTCAGGGCTCGGTCGGGATGACGCGGAGTCCCCGACCGACGGCGGCGCCGGCGAGCCGGTGATCGAAGGTCAGGACTCTCGCCGAAACCTGTTCGGCGGCCAACAGGACGCAGCAGTCGGGCATCCGCAGCGCGGTGCGGGCTCGGAGCGTGGCCAGCCGTAGCGGAGCGTCGGTGCCGAGCTCGACCGTTCCGATGGGAATCTGAGCCAAGCGATTCATGATCGTTTCCCCGGCGCCTTCGCGCACCGGGCCGACCAGCACCTCGGCCATCGTGATCGGACTGGTGGCGAAGCCGTCCTCGGCCTGCTCCTGCAGCAAGGCCGTGGCGCGCTGATGATGCGCGTCCGATCGGTCCAGATAGGCGATCAGCACGCCGGCATCGACGACGATCACTCCGGCCAGTCCTCCCGCAGCCGCTCCAGGTCGTCGCGGTCGTACAACCCGGTCCCGGCACCGGCGTTGGTCTCGATCACGGCCCTGCGGTCCGCGATGACCTGCCGGTCCTCCTCGGCAATGGCGCGGCGACCCGCCTCCACCAGGTGGAGCAGCAGCCTCGAGGCACTGTCGGCGTCCGCGGGCCAGCGTCGGCGGGCCAGTCCGAGGGTCTCGGCCAGCTCGTCCGTCTCGGTGAGGACGATCCGCGGGCGCGTGGTCGGCATGCCGCAAGTGTAACACCGTATCTCTGGTGTTGCACCGGCACCGGGAGGATTGACCGGTGGGACGCCCCGGACCATGCTCGACTTCATGGCCTCACACCACGACTTCGACGCCGTCTATTCCGGCGACGAGCCCGCACCCTGGCAGATCGGCGGGCCGCAACCGGCACTGGTCGAAGCCCTCGATCGAGTCGCCGTCGCGGATCCGGTGCTGGACGTCGGCTGCGGCACCGGTGAGCTGGCGATCTTCGTGGCGGAACGAGGCCACCGCGTGGTCGGCGTCGATCTGTCGGCCCCCGGCATCGACCGGGCCCGGGCCAGGATCGCCGGCCGGGACCTGGACCTGACCTTCGAGGTTGCCGACGCCACCCGGCTCGTGGACCTCGACCTCCGCCCCCGAACCGTCCTCGACTCCGGCCTGCTGCACTCCCTGGACGAGACCGGCCAGCGGGCGTACGTCGAGGGACTGCGCGCGATCTGCGATCCGGGCGCCGTCGTCTGCGTGCTGGCCGTCTCGGCGGCCGCCGGCATGAACTGGACGCTGACCCCGGACCGGCTGGTCGAGCTGTTTCCCGAGCCGGACTGGACCGACACCTCGATCCGGTCCACCGAGGTCGTCGCCGGCGCCGACCACCACCTGCGACTTCCAGCCCTCCTCACCGTCACCCGCCGCGCTGGAGCCGACCGGACCTGATGATCTTGACCGTTGTCCCGGCCCGGGCTGACGGTCGCCACAGGATCCGCTGAGTTCCAGGCGCGAGTCGCCTTCGTCTCCCGTTCAGCCGGCAGCGACTTTGAGCTTGGGTCGGGAAACGACGCGGCCGAGAGGGCGGGAGGGCGCGGGCGGCCCAATCGGCCGGCCGCCGGTAGCGCAGCGACTGAGTGCGGTGCTCGCTCGCGGCGGGCCTGACCGGTCCGGGGTGCGTTTGTCGACCGTGGTGGAGAAATGATCGCCTGCCGGGCGGGGGGTGGTGCGGAAGTCGACCGTGGTGGAGAAATGATCGCCTGCCGGGCCGGGGTGGTGCGGAAGTCGACCGTGGTGGAGGAATGATCATCTGCCGGGCGGGGGTGGTGCGGAAGTCGACCGTGGTGGAGGAATGATCATCTGCCGGGCGGGGGTGGTGCGGAAGTCGACCGTGGTGGAGGAATGATCGCCCGCCGGGCGGGGGGTGGTGCGGAAGTCGACCGTGGTGGAGAAATGGTCGGCTGGGGGGCGGGGGTGGTGCGGAAGTCGCCACAGGTAGAGAAGTGCTTGCCGGCCGGGCCGGGGATGGTGCGGAAGTCGCCACAGGTAGAGAAACGCCCGGGGAGCGGTCCGCTGACCGGTTGGCAGAGAGATGGCGCCCGCGGTGTCCAGATCGCCAATTTCTGGATGGGTTGCCGGTTGCTGGGTTGCCTCCGGGTCCGCCCTCCGCTTCTGCTGCGGGGCGTCGAGCGAACTAAGCGATCCCTGCTCGCTAGCTCACATCTCAGCGACCTGCACGGCCCGGGTTCGCGTCGAGTGTGAACTTATCCACCTGAAATCGGTCGCTTCGACGTGGATAAGGTCACTCTCGGCGCTGCTGGACCGGGAGTCGACATCGAGCGGACGGTTTGGTCAGGGTCAGACGTAGATTCGCGCCCAAAGTGACCACTCGACGAATGCATCCGATCCCAGTGCCGGACCGGTAGCCGGCCGCGATTCCCGCGGACCGCTCCAACCCGGCCCTCCTTGGCGCGTCTTTTCCGACCATCAGGCCGAACCCCAGGAGAGGGCGCTCAGGGAAAGGAAGGGCGGGTCAGGCGCCGACCACGGTGAGGTGGCGGGCGGGGCGCTCGTCGGCGGTTGCGACCTCGTCGATGTCGATCAGGTCCATGGCGGCGACGACGTAGCGGGAGACGATGATCGAGGCGACCTCCGACGCCGCGCCGATCGGGGCGGCGATGGCCACGGCGCGGGCGGCGTGGGCGAGTTCGGCCTGGCGGACGAAGGCGGCGTCGGGAGTGAGGAACCAGCTGCCGACGGCGATGTGGCGCCGGCCCTGGGCGTGCAGGGACCGGATCGCGTCGGCGATCGACGGCCCGGAGCCGCCGGTGGCGACGAGGCAGGGCAGCTTGTGCCGGGTGGACCACTGCCGGGCGCGGCGGGCGAGCAGGGCGGTGCTGCGGACGTCGGTGGTGGTCTCGGTGGACAGGACCAGGCCGTCCAGCTGATCGACCCGACGGGACTTGAGGGCGTCGCGGAGCCGCTGGTCGATCACCGACAGCAGCTTGGCCTCGGGGCCGATCGGCGCGGCGGCGATCACCCGGAGACCCGGGTGGGCGGCGCGGATCTGTGCGATCAGCGCGGCGGTCTCCGGCTGCCGCGGATGGGCGTCGCCCAGCTGCAGCGGCACCACGACCACCTCGGTCACGCCGCGGCCGGCGAGCTTGCCGGCGACCTGGAGGCAACGCGGGTAGCCCTGGTCGAGGAAGGCGACGGCGACGTCCAGCTCCGGCCGTACGGTCTGCAGCATGGCGCGGAGCTCGTGGCTGACCTGGGCTACCCGGGGATCGGCGCCCCCGGTGCCGAGCAGGATGAGAGAGGGTGCGGTCATGGTCTTCCCCTTTCGGGATCGGTACTGCGGTGCGTCTCGGAAGGCTCCGAGGAAGTCACGGTGGCCACCGACGTCGGACCGGCCATGCCGGCACCCAGGGTCCAGCCGTCGGATTCGTCGACCAGGATGAAGGCACCGGTGGTCCGGTGCTCCCGGTAGCTGTCGATCGGCAACGGTGAGGCGAGCCGCAGTCGGACCCGGCCGATGTCGTTCAGGCCCAGCTCGACCGCGTCGGTCCAGGCCGGGCGCGAGCGCAGCCCGAGATCAAGATCAAGAGTGCCGTCGATGCCGGCCACGATCGCCTTGCTGATCGCCGTACCGTGCTGCACCAGCACCCTCGCGCCGACGCTGAGCTTCCGTTCGGCCAGCCAGCAGACCGTCGCCGAGATCTCCCGGGCCGGGGCCGGCGGGGCATCGGTGGCGGCGAGGATGTCGCCGCGGGACAGGTCGATGTCGGCGTTCAGCCGGATGATCACCGACTGTCCGGCGACCGCCTCGTCCAACGGGCCGTCCGGGGTGTCGATGCCGGCGATCGCGGCATGGGTGCCGCGCGGCAGGACGACGATCTCGTCTCCGGCCCGGATCCGGCCGGATTCGATCTTGCCCGCATAGCCGCGGTAGTCGCCGTCCACGACCGGCGTGCTCGCGGCCCAGGCGGCCCGCGGTGCGTGCTGCGGCCTGATCACCTGCTGTACCGGGAACCGGAAGTCGGCGCCCACCGCGGTCGGGGTGTCGTCGACCGACTCGAGGAAGCCGAGCACGGTCGGACCTTCGTACCAGGGGGTCCGAGTGGACCGGCTGACGACGTTGTCGCCCTCCAAGGCCGACACCGGGATGCAGCGGGTCTCGCCGACCCCGAGGGCGCGGGCGAGCACGGCGAAGTCGGTGGCGATCTTGGTGAAGACGGCCTCGTCGAAGTCGACCAAGTCGAACTTGTTCACCACCAGCAACACATGCGGTACGCGGAGCAGGGCGGCGACCGCCAGATGCCGGCGGGTCTGCTCGACCACGCCGTTGCGGGCGTCGACCAGCAGCACGATCACATCGGCGGTCGACGATCCGGTCACCGTGTTCCGGGTGTACTGCACGTGCCCCGGGCAGTCGGCCAGGATGAACTTCCGGGCCGGCGTGGTGAAGTAGCGGTAGGCGACATCGATGGTGATGCCCTGCTCCCGCTCCGCCCGCAGGCCGTCGGTCAGCAGCGCCAGGTCGGCCCGATCCAGGCCGCGGCGCTTGCTCACCTTCTCGACATGATCAAGGGTGTCGCTGAGCACCGAGTTGGTGTCGTACAGCAGCCGTCCGACCAGCGTGGACTTGCCGTCGTCGACGGAGCCGGCGGTGGCCAACCGGAGCAGGGTGCGCCCACCGGTGGGGGGCGAGAGCCGCGTCGGCATCAGAAGTACCCCTCCCGCTTGCGGTCTTCCATGGCGGCCTCGCTCAGCCGGTCGTCGGCGCGGGTCGCGCCGCGCTCGGTGATCGTGCTCAACCCGACCTCGGTGATCACATCGGCCACGGTGGTCGCGTCGGACAGCACGGCCGCGGTGCAGGACATGTCGCCGACGGTGCGGTAGCGGACCGAACGGAGCTCGATCTTGTCTCCGTCCCGCGGCGGCGTCACCGCGGTGACCGCGATCCACATCCCGTCGCGCTCGATCACCTCGCGCTCGTGCGCGTAGTAGATCGACGGCAAGTTGATCTTCTCGGCCGAGATGTAGTCCCAGATGTCGAGCTCGGTCCAGTTCGACAGCGGGAAGACCCGGACGTGCTCACCGGGCAGATGCCGGCCGTTGTAGAGCGACCACAGCTCCGGCCGCTGATTCCGCGGATCCCATTGTCCGAAGGCGTCACGCAGGCTGAAGACGCGCTCCTTGGCCCGGGCCCGCTCCTCGTCGCGGCGGCCGCCGCCGAAGACGGCGTCGTGCTTGCCGTCGGTGATCGCGTCCAGCAGCGGCACGGTCTGCAGCGGATTCCGGGTGCCGTCCGGCCGCTCGGTCAGCCGGCCGTCGTCGATGTAGTCCTGCACCGAGGCGACCTTCAGCCGGGCGCCGTAGAACTCGACCGACTCATCGCGGAATTCGATCACCTCGCCGAAGTTGTGCCCGGTGTCCACGTGCAGCACCTCGAACGGGATCGGCGCCGGCCAGAACGCCTTGGCCGCGAGATGCAGCATCACCACCGAATCCTTGCCGCCGGAAAACAGCAGCACCGGGTTGGCGAAGGTCGCCGCCACCTCCCGGAAGATGTGAATCGATTCGGATTCCAGGGCCTGCAGCTCGGTCAGCGGACGGAGGACGTCCTGGCTCATCGCGACTCCTTGTCGTCGTCGTCGGTTCCTGGACTCGGTGCCGCCGCGACCGCGGTCAGCGATTCGACCAGCGAACGGCCGAGGCGGACCGAGGCGTCGAGGTCGACCTCGGCCGTGTCGATCACCAGGTCGGGGTCGGCCGGTGCTTCGTACGGGTCGTCCAGCCCGGTCAGTCCGGTCAGCTCGCCGCTCCGCGCCTTGGCGTACAGGCCCTTGACGTCGCGGGACTCGGCCACCGCCAGCGAGGTCGCGACGTGGACCTCGGCATAGCGCACCCCGTGGCTCGTGTGATCGGCCCGGACCCGGTCCCGGGTCGCGGCGTACGGCGCGATCACCGGCACCAGGACGACCACGCCGTGGCCGGCCAGCAACCGGGCGACGTAGCCGATCCGGGTGACGTTGAGGTCGCGATGGTCCTTGCTGAAGCCGAGCTCGGTCGACAGGTACGGCCGCACCTCGTCGCCGTCGAGCACCTGGACCCGGGTCCCGGCAGCCGCCAGTTCGGCGGCCAGCGCGTGGGCGATCGTCGACTTGCCGGCCGACGGCAGCCCGGTCAGCCACACGGTGGCGCCGGCCGCAGTCGGGGCCGTCGTCGGCGCCGGGTCAGCGGCGCGCTGGTCGAGGTTCGTCGTCATCAGTGGATCCCGCATTCGGTCTTGGCGAGTCCGGCCCACCGGCCGGCCCGGGCGTCGTCGGCGGCGGCGCGCTGGGTGCACGGCGCGCAGCCGATCGAGGCGTAGCCGTCATCCAACAGCGGATTCACCAGCAGCCCGTTGTCTTCGATGTAGGACGCTACCGCGTCGTCGCTCCAGCGGGCGATCGGCGCGAGCCGGACCATCTTGCGCTTGTGGTCCCAGGACACGATCGGCGTGTTGGCCCGGGCGGGGGAGTCGGCCCGGCGGATCCCGCTGGCCCAGGCTGCGTACCCTTTCAGCGCGTTGTCCAGCGGTGCGACCTTGCGCAACGCGCAGCACTGGTCGGGATTGCGGCCGAACAGGTCCTTGCCGTGCGCCGCATCCTGCTCGGCCACGGTCTGCACCGGGGTGATCGTGATCAGGTTGATGTTGTGGACGGAGGCCACCGCGTCCCGGGTACCGATGGTCTCGGCGAAGTGGTAGCCGGTGTCGAGGAAGATCACGTCGATCCCGGGCGCCACCTGCTCGGCCAGGTGGATCAACACCGTGTCGGCCATCGAGGACGTGACGACCAGGCCGTCGGCGAACTGATCACGCCCCCAGCGCAACACGTCCAACGCGTCGGCCTCGGCCAACTCACGGTTGGCCTCGGCCACCCGGGCCCGGAGCTCGCGCTCGTCAAGATCATGATCACGAAGATCAACAGTGCTGGTCATCAGGACTCCGATCCGTCCCCGGCCGGTCGGAGACCGAGGAACTTGATCGAAAACGCTCGCCAGCAGCTGCGGCATTCCCATCCGCCGCCCTCGATCGGAAACAACGTCTCCTCGGCGCAGTACGGGCAGTACATGATCGCCTGCCGCGTCGCCGTCGTACCCTCGCTCATCGGATGCGCCCGGTGATCATGACAGCAGGCTCTCGTCGGCCCGGCCGACCCACTGGGCGAACCGTTCGTCGTCGCCCTGCCGATCGGCCAGATAGGCCTTCGCCACTCGCTCGATGTAGTCGGGCAGCTCCTGGGCGGTCACCTTGTGGCCGCGCAGCTTCCGGCCGAAGCCGGCGTCCAACCCGAGGCCGCCGCCGAGATGGACCTGGTAGCCCTCGACCTGGGACCCGTCCGGGCCCGGCACCAACTGGCCCTTGAGCCCGATGTCGGCGGTCTGGATCCGGGCGCAGGAGTTGGGGCAGCCGTTCAGGTGCACGGTGATCGGATGGTCCAGCGAGCCGAGCCGGGACTCCAGCTCGGTCACCACCCGCGCGGCCTGGGCCTTGGTCTCGACGATCGCGAGCTTGCAGAACTCGATCCCGGTGCAGGCCAGCACCGAGCGGCGCCAGGCGTTGGGGTCGGCGGACAGCCCGAGCTCACCGGCCGCGGCGATCAGCGAGTCGACCCGGTCCTCGGCGACGTCGAGCACCAGCAGCTTCTGCATCGGCGTGGTCCGGATCCGGTACGAGCCGTGCGCCTCGGCGAGGTCGGCCAGCTTGACCAGCGCCTCGCCGCCGGTGCGACCCGCCATCGCGGAGAAGCCGACGAAGAAGTTGCCGTCCTGCTGCCGGTTGATCCCGACATGATCACCGGGCGCGGTCGGCGTCGCCGGCGCCGGACCGTCGATCAGCTTCCGCTTCAGATACTCGGACTCCAGCACCTCGCGGAACTTCTCCGGCCCCCAGTCGGCGACCAGGAACTTGATCCGGGCCCGGCTGCGCAGCCGGCGGTAGCCGTAGTCGCGGAACACCGCCACCACGCCTTCCCAGGCCTCGGCCACCTCGTCGACCGGGATCCAGGTGCCCAGCCGTTGCGCGAACATCGGATTGGTGGACAGGCCGCCGCCGACCCAGAGATCGAAACCGGGGCCGTGCTCGGGGTGTTCGACGCCGACGAAGGCGACGTCGTTGATCTCCGGCACCACGTCCTGCGACGGGTGACCGGTGATCGCGGTCTTGAACTTCCGCGGCAGGTTGGAGTATTCGGGATCGCCGATGTAGCGGTCGGCGATCGCCCGGATGGCCGGTGTCGGGTCGATGATCTCGTCCGCCGCGATGCCGGCGACCGGCGATCCGAGGATCACCCGCGGGCAGTCGCCGCAGGCTTCGGTCGTGCTCAGGCCGACGGCCTCCAGCCGGCGCCAGATCTCGGGTACGTCCTCGACCCGGATCCAGTGCAGCTGGACGTTCTGTCGGTCGGTCACATCGGCGGTGTTGCGGCCGAACTCGACCGAGATCTGCCCGATCACCCGCAGCTGCTCCGTGGTCAGCGCGCCGCCGTCGATCCGGACCCGGAGCATGAAGTATTCGTCGTCCAGCTCGTGCGGCTCCAGCGTCGCGGTCTTGCCGCCGTCGATGCCGGGCTTGCGCTGGGTGTAGAGCCCGAACCAGCGGAACCGGCCGCGCAGATCACCCGGGTCGATGCTGGCGAAGCCGCGGTGGGCGTAGATGTTCTCGATCCGGGCCCGGACGTGCAGCGGGTTGTCGTCCTTCTTGGCCTGCTCGTTCGCGTTCAGCGGCTCGCGGTAACCGAGCGCCCACTGGCCCTCGCCCTTCTTACGCCGGGCCGGGCGCACGGTCTTGCCGGCCGCGGCGGTTCGCGGCGGGCGGGCGGGGGTGGGGCGGTCGACTGTCGTCATTCACGGTCCTCGGTCGGGGTCATCCGGGCTGGGTACGGAATCTGGGTCCGCACGCTGTGCTTCCGGTTGGGCGAGGGCGATGCTCTCTGGGTGGCCGGCGTACCCGCACACGCTGCGGCCTGGTCGCGATCAGCGATGATGAGAGGAAGGCGGACAGATCATCGACTCCGTCCGGCCGTAATCAACGAAGCGGCGCTCCGTCAACCCGGGCGACGCGTGCTCGCCGGGCAACCGGCGGAGGCTTCGCGTGGTCGGGCTCATGCCATCAACGATCCGTCAGGCCCAGGACATCCACCAAACGGTTTCCCAATATCCGGTACGGATGCCCGTGATATGAGACAGGCCGGTGGACAGGGCGTCAATCGCCCTTCTTGTCCAAATAGTCAGACACCTTGCTGGCGCGGTTGCCGTGGATCCCGGACAGCGCCGGCCAAACGTCATCCAAGGCCGCGTTGAAAGCCGCTCCGATCAGGACCGCGAGCGAGCTCACGTACAGCCAGATCAACAGCGCGATCGGCGCGGCCAGCGGCCCGTAGACCGAGGTGGCGCCGACCGAGGCGTCCAGCACCACCCGGAGCCCGGCGCCGCCGGCCAGCCAGATCAACAGGGCCAGGACCGCGCCGGGCAGGTCGGCCCGCCACCGGGTCCGGACCGGGACCGAGAGGTGATACGCGGTGGCCAGCAGGCAGACGGAGAGGACCAGCACGATCGGCCAGTAGAGGTTGGCCACCATCCGGGCCGGCTCGGGCAGCACCCAGTGGACGAAGGTCGGTCCGGCCAGCACCAGCGGCAACAGCACCACGCCCGCGACCAGGAAGACCAGATAGAGAAGGAAGGACAGGGCCCGGGTCCGGATGATGCCGCGGTGCCCGCCGAGCCCGTACATGATCGAGATCGCGTCGACGAAGACGCCGAGCGCGCGCGAACCCGACCACAACGCGATCAGGAAGCCGATCGACACGACCTCGAACCGGCCGCTGCCGAGCACCTCGTCCAGCGTCGGCGCAATCACGCCGTTGACCGCGTCGGAAGAGAGGGCGCGGCCGGCCAGCAGCAGCACCTGCTCGCGGAAATTGGCGATGTCGGCCACGTCGTAGCGCTGCGCGATGAAGCCGATCGCGCCGGCCAGCCCGAAGATCAGCGGCGGCAGCGACAGGATCGCGAAGAACGCCGCCTCCCCGGACAACCCCATCACCCGATTCCGGACGCAGGCTCTGAACGTGCCGGCGATCACCCGCCCGACTCCACGCACCACCCGCCGCACCCGCCGCGGCAGCCGCCCCACCGCCGCCGCGATCCCACGCCGAGCCGCCGCAATCATCCGGCCAGGGTAGGTCCCCCAATTCCGCCGACCCGTCACCAATGCACGCGATTTGGCGGCGTGTCGGTGCACAAGTGGCGTCTCGGCTCAGCCGAAAGCGGTCTCGAGTCGCCGGAAGGCACTCGGTGCCGGCGGGCATTCGAGCGCGTGCAGGATGTCCGCGGCACAGTCCGCGGCCGAGCGATGCGTGGTGTCGACGGTCAGGTCGTAGTCGCCGTGGGCATGGACCAGGCCGAGCTGGGCTGCCGCCGTCCCGGGATCGCGGTCGCCCCGGGCCAGTTCGCGCCGGGTCAGTTCGGCCGGATCGCAGTGCACGCCGACGAAGAACACGGCGAATGGCTGGAAGAGTTGCAAACAGTCCGCCAGCCGCCACGGCTCGCCCAGCAGATGGTCCATGATCACGTCGTTGCCGGCGGCGGCCATCCCGGCCACCGCCCGGTGAAAGCCGGCCCGGGTCCGGCGCAGCGTCTCGGTCAGTGCCGGCTCGTCGAGCGCCAGGGTCTGCGCCTTGGCCCGCATCGCGTTGAGGTCGTCCACAGCGAGCCGGAACGCCGGGCCCGGCCAGCCGGCCAGCAACTCGGCCGCGATGCTCGACTTCCCGGACGAGGAGGTCCCGTTGAGCAACACGATCCGGCCCGGCTCCGTCATGGCTCCAGTCTGGCCATCCGGGCCGGTTGACAGCTCGGCGGGTCGGGCGCACCATTGCCTAATGGCATTAGGTAAGCCGAATCGCGATAGGCGCAGTGAACGGCGTGCGGCAGTCCGCGCCGAGATCTTGGATGCCGCCTGGGCGGTGGCGCGGGAGCGAGGGCTCGCCGGTCTGACGCTGAACGAGGTCGCGTCGCGGATCGGCATGCGAGCGCCGTCGCTCTATTCACACTTCGCGAGCAAGAACGCGATCTATGACGCGATGTTCGGCCAGGCCTGGACCGAGTACGACGACGTCGACCGGGCTGCGTCCGAGAATGCGCCGTCCAGTCCCCGGGAGCGGGTACGCCACCGCTGCCTGGTCTTCTTCGACTTCGCCGTCGCGGACCTGGTCCGGACCCAGCTGATGAACCAGCGGACGATCCCGGACTTCAGTCCGTCGGAGGAGGCGTTCGCGCCGTCGGTCCGCGCTGTCGGGCGGGCTGTGGCCGAGCTCGCCGAGTTGGGCATCACCGACCGCGGCGACATCGAGATCCTCTTCGCTGTCATCGGCGGCCTGGCCGATCAGCAACTGGCGAACGATCCCGGCGGTGACAGCCGCCGGAAGCTGATCGAGCGCGCCGCCGACATGTGGGCCGACGGGGTCGGCCTGCCCGCAGACCGTACCGAAGGACGAGAGCGATGACCCTGACCGAGGCCCCGACCGGGCCGCGCCGCTCGGCGCACACCCATGAGAAGGCCGCCGTTCTGGCGGCCGAGGAATACCGGCGCTGCGCCGATGCCATCGCCGCGCTGACCGACGACGACTGGCAGCGACCGACCGACTGCTCGTTGTGGGACGTACGCCAGCTGGTGGCGCACCTGATCGGGATGGCGCTGATGGCGTCGTCCCCGCTGCAGATCGTGAAGCAGCAGCGCGCCGCCAAGGCCCGCCGGGTGCCGGGCGCGCCGGCGATCGACGCGCTGACGGCCCACCAGGTCGACCTGTTCGGCTCCCAGCCGCGGCACGAGCTGGCGCCGTTGATGGCCCGGATCGGCGCCAAGGGGGCGAATGGTCGGCGGCGGATGCCGGCCTTCGTCCGCGGCCGGGAGCTCGGTGACCCGCAGCGGCTGAACGGGGCCGACGAGACCTGGACGATCGGCTATCTGACCGACACGATCCTCACCCGCGACCCGTGGATGCACCGGATCGACCTGAGCCGGGCGACCGGCGTGGCTCACGTACTGACGGCCGAGCACGACGGGGCGATCGTCGCCGACGTGGTCGCCGAATGGGCCGAGCGGCACGGCCGGCCGTACCGGCTCGCGCTGACCGGTCCCGCCGGCGGGCAGTTCGGCGGCGGCGATGACGCCGAGGAGATCACGATGGACGCGATCGAGTTCTGCCGCGTGCTCTCCGGTCGTGCTCCCGGCACCGGCCTGCTGGCGACCGAGGTCCCGTTCTGAGAGGTGACCTAGGAGAGCTGGGTCTGGTTCAGCCAGGCCAGGTAGTCCGGGGTCACCGTGCCGGTCACGTAGTCGCCGGTGAAGCAGCTCAGGTCGAGCTCGGTGATCTCCGATCCCTCGACGATGGCCGACTGCAACTCGGCCACCTCCTGATAGACGAGGTGATCGGCGCCGAGCTGGACCGCGACCTCCTCCGGGCTGCGGTCCCGGGCGATCAGCTCGCCGTGGGTCGGCATGTTGATCCCGTAGACGTGGGGGAACCGGACGGGCGGCGCGGCCGAGGCGAACGAGACCTTCCGGGCGCCGGCCCGGCGGGCCATCTCGATGATCTCCCGCGACGTGGTGCCCCTGATCACCGAGTCCTCGATGATCAACACGTGCTTGCCGGCGAACTCCGAGCTCATCGCGTTCAGCTTCTGTCGCACACCCTGCTTGCGCTGCTCCTGGCCGGGCATGATGAACGTGCGACCGACGTAGACGTTGCGGTGGAAGCCTTCCCGGTATTCGATGCCGAGGGTTCGCGCCACCTGCATCGCCGCCGGCCGGGCCGAGTCCGGGACCGGCATCACGACGTCGATGTCGCCGAGCGGCAGCTGTTCCTTGACCGTGTACGCCAGCCGTTCACCCATCCGCAGCCGGGCCTCGTAGACGGAGATCCCGTTCATGATCGAATCCGGTCGGGCCAGGTAGATGTACTCGATCGAGCACGGCGCCAGCCGCGGCGTGACGGCGCACTGCCGCGCGAAGAACTCGCCCCGGTCGGAGATGAAGACGGCCTCACCCGGCGCGATGTCACGGACCAGCCGATAGCCCGAACCCTCCAGGGCAGCCGATTCCGACGCGATCATCCAGGAGTCCTTCGCGCCCTCGTTCCGGCGGCCGATCACCAACGGCCGGATGCCGTACGGGTCGCGGAAGGCGAGCAGCCCGTAGCCGGCGATCAACGAGATCACGGCATAGGAGCCCTCGACCCGCTCGTGCACCTGGGCGACCGCCCGGAAGATCTGCTCCGGGTCCAGATCCAGGCCCTCGATCTGGCCCTGCAGTTCGGTGGCCAGGACGTTGAGCAGCATCTCGGTGTCGCTGGTCGAGTTCATGTGCCGGCGATCGATGTGGAACAGGTCCTCGGCCAGCTCGCGGGTGTTGGTCAGGTTGCCGTTGTGCACCAGCGTGATCCCGTACGGCGCGTTGACGTAGAACGGCTGGACCTCGTGCTCGTTACCCGCGTCGCCTCGGGTCGCGTACCGGACATGACCGAGGCCGACGTTGCCCAGCAGCGAGCGCATGTCCCTGGTCCGGAACGACTCCCGGACCAGGCCGCGGGCCTTCGACAGGTGGAAGGTCGGACCGTCGGCGGTGGCGATGCCGGTGGAGTCCTGGCCGCGGTGCTGCAACAGCAGCAGGGCGTCGTAGATCCGCTGATTGACCGGAGTGTCAGAGACCAGACCGACGATGCCGCACATGCCTCCGAACGCTACCGGTCGCCGCGACCCGAGAGTTGCTCGACCAGCAGCAGCAGTGCCGAATGATCAAGATCACCGTGGCCGAGCTGCCGCAGCGCCTGCACCAGCTGCGCGGTGTGCGCGCCCAGCGGGATGGCGACGCCGGCCTCGCGGGCGGCCGCCAGCACGATGCCGAGATCCTTGTGGTGCAGGTCGATCCGGAAGCCCGGCTGGAACTCCCGCTTGATCATCGAGGCCGCCTTGCGGTCCAGGATCCGGTTGCCGGCCAGGCCGCCGGCGAGCACCGAGACGGCCGCCTCCGGGTCGACGCCGTGCGCCTCGACGAAGACCAGGGCCTCGGCCACGAGCTCGATGGTGCCGGCGACGATCAGCTGGTTGGCCGCCTTGACGGTCTGGCCGGCGCCGCTCGGTCCGACGTGCACCACCGTGCCGCCGACCGCGTCCAGCACCGGACGGGCGGCCTCGAAATCCGCCGCCTCGCCGCCGACCATGATCGACAACGTGCCCTCGATCGCGCCGGCCTCACCGCCGGACACCGGGGCGTCCAACGGCCGCAGCCGGCGCTCGCGGGCGGCGTCGGCGAGCCGGGTCGCGACGTCGGGCCGGATGGTCGAGCAGTCGATCCACAGTGCGCCGTTGCGGGCGCCGGCCAGGATGCCGTCGTCGGCCTCGGTCACCGCCTCGACGTCGGGGGAGTCCGGCACCATGGTGATGATCACCTCGGCCGCGGCCACCGCCTCGGCCAGGGTGTCGGCGCCGCGTCCGCCGGCCTTGATCAACGCTTCCACCTTGGGCCGGCTGCGGTTGTAGCCGATCACCTCGAAGCCGGCCTTGATCAGGTTGGCCGCCATCGGCGCACCCATGATGCCGAGCCCGATCACCGCGACTGTGGTACTCATCGTTCCTCCGCTTCGGTGTGCTGCCAGGAGAGGCTGATCCCTCGGGCTTTCCATGGAACGAAAGCAACCTGTTGAGATGTGAAAGGCTAGGAGCGGGCCCGGAGCCGGTCAAGAACGTGTGCCGACCCTTCTGCATAGCGAAATTTGTGCGGTCCATTTTCTGTATGGTGGAATCCAGTCCACCCAACACAACGGAGGTCGGACCATGCCGGAAGAGACGGTGCGGGCGCGCAGTGGCGGCGTGCAGTCGGTGGAACGGGCGTTCGACCTGCTCGAGATCATGGCCGAGGCCGGTGGCGAGATCTCGCTCAGCGACCTCTCGACGACCGCGAAGCTGCCGATGCCGACCATCCACCGGCTGCTCCGGACCTGCGTGAAGCTCGGCTACGCCCGGCAGCTGCCGTCCCGCCGGTACGCCCTCGGCGCACGCCTGATCCCGTTGGGCGAGCTGGCCGGCCGCCAACTCGGCCGGGTGGCCCAGCCCCGGCTGGTGCAGGTGGTCGCCGAGCTCGGCGAGACGGCCAACATGGCGCTGCTGGACGGCGATCAGGTCGTCTACGTCGCCCAGCAGCCGTCGCCGCACGCGATGCGGATGTTCACCGAGATCGGCCGCCGGGTGAATCTGCACGACACCGGTGTCGGCAAGGCGATCCTGGCCGGCCTCAAGGACGACGAGGTGCGGGGGATCATCAACCGGGTCGGCCTGCCGACCCCGACGGCCAAGAGCCACGGCACCATCGAATCGCTGCTCGCGGATCTCGATCAGATCCGGAGTCGCGGCTACGCGATCGACGACGAGGAGCAGGAGATCGGGGTCCGCTGTTACGCGGTCGCGATCCCGGGCACGCCGTCGGCGATGGCGATCTCGGTCTCCGGCCCGCTGGCGCGGGTCGACGAGGAGTTCGGCCGGCGCGCCGTGCCCGTACTGCTTCAGGCGGCGTCGGTCATCGGCGCCGAGATGGTGTCCTGACCGACGGGCGATCCCGTCGCTCGGTCCCACCGTTTTCTCGACCGAATGAGCGCGGCCGGCCGGCCGATGACGTGCGGCCGAGCCGTCGTTCCGGCCGTGTTCCAGCCGGGCCCCGGCGATCCCGAGGCCCGTGTCCCGACCCGTGGAGCGTTCCGCTCCCTGCGGTTGTGATTCCGCAAAGCAAAAGTTAGCATCCGGATTGATGAAATTCGAGGAGGAATGTTGAACAGCCCCAGCCCTGGCTACTCGATCACCCTGCGGGTCGAGGTGGCCGCTACTTCGGGCTCGACGACCGACCTGGCATCAGCGGTCGCCGAGACGGGCGCGCCGGTGACGGCGCTGGACATCGTCGAATCCAGTCACGGGATGATCGTCGTCGACGTCAGTTGCAACACCGTCGACGACGACCACGCCCGTCGCATCGCCGAGGCGCTCGACGCCCGGCCCGACACCCACGTCCGCAAGGTCAGCGACCGCACCTTCCTGTTACACCTCGGCGGCAAGCTGTCGGTGGAGCCGAAGGTGCCGCTGAAGAACCGGGACGACCTGTCCCGTGCGTACACCCCCGGCGTCGCCCGGGTCTGCCTGGCCATTGCCGCCAACCCGGAAGACGCGCGGCGGCTGACGATCAAGCGCAACACGGTCGCCGTCGTCACTGACGGCACCGCGGTGCTCGGCCTGGGCGACATCGGCCCGGCCGCGGCCCTGCCGGTGATGGAGGGCAAGGCCGCCCTGTTCAAGCAGTTCGCCGGCGTCGACGCCTGGCCGGTCTGCCTGGACACCACCGACACCGAGGAGATCATCTCGATCGTCAAGGCCCTCGCCCCGGTGTACGGCGGGATCAACCTCGAGGACATCGCGGCTCCGCGCTGCTTCGAGATCGAGCGCCGGCTCCGGGCCGAGCTGGACATCCCGGTCTTCCACGATGATCAACACGGTACGGCGATCGTCGTCCTGGCCGCCTTGATCAACTCGCTCCGGGTGGTGCAGAAGAAGATCACCGAGGTCAAGATCGTGATCTCCGGCGTCGGCGCCGCCGGGCACGCGATCATCCAGCTGCTGCAGGCCCAGGGTGCCTCCCACATCGTGGGCTGCTCCCGGACCGGCGCGATCCACCGCGGCGAGACCTACGCCGACGAGCACCGGCAGTGGATCGCCGAGAACACCAACCCCGAGGGCGTGTCCGGCAGCCTGCATGACGCGCTGGTCGACGCCGACGTGTTCATCGGGGTATCCGGCCCGAACATCCTCGGCGCCGAGCACGTCGCCACGATGGCCGATCGGGCGATCGTGCTCGCGCTGGCCAACCCGGATCCGGAGATCCCGCCGACCGAGGCGGCCAAGCACGCCGCCGTGGTCGCCACTGGGCGGAGCGACTTCCCGAACCAGATCAACAACGTGCTCGCGTTCCCGGGACTGTTCCGCGGCCTGTTGGACGCCGCGGCGCACGAGATCACCACCCCGATGTTGGTGGCCGCCGCCGAGGCGATCGCCGACTGCGTGTCGGCCGACGAGCTCAACCCGAGCTACATCGTGCCGAGCGTCTTCGACAGCCGGGTGGCACCGGCCGTCGCCGCGGCCGTCTCGTCGACGGCCGGCTGATGAGCCACCGCTAGAACCGTTCGGTCCGGTCGTGGGGCGGGCGGGGAATCCGAAGGGGTCGAACCCCTTTGCTCAACGGAGGAGAGAAGATGACCCTTACGGTGACCGACGCCCACCCCATCGACCGGGCGGAGGAGATCCTCAGCGATGAGGCGCTCGCGTTCGTGGAGAAGCTGCACCTCCGCTTCGCCGACCGCCGAGACGTTCTCCTGGCGGCCCGGCAGGGTCGCCGGGCCGAGGTCGCCGCGGCCGGCCGGCTCGACTTCCTGGCCGACACCCGGGAGGTCCGCGAGGGGGACTGGCAGGTGGCGCCGGCGCCGCCGGCGCTGCAGGACCGCCGGGTCGAGATGACCGGCCCGGCCAGCCCGGCCAAGATGGCGATCAACGCGCTCAACTCGGGCGCCAAGGTCTGGCTGGCCGACCTGGAGGACGCCAGCTGCCCGACTTGGCCGAACGTGATCGATGCGCTGCTGAACCTCAAGGACGCCGCGCACGGCACCCTGTCCTTCACCCAGGCCGACGGGAAGTCGTACGCGCTGCGGACCGACGAGCCGCTGGCCGTGGTCGTGATGCGGCCGCGCGGCTGGCACCTGGACGAGGCACACGTCAGCATCGACGGCCGGGTCGGGATCGGCGCGCTGGTCGACTTCGGGCTGCACTTCTTCCATCTGGTCAAGCCGTTGCTCGACGGCGGCCGCGGCCCGTACTACTACCTGCCCAAGCTGGAGAGCCATCTCGAGGCCCGGCTGTGGAACGACGTGTTCACCTTCGCCGAGGCCGAGCTCGGAATTGATCATGGAACGATCCGGGCCACCGTGCTGATCGAGACGATCCCGGCCGCGTTCGAGATGGACGAGATCCTGTACGAACTCCGTGATCATGCCTCCGGCCTCAATGCCGGCCGCTGGGACTACCTGTTCAGCATCATCAAATACTTCCGCGACGCCGGCTCCGACTTCGTCCTGGTCGACCGCGGCGACATCACCATGACCGCGCCCTTCATGCGCGCCTACACCGAGCTGCTGGTGCAGACCTGCCACAAGCGGGGCGCGTTCGCGATGGGTGGGATGGCCGCGTTCATCCCCAGCCGTAAGGATCCGTCGATCAACACCGCCGCGCTGGAAAAGGTGCGTGCCGACAAGACCCGCGAGGCCGGCGACGGTTTCGACGGCTCCTGGGTGGCCCACCCGGACCTGGTCCAGGTCTGTCGCGACGTGTTCGACGGTGTGCTCGGCGATCGGCCCAACCAGGTCGAGCGGCAGCGGCCCGAGGTGGCCGTGACCGCCGAGCAACTGCTCGACGTCGCCTCCGCCGAGGGTTCCAACACCGAGACCGGCCTGCGCAACAACCTCGAGGTCGCCGTCGCCTACACCGCCAACTGGCTGGCCGGAAGTGGCGCCGTGGCGATCCACAATCTGATGGAGGACGCGGCCACCGCCGAGATCTCCCGGTCCCAGGTGTGGCAGTTGATCAACAACAAGGTCAAGCTGTCCGATTCCGGCGAGACGGTGACCACGGAGTTGGTCGCCCGGCTGCTGGACGAGGAGACCGAGAAGCTGCGCGGTCAGGTCGCCGCCGACGTGTTCGAGCGCTACTACCTGCCGGCCAAGCAATTGATCAGCGAGCTCTGCCTGTCCACCGACTTCGTCGACTTCCTCACCCTGCCGGCGTACGACCTGCTCACCTGATCAACCGCGGCCGACGAAGGGCATGCCGGCGGCGGTGATCACCAGGGAGTTGATCGTCGCTTCCAACGGCAGTTCGGCCATCAGCAGCACGGCCCGGCCGACCTCGGCGACGTCGAAGGTCGGCTCGGGGCGGAGTTCGCCGTCGGCCTGCAGGGTGCCCTGGGACATCCGGCCGGTCATCGCGGTGGCGGCGTTGCCGATGTCGATCTGACCGCAGCTGATCTTGTACGGTCGCCCGTCGAGCTCGATCGACTTGGTCAGGCCGGTGATCGCGTGCTTGCTCGCCGCGTAGGCGGCCGACCGCGGCCGCGGCGTGTGCGCGGAGATCGAGCCGTTGTTGATGATCTTGCCGCCGCTCGGCTGCTGCTGTTTCATGATCGACACCGCAGCGGCGGCACAGAGCATGGTGCCGGTCAGATTGACGGCGAGGCAGGCGTTCCAGTCGGCCAGGGAGATCTCGTCCACCGCGCCGCCGGGGCCGAAGCCGCCGGCGTTGTTGAAGAGCACGTCGACCCGGCCGAACTCGGCCCGGATCCGATCGAAGCCCGCGGTCACGGCGACGGGATCGGTGACGTCCATCGGCACCACCAGGCCGCCGGCATGATCACCGACGGTCTCGGCCAGCGGCTCCGGCCGTCGACCACAGGCGGCGACCCGATGCCCGGCCTCGAGGAACGCCCGGGCGACGGCTCGTCCGATCCCGCTGCCGGCTCCCGTGATCACCGCGACCTTCGACCCTGTTGCACCCGTCACTCGCTCATCCTCGCATCCGGCTTGTCGTGGTCGGAGGTCGCCGCGGCCCCGTGGCAGAATCTGCGAAGTGCAGATCGGGATGCTCGGCCCCTTCCAGGTGCGCACGGGTGACGGCGTCTTGGCGGACGTGGCGGGCGCCCGGTTGCGCGGCCTGTTGGTCGCCCTCGCCCTGCAGACCGGCCATGCCGTGCAGCGGGCCACGCTGGTCGACTGGATCTGGGGTGAGAACCCGCCGGCCGACGCCGCGAATGCCCTGCACCGCTTGGTGTCCCGGCTGCGCCGGGTGTTGCCGGACGGCGTCATCGAGGGTCAGCCGGACGGCTACCGGCTGACCGTTCCAGCCGACGCGGTCGACGCCGTACGGTTCGAGCGGCTGGTCGGCCAGGCCCGGACCGCCGACGGGCTGCGGCGGGTCGACCTGCTGCGGGAGGCCCTGGGCCTGTGGCGCGGCACGGCGATGCAGGACGTCGGCCTGCCGGAGAGCGGGGCGCTGGACGCCGTGGTCGCCCGGCTCGAGGAGCTGCGGCTGGGAGCGCTGGAGGATCGCTTCGAGGCCGAGATCAATCTCGGCCGCGGGGTGCCGGCGATCACCGAACTGTCCGACCTGGCGGCCGCGCACCCGATGCGGGAGCGGCTGGTCTCCGCGCTGATGCGCGCCCTCGCCGCGGACGGTCGCGACGCCGACGCCCTGCTCGCGTACCAGCGCACCCGGGAAGCCCTGGCCGACACCCTCGGCGTCGATCCGTCGCCGGAGCTGTCGGCGTTGCACGTGTCGTTGCTGCGCGGCGAGTTGAGCCGGCGGGAGGAGAGCCGGCCGACCAACCTGCGCGCCGAGCTGACCAGCTTCGTCGGCAAGGAGGCGGATCTCGCCGCGGTCCGCGGACTCGTAGCCGCGCACCGGCTCACCACCCTGATCGGGCCGGGCGGCGCCGGGAAGACGCGGCTGGCCACGGAGACCGCCCGGACGATGGCCGACGATCTGCCGGACGGGGTCTGGCTGATCGAGTTCGCCCCGGTCGGGGTCAACGGTGACGTGGCGCAGACCGCCCTGGCCGGCCTCGGTCTCCGCGACACCCTGCTCGGCACCGCCTCGACCGCGGATCCGGTGGACGGCCTGGTCACCGCACTGCGGGATCGGGAGATGCTGCTGATCTTCGACAACTGTGAGCATCTGATCGGCCCGGTGGCGGCCCTGGCGGAGCGGGTGCTCGGGGAGTGCCGGCGGCTGCGGATCCTGGCGACCAGCCGGGAGCCGCTCGGCATCACCGGCGAGGCGTTGTGGCAGGTCGAGCCGCTGTCCGTACCGTCCGACAGCGGGCCGGCCGAGATCGCCGCCGCGCCGTCGGTACGGCTGCTCCGGGACCGGGCGAGCGCGGTCCGCCAGGATCTCGGGACCGACGACCACACCCTGGCGACGATGGTGCGGATCTGCCGGGCCCTGGACGGGATGCCGCTGGCGATCGAGCTCGCCGCCGCCCGGCTGCGCACCATGACCCTCGAGCAGCTGGCCAACCGACTGGACGACCGGTTCCGACTGCTGACCGGCGGCAGCCGGACCGCGCTGCCGCGCCATCGAACGCTGCGCGCGGTCGTCGACTGGAGCTGGGAGCTGCTCACCGAGGACGAGCGGCTGGTGCTGCGCCGGTTGTCGGTGTTCTCCGGCGGCGCCAACCTCGAGGCGGCCGAGCAGGTCTGCCTCGCGGTCGGAGTTGATCAAGCCGGCGTGGATCAGGATCAGGTGCTGGAGCTGCTCACGTCGCTGGCCGAGAAGTCGCTGCTGGTCCCCACCCGTGATGACGGGCCGCGCTACCGGATGCTGACGACGATCAGGGAGTACGCCGCCGATCGGCTCGCCGAGGCGGACGAGACCGGCCTGGCTCGCCAGGCGCACCTGGCCTATTTCACCGAGCTGGCCGAGACGGCGGAGCCCGAGCTGCGCCGGGCCGAGCAACTGGAGTGGCTCGCCCGGCTCCGGGCCGATCATGACAACCTCAGCGCCGCGCTGCGCGGGGCGATCGCGGCCGGCGACGCCGAAGGCGCGATGCGGCTCGCGGCGGCCACCGGCTGGTACTGGTGGCTCGGTGGCCGACGCGGTGAAGGTCTGGAGTTGCTGATCGCCGCGGCCAGCCTGCCGGGCGAGGTGCCGGACCACACCCGGGCGCTGGCGTACGGGATGGTCGTGCTGTTCGTCACCTCCGGACCGGGCGACGAACAGGTCGGTGCCGAATGGATCCGCAAGGGCTACCGGTTCAGCCAGCAGACGACGGACGTCAACCCGCTGCTCGACTTCGCGACCCCACTGATGCGGCTGCTCGACGCTCCGAACGAAGCGATGACCGCGTTCGAGACGTTGCTGGAGAGTACGGACCCGTGGGTCCGGGCCATGGGCCGCTGGCAGGTCGCCAAGATGCGGCTCACGGTCGGCGAGAGCGGCCGCGAGGTCGAGGATCAGCTGGAGCAGGCGCTGGCGGAGTTCCGGGTGCTGGGCGAACGGTTCGGGATGTTCCTCTCCCTGTCCGAGCTGGCCGCGCACCTGGGCCGGAAGGGCGAGTTCGCGGCGGCCTGCGCCCACTTCGATCAGGCGATCGTCGTGCTCACCGAGCTCGGGGCGGTCGAGGACGTGATCGAGGTGCGGACCCAGCAGGCCGTGCTGTTCTGGCTGAACGGTGATCGCGAGGCCAGCGTCGCGACGCTGGCCGAGGCGGAGCTCAAGGCGCAGGGCGTCACCTGGCCCTACGCACTGGTCGACCTGGCGCTGGCCAAGGCGGGGCTGGCCCGGCTCGCCGGCGACGCGGCGCAGGCTCGCCAGCAGCTCGGCCTGGCCATCGGCCTGCTCGGCGACCTGGCCGAGACGACCCACCTGCGGGCGCGGATCCACGACCTGCTCGGCTACCTGGCCGACGATGTCCGCGAGTCCCGGACCCATCGGATGGTGAGCTGGCAGGCTGCCAATGAAGGGGGAGCGCCGCCGACCCTGGCCGCGGTGTTGATCGGGATCGCCGATCTCGCCGCTCGGCTCGAGCAGCACGACCAGGCGGCCCGGCTGCTCGGTGCCAGCGTCGCTGCGCGCGGGCTGACCGATCTCTCCCAACCCGACGCGGTCCGGATCGAGCGGGACGCGCGAGCCCGGCTCGGTGACGCGGCGTTCGTCGAACTGGCCGAGGAAGGGAGCCGGTCGGACTGGTCGGAACTGGTCGAGGACACCCTGGCGTCCTGATCTGTTGCTCGACCGGCACCGTGTGATGCAGACCATGGTGCCGAAGGCGCCGGAACGGGATCCGACCCGAAACGGCGCGCGTCAACTCGGGTTGATGTCGGTTGAATCGCGCGGTGAGAGGTTGAGCGGGCTGTGGTGAACATTGATGATCTGAAGGGCATGGCGGACGTCGAGTTCAATTTCGACACGTCGACGACGGTGAAGGCGGCGTTTCGGGCGGCGGCCACGGATGTGGAGGCGCAACGGTCCGATCGGTCGACGTGGCGTTCGGATGGGCTGAAGGACTTCAAGGGCCACTTCTCGGAGGTGTTCTCCCAGAACGGGACCACGCAGTTGGGTGACCTGACCGAGGTCGTGTCGGCGCTACGGGCGGTGGCCTCGAAGATCGAGGACGTCGAGGAGGCGGCACGGGCGGAGAACGCCCGGCGGAAGACGGCGCGCGACTGGGCCCAGCGCCAGGACGACCGGAATGCGTTGGAGCGGGGCTGGGACAACGTGTTCGGTGGCGAGGATCCGCCGGACACCAACATCAGCGAGACGGGTCCGTCGGCGTCGGCGGCGGCGCCGCGGTCGGGGACGCGGGAAACCCCGACCCCGAGCGGCGGCAGCGGTGGCGGCGGAGGCGGGACGACGTCGGCGAAGCCGGAGAATCTGCGGTCCTTCGCGTCGAGCACCTCGGGTGGGGATGAGGCGTTCTCGGATCGGGCGGGGACCCTGCAAACGCAGTGCGGCAACTTCGATTCGGACTGCAAGTGGGCGACGTTGGATGCGTCGGGCCCGATCCAGGGTCTGAAGGACTGGCTGCGGCTCAACGGTGAGGACGGCACGTGGGCCAACACCGTGGCCGACGCGTTTGCCAAGGCCGGTGGCGAAGGCAACGTGTCGACGTTGTCGAACAGCACGATCGAGGCGGCCCTGCGCGCGGCCAATGTGTCGGTCAACCGACAGGACATCGTCATCGACCCGGCCACCGCGCACGGTTCGCCGCCCACCACCGGCTACTCCGACGACCCGATCAACACCGCGACCGGCAACTTCATCGAGAACGAGTGCGACCTCGCGTTCACCGGCGCCACGTCCGAGCTGGGCCTGACCCGGACCTACAACTCACTGAGCCGGGCCGTCGGCGCGTTCGGGCTCGGCTGGACGTCGTGGACCGAGGCCGGGCTGACCCTGACCGATGAGGCGGCCCGGCTCCGGCTGTCCGACGGCCGCGAGATCGTCTTCCCTCGCCTCGGTAACGGCTGGGACCGGGCCACCGGCGAGAACCTGTGGCTGACCCGGCACTCGGTAGAAGACGGGCCGGGCCCGGGTTACACGGTGCGGAACTCGACCGGCCTGCGCTGGGTGCTCGGCGCCGACGGCCGGCTGATCGCGACCGACCACGGTCCGGGGACCAAGATCAGCTTCGGGTACGACGACGCCGGCCGGCTGATCACGCTGAGCCACGAGCTCGGCCGGTCCGTCGAACTGCACTGGGACGACGAGTCCGGCCGGATCGCCGCGGCGACCGCTTCCGACGGCCGCCGGGTGACCTACGACTACGACAGCGCCGGCCGACTGGTCGCCGCCGACACCCCGGCCGGCCGCCGAAGCTACCGCTGGAACGACGCCGACCTGGTCGATGCGGTGTTCGACGCCGACCAGGTGTTGGAGGCCGAGAACACGTACGACGAACAGGGCCGGGTCACCACCCAGCTGTCCCCGTTCGGCCGGTTGACCCGCTTCGTCTACCTGCCGGGCGGGGTGACCGAGGTCTCCGATATCGATGGCACCCGGGCCAACACCTGGATCGCCGACGGCAAGGGCCGCCTGATCGGTGTCATCGATGCCGATGATCATCGCCAGTCGACCAGCTACGACCGGCACGGTAACCCGGTCATGATCACCGAGCGCAACGGTGCGACCACCGTCAACAGCTACGACCAGCGCGGCCGGCGGATCGGCCAGGTGCTGCCGTCCGGAGCCCGGGCGCACTGGGCCTACGACGAGGTCGACCGGCCGATCACCGTCCTGATCACCAGCAAGGATGATCATGGCGGCCCGGTCGAGGCGATCACGCATTACAGCTACGAGGGCGATTCGCGCGATCCGTCCCGGGTGATCGATCCCGAGGGCGGGGTCACGCTGATGACCTGGGTCGACGGCCTGCTGAAGAAGATCATCGACCCGGTCGGCGTCACGCTGCAGTTCGATCATGACGAGCACGGCGAGCTGATCTCCAGCACCGACGCCGCCGGTAACGTCGCGCGGCTGGAGCGGGATGATCTTGGTCGGGTGACCGGGGCGATCACGCCGTTGGGCCACCGGACGACGTACCGCTACGACGGCGCCGGCGCGTTGCTGTCCCGACACGATCCCGACGGCGCGATCTGGCGCTACGAGACCTCGACCGCCGGCCGGGTCACCGCCATGATCGACCCGCTGGGCGGTCGGACCGAGATCGAGTACGGCGAGCACGGTGAGCAGTCCCGGACCATCGACCCGCTCGGCCGGGCCCTGAGCCAGAGCTATGACGACCTGGGCAATCAGACCCGGACCGAGTTGCCCGACGGCAGCGCCTGGGAGTTCGGCTACGACGCGATGTCCCGGCCGACCTCCCGGACCGATGCCGCCGGCGGCCGGTGGGAGATCGACTACGACGTCCAGGGATTCCTGACCCGGACGGTCGATCCGACCGGGGTCGAGCAGACCGTGCAGCGGGACCGCCAGGGCCGGCCGACCCGGTTCGGTGATCGGCTGGGCCAGTCGACCACGGCCTACGACGCCCTCGGCCGGACCGTGGCCGAGACCGGGCCGGACGGCACGACCGCCCGCTTCCGCTACGACCTCAGCGGCCAGCTGATCGAGCACACCGACCCGACCGGCGCCACCACCCGCTTCCGGCGGGACGTCGCCGGTCGCGTCGTCGCGGTCACGCATCCGCTGGGCACCACGTACCGCTACGAGTACGACGCCTGCGGTCGCCGGTCGGCGACGATCGACACCGACGGCTCCCGCTACGAGTTCAGTTATGACGCCGACGGCCGGCTGATCCGCGAGGACTGGCCGACCGGCGAGCAGGCCTGGCTGGCCTACGACGCGTGCGGCCGGGTGACCGAACGGTTCGAACCGGGCAAGGGGACCTCGACCTTCGGCTACGACAAGGCCGGCCGGACGATCCGGCTGAACGACGGCTGGTACGGCCGCCGCCGGCTGCAGTACGACGCGGCCGGACAGCTGGTCGGCGTGGTCAACGGCGCCGGTGGTCAGACCCGGTTCGAGTACGACGAGGTCGGCCACTGCGTCGCCGTCGTCGATCCGCTGGGCCAGCGGACCGAGCGGCGCTTCGACGTGCTGGGCCGGATCACCGCCGAGATCGATCCGCTCGGCCGGACCACCCGCTACGGCTACGACGCGGCCGGTCGGCAGACCCGCCGGATCGACCCGACCGGAGCTGAGCTGTCGTGGACGTACGACAACACCGGCCGGCTCACCGAGACCCGGGCCGGCGACCGGCTGCTCTCCCGGATCGAACGTGACCTCACCACTCGCACCGTCCGGGTGCACGAGGGCGACACGGTCACCGAACTCGTCCGGGATGAAACCGGCCGACTGATCCGCCGCAGTCGTGGCCGCGACGGCGCTTCCGAAACCGGCGTCGCGCTGTCCTGGAGCTACGACGGCGACGGCCGCCGGACCTCGTTCACCCGCAGCGACGGCTCCCAGACCCGTTACGAGTACGACCGGGCCGGCCGCGTCACCGCGGTGACCGAGCCGGGTCTGGGCCGGGCGGCGATCGAGCGGGACGGCATCGGCCGGATCGTGTCGATGGCCGCGCCCGGGCTGCACGCGACCTGGGTCTGGGACGGCGGTGCGATCGTCCGGCACCGGGTGGTTCGGCACGGGGTGACCGAGTCGACAGAGATCGAGCGCGATGCCGCCGGCCGGGTGATCGCCCAGGTCAGCAACGACCTCCGCACGGACTACGGCTATGACCCGGCCGGGCAGCTGGTCGAGGCCCGCCGGAGCGACGGGTCGGTGACCGGTTACACCTACGATGCCGCGGGTCGGTTGATCCGGGAGGTCACCGACGGTCGGACCACCGACTTCGACTACGACCGGGCCGGGCAGTTGCTGACCCGTCGCGGCTCGGCCGGCGTGACCGAGTACGGCTATGACGCGTCCGGTCGCCGGACCCGTGAGGTCGGTCCGGAAGGGGAGCGGCGGTTCGGCTGGGATCCGCGCGGGTTCCTGGCCCGGATCACGACCATCACCCGCAGCCAGGACAAGATCATCGCCCGGACCCGGGACGCGTCACCGGAGGAGGCGACGATCCGGGATTTCCAGGTCGACGCCCTGGGCGAGCTGGCGGCCGTCGATGATCAACCGGTGGCCTGGGATTCGGCCGCCGACCTGCCGCTGTTGGCGCAACTCGGCGACCTCTCGGTCTCCAGTTTCGGTCCGCTGACGGCCCTGCTGCCGCCGGATGCGGCCGGTAGCGCGGGCGAGCAGGGCGAATGGGTGACGCCGGACTGGCGCCCGCGCTCCACCGGGACCGATCCGTGGGGGGTCGCGCCGGGCGTCCAGCGGGCCGGGATGCCGTCCGGGGTCGCCGTCGGCGGCCAGGGCAACCTGCTGGTCGACGGCCGGGAGTGGATGCAGGCGCGGGTCTACGACCCGAGCAGCCGCGGGTTCCTGTCCACCGATCCGCTGGATCCGGTGCTCGGCACCGGTTGGGCCGGGAACCCGTACTCCTTCGCCGGCAACGACCCGATGAACCAGTCGGATCCGTGGGGCCTGCAGCCGGTCACCGACGAGGAACTCCAGGCCTACCGCGACTCCAACAACGGCGCCCTGGCCGCCGCCTGGAACGCGACGACCTCGTGGGTCGCCGACAACTGGGAGTACATCGCCGCCGGCGCCATGATCGTGGCCGGCGTGGCCCTGATGGCCACCGGCGTCGGCGGCCCGGTCGGTCTCGCGCTGGCCGGCGGTGCCCTGTCGATGGGCATGTCGGTCGCGCAGCAGAAGGCGACCAACGGCTCGGTCGACTGGGGCCAGGCCGCCTTCGACGGCGCCGTGGGCATGATCCCGATCCCCGGCGCGGCCGCGTTGAAGGGCGGCGCCAAGCTGCTCAAGGGAGCCGGCGGCAAGCTGATGTCGAAGATGTCCGGGACGGCGAAGAACGCCTGCTTCGTGGCGGGAACGCAGGTCCTGCTGGCCGACGGCAGTTCGGCGTCGATCGAGGACATCCAGGTCGGCGACGAGGTGGTGGCGACCGACCCGGAGACCGGCGAGACCCACGGCCGGCGGGTGGTCGACACCTACGTCCACGAGAACACGCCGACCTACGACGTGATCACGAACACGGGGACCGTGACCTCGACCGAAGAACACCCGTTCTACGTTCCGGGTAAGGGCTGGGTGCCGGTTCGTGACCTCCAACCCGGAGACACCCTGGTCGATGCCAAAGGCAGTGAGGTCGAGGTCGCTCGGGTCCGGCCGACGGGCGAAACGGCGACGGTCTACAACTTCCACGTCGAGGGCCTGCACACGTACCACGTCCAGGCAGGTGTCGCCTGGCTCCTCGTGCACAACCGCTGCTCGGCCGAGATGGATTCCTTCATGGCCAACGGGGCCACGGTCCGGCACAGCAGCACCGCTACCGCGATCGGCGACGACGCGGCGACGTTGACGAACTACGGCCGGTCACAGGGCACCGGCGGCATGCATGACGTGATCGTCCACGGAACCTCGGAAGGACGCGCGGTGATCGTCGAGCACGGGGTCAAGAAGGGGAAGGAGTTCGTGGACGGAACCGTGACCCACACTCAGCAGATCGTCGATGCGGTCCTCCAGAACCCGAGTTACACCGGCCAGCCGATCCGGCTCGTCATGTGCCATGGTGGACGCGAGGCGGCCCCCGAGATCGCCAGGACGTTGGGCGTCGACGTCATCGCCACAACCCGGAAGGCTCAGTTGAGTCCCGTGACCGGTGAACTGCTGCAAGGAGCATTCTGATGGCGGCCGATGGACCAGTCCTCAGGCCGCTGGGCACCCTCGGACCGCCGCCGGACGGCACGCCCTGGTCGGCCGACCAGCTCGATCGGACTCATCCGATCGATCCGGACCTGAAGGAACGGGTGATCACGTACCTGAGCGGCTGCCCGCTCTTCCTGGCCTGGATGGAGTACACCCGCGACGAACTCGGTGACCGGTTCGGCGTGGCCGGGGGATCGGCCATCGCGTCGGACGGCCTGTACTACTGGCGCCTGGACGCCATCGACTACCTCCGCGAGTACGACATCGCCGTACCACCGGAGGCGATCGGACACTTCGAGTCGCGGCAGTGGCAACCACCGGAATTCGACCGACCGGACTACCTGGCGATCTACCAGAAGCTGGAAGACCTGCTGGTCCCCGGCTTCTGACGCCAGGCCCGCGGCGATCTATACGTTCCCTGAGCCTGTCGGTTTGTTCGTTCCCTGAGCCCGTCGAAGCATGTCCTGAGCCTGTCGAAGGGGGCATGCCAGGATCCCTCGTTGATCAACTCCGTTGCACCGTGATGTCGCCGTGCCGGGTGCGGGCGAAGATCGAGACCTTGGGGTCGGCGGGGCGCGGCTTGCTCGGTGCGGCGACGTAGTTGTGGACGGCGCCGCGCTCGCTGTTCACGTCGACGGAGGCGGCCGCGTCCTCGCTGATGCCGATCTCGATGTCGCCCGAGGCGTTGCGGAGCTTGGCCCGGCCGTTGGTCATCCGGCCGATCCGGATGGCACCGCCCGCGGTCTCCACGGCGACGTCACCGTCGGCGCGATCGATGTCGAAGGTCGAGTTGGCGCCGCCGAGGGTCAGGTCGCCCGCGGCGTGACCGATCCAGGTCCGGCCACCGGCGTTGGCGAAGCTGACCGGGCCGGCGGCCTCGGCGATCCGCAGCGAGAAGGAGGCGCCTTCGATGTCGGCGCGGCCGCCGATCCGGCCGATCTCGACGTCACCGGAGGCGATGCTCGCCCGCAGGCCGGCAACGTGCTCGAGCCGCGCCCGGCCCGAGGCCTGGTGCAACTCGCTTGCGCCGAACAAGCCGTCGGCCTGCACGGTCGAGTACGCCAGGTAGGCGGCCAGGGCGGAGCCGGTCGGCAGGTCGATGGTGATCGCGACCGACCCGTCCTTGGCGCCGGCGGTCTTCGTCTTGACCGAGAGCCGGCCACCCGCGAACTCGACCTCGGTCCGTTCCGCCACCTTGATCGACAACGCGTCGCCATTGAGCGGCCGTACGTCGACGACCGTGTCGGTCCGGTCACTCGCGGTGATCCGCACCCGGGCGCCGGCGACCTCGACGGTGGCGGCGATCGGGCTCGGGGTGGCAAAGGTGGGCATCTCGGTTCTCCCTCGGGTTCGTTCGTGCTCTTGGGACAACCATCGGCGCCGGTTCCGCCACCGTCCTGACACCCTCCTGACACGGCGGCTGACACGGCGGCCCTCTGATAGACAGTGCCGGTGATGAGTGAGGTGACGTACCTGGAGCGAGCGGTCGAGCTCGCCGTGCGCAGCGTCGCCGACGGTGGGGGCCCGTTCGGTGCGGTGATCGTCCGTGACGGCGAGGAGCTCGCGACCGGGGAGAACCGGGTGACCCGGGACAACGACCCGAGCGCCCATGCCGAGGTGGTGGCGATCCGGCGGGCCTGCCGGGAGGCCGGCACGTACTCGTTGTCCGGTTGTGTGCTGTACGCATCCTGCGAGCCGTGCCCGATGTGCCTGAGCACCTCCCTGTGGGCCCGGCTGGACGAGGTCGTCTACGCCGCCGACCGGTACGCCGCGGCACGCAGCGGATTCGACGACCTGGAGTTCTACGAGCTGCTCCGCCGGGAGCGGCGGAACTGGCCGATCCTGCTGCGCCGGCACGAGCTGCCGCAGGCCGAGGCGCCCTTCGAAGCTTGGAACAACCTCGACGACAAGGTCGACTACTGACCTTCGCTCCTGGGGCACCTGTCAGCCGGGTGACCGGCACCTGAAAGCATGGCGTCAGCCGCAGCTACAGGAGATTGCATGCCCGAGTCAGCGACCCGGAATCCGCGCGTCCTCGTCGTCCAGAACACCCCGGCGGGAGGCCTGGGCCGGTTCGAAGGGTGGTGGCGCGAGGCCGGGGTCGAGGTCGACATCGTGCCCGCCTACACCGGCGCCCCGATCCCCGATCTCGATGATCATGACGGCCTGGCGCTGCTCGGCGGCGGCCTGATGCCGGACGACGACGAGCGCGGACCCTGGCTCGCGCGGGAGCGCGAGGTCACCCGGCAGGCGCTGGACCGGGCGGTGCCGGTGCTCGGCATCTGCCTCGGCGGCCAACTGCTGGCCCACGTCGCCGGCGGTACGGTGCGGGCCGATCACGGCGAGCCGGAGGCGGGCAGCACCCGGCTGATCACCCACGAGCCGGCCGGTCAGGATCCGCTGTTCGCCGACCTGACTCCGACCTTCCTGGCGACGGAGCACCACGTCGACCAGATCACCGAGGTGCCGCCCGGTGCCGTCCTGTTGGCCAGCAGCGAACGCTGCCCGATCCAGGCCTTCCGGGTCGGGGACTCGGCCTGGGGCGTGCAGTTCCATCCCGAGATCGACGTGCGGCGGGTCCAGGCCTGGGACCGCGACCGGCTGATCGAGCAGGGTTTCGACCCGGACGAAGTCGTACGTCGAGCGGCCGCCGACGAACCGATCACCGCTCCGATCTGGCGCACCTTCGCCGAACGCTTCGCCGCGGTCGTCCGGTCCGGCACTTCAGTACGAACGCACTGAGCCCCTTTCGGTCCCTGAGAGCCCGGATCCACCGATGATCTTGGAACTGTCGTGTTGCATCCACCTGTCCGGGCGGAGCTGCCGCTTGTTCGTTCCCTGAGCCTGTCGAAGGGCAAGCCAGGCCGGTGCGCCTCTGTTGGGGTTTCGGCCTGTCGGCCGGAAAAGACGCGCCAAGGACGGACGGGTTCGAGCCGTCGGCCGGAATCGCGGCCGGCCACCGGTCCGGCGCTGGGATCGGAGGCACTCAGCGAGTGGTCACTTTGGGCGCGGATCCTCGCCTGGGAGCTGCCCAAACTGTCCACTCGACGCCTGCCGTAAGCGATCTCGGTTGCGGATCGGCGCCGACTGCGCCGAGTGTGACCTTATCCACGCGAGTTGGACGAATTCAGGTGGGAAAGTGCACTCTCGACGCAAGCTCGGCCACGCACCGTGCCGACTCAACGTCAGCGGCGGAACGCGAGCGGGCGGCCCGGAGCCGACCAGCACCCGAACCCGGCCCCTCTTGGTGCCAAGAAGGTCTCCGAAGACTCAACCGGCAGTGATCGGAGGCACTCAGCGAGTGGTCACTTTGGGCGCGGATCCTCGCCCGGGAGCTGACCAAACAGTCCACTCGACGCACGCCGGCGGGTGATCTCGGTGATCGCGATTCCACGAGCCCTGCCGAGCTCAGCGGTGGATCCGGGCTGAGCCTGTCGAAGCATGTCCTGAGCCTGTCGAAGGGGGCGAGCCAGAGGCATCCGACCTGCTCTTCGACAGGCTCAAGGGAACGAGACCGGCGACAAACCAGTGGCCGGGCGGAGCGGCGGCCGGGTACGGTCCGCGCATGCGAGATCGCCCGCCGGACTTCGACGAGGAGGACCTGATCAAGACCTTGACCGAGGGCTGGCGGATCGAGCCGGTGATCTTGGAGTATGCCCCGGTCGGCTTCGGCGACTACCACTGGACGGCGAGCAGCGCGGCGGGTGATCGCTGGTTCGTCAAGGTGGCCGATCTGACCCAGAAGAGCCATTGTGGGCCTGATCCGGTGTCCGCCGCGATCGGGTTGGAGCGGGCCATGGACACGGCTGCCGAGCTGGCCCTCCGGCCGGAGTTGGCCTTCGTCGCCGGCCCGGTGCGCGGCGTCGACGGCCGCTCCGTGCGGCCCTCCGGGCCGCGCTATGCCGTCAGCGTGTTCCCGCACCTCGACGCGGAGCCCGGCTCCTTCGACCGGAAACGGACCGCGGCCGAGCTGTCGGACGTGATCGACGTGCTGGCCGCCCTGCACGATGCCGAGCCGGTGGCGGGGACGCCAGAGCAGCGGTTCGAGCTGACCCGGCGGGACACGGTCCTGGCGTCCCTCGAGTCGACCTCGGCGGACTGGCCGGACGCCGGGCCGTTCACGGCGGCGGCGCGCGGGCTGCTCGCCGATCATCGGGAGGGCGTGCGGCGGGCGCTGGCCGAATTCGACCGGATCGCCGTCACGATGCCCACCGAACCGGCCGAGTTGGTGATCACTCACGGCGAGCCGCACCCGGGCAACCTGTTGCGTGATCAAGGTCCGGTCGACTCCCGTGGTCCGGCGGGCTATCACCTGATCGACTGGGACACCGTGGGACTGGCCGTCCCGGAACGGGATCTGGCCGGGATCGACGCGGCTCCGGAGCACCTGGACCGCTACCGGGCGGCGACCGGGCACCGTGTCGACCGGTCGTTGATCAGGGGCTATCACCTCCGCTGGGACCTGGAGGAGGTCGGCATCTACGTCGACCAGCTCCGGAACGATCATGATCGATCGGCCGATACCGAGCTGGCCTGGGACGGGCTGGTCGAGTCGATCGGCCGGCTCGCCGCCCAGCCGGCCGGCCACTGATGGCTGCGGTGATCACGCCGGCCGACCGCGACCGGGATGCCGCGATCCTGGCCGGCCTCCGGGCCGACTCCGCGGCCGAGATCGATCCGTACTCGACCCTGGAGGCGGTGCCGACCGCCGCCGACCTCGCCGGCGCCCTGGGGTCCGGCCATCCGGCTCTGATCGCCCGGGGTCAGGACGACCGGATCCATGGCTACGGGCTGGTGCGCGGCTGGGTCGAGGCCGACGGGACGGAGGTGCGGCTGCTCGATGTGTGGGCCGTCCCCGACGGTCGGCGGACCGAGACCGAGTCGGCGCTCTTCGAGGCTGTGGCGTCGGCGATCGAGCAGCTGAGCCCGGCCGGCCATCGGATCGTGCTCGGCGCCAACAGCCGGGACGACGAGCAGGACCGGTCCGACCTGCTGCGCCGGCTCGGCTTCGCCCCGACCTTCGACATGGTCGAACTGGAGCTGACCGAGCGTCCGCTGCGCTCGCCGTTGCCGAACGGGATCAGGCTGCGCACGGCTCGGCCGGACGACGCCGAGGCGGTGTCCCGGCTGCTGGCGCGGGTGTGGGCCGGGCGACCGTACTTCACACCGCCCGGGCCGGACCAGGTCGAGGACTGGCTGGCCGAGGCGGACCTGGAGCTCTACCTGCTGGCGGAGAACGAGGCCGGGCTGGTCGGACTGGCCTCCGCGGAGTTCGGCGGCGACCGGGCCGAGGTCGACGACCTCGGGGTCGATCCGGCGGTTCGCGGCCGTGGGCTGGGCTCGGCGCTGGTGACCGACCTGCTCGACCGGCTCGCTGAGCGAGGCGCCACACGGGTGCGGCTGCACACCGAAGGCCACGATCCGGCCGGGGCGCTGCGGCTCTACCTGCGGCTGGGCTTCACGATCGTCGGCCGCAGCCACCGGTTCCGGCGCGCCCTGTGGCCGGGCGCCGGGCCCGGGTGACCACTCAGTCCTCGGAACCCTCCGACTTTGCATCCTCGAGGTTCTTCTTCGCCGACTTGTGTTGCGGCGACTCCGGATTGGCGCCCGCGGGAAGGTCGTCCGACCGGCGGGCGTCGTCCTCGAGGTCCTGCAGTTCGGACTCCTGCTCCGGCTGCTGATCACGATCCGGCATGGTGATTCCTTCCTCGAGGTCATTCGCTGAGCTGCTCGGGTCAACGCCACCATGATCGAGACGGGGACGCAACTCCGCCGCGCGTTCCGTGGCAGGATCGAACCGACCGCCCGGTCCGTCGCCGGCGGAGGTGAGGAGACGGGGAATGGAGCAGCCGGCGTCCGATCCGTGGCCCGACGGCCGCGATGAGACCGAGAACCAGCGGATGGACCGGAACTGGAACGAGCTGCTGCAGGAGCTCCGGGTCACCCAGACCGGCACCCAGATCCTGTTCGGGTTCCTGCTCGCGGTCGCGTTCCAGCCGCAGTTCGACAAGCTCGACCAGTTTCAGCTCACCGTGTATCTGATCTTGGTGATCCTGGCCGCCACGACGACCGCACTGGCCCTGGCACCGGTCAGCCTGCACCGGGCCTTGTTTCGGCGGGGCCAGAAGGCCGACGTCGTCAAGCTCGGCCATCGCCTGGTCGTGCTGGCGCTGGTCGGGGTAGCCCTGACTCTGACCGGGACCACCCTGTTGATCTTCGACGTCACCGTCGGTCGACCCTGGTCGTTCCTCGCCGGAGCCGGCGCCCTGATCATGATCGCCGCCGTGGGCATCCTGCCCCGGCTCCTGGTGCGCCGCTGACCGCTTGTTCCGTTCCCTGAGCCTGTCGAAGGGCAAGCCACCTGGAAGCTCCGTCCCTCACGGCCAGTGGATCTGGTCTGCCCTTCGACAAGCTCAGGGAACGGAACAAGCGTCGGACCCGGGTGACCGTCCGGTCGAGGAAGCTGCCAGACTCGGCCGGAGGCACACGAATGCGCGAAGATGATCACAGCCCGACACCGCGACATCATCCGCTGGTGGGAGCCGGGATCGTCGCCATGGGTGGCGCGGTCGGGACCGCGGGGCGGGCCCTGCTCGATGAGGCGATCCCGGACCTCCTGGCGGTGCCGTTCGGCATCCTGGTGATCAACCTGACCGGTGCGTTCCTGCTCGGCCTGCTGCTTTCGGTGTTGCGCCGGTTCGGCCCCGACACCGGTCGGCTGCAGACGGTGCGGCTGCTCTGCGGCACCGGAGTGCTCGGCGGCTACACCACCTACAGTGCCTTGGCGGCCGACTCGGTGCTGTTGATCGACGGTGGCGACCTGGCGCGGGGGCTCGGCTACGCGCTGATCACCGTGCTGGCCGGGGCCCTGCTCAGCTGGGCCGGCCTCGCCGCGGGCCGTGGTCGGCGGGCATCGTGAGCGGACCCATGTTGATCATGATCGCGGTCGCCGGGGGAGTGGGGGCGGCGCTGCGCTTTCTGGTGGACCTGGCGATCCAGCGGCGGCTGGCGGATCGGTCGGCGCTTCCGTGGGGCACGATGGTGATCAATCTCAGCGGCTCGCTGCTGCTCGGCCTGATCACCGGCTACGTCAGCGGCCACGTGGACCAGGCCTGGGCGACGGTGGCCGGGGTCGGCCTGCTGGGCGGCTACACGACGTTCAGCACCGCCAGCGTCGAGACCGTACGACTGCTGGCGGACCGGCGGTACCGCGACGGCCTGATCAACGGGCTCGGGATGCTGTTCGGGTCGGTCCTGCTGGCGTACGCGGGGCTGCTGGTCGGCCGGCTCGGCTGACCGGGTTCGTACGTGATCAAACAGACACTCGACCCCCGTTCAAGATCTTGACCGGGCGGTCAATCAAGGACCTACTATGGAGTCATAGTGATCCGCCGGAGGTCGACGGATCCTCAAGAGAGGAAGAGATCTCCATGCGTAAGTGGACTCGATGGCAGGACTGGGTCGCCCTGGTGGTCGGGGTGTACGCGTTCCTGTCGCCCATCTGGACCCAGGCGACGATGGCCGCCACCTGGTCGATGATCGTGCTCGGCGTCCTGCTCGCGGGCAGCGCCCTGTGGTCGCTCGCCGCTCCCGGCGCCGTGGCCTCGGAATACATCCATGCGGCCCTCGGGCTGTTGATGTTCGTCTCGCCCTGGGTGCTCGGCTTCGCCGGCGTCACCGGCATGGCGTGGACGGCCTGGATCCTCGGCATCATCGCCCTGGCCACCGGCATCTGGGCGATTCCGTCCAGCAACCGGGCGCATCACCACGCGGTCCCGCAGAGCTGACGGACCGCCTCAACCCATTCACCCTTGCGGGCCGGGAGACCGGCCCGCAAAGCTTTGTCCAGCAGCAATCCCTCCCACGACGACCAGCGGCGAAGGCGGACCATGGCACGGCGATCAGACCAACCGGCAACCGACAACGCGGCCCGGGAGCGGATCCTGGACGCCGCCGAGGAACTGTTCGCCGGCACCGGCTTCGACGCCACCCCGACGGCCAAGATCGCCGCGGCCGCCGGGACACCGAAGGGGCTGCTGTTCTACTACTTCCCCAAGAAGATCAACATCCTCACCACCCTGTTCGCCGAACGGATGCCGGTGGCTCCGCTGTGCGACGTCGACCGGGTTGCGCGCCACGGCGACGTCGTCGGGTCGCTCCGCCGGCTGGCCCGCGGCCTCGACCTGGGCAGACACGAGTCGGTGTTGCTGCGGACGGTGCTGATGCGCGAGGTGGACACCCATCCGGAGGTGCGCGGTCACCTGCGCCGGCTCACCGACGGGCTGGTGGAGCTGACCGAGTCGGTGCTCGACGCAGCGGCCGCGTCGCCGCCGGATGCCCGACGGCGACGCGACGCTGCCCGTACCTTCGTCGCGGTGATGCTGTTCGACGCCAACAACCGCCGGTTCGACGGCCGGCAGCCGGACCTAGCCGCGGCCGCCCGCGTCGTCGCCGCCGGCCTCACCGGCGGCTGACCCGAGCCGTTGCAGCTCGGTCGGCAGGACGCCGGCCGTGATCACGCCGAGGCGCCGGGTCGCCCGGGTCACCGCGACATAGAGATCGGAACGGCCGCGGGGGGAGTCCCGCAGGATGGTCCCGGGATCGGCGATCAACACGGAGTCGAACTCGAGCCCCTTGACCTGGTCCACGTCGAGCACCGCCGCGGCCGCGTCGAGCACCTCCGACCCGGTGCCGTGGGCGAGCCCCGGCACCCGCTCACCGAGCGACACGGCCAATTCCCGATAGCGCGACCGGGGCACGATCACGGCCAGTCGGCCGTCGCCGAGCCGCTCCCGCTCCGCCGTGATCGCCGCGGCGACGGCGTCGACCAGGTCCGCCTCTCGGACACAGCGGCTCAGCGGCCGGACGCCGGTCGATCGCACCGAGGTCGGTGGCCGCAACTCCGGATCGACGGCGGCGAGGACGTCGCCGGCCACCGCCATGATCTCGCTCGGCGTCCGGTAGTTCACCGTCAGTTCGGCCGTACGCCAGCGGCCCGCGGCGTAGCCGTCGAGCAATTCGGCCCAGGACCGCACCCCGGTCTCGGTGCCGGCCTGAGCCAGGTCGCCGACGAGGGTCATCGAGCGCCGCGGGCAGCGCCGCATCAGCATCCGCCAGTCCATCGGCGACAGCTCCTGGGCCTCGTCGACGATCACGTGTCCGAACTGCCAGGTCCGGTCGGCGGCGGCCCGTTCGGCGATCGTGCTGGTCACCTCGTCCCGCGGCCGGGTGCGGTCGGCCATCACCCCGATGAAGTCCTCGATCTCCCACGGCTCGAGGGTGATCCGGTCGGACGCGAGCTCGCTGAGCACGACCCCGCGGGTGTACTCGAGATGATCGGCCTCGGCCGACGCTTTGGCCGCCTTCGCCCGGCGCCGCTCGCGTACCGTCGCCTCGGAATCGCCGACCAGCTCGGCCGCCTCGTCCAGCAGGGCCACGTCGGCGGGGGTCCACGCGGCGCCGGGGTCCCGGCGCAATGCGGCCCGCTCGGTGGCGTCCAGCTCCGGTGCCACCGCTTCGAGGAACTCCGGCCAGGCCCAGAGCCGGCTCAACAGCCGCTCCGGCGCGAGGTCCTGCCGGACGCCGTCGCGGCGGAGCAGCCGGACCGCCCGGGCGATCACCTCGGCCATCAGGAGATCGCCCTTGAGCCGGCGGGCGGCCGGCGCTTCGTCGGCGGTCGCGGACAACCCCGGATAGAGATCACCCACCGTCGACAACACGACATCGGTCTCACCGAGCGACGGCAGCACCTGGTCGATGTAGCGCAGGAAGGTCGAGTTCGGACCGACCACCAGCACCCCGCGCCGGGACAGTTGCTCCCGATGCGAGTAGAGCAGATAGGCGGCGCGATGCAGCGCGACCACGGTCTTGCCGGTGCCGGGACCGCCCTGGACCACCAGGATGCCGGGCAGGCCGGACCGGACGATCTGGTCCTGCTCCGCCTGGATCGTGGCGACGATCTCGCCCATCCGTCCGGTCCGGTCGGCCGACACCGACGCGAGCAGCGCCGCCTCGCCGGTGAGCGAGCGCCGAGCTTGATCATCGAGCCCGGTCGAGTCGAGCAGATCGTCGTCGACCCCGACCACCCGCCGGCCGTCGAGCCGGATGTGTCGCCGTCGTTGCACCCCGAGCGGGGCGGCGGCGGTGGCCCGGTAGAAGGACTGCGCCACCGGCGCCCGCCAGTCGATGAGCAACGGCTCGTACTCGTCGTCGAAAAGGCCGATCCGACCGATGTAGAAATGTGATCGATCGATGCCATCGATCCGACCGAAACACAATCCGCGTTCGACCGTCGACAATTGACTGGACCGGCCGGAATAGAGCCGCGCGAAAGACTCCCGCTCCGAGGCGGCCTGGTCGGTCTCCGTCGTCGGGCCGAGATGGGCGCGATCCAGTTGCTCCGCCGATCGGGTCTTGGCCCGGTCGAGGCGTGCGTACAGGCTGGTGACATAGGCCTGTTCGCGCTCGATCTCCTGGTGGTTCGAGTTGTTGATCATGCACGCTCCGATCTCGCTGGATGCTGGTTGACGAACCTCGGCCAATGGGCTAATCTGAAAATGTGCACCGGAAATCGGTGCATTTTCTTTTGGGCACACAAACTCAAAAGAATATCAATTTCCCGGCGTCCGATCAATGCAGCTCGGTGAATCGGTGAATAGCTCTATTTCCCGTTGTGAATGATTCGACGGTTGTCGCTTGCGGTCGGTCTGGCCCATACTCAGACCCACTGTCGTTCAGACCGGAGGATCTCGATGCACCCCCGAAAGACCGCTCTCGCCGCCGTTGCGGCTCTCAGCCTCGCCCTGGCCGCCTGCGGCACGACCGGGCAGACCGGGCCCGGTGCCGGCCAGCTGACCGGGCAGGGCACCGGTGACAGCTGCGTGATCGAGGGGCCGGTGAAGGTGGGTGCGGCCCTCAGCCTGACCGGTGGCGCGGCGAGCTACGGGGCGTCGCAGCAGAAGGGTCTCGAGCTGGCCGCCGAGCACCTGGCCGAGAAGGGCGGCGTGAAGTACGAGCTCGCCGTCGAGGACGACGCCACCGATCCGCGGCAGGGGATCACCGTCTTCGAGCAGCTGATCGAGAAGGGGATGAGCGTGATCATCGGCCCGACCCTCTCCAACGGCGCCTTCCAGGCCCAGCCGATCGCCCAGGAGGAGAAGGTGCCGGTGCTGGCGATCTCCAACACCGCCGACGGGATCACCGCCCAGGGCAACTACATCTTCCGGGACTCGCTGACCGAGGGTCAGGTGATCCCGCAGACCGTCGCCGCGGCCAAGGCGAAGTACGGGCTGAAGAAGGTCGTCGTGATGTACAGCAACGACGACGCCTTCACCGAGTCCGGCTACAAGGTGTTCGCGTCCGCGCTGGAGCAGGAGGGCGTCGAGGTCGCGGACACCCTGACCTTCTCCAAGGCCGACACCGACTTCCGCCCGCTGCTCACCGAGGCCAAGGGCCACGCGCCCGACGCCGTCGTCGTGTCCGGCCTGATCGAGGCGGCCGTGCCGCTGGTCACCCAGGCCCGGGAGCTCGGCATCGAGGTGCCGATCGTCGGCGGCAACGGCTTCAACAACCCGGCGCTGATGAAGCAGGCCGGGCCCGCGGCCGAGGGTGTCGTGGTCGGCGCGGCCTGGAACTCCGCCTCGGACAACCCGCAGAACACCGACTTCCTGACCGCCTTCCAGGAGAAGAACCAGGCGCCGCCGGACCAGTTCGCGGCGCAGGCGTACGCCGGACTGATGATCATCGACTCGGCCGTCCGCTCGGCCTGCAACGGCGAGCGGGAAGGGATCAAGACCGGCTTCGGCACCATCGACAAGCTGCCGACCGTGCTCGGCGAGGTGACGATCAACGACCAGCGCGACATCGAGCACGAGGCCGTCGTGCAGGTGGTCAAGGACGGCAAGTTCGCGGTGCTCGAGTAACCGCGACTCCGGACCTCGAGGGACACCGTGCAGCAGCTTCTCAACGGGCTCTTCATCGGCTCGATCTATGCCCTGTTCGCGATCGGGTTCACGCTGGTCTTCGGCATCCTGGACCGGTTGAACCTGACCCATCCGGCCGTCTTCGCCGCGTCGGCGTTCATCGGGATCGAGCTGGTCGAGCGGGGCGGGCTGTCGATCTGGCTCGCGCTGCCGGTGGTGTTCGTGATCGGCGGCGTGCTGGGGTTGATCATCGAACGGGTGGCGTTCCGGCCGCTGCGGGACCGGCCGGACGCCCACTTCGCCGGGCTGATCTCCTCGATCGCGTTGGCCGGGATCTTCGTCGCCCTGCTGCAGGCGCGGTACGGGCCGGACACCCGCCGGTTCCCGGCCGGCTCCTTTCCCGACACCCGGTTCGAGGTCATCGGCGCGCAGGTGACCCTGGTGCAGGTGGTGATCACTGCCGTGTCGGTGGTGCTGATGGTCGCCCTGACCTGGCTGGTGTCCCGGTCCCGGCTGGGCCGGGGGATGCGGGCGGTCGCGGAGAACCCGACCGCGGCCCGGGTGATCGGGCTGAACGTCGACCTGATCACCGCGACCACCTTCGCGATCTCCTCCGCGCTCGGCGCGGTTGCCGGGGTGCTGTTCGCGATGAACGTGAACAGCGCCCAGCTGACCATGGGCACGGCGATCGAGTTGAAGGGGCTGGCGGTGATCATCGTCGGCGGGATGGGCTCGCTGCCGGGCGCCTTGATCGGCGGCCTGATCCTCGGGCTGACCGAGGTCTTCGCGGTGCAATACATCGGCTCGTCCTGGCGAGATCTGATCGCCTTCGGCCTGTTGTTCGTGATCTTGCTGATCCGGCCACAGGGCTTGTTCGGCCGGCGCAAGTCGCGCGAGGTCTAGATGCTCACCGACTCCACCCTCGTCTTCATCGCGCTCGGCGCGATCTTCGCCTTCTCCTTCTACGCGGTGCTGGTCGCCGGCCAGCTGTCCCTGGGGCAGGCCGGGTTCGCCTCGATCGCGGCGTTCAGCTCGGCGGCTCTGGTCCCGGATCCGGATTTGATCGGCGACCTGCCGGCCTTGCTGATCGCGATCGTGATCGGGATGACCCTCGGCGCGCTGGCGGCGGTGCTGCTCGGGCTGCCGACGATGCGGCTACGCGGCGTCTTCCTCGCCATCGCGACCCTCGGCTTCGCCGAGGCCGTGCGCATCCTGGTGCTCAACCAGTCCTGGACCGGCGGCGCCAACGGCATGCAGGTGCCGAAGATCCTGACCCCGGGCGTGGCCTGGGTGATCTTGATCCTGGTCGCGTACTGGTTCTGGCGGATGGGCCCGTCGCGCTACGGCCGGGCGCTGGCGGCGATCCGGGAGGACGAACTGGCGGCGCGCGCGATGGGCGTCGATGTCGGCCGGCACCGGCTGGCGGCCTTCGTCACCGCGGGTGCCGTCGCCGGACTCTACGGCGTGCTGTGGGCGTTCTACGTCCGGCTGATCGCGCCGGAGGACTTCAACTTCGCTGCCGCCATCGACGGCCTGGTGACGGCGGTCGTCGGCGGCTCGACGTTGTTCATCGGGCCGCTGTTGGGCAGCGGCTTCCAGACCCTGGTGCCGGAGTTGCAACGGGCGGTCGGCATCGAGGCGGGCTGGGTCCGGCCGTTCCTGTCCGGCATCCTGCTGTTGCTGGTGATCTTGTTCCTGCCCGGCGGTCTGGCCAGCCTGATCCCGCGACGGACTCGGATGCCCGCGGCCGAGGCGGCAGGGGAGACCGCCCCGGCCCAGCGGCGGCATCCCGAGCGCGGCGCGGAGATCGTCCGCCTCGCCGGAGTCAGCAAGGACTACGGCGGCGTGCACGCCGTCCGCGGCGTCGACCTCGAGATCTCCAGCGGAGACGTGATCGGCCTGATCGGGCCGAACGGCGCGGGCAAGACCACCCTGGTCAACTTGATCACCGGGCTGATCCCCGCCTCGTCCGGCCGGGTGATCGTCCTCGGCGTCGAGGCGGGACGGACGCCGGTGCACAAGATCGCCGCCGCGGGCGTCAGCCGTACCTTCCAGCACTCGAAGCTGTTCGGCCGGCTGTCGGCCCTGGAGAACGTCCTCGTCGGCACACACCTGGCCGTCCGCTCGACGTTCCTGCGGCGACTGTTCTGGCTGCCGTCGGCCCGCCGCGACGAACGGCAGGCGTTGCGGATCGCCGCGGATTGCCTGACCCGGGTCGGTCTGGCGGACCGGGCCGCTGCCCGGGCGTCGGCGCTGTCGTACGGTGATCAACGGCGGCTGGAGATCGCCCGCGCCTTGGCCTCCGATCCGACGCTGCTGGTGCTGGACGAGCCCGCCGCCGGGATGAACCACGTGGAGGCGCAGGCGCTGGCCGAGTTGATCACGTCCCTGGCCCGGGACGGCCTGACCATCCTGCTGATCGAACACAACGTCGGAATGGTTCTGCAGACCTGTGATCGGATCGTCGTGCTCGATTTCGGCGAAGTGCTGGCGACGGGAACGCCGGCCGAGATCGCCGGCAACCCGGAGGTGATCGAGGCCTATCTGGGTAGCGCCGACGACACGGCCGACCCCGTTCCGACCGATCCGGCCGGCGGTAGTTGATCATGGCTGATCCGATTCTCGACGTGCGCGAGCTGACCGTCGGCTACGGCCGGGTGGAGGCGGTCCGCAACGTGTCGTTCTCCGTGGCCGCCGGCGCCCTGGTCACGCTGGTCGGCGCCAACGGCGCGGGCAAGTCCTCGATCATCAACGCGATCTCCGGCGTGCTCCGCCCGCGGTCAGGCAAGATCAGCTTCCAGGGCCGCGACATCACCCGGACCCCAGCGCACCGTCTGGTCGGCACCGGCCTGGTCCAGGTGCCGGAGGGCCGGCAGATCCTCGCCACCCTGACCGTCGACGAGAACCTCCGGCTGGGCGGCTGGCACCGCCGCCGGACCGCCTCGGCCACGATCGCCGAGATGTACGCCCGGTTCCCGGTGCTCGCCGAACGCCGCGCCCTGCCGGCCGGATCCCTGTCCGGCGGGGAACAGCAGATGCTCACCATCGCCCGGGCCCTGGTCGCCCGGCCGACCCTGCTGCTGATGGACGAACCGTCGATGGGCCTGGCGCCGAAGATCGTCGACGAGGTGTTCCGCGTGATCACCGAGATCCGCGCCGAGGGCACCACCGTGCTCCTGGTCGAGCAGAACGCCCGCCGCGCCCTCCGCGCCGCCGATCATGGTTACGTCCTGGCCTCCGGCGAGATCGTCGCCTCCGGCCCGTCGGAACAATTGCTGGCCGACGACGCCGTCGTCCAGGCCTACCTGGGCGTGGAGAGCACCCTGCCGATCAAGCCGGAGGGCCCGGCCGCCGATCGGTGATCCCGGCACCGAGAAGGTGCCTGCTTCCTGGGTTGCCGCGGCCCGTCGACCGGAATGCGCGCCGAGGACGGTGCCCTTCGGGCAAGCTTGGCGGGTGACTTCATCCGACCTGCCGCAGGGGCTTCATGAGTCCTTGATCACCGAGCGGCTGCAGCGCTCGCTGGACGACATCGGGGATCTGGAGTCGGAGATCCGGTCGGTCGACGAGGCTGATCAGCCGCACGTACTGGCCCGGCACGTTTACGAGGAGACGGTCCGGCGGCTCAGCGGGATCCGGGACCAGGCTCGGCGGATCGACCTGGTGAATCGGCTGACGGTGGACCTGGACCGAACCGACCCCACCGATCCGGTGGACTCGCCGCCGCGTCAGCTCCTCCGGCTCGCTCCGCGGCCCGGTCCGGGTGTCAGCACGTATGAGCCGGTGCGGCCGAGCACGCCACTCGCGGAATCCGCGCTGCTCACCAATGCCAACAATGAGCCGAGCCTCGGCACCGAGCTCAAGTCGGAGATCGACACCGCCGATCAGGTCGACCTGCTGTGCGCTTTCGTCAAGTGGCATGGGTTGCGGCTGCTTGAACCGGAGCTGCGGCGGCTGCAGGGCCGACAAGCACCGCTGCGCGTCATCTCGACCACCTACCTGGGGGCCACAGAACGGGCTGCCCTTGATCGACTTGTCCGTGACTTCGGTGCCGAGATCAAGATTCAGTACGACGCCCAGCGCACTCGGCTGCATGCCAAGGCGTGGATGTTTCGTCGCAACACCGGCTTCGACACGGCGTACGTCGGATCGTCCAACCTGTCTCGCGCCGCCCTGCTGGACGGCGTGGAGTGGAATGTGCGCCTGTCGCGGATCGGAAGTCCGACCCTGTTTGACAAGTTCACCGCGACTTTCGACTCCTACTGGAATGACCCCAGCTTCGCCACCTACGATCCGGACCGTGATCGTGACCGGCTCGATGACGCTCTCGCTGAAGCCGCCGGTGCCCGACCCCACGACCGCCTCACCGTGTCGCTGTCCGGCCTCGAGGTCCGGCCGTACCCGTACCAACAACAGATCCTCGACTTCGTCGAGGCCGAGCGCCTCATTCATGATCACCACCAGAACCTGATCGTCGCCGCGACCGGCACCGGCAAGACGGTGATGGCCGCCCTTGACTACCGCCGATTATGTGGTGCTGATCATGGAACCCGGCCAAAGCTGCTTTTCGTCGCGCATCGCCGAGAGATCCTGGACCAATCGATTCGCACCTATCGAGAGGTCCTGGCCGATGCCTCCTTCGGGGAGTCCTATGTCGGCGGACTGAGGCCCGAACGATGGGAACACGTCTTCGCCAGCGTCCAGTCGCTTTCGTCCTACGGGATCGAGAACATCCCGGCTCAGGCGTTCGACGTCGTCGTGATCGACGAGTTCCACCACGCTTCAGCCACAACCTATCGGGCGATCCTGGAGCACCTCCGGCCGAAGGAGCTGCTTGGTCTGACGGCGACGCCGGAGCGGGCAGACGGTCAGGACATCAGGATTTACTTCGGGGGTCGGACTGCCGCCGAGCTTCGGCTCTGGGATGCCCTGAGCGCTGACCTGCTCTGCCCGTTTCACTACTTTGGTGTCTCCGACGGGACCGATCTGACCCGGCTGACCTGGGTGCGCGGTGCCTATCAGGAGAGCGAGCTCTCCAACCTCTACACGGCGGACAACGCTCGGGCCATGATCATCCTGCGTGAGCTGCGCGACAAGGTGCTCGATCCCGGTTCGATGCGGGCCCTGGGGTTCTGCGTCGACGTCGCTCATGCGGAGTTCATGACCAAGATCTTCAACCAAGCGGGCATTCCGGCCAGGACCGTCACCGGAAGAACGTCGGCGACGGATCGGGCCGAAGCACTCAGCGCCCTCCGGGCCCGAAACATCAACATCCTCTTCTCGGCCGACGTGTTCAACGAGGGCCTTGATCTGCCGGATGTCGACACCGTGCTGTTGCTCAGACCCACGGCCAGCGCCACCATCTTCTTGCAACAGCTCGGGCGCGGATTGAGGCGGACCGCGTCGAAGGCCGTGCTCACCGTCCTCGATTTCGTCGGTCATCAGCACAAGCAGTTCCGGTGGGATCTCAAGTTCCGTGCGTTGACCGGCCTCACGCGGAAGGGCGTTGAGAGCGGCGTCGAACGCGGCTTCTCGTTCCTGCCGGCGGGTTGTCAGATTGTCCTGGATCGCCAATCCCAAGCGGTGATCGTCGAGAACCTCAAGGGCCAGACCGCCAACCGCTGGTCACAGCTGGTGACCGAACTTCGATCCTATGGCGATCTGGACCTCGCGACGTTCCTGCACGAATCCGGCTTGGATCTGTCCGACATTCTCCGGGCCGGCAACCGATCATGGACCGGTCTGCGGCGGGAAGCGGGTCTGACGACATCCACGGGATCGGATCAGGAGGGCAATCTCCTCAAGCGGGTCCGGGCTCTGGCGCATGTCGATGACGGCCTTCGCGCCAGGACCTACGGAAGGCTTCTTCGCGACGACGCCCCTCGTTACGAAGACCTGTCGCCGTTGGAGCGGCGGCTTGCCGACATGCTCTTCTTCTCGCTCTGGCCGAACGGCGGAAGTCACCCCGCCGTCGGAGCGGGCCTGGCGACCCTGCAGCGAGACCCGGCCGCGAGATCTGAGCTGTCGAGCGTTGTTGATCTTGCGTTCTCGGCAGCCAGACATGTCTCGCTCGACTGGGAATCCAGCACGACCGAGACACCGCTCAAGATCCATGCCCGCTACCAGCGGGAGGAGATCCTGGCCGGCCTCGGCTACGCCTCCCTCCAGCGGAAGCCGAACTCGTTTCGCGAGGGCGTCTTGTATGTCCCCGAAAGCAACGTCGACGCCTTCTTCGTCAATCTCAGGAAGTCAGACGCTGAGTTTTCGCCGACCACGATGTATCGCGACTATCCGATCAGTCCGACCTTGTTCCACTGGGAAAGCCAATCGACCACCAAGGTCTCATCGGCTACCGGACAGCGGTATCTGAGCGGATCCAGCCAGGTTCTCCTGTTTGTTCGCGAAGAGAAGGCGAACGAGTTCGGCACGGCGCCCTATCTCTTCCTTGGCCCGGCCCATTACGTCAGTCACCAGGGTGAACGACCCATCGCGATCACTTGGCGCTTGGCGCGGCCGATGCCCACGGACTTCTATCAGGCAGCATCAGTCGCCGCACAGTAGTGGCGAGCCCTGTTCGGTCCCTCGGGCCCAGGCCCGGTAGATCATCGCCGGGCCGGTCGTGCGACGACGACGTACCAGGGCGCCGGCGCCGGCGTGGCCGGCTCGACGTAGCGCTCGGCCGCGAGCTCCAGGGCCTGCAGTTGTTGTTCGTACGGAAGCCCCGGACAGACCGTGTCGGCGAAGATCGGCACCTGCAGCCAGGCCCGGGTCATGGCCGGTCGTGACGGATAGTCGATCAGCTCCGCGGTGTGCTGCTCCAGACCGGCGTGGGCAAGCCCGGCCTGGATCGATTCGGGGGTCAGCAGCGTTCGCCGCCGGACCGCCACCGGTGGTTGATAACCGAATTCCTCGATCGCCGCTCGGCGCATCAGCTCGCCGAGATGCTCCGTTCCCGGCGGGGGAACGGCTTGATCTTGGTCGGGACGCCGGATGAACCTGGATCCCACGTTGAACACCAGCCGCCCGTCCGGCCGCAGCAGTCGGCCAACGGCTCGCAGCGTCGCCGCGAGTTCGGTCTGCCAGATCGCGGAGTTGCAGACGACCGCGTCAACCTGTCCGGCCAGGTCGGGCAGAGTGCGGTCGAACTCCTCGGCGGGCGAATGGATCCAGCGGACCCGCGGATCGGTGATCTCGGTCCGCGCGACGTCGAGCATGGCGGCCGAGCCGTCGACGCTGCAGACCTCGGCACGTTCCGGTAGTCGGTCGAGCAGCGTGCGGGTGGTGACGCCGGTGCCGCAGCACAGGTCGACGACGCGATTGGCTTTGCCGACCTCGGCCCGGTCGGCGACGTCGCGGCTGGTGTCGGCATACATGGGGAAGTTGTGGGTGAAGGCGGCGTAGGCCTCCGCATTCGCGGGGTCCTGCCAGGGATGGGGATCGGGCGACAAGGTGACTCCTCGGGTTGGGTTGGGGTTGGGCTTCAGTCGGAGGTGGGCACGCTGCGACACTGCCAGATGACGGTCGGGAGCTGCCATCGAATTGGATCCCTCCGGAGCGTCGTACCAACCGCTGAAGGAGATTCGATGAGCTATGCCGGCGAGCCCCAGGTCACGAGCGACGAGCCGACGGTCGGCGCGCTGACGTCGGACGACCGCGCGGCCTGGCAGCAGCTGTTCGTGGGCTACAACGAGTTCTACGGACGCACCATGCCGGACGACTTCTACGATCAGTCCTGGGCCGAGTTCGCGGCCGCTCGACGGATGTACGCCCTCGCCGCGAGACTCGAGGGCAGGCTGGTCGGGATCGCGCACTTCCTGCCCCACGCGAGCACCACGTCGGCCGACTCCTGTTATCTGCAAGATCTTTTCACCGCCCCGGAGGTGCGCGGCCGGGGCGTCGCGCGGGCGTTGATCACCGCGGTCACCACCTGGGCGCGAGCCCGGGATTGCGGCCGGGTCTACTGGGCGACGCAGGAGTCGAACGCCACCGCGCGCCGACTTTATGATCAGGTTGCGGAGAACCGCGGCTTCATTCTTTACACGGTTCCGCTGACGTAGGGCGTCTGGACGGCTCTGGCCCATTGGCTCCCATGCCGCTGGAGGGCGTCGATGCAGCGTCGGGCGAAGGTCGTGACCTCGGACTCCAGGCGGTCGAGCACGGTCGGCAGGAGTTCGGTGCGGCTGTGGCGGTCCAGCCCGTACGCGTCGCAGAACAGGCTCAGTCTTCGGTTCCGCCGGCCGGGCTCGTAGCCGAACAGTTCACAATCCCGATCACTGTAGAGCGGGACGAAGGTGCGGACGGCATAGCTGAGGTCCCACAGGGCGGTGGAGGGGACGGCGAGATCCCAATCGATGAAGGCTTGCGGACGCCCGTCCCGGAAGATCGTGTTCGCGGGGCCGAGGTCGTTGTGGCAGATCAGGGTGCCACGCGGGGCGTACGGGTTCGGACGCCAGCTGCTGCCGGGTGGAGGAGTGAAGTCGGACACGGCCAGATGGAAGGTCTTGATCAACTTTGCCGTCGCGATGAGCGCTTCGTCGTCGTAGCAACGGGCGATCCGCCCGTCGGCACCGTCGATGAAGGTGAGGATCTCCCGTCCATGATCATCAAGCCCGAGGAACCGCGGCGCTGCGGTGAAGTCGACCCGTTCCAGATGTTGCAGCAGGGCGTGGATCGACGTACTCCAGGGCTTGAGTCCGCGGCGTACGGTGTCGCCGATCCGGACGACCGGACCCGAGTCGTGGCCGCCGGTCAGCGGGACCTCGGTCCGGGGATCCATCCCGTCAGCGTACGGCCGAGGACGATCGCAGGACCCGGTCGGGTGTAGCCGCCGCGAACGATGGGTACCTGACCGGACATGACGGTCATCGGGGTCCACGCCTCCCACGAACAGGTCCATCCGACAGCGCTGCTGGAGGCGGTCCGCCGGGCCGAGGAGGTCGGTTTCGACGCGGCGATGAGTTCCGATCACTTCTCGCCGTGGAGCAGTCGGCAGGGGCAGAGTGCGTTCGCCTGGTCGTGGCTGGGGGCGGCGCTGCAGGCGACGTCGCTGCCGTTCGGCGTGGTCAACGCGCCGGGCCAGCGCTATCACCCGGCGATCATCGCCCAGGCGATCGGCACGTTGGGCGCCATGTATCCGAGCCGGATCTGGGTGGCGCTGGGCAGCGGTGAGGCCAGCAACGAGCACATCACCGGCGACGGCTGGCCGGACAAGGCGACCCGGAACGCACGCCTGCGCGAGTGCGTGCAGGTGATCAGGGCGCTGCTGCGCGGCGAGGAGGTCACCCACCGGGGATTGGTGACGGTGGACCGGGCGCGGGTATGGACCAGGCCCGACGACCCGCCGCTCCTGGTCGGCGCGGCGGTCAGTCCGGAGACGGCGGCCTGGTGCGCGGAGTGGGCCGACGGGCTGATCACCGTCAACGCCCCGGTCGAGCAGTTGATCAAGGTGCGCGATGCGTACCGCAACGCCGGCGGCCGGGGCAAACTGCACCTGCAGGTGCACCTGAGCTGGGCACCCGATGAGGACGAGGCGCGGACCATGGCGCACGAGCAGTGGCGCAGCAACGTGTTCGGCCCGCCGACCTGCTGGGATCTGGATCTGGCCGAGACCTTCGACGCCGTTTCCGAGCACGTCCCGGTCGAACGGGTGGCACGGGTGGTCAACATCTCGGCCGACCTCGGCCGGCACACCAAGATCATCCGCGACTACGCCGAGCTCGGGTTCGCCGAGATCTATCTGCACCACGTCGGTCAACAGCAAGATCAATTTCTGGACGCGTTCGGCGAGCACGTCCTGCCGGAGGTTCGATCATGAAACTGACCCGGACCGCCGACCTGTGGTGGAAGAACGCCGTCGTCTACTGCCTGGATGTGGAGACCTTCCACGACTCCGACGGCGACGGGCACGGCGATTTCCGCGGCTTGACCCAACAGATTGATCATTTGCACCGGCTGGGTGTGACCTGCCTGTGGCTGATGCCGTTCTTCCCGACGCCGGACCGGGACGACGGCTACGACATCACCGACTTCTACGGGGTGGATCCGCGGCTGGGCACGCTGGGTGATCTGGCCGAGTGCGTCCGCACCGCCCGCGATCGCGGGATGCGGGTGATCGCCGACCTGGTGGTCAACCACACCTCGGCCCAGCACCCGTGGTTCCAGGAGGCGCGCGACCCGGCCAGCCCGCGTCACGACTGGTACGTGTGGGCCGACGAGAAGCCGGCCGGTGGCGATGAGGGCGTGATCTTCCCCGACCAGGAGTCCTCGCTGTGGACGTGCGACCGCAAGGCCAAGCAGTACTACCTGCACAAGTTCTACAAGCACCAGCCCGATCTCAATGTGGCCAACCCTGCCGTGCGGGATGAGATCGCCCGAGTGATGGGCTTCTGGATGGAGCTGGGCCTGTCCGGCTTCCGGGTGGACGCGGTCCCGTTCCTGCTGGAGGCGCCGGTCGAATCCCTGCCCGACCCGCACGACTACCTCGGCGACCTGCGGGCGTTCCTGTCCCGGCGCAACGGTGAGGCCGTGCTGCTCGGCGAGGTGAACCTGCCCTACGCCGACACGATGAAGTTCTTCGGCAACCCCGACGGCGTCGGCGACGAGCTGCACCTGTGCTTCGACTTCATCGGCATGCAGCAGTTGTATCTGTCGTTGGCGCGGCAGGAGGCCAGCTCGCTGGCGCACGCGCTGAAGGAGCGGCCGCAGCCGCCGCGGGACTGCCACTGGGCGACGTTCGTCCGCAACCACGATGAGTTGACGCTGGACAAGCTGACCGTCCCTGAGCGGCAGGAGGTCTTCGCCGCCTTCGGTCCGGAGGAGGACATGCAGCTCTACGGCCGCGGCCTGCGCCGGCGACTGCCGTCGATGCTCGGCGGTGACCTGAAGCGGATCAAGCTGGTCTACAGCCTGCTGTTCTCGCTGCCGGGCACTCCAGTCCTCTTCTACGGCGAGGAAGTCGGCATGATCGAGGACCTGTCGATCCCGGGCCGCGAGGCCGTACGGACTCCGATGTGGTGGGACGCCGCTGCCGAGCAGCGCCGGGACCCGGACTCTCTGCTGACCTGGATCAGGCTGCTGGTCGAGCGCTACCGCGAATGCCCGGAGCTGGCCTGGGGCACGTACCAGATCCTCGACACCGCCGACCCCGCCGTCCTGGCCCACCGCTGCGACATCGACGACGGCACGGTCCTCGCCGTCCACAACCTGTCCGACCGCAACGCGAAGATCAAGGTGGACAAACTGACCGGTGACCTGACCGACCTGCTGGTCGACGGCACGGTGCCGGTGAAGCAGGGTGCTGCCAGCATTGACCTGGGCCCGTACGACTGCCGCTGGTTCCGAGCACGCGGCAAGGCCGACCGGACCAGTTGATCATGGGATGGGACGCTCTTGATCAGGCCCGACTGGCGCGCCACGGGCTGCAGCCGACGCCATCGAGGCAGAGGTAGAGGAAGACGCGATCGCCGTCGGGTGCCGCGACGTCGATCGCGTTGCCCCGACCATCAGCAACGGAATCCCGTACGACGCGATGCCGCCTCTGGCCGTCCTGCCACCACACGATGTGGGCGGACACATGCCGATCATCGGTGCGCTTGTCGGTGACGAAGAGACTCTCGGTCGCGCCGGACTTGTGGAACTGGATCAACCCGCGCTTCCACCCGTCGCGATAACAGTTCCCCGTGACCTGATGTGATTGGACCTCCCAGGTGCAGGACAAAGCCGGCGCAGCCTTGCTGCCTGTCGGTGTGGGCTGCTCGGCGGTGGCCGTGGTCGCCCCGGCCAGCACCGTTCCGGCGCTGGCGACGGCCACTGCGATGGCGGAAATACGGCGGATCATCGGGTTCCTCTCCTCGGATTCCTACGAACGACTCCGCCACGGTAGAAGTCCGTCAGGTCAGAAAGAAGAGGAAATCGAACGGCTCAATTCAGCCCGCGAAGCGGCCGGAGGGCGCGAAAGGTGCGGGATCACCGCACCAGAATCCGGCGCGGTCCTCCGAGTCCGGCCAGAGGTACGGCAGGTCGTCGGGGACGTCCGGGAAGAGCAGGCGCTAGTGCTCCGGTAGCTTCCGGACGAGCGCGGAGACCGTCTTCGAACTGCTCGCCCCGGCCGATCTTGCTCCGGGGCGGAATGCCGTTCACTCTGGTGGGCGATACTGGGATCGAACCAGTGACCCCTTCCGTGTCAGCGAGTTCCGGGCCGGTTTGCCGGTGTTGATCAAGCCTTAGCAGCTGCTGCAGGCAGTCGCTATCGTCCACTGTTGTCCAGGTCCTATGCCGGACAGTTTGTCGGACTCCCACCACCCTCTGCTCTAGCAAGATCCTCGTCACGAGCACGGCGAGCAATCCACCCTGAGCATCCGATCGAGAGCCGGCGGTGATCGATACCCGAAGGGCTCGCTAGAGCATGGGGGTGTCCCACCTCGAGCTCGAGCCGGCTACGCCTGGATCGGGGTGCCGACTGGGACAGTGGGACAGCTGGGACAGGTGGGTGTCCCACCTCGAGCTCGAGCCGGCTACGCCTGGATCGGGGTGCCGACTGGGACAGTGGGACAGCTGGGACAGGTGGGTGTCCCACCTCGAGCTCGAGCCGGCTACGCCTGGATCGGGGTGCCGACTGGGACAGTGGGACAGCTGGGACAGGTGGGTGTCCCACCTCGAGCTCGAGCCGGCTACGCCTGGATCGGGGTGCCGACTGGGACAGTGGGACAGCTGGGACAGGTGGGTGTCCCACCTCGAGCTCGAGCCGGCCGGGCACGGAGGCTTGGTCTGCCAGCAAGGCGTCGGCATTTATGCTGGGTGGGTGCCCCAAACCGGAGAACTCTGGACCACCTCAGACGTTGCCAAGTACCTCGGCGTAAAGCCGGGAACGGTCAGTGCATATCGACACCGGGGCCAGATGCCGGCTCCGGTGCAGACGCTCGGTGAGCGAACCCATCTCTGGGAGGCAGCAACAATTCGAGAGTGGCATGAGCATCGCCGGCCCAAGAGCGACGCCCCGCCCGAGCGAACCGATCCCCATGAATGGCTGGTGCACGGCGAGCGCGACTTGTACAAGTCGGAGTGGGTTCGGCTCAGCAAAGTGGACGTCGAACCGCCGCATGGCAGCCGATTCGAGCACCACGTTGTCACGATGCGTGCCGCCGCCATGACAGCGATAATTGATGAATCCGGCGAGAATGTCGGATTGGTTTGGCGACACAGGTTTGCGCCCGATCTATGGAACTGGGAATTACCCGGCGGCCTGGTCGACGACGACGAAGAGCCCATCGAAACGGCGCGGCGAGAGGTTCGTGAAGAGCTCGGATTAGTCGTCGCGGAAATTCATCATGTCGTCAGCTTCGAACCGGTCGTTGGCATGGTGCGTAGTCCACATCACGTATTTGTCGCGACTGGGGCCCGCGCAGCTTCCGAGCCAACTGAAAAGAATGAGGGTGCTGGCCTCGAATGGATCGCCTTGGATTCCATCAAAGGCCGGATTAAGGCCGGGGAGATTTCGAACTCTGGAACGTTGGTCGCGCTACTTCACTTGCTCGCCTTCGGCATCGAGTAGTGCCTGTATTCTGAGTCGCTGACGGGTCGATCCGGTCGATGAGGACAGGCTGTTTGCCATTTCTGCATGGTGGTGCCGGCCGTCGCGATCGCCACGCGCATCATGCGCGATTGCGAGATCGGTATGTAGCCCGGCGGCGGCACGATTGAACTCTGGGTCGAGTTGCTCAAGTGCCGATGTCAGGGTTGTGACGGCCTCTTCGTGGCCCAGTCTTGCTAGGCAGTGACCTCGCCATCGAGCGAGGTGAGCGGGATCCAGAAAAATCCCCGGCACGGCATCATCCGATAGGTATCGATCGGCTCGGTCGAGCAGTTTTAGCGTTGTCCCCCTTTCTCCATTTGCGGCCCGAGCCTCAGCCTCAGCTGTAATGAGCCAGGCGCGGACGACGCCAGGAACACTAGTGCCAGCTGCTGCGCGCGCCGCCTCGAACTGCGCCGCCGCCTGAGCGGCTCGGCCGGCGTCCAGTAACGCGTATGCCTGTTGTGCGAATACGTGCGCAATGATGCTCGGATACCCGGACTCACCTGCTAGACCGCGGGCCAAAGTGTGGAGATTCCAGGCCGCCTTGAGTTGACCAAGGTCAAGTGCTTGCCACCCTGCTAATGCCGCGGCTTCGGCGCCCGCTGCTGCCAGATCTCGCCGGATGTGGCCTTCGGGGGACCACTGAACAAGATCAGCAATTGTCCGGGCATGCATTTCTGACTGACTCAAGAGTCTATGAGCGCCGAGGCGCCTATCGAGTAGGCGCATGCCGTCAGTTTGGGCCTCCAACGCCGCCACGGTTTCTTTGTCGATCGAAAAGCCGCGGTCAATTCTTCCGAGGAAGTCGCCGGGATGCTCGACAGGGTGCGTCTGCACCAGGCCGAAAGCCTGCCGCAGCAACATCGTGTACATCTCATCCGGTTGTCGGCCTGAGTTTGCCCAGCCCCGAAACCTCCGCCGGAGGCTGTCATCGCTGGGCAGGGTGATGCCCGCGATCTTGGCGACGCGGCGCAACTCGCGAGCGAGTCTGCTCCAGTTCCACCCGCGCTCTTTGCACAGGGCAGCCACGTCCAGCGTGTCCGCCCGGTGTCCGCCTGTGTCCTCTGTTGGGGGTCCCGCCATGGAACCAGTGTGGACCACGAGGTTCCAAGCTGACCATTGATTGATACAGAAACTGTCTGTAATGTTGCAGACTCAGTCTGTACATGGCAGGCGGGGCGACGAACGGAAGGTGACGGAGATGCTCGAGATTTACGCGGATCGCTGGTCTGGGGGGCGGACGCAATGGTGACGGTTCCGTTGGTGGCGATCTTGGCGGTCGGCCTGTTCTTGCTGGTGAAGTTCGGCAAGCAGGGTCTGGGCGGCGCGGTCGTCGGTGTGTTTCTGGGTCTGGCGTTGGCGAGCACGACGGTCGGGCCGCCGATCATCGATGGGTTGCAGACGTTCTGCGACACGGTGATCTCGTCTATCCAGGCCGGTTTGAACGGCGGTGGCCGGTGATGCGCCGGGCGGAGAAGCCGTTGGCTGCGACGTTGTTTGTCCGCCGCGAGAACCGGGTGGACTGGCGGGTTCTTCGGGTCCCGTCGTTCGGCCGGTCTGTGGCTGTGACGATCGAGGCTGATGTCGAATCGGTGGTGATCATCGCTGACTCGGTTGATCAGTTGGAGCGGTTGTCGTCGTTGTTCGCGATGGCGGCTGTGTCGCTGCGGACCGCGCAGGCGGAGACCGAGCAGGCCGCGGGCGGTGAGTTCTGATGCCGCGGCTGCATGTTGAGCGTCCGATCCGGGTCAGGCCGTCTCTGGGCGGTCGGTGGTCGTGGACTTGTGCCGGTCTGCCGGCGTGTCCTGGTTCGGGCCGGGAGCGGTCGGAGGCGGCGGCTAATGATGCCGGCCGGGCTCATCTGCGCACGGTTCACGTGCCGGCCTCGGTGCAGGCGGTGGCGGCGTGATGGATCAGTCTCTGATGGCGTTGCTTGAGGTGATCCGGCCGATTTGGGCCCTGGTCCTGGTGGCCATGATCACCGTTGCGGTCGTCGTGATTACGGACGGTGGCCGGCGATGAGCGGGGCGGAGTTTCGTTCGATCTGGCCGGAGGTCGCCGCGGTGCAGGATGCGGTGATCGGTCGGGCTGGTTCGCGGTGTGAGTGCCGCGGGGTGTGTGGCCGCAATCATGCGAAGGGGGGCGGTCGGTGCGACCGGGAGCACGTGTTGGGCCGGCCGTTGTTTGTGGTGCCGGCCGATCCAGAGATCCGGATCGATACCGCGGCTGCGGCCCGGGCTCCGAAGCGGGCGATGTGTGGGCCGTGTTGGGAGTTGGCGCACAAGATCGCGTCCCGGCAGGCCGCGGCGGATCGGATGGCGGAGTGGCCGGATCTGTTCACTGTCGATCTTGACCCGGCCGACGAGGCCGCAGCCGACGATCTGGCCGTTGCTGATCATGGCGCTGCTGATGATCTTGGTGGTGCGGCGGCATGAGCGCGACCGCGAAGAAGCTGCCGGTGCGGACTGATCCACTGCCGGGGCCGACCTATACGACGGAGCAGGCCCGGACTCATGTGGTGCTGACCCGGGCGATTCAAGATCAGATCGGCGACGGGGTGACGATCCCGTGCACGCAGGACCCGGGCACGTGGGACGCCGACGACACCGTGCAGGGCGACGAGCTCGAGATCAAGCGGGCGGCCCGGTTGTGCAAGACGGCGTGCCCGGTGTTCGGCCTGTGCGCGGCGTTCGTCGCGACCGATCCGCCGCTGCACGGGATCGTCGCCGGCCAGTACCGCCGGCACCCGCTCGACTACCGGAACCGCGACACCGGCCGCCAGCTGGGCCGGGACCGCAAGACCGAGTGGGCCGCCGAGGCCGGCACCGACAACGAAGGGCGGGCAGCCTAATGACCAAGATCGACTCCACACCCAAGATCAACACGGCCGGCCCGGAGGAGAACGCGCCGGACCAGCTGGTCCGTCTCGGGCTGTATGTGGTGATCGTCGGGGCGATCATCGGTTCGGGCAGCACGCTGGTGTTCCTCGCCGAGCAGGCCGGCTGGACGGGCTGGACTGCCTACCTGCTGCCGGTGCTGATCGACCTGCCCGGGTTTCTGGGCGGCCGGATCTGGCTGCGCCGCAAGCCGACCAATCCGCAGACCCGCGGCTATGCCCGCCGGCTCACCCTGGCCGCGCTCGGCGCGTCGCTGGCCGGCAACGTGACCGGCCACCTGATCCACGCCGGCCACCTGCCGGCCGGGCTGGCCCTGGTGATCGTCGCGGCGATGGTCGCCCCGATCGTGCTGGCCGCGGTGCTGCACCTCGATGCGCTGCTGACCCCGACCAGCCGCCGGCTCACCCGCCGGACCGACAAGGCCGCGCCGGCCCCGGCCGCCCTCGAGCCGACGACGCCAGCCCGGCCCGAGCTCGAGCCGTCGGCCCGGCCGGCGACCAGGCCGCCGGCGACCTCGCGGCCGGCGAGCTCGAGGCCGGCGGCGAAGCGGGCCGAGATGGCCACGCCGGCGGCGGGTCGGAAGGGCACGAAGAAGGCGCGAGCTCGCGTGTTGTGGGACGCGGCGCGGGCCGAGGGTCGGATGCCGACCGCGGCCGAGCTGGCCCGGGCGGTGGAGGCCGACGACTCCGGTGCCCGCGGCTGGGTCCGGGAGTGGAAAGACGCCGAGCCCGGCGACCGGGACCAGGACGCGCAGCGGGATGAGCAGGACCAGGACGCCGCGGGTGAAGCGGTGCGGATCGAGAGGGAGGCAGCGTGATGACCGAGACGACACAACGCGACCAGCACGACGACGACCAGGGCGACGCCGACGGCCGCTGGGGCCGGACGGGTGAGGTGATCCGGTTCCCGAAGCACACCGGGGCGGTGTGGCCGCTCCCGGGGGACGAGGAGGACCAGGACCCGACCATCCCGAACCATCCCGACGGCCAGACCGGCGACCCGGGAGAGGACCGGGAGACCGGGGCGGGAGACCGGGAGGAACTGGACGACGACTCCCGGGAGGACCGGGAGGCGGGTGCGTTGGTGCTGCGCCCGGACGGCGGGATGGTCCCGGTCGGGACTCCCGGGACCCTCGAGGACACCGACGACGGGGAGGGGGAGGATTCCCGCCCGGTGGTGTTGGTGGACCCGGACCCGCGCACCCTGGGCGGCACGAAGCTCCCGTGGGAGCTCGAGGAGTCCCGCAAGCCGATCATCCCGGACTGGCTGACCGATCGGCGCACCCGGGTGTCGGCGTTCAAGTGGGCCGCGAAGAAGGCCCGCTATGTGACCGGGTTCCACGCGGCCCGGGTCCCGGTCTATGCGGGCCGGTTGCTGGCCCGTTCCCCCCGGGGTGCGTTTCGGGTGTCGCGGGACTGGTTCAACTGGGTCCGGGATGCGGAGTCCCGGCCGCTGGTGACGGGTGCGATCCAGGCCAACGACCCGGAAATGCACATGAAGCTGACGGAGAAGTCGGTCGGCCGGCAACGGGTGCGCGGCACCCTGTCGGTGCTGGTCGCGATCACCGGGACGATCGCGTTCGGCACGGCGGTCGTGGTGCTCCCGCTCCCGGGACTGTTGCTGATCGCGGCGGTGCTGATCGGGCTGCTCGGCAAGGCCGGGACCAACGACGACAAGCCGGTGTTGTCCCGGGCGACCACGGCGCTGAAGATCCCGGAGCTCACCTCGAGCCAGCTGATCACCGCGCTCGGCTCCCTGGGCCTGGCCCGGCTGAATGCCGCGCTGAAGCCCGGCGGGCAGGGTGTGGGATTCCCGGACGAGATCGCCCGGCACGGCGAGGGGTACCGGGCCGTGATCGATCTCCCGTACGGGGTGACCGCCGCACACGTGATCGAGCGGAAGGAGGAACTCGCCTCCGGGCTGCGCCGCACCCGGGGGATGGTGTGGCCAGAAGGGGATTCGTCGGTGCACGAGGGCCGGCTGATCGTGTGGGTCGGCGATGAGGACTTCGCCAAGGCCAAGCAGCCGGCCTGGCCGCTGACCAAGGCGGGCGAGTTCGACATCTTCGCCGACATCCCGTTCGGCACCGACCAGCGCGGCCAGACGGTCGCGTTCTGCCTGATGTACACCTCGATGCTGCTCGGCGCGATCCCGCGGATGGGCAAGACGTTCGCGGTCCGGCTGCTGCTGCTGGCCGCCGCGCTCGATCCGACGGTGATCCTCTACGTCTACGACCTCAAAGGCCTCGGCGATCTGAAGGCGTTGGAGAAGGTGTCGCACCGCTACGGCTGTGGCCCGGCCGATGACGCGACCGTGGACCTGGTGATGGACGGGTTGCGGGAACTGTCGAAGGAGGTGGATCGGCGGGCGGAGGCGATGCGCCGGCTTCCGGCCGACGTGCTGCCGGAGAACCAGCTGACCAGCGCGGCGGCGAAGAACCTCAAGCTGAAGTTGCAGCCGATCGTGTGCGGGATCGATGAGTGCCACGGCCTGTTCACCTCCAAGCACGCGACCGAGGCCGAAGCGCTGTGCCAGAAGATCCTCAAGCTCGGACCGGCGATGGGCATCATGCTGCTGCTCGCCACCCAGCGGCCGGACAAGGAGTCCATCCCGACCTCGCTGTCCGCGCTGGTCGGGGTGCGGTGCGCGATGCGGGTCAAGGGACACCAGGAAAACGACATGATCCTGGGCACCTCAGCCCACCAAAACGGGCTCAAGGCAACCGCGTTCACCCGCAATGACAAGGGCATCGGCATCCTCGACGGGCACGCCGATGAGCACCAGGTGGTGCGCACCTACAAGGTCGAAGCCGCCGAGGCCGAAGCCATCACCGACCGCGCCCTGGCCGCCCGGCAGGCCGCCGGCACCCTGACCGGCCACGCCACCGGCGACACCCCGACCACCGGGCCGGCGTTCTCCCTGCTCGCCGACCTCGCCTCGATCTGGCCGGCCGGCGAAGACAAGGTCTGGTCCACCCGGCTCTGCGAGCTCCTGACCGGGCTCCGGCCCGACCACTACCGCGGCCTGGACCAGCACGGCCTCGCCGGCCAGCTGAAGCCGTACGGGATCGAGACCGATCAGGTCTGGTACAAGCCCGCCGGCGCCAAGGGAGCCAACCGCCGCGGCGTGCACCGCACCGACCTCGACAAGGCCCGCCGGGCCCTGAACCGCGAGCAGGCCGCCGGGCCGGACGGGGCCGCCGATTGAGCATCAGAAGGCCACCGCACCCCTGCTAGGTCTAGCAGGGCCGCTAGCGGCCCGTTCTAGCACCCCACTAGGGACGATGCCGCTCTAGCGGCCACCCCTGATCAGACCCCAATTCAGCCTGAAACCCCCCGAATGGAGACACCATGCCCACCACCCAACCGCTAGCCGCTAGCCAGCCCGGTCCGGCAACCGCCGACGAGCTCACGGTGGCGATCGCCGAGCACGCCGCCGAGGTTGCGACCCGGCACGTGCTCGCCGACATCGCCGCCGAACGCCGCCGCCAGGACGAGAAGTGGGGCGAGCAGAACCATCCCGACGGCACCGGCGGCGAACTGTGGACGCTCGAGCGTGACCAGCGCATCCGGATCACCGACCACCGGTTCGCCGAGGGCACCGGCACCTGGTCCGACGTGCTCGCCGAGGAGTTCGCCGAGGCCATGGCCGAAATCGACCCCGACCGGTTGCGCGCCGAGCTCGTCCAGGTCGCCGCCGTCGCCACCGGCTGGATCGAGGCCATTGATCGGCGGCCGTTGTGAACGCCCCATACGAGACCGAGCCGTACGAGACCGAGCCGGCGGCCGGCCCGGCCTGCGCTATCCGTCAGGACCTGCTCGGCGACGGCGAGAAACACCACGCCGTGGGAGCGCTGCGCGGCTGGATCGCCGACCTGACCGGCCGGGTTCCGACCACGCTGTGTGGGGCGTCGCTGCTCGCCGAGCCCGACGACCCCGCCCCGGACACAGTGCTGCCGATCTGCCTGGACTGTGTGGACGCGCTCCGCCCGATCGAACGCAACGAGGCCGTGGAACGGGTCAAGGCCGCGGTGAGCCGCCGGCTCGAGCGGTGGGGACTCGAGCCGCTCCGCCCGGCCGGTGACTGGCAGGACCTGTCCGACTACGCCGCGGCGTTCGCCCAGCTGTACCGGCTTGGCGAGCTCGCCCGAGACGGCCGCGACCTCGAGGTCGAACACGGCCTGGACCATCCCGCCGTGACCGCGTTCTGGCGGACCTATGGGCTCGAGCGGACCGCTGCCCGGCAGGCCGTCCGCAAGGCCGGCCGCCGGCTGTCAGGGTGGCAGGAACGGACCATCCGCGCCTGCTACCCGCCCATCCGATCCCGGGCGGAATCAACGATGAGCAACGAACCGACCATCACTCGACGGGCGGGCCAGTGACCGGCCGCGGGCGAGGCGGCCGGTGGCTACGCCTGGCCGCGGCTGTCGTCGTCGTGGTCGCGCTGATTTTCACGGCGAGCTGTCGCGGTGACGGTGTGGTGTCGAACGAGCCGGGCCGGGTGATGCGGAAACGGCACTTCTCCTGCCCGTGGGTCAAGATCCGCCACGACAACCTCGCGATCACCACCGGCTGCATCGACGAAGCCCGCTACAACGCGGTCCGTCGCGGCTCCAAATGGCCGCCGAAGATCCGGGGTGCGAAGTGAGCACCGCGGAACTGGTCCTGGCCGTGCTCGCGGTCGCGGTCGGCGGCGGGTTGCTCTACGCCCTGGCCTGCCGGATCTGGCCCTTCGCCGCCTGCCGCCGCTGCACCGGATCCGGGAAACGCCGCTCACCTGGCGGTAAGGCCTGGCGCGACTGTGGCCGCTGCAAGGGCACCGGCAAACGCCTCCGCGTTGGTTGGCGACTCGTCAACAACGCCAAGAAGAACCGGCACCACCTCTAACCGAAAGGACACCCGAATGATGAACACCATTGATCCCGACCGGGCCGCCGAACTGGCCCGCCGAGTTGTCGCGCTGCGGACGTGGGCGCGCGGCCTGTACACCTGCGAGGCCGGCGTTGAGCTCCTGATTCGTGCCTGGGGCGGCCGGCTGCTGACCGGGCCGTGGATCGTCACCGACCCGGCCGACGGCACGGTCTGGTTCGACACCCGCAAGGTGTCCGAGGCCGGCTACCTGTCCGGCGGCGAGCGCCGCATGCTCGAGCTCGCCGCCTCGATCACCGCCGATCGGCCGATCCACCTGGGCGACACCCTGTCCGGGCTCGAGCGGCACGCGACCGAGCTCGTCCTGGCCGCCGTTGCCCACGCCGCCGGAACCCACGAACACTCCGAAATGACCTTCGACGTCGACGGCCGACCGACCGGATTCGAGCGGCTGACCAGCCTCCACCCCTGGCCCCATTCCTAACCCAGCCGAGCAAGCACCCAAACCCCCGGAAGGAACCCGAAATGACCACCACGCTGCACCCCGATCACGCGACGATCCTGGCCGCCGTTCGGCAGGCCGCCGACCTGATCGACACCGCGCACTACGCGATGGTCGGCACCCCGATGCCCGGCCCGACCGTCGCCGCGATCGGTGCCGAGCTCGAGCACGCCGCGGTCGGCCTGGCCGCCCACTGCGACCAGCTGGTGCGGGCCCTCGCCCTCGCCGGCCACGGCGGCCCGGCGGTCGGCTGCAACCCGCTGGCGGTCGCCGAGCACCTCCGCGCTGCTGAGCGGAACGCCCGTTACGCCGCCGCCTGGATCGGCGAGGCCAACAAGTCCGCCCACCACGGCCAGCCGCCCGGCCTGGCCGCCTGACCCAACCAACCGAACGACCCAACCCCGAGAGGAAACCAACGATGAGTAACGAACCGACCATCACGATCACCGGCAACCTGACCGGCGATCCGGAACTGCGCTTCACCCCGAGCGGGCAGGCGTATGCCCGGTTCGTGATCGCCGCGACCCCGCGCCGCTACGACCGCACCACCAACGGCTGGACCGACGGCGAAACGATGTTCCTGCGAGCCACCGCCTGGCGCGACCTCGCCAATCACATCGCCGCCTCGCTCGGCAAGGGAGCTCGGGTGATCGCCTCCGGCCGGCTCCGGCAGAACAACTGGACCACCGACGACGGCGAAACCCGCTGGTCGATCGACCTCGAGGTAGACGACCTCGGACCGTCCCTGCACTGGGCCACCGCGACCGTCACCAAGGCCACCCGCGACCAGGCCGAACGGGCCGACCAGCGGCAGCCGGCAGCCGAGGGCACGCCGGCCGGCGGTGATCCGTGGACCGCGACGCCGGCCGGCGGCCGGGCCGAACCGGCTACCGCCGGAGCCGGAGCAGCGGGCACGCCGCCGTTCTGAGCCCTTTGGTGGGCGGCCTGGACGCTGCAACGTCCGGGCCGCCGGCCGGCCGACCTTCTCTCACTTTGCCCATGACCACGGAAGGGACATCGGATCATGAACGAGGCACCACACTACGCCCGCCGGCGGCCCGGGCCGGGTGAGCTCGAGGCCGGCCCGGCGCACCTGGTCGCCGCGCTCGAGGCCGTCGGCCGCGGCTGGTACGTGTTTCCGCTCCGGATCGGCCAGAAACGCCCACTGTGGAAGAACTGGCAGGCCGCCGCAACCTGCGACCCGGACAAGGCCCGGCATTGGTGGAGCCAACCAGGCAACGACCGCTACGGGGTCGGGATCTACTGCGGCCCGTCCGGGCTCCTAGTGATCGATTGCGACCAACCCAAGCCGGACGACCCACCGCCACCCGGCCCGGGCATCCGCGACGGCACCGACGCGCTCGCCGAGCTCGCCGATCAGGCCGGCGGCCGGCTCCCGCTCGACATCTACACGGTCGGCACCGCCGGCGGCGGGCTGCACCTGTACTACCGGACGCCGGCCGGCGGCGAGCTCGGCAACACGACCCGCGAGCTCGGCTGGTGCATCGACACCCGCGGCCGCGGCGGCCTGGTCGTCGCCGCCGGCACCCAATTCCGCACCGGCGCCTACCGGACCCTGCACGACGCCCCACCGGCCCCGCTACCGGACTGGATCGCCGCCCGGCTCACGAAACCCAAGCTGGCCCCGCCGATCCCGTACCCGGCCGACGTGACCGCCCCAAGCGCCTACGTGCAAGGCGCGGTCAACGCCGAGTGCGACCTGATCATCAACGCCGCACCCGGTGATCACAACGCCGCGCTCTACAAGGCCGCACTCACCCTCGGGTGTCTGGTTGGCGGCGACGAGCTCGACTACCACGCCGCCTACGCCGCTCTGTTCAACGCCGAGCGGCAGCTGGCCGACCGGTGCCCGCGCCGCGACCACACCGAACGGCAGGCGCACAAGACGATCACCAACGGACTGACCAACGGAACCCGCCGCCCGCGAAAGGTCGCCGCCTGATGACTGCCCGGCCCCACCCGACAGACGACGTGGTGCGCCCGCTCCATCCGTTCGCGGACGCGTGGACCGCCGACCAGCTGCTGCACACCGAGTTCCCGCCGCCGCGGTGGGCCGTGCCCGACATCATCCCTGAAGGGCTGTCGGTGCTGGCCGGGCCGCCCAAGGTCGGCAAGTCCTACCTGGTGCTGGCCATCTCCGTCGCGGTCGCCGCCGGCGGCCTGGCGCTCGGCTCGATCACCTGCGACCCGGGGCCGGTGCTGTACCTCGCGCTCGAGGACACCCCGCGCCGGCTGCAACGCCGGCTCCGCCAAGTGCTCGACGGCGAACCGCCGCCGGCGAACCTGCACCTGCCGACCGAGTGCCCGCCATTGCGGGCCGGCGGTGCCGAGCTGATCCGCGGCTGGCTCGACCACCACCCCGGTGCCCGGATGGTCGTGATCGACGTGTTCGCCAAGGTCCGCGGCCAGGTCCCCGGCGGCGGGGACAGCTACACCGAGGACTACGCCGCCACCACCATCCCCAAACGCATCGCCGACGACTACGGCGTCGCCGTGATCTTGGTCCACCACATCCGCAAGATGGCCGCGGACGACTTCATTGAAACCCTGTCCGGCACCAACGGCATCGCCGGCGCCGCCGACGCCATCCACGTCCTGAAACGCGCCCGCGGCGAGGCCGACGGCGTGCTCCACACGACCGGCCGCGACGTGGAAGAAACCGAACGCGCCCTCCGGCTCGACCGCCGCACCGGCACCTGGCAGCTGCTCGACGGACCCGCCATCGATCACACCCTGCACACCGCCCGCGCCCAGATCCTGCGCCACGTCCGCGAACACCCCGGCATCGGCCCCAAACAGATCGCCGACGCCACCGGCATCCCTTACGAACTGGCCCGCCGGACCTGCTCCCGGATGGCGGCCAGCAACCAGCTGATCCGCAGCGACACCGGCAGCTACACCGCCGTCCCCAACGAGTGGGACTGCACCGGGACAGGAACTGTCCCACCTGTCCCACTGTCCCAGTCGGCCCCCGATCCAGGCGTAAATCAGCCCGATCCGGGTGGGACACCGACCGGGACACCTGTCCCACCTGTCCCACTCGAGCAGCTACGACCGACCCCGGCGATGCCGGCCGACCCGAAGGAGACAAGCCGATGAACCAGCAACTGATGTATCGCGTGACCGAGGCGGCGCACGTGCTCCGGCTCAGCCGAAGCGCCATCTACGAACTGATCCGATCCGGCCAGATCCGGTCAGTGACGGTTGGGCGGTCCCGGCGGATCACGCACAACGCACTGACCGAGTACATCGAACGATTGGAAGAGGAGGCGGCAGCCTGATGAGCAAGCAGCGACCGCACGGCGACGGCGGCCTGTACTGGAGTGAGGAACGGCAACGATGGGTCGCCGAGGTGACGACCGGCTACGACGGGCGAGGCAAGCGGCGCTCGGTTCGGCGTTACCGACGCACTAAGACCGACGCCAAGGAAGCACTGCGCGAACTGCTCCGCGACCTGAAGAACGGGATCAAGATCAACCAGCCCAACTACACCGTTGAGCAGGCGGTGACGGACTGGCTAGCAACGGGGATCGCCGACCTCGACCCGAACACGCAGAACAAGATCAGGACGCTCTGCGCCCACCACGTCATTCCGGAACACCCGGACCCGGCCTGCCATTGGGTCGGCGCGATCAAGCTACGAGATCTCAGCGTGACTGATGTCGAGAAGTGGCTGAAGGGCCGGGCCGCCGTGCTGGCCCGGAGCGTGCTCGCCATGGTGCGGTCCTACCTGAGCCGAGCGGTCCGGCGGGCGATGGTGGAGGACCGCGTGCACCGAAACGTCGTGGAGCTCGCCGTCACTCCGACCGGGCAGGACGGCAGGCGATCCAAATCGCTGACACCACAGCAGATTGACGAGGTGCTGGACCACACCAAGGAGGACCGGATGTTTTGCTACATCGTGCTGTCACTCCTGACCGGGGCGAGGACCGAGGAACTGCGCAGCCTGCGGTGGGATCACGTCTATCTGACCCCGACGACCGTCGGTCAAGTGGAGGTGCCGCCCTACATGGCGGTGTGGCATTCGGTCCGGCGCAACGGCGACACCAAGACGCCGCGGTCCCGGCGGACACTTGCTCTGCCGAATCTCTGCATCGGCGCCCTCCGCGCCGAGCGAGCTACGCAAGCCGCGGAGCGGCTCAAGGCGGGGCCGGACTGGCAGGACACCGGCCTGGTGTTCACCACCCTGGTCGGCACCGCGATGGATGCCGCCAACACGCGCCGGAACTTCCGTCGTGCACTCGGCGGGGTGCCGAGCGTGGACCCATCGGAGTGGACGCCGCGGGAGCTCCGTCACTCGTTCGTTTCGATGCTGTCGGACATGGGTCTGGAGGTGGACAAGATCGCCATGCTGGTCGGCCACGCCGGCGGCAGTCGGGTGACCGAGGTTGTCTACCGCCATCAGCTCCGGCCCGTAGTGCAGACCGGCGCGTTGGCGTTCAATGACAGGTTCAAGATTGCCAAGGAATGATCGGCTATGTCGGACACTTTGTCGGACAGTTCGCCCCGGGCCAGTCTTGGTCCGGGGCGATTTGCCGTTTCACTAGGGTGGGCGATACTGGGATCGAACCAGTGACCCCTTCCGTGTCAGGGAAGTGCGCTACCGCTGCGCCAATCGCCCGAGGTGGAGACGGGATTCGAACCCGTGTACACGGATTTGCAGTCCGTTGCCTCGCCTCTCGGCCACTCCACCGAGGAGCGTTGCGAACCCCACCGAGACGGCGAGACCCGCTCCGAGCGGACGACGGGATTCGAACCCGCGACCCTCACCTTGGCAAGGTGATGCTCTACCCCTGAGCCACGTCCGCGCGCCGCTCCCGAAGGGGCGGTGCGTTCAGGAACTTTAGCCTAGCCGCCCGTGCGAGTCCAACTGGGTTCCACCGTTGTGGTTTCCGGCGCACTATCGTGGCGACATGACCTCGACCACGGCTGTGAATCAACCCCCTGCGCCGGCCACGAGCGACCTGCGGATCTGGGTGAACGGGACGCTGTTCACCGACCCCGAATCGGCCACCATCGGGGCCGCCGATCACGGCCTGGTCGTCGGTGACGGCGTGTTCGAGACGCTCAAGGTGCTGCCGGCCGGCCCCTTCACCGTCGGCCGGCACCTGGACCGGTTGACCCGGTCGGCACGGCTGCTCGGCCTGCCCGATCCTGATCATGAACAGCTGCGCGAGGGCATCGACGCGGTGTTGCGTGATCGCGGGTACGAGCACGGCAAGATCAGGATCACCTACACCGGAGGCCGTGGCCCGCTTGGGTCTCAGCCGGCCTTCGGGCCGCCAACCGTGGTGGTTGCTGCCGACGCCAGCCCGCCGATGGAGTCGTCGACGGCGATCGTCACGGCGCCGTGGACCCGCAACGAGCGGGGCGCGCTGGCCGGGGTGAAGTCGATCTCGTACGCGGAGAACGTGCGGGCGCTGGCCTACGCGGCCGAGCGCGGCGCGACCGAGGCGATCTTGATCAACAACGCCGGCCAGGTGTGCGAGGGCACCGGCTCGAACATCTTCTTCATCTTCGGCGACGAGATCATCACGCCGACCCTGGAGTCGGGTCCGTTGGCCGGCATCACCCGGGCCCTGGTGCTCGAGTGGTGCGGCGGCCGCGAGGCCGATCTGACCGAGGACGAGGCCCGACGGGCCGATGAGGTGTTCATCACATCGTCGCTGCGAGACGTGCAGCACGTGCACCGGTGGGGTGATCAGGAATTCGCGACCGGCGTCAAGACCGCCGCGGCGGCCAAGATCTTCGCCGACCGCTCGACGGCCGCACTGGAGGCCTAAGGTTTGACGCTGGAGGTCGGTTCGTCGTCCAGCTCCGGACCGGTGCCGGCGGCCTCGGGGGGTGGCGCCTTGGACTTCCAGGTGCCGAGGATCGAGCCGATGATCACCATCGGGAAGCCGATCGCCAGCCCGATCGTCAGCGGCTCCTGCAGCACGACCGCGCCGAGGATGATCGCGACCGCCGGATTGATGTAGGTGATGAACGTCATCCGGCTCGGCCCGACCTCGGCGATCAGCGCGAACATCACCAGGAACGCGCCGGCGGTGCACACCACAGCCAGCACCACGACGGAACTGATCGCCTGCGCCGACACCATCCGATCGGGCCAGACCAGGGGAGTGAACGGCGCGTACACCACGGCGGAGATCATCAGCGACGCGGTGATCACCCCGAGCGGCGGGAGGTCGGACAGCTTCCGGCTGATGATGATCGGCCCGACCGCGTACCCGATCGTCACCAGCGCCAGCGCACCCACCGACACCAGGTCGTCGACGTGCACGTCGAGGCCGACCAACAACGCTGCGCCGGCGAACCCGAGCAGCAGACCGGTGATCCGGCGAGCATCGAATCGATCATGGCCGAGCCGGCCGAGAATGATCGCGGCGATCAAGGGCACGACGGCGATGAACAGGCCGGTGGTCGAGCTGTTCAGCCGGGTCTCGGCATGGCCGAGCATGAACCACGGGACGATGATCTCGATCCCCGTATAGAGCAGGATCCAGCGCCAGTGCCGAAGCAACGGCCGTAGCGCCCCCTGCCGCAGCGCGAACGGCAGCAGCAGCAGCGCCCCGAGGAACGTCCGGCCGAACGCGAGCAGCAGCGGATCGATCTCGACCACCGCGACCCGGATGAACAGGTACGGGATCCCCCAGAACAGGCTCAGCGCGGCGAACAACAGCCAGCCGCGGCGCGTCATCGCTCCATCACGGGCCGACGCTAACACCGGCCGCCGACCTTCCGACCGAGATTTAGACCGCCTCGCGGCCCGGAATCCGTGTCGAAGGCACCCCTCCGGATGCGCTATCCTGAACACCGCGTTGAGGCGGCTCGGGTCATCCGGGACGTTGCGACGGGCGATTGGCGCAGTGGTAGCGCACTTCGTTCACACCGAAGGGGTCACTGGTTCGAACCCAGTATCGCCCACCGAAGAGACCGGTCCTGATCAACAGATCTCGACCGGTTCTTTCGTTCTCGCGGCTGGTCGACGGCTTCAGAGCAGGACGACCAGTAGTGCCGCGATGATGACGATGAGGACGACCATCAACGCAACGATCCGTGGGTTGAACAACCTCGAAGTCGACTCGCCATCCGCCGGGTTCCGTCGCGGGGGAGACATCGCGGCCGCCATCAGGCAGAACAGGATCAGTCCGGCGACCGGGATCACATAGCGGTGCGGCGGGATGGATCGCGGGTCCAGTCCGGTGATCAGGAAGATCACGGTGACCAGGAGCGCCAGGCCAGCCAGGCTGAGTCCGGTGTACTTCAGCCATCGGAGGAGGAGCTTCCCGGACACGTACACCTCCCCGCTCGGCCGTCGCGGCGACGGTGATCCCAAGATCAGTGTCGCCCGGTCCGGAGTTCAGCGGGCGACATTCGCATGATGCGAACCCGTCAGTGCTTGCGGGCCCAGACGAAGCAACCGCGCTTGGTGAGAGTCAACGGCGCGGTGACGCTGTCGGCGGCTTCCGGTGGCAGGAAATGATGCCGTACGTACCGCTGCACCGCGGCGGCGTTGGGTAGCAGGAGGTACGGCCCGTCCCAGGCCTCGACCTCAACTGCTTGATCACCGAAGACCGAGGCGGCGATCGCCGGCGCGTTCTCGGCGTCGAAGGTGGTCGCCGGATAGCCCTGTGGCGCCAGCTCGGGATCGTTGATGCGGGCGGAGGTGGAGGCGAGGAAAAGACCGCCGGGGCGGAGCACCCGATGGGCTTCGGTGATCACCTCGGCGGGGTGGTCGAAGTGGTAGAGCATCCAGTGACAGACCACCGCGCCGAACACCGCGTCGCCGAACGGCAGCCGCCGCGCGTCGGCGCGGACGAGCCGACCCGCCGTGGCCTGCGCCAATTGGGCCGGCGAGCTGTCCAACCCGATCCACCGTGATCGCGGAGGCAACGACTCGGCAAGAACACCGTTGCCGCAGCCGACATCGAGCACCGGCGACAGGTCCTCGGCGACGATCCGCCGCATCCCGGTCGCGTCCCAATCGGGAGACGCCACCTCCCAGGTCCGATCCCACGCCGGCCGTCGGTCGGCCGGATCGAGGTCGTAGTCGACTGGAGTGCTGGACATGGCGCCAGAGTCACACGCGAGATTCGGTACGACAACAGGTTTGTGGCGGAGCCCCGGGTGTCGGTGGGCATCTGGAGAATAGTCTGTATGTTCGAACTATTCGAGGGTGGTGCTGTCGGCCTGTGCTGTCGGCCTGGAGGCCCGCGGGATCCTCGATGCCGCCCAGATGGACGGCATAGTCACCTCCATCCTTCGGGAGACCTCGACCCCTACCCGGCCACCGACGCGCCGACCGGACTACACCCTCAACTGCGACTGCGAAGAGCCCAAATTTCCCCGGTGCGAGGGTCGGCCCGCGTGCTACGTTCGGGCATGACTAGGCCCGGTGAGATCCTCGGCAGCGTGGTCGCCGCCAGCGAGCGCGAGCAGCTCGAGACGTTCCTGGATTACCTGCGCGACGCCGTCGTGCGCAAGGCCCGCGGGGTGTCGGAGGAGGACGCCCGGCGCAGCCCGGTGCCGAGCGGCACCAACCTCGGCGGCCTGATCAAACACCTGCGGTGGGTGGAACTGGGCGGGTTTGCCGAGCAGATCGGGCAGATCCCCGCCGCGGAGCTGCCCACGCCGCCGTGGACCGACGCAGACCCGGAGGCCGACCTGCGGCTGGAGCCGAACGAGAAGATCGACGACGTCATCGGCGCCTACCAGGCGGAGTGCGACCGCTCCCGCGAGATCGCCGCCCAGCACAGCCTCGACTACGCACCGCCGGGCAGGGAGCTGACGTTGCGGTGGGTGTACCTGCACGTGATCCTGGAGACCGGCCGGCACGCGGGCCACGCGGACATCCTGCGCGAGATGATCGACGGCAGCGTCGGCGACTGACGGCTCGCGCTGATTCCGTTCCCTGAGCCCAAGCGCAAGGGGGATTCGGGCTTGCCCTTCGACAGGCTGGCGCGGGGTGAGGTCGGGAGGCCCTACGCTGACCCGGTGTCCGATCACCCGACGCTGCTGCTGATCTGTGGCCTGCCCGGCGCCGGTAAGACCACGTTGGCCCGTGAGCTCGCGGCCCGGCGCGGCGCGGTGCGGCTGAGCCCGGACGAGTGGCTGTCCGACCTCGAGTTGTCGCTGTTCGACGAACCGCTCCGCGACCGGCTGGAGAAGCGCTTGATCGGACTGACGGAGGAGTTGCTCCGACACGGACAGAGCGTGATCTTGGAGTTCGGGTTCTGGTCCCGGACCGAGCGGGAGACGCTGCGGGACCGGGCCCACACCCTCGGGGCCCGGGCCGAGCTCTGGGTCCTCGAGTTGCCCCAGGACGAGCTGTGGGAGCGGATCGAGCGGCGCAACAACTCACCGGAATGGCACGCTGAGCCGATCACCCGGGAGCACCTGAAGCTCTGGTGGACTCTGTTCGAACGACCCACCGACCAGGAGCGACGCCTGTTCGACGAGGCTGATGGGATCATGACGCTGTGACGGTGCCGGCCCACGATGACGCTGCGGGGCGTGCCGATGCTGCGCCGCGGCGGGGCGCTCGCCTGATCCTGGTCCGGGCGATGAATCGCCGCGGGATCCGGATGCTGCATCTGGCCGACCTCCTCGTGGTCTACCTGATGCTCTTCATCATCACCGTGGCCATGAGCATCGTCCGGCCCAACTTCAAGGGCCTGCTCTACTTCGACGAGTACGCCTGGAAGTACGCCCTGGTCGCGGTGATCAATCTCGCCGTGTTCTCCTTCGGCGGCCTGTACGACCGGGAGCGGCGGCTGATCGTGCGACCGGCACTGCCGCGGATGGTCACCCTGGTCTGGGTCGCGTCGTTGATCGTCGGCCTGATCAGCTGGCTGCTCGGCGACTCCCTGATCCCACGCAGCATCCTCCTTGGGTACGCGATCGTCGGTCCGATCGGGCTGTGGGCGACCCGGCGGATCTCCCGCACCCTGCGGGAACGGGTGGAAGGGCCGCCCCGGGTGTTGCTGGTCGGCGCCGACGACGCGACCGAACTCGCCGCCCGGCATCTGGCCGAGGCATCGACGGTGGAGGTGGCCGGCCGGGTCACCGGCGTCGCCGCCCTGGAGCAACAGGTGATCGAGTCCGATGCGACCGATGTGCTGCTGCTGGACAGCGAGGCGCTGCGGGAGCTCTACGCCGACTCGCTGTCCCGGTTGGAAGATCACGGCGTGGAAGTGCTGCAACTGGTGCGGCCGCACGACTCACTGCTCGGGCTGCGGACCGTGGGGGAGATCGGCGGGATGCCGGTCGTCACCCTGTCAGCTCACGTGCTCACCCGGTCGCAACAGCGGGTCAAACGGCTGATGGATCTCGCCGTGCTTCTCGTCACCGCGCCGATCACCATCCTGTTGACGATCATGACCACGATTCTGGTCGCCGTCCGGGCGGGCCGGCCGCTGCTGTTCGTCCAGGCCCGGGTCGGGCTCGGAGCCTCGTCGTTCCGGATGCTGAAGTTCCGGACCATGCGCCGCGACGCCGAGTCCGGCACCGGCCCGGTCCAGGCCGCGACGGATGATCCGCGGGTGATCAAGGGGCTGGGCTGGCTGCGCCGGACCCGACTGGACGAGCTGCCGCAGTTGATCAATGTGCTGCTCGGCCAGATGACGATCGTCGGGCCGCGGCCGGAACGACCGGAGGAGATGGCCGACTACGAGCGGCTGATCCCCGGCTATCGGCGCCGGCACCAGATCGCACCCGGGATCACCGGGCTGGCCCAGGTGTACGGCCGCTACCACACCCATCCCGAGTTCAAGCTCGGCCACGACCTGCAATACCTGGCGAACTGGTCGCCGTTGGCCGACCTGCAGATCATGCTGCGCACCGCGTGGGTGATCTTCACCCTCCGGCTCTGACCGCCGAAACGATCAAGGTCGAGCCAGCAGCTCGCGCAATTCCCGCCGCGGGTCGTGGGCGACGGCGAGCCAGCGCCCGGCCAGCAGGGTGGGTCGGTGCGGCATCCGGAACTCGGGCCAGCCCGGACCGGCGCCGGCCGGCACCCCGGTCGCCGCGAACGACGTCCAGGCGCTCGCCAGGGCGTCGGCCAGGCAGCCCGGTGGATCGAGTCCAAGATCATCGGCCGATTCCGCAAGATCAAGCTGCCGGAAGACGAACGGCAGCTCCAGCGCGTGGGTGGCGCCCTGCCGCGGCTCGCCCGACCGCTCCCAGGTGAACAGATAGGCGTACGTCGCCGCCCGGGCCGCACCGGCGCGGGCCTCGAGCAGCCGGTTCGACGGCTGCCGATAGGTCCGGTCGGTCAGGTAGGCGCCGAGCAGCTCGGCCGCCGAGCCGTCCGGAACGATCCTGCGAAAGGCGGCCCGATACTGCTCGGCCAGGTCATCGCGGCCGGGGAAGTCCTCGGCGATCAGGCTCTCCAGCGTCTCCGGCAACGCGGCCACCTCGCGGTCGGTCAGCGCCAGCGGCGCCCCGAGACCGGCGGACTCGTGCACGTTGGTGCCGACGATCAGTTCGACGTCTGCGTTGGTCCCGGCCGCGACCGACCGGTACGGCAGCTCCGGCAACCATCGCCCGTCGATCGTCGGCTGGAACGCGAACACGGTGGCGATCCGGCCTCGGCTGCGGCGCTCGATCAGGGCCGACTGGGCCTCGATGATCGACTCCACCGGCAGCTCCAGCAGCCGCTCCGCCCGATCCTCCGGAATTCCCAACAACGACAGGAGTTCAGCGGTCCGCTCGACCCCGAACTCCGGCGGCTGGGCCCGTTCGGCGGTGCCGCTCTGCACGATCGCGCGCCGGAACAGCCCTTCAGTAGCCGGCATTCCGAGCAGCGTGGCCGTGGCGGCCGCACCGGCCGACTGGCCGAACAGCGTGATCCGGTCGGCATCACCGCCGAGTGCAGCGGCGTGATCACGAACCCAGCGCAGGGCGGTGATCAGGTCCAGCAGAGCCAGGTTGGCCGAGTCCCCGAAGCCGGAGCCGAGAAGATGATCAAGGGACAGGAAGCCGAGCGCGCCGAGCCGATAGCCGACGGAGATCACGATCACCCCGTGCCGGGCAGCGAGCCGATCGCCGGCCGTCACCGGCGCGGCGGTGGATCCGGAGTAGAAGCCGCCGCCGTGGATCCAGAGCATGATCGGCCGGCCCTCGGCGCCCTCGGGTCGCCAGACGTTCAGCGCCAGACAATCCGACTCGCTGCCGGCGACGACGTCGTCGACCAGCTGCGGCGCCGCCGGCGCGTACTCGATCGTGTCGCGGATGCCGGCCCACGGCGGCACGGCCGTGGCCGGCCGAAACCGTTCGGCGCGAGCGTAGGGGACACCCAGGAACTCCTGCACCGGTCCGTCCGGAGACACTCGCCGGACCCCGCGCACGATCCCGCCGCTGGTGGCGATCAGCGGTCGTTCCCCGTCGACGCTCATGTCCCCATCATCGCGGCCGGGGCCGCGGTCCGCCGGCGAGCCCGTCGGCCGGATGGGCGAGGATGAGCCCCATGGGTGAGATCTTCGCGGGCCGCTACGAGTTCGTGGACCTGCTCGACGAAGGCGGGATGGGCACCATCTGGCGGGTGTGGGACGAACGGCAGAGCTGCTACCGCGCGGCCAAGATGCTCAAGCAGTCCGACGGTGCGTCGCTGATCCGGTTCGTCCGGGAGACCTCGTGGCGGATCGATCATGATCATGTCGTAGCCCCGATCGGCTGGTCCGGCGAGGACGATCGGGTTCTGTTCACGATGCCCCTGGTCGGCGGCGGCACCGTGGCCTCGCTGATCAAGGATTTCGGTCCGTTGCCGGATCGCTGGACGATCACGCTGCTCGATCAGCTCCTGGCAGCGCTGATCGCCGTCCACGACGTCGGCCTCGTCCATCGCGACATCAAGCCGAGCAATCTGTTGCTGGAGGCGACCGGCCGCGACAAGCCGCACCTGCGGTTGACCGACTTCGGGATCGCGGCCCCGATCGACGATCCCCGGCTGACCCGGGTCGGGGACGTGATCGGCACCCCGGCCTACCTCGCCCCGGAGGCCCGACTCGGCGCCGATCCCGACCCGCGGCAGGATCTCTATGCGGCCGGGCTGGTCGCCGTGGAGATGATCACCGGAACCCGACCGGAGCGCGGCTGCGCGATGATCACGCCGGCGGTGACCGACGGACCCCTCGGCCCGGTCCTGGCGAGACTGCTGGCCGAGGATCCGGCCGACCGGTTCGCTTCCGCCGAGGCGGCACGGGCGGAGGTAGCGACGATTCGGCTGCCGCAGGTGGCCGTCACCGACGACGACGTCGAGGTGCTGGGACACCTGCCGCCGCTGCCACTCGGCTGGGGACCCGACGGACCGGCCACCCGGACCCACCGCCGACCGTCCAGCACCTCGGCCGCCCCGGCCCAGCCGGTCGGATCCCCCGTCGGATCACCGGTCGAGCCGCCCACCGGTCAGCCCGGTCGCCAGCCGGCCGAATGGTCGGACCCTCCGCCCACCGAGGCGGTCGAGGCCGGGTCGGGGAGCCGTACGCCAGTCGCCGACCGGTCGGGGTTCGACCCGGCCACCGGCGCGGCTCAGGTCCCCGCCACCGGCCGGCTCCGGCGGCGTCGCACCCGGCTATCGACGGTCGCGTTCTGTCTGATCGCCGGCGGCCTGGTCTGCGTCGTAGCCGCGATCGCCATCCTCCTCCAATAACGTCGCCCCGAGCCCGCCTGCCTGCCCGCTCGACGCGACCTTTGCCGGTCGGCGCGATCGTTGTGGCGCTCGCGCGGGCCGACAAGAGTCGCGCCGGGCACGACGCGGGCACCCTGGACGCGTGGTCGTCCTAGCCGGATCGGCGGTGCACCAGGAAGGCGATCACTCCGGCGATCACGGCCACGACGCCGATCCCGCCGAGAGAGAGGCCGATCACCGCGGCGGTGCCGACGGCCGGGCCGGCCTGCTCGCGATCCGCCGACCCTCCGGCGCCACCGGGATCGGTGTCGCCGCCCGGATTGCTGGCCGGCGGTTCGCCGGATCCGGCCGACGCGTCGTCGGACGGCTCGTTCGGCGTCGGCTCGGCCGGATCGGGTGCCGGGCTGCTCGGCGGAGCCGATTCGCCCTGCCGGTAGACCGGCGCACCGGAGACGGATCCACCGACCGCAACCGCGAGGTTGAACGGCACTTGATACTGCTTGCCGTCGTCGACCTGCAAGGACACCGCGATCAGGTAGGTGCCGCTCTGCGAGGTGCCCTGCTTGGAGTCGGTGTAGGACTCGCGGTGCCGGTACGTGACCGGCGCGGTGATCGCATCGATCCGGGTGCCGCTCGAGCTGAGCACGGCACCGTCCCGCGACTTGACCACGTCGTTGGACCGGGCCCGGCTCGGGGAATAGGTCTTCAGATTCAACCGGACCGACTTGCCTCGGACCTCCTGGCTGAGCCGCTTCGACAGCACCGGCGTGCGGGCCGACGCGGACAGTTGCTGACCCCAGTCGAGGTCCACGGCGAAGATCTGCACCTCGCCGGGCACCAGGGTGCCGGAGTAGCTGCCGCCGGGCTCGACCTCGGTGGCCTGGGCAAAGGACTGCCCGCCGGTGATCTTCTCCGGGTCGGCGAAGTCGATCTTGGGCGGCTCGGTCGTGTCCTGCGACTTCGGCAGGTCGTCGACCGAGACGACCGGCGGCTCCTCGATCACCCTGATCTCGACCGGGACGGTGTCATCGCCGGCGAACTGGCCGCCCCGATTGTCCAGTCCCCGAGTGATCACGATGATGAAGTCGTCGTTCTCGCTGCAGCTCTTGTCCCAGTCTCTCGTCCCGGGAGCGGCCAGCGAAGCGGCGATGATCGGCCCGCTCGAGCCGACCTGGGAGTCACTCGTCGACGCGCACTGGACGCCGTCGGGGCTGAAGATCCGGAGCCGCAGCGAGTCGCGGTCGGCCGAGGTCCTGATCGACGCCGAGACGTGAATGGTCGATCCCGGGATCGTGCGACGCAGCGTGTAGAACAGCTCGCTGCGCGCTTTGTCCAGGCCGCCGAGCTGGTCCAGCCAGTCACCGGCGGCGATGGCCGGCGCCTCGGCCTCGGACTCGGCCCCGGTGATCGGCTTCCCGGTCGGCTTGTACGGGCGCAGCGCCCGGGTCGCCAGCTTGTCCAGCGCGTGGGTCAGATCCTCGGCGTCGTCGGCATCGTAGTAGGAACCGTTTCCCTTGTCCGCAACGCATTTGAGCATGTCCCGGGCCTTACCCCTGACGTGCAGGCCGACCACCTCGATCTTGAGCTGGACGCCGGCCTTGGCCAGCTCGGCCGCGACCGCGCAGGGATCGGGCTGACAGGTGGGCTCGCCGTCGGAGACCAGGATGACGGTCCGCTGGCCCTCGCCGCCGAGGTCCTTGCCCGCCTCCCGCAGCGCGTGGCCGATCGGCGTCTCGCCGTACGGCTTGTAGGCCGCGACCGCCTGCTTCAGTTGCGGCCGGTTCCCGGTGCCGATGTCGACCACCTTCTGGGAGTCGGTGCAGGCACCCTTGTCGTTGCGGCTGAACACCTTGGCCCCGTACACGCGGAGCCCGACCAGTTGCTGCTCGGGCAGCCCGTCGATCACGGTGTTGAGCGCACTCTTGGCCGCTTTGATCTTGGTCTCGCCCCCGGGCAGTTTCTCCTTCATCGACCCCGACGAATCCATCACCAGCATCATCCGACCGTTCGCGGTCTCGGCCCCGGCCTCGGGGGCCGACCCGACGATCGCCAGCAGGGTGAGGACGGCGAAGGTGGCGAATCCGGCGACGACCCGGCGAACCGGGCTCGGTGACTGCATCTGACCTCCATCGATTGGTGTTTGCGAAAGCAAACATGCCATGTGTTCTGCGGCGAGCGCAAATTGCAACCGATTGCGGAACCCCGAAATACCCTGCAGATTGGCAACGCAGCAGCAGTATCGGCAGGGTCCGGAGAAGCTGATCAGGTCCAGTGGTTCACTACTGTGAAGGCCGTGGAACGACTCAGGGCATCCGGGTCCGGCCGAGGGGACTAATCTGTTCCAACGGTTCGGCATGCCCTGCCGGCCGGCATCGAATCCGCGCGGAATCACGCTGCGCACCAGAGAGGAAACACCGTGTCACCCACGTCGACCGCGAGCACCGGCAGCCTCGAGTCCCGGGTGGTCGACGAGACGACTACCGGGTTGGATCTGTACGGGGAGGATCGGACGGTCGTCGCGGTCCGGGTCGACGGCGAGACCCGGGACCTGCACCGGGAGATCCCGGCCGGCGCCACGGTCGAGCCGGTCACCATCGACTCCGCCGAGGGCCTGGCGATCCTGCGGCACTCGGCCGCCCACGTCGCCGCCCAGGCGGTGCAGGCGCTGAAGCCCGACGCCAAGCTCGGCATCGGCCCGCCGATCACCGACGGCTTCTACTACGACTTCGACCTGGCCGAACCGTTCACGCCGGACGATCTGAAGGTGATCGAGAAGCAGATGACCAAGATCATCAAGGAGCGGCAGCGGTTCCGTCGCCGGGTGGTCAGCGACGACGAGGCCCGGGCCGAGCTGGCCGCGGAGCCGTACAAGCTGGAACTGATCAGCGACAAGGGTTCGGCGACCGCCGATGACGGAGCCAGTGTCGAGGTCGGCGCCGGGGACCTGACCATCTACGACAATCTTCGGCGCGACGATTCCGTGGCCTGGAAGGATCTCTGCCGCGGGCCGCACCTGCCGCACACCGGCTACATCCCGGCCGTTTCGCTGATGCGCACCTCGGCCGCCTACTGGCGCGGCGATCAGGCCAACCAGCAACTGCAGCGGTTGTACGGCACCGCCTGGCCGAGCCGGGACGATCTGAAGGCCTACCTGACCCGGCTGGAGGAGGCGGCCAAGCGTGATCACCGCAAGCTCGGCCGCGAGCTCGACCTGTTTTCCTTCCCGGACGAGATCGGCTCCGGCCTTGCCGTCTTCCATCCCAAGGGCGGCATCCTGCGCACGGTGATGGAGGACTACTCGCGCAAGCGGCACATCGAGGCCGGCTACGACTTCGTCAACACGCCGCACGTGACCAAGGCCGAGCTGTTCGAGATCTCCGGCCACCTCGGCTTCTACGCCGACGGCATGTTCCCGCCGATGCACCTGGACGAGGAACGCCACCCCGACGGCACGGTCAAGCGGCAGGGTCAGGACTACTACCTGAAGCCGATGAACTGCCCGATGCACTGCCTGATCTTCCGGTCCCGCGGCCGCTCCTATCGGGAGCTGCCGCTGCGGATGTTCGAGTTCGGCAGCGTCTACCGCTATGAGATGTCCGGCGTCGTGCACGGCCTGACCCGGGTCCGCGGGATGACCCAGGACGACGCGCACATCTACTGCACCGAGGACCAGGCGCAGGCCGAGTTGATCTCGCTGCTCAAGTTCGTTCTCGACCTGCTCGCCGATTACGGACTGGACGACTACTACCTGGAGCTGTCGACCCGGGACCCGGAGAAGTCGATCGGCAGCGACGAGGAGTGGGAACGGGCCACGGATATGCTGCGGAAGGCGGCCGAGGCATCCGGGCTCGATCTGGTGCTCGATCCGGGCGGCGCCGCGTTCTACGCGCCCAAGATCTCGGTCCAGACCCGGGATGCGATCGGCCGCACCTGGCAGATGTCGACGATCCAGGTCGACCTGATGCTGCCGGACCGGTTCGAGCTGGAGATCACCGCGCCGGACGGCAGCCGGCAGCGGCCGATGATGATCCACCGCGCGCTGTTCGGAACCGTCGAGCGGTTCATCGGCGTGCTGACCGAGCACTACGCCGGGGCCTTCCCGCCCTGGCTGTCCCCGGTCCAGGTGATCGGCATCCCGGTCGCGGACGAATACAACGCTTATCTGGAAGGGATCGCGGCCAGACTGCGCGAGCGGGGCGTACGGATCGAGGTGGACACTTCCGACGACCGGATGCAGAAGAAGATCCGCAACGCCAGCAAGGAGAAGGTGCCGTACGTGCTGATCGCCGGCGGCGAGGACGCCGGCGCCGGCGCCGTCTCGTTCCGCTACCGCGACGGCACCCAGAAGAACGGCGTCCCGATCGACGACGCGATCACCGAGATCGTCACCGCCATCGCCGACCGCCGCCAGGTCTAACCCCGAGTTGTCAGAACGAGAGCACGCTATAGCGTGCCCTAGTTCTGACAGGTCGGAGAAAGTGAGGAGGGGAGTGGAGGACGCTGCCGGGTTGCCGGGAGTGCCGGACGGGTTCGAACGGCTCTGGACCCCGCATCGGATGGTCTACATCAACGGCGAGAACAAGCCGACCTCCGATGCCGCACCGGCCTGCCCGTTCTGTCAGATCCCGGATCGCAGCGACGCAGACGGCCTGATCGTGCATCGCGGCGAGCACGCGTTCGCCGTGCTCAACCTCTATCCCTACTCGCCGGGCCACCTGCTGATCTGCCCGTACCGGCACGTCGCGGACTACACCGACCTGACCCCCGAGGAGTTGCTGGAGGTCGCCCGGCTGACCCAGGACGCGATGCGGGCGCTGCGGGCCGCGAGCAACCCGCACGGCTTCAATCTGGGGATCAACCAGGGCGCGGTCGCCGGCGCCGGGATCGCCGCCCATCTGCACCAGCACGTCGTGCCGCGATGGTCCGGCGACTCCAACTTTCTGCCGGTGATCGGCCAGACCCGGGCGCTGCCGCAACTGCTGGGCGACACCCGGGAGCTGGTCAGCGACGCCTGGGCGAAGCTCGAGCTGGTCGAACCGACCCCGAGTCCGGACTGATCGCGTGCTGGAACGGTTCCGAGGTCTCGCGGCACGTGCCCTGACCCCGCTGGCGCGGCTGCTGCTGCGGATCGGCGCCACCCCGGATCTGATCACCTGCATCGGCACCCTGGGGGTCCTGCTCGGCGCGATGATCTTCTTCCCCAACGGCTGGTTCCTGCCCGGCGTGATCATCGTGACCTTCTTCGTCCTGTTCGACATGCTGGACGGGCAGATGGCCAAGATCAGCGGCCGGGCCAGCCGCTGGGGTGCCTTCCTCGATTCCAGCCTGGACCGGATCGGCGACGGCGCCGTCTTCGGCGGGGTGGTGCTGTATTTCGTCGGCCGGGACGGCCCGATGATCTGGCCGATCATGGCCGTCTGGGCGTTGGTGGCGGGCCAGCTCACGTCGTACGTGAAGGCGCGGGCGGAGAGCCTCGGCTTCACCGCGCCGGGCGGCCTGGCGGCGCGGGCGGACCGGCTGTTGGTGATCTTGGCCGCGTTGTTCCTGGCCGGCTTCGGGGTGCCGTACGTGCTCGAGATCGGGCTGACCGTGCTCGCGGTGATCAACACCATCACCGTCGTGCAGCGGGTGCTGCTGGTCCGGCACCAGTCACGGCTGGAGACGGATGAGCCGACGTCCTGAGCGGTCGGCGCGGGACAAGTTGCTCCGCGGCGTCTACGCGGTCGGCTGGCGGGTCGCCGCGCGGATCCCGGAACCGGTCGCCGAGACGCTCTGCCGGGTGGGGGCTCGGCTGACCACCACATTCGGCTCCCGCGCCCCGGTGGCCTCGGCGCTGGGCACCTGGCGGCACAATGTGTCCGTGCTGATCGGCCGCCCCTGCCCGGATGACCTGGTGCGACGCGGCGTCGCCTCCTACCTGCGCACCTTCTATCAGGTGCTGGCGCTGGCCCGCTGGAGCCGGGAGCAGATCCACCGGCGGGTGGCCTTGATCAACGACGACGCGCTGCGGGCGGCGCTGACCGGTCCCGGCGCGGTGGTCGTGCTGCCGCACAGCGGCAACTGGGATCTCGCCGGAGCGTTCGCCTGCCTCGACCTGCGTCCGGTCAGCACCGTCGCCGAAGAACTGGGGGACGGCGAGTTCGCCGCGTTCACCGCCTTCCGCGAGGGGCTGGGGATGGAGGTGATCGCGCACACCGATCCGGCCGCGTTGCCGAAGTTGATCACCGCCGTCCGGGACGGCCGGCTGGTCTGCCTGCTCGGTGATCGCGATCTGCCCGGCACCGGTCTGCCGGTGATCTGGCCGCTGCCCGGCGACCCGGTGATCACTACCATGCCGGCCGGTCCGGCCGTGGTGGCGCGGCGGACCGGGGCGGCCTTGATCCCGGCGGTGACCCGGTTCCGCGGCACCGGCCTCGAGGTGGTGCTCGGCCCGCCGGTCACGCATCGGCCCGGTCGGGACGGGTTGGTGGCGATGACTCAGCAGGTGTGCGACTTCTTCGCCGCCGAGCTACCGCGGCAACCCGAGGACTGGCACATGTTCCAGCCGTTCTTCCCGGCCGCCGCCGCAGCTCCGACCGGGACGGTGGCTCCGGCATGAGCTCGTCCGGCCTCGGCCACGGGCCCCGGATCGGCCTGGTCTGCCCGTACTCCTTCGACCAGCCGGGCGGGGTCCAGAACCACGTCGTCGGGCTGGCCGGATTCCTGGCCCGCAACGGCTTCCGGCCACGGATCCTCGGCCCCGGCCGGCCCGACGGGCTGATCGCGTCCAGCCTGGCCGAGGCCGAGTTGCCGCCGTCGGTGTTCAGCTCGGCCGGGCCGGCGGTCCCGGTCCCGTACAACGGCTCGGTGGCTCGGGTGAACTTCGGCCCGGTCAGTGCCGCCCGGGTCCGGCAGTGGTTGCGCGACGGCGGCTTCGACCTGCTGCACCTGCACGAGCCGATCACCCCGAGCGTGTCGATGCTGGCGCTGTGGGCCAGCACCGCGCCGGTGGTCGCGACGTTCCACACGGCGACGCCCCGATCCCGGTCGATGCGGCTGGCCGGCGGCGTGCTGCGTGGGTCGATCGGCAAGATCGACACCGGGATCGCCGTCTCGGAGTCGGCCCGGCAGGTGGTGGTCCGTTATCTCGGCCGGGACGCGATCGTGGTGCCGAACGGCTTCAGCCACGGCGAGTTCACCGAGTCGGCGGAAGCGCGGCGGCCGCTCGGTTCGGCGACGGCCTGGCGGGGCGGCGACCGGCCCCGGCTCGCGTTCCTCGGCCGGCTGGACGAACCCCGCAAGGGATTGGACGTCCTGTTGGCCGCGCTGCCCATGATCAGGGCGGGAGCCCGGGACCTCGGCATCGACGAACTCGAAGTGGTGATCGCCGGCCAATCGGGACGGGGCGCGACCGGGCGCGGCCGCCGTGCGCTGCCGCCGGGCTGCCGTGGGGTCGGCATGATCAGCAACGTCGAACGGGCCGGCCTGCTCGGCACCACCGACGTGTTCGTCGCGCCCCACCGGGCCCGGGAGAGCTTCGGCATCGTCCTGCTGGAAGCGATGGCGAGCGGCGCGCCGATCGTCGCCTCGGATCTGCCCGCGTTCGTCGACCTACTGCGTGACGGCGACGACGACCGGCTCGGCGAGTTGTTCCCGGCCGGTGACCCGGACCGGTTGGCCGCCGCAGTGATCGCCACCCTGGCCGACCGTCCGGCGGTACGGCAGCGGGCCGGCCGAGCCCGGTCGGCCAGCCGCGGTTACGACTGGGCGATGGTCGGACCCCGGGTCGTCGAGGCCTACGACGGGACCCTAGGACGCCCGACGCCCAGTCTCGCGGCGACGCGTGGGTGAGGCCGCGACGGACCGGGCGAGGACATGATTAGTCTGGGGCGGTGCCGTCGCGCCGATCGGAAACCGCGGGCGGTCGGGCGACTCCGCCGCGACCGCTCGGCGGCAGCATGGATCTGTTGCGGCAGATCGTCGAGGAACCGGTCGATCCGGGCTACGCCGAGGCGGCAGCGGCCGGCACCCAACGGAAACCGCGCTGGCGGCTCGGCTTCGCCCTGGTGGCGGTCCTGATCGGCGGCTTGATCACCATGTCGGTGTTGCAGAACTCGCAGAGCGCACCGGTCGTCGCCGACGAGCGCCGGGAGCTGATCGACCGGATCGTCGCCGCCGAGGCCGAGCAAGATCAACTTCAGTCGCGGGCGACCGAGCTCGGCACCGAGATCGAACAACTGCGGGCCAACGCGCTCGGCGGCGACGCCGAGGCGAAGCGGCTGGAAACGCGGATCACCGAGTCCGAGGTGGCGATCGGGGCCCGGCCGGTCAGCGGCGCCGGCCTGGTGGTCATCGTCGACGACGCGCCGGGCGACAGCGGCGACACCCGGGACCGGGTGCTCGACCTCGACCTGCAGATCCTGGTCAACGGCCTCTGGCAGGTCGGCGCCGAGGCGGTCACCGTGAACGGCCACCGGCTGTCGCCGTTGACCTCGATCCGGTCCGCCGGCGAAGCGATCACCGTCGACTACCGATCACTCACCCGGCCGTACCGGGTCGAGGCGATCACCGACCCGGACACCTCACAGCAGCAGTTCGTCCAGACCCATGCGGGACTGTGGTGGAACGAACTGACCAAGAGCCGCGGGATGCGGTACGAACTCAGCACCGTGAAGGAGCTCACCATGGACGCCGACCCGGGCCTCAGCCTGCGTCACGCCGAGCGGGCCGCCCGATGATCCCGGTGATCGGGCTGCTGCTCGGCATCATCGTCGGCCTGCTGCTCGAGCCGACCCTGCCGCAGGTGTTGCAGCCCTATCTCCCGATCGCGATCGTGGCGGCGATGGACGCGATCTTCGGCGCCTTCCGGGCCTACCTGGACGGCACCTTCACCGACCGGGTCTTCGTCGTGTCGTTCATCTCCAACGTGCTGATCGCGTCCTTGATCGTTTTCATCGGTGATCAGATCGGCGTCGGCTCGCAGCTGTCCACGGCCGTGGTGGTGGTGCTCGGGATCCGGATCTTCACCAACGCGGCCGCGATTCGACGGGCCCTGCTCCGTGCCTGAGGACAAGGGTTCCGTGCCTGAGGACAAGGGTTCCGTGCCTGAGGACAAGGGTTCCGTGCCTGAGGAGAAGGGTTCCGTGCCGGAGCAGAAGGAGCAGAAGGTGTCGGCGCTGCGGCGGCTCGGCCGGGCGATGACCCGACCTGGCAAGGCGCAGGTGATCGCCGCCGTGATGCTGTTCCTGGTCGGGCTGGGGGCGGTGATGCAGATCCGGGCGAACTCGGCCGAGGACGCGTACCGCAATGCCCGCCGGGAGGATCTGATCCAGCTGCTCGACGGCCTGGCGGCGGAGTCGGAGCGGCTGGAGGACGAGATCGCCGAACTGGATCGGACCCGGTCGGAGCTGCAGTCCGGAGCGAACACGTCCCGGGTCGCACGGGAGCAGTTGGAGCAGCGGCTGGAGGTCACCTCGATCCTCGCCGGCACGGTTCCGGCGCAGGGACCGGGCATCCGGATGACGATCGAGGATCCGCTGAACAAGATCGACGGCGACATCCTGCTCAGCGCCGTGGAGGAGTTGCGGGACGCCGGCGCCGAGGTGATCGAGATCAACGACTCGGTCCGGGTGGTCGCGTCGACCTGGTTCGGCGGTGCCGGTGATCAACTGGTGGCCGATGGCAAGCCGGTCACCCGGCCGATCACGATCAGTGTCATCGGCGACTCGCACAGCCTGGAGGAGGCGGCCCGGTTCCGCGGCGGGATCGTGAGCGAAATCACCGGTCCGCGGATCGGCGGCGAGGTCGACATCGACCAGCTGGACAGGCTGGTGATCAACTCCTTGCATCACGCCGAACCGAATCAGTACGCTCGCCCCGCGTCCGGTCCGCCGACGCCTCGTTGACCTGACTAGGAGTGCGTAATGCCGACCTTCCCGGAGGACCTGAAATACAGCGCCGAGCACGAGTGGGTGCGTACCGGCAACGCGTCGACGGTCCGGGTCGGGATCACCGACTACGCCGCCGAGCAACTGGGCGACATCGTCTACGTGTCGCTGCCGGAGGTGGGCACCACGGTGGCCGCCGGCGATGCCTGCGGTGAGCTGGATTCGACGAAGAGCGTGTCCGACGTGTTCGCCCCGGTGAGCGGATCGGTGACCGCGATCAACGACGCGCTGGACGCGACGCCGGAGCTGCTGAACTCCGATCCGTACGGCGACGGCTGGCTGTTCGAGGTCGAGGTCGACTCGGACAACGACCTCGACGACCTGCTCGACTCCGACGGTTACGCCGAGCTGACCGAGCGGGGCGACTGAACCCGACAAACGGAACTGCGGCCGACCGGTGTGGATGAGAGTTGTATCCGCTGTGTCGTGCCCTAAACTCTCCATCACTCCTTGAGTACCGCTCAGGGAACGCGCCGCCCGAGCCGATTGAGGACTGCATGCCGTACTGCACCAACTGTGGCCACGACAACCCCGAGGGGAGCAACTTCTGTGGCCAGTGCGGTACCCCGTTGAACACCGTGACCGCACCGGTGGATCGCGAGTCCGCTTCCGATACGACGCGGACGATGCCGGCCGCGACGATGGACGAGCGTGACCCCGAGTCGCTGACGGCGGAGGACGAGGCCGCGGTCAACGCGCTGCCGCAGGGCTCCGCACTGCTGGTCGTCCGGCGCGGCTCCAACGCCGGCAGCCGGTATCTGCTGAACACCGATGTCGTCACCGCCGGCCGGCATCAGGACTCCGACATCTTCCTCGACGACATCTCCGTCTCCCGGCGGCACGCGGTCTTCAACCGGTCGCCGGAGGGCACGACCGTCAAGGACCTGGGCAGCCTCAACGGCACCTACGTGAACCGGGAACTGGTCGAGGAGAAACTGCTGGCCCAGGGTGACGAGGTGCAGATCGGCAAGTTCCGGCTGGTCTTCTTCACCGGTGGGCAGGAAACGGCCTAAGCCGGCCGTTACGGGATCGATGGCGGACGAACCGCAGCCCGAGATCAGGACACCGGAAGCTCGCGCCCTCCACCGAGCCGGGGGATCGGGCGACGGTCAACGGCTGCGCAGCATCGGCCAGGCCCTGACGGTGCTCCGGGCCGAGTTTCCCGACATCTCCATCTCCAAGATCAGGTTCCTGGAGAGCGAGGGGTTGATCTCACCGGTCCGGTCGCCGTCCTCCGGCTATCGCCGCTATGCCCAACGCGACATCGACCGGCTGCGCTACATCCTGTCGGTGCAGCGGGATCACTACTTGCCGCTGAAGGTGATCCGGGAGCACCTGGATCAGCTGGACCAGGGCAAACCGCCGCCACCGATCGCGACCCTGCCGAACCAGACGCCGGCCGCCGAATCCCGGCCGGCCCCCCGACCGGGCGCCGCGCCCAACCCGGCCGCGCAGCAGCAGGAACAGCAGCGGTCGGCGATCCGGCTCACCCGGGCTCAGCTGCTCGAGGCCAGTGGGCTGACCGAGCCGGCGCTGGGCGAGCTGGAGAAGATGCTGATCGTGCAGCCGCGGCGCGGCACCGCCCACTACGGCCGGGACGCACTGACCATCGCGATCGCGGCCCGGCGGATGTCGGAGTTCGGCATCGACACCCGGCACCTGCGCGCCTTCAAGATGTCGGTCGACCGCGAGGTCGGCCTGGTCGAACAGGCGATCGCCCCGCACGTGCGGCGCGGCGGCGGCAACACCGAGGTCTCCCGGGAGATCACCCAACTGGTGATCAGCTTCCACGCCGCCCTGGTCCGGACCGCCATGGAACAGCGCTGACCGACCCTTCGGGCGACTCGCCGGGCGGCCAAGATGCCGACGGGTATTTAGGGTCACTGGCCGGAGAAGTAGTGTGGAGTCATGCGTGAACTCGAGGTCGTCGGGGTCCGGGTGGAGATGCCGTCGAATCAACCGATCCTGCTCTTGCGGGAGGTCGGTGGTACGCGCGCGCTGCCGATCTTCATCGGCGCGAGCGAGGCCTCGGCGATCGCCAGCGCCCAGGAAGGTCTGGAGCCGCCGCGGCCGATGACCCATGACCTGATGGTGAACGTGCTGGAGGCCCTGAACCACCGGCTGACCGAGGTCCAGATCACCGAGGTCGACGACGGTACGTACTACGCCGTGCTGCTGATCGACGGTGTCGAAATCAGCGCCCGCCCCTCCGATTCGGTCGCGCTGGCGGTGCGGATCGGCTGCGACATCTACTGCGCCGAAGAGGTGCTGGACGAGGCCGGGATCGAATGGCCGGAGGCCGAAGAGGACGAGGTGGAGAAGTTCCGCGAGTTCCTCGATCAGGTCAACCCGGACGACTTCGTCACCGGTGAGGGCCCGAAGCAGCCTTGACCTGATCGGTCGCCGAACGAGACGGTCGGCGCCCGATGACTTTCGCGGTCCGGCCGGGTCTACCCCTGGAACTGTCCGTTCCCGCTGGAGGCTCCCATGTCGGACCGCAAACTTGTCGTTGCTCAGAACATCACCCTGAACGGGGTGATCGAGTTCGTCGAACCCTGGTTCCATCCCGACCAACAGGATGACGCCGACGACCTGATTGCCGTCATGCAGGACCAGATGAAGCGGGAGGAAGCGCTGCTGCTGGGCCGGCAGACGTTCGAGGACTTCCGCGGATACTGGCCGAAGCAGACCGATGACGCCACTGGTAACACCGACCACCTGAACCGGGTGCAGAAGTACGTCATGTCGTCCACCCTGACCGATCCCGACTGGTCCAACAGCACCGTGCTGCGCGGGCCACTGGTGGACGAGGTGGCCGCGCTCAAGGCTCAGGGGTCGGGCGGCGAAGTGGGGGTGACCGGCAGTATCAGCGTGGTGCACGAACTGATCCGGGCCGACCTGGTGGACGAGTATCGGCTGTTCGTGTTCCCGGTGCTCACCAGCCGCGGCCGTACCCTGGTGCCCGAGGGCGTGTCCCTCCGCGGGCTGAAGCTGGCCGAGGTCAAGTCGTTCAGATCGGGCATCGTGATGCAGGTTTACCGGCGCTGACCCGCACCCGGCGGGAACTCTCAGGCTGATCTTGAGGCCTGGCCGCCATTCGGTCGGCCTATCGGCGTGTCGTTGACCCTCGAAGGAGTCGGCCCGTAGATTCATCGGAGTAATACCACTCCTGAGATTCACCCTCAGGTATGGGATTACAGCGGAATCGATCACGCGAAACGAACGATCACGGGGGATCGGGACCGACTTCCCCAGCTGACTGGCACCCGGAGGCAGACGTGAGCACAACCGAGCAGCACAAGGCACCCAAGGCCGAGATCGAGGCGCGGCCCGGCGAGCTGCAGGAACTGCTCTTCGACGGTGACTTCTCGCCGTTGCCGGCCGATCTGGGCTTCCGTGGCCCGGTCGCCTGCAACGCCGCCGGGATCACCTACCGGCAGCTGGACTACTGGGCACGGACCGGGCTGGTCACGCCCGAGGTCCGTGGCGCCAAGGGCTCCGGCAGCCAGCGGCTGTACAGCTTCCGCGACATCCTGCTGCTGAAGGTGATCAAGCGGCTGCTCGATGCCGGGATCTCGCTGAACCAGATCCGGACCGCGATCGAGCACCTGCGAGCCCGCGGCGTCGACGACCTGACCGAGGTCACCCTGATGAGCGACGGCGTCAGCGTCTTCGAGTGCACCTCCGACGACGAGGTGATCGACCTGCTCCGCGGCGGCCAAGGCGTCTTCGGCATCGCCCTGGGCGGGGTCTGGCGCGACATCGAGGGCACCCTTTCCTCCCTTCCGGCCGAACGGGCCGAGGAAGAGGAGCCGCAGGCGACCCCGTCCGCCAACGACGAACTGTCCCGCCGTCGGCAGGCCCGCGCCGTCAGCTGATCCCTCCCTTCCAGTCTTCATCGCCGAACGCGACCGGTCCGCCGGTCGCGTTTCGCGTTTCCGGGCGGTCACAGTCGACGCAAGCTCGGCCGCGGATCTTGCCGACTCGATGCCGGCTGCAGAACGCGAGCGGGTGGGCCTGGAACCGACCGGCTATCGAACTCGCCCCACTTTTGGCGCCGAGAAGGTCCCCGAGGACTCGACCAGCAGCGATGGTCGTTCCCTGACCTTGTCGAAGGGCAAGCCGGCCGGTGCGGCTCTCTGGGGGTTTGTCGGCCGGAAAGGACGCCCCAATGGCGGAGGGGTTGGTGCGGTCGGCGGGAGTCGCGGCCGGCCGCCGGATTTGGCGCTGGGGTTGGATGCACCCCCTCGAGTGGTCACTTTGGGTGCGGATCTTCGCCTGCGAGCTGACCAAACTGTCCACTCGACGCACGGCAGCCGCCGAGTGTGTCCTTATCCACGCGGATCCGACGTTCTCAGGTGGAAAAGGTCACCCTCGACGCAATCTCGGCCTCGGACCTCGCCGGCTCGACGCCCGGAGCAACGCGAGCGGGCGGACTCGGAGCCAACCGGCACCCGAACCCGCCCCCACTTTGGCGCCAAGAAGCTCCCGGAGAACTTGACCGGCAGCGATGGTCCCGGAGGACTTGACCGGCAGCCAAGGTCCCGGGGGGACTTGACCGGCAGCGAAGGTCCCGGGGGGACTTGACCGGCAGCGAAGGTCCCGGAGGACCTGACCGGCAGCGAAGGTCGTTCCCTGAGCTCGTCGAAGGGCAAGCCGGGTCCGTGCGGCTCCCTGGGGTTTCGGCCTGTCGGCCGGAAGGACGCGCCAAAAGGGCGGGGGAGCGGGCGGTGGGAGTCGCGGCCGGCCGCCGGATCTGGCGCTGGGGTTGGGTACACCTCTTCGAGTGGTCACTTTGGGCGCGGATATTCGCCTGGGAGCTGGCCAAACTGTCCACTCGATGCCCTGCGGTGGGCGATCTCGGTGAACGCGATTCCGCTGAGCGCTGCCGAGTGTTCGTCTCGGACCGGGGTCCTCGCCTATGTGCGCAGCGGGGTTCGGCTGATCAATCGCGATCTTGGTGGGGTTGTGGTCGGTGGCGGCAGTGGGCTGAGCTGGGGCGGGCTGACGCACTGGCACGAATCGGGGGCGCAACGCGCCGCGGGACCGAAAATCGCCAGGGGAGACCGGGTTGCGCCCCCGATTTGTGACGGTGGCCGTTAACGGCGGATGCCTCGTTCCTCCACCGGCTGCGGCGCCGAGGTCAGCGATTGCGAGGTTGCCGTGCTGTCGGGGGCTGATCGAGTTGGGGATCCTCGAGACCGCTGACCATCCCGACTTCCCCGGCAGGACGACCGATCCGGTCGGCCGGTCCAACCTGCCGCCATCTGTCAAGGAATTGAGGACGCACGACACTAACTCGGATCGAGGACGCGCCCGACGATCCAGGAGTGCTTGCCGACCTGGCGGAATCGTTCGAACCCGTTCTGTTCGAAGAGTTCGACGGTCGCCGAGAACAGGAAGCCGCTCGGCGCCTTTCGGCCGGTGGTCGTCTGGGAGACGGCCTCGATCCGGCCTCCGCCGCTGCGCGCGATCAGGTCCAGCGCCCCTTCGAGAGCAGCCCGGGCGACGCCCTGGTGGCGGTGCCGCTTGTCGACGAAGATGCAGATGATGCGCCAGTCGGCGGTTGGTGGTGGATCCAGGTCGTAGGCCCGGCGGTGGGTGAGTGCCGGCAGTTCCTCCGGACTGCCGAACTGGGCCCAGCCCTGGGCCCGGTCGTCGGCGTCGAACACGAGGGCCGCGTGGGCTCGGCCCGTGCGGACGCGCTCCTCCTTGGCCGCCCGCTTCTCCTCCGGCGTGTTGAGGCCGGGCTGGCGGTGATTGTTCTGGCACCAGCAGCCGCCCATGACTCCGCCGTTGCGTTCGACGAGCTCGGCGAAGGCGTCCCAGGTCGACGCATCCAGCGCACGGACCGTGTACGGCACGGTCGTTCGGTCAGCCATGGTGCCCTCCCTGATGGCATTCTGCCGCGGTCGGCTCAGGGCCGCAGCGGACCTCCCTTGATCAGCGCCCTCGCCTCCGAGTACGACAGCGTCGGCGGGACGTACTCGGTCCACCAGTCGGCGCCGGCCGCCTCGAGCCCGGCGAGATAGCGGAGATCAGCAGCGCGGTCGTCGGCCCGTTGCCGGCCTCCGACGCAGATGGTGAAATCGGGCTTGCCGGCCGCGTCGGCATCGGATCGCAGCGATGCGACATCCTCGGCCGTGACGTCCTGCCAATCGGGTGGTGGCAGCCGGTAGAGGCAGGAGCCGTCCCAGCGCAGAGCCCGGGACCGCGGCCCCGGCCGGGTGATGGCTCCGCCGACCCAGACCGGGATCCGCGGCCGCTGCACCGGACCCGGGTTGAGGATCGGCCCGTTTCGGCCGGACCAGAGCCGGTCGATCACTGCCAGCCGGCGATCCAGCGTCTCGGCCAGCTGGCCGGGAGTGCGGTTGATCTCGCTGAGCCGGCTCTCCACGTCGCCGTCACCGCTGCCGACGCCGAGCACACACCGGCCGCCGGAGATGCGGTCCAGCGTCACCGCCTGCGCGGCGACCGTCCACGGTTGTCGCCAGGCCAGCGGGGTGACCATCGTGCCCAGCGTGACCCGACTGGTCGCCTGCGCCACCAGGGCCAGGGTGAGCCAGACGTCGTGCGCCTCCATCCCGTCGGAGCGGATCAGGTACTCCTCGCAGAAGATCCCGTCCCAGCCGCTGTCCTCGGCCAGCGCGGCCAGCTCGGCGATCCGCTGCGGCTCGCCCCACGGACCGATCGGCGAAATGGCGAGTCCGGACCTCATCGTGGCCTCCGTTCGTCGTCGTACCGCCAGCAGATCACCCGGCACCGACAACGCGGATCCGACCGGTTCAGCCGGACGGCCTCCGGGTCGGATCGAGGAACCGGAACCGGTCGTCCACCGGGTCGCCCAAAGCCTGCCGGGCGGCGACCCCGCCGAGCAGCGGGCCGAGGGTGAGGCCCCAGGCCGCCAGGCCGTTGGCCAGCCAGACGCCGGGCAGGGCGGTCGGACCGACCAGCGGCATGCCGTCCTGGCTCACCGGTCGGAGCCCGGCCCGGGTCTCGATCAGCGGCGCCGCAGCGAGGCCGGGCGCGAAGCCGAGCGCGCGGGACAGCACCGTCAGCTGACCGCCCGCGGTCACCGTCGCGGAGAATCCGGCGTCCTCGTGGGTCGCGCCGACGACGACCCGATCGTCGAAGCCGAGGAAATAGCCGGCCGAACGGGTGTTGAGCACGGGCCGCGTCGTGGTGCCGGCGCCGGGCACGCTGAGATGGACGATCTGGCCCTTGTCGGGCTTGATCATCGGGCCGATGCCGAGGGCGGCCGGGTCGGCTCCCAGCCAGGCCCCGGCGGCGAGCAGGGCCGCACCGGCCTTGATCAACTCGGCACCGACCCGGACCGTGATACCCGATCCGCCCGACTGGACGACGGCCTCGCCGGTGATCATCGCCAGCCGGCCGGTGCCCTGCGCGACCCGGCGTTCGGCGGCGGTGCGCAGGCGCTGGGCGAGCTGCCGGCCGTTCACCCGACCGACGTCCGGGATGAACAGTCCGCTCAGATCGGAGCGCAATTCGGGCCAGTGCTCGCGCAGCTCCGATCCGGCCAGCCGTGAGGTGGGGCCGGTCAGCCCGAGCCGCCGGCGCGATTCGGCCGAGGCGACCCGGGCCTCGATCTCGCTCAGCCACGCGAGCTCGGCGTCGCCGTCGGCGAGCACGATCTGGCCGACGACGCGGAAGATCGGCGGCCCCGGCCACGGCCCCTGGTGGTCGAGTTCGGCCAGCAGCCGGTGGTAGTACGCGACCGCCTCGGCGATCAGGCCGGTCCAGGCCGGCTCGGTGCGATCGAGGCCGACCGGCGAAACGATGCCGGCCCCGGCGTCGGTGGCCCGGCCGGGATGCCCGGCATCGACCAGCACGACGTCGGCACCGGCGCCCACCGCCTGGTAGGCGGCGCTGGAGCCGACGATGCCGCCTCCGATGATCACCAGATCAGGCATCGCCGACACCCCGCCCGGCCAGGACCGGCAACAATGCCCGGGCGTCGACGATCGCCGTCGCCGGTCGGGTCGGAGGATGCTCGGCCGCGACCAGCATCGAACGCGGGACGAAGTCTCGGAGTCGCAGGTCATCGAGTGAGGTCGTCATCGCGCGCCTTCCCACATTCCAGTCGGCAGGGTGGTGTTGCGCGGACTCTACGGCCGAACGTGAGCGGGCGGCAATGAATCATGCCCGATTCTGAACATCTATTTCCTGATCGTGGAAGATCTCGCTTCGGCGTGGCCGTTTCACGGACCGAGCCGAAGCCACTAGGCTGGGCTTGCCGCAACAGCAATGCAGGAGAGTCCGACCCTGACCGGGTCGGCGCCGAAGGGGCAACCTCCCCGGAACCTCTCAGGCACCCAGACTGCATTGTGTTGGCGACTCTGGAGCCGGAGGGGCGACAGAGGGGGAGTGCATCGGGTCAGCCCGGCGCACCACCCGACGGAGAAAGAGCCCCATCAATGGCGGTCATGATCGATCACAGCACCCCGGCCGGCCTCGCCGATCAGCCTCGGGCGTTCCGCGACCGGCACATCGGGCCGGACGAGGCGGAGACCGCGACCATGCTCGCGGCGATCGGCCAGCCGAGCCTCGAAGCCCTGGTCGGCGCGTCGCTGCCGGAGGCGATCCGCGAGCTTCAGCCGCTGGCCCTGCCGGCGGCCTTGAGTGAGGCGGAGGTCGCGGCCCGGTTGCGTCACCTCGCCGCCCGGAACCGGCCACTGACCGCGATGATCGGCCTCGGCTACCACGGCACGATCACCCCGCCGGTGATCCGGCGCAACGTGCTCGAGGACCCGGCCTGGTACACCGCCTACACGCCCTACCAGCCCGAGATCAGCCAGGGCCGGCTCGAAGCGTTGATCAACTTCCAGACTGCGGTCGCCGAGCTGACCGGCCTGCAGACCGCCGGCGCCAGCCTGCTCGACGAGGGTACGGCGGTCGCCGAGGCGATGACCCTGGCCCGGCGCACCAACAAGACGGGCTCGACCCTGCTGCTGGACGCCGACACGCTGCCGCAGACCGTCGGCGTGGTCCGGACCAGGGCCGAGGCACTGGGGATCGAGGTGATCGTCGCCGACGGTGATCTTGGTCGGGCGATCGCCGGCACCGATCCGTTCGCCGTCGTGGTGCAGACGCCGGGTGCCTCCGGTCGACTGGCCTCGACCGCCGAGCTGCGGGAGTTGGCCGAGACCGCGCATGCGGCCGGGGCGCAGGTGATCGCGGCCTGCGACCTGCTCGCGCTGACCTTGATCACCCCGCCCGGGGAGTGGGGCGCGGACATCGCCGTCGGCTCCAGCCAACGATTCGGAGTGCCGCTGTTCTACGGCGGGCCGCACGCCGGCTTCATGGCGGTCCGGTCCGGTCTGGAACGCCAGCTGCCCGGGCGCCTGGTCGGGTTGTCCAAGGATGCCGCCGGAGCGGCCGCGTACCGGCTGGCGTTGCAGACCCGGGAGCAGCACATCCGGCGGGAGAAGGCGACCTCCAACATCTGCACCGCCCAGGTGTTGCTGGCCGTCGTCGCCGGGATGTACGCGGTCTACCACGGGCCCGGCGGGCTCGCCGCGATCGCCCGGACCATCCACGGCAACGCGGCGGCGCTGGCCGATGATCTCGAGCGGGCGGGCCACGAGGTCGTGCACGCCGACTTCTTCGACACGCTGTTGGTCCGGGCTCCGGGCCGAGCGGAACGGCTCGTCGCCCGGGCTCGTGATCTCGGGGTGCACCTCCGCATCGTTGACCATGATCATGTCGGCATCTCGATCGGTGAGGACGCTGATACCGCAGCCCTGCTGGCGGTCCGGAAAGCGTTCGGTGCCGATGATCAGCACCAGACCCGGGACCGGGCCGCGGCCCGGCTGGCCGGCAGTGATCGGACCAGCGACTTCCTGACCCATCCGGTGTTTCGGACCCATCACAGCGAGACCGCGATGCTGCGCTACCTGCGGGCGCTGGCGGACCGTGACTTCGCGCTCGACCGCGGGATGATCCCGCTCGGCTCCTGCACCATGAAACTGAACGCGACCGCCGAGATGGAGCCGATCTCGCTGCCCGGCTTCGCCAACCTGCACCCGTTCGCGCCGGTCGCCGACGCGCAGGGGTACGCGACCTTGATCACCGAACTGGAGCAGTGGCTGGCCGAGATCACCGGCTACGCCAAGGTCTCGGTGCAGCCGAACGCCGGCAGCCAGGGCGAGCTGGCCGGGCTGCTCGCGATCCGCTCCTATCACGTCGCCCGCGGTGATCATGATCGCCGGATCTGTCTGATCCCGTCCTCGGCCCACGGCACCAACGCGGCCTCGGCCGCGATGGCCGGGATGAAGGTGGTCGTGGTCGGCTCGGGTGAGGACGGCTCGGTCGACCTGGACGACCTGCGGGCCAAGATCGACAAGCATCGTGATCAACTGGCGGCGATCATGGTCACCTATCCCTCCACCCACGGGGTGTTCGAGGAGGGCATCGCGGAGCTGTGTGCCCTGGTGCACGAGGCCGGCGGCCAGGTCTACGTCGACGGCGCCAACCTGAACGCGCTGCTCGGCCTGGCCCGGCCCGGGAAGTTCGGTGCCGACGTCAGCCATCTGAATCTGCACAAGACGTTCTGCATCCCGCATGGTGGCGGCGGTCCCGGCGTCGGACCGATCGGTGTCGGCGCACACCTGGTGCCGCACCTGCCGACCCATCCGCTGGCCGACGGTCTCGGCGGTGATCACGGCATCGGGCCGATCTCGGCCGCGCCGTACGGTTCGGCCGGGATCCTGCCGATCAGCTATGCCTACATCGCGATGATGGGCACCGACGGCCTGACCTCGGCCACCCAGCACGCCTTGCTGGCCGCTAACTATGTGGCCGTACGACTCCGTGATCATTTCCCCGTCCTCTACACCGGTCGCGGCGGACTCGTCGCGCACGAATGCATCATCGACCTGCGCCCGCTGACCAAGACCAGCAAGATCACCGTGGATGACGTGGCCAAGCGCTTGATCGACTACGGCTTCCATGCGCCGACGATGAGCTTCCCCGTCGCCGGCACGCTGATGGTCGAGCCGACCGAGTCGGAGGACCTGGCCGAGCTGGATCGCTTCTGCCAGGCCATGATCGACATCCGGGCCGAGATCGGCCGGGTCGAAGCGGGGGAGTGGCCGGCGGACGACAATCCGCTGGTCAACGCGCCGCACACCCAGGCCGCGGTCACCGCCGACGAGTGGTCGCATCCGTACTCGCGGCGGGCGGCCGCCTTCCCGGCCGGGATCAAGACCGGACCGATCGGCGCCGGCGTCGGCGACAAGTACTGGCCGCCGGTGGCCCGGATCGACGGCGGCTACGGCGACCGCAACCTGGTCTGCTCCTGCCCGCCGCCCGAGGCGTTCGAAGAGGACTGACGCGCTAGCGGCCCATGATCAGAGGGCGGCGATCTGGTGGGCGAGTTCGAAGTCGAGCTGGGTCAGGCCGCCTTCGGAGTGGGTGGACAGGGTCAGGGTGACCTTGTTCCAGCGGATGTCGATGTCCGGGTGGTGCCCCGCGGCTTCGGCCAGATCGCCGACCTGGTTGACGAACTCCAGGGCGGCGACGAAGTCGTCCCGTTCGATGGTGGCCCGGATCGCCGGTTCTCCCTCCACCCTCGACCAGTCGGCGAGGTCGGCGAGCTGGCGATGAACTTCTTCGTCGGTGAGCAGTCGGGTCATGATGCCAGCCAAGACCGGTGGTCGGAGACTGTCAAGGGACGTACGACCGCCGGACCGACCGGGCCGGGATGACGAGGAGGAACGCGATGACGCAGGAATCGACCGACGAGCAGGCGATCCGGGAGTCGATCCGGAGCTGGGCCGAGGCCGTCCACGCCGGCGATCTGGACGCGACGGTGGCCGGGCGCGGGGACGGGATCGTCATGTTCGACGTGCCGCCGCCGGAGCGGGGGGTCCGCGGGATGGCCGAGTATCGCGAGATCTGGCCGGCGTTCTTCGACTGGCAGCGGACCGGCGCCAGCTTCGACCCCGAGGAGATCGAGGTGGTCGCCGGGGGAGACGTCGCGTTCGCCTGGGCGCTGTTGCGCTGCGGCACGCCGGAGGAGTTGACCCGGGAGCCGGGCAAGCGGCTGCGGATCTCGTTCGGCCTGCGCCGCGAGGGTGACCGGTGGGTGGTGCTGCACGAGCACCACTCGTTCACCCAGACCGGCTGAACCGGACCCGACCCGGCCGCGATCGGTGTCGGTCCGGCGGGTTACGGTCTGCGCGTGGACCTGATCGGATTGGCGGAGCGGGTCGTCCCGATCCTGGTCTTCCTGGTCGGGATGACCGTGCTCGCGGAGCTGTCGGACCGGATCGGCCTGTTCGGCCGGATCGCCGATCTGGCCGCCCGGCTGGGGCGCGGCTCGGTGCTCGCGCTGTGGTTGTTGATCACCGCCGCCGCGGTGTTGATCACGGCCGTGCTGTCGTTGGACACGACCGCGGTGCTGGTGACGCCGGTGGCGGTGGCCCTGGCTCGACGGGTCGGGGCCGACCGGCTGCTGTTCGCGTACACGACGGTCTGGCTGGCCAACACCGCCTCGCTGTTCCTGCCGTCGTCGAACCTGACCAACCTGCTGGCCATGCAGCGGCTGGAACTGACCGCGCGCGGGTTCGCCGCCTTCACCTGGCCGGTCGCGACCGCGCTGGTGCTGGCCACGGTCGCCCTGCTGATGAACATGTTCCGGCGCTCTCTCCGCGGCCGGTACGATCTTCCGCCGCGACACCGGATCCCCGACCGACCCTTGTTGGTCCTGGCCTTCCTGGTCTGCGTCGCGATCGGCCCGGCGATCGTCGCCGGCGCTCCGGTGTACGCAGTGGCGGTGGCCGGGGCGGCGGTGTTGCTGATCGCGACCATCGTCCGGCGACGGGAGCTGGTGCTGGCCGCGCTGCGCTCGGGGCATCTGGTGCCGTGGCGGTTGCTGATCGGGGTGACGGTGCTCTTCCTGCTGGTCCAGCTGGCCCATGATCATGGTCTGCCGGCGCTGCTGAGCCAGCTCAGCGGGGCCGGTCACGGGTGGCCGGAGTTGACCCGGCTCACCGTCCTCGGCGCCGTCGCCGCAAACCTGATCAACAACCTGCCCGCCTATCTGGCGTTGGAGCCGGTCGCCGACTCGCTGGCCCGGACGACCGCGCTGCTGATCGGGGTCAACGCCGGGCCGCTGATCACCCCCTGGGCCAGCCTGGCCACCCTGCTCTGGGCCGGACGCTGCCGGGCGGCCGGGGTCCGGATCTCCTGGCGCGACTTCGCCCTCCGCGGTCTGCTGCTCGTTTCCGTCCTGCTGCTGGTCGGAGTCGGTTTGCTCAGCCTGCAGACGGGGTAGGGATGAGATCGTACGGAGGCACGCGGACGCGGTCGTCGCTGCCCCGGGGTGGCGGCACTAACCTGACCCGGTGAGGTCACTGCGTGCGGTTGAACCACGTGAGTTCGGGGTCGGAGAGGAGGATCGATGAAGGAATGGATCGAGCGGCTGAAGCAACGGCCGGGCATCGCCCATCTGCTGCGAGCCGCCGAACGGTATTCGACCCGGCTCGGTGATCAGTTCGGCGCCGCGATCACGTACTTCTCGGTGCTGGCCCTGGTGCCGATCCTGATGTTCGCGTTCGCGATCACCGGCTTCGTGCTGTCCACCCGGGAAGACCTGATGGACACGGTGGTCCAAGCGGCGACCAGCGCGATCGGAAGCACCGGCGGGGACAGCGGCGACAAGATCGCCGACATGATCACCGGCTTCCTCAAGGGCTGGGCCACCGTCGGGATCATCGGCCTGGCCTCGGCCATGTATTCCGGGTCCGGCTGGATCGGCAACCTGAAGCAGGCCGTACAGGGGCAGCTGCGGGAGAACTTCGACTACGCCGAGAAGAAGGAAAACTTCCTGGCCAAGATCGGCATCAACCTGTTGATCTTGGTGGGTCTGCTGATCCTGATCGCGCTGACCTTCTCGTTGGCCAGCCTGTCGACGGCGCTGAGTGGCACGGTGATCGGCTGGCTCGGGCTGGACGACCTGCCCTGGCTCCGGCCGGTCCTGTCGCTGGTGCCGGTGATCATCTCGGTCGGTGCCGGCTGGGTGCTGTTCATGTATCTCTACACCGTGCTGCCGGAATCCCGGTTCCCCTGGCGCACGGTCCGTCGGGGCGCCCTGATCGGCTCGATCGGTTTGGGTCTGCTGCAGTATCTGACCAGCTTCCTGGTCGGCATCTTCGCCGGCAACTCGGCCGCCGCGCTGTTCGGTCCGGTGATCGCGCTGATGCTGTTCTTCAACCTGTTCGCCCGGCTGATCCTGTTCATCGCGGCCTGGATCGCAACCGCCCATCAGCCGGCGGTGCCGGAAATCGAGGTGGAGGAGCGGACCCGGTTCGCCCTGACCCCGGAGCCGGCCGAGCCGGAGCCGGTCCTCGTCCCGCAGGAGGTAGCCGTCCGTTCGGTCCGGGTCGGCATGGGCGCCGGGTACGTCACCGGAGCCGCGACCGGCGTCGGCCTCGGCGCGATCATCGCCGCCATCGCCGGCCGCCTGGCCAAGCGCCGGGAGAAGATCACCGCAGAGCACGACTGACCGTTCCGATTCGTTCCCTGAGCCTGTCGAAGGGCAGACCAGAACGCGCCGCTCACCTGGCGGTCAGGCCGAAACCGCAGGGAATCGGCGTGGTCTGGTCTGCCCTTCGACAAGCTCAGGGAACGGACCGGCAGCTGCCGGGTTGCTCCCGGCGACCGGCTCGCGACTAGCCGCGGACCGAGCCCATGGTCAGGTTGTCGAGGATGTGTTTCCGGCCCGCGACGAAGACGACGATGATCGGCACCGTGACCAGGAACGAGCCGGCCAGGATCATGCCGTACTCCGTGGTGTAGAAGCCGACCAGGTTGGCCAGCCCGACGGGGTAGGTCTGTCGTTCCGGGCTGCGCAGCACGATGGACGGCCAGAGGAAGTCGTTCCAGGACGCGAGAAAGGTCAGCACGGCGAGCACGGAGACAGCGCCGCGGACCAGCGGCACGCCCATGGTGAGGAAGATCCGGAACTCCGAGGCGCCGTCGATCCGGGCCGCCTGCACCATCTCGTCCGGCACCGAGAGCATTGACTGTCGCATCAGGAACGCCCCGAAGGCACTGGCCCCGCTCGGCAGCACGACGCCCTGGAAGGTGTCCAGCCAGTTCAGCGACACCATCATCGTGAACAGCGGCACCAGCGCCACCTGCACCGGCAGGGTCAGCGTGGCCAGCAAGATCACGAACAGCACGTTGCGCAGCGGGAACTCGTATTTGGCGAAGCCCCAGCCGACCGACGCCGACACCGCGACCACCAGCAGGGTGGTCAGGGTCGCGATCACGAAACTGTTGCCGACCTGTTGGGCGAACGGGATGATCTCGTCGCTGAACAACCGTTGGTAGTGCTCCCAGGTCACCGCGTCGGGCCACAGCTTGACCGGAACCGTGAAGATCTCACCCTGGGTCTTGATCGAGCCGAACGCCAGATAGAGGTACGGCAGCACGGTCAGCCCGACCGCGACGAGCAAGATCAGATGGGCCGCGATCCGGGCCGGCGTCCAGCGGCGAACGATCAGGTCGTCGATCACGCCGACTCCTTCCGGAAGAACCCCTGGATCCACATCTGGATCAGGCTCAGCACGACGATGATCACCGTGATCGCGTAGCCGATCGCCGCGCCGTAACCAAGATCGAGATTGGTGAAGGCGGTCTGGTAGAGATACATCGTCATCGTCAGCCCGGCCCGGTTGGCGCCACCGCCGTCACCGACCAGCGCCACCGGCTGGGCGAACAACTGGTAGGAACCGATGATCGCGAACGTGGTGACGAAGACCGTCGTCGGACGCAGCAGCGGCAACGTGATGTGCCGGAACCGCTGCCAGGCGTTCGCCCCGTCCACCTCTGCCGCCTCGTGGATCCCCGGGTCCTGGTTCTGCAGGCCGACCATGAAATAGATCGCATTCAGCCCGGCGAACTGCCAGACGCCGAGCAGGATGATGCTCGGCATGATCAAGTTCGGGTCGGCCAGCCAGGCCAGCTTCGGCAGCCCGAGCGGCGCCAGCAGCCAGTTGTTGAGGACGCCGTACTCAGCATCGAAGACCAGCCGGAAGACGATCGCGACGACGATGCCGGAGATCGCGTTGGGCAGGAACAGTGACAGCCGGAAGAATTCCCGCAGCAGCAGCCCCTTCGTCCGCAGCAGCAGGGCAAGCGACAGGGACAGCGGCACGATGATCAACAAGCTGCCGAGCGCGTAGTAGGACGTGTTGACCAGGCTCTTGGCGAAGTTCGGATCGGCCAGCAGGGTGCGGTAGTTGTCCAGGCCGGCGAAGGTGGCCGACGTGTCGACTCCGCGTTCGGTGTAGAAGCTCAACTGCAACGAGCGCAGCGTCGGCAGGCCGAAGAAGACGCCGAACAGGATGAAGAATGGGGCGATGAAGAGGTACGGGGCCCAGCGCGGCTTCACGCTGCGGCGACGTCGTCGTGATCGTTCAGCGGCCAACGCTGCCACCCCGCTGCTGTCGGGCCCGGATCACGTCGGACACCTCGGTGAACACGGCGCGGGCGGAGGCTCGGCGCTGATAGATGTCGAGCTGGCGCGGCTCGAGCTCCTGCGACACCAGCTGCGGCCGGAACGGGCTCTGATACTGCGGCGGCACCTCGGGCCCGACCTCGGAATAGAGGGCACCGATGTCCTGCCCGGCGAAGAAGTCGATCGGGTCGTGCATGCCCGGGTCGTCCCAGGCCGGGATGAACGGCGGATAGAGGTTGATCGCCTTGTAGCGGGCGACGACCGACGGGATCCGCAGCATCGCGAGCTCGAGGAACCGCCAGGCCTCGGCCTGGCGTTGGCTGGTGCCGAGGATGGTCAGCCCGGTGCCGCCGGAGCAGCTTGCCCGGCGCCCACCGCGTTCGAACGCGGGCAGGGGACAGGCACCCCAGGCGCCGATCAGGTCGTCGGCCTGGCCGGCGATCGTCCCCGCGTACCAGTCCGGCGCGACCAGGCAGGTCAGGTGGCCGGCGCGGAGCTCGGCCCACAGCGCCGGAGTCGCGCCGTCGGTGACCCAGCCCGGCGGTTGCGACGCCACCCGCCTGTCCTCCAGGCCGAGCAGCCATTCCATCGTGTCGACGGACAGGTCGCTGTCGAGCATCACCCGCCCGTCGGCATCGAAGTAGTCGCCGCCGCGCTGCCGCAGCACGATGTCGTGGCCGGGGATCGGGAAGGCCCGCACTTCCGGCGGGAACTCGGTCGTGACCGCCTCGGCGAAGTCGTCCCAGGTGGTCAGGGTGGCCGGGTCGAGCCCGGCCCGCTCCCACGGTTCGCGCAGATAGAACAGGGTCACCGGAGTCAGGGCGTGCTCGACCCCGTAGACGCCGTCCTGCCAGCTGTAGAGCGCCTGCCGGGCCTCGACGAGTTGATCAACGTAACCGCCCTCGCGGAGCTTCGGACCAAGATCGACGAACGGCACCGACCGGCCGATCAGAAAGCTGCCGAACTGGCCCTGCTCGATGTCGCAGAGGTCGGGAGTGTTGATCCCGCCGGCCTTGAGGTTGATCAACAACTGCTCGAAGATCGAACTGCCCGGGATCAGTGTGACCGCTACCCGCAGCCCCGTCTGCTGCTCGAACTCGGCAGCCATCGACTCGAACCAGCCGGCATGCGTCTCGGCGAACGTCCACACCTCGAGGTCGGCGTCGGAGTCGGCGGTGGAGGGTGGCGTACAGCCCGTCGCGCCGAGCGGCGCCAAGGCCGTCGCACCGAGACCGGCGAGCACGCGCCGCCGGGTCACGCCACCCGGACCCCGCCTCTGGGATGCCTCCACCGCACCAGCATTTCCAACCCGCGGGGTGTGCGGCCATGCCCAGTTCTGGCGTTCGGCTATCTGATCGTGACGTCGGACACCACCGTGGCCGCGCTGATCCGGGCCAGTTCGGCGACCACGGCCGGGTCGGTCGTCGGGGCGTCCTCCCGGTCGGAACGGGTGAACGCGGCGATCACCACCGGCACGTTCCGGTCGGTCCAGGCGATGCCCACATCGTTGGAGACGCCGTACGCGCCGCCGCCGGTCTTGTCGGCCAGCCGCCACCCCTCGGGCAGCCCGGCGCGAAACCGGTCGTCGCTGGTCTGGTTGCCCAGCATCCAGGTGGTCAGTCGCCGCCGCTCGGCCGGCCGCAACGCGTTGCCGATGATCAGCCGGGTGAAGGTGTCGGCGATCGCCCGGGGCGAGCTGGTGTCGCGCGGATCGCCGGGCACGGCACTGTTCAGCTCGGTCTCCCAGCGGTCCATCCGGGTCACTCGATCGCCGAGCCGCCGGACGAAGCGGGTGGCGCCGGCCGGCCCGTCGATCACGGACAGCACCCAGTTGCCGGCCCCGTTGTCGCTGAGCTGCAGGGTCGCCTTGCATACGTCGGCACCGGTCGGAGTGATGCCGCGATCGAGGCACTCCTGCATGAACGGGGAGTAGTCGACCAGGCTCTTCGGCGCGTAGTGGACGCCGCGCTCGAGGATGCCGCGCTGGTGCGGCCGCCGGTCGTCCAGCAGCGTGGCCACGGCCAGGGCCTTGAACACCGAGCAGTGCGGGAAGCGTTCCTCGGTCCGGTGGCCGAGCGTCGCCCCGGTCTCGAGGTTGCGGGCGTACAGGCCGATGGTGATGTCGTGCCGCCGCTCGAGCTCGGTGATCTTGTCCGTCGCGGCAGCCCGGGCCGCCGGCAGGGTGAGGGCGAGGCCCAGCCCGGCGGCGCCCGCGATCAGCGTGCGGCGGGACAGGTGGGCGGGCAGGGGGTGAGCGGGTTGCGTCATGCCGTCGAGCCTCGCTGCCGGAGCCGATCGATGTCCAAGACGCATTCGTGGGGATTCATGCGGATTCGGCATGGCTGGTTAGGGTGTTGGCCATGGATCTGGCTGCCGGGCTGCGGGCGTTCGTCGCCGTGGCGGATCAGCGGAGCTTCACCCGCGGCGCGGAGCTCTGCGCGGTGCCGCAGCCGGTGATCAGCCGCCGGCTGGCCGGGCTGGAGCGGCAGCTCGGGGTGTCCCTGCTCGCTCGTACGTCACGATCGGTCGAGTTGACCGACGTCGGATCGCGGATGCTGCCGTACGCCCGCGAGGTGGTGACCCGGCTGGAACGGATCGAGTCGCTGGCCCGGGAAGAGACCGCCGAGCTGGTGATCGCACTGCCGGCCGGCGTGGACCCGCGCACCCTGGCTGCGGTCCGGCGTGGGCTGGCCGGTCGGCCGACCCGCTTCCTCGAGTTGCCGGCGGTGGAACGGGACCGGGCGCTGCGGGCGGGGGAGGCGGATCTGGCGTTGTTGCCCCAGGCGCCCGACCACGCCGAGCTGTCGATCCGGCTCGGCGTCGGCACGGCCGACCCGGCCGGCCGGGAGTTCCGGCTGGACCGGCTGCGGCGGACCGGGCGGCAGCGGGACCGATCGGGCCCGACGCTGCACCTCGATGACGAGGACGACACTCCGGCCGTCCGCGACCCGCTGCTCCGGGCCGCGTACGCGCACGGGCTGCGCGCCGATCAGGTGGCGGTCGGGTTGCCGCGGACCGAGGTGCTGACCCGCGTGTACGAGCTCGGCGACTGCCTGGTCTGCCCACGGCCGGAGGCGGAACGCCACGGCCTGTCCTGGCAGCCGATCGCCGGACTGCCCTTGTTGCGCGGCTATCTGGCCCGTAGCCGGCCTGGCCGGATCGAGCCCGACGCGCTGGAGTTGATCATGGACCGGTTGCGCCGCGGACTGGGCGCGGACGGATGACCGAATCGGACACCGACGACGTCTCGGGCAGCACGGCCGGGTTGCACGACGCGGCCCGCGACGTCGAGCGGGATTGGCGCCGGACCGGGTTGGGCGGCGGCTTCTGGGCCCGCGACCTCGGCACCGGGCACGAGCTCGGCTTCGGGCCGGACCGCCTGTTTCCACTGGCCTCGGTGATCAAACTCCCGCTCGCCCTGGTCGCCTTCGACGAGATCGTCACCGGCCGGTTGGACCCGGCCGAGCCGATCGACCTCGACCCGGCGACCGCCACCGCCGGGCCGAGTGGGATCTCCCTGTTTCGCCATCCGGCCCGGATCGCCGTCGGCGATCTGATCATGCAGTCGTTGTCGGTCAGCGACAACGCGGCGGCCGACGCGCTGTTCGACCGGCTGCCGCCGGAGTTGATCACCCGCCGGCTGAGGGAGTGGGGCTGTGCCGGGATCACCGTCCGGCACCCGATCCGCGAGCTCAACCAGGCCCTGGCCGAGCTGGTCGGCGATGATCGTCAGCTGGCGCTGGAGCTGACCGTCCGCGCCAACACCCGCGGTGGCGGTCATGCCGTCGCACAGCTGGATCCGCACCGCGCCAACGCCGGCAGCGCGCGGGCCCTGATCGACCTGCTGGAACGGATCTGGGCCGATTCCGTTGCGACGCCCGGCGCCACGGCCCTGCTCCGGGAGGCCCTCTCGCACCAGCTCCGGCAGCACCGGCTCGCCGCCGACCTGATCTCGGACCTGACCTCCGTCCGGTCCAAGACCGGCACGTTGCTCAACCTGCGCCATGAGGTCGGCGTCGTCGAGACCGGCGCCGGTGAACGCCTGGCCGTCGCCGCCCTGACCAGCTCCTCGATCCCCGCTTTCGAGCAGCCCGAGGCCGAGTGGGCGATCGCCCAGGCCGCCCGCACCGCCGTCGACGCGCTGCTCGCCGAGCGATGATCAGAGGCCGCGGGAGCCTGTGATCTTTTCGACGATCGCGCGTACCGTGCGGGCATGGACGCTCTCCCGGAGGGGTTGTTGCGAGCCGTCGCTGATCGGTACGGCGTCCGCGGCCGGGCCCGATCGATCGCTGCGGGGGTGAGCGGGTCATCGCTGTGGCGACTCGACTCGGATCCGCCCGTCCTGCTGCGGATCGCGCGCCACTACGGTCTTGATCACGTGCACCGGGCCTGCACCGCCGCCGATCGACTCGCGCGCGTCCTGCCGGAGGTCGTGTCCCCGCTGAGGGATTCAGAGCAGGCGATGGCCTTCGAGTGGGCCGGCCGCCCGGTGACCCTCTGGCCGTTCGTCGACGGTGCCGAACTCGATCGGCGTGACCCGGACCTGATCAAGGAGGCGGCCCGGCTGCTGGCTCGGCTGCATCGGGCGCCGGTCGCCGCCGACGTGAGCGATCCGGACATCCCGGGCGAGGACAACGCCGAGGCGGCGGCAGCGCTGCTTCCGGACAGCGGCTTGGACGACTGGTTCCGGCACTGGCGCGACGCGCCCGTCGCGGACGCCTCCGTTGGTTGGTCGCACGGGGACTTCTTCTGGCGCAACCTGCTGTGCCGCGACGGCAGCATCGTCGGCTTGATCGACTGGGACGACGTCCGATTCGGCCGGGTGATCATCGAGCTGGCCTGGTCGACCTGGGAGTTTGGGAAGTCCGACCGCGGCGATGCGCTGCGATTGGACCGGGCTACGGAGTTCCTCTCGGCCTACCGGCAGTCGGGCGGCCAGGTGGACTCATCGGCCGATCTGATCCCGATCATCCGAGAGCGCCTCCGTCGTGACATCGCGTTCTTCCGGCGGATCGCGCGGCTCGGCCACCGGATCGACCCGGCCGACGAACGAGCGAAGTTCGACGCCTTCGAATCCCTTGCGCGGATCAGCCTTTGAGGTCGACCGGAGGCCCGCTCCAGGTCGGCCGGACAAGTCCGCTCGGTGCGCGCCGAGGGAAAAGACGCGCCAAGGACGGGCGGGTTGCGGCGTTCCTGGGAACTTCCGGCCGGGTGCCGGTTGCGCTGTAGCCGGGGTCATCGAATGTGACGTTTCCCGGCTCGATCGGCACGGAACGGGGCGGGAAACGTCACAGTGGATGCCCAGCCGGCGCTTTCGCCGCCCGACACCGACGCCCGGCCGACTGACGCGACGAACCGCCATGACCCGCCCGCTCCTTGGCGCGTCTTTCCGGCCGTCAGGCCGAAACCCGACAGGGGCACCATCCGGCCTGCCCTTCGACAGGCTCAGGGAACGAACAAGCGGCGACAGGCTCAGCCTGGATCCACCGATCGGGCGCACCAGCTTCGGCCAGTGGGTGCCAAGCCTCGCGTCGAGAGTGACCTTATCCACCCGAAATCTGCGAACCCCGGTGGAAATGGTCACATTCGATGGCTGCTGGACCGGCCGGTTGCCGCTACACGACCAACGGCCAACCCTGCCCCCGCTACCGCCGGGCTGAACCCCTCCGGAACGACACCTCGACCGCGGCTGCCGCGAAACCCGCCTCACCCGCCGACGTGCGTCGAGTGGACTGTTCGGCCAGCTTCCAGGCGCAGATCCGCGGCCAAAGCGTCCACTCGAGTGCGATCGAGAACCCCAGCGCATAACCGGTCGTCGGCCGCGATCCCCGGCCGACCGCAAATCCCGCCCGTCCTTGGCGCGTCTTGTCCGGCCGTACGGCCGAAACCCCAGGCGAGGGCACCTCCCGGCCCGCCCTTCGACAAGCTCAGGAACGAAACCAGCGACCGCCTTCCCCAACCCTGGGCACGGCCACGGCTCCAAGATCATCGATGGATCCAGGCCGGGACTGTCGAAGGTAAGCGGCCTGGTCAGGTTCAGGCGTCAGTCGATCGGTGCGTCCAACCAGCGGCCGCCGGCCATGACCGTCCGGCCGGCGAACTCGTGCAGGCCGTTCCAGACCTGGATCCGCCGAGGTTGCAGGCGGAGATAGACGAAGGTGCCCTCAGGAGCGTTGCGCGGGTCGGTCGAGACGACGGCATACCGCTCGGTGATCTTGGCATCGAGCTCGGCGACGTCGATCAACGAAGAACTGGTGTCGATCATGATCACGTCCGCTGTGGTGCCGACGGCGACCCTGGCCCGCGGGTGAGCGCGGACGTTGTGGACGGTCCTGCTGTGCGCGAAGGTCGCGGTGATCAGCGCCGATCCGTCCCAGACGAAGGCCACCGGGATCAGGTGTGCGCCCAGACCGTCGCTGCCGGTGGCCAGCCACAGCTGATGGCCGGATTCGAGCCGCCGGTGAGCGGCGGCCTGCCGCCCGGCCAGGTCGCGCGGGGTCGGGCTAGATGCTTCGTGGGGGAGCACGGCGGTTCTCCTCAGGGTCAGGGCTCAAGCCCTCCCGATTGGAGGGTGCCCTGCTCCTGAGACGAACGGCGCGCCGTCCGATTCGACAGCAGCGCAACCGCGAGCCCCGAATGCGCCGATCAACCTGGTGGCGGCCGCCGAAGCGTTCCCGCGGGAACGTTGCCGGTCAGTGGGCGGCGGCCGCGACCGGGGCCCCCTGGCCGATGCCGGCGAGCAGGTCGCCGAACCACGGCTGGGTGATGTCGAACGGCTTGCCGCCCTTGATCCGGGTGAACTCGATCGCCCGCAGTTCGTCGCCCTGTTCCTCGTCGTGCCCGATCACGCCAGGCTCACCGCGCAGTGCGCTGTCGACGGCGAGGTCGGTCATCGACTTGATCAAGTCGAGGTCGCGGTCGTTGGCGGCGGCGGAACGGGAGAAGTAGCCGGACTTCTGCACCATCACCTTCTCCGCGCCGATCCGCTCGGCGAACTTGTCGGCGAACCAGGCACCCGGGTTGATCATGTCGATCCGGACGTGCCCGAACGGATCCCGCTCGACCTCCTCGCCGGAGCGTTCCAGCTCGGCGACGATCGAGTCCAGACCGGCACCCTCGGAGAGGAAGATCGTCACGTTGCCGACCTCGTCCATGATCGTCTGCAGCCGCTTGGACTCGGCGTCGAGATCGATCACGGCCTCCGGTACGTACACGGCGTGCACGTCCCAGGCTTCCCGGCTCAAACCGATCTCGGGCAGCCAGTCGCGGATGTCCAGCCAGTCCCGGTACGCCTGCGCGGTGGCGGCGGTGAGCCAGCCGCAGTGCCGGCCCATCACCTCGTGCACGATCAACATCCGGGAGCCGGAGTTGTGCTCGCCGACGATGTTCTGGGCGAAGCGGGAGCCTTGCTCGGCCGCAGTCCAGGCACCCAGAGACTGTTTGATCGGCACCACGTCGTTGTCGATCGTCTTCGGCAGCCCGACGACGGTCAGCGGGTAGTCGTGCTTGGCCAGGTAGGCCGCAAGATCGGCCGCGGTGGTGTTGGTGTCGTCGCCGCCGATGGTGTGCAGGACGTCCACGCCGTCGGAGGTCAGCCGCTCGGCCGCCGCCTGCAGCGGGTCCACGCCCTCGGCGACCAGGCCGCGCTTGACCAGGTCGGCCGCGTTGGTCAGCTTCACCCGCGAGTTGCCGATCGGGGAGCCGCCGTAGGAGTGCAGCAGCGCCGCCTTGGCCCGGATCTCCGGCGTGACGGTGATCGAATCGCCGGCGAGCAGGCCCTGATAGCCGTGCCGGTAGGCGATGATCTCGACCTCGGGGGCGAGCTCGGTGTAGCGCTCGATCAGTCCGCCGATCGCGGACGAGAGACACGGGGCGAACCCACCGGCGGTGAGCAGTGCGACCTTCTTGACCATGGCGGTCATCCTAGGGTCAGCGGCAGGATGCGATCAGGTCACCCCAGGCGGCGCGGTCGTTGTAGCCGCCGTCCCCGTCGTCGCCGACCACCAGTCGCAGATCCCGGACCCCGGCGACGTCCACGTCGAGCGGGACGGTGGTGTGCCGGGCGATCGATCCGGACTCGAACAGGGTCCTGCCGTCGCCGATCACGGTGAAGGTGACGGTGCCGCCGTCGGGTCCGACCGCGTCCACGTTGTCGTCGACGCCGGCGATCCCGGTCAGCCGGTCACAGGCTCCGCCGAGGTAGTAGCGCACGGTCGACACGCTGGCGACACCGATGCCGGTCGGATAGGTCGCGCCGTCGACGATGATCGGGCCGCCGCCGATCGCCTGATCAACGGCCGGCGTCATCCATCCGCTGGTCGCGCTGACCCACGGGTGGTGGGAGAGGACGGCCTGGCCGGTCGGTGCCGACTCGGCGATCGTGACCGGCAGGGTCGTGGTCCCGCTGCGCCCGGTGCCGCCCGCGCCACCGTACTCGGCCGCGATCCGGACCTCGGCCGGGCCGGTCGCGGCATCGTCGCTGACCACGACCCGGAACCTGACCTCGGCGTCGTGGCCGGGCAGGATCCGCGCCGGCGGCTCACCGATCGGCGTGGCCGACCAGCCCTCCGGTGCCTCCAGGATCAGGGCGAGGTCGCGGACCGCGGTCCGGCCGAGGTTGTGCAGCGGTACGGACACGGCCAGCTCGGCCCCGGCGGTGACCAGGGGATCGGTGCCGGCCCCGGCCGGAGCGCCATCGATGGTGCTGACCGACGCCGGCCCGGTGATCACCAACGGCGCGGCCGGGCGGCCGGTCGCCGGAGCCACGGTGAACAGCGCCGTGCCGTGGGCGGGCACCGTCGCGGCGACCGTGCCGGCGGTTTCGGCGACCCGATCCGACCAGGCGTCGGTGACACTGAACCGATGCCCGGTCAGGCCGACGTCGGCCGCCGTGGTGTCGATCAGGGCGGGTTCGTCGCCGCGATTCAGCAGCAGCACGGCGCGGGAGCCGTCGGCCAAGGGCTTGACCCAGACCTCATGATCACCGGCCGGACCGACCCGGGTGGCCTGCTTCCCGAGCGGATCCTGGTTGATCGCCAGCACCTCGGGATCGGTCAGGGTGTCCAGGCTGTCCTGGTCGAGGGTGCGGACATCGCTGGCGATGATCATGGGCGCCGCCGCCACGGCCCAGAGCGCGAACTGGGTCCGGAACTCCTCGGCCGTCATCCCCAACTCGGGGCCGAGGTAGTCCGGGTCGTTCCACCGGCCCGGGCCGGCCACCTCGGGATGCCGGGCGTTGGCATCGAAGTTGCGCAGGACGTCGGCGTACTTGATCGCGCCGACGAATCCCACGTCGGTGTAGGTCCGCCACGACGTCGCGATCTCGGGCGCGTAGCTCCAGGAGTACGTCGACTGCTGCTCCTCCGGATAGTCACCCCAGTCCGGCGAGGTGACCGGGTTGCACAGATTGAAGATCAACTTCCGGCCGCTGCTGTTGTTCGCCAGCGCCTCGCTGAACTCGGTGAAGACCGTCTTCGGATCCAGGTCGGCGGCGATGCCACAGAGGAAGTCGACCTTCACCGCATCGAAGCCCCAGGCGGCGAACGTGTCGGCGTCGGTCTGATAGTGCCCGTGGCTGCCCAGCCCACAACTCCCAGGCAGATACGGTCCGGCGTCGGTGTAGATCCCGGCCCGCAGCCCGCGATCATGGAGATAGTCGGTGAGGGCGGGCAGTCCGCTGGGGAAGCGGTCCGGATCGGCCCGCAGCACGCCGTCCTCGCCCCGCGGCCGCTCGTCCTGCCAGCCGCCGTCCAGCCAGACGATGTCGTAGCCGGCGTCGCGCAGCCCGCGGTCGACCAAGGCATCGGCGACCTCCCGGACCTCATCCTCGGTGAAGTCGCCGCCCAGCCCGTAGTAGGTGTTCCAGCCCAGGTACGGCGTCGGGCTGACAGCCCCGGTGTCGCGCGCCTCCGCCTGGGCCGGAACGGCCAGGCCGGTCCAGCAGAGCAGTGCGGGCCAGAATCCAGCTCAGGGCACGTTTGATCATGGCGGGCTCCCTCGTCGTCGAGTGCCGGTGGAATTGGGACGAGGCTAAGCGGCCTTCAGTGACGCTGGGAATGCATGATCATCGCGAGCGACCTGGACGATCCGACGAGGCCGTGTTCGTTCCCTGAGCTTGTCGAAGGGCAAGCCGGATGCTCCCACTGCCCCCACATCACGATCTGGTCCGCCCTTCGACAGGCTCAGGGAACGAACACCGCACCTCCGCATCGGGCACGGGATGCCTGGGCCAGGGATCAGGCAGGTTCGCAGAGCCGGGCTGTGCCGGGCTCGAGGTAGACGGCGCCGGGGCCGTCGGCGGCGACCAGGTCGTCCGGGTTCTGCAGGCTGCAGCGCTTCAGGCTGAGGCAGCCGCAGCCGATGCAGTTGTCCAGTTCGTCGCGGAGCTTGATCAGGCGGGCGATCTGGGCGTCGATCCGGGGCCGCCAGTCGCGGGACAGCCGGGCCCAGTCGGCGCGGGTCGGGGTCCGGTTGTCCGGCAGGTTGTCCAGCGCGTGGGTGATCTCGGAGAGGGACAGCCCGACCCGTTGTGCCGACCGGATGAACGCGATCCGCCGCAGCATCGCCCGCTCGTACCGGCGCTGATTGCCGGTCGTCCGGGTGGCGCTGATCAACCCCTGCGACTCGTAGTACCGCAGCGCCGACGGTGCGACCCCGGACCGGGTGGCCAGGTCGCCGATGGTCAGATGATCGGTCTTGTGCAGCATGATCACCAGCATAGTCAAGTTGAAGCGAGCTTTAATGACATCTCAGGACTCGTTCACCTGGGCCAGGGCGGCAGCGATGGACTCCGGAGCCGTACGGCCGCTGACGGTGGGTGGGAGATCGCCGACCCAGCTCCGCCCGCGATCCACCCAACCGGTCCGCATTCCCACGCCAGTGCCGCCGCGCACGTCGGCGTCCGGATCGTCACCGATCATCCACGCGTCGCCCGGATCGACACCGCCGAGGGCAAGCCGGAAGATCCGCGGATCGGGCTTCTTGCACCCGACCGACTCGGAGATGACCACCGCGTCGACCAGCTCACCCAACCCGGTCACCGCCAGCTTGCGCCGCTGCTGCCGCTCGGTCCCGTTGGTGACGATCACCCGCCCGACCCCACGGGCCGCCAGGTCCCCGAGCAGCTCCGGCACCCCGACCACCGCCTCGATCTGCTCCACATGCTCGAACAGCAACCGCTCCACCAATCTTTCGAGACCATCAGGCAACCCGAACCGCTCCTTGATCGCCCCCGCCAACCACTCCCGCGGCGCATACCCCTCGGCATCCGCCCCGATCAGCCACTCCAGATCACCCATGTCCCCGGAGAGCTCGTCGATGAACCGCCCCGCCCAACCCCCGAACGCGGCATCACGATCAACGAGGGTGTTGTCCAGATCCATCAACATCAGCACCAGAACGACGCTACCGAGATCGCCATCCCAGCCCGACCCCGCCTGCCATTCGATCGCTCAGGGCGCGGTGATCCGGGCTTGCCCCCTTCGACAAGCTCAGGACATGCTTCGACAGGCTCAGCCTGGATCCATCGATGATCTTGGACCCGTGGCCGCGTCCAGGGTTGGGGAAGGCGGCCGCTCGTTTCGTTCCCTGAGCCTGTCGAAGGGCTCGCCAGGGAGTTGCTCTCGCCTGCGGTTTCAGCCGGCCGGACAAGACGCGCCAAGGACGGGCGGGACGGAGCGGTCGGCCGGGTATCGCGGCCGACGACCGGTCTGGCTCTGGGGTTCGATTGCACTCCTCGAGTGGACGCTTTGGCCGCGGATCTGCGCCTGGAAGCTGGCCGAACAGTCCACTCGACGCACGCCGGCGGGTGAGGTCGGTGATCACGATCCTGCTGAACCCGGCCGAGCTCGGCGGTGGATCCAGGCTGTGAGAAGGGAAGGGAACAAGCCCTCGTGGCTGGTCCGAGCGTTCAGGGAACGAAGGTGCCCTCGCGGGGTGCCCCCTTCGACAAGCTCAGGACATGCTTCGACAGGCTCAGGGAACGAAGACCTTCGTATGCACTCCAAGCGCTCGGTTTGGCAGTCGTAGCGACCAGGGTTCCGCTCGGCTGTGACGGTAAACCCCTGTGCAGCGACAAAGGGAGCGGTGGGGTCTGGGGGTCTGTGCGCGGGCGTGGACGGGCCTGGCGGGAGCACGCGGATGCCCAGACCGCGGCAGCGGCACTCTTCACTGCCCGCGGGCGGATGGTTGCCCGCGCACAGACCCCCAGACCCCACCGCGGCATGACATCCCAATTGAAGGAAGAGATCAAGAAGGCCCGAGCTGCGGAAAGCACGCCTTGGCAGCCCCCACCCGCATGCCCGATCCCAGTTGCCGCTGCAGCCGCGAAGCCCCAAGCGGAACAAACGGAACGAGTTCGGCGGCCAGCACTCGACTGACGGTCAGGACGGTGCCCAGGACAAGATCGAATCGGGGATCGCCGAGGTCCAGTCGCCAGGGCTCCTTCTGCTGCAGATAACGGTTGGCGGCCCGGGCCACGTCGATCAACCCCGCAGTGGCGCCCCGAAGATCAAATCGATCCAGAGCAAGGTCGATCAAGGCCGGCAGGGCCTCGGCGGCAGCCAGCAGCTCGGCCCCGGCCGGGTCGGGGCCGAGAGCGGCCAGGGCACCGCCACGCCGCCGGATGATCAAGGCGACGGCGCGATTGGCCAGGTTGCCCACGCCATTGGCCAGATCGGCATCATGATGCTCGATCAGAGCGGCTGGAGTGAAGTCGGTGTCGCCGAGCCGGGCGACGCCGGCGGCCAACCACCAGCGGACCGCGTCCTGCCCGTAGTGATCGACCAACCCGGCCGGGTCGAGCGGCTCGGCGCCGGCCGAGCTCTTGGAGATCTTGGCACCGGAGACGGTGAGGTAGTCGTGGACGAAGATCGCCGTCGGCAGCGGCAGGTCGGCGGACAAGAGCTGGCCGAGCCAGGTCAGCGCGTGGAAGCGGGTGATGCCTTTGCCGATCACATGGATCCGCCGGTCGGAGCCCTGCCACCAGGTCCGGTAATCGGCGCCGTCCGCGGCGTACCCGAGCGAGGTGACGTAGTTGGCCAGCGCGTCCCACCAGACGTAGATCACCTGGCTCGGGTCGTCCGGCACCCCGATGCCCCAGCCGGAGGCGCGGGCAGCCGGGCGGGAGACGCTGATGTCGGGCAGTCCGGCGTCGATCAGGGACAGGACCTCGTTCTGTTTCGGCTCGGGTTCGATCCGGACCGAGCCGGACTCGATCGCGGCCCGGATCCGCTCGGCGTACCGGCTCAGGGCGAAGAACCAGTTCTCCTCCTCGACCGGCTCGGGCGCGGTCCGGTGTTCCGGGCACAGCCCGTCGATCAGCTCCGCGTCGGTGAGGAACTGCTCGCAGCCGGCGCAGTATCGGCCGGCGTAGCGGCGCCGGAAGAGGTCGCCGGCGGCCGCGCACCGGCGCCAGATCCGTTCCACGCCGGGCCGGTGCCGCGGGTCGATGCTGGTCCGGATGAAGTCGTCCAGGGACAGGCCGAGCGGGTCGGCGAGCCGTTCGAAGGCGGCCGCGTTGCCGGCGACGAACGCGGCCGGGTCGGCCCCGGTCGTCCGGGCGGCGGTGACATTCTTCAGCGCGTTGTCGTCGGTGCCGCTGAGCAGCCGCACCGGGCGGCCGCGGTGGCGGTGGTGCCGGGCCAGGATGTCGGCCTGGACAAACTCCAGAGCATGCCCGAGGTGCGGCCGGGCGTTGACGTAGGGGATCGACGTGGTGACGTACACCCGCTGGTCGTTCATGATCAGACTCCAAGCTTCGGCAGGCCGCGGCGCGAGGCGGGCGCTACTCGAAGCTTCACCCCGCAGACCGCGGGGTGGATGGCGCAGGCCGGATTACCCCGTGGGCGGGGTCATCATCCGGGCTGCGCGGAACATGCCGAACAGCGTAATCGGCCGATCGAGGAGCGGCCCAGCGGTTTTCCGTCAGGCCAGCCGGCCCGCTGTCGCCAACAGCGCCCGGCCGAGTTCCGGTGCTCCGTAGCGGAGGCAATAGAGCCCGCTGGAGACCCGTTCCAGAAAGCCCCATTCCCAGATTCTCGCGGGCTCGATGCCGCTCCGGTCGGCCAGCAGCCGGCAGTGTCCGCGCAGCAGGGCGTCCGGATCGGCGGCCGCGATCAGCTCCTGGTGCCAGTCCCGGAGGACCACGCCGAGGTCGTACGCGGGATCGTCGAGGAACCCGTCCGGATCGACGAACACGAACCCCGACACCACTCCGGCCCTCGGGGTCAGGGTGCGCAGGGCGTTGGCGGCATGGGGGTCACCGTGGACGACGACGGACCGGTCGAAGTCGAAGGCCGCCGCCCGGCGTTCGGCGTACCTCAGCGCCCGGTCGATCACTGGTCGCGGGCAGGGCCGGCCGAGTGCGGGCCAGGCCTCCTCGATGAACGCGGCCAGCGCGGTCGCTTTGTCCGGCTCCGGCCGCACCACTCCGATGGGCCGCGGCACCTGCCAGGCCTCGCGGAGCAGGTCGCAGAGGAGCTCCAGGGTTTGCTCCGGCGGCTGCCCCAGACTCTCTAGCGACGGACCGAGCCCCTCCAGCAGCAGGGCGTTGCGGCTCCGGTCGTGCGCCAGCAGCCGGGCATAACCGCGACCCGCCGCGCGGTCGAGCGTGTCGGCCTGATCGTCGAGCACCGTGTCGGGCTGTCCGATCTTCACCACGACGGGCCGCCCGGCGGTGTCCCGGGCCCGCAACACCAGCGAGGCACTGCCGCCGGAGATCGGTTCGCCCAGGACGACGGACCAGTCCCGGCTCAGGGTCGCTAGCCGTTCGGGCAGGTCAGCCAGCCATTCCGCCCCGACCGGGCCCAACGACAGGGCTCGGTTGCGGACCCGGTCCGGCAGCGCGGGCGCGGTCGAGACCGGTTCGGATTGCTGGTCGGGATATGACATCAGAACAGTGTGCCGCGAAAGTCGGTGACAAGGTCTTCGCGGAACGCCGCGTCGCGAGGCTCGATCCAGGCGTGCGGTCGGGTTAGGATGCCGCTCATGACGGAGGCGGACCGCGTGAGGTTCCGGTACGCCGCCCGCACTGATGTCGGTCTGATTCGCCCGCATAATGAGGACTCTGGCTTCGCCGGTCCCTATATGCTCCTGGTCGCCGACGGCGTGGGTGGCGCTGCGGCGGGAGAGATCGCATCGGCGAGTACGGCGTTCGCGCTGAGCTCCGCCGCGATCACCCGCGACGACCCCGATCTGACCGGATTCCTGGCCGAAGTGCTCGAGCTCGCGCACCGCCAGCTCCGCGACGACGCGGAGATTCATCCGGAGCGGCGCGGCATGTCGACCACGGTGACAGCGATCATGACCGACGGCGCGAGCTGCGCGATGGCTCACGTCGGTGACTCGCGCGCCTATCTGTTGCGGGACGGCTACCTGACCCAGTTGAGTCATGATCACACCCTGGTGCAGCGATTGATCGACACCGGCGAGCTGACGCCGGAGGAGGCGCTCAGTTATCCGTACCGGAGCGTGGTGCTGCAGGCGATCGACGACCGGCAGCCCGCGGTGCCGGATCTGATCGAGCTCGAGTTGCTGATCGGTGACCGGCTGCTGATCTGCAGCGACGGCCTCAGCGACCTGGTCGATGATCAACTGATCGCCGACCTGCTCTACACCCGCGACCTCGACGATGCGGCGATCGCCCTGATCGCGGCGGCATTGGACCGCGGCGGCCGGGACAACATCACCTGCGTCATCGGTGAGGTCGAGGCCGGCCCGCTGATCCGTCGGCACGGTCACTTCGTCGGTGCCTGCTGCCCGGACAATCTGATCGATCCGACGCCGGTCCGACTCGGCGTCAGCGCCGGCTAGACCAAACCGGCGCGAGACGTCGGGCCGCGGATCGACGCTAAGCTGCGACGATGGCGAAGTACTTCGATGTGCACCCGGACAATCCCCAGCCCCGCGCCATCGGACAGGTCGTCGACCTGGTTCGCGACGGCGCGCTGATCGCCTATCCCACCGACTCCTGTTACGCCCTGGGCTGCCAGCTCGGCAATCGCGAGGGCCTGGAGCGGATCCGGCGGATCCGGCAACTGGACGACAAGCACCACTTCACCTTGGTCTGCCGCGAATTCGGCCAGCTCGGGCAGTTCGTGCACATCGACAACGCGGTGTTCCGCAGCATCAAATCGGCTACGCCGGGCAGCTACACCTTCATCCTGCCGGCCACCAAGGAAGTGCCGCGGCAGATGCTGCATCCGAAGAAGAAGACGGTCGGGGTACGAATCCCTGATCATGTCACCACCCTGGCGCTGCTGGAGGAGCTCGGCGAGCCGTTGCTGTCCAGCACCCTGCTGCTGCCGGGGGAGGAAGATCCGCTGACTCAGGGCTGGGAGATCAAGGACCGACTTGATCATGACCTGGACGCCGTCGTGGATTCCGGCGACTGCGGTGCCGAGCCGACCACGGTGATCGACTTCTCCGACGGGGCGGCCACCGTGGTCCGGGTCGGCGCAGGCGACCCGTCCCCCTTCCAGTAGGACACCGAGGAGCAACGATGCGTTCGATCTGGAAGGGCGCGATCTCGTTCGGCCTGGTCAACATCCCGGTGAAGTTGTACGGGGCGACCGAGGATCATGATCTTTCGCTGCATCAGGTGCATGACGCCGACGGCGGCCGGATCCGCTATCAGCGACGCTGCGAGGTGTGCGGCAAGGTGGTCGAGTACGAGCACATCGACAAGGCCTACGACGACGGCTCGACGACCGTCGTGCTGACCGAAGATGATCTTGCCTCGCTGCCGGTGGAGCGGAGCCGGAGCATCGACGTGTCGCAGTTCGTGCCCAATGATCAACTGGACCCGGTCCGGTTCGACCGGAGCTATTTCCTCGAGCCGGACAAGATGGCGGTGAAGCCGTACCGGCTGATGCGGGACGCGCTCAAAGACAGCGACCGGACCGCCATCGTCACCTTCTCGCTGCGGCAGAAGACCCGACTCGGCGCGCTCCGGGTCCGGGACAAGGTGATCATGCTGCAGTCGCTGCTCTGGGACGACGAGGTCCGTGAGGCCGACTTCCCGGTGCTGGACGAGAAGGCGTCGGTGTCGAAGTCGGAGAAGCAGATGGCTGCGTCGCTGATCGACTCCATGTCGGGCGACTTCAAGCCCGACTCGTTCACCGACAACTATCAGGAGCAGCTGCGGATCCTGATCGAGGCCAAGCTGTCTGAGGGCGACGCCCTGGACACCGCGGCGACCTTCGGCGAGGAGCCCGAGGACGAGGAGCCGGGCAAGGTGATCGACCTGGTCGAGGCGCTGCGCCGCAGCATCGATGAGGTCGGCGGCCGGAAGACGTCGAAGAAGAGCGGGGCGAAGAAGTCGGCGGCCAAGAAGTCCGCGGGGAAGAAGAGCGCCGCCAAGAAGTCGACGGCCAAGAAGGCCACGAAGAAGCCCGCCAAGAAGGCGAGCTGATCGTCCGTTCCCTGAGCCTGTCGAAGGGGAGGTCAGAGTCGGGCTTGCCCTTCGACAGGCTCAGGGAACGAAACTCCGGGCTCCGTGCGCCGGACCAGCTCGAAGCAGGCGACGGCGGCGGCGCTGGCGACGTTGAGGGACTCGACGGCGCCGGGCATCGGGATCTTGACCCAGTCGGTGATCAGCCGGCCGACATCGGGGCCGATCCCGTCGGTCTCGCTGCCGAGCACGATCGCGACGGGCGAGTCGAGCTGGACCGAGAAGATCGAGGTGTCGGCGGCGGCGCCGAGGCCGACCAGCCGGAAGCCGGCCTCGCGCAACTGTTCGGCGGCCTCGACCGCGGTGCCGGACCGGAGGACCGGGGCCCGGAAGGCGACGCCGGCGGAGGCCTTGATCACCAGCGGGTCGATGCTGGCCACGCCGCGGTGCGGGATGACGATGCCGTCCAGGCCCGCGGCGGTGGCGGTGCGCAGGATCATCCCGACGTTGCTCGGCGTCCGGACGCCGTCCAGCAGCAGGATCCGGCCCGGGCGGTCCGCGTCGGCCAGGGCCGCGGCCAGGGTACGCATGCCCGGCGCGATCACGTCGGCCAGTACCCCGTTGTCGTGCTTGCCGTTGCCGGACAGCAGCTTGATCCGATGAGCCGGCGCGCGTTGTACGTCGACGCCGCGGCTCCGGGCGGTGGACTCGATCTGCCGGGCGGCCGGACCGTGCTCGCCGTCGGCGATCATGATCTTGTCGATGGCCAGGGCCGGATCGTCCAGCGCAGCCTGCACCGGACGATGTCCGTACACGGTGATGAAGCGGTCTTTCGGCGAATCGGCCCTCGGAGACATGGCAGGAGCCTACGCGCCGGTCACCGGGTGGTCGGCAGGTCCGCCTCGGCGCGATAGCCCTCGAACAGCGGCCCGCCGAACTGATCCAGGATCTGCTCCGCGAACTTGGCGATCGGGCCCGGGTCTCCGGCCCACGCTGCCCGGGCCGCGCCGAGCAGATCCGCCTGCCAGGTGCTGCCGGTCTCCGCGTCGAACCGTTCGAGCTCGGTCACCAGTGCCTTTCCGGCCCCGACCCAGCGCCGCGAGCCGGTGAGCAGCAGATCGGCGGCCGACTCGAGCAGGCTGGAGCCGATCACTCCGATCCGGTCCGGATCCCGGGCGCCGCGCAGATCGTCCAGCAGGTCGGTGAGGTGATAGCGGCGGTGGTCCAGGTCGGCCGGGGCCAGCGGGTCGGGCCCGGTCCGCAGCCAGTCCAGACACCGCCGTTGCCAGGCGGCACCGGCGCCGTCGTAGTCGGCCAGGATGATGGACTCACCGACCAGCCGGATCATGCTCGGCCGCCGCCGATGCCGGTCCCGGTCGCAGAAGTACGTCAGCGACTCCTCGGTGTGGACGAACAGTTCGACCGGATGGCCCTCGTACCGCAGGGATTCCCGATGCGCACCCGGTGGACCGTCCAGCAGCACCGTGAGGTCGAGGTCGGAGGTGGAGGTTGTCGTTTCGGCGACGACGCTGCCGCCCAGCCAAGAGGCCCGGAGGGTGGGGAAACGATCCCGGACGAGTTCGCGGGCGAGGTCGACGAGCTGGAAGTCGATCACCCGGCCCATTCTGCGATGGATTCACAGATTTCGTACCGGATTCCGTGATTTCATCTCATCTCCCCAGGCTCGGTCCGCCCATTTGCGGCACGGGTTCCGTCATCCGCCGGGCCTCGGCCACTAACATCGACGCAATGACGCACTGGCCCGGTTCGCCGCCCCTCCAGCCTGCCGATCCGAGCGCCCGGGTGGTCGCCGCCGCATGAGTCCAGCCCACCGAATCGCCGCCTTCAGCACGCCCGGTTCGCGAGGAGGACGCCGATGATCGCCCTGCTCGTCGCCGGCGCCGTCGGCCTCATCTTCAGCCTGCTGATGACCCGCGTCTCGATCAGCTGGTTCACCCGCTGGGGCTGGGGTCAGCCGATCCGGGTCGACGGCCCGACCACCCACGAGGTGAAGCGCGGCACCCCGACCAAGGGCGGGCTGGTGTTCATCGCCGGGTCGCTGGCCGGCTACTTCGTCGGGCACCTGGTCGGGCCCGGCGTGCCGATCTCGCCCAGCGCGCTGCTGGTGATCCTGATGATGGTCGGTCACGGCGCGGTCGGCTTCCTGGACGACTTCACCAAGACCCGGCTGCAGCGCAGTCTCGGCCTCGGCGGCTGGCAGAAGATCGCCGGCCAGGTCACGGTCAGCACCGTCTTCGCGATCCTGGCGCTGCAGTTCGCCGACCCGCTCACCGGGCTGACGCCCGCCTCGACGGCGATCTCGTTCACCCGGGACATCCCGTGGCTCAACCTGATGGCGTTCGGCCTGCCGATCGGCGTCGGCCTGCTGCTGATCTGGATCAACCTGCTGGCGGTGGCGACGTCCAACGGGGTGAACGTCACCGACGGTCAGGACGGGCTGGCCACCGGATCGACGATCCTGGCCCTGTCGGCATTCGTCTTCATCGGCTTCTTCCAGTCCAGCCAGGCCTGCCAGAGCGCCGCCCGATCGCTGGAGCACGCGTGCTTCCAGGTCCGGGATCCGCTGGACCTGGCGATCATCGCGACCGCCCTGTCCGGCAGCCTGATCGGTTTCCTCTGGTGGAACGCGCCACCGGCCAAGATCATCATGGGCGACACCGGAGCCCTCGGACTCGGCGGTGCGCTGGCCGCCCTGGCCGTCCTCAGCCGGACCGAGCTGCTGCTGATCATCATCGGTGGCCTGTTCTGCGTGATCACCGGCTCGGTGATCGTGCAGCGCGCGTACTTCAAGCTCACCAAGGGCAAGCGGATCTTCCTGATGAGCCCGCTGCACCACCACTTCGAGCTCAAGGGCTGGGCCGAGGTGACGATCACGATCAGATTCTGGATCATCGCCGGCGTCTTCATGATCGTCGGCGTCGGCATCTTCTACATCAGCTGGCTAGGCAGCACCCCATAGAACCCCGAGTTGTCAGACTCTCACCACGCCAGGGCGTGGTGAGAGTCTGACAACTCGGGGGGGTTCAGGTGAGGCGGAAGGCCAGGGTGTGGTGCCACTTGGCCAGGTCGGGCTCTTCGGCCGGGTCGGTCTCGTAGATCTCCAGGCGGGAGGTCCAGTGGTCGCCGTCGGAGGCGTCGGCGCGGTCGAATTGGAGGCCCTCGGTCTCGGCCCAGCGGAGGAAGCGGCTGGTGACCTCCATCAGCTCGTCCGGGTGGCCGGTGTGGCCGGCGGTGGCATAACGGCCGCTGGGCAGGATGCCGCCGCGCACCTCGCCGTCGCCGGTCGGCACCGTGGCCGTCGGTACGCCGACCTCGATCTCCAACTCCCGCGCCATGTCGATCACGTTGTATTTCCAGAACGGGGCACCGGCCGGCGGCACGTCGTGCTCGGCGAGCCAGCCGAAGACCTGGCCGTGCACCTCGACCAGTTCGCCCAGCCGGCTCATCGGCACCCGGCGGCGGATGAACACGTACGGTTGCGCCGCGCGATCGACGATCCGCGGCTCCGTCATCACAGGATCCATGCCAGTACGACTCCGCGAACGGCCGGAACTCAGCGGCCGGCCGGCAGGATTCTCAGGGCGAGCGGCGGCCGCGGGTCCGGCAGCGTCCGCAGCGGGCCGCGGCCGGGCGTGATCGAGCCGAGCACCGAGCCGTGCCGGGCCCCGGTGCAGGAGGGCACCGTGCCGGGCAATCCGTGCACCGTGAGGAAGCCGAGCAGGGCGAACAGGTAGGCCTCCTTGGCCTGCCCGGCCAGGCCGAGCTGCTCGGCCGGGACCAGCGGCACCGGGGCCAGCGCGGCCGTCAGCCGCCGGACCAGGGTCGGATTGCGGACGCCGCCGCCGGCGACGATCACCTCGGTCGGATCGTGCCGGCCGACCGCCTCCGCCACCGTCCGGGCGGTCAGCTCGGTCAGCGTGGCCAGCACGTCGTCCAGGGCCGCCGAATCCAGGGACTCCGGGCCGAGGGCCGGCAACAGGCCGGTCAGGTGGTCGAGGTTGAACAGCTCCTTGCCGGTCGACTTCGGCGCGGGGCGGGCGTAGTACGGCTCGGCCAGCAGCCGCTGCAACAGGTCCGGCCGGATGGTGCCGCGGGCCGCCCGGACCCCGTCGCGGTCGTACGGCTCCCCGGTGACCGCCCGGATCACCGCGTCGAGCAGGGCGTTCGCCGGTCCGGTGTCGTAGGCGAGCGGACGGTCCGTGCCGACGTCGACGGTGATGTTGGCGATCCCGCCGAGGTTGAGTGCCGCCGGCCGGCCCGGCCGGGACCGCAGCCAGAGCACGTCGAAGAGGCCGACCAGCGGGGCGCCCTGCCCGCCCGCGGCGATGTCGCGGGACCGAAAGTCGGCGACCACCGGGCAGCCGGTCCGCTCCGCGATCCAGGCCGGCTGGCCCAGCTGCAGGGTGCCGCGAGCCGCGCCGTCCTCGACCCAGTGGAAGACGGTCTGCCCATGCGAGGCGATCAGGTCGGCCTGCCCGTCGCACAGTTCGGTGATCGTCGCTTCGGCCACCTCGGCGAAGAACTGGCCGATCAGGGTGTCCAGCCGGCACAGCGTCTCGGCCGAGGCCGGCCGGGGCGGCAGCACGTCGGCCAGCCCGTCCCGGATCTCGGCCGGATAGCTCCGCGACACCAGGCCGAGCGGTCGCAGCGTGATCGCGTCACCGTCGAAGGACAGCTCCGCCGCCCCGGCGTCGACCGCGTCGAACGAGGTCCCCGACATCATCCCGATCACGCGCAGCCCCGACGCCTGTTCAGCCATGGGCGTCACCGTACGCGAGCACCCGGCGCGGCCGACCGACCGGACCAGTTCGTAGAGTTCGATCCATGGACGATGCGACGCTGGCCGGTCGACTGCCGCGGCTGTTCGCCCCGAGCTGGGTGGACTACGCCAACTGCGACCTCACCTTCACCGTCGATCCGGTGCCGGCGGAGTTGATCAACCGGTTGCACCTGGTGGCGGTCACGGCCGACGGCTCGATCGTGGTCTGCGAGAGCGTCGAGGGTTGGCGGTTCCTGCCCGGCGGGCGGCGCGAGCCGGGGGAGGCCGTCGATCAACTCGCCCACCGCGAGGCGATGGAGGAGGCGGGGCTGCGGCTCGACGCCACCCCGACCGTGTTCGCCTCGCATGTCGCGGTCAGCCGGGAGGCGAAGCCGTACCGTGATCATTTCGCCCATCCGACCGGCTACTGGGCGTACGCGAGCGCACCGGCGACCGTGGTCGCCGAGCCGACCATGCCGCCCGACGGCGAGCAGATCACCGCGGTGCACGCGCTGCCGCCGGAGGAAGCGGCCGCCTACCTGGACCAGCATGATCAAGATCATGCGGACGTGGTCCGGCTGGCCGCGCTGCTCGGCATCCTGGATGATCTTGCCGCCTGAGCGATGGGTCCAGACTGAGGAGACTCAGGTCAGGAAGGCGCGGAGCAAGGACTCGGTGCCTTCCAGGTGCTCCTCCATCGCGGCCCGGGCCGCGGCCTGATCGCCGGAGAGGATCGCCTCGACGATCTCCGCGTGCTGGGCGTTGGAATGCTCGATGTTGGCCGGCAGCCAGGGGATCGCGTCCAACAACCCGTTCACCGTCGAACGGACGTCGGCGACCGCCGTGGTCAGCGACGGGGAGCCGGTCAGCTCCGCGATAGCCAGATGCAGCCGCGAGTCCAGGCGCCGGTATTCGGCCTCGTCCTGCGAATCGGCGTCGGCGACCTCGGTCAGCCGGCCGCGCAACTCGCGGCGCTGGTCCTGGGTCAGCGGTCGGGTCGCCGCCGCCTCGGCGGCGCCGCTCTCCAGCACCCGGCGCAGGGTCAGGACGTCCTCGACGTCCGGCACCGGCTCCTCCGTCGCAGGGGACCCGGTCCCGGGCAGGTCGGCCGCGACGAACGTGCCGCCGTAACGACCGCGGCGGGACTCGACGTAACCGGCGTCGGCGACCGCGCGGAGCGCCTCGCGCAGGGTCACCCGGCTGACCCCGAGCAGACCGGCCAACTCCCGTTCCGCCGGCAGCCGTTCGCCGGGCCGGGTGACCCCGAGCCGGATCGCCTGCAGCAGCCGCTCCACCGTCTCCTCGAACGCGTTCCGGGTCCGCACCGGCCGGAACAGCGCCGCGGACGCCCCGGGCTGGGCGGCCGACTCCGGCTCGGCGGCCGGCTCAGAGCGGGGTGACATAGGCACCGGAGATCCCACCGTCGACCAGGAACGTCGACGCGGTGATGAACGAGGCGTCGTCGCTGGCCAGGAAGGCCACGGCGGCGGCGATCTCGTCCGGCTCGGCGAACCGGCCCATCGGGACGTGCACCAGCCGCCGCTGCGCCCGCTCGGGGTCGGCGGCGAACAGTTCCTGCAGCAGGGGAGTGTTGACCGGCCCGGGGCACAGCGCGTTGACCCGGATCCCCTCCCGGGCGAACTGGACGCCGAGCTCGCGCGACATCGCCAGCACCCCGCCCTTGGACGCGGTGTAGGAGATCTGCGACGTGGCCGCCCCCATCACCGCCACGAACGATGCGGTGTTGATGATCGAGCCGCGGCCCTGCCGACGCATCTGCGGCAGCACGTGCTTGCAGCACAGATAGACCGAGGTCAGGTTGACCCGCTGCACCCGCTCCCAGGCCTCGATCCCGGTCTCCAGGATCGAGTCGTCCTCGGGCGGCGAGATCCCCGCGTTGTTGAACGCGATGTCGATGCTGCCGTGGCCGGCGACGACGCGGTCGACCATCGCGGCGACGGCGGCCTCGTCGGTGACGTCGCAGACGATCGCGTCACCGCCGAGTTCCTTGGCCAGCGTGGAGATGCCGTCCTCGACGAGGTCGACGGCGACGACCGTCGCCCCCTCGGCGGCGAACCGGCGCGCGGTGGCCAATCCGATCCCGCTGGCCGCCCCGGTGATCATGGCGACCCGTCCCTGCAACCGCATCTAGTGGCTCCCTCGGCTGGTGTCGATGAAGACGTTCTTGGTTTCGGTGAAGGCGTTCAGGGCGTCGGGCCCGAGCTCGCGGCCCAGCCCGGACTGCTTCATCCCGCCGAACGGAGTCCAGTAGCGGACCGAGGAGTGCGAGTTGACCGACAGGTTGCCGGCCTCGATCCCGCGGGACACCCGGAGCGCCCGGCCGACGTCGTTGGTCCAGATCGAACCGGAGAGTCCGTACGGGGTGTCGTTGGCCAGCCGGACCGCGTCGTCCTCGTCGTCGAACGGCTGCACGGTCACCACCGGCCCGAACACCTCCTCGGTGACCACCCGGTCGGTCGGCGTGCGCGGCAGCACCACCGTCGGCGGGAACCAGAATCCGGGTCCGTCCGGCGCCGTGCCGCGGAACGCGATCTCCGTGTCGTCCAGATAGGACGCGACCCGGGCCCGGTGGCTCGCGGAGATCAGCGGCCCCATCTCGGTGGCCTCGCTCGCCGGATCCCCGACCCGGACGCCGTGCACGGCCGGCTCCAGCAACGCGAGGAACCGGTCGAGGACGGTGCGTTGGACCAGGATCCGGGACCGGGCGCAGCAGTCCTGCCCGGCGTTGTCGAACACGCCGTACGGAGCAGTCGCCGCGGCCCGCTCCAGGTCGGCGTCAGCGAAGATCACGTTAGCGTTCTTGCCGCCCAGCTCCAGCGTCACCCGCTTCACCTGCGCCGCGCAGCCGGCCATGATCATCCGGCCGACCTCGGTCGAGCCGGTGAAGACCACCTTGCGGACGGCCGGATGGTCGACGAATCGCTGTCCCACCACGGATCCCCGGCCCGGCAGCACCTGAAACACGCCCTCGGGCAGACCCGCCGCCAGGGCCAGCTCGGCCAGCCGCAATGCGGTCAGCGGGGTCAGCTCGGCCGGCTTCAGCACGACCGTGTTGCCGGCGGCGAGCGCGGGCGCGAAGCCCCAGCCGGCGATCGGCATCGGGAAGTTCCAGGGCACGATCACCGCGACCACGCCGAGCGGCTCGGCGAAGGTGATGTTGAGCCCGCCGGGCACCGGGATCTGTCGGCCGAACAATCGTTCCGGCGCGGCGGAGTAGTAGTGCAGCACGTCGCGGACGTTGCCCGCCTCCCAGCGCGCGTTGCCGATCGTGTGCCCGGAGTTCGCCACCTCCAGCTCGGCCAGGTGCGCCAGGTCGGCGTCGACCGCGTCGGCGAACCGGCGCAGCAGCCGAGCCCGGTCCGCCGGCGCCACCTCCCGCCAGGCCGGGAACGCTCGTTCGGCCCGGACGATCGCCGCATCCGCCTCCGCCGCCGACGTCTCCGGCACGGTCTCGACGACGGCCTCCGTCGCCGGATTGATCACCGTCGTCACCGGCCCGCCTCCATGATCAACTCCTGGAACAGTCTCCGATCCACCCCGTCCTCCTCCGGATGCCACTGCACCCCGACCGCGAACTGCTCCCCGTCGACCTCGATCGCCTCCACCGTCCCGTCCTCCGCCCACGCGGCCGCGGTCAGGTCGTCACCGAGTCGATCGACCGCCTGATGATGGTGACAATGCGCTTCGATCTCCTCGCCGATGATCTTGCTCAGCCGGCTGCCCGCCGCCACGGTGATCTTGACCTGCCCGAACCGTCCCGGCTCCGGTAGGTGCCTGTTTCGTTCCCTGAGCTCGTCGAAGGGCGGACCCGATGCGTCTGGCTTGTTCCGTTCCCTGAGCTCGTCGAAGGGCGGGACAGGTGCAGCTGATCTGCCCTTCGACTGGCTCAGGGATCGAAGGTGATCGGGCAGGTGTTGGTGCAGGGTGCCGCCACGCACGACGTTGAGCAGCTGCATCCCACGGCACACGGCGAGCAGCGGCAGCCCGACCTCGAAGGCGGTGTTGATCAAGGTCCGTTCGGACTCGTCCCGGTCCGGCCGGGCGGGACCGGTGGCCGGATCGCGTACGGCACCGTAGAGCTCCGGAGCGACGTCGGCGCCGCCGGCGATGATCAAGCCGTCCAGCCGGGACAGGTGCCCACGGTCCCAACCGCTGATCGGCGGCAGCAGGACCGGCGTCCCACCGGCGGCCAGCACCCCGTCCAGATAGGAGCGCGGGAGCAGGGCGGAAGGGGTGTCCCAGACGCCGAACCGGGCCGGCTCCAGATAGCAGCTGATCCCGATCAGCGGGCTAGAGGCGTTCGAAGCCACGGACCTTCTCCCAGTCGGTGACGGCGGCGTCGTAGGCGGCCAGTTCGACCCGGGCGTTGTTCCGGTAGTGCTCGACCACGTCGTCGCCGAACGCCGACCGGGCGATCTTGCTGCCGCCGAACAGCTCCGCCGCGTCCCGCAGGGTGGCCGGCACCCGAGGTTTGTCCGTGCTGTAAGCGTTCCCGGTCAGCTCCGGCTCCAGCGGCAGTTCATGATCGACTCCGTGCAGACCGGCGGCGATCAAGGCCGCGACCGCCAGATACGGGTTCACGTCGCCGCCCGGCACCCGGTTCTCGAACCGCAACGACTCGCCGTGCCCGACCACGCGGAGCGCGCAGGTGCGGTTGTCCAGACCCCAGGCGACGGCGGTCGGCGCGAAGCTGCCGGGCACGAATCGCTTGTAGGAGTTGATGTTCGGTGCCAGGAAGTAGGTCAGCTCCCGCAGCGCGGCCAGCTGGCCGGCGAGGAAATTGGTCATCAGGGGCGAGAAGCCGTTCGGTCCGTCACCGCTGAGCACGGCCGTTCCGTCGGCGCCGCGCAGGCTGAGATGGATGTGGCAGGAGTTGCCCTCGCGCTCGTTGTACTTCGCCATGAAGGTCAGGCTCTTGCCGTGCCGGGCGGCGATCTCCTTCGCCCCGGTCTTGTAGAGGCTGTGGCTGTCGCAGGTCTCCAGCGCCTCGCCGTAACGGAAGGCGATCTCGTGCTGGCCGGGATTGCACTCGCCCTTGGCCGACTCGACGTAGAGGCCGGCACCGGTCATCCCGTTACGGATGTCGCGCAGCAGCGGCTCCAGCCGGCCGGTGCCGAGCAGCGAGTAGTCCACGTTGTACTGGTTGGCCGGGGTCAGATCCCGGTAGCCGGCGGTCCAGGCGGCCTCGTAGCTGTCGTCGAAGACGATGAACTCCAGCTCGGTGCCGACGAATGCGGTCAGGTCGCGCTCGGCCAGCCGGTCGAGTTGCCGGCGCAGCACCTGCCGCGGCGAGGCGGGGACGTCGCCGCCGCTGACCCACTCGACGTCGGCGAACACGAGCGCGGTGGCCTCGTGCCAGGGCACCAGCCGCAACGTGGCGAGGTCCGGCCGGAGCACGAAGTCGCCGTAGCCGTGCTCCCACGAGGACATCGCGTAGCCGTCGACCGTGTTCATCTCCACGTCCACGGCGAGCAGGTAGTTGCAGGCCTCGGTGGCGTGCGGGACGACCTCGTTCAGAAAGAACTCCGCGGCACAGCGCTTGCCCTGCAGCCGTCCCTGCATGTCGGTGATCGCGACCAGGACGGTGTCGATCGCGCCGTCGGCAACCTGGGTGCGGAGCTGGTCGACGGTGAGCCGGCCGTCGCGCCGATCCGTCTCTCGTCCCATCCGACCTCCTGCCAAAGGACTGATAGTGATCCATTGGACACGGGGCGTTCGCGCCGTGTCAACGCGTGATCCACCGTGGACAACAGATCTCTTGACAGAGCCTGGGCGGCGGTATCAATCTGGATCCGTCTCAAAGGACTGATGTTGATCCATTGAACTCACCGGGGAGTAGGGGGCAGCCATGGCGACTCCGACCGGGCGCCGGAAGAACGTCGAGTACGAAACCGTCGAGGGAAGCTACCTGCAGCAGCGTCAGCTGCGCCGCGGAGCCGCGGGCTGGGTGCTCCTCGCCGGGCTGGGCGTCGCCTACGTCATCTCCGGAGACTTCGCCGGCTGGAACAACGGCCTGGCCCAGGGCGGCTGGGGTGGCCTGCTGATCGCCACCGTGTTGATGGCGGTGATGTATGCCTGCATGGTGTTCGGGCTGGCCGAGATGGCCTCGGCGATGCCGGTCGCCGGCGCGGGCTACGGGTTCGCCCGGCGCGCGCTCGGGCCGACCGGCGGGTTCGCCACCGGGACGGCGATCCTGATCGAGTACGCCATCGCGCCGGCGGCGATCTCGGTGTTCATCGGCGGGTACGTCGAGGCGCTCGGCCTGTTCGGGCTGACCAGCGGCTGGCCGGTGTTCCTGGTCTGCTATCTGATCTTCATCGGCGTGCATCTGTGGGGGGTCGGCGAGGCGCTGCGGGTGATCTTCGTGGTGACCGCGATCGCCGTCGTCGCGCTGGTGGTGTTCGTGGTCGGCATGATCGGCAAGTTCGACGCCGGCAAGCTGTTCGACATCGTGCCGACCGACGCCGTCGGGGCGAGCACCTTCCTGCCGTTCGGCGTCGCCGGGGTGCTGGCCGCATTCGTCTACGGCATCTGGTTCTTCCTCGCCGTGGAAGGGGTTCCGCTGGCCGCCGAGGAGGCCGGCGACCCGCGCCGGGACCTACCGCGCGGGATCATCGCGGCGATGGCGATCTTGGTCGTGTTCGCCGCCCTGATGCTCGTGCTGGTGCCCGGCACCGCGGGCTCGCAGCTGATGTCGACCTCCACCAATCCGCTGCCGGAGGCGATCCGGGCGGCCTACGGTGGCGACAACCTGCTGGCCCAGTTCGTCAACTACGCCGGCCTGGCCGGCCTGGTGGCCAGCTTCTTCTCGATCATCTATGCCTACTCGCGGCAGCTGTTCGCGCTGTCCCGAGCCGGCTATCTGCCGCGCTGGCTGTCGGTCACCGGCCGGCGCAAGACTCCGTACCTCGCGCTGGTCGTGCCCGGGGTGGTCGGCTTCCTGTTGGCGGCGATCACTCAGAACGGTGCGCTGTTGATCAACATCGCGGTGTTCGGAGCTGCCGTGTCGTACGTGCTGATGAACCTGTCGCACATCGTGCTCCGGGTCCGCGAACCCGGCCTGGAGCGGCCGTACCGGACCCCGGGCGGAGTGATCACCACCGGGATCGCCACCGTGCTGGCCCTGGCCGCGGTGATCGCGACCTTCTTCGTCGACCGGATCGCGGCCGGGATCACCGCGGGCATCCTGATCATCGCGCTGGCCTACTTCTACTTCTACAGCCGGCACCGGCTGGTGGCCAACGCCCCGGAGGAGGAGTTCGCCGCGATCAAGAGCGCCGAGCAGGAGCTCAGCTGAGGTGCGCGTCGCACGGACCGGCGGGGTGGGTGGCGTTCCCTGAGCCTGTCGAAGGGCCCTGGTGGGGGCGCCCTTCGACAGCTCGGGGAACCGAACACGCCGGACCCGGACCAGAAGCGCGGCCCGGCCGACACCTGGCAGACTGACCTGACGTGAAGCGTCGTTGGATGATCGGAGCGACAGCGCTCGGCGTGGTGATCATAGTCGTCGCCGTGACTGCGGTGGTCTGGGTCGTCGGAGATCAGCCGACCGCTCAACCGGACCGGGTGGAGCACCCGGTCAACAGTGAGTTGATCAAGCAGGCCCGTCCCGATCCGGCCTGCACGAAGCTCCCGCGGGCCAAGCCGTCCGGCTCCGGCGACGGGCGACTGAGCGTGATCCGGCTGCGCGGCCACTGCCTGGTCCCGGAGACCGTCCTGGTGGCCGACGCCGACGCCGCCGCGAAGGTCGACGAATTGCGGAAGCAGCCGGACGTCGTCGCGGCCGACCGGGCGCAGGCCGCCGCGCCGCCGGACTTCAAGGATTACGAGGGCGGCGACGGCAAACAGTTCGAGGAGCCCGCGCGGGACTCGCTGGGCGGAGATCGCCTGCTCGGACTGTGGCCGGAGGACGGGCCGGACGTCCGAGTGGCGATGATCGACTCCGGCGTCGACGCGACCCATCCCGAACTGGCCGGCCGGGTGGTCGCGACCCGGGACACGGTGCTCGGCACGGACCACAGCCGGGACCACGGCACGTTCAGTGCCGGGATCATGGCGGCCGCTGCCGACGGTCAGGGCATCACCGGCATCTCGCCGAAGGTGCAGTTGCTGGACGCCCAGTACTGGCGCGACGGCGGGGACTGGGGTGTGACCGAGGGCGTCAACCAGCCGGGCATCGCCGACGAGATCATCTGGTCGGTCGACACCGGCGCTCGGGTGCTCAGCGTTTCGGCCACCCAGGTCGAGGGAACGTCGACGCTGACCGCGGCCTACGAGTACGCGGAGCTGAACGGCGTGGTCGCCGTCGCCGCGGTCGGCAACTGCGGCGGGCGAACCAGCCGCGACGAGTACTGCCGCGGCCGCGACGACGTGATGGCCCAGGCCGATCAGCCGACGGTGCTCGGGGTCGGTGCCACGGCGGATGACACGAAGAAGGCCGACTACTCGTCGGCCAACCGGACGGTCCAGTTGGTAGCACCGGGCGGTAACCTCGGTGAGGCCTGGTGGCCGGATCATCCGCTGCGTTCGACCTGTGTCAACGATCCGGGCCGGCCACGCACCCTCTGCACGGGCACCGGCACCTCCTTCGCGGAGCCGCAGGTCGCCGCCGCGGCAGCGATCCTGGTGGCCCGGCACCCGGCGGCGGCCCCGGCCGACATCCGGAACGCGTTGATCGTGAGCACCAACCGGGACGATCTCGATCTCGAGCCGGGTCAGCGCGACGACAAGTACGGCTACGGCCGGTTGGACATCCTGGCCGCCGTCAAGTATCTCGATGATCATCCGCCGAAGCCGCGGCCCGAGCCGCCGGTGATCAGGGCGGCGGCTCGAATCGGCGGCAAGGTCGAGTTGATCTTGGACTCCGCCAAGTTGGTCGACGTGCAGCAGGTCGCCCAGGGTGGGGCACCGCCGTCGTTCGCCTTCAGTGCGGACGGCGCCTGGTTCGCCGCCACCGACGGCAAGAGGCTGACCGTCGTCGACGCCTACACCGGGCGGCAGCAGTCGACCGAGTGTGCCTGCAGCGGCGTCGCGTTCAACCCGAAGAACCTCGTGCTCACCGCCCAGACCCGTGGTGGGGTCAAGATCGCCCAGTTCGACCCGATGACCGCCGACTGGACCGGCACCACCTACGCCCCGAAGGTGTCCGGAGGACTGGACGGGGCCAAGCTCGTCGGCGCGGCCGGCGACGTGGCGCTGCTGACGCTGAGCCAGGGGGAGTACGCGAACCGGCTGATCGCGGTCTGGCCGGACAGTACGGCGATCACCCTGGACGACGGCGGGCTGCCGTTCGAAGAGGTCGTGGGTTCGGCCAAGGGCCGATATGTGGTCGCGACGAGTCCGCAGTCCTGCCCGCGGGTGTTCGACCTGGAGAAGTCGAGATCGACCGGCGAGCCCTGGGTGTGGCAGTTCTGGCCGTACGACGACTTCTTCTGCGCCACGACGATGCTGGCGCACTTCGAAGGCGACACGAACCTGCAGCTCGGTTGGCTGTCGGGCAGCACAACCGCGCAGAAGTACGGCTGCCCGAAGCCGGCCGGGGACCAACAGCTGGCCGTCACCGGCCGGCTGGAGATCCGTCCGTTCCAGCCGAGTCGGGAGCCCGCGGACCTGCCCTGGAAGGACCTCGACTGCACCGCGTCGGGGGTCTGGTCGTCCGACTCCGGCGATCAGCTCCGGGTTCGGGTGGAGCCACCGTCGTTCGAACCGTACAAGTACACGATCGTCCGGAAGAAGGCCGGCGGCGACGGCGAGCAGAAGCTCGCGGAGCATGCCGAGGACGTGGTCGTCCGCCCTCGCTGATCAGGTCTCGAGGTCGACCCGCCGATCGCGACGGCTGACCGCGTCCATGATCGACTCGGCCAGCCGGGCGACCTGGAGTCGGGCCCGGACGCCCGACGCGGGATCGTCGACGGTGATCTCTGCGGCAGCGGCTTCGCTGTCGCCGATCACCCCGATCAGCGCATCGCGGCGGGCGCGGGAGTCCTGGATCCGGCGGCCGAGGCTGCCGTCCGGCTGGAGCCGGACCCGGATTCCCCGCCGGCGCAGGGATTCCGCGGCCTGCTCGGCCGCGGCCAGGGCGGAGTCGCCGACCGGGAGCAGGCACAGCTGCACCGGCGCCAGCCAGATCGGCAGCCGGCCGTCGTAGGCCTCCAGCAGGAACGCGGTCATCCGCTCCATCGCTCCGATCACGCCACGGTGGATCATGATCACCCGCTGGGCCGACCCGTCGGCGCCGGTGTAGCACAGGTCGAATCGCTCCGGCTGGTTGAAGTCCAGTTGGACGGTCGCGATGGACTCCTCCCGGCCGGCCGCGTCGAGCACCTGGACGTCGATCTTGGGCCCGTAGAACGCGGCCTCACCGGCGACCTCGCACCAGCTCAGCCCCCGGCCGTCGAGCCCGAGCTCCGCCATCGCCCGCCGCAGCTCCTCCTCCGCGTGCTGCCACTGATCAACCGACCCGAGGTAGCCCGGTCCATCGTCCCGGCCGGACAGGCGAAGATGGTCGACCTCGATGCCGAGCACGCCGAATGCGTCCAGCAGGGCTTCCATGGCCAACACCACCTCGGCCCGGAGCTGATCCGGCCGGCAGAACACGTGGGTGTCGTCCAGGCTGATCTGCCGGACCCGGCTGAGCCCGCTGACGCTGCCGGACCGCTCGGCCCGAAACATCGGTGCCAGCTCGTTGTAGCGCACCGGCAGCTCGCGATAGCTGTGCTGCTCCGCGGCGTAGATCATCGCGTGGTGCGGGCAGTTGGCCGGCCGGAGCACAAGTTGATCACCGCCGACCGGCATCGGCGGAAACATGTCGTCGCTGAACTTCTCCCAGTGGCCGGACCGTTCGAACAAGGCCCGCTTGCCCAGCACGGGGGAGTAGACCGGCTGGCAGCCGCTGGCGATCGCCACCTCACGGGCGAACTCCTCCAGCTCGCGTCTGATCACCGCCCCCGCGGGCAACCACAACGGCAAGCCCGACCCGACGTCGGGGTGGCCGGCGAAGACGCCCATGGCGCGGCCGATCTCGCGATGATCGCGGACTCGGCTCGGACTTTCGATCATGATCATGCTCCTGGAGGCTGGCGGAGCCGGCTCAGAGCAACGAAAAAGCCCCGGAGTCGAGCTCCGGGGCTGGGTGCTGAGGTAGGTCAGCGAACGCTGCGGCGCCGGAGGGTGTCCGGCGTCGTGGTGGGCAGTGATCGCTGAGGCATGTGATCACCGTACTCGGACGGTTTCGGCGATCGCAAGCGACATTTCAGCCCTGCCGTGGCCGAGGCCGTCGCCGGCCGGTCGATCCGCGCACGATCAACTCGGCCGGGAACACCTCGTGCCGCGGCGGCAGGTCAGGCTCCGCCAGCCGGTCGCCGAGCAGCTCGACGGACCGCGCCGCCATCGCCGCCAACGGCTGATCGACGGTGGTCAGGTCGATCGACTCCCACCGTGACTGCAGGGTGTTGTCGAAGCCGACCACCGAGACGTCGTCCGGGATGCGGAGCCCGCGGTCCTTGATCGCGTTCAGTGCCGCGATCGCCAGTAGATCGTTGTGACAGAAGATCGCCGACGGGGGATAGCGGCGATCGAGCAGCCGTTGGGCGCCGGCGAAGGCTTGGTCGTACCGGAAATCGGTGCGGACGACCAACTCGTCCCGCAGCTCCAGCCCGTGCTCCTCCAGCCGGGCGACGAACCCTCGGGTCCGCTGCCCGGCGGTGCTGGTGGTCGCCGTGCCCTCGATGACCGCGAACCGGCGGTGTCCGAGACCGTACAGATGATCAACGATCGCGGCCGCCCCGGCGAGGTTGTCGCCCTGCACCGAGTCGCACGGCAGCTCGATGGTGCGGTTGGCCAGCACGATCGGGAACCGGCGCCGGACCAGGTCGCGGATGATGCCGAGGGTCGACGTTGCCGCCATGAAGATGATGCCGTCCACCCGCTGCTGCAACAGCAGCTCGACCGCACCCTGTTGATCACCGGTGGCGGCGTTCTGCAACAGCATCTGCTGATCGCGGTCGGTCAGCGATCGGCCGATCTCCTCCAGGAACTCGGGATAGAACGGATTGGTGATGTCGGAGACCACGACGCCGACCAACCCGGTGCGGCTGGTGACCAGCCCACGGGCGACCGCATTGGGCGAATAGCCGAGCGACTTGCTGATCGCGAGGATCCGTTCCCGGGTCTCCTCGGAGACGACCCCGCCGTTCAGGGCACGCGAGACCGTGGCCTGCGACATCCCCGCTGCGCGCGCGATGTCGACGCTGGTCGGCACCTTCGAGCTCTTGGCCATGTCTTAGTCTCCTTCCTGCAGTCCTCGAACGTCGAAAGGACACCCGTGCAGATCACCGCCATCCGCCATGTCACCGTCCCGATCGAGTCGGAGATGGCGAACGCGTTCATCAGCTTCGCCAGCATGGACGTCAGCGTACTGGCGATCATCACCGACCAGGTGTTGGACGGCGAGCCGGTGATCGGGTACGGCTTCAACTCCAACGGCCGCTACGCCCAGCCCGGCATCCTGGACCATCGGATCGTGCCGCGGCTGCTCGCCGCCGCGCCGGATTCCTTGATCGGTCCGGAGTCCGGCCACCTCGACCCGGAGCTGATCTGGCGGGCCGCCATGATCAACGAGAAGCCCGGCGGGCACGGTGATCGGGCCGTCGCGGTCGGCATCCTGGACATGGCCGCCTGGGATCTGGCGGCCAAGCTCGCCGGCCGGCCGCTGCACCACCAGCTCGCCGAGCGCGCCGCGGCCGGTCTGGGCACTCCGCTGGAGCGGGTCTGGGTCTACGCGGCCGGCGGCTACTACTACCCGGACCGCGGCATCCCGGCGCTGCTGGACGAGTTGAGTGGCTACCTCGACCTCGGTTACCGGACGGTCAAGCTCAAGATCGGCGGCGCGACGCTGGCCGACGACCTGCGCCGGATCGAGGCGGTGCTGGCGATGCTGCCGGCCGGAGCCGACCTGGCCGTCGACGCCAACGGCCGGTTCGATGCGGCGACCGCGATCGACTATGCCGTCGCGCTGCGGGAGCTGCCGTTGCGTTGGTACGAGGAGCCGGTCGACCCGCTCGACTTCCGGGCCCTGGCCGAGGTCGCCGAGGCCTACCCCGGACCACTGGCGACCGGGGAAAACCTGCTGTCCCGGCAGGAGGCGGTCAACCTGGTCCGCTACGGCGGCCTGCGGCCGGACCGGGACGTGCTGCAGATGGATTCGGCGCTGAGCTACGGCTTCACCGAATACGACCGGACCCTGGCCGCGCTGGCCGATCATGGCTGGTCGAAGGAACGCTGCGTGCCACACGGCGGGCACCAGTTCAATCTGGCCATCGCCGCCGCCTGTGGGCTCGGTGGCGCGGAGTCGTACCCGGGGATCTTCGAGCCGTTCGGCGGCTTCGCCGACGGTGATCAGGTCGTCGACGGCTACGTCACGCTGCCCGACGTGCCGGGCATCGGGTTGGAGGCCAAGGCCTCGCTGGCGCCGATCCTGGCCGGGCTCCGGGACGGGACGCGGTAGGCTGTCGATCATGCATCGTTCGTCGTGTCTGTCCTGGTGGCGCTCCTTCTAGGGGCGGCCAGCACACGTACACGAGCAAAGGCCGTCCGGACGGACGGCCTTTCTTCATGCCTGGGGTCGGCCCGTCCTGACGGTGACCACGACCACCGGGAGACCTGATGACCACCACCCTGCAACCCACCGGCGTCCTCGGCACTACGGCCGCTCAACTGCGCAGCGCGGAGCTGGAGGAGTTGATCACCACCGATCCGGGTCGGTTCCGGATCCTGACCGGCGACCGGCCCACCGGGCAGCTCCATCTGGGTCACTACTTCGGCACGCTGCACAACCGGGTCCGACTCCAGGATCTCGGTATCGAGACGTACGTGATCATCGCGGACTATCAGGTGCTGACCGATCGCGATGTCGCCGACCACCTGTCCGACTACGTGGAGGAGCTGACGCTCGACTATCTGGCCATCGGCATCGACCCGGAACGCAGCACGATCTTCACCCACAGCGCGGTGCCGGCGCTGAACCAGCTGCTGCTGCCGTTCCTCAGTCTGGTCTCGGTGCCCGAACTGGAGCGCAACCCCACTGTCAAGGACGAGATCGTCCATTCCCGGCAGTCCTCGGTCAGCGGGCTGATGTTCACCTATCCGGCTCACCAGGCCGCCGACATCCTGTTCTGCAAGGCGAATCTGGTCCCCGTCGGTCAAGATCAACTGCCGCACGTGGAGATCACCCGGACCATCGCCCGCCGGTTCAATCATCGCTACGGCGACGTCTTCCCGCGGCCGGACGCGCTGCTGTCCGAGGCGCCACTGCTGCTCGGCACCGACGGCACCAAGATGAGCAAGAGCCGCGGCAACGCGATCACCCTGGCCGCCACCGCCGACGAGACGGCCCGGCTGATCAGGGGCGCCAAGACCGATGCCGAGCGATCCATCACCTACGATCCGGCCACCCGGCCCGAAGTGTCGTCCCTGGTCCTGCTCGCCGCCCTCTGCCAGGGCCGGACCCCGGAGCAGGTCGCCTCCGACCTCGGCTCCGCCGGCGCCGCGGCCCTGAAGCGGACCGTGACCGATTCGGTGAACGAATTCCTCTCCCCGATCCGGGCCCGCCGCGCCGAGTACGCCCGCGACCGCGGTCACCTCCGCCGAATCCTGCGCGCCGGCAACGAGCAGGCCAACGCCGTGGCGAACGCCACCCTGGCCGAGGTCCGGACCGCCATGAAGTGCAACTACTGAACGCGAGCGCTCGCGTTCCCTTGAGCCCGGATCCGCCGATGATCTTGGACTTGGGTGGTGTCGGGCGGGGGAGGGTGTTCGTTCCCTGAGCCTGTCGAAGGGCAGGCCAGTTGGGTGTCCTGTCGGGTTTCGGCCTGACGGCCGGAAAGACGCGCTGAGGAGCGGGCGGGTCATCGCGGTCTGCGGAGTCGCGGCTGTTGCCTGGGCTCGGCGCGATCATTATCGGTCCGCGCGACTGCCGCAACAGTCGCGTCAGCCGAGAGCGGTCGCGTCGAGCTCGGCGGACCGACGCGCGGGCTGGTCGACAGCCAGCGGCCCACCAGCCGGATCTTCCCAGCCCGGATCCACCGATGACTTGGTCGTGGTGTCGCGAAAGCTCTTTGTGCGGGGCGATAGCGGCGATTGCCACGTGGAAACCTCCGGCACGAAGAGCTTTTGCGACAGTCCGACCGGGTGCACCCATCGAGTGGACCCGGACGGCAGGCTTCGGCCGGAACGAACAAGCACGACAGGCCGGGGAATGAACAAGCGTCGACAAGCTTGGGGACCGAACACCCTCGTTTCCGACTGTCGAACCCGCCGGACCGCTGCCCCAGCCCGAACAGAGATCGCGACACCACAGCTCCAAGCTCGGCGGTGGAGCTAGGCCGCTCCCCGGAATCAATACTCCGCAATACGGTGGAATTGTTGACCGCGAGCAAGCTCGGGAGATACCGTCAGAAACCGTTTTCTGGCTCATGTAGCCAGGCGATGGTCGACGAGCTCAACCAGGAGTTGTGATCAGGTGTCCAAGATCATTTCGATCGAGACCTTCTGCGGGCCGGTCTGCATCGTCCGGGTCCGGACCGACGACGGGCTGGAGGGCTACGGCCAGACCGCGCACTCCGAGGGCGAGCTGACCGCGCAGGTGCTGCACCGCCTGGTCGCCCAGCACTACCTCGGCCGGGATCCGATCAACGTGGTCGCGCTGGCCGACGCCTGCGCCCGGGCCTCGTACAAGATCTGGGGCAGCCTGCTGTTTCGCGCCCTGGCCGGCGTCGACACCGCACTCTGGGACCTGCTCGGCAAGGCCGCCGGCCGCCCGGTTTACGAGCTGCTCGGCGGAAAGCTCCGCGACCGGATCCCGCTCTACGGCTCGGCGATGAGGCGCGACACCACCCCGGAAGAGGAGGTCGAGCGGCTCGGCGGCGCCGTCGCCGAGCACGGATTCGGCGGGGTCAAGATCAAGATCGGGGAGCGGATCGGCCGCGACGGCGAGCCCTACCTGGGCGGCCGCAGCACCGCCCTGATCCCCGCCCTGCGCGAGGCGCTCGGTGATCAACTCGACCTCAGCGCGGACGGCAACGGCGCGTACTCACCGGGCCAGGCGATCCGGGTCGGCCGGCTGATGGAAGATCACGGCTACTGCCACTTCGAGGAGCCGGTCGCCTTCTGGGAGCACGAGAACACCAAGCAGGTCGCCGACGCACTGGACATCCCGGTCGCGGTCGGGGAACAGGAGTTCTCGGTGGAGTCCATGCGTCGCTTGATCAACGACCGCGCGGTCGACATCATCCAGCCCGACGTCTGCTACCTCGGCGGAGTGAGCCGGGCGATGCAGGTGGCGCAGTTGGCCGACCTGGCCGGCATCCCCTGCATCCCGCACTCGTCCGGTCGATCGCTGACCGCGATCTTCACCGCGCACCTGGTCACCGCCCTGCCGGCCTGCACTGGCCGGCACGAGTGGACCATCGAGGATGTCTCCCGGATGCGGTTCTACGAACCCTTCCCGGTCGCGGTCGATGGCCACCTCGAGCTGTCCGAGCGTCCCGGCTGGGGCGTCGACATCGACCCCGACCTGCTGAAGTCCGCCACCCACCAGATCTCGACCCTGGACTGACCAATCGCGGGATCGCGGTCGGTCCCGCGTCCTGAGCCTCCGGTGCAGGCCGACCCGTGGCTTGCCCTTCGACAGGCTCAGGGAACGAATCCCTTCGCTCCCACCACGCCGCCTCCGCCGGTCTCAGGGGGCAAGATCGACTCATGCCGTCGCCGGTCCGCTAGCTATCCTCCGTTTATTGTAATAATCTTCGGTATCTCGAAGTGTGCCGATGACAGGCTACGGCTGCGGAAGGACGGGGCAACGTGACCGAGCGAACGAATCCGGGTGGGCTCGGCGGGGTGATCAGTGTCGTGCAGACCCCGTTCGACGACAACGACGAGCTTGATCCGCGGAGCCATCGGCGCCAGGTGGACTGGCTCTTCGCCGAGGGCACGGACGGCGTGGTCACGGGGATGGTGTCGGAGGTGCTGCGGCTGTCGTCGGACGAACGCGACGAGCTGGCCAGCCTGACCTGTGAGGCCGCCGCCGGCCGCGGACCGGTGATCGTCAGCGTCGGCGCCGAGTCGACCCAGACGGCGGTCCGGCATGCCCGGCACGCCGCCAAGGCGGGCGCGAACGCGGTCATGGCGGTGCCGCCGGCGCTGACCGCGGTCGGTGACGACGAGTTGTTCGGTTACTTCGCCACGATCGCTGAGACGTCCGGGCTGCCGGTGGTGGTGCAGGACGCCTCGGGCTACGTCGGTCGGTCACTGTCGATCGAGTTGCAGGCCCGGCTGTTCTGGGAGCTTGGTGATCTTGCTCTGTTCAAGCCGGAATCGCCGCCGATCGGGCCGAAGGTGACCGCGCTGCGACAGGCGACCGATGGCGGCGCCCGAATCTTCGAGGGCACCGGGGGATTGCACCTGATCGACAGCTACCGCCGGGGTGCGATCGGTACGATGCCGGCCGGCGATCTGGTCTGGGCCATGGTGCCGCTCTGGCAGGCGCTGCGGCGCGGCGACTTCGAGCGGGCGTACGCGATCGGCGGGCCGCTGGCGATGGTGATCACGTTGCAGTCGAGCCTGGACACGTTCGTCGCGATCGAGAAGCACAACCTGGTCCGGCAGGGGATCTTCCCCTCGGCACGGATGCGTGGCCCGGTCGGCACGATCGGCGACGAGCTCACCCTGGCCGAGGTGGACCGGTTGGTCGATCGGTTGCGGTCCGTGGTGGACGCGGGGGAGTGACCCGGTGCGGATCCGCGATGTCACCCCGTTCCTGCTCCGCGGTTCCGAGACGTACGGCTCCGGCGCGACCGGCGACGAGGCTACCGATCAGGGTGACTGGCTGCTGCTGATCCGGGTCCGGACCACGGACGGGCTGCAGGCCTGGGCCGATGTGGAGACGCTGGCGCCGGTCGCGGCCCGGGTGGTCCGCGGCGACGGCATGGGTGCGATGGGCTTCAAGACTCTCGAGGAACTGATCGCCGGCCGCGACGTCGAGGACTCCGAGGAGCTGGACCTGATCTGGCAGGAGCTGTTCATCGGCTCGGTCTACTACGGCCGCCGCGGCGTCGCGCTGCAGGCTCTGTCGGCGATCGACAACTGCCTCTGGGCCCTGCTGGCCCAGCGGGACGGTGTTGATCTTGCCGAGTTGCTCGGCGGTCGGCGCCATGACCGGATCCCGGCCTACGCCTCGACCCTGTTCCGGAGCACACCCGAGGGGAATGCGGCGGCGGCTCGGTCCTACCGCGATCGCGGCTTCCGCGGCGTGAAGTTCGGCTGGGGCGGCTTCGGCGTCGACGCGGGCCGGGACGCGGAGAATCTGGCGGCGATCACCGCCGAGCTGGGTGATGATCATGACCTGATGGTTGATCCGGGCTGGTATGTCGCCGACCATGATCGACCGCGGCTGCGCACCCCGACCGAGCTGCGCGCCATGCTCGAACTGCTCGACGACGTCCGGCCGACCTGGGTCGAGGACATCGTCCATCCCGAGGAGTTCGAGCAGTACGCCGACCTCCGCTGCGACTTCCCCGAGTTGCCGTTCGCGGCCGGCGAGCAACAGGCGACCCGCTGGGAGCTGGAGCGGCTGATCGCGACCGGCGGACTCCGTTATCTGCAACCGGATCTGTCCCGCTGCGGCGGTCTCACCGTCGCTCGCCGGCTGGTCGGACCGGCTGTTGATCATGGGGTCCAGCTCGTCACCCACTCCTGGCTGACCGACCTGCTGCACCACTACAGCCTGCACCTGCTGGCCACCCTGCCCGCCGCTCCGTGGGTGGAGTTCAACGTCGCCCAGAGCACCCTGAGCAGGGGAGTCGTACGGGATCCGCTGCAGCTGGGATCCGACGGCACCGTCCAGGTCCCCGTAGCGGTTCCCGACGTTGACGAGGCCTTCATCACTCAGCACGCCGTCGCGCTTTCCGTTCCCTGAGCCTGTCGAAGGGCCAGGGTGATGAATAGGGATTGCCCTTCGACAGACTCAGCCCGGATCCACCGATGATCTTGGAGCCGTGGCCGTGCCCAGGGGTTGGGGGAGGCGGTCGCTGGTTTCGTTCCCTGAGCCTGTCGAAGGGCAGGCCAGGGGGTTGCGCTCGCCTGGGGTTTCGGCCATCCGGCCGGACAGGACGCGCCAAGGAGGGGCGGGTGGAGCGGTCAGCCGGTGTCGCGGCCGACGTCGGGTTGTGCGTTGGGTTTCGATTGCATTCCTCGAGTGGACGCTTTGGCCGCGGATCTGCGTCTGGAAGGTGGCCGAACAGTCCACTCGATGTACGCCGGCGGGGGATCTCGATCCTCCCTTGAGCCCGGCCGAGCTCGGCGGTGGATCCGGACCCAACCCGGCGCTCGCGTAGCGGCAGCCGGCTTCCGGTCCGGCAGCCGTCGAGTGTGACCTTTTCCACCCGGGTTCGCAGGTTTCGGGTGGATAAGGTCACTCTCGACGCAAGGCCTGGCCACGCACGCCAACACCCGAACCGGGCCCTGTCCAAAGCTGGTGCGCCCGATCGGTGGATCCAGGCTCAGGGAACGAGCGGGCTACTCCGCGAGGGCGTCGATCTGGGCGACCTCGTCGTCGGCGAGGTCGACGCGGGCGCCGGCGGCGTTGGCCACGATCCGCTCCGGCTGGGTCGACTTCGGGATCACCACGAACTTGTGCTTGACGTGCCAGCCGACGATCACCTGGGCGGTGGTGGCGCCGTGCTTCTCGGCGATCGCGACCAGGGTCGGGTCGTCCAGGTTCGAGGCGCGGAAGGGGCTGTAGCCCTCGAGCACGACGCCGCGCTCGGCCAGGCCGTCGGCTATGGTCGCGTCGTACAGGGTCGGGCCCCACTTGATCTGGTTCACCGCCGGCGCGACGCCGGTCGCGCTGATCAGCTCGTCGATCTGGTCCAGCGAATAGTTGCTGACGCCGATCGACGTGGCCAGACCCTCGGCCTGCGCGGCGACGAACTGTTCCCAGGCTTCGGGGGTGGCCTGCTTGTTCGGCGGCCAGTGCACCAGCCACAGGTCGACCCGGTCGAGGCCGAGCTTCTGCAGGCTCTCCTCCAGGGTCTGCCGTTCCCGGCCGACATGGTCGGGCGGCATCTTCGTGGTGACGAAGATCGACTCGCGCGGCAGGTCGGCGGCAGCGAGTGCCTGGCCGATCCCGGCCTCGTTCTGGTAGCCGGTGGCCGTGTCGATGTGGCGGTAGCCGGCCTCCAGGGCCGCGGCGGTCGCCGCCGTCGCCTCCGAATCGGGGATCTGCCAGGTGCCGAAGCCGAGCAGCGGCATGGCCGGGCCGTTGCTGAGCGCCACGGTGGGCTGGGAGTAGTCGTTCGTCATGGGGTCAGTCTGGCGCTGCCGGTACGATCCACGCGCCCTGCCGACCAGCCTGTGGGATTAGGGTGTGTCGAACTCGCCGTCGATCATCGGAGCTGATCATGTCCAGCGCTTGGCGCTTCGTCCTGGCCGATTCCCTCGAGACCGTGCTGCCGACGGTCGAGCCTCGGGCCCATGCCGACTCCGGCGGACCTCGCGGTGGCGGGTCGGTGTTCCTCGGCGAGCCGTACTCGGTCCAAGTTGCGTTCCGGCCGCCGCCGGCGGGCCGGACCGGGTCGCACGCGGTGCAGTTCACGCTGTCCGGCTCGGCCGCACCACACGCCTCGATCTTCGCGGTCGACCTGGTGCCGGCCCGGATGCCGGCGTTTCCCGATCATGATGACAACTATCTGGTCACCGAGCCGGGCCTGTATCCGGATGTGCTGCGGCCGATCCCGGACGGCCGGGTCGAGCCGCTGGTCGGGCACTGGCGCAGCGTCTGGATCGACGTCCGGGTCGACCCGGACGCGGCGCCGGCAGGGGTCGAGGCGATCGACCTCGACCTGATCATCACCGCGACCCGGGCCAGCACCGGTGAGGAGTTGTACGCGACGACGGTCCCGGTGACGGTGATCAACCAGCCGCTGCCGGACCTCGACCTGGTCAACACCCAGTGGCTGCACGCCGACTGTGTGCTCGACTACTACGGCGGTACGGCCTTCGACGAGGGCCACTGGGCCGCCCTTGATCAGTTCATCGGCAGCGCCGCGCGGATGGGTGTCACCGGACTGCTGACGCCGCTCTGGACCCCGCCGCTGGACACCGCGATCGGCAGCCGGCGGACGCCGGTGCAGTTGATCGACATCGCTCGGGACGGCGGCGACTACCGGTTCGGCTTCGACAAGCTGGGCCGCTGGCTGGAGCTGTTCCGCCGGCACGGCATCGCCTACGTCGAGCTGTCCCACCTGTTCACCCAGTGGGGAGCCAAGGCGACGCCGGCGATCGACGCGGTCGTGGACGGGACGGCGACCCAGCTCTTCGGCTGGGACGTGGCCGCGACCGACCCCGAATACCGGCGCTTCCTGGAGGCACTGCTGCCGCAGCTGCGGTCCTACCTGGCCGAGCGGTGGGATCCGGCGAAGATCATCTTCCACATCTCCGACGAGCCGCACCAAGATCAACTCGACTCCTATCAGGCGGCCCGCGCGGTGGTGGCCGACCTGCTCGAGGGGTGCCTGATCGTGGACGCGTTGAGCGACTACGCCTTCTACACCAGCGGAGTGGTGGCCAACCCGATCGTCGCGACCAACCACGTCAAGCCGTTCCTGGACGCGGGAGTCGAGCGGCTCTGGGTCTACTACTGCGTCAGCCAGAACAAGCTGGTCGCCAACCGCTTCATCGGCATGCCCGCGGCCCGGCACCGGGTGCTCGGCCACCAGTTGTTCGCGGCCGACGCCGGCGGCTTCCTGCACTGGGGTTTCAACTTCTACAACGCCCAGCAGTCCCGCTACCGGGTCGACCCGTTCACCGACACCACGTCCGGCGGCGCGTTCCCGGCCGGCGATCCGTTCATCGTCTACCCCGGCCCGGATCGTACGGTCTGGGAGTCCACCCGGCACCGGGTCGCCGCCCAGGCGATGCATGATCACCGGGCGATGCAGCTGCTGCGCGACCGGGCCGGGCGGGAGACCGTACTCAAGATCATCGATCCGGACGGCGCGCTGAGCTTCTCGGCCTATCCGCGGGATCCCGAGCACTTCCTGGCCTCGCGGGAACGGATCAACGCCGCGATCCGCGCCGGGGGTTGACCACGCGTAGCGCGGTCTTCCCCCGGCCGGACGTCATTTCGCGGAGCGGAAGGCCCTCTGGTCGACGATCACCACCTGGCCGGCGTTCGGGATGCCGACGAAGCCGGCGATGGCCCAGGCCGAGGACCACAGCTTGCCGTCGCGCCAGAGCAGCCCGCTGGGCATCGTGACCTGCGCGTACTTGCGCTGACCCCAACGCGGCACCTTGACGATCTGCCCGACCGTGCTGGGATCGAATCCCGGCGGCGGCGGAGCATTCGGCGGCGGCGAGCCCTCGAGCAGTTCCGACACGAAGACGTTGCCGTACTTGTCGACGGCGACACCGGTCGGAGCCGTGAAGCCCTTGATCACCTTGACGATCTTGCCGCGCTGGTTGACCACGTAGACGCGGCCCTCGCCCGGCATCTCGGCCGTCAGCGCCGACACGTAGAGCAGCCCACCGGGACCGTAGGCCAACCCGGTCGGCACCGGATCGCAGCCGACACCGCTCTTGGTGTTGTTCGGCGCGGTCTTGCAGGCACCGGTGGTCACCGTCGGCGGGGTGAAGAAGTTCCTGATCTTGCCCCGGCGATCGACCTTGAGCACAGTGTTGGCGCCGGCGTCGGCGACCAGCAGGAAGCCGTGCTTGGCCCGGTCCTTGAGCACGAAGTACGGATTCGACAGCGCATCAAGCGGCTGCCCGTCCGGGCCGAACTGGATCTGGCGATCCGGGTTGTACTTCAGCTCGAACGCGGTCAGGTCGGCGAACATCTTGGCCGTGCCACCGGGCCGGGCCACCATCAGCCCGGACGGCGGCGCGCCGCTCGGATCGCTGTCCGGCGCGGGCTCGCCGGTGGCGATGTAGAGCTTGCCGCCCGACTCGACCACCCCCTGCGGGCTGAAGAGACCGCGGACCAGCACCTTCTTGCGTTTCGTCTTGACGTTGATCGCGGTGATGAATCCGGCATCGGACTCGGCGACCAGCAAGTGGCCGAAGCCGGTGGAGACCTGGCGTGGACCGTTGAGCCCCGAGCCGACGACCTTGATCGGCTTCGCCGGGCTGCCGTGCCCGGACGCCGTGACGGCGCCGCCGGCTCCGACGGCGAGGGCGATGGCCAATGTGGCCGAGGCCCGGACGAATAATCGCATCCGGGCGCGCGTCAGTAGAGGTAGAACCATGATGAATCCCCCCGATTTCGGGCGTTCCACCATTGGACCGCCCCCCTGTGCCTGTCCTACACCCAGGGCAGGGCGGCCGCAACCAGAAAAGCGAAACTCGGCTGGGGAAGATCTTTACCCCAGATCGCTGCCAGGAGTGGGATTCAGGGCGATCGGGTCGGCGCCATGATCACGTCCACCACCGAACCCTCGCTCAGGTCCTCGGCCTTGCGGACCGCGTCCTTGAGCGGCAGTGCATAGCCGCCGTCCTTGGGAAACAGCGAGGTGGTCCACTCGGTGTCGCCGATCTGCGCCTTGACCGGGATCACGCCCCAGCCGTACGTGAGCGCGGCCTTGAGCTCCTGGATGACGGCGCTCTCCTCCTCCGGCACGGTGACGAAGTAGTACGGCGAGGGCCCGCGCCAGTGCCAGACGGCGCCGCTGAACTCGAAGGTCAGGCCGTCGATCTCGCCCATCGTGCTGGCTCCTTCTGCCGGGTTCTCCGGCTGAGCCTAGTGCTCGGCGCGGACAACCGCCCTGAAAGACTGTCGCCATGATCGATGGCGAGCACCGTCTCTGGTACGACGCGCCGGCGGACGACTGGCTGGCGGCGCTCCCGCTCGGCGACGGGAAGCTGGCGGCGATGATCTTCGGCGGGGTCGCTCGGCAACGGATCCAGGTCAATCACGGGTCGGCCTGGTCCGGGTCACCGCGAAGCGCCGGCCGCACCCTTGATCATGATCAGCCGCCGGGGACGGCGGTGGTCGCGGAGATCCGGGAGGCGCTCACGGCCGGTGATCATGCCCGGGCCGAGGCCGCCGCGATCCGGCTGCAGGACGGCGACAGCCAGTCCTACCTGCCGTTCGTCGACCTGAGCCTGGAGCAGGACGGGGTCGGGGAGGCGCTGACGTACCGGCGGGAACTCGATCTTTCCACCGCGACCCACAGCGAGCTGATCGAGACCACGCGGGGGAGCGTGCGCCGGACGGCCTACGTGGCCGCGGATCCCTCGGTCCTGGTGCTCGTAGTCGAGTCCGACCTCCCGACCGGGCTCCGGCTGGGCGTCGACTCCCCGTTGCGGTTGATCAAGACCGCCGGCGAGCCGGGCGTGATCACGGCCGACCTCCAACTGCCCAGCGACGTCGACCTGCGCCGGGACTCGATCGGCTGGGACGACGATCCGACGGCCGCGTTACGCGGCGCCGTCGCCGTCGCCTGGCGGCACGACGGCGCCGAGGTCAGTGAGTCCGAGACCCTGCGCGCCACCGGGGTGCGACGCTGCGTGATCATGGTCACGGCCACGACCGGGCACCCGGGCCTGGCGGCGCTGGCGGCCGGCCGGACGGAGCTGAACGGGCCGGAGGACTGTCGGCGCGACGCCCTTGATCGCTTGCGGCGTGCCCGTGCGGCCGGCCCGGATACGTTGCAGGAAAGCAATCTCGCCGCCTTCGTCCCGCTGTACACGCGGGTGGCACTGCAACTCTCCGGTGCCGGCTCGGCCGAACCGACCGATCGTCGGCTGCTCCGGGCCAACCAGGATCCGCGCGGTGCGATCGCGGCCGATCCGGGGTTGGCCGAGCTGTTGTTCAACTACGGCCGCTACCTGTTGATCAGTTCCTCCCGGCCGGGCGGCCACCCGGCCAACCTGCAGGGCATCTGGAACGACCGGCTGCCGGCCCCGTGGCGGTCGAACTACACGATCAACATCAATCTGCAGATGAACTACTGGTCGGCCGAGGCGACCGGCCTGACCGAATGCCTCGAGCCCCTGTACGACCTGATCGACGTGCTGCGCCGGAACGGTGCCGGCACCGCCCGGGACAAGTACGGTCTGCCGGGTTGGCTGGCCCATCACAACACCGACGGCTGGGGCTACACCGCGATGCCCGGCGCCGGGATCGGCCAGCCGCGCTGGTCGATGTGGCCGCTGGCCGGGTTCTGGCTGGTCCGGCACCTCACCGAACGGCTGACGTACCGCTGGGACGAATCCTTCGCCCGCGAACGAGTGTGGCCGGCCCTGCACGGCGCCGCCGAGTTCGGGCTGGCCTGGCTGATCGACGGACCGGACGGCACCCTCGGCACGGCGCCGTCCACCTCACCCGAAAACGCGTTCCTGATCAACGGCGAGTCCTACGGTGTCGGCAGCTCGTCCACGATGGACCTGACCATGATCAGCGAGACGTTGCGGCACCTGGTCGAACTGGCTGATCGGCTCGGCCGCGCCGACGATCCGGTAGTGCGGGCCGCCGCCGCGGCCGCCGACCGGATCCCCGCCCCGGCACCCGGCCGGGACGGCCTGATCCGGGAATGGCTGGCCGATCCGGAGCAGTCCGAACCGCACCACCGGCACGTGTCGCACCTCTACTTCCTCTATCCCGGTGATCATGACGGTGACCCCGATCGGACCGCGGCGGCGGCGGCCAGCCTGGACGCCCGCGGCGACGAGTCGACCGGCTGGTCGCTGGCCTGGAAGCTCGCGCTGCGGGCCCGACTCGGGCAGCCGACCAAGGTCTCGGACCTGCTCCGACTGGTGTTCCGGGACATGACGACCGATCGCGGTGGGCAGAGTGGCGGTCTCTATCCGAACCTGTTCGCCGCCCACCCGCCGTACCAGATCGACGGGAACTTCGGTTACGTCGCCGGGCTGCTGGAATCCTTGCTGCAAAGCCATTCCGGCGAACTGATCCTGCTCCCGGCGCTGCCGCCGGAGCTGTCGGCCGGTTCGCTGTCCCGGGTCCGGGCCCGCGGCGGACTGACCGTGTCGCTGCGCTGGCGCGACGGCGCACTGGCCGAGGCCTCGGTGATCGCCGACACGGATCGGGAACTCGTGGTCCGGTGGCCCGAAGACAGCACCCGGCTCACCCTGCGCGCCGGCACGGAAAGCTCGGTCTTGTGATTTCGATGGTGAGTTCGGTGTCGCGAGCTGACCTTCCCCACATCCAGCAGCTGGTCGGCGAATTGAGACTGCCCGCCTCGGCCGTGCTGCCGCTGTACGAGCTGGCACGGCATGCCCCGTCTGAGCCGGTCCGGCTGCCCGACGACGCCGAGCTGGATCGGGAACTCGACCGGCTCGGGCTGTCCGCGGCGGACCGGACCGACCTGCTCGCCGCCCGGCCGGACCCGCAGCGCACACCCGGCCTGTGGTGGCTGCTGGAGCGTTGCGTCACGGTGCTCCGGGCGCGGCAGGGAACGATCGCCCCGCTCAGTCCGTGGCCCGATCTGCCGGACGAGCTCGGACCGGTCGGCCGCTATCTCTATGTCTGGGTGCTGATCGCGGCCCTGCCGGCCGCGCGGGCGCATCACCGGGCCCGCGGCATCCCCGAGCAGAGCTCTCGCGAGGTTCTCGCCGTTCTCGCGGATCAGCTGAGGAACCGGCGGGCCCTGCACGGCAGCGGCGGGCTGCACACCCAGAATTGGCTGACCCATCACTACCGCGGCGCCGTCTATGTGCTCGGCCGGCTGCACGTCGAACGGACCATGATCACGTTCGATCCCGGCCCGGGCCCGGACGCCCCGCCGATCGGTGCCCCGGCGCTGGCCCTGCACATCCCGGAGGGCCGGCTGACCCCGGAGTCCTGCGACGACTCGCTGACCCGGGCCGCCGCGTTCTTCGGCCGGCACTTCCCGGAGGAGCCGTACCGCTATGCGGTCTGTGGCTCCTGGGTGCTGGACCCGCAGCTGAAGGAGTATCTCGATCCGGAGAGCAACATCATCAAGTTCCAGGAGCGTTTCACCCTGGCTCCCGACACGGGCCCCGACCTCAACGAGACGGTGGTCGAGTTCATCTTCAAGCGGCCGTTCGCCGACCTCGACGTGTTGCCCCGGGACACCTCGCTGCAACGCGGCATCGTCGATCACGTCAAGGCCGGCCGGACCTGGCGGTTCCGTACCGGCTGGTTCCGCCTGTCGGCGGCAGCGAGGCAGGGGGCAGAATGATCAACCATGAAGGCCGTCTCCAGTTGGTCCCTGCACCGCACGCTCGGCACCTACCGGTCCGGTGACGCTCCCGGCCGGGCCGATCCTCCGGCCCCGCCCGGTGCCGGATTGAGTCTGCTTGCCCTGCCGGCCGAGTTGGCGAGTCGCGGCTACGACACGGTGCAGCTCTGCCATTTCCACCTGCCCAAGCGCGACGCGTCGTATCTGGCCGAACTCCGGTCGGCCCTGGAGGAGTCCGCGATCACGCTCGATGCGGTGCTGATCGACGACGGGGATCTCATCGGGCCGACCGCGACCGAGGTCGACCTGCCCTGGATCTCGCGCTGGATCGACGACGCCGAGGCGCTCGGTGCCGCCCGGGTCCGGGTGATCGCCGGCCAGCAGACGCCCGATCCGGAGCGGCTCCGGACCAGCGGCGAGCGGCTCTCCGACCTCGCCGACCGGCATCCCGCCGTCCGGGTGGTGACCGAGAACTGGCTCGCCCTGACCCCGGGGCCGGACGAGGTCAACGCGGTGTTGGACGCTGCCGGCGATGGGGTCGGCCTGTTGATCGACCTCGGCAACTGGACCGGGCCGGAGAAGTACGCCCAGCTCGCCGCGATCGCCCCGCGAGCCGAGACCTGCCACGCCAAGTGTCACTTCGCGGCCGACGGCCCCGACCGGGACGACTTCGCGGAATCGCTGCGGACGCTGCGAACGGCGGCCTACACCGGCCCGCTGGCCCTGGTCTACGACGGCACCGAGCCGGAGGAGTGGGCCAACCTCGAGGTCCAGCATGCGATCGCCGGCGAGATCTTCGACTGACCCGAACCTGATCGTCGATTCGGCAGGTGGACGTTTGGGTGTTCCGTTCCCTGAGCCTGTCGAAGGGCGACACCACAGTTGCACGTCGTTCGGACCAGGCGCGGCGGCTGAGCTCGGTGAAAGACGAAAAGCGCGCCTAGGACGGGCGGGATTGAGCAGGGCTCGGCCCTCTGCTGCCGGCCGCCGGACGGTTGCCGGGATCGGCCTCGGCCGAGCGGTGCGGGTGCGCTTGCCGAGTGGACGCATTGGCCACGCCGGAAGCGCTTGCTGCGTGGCCAAAGGGTCCACTCGCATGCGACAGAACACAGAGCCGGGCTGGTTCCGTTCCCTGAGGTGTCGATCGGAGTGAGGGTCGAGTTTGTGCCTGGGCTTCGGGTCATGATCGCCACGGATCGGCGGTTTCGATGGCGTTTCGGGCGGCCGGGGCGATTCCCGTCGCTGGGGTTTTGCTCCGGGGTCATCGACTGTGACGATTCCCGGCTCGATCGTTGCTTCGGAGCCGGGAAACGTCACACTCGATGATCAAATGTCCCGATCACCCGGCGAGGTGCGGGCTCCGGTGGAATACGATCGTCGACGGCCGGCCGTGATGCGGACCAACCGCAACAACCCGCCCGCCCTTTGATGCGTCTTTCCTCGGCCGTCAGGCCGAAACCCGGGAGAACGGCGCGGTCTGGCCCGCCCTTCGACAGGCTCAGGGAACGGAACAAGCCCGGCTCAGCTCACCGGTCCGGTTGCGGCGCCCATCGGTGGAACCAGGCTCCGGGGAACGACAGACCGTCCCCTAAGATCGTGATCATGGAATCACCGCTGGTCCTGATCGGCGACTCGGTCACCGATTGTGGCCGAGACCGCACCGACGACACCTCACTGGGCAGTGGCTGGGCCGGGCTGGTTGGGGCCGAGCTGACCGACCGGCCGGTGATCAACCGCGGCATCTCCGGCAACCGGGTCCGCGATCTCGTGGCCCGCTGGGACCACGACGTGCTCGAGCTGAAGCCGGACACGGTCGGCCTCATGATCGGGATCAACGACACCTGGCGCCGTTACGACGGCGACGATCCCACCACGACCGACGACTTCGCTGCCGACTACACCGATCTGATCGCGCGCACCCGGGCCGCCGGGGTACGCCGGTTGATCTTGCTGGAGCCGGTGCTGACACCGGTCGACGACCCGCAGTGGGGCTGGCGGGAGGACCTCGATCCCAAGATCACCGCGATCCGGCGACTGGCCGGGCAGCACACGGTCGAACTGGTGCCGACTGACGCCGTGCTGAACGCGGCGGCCGCGATCACGCCGCTCGGTGAGCTCGCGGCCGACGGCGTCCATCCGACCGAATCCGGGCACCGGCTGATCGCGACCACCTTCCTGCAGACGTACCGGCAGTAGCCGGCTGACGCCGCTCGATCGACCTCGTCGGCACTCATCAACAGAATCGATCATTAGTCGCAGGAATTGGCATTGGACGAATGGGTAGCGGTCGTCGAGGCTTGATCCCATGGAGTCACACGAGATCAACGAGGTCCTGAACCGCCCGCTGAGCCAGGAGTTGCTGGCTCGCGCTCTGACCCGGCTGGCCTATGTCGCCAAGGACGGCACCCCGCGCAACGTCCCGATCGGGTTCGCCTGGAACGGCACGACGATCGTCATGTGTACGGCGACGAACGCGCCGAAGCTCCACGCCCTGAGGCAGAACCCGATGGTGGCGCTGACCATCGACACCGAGGTGCACCCGCCGAAGCTGCTGCTCATCCGCGGCCGGGCCGAGCTCGACCTCGTCGACGGCGTCCCCGACGAATACCTCCAGCTGAACGGCAGTTACGAGATGACGCCCGAACAGCGGGTCGAGTGGGAGGCATCGGTGCTCGCGCTCTATGACGGGATGGTCCGGATCGTCGTCACGCCGACCTGGGCGAAGTTGATCGACTTCGAGACCACGCTGCCGAGCGCGGTGGAGGAACTGATCCAGCGACAGCAGGAACGTCAGCAGGGCGCGTTGAACTGATCGATCAGCTTGCCAGGTCGCGCGCGGCCACTGCCGCCAGCAGGGCCTCGACGAACGCTGACGTACCCGGATCGCTGGGCGGCTCGCCGAACGTGGCCAGGTAGATGCGCCGCCGGAAGCCTGCCAGCTCGACGGCCTCGACCCCGGGATGCCGGTAGCTCTGCAGCGACAGCTCGGGGATGGCCGTGACGCCGAGGCCCGCGGCCACCAGGGCCTGCTTGACCACCGGATCATCGCTGCTGTGCACGATTCGAGGGGTGAAGCCCTCGGCATCGCAGGCGTTCAGGAAGTCCTGACGGCAGCCCGGGCACCCCTCGATCCACGGCGAATCGCGATGGTCGATCAACGTCTGTGGTTCCGCGGAGCGGCTGACCAGCTGCATCGGATCGTCGAACAGGTGCTGGGCCCGGATGTCGTCGGGGATCGTGTCGTCGTACCGGAAGATCACGGCGACGTCGACCGCCCCGCTGCGCAGTTGATCAAGTGCGACGGTCGGGTGCACGTCGGTGAGGATGAGCTCGAGGTCGGGAACGGTGGCGTGCAAGGCGGCCGCGGTGTCGGCGACGACCGTGCTCAAGATCGACTGGAAGCCGGCGACCCGGACCCGGGCGGTGCGCAGCCCGGCGATCGCGGCCAGCTCGGCCTCGGCCGACTCGACCCGGCCGAGGATCTCCGCCGCGCGCTGGGCGAGCAGGTCGCCGGTCGGCGTCAGCCGGATGCCGCGGCCCACCTTCTGCGTCAGCCGCAGCCCGACCTCGGCCTCAAGCCGAGCCAGATGGTGGCTCACCGAGGGCTGGGCGTAATTCAATTCCTTGGCCGCCGCCGTCACCGACCCGTGCCGGGCGACCGCCGCCAACACCTTCAACCGCGCCACATCGAGCATCCATCAACTCTACTGATCATTTGCCGACAGAATTGGCATTAGACGAATGCTTTGTCGGCGTCGAGGCTGGAATCATGGCCGGAAACACCTATCGACAGCTCCTGCGGAGCCGCGAATTCTGCGCCCTGTGGGTGGGCAACGCGCTGGGCGTCGCATCCACCACGATGGCCGGGCTCACGCTGGCCACGATCGTGTACGCACAGACCGGGTCGGCCTTCCTGACCGCGGTCGCCATGTTCGGACCGTCGACCGTGCAGCTGGTCGGGGCGCTGACCCTGATGTCGGCCGCGGACACGGCCCGGCCGCGGATCGTCCTGGTCATCGCGGCGGTCTGCATGGCCGGCGCCCACGCCCTCCAGGCCGCCTTCGACCTCGACGCGGTGGCCCGCGTGCTGGTCCTGCTCGGCGCCTCCTACGTGTTGTCGATCGGCAGCGGCACCCGCTGGGGGCTGCTGTCCCAGGTGCTCGCCCGGGACGCGTACGCGCTCGGACGGTCGGCGATGAACCTGTCCGTCGGCGTCATGCAGGTGGTGGGATTCGCCGCCGGCGGTGCGCTGGTGTTGATCTTGGATCCGCGCGCCATCCTCTGGATCGGTGCCGGCCTGGCCGCGCTGGCGATACCGGTGGCCTGGTTCGGGATCGGTGACCGGCCGGCCCGGCGCAGCGGGCGGGTCGGTATCCGCGAGACCTGGCAGGGCCACCGGGCCTTGTGGCAGCTCACGTCCGTGCGACCGCTGGTGGTCGCTCTGTGCGTGCCCAACGGCCTGATCGCCGGCTGTGAGGCGCTGTTCGTGCCGTACGCCGGCAGCGGAGCCGGTCCGCTGTTCGTGGCCGCAGCGCTCGGCATGCTCGCGGGGGATGTCGTGGTCGGCCGGCTGCTGCCGAGCTGGGCTCGGCGCCGGGTGGGGGTGTGGCTGAGTCTCGGGCTCGCCGTACCGTTCCTGATCTTCGTCAGCCGCCCCGGAGTCCCGGTGGCGGCCGGGCTGGTGGCGATCGCCAGCGTCGGCTTCGCGGCGACCCTGGCCCAGCAGGAGCTCCTGGTGGAGCTCACCCCGCCGGCGATGGTTGGCCAGGTCCTCGGCGCCGACTCGGCCCTCCGGGTCACCGCTCAGGGCCTGGCCGCCGTGCTGGCCGGCGTCCTCGCCGAGGTCCTCGGTGCCGCCGCCGCGATCACTGTCCTGGCCGCCGCCTCCGTCACCGTATCCGGCATCCTGTTCCCGGCCCTGCGCCGGCTGACCCGACCGGCTCAAGATCACCGACCCGACCTGATCACCAGCAGGGCATGATCACCGATCAGAGCATGATCATCAACCAGAGGAGAAACAGATGACCATTCAGCGCTGGGAGAACGTGAGCATCGTGGTGAACGACCTCGCCGCCGCGACCTCGTTCTTCGTCGAGCTCGGGCTCAAGGAGTTGGGATCGGGACTGGTCGAAGGGGAGTGGGTCGACCAGGTCTCAGGCCTCGAAGGAGTCCAGGTGGACGTCACCATGCTGGAGACCCCGGATGGCCACGGCCGGCTCGAACTGATGAGCTTCCGGTCTCCGCAGGCCCTGCCGGGTGTCGGCGCCGCCCCGTCGAACACGCTGGGGCTCCGCCGGATCGCCTTCGGTGTCGACGACCTCGACGCCGATGTCGCAATGCTGCTGGCACGCGGTGTCGAGCTCGTCGGTGACGTCGTGACCTACGCCGACACCGTTCGGATGTGCTACGTCCGCGGACCGGAGGGCATCGTCGTGATGCTGACCCAACAGCTCAACTGAGGAGCCGCAGTCGTAGGTGGCGGCGGTGCCGGTCGGGGGATCTCGTAGGAATCGACCGGTGGTGGGGTGTCGTTGAGATCGATCACTGGCCGGACCCGGACCCGGGAGTGGCCGAGCCAGTCCTGCACGATCCCCATCGTGGTCGGCTTGATCCCCGGCACCCGACACACCCCGTGACCCTTCTCCAACGACTCCGCCGCAACATGAACCACCAGCTGAGCGATCGGCAACAGCTTGGTCAGATCCAACTGTTCAAGCATCCGGCGGACAGCGGTCTGGAAGATCGCCGACTCGACATCGACCGCGGACGGTCGGTCGCGGAGGGCGGGGTGGACCTCGGATTCCTCGACCGGACCCCCGGTCTCGGCCGCGATCTCGGCCACTGCCGCGGCCAGCTCTTCGTCGAACAGTTCCGGTTGGCGGTGCCGGGCGCGGAGTTCGGCCGCTCGGAGATCATCGCCCAGCAGGGCGAGGGCTTCGGCGCGGCGTTCGTCGGCGCTGCCGGTCTCCTCGGGCAGGTAGCCGGCGAGTTCCTCGACCGTGGCGTAGAGCCGGTTCGTCTTCACCGCCTCGATCCGGCCGTGGATGCTCCGCATCCCGTCCTCATCAACCCGGCCCAACCAGACCCCACGTTCCTTCTTCCGCCGCCCGACCAGCTTCTCGTAGTGTTCGGGATCGACCGTGCGGACCGCCGCCAACGCCCGGTTCTCGAGTTTGGTGAAGGGCACCACCCCGGCGAACCGAGCCACCTCGGCATCAACCAGCCGGGCCTGGTCATAGAGCAGGCCGCGGGTCAGGCGGGCGATCTTGCCGCCCTGCCAACCCAACAACTCCCCGCGGAGGACTTTGCCCCACAGGAGTGGGAACCGGTGCCGCAGATCCAGCGCGTCACCGATGAAGAACAACCCCGCCCCGGTGCTCTTACCGATCTTCACACAGAAATCGACCATCGCCAGATCGTTCACCTCCGGCGTCCCGTCCCCACCCGGACGAACCCCACGCGCCGCCCCCGGCAACCCCAACTCGTCCGGATGAATCGAGTCGGCCGGGAACCGGTCCGCCCACTCCGCCGCCAACACCAACAGTTGGTTCTGCGCCATGACCTGGGCCCGTTGCGCGGCGGCGGCCGCGTCAAGGATCCCGCGGGCATCCAACCCCGCAGCACACCCCTCCAACGATCCCTCGAACATGTGTGCCTCTCCTCACGTTTGTGTGGGTGGATCGAGGCGGGTGATCATCCGGGTTCCTTTGTGTGGAAGGTGTTCCGGCGTGTCGTTGGGGGTGTGAGGACGCGCACGCGTTCGGCCTTCTAGTTTTGGTGATGCTGAAGTCAACCGAACAAGAAGGACGTCACGCGTGCGCGTCACCACAGCATTTAACCGTGTCCTGCAAATTCAGGGTGCATCGGTGGTCGGGATCGAGTTCGGACCGGACGGGATCGCGGTCGATCTCCGCCGTCGATCACGCCGGTATCGGTGCCCGTGCGGGGCGTCGACGAGGGCCCGCTATGACAGCCGGGTCCGGCGGTGGCGTCACGTCGATCTCGCCGGCTCCAGGTTGTGGCTTCGGGCCGAGATCGCGCGGATCTGGTGCCGGTCCTGCTCGGCGGTCAGGACCGAGGTCGTGCCTTGGGCCAGGCCCGGTGCCCGGCATAGCCGCGATTTCGAGGACCTGGCCGCGTGGCTGGCGCAGCGGATGGACAAGACCAGCCTGGCCCGGCTCTTGCGGGCCTCCTGGACCGCGATCGATCAGATCGTCACTCGCGTCGTCGATGGCCACCTGACTGACTCCAGGCTGGATGATCTCTATCGGATCGGTGTGGACGAAATCTCCTACCGGCGAGGCCACACCTACCTCACCATCGTGGCCGATCATGACACCGGTGACGTGGTCTGGGTCGGCGAAGGGAACACCAAGGCATCCCTGGCCAAGTTCTATACCGAGCTGGGATCTGAGCGATCCGAGCAATTGGAAGCGGTCACGATGGACGGCTCGGGCGCCTACATCGCCGCGACCCAGGAACACGCCCCGAACGCCGAGATCTGCTTCGACGCGTTCCATGTGATCAAGTGGGCCACCGAGGCCCTCGACGCGGTGTTTCGATCCAGTGATATCCCCGCGCTGACCGCGAAGATCCGTGAGGCTCGTAACACCCGGCCGTGGATGAAGGCCCGCAATGCTCTACGCGGCGCGAAACAGAGCCTGACCTCCAAACACCGCAAGATCCTGACCATGATCAGGACCGAACGCGCCGAGCTCTACGACGCCTGGATCCTGAAAGAAGAACTCCGAGACCTCTACCGCATAGTCCCACCCGACCGCGCCGCGGCCTACGTCACACGATGGATCCGGCGCGCGTGGACCAGCGGCAACCGAACCATGATCAAACTCGGAGACCGGATCGCCGCTCACTACGACGGGATTGTCGCCACCGCAGAGAACCAGCTCTCCAACGGAAGACTCGAAGGAATCAACACCAAGATCAGAGTCATCCAACGCCGCGGCTACGGACACCCCAACCCTCAATCACTCACTGCGATGATCTATCTCTGCTGCAGCTCAATCAAGATCAACTTACCCACACAAGCCTGAGTAGAGCCACATGTGTTCGATTCTATCAGGACTTGCCGACATCTACCGGAAACAAGGGCATTCCGCCATGATCATCAAATCCCGACGCCGGACCCAACCCGGTGGAAGCGGGGCCGGCCAATCGTCCTCGATCAGGCCGTTGTCGGTGCTCTACACCTGTGGCTCGGCTGGCTAGGTGTCGGTGCCCAGCTGTCTAGTCGGCTGTCCAGCCGTACCCTGGCTCCGAGATGGATGGTCCCGTCGGTCGGCGCCGGGGTTCACCGTGGTCGACGGCCTGAGTTGATCATGTCGGCGCGATTCTCCTGATCATGGTCAACCGGCGTCGTACGGCTACGGCCTCGGTGGCCGTTGCAGCAGCTGACGGGACGAGGCGAACCCCAGCCGTTCGTAGACCGGCACGGCCTGGCGTCCGGAATGGACCGTCACGTGCAGGGCCCCGAGCTCGATCGCACGCACCGTGGCCGCCTCGACGAGGCCCGAGCCGATCCCATGGCCACGCTGGGTGGGCAGGACGAAGACGCTCTGGATGTCGGCGGACAGCCGGCTGGTGGCGCCCGGTCGCGGCACACGAGGGATCAGCGCGACCCACGCCATGCCGAGGATCTCCGGTCGGGCGAGCCGAGCGACGAACACCAGGTGTGAGTCCTGACGGGCGGACCACCACGTCGTCAGCTCGGCGGCGAAGGCGTCAACGGCCTCAGGTGCTGGCTCTTCGGGCCGGGTGTTCAGACACAGCAGGCGGGCCAGACCCGTGATGTCGTCCGTGTTCCCCTGACTGATCCTCACCCGGCGAGTGTGCCACTGGGGAGGCCGGGCTCATGCCATTCATCAGCGATCTTGATCGGTCGGCGAGAAGATTGGCATTGGACGGCGTCGGGTTCCACCGCGATCCTGTTTCGGATGGCGTACGAAGATCAACGACGCCGACCGACCTGACGAAAGATGATCATGAGCATGCGCAAACTGATAGTCCAGCAGTGGGTGACCGCCGACAACATCGCCGCGGAGGAGGACGGTGGCCTCAGCTTCGTGGCGGTGGAGCCGTTCTCCGACCAGAGCACCGACCCGTATCAGACGAGCATGATGACGTTCATCGACTCGGTCGACACGATGGTCCTCGGTGCGACGACGTACGCCCAGACCAAGGACTACTGGCCGAACGCGACGGATCAGGGCGAATGGGGCGAGAAGCTCAACAACCTGGCGAAGGTCGTCGCCTCCTCGAAGCTGGACGACGCACCCTGGGGCGACATTCCGGCGGCGACCGTGACCCGCGACGCGGCCACCACGATCAAGGAACTCAAGCAGCAGAGCGGCAAGGACCTGTGGCTGTGGGGAAGCCTGACGCTGATGCAGTCGCTGCTGGAAGCCGGTGAGGTCGACGAGCTCCGCCTGCTCGTCTGCCCGACCTCACGCGGCCAAGGAACGCGGATCTTCCAGGACACCCAGGACCTGACCCCGATCGAGGCCACCCTGTTCGACAACGGGATCACCCTGCTGCGCTACGCGATCAAGAGGTAGCGTCCAAGATCAACATTCGTGGGCGCCTACGGAGTCGTGATGACCGGGCCGCGGGGCGCCCAGCGGTCGAGTCGGTCGAGGAGCCGACCGGAAACGGGATCGCGGACTGGTGGCAGCGTCGACGGCCCGGCCTGGAGGCCGTGCTCGAGGACGTGGCGGCCGACCCGGTTGCCGAGGTTTCGGCCGGCGACACAGGAGCTCCGCCAATGGGCGCCGCCCCAGACCTGCGCATCGATCATCTCCGTCGCCACGGACTGGAATTCGATGTGCTCGCGGACGATCCCGGGGGCTGCGTCGCTGGTCAGCGTCAACCGGCCGGGCCGCGGTCCGAACAGAGTGATCAGGACCGCCTCGGCCGCGCCCGCGTACGTCGTGTCCGGCGTCGGGTACTCGGGTCCGGGGGAGACCGTGATCAGCGGTGACCAGCCGGGGTCGGTGGGCCGGGCCGGAGCCACCCCTGCTGTCGCTGCGTGGATCGCGGCGACGGGTTGCAACCTGGCGTAGATCGGCCCGGCATCCTCGGCGGCCACGAAGGCGTCGACCCCGGCGAGGTTGACCAGGGCGAAGGTTTCGGCGCTCTGCACCAGGGAGAGGTGCCGGTTGATCGCCAGTTGCTGGACGATCCGGTTCCAGTGCTGCGGTGCGGTCCCACCCCAGAGCCGGGCGGTGTCGGTCTGCGCCCGCGATCGTCGGCCACTGTCCATTCCGCCGATCGAACGCACCTCGTCGTAGTCCTCGGCGTAGGTGCGGGAGTCGAGCTCAGGGGGCGGCTCCGGGCGGAACTGATCGGCAGCCCCGAGCACGAACGGGGTGATCGAGATCGAGCGCAGCATCGTCGTGGGGGCGGCGATTCCGTCCCCGGTGCGCAGGGCCAGGATCGCGGCGGCGGAGGCGTGACCGATCGCCAGGCCGTCTCGGGTGTAGGGGTCGGCAGGGAGCCGATCGCGGTCGACCGAGTACGCCGCGTCGAGCTGCTTGCGTTGCCCCGGATGGAGGGCGCGGAGGGTGTGATGAGCGGCGGCGGTCGCGGCAGCCGTACTCGATCCGGAGCTCGGCCGGCCGACCCGCAGGGAGTAGGGACGGCCGCCGTTCTCGGCGGCGACCACCGCATCCAGCATCGCCGTGTGCACGATGGCCAGGGTGCGCGCCTCGCCGGCCGGGCTGGTCGCCGCGGCAGCGGTCGTGCGGAGTGCGAGCTGGTTCCACCGGGACGCGAGGAGCGGTCCGGCGGCATCGGTCGCCCGATCGGTCGGTTGGGCTTCGGCGACGCCGTTCGAGACGACGAGGCCGGCGCAGCCGAGGATCACCAGGCCGCCGAACCGGCGGCGGTTCAAGATCATTTGTGTCGACATGCCGTCATGATCATCCGCGGGCCGAGCGCGTCGCCATACGACGTTCGGCGTACAGCCGAACCGGAGAAATCGGCGTACTCTTTCAGCAGAGAAAGGTGGCGACGATGTCACGCCAATCGGGGATCAGCGAGCGGTACCTCCGTTCGTTTGTGTCGGCCGTGGATCCGCAGGGGCCGACCGGCCCGGGCGATTTCATCCCGGGCGAGGTGTTGCGCGAGATCGCCGACCTGATCGGCTGCGACGAGGCGGTCTTCCAGGTGATGGAGGCCGGGCGCCGAACGATGCTCTGTCAGTACGACTCGGCCCCGGACGGTCTGGCCGTCGACCTGGCCGAGGACCCGTCCATCGAGGAGATGATGCGCCTCTTCTGGGCCAGTTACTGGGACTCACCCGCGTGCAACTATCCGCAACGCACCGGTGATCACCGGACCGTGACCCGGCTTTCCGATTTCGGTACCCGAGTGGCACTCCGGCGGGCCAGCGTGGGGGCCTTCCTGGCCGAGGCCGAAATCAAGCACGAACTGTTTCTTCCGATGCCGCCGGACGGTCCGCGCGACGAGCGGATCCTGTTGTTTCGTGACGATGGCAAGGACTTCACCGAGCGAGACGTGCTGATGTTGACGCTGCTGCGACCGCATCTCGTGGCGTTGCGCCGACGACACGCCAGCGGTCCGGCGCCACGGCTCACTCCGCGGCAGTTGGAGGTGCTCGCCCTCGTCGCCGCCGGCTACACCAACGGCCAGGCGGCCCGATCACTCGGCGTGGCTTCGGGGACGGTGCGCAAGCATCTGGAGAACGCCTTCGAGCGGCTCGAGGTGTCGAGTCGCTCGGCGGCCATCGTCAAGGTGCTGCCTCAGTTGGAGTTCAGAGCGGGACCGTTCTGATCACGTGGCCGTCCTGATCATGTGGCGGGGATGGTGACGCGACGGGTGATCTGGCCGTTGCTCTCCCAGTAGGTGACCTTGGCGGCCAGGAACGGATCATCCGGCGTCGGCTGCACTTTGCCGTTGCTGTCGATGGCCCGCGATGTCACCGTGTGCTGACCGGCCGGCGGCCGACCCCAGGGGAAGCGCCAGAATGTCCAGGCGAAATCACGAGAGCCGTGACCGCGGCCGGACTGGCGCACCAACTGCGCCCGCTGCCACGGACCTTGATCAATCCGCACCTGGACCCGGTCGATCGGCGCGCCCCAGGCGGCGCCGAACACCGCATAGTGGCCGTCGCGTCGGGTGACCTTGGCGGGCGCCGACTTGAGCCGGTCGCGAGCCACCGTCGTAAACGTCCACCGGGTCTGACCGTTGCGGACCTCCTCGCGGACCGTGACGTAATCGCGGGCCATGAACCGGCCCTGATATCGGCCGTCGCGCACCTCGATCTCGGTCAGCCACTTCACGTTCGCGACCCCGTACCAACCCGGCGCGATGAGTCGTACGGGGAAGCCGTGCTCGCGCGGGAGCGGAGCCCCGTTCAACTCGTAGCACAGCAGGTTGTCCGGCGACATGGCATCGGCCAGGCTCATGCTGCGGGCGAAGCGCTCGGTGATCGTCAGGTCCAGCCCGCCGCTGGAATTGGGCACGACGCTGCCGGTCTGGCCGCCTTCGAGCACGCCGGAGTTGTCCCGTACGGTCACCTCGCCGGCATCGGCGCCCCAGAACACGACTTCGCGGCCGTCCTTCCGAACGCCGGCCATCTTCAGCAGCGGAGCGAGCGGGGTGCCGGCCCAGCGGCCGTTGCCGATCCCGCCGATGAAGAAGGGCAGGCCGGTGTTTCCCGAACATTCCAGCGTGAAGTCGACCTCGCGGCGCGGAGCCGCGCGCAGGTCGGCCAGCGACAGGGTCTTCCGATGATCAACCAGCCCGCCGATGGACAGCCGCCAGTCCGCTCCGGTCAACGCGGGTTCGTTGTAGTGGTTGACCACGAAGAAGTTGTCGGCCGGGGTGTACCAGGTCTTGAGTTGCTCCCAGTCGAGCAGATTGCGCAGACCTTCCGGCGGCACCGGACTGTCGGGGACCTCGTCGTCCCATTCGATCACTGTTTCCGGTCCGGATCCCGGTTGTTGCGGAAAGGCCTGCGCCGGTCCCGCCACCTGCCACAAGGTCAGGCCCGCGACAGCAGCCCCACCACCCTTCAGTACGGCCCGCCGTGTTGCTTCGTGTTGCTCCATGAGGACTCCCCGAGTGTGTAGACGATTTCCGTACTACACCCGCCCGGAAGTCGGCGCAATAACGTGCGCGAACAGCATCGAACCTTCGTCGATTTCCCTGCTGGTGAAGGTTCTTGACGCGTTGGCGTTGATCAAGGCGCGGTCACCTGGTGATGATCAAGAGTGCGCGAGGTCGAGCGCGATGATCTCGAAGAGCGGCCGCACTCCGAGACGCCGCGCCAGGGCAGCCGAGGCCGTGTTGTCATGGCGATGGCTGTAGAACGCGATCTTGCCGGCTTCGCGTACACCGGCTCCCCACGCCCGCGCGACCTTCGTCGCATAGCCGCGGCGTCGATGGTCCGGGTCGGTTTCGATCCACAACTCCGCGGCGACGTCGTCGCTGCGACTCGACGACGCTCCGGCAACGCGTTGCCCGGCGAGGATGCACGCATACGCCTCGGGACCCTCACGCACGATCGCCGGAGGCTGGACGCTCGGCAGTGCGTCATCGAAGCTGTAGGTATGGAAGTGGTCGACGACGACCTGGTCACCACCGTCTCGGAGCCGCTGGATCATTGATTCCGGCCGGTTGACCACCTCATCCACCGAGGCCCGGCTGACCTGCTGGACGAACCACTCGGGCGCAGTGGCCGCGAAGGCGATCTCGGTCGAGCCGTCGGCATAGCGGACCGCATAGCCGGTGGGCAGGGGATCGGGATGGGCGCACGGCACCGGCATCAGGCGGCCGGCACGGTCGAACGCCTTGCATTCCAGGGCCAGCTGAACGCGCCAGAGGTGGGCAGGATCGGCAACCGTCATCCTCTCTGCATAACAGATCTCGGCGAGATCTTCCTCGATCTTTCCAGCGATGAAATGATGATCGTTTCCGAGAAACCGACGTCGATGGGACGGAGAGGCTCGATGGTGAGACTTGGATCGATCGTGATGCACGTGTCCGAGATCGGGCGGGCCGCGGAGTTCTGGGGCCGGGCGCTGGAGTCCCAGTACGAACTGGTTCACCGCGATCACAACTCGGCGACGTTCTTTCCCAAGGACGGCCCCGGCGTCGTTCTGCAGTTGACCGAGCGCAACCAGATGCACCTCGATCTGAACACGGACAGCCTCGAGGAGAACGCGGCCGAGATCAAACGACTCGAGTCACTGGGCGCCCGGCGGGTGGATTGGCCCTACCGTCCTGATGTACCGGTGATGGCCGATCCCGACGGGAACCTGTTCTGCGTCTGCTGAGCCGCCGCGGAGTTCGCCGCCGGTCCGGCTTGGCCGCCATGCCAGACTGAGCGACGTGCGGAGCCCAGCCGACATCGCCAAGGACACCGGCCATCATGCGGCCCGGATCGACGACGCCTGGTTACGGTTCCGGGGGCGGCGGGCCCGGCGGCGGGGCTGGTCGGAGACCGTCCTCGGCTACACCGGATACGGCAGCACCGGCTGGGTCCGGGTGCTCGGCCGGGTGCTGTTGAGCAAGGAACCCAGCGTGCTGGCGTCGAGCAGCGAGCGGCGCAACCTGGTCGGGCCGGGCGTTCGTGGCTGGCGCAACTTCACCAGCGTCCCGGTGGTCGACGCTCCGGTCCGGATCGAGATCGGTGATCAATCCTTCTCGGCGACGACCGACCGGGGCGGGGTGCTCGACACCAAGATCGACGTGGCGTTGCCGCCCGGGTGGCATACGGTCACCCTGCGAGCCGGCGAATCGGCGCACGCGGAGGCCGACATCGTCGTGATCGACCCGGCCACCCGGTTCGGGATCGTGTCGGATATCGACGACACCGTGATGGTCACCGCGCTGCCGCGGCCGTTGCTGGCCGCCTGGCACACGTTCGTGGTCAACGAGCATGCGCGGACGCCGACGCCCGGGATGGCGGTGTTGTACGAGCGCCTGGCCGCGTTACATCCGGAAAGCCCGGTGATCTATCTGTCGACCGGTCCCTGGAATGTGGCGCCGACCCTGACCCGGTTCCTGTCCCGCAACCTCTATCCGCCCGGCCCGTTGCTGCTGACCGACTGGGGACCGACGCAGGATCGCTGGTTTCGCAGCGGACCGGAGCACAAGCGCGCCAATCTGGCCCGGTTGGCCGAGGAGTTTCCCGACATCGACTGGCTGCTCGTCGGCGACGACGGTCAGCACGACGAAATGATCTACGGCGAGTTCGCCGAACGGTTCGGTGATCAGCTGGCCGCCGTGGCGATCCGCCAGTTGACTCCGGGCGAGGCCGTACTGGCCGGCGGTCGGAACCGTGACGGCGCGTCGGCGGCTCCGGGCCGCTGGGTGTACGGCGCCGACGGCGCGGCGTTGGCCGCCGAGCTGAGGCGCGTCGGCGTGATGCCCGAGGCGTGAGGCTGCACTCCGAACCTCAGCGGGAACGGGCAGCCCGCACCTAGAGGCTGGCTCCATCCCTTCCGGTTCGGTCAAGGGGACGTATGACGGGCGATCACGTCGACGCCGCGCCGGAACTGTGCCGGCGAGGCCGGGTTCTTCCAGGCGAGCATCTCGAGGATCCAGTCGATGGAGAAGGCCGGGATGAGGCCGTCGCCGGCCGCGTCGGGATCGGCGACCCTGGCGTACCCACGGTGCAGCAGGTCCGATCGGTCGTACAACGGGTCGCCGGCGATCGTCTCCCAGCGGCCGAGGTCGAAGGCGGGTGACGCCGGGCCGGCGAACTCCCAGTCGATCACGCCGCTGATCGTCCCGTCGTGGATCAGGAGATTCTTGGGGCAGAAGTCGCCCTGGGCGAGCGACAGCGGGGGTGCGGGACGGGTCGACACCTCCCGGCGCAGGAAGGCGGCACCACGCTCGATGACAGCGGCGGCCGTCGAGTCGAGTGTCTCTTCGACGATGCGGGCGATCCGCGCGACCTCCTGCTCCTCGGGCCATCGCAGCTCGTGCCGGAAGCCGAGCTGGTCGTCCGGGACCACGCTGTGCACCCGGGCCAGGATTTCGCCGGCGTCAACGGTCAACCGCTCAAGATCAGCAGCAGCCAACTCGCCGATGAGGTCCGCGAACAACCGGCCCGGCAGGAACTGCTGGATCGAGAAAGACAGCAAGGCGCCGTCGTGATCAAGATGCTCGATCCCGAGGACTTCGGCCGTCGGCACCCCGACGTCTCGTGCCTGCGCGATCAGGTGTGCCTCGTCGACGAACCACGGCGTGGCCTGACGCGCGATCCGGACAACCACCACCAGCCCGCCGGCAAGATCAGCGCGATAGGTCTCACTCATTCCTCCACCCGCGAGGGGAGTGAGCTGCGCGACGTCGCGGCCGCAGATTGACCGCACCACCGAGTCGATGATCGGGCGAGGCGTTGTCAGCATCACGCAAGTCTGGCTTAATGATCTTGGTCGGGCATCCGAATATCTTCCGATGCCGATATCAGAAGGTACGAAAGGGGATCGCGATGGCGACCATGACGACTGAGCGGCTGGAGCTCGTACCTCTCGATCCGGATCGGGACGCCGAAAGCTTGCACGCCATGTACGGCGACCCGGACCACTATTCCTTCGGTCCGGAAGAACCGACCGTGGACGTGGCGGCGACCCACGCTCGGCTGACCGAGGAGCTGGCCGGAAACGGCGGCTGGACCTGGGTGCTCCGGTTGCGTCCGGACACTCGGGCCCTGGGCACGATCGGCCTGTTCTTCGACCAGGGCACGTCGATCCGTGGTCTGAGCTGGGGCCTCCGGCGTGATCACTGGGGCCGGGGTCTGATGGGGGAGGCGGCGCCGGTTGTTGTTGATCATCTGCTGGCGCAGCCGGGCATCGACGGGGTCGAGGCGTGGATCGACACCCGCAACACGCGTTCGCTGGGCGTCGCGCGGAGGGCGCGACTCGACGAGAAGGCCAGGCTGGCCCGGGTCTATGCCGACCACACCGCCCAGCAAGTCGTGATGGCGCGGGCAGCACAGCCGAGCGACGGCACCGTCCTCGCCACCCGGCCCAGCCTGCCGGTCCGCGATGTCCCGGAGACCTGCCGATTGTTGATCAAGGTTCTCGGGCTGAACCTGAGCTTCGAGTACGGCGACCCGCCGACGTTCGCCCGGCTGGGCGTCGGTCCCTGGTCCGGAAGTCCCGGCATCGATGTCAGGGACGCGGACGACGGAGAGATCGCCTCCGTGACGGTGACGGTCGACATCGGCATCCCCACCGACGTGATGCATGATCGTGCCGTCGCGGCTGGACTGAAGATCCTCTCGTCGCCTGTTGATCAACCGTGGCACACGCGGGAGTTCGTGTTCTGCCTCGGTGAAGGTCACCGGGTCCGCGTCATCGGTCCGACCCGTCCGCAAGGCTGACGGACAATCTGCTGTGGAGGAACGGTGAGTGATCGGGAACGGGGACGTGTGATCGAGATTCGCGGAGCCGCCTCGGCCGCCGAGGTCGAAGCGGCCATGGTGGTCCTGGATTCCGTGCTCGGCAACGTGCGGGGCTGGCAGCTGTCTCGAGCGCAGCAGCGCGAGCTGTATCTGGCCACGCCGACCCTGTTGTCGATCGCGGTCGACGACGGACGGATCGTCGGTGCCGCGGGCTGTGACGGCGCGAGTGGGATCGGGGGAGTTGCGGTCCTCGATGAGTGCCGCGGCCAGGGTCTGGGCCGGCAACTGCTCGAGCGGGCCGAAGCGATCCTGCGTGAGCGCGGTGCCGATACTGCGGGGCTGGGAAGCCTGGACGGCGCCGTCGCCTTCTATTTGAGGTGCGGCTACGAGGCCAAGCTCCTCGTCCAGTTCGCTCCGGAGGTCGATGACCCGGAGCCCGTCATCGCGGACCTGCTGGCGGGCGTGCTCGCCGGACGGATCGTGGACCGAAGGGACTGGCAGGGGCATCCGCAACTGTGGCTTCGGGAATCATCGGTCGACTGGGAGTTGAAGCGGCGCATCGAGGACGTGGCCGGGGGAGTGGTGGCCCAGTACGTCATGGACAAGCGGCTCTGACGGCGGTGGTGATCAAGGAGTCGGCCACCAGTGCAAGGCCGCACCGTGACCTTCCGTGTGACCGACCGCGCGTCCGTCGACGCCGAGCACGAAGCGGCCCGCCGGTGCGTCCGGGCCGGTCACCGTGACCTCCGGCAGCACGCTCCGTCCCTCGTTGGAGACCCAGTGGACGCGCGGGTTCTTGATCAACTTCTGCATCAGGCCCTGGAACCGAGCACGTCCATCGTCGTCGAGGTAGACGATCACCGCGGAGTGGAAAACGATCAAGGGCGTGTCGTCGGGCGTCTCCCGGAGCGCCCGCTCGACCGCCGCTGGCAGCTCGACCAGGAGGTCGCCGCGGACGATGTCCGGCGGTTCCTGGCGCGCCACGTCGATCGCCTCCTTGAGTCGCTGGCGTCGATGATCATGCTCCGGCCAGACGAGGGTGAGCAACCAGTTCGCCGCATCATCGCCGGACAGATCGAGGGGATTCAGGTCGACCCCGCCTCGCCAGGTCACCCGGGGCACGGTGATCGGAAGCGCGGCCGGGCCGGTGACCGTGGCAGAGAGAACGCGAGGTGAATCCCCGAGCGTGACGGGTCCACCGGCCGTCTCCCACCGGTAGGACCACCGGTCGGGGAAGAGACACAGGCCGGCGCTGGCGCCGACCTCGAAGAGGGCCACCGGCCGCTCGGTGGAGATCGCGGCAAAGGCCGGCACCAGCGTGGCGAGCCGACCCACTTCGTTCGTCTGGGTCGCTCGTTCGAGGATCGTGGCGCGGATCGGTCCGTCGTCGTTGAGCAAGGCGGCCCGCAGCTCCGCGTACGGTGCGGGAGCTTTCAACCCGTGCCACCGCGCAGCCGCGAACACGAGGTTGGGTTGCCGCTTCGGCTCGGGCAGCTCGGCCAGCCAATCCAGCACCTCGCCGTCCGTGGCTACGCCCAACGCCCACTCGTCGAAGCAGGGTGACGTTGCCGAGGCGTAGCGAGCGAAGTCGCGATAGACGTCCTGGATCGGCCCGAAGATTTCCATGCCCGCAGTATTGCCGGTCGCCCCACGTCCGGCGCGGTGGCAAGATCATCACATGCCTGGCGAAACCCCTGCTCTGACCCTTTCCGACGGCCTGGTCACGCTGCGGCCCTGGTCGAGGGACGATGCCGAGTTCATGGCTGAAGCGCACGCTGACCCGGCGATCCGGCGCTACAACGGTGATCATGACCGACTGGGCAACCCGGCTCCGCCGATGTCGATCATGGACGCCGAGGCCGTCATCGATCAGTTCACGCAGGACCTGCGTACGTTCGCTGCGACGGGAGACCGCTCTGGCGTCGTGTTCGCGATCGTGGACACGGGTTCGGGCGAACTGGTCGGCTGTTGTGGTGTGGACGACTGGACCACCGAGGACGTAGCCCAGTTCGGCTACTGGATCGCACCGAGTGCGCGCGGCCGCGGCTTCGCGACCCGAGCGGTGATCCTCTTCACGCGCTGGCTGTTCGACGAGGGAGCGGCTCGGGTCTTCCTGACGGTCGTCGCGGGGAACGAAGGGTCCGTCGCGGTGGCTCGCCGAGCCGGGTTTGTCCATGAGGGAACCATGCGTGACCACAGCGTGTGGCAGGGCCAGCGCTACGACGTGATGTGGTTCGCGGCGCTGCCGCACGAGTGGGGACCGGCGACGGCCGGATGACGACCCTGCGTCAGGGCTATTCATCGGTCCAGGGGACACCGCGGGTGACCAGATAGGCGCGGAGCTGGGCTGTGTGCTGCTGAAGGTGGACCAGACCCACCACGAGCATCTTCCCGACCGGCGTTCCCCGATGGCGGTGCGAGACCACGACAGGCTTTTCCGCTCGGGCATCGGTCAGCTCGGCGAAGACCACGTCGACCTTGCGCCGGCAGTAGTCGACGTAGGCCGACAACTGCTCGCGGGAGTACGTCGGCGGCACGACGTTCTCGTCCTCGTCACCCAGTGAGAGCGGTGCCTGCGGCTCCCAGTCCTGCTCCAGCACCGAGAGGTCGGCGTCGGCGTAATACAACGCGTGCGCAGCGGTCCGCCACACCGCACCCTGGGCTCGACGCTTCCGCTCCGCAACCGCCTCGTCCTCGAACCCCCGGCCCTCCGGGTCGATCGGAGTCCAGGTCACTGCGGCCGGATCGACCGGATACAAGGACTCCTCCCACAGTTCGTCCGGACAGGTGCGGATGCCGATCGCCAGGTCGTCGAGGACCGCTCCGTACCGCTCCGCGATCGAGGTGAGCCAGATGGTTGCCATCACGTCACCGTACGAGTGGGCGCTGACACTGTCTTTACTGCAGCCGTAGCCCGAATTGTTCAGCAGCATCACGGGATGGCGTGAGAGGCTGTGCCGAGTTGCCTGATCCGTCGGGAGTGACATCGCACGTGGTTACGTCAGAACAAGTCGCTGAGGGTTTCGATCTTGGAGCTCCGAAGGGACCACTGATCCCGGTCCAGCACACTGTTTCGCAAACCTGGCGGATGTCGACGAGCCGGGGTTCGTTCCTGGTCAAGGAGCTGTGGTCTGACGGCGATCCGTACTGGGCTGATCAACTTGATCACCGGATGACCATCGAACAGCGCGCCTCGGCCGCCGGGATACGTACACCGCTGACAATTCCGCCGGTTCGTCCGGCGTACGGGTGGGCCGGTCGGGTGGCCGGGCGAGGTGCGTACCGGGTGACCGAATGGGTGCAGCACCGAAAGGTTTCCGACGAAGATGATCTTGCGGATTGGCTCGGCCGGACACTGGCAACCTTGCACGGTCTCGAGTCTCACGAAGGCAGTCTCGAACCGCAGTACTATCTGTTTCCGGCCGAGCAATGGCAGGAATGGGCAGTTCGGGGGATTGAACAACGTCGGCCGTGGGCATCCGAACTCACGGAACACCTGGACAAGTATCTGGCCATGACGGCGAGGCTCCGGACGACGTTCTTCGACGTGGGAGATCACGTCATCACGCACCGCGACCTGGTGCCGTTCAATGTCTTGGTCACAACGACGGGGCCGGTCCTCATTGATTGGGAGGTCATCGGGCCGGACAGTGCCAGCCTTGAAGCGGGATTCGCTGCCGTCACCTTCGGTCGTCGCGACACCAGCTATGTTCGCAGAATTCTTGATTCCTATCGTGCGTACGGCGGAGTCATCGCAACTGGCCTGGGAGAGAATCTGTTTGCTCACAAGTTGGGTAGCGAACTCGGCCGGCTCACCAAAATGCTCCAGGACGCACTGGATCGCCGACCAACCCGCGGCTGGCAGACTCGCTACCAGGACACCGACGAAGGCGTCACCCAGCTCATCCCGGAAGTCCTCGCGACGGCTGCACGACTCGGCAGGCTCGCAACCGAGCTAGCACTCTGAAGGGCGATCACCGGTTCGCGGCCAGCACGGCTTCGAGGCCTTCCTGCAGGTCCTTGACGAAATACTCGGGAACCTCCAGTGACGGGAAATGCCCGCCCGCCTCGGGTGAATTCCAGCGGACGATCTGTCGGTACCGCTCCTGCGACCAGGCCCGCGGATATTTCTCGATGTCACGGGGATAGATGGTGATGGCTGTCGGGACGTCGACCCGCAGGTCGGGGTCGAGTGAATTGTGGCTCTCGTAATAGATCCGGGCCGCCGACGCACCGGACCGAGTCAGCCAATACAGGGTGACATCGTCAAGAATCGTGTCTCTGGAAATCGTCTCGAACGGGCTGTCCTCGGTGTCCGACCACTCGGCGAACTTGTCCAGGATCCAGGCGAGAAGCCCGACTGGTGAATCCACGAGCGAGTAGCCGATGGTCTGCGGCCGGGTCGCCTGCTGCTTCGCGTACCCCGCGCGATGGTGCCAGAAGTCGTGGGTCTCCTCGGTCCACCGGCGCTCGGTCGCGGTCAGCCCCTCCGTGGTCGCGCCGGGCAGACCCTCCGCGAACGTCGTATGGATTCCGAGAACGTGATCCGGAAACCTGCCGGCGAGAACCGTGGTGATATTTCCGCCCCAATCGCCGCCATGGGCGAGAAACTTGTCGTAGCCGAGCCTCGCCATCAGTTTCACCCAGGCGGCCGCGATCCTTTCCGTTCCCCAGCCGGTCATCGCCGGCTTGTCGCTGTAGCCGAATCCCGGCAGCGATGGGACCACGACGTGAAATGCCGGGGTGTCTGCGCTTCTCGGAGCTGCCAACTCGTCAATCACGTGAGTGAACTCGGCGATGCTGCCCGGCCAACCGTGCGTCAAGATCAGTGGAGTGGCATCGGTACGCGCCGACCGGTGGTGCAGGAAGTGGATTCCAAGATCATCAACGGTCGTGCGGAACTGGCCGATCTCGTTGAGACGTGCTTCGAACGCCCGCCAGTCGTACCCGGTGCGCCAATAGTCCGCCAGCTCCACGAGATCGGCGAGAGGAACGCCCTGATCCCAGCGCCGAGGGTCGGGCGCGGCGCGGAAGACCGTCTCAGCCTCCGGCAGCCGGGCCGCGGCCAATCGTGCGCGGAGATCTTCCAGGTCAGCGTCAGTTGTGTGTGCTTCGAATGCCAGCACTTCGCTGGTTGGGCGGTTCATGAAACCTCCTGGTCATCGAGGGGCCGGCTCGGACTGTCTGGAACCAGCTAAGACGGTTCTATCAGTCTAGGGGGTTGATGCGCAACCGGCTAAGGTGGTTCCATGCGCGCTCAGTTCCCGGACTTCCGCCTCGGTACGGTCCTGGCGACCAGCTTCACGGCGACCCTGACGGAGCGCCGTGGTGACGCTGTGGAGCGCATTCCCATCCCGGACCGACTCGTCGACTGGTTGGCGGTGAGTGGCCTCACCGTGCAGTCCTGCAACGCCGCCCAGCTCGGACTCGCTCGGGAACTGAGGGAGTCGATCCACGCCGCCGCCACCGCAGCCGCGATCAAGGATGCGCTCCCCGCACCTGCTGTTCAGGTCATCAATGACCGCAGCACCCAGGGCCGGGGCGCGGCCATCCTGACCCCCGACGGCAATCGGCGCTGGCTGCTCAGCTCGGCCGCCGGCGTGGAAGACGCTCTGGGCGTGATCGCCGCGGACGCGATCAGCATCATCGCCGGCGAACGTGACGGAAGGCTCGCCTTGTGCGCGTCGCCAACCTGCCAGGCCGCCTTCTTCGACACCAGCCAAAGTCGCACCCGCCGATGGTGCGACATGAACACGTGCGGGAACCGCCAGAAGAAGGCGCGCTTCAACGCGGCGACGCGAAAGAAGACCGGGGGAGAGCCGCTGGCTTGATCAAGATTCCGGCGGCGATGATCGACAACGACCCGGCCACGTCGTGGGTCTGAATTTGGTTGCGCGTGAGCTGGACGTCTGGGACTGTTGCCGATCATGAGGCTCCTCCTGATCATCGGCCCGCCGGCTGTCGGCAAGATGGCTGTGGGTCGAGAGATCGCTGCACGCAGTGACTTCCGGCTGTTTCACAATCACCACACCATCGAGCCGCTGGTCGAGGTCTTCGGCCACGGCACCGCGCCGTTCAACGTCCTGAACGTCGAGTTCCGCCGGCGGGTGATCGAGGAGGCCGCGGGCAACAACGTGGATTTGATCTTCACCTTCGTCTGGAATCTGGCTGACCCGGCTGATACCACCTATCTCGAGCACCTTGTAGCGCCGTTCGAAGACGCCGGCGGCGAAATCTGGGTGCTTGAGCTCGCCGCCGATCTCGAGACGCGGCTGGTGCGGAACCGGGGCGAGAGTCGACTGGCTGCCAAGCCGACCAAGCGGGATCTGGAATGGTCGGACGGCAACGTTCGCGGCATGGAGGCCCACCAACTCAACACCGATCCGACCAGCTCCAGCCCGACCCCGGCCGACGGCTTCCTCACCCGGCATCCGTTTCTTCGCTTGGACACCCGGGACCTCTCGGCCGCCGAGGCTGCCGAGATCGCTCTGGATTGGCTGAAGCTCGAAGCCGAAGGAACGGCCTCAAAGCCAGGAGATCAATCCGATTGAACCGCGGATCCGCCTCAGCGAGGATGTCGCCCATGGCGTCGAGTGCGACCTTCGATCGATCATCGCTCGTCAAGGCGGACGGTCGGGTTCGAAGCGATCCGGAAGCGGTCGCGTTCGTTCATGATCAGGCTCGCGCTGAACCCGCGTTGCGTGGGCTGGCTGACCTCGCGGTCTTCGGGGCTGAGTGGGGCTCCAGCGGTCTCCATTTCGCCGGAACGTGGACAGCGTCGGGCGTCGAGGTGATCTTGAAGGTCGGTGTGTCGCCAGCTCAGCGGTGGTGGACCGAGGTGATCGCCAGGGAAGATCCGGGCCTAGCTCCGATGCTGTTCGGGAGCGGGAGTCAGCTCGGCGACATCGAGCTGGGTTGGACCCTGACGGAGCGACTGCCCGGCGGTCTCCATCCGGGCTGGGGCGGCCTGGAGTTCGGCATGCTCATGGCGGCCGGCGCACGCTTCCATCAATTTGCGCGAAGGCACTCCGCCGGACCTCACTCCACCACGACGGTAGCTGACGTCGCGGCCTGGATCCGCTCGGCAATCGTGCGCGGTGCCCCTGGGCCGGCAGCAGCCCTGCTTGAGAACCTTGATCACGATTGGACGTTCGTCGTTGACGTTTGCCCGCCGGAGATCTGTCACGGAGACCTCCACATGGCCAACGTCCTCAGTCGTACGCCAGCGCCACAGCTCAGCGACGTGCTCTTGATCGATTTCGAACCAAGCTTCATGCCCTGGGCATTCGAGGCCGCCTACTGCCAGGTCCTGAACTCCGATCCGGACCGCGTCGGCTGGCATGGGCTCGTTCGACTCATGGCTGAGCGGCGGGCGGCTCTCGGGCTGCCGACGATCACCAATGAGGCTAACCTGAGGCGACTCGAGGCCATCACCCTCGCGTGGTACGCACTACGGATGTGGTCGATCCTCGGACCGGAGACGGATCCATCCTGGCGTCCGCCGGCAGTCTGGCGTGCCGCAACCGATAGCTACGTCAGTCAGGCCATCTAGGCAAGGGGCAGCGGAACCCTGGCGATCCCGGCCGGGGTTATGACTGCACGGCAGTTTCGAATTTCGTGAGAACCGGATCACGGTCCAGGACGTCGCGCAGATTTGTCGCCCCTTCGCCCTTTCGCCACGCCCGGTAGGCGAGATCGTGCTCGTTGGACTCCCAGAGTTCGTAGGCCACGTAATGAGCAGGGTCGGCAATATCAGCGAGCAAGTCGACCCGCGTGCAACCTGCGAAATTCCGTGTGTCCTTGAGGATCTCGGTGAATCTGGCGGGCCCGTCGACCAGATGGTCGGCAGCGAAGTGCACGTCGAGCATGGCTGTGATCGGCATGTGGTCTCCTCGTTAGGTCTGTTGCGTGACAAGCATGGTGAGGTCCAAGGCCGGCGCGCTGTGGGTCAGCGCGCCGACTGAGATCAGGTCAACCCCCGTGGCGGCGATCTCCCGGACACCGGCCAACGTGACGTTGCCCGATGCCTCCAGGACGGTGTCTGCTGCGGCGAGGCGCCGCCGGAGTTGCACCGCCGCCCGGATGTCGTCCAGCGAGAAATTGTCGAGCATGATGCGCGAGGCTGCTGCCCGCAACGCTTCCTCCGCCTCGGCCAGGTCCTGCACCTCGACCTCGATCTCGATCAGCTTGTCCTCGTCGGCCATCGCCTGGCGCACGGCGTCGATCGCGGCGGTCACGCCTCCGGCCGCAGCGATGTGGTTCTCCTTGAGCAGCACCATGGCACCAAGATCGAGTCGGTGATTATGGCCGCCTCCGGTTGTTACGGCGTACTTGTCGAGAGCGCGGAGGCCAGGGGCGGTTTTACGGGTGTCCAGAATCCTCACCGGCAGATCACCGATGGCTTGTACGAATGAACTGGTCAAGCTGGCGATACCAGACAGCCGTTGCAAGAAGTTGAGCGCGGTACGTTCACCGGTCAACAGCGATCGGGTCGGGCCTTCAAGGCGAATGATCACTGCTCCGGAGTCGACACGGCTGCCGTCTGGGATCACCTGCTCGATGCGGATCCGAGGATCGACCTGGTTCATCACCTCGGCTACGACCGCTGTCCCCGCGATGGTCCCGGGCTGCTTCGCGACGACCTCGGCGCCTGACCACAGACCGTCGGGAACGCTCCACCGCGTCGTGACGTCATCTTTGGCCCTGTCCTCGGCCAACACGTTGGCGGCGACCGTGGCGATCTCCGTACGCGGCGGACTGCTGCCGGGTGCGGCCACGGTGATCATGCTGCTGCCGCCGCAGTCTCGGTCGCGGTTCCCAGCTGGCCGTCCGACTGGAGTGCGAGATAGGAATGTCGCTGCCACGAGGGCACCGGACGATCATGATCCGAACGCCGATGACTGCCTCGGCTCTCGGTGCGCAGCAGCGCGGCGGTGCCCACGAGGGCGCCCACCACCTGCAGGTTCGTCGTCTCCACGTCGGCCGCCGAGCCCTCCTGATTCGACTGCGGCGCCGCTGCCAACTCCGCGAGCAGCTCGGTCAGACCCGACCCGTCGCGCAGGACGCCCGCACCGCGGGTGATCGCCTTTACCAACCGGGGGCGCTGAGCGGAGCCGACAACGGCCGGGGCTTGATCATCGAGGAGGTACGGGTGATCGACTTCGTCCAGGGCGGCACCGTAGCGAAGGGCTGCCGAGATGACCGCGATCCTGGCTTCGGTCTCGACGTCGCGAACCGACAGCAGTCGTCCGAGCCGATCACCGGCGATGAACGCCTCGGTCAGGCTGTTGGACGCGAGTCGGTTGGCGCCCTGCACACCGGTCGACGCGACTTCGCCGACCGCATACAGGCCGGGCACGGTCGTGACGCCGTCGAGGGTGGCCAGGATGCCACCACAGAAGTAGTGCTCGGCCGGCCGGACCGGGACCGGCTCGGTGATCGGATCGACACCGCGCTCCCGGCACAACTGCAAGATCGTCGGAAAGTGTTGCCGCCAGGTGGTCGCACCGAGCGCGGTGCCGTCCAGGAACAGCTGCTCATCACCGGACGCCAGCAGGTCGGCGTGCATTGCCGCCGCGACGACGTCCCGCGGTGCAAGATCACCCATCGGGTGCCGGCCGTCCATGATCAACTTTCCGTGGCCGTTGACCAGTCGGGCCCCTTCGCCGCGGACCGCTTCGGAGATCAGGACGCCACGATCGCCCGGCAGGCGATGGGCGGGTGGCACGACGAGCACGGTCGGATGGAACTGGACGAACTCCGGGTCGCGGATGATCGCTCCGGCTCGCAGCGCGATGCCGAGGCCGTCGCCGGTGGCGGTCGCCGGGTTGGTGGTGGTGCTCCAGGCCTGTCCGATGCCACCGGCCGCGAGCACCACGGCGTCGGCGTACAACTCGCCGACCACACCGTCGCCGTCGATCACTCGGAGGCCACGGACAGCTCCGTCGGCGGTGCGTATCGCATCGACGGCGGTGCAACGCTCGAGCAGGGTGAACTGTCCTCGCGAGCTGGGTCGGCTCTGATGAGCCGGTCGGGATCCGGCGAGCGAAGCCGCCAGGCTCCGGGCCACCTCGGCTCCGCTGGCGTCGCCACCGGCGTGGATGATCCGCCGGTGGTGATGTCCGCCTTCCAGCCCCAGCGCCAGCGCTCCATCGATGGCTCGGTCGAAGCGGGCGCCGAGCTCGATCATTCGCTCGATCGCGGCCGGCGCGGCGGCGACGAGTTCGGCGACCTGGTCCGGTTCGCAGAGCCCGGCGCCGGCGACCAGGGTGTCGGCCAGGTGATCAGTCAGGCTGTCGGCCGGGTCCGTGACGGCGGCCAGACCTCCCTGCGCCCAGGCGGTCGAACCGTCGCCCAGAGCTCCCTTGGTGATCATGGTCACCCGTCGGCCGGCGTCCAGCACTCTGATTGCGGCAGCCATTCCGGCGGCGCCGCTGCCGACGATGATCACGTCAGACTCGAACCGTTGCCCGACGGGACCGACGCGCAGCCGGGTGGGTAGTCGTAGGTCGGTCATGATCACTCTCCACCGCCGGGGCGGCCGATCGCCACCATCCGCTCGACCGCCTGTCGGGCCCTGGCGGCGACCTCGGCCGGGACCTGGACCTCATCGGTCTCCTTGCGCAGTGAGTTGATCAACTTCTCCGGCGTGATCATCTTCATGAAACGGCAGGATGCTTTCGGATTGACCGGTTGGAAGTCAACGCGGGGGTTGGCGCGTCGCAGCTGGTGCAGCATGCCGATCTCGGTCGCCACCAGCACCTTGCCGGCCGAGCTGTGCCGTGCCTGGTCCAGCATCGCGCCGGTGGACAGGATGTGAGTCCGGTCGGCCGGGATGTCGCCGACGCTGGTCATCCACAATGCCGACGTCGAGCAGCCGCACTCGGGGTGCACGTACAGCTCGGCATCGGGGTCGGCATGCACGGCCGCCTCCAGATCCTGCGGCGAGATCCCTGCGTGGACATGGCATTCGCCCAGCCAGCTGTGCAGGTTGGTGCGGCCGGTCTGCCGCTTGACGTGGGCGGCCAGGAACATGTCGGGCAGGAACAGCACCTCCCGGTCGGCCGGAATCGACTCCACCACCTCGACCGCGTTGGAGGAGGTGCAGCAGATGTCGGACTCCGCCTTGACCTCGGCCGTGGTGTTGACGTACGCGACGACCGCCGCGCCCGGGTGCTCGGCCTTCCAGTCCCGGAGTTGATCGGCGGTGATCGTATCGGCCAGCGAGCAACCGGCGCGGGCGTCGGGAATGATCACCTTTTTGTCGGGGGAGAGGATCTTCGCGGTCTCGGCCATGAAATGCACGCCGGCGAAGACGATCATCGAGGCGTCCACCGAAGCGGCCAACCGGGACAGCGCGAGCGAGTCGCCGACATGATCGGCAACGTCCTGGATCTGCGGCAGCTGATAGTTGTGCGCCAGCACGACGGCGTCCTTGCGGCGCGCGAGGTCATGCACCTCACGCTGCCAGCTGGTCCAGTCCGCGAAGCCCGGCGGCACCGGCTCGTAGCCGGCGTCGTGGGCGTTGACCGACTCGATGATGGTCACAAGTTCTCCCGTGGTCAGGTTTTCGCCTCATAGTCGAAAACTAGTCTCGACGGTAGCATCCGTTCGTGGCCAGATCGAGCGCGGTGTCCAGCTTTCGGCACGAAGCGGTGGCTGTTGTGTTCAAGATCACCGACTCGGAGCTGACGGTGCTGGCCTGGCGGCGAGCCCGCGATCCGTACAACGGAGCCTGGGCGCTGCCCAGCGGCCCGCTGGAGAGCGACGAGACGTTGGGGGCGTGTGTGGCCCGGCATCTGGCCACGAAGGCCGACCTGGGCGAGATCGCCCATCTGGAACAGCTGGAGACCCGCAGCGCGCCCGGTCGGGACCCCTTTCAACGGACGATCGCCACGGCCTACCTGGGCCTGGTGCAGAGCACGGCCGATCCCCAGCTTCCCCAGAACGCGGCCTGGCTCCGGGCCGGCAAGCTGCCGAAGATGGCGTTCGACCATGCCTCGGTGGTGGACTCGGCGAAAGAACGCCTGCAGCGCAAGCTCTCCTACAGCAATCTCGGCTTCGGGTTGGCGCCGGAGGAGTTCACCATCGCTCAGCTGCGCGACATCTATTCGGCGGCTCTCGGGCGCGAAGTATCGGCGACCAACCTGCAGCGCGTCCTGCAACGGCGCGGCCAGCTCGAGCCGACCGGGCGGACCGCGCCATCTCGAAGCGGTGGGGGACGTCCCGCCGCGCTCTTCCGCTTCACCGAACGCCGTCTGGCGATCACCGACCCGTTTGCCGCCCTCCGCCCCGGAGATAGGACGATCTGATCATCGAATTCGCGGGATCTACGGAACGCCGCGGCCGCAGACAGCTCCGGCCGCTTATGGAACAAGTCGGCGTCACGCTTGCCAGTGTCCAATTCCGTTCCAAGCTCTGGACAACCCGCGGGCGTTCTCATTATGCCAATTGATCAGTTCATGATAGGCATCTTGCATTTCAGATAGACCTCCGCGAGCATCGAGAATCACGCCGATTTCGCGTGCACGGTCGCTGACGAGGTAGTCAACTTCTGCCCCGATCTCGACCAATTCTCGAATCAGCGGATCGAGTCGCTCGATCGGTGTCCTGGCGGATCTTCGAGCCGCTTCCCGCTCCGCCGCAATCCTCTCCCGCATGGCAAGTTGACGTCGCCTGCGCCATTCCTTGAACACCCTGCAGCCCTCCTCGTCGTCACTGACTTCGATTCTCACACGACGCGCTTGCCGCAGGTCGGCCATCTCGGCGCTGAGGCGGGAGCTGCACGAGGAACTGGGCGTGCAGATCGTGACTGGCGCGGTGTCCCACCACCACCATGCAGTCTGACCGCGGGCCCTTCAACGAGCCAGATCTGGTCAGGGCTTGGCCCGTGCTTGACTGGAAAGGAATGCCAGGGAACGTCGCTCCTGATGAGCACGACGGCATCGGCTGGTTCAGCATTCTGACTTGCCTCCGCCCCTTCAGGTAATCGTGCGCACGGCGTTGCTTGGGGCGTTGAGGAGGGACTGCGGATGATCTCCTCAGCGCAGACAACGGGATGGCGTGCAGCAGCAGGGGAGAGGGTGCACCACTCGCACGGCGAATCGGGATGCGATCCGATCCATCGATCTGATCATCAGGCCTCGGGCGACGCCAGGTCCTCGGCCGCGCGGCACAGGGCCGGGGTCCAGGACGGGACGTTGTTCTCGACGCTCCAGCAGGCGTTGAACAGGTGGTTGATCATCCGGTAGATGCGCACCCGGCGGAGATCGATCTCGCCCGGACTAGCGGCCAGCAGCCGGGGTTGCAGGACGGCGTGGATCGGGTCGTCCGCCGGACCTCCCATCGAGAAGGTCGCAACGTCGAACAGCGGGTCGCCGATGATCGCAGCCGCCCAGTCGAGCAGTCCGGTCACGGTGCCGGCGGCTGGGTCGACGAGGACGTGCGAGAGTCCGAGATCACCGTTCAAGATGCTGCCCTGAATCCGATCGGGTATGGCCTCGTCGATCGTCTTGTGCGCCATCGATACGAAGTCGGGGGAGAGCCGAGTATCGAGAGTCATCGAACTCTCCGTCACCTGCTGCCGCAGCCAATCGCGCCAAGAGGGTGCAGTGCCACGGCCGTCGTCGCCGACCCAGCCCCAGCCGGGCGCAGTGACATTCGCCAAGATCGACAACAGTTGCGCGACCTGACCCACGACCGCGTCCAATCGCGCGGGTGACGCGCTGCTGGCGTCGAAGCCGACGCCGGGCAGCCGGCGCATCACCAGCCAGCGACCGCCGGGCAGCCGATCATCGACACCTTCGCCGACGATCTCGGGCGCCGGCACACCCGCGGCACGGACTCGGCGAGCGACGACCGCCTCGGCGACCGTGCTGCGGTCACCGTTGGCCTTGAGCAGCAGGCCGTCCAGTTCCACCACGACCGAGGCCCCCCACGTCTCATGCACCTTGATCTCCCCACGCGTTCCGAACTGCTTGCGCAGGATTTCGCCGGCGATGTCGGTGATCATGGTCCGCGAGTCTGGTCGCTCGGACCGGACCGCTCAAGTCGATATTGCCGGCGTCGCCGGCAGCGCGAGATCATTTCGCGTCGTCGTGTGCCCGGATGACGGCCTGCAACGTGCGGAGTTGCGGGGCGGCGTAGGACTGGGAGAAGTGTGGGATCTGCAGCATGTAGCGGCGCTCCTCTGTCGGCACTAGCTTGCAGAACGACGGGTAGTCCGACTCCGCTAGGCCATACAACTCCGCGCCGGCCAAGCCGAACGGGTCGACAAGCTTCAGCTGTCCCTCGGAGTCGAGCAAGAAGTGAGCGGGTTTGACGTCCAACGAGCCCCACCACGGCACGCTTGTTTTGCAGTCTGAGAAGGTGCGTTCCACGTCGGCCCGCACCGTGGCAAGGTCGGGTTCGTCGCTGGACCAGACCGGATCAGGATGGTCGTCGTCAGGGATCTGCCTGGGTATCAGCAGCTCCATTACGGTCAGATGCCCACCACCAGCCAGATCTGTCGCGGCATGGATCGTGGGCAGCCATCGGTTGCCTGGATGACGTCGGCAGAGCTCCACGAAGTACTGGTAGGCCCGTTCGAATGGACTGATCCGGGCGGCATAGCGCCCCGTCGGATCTCCGAGGACGACAGCCCAGTCCCCAGCCGCGACAAATCGCCAGCCGTCCCGCTCCAGCGCGTTCCGGACTCCGCAATGATCAAGCAAGGACCAGTCCTCGACATCGGCCGGCAGAATCACACAGTCCACAGCACAGGGGTCTGTCTCCAGAAGAATGTTGCGAGCAACCCCAATTCTGGTCATCAGGCGTCAGGGCAGGAATTCGCGCAGTACGCTCGCGGGTCGTTCGAGTTCTTCGGCTTGTTCGCTGGAGACAAGCCAGTCGATCTGATGGACCAGTTGAGCGATCGCGTGCCACCTCATCGAGTCAGCGCGGATCTCGTGTCGTCCATACCCGGTCGCGAGTGCGAAGTAGTCGGGCTCGCTCAGCCTGATGTCCAGGCCAGCAAGCTCAGCCACCGCGGGGCCGGCGGACCACATGCCCCAGTCGATCAGCCCGACCACGTTGAGGTCTGAGTCAACGAACACGTGTTCAGGGGAGATATCTCCATGGCAGAGCACAGGATTCTCGGCGGAGGGGCAATCCTGCTGGAGCGCTCGCTTCACGCGGTCGATGTCACCGGGACTGAAGGCGGCAACGCGCAACTGGTGAACGGCGGCCAGGCAGTCTGACAACCGCCGGTCACGTTCTTGGGCGGGGGTCATCCAGGCGCCGTCGGCGTTCGGGCGTCCTGCGCCGGGCATTCGTACCGAATGCAGACCGGCAAGAACGTTGCCGATGTTGCTCATGATCGTCGAGCGCTGCGTTGGTAGAAGCGAGGCAAGAACGCCGGCCAACGGTCGTCCCGGGCTAGCGCGGACGAGCATGGCAGCGCGCGGACCGATGTCGTCGTCGATCACAGAAACGCCTAAGACTTCTGGAACCGGTGCGCCATCATCGCGGGCGCACGACATAGCCCAGGCTTCGTGCTCGACCATGCTGACCGGTGTGCCGGGGAAGTCCACCCGCAGATACACGGTCGAGTCGTCTCGAAGCTGAACACGATGAACCTCATACTCGTCACCTTTGATGATCCGGGTCAGGTTGGTGACGGGAACGCTGAGCGCGGCCTCGACCGTGGCAATGATTTCTGATTGAGCGACGCTGAAGCGCGAATGCAGTTGCTGAAGGTAGTCAGACCGATCCATGGATGCCTCCCACGTCCAGGAGCCTGAGTTTCAGGCTCTCGACGGGGGCAAACCTTGGCCTTCAGGCTCCCACCAACGAACGTAGCATCAACACTCGATCGCAGTGCGCTTAATGCGGACGTCCCAGGGCGGCGATAGACGACGTCCCTGCCGTTCACCGATCATGAACTTCATGGAGGACCAGCAGGCGCCGCAGCCGACCGTGGGTGATGCGAAGGTCATCACGCTCTGCGGCTCGTCCAGGTTTGAGGCTGAGTTCACGGAGGTCAACCAGCGGCTCACGATGGAAGGTTGCGTCGTGATCAGCCTCGGAATGTTCAGCCTCCCCGAACTGCCGGACTACGACTGGACAACCGACAGGTCGGACCTGAAGGGGCGGCTCGGTGGCGTGCACTTCCAGAAGATTCGCATGGCTGACGAGGTATACATCGTGGATCCGGGTGGCTACGTAGGGGAGTCAACCCAACGGGAGATTGCCTACGCGGAGTCGCTCGGGAAGCTGGTTCGGTATCTGAGCCGCGAGCGTTTGGCTCGAACGGGAGACGGCCCGAAGAGTGAGTCCGACCAGCCCGAGGAAGCCGAAGCGAAGGACCAGCAAGATCAGGATCAGGAGGGGAAATGATGGACGCAACCCGGATGTGACCGAGACCATTGCTGTGGCTAATCCTCAGGGGCCGGCAGGCGTGGGGCCTGGGCTGTGGGGTACATGGCTGCCATGAAGGCGTGAGCTTCGCCCTGATCGACACTGGACAGCTGGGAGAACTCGCGGACCAGCTGAAGAACTCGGTCCCAGAATTCGTCGGCGTGTTCCTCGCTGATCCAGGCGTATCGTCGGATCGCGCGGAGTTGGTCAGCCTCGTGCGCGGATGTGGTGTCAGCGGCCCACTGGGGCATCGCGTTGGGGATCAGGGACACCTGTTCGGGGCTGATCCGGCCGACACCGAAGAGTCGTGCGGTCCTGCCGTAGAAGCGTTCCTGCTGCCCGCGGATTGTTCGTGTTCGAACCACCTTCAACATCCTGGCGGCAGTGAGCACACGGACGTGATAAGCGACTGTTCCTTTGGTTCGCCTGGTGGCGATTGCAAGTTCTTGGATGGTGGCCGCACGCTCCAGCAGGAGTTGGAGCAGGATGCTGCGAAAGGGGTCGAACATCGCCTTGAGCTCTTGGTTGGACGTGACCGTACGTACGTCGTCGAGCTCGTAGTCGGGGACTGACTGACTGGTAGACAACTTCTCCATCGCTCCGCTACCGTCACTGTTTGAAGATCCTAAACAGTCTTTCAGACGCCTCGTCGATCCGGTAGACCTAGAGCCAATTCGACACGAGAGGGGGAGAGGGTCGGCGATGTCCGAATTCAATGCAGACGACGATCTTGAGGGTGCAACGTTCAACAACACCAAGCTGAGCAACGCTCGGTTTCATCGTGTCGATCTAGAAGGTGCGCGGTTCCGAGCCAGCAACGTGTCGGGGGTGGTGATGCGGGCGGTTGACGTCGACCGGTCCGAGATCGACGCGCCGTGGCTGTACGACGGCTCGCTGGTGATCAACGACGTGGATGTCGTTCCGCTCGTCGACGCGGAGCTCAATCGACGCTTTCCTGGCAGGTCTGAGCGCCGAGCTACTGACCCCGACGGACTCCGCGCAGCGTGGACCGCTGTCCAAACGGCCTGGGAAGCCATCCTCGAACGGGTTGCGGTCATGCCGGACGGGACGGCCGACATATCGGTGGACGACGAGTGGTCCTTCGCCCAGACTCTGCGGCACCTGGTGCTTGCTACCGACATGTGGCTGGGAAGGTCGGTGCTCAGGAGGGAGCAGCCGTTCCATGCGCTAGCACTCGCGGCCAGGTTGCCCGACTGGGCCGACCAGTCGGTCTTTGCCACCGAGACTCCGGCCTACGCCGAAGTGCTCGAGGCTCGTGCCGGCCGGGTCGCGATGGTGACCGACTTCCTCGCCACTGTGACCGCCGAAGCTCTGAGCAGTAAGCGGTCGAATCCCAACGCACCTGACTATGACGAGACCGTGCTGTCCTGTCTGCACACGATCTTGGAGGAGGAGTGGGAGCACCAGCGCTACGCCGTTCGTGACCTTGGCCGAATCACCGCCAATCAGATTTCAGCCACGGCCGGAGTTTGATCATGAGGGTGTTCGTCGACTTCGTAGTTGCTTTCATATGGGAGAGGCCCACCTGTGCCCACGACATCCGAACCCACGCAAGAGCTTGTGAGTCAGATCAATCAAGCTCACGGCCTTCGGGATAGCCACCGCTGGGCTTGGCAAGCTTGGGCCGAAAACCCTCGCGCGACCGTGCTCGACACCACCGACATGACACTGGAGGACGTCCTTAGCGCGGTCGAGCGCGCCGCCCTAGATATTTCGACAGGTCTCGGGTTCGCCAATCAGGTCAATGAACGACTCATCCCGAGAGATTGTCGCAGCGCTGACTAAGCCCACTCGATATCGCAACCCTCGAAGACGTTCTCGGCATCGTGCAACGAAGGCGGCTGGTGGACCGAAGCTGCCGCGCTGCTGCGTACGTCAGCCGTTGCCGAGACCCGCGACGGTGTGCCGGACCACCTAAAGTTGGAGGCGTGACCAAGCGGGCGAACTGGGCGGTGACGACCCACGACTGGTCGAAGGACGTCGACGCTGACCACCTCGCACAGATCCGGCATCACGCGGATCACTACGGCGCCGGCGGTCGGCGCCACATGATCTTGGAAGTGCTCGCGTACGCGAACGACGAAGCCGAGTCCAACGGACACGTCGGCAGGGCGGTCGTCACGGCGAACGCCGACGGTACGCTCACGGTTACCGACGACGGACGCGGCACCGACACCCGATTGGACAGCGACGGCAGCATCATCCGGAAACCGGTCATGGCGACGAGGGACGTCAGGTTCTTCGACGTGTCGGACGGGCCACGGCTACCCGACGGCTTGCCACGCCACGGGATGTCGGCCGTCGCAGCCCTCTGCACGGTGCTCGTCCACGAGAACCACCGCGCCGACGGCGCATGGTCGCAGACATACCGCCGCGGTGTCCCTGACGAGGAGCTCCGTGAGATGCACGCGGCGAGGGCCACTGGCACTTCGGTGACGTTCCGACCAGACGCCAGCGTCCGCGGGCCTAGATCTCTCACCGAAGACGACCTACGAGCCTTCCGTTGGTTGGGCGTCCAGTCCCGGGAAGCAGCGGAGTCGACGGAGGGGCGAGATGGCCGAGTTATCTGATGAGTTGTTGGGGTGGGTGTCGGACGTGGCGGGTGCCGCGATCCAGGACGTTATGTCAGTTCACGTCGGGGCCCAGCGTGATTCTGGCTCGTTTCGCCTTCGGATGGTCGGCGGCGATTTCACCGATCTTGTTCTGAAGGTCCCCGTCCCGGAGTGGATCGGGCCGCGCATGGTGGCTACTAACGCACGAGCGTTGCAGTTGGCGGCCGAGTTCGGCCTGTCGGCGCCGCGCCTGGTCGGCGCTGATCTTGATGGCAGCGCCTCTGGAACCGTGGCGACGCTGGAGACCTGGCTGCCCGGCAGCAGTGCGCTACCGCCGGCGGTGTCAGTGACCCGGCTTCGGAATGCGGGCGCCGCTCTGGCCAAGGTGCACGCCGTTTCGCTCGCGCCCCAAGAGGATCTTCGCCTTCGGCTGCGGCCGGTCGCCGACGATGACTTCGCAGCCGAACGGCGTGAAGGCCGGATGCCGACCACCGGGCTGCTTCAGCGGGCCGATGAGATGACCAGGCAGCATGGGGTCCCGGCGACAGACCTGGTCTTCGTCCATGGTGACGCCTGGTCGGGAAACATGTTGTTCGAGGGTGACAACTGCACGGCGCTGATTGACTGGAAGACGGCCGGTATCGGTGATCCCGGCGTCGACTTGAGCGGGTTTCGGTTGCAGATGGCAATGCAGTACGGGCCCGATGCCCCCGACGAGGTGCTGCGTGGTTGGCAAGACCAGGCTGGACGTGATGCCGGCTCGATTTCCTATTGGGATGCGATCGCCGCGCTGAACACTCCAACCGAGTTGAGCGATTTTCCAGGGTTCGCCGCCGACGGCAGTCGGCTTGACGCTACGGCCGTGACACAACGTCGCGACGAGTTCCTGCAGTCGGCACTGAATGTGCTGATGACCTGACGTCTGACCTCCGTTGAGCTGAGCAGGTTGGGGCTCATCGTCGCGGGCCGAGTGTGTTCGCGAAGCGGTCGACCGTGATCAGCCACAGTGCTGCGCGGTCGCGATGGATGCTGTGTGCGCTGTCGATGATGCGAACCCTGCTGGGCGGGAGCATGGCGAGGATCTTGTCTCGATCAGCACCCCGTAGCGCACTGTCTGGCTCCCGAGCGGCGATCAACTGAACCGGCCTCGGGCACTCTTCGACAAGGGCCACGAGGTCCCAGCGCTGGGTCGTCAACAAGTGCTCGATCGCAGAGGTGTCGATGGCTGCCCGGCTGCGGACGGCATCCTCGGCGGCTTCCGGGGTCCAGGCTGATCCGCTCTGTAGAAGTGCTGCCACCTCGCCAGCGGGGTCATTCCTCGCGTGATGGGCGGCGGCTATTACCTCGGTGGCAACGTCGAACGGGTTTATCGAGGCCAGTCCAGGCGGATCTTCCAGGACGACGCCGCTGACCAGATCGGGTTGCAGCTGCGCCAGGCGCAGCCCGACGATTGCTCCTAAGGAGTGGCCGACCACGACATACGACCGGCCGTCGAGTTGGGCCGCGACGTCGAGGGCCATGCCATCGATGGAGTCCGCTGAACCAGCAGCGGGCCGATTCCCGTGGCCGGGAAGATCCACCGCCAGGACGGTCCACCCCAGATCTTCAAGATCACGTTGGTTCCGGCGCAAGTTGCCCGCTGACGACATCACGCCGTGCAGCAGCAGAATCGTGTTCATGGCCGGAACGCTAGATCGCTATCCGGGTAGTAGGTCAGGCTCTCGGGCTCCACGACGGTCCCGTCACGTCCCAACCATCAGAGTGCCTGGTGGGGATCCCAACCGGGTGCATGTCTGGGGGCGAGCTGGATCGGCCCGGTACGTCTAACTGGTAGCCCGAGCGATGGAACGGCGATGAGTTCGACCGCAGTGGGGTTATGGGCTCCTGCTTGAGAGGTCGTATTGGTCGGCGTGGCCCAGCCTGTTGAGCACATGGGCAAGGTAGTGATCGCGCCGTTCGGTGGCGATCGGGTCGGATGACCAGCTGGCGAGGTTGACCGGGGTGTTCAGGGCTGCGCTTAGGTCCCAGTAGGGCAGGTCATCGGGGACCGCGACGCTGCCGTTGCGCCGCCAGCCTTCGAGGACGAGGTCTGCGGTGTGTGCGCCGTGGCGTAGTGCCAACTCGAACCTCACGTTGCCCAGATCGAGGCCTGCGGGACCGGACCCGGCACCTTCCCAGTCGATCAGGACTGGGCCCCGGCTGGTGGTCCAGATGACGTTTCCAGGGGCGATGTCATCGTGCACGAATCCGGCTGGTTCGGTGCTGCACGGGAGTCGGGACAGGACCTGTTCTGCCCGCATGATCAGGGGAGTGGTGGCTGGCACCGTCAGGTATCGCCGTACTCGCTGCGGTGCCCACTCCGGATGGTCATCATGCACGCGGTCGCGAAGGTCTTGCTGTTCGCTGCGTGTGCCTGTTCGGTAGCGGTCGATATCTTCGCGTTGGCGGGCTCGGAATGCGACGTAGTTGTCGCCCTCTCGCGCGCGTACTCGCCCGGGGAGGTTCGGATCGGAGGGGACTGTGATCGCGTGGATCCTCGGTAGGAGTTCGCCGAGGTTCCGGACGCCTACGTCATCTGCGGAGGTCGGGCTTCCCTGTACGGCTGTGGTCAGCAGAGCGATCCGGCCGCACAAGCCGTCCAGGTCGACCGCGATCAGATGCGGTACGGGCAGCCGATTGTTCTCAGCGACAGCGAGCGCTGCAACCTCGGTCGCCATAGACGCCCGGATCGAAACTGGGTGGGTAGTTCGCCGGGTCGCGTCGAGATCTGTTGGCCCGGTCTTCAGCACCACGTCTTGAGTGCGGACAACTGAGCTGAGCGTGATCTGCCAGGGTCCCCGGTCAGATGGACCACCCCGCAGGGGTCGTATCCGAACTACTCGAATCGGTGGCTCGAACTGTGCAAGCACCCAGTTCAGTACAGATCGAGGCACGCGGTCCACGCTCAGGGCGGTACTCCTTGCTCGAGTCGGAATTGGACAGGGGCGGGGCTCGTCATCCCTGACCACTTGTTGACCCACCCTTGGAATCCTTGCGAGAGAATGATCACAAAGCCCGGGGTTCCCGTGAGGATCAGTGCCTTCGCGGCCGCGGTCATTTTACCGTTGTAGGAGGATGCCATTGAGTCGACGCAAGGTCGTCGTCATCGGTGTGGTTGTCGTCGTGGTGGTGGTCGCGGGGATCGCGGCGGTCGTCCATGCCCGGCAGGTCGCTGCGGAGAACGCACGCCAGGTCGCTGCGGAGAACGCGCGCCAGGCCTTCTACCGCGACTTTCCCGCCCTGGAGCGGCGGGAGTGTTTGGTGGCGGTGCCGGAGGTCGAGCCGCTGACCGAGGGGGAGCAGGTTCCCTGTCACGAGGCCAGGGACATTGATCTTGTCGTGCTGGCCGAGGGCGGTTGCCCAGCTGAGGCTGTGATGGCGAACGCCTTCCCGACGACGCCTCGAGGGCGGGAGGTGTGCCTCATGCCGCTCGTTGTGTACAAGCAATTGGATTGGGATCGCGCACGCTGAGCGATGGCTCGGCGACCGCAGGGCGCAGGGCCGGCTCAGCGACGAGGGGGACCGCTTCGGCTGATCGTGTCAGAGTGAAATCGAAGTGATCGCATGAGGGTGAAGCGCCATGCTTACCTCCATGGACACCGCCGCACAGTTGCTACTTCTCGCGGGCCGTTCCGGAGTCGGCAAATCTGCTGTCGCTGAGGAGATCTCATCCCAGCTGAAGCGGGCCGATGTAGGGCACTCGATCATGGATGGCGATTGGCTTGATCGGTGTTTCCCCCAGGCACCACAGGACCTGTTCGACAGGAATTTCGCCGCGGTGTGGCGCAACTACCGCAGTGTCGGCTGCAGCCGGCTGATCTACTCCAACTGGGCCAGTGTCAGGAACGCGGAACGGATCGTTCGCCTGATGGGCGAGGACGGAACGGACGTTCAGACGGTGGGAGTCCTTCTACTGTGCGCCGACGACACGGCGCGCCAACGGCTCGTCGGCCGCGAGCACGGTGGCGGTCTGGAGTGGCACCTGGCGCAGCTGGCAACTCCGCGGGACGACAAGGACCTGGACTTGGCCACACCCGGTTGGGCCCACCGTGTCCAGACCGATGAACGAGCCGTCGAGGACATTGCGGGGCAAATTGTCGAGCTCACGCGTTGGCGGCAAACCGGGATCAACCCGGAGGTTTCGGTACCTCGGATGCATCGGATGATCGATTGATTCATCTGCTGCATCATCGCCGTCATCTGGCCTAGTCAGCTGGTTCGGTCCGGGCGAGCTGAGCCGGCGCCGGCCGGCCGCTCCGTCGCCGCGGTGGGAGAGTGATCCGGATGATTCACCTGATGCGATACACAGACGGTACGTGACATAATGTCGCTTATCGGACAGGTCGGCTAGCAGGCCGGCCATCCCGAGAGCTCAGCGGAAAATCGATCGCAGACCGGTTGGGGCCTCGTTATCGTCGTGAGAATGCGTTCCAGCTCCGAGGAGATCGCCGAGGCGGGCTATGACGAGATCGCTGTTCCGTACCAAGCGTGGATTAGCAGTGTCGGCGACGATCCACGACTCGGCTTCCTCAACGATGTCCTGACCCGGCTTCCTGATCAACCCGTCGCACTTGATCTTGGTTGCGGCGCCGGCCTGCCGTGTACGGCCTTGCTCGCCGAGCACGGTGACACCACCGGGGTCGACATCTCCGCCGCTCAGGTCGAGTTGGCTCGGCACAACGTCCCCAAAGCTCGGTTCCTCAAGTCCAGCATGAGGACGCTCGCGTTCCCGGCCGAGAGCTTCGACCTGGTGACCGCCTTCTACTCGATTCCGCATCTCCCCCGCACCGATCACGCCGAACTGTTCCAGCGCATCGCCGGCTGGTTGCGGCCCGGTGGGATTCTCCTGGCGACACTCGGCCATAAGGAGATCGATGAGGTCGCGGACTTCTTCGGCGCGCCGATGTTGACCAGCAGCTACGGTCCCAAGATCAACTCCAGCCTGCTCCGAGATGCCGGGCTCACGGTCCTGACCGACCAGGTGCTCAGTTGGTGTGAGGGCTACGTGACCTACCAGTGGGTGATCGCCGGCAAACCCGGCTAGATCATTTCGCCACGACGGGCGTACCGATTCTGCCGGATTCTGCTTAGACTGCGAGACGTTCGGACAGCTATCGTCCAAAGGAGGACGGATGCGAGTGCTGCGTGGTCTGATCGTCGTGATCATGTTCATCGGAACGACCCTGGTCGCTGAACCGGCTCAGGCGGCTCCGGGGTCGCCGCCGGGCGATCCCACTCAAGGGGCTTGTGGGTACGCTCCGCTCGCCGACCAGACCTACTCGACCTGGGTCGGACTGCCGCCGGATCCGAAGCGCACGCCGGACCACGGGACGGTACGGGTGACGCTGCGCACCGATCAGGGGAACATCGGCCTGGAGCTCGATCGTGCCTCGGCACCGTGCACCGTGCAGTCGTTCCTGTTTCTGCTGCGCAAACGCTACTTCGACGACACGTCCTGCCATCGGCTGACGGCCTACCACACGCCACCGGCCGCGCTGTCGGTTCTCCAGTGCGGCGATCCGCTCGGGACCGGTTGGGGTGATCCCGGCTACAGCTTCGGTGACGAGCTGGAGTCGGCGCAGGCCCTCGATCCCTGGCCCGGTGCGCCGGACCGGCGCAACTATGCCCGCGGCACGCTGGCCATGGCCAACGCCGGACCCGACACCAACGGCAGTCAATTCTTCCTTGTCTACAAGGATTCTCGGCTGCGGCCCGACTACACGGTGTTCGGCCGGATCACGGATCAGGGTCTGCGTGTGCTGGACAAGATCGCCGCGGGCGGCATCGATCCCGGGACGGAGGGAACACCCGAGGACGGGGCGCCGGCGGTCGGGGTGACGATCGAGCGAGCCAAGTACGGGCGCTGACCCGATCCGGTTACGGTCGGCGGCCCGGATAGGCGGCCAGGCGGGTGTAGCCATCGCCGCGCTCCCCTGCCTCCAGATCAGTCTCCTCGGCCCAGAGACGGCGAAGTTCGGCACAGTTGCTCAGAAGTTGATCAAGGGGGCCCTGGCCGACGACCCGTCCCTGATCAAGGACGACGATGTCGGTGGCCTGGGCCAGGGCGGCGCGGCGGTGGGAGACCGCGAGCACGGTGATCGGATCCGTCGCGAGAGCGGCCTCGGCAGTCAGCCGCTGCCACAACTGTGCCTCCGTTTCGACATCGAGGGCCGAGGACAGATCGTCGACGATGAGCAGATCGGGGCGGCGCAGGATCGCGCGGGCAGCGGCGGTCCGTTGCAGCTGACCGCCGGAGAGACGAACGCCGCGCGGGCCGATCATGGTCGCCAGCCCGGCGGGCATCGCGGCGACGTCTTCGGTCAGGGCCGCCAGCTGGAGCGCGCGGTCGAGGTCATGATCGGCCCAACCGAGCCGGAGATTCTCCCGGATCGAGGCGGAGAAGAGCCGCGGCGTCTGACTCGCGTACGCCACCCGGGGCGGCACCAGGAAGGTGCCGGGTTCGGACACGTCCCGGCCGTTCCACCGGATGGAGCCGCCGTCGAGGTCGATCAGGCCGAGCAGGCCGCGGAGCACGGTGGTCTTTCCGGCACCGACCGCGCCGGTGATCATGGTGACCGAGCCGCGGCGGATCCGGAACGTCACGTCCTGGACGACGGCTCGACCGCCCGGCTGCCGCACGGTCAGATCCCGAACCTCGAGTTCCCGCAGCGGATCGGGATGCCGGCCGGCCGGCGGAGGATCGGGAGCCTCGGTAGCGCCGTACCAGACGGTCGTGTCGCGGACCAGATCCTCGACGGACTCCTGCGGACTGATCAGCCGGCCGAGCCGCTGGGTGGCGACGGCGGCGCGCGGTGCCTTCAGCAACATGGCTCCGAGGGTGCGCGGCAGGGCGGTGAGCCAGCTGACATAGGTCGTGAAGATCACGATGTCGCCGACGGTCAGCTCACCGGAACGGAGTGCGCCGGCCGCCAGCAGCAGGACCAGGCCGATGCCGAGTTCCACGCTCGCACCGGTCGCGGCGTCGAGCAGACTCGACGCCGACCGGCTGCGCACCTCCGCCCGCCTTCGGTCCCGGTTGAGCCGGGCCAATCTGGCTCCCACCGACGCCTCGGCGCCGCCCGTCCTGACGGCCAGGATGCTGTTGAACGTCTCACCGAGAAAACCGACCACTCGCGCACCGCGTTCCTGCGCCTCGGCGTACAGCCGGGTGACGGTGCGGTTGGCCCAGGTGCTCAGGATCGCGACGATGATCATCGGGACGACCAGGGCGACCATGATCACCCAGTCGATTGCGGCCAGCACGGCCAGGGCACCGATGGCGAACAGCAGTGTCCCGGTGAGGGCAATGAAATCGTCGGAGAAGTCGACCAGGTTGGCGACGTCGTCGCGGAGCCGGGCCATGGTTGCGCCGGACGTCGCGGGTAGTCGTCCCGCCGGGGCGCCGGGCGCGGTCAGGATGGAGCGAAGCAGGTTGGCCCGCAGCACGGTCGCCGTCGCATCCCACCAGTAGACGCCGTAGGTCCACGCGAGCCACATGATCAGACTGCGCACCAGCTCGGCGGCGACGAAGAGCGCGCACAGCCACCAGGTCAGCGGCAGGTCGATCCGCTGCCCACCACTGATCGCATCGAAGATCAACTTGAGCACCAGACCGGTGATCAACGGCAGCACCCGGACCGGCAGCCAGAACAGGCCGCCGATCAGGTAGCGCCGCAGGTCGTAGCGCAGCAACGGTCCGATCACCCGGAACAGATCTCTCATCGCGGTGCTCCGTCGGCGAGCCTGATCAACCGGGCGAAGCGGCTGGCCGGATCCGATGCCAGCGCGGCTCGATCACCGTGCTCGACGATGCGGCCGTCGGCGACGACGGCGATCGTGTCCACCCGGGCCAGCGAGGCCAGCCGGTGGGCGATCACGATCCCTGTACGACCGGTCAGCAGCCGGGCCACACAGGTGTCGATCCGTTGCTCCGTGGCCCGGTCCAACCGACTGGACGGCTCGTCCAGGACGACGATCGCCGGATCCGCGAGCAGCACCCGGGCGAAAGCTAGCAGCTGCGACTCCCCCGCCGAGATTCCGGTGATCAACGTGTCCAGCCCGTCGGGTTGATCATCGAGCCAGGCTCCGAGCCCGACCTCGTGCAGCACCTGGCGGAGCCGGCTGTCGTCGGCTACGGGACGAAACTCGGCGGCGGGCCGGAACAAGGTCAGGTTGTCCCTGATGGTGGCGCTGAACAGTTGTACGTCCTGGGTGACCAGCCCGATGTGTTGCCGCAGGGCAGCCTGGTCCAGGTCCCGAAGATCGACTCCGCCGACCCGCACCACGCCGGAGATGGGGTCGTAGAGACGCAGCAGCAGTCGGGCGATGGTGGTCTTGCCACTGCCGGTCCGACCGACCAGACCGAGTGTGCTGCCGGCCGCGATGGTGAGCTCGACGTCGCGCAGCGCCGGATGATCACCGGCGTCGTAGCGGAAGGTCACGCCCTCGAACCGTACGTCCCAGGGACGAGTGTCGGGCACGGACGCCGGACGGGCCGGCACGGCCAGCGTCGAGCGCCGGCTCAGCAGTTCCGTGATCCGGTCCAGGCTCGCCAGTGCACCCTGGACCTGGCGGAACTGATCGGTCAGCCGCTCGAACGGTGCCCGAATCAGCAGGGCGTACTGCACCAGCAGGACGGCGGTCCCCACGGTCACCGCGCCACCGACGACCAGCGAGGCCGCCAGGCCCAGCAGCAACGCGGTGCCCGCCGCGAAGGCCACCGAGATGCCGGCGACGACGAGGATGCCCACCCGGACCTCCGCGGCCTCGGCCCGGATCCAGGCCCCGGCCGTGCGATGGAAGCGACGGACCAGATAGCCGCCGGCGCCGTTGGCGCGGATGTCCTCGACGCCGCCGAACGTCTCCTCCAGCCCGCCGAGCATTACCGCGATGGCCTCGTTCGACCGGCGGCCGGCCGGCACCGCAATCCGTTGCCCGGCCAGCATGCCGGCGAACACCAGGATGCAGTAGCCGGTGAGGGTGACGCCGAGCCAAGTGTTGATCAGGAAGACACTGACCAGCACGCCGATCAACAGCAGCACGCTGACCACGACATCCATCACGAAGGCGACCAGGAAGTTCGCGATGGCCATCACGTCGCCGTCGACCCGTTCGATCAACTCCCCCGGGCTGCTGCGACTGTGCTCCTCAAGATCAAGTCCGAGGACGTGGTCGGTGAGCTGCTCGCGCAGCCGGTTCGTGCCGTCCCAGGTCCAGCCGTTGGCCAACCAGCCGGTGAAGGTGCGAGCGGCGAGCCCGCCGACCGCGAGCAGGAGATAGCCTCCGGCCAAGATCAACAGCGGCCCGAGCGCCGACCCGGCGATGGCCTCGTCGACGAATCGCTTGGTCAGTTGGGGCGCCAGGACCGGAAGGCCGGTGGCGGCGGCGATCGCGACCAGCAGGGCCAGCGTGGTGCCGGCCGGTGGCCGCAGGCATGCCGCGACCAGCCGGCGGCCCCGCTTGCGGGCCGGCTGATCAACAGGGTCAGGTCGTGATCGGGCGTTCCTCAGGAGGGAGAGTGGTGGCATGAATCCTCGCGGTCGTTGCGGTGACGGGGTTGGCTCCGTGCCCGAGTGCGCGCATGGGACACTCTCCTTTCCTGATCTTGGCCGTTCGGTGACGGCGGTACGAGTTCAGCCCGATCAGCTCCCGGCTGTCAACTGATTTCGTACGGGAGGGGCGGTCCGCTCAGCGGTTCTGGCCGAGATAGCCGTGCACCGCGGAGATCACCACGGAGCCTTCGCCGACGGCCGAGGCGACCCGCTTGATCGAGCCGGCGCGGACGTCACCGACGGCGAACAGGCCGGGGACGGAGGTGGCGAAGCCGTCGTGGGTCAGCACGAAACCCTTGGCGTCGAGTTCGACGCCGGAGTCTTCGAGCCAGCCGGTGTGCGGCTGGGCGCCGATCATCACGAACAACGCACCGGCCGCCAGCTCCACGTCCTGCTGTCGGAGCTCGTCGCGCCATGTGACCTGGTCGAGCCGGTCCGTGCCGCGGGCCGAGGTCAGCTGGGCCCGGTGGTGCAGGGTGATCCGTTCGTGGTGGGTGAGTCGCTGGACGAGGTAGTCCGACATCGTCTCGGCGAGGTTGTCGCGACGGATCAGGACGTGCACCCGGTTGGCGTGCCGGGTCAGGAACAAGGCGGCCTGACCGGCGGAGTTGGCTCCCCCGACGACGACCACATCGCGCCCGGCAGAGGCCAGTGCTTCGGTCTCCGTCGCGGCACAGTAGACACCGCGGCCCTCGAGCTCGTTGGTCCCCGGAGCACCGAGCCGCCGGTACCGGACTCCGCTGGCGATGATCACCGCGCGGGCCGTGACCACATCATGATCATCGAGCCGGACCCGGATCCCGTCCTGCCCTCGGAACAGTCCGGTGACGGAACGCGGCGAGATCAGCCGCGCCCCGAACTTGACCGCCTGCAGCATCGCCGACCGGGCCAGCTCGGCGCCGGCGATCCCCCGCGGGAAGCCGAGATAGTTCTCGATCCGCGACGAGGTGCCGGCCTGGCCGCCCAGCGCGACGTCCTCGACGAGCACGACGTCGAGACCCTCGGACGCACCGTTGACCGCGGCGGCCAGCCCCGCCGGGCCGGCGCCCACGACGAGCAGGTCGCAGCGGGCCTGGTCATCGGTACCGCCGAGATCGATGCCGATCGCGGTCGCCAGGTCGCGGGTCGTCGGCGCCGCCAGGACCTGCCGCCGGGCGGTCACCACGGCCGGACCCTCCGCCGGGAGCGCCGAGGTCGCCGCCACCTCGGCCCAGCCGGAGCGGTCCGATCGCAGCACCGTCCGGTACGGGATCTGATTGCGCTCGGCGAACTCCTGCAGCCGGTGCAGCCGCCGATCGTCCTCGTCACCGGCCAGGACCAGCCCGCCCTCGCCCCACCGGGACAGCAGCCGGCGGCGGGCGTCGAGCGCGGACAACATCACGTCGCCGAGCTCGACCGAGGTCGCCACCAGCCGGCGAAGCTCATCGATCGGCACCCGCAGCAGCGTGCAGTCCCCCGCCGCCGCCCCGGCCAGGAAGGCGGGCTGCGCCATCAGCATGCCGAGCTCACCGACGAAGTCGCCGGGCTCGACGACGAACACGACCCGGTCGTCACGGCGGTCCAGCAGCCAGACGCCCCCGGTGCGAACCAGATAGAGATCGTACGGATCGCCGGCCTCCCACAGCACCTCGCCGGCGGCGGGCCGCAGCACCTCACCCGCCGACTCGAGCAGAGCCAGGCACTCCACGCTGAACTCAGGCCAGGCCTGATCATCGAGAGCGTCCTCTCGATGAGAGGAGTAGCGCGTCCGACCGTCGATCGCCGGAACAGAACTCATCTGACTCCCTCCAGGTACGTGCTCGGCGGCGGCTGCCCCAACCCGTGATGCCGGAGCCGGACAGACCGAGTGCAGCCTAGTGTCCGCTGCCGGGCACCACCGGCCACTGTGATCGGATTGGGGAGAATGCCGCCGGGTAGTCCCGGCAGCAGCTTCCCCAATCAACGGACCAAGGGTGGTGTCTCGATTGAGCGTCGGCGATGAATTGGCGGCTCGGCTCCGCGGCTCGCTCGGCCTGCGCCGAGGAGAGGTCCGGTTGGCGGCGTCCGAACCGAACTGGACGATCGAGTACGGCTGGTCAACGCCCACCTGGTGACCTACGGTGCTCGGGAATGGCGGGCCTACCTCGAGTTCCGTGATCGGCTGCGCGGCGACCCTCGCGCCCGCGAAGAGTACGCGGCGACCAAGATCAGCTTGGCCCGCGACTTCCCCGGCGACCGGACGGCCTACGTCGACGGCAAGACTGCCTTCGTGCAGCGTCACTCGATCGAGGACGACCGCTGATCAACCGCCGACGTATTCCGCCAGGTGCATCCCGGTGAGCGTCGTGCCGTCGGCGACCAGGTCGGCCGGCGGGCCCTCGAAGACGATCTTGCCGCCGTCGTGGCCGGCGCCGGGACCGAGGTCGATGATCCAGTCGGCGTGCGCCATCACGGCCTGGTGATGCTCGATCACGATCACCGACTTGCCCGAGTCGACCAGCCGGTCCAGCAGGCCGAGCAGGTTCTCCACGTCGGCCAGGTGCAGACCGGTGGTCGGCTCGTCCAGGACGTAGACACCACCCTTCTCCCCCAGATGCGTGGCCAGTTTGAGCCGCTGCCGCTCACCACCGGACAGGGTGGTCAGCGGCTGGCCCAGGGTGAGGTAGCCGAGACCGACCTCGGCCATCCTGATCAAGATCTTGTGCGCGGCCGGCGTCTCCGCCTCCCCTTCGGCGAAGAACTGCACCGCTTCGCTCACCGGCAGCGCCAGCACGTCGGCGATGTTCTTGCCGCCGAGCTCGTACTTCAGCACCTCGGCCTGGAACCGCCGCCCCTCGCACTCGTCGCAGGTGGTCGCGACGCCGGCCATGATCGCCAGGTCGGTGTAGATCACCCCGGCGCCGTTACAGGTCGGGCAGGCGCCCTCGGAGTTCGCACTGAACAGGGCCGGCTTCACGCCGTTGGCCTTGGCGAACGCCTTGCGGATCGGCTCCAGCATCCCCGTGTACGTCGCGGGGTTGCTCCGCCGCGAGCCCCTGATCGCGGTCTGATCGATGGTCACCACGTCGTCCTGCCCGGACACCGAGCCCCGGATCAGTGAACTCTTGCCCGACCCGGCGACGCCGGTGATCACGCAGAGGACACCGAGCGGGATATCGACGTCGACGTCCTGCAGGTTGTTGGTGTCGGCGCCGCGGACCTCCAGCGCCCGACTCGAGCTGCGGACCGACGGCTTCAGGCTGGCCCGGTCGTCCAGGTGCCGCCCGGTGATCGTCTTGCTCTTCCGCAACTGCGCGACGGTGCCCTCGAAGACCACCTCTCCGCCGGCGCCGCCGGCGCCCGGACCAAGATCGACCACGTGGTCGGCGATCGCGATCAGCTCCGGTTTGTGTTCCACCACCAGCACGGTGTTTCCCTTGTCCCGCAGCTGGAGCAGCAAGTCGTTCATCCGCTGGATGTCGTGCGGATGCAGCCCGATCGACGGTTCGTCGAAGACATAGGTCACGTCGGTCAGCGACGAGCCGAGATGGCGGATCATCTTGGCCCGCTGGGCCTCGCCGCCGGACAGCGTGCCCGCCGGCCGATCCAGGGACAGGTAGCCGAGGCCGATGTCCACAAAGGAATCCAGGGTGTCGCCGAGCGCGTCGAGCAGCGGCGCCACCGACGCATCCTTCACCCCGCGCACCCACTCGGCCAGGTCGCTGATCTGCATCGAGCAGCAGTCCGCGATGTTGAGCTTCTTGATCTTGGACGAACGGGCCAGCTCGTTCAGCCGGCTGCCGTCGCATTCGGGGCAGACCCCGAAGGTGATCGCGCGGTCGACGAAGGCCCGGATGTGCGGCTGCATCGCCTCCCGGTCTTTGGCCAGCATCGACTGCTGGATCCGCACGATCAGCCCCATGTACCAGACGTTGACGCCGTTGACCTTGATCCGGGTCTGCTCCTTGTAGAGCAGGGAATCCAGTTCCTTCTTGGTGAACTTCTTGATCGGCTTGTCCGGGTCGAGGAAGCCCGATCCCTTGTAGATGGTGCCGTACCAGCTGTCACCGCCGTGGTTGGGCACCAGCAGCGCGCCCTGGTTCAGCGACAGGCTGTCGTCGTAGAGCTGGGTGAGATCGAAGTCGGAGACCTTGCCCACACCCTCGCAGCGTGGGCACATGCCGCCGATGATGTTGAAGTCGCGGCGCTCCTTGATCGTCTGGCCGCCGCGCTCGAACTGCACCGCGCCGGCCCCGCTGATCGAGGCCACGTTGAAGGAGAACGCCTTCGGCGAACCGATGTTGGGCTTACCGATCCGGCTGAACAGGATCCGTAACATGGCGGTCGCGTCGGTCGCGGTGCCGACCGTGGACCGGACATCGGCTCCCATCCGTTCCTGGTCGACGATGATCGCCGTCGTCAACCCTTCCAACACATCGACCTCAGGCCGGGCCAGCGTCGGCATGAAGCCCTGCACGAACGTGCTGTAGGTCTCATTGATCATCCGCTGCGACTCCGCGGCGATGGTGTCGAACACCAACGAGCTCTTGCCCGAGCCGGAGACCCCGGTGAACACCGTCAACTGGCGCTTCGGGATCTCGACGCTGACGTCCTTGAGGTTGTTGACGCGCGCGCCGTGGACCCGGATCTGATCATGGGCGCGGATCTTCTTCGTCGTCATCAGCCGGCCTGCTGGATCCGGACCATGTTGCCGGACGGGTCGCGGAAGGCGCAGTCGCGGACGCCGTAATCCTGGTCGATCGGCTCCTGCACCACCTCGGCGTCGCCGGCCTGGACCCGTTCGAACGTGCCATCGATGTCCTTGCTGGCCAGGACGACCGAGGCGAACGTCCCCTTGGCCATCATCTCGGTGACCGCCCGGCGCTCGTCATCGGTCAGCCCCGGCATCGCCGCCGCCGGGTAGAGCACGATCGAGGTGTCGGACTGTTCCGGTGAGCCGAGGGTGAGCCAGCGCAGCCCCTCGTACCCGACGTCCATCCGGAGTTCGAAGCCGAGGGTGTCGCGGTAGAAGGCCAGCGCGGCCTCGGGATCGTTGTGCGGCAGGAACGTGTGGTGCACGGTGATATCCATGGCGATCACGCTAGTTGTGGGTCGGCGGCCGGTGCTTCTCGATTCCTGATCGGTCTGGTCACTTGCTTCGCGACGCAGGCCGGCATGCCCTCGACCGACTTGGCTTCGTTGCGTCGATAGACGCTGGGTGAGATGCCGACCAGTTCGGTGAACCGGGTGCTGAAGGTGCCGAGGGAGGAGCAGCCGACCGCGAAGCAGACCTCGGTCACGCTGAGATCGCCGCGCCGCAGCAGCGTCATCGCCCGCTCGATCCGGCGCGTCATCAGATAGCTGTACGGCGCCTCGCCGTAGGCCAGCTTGAACTGGCGACTGAGATGGCCGGCCGACATGTGCGCATCCCGCGCCAGCGCCTCGACGTCCAGCGGCTGCGCGTACTCCCGGTCGATCCGGTCCTTCACCCGACGCAGCCGCGCCAGGTCGCGCAGGCGCTGATCGTCGGCCGGTCTACTGGTCACGATCCGATGGTGCCACGTCGCGGCGGAAACCTCACCGGGTCAGGCCGAGCGTCGCGATCAGATCCTCGTGGAACTCGAACCAGACCCGGTGGCAGGAATCCCGATCGGTCGCGGTGATCCAGCCGGGGTCGACGTCGATCCGGTCCAGGGCGCCGCGGAACCGACGGTGATAGCCGGCGAACCGGCCCAGCCGCGCGGTCAGCGCCGTCTCGAACCCGGCCAGCGCGTCCGCGGCCGAGGCCAGGCCGGCGCTGATCGTGATGAGGTCGGCCCGGGCGTCGCCGACCTCGAGCTCGGACAGTTGCCAGGCCGTGCACAGCTCGCTCACCGTGACGTTGTACGGGACGAACGCCTCGTGCACCTGCTCGACGTCGGCACAGGCCCCGGCCTGGTCGAGCTCGGCCCGCAGTCGCTGTTCGCCCCAGGCCCGGCCGGTCTCGGTCATCGACCAGCCGCCGTCTCCGCCGAAGCTGCTGTACGTGATCCGGCCCACGGCCTGGGCATCGAGCAGGTGCTCCTCGACCGCGGCGGGCGGCAGGTCGAACCGATCCGCGATCCGCGGTGTAGCGGCATAGCCGAGCAGGCGTACGGCGTGCAGGGTCAGCAGCTCCGGAGCGGACCGGTGGGTCATCGCGCCACGTCGCCCGGGTCGGAGTTGATCAACTGGGGCACGGCCTCGACCCGGCCCGTGTCGCCGTCGACCCGGACGCGTTGATCATCGCGCAGGACCGTCATCGCGCCGGCCGCGCCGACAACCGCGGGGATTCCGGCCTCGCGGGCCACGATGGCGGCGTGCGCGAGCCGGCTGCCGACCTCGGTGATCACTGCGGCGGCATTGAACAGCAACGGCGTCCAGGCCGGCGAGGTCGTACGACAGACGAGGACGTCACCGGGCCGGAAGCGGGGAAACTGATCAAGGTCGGCGATGATCCGGACCGGCCCGACCGCCGAGCCCGGCCCGGCGCCGAGGCCCGTGATCAACAGCTTGACCTGGTCGGCGTGTTCCACTCGATCGATTCTAGTGGCGTGGTCAGGGAACGGAGGTCAGCACCGTGTCCAGCCGGGCCCGCGCCGAGGCCGCGAAGTCGTTGTTGTCGGCGGCGTTCGCGTTGGCCAGGTGGTTCACGAGCTCGAGGACTTCGGCCACCCAGACCCGCTGCTCGAACAGCGGCGGCAACTCATCGACCTCCGTGTAGCCGGCGAAGAACGCCTCCGTTGCCTCGGGTGGATGGTCGGCCAGCACCAGCCAGCGCAGCTTCGCCTGGTCGGCTGCCGGGTCCCAGGCTTCGGCCAGGTCGAAGTCGAGCAGCGCGACGAGTGACCCGTCCGGGCCAGCCAGCAGGTTGTCGGCGTAAAGATCACGATGCGTGATGCTGGGCCGGACGACCGGCGACACCTCCGCGGTGATCTTCAGGACCCGCTGCAACAGGGACTCATGATCAATTCCCGGGATGCCGCCGGTCGCCGTCGCGCGCTCGGAGATCTGCGGCACCCGATGCTCGACGTACTCGGCCCAGGTCGGAAAGATCGGCTCGCCGCCGACCCGGGACGAGAAGCCCTCGCACTCGACCCGGTGCAACTGGGCGAGGGCTCGGCCGAAGGACCGGAAGAACCGGCGCACGGCGGCTTCGCTGATCAGCACCTCGGCCGGATGAGCGCCCGGGAGGAAGCGCAGGACCCGGACTGACCGGCCCTCGAACGCCGCCCCGTCCGCATCCACCAGGAGCAGCTCGGGCACCGGAACCCCGCCGGCCGCCGCCCGTCGGTGGGCGCGCGCCGCCGCAGTCAGCTTTTCGCTCCCGAACGCTCGCCGAGCCAGCTTGACCAGCAGTTCGCCGTCGTCGGTCGGCACCCGCCAGTTCTCGTTGCCGTAGCCCCGTTGGATCCGCACCGGCGGCGCGATCACCCCGACCGCCAACTGCTGCTCCACGTACGCTCGGATCCGATCACTGGTCAGCACGACGTCAGCCTACGGACGGATCGTCTGCGGCGGGCCCGGCAACCTACCTCGTGATCGAGCACCTGACCGCGATTGGCACGAGTGGCCCGCTGACTGTTATGCTTTTCTCAGTTAAGCCTCTTGGCCACCAGAGCCCGGGAGGCTTTTCTCATGTCTACGCACAGTTCGCCCGATGCGGTCCATGGAACGCTCTTCCATTCCCACCTCAGCAGCCCGCGCGGGGACCACCTGCTCCCGCTCAACGACCTTCGCGATGCCAATCCGGAGCTCTACACCCGGCACGCCGAGAAGTACGTCGCCCGGCCGCACGGCCTGACCGAGCCGGTGGCACCGCTGAACTGCACCTGGGGTGACGTGGTGTTCCTGGCACCGGTCCACCCCGCTCCCCTGTTCGAGGCCCTGGCCCGCTCCGGTCGCGCCGTCGCCCCGGCGCCGCCGGCCACGATCGATGCCTCCCGGCTCGATCCGTCGCGGTGCGTGATCAGGCTGATGCGGCACGGCCGGGACGGCCACCACGCGGATCCGCCGGATGAGCACGACTATCTGCCGTTCAACACCGCCGGATTGCGGGCGGTCAGCCGGGTCACCCAGATCGCCCTCGATCGGCTGGAGCGGCTCGGTCCCGACGATCCGTGGCTGCCCTGGGTCGACGTACCGCACGTGCTGCACCGCGGGCCGATTCCGCTGGCCTGGTTCACCGCTCCGCGCTGATTGATCATGGGGCCGGGTCGGGCAGCGGGTGCCGTGCCAACAACACGTCTCGCTGCCCGGCCTTCTCGGCCGCCCAGTCCGCGGTCCAGCTGACGTTGCCGAAATGGATCACGCCGGCGTCGGACCGCCGCCAGCTCCGGTCGTGGGTCTTCATCACCTGGGTCAACAGGCCGAGCGTGTCCCACCACAGCGCCCCACGGACACACTGCGTCCCGCCCGGGGACAGCCCGATCACCTCGACCGCGGTCCGGAAGGGGGCATCGTTGCGGACCAGCACACAGAACGGGTGCACCCGGTCGCCGTACCCGATCCGGTATTCGTAGGGCTCACTCCACTCCCCCACCCCGTCGGGCCGCACCGCCTCCCGGATCCACGCCACCCGGTCATCAGGCCCGCCCTCGGCGAACACCGAGCCGTCCGGCAGCAACCAGGTCGCCTGGACCGCGAACAGGTCCGGGTCGGCGGCCAGCTCACGGGCCAACGCCCCGATCGTGTCGTCGGCGACGAAACACACATCTGCATCCACGAACAGATAGGCGTCGCAGTCGGGCTCGGCCAGCACCGCAGCGCGGAGAATCTCGCCGTGACTGGTCACCGCCACGTCCAGCGGATACCCCGACGGCCGGATCCGGATCCCGTGCCGCTCGGCCCAGGCCAGTCGATCAAGCTCGCATCCTCCGCTGTCCAGCAGGAGCACCTCGATCCCGGCCCGGTCCGGGTGCCGCGCGACCAGGGACCGCAACATCAGATCGGCGTACGCGGTGGTGCCGTGGTTGACCGAGAGGACCTTGATCAGCATGACCGGACTGTACGGTCGCGCCGGGGCGGGCCGCGACCGAAATTCTGGCCGATCAGATTTCGGTGGCTGCTCGCTCGGCGAGCAGGGCGGCGCCGATCAGGACCGAGTCGGGGCCGAGACCCGCTCGCAGCCAGCGACACCGGGAACCGTCCGCCAGTCCCGGCCGGGCCGCGGTGACGACCTGGCCCAGCAGCGATTCGCCGGCTGAGCCGAGGCCGCCGCCCATGATCACCGCGACCGGATCGAGCAGTCGGACGACGGCGGCAAGGCTGAGCCCGAGAGCGGTCGCGGCACCGTCGATCACTCCGGCCGCGACGGCGTCCCCGGCCGATCGCCGGGCGAGCACGGCGCGGGCACCGTCCGGCTCCGCGACACCGGACGCCGCCGCGTACCGGCGAGCGATCCCGGTGCCGGAGGCGAACCCCTCCAGCGTGCTGCTCTCCGGGTCTCCGATCCCGGCCGGCAGCGGGAACTCCCCCAGGGCGATCGCTTCGCCGTGTGCGCCCGGCCAGCAGGCCCCGTCGATCACCAGGGTCGCTGACAACCCCGTTCCCCAGGAGACGTAGACGAAGCTGTCCACGCCTCGACCGGCGCCGAGCCCGGCTTCGGCGATCGCACCGAGTCGGACATCAGCGTCGATGAGCAGCGGGATCCCCGGCCCGAGGGCGGCTTCCAGGACGTGGTCCGGTGCCACCCCGGCGCCCAGCACCTCGTCGCTGGTCACCCGGCCGTCCCGTACGTACTCAGGGAACCCGGCTCCGACCGCCGCGATCCTGACCTGGAGCCGCTCGGCCGCCCGGACGAGGTCCTCGGCCGCGGCCAGTGTGGTCCGCAGCCCCGGATCCGCAGCGCCGGACGGGCCCGGCATGGCGAACCGCCGGCGATGGATCAGGCTCCGGTCGCTGGGGTCGACCAGGGCGGCGATGATCTTGGTGCCGCCGATGTCCAGCGCACCGACGGCGGCTCGGGAGGCCGAACGATCAGTGGTCACGCCACCCAACCGTCGGGCACCCGACCGGATCCGCGCAAGTACCGGGCCCGGCTCGCCGACCTGACCAGGACGCGCTCCTGGCAACCGGCGGGCAGGTAGGCCGCGGCGCCTGGAGTGAGGCAGGTGGGGGCGTAGCCGCCGCTCGGGCTGAAGACGTCGACCCAGAGCTCGCCCTCGGTGCAGACGATCATCGTCTCGTCCGGCACCAGGTCGAAGTCCTCCGCGTGCCCGGGCATCACCAGGCCGTGGCGGACGGTGAGGAACTCGGTGTCGACCAGCGTCGCCACCTGGTGCGACGCCTGATGATCACGGAATCCCCAGAGGGCGTTGTCGTCGCCCACCGGCAGCAGCCGGGCTTCCTTGATCGACTCGTCCCGCGCCTCGGGCCAGCGCCGGTCCCAACGATGATCATGGTAGGTGGTGGAGTCCAGCGGAGGCTGCCGGCGGGCGAACTCCGAACCGGTGCCCCGGGCCGGCGGCGGTGAGAAGAATTCCAGCACCCGCAGCGACTCCGCCTCCGGATTGAAGCCGTTGTGCCAGGTCCCGCGCCGAAACAGCAGGCCGTTGCCGGCGTGCGCCCGCCGCAACTCACCGCTGGACGGATCGGCGAGCACCAGGGTGCCGTCGAGGACGAAATAGAGCACGTCGCCGCCGAAGATCGTTTGATTCATCGGACTGTGCCGGAACTCGCCGCCGGGCGGGAGTTCGTACTCCAGCACGTGCAACTGCCGGGTCGAGAGATAGACCCGATCGGTGACGAAGCCGGCCTCGACGTCACCCCAGACATGGTGAGCGGCGTCATCCCGACGGATGATCTTGGGCGAATCGAACTCGGGGCGTGGCGTGGCTCGACGTGTTGCTTGCGAGGCCGGCTTTGACGTCCGCATGCGCTCAGCGTAACAGACCAGTTCTAGACCAGCTAGTCCGAGCAGTTGTTGATCACAGCTCGCTCGGCACGCGCCGGTAGAGATCGGATTCGAAGCGGTACGCGTCGCCGCGGTAGTGCAGCTCGGAGCTCATCACGATCTCCTCGTTCTGATCCCGGCTGACGTCGCGGTAGTGCAGCACCGGAGCGCCGACGGCGATCCGCAGCAGCCCGGCCACCTCGGCGTCGGCCGCGGCCGCCTGCAGCTCGCAGGACGCCCGGCCGATCACGATCCCGCACTCGTGCTCGAGGGTCTCGTAGAGAGAACTGTCGGCGAGATCGGCCCCGGCCAATTGCGGTGTCCGGGCCTCGATCAGCAGCGATCGGTCGATGCAGATCGGGTTGCCGTCCATCCCGCGCAGCCGGCGCAGGTCGATCACCGTGCTGGCCGGCGCGATCTCCAGCCGGCTGGCCTCTTCCATGCTGGCGCCGCGCACTTCGTGGCTGAGCACGACGGCCGTCGGGGTGAAGCCCTTGCGGCGGACGATGTCGGAGAAGCTCTGCAGCGAGCTCGACCGGTCCCCGATCAGCGCTCGCCGGGTGACGAACCAGCCCCGCTGCGGCTGCCGGTCGAGCACGCCCTCGTCCTCGAGATGCTCCAGGGCCAACCGCAGCGTCGAGCGACTGACCCTCGTCGTCGCCGCGAGTTCGCGTTCCCCGGGCAGCCTGGTGCCCGGGGCGTAGACCCCGCGGTGTACGAGCTGGCGGACCTGCTCGCGGGCCTGATAGACCGCGCGAGAGGTCGGCGTGTCGACGTCCATGACTGGGATGTTACTGGTCCGATGCGACACGTCCAGTCCGCCGCACCGCGATTCAGACCTGATCCAGGCATAGTCCAGTGTGGTATGAAACTGGTAGGGTTCGAACCGTACGGATCGCCTGTCGCCGAAGGAGCCGAAGATGACCCGCAATCCCCTGGCTGCGCCTGGTCCGCGTCTCGGGGCCGCCCCGCCGTTCAACCGGCGGACGATGCTCGGACTCGCCGGCACCCTCGGCGCCGCCGGTCTCGGATCGGCGCTGCTCGGTGGCTGTTCCGGCAACAACGGCGGTGGCGGCGGTGACGGCGGCGGCCCCGCGGCGCTGACGTTCTGGCTGCCGGGTGGTGAGGACGGCTACCTGGAGCTGCATCAGAAGCTCGGTCAGGACTACGCCGCGGCCCACGCCGGCACGACGGTCGAGGTCACTCGGCTCACCGGCAACCAGAACTTCAACGAGGTGCTGCTGGCCCGGATCGCCGGCGGTAATCCCCCGAGCGCCACCATTATCTGGGATCCGCCGGTGTCCTTCGGCGCCCGCGGGGCGCTGGTCGCGATGGACGAGATGATGGCCTCCTCGCAGAACTCGGCCCAGGACCAGTGGCCGGCCTCGGTGCTGGCGAGTTGCCGGTTCGAGGACAAGACGTACGGACTGCCGTTCACCGCCGGCTCGTACGCGATCTTCTACAACCAGGAATGGTTCGAGGAGAAGGGAATCCCCTCGGATCGGGCCAGCTTCCCCAAGACGATGGTCGAGTTGCGGGACCTGTCGAAGGAATTCACCCGCTGGAAGGGTGACGTTCTCGAGCAGGCCGGGTTCCTGATCCCGTTCGACGCGGTCCGGCTGCCGATCTGGAGCGGACTGAACGGTGGCCGGATCTACGACGCCGCCAACCGCCGGTACGAGATCGACTCGCCGCAGAACATCGAGCTGTTCGAGTTCTTCATGTCCTGGCTGGACACGGAATACCACGGCGACATCAACCAGGTGAACGAGTCCTGGGCCTCGCTCGGGGACGCTCCGCCGATCTTCCAGCAACAGCGGCTCGCCATGATCGACGACGGCACCTGGATGATGGGCTCGTTCTACAACGTCGAGGCCAAGTTCAAGAACTGGGAGGTCGCCGACTTCCCGGTCGGGCCGAGCGGCACCAACACGGTGTCCGGCTACTGGCCCAACTGGCTCGCGATCCCCCAGGCCGCGAACAACATCGAGGCCGCGTTCGGCTATCTCGACTTCCTGTCCGTCGCGGGTGCCCAGGCTCAGTTCGAGGTCTTCCCCGATCTGCCCACCAACGCCAAGATCGATCCGGCTGTGGTGCCGAAGGCCCTGGTCGAGCGCCGCGGTGCCGACTACGCCAAGGACGCCGTCGCGTTCTTCCGCAAGCAGCTCGAGATCGCGGTGCCGATGTGGGAGTCCCCCGTCCACACCTATGCCTCCGATCAGCTGACCCGGGCGATCGAACGGATCTCCACCAAGACCGGCAAGCCCGCCGAGGAGCTCGCGGAGGCGCAGAAGAACTGCCAGGCCGAGCTGGACAAGGTGCGCTGATGGCGTTGGCCACGGCCCGACCAGAGCGGCCGGCGGTGCTTTCGCAGCGACGACCCGGGGCCATGCGGCGGCGGGAAGCGGTGGCCGGATTCCTGTTCACCGGGCCCTGGATCATCAGCCTGATCGTGTTCACCGCGTACCCGATCCTGGCCTCGATGTATTTCTCGTTCACCGAGTACAACGTGATCCAGCCGCCGGAATGGTCCGGATTCCAGAACTACGAGACAATGCTGGCGGATCCGGCCGTCTGGGTGGCCGTGCAGAACAGCGCCATCTATGCCCTGGTCTCGGTGCCGGTCGGGCTGGCGGCCTCGCTCGGGCTGGCGCTGCTGCTCAATCTGGGCGCCAAGGGCATCGGCATCTACCGGACGATCTTCTACCTGCCGACGCTGGCGCCGCCCGTCGTCGGAGTGATCGTCTTCATGCTGATGTTCAGCCCGGCCAACGGGCTGGTGAACGAGGTGCTGCGGACCGTCGGGCTGCCCACGCCGGGCTGGCTGAGTGACCCGGCCTGGTCGAAGCCGACCTTGATCATCATGGGGCTGTGGGGGCTGGGCGCCTCGGCGCTGATCTTCCTCGCCGGGCTGAAGGACATCCCGCAGTCGCTGATCGAGGCGGCGCATCTGGACGGTGCCGGCACCCTGGCGCGGTTCCGCTACGTGACCATCCCGCTGCTCAGCCCGGTGATCTTGTTCAATCTGGTGATGGGCGTGATCGGATCGTTCCAGGTGTTCACGTCGGCCTTCATCGCCGGCGGCACCGAGGGCGGCCCGCTCGACTCGACCCTGATGTTCGTGGTGTTGATCTATCGCAGCGCCTTCCGCTACTTCGACATGGGCTACGCGTCGGCGCTGTCGGTCGTGCTGTTCCTCGCCCTCGCGGCGCTGACGGCGCTGATCTTCGTCATCTCCCGCCGCTGGATCTTCTACGCGGGGGAAGGAGAACGATGACCTCCGACCTACGGCTGCCCGCCGAAATGACCCGGCCACCGGACGACGCCCCGCGGCCGCCCGCCCGGGAACGGCACACCGGCCGGCGGGTGATCACCGGCGCCGGCCGGCACCTGGTGCTGATCGCCACGTCGCTGCTGTTCTTCCTGCCCTTCTACTGGATGGTCGTCTCCGCGCTGAAGACGAACACCCAGATCCTCAGCCCGGACCTGCAGTGGTTCCCCGACCCGGTCAACTGGGGCAATGTGCCCGGCGTGCTGAACCATCCCGGTTTCCCGTTCCTGCAGATGCTGGCCAACAGCGTCTTCTACGCCGGCGCGGTGACCATCGGCACGGTGCTGTCCTCCGCGCTGGTCGGCTACGGCTTCGCCCGGATGCGGTTCCCCGGCCGGAACCTGCTCTTCGCCGTGACCATGGCGACGATGATGATCCCGAGCTTGATCATCTTCATCCCGACCTACGTGCTGTTCAAGACGCTGGGCATGATCGGCACCTGGGCCCCACTGATCGCGCCGCAGTTCCTCGGCAGCGCGTTCTTCATCTTCCTGATGCGCCAGTTCTTCCTGACCGTGCCCAAGGAACTTGCCGATGCGGCGCGCGTGGACGGGGCCGGTGAGTTCCGGATCTTCTGGCAGATCATGTTGCCGCTGGTGAAGCCGGCCCTCGCCGTCGTGGCCGTGTTCAGCTGGCTCGGCACCTGGAACGACTTCTTCGGTCCGCTCGTGTATCTGTCCAATCCCGATCTCTATCCGCTGAGCATGGGATTGTTCGCCTTCCAGTCCCAGCGCAGCACCGAGTGGGGGCTGTTGATGGCGGCGTCGGTGCTCGTCACGCTGCCGTTGATCGTGTTGTTCGCCTTCACTCAGCGCTACTTCCTGCGCGGCATCTCCCTGAGCGGGATCCAGGGCTGACCGCTCGATTCGTTCCAAGATCAAATCTTCACCCAACCTCGACCAGAAAGTGAGCACACCATGGACCGTCCGGTGAGAATCGCGTTCGTCGGCTGCGGCAGCGTGATGTCCGGCCCGTACACGAATCTGGCCCGCCGGCTGCGCGAGCGGGGCGAGGTCGAGCTGGTCGCGGCCTGTGACGTGAAGCCGGACCGGGCCGCGTTCGTCCGCTCCGAGCTCGGCATCGAACGCTTCACCACCGACTACACCGAGGTGATCAACGCCGACGACGTCGACGCGGTGCTGGTGCTGACGTCGATGCCCGAACACGGGCCGATCACCCGCGCCGCGCTGGAGGCCGGCAAGCACGTCCTGGTCGAGAAGCCGATGGCCGTCACCCTTCCGGAGGCGCAGGACCTGCTCGCCCTGGCCGCTCGCAGCCCGGGCCATCTGGTCTGCGCCCCGCACGTCGTGCTGAGCCCGACCTACCAGGCGATCTGGCGGCACATCCAACGCGGCGACATCGGCCCGATCCACCTGGCCCGGGCCCGCTACGGCTGGTCGGGCCCGTGGTGGGGTCAGTGGTTCTACCAGTCCGGTGGCGGCCCGCTGTTCGATCTCGGGGTCTACAACCTGACCACGCTGACCGGGCTGATCGGTCCGGCCCGCCGGGTGACCGCGATGGCCGGCACCGCGATCCCCGAGCGCAAGGTCGACGGCGAGCTGATGCGGGTCGAGGTCGAGGACAACTTCCAGATCACCGTCGACTTCGGCGACGCCCGCTTCGGCACGGTGACCACCGGCTTCTCCATGCAGGCCTACCGGGGACCGGCCGTCGAGCTGTACGGCGGCACCGGGACGATCCAGATGATGGGCGACGACTGGGCCCCCGAGGGGTACGAGCTCTGGCGCAATGATCATGGTGCCTGGGAGATCCACCGTGATCAGGATCCGCACTGGCCCTGGACCGACGGCCTGCGGCACCTGGTCGACTGCATCCGCCATGATCGGGAACCGCTGATCCGACCGGAGCACGCCTATCACGTGCTGGAGATCATGATCAAGGCGATCGAGTCGGCCCGGGAGGGGCGCACCCTGACGATCGACAGCACCTTCACCCCGCCCACGTTCGACACCGGGACCGAAGCGGCCGATGCGCATCTGGTCCACGATCCGAGTCACTGACCGGTCGTCCGGGAGGGCCGGCTCAGTTGCCCCACTCCGGTCGCTGCCACGGGTAGTGGTGCGGCCGGTCCCGCGGGGTCGCCGGGATGAGGAAGCCCATGATGTAGGCCCGCCGGGTTCCGTCGGAGGTGTTGGCGCCGGCGTAGTGCAGGGTCCGGCAGTGATGGATCGTGCACCCGCCGGCCGGCAGCGGCACGGCCACTCGCTCGACGTCGTCGGTGATCGGATCGGCAACCTGCAGGGCGTGCGCGTCGGGATCGACCAGCTCGTGCGGCACCACGCCGGACCGGTGGCTGCCGGGGACGAACTGCATGCAGCCGTTCTGCATCGTCGCCTCCTGCAGCGGCATCCAGACGCTGATCGCGGTGTGATCGTAGGCCGGGCTCCAATAGGCCTCGTCCTGGTGCCACGGCGTCGGCGCGCCGTGGGCCGGCGGCTTGCTGATCGCATGATCACCGGCCGGCATGGCCTCGTCGCCGAGCAGTTGCCGGGCCACAGCCAGCGCGTTCACCCGGGCCTGGATGTCGACCAGCTCCGGCGCGTACTTCTCCGGGTTGAGGATCTGCGGCAGCGTCTCCTGGCCGGACTCGTCCACCTTGCCCAGCTCGAGATGATCACCGTCGGCGAAGGCGGCACTCCCCCGCGCGAACAACTGGTCGTAGACCGTGCGCAGCGAGGCCACCTCCTCCGGCGTGGTCAGGGCCGGCAGATGCAGGAAGCCGTCCCGGTGGAAGGCGGCGAGTTGCTCCTCGCTGAGCCTGAGGTCAGTTGCGGAAATGTTCATGGCCCTGAATCTAGGAGTCAGGCGTCGGCCGAGCTTGTCCCGGAGGACGGATCAGTTGACCGGAAGGAGCGTCCATGATCACGGAACTGCCGCGCCGTGACCCCGAACTGGTCCCGGAACGCCCGGGCGAAGTGGGCCGAGTCGGTGAAGCCGCAGTCGTGGGCGATCCGGGTGACCGGCCGGCCGGTCGTGATCAACAATTCGGCGGCCCGCAGCAGCCGGTAGCGCCGCAGATACGCCATCGGCGTGATGCCCAGCGTCTCCCGGAAGACCCGGGCCGCGTGCTTGGGCGACAGATGCGACGGCGCGGCCAACCGGCCGAGGTCGAGCGGCTCGGCGAATCGGGCCGCGATGGTATCCAGCACGGCGCGAACCTCGGGCCGCAACAGCAACGACCGTGGCACCCGGCCCGCCACCGGGTCCTGGACGCCCTCGGTCAGGTCGAGGCCGGCCTCGGCGATGACCGCCGCCAGCGCCAGCTGGGCGCGGGCCCGAGCCCGGAGGAACCGGTCGACGCCCTGGCCGCGGGCGGCCCGGACCACCTCGCGGACGAGGTCGGCCGTTTCCGCAGCCGGAGTGTCGACGACCAGCGGCAGTTCGAGTTCGGTCAGCAGATCGACCACCCCCGACAGCCGCAGGCTGCAGCCGAAGCCGATCAGCGCCAGTTCCTCGTCCGCCTCGTTGGCCGAGCTCCGGAGGCGACCGGGGCGGAGCACCGCGAGCTGTCCGGGGCCGACGACGGCCTCCTCCTCGCCCAGCCGCAGGGTGCAATGGCCGCGGCGGATCAGCCAGATCTCGGCCCACGGCTGATCATGGAGTTCGAGCCGCCAGCCGGGTCGCACCCGGACGTCGTACGCCTCGTGCAGCCGGAACACGGCGCGATCCCACAGACTCTCGAGGTCGACATGGGCCTGATGGATCCAGTCGGACTCGGCGGGCAGCCGCAGCTCGGACACCGGCCCAGCTTGGCACGCCCACCACACCAGGAGCCCGAACGTGCCTGAACTGTTCATCGACGGGACCTGGCGCGACGCCCGCCGGTCCGGCTTCAGGACCATCCGCTGCCCCGCCGACGAAACCCCGGTGACGACCGTCTCGGAGGCCGAGCCACCGGACACCGTGGCGGCCATCGGTGCGGCCCGCCGGGCCTTCGACGACGGCCGATGGAGTCGTCGATCGGCGGCCGACCGGTGCGCCGTGCTGTCCCGTACGGCTGAGTTGCTCGCGCGTGATCATGATCGGTACGCGAGGGCGGAGAGTCTGGACACCGGCAAGCGGCTGGTCGAGAGCCAGCAGGACCTGGACGACGTGATCGCCGTGTTCCGGCACTACGCCGCCGTCGGGGTGGACGACGGTGATCGCCGGGTCGACGCCGGCGGCACCGGCGTGATCAGCCGCGTGGTCCGGGAGCCGGTGGGCGTCTGCGGCTTGATCACGCCGTGGAACTATCCGCTGTTGCAGGCCTCGTGGAAGGTCGCGCCCTGTCTGGCCGCGGGCAACACCATCGTCCTCAAGCCCAGCGAGCTGACTCCCTCGACCGCCGTGCTGCTGATGCGCACCCTGGCCGAGGCCGGTGTGCCGGACGGCGTGGCCAACCTCGTCCTCGGCGCCGGCCCGAACACCGGCGCCGTACTGGCCGAACATCCCGACGTCGATCTGATCAGCTTCACCGGCGGATCGATCACCGGGCGTCGGGTGATGGCGCTCGCGTCCGGCACGGTGAAACGGATCGCGCTCGAGCTCGGCGGCAAGAATCCCAACATCATCTTCGCCGACGCCGACCTGGACACCGCCCTCGACTTCGCCCTGACCGCGGCCTTTCTGCACTCCGGGCAGGTGTGCTCGGCCGGCACCCGGTTGCTGCTCGAGGAATCGATCGCCGCGGAGTTCACCGACCGGCTGGTCGAACGGGCCGAGCGGATCAGGCTCGGCGGTCCGTTCGATCCGGAGGCTCAGGCCGGCCCGCTGATCTCTTCGGCCCACCGCGAACGGGTCGAGGCCTATGTCGCGGCGGGGCTGGCCGAGGGCGCCGGCCTGCGTTGCGGCGGCGTCCGGCCGAAGGACCCGGAGCTGGCGGCCGGCTTCTACTACCGGCCGACCGTGCTCGACCGGTGTCGAGCGGGCATGACCGTGGTCCGCGAGGAATCCTTCGGCCCGGTGATCACGGTCGAGACGTTCGGTGGAACGTCGGACCATGATCGCGAGGAGGCCGCGATCGCCGCGGCCAACGATTCGATTTACGGCCTGGCCGGAGCCGTGTGGACCTCCGACGACGCCCGGGCGCAGCGGCTGGCGAGCCGCCTCCGGCTGGGCACCGTGTGGATCAACGACTACCACCCGTACCTGCCGGGGGCCGAGTGGGGCGGGTTCAAACAGTCCGGCATCGGCCGGGAACTCGGACCGGCAGGGTTGGACGAGTACGTCGAGCTCAAGCACGTCTGGCACAACCTCGACCCGCGCCCCCAGCACCTGTTCGGATCATGATCATTGGGCACCATCGGGCCGGCCAGCGCCCTCGCTGAGGCTCAGGAGATCGGCTCAGCCGAGATCCGCGCCGCCGTGCGTCGAGTGGACGGTTTGGTCAGCTCCCAGCCGAGCATTCGCACCCAAAGTGACCACTCGACGCACGGCGGCGCGGATCTCGGTGGTCGGCCGCGATTCCGCCGACCGCTCCAACCCGTCCGTCCTTGGCGCGTCTTTCCGGCCGACAGCCCGAAATGCCCAGGAGGGGTCTGGTCTGGTTTGCCCTTCGACAGGCTCAGGGAACGATCATGGCTGCCGGTTGAGCCTTCGGGGACTTTCTTGGCGCCAAGAGGGGCAGGTTCGGGTGCCGCTCGGCTCCGGTCCGCCCGCTCGCGTTCTGCTGCGGGCGTTGAGCCGGCGAGGTGCGTGGCCGACCTCGGCGCAGTCGGCCGCCGATACGCAACCGAGATCGCCGCCGGCTTGCGTCGAGTGGACAGTTTGGGCGGCTCCCAGGCGAAGATCCGCGCCCAAAGTGACCACTCAAAGGAGTGCCTCCGATCCCAGCGCCGAACCGGTGGCCGGCCGCGATTCCGCCGACCGCTCCAACCCCTCCGTCCTTGGCGCGTCTTTCCGGCCGTTAGGCCGAACCGCGAGGGAGGCGCACCGGCCTACCTTGCCCTTCGACAAGCTCAGGGAACGAAACAAGCGGCAGCTCTCACCAGCCCGAACAGGGATGCAACACCACAGCTCCAAGATCATCAGAGGCAACGAAACTCGAACCTCCGCATCGCCGGCCCAACGGTTCCAGGACGAGTTCCGGGCGCTGCAACCGTAAATGTCTTGCTCTGGTTGCATGGCGTTGATGGGATCTGAGGGTGGTGACCAGATTCGCGGACGGCCGGGGCGGGATCGACACCGAGTTGGCCCGACGCTTGATCAAGGCGCAGTTTCCTCAGTGGGCCGATCTTCCGGTGACCCCGGTCGAGTTCGACGGCTGGGACAACCGGACCTTCCGGCTCGGCGATGACAAGTCGATTCGGATCCCGTCGGCGGCCGGGTACGCGGCCGCGGTGGAGAAGGAGGATCGCTGGTTGCCCCGGCTGGCTTCCGGGCTGCCGGTGCCCATTCCGGAGCCGGTCGGGCTGGGCCGGCCGACTGAGGACTATCCGCATCACTGGTCGGTCCGGCGCTGGTTGGACGGGGAAACCGCGAGCCCGGCGACGGTCCGTGACCAGGCCCCGTTCGCCGATGATCTCGCGCGGTTCCTGCTCGCGCTGCAGGCGATCGACCCGACCGACGGGCCTGCGGCCGGTGATCACTGCGCCCATCGCGGCGCGCCGCCGGTCCACTACGACGACGAGACCCGTGAGGCGCTGCGCATGCTGCGCGGTCGGGTCGACACCGAGGCCGCGGAGCGGGTCTGGGAGGCGGCGCTGGCCGCGCCGGCGAGCGGGCCGGCGGTCTGGTTCCACGGCGACGTCTCCGTCGGCAACCTGCTCGTCCGCGACGGCCGGCTGGCGGCCGTGATCGACTTCGGCACCTGCGGTGTCGGTGATCCGGCCTGCGATCTGGTGATCGCGTGGACCTTCCTGTCCGGCGCGGGTCGGCGTGTCTTCCGGCAAGGGATCGACCAAGATCACGGCACCTGGGCCCGGGCCCGTGGCTGGGCGATCTGGAAGGCGCTGATCGTGCTCGCCCGAGTGATCGACTCCGATCCGGAGCAGGCCGCGAAATTCCAGCGGGAGATCACCGAGGTGATCGATGATCACCGCGAGTTCGGCTGACCACGCCACCACGTCACTGAGTTGGGACGTCTGCGCCCTTCTGCAGCGCCGCGAGAAAATCGGTTGCGCGGCGGTGGGTCCGGATGGTCTACTCCCCCAGAACCGCGATCACCGAGGAGGGCAGAGCCATGCGGACGACTGTCATGTCCATCAGTCACATCAGTACTCACTCAAAGGACATGAGGGTTGGCTCGCATACTCAATCTCGGGATCGTCGCGCATGTCGACGCCGGTAAGACCAGTCTGACCGAACGGCTGCTCTATGTAGCCGGGGTCATCGACGAACCCGGCCGGGTGGACGACGGCAACACCCAGACCGACACGTTGGCGCTGGAGCGCCGCCGAGGCATCACGATCAAGACGGCCGTCGCGTCGTTCGCGGTCGACGACGTCACGGTCAATCTGATCGACACCCCCGGGCACCCGGACTTCATCGCCGAGGTCGAACGCGCCCTGGCCGTCCTGGACGGCGCGGTGCTGGTCGTCTCGGCCGTGGAGGGCGTCCAGGCCCAGACCCGGGTGCTGCATCGCGCGCTGCGCCGGCTCGGCATCCCGACCGTGATCTTCGTGAACAAGATCGATCGCCGCGGGGCCCGCGCCGACGAGCTGCTGACCGAACTGGCCGAGCGGCTGGAGGTCGCGATCATGCCGCTCCAGTCCGTCGATTCGGTCGGCACCCGGTCCGCCACGGTGCTGCCCGGCCGAGAGACCGAGCCGGCGTTCATCGAACGGCTGCTCGAGGTCCTGGCCGAACACGACGACGCGATGCTCGCCGCCTATGTCGCCGATGATCAACCGGTGCCGGCCGATCGGATCGAGGCCCGGTTCCTTGATCAGGTACGCCGCGGCGAGCTGCGCCCGGTCTACTTCGGATCCGCGGTGACCGGGGCCGGCGTGCCCGAGCTGGCCCGGGGCCTGCTGCGATTCCTGCCCACCGACGTCACCGACACCACTCCGCTGTCGGCTCGGGTGTTCAAGATCGAACGGACCCCGGAAGGCGAGAAACGCGCCTATGTTCGGGTGTTCGGCGGCCGGCTCCGGGTCCGGGACCGGGTCCGCTTCGGGGCCGACGGCGCGGGCCGGGTGACCGGACTGGAGGTGTTCGACCGCGGCGCCCCAGCCGAATCGACCATGATCAGCGCCGGTCAGATCGGCCGGCTGCGCGGGCTGGGTGCGATCAAGATCGGCGACACGATCGGCGCCGTCGACACCCGGCCGGCCGCCGCACGCTTCGCACCGCCGACGCTGGAAACGATCATCTCCCCGGTCGATCCGACCCAGCGCGGTGCCCTGTACGCGGCCCTGTCCCAGTTGGCCGAGCAGGATCCGTTGATCAATCTCCGCTCCGACGACGTCCGCCGGGAGTTGTCGCTGTCGCTCTTCGGGGAAGTCCAGAAGGAGGTGATCGGCGCGACGCTGGCCGAGGAGCACGGCATCGACGTCAACTTCAGCGAGACGTCGATCATCTGCATCGAACGGCCCATCGGCACCGGCGCCGCCGCCGAACTGATCGGTGTCGCCCCCAATCCGTTCTTCGCCACCGTCGGCCTCCGGGTCGAGCCGGCGCCGACCGAGGTGAACACGTTCCGGCTCGAGATCGAGCTCGGATCGATGCCGCCGGCCTTCTTCAACGCCGTCGAGGAGACGGTGTTCGCCGCCCTGCGTCAGGGTCTGCACGGCTGGCAGGTGCAGGGCTGCGCGGTGATCATGACCCACTCCGGCTACTACCCACGGCAGAGCCATTCGCACGGCAAGTTCGACAAGAGCATGTCCAGCACGGCCGGCGACTTCCGTTACCTCACCCCGCTGGTGCTGATGGCCGCCCTCCGGCGAGCCGGCAGCCGGGTCTCGGAACCGATCCACCGGATGCGGCTGGAGGTCCCGGACGATCTGGTCGACACCGTGCTGCCGGCGATCGCCCGGCTCGAAGCCATTCCGCTGGGCTCGACCGTCCGCCGGTCCACCGTGATCATCGACGGTGAACTGCCGGCGGCCCGGGTGCACGAGCTGCAGCAGCGACTGCCCGGGCTGACCCGGGGCGAGGGGGTGCTCGAGACGGAGTTCCGCGGCTATCGGCCGGTTCGCGGTCCGGCACCGGCGCGGAGCCGTACCGACGGAAATCCGGCCGACCGCCGGGAATACCTGCGCGGGCTGGAGAACACCGGTCGTGATCTCGCCGCCGCGGTCAAGCCGTGACGTCAACGAACTAGCCTGGCCGACATGGCCCTTCCCGACGACAGCGGCCGGCCCTGGCAGGTCGGCTACTGGTTCGACCCCTCCTGCCCGCTGACCTGGCTGACCACCCGATGGTTGCTACGACTGATCGAGCACAAGCTGATCATGGTCGACTGGCAGCTGATGAGCCTCTCGGTGCTCAACGAAGATCGCGACGACGACCCCGAGGGAGATCCGGAGGGCTACCTGTGGGTGCCGGTCCGGATCTGCGCCGCGGTCCTCGACCGGCACGGACCGGAGGCGTTGCTGCGGTTCTACCGCGCGCTCTGGGAACGGACGCCCGGCGCCGATCCCGAGAACGACTGGCTGAACGACCTGACGTCGTCCCTGCGCACCGCCGGACTGCCCGAGGACCTGGCCGAGGCCGGTAGCAGTGACGCCCTGGACCAGGCGATCCGCGACTCGCACTCGCGTGGCGTGGAACTGGTCGGTCCGGGGCTCGGCACCCCGGTCGTCCAACTCAGCGACGGAGCCGGTGTGGACCGCGCGTTCTTCGGCCCGGTGATCACGACGGCGATCGAGGACGACGACGAGGCGGTACGGCTGTGGCAGGGAGTCACCGCCCTGGCCACCGTCGGCGCCTTCACCGAGTTGAAGACGGGACGGTAGCCTGAGGCTCACCATGATCACTGAACCGCGACAGCAGGGTGCCTGGATCCGTCCGTCCGACCGGTTTCCGGCCGAGCCGCGGTGGGGATTCGCGGACGGGATCCAGGTTGGCATCGTGCCACCCGGCGGTCCGCGCGGACTGCTCCGGATCTATGCGCCTTATCTTGATCATCCGCGGCAGCGACTGATCAACTTCATCGCCATCGAGCCGATCCCGGAAGGCCAGGACAAGCGGGGCTACTCCGAGCTCGAGCCCAGCGGCTTGGACCAGGTGCGCGGCAAGCGGTTCTGGAGTGCCACCGGGGTCGACGCGGAGGTCGGTGAGAGCGATCAGCCGGTGGCCGGAGAGCTGACCACGGTCGACGGCGTCGAGCGGCTCAGCGTGGTGATCATCTCCGAGCGGTTCGACAACGGTGCCGATGTCGCGGTGCGGGTGACCTTCCGGGCCGACCGGCCGCACGAGTTCGGGATCGCGGCCTTCCGGCGGAGCGGTTCGGTGCCGCTGAGTGCCTGCGTGCTGACCGCGACGATGGGCAACTTCGCCCGGCTCCGGCTGCTGGAGCTGGCCAATCGTACGGTCACCCCGGCGGACTGCTGGTCCGGCTTCACCGGCACCGGATTCGCCCCGCACGCGAAGTTCGGGCTGGCCGAGCTGACCCGCACGGAGACCGGCGACGCCGTGGTCTCGGCCCGGCCGGACGAAGTTGATCACGGCGCCGCGAGCTATGCCGCCGATACGGCCGAGCACTGGAAGTACTTCGGCCGCCGGGCCGTCCAGACCTGGCGCGCCGCCGATCCGGATCCCGGGCTGGTCGCCTGTGTCAACGGCCGCTACACCTACTGGGCCAGCGAATCGCCGATCCCGGGCGGCGTCTCGTACGAGAACTTCGAGCTGATCGAGCCGTTCCGGCCGGGCCGCGAGTTCTTCTTCGCGGTCGAGCCGATCGACTGATGATCGAGGTCCCGGCGAGCTTTCGCGCGATGCCCCGGTGGTGGCATGGCGGGGCCGCCTGGCTGGACACGCTGCCGGCCCTCGTCGCCGAGCAGTGCGATCACTTCGGTGTCGTCGTCGACGGGCCGGTCCGGCACGGGTCGAACGCCCTGGTGGTCCCGGTCCGGCGCGGCACGGAACGATTCGCGCTGCGACTGAACCCGCCGGATGATCATGATCTGCCGGCCCAGGTCGAGGCGCTCCGGTTCTGGGCCGGGCGGGGCACGGTGCTGCTGCACGACGCCGAGCTCGCGGCCGGGGCGATGCTGCTGGAACGACTGGACGCCGGCCGCACGCTGGAGACGATGCCGTCGGCCGACGCGGTGCCGATCCTCGCCCGGCTGATGCGCCGGTTGGCCGTCGAGCCACCCACCGGGGTGACGACCACGACGTCGATCCTTCGCTCGGGCGTCGCGCGATTCCGCGACGCCTGGCGCGAGTTGCGGCAGCCGTTCCCCGAGCGGCTGCTGGACGGGGTGCTCGACGCGGCGGGTGCGCTGCTGGCCGAGCCGGGCGCCGACCTGGCCGTGAACGGCGATCTGCACTACGCCCAGGTCCTCGGCGGTGAACGGGAACCGTGGCTGGTGGTCGATCCGGTGCTGCTGCGCGGCGACATCGAGTACGACCTGGCCCGGATCCTGTGGGACCGGCTCGACACCCGCTCCGACCGCGACGTTGTCGATCATGTCCGCACGGTCGTCGAGATCGCCGGGCTCGACCCGGCCCGCGCTCGCCGCTGGGTGATCTTCCGGTCGGCCGACTATCTCTTCTGGGGGCTGCGGCACGGACTGACCGAGGATCCGCCGCGCTGCCACCGGCTGCTCGACCTGATGCTGACGACCTCGAAAGGGTTGGGATGACCGACACCGCCGCCCAGTTGACGGCCGCCGACCGAGCCTGGCTGGACACGCTCGACGTCGCCGAGCCGTTGCCGCCGATCCCCAGCGGCGTCGCCCTGCTCGACGTACTCACCGAGTTGGCCGTCCCGCACGAGGATCTCGGCGAGATCCTCCGCCTGCGACCGCGGCTGGATGATCATGAGGCCGGCACCGTCGCGGCGCGGATCCTGAGCGGGCTGCACCGCGGACTCGGCTCGGCCACGGGCCTGGGGCACGAGCTCGACCTCCGCCGGTGCGACGATCCGTTGCTCCGCTATGCGGCCATGTACGCCTTCGCGGCGATGGATCCGGTGATCCGTCGTTGGCACCTGGAACGGTCGGTGCCGCCGGACGTCAGCCGACGCACTCTGGCCGACCTCGGCCGGCAACTGACCAACCACCGCCGCCGGATCGGCCGCGGCGGGATGTCCGAGGTCGGCTGGATGTCGAACCACTTCCAGGGCCGGCTGTATCAACTCGGCCGGCTGCAGTTCGAGCTGGTGCCGCTCGGTCGGACGACCAGCGCCGAGGTCCGGGCCGGCGGGGTGCCGGCCGAGCCCGGCGATCCGGCGATCGCCGTCCACATCCCCGACTACTGCGGGCCGATCGACGACGGCGCCTGTGCGGAGTCCTTCGCGGCCGCGCTGGAGTTCTTCCCGCGGCACTTCCCCGACCACCGGCCGATCGTCTTCACCTGCCACTCCTGGTTGCTCGACCCGCAGCTCGCCGAGCGACTGCCGGCCGACTCCAACATCACGGCCTTCCAACGCCGGTTCACGATCACCCACCGCCGAGCTGACATCGACGACGCCGGCGCGTTCCTGTTCGTCTTCGGCACCCGCGACGTGGACGCCCGGGCCGGCCTGCCGCGACGGTCGTCGCTGCAACGGGCGCTGATCGACCACCTCGACAACGGCGGCCACTGGTACGGCGGCGCCGGCTGGCGGACCTTCGAGGCCTGAGCCCTCGACCCACCGTCACAAATCGGGAGCGCAACCCGGTCCCACCTGGCGATTTTCGGTCCCGCGGTGCGTTGCGCCCCCGATTCGTGCCAGTGCGGTTCAGGAGACACGCCCTAGCCTCGAGGTAGGAATCGGAGCAGGTCGTCGGTCCGGACGTCGGTCTCCGGCCAGCGCCGGCGCAGGGTCCGACCCAGGTCGCGGCACCAGTCGGCGAGTGCCGGGAACGTTGACCGGGACTCCGCCAGGGCCGCCGCCGACTCGATCGTGATCAGCCGTTCCAGCCGGCTCCGGTCGCCGGCGGCGCGGTTGTCGATCTTGGGAAAGTTGCCCAGTCGGCCGAACGCATGGGTCAGTCCGGCCGCGGCAAGATCACGGCCGAAGCGGTCGTCGTCGGTGACCGCCGGGATGGCCGGCGCCAGGGTCGACCGGTACACGTCCTCGAATCCGGACTCGACCGCATCGACCACCGTGACCCAGCGTGGCCCGGGCAGATAGAAGTCGGTCAGGTCGCTCAGGCAGTGCCGATAGCCGGCGAACTCGTAGTCGATGATCACGTCCGTCGGGCTGCCGACCAGGACGTTGTTGGTCGCGGAATCGCCGTTGGACAAGGCGAGGAACGGACCCGGGCGATCCAGCACGTTGAACACGTCCGCGGCCTCGGCGACCGCCCGATCCCCCGGCGGGCAGCCGATCCCGGCCGCGTACCCGCTGGTCAGCTCCCAGCCACGGGCCAGGAAGCGACGCCGTTCGTGAGCCTGGTCGACGGGCCTTCGATCGGCCAACGCCCGGTAGAACGCCGCCGACCGACCCGCGGTCCGGGCGTGACGATCGGCCAGCAGCCGCGCCGCCTCGAGCAGACCGGTGCGCGTCTGCTCGGTGTAACCCCGCTCCCGGATCAGCCGGTCCAACGGCCGGTGCGCCGGGAAGTCTTCCATGATCAAGATTCCTCGATCGGCGGCGATCAGCCGCGGGGCCCGGACGTCGAGGCCGGCCAGGAAGTCGAGCGCGACCGCCTCGGTCGTCAACTGACTCGGATGCGCCCTCGCCCCCGGATGATCGGGATCGCCGTCGCGGACCCACTTCGTGATCACCGACCCGAGCGGCCCACCGCTGATCTTGAACCGGGCGACACTCCATGGTGGGATCGGCTCGGCGGGCCCCGCCTCGACGTCGCGGCCCCAGACCGGGCGCAGTAGTGACAGCACCAGGGCGGCGGTGGGGATGGGCACCCGCCCCAGCCTACGAAAGTTCCGGCCGGCTGAGACGGCCGAGGCTCCGCGGGTTGGTATCCTGATGACTTCCGCGTCGCCGTACCGACGGCGCCCGTCGATGGCCCCGATGCGCCGCGAAGCATCGATGATCATGATTCGAAGCACTGGTTCCGCGAGCCTGTCGCGAGGCACTCTCGATCCCGGCCGGAAGGGTCTTCCGGTCTCGTCATGACCGCCCGGCGGATCCGGATCAGCTCCCGGTCCGACCTCCGCAGCCAACGCCGGCGCCGCTCGCACTCCTGTTGGAACCACCTGATCGCCGCGCCGCTCTGGCCCAAGCACGGTGTCAATCTCGGCACCATGCTGCGCACCTGCGACGCCGTCGGCGCGTGCCTGGCGGTGCCCCGGCTGCCGTGGATCCCGGAGGCACTGGACAAGGGCAACACGCTGCGCCGCCGGAGCTGCGTGCACTGGGTGGCGCGGGACCCGATCCCGTGGCTGACCCGGCAGCAGGCGGAAGGCTCCCGCCTGATCGGCGTCGAGCTGACCGAGGAATCGATCCGGCTCGGTGATCTTCCCGCGGCGCGGCAGCGGACCGTGATGCTGCTCGGCCACGAGACCACCGGCATCCCCGCCGACGCACTCGACCTGCTGGACGACGCCGTCGAGATCCCGATGGTCGGCACCGGCCACAGCCTCAACGTCACCGTCGCCGGCTCCCTGGTCCTCTACCGCCTCGCCGGCCTCCTCTAACCCCCGCCGACCCGGCACTAGTGCACGCGTTTTGGCGGGGTGTCGGTGCACGAGTGACGTCTCGATCACCCGGTCCGGACCCCCGCCGCATGACCTGCGACCCCTCACATGACCTGTGACCGACCCAGACCTGCGATCCCCGCATGACCTGCGACCCCCTGCATGACCTCCCACCCCGTATGACCTGCGGACCCCGTATGACCTGCGGACCCCGTATGACCTGCGACCCCCTGCATCACCTGTGACCGACCCAGACCTACGACCCCCGAATGACCTGCGACCTATCGCATGACCGCCCGACCTCTTGACGACGATCTGAGATGTTCCGACTCGGCCTCGACCTCCCCGATTTCCCACTGAGCCGTCACAACTGCTGCGACACGCCGCCAAAACGGCCGCGGATGTGACGGGTCGGCGGTTCTGGGTGACCCGGGGGGGGCGTTGGCGAGACGTCACTTGTGCGCAGACACGCCGCTGAAGCGCGTGCGTTAGTGGCGGGTCGGCGGTTTAGGGAGGGAGGAGGGGGAGTTCGGTGAGGCGGAGGCGGGCGGAGCCGTAGGGGACGAGGGTGAGGGGGACGGAGGGTTGGTCGGTCACGTCGCAGGTCAGGGGTGGGGCGGCGGCGCTGTTGTGCTTCATCGGCCAGTTGCGGATCAGCCGGCCGGTGGTGCGGAGCCGGATCGGGGCGTCGGCTGCGTCGAACGGCTGGCGGCCGATCTCGGACTCCACCGGGGTCAGGTCGGCGGCCTCGTCGATCCCGAACTGCCATTGCGAGGCCGGGTGCAACTCCCAGTCGCTGAACCGGTCCCGGGTCCGCAGCGGGCGCCAGTCCTCCTTGATCGGCAGGGCGTAGACCAGCGGCCCGCGTTCGACCGCGACGGCCGGGGTCTGCCGCGGCAACACCCGGGTCTCCATCGGCAGGTGCAGCCGGAGTTGATCGCCGTCCTTCCAGGTCTGGTGCACGGTGACGAAACCATGATCGACTTCGCCGAAGATCACGGCCTCGCCGTTACAGGACAGCGACGGCTTCTCACACCAGCCGGGGATCCGCAGCCGGAGCGGGAACCGGGCGTCGGCATCCAGCCCGAGGGTGATCGTCACGGTCTCCCGGAACGGATAGCCGCCGCCGACCTCGAGCCGCAACCCGATGCCGTCGGCCACCTCGGTCTCGACCCGGCACGGCGCATAGCCGGCCGCAACCAGCCCACCCTGCCGGTCGCTCAGCCACAGGTGGGACACCAGCTTGGGCCAGCCCTGATGCATGTTGGCGGTGCAGCAGCCGAAATGCGGCTCCAGGCCGAACAGGTTGGCGTCCGGGCCGTTGCTCCACGGCCGATCGGCTACCGTGCAGGCGATCTGGTTGGCCTGCTGGTCGTACTGGTGCGAGGTCCAGTCGGCCGAGATCGTCGCCGGCAGCGCGTTGAACGCGGCCAGTTCGAGCAGGTCGCCGAACTCCCCCTCGCCGAAGATCATGATCAACTGTTCCATGCTGAACAGGTATTCGACGACGGCGCACAACTCCAAGCCCTGGCTGGGATGGGTGCCGCTGAGCCACTCGTCGCCGGAGAACAGCCCGTGTGCCTGCCCGTGGTACGTGTCCAGGGCGGTCAAACCGGCCCGGACCGCGGTCAGCTGCGCCGGGTCACCGGTCACCCGGTGCCGCAATCCCGGCGCCCGCAGCCCCATCGCCACGTTGACGCCGTGCGACCGCGGATCCCAGACCGTCACCTTGCGCCGGAACGGGAAGTCGGTGAACGTGTCGGTCCAGTCGAGCGTTTGTTCCATGATCAACTCGGCCAGCCGGAGCCAGCGGTCGTCCGGCCGCTGCCGGTGCAGCCAGAGGATGCTCAGCACCAGGTCCGCTCCCCTGGCCCGGGCCCACGACTGCAGCGGCCGGCCGGGCAGCTCCCGCTCCAGGTGGGCGGCGTAGCGCTCCAGGAACGGGATCACCCGCTCGTCACCGGTCGCCTCGTGATGCTGGGTCAGCACCTTGAGCATGATCATGAACTGCCACCAGTCGTGGCTCTGGTCTCGCCCGCTGCTGGTCTCCTTGCCGTACGGCCCGAAGCTGCCGTCGTCGCGCTGCCCGTCCAGGGTGGCGTCGATCCAGCGGCCGGCCTTGGCGATCAGCCGTTCGTCGCCGAGCAGGTGAGCCAGCGGCAGCAGCCCGTCGAGATAGTACGGTCCGCGCTCCCAGCCGTCGCCGTCGCCGCCGAGCCAGCCGTTGTCCGGGCCGACGTCGGCCCAGTGCTCGTCCAGGTGGCCGGTCAGCCCGTCGGCCTGGATCCGGAGTTGATCATGCAGCCAGCCGCTGGGCTTGATCGCGCCGAGCGGCAGCGGGTCGAAGACCGGCTCGGTCAGCCCGCTCATGCCGGCCGCTCCGCGGCGATGATCACGAAGTTCGGCAGGTCGACGTAGGCCTCGATCGCCTCGATCCCCGACTCGCGGGCGACCTCGGGATCCAGGCCGGGCTCGATGACCGAGGTCAGCCGGCAGCCGGCTTCGATGATCGCGTTCAGATACGTCGACAGCGGCCGGTGGAAGTCCGAGGCGTACGCGGCCTTGATCTCGTACTCGGCCAGATAGCCGGTCAGCCGGTAGTCGCCGTGCTCCCGCCAGACGGTCCAGAGATTCTCGAACGCCGGATGGACCAGGGCGATCACCAGTTGCCCGCCGGGCTTCACGGCGGCCACGCAGGCCGCGAGCGCGGGCCGCCAGTCCGGGATCGCCTGCAACACCATGCTGCAGACCACCGCGTCGTACGGCTGCTCGGCTCGGAACTCGGTCAGGTCCTGCTGCTGGATCTCCAACCCCAGCGGCTCCGCCTGCTCCAGCTGCCGGATCCGGTCCACCAGCCCGCCGGCCGGCTCAACCGCGGTCACCCGGGCGCCGGCCCGGGCCAGGATCCGGCTCAGGTAGCCCTCTCCGGCGCCGGCGTCGAGCAGCCGGCGGCCGGGCAGCTCACCGAGCAGATTGAGTAGATGATCATTGAGCAGATGACGTTTCGGGAAGTCTCCGTCGAGCTGATGGGCTTCGAGGACATTCGTCGGGAGTTTCGACCAGCGGGCGATCGCGGTGGCGTTGGCGGCTGTCTCGGTCACGGGCGACAAGTCTGCCAGTCGGATCGGCTGACACCTGGCGGGCCTCGAACTCCGCCCAGGTGCGGGCTCGGTCCCGGTCGTCGGCGAACCCGGCCCAGGGTCGGGTCCCGCCCGATCGCCGCTGGTTCAGCTCCAGGGCGACAACGATGATCACGAGCAGGGCGCCCAGCACAATGAGGCTGATCATGACGGCTCCAGCCGGACCGCGGTCCAGCGCAGGAACAGTTGGACCAACGGCCCGATCGCCAGCGCGTACGCAACCGTGCCGACACCGACCGTGCCGCCGAGCAGGAAGCCGATGATCAACACCACGATCTCGATCCCGGTCCGGATCAGGCGCAGGCTGCGGCCGGTCCGCGCGGCCAGCCCGGTCATCAGTCCGTCCCGCGGGCCGGGGCCGAACTGGCTGCCGATGTAGGTCGCGCCGGCGATCCCGTTCAGCACAATGCCGCCGACCAGCAGCGCGATCCGGACCGGCCAGTCGGACTGCGCCGGGATCAGCCAGAGGCCAAGATCGATCGCCAACCCGACGACGATCACATTGGACAGGGTGCCGAGCCCGGGCCGCTGCCGCAGCGGCAGCCAGAGCAGCAGCACCAGCGCACCGACGCCGATGGTGATCGTGCCGAAACTGACCGGGATCCAGCGGGACAGGCCCTGCGCCAGCACGTCCCACGGCGGCAGGCCGAGATCGCCGCGGAGCATCATGGCCAGCGAGAAGCCGTACAGCAACAGCCCGGCGTAGAGCTGCGGCAGCCGGCGGCCGAGTCGGCCGGCGCGCAGTTGCTGCACCGGGCCCAGGGTCGTGACGGGTGACGAGGTGGGAGGCACGGAGCCAGTCTCGCCGGACATTGGTCGGTCTCCATAGATCCAATTGACAACAAGTGGCACGATTGCCAGGGCTTGAGCGGGCCGCTTAGGCTGAGACCATGACGAACCCCTGGATCTCTGCGGCCCGAGTGGCCCGGTTGCTCGGGGATTCGGCCTGGGCCTCGCCGGCCTATCAGGACCTCGCCGAACGGCTCCGGCTGCTGATCGTCGACGGGCGGATCGGACATCACACCCGGCTGCCGAGCGAACGCGAGCTGGCCACCGCCCTGTCGCTCAGCCGATCCACCATCGCCGCCGCGTACGTCGACCTGCGCGAGCGCGGGTACGCCGAGGCTCGGCGCGGCTCCGGCAACTACGCCATCGCCGCGGCCCGGGCTGAATCCACGGCCCTGCTCGGCAGCAACTCACCGGACGACGGACTGATCGAGCTCACCCGCGCCGCGCCGCGGGCCACGCCGGGCCTGATGCTCGCCTACGAGCGGGCGATCGAGCGGCTGCCCGCGGTGCTCGGCACGACCGGGTACGAGCCGCACGGCCTGCTCACGCTGCGCGAGGCGATCGCCGATCGCTATCGGAGTCGCGGGCTGCCGACCGAGCCGGGCCAGATCCTGATCACCTCCGGGGCGCTGTCCGCGATCGCGATCCTGGCCCGGTGCCTGCTGTCCCGGGGGGACCGGGTGCTGGTCGACGCTCCCACCTATCCGAACGCGATCGACGCGTTCCGCCAGCACGGCGCCCGGCTGGTGGCGCAGCCGCTCGGCGACGACGGCTGGGATCCGGACGCGATCGAGTTCCTGGTCCGGCAGACGTCGCCGCGGCTGGCGTACCAGATCCCCGATTTTCACAACCCGACCGGACACCTGATGCCGGCCGGGCAGCGGTCCCGGCTGCGGGAGGTCTTCCGCGAGCACCGGGTGACCATGATCGTCGACGAGACGATGACCGAGCTGCTCCTTGACGGTCAGCCCGAGCCCGGTCCGATGGCGGCCGGCCTGACCGACGCGATCACCATCGGCTCGGCCAGCAAGGTGTTCTGGGGCGGCCTGCGGGTCGGCTGGATCCGGGCGCCGCGGTCCCTGATCCGGCCGCTGGTGCAGAGCCGGATCGCCCTCGATCTCGGCACCGCGCCGCTGGAGCAACTGGTCGTCGCGGAGCTGCTCCGGGACTCCTCGACGCTACTGGCGTTGCAGCGCGAGCGGCTGGCCGAGCAGCGTGATCACCTGATCGCGACGCTGGCCGACCGCCTGCCGGCCTGGACCCTGACCCGGCCGACCGGCGGGCTCTCGGTCTGGGTCTCACTGCCGGGCGAGCTGTCCGGCCGGCTGGCCGCCAACGCGGAGCGGCACGGCCTGCTGCTCACGCCGGGCAGCCAGTTCTTCCCCGACGGCGGCGGCGAGCGCCGGCTCCGGATCGCCTACACGCTGCCGACCGAAACGCTGACCGAGGCCGTCGACCGGCTGGCGGCGCTGTGGGCCGAGGTGGCCGCGCTGGGCGACAGCCGGGGCGGCCTCTCCCTCACCGCCTGAACGTCAGGGCGCGGCGGCTTCCTTGGCGGCGGCCTTCTTGGCCTTCTTGTAGCTGCGCACCTTCAGCAACGTCTCCGGGTCGATCACGTCGGCGACCGAGCGGAAGCCGTTGAGCGAATAGTCGCCGGCGGCCGCCTTCCAGCCCCGCGGCTGGATGCCGGCCTGCTTGGCCAGCAGCGCCACGAAGATCTGCGCCTTCTGCTTGCCGAAGCCGGGCAGCGACTGCACCCGCTTCAGCAACTCGGCGCCCGACTTGGCCTCGGTCCAGATCCGGGAGGCGTCGCCGTCGTACTCCTCGACCACGACCCGGGCCAGTTCCTGCAGCCGGGCCCCCATCGCGCCGTGGAACCGGTGCACGGCCGGCGGCACCGCGCACAGGGCCGCGAACTCCTGCGGGTCGGCCGTGGCGATCGCCGCCGGGTCGAGCGTGCCGAACCGGTCGAGGATCTTCCAGGGGCCCCGGAACGCGTGCTCCATCGGGTGTTGCTGGTCGAGCATCATCCCGGCCACCAGGGCGAACGGGTATTCGTTGAGCACGGCGTCGGCTTCCGGCAGCCCGGTGATCTGGTACGGCATGCGACCATCCTCCCTCATCTGTCTACCTACCCCGACCGGCCTCGAAGTTGATCATCATCGGGTCCTTGATGTGATCTCCATCACATACAGCGTGCGTGGACCGTAGGTCCCGTGATTGGGTCGGTAAGAGCGCGCGCAAGTCCGAAATCCAGTGGCGTACGAACCGCACCACCGGGCATGATCAGGATCGCCTGATCCAAGGCCCGGGTGGACGCGAGTCCGCCTAGTTCACTCGAACGAAGGGTCTTGCCATGCCCAGGCTGCCGCGCTCCATCTCCCGCCTGCTGATCCACCTCCGGTTGCTCTGGCGCGCCGCTCCCCTCCATGCCCTGATCTGCCTGGCCCTGGCGACCTTGCACGCCGTCGCCGCGGTCGCCGCGATGATCAGCTCGGGTCGACTGATCGGGGCGCTGGCTGAGGTGGTGGGCGGTTCCGGCGATCCGGCCGCAGTCTGGGGCTGGCTGACCGCGACCGCCGCCGCGCTCGTCGCGGGCCCGCTGCTGGCGGCGATCTCGGGCGGGGTCGAGGAGGTGACCGGGGCTCGGTACCTGAGCGCATACCAGGACCTGCTGCTGGACACCGCCACCGCTCCGTACTCGATCACCGGGATCCGGTCCCCGGCCGGCGCCCAGACGCTGGAGCAGGCGGCCGGGGTGCTGCAGCACTGGCTGTTTCTGCGCGGAGTCGGCGGCCTGTGGGGCGTGATCTCGTCCCGGCTGTCCGGCATCGGCGCCCTGGTGATCGTGGCCGGCTGGCACTGGTGGATCGCGGTCATCCTGCTGGTCGGCTGGCTGATCCTGTCCCGCACCACCGCCCGGTGGCGGTCCGTGCTGATGGACGACGCCGGGGCGATTCCGCTGCGGCACCGCGCCGCCTATCTGTATCGCGCGGTCTCGGACCGGGCCTCCGCCAAGGAGGTGCGGCTGTTCGGCCTGGCCGAGTGGTTCGTCGATGCGTTCGTGGCGCTGCGGCGACAGATCATGGTCGGCGTCGCGGCCGACCGGCGCCGGACCGTGCGCGGCACCGTCGGGTCGTTGATCTTGCTACTGCTCCTGAATGCCGGCGCGTTCGGCGTGTTGATCTTCGACGTCGGCGGCGGCAAGGTGACCGTGGCATCGCTGGTCACCCTGGTGCAGGCGATGCTGGCGCTGAGTGTGTTCGGCCGGCAGGAGGACGACGAGACGTCTTTGGACCGTACGGCCACCGAACTGTCCCGGCTGGTCGACTTACGCACCTCGCTCGGCCTACCCTTTCCGGCCCGGGCGCAAGCGACGCTTCGTTCCCCGAGCTCGCCGCCCGAGCCGAAGCCGGCGCGGATCGAGATCCGCGGGCTGACCTTCGGATATCCGGGGCGTGACTCCCCCGTGCTGGAGGAGCTGGAGTTGATCATCGAACCGGGTGAGTGTGTGGCGGTCGTCGGGCCGAACGGGGCCGGCAAGTCGACACTGCTCGGGCTGCTCTGCGGGCTCTGGCCGGCCGCTGCCGGCACGATCCGGATCGACGGTCGGGACCCCGCGACGGATCCGGTGGCCCGGTCGCGGATCGCGCCGATCTTCCAGCAGTTCCTCCGGCTGCCACTCAGCGCGGCCGAGAACCTGCTGGCCGGCAACCGCTGGCAATCCGGTACGGACTGGGCCCGAGCCGCCGCCCAGGCAGGGGCGGACACGGTGATCAAGGAACTGCCGGACGGTCCCGGCACGGTGCTGTCGGCCGAGTTCGCCGGCGGGACGAACCTGTCCGGCGGCCAGTGGCAGCGGATCGCGCTGGCCCGAGCGCTGACCGCGATCGAGGCAGGGGCCGGCCTGCTCGCGCTGGACGAGCCGACCGCGGCGCTCGACGTCCGGGCCGAGGTAGCGCTGTTCGAGTCTGTACTCGATCATCGGCGCCGGTGCAGCACGTTGTTGATCACGCACCGGCTGTCGTCGGTCCGACACGCAGACCGGATCGCCGTCCTCGGCACTCCACCCGGCGCTTCCGGGGCGCGGGTGATCGAGTCCGGCAGCCACCGGGACTTGATCCGGCTTGGTGGCAGCTATGCGCGGATGTTCGAGCTGCAGGCGGCACGGTTCCGGGGTGAGCTCTGATGACCTCGCTGTTGCGAGCCCTCCGACTCCTCGTCAGCACGTCGATCCGGGTCGCTCCGGTCGCCTCCCTCGGCTGCCTCGCCGAGGTGGCCGGAGTCCTGGTCGCTCTGCTGCAGCCCTGGTCGCTGGCCCTGTTCATCGCCGGCGCGACGGCCGGAGATCAGCACCGGATGATCACCGCTGCGGCGCTCTTCGTCGGTCAGATCGCTCTGTCCCGGCTGCTGTTCATGATCGGGATCAGCTCCCGGATCAACCAGATGGAACGCGTCGGCGCCACCTTCGCCGCCGAGATCGCCCGGGTCACGGCGACCATCCCGACCGTCGATCACCTGGACGACCCCCGCTACCTTGATCAACTGCAGATCCTGCGAGAGCGCTCCGGGGCGATCGGGCTGGCCGTCAACACGTTGCTCAACCAGCTCAACTCCGTCGTCGGGGTGGTCGGAGTCTTGATCATGGCGGCTTCGGCCGATCCGCGGATGCTGGTGGTCGCCCTCGCCGGCGTTCCGACCGTGCTGGCCGGGCCGATCGTCGCGCGCTGGCGCGGCCGCGCCGAAGCGGCGAGCGCCGAGCCCGGTCGGTTGGCCCGGGCGCTGCTCCGGCTCGGCATCGATCCGGAGCACTTCGGCGAGGTCCGGGTCTTCGGCCTGGCCGACGGCCTCCGAGCCCGGCTCCGAGCGGCCGCCCGGGCCTGGCGCCGGCCGCTGGTCATCGTGGCGGTCCGCGAGGCCGGGCTCACCGCGATCACCCAGGTGCTCTTCTTCAGCGTTGCGGCGGCGGTGATCGCACTGCTGGTCGGCGACACGCTGGCCGGCCGTGCCGACATCGTCGGGCTCACCCTGGCCCTGCTGTTGGTCACCCGCCTGCAGAACGTCAGCGGCGAGCTGCGCGGCGTGGTCAGCGAGCTGGCCGACATGACGCGGACGGCCGGCCGGTTCCTCTGGCTGCTCGACGCCGCCGACCGGATCACGGCCGACCACATCGGCGCCGAAGAGCCGCCGCGGCGACCGGGCCGGCTGAGCCTGTCCGGGGTGAGCTATCACTATCCGGGATCGGAGCGCGCGGCGCTGGCCGGGATCACCCTCGACCTGGCCCCCGGCACGGTCCTCGCGGTGGTCGGCGAGAACGGAGCCGGGAAGTCGACGCTGGCCGAGGTGATCACCGGGCTCCGGACCGCCACCGCCGGCGCGATCACGGTCGGCGGCGCCGACCTGACCACGCTGGACGTCGCCGCCTGGCAGGCTCGGCTGAGCGGCGCGTTCCAAGATCACGTACGGTTCGAACTGATCCTGTCCGAGACCGTCGGCATCGGTGACCTGCCGCGTCGTGATGATCAGCAAGCGGTCCGGGCCGGGATCCGGGCCGGCGCCGCCGAGGCCGTCGTGGACACGGTCCCGGCGGGCCTGGCAACCCAGCTCGGGGCGAGCTGGCCGGGCGGTATCGACCTGTCCGGCGGTCAGTGGCAGCGGCTGGCGATCGCTCGCGGCATGATGCGCGATGCGCCGCTGATCAGGGTCCTGGACGAGCCGACCGCGGCCTTGGACGCGATCACCGAGCACCAGCTGTTCGATCGTTACGCCGCGGCGGCCAGATCCGGTCGGGAGACCGGGACGATCACCATCTTGATCACGCATCGGTTCTCCACCGTCGCGTCGGCCGACGTGATCGCCGTCCTCGATCATGGTCGACTGATCGAGTACGGCAGCCACGACGACCTGATCGCCGCGGGCGGCCACTACGCCGAGCTGTACGAGCTGCAGGCCCGCGGCTACCGACCCTCGGACGGAGGTCGCTGAGCCCGGCCGCATCGTCGCGGATCAGGGCCAGCGCGACCGGGCGGTGGGGAGCAGGCGGTGCCGGACGACCCCCTCGCCGCCGGGGGCGGGGGCACCGGTGCCGATGATCACCACAACGTCCGCGTCCCGGACCGGGAGCCCGGGGAAGTCGTTCTCCGCGGGCAGCGTCTCGAAGCGCCCCAAGGGCCGGAAACCGGGCGGCATCGCCGGGTCGCCGAGGGCGGTCCGATCGGCGTCGGACCGGCCCCGCAGGTCGCTGACCGCCACCTCCAGCGGCGGGCGGTCGCTGCCGTCTCGGCCGGGCGGTTCGCTCGCGTACAACTGCGTGGGGCGGAGCAGCAGCACGTCGTCGGTGGAGATCATGGTGGCGTTGGCGGCGGCACCGTGCCGGGCCCATACCGGACCGCTGTAGAAGGTCTGTAGGGCCGTCAGCCGCTCCCCCAGGTCACGGAACCCACGGAACCAGACGAAATGATCATCGGCGCCCTCCTCGCGGAACAGGCCGAACAGGTGCATCCCCAGGACTTCCTGCGACTCCACGAACTCGCGCTCGAACAGCTCGATCAGGGCGTCCCGGCCGCCGGGCCGCAACAGGTAGCGGCGCAGCTCGACCACCCCGCATTCGGTGGCCGTCGGCGCCGTCGAACTCATCCGGCGGCCGCGATGCGGGTGTTGTCCATGGTCCAGTTCAGATGCCACCTGACGCCGTCGTCGAAGGAGAAGAACTGCTGCCAGCGGGCCGAGTCGGCGGTGATGTCGGACCAGCGGTAGCGCACCAGCAGCGAGACGCCGTTGACCACGTCCGGGCATTCGAAGGTGCCGACGCCGTCGACGAAGCGACCGACCACCGGCTCGTCCAGCACGCCGGGCCGAGTGGTCGAGGCCCACCAGATCCGCCACAGCGCGGTCTCGGGCTCGAACAACCGCACGGTGAAACCCTCGAGGCTGCGGCCGTCGGGCAGGGCCGGCACGAAGAACGAGTCGGAGTTGCCGAGCCCGTCCAAGATCAACCGCGCGTCGCAGGTGCCGTCGAACTCGACCCACTCGTCGCACTCCGGGTCGAGCGCGTCGATCACCCGGCGGCTGTGCACGGCCCAGCTGCCGGCGATGAAGTCGAAGTCGTGCCGGCCGTCGGTGATCGGCTCGGCGGAAGTGGTGTCGATGCTCATGGCGGCACTCTGTCGGTCAACACTGCCACCCTCTGTCAGTCTTTCCGTCCATACTGACCGGATGCGTGCCAGCCGTCTGGTCAGTGTCCTGATGTTGCTGCAGGCGCGGCAGTCGATGACCGCGCAGGAGCTGGCCGACGAGCTCGGGGTGTCGGTCCGCACGGTCTATCGGGACATGGAGTCGCTGCAGTTCGCCGGCGTGCCGCTCTATGCCGACACCGGCCGCGGCGGCGGCTATCGGCTGATCGAGGGCTACCGCACCCGGCTGACCGGCCTGACCCGCGACGAAGCCCAGGCGCTGTTCCTCACCGGGCTGCCTCAGGCGGCCGACGATCTCGGTCTCGGCGCGGTCCTCGCCGGCGCGGAACGCAAGCTGCACGCGGCCCTGCCGCCGGAGCTCCGCCGGCAGGCCGAGACGGTCCGGGATCGCTTCCACCTCGATGCTCCCGGCTGGTACGCCGACCGGGACAACCCGGCCTATCTGGCCGACGTGGCCGCCGCCCTGTGGCAGCAACGCCGACTCACCGTGCTCTACCGCCGCTGGAAAGAACCCGCGCTGGTCCGGCGCACGCTGGAGCCGCTGGGCCTGGTGCTCAAGGCCGGCCGGTGGTATCTCGTCGCCCGGACCGCCGAGGACGGCCCGCCCCGGACCTACCGGGTCAACCAGGTGCTCGGAGTCGAGGAGATCGGCGAGGCCTTCGACCGCCCGACTGATTTCGATCTCGCCGCGTACTGGCATGATCAACTCGCCGGTTTCCAGGAGCGACTGTTTCAGGACATCGCGACGATCCGCCTGTCGCCGCGCGGACTCGAACGGATCCGTGACCTGTGGGGCGATGCCGCCGTCGCCTCCGTGATCGACACCGCGACCGAGCCCGACCCGGACGGCTGGACCACGGCCCGGATTCCGATTGAGTCCCTCGGTCATGCCGAGACCGAGGTGCTCAAGGTCGGTGCCGAGGTCGAGCTGCTGACCCCGGTCGAACTCCGCGACCGACTCCGGGCCACCGCCGCGGCTCTCGCCGCCGTTTATTCCCGAGGTTGATCAGCCTCAGATGTTGATCATGTGGCCGGAGATGCCGTGGGCGGCTTCCTTGAGGGACTCCGAGAGGGTCGGGTGGGCGTGGATGTTGCGGGAGATCTCTTCCGCGGTGAGGTCCCAGAGCTGGGCCAGGGTGAGCTCCGGCAGCAGCTCGGTGACCTCGGGGCCGACCAGGTGGGCGCCGAGCAGCTCGCCGTACTTCGCGTCGGAAACGATCTTGACGAAGCCGGTCGCGTCGCCCAGACCCCAGGCCTTGCCGTTGGCCGCGAACGGGAACTTCGCCACCTTGACGTCGTAGCCCTTCTCCTTGGCCTGAGCCTCGGTGTAGCCGAACGAACCGATCTGCGGCTGGCAGTAGGTCGCCCGCGGGATGAAGTCGTAGTTGATCTCCTGCGTCGGCGCGCCGGCGATGGTCTCGGCGGCCACGATCCCCTGCGCCTCGGCGGTGTGGGCCAACATCAGCTTCGCCGTGACGTCGCCGATCGCGTAGATGTGCGGCACGTTGGTCCGCATCAGGCCGTCGATGTCGATCGCGCCGCGATCGGTCAGCTGGACCCCGGCCTTGTCCAGGCCGTAGCCGTCGGTCCGCGGCGCGAAGCCGATCGCCTGCAGCACCTTGTCGGCCTCCAACACCTGGCTGTCGCCGCCCTTGGCCGGGGACACGGTCACCTTGACCTTGTCGCCGGAGTCGTCGATCGCGTCGACCTTGGTCGAGGTCAGCAGGGTGACGCCGAGCTTCTTGTACGCCTTGGCCAGCTCGGCCGACACCTCGGCGTCCTCCAGCGGCACGATGCGATCAAGGAACTCGACGATGGTCACCTTGACGCCGTAGTTCGTCAGCACGTACGCGAACTCGACGCCGATCGCGCCGGCGCCGGCGATGATCATCGACTCCGGCAGCGTGTCGGTGAGGATCTGCTCCTCGTAGGTGACCACCCGCTCGCTCAGCTCGGTGCCCGGCAGCAGCTTGGTCGTCGCACCGGTGGAGATGATCGCGTGATCGAACGTGATCGTCTCGGCCTCGCCCGAGTCACCCTGGACGGACAGGGTGTGATCATCGGTGAAGGTGCCCCAGCCGTCGAACTCGGTGATCTTGTTCTTCTTCATCAGGAAGTGGACGCCCTTGCTCATCCGGTCCGCGACGGCCCGGCTGCGCTTGAAGGCGGCCCCGAAGTCCATGGTGACCTCGCCGTTGATGCCGTACGTCTTCGCTTCCTTGGTCAGGATGTGCGACAGCTCGGCGTTGCGCAGCAGGGCCTTGCTCGGGATACAACCGACGTTCAGGCAGACGCCGCCCCAGTACTTCTTCTCCACGATGGCGGTCTTCAGCCCCAGCTGGGCCGCGCGGATCGCGGCCACATAGCCTCCCGGACCCGCGCCGAGGACTACGACATCAAAGTGTGCGGTCATAGACGCAACTCTAGAAGGCGCCGGGCGACCGGTAGCGCCGGGGCGCGACACGTCGACCACAGGCCTTACCTTGGTTTAACTCACATATGAGATATGGTGCTCCGCGTGACTGAAACCTCACTGGACCGCATCGGCACTCTGATCCGCGACGCGCGCAAGCACCGCGGGCTGACCCAGACCCAGCTGGCCACCGTGCTGGGGACGAGTCAGAGTGCGATCCATCGGATCGAGGCCGGTAACCAGAACCTGAGTCTTGACATGGTGAGCCGCATCGCGGACGCCCTCGACTCCCCCATCATCTCCGTCGGCGCCAGTCCGATGCACCTGCGGGTCACGGGCGGCGCGAAGCTGAGCGGCAGCATCGACGTCCGGTCCTCCAAGAACGCGGCCGTCGCGTTGCTCTGTGCCAGCCTGCTCAACCAGGGCCGGACCACGATCCGCGGCATCGCCAAGATCGAAGAGGTCAACCGGATCCTCGAGGTGCTGACCAGTATCGGCGTGGAGGCGACCTGGTCGGCCAACCGGCAGGACCTGACCCTGGTCCGGCCGGCCCGGCTGGATCTGGAGTCGATGGATCTCGAGGCGGCCCGGCGGACCCGGAGCATCCTGATGTTCCTCGGACCGCTGCTGCACCTGATGCACGAGTTCGAGCTGCCGTACGCCGGCGGTTGTGATCTTGGCGCCCGGACCATCGAGCCGCACCTGCAGGTGTTCCGCCAGTTCGGCCTCTCGGTGACGCCGACCGACGGCTTCTACCACTGCAAGGTCGACCCGAGCGTCGTGCCGACCCGGGCCATCGTGCTCACTCAGCGCAGCGACACCGGCACCGAGAACGCGTTGCTGGCCGCCGCGCTGTTCACCGGCGAGACCGTGTTGCGCAACGCCAGCTCCAACTACATGGTGCAGGACCTCTGCGTCTTCCTCACCCACCTCGGCGTGGAGATCGACGGCATCGGCACCACGACGCTGCGGATCCGCGGTGTGGAGAGCATCAACACCGATGTCGAGTACGCGCCGTCGGAGGATCCGATCGAGGCGATGAGCCTGCTCACCGCCGCCGTGGTGACCGAGTCGGAGCTGACCATCCGGCGGGCGCCGATCGAGTTCCTCGAGATCGAGTTGTCGATCTTGACCGAGATGGGCCTGCGCTACTCCTTGTCGGATGAGTACGTGGCGCAGAACGGGCATACCCGGCTGGTCGACCTGACCGTGCACCCGTCCGAGCTGAAGGCGCCGATCGACAGCATCCAGCCGATGCCGTTCCCGGGCCTCAACATCGACAACCTGCCGTTCTTCGCCGTGATCGCGGCGACCGCGAGTGGGTCGACGATCATCCATGACTGGGTGTACGACAACCGCGCGATCTACCTGACCGACCTGAACAAGCTCGGCGCCCAGGTGAAGCTGTTCGACCCGCACCGGGTCGAGGTCACCGGCCCCACCCGCTGGCGCGGCGCCGAAGTCATCTGCCCGCCCGCCCTGCGCCCCGCCATGTGCGTGCTGCTGACCATGCTCGCCGCCCGCGGCGAATCCTTGCTGCGCAACGTGTACGTGATCAACCGCGGCTACGAGGACCTGGCCAACCGCCTCAACGCCGTCGGCGCCGACATCCAGATCTACTACGACACCCACTGACGGATCCCGGGCCTCGACGCGACCGTTGAGGGCGCACGCGACTGTTGCAGCGGTCGCGCGGGCCGGCAAGGGTCGCGGCGAGAGATCCGGCCGTTCGCGGAGGGAGCGGGCGCCCGAGATCGCTGCGGCAGCGCGGTGCGGTGGCGACGGGCAGACTTTCAGGCGCAGCAAGGGGCCGGGTTCGCGTCGGTCGGGTCTGGTCGGCCGGGTTGCGTCGTTCGGTGGTCGCCATGGCGCCGAAGTGCCCTCCGAGGTCGCCGAGTGTGACCTTAACGACGCAAAATCGCAGATTCCACGTCGTTAACTGCACACTCGATGGCCATCGGCGGACGCAATCGGGCGGCACCAACCCGACCTACGCCCGAACCGCCCCTTTGCCGCCAAGAAAGCCCCCACGCACCCAACCCGACGCGCGAAACCACACCGCCGACCACCTACTCGCGCACTTACAGACCGCACACCGCTCGACGCGACTGTTCCAGGTAGGCAAGACCGTTGCCGCAGTCGCGCGGGCCGAAAACAGTCGCGCCGGGCTCGGGGGCACGCACGCCCGAGCCGTGTGGTCTGCCCTTCGACAGGCTCAGGGAACGAACAAGCTCTGCCGACTGGTGTTGCTGGTTCCGTTCCCTGAGCTGGTCGGAGGGTTTGGTGATCATGTGGCTTGCCCTTCGACGGGCTCAGGGAACGGACGGGCTCTGCCGAGTGGGGTTGCTGGTTCCGTTCCCTGAGCTTGTCGAAGGGCTTGGTGATCATATGGTCTGCCCTTCGACGGGCTCAGGGGACGGACTCGGCTCAGTTGAGTTCTTGATCCGCCAGGTGGGCGGCGTAGAAGTCGGCTTGACGGCGCATGATCTCGCGCATCGGGGTGCCGCGCTCGACGCCGTAGACGGTGCCGGGGAAATCCAGTCCTCGTTGGGTTTCCCAGAGTTCGTCGTGCCGGTCGGGTGAGAAGAGTTGGGCCGGGTCGCCGGCGGCGATCCAGCCGATCGGGACGACGGTGCCGGGCGGCAGGCGCGAGTTCACGTGCAGGATGCTGTTGATCCGCAGTTCGGAGCCGGCGCCGGCGACCGAACCGGGAAACAGCGAGGCGCCGGTCGCGACGAACACCTCGTCCTCGATCGTCGCGCCGTTGACGTGGGCGTGCGGTCCGATCAGCACGGCGTCGCCGATCACCGCCGGATGATCACCGCGGCCGCGGACCAGGGCGTTCTCCATGATCACCACGTCGTCGCCGGTCCGCACCTCGCCGTTCTCGGCCGTGATCACCGCGCCGTGCAACACCCGGGCCCGCTCCCCCAAGATCACCGCGCCGCAGATCACGGCCGTGGGCGCGACGTAGGCCGAGGCCGGGATCACCGGTTGCCGGCCACGGTGCTCGATCAGCATGGGGTCCCCTTCCGGAACGGCAGGTCAGCGCAACCGGGTCGCTTCGAAGGTGTGGCTGGGATCGGCGATCTCGTCCTGCGCCGCCACCAACTGCAGCTCGGTCTGGCCCGACTCGACGGTCGCCGACAAGACCCCATGCACGATCGCGGCGGTCCGGGACAGGGCCGTCGGCAGGTCGGTGGTCAGGGTGTGGGCCAGGAACGTGGCGGCGGTCAGGTCGCCGCTGCCGGTGAAGGTCTGCCGCAGCAGCGGGATGGTCACCGACCAGGCCTCGGTCTCGGTCACCGCGATCATCTGCAGCGTGTCCTCGGCGACCAGATCATGGGTCACGCTGGTCACCAGCACCGTTTCCGGGCCCATCGCGCGGGCGGCGTCGGCGGCGGCCAGCACGTCGTCCAGGGTCTTGGCCGACCGGCCGGTCAGATACTCCAGCTCGAACTGGTTCGGGGTGATCAACTGCGCGGCCGGCACCACCCGGTCCCGCATGAACTCCGGAATCCCTTCCCGGACATAGAATCCGCGGCCGACGTCGCCCATCACCGGATCGCAGCAGTAGATCGCGTCCGGGTTGCGCTGCTTCACCAGCGCGACCGCGTCCAAGATCACGGCACCGACCTCGGCGGCGCCCTGATAGCCGGACAGGACGGCGTCGCAGCGGGACAGCACGCCGCGCTCGTCCAGCCCCTTGATCACCTCGGCGATGTCGCCGGCGGCCAGCAGCGGCCCGCGCCAGCTCTCGTACCCGGTGTGGTTGGAGAAGTGCACGGTGATCACCGGCCACACCTCGACGCCGAGCCGCATCAGCGGGAACGTGGCGGCACTGTTGCCGACGTGCCCGTACGCGACGGAGGACTGGATCGACAGAATCGCGGTCACGGCTTGATTCTGGCACCGATTCCGATCCGGTTAGATGGGCGGGTGAAGACATCCGCGGCCGCGGTCGCTACCGAGCTCGAACGCCTCGTCGCCGAACGCCCCGACCCGGGCCCGGCCACCGTCTCGGTCACCCTGCTCGATGATCACGGCGACACCGTGGCCGAGGTCAACCCGGACGCACAGCACTACGCCGCCTCGACGATGAAGCTGCCGCTGGTGCTGGCGGCCTACCGGCTGGCCGCGGCCGGAAAGCTCGACCTGGACGCCGAACTGCCGGTGCACAACGAGTTCACCTCCCAGGTCGGCACCCCGTTCGGCGTGGTCCAGGAGGACGATTCGGATCCGCAGCCGTGGGACCGGCTCGGCGGGACGGCAACCCTGCGCTGGCTCTGTCAGCGCTCGGTCGTCCGATCGTCCAACCTGGCCACCAACCTGGTCCTGGACCAGGTCGGGCTGCCGGCCGTGGCCGAGGCGATCGCGACCTGTGGCGCGACCGGTGTCTCCGTCGGCCGGGGCATCAACGACTACGCCGCCCGGGACCGGCTTGGCGACCGCAATCTGATCACCACCCGAGGCCTGGCCACGATCCTGTCCGCCCTGCACCACGGCACCGCCGCCGATCGCACCACCTGCGACGCGGTCCTCGCCGTACTCGCCGCCAACGAGGTCGCCACCGACCTGCGGGCCGGGCTGCCGCCGGGCACCTGGGTCGCCCACAAGAACGGCTGGGTCACCGACGTCGTGCACGACGCCGGCCTGATCCGGCCGCCCGACGCCCGCCCGTTCGTGCTCGCCGTCGCGACGACCGCCCCCTGGCCGGGCGAGGTCGCCCACGCGTTCATCGCATCGATCGCCGCAGCGGTCTGGGAACGCCGGCACGCGTTGTAGGTTCGGCTATCCGTTCCAGGGATCGAGCAGGCCGACACCGGTCCGCGCGAAGTCGCCGACGTTGCGGGTGACCACTGTCAGCCCGGAGACCAGAGCCGTCGCGGCGATCAGGGCGTCCCGTTCCGGCATCGGGTCCGGGACGTGGAGGGCTGCGGAGCGGCGTGCGATGTCCAGGTCGATCGGCAGAATCCGATCCCGGTAGCCGGACAGGACCTTCCGCTCGTACCAGCGGCGCAGGACTGCGCCCTGGGTTGCATCCCGTCGCTCCTTGGCCAGAATTCCGGCTTCGAGCTCCCGGATCGTGATGACGCTGAGGAAAAGAACTCCCGCGTGGACCGCCTTCGCCCACCGGGCAACGCCGTCATCCGGGAATCGCTTGCGGAGCTCACTCACGACGTTGGTGTCGAGCAGGTAGGTCACAGGTCGGCGATCCGGCCGGGTTCACGATCCACGATCGGCTCGAAGTCGACGTCGGCGGCGTCCTCGTCCATACGGAGCGAGTCGTAGGCATTGGACCCGCCGGTGAGCCGGTCGTACTGCTCGGCCGACATGACGACCAGGGCCGTTTGTCCGCGGTCGGTGACGAACACCGGCTCGCCCTTGGCGAGGGCCTTCACCTCCGACGGCGACTGGTTGAACCTTCGTGCGGTAACGATCGCCATCAAGCCTCCTCAGCTTGCAACTACATACCTACATCGTAGCGGCGCGCTGAATTTTCCGGTCCGATCGGACTGGTGCACAAGCGGCGAATAGAGTGGTCGCATGTCGGCGGATCAGGCTTCCCGTACGGCGCGGAAACACCGCGCCCGGTGGAAGCGCGGGTCGCCGTTCGACGAGTACGAGCCGGAGCACAACGATCACGTCCTGATCGAGCCCGACCAGGACCGCTGGAAGTGGCGGCAGCGGATCCGACAGGACCCACGGAAGCTGGTCGTCTACCGGATCGGCGTCGCGCTGGCCGGGCTGTTCTTCATCATCCTCGGCGCGGTCACCGGTCCGTTGCCCGGCCCCGGCGGCATCCCGCTGGTCCTGCTCGGGCTAGCCGTGTGGTCGTCGGAGTTCGCCTGGGCCAACCGGCTGATGCGGTTCTTCAAGCACCTGCTCGGCATCGTCAGCCGCTGGCCGCGGCGACAGAAGGTGTTGCTGATCGTGCTGGCCGTCTGCGGCGCGCTGACCGGCATCTACCTCTCGCTGGCCGTCTTCGGTGTGCCGCCGTGGCTGCCGCCCGTGATCGGCGACGTGCTGCGCCAGCTCCCGAACGTCTGAGGCCGAGTGCCGCTGACCAGGACGATGCGCGCGGCGGACTACGCCTATTTCGACGCCCCGTTCCTCGCCTTCGCTCACCGTGGCGGCGCGACCTATCCGCCGAACGTCGGTCGGGAGAACACGCTGCACGCCTTCACCGAGGCGGCCAAGCTCGGCTACCGCTACTTCGAGACCGATGTGCATGCCACGACCGACGGGGTGTTGGTCGCCTTCCATGACGACCGGCTGGACCGGGTCACCGACCGGACCGGGCTGATCGGCGCGCTGCCCTACCGGGAGGTCGCGGCGGCCAAGATCGGCGGGCTCGACCCGATCCCCACATTCACCGAGCTGCTGGAGGAGTTCCCGGACGTACGGTTCAACGTCGACGCCAAGTCCGACGCCGCGGTGCCGCTGCTGGCCGAGGCGATCGCCCGGCACGGCGCCGGTGGCCGGGTCTGCGTCTCCTCGTTCGGTACGTCTCGGCTGCACCGGCTGCGCCGGCTGCTCGGGCCGGAGACGCCGACCGCGGCCAGCCAGGCCGGGATCGCCTGGAACCGGTTCGCCCCTCGGCTGACCACCATGATCAACACCGCCGGGGCGGCGCTGCAGTTGCCGGTGCGACACCGGGTCGCCGGCCGGGACCTGCAGGTGCTGACCGAGGGCCTGGTCCGGGCGGTGCATCGGGCCGGGAAACAGGTGCACGTCTGGACCGTGGACGACGCCGCCGAGATGGAGCGGCTGATCGATCTGGGCGTCGACGGCATTTTCACCGATCGGATCGATATCTTGTCCGACGTGCTGAACCGTCGCGGGCTCTGGACCTGAGCCGCACCATGGACACCTCGACCGAGCCGTCGACCGACCCCACCCCGCCCCGAACCAAGCGCGGCCGGGTGCTGGCCTGGGCGCTGTGGGACTGGGGAGCGAGCGCGTACAGCACGATCGTGGTGACGTTCGTGATCGCGCCCTACCTGACCGAGGACGTCGCCGCCCAGGCCCCGACCGGCTCGCTGTCCGGCGCGACCTGGCTGAGCATCGCGCTCGCCGCGGCCGGGCTGCTGATCGCGCTGCTCGCCCCGGTGATCGGTCAGCGGGCCGACGCCGGCGGACGACGCAAGCTCAACCTGGCGCTGTGGAGCGGGCTCACCGTGATCTCCGCCGCCGGGCTGTTCTTCGTCCGCGACGAATACTCCTACCTCTGGCTCGGCCTGATCCTGATGGCCGCCGGCAGCGTCTTCTCCGAGTTCGCCGGCGTCTCGTACAACGCGATGCTGCGGCAGGTCTCCACCCCGGCGACGATCGGCAAGGTGTCCGGCTTCGGCTGGGCGGCCGGCTATGTCGGCGGCATCGGCGTGCTGCTCGGCGCGTACCTGCTGTTCATCCAGCCCGAGGTCGGCCTGTTCGGCGTGACCGCCGACGGCGGGCTGAAGTTCCGGGTGCTGGCGGTGGTCGCGGCCGTCTGGTTCGCGGTCTGGTCGATCCCGGTGCTGATCGCGGTGCCGGAGATCCCGCCGACCGACCGTGCCGCCCGGGTCGGCTTCTTCGCCTCGTACGGGGTGCTGATCAAGCAGCTCCGCGGGTTGTACGCAGGAGCCCGGCACACCGTCTGGTTCCTGCTCGCCAGCGCGATCTTCCGGGACGGCCTGGCGGCGGTGTTCGCCTTCGGGGCCGTGCTTGCCCGCAGCGTGTACGGGCTGTCCGCCGGTGAAGTGATCATCTTCGGGGTGGCGGCCAACGTGGTCGCCGCGGCCGGCGCGTTCGCCGCCGGCTTCATCGAGGACCGGGTCGGGCCGAAGCTGATCATTCTGGTGTCGCTCGGCGGGCTGATCGTGGCGGCGGTCGTGCTCCTGTTCGCGCAGGGCTCGACCATGTTCTGGATCTTCGGGCTGGCCCTCTGCCTGTGGGTCGGGCCGGCCCAGTCCAGCTCGCGGACCTTCCTGGCTCGGTTGTCGCCGGCCGGTCACGAGGGCCAGCTGTTCGGCCTGTACGCGACCACCGGCCGGGCCGTGTCCTTCCTCGCGCCGAGCCTGTTCGGGCTGTTCGCGGGCATCTTCGCCAGCGACCGGATGGGCATCATCGGCATCGCACTGGTGCTGCTGGTCGGTGCGATCGCGCTGCTCGGGGTCCGGCCACCGCCGCGGGAGGCGCCCGTCACACCGTGATGAACCGGTTTGTTCACCGGTTCGGAACAATTCCACCGACTCGCGAGTTGAGATGACCAGGGGTACAACTCAGTCAGGATCGAGTCGGGAGGGACACGATGGCAGATCGTTCGTTACGGGGATCCGGCCTCGGCGCCAAGAGCTTCGAGGATGAGACCGGAGTCGAATTCGCTCCTCGCCAGGAGATCGGATACGACTGTCCGAATCAGCACCACTTCGCGCTGACGTTCGCGGAGGAGGCGGAGATCCCCGCCCTGTGGGAGTGCCCGCGGTGCGGTGCGGAATCGCTGCGGTCGGACGGTGAGCGTCCGGAGGCCAAGGACGAGAAGCCGGCCCGGACGCACTGGGACATGCTGCGGGAGCGGCGGTCGATCGCGGAACTGGAAGACCTGCTCGCGGAGCGGCTCGACCTGCTGCGGTCCGGGGCGCTGGGCCCCAACTACATCGCTTCCTCGGGGTCGGCCAAGTCGGCCTGACCCCACGAGGCACCAGCCTGGCCGTCTCCCGGCCCCCGCATCGCACTGGTCGGCGATGCGGGACCACCGGGAGACGGTCATCTTCTTTGTCCACACCCATTCGCCGAGTTGTCAGAACTGAGTTGTGCCATAGGGCAACTCAGTTCTGACAACTCGGCGTTTGGGGTCTCTTACGCCGCGCCGCGGTGGGGGAAGTGGCGGGCGGGGTCGAAGGTCGGGACCGGCTGGTAGGTGTTGACGCCGGGGTCGCCGCGGAGCAGGAAGGCGCTCGGGTACGGCTGCTCGTCGGCGGTGATCCGGGTCGAGGTCGGGATGTAGCGGATGGTCAGCCCGCAGCGCCGATTGGGTGAGGTGTTGGCGTTGCTGCCGTGCACGATCTTCGGGTGGTGCACCTCGACGTCCCCCGGCTTCAGCACCATGTCGACGGCCTGGCTTTCGTCCACGTCGACCGCGATCTCCGCGCCGAGCACGTTCTCCACGTCGGTCCGCTCGCGCAGCGCCGCCGTGTCCAGGGTGTGGCTGCCGGGGATCAGCCGGACGCAGCCGTTCTCCGGGGTCGAGTGATCGACGGCCAGCCAGAGCGTCACCACCTCCATCGGCTCCAGCGGCCAGAAGGCGCTGTCCTGGTGCCACAACACCTGCCGGCCGGTGAACGGCGGCTTGCTGATGTAGTGCGACGCGAACAGCGCGACGTCGTCGCCGATGAACCGGGCGGCGATGTCGACCAAGCGGTCGTCGGAGATCAGCCGGACCCAGAACGGGTCGTCGCGCAGATAGATGTGGCCGAGATTCTCCGGCCGGACATCCGGGTGCTGCTGCTCCAGCCAGTCGACGTGATCGCTGACCTCGGCGATCAGGTCGGGGTCGATCACGTCGCGGAAGATCACGTAGCCGTCGCGGTCGAAGTCGGTCAGGGTGGGGTCGGGAGAGAGAGTCATCGAGGCAGCCTCCTCGGCGGCGAGTTGACGTTTTCTTTCAGAATGCCGACCGGATCGCGCCTGGCACAGGCACAGAGCGCGCGAAAACTTGTAACTTCTTGATGTGCCTTCCCGCGAGTCGACGTCGCCGGAGCGCTTCGAAAGCCACGCCTTCGGCCGGCCGTACCACGCCGCGCTGGTCGACCTGCGTGGCCGGTCTGAGCCGCACGGCCACGCCGACTACTTCGAGATCATGCTGGTGATCGACGGCGACGGCAGCCAGGATCTCGGGCCGGGCCTGGCGGAGCGGGTGCAGCCGTTGCGGCCGGGCGAGTTGATCTTGATCCGGCCGCGGGACCAGCACGCCCTCGCCGGTCCGGTCCGGTTCTACAACATCGCCTTCCCGGTCGCCGGCTGGCGCGCCTTCGCCGATCTGGCCGGCGTCGACCCGGCCTGGCACCAGGCCGCGCTGCCGCCGCGACGGCGGCTCTCCCCCGGCTCCGCGGAGGCCGAGCGGGCCGGGGCGGTCTGCGCCGAGGCGCTGGCCCGGTTCCGGGGCGGGCCCCGGCAGTTCGACCTGATCCGGTTCTGGACCGACATCGTGCCGTTGCTCGGGCCGGCCCCGGAGCCGCTGGCGGAACGGCCGCACGGCGCCCCGGACTGGTTGGTCACCGCCTGCGCCGCGATGCGCCGGGAGCCGAACCTGCGCCGGGGCGTGCCGCGGCTGCTCGAACTCGCCCGGGTCAGCCCGGCCCACCTGGCCCGCACGATGCGCCGGCACTACGACACCACCGCCACGGCCTTCGTCGCCGAGCTCCGGCTGCGGCACGCCGCGATGCTGCTGACCACCACGATGCGGCCGGTCGCCGACATCGCCGCCGCCTGCGGCTTTGCCAGCCCGGCCTATTTCACCCGCTGCTTCCGCGCCGCTCACGACCGGTCGCCGCGGGAGTTCCGGCAGGCGGCCCAGCACGCGTTCGTACCGCGGCCGTCCCGCATCTCTTGACCCGCCGGGTCCGGCGGCTTACCGTAGTCAGCAATCCCGTGAACCGTTTCAACCCAGGTTCGTGGTCCTGTCTACAAGGAGGTAGCAGTGGTTTCCCTTCGTCCCCTGTTCGCGGCCGTCGGTGCCGCGAGCCTGATGTTGACCGCGTGCTCGGTCGGCTCCATCGGCAGTTCCGGCGACGGTTCGGTCGAAATCACCTATCTGGTCGGCAACGGCGCCGAGGACGTCGCGGCAGCGGAGGCATTGCGGGACGGTTTCGTCGCCGAGAACCCCGATATCAAGGTGACCATCGACACCCGGCCGGGTGGCGTGGAGGGTGACAACCTGGTCAAGACCCGGCTGTCCACCGGCGAGATGGCCGACGTCTTCACGTACAACTCCGGGTCGCTGTTTCAGGCGCTGAACCCGGACACCAACCTCGCTCCCCTCGACGATCAGCCCTGGGTCGCCGACCTGAGCGAGGAGTTCGTGCCGCAGGTCAAGACGCCGAAGGGCATCTACGGTGCGCCGTACGGGACCAGTTCGGCCGGCGGGGTGATGTACAACAAGGTGTTGTACGAGGAGCTGGGGCTGAAGATCCCGACCAGTTGGGCCGAATTCATGGCCAACAACGAGAAGATCAAGGCGGCCGGCAAGATCGCCGTGGCGCAGACGTACGGCGAGAGCTGGACCGCGCAGCTGTTCGTGCTCGGCGACTTCGCCAACGTCGCGGTCAAGGACCCGAAGTGGGCCGAGGAATACACCAAGAACCAGCGCAAGTACGCCGACCAGCCGGCGCTGCAGGGCTTCGTCAACCAGGAGCAACTGGGCCAGGCGGACATGTACAACAAGGACTTCGCCTCGGCGATGTTCGACGAGGGGATCCGGCTGATCGCGACCGGTGAGGCCGCGCACTATCCGATCACCACCACAGCGGTCGGCACGCTGCAGCAGAACTTCCCGGACAACGTCGACGATGTCGGCGTGTTCGCCCTGCCGGCGCAGGACGCCGCGAGCACCCGGCTGACGATCTGGTTGCCGGGAGCCATGTACATCCCCAAGACGACGACCGACGCCAAGCTCGACGCGGCCCGGAAGCTCATCGCCTTCACGGTCTCGGCCAAGGGTTGCGCGATCCAGTCCGAGCAGCTGTCCATCGCCGGGCCGTACTCGATCAGCAGCTGTGAGCTGCCCGCCGACATCCCGGCGGTCGCCGCCGACGTGCAGCGCTACACCGACGAGGGGAAGGTCGGCCCGGCGCTGGAGTTCATCTCCCCGATCAAGGGGCCGAACCTGTCCGGCTTCACGGTCGAGGTCGGCTCGGGCATCCGGTCCGCCAAGGAGGCCGCCGCGTTGTACGACCAGGACGTGGAGAAGCAGGCGCAGCAACTCGGCCTGCCCGGCTGGTAGGCCGGCGATGGCAGTCACGACGACCGCGACCGCCGGGCCGCCACGGTCGCCCGGGTCGCGGCCGACCCGGGCGGCGACCCGGCGTGCCCGGCGGAGCCCGTACCCGTCCTGGTTCTATCTCCCCTCGGCCGTGCTCTACGTGGTGCTGTTCGCGGTGCCGACCTTCGCGTCGTTCTACTTCAGCCTGACCCGCTGGACGCTGACCGACACCGAGTTCATCGGGCTGGACAACTTCATCCAGTTCTTCCGGGAGCCGATGCTGGTGAAGGGCTTCGTCAACACCTTCGTCTACGGCTTTCTGACCTCTGGGCTGAAGGTGGTGATCGGGTTACTGCTCGGGATCCTGTTGACCTCCCAGATCGTCGCCCGCGGTTACCTCAGGTCGGTGATCTTCTTCCCGGTGCTGGTCTCCACGATCGGGGTCGGGATCACGTTCAAGGTGCTGCTCGACCCGTTCGACGGGCTGGTCAACAGCGCGCTCGCGGCGATTGGGATCACCGGTCCCGGCTGGCTCACCGACCCGGCCTGGGCGCTGTTCTCGGTCGCGCTGGTCGATGTCTGGAAGGGCCTCGGCATCGCGACCCTGATCTACATCGCCGGGCTGGTCGCGATCCCGCAGGAGTACTACGAGGCGGCGCGGGTGGATGGCGCCGGCGGCTGGTGGTGTTTCTGGAGCATCACGCTGCCGCTGGTCCGGCCGGCCACCGCGACCGTGATCCTGCTGTCACTGATCGGCGGGCTGCGGTCGTTCGACCTGATCTGGGCGATGACCAACGGCGGCCCGGGATTCACCAGCGACGTGATCGGCTCGGTGATCTACAAGCAGTATCAGGCCGGGTTCTACGGCCTCTCCACCGCGGGCAACGTGGTGCTGTTCGTCGTGGTGACCGCGATCATCGTGCCGATCTCGTTCCTGCTGAACCGGCGGGAGGTCGAGCGATGAGGCGCAACGTGGCCCGCGGCTGGATCGCCGGGCTGGTCGCGATCGTGGTGTCGGTGATCATCTTCCTGGTGCCGTTCCTGTTCGTGCTGCTGACCGCGGCCAAGACCAGGGCCGAGGCGGCGACCTTCGCGTTCTCGCTGCCGGAGCAGTGGAGGCTGTGGCAGAACGTGACCGAGGTGCTGTCCACCCGGGACTTCGAGGTGCTGCGCGCGTTCATCAACAGCACCACGCTGACCGTGAGCAGCGTGACGCTGATGGTGGTCGTCTCGGCCATGGCCGGTTATGTGTTGCAACGGCGGTCGTCGCGCTGGAACCCGGTGATCAACTTCTTCGTGCTGGCCGGGCTGATCGTGCCGCCGGCCGTGGTGCCGACGATCTGGGTGCTGCAGACCCTGGGCCTGTTCAAGACCATGATCGGGATGATCATGGTCGAGGTCACCTTCGGGCTGTCCTTCTGCATCCTGCTCTTCCGCGCCTTCGTCGCGACCATCCCGCGTGAGCTGGACGAGGCCGCGGTGATGGACGGCGCCGGCCCACTCCGGCTGTTCTTCCAGGTCGTGCTGCCGCTGCTCCGGCCGGTGATGATCACGATCATCGTGGTCCAGGTGGTCAGCGTCTTCAACGACTTCACCGGCCCGCTCTATTTCCTTCCCGGCCGGGAGAACGTCACCGTACAGCTGACCCTGTTCAACTTCATGGGCCAGGTGAACAACCAGTGGAACCTGCTGTTCACCAACATCCTGCTGATCACCATCCCACCCTTGATCATGTACATCTTCTTCAACCGCCAGATCGTCGCCGGGATGACCTCCGGCGCGGTGAAGGGCTGAATCCCACTGCTCACTCTGGGATCTTCCAGCCCTCCGGGATCACCAGGGTCTGCGGCTTGGTGTCCTTGAGGGTCAGCGGGGTCAGCTTCGCCGGGAACCGGTAGTTGAAGATCTGAGTCTGGTCGTAGCGTTCCTTGACCTGGCCGTCGTCGTCGAGGACCGGGGTCGAGCGGATCACGGACGCGGCCGGCAGCAGGGTCTTGACGTCGTAGTAGTACGCGACGTGCAGCCCCTCGCGGGCGCCGAGGCCGGGCAGGAACGGCCACTGCTGCGAATCAAGGCCGGTCCGTTTGAACGCCCACAGGAAGATCTGGGTGCCCCAGTAGCCCAGGTCGGGGATCTTGACGGGCTTGAAGTCGACGATCTGGCGGATGTAGGTGTGGCCGGAGGCGGTGATCAGCGTGGGCTGTCCCGCGTTGACGAAGCCCGGGTAGTCGTCCCGTAGCGCCTTGATCACCACCGAGGCCTGGTCGGGTTTCAGTCCGCTGGGCAGGATGCCGTCGCTGCTGCCGAGCGTCCAGGACTGGTAGTCGAGCCGGCACGGCGTCGAATCCGACTTCTTCCAGTAGGGCTTGCGACTGTCGAGGTCGTCGAGGAGCAGGTAGTGGTGCCCGTCGACGCAGCGCGATTGGGCATCCGGCTTGCCGTTGACGTAGGTCGTAGCGGCGGCGGTGAACTCCTTGGAGTTCACGTCGGCCCCGCTGCGGTGATCGACCCCGACCTGCCTGACCTCGTAGAAGCCGTGCTTGGCGAAGTCGGCGGGGGTCTGGAAGTAGCCGCCGTTGATCACGCTCACCGGCGCGGTCAGCTGGCGGTCCAGCGCGGCCCAGTAGAAGTCGGCCGCCGAGACCCGGCTCAGCTTCTCCTTGGTGACCTCATCGCCCGGCTGCAGCACCGGTCCGGCCGGCTCCGATCCGGCCGGCGCCGGCCCGGCCACCGGTCCCCCGGCCCGGGTCAGGAAGTAGACGGCCGGTACGGCGATGATCACCAGAATCAGGGCGACGATGCCGGCGATGATCAGTGGCAGCCGCGCTGCGGGCGGTGACCCGGGCGGCGGCGCCCAGCCGGGCGGGCCGGCCGGCGGCGGCGCTCCATGCTCGGGGGCGCCGGGGACCCGTTGCCAGGCCCGGCCGTCCCACCAGTACCGGCCGTCGGCTGAATACGTCGGCTGCATGCTCACTCTCCGGTCTCGACCCCGCGGTCACGAAACTGTGTCCAATAGTCTCGTAATGCGTGTCAGACAGTATCGTCGCGGACCGGGTCAGGCGGCAGCGAGCAGTTCGGCACCGTAGCCGTCGACCGATTTCGCGGTGTTGCTGAGCACGACCGCACCGAGTCGCTCATCGGGTCGGAAGCCGAGGAAGCTGCGATAGCCGGGCAGCGATCCGTTGTGCCAGATCGCCTCCAGCCCGTCGCCGTCCGGGACCGGGCCGAGATGCCACAGCAGCCCGATCCGGTTTCCCCCGAACGCGTCCGCCCGCGGTGTCGTGGTCAGCCGCAGCGCCTCGGCCAGTTGATCATCGACGGCGGACCAGTGTGCTCGGACCAGTGCCAACAGGGATTCCGCGGTCGCATGCAGACCGCCGGAGGCGACGCCGAGCGGGTGGTCCGGGGTCTCGCAGAGCGTGCCGGTCAGGTCGTGGCCGAGCGCCAGCCGGGCCTGCTGGTCGGGGTCGAGCCGGTCGACGACGTCGCCGGCGCCGGCGATGCCGGCGAGCGTCTCCCGGAGCATCGCGTCGAACGGTTCCGCGGCGCCGCGGGTCAGGACCATGCCGATCAACTGCGCACCGAGATTGGAGTACGCGTATTCGACCCCGGGCCCGGTCGCCGGGCGGACCCGGGTCAGGGCGTCGACGTAATCGTCGATCGAGGTCAGCGTCCCGTCGAGCCCGTGCGGCATCCCGGATCGGTGGGTGGCCAGCTGCTCCAGCGTGATCCGGCCGAACGGATCGGCCGGCAGCCGCCACGCCGGAAGTTGATCATGAAGGGTGTCGCCCAACCCGAGCTCGCCCCGGACCACGGCCAGTGCCAGTGCCGTCGCGGTGATCGGTTTGCTGACCGAGGCGATCCGGAAGATCGTGCGCCGGTCGGGGACGAGGCCGTCCGCGCCGATCCGGCCGGCGCCGGCGATCGCCACCCTATCCCCGCTGACGATGCCGGCGACGACACCGACATGGCCCTCCGCGACCGCGCGATCGGCCAGAGCTCGTACGACTTCGATGGGCTCCGGCTTCCGGTGGCCGGTCAACGCGGCGGTTCGATGGTGCCGCGGATCGGCCGCTGATCGGGGTCCGGGTCGCGGTGTTCGGTCGCGGTGCCGTCGACGACGGTGCCGTCGACGATGTTGCCGGGGTCGACGTTGATCATGGTTGTCGCGCGGTCGAGCCGGCGGGCGATCGCGGCGCCGAGCAGCTTGCGGGCCAGCGGCCGGGTGAACGGCAGCAGGAAGAACAGGCCGATCACGTCGGTGGCGAAGCCGGGCAGCATCAGGAACACGCCGCCGACCAGGATCAGCGCCGCGTCGGTCAGCTCGCCGGCCGGCATCCGGCCCGCCTGATAGGCCTCCATCAGCGACTTCCAGGCCCGGTTGCCTTCACGGCGCATCAGCCAGCCGCCGAGGATCGCCTCGGCGACCAAGATCAACAGGGTCGGCAGCACCCCGATCACCTGGCCGACCTGGATCAGCAGCCAGACCTCGAAGATCGGGACCGCGACCAGCAGCACGATCAACAGCGGCAGCAGCCAGGGGTGTCGGCGGCGCATCGGTCAGTCCTTGTTCACACTGCGGGTCCGCGCCCGCCGTTGCTCGGCCCGGCCGATCAGCTGCCCGGCCCGGTGCCCGATCCCCCACAGGGTGACCCGGATCAGCGCCTCGATCACGATCGACTGATTCATCTTGGACTCGCCGTACTGCCGGTCGACGAACGTGATCGGCACCTCGACCACCCGCAGCCCGGCCTTCACGGTCCGCCAGGCCAGGTCGATCTGGAAGCAGTAACCGGCGGAGGCGACGTCGTCCAGGCCGATCTGCCGCAGCGTGTCGGCGCGCCAGGCGTTGAAGCCGCCGGTGACGTCCTTGATCGGCAATCCGAGGCAGATCCTGGACCACAGGCTGCCGACCCGGGAGATCAGCTGCCGCAGCGGCGACCAGTTGACGACCTTGCCGCCCATCACCCAGCGCGACCCCTTGACCATGTCGGCGGTCCGCAGCGCCTGCAGCATCGCCGGCAGCCGCTCCGGCGGGTGCGAGCCGTCGGCGTCGTGTTGCACCAGCACGCCGTAGCCGCGGTCCAGTCCCCAGCCGAAGCCGGCCAGATAGGCGCCGCCCAGACCTTCCTTGCTCCGCCGGTGCAGCACGTGGATGTGGTCGTCCGCCTCCGCCAGGTGATCGGCCACGTCACCGGTGCCGTCCGGCGAGTTGTCGTCGGCGACCAGGATGTCGGCGTCCGGCACGGCCTCGCGGATCCGGCCGGTGATCTTCTCGATGTTCGGCGCCTCGTTGTACGTGGGGACGATCACCAAGATCCGGCCCAGTTCTGTCGCTGGCCGTTGGGTCACACTCGTCCTCTCGCCGTTACGAATGCACGGATTCCCGCACTTCAGGCTCCCCAGTCTTCCGCAGACGCCCAAAGCGAGCCAATCCGACACCACCGGCGACCGCCGCAAGTAGTCCGATCAGCGCCATCGCCCGGTCCAGCCACGGTGCCAGCAGCACCGCCGGGGTGACCGCGGACCGGAGCGGCAGTTGCACCACGAACGAGTCGGCGGTGAACTCCTGGGTCCGGTGCACCACCGTGCCGTCGCGGTCGATGAACCCGGAGACGCTGTTGGTGGTCGCGACCGCGATCTCCCGCCGGGTCTCCAGCGCGCGGGCCCGGGTGATCGCGAACTGCTGCTCGATCTGGCCGGTGCCGCCGTAGGTGGCGTTGTTGCTCTGCACCATCGAGACCTGGGCGCCGTTGGTGATCGTGTCGTAGATGGTCTGGTCGTACGCCAGCTCGAAGCAGACCGCATCGCCGACGGTGATCGTGCGATCGCCGATCGGCACCGTCATCACGCCGGGCCGGGTGCCGGGAACCCCTTGCGGGCCGACTTCCTGCAGGATCGGCACCAGCGGCAGCAGCTGCTCGCGGAACGGGATCCACTCGCCGAACGGCACCAGGTTGCGCTTCTGATAGCTGGCGAGGATGCCCCGCTGCGGATCCCACCAGAGCCCGGTGGTCTGGCGCTCGTCCGGTCCCGGACCCCGCGTCACCGCGCCGACCAGGATCGGCTTGCCGGCGACCTGCGCGGCCGACTGCACCACCTGCCGGGTCGTCTGATCGAGCATCGGGTCGATGTCGGTGGAGTTCTCCGGCCAGAGCAGGAAGTCCGGCTCCGGCACCTGACCGAGCCGCCATTGCGCGGTCAGCTCGATGGTCTGGCTCAGGTGGTTGCTGGTGACCGTGCGGGCCTCCCCCATCGCGTCCATGCCCTTGCCCGGCACGTTGCCCTGGACCACGCCCACGGTGACCGTGCCCTGATCGCCCGCCGCCGGTTCGAACTGCAGCCAGCGCATCCCGAAGCCCGCCGCCGAGACCAGCACGAACCCGGCCAGCACCGCGATCGCCGGCCGCCGCGCCCGGATCAGGCCGGCCCGGCCGTTTCGCAGCAGCCACAGCACGGCCCAGGCGAAGACGGCCGCGGCCAGCGCGACCAGGAAGGAGACGCCGGGCACGCCGATCAGCGGCAGGAACCCGGCCAGTGGAGTGTCGACCGCCGCGTACGCCAGCCGAACCCAGCCGAACCCGCCGAACGGGACCCGGGAGTAGGCGAACTCGAGGGCGGTCCAGGCGAACGCCGACCACAACGGCCACAGCCGCAGCCGCGAGATCAGCGCGAGCGCGATCCCGAGCAGACCGAAGAACAGGGCCTCGAACAGGATCAGCAGCGCCGCGATCCAGGTGCCGAGGACCTGGATCCAGCCGATCGTCACGGTCAGCAGCAACAGCCCGAACAGGTAGCTCAGCCCGAAGGCCCGGCGCGGCCGCTGCCCGTGCACCGCGAGCAGCAACAACGGGATGCCGACCAGCAACACCGGCCACACCCCGTACGGCTGCCACGCCAACCCCAGCCCCGCACCCCCGACGACCACCGCCACCAGCCGCCACCACGCCGACTTGTCAGAACTGAGTTGCGCTATAGGGCTACTGGATTCTGACAAGTCGGTGGAGGGGATGGTGGTCACAGTTGCGGGCGGTCTTCGTAGGGGGTGGAAAGGACGGTGGTTGTGTGGGTGGAGACCTTGGCCGAGGCGCGGATCTTGGCCAGCACCGCTTCCAGATCGACCATGGTCGGGACCTGGACCTTGAGCAGATAGCTCGGGTCGCCGGCGACCGAGTAACAGGAGATGATCTCGGGCAGGTGCTGCAACCGCTCCGGGGCGTCGTCGGGCTGGCTCGGGTCGAACGGCTTGATCGCGACGAACGCGGTGACCAGCAGGCCGAGCTCGTTGGAGTCCAGCGTCGCCCGGTAGCCCTTGATCACGCCACGCTGCTCCAGCCGGCGGACGCGCTGCTGGGCGGCCGACGTCGAGAGACCGGTCTCCTTGCCGATGTCGGTGTAGGACATCCGTCCGTCCCGGGCCAGCAGCTCCAGAATCCGGCGGTCAAGCTTCTCCATCCCCGACACCGTGCCAGGATTCGACTGTGCGCACACCGCGATTACTCCTCCTCGACACTGCTTCCCTGTACTTCCGAGCCTTCTTCGGCGTACCGGATTCCCTGCGTGCACCGGATGGTACCCCGGTCAACGCGGTCCGCGGACTGCTTGACTTCATCTCAAGACTCGTCGACACCTACCATCCGACGCACCTCGTCTGCTGCTGGGACAACGACTGGCGTCCCGCCTGGCGGGTCGAGCTGATCCCGACCTACAAGGCGCACCGGGTCGCCGGGGCCGGGGACACGGTGGTCAACGAGATGTCGACCTCCACGGAAACGGCCGGTGAACAGGCCCCGGACGACCTGGCGGTCCAGGTGCCGTTGATCATCGAGGTGCTGACCGCCCTCGGGCTGCCGATCGTCGGCGCCGACGGGTACGAGGCCGACGACGTGATCGGGACCCTGGCGACGACGGCCGAGCTGCCGGTCGACGTGGTCACCGGCGACCGGGACCTGTTCCAACTGGTGGACGACGAGCGGGAGGTACGGATCCTCTACATCGCCCGCGGGGTCGGCAAGCACGAGCAGGTGACCAATGCCTGGATCAAGGGCAAGTACGACATCCCGGCCGCCGCCTACGTCGACTTCGCCACGCTGCGCGGCGACACCTCGGACGGGCTGCCGGGCGTCGCCGGCATCGGCGAGAAGACCGCCGCCTCGCTGCTCAACACGTACGGCACCCTGGACGAGGTGCTGGCCGCGGCGAGCCGGCCGGACACCAAGATCAGCGGGTCGATCCGGTCCAAGCTCGGCGCCGCGATCGACTACCTGGCCGTGGCGCCGACCGTGGTCGCCGTGGCCCGCGACATCGACCTCGGCGTCAAGCCGGCCGACCTCGAGCTGCCGACGGCGCCGGCCGACCCGAAGGCCTTCGCCGAGTTGACCGAACGACTCGGCCTCGGCACCAGCGCCGACCGCATCCTGGCCGCGCTCGGTGCCGATGCCGAATGACGTGATGATCACCGAGTTCCCGGTCGCCGACGGTGCCGCGGGGCCGTACGGGATCGTCGCCGGACCCGACGGCGCCCTCTGGTTCACCCTGGTGCACGACGGAGCGATCGGTCGGCTCGATCCTGCCGACGGGGCGGTCAGCCGCTTCCCGGTGGAACCGGTCGGCGGCCCGACGGTGATCACCGCCGGGCCGGACGAGGCGCTGTGGTTCACCGAGTTCCAGGGGCATCGGATCGGCCGGATCGCGCCGGACGGCGAGGTCGACACCTTCCCGGTGCCGACTCCGGACGCCGGTCCGTACGGGATCGTGGCCGGGCCGGACGATGCGCTCTGGTTCACCGAGCTCAACGCCGACCGGATCGGCCGGATCACGGTGGACGGAATGATCACCGAGTTCGCCCTGCCGGGCAGCGGCCTGTTCCCGTCCATGATCACCAGCGGCTCCGACGGGGCCCTGTGGTTCACGATCAATCAGGGCAACGCGATCGGCCGGATCGACCTCGTCGGCGACGTGATCATGCACCCGTTGCCGACCGAGGGCGCCGCGCCGGTCGGCATCGCGGCCGGGCCGGATGGTGCCCTGTGGTTCGTCGAGATCGGCGCCGGACAGGTCGGCCGGATCACCACCGACGGCAAGATCACCGAGTTCCCGCTGCCGGACCGGGCCTGTCGGCCGCACGCGATCACACCCGGCCGGTTCGGCGACTGCTGGTTCACCGAGTGGGGCGCCAACCGGGTCGGCCGGATCACCGTCGAGGGCACGATCACCGAGCACGACCTGCCCCGGCCCGATTCGGAACCGCACGGCATCACCCTCGGCCCCGACGGCGCGGTCTGGACCGCGCTGGAGACCGGCTCCCTCGCCCGCCTCCACCTCGGCTGAACCCCGGCCTGTTTCGCCGGGTCGGTCAGTCGCGCAGGACGCTGTCCGCGGCCCGGTACAGGGTGGCCGTCTCGGCGGCGAGCCGGGACTCGGCGCCGGGCAGGGCCCGTTCGAGCGAGAGCCCGTTGATCACCGTCAGCAGGAATCTCGCCCGCTGGGCGTTGTCGCCGACCGCGAGTGACCCCTCGGCACCGAGCACGGCCAACCAGTGCTCCACCCGTTGCTGCGACTCGCGGTCCAGGGCGAGATAGGCCTCCCGGGATTCCGCCGTCGGCTCCGGCGCGATCAACTTCTCGTGGATCAGACCCCAGGCCCGCCGTGCCTTCTCCGCCGTGCCGAGCGGGGCGAGGATCTGCCGCAGGCAAGCGACCAGCCGATCGCGGGGCGGCAACTCCTGGTCGTGAATGGGATCGCCCGGAAACACCAGGTCGTACAGGCCGGCCAGCACGGCGTCCTGCAGGGCGCGCTGGGTCGGGAAGTGATGCCGCAGCGATCCGGTGCTCACTCCGGCCCGGGTGGCCACCGTCCGCACGCTCAAGCGAGCGGCCGGATCCTCGCCGAGCATCGTCGCTGCGGCGATCAGGATCCGATCCCGCGTGCTCGGTTGCGGGTTCGCTGGTTCAGACATGGGACCTCCTGCCGGCACTCTACTGGCACAGCGTACTAGCACACTGTGCTAATCTGTCGATTCGGGATCAACACACTGTGCTGGTCAAACTGCGAAGGGCAGGGAACGTGTTCGACGAGTGGCGACATCAGCGGGCGGTAGCGCGGGTGAAGGACGGCACCGGGCGGGAACTGAAGCGCTTCCGGATCTGGCACCTGCTCGGGCGCTCCTTGCTCTTCCTCCACCTCCCCGGGGCCGGCGGCCGCGAGCAGGAGTACGCGATCGACGTCCGGCATTGGGGCGAGCAGGAGGACGGCGAGGTCCGGGCCCACCTCTACCTGGACGGACGCCACTTGGCCCAGGCCAAGCTCCCAGCGGCCTTTCCGGTGCCGGGCGGCCACATCGAGGTCGCGACCAGCTCGTTCGGTCTCCGGCGCTGTCACTACGTCACGACCGACGGCACCGAACGGCAACTCACCCCGCACCCTCGCTCCCCCGAAGGCCGGCGCGCCCGCCTCGACCGCAATCACCCCACTGCGAGCCGCTGGATCGGCGTCGTCTCGGTGATCATGCTCGTCGTCGGACTCGGCCTCAACCTGCTGCAGGTGCTGGAGCCGATCTCGCGGATCCCACCGGTCAACGACCTGTTCGGCACCTTCGAATCGCCACTCCAGCTGCCGGTGTGGCTCAACCTCACCCTGGTGGCCGCCGCCGCGCTGGGCAGTGCCGAACGCGCCCTCCGGCTGCGCTACTCATGGCTCGACAGCGCCGCCAACTGACTCCTCCGATCAGTGCTCCCGGGGTCAGCCGAACCGGCGTTCGAGCCTGCGGCGGCGGGAGACAACGTCGTCGGGCTCGTCGCCGTACACCACCAACTGGGCCGTGCTGCGCCGGATCGCATTGTCGGTGCGGCCGGTGTCGTGGCCCGCGACGACGAGTACGCCGCCCGCCGCCAGGCTCGGCCGCAGTTCGGCCAGCAGGTCCGCGAGCGGCCCGGCCACGGTCAGCGTGACCGACTCGGCCGGACGGTCGAGAAGGTCGGGCCGGATCGACTGCAGCGCCAGCAGCGGGACCGACCCACTGGTGATCCGGAAGTTCAGGTCGAGCACGGCGAGCTGGCCGTCCTCGGTCTCGGCGCAGTCAAGGCTGCACATGCCGCGGTAGCCGAGATCTGCCGCGCGTTGGGTGATCGCCAGGCACTCGGCGAGCAGCGCCGCCGGCGGCGGGGTGACCAATCCGAACCGACCCCCGGCGTAGACGCCGAGGGAGTCGATCCGCTGCTCGGTGACGGCCAGTAGGCGTGCCTGAGCGTCCGGTCCGACGTAGAGCTGAAGGCCCCAGTTGCGCTGGATCCGCAGATACTCCTCGAGCACGAACTCGGACAGCAGCTCGGTGAAGGCCGGCAGGATGATCGGCACGCCGGCCCGGTGCAGGTAGACATCCAGCCTGCCGCCGTGCGCGTCGTCGGTGGCCGCCTTGAGGACCCAGGACTCGGCTTCCGGTGCCGCCGCCAGCAGCTCCGCCCGCGACACGACCCGGCGCCGCGCCTGGAAGACCGGGTCGACCAGGCTGCCGATGCTGGCCTTGTTGTTCAGGTAGCCGACCAGTTCGGCGCTCTTGACCCCGCCGACGTCGACGTACGGCATCGCCGGCTGCGGATACTCCATCGAGATCGACAGGCCGTCGGCCAGCGCCTCGGCCACGCGGGACTCGAACTCCGCCTCGCTGCGGAACTCGCGAAGATCGGTGCCGACCGGCAGGCCGACATCGCGCAGCACGGCCAGCAGCGCCGGGTCGGTGCCGCCGGCACTGCAGATCAGCGGGGTGTCCGCCGCCACGCCGAGCGGCCTGGCGGAGACGACGTCCCGACTGTTCCGCTGGCCCGCCGAGGCGGTGACCTCCAGTGGCGGTCGGGCGCAGACGGCGACGCCCGGGCCGTAGATGTCGCTGAGCGTACGAGGGGCGCCGACCGACGGCGAAAATGAGACGGCAAGAGTAATGGAGAACCTCCCGGAGGGTGCGCGGTGCCCGCGTCCGGCGGAAGGCAGGACGGGGCGAGAGTTGATCAGTGCTGAGCAAAGAAGCGGGCCCGTGACGGACGGCATCTGTTGCTGGGTCCGTTCGGTGCTCGCGAGCCGGACACGATGACAGCCGTGGGCAGACGGCCCGGATTCGGGCTGTATGGCCCGATCATCTCACGGCGGCTCAAATCCTCGGCGATCGCTCGGCGCCTGCACTACTCCTGGCTCGACAGCGCCGGCAACTGATTCCGGTCGGATCGCGCCTTGATGATCATCAGCGCCCGTAGTGATACCGGCAGGATGCGATCCGGACCTCGGTGTCATCGACGAGTCGATAGACCAACCGATGCTTGTCAGTGATCCGGCGTAACCAATATCCGGCGAAGTCATGGCGCAGTGGCTCAGGCTTGCCGATGCCCTCGTTGCCGTTTCGGAGAACGTCCTGGATGAGCAGATTGATTCGCTTCAAGGTCTTCCGGTCCTGCGTTTGCCACCACAGGTAGTCATCCCAGGCGCTGAGATCCCAGACCAGACGCATGGGTCAATCCGTGTCGATCAGGTCGCGCACTTCCCCGCTCCCGGACTCGAGCCGCTCCATGGCGTCGAGCAGCCGGCGAGCGTTCGCGGGGGAACGCATCAGATAGGCCGTCTCCCGCAACGACTCGTAGTCGGCCAGGGAGACGATCACCACTGGCTCATGACCGGACCGAGTCACGATCACTTCTTCTCGGTCGTCGACCACGGAGTCCAAAACCTCGGCGTAGCGAGCGCGTGACTCGGTATAGCTCATGGTCCTCATGGCGACCCTCTCGATGTACGTACAGAAAACTGTACGTCCCCGACGGGCCGATCTCAACGCTCTGCGCCGGCTTCGCTCGTGAGGGGTCAGGGGGTGACTGTGCGGGTCCGATGGATGACGGTGACCTCCCGGTCCGGCCAGGCGGCCAGCGCCCACTGGCCCATCGGATCGGACATCTAGCCGGCCGGCTTGTGGTCGGTGCCGGCACGGGCTTGGGCGAGCAGGCCGTCGACGAAGGCTTCCAGGCCCGGCCGGAAGGTGTCGCGGTTCTCGATCTCGATCCAGTCGTTCCCGATGGCGGCGAGGTTGGGCAGCTTCGCCATGTCGGCGCCGTGGAAGAAGGTGCCGTCGGGGTAGGTGCTGAGGTCGACGCCGCCGGGTGAGTGGGCGCGGACCAGGATCTCGCCGACCGTGTAGAACCAGATGCTGCGGAAGAGGTAGACGGCCTGATCCAGGGTGCAGCCGGCGTCGATGGCACCGGCGACGATCGCCTCCGAGGTCCAGGCGGCCGACTCGTCCAGCCGGCCGAGGTAGCCGTCGTTGGTGATCACCTCGACCGCCCAGGGCCAGGCGGCCAGCAGGTCGTGGCCGGCGACGGCAGCGACGACGATCCGGTCCCGCGGGTCACTTGGCAATTCCGGTCGCGGCGTCCGCGCGGCGAGTTCGTTGAGCAGGTGCACCAGCAGGTCGTCCTTGTCCCGGACGTGGTGATAGAGCGTGGTGGCGCCGATGCCGAGCTCGGCGGCCAGGCCGCGGATGGTCAGCCGCTCCCAGCCGTCCCGGTCGATCAGCGTCCGGGCCGCGGCCAGGATCGCCGGCAACGAGGTCGCCGGCGGCCGGCCGGCTCGGCGGTGGGGGCTGGTCGGGGTGGCCACGGGTCCATCATGCCGTCTCCGGTCCCGACACCCGGACGGCAATCAGGGTCGGCTCAGGTGCCTTCCGGACTCCCCGATCGACCGGCCCGGTCTAATTTAGGAACATGTTCCGAAATAACTCTCGAGCCGGCATCACACTGGCTGCCGTGGCCGTCGTGCAGTTCATGGTGTCGCTCGACCTGTCGGTGGTCAACGTCGGTCTCCCCCAGATCGCCGCGGGGCTCGGCTTCGTCGGCGCCGACCTGACCTGGGTGATCCACGCGTACGCCCTCGCCTTCGGTGGGCTGCTGCTGCTCGGCGGGAAGGCGGCCGACCTGCTCGGCCGCAAACGGCTGCTGATCTTCGGCCTGGCCGTGTTCGGCCTGGCCTCCCTGGCCGGCGGCTTCGCCCTGCAGGCGGGCCAGTTGATCGCGGCCCGAGCGGTGCAGGGACTGGGCGCCGCGGCCCTCGCTCCGGCCGCCCTGTCGCTGCTGACCTCGACCTTCCCCAGCGGCCGGCCGCGGGTCCGCGCGTTCGGCGTCTGGAGTGCCGTCAACGCCGCCGGTGGTGCGCTCGGGGTGCTGATCGGCGGGCTGCTGACCGAGTACGCCGGCTGGCGTTGGGTGATGTTCGTCAATGTGCCGATGGCCCTGGTCGCCCTGGCGTTGGTCGGGGTCGGGATCGCCCGCACCGAGACCGCCGCCGGCCCGCGGAGCCGGCCCGACGTGCTGGGTGCGGTGCTCGGCACCGCGGGGATGACCACCCTGGTGTTCGGTGTGGTCCGCACCGACCAGGTCGGCTGGGCCTCCCCGGTCACGGCGATCACGCTGACGGTCGCGGTCGCGCTGTTGGTGGCGTTCGTGCTGGTCGAGCGCCGGTTGGAACGTGATCCCGCCGGGCCCGACCCGCTGATCCGGCTGGGCCTGTTCCGCAATCGCTCGGTCGCCGGGGCGAACACGTACAACCTGCTGCTCGGGGCCGCGATGGCATCGGCCTTCTACTTCGTCTCGCTCTACCTGCAGCGGGTGCTGCACTACGGGCCGGCGCAGTCCGGACTCGCCCTGCTGCCGTTCGCGATCGGCGTGATCATCGGCTCGGCGATCGCGGTCAAACTCGGCTACCGGATCGCGCCGCGGACGCTGATGATCGGCGGCGGACTGCTGACCGCGGTCGGGTTCGCCTGGTTCGGCCTGATCAGCGCCGAGGGCTCGTTCCTCGGGGACGTGCTCGGCCCGTCGCTGGCGGTCAGCATCGGCTTCGGCCTGTGCCTGGCTCCGATGGTCTCGACGGCCACGGCCGGTGTCGCCGCCGCGGAAACCGGTACGGCCTCCGGACTGCTGAACAGTTCGCGCCAACTCGGGGCCGCGCTGGGCCTGGCCGTCCTCGGCACCGCGGCGCAGCGGCGGACCGGGGACCTGATCGACCCGGCCGCCCTGAGCAGCGGGTACGCCCTCGGCCTGACCCTGGCCGCGGTGCTGCTCGCCGGATCGGTCCTGATCGCGCTGATCGTGCTGCCCCGCCGCCGGGCCGAACCGGACGCCGTCGAGCCGGCCGCCGCGACGACGGTAACGCCGGACCCCACCCGTCCTTGATCATCCGAAATCCCGGAATCCCAACCTCGGAAGGAAACTCTCCATGTCCACCACCACCTCCCGGCGCGCGCCGCTGGCCACCCTGTTCGCCGGTCTCGGCCTGACCCTGGTCGCCCTGATCGTGCTCTATGTCGATCATCTCGCCGGCAACGAGCTCCGGAGCCACCTCCGGTCCGGCTACCCCGCCCTGGCGCCGGCGGACATCGACGCGGCCGCCTCGGTTTATCTGGTCTACCTCTCCGTCCTCGGCGTGCTCGGCGTCCTGTTCTGGTCGGTCACGACCTGGGCGGTCGCGACCGGCAAGGGCTGGGCCCGGTGGCTGGCGACCGTGATCTTCCTGCTCGCCGGCGCGGTGTCCCTGACCAACCTCATGATCACCGACACGTCCGGCGACACCGGGCTGCCGCCGTTGCTGGGCTGGCTCGGCGTGCTGCCGTGCGTGGCCGGGCTGGCGATCGTCGTCCAGTTGTGGCGCGCCCCACGCCCGGTGCGAGCGGGCCGGCCATGACGAGGGCCGGGTGGTTCTGGTGGCTCACCGGGACCTGAACCGGGCTGGAAGAATCGGCGGATGGAACTACCCGATCAGGTGACCGAGACCTTCGTCGACATCGCCGGCGGCCCGGCCCGGGTGCTCCGCGCCGGGCGGCCGGACCGGCCGGTGCTGCTGTTGATCCACGGCGGCGGCACCGACAACGCGGCGATCTCCTGGGGCGGGATCCTCGGTCCGCTGGCGGAGGCGTGGCAGCCGGTCGCGATCGATCTCCCGGGGTTCGGCGGCACCGCGCTCGAGCCGGTCGGCGGGCCGGTCGAGCTGGCCCGGTTCGTGATCATGGTGCTGGATCGGCTGGGGATCGATCGAGTGATCGTCTTCGGGGTGTCGATGGGCGGCGACGTCGCGCTGAATCTCGCTCTGCTGGCGCCGGACCGGGTGGCCGGACTGGTGCTGATCGCGCCGGGCGGTCTGGTGCCGATCTTCCGCAGCCGGCCGCTGCACCTGATCGCCTGGCTCGGCACCCGGCTGCCCGATCCGGTGCTGCTCCCACTGGCCCGGATCGCCGGCCGCTTCACCGAGCAGGCCCTGCGGGCGATCGTCCGGCATCCCGAGCGGCTGCCCGCGGCGGTGGTCGAGGAGTTCACCCGGGAGGCCCGGCGCCCCGGCGGCGGCATCGCGTACGGACGCTACAACCAGGCCACCTTCGCCCGAAACCGCATGATCAACAACCTGCTGCCGGTGGTCTCCACCATCACGGCTCCGACGCTGATCGTGCACGGCGCCGACGACCCGATCGTCGACCCGCGGGGCTCGCAGCAGGCCGCGGCCCTGATGCCGCACGCTCGGTTGATCATGATCGACGACTGCGGTCACTGGGTCCAGGTGGAGGAACCGGAACGGTTCCTGGCCGCCGCCCTCCCCTGGCTCGAAACACTGCCCGAGCCGCCCCTGTGACCTGCGCTCACACAGCGGGCCCGATGCGGCCGCTGCTCCCGTCCCGGACCGCCCGCGCAAGCATGCCCAGCACGTCCCGGCCGTCGGGCGTTACGCCTCGGTCGACGAAGTCGACACTGAGCGAGTCATTCAGCACCCGAACGGCACCAGCCACCGAGGCTGCGATCTGCTTCACCTCCCGGCTTGTCTCATCCTGGCCGAGCCGTTCCCCGAAAAGCTGAGCGCACTGACGTTCCGCGTCATCACACACCACCAACCAGGAACTGCGCAGAGCGGGTTCGTCGAACCCCAGCCGAACCATTCTCATCGCGCGCACGTCGTCGACGGTGTACACCACCGGTCCCGGCTGGCGCGACGACTCCAAGAACTCCTCGAGACTCGCATTCAGGGGCCAGGCGGCGAGGACGGCCATGAACCGGCGCCCGGACTCCACCAGGACCGGTTCGATGCACGCCTCTTTGGAACGAAAGTAGCGCCAGAGCGTGCGCGTGGCGATCCCCGCCGCAGCGGCGATGTCCTCGCCGCGGGTGGCCGACACCCCATCACGCCAGAACAATTCCGCCGCCAGACGAGACACCTGCAGCCGCGCATCTGAGCGGCGACGAAGATCTATTGGCACCACCCTGTCTGTCACATAGTGACTATAAGCCCGGCGATGGACTAATGTGCCACTAAGTGACAGTAGTCACTTAGTGACTTCAGGAGGGAGATGGTCATGCCGACATCGTCGGACGCACGCACCTTGGCGGATGCTCATCCGGGGTGGCCGGAGATTGCGGCTGCCGCGGTGACGTACGCGGGGCTGTTGTTCCTGCTTCCGCCGGTGTTGACCGATCTGGCCGCCGGGGACGCGGCCCTCCGGGGCCAGCTGTTGGCGGCGCTGTCGGGGCTTCTCGGTTTCGCGGCCTTCGGTGCGGCGTTCGTGATCCGGCGTCGCAGGTGGGGAGCGTTCGGGGTGCGCCGCGTCTCCTGGCGTTGGCTGCTCGCCGGTCTCGCCTTGGGCGTCGCCGCGGTCGCACTCTCACGACTCGTCGTCATTGTCGTTGTGGCTCTCACAGGTGACGCACTCGTCGATCCACAAGGCTCCTACCAGGACGCCGCCCGCGCCGGTGGGGCATCCCTCGCGCTGCAGCTGGTTCTGCTCGGACTACTCACCGGGGCCGGAGAGGAGTTCGCGTTCCGTGGCGTACTCACCAACGCTCTCACCCGCTATGGCTCCGTCCTGGCGGTCTCCGTCAGCACAGTGATCTTCGCGGTGGCACACGGCATCAACCTGGCGCTCGTCCCTGCACTCATCGTTGGGCTGATCGCGGGCGTGCTCACGGTGCGCTCCCGGTCGATCTGGCCCGGGGTGGTCGTCCACGTCGTGAACAACTCCCTCGGCACGATCGTTTCCCAACTTCTCACCTCCGCCGCCTGATCACCTCCATCACGCACTCCCTCGTGACCGGGCTCGGCCGCTCCGCCCTGTCGGTGCATCGGTCTCGACGAGTACCGACGTGGCGATGAAGGTACGAAGCAGTTGCTGTGCGGCGGGCACGTCGAGGCGTTCAGGTTCGGTCAGCATCGCCAGGTGCAGGCCGTCGATCAGCGCGAGCAGCATCGTCGCCTGCTCGGTCACTACCGCCGGTAGGGAATGACCTTCTTCTCTGAGCAGGAGCAGCCACCGTTCGATGGCGTTGGCCGACGAGCGCCGGCCGTTGACGAGCACGTCGCGCACCCCGTGGGCCGCGTCGGGACCGAACGACAGCCGGTAGTACTCCATCCACCCCTCCAGTGCTGCCATTGGGTCCCGCTTTGACGGGAGGAACTGCTCCAGGCACTCGGCGAGCCGTTGCGCGGCAGGGAGTGACGAGTCGGCGATGTTCCGGTCGCTCATTGAGACAGAGACAAACTCCGCCGTGACCGCGCTGTGCAGGAGCGCCTGGGTGGGGAAGTAGTTGCGCAGCGTCGTCGGACCCACGCCCGCCGCCGCGGCCGCAGATCGTACGGACAGGGCGCCGAGCCCTTTCTCCCTGGCTAGTTCTATCGCGGCCTGGAGGATGCGTTGGCGCGTGCTCTCGCTCATGGCTCAAGAGTATGGCACACCGTACCGCACATCGTGCGGTACGGTGTGCGGTACAGCGTACTTATCGCACCACGGGACAGGGAGTAGACCCATGAATGCCATCACCACAGCAAGTACCCCTCGGGCATCCGACCGCACGACGGCACGCCCAGGCTGGCCGGAGCTCAGCGTGGGCGCGGCCGTCTATGCCCTCACCCTGGCCCTCGGCATCTGGTGGATCGACAGCGTCCCCTCCGAGCTGGGCGAGCTGCGCGGGTGGATCAGCTACTTCGTCTCCGGTGCGACGGGCGTTCTCGCGCTCGTCGCCGCGATCCTGGTCCGGAGGCTGTCCTTGGCTTCCTTCGGTTTCCGCACGACGAGCTGGAAGTGGGTAGCAGTGGCCATCGCGGCCGGCATCGGCGTCTACTGGGTGAATCAGCTCGTCGCTCTGGCCTACATCGCCCTCTTCGGCAACGACACCCCGCAAGCCGATTACCAGGCCGCAGCCAGCGGTAGCCCTCTGTCGCTCGCCGTGACTCTCGTCCTCGGAGCCGGGCTGACGGGGCTCGGCGAGGAGGTGTTCTTCCGAGGCGTCGTCGCCAACGTGCTGTGGCGATACGGCGCCTGGGCCGGCATCTTCCTCAGCGCGATCATCTTCGCCGTCGTGCACGGGTTCAACCTGATCCTGCCGATCGCTCTCGTCGTCGGCATCGTCAACGCCATCCTCTTCCGCCGCAGCGGCTCCATCTGGACGTGCGTCATCGTGCACGTGATGTACAACGGCATCAGCAACGTCGGCTTCCTCCTCGTAGCATGACGGGTAGCCATGGCACCTCGGATCCAGGAACGACGGGGTCAGGTGCCGGCCAACAAGTAGCGGATGGCGGTGTCGAACTGCTCGGTGGAGGGGGCGCTGCCGCCGAGGTAGTGCTCGGCGACCATGCGCCGGCGGTCGACGTTGGGGTCGGTGCGCAGTAGGAGATCGAGGGGTTCGTCGAGGTCGCCGGCGGCGAGGCGATCGGCGGTGATCAAGTAGCCGGCGCCGGCGGTCGGCGGGGGCTCGGGGTTGGTGCGGGACAACGTGACCGCGTACGGCTTCCCGGTGGCGAAGTAGTCGACCAGCAGGCCGCCGACGTCGGTGATCAGGGCGTCGGTGGCGTTGAAGGCCTCGACCAGCGGGTCCCGGCGGCCTTCGGCGGCGAGCCGGTGTCGTCGGCCGGAGGTGGTGCGGTCACGCTGCAGCAGCGCGTCCACCTCGTTGATCAAGGCGCGTTCGTCGGCGTTCTCCCAGCTGAGCGGATGCGGCCGGAAGGCGACGGCGGCGCCGCGCCGGACCAGGGCCCGGGCCAGCGTGCGGCAGGACGGCAGCGAGCTGAGGTCGGTCCGGGTGTTGTAGCCGCGCCAGGTCGGCGCCAGCAGCACGGTCGGCTCGGCCACCTCGCCGATCGGCGTCGCGGCCGGGGTCACGGCGGCGAGTTGCGGCCGGCCGATGATCACGAACTTCTCGTCCGGGATGATCAAGCCGGCCTGGCGGTAGCGGTCCCGGGCGGCCGGCCCGGCGACGAAGATCCGGTCGAACATCGTGTGCGTGGGATGGATCGAGGCTTCCTTGTCGGAATCGCCGTGGCCGAGATAGACGTGCCGCAGCGAGCGGTAGCCGATCAGGTTGGCGTTGCCGCCGACGACGTTGACGTAACAGGCGACCCGCAGCGTGTCCACGATCACCGCGTCGAGGTCGGCGGCGAGCGGGGCGCTGATCACCGGGGCCGAGGTCAGCCGGGCGGCCCAGGCTTGCGCGGCCGGGTGCCGGACCACGACGACGAACCGCTCCCCCAGCCGCTCCAGCAGCGGCAGCCACATCGCCAGCTGATAGGCGCCGCCGGTCTCGCGGCTGGTGTAGATGATCAGTCGCGGCGCGTAGTCGGTCAGCGCCGCAGCGACGGCGGCGCGGTGACCGACAGTGGCGTTGCGGCGCCGCACCATGATCACCAGCAGGCCGGCGAACAGCACCCCGACGATGCCGGTGATGATCATCACCGGCGCAGTCCCGACCGCCGCGGCCAGACCACAGACCAGCACGATCAGGCCGGCGGCGGTCCGGGTGATGGTCCGGGTCACCGGCCGGCCCGGATCGGGGCGACCGGGCAGCGCCACCGTGCTCAGCAGTGGCCGCGACCCGGCGCGGGCCAGCGGTCCGCTGACCGCGACCATGATCACCGCCAACAGGCCGAGGCCGTAGCCGGTGAACACCGGCAGGGCCGGAACGGAGACGACGCCCGGGGCGAAGGCGCGGAGCTGGACGACGATGATCACCAGCAGCCCGGCGGCGACGGCCAGGGCCAGATCCGGCGCGGCCCGGCGGAGCAGGCTAACCATGATCGGAAGTGATCATCGGGACTTGCCCTTCGACAGGCACAGGGAACGGATGATCGGCATGGTCGATCACCGCGCGGGCCCGGTCGAGGAAGCCGTCGGCGTAGCGATCGGCCGGGAAGTCACCGAGGTAGTAGACCCGGGTGGCGGACCGTTCGGGGCTGCGCGGGTCGGCGCCGAGCAGGTCGTCCAGGGCCGGCTCCAGGTTGGCCAGGTCGTCCTCGATCACGTAGGCCGCCCGGGCCGCCGGCGCGTCCCGGAGCAGATCCTCCGGGGTCCGGCCGACCGAGACGATCGCGAACGGTTTGTCGCTGTGCAGGTAGTCCGACACCACCGCCGACACGTCGGAGATCATCGCGTCGGAGGCGTTGAAGCAGTCCTCGACGGTCAGCTCCTGCTCGGCGGCGCTGCCCCACAGATGATCGGCCCCGGGGTCGGCGGCGAGCCGGGCCTGGATCTTCTTGATCAACTCGACGGCCGCCGGATAGCGATAGTTGAACGGATGGGCCCGGAAGATCACCCGGAGCCCACGGCGCAGCAGCGCCTCCACGATCTGCTCCCCCACCGGCAGCGAATAGACCCGGGTGTCGGCGAAGGAACCCTGCCAGGTCGGCGCGTACAGCACCGTCGGCCGGGACCCGGCCGTGGCGGTCAGCTCGGCGATCGAGACCTCGGCGCGCTTGATCAGCTCGACCTGGGGCCGGCCGACGATCCGGAACTTCTCGGCCGGGATCTCCACCCCGTGCCGGGCATACCGGTCGATGCCGGCCTGGCCGGCGGCGAAGATCAGGTCATAGATCGCGTGCACCGGGTTGTAGCAGGCCGGCTTCTCCGAATCGCCGTGATTGAGCCAGACGTGGGTCAGCTCGCGCCGCTCGATGAAGTGGGTGTTCTTGACCGCGTTGTTGACGTAGAAACAGGTGGTCAACGACGGCACGATCACCTCCTCCAGACTGCCCAGTGTCTGCCGGTAGATCACCGGCGCCGACGCGATCGCGGCGATCTCCCGCTGCATCTTCAGATCGCGGGTGATGATCACGTACGGCACCCCGAGCCGGTCGAAGTACGGCAGCCACATCCCCAGCTGGTAGCGGCCACCGACCGGCGAGGCGAAGTAGGCCGCGAACCGGGGCGCGAGGTCGGCGACCACCTGGGGCAGGTGTTCCTCGGCCGACACCACCCGGTGCACCCGGATCGCGGTCAAGATCAGCCCGCCGAGCGTGATCACCAGCAACGCCACCGCCGCGACCAGGGTCAGCCAGCCGCCGACCGGGGTCCACCAGGTCAGCCAGCCGAGCGTGATCACGACCAACGAGCCGGGCCAGGTCAGCTGCCAGACCAGCGGCCGGGCCACCTCGGCCCGCAGCGCGGGCAGATTGGCCACCTCAACCCCCTGCCGGCCCCAGCCCCGCTTGATCGCGGCCTCGGCGGCGATGCACAGCGTGATCGCGATCAGGGTCAGCACGGTGGTCGGTCCGGGACCGACGACCACGGCCAGGCCGACGGCCAACAGCAGCCGGGCCGGCGCGGCGAAGGTGAGCAGCGAATCCCAGCGCGCAGGATCGGGCAGCCTGGTGCGCCGCAACCAGCCGATCAGCACCAGCGCGGCCAGCGCCGGCAGCACCGACACCAGGGCGGGCGCATCGAGCAGGTCGGCGGCCAACGCCAGCGCGGCCAGTCCACCGGCCACGGCACCGCCGGCGAGCGACGACACCTGCCGCTTCAGGTTGGCCCGGCGGCTCGGCCGGGACGGTTCGTCCGGCTCGGCCAGGCCGCGGCCGGCGTGGGCCGACGTCTCCGCGCTGCTCACCTCGCGGACCGCGTCGACGAAGGCGTCGGCATATCGCTCGGTGGGGAAGTCGCCGAGGTAGTCGGCGCGGATCTCGGCCCGGACCGCCGCGTGCGGGTCGGCGCCGAGCAGATCGTCCAGGACCAGGTCGAGGTTGGCCAGGTCGCCGTCGAGCACGTAGGCACCGCGGGCGATCGGATACTGCCGGCGGAAGTCGCCCGGCGGCACCGCGACCATCGCGAACGGCTTCAACGAGTAGAGGTAGTCCGACACGATGGCCGAGACGTCGGCGATCATGGCGCCGGATTCGTTGGTGCAGTCCAGCACCGTGCGCTCGGTCTCGGCCGCCGGGCCCCAGACGTGCTGCCGACCGGTCCGGGCGGCGTCCTCGGCCAGCAACCGCTGGATTCGTTCGAGCTGCGCCGTGTCCTCGGGATAGTGGTACGAGAACGGATGCGGCCGGAAGATGACCGTGCGGCCGCGGGCCAGCAGCGCCTCGATGATCTTCAGGCCGACCGGCAGCGAGGACAGTTGGGTCTCGGTGACGTGACCGCGCCAGGTCGGGGCGTAGAGGACCGGACGGTCGGGATCGAGGGAGGATCGGGCCTGCCCTTCGAAGCGGCTGGGCGCTGTCGGGCTTACCTCGACGGCCTCGACCTGGGGGCGGCCGACGACCCGGAACCGGTCGGCCGGGATCCGGACGCCGTGGTCGGCGTAGCGCCGGGTCGCGGCCGGGCCGGCGGCGAAGATCAGGTCGTACATCGCGTGGGTCGGGTTGTACGAGGGCGGCTTGTCCGAGTCGCCGTGGCCCAGATAGACGTGATCAAGATGCCCGTAGCGGATGAAGGCGCCGTTGCCCGACGACGCGTTGACGTAGAACGCGGCCTGCAGCGACGGCGCGACGACATCGTCCAGCCCGCCCATGGTGCGCCGGACCACGATCGGCACGTCGGTCAGCTCGGCCAGCATCCGGGCCGGCAGTTCGTCCCGGGCGACGATCAGGAACGGCAGCCCGGCTCGTTTCAGGTACGGCAGCCACATCGTCACCTGGTAGGACGCGTCGTCCGGCCGCCCGGTGTAGATCAGGAACCGTGGGGCGTAGGCCGCGACGGCGTCGGCCAGGTCCCGCTCGATCGCCTGGTGCCGCTTGATCCGCCGGCCGATCCACAGCAGGTAGCCGGCCAGCACCGCTGCCGGCAGCAACGACGCCAGCACCCAGAGCCAGGGGCCGATCATGATCAGTTCGGACCGGCCGAGCCAGCCCAACCCGGCGCCGACGATCGTCGCGGCCAAGCTGGCCCACAGCACCAGCAGCGGCAGCGACCGGTTGACCGGCGGCAGCGGGGTGATGCCCGGCAGGTTGTGCACGAAGACGAAGCGGGACGCCGCGCCCCGGGCCACCGCCGGCTCCAGGATCAGGCCGGCGATGATGATCAACATGGCCAGCGACGAGCCGAGCGCCGCGGCCGGTCCGCCCATCCCCTCAGACGCCGTGGGTTGCAGCACCGCCACCGTCGCGACCAGCGCGACCCGGGGCAGTTGCCGACTGCCGACCGGGGTCAGCTCCTCCCGCCGGTACGCCAGCTGCTGCTCCACCCCGATCGTCACCGCAGCGACGATGATCACCGCAGCGGCGAGACCGGCCCCGGCGGAGCCCGGCAGCCAGCCGGACCGCACCAACCAGGCGAGCAACAGCGGCAGCGCGGCGAGCAGCGGATCCTCGATGCTCCAGCGCACCTGCTCGGTCGTCCGGTTCACCGAATCACCTTCCTGCCACCACGTCGGCCGAGAAGTTGGCGTCGACCACCCGCCGGCCGGCGGAGCCGTCGTGCAGCCCGTTGTACTCGGCGTTGAACCGCGCGATGTCGGACCGGTACTCCTTCTCCACCACCTCCAGCCGGAGCAGCCAGTCGACCAGCTCCGGCAGTTCCCGCACCTGCGGCCCGGGCGCCGTCGGACCCCAGTCGTACAAGGCCGACCGGGCGCCCAGGTAGTCGTCCAGGTCGGGCACGAAGAAGATCATCGGCTTGCCGGTCAGCGCCCAGTCGAAGCGTAGCGACGAGTAGTCCAGGATCGCCACGTCGGCGGCCAGGGTCAGGTCGTTGATCTCCGGATAGCGGGTCACGTCCAGCACCGTCGCGGCCAGGTGTTCCAGATCGCCGTGGCGCAGGTTGTAGTTGTGGCCGCGGAGCAAGATCACGTAATCGTCGCCCAGCTCCTCGGCCAGCCGCTCGATGTCGAGCGCATCGAAGAACCGGGCCGTCCAGGCGCCGGTCGCGCTGGTGTCCCGCCAGGTCGGCGCGTACAAGATCACCTTCTTGGCCGGGTCGACGCCGAGCCGGCCCAGCACCCGGGCCCGCTCCCCCGGATCCGGGTCGATCAGCGCGTCGCTCCGCGGATACCCGGTGACCAGGATCTCGCCTTCATAGCGGTATTCCCGCCGGTACAGCTCGGCACAGAACTCCGACGGCACCAGGATCGAGGTCCAGGCAGCGTTGCGGCGCTCGCACTCGACGTCGATCAGATCCTCCGGGAAGCCCTTGGCCCGCCAGAACGAGATCCCCATCGACTTGAACGGGTAGCCGTGGAAGGTCTGCAGGAACCGCTGGAACGGCCGCCGGCGGAAGAACCGGTCGAAGTCGATGTTGTTGCACAGATGCCGGGACCGGGCGATCGCCTCGTACCAGTCGGCGCTGCCGATGATCACCGGTCGGCCGCCCTCCGGCAGCTCGACCGACAGGTCGGACACGCCCCAGACCAGATCCAGCTCGGTCCCCCGCCGGCGCAGTTCCTGATGGATGGCGAGCTGGCTGTCGGTGGCGAACTCGCCCCGGTAGCACTGGAAGAACACCTGCTCCAGCGGCTCCTCCGACCACTCCCGCGCGGCCAGCCGCCGCTGGGCGACCCGGCCCAGTTCGCGCTCCGCCAGCGGGGCCCGCAGACCGATGGTCAGCACCGGCGACCCGACCCGCCGCGCCACGGTGACCCGGTGCCGCTCGGTCACCAGCTCGTACGGCAGCTCGGGCAGCCAGGCCAGGTCGTACAGGCAGTTGACGGTCGAGTCCGCACCGTCCTCGTCGAGCTGCCAGGGCAGCCGGATGCCGTAGCTGCCGGCCGGCAGCGGATACGCCGTCGGGCTCCCCCAGCTCGACGCCGCCGACTCGAACACCAGCCGGTGCCGGCCCGTGCCGAGATCCTCGACCGACGACGTGGTGACGTTGGCCTTCGCCGCATGCAGATAGGCCCGGGCCAGCACCGACGGATCGGCGCCGCTGAGCGTGACGTCGACCAGCAGCCGGTTGCCGTCCGCGGCCACGGCGTGGGCCCGCAGCACCACCGGCGCGGTGCTCAGCGTGACGTAGCCGCGCGGTGTCCGCGTCCACCGGGAGGACCCGGGGCCGAAGCCGCCGAGCTCGGTCCCGACCTCAGCCTCCGCCGGCCAGGACAGACGCCGCTCGGTCCGGCTCGCGTCGCGGACCCGCACCTCCCAGCTACTGCTCGGCGGCAACGTTTCCGGCAGCTCGACCGAGAACCCGTAGTCGCCGTCCGGACGCGGCTCCAGCTTCGCCAGCACGACCTGTTGCGCGTTCCGGGTGAGCACGAGCTCGCGCGCCGGCCGGCCCGGCCGCAGCAGTCGCACCTGGCCGGTCAGTCGGCGCCCGGTGGCGGCCAGCCGCACCGCCCGCCACCGATCGGGCCGGATGTGCAAGACGAAGCCGGCCTTCGGGTCGCAGACCGGGACGATCCGGTACGTCACGTCGCCGGACGCCAGCTCCCGGGCCGCGTTCATCTTGCCCTGGCCGATCCGGATCAGGCCGTGCACCGCGCCTTCGCGGGCGACACCGCGGCTGCTGGTCCGGATCCGCAACTGCCACCGGGTCTCCGCGGGATCCCGGTCGGTGACCAGAGCGTCGACGTCGATCACCGTCGTGAAGCCGGCGGAGTCGTAGCGCTGGTTGGGATGGTTCGCCCACCGGGTGATGTAGTCGCGGCTGAACCGGCCGACCTCGAGCGGGACCCGGTGGCCGCTGGTCAGATCCTTCAGGTAGGCGGTGATCTCCTCGTCGTGCTCGGTCAGGTCGACGCCGCGGGCGAAGGCCCAGCCCTCGATCCGGAGGCGGCCGTCGGGCAGCCAGTCGGTCCGCGCGATGCAGGCCGACAGGGCGCTCTGATGATCACTGAGCCGGTACAGCTCGTCCGGCAGGTCCAGCTCCGCGGCGATCGCCAGCTCGGCCAGCACCAGGCCGTCGACGACCGTCGTCTGCGGCAGCGCACCGTTCAGCCGGAAGAACTCGATCACCCGGCCGGCGTCGACCCAGCGGCCCTCCGCGGCCAGATGCACCCGCAGCTTGCGTTCGACCCGGACCTGCGACCAGGCCGCGTCTCCGGCGCGAGCCAGGAAGCGCTGGCAGGCCCGCTGCAGCACCGCCCGGTACTCCTCGTCGGCGGTGACCCCGTACTCGACGAACAGCGACAGGTCGAGGTCCAGCACCCGGCCCAGCCAGGCGGCGGCGACCCGGGGCGACGCCTCGGCCGTCACGACCTCCCAGGCCTGGTCCTTGACCGAGACCCGGTCCCGCAGGTTGGCGGTCTGGTGCTTCTGCTGGCCGATCGAGGTCTGGTCCTCCCTGATCCGCCAGTTGTAGGTGGTGCTGCTGAGCAGGTCGAACGAGGTGGCCCGCAGGTAGGCGGTGACCATCGGCACGTGATCTTCGTACGCGATGCCCTCCGGGAACGGCCCGACCCTGGCGTTCCAGAAGTCGCGCCGGAACATCCGGTTGCAGGCGATCACGTCCTGCATCGCGTCCGGGAACTCGTCGATCGTGATCTTCAGCCGCTCCTCGCGGTGCGCGTTGTCCACCCAGGCCGGCGTGGACGACCTGCCGTGGCTGAACCGGCGGACCGAGCCGACCACGAACTCGGAGCCGGTCCGGCGCAACGTGTCCACCATCCGTTGGTACGCCCGCTGCGGGATCGTGTCGTCGGAGTCGAGGAAGGTGATCAGCGGCGAGGTCGCGGCGGCGATGCCGACATTGCGGGCCGCGCCCAGGCCGGCGTTGGCCTGCCGGATCACCCTGATCCGCCGGTCCTTCGCGGCGTACGCGGCGATCACCGCGGCCGAGCCGTCGGTCGAACCGTCGTCGACGATGATGATCTCCAGCCGCTTCAGCGTCTGGCGCAGCAGGCTGTTCAGGCAGGCACCGAGGTAGTCCTCGACGTTGTAGACCGGGACGATCACGCTCAACTCGGGCCCCGGCAGCCGCCGCCACAGCATCGGCCCGATCGGGCTCTCCTTGACCGCTCGGACCAGGCGGTTCGGAAGCCGCCGGGCGATCCGGCTGAAAAGCTTGCGTGCCTGCACTCTGCTCCTGTTCAGTCTCCGCGAGGTCCATTCACGCGTGCCATGACGACGCGTCAGTGTAAGTGACACCGCATCCTCAGGACGAGTGGCCCACGCCGACCCTGGTCACCGGGGGTCACCAGTCCGCGGTCGCCGCGTCACTCAGGAATTCGCCGTCCCGGTCGAAGTCGACGCTGAACCCGGACGCGAACGCCTTGCCGTCCCAGCCCTGCTCCGGCTGCGCGATGTCCGGGTCGCACCAGACCAGGCGCACCCGGTGCCCCATCGCGAACGCCATCATGTATTCGTTCCGCGCAGTGTAGGACTCCGACGAGATCATGATCACCCGCTTGGGCTCGGCGCAGAAGATCAAACTGAACAGCGCACTGCCGGCGAAGCCGGCGATCAGCTCGGCCGAGTCGAAGATCATCGCCTGCTCGGCCACGTCGTAGTCCTCCGGATAGAGGACGGTGAAGCCGTGTCGGACGAAGAATTCCTCCACCTCGGACAGGTTGTGACAGGCCCGCTTGTAGTTGGACCGGCGGGAGATGAAGACCTTGGCCGGCCACTCCCGCTGCTGGGCCCGCGCGATCAGGTGCGCCCCGGCCCGGCGCCACACCGCGGGCAGCTCCGGGTGGACGTAGGTCGGGTTGACCAGCATCGGCGTGGCCGACAGCAGCCGTTCCACCCGGAGCACGCCCTTCGGTGACACGAAGTCCTCCGGGGGGATGCCGACCGCGCCGAGCACGTCCCGCTCGAACGGGGCCAGCTCGTTGTGCCCGCCGGGCAGGGGCAGCAGCGCCTTGAGGTCCGGATACCGCTGCTTGGCGATCGACCAGGCCCACAGCCGGGACAGCTGCTCGGTCATGATGTGGCCGAAGTGCCGCGGCCATTCCGAGGACAGATAGAAGTAGCTGCCGGAGAGCTCCTTGGCATCGGTCAGCTTGCGCGGATAGCGGGCGAACAGCGGGTGCAGGTCGTCCAGGAACCGGCTCTTCAACCGCGGATGGGTGAAATGGCGGAACGTGTCCGGCAGCACCAGCTCCTGCGACAGCAGCACCTGATGGGGGCCGGCCAGCACGTCGTCGTACTCGCGCAGCTGGACCTCGGGCACCTGGTATTCGGTGGCGAACCGGAGGTCGTGGCGATCATGGTTGCAGCGCAGGTCCCCGACCCGGGCGAAGGACCGGGCCGGCAGCCGGGTCAGCACCCGGCCGAGCTCCGGCCGGGCCTCGAACACCCGGCCGATCTCCCACTCGCGCAGCTTCGGCAGGGCCGGGCCGGTGCTGGTGATGATCAACAACTCGTCGTCGTAACCGATCCGACGGACCGACTCGGCGATCGCCTGCTCGTCCTTGGCCGGGCTGGGCACCAGGCCGTCGATGTCGGCGTACCGGCCGCGGGCCTGATCATCGACCACCCGGCTCAGGAAGGTCCAGACCGACGGGGCCTTCGTCCGGTCCGCGGCGCCCGCCAGGCCGGCGGTGACGCTGCGGACGATGTAGCGGCCGCGGGCCGCCAGATGGAACCAGACCCGGCGGAACCGGCGGAGCCGTTCGGCCGGCGGATCGAGGGTGGCGTCCATGATCAACTGGTACGGCCCGAGCGCGGTCAGCTCGGCGTGCACCACGGAGTCGTCGGCACCGACGACCAGCCGCAGCCGGTCGTCCGGCCGGCCGTCGTGATCTTGGTCCGCCGGCGCGACCTGGACGACGGTGGCCGCCGGCCAGGCCTGCCGTGCCAGCCGGCCGAACGCGGCCGAGTCACGGTCGGTGAACACCACGACCCGCTTCGGCTTGGCCTTGGCCAGCGCGCTCTCGGCCTGCTTGAGGAAACGTCGGGTCTGCTGGTCGGGCTGCCAGCCGAGTTCCACGGCCCGGGTGACCCAATCGGTCGTCGCCGCACCGTTGCCGGCCGGCGCCGGCTTGCCGCCGCGGGCGGAACGATAGGCGTCCTTGAGCCAGTCGGGGGCGTACCGGCGACCGAGTCGCTTCAGCCGGGCCCCGCGGCGCGGCTGATCGGATTGACGTGACCTTTCCACCGGACTCCTCATCCGTAACGGACTATTCATGACCAATTGGGGCCTTCCGTGTCCCATTAATGCCCTTCGCGGCACTCCGACCCCGACGACAACAGTAAGGTGAGAGTGATGTCTCGCTCCGTCTCGGTTGTGGTGTATGCGGACCGCCCACCTCAGGAGTTGTCCGCCACCCTGGCGTCCATTGACGCCCAGACGCTGCCGGCCGCCCAGATCCAAGTGATCCTGGCCACCGGCAGCGGCGAATTGGCGCGCCGTCTCGACCGGTACGCCCAGAACCGGCCCAACGTGGTCATCCATCACAACGAGGGCCCACCGGAGGCGTCGAAGCACGGCGCCGCGGCGCTGGCGTCCGGTGACTGGACCCTGGTGCTCGGGCCGAGCGTGATGGAGCGCCGGGCCCGCGTCCTGCCCGAGGCGTTGGAGCGGTTGACCCGGTATGCCGAAGAGCATGATCTGGACCGGCTGACCGGCCGGGTGACCTATCGCAGCGCGGCCGGGATCCTCGACGGCCTGTTCATCGACAACGCGGTCTGGACCGGTGACGCGCCGGACCGGCCGGAACCGTTCGTGCTGTACCGCACGGCGGTGCTGACCGATCCGCGGCGGCACACCCGCCGCGGCGGTGTGCTGGCCGACTACCCGAGCCTCTATCTGGATCCGCATCTGTCCAACACTCCGCCGATCACCCGCTCCGGGGTGGCCGCGGAATGGGTCGACGGGCGGTTGCGGGTCGAGGTGACGCTGCGGACCGACTCGGCGCTGACGAGCGGCCGCCGGCTGCATGATCAACAGTTGTGGTTCGCCGTGCATCATCCGGCGACCGGGCTGGACTTCTGGCTGCCCACGGACGCGCCGACGCCGGTCGATCCGACGGCCGAGGTCCGAGTGGCGCGGACCGAGCTCGATCCGCTGCACGCCGCCCTGGGTGGCCCGTTGGCCGACGGGGTCTGGGAGCTCTGGATCTCGGTGATCGGCCCCGATCACACCGGCTGCCGACTGCGGATCCCCGCCGCGGCGGCCCCCTCGGCCGTGCTCGACGGCACCCTGGTCGCCGTGGCCCGGCACGCCGACGGCCTGGCCGTCGACATCGGCGCCACCCGGTATCCGGTGGTCGGCGCGCTGCCGGCTGACGGGGCCGAGGTGACGGAAAGCCGGCGCGGATCGCTCGCGACCTTGATGGTGCCCGACCTGCAGGTCACCGGCGAGGCCCGGATCCGGGGCCGGCTGCACGGGCACGATTCGGCGCCGGCGACCCTGGTCTGCGCCGAAGGTCAGGCCCGGATCGAGTGCTTCCTGTCCGGGCTGGCCGGCACCCAGCCGTTGTCGGCCGCGTTCGGCGGTGCCCGACCGGCCGAGACCGGGCTGACCCTGCGGATCGAGCCGTCCGGGTCGATGGTGATCATTCCGACTCCGCCGGTACGCCGACCGCGGCCGGTCACCGTGCCGGCGCCGGAGCCGTCCCGATCGCAGACCCGGAGTCGGCCGAAGCCGCCGCCGACCGTGCTGACCAAACTGCGCCACCGGATCCCCGGCTTCCTCGAGCCGACCGCCCGGCGCCTCTCGCACAACCCGGCCGCCCGTGCCTTCTACCGCAGGGTCAACCGGTCACTCCGCGGCCGGATCTGACCGCAGCCGGCTCACTGGTCGTACCAGACGACGTCGTCGCCGAACGGGTTGCTGTAGCTGAACGCCAGCGGGCTGCCGGTGTCGCGGATCCGGTAGGTCAGGTCGCCGTCGGCGCACTCGCCCTCGGGCAGGGTCGTGGCGACGAGTTGCGGCCCGCCGCCGTCGGTCCGCTCCCCCGCCATCCCGTCCTGGGAATGCAGCGCGAAGTTGGCCGGGCCGACCGCGCGCTGGACCGCGGGGTCGGTGCCGCGGGCGGCGTTGAGGTCGCCGCCGGCGCAGATCCGGACCGACGTGCTGACGATGAGGTCCTGGCCGTCGGCGCGGGTTTCGATCCCGCTGGCGGTGAGTGCGGTCCCGCTGGCCAGTTCCACCGTCTGCCCCTCGGCGACGCGGGCGGTGACCGGCCGCGCGCGGGTGGCGCTCTGCACGATCCCGATGCTGATCACTGCGCTGAAGGCGACCGCGGCGATGATGGCCCCGATCACGTACCGACGCTTGGTCGACGTGGTCCGGCGCTGTTCCGGGGTCGGCTCCGACTGCTCGGGCTGTTCGGTGAGCCTGATCCGCGGCACGCCGGCGAGCCGTCGATCCAGCAGCTCCTTGAGCTTGCCGCCGCGACGCAGCTGCCCGGTGTCGACGTCGACGCCGCGGCCCGAGGCGTCGAAGATCGCCAGGTTGGTCGGGCTGTGTTCGATGATCACGGCGACTGCGTCGAGATCGATCACGTTGCGCTCGGCCGGCTCGCCCAGCGTCTCGGCCGGGACGTCGGTCAGCAGGGTGCGATCGCCCAGCCGGACGGTGCTCGGCCCGCCGCTGAGCGCGGAGTGGGCGAGCCAGGAGCTGAACTTCTGCCCCCGCTCCTCCGGCAGCTCGGGCATCAGCTCCGGGTAGCCGGGCAGCACGGACACGCTGCGGTCGTCCGGGCCCAGCAGCGACGTGATGTGCACCGTGTTCAGCGCGGCCCCGAGCGCGTTGCGGACCCCGGGGACGGTCAGCGCCTCGTCGTCCTCGGGGAGCCCGAGGACCCGACGGTTCCGGGCCCACTGGCTCTCGGACAACTGCTCGACCTCGAGGATCACGGCAGTCAACCGGGCATCGGCGATCGGCGCGGCCAGGGTGCGGGCGATCGCCCGGTCCCGATGCTGCGGAGCCGGTACGCCCTCGCAGGCGACGGTGATCCACCGGTCGGCCCCGAACTCGTGGATCACGCAACCGGTGCCCGGGTCGGTGCCGCCGACCGAGGTCAGCGCCTCGGCGAAATGCGTCCGCAGCGCCAGCCCGGCCGCGAGCCCGGTGCGAGTCCGCGGCACCACCGCGGTGAACTGGACCGGCCCGAGCGGAGCGCCCAGGCTGCCCGGCGTGGCCGCTCCCCGAGCCCGGCCCGGGGCCGGGATCGACTGCTGCCGCGGGTCGTCCGGCGGAGCGGCGAACGCCTCGACGCCGACCAGCGACTCGTCGGTCGTGAAGAACGCACTCCGGACCCGACCGGCGGACGGATCGAGGTGCCGGCGCAGCCGGTCGACCTTCTCGGCGGCGACCACGATCGGCGGCAGGTCGAGCAGGGACACCGTGAAGGAGTTCATGCCGCTGCGGAAGGCGGCGTCCCGGGTCCAGCCGAACGTGTCCACCGGATGCGGATCGGCGAGATCGGCCGGCACCGTGCCCTGGAAGTAGCCGGCCAACCGACGCCAGGTGGAGACGGCCACGTCGGGCCGGCCGCGCACGGCGAAGGTCAGGGTGTCCTGGCTGATCTCGACCATGCCTTCCGGCACCGAGACACCGCCGCCGGCCAGCTCGGTCGGCCGGCCGAGCTCGGCCCGGATCTGGCCGCCGACCAGTTGCAGCGTGCCGTAGTCGGCCACGGGCTCGTCCAGCATCCCGTACGCGAGCGTCGCCCCCAGCACGACCTCCGTGGCGTCCTCCGCCCGGTCGATCAGCTGCCAGTCGTACCCACCACGCTCGCTCCATCGAAACACCGCGCCAGGATAGGGGCTCCCGGGACTTGCCACGATCAGGCGTCGACCGTGTCCAGCCGCACCCCGAAGACCCGCGCCGCCTCCGCCACGAATTCCGCGCCCGCCCGCGCCGGCAACCGGGCCTCCCACCATGCCTGCTCTGGGCGCACCAACGGACCGTCGGTGATGATGACCTAGAAGGTCGGGCCCGGCGGCGGGGCGTCGGCCACCGGCCCCGCGCCGACCAGCACCACACTCAACCCTTCGGCCCGCAACACCCAGGGGTCGAGGTGGGTGTCGGCCCGGACCACCAGCTCTGTGCCGTCGTCGAACCTGATCACGGGATCCCGCAGGTCTTCGCCGATCCTGATCTCGACGATCGACCTCCCCCTGAGCGCCGCGATCACGACCTCGAACTCCTCGTCCTCCCACCCGGCGAGCCGGGCGTCCCCGCGGTTCAGTGACCAGTCACAGTTGATCGCCAGGCTCCAGTCCTGGCCGAAGACATTGAAGAACGGGCTGGTGATCGCGTACTCGATCACCCGTAGCGGCAGCACCTGCGCCACCTCGTCGCTGATCATGAGGTCGAGATATTGGTCGGTGGCCGAGCCGATGCCCCGACAAGATCGAACTCCGACTCCCAATCGGCCAACCGGGCTCGAATCTCTGAATCGGTAGCGCCGGTGAAGTCGGGTGGCGGTTCGTCGCCTCCGGGGATGTCGCCGACATAGAATTCCGCACCCGTGCCGACCACCCGCAGCCGCACACCGGGCGTCGTTTCCGCTACCAGCTCCAACTGGCCTGCAGCCACCCTCGGGACCCACACCCCGTGACGACTCGCCAGGTCCGGCTGTGCCGTGGCTCGGCTTCCCAACTGAAGGCCGTGACGCCGTTGACCGCGATCACCGCCGTGTTGGCTTCCGCGATCTGCAGCGCTCCGCGACAGTCGAACAGCAGCCAGAGCTCGGAGGTCGTGGCATCCAGCCGCACGTCCAACAGCGCGGCCTCCGCCAGCTCTCCGGCCCAGGCCCGAAGCAACAGCAACTCCTCGTCGGTGGCGCCGACCAGTGGCAGGTCGGGGTCGAGCGGGCACCCGAACTCTCCGCCGCTGGTAGAAGATCAGACCGGCGACCTCCTCTGAGCCGCCGAGCATGATCGTCAGCTGCTCTCGGGCCGGTGTACTGCCGGTCACCCTCCAACGGCCTTCACGATGTCCTTCGGCCTGACGCTGAGCCGCGGCTGGCCGCCGAACTCGGTGTAACCGAGCAGCACCGCCTCAACCTCGGACCCGATCCTCGGGAAGTCCGGGCTCGCCACCGAATCATCGGCGATCATGGTGATGACCACAACACCTTCCTGATCCTCGCCAAAGTCGATCATGAACCCGTAGTTCTCATGCCTGGTGACTCTCCCGCGGACCAGCCGGGACGGCTCTTCACCGCTGATCACCACGCAGCCGCTCCCCTGCCGGCGATGCCTTGCCAGCACGTCATGGCAGATACCTGTCGAACACGGCCAGCGCCCGCGAATCGCCCTCACCGAGATCGGCGATGTGCCGGACCTCCCGAACGAACTCCGGATACCCCCACAACGCGGAGACGGGAAAGTTCCACAGCTCCTCGTCCGCGATCCGATTGCCGGCGGCCAAGGAGAACATCCATCCCTTGGGCACCTCCCGCGCCACCACGTCGAAGAAGGCAGCAGGGACGAAGACCGGGTCCCCTTCATCGTCCCGCACCAGGAACAGCAGCCGTCCCTCAGAGATCATCATGCCGCCGACCAGGTAGGTCCGGCCGACGGTGATCGGATAATCCCCGGAGAACTGGTCGATCCGGTTTCGCTGATGCTTGGGCAGAGCCATTGGATGGCGCATCCTGCAGACGGCCTCCATGCCCAGCACCCTAGCCGGTTCCTCCATCAAGTTCTACGCCAAGGTCATCTAGATAGCCCTTGGACTCGACGAGCCGCCAGTCGTAGTCGTCAAAGCCCTCCGGTGGAATGATTCTGCGCACGCTATACCGTCCTTATGTGCCCGAGCTGTTCGGCGAATTGATCAGGCGTGAGATCTTCCGCGGAGTCCACTCGTCCCTAATGGAAGGTTCTAGCCGATGCCCTGCTCTGTACGAACCTCAGTCGCTATTCGTAGGACCGGGCGGCGAGCAGAATCATCGCAATCAGACTCCAGGTTGGATGATCCGGCACCTCCTCCCCCAACCCTTGAAAGTAGCCGTCCATATCTTCGATCCATCCCGACATTCCATCGAGGTACGAGCGAAGGGTGGTATTCTCCCAGGCTTCATCCGTGCCCTCAGACGCCTGGGCAAGCCCTTGAACAAACTGAGCCAACTCAAGTCGCGTCGTAGGCAAACTCTGCGGATCCATTCTCAGCCTCCCCTGATTCTGATCGAAGTTCCTTCGTTCTTTGTCGTGAATTTGAACGCGTCACGCGCAACCTCTTGCGGTGTTGCCATGCGGGCAGGCACGTTCATATCAGCCTGCTGGAACGCTGCCAGTCGCCGGTTGTCAAGGGTGTAAAGCACTCCATCGCGGTCAACGACACGGATGGGCTGCACGTCCTCGGGCCTGATCGAACCGTTGCGGAGACCCTCAGCAAGATCATCGACTGATCGCCCATCCTTGAACGTCGCCTTGATGTTGTCCTGACTGAAGCGAACCTGATGCGGATCGATTCGGCCCGCAGGTCACGCCAGGCCGGCCAGGCGTCGAGGGTCCGGCTCCGCAGCGCCGCCTCCAGCCTCGCGCGGAGGAACAGCTCGTCCTGGTACTCATACAGTGCTCCGTCGTAGCCGTCCCGAACCTGGCGGACGAACGTCCGCCAGGCGTCGACGAACTCGAACGGCGACCAGTGCGTACGCCGTCCCGTCGCCCGGACGACCTTCCGGAACGCCGCGGTGAAATCGTGGCCCGGCTCCCGGGACACGATCTCGAAGTTCGGGCCCGGCGGATGAGGTTCAGCGACCAGTCACAGTTGATCGCCAGGCTCCAGTCCTGGCCGAAGACATTGAAGAACGGGCTGGTGATCGCGTACTCGATCACCCGTAGCGGCAGCACCTGCGCCACCTCGTCGCTGATCATGAGGTCGGGAGTCGATCCGGAAGCCTCAACATCTCAGAGATTCTCATCCCGGGTGGCCTCGGCTTCCAGAAGGCCCGTCGTCCCGCAACTCGGCCAGACGTAGGCCGACTGCCAGCGCAGGTCGGGATGAGTCCGGACAAGATCGTGCTGAATCGTGGCCACCGCGGCCTTGATCACCGATGACTCCACGATCCAGAACTTGCCCGCCTCGTCGAGATCATCCCGAATGCACCCGAGCCACACCCGTTCGGACGGAGCAAGATCATCGACGGGAAGGAGCAGGATCGGCTCCACATCGCCCCGGGTGTTGCTGCCCGGTCCGGAGATCTCCGCGATCGCGTCCAGCTGCGACGCTCGCGCTGCCGGGTCGACCTCGACACCAGCCAACTGGGCCAACTGCCGGATCAAGGCCCTGCGCTCGAAGTCGTCGAGCGAAGGCTCCCAGTCGCGGACCACCGACGCCGCCTCGTCCCGCTCCGCCGCAGCGTCGGACACCAGCCGGCCCAACAGCCAGCCCAGGTTCTTCCGCCCGATGCCCATGAGGGAAACGTATCGGTTGAGTATCCGGATGGAGTGCAGTATTTGGATGGCGCGATGCCGAGTGGTCTCCGGATCGAGGCGGACACCGCTTAACTACGGCTCCACACCGCCGACGGGGGTAAACTCACAGTCTCTCAGTTCCTCCGGCCCGCTCGACGGTAACGTCTAGGTCCCAATCGTCGAGGTCAGCAATTCGTGCACTCACCTGGACATCCCCGAATCGGACTATGGCACCGATCAGAAGTCCAGCCGAATCAGAAATCGCTTCGATTGCGCTCGCAACCCTACCGACGACAGCGTGAAGTGGATCCTCCCGATCGACAGGTGTCGGCATCCACAATCCAACCTCTTCTTCCAGTCGGTCCCTTGCGTCGCCGGTAACCTCGGCGTACGGGTCGATCCAGGGCTGGTCGGTGACCACGACCGTGAGGTCAGATTTGGAGTCCATCGTCGTGACGCTGCCGTCACTCCAGTTGAATTGAACGGGGCCGCGCGGAGATTCCACTTGCCCCTGATAGTGGTGTCGAATCTTGATTACCTTGACACAGGTCTTTCCGCTGATTCCCGGCAACTGGATGCTCATCAGTGTGGGAACACCTCCGCGTTCATGAATCTCGTATTGGTCGGTCCCCACGGATACATAGCCCTTGGACCCCGGACCTCAGGCCGCGGCACGAATGAGATCACGCAACATCGCCTTGTTCGATCGGAGGAATTCTGCGGCCGCCTCGAACTGCTCGTGCACCCAGGCAGATCGATGGACACCCTCCGGCTCCAAGACCGTCGGTCCCTCGGCCATGATCCGGCCGTCCGGGTAACAGATGTCACTGGTAATTCGCAGACGTTCGCCCTCGTGTTGACAATCGACGGTGAATTCGATCCCTTCGATCTCATCGGCGAGGTTGTCGGCAGTAGCCGACGCGTAACCCCGGAACGGAAACACCGGTTGCGGCTTCGAGTAACCCGTCCTCCAGCGCAAGTCCGGATTGGCGATCGAAAGTTCCCACGCCACCTCGGACACAGCAGACTCGACGGCCCGCCACGCTTCGGCCCAGAGTTCTTCGTTCATCATTTCTTGATCACCTCCACCACGGCATCCACCGCAACCATTCTTCCATATACCTCCTCGTCAATTCCGAGGTCTTCTGGGACATCTTCGTTGGCACACCTCACAGCCCGTTCCGGTGAATTAGTCGTCGACCGAGGTGAGCTTCACCTTGAACATACGTTCGGCCTCTTCGACGAAGTCTTCGCTCGCTCGCGGGGGCAATCGGGCCCGCCACCATGGCTCGTCCGGGCGAACCAGGGGGCCCTCGCCGATGATTCCGCGAAACTCATCGTCTGCAGCTTCGATCTGAGTTCGGAGGCCCCGCCAGGCCTCCCAGGAATCCAACGCGTCGCTGCCGAGAGCAACCTCCAGATGATCTCGGACGAACAGTTCGTTCCAGTACTCGTAGAGATCATCGGCGTACCCTTCGCCTACTTCGCGAACAAACGTTCGCCAGGCATCGACGAACTGGAACGGTGACCAGCCACTCCGCCGTCCGCCAGCCTGGACGACGGACCGAAATTCGTTGAAGAAGGCTTCCATCACAAGAACTGCTTCCTAAAGTAATCGATACCGTCGTCCGGCCGGAAGAACGTCCGGATCACCCCATCCGAAGATCTCGCTCCGAAATAGCCCGTTGATTGTTCGAATCGCACGAGTGCTCCGTCGCTCTGCCTCACGCCTTCTATGGCGCCGTCTCTCAGCCCACCGCCCATGAATCCTCGGGCCGCCGTGCGATATTCGGCAGGGTTCGCGAACTCTGGCATATCCGGCCCACCCTTTTTTGCCAGGAGCTTCCCATTCGGTTTGACGATCACTCCCCTGGCGTGTTTCGCGTAGTGTTCCACAGCCTTCGCGTTCGACGCGAAGTCAGCTACGCGAACCAGTCCGTTACATGTGTTGTGGACCCGGAGCCAGGTTGTTCCCGCCTGGACGTGATAGTTCTGCAGGCCCTCGACGTGAAAGTTGTGAACCGTTGCGGTACGTCCCGTCGGTGTGACCGCTTCGACCTCGACCTTGGTGCCCTTCGGATCAACGAGCCTGTCCCCGGGTCGCAGGTCGCAGACCGGGGTCCAGCCCTTGCCCTGCACATAGAACGGGTGCTCCTCCGTCGAGGTGACCGTGCCCGCAGTCGTGATCACGTCGTAGGTAGGCACGTCCTCGTGGATGTAGGTCTCCACCACCCGGCGGGCGTGAATCTCTCCGGTCTCGGAATCGGCTGCCGTGACCTCGTCCCCGACTTCGACTTCCTCGATGTGCTTCGAGCTTCCGTCGCCCATCAGCACCTGAGTGCCCGCGAGGAAGCAGCCGGACTTGGCTGTCTTCGACATCAGCTTGGCACCGGCACCCTTGAGCAGCTTCGCGCCACCCTTCAGTGCGGCGGCACCTGGGATCGGGACCATGCCGATCAGACCGTCAACGCCGGCCTGCCCCCAGTCGACGGAACCTTTGGTCGCCTTCTGTTGGGCGACCGACATACCCATCGACAGTGCACCGCCGGCCAGGGCAAGGCCGACCGGGCCGCCGACACCGGTGGCCATCAGGGCGACACCGGCGACGATCATGGCGCCCGCCGCGATGTACTCCCAGTTGTCTTTCACCCATGACGTAGTCGCGTTCCACGCGTCGGAAAGCGCGCCGTTGTTGGAGTCTCGGTAGGCCTGGAGTTCCTTGTCGGTGACCGGTTCCAGACCCCAGGGATCCGACTGGTTCAGTGGATCGTTGCCGGCGAAGGAGTATGGGTTCCCGGCCCAGCCGGTGCCGGGCACCGGGTCCAGCGGATCGGTGGACAGGAACCCGCGGCTACTCGGGTCGTAGACCCGGGCCTGCATCCACTCGCGGCCGTCGACCAGGAGGTTGGCCTGGCCACCGATGGCGACTCCCGACGGCATGCCGGCTCGCTGCACCCCCGGGGCGACGCCCCACGGATCGGTGCCCGTGGTACGGGGGCGCCAGTCCGGCGTCACCCATTCGCCCCGCTCGCCGGTCTGGCCGGCGGCATCGGGCAGCAACGAGGTCAGCGGGCCGATGTTCGAGACCGAGATCTCGCCGACCTGAGCCAGCGACGGCAGCTCACCGGCGGAGTCCCAGGCCACTGGCTGGTCGTCGACGGTCGCCAGCTCGCCGAGGGCGTCGACGTGGAAGTCACGGATAGTCGCGGCCTCGTCGGAGACGTCCCGGGTCCGGGCCGTGATCTTGTCGCGATCGTGGGTGATGGTCGTGATCCGGGCCAGGAATCCGCGCGGGTCCCAACTGAACCGCCGCTCGCCCTCCGGACCGATCTCGCGGGTTCGTCGCCCGGACGCGTCGTAGCTGTATTCGGTCGCGCCATCGGGACCGCGGCGGGTCAGCAACTGACCCGCCCGGTCGTAGTCGAGATCGGTGGTCCGACCGTCATTGACCTCGCGGATCAGCCGGCCGGCGGCATCGTAGGTGTAACCGGTGACCGACCCGTCACTGCGGCGGGCCTCGACCAGCTGACCGGCCGGGTCATAGCCGTAGGTCGTCCGCTCGTCGTTGCTGGTCTGGGCTACCACTCGACCGGCGCCGTTGCGCTCGATCTCCACGGTCTCGGTGACCCCGTGCCGGGTCACCTGGTGCCGGACGATCCCTCCACCGTTCCAGACCCAGGTCGCGTGCAGGCCGGGCGCGGCCATCGACACGATTCGGCCGATGCCATCACGCTCGATCACCGCCCGGCCCAGGCCCGGCTCGGTCACCGCTGTGACCCGGCCGGCCTGGTCGTACTCGTAGCGGGTCTGCGAACCGTCACTGCGAGTGAACGAGGTCCGGCGGCCGTCGCCGTCATAGGTCCAAGACAGCCCGATGACCGTGGAGGGAGCGCCATCGCGGCCTCGGCTGCGCCGGATCAGGTTGCCGTTCTCATCCCAGACCAGCTCGTTGACCGCGTCACCCTCACGGACCCGCAGGGTGCGGCCAGCGAGGTCGTGTTCGATCCGGGACAGCAGCCGGTCCCCGGCCCGGGTCTCGACCAGCCGACCGGTGCCGTCGTAACCCCACGAGAGCCTCACCCCAGTCGGGTCGAGCTGGCGGGTCTGCCGTCCGGCGGCGTCGTATCCGAAAGTGATCGTCCGTCCGAGCGGATCGGTTTCGGCGACGATGCGTCCCATCGGGTCGTAGCGCCGTTCGGTCCGGCCGCCCAGTGGATCGACGATGGCGACACAGTGGCCGAGCTCGTTGTACTCGAACTGGGTGCGGCCACCGGCGGCGTTGGTCACCCCGACCAGTTGCCCGGCGGGGTCGTACTGGAGCCGACGGCGACCGTACCAACCGTCGTTCAGCTGTTCGATCCGGCCGGCCTTGTCGTAGCGGAAGCTGAACGAGCCCTTGCCTGGTTCGAACCGCTCGCTCACCCGCCCGCAGTCGTCATAGGTCAGCCAGGCTTCCTCGCCGGTCGGCCAATGCTCGCGCGCCAGTCGGCCGTCGGCGTCGTAGCTGAACTCGTACCGGGAACCATCGGTGTCGACCGTCGCCGAACGTCGTCCGCAGGTGTCGTACTCGTAGCGGTAGGTGGTGCCCATCGGGTGGGTGATAGCCACCTGACGACCGGCCGCATCGAGCTGGATCCGAGTGGCTGCCCCGGTCGGATCGGTGTGCTCGACGAGCCGACCGCACCGGTCGTAGCGATAGTGGTGTGTGCTGCCGTCCGGCGCCGTCTCGGCCACCGTCCGGCCCAAGGCGTCATAGTCGGTTGTGAATTGGGACAGTCGGTCCCCGAACTTGGTCGGTCGGCCGGTCCGGTCCCGCTGCACGGTGTGCTCGACCCCGGTCGGATCCTCCGTCCGGGCGACGAAGCCGTGCACGTCGTAGTCCAGCTGCCACCGACCGCCACTTGGATCGGTCGACGCCCTCATCCGGGACATGGCGTCGTAACCGAACTCCCAGGCGTTGCCGTCGGGCAGCTCCGACCGCTTGGGGTTGCCCAGGTCGTCGTAGGTGGAGGTTGTCGCCCGGCCCAGCGGGTCGATGGTCCGCGACTCCTCGCCGTGCTCGCCGTACTCGACCTCGGTCCGGCCGCCCAACGGGTCGATCACCGCCGTGACCCGGCCGGCCGCCGACGTCTCATACCGCCAGATCGCCCCGTCCGGATCCTGCCGCGACAGCAACGCTCCGGCACCGTCATAGCGATACGTCGTCCGGTGGCCCAGCGGCGTGACCGCCCCGACCACCCGACCAAGATCATCACGCTCCAACCGCGCGATGTTGCCCTCGGCGTCAGTGCTGGAGATCAAGTCGCCGTGCTCGTCATGGTCGAACTCCAGCGCGACTCCGACCGGATCGACGATCTTCTTCAGCAGCCCGCCGGACCAGCTCATCAGGGTGACCCCACCCTCGGGGTCAACGAGCCGAGCGGGATCGCGCGAATCGCCCTCATAGCTGTAGTGAGTGGCCGCCTCGACCGTGTCACCATGATCATCTGTGCTCGTGACCAGCACGCTGGCCGGGCGGTCGGCCTCGTCGTAGTGCCACTGGACGCGTGCGCCAGAGGGCATGACCTGCTGAACCCGACGGCCACGGTCGTCGTAGGTGTTGACGGTCGTCGCGCCGTTGCGCTCGGTGATCATGACCGGGTTGCCGTGGCGGTCGTAGCTGGTGGACTGGCGGTGATCTTCGGCGTCGATGACGCCGATCAGGCGGCCCTTGCCGTCGGCGATCCAGGTGTTGGCTCGGGTGCCGTCGGTGTCGGAGACCTCGGTCACGCCGCCGGGCAGGTAGACGAAGCGCGTGAGGCGGCCGAACGGAGAGCGCTGGGTGGTGACCCGGCCCTGATCGTCGTAGGTGTTCTCCGCCTCCATCACGCCGTCGGCGTCGAACACGGCATCGATCAGGTCCGCCTCGTCCCACCGGTAGCGGCGGATCCCGGCCGGGGTGTGGGCGGCGACCAGGCGGCCGCGGTCGTCGTACTCATAGGAGACCCGGCGACCGTCGGAGGCCGTCGCGGCGCCGATCCGACCGGCCTCGTCCCACTGCAGGTCGAGGGCGCGGCCGAACTCGTGGGTCATCGTGGCCAGGCGGCCGGTGTCGTCGTAGGTATAGGTGATCGTGGTGCCCGGGCCGTTGCCGGTCGAGACGAGGCGGCCGTTGGCGGACAGTTCCCACCGCAGCCCGGTCGAACCGGTCACCCGATAGCCGGTGTCGGTCCGGTCGAGCCACAGGTTCTCTCCGCCGGCGCGGTCCCAGCTGTCGCCGAGGCGGGGGAAGACGATCACGCGGCCGTCGGACAACCGCAGCCGACCGGCTTCGTCGGTCAGGGTCAGCCCGGCCTCGGACCACGACGTCCAGCCCAACCCGAAGCCGCCGAGGTCACGGTTCAACGAGTTGTAGGTCCGGGTCAGGCCCAACTCCGCGGCAGCACCGGTGAAGGCGAGGTCGTTCTCGTTCTCGATGAAATTGCCGGTCGCGGTGTTGACCGGATCATCGGAATAGCCGGTGGTCGGGGGCTGACCGTAGGCGGTGGGCGGGTCGACCACGATGTCCTGCCGGTTGACCGACACGTTCGCCGCTCGCAGCGCGGCCTCGATCGTGCTGTTCGACAACGTCGACACGTTGCCCTCGCCGCCGGCGCGGGCGAAGGCATCGGCCACGGTGTTGGCCCACTTGCCGTCCTCACCGTTGAGCCGCAGCCAGTCCTTCAGCGCCTGGATCGGGCCCGACGCGTCCAGCGTTGCCCACTTGCAGTCCGAGTCGAAATTGCCGCACTGGGTCTGTAACGTCCCCGCCCGATCCGAGAACGCCTCATCGCCACCCGAGGTGCTCGTCGCGAAGGAGCGCAGGTTCTCCGGCTTCGCCGACGACTTTCCGCCGCCCCCACCGCCGCCGCTGCTGCCGCCCGGGGGCGGGGTCTCCCGGCTGCCGGACCGGGGGGCCGGGGTCGACGCCGCCGGGCCGGTCTCACTGATATCGGTGTTCGGCGGGTCCTCGCCGCCGAAGACCGAGTCCCAGCCCTTCTCAAACATGTTGCGATCTTCTTGGCGCTGCGCCCAATCCCGCGCGGTCTTGCGCCGTTGATTCTCCTGCCGGGCGGCGTCCTCGACGTCCTCGATCTTCGACGCGACGTCCTTGAGGGCCGACACAACCTCGGTCAGGTCGGTCAGCTGGGTCGTGCCGTTCTGCTCGAACACCGTGCTGAAGTGACCGTCGAAATCCTTCAGCCCCTCCAAACGCCAGGTCGACCGATCACTGCGCTGGGCCTCGATGTCCGTGGCCGCCGCCCGGAACGCCGCCTTCACCGTCGTCGACGTGTCGAAATTGAACTCGACGTCCGGCATGCCCTTCAGATCATCGATGTTCACCACAGGCCGCTCAACCCCTCACCCTGATCACCAGCTCCTGATCGGACAGCAAGGCCGCCGCAACCTCTCACAGGTCACGGCGGCCCACATCATGCCTTGGCCGAACGTCAGCCGTTGCCGCCGGCGGTCATGATGTTCTGCGAGATCTTCTGCAACTGGTCCCGCAGTTCTTCCAGCTCCTGCTTCGCCTTGTCCAACGCCGCCTTCGTCTCCGGCCAAGTCGAACTCCGGAACTGAGCCGCCAACGCGCCGTCCCAGACATTCGGCTGCGACAGCGTGGTCCCCTGGGTGTTCAACTGCGTGATGTCATCCGTCAAACCCCCGCTGATGATCCTCTGAATCTCCCCGATCGCGATCTTCGCTTCCTCAGTCGACAAAACCCGCGTCATCCGTACTCCTCCATCCACGCCGGCCATCAGCCGGCACCTGGCACCGACAAGCTCACGAAGCGGTTGTACGAGCCGACCGGTGCCTCCACGCAGCAGGCCCGCAACAACCTCCGTAAACCTAACAGGGAGAGGGTCAACCGCCGCCGAACTCGCGCGGCCGGTGTGGCCAACGCCACGCCGGCCTGCGGTCACGGCGTCCCGAGGCCGAAGTGCAGCCCCATGTTGGCCGCATAGCTGGTCGCCGCGCCCTGCCCGACGGTGGTCCAGAGGGCCTGGGTGTTGCCGCCGCCGAAGTTGACGAGGCCGGCAGGTGTACGCGGGCCGAAGTACGACAGCTGGTTCAGGGTGCCGGTGCCGTTGGCGCTGACGTACGGGGGGATGTAGGACGTGGCGCCGCTCACGCCGCCGGCGATCGCTGCCCCGGTCCAGTTGATCGGGTTGCCGGACACGATGTTGTTCGTCACCGAGGCCGAGGCGCCGCCCACGAAGTTGATGCCGGCGGTCATCGACTTGGCGGTCAGCGAGGTCGACGCCTTGCCCATCAGGGTGGCCAGCGTGCCGCCGCCCGGACCCGAGGCGCCGCCGACCGCACCGCCGAGGAAGCCGCCGGCTCCGGCGCCGAGAGCACCGCGCCAGCTCAGGTTGCCCCAATTCTTCGTGACGTACGAAGCCTCGCCACCCATCGCCCCGACCGTGCCGTAGACGGCGACCCGGGAGCGTAAGGCGGCCAGTCCGCCCTTGCTGGCCTTCGCCGCCAGGCCCGCAAGTCCACCGCCGACGCCGCCGATCGCCCCGGAGATCGCGACCTGTCCCCAGTTGACCTCGCCGGTGGTGGCCTTCTGGATGATCGTGTCGGCGCCGGCACTGAGCAGGGCCATGCCGGCCGGGCCGCCGACGCCGGTCGCCATCAACACTCCGCCGGCGATCACCATCGCCCCGCCGGCCAGATACTCCCAGTTGTCCCCCACCCAGTCGACGACGGCCGACGCCGCCCCGTCGTTGGAGGCCGCGTACGCCTTCAGTTCTTCGTCGGTGACCGGGCTGAGTCCGGTCGGGTCGAGGGCGTGCAGTGGATCGTTGCCCGCGTACGCATACGGGTTGCCGGACCAGCCGGCGCCCGGAACCGGATCGAGCGGGTCGACCGACAGGAAACCGCGGGTCGCCGGATCGAAGGCGCGCGCTCCCAGCCATTCCAGCCCGGCGATCCGCAGTTCGCCGGCGCCGCCGATGCCGAGCCCGGCTTCGTCCAGGGTCCGGAACGGATCGGCCGCCCACGGGTCCGCGCCGACCGCCCGGCCGGTACGCCAGCCGGGCGTGGCCCAGCCGTCACCGATGCCGGTCAGCCCGCCCGGAGTGGGTAGGACCGGGGTGGTGCCGACCTGGACCAGGCCGGGCGCGAAGCCGGCCGCGCTGTCCCACCAGGTGTCGAGATCGTCGATCCGGGCCAGCTCGCCGAACGCGTCCACCGAGAGCGAGACCGAGCTCAGGTCACCGGTCTCGGACTGGTCGGCGATCGAGGTCAGCCGGCCCGAGTCGGACCAGGAGAACCGGCGGACCCGGCCGTCGGGCGACTCGGCGCGGATCCGGCGACCGGCCTGGTCGTACTCGTAGTCCGTCCGGTCGTCGCCGGCCAGGGTCGCGGTCAGCTGGCCCGCGGTGTCGTACTCATGGACGCGCTGGGACCCGGCCACCGATTCGGCGACCAGCCGGCCCGCGCGGTCGTAGCGCCAGCTGGAGACCGTACCGTCGTCGAGCCGAGCCTCGATCAGCTGGCAGGCCTCGTCGTAGCCGTAGGCGCACCGGCCGGAGGCCGACCCGATCGCGCTGATCCGGCCCCACTCGTCCCGGTCCAGCCGGCGGCTCGTGGCACCGTCCGGACCGGTCGTCGTGTGCTCGACGACGAAACCGTCCGTGTGCCGCCAGGTCTGGATCAGGTCACCGGCGCCGGCCTGCACCAGCCGGCCTGCCGGGTCGTAGCTGAAGGTCGCCCGGCCGAGCCGCGGATGTTCCACGGCGGTGACCCGGCCCGCCGCGTCCCGCCGATATCGGGTCTGCAGTCCGTCCGGCCCGGTCAGCGTGTCCCGGTGGCCGTCCGTGTCGTAGCTCCACTCGAGCCGGCGATCACCGCGGCGCCGGGTGATCAGCTGCCGGCGGCGGTTCCAGGTCAACTCGTGCTCGACCGGACGGTCGGGATCGGAGCTATCGGCGACGACCACGCTCCGGCGACGCAGGTCGCGGGAGACGACGGTCCAGACGACTCGACCGTCGACCCGCTGCTCGGCTTCCCGGCCGGCGTCGTCGTAACTCCACTCGGTCCGGACGCCGGTCGGGTCGGTCTGGGCGACCGGTCGACCGGCGCGGTCGTAGGCGAGCGTCGTGGTGCGGCCGAGCGGATCGGTCTCGGCCGTCAGCCGGCCCAGCGCGTCGTGGGCCCGCCGGGTCACTGCCCCCAGCGGATCGGTGATCGCGACCAGTCGCCCACAGACGTCGTAGTCGTAGCGGGTCACGCCGCCGTTGCCGTCGGTCGTCTCGACCAACTGACCGGCGGCGTCGTAACGGAACCGGCGCCCGCCGTGCCAGGAGTCGGTCGCCCGCACGACCCGCCCCATCAGGTCGTAGCCGAAGCGCGCGAGCCCGCGTCCGGGCTCGAACCGGGCCAGCAGCCGGCCCGACTCGTCGTAGTCGGACCAGGCGACCTCACCGGTCGGCAACCGCCGCCGGGCGACCCGGCCGTCGGCGTCGTACTCCAGCGTGGTGCGGGCCCCGAGCGGATCGATCACCGCCGCCGGTCGGCCGCACTCGTCGTACTCGAGGCGGGTCGCCGCACCGGAGGGCAGGACGCGCTCGATCACCCGACCGGCGCCGTCGCGGCGCAGCACGGTCAGCCCGCCCTCGCCGTCGACCAGCTCGACCGGGCGGCCGCAGCGGTCGTAGCTGATCAACTCGGTCGAGCCGTCGGCCGGCTCGGCGGCGACCGGCCGGCCCAACGGATCGAACCGCAGACCGGTCGCGTTGTCGGCCTCGGTCACCGTGGCCGTCGCACCGGCCGGATCGGCATCCAGGGTGAGCTGGGCCCCGGACGGATCGGTGTACGCGACCAGCTCCCCGGTGGCGTCGTATTCCCGCCGCCAGACGCCGCCGGTCGGATCAACCGTCTCGCGCAGCCGGGACAGGGCGTCGTGCACGAACCGCCAGCTCGTGCCGTCGGGCAACTCGGCTTCGGCGATGTTGCCGAGATCGTCGAAGATCCGCGTCGCGGCCCGGTCGAGCGGATCGATGGATTTCGTCGCCTCGCCGTGCGGCCCGTACTCGATCGCCGTCCGGCCGCCGAGCGGGTCGATCACCGCGGTGAGCCTGCCGGCCGCCGAGTGCTCCTGGCGCCAGATCGCGCCGTTGGGTTCACGTCGCGAGACCAGCCGGCCGGCCGCGTCGAAATGGAAGCTGGTCCGGGCCCCGGACGGCGTGATCGCCGCGGTCACCCGTCCGGTGGCGTCGCGCTCCAGCCGCGCCACGTTGTCGGCGGCGTTGGTCACCGAGATCAGGTCGCCGAACTCGTCGTAGCCGAACCGGACCTGCACGCCGGTCGGGTCGACCACCCGGCGCAGCAGCGAGTCGTCCCAGTCGAGCTCGGTCCGACCGCCCTCGGGATCGATGATCACCGACGGGTTGCGGTTCGCGCCCGCGTAGCCGTACTCGGTCGCCGCCCCCGATTCGGTGACCACCGTGGTGACCCGGTCGGCGTCGTCGTAGCCGTACGTCAGGTCGGCGCCGGACGGCGTCAGCGTCCGCACCAGCCGGCCGCGGTCGTCGTAACCGTGGCTGGTCACCGAGCCGTCGCGCTCGGTCACCGACACCAGATCGCCGAAGCCGTCGTAACTCATCGACTGCCGCTGTCCGTCGCTGTCGACGACGCCGATCAGCCGGCCGCGCTGATCCGCGATCCAGGTGTTCGACCGCTCGCCGTCCAGGTCGGAGACCACCGTGGTCCGGCCGGCGAGGTAGACGTACCGGGTCCGGCGGCCGAAGGCGGACAGCTGGCTGGCCACCCGGCGTCGATCGTCGTAGCAGTTCTCGACCTCGATCACTCCGTCCGGGTCGACCACGGCGCTGATCAGGCCGGCGTCGTTCCAGCGGTACGTTCTCGTGCCGCCCGGTCCGGCGGCGGAGGTCAGCCGGCCGGCTTCGTCGTACGCGAAGATCACGGTGCGACCGTCGGAGGACCGCACGTCCTCGACCCGGCCCCCGGACCAGCCGACCGAGATCCAGCGACCGCGCTCGTGCGCCAACCGGACCAGCCGGCCGTCGGCGTCGCGTTCGGCCGTGATCGCCGTCCCCGGCCCGCGGGTCAGACTGAGCCAGAGCCCGCCCGTGGTGAAGGTCCACCGCCCGCCGTCGTTGTCGGTGACCTCCAGCGTCGCGCCGGCGGCCGACTCGGCCCGAGCCAGCCACAGGCTCTCCCCCGGCGCCCGGTCCCAGCCGTCGCCGAGCCGGGGGAAGAGCACGCGGCGTCCGTCCGCCAGCACCAGCGCCGCACCGTCGTCGGCCAGGTCCAGCCGCAGCTCGAGCACCGACGACCAGCCCGGGCCGAACACGCCGCCGCGGTCATCGACCGCGTTGTACGTGCGGGCGAAGTCCAGCCGTCCGGCGGCGCCGGCGAAGCTCAGATCGACCTCGGTCTCGACGAAATTGCCGGTCGCGGTGTTCACCGGGTCGTCGGCGTAACCGGTGGTCGGCGGGTGCCCGTACGCCTGCGGCGGGTCGATCGTCAGGTCCTGCCGAGTGGCACTGATCCCCTGCGCTTGCAGCGCCGCCGCCAGGGCGCTGTTGGACACCCGCGAGATGTTGCCCTCGCCGCCGGCCGCCTTGAAGGCGTTCGCGACCGTCGTGGCCCAGCGCACGTCCTCACCGTTGGCGGTCAGCCACTTGTCGAAGCCGGTCAGCACCCCGTCGGCGTCGAGCCGGCCCCACTTGCACTTCGAAGCGAACTGCGTCAGGTGGCTGCGCAGCGTGGCCGGCCGGGTCGTCAGCTTCCCGTTCAGGCCCTCCGATCCGGTCGCGAACGCGCGCAGTTCCGACGGCCGGGCCGAGGAGGTCCCGCCGCCACCGCCGGCACCGCCCGGCGGTGGCGTCTGCCGGGTGCCGTTCTGGGCGGCCGAGACCGGGATGGACGGCTCCTCCGCAGGAGGGCCGACCGGCGGGTCGTCGCCGCCGAAGGCCCAGTCGCCGAACTCCTGGAAGACGTTGCGGTCGTCCTGTTCCTTCTTCCACTGCCGGGCCTTCTGGCGGCGCTGTTGCTCCTTGTCCGCTTCCGTCTTGAGCAGACCGGCGCCGGTCGCGACCTCGCGCAGTCGGTCGGCCAGCTCGGACGCGTCGGCGGACGCGACCGAGGCATTGCCCTTGAAGAGGTCGGAGAAGTTTCCCTCGAAGTCCGACAACGCGGTCGTCACCAGTTGGGATCGTTCGCTCGATTGCCCGTCGATGTCCTTGGCGGCGCCGTTGAAAGCAGTGATCAGATCGTCGGCCGTGTCGACGTCGAACGGTACGTCCTCGTCGATGGCACCGAGGTTCGAGATGTCTACCACTTCTGCAACCTTCCCCTGCCGCAGCTGACAAGGACCGGCGCACCCGGGACCCGCGCCGGTTCCAAGAAGCACATCGGCGACCGACCTGACGGGTCACCTCACCTCGGGCCGAATGAACACCAAGCCAACACAGCAGGCCCGAAAGTTGGTCAACAACCTAACAGGGAGGGGGTCAGGGTTGCTGTCAGTCCGGATCGAGCCCCGGGGGTCTCAGGTCGGCCACGTCGGCGTCGGTACGCCAGGAGAGTGCCGGCGATCGGTCGCCCGATTCGAGGAACTCGGCCGCGGCCAGCTTGGCCGGTTCCAGCGTCGTGGTCTGCCAGGCGCGGAAATGGCCCACGGCCTCGCTGAACCGGATGGCGACCTCGGAGTCCGCGGCCCCGGGGGTGGTCAGGTGGCTCCACTCCGGCCGTCTGGCCGCGTGATCGGCGCTGAAGTAGACCATCATCGGCCCGGCGGCGCTGCCCGACAGGTCGAGCCGGGCCGGCCCGCGGAACAGGCTGATAACGGTCCGTTCGCTCCCGTCCAGGGCGTCGATCGCGGCCGAGACCGCCTCCGGCGACGGCGCGGCCAGCACGACCTCGTCCTCATCCTCGCCGGGATTGCACACCATCCGGTCCGGCGCCGGGCCGGACGGATCGCCGTCACCCGTGGTCGTCGGGCGCTTCCCGGTGCCGGCCCGGACCGCCCTCAGATGCCCGCCCAGGGCCAGTCCGCACGGAAACAGCACCAGCCAGCTCAGCGCGAGCAGGGGGTTCAGCAGTCCCCAGGCGAGGGCACCGCCGAACCCCAGGACCCACATCAGCACTTCCCGGGCGATCCTCGGCAGCAGGACCGAACCGAACCCCAGCGCGAGGGCCAGCACGATCACCGTGATCGTCAGGTCCGGCCGGGCCTGGAAGATCACCGGCACGGCGATGCCCATCGCCACCGGGATCAGGAGCAACCACAGGTCCAACGGGCGCAGCCGCCGGAACTTCGGGGGACGACGGCGCCGCTTGCGGGTCGGACCGGAGCTACTCACTAATGTCCGAAGAACTGAATGCCGTGGCCCTGGAGGGGTGATCCGACGAGCACGTTCGCACCGTAGCTCTGCACGGAACTCTGAATGGCGCCGACATAGAGCGCCTGGGTGCCGTGGTTGCCGAAGCTCGCCAGGTTGGAGAAGCGGGGGCCGTAGTGGGACACCTGCTGCAGCGTGCTCGAGGTCCCGCTGGGCGCGTTGTAGATCTTCGGAATCTGCGAGGTGCCCGCACCGAGGCCGCCGGAGACCAACGCCCCCGTCAGATTGATCGGGTTGCCCGAGACCACGTTGTTCGTCACCGAGCCCGAGAACCCGCCCACGAAGCCGAGCCCGGCGGTGAATCCCCGGGCCGCGAGCCCCTTGGCGTTCTGGCCGACCGCGGTCGCCAGGCTGCCGCCACCCGGACCGCGCCCGCCGGAGAAGGCGCCGGCCACGAAGCCACCCGCACCGGCACCCAGCGCGCCCCGCCAACTGAGGTTGTTCCAGTTCTGCGTGACATAGGTCGCCTCGCTGCTCACGGCACCGATCGTGCCATAGACGCCGACCCGGGCCCGCAAGGCGGCAAGTCCGCCCTTGCTGGCCTTCGCGGCCAGGCCCGCCAGGCCGCCGCCCACCCCACCGACGACGCCGGAGATCGCGACCTGGCCCCAGTTGACCGTGCCGGTGGTGGCCTTCTGGATGATCGTGTCCGCGCCGGCGCTGAGCAGCGCCATGCCGGCCGGGCCGCCGACCCCGGTGGCCATCAGCACGCCGCCGGCCAGCACCATCGCCCCGCCGGCCAGATACTCCCAGTTGTCTCCGACCCATTCGGTGGCGGCGTTCCAGGCCCCGTCGTTGCTGGCCGCGTAGGCCTTGAGCTCCTCGTCGGTGACCGGGCTCAGCCCGGCCGGATCGAGCGCGTGCAGCGGATCGTTCCCGGCGAAGGCGTACGGATTGCCGGACCAGCCCGCACCGGTCACCGGCTCGAGCTGGTCGACCGACAGGAACGCCCGGGTCGCCGGATCGTAGGCGCGGGCGCCCATCCACTCCAACCCGCCGACCAGCAACTCCCCCGCGGCGCCGACCCGCATCCCGGCGGTCAGGTCGGCGACCGGAGCGACGGCCCAGGGATCGGGGGAGGCCGCCCGCGCGGTCCGCCAGCCGGCCGCGTGCCAGGCACCGCCGACGCCGGTCAGCCCGCCGGCGGTGGGCACCACCGGCGAGTCGCCGGCCTGGATCAGTCCCGGCGCGTACGACTCCGCGGAGTCCCACCAGGTCTCGGCCCCGTCGACCCGGCCGAGCTCGCCGACGACATCCACCCACAACCGGGTGGTCCGGGTGGCGCCGGTGGCGTCGCGGTCGGTGATCGCGGACAGCCCGCCGACCTCCGACCAGGCGAACTCCCGGACCCGGCCGTCGGACGCCTCGGCCCGGACCCGCCGGCCCGCCTGGTCGTAGTGATAGCTCACCCGCGCCTCGCCGGTGCTGGTCGAGACCAGCTGTCCCGCGGCGTCGTGGCAGTGGTCGCGGCGGGTGCCGTCGATCGCCTCGGCCGTCAGCCGGCCGGCCCGGTCGAACACCCAGCTCGACCCGGTGCCGTCCTCGGCCCGCTCCTCGACCAGCTGCCCGGCCTCGTCGTAGCCGAACGTGCGCCGGCCAGAGTCGGCGGTGAGCGAGCAGATCCGGCCCGACTCGTCGCGCTCCAGCCGGGTCCGGGTCGAGCCGACCAGCCCGGTCAGGGTGTGCTCGACGACGAAGCCGGCCGCGTGACCCCAGGTCTGGATCAGGTCACCGGCGGCCGCCCGGACCAGCCGGCCCGAGGCGTCGTAGCCGAAGGTGGCCCGGCCGAGCAGCGGATGGTCGACGGCGGTCAGTCGGCCGGTCTCGTCGCGTTCGTAGCGGGTCCGGTGGCCGTCCGGCGTGGTCATCGTGGCCCGCCGGCCGTCGCTGTCGTAGGTCCACTCGACCCGGCCCTCGCCACGGCGCCGGGTGATCAACTGCCGGCGCCCGTTCCAGCTCAGCTCGTGCTCGGTCGACCGTTCGGGGTCGGAGTGATCGGCGATGATCACGCGCCGGTCGCGGAGGTCGCGGCTGATCTCGGCGATCAGCCGGCCGTCGATCCGCAGCGTCGCTTCCTGGCCCGCCCGGAACGTCCGTTCGGTCCGGCGGCCGCAGGGATCGGTCCGGGTGAGTTGCCGGCCGGCGGCGTCGTACTCGGCGGTGGTGGTGCGGCCGAGCGGGTCGGTCTCGGCGATCAGCCGCCCCATCGGGTCGTAGCTGCGCCGGGTCACCCCGCCGAGCGGGTCGGTGATCATGATCACCCGGCCGAGGGCGTCGTAGTCGTAGCGGGTGATGCCACCGTTGCCGCCTGTCGCCTCGACCAGTTGCCCGGCGGCGTCGTAGCGGAACCGGCGCGGCCCGTGCCACGGGTCGGTCTGCCGGATCAGCCGGCCCATCAGGTCGTACCCGTAGCGGGTCAGCCCCTCGCCGGGCTGGAACCGGGCCACGACCCAGCCCATCGCGTCGTAGTCGGACCAGGCGACCTCCCCGGTCGACGACACCTCCCGCACCACACGGCCGTCGGCGTCGTACTGCCGCTCGATCCGGCCGCCGGTCGGATCGGTCACCGCGGCCGGCCGGCCGCACGCGTCGTATTCGTAGCGGGTGATGGCGCCGGACGGCGCGACCAGCTCCACCAGGCGGCCGGCGGGATCCCGCCGCAACAGCGTCAGTTGGCCTTCGCCGTCGACCAGTTCCACCGCACGGCCGCAGCGGTCGTAGCTGATCAACCGGGTCGACCCGTCCGGCTCCTCCGCCGCGACCGGGCGGCCCAGCTGGTCGAACTTGAGCGCCGACGTCGCCTCGGCCTCGACCAGCGCGGCACTGCGGCCGGCCGGATCCGCGGCCAGCGTGCGGTGCAGCCCGGTCGGGTCGGTGAACGAGGTCACCTCGCCGTTCGCGTCGTACTCGCGCCGCCAACTGCCGCCGGAGGGATCGATGGTCTGCCGCAGCCGGGACAGCGCGTCGTGCACGAACCGCCAGCTGCTGCCGTCCGGCAGCTCGACCGCGGCCAGGTTGCCGAGATCGTCGTAGCTGCTGGTCGTCGCCCGGCCGAGCGGGTCGATCGTCTTGATCACCTCGCCGTGCGGGCCGTACTCGAGCTCGGTCCGGCCGCCGTACGGGTCGATCGTGGCCGTCGGCCGGCCGCCGGCCGAATGCTCGAACCGGTGGATGGCGCCGTTCGGGTCGCGGCGGGAGGCGAGCAGGCCGGCCGCGTCGTAGTGGAAGGTGGTCCGCGCTCCGGACGGCGTGATCGCGGCGATCACCCGACCGGCCGCGTCCCGGTCGAGCCGGGCGCGGTGGTCGGCGGCGTCGATCACCGCGACCAGGTCGCCGTGCTGGTCGTAGTCGAACCGGAGTCGGACCCCGACCGGGTCGACCACCTGGCGCAGCAGCGCCCCGTCCCAGGTCAGCTCGGTCCGGCCGCCCTCGGGATCGGTGATCACCGACGGATTGCGGTCCGCGCCGGCATAGCTGTATTCGGTGACCGCGCCGGACTCGGTGACCACGGTGGTCACCCGGTCGGCGTCGTCGTAGCCGAAGGTCAGGTCGGCGCCGGCCGGGGTCCGGGTCCGCAGCCGCCGGCCCCGTTCGTCGTAGCCGTGGGTGGTGACGGCGCCGTTGCGTTCGGTCGCCGAGACCACGTTGCCGAAGCCGTCGTAGTTCATCGCCTGCCGGTGGCCGTCGGCGTCGACGACCCGGACCAGCCGGCCGCGCTGGTCGGCGACCCAGGTGTTCGACCGGTCGCCGTCGCGATCGGACACGACCGTGATCCGGCCGGGTAGATAGGTGTAGCGGGTCTCCCGGCCGAAGGGCGAGCGCTGGCCGGCGACCCGGCGCTGCTCGTCATAGCTGTTCTCGACCTCGACCGTGCCGTCGGCCGCGATCACGGCCTCGATCAGGCCGGCGTCGTTCCACCGGTACGTGCGGGTGCCCAGCGGCCCGGTGGCCGAGGCGAGCCGGCCGGCGTCGTCGTAGCCGAAGGAGGCCCGGCGGCCGTCCGAGGCTCGCACCTCGGTGACCCGGTGCGCGGTCCAGCCGATCTCGATCCACCGGCCGCGCTCGTGGGCCAGCCGAATCAGCCGACCCTCGTCATCGCGCTCCGCGGTGATCTTGGTCCCGGGACCGCGGCTGACCGAGGTCCAGAGCCCGCCGGCCGTGAAGGTCCGCCGCAGGCCGTCGTTGTCCGACACCACCAGGCCGCCGGAGCCGACCCGGTGCAACCACAGCTTCTCCCCCGGTGCCCGGTCCCAGCCGTCGCCGAGCCGCGGGATCAGCACCCGGCGCCCGTCGGCCAGCACCATCGTCGCGCCGTCGTCGGCCAACTCCAGCCGTACGTCGAGCACCGACGACCAGCCCGGCCCGAACGCGCCGCCTTCGCCGTCCACGGCGTTGTAGGTGCGGGAGAACTCGAGCTCGGCCGCGGCGCCGGCGAAGCCGAGATCCAGTTCGGTCTCGACGAAGTTGCCGGTGGCGGTGTTCACCGGGTCGTCGGCGTAGCCGGTGGTCGGCGGATGACCGTAGGCCTGCGCGGCGACGATGGTCAGATCCTGCCGGGTCTCGGCGATCCCGGCGGCGCTCAGCACCTCCGACAGGGTGCTGTTCAACAGCCAGGTGATGTTGCCCTCGCCGCCGGCCGTGGCGAACGCGTTCGCGACCGTCGTCGCCCAGGTCACGTCCTGGACGTTGGCGGCCAGCCACTGGTCGAAGCCGGTCACCACGCCGTCGGCGGACAGCGAGCCCCACTGGCAGGCCGAGGCGAAGCTCGTCAGGTGGCCGCGCAGCGCGCCCGGCTTGTCCTTCAGCGCCTCGTTCAGCGGGGCGGAACCGGTCACGAACTGGCGCAGGTTGGAGGGTCGGGCCGAGGTGGTGGTCGAGCTGCCGCCGCTGGCGCCGGTGCCCGGTGGCGGGGTCTGCCGGGTCCCGTTCTGCGATGCCGAGGCAGTGATCGACACCGGGTCGGCCGGCGGCCCGACCGGCGGATCCTCACCACCGCCGATCCAATCGCCGAACTCCTCGAAGACGTTGCGGTCGTCCTGCTCCTGCTTCCAGGTGCGCGCCTTGTCGCGACGCTGCTGTTCCTTGGTCGCCTCGGTCTTGAGGGTGCGCGCACCGGTCGCGACCTCCCGCAGCCGGGAGATCAGCTCGGTGGCGTCTGCGGCGGCCACCGAGGCGTTGCCGGAGAAGAGTTCGGAGAAATGTCCCTTGAAGTCCACCGTGCCGGTGCTCACGGACGTCGCGCGAACAGCCGTCTGCCCGTCGATGTCCGTCGCCGCCGCGTCGAAGGCCGCGATCAGTGCGTCGGCGACGTCGTGGTCGAACGGCACCTTCTCGTCGATGGCCCCGAGGTCGGAGATGTCTACCACTGCTGCAACCTTCCCGTTGATTGCCTACCCCTGACGGAACGGGTCGGTCAGCTCGGCGTCGAGGTGACCGCACCGGTAGCCGGGAGGAGCGGCGACCGGAAGGCCGCGACGACTCCTCCCCGCTCGAAGCCGGGGCAGCTCAGCCGTTGCCGCCGGCGGTCATGATGTTCTGCGAGATCTTCTGCAACTGGTCCCGCAGTTCTTCCAGCTCCTGCTTCGCCTTGTCCAACGCCGCCTTCGTCTCCGGCCAAGTCGAACTCCGGAACTGAGCCGCCAACGCGCCGTCCCAGACATTCGGCTGCGACAGCGTGGTCCCCTGGGTGTTCAACTGCGTGATGTCATCCGTCAAACCCCCGCTGATGATCCTCTGAATCTCCCCGATCGCGATCTTCGCTTCCTCAGTCGACAAAACCCGCGTCATCCGTACACCTCCATCCACACCGGCCCCGGGCCGGTCAACGTGTGTGAGTTGGCTCATTCATCGTCTGGGCGAACACGCGGAGCAGACCCGCCCGCTCGTACGGCCCGACTCGAACCAAGATCAACTTAACAGCGGCGGGAGCACCAAGATCATTTGGAAATCCACTGTTCTTCCGGCGTTAACCAAGGCCCGCACCGGGCCCGGAGGAAGATCACGGCTCGGCGCGGCGTGGACGGCACCGTGACGCGCCTCTGCGATACGATCCCGCAGCATGGCGACGCCCGGAGCGTCGGAAGATCGCACCACCCAGCCGACTGACCAGCCATTCACAAGGGAGCTGATGACGATCACCAGGCCCGAACGGACCTGTCCCAGCGGGTCCTTCGCCCGTCAACCGTCCATCCGTGTCCGACCCCTCGCGCTGCTGCTCGCGGCCGTGTTGGTGGTCGCCGGCTGTACGACGCAGGACCAGGGACCGGACCTGCCGCCGCAGCGCATCCTGCAGTCGGTGGACGTCCAGATGGCCCCGGACGGCGCGATGACCGCGATCAAGTCGACCGCACTGTCGGTCCGCGAGAACGCGTCCGACGCCACCACCGACACCCGGAACTACTCCCCGCGCGAGGTCGCCGACGACCTGCCGGTGCGGGTGAGCACGGCGTACCGTACGGCCGACAGGACCGGCACCAATCTCGACGAGCTGGCCGGGCACACCGGCCGGATCGAGATCGACATCACGGTGCAGAACCTGACCCTGCGGCCGGAGAACCTCACCTACGACGTCGCCGGCAGCTCGCGGACCCAGCCGGCGCTGGTCGGCGCCCCGCTCACCGTGGTCGCCTCGACCGCGCTGTCCGGGGTCGAACCGACCGAGGTGATCACCGCCACCGCGTCCGGCACCGGGGCCGCCACCAACGGCGTGCTCAGCCGGTCCGACAACGGCGAGGCCGTGATCCAGTGGGCCGCCCTGCTCGCGTCGCCGCAGATGGGCTCGAACGCGACCCTGCGACTGGTCGCGGACGCCAAGGACTTCAAGGTGCCGACCTTCGACCTGTCGGTGCAGCCCGGGCTGGTCACCGATCCGTCGGTGAGCCGGGTGCTGGAGTCGGCGTTCAACACCAGCCCGACCTCCCAGCTCGCGCTGGAGCAGCGGACGATCCGGGTGATCACCGACGTCAACCAGGTGCTCACCCGCGCCAGCGGGGACATCTCCAAGGTGCGGAAGAACCTGGAGTCCACCTCCAAGACGCTCGGCACCCGGACAGTCAAGGAACTGGAGGAGAGCACCAAGGGTCTGTCCTCCTCGGTCAAGACCCTCGACGGCCAGCTCACCGATCTGAACCGCGACATCGAAGGCACCGTCGAGGGCGCCCAGTCCGCGGTGCTGCAGGAACTGAGCCAGACCGTCGGCGCGCTGGACAAGCTGCTCGGCGACACCTCGGGTGATCCGCCCGCACCGCGGGTCAGCGGCAACGGCTGCGCGACGGTCGTCGGCTCGCCGCAGGCCGTCGGCAGCGTGTACGGCAACCTGCTCCAGGTCTCCGGCCAGCTCCAGGGTTACGCCACCGCCAGCAAGAACTGCAAGGCCGAAGCCCAGGCCGTGCTGCTGCGTTCGGTCGGCCCGGCCGAGCCGAGTGCCGAACTGTGCAAGGAGGACAAGTCGACCACCTGCTCACTGTGGGCGGCCGAGCAGACCTTCGCCGCGATCATGCAGCGGCTGGTCGATGACGGCGAGAAGTTGATCAGCAAGCTGCAGCCCGAGATCGTTGCGACGGCGCGGGACGAATACGCCGGTCTCGAAGACGAAGTTGTAGCCGTCGGCGACAACGCCAACCTGGTCAAGAAGTCGGCCGAGATCTTGGAGGCGGCCGCCAAGCAGCGACTGGATGATGTCGAGAAGAATCTGGAAGCCGAGCTGGCTGGAACGAAAGCCCAGCTGGAGGCGATGGACCAGCAATTGGAAGACCTATCGGCGGTTCTGACCCAGACTGACGAAGGGTTGGACCTGTTCGGCGACGGTCTGGAGACGATCCACGTCGACGCCGGCAACGCGATCGAAGAGTTGCGGAGCGAGGACGAGGACAATCCCGATCGGGGCGACTCGGTGGAGGCCCAGATCCTGGCGGCTGCCGAACTCGCCTGCGAGATGGGCGAGGATGGTGCGTTCGACGAAGGTGCCGACGAGCGCGACGTCGAGAAGATGCGGGCCTACCTCGTCGGCACGGGCTGCGAGCTCATCGACGACGACAACAATCCCCAGACACCGCCGGTGCCGGAAATCCTGGACGCTCCGTCGCCGTTCCGGCAGAAGGGTTCACTGCTGCAGCGGATCAAGGACCAGTCGGCCGCCTGGCAGAAGGTCGTGGATGCCACCGATGAGGAGAGCGACGAAAGCCTCTACGGTCCGCTGCGCGCCACTAAGCAGAAGCTGGCCGATTCCCAGGAACGGATCACGGCGATCCGTGCCGCGATCCAGAAGCTCCTCGCTCAGACGCCGGAGGACGTGGACATCGATAAGGAACTGCCCGAGCTGGATGACTTGACCGAGCAGGTCGAGGAGCTGACCGGATCGATCGAGGAGTTCCAGGGCTCGTACCAGGACATGGGCCCGGCGATGGAGGCCCTGATCAAGTACGAAGCCGAGCTGCCGGGCCTGATCCGGGCCGGGTTCAAGAACGCCTCCCAGGACGCCACTAAGCGACTGGCCGAGGCGATCGAGCCCGCGATTCGCAAGATCAGCAAGCAGGCCGAGATCGACAGCGAGGCCGTGGGCAAGATGTTCGAGCAGTCGGCCGTGGGGTTGTCCAACGGGGCGGCGGCGATCAACAAGAACGGCGCCCGGATCATCGACAGCCAGCGCCGGGCGCTGCGCGAGTCGGAGAAGCGGACCGCGGCGGCCGCGGCCAAGCAGGTCGACGAATCACTCGGCGACCTGGCCCGCGGAGTGTCGGACTCGACCCGGGACGTCAACGCCTCGTTCGCCCTGCTCGAGACCAGCCTGAAGAAGGTGCTGCTCGACCTCGGTGACCGCAAGGTCAACGGTTCCGGCCTGCTCGGCTCGATGGCCACCAGCGCGGCCCAGGTCGGCACCGCCGACTTCCAGCTGGCGCTGGCGTCGGGCCAGACCGAGGCGTACGCCAACGTCCGCGGTGAGGACATCAACGGCATCCTGCTGAAGCAGGCCCAGTTGCAGGCGGCCCTGCAGGTCGGCGCCACGCTGCCCGCGTTCCAGCTCGAGGTGCCGCCCGGCGCCGAGAGCCAGACCGTCTACACCTTCCGAATCGGGGCGCAGTGAGCAAGCGTCATTGGATCGTGATCGCCGTCGCGGTCGTCGTGCTGCTGGCCGGCGGCGGCGGGTTCCTGGTGTGGCGGAACGCCTCCGCCACCCCGAAGACGGACCCGGCTCCGGCCCAGCCGGTCGCCGTCGCGGTGCCCGGGGCGCCGGCCGAGCTGAAGATCGGCGTCCTGGTGACGCTGGCTTCGCGGCCGGGCCAGGGCTCGGAGTGGAAGTTCGCCGCCGAGGGCGCCCAGGTGGCCGCGGAACGGCTGACCATGGGCGGCGTCAAGGTCACGCTGGTGACCGTCGACGACAAGGGCAGCGAGGCCGGCGCCCAGCGCGCGGTGGAGCAACTCGCCGACCAGAGCGTGGTCGGGATCATCGCTGCCAGCCAGGGCTCGCACCTGAGCGGCGCGGTGAAGGCCGCCAAGAAGGCCAAGGTGCCGCTGCTGCTGCCGTACGAGCCGGATCCGAAGCTGCTCGGCGATCTGGCCTGGGCCACCGGCCCGCAGGATTCGGCCATCGGCGCCGCCCTGCAGCAGTCGCTGACCGCGGCGAACCTGAAGCGGACCCTGCTGATCGACGTCGGCGGCGGCACCCCGGACGGGGTGGACCCGGACGGCAAGATCACCTTCGAGCCGGACGACGATCCGAAGAACCTGGTCAAGGTCGTCACCGACCGGACCAAGGAGAAGAAGCCCATCGACTCCGTCCTGATCTCCGGGCCGGCGGTGCAGCAGGCGGCCGTGGTCCAGGCGCTGCAGGGCGCGGACCTCACGCTGCCGCTCTATCTCACCCCGGACGCGACCAGCCCGGCCTTCACCGCCGCGCTGGTCGAGGCCGGCGGCAGCCTGTCGACCAGCCTGGCCAGTGTCGGGCCCGACGCCGACGACGCGGCGGCGCTGGGCGCGGACGAGACCGGCAAGGCGGTGTCGGCCTTCCTGGCCGCCACCCGGATGCTGGCCGGTGATCCGGAGCGGACGACGTTGTTGGGCGACCAGCCGTTCGCCGAGGTGGCCGACCACGCCGACACCCGCAGCCACGACGCGGTGATCGCGATGGCGTACGCCATCACCGCCGTGACCACCCGGCAGAGCCAGGACGGCAGCGTCGATCCGGAGACCGCGATCGCCGGGTTGAAGCTCGACCACGCCAGCGGACTGGCCGGGCCCGCGCTCGACTTCTCCGGCAGCGGCGCCCTGGCGCCCGACGGCGTGATCGGGTTGCGATCGTCGGATCAGGATCTCGGGCTCCGGCCCGGCGCGTCCGACCCGGCCCCGCGGCTGATCTGGTTCGCGGCCCCCTGACTCGACGCCCCATGACTCGAGGCCCCGGCGACCTGGGACGCCGATAGCCCCGGGACTCCGTAGATTGGACTGGTGACCACCGACGTCGGAAAGGCATTTCGTTGCGTCTGTTGATCGACATCGACGGTTCGCCGCGCGAAATCGAGGTGAGCCGCAGCACTCCGTCGGCCACCCTGGCCGATCTGGTCGCCGAGACCTGCGGGCAGCGGCTCGATGATCAGACGACCCTTTTCGTCGATGAGAACGCCGCCGCCGCCGACACGCTGCTGTCCGAGCTGCTGCTGCTCGAGGGCAGCACCGTGTCCCGGGCGCCACTGGAACGACCGACGCCGACGACCGGTTGGACCGCGACCCTGGCCGGTGGGCTGGACGCCGGCCTCGTGATCGCCGTTCCGGCGAACCGGGCGATGATCATCGGCCGCTCACCGCAGGCCGACATCTCGGTGGACTCCGCCAGCACCTCGTGGGAACACGCGACGGTGACCATCGAGGGCGACGGCGTCCGGGTCAAGGACGCCGGCTCGACCAACGGCACCCTGGTCGACGGCCGGCGCCTCGGCGGCCCCGAGGAAGAACCCGACGGCGACGGCGACGAGGCCGAGGATGCCGACGACCAGGACGAGACGGCGACGAAGGACCGGCCCGGCCCACGGCAGCGCGCGGCCGACCTGATCCGACGCAAGGGTCGCAAGGAGGTGCCCGCCGAGCCGCGGCCCGAGGGGATCCTGGTCACCGAACAGGCCGTGGTCACCGCCGGCGGGGTGACCGTCCTGTTGCGCCCGCGGATCGTGGAGACTCCGGCGCCCAAGCCGGGATCCCTGCACAACCTCACCCCGGCCGGTACGGCGCCGTACAACCGGCCGCCCCGACCCGGCCGACCGGAGGACCCGGACCCGGTGCAGCCCCCGGCCCGCAAGGACGTGCCGGACTCCAGCCGGTTCAGCATCGCGATGATCATCGCGCCGCTGGTGCTGGCCGGGGCCATGGTGATGGTGATGGGCAACCCGATGTTCGCCATGATGGCCGCGCTCAGCCCGATCCTCGGCGTCGGCACCTGGATCGAAGGCAAGCACCGGCGCACCAAGAACCTGAAGGCCGAGGAGACCCGGTTCGACGAGGCGATCGTGACGCTGCGGACCGAGCTTCGGGAGGCCGGGGTCGAGGCGAGCCGGCGCAGCTACGGCGACGCGCCCGACCCGGCGACGGCGATCCGCCGCGCCGCCATCCCCACCATGACGCTGTGGGAGCGCCGATCCCAAGCGCAGGACTTTCTGCACCTGCACGCCGGCGTGGGCGACACCCCGTGGTCGCCGCCGGTGGAGAACCGGGCCGGCGGCCGGCTCGACGACAAGATCCGGGCGGCGATGCGGGACAGCCGGATGCCCGCGTCCGCCGTCGAGGTCGACCTCTCCGGAGCCGGCGTGGTCGGCATCGTCGGCGACCGGGCCGGCGCCCTGGCCGTCGCCCGGAGCCTGCTGACCCAGGCGGCCACGCAGAGCGGGCCGGCGGATCTCACGGTCGGGGTGTTCTGCGACCAGGGCCGGGACGAGGACTGGGCCTGGACGTCCTGGCTGCCGCACCTGCGCCGGCACGGCGGCGGCGCCGGCGAACGGTGGCTGTCCGACCAGCGATCCCGCAGCGACGAACTGCTGCGTACGCTGCGCGACGGGATCCATGATCATCCGACCCCGGCCGTGCTGATGATGCTCGACTCCGACGTGCTGACCGAAGGCCGCAACGCCCCGGCCCGGACCCTGCTCGGCCACGGCCGGCCGCACGGCACCAGCAACCCGCAGAAGCCCGAGACCCAGGTCTCCGGCATCGTCGTCGCCTCCTCCGAAGATCAACTTCCGGCCGCCTGCACGGTGGTGATCACGGTCGGCGCCGACGCCGCCGGCACGGTCACCCGGCCGGGTGACCTGAAGCAGGTCGACGACGTCGTGCTGGCCGGGATCAGCCTGACCACCGCCCTCCGGGCGGCGATGGACCTGGCCCGGTTCGACGACCCGGACCTGGTCGTGCCGGGCGCCGCCCTCCCCTCGCTGGTCCGGCTGCCGCCGCTGCTCGACTTCGAGGAGATCTCCGCCGAGGTGATCCGGCAGGCCTGGTCGGCGCCGACCGGGGTGTCGACGCCGGTCGGCATCGGTGAGGGCGGAGCGTTCAGCCTCGACCTGGTCCGCGACGGCCCGCACGGCCTGGTCGGCGGCACCACCGGCTCGGGCAAGAGCGAGTTCCTGCGCTCGCTGGTGGCCGGGCTCGCGGCCCGCAACGATCCGACCAAGCTGACCTTCATCCTGATCGACTTCAAGGGTGGTGCGGCATTCAAGACCTGTGAGCGGCTGCCGCACACGATCGGCACGATCAGCAACCTGGACGAGCAGCTGGCCAACCGGGCGCTGCGCGCGCTGGAGGCCGAGATGCAGTACCGGCAGCGTAAGTTCGCCGCGGCCGGCGAGGGCGTGGACAACCTGGACACCTATCTGGCGACCAACCCGAGCGAGCCGATGCCGCGGTTGCTGCTGGTGGTGGACGAGTTCGCGATGCTGGCCAAGGAGTTCCCGGACGTGCTGTCGTCGCTGGTCAGCGTCGGCGCCGTCGGCCGTACCCTCGGCGTGCACATGATCCTGGCCACCCAGCGGCCGGCCGGCGTGGTCAACGACGACATCCTGGCCAACACCAACCTCCGGGTGGCCCTGCGGGTGCAGAGCCGGGAGGACTCGAGCAATGTGATCGGGGTGCCCGATGCCGCCGCGATCAGCCGCCGGCAGCAGGGCCGCGCCTACGTCAAGCTCGGCCAGGACGACATCACGCCGGTGCAGACCGCCCTGGTCACCGGACAGTCGGAGCAGGAGTCGGTGTCCAAGATCGACGCCCATCCGGTGGTGTTCGGTCAGGTACGCCAGGAGGCCCGGCCGCGGCCCGCGGAGGATGCGCCGGCCGACCTTGATCTGATGATCGACGCGATCGTCGCCGCGGCCGGCGATGCCGGCATCGCCGCGCCCCGGCCGGTCTGGCCCGAGCCGCTGGGCGAACGGGTCGAGCTCGCCGGTTTCGTACCGGAGCAGCCGGCCGGCCTCGAACCGCAGCCCGAGGACGAGGACGGTCCGCCGCTGCCGGTGGTGGGCGGTCTGGTCGACGGCGGCCGGATCGAGTTCGCGATCTCCGACGACCCGGACCGGCAGCGGCAGATCCCGGCCGGCTGGGACATCGAACGCGGCAACCTGCTGCTGATGGGGATCCCCGGCAGCGGCACCAGCACCTCCCTGTCCACCCTCGCGCTGACCCTGGCCGACGCCGTCGCCCCGGACGAGCTCGACCTGGTCGTGCTCGACATGGGATCCGGCGACCTGCGGCCGTTGGCCGAGCTGCCGCACACCACCGGCTACGTCGGGTCGGGCAGCGGCGCCCGGGAACAGCAGGTGCGGTTCATGCGCTACCTGCGGGCCGAGCTGGACCGGCGCAAGGCCGACAGCTCCGGCCAGCATCGCCGGACCGTGGTGCTGATCGACGGGCTGGCCGCGCTGCGCGAGGAGTTCCAGGACTTCGAGGGCATCGCGCTGATGGACAGCCTCTACCGCGCGTACGCCGACGGCCCCGACCTCGGGCTCTACTTCGCGGCGGCGACCACCCGGGCGAAGTCGGTGCCGCCGGCGATCGATGAGGTGACCACCCAGAAGTGGCTGTTCCGGCTGGCCGACCAGTACGACTACTCGGCCGCCGGGGTGAAGCCGGCCGAGGCGCCGGCCGCGGTGCCCGGCCGGTGTGTGCTCAGCGAGACCAAGCTGCAGACCCACGTGGCGACGCCGAACTGCGGGCTGCGCGAAGCCGTGGCCCGGCTGACCGCCAAGTGGGGCGAGTCGGGCAAGTCCGACGTCGTCGGCCGGCTGCCGGAGCACGTGTCGGTCACTGAGCTCGGGGTCCGGTCCGTGATCGGCGTCGAGCCGTGGCAGGTCCCGGTCGGGATCCGCGAGGTCGACCTGGAGCCGCAACTGCTGGAGCTCTACGAGGGCGAGCACATGATGATCGCCGGGCCGGCCCGGTCCGGCAAGTCGACCCTGCTGTTGTCGATCGCCGAGTCGCTGCGGGCCGGTGAACACCAGGGCGACCCGGCCCAGGTCTGGGGGGTCGGCGATCGCCGCTCTCCCCTGCTCAGCTCCCCGCTCTTCGACCGGACGGCGTCCGCCGCCGACGGCCTGGCCCCGTTGCTGGCCGAGGCCCGGATGCACGACGGCCCGCTGGTCCTGATGATCGACGACGCAGAACGCTTCGACGACGCCGATCAGGCGATCAGCGGCCTGCTCGACGCCGGCCTGACCGATCTCCGGATCATCGCCGGCGGCCGCTCCGACGACCTGCGCAGCCTTTACAGCCACTGGACCAAGACCGTCCGCAAGTCCCGCTGCGGCGTGCTGCTGCAACCCAACGTCGACTACGACGGTGACCTGCTGGGCGTCACCCTCCCGCGCCGAGCCCCGGTCGCCCTCACTCCTGGCCGCGGCTACGCCTGCGTCGCCGGCGGCCTGGCCCTGGTCCAGACCGCCAGCCCCTCGACGACCTGACCGATCAGGATTCCGCGCCGGGCCCGTCTGTACCTGTGAGACCGATTCACAGGAGGCTGGCACGATGCGGAAACTGAGCTACGGGATGAACGTGAGCCTGGACGGCTACATCGCCGCTCCCGGCGACGACCTCGGCTGGAGCGTGCCGAGCGACGAGCTGTTCCAGTGGTGGTCCGACCGGGTCGGGGCGACCGCTCTGGCACTGTACGGGCGCAAGACGTGGCAGGCGATGAGCTCCCACTGGCCGACCGCCGATCAGCAGCCCGGCGCGACACCGGCGGAGATCATGTACGCCCAGCGCTGGCGGAACATGCCGAAGGTGGTGTTCTCCTCGACCACCAGCACGGTCGACTGGAACACCCGCCTGGTCACCGGCGACGCGGTCACCGAGATCACCCGGCTCAAGGCCGCCGAAGGCGGCGGTCCGCTGGACATCGTTGGCGCCACTCTGGCCGCGACGGTCATGCGGGCCGGGCTGATCGACGAGTACGTGCTGCTCACCGCACCGGTCCTATTGGGTGGCGGCACGCCGTTCTTCACCGCCCTGGACAGCTGGGTCAATCTGAACCTGGTGGAGACGCGGACGTTTTCCGGCGGCATCCTCCTGACCCGCTACGAGACGAGGCGCTGAGCACGGGCCCCGATGGCGACCCGGCTGATCACAGGGTCGAGGGCAGGCCCAGCCATGGTTGGTCCCTGGCGTCGAATCCGGTGAGTTCGGCGATCTTCCCGTCGACGACACGCAGGACCGCGACGGCGAACAGCCGGTGGTCGGGATCCTCGGAGGCGCGGAGGTACAACGCGGCGGCCGGCATCCGGTTGACCGTCGTGGCGATCCCACGCCAGTCGTCATGGCCGCGCTGGAAGAGCCCGCCGGAGACCCAGCCGTCCACCGCCTCCTCGGCCGTCCTGATCACCGTGCCGGCCTCGGGCAGCATGGCGAAGCGCAGGTCTTCGCGGAGCAGCGACACCAGCCCGTCGAGGTCGTTGCGCTGATGGGCCTCGATGTACGACTTCACCACGCCGCGCTCGTCCGTCGACAGCTCGCGGGTGGCGGGGCTGCGCCAGTCGAGGCGGCGGTCGGGCAGCTGCTCCCGCATCGTCACCCGGGCCCGCTGCAACGCGCTGGTCACCGAGGCGACGGTCAGCTCGAGGGCGTCGGCGGCGGTCGACGCCGGCCAGCCGAGAACGTCGCGCAGCACGAACACCGCCCGCTGCCGCGGCGGCAGCTGCTGGACGGCGACGATGAACGCCAGCTCGATCGTCTCCCGCGCCACCACCGATTCCTGCGGGTCCTCGGGCAGCATCCGGTCGGGGTACGGCTGCAGGTACAGCACCTCAGAGCCCGAGTCCGGGCCCGGCAACCCGGACGGTACGGGGGTGCGGTCCTTGCGCTTGGCCAGGAAGTCGAGGCAGGCGTTCGTCGCGATCCGGTACAGCCAGGTCCGCAGGGCCGCGCGCCCCTGGAACGACTCCCGCTTGTGCCACGCCCGCAGAAACGTCTCCTGCGTCAGGTCCTGGGCGTCCTCGTAGTTCGCGAGCATCCGGTAGCAGTGCACCTGCAACTCCCGCCGGTGCCGCTCGGTCAGCTGCGCGAACCGCGCGGTGTCCCCCGCCCTGGCCGCCGCGACGAACGTAGCCTCGTCGTCGCTCATGTCATCGATCCTTCCACCGGGTGCGTTGAGTGCTGCCAGAACTGACGACGCGGCGGCGGATTACTGATCGGTGGATGTTTGGTCCGATCCCTGAGCCTGTCGAAGGGCCAAGGCGATCAAGCCCTCCTGTAAAGATCAAAGACGCGCCAAGGACGGGCGGTTCGAGCGGAGCTTGAGCCCTCAATGCCGGCCGTCGGCTGGTTGCCGGGCAGTTCGGCGCACCCTCACCGAGTGGACGCGTTGGCCAAGCCCAAGGCGAAATCTCGAGGCCAAACAGTCCACTCGCCGCAATCCGCAGACGCGTCCGGGCGGTGTTCCCAGCGCCGGACCGAAAGTCGGCAGGATCGGCTGCGTTCCGCCCGACCCGCCCGTCCTTGGCGCGTCTTTCTCTCCCCAACCCAATCGAACCCACACGTCAGCGATTCGGCGCCTCGACTGTGACGTTATCGACGCCTCAAAGCGATTTCGACGTCGTTTTCGTCACTCTCGAAGGGAATTCTCCGGGGGCACGGGCACCACTCGCCGCGACCGATCAGCCGCCGCGGGTGACGATCTCGAAGGGGGCGCTCTGCAGGTCGGCGAAGTTGCCGACCTTCGCGTTGATCGAGCATTCCGGGGTCTGGGCCAGGGCGGTCACGGTGAGGCCGTTGGAGGAGACGGAAACCGCGCCGGAGCAGCCGTCGCTGAACCGTACGCCCTTCTCACCTCCGGCAATGGCAACCAGCATCTTGGACGCGGCGCCGACGGACGGGCTCTTGTAGAGGGGATTGACCGAGTCGGAGCCGCTGGGCCAGACCGGGACCAGGGTGACCGGCAGGGTCTGCTGGCTCACGGTGCGTGAGGGGGTGCTGACCTGGATGTTCTGCAACCGCTGCACCGGGTAGGCGGTGCCGGTCACCTCGGCGTCCGTGACCGCGGTGCGGGTCGTCTCCGCGGCCGCCGCCAGCCAGTTCTGCAGCTCCTCGGAACTCTTGATCGGCTGTCGCACCGAGACCCGGACCTGCTTGCTGCTCTGCGCCGGTACGGCGACGCCGTCCACGCTCCAGCCGCAGCGCTGGCTGATCCCGGTGACGCTCGGCAGGTTCTGCTGCTGCTTGGATCCGTTCCAGCTCACGGTCGGGCAGGCCGCCTTCGGATCCAGCCCGGGCAGCACCTCCAGGAACGGGCCGCGCAGCGGCGCGTTCTGCGCGCTGTAGGTGATCGTCAGGTCGATCGACGCCGTCTGCGAGTCGTACTCGGCGCGCCGGGAGACGCCGAGCCCGGTCGGGGTCGGCTGATCGGTCTGGCTGGTCTGATACTCGGCGACCACGGGCGGCGGGGTCGGTGGCGGGGTCGCCGCCGGCCGCGGGATGAGGATGACCGCCGCGATCACCGCACCGATCAGAACCACCAGGGCGGCGGAGGACAGGATGAGCACCTTCGGCGTCCGCCACCAGGGTCGATCCGGCTCCTCCGACTGAGGTTCCGGCTCGATCGGCGTGGCCGGACGCGTCGGCAGCGGCCGGTGCAGGGTCGCCTGGCCGGGCGTGCCCAGATCCGGCACCGGGCCGGGGTTGCGGCGGGTCTCGGTGTCCGCCGGCCGCTCGACCGGCTCCTCGACGACGCCGCGAACGGCGGTGGCCGGCCGGTCGACCCGGGTGTAGTTGTCCGGTAGCGGGACCAGAGCCAGCGGCGGCACCACGTACACCGATCCACTCAGCCGGCGCAGGGCAGCGGCGGCCTCGGCGGCCGTCGGCCGGGACCGCGGGTCCTTGTCCAGCAGGCTCTGCACCAGCCGCCACAGCTCCGACGGCAGCTTCAGCACCGGCACCTGGGCCGAGACGTGCCGCTGGGCGATGCTGAAGTCGGTGCCCGGCCCGGCGAACGGGGTCCGTCCAGCGAGCAACTCGTAGAAGAGGATGCCGGCGCCGTAGACGTCGGCCGGCGGTCCCGCCTCGCCGGTGCTGATCAACTCCGGCGACATGTATTCCGGGGTGCCCAGCGCCCCCGACCCGAGGGCGCCCGTGCCCGATGCGGTGGTCGGCGTGTGCGGGGTGTCGGAGATCATTTCGGCGATGCCGAAGTCGGTGACCTTGACCCCGTCCGTCCGGCTGGTCCGCCAGTCGGCGAGCAGCAGCACGTTGTCGGGCTTCACGTCGCGATGCAGGATCCGACGCTGGTGCGCGGCGGCGAGCCCGTCCAGGACGGCTGCGGCGAAGTGGACGGCGACCGTGGGCGGCAGTGTCCGCTCGCGCCGCAGCAACTCGCGCAGGGCGCCACCGTCGAGGTGGTCCATCACGATGGCGAATCGGTCGCCCTCGATCACCAGGTCGCGGACGGCGACGATGTTGGGATGACGCAGGCCGGTGAGCAGGGACCGCTCGCGGACGAACCGCTCCACCAAACCGGGGTCGGCGACGTGCTCCGGGCGGAGCAGCTTGGCGGCGATCGTGTCGCCGTTCCGCGTGTCGACTCCGCGCCACACCTCGCCGGTGGCTCCGCTGCCGATCCGTTCTTCGAGGCGGTAGGAAGCGCCTAGCGCTAGGGCCTCGCTGAACTGCATCTCAGTTGAATCCGTCCCTCTACCTGTCGCGGCCCGTACTCCATCGGCGGTTTGTCCGACAGCCATCATGCCATCGGAGCGGGTTACTGCCGTGCGAGGAGTCAGCGGGCGTAGACGGGGCCGAGCTCGACCGCCAGCCGGGCCGCGACCTGCTCCTGGATCGCAGCCGGGCCGTCGGATTCCGCGGCCGACCGGAGCACGTCCCAGAGTCCCGAGCCGAGCACGTGGGCCGGCGGCTGGGCGTCGAACCGGTCGAGCAGATCCGCCGGCACGGGTTGCGGGTCGGTGGCTCGGAACTCCGACACGATCTGGTCGTACCGGTCGGCCAAAACCGTGTTGCTCGGGTCGAGGCCCGCCAGCAGCAACAGGCCGGTGGGCTGGGTCCCGATCGGGACCACGGCCAGGTCCGGTCGGTAGGTCCGCAGCACCGCGATGATCTGGTACGCATCGCCGGTCCACATCCTGGTGTGCTTGACCCGCGCGGCCTCGTCGACGTTCCGCGGCATCACGTCGTGCAGGATGATCACCCCGCGCGGCGACGTGAACCGCTCCGCGTTGATCAGGTCGCGGAGCACGAACTCGAACAGGTGCAGCCCGTCGATGAAGGCCAGGTCGAACGGCCGGCCGCCGGTCGGCGCCAACGGATCCGGCTGGCTGAAATAGTCGTCGCTGGTGGTCCGGAACAGCGCCACCTGACAGTGCAACTCCGCCTCGATCGAATACCGCGGATCGATCCCCACCGCCTGCCCCCGAGCCAGCGCCAGGCTGTTGCCGCGGCGCACACCGATCTCCAGATAGCGCTCCGGCTCGAGCAGCCGATGCACCTCCGCGAGAAGCTCCAGGGACCTCATCCGGTCACGGTAGCGCGCGAGCGCCGGTGACGGGTCGACGACGGGGAGTCAAGTTCGACGTGTCCGGGGAGGGAACGGCTACAGTCGTGCGGTGACCAGCTTGCGTAACGTCGCCGTCATCCTCGCCGGGGGCATCGGGACCCGGGTCGGCATGAGCATCCCCAAACAGTTGATCAAGGTTGCCGGGAAGCCGATCATCGAGCACACCATCGCCACGTTCGACGCGTGTCCGCTGATCGACGAGATCATCGTGCTGATGACGCCGGGCTACCTGGACGAGGTGCGCGCGATCACGAAGAAGGGCGGGTACGAGAAGGTCACCCAGATCCTCGAGGGTGCGAGCGGTCCCGGCAGCACTCGCAACGACACCACGGCGATCGCCCTGAAGGCGTTGGGCGAGGACGACTGCAACGTGCTGTTGCACGACGCCGTCCGGCCGCTGGTGTCGCAGTCGATCATCGCCGCGAACGTGCAGGCGCTGCAGACGCACCAGGCCGTCGACACCGCGATCCCGTCGGCCGACACGGTGATCATGGTCGACGACCCGGGCGCCCGGATGGTCGACGTGCTCCCCCGCCATCTGCTGCGCCGCGGCCAGACCCCACAGTCGTTCCGGCTCTCCACCCTCCGCTCGGCGTACGCCCGCGCGTCGCAGGACCCGGCGTTCACCGCGACCGACGACTGCACGGTGGTGCTGCGTTATCTGCCCGAGGTGGAGATCGCCGTCGTCGCCGGGCACGAGCGGAACATGAAGGTGACCGAGCCGATCGACATCTCGCTGGCCGACAAGCTGTTCCAGCTGGCCTCGGCAGATCGGCCCGAGCCGCTCAGCGACGAGGAGTACCGGCGGCGACTGGCCGGCAAGACCATGGTGATCTTCGGCGGCTCGTACGGGATCGGGCACGACATCGCCGAACTCGCTGCCGGTTACGGGGCCAACGTCCGGTCCTACTCGCGGTCCGCGACCGACACTCATGTCGAACGCCGGGACGACATCACCAAGGCGGCCGACGAGGTGCTGGCCAAGGACGGCCGGGTCGACTTCGTGGTCAACACCGCCGGCATCCTGCCGCTCGGCGAACTGGCCGAATACAGCGAGGAAGCCGTCTATGCGGCGACGGAGATCAACTACCTGGCGCCGATCTTCATCGCCCAGGAGTTCTTCCCGCACCTGGCTGCCAACAACGGCTCGCTGCTGCTGTTCACCTCTTCCTCCTATACCCGCGGCCGTTCCGGCTATTCGCTCTATTCCTCGGCCAAGGCGGCGGTGGTCAACCTGACCCAGGCGCTGGCCGACGAGTGGGCCGACGCCGGCGTGCGGGTGAACTGCCTGAACCCGGAGCGGACGTCGACGCCGATGCGGACCAAGGCGTTCGGCGACGAGCCGCCGGGGACGCTGCTCACCTCCGAGGAGGTGGCCCGGCAGTCACTGGACGTGCTGCTGTCCGGCCAGTCCGGTCACGTGATCGACATCCGCCGCTCCGAGGGGCCGGCGGCGCTGGAGAACGGCTGATCATCGGGATCGTTGTCGATCTTGGTCAGCCGGTCGGCCAGCGGTCGCCCCAGTCGGCGCGACGAGCCTGCCGGTAGCCTTCCTGGTCTCGTTTGGCCACCACCGCCTGCTCGATCTGCGGATCGCGCCGGCACAGGGTGAGCAGCACCCGTCCCTTGGCGTAGCGGGGATGCCGGACGATCCTGGCCGCGCCGGGTTGGGCCGGTTCGCGGGTCGCGATCAGGTAGCTGAACTTCTCGTCCTCGTACGACAGCTCGGCGTTCTTGATCATCCGGTGGGTCGAGGACCGATTGACCCGGACCGCGAAGTGGCACCAGTCGTCTGCCGCCATCGGGCACGGCTCGGCGTGCGGACAGGGGGCGGCGATCCGCATTCCGGCCGTGATCAAGATCTTTCGCGCGTCCAGGATGCGTCGATAGCCCGCCTTGGTGCCGGGCTCGATGATCGCCACGGTCGGTGCGGCCTGCGCCAGCTTGGTGATCATGGTCTGCCGCAGCTCCGGGGCCAGCTCGCCGAGGACGTACGAGATCGTGATCAGGTCGGTCGGCGGGATCGCGAGCGAGCCGTCCAACAGCCCGCGGTCCCACGCCGTGCCGGCCACCGCCCCGGTGCCGGCGGAGGCGAGCCGCCGGCCGAGCGTGATCATGGCCGGCGACTGCTCGATCACCCGGTGCTCGGTGATCGTCGGCCAGGTGTCGGCGACCGCCCAGACCGCTCCACCCGTGCCACCACCAAGATCACAATGCCGCCGCGGCGCGAACCCCGGCATCGCCAGCGCCGCCTGGTGCAGCGCCGCCCGCACCGCCGCATAGGTGGCGGGCATTCGATAAAGCGCATAGGCCGTCGCGGCCGGATCGTCGGCCACGATCGGCTCGCCGGGCGGCGCCGGAAAGTCGCTCTGATAGCGGTCGATCAGCCGCGAGGTCTGGTCGGTCAGCCGACCGGTCGGCAGCTTGGCCGCGGCGAGTTCGAGGACGCGGCTCAGCTCTGCCGGGAGGGGCTCCACGGCACCGACCTTAGCCTGGGCCAGGGCGGGGCGGCCGTGGCTCTGACCCCGCGGGTCAGCGGACGTGATCGGCGATGGCCCGGGCGTAGTCCGCCCAGTGCCGGGGCGGCAGCTCGTGCCCGACGCCGGGGATCAGCCGGAGGGTGGCGCCCGGGATCGCCGCGGCCAGGGCTCCGGCGTGCCGCGGCGGAAACATCGGGTCGTCCTCGCCGTGCAGCACCAATGTCGGCGCGGCGACCTGGCCGAGGCGTTCGCGCCAGCGCGGGCCCTGGTCGAGCATCGGGTGGTTGGTCACGGCGGGCCGGAGGTCGGGGGTCCGGGCGACGGCGCGTTCACACATCAGCCGCACCGTCGGCTCGTCGAACTCGGCACCGGCCAGCTCCCCCTCGGCCTCGACCAGATAGTCGACGACGGCCGCGGGAGCGGCCCAGTCCGGTTCCGCCGCCGACTCCCAGCCGGCCAGCAGCCGATCGGCGACCTCGGGGAGATCCGGGTCGGCGGGTCCGTGACCCGTCGTCCGGCTCGACACGAGCACCAGGGCCGCCACCCGGTCCGGATGATCCAGGGCGGCCAGCTGAGCGATCCAGCCGCCCATCGAGAACCCGACCCAATGGGCCCGGTCGATGCCGTGGGCGTCGAGGACGCCGACGGCGTCGGACACCAGATCACGCAGCGCGTACGACGGCTGCCCGGCCGGATCGGCGGTCGAGCGGCCGGTGTCGCGCTGATCGAAGCGGATGACGAACAGGCCGCGGTCGGCCAGCCGGGAGCAGAAGGGCGCGGGCCACCAGTCGAGCGAGCAGGAGGTGCCCGCGACCAGCAGCACGGCCGGGTCGTCGCGGCGGCCGAACGTCTGCGCACACAGCTCGACGTCGCCGACCTTGATCAACTGCTCCGGTGCGGCGCCGTCGGGGTGGATTTCGGTGATCGTTTCCATGGTTCGATCCTGCGGCCGGAGACCGGTCCGGGTCCAACACGGATCGTGCCCCTCAGCTACCCGGATCTGTTGTCGATCCGGCACACTCGTCGGTGTGCCCCGCGATCTCGACGTCCGCCTGCTCCGGCACTTCGTCGCGGTCGCGGACGAGCTCCATTTCAGTCGGGCGGCGGCCAGACTCTATGTCGCGCAGCAGACGTTGAGCCGGGACATACGCGCGCTGGAGGATCGGCTCGGCACCCGGTTGCTGGAGCGGAACAGCCGCAGCGTCTCGCTGACCGCGGCCGGCGAACGCCTGCTGCGGCATGCCCGGCGGCTGATCGATGATCACGACGAACTGATCCGGGCCATGCGGGTCGACAGCGGCGGCTTCGTTGTCGACATCGTCGGTGAGCAGACCACGCCGGCGCGGGTGCTCACCGAGGCCCGGCGGCAGGAGGACGGATTCGAGTACTACGCGCGGACGGGGACCGGGCTGCGCGAGGCGGTGGCCCAGTTGCGGGCCGGTGCCCTCGACGTGGCGTTCGGTCACTGGTCGGCGACGGCCGGACCGAGTGCTGGGCTGCGGCGTCGGCTGGTCCGGCACGAACCGCTCGCCCTGCTGCTGCCGCTCACCGATCCCCTGGCCGACTCGCCGGTCATCGAGCCGGCGGCGCTCGCGGAGCTGACCGTCTGTGTCCGCGCCGGCCGTCATGTCACCGCCGACTGGGAGATTGTCGCCCAGCAACTCCTGACCGGTTGGGGCGCGCGGTCGGCCGTCGACCATCCGTACGTCCGCGGCGCCGACGAAGTCGATCATCACGTCCGGGCCGGCGAACCGCCGGTGCTGGTGCCGATCAGTCAGCCGGCCACGGCGACCTCCGTCGTCCGGCCGCTGGTGAACCCGGTGCCGGTGCTCAGCTGGAGCATGGTCTGGCTGGACGAACGGGACCATCCCGCCCTCGACGTCCTGCACGCGGTGATCGATCGGCTCCAGGACACCGAACACTGGGATGCCCTGCCGTCACCGGATCAGCCGCCACAGTGAGGTGACCTCCGCGGCTCGAGGAGGCGGCCGCGAGGATCATTGACCGCACCGTGTCCCGCTGCGCACGATGGGACCCGACGGGATCGCCCGACGCCGCCGAGGAGTTGATCACCATGTCCGTGCCAGCCGACCCTCCCGACCCGGCGGCGTTGCCCGATCATGTCGATGTGATCATCGTCGGCGCCGGCCTGTCCGGGATCGGCGCCGGGTGCATGCTGCGGCGCCGATGCCCGGATCAGTCCTTCGTGATCTTCGAGGCCCGGGACCGGGTCGGCGGCACCTGGGATCTGTTCCGGTTCCCCGGCGTCCGCTCCGACTCCGACATGTTCGCTCTCGGCTACTCGTTCCGGCCCTGGCAGGACTCCCGGGCGATCGCCGACGGCGCCTCCATCCGGGATTACGTCGAGGACACCGCCCGCGCGTACGACCTCGACGGCAAGATCAGGTTCGGCCATCGGGTCCGCTCCGCCGACTGGGACGGCGGCACCGGCCGGTGGACCGTGACCGTCGAGGACGGCACCGGCAGCACGAAGTTGATCACCTGCCGCTGGCTCTCGGTCTGCGCCGGCTACTACGACTACGCCGACGGTCACCGTCCGGCCTTCCCCGGTGAGGACCAGTTCACCGGCACTGTCGTCCACCCGCAGCACTGGCCCGAGGAGCTCGACTGCACCGGCCGGCGGGTGATCGTGATCGGCAGCGGCGCGACGGCGATCACCCTGGTGCCGGCCCTGGCCCGCTCGGCCGAACAGGTGATCATGCTGCAGCGGACCCCGAGCTACATCGTGTCCCAGCCGACCATCGACCCGCTGGTCGGTCGGCTGCCCCGCTGGCTGCCGGGACGGCTCGCGTCCTGGATCGTGCGCTGGAAGAACATCCTGACCACGTCCGCGTCCTACCGGTTCGCGCGCCGCCGGCCCGAGGCCATGAAACAGTTGCTGCGGCGCGGGCTGCGGCATGCGCTGCCCGAGCCGTACGACCTGGACACCCATTTCACTCCGCCCTACCAGCCCTGGGATCAGCGGCTCTGCGTGGTCACCGACGGCGATCTGTTCCGGGCCCTGCGAGAGGGCCGGGCCGAGGTCGTCACGGACCGGATCGACACCTTCACCCCGACCGGGATCCGGCTGCGGTCGGGCCGGCAGCTCGACGCCGACATCATCGTCACCGCCACCGGGCTGGCGCTGCGCACCGCGGGCGGGATCCGGTTGAGCGTCGACGGCGCCCCGGTCGATCCCGGCCACAGCGTGACGTACAAGGGAATGATGCTCTGCGGCGTGCCCAACCTGACCATGGTGATCGGCTACGTCAACGCGTCCTGGACGCTGCGGGCCGATCTGATCAACCGCTATCTGACCCGACTGCTCCGCCACCTCGATCGGCACGGGTACGACTACGCGGTCCCGCAACCGCCGCCGGAGGGGGCGACCGGCCGGCCGCTGCTCGACCTCCGGTCCGGTTACATCGAACGGGCCGACGGCGTGCTCCCCCATCAGGCCGGGCGGGCGCCGTGGCGGATCCAGCAGAGCTATCTGCGCGAGGTCTGGCCGCTGCGGCACGGACCGCTGCGCGACCGGAGCCTGCGCTTCGGCCGGGTCCGGGCCCGCACCTCGGGCGATCATCTTCGTCCGGCCGGGGCGGCGAAGGCGCAGGACCGCTGATGCGCCGCTTCGACTTCGGCCGCGGAGCCGCGATCGTCACCGGCGCGGCCGCCGGCATCGGCGAGCAGCTCACGTACCAACTGGCCGATCGCGGCCTGCCGCTCGTCCTGATCGACCGCGACGCCGATCGGCTCGAGCTGGTTGCCGGCTCGGCTCGGGAGCGCGTCCCGGTGACGACCCACGTCGCCGATCTTGCCGACGAACCGGGCACCCGGGCGCTGGCCGACCGGCTGGCCCGTGATCATCCCGACACGACGCTGGTGATCAACAATGCCGGCGTCGCCCTGCACGGCACCTTCGAGCAGCTCAGCGCCGAGGAGTTCGACTGGCTGCTGGCGATCAACCTCCGGGCGGTGATCACGCTGACCCGGGCCCTGGTCCCGGTGCTGCGGACCAACCCCGGATCGCATCTGGTCAACCTGTCCAGCCTGTTCGGCCTGATCGCCCCGGCCGGCAACGTCGCGTACGCCACCAGCAAGTTCGCCGTCCGCGGCTTCACCGAAGCCCTCCGGGCCGAGCTCGCGCCGGACGTCGGCGTCACCGTGGTGCATCCCGGCGGGATCCGGACCGGCATCGCCCGCACCGCCCGCCGCGCCGCCGCCCTCCCGCCTCTCACCGCCGCGGACGAAGATCAACTCCGCGCCTTCGAACGCCTGCTCAGCTTCCCGCCCGACCGCGCCGCAGCCCTGATCCTCCGGGCCGTCGAACGCCGCCGCCCCCGCCTCCTGATCGGCGGCACCGCCACCGTCCCCGACCTCGTCGCCCGCCTCACCCCCGGCCACTACACCGCCGTCCTCGCCGCCCTCGACCGCAACCGCAAGTAGCGCAGAGCCCAGTGTTGTCGTTGTGCGCGATCACTGGCGGGTGATTGGGCTGGGTGCCGCGCCGAAGGGTGGGCGGGTGGAGACTCTTTCGGCAGCAAGAGGCGGAAGGTCTGGCGTCGGACACGTTTTGGCCGGCCGGCTACCGGTCGCGGGGTCGGGCGGCGGGCACGTTTGGCCGGCCGGCTTCCGGTTGCGGAGACGTCGAGTGTGCCCGGAGCGCGGTCCTTTCGGGATGCGCGACCCCGTGCCGGTGATCGGGCTCGGTGCCGCGCCGAAGCGTGGGCGGGTGGAGACTCTTTCGGCACCAAGAGGGGAAGGTCTGGCGTCGGACACGTTGGCCGGCCGGCTTCCGGTTGCGGAGTCGTCGAGTGTGACCTTATCGACCTCAAAGTGCCGATTTTGCGTCGATAAGGTCACACTCGGTGAGTGGAGCCGGCGCGTCGAGCCCGGTGGGCCGGACTCAACCGTTGCGGGTGAACGGCGGGACTGAACACTGGTCTTGGACCGGAAGACTCCCCCACCCGACCAGGCGCCGGCTTGCCCGGCCGGTACGGCGCGGGCACGATGAGCACCATGCCGATCGCCGAGCTGCTCCGCCTGGGTCGACCACGCCCGATCGTCCGCTGGGGCGATCCGGTGCTGCACGCGCCCGCGCGGCCGGTGACCGACTTCGGGCCGAGTCTGCAGAGCCTGCTGGCCGACATGTTCGCCACCAACACGGCGGCCAACGGAGCCGGGCTGGCGGCGCAGCAGATCGGCGTCGATCTCGCCGTGTTCATCTACGACTGCCCGGACGAGGATTGGCAGCGCCGGGTCGGCGTGGTCTGCAACCCCGAGCTGGAACTGCCGCAGGGCCGGGATCGCAGCCTGGTCACCTACGAGGAGGGCTGTCTCTCGCTGCCCGGGGCGGACGCCGAGCTGGTCCGGCCCGAGGTGGCGACCTGCCGCGGCTTCGACCAGTACGGCGAGCCGGTCGTGATCACCGGCGGCGGCACGCTCGGCCGGTGCCTGCAGCACGAGACCGATCACACCTTGGGCATGGTCTTCGGCGACCGACTGCCGGGCCGCCGCCGCAAGCAGCTCTACCGCGACTTCGACCGAATCGCCCACCGCTACCCGGACGACTGGCCGGATTCGCCGTCCAGTGGCTCGCGGCCATAGCCCGATCATTCCTGATCTGGACTCCGCCGTCTCCGGCCGGTCGATCTCGAGGTTCAGAAGTCGCCACAGGTAGAGAAACGACCCAGCCAGAGCCCGTTCCGGAGCACGCAAGTCGCCACAGGTAGAGAAACGACCCAACCAGAGCCCGTTCGGGGCACGACGCTAGCTGATCAACTCGGCCAGCAGGCGGACAGCTTGATCGACCTGGGCGTCGCGCAGGTTGCCGTAGCCGATGACCAGGGCCGGTGGATCCTTCGGGCGGTCCGAGGCCCGGTAACGATCATGGTCGACCAGGTGCAGGCCGACCTCGGCGGCACGGTTGATCAGCGCGGGCACGTCGGTCCGGGGTGGCAGGCCGAGGACCAGATGGAGGCCGGCACGGAGGCCGGAGACCGGCAGTCCGGGCAGGTCGGCGGCGAGGCGGGCGGCGAGCCGGTCCCGACGCCGCCGGTACGTCAGCCGGAGCCGCCGCAACTGCTGGTCGTAGCGGCCTGTCTCGATCAGGTCGGCGAAGGCGACCGAGTCGACGGTCGACGGCCCGCCCAGCTCGGCCGACACCGGGTCGCACCACAGCGGCGGCACCAGCATCCAGCCCAGGCCCAGCGCCGGCGACAGTGTCTTCGACACCGAGCCGAGCAGCACCACCCGGTCCGGTGCCATCGCCTGCAGCGCCGCGACCTGGGCCCGGTCATAGCGGAAGGAGGCGTCGTAGTCGTCCTCGATGATCAAGCCGTCGACGTCGCGGCACCAGGCCAGCAGTGCCGCCCGGCGGGCCGGCGACAGCGCGACCCCGGTCGGGAACTGGTGTGCCGGAGTGATCAACACCGCGCGCACGTCGGGCAGCGCGGCCAGCCGGTCGACCCGCAGTCCGTCCGCGTCGACCGGCACCGGGCGCGGGGTCAGCCCGTGCTCGGCGCAGATCCGGCGCAGGTTCGGCCAGCTCGGATCCTCCACCGCGATCTCGGTCCGGCCCGCTCGGGCCAGGGCCCGGGCCAGCCCACCCATCCCCGAGCTGGCACTGGGCACCAGGAAGGTCCGGGTCTCGTCCGCGTCGGCGTCCCGGGCCCGGCGCAGATAGCCGGCGATCGCCCGGCGGGCCCGTGGGTGCCCGGACGGATAGGCAGCGGCGAGTTCACCGACCGGCAAGCCGGTGATCGCCCGCCGCATCGCCTCGGCCCAGGAGACCCGCGGAAAGGCGTTCAGGTCGGCGATGCCCGGCCCCAGGTCGATCCGCCACGGTCGCGGATTCGGATCCGGCTGCGGCTGTTGGCCCGGTTGCCAGACCAGGCCGGGCCGGACCCGGGTCACCGAGCCGCTCCGCGCGGTCAGATAGCCCTCCGCCGCCAGCTGCCCGTACGCCTCGGTCACCGTCGCCCGGGACACGCCGAGCTCGCCAGCCAGCACCCGGCTCGGCGGCAGCGCCGAACCGCCGGGCAGTCGCCCGGTCCGCACCGCCGACCGGAGCGACCGGGTCAACCGCTGATACAGCGGACCGTCCTCGGTCTCGGACAGATCCAGGACGAGATCCCAGGACAGGTTCGTCGACGAATCGGTCACTCGGTCAGGCCGGGGTCGGTGGCTCGGTCCGATCGATCGGCGGCTCGATCAGCAGCGACAGCCCCTCGAATGGATCGAGCACCACCGGGAAGCTGTGCAGGTCGTCGACCTCGCCGATGATCTTGTCGCCCATCATGTCGATCACCTGGGCGCCGGCGGGCAGCTGCTCGGACAGCACGTTGCCCGAGATCGGCTCGTCGGAGAAGTTGAGCACCGTCACCTGCCGCGCCTCGCGTTCGGCCAGGGCGTGCACCATCACCAGCATCGCCCGCTGCGACACCTGCGGCACGTCGACCTGATCGGCGATGTCGATCCGGTAGCGCCGCCGGACCCGCAGGATCTCCGCCAGCCGGGAGACGAACGAGTTCGGATCGGCGAGCTGAGCGGGCAGCGAGCCGTACAGGCTGCGACCTCTCGGCATCTGCGAACCGGACTGCAGTGCGTGCGGCTGATAGTCCATCAGGTCGTACGCCGAGCGATGGATCCATCGGGTGTCGCCGGTCGCCAGCAGCGGCTCGACCTGCCGCCGGTCCAGGGTGAGCATGCCGCACAGATCCCAGCCGGACAACGCGAACACCCCGGGCTGCCAGGCGTTGAACGCGGCCAGCAGCAGATGGGCCCGCTTGATCGACTCGACGTCGGCCTCGGTGATCCGGTCCAGATCGGTGATCCCGAGCGACGCCGCGATGATCGTCCCCAGCGTCGAGGCGATCCCGTTGGTGGTGAAGGTCGCGTTGTACGGGGCGGCGTCGCCGGTCAGCTGATCCAGCAGATCCTGCCTGATCTTGACCGCAAGATCACCGCCGCTGATCTCGGCCCCCTGATAGCTGAACAGGTCGTCGGCGTGCAGGGTGGCGAAGTGCACCAGCTCGTACGTCATCTCGTCGTGGTTCTGCAGGGCGTGCACCAGCCCGACCGGCTCGACCCCGAACTCCAGCGACAGGTTCAGCGTCAGCCGCAGGAACTCGGTGTCGGCGGTGGCCAGCGCGTGGTGATAGGCGGGCCGGTTGACGAAGTCGTAGGACAGGTCGGCGCCGCGCTCGGAGGTCGCCTTGATGTCGTCGACGGTGAGGTTGAGCTCCTGGAACGTGAAGCCGCCGACCTTGCGCACCATCGAGGCGATGAACTGGTTCGCCGCCTCCGACAGCGGGTGCCCTTCCGACCAGGCCGGCGCGCCCTCCGTCGTCTTCTCCACCGCCAGGAAGCCGTTGGCGTCCAGCCGCAGCGCGCCGGTGCCGAGATCACCGAGCGAGTGCAGCGCGTCGCCGATCACCAGCCGCATCCCGGCGAAGGTCGGGTCGAGCCAGTTGATCGACGGCTGACCCTCCTTGAAGTAGTGCAGATAGACCCAGCGCCGCTCGACGCCGTCCGGGCCGAGGACCAGGTCGGTCGCGCTCCAGTTGGTGTCTTTGATCCCCGGGTCGTAGAAGATCACCCGCTGCATCTGGCCGATGATGTAGCCGGCCTTGGCCAGTTGATCTTCGGCCTCGGCGTCCAGGTTGATCGAGTCCCGGCCCCGCGGCACCGGCGGCAGCAGGTGCCAGTCCTCCGGCGCGATCTCCACCATGTGGTAGACCCCCGGATAGTCGGCGACCTTCATCTCGGCCAGCCGGAAGTCCGCACCCTTGCCGGTGTGGCCGGGCACGATGTCGTCGATCACGGTGCCGCCGTGGCCGGCGGCCACGTCGCACAGGGATCGGAACTCCTCCTCGGTGCCGAACTGCTCGTCGATCTGGGTGCTGATCCGGTCGAAGTGCCCGTCCACGCTCGGCGTCGGATCCCAGCCGCTCAGGCCACCGGCCCGCTTCACCGGCCCGGTGTGCAGCGCGCTGATCCCGATCCGCTCGAACGCCTGCCACAGCGCGTCGTCGCCGAGGGTGCCGAGGAAGGACTGCCCGGGCGCGGTGATCAAGGAGATCGGGTACGCGGTGAACCAGACCGAGGCCTTGTCGATCGCGGCCCGCGGATCGGGATGGGCGTACGGGTTCTGCCACATGCTGCCCAGCCCGGAGAACTGCCCCGCGATCGCCGTCGCGTCGCCGAGCATCGATTCCTCTTTCAGCCAGGCGACATAGGCCGGGTTGTCCCCGGACGGCCGGCCGTTTCGTGGCGTGCGAGGACGCAGAGCGAACAGATCACGCAATCGCGCCCGAGGGCGCAATCGTTGCGGACGAGCAGGATAGAACTGCTCGTCGTAAGTGATCTCACTCTGATGCGACTCGATGACTTCGTCACCGGACGCGGGTGCCTCCTCCGCCACGAAAGTCCCCTTCGCGTCGATGCCCGCCTTGAATAAGGCAAAACCTACTGCAGCCGCGACTGGAGTCGCGCCTCGACAGACGCTTCATCGAAGTCGAGTTGTTCGATCAGTACCCGATAGACGTCATCATCAAGCCTGAACGCATCACGCTCCGCGATCAAGGCCTGCCGCTGAGCTTGCAGAACTTCGAGCCGGACCTGTTGGAACTGCTCCGCCACCAGCCGACGCTTCCGCTCCCGCGGATCCTCGACCTCGCCGTCGGACTCCGCCGGACCAAGATCATCGAACAGCCGCTGCCGGGCCTGCTGCGCCTCGGTGAACTGGGCCATGAACTTCTCCATCATCGGCGCGTCGACCCCGCTCGCCTTCTTCGCCGCGAGCTGCTGGAAGGCCTCCTGCATCTTCTCCTGCGCCACCCGTTGGGTCACCTCGTGGGCGAGCCGATATTGCCGTTCGTTGTACGCCTCGTCATCGGGCTCCAGCTTCAGCGCCCGGATGAACGCCGGCAGCGTCGCGCCCTGGATCAGCAGCGTGCCGATCGCGACGACCAGCGCGATCACCTGGATCGTGCCGCGGCCCGGGAAGTCCTCGCCGGTCGCGGTCACCGCGGGCACACCGGCCGCGGCGGCCAGCGTGACCACGCCGCGCATCCCGGTCCAGGAGATCACCAGATCCGACTTGAGCGGCAGGATCCGGGCCTCCGGCGGTGGTTGTCCCTCCCGGTTTCTTCGGCGTTTGATCTCAGCCCGTACGTTCGGCCGGTCCCGGACCAACCGCCGGTAGAACGCGGCCAGGCCGACCAGCCGCGCATGATCGAGCAGCACCCAGGCGATCCGGACCGCGATCACCACCAGCAGCACGCCGACCGCGGCGAGCAGCACGCCGCCGATCGACCGGCCCTCCTGCTGCACGTCCTCGAGGACGAACTTGAACTGCAGCCCCATGTAGGCGAAGACGAACGCCTCCAGCAACACCGAGACCGTGCGCCAGACGTCGCGTTCCTGCATCCGGGTCGCGACCCCGGTCCGGTCGGCGTTGTGGCCGATCATGAACCCGGCGGCGACCACCGCCACCACCCCGGACGCGTGCAGTTCTTCGGCGACCAGATAGGCGGCGAACGGGACGACGATGCCGAGCACGGTCTCCAGGCCGGCGTTCTTCAGCCGGCTCCGGGTCTGCAACACGATCATGGCCAGGACGATCCCGACCACCAGCCCGACGACCACGCCGTAGCCGAAGAACAGCACCGGCCCGTCGATGAACGCGGTCTGCCGGGTGACCGCGATCGTGGTGATCGTGAACAGCGTCAGCGCGGCGGCGTCGTTGACCAGGCTCTCGCCGGTCAAGATCGTCATCACCCGTTTGGACAGCCCGAGCCGGCGGCCGATCGCGACGGCGCTGACCGCGTCCGGCGGCGCCACCACCGCCCCGAGCACCAGCGCGGCGCCGAGGGTCAGCTCGTTCACCATGATGTTGGCCGAGAGACCGACGATGACCGTGGTCACCACCACCAGCAGCACGCCCAGGCCGAGGATCGGCCGCAGGTTGCGCATGAACTGGATGAACGAGAACTCGACCGCCGTCGAATACAGCAGTGGCGGCAGCACGAAGCTCAAGATCACTTCGGGGGCGATCTCGAACCGCGGCATGCCGGGGATGAACGAGGCGGCCATGCCGAGCACGACCAGGACCAGTGGGGTCTGCAGGCCGCGCCGGTGCGCGATCGCGGTGACCACGATCGCCGCGATCACGACCAGGAGTAGCTGGGCTCCGTCCATGATCAGGGGACGCGGTGCAGCCAGTCGGTGGTGCCGAACTTCTCCGCCACCAGGGCCTCGGCCCGGGACCGCTCGGCGGCGGTGATCTCGGAGTCCTCGGTGGCGTAGCGGGACCGGAAGTGCTCCTTGTAGGCCTCGATGATCGCCGCCCGGGACAGCCCGGTCTGGCTGCGCAGCGGGTCGACCCGTTTGTTCGCGCTCTTGGTGCCCTTGTCGGACAGCTTCTCCCGGCCGATCCGCAGCACCTGCAGCATCTTGTCGGCATCGATGTCGTACGCCATCGTCGCGTGGTGCAGCACCGAGCCGGCCGCCAGCCGCTTCTGCGCCGCGCCGCCGATCTTGCCGGCCGGTGAGGCGATGTCGTTCAGTGGCACATAGCTGGCATCGATGCCCAGGCCGTGCAGCGCACCCAGCACCCAGTCGTCCAGGAACGCGTACGAGCGCTCGAAGCTGAGCCCCTCGACCAGCGAGGCCGGCACATAGAGCGAATAGGTGATCGTATTGCCCGGCTCGATGAACATCGCCCCGCCGCCGGAGATCCGGCGCACCACGGTGACGCCGTAGGCGACCGCGGCATCGAGATCGACCTCGTTGCGGAGTGACTGGAACGACCCGATCACGACCGTCGGCCGTTCCCACTCCCAGATCCGCAGTGTCGGCGCTCGGGTGCCCTCGGCCACCGCTTCGGCCAGCACCTGGTCGAGCGCCATCTGCATCGGCGGGGTCTCGGCCGCACCGTGGATCAGCCCGAACGTGTGGTCCTGCCAGCCGGTGGCCCTGCCGACCGCCCGGCGGACGGCAATCGCGACCGCGTCGGCGGTGAAGCCGATCATCCGGGCGTCGCCGGCGGCCGTCGCGACGGCGGCGCTGAGCCGGTCCACCGGGGTGTCCTCCGGCAGCCCGGTCAGTGCCTGGTCGATCCGCTCCAGGGCCTCGTCCGGCTCGAGGAAGAAGTCGCCGGAGATCCGGACCGAGCGCAGCGTTCCATGATCGATCTCGACGTCCGCGGCGACCAGCTTGCCGCCGGGGACCTTGTATTCACCGTGCATCGTCCCGGGTCACCGCTGGTCTTGCGGACCCTGGCCCGGCTGGTGGGTCGATCGCACCGGCCCCTGACCCGGCAGCGCCGGACCCGGCGACGGATCGGGCTGCAGCGCCGGTGACCCGTACTGCTGCGGCGACCCGTACTGCTGAGGTTGCCCGTACTGCTGGGGCTGTCCGTTCTGCTGGGGCTGCCCGTACTGATTGGGCTGCTGAGGTTGCCCGTACTGCTGTTGGTGCCCGTACTGCTGCGGCTGCCCGTACGGCTGGGGCGAGCCGTACTGCTGCGGGGGACCCTGCTGCTGCGGCGGCTGGCCGTACTGCGGCTGGTTGGGCTGCCCGTACTGCTGCGGTGGCGGGCTGAACTGTTGCGGGGACCCGTACTGCTGGGGGGAGCCGTATTGCTGCGGCGAGCCGTACTGCTGGGGCGAGCCGAATTGCTGCGGGCCGGGCTGCTGGCCCGGCATCGGCGTGATCACCTGGACCATCCCGGGCGGGTTCGCGCGCACCAGGGCGTCGACGAAGACCGGGTGAGCCTTGTTGATCAGGATCGAGTGCTCGTTGACGTCCGCGCCGATCACGTCGGACTTCCAGCCGCCCAAGATCACCAGCCCGATGAAGCCGAGGAAGAAGAGGAAGCCGAGGAAGCTGCCGAAACCGCCGATGGCGGCCGGCAGGGTGGCGAAACAGATCACACACAAGATCAGCGAGCCGAGCCCGGCGAGCATCAGCATCCGCCAGTTCGAGATCTGCTTCTTGGTCGCCTCGCTGACCGGCACGTCCATCATCACCGGCGGCGCGGTCGCGTTGACGATCAGCCGGCCGATGCCGGGCAGGAAGATCGTCCACTCCTTGCGGAAGACCATCCGGACCCGCGTCGTCGCCGGCGCTCCCGTCAGCGGACATACCGGCGGGAACTGCAGCTGGGTCATGGCCTGGCGGGGCCAGGACACCTTCACCGTCACGTCGTCAACCTCTTCCGGATCGATCCATGTCATCCGTAGCTCACCATACGAGAATCGCGGCCCGTCACCGGGGAGGATCCCCGCGCGGGGGGTTGATCTGTGCGGAGGAACACGTAGCGTGGACCCTTTCTGTCCGCGATCTTCGAGGAGAGCTGTGCTCACCCTGACCGAGAACGCAAGCACCGTAGTCAAGACCATCGCCACCCAGCAGTTGGGCGCCGAGGAGGGCGGCCTGCGGATCAGTAGCCACGACGGAGCCGACGGGAGTTTCGCCATCGCGCCGGTCCCCGACGGGCAACCCGGCGATCAGGTGGTGGAGAGCGCCGGAGCCAAGGTGTTCGTCGACGAGACGGCGTCGACGGCGCTGGACGACAAGGAACTCGATGCCCAGGTCGACGACCAGGGCAACGTCCAGTTCCGGTTGAACCTGCAGGCCTGAACCACCGGCGAGGTGAGTTCTCCCCGGTGGGCCTCCCCCCATCGGGCAGAACTCGCCTCTACCGCGGAGCGACTCGGCTCGATCGAGCTCATCGGCGCCGGCGGGCCGGCAACCGGGGCGGTTCACCGCCCTGCTCCTCGATCAGATAGAGCGGAGCGGACAGCCGCCAGGCCTCGTACGTCAACTCGACCAACTCGTCCTGGTCGAGCCCGTCCAGATAGACCACGACCCACCCGAACTGCCCGGTGGTGAACTGCACCTCGAAGACATCGGGCCGCTCGTGCACCAACGCCAACTGCTCGGCGATCGTCTGCTTCAGGCCGACCGTGCTGGTGCGCTCCCAGAGGTAGCCGAACGCCTTGCCGTGGACCTTGAACCCGGTCCAGTCGGGTCCTTCACTCCGCTCGACCTCGGGCAGCAGGTCGACCAGGCGGAGGAAGGTCGGAATCGTCACGGCCACCACGTCATCGAACCAGAAGCGGCCGACAGTCCCGAACGAGACGGCGGATCGGCCGGGCGATGCCGTAGTCTCCCTCGCTGGAGGTGAGGCGGGTGACCGATCGGCCGCTGAACGGCGACCCCGACAGCGAGGGCCTCGGCGAGGAGGCCGGACCGGACTTCGCGCCGCCGGGCGCGGGTCCTTCCTATGGGCCGCCGTCCGGCCCACCGACCCCCACACCGGCCCAACCACCCGGGTCCTCCCCGTTGGCACCACCACCGGGTTCCTATCCCCCGGCCGCGGCACCCGCCGATTCCTTCCCGCCGCCGTCCGGACCGCCGCGCGCGGTCGGCTTCGCCTCGCCGCCGGAGCAGCCACCCTCCGGTCCGTCCCGCGGCGTGATCATCACCCTGGTGTCGGTCGTCGCCGCCGTGTTGATCATCACCGGCGGCGTGGTCGTGATCGGCAACGCGATGAACTCGACCCGGGGCGGCCCGTCCGACCCGTGGAGCACCCCGCCGCGGGAGAAGACACCGCCGTTGCCGACCAAACCGGAGCAGCAGCAGGGCACCGGCTTCACGTTCACCTCACCGGCCGGCTGGACCCGGGCCCCGGAGTGGGGCGACAAGAACGACGGCAAGATCATCGACGCCGCCGGCAACGACATCACCGTCTATGTCCTGGCCGGGTCCACCCCGGAGAAGCTGTGTCAGGAGCAGCTCCGAGATCTGGAGATCTGGGTGCCGGGCGTGATCACCGACCTGCCCGATCGCAAGATCGACGGCCAGGTCGCCCCGGGCGGCCAGCTCGCCGGCGAGGACACCTACCGGATGCGGTGCGTGCAGTCGAAGGGCACCCTGTTCAACATCAGCCTGCAATCCGACCCCAACGACATCGACGTCACCGACCAGGCACTCAACTCGGTGCTGGACAGCTGGCAGTGGACCTGAGCCGAGCCACCTCGGCTCGCTGCTCACCGACCATGATCATCGTCGTGCCGGCCGGGCCGGCGAAGGCCTCGTCCGCCGGGATCGAGAAGTCGATCAAGGTCCCGCCGGGCGGCACGTCGACCCGGCGAAACGCCAGCAGTTCCCGGACCCGGGGCCATCGCGGCCCGCCGGTCCGGCGCCCGTACACCTGAATCACCTCGGGCACGGTGCCGTCGGATTCGTTGGCCAGCCGGACCGCGACCTCGACCCGGTCCGGACCGGCGGTCGCGGTCAGTCCGGTCACCGGAGCCGAGCGGAAGCCGAGACCGAAGCCGAACGGCCGCAGCACCGGATCCGACCGGTCGACGTAGACCCCGGCCGGGTCGAGCCGATCGTTGTAGCGGACCGGCACCACGCCGGTCGCCGAGGGCAGGGTGATCGGTAGCCGGCCCACCGGCTCGGCAACCCCGGTCAGCAGGTCGGCGATCGCGTCGGCCCCGTACGGTCCGGGATAGAACGCCAGCACGGTCGCATCACTGAGCTCGATCACCTCGGTCAGCACGTGCGGCCGGCCCATGATCACCACGCTGATCACCGGCCCGCGGGCCTCGGCCCGGAGCCGGCGCAGCAGCTCGAGCTGATCACCGGGCAGCTCCAGGTCAGCCACGTCGACCCCTTCACCGCAGGTCGCCGCCGTGAGCCCACCGGCCGCGCCGTTGTCGGCGAACTCCTCCGAATAGGCCCGATGGCTGGTGCCGCCCAGGACACAGATCACCGCCCCGGCCTCGGCGATCCCTTCCGGTCCGACGACCGGCCGGCGCTCGGCCAACGCCTCGCGCACCGTCCGGGCCTCCCCCGGCCGCAGCGGCGGCACGTAGTCGCCGAGCAGGCAGGTCACCGAGTCGGCGTTGGGCCCGACCACGGCCAGCCGTCCCGGGGCGATGGCGGGCAGCACGCCGGCGGCGGCGTCCAGCAGCACCAGCGACCGGGTGGCCAGCTGCCGCGACAGCACCGCCGGATCCCGGATGATCACAGGTCCGGGCTCGATCGGATCCGCCGGCGGCAGTCCGCCGAGCAACCCGAACCGGTGTTTGAGCCGCAGCACCCGGCGGCAGGACCGGTCGATCAGGTGCTCGAGCGCCGGCTCGGCCGCGACGACGTCCTCCAGCAGCGTGTACGCGGTGTCCCAGAGACTCTGATCGACCCCGGCGATGAGCGCCGACCGGGCCGCGGCCGACAGCGAACCGGTCTGACCGGCCAGCCGGTCGATCGCCAGCCCGTCGCCGAGCACGATCCCGTCGAAGCCCCAGTCGTCCCGCAGCAATCCGGTCAGCAGCTCCGGGTTGGCACAGCAGGGGATGCCGTCGATGTCGTTGTACGCGGCCATCACCCCGACCGCCCCGGCCTCGATCCCCGCCCGCGCGGCCGGCAGATGCAGCTCGGCCAGATCCTGCGGACCGATCACCGCGGAGTGGCCGTTACGACCGCCGAGTCCCTCCCCCTGCGCGGCGAAATGCTTGATCACCGAACCGACCCCCGCCTCGGCCAGCCCGCGCACCTGCGCGGCGGTGAGCGCCGCCGCCAGCCGCGGATCCTCGCCGAAACACTCCTCGCTGCGGCCCCAGCGCGGATCGCGGAGCAGGTCCAGCCCGGAGATCAGGGCGACGTGCACCCCGTCGCGGCGCAACTCCGTGCCCATCGCCGCCGCGGCCTCCGCGGTCAGCTCGGGATCCCAGGCCGCGCCGGCCGCCAGGTTGACCGGGAACAGCGTCTGCCCCAGGCTCTGATGCCCGTGCGGCGCCTCCTCGATCAGCAGCGGTGCGACGCCGTGCCGAGCCTTCGCCCGGACCGCGTCGGTCACCAGGGCGGCGACGTCGGGCCGGTCCTCGGGCCGGATCCCGTTCTGCCAGCCCCGGCCCGACCAGGCGTCGGAGCGGAAGACGCCGTACAAGCCGCCGAGCCCGCCCCACCGCTCGACCTCGGCGTGAAAGGCCTCGGTCAGGACGTAGCCGTCCCCGCGCCGTTCGACCCCGGTCCAGCCGTGCAGCCGGACGTTGAGCTGGCCGACCTTCTCGCGCAGGGACAGCCGGCCGAGCAGTTCCTCGACCGGATCGGTGCCGGCGGTCATCAGTCCAGCGGCGCCGTGGTCGACGCCCGGTAGTCGCCCGGCAGCGGCGGGATCTCGGCCACCCCGGTGGCGTATCCGGTCACCTCGGCCAGCTTCGGCGTGGAGCCGGACAGCCGGATCCGTAGCCGTTCAACGGTCCGCGGGGCGAAGGCGTGCAACCGCCGGCTGCCCACGCTGAGCCCGGCGACGAGCTCGTGATCACCGTCCAGCACGACATGCCCGGTGATCCGCTGCCCGTCGGCCAACTCCTCGACCAGCGCCAGATGATCAAGCGTGACCGCGGAGCCGAAGTCGATGATCAGCTCCTCGCCCTGTTCGGTGAGCTTGGCCGGCAGCGGGTCGGCGAACCGGCGGTCGAGCTCCGTCGCCCACTCCTCGATCCGGGACCGGTCCGCGGCGTCGATCCGGCCGCGGCGGTCCGGCGGGACGTTGAGCAGCAGATTGGCCCCCAACCCGACCGAGCGGTAGTAGATCGCCAACAGGTGATCAAGTTCCTTGGGCTGTTCCTGCGGATGCCAGAACCAGCCGCGCCGCAGTGACACGTCGCACTCGATCGGCAGATAGAGCGCCTCGCTGAAGGTGGTGGTGACCACGGTGTAGTTGTCCATCCGGGTGTGGTCGATGACGTAGTCGACCGGATCCTCGGCGTACCCGTCCTCGTTGCCGACCCAGCGGATCGTCGGATCGCCCATGTTGAAGATCATCGCGCCCGGCTGGTGGGTGTGCACCACGTCCATGATCGCGGCCCAGTCGTAGGTCCGGCCCTGCGAGCCGGCGCCGTCGAACCACAGCTCGACCAGCGGCCCGTACCGGGTGCACAGCTCGGTCAGCTGCCGGGTGTAGAAGGCGTCGTAGCCGGCCGGGTCGTCATAGCAGTCGGCGTTGCGATCCCAGGGCGACAGGTAGAGCCCGAGGCCGAGGCCCGCCTCCGCGCAGGCCGCCGCGACCTCGCCGACCAGGTCACCCCGGCCGTCCCGCCACGGGCTGCCGGCCACCGAATAGTCGGTGGTCTCCGTCGGCCACAGGCAGAACCCGTCGTGGTGCTTGGCCGTCAGCACGACATAGCGTGCGCCGGCGGCGCGGGCCACCTCGACCCATTCCCGGGCGTCGAGCTCGGCCGGGTCGAAGGAGGCCGCGGGCAGCGTTCCGTCGCTCCATTCCTTGCCGTTGAAGGTGTTCAGGCCGAAATGGAAGAAGACTCCCAGGCCCCAGTGCTGCCAGCGCAGCTGCTCCGGGGTCGGTGTGAGGGTCATCGGACGGGTTCCTCCTCGAAGTAGACACGATCACGGCCACGGTCCCAGGCCAGGGCCAGCGCACCCTGGGTCGCCGGAGATTGGTCCTCGGCCCCGTCCGGCAGTGCGCTCGGCACCACCCGTGGCCGGAACAGCGACGTCGCCGCCACTTCATCCTGCACCTGCGCGGCAACCTCCGCCGTCGCCTGCGGTCCGGAGAGTACGGCGAGCTCGGGATCGGCCACCGAACACAAGGCGATCACCGCCTCGGTCAACTGTCCGATCAGCTCCGTCGCCGTCCGTTGATACGGATGGAACCCGATTTCGCCCGCCGCCCCGTGGGCACCGCGGACCAGCCGGCCGTCCAGCACCAGCCCCGCGCTCAGACTCTCGGTGAACCGGAGCAGGACGAAATTCTCGGAGTCGGCGGCCGCACCGAATCGGTGCTCGGCGACCGCGGCCAGGTTGGTGTCGTTCTCCAGCACCACCGGCACGCCGAGCGCCTCGGCCATCCGGACGCCCTGCGGACCGGCCCAGTGCGGATGGTCCGACACGAACGCCACGTTGCCCTGCCGGTCGACGATGCCCGGCGTGGCGACGACCACCGCCAGCAGCCGATCGGCCTCCTCGAAGCTGCGCACGGCCCGCCGGACCAGGGTCGCCGGTCGCTCGTTCCGCCGCGCCTTCACCCGGATCCGCTCCAGCACCGTGCCTTCGACGTCGGCGAGCACCGCCTCGGCGTGATCCGGCTGGATCTCCAGCCCGGCGACGGTGCCGCGACCGCGCCGCAACCGGTAACGCATCGCATTCGGGCCGCGCCGGCCGGTGGCGATCTCACCGTCCTCCTCGACCAGGTCGGCCAGCGTCAACCGGGTGATCAACTCACCGGTCGACGGCCGGGACAGCCCGGTGAACTCGGCCAGCGCCGGCCGGTCCAACGGCCCCTTGGCCAGGAGCAGCTCGATCACCCGGTGATCGCTTCTCGATTTCACGGCCGACCTCTCTCAGCTCCCGCCCGCCACTGATTTGGTGCGTCGCAAACACTAGCGCATCAATTATCTATTAGGTAGCCTACCTGTTAGTTTCATGCCGAGCAGTTCACGATGCCGTGATGATCTTGGCCAGGCGATTCGGTGTCCGTACGGGGAAGGGAAGGTTCCGCCGCATGCGCATCCGCGAACCTCGCATCGATCGCGGCTTTCATGTGATCAACTACTGCATCCTGGCGCTGTTCACGCTGTCGGTGGTGTATCCGTTGATCTACGTGGTCAGCAGCTCGGTGAGCAGCGCGGAAGCGATCAGTTCCGGATCCGTGGTGCTCTGGCCGGTCGGCTTCAACGTCGACGCGTACCAGATGATCTTCGCCGCGCCGGCGCTGCTCCGCGGGATGGCCAACTCGATCTTCTACGCCGTTGCCGGTGCCGTCTTCGGCACCGTGCTGACCGTGCTCTGCGCCTATCCCCTGTCCCGGCCGGATCTGCCCGGCCGGCGCTGGCTGACCTTCTTCGTGCTGATCCCGACGCTGTTCTCGGCCGGCATCATCCCGAACTACATCGTGGTGCAGCAGTTGGGCCTGCTGAACACCGTCTGGGCGATCGTGCTGCCGGGGGCGATGGCGGTGTTCAACGTGATCATCACCCGCACCTTCTACCAGCTCAACATCCCCGGTGAGCTGCTCGAGGCGGCCAAGATCGACGGCGCCACCGACGCCCAGTTCTTCCTCCGGGTCGCCTTGCCGCTGAGCAAGCCGATCATCGCGGTGAACCTGCTCTTCTACGCCGTCGGGCAGTGGAACGGCTGGTTCTCCGCGATGCTCTATCTGACCGACCAGAACCTCTACCCACTGCAACTGGTGTTGCGCGAGGTGCTCACCCTGGCCAGCGTCAGCCCGACCGACATGGGCAGCATGAGCGCGGCCGAGTTCGCCCGCCGGCAGGACCTGTTCGACAAGCTGCGCTACGCGCTGATCGTGGTGGCGATGATCCCGCCGTTGATCGCCTACCCCTTCGTCCAACGCCACTTCGTCAAGGGCGCACTGATCGGATCACTCAAATGACCCAACTCGAGGAGTCCGTGCGACCGGCGCAGGAGCGGGCGGTCCGGCCGGTGCGCAAGAAGCGGACCGTGACCAGGATCCTGCAGAGCTGGCAGCTCTACGCCATGCTCGCGCTGCCGCTGGTGTACGTGATCGTCTTCCTCTACTGGCCGCTCTACGGGTTGCAGATCGCGTTCCGCAACTACAACATCGTGCAGGGCATCCTCGGCAGCCCCTGGGTCGGCATGCTGCACCTGCAGCGGTTCATCGACTCCTACCAGTTCTGGCCGGTGATCTCGAACACCCTGATCCTGAACGTCTACGAGCTGGTCGCGCTGTTCCCGTTGCCGATCATCCTGGCGCTGTTGCTGAACGTGGTCCGCAGCGCGCTGTTCCGGCGCGGCGTCCAGTTGATCACGTATGCGCCGCACTTCATCTCCACGGTGGTCGTGGTCGGCATGATGGTGATGTTGTTCTCCCCCAACGGCGGCATCGTCAACCAGGTGATCGAGGTGTTCGGCGGCCAGCCGCGGGACTTCCTGGCCAGCCCGGACTCGTTCCGCCACATGTACGTCTGGTCCGGCGCCTGGCAGACGCTGGGCTGGTCGGCGATCATCTATCTGGCCGCCCTCTCCGGCGTCGACCCGGAGCTGCACGAGGCGGCCAAGGTGGACGGGGCCAACATCCTGCGCCGGATCTGGCACATCGACTTCCCTGCCGTGCTCCCGGTCAGCATCACCTTGTTGATCTTGAACATGGGATCGATGCTGAACAGCGGCTTCGAGAAGGTGCTGTTGATGCAGAACCCACTCAACCTGGGTGGTTCCGAGGTGCTCGACACGTACGTCTACCGCGTCGGCCTCGCCTCCACCGTCCCCCAGTTCTCGTACGCGACGGCGATCGGCCTGTTCAAGTCGGTGATCGCCCTGATCCTGCTGATCCTCGCCAACTGGCTCGCCCGACGCGTCGCCAAGACGTCCCTCTTTTAGAAGCTGAGAAAGGAACTCGATCATGGTCGATCACCTGGAGTTGTCCCGGCGCAGTCTGATCGCCGGCGCCGCCGGCGTATCGGCCGGCCTGCTCGCCGGCTGTAGCGGCGGCAACCCCGGCCCCGGCAGCGCACCTTCCGGCAGCGCGCCCGCGGGCGAGCGGGTCGAGTTCGGCCCGGCGACCGACGGGGTGCTCTACCCCGACCCCTATGTCGGCCCGCGGGCTGCCAAGATCGCGCCGTTCGGCGACGCCGGCACCACCTTCCGGATCGTCGTCCCGCAGGACACGACGGTGGTCGGCGACTGGAACGACAACACGTACACGAAATGGCTGGAGCAGCAGACCGGCGTCAAGATCCAGTTCGACGCGGTGCTGGTCACCAATCCCGACGGTAGCGCCGATCTGTCCAAGATCAACGCGATGATCGCCTCCGGTGATCTTCCGGACGCCTTCATGGCGGTCGGGCTGAGCCGGGACCAGATCGCGCTCTACGGTCAGCAGGGTCTGTTCCAGGCGCTGGACGGGCACATCGAGAATGCCGCCCCGCAGATGCGGCAGATGCTCCTCGACCTGCCGGACGTGCGCCGGACCAACCTGGCCCAGGACGGCAAGATCTACAACTTCGGCGGCGTCAACGACTGCTTCCACTGCCGCTGCGCCGGCTCCCGCGCCTTCGTCAACCAGAAGTATCTGGACAAGATCGGCGCCAAGATGCCGACCAACACCGAGGAGTTCCGCACCCTGCTGAAGACGCTGAAGGAGCAGAATCCCAGCGGCAAGGAGGGATTCCAGGCGTTCATGGGCGGCGACATCACCTATGACCCGGTGGACCAGTTCATGATGGGCCCGTTCACGTACAACCCGGGCCCGGTCTCCGGCGCCGTCTATCTGCGGCTGAACCAGGGCCGGGTCGAGTTCGCCGCCAACAGCGAGGGCTGGCGCAACGGGCTGCGCTACATGCGGCAACTGTTCGACGACGGCACGCTGACCCAGCAGACGTTCACGATCAAGGGCGAGGAGCTGACCAAGCTCGGCAACAACGGTTTGATCGGTGTCTGCCGGGCCTTCAACTGGGCCGCCTGGGTGACGATGGGACCGGAGGAAGACGCACTCTGGCGCGACTACGTCCCGGTGCCGCCGCTGGCCGGGCCGGACGGCACCCGGATCGCGACCTGGACCTACGGCAACGCGCCGTTCACCAACGCGATGGCGATCACCAGCGCCTGCAAGGATCCCGAGACCCTGGTCCGCTGGGCCGACGCCCAGATGGAACTCGAATCGACCATGCGGTCCTACGCCGGGCCGCAGGACGCGGGCTGGCGCTGGGCCAAGAAGGGCGAGAAGGGCAGCGGTGATCAACAGGCCGTCTGGGCCGGCATCCCGCGGGACAAGATTCCGGTCGGCGACGGCTGGAACCAGTACGCGATCATGTACCGCTCCGCCGACTACCGAGCCGGCGAGAAGGTCGACCCGACCGTGCCGAACCTGGACGAGGTGGCGCAGCTGTACAAGGAGTACGCGCAGCCGGAGGACCAGTTCCTGCCCCGGCTGCTCTTCTCCGCCGACGTCACCGCTCAGCGCGGCGACATCGAGGCCAACCTCACCTCGGCCGTGTCGATCCACCTGGCCAAGTTCGCCACCGGCCAGCTCGACGTCAACAACGACGCCGACTGGAACGCCTACCTGACCCAGCTGGAGCAGATGGGCCTGCCGAACTATCTCGAGCTGACCCAGCAGGCGTACGACACGCGTCCCCAATAGGACCTCGGCGACCCAGCGACAGGAACCGACCATGGAAGCCGGTGGATGGCCCGAGGCGACTGAAGAGGATGATGGTGTCGTGAAACTCCTCGACTCCGCCCACAATGATCTCCAGGTCTCCAACGTCGTCCTTGGCCTGATGCGGATCTCCGCTCTCGATGATGATCAGATCCGCGAGTTGGTCGCGACCGCTCAAGAGGTCGGCATCAACGTGCTCGATCACGCCGACATCTACGGCGGCGACCACGGCTGCGAGCGGCGCTTCGGTGATGCAGTCCGACCGACCGGCGCCGACCGCGAGGCCATGATCATCCAGTCCAAGGTCGGCATCCGCTCCGGCTATTTCGACTTCTCGGCCGAGCACATCGCCGAATCGGTGGACGCCTCGCTGCAGGCGTTGCGCACCGACTACCTCGACATCCTGCTGCTGCACCGGCCGGACACGCTGGTCGAGCCGGATGAGGTCGCGGCCGCGTTCGACCGGCTGCATGCCGACGGCAAGGTGCGGCACTTCGGCGTCTCCAACCACACGCCCGGCCAGATCGAGTTGCTGAAGCGGTCGGTGAACCAGCCGCTGGCGTACAACCAGGTCCAGCTAAGCATCACCCACGCTCCCCTGTTCGCCGCCGGGATCGCGGCCAACATGGCCGGCCTGGACCAGTCGATCGACCGGGACAACGGGCTGCTCGACTACTGCCGGCTGAACGGGATCACGTTGCAGGCCTGGTCGCCGTTCCAGAAGGGCTTCTTCGACGGCGTCTTCCTCGGCGACCGGGAGAACTACGCGGAGCTCAACGACGCGATCGACGAGTTGGCGCAGAAGTACGACGTCACGCCGACCGGGATCGCGGTCGCCTGGATCACCCGACACCCGGCCGGCATCCAGGTCGTGCTCGGCACCACCAAGCCGGAGCGGGTGCGCGAGTCGGCCGCCGGCTCCGAGATCCCGCTGACCCGGCAGGAGTGGTACCGGCTGTTCACCGCCGCCGGCTACCGCGTGCCCTGATCCGGCTCATGATCACGAGGGGGCGCCGAGTGCTTGCCGGATCCGCTCGGCGTACTCCGCCGCCTCGCCGTCGGCGTACTTGGTCCGCGGCCAGAAGAAGCCGCGCAGCCCGTCACCCTTGGTCCGGGGCACCACGTGCAGGTGCACGTGCGGGATCGACTGGCTGATCACGTTGTTCATGGCGACGAAGCTGCCCTGGGCCTCGACCGCCGTCGAGAGGGCCGCCGCCACCCGCTGGGCCAGGGTGAGCAGCGGTTCCATCAGTCCGGTCGGCAACTCCAGCAGCGTGTCCACGTGCTCGGTCGGGGAGATCAGCACGTGCCCCTTGAACACCGGCCGGTGATCCAGGAATGCCACCAGCTGATCGGTCCGGGCCACCTCGGCCGCGGGCAGGTCGCCGCGAACGATCTGACAGATCACGTCATCACTCACGCCCGCGATCCTAGATCAGGAAGCGGTGGCCGCCAGACCGGCGGCGGCCTGGTCGGCCAGGGTGACCGCGACCTGCCGTTGCTCCAGGGTGGGTCGGCTGACCCGGGTGGCGGCCGTGATCATGAAGCGACCCTGCCGGATGCCGGCCCGCTCGACCGGGAGCTCGATCAGGTCGTCGGTCGGCAGTCCGTAACGATCGACGTCGACGGTCCGGCCGGCGACGGTGACCGATCCGTCCTGCTGCAGTCGCGGCCGATCATGATCACGAGAACTGCTGCCGGGTTCGAAGACGCAGCGGTCCACTTCCAGCACCACGCCGATCTGCTCGGCGATCCCGGCGACCAGGGCCTCGGGTTCGGACCGGCCCGAGACGGCCGTCCGCGCGGCGGTGATCACGCCGGCCAGGTAGCCCTCGCGTCGGCTGGCGCGGGCCTGATGCCGACGGCCCCAGAGGGCGACCTCGGTGACGGCGAGGCCGACCAGGGTGAGCAGCACCGCGGTCTCGATGTCGTTCTGATCATTGATCGTGAACGTCAGGTACGGCTCGGTCAGGAAGAAGTCGAACCACACCGTCGCCGACAGGGCCGCCACGATGCCGGCCAGCCGGCGGCCGGTGGCCGCGACCCCGACGACGACCAGGACCAGCACCAGCGCGGCGTTGGCGTTGTCGACCTGGTCGCGGACCAGGCTCAGCAGCCAGCCGATCATGATCGGCGCGACCAGGGCCGCCGTGATGATCACCGAGGTCCGTTGCAGCAAGCTCCGCACCACACCATCAAGCTCCCGTTCGGGCAGCGGGGTCAAGGTCCTTGACGCGATCTTGACTCGGTGTTGACGCAGCGGTGGTCCGCCCTCGCCGCGCGTCCCGATTTGCGCTGGTTCCGGGGGATTTCCGGCGCCACCTATGCTGGAGCCCACACACACCGTTCACGGACCCTGAACGCAGTGCTGGTCACAGCTTCCGGGATCTGGGATTGCCCGTGGCGGCGTATCGCCTCGATCAGCCTGGTGCCTGCCGACTTGAGCGAGGATTGATGACGACAACGTTGACCCTGACCACGGATCCGGCTCCGGCCCGTCCGGGCAGCGGGCATGGAGCCCTGATCCGCGCCGTCCAGGAGGCCGGGCTGCTGAAACGCACCCGCGGCTTCTATCTGGGCGTGCTGGCGGTGCTGTTCGGCTGCACCGCCGTGGCGGTGACCGGCGGCGCCCTGCTCGGCTCGTCCTGGTTCCAGCTGTTGATCGCGGCCGGGCTCGGCGTGATCTTCACCCAGTTCGCGTTCTTCGCCCACGAAGCCGCCCACCGGCAGGTCTTCGCCTCGGCCCGCAAGAATGATCTTGCCGGGCTGCTGGTCGGCACCGGGATCGTCGGGATCAGCTACTCCTGGTGGCAGTCCAAACACAGCCGGCACCATGCCAATCCGAACAAGATCGGCAAGGACCCGGACATCGACATCGACCTCCTCTCCTTCGACGAAGAGCATGCCCGCGCCAAGCGCGGCATCTGGGCGGCGATCACCCGCCGACAGGGCTACCTGTTCTTTCCGTTGCTGCTGCTCACCGGACTCGGCCTGCACGTCGATTCCGTTCGCAGCGCGTTCAGCCGGACCGGCCGGGCAACGACGCTGGAACGGATCCTGATCGTGCTCCGACTCACTCTCTTCCCGGCGGCCGTGATCTTGCTGCTCGGCCCCGGCATGGGTGCAGCCTTCCTGGGCGTGCAGGTGGCCGTGTTCGGCTTCTACATGGGCATGTCCTTCGCACCCAACCACAAGGGGATGCCGATCATCTCGGCCAACAGCAAGCTCGACTTCGTGCACAAGCAGGTGCTCACCTCGCGCAACATCCGCGGCCGCGGCACCACCACCCTGATGGGCGGCCTGAACTTCCAGATCGAGCACCACCTGTTCCCGAGCATGCCTCGGCCGCACCTGCGCCGGGCGGCCGCCATCGTCCGGGAGCACTGCCAGGAGGTACGGATCCCCTACCTCGAGACGACCCTGCCGGCGTCGTACGCGCGGATCGTCAGCTATCTCAATCGGGTCGGCCTGCACGCCCGGGATCCGTTCGACTGCCCGGCCGCCCGCGCCCTCGGCTGACCCGCCCGCGGCCACCGGGGTCAGGGAACGAAGCGGTAGCCGACCCCGGGCTCGGTCCGGAAGTGCCGGGGCCGGCTCGGCTCGGGCTCCAGCTTGCGGCGCAGCTGGGCGAAGTAGACCCGCAGATAGTTGGTCTCCCGGTGGTACGCCGGCCCCCAGACCTCCTGCAGCAACTCGGACTGGCGGACCAGCCGGCCGGGCCGCTTGGCCAGGGCGGCGACCAGCCGCCACTCGGTCGGCGTCAGGTGCACCGGCTCACCGTCCTTGCTGGCCACCTGCTCGGCCAGGTCCAGCCGCAGCGTGTCGGTGGTGATCACCGACTGATCACCGACCCACTGGTCCGGGCCACGGCGGAGGGCGGCGCGGATCCGGGCCAGCAGCTCCTCCATCCCGAATGGCTTGGTGATGTAGTCGTCGGCGCCCAGGTCGAGCGCCTCGACCTTGTCGTCAGAACCGTGCCGGGCCGACAGCACCACCACCGGCACCGAGCTGACCTCGCGCAACCGGGTCAGCACCGCGACCCCGTCAAGATCAGGAAGGCCGAGATCGAGCAGCACCAGATCCGGCGTGCGTTCCTTGATCACCTGCAGCGCCGACCGGCCGTCGCCCGCCGTCTCCACCTCGTAGTCGCGGGCCCGGAGATTGATCCGTAGGGTCCGCAGGATCGCCGGATCGTCGTCGACGGCAACGATGAACGTCATGATTCCTCCGTTCCGGCCCGGGCAACTTCGGCACGGGCAACCTCGACCCGGGCAGCCTCGGCCGCCGGGAGGTCGACCACCATGGTCAGCCCGCCGCCCGGCGTGTCCTCCGCGGACAGCTCGCCATGCATCACCTCGGTCAACCCGCGGGCCACGGCCAGGCCCAGGCCGATCCCGTCACCGCGGGGCACGTCCCCCAATCGCTGGAACGGCGCGAACAGGGTCTCCTTGCCCTCCCCCGGCACACCGGGACCATGATCGACAACGCGGAGCGAGACCCAGTCCCGGCCCGACTCGTCGTGGAACGGTGCGGCGGTGACGTCGATCGCCACCTCCGCCGGGGTGTAGCGCAACGCGTTCTCGATGATGTTGGCCAGCACCCGGTCCAACAGTCCGGCATCGGCCAGGGCCAGCGGAAGATCATCGCTGATCAGGGCCTTGACCCGGTCGCTGCCGGCGATCGGTCGGATCGCCTGGTCGACTGCGGCGCCGAGGTCGATCTCGGCCAGCAGCGGCGTGACCGTACCCATCTGCAGCCGGCTCATGTCCAGCAGGTTGCCGACCAACGCGTCCAGCCGGTCGGCCGACTCCTCGATCGTGGCCAGCAACTCCGCCTCGTCCTCCGGCGACCAGACGATGGTGCCGCCGCGCAGGCTGCTGATCGAGGCCTTGATCGCCGCCAACGGGCTGCGCAGATCGTGCGACACCGCCGCGAGCAGCGCGGTGCGGGTGCGGTTGCCCTCCACCAGTTGCGCCCGTTGCCGGGAGTCCGCCGCCGCCCGTTGCCGCTCCCTGATCACCGCGAAGTGAGCCGCGTACGCCGTGAGCAGCGGCCGGTCGCTCGCCTCCAGCGTGCGCCCCGCCATCGCCAGCTCCACCTCGTCGTCGATCCGGATCGAGACGTCGGCCCGGTCCAGTGTCTCCGGTCCCTGGCCGCAGCGGGCGACGATCCGGTCGGCGTCGGTCGCACCGTCGTGCCGGATCAGGGACGCGCCGTTCATCCCGAACACCTCGCACGCCTGCAGCAGCAGTTGATCTTGGTCACCGCCGGTGTGCAGCAGCCTGTGCGACAGGACGGCCAGCGCGTTCGCCTCCGATCTCGCCCGGGTGGCCTCCTCGGTGCGGCGGCCGGCCAGGTCGACGACCGAGGCGACGGCGATCCCGGTGATCAGGAACACCAGCAGCGCCAGCGCGTTCTCCGGATCCGCGATCGTCAGCGTCATGGTCGGCGGGACGAAGAACAGGTTCAATGCGACGCCGCTGATCAGCGAGCCGACGACGGCCGGCCAGAGCCCGCCGACCAGGGCCGTCGCGACGACCAGCGCCATCATCAACATCGACTCGGTCGGCAGCCCGTGCAGGCTCGGCGTGACGTACAGCGCGGTGGTGAGCAGCACCGAGCCGATCGTGGCCATCAGGTAGCCGGTGATCACCCGGCGCCGGCCGAGGTTGGTCCGCCGCCGGTGCAGCAGCGATCGGCCGCGGGCATAGTCGTGGCTGACCACGTGCACGTCGATGTCGCCGGACTCGGCGATCACCATCTCGCCGATCCCCGGCTGCAGCGCCGTGGCCAGGCGGCTCCGGCGACTGGCGCCGACCAGGATCTGGCTCGCGTTGACCCCGCGGGCGAACGCCAGCAGGCCGCCGGCGGTGTCGGCGGAGACCACGGCGTGGAATGTGCCGGACATCTCGGTCGTCTTTCGCCGCAGCCGTTCCAGCTGTTCGGCGGACACGCCCTTCAGTCCGTCGCTGCGGCTGACGTAGACCGCCATCCATTCGGCACCGGCGGTCCGGGACGCGATCCGGGCGGCGCGGCGCATCAGCGCCGTCGACTCCTCCCCGCCGGAGATGGCGACCACGATGCGTTCCCGGGTGGTCCAGGTGGACTCGATGCCGTGCGCCTCGCGATAGCGCTCCAGCCCCTCGTCCACCCGGTCGGCCAGCCAGAGCAACGCCAGCTCGCGCAGGGCGGCGAGATTGCCCTCCCGGAAGTACCGGGACAGGGCGGTGTCGATCTTCTCCGCCGGATAGATGTTGCCGTGGGCCATCCGCCGGCGCAGCGCCTGCGGGCTCATGTCGACCAACTCGACCGCGTCGGCCGCCCGGACGATCGCGTCCGGCACGGTCTCCTGCTGCCGGACGCCGGTGATCGACTCCACCACGTCGTTCAGCGATTCCAGATGCTGCACGTTGAGCGTGGTGATCACGTCGATGCCGTGATCAAGCAGCGTCTCGATGTCCTGCCAGCGCTTCTCGTGCCCGGACGGATCGTCCGGGTCCTCGATGTTGGTGTGGGCCAGCTCGTCGATCAGCGCCACCCCCGGCGCCCGGCGCAGCACGCCCGCCAGGTCGAGCTCGCTCGCCTCGATCCCGCGGTAGCTGATCAGCTTGCGCGGCACCACCTCGAGATCACCGATCTCGGCGTCGGTACGTTCCCGGCCGTGGGTCTCGACCAGGCCGATGACGACATCGGTGCCCCGGTCCCGACGACGCCGGCCCTCGTTGAGCATCGCGAACGTCTTGCCCACACCCGGCGCCGCGCCGAGGTAAACCCGAAGCCGTCCACGGTCCATGGCCCCAGTCTCCCCCACGCGGCGGCGCCGGCCACGCAACTCATCCCCCGTTCCGCAGCGCCAGGTTGAGCTTCACGACGTTGACCCCCGGCTCGCCGAGAAAGCCGAGGATCCGGCCCTGGGTGTGCTCCGCGACCAGTCGTTGGACGTCGGCGACCGGGAGATTGCGCTCCCGGGCCACCCGGGCCACCTGGATCTCGGCGTAGGCGGGTGAGATGTACGGCTCCAGTCCCGACCCGCTGGCCGTCAGGGCGTCCGGCGGCACCGCGGACTCGGGGACGCCGTTGGACTTGGCCACCTCGGCCCGCCGTTCGGCGATCGCGGCGAGCAGGTCCTCGTCGTTCGGGCCGGCGTTGGATCCGGCGCTGGCCAGGGCGTCGTAGTCGTTGGCCGAGGGTCGCGGCTGGAACCAGCCCTCGCCCTCGAAGGTCTGCCCGATCAGGGCGGAGCCGACGACCTGGCCGTTGCTCTCGAGCAGCGAGCCGTTTGCCTGGTTCGGCATGGCGAAGCCGATCAGCCAGATGGCCACCGGATACGCGATGCCGAGGATGATCGTCAGCACCACGACGGCGCGCAGGCCGGTCCAGAGCTGCCGGACGAAGTTGGGGAAGGAAGTCCCTCCGGTCCGTTCGCGGAGCGTGCGGGGGATCCGAAGGGGGTCGTCCCCCTTGGCCTGAAGACTTGTCATGATCAGCCAATTCCTGGGATGAGAGAGACGAGCAGGTCGATGATCTTGATCCCGATGAACGGCACGATGATGCCGCCCAGGCCGTAGATCAACAGGTTCCGGCGAAGGGTCCGCGACGCGGTGGTCGGCCGGGCCTTGACTCCGCGCAGCGCCAACGGGATCAGCGCCACGATGATCAGGGCGTTGAAGATCACCGCGGACAGGATCGCCGAGGTCGGCGACGACAGGCCCATGATGTTCAGGGTCTGCAGTCCCGGGTACGCGACGGCGAACATCGCCGGAATGATCGCGAAGTATTTCGCGATGTCGTTCGCGATCGAGAACGTGGTCAGCGCACCACGGGTGATCAGCAACTGCTTGCCGATCTCGACGATGGAGATCAGCTTGGTCGGATCCGAATCCAGATCGACCATGTTGCCGGCCTCCTTGGCCGCCGAGGTGCCGCTGTTCATGGCCACGCCGACGTCCGCGGCGGCGAGCGCCGGGGCGTCGTTGGTGCCGTCGCCGGTCATCGCGACCATCCGGCCGCCGGCCTGCTCGGTCTTGATCAACGCCATCTTGTCCTCGGGCGTCGCCTCGGCCAGATAGTCGTCGACCCCGGCCTCGTCGGCGATCGCCTTGGCCGTGCGCGGATTGTCGCCGGTGATCATCACCGTCCGGATCCCCATCGCGCGGAGCTGGTCGAACCGCTCCCGCATGCCCGGCTTGACGATGTCCTTGAGGTAGATGACCCCGAGGATCGTGGCGGTGTTGCCGGTCTTGGTGGCCACCACCAGCGGGGTGCCGCCGACGGTGGAGATGTCCTCGACGATCTCGGCCAGCCCGGGCGGGTTGGTGCCGGCCCAGGCCAGGATGGCCGAACCCGCGCCCTTACGGATCTGCCGGTCCGTCAGATCGATCCCGGACATCCGGGTCTGCGCGGTGAACTCGACGAAGCTCGCGCCGCTGGGCAGATCGTTGTCATCGGCACCCTCGCGCAGGGCCAAATCCACGATCGACCGGCCCTCGGGCGTCTGATCGGCCAGGCTGGACCAGCGGGCGGCGTCCCGCAGCTCGGCCCGGCTGACCCCGGCCAGCGGCCGGAACTCGGCCGCCTGCCGGTTGCCGTAGGTGATCGTGCCGGTCTTGTCCAGCAGCAGCGTGCTGACGTCGCCGGCCGCCTCGACCGCCCGGCCGGACATGGCCAGCACGTTCGCCTGCACCAGCCGGTCCATCCCGGCGATGCCGATCGCACTGAGCAGCGCGCCGATGGTGGTCGGGATCAGGCAGACCAGCAAGGCCACCAGGACACCGACCTGCTGCGGGGCACCGGCGTACGCCGCCATCGGCTGCAGCGTGGCGACGGCCAGCACGAAGATGATCGTCAGGCTGGACAGCAAGATCGACAACGCGATCTCGTTCGGCGTCTTCCGCCGGGTTGCACCCTCGACCAGGGCGATCATCTTGTCCAGGAAGGACTCTCCCGGGGCCGCGGTGATCTTGACCACGATCTCGTCGGACAGCACGGTCGTGCCACCGGTGACCGCGGACCGGTCGCCGCCGGCCTCCCGGATCACCGGGGCGGACTCGCCGGTGATCGCCGACTCGTCCACGCTGGCCACGCCCTCGACGACGTCTCCGTCGCCGGGGATGATCTGGCCGGCGCTGACCCGGACCCGGTCGCCCAGCCGGAGCTGGGTGCTCGGCACCTCCTGGACGGCACCGTCGGAACCGATCCGGTGCGCGATGGTGTCGGACCGGGTGGCCCGGAGCGTGTCGGCCTGGGCCTTGCCCCGGCTCTCGGCGACCGCCTCGGCCAGGTTGCCGAAGATCACCGTCAGCCAGAGCCAGATCGCGATCCCGACGTTGAACAGGTTCGGCTGCACGATCGCCAGGATCGTGGTGACAACCGATCCGAGCAGCACGATGAACATCACCGGCGACCGGAACATGTGCCGGGGGTTCAGCTTGCGCAGCGCGTCCGGGAACGCCGCCACCAACTGCCGGCCGAGGCCGAGGTGCTTGACGTTGGTGCGCTTGCTGCGCTTCGCCACCTCCCGCCCCGGATCCGGTGTCGAGGGATCAGAATCCTCGACCAGTTTCAGTGCAGACTTGTTCACAGCAGTGCCTCCGCGATGGGACCGAGCGCGAGCGTCGGGAAGAAGGTGAGACCGGTGACCAGCAAGACCTCGCCGACCAGCAGCCCGATGAAGAGGGGTGTGTGGGTGGGCAGCGTGCCGGATGTCTTCGGGACGATGCCGGCCCGGGCGACTGACCCGGCCAGGGCCAGGATCAGCACCATCGGCACGAAGCGGCCGATCAGGATCGCCAGCCCCAGAGTGACCTGGAAGAAGGTCGAGGTCACGGTGATCCCGGCGAACGCACTGCCGTTGTTGTTGGCGGCGGAGGCGTAGGCGTACACGACTTCTGAGAAGCCGTGGATGCCGGAGTTGGCCATCGCGTCCGGCGTGTCCGGCAGCGCGATCGCCACCGCGGTGCCGACCAGCACGCAGACCGGCATGATCAACACGTAGAGGGCGACGTACGTCATCTCCCGGGCGCCGATCTTTTTGCCCAGGAACTCCGGCGTCCGGCCGACCATCAGGCCGGCGATGAAGGTGGCCAGCACCGCCATCACCAGCATGCTGTAGATGCCCGAGCCGACCCCGCCGGGCGAGACCTCACCGAGCAGCATGTTCAGCAGCACCACGCCGCCACCGGGGGCGGTGAACGAGTCGTGCATGCCGTTGACCGCCCCGGTCGAGGTGCCGGTGGTGGCGGCGGCGAAGATGCCGGTGGCCCAGACCCCGAACCGGACTTCCTTGCCCTCCATCGCGGCCCCGGCCAGTTGTGGCGCGGCACCGAGCCGGGACAGCTCGGACCAGACCGTCAGGGCCGTCGCGGTCAGCCAGAGGATCGCCATCGCGGCCAGCACCGCGAGGCCCTGCTTCTGGTTCTTCAGCATGGTGCCGAGGGTGCGCGGCAGGCAGAACGGGATGACCAGGATCAGGAAGATCTCGAACAGGTTGCTGAACCCGTTCGGGCTCTCGAACGGATGCGCGGAGTTGGCGTTGAAGAAGCCGCCACCGTTGGTGCCGAGAAGCTTGATCACCTCCTGGCTGGCCACCGGGCCGCCGGGGATGGTCTGCTGGCCGCCGGCGACGGTGGTGATCACCAGGTCCGGGGCGAAGTTCTGGATCACGCCCGAAGCGAGCAAGATCACCGCGCCGATCACCGAGATCGGCAGCAGCAGCCGGTAGCAGATCCGGATCAGATCGACCCAGAAGTTGCCCAGCACGTCGGTCCGCAGCGCCAGGAAGCCGCGGACGACCGCGGCGAAGACGGCGATGCCGGTGGCGGCGGAGACGAAGTTCTGCACCGCCAGGCCGGCCATCTGTGCGGTGTAGCCGAGTGTCGACTCCCCCGCGTACGACTGCCAGTTGGTGTTGCCGACGAACGACGCCGCGGTGTTGAACGCCATGTCCCACGGCATCCCCGGCAGGCCGCGGCTGAACGGCAGCGCGCCCTGCCCGACCAAGATCAGGAACAGGATGACGAGGCCGGCCAGGGAGAAGCCGATCGTCGCCAGCACGTAGCTGGCCGTGCTCTGCTGGTTGTCCGGGTTCACGCCGAGCAGTCGGTAGGTGACCCGCTCGGCCCGGCTGTGCCGGGTCGGTGTCAGCACCGCCGCCAGGTAGTCCCCCAGCGGCACATAGCAGAGGGCCAGAAAGCCGATCAGCGCGACGATCGTCAACACCCCGGCAAGATCAGCGGTCATCAGAAGCGCTCCGGGAAGACCAGCGTGACGACCAGGTAGACGATCAGGCCGGCGACCAGGACGATCAAGCCGGCGGATTCGAAGCTCATGATCGCGATTCAACTCCGGTCGGGGCGACCCGGACTTCGCGTTGACGGCGTCCTCATCGATCTTGACGCGTTCTTGACGGGGCCCGGAATCACCCGACGTGACGACCACCCCGGCACGCGTTCGACCGTGATCCTGCCAAGATGCTGCCCATGCGCGAACCAGAGGGACCGCGGGGTCAGGGTGGCTGGCCAGGCCCGAGCCCCTGGCCGTACCGGCAACCGCCACCCCGGCCGCGCACCCCGGTGTATCTGAACCTGGTGGCGATCGGCCTGATCCTCGTGCTGGTGATCACCGGTGTCGTCGTCCTCGCCCGCAGCCTCGGATCACAACTGGGGCGGCTCTCCTCGTTCGAGCGCCCGGCGCCGACCTCGTCGCCGTCGGGGCCCGCGGTCCCGGACCGGTCCCCGACCGTTCCGTGGCGGATCTCCCCCGACGAGCTCAGACCTGATCTGCCCGGTGCCGAGTTCGTCGGGCCGATCGATGGCGACTTCTCCGGTCCCTACGTCACGGCCGTCGATCCCTCGATCACCGATGTCTGGGTCGCCCTGACCGGGGATCCGGATGAGCGCGGAATCGTCGTCCACGGCATCGACCCGAACTCGGGCCGGGTGCTGTGGGACCGGCCGATGGAGGGCGCGCTCTGTGCCCGGGAGGCGGATCCGCGCGGCCTGGTGTGCGCCGAGGTGCTGGACCGCGACCCGGCAAGCGGGACGGGGCGGCAGTGGCGACTGCAGCTGCTCGACCCGCGGACCGGCGAGACCCGGCGCAGCAGCGACGTGGCCGGCTGGTTCAACGTGCTGCACCGCGCCGGCGACACCGTGATCATCTTGGAGCAACGCGAGCCGGCGCCGCACGCGGTGCTCCGCGGCTTCGATCTCGCGACCCTGCAACCGCGCTGGCAACTCGATCTTTCGAAGCAGCCCGGTCACGACACGATGTTCAGTGAGAACCGGATCATCGCGCGCAAGGATCCCGATCATGACGACGTCGTGATGGACCGGCCCCGGCTCCGCGACGTCGGCTATGGAGCATCCGCGGAAGAGACCGGCAACAGCGGGCTGGTGGCCTTGTGGGCCGGGCTCCGGACGGCCTTCGTCCAACCGCGCAGCGGAAAGTTGATCATGATGCCGCGCTGCTCCCGGGTGGTGGACGACGGCCGCCGGATCTGGTGCAACGAAGCCGACGGCGCCGCCTCCTACTCCTATGCCGGCAAGCCGCTCCGCCGCGTCGTCGGTCCTCGGCTGGCCTTCCCCGGCGACGACGGAGACGGCGTCGACCGCAACCGGCCGGTCTTCCTCGACGAGATCGGAACGCCGATCTCCGTCGACCTCGACACCGGCAAGGTCGGCAAGCCGTACCGGACGCCGGCGGGGTCGGAGCTGCCGACGACCATGAGCACCGAGACCGTCGGCGACGCCACCGTGCTCGGCGGTGACGCCGGCACCGCGCTCGTGCATCCCACCGAGGACAAGATCATCTGGCACAGCCCGTACGCCCGGTTCTCGAGCAGCGCGACCCTGATCAAGAACGAGCTCATGGTCGGGTTCTATCGGCTGGACATCGTCGACTTCCGCACCGGCGAACGGGTGGCGACCGTCCGACCCGAGGGCCTCTACCAGGTGACGTTCGGCGACCGGCTCGCCGGAGTGGGGCCCGACCTGATCTGCCTCCAGCAGATCAACTGAGCCCCGGCTCCGGCGACCGTCGCGGCGCTGTTACTTGCCGCGCAGCGAGCGCAGCACGTACTGCATGATGCCGCCGTTGCGGTAGTAGTCGGCCTCTCCCGGGGTGTCGATCCGGACCGTCGCGTCGAAGGTGACGGGATCGCCCGTGCCCTGCGCGCTGACCTTGACCGTCTTCGGCGAGGGCCCGTCATTGAGCGCCGTGATGCCGGTGATCTCGAACGTCTCCTCGCCGGTCAGGCCGAGGCTCTCGGCGTTCTGGCCGTCCGGGTACTGCAGCGGCAGCACCCCCATGCCGATCAGGTTGGACCGGTGGATCCGCTCGTACGACTCCGCGATCACGGCCCGGGCACCGAGCAGCGCGGTGCCCTTGGCCGCCCAATCCCGGGACGAGCCGGAGCCGTACTCCTTGCCGGCCAAGATCACCAACGGCGTGCCCGCGGCCAGGTAGTGCTCCGACGCCTCGTACACGCTGGTCACCGGGCCGTCGGCGACGGTGAAGTCGCGGGTGAAGCCGCCCTCGGTGCCCGGCGCCAGCTGGTTGCGCAGCCGGATGTTGGCGAACGTGCCCCGGATCATCACCTCGTGGTTGCCGCGCCGGGAACCGTAGGAATTGAAGTCGCGGCGCTCGATCCCGTGCTCGCTCAGGTAGGCCCCGGCCGGGCTGTCGGCCTTGATCGAACCGGCCGGCGAGATGTGGTCGGTGGTGATCGAATCGCCGAGCTTGAGCAGCACCCGCGCTCCGGCGATGTCGGTCACCGGCTCCGGGTCGGCCGGCATCCCGTCGAAGTACGGCGGCTTGCGGACGTAGGTCGAATCCTCGTCCCAGGCGAAGGTCTGACCCTCCGGCGTCGGCAGCGACTGCCACTGTTGATCACCGGCGAACACATCGGCATAGGAGTCGGTGAACATCTCGGCCCCGATCGAGCCGGCGACGATCTTGTCGATCTCCGCCTCGGTCGGCCAGATGTCCTTCAGATACACCGGATTCCCGGCCTCGTCGTTGCCGAGAGAATCGTTCTGCAGATCGATGTCCATCGTCCCGGCCAGCGCGTAGGCGACGACCAGCGGCGGCGAGGCGAGGTAGTTCATCTTCACGTCCGGGTTGATCCGGCCCTCGAAGTTGCGGTTGCCGGACAACACCGAGACCACGGCAAGATCATTTTCGTTCACCGCCTCGCTGACCTCGGGAATCAGCGGGCCGGAGTTGCCGATGCAGGTGGTGCAGCCATAGCCGACCAGGTTGAAGCCGAGCTTGTCCAGATAGGGAGTGAGCCCGGATCGGTCGTAGTAGTCGCTGACCACCTTCGAGCCCGGCGCCAGCGTGGTCTTCACCCACGGCTTGCGGGTGAGGCCCTTCTCCACCGCCTTCTTCGCCACCAGCGCGGCGCCGATCATGACGCTCGGGTTGGAGGTGTTGGTGCAGGAGGTGATCGCGGCGATCACGACCGCACCATGATCGATCTCGAAGCTGGAGCCGTCGGCCAGGGTGACCGCGGTCTTCTTGCTCGGCCGGCCGGGTCCGTCGCCGTGCTCGCCGTACTGCTTCGGAGCGGCGGAGCCGTTGCCGTTGGCGTGAGAGGGCGCATCCGAGGCGGGGAAGGACTCGGCCACGGCCTCGTCGTAACCCTGCTCGTCCTCGCTGACGTAGTCGCCCAGCGCCTCGCGGAAGCCCTCCCGGGCATGGGACAGGGAGACCCGGTCCTGCGGCCGCTTCGGGCCGGCGATGCTCGGCACCACCGTGCCAAGATCAAGTTCGAGGTATTCGGAGTAGGCGGCCTCGCGGTCGTCGTCGTGCCAGATGCCCTGCTCCTTGGCGTACGCCTCGACCAGCGCGATCTGCTCCGCGCTCCGGCCGGTGAGCTGAAGGTATTCGATCGTCTTGCCGTCGATCGGGAAGACCGCGATGGTGGAGCCGTACTCGGGGCTCATGTTGCCGATCGTCGCCCGGTTGGCCAGCGGCACCTCGGACACCCCGGGCCCGTAGAACTCGACGAACTTGCCGACCGCGCCATGCTTGCGCAGCATCTCGGTGATCGTCAGCACCAGGTCGGTCGCGGTGGCGCCCTCGGGCAGCCGGCCGGACAGCTTGAAGCCGACCACCCGCGGGATCAGCATCGACACCGGCTGGCCGAGCATGGCCGCCTCGGCCTCGATCCCGCCGACGCCCCAGCCGACCACGCCGAGGCCATTGACCATGGTGGTGTGCGAATCCGTGCCCACACAGGTGTCTGGGTAGGCGTAGGTGACGCCGTCCACCTCGCGCGGGAAGATCACCCGGGCCAGGTGCTCGATGTTGACCTGGTGCACGATGCCGGTGCCGGGCGGCACCACCTTGAAGTCGTCGAACGCGGTCTGCCCCCAGCGGAGGAACTGATAGCGCTCCTTGTTGCGGCCGTACTCGATCTCGACGTTGCGGGTGAACGCGTCGGCGGTGCCGAAGACGTCGGCGATCACCGAGTGGTCGATCACCAGCTCGGCCGGCGCCAGCGGATTGATCTTGGTCGGGTCGCCGCCGAGGTCGGCCATCGCCTCGCGCATCGTGGCCAGGTCGACGATCGCCGGGACGCCGGTGAAGTCCTGCATCACCACCCGGGCCGGGCTGAACTGGATCTCCTTGCTCGGCTCGGCCTTCGGATCCCATTCGGCCAGGGCGCGGATGTCGTCGGCCGTGATGTTGGCGCCGTCCTCGGTCCGCAGCAGGTTCTCCAGCAGGATCTTCAGGCTGTACGGCAGCTTGTCGGCGCCGTCCACGGCGGACAACCGGAAGATCTCGTACGAGCTGTCACCGACATCGAGGGTGGCCTTGGCGTTGAAGCTGTTGACGCTCATGAACTCTCCGTTGGGGGTCTTGTTGTCTTGACGTCAAGATATCACTCCCCGGGCGGGGACGGCTCGCTCCCCCGGGTGGGTGAGGTCGGTCCCGCCGCGGAGGGGATCCGTCGGCGGCCGCACCGGCCGAGGCTGGAGCCATGACAGCATCGCATGCCGTATCCCGGGACCGTTCCGGCTCCCGCGCCGAGGGCCGGACCGGGCTGGCCCTGATCGTGACCGGCGTCTGGTCGGTCCTGTCGGTCGCCGTCGCCCTGACCTGGCTGATCGGGATGACGTTCTCCTTTCCGCTGCTCGATGGTTCCGGCCGGCCCCGGATCGGGCCGGCGGCGATCACCGTCGTCTGTTGGCTGATCATCGGCCTCTCGGTGGCGGCGGCCGGTGCCGTGTTCTCCGGCTACGGGCTGCGGTCACGGATCACGCCCCGGCCGCTGGCGCTGGTCGGACTGGTCTTCGGACTGATCGCCGCCGGCAGTCAGGCCGCACTGGTGCCACTGGTGCTGGTCGATCTGGTCGCGACCGGGCAACGTCCCTCCCCCGTCGGCCTGCTCTGGCAACTCGCCGCGGTGGTCGCGGTGGTCGGTTTCGGCCGGCTGATCGTGCTTGAAGGTCGCCGGGTCCGCGGCCGGTGCGAACGCTGCGGCGGCCGGCACCGGGCGCTGCCGGGCGGCTCGGCTGCCGACGCTGCCGGCTCGTCCTTGGAGCGACCGGTGCCGACCATGGCCCCAGCGGCAGTCTGCGTCGGTTCCGCGATCGCCCTCGTCGCCGTCTTCCCCTGGGCGGTGGTCAAGCTCGGCTGGGGTCTCGGCGCCACCCTGCTCGGGGTCACCGCGGCGGAATGGCAGCAGGCCGCGGACCGGACGATCATGTCGGCCCCGGCCCGGGCACTGTCGGAGCTGGGGATCGACATCACCGTGGTCGCGGCCGCGGTCGGGATGATCTTGGCCGTGGTGCTGCTGGCCCGGCTGCCGCGCTGGCTGCCCACGCCGTTGCTGGTCGTCCCCTCGGCCCTGGCGGCCGTGCCGCTGGTGGCCTACGGCTTTCCGCTGTTGATCGGCGGGCTGCTCGGCCTCGGCGGCATCGTCCGGGTGGCCCCCGACCCGGCCCTGCCCGGGCTCGATCTGCCGCTGATCATGATCTTCGGCGGGCTCGCGTTCGCCGGCGTCGGCACGGCGCTCGCCGTCGGGGCGGTGTCCCTGTTCCGGCGAAGTCGGCCGGTTTGTCGTCCCGGCAGCTTTGCCGCGGTGCCGCGGGTGGCGGTGATCGGTGCCGGGTTCGCCGGTTTGGCCGCGGTCAAGCAGCTGTCCCGCGCCGGGCTGGAGGTGACCTTGATCGACCAGCGGCCGTACGCGACCTTCCAGCCGCTGCTCTATCAGGTCGCGACCGGTGGGTTGAACGCCGGCGACATCACCTACCCGATCCGGAACTTCCTGGCCCGCCGGCCCGGCGTCCGATTCGTCTGCGACCGGGTGATCGAGATCGACCATGATCGTTCGGTGATCAACACCGCCGGCGGGCAGCAGCTCGGCTACGACTACGTGATCATCGCCAACGGCGCCACCACGAACCACTTCGGCATCCCCGGCGCGGCCGAGCACGCGGTCGGCATCTACACCCGCTCCGACGCCCTGCAGGTCCGGGACCGGCTGTTCGGGCTGCTCGAAGACGCCACCCGCTCCGGCTCGACCGAGCCGACCACCGTGGTGATCGTCGGCGGCGGGGCGACCGGGATCGAGATGGCCGGCAACCTGGCCGAGCTTCGTGATCACGGCCTGCCCAACTCGTACCCGGAGCTGGACGCCGACCGGGTGAAGATCATCCTGGTCGAGGCCGGCGGGCAACTGCTCGCGCCGTTCGCACCGTCGCTGCAGCGCTACGGGCTGGCCCAGTTGCGGCGTCGCGGTGTCGACGTCCGGTTGCAGGCGCCGATCGTCGAGATCGGGCCGGACTCGGTCCGGTTCGCCGACGAGACCGTACTACCGGCGTCGCTGGTGATCTGGACCGCCGGGGTCCGGGGTTCGGACGAAGCCGGCGAGTGGCGGCTGCCCCGGAACCGGGCCGGGCGGATCCTGGTCGACCGGTCCCTGCAGGTGCCCGGGAAGCCGGAGGTGTTCGCTGTCGGCGACACGGCCGTGATCGGGGCGAACCCGCTGCCGCAACTGGCCCAGCCGGCGCTGCAGTCGGGCCGGCACGCCGCCCGGCAGATCATCCGGCTGGAGCGGGATCAGCCGACCCGGCCGTTCCGCTATTTCGACAAGGGGATCATGGCCACGATCGGCGAGGGTTCCGCGGTGGTCGAGCTGCCGATCGGGCCGAGGATCACCGGCCTGCTGGCCTGGTTCACCTGGCTCGGGATCCACATCGTCTACCTGCTCGGCGGCCGCAACCGGCTGGTCACCTCGGCCAATCTCGCCGTCCGCTATCTGCGGCCCGGCTCGTTCGGGGTCATCGTCGGCGATCCGGTGCGGCCGGCTGCGGCCGATCGCCCGGCAGCCACCGCTCCGCCACGGCTGCCAGCAGGCCGATGACGATCATGCCGACGGTGACCGCCGCGATCACCACCGCGACCGGCCCCACCCCATGGGTGGTGACATCCAGGAAGGGGTACGGATACCAGCCGCTGACCGCGCCCTGGACCATGATCAGCACCAGCCAGCCGATCGGCCAGATCAGGGCCAGCAGGCCGGTCCGGAGGTCGATCCGGGGCCGCGGGCCGAAGGCGATCCAGCACGCCAGGACCAGGATCGGCGCCACCACGTGCAGCAGCTTGTCCGTGATCAAGGACCAGCCGGTCAGGTCGAGCAGCGGCCGGAGCAGGAACCAGTGCACAATCCCGGTGGTGATCATCCCGACCACGGCGTCCAACCGGAGCACCCGCCAGAACGCGCCGTCCCGGTCGGACCGCAACACCAGTGAGACCGCCGCGACGACGGCGAGCACGTTGCTCTGGATGGTGAAATAGAGCACGAACCGGCGCAGGCGCTCGGGCAGCGAGGGTGGGTTGTCGGTGATCAACACGGAGACGCCCTGGATCACCAGTACCAGTTGCGCGACGATGGCGAAGATCCCCACCGCCGCCGTCACACCGTGGCCGACCCGGGCCGCGACGCCGTTCACTTGGTGATCACCGCCATCACCCCGGCCCGCCGCTGGAACCGGAAGTCGACCGCCCGTTCCGTCCACCGGTGACCGGCCGCCCGGACCTCCTCGGCGAGTTCGCCGAGGAAGGGCACGGGATCGCCGGCCCCGCGATGGACCAGCGGATACAGCCGCACCTCGCCCCGGCTGACCCGGATCAGTTCGGTGATCGCCGCCGCATGCCAGGCCCGGTCGAGCGGCCCGGCCCAGGTGAACAGCAGATGCGAGCACAGCACCAGGTCGAACGCGTCGTCGGCGAACGGCAGCTCCGGCAGTGACGCGGGTCGGTAGCGTTCCGGCCGCGCCGCCCGATCGGCCAGGAACCGCTCGGCCGCCTCCTGCCGGAGTTGATCACGTCGCTCCGGGGTCCCGTACCAGTCCCAGACGAATTCGTTGCCATGATCAACGGTCATCTTGACGCACTGCGACCGGTCCGACCGGAGCACCCGGGCGAGCTCCTCGACCGGCCGTTCGTAGGCAGGATCGGTCGCGACCGCCTCCGCCCGGTCCCCCAGCTCGGCGACGAAACTGGACCCGCCGGCCGCGCAGTCGAGGATTGCCCCGGCGAGATCCGCGTCGGTCAGCTCGAACATGGCCCGGTATTCCGCCAGCGTCCGGGACGAGATCAACATGATGCCGACGCTATACCCGGGAAGCGACGACTCTGCTGAAGCCGAGCAACCGTCCTTGATCGGCCCGCAGCATCTCGGCGTCCGGTTCGAAGCCCTTGCCGACCAGGTCGCAGGCCTCCAACCAGGTCAGCCAATCCCGCCAACCCTCGTCGATCATCCCGATCCGGCCGCCCGGAGCGAGGAACCTCAAGCAGTACGGCAGATGCCGGACATCGGTGCCGAAGTAGGCGTAAGCGTCGATGCTGATAATCAGGTCGAAGAATCCGTCCGCAACGGCAGGCTCCGTGCATCACTGTCCAACGGATGCACCCGGCCGGCCAGGCCGGCCTCCTGGATTCGTTGCCAGTTGTCCGTGGCCGAGGTCCAGCACCCGCAGCCCAGACTTGATCGACATCACGTTCGTCAACACCTCGGCCAACCAGAGCGGATGCGGACCCATCAGGTTCGCCACGATCCAGTGCGGGTCGTAGCGCGCGGTGCGCGGATAGCGATCATTGCGCAACGCGGTGGTGAGGTCGTCGGCGATCACCCCCGGCACCCTGCCAGGTTCCTGTGGCCATCGCGATTGATTTGTGCGCCCGGTCAGTCGCGGACGGCCACGACCAGGTCGGCCCCGCGACTGGAGGCGACCAGCACCCCGGGGTAGTCGAACTCGGATCGTCTCACGGGAGTAGAACGTTGATCGGATCCCTGGTGCACGGTCGCTCAGCAGCCCGTAGCGTGATCATCCGTGACGGATGCGAACGAGATCCTTGCCGCTGTCGTAGCCGCGGCCGCGCCGGGGGCCCGGATCGCGAGCGTGGCACCGTATCGGTGCGCACCACTCCCGTTCCCGGCGAAGCTGACCCTCGACACCGACGACGGACCGGTTGACTGGGTGGTGAAGGTCGTCGCCGACCCGGTTCCGCTGCAGCTCGAATCGGCCACGTTGCGGGCCCTGGCCGAGCTCGGCGCGATGGGCTTCGCGATTCCGCGCGTGCTGGCCGGGCCGATCCCGACCACCGCCGCGGCCGGTTCGTTACACGCTCTTGTGCTGAGCGTCGCACCGGGGCGCGTGCTGCCGTGGATCGGAGTGGCCGAGGTCGCCTCGGCTGACCGGACCTGCCGACTGCTGTTCGACGCCATCGACCGGCTGCACCGGTTGACCCCTCGGGTCGCCGCCCATCCCTTCGCCGCCGATCTGCCGGAGCGGACCCTCGACGACGAGCTGGCGGCTGCGGCCCGGCGGGTGAGCCCGTGGACCGGGACCCGGGTGATGAGCGAGGCCCTGGCGGTGCTGCACGAAGTGGTGCCGCGGCATCGCCGGCCCCTCGTCTTCTCCAACGGCGACTACAACCCGCTCAACGTCCTGGCCGACGAGACGGGTCTGATCTCCTGGGTCGACTTCGAGCTCGCCTGCTTCGAGGATCCCCTGATCGGGCTGCCCAAGTTTCAGTTCTGGGCCGATGACGGCGGCTGGAGTCTCGGATCGAAGGACTCCCCCGTCGACAGTCCGCCGACGAGGATGATCACCCAGATCGAGCGGGCCACCCGACTGCTCCGGCGGGATGATCACCGATGAACCGGCCGGGACCGGTCGTCCGCGCCGCCGAGCTCGAAGACGTACCGGCGGTGCGGCGGTTCGGTGAAACCCAGGTGTTCGCGCATTACGCGGCCTTGATCGACAGCGACACAGCGACCGCCCAGGTCGACAGCTGGTGGAACGAGGCGTACCTCAACGCCGCCGTGGCAGCGAACACGCTGGTCGTCGCCGCGGACGAAGGTCGGGTCATCGGCGTCGGGCAATCCGGGCTCGCCGGGGCCGACCACGTGATCTACAAGCTGTACGTGCACGCGGACCATCGTGGTCACGGTCTGGGGCCGCGGCTGATCGACGCGCTGATCCAGCAGCTGCCCGCCGACGTGATTCGCTTGTACGTCGAGCAATTCGTCGCCAACGAACGTGCCGGTGCGTTCTATCAGCGCGAGGGATTCACTGTGCAGCGGATCGAACCCAGCTCGTCCGGTGATCCGGCACTGGCGCAGGTCTGGCGGGTCCGCAGGCTGAAGGACGGCCGGACCGCTGGCTGCTGAACTGATCAGAGGCCAGACGGGCTTTGCCCTTCGACTGGCTCAGGTGCTTAGTCGGCCAGGGCCTGGTTGGGGGCGGCTGCTTGCCAGATGGTGTGGGCGAACGGGCCGGGACCAAGATCATGGGTGCCGGAATGGTTGGTCAGGTAGACGTCCCCGTGGGGTGCCCGGAACAGGATCACGCCGGGGTCGGGTTGTCGACGCTGCCACCCACCATGAGTCACGGCCCGATGCTCGGTTCGGGTGTCGGGGGCCAGGTTGTCGATCCGGGTCTGGCCCGGCGGCCCACCACGATGCGGGGGAACGAACGGCTGCACATGATCAAGATCGAACCCGCCGGTGGCGGTGGACCAGGGGAAACTGCTGCCGGGTTGCCGCAACCGCAGGTAACGGCGGTGCCGGTCGGGAATCTCGTAGGAATCGACCGGCGGCGGAGTGTCGTTGAGATCGATCACTGGCCGCACCCGGACCCGGGTATGGCCGAGCCAGTCCTGCACGACGCCCATCGTGGTCGGCTTGATCCCCGGCACCCGACAAACCCCGTGACCCTTCTCCAACGACTCCGCCGCAACATGCACCACCAGGTGGGCGATCGGCAACAGCTTCGTCAGATCCAACCGTTCAAGCATCCGCCGGACGGCGGTCTGGAAGATCACCGACTCGACATCGACCGCGGACGGTCGGTCGCGGAGAGCGGGATGGACCTCGGATTCCTCGACCGGACCGCCCGTCTCGGCCACGATCTCCGCCACTGCCGACGCCAACTCTTCATCGAACAGTTCCGGCTGCCGGTGCCGGGCGCGGAGTTCGGCCGCTCGGAGATCATCACCCAGCAGGGCCAACGCTTCGGCGCGGCGTTCGTCGGCGCTGCCGGTCTCCACCGGGAGGTAGCCGGCGAGTTCCTCGACCGTGGCGTAGAGCCGGTTGGTCTTCACCGCCTCGATCCGGCCGTGGATGCTGCGCATCCCGTCCTCATCGACCCGGCCCAACCAGACCCCGCGTTCCTTCTTCCGCCGCCCGATCAGTTTCTCGTAGTGTTCGGGATCGACCGTGCGGACCGCCGCCAACACCCGGTTCTCCAACTTGGTGAAGGGCACCACCCCGGCGAACCGGGCCACCTCGGCATCAACCAGCCGCGCCTGGTCGAAGAGCAGGCCGCGGGTCAGGCGGGCGATCTTGCCGCCCTGCCAACCCAACAACTCCCCCCGCAGGACTTTCCCCCACAAGAGCGGGAACCGGTGCCGCAGATCCAACGCGTCACCGATGAAGAACAACCCCGCCCCGGTGCTCTTACCGATCTTCACACAGAAATCGACCATCGCCAGATCGTTCACCTCCGGCGTCCCGTCCCCACCCGGACGAACCCCACGCGCCGCCCCCGGCAACCCCAGTTGGTCGGGATGGATCGAGTCGGCCGGGAACCGGTCCGCCCACTCCGCCGCCAACACCAACAGTTGGTTCTGCGCCATGACCTGGGCCCGTTGCGCGGCGGCGGCCGCGTCAAGGATCCCGCGGGCATCCAACCCCGCAGCACACCCCTCCAACGATCCCTCGAACATGTGTTCGATTCTATCCCACCACGCCCACAATCACAGCAAAACAAGGAAAAAGCAGGGTGATGTCCCCGTCGCCAAGGCCGGGTCAGGTGAGGAACTCGATCAAGGTCCGGATCGTCGACTCGGTCGGGTCGGAGGCATTCAGGCGCAGGTCGGGTGGACGTGACGCTTCGGAGAGTCCCTGTCGGAAAGTGGCCGCGAGATGATCTTCGCGGTCGGCGACGCGGGTGCCCCAGCGGCGGTCGCGGTCGGCCAGGCGACGGCGTTGTTCGACCGGATCGAGGTCCAGCAGGAAGAGTCGATCGCACAGCGGATGCGGCCGCATCCCGTCCAAGACCATGATCGGCGCCGTCGCGATCGGCAGGCCACCGTGCGGCGAGCGCCAGCGCATCGAGTCGAAGTCGCAGGCCGGCGTGCTCCGACGTTCCCCGACCTCGGTCAGGGCCTTGTCGACGGTTGCCCAGTCGTAGCCGAAGGGACGGGCCAGGAATTCTGCCATCGACGTCCCGGCGGCGCGCGGCACGAAGAAGTAGTCCACCGGGACCCGCGCGAACAGATCGGGGCGCTCCTCCTCGAGCCGCTTGGCCAGCGTCGACTTCCCCGAGCCGGCCGGACCCATCAGACAGACGATCACGGATGGTAGCCAAGCAGATGGGAGCCGTGGCTCAGTCGACCGGGACCTCCGCCGCCCGCAGCAGTTCGCCCAGCCGGGCGTCGCCGAAGCGAGTGTTCTTCCGCCGATTCTTCTGCAATGTGATGAAGAAGTCGATCATGAACTCGATGATCGCGCGATACCTGATGACCGACTCGATCACCGCCGGATGAGCGACCCCGGCGAGCCGCTCGGCGCCGCGCACCAATCCCAGCTCGATCGCAAGATTGTCGTCACCGGCGGCACCCACCAGAGCCCGTGCCTGTTGCTGTTCAGCGGTCGGCAGCGATCGATACCAGCGCATCAGTTGCGGCCCGAATCCGTACAGGATCTCGCCCAGGTCGAACAGCCGGTGCCGGTCGAGGAACTCGCGCTCGCGCGCGGTCAACGAGAATCTCCCGTCCAGCGCCAGCCCGAAGTCGGTCAGGTAGACGCGATCGCCGTCCGTCATGATGTTGCCGAGGTGCGCATCGAAGTGCACGATTCCCTGGTCCCGCAGGAATGCCGTCGTGTCGCACAGCTGCCCGATCAGCCGCGGGGTGTCCTCCGGATGCTCCAGCAGCCAGTCCGCCAGTGGATGAGCCAGGTGTTCGAGGAAGATCATCGCCTCGTGCGTCCCGCCGGCGCGCTCGGTCAGGAACCGCTCGATGCCCCGGCTGGAGTTCCAGTACCGGACGTACCGTTCAAGATCAGCCGGTCCCGTCGACGCCCGTCCGGCACGCCGAACCACCCGCACGTGATAGGCGAGCGGAAAGGTGGCGACGGCGTCGGCGAGGACCTGATTCGACAGCTTGAGATAGGTGATGATCTCCCGCCACGCCCCGAACCCCGCTGACCCGATCCCGTATTGGTAGCAGGTCGGCAGCCGGTAGTGGTTCCGGGTGGAGTAGGGCCGCGCCAACTCCAACTCGGTCAACGGAATGATCTTGACGAAGACGGGCTCACCGGCCACCTCGACCGTCCGGACGCTGCCCCAGCCCGGCGTGCCGGCTGGATTCCCCACCAGCACCCGCAGGGCATCGTCGTCGTGGTGGGCGAGCTCGGTGCTGATCTTCGCGTAGCGTGCCCGCCGGAGCGCCGAATCCATCCCCGTACGTTAGTCGGCCGGCGCCGGCTCCAGGATGGCGACGCACTCGACGTGGTGCGTCATCGGGAACAGGTCGAACGCCCGCAACGAGACCGGGCGGTAGCCGCGATCGCCGAAGTAGGCCAGGTCGCGGGCCAGGGCGGCCGGATCGCAGGCGACATAGGCGATCGCGCGCGGCTGTCGCCGTGCCACCGCGGCGACGACCCGACGGCCGGCTCCCACCCGAGGCGGGTCCAGGACGACCAGGTCGACCTGATCGGGCAGACCGCCGCGAGCCTTCGGCCGCTCCAGCACCCGCTCCACCGACCCGGCGACGAACCGGGCCCGCCGGCCCACATCGGCCAGGTTGCGACGGGCCGAGGCTACGGCCGGCTTCGAGCCCTCGACCCCGGTCACCGGGCCGCAACCATGATCAACCAGTGCGGCCGCGAACAAGCCCACCCCGCAGTAAAGGTCGAAAGCGGACTCGCCGCGGCGCGGAGCCAGCCCGGTGATCACCGCTTCGGACAGCAGCCGCGGCGCGGCCGGATGTGCCTGCCAGAAGCCATCCACCCCGACCGTGAACTCGCGATCACCGGCACGCTCCAGCACGGTGCCGGCCGGATGGTGTTCGGAGGCCCAGACGGTGCCGCCGGCCGCGGCCACGCCGATGATCGAGTCCGCACCCTCCGGCACCCGCGGCGGTACGGCGATCGACGGCGCGGCGATCCGGCAGCCATCGGCCGGCAGCATGATCACCCGGTCCGACCGATGGGCCCGCAGCCCGAAGCTGTCGTCCGCCGAATCCTGATCGGGCCCGGCGTGATACCGCATCCGGCTCCGCCAGCCCAGGCCATCCGGATCCCCGCCGGCGGGCTCGACCTCACCGGTCCAGTCGAGGTCGGCCAGGCGCAGCAACTGCTCCGCCACGACGGCGCGTTTCAGCTCCCGCTGAGTGGCCGGGTCGGCGTGCTGGAAGTCGCAGCCACCGCAGCGGCCCGGGCCCGCGATCGGGCACGGCGGCTGGACCCGTCCCGGCCCCGGATCGAGGATCTGCACCGCGTCCCCGCGCCAGTAACGATCATGACTGCGATCGGTGATCTTGATCATCACCCGCTCCCCCGGCAGCGCGTGCCGGACGAAGATCACCCGGCCCTGATCACGGACCACGCAGTGGCCGCCATGTGCCACCGGCCCGACATCGGCCGGGCCGACCAACTCCTCGGCCGGCATCAGCGCCGCCGGCGGGCGCCCTGGAGATCGGACCGCGCCAGCCGGCGTTCGGCGACGTCCGCCGTGGCCAGCAGATACGGCACCGAGGTCACCATCACGCCCGGGGTGAACAGCAGCCGGCCCTTGAGCCGCAGCGCGCTCTGGTTGTGCAGGATCTGCTCCCACCAGTGACCGACCACGTACTCGGGGATGTAGACGGTGACCACGTCCCGCGGGCTCTCCGACCTGATCGTCTTCACATAGTCGAGGATCGGGTTGGTCACCTCGCGGTACGGCGAGGCGACGACCTTCAACGGGATCGGGATCCCCGCCTCGTCCCAGGCCCGCACCAGGTTGGCCGTCTCCTCGTCGTTGACGTCGACGGTGATCGCCTCCAGCGTGCTGGGCCGGGACGCCTTGGCGAAGGCCAGCGCCCGCGCGGTCGGCTTGTGCAGCTTGCTGACCAGCACGATCGCGTGCACCCGGCTGGGCAGGGTCTTCGCTTCGCCCGGCACCAGCGCCGTCTCCTCCGCCACCGCGTCGTAGTGCCGCTTGATCAACTTCATCAACACGAACAGCACGGCCATCGCGATGATCGCGATGTAGGCGCCCTGCAGGAACTTGGACAGCAGGACGATGATCAACACCGTCCCGGTCATGGTCAGGCCGATGGCATTGATCACCCGCGATCGCTGCATCCGCCGCCGTTCGCCCGGCCGGGTCTCCGTCTTCAGCGCCCGGGTCCAGTGCCGCAGCATGCCGGCCTGACTGACCGTGAACGAGACGAACACGCCGACCACGTACAACTGGATCAGGGCCGTCACGTTCGCATCGAAGGCGAGGATCAGGATGATCGCCAGCGTGGCCAGCACGATGATCCCGTTGCTGTACGCCAGCCGGTCGCCGCGGGTGTGCAGCTGCCGCGGCAGGTAGCCGTCCCGGGCCAGGATCGAGCCGAGCACGGGGAAGCCGTTGAACGCCGTATTGGCGGCCAGGAACAAAATGATCATGGTCGCCGCGACAACGAAATAGAAGCCGATCGGGAAGCCGGAGAAGATCGCCCGGGCCAGCTGGCCGATCGCCGTCTCCTCGATGATGTCGACCCGGACCCCGTTCAGCGTGTAGAAGGAGTGAGCGGGATCGATCAGTCGCAGCCCGGTCAGGTTGGCCAGGGTGATCACCCCGAGCAACATGCTGACCGCGACCACGCCGAGCAGCAGCAGTGTGGTCGCCGCGTTCTTGCTCTTCGGCTTGCGGAAGGCGGGGACGCCGTTGGAGATCGCCTCCACCCCGGTCAACGCCGCGGAGCCGGACGAGAAGGCCCGGGCCAGCAAGACCACCATCATCAGGCCGGTGAAGGAGGTGAAGGCGGGATCCCCCACCACCTCGTACTGCGCGCTGTGCACCCGCACCGGATCATTCATGATCAAGATCCGGATCAGGCCGACCGCGACCATGCCGATGATCCCGATCATGAAGCAGTAGGTCGGGATCGCGAACAGCGTGCCCGACTCCTTCACCCCGCGCAGATTCAGCGCCATCAGCAGCGCCACCGCCGCCGCGGCGATCCAGCCCTCGTGGCCCTCGATGAACGGCAGCGCCGACTTCGCGTTCTGCACCCCGGAGCTGACCGACACCGCAACGGTCAGCACGTAGTCGACCAGCAGCGCGCTGGCCACGGTGGTGCCGGCGTTGCGGCCGAGGTTGACCGTGGCCACCTCGTAGTCGCCGCCGCCGGACGGATAGGCGTGCACGTTCTGCCGGTACGAGGCGACGACGACCAGCATCACCACGGCGACGGCGATCGCGATCGGCCAGGAGAACGCGAAGCCCGCCATGCCGGCCAACGACAACGTCAGCAGGATCTCGTCCGGCGCGTAGGCGACCGAGGACAAGGCGTCCGAGGCGAAGACGGGAAGGGCGATCCGCTTCGGCAGCAACGTCTCGCCGAGCTGGGTGCTCCGCAGCTTGCGCCCCACCAACAGGCGCTTGCCGAGGTCCGAAAAACTCACGTCCCGACACTCTAGACCTACCACCGCGGGCCAGGCCGCCCAACCGGCGCGTCGTGTAGCGTCTTCGCTGTGCACATCGTGATCATGGGCTGCGGTCGCGTCGGCTCGACGCTCGCTCGGGCGCTGGAGCGACGGGGTCATTCGGTGGCCGTGATCGACATGCAGCCGGCTGCCTTCCGCCGGCTCGGCCCCGACTTCACCGGCACCACGGTGAAGGGGGTCGGCTTCGATCGCGAGGTGTTGACGGAGGCCCGGATCGGTGACGCGAGCGCCTTTGCGGCCGTGTCCAGCGGCGACAACTCCAACATCCTGGCCGCCCGGGTGGTCCGCGAAACGTTCGGCGTGGAAAACGTCGTCGCGCGGATCTACGATCCCGGCCGGGCCGAGGTCTACGAGCGGCTCGGCATCCCGACGGTCGCCACCGTGCGCTGGACCGCCGACCAGGTGATCCGCCGGCTGCTGCCGGCCGGCTCCGAACCGCAGTGGCGCGACCCGTCGGGCAGCGTCCGGCTGCTCGAGGTCCACGTCGATCCCGCCTGGGTCGGCCGCACGATCGGGCAACTGGAGGAGGCCAGCGGCGCCCGGATCCCGTTCCTCGGCCGGCTCGGCACGGGCCACATCCCCAAGATGACCTCCGTCTTCCAGGACGGTGATCTGCTGTACGCGGCGGTGCAGGACGCCCGGCTGGCCGAGGTGGAGACGATCCTCGGCACTCCCCCGAAGGAAGATTGATCATGCGCGTCGCCATTGCCGGAGCCGGGAACGTGGGCCGCTCGATCGCCGGCGAGTTGATCGAGAACGGTCACCAGGTGCTGCTGATCGACCGCGACCCGCACGCGATCAAGACCGAGACGGTGCCGGACGCGGAGTGGCTGCTCGCCGATGCCTGCGAGCTGTCCTCGCTGGAGGAGGCGGAGATCGACAGCTGCGACGTCGCGATCGCCGCCACCGGCGACGACAAGGTCAACCTGGTCGTCTCGCTGCTGGCCAAGACCGAGTTCGGGGTGCCGCGGACGGTGGCCCGGGTCAACCACCCGAAGAACGAGTGGCTGTTCAACGAGGTCTGGGGCGTCGACGTCGCGGTGTCCACGCCGCGGCTGATGTGCGCCCTGGTCGAGGAGGCGGTCAGCGTCGGCGACCTGGTCCGGCTGCTCACGTTCCACGAGGGCGAAGCCAACCTGGTCGAGATGACCCTGCCGGAGAGCAGCCCCCAGATCGGCGTCCGGGTCGGCGACATCGGCTGGCCCGGCGACGTCGTCCTGGTCGCGGTGATCCGGGACGGCCATGCCCGGCCGCCGGACCCGGACGGCACCCTGGAGTCGGGCGACGAACTGCTTTTCGTCACCGCCCAGGACTACGAGCAGGAGCTGGCCGAGATGCTGTCGCCGCGCGGCGAGGTCCGCAGCGCGCAGCAGGTCGGCCTGCCCAATCCCTGAGGGGGACCCATGAAGGTCGGCGTGATGCTCCCGGTCGGTGACTCCGACGGACCGGACGGCGGCGTCCCCAGCTGGACGGACGTCCGCGACATCGCGATCGCGTCGGAGCGGTCGGGGCTGGATTCCGTCTGGCTCGCCGACCACCTGCTGCACCGTGGCCCGGACGGCGCGACCCACGGGCTGCACGAGGCCTGGACGCTGCTCAGCGCGGTCGCCGCGGTGACCGAACGGGTCGACCTCGGCACGATGGTGCTCTGCGCCTCGTTCCGCGACCCCGGGCTGACCGCGAAGATGGCGGCGACGCTCGACCTGGTGTCGGACGGACGGGTGATCCTGGGGGTCGGCGCCGGCTGGCACGATCCGGAGTACGAGGCGTTCGGGCTGCCCACCGACCACAAGGCCGGGCGGTTCGCGGAGTGGCTGGAGATCGTCGCCCGGCTGCTGCGCTCGGAGACCGTGACCTTCGACGGCACGTACCACCGGGTCGCCGACGCCGTCCTCGCCCCGCCGCCGGCGCGGCAGATCCCGATCCTGGTCGCCGCGCGGCGACCGCGGATGCTGGAACTGACGGCGCGCTGGGCCGACCAGTGGAACACCGCCTGGTTCGGCACCGTCAACGAGACGGTCGAGGAACGGCTCCGGGAGTTGCGGGACGCGGTCACCACGGCCGGCCGGCCGCTGGACGAGGTCGCGCCGACGGTCGGCCTCACGGTGATCGATCCGGACCAGGCGGCCGACGCCGAGGCCGGTCCGAATGCGATCTCGGGCTCCGTCGATGAGCTGGCCGAGGCGATCCGGGGTTATCAGGACCTGGCGGTGGACCAACTGATCGTCGGGCTCAGGCCGACGACCGTACGTTCGGTGGAACGGTTGGCCGAGGCCAAGCGGCTCAGCGCGGCTCGGTAGCGGTCGGTTCGTCCGCCGCCGGCTCGTCGGTCGGGCGGGCCCGGGCCAGCGACGATTCCTCGATCGGGGTCCGGCCGCGGGACAGCATCACGCCGATCACCGCCAGCGCCGCGATCAGCAGCGGCCAGCCCAACACCACCTTGGCGATGCCCAGCAGCAGCACCTGATGGGTCAGGAACAGCGGCAGCTGAACGACCACCCGGATCGTGTACGAGATCGCCATCACCGCGGTCAGCTTGCTCATCATCTTGACCAGGCCACGGTCCGCCGCCCAGCCGGTCGGATCGCCGAGCGCGGCGCCGATGACGAAGCCGAACAGGGGCCGACCAACAGCAATGGTGATGATCGCCACCGCGGCCAGGGCCCCGTTGTAGAGGATCCCGGGGACGAAGGCGTCCTCGGCCCGGCCGGTGCGGGCCGCGACGACGACGGCGACCACGGTCGGCACCACGGCCTGCAGCACGTAGCGGATCGGCTGCCGCTGGACCAGCCGGATCACGGCCAGCACGCCGGCGATCGCGACCGCGGCGATGATCGCCGGGATCAGCTGCTGGCCGATCACCCAGGCGACGGTGAAACCGACGAACGGCAGGGCGCCCTCGAGCATGCCGCGCGGGCCGCCGAGGGCCTTCGACATCTCGTGCCGGACCCACTCCTCGACGTAACGGAATTTGGGTTGCTCGGAGGCCTCCGTCATGAGGGGGACGGGCTCGAGATCAGCTCATACCGCGGGTTGTACATGATCCGGCCCTCCTCACCACAGCTGATCCGGCCGCTGACCAGGACGGACCGGCCGGCGTGGATGCCGGGGATCTGCCGTCGGCCGAGCCAGACCAGGGTGACCGCCCCGGAGCCGTCACGCAGCTCCGCCTCGAGGGCCGGATGGCCGCCGCGCGGGTTGATCGTCACCGCGGCGATGGTGCCCGCCAGGTCGACCACCTCGCGGTCCTTGCACTGCTTGATCGGCACGGCGCCGGAGTCGCGGACGGTCTTCTGCAACTCCGCGGAGTCGAGCTCGTCGTTCGACGATGCCATCCGCTTCAGCACCCGGGAGAAGAACTCGCCGGCCTTGCCCATGATCATCACTTCCGATGTCGCGGTTGCGTGCTCAGCCTGTCTTGGTGACCGAGTCATTCGAATGGAAACCCGATCCGGGCATCCACACCACCATTATCCCGCTCCTTCAAGGCCCTCCGAATCCTCGGCGGCGGACTCTTCCGTCCGCGGCAGGGAGAGCGGCAACAGGTCGCCCGGCGCCCGCGCCTCGTCGCCGCGGCGCACCACCGTCGCCCGGAAACAGGCGAGCAGTTCGGCCACCGGCGACTCGAGGCCGTCGACCAGCGCGGCCTGACCGTAGACGATCCCGCGGAGCAGCCAGCGCGGCCCCTCGGCCACCCACATCCGGGACGGCTGGTAGCCCTGCTCGCCGTCCGGCGTCTGCACCGGCAGCAACCGGCGCAGCTCAACCCCGAACGGACCCTCGACCACGGCGGCCGAACCGCCGGCGCCGGTGGCGGCTTCGGTCAGCTCCTCCCGCAACTCGGGCCACAGCCCGCCGCTGCGGGGCGCCGCGAACGCACCCAGCTCGAGCGCGGAATCCTTGCTGATCAGCATCGCCGAGACGATCTGCTGGTTCTCGTCGGCGACCTGCAGCCGCAGCTCGGCCCCCTCGAACCCGGTGATGATCATGCTGCCGAGATCGATCCGCGGCACCGATTCGCCGGACTCGAGATCGAACTCGGCGATGTCGTACGGACCCTCGGCGCGCCAGTCCTGCTGATCGAGTTCGTCCACGTCAAGATCGGCCGCACCGGTCGCGTCCGCCGCACCCGTGGGTTCCGTCTCGTCGGACTCAGCCGACTCAGCCGTCTCGTCGGACTCAGCCGTCTCGTCGGACTCAGCCGTCTCGTCGGAATCGGCGGGCGCAGCGGACTCGTCGGTCACGGAGTCGTCGGATTCGGCGGGTCCGGAGTCCGTCGCGTCGTCGTCGGCCAGGTCATCCGTCGGGGTTTCGGTGGCGACCTCTTCAGCCACCGTTTCCCCCTGGCCGTCATCGCGGCGCTTCCTCCGTCGAAAGATCACCTGCCGCACCTTAGCGTCATGCGGGAGGCTCGGTTGCGGCGTGCCCGCCGGTCGAGCCGTAACCGCCGCTGCCGCGGACCGATTCCGGCAGCGAGTCCACCGTCACGAAGTCGGCCCGGCTGACCCGCTGCACCACCAACTGGGCGATCCGATCACCGCGGCTGATCGTCACCGATTCCCGCGGGTCGGTGTTGATCAAGCACACCTTGATCTCGCCGCGATAGCCCGCATCGACCGTGCCCGGCGCGTTGACGACGGTGACGCCGTGCCGGGCGGCCAGCCCGGATCGCGGATGCACGAACGCGGCAAAGCCCTCGGGCAGCGCGATCGCGATCCCGGTGCCGACCAGTCGCCGCTCCCCCGGCGCGAGCTCGACGGTCTCGGTCGATCGGAGGTCGGCCCCGGCGTCACCGGGATGGGCGTAGCTCGGCGGTTCGAGTCCGGGATCGAGCCGTTTCAGCTCCACCCGTATCGCCTCGGCGGTCGACGTCAGCACGTCGGCACTCACAGTCACCGGCAGGACACTACCCGCGCGAGCCCGGCTCGGCCGCGGCCTTGATCAGCGCGTCGGCCAAACGTTCCGGATGCCGGGAAGAGATCAACCAGTACGGCACCGGGTCGGCCGGGTCGGCCAGCTCGACCTCGACCGCGTCCCGCAGGTACGGCCGGAGCACCAGGTAGGCCCGGGCGTCCGCACCCCGGCCCCGCCGCTCCCGGGTCTGCTCGGCGTCCAACGGCCGGCAGCTCGCGACGAACCGGTGCTCGATGAACGCCCGGCCCACCTTCAGCCCGGACCCGTCGACGATGATCATGGTCGATCCGGACAGCAACACCGCGCCGATCACCGCGAACACGGCGCCCGCGACCGCCAGGCCCCACCACCAGCCGATCGCCACCCCGAGCACCGGCCACAGTGCCAGGGCGCCGAGCAACGCCACCAGCCACCAGGACAGCGGGGACCTCAGCCGCTCCGAATACAGCACGCCGATCACCCTAACCGCAGGGCACTTCGGCTAGCCTGGCGCGTGTGGAGCAGAAACTGCTGTGGAAGGTCTACATCGGCGTGCTCGGCGCAGTCTCGACGATCGCCGCGCAGAAGATCATCACGACCGCCTGGAAGGCGGCGACGGGTGACACGCCACCCAGTCCGACCGACCCGGAGACTCCGGTCAAGGTCGCGGTGAGCTGGGCCATCGCCAGCGGCGTCGGCGTCGGGGTGACCCAACTGCTGGTCACCCGGCTCGCCGCCAAGCGGTGGTCGAAGCAGACCGGGTCCGCGCCGTCGGCCATCCCCGGCATCAAGTTCAAGATCTGAATCCGAGCCAGACACGCCGAGGCGTCACCTCCGAATCGGAGGTGACGCCTCGATCTCGTTGTGAGGTCGCCCGGAGAGGGGGCGTTCGGGATGCTGCCCGGGTTCAGCCCGCGCAGTCGAAGCAGTAGGCGTCCCCGTTCGCCTTCTGTTCCGCGATCTGGCTTCGGTGCCGTACCAGGAAACATCCCGCACAGGTGAACTCGTCGGACTGCCGTGGCAGCACCCGAACCGTGAGTTCCTCGTGCGACAGGTCGGCCCCCGGGAGCTCGAAGCTCTCGGCGGCTTCGGCCTCGTCCTCGTCCACCGTCCCCGAGTTCTTGTCGTTGCGGCGGGTCTTGAGCTCCTCGATGCTGTCTTCGCTCAGTTCCTCTTCGGTCTTACGTGGGGCGTCGTAATCGGTCGCCATCGTTCCCTTCCTGGGGTTGATCGCCCAGCCTGACTGCTGAAGTCGTGCGCATACTTATCACATCGTTCAAGTCGGCGTTCCCTCCCAACCCTCGTGTCGGGACCTTCAACGCATCTAGAGTCAGAAAATTCCGGCTTCGGCGACCGGGTTTCCTGAGCCTGTGACATCGCTTTCCCGATCCAGTTTCGGACTCGCTCCGACTGGTCATGAATTGGTGTAATCTCCCTGCTCGTTCAGAGGAGGATGCGTAGCCGATGCCCCCAACCGTCCCGGACGTGGTCAAGACCTACTGGCAGAAAAAGTCTCCACCCATGCTCCGGAACGCGGTCCGAACGGTCCGTCAGGTCGTGCTGGATCGCCCGAGCGGGCTGGTGACGGTGATCGTCCCGTTCTACCGGGTGGAGGCGTATTTCGAGGCCTGCCTGCGATCGATCGCGAACCAGACCCATCGTGATCTCCAGGTGCTGCTGATCGACGACGGCTCGCCCGACGATTCGATCAAGATCGCCCGAGCCTACGCGCGCCGCGATCGACGGTTCCGGATCATCCGGCAGCGCAACCAGGGGCTGGGTGCGGCCCGCAACACGGGGCTGCGACACGCCAAGGGCGCCTTTCTGACTTTCGTCGATTCCGACGACGTGCTGCCGGCCGATGCCGTGGCCACCCTGGTCGCGGCGCTGCGGCACAGCGGCTCCGATTTCGCCATCGGCACGCCGCGGCGGATGGCCGGCAAGCGACGCTGGGTGCCGGACTGGGCCGGCACGGTGCACGCGAAGGACCGGTTCGGGCTGCGGGTGGGCGACTTCCCGGAGATCCTCAAGGACGTCTTCGTCTGCAACAAGCTGTTCGCCACCGACTTCTTCCATCGGGTCGTGCAGCAGTTCCCCGTCGGCATCCGGTACGAGGACCAGGAGCCGACCGCCCGCGCGTACGTCGCCGGCACCTTCGACGTGCTGTCGGCCGTGACCTACGACTGGCGGGTCCGTGAGGACGGGTCGTCGATCACCCAGCAGAAGGCCGACCCGGATGACCTCGCCGACCGGCTCGCGGTGAAGGGCCGGGTCCGGCAGATCCTGCGCGCCCAGACCGATCCGGCGACCTATTCCGCCTGGCTGGCCAAGGCCATCGGCTTCGACCTCCGGTCCTACTTCGAGCAGGTGCCGCGAACCGACCTGGACTACTGGACCAAGCTGCAGCGGGCGGCCGCCGCCCTGGCCCAGGATCTCGAGGTCAGCGACTGGACCGAGATCCCGATCGTCGACCGGCTGCCGACCCTGGCCGCGGTGGCCGACCGCCGCGACATCGTCGCCCGGCTGGTCACCACCCGCAGCGAATACGGCTGGCGGGTGCCGACCGTCGCCGAGCCGGACGGCGTGTTCCTGGATCCGAGCTACGACGAGGAGTTGGCCGTGATCGCGCCGGACCGGTCGCTGCTCCGGCTGACCGAATCCGATCTCGGCTTCGTCACCCGGGTCGACCGGGTCGACTGGGAGGACCGGGTGCTCCGGATCGCCGGGCACGCCTACATCGCCGGCCTGTCGGGCGATCAGCTGACCGACCTCCGGCTGCGACTGGTGCCCGACGGGAGCACCGGATCCGAGGTGGAGACCGCGGCGCTGACCGTACCGCTGGAGCGGTGCACCGACCCGCTGGTCGACCAGGAGTCGGGCGACGCCTGGAACAGCTACGCCGCGACCGGCTTCGTGGCCCGGATCGACACCGACCTGCTGGACGAGTTCCAGCGGCGGTCGCCGCAACTGCGGGGCTGGACCCTGCGGGCCGAGGTCGAGGCGCAGGGCGTGGTCCGGGAGGGTCCGCTGAATCGCCGCGATCTGCGCGGCTCGGCGTCGCGGCTGCCGATCAACGCGCTCACCGAACAGGGCCGCTGGGTGGTCGAGTTCACCTCCGCCGAGGGACTGCAACTCAAGCTGGAGGAGCCGCCGGCGGTCACCCTGGAATCGCTCGAGGTGACCGACCTGACCGTCCGGGTCACGGTGGCCGGCGCGCCGATCACCGGCCTCGAGCTGGCCGCGCCGACGCTGCATCAGGTGCTGACCGTGCCGGGCTTGCCGGACGGCGACCGGACCACGTTCGAGGTGACGCTGCCGGAGATCATCGACCGCAAGCTGCGGGCCGACGAGCACGTCTGGAACCTCCGGCTGATCCCCGGCGTCGACCGGCGGCTGCGGATGATCTGGCCCGGCAGCACCAACGAGCTGGATCGGCTCTCCCCCACCCAGGCCCGGCTGCGCGCCATCTGCTCCCGGATCGGCACCCTCCGGCTGCTGCAGAACCACTGGTGGGCCGCGGTCGACGGGGTTGAGCTGGACGAGGACTATCTGGTCGTCCAGGGCACGGTGTCCACACCGGTGCTCGACCAGTATCAGCTCCGGATCGCCGGTTCGGCCGCGCAGACCTCGACCGTGCTGGCCGAGGTCGATCCGGAGACCGGACGGTTCACCGGCCGGGTCCCGCTGCTCTCCGACTACGGCCGCCGGCTCTCCGCCGGCGGGTTCAGCCTGCGGATGATGCCGACCGAGGCCGACGGCAGCCAGGTCGAGCGCTGGGTCCGGGTCGATGACGGGCTGCAGGACCGGTTCCCGCTGGACCTGCAGAGTGCCACCAGCGCGGTCCGGCTGAGTCGGACGCCGAAGGCCGCGGCGCTCTGGGTGAAGCCGCGCAAGCCGTACCGACCGGACGAGCGGGGCCGGCTGGCGCAACGCCAACTGCACCAGATCTTCCTCGATGATCGTCCGGTCGAGCCCCGGGACGCGGTGTTGTTCGAATGCTTCAACGGCCGCTCCGTCGGCGATTCCGTGCTGGCCCTGCACCAGGAACTGTTGCGGCGTGATCTTGGTCTGGAGCTGTTCTGGACCGTTGATGATCATGGTGTGCAGGCCCCGCCCGGTGGCACTCCGCTGTTGATCCACTCCCGGGAGTGGATGGAGGTGCTGGCCGGCGCCCGCTATCTGGTGAACAACAACAACTTCCCGTTCTACTTCCGCAAGGGTCAGCACCAGACGTATCTGCAGACCTGGCACGGGACGCCATTGAAGAAGATCGGCAACGACGTGCCGGCGCCGAACCTCTCCCTCTCCTATCGCGCCCTGATGATCCGCGAGGCCGGCTCCTGGGATCAGCTGATCGCCCAGAACGACTTCGCCGCGGAGGCGCTGCCCCGGGCGTTCGGCTACTCCGGGCCGGTGATCAACACCGGCTATCCGCGCAACGACGCCCTGCTCGGCGCCGAGGCCGAGGAGCGGCGGCACGCGATCCGCCGGCTGTTCGCCATTCCGGATGCGGAGACCGCGGTGCTCTATGCGCCGACCTGGCGGGACAACGTCACGAAGAACAACCGGTACGCGCTGGTCAGCTATCTCGACTTCGCCCGGCTGCAGACCAACCTGCCCGGCCAGACCTTCCTGATCCGCGGCCATGCCAACACCTCGGAGTCGGTGATCAACCTGCCGAAGTCGGTGATCAACGCCACCCACTATTCGGATCTGAACGACCTGATGCTGGCGGCCGACGTGTTGATCACCGACTACTCGTCGGTGATGTTCGACTTCGCGGTGACCGGGAAGCCGATCATCCTGCTCACCCCGGACCTGGAGACGTACCGGGACAGCACGCGCGGCTTCTACCTGGATTTCGAAGCCACCGCGCCCGGCCCGATCTGCCGTGATCAGGCTCGGGTCGAGCAGGAGCTACGAGAGCTGCCGCACTTCTTCGACCGCTACGGTGATCGCTACCGGGCCTTCGTCGAGCGGTTCGCCCCGCGCGACGACGGCCACGCGGCGGCCCGGGTCGCCGACCTGGTCTGGGCCGATCCCGCCCCGAACCGAAACCCCTCCCGCACGCCGGCCGTCGCCCGCGACTAGGACTCATCCGCGGCTAGAGAGCCGAACCCGTGTTGTACGCGTCGTTGAAGTGGGTGTAGAACGCGTCGTACATCGGTTGACTGTCGGTGATCTTGATCAACAGTTCGTCGTTGTGCCGGAGCGCGGACAGGGTGAGGTTGTGGGAGCCGGTCAGCACCACGGATCGGGGCGCGGCGGAGTCGGCGTACTTGGCGGAGATCAGGAAGAGCTTGTCGTGCACCGGCGACTTGCGGACCGGGATGCCGGCTGCCTTGAACGCGGCCAGCGCGTTGGCGTGGATGGCCCCCACCGACACCCAGACCTTGCAGCCGCCCTGTTTCAGCCCCACCAGGGCGTTCACCACGTCGATCCGGGTGTCGTTGATCGAAGCCTGCATCACCCGGATCCGGCAGTCCGCGTCCGGGTTGACGTAGCTGAGCCGGTTCAGCACCAGGTCGGTGTTCTGCTCCGGGGACGCGTACACGGTGGTGTTGGAGTTCTCCGAACCGAAGGTGCCGCGCGGCCCGGAGGCGACATAGAAGTCGTTGCCCGGGTAGGTCACCTCGTTCCACTGCGGCGTCCAGATCTCGTTGGCGAAGCCGTCGTAGAGGGTCTTGTCGCCGTAGAAGACGAAGGTGTTGTTGAACAGGTTCGCCCCGGAGGCGTACGTCATGTTGGCCGAGCTGACCCAGGTGACCCAGTCCCGCGCCGTGCCGGACGCGTCCTTCGTGCGCGAGAACAGGATGTACTTCATGTGCATCAGGCCGGTGTTGCTGTTGGACAGGCAGCCGCCGCCGTACGCCAGCGTCGCGCTGCCGTGGTCGCACCAGTGGTGCCGCGATCCGAGCAGGTTGGCCAGCGCCTTGGGCGAGTCGTCGGTCGACTTCTGGTCCTCGCCGTTGTGCACCGCGTAGACCTCGACCCCGCGCGCGACGGCCCGGGCGATCGCGTCGTAGACGAAGTTCGCGGTGATGCTGTAGAGCGCGATCCGGACCGATGAGCCGGCCGGCGCGCCGTCGAACAGGGACACCAGCTTGTTCAGCTGGGCCCGGTCCTCGCCGTTCGCCACCGGGTCGTTGAAGACCAGGTCGACCCGGGTCTGATCGATGGTGATCGTCTGCTGACTGGCCCGGGCCGGCTGCGGAACACCCGTCAGCCCGGTGGTGAGCAGCGCCAGCAGCGCGCCCCAGAGAAGGATCCGTCGTCGGAGGTCGTGCCGCAGCGTTGCCATGTCAGAAAGTTTCAGGGTGACCGGCAAATATGGCAAGACCTTGACCGCAATTGGTGCCCGATCAAACCCGGGCGCGGATCACCTCAGCCGCCGCGGCCGGGGTGAGCACGGACGAGTCCACCTCCAGGTCGTACGCGACGCCCCGGTGCACCAGCTCGGCCTGCTGCCGGGCCATCCCGACCGGCCGGTCGCCGCGGCCCTTCTCCCTGGCCTCGGCGACATCGGGATCGCACCGGATGCCGACCCAGAGCACGTCGATGCCTTCCAGGGCCGCCCGCCACCGGCCCTGCGAGTGCGGTCCACCGAGGAAGACATCATCGATGATGATCTTGGCTCCGACCCGGACCATGGCGCCGATCCCCTGCATCCACAGGTTCTCCTGCTCCATGAACACCGCCCCGACGCCGACCGTGCCGTCGGCGGCGATGTCGATCCCGCCGTCGCCCGAGGTCAGCCGCGGCGGCAGCGCGTCGACGAAGTCGTCCACGCCGAAGGTCAGCCACGGGTCGGACAGCACGTCCTGCAGGGCCCGGATGATCGTGCTCTTGCCCGAGCTCGACCCTCCGTTGATCACGATCACCCGACCGGTCATGACACCTCTCCCAGTTGCCGCAACACCGGCTCGAGCACGCCGGCCAGAACGCGATCCTGCGCCGCCGTCTCTCGGGCCAGAAGCTCCAGCAGCGCCGCGGCCGACCGGGTCAACTCGGCGGTCTCCACCGAGCCGGCCCGCGCCGTCGCCACCGCGGTCAGCACCTCGGCCGGCAGCAGGTCGACACCCCGGCCCTGGTGCGGGTTGAGACCGTGGCGCAGGCAGGCCAACTGCAGCACCTGATCACGCAGGTGGTCGAGCATGATCACGGCCTGCCAGGTCCGGTCGCGGGCGAGCGCCGACCGGACGTGCAATCCGTACAACCAGGCCAAGCCGATGGTCCGGGCCGGATCGACCTCGGTCTTCTCGGCGGGCGGCAGCGCCTCGCCGAACAACAGCCGAAACGTCGGGCCGTGCGGCCGGAACTCGGCGGCCGGCCAGAACGACAGATCGAGTTGCAGCGACGACTCGAGCAGGAAGACCCGGTAGAGCGCGCCCGCGGCGGCCACGTCGAGCCGGTGCACCGCACCGTGCTCGGCGAAGATCACGTCGGTCCACCGCTGCACCACCCGGTCCTGATCGGCGTCCGGCCGCAGGCACAGGGCCAGATCGATGTCGGACCAGTCGTCCTCCTCACCGGAGGCGCCGGAGCCGAGGACCGCGGCCGCGATCACGTCGGGGTCGGCGCGGGCCCGGTCGACCAGCGATCGGCGCAACGCGGCCCGCTCGGTGACGGTGAACACGACCTGGCTCAGAGCTCGGCGAGCAGCCGTTCCACCTCGACCGCGTTGTGGTCGAAGTCGAACTCCCAGCTCGAGTAGTAGGCCTCTTCCGACCAGCCGCCGGGCGGATGGGCGACGTCGGACCGGCTCCAGAAGTAGTGCACGTCGCAGTCCAGCAGGGCGGTGATCAAGTGCTCGTTCCGGGCCGTGTACGACTCGTGGTTGAGGATGATCATCGTGTCCAGCTTCTCGGCGTGGATCGCGTTGAACAGGGCCGATCCACCGAAGCCGGCGATCACCCTGGCACCGGCGAAGACACCGGCCTGCTGGCCGAGGTCCAGCGTCTCCGGATAGATGATCGTGAAGCCGCGATCGGCGAACCACCGCTCCACGTCGCGACTGTTGCGGCAGACCCGGTTGGACAGGTTGTCCTTGCGGGAGATGAAGATCTTTTCGTGGGCCTCGACCGTCCGGTCGATCAGCTTCGCGCCGATCCGCCGCCAGGTGTCGATCAACCCCGGATGCACGTAATGCGGCCGCTGGTTGTGGAACTGTGGCGTCGCCGCGACCAGGGACTCGACATAGACCGGATGATCGGCCCAGGTGATGTCGGCCTCGTCGATCCCGAACGCGGTGAACAGCCGCCGCTCCAGCGCGGGGTCGCGCTCGTGCGGGAACCTGATCCGGAACAGCGCCTTCAGGTCCGGGATCTCGGCCTTGGCCGCATCCCAGCCCCAGAGCCGGGAGATCACCTCGGTCATCAGGTGGCCGAAGTGGCCCGGGTTCTCGCAATCCAGCTGGTAGTAGTTCCCGGGCAGCGTGTCCCGCGGCCGCAGGTCCTGCCGGATCCGGCCCCAGGCGGCGGAGATGCTGTTCACCCGGACGTTGCGCGGCGACGCCTCGAGATGGTGCCGGAACGAGTCGGGCAGGATCGTGGCCTCGCCGTGCACCAGCGCGTTGGAGACGTAGGCGATCTTGCCGGTGTAGTGCCGCAGATGCAGCTCCGGATACGTCAGGGTCGTTTCGAGGTCCGGGATCGGCACCGACGATTCGTGCGAAACGATCTTGGAATCGATGGCGAGCTTGCCACCGCGAAGGCTGGCCAGCTCCCGCATCCGCAGCTTCGGCTCCCGGCTCTCCAGCACCCGGTTGGTCTCGGCGTCGCGGAGCTTCAGGAAATGCCACAACCGCTTCTTGATCATCAGCAGGTCGCGGCTGATGGTGACCGCGGCGGTGGATGCGCCGAGCTCGAGATCGCGGGCGTTGGCGCCGACGTCTTCGGTGCCGCCGGCGGCCACCGCGGTCTGCACCCAGGAGGCGAACGTGGCGGTGAAGGCGGACTGGTCCTGGCCGCGCCGGTCGACCAGCCAGAGGCCGCCGGGCCGCAGGTGCAGAAACAGTCGCTGCCAGGTCAGCAGGTGCTGGGCGTCGTCGACCGGCAGCAGATCGACCAGCACGTCGACCGGGCCGAGCGGCTTGAGCAGCCAGTGGTACTGGTCCAACGTCTCGGCCCGATGGTGCACCGCGCCGTGGGCTTCCAGCTCCCATTCGGGATCGGCGTCGAGCGAGACCACGTGCAGCCGCATGCCGGCGAACTCGGTCAGCCACTCGACCACGGCACCGCGGGTGTCGCCCTGGGCCAGGATGATCACGCGTTGATCGGGCCGGTCGGCCGGCACGATGCCGGCCGCGGCCAGCAGGCCGGGCACCGCCGACCGGCCGGGCGGCCGCTCCGGTGCCGGCTCGGTCTCCCGTTTCCGTCGCAGCGACTTCAGCCCGGCTCGGACCTTCTTCGCCACCGGCTCGTCAGACATGGAAAGCGTCACGTTACCTCACCCCCGCATGATCCGGAGCGCTCGACCTCGTCGCCGGCGCCTCGGTGAAGATCTCGTCCTCGGTGGCCGGCCGACGGCTCGCCCGCACCGCCTCGACCACCCGTTCACAACAACGACCGTCCCGGTGCGGGAACGCCGCCACCATCCGGTCCAGATACTCCGGCTCGGCGGTGAACCCGCGCTCGGCCATCGCCCGGACCCGGTCGACCACCTCGGCGGCCCGATCCAGCACCGGACCGAACCGCAGACCGTCCGGCACCTGCCCGCCCGACCGACCCAGATGCGATCCGCCGTAGAACGCGGCCCGGTCGAACTGGTAGTAGAGCACCGGCCGCTGCAGGTAGCCGGCCTCGGCCGAGATCGAGGAGTAGTCGGTGATCAACACCGACGCCCGGGCCAGCACATCCTGCAGGTCGCCGGTGGCGTAGTCGAACACCTCGACCGGCCAGTTGTCGGCGGTGAAGTACCGCCGCAGATTCGGGTGCGGTACGAAGATCATCGGTGTCGCCGCCTCCGTCGCGAGCTCGGCCAGCCCGGGATCGGTGATCAGCTCCCGCCAGCGGATGGCGTACTCGGTGCCGAAGAAGTCGTCGATCGCCGCCCGGTCGTTGCTCTCGGTGTCCGGGCCGAGCAGCCAACGGCGCCAGGTCGGCATGATCACCAGTCGTCGGCCGGCGCCGGTCTCCTCGATGATCTTGGCCTTGGCCAGCAGCGCGTCGTGCCGCGGCAGCCCGGTCAGCCGGACCTCCTTGGTGGTGAAGTTCCAGCCACCTCCGTCGCCGGTGATCGCGTCGAACTCCGGCCGGGCCGAGGTGACGAACGTCTGGATCGGCTTGCTGTTCAGCCAGCGCGACAGGTCGTCCTGCATCACGCCGTGCTGGAGGAACGTGAACCGCCAGCGCGGCTTGCCGAAGACGGCGACGTCGAGCGGCCGGGAGATGTAGTGGTCGGCCTGCGACGACAGCAGGTGCCGGCAGTTCAACAGCGCGACGGTGTGCTCGGCCGAGCCGAAGTCGATCATTCGGAACCCCTCGGCCGCGAGTCGCGACCAGTCCGGGCTGTCGGCACGGAGCACGAACCAGGCGTTGATCTCCGGTCGCTGCTCGCGGACGTAGCGGTACAGATGCTCGGCGTTGTCCTGGGCCTGCACGTCCCGGTCGACGAACAGCCAGCAGTCGCCGTAGGCCGCCGTTGCCTCTTCACCGGCAGCCCGCTGCTTGAGCTCCTTCGGCGTCGGATCCACCGGTACGACCTCGGGCTCCGGCTTCGTCGCCAGGGCGGACCTGATCGGGCGAACGGCGCGCCGGGCCAACCGCTTCGCGAGCTTGACCGCTCGCACCGGCTGCCGCCCTTGCCCTTCGAAGCGGCTGGGCGCCGTCTGGTCGCTCACCGGCGCGGGACGATCGTCCTCGGTCGGCGGTGCGGTGCGGGCCAGCCGCTGCCAGAGCTGCTCGGCGTCGGTACGATAGCGGCGGCGCTCCGGCGGGCCGAGCTCGATCGGGACCGGGCGGCCGTCGAGGCTGATCTCCAGCTCGCCGAGGGTCGGCAGCCAGATCATCCGCTCCCAGAGCAGCGCCCGGCCGAGATAGGTCACCGCCCGGGTCTTGGCGTGGGCCGGGATGATCACCCGGCCGTCGTAGCGGACCTGCTCGATCGGGACCGGGCCGGTGAAGTAGTAGCGGACCAGGCCGAGCCGGCGCTCGGCGTCCAGCCGCTGGATCCGGACCTCGGCCGGCCGGTGCGGCTCGGTGGCGTAGCCGTGCAGCAGGGCCTGCCGCATCCGGTCCGAGGTCCAGGTGATCGCGTAGTCCTCGATCACCCAGTCCTCGAGGTACGGACGCAGCCGGGCAAGAAGGGCGTGGAACCGGTCGGTGACCTCCGGGGCCAGGGCGCCGCTGGCGGCGTGCTGCCGCTCGTCCTCACGGAAGGTGAAGAAGAGGTCGTACAGCACCTGCAACTGGGCCCAGCGCGGAGCCGCGCCGTGCCGCTCGGCCAACTCCCGCAACACTGCCAGGTAACCGTGCTCGACCACGTCGGTGTAGCGGCCCGTCTGCCGCCAGCTGGTCTGCACCAGCGAACTGCCGTCGGCCCGGCGGCGGTAGCGGTATTCGGCGGCCGGCAGGAACGCGATCCTCGGGTCGTCCTCGGTCCACAGGTAACGCGCGGTGAGCTGGCCGTCCTCGAAGTTCGGCCGGACCCGACCGTCGAACTCCAGCCCGGCCGATCGGAGCCGGTCCAGCCGGTAACAGGCCGACGCCGCCTGCAGGTGGATCCGATCCGGCCGCTGCCGGGCCGAGATGATCACCGGTTCGGGATCGGCACCGAAGCGATAGCGCAGCGGATGGCTGTCGGCGACCTCGCCGGTCGCGTCGTCCAAGATCAACACCCGGGCACAGGCCAGCGCCACGCCGGCCGCCTCGGCCGAGCCGAGGAAGTTCGTGATCACAGCCAGGTAGTCCGCGCCGAGGACGTCGTCCGGGTCCGGGAAGCTGACCCACTCCCCCTGCGCCTCGGCCAGCCCAGCGTTCCGGGCCGCCGCCAGGCCACCGTTCGGCTGACTGATCAGCCGAGCGGATCCCTGATCATCGAGTCCATGATCATCGATCCAGGCCCGGATCAGGCCGGCGGTGTCGTCGGTGGAGCCGTCGTCGACGAAGATCAACTCGACCTCGCCCGGTTCGATCCGCTGCGCCGCGACCGAGGCCAGGAACTCGGGCAGATAGGGCGCGACGTTGAAGCACGGAACGATCAGTGACAGCTCCGGCCGGCGCTCGCTCATCCGGCCCGTTCGAAGCGACTCGGCAGCGGGAAGTATGCGTCCAGGAAGGACCCCACCTGGCGGTTCACCTCGTCCTCGCGATCGTCGGTGACGCCGACGTCGTTGATGCAGAAGGTCTTGTACTTCCGGGTCCGCAACACATTCGCCAGCTGGGCGGCGATCTGCGGCTTCCACAACGCCAGGTAGCGGTTGCTGATCTCGGCCGGCATCGCCCGGCCGGTGGCGAACCCGTAGTGGTGGCCGAAGAACGCGATCGGCCGCAGGTCCTGCCGGGACCGGAACCGGCTCGAGGCGCAATCGGCGAACTGATCGGGATACTTCTTCTCCAGCTCCTGCAGCACCGACCGGCGGGACGGATGCGGGGTGTGCATCATGCCGGCGTGCGCGCTCCGGCCGAACTCCGCCTCCAGCAGCCGGATCGCGTTCCGGTCGGCGACCAGATACTCCTCGGCGTGATCATCGATCAGGTTGGCCGACACGGTGTGCGTGGCCGGGAAGTACTTGGCGGCTCCGTTGGCCCAGAAGAAGTCGCGCCAGCTGCACGGCCGGCCCAGGAACACGTCGTCGTTGAAATAGATGAACTGCTCGGCCAACCCGTTGATGTGGTGCAGCTGGGTCTCGATCGAGCTGGAGTTGAAGGTGGGCAGCGCCTGCGGGTCGGCGTAGATGTCGGAGTGCGACACCACGGTCAGCTGCGGATGGTCGGTGTTCAGCCAGGCCGGGGTCTGGTCCATCGTCACCAGATAGATGTTGCGGACGAACGGGGCGAACATCTCGATCGAACGCAGCGAATACTTCAGTTCGTCCCGGTTCCGGAACCGCTCGGCATGATCGGCGCGGCCCTCACCGACGGTGATCTTGGACCCGTCGGGCAGGTGCTCGTTCTTGATCGCCTGCCAGTTCGGATCTTGATCATCGACCCAGGTGTAGACCAGGTCGATCGGGAAGTCGCGGGCATCCAGGTCGGGCAGCTGGTCGACCTCGGCCAGGTCGCCCGCCCGGGTCGCCGGGTCGTCGACGCCCAGCAGCTGATTCAGTTCGCGCCAGCGCATCGAGGTCGCGACCGCGTTGTAGCGCGGCGCCACCGCATACGGCTCGGCCCGGAAAGAGCGCTCCGGCGAACCCCAGAAGTCGATCTCGATCACCGTGAACAGACCCTCGGGTCGCCTGGCCGGCGCGGCGACGCTGGGACGCTCCAACACCCAGAGATCCAGTTTGGTGAACCGGCGCCGGTGATAGTCCCGGCCGATCCCCTCGATCGGCTGGTGCGGCTGTTGGCCCTGCTGATACAGCAGCCACCGGACGCCCGGGGCGGAGTCGGCCGGCCGGGCCGAACCGGCCAGCTCGGTCAGGATCTCGAACAGCGCACCGGCATCCTGCTCCCGCAGGTGCAGCCGCGGCCGCCACTCCTGATCGCTGCCGCCGCTGGTGTACGGGACAGCGCGCTCGGCCAGCCGCTCCCGGAGCCGGGCCCAGAACTCGTCCCGGCGCTCGCCGGCGACGACCTCGATCTCGGCCGGGGTGGAACTGCCGGCGGAGAAGAGTTCGCCGTCCATCACCCGCCGGTGCATCCGGCGGACGGCCCGATAGGCGGTCGGATAGATCCGATTGGCCCGCACCTCGGCCAGCAGCCGGCGCAGCTCTGGCACCCGTCGGCTCCTCTCCATCAAGGCGTTCACACGCACGTCATTCCGCACAAACCCAGTCAAGCTCGCCGGACATGATAATCCCGCGACCGTCGCCATCCGATTCAATGCGGTGCGGGTCGCGTCACGTCTTCCCAGGTCAGGCGGGATCGAGCCGTACGGTCTCGCCGGTCCGCGCCGATTCCAAGATCGCCTCGGCGACGGCGACGGTCCGGGCGCCCTCGCTCAGGGTGACCAGGTCGGCGGCCGCGCCACCGGCCACCGCTTGCCGGAAGGCCTCCAGCTCCGCCGCCAGCGGCTCGGTCCGATCGGCGGCGAAGATGGTCCGATCGCCGGACGGGGCGTGGAACGTGAGCTGCCCGGTCAGGGTGTCGGCGACGAAGGCGCCGCGCTCGCCGGTGACGACGATGCAGCGTTCCCGGAACGGCGACAGCCAGCTGATCAGGTGACTGGTCACGGTGTCGTCGTCCAGCCGCGCGCTGACCGACACCAGATCCTCGTACGGCCGGCCGGTCCGGTGCGCGGTGCGGGCCCCGACGTCGGCGAACGACCGGCCGGTCGCCCAACTGGTCAGGTCGATGTCGTGGGTGGCCAGGTCGAGCACCACGCCGACGTCGGCGATCCGGCTCGGGAAGGGGCCGACCCGGCGGGTGCTGACCTGGAAGATCTCCCCCAGCTCACCCTGCTCCAGCCGCTGCCGCAGCGCCCGGGTCGCCGGGTTGTACCGCTCGATGTGACCGACGCAGCCGAGCACCCCGCGGCCCGCGAAGACCGTCGCCAGGTCGCGCGCCTGGCCGACGGTCCCGGCGAGCGGCTTCTCGATCATGGTCGGCACCGACGCGTCGGCCAGGGCGGCGCCGAGCTCAGCATGGTTCGAGGTCGGCGACGCGACCACCGCCAGGTCCAGTCCGTACGCCAGCGCCTCGGTCAGCGACGACACCACCGGCGCCGGCGCGGACCCGGACGGATCGCCGGACGGCTTGACGATCACCACCAACTCGACGCCGGGCAGCGACGCCAGCACCCGGGCATGGTTGCGGCCCATCGCTCCGTAGCCGATCACGGCGGCCCGCACGGTCTTGGTCATCGTCATCGCCCCTGAGTCACGCGTCGGTCCTGGAGGGTGTTCGAGCTCTGGCACAGCGCCGGCCGGTCCGGCTCACGCAGGTTCCGGCAGCAGTCAGGCGGGCATTCGTACCAGCCCGCGGTCCCGGCGGCGACCGGCCGGTCCGGCTGCTCGCCGCGGGCGGCGGCGGCCCGCTCCTCGATCAGGTCGACCAGCCCGGCCACGAACACCGGCCGCACCCCGGCGGTGGCGGCGCGGACGAAGCCGAGGCCGACCCGCTCGGCGGTCGCGGCGGCCTCGGTGTCCAGGTCGAAGATCACCTCCATGTGATCGGAGATGAAGCCGATCGGCACCGTGATCACCGACCGCACGCCCTCGGCCGCGAGCTGCTCCAGCCGGTCGTTGACGTCGGGTTCGAGCCACGGCTGGCTCGGCGGACCGGACCGGGAGCAGTAGGCCAGCTCGGCGATCAGCTCCCGTCCCAGCCGCTCGTTCACCCGGCGGGTGACCTCGGCCAGTACGGTCCGGTGCCACTCGACGTAACCGCCGTCGCCGCTCGCCTCGGCCATGGTGGTCGGAATGGAGTGGGTGACGAAGATCAACCGCGGGTCGGTCCCGGCCTCGGGCAGCTGCAGGGATTCGATCACCGCGGCCACCGAGGCCTCGACGAAGCCGGGATGGTTGGCGTAGTGCCGCAGCCGGTCGATCACCAGCTCCGAGCCGTCGGCGGCGTCGTACAGGTTCTCCCGGTACTGGCGGCAGGAGGAGTAGGACGGGTAGGCGCTGGTGATCACCGCCAGCACCCGCCGGTGGCCGTCGGCCTCGACCTGGCGCAGCGTGTCGGACAGGTACGGATTCCAGTTGCGGTTTCCCCAGTAGATCGGCAGGCTGATCCCGCGCCGGTCGAACTCGTCCGCCAGCGCGGCGATCAACTCCCGGCATTGATCATTGATCGGGCTGCGACCGCCGAACAGAGAATAGTGCTCGCCGACCTCGGCCAATCGTTCATCTGGAATGCCCCGGCCCTTGGTCACATTCCGCAGGAACGGCACGACGTCGGCGGCGGACTCCGGACCGCCGAACGACACCAGCACCACGGCGTCGTACGGCTGAAGATCGGGAACGGCGGGACCAGTCACGCCGACGATCTTCGCAAACCAGCAGTGGGCACGACGCAGTGGGGAGAGAACGGGTGACGACGGCCGCGACGCGCACCGGGTTCGGCGCTTACCTCACCTTGTTGTCGGACCGGACGGCGCTGGCGTTCAGCGTGGCCGGGTTCGTCGCCCGGCTGCCGGTGTCGATGACCGGGCTGAGCATCGTGCTGCTGATCTCGTTGATCACCGGTTCGTACGGCCAGGCCGGGATCGTCACCGCCTGCGCCACGCTGACCGGCGCGGTCGCGGCGCCGTGGTGGGGACGGCGGATCGACCGGCTCGGTCAGGGCCGGGTGCTGGTGATCGCGGCGCTGATCTGCAACCTCAGCCTGACCGTGTTGTTGATCACCGTGCTGGTCGGGCTGCCGTTGTGGATCACCTGCCTGGCGGCCGTGGGGGTCGGCCTCGGCTACCCGTCGGCCGGTTCGGCGGTCCGGGCCCGGTGGAGCCACCGGCTGCGGGACTCGCCGCTGCTCGGCACCGCGTTCGCCTTCGAGGCGATCGTCGACGAGGTGGTGTTCATCGTCGGCCCGGTGCTGGCGACGTTCGTCGCGACCTCGATCCATCCCGCCCTCGGTCTGGTCAGCTGCGTCGTGCTCGGCCTGGCCGGCGCCTTCGCGCTGGCCGCGCAGCGCGGCAGCCAGCCACCGGTCGCCGATCCGGCCGACCCGGTGCAGGTCCGGCCCGCGCTGTCGGCCGGACGGCTGATCCCGATCGTGCTCGCCTGTGCGGCGCTCGGCATGTTGTTCGGCGGCATGGAGGTGGTGATCGTCGCCTTCGCCGACGCGGCCGGGATCCTGCCGTTCGCCGGGTTCATCGTGATGGCCTGGGCCGCCGGGTCGCTGATCTCCGCGGTGATCACCGGCGCGATCGCCTGGCGGGTCACGCCGGCCCGGCGGTTCCGGATCGGCGCCGCGCTGCTGGCCGCGTCGATGGTGCCGCTGCTGTTCGTCCAGCAGCCGGTGGTGGTCGCCCTGCTGCTGGTGCTGAGCGGGCTGGCCATCGCGCCGACCCTGATCGCGACCGTCTCGGTCACCCAGGAGTCGGTGCCCGGTAGCCGGCTGACCGAGGCGCTCGGCTGGACGTCGACCGGGATGGCCGCCGGGGTGGCGGCCGGGGCCGCCGGGCTGGGCCAGTTGATCGACCACTTCGGTGCCCCGGCCGGTTTCCTCGGCGCGGTCGGCATCGGCCTGCTCCTGGTCATCGCGGCGGTTTTCGTCCGGGATCCCGCGCGGACGACGCCGCTGCTGTGACGTTCGGCGCGGCTGCGCGCGGTGTGCCCGCCGGGTGCCGCCTGATGGTTAGAGTGTCGCGCATGTCCCGATCCGGCACGGCCCCCCGGTTCTGGACGTCGGTGGCGGTACGCACTCGGACGGCGACCGGTCGTGGCATCATCAGCGTCCTGCGCCGGGCCCGGCTCAACCTGCAGCACAAGCTCGCCCTGCTGATCGGGTGGGTGCAGCGGCTGCGCTACCGCGTCGAGTTGCGCCGTTATCCGGCGGCGGTGATCGATCGCGGCCATCCGGTGCCGGCCGGCTTCGTGGAACGGCTGCAGTTCGACACCCACCGCCAGCACCTGGTTCATGACCTGGTCACCGCGGTGCAGGCCCACGGTGGCGTCGTCCGGCCGATCACCGCGCACTGGCACCATCCGATCACGCTGGCCGTCGACCACCTCGACCAAGATCAACTGTGGCGGGTGCTCGGCACCCTGTCCGACGATCATCCGGGCCTGGTGGTGCAGCGCTACGACCCGGACCGCGACCCCGGCCGGGCCGCGGACCGCTCGCTCGCCGGCTTCGTGCTGGGGCCCGCGATCCGAAATGTCCTGCTGCCGGACCGGGCGCTGAGCCGGCCCTGGGTGCCGGCCGGCCGCCGGCCCGCGGAGCTGGCCGGCGCGAGCTGGCAGGTCACCGAGCATGCGATCGACGCGACGACCGGCCGGCACCTCGGCGGCCCGGCGGCGGTCCGGCTGATCCTCGACGTGACCGCGGCACCGAACGAGCCCGCGCTGGTCACCGAGCCGGTCGACATCGTCTACACCTGGGTCGATTCGGCCGATCCCGACTGGCAGCGGGACTACGACGCGGCCAAGCCGGGCGAACGGCAGACCCAGGCCGCGGCGACGCCGGCCCGGTTCCGGCAGTACGACGAGCTCCGGTTCAGCCTGCGCTCGATCGCCGAGTTCGCGCCCTGGGCGCGCCGGATCTGGATCGTCACCAACGGGCAGGTCCCATCCTGGTTCGCCGGCGTGGGCGACGGGCGGACGACGGCCGACGGCCGGGTCAGCATCGTCCCGCACGCCGACCTGTGGCGGGGCGAGGACGGCCTGCCGACCTTCAATTCGCAGGCGATCGAGGCGTGCCTGCACCGGATCGACGGGCTGTCGGAGAAGTTCATCTATTTCAACGACGACTTCTTCCTCGGCCGCCCGGTCTCGCCCGAGATGTTCTTCCGCCCCGGCACCGGCCGGCCGGTCGTGTTCCCCAGCAACCAGACCGTGCCGCCCGGGCCGCCCGACCCGCACGACCTGGCCCCGGACGCCTCGGGCAAGAACAACCGGATGATGATCGCCACCGCCACCGGCCGGTTGATCGACCACAAGTACCTGCACGTGCCGCAGGCCCTGTCCCGCCCCGTCCTGGAGGAGTTGGAGCGCCAGTTCCCGGAGGCGTTCGCGGAGACCCGGCGGGCCACCTTCCGGTCGCTGTCCGATCTGGCCGCCTGCAGCCTGCACCACGGGTACGGTCTCGCCACCGGGCAGGCCGAACGCGGCCGGATCATCCAGCGCTACGTGGACGTGGAGGGTCGGGCCTGTGCGCGCGATCTGGCCGACATCGCCCGCTACCGCTGCTACGACGCCTTCTGCCTGAACGCGATCCGGGAGGAGGGCGACGAGCAGGTGATCTCGGACTTCCTGCACCGCTACTTCCCCGTCGCCGCACCCTGGGAGTCCGATCCGGCCGACGGCGAGGGACGTACGGCGTGATCGATCAGCTCCGGCGGAGCACGTACCGCCAGCTGCTACGGCTCCGCCGGCAGCTCTCGGCCGGCCGGATGATCATGGGGCCGGCCCTGCTCGATGATCATCGGCGAACGACGATCGACGGCATTCCGGTGATCGCCCGGATCGAGCCCGAGCTGCGGCTGCCCGACCATGCCGCGTCGCTGGTGACCCGGCTGCGGTCGCTGCTCGATGATCATGGAATCGGCTACTGGCAACTGCCGACCCGGCCGCGGCGTCGGCCGACCTTCGGGGTCCGGGAGCAGGACCGGCCCGAGGTGCTGCGGCTGCTGGCCACGCTGGGGCCGGCCTGGTACGCCGAACCACTCCGACCGTCCGGCAGCCGGACCGGCCGGGTCGGCCGACCGGCGGCCCAGCGGTTGCCGGCCGAGGTCCGCGGCCTGGCCCTCTGGGAGTGCTGCATCGCCTCCCCCGGCTCGACCTTCGGCGCCGGTGATGATCATCGGATCGAGCTGCACTTCTGGCGCCAGGTTGCCGACGGCGGTCACACCAGCCTGGTCTACAACGAGATCATCGACCGGCTCCGGGACAGCGATCTGGGCGAGCCGGGGGCCGTGCCGCCGGCGCTGGCCGACCGGCCGGTGCACGCCGTCGGCTTCCCGATCGACCTCGTCTACACCTGGGTGGACGGCTCGGATCCGGAGTGGCTGCGCAGCATGACCGCGGCGGCCGGCGGCAGCGACCCGGCCCGGCTCACCGAGCGGTCCCTCGACCCGGCCCGCTACGCCGACCACGACGAGCTGCGGTTCAGCCTCCGCTCGGTCGAACAGTTCGCGCCCTGGATCAACCACGTCTGGATCGTCACCGCCGGTCAGCGGCCGACCTGGCTGCGACCCGATGATCCCTGGATCAGCGTCGTTCCGCATCAGGACATCTGGCCCGACGGCGACGGCCTGCCTTCGTTCAACTCGCACGCGATCGAGGCCTGCCTGCACCGGATCCCGGGCCTGGCCGAGCACTATCTCTATCTGAACGACGACATGATCATCGGCCGGCCAGTGCCGCCCGAGCTGTTCTTCCATCCGAACGGGATCGGCAAGTTCTTCCGGTCCCGGTCCACCGTCGATCTCGATCCGCCGGCGGCCGGTGAGGTGGCCTCGACCTCGGCCGCGAAGAACGCCCGCCGGTTGCTCCAGGAGCGGCACGGCGTCACCGTCTTCACCAAGTTCTTCCATGCGGCGGTGGCCACCCGGAAGTCGGTGATCACCGAGCTCGAGGCCGGGTTTCCGGAGGTGTTCGCCGCCACCCGGCGGGCGACCTTCCGGACCACCGACGACGTGGCCGCGGCCGGCTCGTTCTACCTGAACTTCGCCTACACCGTCGGCGCGGCGGTGCCGGGCCCGATCCGGTACGAATACATCGACCCGACCACCCCGGCCGGCCGCGACAAGCTGAACCGGCTGACCCGCGGCCGCAACGTCGACAGCTTCTGCATCAACGACGGCCACTCCGACGACGCCGACCCGGCCCGCACCGACCGTCTGATCCGCGACTTCCTCGACCGCTACCTCCCGGTCCCCGGCCGCTTCGAGCTCAGCTGACCCAGGGGTCGATCAGGCGGAGACCGAGATCATCGAAGTCACCGGTGTTTCTGGTCGCACACGCCATCTCGGCCGCCTGGCAGATCGCCGCGATCTGGGCGTCCTCGGTGCTGATCGGCCGGCCCAGCCGCTCCCGTGCGGCCACCAACGCTCCGTACCGCCGCGCTGCCGTTGCGTCGAACCCGAGCACGAACTCGCGGAAGTCGTCGAAGAGCTCCTCGGCCGCCGCTTCAAGGAAGCTCCGTCGTCGTCCACCGGGCAACCGCTCAAGGCCGTAGACAATCTCCCCGATCGTGATCGTGGTGACGAACTGCGGTTCCTCGGCCGCACGGACCCAGGTCACGACCTTCGGGTCGGGCGCAGGTTTCATCAACTCCGACACGACGTTGGTGTCGAGGACGATCATTCGTCCAACGAGGCCGCGCGTGGAGACCCTGCCCGCGGGCGAGTTGGCAACTCCACTCCGCCTGCCTCACCGAACCGCTCCAACAGGGCAACTCCGAGATTGCGTCCACGCCGACGAACGGCCTCACCGATGATCACTCGGACTTCGGCCTCCATCGAACGACCGTGAGCCGCCGCGAGCGCGGCCAACTCGGCCTTCAGCTCGTCGTCGAGATCTCGCACGATGATCGTCGCCATGACTAGCCCCCAAATCCGTCTGCTAGCAAAATGATAGCAGCCTCGGATTCAGCCGACTACGAGGTTCCGTTGGGCTCCAGGGTCGCCATGTATGTGGCCAAGGCCCGGTCGCCGTCGGGCAGGGTCAGGCCGGCGGCCTTCGCCTTGGTCAGGTCGAGGGCGCTGTGCCGCGGGCGCGGGGCGAGCTCCTTGCCCTCGCCGTACGCCTCGGTGCTCACCCGGGTCACCTCGTCGGCCGACCGGCCGCGGGCGACGTAGACGGCGGCGGCGAGGTCGGCCCAGGTGCGGACCGGTCCGTCGCAGGACACGTTGTAGGTGCCGTACGGCACGTCGCCGGCGAGCAGGTCGACGATCGCCCGCGCGAGGTCGGCGGCGAAGGTGAGCCGGCCGTGCTGGTCGTCGATCACCGCCGGGGCGATGCCGCGGTCGGCCAGCGAGGCCATGGTCCGGACGAAGTTCTTGCCGTCGCCGACCACCCAGCTGGTCCGCAGCAGATAGTGCCGCGGCCAGGTCGCGACCAGTGCGTCGCCGGCCGCCTTGGTCTGGCCATACACCCCGAGCGGCGAGAACGGCTCGGTCTCGTCGTGGGTCTCCCGGGTGCCGTCGAAGACGTAGTCCGACGAGATGTGCACCAGCCGCAGCCGGTGCTGCCGCGCCTTCTCGACCAGTCGGCCGACCGCGTGGACGTTGACCTGCCAGGCCTGCCGCCGGCCGTCCTCGGTCTCGGCCGCGTCGACCGCCGTGTAGGCGGAAGCGTTGATCACCGTGTCCACCGTGCGCCAGTCGAGCTTCTCCAGCGCCTCGGGATCGGCCAGGTCGCAGTCGGCCCGGGTCAGTGCGAGCGCGTCCGGCAGCAGCCGCTGCAACGCCCGGCCGACCTGGCCGCCGGCGCCGATGATCACGGTCCGCCGGGCCGGGAACGGCTGGACGTCGGCGAGCACAGGATGGTTCTGGTCCGCCTCGGACAGTTCGCCCTCGGCCAGCGGGATCGGCCAGGAGACGGCCAGACTCGGGTCGGCCAGGTTGACGAACTTGTAGGAGTCGCGCGCCTCGGCGCTCCAGTGATCATTGACCAGGTACGAGTACGCGGTGCCCGGCTCCAGCACCTGGAACGCGTTGCCGACCCCGCTCGGCACGAAGACGGCCCGCTCCGGCCCGTGCTCGACCGTGACCACGGTGCCGAAGGTCGGCCCCTCCCGCAGATCCACCCAGGCGCCGAAGATCCGGCCGGCGGCGACCGAGATCAACTTGTCCCACGGCTCGGCGTGGAAGCCGCGGGTGACACCCCGGGTCGCATTGAACGAGACGTTGTTCTGCACCGGGCCGAAGTCGGGCAGGCCGAGCTTGATCATCTTCTCGCGCTGCCAGTTCTCCTTGAACCAGCCGCGGTTGTCCCCCCGGACGTCCAGGTCGATGATCAACAACCCGGGAATGGCGGTCTGCTCGACGGTCAGCTCAGCCATCGGAGCCTCACTGCCCGACGGAGGCGTACTTGGCCTCGGTCGCGGCCTTCTTCGGCCGCCACCACGCCTCGTTCGCCCGATACCAGTCGATGGTCTGGGCCAGGCCCGACTCGAAGTCGCGATAGACCGGCTGCCAGTCCAGTTCGCGCCGCAATCGGGTCGCGTCGATGCCGTAGCGCAGGTCGTGGCCGGCCCGGTCGTTGACGTGGTCGTAGTCATTCGCCGGGCGGCCCATCAGCCGCAGGATCGTCTCCACCACCTCGAGGTTGTTCTTCTCCCCGTCGGCGCCGATCAGGTAGGTCTCCCCGATCCGGCCCCGCTCGATCACCGCCAGCACGGCACTGGAGTGATCGTCGACGTGGATCCAGTCGCGCACATTGAGCCCGGCTCCGTACAGCTTCGGTCGCTCGCCGTCCAGGATGTTGGTGATCTGCCGCGGGATGAACTTCTCCACGTGCTGGTACGGGCCGTAGTTGTTGGAGCAATTGCTCAGCGTCGCTTGCAGGTCGAACGAGCGGACCCAGGCGCGGACCAGCAGGTCGGACCCGGCCTTGGTCGAGGAGTACGGGCTGGACGGGTTGTACGGCGTCTCCTCGGTGAACCGGGCCGGATCGTCCAGCTTCAGGTCGCCGTACACCTCGTCGGTGGAGATGTGGTGGTAGCGGGTCTCGTGCCGCCGGGCCGCCTCGATCAGCGTGTAGGTGCCGATCAGGTTGGTCTGGATGAACGGCGACGGGTCGGACAGCGAATTGTCGTTGTGCGACTCGGCGGCGAAGTGCACCACCACGTCGGAGTCGCGGACCAACCCGTCCACCGTCGCGGCGTCGCAGATGTCGCCCTGCACGAACATCACCCGGGACGGTGGCAGTCCCTCCAGCGTGGTCAGATCACCGGCGTAGGTGAGCTTGTCCAGCACCGTCACCGTGTCCTCGGTGTGCTCGACCAGGTAGCGGGCGAAGTTGGACCCGATGAACCCGGCGCCCCCGGTGACCAGCAGTTTCGACATGCTCGCCACCCTAACCGTCCCGTGCCTCCGAAACTGCCCGGCGACTCCGACTGCCCTGCCCGAGATGCGGTGTCGTCCTGGGCGAACGGCGGCGCAGTTACTACCATGATCTTCATGGCCAGCCGGAACCGGATCGCGCTCAGCGCACTCCCCGGCCGAGTGCGTCGCAGGCTGCTCCGGGCCGCCGGGAACTCGCGCAAGGTGATCGGCTCGGCTCCGGCCTCGATGACCGAGACGGTCGGCGACTTCGTCCGGCGCCACCGGCCGGTGCGGATCCGGGGCGCCGAGATCAAGCCGCTGCGGGCCAAGCAGCCGAACCGGATCATGATCATCGCCGACGCCCCGATCGAGTTGGCCGACACGATCGAGCGGTTCCCGGCTGCGCAGATCGTGCTCGTGTTGATCACCGGGAAGTCGCCGCGCCCGGTGCTGCGGCTGGTGTCCAGCGGTTCCGGGCTGCCGGACCGGGTCAGCGTCAAGCTTGTCACCGAGACCCCGGAGATCGCCACCATCCTGCGCGATCTGCCGCCACAGCAGGCCATCGTCGACGCGGTGACCCGGTCCCGGATCAAGAAGTACGCGCTGCGCCGCTTTCCGTACTATCTGGCCGACGGCGGCCACTATCTGATCACCGGGCTGGAGGACGAGACCGACCGACAGCCGCGCCGCCGCGGCGCGACGGTGGCCAGCCGGATGTCGGCGCACGAGATCTCCGCGTTGATCGCCGCCGAGCCGACCCTGACCCGCTATCTCGAGGTCGCCGAGGTGACCGCCGGGTCGTTGATGGCGACCAAACGCGGCCGGCATCTGGTCAAGCTGTACGACGCCGAGGTCGAGCCGGCGCTGTCCGCGCGGATCGGTGACGGCTGGGGGCAGGAGCTGGCCCGACGGCCCGGATTCACCTACGCGGCTCGCAGCCGGCTGGCGGTCAACGACCCGCAGTACGCGTTCCGGCTGCCGTCCCGTTGGCCGGTGCCTGACCGGGTGCTCCGGGTGCATCACGACGTGATCTGCGGGCCGCGGCAGCTGGTGCTGCAGGACGGCGTGATCCTGCCCTGGTCGTTCCACCATCCGCTCGCGGCCCGGCGGCATGCCCGCGGCACCACCTACGTCAACAACACGGTCGCGACCCTGCCGGACGGCTTCGGCCCGACCGAAGAGCTGGACGGCAGCTATTTCCATCTCGACTCGGAGTTCCCCGGGCACTTCGGCCACTTCGTCACGGAGGACCTGTCCCGGCTGTGGGGGTGGAAGCTGGCCAAGGAACGCTACCCGGACTGCCGGCTGCTGATCGGCATCGGCCGCGACGCCGAGGATCTGAAGCCGTTCCAGCGGACCCTGCTCGGTGCCCTGGGGATCGACGAGTCCGACATCCGTACGTTCCGGGACCCGGTCCGGGTGCAGACCCTGATCGGAGCCACGCCGCAATTCCACAACCGTCGCTATCTCGATCCCGACCTGAGCCGGATCTGGGATCAGCTGCGGGCGGTGCTGCGGCCGGAGTCCAAGGTCGACCGGGCCCAGCGGATCTTCGTCAGCCGCGATCGGGAGTCGCACCGGCAGTGCAAGAACGCCGACGAGCTCGAGGAGATCTTCGTCGACCAGGGCTTCAAGGTGGTCCGGCCGGAGACGATGTCGATCCCGGACCAGATCGCGATCTTCGCGGCCGCGCAGGTGATCGCCGGTTACGGCGGGTCGGGCATGCTCAGCATGATCTACAGCGATCGGCCCGGAGTCCGGATCGTCATCGGTTCCGATCACTACACAGCCTCGAACGAGTATCTGATCGCCAGCGTGCGCGGCGACAGCTATCACCATTTCTGGTGCCCGGCGCTGAACAAGCCGATCGACGGCGAGTGGTCGGCCGAGGCGTTCCATTCCGATTTCGTGTTCGACCTCGACAAAGACGGTGATCACCTGCGCCGGCTGCTGGAAGGCTTGTAGGATCTCGGCTTCGACCAGCGAGAGGAGATCCAGGCATGCGCGGCATCATCCTGGCCGGAGGGTCGGGAACCCGCCTGCACCCGGTCACCCTCGGCATCAGCAAGCAGCTGGTGCCGGTGTACGACAAGCCGATGATCTACTATCCGCTGTCGACCTTGATCTTCGCCGGGATCTCCGAGGTGCTGGTGATCACCACCCCGCACGACGCACCCGGCTTCGAGCGACTGCTGGGTGACGGGTCGCAGTTCGGCATCTCGATCAGTTACGCCCAGCAGGCCGTACCGAACGGGTTGGCCCAGGCGTTCGTGATCGGCGCGGACTTCATCGGCGACGACCGGGTCGCCCTGGTGCTCGGCGACAACATCTTCTACGGGCCGGGCGTGGGGACCAGCCTGAGCCGCTTCGGTGATCTTGACGGCGGTGCCGTATTCGCCTACTGGGTGGCGGATCCGCAGGCGTACGGGGTGATCGAATTCGACAAGACCGGCAAGGCCATCTCGCTCGAGGAGAAGCCGGCCAAGCCCAAGTCGAACTACGCCGTGCCCGGCCTGTACTTCTACGACAACACGGTGATCGACATCGCCCGCGACCTCAAGCCGTCCGCCCGCGGCGAGTACGAGATCACCGACGTGAACCGGCACTATCTGGAGGCCGGCAAGCTCCAGGTCGCCGTCCTCCCCCGCGGCGCCGCCTGGCTCGACACCGGCACCGTCGATTCCCTCAACGACGCCAACAACTTCGTCCGCACCCTCGAGGCCCGCCAGGGCCTCAAGGTCAGTGCCCCCGAGGAAGCCGCCTGGCGCCAGGGCTTCCTTTCCGACGAAGCCCTCGAACGTCGTGGCCAGGAACTCGCGAAATCCGGCTACGGCGAGTATCTACTCGGCCTCCTCGAGCAATCCCGCCACTAATGACGAGCGGCCATGAGGCCACCCGGCTCGGGCTGCTGATTCATCCCGGCCTGGATGACAGCATCGGCGAGAACATCAACGGGCCGTCGCTGATCCGGGTGCCCGACTGGGTCGACAATCCCCTCGGGCGCTATTACCTGTACTTCGCCCATCACCACGGATCCCGGATTCGCCTGGCGTACGCGGATGAACTGCGTGGGCCATGGACGATCTTCCGGCCGGGCGTGCTGCAACTCGCGGACACGAGTTTCGACGATCACCTTGCGTCGCCGGATGTCCACGTATCGTCGGATGAGCGGCGGATCCTGATGTATTACCACGGCGCGCGCCGGGGACAATCAGCTCAGGTCACGAGGGTCGCAACTTCCACGAATGGTCTTGATTTCCAGGATGGCCCCGAGGATCTCGGAGATCCGTACTTCCGGGTGTTCGCGTGGCGCGGGGATTGGTACGCCCTCGTCAATGGTGGACGCATCCTCCGGTCGCCGCACCCGTTGCAGCCGTTCCGGCCCGGCCACCTGCTGTTCCCACCGGCCACCCGCCATTCCGCCGTCTGGCGGTCGGATTCCCGTCTGCACGTGTGGTATTCCAATGCCGGGGACGCCCCGGAGCGAATTCTCCATTCCTCCGTCGAGCTGACCGAGAATTGGTCCGAATGGAAACCGTCTGCTCCACCGACGACCATCCTGGAGCCGACCGAATCCTACGAGGGCGCACACCTGCCGATTCATCCCTCCAGCCGCGGAGCCGCACCGGGCCCGGTGCATCAACTCCGTGACCCCGCGATCTACGAAGAATCCGGCAACCTCTACCTCGTCTACTCCGTCGCCGGGGAAAGCGGCCTCGCCCTGGCGCGGATCACCCTTCCAAGCTCGCCTTGATCAGGAGCTGTCAGGTGCCTGGGTCAGCCCCCGGCAAGCCACGTCACGGTCGGCAGCCTCCAACCCCCGCGTGCGCGGCCCGGCAGGGGTTTCGCTCCCTGAGACGCTTCTATGGGTTGTCAAACCCTGCTGCGGCGAGGTGCCGGTGAAGTTCGCGGGCGATGTAGCGCTTGAGGCAGCGGCGGATTCGGGGCTTGGTGAGTCCTGTGGTGGTGCGTCGTGCGACGTAGTTGCGGGTGCGGGTGTCGTGTCTGATGCGGCTGTTGGCGATGGTGTGCAGGGCGCGGTTGAGTTGACGATCGCCGGTGCGGTTGAGGCGGTGTTCTTGCCGGCGTCCTGAGGACACCTCGAGCGGGCAGACGCCGCCGAGTTTGGCGAAGCCTGCTTCGTCACGGACGCGACCGGGGTGGGACCAGGCGGTGAGCACGATCGCGGCGGTGACGGGGCCGAGGCCGGGCAGGTCGAGCAGGGTTGAGGCGGCGGCGTGGACGACTTCTTTCAGAGAGCGTTCGTTGGCGTCGAGCTCGGTGTCGAGGGCCAGGATCCGGCTCGCGAGCCGGGTGGCCTCGGCGCGGGCGGTGGCCAGGACGAGTGTGTCGTTCTTCCGGGCCCGCCACGCGGCGATGGTCCGGGTCGTGGGCCGGTTGATCTTGCGGCGAGCATCGATGCCGAGGTCATGGACGCGGAGCAGTGAACCGCCCCGGGTTTTCCGGGTACCTCGGTTTGTGTCTCTACCCGGTCGGGATGAGACGGTTTCTTGCAGCGTAGTGGGTGGTCTCGACTTCGATGGGTGTGAGGTCATCGACGGATTCGTGGGTTCGTTCGTGGTTGAACCAGTGGACCCAGTGCAGGGTCTCGATCTCGACATGATCAACATCGCGCCACGGGCCGTAGGGCCGGATCAGTTCGGCCTTGTAGGCGCCGATCTGGGACTCGGCCAGGGCGTTGTCGTAGGCGTCACCGACCGAGCCCACGGAGGGGTCGACTCCGGC
>NZ_VKCZ01000004.1 GCF_009299835.1 Microlunatus speluncae
ATGCCGCGGGAGCGTTCGCGGCCGGGTAGGGCGGTCGTGTTGTGGTCGAGGGCGTCGCCGGAGTGCAGATCGGCCCAGTGGGCGGCGATCTGGAGTTGGTTGGACTCGGCCCGCCGCTGCAGGGCGAACGCGGTGTTGGTGAAGCCCAGTGTTTGGTCGGTGTCGAGCGTGGGCAGGTCGATGACGACTCCGTCGCCGTCGATCACCGCAGCCCCCGATTCCATACCTGCAACGCTATCCGGCACCACTGACACTCTGTTCGACCACGATTCCGGGACCGACCCGGCCGCGATCCGGTCTGCCCTTCGACGGGCTCAGGGAACGAAGCGAGATCGCCTGCCTGCTAGCGGTGGGAGATCGACCAGTGGTGAACGGTGGAGGGTATGCCCGCTGTGCAGTCGCTGCAGCGTCGCATGGCCGGGTGATCGTTCCGGCTGGCTTGGGTGTTCGTTCCCTGAGAGCCCGGAGCTACCGATGGGCGCCTGCTCCGCGGGCATCGATTGGTCGTAGGGCGATAAGAAGAACGCGCTAAGGACAGGCGGCGAGCCGGGGACTCGGCTGAAGTGGCCGGCTTCCGGTTGGTGCGCTGGACCCGGGGCGGCGAGTGGACACTTTGGCCAGGCAGAACGCAGAAATCGTGGCCAAAGCGTCCACTCACCGCACGAACCGACCTCGGGCGGCCGAACCCGACCACCACAACCGTCCGGCAGCCGGCCGCGCCGCTCGAACCGCACCAACCCGCCCGTCCTCGGTGCGTCTTTCGGCTTCCAACGGCCCAGAAACCGGAACCTTTTCCGGCTCCTCGCCCCCTCGTCCGCCCTCGCGCCGGCGACGTACCAGCGCACCCCTCGGGTGCCGCTCGCTACGGCGCCCATCGGTGGATCCAGGCTGAGCCTGTCGAAGCGCCGTCCTGAGCTTGTCGAAGGGGGCAAAGGTCGGATGATCTTGCGGTGCTGGAGCGGTGGGCGAGCTGGTTTGCCCTTCGACGGGCTCAGGGAGCGAAGACCGCTACGGCGCAGAGTTGATCATGATCAGGAGAGTTCGCTGAGGATTACGGTTCGTCGCTCGCGGATGCTGCGCCAGACTGCTTCGGTGAAGATCATGTAGCGGAGGCCGTCGGCGAAGGTGGTGCGGCGGATCGGTTCGGTGCCGCGGATGGCGCCGATGAATTCCTCTTCGACCCGCCAGCCGATCCCGTCCGGGATGTCGATGGGGGATAGTTGATCATCGTCGCGACGGCCGCCGAAGAGTCCGCCGTCGCTGATCCTCAGGGTGCCGTCGCGACCGTACAGCCAGATCCCGTTCGGCGGCGCGTGCCCGATCACCTGGGAGATGCCGATCCGTAGTTGGGCGCCACAGGTCAGGGCGCCGATCACGTCGAGGTGATCGGGGACGTCGACGGTCTCGAATCCGCCGTCGGTCCCGGGGCGCCGGGGGTTCACGATCTTGCCCGCGGCCATCACCCAGGACGCTTCGCCGACCCAGCGCAGCAACGGCTCGTACCAGATGCCCAGGGTCATCAGGTTGACGCCGCTGATCTCCGTGTCCTGGCGCCAGGTGCGGGCGGCGCCGGGATCGGCGAAGCCGGACCGTTCGGTGATCTCGACGGCCACCAGGTCACCGAGGAAACCTTCGCCGATCAACCGGGACACGGTCGCGTCGAGCGGCAGGGTGAACGGCGACGGCACCACCTGGGTGATCAATTGCGGCTGCCGTTCGGCCGCACTGATCATCCGGCGGGCCTCCGCGACGTTGCGGGCCAGCCGGGCCTCGCACAGCACATGTTTGCCGGCCTCCAGCGCGGCGATCGTGACCCGGGCGTGCAGGTTGGGCCAGGTGCCGATCACGATCGCGTCCAGGCTGTCGTCGGAGATCAACTCCGACCAGTGCCCGTACACCGTGTCGATGCCGAACTCGTCCGCCACGGCCTCCGACGACGCGACACTGCGGTTGCTGACCGCGACGACCTCGACCCCGTCGATCGCCTGCAGTTTCGGGATGTGGTGCAGCTTGGTGTTGCCCCCGGCGCCGACCACGCCGACACGGATCACCGAATCGATCATGGACACAATCTACGCATCTCGATGTAGCTTCTGAGTATGACCACACCGATCGTCACCGTCCGCGGCGAGGCCGAGCTCGAGGTGCCGCCCGATCTCGCCGGCCTGCGGGTCACGCTGCACGGCTCCGGTCAGGACGCCCGCGCGGTCTGGGCCGAGCTGTCCAAGACCGGTGCCGACCTCGGCCGGACGCTTGATCAGCATGCGGCGGCGATCGAGGAGCGGGCCACCACCGGCGCCCAGGTCAGCCCGGTGTTCGGCAAGCGCGGCCAGAGCAAGATCACCGGTTATCGGGGCAGCCAGCACACCCGGGTGGTGCTGCACGACTTCGACGCGTTGTCGCCGCTGCTGCTGGCGATCGCCGATCTGCCCAACGGCCAGGTCGACGGGCCGGACTGGTCGTTGCGCCGGGACAATCCCGCCTTCCGGGCGGCCCGGCTGGCGGCGATCGAGGATGCCCGGGCCCGCGCCGCCGACTACGCGGCCGGCTTCGGCGGCCGGGTCGCCGAGCTGATCGAGATCAGCGACACCGAGGCCGGCTACGGCGGCCCGCGGCCGGTGGCGATGTTCGCCCGCGCCGGTGGGTCGGTGGCCGACCAGATCGAGGTTGACCTCGAGCCGCAGCCGCAGCAGGTCTCCGGCCAGATCATCGTCCGCTTCGGCCTGGCCAGCGTCTCCATCGGCTGAGTTCATGATCACCGCCGCGGAACGGGTCGACCAGGTCGCGGCCGAGACCGGGTCAGCTGACCTGGTCGACGCCGGCCCGGACCGTTGTCGGAGCTGATCTTCCGCTGATCGCCGACGACGTGACGGTGGAGCACCTGCTGGCGCATCGGTCCGGGATCGGCGACTACCTGGACGAGGAGACCGACTCGGCCGAGGACTATCCGATGCCGGTCTCGGTGCACCGGCTCGCCACCACCGAGGATTTCCTGCCGGTGCTGGACGGCTACCCGACCAAGTTCCCCCGGGTCGCCGGCGCCGGCTATCACGAGCTGGTCGAAGAGCTTGTCTGCCGGCCGGCCGGCATGAGCGACAGCGCGTTCCTCCGCTCCGATGATCTGCCCGGACGGGCCGCCGTCGGATACGTCGAGATCGACGGGCACTGGCGGACCAACGTGTTCCACCTTCCGGTCCGGGGCACCGGCGACGGTGGGCTCTACACCACCGTCGCCGACCAGCACCGGTTCTGGGCGGCGCTGTTCGCACACAAGATCATCACCGCGCCGACCCTGGACCGGATGCTGCAACCCAGCCCGACCTCCGATCAGGAGGGTGAGCCGCGGTACGGTCTCGGCTTCTGGCGACCGGCCGGCGGCGACCGGGTGATGCTCGTGGGGATGGATGCGGGTGTCTCGTACCGCAGCGTCCACGACCCGGCGGCCGGCGCGACCTACACGGTCATCGCCAACACGTCCAACGGCGCCTGGCCGACCAGCCGCTGCCTGGATGCGATCCTCAACGAACCCGACGGGTGAACCCGACGACCGCGGTGATCACCGCCAAGATGATCAAGCCACCGATGACGGCGAAGGCCAGGTGGAAGCCGGCCAGCCCGCCGCCGGCGACGAGCACCGTCGCCACCACCGCGACCCCGGCCGCGCCGCCGACCTCACGCATCGTCTCGATCAGGCCGGACGCCAACCCGGTGTCCTCCTCCGACACCCCCGACAGCGCGCTGATCTGCAGCGCGGGCTCACAGAGGCCGAAGCCGATCCCGGCCGCCAGGAAGGCCGGCAGCAGGTCGATCGCGAAGTTGCCATCGGCCGGGATCCTGGTCAACCACAGCGCCGCCGCGGCGAACAGGGCCAGGCCGACCAGCAGCAGCGTACGGACTCCGACCAGGCCGGCAAGCCGGCCGCCGATCATGGCCACCGGCAGGATCGTCGCCGTCGTCGCCAGCCAGGCCAACCCGGCCAGCAGCGGCGAATAGCCGAGCACCTGCTGCATCAGCAGCGACCCGGTGAAGATGAACGCCAGGAAGCCGCAGGTGGCCAGGAACGCGGTCAGATTGGTGATCACCAGGCTCCGGTTGCGCCAGGTCGAGGGCGGCACCAACGGCGCCGGCGACCGGGCCTCGATCCGGGCGAAGATGATCAGCAACGCGACCGACGCCGCAAACAGCGCCAGTGTGGACAGGGAGAGCCAACCGTGCCCGGAGCCGTGATGCAGGGCGTAGACGAAGAGCAGCAGACCGCCGGTCACCGTCGTCGCCCCGGCGACGTCGAGCCGGGCGGTCCGCCGGCCGGGGCGGTCGGCCGGTAGGAAGACCAGCGCGAGGATGATCATGGCGATCCCGACCGGAAGGTTGATCAGGAAGGCCCAGCGCCAGCCCGGACCGGCGGTGAGCAGCCCACTGGCAACCACACCGACAGACGCGGCGACACCGCCGACGGCGCCGAAGAAGCCGAACGCCCGGTTGCGCTCTTGGCCCTCGGCGAAGGTCACCGCGAGCAGCGACAGCGCGGCCGGTGCGATCAGCGCGGCACCGAAACCCTGGACGGCCCGAGCGCCGATCAGGACGGCGGCGTGCTGGGCGGTGCCGGCCAGCAGCGAGGCGACGGTGAAGGCGGTCAGACCGGCGACGAAGATCCGCCGCCGACCGAGCTGGTCGACCAGCCGGCCCCCGAACAGCAGGAACCCGCCGAGCAGCAGCCCGTACGCGACCATGACCCACTGCACCGCGCCGGGACCGACCCCGAGATCGGTCTGGATCGACGGCAACGCGACGGCGACGATGGCCATATCGAGGCTGATCACCGCCTGGGCGGCGCACGCCAGCCCCAACACCAGGCCCGCGTGGGCCACCCGGGCGGGAGCCGGCTGGGTTTCGACCTTGGACATGACACCCTCCTTCAAGAGATCCGCTTTGCCCCACCGACGAAGGAACCGGCGTCGGATCGACATCCGCGGGCGAATCCGATCGCGGCGGTCAGCGCGGCCAGGAGAGCCAGCAGTCCGATGAAGCCGAAGGCCAGGTGGAAGCCGGCCAGCCCGGCCCCCGCCACCAGCACGGTGGCCACCGCCGCGACACCGGCGGCGCCGCCGACCTCACGCATGGTCTCGAGCAGCCCGGAAGCCAGCCCCGCGTCGGCCTGGGAAACGCCCGACAGGGCACTGATCTGCAGGGCGGGGCCACAGAGCCCGAAGCCGAACCCGGCGGCCAGGAAGGCCGGCAACAGGTCGGTCAGATAGCTGCCGTCGGCCGGGATCCGGGCCAACCACAGCGCCCCGGCCCCGAACAGCGACAGGCCGACGAGCAGCAGCGGCCGGACGCCGACCACGGCGGCCAGTCGGGCGCCGACCAGGGCCACCGGCAGGATCGTCGCCGTCGTGGCCAGCCAGGCAACGCCGGTCAGCAGCGGTGAATAGCCCAGCGCCTGCTGCATCAGCAACGACCCGATGAAGATGAAGGCCAAAAATGCGCAGGTGGCCAGGAACGCGGTGACGTTGGCGACGACGAGGGTACGGTTCCGCCAGGTCGCCGGCGGCACCAGGGGAGCCTGCGAGCGGGCCTCGATTCGGACGAAGATGATCAACAGCCCCACCGCCGCCGCGAACAACCCCCACGTCGAGACGGAAACCCAGCCGTGACTGGCGCCGTGGTGCAGGGCGTAGACGAGGAGCAGCAGACCGCCGGTCACCGTGGTCGCCCCGGCGACATCCAACCGGGCCGTCCGCCGGCCGGCATGATCAACAGCGAGGAAGACGAGCGCGAGGGTGATCATCAGCGCCCCGGCCGGAATGTTGATCAAGAAGGCCCAACGCCAGCCGGGTCCGCCGGTGAGCAGGCCGCTGGCGACCACGCCGACCGACCCGGAGACTCCGCCGACGGCGCCGAAGAAGCCGAACGCCCGGTTGCGCTCGCGCCCCTCGGCGAAGGTGACGGCGATCAGCGACAGTGCGGCCGGAGCGATCAGCGCGGCGCCGAAGCCCTGCACGGCCCGGGCCGCGATCAACACCCCGGCGTTCGGCGCGACCCCGGCCAGCAGCGACGCGGCGGTGAAGATGGCGAGCCCGGTGACGAAGATCCGTCGCCGGCCGAGCTGGTCGGACAGCCGGCCGCCGAACAGCAGGAAGCCGCCGAGCAGCAGTCCGTAGGCGACGATCACCCACTGCACCGCGCCGTGACCGACCCCGAGATCGGTCTGGATCGACGGCAACGCGACGTTGACGATCGCCATGTCCAGGCCGATCATCGCCTGGGCGGTGCAGGCCAGGGCCAGCACCAGCCCGGAGCGGACCCGCCGCGCAGGCGCTGCCTCGGTGCGGGTGACGGCCTTCGGCTGGGTCTCGACGCAGGTCATGACGCGCTCCTTCAGTAGCTCCGATTTGCCCCACCGACGACGCGGCCGGTCTCAGATCGACATCACCCGGGAAGGGATTTCGGAACGGCGGCAGATAGATTCACAGGCATGTTCGCCAAGGTCTTGGTCGCCAATCGGGGCGAAATCGCCGTCCGAGCCTTCCGTGCCGCGTACGAGTTGGGGGCGGCCACCGTCGCCGTCTACCCGTACGAGGACCGCAACGCCGTCCACCGCATCAAGGCCGACGAGGCGTACCTGATCGGCGAGAAGGGGCACCCGGTCCGGGCCTACCTGGACGTGGCCGAGATCATCCGGGCCGCCAAGCAGTGCGGCGCCGACGCGATCTATCCCGGTTACGGCTTCCTGAGCGAGAACCCGGACCTGGCCAGGGCCTGCGACGAGGCCGGCATCACCTTCATCGGCCCGCCGGCCGACGTGCTGGAGCTGGCCGGCAACAAGGTCCGGGCGCTGGCCGCGGCCAAGGAGGCGGGCATCCCGACGCTGCGCTCCACGCCTCCGTCGGACGATGAGGAGACCCTGCTGGCCGGGGCGAGCGAGATCGGCTTCCCGGTCTTCGTCAAGGCCGTGGCCGGCGGCGGTGGCCGCGGCATGCGCCGGGTCGACACCCCGGAGGCGCTGCCCGAGGCCCTGGCCGCGGCGATGCGCGAGGCGGAGGGCGCCTTCGGTGACCCGACCGTTTTCATCGAGCAGGCGGTCGGCCGGCCGCGGCACATCGAGGTCCAGGTGCTGGCCGACAACACCGGCGAGACGATGCACCTGTTCGAGCGGGACTGCTCGATCCAGCGCCGGCACCAGAAGGTCGTCGAGATCGCGCCGGCGCCCAACATCAGCGAGGAGCTGCGGGCGGCGCTGTGCGCCGACGCGGTGAAGTTCGCCCGGTCGCTCGGCTATTCCTGCGCCGGCACCGTCGAGTTCCTGGTCGAGACCGAGGGCGAGCGGGCCGGTCAGCATGTCTTCATCGAGATGAACCCGCGGATCCAGGTCGAGCACACGGTCACCGAGGAGATCACCGACGTCGACCTGGTCCAGGCGCAGCTGCGGATCGCCTCGGGGGAGACACTCGAGGATCTCGGGTTGAGCCAGGACGTGGTCCGGATCAACGGCGCCGCGCTGCAGTGCCGGATCACCACCGAGGACCCGGCCAACGGCTTCCGCCCGGACACCGGCACGATCACGGCCTATCGTTCGGCCGGCGGTGCGGGGGTCCGGCTGGACGGCGGCACCGCGGCCACCGGCGCCGAGATCAGCGCCCACTTCGACTCGATGCTGGTCAAGCTGACCTGCCGCGGTCGTACGTTTCCGGCCGCGATCGCCCGGGCCCGGCGGGCGCTGGCCGAGTTCCGGATCCGCGGTGTCAGCACCAACATCCCTTTCCTGCAAGCGGTTCTGGAAGATCACGACTTCCTCGCCGGCGACGTCTCGACCGGCTTCATCGAGCAGCGGCCGGAGCTGCTGACCACCCACGCCCCGGGCGACCGCGGCACCCGGCTGCTTCGCTGGCTGGCCGAGGTGACGGTCAACCAGCCCAACGGCGAACCGCCGACCCTGCTCGATCCGGGAGAGAAGCGGCCGGCCGGCGTCGACCTGGCCCAGCCGTCGCCGCACGGCTCCCGGCAGCGGCTGCTCGAGCTCGGGCCGGAAGGCTTCGCCGCCGACCTGCGCGCCCGGACCGGGGTCGAGGTCACCGACACCACGTTCCGGGACGCGCACCAGTCGCTGTTGGCGACCCGGGTGCGGACCAAGGACCTGCTGCGGATCGCGCCGTACGTCGGCCGGATGACGCCGGAACTGTTCTCGGTCGAGTGCTGGGGCGGCGCCACCTATGACGTCGCGTTGCGGTTCCTCAACGAGGACCCCTGGGAGCGGCTCGCGGCGCTGCGCTACAACATGCCCGGGCTCTGCCTGCAGATGCTGCTCCGCGGCCGGAACACCGTCGGCTACACGCCGTATCCGGCCAAGGTGACCAGCTCGTTCGTGGCCGAGGCGGCCGAGGTCGGGATCGACATCTTCCGGATCTTCGATGCGCTGAACGACGTCGAGCAGATGCGGCCGGCGATCGAGGCCGTACGCGAGACCGGGACGACCATCGCCGAGGTCGCGCTCTGCTACAGCGGTGACCTGTCCAACCCGGGCGAGGACCTCTACACACTCGACTACTACCTCCGGCTGGCCGAGCGGATGGTCGAGGCCGGGGCGCACATCCTGGCGATCAAGGACATGGCCGGGCTGCTCCGGCCGCCGGCCGCCCGCACCCTGGTGTCCGCGCTGCGGGACCGGTTCGACCTGCCGGTGCACCTGCACACCCACGACACCGCCGGCGGCCAGATCGGCACGCTGCTGGCCGCGGTCGACGCCGGAGTGGACGCGGTCGACGTGGCCAGCGCGCCGATGTCGTCGACCACCAGCCAGCCGCCGGCCTCGGCGCTGGTCGCCGCGCTGGCCAACACCGAGCGGTCGACCAATCTTGATCTTCGCGCGGTGATGGACCTGGAGCCGTACTGGGAGGCCGTACGCAAGATCTATCTGCCGTTCGAGTCCGGTCTGCCCAGCCCGACCGGCCGGGTTTATGATCATGAAATCCCGGGTGGTCAGCTGTCCAACCTGCGGCAGCAGGCGATCGCCCTCGGCCTCGGCGACAAGTTCGAGCAGATCGAGGCGATGTACACCGCGGCCAACAGGATCCTGGGCCGGCCGACCAAGGTCACGCCGTCGTCGAAGGTGGTCGGTGATCTTGCTCTGCACCTGGTCGCAGTCGGCGCCGACCCGGCCGACTTCGCCGAAAACCCGGCCAACTACGACGTCCCGGACTCGGTGATCGGCTTCCTGAACGGCGAGCTGGGCGATCCGCCCGGCGGCTGGCCGGAGCCGTTCCGGACCAAGGCCCTGCAGGGGCGGAAGGTGCCGGCGACCCGCGGCGAACTGAACGACGAGGACTCCGCGGCGCTGGACAAGCCCGGTCGGGACCGCCAGATGACGCTGAACCGTTTGCTCTTCCCTGGCCCGACCAAGGAATTCGAGGCCGCGCGCGAGACGTATGGTCACGTCGGCCGGCTGGACACCCTGGATTACCTGTACGGCCTGCGCTCCGGCGACGAGCACGTTGCCCGGCTGGGCAAGGGCGTCAGTTTGATCTTGGGCCTGGAGGCGATCGGCGACGCCGACGAGCGCGGCATGCGCACCGTCATGTGCACGCTCAACGGCCAGCTCCGGCCGATCCGGGTCCGCGACAATTCGATCAAGGTCGACGTCAAGGCCGCAGAACGGGCCGACTCGAGCAATCCGGGCCACGTCGCCGCGCCGTTCGCCGGCGTCGTCAGCGTGACCGTCGCCGAGGGTGATCAGGTCGAGGCCGGCGCCACCGTCGCCACGATCGAGGCGATGAAGATGGAAGCCTCGATCACCGCCCCGATCGCCGGCACGGTGCAACGCCTCGCCATCGGCCGCGTCCAGCAGGCAGAGGGCGGCGACCTCGTCCTGGTCATCAACCCCTCATGACAGACCTTCGCCCCACTTGCTCGCTCTTCGCGCCATCTGTTTAGGGGGCGAGGGTCGAGAAGGTGGGGCGAAGGTGGGGTCGCCTCTGGTGATCAAGCCGGCCTGGCTGGACAGCGGGACTGCCATCATGATCAGCTGAACTGTGCCGACATCGCAGATCCTGGACTGGCCCGACTGCATCAACGTTCGTGATCTTGGGGGATTGGCGACAGCCGGCGGTGGGCGGATCGCGGCCGGGGCGTTGATCAGATCGGACAATCTGACCCGGCTGACCGAGGCTGGGATCAAGATCGTCCGGGAGGCCGGGATCGGTCGGATCCTTGACCTCCGATCAGCGGCGGAGTGCGAGCACGACCCGTCGCCGTTCGCCGGTGAAGCGCTGCACTGCAACCGAATCCTGGCCCGGCCGGATGATCCGTGGGACCCGGCGTTGCGCCTCGGCGAGAACTACGTGATCAACCTGGACCTCAATCCCGACCTGTACGCCGCCGCCGTCGAGGCGGTCGCCACCGCTCCGGCCGGCGCTGTCGTGGTGCACTGTCATTCCGGCAAGGACCGGTCCGGCACGGTGGTGGCGCTCGCCCTCAGCCTGGCCGGAGTGTCGGCCGAGGCGATCGCGGCCGACTATGCCGCGGTCAGTGAGCAGACCCGCGCCCTCTTCAACGAGTGGCTCGCCGCGGCGACGGATCCGACCGAACGTGAGCAGTTGGCCGAGGAGCTCAGCAGTCGGCCGGAGACGATGATCGCGATGCTTGATCATCTCGACAGCGGCTACGGCGGCACCGAGGCCTACCTGCGGCGCGGCGGACTCGGCAGCGAAGCCGTCGACCGCCTGCGGTCCCGGCTGATCGAGTCGGCCGGCTGACCCGGACCCCCCCGGACCACTATCCTCACCGGGTGACCGTACCTGTGCAGAGTCCGGACCTGACCCGGCCGCGGGTCGCCCTGGTGCTGATCGCCGCGATGGTGCTCGCCCCGCTCGGAGCCCTGATCTGTGGTCTGATCAGCTTCGCGACCATGATGGCCGGCTGGGATCACCTGCCGTTCCGGTTCCTGTTCTACACGCCGGTCGACTTTCCTTATCCGATTCGGCCGGAGCGCCTGCTCTTCACCCTGCTCGGCCTGGTCGTCCTGGCCGCGGTGGTGCTGCTGATCACCTGGCTCGTGACGCGGGCGGCGGACCGGCGACGCGGCTTCGCGGCAGTCCTGTTCGGCACCTGGTTCGCGGCGATCGCCGGTGGCTGGCTGGCCACGCTGGCGACCTTCCCGGTGATGATGATCTTCTACCAGTACCCGGCCGAGAGGATCCCTCTGCTGCTCGCGGGACAGGTCGGCGCCGGTGGTGGTTGGGGGCTGTACTGGGGCTGGCTGACCGGGCTGGTCTGTGCCCTCATTTTCACCGCCAGCAACCGGAAGTCGTAGGGTCGGACCATGGAGTTGCGTGAACTGTCCGATCAGGTCGAGATCCGGTCGGAGTCCTACGGCCGGCACTTCGGGGTCGAGCGGACCCCGGAATGGATGATGCTGAAGCTGAACGAGGAGGTCGGGGAGTTGACCCGCGCCTTCCTGATCCGCACCGGCCAGTCTCGTGATCACGGGTTCAACGTCGAGGACGCCGACGACATCCTCGGCGAGGAGATGGCCGATGTGTTCGCGCACGTGCTGCTGCTGGCCCGCCACCACGGCGTCGACCTCGAGGCCGAGGTCAAGAAGAAGTGGCTCTGATCCGGCGGGGTGAATCGCCCAGCCAGGCGTGACAGAAGTTGTTGAAGTTCTGCAGGTCGTGGATGCCGACGCTGGCCGCGATCGAGCCGATCGATTGAGTCGTCTCGGTCAACAGGTGCCGCACCCGGTCTGAGCGGCGCCGCCGCAGATAGTGCCCGACCCCGGAGCCGAACCGCTGCTGGAACAGCCGGTTCAGGTGGCTGGCCGAGAGGTGGGACGCCCGGGCGATGTCGTCGACCCTGATGGTCCGGGCCAGGTTGGCCTCGATGTACGCGACCGCCTCGGCCACCGCGGGATGATCACCGGCGGCAGCCGGGTCCGGTCGACCGCCCCGGACCGCGGCCCGCCAGAGGATCGCCCACAGCTCGGCCGATCGCCGGGCCGATCCTGCCGTGATCACCGCGGTGAGCCGGGAGCGGATCGCGGCGGCCTCGTCACCGAGATCCTGGATCACCGGGGCCGGCACGGCCGGGCCGCGAGCGGGCAACCGCAGGTGGGCGTAGAGGTGTTCCGACGGCCCGCGATAGCGGAACTCCATCGGCGTGCCGGCCGGGATGATGCTCAGCGAGCCGGGACGGATCGGATGGACGACGCCGTCCACCCTGACCTCGGCCCGGTAGTCGTACAGGTGCACCGAGCAGAGTTCGGGCAGCAGCCACTGCTCGACCGGCTCCCGCACGCCGTGCCGGCCGAGGCCGATGGTCACGACCCGGGGCGGGCTCTCGATCCGTAGTGCGACGGTTGAGCCGGAATCGGACATGATCGGTTTCTACCACTGATCGATCGGTCCGGACCACGTGCCGGAGGCCCGGATTTCGTACGCTCACGGGCATGAGAGCAGCGATCAGCCGCAACGATGATCAACTCGGCAACGTCCGGATGCGCGCCGGCAACCACGGCAGCCTGACCGCGGCCCAGGTCGAGCAGTACGACACCGAGGGCTATCTGGTGATCAACGACCTGCTCTCCGACGAGGACATGGCGCCGGTCCGAGCCGCGCTGACCGAGAAGGTGGACCGGATCGCGGCCGAGCTGCTGGCCGCCGGCAAGATCACCGATCCGCTGACCGGGATCGGGTTCCCCTACCGGCTGGCCCGGCTGTTCGACGGGCTGACCGGCGACGACTTCCTGCAGTACGGGCGCAGCTGGCGAGACCGGATCGCCGGCTACCACACGCTGATGAGCAACCCGAAGGTGCTGGACGCGGTGGAGAGCCTGATCGGCCCGGAGATCTTCGCCAACCCGGTCTACAACGTCCGGCCCAAGGTGCCGCGGATCGCGGCCGGCGCCGTGCCCTGGCACCAGGACAAGTCCTATTGGCCGGACGCCAACTCCAACCCGGTGATCACGGTCTGGATCTCCTTCGTCGACGCGACCCTGGAGAACGGCTGCCTGCACGTCTATCCGCGGACCCAACGACACCGGGTGATGAACTTCGAGGCCGAGCAACGATCCGGGACCGGCTACCTGACCCTCGGCGCCGACGAGCTCGAGCTGGAGCCCGCCCGCGTCGTGGCCCTGCCGGTGCCGGCCGGCGCGGCGATCCTGTTCAACGACCGGCTGGTGCACAGCTCGACCCCCAACGACGCCGATCACGTCCGGTGGAGCGTCGACCTGCGCTATCAGCCGACCGATCAGGACCCGATGCCGCAGCACGGCGCCGGCTTCCTGGCCCGGAGCCGGCAGCACCCGCAGCGGGTCGCCACCCTCGATGACTGGCTGGCCGAGCGCCCGGAACACCCGTAACCACCAACGCCCGGAAAGTACGTAGAACAACGGATCACACGGCGGGCCGAAAACTCCGATACTGGCAGAACCAACCATCGGGGGGAGCGACCCATGACCACACTCGAAGCCGGGCTTCGCGCGGCCGCCAACGGATTCGCCGGAGAGTTGATCTTCGCCGACGATCCCGGCTACGACGAACTCCGCAGGATCTGGAACGGCGCCATCGATCGACGCCCCACCCTGATCGCCCGCTGCACCTCGGCCGCGGACGTCGCGGCGGCGATCGGCCTTGCCCGCGCCAACGCGCTGCCGATCGCGGTCCGCGGCGGCGGGCACAGCATCCCCGGCCATTCGGCGGTCGACGGCGGTGTCGTGGTCGACCTCAGCCGGATGCGTCGGGTCGAGGTCGACGCCGAACGCAGGATCGCCGTCGCCGAGGGCGGGGCCCTGCTGGCTGATCTTGATGCCGCGACCCAGCAACACGGCCTGGCGACCACCGGCGGCCTGGTCTCCCACACCGGCATCGGCGGGCTCACGCTCGGCGGCGGGATGGGTTGGCTGGCCCGCAAACACGGTCTGACCTGCGACAACCTGCTGGAGGTCGAGCTGGTCACCGCCGCCGGCGAGATCATCACCGCCAACGCCGAACAGCATCCGGACCTGTTCTGGGCCCTGCGCGGCGGCGGTGGCAACTTCGGTGTCGTGACCAGGTTCAGCTATCGGCTGCACCCGCTCGGCCCGGTCTTCGCCGGCTCGGTGATCTACGACGGTGCGGACGCGGCCAGCCTGTTCCGGAGGTTCCGGGAGTTCGGCGCCGGCGCCCCGGATGAGGTCGGCCAGGTGCTGGTGTTGACGACCGCGCCGCCCGCACCGTACATCCCGGAATCGTTGCGCGGCCGGCCGGCCGTGATCATCGCCGGCTGTTACGCGGGCCCGGCCGAGGAGGGGGAGCGGGTGCTGGATCCGTTGCGCCGGCTCGGCACCCCGGTGGTCGACCAGTTCCAGCCGATGCCGTATCCGGTGCTGCAGCAGACCATCGATCCGATGTCGGAGCACGGGCTGGGCCGCTATCTCAAGGCCTCCCTGCACGAGGAGATCGACGACCCGACGATCGACCTGCTGATCGAGCACAAGCAGGCCACCCCGTCACCGTTCGCGATGGTGATGGTGACCGCGGTCGGCGGCGCGATCGCCCGGGTCCCGGCCGACGCGACCGCCTACGCACCCCGGTCGGCCCGGTGGGCGGTCGAGTTCCACGACAGCTGGTTGCCCGGTCAGGACGGTGCCGCCGCCCGGGAGTGGACTCGGGCGGGTTCGCGACAGTTGCCGGCGCCGGTGGTCGGCAGTTACGTCAACTTCCTCATCGACGAGGGCCCGGAGGCGGCCTATCCGACGCCGACGTACGCGCGGCTGCGGCAGGTGAAGCAGGACTGGGACCCGGACAACGTGTTCCGGCTGAACCAGAACATCGCGCCTTAGCCAACGACCCAGAAGCCGATCAGGTCCGGAGTCGGCCGGCCCAGTTGCGGCGCCACGTCGGCCCAGTGGACGAAGCCGTCCAGCCAGGTGACCAGGCCGGAGACCAGTTCCTGCTGCTCCGGCGTCTTGACCTCCGGCATCGCCGCCCGGTAGGCCGACGCCATCCCGAGCGCCTTGTGGTACGGGTGATAGCCGACGATCAGGCCCTGCACCGGGACCAGGTTGACGCTGGTCGAGGAGTTGAGCAGGTGCCGCAAGCCGACCGCCGCGGACACGCCGCCGCGGGCCAGCGCGAAGTCGAGATCGTCCAGGGAGCGGGAGGTGAGCTCGAGCTTGGAGGAGCCCCAGGCCGAGCCGGCGACCAGCACCTCGAGCAGGCGCCAGGTGGCGCCGACCCGCTCCGGCGGGATGTAGGACCCGTTCAGCAGCGCGTCCACGTCGGCCGGCAGCGGCTGGGTCGGCGAGATCACCGGGGCGTTGGGATCCCGGCGGAAGATCGGCCCGAGCCGGGACAGCAGGCCGCCGCCCTGCGCCGCCGGCACCGGCCCCAATGCCCGGTTGGCGACCTCGCGCAGCCGGGCCGCTTCCTCCGGGCGAGCGCCGAACATGCCGCGGACCTCATCGATCCCGATCGCGTACAACCGGAGCTCACCCATGTACGAACCGTAATGGAGCGCTGACTCGACATGCCAGACCCAACCCGGCTGCGCCGCGCGTCGTGCGCGACACTGGGGCGGTGACCCCCCGAACCAGACGCGCCATCGTCACCGGCGTGCTGATCGGCCTGCTCGCCGTGGTCGCGATCGCCGCGATCTGGCAGGGCCTCGGCTCCGGTTAGCCCCAGACCGCGGTCGACCCGGAATGGCCGGCGCGGAACACCTGCACCGAAGCGCCGATCCCGCTGATCACCGCCAGCGCCATCCCGACCCAGCTGGCGACCCGGAGCCCGGTCCCCTTCCGGCCGCGATCGATCAGGTGCTGCAGGACGGTGACCGACAGCGCGCCGAGGAACAGCAGCACCACCCACGGCCAGAGCCCGACGGCGATCTCGGAATGCGCGGTCATCGCCTCGGTCGGCCGCGGGAACGACTCGTACAGCGACTGACCCGCCCGCTGCGCCACGAAGGTCGAGACCATCGCGATCAGCCCGAACGCCGAGGTCAGCCAGCCGTAGCGACGACGGACCCAGACCGAGACCGAGATCGCGATCGCTCCGACCGCCGAGAGCGGCACGAAGATCACGACGGCGTGGACGACCAGTGGATGCAGCGGCAACCCGTCAATCTCCATGCTTGAACCTTAAACAGTCTTGGCGCGGCGAACCATAGCTTGGTCCGCCGTCGGCATCACGTACGCTCTGGTGAGCGGGGAATGCATCGCGAAACGGAGGACAAACGGATGGTGCGGACGGCCGGTCGCGTCCTGCTGTCGGTGCTGGTGTTGCTCCCGCTCTCCCTCTGTCTGTGGGCGGTGGCGCCGCGCGCCGCGGTCGCCAAGGACGAGGTGGCCTTCACCATCGGCGACGAGCGGATCAAGGAGTCGTCGGGGCTGGCCACCGATCCGGACAACAACTGCTACTGGACCGTGAACGACTCCGGCGACGAGGGCCGCGCCTTCGCCCTGGACGAGGACGGCGAGGTGACCGGGACGCTGTCGTTCGGTGCCGAGCCCACCGACATCGAGGCGGTCGCGATGCACAACGGCCGCCTCTACCTCGGCGACATCGGCGACAACGACACCGAACGCGAGTTCGTCACGGTCTACTTCTTCGACAACCCCGATCCGGACGGCGGAAAGCAGTCCTACCGCTCGTACGACTTCGAATACCCGGACGGCCCCCGCGACGCCGAGGCCCTCTTCGTCGACGACGACGGTCGGCTCTACATCGTCAGCAAGGAAGGCAAGGGTGGCATCTATGCCGCCCCGGAGGAGCCGTCCCGGCAGGGCATCAACGAGCTGAAACGGGTCGGCGACGCCCCCGCCTTCGTCACCGACGCGGTGTCGCTGCCGGACGGGCAGGGAGTCGCCCTGCGTACGTACGTCTCGGTCGAGGTGCTGGACCCGGACAGCTATGACCTGATCGGCCGGGCGCCGCTGCCGTTCCAGCGGCAGGGTGAGTCGATCACCGTCTCGCTGGACGGCGAGAAGCTGATGGTCGGCAGCGAGGGCGAGAAGTCCGACGTCTACTCCGTCGACATCCCGGCCGAGGTCAAGGACGCGGCCGAGGGCGAGAGCCAGCCGCCGGAGTCGAAGAAGCCGTCGACGCCCAAGGACTCGAGCCAGGCTCCGCCGCCGTCAGCGACGGAATCGGCGGCGCCCCCGCCGGCCGACAACCGGGGCGGGACGTTCTTCTCGCTCGGCGCGGCCGCGGTGGTCGCGCTGATCGCCGGCCTGGTGGTCGCGCTGATCAAGAAACGCTGATCCGTCAGTCGGCGATTCGCTCCAGCACCCAGTCGACGCAGGCACAGAGGCGACTGACGTCGTCGGGGTCGACATTGGGATACATGCCGACCCGGAGCTGATTGCGACCGAGTTTGCGATACGGCTCCGTGTCGACCACCCCGTTGTCGCGCAGCACGGCGGCGATCCTGGCCGCGTCCACGCCGGTGAAGTCGATGGTGCCGACGACGGGGGAGCGGTGGGCCGGTTCGGCGACGAACGGGGTCGCGAACGGCGAGGCATCGGCCCAGTCGTACAGCCGGGTGGAGGATTCGGCGGTCCGGGCCGCCGCGAAGGGCAGGCCACCATGATCATTGAGCCAGCGCAGCTGGTCGGCCAGCATGATCAGCGTGGCGATCGCCGGCGTGTTCAGGGTCTGGTCCTTGATCGAATTGTCGATCGCCACGGCCAGGCTCAGCGTCTCCGGGATCCACCGGTCGGTCGCGGCGATCTCCGCGGTCCGCTCCAGCGCAGCCGGCGAGAGCAGCGTCAGCCACAGGCCGCCGTCGGAGCCGAAACTCTTCTGTGGCGCGAAGTAGTAGGCATCGGTGGCGGCCACGTCGACCTGCACGCCGCCCGCGGCCGACGTGCCGTCGATGATCATCAACGCGTCGTCGTCCGCGCCGTCGATCCGGGTCACCGGGGCGATCGCGCCGGTCGAGGTTTCGTTGTGGGCCCAGGCATAGACGTCAACCCCCGGCGCCGCCGTCGGCACCGCGATCGAGCCGGGTTCGGCGGCGGTGACCACGGGCTCGTCCAGGTGCGGCGCGGCGGCGACGGCGGCCGCGAACTTGGCCGAGAACTCACCGAAGCTGCCGTGTGCGCTGCGCCGCCGGATCAGCGAGGCGACGGTCAGATCCCAGAACAGGGTCGAGCCGCCGTTGCCGAGCACCACCTGATAGCCGTCCGGCGCGGCGAAGAGCTCCGCCAGCCCGGACCGCACCTCGGCGACCAGGCCGCGGATCGGCGCCTGCCGGTGCGAGGTCCCGAGCAGGTCGGCCCGCTCACCGGCCAGGGCCTTGATCGACTCCGGCCTCACCTTCGCCGGGCCGGAGCCGAAACGGCCGTCGGCCGGGAGCAGATCGGTGGGAATGCGGAGCTCGGTCACAGCGATGCATTCTTCCATCGCAACGGCCGATGGGACACTGGCGGGGTGAACCCCGACCTCTCCGCCGAACGTGTCGACTACACCGGTGATCAGCTGCTGGAGTCGACGGCGCCGGCGGATCCGTACCGGCTGTTCGAGGCCTGGCTGGCCGATGCCTTCGCGGCCAAGGAGACCGGCACGCTGCCGGAGCCGACCGCGATGGTGATCGGCACCGTCGCCGACGGCCGGCCGCGGTCACGAACGGTGCTGCTGAAGGAGGTCGACGCGGAAGGCTTCGTCTTCTACTCCAACTACGACTCGGCCAAGGGCGCCGAACTGGTCGCGGAGCCACGGATCTCGCTCCTGTTCGGCTGGTATCCGCTGCACCGCCAGGTCCGGGTCGAGGGTACGACTGCGCCGGTGCCCCGGGCCGAATCGGAGGCCTACTTCGCCACGCGGCCGCGGGGCTCGCAGCTCGGCGCCTGGGCCTCGTCCCAGTCCAGCGAGATCACGCTGGACGAGCTGCAGGAGTCGTACCGGCGGGCCGAGCAGCGCTTCGCCGACACCGACGTGCCGTGCCCGCCGCACTGGGGCGGCTACCGGGTCACCCCGACCATGATCGAATTCTGGCAGGGCCGGCCCAGCCGGATGCATGATCGACTGCGCTACCTCGGCGACGGTACGACCTGGAAGCTCACCCGACTGGCCCCGTGACCGTTGCGGTCGCGAGCAGAGCCGGCCGGTCCTGGCCGGGCCAGGCGCCCGTGAGATAGCTGCCGGTTGCCGGCACGTCGACGGCGGCGGGCTGCCGGACCAGCCGGAGCTCGACCCGGTCGCCGCGCAGTACCGTCGAGTCGCCGTCCGCGGTCGCGGCCGCGAAGCCGCTGAGATCCACCGCCTCGGTGATCCAGCCGCCGCCACCGAGCCGGACGGTCGGCGGCCGGGTGCCGACCCGCCCGTCGGCCGCGATGAACTGGACCGACTGGCCGACCCCGGTCAGAGTGACGGCGGCCAGCATCGTCGCGAACACCGGGTCGGCGCAGCCGTCGTAGATCCAACGGCGCCCGAGCACGCTGTGCTCCATGGTGCAGACCAGCGCCTCCTCGGCGCCGGTGAGCGGAGCGCCGCGATAGCTCAGCGGCACCTGCAGGACGACGTCGCCGCCGCGGACGAGATGGGTTTCGAGGCCGACCTCGCCCTCCGGGTCGTCGAAGCGGTAGGCGCCGAGGAGCTCGAGGTCACCGGTGTGGCCGCTCGCCCAGGGCTGGTCCGGCAGCCACCCGGCCAGGGCCTCGAGCTTGGTCGGGACGAGGGACGCCGCGTGAATGAGAGCCATCGCCCCAGAATGCCCGGGCTCACTCGGTGCTGGCGAAGCGGGTCCAGGCCGACTGGCGGGTGACCCCCATCGCAGCACCGATGCGAGCCCAGGATGAGCCGCGCCGGCGCGCCTCGGCCACCCAACCGGCCAGCGAGTCCTCTACTCGATCCGCGGTCTCGGCCAGCAAGGGCAACCGTGCCAACAGTTGCTCGTCCGGCATGGTCGACCACGCCGGAAGATCTGGCGACTTCGATCCGTTCGACGGCTGATCGGACGCGATGATCTCCGCGGCCAGTTGGACACAGCCGTCACAGATCAGGCTTCCCGGCCCAGAGACCAGCTTGGCCACCTCATCTTCGGGCTTCAGGCAGAACGAGCAGCGCAACTTCCGTTGGATGACCATGGTCCAGTGTCAGTTGCTAACTGACAAAGTGTCAATACTGATATGACAATTCCGAGGGGTTGTTGCGGCCCTTACCGAAAGATGGACGGGGTCGTGTCGAGGCTAGGAAGTTGCCTAGTCACAGACATCAACAACGCCTACCCCGGACGGATCATCTTCCGGTTCAACGGGGACCAAGGGGACCATCGCCTACTGAGAGGAGGTGATCCGATCTCGGTGGCGCCCGGACCAGCGCCGGGCGTCGAAGCCGCCGAGGTGCACCGCCACCAGGCCGTGATCGTGGAGAACGTGCTTGAGTTCACCGACTGGGTCCTGTTCCCCTGGTGGCTGGACGGCATGCGAGCACTCGGATACGACCTCCAGCCGATGATCATCGACGCCGCCGAGCTGGGCGCCGCACAGCATCGCAAGCGGTGGTTCGGAGTCTTCACCCAAGGCATCGCCATCGACCTGACCCTGCCCGTCACGCGCCGTCCTACGCGTCGGACATCCTCGACCCGGACCTCGGCTGGCCGGTCACCCGGCGGCTGTACGTCCATGATCAAATCGAGTTCATCGCCGAGCAGGACGTGCCGCACCTGGTGGTCGTGCTCGCGGGGAAGCGGCGTTGATCACGGCGATCACGCGAGATCGTTGAGCCCGATCTGCACCGCGTTGAAGAGCCGCGGGAATTCCCGCAGCACGGCGAGCTTCGGGTCCGGCACCGGATACAGCCGGGGCAGCACCAGATCGCGCAGCGGCGCCAGACGTTGATCTTCGAGCACGGCGTCGATGCCGGCCCGGTCGCCGCCGGTGGCCAGGCCGGTCAGTCGCGTCGCCTCGGGTGACAACAGCCGATGGGCCTGATCGGCGACCGCGCCGTACAGGGCGGTGGCCTGATTGTCCCGGCGGCGGGCGAACCGCTGCTGGGACCAGCCGCCGGCCTTGGTCTTGCCTTGGACATAACGGCTGCCGACCTTGGAGATGATCAACTCGGCTCCGGCGAAGACGCCGATCGCGTAGCCGCTGCGGCGGACCAGCAGGGCGCCGATCCGGCGCTCTGCGGCCACCTGCTCGAGCAGGGCCGGGATCGGTTCGGCCGCGTCGGGCAGCGGCGGGAACGGCACGGTGATCACCGCGACCGCTTCGTCGGCGGCCGTGATCATCACCTGGTCGCCGTCCCGGACGGCGTGCAATTCGCCGTGTCGACGCCGGAAGCCGTCGATCCAGGCCGGCAGTCGGTCGGCGGCGACGGTCACGGTCCTGCTGATCATGGAGCGATTCTCTCCGACGGGGCGACATGGCGCAGACATGGACAAACCCGCGAGCTTTCGTCTCCTCCGACTCAGTGGGTCGGGCTCAACGGCCGGGCGGACAAGCTCCGGCACTCGCGGGTTCGGGTGTTGGCTTTGGATTAGCCGGTCGACGACCGACCAGTTTCCAGACCGGTCAGCGACTAGCTGGCCGCCACCTCACATGTCCCAAAGCAATTCATTCTTTGGACCACCTCCTTTCACGTGTTCCACCACCGTAGGCCGCCGGATCAAACCCGTCAACGGATTTCGGGGTGAGCACAATCAGGCCAAGATCACGTCCGGCCCGGCCTTGCGGATGGTGGCGACGATCTCGGGGTCGACCTCGGAATCGGTCAGCACGGCGTCGACCTCGTCCAGCCGGCAGATCCGGCAGAAGCCGACCTCGCCGAGCTTGCTCGAGTCCGCCACCACGATGGTGCGCTTGGCCTGCTGCATCATCACCCGGTTGATCGCGGCCTCGGCGTCGTCGTTCGTGGTCAGGCCCGCGACCGGGTCGAGCCCCATCACGCCGAGGAAGCACAGGTCCGGGGTGAGCTGTTTCAGCGTGTCGCTGGCGATCGCACCGACCAGCTCGTAGCTCTGCGGCCGGGCCACGCCGCCGCAGACGACGATCTTGATGAACGGGCGGACGGTCAGCTCGGCGGCGATGTTGAGCGCGTTGGTCACCACGGTGATGCCGTGCTGCGGCGTCCGGCCGTCGATCGCGTCCCGCAACTGGGGCGCCCGGGGCAGCGCGCGGGCCACCTCGACGGTCGTCGTGCCGCCGTTCAGGGCAACCGTGCAGCCCGGCCAGAGCAGGCCGACCGCGTACTCCGCGATCCGCGCCTTGGCGTCGCCGCGGGCGGTCGTCTTGTAGCGCAGCGGCAGGTCGTAGCTGGTGCTGTTCGGGACGGCGCCGCCGTGGGTGCGGGCGAGCAGTTGCTGCTCGGCCAGGTGGTCGAGGTCGCGGCGGATGGTCGCCGCGGACACACCGAAATGGGCCGCCGCCTCTTCGACCTCGAGCTGGCCCGCCGCGACCAGCCGTTCGAGCAGCGCCGGCAAGCGCTCGGCTCGGGTGACTGCACCTTTCATGGTGATCTGGATGATATGTTCAGATCTGCATGTTTGGGAACAAAACACGCACTTTCACAAGGATGATGTTGCGCATGAGTCTTCACGTAGAAGCCGAGATCGCCTCCCAGCCGGAGTGCTGGTCCACCGCCGTCGCCGGCGCCGCCCGAGTGGCCGACCGCCTGCCCCGCCCGGGCGAGCGGGTCGCCTTCGTCGGCTGCGGGACCTCCTGGTTCGTGGCCCAGATCGTGGCCCACTGGCGGGAGTCCCGCGGGCTCGGCGAGAGCGATGCGTACACGGCCAGCGAGGTGCTGGACCGCCGCTATGACCGGGTGGTCGCGCTGACCCGGTCCGGCACCACGACCGAGGTGCTCGAGGTGCTGACCCGGCTCCGCGGCCGGGTGCCGACGGTAGCGGTCACCGGCGACCTGAGCACCCCGGTGGTCGATCTGGCCGACGAGGTGGTGGATCTGTCGTTCGCCGACGAGAAGTCGGTGGTGCAGACCCGGTTCGCCACCAGCACGCTGGCACTGTTCCGCTCGATCCTCGGTGATGATCTTGCTCCGTTGATCGAGGCGGCCGGCCGGGCGGTCACCGCACCACTGCCGGAGGGCCTGCCCGAGGTCGAGCAGATCACCTTCCTCGGCCGCGACTGGTCGATCGGGATCGCGCACGAGGCGGCGCTGAAGTTCCGCGAGACGTCGGCCAGCTGGGCGGAGTCGTACCCGGCCATGGACTACCGGCACGGCCCGATCTCGATCGCCAGCCCAGGTCGCGCGGTCTGGATGTTCGGCCAGGCCCCGGACGGGCTGGCCGGCGACGTCGGCGCGACCGGCGCCACCTTCGTCGATCATGATCATGACCCGATGGTCGACCTGATCCTGGCCCAGCGGGTTGCCGTGGCCCGCGCCGTGTCACTCGGCGTGAACCCGGATCAGCCGCGGCACCTGTCCCGCTCCGTCATCCTCGAGGGCTCCGAAGCCTGATGTCCGGCACCGCGCCCGAGTGCATCGTCGCGGTCGATCTGGGCGGCACCCTGACCAAGATCGGGTACGTCAGCGAGGACGGCTCGGCCACGTCCGTGCGCCGGCTGGAGACCGACCGGTCGGGCGGCCAGGAGGGTCTGGCCGACTGGCTGGCGGACCGGATCGCCGAGGCCGTCGCGGCCGCACCCGGCCCGTGCCGCGGCTTCGGCATCGTCGTGCCGGGGATCATCGATCCGGCCACCGGCACCGTGCTGTCGGCGCCCAACGTCGGCTGGACCAAGATGCCGATCCGGGACCGGCTGCATGATCGCACCGGGCTGTCCGGGACGGTCGGTCACGACGTCCGGGCCGGTGGCCTGGCCGAGTGGCGACTCGGCTGCCCGGACGCGCGCAACGTCTTGTTCCTGCCGATCGGCACCGGCATCGCCGCGGCCCTGATCGTCGACGGCCGGCTGTTGGTGGCCGACGGCTATGCCGGCGAGGTCGGCCACACCCGGGTCCGGGCCGCCGGCGAGACCCTCTGCGCCTGCGGTCAGCTCGGGTGCCTGGAGTCGGTTGCCTCGGCCGCCGGGGTGGCGCGTTCCTATGCCGCGGCGCGGGGCACCACGGTCGGCCCCAATCCCGACGCCCGGGCGGTCGCCGAGGCGGCCCGGGCCGGCGACGCCTACGCCCTGGCGTCGTTCGCGCTGGCCACCGAGGCGCTGACCGAGTCGCTGCTGCTGTGCACCACCCTGCTCGGCCCTGAGGTGATCATCATCGGCGGCGGACTGTCCGGCGCCGCCGACCTGTTCGTCCCCGAGATCGGCCGCCGGATCGCCGCCACCGCGACCTTCCAGCGGGTGCCGGAGCTGCGCCTGGCCACCCTCGGCGCCGACGCCGGCCTGATCGGTGCCGGCCTGATCGCCTGGGAAGGCCTTGATCATGAGTGAGACGGTGTTGCGGTGTGAGCGGGTGGTGACGCCGGAGGGGGTACGGGAGGACGCGCTGCTGCGGATCGCCGACGGGATGATCACCGAGGTCGGGCCCGCCGGCGCCGGCGTCGGGGAGCCGATCGAGGGCTGGGTGCTGCCGGGCTACGTCGACACCCACGTGCACGGCGGTGGCGGCGGCGACTACCCGACCACCGATCCGGACGAGGCCCTGCTGGCCCGGGAGTTTCACGCCCGGCACGGCACCACGACCAGCCTCGCCAGCCTGGTCAGCGCCGAGCCGGACCGGCTGGTGGCGCAGATCGAGACCCTGGTGCCGCTGGTGCGGCGCGGGGTGTTCGCCGGCATCCACCTGGAGGGCCCGTTCCTGTCCGCGGCCAAGTGCGGCGCCCATGATCCGGCGCTGCTCCGGCCGCCCGCGCCCGAGTTACTGGATCGGTTGCTCGCAGCCGGCGACGGGCAGATCTCCATGATCACCATCGCGCCGGAACTCGATCATGGTCTGGCCGCGATCGACCGGTTGACCAAGGGCGGGATCCGGGTCGCGTTCGGTCACAGCGATGCGGACGAACGGCAGGCCGACGAGGCGATCGACGCCGGGGCCGAGGTGGCGACGCACCTGTTCAACGCGATGCGCTCGATCCACCATCGTGAGCCAGGCCCGGTCCCGCGGCTGCTCACCCGGGATTCGATCATGGTCGAGCTGATCTGCGACGGCATCCATCTGCACCCGGACGTGATCATGATGGCGATCGCCGCCGCCGGGCCGGATCGGGTGGCGTTGATCACCGACGCGATGAACGCGGCCGGGCTGGCCGACGGCTCCTATCGGCTCGGCGACTTGGACGTCGTCGTGCGACAGGGCGCGGTGCACCTGGTCGGTGCCGACGGAGCGGTCGGCTCAATCGCCGGCTCGACGCTGACCATGGCCGACGCGGTCGCGTACGTGGTCGGCCTCGGGGTCTCGATCCCGGAGGCCGCCCGGATGGCCGCGACCACGCCGGCCCGCCGGCACGGCCTGGACCGGGTCGGCGAGCTCGCCGCCGGCCGCGCCGCCGATCTCTGTGTCGTTGATGATCTTGGCCGGCTGCAGCGGGTGCTGCGGGCCGGCGCCTGGATGGAGACCCGATGACCCTGGCCACCCTGACCGACGTGCTGCACACCGCGACCGAACAGAAGCGGGCGGTGGGCGCGTTCAACGTGTTCAGCATCGAGCACGCCGAGGCCCTGGTCGCCGGCGCCGAGCAGGCCGACCGCGACGTCGTGCTGCAGGTCTCGCAGAACGCGGTGCGCTATCACCGGGCCTTGCGGCCGATCGGCCTGGCCACGCTGGCGATCGCCGAGGCCGCGTCGGTCCGCGCGGTGGTGCATCTCGATCACGCCACCGAGCGGGAGCTGGTCGACCAGGCGGTCGCGCTCGGCTTCACCTCGGTCATGTTCGATGCCTCCGCGCTGCCGTACGAGAGCAATGTCGGTGAGACCGCCGCGGTGGTGGCGCAGTGCCGGGCCCGGGGGATCTCGGTCGAGGCCGAGCTCGGCGAGGTCGGCGGCAAGGACGGTGTGCACGCGCCGGGGGCCCGGACCCGGCCCGACGAGGCGGTCCGGTTCGTCGCCGAGACTGGGATCGACGCCCTCGCCGTCGCCGTCGGTTCCTCGCACGCGATGACCGCGCGGACCGCCCGGCTGGATCTGGACCTGATCGCCGAACTGGCCGCCGCGGTGCCCGTACCGCTGGTGCTGCACGGCTCGTCCGGCGTGCCCGACGACGAGATCGTCCGCGCGGTCGCGGCCGGCATGTCCAAGATCAACATCGCGACGCACCTGAACTCCGTCTTCACCGGCACGGTCCGAGAGTTGTTGGACGGCGACCCGAAGTTGGTGGACAGCCGGAAATACCTCGGCCCGGCCCGGGACGCCGTCGCGGTGGAGGTCGCCCGTCTGCTGGGCCTGCTAGCGTCCTGACCCTGGCGTCGCCAGGTCTGGATCGGAACTGAATCTCATGTTCTAGTGTTACGGCACTAGTCTTGCGTTCACGATCCGTGTGGCCGGGCGTCGCCGCATTGTGGCAGGTCGGCCCGTAAGTGCCGCCGGTCGTGATCCGGACAACAGTTTGATCAGGGAGAATGGGCACCGTGAGCGATTTGATCGACACCACGGAGATGTATCTGCGGACCATCTTCGAGCTGGAGGAAGAAGGGATCGTGCCGCTGCGGGCCCGGATCGCCGAGCGGCTGCACCAGAGCGGGCCGACCGTGTCGCAGACCGTCGCCCGGATGGAGCGGGACGGCCTGGTCAAGGTCGAGGGCGACCGGCACCTGGAGCTGTCCCCGGAGGGTCGCGACCGGGCCATGCGGGTGATGCGCAAGCACCGGTTGGCCGAGCGGCTGCTGACCGACGTGATCGGCCTGGAGTGGGAGAAGGTGCACGTCGAGGCCTGCCGCTGGGAGCACGTCATCTCCACCGACGTCGAGCACCGGCTGGTCGAGCTGCTCGAGTCACCGGTCGCGTCGCCGTACGGCAACCCGATCCCCGGTCTGGACGAGCTCGGCGTGAAGTCGCCGCGGATCGAGTTCCGGGCCGGCAACCACCAGCTGCGCGAGTTGGTGGAGTCGACCGGCGGCGTGCCCGTCCGGGTCGTCGTGGAGCGGATCAGCGAAGAGATCCAGAAGGACATCGACACCATGGCGACGCTGCGTCAGGCGGGCGTCCGCCCCGGCGTCGAGGTGCTGGTCGAGGGTGGTGGGCTGGGCGTGAAGCTGACCGCCGAGGGCGCTCCGCCGTGCGAGATCACACCGGAAGCGTCGGCCTACCTGTTCGTCTCCCGGGTGTGATGCCGGCCCTCGTCGTGTCCGAAGACGGATTGGACTGGCCGCGCTATCTGGCCCAGTTCCATGCCGCCCGGCCGGGCATCATCGAAGCCGTCCTGTCCAGATCGTTCGGCGGCGATCACTCGCCGTACCGCTGGCTGGCCCGCGCCGTGTCGGACGCCGGTACGGTGCTGGATCTCGCCTGTGGCTCCGGGCCGATGTCACGGGAGCTGGCGGCGCCGGGCCGGACCGTGATCGGGATCGACGTCTCGCCGGACGAGTTGCGGCTGGCGGCCGAGCGCGGCCCCGGTCCCTGGGTCCGCGGCGACGCGCTGAAACTGCCGTTCGCCGACGGATCCTTCGACGCGGTCACCAGCTCGATGGGACTGCTGGTGATCCGGCCGCTGAGCCAGGTGCTGGCCGAGATCACCCGGGTGCTGAAGCCCGGCGGGGTGCTGGCGGCCATCGCGCCGGCGCTGCGGCCGCTGTCGCCGCGGGAGATGCGGGTGCCGGCGCGGATCAACGCCCGGCTGCGTGGATCGCCGCGGTTCCCCGGTTCGGTGGAGCTGGCCGGCTTCACCCGCTCGCTCGAGGCCGCGGGCTTGCGCCGGGTGGAGGACGCCCGGGAGCGCTACCACTATGAGATCACCGGCCGCGAGGACGCCGAGTTGCTGTTGTCGGCGTTGTATCTGCCGAACACCAAACCGTCCCGGGTCGAGTCGGCGATCGACTTCCTGGTCCACCGGGTGAGCAAGCGCGGCCCGTTCCCGATCACCATCCCGATGCGGCGGGTGGTCGCGATCAAGTAGGGCCTTCGGGACGTGGCGTACGTCCCGGAATAGCCGTACCCCTGCCGTGCGTTACATGCGGCGACAAGACATTCACCACAACCGCTGCCGAGGCAGCCAGGAGCGACAGACATGGCAACGATCGACATCAATGCCGAGCAGTTCGAGAAGACGATCACGGACAACGACATCGTCCTGGTCGACTTCTGGGCGGAATGGTGTCCGCCGTGCAAGCAGTTCGGTCCGGTCTTCGAGGCCGAGTCGGAGTCGAATTCCGACATCATCTTCGCCAAGCTCGACACGGACGCGAACCAGTCCCTGAGCGGCCAGCTCGGGGTGTCCAGCATCCCGACGCTGATGGCGTTCCGGGAGGGCGTGCTGGTCTTCAACCAGGCCGGGGCGTTGCAGGGGCCGCAGCTGAAGCAGGTCGTGGACGCGGTCAAGGACCTGGACATGGAGAAGGTGCATGCGGAGGTCGCCAAGCTGAAGGAAGAGCGCGGCGAGGCCTGACCTCTGCCGCCTGACTGTCCCGACTCAACGAGCGAGGGTCGCCGTCACCGACGGCGGCCCTCGTTCCGTTGTCGGCGCTGCGCGGGATAATGAGGGTGATGTACGCCGAGTACGCACCTCCGCCTCGGATCGCGGACGCGATCCGCTGTCTCTGGCGGTCGGCACCGGAGCCCGCCGAGCGAGGCCGCGCCATCGTCCCGGACGGCTGCCTGGATCTGATCGTCGGGCCCGAGCGGGTCTTCATCGCCGGGCCCGACACCCGGGCCTGGGAGCCGACCTCGGCCGAAGGCGGGCCGGTGACCGGGATCCGGTTCCGGCCCGGGCATGCGCCCCGGGTGCTCGGGGTCGCCGCCGACGAGCTGCGTGATCAACGGATCGACCTGGCCGACCTGTGGGGCCGTGAGGGCGCCGGCACTGCCGATCGGCTGCTCGCCGACCCGAAGTTGATCACCGACCTGGTCGCCCGGCGACTGGCCGACACCGAACCGGACCCGGAGCTGGACCGGCTGCTGATCCGGCTCGATCGCGGCGTGCCGCGGGTCTCCGCCGCCACCCGTGATCTTGGCTGGAGCGAACGGCAGCTGCGGCGCCGTTTCACCGTCGCCGTCGGGTACGGTCCGGCCACCTATCTCCGCGTCGCCCGGTTGCAGCGGGCCATCCGTACCGCCGCGACCGCGAGCGACCTGGCCGGCCTCGCCGTCGCGGCCGGCTATGCCGACCAGGCGCACCTCAGCCGCGACTGCCGGGAGCTGACCGGGCAGACCGCGGCCGACTACTTCACCAGGTTCCGGACCGCCCGGAACTGATCAACACCCCGAAAGAATGATCATGACTTCGACGACCGGCGCCGCACGCGCCGAGGGACTCGCCGCCGCCACCTTCCGGGTCGATGCGACGCCGCCGATCGGCAGTGAGATGGCCTACCGGCCGGTCCGCGAGACCGACGAGCTCGCGCTCAGCTGCCGCGGGGTGGTCCTGGTCGGGGCCGGTGACCCGATCGTGCTCTGCGTCCTGGACTGGATCGGGATCGGCAACGAGGGCCACGACGTGTTCCGGGCCCGGCTGGCCGCGGCCGCCGGGACGACGCCGGAGCGGGTCGCGGTGCATGCCGTCCATCAGCACGACGCTCCCGCCTGCGACTTCTCCGCCGAACGGATCCTGATCGAGGCGGGGCGCGACCCGGGCCGGTGGGACGGCGGCCTGGCCCGCCGGGTGCTCGACGACGCCGCCGCGGCCATCTCCGAGGCGCTGGCCGATCCGCTGCCGATCAGCCACGTCGGCTGGGGTGAGGCGGTCGTGGACCAGGTCGCGTCCAACCGGCGGATCCTCGGCGACGACGGCCGGGTCCGGGCGATGCGGATGACCAAGACGGTCGATCCGGAGCTGCGGGCCGAGCCGGAAGGCGTGATCGATCCGGTGATCACCGTGCTCAGCCTGTTCTCCGACGACCGGCCGGTGGCGGTGCTGAGCTATTACGCCTGTCACCCGCAGAGCTACTACCTGACCAACCAGCCCAGCCCCGACTTCCCCGGCATCGCCCGGTTCCTCCGCGGCCAGTCGGTGCCGGGCCCGCTGCACCTGCACTTCAACGGTGCCGGCGGCAACATCGGCGCCGGCAAGTACAACGACGGCGATCCGGAGAACCGGGTCGTGCTCGCCGGCCGGCTCGCCGACGGCATGCGCCGCGCCTGGGCCACCACCGAGCGGATCCCGATCACCGCCGACGAGATCGGCTGGAGCACCGAGCCGGTCCAACTCGACCCGGCCGAGCACCTGACCGAGGAGTCCCTGCTCGCCCTGATCGCCGCGGGCGAGGGCGACGCCTTCCTGTCCGGCGCCGACCGCCTGGGCTGGCTCCGCCGCCGCCGCGAGGGCCGCCCGATCGACCTGCAACTCCTCCGCGCCGGCCGGCTCCGCGTCCTCCACCTCCCCGGCGAGGCCTTCGTCGAGTTCCAGCTCGCCGCCAAAGCCATGCGCCCCGACCTCACCGTCGCCGTCGCCGCCTACGGCGACTACGGCCCCGGCTACATCGGCACCGCCCGCGCGTACGACGAGGGCGGCTACGAAACCAGCGACCGGGCCAGCAACGTCACCGCCACCGCCGAGGCCGAGATGCTCCGGGGAATCAAGGCCCTGCTCGCCGACTGACCCCGCCCTTCGCTCCCCGAGCCGTGGTGTGTTCGTTCTCTGAGCCGTGGTGTGTTCGTTCCCCGTGCCGTGGTGTGTTCGTTCCCCGTGCCGTGGTGTGTTCGTTCCCTGAGCCTGTCGAAGGGCAAGCCAGGCAAGGCCTGTCTCGGGTCCGGCCGGGCAGGTCTGCTCCGTGCGCGCCGAGGATGAGAAAGACGCGCCAAGGACGGGCGGGTCAGGGCGTTTCCTGGGAACGTCCGGCCGGGTGTCGGTTTGCGCTGTAGCGGGATCGATGCCGAGCCGGCGACTTTCGCCGCCAACACCGGCGCCCCGGCCGCATGACGCGGCGGATCGCCTTGACCCGCCCGGCGTCTTTCCGGCCGTCAGGCCGGAAACCGGAGGGGCACCCAGCCGGACTGCCCCTTCGACAGGCTCAGCCCGGATCCACGGATGAGCTGGGTCGTGGTGTCGCGAAAGCTCTTCGTGCGGGGCGAAAAGGGCCATTGCCACGTGGAAACCTCCCGCACGAAGAGCTTTCGCGACAACCAGTCAGGTGCACCCTCGATTGGGCCCGACGAGGACTGGCGGATTGGCATGCTCCGCGAGGTTCACGGCCGGGCCCGGGTAGGTGCGGAGCGATGGTGTCGGATTGGGTCGTGGTGGTTCGGGCGGGTGACCGGAATCGACCCGACGTCACCGGATCCGGGCGACCTCGGCAGGATTTCGGCGACGTCGGGTCGATTCGGGACATCGGGCCCTCGAGTGGACCCTTCGGCCACGGACTCTTGCCTATGGGTGGCCAAGCGATCCACTCGGAGCACACCGGCAGGCAGGCTCTGGGCTCACCGATCGGCCGGGGACCTCGCGGAGTTGCCTGGTGTCGCGCGTCGGGTTGGGCCCGGGTCCGCCGCTGAGTTCGGCAGCGTTCAGGGGATCGAATCACCGAGATCACCCACCGGTGGCCGGCCGCGATTCTTTCCGGCCGCGTCACCCCGTCCGTCCTTGGCGCGCCTTCCGGCCGTTAGGCCGACACCTCATCGATGGATTCGGGCTGAGCCTGTCGAGGGGCGGGCCAGATTGATCAAGGGTTGTTGATCATGACGAAGGCGTGTGCGGCGGCGACCGCCGAGCGGCGCAGTGCTTCGGGCTCGACGACGATCACCTCACCGCCCTTCCCCAGGTCGTGCAGGATGATGTGGGCGTTGTCCTCGTCGCCGACCTCGAAGGTGGCCTCGACCCAGCCGTCGGCGTCGGGCTCGGTTGGCGCTGTCTGATTCCGGCAGCCGCCAACCGATACCCGGCCAGGATTCCCACTCAGCGCCCTGGCCCGCCCGTCCTTGACGCGTATTCCCGGCCGGAGGCCGAGCCGGGGGTTGCCTCATGCTGAGGGATCGGCGACTGTGATGCCGTGGCTGCCGGGTCGGTCCATTCCTTGCAGAGCGACGCCGGCGCCGGCCAGGTCGGTCCGGTTCGTGATCAGCAGGCCGGGGTCGACCGCGCCGGAGGTGATCAACTCGATCATCGCCGGATAGTCGGCGGCGGGCATTCCGTGGGAGCCGTGGACGGACAGCTCCCAGGCGATCACGCGATCCAGCGGCAGCGGCGGGGTGGACTGCTCACCGAGCAGCAGGCCGACCTGGACGTGCCGGCCGCGCCGGCGCAGGGATCGGACCGCGGTGACCGCCGTGGCCGGCGTGCCGGCGCAGTCCAGGGTGACCTCGGCACCACCCAATTCCATGATCGTTTCCACCGGGTCGTCGGTGGTCGGGTCGATGATCAACTCCGCGCCGAAGCTCCGGGCGAGTTCACGCGCCGGCGCCGCCGGGTCGATTGCGATCACCCGTGCGCCGAGGGCGGTGGCGATCATGATCGCCGAGAGACCGGCGCCGCCGCAGCCGAAGATCGCCACCAGCGCGCCGGCGGACACCCGGCCGTGCGCGGTGAGCGCGCGAAAGGCGGTGGCGAACCGGCAGCCGAGCGCGGCCGCCGCGGCGAAGTCGACCCTCTCGGGCAGCCGGACCAGATTGAGATCGGCGGCCGCGACCGCGACCAGCTCGGCGAACGAACCCCAGCCGGTGAAGCCGGGCTGGGTCTGGTCCGGACACACCTGGGCGTCGCCGGAACGACAGAACGCACAGTGGCCGCACCCGTTCACGAACGGCGTCGTCACCCGGTCGCCGTACTCCCAGTCCCGCACCTCCGCGCCGACCTCGACCACCGTGCCGGCGAACTCATGACCGCCCACGTGCGGCAGCCGCACCGGGTCGTGGCCCTGCCAGGCGTGCCAGTCGGACCGGCAGACCCCGGTCGCGCGGACCGCGATGATCACCCCGTCGGCCGGGCAGACCGGATCCGGCACCAGCCGAACGGCGGGCGTTCCCGCGGTCTCGTCGTAGACCAGGGCCCTCATCGAATCCCTCGCGCTGTCGAGGGTTCCTGGCGTGCTCGCACGCCGCCACCGTACTCGCGGCGACATCGTCCGATCCGCTCAAGCCCGGCCTTCGGGACGAACGCTTACTCGGCCCGGCGACCGGGCCGGTAGGACTCGTCGTCGGCGTCGCGGCCGTCGTCCGTCGCGTCGGTCCGTTCGGGATCACGGCGCCGAGGCCGGGGATCCGTCCCGTCGGAGTCGTGCCGGTGGTCCTTACCATCTTGGTGAGCTGTGTGACCTGGGTGATCGGTCCGCTCCGAGTCGTGGCGGGCGGCGTCGTGGCGGGTGGCGTCGGAATCGTCGGTCCGGTCTCGGTCTCGGTCGCGATCGTCGGTCCGGTCGCCGTCGTGGTCGCCGGTCCGCGGATCGATCCGGTCGGCAGTCTCGAGTCGTTCGGCGGCCGTGGCGTGGTGCTGCTCGGCCTCGGACTGTCGTTCGTCGGCCAGCTGGTCGCGGCGCTGGGCCTCGACCTCGGCCTGTTCGGCCGCGGCCCGCGCCTGTTCGGCGTCGGCCCGGGACTGGTCGGCCTCGGCCCGGCTCTGGACGGCGTCGGCGCGGCGGGATCTGGCCGCGAGATCGGACTGGGTGCCGGCGTCACGGAGCGAGTCGGCCCGGCCGCGGTCCCGTTCGAGTTGGGCCTGCGCGGCCCGGGCCCGGCCACGCCGAAGCGCGGCCGCCACGATGATGACGACGACGATCAGGCCGACGATGAGCAGGACCAGGATGATGGGATCCATCGGAGCGCCTCCTTGCGATAGGGATGATGCCCTCGAAGCCACGTACCCGCCACCGGCCGGATCAAAACCCGTAGTCTCACCCCATGAGGATTCGCCGGGCGACCGAGCATGATCTCGGGGAACTGAGGCGGGCGATCTTCACCGAGATGAGCCTGGCCGAGTTGCGCGCGGCCGACGAGCGGTTCAACCGGCCGCCGGACTCGATCCACGTCGTCGCCGAGAACGACGACAGCGAGATCGTCGCCAGTTGCAACCTGATCCGGGAGACCCACCGGATGCGGCGTCACCGCGCCGAGCTCGGCGGTTTCGTGATCATCCCGGCCCAGCGCGGCTCGGGGCTGGCCCGGCGCATGATCGACTACTTGGCCCGCTACGCCCGACGGGAATGGGACGTGTCGATCTTGGACGTGGCCTGCCGCGGCGGCACGGCGGCCGAGCGGGCCTACCGTGGTCTCGGGTTCACCGAATGGGCCCGGTTGCCCGGTGGTTATGTCGACTACGACGCGATCTACGACGAGGTCCGGCTCTATCGGCCCGTGCCGCCGATCGACTGACTAGCCGGTCGCCCAGCCCGGCGGCTGCGCCTTCCGGAAGGTGTCGAAGACGACCCGGGTCCGGTCCCCGTCCCAGCGCAGCATTCCCATGTAGGAAAGGCCGTTCAGCTCCATGTTGTAGTTGCGTCGCTGCTTGTAGTCCTTCAGCACCCAGAACGCGTAACCGGCCACATACGGCTTGGCCACCACCTGATCCCAGTGCTCCTGGAAGTACGCGGCGTGGTGCTCCTCGGTGCCGGCTTCGGCCGGATCGCCGTGCTGGCCCCAGAACGACCAGGTGCCGTTCTCGGTGATCAAGATCGGCTTTCCGGGATGGTTGGCGTGCACGGCGTCGAGAGTCGGCGTGAGGTCGGAGCTCTTGCCGTAGAAGTAGCCGAAGTACTCGTTGAACCCGACCACGTCGGCAAGATCAAATGCTTCGTCCCAGCTCGTCGCCGAGGCCCAGGTGACCGGTCGGTCGGACAGGTCGACCGCCTTCACCGCGTCCCGCATCTGGGTCAGCCAGGCGCGGTAGGTGTCGGTGTTCGGCGTCGACTCGTTCTGCAGTCCCCAGATGATCACCGACGGATGATTGTGGTTGTTCCAGACCGTGGCGGTCGCCAGCGCCCGGGACAGGCCGTAGTCCAGCTGGATCCGCTGCTGCGCCTCGTTGACCCACATGGTGTCCCACTCGTCCAGCTGCAGCACCCCGTGCCGATCGGCCCAGTCGTAGACGTACGGATGCCGCTGGTAGACGGCGTTGCGCAGGAAGTTGGCGTCCAGCGCCTTGGCCTGGCCGAGCTCCTGATCGTATTCGGCCCGGGTCATCGAGCGCCCGCTGTGATCCGTCTCCTCATGCCAGTTGTAGCCCTTGAGGAACAGCGGCTTGCCGTTCAGCAGCAGCTGGTTCTCACCGACGGTGACGCTGCGCTGACCGTACGTGGACGACAGCGTGTCCGTGATGGGGCCGCCGGCCGAGCCGGTCAGCGTCGCCCGGGCCCGATCCACCGCGGGCGTGCCGGTGCTCCAGGCCGGCGCATTCGGGATCGAAACCAACGCCCGCGGCACCGCGACACCGCCGGCCGGCACCTCGACCGCGACAGTGACGGGACTGCCGCCGCTGCGCGGGCCCGGATCGATCCGGACGGTGCCACGGAACGCCGAGTCGCCGTGATTCTCGACCACCGCCCGGGCGTCCAGCGTCCCGTCCCGCGCGTCCAGCAGCAGCTTCGCCACGGTCACCTCCGGCACCGCCTCCAGCCACGCCGACCGGGTCAGCCCGGCGTACGGCCAGTAGTCGACGGGGCCGGACGGTAGGGCGTGGTCGTCGGCGATCGGTTGGCCGGTGCCGTCGTAGGCGGTGTAGGTCGCCGCGCGATAGACCCGGACGGCGATCGTCGCGCTGTGTCCCGGCCGTAGGACCGAGCCGTCCACCGGCAGCGCGAACGGAGTGTGACCGCCCTCGTGCCGACCCAGCCAGTGCCCGTCGACCCAGACGTCGGCGCTGTAGAACGCGCCGAGGAAGGCGAGCCGGACGTGCCGATCCCGCCAGTTGGCCGGGATGGTCACCGTGGTCCGGTACCAGCCGTTGCCGTCCACCAAGCTGCCGCCCCCGCCGAAGTCGGCGCCGTCGTAGCCGCCCCAGCCGTCGTTGTCCTTCAGGTCCCACGAGGACGGAACGGCGATGGTGTCCCAGTCGCTGTCGTCGAAGCCCGGCCGGAACCAGCCGGCCGCCTCGCCGGCGTCGCCGGTGTCGTAGGCGAACTTCCACTTCCGGTCCAGGCCGAGGTAGCGGCGGGACCGCTCCCGGTCGGTCCAACCGTCGAAGGACGGCATCACCTCGCCGTAGGAGAACACGACGTTGGTCCCGTCGACGGCCCTGATCTCGGTGGCCGAGGGTTCGTGGGCGCCGTGCGAGCCGGCCGGTTCGGCGTGCGCCGCGGGCCCGGCGAGGGCGGTCAGCAGGGAGGCGATGAGGACCAGTCCTGCGACGCCGCAGGCCACCGTACGAGACATGTGTTAACGCTAACATCGCTGATCGACCCGAGCCAGGGCTCGGCTGGACCGGATTGATTTCTGCCCGGCGCGAAGTCGGCTGGCCGACCCGGCCGCGACCCGCTGGAATGGGCCCATGACGAAGCTCCTGATTCTCGGCGGCACGGCCTGGCTCGGCGGAGAGGTCGCGCGGCAGGCGATCGAGCGCGGCGACGAGGTGACCTGCCTGGCCCGCGGCGGCGCCGGCGCGGTGCCGGACGGGGCCCGGTTGATCAAGGCCGACCGCGACCGGCCGGACGCGTACGCGCCGGTCGCCGAGACCGACTGGGATGTCGTGCTCGACGTGAGTCGGCAGCCCGGTCACGTCCGCGGCGCCGTCCGCGCCCTCGGCCCGCGCGCCGGGCACTGGGTCTTCGTCTCGACCGCTTCGGTGTACGCCGACAACTCCCGGCCCGGGATGGACGAGTCGGACGAGCTGCTGCCGGCTCATCCGGGGGACACTGCGGCCGCGGCGGAATACGGGGAGGGCAAGGTCGCCTGCGAACAGGCCTGCCTGGAATCACTCGGTGATCGGGTCACGCTGGCCCGGAGCGGCCTGATCGGCGGTCGCGGCGATTTCAGCGACCGGTTCGGCTACTGGCCGGCCCGGTTCGCCGCCGACGGTCCGGTGCTCGTGCCGGACGCGCTCGACCAGCCCACTCAGACGATCGACGTCCGCGACATCGCGGCCTGGTTGCTGCTCGCGGGTGATGAGCGGCTGGCCGGCCCGTACAACGTGTTCGGGGAGCAGATCTCGCTGGGGGACGTGCTGGCGGCGGCGCGCGAAGTCGCCGGCTATCGGGGCGAGGTCGTCCCGGTCGCCGAGGATCGGCTCCGGGCCGAGGGTGTGGCGCCGTGGTCGGGACCGAAGTCGCTGCCGTTGTGGCTGCCCGGCCCGGAGTACGCCGGGTTCATGAGCCGCAACGCCGATCGAGCGGTGGCCGCCGGCCTGGTCCGCCGCCCGCTCGCCGAGACCCTGGAGCAGGCGCTGCTCGAGGAACGCGAGCGCGGTCTCGACCGGGAGCGGAAGGCGGGGCTCAGCCCGGTCGAGGAACGAGACCTGCTGGCCCTGTAGTTGGGCCGGACGTGGTTCCGGGAGATCGTGGTGAGGTGAACAGCATGAATTCAGTGAGCGATCCGGGTCATCTGCGGCTGGTCTGGCCACAGTGGCAGGGTGCGGCCGGGGAGACCGTGCGGGCGTTGGCACCGGAGTTTCCGTTCGACGTGGCCCGTCGCGGCTATGCGATCGGAACGAAGGTGCTTCAGGCGGTGCTTCCCGATCATGCTGGTCCGACCGCTGTCGTACCGGTGGAGCTGGGCGATGTCGGGCTGGCCGAACAGCAGGGGATCGAAGCGAAGTCGATCGTGTTGCAACAGCTTCGGGCCGCTCAGAAGTTGATCAACGACCACGCTCCGGAGCGGATCACCACCCTCGGTGGAGACTGCGCGGTGAGCATGGCGCCGTTCTCGTACCTGATCGACAAGTACGCCGATGAGCTGGCGATCGTCTGGATCGACAGCCATCCCGATGTGGGCACCGGTGAGACCGGTTATCCGGGCTATCACGCCATGGTGGTGTCGGCGCTGACCGGTCACGGTGACGAGGACCTGCTGCACACCCTGCCGGCGACCACGGCGGCCGATCGGGTGGCCCTGGTCGGCACGCACGACTGGTCCGATGCCGACGAGTCGGCGAACGTCGCCGAATGGGGCCTGACCGTGCTGGCGCCCGAAGCGCTGCGAACGACCAGCGCACCGCTGCTCAGTTGGCTCGCCGGAACGGGTGCCAGCAAGGTGGCGATCCACTTCGACGTCGACACGATCGACGCCGCGGAGGTCCAGTTCGGCCTGGGCGCGGACGTCGGCGGCCTGACCACCGCCCAGGCGTCCCGGGTGGTGGCCGACGTCGATCGCTCGATCGAGGTCGTCGGCCTGACGATCGCCGAGTTCATCCCGCGCCAGGTGATGCGCCTGCAACAGCTGCTCGCCGACTTCCCGCTGCTCGGCGAACCCGGCCGGGGCTAGCTGATGGATCAGCCGGAGTTCGGCGAGCCCGTCCGGGTGCGGTTCCGCAAGTGGGACGGGTCGCCGCACTGGCGGACGTCGATGGCCTATCTGGGCGTCGACGAGCACGGACACTGGCTCGGCAGTCACCCGGGGGTGCAGGTGTCCAGACCTGGCGCCGCGTTCCGGGGCACAGCGACGACGGCGAGGTTGATCCCGCACACCGGCTGCTTCGTCGCCAACCTGAACCTGCCGCCGGCCAAGATCACCGGCTACATCGACATCACCACGCCGCCGGAGTTCGGTCGCGACGAGGACGGCTGGGTGCTCGGCGCCGTCGACCTGGATCTCGACGTCGTTCGCTCGGCCGATGGACGGGTCTGGATCGACGACGAGGACGAGTTCGTTGATCATGCCGTCCGTTACGGCTATCCGGCCGACGTGATCACCCGGACCCGCGCCACCGCCGATGAGGTGCTCGGCGCGGTTCTCGCCGGCGCCGAGCCGTTCGGGACCGAGTGGCGACGTTGGACCGAACGGCTGCAGCAGCTCCCTGCCGATCGCGGGTGATGATCAAGACCGGCGGACGCGGTGGGCGACGTGCTGGCCGGTGAAGGTGTAGCCGGCCGCCTCGTAGAACCCGTCCAGGTCGCGGTGGCAGAACAAGCTGATCACGTCGATCTCGGCGAGCTCCTGGTGCAGCCGTTCCAGCAGCCGCGCGCCGACGCCCTGACCGCGGACCCCGGAACCGACGACCATGTCCTCGATGTAGGCGCGGAAGACCCCGTCGGTGACGGCCCGCACGAAGCCGACCAGTTCATCGTCCCGCCAGGCGCCGACGGCCGGGCCGCCGGCGAGCATCCGGATGATCGACGGCTCGTCGCGGGCGGGCTCGGGCCACCACCCCTCGCCGTCGTAGAGGCGCCGGATCCCGGGCGGGTCGATCGGACGGTCCTGGTGGGTGCGGATCTCGATGGGCATCGGAGCATCATGCCGTGGATCAGACGATGCGGTCCGAAACCGTACTCGATCAGTGGGCGCCCCCGGCAGGATTCGAACCTGCGCACAAGGTTTAGGAAACCTCTGCTCTATCCCCTGAGCTACGGGGGCGTGACGGCGCAACGGTACCCGGCCGTCCGCCGGTCCGGCCAATCGGAATAGCGCCCGGTGGCCGTTGCGTTGTGGTGGTATGCCATTGAACGGAGAATACGAACCCAGCCCGTTGGATTGGGCGCGGGACCAGGCGGAACTCTATGAGCGGTCCGGCGGCACGGAAGGGACGCTCAACCGCGGCCGGCCGGTGATTGTGCTGACCACGCTGGGAGCCAAGAGCGGGAAACTGCGGAAGACGCCGCTGCAGCGGGTCGAGCACGCCGGCGAGTACGCCGTGGTGGCCTCGTTGGGCGGTGCCCCGAAGCCGCCGAAGTGGTACTACAACGTGCTGGCCAACCCCGAGGTGGAGTTGCAGGACGGCCCGGTCAAGAAGGACTATCAGGCCCGCGAGGTGTCGGGCGAGGAGCGCGCGGTCTGGTGGGAGCGGGCGGTCGAGTCCTGGCCGGACTACGCGGACTACCAGACCAAGACGGACCGGGAGATCCAGGTCTTCGTGCTGACCCCGATCGCGGCCTGACCAGCAACGACCGACGCGGCCGGCACGGGGCGATTCCGTAGACTCATGCCCCATGGGGGTCCGAATCAAGAGCAGGGTGGTCGTCGCCTGCGCCTGGCTGCTGCTGGGCGCGGCGATGATCATCGTGCCTGTGCTGATCGCACTGAACGGGCTTCGGACAACTTTGGTCGGGCATCCGGTGAATCTGGTCCTCACGGTGCTCTGCCTGGCCATCGGCATCATCGGCGTGCTCTGGGCGGTCGCCAGCCTGATCCTCGGCGAGCGCTACGACGAGATCGACCGCAGCGGTCGTCGGCCGCGTCGCCGGACGCCGGAGGAGATGGAGCGGCAGGCGAAGCGGCGGATCGTGCTGGCGGTGCCGGCGATGGTCGTCTCGCTGCTGCTGGTGATCGCCGTCGGGTACGCCAGCCCGCGGCCGGCGACCGCGCAAGCACTGAGTGAACTCTCGTCGGACGCGAAGGTGCGCGTCGTCGACAAGCTCACCTGGTACGAGTTCGTGCCCGACCGCCGGGACAAGTTCGACAACGTGATCGCGCCGACCACCGGGCTGGTCTTCTATCCCGGCGGGCGGGTCGATCCGCAGGCCTACGCGGCGATGCTGCGGCCGTTGGCCGAGGCCGGCTATCTGGTCGCGGTGCTCAAGGTCCCGCTGTCGCTGGCGATGATCGACATCGGCCACGCCCGGTCGGTGATCGACGTACACCCCGAGATCGGCGCCTGGGCCGTCTCCGGGCACTCGCTCGGCGGGGTCGCCGCGGCCGCCTACGTGGACGGCGACGAGCGGGTCGACGGCCTGGTGCTGTACGCCTCGTACCCGTCGGCCAAGATCAAACGACCCGACTTCACCGCCCTTTCCCTGTACGGCTCCGCGGACGAGCAGACGACGCCGGCCAGGGTGGATGCCACCAAGTCGCTGCTGCCGGAGAAGACCCACTACGTCCAACTCGACGGGGCGACGCACGACGTCTTCGGCGACTACGGCGGGACCGCCGGCGACGGCGCGACGGACCAGAAGTCCCGAGCGGTGATCGTCAAGGAGACCGCCGCGCTGCTGGAGTCGATCAAACCCGCGCCGTGACGCTGGCCTACGATCCGTTGCATGAGTGAGCAAGGATTGCAGCGCGCCCAGCAGAAGATGGCCGAAGCCGGCGTCGCCGAACAGGCGATCAACGTATTCGGCGACTACTACCGGCAACTCGAGCAGGGCAGCACCGGGTTCATCGCCGAGGACACGATCGAGCCGCTCACCGATCCCGATCTGCTGAGCGAGGTGCGGATCGATCCCGAACAGGCCCGGCAGGCGATCGGCCAGACCGTGATCATCAAGCTGAACGGCGGGCTCGGCACCTCGATGGGGCTGGACCGGGCCAAGTCGCTGCTGCCGGTGCGCGACGGCGACACCTTCCTCGACCTGATCGCACGACAGGTGCTGGCGGCCCGGAAGGAGTACGACGCCCGGTTGCCGTTGATCTTCATGGACAGCTTCCGCACCCGCGAAGACACCCTGGAACTGCTCCGCGCGTATCCGGAGCTGGCCGTCGATGATCTTGGACTTGACTTCCTGCAGAACTCCGAGCCGAAGCTGCGGGCCGACGACCTGACCCCGGTCGAGTGGCCCGCCGAGCCGAGCCTGGAGTGGTGCCCGCCCGGCCACGGTGATCTCTATCCGGCGCTGGCCGCGTCCGGACTGCTGGACCGGCTGCTCGAGCGAGGCTACCGCTACGCCTCGGTGTCCAACTCCGACAATCTCGGTGCGGCCCCGAACGCAACGATCGCCGGCTGGTTCGCCGCCAGCGGGGCGCCGTACGCGGCCGAAGTGTGCCGCCGCACCGCCGCCGATCGCAAGGGCGGTCATCTGGCGATCCGGAAGTCGGACCGGCGACTGATCCTGCGCGACACCGCGCAGACCGCCGACGCCGAGCTGGACTACTTCACCGACGAGCACCGGCATCCGTTCTTCCACACCAACAATCTGTGGTTCGACCTCCGGGTGCTGGCCTCGACGCTGGCCGAGCGCAACGGAGTCCTCGGGCTGCCGATGATCAAGAACGAGAAGACCGTCGACCCGACCGATTCCTCCTCGCCGAAGGTGATCCAGCTCGAATCGGCGATGGGCGCGGCGATCGAGGTCTTCGAAGGCGCCACCGCGATCGGCGTCGACCGGGAACGGTTCCTGCCGGTGAAGACGACCAACGATCTGCTGCTGCTGCGCTCCGACGTCTACCGCGTCGGCGACGACGGCCGTCTGATCACGACCACTTCCCCGGTCCCACTGGTCGATCTCGATCCCGCCCACTACAAGACCATCACCGATTTCGATCACCGGATCCAGGTCATCCCCTCCCTCCGCGAAGCAACCCGGCTCACCGTCCGCGGCGGCTGGAACTTCACCGGCCCGGTCCGGGTGATCGGAGACGCTTCCCTGGCCGGCGAAGGCGGCGACGTCCCCGACGTGATCGGCAGCTGAGTCTGCTCGGGGCGACGTCAGCTCGGCGAACGTCCGCGATCTTGGTGATCGTCACCGCCGAGCATCGCGCGTCCAGTTGGGACTTCGGAGACCTTCTCGGCAGCAACGAGGGCCGAGTCGGGCGGTGGGGTGTTAGGTCTGGCGGCTCGAGTTGGGTGGTGAGTTCTCGAGGTGGGTTTGGCGATTCGGCGTCGATGCGTCGTCGGCCGGCGAGATGCGTGCCCGTGCTGCGTCGAGAGTGACGTTAGCGACGTGAATTCGATCCGCGTCGTTATCGTCACACTCGATGGAGCTCAACCGTCTGCCGGCCGCCCGACGAGACCGGCACCCGACCTGGCCTCCTTGCTGCGTCTGAAGGTCCCTTGGCTCGAGCTTGCACCGCGTGTTCGACGATGCCCGGCTGAGATTCGCGCGGGGGTTGAACTCTTGCCGGTGTGGCTTGCCCTTCGACAGGCTCAGGGGACGGGCGCGAGTCGGGCACTCAGCCGTCGTGGGTCAGTTCGGACCAGAGGTCGTCGTCGGGGAGGGCGGTGTCCTTGTCGGTGATCTTGGGCGGCTCGGGCGCGATGGTCCGGGCCGACTCCGGGAGCTGGGGCTGCGGCGGGGGCTGGCGGACGTCGCGGAAGGAGATGCCGCCGGGGGCTGAGGGCTGGTTCCACTTCTCGCCGGCCGTCTTGACGCCGCCCTGCGGGCAGGCCCAGGCATGGTTCAGGCCGACCGGCAGGGAGCTGGTGAACTCGTTGTCGTCCAGACAGTTGCCGGCGCCGGGGGCGCGCTCGGTCGCGACGTAGGCAAGATCGATTTCGTTGTCCTCGGCGACGTTGCCGGCCAGCCGGTTGTCCAGCGGGGCGATGTCTTCTGAGGAGGAGATCACGATGCCCGCGGTCGGGTTGCCGGTGATCAGGTTGCGGGTGATCTCGTTGTCCTGACCCCCCGAGATCCCGAGTCCGATCCCGAAGGCTCCGTCGGACTGGGCCGGGGTCTTCTCCGCGTCGTTGTCGGCGATCAGGTTGCCGGCGACCAGGGCCTTGCGCTGCGGGACGTACGCCTCCTGGTAGTCCGACAGCAGCGTCATCCCGACCCGGTTGTCGGAGAACCGGTTACGGACCACCGAGACCACGTTGCTGGCGTTGGCCTGCTGATAACCGACCGCGTTGTATTCGGCGACGTTGTTGCGGACCACGATGTTGCAGTCGTCGCACTGCCCGACGTAGATCCCGGAGTCGCCGTGACCGGAGGCGTAGTTGTTTTCGATCACGCCGTTCTGCGAGTCGAAGGCGTAGATGCCGTACAACGCGTTGTTGGACGCGGTCACGTGGCGCACCGCGAAACCCTGCAGTGGTGGGAACTTCTTCGGGTCGAGCCGGCGGTAGCCGTCGCTGCCGCTGGCCAGGCCGCCGTTCTCGTCGACCAGGCCGGTGATCAGGACGCCGTTCAGGTTGAACCCGCGGACGGTCAGGTTGGCGACCGTCACCCGCGGCGCGGTGACCACGACGCCGTTGCCGCGCAGCCCGCCGCCGTCGATGATCACGGCGTTGCGATCGGTGCCGCGCAGGGTCACGTCGGCGGTCTTGAGGCTCACGCTCTCGCCGTAGGTGCCGGGCGAGACCTCGATCGTGTCACCGGGCTTGGCGGCGTCCGCGGCCTGCTGGATCGTCGGGGCGTTGCCCGGGACGGCGATCGTGACCGGGCCGTCTCCTGGCGGCCTGACCTCGACCTCGGGCTGGCCGCAACTGCTCGTGGCGGCGACCACGAACAGGACGAAAACCAGCGCCCATCGGCGTAACAGCATGGGGGACAATCTAACCCGACCGATCACCCCGTCCGGCCCCGCGCCGACCGGCCCTAAGATTTCGGCCATGCCCGCCCAGGATCGATCCGCCGCGGAGCGGCTCCGCCGGGCCGTCGCCTATGCGGTCACCGGAGCCGATCCCGCGCTCACGGCCACCTCGTTCGACGGCGAGGCCTTCGATCCGGCGGCCCTGATCGCCGAACTGGGCGGCGTTGCCACGCTGCGCTCGGCAGCGGCGGAGGCCAGAGCGGCCGGCCTGAGCTGGCCGTACCCGGTCCCGGAGCGGCTCCGGCAAGGCCTCGGCGCGGCCCAGGTGCATGCCGCGGTGCGGCGGGTCAGCTCCCTGATCGACGAACCACCCCGGCCGGTGATCCGCCGGCCGGCCACGCCGGACGCGGACGACCTTCGACTGCTGCGCGACGTGCCGCCGCACCACGGCGGCTGACCGAGCGTCAGCTGTTGTTGCGCTCGCGCAGGATGTCGCGGATCTCAACGAGCAGATCCTCGGTCTTCTCCGCGACCTCGGGCTCCTCCTTCTTGAACCGCTCGCGCAACTTGTTGTACGGCAGCACGATCAGGAAATACACGACCGCGGCGATGATCACGAACGTGATCAGCGCGGAGAGGAACGGCCCGACGCTGATCCCGCCGATGGACGTCCCACTGAAGTCCGGGATGCCGCCGATCGCGCCGACGATGTCCAGGATGATTTTCACCAGCGCGCTGACCACGGCCGCGAACGCGGTGGCCATCACCACGGCGACCGCGAGTTCGACCAGGTTGCCGCGCATCACGAATTCTTTGAAGCCCTTCACCGGTTCCTCCTCGGCGATGATGTCGATGTGCGCATCGCGATAATGCGACCAAGATCACCAAGGACAGTAACAGAATCGACGGAACGGCAGGCGAACCTCGCAGAGCTCGGCAGCCCATGATCACCAACGGCGCGCGCCCTAGGAGAGGGCACTAGCGCCAGATCACCGACAGCGCCGAGGTGCTGCCGGCCCGGGCCAGGCCGAGCGCCGTCTCGTCGTCGACCTCGACCAGCACCAGGACGCCGGCCGCCGAGTCCGACCGACCCGTCGACCCGTCGGCGCCCGGGATGGTGACCAGCCGGACACCCCGGGCCACGGTGCCGGCCGGCCCGCCCTGCCCGTCGGCGGCCACGATGTCGATCACGTCTCCGGGCCGGAGCACGGCGGCGAGACCGGAATCGGCGAGCCGGACCGGTGCCAGGACCCGGCCCGGCCGGAGCGTTCGGTCGCCGACCAGGTCGGATCCGGTCAGCACCTGGCCCTTCGGCACCGGTGCTGCCAGGATCCGGCCGACGGCTTGGGCAGGGTCGGTCAGCGCGTCCTCCGGTACGGCCTCGGCGACGACCGCCTCGAGCCGGACCTGGGTCGCGGCGACCGGCCCGCCGCCGGGCAGGAATTCGACGGCCCTCAGCACGGTCACGGTGTCCGGGGCGCGGGGAGCGGCGGCATTGATGCCGGTCAGCACGGCCAGCACGGCGGCGATCACCGCCAGCTTGCGACGATGCCAGGACACGGCGCGGATCAAGCTGCGCAGGGCCGATGGGGGATTGGGCTTCACGAAACGACCTCCTCGGAGTCTCGTCCAAGGAGGCTAAGCAGGATCGTCCGGATCGTTCACGCTGTCCACAGGCGCACGGCCGAAAGATAGGGCTGTGGACAATTCGCAGCCCGGCATCAACTCTATGGACCTATTCGGAACTCGGCATCGACAGGTCCCGGCCGGTCGACCAGGCTGGTTCGCCCACCCGATCGACTGCGAGGAGCGAATCATGATCAGCTCGACGACGGACCCTTCCCGAAGGACCGGTGCGGCCGGGAGCCGGATCCGGCGACTCATTGCGGCCGGTGCAGCTGTCCTCGCCGTGTTCGGGACCACGCTGGTGGGCGCCGGGCCGGCCTCGGCCGCCGCGCCCCGCTGCTCCTGGGGGCTCACCGGAGACGACGGCGACGCGGGCGGGGTGTCCGGTTGGGTCAAGATCGGGTCGTCATTGAAGGTGCAGTTCCGGGCCTACGGCGAGCGGATCATCGCCAATCGCAATCTTCGCGGCGGTGAGGGGGTGCTGCTCTTCGTCGACGGCAAGCAGCCGTCCTTCATGGGATCCGGCGACTACGCCAACCTGACGTTTCCGGAGGGCCGGGACGCAACGCTGTCCATCACCAACGGCGACGTCAACTGCGCCGTCGACGGCCTGGTCACGTAGCAGCGATCAGGCTGCGCCGGCGCTGACCTTGGAGCTCGACGAGCCGGAGTCGGACTTCTTCGGGCTCGAGTCGGACTTCGACGTGCCCGAATCGGACTTGGTCGAGCTCGACTCGGTCTTCGAGCCCGAGGTCGACGACTCGGACTTCGTCTCCTTGGCGGGGGCGGAGTCGGACTTCGCGCCGCCGCCCGACTTGCCGTCCGTCCGGCTGTCGGTGCGGTAGAAGCCCGAGCCCTTGAACACGACCCCGACCGCGTTGAAGACCTTCCGAAGGGAACCGGAGCACTCCGGGCAGGTGGTCAACGACGGGTCGGTGAACTTCTGCACGACCTCGAGCTCGCTGCTGCACTCGGTGCATCGGTACTGATAGGTAGGCATGGCGTCCTGTCTGGATCCGGAACGTTCTAGCACTCAAGCATACCGACTGCTAAATCTCGGGGCGAGTCGACACAATAGGCTGACCCGGTGCCTGGACGTCTGCCGCGCTGGTTGATCCTGACCGTCATCGTCGTCGTGCTCGCGCTCGGCGGTCTTTCCAGCCTCGGCGTGGGCACCGTGCGGCGGTCGTTTCCGCAGACCACGGGCGAGATCGCGTTGCCCGTACTGTCCGGTCCGGTCGAGGTGCTGCGGGACGCCAACGGGGTCCCGCACCTGTACGCCGACGACCCGCAGGACCTGTTCGCGGCGCAGGGCTTCGTGCATGCCCAGGACCGGTTCTTCGAGATGGACCTGCGCCGGCACATCACCGCCGGCCGGTTGTCGGAGCTGTTCGGGCCGTCCCAGGTGACCACGGACGCGTTCACCCGCACGATGGGCTGGCGTCGGGTGGCCGAGCAGGAGCTGGAGCTGCTGTCGGCCAAGACCCGGCGCTACCTGGACGCGTACGCCTCGGGGGTGAACGCCTACCTGCGGGAGCGCGGGACCAGCGACCTCTCGCTCGAATACACCCTGCTCGGCGTGCAGGGCCTCAGCTACGAGCCGGAGGACTGGACCGCGGTCGACTCGCTGGCCTGGCTGAAGGCGATGGCCTGGGACCTCGGCGCGAACCGGGGCCAGGAGATCGACCAGGCGCTCACCGCGGCGGTGGTGGGGGAGGACCGGGCCGCGGAGCTCTGGCCCGACCACCCGATGCACGACTTCGATCCGATCGTCACCACCGGCGCGGTACGCGGCGGCGCCTTCGACCCGCGGGCCCGGCCCGCCACCGGCGCCGCGGCCGCGCTGACCGATGATCAACGCCGGGCAGCAGTGCCGGCGTTGCGGGCGGTCGAGGCGGCGGCGGCCGGGATGCCGGATCTGCTGGCGCCGGACGGGATCGGGTCCGAGGTCGGCTCGAACTCGTGGGTGATCGCGGGCTCGCGGACCGCTTCCGGCAAGCCGATCCTCGGCAACGATCCGCATCTGGCCACCTCGATCCCGTCGGTGTTCACCCAGGTCGGGCTGCACTGCCGACAGGTGACGGATGCCTGCCCGTTCGACGTCAGCGGCTTCAGCTTCGCCGGCATGCCCGGCGTGATCATCGGCAAGAACAGCAAGATCAGCTGGGGTCTGACCACCAGCTATGTCGACGCCCAGGATCTTTATCTGGAAGAGCTACGCGGCAACACGGTCCGGGTCGGCGACGGGTTCCAGGAGCTCGACGTGCACACCGAGCCGATCAAGGTGGAGGGTGAGGAGAAGCCGCGGACCCTGATCATCCGCTCGAGCAAACACGGCCCGATCCTGTCCGACGTCGACCCCGATCTGCAGGACCTGTCCACCGGCCAGGAGCGCGACGACCTGACCTACGGGATCGCCATGAGCTGGGCGGCGCTGACGCCGAGCCGGTCGATGGACGGGATCTTCGACCTCAACCGGGCGACCGACTTCGACCAGTTCCGGGCCGCGCTCGGCCGGATCGGCGCTCCCTCGCAGAATCTGGTGTACGCCGACCTCGAGGGCAACATCGGCTATCAGCTGGCCGGGCAGGTGCCGCAACGCGGCAAGGGCGATGGACGGACGCTTTCGCCCGGCTGGGATTCCGGCTACGACTGGCGCGGGATGCTGCCGTACCAGCGGCTGCCGTACAGCCTGAATCCGGAGAGCGGCTACATCGTCGCGTCCAACCAGCCGATCACCGGCCCGGGCTATCCCGACCGGCTCGGCTCCGACTATTCGTACGGCTGGCGCAGCCAGGAGGTCGCGGACCGGCTGCGGGACGCGACCGGGGTGACCCTGGACCAGGCCGAGCAGCTGTTCTACGACGACACCAACCGGTTCGCGGCGGACCTGGTGCCGCTCCTGCTCAAGGTCAAGGTCAGCGATCCGTGGGTCGCGGAGGGCCAGACCTCGCTGGTCGGCTGGGATTACGGGACCGATGCCGACTCCGCGGCGGCGGCCTACTTCGGCGTCGTGATCAACACGGTGCTGGAGGAGACGTTCCACGACGAGCTGCCGGAGCGGTTGTGGCCGGGCAGCGCCGATCGCTGGTACGGGGTGCTCTCCCGGCTGATCGAGGAGCCGGACGATCCCTGGTGGGACGACGTGACCACGCCGGACGTGACCGAGCAGCGCGACGACATCCTGTTGGCCGCGATGACCCAGGCCCGCAAGGAGATCACCGCGCTGGTCGCCCGGGACCCGGGCCAGTGGCAGTGGGGCAAGCTGCACCGGATCACGCTGCGTCACCAGACCCTCGGCGAGAGCGGCATCCCGCCGGTCGAAGCGATGTTCAACCGCGGCGACTTCGCGGCTCCCGGCGGCCCGGCGGTGGTGAACGCGATGGGCTACGACCTGTCCGAGCCCTATCGGGTGATCAACGGACCGACGATGCGGATGCTGGTTGATCTCGCTGATCTTGATCAGTCCCGCTGGGTGAACCAGTCCGGGGTCTCCGGGCATGCGTACCACCAGAACTACGACGATCAGACCGAGCTGTGGGTGACCAATCGGCTGTGGGCCTTCCGGTCCGGCCGGGACCAGGTCGCGGCCGCGGCCACCGAGCGACTGGTGCTCAGCCCCGGCCAGTAGCCCGGCCGCGCCGGTGGCGCCGCGCCAGTTGCTCGATCCCGTCCAGGATCAGCGTCAGGTCGAAGATCATCCACTGCTCGACGTCACCCTCGATGAAGCCCTGGGCGATCGGCTCGAGATGCGGATGATCACCGCCGTCGAGCTCGTGGATCCGGCGCCGCCACCACTCCACCGCGTCGATGTCGGAGCTCTCGGCCAGCCGCCGTTCCGACACGGCGAGTTGGGCGACGCCCTGGACGTGGGTGGTCACCGCCATGATCACGCTGGTGGCCTCCTTGGGCGGCAGCCCGAGCTCGGCGATCGCCGAGTAGGCCCACTCCATCGCCCGTAGGGTGCTCGGCCCGATCGGCGGCCGGCTGGTCAGCGAGGCAACGAGCGTCCACGGATGCTCCAGATACATCGCCCAGTCGGTCTCGGCCAGCACGGTCAGGCTCTGCCGCCAGGTGTTGCCGGTGTGATCGGGGTAGGCGTAGCGCTCCGACACCGCTTCGACCATCAACTCGACCAGGTGCTCCTTGTTCGGCACGTGCCGGTAGAGCGACATCACCCCGGTGCCCAGCCGATCCGCGATGGCGCGCATGGACACCGCGTCCAGCCCCTCCGCGTCGGCCAGGGTGATGCCCTGCTCGACGATCGCGGCAACGCTGAGAATGCCCCTCTTGACGACCATCTTGGCATTCTAGCGAGCTCGTGCGTATAGTGTACGCAATGAAGGCGTACGGCGTACGCAAATCGATCGCGAGGAGAATCGGATGAAGCGGGCTGGGGCGCGGACCTGGGTCGGGCTGGCGGCCCTGGTGCTGCCGGTGTTGATCACCTCGATGGACATCTCGGTGCTGTATCTGGCGATTCCGAAGTTGTCGGCCGACCTGGCGCCGACGGCCGGCCAGTTGCTCTGGATCCTGGACAGCTACGGCTTCTTCCTGGCCGCGTTGCTGATCACGATGGGCAACCTGGGCGACCGGGTCGGACGCCGCCGCCTGTTGATCATCGGGGCGATCGTGTTCGGGATCGGCTCGGTGCTGGCCGCGTACGCTCCGTCCGCCGAGCTGCTGATCGTCGCGCGGGCGCTGATGGGGCTCGGCGGTTCGACGCTGATGCCGTCCACCCTGTCGCTGATCAGGAACATGTTCCACGACGACACCCAGCGGGGCACCGCGATCGGGATCTGGAGCGCGGCCTTCGCCGGCGGCTCCGCGCTCGGCCCGGTAATCGGCGGGATCCTGCTGCAGCACTTCCACTGGGGCTCGGTGTTCCTGATCAACGTGCCGGTGCTGGTGATCATGCTGATCATCGTCCCGATGGTGGTGCCCGAATACCGCCATCCGCGGCCGGACCGACTGGACGTGATCGGGGTCCTGCTGTCGATCGCGGCCATCCTGCCGATCGTCTACGCGATCAAGCACGCGGCCGAGTCACTCACCATCGACGCAGTCGTGCTGGTGGGACTGCTGGCCGGGATCGGCGCCGCGGTGGCCTTCGTCCGGCGGCAGCGCCGGGCGACAACCCCGCTGGTCGACCTGGCGCTCTTCCGCCGGCCGGCCTTCGGCGGTTCGGTGCTCGGCGGAATGATGGCGATGTTCGCGATGCTCGGCGCCAACCTGTTCCTGGCCCAGTATCTGCAGCTCGTGCTCGGGCTCGATCCGCTGCCGGCCGCGCTGTGGACCCTGCCGGCGATGGTCACGGTGGCGATCGGTGCGGTGACCGCGGCCCGGCTTCGGGCGCGGCTCGGCAACGCCCGCACCTTCCTGGTCGGCTTCGTCGCCTCGGCCCTCGGCATCGGACTGTTGATCTTCACTCCCGCGGAAAACGGGTTGGCTTTGATCGTGATCGCCGAGATCATCTTCGGCTACGGACTGAGCACCGTGATGACCATCGCCACCGACGTGGTCGTCGCCTCTGCGCCGCCGGAACGGGCCGGTGCCGCGTCGGCGATCTCCGAGACCGGCAACGAGCTCGGCGCCGCCCTCGGGGTCGCCGTGCTCGGCTCGATCGGCACCGCCGTCTACCGGGCGACCGTCGGCGCGGGACTGCCCGGCGACTTGCCACCCGCGGTCCACGACGAGGCCTCGGCCACCCTGGCCAACGCCCTCGCCGCGGCCGAAGGACTGGGTCCGGAGCAGGCGGCAGTCGTGATCGACGCCGCTCGCTCGGCCTTCGTCGGCGGGATGTCAGTGGTCGCGCTGTGCGGTGCCGTGATCATGGTCGCGCTGGCCGTCGCCGTACCGCTGCTGCTCCGGCGGGCTCAGCCGAGAGTGACGACCAAGATCAGCGTGTAGGTCGCGCGGTCGAGGTAGGCACGGGCCGAGCCCTCGTCCGGCGCGAACGCTGCGTCCAGCGCGGCGCTGGTGAGCAGCGGACCGGCGGGCAGACGGGACCGCAGCCCGTCCACCACGGCCGGTGCCTCGGTGGTCTCGACCGGCGCGTACGCGGTGAGCAGCCTTGAGGCACGATCGCTGGGGAGGGCGATGACTGCATCGATCCAGTAGGTCGACGGACCGGGTGCACGTTCGTCTCCGTACTGACCCGACATCCACTGCGCCTCGAAGCTCGGCCCGAGCTCAGGGAACCTCTTCCGCAGCGGCTCCGGGTCCGTCCGCAGCTCCCCAGTTCCGTTCTTCGCCGCCGCCCGGTCGGGCCCGCTCGTCGGCTCGCAGCCGACGGTGGTGAGCAGCGCCGGCCCGGCGATCAGCATGGTGAGGAAGCGTCGCCGCCCGCTGCCTTCGTTCACCGCGGCACGGTAGCAGGCAATCCGGTCGACACCGGGGCTACCATCGGAGCAACACGGCGTTGATCCGGCCATCACCGGTGAGCCTCCGGAAGAACCAGCCGAAGGGCTGCAGTAGAACCGGACGGGTGGGCCCGTCACAGCCCGCGAACGAGTGGTCGCGCGCGACCCGGCAACGGGCGGACGCGGCAATCGAGGTGGTACCACGGTGGCGACATCGTCCTCGGCCCCAAGGAATCAGCATGGTGGACCGAGACGAGAGACGACACGATGAGTTACCCCAAGGCGACCACCGGTGATCAACACCAGGTGCCGGCCGGCCTGAAGCTGTCCGAGCTGGAGGAGCGGGTGCTGGCCTATTGGAAGGCCGACGACACCTTCCGGGCGTCGATCGCACAGCGGCCGGCCGGCGAGAACGGCGCGAACGAGTTCGTCGTCTACGACGGACCGCCGTTCGCCAACGGGCTGCCGCACTACGGCCATCTGCTCACCGGCTACGTCAAGGACGTGGTGCCACGATTCCAGACCATGCGCGGCCGGCGGGTCGAGCGACGGTTCGGCTGGGACACCCACGGCCTGCCGGCGGAGCTGGAGGCGATGAACCAGCTGGGGTTGAAGACGCGGGACGAGATTCTCGAGCTGGGGATCGAGAAGTTCAACGCGGCCACCCGGGAGTCGGTGTTCCGCTACACCGAGGAATGGGTTCGCTACGTCACCCGGCAGGCCCGTTGGGTCGACTTCGACGACGACTACAAGACGCTCGATCTCGGCTACATGGAGAGCGTGCTGTGGGCGTTCAAATCCCTGTACGACAAGGGATTGGTCTATCAGGGCCTGCGCGTGCTGCCGTACTGCTGGAACGACGAGACGCCACTGTCCGCGCACGAGCTGCGGATGGACGACGACGTCTACCAAGATCGGGAGGACCCGTCGGTCACGGTCGGGCTGCGGCTGGAGACCGGCGAGCTGGCGCTGATCTGGACCACCACGCCGTGGACCTTGCCGGCCAACCTGGCGATCATGGTCAACCCCGGGATCGACTACGTGGTGGTCGAATCCGAGGTCAGCGGAACGACCGAGCGGTACGTGATCGCCGAGGCGCTGCTGGCCTCCTACCCGGAGCTCGGACCGGACGCCCCGGAGCGAATCGTCCAAGGCCTGAAGGGATCCGAGCTGGTCGGCCGGTCGTACCTGCCGCCGTTCGACTACTACCTGGGCCACCCCGGCGCGCACCGAGTCGTGGCCGCGGACTTCGTCACGGTCGGCGAGGGCACCGGCCTGGTGCACAACGCCGGCGCGTTCGGCGAGGAGGACATGCAGGTCACCGACGCCGAGGGGATCGAGCCGGTGATCCCGGTCGACGCCGGCGGCCGGTTCACCGCGCCGGTCGAGGAATACGCCGGGCTGCAGGTGTTCGACGCCAACCTGCAGATCGTTGATCATCTCCGCGACGGTGGCGGTCGAGTGTCGCCGGGCACGATGCTGCTCCGCAGCGTGCCGTATCTGCACTCGTATCCGCACTGCTGGCGCTGCCGGAATCCCTTGATCTACAAGGCGGTGTCCAGCTGGTTCGTCGCGGTGACCAAGATCAGGGACCGGATGGTCGAGCTGAACCAGCAGATCACCTGGGTGCCGGAGCACATCAAGGACGGCCAGTTCGGCAACTGGCTGGCCGGAGCACGGGACTGGTCGATCAGCCGGAATCGCTTCTGGGGCAGCCCGATCCCGATCTGGAGCTCCGACGATCCGGCCCATCCGCGGCTCGACGTGTACGGGTCGGTGGCCGAGTTGGAGGCCGACTTCGGCGTGCCGGTGACCGACCTGCACCGGCCGTACGTCGATCAACTCACCCGGCCCAATCCGGACGACCCGACCGGGCGGTCGACGATGCGCCGGGTGCCGGACGTGCTCGACGTCTGGTTCGACTCCGGCTCGATGCCGTTCGCCCAGGTGCACTATCCACAGCACAACGCGGACTGGTTCGAGCATCACTACCCGGGCGACTTCATCGTCGAATACATCGGCCAGACCCGCGGTTGGTTCTACACCATGCACGTGCTGGCCACGGCTCTGTTCGACCGGCCGGCGTTCAGCAACTGCATCAGCCACGGCATCGTGCTCGGCGACGACGGCCAGAAGATGAGCAAGTCGCTGCGCAACTATCCCGACATCTGGCAGGTGTTCGATCGGGACGGTGCCGACGCGATGCGCTGGTTCCTGATGTCGTCGCCGATCCTGCGCGGCGGCGACCTGATCGTGACCGAGCCGGCGATCCGCGAGGGCGTCCGGCAGGTGATCATCCCGCTCTGGAACACCTGGCACTTCTTCGCCCTCTACGCCGGCGCTGCCCGCGGCGGCCGAGGCTACGACGCCAAGATCATCGGCGCCGCCGATCACGTCCTCGACCGCTTCATCCTCGCTCGGACCCGGCGCTTCGTCGGTGAGGTCGGCGATCGGTTGGCCGGGCTGGAGATCGCCGGCGCCTGCGACGCGGTGCTGGAATTCCTGGACACGCTCTCGAACTGGTACATCCGCCGGTCCCGGGAACGCTTCTGGGACGGGGAATCCGGGCAAGCACTGGCCGCCTTCGACACGCTGTTCACGGTGCTGGAGACGACCGCGCGGACGGTCGCTCCGCTGCTGCCGCTGGTGGCGGAGGAGATCTGGCGTGGCCTCACCGGCGGCCGGTCGGTGCACCTGACCGACTGGCCGGACCAAGATCGGCTGCCGGCGGACGACGACCTGGTGCGGGCGATGGATCGCACCCGCGAGGTGTGCTCGACCGGCTCGGCGCTGCGCAAGCGGGCCGGGCTCCGGGTCCGGCTGCCGCTGTCCCGGCTGACCATCGTCACCGACGACGCCGCCGCGCTGCGGGAGCTGACCGGCCTGATCGGCGAGGAGCTCAACGTCCGCGAGGTCGTGCTGACCGAGTTGGCCGCCATCGACCCCGCGGCGCTGGGGGTGCACCGGGAGCTGCGGGTCGACGCCCGCGCCGCCGGTCCGCGGTTGGGTCGCGACGTGCAGACCGTGATCAAGGCCAGCAAGGCCGGCGACTGGACGATCGATGATCACGGCGCCGTGACCGCGGCCGGCATCGCCCTGCTGCCCGGAGAGTTCACCGTGCAGAGCGTGATCGACCCGGCCGCCGCGGGTGATCACCGCGAGGTGGCCATGCTGCCCGGCGTCGGCTTCCTGATCCTGGACACCGAGGTGACCGCCGACCTGGCCGCCGAGGGCCTGGCCAGGGACGTGATCCGCGCCGTCCAGCAGGCCCGTCGCGACGCCGGCCTGGCGATCACCGACCGGATCGACCTGACTCTCGCCGGTGATCACGCCGTGCAGTCGGCAGTCCAGGCCCATCAGGACCTGATCACCGCCGAGACCCTCACCGAACGCCTCCGGCTCACCGGAACCGTCGGCGATCGGTCGGTCGAGGTGGGCGAGGTTCACCGGGTCGAGGTCACTCTGATGGCAATGACCTCAATGCAACAGTGATATCATTGTTGCATCGAGGAGGTGCTCATGTCGGCCATCACCATCCGCAAGTTGCCGGACGGCGCCAAGCAACGGCTACGGATGCGCGCCGCGGCGCACGGACGTTCGATGGAGGCCGAGGCGCGCACGATCCTGCTCGAAGCGCTGGACCAGACGCAGCGCGTCGATCTGACCTGGATCGAGCAACTGATCCAGGTCGGCGACCAACTCGGCGGGGTCGAGTTGGTGCTGGACGACGATGAGCCTGCCACCGCCGCCGACCTGTCCGAGTCGTGATCATTCTCGACACCAATGTCATCTCCGAGGTGATGCGCGGCTCAGCTGCCGACCACACGGTGCTGGCCTGGATCCGTAGCCTTCAGGACCAGCCGGTGACGACCGTGATCAACCGAGCGGAGATCATGGCCGGCGTCGCCCTCCTGCCGGAGGGGCAACGCCGGGACCAGCTTGCGCGGGCTGCCCGATCGGCCTTCGACCAATTGGGCGTTTGCCTGCCGCTCGTGCCGGAATGTGCCTCGACGTACGCCACGATCGTTGCGGCTCGCCGGGCATCGGGCCGACCGATCGGCAGCATGGATGCCTTGATCGGATCCATCGCCAGGGTGGCGGGCGCGCAGCTCGCCACCCGCGATGTCGCCGACTTCGCCGAGGTCGGCGTCGAGGTGATCAACCCGTGGCTGCGCCCCTGATCACCTCTTCTCGGCGGTGACCAGCAGGTACTCCCAGCGCATGGTGCCGTCGTCGGACCGGAACCGGGCGGCGAGGTCGTCCAGGGCGGCGTCGAGGGCGGCGGTGCGCTCCGGGTCGTCGGCGATGTTGCGGTAGGTGGCGATGGTCGGGCCGTAGTTCGTGGTGAAGAACGTCCGGAACGCGTCCGGTTCGCCGAACCGGTCGACCACCAGTTCCTGGCGGCGCAACTGCAGCTTGCCGACCCGATCGCCGAGCAGGCCCCGGACATGATCTTCGTCGCCCCAGAGCGGCGGCGGCTGGACCCCGGGCGGTGGCGGCGGTGCGTACGGCTTCATGGTGGCGAACAGTTGGCCGATGAAGCCCTGCGGCGTCCAGCTGATCAGGCCGATCCGGCCGCCGCTGCTGCAGACCCGGACCAGCTCGTCGGCCGTCGCCTGATGGTGCGGCGCGAACATCGTGCCGACACAGGACACGACCACGTCGAACTCCCCGTCGGCGAACGGCAACGCCTCGGCGTCGGCCTCCCGCCAGGTCAGCGAGGCGCCCTGCTCGGCCGCGATCCGCTCACCGGCGGCCAGCAGTTCCGGCGTCAGGTCGCTGGCCACCACGTCGGCTCCGGTCAGCGCGGCCGGGATGGCGACGTTCCCGGAGCCGGCCGCGATGTCGAGGACCCGGTCGTCCGGCCCGATCCGGCAGGCCGAGACGAGCACCGGCCCCAGCGCCGCGATCACGTCGACCGCCACGGCGGTGTAGTTGCCGAGGGCCCAGGTCGCGCGATGCTTCGCCTTCAGTCCCCGGTCGAATTCGGCCGCCGACTGATCGGCGACAGTTTGCTGATTCATTCCTGCTCTCCCCTTGGTGCAGCTGTGAGTTGGTTCAACCGCACCAGGGTCCGTCCGCGGGGCATCCTTCATCCAGTGCGCAATCTGTACCGGCACCAGTTCGCGTTCTGTACTAGCCAAACCGGCCATTCGGTCGTCTACTGAGAAGGACGGACACTCGGGGGTGGACGATGACGTCGTACGGACAGTTCTGTCCCATCGCGAAGGCGATGGAGATCCTGGATGAGCGGTGGACGCTGCTCGTCGTCCGGGAGTTGCTGCTGGGCAGCCAGCACTTCAACGATCTGCGGCGCGGGGTGCCGAAGATGTCGCCGGCCCTGCTGTCGAAGCGATTGCGGTCGCTGACCAAGGCGGGCATCGTCGCTCGCGAGCTGAACGGCGGCCGGACGTCGTACACGCTGACCCGGTCGGGCGCCGAGTTGGTCGAGGTGGTCACGGCGCTCGGGGTTTGGGGCACCCGGTGGATCGGCGAGCTCGGTCAGGAGGACCTGGATCCGCACCTGTTGCTGTGGGACATGCGGCGGACCATCCCGGTGTCGGCCTGGCCGCGAGCCCGGACCACGGTGGCGATCCGGTTCGACGACGTGCCGCGGGCCCGGTCGTGGTGGCTGGTGGTCGCCGGCGACGACGCCGACGTCTGCGACTACGACCCCGGCTTCGACGTCGCGATCACCGTCCGGACCAGCCTGCACGCGTTGACCGGGATCTGGCGCGGCGACGCCACCTGGGATTCGTCGCTGCGCACCGGCCGGGTGATCTTGGAGGGCCCGGAACAGCTCCGGCGCGCGCTGCCGACCTGGATCGGGCAGAGCACCCTGGCCGCGACGCCGCGGCCAGGGTGACCTTGATCAACTCGGTCAGGCCAGGGCCTGGTTGACCGCACCGACCTGATCGTCGGTCAGCGTGACCTTGCCGGCCTTCGCGTTGGACTCGAGCTGATCGACGTTGGAGGAGCTGGGGATCTGCGGCCCCATCCCGGGCAGCGTGAGCAGGTACGCCAGCGCCAGCTGACTCACCTCGAGCTCCCACTCCTGGGCCAGCTTGGCCAGCGACCGGACCTGGTCCAGCTGGCCGGCGAGATCGCCCAGCGATCCCTCGTCGTGCAGCCGGTCACCCGCGCCGACCTTGGCCGGGTCGAGGTAGCGGCCGGTCAACAGGCCCCGGCCGAGCGGGGAGTAGGGCACATAGGAGATCGAGTTCTCAGCGCAGAACTTGAGCACCCCGGAATGATCATCGGTCTCGCCGTTGACCGGGTCGAACTGGTTCTGCACCGCGACCGGGCGGCAGCGCCGGGAGATCCCGCCGGCGACGTCGACCAGCTCGGACAGTTGATCAACGGAGAAGTTCGAGACCGCGAGATAGCGGATCTTCCCCGCCCGGACAAGATCATCGACGGTCTCCAGGCTCTCCTCGACCGGCGTGCTCGGGTCGGGCCGGTGGAAATACAGCACGTCGACGTAGTCCAGCTGCAGCCGCGCCAGCGAGGCATCCAGGGCGTCGACGATCGCGCCGCGGGACAGGCCGCAGTGGTTCGGCGTGTAGCCGTCCATGCCGCCGTGCACCTTGGTTGCCAGCACGACGTCGCGGCGCTGATCGGGATTGGCCCGGAACCAGCGGCCGATGATCCGCTCCGAGTTCCCGGAGCCGTTGTTGTAGCGGTTGGCCGTGTCCCAGAAGGTGACTCCGAGCTCGATCGAGCGGTCGAGGATCGCGAAGCTGCCCGGTCCGTCGACCCGGGAGGCGTCACCGGTGTCGGGATAGCCGAACTTCCAGGTGCCGAGGCCGATCGCGGACGCCGACAGCCCGGAGCCGCCGATCTTGCGGTAGGGCATGGCGTTGAAGCTGTCCATCGCGTACGGCACGTCGTAACGATCGGGGCGTGGTGTGAGCAGATCCATCCCAAGATCATCACCGATCCGCGGAGGATCGCCAACCTGACGAGGGGAGTTGATCACCCGTTGAGCGCGGTGAGCGTGATGAACAGGGTGATCGCGAACAGGGCCAACGCTCCCAGCCCGATCAGCACATAAAACGTGGTCGGTCGGCGCCGGCCCTGCTCGGGCTGGTTGATCAGCGCGGGCTGCTGCTGGCTCGGGATCGGCGCGACATGGCTCTGCAGGTAGGGATTCAGCTGCGTCGCCGGCGTCGTCGGGTAGGCCGGCGGCTGGGTGCCCGGGGAGCCGTAGCCGTACCCCGGTTGGGGTCCGTGACCGGGGTGCGACGGCTGGCCGGGCCCCGGCGGGCCGATCATGCTGTTCGGGCTGTCACCGGACGGGATCGGTGGGGTCGTGCCCGGGCTCTGGGCCGGCGACTGCGGATACGAGGTCGACGGCGAGGGCCGCAGGGTGGTCGATTCGGGCAGCGGGCTGACCGCGGCCGAGGCGGCGTGCATCTGGTCGGCGATGCTGTCCAGGGCCTGGCCCAGGACCGCGGCCGTCGGCGGCCGGCGCTGGGCATCGGTCGACAGCCCGGACACCATCAGCGCGTCCAGGATGGCCGGCGCGCCGAGCCGGTCGGCGAGCTTCTCCGGCTCCGCCTGGGGGTTGCGGCCGAGGATGTCGGCCAGCGACCGCACCCTGAACGGGGGCTCTCCGGTCAGCATCGCGTACGTCAGCGCGCAGAGTGAGTAGACGTCGGCCCGGTGATCCAGCACGCCGATACCGGTGGCCTGCTCCATCGCCATGTAGGAAGGGGTGCCGGCGGTCATCGTCGCGCCCACCGCGTCGATCATCGACTTGGCCACGCCGAGGTCGGCGACCAGGACCAGCGTCTCCCCGTTCGGCCCGCGGCTGACCAGCAGGTTTCCGGGGGTCACGTCGCGGTGGATGATGTCGTTGTCGTGCAGCACCTGCAGCGCCCGGCACGCCTCCGCGCAGAGCCGCAGGGCCCGTTCCGGCTCGATCCGCTGCTTGCGCAGGTCGTCCAGCGAACCGCCGTCGATGTAGTCCATGACGAAATACGGCCGGCCGTCCTCGAGGGTGCCGATGTCGTAGACCTGAACGATCCGCTTGTCCCGGATCTTGCGCATGATCCGCGCCTCGGCGAGGAACCGCTGCCGGACGTCTTCGTTGGCCGACCAGTTCTCCGCCAGCACCTTGATGGCCACCGGGACGTCGAGGCTGTCGTCGTGGCCCAGGAACACGGTCGCGAAGGATCCGGCGCCGAGGCGCCGGACCAGCCGGTAGCGACCTATCGTCTCCATCGTCAACATTGTTGCCCAAGGACGCGTCAGGCGCGCCGACGGCTCCCTCTCCGTGGCGTGTCGCCGGTTTCGACCGGGCGATCCGGATGGTTGGACCACTGGGACCAGGAGCCGGGATAGAGCACCGGCCGGTAGCCGGCGACGGTCAACGCGGCGGCCGCATGGGCGGCGGTCACCCCGGAACCGCAGTAGACGGCGACCTCGGCGCCGTCCGGCAGGCCGAGCCCGGCGTAGCGGGCCCGCAGCGCCGCCGGGTCGAGGAAGCGCTGGTCCGGCCCGAGGTTCTCGAAGGTCGGCGCGTTCCGGGCCCCGGGGATGTGCCCGGCCCGCGGATCGATCGGCTCGGTCTCGCCCCGGTAGCGCTCGGCCGCTCGTACGTCGATCAGCCGGTCCCGGTCCGCGTACTCCATGACGTCGTCCAGGTCGGTGGTCGGCAGCGATCCGTACTCGAGGGTGACCGAGCCGGGCTCGGGCCGGCCCTCGCCGGACTCGGTCGGCAGTTCGGCGGCGAGCCAGCCGCCGAGCCCGCCGTCGAGGATCCGGACGTCGGCCAGCCCGGCGTACCGGAGCAGCCACCAGGCCCGGGCGGCGGCCAGGTTGCCGACATGGTCGTAGACCACCACGCCGGCGCCGTCGTCGATGCCCCAACCGCGGGCCGCGGCCTGCAGCACCGCGAGGTCGGGCAGCGGATGCCGGCCGGCCGCGGCCGACGGCGGGGCCGCGAGTTCATGATCAAGATCGGCATAGACCGCGCCGGGCAGATGGCGCTCCCGGTAGGCGGGCCGGCCGTCCGGCTCGGCCAGGGTCCAGCGGACGTCCAGCAGCACCGGCCGGTCCGGCCGGGCCAGGGCGGCGGCCAGTTCGGTCGGAGTGATCAAGATCGACATGCGCTCTCCTCTGTGGCTCTCTGCCGTCGTCGTAACGGTTCACTAGGCTAGGCGTTGTGAGTGGAGACATCCCGGTCGGTTCCCCGCCCGTACCCCCTGGCCGCCATGCGGCGCCCGGCGGCTGGTATCCCGATCCGGTCGACGCCGCCCGGGAACGCTATTGGGACGGCTGGCAGTGGTCCCGCAACACCCGCGAGGCCGAGCAACCGCCCGTGCCGCCCGCACCGCCGGGGATGGCTCCGACGCCGCTACCACCGATGCCGCCGGGCGGTCAGCCCCAGCAGCCGTATCCGGGACAGCAGCAGCCGTATCCGGGACAGCAGCAGCCGTATCCGGGACAGCAGCCCTATCCGGGACAGCAGCAGCCGTATCCGGGGCAGGGTCCCTATCCGGTACAGCCGCCGGCCGGAGCCCGGCCGGCCCTGCTCACCGAGGACGGCGTCCCGGTGTCCGGCTGGTGGATGCGGGTGCTGGCGGCGGTGCTCGACTTCATTTTCGTCACCGTGATCGCCGGGGTGGTCTCGATCCCGATCTATCTGCGGATGGTGCCCGCGATGACCGCGTTGTTCGAGGAGTCGATGCGGGCCGCCGAACAAGGGCAGGTCATGCCGATGGTCGACACCACCCAGCTGATGTCACCCGGTGATCAACTGCAGATCACCCTGATCTCCCTCGGGCTCGGGCTGCTCTACCACGGGCTCTTCCTGCGCTGGCGCGGTGCCACCCCGGGCAAGATGATCACCGGACTCCGGGTGGTCCCGGTCGATCAGGGGCGCGCCGCCGGGGCGCTGCCGTGGCGTTCAGTGATCATCCGGGCCCTGATCTGGGTGCTGCCCGGGGCGTTTGTCATCTTGTTGATCTTCCAGCTGGTCGATGTGCTGGTGCCGCTGGGCCACCCCAAGCGGCAGGCCGTCCATGATCTCGCGGCATCCACCCAGGTGATCAAGAAGACGCCGTGATCGACTGCGGGAAGCGGAAGAACCGGTCCGGGTCGTAGCGGGCCTTCACCCGGCGCAGCCGGTCGAGGTTGGTGCCGTGGTAGGCCCGCTCGGGGTCGGTCAGGCCCGGGTCGGGAAAGTTCGGATAGACACCGCCGGTGCCCCAGCGGTGGACCGTTTCCCAGGAGCGGTCGAGCCAGCATCGGGCCTCGGCCTCCGCGACCGGCTCGGGCGCGATCGTCGCGGTGTGCTTGAGCAGGAACCGGGCCTGTCGATGGGCGAAGGCGGTCGCGGCGACGGGCGTCCGGGCGTACGCCCCGCCCCACGGGGTGAGGTCGAGCTCCCGGGCCTGACCGGGGCGGCGATCCTCGACCAGGATCCGGGCCAGTTCCATGATCACCTCGTCCGGCAGCACCCGGTCGACGAACTCGGACCGGCTCGGTTGATGGACCGGACCGGTTGGCTCGCCGGCCACTTCCACGCCGACCCGGACCAGGAATTCCTTGGCGGCGGCGTACGACAGCTCGGTCGCCCGGGTCGACCGCGGGGCGGCGCCGACCACGCCGGCGAGATCGCCGAGCAGGTCGACGGCCGCCGATTCCGAGCCGATCAGGGTGCCGAAGACGTTCAGCGTCGGCGGCCGGGCGGGATCGGCGGGAACGATGATCAACAGGCTCGCGGCGAGCGCATCCGGCCCGTCCGGGGACCAGCGCTGCCAGGCGCCGATCAACGCCGCGAGGTGCTCGGCCGACCAGGCGTGATGGAAGGCGGTGAGTCGCGGCGGCACCGGGACGGTCGCGTAGGTCAGCGCGGTGACGACGCCGAACTGACCGCCGCCGGCACCGCGCAAGGCCCAGAACAGGTCGGCGTCGCGGTGATCATCGCAGTCGACGACGCTGCCGTCGGCCAGCACTACCTGGGCGGCCAGCAGCCGGTCCGCGGTCAGCCCGAAGGTCCGGCCGAGGACACCGAGCCCGCCGCCGAGGGTGAGGCCGGCGATCCCGACCCCGGGACCACAGCCGGTCGGCACGGCGACACCGGCCTCCTGCAGGGCCGGCACCAGCGCACCGAGCCGGACGCCGGCCCCGACGACGGCCCGGTCGCCGTCGACGCTGATCGTTTGCAGGGCGGAGACGTCGAGCACGATCCCGGGGCCGGACGAGCGCCCGGCGAAGCAGTGCCCGCCGCTGCGCGGCACCAGCGGGACGCCCTGCTGCCGAGCGAAGGTGACGGCCGCCGCGGCATCGGCGGCGTCGCGGCAGGTCACCACCGCCAGCGGCCGGGCTGCGGCGAAGCGGGCGATGGCGGGTCGGCGCAGCCGGTCGTAATCGGCTGAGCCGGGGACGGCGACCCCGCCGGCGATCGTCCGCCGCAACCGGTCCGCGATCGATGCGTTGATCATGGTCCGACGGTAGGCCCGGAGCCCGGCCCGCAGCTTGAACGAATCGGTCAGCCGGCGGCGGCTCAGGCGCTGGCCGCGAGCTTCCGGTGCTGTTGGGGGCTGATGCCGCGTTCCCGCTTGAAGGCGCTGCTCAGGGCGAAGGCGCTGGCGTACCCGACCTTCCGGGCGACCGCCTCCAGGGTCAGGTCCGGTTGGCAGAGCAGATCGGCCGCCAGGGCCAGCCGCCAGCCGGTCAGGTAGGCCATCGGCGGTTCGCCGACCAGCTCGGTGAAGCGGCGGGCCAGCACGGCCCGGGAGACGCCGGTCTCCCGGCCGAGGTCGGCGACCGTCCACGGGTGGTCGGGCGCGTGCTGCAGCAGGCGCAGCGCCCGGCCGACGACCGGATCGCCCTGGGCGCGATACCAGGCCGGAGCCTGGTCGCGCTGACCGGCGAACCAGGTCCGCAGGACCGCGATCAGCAGCGAGTCCAGCAGCCGGTCGAGCATGGCCCGCTGGCCGGGGCCGTCCTGGCCGACCTCCTGCACCAGCAGCGGGACCAGCGGTGAATCCCATTCCTGCCGGGTCAGGACGAGCAGTGAAGGGAGGGCCGCGAGCAACGACCGGCTGACCTCGCCGGCCCGTTCGTAGCTGGCGGTGAACAGGACCGTCGCGCCCTCGGCCTGCTCACCCCAGGTCCGGATTCCGAGGCTCCATTCGTCCACCAGGGATCGGCCGTCGGCGGCGCTGGTGCACCGTTGGCCGGGGTAGACGATCACCGTCGGCTCGGTGCCCGGTTCGTCGGCGATCGTGTAGTGCTTGGGCCCGGTGACCACGGCGAGGTCGCCGGGGACGAGGCGGACCGGCTCGCTCTGCGGCTTGATGATCCAGGCCCAGCCGTTGATCGGGGTGACGATGGTCAGCGGTGATTCGTCCTCGATCCGGATCGACCAGGGCGGGTTCATGATCGATCGCAGCAGGAAGGCACTGCGGGCGCGTGGTCCGTCCAACAGACCGTCGAGCATGTCCATGATGATCACCGTTTCCGACGCCAGCCTGATCAGTACGATATCCCGACGGCCTCGAACCGGGAGGAATCGTCGGTCAGCTGGCCGACCAGATATTCCGCCACGTCGGCCCGGGAGATCTTCAGCGTCAGCTTGCCGGGCACCCGGTCGAGGTCGCGGTGATAGCCGCTCGTCCGCGGGCCGTCGGTGAACGCCGAGGGCCGGACGATCGTCCAGTCCAGGCCGCTGCGCCGGACCGCGTCCTCCTGGAGCTCATGGTCCGCGTACGCCCGGCGGAGCAGCAGCCCGAACATGACGTACTTCCACCAGAAGTTCAGCTGCGACCGGCTGTCACCGGTGCCCAGCGTGGACTGGCAGATCAGCCGCCGGACGCCGGCCCGCTGCATCGCCTCGATGATCGCGACCGTGCTCGGGCCGCGGACGCCACCCTTGGCACCACCGCCGATCGCGATGATCACCGCGTCGGTCCCGGCCAGCGCCGGGGTGACCTGGTCCGGATCGAGAGGGTCGGCCTCGACCACGCGCAGGTGTTCGTGGCTGGTGGTGATCTTGGTCCGGCTCCGCGTGACGGCGGTGACCTGGTGGCCGGCGGCCAGGGCCTGCTCGACGACGAGCCGGCCGACGGTTCCGGTGGCTCCGAAGACTGCGAGGTTCATGATCTCTCCTTGCTGGGTTGTTCTTGGTACTTCCAGTACAAGGGGAGACGCGAGACGATTCCATGGGTCTGAGTCTTGACCGCATACGCCATCGTCTCGGTCGTCGAGCGGCTCGCGTATGCGTCCTCCGGCGGGCCTACCGGCGGTGCCGGGGTGTCGTAACCTGCCTCCTGACCAGCCGATCACCGGCCCGTCGACCGGAGGAGCCCAAGCGATGACGACAGCACGACCGATGCCCAGCCAGGACGACGTGCTCGGCTATTTCGACACGCTGTCGAACTGGGGCCGATGGGGTGACGATGACGAGCTCGGCACCCTGAACCACATCACCGACGAGGTCCGGCTGGCGGCGGCGCGGGCCGTGCGCCACGGCCGGAGCGTGTCCTGTGGCTGGGAGATCGCCGTACCGGAGGAGCTGGAACGGTCGACCAACGTGTGCCCGTGTGCCGCCGACATGCCGGGGGCCGAGAACATGCCGGAGCTGTTCCACAACGACCGCCGGTGGGGCTTCTCGAACGAGCAGCTCGGGATCTTCTTCCACGGCAACACGATCACCCACGTCGATTCGCCGTGCCATCTCTTCTGGGACGGCACGATGTACAACGGGCGGTCGCACTCGATGGTCGACGCCGTGTCGGGTTCGTCGTGGGCGGCCGTCACGGCGGCGGCGAACGGGATCGTCACCCGCGGGGTGCTGCTCGACGTTGCGGCGGCCCGCGGGGTGTCGTGGCTGGAGCCGGGCGATGGGGTGGTTCCCGATGATCTTGAGGAGGCCGAGCGTCGCCAGGGGGTGCGAGTGCGATCCGGCGACGCCGTGCTGCTGCGGACCGGCCGTGGGCGGGTCCGGCACGAGGGCGGGGCCGCCGGCGGGATGACCCAAGCCGGTTGGCACGCGTCCTGCCTGCCCTGGCTGCGGGAACGGGAGGTCGCGCTGATCGGCGCCGACACCCCGCAGGACGTCCAGCCGTCCGGGTACGAGGACATCCTGATGCCGGTGCACGCCGTCAGCCTGGTGGCGATGGGGCTGTGGCTGCTCGACAACTGCGACCTGGAGGCTTGCACGACGACGGCGGCCGAGCTCGGCCAGTGGGACTTCCAGCTCGCGGTCGCGCCGGTCCGCTTCGCCGGCACCTCCGGCAGCCCGGTCAACCCGATCGCCACCTTCTGATCCCGGCGGTCAGTGGCTGGGCAGCCAACCTCTTTCGGCCAGGGCGGTGATCGACTTCGGCATGGATTCGACCTCGATGCCGAGCAGCCGGCGGCGGATCCGTTCACCCTGCTCGGGCGTCACCTCCATCGGAGGGTCACCGTCGATCAGGGCCGACACCATCATGATCAACTTGATCACCCGATCCGGGTCGATCACCGGGCCGGTGATCACGAACGGGACGTCGGCCTCGATCAACGCGCTGAGGTGTTCGGCGACTCCGATGTCGCGGTCGGTGACGGCCGCCGCCAATCCTTCCAACTCGGCCGCCTCGATCGCGCGCTGCCAGCCCGGTGCGTCAGGCACCTCGATCATCACGGTGATCTCCGGGTCGAGCTCCCGCGCCGCCATCGCGACCCGCGCGGCCGCCCCACCAAGATCATCAAGATCCCGCAGCGCGCTCCGAACTCCGGTCGGCCGGAGCCGATCGAACCGCCGCCCGGCCAACGCGACCAACCCGCCCGCCCCACCGGTGTTGATCACCCGGCACGGCACCGGCCCGTCGGTCGTCAGCGCGCGATCCACCGCGGCGAGCCGGTCGTCCGGCAGGACCAGGGACCCGAACACCGCCTCGTTCGGGGGGTCGGGCTTGCGCAGCGGCACCGGCCCGCCACCCCGTCCCGCGGTGATCAAGGACGTGTCATCGAGCAGCCCGGTCAGCCAGGAATCGACCATCCGGCCAGGGTAGTGCCGGGCTGTTTCGCTCAGAGGTCGGTGTTGATGAGGTCGGGAAACGCCAGCCGTGTCCAGAAGTCGCCGGCCTCGGCTCCGGGCCGGACGACTCCGCGGGAGACCAACCAGGCCGTGAGAACCATCCCGTGGGTGGCCACGACCACGTCGCCGTCGAAGTCATCGAGGCCCGCCTGGAAGCGGGCGGCGGCCTGCGCGAGTGACTCCCAGGTCCGATGCCGGTCGTCCGGGCGACCCTCCACCCAGGCGAGTCGCCGGCTCCGGTGATCATCGTCGTACGGCTCGCCGGGCCGTACGACCTCGCCGAACCGTCGATCCAGGTGAAGCTCGGCAGCGGCCCGCCCGGTCGCGAAGCTGAGCGTCTCGACGGCCTTCAACTCGGTGCTGCTGGCCAAGGCGGCCGGCTCGGGGATTCGCGGCCCGAGCGCAGTCGCGGCCCGCCGTCCCGCCGGGCTCAACCGCCACTCGGCCGGGTCGACGTCGGCGCTCGTCATCGGCGCCGCATGGCGGATCAGCGTCACCCGTCTCGGCATCCCCGGAGCCTAACCTCGCCAGTCCCCGGTCTTGTCCTGCGCCGAGTGTGACGCTATCGACGCCGATCCGTCCCCACGTCGCCGGGAGCCCGGGTCAGGTCGCTGAGACGCAGCGGAAGCCGTGGTCGTTGGTGTTTCGCGAATCGGGCGGATAGAAGAGGCGCTGCGCTCCGCGGCTGGTGTAGGCGGGCGACAGCCAGGAACCTCCGCGCAGCGAGCGGCAGGGTGTGGATCCGGCGGGGCGATCCGGGCCGGGCGGGTTGTCGGCGGGGCTGTCGGCGTAATAGTCGGGGTCGTACCAGTCGCTGCACCACTCCCGCACCTGACCGCCGAGGCCGACGACGCCGCACCAACTGACGTCGAGCGGATAGCGATCGACCCGGGTGGGGCCCTCGACCTGGGCGACGTGACCGCCGAGCCAGGACGACTCGGGGAAGCGGCCGTCGGCGGTTCGACCGGCCGCACCGCCGTTCAGCCAGTCGCGCCAGCGGTCGTTGTCGGTGAAGTGCTGGTCGGCGAGGGCGTCGGCCGTCCGGCAGATCCCGGGGCGCCAGGTCGGGCCCCAGGGAAACACGGACGAAGCCGGCCCTCTCGCCGCGTACTCCCACTCCGCCTCCGTCGGCAGCCGTGCGCCGGCCCAGGCGCAGTACGCCGCCGCGTCCTGCCAGCTCACCGAACTCACCGGCAGTCCCTCGGTCCCCGGCAACGGCTCGCCGGCCCGCCAAGCGCTGTTCCACGGGCCGTGGACGCCGGGATCCACCGGCGCCGGATGCCCGGATTCGATCATGAAGCGATGGAACTGGCCGATCGTCACCGGATCGCGGTAGAGCCGGAAGCCGTCGATCCGCACCTGGTGCGGAAGCAGTTCACCGATCCAGCTGTCGCCGCCGACCTGCGCGTCCAGCCAGCGAGGATCCCAACCGTGGCGGTCCCACAACCGGATGACGTCCGACCGGTCGGAACCCATGACGAACCTGCCGCCGGGCACGTGCACCAGTGCCGCACCGTCGGCCGGATTGATCGATTCGCTGGGTTGGCTCCGCACGGCACCAGCATCCACGATCTTCCGGCCATGGGAGCCGAACCGGCAGAATGACCGGCATGGCCGAACCGGACTACAGCTACTCCACCGAAGAGGTCGAGCGCGCGTTGGCCGCCGTCCGCACGGCCTGCCTCGGCCTGCCGCAGGCGTCGGAACGGCCGAGCCACGGCGGGCCGGCGTTCTTCATCCGGGACAAGAAGTGTTTCGTGATGTTCCTCGATGATCATCATGGTGACGGGCGGCTGGCGATCTGGTGTGCGGCGCCGGCGGGCGCGCAGGCCGACCTGGTCGAGACCGAGCCGGACCGGTTCTTCGTGCCGCCCTATGTCGGGCATCGCGGCTGGCTCGGGGTGCACCTGATCGACATCGACCAGTCGGAGCTCGATGCGATCTGCCTCGAGGCCTTTCGTACGGTGGCGCCGAAGCGGGTGCTGGCCGAGCTGGCGGACAGCTCGGAGGATCAGAGGTAGCTGCCCTGCAGCGGTTCCGGCTGCCACCGGCCTTCCTTGATCACTTGGCGGATCCGTTCGGTGGTCAGGTCGGTGCCGTGGGCGAGCAGGGCCCGCCGGACGATCTCGCGCAGATCGGCCCCGGACACGTTGTCCGGCAGCATCGCGGCGATCGCCTCGATGTCCAGGTCGACGTCGAGCCCGGCCAGATAGCGCCGCAGGATCCGGGCCCGGTCGGCCTGATCGGGATAGCCGAGGGTGATGATCGAATCGAAGCGAGCGCTGCGGACCGCGGCCGCGTCGAGGGCGGCGGGATCGTTGGTCGAGGCGATCGTCAGCACCTCCTCGTACTCCTCGGCCCCGTCCATCACGGCCAGGAAGTCGGCCAGGGCGGAGCCGCCGTCGCCGCGCCGGCGATCACCGAGATACAGGTCGACGTCCTCGAGGACGACCAGGGTCGGGCCGAACCGCTCGGTCTCCCGATAGACGGCGCGAAGGGCGCTGGCTCCGGCGCGGGCGTCGACGATGATCACGGTGAAGTCGCCGACCAGCTCGCCCGCGATCACCCGGGCGATGGCGCTCTTGCCCACCCCGGGCGGTCCGGCGAGCAGCACGCCGCGGCGGGTGCTGAAGCCGCGTTCGCGCATCACTTCCGCCCGGTCGGTCAGCGCCGAGATGTTGAGATCGAGCTCGGACCACACGTCGGGCTTGATGATCAGATCGTCGCGGCGGAGCGCCGGCCGGTCGATGATCTTCCACTGCAGGGTCAGCCCGAGGTCGACGGCGACAACCCGGCCGCGGTAGAAGTTCTTCTCCTCGATCGCGGTCCGGCTCAGCTCGTCCAGCACCTCGCGGGCGTCGGCCCGGCGGGTCGGATCGGCGAAGATCCGCAGATCCCAGTCGTAGTCGCCGTACTCGTTGCGCTCGATCTGGATCACCACGGGGATTTCGGCGACCGTGCCGGCGGGGAAGTGGGCGGCGGTGGCCGCCGGCAGCGACAGGGTCTCGTCGTCGATCCGGACCTGGGTCCAGGTCGGTGCCTGGTCGGAGACCGCCGGGCCGAGCGTCGGCTCGAACTTCAGGATCAGGTCGTTGAGCGCCGCGGACAGCGAGACGCCGGCCCAGGCGGTGGTGTTGATCGACTCGCAGGCCAGCGAGGTCGGCGGGGCGCCGAGGGCACGCCAGATGAACGATTCCGGCGACTCGGTCGTCGCGGCGGAGTCGGTCAGCAGTTCGCCGAGCAGTTGCAGCGCTCGCCGCACGTCGTGCGGTTCGCCGAGCAGCCGCGACTGCGTCGTGGGGTTCTCCATGATCCTTTCGTCCTGCTTCCGTCGAGGTGCCCGGGCTGGGCACGAACTCTCCAGGATATGGAACGGAACTCTGCCGGACAACGGCATTATCGGCGCCGGCTGCGAGCCGAGCAAAGTTGATCATGATCGGTCTCTTGTGGCGGCGGTGGATCCTTGCTAGGTTCGGGAGCCACGAGTGTTAAACGTTTAACGTGCGACGAGCGCTCGTTCTGCCCGCGGAACAGATTGGACCCGACGATGACGTTCATGTCCCGACCACGAACCCTGCCCGCTCTCCTGTTGGCCGGCGCCTGCGCGCTGGCGGCGGGAGGAATCCAGGTCGCCCAGGCCCACGGGGCCGAGCAGGCCACTGAGCTGACGATCACTTCCCGCACCGCGGCCACGGCCGACGCCGAGCGACTCAAGCTGGCCATCGCGCCGGGCACCGATCTCCAACCCAGCAAGCTCTATCTGCCACCCGACACCGAGCTCTCGGTCACCATGTCCGGTGTGTCCGACGCCGACCCGAACGGCTTGCCCAAGATCGCGATCGGCGCGCCCGCCACCCAGGTCGATCCGGACGCGACCGAGGAGACGCCCTGGTACGACCGGGTGCTCGATCCCCGGATCACGCCGCTGAAGGAGGGCACCACGACGGTGTCGGACAGCGAGGGCGGCGTGATCTACCTGAGCTATCCGGCCAAGATCGCGACGCCGAGCACGGCCACCGTCACCCTCGGCGACGCGGCCGAGCCGATGGCCACCTTCACCCTCGGCCAGACCACCGAGCGGGAGTTCCAGCGGCAACTCGATCGGCGTCCGGCGCCGTTTGTCGAGTTGTACGGGGAGCGGTCCATGGTGACCGTCCAACGCAGTCAGTTGCTGCTCTATCGCGGCGAGAACCACACGACGCTGCTGCGCACTCTGGACCGGATCATCAAGATCGAAGATCGGTTGGCGGGCTATGACCGCGGCCCGGAGAACGCCGGACCCGCCGGTCCGCACCACCTGGTCGGCTATCCCGGCGCGATCGAAGGCGTCGGCGCGTACGCCACCACCTCGTTCACCGCCTATCCGCCGCCGATCCAGAACAATCTGCTCACCGTCAAGGGATTGCGCACCGCCGGCTGGGGCCCGTACCACGAGCTCGGACACCAGCATCAGCTGTCGCCGGTCAACCCCGGCGACCTGGTCGAGGTCTCGGTCAACATCTACTCGCTGGCGGTGCAGCGGGCCTTTGAGCAGTACGGCCAGCCGCCCCGACTGCGGGCCGTCAACGCGAGCGGGACCTCCTTCTGGGACGACGCGATGACAGCCTTGGACCAGGGCATCGACACCTATCCGGAGCTGAACGTCTTCGTCAAGATCGTTCCGTTCGAGCAACTGCGCCTCGGCTACGGCGAGAAGATGATCACTCGCTGGTACGACGTGATCAGGCAGCAGGACCTGCCGGCGGAAGGTGACGAGCAGCGCTGGCAGAACGTCGTCTACACCACCAGCGTCGCCGCCGGCGCCGACCTCTCCGACTTCTGGGACACCTGGGGGGTGACCGTCCTCGACGAGACCCGGGACAAGATCACCGACCTGGGCCTCGAAGCCCCCACCACCAACCTGACCGCCCTCCGCGAAGCCAACGCGTAATCCGCCCCCAACCCCGACTTGTCAGACTTAGGGCACGCTCTGGCGTGCTCTAAGTCTGACAAGTCGGGGTTAAGGGGTGGGGAGGGTGCCGGTGAGGGTGGCGCCGGCGGCGGCGAGGGCGTCGCGGGCGGCGGGCCAGCGGTCGGGGGCGACGGCGGCGGTCAGGTCGACCAGCACCGTCGTGGTCAGGCCGTTGGCGCGGGCGTCCAGCGCGGTGGCGCGGACGCAGTAGTCGGTGGCGATGCCACACACGTCGACCCGGTCCACTCCATGATCAGCCAGCCACTGGGCCAGTCCCTTGCCGTCGCCCGACTTGCCTTCGAAGCCCGAGTACGCCGCCGCGTACTCACCCTTGTCGAAGATCGCGGCGAAGCCACGGAAGGTGAGTTGATCATGGAACTCGACGCCGGGGGTGCCGACCACGCAGTGCGGCGGCCAGGAGTCGACGAAATCCGGAGTGGCGGAAAAATGATCACCGGGATCGATGTGGTGATCCCGGGTCGCGACCACCTGGTCGTAACCGTGGTCGGACGCCAGCAGCGCGCTGATCCTCGCCGCGACGGCCGCCCCGCCGGCCACCGCCAGCGAGCCGCCCTCGCAGAAGTCGCGCTGGACGTCGACGACGATCAGGGCCTTGGTCATGATCGATTCTCCTTGCTCCGGTACGGGCTCGCGGCGGCGCGGCCGTGGTCGAGATAGACGGTGTCGATCACCGGCTCGCCGCGGGACATCTTCAACGCCTCGATCGGCAGCTCGGCCCGGGACCGGAAATGCCGCTCGCGCGAGGCCGACAACGGTTCCTCGCCGACGATCTCGCCCCGGTCGACCAACGGGACGAGCACCGGGCGGTCGTTGGCGTCGCCGGCCGGCGGCTCGCCGATGCCGATCACCTCGGCCTCGGCGACCCCGGCGTCGGACAGCCGGCGCAGCGCGAACTTCCGGCCGCCGATGCTGATCTTGTCCTTGCTCTTCTTCGCCACGCTGATCAACTCGGCGTCCCGGTCGGGCGAGGTGGCCCGGGCCACCAGCTTGTAGACGAATCCACAGGTCGGATGACCGCTGCCGGTGACCAGCGCGGTGCCGACACCGTAGCCGTCCACCGGCGCTCCGGACAGTGCGGCGATCGTGTATTCGTCCAGGTCGCTGGTCACGATGATCTTGGTCTTGGTCGCGCCGAGCGAGTCGAGCAGCTCGCGCACCTGCTGGGCCAGCAGGCCGAGATCACCGGAGTCGAGCCGGACCGCGCCGAGCCGGCCCTCGGTCAGCCGGACCCCGGTCCGCACGGCCTGGAAGACGTCGTAGGTGTCCACCAGCAGGGTGGTCTGCTCGCCCATCGCGGCCAGTTGGGCGGCGAAGGCGGACTCCTCGTCGTCGTACAGCAGCGTGAACGAGTGCGCGGCGGTCCCGGTCGTCGGCACTCCGTACCGCCGGCCGGCCTCGAGATTCGAGGTCGCCTGGAAGCCGGCGATGTAGGCGGCCCGCGCCGCGGCGACCGCCGACAGTTCCTGGGTCCGCCGCGAGCCCATCTCGATGCACGGCCGATCACCCGCGGTCACCGTCATCCGGGAGGCCGCCGACGCGATCGCCGAGTCGTGGTTGTAGATGCTGAGCAGCACCGTCTCCAGCAGTACGCACTCGGCGAAGCTGCCGTCGACCACCACCAGCGGCGATCCCGGGAGGTAGACCTCGCCCTCCGGATAGCCCCAGATCGAGCCGCCGAACCGGTAGTCGGCGAGCCAGCCGGCGGTCTCGTCGTCGACCACGTCGCGGTCGCGGAGGAAGCGGATCGTCTCCTCATCGAACCGGAAATGCCGCAGCGCCCGCAGCGCCCGGCCGACCCCGGCGACGACACCGTAGCGACGCCCCGGCGGCAGTCGCCGCGGAAACAGTTCGAACACGCTGCGCCGGTGCGCGGTGCCGTCGCGGAGCGCGGCCCGCAGCATCGTCAACTCGTAATGATCGGTCAGCAGTGCCGTGGTCGGCACCTCGCTCGGGCCCCAGCTCGGCGTGATCTCGGCTGCCGAGGAGGGTGCCGCCGACTCGGTCGGCTGTTCCGCTGCCACGGGCCCAGCCTACGGCGCGCCGGCGGGTCGGGAATGCGGGCGCGCGGACCGTGGTTGAGCAGGCGGCACCGACCGAGAGGAACCGGAGATGGCGTTCGAGGCAGTGGATCAAGCGATCGATTCGGCACTGGCGGAGCGCCGGATCGTGGGCGCGGTGGTGCTGGTCGCTCAGGACGGTGAGCTGCGCTACGAGCGCGCGGCGGGCCTGGCCGATCGCGAAGCCGGCGTCCCGATGGCGGTCGACACCCGATTCCGCTGGTCGTCGCTGACCAAGCCGGTCACTGCGGCGACCACCATGGCGCTGGTCGAGCGGGGCGTGCTCGATCTGACCAGCCCGATCACCCGCTGGCTGCCGGACTTCCGGCCGGCGCTGCCGGACGGCACCCGCCCGGTGATCACGGTCGATCACCTGCTGCTGCACAGCGCCGGGCTGCGCTATGTGTTCGGGGACGAGGCGGGTGGTTACCTGGCGGCCGGCATCTCCGACGGCCTGGATCTGTCCTCGCGCAGCCTGGCCGAGAACGTCGACCTGATCGGCCGGATCCCGTTGCTGTTCACGCCCGGCACGTCCTGGAACTACTCGGTGGCCTACGACGTGCTCGGCGCGGTGATCGAATCGGCCACCGGCCGGCCGCTGCCCGAGGTGGTCGCCGAGCTGGTGACCGGTCCGCTGAACCTGTCCGCGACCTTTGCCCTGGACGACGCCGAAGGCCTGGCGATCCCTTACCAGGACGGCGATCCGGAGCCGACCCGGATCGAGGACGAGGTGCCGCTGTCGTTCGAGGGCAACCCGTTGGCGATGGCGCCGAGCCGGATCCTCGATCATGATCAGTTCCCGTCCGGCGGCGCCGGGATGGCCGGCACCGCTCACGACCTGTTGATCTTGCTGGAAGCGATCCGGACCGGCGGCGGTGCGATCCTCTCGGCCGAGACCGTCGCCGGGATGCTGCCGTCGCGGATCACCCGCGAGGTCGTTCCCGGAGTGACCGGTGGCTTCGGCCGCGGCTGGTCGGTGGTCGTCGATCCGGTCGCCGAGGGCAGCCCGTTGAGCTCCGGCTCGATCAGCTGGGGCGGCGTGTACGGCCACAGCTGGGCCGTCGACCTCGAGCGCAAGCTCACGATCATCAGTTGCAGCAACACCAGCCTGGAAGGGCTGTTCGGGCGATTCCCGGGCGAGGTGATCGCCGGCGCCGTCGCCGGCTGAGGGAGGCTCGTGGCCGATGCGCGGGACCCGATCTTGACGGTGCCGGAGCACGCAACCAATGATGGGCCGCGACCTTTTCGAATCGCTGCGGACGGCACGGGGAGCCCTGACGTGACGCCGAATCTGATCGTGATCTTGGTCGACGACCTCGGCTGGACCGATCTCAGTTGCTACGGCTCGACGTTCTACGAGACGCCGCACCTGGATGCGCTGGCCGCCGGCGGCGCCCGGTTCACCCAGGCCTATGCCGCGGCGCCGGTCTGTTCGCCCAGCCGGGCGGCCCTGCTGACCGGCAAATGGCCGGCACGGGTCGGCGTCACCAACTTCATCGGCGGTCACGCGGTCGGCCGGCTGGCCGACGTGCCGTACTTCCACGGCCTGCCCCGCAACGAGTATTCGCTGGCCCGGGCCCTCGCCGCCGGCGGCTACGCGACCTGGCACGTCGGCAAGTGGCATCTCGGTGGGCGGCAGACCTCGCCGGAGGTGCACGGCTTCGAGGTCAATCTCGGCGGCTGCGGGATGGGCCACCCGCCCACCTATTTCAGCCCGTACGGGATCCCGACGCTGACCGACGGCCCGGACGGCGAATACCTGACCGACCGGCTGACCGACGAAGCGGTCCGGTTGATCACCGACCATGATCAGAGCCGGCCGTTCTTCCTCAACCTTTGGCATTACACGGTGCACACGCCGATCCAGGCGCCGCAGTCGTTGATCGAGAAGTATCGGGCCAAGGCGCGTCGGCTCGGCCTGGACACCGGGGCGATCGAGACCGGCGAGCCGATGCCGCCCTGGCACCTGGACGGGGTCCGGGTGCGCCGCCGGACCGAGCACTCCGACCCGGCCTACGCGGCGATGATCGAGACCCTGGACGGCAGCGTCGGCGCGATCGTCGGGGCGCTGCGGCGGACCGGCCAGCTGGACCAGACCATGATCGTCTTCACTTCGGACAACGGTGGCCTGGCCACAGCCGAGGGATCGCCGACCTGTAACGCGCCGCTGGCCGAGGGCAAGGGCTGGCTGGAGGACGGCGGGCTGCGGGTCCCGTTGATCATCAGCGGTCCCGGCGTCGACCCGGTCGAGACGAACGCCCTGACCAGCACCCCCGACCTGTATCCGACGCTGCTCGGCCTGGCCGACGTTGAGCTGCCCGACTGGCACCGGATCGACGGTGTCGACATCCTGCCGGCGGCCTACGGCGACGAGTTCGACCGCGGGCCGATCTTCTGGCACTACCCGCACTACTCCAACCAGGGCGGGACCCCGGGCGCGGCGGTCCGGGAGGGGCGGTGGAAGCTGATCCGCTGGTTCGAGGACGGCCGGGAGGCGCTCTTCGACCTGGTCGCCGATGTCGGCGAAGGCGCCGACCGGGCCGCCGCCGAGCCCGACCTGACCCGGCGCCTGTCCGGTCGGCTGGACGACTGGCTGCGCGACGTCGGAGCGCTCCTGCCGCAACCGAACCCGGCGCCGCGGCCGAGTCCCGTACCAGCGCCGAACCCTTGACCACCGGTCAACCCCGGCGGCCACTGGGTGGCTCGTCCTTTGACACAATGGCGGGATGTCGCACACCGAGGGTCCGGTCGTCACGCCGGCCGGAGGGACCGCGATCGCGGAGCAGCCCGTCGAGGATGCGTTGGATGACACGCCTTGGGCGACGATCGTCTGGGACGATCCGGTCAACCTGATGTCGTACGTCACGCACGTCTTCGTCAACTATTTCCACTACCCGAAATCCAAGGCCGAACGGCTGATGCTGCAGGTGCACAACGACGGCAAGGCCATCGTCGCCAGCGGTGCCCGGGAAGCGATGGAGCGCGACGTCAAGGCGATGCACGAGTACGGTCTGTGGGCGACCCTCGACCGCGCCGACCAGTGAGCGCGGCGCGGTCGAACACGGCGTTGCGAGCACGGATCCAGGGAGAATCGGGTAAGGCATTGCAGAGGTTCAAGCGCAAGGGCGGCGTCATCGTCACCTCCCTGAGCGCCGACGAGGTCGAGTTGCTGACCTCGCTGGTCGGCCAGTTGGTGGAGATGGTCTCGGGTGGGCAGCCGGAGCAGTTCGGCCGGCCCGAACCGTCCCCGGCCGGCGAAACGGACCCGTTCGTGCAGTGGGCGCGGGAGTTGGAGCAACCGGACGACACGCCCGAGGTGCCGGACGATCCGGCCCTGCAGCGGCTGTTCCCGACCGCCTACCCGGCCGACGCCGAGGCGGCGGCCGACTTCCGCCGCTTCACCGAGCGGGACCTTCGGGCGACGAAGGTGACCGAGGCGACGACCGTGCTGCGCCGGCTCGCCGAAACCGAGCAGGGCCGCAATCAGCTGCGGATCCCGGCCGACGAGTCCGACGCCTGGCTGCGCACCCTGACCGGGGTCCGGCTGGCCGTGGCGGCCCGGCTCGGGATCACCGACGCCGCCGCCGCGGAGGAGCTGGCGGCGATCGCGCCGCACGACCCGCGAGCCTTCATGGCCAGCGTCTACGAATGGCTGGGGTTCGCCCAGGAGACCTTGATCATGGCCTTGGAGCGATGAAGTGACGAGCACCGAATCCAACGACAGTCCGCGGAACGCCACCGAGGATCAGACGCCGGACGCGGCCGAGAAGCAGCAGCCGACGGCGGCGGACGGGGAAGAGAAGCAGGACGACCGGACGGGTCCGATCACCTCCTGGCGGCAGGTGCTCCCGTGGCAGGGCAAGGCGACCCGGCTGGACAAGGCGCTGTTGATCACCATGGGCGCGCTGATCCTGTACGGCTTCGCGACCATCCCGCTGAAGCCGTTTCTGCTCGCCTCGCACCCGATCCTGCTGGAGTTCATGACCGGTGGCTATGCCGCCATCGGCGCCGCCGCCGCGTTCGCCCGGATCGGTGACCTGCCGCTCTGGCTGGTCGTGGTCGCCGGCGTGGTCGGCATGATCAAGTTCGACTGGTTGTTCTGGTGGACCGGGCGGCAGTGGGGACGCGGCATCGTCAACCTGTTCGCCAACGGGGAGCGGGCCAAGAAGCTCGCCGGCCGCGCGCACGAGCTAAATCCGTGGATCGTCCGGGCCGCCGTGGTCGGGGCGATGCTGCCGGGAATCCCGGCCGCGCTGGTCTTCGCGATCGCGGGCTGGACCCGGATGCGGCTGGTCACCTTCATGCTGCTCGACCTGGTCGGCGCGCTGATCATGACCGGTCTGGTCACCTGGCTCGGCTTCAGCCTCGGCCAGTCGGCGGTCGACGTCGTGCTGACCATCGACAAGTACGCCCTCTGGATCAGCCTGGCGCTGATCTTCGGGATCGCGATCATCACCTCGGTCAAGCAGAGCCGGCGGCAGAAGCAGCAGCAGTCTCCGCCGGCGGAGTGAGCCCCGCGAGTCTCAGGATGCGGGCGGTGATCGAGCGCCGGCGCCGGGCCGCCTAGGCTCCGCAACTGTGCTGAAGATCAGCCAGGCGTACCTCGACGAAATGATCAAGCATGCCCGGGAGGACTTTCCCGACGAGGCCTGCGGCGTGATCATCGGTCCGGAGGACACGCGGGACCTGGCCCGGCTGGTCCGGATCACCAACGCGGAGCGGTCGCCGACCTACTTCAGGTTCGACCCGGACGAGCGACTCCAGCTGTCCAACGAGATGTTTCCGCTGGACCAGGAGGTGCTGGTGGTCTACCACTCGCACACCTCCACGGAGGCGTACCCGTCGCGGACCGATATCTCCGAGGCGTACGAGCCGCAGGCCCACTACGTGATCGTCTCGCTGGAGGAGTCCGGCCGTGAGGAAGGCCCGGTCTCGGTGCGGGCGTACCGGATCCTCGACGGCGACGTGACCGAGGAAGAGATCACGATCCGGGAATAACCCGGCCCGGCAGACCTGTTGCTGACGGTAGGACCGCTCTGCGGGCGAACGAAGGAGAGATCGGATGGCCGTCGAGGTCAGAATTCCCACCATTCTGCGGACGTACACCGCCGGCGAGAAGCTGGTGCAGGGCAGCGGCGACACCGTCGAGCGGGTGATCGACGACCTGGAGAGCCGCCACCCCGGGCTGAAGGAACGCCTGGTCGAGGAGCAGGGTCTGCGGCGCTTCGTCAACGTCTACGTGAATGACGAGGATGTCCGGTTCACCGGCGGCCTCGGCTCCGCGGTCGCCGACGGCGACGTGATCGTGGTGCTGCCGGCCGTCGCCGGCGGCTGATCCGATGACCCGGTACGACTCGCTCGCGGACTCGGTCGGCAACACGCCGCTGATCGGGCTGCCGCGGCTGTCGCCGGGGGAGGGTGTCCGGCTCTGGGCCAAGCTGGAGGACCGGAACCCGACTGGTTCGATCAAGGACCGCGCGGCGCTGAGCATGATCACCGCCGCCGAGCAGGACGGCACGCTGCGGCCGGGCTGCACGATCTTGGAACCGACCAGCGGCAACACCGGGATCGCGCTGGCGATGGCGGCCAAGACCAAGGGCTATCGGCTGGTCTGCGTGATGCCCGAAAACACTTCTGCAGAACGGAAGCAGCTGCTGGCGATGTGGGGCGCGGAGATCGTTTCCTCACCCGCGGCCGGTGGCTCCAACCAGGCGGTCGCGGTGGCCAAGAAGCTGGCCACGGAGCATCCCGACTGGGTGATGCTCTACCAGTACGGCAACCGGGCCAACGCCGACGCGCATTTCCACGGCACCGCCGCGGAGATCGAGGCCGACCTGCCCGAGGTGACCCACATCGTGGCCGGGCTCGGCACCACCGGCACCCTGATGGGGATCGGCCGCTACTTCTCCGAGCGGCGACCCGAGGTCAAGATCATCGCGGCCGAGCCGCGCTACGGCGAGCTGGTCTACGGGCTGCGCAACCTGGACGAGGGCTTCGTGCCCGAGCTGTACGAGGAGAAGTACGTCAGCAGCCGGTTCTCCGTCGGCGCCCGGGACGCGATCCGCCGGGTCCGGCAACTGCTGGAGACCGAGGGGATCTTCGCCGGCCTGTCCGCCGGCGCGGTGCTGCACGCCGCGCTGGGCCAGGCCACGAAGTCGCTGAAGGCGGGCGAGACCGCCGACATCGTGGTGATCATCGCCGACGGCGGCTGGAAGTATCTCTCCACCGGCGCGTACGACACCGATCTGGACACCGCCGAGGAGCTGCTCGACGGCCAGGTCTGGGCCTGACGGTTTCATTTCTCTGAATCTTAGTTTTGTTCCACGGGAACGGGTAAACGCTTGCCGAAGGTCGGGCAGCGGTGTAACAGTGTGCTCATGTCTTCAGAGTCGAGGCCAACGCTTCAGTCAGCATCGATCGATCGACGGCGTTTCCTGGCCGTCACCGCGGGGGCCACGGGCGCCGCGCTGGTGACCGGCACCGGCACCGGGATCGCCCAGGCCGCCACCGGCGGGATCACCGTCCGGCTGGGCCCGGCTGATCAGGGTCCGGGGATGAAGCTGGTCGGGTTCAACACCGGTCACTTCATGCCGGGCGGCAACACCGCGGCGTGGTTGGAGTATTCCAACGTCAACGCGGTCCGCTTCTTCGCCAGCTTGTCCATCTGGTGTCCCGACGCGGCCTTCGACGACGGCGCGGGCGTCGAGACGATCGACGATTTCGACGCCCGGGTGGAGCAACTCCGCCGCGACTCGCGGGAGTTCATCGACTGGGCGGCGTTGCGGGAGCTGTGGTCCACCCACATCTACGAGACGACCAATCACTACAACCTGGACTACGAGCTGACCCAGTTGCACCGGCTGGGCATCACGCCGATCATGCAGGCCGCCGAGTTGGCCTGGAACTCGCCCTGGTCCGGCCTGTGGCTGATGTGGCAGAAGCACTACGCGTTCACCTATCACGTGGCGAGCCGGTGGGGAGTCGAGCGGTTCAACTTCAACAACGAGCCGGACCACCCCAATTCCGATCATGACTTCGTCGACCAGCAGATCTACATCCGCGGCCTGCAGATCGCCTCCGACGCGATTCGGGCGGCGATCGCGGACGTCAACCGGGAGCATCGGACGAGGTTGCGGGCGATCGTGCAGGCGCCGGTGATCACCCACGCGTCACAGACCAGTGGCCCCTTCCACATGGACGCCGACCCCGACGCCGATCCGCGCGACGACGAGCACGGCTGGGGTGAGATCAGCCTGCGCAACCTGCGCACCGACTACCACGGCCGCGAAGTCGATCATGATCTGTTCGATGTGTTCGACACCCACCTGTACAACAAGACCGCGGAGACGTATACGTACGAGCTCGCCATGATGGACGAGAAGATGCGGAGCTACACACCGACCGGCGTCGCCTTGCCGGTCGTCTATTCGGAGTTCAACCGGCGCAACACCGGCGCCTTCGAGACCAGCGGTGACGACCTGAACACGCCGTTGGTGTTCTCCGAGCTGGCCGAGATCTGGGGTGCCGCGCTGACCGGCGGTGCCGAGGGGATGATCTGCTTCAAGTTCGACAACACGGTGCGGGCCAACGGAATCCCTTACGGGACTGGGCACTACTACGTCGAGAACGCGGGCGACTACAACATCCGCGGGGTGAAGAAGGCGGCCGAATCCAACCGGATGTTCGCCGGCCGCTTCGCCGCCGCCGCCGGCCGCAGCGTGGTCGGCACCACGGTGTCGTCCGACGGCCCGGCCGTCCGGCCCAACGTGATCGTCGCCGCTCGTGACGCCGGGATCCGCCGCACCTCGATCTGGCTGCCGCACCACTCGGCCGAGGCGGCCCACCCGGTCACCCTCGACCTGTCCGCCGGTCGGGTCCGGCCGAAGGGTGCCGCGATCTTCGTCCAGGAGGTCAGCGCGACCCACAGCGGGGACGTGATCATGCTGGGATCCCTGCCGGACAACGGGAAGCTGACGGTCGACCAGCCGGCGGGTTGCGTCTGGATGATCACCGTGCTCGAGGCCGGCCGGTCCCCGGACGTACGGCGAGCGCGGCGGGCCTTCGGGGTCAGTCCGAGCGGTCCGTCGCCGTCGGTCGTCGTCGGCCGGGCCGGGGCGGACGTGGATCCGGCGGTCGGCTATCTGTCCTTCGAGACGTCGCACTCCCGGCCCCGGGCCGCCCTGCTCGAGCTCGACGGGGCCGCGACCGATGGGGCTCCGCTGACCTTCACCGTCTACGCGCTGATCAAGACCGACTGGGATGACGACGTGACCTGGGACTCCGCGCCGTACCTTGATCAGGAGCACGTCCGGGCCGACTCCGTCGGCACCGTGGCCTTTCCGGCGGGCCAGCTGACTGCCGCCGCCGAGGCCGGCACCGTACGCCTCGACGTGACTTCGGTGCTGGCGAAGGCGCGGAACGGACGGATCGGGTTCCTGCTGATCCGCGAGCGGGCCCACGACGAGGACACCGCCGACAACGGCCGCCGAGCCGAGTTCACGGCCGCGCGACTGCGGACCTGGGCCTGACCCGACCTAAGCTGCCCGGACATGAGTGAGTTTCCGCTGTATCGATCACCCGGTTCGGCCGAGTCCGGCGACAGGCTGTGGTACGTCCTGGTCGAGTGTCCCAGCCGGTCGCCCGCGAGCCCGGCGGCGCGGGTCCGGTTCGGCGTCGACGAAGCGTTCGGTGACTTCGAGGCGGCACTCGCCGCCGCGGAACGTTGTGCGTTCACCTGCTGGCCGGGGGACACCCCGGGAGACAATGGCCGCCAGGTGTTCCGGACCGGAGACCGGGACTTCACGACGATCATCGACTGCGGCTGGACGAGTCACCACTTCGTCACCCGGGTGGCTCAGCACGTCGGGGACGTGACGACCGCGGGATAGGCCCGATCGAAGACGGCCGAGCCGAGGCTGGCCCCGGGACCGCTACGCTCTCGACCCGTGAGCGACTTCCCTGTCTATCAGCCGTCCGGCGGTTCCGGCGACGTGCAGAGCGCTGCCGGATCCTCGAGCTGGCTGGTCCTGGTCGAATATTCCAACGGCGGCCAGGCCAAGCCGCCGACATTGATCGAGCAGGTCGGCGACGCCCACGCCGACGTGGAGAGCGCGATCGCGGCGGCCCGGCAGGCCGCGTCCGACTTCGAGCCACCGGATCCGTTCTCGCCGCAGGGGCGGCGAATGTTCCGCACCGGCGACCGGGAGTTCCTCACCATCATCGATGGCGCGATGTCGACCTTCCACTTCATCACCCGCGTCGCCGAGGAGCTCGGCAGCTCCTGATCATCCATCGCCGTCCTTGACATGGAACGGTGCCGCGACCACGATCTTGTGGACGTGGCACAACGTTTCGTGTCATGCAGCCGGCGAGGGGACTGGTCATGATCAGCAAGACGGATCCGCGCAAGTCGGCGCTGAGCTTGTCGAAGTGCCTCGGCCTGGTCACCCTGCTGGTGCTCACCGGCTTGACCGCGGCCCAGGCCCAGACGCTGCCGCAGCGGGTGGTCGGCGGGCCGGCTCCCCTGCTGGCCAACTCCGGCTTCGACGCGGGTAACGGCGCCGGCCAGCCGATCGGTTGGGCGGTGACCGGTGCGGCGGGCAGCGCCACGGTGATCAACCGGGTGGCCGACCGGACCGCGGGGCTGGCCTCGCTCCAGGTGACCGATGCCGCCGGGACCTCGGTCGCCGTGCGGTCGGAGAAGATCGTGGCGACCCCGGGCCGGGACTACGAACTGACCGCCAAGGTGCGGACCGGGAGTGGCACGCCGGCCGCCCTCTACCTCGAGTTCTGGGACTTCAACGGCGCTCGGGTCGGGGTCGTGCAGACCCAGCCCGAAGCCTCGACCGCCTGGCAGACGATCACCTTGACGGCGAAGTCGCCGGCGGCCGCGGCGCACGTGACCGCGCTGATCTACGGCACCCAGGCCGCGGCCGGCGTCTCGTTCTGGGACGAGACCGAGTTGATCATGGAGCCGGCCGGCTACGACCCGGCCGTCGGCTCCGCCCGCGAGCTGTTCCTGGACGACTACCGGATCGAGTCGGCGCACGACGTCGGCCGGGTGGTGCATCCGGCGACCACCAGCGCCGAGCCGGTGATCCGGGCCGACCGGCCGTGGGAGGACAGCGCCTACATCTACGGCTCGGTGATCAAGATCGGGAAGACGTACCGGATGTGGTACACGTGCTACAACGATCAACCGCCCAACTACCACCTGTGTTACGCCGAGTCGAGCGACCTGGAGACCTGGACCAAGCCCCTGGGTCGCGGCTCGATCGGCTACGGCGACCTCCCGGCGTCGCAGACCAACATCGTCGCCGCCAACTCCGGCACGGTGGCCTACAACCCGGAAGCGCCGGCCGACCGCCGCTACGTGATGCTCACCTTCCGGTCCGGCACCGTGAACGACACCCTCGGCTACTACACCCGCTTCTCCGCCGACGGCTACACCTGGACCGAGGTGGAGGGCAAGCCGGTGCTGCTGGACGGCGATGTCTCCAACCTCAGTTGGGATCCGCAGACCAAGCGCTACGTCGCGACGATCAAGAAGCGGATGTTCACCGCCCGCACCCCGGGGACGTACGAGCGGTCGGCGTTCATCTCCACCAGCCCGGACGCGATCACCTGGACCGAGCCGACGCTCGCGGTCAGCGGCGACTACGCCGACGACGGCAAGGCCGAGCAACTCGGCGGGCTGGAGAGCCAGGTCTACGGCATGCCGGTGATGCGCTACGAGAGCGGCTTCGTCGGATTCCCCTGGATGTTCGCGCTGACCGACTTCACCTCGGGCGAACACAAGGCGGCCGCCGACGGCCCGGTCGAGGTCCAGGTCGCCTCGTCCCGGGATCTGACCGAATGGCAGCGCCCGGTCCGCGAGCCGGTGATCAAGACCGGCCTGCCCGGCAGCTGGAACGACGGCGCGCACTACACCGCCTCCACGTTGCAGGTGAGCCAGGAGAAGATCAACCTGCTCTACGGCGCGTTCAACAACGAGCACGGCGGCGCCGACCCGAACGATCCCAATCGGGATCAGCACATCGGTCAGATCGGCAAGGCCAGCTGGCGTCGCGAGGGCTGGGTCTCGCTCACCAATGGGGCATCCGGCGGCGTCGGGGATCCGGGCCGGGTCACCACCAAGCCGATCGTGTTCGACGGCGACCGGCTGCACCTCAACGCCGTGGTCCGGCCGCGCGGCAGCATCACGGTCGAGGTGTTGGACGCCGACGGTGCCGTGATCGACGGCTTCGGCCGTGACGACGCCGTGCCGGTCCGCGGCGATCAGCTGGACGCCCGCCTCACCTGGCGCGACGGCAAGTCCTTGAAGGCGCTCGCCGGCCAGCCGATCAAGCTCCGGTTCAGCATCGAGAACGCCGACCTCTACTCCTTCTGGATCACCTCCTGACGAGGGACCGATTACCCTTGGGCGGGTGAATCCACAGGCGCCGATCGGGATCTTCGACTCCGGGTTCGGCGGGCTGACCGTGGCGCGGGCCGTGATCGACCAGCTGCCGTACGAGGACGTGCTCTATCTGGGCGACACGGCCCGGGCGCCGTACGGTGAGAAGCCGCTGGCCGAGGTCCGTGAGTACGCCCTGGAATGCCTTGATCATCTGGTCGAGCAGGACGTCAAGCTGCTGGTCATCGCCTGCAACTCGGCCAGCTCCGCGGTGCTCCGGGATGCCCGGGAGCGCTATCCGGTGCCGGTGGTCGAGGTGATCTTGCCCGCGGCGCGGCACGCCGTCGCGGCGACCGGCACCGGCCGGGTCGGAGTGATCTGCACCGAGGCGACGGCGACCTCCCTGTCCTACGACGACGCCTTTGCCGCGGCACCCCAGATCGAGCTGCACACCGCCGCCTGCCCGCGGTTCGTCGAGTTCGTCGAGGCCGGGATCACCGGTGGGCCGGAGCTGCTGGCCTGCGCCGAGGACTACCTGAAACCCTTGCGGGCGGCCGATATCGACACTTTGATCTTGGGTTGCACGCACTATCCGCTGCTGACCGGCGTGATCTCGTACGTGATCGGCGACGTCACCCTGGTGTCCAGCGCGGAGGAGTGCGCCAAGGAGGCGTACGCAGTGCTGACCCGGCGCGGTCTGGTGCACGAGACGCCGCGGGAGAGCCGGACCCGGTTCCTCACCACCGGCAGCCCGGACCAGTTCGCCCGGCTGGGCACGAGGTTGATGCCGGGCATGATCGACAACGTGGAACAGTTCAGTTGATCTTGATGGGGAGCTGATCATGAAGTTGACCATCGTCGGTTGCAGCGGATCCGGCTCGGGTCCGGACTCGCCGGCATCCAGCTATCTGGTCCAGGCCGATCACCAGGGCCGGACGTTCTCGCTGCTGCTCGATCTCGGCCCGGGATCGTTCGGGGGCCTGTTCCGCTACCTCGACCCGGCCGACCTCGACGCGGTGCTGTTCAGCCATCTGCATCCCGACCACTGCCTCGACCTGTGCGCGCTCTACGTCGGCGCCAGCTATTCGGCGACCGCGCCGTGGCGGCCGGCGACCGTCTTCGGGCCGGCCGGCACCGCCGAGCGGATGGTCCGCGCCTACGACGTCGCCGCGCCGCCCGGCGTCGAGCCGGCCGAGCCGGCGCGGGGCATCGCCGACTTCTTCGACTACCGGACCTGGCAACCGAGCCAGCCGATCGGGCCGTTCGAGGTCACGGTCACCCGGGTGGCGCATCCGGTCGAGGCCTACGCGATCCGGCTGACCGAGCGGACCGAGACCGAGCCGTCCCTGGTCTTCTCCGGCGACACCGGTCCGTCGGAGTCGCTGACCGAGCTGGCCCGCGGCGCCGATCTGTTGTTGATCGAGTCGTCCTTTCTCGACGTGCCCGGCAACCCGGCCGGCCTGCACCTGTCCGGCCGGGAGGCCGCCGAGACCGGCGCCGCGGCCGGCGTGGGCGCGATCGTGCTCACCCACATCCCGCCGTGGCACGACCCGGAGCGGGTGCTGGCCGAGGCCACCCCGCACTTCGCGGGCTCGATCGAACTGGCCCGGTCCGGGGCTTGCTGGACCATCGACTAGGAACTCTGATTCAGAGGCAGGAGTCCGGCGCCGCGGCCAGTTCCTCGATGCCGGCGACCTGCCATTGGTTCTCGGCCTTGTCCAGATACATCAAGACTCGGTGGACGTTGAGCCGCAAGAGCGTCCGCCGTCCGTCGCCGCTGACAAAGGTCACCTTCGTCCGATCGACACAGGCATTCACATAGGTGTTGGGTACATCGTCGTCGAGTCGGATCTGTGGATTCCCCCAGACGTTCGTGATCACCGTCGCACCCTCCCAACGATCACCGTTTGTCTTGACTGCGCGCGCCTCCTCCTGGTCGGACCAGAGCGTGGTGCTGTCGGGATGGAGGTACTTGGCGACATAGTCGGGGAGCTTGTTCGCGCCGCCGGACTGGTACAACCGGTCGAGGGCCTGCAGGTACTCGGTGTAGGCCTGCGCCGCCGCAGCGGCGGCACGATCCTCAGCCGACTCCGGGGCCGAGGGCGTCGGGCTCGGCGACTCCGACGGCGCTGGGCTCGGCGACTGGGCCATCACCGGTGACGAGGGCGGCGGTGACTGGGGTGGCGGTGTCGGCGTGGCGGTGCAGCCGAGCGTGAGAGCGAGTAGCAGACCGGCCCAAACGGAGGCCCGGATAGGGCTGCGCAACGGGGGAACCGGGCGTCGGCGCGTGGCCCGCAGCGTGATCGGCACCTGCTCACTATGACATCCGGGCGCCGCGAGGGACCGGATTCGAGGTTCGAGTCACCGGCCCCGAACGCGGCCACTAGGGTTGTCTGCCGTGACGACAAGAGCCGACGGACGAGCCCGGGACAAACTGCGGAACGTGAAGTTCACGCGCAACTGGCTTGATCATGCCGAGGGATCAGTGCTGGTCGAGTTCGGCGACACCAAGGTGCTGGTCGCCGCCAGCGTGACCGAAGGGGTGCCGCGGTGGCGGAAGGGCTCCGGGCTCGGCTGGGTGACCAGCGAGTACGCGATGCTGCCGCGCTCGACCCACACCCGATCGGACCGCGAATCGATCCGCGGCCGGGTCGGCGGCCGGACCCACGAGATCAGCCGGCTGATCGGCCGCAGCCTGCGCGCGGTGATCGACTACCAGGCGCTGGGCGAGAACACGATCGTGCTCGACTGCGACGTGCTGCAGGCCGACGGCGGCACCCGGACCGCGTCGATCACCGGCGCCTACGTGGCGCTGGCCGACGCGGTCGACTGGCTGCGGCATCGCAACCTGCTGAACGGTGACCCGCTGTCCGGTTCGGTCGCCGCCGTGTCGGTGGGCGTGGTGGGCGGCGAGGCGCTGCTCGACCTCTGTTACACCGAGGACGCCGCGGCCGAGGTCGACATGAACGTCGTGATGAGCGGGACCGGCGAGTTCATCGAGGTGCAGGGCACCGCCGAGGGGGCGCCGTTCGACCGGACCACGCTGGACGACCTGCTGGAGTTGGGCGCGGCCGGCTGCGAGACGCTGACCGCCCTGCAGGAGAAGGCGCTCTCCGGGCGGTGATCATGGACTCCGTGGTGCTGGCGACCGGGAACGCCAAGAAGCTGACCGAGCTGCGCCGGCTGGTCGAGGCGGCCGGGCTGCGGCTCACCGTGCTCGGCCTCGGTGAGGTCGCGGACTACCCGGCGCCGGTGGAGACCGAACCGACCTTCGAGGGCAACGCGTTGATCAAGGCCCGGGCCTGCGTCGCGGCGACCGGATTGCCGAGCCTGGCCGACGACTCCGGGCTGGCTGTCGACGTGCTGAACGGGATGCCCGGGGTCCGGTCGGCCCGCTGGGCCGGGCCCGACGCGGCCGACGAAGACAACAACGCGTTGCTGCTGCGCCAGCTGGACGACGTTCCGGACGGCCGGCGCGGTGCGCGGTTCGTCTGCGCCATGGCGCTGGTGCTGCCGAGCAGCGCCGAGCGGCCGAACGGCGCCGAGCACGTCCGTACCGGGGTGATGACCGGGCAACTGCTGCACGCCCCGGTGGGCGAACGCGGCTTCGGCTACGATCCGCTCTTCGTCACCGACGGGCAGCAGCTCAGCAACGCCGAACTGACCGGCGAGGCCAAGGACGCGATCAGCCACCGCGGTCAGGCGGTCCGGGCGATCATCGACGTCCTGTCCGCCGAGCTGGCACGAAAGGCCGGGGGATGAGGACCTATCTCGATCTTCTTGATCATGTGCTGACCACCGGCGTCCGCAAGGCGGACCGGACCGGCACCGGCACGCTGAGCACCTTCGGTTACCAGCTGCGGTTCGACCTGGCCCAGGGCTTCCCGCTGCTGACGACGAAGAAGCTGCACGTGAAGTCGATCTTCGCCGAGCTGCTCTGGTTCGTCTCCGGCTCCACCAACGTCGGCCCGCTACAGGAGCAGGGCGTGTCGATCTGGGACGAGTGGGCCGACGCGGACGGCGAGCTCGGCCCGGTCTACGGCTACCAGTGGCGGTCCTGGCCGGCGCCCGACGGGCGGCAGCTCGATCAGCTGGCCGCGGTGATCGAATCGATCAAGGTCAATCCCGACTCCCGGCGGCATCTGGTCAGCGCCTGGAACGTGGCCGATCTCGATCGCATGGCGTTGCCGCCGTGCCACACCCTGTTTCAGTTCTACGTCGCCGAAGGCCGGCTGTCCTGCCAGCTCTATCAACGCTCGGCCGACATCTTCCTCGGGGTGCCGTTCAACATCGCCTCGTACGCGTTGCTGACCCGACTGGTCGCCCAGGTCTGCGGACTCCAGCCGGGCGAACTCGTGCACACCCTCGGCGATGCGCACCTCTATCTCAACCACGTCGAGCAGGCCAAGAAGCAATTGACCCGGGAGCCGCGGCCGTTGCCGCGACTGATCATCAATCCCGAGATCAGCGACATCGACAAGTTCACACTCGATGATCTTCGGATCGAGGGCTACGACCCGCACCCGGGCATCAAGGCCCCGATCGCGGTCTGATCATGACGGAGGAATCGGCGTCCCGGCCGCCGGCGGGATCGATCGTCGCGATCGCCGCGTTCGCCCGCAACCGAGTGATCGGCAACGGCCCGGACATCCCGTGGCGCATTTCGGCGGACTGGAAGCGATTCCGCCGAGTCACCGACGGGCACGTGTTGATCATGGGCCGGAAGACATACGCGTCGATCGGCCGACCCCTGCCCGGCCGGCACACGATCGTGATCACCCGGGACGCCGGCTGGCAGGCGGACGGCGTGATCACGACCGGCGGCGTGTCCGAGGCGATTGCACTGGCCCGGACCCAACACCCCGAATCGATCATCTTCATCGCCGGCGGCGGCGAGATCTATCGGGCCGCCTGGGACAGCCTGGAATTCCTCGATGTGACCGAGGTCGACGCCGAACCGGCCGGCGATATCACCTTTCCGCCGATCGACTCCGCCGAATGGCGGGAGTTGTCCCGCGAACGGCAGGATGGATTCGCCTGGGTTTTCTACGAGCGCGTGCCCGAAAGGGATCCAATTCTGCGTGTCGGGCCCGGAATCGGCGATCAGGACGGACAATCTCCTTAGATATCGGGGACGTTGCCTACTGAGGAGATCACGATGGCTGAGCCACGATTGGCTGCCAAGCTCGGGGCAGAATTCTTGGGGACCTTCTGGCTGGTGTTCGGCGGGTGCGGCAGCGCCGTGCTGGCCGCCAAATTCCTGGCGGCCGATCCCGGGACCAATACCCAGGTCCAATTGGGGATCGGATTCGTCGGGGTGTCACTCGCCTTCGGCCTGACCGTGCTGACCGGCGCGTACGCCTTCGGGCATGTGTCCGGCGGGCATTTCAATCCGGCCGTGACGATCGGCCTGGCGATCGCGAAGCGATTCGAGTGGAAGGGCGTGCTGCCCTACATCGCGACCCAGATCGTGGCCGCGTCGTTCGCCGGTCTGATCCTGTTCATCATCGCGTCCGGCCAGGACGGCTTCAATGCAGTGGAGAGCGGCTTCGCGACCAACGGCTTCGGTGATCGATCACCGGGCGGTTATGGCCTGCTCGCGGCGTTGATCATCGAGGTGGTGCTGACCGCGGTCTTCCTCTACATCATTCTCGGCGCAACCGACGACCGCGCGCCGAAGGTTTTCGCCCCGATCGCGATCGGCCTCGGCCTGACCCTGATCCACCTGGTCAGCATCCCGGTCACCAACACCTCGGTGAACCCGGCCCGCTCCCTCGGCGTCGCCTGGTTCGCCGGCGGAGCGGCCCTGTCGCAGGTCTGGCTGTTCATCGTCGCCCCGATCATCGGAGCGGCCATCGCCGGCTTCACGTACGCCCTGATCACCGGCGCCAACGCCCAACCCGTCGACGAAGGCATAGCCAACAACCCGTAAACCCCCCGACTTGTCAGACTCTAGGCACGCTATAACGTGCCTAGAGTCTGACAACTCGGGGTTTGGGTGCCGAAGGAGGGACTTGAACCCTCACGCCCGAAGGCACAGGAACCTAAATCCTGCGTGTCTGCCAATTCCACCACTTCGGCCCGGACGCCCATGCTAATGGCGCCCGTTCAGACCCCGAGGTCGCGGCGCAGCTTGGCGACGTGGCCGGTGGCCTTGACGTTGTATTGCGCCACGGCGATGGTGCCCTGACCGGAGGCGTCGACGTCGACCACGAAGGTGGACCGGATGACGCCCTCGATCACCTTCCCGTACAGCATCTTCTCGCCGAATGCCGCGTACGCCTGCAGGGTCGACTTGTCCTCGTCCGCGAGCAATGGGAACGACACCGACTCCTTGTCCCGGAACTTGGCCAGCTTGGCCACCGGATCCGGGGAGATGCCGATCACCTGCAGCCCGGCCTGATCCAGGTCCGGCCCGGCGGCGGTGAAATCGACCGCCTGGGTGGTGCAGCCCGGCGTCATCGCGGCCGGGTAGAAGTAGACGATCACCCGCTGCCCGGCGAAGTCGGACAGGGAAATCTTGGTGCCGTCCGCATCGGGCAGGGAGAAGGCGGGGGCGGCGTCGCCGGCGGTGAGTCGTTCGGTCATGGGCAGAACCTTAGGGCCTCGACTTTCGGGCCGCGGCCGGGGCAGGGCATGCGAAGCAAAGGGATTGCAATACGCTGTTGCACCGGGTCGACGCAGGGGTACGGGGGTCGATGAAGGTTCGGGGCCGAAGGAGGGATCACCGATGGCGACTGAGGATCAGGCACCGGCGCGTGAGCGCACGCGGACCGAGATCGAGGCCGACCTTGCGGCTGCCCGCTTGCGGCTCGGGCATTCGGTCGAACAGTTGATCGACCAGGTGCATCCGACCCGGATCAAGCAGCGGCAGATCGCCGGCCTCAAGGACTGGGCGTCGGCCGAGCTCGAGAACGCGAAATCGCAGTTCGTCGACGACCAGGGCCGGATCCGGACCGAACGGCTGGCCGTGATCGGCGGCGCCGTGGCCGGCTTCGTCACCTTCGTGGTCATCGTGCGGGCGATCGTACGGAAGAGGAAAAGCTGATCGTGTCTGATCAGACGGGGAGCGCGGAGCCGCTACCGATCCGGATGTTGCACGACCGGGTCCTGGTCTCCGCCGAGAACGAAGCCGGCGAGCGCCGGAGCGGCGGGGGAATCGTGATTCCCGCGACCGTGGCGATCGGCCGCCGGCTGGCCTGGGCCAAGGTCGTGGCCGTCGGCTCGAACGTCCGGACGGTCAAGGTCGACGACCGGGTCCTGTACGACCCGGCCGACCGGGCCGAGGTCGAAGTGCGCAGCAAGGATTTCGTGCTGCTCCGCGAGCGTGACCTGCACGCCGTCGCCGCCGAGCGGCTCTCCGACGGCAACACCGGCCTGTATCTCTAGCTCACTGGCTTGTCGTCCAGGTAGAGGAACCCGGTCACGTCGTTCAGCGCGAGCACCTGGCTGACGAAGACCTTCGGCATGTGCTGCCGGGTCGGATCGTGCACGATCCGCGGATTGATCAACTGGTGCGTGCGCCGCCGCGTCTCCAACGCGCAGCCGCTGGCCCTGATCACGTTCTTCACCCAGTCCGAATCCGGCCCGTACGTGAGCGCGACGACGAAGCCGCCGTCGGTGCGGAAGACGTTGATCGGCGTCCGGAACTCCTTGCCGGACCGGCGACCGCGATGGATCACGATGCCGAAGCCGGGCAGCCAGCTCGCGAGATGCCTGGTGACCCGGTTGAGTCCGACCCGATTGAGCCGGGCGACCCGCTGTGAGAACACCATCAGAACGCCTCCCGGATTAATTCAACATCTGTAGAATAACACTCATGGCTCGAGGTAGACGTCCCGGTGGTCCGGACACCCGACAGGCAGTCCTGGAGGCGGCCCGACAGCGATTCGCCGAGGCGGGTTATGCCCGGGCGACGATCCGCTCCATCGCGACCCAGGCCGGCGTCGACCCGTCCTTGGTCGTGCACTACTTCGGCTCGAAGGAGCAGCTGTTTCGCGCCGTCGTCGATTGGCCGTTCGATCCGGCCGAGTTCCTCGACCGGCTGGCCGCGCCGGGCCGGGCCGGTCTCGGGCGCCGCCTGACCGAAGGCTTTCTCGGCCTGTGGGAGTCGGCCGAGACCGGCCCACGGCTACAGGCCGTTTTTCGCGGTGCCGTCACGCAGGAGGAGTTCGCCGGCCTGATCCGCGAGTTCCTGCTCGAGCTCGTGGCCGCCCGGCTCGCCCCGATGATCGGCGGCGACCGGCCCGAGTTGCGGGTCGAGCTGGCCCTGGGGACCCTGCTCGGCACCGCTGTCGTACGGCATCTGCTGCGGGTTGAACCTCTGGCCGGCGCTGCCCTGGAGGAGCTTGTCGATCAGCTGGCTCCGGTTGTCGAACGGCTGCTGTCCGGCGACTCGACCGTGGTGTAGACCGAGCTCCGTTCGCGGAGGCGTCCTTGCTCGTCCACCTCGATCAGGACGAGCCCGTCGGTCTGGCCCCGGCCGGTGAGCGGCCCGGGGATCCAGCGGATCCGAGCTGCGACCGTGGTGCCCTGGCTGACCGCCGCCAGGATCTCGACGCGGAGCTGAGGATCCTCCTGCACCATGGCAGTGACGTAGGCGCGCGTCGCGGCCGTGCCCGGTGCCGTCCCGGCCGGCGAATCATGATCAACATAACCGGGTGACAGTTGATCACAGGCGCCCGGATCCCGGCCGTCGAAGAGTCGCCGGAAGTAGCCTCGCACGGCCTCGACCGGATCGATCGGCTCGGTCGGCCGGTAGGTGTTGATGAGATTCCCGTCGGGATCCGCGAACCAGGCCGAGGTCCGGCCCACGGCTGAGTCGTGTCGGGCTTCCGAGAAGATCGACAACACCGCCCGCCTGTGATCAAGCAGCCGGGTCGTCACCCAACCATCGCCGACGGGTCCGACAGCAGACTGACCGGAATCCAGCACTCGTTGCCGAAGTCGGGTCGATTCGGCCCGTTTCAGGGAACGAGTGCTGGATCCCGGTCACTTGCGGACCGGGTAGCGGAGGTGCAGGGCGCGCCGGCCCTGGACCACCATCGGGTCCTCGAGCAGCAGGTGTCCCTCGGACTGCAGCTTCGAGAAGTAGGGAATACCCTCGCCGAACAGCACCGGCACCAGGCTGACGCACACCTCGTCGACCAGGCCGAGATCCAAGGCCTGCTGGGCGACGTTGGCGCTGGCGATCGTGACGTCCTTGTCGCCGGCCAGCTCCTGGGCCCGGCTGATCGCCGTCTCGACATCTCCGACGAACGTGGTGTTCGGCCACTTCTCCGCGGCATCGTCGGGCGGTGTGTGGGTGACCACGACGACCTTCCCACCAGCCGGGTGCTTGTCGCCCCACCCGTCGGCGATGTCGAACAGGGTGCGTCCGGCGACCAGGGCACCGTTGTTCTCGGTCAGATCGCGCAGTATGTCTGCGCTCGAGTCGTCGACGTTGAACTTCACCTCGTCGTTCGGGTTCGGCACATTGACCTCCCCGGCCTCGTACCACTCGAAGAGTTCGCCGACCTGGTTGTCCGGCTGCGCGATGAATCCGTCCAGCGACATCGTCATGTGAGTCAGAACCTTGCCCATGGCGGGCCTCCTCTGGTGTCTGCGGGCCGGCCGTCTGCCGCGCCCTTACCCTTCGTACGGAGCCGACCCGGAGGATTCGACACCAGATCGACGCTGATCCGGATCTTAGGCTTCCGGGCTGCCCGCTCAGCTGCGAACGCGGTAGCGGATGTGGGTGGCTTCCGGTGTGTCGATCACCCGAACGATCTCCAGCTCGACGCGCGCCGGCAACACGTCGAACAGTCGCCGGCCGCCACCGAACAGCACCGGGATCAGGCTCGTCTGCACCTCGTCCAGGACACCGGCCTCGAGCGCGCGCTGCGCCGTGTAGGCGCCGAGGACGTGGACATTACGGTCCCCGGCCGCAGCCTTCGCCTGGGCCATCGCGCTGGCGATCCCGTCACTCACGTACGTCACCAACGGATAGTTCTCGACGCTGGGGCCGGGCGGCCGATGGCTGGGAACGAAGATGGGCACACCCCACCCGTGATGATCCCCGCCCCAGTGATCGACCTGCTCCGCGGTCCGCCGCCCGACCAGGACCGCGCCGGCCGTGCCCAGGTCGTCGCTCAACTCCCCGGCCGGTCCGGACGGTCGGAAGAGCTCCCCGGCCGGGGTGACCATCCACTCGTGCAAGCGGGCAAAGCCATCGCCGCCGGGGTTGTCCGGCCCGTCGTTCGGACCGGCGATGTAGCCGTCGAGCGACATCGCCATGTAGAGCACTGATGAAGCCATCTTCTTCTCCTCGCCTCGGAGCGGTCGCCCGCCCCGCACGGCCCTGCGCCGTGCGTTTGACTCCCGTACGGAGCGGACAAACGAATCTCGACACAACTACGGCAGGATTCCAGAGCCACTTCGGTGCGGAACGACAACTGGCCAGGCCCGAATGGGGCCTGGCCAGGTGGTTGGTGCGCCATCAGGGACTCGAACCCCGAACCCGCTGATTAAGAGTCAGCTGCTCTGCCAATTGAGCTAATGGCGCGCGAGAGGAGACTCTAGCAAAGGTCGAGGCGGAGGGAGAAATCGGTAACGGTCAGGCGTCGGCGAGGGTCTCCAGGGCGGCTTGGGCGGCGTTGTGGCCGCCGAGGCCGCTGACTGCGCCACCGCGTACGGCACCGGAGCCGCAGAGCAGGATTCGGGGGTCGTCGGTGGCCACGCCCCAGCGCTCGGCCGGGGTTCGGGCCGGGGTGGTGGCGGTGCGCCAGGGCCAGGACAGGTCGCCGTGGAAGATGTGGCCGCCGGGCATGGCGAGCTCCGCTTCGACGTCCAGCGGGCTCATCACCTCGATGCACGGGCGGCCGTTGGCGTCGGTGGCGAGGCAGTCGGCGAGCGGCTCGGCCAGTGCGTCCTGGAGGCTGCGCAGGGCGGCGTCGCGGGCCTGGTCGCGGAGCCGGGCGGGGTCGGCGCGGAACAACCGGGCGGGGGTGTGCAGGCCGAAGAGGGTGAGGGTGTGCCAGCCGGCGGCGGCGAGGTCGGGGGCCAGGATCGACGGGTCGGTCAGGGTGTGGCAATAGACCTCGCAGGGCAGCGGGTCGGGGATCCGGCCGGCGGCGGCCGCCTCGGCGGCACGGGCCAGCTCCGGGTAGGACTGGTGCAGGTGCAGGGTGCCGGCGAAGCCGCGTTCCGGGGCCAGGCCGGAGCGCAGCCGGGGCAGTCGGCGGAGCACCATGTTGATCTTGAGTTGGGTGCCCTCCGGTGCGTCGTCGGGGGTACGACCACGCAGCCGATCGAGGACGGGTGGAGCGCAATTGGCCAGGACCAGGCCGGCGCGGAGCCGGTTGCCGTCGGCCAGCTCGACCTCACGCATCCCGTCGTCGCCGCGGACGGCCGTGACCCGGGCTCCGAGCCGGAGCTCGGCGCCGGCGGAGCGGGCGGCCTGTTCGATCGCCGCCGCGACAGTGCCCATGCCGCCGACCGGGACCCGCCACTCACCGGTGCCGTTGCCGATCACGTGATACAGGAAGCACCGGTTCTGCAGCAGTCGCGGATCGTCGAGCCGGGTGTCGATGCCGATCAGGGCGTCGGTGGCCACGATCCCGCGGATGACCTCGTCGGCGAAACGATCTTCGAGCAGCTCGCCCAGCGGACGGTGCACCAGGCTCTGCCACAGCGCCGGATCGATCCGCCGCCGAAGGTCGGCTTCGGCGGGCAGCGGCTCGGTCAAGGTCGGTGCGATGATCGCCGCCACCTCGGCGAGTTGATCATGGAACGCGGACCAGGCCCGATAGTCGCCCGCGCCGGCCAGTCGCCCGAACGAGGCCGCCGTCTCGGCGCCTTCCGGCCGCTCGACCAGGATGCCGTCGTCGCCGACCGGCGTGTACGAGGCCACCGGCCGTGACCGTAGCTCGATCCGGAGGTCAAGATCACGCATGATCCGTTCCGGCAGCAACGAGACCAGGTAGGAGAAGCGGGAGAGGGTCGCGTCGATCCCGGGGAAGACCGGCTCGCTGGCCACCGCGCCGCCGAAGCGGTCGCGTGCCTCGCAGATGATCACTCGCAGTCCGGCCCGGCCCAGGTAGGCAGCGGCGACGCCGGCGTTGTGCCCGCCGCCGACGATCACCACGTCCGCGTCCGCGGCAGCCATGGCTCAGCCGGTCCGCTGCACCGCGAGCGCGTTCACCGCGAGGACGGCGATCGCCAGCACGGCTTGCGCCGAGAGGTAGGTGAGCATCACCGCGGCGCCCTGCCCGGGGAACGCGAGGCTCGGCACGAACAGCATCAGGGCCAGGATCGTGTCGGAGGCGAAGAACAACAGGCCGCCGATCGTGCCCAGTCGCCCCAGCCCGGTCGCCAGCACCGCCATCGTGCCGACCAGCAGGGCATAGATGATCACCGGCAGCTGCAACGAGGTCGCGTACGGTAGCAGGAAGACGATCATGGCGACCGTCGCGATCGCGTACAGGACCAGGAACTGCGGGCGCCGCAGCACGCTCTCGCGCCAGTACGGCAGGAAGGCCAGCAGATAACAGACCTGGGCCACCGCGAAGAAGGCGATCTTGATCAGCGTCTCCTGGCCGAACGCGTCGCCGAGCCAGGAGAACACGATGGCCGCCAGCAGCCAGCGCACCAGCGCCGTCTTCGGCCGGACCCGGGACAGCACGTAGCCGAAGAGCATCGGCATCGGCAGGAAGATCAAGACCCGGGCCAGGTCCTTGGCATTGAACAGCTCGGCCAGCACATCCGCGGTCCCGGTGATCAGGAACGCGGCGAACCAGAGCTTGCTCGCCAGATTGGGCAGGATCGAGCTGGACAGGGGCGTGCCCGGACCGGCTCCCGCAACGCCGTTCGGTCGTCTCATGATCAGTCGGCCATCCTCATGGCGGTCAGAATACGCCGCCGACGGAGCTCATCGACCTCGGTTCGGACCAGTGTCCGCACCGGTCGGCCGAGAGCCAGGCTCAGCAGGTGGTCGGCCAGGCCCGGATTTCGGGCCAGGACCGGGCCGTGCAGGTTGGTCCCCATCGTCGTCCGGGTGACCGCGCCCTCGGTGCCGTCGCCGCAGTTGCCGTAGCCGACGCTGATCATGGCCAGCGGATCAGCGTCGGGGCCCAGATGGATGATGCCGGCATGGTCCTCGTAGCCGGTGATCACCCGCGGATCCGAGGTGGCCTGGTCGGCGTCGATCGGGTCGTCGGTCGCCGCCGGCAAGGTCTTGCCGCGGCCGTCGGGCAGCTCGCGGAGTCGCCCCACGACCTCACCCCTGGCCTCGTCGGTGCTCGGCACGGTCTCGACGTCGAGCAGCCCGAGTCCGTCGACCCTCGTCCCGTCCGGCGCGGCGAAGGACCGCCCCAACACCTGGTAGCCGCCGCCGGTGGCGAAGACGATCGCACCGGCAGCGGCCACCTGCGCGAGTGTGCCGTCGGCGGCCAGCAGATGGGCCGCCGCGACCTGGGCCGGGCCCTCGGCGCCGCCGATCAGATACAGCCGGCCGTCGTCGGGGATCGGTTGATCATGCTCGACGGTGCGCAGCCGGGGCCGGTGACCCCGCCAGGCCAGCCGTCGGACGAGGGTCTCGGCGTTGCCGCGGTCGCCCGGGGCCCGGAGCAGGCCGGGATAGACGGCGATGATCTCGACCTGATCGCCGTGCGGTTGGATCATGATCGTCCGCTCAATCGGAGCAGGGTCCGGAACGCCCCCGGCAGCGCCAGCACGTCGACGCCACCACGGTGGCCGGCGAGAGCGCCGGACAGGTCGGGGACATCACGGCAATCGATCCCGGCGAGCGCCAGCCGGGCGGTGACATCGGGGGCCCGCGGGCCGGTCGCGATCACCGCTCGGCCGGCCAGGGCTCCGGGGTCACAGTCCCAGCTCCAGGACAGGTCGGTGTCGTCGGTCGCGATGATCACGGTCGGCTGGTCGATCACCGTCAGCGCGTCGATCCACTCGGCCGGATGCCGGGCCGCGATCAGCCGTGCCTTGGTCTCGCCGATGGTCACGGTCCCGAACCGGCCCAGCGCATCCCGGGTCTTGCGCATCCCGACGAACACGGTCCCGGCATGGATGCCCAGCGTTTCGGCGGCAGCCAGGGCGAAGCAGGCCTGGTCGAGGCTCAGCCGTCCCGGCAGCGGCAGACGCGGATCCCAGAACTGCCCGTCGGCGTCGCTGATCTTGCCGTCCTGCACCCGATAGTCGGGCTCGGGTTGCCGGTAGTCGTGCCGCGGGCAGCGCCAACCGGTCTCGGCGTCGTCGACTCCGGTGAGGATCGAGCCGCAGCCCGGACAGAGGAGTTGATCATGGTAACCGCGGTCGCCGCGGACCCAGCTGATCCGGCGGGCGGATCCGGCGGCGAGCACGGTCATCGGATCGACGGCGTTGGCGATCACTGGCGCGTCGATCCCGCCGATCGCGCGGTGCAGCGCCCGAGCGTGGGCATAGCGGGGATTTGGGGCGGCGCCGGAACTGTCGAACAGCACGATCGCCCGCGGCAGGTCACCGGTCGCCAGCAGGTCGACCGCATCGCCGGGCCGGGCCGCGACGACGACCAGTTCGGGGACCGTACGGTCGGCGAGCAGCGACAGCACGCCGTCGGTCCCGTCCTCGGCCCGGGTCTGCGCCAACCGCGTCTCGTGGGTGCCGTGCGAGGCCCGTACCGCCGACACCAGCAGGCTGGACAGCACCGTGGTGCCGTACTCGCCGACCACCAGCACCCACGGCTGCCGCCGGACGACTCGGGACAGGGCACCGGGATCGACGCGACGGATGACCCGGCCGCGGACCGTCGGCCCGTCGGACCGGGTGAATCGGGTGGCCGCGGCGGCCAATCGGCCGGCCAGCGTGGCGACCCCGAAACGGGCAAACGAGGACGCAGCGGCCGAGGGCATCCCCCGATGCGCTGCCTTGGTCCGATTCGAGTCCGGCTCCCCGGGCATGGGCCCATTGTGGCCGATTCGCGATCCAGCGGGACCGGAAATGCCCAGAACGTCAGGGAGCAGCGCCGTTGACCGGCCCTTGACCAGGGATGATGTCGCAAAGGAACAAACCGCCCCACCCTCGGGGGAGAGTGGGGCGGCGATACCGGTCCATCGGGGGATGAATCGGTCTCTATGGGTACCCGCTGTCACCGTACCGTCGTCGAGGAGCGGGCGGAAAGGGCCTCGCCGGTCAAGTCTCCCTGTTTCGCCCGCCCGGAAGCCGCATCAGATTGTCAACAAATCGGCACCGGACCGGTCTGTCGGTAACAACCGCGGCCAGGCCGGACAATACGCGGACAGAGACATCACCACCTGGAGGGTCCGCCGTTGTGCTCGTCCCCAGACGTTGGCCCGGCGCCGGTTCGGCGCCCGGGCACGGCTGAACGACGGCTCGAAGCGGCCTTCCGTGATCATGGAGACGCCGTGTACGCCTACGTCCGCTACCGGATCGGCAACGCAGCCGCCGAGGAGATCGTCGCGGACACCTACGTCGCCGCTTGGCGCCGGCTGGACCGGCTGACCGACCCGCTGCTGTCCTGGCTGCTCGGCACCGCGCGCAAGCTGGTCGGCAACGAGTTGCGCCGGCAGCGACGGTCGGGGGAGCTGCGTCGCCGGCTGGCCGCGGAACGGAAGCCGCCGCTCGGCGAACCGCCGGTCGATGATCAACTTCGGATCGCGATCGACTCGTTGCGGCCCCATGATCAAGACGTGTTGATCATGACCTATTGGTACGACCTCGAGCCCGGTCAGGCAGCGGCGGCCCTGGGCTGCTCACCGGTTGCCTACCGGGTGCGGCTGCACCGGGCCCGGGAACGGCTCCGGGCCGTCCTGGAACGACGCGACCGGCAGGGGGAGCGATGAGCGACGACGGCGGACCCGCGGTGCGATCGCTGCGCCCCGCGGACGGTTGGGCGGCCGGCCACGGCGGACGCCGCACCTGGGCCGGGATCGAGTCCCGGATCGCGGCAGCCGCGCCGGAGGTGCGGCCTCCGTTGATCACCCGAAGGCGGGCGCTGATCGGCGGTGCCGTCGTGGCCGGCGGCGGCGTGGCCGCGGCCGTGCTGCCGGTGCTGACCCTGCAGAATCGGCCGGACTCGCCCGACCTGTTCGCCCGGTTGCCGGCCGACCCGGCCCTGGCCCGGCTGCGCTACCGGACGCTGACCGAGCTGACCCGGGCGTCCAAGACGATCGTCCGGGCCCGGGTGAGGTCCGCCGAGCGGCTGGGTTCGCTCTCCGATCAGGACGGGGGTCAGGCCGACCTGATCGGGTTGAGGCTCGACCCGACCAAGATCATCGGAGCCGCACCGCAGGATCCGTGGGTGGTGCAGTTCCGGGCTCCGGCCGACACCGATCCGTTGCCGGTGCCCACGGCCGACGGCGTCTGGTTCCTCGGCTTCCCGACGTCCATGGCCGATGCCGATCCGGGCGCCATCGTCGGGGAGTGGCTCACCAATGATCAAGGCCTGTTCCTGGCCGAGGCCGGTCGGCTCCGCAACCCGATCGGACCGACCGGTGATCCCTTGATCACCGAGCTGTCCGCGCTGCCCACCCTGGACGAACTGATCGATCGGGTCGAACAAGCCCGCTGAACGGAGACCGAAGATGATCATCCGCCACCTGACCGTGACGGTCGGCGCTGCTGTCCTGCTGCTGCTCGCCGGCTGCGGCGGGACACCGGCGACATCGCTCGCCACCCCGGCCCCGCCGCGACCACCGGTGGACTCGGCTCAGCCCTTCGTGGAGTTGTTGATCAGGGACGGTGGGATCGTCGACTATCAGCCGGACGCCGATCCGGCCGAGGCGCTGGACGGTGCCGCCCACGTCTTCGCCGGGACGGTCGTCGGCCTGGCCGGATTCACCGAACCCGTGTCCGACGGCGGCCGGTCCGCGGAGCGGTATGTCGTGCTGGAGGTCCAGGTGCTCGAGGTGATCAAGGGTGATCCCGGCGATCCGGCGTACATCGGGATCCCGGCCAGCTCGGCGATCAACCAGACCACGGTGCGAGCGACGATCCCGTACGGCGCCAAGATCGCCGTCCGGACCATGGCCGACACCGCGGATTCCGACCCGGGAGCGGCGCCGGCCACGCAGACGATCCTGCCCGTCCTGATCGAGGGGCTGTTCCTCCAAGGCACCAAGGACAAGGCGATCGTCGGCGGACATATGGGCGAAGCCTCGTGCCCGCAGTGGCTGAAGACCTGCACCGTCGACGCCTACGCGGACGCGATGATGGCGGCGCGCTGAGGTCCTGGACAGGGAAAGAGCCCCGGACCCAGGCGGGTCCGGGGCTCACTGTTGATCTTGGATCAGGGCTCGCAGACGCCTGACGGGGTGTCCTGGTAGGACTCGTCGACCATGTGCCAGGCGACCTTGTTCTTGACGATCCGCTGCGGCAGCTGGTCCGACGGCACGTACGCCGGCAGGTCCCTCACCGCACCCTGGATTGCCCAGGACGCGGCGTCACCGCCCTCGGGGCGCCGCAGCCACTCGTAGTGGATGTGGTCCAGCTGGGCGATCCGGTACTCGTAGCCCGCCTCCAGCGTCGCCGGCTCGGCTTCGGGCTGGCGGGTTCCGGCGTTCGGAACGTTCATCGCCCGGACGATCAGGTCGGTTGCGACCCACTCGTCGCCGCGCTTCTCGGTCGGGAAGATTGGTGCATCCATCTCTCAGTTACCTCCATCGAAGGGGTAGTGCTCAACGATCATGTTGCGGTCCGCCGGCAGCAATTCCGTCGTGTCTCGGACCGCTTGATCCCCCGAGTAGGCAGTGTCAGTGCAGATGATCATGGCCGCTCCTGCGCCCATGGCCAGCATGTTTTGCTCCTCCCGCGTGGCGAATCGGGCCGAGACCTCGAACCGCCACCTCTCTTCCTTCAGCCCCGCAGTCTCGAGCGCCACCATGGTGCCGGTCGGGATGTCCCGCGGGCTGTCGAGTTTGGCCTTCTGGGCGACGTCCAGCGGGTAGCAGGACTCCTCCACAGACCACGGCGTCCCATCGATCCGCCGCAGTAGCCGGCGCACCACGATCAGAGCCTCTGGCTCGATCTCCAGCCGGGCCGCCACTGATGCTGGGGCCGGCACGATGCGCATGTCGAAGTCGCTGGACGGTTCGCCGATCAGCTTGGCCCGCTCGGACCACTCCTGGAAGAACGGCGTCACGTGCACCGGGTGGGGCAGGACGGCGAGCTTCCGGACGAAGATGCCTTCGCGACCGCGGGAGACCAGGATGCCCTCGGCGACCAGCTCGCCGACGGCGCTGCGGATCGTCTCCCGTGAGACGGAGTAGATCCTTTCGAGCTCGGTGTGGCTCGGCAGCTGGGCATCGCGGGTCAACTCGGTGCCGCCCACAGGACGGCCGTTCATGATGGCCGACCGCAGGTCGTCAGCGATCTCGCGATACCTCGACACGTTCGTCATGGTAGCCCAGCGGGGATGTGCTGGTTGTCCCGGTTCGTGCTACTCATGCTTGACGTACTAGTACGTGATGGCGCAAGGTGGATCTCGGCAGGTCGGGGCGCCGTCGGTTCCCTAGACCTCGACGCCTTGGCCTCGCCTCCAGCACTAGCGGATGGAGGCAGGACCCCCATGACGGTCATAGACCAGGACGAAGATCGACGGGTGCTCGTGTGGTTCGAGGAGCACCTGCTCAGGGCCTATCGGGCCGAGCCGTCCGCGGCGATGGAGTACGCCAAGGCGGTCGGTCGGCACTTTCCCGGGCTGATCGTGACGGTCGACAAGGAAGCGGTCGACGGCCTGGTGCAGTTGCCGTGCGAGCAACTGTGGACGCTGACGCCGTGATCAACGTGTGGAGCTAAGGGACGAGCCGGTCGATAAGCCGGATTCTGTTCGTACTGCGAACAGCACGCGACGATCATCCATCTGCGACCGCTGTTGCCAGCGGCCTGGTGCGACCTACCCGGAGACTCGGGCGAGCAGCCCTCGGGCGTCTCCGCAGATGTGCCGAGGCACATCCTCTTGATCTTGCTCCAGGTGGGGTTTACCGAGCCACCCCAGTCACCTGGGGTGCTGGTGGTCTCTTACACCACCGTTTCACCCTTACCTCCGCCCGGCGGACCGGGCGAGGGCGGTTTGTTCTCTGTGGCACTTTCCCGCGGGTTGCCCCGGGTGGGCGTTACCCACCACCCTGCTCTGTGGAGTCCGGACTTTCCTCGGCAGCACCGAGGTGCTGCCGCGATCGTCTGACCGGCTCGTCCACCGGACATGGTAGACCCGGCCGGCGGTTCGGGCCTCACGGCAGGGTCAGGATCTCCGCTCCCGTGGTGGTGACGGCAAGGGTGTGCTCGAACTGGGCGCAGCGACTGCCGTCGACCGTGACCGCGGTCCAGTCGTCGTCCCACAGGTCGGTTTCGCCGCTGCCCAGGGTGAGCATCGGCTCGATGGTGAACGTCATCCCCGGCTCGATCACGGTGTCGTAGTAGGGGTCGTCGTAGTGCGGGATGGTCAGGCCGGAATGGAACACCGTGTGCACCCCGTGGCCGTTGTAGTCGCTGACAACGCCGTAGCCGAACCGCTTCGCGTAGCTGGAGATCACGTGGCCGATCACGTTGATCCGGCGGCCCGGCTTCACCGCGGCGACGCCACGCCGTAGCGCCTCGGCAGTGCGTTCACTGAGCAGCCGGGACTCCTCGTCCAGCGTGCCGGCGCCGAAGGTGCCGCAGTTGTCGCCGTGCACGCCGCCGATGAAGGCGGTGATGTCGATCTTGACCAGATCGCCGTCCTCGAGCGGCCGGGCGTCCGGGATGCCGTGGCAGATCACCTCGTTGACCGACGTGCACAGCGACTTCGGGAAGCCGCGATAGCCGAGCGTGGAGGGATAGGCGCCATGATCGAGCAGGAACTCGTGCCCGATCGCGTCCAGATCATCGGTGCTGACGCCAGGCTGTACGGCCGCGCCGACGGCCTGCAGGGCCTGGGCGGCGATCCGGCCGGCGATCCGCATCCGCTCGATCGTCTCTTCGGTCTGCACGTGCCCGCCGTGGTGCGAGCTCGGCTCCCGCCGTCCGACGTACTCCGGGCGCGGGATGCGGGCCGGGACCGGGCGCGGCGGGGAGATGGTGGCGGGCTTGATCATGGCACCTCGGCTGGGGCTGGATTTCGGGCACCGTCAATCTATGTCGCTCCGTGGACCGGCCGCCAATGACGTACGGAATCTAGGTTAGCCTCTCCTTACTCAGGGAGAGGATGAACAACGTGTCCGAGGTGCTGACCGGCCGACGCCGGCAAGGGATTCCGATCATGATCGCGCTGGCCGTGATCACGCTGTTGATCACCGCCTGCGGGCCGGGTGCCGGGGCGGAGCCGACCGCCGCCGACCGGCCGGAGCTCACCATCGAGCACACCTTCGGCAGCACGGTGCTGCCGGTGAAACCGGAGCGAGTGATCACCTTCAGCGCCCCGTGGACGGATGCGCTGATCGCCCTGGACGTCCCGATCACGGCCGAGTTCGTCACCCGCAACTACTCCGGGGACAACGGACGGTTCCCGTGGACGCCGGAACACCGGTCCGAGGTCGTGGTGGGCGACGACATCGACTACGAGAAGCTGGCCGCCCTGCAACCCGAGCTGATCCTGGCCGGTTACCAGACCAAGGAGACCTACGACCGGCTGGCGGCGATCGCGCCGACCATCCCGGTGATCGACTCCACGGCTGTGCTCGACACCTGGCAGCAGGTCACCGAGACGGCCGGGATGATCTTCGATCGCCAGGCCGAGGCGGCCGCTCTGATCACCGGCGTGACGCAGCAGATCGACGCGTTCCGGGCCGATTTCCCGGCGGCCGCGGGCAAGACCTTCAGCTACGGCCAGTTCACCGGTGATCAGTTCGGCCTGGTCGCCGCCGCCACGGATCCGGCCGCCCGGACGCTGGGCGAGCTCGGCCTGACGCTCGATCCCCGGTCGACCAAGGAGGGCAAGGGTTCGGCCCGGGTCCTGGTCTCCCTGGAAAAGGTCGAGGTGCTGGCCGCCGACCTGGTGATCATGTGGCCACTGACCGGGGGCGAGGAGGTGCTCAAGGATGTCGTCGGCTGGTCCGATCTGGCCGCGGTCCGCCGGGGCTCGTACGTGATCGTCGACGACACCACCGCGTCCGCCCTGGCCAGCCCGAGCATCTATTCGGTGCCGTGGGCCCTGGAGCATCAGTTGCGACCGGCTTTCGGCAAGCTGCGGTAACTTCGGGTCATGAGTGATCAGGACGAGCTGTGGTGGTACGACCTGAAGACCAAGTCGGCGGTGCAGGCACCCAGGGTAGGCAGCAAGGCGGCCGACCGCCTCGGGCCGTACGCGACCCGCGAGGAAGCCGAACACGCGATGGAGCGGGTCGCCGAACGCAACGAGAAGTGGGACCAGGAAGACGAAGAAGACTGAACAACCCCGACTTGTCAGACTTAGAACACGCTATAGCGTGCCCTGAGTCTGACAACTCGGGGTTGGGGTGATCAGTGGCCGAGGTGGCGGCGGCGGTGGTGGCGCCAGATGAGGGCGACGACGCCTACGGCGGCCGCGATGCCGACGATCACGGGCGCGCGGGACTTGCGGTGATCATCGGACGGTTCGAGGGCCGCGCCGGGCTGCTCGACCAAGATCACCTTGCCGCCGTCGCCGTCGACGGTGATCTGCTCGCCGCTGTGGATCCGCCGGGTCGCCGAGCCGGTGCCGAGGACGGCGGGGATCCCGTATTCGCGGGCCACGATCGAGCTGTGACTCAGCGGCCCGCCGATGTCGGTCACCACGGCTGATGCCTTGGCAAACAAGGAGGTCCAGGCCGGGGTCGTGATGCTGGCGACCAGGACGTCGCCGGGCTGCAGGTCGCCGAAGTCCGCCGGTCCGCCGAGCACCCGGGCGGGAGCCGTGACCGATCCGGCACTCGCGCCGATGCCGCGCAGCACCGGTCCGGACTCGTTGCCCGAGACCGCCGGCATCCACCGCGCGAAGAACTTGGCCCAGCCGTTGTCCGGCAGCATCTGCGGCGGCGTGGCCAGCCGTTGGCCGCGCCAGACGGCCTTCCGCCGGGCCACGTCGTCGGTACGCGAGCCGAGGGTCTCGCCGGACAGCCAGTCCTTCAGCTCCCGGTCCCGCAGCCAGAAGACCTGATCCGCCTCGTCGATCACTCCGTCGGCCGCCAACCGGCGACCGAGCTCGCCGAGCAACTGGCGCAGCCGCGGCCAGGCCAGGCCGACGTCGGCCAGGGCGTCCTCGCGGATCGGGGCGAACCGCTGGGCCGCCGCCACCAGTCGCTGGAACACCGAGCGGCGCGCCGGGTCGAGCCGATCCTCGATCTCCCGGACCAGGCGGTCCCGCCGCTCGGCCGCGGCGGCCTGCCGCCGATGCGGGTCCGCGCCCTGCCCGGACAGGAAGAACCGCAGCGAGTCGAGCACCGGGTCGGGGTCGTCGGCCGGCACCGGCTGGGCGAAGTCGAGGTTGTACGTGGTGTGCCCGAACCGGGCCAGATGATCATGGAAGCGGCGCCGGAACTCGGCGGCGTCGGCCGGCTCGCCGTCGGCCTGGTCGTTCAGCAGCCAGTCCTTGAGCTCGGGCCGGTCGGCGGCCCAGGCGGACAGGTCGTACAGGGACTTCTCGCTCCTGATCGGCATCGAGTCGTAGCCCAGCAGCAGGGTCGACGCGGCCGGGTCGCCGGGCCGCCGCACCGCGCTGTCGTAGAACCGGGTCAGCACCGTCTCGCTGCTGGCCGCCGGCGGGATGATCGTCTGCACCACCGTGTAGTAGGAGGCGCCGGCCTCGAGCAGCACCCCGACGCCGTCGTACAGGTCGGCCGCGGACATCCGGTCCAGATCCCTCGCGGTCCAGTCCGCGACGATCCGGCGATACGCCGGGTGGGCTTCGTCGCGCCACCGTTCCACGAACCCGGACCGTCCGCTGAGTGCCTTCAGCGCGGTCGGCACCGCGGTGAGGACGCGCCGGAAGGCCGCGATCCGGTACTGGTAGAAGGCGTAGCCGTTGATCATCGGGAACCGGATGTCGCCGGGCTGCAACGAATCCTCGCCGAGCAGCTCGGTGAACATCGCGGACAGCGACCGGGACACCGCGCCGTCGATCAGGTCGCCGAACAGCGGCGTCAGCGGGTCCGGCAGCTGCTCCACGATGCTGGCCCGGAAATACCAGGACCGCTCCTCCGGCACGTCCCAGCGGAACGGCACGTCACCGGTCTCCTCGGGCAGGGCGGTGATCGGCCGGGCCTGAACGATGAAGAACCGGCCGTCCCGGCGGGCCCACTCAATGTCCTGCGGTGCGCCGTAGTGATCACGGATCCGACCGCCCAGCGCGGCCAGCTCGGCCGCCGCGGCATCGTCGAGTACGGCGAGCCGGCGCCGATCCTCGGGCACCGGCAGTTCAGCGGTGCCGTGCTCGACATAGGTGGTCTGCAGCTCTTTGTCGGCGGTGTGCCGGTCGATCACCGCGCCCGAAGCGTCGACGACCAGATCGTCGGTGTTCACCGCGCCGCTGACGATCGCCTCGCCCAGGCCCCAGGCGGCTGCGATCACGGTCTGATCCCGCCGCCCGTTGGCCGGATTGGCGGTGAACATCACGCCGGAGGCCTCGGACTCGATCATCTCCTGCACCACGACGGCCAGGCTGACGTCGGCGGGATCGATGCCCTGCCGGGCCCGGTAGGCGATCGCCCGCGCCGTCCACAGCGACGCCCAGCAGCGCCGGACCGCGTCCAGCAGGGCGTCGTCACCGCGGATGTTGAGGTAGGTGTCCTGCTGGCCGGCGAAACTCGCCTCCGCCAGGTCCTCGGCGGTGGCCGAGGACCGGACCGCGACCCGGACCCCGTCGCCGAGCCCGTGGTAGCCGGCGATGATCGCCTCGTTCAGGTCGACCGGGATCGGCGCCTCGGCGAACAGGGTGGCGATCTTGTCCGCCGCGGCCTGCAGGATCGCCGGGTCATCGGACTGGCGCCGGGCCGCGTCGATGATCGCCGCCTCGATGATGTTGTGCCGGACGTACGTCCGGTAGGCCTCGGTGATCAGCACGAAGCCCGGGGGCACGGGAAAGCCGGCACTGGTCAGCTCACCGAGATTGGCGCCCTTGCCTCCGGCCGTCTCGAGATCCGACTTGCCGATGTCCGCGAACTGCCGCACCAGATCCACCCACGGCACGTTACTCCGGCCGCCGGTCCTCGTTCAATCGACCCGCAGACCCTTGATCACTGTGTCCAACAGGGCGATCCGGCTTCGGTCGCCGATCGGGACCAGCGCGACGAATCCGGACAGCCGGTCCTTCCGGCCGTCGTCGACGAAGATCACCGCCACCCGATCACCCTCGACGCTGATGTCGGATCGGTCGACCCGCACCTCGGTCATGATCATCCAGGCCGGACGGCCATCGATCTCGACCGCCTCGTTGCGCAGGTCCTTACGGCCGGCGAAGCCTTCGAAACCGTCGCCGGTGATCATGCACTGCAGCGTCCGGTCGGCCGCCTGGTGCGACCCGGCGAACAAGCCGGCCCGCTGCACCTCGCCGACCGTGAAGGAGGACTGCCAGCCGGGCTCGGTCACCTGGAACTGGGAATCCGTGTCGTAGAACCAGCTCAGCCTTAGCCGGGGCCCCGGCGCGCTGTAGTCGGCGACGGCGGGGAAGGAGAGCTTGCCGCCGCGCACCCGGCCGTCGGCGGCCTGGCCCGGCCCCTGTTCCGGATTGCCCCGTGGGCAGCGCAGCTGCGGCGCCGTCTCGCTCGGGCTGGGCGACACACTCGGGCTGGGCGGTGTGGACGGGGCGGCCGTCGGGCTGCTGTCGTCCCAGGCCGAGCCGGTCGGCGCCGGCGGGCCCGCCTGATCCTGGCCGTTGCGCCAGACCACCACGCCGCCCACCGCGACCATGATCAACAACAGCAGCACCCCGGCGATGATCAAGCCGCGCCGCAGCCCGTGTGGCTGATCGCGGGCCGGATCGATCGCCCGGGCCGGCTGGCCCGCGCCACCGGCGGCGAATCCGGCGGCCCGACGGGCGCCGGTGCCGGGAGCCGCCGTCCGTGGATCGTCAGTGGTGGCGTTGGACCAGGATCGGCCGTCCCAGAAGCGGTACCGCCCGGGCGTACCGTCGGGATCCGGGTACCAACCCGCAGTCGACATGGCGGCCAGGCTACCGTCCGACCGGTTGACCTGGAAGCGGTTTCAAGATCATTTGGACGGCGCCGGCGGCCGGCAGCAGAGCAACTCCAGACCGTCGCCGGAGACGGACTGCGGACCGGCGCCGGCCGGCACCAGCACCGTCATCCCCGCCCGCAGCGGCAGCTCCGACGCCGGACCGGTCAGCCGGCCGTCGCCGGCGAGCACCACCAGCACTGCATAGCCGGCGGGCAGGTCGGCCGCGCTCGAACCGGGCCGTACCCGATCGAGCCGGAAGTAGGTCTCGGCGGCCGGCGGCAGCGGACGGTCACTGCCGGCGCGGACGATCAAGGTGGCGAGCCGATCGGCGTCCCAGCCCGAGCGGTCGAGCTCCGGCAGCACGATCGCCGGGCCGAGACCGAGCGTGCTGTCCATCAGGGTCAGGTCGGGGAAGCCGCGATACTCCAACAGGATGGACAGGTCGGACGCCTGCTGCAGTTCGACCATGGTGATGCCGGCGCCGAGCGAATGCGCCACCCCGGCCGGGACGAAGATCGTGTCGCCGGGACGGACCGGCACCGGATTCATCGCGGCCAGGAACTCATCGACCGCCTGCTGCATGAACCAGCTGGCAACCGTGGCCTCCGACACCTCCCGGGCGAACCCGAGATACACCACCGGCTCGCCCCGCACGTCGACGATGTGCCAGGCCTCGGCCTTGCCCGAGTAGTGCGGGAAGTATTCCTCGGCGAACGTGTCGCCGGGATGGAAGTGGACGAACAACCGCTCTTCGGTGTCCAGCAGCTTGACCAGCAGATGCGGGTCGTCGCCGTAGCTCGCGACGTGTTCGGCGCCGAGATAGCCGGTCGGGTCGGCCTGGATCGCCTCCCGCAGCGTCCGGCCGTCCTCGAGCCGGGTCAGCCCGACCCCCTCGCCGGCGAAGATCTCAACGGTCGAGGCGACGAAGTCCTCGGGGGAGTACGCACTCGGTTGCTCGATGCCGCGGAGCCGGGCGATGCCGACCCCGCCACGGTACGGGCGCTCGGCCGGCTGGTTCGGTCCAAGAACGATGGGGTCCACGAGACGTACGGTAGCGCCGTCGTCGGTGGTCGGGGGCCGATTCGGCCCGGGAACGCGGCTGCGGTCGCCGCCATCGAATGGACCCGGCTCGGATCACGCGCCGACGGCGACCAGTCGTTCGTGGCCGACGGGGTCCGGCTCGGTCGCGGGCGCGTCCGGCGCGTGCCGGAGCCAGACCTCGGCCTCGGCGTCGATGCCCAGCCGGCGGGCCTCGGCCCGGGTCAACGTGACCTGCACCGGCTCATCGGCCGGCCGGTCCCGGAGCGCGATCTCCAGCCGTACCTCGAAGCCGACCCGGGCCGCGCGGAGCACCCGGCCGGGCAGGCCGTCGGCCACCGGCGCGGTGTCGAGCAGGATGTCGTGCGGCCGGACCAGCCGGCCCTGCAGTGAGGTGACCGGGCCGAGGAAGCCCATCACGAACGCGTTCGCCGGCCGATCGTAGAGCTCGTCGGGGGTGCCGACCTGCTCCACCGCTCCCTGGTTGATCACCACGATCTGGTCGGCGATCTCCAGCGCCTCTTCTTGATCATGGGTGACGAACACGGTGGTCACGTGCACCTCGTCGTGCAGCCGGCGCAGCCACTCCCGCAGCTCCTGCCGGACCTTCGCGTCGAGCGCCCCGAACGGTTCGTCCAACAGCAGCACCGCCGGCTCGATCGCCAGTGCCCGGGCCAGCGCCATCCGCTGCCGTTGACCGCCGGACAGCTGGGACGGCAGCCGATCGGCGAACTGGGACAGGTGCACCAGCTTGAGCAGTTCGTCCACCCGGGCGGCGATCTCGGCCTTGGGCCGGCGCCTGATCTTGAGCCCGAAGCCGACATTGCCGGCGACGGTGAGATGGCGGAACGCGGCGTAGTGCTGGAAGACGAACCCGACATTGCGGCGCTGCGCCGGCAGCCGGGTGGCGTCGGCGCCATTGATCTCGACGGTCCCGGCGTCGGCGACCTCGAGCCCGGCGATGATCCGCAGCAGGGTCGACTTGCCGCCGCCGCTCGGCCCGAGCAGCGCGGTCAGACCGCCGCTGGGGATGTCGATCGAGACGTCGTTCAGGGCGACGAAGTCGCCGAAGCGGCGGCTGATGTTGCTGGCGCTGATGCTCATCGGTGGCCCTTTTTCGTTGACTGACGGGGCGACGCTCCGTGGTTGGGACGTAACAGCGAGACGATGATCAAGGCGACCACGGCGACCAGCGCCAGCACGAACGCCGCGGTGTAGGCGGTCGTGGTGTTGTCGGCGCCGAACTGCTGGTAGCGCTCCTCGACCAGCAGGGTCGCGGTCTGGGTGCGCAGCGCGACGCCACCGGAAACGATCTTGACCGCGCCGAACTCGCCGAGGGACCGGGCCAGGCTGAGCACGATGCCGTACAGCAGCGCCCAGCGGATCGCCGGCAGCGTGATCCGGGCGAATGTCTGCAGCGGCGAGGCGCCGAGGCTGCGTGCGGCCTGCTCGGAATCAGTGCCGAGCTCGGTCAGCACCGGGACGATCTCCCGCACCACCAGCGGCAGGCTGATGAACGTGGTGGCCAGGATGATGCCGAGCGGGGCGTAGATCACCTGCAGCCCGACGTTCTCCAGCGCCGGGCCGAACCAGCCGTTCCGGCCGCCGTACGCCAGCAGCAGGGCCAACCCGACCACGACCGGCGACACCGACAGCGGCAGATCGATCAAGGCCGACAGCAGCCGCCGGCCCGGGAACTGGTAGCGCACCAGCAGCAGCGAGATGCCGACGCCGAAGACGGTGTTGATCACCACCGCCCAGAACGCGACCGACACGCTGAGCTGGAAGGCGAAGATCACCTCGGGCTGGCTCAGCGCGTCCAGCACCGGGGCCAGGCCGCGGGCGAAGGTGGCCTGGGCGACCAGCCCCACCGGCCAGATGATCAACAGCGACAGATAGCCGACCACGATCAGCCGCAGCGCCCACCGGACCGCGGGCCGCGACCCGGTCGACGGTCGCCGCAGCGGTTGCGTCGCCGTCGTCTCAGCCACGGCGGGACACCCGCCGCGAGATCAGATCGAGGGCAATGATCACGACCAGCGCGATCACCAGCAGCAGCGAGGCGACGGCGGCGGCGCTGGTGAGTTGATCACCCTCGACGTAGGAGAGGATCCGGACCGAGGCGACCTCGGTGGCGTACGGCAGGTTGCCGGACAGCAGGACCAGCGAGCCGTATTCGCTGATCCCGCGGGCGAACGACAGTGCCGCCCCCGAGGTGATCGCCGGTGCCAGCGCGGGCAGGATGATCAACCGGAAGGTGGTGAACCGGCTCGCGCCGAGCGACGCGGACGCCTCCTCGACCTCCGGCTCCAGCTCGATCAACACCGGCTGCACGGTCCGGACCACGAACGGCACGGTGACGAAGAGCAGTGCCAGGAAGACCGCGATCCGGGTGTTGGCCCAGTTGACGCCGAGCGGGCTGCCGGGGCCGTACAGCGTGAGCAGCACCAGACCGGCCACGATCGTCGGCAGCGCGAACGGGATGTCGATCACGATCTCCAGCACCCGCTTGCCCCAGAACTGATCACGGACCAGCACCCAGGCGATCATGGTGCCCAGCACCACGTTGACCGCGGTGACGGCGATCGCCTCGCCGACGGTCAGCCCCAGCGCGGACAGGGTCTGCGGGCTGCTCAGCGCCGCCCAGTAGGCGGGCCAGCCGCCCGCGGAGGCCTGCACCAGGATCGCCACCAGCGGGATCAGCACCAGCAGGCTGAACCAGAGCAGCGCGATCCCGAGCCCGATCCCGGCACCACGGGTCAGCGAGTTCGCCGAGCGGCTCCGGCCGCGCCGCGGACCGGGCGGTGTCGCTCCGCCCGGCGTCGGTGCCGTGATCAGGTTTGCGGTCACTGCTGTTTCCCGGTCTCCGCCTGGATCCTCGGCACCAGCCCGGTCCCGTCGGCGAAGAACTTCTCGTTCACGCTCTTCCAGCCGCCGAGGTCGTCGTTGATCGTGAACAGTCGCTTCGGTTGCGGGAACGGGTTCGCCGGGTCGTTGGCGCCGCCGACCTCACCCACCTCGACGCCGTCGACCACCGGCCGGAATCCCTTGCCGGCAAAGGCCTGCTGGCCTTCCGGGCTGATCACGAAGTCGAGGTAGGACTGGGCCTTCGGGTCCGCCTCCTTCAGCACCGCGCCGGGGTTCTCGATCTTGAGGGTGTCGTCGGGGACGAGGTAGTCGAACGTCTCGCCCGACTGCCGGGCCAGGATCGCCTCGTTCTCGTACGAGATCAGCACGTCGGCCGTGCCCTGCAGGAAGGCGGTCGTCGCGTCCCGGCCGCTGCCCGGCAGCGCGACCACGTTGCCGAAGAACTTCCGCAGGTAGTCCTCGGCCTGCTGCTCGGTGCCGCCGGCCGAGATCACCTGGTGGTAGGCGGCGAGGATGTTCCAGCGGGCCGAACCGGACGAGGCCGGGTTGGGCGTGACGATCCGGACGCCGGGCTTGATCAGGTCGTCCCAGCCCTTGATCCCCTTCGGGTTGCCCGGGGCGACGACGATCACCACCACCGAATCGGAGACGATGCCCTGGGTGGGGCCGTCCTTCCAGTTCGGGTCGACCAGGCCGGCGTCGACCAGTCGGGTGACGTCGCCCTCGAGGGAGAAATTGACGTAGTCGGCCTCCAGCCCGTTGACCACCGCGCGGCTCTGGTCGCCGGAGGCGCCGTAGGACTGCTCCCAGGTGACGCCCTGGCCCTCGGGCGTCGCGGCCCAGGCCTCCTGAGCGGCCTTGTTGGCCTCCGCCGGGACGGCGAAACCGACCAGGTGCAAGGTGGTTCCGCTGCCGCCGGACCCGACCGCCTCGCCGACGCAGCCGGTCAGGGCGAGCAGGCAGGCGACGACACCGGCGATCAGCGCCGCTCCGGTGTGCCGTGATCGTCCTCGCATGATGCCAAGTCCCCCCGTATTGCCTGTCGACATACAAGGGAATATAGGCATGGTGGGCTGCGGCTGATACCACCGTCCGACCGTTGAGACAGGACGGCAACTCTGGGTGAGGTCGCGCTGTAACGAAACGCAGGCCTTCCGACACCGAAGAGGAGATGATCGGATCGACGGAGAGGAAGGCCCATGGAACGCAGCCTGGTCTGGGTGAAGGACGGCGGAGCCGAGCTGGCGCGGGTCAAGCTGACCGACCGGCGGCTCTCGGCGACGGGTACGGCGATCGGGTCGGACCCGCTGCCGTACCGGCTCGACTACACGCTGCGGACCGTGGACCGGTTCGTCACCAGTGCTCTGTACGTCAGCAGCGCCGGGCACGATCCCGATCGCGGGCCGTGGCGCCGCCAGCTGGAACTGCGTCATGACGGAGCCGGGACCTGGACCGTGGACGCGACCGGCGAGGGCGACCCGAAGCTGCCGCCGCCGGGCGGTGACCCGGAGACGCTGCGGGACGCCCTGGACTGCGACCTCGGGCTGTCGCCGCTGACCAACACGATGCCGGTGCTTCGGGCCGGCCTGCTGGCGGGTGGCGGGCCGGTGGACTTCGTGATGGCCTGGGTCTCGGTGCCCGACCTGGCCGTCGTTCCCGACCGGCAGACGTACACCTTCCGGCGGCGTGACGGCGACCATCCGGTGATCAACTACACCGGCGGCGACTGGACCCGCGACATCGTCTTCGACGCCGCCGGGCTGGTCCTGGACTATCCGGACATCGGGCGCCGGGTGGCCTAATCGACGGTGAGATCGCGGACGGTGCCGTCCAGGATCGCGAGCAGGCCCTGGTCGCCGATGGTGACGCCGCCGAGGAACATGCCGAAGGTGTCGGGGTTGCCGGTGTCGACGACGATCACGTCCACCGTGTCGCCCTTGGCCTCGATGTCGGGATTGTTCACCCGGATGTCGGTGCGGATCCACCAGGCGTCGTGGCCGTCGATCTTGGCGGCCTCCGACTTCAGGTCCTTCGCGGACTCGAAATAGGAGTAGAAGCTCGACGTGGCGACGCACTGCATGATGCTTTCGGCGGCCTGCTTCGGCGCCGCGAAGCCGTCCTCACGGCGCAGTTCGCCGACCGCCACCAGCGAGAGCCACGTCGGTTCCAGGATCTTGCTCTGCGATGCGACGTCGTAGGCCCAGCTGACCCCGCTGGTCTGCAGGTCGTCCTGCCAGCCGGCGACCCGGGGGAACGACAGCCCGCCGCCGTGCACCCGCCCGTCGTCCGGATGACCGGCGCGGGCGCGCGGGTTGCCGAGCGGGCACTCGGTCAGCGGCCGGGCCGTCGAGGAGCCGGACGGGCTCGGCGTCGGCGTGGGAGTGGGGCTGGACGGGGCCGCGGTCGGGCTGCTGTCGTCCCAGCCGGACACCGTCGAGGAGGGGACCGGGTCGTCGGTGATCGGCTGCGATCCGCTGCCGAGCTGGCGTACGACGAAGAAGACGATCAATCCGAGCACGACGACCAGGGCGATCAGGCCGACGATGACCGCCGGCCCGCGCCGCCGGCCCCGTTGCCGGCCGTCGCTCGGCTGGCCGCCGGGCTGATCGGTGGTCTGCTGGGACCAGCTGCGGCCGTCCCAGTAACGAAACCGGCCCGGCGCGCCGGACGGATCGGGATACCAACCGGGTGTGGACACGGGCACTACCAAACCATGAAGCGGGTCAGGAGGGTCAGCGTAGGTGTTCTTCGACGCGCCGCACCTTCTCGGTCAATTGACCGGTGTAGCCGGGGCGGATGTCGGCCTTGATCACCAGGCTGACCCGGTCGGTATGGGCGAGCAGGGCATCGGTGGCGCGCTTGAGCACGGCCATGATCTCGTCCCACTCACCCTCGAGGTTGGTGAACATCGCGTTGGTCTCCGACGGCAGGCCGGAGTCGCGGACGATCCGTACCGCCTCGGCGACGGCGGCGCTGACCGAGCCGTCAGGGTCGGCGGCGGCGGGGGCGATGCTGAAGGCTACGAGCATGCGGCCATTCTGCTCCCCGTGCGATCGGTGATCACCAACTGCCCTTGTGCTCCGGCACCTTGAACACCAGCGGCAGGGTGCAGATGATCAGTCCGGCGAAGATCAGGAAGACGATCGACAGCGTGGCTCCGGGGTTGTCGCTGCGAGCCATCACGGCCGTCGCGATCGAGATCGCCATGATCGAACCGGACTGGCGGAACATGCCGCGCAGCCCGGCGATGCCGGCCGCGTCGTTCGGCGCCAACTGGAGCACCGCGTTGTTGCCGGCCGGCACGGACAGGCCCATGCCGAGGCCGGTCACCCCCGCGGCGAGGGCGAGCCAGACCACCTGGTGCATCCCGGGTGGCGGAAAGCAGATGGCGACCATGCCGACCGAGAGCAACGAGAAGCCGAGGACCATCGGCAGTCGGTAGCCGGTCCGGCGCAGGGTCATCACGGCCAGACCGGCGATGCAGATCATGCCGACCGCGCGGGCCGTCATCAGCGTGCCGGACTCCAAGATCGGGATCCCGAACCGGGCCTGGGCGAACAGCGGCACCAGGGCGCCGAAGCCGATCGCGGCCGCGCCCTGCAGGAAGTTGATCAAGTTCATCACGCCGAACCCGCGGCCCTTGAGCAGCCGCATCGGGATGAACGGTGCCTTGCCGCGGGACGAGTGCCGCAGGAACAACACCAGAGCCACGATCGCGATCGCCTCGGGCACCAGGAACTGCGGGCTGAGCGGCGAACTGTCCTTGCTGCCCAGGGAAGTGACGCCCAGCATCAGCCCGAGGATCAAGACGCCGAGCAGCACGACGCCGTACACGTCCAATCGCCGGCTGACCGCCTGCCGGCTCTCCGGGATCACGATCAGCGCGAGCACCAGCAGCAGGACGCCGATCGGAACGTTGACCAGGAAGATCGCGCGCCAGTCCCAGTAGGTGAGCAGGATCCCGCCGAGGATCGGGCCGACGATGCCGCCGATCGGGAACACGCTGGTGAACATGCCGACCGCCCGATCCCGGTTGGGCCCGAAGTTGTCGGCGACAATGCCGGTCGCCGCCGGCATGAACGCGCCGCCGCCGATCGCCTGGATGCCGCGCAGGACGACCAGCAGATAGATGTTGTCGACCAGGCCGCAGAGCAGGGAGGCGACCGTGAACAGCACGACGGCGATCACGAAGACCTTCTTGCGCCCGAACTGATCACTCAGCTTGCCGGCCAGCGGCATGATCAACACCTGGCCGAGCGAATAGATCGTGACTGTCCAGCTGGCCCACTCCAGGCCCGAGCCGAGATCGGCCTGGATCGACGGCAGGGCGATCGCAACGACGGTGTGATCGACCGAGGCCATGAACAGCGCCATCGAGACGACGGCGAAGATCAGCCAGCGGCGCGGCGACGGTTCCGGCGCGGCATTGTCGTCGCTGACTTTCGTCGCTCCCGCTCCGGTGCCGTCGGTCTTGGTAGTCTGCGCGTCCACGACGATCGGGGCGGCAGCCTCCGCTTCGGGCACCGCGAGACTCGCGTCCTGAGCGGGGCGAAGCACCGGTCGTCCGGGCGGCAATCGAGACATTCCGAGCGCACACCCCCTGGTCTTGGATTCGATCCCTGAACCTGATCAATACAGTACATTGCGTGCCGGCAAGCAAGTAAAAGGAAGGCGTGGGCATGGACACGGACACGGTGGCCCGGCTGCGAGCGGCGATCGGTCGCCTGTCGCGGCAACTCAATGCCTCGGCCACCCATGAGGGCCTGACCCCGAGCCAGGCCTCGGCCCTCGGCCTGATCGGCGGCCGCGGCCCGCTGAGCCTGGCCGAGCTGGCCAAACTGGAGAGCCTGAACCCGACCATGGTGTCCCGGATCGTCGGCCGTCTGGACGAGCTCGGCCTGATCCGGCGCCGGCAGAACCCCGCCGACCTCCGCGCCGCCTGGGTCGAGATCACCCCCGACGGGCGGCAGATGACCGAACGCATCCGCGACGCCCGCGGCCAAGTCGTCTCCGCCTGCCTGGACCGCCTCGACACCGCCGACCGCGACGCCATCACCGCCGCCCTCCCCGCCCTGGAGCATCTGGTCGAGGAGCTCAAGGACGTCACCGCCACCTCGGACGCCTGAGCTCGATGCTGAGTGAACACCCCGGGGCGGTTCAGCGATCTGGCGTGGCGTTGGTCGTGGGGGTGCTTCGAGTGTGACGTTTCCCGGCTCGGCGGGCGGTTTTTGGCCGGGAAACGTCACAGTGGATGGCCAGTTCGCGGGTGAGGTGCAGTTCGGCGGTCGTCGGGATGAATGCGGCATCGAGGCGATGCGGTAGTGGGCTGCCTGCGCTCGTTCCCTGAGCCTGTCGAAGGGCAAGCCCGGGTTGAGTGATCGGGCGTGGCGTTGGTCGCGGGGCGGTGCGTCGAGTGTGACGTTTCCCGGCTCGGTGGGCGGTTCTGAGCCGGTAAACGTCACAGTCGATGGCTGGTCCCGAACAGGGTGAGCCATTCGGCGGAGTAGTTGGGTGGTGGGCCGGGGTAGCCGCGTTCGCGGAGGCGGGCGTAGGTCGTTTCGGCGATCTCTTTGGGGTGGAGCAGGCGGCCGGCGGTGACGCGGATGATCAGGTAGCCGGCGTTGACGGCGGCTTCGTGCCGGGCGATGTCGCGGGCCCATTGGCGGGGGTCGGTGCGGTGCTGTTCGCCGTCGTACTCGGCAATGATCCGGTACGGATCCAGGACCAGGTCCATCCGGCCGATGGGTTCGTGATCGGTGCCGATCCTGGGGTTGCAGCGGGGTTCGGGCAGTCCGGCGAGGACGAGGAGCAGCCGGAGTTCGGTCTCTTTCGGTGAATCGACCTCCTTTCGGGCCAGCCCGGCAGCACGGCGGGCGAGTCGGCAGCCGCGGGCGGTCCAGTGCGCCGCCGCGTCGAGGAGCTGGGCCTGAGTGGTACGGCCGAGCCTGATCAGCCAGTCCGCGGCGGCGACGGCTTGGATCAGATTCAGTTCGGCACACGCGCTGAGCCAGGCCGGCACGGGGCGGACCAAGCGGCCGGCAGCCTCGGGAATCCGGACCATACGGCTGAGCCGTACACCCGGCCGGCGGCTCTGCCCGGCGGTGGCGGTCGCGACCCGGATCGGCTCCGGGACCCCGATCTCGACGCCGTGCAGGTGCAGCGCCGTGACCCCGGTGATCACGCCGTCCCTAGGCATGATCAACAAAGTCCCCGCCGCCCGCTCGGTGAGCGTCAGGTCACGATCGGCGGGCGCGTACACGCCCCGATGCAGGCGTCGGAAGCGCGGGCCGAGGAGTTGATCATCGGTCAGCGACAATCTCGCGGCGCTGCGCAGAGTCAGCAATGGCGGCAGTTCCATCGGCCCACCATGCGCTCATCCGCGCCGCAAGGCCACGTCGATCCACCGAATCTGTGGATAACGTGGTCGCCGCTTCTTCGGTCGAGCGGAGCGCCAGGGTGCGAGCCGAGATCAGACCTACGGCAGGATCGATGTGCCCAGTGTGACGTTTCCCGGCTCCCAGGTCGATTCCGAGCCGGTTTTCGTCACAGTGGATGGCGATGTCGGGCTGACCGGGCACCTTCTGGCTGCCGGCTTCGCGGCAGCCCAGAACGCCGCTAGCTCGCCGTGAGGCTGCGGACGACGTCGCTCAGTTGATTGGTCAGGTCGGCGTTGCCGATCGGTACGGCGCCGAAGAAGAGGCCCCAGTCGGCGCCGTCGGGGATGATCACGAAGATCACCTTGTCGCCGGGGAAGGGGAGGCCGGGCTGGTCGACGACGATGTCCGACTCGATCAGCCAGCCGGGCTGGCCCGAGATCGTGATCGCTTCGCTGCGGAGATCTTTCCGGGTCGGGTTGTACGGCAGGTACATCCGGGTGGTCACGGCGCACTGCATGATCGAATCGGCGACCGCCTCCGGCTTGCCGGGGAAGTCGGTGCCGAGCAGGCGGCCGACGGCCAGTTGGGCGATCCAGCCGGGATCACCGTTCACCGGCAGGTATTGCTGGGTGACGTCGTAGGCGAAGCTCATCCGCGGCTCGGGCGCAGCGGGCTGGAAGTTGCCGGCGACCGGGAAGGAGAGGTTGCCGCCGTAGACCCGGCCGTCCGCCGGATGGCTCTCCCGGCGGTTCGGATCGCCGAGCGGGCACGGGACGGGCTCGCCGCCGGGGCCGCTCGGGGTGCCGCTCGGGCTCTGCGGCGCGTCGCTGCTCGGAGACTCGGTCGGTCGCGAGTCGTCCCAGCCGGTCACGGTCGAGGACGGATACGTACGGTCGGTGATCGGCGATCCGGCGCCGGAGTTGCGGACGACGAAGATCGCGCCGATCGTGATCAACACGACCACGACCAGGGCCGCGATGATCAGGTAGCCGGCGCGGGAGCGGGACGGTCGATCGTCGGCCGGGCCGCCGCCCGGACTCGGCCGGCGCGGGTCGGTGGTGGTCTCGGCCGACCAGGTCGCTCCGTCCCAGTAGCGGTAGGCGCCGGGCGTGCCGCCTGGATCGGGATACCAGCCCGGCGTGGCCATGATCAGCCCACCGCGAGTGATCGGCTCGCCGCGTCGAGTTCGGCGATCAGATCGTCACGTTCCATTGGTACGGCATGGAAATAGTAGGTGGCCGGGTCGGTGTCGACGACGACGATCCTGATCTTGGAACCCTTGGTCTTGAGTTCCGGATGGGAGAAGGTGAGCAGGGCGTCCAGCTGGGTCGCCGGGGTCGAGCCGAGCTTGATCGCGGTGTTCTTGTTCTCGGCGACGGTGACGGAGACGCTGGTGTAGAAGTCGCTGGTCACCAGGCACTGCAGCAGCCGCGCCGTCGCCTCCTCGCCGTCCGGATGATCATCGAAGGTGAGCACGCCGACCTGGGCCGACGCCTCCCAGGGCAGCTTCTCGGGCAAAGCCTGCGTCTGCACCGAGGCGTCGCGGCTGTACGGGAACCGGCTGGTGGACATCGGGTCGGACCACGGATAGGGCAACCGCTGGAAGGTCAGCGGGCCGCCGTGCACCCGGCCGTCGACCGGCGGATCGGGCAGCTCGTTCCGGCCGGCGAGGTCGCAGGCGACCGGCCGGCCGCTCCCGGTCGGCGTCTCGCTCGGGGCCGCCGACGACGGATCCGGGGAGGGTGACGAATCGTCCCAGCCGGTGACGGTCGACGTCGGCAGGTTTTCGTTCGTGAAGGCGCTGCTGTTCTGCCGGGTGAACACGACGACACCGACGACGATGATCACCAGCACGACAGCCAGGCCGCCGAGCAACAGACCGATCCGCCGGCCGCCGCCCCGGTTGCCGCTCGGGCCGCCGCCACCGCGGACCGGGCGGACGTTGCCGGTCCAGCCGCGGCCGTCGTAGTAGCGCAACCGGCCGGGCGTGCCGTCCGGGTCGGGATACCAGCCCGGCCCCGCTGTCATGCGTCCTCCATCATCAGTCCGTGCCGGCCGCGGCCGGCACCACCGGCGCCGGTTCGTGCTCCTCGCGCCAGCCGTTGGTGATCGGCAACCGTCGATCCCGGCCGAACGCCTTGAACGAGATCTTGGTCCCCGGAGGATACTGCCGCCGCTTGTATTCGGCCCGGTCGACCAGCCGCATCACGCGGTCCACCAGTTCGGCGTCGAAGCCGGCGGCGATGATCTGGGCCCGGCCCTGGTCACCCTCGACGTACTCGGCGAGGATCTTGTCCAGCACGTCGTACGGCGGCAGGCTGTCGGTGTCCTTCTGCCCTGGCCGCAGCTCCGCGCTCGGCTCCTTGGTGATCGTGTTCTCCGGGATCGGCGGCCGCTCGCCGCGTGCCACGGCATGATCATTACGCCACTTCGCCAGCCGCCAGACCCAGGTCTTCGGCACGTCCTTGATCGGCGCGAAGCCGCCGACCGCGTCGCCGTAGATGGTGCTGTAGCCGACCGCCAGCTCGCTCTTGTTGCCGCAGGCCAACACGATCGACGGACCGTGCTGGTTGGATTCGGCCATCCAGATCACCGCCCGGATCCGGGCCTGCAGGTTTTCCGCCGCGATGCCGTCGATGTCGATCAAGGTGTTGAAGGTGTCGACCGCCGCGGCGATCGGCACGGTGCTGTAGTGCAGCCCGAGCCGTTCGGCCAGCTCGGCGGCGTCGGTCTTGGAGTGCTCGGAGGAGTACGCACTCGGGTTGGAGATCCCGTACACGTGCTCGGCGCCGATCGCGTCGCGGGCGATGGCGGCCACCAGCGTGGAGTCGATGCCACCCGACAGTCCGAGATAGACCCGCTCGATCCCGTTCTTGCCACAGTAGTCCCGCAAACCCAGCACCAGCGCGGAATAGACCTCCTCGTCGGCGGACAGCCGGGGATAACGCGGCGCGGTGATCGTCTTGCCGGGCAAGGGGTAGCCGTCACTGACGTGGTGCCGGCTGATGATCAACTTCTCGGCGCTGGAGACGGTCCGGCCGTCCACCGGGCGGCTGTCCGGGAGCTCAAGATCGGCCAGCACCAGGTCTTCGACGAACTGCGGCCCGCGGACCACCAGCGTGCCGTCGGCGTCGGCGATCATGGAATCGCCGTCGAAGACCAGCTCGTCCTGGCCGCCGACCAGGTTCACGTAGGCCAGCGCGCAGCGAGCCTCGATCGCCCGGCGCGAGACCAGCTCGCCGCGGGTGTCGTCCTTGTCCCGTTCGTACGGGCTCGCGTTGATCACCGCCAACAGTCCGGCACCGGCCTCGGCCGCGGCGGCGACCGGACCGCCGTCCTGCCACAGGTCCTCGCAGATCGCCAGGGCGACGTCGACGCCGCCGATGGTCAGCACGGCCAGCTCCCGGCCCGGCTGGAAGTAGCGGAACTCGTCGAACACGCCGTAGTTCGGCAGGTGGTGCTTGGCGTACCGGGCGACGACCGTCCCACGATGCAGGACGGCCGCGACGTTCTGTGGGTGACCGCCCTTGGGGTGCTCCGGCTCGTCGGTCCGGTCCAGGTAACCGACCACGACGACCAGCTCACCGAGCCCGTCGTCGGCGAGCCGCTCGGCCAGCCGATCGACGCTGCGCCGGGACTCGGCGATGAAGCTCTGCCGCAGTGCCAGGTCCTCCACCGGATAACCGGTCAGCGCCGTCTCGGGGAAAAGCACCAGTTGCGCCTCGGCGTCTGCGGCCCGCCGGGACCAGTCCAGGATCAGCTCGGCGTTGCCGGAGATGTCTCCGACGGTGACGTTCAGCTGGGCCAGAGCGATGCGGAGTTGTGCCACGTGAGGAGCCTAATCCGAACCCCGGTTCGCCCCACCCTCCGGCGCCTGGAGCAAGCTGTGAGTTCGGGCCAAGGATCCTGTAACGCGGTTGTTACACGGCGGGAGGCAGACTCAGGCCATGGACAAACAGACCGAGTTCGTGCTGCGCGCGATCGAGGAGCGGGACGTTCGGTTCGTCCGGTTGTGGTTCACCGATGTGCTCGGTTTCCTGAAGTCGGTCGCGATCGCCCCGGCGGAGCTCGAGGGCGCATTCACCGAGGGGATCGGGTTCGACGGTTCGGCGATCGAGGGCTTCGCCCGGGTCTACGAGTCCGACATGGTCGCCCGGCCCGATCCGTCGACGTTCCAGATCCTGCCGTGGCGCGACACCAACCCGGCGACGGCGCGGATGTTCTGTGACATCACGATGCCGGACGGTTCGCCGTCGTACGCCGATCCGCGCTACGTGCTGAAGCGGACGTTGCAGCGGGCCGGTGACCTCGGCTTCACGTTCTACACCCACCCCGAGGTGGAGTTCTTCCTGTTCAACGATCCGCTGCTGTCGGACCGGCCGCCGACGCCGGTCGATCAGTCCGGCTATTTCGATCACACGCCGCAGAGCACCGGCAGCGACTTCCGCCGACGCGCGATCGGGATGCTGGAGCAGATGGGGATCTCGGTCGAGTTCTCCCACCACGAAGGCGGTCCGGGCCAGCAGGAGATTGATCTTCGGTACGCCGACGCGCTGTCCACCGCCGACAACCTGATGACCTTCCGGGTGGTGGTCAAGGAGGTGGCGCTGTCCCAGAACATCCACGCCTCGTTCATGCCCAAGCCGTTCACCGAACACCCGGGCTCGGGGATGCACACCCACGTCTCGCTGTTCGAGGGTGACAACAACGCCTTCTACGACGCCAGCGCCGAATACCACCTGTCCAAGATCGCCCGGCACTTCATCGCCGGCCTGCTGCGGCACGCGAGCGAGATCACCGCGGTCACCAACCAGTGGGTGAACTCCTACAAGCGGCTGGCCGGCGGCGGTGAGGCGCCGAACTACATCTGTTGGGGACGCAACAACCGCTCAGCGCTGGTCCGGGTGCCGATGTACAAGCCGAACAAGGGCGCGTCGGCCCGGGTCGAGCTGCGCTCCCTCGACTCCGCCTGCAACCCCTATCTGGCGTTCGCGCTGACCCTGGCGGCCGGGCTGGCCGGCATCGAGGGGGAGTACCCGCTGCCCGAGGGCGCCGAGGACGACGTATGGTCGTTGACCGAGCGGGAGCGGCAGGCGCTGGGCATCGAACCGCTGCCGCGCAACCTGGATGAGGCCATCCGCGCGATGGAGAACTCCGAGTTGGTCGCCGACACGCTCGGCGAGCACGTCTTCGACTTCTTCCTGCGCAACAAGCGCAACGAGTTCGAGGAGTATCGCCGGCAGGTGACGCCGATCGAACTGCAACGGTTGCTGCCCGTGCTCTGATCATCAAGTCCACCTACTTGGGGAGGATCCGCAGGATGCTGATCAACGACGTCGTCGTGACGCCGATCGCCTTCAACGACCCGCCATTGCTCAATTCCTGGGGCGTCCACGAACCGCTGGCGCTGCGCTGCATCGTCCAGGTGGTGCTGGCCGACGGCACCGTCGGGCTCGGCGAATGCAGCGGTGGCACCGGCCGGACCGAGGAACTGCTCCGGGTCCGGGAGGCGGTGATCGGTTGCGACGTGTTCGCGACCGGCGAGATCGAGCGCCGGATCGACGCGGTGCTCGGTGACCGACCCGGCATCGGCGGCGGCTTCGTCGGGATGCCGACCCGTGCCGCCCGGGCGGTGTTCGCGCCGATCGAGGTGGCCTGCCTGGACGCGCAGGGCAAGCTGCTCGGCGTCCGGGTCTGTGACCTGCTCGGCGGCCCGGTGAGAGACGCCGTCCCGTACAGCGCCTATCTGTTCTACAAGTGGGGCGAGCACCCCGACCTGGACGGCGGTGGAGTGATCACCGACGAGTGGGGTCCGGCGCTCGATCCGGACGGCGTGGTGGCCCAGGCCAAGACCATGATCGACAAGTACGGGTTCGAGTCGATCAAGCTCAAGGCCGGGGTTTTCCCACCGGAGCAGGAGATCGCGGCGATCAAGGCCCTGGCCCAGGCGTTTCCCGGGCTGCCGTTGCGGATCGACCCGAACGGTGCCTGGACCGTGCCGACCTCGATCATGGTCGGCCGCGAGCTGGCCGACGAGCTGGAGTATCTCGAGGATCCGACGCTCAACCAAGATCAGATGGCCGAGGTCGCCCGGCAGGTGTCGATGCCGCTGGCGACCAACATGTGCGTGATCGGCTTCGAGGACATCCCCGGCTCGGTCGCCAAGGGTTCGGTCGGCGTCGTGCTGTCTGATCATCACGTCTGGGGCGGGCTGCGGCACAGCCTGGAGCTGGCCGCGATCTGCGAGACCTTCGGCCTCGGCATCTCGATGCACTCCAACTCCCACCTGGGCATCTCGTTGGCCGCGATGACCCACCTCGGGGCGGCGATCCGCAACCTCGGTTACGCCTGCGACACCCACTACCCGTGGAACAGCGACGCCGACGTGATCAAGGGCGGCCCGTTGACCTTCGTCGACGGCACGCTGCCGATCCCCGAGGGGCCGGGCCTCGGCGTCGAGCTCGATCCGGACAAGCTGGCCGAGCGGCACGAGGCCTTCCTCGCCTCGGGCCGGACCGGCCGCGACGACACCTCGTATCTGAGGCGGGTGCAACCGGACTACGACCCGACTCTGCCGCGGTTCTAGTCCGGTGGCGAGTCGGGGTCAGGACAGGACGGGAAGGGCGGGCGACAGGTCGGCCCGCTGGCCCGACGCTGTCACGGCGCCCGCCTCGCGTGCCTCGGCCCAGCTGATCCGGCCGGTCGCCAACCGGAGGAACGTCACCGGATCGGTCTCGACGACGTTCGGCGGGGTGCCGCGGGTGTGGGTCGGGCCCGGCTCGCCGATCCCGCACTGGACGGCGGCGAACGGCGGCACCCGGACTTCGATCGACCGGCCCGGCTGCTGGGCGGCCAAGATCGCCGCCAGGGTACGGGTGCAGTGGGCGAGGGCCGGACGGTGCTGCTCGATGGCCGGCCGGCCGGGCCATGATCTTGAGAGATCATCGGCGTGCACCACCAGGTCGAGGATCCGGGTCGCGATGAAGTCTGCGGTCCGGCCGGGACCGCGCGGCGTCATGATCACCTTGGGTCGCGGCGCCTCGGGTGACAGCGCCTCGGCCAGCTCGTCGATCGCCGCCGACAGCTGCCGGACCAGCTCCGGACCGGAGTGGTCGCCGGTCAGCCGCTCGGTCCAGTCCATGATCATCGCGGCGTCGTGCCGGTATCGGCGGACCAGTTCGTGCACCGGCACCGCCGGCTGCCGGGTCGGCTGCCGGAGCGCCTCGGTGAGCCGGGTGTGCACCCCGACCAGATGCCCGGTCAAGGTCCGGACGTCCCACGATTCGAGCACCGTCGGGGCAGCGAAGGCCTCCGCCGGCAGCGCGGTCAACCAGTCGCGGACGATCCGGGACTGGGCCAGCAAGTGCTGTTCTGGTTGGGGTTTCGGGCCGACCACGCCCGCGACGTTAGCACCCCGGGCGATCCGGCACAGGTCGCCCGGGGCGCCGCCCGCCGGGCGGACAGACCGCGCGGCGACGCGGCCGGCGGCGGAGATCGCCAGTTATAGTGCCCCTTGCGGTGGGACACGAGCGGTGGGGACGCGAACGGTCGGCAGGTGTGGAACGTGAAGTTGACGGTCTTGGGTGGCAGCGGGGCCTGGCCCACCGCGACTGCGGCCTGCAGCGGCTATCTGGTCCGGCACGAGGACACCACGATCCTGATCGATCCGGGCTACGCGGTCTTCCCCCGGCTGCTGGAGGAGTGCCGCGCCGGCGACGTCGACGCGGTCCTGATCACCCACGGCCATCCCGATCACTGCGCCGACCTGAACCCGCTGCTCCGAGCCCGGGTGCTCGGCGCCGAACGGCCACCGGTGCTTCCGGTCTGGGCGCCGGAAGGTTCGCTGCAGCGCATTCTTGATCTTGATCCGGTCCGGGTGGTCCGGCGCGGGATGGAGCTGAACACCCTGGCCGACGGGGCCTCGATCCGGATCGGGCCGGTCCGGGTCCGGGCCCGCGGACTGCCGCACCATGTCACCAACCTCGGCTTCCGGCTGGAGGCCGACGGCGACGTGCTGGCCTACACCGGAGACAGCGGCGACTGCGCGGCCCGGATCGAGCTGGCCCGCGACGCCGACGTCTATCTGGCCGAGGCGACCTATGTCGACCAGGTGCCGGCCGGCGACGCCCCGTACCTGTGCACGGTCCGGCAAGTGGCCCGGCAGTCCTCGATCGCCCGGCCGCAGGTCACCGTGCTGACCCATCTCTGGCCCGACGCGTCCTCCGACCATGCGCTCGCCACGGCCCGGGCCGAAGGGCTGGACAACGTGCAGTTGGCCAAGCCCGGCCTGACCATCGACCTGGGCCGGATCGGCGTCGCCTCGTTGCCCCGGCGCGCGGCCGGCGAGCAGGTGCCGGCCGGCGCGATCACCGCGTTGCCGCGCCGGGCCCGCCGGATCTGATCACTGCATCATCACGACGCCAGGAACGTGCTGACCATCGGCAGCACCAGGTCGGGCCGGATCACGTGCATGTGCTTGGTCCCGGGCAAGATCGCCAGCTGCGCGTTCGGCAGGGTCTGCTTCATCTCGACTGCGTGCTCGAGTCGGATGAAGTCGGTGTCGCCGATGATGATCAAGACCGGCATCGTCAGCCGGGCCAGCTCGTCGGGGGTCCACGGCTCGAAGGCGTGCACCGCCGGCTGGATCTTCTCCAGGAACGGGAAGAAGTCGGCCTTGTTCGGCGCCACCGCGTCGTACGCCTCCTTCATCGCGTTGAAGTCGTCCTCGGTCGGCAGCCTCGGCGAATCCTGCTCCGGCGCGGTGATCTCGGGATAGTACGCGTCCGGGCGGAAGTGGGAGGCGACCAAGATCACGTGGCCGACCCGCTCGGGATGCCGGGTGGCGAGATCGGTGCTGGTCAGCCCGCCCAGGCTGTAGCCGAGGAAGTCGGCTTGGTCGATGCCGAGGTGATCGAGCAGCGCCAGCACGTCGTCGGCGCACTGCCGGATGGAGAACGGCCGGTCGCTGTCGGCGGTGTGGCCGTGCCCCTGCAGCTCGACCCCGATCACCTTCCGGTCCGCAGCGAGGGTCGGCAGCAACGCGTCGAAGCTCAGCCGGAACGTGAGCACACCGCCGTGCAGCATGATCAACGGGGGACCGGGATGGTCGGCACCGTGCACCTCGTAGTAGAGGTCGATGCCGTTCACCGAGGCGTACGCGCCCTGTGTCATGTCGGTTCCTTTCGCTGTTGGGTCGACGGTATCGACTCCGGTCCCGGCCCGAACTCATCGGCTCGTCGTGACCGAGCGTTCCAGAACTTCGTCACCACGGCACTAGGGTCGGGCTGTGGCACGGATCGAGACCCGCGAGGGCGCGCTGGCGCGTCGAGGCTTCAGCGCCGCGGAGTCGGCGGCCCGGATCATCAGCACGTGGGACGAGCGGTTGGCGCCGCTGCTGGAGCTGGTCTTCGCGGCCGCCGACCCGGACCAGGCGTTGGCGGCGCTGGACCGGCTGCAGGATGCCGAGCCGAAGGTGCTGGACCGGCTCGTCGACAGCCCGGAGCTGGCCCGACAACTGATCGCGGTCCTCGGTGCCAGCGTCGCGCTGGCCAACGACGTGGTGGCCCATCCGGAACGGCTCGACGGCTTGCCGCCCGAGGCGCGCCGGGTCTCGGCCGAGGAGCTCCGGGCCGAGCTGCTCCGGGCGGTCGGCGCCGATCCGGCCGATCGGGCGCCGGTCGCCGAGGACCTCAGCGGCGACCCGCTGCGGACCGCGTACCGGTCGGCCGTGCTCCGGATCGCCGCCCGGGACCTGACCGGGCCGGACCCGACGGAGTTGGTCGCCGACATCGCCGGCGAACTGGCTGATCTCGCCGATGCGACCCTGGAATCCGCCCTGGCGATCGCCCGGGGCAAGATCGGCGCCGACGCGAGCCAGTGCCGGCTCGCGGTGGTCGCGCTGGGCAAGTGCGGTGCCCAGGAGCTCAACTATGTCAGCGATGTGGACGTCCTGTTCGTCGCCGAGCCGGTGCTCGACGGCGACGGTGAGCCGGTCGTCGACTCCGACCGGGCGATCACGATCGCCACCCGGCTTGCCGCGGAGCTGACCCAGATCTGCTCGGCGCACACGGCGGCCGGGACGATCTGGCCGGTCGACGCCGCGCTGCGGCCGGAGGGCAAGGCCGGCCAGCTGGTCCGGACCCTGACCAGTCATCGTGGCTATTACGAGAAGTGGGCCAAGACCTGGGAATACCAGGCGATGCTCAAGGCGCGGCCGAGCGCCGGCGACCTCGAGCTGGGCCGGCAGTTCGTGGAGCTGGTCACGCCGCTGGTCTGGCGGGCCGGTGAGCGGGACAACTTCATCGCCGACACCCAGGCGATGCGGCGCCGGGTGGTCGACCTGATCCCGGCCCGGGACGCCGACCGGGAGCTGAAGCTGGGGGAGGGCGGCCTGCGCGACGTCGAGTTCTCGGTGCAGCTGCTGCAACTGGTGCACGGCCGGGCCGACGAACGGCTGCGGACCCGGGCGACCTTGCCGGCACTGCGTTCCTTGATCGACAACGGGTACGTCGGGCGTGAGGACGGCCGCCGGCTGGACGAGGCGTACCGCTTCCTGCGCACGCTGGAGCACCGGATCCAGTTGTACCGGCTGCGCCGGACCCATGTGCTGCCGCAGGCCGACGAAGACCTGCGCCGACTCGGCCGCACCCTCGGCTATCCGAATCCGCGGACGACGCTGCTGGACACCTGGCGCTCGTACAGCCGGCAGGTGCGGCGGTTGCACCAGCAGATCTTCTACTCGCCACTGCTGGATGCCGTCGCCCGGATCCCGTCCTCGCAGCTGCGGCTGACCACCGACGCGGCCGTCGACCGGCTCCGCGCGCTCGGGTACGCCGACCCGGCGGCCGCGCTGCGGCACATCGCGGCCCTCAGTCAGGGCGTCTCCCGCTCGGCGGCGATCCAGCGGCAACTGCTGCCGGCGATGCTGGGCTGGTTCGCCGAGGGACCCAATCCTGATCATGGTCTGCTGGCCTTCCGGCAGGTGTCCGAGGCGCTCGGCTCGACGCCGTGGTATCTGCGGGCGCTGCGCGACGAAGGTCTGATGGCCGAACGGCTGGCCCGGATCCTCGCCTCCAGCCGGTACGCGGTGCAGCTGCTCACCCGGTCGCCGCAGACGGTGCAGATGCTGGTCGACGACGATCGGCTCGCGCCCCGGCCGGCCGATGAGCTGCGGGCCGAGATGCGCGCGGCTGCCGGCCGGCACGAGACGCCGCAGGCGGCGGTGGAGGCGATCCGCGGGATCCGCCGGCGCGAGTTGTTCCGGATCGCCGCGGGCGACCTGCTCGGGCTGAACGACGTCGGCGTGGTCGGCGACGCGCTGACCGACCTGGCCGCGGCGACGATCGACGTCGCCTTGTCGGTGACCCGGGCCGCGTCGTCGACTCCGGCACCGAAGATCGCGCTGATCGCGATGGGCCGTTGGGGTGGCCGGGAGCTCTCGTACGCCTCGGACGCGGACGCGATGTTCGTGATGGCCGACAGTGCCGAGCCGGGGGCGACCGACCGGGCGGTCTCGGTGATCAGTTCGCTGCGGGACCTGCTGGCCAAGCCCGGGGTGGATCCGTCGCTGGCGATCGACGCGAATCTGCGGCCGGAGGGCAAGCAGGGGGCCTTGATCAGGACCCTGTCGGCGTACCAGAAGTACTACGGCCAGTGGTCGTCGACCTGGGAGCTGCAGGCGCTGGTCCGGGCCGACGCGCTGGCCGGTGATCATGATCTTGGTGCGGCGCTGTTGGCCGAGATCGACCAGCGGCGGTGGCCGGCCGACGGCCTGACCGAGGCCCAGCTGCTGGAGATCCGCCGGCTCAAGGCACGGGTGGAGTCGGAGCGGTTGCCGCGCGGCGCCGACCCGGCCAAGCACACCAAGCTCGGCCAGGGCGGCCTGGCCGACGTCGAGTGGACCGTACAACTCCTGCAGTTGCAGCACGCTGGGCAGCAGCCGACCCTGCGCACCCCGCGGACGATCGCCGCCCTGGATGCGGCCGAGCGGCTCGGCGTGATCGACGCCGACGACGCCGAGGCGCTGCGGCAGGCCTGGTTGTTCGCCAGCCGGGTGCGCAATCAACTGATGCTGCTCCGCGGCCGCGGCTCGGACTCGCTGCCCTCCGACACCCGCGAGCTGGCCGCCCTGGCCCACCTGATGGGCTTCGGCACGAACGAGTCCTCGCACTTCCAAGCCGAATACCGCCGGCTCACCCGCCGCGCCCGCGCCGTCGTCGACCGGATCTTCTGGGGCCAGGACTGAGGTACGGCGAGCGAGCTAGCGGATGCCGTCCGGGCCGATGGTGATCTTGGCCTGGTTGGCGCCGGCGCCGCAGTCCGGGCCGTTCGGATAGGTCACCGCCGCCATCACGGTCGCCTCGGGCAGCTTCTGTTCCGTGGCGGCCTTGATCATCACCGCCCTGATCTTGACCGGGCCGGCGGGCAGTCCCTCGACGTTGGCGAACCCGACCAGGGTGTCGTTCGGCACGGCGGTCGCGGAGCACGGGGCGTCGGGTCCGTCGGAGTCGCAGCCCTGGTCGACGCTGTCACTGCCGGGGCTCAGCTGGACCTCGGCATCTCGGCAGACGTCCTCCCAGCAGACCGTGAGCTCGAGTCCGGTGACATCGCCGGCGGCGGTCGCGTCGACCGTCACCGAAACCCCCGGCGCGCTGCCGATCGCGGTGCAGGCCCGCGGGCCGGCGGCGCAGCCGGTCAGGACCACGATCGCGAGGATGATCGTGCCGAATGCTCCCCGAATTCCCGTCATCACCTCACTAGTGTGTCCCGTATGCCGTTGCCGATTGAGGATTACGCCCTGATCGGGGATTGTCGGACGGCCGCACTGGTTGGCCGGGACGGCAGCATCGACTGGCTCTGCCTGCCGCGGTTCGACTCCGCTTCGGTCTTCGCCGCGCTGCTCGGGACCCCCGAGCACGGCCGCTGGCAGATCGCTCCGGCCGCCCTGGAAGAGGCCCGGGTGCAGCGGCGCTATCGGGGCGACACGTTCGTGCTGGAGACCACGTTCGAGACGCCGGCGGGGACGGCCCGGGTGACCGATCTGATGCCGATCGGGTCGGACTATCCGCTGCTGATCCGACGGGTGGAGGGGCTGGCCGGCTCGGTCAGGATGACCCAGGAACTCGTGCTCCGGTTCGGCTACGCCGAGGCGCTGCCCTGGGTTCGGCGGGTCGACGGCGGCCTGATCGCCGCGGCCGGGCCGGACGCGCTGCTGCTCCGCGGCGACCCGCTGCCGGTCGCGGCCGACCACCGGCATCGCGGCGAGTTCACGGTCGCCGACGGGGACCGGCTCGACTTCACTCTGGCCTGGTATCCCTCGTACCGGCCCGCGCCCGGACCGGTCGACGTGGACGCCGCCCTGGTCCGGACCGAGGACTGGTGGCAGGACTGGTCCGACAAGTCCGACTGCGGTCCCGGCACGACGGGCCCGGCGGGCGGCGCGGCCGCCGGCGGTGAGGCCCATGACCGGTATGCCGCGGCGGTGCACCGGTCGCTGCTCGTACTGCGCGCGCTGACCCACGCCGAGACCGGCGGCATCGTCGCGGCAGCCACCACCTCGCTGCCGGAGGCGTTCGGCGGGCCGCGGAACTGGGACTACCGCTACAGCTGGCTGCGCGACGCCGCGCTCACTCTCGAAGCGCTGCTCGCGCACGGCTATTCGGCCGAGGCCGTGGCCTGGCGGGACTGGCTGCTGCGGGCCGTCGCCGGTGACCCGGAGGACATCCAGATCATGTACGGGCTCGCCGGCGAACGCGACCTGCCCGAGCGCGAGCTGAGCTGGCTGCCCGGCTATGCCGGCTCGACCCCGGTCCGGGTCGGCAACGGCGCGGTGGACCAGTTCCAGGCTGATGTGATCGGCGAGGTGATGGTCGCCCTCGACCTCGCCCGGCGGGGCGGCGTGCCGCACCCGGGGCACGCCTGGCCGCTGCAGCGGGCGCTGCTCGACCGGGCCCGCAGCACCCTCGGCCGGCCCGATTCCGGCATCTGGGAGATCCGCGGCGAGCCGCGCCGCTTCACCCATTCCGCGGTGATGACCTGGGCGGCGTTCGACCGCGGCGTCCGCGGCGTTGTCGATCATGGACTGCCCGGGCCGGTGGACGAGTGGCGGCGGATCCGGGACGACCTGCGGGCCGAGATCGACGAGTCCGGTGTTGATCATGACCGCCGTTGCTTCACCCAGTATTACGGCAGCCACGGCGTCGACGCCGCCCTGCTGCAACTGCCTCAGGTCGGCTTCTGCGCCCCGGACGACCCGCGGATGCTGGCCACCGTGACCGCGATCGAGACCGAGTTGATCAATGACGGACTGGTCCATCGCTACCGGACCGAGCGCGGCGTTGACGGCCTGCCGCCGGGCGAATATCCCTTCCTGGCCTGCAACTTCTGGCTGGTGGAGCAGTACGCGTTGACCGGCCGGACCGCAGACGCGGTGACCCTGATGGACCGGCTGCTCTCGTTCGCCAATGATCTTGGTCTGCTGAGCGAGGAGTACGACCCGGCCGGCCGGCGCCAGGCCGGCAACACCCCGCAAGCCTTGTCCCACCTGGCCCTGATCCGAGCCGCCGACGCCCTGTCCGGCCACCAGGCCCCGCTCCACCAACCGAGTTGTCAGAACTGAGTTGTGTCATAGGGCAACTCAGTTCTGACAACTCGGGGTCGCGTGGGTGAACAGTCCGTCCTGGAACCGGCTTTCGGGCCGGTAGCCCGGCGGTTGGCTGCCGTCGGTGTCGGTGAATCCGTACTCCCGGGCCAGGAATCCTGCGCTGAGCGCGTGACCGGTGCGAGCCAGCACCTGGGAATCGGTAGCGAGTGCCACGACGGCGCGGCCGATGTAGAGCGGCGATTCGGAGTTGGCGAAGTGATCGCCCGGCGCAAGGTTGTCGCGCCACGTGTCCTCGGTGACCGACAGCGCCTCGAGCATCTCCTCGGAGCGCAGGAAGCCGGGGGTGAGAGAGACGGCCGCGACCTCGTAGGGCCGGAGTTCTTCGGCCAGCAGGTGGCCCAGGACGACGGCCGAGGTCCGCATCAGGCTGTAGGCGACGCCGGCGTTGTTGTAGCCGACGAAGTTTCCGTCCCCGATCTCCACGATCAATCCCCGGCGGTTCTTGATCATGAGCCGCGCGGCGTAGTGGCTCGTCGTGAAGTGGGCACCGATCCCGACATCGAGAGCCAGGAGATCGACTTCGGGGTCGTTCTCCCAGAACGGTCGCCGGTCCTGATCACTGAACATGCCGCGGTCGAGCTGATCATTGCCGGACATGTCGTTGACCAGGAGGTCCAGCCGCCCCTCCTGCTCATGATCGACCCGGTCGAAGAGCGCCCGTACTCGCTCCGGTTCGGTGTGGTCGACCTGCACCGCGATGCCCACGCCTCCGGCGGCCGACACCAGTTCGGCAGTCTCATCCACGGTCTCCGGCCGGCCGAATGACGATGGCCGGCCGCGGACGCTCCGCCCGGTGCAATAGACGGTCGCGCCGGCTTCGCCCAGGGCACACGCGATGCCGCGTCCCGCACCGCGCGTCGCTCCGGCCACCACCGCGACGCGCCCCGTGAGTGCACCCATTCGAAACACCCTCCTCAGGTTCTCAGCCTCGTCCGCACCTTAAGCCGAACCACTGACATTTCCCCGCCGAGCCGAGTTGTCAGAACTGGGTTGTGTCATAGGGCAACTCAGTTCTGACAACTCGGGGTCAGGTCAGGTCAGGGCGGGGAGGGCTCGGGTGAGCAGGTCGGCCAGGTCTTCGGGGTAGACCTGCTCGGTGGTCCTGTGCAGGTCGGCGAGGGTCCACCAGGCGTGGGTGTCGATCGAGGCGTGCTCGATCGCGTCCTGGCCGGCGAAGGTGATCGGGGCGTCGCCGACGCGGACCGCGTAGTAGGTCTGTCGCTGCCGGTAGCGGACCGAATCGAAGCCGAACTCGATGGTCGCCTCGCCGAGCGGGCCGACCAGGGCGGACGGCTCGACGATCAGGCCGACCTCCTCGGCCAGCTCGCGGACTGCCGCGCTCTCCGGCGACTCGTCCGGCTCCAGGCCGCCGCCGACGGTGAACCAGTACGGACGGTCGGGCTCGGCCGGATCGAAGCCGTGCAACAACAACAGTCGATCTTGCCGGTCGACGGGCAACACCCGGACCGCGGTCCGCTGTTGCGGCTGGGCGTCGGTCATCCGACGGCGCTCCGGTACGCCTGCAGGGTGGCATCGGCCGACCGGTCCCAGCTGAAACCGGCGGCGTGTTGGATGCCGGTCTGGCCGAGCTGCACGGCCCGGTCGGGATCATCGAGCAGCGACCCCAACGCCCGGGCCCAGTCGGCCGGGTCGTGTCCGTCGACCAGGATCCCGGTCCTGCCGTCCGCGACGGCATGGCGCAAGCCGCCGACGTCGGCGGCCACCACCGGCCGGGTGCAGGCCTGGGCCTCCAGGGCGACCAGGCCGAACGACTCGTTGTGCGACGGGACCGCGACCAGGTCGCTGGCGCAATACCAGCGATACAGCTTCAGCCGCTCCGAGTGCGGCCGGAACTCGACCAGATCGCCGACCTGCAGGGAATCTGCCAGATCGGGCAGGGTGTCGGCCCAGTCCCGGTCAGGGCCCGACGGGCTGCCGATGATGATCAATCTCAGCCGGTCCCGGCGGGCCGGTCGTTCCTTGATCAACTCGGCGGTGGCCCGGATCAGCACGTCCGGCGCCTTGAGCGGCTGGATCCGGCCGACGAACAAGATCAGCTCGGCATCCATCGGCACCCCCAGCTTGGTCCTGGACTCGAGTTGATCACAGGGGTGGAAGACGTCCAGATCGACCCCTGGCGGCACGATCGCGATCCGCTCCGGCTCGGCACCGTAGAGCCGGCGCAGGTCAGCGGCCTCGTCCGGGGTGTTGGCGGTCAGTGCCTCGGCCAGCCGGACTATCTCGGCTTCGCCGTCGGCCCGGGGCTCCGGTTCGGCTCGTTGATCTTCGGCCAGCGCGGCGTTCTTCACCCGGGCCATGGTGTGCATGGTGTGCACCAGCGGTGGTCGTACCGGACCAAGATCGAGAGCGGCGAGCCCGGACAGCCAGTAGTGCGAGTGGAACAGGTCGAAACCGCCGGCCAACGGGCGCAGCGCCGCGGCGAACTCGGTCACCAGACCCGGCAGCTGCTCCTTACGGACCGGCTCCGGCGGCCCGGCCGGGAGATGGCGGACGGTGACCCGTTCGGCCAGGGGCACGACGTCGGGGGTGTCCGGATCGGACCGCCGGGTCATGATCTCGACCTCGACGCCGTGCCGGCCGAGCGCCGTGGCCAGCTCGGCCACATAGACGTTGAGCCCGCCGGCGTCGCCCACCCCGGGCGTGGCCAGTGGAGAGGTGTGCAACGAGATCATCGCGACTCGGCCCGGACTCCCCGTGATCGGCGGCACCGGTCAAGGCTAACTGTGTCAGTGCCGGCACCGAGACTTGCCCTCCTAGGAGGGTGGACATGATGATCAGCGAATTGCAGCCGGTGCCGGGACGGTTTCGCGCCCTGTGCTGCGAGTGCGGGGCGGTGCGGTCGTTCAATCTGCGCTACACCGGGGGCAACCGGATCGGTGACTCGAGGTACGCCGACGAACGGTGCACGATCGACCTGAAGTGCGCGGTCTGCGGCGTACGGAGGCGCCATGCCTACCTGCTCGACAACTTCTCGGTGCCGGATTTCGCCGAGAAGTGGCAGCGGCCGGCGCCGCCGCAGGGCGGTTACGACCCGTTCCTGGAGGCCACCGGGCGGTGGGCCGACTGGACCTTCGTCGAGACCCCGCTGCCCGACGGCATCATCGAGATCATCGATGCCGACCGGCGCGAGGCCTATTTCGATCCGGCGGGCTGGGAGGGGGACTCGACGCTGGGGCTGGCCCACGTGCTGGCGCACCTTGATCTGCGGCATCACGAACTGTTCGAGTCGACGACGGCCGGAGACCAGCTCGAGCTGGAGGCCGAGCGGATGGCGCGGGAGCGGCTGGACCGGCCGTGGCGGGACTGATGATCATGAGCCCGCAGTTGATCATGATGCGGCGGGCCGCTCCGCCACCAGCAGGTAGGCGGCGGGCAGCGCGCCCGCCGCCGGCCCGAGCCCCTGATAGAGCTCCGGTTGGGCGACCTCCCGCAGCGCGCGGATGATCAAACCGGCGCCGAGCAGTGCCGTGACCACCTGGCCGAGGGACCAAACGAAGCTGGTGTGCGGCGGCAGCGGATCGGTCATCCCCAAAGTCACCTGGGGTGCCTTGGCCGAATCGCTGTAACCCCGCCGAGTCGGGTCGAGGTAGTCACCGGTCACCGTCAGCTGGTTCGGCCCGGCGACGGTGAGCACCTCCCACAGCGGATGGTGCTCACTGATCACGACCCGGCCGCCGGCGGCCAGCCGCTCCGCGACCGTGCGGGACCAGGCGTCGAGGTCCGGCACCCAGCAGATGCCGCCGCCGGAGATGAAGATCAGGTCGAACCCGGTCAGTTCCGGATCCAGGGCGGTCAGGTCGCCCTCGCGCAGGTCGACGTCGACACCGAGCGTTTCGGCCTTGGCTCGCCCGGTCGCCAGGTGGGTGGGGGAGATGTCGACGCCGACGACCCGGACGGCGCCGAGCTGGGCGAAGCTGAGGCACTCATCGCCGATCGAACAGGCCAGGTGCAGCACCCGCAGTCCGGCCGGGTCACCGGTCGCGGCCAGTTCGTCGTCGGACAAGGCGCAGCCGCCGGCCCGGAAGAACTCGACCGGCTCACCGAGCCGACCGGCGGCGATCGCCTCCCAGTAGACCCGGTTCTGCCTGGTGACCGCCGCGACGTCCATCCGAGGACCGTACGCGTCGGCGGGCGGGTCGACAATCAGAATTCGCCGGGCAGCCCACCGTGCCGGAGAGTCAGCACATCCGAGGTCGACCGCAGCGCCGTGATCACCGACGGCAGCGGCGTCTCGTGGATCCGCCGGTCGTCCCGCTCGCCGAGCTCCGGCCGCACCGGCCAGGCCAGCCGCTCCTCGCCGAGGGAGAACCGAGCATCGATCCCGGGCCGGTTGCCGCGCGGATCCTGGCGGTGCCAGGCGCCGTCGAGGTGGATCGCGACCAGCCCGTGCACCACGAAGCCCGACCCGTCGTCGGTCAGCCGCTGGTAACCCAGGCCGGCCGGGATCCCCTGCCGGCGCAGCAGCGCGGCCAGCAGATGGGCCTTGGCATAACAGAGCCCGACCCCGTTCGTCAGGGTCTCCGAGGCGCTGATCGAGACCCTCGGATCCTCGGCGTCGAAGGAATGCGCGATCCGGTCCCGGACGTGTTCGTACGCGGCGCGGGCGTAGTCCAGCTCGGCCGGATGCCGGGCGCGCAGTTCCTCGGCGAGAGCGATCACCCGCGGATGATCACCATCGACGAATTCGTCCGAAACCAGATACCGCTGCAGCTCGCGTACGTCCCAAGGCACGGGCCGACTGTAGATCGTGATCTTGCCCCGGTCGAGGGGAAATGTCCTGGCCGCTGGGCCGTCGAGGGGCCAGGATGGGCGGGTGTTCCTGACCCTGACGACGACCCACCGGCCGGCGACCGACCTGGGCTTCCTGCTGCACAAGCATCCCGACCGGGTGCAGCAGTTCGCGCAGTCGACCGGCACGGCCACGGTGTTCTACCCGGAGGCGTCGGAAGAACGGTGCACGGCGGCCCTGCTGCTGGAGATCGACGCGGTGCGGCTGGCCCGGTCCGCCGGTCGCGGCGTGCCCGATTTCAGCCTCGCCCAGTACGTCAACGACCGCTCGTACGCCGCGTCGTCGCTGCTCGGCGTCGCGTTGGCCGACGTGTTCAGCACGGCGCGGTCCGGCCGCTGCCGCTCGCGGCAGGAGCTGGCCGACTCGGCGATCCCGCTGCAGCTCGAGCTGCCGGTGCTGCCGTGCCGTGGCGGGCCGGGCGTCGCGCACCGGATCTTCGAACCGCTCGGCTGGCAGGTCGAGGCGACCTCGATCCCGTTGGATCGGCGGTTCGACGGCTGGGGGGAATCGCGCTACGTCCGGCTGAGCCTGTCCGGGACGCTGCGGTTGGCCGACGCCCTGAACCAGTTGTACGTCCTGCTGCCGGTGCTGGACGAGGCGAAGCACTACTGGCAGGGCCCGGACGAGGTGGAGAAGCTGCTGCGGTCCGGCGCCGGCTGGCTCGCCGGTCATCCCGAGCGGGCGATGATCACCCGCCGCTACCTCGGCCGCCACGACGCCCTGACCCGGGTGGCGCTGTCCCGCTTGGCCGAGCTCGACGGCGATCACGAGGAGTCGGTCGATCCGGTCGGCGAGGAGGAGGTCGCCCAGCCCGCGGAGCGCCGGCAGCCGCTGAACGAGCAACGGCACGACGCGCTGCTCGCCGCGTTGCGCCGGATCGGGCCGGACTCGGTGATCGATCTCGGCTGCGGGTCCGGGCAGTTCCTGGCCCGGTTGATCAAGGAACCGGGGCTGACCAAGATCACCGGGATGGACGTGTCGATCCGGTCGCTGCAGGCCGCCGCGCGCCGGCTCCGGCTCGATCCGCTGAACGAGCGACAGGCCGCCCGGATCGACCTGTTCCAAGGTTCCCTGACGTACGAGGACGCCCGCTTGTCCGGCTACTCGGCCGCCGTCCTGATGGAGGTGATCGAGCATCTCGACCCGTCCCGGCTCGGTGCCCTGGAACGCGTCGTGTTCGCCGCCGCTCGCCCGGCGGCGGTGCTGGTCAGCACCCCGAACGCCGAATACAACGCCAACTACGAAGGGCTTTCCGGCATGCGCCATCCCGATCACCGGTTCGAGTGGAGCCGGGCCGACCTCGCCGCCTGGGCTCAGCGCGTGGCCGGTGAGCACGGCTACTCGGTCGAGCTGACCGGGATCGGCGAGGAGGATCCCGAGCACGGCACTCCGACCCAGCTGGCGGTGTTCCACCGTGGCTGACGACGTGATGATCGACGCCGGCGACCAGTCCGCGACCGTGATCAAACTGCCGTCGATGGGCCTGGTGCTGCTGATCGGCATCTCGGGCAGCGGCAAGTCGACCTTCGCCCGGGCCCACTTCCGACCGACCCAGGTGATCTCCAGCGACTTCTGCCGCGGCCTGGTGGCCGACGACGAGAATGATCAAGCATCGACGGCGGACGCGTTCGACGTGCTGAACTACATCGTCGGCACCCGGCTCCGGCGAGGACTGTTGACCGTCGTCGACGCGACCAGCGTCCAGCCGGCCGCCCGCGCCTCGCTGGTCAAGCTGGCCAAGGAACACGACGTGCTGACCGACGCCGTCGTGCTCGACGTGCCGGTGCCGGTCGCCACCGCCCGGACCGAGGCCCGCTCCGACCGGACCTTCGGCGCCCAGGTGATCAACCGGCAGCACCGCGACCTCACTCGGTCGCTCGGCCGGATCCGCAAGGAAGGGTTCCGGCGCGTGCACGTGCTGCACGGCGAGGCCGAGATCAACTCAGCGGTGATCACCCTCGAACGGCCGTGGAACGATCGCCGTGATCATGGCGGGCCGTTCGACATCATCGGCGACGTGCACGGGTGTGCCGCCGAGCTCCGTACCCTGTTGACGGCGCTGGGTTGGCAACTTGATCTCGATGATCATGGTCGGGCCGTCGGGGCGACCCACCCGGAGGAACGGACCGCGGTCTTCGTCGGAGACCTGGTCGACCGCGGCCCGGACACGCCGGGGGTGCTACGGCTGGTGATGGGCATGGTCGCCGCCGGTCATGCCCTCTGCGTCTCGGGCAACCACGAGGCCAAGCTGATCCGGGCGCTCAAGGGCGCGAAGGTGCAGGTCCGGCACGGGCTGGCCGAATCGCTGGCCCAGTTGGAGGCGGAGCCGGCCGAGTTCCGGCAGGCGGCGCTGACGTTCATGGACGGGCTGATCAGCCACTACGTCCTCGACGACGGCCGGTTGGTCGTCGCGCACGCCGGGCTCAAGGAGGCCTATCACGGCCGGTCGTCGGGCCGGGTCCGGTCGTTCGCGCTGTACGGCGACACCACCGGCGAGACCGACGAGTTCGGGCTGCCGGTCCGGTACCCGTGGGCGCGGGAGTATCGCGGCTCGGCCATGGTCGTCTACGGCCACACGCCGACCCCGGAGCCGGAGTGGGTCAACAACACCATCTGTCTCGACACCGGCGTGGTCTTCGGCGGTGAGCTCACGGCACTGCGCTATCCCAGCCGGGAGTTGGTGGCGGTCCCGGCGGAGCGGCAGTGGTACGAACCGACCCGCCCGCTGGTCCGGGTGGCCGACCGGGAGCCGGCCGCGCTCAACATCGAAGACGTCCAGGGCACCCGCTGGCTGGAGACCGAACACGCCGGCAAGATCAAGATCAACGAGGAGAACGCCGCCGCCGCGCTCGAGGTGATCAGCAGGTTCGCCGTCGATCCGCGCTGGCTGATCTACCTGCCGCCGACCATGGCACCGGCCGCGACCTCGAAGCTGGACGGCTACCTGGAGCACCCCGACACCGCCTTTGACGAGTACGCGGCCGCCGGCGTCGCCGAGGTGGTCTGCGAGGAGAAGCACATGGGCTCGCGGGCGGTGGCCGTGATCACCCGCGACGCCGCGACGGCGGAGCGCCGGTTCGGGCTGTCCGGTGGCGGTAGCGGAACGATCTACACCCGGACCGGTCGCCCGTTCTTCCCCGACACCGTCGGTCAACCCCTCAACACCCAACTGCTGGAGGGATTGCGGACGGTGGCCGCGCCGCTGTTCGAGGAGTTGGACACCGACTGGCTGGCCCTGGACGGAGAACTGCTGCCCTGGTCGGCGAAGGCCCTGCCATTGATCAAGGACCAGTACGCATCGGTCGGTGCCGCCGCCGAGCACGCCCTGCCCGAGGCCGCCGCGGCCCTCGCCGCGGCGAGCGGCCGGGGGCTCGACGTCGCTGCGCTGTCCGAACGAACGGAACGCCGGCGGGTCAACGCCGAGGCCTACCGGCGCGCGTACGGGAACTATGTCCGGCCGACGAACGGGCTGCGCGGCGTGACGTACGCCCCGTTCCAGATCCTGGCCGCCGAAGGGCGAGCGCTCGCCCTGACCGAGTCGCATCGCTGGCACCTGGAGCGGATCGCGGGACTGACCGGACCGTTGATCACCCAGACCCGGCACCGCTTCGTCGACCTCGGCTCCGCCGAACAGCGCGCCGCGGCCGCCCAGTGGTGGCTGGATCTGACGTCCGACGGTGGCGAGGGCATGGTGGTCAAGCCGGTGACCCCGAGCCGCGGCGTCCAGCCGGGCCTGAAGGTGCGCGGCCGGGAGTATCTGCGGATCATCTACGGCCCGGACTACACCGACGCGCTGGACGTCCTGCGGAGTCGCGGCCTCGGCCGGAAGCGGCACCTCGCCGCCCGGGAGCACGGCCTGGGCATCGAGGCGCTGACCCGGTTCGTCGCCGGCGAGCCGCTGTGGCGGGTGCACCAGCTCGTGTTCGCGGTGCTGGCCCTAGAGTCGGAGCCCGTCGATCCCCGACTCTGACCGACAGGAGCTGAGATGAGCGAGGCCGCCGAGCCGACCGTCGCCGCGCCGCGTTCCAGCGCGGACCGGCGGCGGGACACGCTGCACCGGCTGGAGCACGATGTTGATCTCTGGGTCGCCTCCGGCAGCGCCACGACGGGCGACCCGGCGCTGGTGCCGCTGTCCTTCCTCTGGGACGGTTCGACGGTGTTGATCTCCACCGTCGCGACCAGCCCGACCGCCCGCAACCTGTCAGTCGGCCGGTCGGTGCGGCTGGCCCTCGGCCTCACCCGGGATGTGATCATGATCGACGCGACCGTGGCGGAGGTGACATCCGACGGCGACATCCCGGGTGGGGTCGGCGACGAGTTCGTCATCAAGTCCGGCTTCGACCCGCGGGCGGAGCCCGATCCCTTTCTGTACTTCCGATTGGCACCGCGGCGGATCCAGGCCTGGCGTGAGGCGAACGAACTGACCGGCCGGACGATCATGATCAACGGCCGCTGGCGCTGATCAGAGCCGAGTTGTCAGAAGTGAGTTGCGCTATAGGGCAACTGAGGTCTGACAACTCGGCGAGATCGGGTGTCCGAACCGGGCCACCAGGTGCCACAGCGACTCATCGGCACTGCAGCCGTCATGAGTCGGGATGTTATCCCCGGCGGCCATCAGTACCCTTTCATCAATCAGCAAGCTATTAAAGTTTAGGGTGCTATTCTTTGGTGGATCAGCGATCGATGAAAGGTTACGCCGATGGGGGCCTGGGAGCGGGCGCACTGGGAATCCGAGAGCATCTCGGGTCTGCCGCGCTCGGCGCGTCGGTCCGGGACCTATCAGAAGTACGTGCCCGACACTCTCGACGACATGTCTCTCACTGTCGATGGAGAGCTGTCTCGCCGGTTCTCGGCGGTCGAGCGAGGCATCCGTGCCCTCAACCGGACGGGGGTGGACGATCTGGCCGGCATCGCCCGGTTTCTGCTCAGGTCCGAAGCGATCGCCAGCTCACGGATCGAAGGGATTGCGCCGTCCGCTCAGCAGGTCGCGCTGGCGGAGCTCGGCCAGTCCGAGACGGTTCGCGGAGTGAATGAGCAGGCCAGATTGGTGGCCAACAACCTCACCGTCGTCCGGCGATCGACGAGCGAGCTCGCCGAAGTGGATCTCCTGACGGGTGATCACATCGTCGACCTTCACCAAGCCCTGCTCCCGGATCAAGCCCATCACCATGGTCTGCGGACGGTCCAGAACTGGATCGGCGGATCGGACTGGAATCCGGTCGAGGCCGACTTCGTGCCGCCGGATCCGGAACGGGTGCCGGGGCTGATGGTCGACCTCGTCGACTACCTGAACGGTGCGGCGCACGCACCGCTGATCCAGGCGGCGTTGGTGCACGCGCAGTTCGAGACGATCCATCCGTTCACGGATGGTAATGGGCGGGTCGGCAGGGCACTCATCCACACCGTGCTGACCCGCCGTGGTCTGACCGAGCGCGCGGTGCTGCCGATCAGTCTCGTCCTGGCCACCTTGCGCATCGACTATGTCGACGGTCTGTCCGCCTACCGCCATGCCGCGCCCCCGGGGAGTGCCGACGCAACCGCCTCGATCAACCAGTGGCTGGAGATCTTCGTGCGCGCGGCCGCCGTCGCCGTCGATCAATCAGCGGACCTGATCACTCAGATCGCCGACCTGAGGTCCGATTGGTCGCAGCGCCTGTCGAGTCACCGGGAGTCGGTCGGCCTCCGCCCAACCCCGCGCGCCGACTCCGCGGTCGCTCGCTTGATCGACCTGCTGCCGGAGGCTCCTGTGGTGACCGCGACGACACTGTCCCGCATCCTCGGCGTCTCCTTCCCGGCGGCGAGCACCGCGCTCGACGAGCTGCGGCAGGCGGGCATCCTGCATCCGAAGTCGATCGAACGCGGCGCGACCGCCTTTCTTGCGCGAGAGGTCCTGGAACTGATCACCATGACCGAACGTGCGCTGGCAAGCACCAGGTTCGACACCCGAGTCTCGGCTCCGAATCGCTCGGTCCCCGCCACGCCGCAGAGGTAACAAGTCCGGCGTGGTCGGCGTCAGGTCAGGATCTTGCGAAACAGGATGATCATGGTCTCGTCCGGACCACCCGCTGATGTCAAGATCATCGGCGGCCAGGTCGCGGACGGTCAGCGGCACGATGATCTCGGGCACGACCGTCCTTCCGGCTCAGTAGGCCCGCGCCACGATCGCGACGAGCTCTGGCTCGATGGCGGCATCGTCGGTGTCGGGCACCCGACCGTCGGGATGGACCAGGCAGCGCACCGTGACGCCGTGGGCGGCGAGTTCCGTCTCTCCGGCCTCGCCGACGTCACGCCAGGGCAGCCGGGCCCAGCCGCCCCGGGCCGCCTCGACCGCCTCTCCGATCGTGGTCACCTCAACCGTGCGGTCGTCCCGGGCCTGCTCGGCGTCCGCGTACAGTCGGAGTTGATCTTCGTCCAGCGCGGTGGCCGCCGCGGCGGCGACCGTCTCCAGTGGGTACGGCTCCTTGCTGCCACGGATCCGGCGGACCAGGGTGACCCGGCCGTCGGCAAGATCACGAGGGCCGACCTCGATTCGGACCGGGATGCCCTTGAGTTCATGATCGACAGCCCGGCGGCCGAACGGGAGATCGGTCCGGTCGTCGAGGTCGGCGCGGAGACCGGCGGTGATCAGCTCCGATCTCAGCCGGTCCGCGACCGCGCGCGGTGAGCTCGGGGCGGGCGCCTGATCACCGTCCTTGACGACGGTGACGATCACCTGGGTCGGTGCCACTCGCGGCGGGACGCGGAGCCCGGCATCGTCGCCATGACACATGATCAGGCCGCCGAGCATCCGGGTGGACGATCCCCACGAGGTGGTCCAGGCCAGCCGGCTGCGCTGGTCAGCGTCGGTGTAGGTGATGTCGAAGGCGCGGGCGAAGTTCTGGCCGAGCTCGTGACTCGTCCCCATCTGCAGCGCCTTGCCGTCGCCCATCATGGACTCGAGGGTCATCGTGTTGGTGGCGCCGGCGAACCGCTCCCGCCGGGTCTTGCGGCCGGCGACGACCGGGATCGCCAGCTCGGTGCGGATGAAGTCGGCGTAGGCGTCGTGCAGGATCCGGCGGGCGTACGCGGACGCGTCCTCCTCGGTGACGTGAGCCGTATGTCCTTCCTGCCAAAGGAATTCGGTGGTGCGCAGGAAGATCCGGGGACGCAGCTCCCAGCGGACCACGTTGGCCCACTGGTTCAGCAGCAGCGGCAGGTCCCGGTGCGAGTTGATCCATTTCGCCATGAACTCGCCGACCATCGTCTCGCTGGTCGGCCGGACCACGACCGGCTCCTCGAGTTCCTTGCCGCCCGCATGCGTCACCACGGCCAGCTCGGGCGAGAAACCCTCGACATGATCAGCTTCACGGCTCAGGTAGGACTGCGGGATGAACAACGGGAAGTACGCATTCTGGGCGCCGGCCGCCTTGATTCGCGCATCCATGGCGCCCTGCATCCGTTCCCAGATCGCGTAGCCCCACGGTCGGATCACCATCGTTCCCCGAACCGGCCCGTTGTCGGCCAGCTCGGCCTTGGCGATCACGTCCTGATACCAGCGAGGGAAGTCCTCGCCGCGCGGGGTCAACACCGTTCGGGCCATCGCGGAATCCTAGGCCGTGGAATTCTCGCTGTCTGCTGGATATCGTGCGGCTACCATCGGCCGATGGATCTGGTCTACCTGTACGGGCCGCCGGCCGTCGGCAAGCTGACCGTGGCGACCGAGCTCGCTCGGCTGACCGGATTTCGCTTGTTCCACAACCATCTGAGCATCGACTGCGTGAAGCCGGTCTTCGACTTCGGCACCGAACCGTTCTGGCGCCAGGTGCATGCCATCCGGGAAGGGATGCTGACCGAGGCCGCGCGATCGGGCACGAGCCTGATCTACACGATCGTCTACGCCGGCAGCCCCGCGGCGGAGGAGCGGACCCGCCGACGCTTCGAACTGGTCCGGGGCCACGGCGGCCGGATCCACCCGGTCCGGCTCAGCTGTGATCGGGCGATCGTGGAGGAGCGGGTGTCGCAGCCGCGCCGCCGCGAGCTGGACAAGCTGTCGACCGTCGAGAGCTTGCGCGCCGCCTGGGCGAAGGAAGATCTCGGCGCGATCATCCCCGAGGTGGAGAGCCACCACTTCGACACCGCTTCGGCCACCCCGGCCGAGACCGCGAGCAAGATCATCGACGCCTGTGGATTCCGTACAGTGTGATCATCGACGGACCGATCAGGACGAGGTCGTGGACCGGAGCGACGGAAAGACGGTCGCCAAGACGTCGGCCACCCCGAGGCCGCTGATGCGCTCCGCCACCGGGCCGCCGGCGTCTCGGACCCAGCGTTTGACGCTCTCGTCGGCGTTGGCGATGGTAGCCGCCGCGAAGCCGTGCCGGCCGTCCAGCATCGGCCGGTCGTTGAAGCCGTCGCCGAATGCCAGCACCTCCCCGGCCCGGAGACCGAGCCGCTCGGCCAGCGCGAGCAGGCTGGTGCCCTTGTCCCGGGCGGCGTCGTAGAGATGGACGATGGTCCCGTTGGCGTTGCCCGCGACCGGCCCGCCGGCCAGCTGTGGCTCGAGCCAGATCGCCAGGTCCCGGGCATGATCAGCGGAGTCCAGGGCGACGGACCACAGGCCACGCCGCCGGCTGTCCGCCCGGCTGCTGAGCCGGCCGGGCCAGGCCCTTTGCTCGGCTTCCTGCTGCACCCGGCGGGCCCAGTCCTCGGCGACAGGGTCGAGCTCGGTCCAGCTGTTCCGGACGTCGGTGTTCCACGGCTCGAGGGAGCGGAGTTCGACGTCGTCCGCGCCGGCGTCGACCAGGTGGATCCACCGTTCGTCACCGATCAGCGCGGTGAAGTGGGGCAGCAGGTCGTACTCGGCCAGCAGCTCGACCTGGAAGTCCGTCGATCGCCCGGAGTTGACGACACACCGCACTCCCGCCTCGGCCAGCCGCACGATCGCCTCCACACACTCCGGTGCGATCACGCCGCCGTCGAAGATCGTTCCGTCCAGGTCGAACGCCACGAGTTCCACGGCCACCGGTGTCCTCCAGATTTCAGGGCGAGCTGGGTTCATGATCGATTCTCGTCCAGGTGCTGACGGAGCGCGCCGAGAGTCGCGCGAGCAGCGGCCGAGAGGGCGGGGCTGGTCCGCCAGACGACGCCGAGTCTGGAGGCCGCGAACTCGGAGGTGATCTCGAGTCGGACCAACTCGGTCGGCAGGTCGGCGAGGGAACTGGTCAGCACGGCGACGCCGAGCTGGCGGGCGGCGAGAGCCCGGGCCGTGGTCGGCAGCGTGACCTCCCAGCTGACCGGCGCGGGCAGGCCCTCGGCCCGCATCATCGCGTCGTACGACGTCCGCATGCCGGTGCCCGGAGCCAGGCAGACGATCGGCTGGTCGAGCAGGTCGGCCGGCCTGATCCGCTTCCGCCGGGACCAGGGATGTTCGGGGCCGACGGCGGCGGTGACCCGTTCCTCGAGCGCGACCCAGGATCCGAGCCCGGCGCGTGGCTCGTCCACCCAGGAGGCGATCGCGAGGTCCAGCCGGCCCGCCGCGACGTCCTCCTGGAGTTCGAGCGACTTACCCTCGCGGAGGGTCAGTTCCAGACCGGGGTGCGACTCGTGGACGTGTTGGAGCGCGTCGAGGAAGGCCGGCCAGCCGAGCCCGGCCACGGCGCCGATGCTGACCGAGCCGCGGACCAGCCCGAGCAGGTCGTCGGCCACAGCACGGACCCGGTCGAACTCGGCCAGGGCTCGGCGCAACTGCTCCAGCACCGGCTCACCGGCCGGGGTGATCCGCACGCCGCGGGACGACCGGTCGAACAAGGGGAGTCCGAGCTCGCGTTCGAGCAGCGCGACCTGGGCGCTGACCCCGGACTGGCTCACCTGCAGAGCCTGGGCCGCCGCCGTGAACGAGAGCTCGTCGGCCACCGCGAGCGCGTAGCGGAGCTGGTGCACTTCCATCAGCTCTGATGATAGTAGATATCAGTAACATCTGTTGGACTGATCGTCGATCGGCGCCGAGCATGGTCGTATGAGAATCACCTCGGATCGCCGACTGGTCGGTGCGCTGCAGTTCGGCACCGCGACCGTCGAGGGCGTCGTGCTGTCGACGATCGTCCTGCAGGTCAGCCTCGAGCTCGGCCTGCCGTCGTCGGCGATCGGGCTGATCCTGGCCCTCGGCGCCGCCGCCTCACTGCTGCTCGCCGTGCCGCTCGGTGATCTGGCCGACCGGCTCGGGCTGAGTCGGGCGGCGGCCCTGTTCGCGGCCCTGGCCGCTCTGGCCGTGACCGGTTACGCGATCATCGATTCGGCCGCCGGGTTCGCCGTGGCCGCGGTCGTCTTCGGGGTCGCGCAATCGACCTCCGCCGCCGCGCGGCAGGCGCTGGCGGTCGACGGTGCGACGGCCGAGTCCCGGCTCGCGATCCGCGCCGGAATGAACATGCTGCTCAACGCGGGGATCGGTCTCGGCACGGTGCTCGGCGCCGTGCTCGCGGCGACCGGCCTCGGCCCGACGGCCCGGCTGGCGTACGGGATCGGCGCGATGATCATGGTGCTGACCGCGGTCGGTTCGCTCGTTCTGCGTCGATCCGCTGCGCCGGATCGCTCCGAGACCGAGCGTGGCCGGACGGGCCCGGCCGGTGCGCTGATCACCCTGCGGGACCGGCGCTTCGCCGCCTCGACCGGGTTCGCCGCGGCGATCCAGCTGACGATGCCGGTGCTGTCGGTGATCCTCCCGGTCTGGGTGCTGGAGCACACCGCCGGACCGGTCTGGCTCTCCGGCGTCGCCCTGGCGCTGAACACGATCTTGGTGATCGCCGGCCAGCGTCCGTATGCCGCCCGGGTCACGACGGCCCGCGCCACAGTCCGCGCCGCGATCATCGCGGCCGCCGGCCTGGCCGTCGCCGGCAGCCTGCTCGCGGTCTCCGCTGGTGTGGCCTCACCGATCGTCACCGTGATCTTGGTCCTGGCCGGCATCGTCGCCCTGACGATCGGTGAGGTCTGCGGCGGCATCGCCACCTGGCGGGTCGCCCTCGATCACGTACCCGCTGGGGCCGAGGGTCGCTACCAGGCCGCCTTTTCGATGTCGACCAGCGCCGCCCGGATCGTCGGCCCCGCCGTCGCCCTGCCCTTGGTGATCATGCTCGGCCCCGCCGGTTGGCTGATCCTGACCGCCGCGATGGCCGCCGCCTGCCTGGGCATCGCCGCCCTGGCCCAGCCCGCGCGGACCGTCACCGCGGTGTCGGCCGGGTGAGCTGTCGCCGATCTGACAATGGGTTTGCGGATCAGCGGCTTTCCAACGGTGCAACGGAAACCATTGGCAGATTTGCGACACCGTCAGCGCGGGAGGGGCAGCTCGAATCGGCGAAGCACCGGATTCGGCGGGAGGGCGGTCCGTGACGTAATCGCGGTCCGCCGCCAGCCGTGCTTCTCGTAGAAGCGGACGCCGCGACGGTTCTCCTCGAACACCCACAGCCAGGCGGATTCCCATCCCTTCATGATCAAGTGATCGATCAACTCGGCATGGGCCTGGCCGGCCAGCCCCGTGCCCCAGGTGTCGATCGCGGTCCCGAAATGGAGCAGCTCGTCGGATCGGATAGCGGCGAAGCCGGCCAACTCATCGGCGGCCGTGATCGCGAAGCAGTCGATCCCGGGGTCGGTGATTTCCTCCGCCCACCGAGCCTTGACCGTGGCCACGGGGAACGGATGTGTCTCCTGCGGAAAGATGTGACTCAGCGCCGCGACGGCGCCGACCCGCTGCACGATCATGAGTCGGTCCAGGTCCTCGACAAGCAGTGGGCGCAGCACGGACATGAACGCAGATCCTAGCCACAGCAGGGAGAATGCGGTGTGGCGATCGGAGCACGGCCCGGACCTTGCTCAGGCCTCTGCCTCGTCGTTCACCGGTGGTGGATCGGTGCGCAGATTTCGCGCCTCGGGATCGAGAGCCAAGCGGATGCCGACCAGGAGCATCGGGATCGCCGCGATGGCGAATCCCCAGCCGACGGAGTGAGTCAGAACGCCACCGAGCAGGGCGATGGAGACCGGCCCGAGGACGACGCGCGGCAAACCGATGAGGCTGCTGATGCGCCCCAGGAATTGTCGCGGAGTGCGGGTCTGGATGAAGGTCGGCAAGGCCACATCGCTCGAGTACGCGACGCCGAACCCGACCACCACCAAGATGGCCGAAGCGACGAAGATGTTCGGCGAAACGCCCAAGAGGGCGAATGCGGTCGCCTCGACGATGGTCATGCCGATGATCAGGAGACCCCAGCGTCGCGGCAGACCGGTGATCGCTGCGGAGATGGTGCCGAGTAGCTGTCCGACACCCCAGGCAGAGATCAGGGTGCCGAGCGCCACGGCGTTGGTGGAGAAGGATTGAGCCAGGGCCGGCAGGCCAACAGCAAACAGACCGCTGTAGCTCAGAGCGGAAGCTCCGACGATCAGCAGCACGATTCGTACTTCGTGGCTTCGCCGGGCAAGCTGCAGACCCTCCCCGATCTCTTTCAGCACAACCGAAGCCGACATCGACTCCTGATGGGTGGCCTCACTGCGCGGCGCGGCCCGCACGGTCATGGCCGCGATGAAGAAGGTGAGCGCATTCAATCCGATGGCAACGGCCGGACCGAGCCCGGCAGTCAGGAGCCCACCAAGCAAGGGGCCCGCGATCGTCACCGTCTGCTCAACGGCCCCCTGCAGCGCGTTCCCACGCGGAAGCTGCTCGGCCGGCAGGAGAAAGGGCAGAACGCTTTCGGAGGCCGGCCCGAAGAAGGCTCCCGCCACACCGGTGATCACGGCAAAGGCGTAGAGCTGCCACAGTTGCAGGCTGCCGGTCCAGGCCATGATCGCCACAGCTCCGACTGCCAGGCCCCGGACGACATGCGACCAGAGCATGACGGTTCGGGGCGAGACCCGGTCGGTGATGGCTCCGCCGAACAGCGAGAGCAGACCGCCCGGAATTGCCTGCACCAGAAGGACAGACGCGAGCGCGGCGACAGATCCGGTTTGCTGAAGCACCAACCAGGCCAGCGCGACGCCGAACGCGGCGTCGCCGATCATCGACAATCCCTCACCTGACAGCACGACGGTGAAGCGACGATTCCGCAGCGGCGCCATGGCCTGATCAAGCACGACCTCTCCTCCTCGGTCGAACGATCTGGGCAGTTTCGCACGACCTGAGGCAAGATCGACATTGGTTAAATCCGGTCCCCCGGACCCGGGAGCACGCGAAACGGCGGCAGACCATGAGAAACGCCGTGAGGGCGTTTCTCAGGTCAGCCGCCGTTTCAGCTGATCTTGGTCGGGCTAGGCCCGCTGTCGATCAGACGTCGTAGGTCTGAACGCTATGGCCCTTTGACTAGGGATTTCGGTGCCTCCACCCCGTCTGTGTACACGTCCTTTACACGAAGCACGGCATCAATCGCATTGCGCGTCCGGTCGTGGCTGGACGGCATCAGATGGGTGTAGGTCCGCAGCGTGAACCCCGGATCGGCATGCCCAAGGTACTCACTCAGGGCCTTGATCGTTTCGCCCGCATCAAGAAGGGTGCTCGCGTAGAAGTGCCGCAAGGCGTGGCAGCCGTTGGCCCGGGTGACCTCGACCTCAGCAGCGGCCAGCGCCTTGTGCCAGATGTAGGGGTTGAAGTAGTTCCGATTCATCGCCTTCGACTCACGGTTGGTGACGACCAGCTCTGCCGTGACGGGCTCACCGGAAGGCTCACGCCAGGGCAGTGTCACCGACCGAGCCCCGAACATGGCCAAGTAGGCAGCAAGATCATCCCGCACCGAGTCGGGAAGCGGTACGGTCCGCGTCTTTCCGCCTTTCGGCAGCGCGAACACCTGGCGGTTGTTCCGGAAGAGCTTCACCTGTCGCCGGACCTCGACCTTGCCACGGAGGAAGTCAACATCAGCGGGGGACAGGCCGAAGATCTCTCCCTGTCGCAGGCCGAGCCCGGCACCCAGTGTCGCCACGATCCGATACCGCTCGGGCAGCTCGGACCGGACAGCGTGCACGCGTTCACACGACCAAGGGATGATCTTCGGATACTTGCCCCTCGGCCGCGAGACGGAGGGAGCCTTGCAAGGGTTCTTCTTGATCAACTCGTCATCGACGGCGGCATTAAAAACGGTGCTGACGTTCGTGAAGATCATTCCCTTGTAGGTCTCCGCCAGGACCGGCCCGAGTCCGCGTATCCAGGTTTGAATCGTTGACGGCTTGATCTGACGCAGCTCGCGATGACCCAGCACCGGGAACACGTGAAGCGTCAGCCGATCCTTGACCTGCTCAGCGGTCAGCGGTTCGAAGGTCTGTGCCTCGAGCCAGCGCAGAGCGTACGCCTTGAACGTGATCTTGCCTGCCTCGGGATCGATGTACTCACCGCGAACAAGATCAGCCTCGACGTTGGCCTTGAAGATCTTCGCGTCTCGGAGCCGATCAAACCCAGGAGCATGCTCACTCCCGTCAGGGCCGCGCCAGCGCACCAGGTAGCGTGTGACGGTCTTTCCCTGGCTGTTGACACGGGTACGCGGCTCAATGCTGGCCATCGCTATGCCGCCGATTCCAGGAGCCACTTCCGCACGGCTGCCGGGTCGTACCGCAGGTGCCTACCGACACGGAAGGCTGTCGGTCCGATCCCCAGATATCGCCATCGGTAGAGAGTGGCCACCGGCACACCCAGATACACCCCGGTGTCATCGGGAGTCCACAGCGGTTCAGGTTTCTTCGATTCCATGATCATCTTCCTTCCTTGGGAGAGTTCACGCTGCGGTTGCCGAATTACTGACAGGTCCGGCGCGTTTGGCCTGGTCGTACTGCGTGCGCCACTCGTGCCGTTGATTGACAGCCGGGCCGATCACGTCTGTGTAGGTGGGCCGGTCCGGGTCGGTCAGGGTGACGACTTCCCAGCGGTAGCGGGGCTCGCCGTCGTCGCCGGTGACGGTTGCCGAATACTCGTCTTGGTCGGGCATCTCGATTCCGGCAGCAGCCAGGGTCTGCCGGACGACTTCGGCCCGGTCGGCCTTGTGCTCGGAGAGGGTCTTTCCGGTCCAGCGTCGGGATACCAGGGCGCGCCGACCGCCGTAGCCGAGGTTCTCTCGACGGTGGGCTTTCCGGCTGCACTGGCCGGGTGTGATCTTGCCGTGCGCGCTCTTGGGGTTGATGCCGTAGCGGAGCCAGTTTGCGCACTCCGGGGAGCAGGGCAGGATGCGGACCTGAGCGTGGAGCCGGTCCAGATGATGAGTGCGGGCCATGGCGGTCAGGTCATGATCATCATCGCCACCGGCCAGGGTGTCGGTGATGGATTTGGTGAGGTACTTGCACAGATACCCGATCACACGCTCTGTCCGGTCGCTTCCGCTGATGAGCCACTTGTGATCAACTTGCGGGCCGAACTTGAGCATGTGCGCCGGTCGGGCGGCGGGGTCGTCGTCCAGGGCGTCGAGAGCTTGGTCCCAGGTCGGCAGCGGCTTGCGGGTGATGCGATCGATGAACCGGCCGGTGTCGGCGTTCCAGATCGGCATCCGGGTCGGGTCGGTGTAGACGGGTTTGTCGTGCGCCGGCCACCACAGTTGGAAGTACGTTGCGGCGACGAGCTGGCGCAGCAGCCCGGCAGTCATGGCCCCTCGGGTGGCGACGTGGAGATGCGGCGCGGCCCGGCGTTGCGGCTCGACGGTGGCGAAGTACTGCATTTCGAATCCAGCGACGCGGCGTAGGTTCTTCCACAGTCGATCGGCCAGCTTGCCGAAGTGCAGCGCGTCCAGTGCCGCGCGGCGGTAGTCGTAGCGGTGCGGGAACAAGGGCGTCCCCACGATGGGGGACCCCGACCTGTGTGGCTGCCCGCAGCGGCAGCGCCCGTGTTCGGAGTGAACGGGACCGTAGGAGTCCAGGGTGACCGTGAAGAACATCGACGGCCGGTAGCTGTTGCCGTTTGGCGAGGTCAGTTGCCGGGCCACGGTGCCGTCACGACGGCCGCCTTGGGGCAGGTCGGGCACGTCTTGGCGGCGTCGGGTCGACCGGACCCGGCGACCTTGATCATCGTCGTCGGCCTGGTCGCCGTCGTCGTCGGCCTGGTCGTCATCGTCGATCGTCGCGGGGTCGGTTTCGGGTTCGGTGTCGAGGTGCCAGCCTTCGCGGCACTGGGTCATGCGGAGTTTGCGGTTGCGATCGGCGCAAGGCTGGCAACGGTCGGCACGAGTAGACCCGCAGGAGATGGGCACGATCCGGGTCTCGCCGGTCGCGGTGTCGATCAGTCGTTGCAGGACGGGCCGGACACAGACGCCGTAGGAGACGGCGAGGTCGGCCAGGGCCTCGGGGGTGACGGGTTGCTGGTCGCGTTCCTGCCGGGCGTCGACCAGGGCGGTGAACTCCTCAGCCGCGGTTGTCATGCTGCCAGCCTCGGGCGGTCGGTGGCGATGGACAGGACGGCCTCGACTCGGACCCCGGTGCCGATTAGGTCGAGCAGGTCCGCCCGCTGGCCTTCGGTGGTACCTCCCCAGATCCCTTGCTCATCGGCCACCAGTGCCGCTGAGAGGCACGCACGGGCCACGGGGCACCCTGCGCATGTGCGGGCCGCTCGTGCGGCCTTGGCGGCGCTGTCAGGGTCGTCGGGGTCGGGGTGCCAGTCGTCGGGGTTACCGTCGCGGCAGGCTGCCCGGTCTGCCTGTAGGCCGGATGCCAGGCGGGTCAGGTCGGTGCGCTGATCCGTGGTCAGGGTGTGGCCGAGCGGCAGCATGAGTTGGACGGCTTCGGTGATCATGGTCGGCCCCTTTCCGGGTCGGTTGGTCAGGCGGCGAGTTCGAGGTACGGGTTGGCCGGGTTCGGCCGGTAGAACTGGGCCATCTCCCGGATGTCGTCATCGGAGATCCAGGGGAACCGGAGCCGGACGGCTTCGGGGGTGCCGTCGACCAGGGCGTAAGCGGTGCCGGGCATGTTCCGGTCGATTTCGTGGCACAGTGCGCCGCGTTCGATCGAGTCCTTGCCCAAGATCATTTCGGTGTCGGCGGCTTCGTTGAGCCGCATTCCGAGCCGGATGGTGAACAGGCCCCGTTGCGGGACCGCTTCCTTACGGGGGTCTTGGGTGCAGCCGATCACGATGAATCCCGGTGCCCGGCCCTGGGTGAGGATCCGAGCGAGGACAGAGGCGATGCGGTCTTTGATCTTGCGGTCGGTGATGTAGCAGGTCAGTGCGGCCATCTCATCGATGAAGATCACGTACAACGGTTCAGCCGGTGTCGGGATGTGCAGTCGGGATTTGCCCTTCATCTGCTTCAGTCGGTCCGACATCAGCCGTGCCCACCGTTCCAGCGCCTCGGCGAAGTTGATCAATACGGCCTCGTTGGCCTTGGCCGCGTCGGGTTCCTCGGTCTCGTCCACCACGTCACCCGTGATCAGTTCGTGGAACATGTCCTCACCGAACGGCAGTTCGATCAGCTTCGGATCGATCCCGAGCAGGCGGACCCGACCGGAGCGGACCGCCGGACCGAGGGCCTTGCCGACGTTCCAGATGAACGAGCCCTTACCCGCGCCGGTGCAGCCGACGTTGAGCGTGTGGTTGCCGAGCAGCGGCAGCCGGTACAGCGTGTGATCTTCGGTCCAGCCGATCGGGAGCCGGGCGAGGTCAACGGTGTCTGCAAGGTCCAACTGATCTTCGATCGGGTGATCGATCGATGCGACCCCTTCGCGGAGCGGATCACGGCGCAGCGCGATCAGGTCGATCAGTTGCCGTTCCCGATCCGGCAGCTTCCCCGCCTCCCGCTTGCGTTTCGGCTGCCGCTTCCAGACGGTGACGATGCGGACGTGTTCGACATCGAAGGCCTGCGCGAGCCGGGTCGCTTCGGTCGCCCAGTCGCTCATCTTCTGGCCCCGGAGGACCTTGACCCGGACGCGGTCGGTGTTGCGGGTGGAGTGGACCCGGCCGAGCCTGGCCAGGACATCACGGTCAGCACTGGACCGGGACAGCTTGGCCTCAGCCATCGCAGCGGGCCACCAACGCCGGTAGACCGCGAGTCGTCGCCACTGGCCCCGAGCGGGACCCGACACCCAGCGGGTAAACGTCTCAGGTGATCGGCGCTGCCAGACCACCATGCCCGCCGTCGTGCCGGTGATCAGCAGGGTGCCGGTGATCACCAGCGCGGTAGCGCCCCAGGTGTGCCCGACGAGCACCAGGCCGACGAACACCAGGAGCGGAGTTGCGAAGATCGGCGTGGAGCACAGCAGCCAGATCAGCCGCCCCAGACGCTTCAGCAGCCAGCCGGTGATCTGCAAGCCGATCCCGACCGCGAGCGACTTCTTGCGGAACTGGACTGCCTCATCCTTCCGCGCTGCCCGGCTCATGACGCCCTCGCCAGGGGCAGATCGTCCAGCAGGGTCGGGTGCTGATCCCATGCCTGCTCCTCTTCCAGCGCGACCCACTGCCCGCGCAGCGCCTGCAGCCCGTCGATCAGCCGGTCAATGTCGTCCAGCGATCCGGGGACCAGCCTCAGTTCGTTGTGCCAGCCGACACCGAGCCCGGCCAGGATCTGCCCCGTGTCTGAGATGAAGGCCGTGGGCTCTATCCGTGTCTCGTCCCGGACCCGCACCCGCACGCCGATCGTCGCGTCACCGTACTCAGTCATGATCAAATACCTCTCTCAGTTTCGGCCGGACGGCCTCCGATCTTGATCAACTTGTCGTCCTGACGCTCCATGTGCTCACGCAGCTCGTCCGCGTACTCCTGCATCACCCGAGCAAGATCACGAACCGCCTGCACATCCAACGGAGTCACCGTGCGGGTGCCCGAGATGAAGGTCAGGAAGAACCGCGAGCACCACACCGACAAGATCGGCGGGGCCTCCGGATACGTCACACACGAGGCCGTCAACGGAGCCGCCAGCGGCACCCGCAAGCTGACCGGCTCCATCACGCGGCCTGACCCTGAGGCTTGGCAGCGGGAGCCGCCTTGCCGTCCGCCAGCCGCTCAGCCCGCCACGACTCCCGCATCGAGCCCTGAGTCATGAACACCGAGCACACAAGATCAACGAACTCCACACGGGAGAACGGCTCCGGCTTCGGTGCTTCCGTTGCGCCGATCTGAACCGCAGCGGTCACGGTCACCGGCTTCCCGAACGCCGAGGACTGATACAGCACCTCAACGGTGAACTGCTTCATCCCGGTGTTGGCGTCGATCATCTGCTCATCGGACTGCTTCCGCTTGCCGCCAACCTCCACCCACTCCATCACCGGCGACACGTTCCCCGTCGCCCGCATCTCCTGCCGCTTGCTGTCGATCGCCAGCTCGGTCATTTTGAGTCCTTTCGAGAAGCTCTACGAGTACTTGAGTACTCATCATGACATGTTGACGAGCACATGTCAATAGGTCGGGACGTTCGATTGACGACCCGATATGCTGGGTGTATGAGCTTCCGACTTGTATCCCGCGACATCGACCGCGTTGGGTCAGTGCCCCTCTACCGTCAGATCGCTGACCGACTTCAGCACGCCATCGAGACAGGCGAGCTGAAGCCCGGCGATGCGTTGCCATCCGAGGCAGAGATGGAGCGCAGTCTCGGCATCAGCCGCACCGTAATCAGAGACGGCATGGCCGAACTCGTTCGAGACGGCTTGGTCGTCAAGCGGCACGGAGCTGCCACGCGTGTAGCCGATAAGCCGCGCCAGCGACGGATGGACACCAGCCGCTACCAGGAAGCCCTTGATGTCCTGGACAAGGGCGGCGAGCGGCCCCAGACCTCAGCGTTCGTTGACGAGCACGACACCACTTGGGACAAGTACGAGATCGATGCCGACTACCGGCGCGACAAGGCGAACCCGCGCGATGCTGACTACCTCAAGATCAAGATCGGCTCGCCGGTCGTTCGCCGCCTGCTGCTGAAGATCGTGGACGGCAAGCCGGAGCAGATCCAGCGGTCAACGATCCCGCTGCCGATCGCCAAGGGCACGCACTTGGAGAAGCCCGAGGTTCAGCCGTACCCAGGAGGTACGATCGCGGAACTCTATGACGCCGGGCACAGGGTTACACAGGTGATCGAGGATGCTTGGGCGCGGATGCCGACCGGCGATGAACGCCGGATGTTGCAGCAGGTCCAGCCCGGCCCGGTATGGGACATCGTTCGAGTGTTCTGCACCAAGGACGGGCCGGTCGAGGCGTCGCGAGTGATCACGCCAGCCGCCGACAACCTGTTGAGGTTCGTTACCGATCTTCACTGATCAGCGCGGGGCCGTCGTCGTACATGCGCGCCGCGATGGTGTGCACGTGGGCTTCGTCGAGGTGTGCCTCAACGATCCGTGCCGACCGTCGCGCCTGCATCGCGATCGCCGGTGCCTCATCGGGGTTGGCCAGCATTGCGGCGCAGTGAGCCGACCAGTTGTGCAGCTCCTTGCGAGCTGCACGGATCGCGCGCTCAGCATCGGCCAGGTCGTCGGCCTGCGTGCGGTTCACTGTGATCGCCATGGACACTACGATATCAGCACATCATGACAAGTCAAGGTGTGCACGACCGGTCATATGGTCTTACCGCCTGGTCGAAGCTTCCCCCTGGCTGTCGAATTGACCTCTCTTAGATCAAGGCCCGGCCCTGCGGGCCGGGCGGCGGGGCGCTCCCGCTCCCGCTTCGCTCCCGCGTCCGCGCCTCCCGCCGATGAAGGGTCCAAGCCGTGTTGCGATCGGTCTTTACGTCGCGGTGCCCCGTCCCCTCGTAGGACCAGTGTTTGGCCTCCACTCCACGTGTCAAGGGCCGCAGACGCGTTCTGCCCCGGCTCGCCGTGTTCCGTGAAGGCTGGACGATCGTGCCCTGATGAGCCGGGGCAGAACGCGTCTGCTCTTACCCTTGACACGCTCCGTTCCAGCCAAAAACGGGCGCCTACGAGGGGACGGGGCAGGTGTGGCGATAGCTTGATCAACTTCGGCTCCGTTTTACACATCCTGTACACACGAGCACGCAAAACGGCGGCAAACCATGAGAGACACCGCGAAGGCGTATTCCCTGGTCAGCCGCCGTTTCGACTGATCTTCAGCGGTACGGGACCGCCTGTGTCTTAAACGTCGTAATACAGCTCGAACTCGTGCGGGTGCGGACGGAGCCGGAGGGCGTCGATCTCGGCGCGCTTCAGCTCGATCCAGGTCTCGATCAGGTCGGGGGTGAAGACGTCCCCGGCCAGCAGGAACTCGTTGTCGGCCTCGAGGGCGTCGAGGACGGCGGCCAGATCGGTCGGCACCGTCGGGACGGAGGCGTGCTCCTCCGGCGGCAGCTCGTACAGGTCCTTGTCGATCGGCGCCGGCGGCTCGGTCTTGTTCTGGATGCCGTCGATGCCGGCCAGCAGTAGGGCCGAGAAGGCCAGGTACGGGTTGGCCGACGGGTCCGGGCAACGGAACTCGACGCGCTTCGCCTTCGGGTTGGAGCCGGTGATCGGGATCCGCATCGCGGCGGACCGGTTGCGCTGGCTGTAGACCAGGTTGACCGGAGCCTCGAAGCCCGGCACCAGCCGGTGGTACGAGTTCGCGCTCGGGTTGGTGAAGGCGAGCAGCGCGGGGGCGTGGGCCAGGATGCCGCCGATGTACCAGCGGGCGATGTCGGACAGGCCGCCGTAGCCGGTCTCGTCGTAGAACAGCGGCTCGCCCTTGTCCCACAGGGAAGAGTGCACGTGCATGCCGGAGCCGTTGTCGCCGAAGATCGGCTTCGGCATGAAGGTCGCGGTCTTGCCGGCGGCCCAGGCGGTGTTCTTGACGATGTACTTGAACTTCAGCACGTCGTCGGCCGAGGTGAGCAGCTTGTCGAAGCGGAAGTTGATCTCCGCCTGACCGGCGGTGCCGACCTCGTGGTGCGCCCGCTCGACGATCAGTCCGGACGCCTCGAGATGCTTGGTGATCACGTCGCGCAGGTCGGAGAAATGATCAACCGGCGCCACCGGGAAGTAGCCGCCCTTGTAGCGGACCTTGTAGCCGCGGTTGCCGCCGTCCTCGACCCGGCCGGTGTTCCAGGCGCCGGCCTCGGAGTCGATCGAGTAGTAGCCGGAGTTCTGCTTCGTCTCGAACCGGACGTCGTCGAAGATGTAGAACTCGGCCTCGGGCGCGAAGAACGCGGTGTCGCCGATCCCGGTCGAGGCCAGGTAGGCCTCGGCCTTGCGGGCGATGTTGCGCGGATCCCGGCTGTACGGCTCCTTGGTCAGCGGATCGTGCACGAAGAAGTTCAGTGCCAGCGTCTTGGCGGCCCGGAACGGATCGACGAACGCGGTGGTCGGATCGGGCATCAGCGACATGTCCGACTCGTGGATCTTCTGGAAGCCGCGGATCGACGAACCATCGAAGGCCAGGCCCTCGGTGAACACCTCCGGGCCGAAGGATCCGGCCGGCACGGTGAAGTGCTGCTGCATGCCGGGCAGGTCGGTGAACCGGACATCGATGATCTCGATGCCCTCGCTCTTGACGTAGGCCAACAGATCGTCGGCTCCTTGGAACATCTGTCCTCCGGTGAGTTGTCGGGCGATGGCCGGGACGCGGCGGCTCCGGCCACCGACCAGGGCTGGACGAGCGGGCCGGTGAGTTCTCGCTCGATGCTTCCCCGAGGCTAGACACCCGGAATTTCCGTCCAGTTGCGCGATTGTTTCACGGATGTAACAGCGGCTCGCCGTCAATCAGGGCCTGGGCGAGGGCGTCGTCGATGATCAGGGTGCTGACCAGGCCGGCCCGGACTGCGGCCACGGTCGCGGTCCGGCGCTCGGCACCGCTGGCGCTGGTCAGCCGCAGGTCGGCCGCCTGAAGTTGATCAAGGGTGGCGCCGATCACCCGGTCGTCCAGGTCGGTGATCACCGGCCTGCCGTCCGGGCCGAGCAGCCGGCCGCTCACCTCACCGACGGTGCCGGTGGCGGACAGTCGCTCCCGGTCGCTCGCGCCGAGCAGGTCGTAGACCGCCGACGATCCGGTACGCCAGGCACCGATCGAGAGCACGGCGACGTCGAGGTGATCGGCCCGGGCCAGCGCCGCCGCGATCTCCGGCTGGCGGCGCAGCCCGTCGGCCGTCTCCGGGTCGGGGACGACCAGCGGCGCATAGAGGATGTGCGCGGTGCCGCCGGCCGACGCGGCGACCTCCCGGGTCACCTCGACCGATCCGGGCAGGCCGGCCGGCGGATAGATCGCCCCGGACAGCTGGACCACGGTGCACGGCGGCAGCCGGCGCAGCGACCGCACCATCGCCGGCGTGGCCCGGCTCCACGCCAGACCCACGCTCGCTCCCTCGGTGACGACCCGCTCCAGCTCCGCCGCCAGCGCGGCACCGACGAAGTCGAACGTCGACTGCGGCGCGCTCGGGTGGGCCTCGACGACGATCACCCGGGCGAGACCGAGCCGTTCGGCGACCCGTCCGGACAGGTCTTCGTCGACGTGACCCGGTGACCCGATCTCGATCCGCACCAGGCCGGTGCGTCGCGCCTCCTGCAGCAGCCGCGCGACCTGGAACCGACTGATCCCGAGGTCCCGGGCGATGTCGACCTTGGACTGGTCCTCGCGGTAGTAGCGACGGGCGATCGCCAGCATCAGCGCGGTTTCGCCCCCACCGACCGCAGCTACGCCGTCCGCAGTCGCGCCGCCCGGAGCCGGGTCGCCCGGGCCTGGTCCCTTCGTCGTACCCACGGGGTCGCCGCACCTCCTTCGTCGAGGGTCACAGTCTGGCGCACCGTCCACCGGCCGGACGCGAGGTCTTGACGCCTCCAGCCGACCCACCTAGCCTCGTGCACATATGAGAGATAGTAACGCTCATGTGAGAGTCCACGGGAGACGATGATGTCCGGAACCGCCCCGAGCCGCCCGATGTCGCCGGCCACGCGCACCAGGAAGGCGCTCACCGCCGCCGTCTCCGGCTCCTTTCTGGAGTGGTACGACTTCAACCTGTTCGGGATCGCCGCCGGCCTGATCTTTCCGCGCATCTTCTTCCCCGGTGCGTCGCCGACGGCCGGACTGATCGAATCGTTCGGCGCGTTCGCCGCCGGGTTCGTGATGCGGCCGGTCGGGGCCGTGTTCTTCGGTCACTTCGGCGATCGGTTGGGCCGCCGCCGGATGCTGCTGGTGACCGTGGCGATCATGGGCGGCTGCACGTTCCTGATCGGGCTGCTGCCGACCTACGGCGCCATCGGCGTGATGGCGCCGGTGCTGCTGGTGCTGCTCCGGCTGATCCAGGGCTTCGGGATCGGCGGCGAGTTCGGCGGCGGCGCCCTGGTGGCGTTGGAGAACGCGCCGAGCGGTCGTCGCGGGGTGATGGGTAGTGTGCATCAGCTCGGCACGCCGGCCGGTCTGCTCGCCGCGACCGGGATCTTCGCGCTGATCCAGTTCCTGCCCGAAGATCAACTGATGAGTTGGGGCTGGCGAGTCCCGTTCCTGCTCAGCGGTCTGTTCCTGCTGGTCGCGCTGTACATCCGCCGAGCCCTGCCGGAAACCGAGGCGTTCAGCCGGGACTCCCAGCCGGTGCAGCGGATGCCGCTGTTCGCCCTGCTCCGGCAGCACCCGCGCAACGTGATCTTGTCCGTCGGTGCGCGGCTCGCCGACGCCGTGACCTACAACGTGATCAACGTCTTCGGGATCGCCTTCGCCACCAGGCACCTTGGCATGGACAAACAGGTGATGCTGACCGGCTTCGTGATCGCCGCCGCGGTGGAGATCGCGATCATTCCGGTGATCGGCGCCTTGTCGGACCGGATCGGCCGAAGACCTGTGTACGCCTTCGGCATCGTCGTCTGTGGCGTGCTCGGCTTCGGCTACTTCCCGGCCCTCGCCTCGGGCAACACCCTGCTCGCCTGGCTGGCCATCGTGATCATGCTCGCGGTCGGCACCGGCTGCATGTTCGCCATCCAGGGCACCCTGTTCGCGGAGATGTTCAGCACGCACACCCGCTACACCGGGATGGGCGTGGCCTATCAGGCCTCGGCGTTGATCGGTGGCGGGCCGACGCCGGCCATCGCCGCCGGGTTGGCCGCCGTGTTCCTGCAGTCGTACTGGCCGGTCGCGATTTACCTCGCCGCCGTCTGCGGGATCAGCCTGATCTGCATCCTGCTCGCCCGCGAGACCTATCAGAGTTCGTTGACCGACGAGCACGGCGCCGTAGCGGAGCCGGGAAGGAAATGATCACGTGACGAACGGCCAGAAGGCTGAGCGGCCCAACATCGTCTTCATCATCACTGACCAACAGCGTTTCGACACGATCAACGCGCTCGGTCATGATCATGTCGACACCCCCAACCTGGATCGGCTGGTCCGGGAGGGCACGTCCTTCACCCGCACGTATGTCAGCGCGCCGTCCTGCTCGCCGTCGCGGTCCAGCCTGTTCACCGGCCTTTATCCGCACTCGCTCGGCGTGCTACGCAACGAGGATCTGTGGCAGCACTCGTGGGTCGAGCGACTCGCCGACAGCGGCTACCGCTGCGTCAACGTCGGCAAGATGCATACCCATCCCTGGGAGACTTCGCTCGGCTTCCATGAGCGGACCGTGGTGGAGAACAAGGACCGCTACCACCCGAACGTGCCCTTCTACCATGATCAATGGGACAAGGCGTTGTGGAGCCACGGCCTGACCAAGCCGACCCGGGAGGTGCACCGGACCAAGCCGGACTATGCCGAGCGGCTCGGCGCGTTCGAGTGGGAACTGCCGGACGACCTGCACTCGGACAATTTCGTCGCCGGCCACGCCCGCTGGTGGCTGGAGACCTATCCCGGCACCGAACCGTTCTTCCTCCAGGTCGGCTTCCCCGGCCCGCACCCGCCCTACGACCCGGTCGACCGGCATCTCGACGCCTACCGGGATCGCGACGTCCCGTTGCCGCTCCGTGACGACGAGGACCTGGCCAACCAGCCCGAGGTGCTGCAGGAGCTGCGCCGGCACCACCAGGACAATGATCATGATTCCGTGGTGCACCTGGCCGACCCGACCGAGGATCAGTCCCGTCGGCAACGCCGGCACTACCTGGCCAATGTGACCCAGATCGACGAACAGATCGGCTTCCTGATCGACGCCCTCGAGGCCCGCGGGGTGCTCGACAACACGGTGATCATCTTCACCTCCGACCACGGCGACTGTCTCGGTGATCATGGCCACAGCCAGAAATGGACCATGTACGACCCGAGCGTGCGGGTGCCGGCGATCGTCTGGGGCCCCGGCCGGGTCCGGGGCGATCAGCAGATCGACGCGCTCACGGCGATGATGGACCTTGGCCCGACCGTGCTGGAGCTGGCCGGCCTCGAGGTCCCGCCCTGGATGGAGGCGCAGTCCTTGCTGCCGGCCCTGCGTGGCGAATCGTGGACCGGCCGCGAGCACGTCTTCTCCGAACACGCCCGGGACATGATCCTGACCGGGACTGAGCTGATGACCATGGTCCGCGACGACCGCTGGAAGTACGTCGAGTTCGTCGACTCCGAGCAAGGCCAGCTCTTCGACCTCGACTCCGACCCTGACGAGCTTCGCAGCTTGTGGGGTGCGCCGGCTGATACTGAGCCTGGCCTGGTCAAGGTTCGATTGGCCGGAGTGATCAATCGGTGGCGGGCCCGGAGCGCCTTGCACACTGCGGATTTCTGGCGTGAGCATCGCTGATCTGGTTCCGTTCCCTGAGCCTGTCGAAGGGCAGGTCGGAGTTGCGCATCGCCGTGACCGGCCTTGACGTGCAGCCGAAAGGTTGCCTATTCTGAAAAGGCAGCCGCACGGCTGCATGTGACGGGATCGAGGCGGCGGTGGACGAGGTGTTCAGGGCGCTGGCCGACCCCAGCCGGCGGCGGCTGCTGGACAGCCTGAACGCGCGCAACGGGCAGACCCTGCGAGAGCTGTGCGCCGGGCTGGAGCTGGCGCGGCAGTCGGTCAGCAAACACCTCGCCGTGCTCGAGGCCGCCAACCTCGTGACGACCTCCTGGCGCGGCCGGGAGAAGTTGCACTTCCTGAACCCCGTGCCGATCAACGCCGTCGCCGACCGCTGGATGACGCGCTACGACCGCCAGCGCGCCGGTGCGCTGGCCGACCTGAAATCAGCCTTGGAGAGGGACCCGATGGGCGCCACCGAATTCGTCTACACGACCTACATCAGGACCTCGCCGGAACGGCTCTGGCAGGCGATCACGGAGCCGGCCTTCACCCGTCGCTACTGGGGCACGGCGTTCGAGACCGATTGGCAGCCCGGCTCGCCGATGATCTGGATCGAGCCGAACGGCCACCGGATCGAGGATCCGGAGCAGGTCGTGCTCGAGTCCGAGCCGCCTCGTCGGCTGTCGTACACCTGGCACACGTTCACCTCCGAATGGGCCGCCGGAGCCGGGGTCGGCGCCGAGGCCCTGAGTGCCCTTCGCGCCGAGCAGCGCTCGAAGGTGATCTTCGATCTTGAACCGATGGGTGAGCTGGTCCGGCTCACGGTGACCCATGACGACTGCCACCCGGACGGCCAACTGCTGCGGATGATCAGCGGCGGCTGGCCCCACCTGCTGTCCGGTCTGAAGACCTTGATCGAAACCGGCGAGAGCCTGCCCGAGGCAGTTCTTGCCACCCCGAAAGGTGATTCCCGATGATCGACTCCATCCTGCAACTCACCCGGGCGCCGACCGTGCAGGTCGCCATGCTGATCCGCCGTCCCGCGGCCGAGGTGTTCCGGGCCTTCGCCGATCCCGCCGTCACGACCCGCTTCTGGTTCACCAGGAGCAGCGGTCCGCTGACGACGGGTGCCGAGGTCACCTGGGACTGGGAGATGTACGGAGTCAGCGCCACGGCCCGGGTCGATGAGGTCGTGGAGAACCGGCTGATCCGCTTCCATTGGAGCAACGACGGGATCACGGCGGTGGAGCTGCGCTTCACCCCGCACGGCGAGAACGCCACCTTCGTCGAGATCACCGAATCCGAACTCGCCGGCAGCGGCGACGACCTCGTCACGCACGCGGTCGGCTCCGCCGAGGGCTTCACCATCGCCCTGTGCTCGGCGAAGGCGTTGCTCGAACACGGTATCGCCCTGAACGGCGTGGCCGACCGGTTCCCGAACGGGCTCTAATGCCTAGTCCAGGATCGCGCCGGGGTTGAGGATTCCGGCGGGATCGAGGGCGATCTTGATCTTGCGGGTCAGGGCCATCACGTCCGGCCCGAGTTGATCAGGTAGGGCGCGTCGCTTCGCGCGGCCGACGCCGTGCTCGCCGGTGATCGTGCCGCCGAGCTTGATCGCCAGGTCCATCACCTCGTAGAAGGCGACCAGGGCCCGGTCCCGTGCCCCTTCTTCGGCAGCGTTGTAGACCACGTTCGGGTGGGTGTTGCCGTCACCGGCGTGGGCGACGACCGGGATCTCCACCCGGTGCCGGGCGGCGATCTCGGCGATGCCGGCGACCAGCTCCGGCAACACCGGGACCGGCACGCCGACGTCTTCCAGCAGCAGGGCGCCGCGGGCGTCCAGGGCGTCGAAGGCGGCGCGGCGGCCGGCGACGAAGAGTTCGCCTTCGTCCGGGTCGTGGGTGAGGAAGACGTCGCGGGCGCCGGCCTTGACGAAGCCCTGCTCGATGATCGCGATCTCGGCCTCGCGGGCGCCCTCGGGGGCGTCGGACTGGGCGATCAACATCGCGGCGGCGTCGCGATCAAGGCCCATCGGCTTGTAGTCCTCGACGGCGTTGATCGAGGTCTGGTCCATCAGTTCCAGCATCGACGGCCGCATCGTCCGGCCGATTTCCACCACGGCCTGGGCGGCGGCGACGACGGTCGGGAAGGTGCCGACGATGGTCGAGCGCGGCGGCTGGGCCGGGATCAGTCGCAGGATGGCCCGGGTGACGATGCCCAGTGTGCCTTCGCTGCCCACGAACAGTTTCAGCAGTGACAGGCCGGCGGAATCCTTCACCCGTTTGCCGCCGAGCGTGATCTTGGTTCCGTCCGCGAGGACCACGTCCAGGCCGAGCACGTAGTCGGTGGTGACGCCGTACTTCACACAGCACAGCCCGCCCGCGTTGGTGGCGATGTTGCCGCCGATCGAGCAGATCTCGTACGAGGACGGGTCCGGCGGATACCACAGGCCGTGCTCGGCGGCGGCCGCTTTGACCTCGGCGTTGAACAGCCCGGGCTCGACCACGGCGACCCGGCAGTCGGTGTCGATCTCGATCGCCCGCATCCGTTCCAGGCTGAGCACGATCCCGCCGTCCACGGCCGACGAACCGCCGGACAACCCGCTGCCCGCGCCGCGCGGCACGATCGGCACGTGGTTCGCCGCCGCCCACCGTACGGTCGCCTGGACCTGATCGGCATCGGTCGCCCGGACCACCGCGATCGGCGTCCCGGCGGACGGATCCCGCGACCAGTCGTGGCGGTAGTTCTCGACCGTCGCCGCCTCGGTGACGACGGTTCCGGGCGGAAGCTCGGCGATCAGTTCATCCAGCGGCGCGGCCATGACAGCAACGCTACGTCGCGCCGCTCGGTTCGACCGCGACGGGTTCCGCCCACCGGGAAAGTTAGACTCCGCGGCATGGCCAGCGCCGCAGTCACGCGAATGCTGGTGCTCGGCGTGGTCTCGCTCTTCCAGCCGATGAACGGCTATCAGGTGCTGCGCGAGCTGAACTCCTGGTACGTCGAGGACTGGGCCCAGGTGAAGCCGGGCTCGATCTACTCGATGCTGAATTCGTTGTCCAAGCAGGGAATGCTGCACCGGCACGAGCTCGCCGAGGCGGACCGAGCGGTGGCCGTCTACGAAGTCTCGGAGTCGGGGGAACGCGAGCTCGGCGACCTGGTCCGGGTCGGCCTGGACGGCAGCCGCGGGCTGGACCCGGTGATGTTCCACGCCACCATGTCGTTCGCGCCGACGCTGCAGCGGGCCGAGGTGATCGCGGCGGTTGTCCGGCGGATCGAGAACGTGACCCGCTATCGGGACGGTCTGGTGTCCAAGATCAGCAACGACTCGATGCCGTCGCACGTCCGGCATGCTCTGACCCTGCCACTGGCGCAGACGGAGGCCGAGCTCGCGTGGGTGACCGAGTTCCGCACGCTGCTGGACGGCGGCTACCTGTGGTTCGCGGGCGAATCGGGCGACCCCTGGGAGCCGCCTCCGGAGGACGCCGGCTGGGAGATGGTGGCCCAGGCGCAGCGCTACCAGAAGCTGATTGCCGAGCGAAGGAAGTCCGGCGACATTCAAACTTGACTATCAGCGTTCAAATTTGAATAATTGTGGTCGAAAGGGGGTCGACCATGATCCATGCACGCCAACTGACCCGTACGTACAAGACCCGGCGCGGCCGGGAGACCGTCGAGGTGACCGCCGTCGACGGCGTCGATCTCGATGTCCGGAGCGGCGAGATCGTCGGATTCCTCGGGCCGAACGGTGCCGGGAAATCGACCACGCTGAAGATGCTGACCACGCTGCTCAAGCCGACCTCCGGCAGTGCGACCGTGGCCGGGTTCGACGTCGCGACCGAGCCGGTGCAGGTGCGCCGGTCGATCGGCTACGTGTCCCAGTCCGGCTCGGCCTCGAGCGAGGGGCGGGCCGGCGACGAGATCGTCGATCATGCCCTGCTGTACGGGATCGACCGGCCGACCGCCACCCGTCGGGCCCGTGACCTGCTGTCCCGGTTCGACCTGGACGGCGTCTGGGAGCGCACCGGCCGCAGCCTCTCCGGCGGTCAGCGGCGACGGCTGGACATCGCGATGGGCTTGGTGCACGAACCGAAGTTGATCTTCCTCGACGAGCCGACCACCGGCCTCGACCCGCAGGCCCGGGCCAACCTGTGGACGCACATCTCGGCGCTCCGAGACCGGTTGGAGGGCACCGTCTTCCTCACCACCCACTACCTGGACGAGGCCGACGCGCTCTGTGACCGGATCTTCGTGATCGATCATGGTCGGATCATCGCGGCGGACACCCCCGAGGCGTTGAAGTCCGCGGTCCGCGGGGACCTGATCGAGCTGTCGCTCGCCGACCCGTCGCGCCTCGGCCAGGCGGCCGAGCGGCTGCAGAGCCTCAGCGGAGCGACCGAGCTGATGACCGCCGAGACGACGGTCAGCGCCCGGGTGCCCAAGGCGGGCGGCGCGCTGCCGGGCCTGCTCCGTGATCTTGACGCGGACGGGATCGGGCTGGACGGCGTCGAGGTCCGCCGCCCCACCCTGGACGACGTGTTCCTCGCCCTGACCGGTCATTCGCTCAGGGACGAGACAGCGTCCGCGCCCGAACTAGAGACCGCAGGAGTCTGATCATGACGTTCTTCCGCGACACGTTCATCGTGTTCCGCCGGCAGTTCCGGCTGGCGGTCCGCAACCCGGCCTGGGTGATCATCGGGATGTTGCAGCCGGTGCTCTATCTGGTGCTGTTCGGGCCGCTGCTGGAGCCTATCGCCGGCCAGCTGGGCACGGCGAACGCGTACACCCTGTTCGTGCCCGGACTGCTGGTGCAGTTGGGCCTGTTCGGTGCGCTGTTCGCCGGCTTCGGGCTGATCGGCGAGTGGCGCGACGGGGTGATCGAGGCCGAGCGCGTGACGCCGGCCAGCCGGGTCGCGCTGCTGCTCGGCCGGGTGCTGCGCGACGTGCTGCAGCTGACCGTGCAGGGATTGATCTTGATCGGGCTGGCGTTCGCCTTCGGGCTGCGCGGGTCGATCGGCGGAATGCTGCTCGGCCTGCTGTTGGTGATCTTGGTCGGCACGGCCTGCGCTTCGAGCTCGTACGCGCTGGCACTGGCGACCAAGAGCGAGGACGCACTGGCCCCGATCCTCAACATGGTCACCCTGCCGCTGCTGTTGCTCAGCGGCATCCTGTTGCCGATGACGCTCGGGCCGGGCTGGCTGCAGGCGATCAGCAACGTGCTGCCGACCAAGCACGTCGTCGACGGCGTCCGCGCCGTCTTCCGCGGCGACCTGCTCAGCGGCCAGACCTTCTGGGGCGTGCTCTGGTCAGTCATCCTGGCCGCTGCCGGCCTCTGGATCGGCACCCGCACCTTCCGCCGCCAAAACGCCTGAACACCCCGACTTGTCAGAACTAGGGAACGCTATGGCGGTCCCTAGTTCTGACAACTCGGGGTTTGGCTCCCAACAAAGTTGCCGGGGCGATGCAACGCATTCGCGGTTCGGCACGTAGTGCTGCTGAGCGACAACGGGTCGCTCAGTAAAGGGGGTCTGATGAAGATTCAACTGCGGGCCGCTGTGGGCTTTGCGGCCGCGCTGGCCATGAGTGCGGGAGTCGGCGCGACGGCGCTGCCGGCGGCCACGGCGGGACCGGTGACACCCCAGCTCAAGCTCGAGCTGGCGACGAAGAACGTCACCGCGGAGAATTGGGACGGCGACACTTCAGTCGACCTGAGCCTGTACGCGGTCGCGGGCAAGCGGGCGTTCGAGGTCAGGGCGTATCGCACGTCCTACGACCGGCCGATCAGTGCCTGGCAGGTCAAACCGGGGCCCGATCAGGCGATCCCGGAAGCCTTGGTGCCGACCTTCGACGGGCTGAAGAAGTTCTTCACCGTGCAGGTCGTCGATGCCAAGGGCAAGGTCGTGGTGGATCGCAAGCTCGACTTCTGTCCGAACGGCTACGAACAGGTGCGGCGGCGGCCTGATGCGCCGGCCACTTCGCCCTATCCGGAGGGCTGCGGCTGGAATCCGTACACGACGGGAATGGTCTGGGGGATCGAGAAGGGCTTCGCCGTGCGCTCGTTCGACTCGCTCGAGACCAAGCTCAAGCCGGGCAGCTACAAGGTGATCACGACGATCGCCAAGAACTATCGCGATCTCTTCGAGCTCCCGACAGCGGCGGCCACCGCGACGGCGAACCTGAAGGTGATCAAGGGCGTCGACGAGGAGGCGCACGCGCGCAAGTTGCAGACTCGGCAGCAGCAGTCTCAGCAACAGCAGTCGAAGGCTCCTGCGCCGGTGAAGCCGACCGGGCGGGCACTGCTGGGGAAGCCGAGCGGACCGCTGCCTGATCTTCAGTCCCTGCCGGCCTGGGGGATCATGATCGATCGCGGTCGCTATCTCGACTTCTCTGCCACGGTGTGGAATGCGGGCCCGTCGCCGTTGGTGGTCGACGGCTTCCGGCAGGACCAGAACGAGGACCTGATGGACGCCTACCAGTACTTCTTCAACAGTGCCGGGAAGCAGATCGGGCACAAGCAGGTCGGCACGATGGAGTGGGATCCCCGCGACGGGCACCATCACTGGCACTTCACCGACTTCGCCCGCTATCGCCTGCTGGACCAGGACAAGAATGTCGTCGTCCGGAGTCAGAAGGAGGCCTTCTGCCTGGCCAACACGGACGCGATCGACTACACGGTCAAGGGTGCGAACTGGAAGCCGGGGAACACCGACCTGCACACCGCCTGCGGTGATCGCGGATCGATCGGGATCCGGGAGGTGCTCGCCAGCGGCTCCGGCGACACCTACGTCCAGTACCTGCCGGGCCAGTCGTTCGATCTCAAGGGTCTGAAGAACGGGGTCTACTACATCGAGGTCACGGCGAACCCGGACCGCAAGCTGGTCGAGGTCAGCACGACCAACAACATCACCTATCGCAAGGTCACCATCGGCGGCACCAACGGCCACCGCACCGTCAAGGTCGCCAAGGTCGGTGTGATCACCGAGCCGCCGCCGGACGGCGACGAACACTAACCCGTAGTCGACCTGTCAGAACTGAGGAGCGCTATAGGGCTCCTCAGTTCTGACAACTCGGGCGTCGTGCGAGTACTGTCAGTTCGTGCGAATCCGAGGGTCCGCGCCTGAATCTGCGGCTGCGGTCATGGTCATCGTGATGTCCCTGCTTCTCGGCGCCTGCGGCGGTGCTCCGCCCACGGCGGTGTCGTCGGACCGGACAGGGGCCGATGCGTCCCTCGGCTCGCCGGCTGCGCCCCGGATCGCGGCGTCGAGGGAGTCGTCGAAGCCGACTCCTCAGGCCGCCGCCAAGCGGGCCCGGCCGGCGGTCAACTGCAAGAAGCTGAAGTGCATCGCGCTCACGTACGACGACGGACCGAGCCCGAAGACGACGGCGAAGCTGATCAAGATCTTGAAGAAGCACAAGGCGAAGGCCACCTTCTTCCAGCTCGGCCAGCTCGCGAAGCGGCATCCGAAACTGGTCCGGAAGATTCACCAGATGGGGTCCGAGGTGGCGAACCACTCGTGGGACCACGATTCACTGAACCGCAAGTCGGTCAAGGGGGCGCATCAGGACCTCAAGCGGGCCTCCGCGGCGATCGAGAAGGGTTGCCGTTGCCGGGTCAGGCTGATGCGTCCGCCGTACGGAGCGACCGACAAGGGCGTCGACAAGGCGGCCAAGAAGGCCGGCCTGGCCGAGATCCTGTGGGACATCGACACCCTCGACTGGTCGAGCCGCAACCCGGGCAAGATCAAACGCAAGGTGCTGCGCGGCGCGGCCAGGAACCGGATCGTGCTGATGCATGACATCCACCGGACCACGATCGCTGCCCAGGAAGACATCATCAAGGGTCTGAAGAAGCGGGGCTACACGCTGGTCACGGTGAGCGAACTGCTCGGCAAGCCCAAGCCCGGCAAGCGGTACCCGAAGTCCTGGCGATGATCAGAGGGTTTCCGCGCCACGTGTTAACTCCTTCGACAGGTCCAAGGAACGTGTTAAGAAAACGCGGAATTCTTAACACGTTTTCTCCAGGCGTCAACTGAACTCATCTCACGATCCGGCCCGGAGTGCCCGCGTCGCGAGTTGCTTCAGATGACGCGTTCGGCGGCTTCCAGCCAGGACTGCTCGAGATCGTCCTTCTCGGTGGTCAGCTCCGTCAGGTCCTGTTGCAGGCCGGTCAGTCGCTGGTAGTCGGTCCCGGCGGCGGCCATCTGATCATGGATCTTCCCGATCGCGGTGTCGATCCGCTGCAACCGTTGCTCGATCCGGGCCAGGTCCTTCTTGACCCGGCGGTCCTCGGCAGCCGAGCTGACCGGCTTCCGCTCCTCGGTGGACGTCGCCGGCGTGGCCGTGGTCGCGGCCCGGCGATGCTCCAGGTATTGATCAACACCGCCGGGCAGCAGCACGCAGCGGCCGTCGCCCATCAGCGCGTACGTCACGTCGCAGACCCGCTCCAGGAAATAGCGGTCATGGGAGACCACGATCAAGGTCCCGGGCCAGTTGTCCAGATAGTCCTCGATCACCGTCAGGGTGTCGATGTCGAGATCATTGGTCGGCTCGTCCAGCAGCAGCACGTTGGGCTCGGCCAGCAGGATCCGGAGGAACTGCAACCGCCGCCGCTCGCCGCCGGAGAGGTCACCGATCCGGGCGGTCAGTCGATCACCGGTGAAGCCGAAGTCCTCCAGCAGGGTGGTCGCGCTGACCTCCTTGCCGGAAGCGAGTTGGGTGGTGTTCTGGCTGACCGAATCCAGCACCCGGTCCCGTTCGTCCAGCTCGGCGACGTTCTGGCTGAGCTCGCCGATGCTGATCGTCCGGCCGCGCTTGATCGTTCCGGCGTCGGGCCGGCGATCACCGGCCAGCAACCGGAGCAGGGTGGTCTTGCCGGCGCCGTTGACGCCGATCAGGCCGATCCGCATGCCGGGACCGATCGACCAGTCCAGCTCCTTGATCAGGTCCCGGGCCTGATCACCCTCGCCGACCGAGAGCCGGATCCGGTGCAGATCGAAGACGTCCTTGCCGAGCCGGTTGCTCGACAGCCTGCTCAGCTCGACCGTGTCCCGCGGCGGCGGTTCGTTCTCGATCAACGCATTCGCCGCGTCGGTCCGGAACCGCGGCTTGGAGGTCCGGGCCGGCGCGCCGCGGCGGAGCCAGGCCAGCTCCTTGCGCAGCAGGTTGGCCCGCCGGGACTCGACCTGGACGGCCTGCCGGCCGCGCTCGGCCCGGGCCAGCACATACGCGGCGTAGCCGCCGTCGTAGCCGTCCACGACGCCGTCGTGCACCTCCCAGATCCGGGTGCAGATCGCATCGAGGAACCACCGGTCGTGGCTGACCACGAGCATCGCGGTCTTCCCGGCCTGAAGGGCGCGCAGGTGTTCGGCCAGCCAGGCCACGGCCTCCACATCGAGATGGTTGGTCGGCTCGTCGAGCACCAGCAGATCGTGGCCGGCGAGCATCAGCTGGACCAGCGCTGTCCGCCGCCGCTCGCCGCCGCTCAGGGTGGAGATCGTTGCATCAAGATCGACATCGCCGAGCAGGTGCCGCACGATCGCCCGGGTCGTCGGGTCGGCGGCCCAGACATGATCATCGGCGCCGTCGACGATCACCGACCGGACCGTCTCGGTCGGCGCGTAGTCGTCGGTCTGGTGCAGATAGCCGATCGACGTCGCGCCGGCCCGGGTCACCCGGCCGGAGTCCGGTTCGAGCGTGCCGGTGAGGATGCGCAGCAGGGTGGTCTTGCCGTCGCCGTTGCGGCCGACCACGCCGATCACGTCGCCGCGGTCGAGGCCGAGGCTGACCTCGTCGAGCAGCACCCGGGTGCCGAAGGCGATGCCGATCCGCTCGGCGTTGAGCAAGTTGCTCACAATGGGACTCCGTCGAGGTTCGCCACCCGGTCAGCGCTCCCCGGCCGTGACCAGGCCGCTCTCGTACGCCACGATCACGAGCTGAGCGCGATCCCGGACGCCGAGCTTGCCGAGCAGCCGGCTGACGTAGGTCCGGGCGGTCGCCGGGCTGATGAAGAGCACGCCGCCGATCTCGTCGTTCGACCGGCCGCGACCGACCTCGGCCAGCACCTCCCGCTCCCGCTCGGTCAGCTCGGCCACCAGCTCCGGCCGGGCCTGCGGCGAGCGTGACCGGGCCAACTCGGCCAGCACCCGGCCGGTGACGCCGGGGGACAGCAGACCCGCCCCGGCGGCGACCAGGTGGACCGACCGGCGCAGCTCGTCGGGCTCGACATCCTTGAGCAGGAAGCCGGCCGCGCCGGCGCGGATCGCGCCGAGCACGTGATCGTCCTCGTCGAACGTCGTCAAGATCACCACCTGGGTGCCGTTCAGCTCCGGATCGGCGGTGATCATGGTCGTGGCCTCGATGCCGTCCAGCATCGGCATCCGGATGTCCATCAGCGCCACGTCCGGCCTGGTCCGGCGCAGCAGGGCGATGCCGTCGTTGCCGTTGCCGGCCTCGCCGACGACACTGATCTCCGGATCCCTGTCCAGCAAGGAGATCAGACCCGTTCGGACCATGGACTGGTCGTCGATGACCGCGACAGTGATCATGATCCCTCCTCGTTGGCGACCGGATTCTCTTCCAGCGGCAGAGCCGCGCTGACGGTGGTGCCGGCGGTCTCGGATCGTACACCGACCGTTCCGCCGAGAGCCGCGGCCCGTTCGGCCATCCCGCGGATCCCGTGCCCGGATGGGGATCCGGTTGCGCCGGTGCCGTCGTCGACGACCTCGATCCGCAGCAGCGGCCCGTCCGCGTGTAGGTCGATCGTGACCTGACGGGCCCGGGCGTGCTTGATCACGTTCGTCGTCGCTTCCTGCACGATCCGGTACGCCACCGCCGACACTCCGGTCGGCAACGTGACCGGCGACTCGACCCGGAGCCGCACCTCGAGCCCGGCTTGGCGCAGCGTGGCGGCGATCTTGTCCAGCTCGGCCAGGGTGGCCTCGGGCGCCGTCGGCACCGGCTCGCCGGTCCGGCGCAGCACCTTCACCGTGCCGCGCAGCTGGCGCAACGCGTCGGTCGAGGCGTGCCGGACGTTGCCGATCGAGGCCCGGGCGGCGTCGGGGTCGTCGGCCAGCGATTCGGTGGCCGACGAGGCGTGCAGGGCGATCACGGACAGGCTGTGGCCGAGGTCGTCGTGCAGCTCCCGGGCCAGCGCCAGTCGTTCGTCGGCCCGCTCCCGGTCGGCCGAGGCCCTGGCCTCCCGCTCCCGCAGATCGCCGAGCTCGCGCAACTCGCGGCGTGAGCGGGCGCCGTCGCCGAGGGCGATCGCCGCGGCCATCAGCGCGGCGGTGGAGACGAGCTCGTAGCCGAAGAGCAGGGCCGGGTCCTCGCCCTCCTGGAGCCGGAACACCATCGACAGGCCGACCAGCACGACCGCGACCACCGAGGCCGTCAGCAGGTGTCTCTTCTCCGCGGCCGAATAGAGGGCCGCGGCCATCGGCAGCGCCAGTCCGATCGCCGGATAGTCGAAGGTGTAGTAGACACAGATCGCCAGCGCGGTGATGATCAACACGGGGATCGAGAAGCGGCGCCGGAACAGCATCAGTGCGCCGAAGATCACCGCGAACAGGAAGGCACCGACCGAGAGCGGTCGGCCTTCCAGCCGCGAGGCCGCGGCGATCGCGACCACGATCGCCACGGCGGCGCCGAGCAGCGCGTCCAGGACCAGCGGCGGCACCTCGGCCCCACCGCGCGTTGCGGCCGCGCCGGGAGCATTCACCGGGCCGAGTCTAGTGTCGGCCCGCGATCCTCGAAGGCCACGGCCGACGGGGTGGTGAGCCGGTGGGTCGAGGCCGTACGGCACCTTTGGCCAGGGTCGGCTACGACCGTGGTCCCCATTCCGGTCCGAACGGTCCGGCCCGGGTCTGCGGATGGTGGGAGCCGGTTCCGCGAGGACCCGGGCCAGCCGAGACTGACGGCGTGGAACTCCAACCGATGCACACCGAGTTGACCACCCGAGTCGGTGACCGGGAGCGGTCCGAAGTCTGTGATGAGCTCGCCGCCCATTTCGCGGCCGGTCGGCTGACCGGCGAGGAACTCGACGATCGGCTGTCGCGGGCGATGCGGGCCCAGACCATGCTCGATCTGGGCAGCCTGGTCTCCGATCTGCCGCGACAACAGCAGCCGGGCCCGAGCCGGCCGGCGCCGATGCCCGGCCCGGTCCCGCGGCCGGGATCGGCCGGCTGGTCCGGGTTCGATCTGATCTGCCTGCTGTTGTTGCTGGGCTGCCTGATGGTCGCCGGGGTGCTGGTGCTGGTCGCCGCCGTCTACAGCCCGTACACCTTCTTCGGAGCCATCGTCGGCGGCTTCGCGGCCGCGGTCGGCGGCGCGGCCGCGATGCACCTCGGCAAGCGGTCGCTGGAGCGGCGGGATCGGCGGATCAGGACCGAGTACGCCGGCGTCCGGGACAACCGGCCCGGCTTCGGCTGACCCTCGGGGCCGGGCCACGCGTCCGGTCGCGGGGAGTCCGTGCCACGAAGGTCCGCCCCGGCTGTCACGATGGCTGCGTGCAGAGCAGATCGGGTGGGCGGCTGGTCGTACTGGTGATCAGCCAGGTGCTGGCCGGGGTCGGTGTGGCCAGTGGCATCGCCGTCGGTGGATTGTTGGCCGAGCGGCTGTCCGGGACCGTCGCGCTGGCCGGCTTCGCGCAGACCTCGTCGGTGCTCGGCGCCGGCCTCTGGGCGATTCCGCTGGCCCGGCTGGCCGGACGACGCGGCCGGCGTTGGGGGCTGGCCGCCGGCTATCTGTTGGCCCTGCTCGGCACCGGGCTGATCCTGCTGGCGGCCGCCGTGCACCTGGTGCCGTTGTTGTTCGTCGGTACGGCAGCGTTCGGGGCGGCGACCGCGGCCGGGCTGCAGGCGCGGTTCGCCGCGGCCGAGGTGGTCGGCCTCCGCTATCGGGCCCGGGCCCTGTCGGTGGTGATGTGGGCGACCACGCTCGGCTCGGTGGCCGGGCCGAACCTGTCCGAGTTGGGCAGTCGTTTCGGCCGCGGGCTGGGGATCGAGCCGCTGACCGGTCCGTACCTGTTCTCGCTGGTCGCCTTCGCCGGCGCCGCCGTGGTGCTCTCGGTCGGCATCGCCGGCCGGGTTCCTGTTGATCAAGATCAGGATCCGGCCCGGCCGGTCACACCGGTCCGGGCCACCGGGCTGATTCCCGCCCTGCGGGCCGGACTGCGGAACCCGACCACCCGGCTGGCCATCGTCGCCGTGATCTGCTCGCACACGATCATGGTCGGGGTGATGGTGATGACCCCGTTGCACATGACCCATCACGGGATGACGCTCGACCTGGTGGGGCTGGTGCTCAGCATCCACATCTTCGGGATGTACGGAGCCAGCCCGATCATGGGCTGGCTCACCGACCGGCTCGGCGGGCCCGCGGTGATCGGCATCGGCGTGATCATCTTCGCCGCGGCGCTGGTGCTGGGCGGCTTCGCCGACACCACTCAGGGCCCGGTGATCTCGCTCGCGCTCGGCCTGCTCGGGCTCGGCTGGTCGGCCGGCATGATCGGCGGCTCGTCGTTGTTGGCGTCCGCGGTGTCGGACCACGACCGGGTCTCGCTGCAGGGCGGCACCGATGCCCTGATGAACCTCGCCGCCGCCGGCTCCTCGGCCCTGTCCGGCCTGGTGATGGGGCTCGCCGGCTTCCCGGCGCTGAACGTGATCGCCGCCGTCGTCGCCGTACCGATGGCCGTGCTGGCGCTGCGTGGCCTACTGGTCCGGCCGGCCGTCACGCCGGAATCCTGACGGGACCCGGGCACCACTCGGTGCAAGAAGTCGCGGTTTCAGACCATGGTTGCCGGCGGCATCGGCGACCTAGGGTCGGGTGACAGAGGGTCATGATCACCGGAGCCGCACCAGGGAGTGCCGATGTCCAACGCGATGCCGATCGAGTCCGTCGTCGACTATCCGGAGGACCTGTACCGGTTCGACCGGCCGGGTCGTTACGTCGATGAGGTCGACCAGGTCACCGACGCCGAGGCCGAGCAGTTCGCCGACCTCGGCTATCTGGCCGTACGCGAGGTGCTCGCCGCCGACGAGGTGGCCGAGGTGCTGGACGGACTGGCGGAGGTGCTGGCCCGGCCGGGCCGGGCGCTGGTCGAGTACGAGGCCTGGGCCGCCGACCGGATCGAGGCGGCCTCGGGCGACGAGCGGATGGACCTGATCCGCAAGTTCATGCTGTTCGTCCAGGAAGATCAACGGCTGACCGCGCTGGCCCGCCATCCGCGGATCCTGTCGGTCGTCCGCAGGCTCTGCGGCAGCGAGGACCTGACGATGATGCAGGACATGGCTCTGCTGAAGCCGCCCGGTGGCGGCCGGGAGAAGCCCTGGCACCAGGACAACGCCTACTTCACACTCGAGCCGGGCACGCCGATCGTCGGGGTCTGGATCGCGCTGGACGATGCGACCGCGGAGAACGGGTGCATGCATGTGCTGCCCGGCACCCATCGGGAGGGCCCGGTCGTGCACTTCAAGCGGCGTGACTGGCAGGTCTGCGACGACGACGTCGACCGCAACCGCGACACGATGATCCCGCTGCCGCCCGGCGGAGCCCTGTTCTTCCATGGGCTGCTGCACCACGGCACCCCGGCCAACCGCACCGCCCACCGCCGTCGCGCCGTCCAACTGCACTACGTCCCCGCCGGCACCCCCAACATCCCCGATCAGCGCCGGCTTGACATCTTCGGCAGCGAGGGCAAGGACGTCAGCTGCTGACCCACCGCCGACTTGTCAGAACTCAGGTGTGCCATAGGGCTACTCAGTTCTGACAAGTCGGCGTTGACGGGGTGATCTTGTCAGGGTTAGCCTGACAAGGTGGTGGTACGGCGACGCGAGCGGGTGGCGGACCGGGACGGCGCGCGCTGTTCGTTCTGCGGCAAGGCGGAGGACGAGGTCGATCGCCTGGTGGCCGGCCCGGGGGCCTACATCTGCAACGACTGTGTGGGACTGGCCGAGCAGTTGCTCGCCCGCGAGCAGGTGGCCTCGTTCATCACGGTCGACGAGTCCTCCAACGAAGAGCTGCTGGCCCGGATGGCCCGGCTGGACGCGTCGCGGGAACAGGTGGAGCGGTCGGTTCGTGATCATGTGCGCGCGCTGCGCAGCCGGAAGGTCAGCTGGAGCCGGATCGGTCAGCAGCTGGGGGTGAGCCGGCAGACCGCGTGGGAACGCTTCTCGGATGATCACTGATCAGGGCGGCTCGGCTTGGCGGTTGTCGCGGTTCCGGCTGTTCTGGGGTGGGCAGACCCTGTCGGGCCTCGGTGATCAGGTCTCGGCGATCGCGGTCCCGATCCTGGCGGTGGTGCTGCTCGAGGCCAGTGCCACGCAGATGGGCCTGCTCGGCGCGGCGTCCCGACTGCCGATCGTCCTCTTCGGCCTGGCGGTCGGGGTCTGGGTCGACCGGGTCCGGCGCCGGCGACTGATGATCATGACGGATCTGGCCCGGGCCGGGGTGCTGCTGATGATTCCGCTGGCGGCGGCGGCCGGGCTGCTCGGGCTGCCGCTGCTGTACGGGGTCGCCTTCATCGTCGCCACGTTGGGAGTGGTGTTCCAGATCTCGGCCTCGGCCTTTCTGCGGACGCTGCTACCGGCGGCCCGGCTGATCGACGGCAACGCCCGGCTGACGCAGTCCCGGGCGCTGACCCAGATCAGCGGTCCCGGCCTCGGCGGCGCCCTGGTCCAGGCCGTGACGGCGCCGGTCGCGATCATGATCGACATCGCGAGCTATCTGCTCTCCGCGCTGGCGCTGACCCGGATCCGGGTCGAGGAGCCGGCGGTCCGGCCCGGGGCCCGGCGGGCCGTCTGGCGCGAGGTCTACGAGGGTTGCCGGGTGATCTGGCGGAGCCCGATCCTGCGGGCCAGCGCGGCATCCGCGGGCACCTACAACCTCTTCCACAGCGCCGTTCTGGCGGTCGAGGTGATCTTCCTCGCCCGCGACCTCGGGTTGTCCGCGGTCCAGCTCGGCATCGTCCTCGGAGCGGTCGGACCCGGAGCGCTGGTCGGGGCGACGCTCGCGGTCCGGGCCGGTGGCCGCTGGGGGATCGGGCCGGTGATGATCGCCGGGCTGGCCCTGGCCGGCTTGGCCAATCTGGCCCTGCCGCTCGCCGCCGGCCCGCCGTCGGTGATCTTCGTGGTGATCGTCGTCGCCTCGTTCGGCAGCGGGTTCGGGCAGCCGTTCTACAACGTCAATCAGGGCGCCGTCCGGCAGGCCCTGGTCGGCGTCGGGCTGCAGGGTCGGGTGACGGCGACGATGTCCGTCGTCGCCGGCGGGGCGGCGCCGCTCGGGGCGCTGCTCGGCGGCCTGCTGGCCGACCGGCTCGGAGTCCGACCGCTGCTGATCATCGCCGCCCTCGGCACGATCGGCGCCGCCGCCTGGCTGCTGGCCTCGCCGGTCCGTCGGTTACGAGAACTGCCCGGCGTCGAGAGTTCATGATCTTGATCCGCACTGGCGCGACCCAGTCCGACCGAGGAGGTGCCTGCACCGAGTGTTGCCCTTTCCACGCAAATCCCGCAATTCAACGTGGATAAGGACAGTCTCGGTGCCTTCGGCGACGGGGAGCCGGTCGCCCGGACGTTACCGACGCCGAAACCTGCCTCTCTGTTGCCGAAAAAGTCTCCGAGGACCGAGGCGCGACGCGGCATTCAGGGTGGGTGCTCCGAGGGTCGCGTCCGGCGCGTGCCGCCCCTCGGTTATGGGCAGGTGGCTCGCCCTTCGACAGGCTCAGCCTGGATCCACCGATGATCTTGGATCTGCGATGTTGCGATTCCTGTTCGGGCTGGACGTCTGTTCGTTCCCTGAGCCTGGCTGGTTGCCGCGAAAGCTCTTCGTGCGGGAGGTTTCCACGTGGCAATGACGGCTTTCGCCCCGCACGAAGAGCTTTCGCGACACCACGACCAGGATCATCGGTGGGTCCGGGCTCAGGGAGCGAGCAGGATCAGCGGCCGCGCATGGCTTGGCGGGTGCCGCGGACCTGGCGCGGATTGGTCGGCATCGGGCCCTTGGGGACGGCGATCTTGGGCCGGACCGCGTCCAGGGCGCGCAGTCGCTGCTTGATGTCGGTGATCTGGGGCGGGGCCAGCTTCTTGGGCAGCTTCTTGATGTGATCGGTGAGCTTGTCCAGCGGGATCTGGCCCTCCTTGTCACCCATCTGGACGGTGATCACCTCGACGCCGTACGCCACGCGCTCGTGCTTGCGCACCTCACTGGTCAGCAGCGCCTTCAGTCGGCCGGGCTCGCCCTCGCCGATCAGCACCAGGCCGCCCGGGCCGAGGGTGCGGTGCACCACGTCGAGCTGCTTGTTGGCGGCGACGGCGGGCTCGGACACCCACTTCTTGGGCAGCATCTGCAGCGCGACCTCGGCCGATCCGGCCTGGCCGGCGTACCGCTTGAAGGTCGCCTTCTTGGCCCGCTGGACCAGCACGATCATGGCCGCGAGCAGGCCGACCATCAGGCCGAGGATGCCGAGATAGATCGCCTGGCCGATCAGGAATCCGATCACCAGCAGCACGACCACCGAGCCGACGAACGCGCCGGCCAGCAGCCACGGCAGCGGCTTGTCGTACTCGTGGGTGATCTCGTACGCCCGCCGGATCTGCCGGATCCGGCCCATGTCGGCCGGATCGGTGCTGTTCTTGCGGCGTAACTTCTCCGCCCGCTCCGCCGCCTTGGCCTGCGCCTTGGCCTCCTTGGCGGCCGCCCTCACGCTTTTCGCGTCAGCCATCAGTCCTCATCCCAACTTTTCCGTCATGCCGCCCGTCGTTCCATCGCCTGACGGTACAACCTTCCGGCGCGATATGAGGAACGGACCAACGGCCCGCTCATCACGCCGGCGTAACCGATCTCGGTCGCCTCGTCCTGCAGCTCGACGAACTCCTCCGGCTTCACCCAACGCTCCACCGGATGGTGCCGCGGCGACGGCCGCAGATACTGGGTGATCGTGATGATCTCCGTGCCGGCGTCGTGCAGGTCGCGCAACGCCGCCGAGACCTCGTCCCGGGTCTCGCCCATGCCGAGGATCAGGTTGGACTTGGTGACCAGCCCGGCCTCGCGGGACCAGCGCAGCACCTCCAGCGACCGCTCGTAGCGGAAGCCCGGCCGGATCCGCTTGAAGATCCGCGGCACCGTCTCCACGTTGTGCGCGAAGACCTCGGGCCGGGTGCCGAACAGCTGGCCCAGGTAGTCGCGGTTGCCGGAGAAATCGGGGGCGAGCATCTCGACCCCGACGCCGGGGTTGAGCTCGTGGATCTTGCGGATCGTCTCGGCGTAGAGCCAGGCGCCCTCGTCCGGCAGGTCGTCCCGGCAGACGCCGGTCACGGTCGCGTACCGCAGGCCCATCTTCTGCACCGACTCGGCCACCCGCAGCGGCTCAGCCGCGTCGAAGTCGGCCGGTTTGCCGGTGTCGATCTGGCAGAAGTCGCAGCGCCGGGTGCATTGGTCGCCGCCGATCAGGAACGTCGCCTCCCGGTCCTCCCAGCACTCGAAGATGTTGGGGCAGCCGGCCTCCTGGCAGACCGTGTGCAGGTCCTCCCGCTTAACCAGCTGCCGGAGCTCGGTGTATTCCGGGCCCATCCGCGCCGTGGTCTTGATCCAGGACGGTTTGCGTTCGATCGGAACCGCCGCGTTTCGAACCTCCAGCCGCAGCAGCTTCCGTCCTTCGGGCGCGATCGTCACGCCCGTCAGCCTACTCGGCGGCCACCGGTGGCCCGCCCGTGGTTCGACCTCACGTCCTCGGCAGGGTGAGGATCTCGGCGCCCTCCTCGGTGATGGCGATCGTGTGCTCGCTGTGAGCGGTACGACAGCCGGTGGCGCTGCGCAGTGTCCACCCGTCGGCATCGGTGACCAGCTCGGCGGTGTCGGCCATCACCCACGGCTCCAGGGCGAGCAGCAGCCCGGGGCGCAGCTTGTAGCCGCGGCCGGGCCGGCCGGTGTTCGAGATGTGCGGGTCCTGGTGCATCGTCGAACCGATGCCGTGGCCGCCGTACTCGGTGTTGATCGAATAGCCCGCGTCCACGAGCACGGTGCCGATGGCGAAGGAGAGGTCACCGATCCGAGCCCCGGGTACGGCAGCGGCGATCCCCGCGGCCAGCGCGCGTTCGGTGGCGTCGATCATCGCGACGCTCTCGGCCGGCCCCGTCCCGCCCACGATGAAGCTGATCGCCGAGTCGGCCGCGACCCCGCCCTTGATCACCGCCAGATCGAGGGTCAGCAGATCGCCCTCGGCCAGCCGGTAGCCGGACGGCCGGCCGTGCAGCACCGCGTCGTTGACGGCCGTGCAGATGTAGTGGCCGAACGGTCCGCGGCCGAAGGACGGGGCATAGTCGACGTAGCAGGACTGGGCGCCGGCTTCGATGATCATGGTCGCGGTCCACCGGTCGATCTCCAGCAGGCTGGTGCCGACCGTGGTCCGCCGCTTCAGGGTCTGCAGGATGTCGGCGACCAGCGCGCCGGTTTCCCGGCCGCGGGCCACTTCGGCGGGGTTCAGGATCTCGATCATGCGGTGCCCTTCTCGTGGACCAATAACTATACCGGTCATATTATCCCGGTATTAGTATCGGGTCATGGTCAGGTTGCCGCTCACTCCCGCGGAGGTCGAGCGCGGGCAGCGCCTCGGGGCGTTGCTGCGTCGCGCCCGCGGCGAGCGTTCGATGCTCGAGGTCGCGCTCGACGCCCGGGTCTCGCCGGAGACGTTGCGCAAGATCGAATCGGGTCGAGTGGCCACGCCGGCCTTCTCCACCATCGCGGCGATCGCCGCCGTCCTCGGCCTGTCGCTGGACACCGTGTGGGCCGAGATCTCCCGGCCCGAGCCGGCCGCCCGGCCGGCCCGGCGCACTACTCGCTCAGTCGCCTGACCCCGCGGGCGAGGTTGATCGCCCAGACCGCGGCGGCCACCGGCAGCCACAGACCCCAGGCCGCCTTGCCGGCCGAATGATCGGGATCGAAGTCGTAGCGGTCGCCGCCGAGCCCCTCGATCCTCAGGTCGTTGACCGACGGGAGGAGGGCGATCGCACCCAAGATCAGCACGCCGGCGAGGACGTACTGGATGGTCGGCAGCCGGCCGGGGAGCTCGGGAGAGCCGGCGAGCAGCAGGGCGATCACGGCCGTCGCCAGCAGCGCCAGCACCAGCACCGCGCTGATGATCATGGCGTACACCTGATCACCGGTGGACTCGCCCGGCTCACGGATCCGGCTCAGCGCCAGGAACAGACCGGGCGTGGAGAGCGGGTCCTGGTCGTCGTCGGCGGTGTGGGTGATCGGAGCGATCATCGCGGCGATGGTGATGCCGACCTGCACCAGCGCGAGGCTGAGCAGCACGAGCCGGGTCAGTTCCTTCGTCCTGAGCTGGACTCCGTACAGGTCGTGATCTTGCATCTACTGGCCCGAGACCGTGAGCCCGTAGCGGACCCCGGCCCGGCCGGCCAGGTCCGGTGCGGGCACGTAGGCCTCGAAGTCGAGCAGGTCCTCGAGCTTGGTGACGACAACCGCGGCCACCTCGAGCAGGCTCGGCGGATACGGCAACTCCGCAGCCATCGACGTGACACCGGCGTCGACGATGCCGCACGGAATGATCTTGCTGTACGCGGTCAGCTCCGGGCTGACGTTGAGCGCGAAGCCGTGCATCGTCACGCCGCCGGCGACCCGGACGCCGATCGCGCCGATCTTGCGCTCCGGATGATGATCATCGGCCGCCAGCCAGGCGCCGGACCGACCGGGCACCCGTCCGGCGGTGATGCCGAACTCGGCCACGGACCGGATCAGCGCCTCCTCCAGCCGGCGGACGTAGTCGACCACCTTGATCTGCTCGGGCAGCCGGACGATCGGATAGCCGACCAGCTGGCCGGGACCGTGCCAGGTGATCTTGCCGCCGCGGTCGACGTCGATCACCGGCGTGCCGTCGGTCGGTCGCTCGGTCGGCTCGGTCCGCTTGCCCGCGGTGTAGACCGAATCGTGCTCCAGCAGCAGCAACGTGTCGGGCAATCGCCCGGCGACGACCTGTTCGTGCACCTCCTGCTGCACCAGCCAGGCCTCGGAGTAGTCGATCAGTTTCGAGCCGAGGCCGAGCAGGCGGACGTCCAGGGTCATGGCCTTCACCTTACGTCGGAGTCAGTCATCCAGGGCGAGCCGCAGGGCGGACCGGATGTCGTCGCCGCGGAACTCGAACCCCTCGGCGAGCAGCCGGCCGGGCCGGACGTTCATGTCGCCGAGCAACTGCTCGGCCATCTCGCCCAGCACCCGGCGGAGCACGGGCGCCGGGGCCGCGATCAGCCGCGGCCGGCGCAACAACTCGGCCAGCGTGTCGGAGAACTCGGTGTTGCTGGCCGGGGTCGGGATGGTCAGGTTGTATGCGCCCCGGGCGTCCGGATTGTCCACCGCCCACTGAATGGCCCGCAGGTAGTCGGTCAGGCTGATCACCGGCGTCCGCTGACGTCCGTCGCCGAGCTTGGCGCCCAAACCCAACAGCCAGGGGATCTTGGCCAGGCCGAGCAGCCCGCCGGACCGGCTGAGCACCGGACTGGTCCGGATGATCACGGTCCGGATGCCGGCCTGCGTGGCCGGCTGGGCCGCGGCCTCCCAGTCGATGATCAACCGGGACAGGAAATCCGTCCCGGGCGGGTGATCCTCGGTGGCGGCCGGGTCGCCCACCTCGGTGCCGTACGCCGAGATCCCGCTGGCCTGGAGATAGAGCCGCGGCTTGTCCTCCAGCCGGGCCAGCGACTCGGTCAGGGTCCGTCCCGGATCGACCCGGGACGACTTCAACAGCCGCCGCCGGGCCGGGGTCCAGGGCCAGTCGGCGATCCCGACACCGCACAGATTGATCACCACGTCGACGCCGGCGAAGGCGCGCTCGTCGATCGTCCCGGCGGCCGGGTGCCAGCGGAATTCGGTGGCCGCGACGGGCTCGCTGCGGACCAGCCGCACCACCTGGTCACCCTGCTCGGCCAGCCGGACCCGCAGCGCGGTGCCGAGGAACCCGGATGCGCCGGCGAGCAGGTACTTCATCGATCAGCCACCGAACGGACTCAGAGACCGAACTCGGACTCGAAGTCGCCTTCCTCCAAACGCTCCTTGAGGGTGCCGAGGAAGCGGGCCGCGTCGGCGCCGTCGACGATCCGGTGGTCGTAGGACAGCGACAGATACATCATGTCGCGGACCGCGATCGTCTCGCCGAGCACCTTGTCGGTCAGCACCACCGGCCGCTTCACCAGCGTGCCGGTGCCGAGGATGGCGACCTGCGGCATGTTGACGATCGGGGTGTCGATCAGGGCGCCCCGGCTGCCGGTGTTGGTCACCGTGAAGGTGCCGCCGGTGACGTCGTCCGGGGTGAGCTTGTTGCTCCGGGTCCGGTCGGCCACGTCGGCGATCTTCTTGGCCAGGCCGGCGATGCTGAGATCACCGGCGCCCTTGATCACCGGGACCACCAAGCCCTTGTCGGTGTCGACCGCGATCGAGATGTTCTCCGTGGCCGGGTAGGTGATCTCCTCGGCCTCGGTGTCGACCGTCGCGTTGAGCTTCGGGTGCACCTTGAGCGCGTCGACGGCCGCCTTGATCAGGAACGGCAGGTACGACAGCTTCACGCCCTCCCGGGCGAGGAAGTCGTTCTTCACCTTCGCCCGCAGCCGGGAGACGACGGTCAGGTCGACCTCGACGATCGTGGTCAGCTGGGCCGACGTCTGCAGCGATTCGACCATCCGCTTGGCGATGATCTTGCGCAGCCGGGACATCTTCTCGGTGGTGCCACGGAGCGAGCTCGGCTGCACGGCCGCGGCCGCCGGGGCGGAGGCCGCCGCGGGCTGCTCGGCCGCCGGCTGCTCGGCCGGGGCCGCGGGGGCCTTGGCCGCTTCGGCCGCCGCGAGCACATCCTGCTTGCGGATCCGGCCACCGACGCCGGTGCCGGTGATCGAGCCGAGATCGACCTCGTGCTCGGCCGCGAGCTTGCGGACCAGCGGCGTCACGTACCCGGGGCCACCGTCGCCGTCGACCTGCGCCGAACTCGGCTCGGGCGCCTTCTGCTGCGCCGGGGCCTGCTGCGGCGGGGCGGACTGGGCCGGGGCCGACTCCTGGGCCGGCTTGTCCCGCGGCTCGTCGGCCTCGCTGCTCGGCTCCGGGGCCTCGGCCCGGCGCGGCTGCTGCTCCGGCTCTTCCTGCTCCGTGGCCGGCTGCTCGTCCTGGCTCGGCTGGGCCGGGGCCTGATCGGAGGACGCCTGGTCGGCGGACCCGATCACGCCGAGCACCGCGCCGACCTCGACCGTCTCGTCCTCCTTGACCCGGATCTCCAGCAGGGTGCCGGCGGTCGGGGAGGGGATCTCGGTGTCGACCTTGTCGGTGGAGACCTCGAGCAGCGCCTCGTCGGCTGCGACGGTCTCGCCGACCTGCTTCAGCCAGCGGCTGACCGTACCCTCGGTCACGCTCTCGCCCAACGCGGGCAGGGTGACCTCGGTGCCCTGGCCGCTGCCGGACGGCTGGGCGCCACCGGTCGGCTGCTCCGGCTGGTCGTCCTCGGCCTGCGGCTGCTGCTCCTGTTCCGCCTGCGGCTCCTCGGCGGCGGTGTCGGTCTGCTCGGCCTGCGGCTCCGCGGGCGGCTCGGCCTCGGCCTGCTGCTCCGCCGGCTCCTGCTGCCGGGGCTCTTCGGCCGGCTGCTCCTGGGCCTGCTGCTCCTGGGTCTGGGCCGGCTGCTCATCGCCACCGGCGTCGCCACTCGGCTGCTCGTCGGCGTCGCCGATCACCGCCAGCACGGCGCCGACCTCGACGGTCTCGTCCTCGGCCGCCTTGATCTCCAGCAGCACGCCGGCCGCGGGCGACGGAATCTCGGTGTCGACCTTGTCGGTGGAGACCTCGAGCAACGGCTCGTCCGCCGCGACCGTGTCACCGACCTGCTTCAGCCAACGGGTGACCGTTCCCTCGGTGACGCTTTCGCCCAACGCCGGGAGGGTTACAGAAGTCGACATGATGGATTGAGACTCCTTCATTCGGGGGCCGTGCCGTGGTGCTCAGGGTTTCGGGGATCAGCCTAACGCCCGGCCCTCAGCGGCGCGGCGCGGCCAGTCGGTTGACCCCTCCCGGCGTCAGCCGTGCACATGGAGGGGCTTCCCGGCCAGGGCGAGGTGGGCCTCGCCGATGGCCTCGGACTGCGTCGGATGGGCATGGATGGCGGCGGCGACGTCTTCCGGGTACGCCTCCCAGGCGGTGATCAGCTGCGCCTCGCCGATCAGCTCACCGACCCGGGAGCCGAGCAGGTGGATGCCGACGATCGGGCCGTCCGGGGCCCGGACCAGCTTGACCAGGCCGGCCGTCCGGAGGATCTGGGACCGCCCGTTGCCGGCCAGGTCGTAGCTGATCGTGACGGCGTCACCGTATTCCGCCCGGGCCGCCTCCTCACCCAGCCCGACCGAGGCCACCTCCGGATCGCAGTAGGTGATCTTCGGGATGTCACGGTCCCGGACGGGCGCCGGTGGCCGGGCGTCGGGCCGGCCCTCGGCGACGGCGATCTCCTCGGCCACGAAGATGCCGTGGGCGAAGCCGCGGTGCGCCAGTTGCAGCCCGGCGACCAGGTCACCGACCGCGTACGTCCTCGGCGTGCTCGCGGCGAGCCGCTCGGTCACGGTGACGAAGCCGCGGTCCAGCTCGACCCCGGCCTCGGGGTAACCCAGCCCGGCCGACCGCGGCCCGCGGCCGACGGCGACGAGCAGCAGCTCGGCCTCGACCGCGCGGCCGGTGCTGAGTGTCACCCGCACTCCGTGCTCGCCGGCGTCGACCTCGGCGACCGGAGCTCCGGTGAGGTTGGTGATCTTGCGCCGCCGGAACGCCCGCTCCAGCCCGGCGGAGAGCTCGGGCTCCTCGTTCGGCAGCAGCCGCGGCAGTGCCTCGATGATCGTCACCTCGACGCCGAACGACCGCCAGGCCGAGGCGTATTCGGCGCCGATCACGCCGCCGCCGAGCACGATCGCCGACTTCGGCAAGGACTCCAGTCGCAGCGCATGATCACTGGTGATCACCCGCCGGCCGTCGACCTCCAGGCCGGGCAGGCTGCGCGCTTCGGAGCCGGAGGCGAGCACGAGATGCCGGCCGGTGATCACCTGATCACCGACGGCGACCCGGGGCGGGTCCTCGGCCGACTCGGCCGGCAACAGCCGCCCCTCGCCGGAGATCACCGTGATGTCGCGGGAGCGGACCAGCCCGGACAGCCCTTTGTAGAGCCGGGCCACCGTCGCGTCGGCGTACGCCTTGACGCCGGCCAGATCGATCCGTTCGATCACCGTGTGGACACCGAACTCGGCGCCGTGCCGGGCCGCGTCGGCGATCTCGGCCGCATGCAGGATCGCCTTGGTCGGGATGCAGCCGCGATGCAGGCAGGTGCCACCGACCTGGTCCTTTTCGATCATGGCCACCGAGAGCCCCAGCTGGGCGGCCCGCAATGCGGTCGCGTACCCACCACTCCCGGCGCCGAGCACCACCACGTCAAAGTCGCCCATGGTGCCCATACTTACACCGAACCGTCGCGGCCCTGCACCCGGCTAGAAGAGGTTGGAGATCTGGCCGATCGGGCTGTCGGAGAGCGCGGTGTTCCAGATGTCCGGCTGATCCGACGGGTCCTGCCTGATCACCATCGTCAACACGCCGATCAAGATCAACACCAGCAGGCCGGCCACCCAGAAGATCGGGATCCGGCCACGGCGGGCCGTGGTGGCGACCGCCGTCCGTCTGGGTACGGGACGCGCGGGGTCGCGGGTGGTGCGGCCGGACCAGGACGTACCGTCCCAATAACGGAGTCGTTGGGGCGTGCCGCTCGGGTCGGGGTACCAGCCGGGATCTGCCATGGCGCGGCCAACGCTATCGGTCGCGGGGCGCAACCTCGTCCAGGTGCCGCGACACTAGCCCCGCTCGATCAGCCGGGACAGGACGATGATCGATTCGGTCCGGTCGACCGTGTCGTCCTCCCGGATCCGTTCCAGGGCTCGCTCCAGGTGCTGCACGTCCCGGGCCCGGACCCGCAGGATCGCGTCGGCCTGGCCGGTGATCGTGCTGGCGCTGACGATCTCCGGCACCGGTTCCCAGATCCGCTGCAGGCTTTCCGGCGAGATCGTGCCCTTGCAATACACCTGGACGTAGGCCTCGGTGCCCCAGCCCAGCGCCGCCGGATCGATCATCGCGGTGAACCCGGCGATGGTGCCGTCGGCGACCATCCGGTCGACCCGGCGTTTCACCGCCGGAGCCGACAGGCCGACCTCGGCCCCGAGCTCGGCGAACGTGGCGCGGGCGTTTCCGGCGAGGCGTTCGACGATTCGTTCGTCCAGTGCGTCCATGGCTTGACAGGGTAGCGCAACGAATCGCCGTATCGGCACAGATCGCGCAACAGACTGAGCTGGATCGAGCAAGAAATGTGGATTGATTGCAATCCGGGTGGCCCTTAGCTTTGGCTCATGACCGACCTGACCCTGGCGCCCGGACGCGCGCCCGAGCGACGAGCACGGCTCCGTCGCTACCTGATGACGCCGCCGGCGCACTTCGCGGTGACGTACGCCATCAACCCGTGGATGGATCCGGCCGTGCCGGTCGACCGCGATCGCGCCCTGGCCGAGTGGCGGGGGCTGCGGGACACGTACCGGCGGCTGGGTCATCGGGTCGACGAGCTGGCGCCGGTCGCCGGGCTGCCCGACCTGGTCTACGCCGCCAACGGGGCCCTGGTGACGCCGGGGGCCACGGTCGGAGCGCGCTTCGCCTTCCCGCAGCGCGCCGCCGAGGCCGCGGTCTATGCCGACTGGCTGGAGCGCGCCGGGCTCGGGCCGGTGCTGCTGCCGGCGGAGATCAACGAGGGTGAGGGCGACTTCCTGGTCGTCGGTTCGAGTGGACTGGCGGGCGCGGTGCCGACGTCGGTGATCTTGGCCGGTACGGGCTTCCGGACCACTCCGGCCGCGCATGCCGAGGTGGCCCGGCTGACCGGCCTCGAGGTGATCACGCTCGAGTTGATCGATCCGCGCTTCTATCACCTGGACACGGCGCTGGCCGTGCTGGGCGACGACTCCATCGCCTACCTGCCGGGGGCGTTCGCGCCGGCCAGCCGGGCCGAGCTGGCTCGCCGCTACCCGGATGCGGTGATCGCGACCGAGGCCGACGCCGCCGTGCTCGGGCTCAACCTGGTCTCCGACGGTCGGAACGTGATCATGGCCGCCGCCGCGACCGACCTGGCGCACGACCTGGAGTTGCGTGGCTACGTCCCGGTGCCGGTCGCCATGCCGGAGCTGCTCAAGGGTGGTGGCGGAATCAAGTGCTGCACGCTGGAACTGCGACGGAACGGAGAGCGATGATGACCACCATGATCACCGGCGAGGGACTGATCGAGCAGGAGCAGCAGCACCTGGCGCACAACTACCACCCGCTGCCGGTGGTGATCGAATCCGGCGACGGTGCCTGGGTGACCGACGTTGACGGCCGGCGCTACCTGGACTGCCTGGCCGCCTACTCCGCGGTCAACTTCGGCCACCGGCATCCGATGATCATCGACGCCGCGGTCCGGCAGCTGGGCCGGGTCACCCTGACCTCGCGGGCGTTCCACTCCGACCAGTTGGGGCCGTTCTCGGCCCGGCTCGCCGCCCTGTGTGGCAAGGAGATGGTGCTGCCGATGAACACCGGCGCCGAGGCGGTGGAGAGCGGGATCAAGGTGGCCCGGAAGTGGGGCCACGACGTCCGCGGCATCGCCGAGCCGGAGATCATCGTCGCCGGCGGCAACTTCCACGGCCGCACGATCACGGTGATCAGCTTCTCCGACGATCCCGAGGCCCGGGCCGGGTTCGGTCCCTTCACGCCGGGCTTCGTCACCGTCCCGTACGGCGATGCCGAGGCGGTGGCCGCGGCGGTCACCGATCGGACCGTCGCCGTGCTGGCCGAGCCGATCCAGGGTGAGGCGGGGGTGATCGTGCCGCCGCCCGACTACCTGCCGGGCCTGCGGGAGCTGTGCGACCGGCGCCGGATGTTGTTGATCTGCGACGAGATCCAGTCCGGGCTGGGCCGGACCGGGGCGACCTTCGCCAGTGATCACGTGGGCGTCGTGCCGGATCTCTACCTGCTCGGCAAGGCGCTGGGTGGAGGGGTGGTGCCGGTCTCGGCGGTGGTCGGCGACGCCGAGGTGCTCGGCGTCCTGCAGCCGGGGCAGCACGGCTCGACCTTCGGCGGCAACCCGCTGGCGGCCGCGGTCGGCAGCTGCGTGGTCGGGCTGCTGGAGTCGGGGGAGTTTCAGCGCCGGGCGGCCGGGCTCGGGGTGCTGCTCCATGATCGACTGCAGGCCCTGGTCGGCTCCGGCGTGACCGCCGTCCGTGGCCGCGGATTGTGGGCCGGGGTGGACATCGACCCGGCGATCGGCACCGGCCGGGCCATCTCCGAACGGTTGCTGGAGCGTGGGGTGCTGGTCAAGGACACCCACGGTTCGACCATTCGCTTCGCACCCCCGTTGGTGATCACCGCCGAGGAGATCAGCTTCGCCGTCGATCAACTGGCCGCCGTCCTCCCGCCCCACTGACCCGCCACAACCCCGAGTTGTCAGAACTAGGGGCCGCTCTGGCGTCCCCTAGTTCTGACAACTCGGGGTTGTCGGCGGCAGGGCCGGGCGTTCAGGCCGCTCTGCGTTCGGTGAGCAGGTCGGCGACCAGCGCGTCGATGCCGTGCCGGGCCTGGCGCAGGGACGCCTGATACTCCTGCCGCCGGGACTCGAGCAGCGGATCGACGCGCGCGTTGGCCAGGTCGACCGCCAGAGTGCGGGGCGCCGGCAGGCGGAAGTGGCCGGTGACGAAGTCGGTCAGGTAGGTCAGCAGGTGCTCGACGCCGGCGTTGGGCGCGCCCGGGGCATAGCTGCCGCCGCGGGCGGCGAGGACGACGAAGCGTCGCGGCGCGAGATCCATCCGCGGGAAGGTGACCTGGTCGATCCAGGCCTTGAGTGCGGCCGGGGCGCCGTAGTTGTACATCGGCGTGGTGATCAACACCACGTCCGCGGTGATCAATTCGGTCAGCAACGGCTCGATCACCGACCAGGCCGCCCGTTGATCATCGGTACGCGCGCCCTCGGTCAGCCGGTCCAGCGCCGTGATCTCGTCCCGCATCAGGTTGTCGCAGATCTCGGTCCAGGCGGCGGTGATCGGCGGGACCGGCTCGGCGGCCAGGTCGCGGTGGACGTACCCGGAATCGGGCAGCCGGTGCCGCCAGGCTGTCACGAAAGCTCGGCCCAGCTCGCGCGAGATCGATCGCGGCCGGGCGCTCGCGTCGAGATGCAACAGGTTCATGGGAGTCCCTAAGTGGTCAATGTGTCCGGTTAATTCGCGAGGCTAACACAAGTGGACAAGGTGTCCGGTTGATAGGCTCGGCGGGTGGTCGGTCGTGACTTGCTGAACCCGGCGGCAGGCAGCCGGCCGGCCGAACGCGCGGACGCGGGCCGCAATCGGCAGCGGGTCCTCGCCGCCGCCGCCCGGCTGTTCGCCGAGCGGGATCCGCGCACGGTGACGATGGACGATGTGGCCAAGCAGGCCGGCGTCGGGCGGGCCACCCTCTATCGCCGCTATCCGTCGATCGGCGCCATCGCCGAGGCGCTGCTGGATCAGCACGAACGCGAACTGCAGGAACTGATCATCTCCGGGCCGCCGCCGCTCGGGCCCGGCGCCGCTCCGCCCGATCGGCTGGTCGCCTTCTACGCCGCGATGGTCCAGTTGCTGCACAGCCACGCCGCCCTGGTGCTGGCCAGCGAGGTCGGCCAGGCCCGGTTCGAGACCGGTGCGTACCGCTTCTGGCGGCTGCATCTGCGGCACCTGACCCGTGCGGCCGGTGTCGCGGACCCCGAGGTCGTCGCCGAGCTGCTACTGGCGCCGCTGGCGCCGGAGGTGTTCCTGGAGACCCGGCGTTTCGGCGCCTCGCTACGCGCGATCGAGCGATCCCTGACCCAGTTCGCCCGAGCCCTGACGGCCGCCGGTCCCGAGGCGTGAGGCTGCCGGGCCTGTGGCAGTCTGACCGCGTGCGTACGCCAGCGATGATCATGGCCGACCTGCTGCGGTCGGACGGGACCCGCCCCCGGGTCACGTACTACGACGAGACCTCGGGTGAACGGATCGAACTCTCGGCCGTCGCCCTGGACAACTGGGTCGCCAAGGCCGCCAATCTGCTGGTCGAGGAGTTCGAGGCCGCACCGGGGACGGTGATCACGATCCGGCTGCCGGACGGCCACTGGCGCACGCTCTACTGGGCCCTCGGGGTCTTCGCCACCGGCGCCACCCTGGACCTGACCGGGTCGGCCGACGCTTCGTTGACGATCACCGACGACCCGGCCACGGCCGCCGATCCGCTGATCGTGGTCACCCTGCCGATGCTGGCCCGACGTCACCCCGGCCCGTTGCCGGCCGGGGCGGTGGACGAGGCGGCCGAGATCTCCGGCTTCCCGGACGTCCTGATCGCCCCCGCCAGTCCGGCGGCCGGTGACCGGGCTCTGGTCGCCGCCGACGGCGAACTCGACTACGCCGGACTCGTGCCGGCGGGACCGGCCGGCGGCCGGGTGCTGGTCACCGAGACCGGCGCGGACTTCATCCGCCGGTGCCTCGCCGTCTGGGCCGGCGACGGATCGGTGCTGCTGGTCAACGGGGCCGACCCGGCGACCCTGGAGCGCCGGCTCGCCGAAGAACGGGTCGACCCCACGCCCTGACCGGCCGGCGGATCCGCGACTCGGCGCGCCGGAAGACGCCGGCGACCTGGAGCGGCCGGACATAATGGGTCGCATGGGTTGGCTCAAACGCGGCGCGGAACGGCTGCGACGCGGTGCTCGTTCGGCGCGCGCTGGATCGGTCGACGACGCCGTGACGCGGCACCTGACCGAGTTCGTCCAGAACCGTCGCGGCGTCGAGGCCTTCGTCGAGCCGCAGACCTCCGTCACCCAGACCTCGCTGCTGCTGGTCGCGTACGACGGCGAGTGGACCCGCCGCACCATCCCCACCCCGCAGTGGGGCCACGCCTTCGCCGAGCACCTCGAGATCCCCGGCTACGACGCGGCCGTGGTCGGCTACCCGCAACGGATGCGCGACTACAACACCCGGATGAAGAAGCGCCCACCCGCCTGACCCCCGGCAACTCGGAGGCAGCGAGCTGGATTTCCACGCATCGCGCCGCCTTCGCGCCCTTTCCTCGCTCTTCGCGCCGGTTACTTCGGGGGCGAAGTCGCAGAAGGTGGGGCGAAGGCACCTGAGTGCCGCACGCTGAGGGAGACCCGAGCCTCGAGGGGGTGGGCGGACGCCATTCGTCGGCTCCGCCGAGTGCTCAGGTCGGGCGTGTCACGAAAAAGACTGCATGCTGGTTGGTTGGTCTCCGTTATCCACACCCCTACGCCGAGTTGTCAGAACTGAGTTGTGCTCTGGCACAACTCAGTTCTGACAACTCGGCGTTTGGGGGGCGGTTAGGGGCGGTGGAGGTAGTCGCCGGCTTTGGTGTAGACGCCGACGATGGACTTCAGGTACGGGTCGGAGGTGACGGTGAAGTAGCGGGCGGGGGAGAAGGCGACGCTGGAGGGGTTGGCCTGGTCGAAGGTGGGGGCGCCGTGGATGGCGGCGTCGTAGACCAGGAGCTCGGGCTCGTCGCCGATGCCGCGCTCGGGGTGGCGGAGGATCCGGCCGAGGGTCGGCCGGCCGGAGTTGATCTTGCCCGACGGGTCGCCGTAGGTGAACAGGATCGCGCCGTTGCGCAGCCGTAGCTGGTGGTGCGACGAGGCCGGCAGGCCGCTGTCGACCGGCGTGCTCCAGGACCGGCCCTCATCGTCGGAGAAGGACACGTAGGCCAGGTTGCGCGACGTCCGGATGATCGACAGCAGTGAGCCGTCGCGGAGCACCGAGAGATTGGGTTCCTGATAGTCGAGGCCGGTGGTGTGGCCGATGAAGGCCTCGCCCGCCTCGGGCCAGGTCAGCCCGCCGTCGCTGGATCGCACCACCGTCGCCGGGCCGTTGCCGCCTTCGGGCAGCCGGCCGTACAGCGGGACGAGCAGGTCACCGTCCGGCAGCTCGACGATCGGCCCGTGGGTCGCCGCGTGCCCGGCGTAGTAGGCGCCGACGATCACGTCGGACGGACCGGACATCGCGGTGCCGACCTGCACCGGCTCGCTCCAGGTCCGGCCGCCGTCGGTGGACCGGGCGACGAAGGTGCCGACCAGGGTCGCCGGATTCTGACTCGGATAGCCGGTCCAGTCGGTGCGGAAGAAGTTCATCAGGATCGTGCCGTCGCGCAGCTGCACCAGCTTCGGGTCGCGGTCGTCGATCGAGGTGTCGACGGCGACTCGCGGCTCGGACCAGGTCCGGCCGTCGTCGGAGCTCTCCACCACCAGGATCCGGCCGTCCTGCGCGATGTGGCTGACCGAATCCCGGTAGCCGACCAGCAGCCGGCCGTCGGCCAGCCGGATCATGTCGGGGAAGAACGCCATCCGCCCGGCTGGAGCGGTGGCGACGATGACCGGGTCGGTCCGGGTGCCCGATCCCGATGCCGGCCGGACGTCGTCCGGTGCGGTTCTCGGAGCGGCGGACGCGGGCTGCCGGCCGAGGGCGGCGGCGGTGACGCCCAGGGCGGCGGTGGTGAGCAGGGTGCGACGATTCGGCATGGTGGCTCCTGGAAGCGGGCCGGGCAGCTGCGGGGTCGCTGCGTTGGCTGCATCCCTGCCTATCTGGCACGTCGTTCCATGTCAACGGAACGGAGCAGACCTCAGTCCTGCATCGACTCCGCGAGCGCGATCAGCGTCCGGACCGCCACCCCGGTGCCGCCGGCCGGCGTGTAACCGTACGGCTCGCCGCCGTTGAACGCGGAGCCGGCGATGTCCAGGTGGGCCCAGCCGACGTTGTCCGGTACGAACTCGCGCAGGAACGCCGCGGCGATCAGCGCACCCCCGGCCCGGTCGGTGCCGGTCGAGCGCAGGTCGGCGACCTTCGAGTCGAGCTTGGCCCGGGTCTCGGTCGGGATCGGCAGCTGCCAGGCCGCCTCGCCGGCCGCCTCGGCCGCGTCCAGCACCCGATCCGCAGTCTCGTCGTCGGCGGCCATCAGGCCGCTGGTCCGGTTGCCCAGGGCGACGACACAGGCCCCGGTCAGGGTCGCCACGTCGACGATCAGGTCCGGCTTGTCCTCGCCGGCCCGGACGATCGCGTCGGCCATCACCAGCCGGCCCTCGGCGTCGGTGTTGCCGTTCTCCACCGTCTTGCCGCCGTACATGGTGAGCACGTCCGACGGCCGGTACGACGTGTCGGACGGCAGGTTCTCCGCCAGCGCCGCGTACCCGGTGACCGTGACCCGCAGGCCGAGCCGGGCGATCGCCGAGATCGCCGACAGCACCGCCGCGGCTCCCGCCATGTCCGACTTCATCGTGTACATGCTGTCGCCCGGCTTGAGGTTGAGCCCGCCGGAGTCGAACGTGATCCCCTTGCCGACCAGGGCCAGGTGGGCCTTCGCGCCGCGCGGCGTGTAGCCGAACCGGACCAGCCGCGGCGGCCGGGACGACCCGCCGCCGACGCCGAGGATGCCGCCGTAGCCGCCCTTCTGCAACGCCTTCTCGTCCAGCACCTCGACGTTGATCCGGGCATCGCGGACCAGGGCCCGGGCGTCCTCGGCGAGGCTGTCCGGGAACAGCAGGTTCGGCGGCAGGTTGACCCAGTCCCGCGCCTGGGCGACGGCACCGGCGATGATCCGGGCCCGGTCCACCAGGTCGGTGCCGGCCTTGGCGTCGTTGATCACGGTCAGCTGATCGATCTGCGGGTGCTGGGTCTTGGCCGAGATCGGCTGGTAGCGGTAGCTGCCGAGCAGCGCGCCCTCCAGCACCGCCTGCAGGGTCTCGGGATCCTCGGCCGGCAGGGCGAGCGCGATCGACAGCGACGCCTCCTCGGCGAGCCCGCCCGCCTGGCGTACGGCAGCGCCGGCAACCCGGCGCAGCCCTTCGGGGGTCGGCTCGTCGGCGCCGAGTCCGGCGACCAGCAACCGCGGTCCGTCGCCGGCGGCCGGCAGGATCACCGTCTTGCCCTCGTCGGGCTTGGCTCCGAGGGATCGGGCCAGATCGGTCACCGAGACGCCGAAGCGTTTCGTCTGCGCCTTCTCGATCGCCTCGGGCACGGCAACCACGCCCTGCGTGCTCAGGCCGATGATCAACACGTCGCAGCTGCGGGGAAGGGTCTTGGCCAGGCCGATCGACGGCAGGGTGGGAGCGGGCAACGTGCGACCTCTCGTCGGTGCGGGTGGCATTCGAGTGAGCCATCAGGTTATCCCCCGGCCGGTGCTCGGGGGCGGCCGGACCGGAACCCGTGAGGTAGGTTCGCGGGGTGGGCAGCGGAGAGACTGAGCCGACCCGATCACCGTTGCATGATCGGCACGAGGCCATCGGCGCGAAATGGGCGGAGTTCGGCGGCTGGCTGATGCCCGTCGAGTACGCGGGCGCGGGGGTGCTCGCGGAGCACGCGGCGGTCCGCGACGCGGTCGGCATCTTCGACGTCAGCCATCTGGGCAAGGCCGCGGTGGCCGGCCCGGGCGCGGCCGACTTCGTGAACCGCTGCCTGACCGCGGACCTGACCAAGATCACGCCGGGCAAGGCGCAGTATTCCCTGCTCTGCAACGAATCCGGCGGGGTCGTGGACGACCTGATCGCCTATCTGAAGTCGCCCGACGAGGTGTTCCTGATCCCCAACGCCGCCAACTGCGCGGAGGTGGTGCGGATCCTCGGCGAGGCCGCGCCGGAGGGGGTCACGGTCACCGATCGGCACCCCGACTTCGTGGTGATCGCGATCCAGGGACCGCATTCGGACGAGGTGCTGCGGACCGCCGGGTTCGAGGCCGGCCACCCGTACATGTCGTTCGTGATCGCCGACCACGACGGGGCCGAGGTCACCGTCTGCCGCACCGGCTACACCGGTGAGCGCGGCTACGAGCTGGTCGCGCCGGCCGAGGTCGGCGCCTCGCTGTGGGACCGGGTGGTCGCCGCCGGGGAGCCGTACGGGCTGCAGCCGGCCGGTCTGGGCGCCCGTGACACGTTGCGGACCGAGATGGGCTATCCGCTGCACGGCCAGGACATCTCGCTCGAGATCACCCCGGTGCACGCCCGACTCGGCTGGGCCGTGGGCTGGAAGAAGGAGACCTTCTTCGGTGCAGAGGCGTTGCGGGCGCTGAAGGCCGAGGGGCCGGACCGGCTGTTGCGCGGGCTGAAGGCGACCGGTCGCCGGCCGGCCCGTCCCGGGATGGACGTGGTCGCCGCCGGCGCCGTGATCGGCACCGTCACCTCCGCCACCTATTCGCCGACCCTGCGGCAACCGATCGGGCTGGCCCTGATCGACGCCGACCGGACCGACGGTGACGTGGTCAGCGTCGACGTCCGCGGCCGGACCGAGGAATTCGTGATCACCAAGCCGCCGTTCGTCACTCCCGGGGTGCGCGAGCCGTGATCACCAGGGCCCGGATCACCCACCTCGCCGTGATCATCGTCGGGTTGTTGATCATGGCCTACCCGTTCACCCTCGGCGCGGCCGAGACGTTGACCTGTCGCGGTGTCCCGATGACGCCGGGCAGCACCTGCCTGAAGGCCGACGGCAGCGCGGCGGAGAGCTATGCCGACCGGATCTCCAAGGCGGCGGTCGCCCGGCCGATCGTGGTCGGCGCCGGCGGCCTGCTGGCCGTGTTCGGTGGCTTCCTACTGATCAAGGACGTACGTCGCCGCCGGGACGCCGTCGCTCACTGAGCCACGTCACGACGCTCCGAGGAATCGAGATCACCGGGATCGGGGTCAGGAACCGAACCAGCGGCGTCACTGATCGATGACGGGTGGGGCATCGCGCGGCAGAGCAAGCATGATCCGGCGCCGCTCCTGCTCGGACACGTCGGGCAGATCGGTGACGGCGAACCAGCCGACGTCGGTCGACTCCTCGTCGCCGACCGCCGGCTCGCCGGAGATCCAGCTGCAGCGGAAGACGTTGCTGACGAACTGGCACCGGTCGCCGTTCGGATAGGTGATCGGCGGGCCGGTGCTGACCAGCACCAGCCGGTCGACGACGGCCTCGACCGAAACCTCTTCGGCGATCTCGCGCACGATGCAGGTGGCCGGATGTTCGCCCGGCTCGACGATCCCGCCGACCGAGGCCCAGCGGCCGGTGTCGGAGCGTCGGCCGAGCAGCACCCGCTCGGCCCCCGGCTCCCCGTCGACCACGACACCGGCCACTCCGGGCAGCAGCAACAGTTCGGTGCCGATCTTTTCACGCAGGCGGCTGATGTAGTCGGGAGTCGGCACCGGACGACCCTAACCCGGCGGAGTTCACCGCCACCGATCGGTACGCGGCGGTGATCTTGGTCAGGAACGTCTCGGGCCGGAAGATCGCTCGGGTCGTCACCGCGGCCTGGCAGGCCGCCGCCGCCCGCCCGGGGTCCTCGGCCAACTCGATCAGGCGCTCGGTCCAGGACGCCTCGTCGGGCCCGTCGGTGAGGATGCCGGCGGCCGGCCGGTCGTCGTTCGTCGTGCCCTCGGTCAGCCGCGGATCGCAGTAGAGCACGCCGCGGCCGGCCAGGATCGCCTCGACGATGGACATCGGCTGGTTGTCGAAGCCGTACGAGGTCAGGGCCAACAGGTGATGATCATGGAGCAGTCGGACGATCTCCGCGTGCGGCCGGCGGCCGAGGAAGGTGATCGCGGGGTGGTCCCGGGCGATCCGCCGGGCGGCGGGCAGCTGCTCGCCGTCGCCGGCGATCGTGATCGCCAGCCGGCCGGCGCCGACCCGGTCGAGGGCCCGGACCGCGCCCCGGACGAAGGGCAGCAGCCGCTTCTCCGGACCGCAGCGGCCGGCCCAGATGATCTTGACCGGTCGGGCCGGCGGCGGCTCGGCCGGCTCCGATTGTCCGGTCAGCGTGTTCGGAATCACCCGCAGGCGGGTGATCCCGGCGGCCCGCAGCCGTTCGGCCTGGTGCGCGGACGGGGAGATCACCAGCCGTGCGCGCCGAGCCATCCGCCAGGTCATCGTCCGTAGCGCCGCGTCGCCCGGCCGGTCCGCCAGAACCGCCGTCGGGCGGTCGCGGGGCCAGCCGGTGAGCCGCCCGTGGAAGCGGTCCACCGCGGCAGCCAGGGCCCGCTGGGCCGGGAAGTCGGACTGCCAGAAGAAGGTGTGCACGGAGTGCACGACCGGCAGTCCGAGCTCGCCGGCCACGTCGACCGCGGCCGCGGCGAGGCCGAACTCCGAATGCAGGTGGACCATCTCGATCCGGTGCTCGCGGAACCAGGCCCGCAGCCGGGAGCGGAGTTCGGCGGAGTTGGTGATCACCGGAAGCCGCAGGCCGGGAAGGGTGACGCGGAACGGCACCTTGATCAGGTGGAAGCCGGTGGATTCGGGGCGGGAGGTGGATTGCCCTTCGACAGGCTCAGGGAACGGTGCAGTGGTCGGCTCAGGGAACGGTGCAGTGGTCGGCTCAGGGAACGGTGCGGTGGTCGGCTCAGGGAACGGGGTGGCGGGGGCGATCAAGATCACCTCGTGGCCGGCCGCGGCCAGGGCGCGGGCCTGTTCCAGCAGAGCGGTCTGGGCGCCGCCGAGGTAGTCGAGCAGGTAGTCGCAGACGATGGCGACCCGGATCGGTTCGCTCACCGGGCCGCGACGGCCTCGGTGCTGAACAGATAGTTGCGCCCCGCCGTGGTCACTTCGGCCACCGGGGTCCAGCGCCCGGAGCGCCAGGCGAACATGCCGTACCCGCGCGCGGTCAGCGAACCGGCGACCTCGGCCGCGGTCCGGCCGTACCTGATCAGATGCCGGTCCTCGATCTCCAGCAGCAGGCTGGGCCGGTCTCGCTCGAGGATGCGCTCGGCGCCGGCCAGCACCGAGGGCTCGAAGCCCTCGACGTCGATCTTGAGAAACCGCACCCGCCCGATCCGCTGTTCCCGGCAGACGTCGTCCACGGTGCTCACCGGGGTGATCAAGGTCCGGGTGCTGGAGAAGGAGATCCGGCGGCCCGGGCCGACCTGCCCCGACCGGAGGTGGGCCCAGCCGTGGATCGGCAGCCCGAACCGGTACGGCAACGTCAGTTCCTGATCACCGGCCCGCGGGCCGAGTGCCGCGTGATGGAGGCGGACCTGGTCCGCGCCGGCGGCCGCGCGGAGCCGGCTGAGGATCCGGTGCGGCACGGGCAGCGGCTCGAAGCTGTGCACCTGCCCGGACCGTCCGACCAGCTCGGCCAGGGGGAAGGTGTACATGCCGTAACCGGCGCCGATGTCGAAGCAGACGTCACCGGGCCGGACGAGTTGATCAAGCCCCCGCAGCTCGGGCTCGGCCAGCCCGAGCGCGGCGCTGCCCCGGAGCGCCCGGGCCAGCCCGATCCGGGACGGTGCGGCGGCCCTGTGCTGCTGTCGGGTGATCATGTCGACCGAAGCTACGGACGGATTCCCACCGGCCCCATCCCCCGAAGGAGCGCAACGATGGTGCACCGCCCTCACCCTCCGGAGTGACGACGACCGGCCCGAAACCGACCGGGCGGCCGCGAAACGACACATTCGGCGGCGAGCGCTGCCACGATGAAGGATCGCCGGGAGGAGGCGTCATGGCCGTAACAGAACTGTCCGTCGCCGGGTTCGAGCACGTACTGATCGAGCGGGACGGCCGAGGCCGGCCGAGGTCGATCGTCGTGGTCCACGACACCACCCTCGGCCCGGCCCTCGGTGGGGTCCGGCTGGCCTCCTATCCCAGCGCGGACGTCGCGATCGAGGAATGCCTGGCGCTGGCCCGGGCGATGACGCTGAAGATGGCGGTCTCGGACCTCGAGCTCGGCGGCGGCTGGAGCCTGTTGATCGGCGAGGTGGCGGACAAGTCGGCCGAGCTGCTGCGCGCCCACGGCCGGGTGATCGCGACCCTCGGCGGACGGTTCATCCCGGTCAACGATGTCGGCACCGACCAGGCGGACCTCGCGGTGATCGGTGAGGTCACGGCCCCGGTCTGCGCGCAGGGGGACCCGTCACCCTGGACGGCGCTGGGGGTCGCCGCCGCCATCCGGGCCTGTGCCCGGCACCTCGGTCAGCAGGACCTGACCGGGCTTCGGATCGGCATCCAGGGGGCCGGTCGCGTCGGCACGGCCCTGGCCGAGCTGCTGGCCGCCGAAGGGGCGGTGCTGGCCGTCGCCGACGTACGCTCCGAGCGGGCGGCGGCGCTCGCGGCGCGCACCGGCGCGTCGGTGATCACGCCCGACTCGATGATCACCGCGGAACTGGACGTTTTCGCGCCCTGCGCCCTCGGCGGGATCGTCGACCGGGAATCCGTGGCAGGCCTGCGCTGCCGCGCGATCGCCGGCGGAGCCAACAACGTGCTGGCCACACCGGAGGTCGCCGTGGACCTGCAACGGCGGGGGATCGTCTACGCGCCGGATTTCTGTGCCAACGCCGGCGGCGTGATCTTCCTCCAGGGACAGCTGCTCGACCACGACTCGGCCGCGATCCGGGCGAGGGTGCTGACCATCGGCGACCTGATCGCCGAGCTGCTGGTACGCGCCCGCGACGCCGGGATCACCACCACCCAGGCCGCGGTCGACCGAGCCCACGCCCGATTGGCCGCCGAACGCTGACCGGAGGCTGAGTTGTCAGAATTGAGTAGCCCCAGGGCACAACTCACGTCTGACAAGTCGGCAGGGCGGCGCGGAGTTGGAAGCCGCCGCGGTCGGTCGGGCCGACCAGCAGCGTGCCGCCGACCGCCTCGGCCCGCTCCCGCATCCCGATCAGACCGTGGCCGGACGGGTTCGGTGGGCCGGACCGGGCCGGCGGCCGCTCGTTGATCACATCGATCGCCACGCCGGCCGTCCGGACCGCGATCCAGACCGCGGTCTCCGCACCGGGAGCGTGCTTGATCACGTTGCTCAGCCCCTCCTGGACGATCCGGTACGCCGCGTACTGCACCTCCGGCGCCGGCACCAGGGTGGAACCGTTCATGATCATCCGCACCGGGACGCCGGCCAGCCGGGTCGACTCGATCAACTTCGGCAGGTCGTTCAGCCCCGGCGTGGGGGCGCTCTCGGAACCGCGCAGCACGTCGAGCACCTGCCGCAACTCCTGCAACGCCTCCCGGGCCGACGACCCGATGGCCTGGAACTCGCGGTCGACCTCGGGCCGGCCGGGATCGAGCCGGTACGGCGCGGTCGAGGCCTGGACCGCGATCACCGACATGTGATGGGCGACCACGTCGTGCAGCTCGCGGGCGAGCCGGGTGCGTTCCTCGAGCACCTGGCGCATCCCTTCCTCCTCGGCGATCCGGACCCGGGCGGTGCGCCGATGCACCCGGAACCGGCCGAGGACGACGGCCAACATCGTGGCCAGGACGAGCAGGGCAGCGCTCTGGAAGACACCGCCGCCGAACTCGGAGTTCAGTTGGCTGAGCGCCTCGGTGATCAGTGTGATCACCACAGCCGGGTAACAGACGCGGCGCGGGGCCGAGAGCGCGAACGCGTAGATCACCGGGAGTTGGACCGGTGCCTGGAACAGTAGCCAGGAAAACGGATCGAGGTAGTCGTTGAAGACGATCCGGTCGGCCGGCAACAGCACCAGCAGCGGCATCAGGGATAGCGCCCAGCCGATCATCGGCCGAAACCAGACGAGTGCGATCGGGGCGGCGAACATGCCGCTGAACAGCATCGCCGCCGGCCCGTAGCCGAGACCGAGGAAGGCCATCAGGGTGCCGACGTACACGGCCAGGGCGATGACGATGAAGATCCAGGGGCGCACCATCGGTCGGGACTTCGGATCAGTTCGGATGTGGGGGATCCGGACCTCGGTCACCTGGCGCAGATAGCCGCCGACCCCACCGCCCCACAGCGACTCCGCCACCGGCCCAGCTTAGGTCCACCGCCGAGTTGTCAGAACTGAGTTGTGTCATAGCACAACTCAGTTCTGACAAGTCGGCGTCGGTTAGCGGGTGCCGGGGGTGACCAGCCCGCTTTCGTACGCGAAGACGACGGCCTGGGCGCGGTCGCGCAGGCCGAGCTTGCCGAAGACCCGGCCGACGTGGGACTTCACGGTCTCCTCGGCGACGGACAGCCGGGTGGCGATCTCGGCGTTGGACAGGGCCAGGGCGATCAGCTGCAGCACCTCGACCTCGCGCGGGGTGAGGGTCCGCAGCCGCGTGGCCAGGCCGCGGTCGGCGGGGCGGCGGGCGGTGACGTCCTCGATCAGCCGCCGGGTGACCGACGGGGCGAGCAGGGCGTCGCCGGCCGCGACGACGCGGACGGCGGTGACCAGATCCTCCGGCGGCGAGTCCTTGAGCAGGAAGCCGCTGGCGCCGTGCCGCAGCGCCGAGAACACGTAGTCGTCGACGTCGAAGGTGGTCAGCACGACGATCTTGGGGCGGTGCGCGGAGTCCGGGGCGAGCAGTTGCCGGGTCGCCTCGATGCCGTCCAGCTCCGGCATCCGGACGTCCATGATCACGACGTCCGGGCGGAGCTCGCGGGCGGACCGGACGGCCTCAGCCCCGTCCGCGGCCTGGCCGACGATCCGGATGTCCGGCTGGGCGCCGAGCAGCGACACGAAGCCGGCGCGGACCATCGCCTGATCATCGGCGACCAGGACCGTGATCATCGTCGGGTTCCTTTCGTGATCGGTACGGCCAGCGGCAGGGTGGCCTCGACCCGGAATCCACCGGACTCGGTCGGGCCGACGAGCACCGTACCGCCGATCGCCCCGGCCCGCTCCCGCATCCCGACCAGACCGTGGCCGTCCGGGTTCGGTGGACCTGGCCGGGACGGTTCGTTGATCACCGAGACCCGCAGCACGGCGGGCTCGGGCCGGTCGATCCGGACGGTCGTCGCGGCGCCGGCGGCATGCTTGATCACGTTGCTCAGCGCCTCCTGGACGATCCGGTACGCGGCGTACTCGACCCTGCTCTCCTGCTCCGGGTTTTCCTGCTCCGGTAGGGAATCCGGGCTGGTCAGCCGGACCGGGATCCCGGCCAGGCGGGTCGACTCGATCAGCTTCGGCAGGTCGGCCAGCCCCGGCCGGCCGCCGTCGTCGCGGCCGCGGAGCACGTCGAGCACCTGGCGCAGTTCGCGCAGCGACTCCCGGGCCGAGGTGCCGATCGCCCGGAACTCGTCGTCGAGCTCGGCCGGCGGGCCGGCCTTGATCCGGTACGACGCGGTCGAGGCCTGGACGGCGATCACCGACATGTGGTGCGCGACCACGTCATGCAGCTCGCGGGCGATCCGGGTCCGTTCCTCCAACACCTGGCGCCGGCCTTCCGCCTCGGCGATCCGGACGACCGCGTTGCGCCGCTGCAGCCGGGTCCGGCCCAGCACCATGGCCAGGACCGTGGCCAGGGACCAGATCACGGCGCCCTGGACGATCACGTTGAGGCTGTGGCCGAAGTCCTGCGGGATCGCCGACAACCCGGCGGCCAGGGTGATCAACACCGCCGGATAGCAGATCCTGCGCGGCGTCGAGATCGCGACCAGAAAGATCACCGGCAGGTGCGCCGCCAGCTGGTTGGCCAGCCACGGGGACGGCGTCATCGTCGCCGGAAACAGCAGCGCGTGCGCCGGCAGCAGGACGATCAGCGGGATCAGCGCCAGCGCCCAGGCGATCATCGGCCGGGACCAGGCGACCGCCACCGGCGCGGCGAGCAACAGACTGGCCGGGAGCGCCGCCCAGCCGTAGCCGAGGCTGAAGCCGTACACCGGCAGATTGAGCACGAAGAGCAGGCCGGCGAAGCCGAGGAAGGGCCAGTGCGGCACGATCGGCCGGGACGCCGGATCGTCGGTGGTGTGCGGCACCCGGGCGCCGGCGGCCAGGCGCAGATAGCCGCCGACCCGGCCACCGCGCAGCTGATCCAGCACGGAGTCAGCCTAATGGCGCGGGCGAGGGGCACTAGGGTCGCTCCGGTGAAGTTCTTCTTCGACGCCCGCTACATCCGGACCGACTTCCACGACGGGGTCAGCCGGTACAGCACCGAGCTCGGCCGGGCGGTCGCGGCGCAGGCCCCGGTGACGTTCCTGATCAGCGATCCGGGGCAGCGGGACCTGCTGCCGGCGGGCGTCGAAACGATCATGCTGCACGGGCCGACGTCGGCGCTGGAGCCGGTGACGGCGCTGCGGCTCAACCGGCACCGGCCGGACGTGGTCTTCACGCCGTTGCAGACGATGGGCGCGCTCGGCCGACGGTTCAAGTTGATCTTGACCCTGCAGGACATCATCTACTACCGCGATCCGACCCCGCCGACCAATCTGCCGCCGCACATCCGGCTCGGCTGGTGGCTGTTTCACCAGGCCTACTGGCCGCAGCGGCTGGTGCTGGACCGGGCCGATGCGGTGGCCACGGTCAGCGAGACGTCCCGGTCCTACATCGAGCGCTATCGGCTGACCCGGCGGCCGATCACCGTGGTCAGCAACGCGCCCTCGCCGTTGATCAACATCCCCGAGGCCGGCGAGTCCGGACGCGAGCTGGTCTATGTCGGCTCGTTCATGCCGTACAAGAACACGGGCACGTTGATCAAGGCCATGGCTCACCTGTCACCGGACTACACCCTCCATCTGGTCAGCCCGATCTCCGCCGGTCGCGAGGCGGAACTGTCGGCGCTGATCCCGGCGGAGCGGACGGTGATCTTCCACCGCGGCGTGACCGAGGCCGGATACCTGGAGCTGCTGACCCGGGCCCACGCCCTGCTGACCGCGTCGAAGGTGGAGGGCTTCGGCCTGCCGATCGTCGAGGCGCAGCGGGCCGGGGTGCCGGTCATCTGCAGCGAGACCGACATCTTCACCGAGGTGGCCGGGCCGGGCGCCCTGTTCTTCCCGCCCGAGGATGCCGAGGCGCTGGCCGGGCAGGTGCGCACCCTGGAGGACGAGACGGTACGGCAGCGGATCGTCGAAACCGGCCGGGCCAACGCGGCCCGCTTCTCCTGGGACCGCTCCGCGGCCGTTCTGCTCGACCTGGCGCAGCGCCTGGCCGACTCGCGCTGACGCTCCCGAAGGGCACAGATCGATCGCGTCTATGGGACTGGTTCAAGATCAGCATTAGACGCCGGGGAGGTCCCGGTTCATGCTGAAGGCGTACCCGCAGTTCACCGGAATCGTCGGTGGGCCAGCACTTCCGAGGAGACGCCAGCATGGGCAAGATCACCTGCCACCAGACCATCTCGGCCGACGGTTACGCGGCCGGTCCGAACCAGTCCGAGGAGCGTCCGTTCGGTGAGGACGGCGGTGACGGCTGGGGTAACACCTTGCACAGTTGGATGTTCGACCATGCTGAGGAGAACCAGGCCGAGGTGCATCTGGGCACCAAGGCGGGCGCGTACATCATGGGCCGGAACATGTTCGGTCCGGTGCGGGGTGAGTGGGATCGGCCGTGGAACGGTTGGTGGGGCGAGGATCCGCCGTTCCATGGCCCGGTGTTCGTGCTGACTCACCATGCCCGCGAGCCGCAGCCGATGGAGGGCGGCACGACGTACCACTTCGTCACCGACGGGATCGAGGCGGCGTTGGAGCGGGCGCGGGAGGCGGCCGGTGACGGCGACATCTCGATCGAGGGTGGCGCGGAGACGATCAACCAGTATCTGGCGGCGGGTCTGGTCGACGAGCTGCGGCTGCACATCGTGCCGATCACCCTGGGCAGCGGCGCCCGGCTGTTCGACGGCGTCCCGCCGCTGAAGCTGGAGCAGACCTACGGGCGGGCGGCGAGCACCGTCAGCCACATCACCTACCGCGTCCTGCGCTGACCGCGGACGAAATCCAGAGGAGTTGATCATGACCACCCAGGAGCTGCAAGGCTTCATCGACGAGGTCGAGCTCGTGCTCGCCGACACCGATGATCAGTACGAGATCACCGAGCGGATCGCCCCGCACCTGTCCGCCCTGCTGGCCGGCGGCTACCGGCTGCCGCCGGAGTTCGTCCGGCCGTCGGCGACCCGGCACCAGAACTACCCGCTCTACATCGCCCCCGACGATCGCTGGTCGCTGGTCTCCGTGGTCTGGAACGTCGGCCAGCGCACTCCCGTGCACGGGCACGAGATGTGGGGAGTGGTCGGCATCTACTCGGGGTCCGAACGCGAGATCCGCTACCTCAAGCCGGCCGCCGACGCGGTCGGGCCGCTGACGCCGGCCGGTGAGCAGGTCTGGCGCCGCGGTGAGGTCACGGTCTGCTGCACCACCGACGACGACGTCCACTCGGTGGTCGCCGAGGGCGACGAGCCGACGATCGGGATCCACGTCTACGGCGGCAACATCGGCACCATGAGCCGGCCGTCGTACGATCCGGCCACCGGCGAGGTGCACCGGTTCGTCTCCGGCTGGGACGATCCGGCGGCGGGTGATCAACAGGACTCAGCGGCGGCCGAGCACCTCACGGAGCTGCGGTAGCTCGGCCAGTTGCCGGTCGATGATCAATTGGGCGTGCCGGACCGAATCCACCAATGGATGCAGGGCCAGGGCGCGGACGGCGAGTGATCGGGATCCGGTCCGGGCCGCGGTGATCACCGTACGTTCGACGTCCTTCATGGTGATCACCACGCCCTGCTGGTACGGCTCCAGCGGCGCGGCCGGCAACGGGCGTGGGCCGGTGCCGTCCACCACGCAGGGCACCTCGACCACCGCGTCGTCGTCCAGCCCGGTCAGGGTGCCGCGGTTGGCGACGTTGAGCACCAGCCGGGCCGGGCGGTCCCGGCCGATCGCCTTGATCAGCTCGAGCGCGACCCCCTCGTAGCCGCCGCCGGCAAGATCATCGTCGTCCCGGGCGCCGGCCCCGGTGGCCGATCGCTCCTCGGCCAGGTAGGTCTCCTCCCGGGCCTGCCGGGTGGTCTCCCACCGGTCCAGGGGATCCCGCTCGCCGGCGGCGAAGTAGTGATCTTGCTGGCGGGCCAGATACTCGCCGCGGGTCTCGCCGGCCGCCGTGATCGCGTCGACCGCGTCGGCGGTGGCGTACCAGTACCAGAGGTATTCGTTCGGGATGGCTCCCAGGCTGCGCAGCCAGTCGCCGCCGAACAGCCGCCCCTCCTCGACCCGGCCGAGCAGGTCGTCGGCCGCCAGCAGCTCCGGCAGCCGATCATGATCACCGACCATGATCCGGCGCAGCCAGCCGAGGTGGTTCAGCCCGGCGTAGTCGAACTCCGCGTCCTCCAGCCGTAGCCCGAGCGCGCGGCCGGCCCGGCGGAACAGCCCGACCGGGGAGTCGCAGATGCCGATCACCCGGGAGCCGAGCACGGTCGCGGCGGCCTCGGTCACCATCCCGGCCGGGTTGGTGAAGTTGATCAGCCAGGCCTCCGGCGCGACCCGGCGGACGGTCTCGGCGATCCGCAGCACCACCGGCACGGTCCGCAACCCGTAACAGAGCCCGCCGGCCCCGGTCGTCTCCTGCCCCAGCAGCCCCAGCTCGAGCGCGGACCGCTCGTCGCAGACCCGACCCGCGGTGCCGCCGACCCGGATCGCCTGGAACACGAAGTCGGCCCCGCGCAGGGCCGCTTCCAGGTCGGTCTCCAGCCGGACCGCCGGCCCGCCGCCGGCCCCGGCCATCGCGGCGATCACGGCGCCGATCCGCCGCAGCCGGTCGGCTCCGGTGTCGTACAGCACGAGCTCGTCGATCACCCGCTCCGGATCCGCGGCGAGGGCCCGGAAGATCAGCGGCACCCGGAAGCCGCCGCCGCCGATGATCGTCAACCGCATTCGTGTCCTCCGCGCCCGATCTCCATGTCCGGAACGGTAGCGTGGTCGCTTCGACCGGGCTCAGGGAGCGCTGAGTTCGGCGGCCGACGACGGAGGAGGTGGCGATGGCCGAGCCCGAGTTCGACGTGTTCGTCACCGGCACCGTGTTCCTCGACATCATCTTCACCGGCCTGGGCCGGGCGCCGGCCGGCGGCCACGAGGTCTGGACCGAGGGGATGGGCTCCAGCCCCGGCGGCGTGGCCAACCTGGCCGTCGCCGCCTCCCGGCTCGGCCTGCGCACCTCGCTGGCGACGGCGTTCGGCGGCGACATCTACGGCGAATACTGCTGGCACGTGCTGGCCGAGCTGGAGGGCGTCGACCTCGGGCCGGCCCGGCAGTTCCGCAACTGGCATTCGCCGGTCACCGTGTCGCTGGCCTACGACGACGACCGGGCGATGATCACCCACGCCCATCCGCCGCCGCTCGGCCCGACCGAGTTGATCATCGACCCGCCGGCGACCCGGCTGGCCTACGCCGACATGGCGGCCGAGCGCGCCGCCTGGCTCGATCACGCGCTGGACCGGGGGGTCCGGGTGTTCGCCGACGTCGGCTGGGACGAGACCGAGACCTGGGACACGGCCACTCTGATCGAACGGCTGCGCGGCTGCTACGCGTTCGTCCCGAATGCGGGCGAGGCGATGGGGTTCACCCGGACCAACTCGCCCGGCGCGGCGCTGGAGGTGATCCGGGACTGGGTGCCGCTGGCCGTGGTCACCGCCGGCACCGGCGGCGCGTTCGCGGCCGACGCCGAGACCGGGGAGACCGCCTGGGTGCCGTCGCTGTCCGTACCGGCGCTGGATCCGACCGGGGCCGGCGACGTGTTCCTGGCCGGGCTGATGTTCGGCACCCTGCGCGAGCTGTCGCTGACCCACCGGCTCCGGTTCGCCGGGCTGTGCGCGGCGCTGTCGGTGCAGCAGTTCGGCGGCGCGCTGGCCGCGCCGGGCTGGGCCGATCTGGCCGCCTGGTGGGCCGGGGCGAAGGGCTCGGAGCGCTATGCCCGCGACTTCTCCTTCCTGCCCGACCTGATCCCGGCCGGGGTTGACGGCAAGGTGCGCCGGGCGATGGCGACGATCGGCCTCGGCGAGCTGCTGGGCTCCGAAGAAGATGATCATGATCATGACTCGGCCGCGCCGCAGTAGTCTGCTCCGGTGGCGATCAACGACCTGAGCGAGCAGGAACTCAAACGACTGTACGGGCACTCGGCCGGACTCACCCCCACCGAGGCCGCCCGGCTGTTCGACGGCTACCCGGGCCGCTGGTGGATCGCCGGCGGCTGGGCGATCGAGGCGTTCACCGGCGTCCAGCGGCCGCACGGTGATCTTGATCCGAGCGTGCCCCGGCACGAGCTGGCCCTGCTCCGCCGGCACCTCGCCGGCCGGTTCGATGTCTGGATCGCCGACCGCGGCTCGCTGCTGCCGTTGCTTCCCGACGAGGATCCGGACGGGCCGCCGGAGAAGCTGCTGCCGGAGGAGTGCGAGAACCTGTGGCTGCGGCCGGGCGGAGACGAGCCGTGGGCGTACGACATCATCCTGATGACCGTTGATCAGCAGACCTGGTCCTACAAGCGGGACCAGCGGATCCGGCTGCCGCTGGCCGACATCCTGTGGCGCCAGGACGGCGTGAACTACCTCCGGCCCGAGATCCAGCTGCTGCACAAGGCCCGCGGCCTGCGGCCGAAGGATCAGTTCGACTTCGAGGCCGTGCTGCCCCGGCTGGAGCCGGAACGGCGGGACTGGCTCCGCGCCGCCCTGGAGCTGGCCCACCCCGGGCACCCCTGGCTCACGGAGCTGTGATCACGAGTCGGTGATCGCCGCGGCCATTCGCCGGGCCACCTCGGCCACGGCCTGGCGGAGCTCGTCGCCGCCCTCCACCCGGAACTCGAACGGCAACGCCGACAGCCATTCGCCGGCATACATGGCGGGGTTGCTGGTGCTCCCGGTCAGCCGGCAGTGCCCGTCGTCGACCGGCTCCAGCCGGCCCATCGGACCGGAGATGTACGGCGCGACGGCGGCGGCCGGGGCCGCGAAGACCACCTGCGTCCGGTATTCCCAGCTGGCGCCGAGATGCTGCTCCAGCAGGGCGACCGGATCGAGGTCGGCCGGCGGCTCGAACCGGTCGGCCAGCGGCTCGTACGCGATCACCCGGTCGATCCGGAAGGTGCGCACCGAGTCGACGTAATGGGCCAGGCAGAGCAGATACCAGCGGCCGTTGCGGACCACCACGGCCCAGGGATCGACGACGGTCTCCAGTGACGTCCCCGACGCCGTCCGGTACGACAGCCGCCCGCGCCGCTGGGCCGCGACCGAGTCGACCACGGCGGTGATCAGGACCGGGTCCGGCCGGGCCGAGTTCCGGTCCGGGGCGGCGAGCGCGTTCGCCCGGAGCACCGCGGCCTGCCGGCCGACCGCCTCCGGCAGCGCCCGCAGTAGCTTGCCCAGGCCGGAGCCGACCGGATCGTCCGGATCGGCGGCCGCGTGGTGGCCGTCCAGCACCGCCATCACCAGCCCGAGCGCCTCCGAGGAGGAGAAGACCAGCGGCGGCAGCCGGAGGCCGCGACCGACCCGGTAACCGCCGTACGGCCCGCGGACCGACTCCACCGGCACCCCGGCCTCGCGAAGGATCGCGACGTAGCGCCGGGCGGCGCGGTCGGTCACGCCGAGCCGGTCGGCCAGCGCCGTGGCGGTGATGCCCGGGGCGGCCTGCAGCAACTCGAGCGTGCGCAACGCCCGCGCGGTGGGACTCTCCTCGCGACTGTCCATCGAGTCGCAGCCTAATCAGGAAGCTGAACGTCCGGAACCGGTTCTAGGTTCACCGACATGGACATCATCCTCATCCCTGGCATGTGGCTCACCGGCGCGGTCTGGCGGGAGACGGCCGACGAACTGGTTCGGTTCGGGCACCGTCCGGTCGCCCTGACCCTGCCCGGTCAGGGCGACGGCGCATCGACCGCGACCCTGGACGATCAGCTCGCTGCCGTCCTGGCCGCCGTGGATGCCGCCGACCGGCCGCTGGTCGTCGGCCACTCGGCGGCCAGCGCCCTGGCCTGGCTGGTCGCCGACCGCCGGCCGGACGGTGTGGCCCGGGTGGCCCTGGTGGGCGGGTTCCCGACGGCCGACGGCGACCCGTACTTCTCGGCCTTCCCGATCGTCGACGGCGTGATGGCCTTTCCCGGCTGGGAGCCCTTCGCGGGGCCCGACATCGCCGACCTGGACGAGCCGCTGCGGCGCGAGCTGGCCGCCGGCGCGGTCGCCGTGCCCGAGGGGGTGACCGGTGGGATCGTGCGGCTGACCGACGAGCGCCGCTTCGACGTCCCGGTCACCCTGGTCTGTCCCGAGTTCAGCGCCGCCGATGCGAAGGAATGGGTCGACGGCGGCGACCTGCCGGAGCTGGCCAGGGCCGGTGACGTCTCCTACGCCGACATCGATTCGGGGCACTGGCCGATGACCAGCCGCCCGGCCGAGCTGGCCCGGGTGCTCGACGGGGTGGCCCGCGGCGTGTCATGAGCCTCTCGATCGTGACCCTGGACGGCTCGACCTGGGATCGGTTCGCCGAGCTGGTCGAGCGGAACAACGGGATCTTCGGCGGCTGCTGGTGCATCGGATTCCACCGCGACCGGGGCGAACCGGGGATCGGCCATCGAGCGGCCAAGGAGCAACTGGTCCGGACGGGCGAGGCCCACGCCGCCCTGGTCCTCGACGCCGATGGTGCCGCCCAGGGCTGGGCCCAGTTCGGTCCGACCGCCGGCCTGGGGATCAAGCACCGGCGGGAGTACGAGAAGCAGCCGCCGCCGACCCCGGACTGGCGGATCACCTGCATCTTCGTCGACAAGCGGCACCGCGGCCAGGGCGTCGCCCGGGCCGCGCTGGAAGGCGCCCTGGACCAGATCAGCGCGGCCGGCGGCGGCCTGGTCGAGGCGATCTCGGAGGTGACCGACGGCCGGGTGGCACACGGCCGATTCCTGTTCAGTGCGACCGTCGAGCTGTTCGAAGACCTCGGCTTCACCCGGCTCCGCCAGGTCGGCAAACACGCCTGGATCGTCCACCGCCACCTCTGATCACGGCCGACCCGTCAATGCCACCCCACGAAGTCGAGCCGACGGTCTGTGACGATTGGGGTCGTGATCACCGTCTATCTCGACCGGGATTCCGTCGCGATGGGCGACGACGTCGTCCCGCACTCGGTTGCCTGGGAGTTCGAGGACAGCGCCGCGCCGGGCGACGTGCTGGCCCGGGTCCTGTCCGAGCGCTATCTCGCGCGGGTGGCCGGTCCGGTGGCCTGGGGCTTCGAGGTCGGCGCTTTCACCGTGCAGCATTATCCGGAGTTCATCGCGATCGAGGCGGTGCAGACGGTCACCGCGGCGGCGGTGCTGCAGCCGTCGGCCGGGACCTGGCAGGTGGTCCCGCTGCGCGCCCGGGTGCTCACCATTCCGTTCCTGGACCGGCCGGACTGGGCCGTCGCCGACCGCCAGTTCGCCGTCGACCTTCGGTACTCGACCGAGGGTGCGGCCCGCGATCCCGAGACGTACGTGAGCTGGCTCGGCCGGCACCGATGATCCCGGCCGGATAGCGGTCAATTTGGCCGCGACTACCCGGCCAAGTTGACCGGCATGATGGCCCGACACCCTTCGCACGGGGTGAGCGGGCCGGGCCAGCCGCGGAGCGCGAGGTTGGCGGCGAGCTGGTGTGCGACGCGACAGGGTGAGCCGACCACATCGCCGTAGCCGTACCGCAGCGTGGCCAGGCCCCGACCGGTCGACCGGTTGTCCCGGCGCAGGTCGCGGAATCGGCCCGCGCCGTCGTGTCCGCGGTGCCCGTCCAGCTCGACGAGCAATCCGTACGCCTGATACCAGACGTCGATCTCGCTGCCGGGCAGGGTCGCCTGCCGAGTCCCGATCGGGAGTCCGTGCGCCCGCTCGACGTCGCGGAGGTAGTGCTGCTCGAGCGGGCTGCGAGCACCGGCCGCGGCGTCGTCGAGCAACTCGCCGAGCAGCTTGCGTCGCGGCATTCTGGGGCGCCGGACGAGCGCGGCGCGGAGCCGGTCAGGCGTCGTTCGTCGCAACTGCACCGCCCGGCCGATCCAGCCGATCAGGTCGTCCAACTCGGCCGTCGCGGCGAGGTCGAGGAGCGTGTCCTCGACGCCGGTCCGGGGCGGGGAGCCCCGTCCGGGCCGGCGCATTCCGGGCTGCTCGCGCCGGAAGTCCCAGGGGCCGGCGATCCGCGGCCGGCCGCCCGAACCCGGCACCAGTACGGTGATCACGGCCGGGGGTTCCTCGATGATGCCGTGCAGGTGACCGGCGGCGGCGCCACCGAGCCGCGCCTCGTCGCCGCCGACCAACAGGCCGGCCCAGGCCCAACTCCGCCAATCGGGCTCGGCCGGATCCGTGCAGTAGACGCCCCGGGTCAGCGGCCGCCAGGCCTCCTCGCCGAGGAGCCGGATCAGCGCGTGCCGGCCCAGGCCGAGGCCGAGCGCCTGCTCCCGGCTCACGACGCGATCCTGGTAGGCGGCCAGCCGGAGCAGTTCCGGCGGCACGGCCTGACGTGGGTGCACAGTCCGGGACTGTGCCAGGCGAGCCGCCGCCGAGCCACCGCCCAGCCTCATTTCTGTGGACAACTCCGCGCGCTCGCGGGATAAAGGTCAACTTGGCCGCGACTACCCGGCCAAGTTGACCGGCTTGTCGACGGCGAGGTCGGGTTAACCGCAGGGCCAAGGCACCGGTTGGCCGGATCGTGCGGCGGGGCATTCGAGCCTTGAATCTGTGTTATGCATACACAGTTTCCGAATCGGCCGGGGAGCCGATGATGGCGGGGGACACGCTGGTCCGCGATGCCCCTCCGGAGGACGCCGGCGGTGGCCCGGTCCGGACTCGGAAGGGCTGGCGGCGGCGGCCGTGGATCATCGGTCTCGCCGTCGTCACCGTGGCGTTCCTGGCGTTCGCGCTGCCGCCCTATCTGGGGCTGGATCCGGGGCAGGCTCGGCTGCCGGTCGATCGGCATCCGCTCTTCTATCCGGTGCTGGTGACCCACATCTTCGCCGGCGCCGTGCTGCTCGGCTGCGGCGTGCTGCAACTGTGGCCCTGGCTGCGCAACCGGCACCGGAGAGTGCACCGCTGGACCGGCCGGCTGTACGTGATCATGGCGATCCCGACCGGGCTCGGCGCGCTGTTCGTCGCCCAGTTCCCGGCCGGCGGGCCGACCCAGCAGGTCGCGAACACCCTGCTCGCACTGCTGCTCCTCGGCACCACCGCGGCCGGCTTCCGGGCCGTGCGGCAGCGGCGGTTCGCCGATCACCGGGAGTGGATGATCCGCAGCTTCGGGCTGGCGTTCTCGATCGTCACGAATCGGCTCTGGATGATCGCGTGCCTGATGATCTTTGCGCCGAACGGCACCGATCCGGGCGATCCGGTGGTGCAGGCCGCCGTCTCACCCTCGGCCTGGCTCAGCTGGGTGGTCAACCTGCTGATCGTCGAGTGGTGGATCCTGCGCCGCCGCCGGCGCCCCGAGCGGGACCGCGCGCCCGGCCGAGACCGGAGCTTGGCATAGTTGGCCGGATGCGACCTGGGACTGAGGATGAGACGGAACGGCCGCGTGGCACGGTAGTGATCACCGGCGTCGGCCGGCGCCGGTCGATCGGGGCCGGGCTGGCACTCGGGCTGGCCGCGGACGGCTGGGATCTGGTGATCAACTACTGGCGCCCGTACGACGACCGGGTCGGGCTGGAGCACGGAACCGACGACCCGGAGGCGATCGCCGCCGAGTGCCGCGAACTCGGTCGCCGGGTCGAGCTGGTGGCGGGCGATCTCGCCGATCCGGCCGGGCCGGCCGAGTTGATCACCGTCGCCGCGGCGCAGGGCGACCTGTTCGGGTTGGTGATGTCGCACTGCGAGTCGGTGGACAGCTCGATCCTGACCACCACGATCGAAAGCTGGGACCGGCACTTCGCCGTCAACGCCCGGGCGACCTGGCTGTTGATCAAGGCGTTCGCCGAGCGGCTGCCGGTCGTCGAGCACGGCGGCCGGGCGCTGGCCCGGATCATCGCGCTGACCAGTGATCACACGACGCACAACCTCCCCTACGGGACGAGCAAGGGTGCCCTGGACCGGCTGGTGATCTCGGCCGCGGCGGAGCTGAAGGATCGCGGCGTCCGGGCCAACGTGATCAATCCCGGCCCGATCGACACCGGCTGGATGACCGACGAGATTCGAGCCGCCGGCACCGCGGCGACGCCGGCCGGCCGGCTCGGCACGCCGCAGGACACGGCCGATCTGGTTCGGTTCCTGATGTCCGATCAGGGCAGCTGGATCAACGGCCAACTGCTCCACAGCAACGGCGGCTTCGGCGGCAGCTGACGAACGATCACCGGAATCGCCCTGGTGCCAGATGGGTCAGGTCGAAGGCGGGCTCGGTGCCGGTGATCAAGCCGGCGGCGAGCTCGCCGATCACCGGGGCCAGCTTGAAGCCGTGACCGGAGAAGCCGCCCAGGACCACCAGGTTGTCGCGGCCCGGCATTCGGCCGACCAGGCCGTGATCATCTCGGCTGTAGGCGTCCAGGTAGGCCGAGATTCGTACCGGCGTCGGAATCAGGTCGGGCAGGAAGCGGGCCACCGCCGCGTTCGTCGGCGCCAGCGATTCCGGCGCGACCGTGCGGTCCAGCCGATCGGGATCGCCGTCCGGCAGTTCGCCGTCCTGCGGCCACAGCCCGACCTTGACCGAACCGCCGTCCAGGGTCGGCATGCCGAACACGTGCGGGTCCTGCCCGTACCGGACGAACACCGGGAACCGCTCCGGCCCCTACGCCTCCGGCCGCGGCGCCTGATACCAACTCAGCACTTCCTTCTTCGGCCGGACGTACGGCGCCAGGTCCGGCAGCAGCCGGGACAACCACGGCCCGGGCGCCAGGATCGCCTGCCCGACCCGGTAGTCGCGGTCGTCGGTCCGCAGCACGACGCCGGAGCTCGACGGCTCCACAGCCCGGACCCGGGTGCCGGTCACGACGGACGCGCCCAGCTGCTCGGCCCGCCGGGCGGCCGCCGCGATCGCGAACTCGGGCCGGAGCACGCCGGCCCGGCGATCCAGCACCGCGGAATCACCGGGCAGAAAGGCGAACTGGGGATAGCGCTCGACGAGTTGATCATGGTCGAGCACCCGGTGCGGCACGTCGTAGGTCTGCGCCGAGGTCAGGACTCGGCGCAGGTCCGGGTGCTCGAGCGGCCCGATCATCAGGCAGCCGCAGGCCGTGAACAGGTCGATGCCCGACTCTGCCTCCAGCTCCCGCCAGAGATCATGGGCGCGGAGCAGCAGCGGCACGTAGGCCGTGCCCTCCTGATAGGCGGTCCGGAAGATCCGTGACTCGCCGCCCGCCGCCGACTGGTCGTGCCCCGGGCTCCACCGCTCGAAGCCGATCGCGGCGACCCCGGCCCGGGCCAGCTGCCACAGGGCCATCGAACCCATCGTGCCGACTCCGACGACGGCGACCTCGGCGTCCACCCGACTAGGAGGGCGGTGCCGAACGGTGGCCGCACCGAGCGACGCCCAGGCACGCACCCGGCCGCGTTGTCGTCGGCGTCCGTAGGACACCGCTACGACCTTCTCCTCCGCCTTGCCGGGCACGCACCTGGACGCCGCTCGCTACGACCACCGTTCGACACCACCCTCCTAGGCCCCGTCCGGCTCCAGGCTCATCGGCCCGTAGACCTTCCGCTCGCTCTCCCACAGCGTGACCGAGCGGACCCCGTCCTCGAACAGGTCCGGATAGGTCTCGCCGAGCCAGGACTCGGCGTCGCCCTGGCGCGGGAAGTCCATGCTCCGCTCGGTCCCGCCGGCCGGTGCCGGCTGGTAGGTCCAATGCCAGGCCATCAGGTGAGCCGCTTGCTCGGGGCCGACTTGGCGGTCAGCGACGGGTCGGTGACGATGGCCTCGCCCAGGGCCTCGTCGATGCCCTTCATCGTCTCCGCCGACAGTTGCTTGCCGGCGGCCGCGGCGTTGGCGGTGATCTGCTCCGGCCGGGAGCCGCCGGTGATCGCGGTCGCCACGTTCTCGTTCTGCAACACCCAGGCGACGGCCAGCTGGGCCATGGTCAGGCCCTCGGCCTCGGCCAGCGGCAGCAGCCGCTGCACCCGCTCCAGCAACTCCTCGTTGCTGACCAGACCCTTGATGAAGTTGGCGCCGCTGGCCTGGTCGGTCGCCCGGGATCCCTCGGGCGGCGCCTGCCCCGGCCGGTACTTGCCGGTCAGCACCCCCTGGGCGATCGGGGAGAAGACGACCTGGCTGATCCCCAGCTCGAGCGAGGCCGGCACCACCTCGGCCTCGATCACCCGGTGGATCGCGTTGTACTGCGGCTGATTGGAGACGAACGGGATCTTCAGCTCCCGGGCCAGGGCATGGCCGGCGCGAAGTTGATCAGCGGTCCACTCGCTGACCCCGATGTAGAGCGCCTTGCCCTGCCGGACCACGTCGGCGAACGCCTCCATGGTCTCTTCCAGCGGCGTGAAGTGATCAAATCGGTGCGCCTGGTAGAGATCGACGTAGTCGGTCTTCAGCCGCTTCAGCGAGCCGTTGATCGACTCGTGGATGTGCTTACGGGACAGCCCCGAGTCGTTCGGTCCGCCCGGACCGGTGGGGAAGTAGACCTTGGTGAAGATCTCCAGGCTCTCCCGCCGCTGACCCTCCAGCGCGTCGCCGAGGATCGTTTCCGCCTTGGTGTTGGCGTAGACATCGGCGGTGTCGAAGGTGGTGATGCCCGCGTCCAGCGCGGCCCGGACACACAGCGCGGCCTGCTCGGCCTCGACCTGCGACCCGTGGGTCACCCAGTTGCCGTAGCTGACCGCCGAAACCTTGAGGCCGCTCCGGCCCAGAAATCGAAACTCCATGCCCTAACCGTGTCACACCGGTTTCCGGAGATCAGCGCAGTGGGGCCACCTGGGCCTCGGTCGCGCTCTGCTGGGTGGCGGCCGAGATGAAGCGGAGCGGGCCGGCCCAGTGCAGGCCGTACTGGTCGAAGCGGTTGCGGTCCTTGGCGTACGACGTCTTCGCCTGCCGCTCCAGATAGACCTGGAACGGGCGACCCGGCAGGGCGGCGTTGAGCTCGGCCAGGTTGCGGACATAGACACCCTTGAAGGTCGGGCCGTCGGCGCCGCAGTCACCCGCCTCGCAGGGCTCGGTCAGGATCCCCTTCGGGTTGATGCCGCGGTCCCGGGTCGAGGCCAGCGCCAACTTCCGGGCCGTGCGCAGATACTGCTTGTCGCCGGTGGCCGCTTCCAGCTCGGCCAAAGCGCCGAGCACGATGCCCTGGTTGTACGTCCAGGTCGGCTGACCGTTGTTCTCGCAGGCGTCGTTCAGGCCGTCGTTGATCATGTTCCGGGAGTTGATCATGCCGCTGTCGCGGAGCCACTCCCAGTTCTGCACCGCCCGGTCCAGGAAGCTGGCATCGTCGACCCGGTTGGCCAGGCTGGCCAGCACCTTGATCATCAGCTCGTTGGTGACCGCGTTCTTGTACTTCACGTTGATGTTCCAGATCACGCCGCCGCCGCAGACGTCGCTCCAGGTGTCCCACATGTATTCGGCATCGAAGATCGCCGTGTCCAGATAGCGCTGCTCGCCGGTGATGTCGTACGCCCGGATCCAGGCCAGCGCCCACCAGCCGGTGTCGTCGATGTAATCGTTGGTGAAGTTGCCGCCCTGGGCGTCCTTGTTCTTGTCATAGGTGTTGGCGATCACCCACTCGTAGCGGTCGTCACCGGTGGCGATCTGGTAGTCCAGCACCGCGGTCAGCACGTTGGCCGAGTTCCACCAGCCTGTGGTCTTCCACAGCCCGGTGTCCTCGTTGTACAAGCGCATCAGGGCGTCGATGGCCCGCTTGGCCGGCGTGCCCGCGGTCTGCGGTTCCTCGACCCCGACCCAGCCGGTGCAGGCGATGTCGGCGACGTTGCCGGCCTTGCCGCAGGCCCGGAACACCCCTTCTCGATCACCGTCGTTGAGGCTGAACTCGGGGGTGGTGACCGAGCGGGTGCCGGCCGGGATGGTCGAGTAGCCGAGCCGCTCGTCGGCGACCGTTTCGCCGCCGTCGAAGGAACGGTCCAGCCAGACCTCGTCGGTCGGATCGCCGTTGCTGATCCGGGCCCAGCCGAGGGCGTCGGCGTCGGAGATGTGCAGCTCGATCGACCGGCCGTAGATCGTCGCGCCGTCCGCGAGTCGATCTTCGGAGGCCTGCTGCTCGGCGGCGAGCCGCGCCGCGGCGGTCCGGGAGTCCCCGGTGTCCCGCGCCGCAGGGGCGTCGGGTGGCGCGGCGACCGCCGCAGTGGTGGGAAGCGTGATCATGCCGATGGTGACGAGGGCCGCGATCGCGGCGCCGATGGCGCGTCGGGTCATGGCCCGACGCTAGATCCCCCGGACCGGTCTCGTCAAGGATTCATCTCAATCAATATATTCATATTGTCCTTGAGGTAACCATTGGTGTAGGAATAGCCCCAGTTTCAGCGAGGGGGCAGGGATGGCGTCGATCACCGAAGATCCGGTACGGGTCGCACCCGCGACCGGAATGCCCCGGCGCCGGCGCGGCTGGACGACGGCCCGGCAGCAGACGATCAGCGGCTGGCTGTTCCTGGCCCTGCCGATCCTGCTCTTCGTCGCGTTCCTGCTGGTCCCGATGGTGATCGCCGCGGTGCTCAGTTTCAGCGACTATTCGATCGTCGGGGAGACTGCCTGGGTCGGCGGGGCGAACTACAGCAAGGTGTTCGGCGACCCGTTCTTCTGGGTGGCGCTGCGCAACACGGCCTACTACACGATCATGTACGTGCCGCTCGGCATCATCGTCGCGCTGGCCACCGCGCTGTTGCTCAACCGCAGCAGCCGGGCGGTCCGGGTGCTGCGGACGCTCTTCTACATCCCGGTCGTCTCCTCGACGGTGGCCACCGCCTCGATCTGGTTCTGGCTGCTCAATCCGCAGTACGGCGTGTTCAACGTGGTGCTCGGCTGGTTCGGCATCGACGGCCCGGCCTGGCTCTACGAGTCGCAGTGGGCGATGCCGGCGATCGTCGCGATGAGCATCTGGGCCGGCTTCGGCGGCAACATGATCATCTTCCTCGGCGGACTGCAGGGCGTGCCACGGGATCTCTACGAGGCCGCCCAGCTGGACGGCGCCGGCGCTTGGCGCAGCTTCTGGCACGTCACCCTGCCAGGCATCTCCAAGACCATGTTCCTGGTCTCCACGCTGTTGATCATCGGTGCGTTCCAGGTGTTCGACCAGGCCTTCGTGCTGACCAAGGGCGGTCCGGGCAACGCGACCGTGACGATCGTCTACTACATCTACGACAAGGGGTTCGGTGCGTTGGAGATGGGCTACGCCTCGGCGCTGTCGTTCATCCTGTTCGCGATCATCCTGGTCTTCACCGTGATCAACGTACGGATCAATCGGATGGGCGGACAGTCATGACCAGACGGGCCACACCGACCAAGATCGTCAAGCAGGTGTTGTGGTGGATCGCGGTGATCGCGATCGCGTTCAGCACCGTGATGCCGCTGGTCTGGACGCTGGCTACCTCGTTCAAGCCGGCTAGTGAGGCGCTGAGCAACTATCTGTCGCTGCTGCCGAAGACGCCGACCTGGGAGAACTACACCCGGGTGTTCAATGAAACCCCGTTCGCCCGGTATCTGTTCAACTCGTTCTTCCTGGCCCTGATCGGCTGCGTCACCAACCTGTTCTTCGGCGGGCTCGGCGGCTACGCGCTGGCCAAGCTCAGGTTCCGCGGCCGCAAGATCGTCTTCGGCGCCTTCCTCGCCTCGATGATGGTGCCCGGGATCGTCACCATGGTGCCCGCGTTCCTGGTGCTGCGCTACTGGCCGCTGGCCGGCGGCAACGACCTGCTCGGCCAGGGCGGTTTCGGCTTCATCAACACCTACTGGGCGGTGATCCTGCCCGGCGCCGCCGGCCCGTTCGCCGTGTTCTTCATGAAGCAGTTCTTCGAGAGCCTGCCGGACGAGCTCGGTGAGGCGGCGCGGATCGACGGCGCCGGTGAGTTCCGGATCTTCGCCCAGGTCTATCTGCCGCTGGCGGCGGCGGGGCTGGCGGTGCTCGGCGTGCTCACCTTCCAGGCCGGCTGGAACGGCTTCCTCTGGCCGCTGATCGTGCTCAATGATCCGACCATGCTGACCGTCCAGGTCGCGCTGTCCACGTTCGTCAACGACAAGGTCACCGACTACGGCCCGCTGATGGCCGGCACGGTGCTGTCCAGTGTCCCGGTCTTGATCATCTTCGTCCTGGCCCAGCGCCACATCATCGAGGGTGTCGCCCATCTGGGCGCCAGCAAATAGGAGTTCAACGATGCGCACCATCAGAATCGCCGCGGCCGCGCTGATCGCCGGCCTGCTCGTCGTCCTCGCCGCGTGCGGCGGGCCGTCCACCGGTGGCACCGCCAGCGGTCCCTCGGGGATCAAGGACGTGACGTTCTGGGGCGGCTGGTCCGGCGAGCAGGCCAAGCAGCTGAAGGCCCAGGCCGACGCGTTCAACCAGGCCCAGACCGACTACAAGGTCACCTTCGTCGCCCAGGAGGAGGTGGAGCAGAAGCTGCTCACCGGGATGGCCAGCGGCCGGGTCCCGGACATCGTCCTCTGGGATCGCTTCAACACCTCCATCTACGCCGGCAAGAACGCCTTCGCCGCCCTGGACGATCGGATCGCCGCGGACAAGATCGATCTTGCTCGGTTCTACGGCCCGGCCGTCGAGGAGATGACCGTCGACGGCAAGCGGTACGGATTGCCGCTGCTGGTCGACAACCGATCCCTGTTCTACAACGCCGAACTGCTGACCGAGGCCGGGGTCGAACCGCCGACCAACTGGGCCGAGCTGAAGCAGGTGGCGACCACGCTGACCAAGCGGACCGGCGCCAAGCTGACCCGGTCCGGGTTCTCGCTCGACGATCCGGGCCTGTTCAACATGTGGATCCGGCAGGCCGGCGGCAGCATGCTGTCCGAGGATCAGACGACCGTGGCGTTCAACAGCCCGCAGGGGATCGAGGTGTTGAACTTCTGGAAGCAGTTGCTGGACGAGAAGGTCTACCAGCTCGGCTTCGGCGCCGGCAGTGACGGCTTCGCCGAGGGCAAGATCGCGATGAAGTACGACGGCCCGTGGGCGCTGGCCGACCTGGACAAGGTCAAGACGCTGAAGTACGGCATCGCCGAGCCGCCGGCCGGGCCGAACGGTGATCAGGCAGCCAACATGGGCGGCTTCGGCTTGATCATCCCGCGCGGCGCCAAGAATCCCGACGGCGCCTGGGCCTTCATGAAGTGGTGGGCGACCGAGAAGGCCAACGCCGTCTCATTCGGCCGGCTGTCCGGCTGGATCCCGGCCCTGATCGAGGCCGCCGAGGACCCGTACTTCACCGACAGCGACAAGTACGCGGCCTTCGTGGCGACCATGAAATACGCCCAGACCCGGCCGACGGTCAAGGGCTACTCCGACATGGAGGGCAAGGCGCTGATCCCGCAGTTGCAGCGCTTCATGTCCGGCGAGATCACCGCCGAGGCTGCCCTGGCCGAGGCGGAGAAGCGCGGCAATCAGATCCTGGCGGAGCAGCGCAAGTGACCGACCTCGAGATCACCACCGCCGGCGTGCTCGCCGACCGCGCCCAGCAGTTGCTCGATGATCATTTCGGCGCGCCGTGGCCGCAGTTGCTGCACAACGGCCACCCGACCGGCGACGACGTGGTCTTCAACTACTGGTGGCTCGCCCACGTGATCGACGTCCGGCTCGACGCCTACCTCCGCACCGGTGATCAACGATCACTGGAGGCGGCGGTCGCGACCTGCCGCAATATCAGGGAACGCAACGGCGGCTCTTTGTTCAACGACTACTTCGACGACATGCTCTGGTACGCGCTGGCGATCCTCCGGCTGCATCACGCGACCGGCGAGCCGGCCTATCGCGACGACGCGGCCGCGATCTGGCGGCACGTGGTCGAGCACGGTTGGAACGATCACGTCGGCCCGAGCCTGGCCTGGCGCAAGCAGCAGCTCGACTACAAGAACACGCCGGCCAACGGGCCGCTGGTGATCTTGTCCTGCCGGCTGGCCGAGCTCCTGGATGATCAGCTCTACCTCGACTATGCCCGCAGGTCCTTCGGCTGGCTGACCGAGACGTTGGTCGACCCGGCGACCGGATTCGTCGAGGACGGCATCAACCGGGAGCAGGACGGCCGGATCGACACCCAGTGGCGGTTCACCTACAACCAGGGCCTCTACGTCGGCGCGGCGGTGGAGCTGGCCCGGACCGCCGAGGATCCCGACGAGTTGATCGGTCGGGCGATCCGGACCGCGGCCACCGCGATCAGGGAGCTCGCCCCGGATGGCGTGTTCGGTGACGAGGGGGACGGTGACGGCGGCCTGTTCAAGGGGGTCTACTACCGCTACCTCGGCCTGCTGCTGGACCGGCTCGATGCGCGGTCGGCGGCCGCCACGGAACTGCGCGGCTTCGTGATCGACAGCACCGACGCGCTGATCGAATCGACCGCGGGCTGCACCCGGCTGGCCGGCAACGACTGGCGTACGCCGCGCTCGGCCAAGATCAAATACTCGACGCAGCTGAGCGCGATCATGGCCCTGGAGCTGCGCGCTCGGTTCGGTCAGGACCGCCGACTCACGTAGGGTGGAGTGCCTGCAACCGATTGCCGTCCGCAGCAAGGCCGGCGTCCGGAGGAATCTCCTGTGTGCGGCATCGTCGCGATCCACCGCCCGAACACGTCCGTGATCTTGACCGACGACCTCGCCCGGGGAAGGCGGATGGTCGAGCGGGTCGGCCACCGCGGACCCGACGGGCAGGGTCAGCGGATCGTCGGCCCCACCTTCCTCGGCCACACCCGGCTGGCGATCGTCGATCTGGCCGAGGGGCAGCAGCCGCTGCCGGCTCCCGGCGACCGGTGGCTGGTGGCCAACGGTGAGATCTACAACCATCAGGCCATTCGCGCCGATCACCCGGACTACCCGTTCCGGACCCGGTCCGACAGCGAGGCGATCGCGGCGCTGATCGGGCGCGACGGCGTGCCGGCGATCGCCCGGCTCTGGGGGATGTTCGCCTTCGTCTACGCCGGACCGGACGGCAGCGTGGTCGCTGCCCGCGACGAGCTCGGCATCAAGCCGCTCTACTGGGCCGACGTCGACGGCGCGGTGCTGTTCGCCTCGGAGTTGCGCGCCTTCGATCCGGAGCTCCGGCCCGAGGTGCGGGAGTTCCCGCCCGGCCACGCCTGGACCGCCGCGGGCGGGCTGGTGCGGATCCGGCCGCAGGTCGGCGCGCCGGCGGTGCCGGCCGACCGGGCCGAGGCCCGGCGACTGATCCGGGAACGCCTGATCACCGCGGTCCGCCGCCGGCTGATGGCCGACATCCCGGTCGGCGTCTTCCTGTCCGGCGGGCTGGACTCCAGCCTCGTTGCCGCGATCATGGCCCGGCACGCCGATCCGGCGCACGGCCCGGTCCGGTCCTTCGCCGCGGGGACCGTCGACAGCAGCGATCTCGCCGCCGCCCGTCGGGTCGCCGAACACCTCGGGCTCGACCACACCGAACGGATCTACACCGCCGACGAGGCTCTCGCTGTGCTGCCCGAGGTGGTCGCCAGCATCGAGTCGTACGAGCCGTCACTGGTCCGCAGCGCGATCCCGAACTACCTGCTGGCGCAGACCACGGCGCGGTCGGTCAAGGTCGTGCTGACCGGCGAGGGCGCGGACGAGCTGTTCGCCGGCTACGACCACCTGCGCGAACTCGACCTTGATCAACTCCAGGCCGAGCTGGAACGCAGCGTCCGCGGCCTGCACAACCTCAACCTGCAGCGCTGCGACCGGGTGACCATGGCCTTCGGGCTCGAGGCCAGGGTGCCGTTCCTGGATCTCGACCTGGTGGCGCTGGCCGAGTCGATCCCGATCGGCTGGCGGCTGCCCGGCCGGCTCGGCCAGGAGAAGGCCCTGCTCCGCGAGGCGTTCGCCGGCTGGCTGCCCGACGATCTGTTGTGGCGGGTGAAGGAACAGTTCGGCGACGGCAGCGGGATGGCCGCCCTGATCCGCGACCACGGCCACGCCTTGGATCTGCCCGCGAATTGGCGGGCGCACCGGGTGTCCGACCTGGAGGCACCGCGGAGCCGCGAGGAGTTGGCGTACCAGCGCCTGTTCGCCGACCGCCTGGACGGCATCAGCGAGGACGTCCTCGGCCGCTTCGCCACCGCCTGAGCCGACTTGTCAGAACTGAGTTGTGCCCTGACACAACTCAGTTCTGACAAGTCGGTTCTAGTGGGATTTGCGGCGGAGCTTTCGGGTGGAGGCGCCGGGGACCAGGGTGGTCGGCAGGGTGTGTTTGCTGATCGCGCCGGGGTCGGCGATCTGGGTCAGCGCCTGCTCGACCGCTCGCCGGCCGAGGGCGTCCTGATCCTGCCGGATGTGGGTGAACCGGAACGCGGCGGCGTCGAAGAACAGATCGGGGTGGTCGAAGCAGACCACGGAGCGGTGCCGCGGGATCTCCAGCTCGAGCCGGTGGCAGGCCTCGCGCAGCAACAGCGCGATGTTGAACTCGGAGACTACGAAGCCGGTCAGCTCCCGCCGGTCGGCGACGAAGGCGGTCAGCGCGTCGAGGTCGGCCTCGACCGGGGTGAGGGAGTTCGGCCGGGTGGACTCGACGCCCCGGAACTCGTTCCGCTCATCATGATCGACACTGGCCGTCGCGTTGGCCAGCAGGAAGCCGCGTCGGCGCTCGTCCAGGGTGGAGACCGGGCCGGCACTGGTGATCAGGCCGATCCGCCGGTGACCCAGGCCGATCAGGTGCTCGGTCGCCTCCCGGGCGCCGGCGACGTTGTCGGAGGCGATGGTGGAGACCGGCACGCCGTCCAGCAGCCGGTCGATGATCACCAGCGGATAGGACTGGGTGATCAACTCCAGCACCACCGGCGGTACGTATTCGGACGAACTCGGCTCGAGGATGATCGCCTTCGCGCCCGCGTCGACCAAGGCCCGGATCAGCCGGTCCTCGGCGCTCGGGTCGCCCAGACTGCGGTTGATCACCAGCCGGGCGCTGGCCTGGGCCTCGTCGATCGCTCCGGCGATGATCTTGGTCCCGAAGGTGTCGTCGAAGTTGGTCACCACGCAGCCGATCAGTGGCCGGGCCCCGGCGGGGTCCTGTTCGTCCTGCCCATTGGTCTGCACGTCGCTGATCACGAAGGTGCCGAGCCGGGGCCGGCGGACGATGAAGCCGTCGGTGCGCAGCAGGTCGAGCGCGCGCTTGATCGTGATCGAGCTGACCCGGTGGGAGTCGATCAGCTCGGCCTCGGACGGCAGCCGGTCGCCGATGCCGATCCGGTGCTGCTCGATGTCGGCCCGGAGCTTGTCGTAGACCTGCCGGTAGAGCGCGCTCACCCTGTGACTAGTACTTCTCGCCGCGCTTCAGCCGGGGCGGCGGGATCCGGAACCGGCGGATCTGGATGCAGCGGTTCATGCCGTACATCAGCAGGCCCCGGGTCGGCGTCCGCGGCATCCGGTCGGCCAGCACCTTCTTGAAGCCGCGCCACATCAGGAACACGTCGATCACCGCGACCAGCAGGAACAGATACATCAGCACCGTGGTGATGTAGGTGACGAACGGAAAGACGGAGTTCAGGAAGGTCAGCGCCAAGATCACCACCAGCGCCGGCAGCACGAACTCGCCGATGTTGAAGCGGGAGTCGATGTAGTCCCGAAGCAGTTGCTTCTCCGGCGCCGCCTCGCGCTCGTTCATCACCCGGACCCGGTCGGCCCGGGCCTTGCGGTTGGCCTCCTTGCGGGCTTCCTTGGAGTTCAGGTTCTTGCCGACCCGTTGCCGGCGCAGCGCCTCGGCCTCTTTCCGGGTCGGCGTCGGCCGATCCTTCCGGGCCGGTCCGACGGTCGGTGCGGACGGGGTCGGCTCCGGCTCCGGAGCGGCTTCGGTACGGCGGCGGAACAGTGCCACGGGTCCCTCTCGGCTTGTCGTTCTACTTCTCGGTACGCGACTCGTCGGGGTCGGCTGCGTCCAACGGTGTAGGGCGTACGCCTTGCTCGAACCACGATTCTCTCAGGGTTGCAACCCAAATGCCCAAACCTCTTCGGCCGTGCCCGCTGGGCTCGTTACCATTGCGGGCATAGGGTTGACTTCAGTCAATCCCCAGCCGGGCCCGCACATCCGCCATCGGAAGGACCAGCTCTCGTCATGAGTGGCATCTTTCAGCGCATCTCGCTGATCTTTCGCGCCAAGACCGACAAGGCCTTGGACAAGCTGGAAGATCCGCGCCAGACCTTGGACTACTCCTACCAGCGCCAGCTGGAGCTCTTACAGAAGGTGCGTCGAGGCGTTGCTGATGTCGCGACCAGCCGGAAACGGGTGGAGCTGCAGGCGAACGGGCTGAGCACCCAGGCCGACAAGCTGACCCAGCAGGCGCAGAAGGCCCTCGAGGTCGGTCGCGAAGACCTGGCTCGCGAGGCGCTGACCCGGCGGTCGGGGATCCAGGGCCAGATGGCGGACCTGCAGACCCAGCACGCGCAGTTGCAGGGTGAAGAGGAGAAGCTGACCCGGGCCAGCCAGCGGCTGCAGGCCAAGGTCGACTCCTTCCGCACCCGCAAGGAGACGATCAAGGCGACCTACTCGGCGGCCGAGGCGCAGACCCGGATCAACGAGGCCTTCTCCGGCATCAGCGAGGAGATGGGCGACGTCGGCATGGCGATCCAGCGGGCCGAGGACAAGACGGCGGAGATGCAGGCCCGCGCCGGCGCGATCGACGAGTTGCTCGCCTCCGGTGCCCTGGACGACCCGACCGGCACGGCGAAGGACGACATCACCCTCGAGTTGGAGCAGCTCGCCTCGACCTCCGATGTGGAGAGCGAGCTGGCGCAGATGAAGGCGTCGATCGGTGGCGGCAGCGCGCCGCAGGCGATCGAGGGCACCCCGGCCGCCGCACCGCAGGCCACGCCGCCTGCGGCACCGGCCCAGCCGGCGACCCCGCAGCAGCCGAACCAGGGCGATCTCCGATGATCGTCCGGATCCTCAGCGAGGGGCAGTGGAACCTGCCGGACGAGGCGCTGACCGAGCTGAACGCCCTGGACGACGCGGTCGAGCAGGCCGTCGCGGCCAACGACGCCGACCGACTGGCGGCCGCGCTGCATGAGCTGTTGGAGAAGGTCCGCTCCGGCTCGGAGCTGCCGCCCGAGGAGCTGCACGACTCCGACCTCATCCTGCCGTCGTCCGACGCGACGCTGGAGGAAGTCCGAGAGCTGCTCAGCGACGCCGAGGAAGGCCTGATCCCCGGCTGATCGATCAGCTTCACCCACTTTGCTGGCGCTTCCCACGGGTTACAACTCGTGGGAAGCGCCAGTTTTCACGTTAACGTGAAAAACCGACGGCTAGAATTCCGAAAGGAAGATGTTGGCTAAATAGGAGCGTGGGTACGTGGGGAGCTTCCGGGTGGCGGTCGTCGGGGCCGGGCCGGCGGGGATCTATGCGGCGGCGGCGCTGGCCGGGGCGGGACCGCGGGTGTCGGTCGACCTCTTCGATCGACTGCCGACGCCGTACGGACTGGTCCGGTACGGCACCGCGCCGGACCACCCGCGGATCAAGGAGGTCGTGGTCGCGCTCCGCCAGGCGCTGGCCGCGCCGGGGATCCGGTTCTTCGGCAACGTCGATTACGGAGCCGACCTCAAGCTGGCCGAGCTGCGGGAGCTGTATCACGCGGTGATCTTCGCGACCGGCGCGACCGGGGACCGGCGATTGGAGGTCCCGGGGATCGACCTGCCCGGCAGCTACGGCGCCGCCGACTTCGTCTCCTGGTACAACGGCCATCCCGACGCACCGCGGACCTGGCCGCTGGACGCGGCCGAGCTTGCGGTGATCGGCGCCGGCAACGTCGCGCTCGACGTCGCCCGGATGCTGGCGAAGCCGGCCGCGGAGCAGTTGATCACCGAGATCCCGGACAACGTCGAGCGCTGCCTGGCGGCGAACCGGGCTCGCGACGTGCACCTGTTCGCCCGCCGCGGTCCGGCCGAGGCGAAGTTCACTCCGCTGGAGCTGCGTGAGCTCGCCGAGTCGCCGAACGTGGACGTGATCGTCGATCCGGACGGGGCCGAGCTGACCGCGGCCGACGAGTTGTTGATCAAGAAGAGTCGACAGCGACGCACGGTGACCCGGATCCTGCGGGACTGGGTCGGCCGGCCGGCGACCGGCGCGCCGCGGCGCCTGCACCTGCACTTCCGGGCCGCCCCGGTCGCCGTCCTCGGTGGCGATCGGGTGATCGGTCTGCGCACCGAACGAACGGAATCGGATTCGACCGGAATGATCTTCGGAACCGGCGAATTCACCGACCGGCCGGTGCAGGCGGTGTATCGCGCGATCGGCTATCGATCGACCCCGATTGCCGGTCTCCCCTTCGATCAACGCGGCGGTGTGATCCCGAATCTGGCCGGCCGGGTCGTTGATCTCGGCGGTGAGATCATTCCCGGCATTCATGTCACCGGCTGGGTCAAACGCGGGCCGGTCGGGCTGATCGGCCACACCAAATCCGACGCCGCGGAAACCATCGCCGGGGTGCTGGCCGAACTCGATCAGTTACCCCGATCATCGGTGATTGAAACCGCTGAGATCGGGGAACTGCTCCGGAGCAAACACGTCGACTTCACGACCCTGCGGGAATGGGACCGTCTCGACGCGCATGAGCTTGCGCTGGGCCGGGCAGCCGAACGGCAGCGGATCAAGATCGTCGACCGGGCGGACATGATCGCCGCCGGCCGGGACTCTTGACAGAATTCGCGGATACCGGCAGGGTCAGAAATGATCTGATCACAGTTATTCGAGTTCGATCATTGTCGGCCGCCTCGGGGAGTGGTTCATCTCCGAGTGGCGCCACCACCTTCGATGAGCCAGTCCGGGGGCTGTTCGAAGGGAGAAATCGATGGGTGAGGTATTAGTCCGGGCATTGTCCGACGGCTTGTCTGCTGTCGTCACCTTTGTCCCCAAACTGCTGGGCTTTCTGATCATCCTTCTGATCGGTTGGCTGATCGCCAAGGGTCTGTCCAAACTGGTCGAGATCCTGCTGGCCAAGATCGGCTTCGGAAATCTGCTGGAACGGGCCGGGCTGAAGAAATTCGTGGCCCAGGTCAATATCGACGTCAGTGGCCTGATCGTCAAGATCGTCTACTACTTCGTCCTGTTGATCGCGTTGCAGTTCGCCTTCAGCGCGTTCGGCCCGAATCCGGTCGAGCAGTTGCTCAGCACGATCATCACGTTCCTGCCGCGAGTCATCGTCGCGATCATCCTCGTCGTGATCGCGGCCGCGGTCGCCAAGGTGTTGAAGGATCTGCTGCTGTCGGTGCTGGCCGGGCGGTCCTTCGCCCGGCTGTTGTCCAATCTGGTGTACGGCCTGGTGATCGCCCTCGGCGTGATCGCCGCGGTGAACCAGCTGGGGGTCGCGACCACGGTGACCACGCCGGTGTTGGTCACCGTCCTCGGCACCATCGGCGGCGTGATCATCGTCGGCGTCGGCGGTGGTCTGATCCGGCCGATGCAGCAGCGTTGGGAGGGTTGGCTGGAGTCGCTGGCCGAGCAGGTCAGCACCGACGCACCGGCCCCGGCCCACGCCGCGTCGGCGCAGCCGGCCCACGCCGCGCCGGAGCAGGATCCGTACGCCGTGCCGGGCGACCTGCCGCCGGCCCGGCCCGCAGACCAGGGTGGGGATCCTGGCCTGGGCGGTCCGCCCCCGCAGCAGTAGCGGAGGCGCCCAACCAGGCGACACAGCCCGTCGCCGGACCGGTCAACGGTTCGGCGACGGGCTGTCGTTCGTCCGCGAGCGTGACCGATCCGTGGCCCGGGTCCGCCGAATTTCGGACAGCGACCGGAACTCCGCCGAGTCGTCGAACGTGATGACCCTAGGAGGGGTTAGGGGGAGCTGGATGCAGCATGACTACTGGGAACCGGACGATCCACTCGTCGATCGGCAGCCGCCGGACGAGGAGGAGTTCGGGCTCGACACGACCGAACAGGTCGACGAGGGCTGGACCGACGCCGAACCGGGTGCCGACGCCGGCGACTGGCTGGCCGACGTCGAACCGGATGCAACCGACTCGGGCGACGGCTTCACGGCCGCTGTCGACCCGACCGAGACGCCGATCCCGGCCGCGGCACCGATCCCGACCGAGGTCGACGAGCCGCCGGTGGTTCCCGCCCGGTCCAAGGCGGTGCTGATTGCCGCCTCGGCCTTGGGAGCGGCCGCGATCCTGATCGCGGTGCTACGCCGCCGCGGCTGAGCGCGCCGCCGCAGAGCCTCATCGAGTGGACACCGATCCGGTGCGACAGCGTCGTACGCCCCGGGGAGGTGTCCACTCGATGTCGTTCCGGCCCGAGGTCGTACCGTCCCGGAGGAGTGGGCGTCAGTCGCGGGCCGTGTCTCCCGGCAGGTCGAGCATCCGCTGCAGGCCCAGCTTGGCATCCCGTTCGGTGTCCGGATCCACCTGGATCTGATTCAGCACCCGGCCCTCGACCAGGTTCTCCAGCGACTGCACCAGGTGCGGCAGATCGATCCGGTTCATCGTGGCGCAGTAGCAGACGTTGCGCTCCAGGAACGTGATCTCCTGCTCCGGGTGCTCCTGGGCCAGCCGCTGCACCAGGTTGAGCTCGGTGCCGATGGCCCACTTGCTACCCGGCTCCGCCTCTCGGACCGTGGCGATGATGAACTCGGTCGACCCGATCAGGTCGGCCTTCAACACCACCTCGTGCTGGCACTCCGGGTGCACCAGGACCTTGACCCCCGGCACCCGGACGCGGACCTCGTCGACGGCGTCCGCGGTGAACCGGCCGTGCACCGAGCAATGCCCCTTCCACAAGATCATCTTCGCGTCCCGGAGCTGCTCGGTGGTCAGACCACCGTTCGGCTGCCGCGGGTCGTACACCACACAGTCGCCGAGCTCGAGCCCCAACTGCAGCACGGCGGTGTTGCGGCCCAGGTGCTGGTCGGGCAGGAAGAGCACCTTCTCACCCCGCTCATACGCCCACTCCAACACTCGCTTCGCGTTCGACGAGGTGCAGACCACCCCGCCGTTGCGGCCGCAGAACGCCTTGATGTCGGCCGAAGAATTCATGTACGTGACCGGCACGGTGACCTCGGCCACGCCGGCGTCGGCCAGCGCATCCCAGCAGTCCTCGACCTGGGCCAGCCGGGCCATGTCGGCCATCGAGCAGCCGGCCGCCAGGTCGGGCAGGATCACCCGCTGCTCTGGGCCGGTCAGGATGTCCGCCGACTCGGCCATGAAGTGCACGCCGCAGAACACGATGTATTCCGCCTCCGGCCGCGCCGCCGCATCCTTGGCCAGCTTGAACGAGTCGCCCGTCACGTCGGCGAACTGGATCACCTCGTCCCGCTGATAATGGTGGCCGAGGATGAACACCCGCTCCCCAAGCGCCTCCTTGGCCCGCCGCGCCCGCTCGACCAGCTGCGGATCGGAAGCCGGGGGCAGTTCACCGGGGCACTCGACGCCCCGTTCCGTGTCTGGATCGGTGCCGCTGCCCAGCACGAACAGGGGGAGCGGGCTGCTGATCGCCATTCGAACAGGATAACTCTGGTGTTCTGTCCTGGTTTACTCGCTGGTCTCTTGAGTGGGTGGCATGACGCGGGGACTGCTGGGGGTCTGTGCGCGGGCAACCATCCGCCCGCGGGCAGTCGAGGTGCCGCTGCCGCGGTTCTCGCGTCCGCGTGCTCCCGCCAGGCCCGTCCACGCCCGCGCACAGACCCCCAGCAGTCCCCGCTCCCCTTGGGATCGCTGGCGGGTTTTGGCCGTCTCAGCCGAGCGCCGGTCTGATCTTGCCGACTGCCAAACCGAGCGTATGGCTGGTAGCGAGGGAGTTCGTTTCTGGCTTGTCGAAGCAGTTCGATGCCTCTCCGCCGAGCCGATCACGAGCGCTTGTTCGTTCCCTGAGCCTGTCGAAGGGCAAGCCCGATGCATTGATCCGTCAGAGACCCCACTCTGGTCTCCCCTTCGACAAGCTCAGGGAACGAACTCCCTCGTGACCACTCCTACCGCTCCGGTTTGGCAGTCGGCAAGACCAGGTCAGCGCTCGGCTGAGGCGGTAAAAACCCCTGTGCGCACAAAGGAAGCGGTGGGGTCTGGGGGATAGGTGCGCGGGCGTGGACGGGCCTGGCGGGAGCCCGCGAACGCAGAACCGCGGCAGCGGCACCCATGACTTGCTCGCGGGCGGATGGTTGCCCGCGCACCTATCCCCCAGACCCCACCGCGGGATTTACCCCCAAAGGAAGGAAGGATGACCAGCATGCGCGTGCTAGTGATCACGGATTCCATCGGCTCCATGACTTCAGCAGAAGCCGGCGCCACGCTGGCCCAAGGATGGCCGGGCGCGCACGTCACCCCAGCAGGTGCGTCGGGAAGAGGATTCGGCCAGGCCTATGCCGATCAGCTCGGCGCCGAGTTGATCACGGGCATGGCGGCCGAGCTTCCGGCGTGGACGGCAAGCTCCGGCGGCACGGTCGCGGCCGGGTTGGTCGTGGATTCGGGCCATGATCATGATCATGGCTCGATTCCGTACGAGCAGAGTAGTTCGGCGCTGGGCGAGGTGGTGGCGGCGGCGCTCCGGGACGGGGACAAGCCGGAGCGGCTGGTGATCGATCTCGCGGCGGCCGAGTTGAGCCACGACGGTGGGGCCGGGCTGCTCGGGGCCCTGGAGGCGAGCGCGGACGTGGCGCTGGACGGAGGAGTGGCCGGGCTGGACGGGATCGGCCGGATCGACCTCGAGCAGGTCCGGGAGCTGCTCGGAGCGGCGGAGCTGATCGGGGTGGTCCCGGCGGGGCAGGCGGAGCGGCCGTTGCTCGGGCTGCGCGGGCTCACGTCGCTGCGGCGGGGCAGCACGGTGGACCCGGAGCGACTGCTGCGGACGGACGCGACGCTGGAACGGCTGGCCCGGCTGCTCGGCGTCGAGGACCGGCCGGGCGCCGGGGCGTGCGGCGGAGCGGCACTGGCGATCCTCGCCCTGGGCGGGCGGCTGACCACCGGACCAGAGCTGGCGCTGGAAGGCGGAGCGCACGATCGGTTGGAGCTGGTGGTCAGCGGCTGCGACGTGTTCGACTTCCACGATCGCGGCGGCGAGGTGGTGGCTGCGGCGGCCCGGCTGGCCGAGCGGTCGCTGTGCCCGGCGATCGTGGTCGGCGGCGAGGTGCTGATCGGCGGCCGGGAGATGCGGACGATCGGCATCGAATCGGCCTATCCGGTCCGCGCTTCCGCCGCCGACGCCCCGGTCACGGCCGGGATCGACGCCGAAGAGTTGTCCGCCGTGGTCCGTCGGGTCGCCCGGTCCTGGAGCTGGTGACTACACTCGGGATTCGGGAATACTCTCCCGCGGCCGGAGGTTGGCCGGGTGGAGTAGGTAGTTCGTCAACAATGTTTGGAGCCACACATGTCGACCGATCAGGTGACCGACGCCCCTGTCTCCGACGGGGTGGTGCTGTCCGAGGAAGCTGCGAGCAAGGTCAAGGCACTGCTCGAGGGTGAGGGTCGCGACGACCTGTCGCTGCGGATCGCGGTCCAACCGGGTGGTTGCTCCGGTCTGCGGTACCAGCTTTTCTTCGACGAGCGTCAGCTGGACGGCGACGTGGTGAAGAGCTACGACGGCGTCAGCGTCGTCACCGACCGGATGAGCGCGCCGTACCTGACGGGCGCCACGATCGACTTCGTCGACACGATCGAGAAGCAGGGCTTCACCATCGACAACCCGAACGCCACCGGGTCCTGCGCCTGTGGTGACAGCTTCCACTGATCCGATCCAAATCGACATCGCCGCCCGCGCAATCGGGCGGCGATGCTGCGTCTGCGGGATGTGAATCATGAATGCGTACGATCGGCTCGACCGAGCCCTGGCCAAGACGGCGGAGGCCGTACGAGGTCGGACCCGGACCGGCCGGACCCACGACGACGCCGACGACGTGGTGGGCACGCTGGCCACCGACGGCGCCATCGACTTCGACCCGCGACCGCTGCTGCGGGCACTGCATCGCGCCGGCGCCCCGGTGGTGGTGATCGGCCAGGTGGCCGGGATCCTGCACGGGTCGGCCGAACTCACCGGCGACCTGGACCTGCTGTGGGACGGCGATCCGCGCCACACGCCCGCGCTGGCGGCCGGCTTCGCCGCTATCGGCGCCGAGCTGACCGACGACGACGGTCGCCCGCTGCCCTGCGGACCGGAATCGTTCCTGCTGCCGAAGGTGCAGTTCGTGGCGCCGACGGTCAGTGGCGACGCCTGTACGCCGGCGCTGCCCTGGGGCGAGCTCGAGGTCCGGGACTACCTGCAGCGCAGCCAGCGACTGCAGACGCCGGAGGGTTGGTCGATCGGCTATCTGCGGGCCAGTGATCTGATCACGATGCGGCTGGCGGCGGGCCGGCCGAAGGACCTCCGCCGCGCCGACGAACTGATCGCGCTCGGCCGGGAGCGGCTCGCCGGCTCGATCTGAGCGGGCTCAAACCTTCCGGACGACGAACCGTGGCGGATCGGTGCTGATCAACTCGTGCCCGCGCATCCGGCACCAGGCGGCCAGGTCGGGCTCGGCGGCGGGGTCGTCGGCCAAGATCACGATCTCCGCGCCCGACTCCAGGGCGGTGATCCGGCGGGCCAGCTCGATGATCGGCCGCGGGCACTTCATCCCCAGGCAGTCCAGTTCGTCCATGATCAACAACTCGCATCGATCATGGTGCGTCCAACCGGGCCCGGATGCCGGCGACGATCGGCGGCAGGGCGGTGATCAACCGATCGACGTCCGCCTCGGTGCTGGCGCGGGTCAGGCCGATCCGCAGGTTGCCGTGGGTGAGAGCGCCCATCGCCGCGAGCACGTGCGACGGCGTCTCCGCCGAGGCGCTGCAGGCGGAGCCGCTGGCCACGGCGAGGCCGGCCCGGTCCAGCTCGAGGGTGAGGGTCTCGCCGTCCACGTACAGCACCGAGAAGGTGAGCAGGTGCGGCACCCGTCGCTCGGGGTCGCCGGCCACATCCACGTCGGTGATCAAGGTCGCGACCTCAGCCCTCAGTCGGTTGATCAACTCGTGCTGCCGGACGCCGAGCTCCGGCTGGTCGAGCCAGGTCCGTAGCGCCACCGTGGCGGCGACGATCGCCGGCACATCCGGCGGGCCGGGCCAGCGGCCGTCCTGATAGTCGTCGACCGGATAGGGCGTCCGCCAGCGGGTGCCGCGCCGGATGATCATGAAGCCGACCGAGGCGGGGCCGCCGAACGCGGCGGCCGAGCCGATCAGGATGCTCCACGGGCCGGCGTCGCGAAGCTCGATCCGGCCCAGCGCCGCCGTCGCGTCCAGCACCAGCGGCACGCCGGCGGCCCGGCAGGCCTCCGCGGCCTCGGCGTACGGCTGCAGCGTGCCGACCTCGTGATTGGCCACCTGGAGCACCGCCGCCGCGACCTCGGGCCGGCTCACCGTCGCGGTCCAGTCGGCCAGGTCGATCCGGCCGACCGGGTCGACGGCGACCCGGATCGGCTCGCCGGCCGCGGCGGTCGCCGCCAGCACGGCGGAGTGCTCGATCGCCGACGTGATCATGGTCCGGCCGATCCGCCGCCGGCCGAGGGCCAGCCCGTCGATGGCGGCCGCCGCGGTCTGCGGTCCGGAGCCGGTGAACACGACCTCGTCGGGCCGGGCGCCGACGGCCGCGGCGACCAGCGCCCGGGCCTGGTCCAGGGCCTGCGCGGCGAGCCGGCCGGGGCGGTGCAACCGGAGCGGATCGCCCCAGCCGGAGTCCTGCGCGGCCAGCCAGGCCGCCCGGGCTTCCGGCAGCAGCGGTTCGGCGGTGGAGCCGTCGAGGAAGACGGTCGGATTCGGTCCCGTCACGACGGCAAACCTACCCGCGCCGAAGGTGTCCCGGACCACCCGCGCCCCGGCGCTGAAGCCGGGGCGATCTGCGTTAGGGTGAGCACCGAGATTTGGTCCGGCGTGATGGCCTGCCCACCGTCGTCCGGATCTCGCCCAGCGAGGCGATTTGGCCGAAGAACGAAAGGCGCGATGTGCGTGGCACTGGCAACAGGTCCGTCCCGGTAGGGAGTCCCGGGACGGTCGCTCGGAGCACGCGCCGGTTTCCGGGGCGACGGGTGCTGCTGGCGCTCGGCGCGATCGGTGCCGGGGTGGCGCTGACCGGCTGCGACAGCGTCGAGGACCTGGCCCGGCTCGGCTACCCGGAGATGGCGAGTGATCGCGCCCCGGTGATGCACGACCTGTGGATCGGGACCTGGATCGCGGCCGCGGTGGTCGGCATCGGCGTCTGGGGCCTGATCGGGTTCGCGGTGATCAGGTATCGCCGGCGCAACGCCGACGCTCCGCCGCAGAAGCGCTACAACCTGCCGATGGAGATCTTCTACTCGCTGGCCCCGTTCGTGATCATCGGTGTGCTGTTCTACTACACGGTGATCGCCCAGGACCACGTGCTGAGCAAGGTCGAGGAGCCGGATCACGTCGTCGACGTGGTCGGTCAGAAGTGGTCCTGGACCTTCAACTACCGCGAAGCGGACAATCCCGATGTCGGTAACGACGTCTGGGAGGCCGGCACGGTCAACCATTCGCCCGACCTCTATCTGCCGGTGGGCGAGTCGGTCCGGTTCAAGCTCAACTCCCCGGACGTCATCCACTCGTTCTGGATCCCGGCCTTCGCGTTCAAGATGGACATCCTGCCGGGCCGGACCAACACGTTCGACGTCACTCCCACCCGGGAGGGCGTCTACTCCGGCAAGTGCGCCGAGCTCTGCGGCACCTACCACGCGGCGATGATCTTCAACGTGCACGTGGTCAGTGAGGCCGAGTACAACGAATACCTGAAGGGTCTCGCCGAACGCGGCAACATCGGCGAGGCCATGGGCGCCGAGGCGGCCAACAAGAACGGTCCGGCCATTCCGGAAGCAGGAGGGGCACGATGACGACGGCGGAGCGGACCGTCACGCCCGAGGTCACCCCGGCCAGGCGCCGGATGGGCACGATCTCGTGGTCCTGGCTGTCCACGACCGATCACAAGGTGATCGGCAATCTCTACTTCATCACCTCGATGGTCTTCTTCGGCTTCGCCGGCCTGATGGCCCTGGCGATCCGGGCCGAGCTGGCCTTCCCGGGCCTGCAGTACGTCTCGCACGAGACGTTCAACCAGTTCTTCACCATGCACGGCACGATCATGCTGCTGCTGTTCGCGACGCCGCTGTTCGCCGGCTTCGCCAACGCGATCATGCCGCTGCAGATCGGCTCGCCGGACGTCGCGTTCCCGCGGCTGAACATGCTGTCGTACTGGCTGTATCTGTTCGGTGGGCTGATCACCGTCTCCGGCTTCCTGACCCCGGGCGGCGCCGCCAGCTTCGGCTGGTTCGCGTACGCCCCGCTGAGCGACGCGATCAACTCGCCCGGCGTCGGCGGCGACCTGTGGATCATGGGCCTCTACCTGGCCGGCCTCGGCACCATCCTCGGCGCGGTGAACTTCATCACCACGATCCTGTGCATGCGAGCACCGGGGATGACCATGTTCCGGCTGCCGATCTTCTGCTGGAACATCCTGGTCACCTCGATCCTGGTGCTGATCGCGTTCCCGATCCTGGCCGCCGCTCTGCTGATGCTGGAGGCCGACCGGTCCCTCGGGGCGCTGGTCTTCGACTCCTCGACCGGCGGGCCGTTGCTCTGGCAGCACCTGTTCTGGTTCTTCGGCCATCCCGAGGTCTACATCATCGCGTTGCCGTTCTTCGGCATCATCACCGAGATCCTGCCGGTGTTCAGTCGTAAACCCGTGTTCGGCTACATCGGCCTGGTCGCGGCGACACTCGGTATCGCGGCGCTCTCGGTGGCGGTCTGGGCGCACCACATGTTCGTCACCGGAGCGGTGAACCTGCCGTTCTTCTCCTTCATGACGTTCCTGATCGCGGTCCCGACCGGGGTGAAGTTCTTCAACTGGATCGGCACGATGTGGGGCGGCAGCGTCTCGTTGGACACGCCGATGCTGTGGTCGATCGGGTTCCTCACCACGTTCCTCTTCGGTGGCCTGACCGGCATCATCCTGGCCAGCCCGCCGCTGGACTTCCAGCTCTCCGACTCCTACTTCGTGGTCGCGCACTTCCACTACGTGGTGTTCGGCACGGTGGTGTTCGCGATGTTCGCCGGCTTCTACTACTGGTGGCCGAAGTTCACCGGGCGGATGCTGGACGAGACGCTGGGCAAGATCCACTTCTGGCTGCTGTTCATCGGCTTCCACACGACGTTCCTGGTGCAGCACTGGCTGGGCGCGGAGGGCATGCCGCGACGGATCGCCGACTACTTGCCGGAGGAGGGCTTCACCGTCCTCAACCAGGTCTCGTCGGCCGGCGCGTTCCTCCTCGGCGCCTCGATCCTGCCGTTCCTCTACAACGTCTGGAAGTCGCGCCGGGCGCCGCTGGTCGGCGTCGACGATCCGTGGGGCTGGGGCCGCTCGCTGGAGTGGGCGACGTCCTGCCCGCCGCCGCGGCACAACTTCACCTCGTTGCCGCGGATCCGGTCCGAATCGCCGGCGTTCGACCTGCACCATCCCGAGCTCGCGCTGGAGGAGTATCAGGACAGCTCGGTCGACGAGGAGGGCCTGATCCGGTCCGGCGTGGACTCGAGCGATGACGCGGGACGACAGGAAATGCTGGAAGAGCGGGTCGACAGGGAGGAGCGGTCGTGAAGGCCGAGGCGTGGATCTTCGGATTCTTGGCGATCTTCCTGGTGATCGTCACCCCGATCTACTACCTGATGAGCGGTGACCCGACCGGCACCGCGGCGCTCACCCTGTGCTTCTTCCTGACGCTGATGATCACCGGCTACCTGGCCCTGATCGCCCGCCGGATGGATCAGCGGCCGGAGGACAAGAAGGACGGCGAGATCGCCGAGGGTGCGGGCGAGCTGGGCTTCTTCCCGCCGTCGAGCATCTGGCCGCTGTACGTCGCGCTCACCCTGGTGCTGATCGCGCTCGGCCCGGTGTTCGGCTGGTGGCTGATGATCCTCGGATTCGGTGCCGGGATCGTCACCTGCACCGGCCTGGTGTACGAGTTCTACCGCGGTGATCACGCGCACTGAGCTTGCTCGACCGAACCGTCCGGACCCCTCGGGATCCGGACGGTTCGTCGTTTCAGGCGGGCTGCGGCGCCGGTTGGACGCTGCGTTCGTGCAGGGCCAGGGCGATCAGCGGCAGCAGGATGCCGAGGCCGAAGGTGATCAGCTGCGCCACAGCTTCGGCCCCCGAGTAGCCCTCCAGGTGGCTCGCGTGGAAGACGAAGTGCGGCACCGTGAAGAGCAGATTCGCCAGCACCGCCAGCCGGACCAGGAACGGTCGCAGGGTCAGCGCGGCGACGAAGATCAACAGCACCCAACCCAGGGTCGCGGCACCGACGTCGCGCATCAGGTGTTCGTTGTACGGCGGCAGTCCGCTGACCCAGGGTCCGTCGTCGAAGAACCAGCGCGGCGCGAACAGCTGGGCCAGCGCCCCGAGCCCCTGACCCACGCCCAAGATCAACAACACGGTCCGGGTCGCGATTCTCATCGGCCGCCTCCATAGCGGGTCGAGCGGGGATCGGCGACCGCCGCCAGGTGATCGACGAACGTCGGTCCGTCGGTTGGATGATCAGGAGCCAGGTGCTCGCCGCGCCGGAAGGCGGCGACCGCCGCACCGGGCAGTCGCAGCGGCAGGATGGGACGCCGGCGGCCCGTCCGGGTCAGGTAGGCGCGGGCCAGGTCGGTCAGCGCGTGGGTCTCGGGGCCGCCGAGGTCGGCGACCCGGCCCTCCGGCGGGCTGCCGGCGAGCTCGACCAACCGGGCCGCCACGGCGCCGGCGTCGATCGGTTGGAACCGCAGGTCGGGCACCGGCATCACCGGTGCTCGGGCGGCCAGGGCCAGGATCGTCCGCAGCAGCTCGTGGAACTGGGTGGTCCGCAGGATCGTGTACGGCACTCCGGAGCCGGCGATCGCCCGCTCGATCTCGACCTTGCCCCGGTAGTACCCGAACGGGATCCGGTCGATCCCGACGATCGAGATCGACACCAGGTGGCCGACCGCGGTCGCCTGCGCCGCGGCGAGCAGGGTGCGCGCCGCCGCGACGTCCTCGCCCGGTCGGTGCCGGCCCGCGCAGTGCACGACCGTGCCCGCCCCGGCCAGCGCGTCCCGCAGCCCATCGCCGGACATCAGGTCCGCCGTCGCCCAGCCGTACGGTTCATGGTCGGCGGCCGGGCGTGGCCGGCGGCTGACCAGCCGGACCTCCCGCCCGGCCGACACCAGCCGGCGCACCACCTGCCGGCCCAACTCGCCGGTGCCACCGGTCACCACCACCGGTTCTGTCATGGATCTCCTCTCGGTCACCAGGAGAGAACCGGACGGCCGGAGCGTTTGTGACAGCCGCGACGACCGGAATCCAGCAACGGTTCGGTGAATCTGCCCTCAGCGGGCCCGATCCGCGAACCAGTGCTGGATTCCGGTCACTGCCCGAGCAGCTCCAGGCCCCGCAGCTGACGCTCGAGGAAGCGCAGCTTGGTCGGGTTCGCGACGATGTGGAAGCTCTCGATCACGCCGTCGGCGGCGTCGATCAGCAGCGCCGCGACAACGGCCCCGTCGGCGACCGCGACCAGCCCCGGCTGTCCGTTGAGCTCGAGGATCCGCAACTCGAAGTCGCCGGCGTAGCGGTGCAGCCCGCGGCCGAGATACGCCGCCACCTGGCTCCGACCCACCACCGGGCGCCGGGCCGCGGTGACGACACCGCCGCCATCGGCCCGCGACACCACGTCCTCGGCCAGCAACTGCTCCAGTCGGGCCAGGTCACCCTGCTGGGCAGCCCGCAGGAACGACTCGAACAGCTGCCGGTGCTGGGCCGGATCGACGGCGAACCGGCGCTCGCCGTCGATCCGCTGCCGGGCCCGCCGGAAGTGCTGCCGGGAGCCCTCCTCGGTCAGACCCAGCAACTCGGCCAGCTCCCGGTGCCCGTAACCGAAGGCGGTTCGCAGCACATAGACGGCGCGCTCCACCGGCGCCAGCCGCTCCAGCAGCACCAAACTGGCGTAGTCGACCGCCTGCTGCTGCTCGACGTCGGCGGCCGGATCGGCCGACTCGGAGAGCATCGGCTCCGGCAGCCAGGGCCCCGGATACTCGCGCCGGGCGGCGGCCGAGCCGAGCCGGTTCAGGCAGAGGTTGGTGACCACCCGGTCCAACCAGGCCGTCGGGTGGGTGATCGCCGCGTGCACCGCGCCGGCCCAGCGCAGATAGGCGTCCTGGACCGCGTCCTCGGCGTCCTGTGCCTGCCCGAGCATCCGGTACGCGAGGCCGAACAGCCGCCCACGATGCCGCTCGAAGGTCGTCGTCGGATCCACAGTCGACTCCACCCGCTCGACGCTACTCGTCCCCGCCGTCCCACCCGCTCAGGGATCCGCCTCCGCCGTGCCGCCCCCCCCCCCCCTCGCCGTGCGCCCCGTACTCCCGCCGTGCTCCTGCTGCAACGGGAGCACGGCGGGAACAGGGGGAGCATGGGCGCGATCATCCGGCGGGTGGGACGGGGTGGGCGGGTTGATTCGGGGCTGGCATGCGCATATATTCCGTGTGGAATATTTGGTACGGAATAACGGGGGAGCGCGTGGGTAGGCAGCAGTTGACGCCGCTGGCGGTGATGCTGCTGGCCCTGGTGGCCGAGCGGGAGATGCATCCGTACGAGATGCTGCAGACGATGACCGAGCGCGGCGAAGACCGCCTGGTCAAGGTCCGGCCCGGCTCGCTCTACCACGCCGTCGAACGGCTGGCGGCGGCCGAACTGATCCGCGCCACCGGGGTCGAGCGGGCCGGCAACCGGCCGGAGCGGACCAGCTATGCGCTGACCGAGGCCGGGGCCCGGCTGTTGCAGGCCCGGGTGGCCGAGATGCTGCGCGCGCCGGTCAACGAGTACCCCCAATTCCTGGTCGCCCTGGACGAGGCGCACAACCTGCCGCGGGAGCAGGTGATCGACTACCTCGGCGAATACGCTGCCGCTCTCGCCGCCGACCTGGCCACGATCGACGCGGCGCTGGGGCGCGCCGGGACGCAGGCAGTGCCGGAGGCCTACTGGTTGTCCTGGCGCTACCTCCAGCACACCAAGCAGGCCGAGCTGGGCTGGATCAGCCGCCTCATCGAACGCATCAAGAGCAAGGAACTGGAATGGCCGAAATTTCCGATACACGACCTGCGCCGGCAGCCGACCGCGGAGTGAAGACCGGCGACGGGGGTAGCCCCTGGCCCGCCCTGTGGGCCCTCGTCCTCGGCTTCTTCATGATCTTGGTCGACTCGACCATCGTGTCGGTGGCGACGCCGGCGATCATGGGCCACTTCGGCGCCGACGTGAATCTGGTGGTCTGGGTGACCAGCGCCTACCTGCTGGCGTACGCGGTGCCGTTGTTGATCACCGGCCGGCTGGGCGACCGGGTCGGGCCGAAGAACCTCTATCAGGCCGGTCTGGTCGTCTTCACCCTGGCCTCGTTGTGGTGCGGGCTGACCGGGACCATCGAGCAGTTGATCATCGCCCGGGTGCTGCAGGGACTCGGCGCCTCGATGATGACGCCGCAGACGATGGCGGTGATCACCCGGATCTTCCCGGCCGATCAGCGCGGCCGGGCGATGAGCCTGTGGGGCGCGGTGGCCGGGATCGCCACCCTGGTCGGCCCGATCGCCGGCGGGCTGCTGATCGACGGCCCCGGCTGGCAGTGGATCTTCTTCGTCAACGTCCCGGTCGGCGTCCTCGGCTTCGTGCTGGCCGGCCGGCTGGTGCCGAAGCTGCCGACGCACCGGCACCGGTTCGACTGGATCGGCGTCGTGCTCAGCGCGATCGGCATGTTCTGCCTGGTGTTCGGCATCCAGGAAGGGCAAACGTACGACTGGGGCATGATCATCGGCCCGATCTCGGTCTGGCTGCTGATCGGGGCCGGAGTGGTGGTGCTGGTCGGCTTCGTCGTCTGGCAGGCCGTCAACCGCGGCGAGCCGCTGGTCCCGCTCAGCCTGTTCGGCGACCGGAACTTCTCGCTGGCCAACCTCGGCATCGGGGCGGTCGGCTTCGCGGTCACCGCGATGGGCTTCCCGCTGATGCTGTTCACCCAGGTCGTGCTCGGCTTCACCCCGACCCAGTCGGCGCTGCTGATGGTGCCGATGGCGGTGATGTCGATCGTGCTGGCCCGCTTCGTCGGCCGGCTGACCGACCGGATGCATCCGCGCTACCTCGCCGGTTTCGGCACTCTCACGGTGGCCGTGTCGCTGATCTGGATGAGCCGGGTGATGATCCCGGGCGTTCCCGTCTGGCAGCTGCTGCTGCCGATCACGCTGCTCGGTCTCGGCAGCTCGTTCATGTGGTCGCCGCTCGGCACCTCGGCGACCCGGAACCTGCCGATGGAGCGGGCCGGCGCGGGGGCGGGGGTCTACAACACCACCCGACAGGTCGGCTCCGTGCTCGGCGCGGCCGGCATCGCGGCCCTGATGCAGAGCCGGCTCGCCACGCACCTGCCGCAGGCGGCCGACGGTCACTCGGCGACGATGGGGATCGGCACCGGCCGGCTGCCGGAGGCGCTGCAGCCCGGCTTCGCCACCGCGATGGCCGACTCGCTGCTGCTGCCGGCCGCGGTGATCCTGATCGCCTTCGTGGCCGCCCTGTTCTTCGCCACGCCCCGGCACCTGCAGCAGAGATAACGAATCGGAACCTCCGCGAATCCGCATGCAACCGGGCCCCGAGGTCGGGCGTAGACCCGGTGAATGCAGGAACTTCAGCCTAGGAGGAGCAATGCGGGTTTCAGCAGCGATTCGTCGGGGGGCCGCACTCGCGGCAGCGGCAGGAATCGCGATCGTCGGTCTGGCGGCCACGGCCGGCACGGCCGAGGCGGCGACCGTCTACAAGGGGAAGGTCACCGCCAACGGTGGGATCACGGTCCGGCCCGCGCCGTCCGTGCACACCGGCAGCAAGGGCACGATCGCCAAGGGGAAGACGATCTCGATCGACTGCAAGGTGCCGGGCACCAAGATCAACGGCAACACGCTCTGGTACGCGCTCAGCGGCAACAAGGGCTGGGTGTCGGCGCGCTACGTCTCCAACATCGGCGCGGCGCCGAAGTACTGCCCGGCGTTCGACACCGAACGCGGCGACGGCCGCACGACCGAGGTCGTCAACCGGCGCCAGGGCCCGCACTTCAACGACGCCAAGGTCGGCACGCTGGCCAAGGGCAAGGCGGTCTCCGTCGTCTGCTACGTGAAGTCGAGCGCCGGCGTCGGCAAGAACTTCCAGTGGTACCAACTGACCGACAAGAGCTGGGTCACCGCCGCGTACGTCAAGCGGCTGTCGACTCCGGGGACCAACTGGGTGCCGTGCGCCGAGTGAGCCGGTAGCCCGGTCCAAGGGGGATGAAAGGCCGTCGCGTCCATCGGGCGCGGCGGCCTTCCACGTTGTCAGCACTGATGCCGGCTCCGGCCATCCTCAGCTCCGACAAGGCGGCTCACCAGGAGGCGTGCAGGGGCCGGCCCTCGTCGTAGCCGGAGCTGGACTGGACGCCGACCGTGGCCAGGCGGTGGAACTCCTCCAGGTTGCCGGCGCCGGCGTAGGTGCAGGAGCTGCGGACACCGGCGACGATCGAGTCGATCAGGTCCTCCACGCTCGGCCGCTCCGGGTCGAGATACATCCGGGAGGAGGAGATGCCCTCCTCGAACAGTCCGGCCCGGGCCCGCTCGAAGCCGCTCTGGCTCCGGGTCCGCAGCTTGACCGCGCGGGCCGAGGCCATCCCGTACGACTCCTTGTACTGCCGGCCCTGCGCGTCGGTGAGCAGGTTGCCCGTGCTCTCGTACGTGCCGGCGAACCAGGAGCCGATCATCACGCTGCCGGCCCCGGCGGCCAGGGCGAGCGCGACGTCACGCGGATAACGGACGCCGCCGTCGGCCCAGATCGTCTTGCCGGCCTGCCGGGCGGCCTCGGCGCACTCCAGCACCGCGCTGAACTGCGGCCGGCCGACGCCGGTCATCATCCGGGTGGTGCACATCGCGCCCGGCCCGACCCCGACCTTGATCACGTCGGCGCCGGAAGCGATCAGGTCGGTGACGCCGTCGGCCGAGACCACGTTGCCGGCGACCAGCGGGATCCGCCGCCCGCCCTGCTCGGCCAGCCGGTCCCGCACCTCACGGACGGCCTTGAGTGACGTGATCATCTTCTCCTGGTGGCCGTGCGCGGTGTCGATCACCAGCACGTCCGCCCCGGCGGCGAGCAGCGCCTCGGCCCGGCCGGCCACGTCGCCGTTGATCCCGACCGCGGCGCCGATGATCAACTTCCCGTCGGCGTCGATCGCCGGCCGATAGAGCGTGGACCGGATCGCGTGCCGGCGAGTCATCACGCCGAGCAGTCGATCTTGGTCGACGATCAGCGCCACGTGCAGATGCCGGGCGGAGAGCAGGTCGAAGATGTCCTCCGGCGAGGTGTCGGGGGAGACGATCGCCAGCTCGTCCGACATCACCTCGTGCACCTGCGCGAACCGGTCGACCCCGCCCGCGTCCTCCTCGCTCACGGTGCCGATCGGCCGGCCGTCCTCGACCACCACGACGACACCGTGCGCCCGCTTGGTCAGCAGCGACATCGCCTCGCCGACGGTCGTGTGCGCGGTCACCGAGATCGGCGTGTCGAACACCGGGTGGGACCGCTTCACCTTGCCGATCGCCTCGCCGACCACATCCGGCGGGATGTCCTGCGGGATGATCGCGATCCCGCCGCGGCGGGCGACCGTCTCGGCCATCCGCCGGCCGGAGATCGCGGTCATGTTGGCGACCACCAGCGGCAGGGTGGTGCCGACGCCGTCCGGGCTGGTCAGGTCCACATCCAGCCGGGACGTCACGGCCGACCGGTTCGGCACCATGAACACGTCGGAATAGGTGAGGTCATGCGGCGGGGGAGTCTTCAGGAAGCGCACGAGGGCCATTGTCTCCCGGCGGCCACCATTCGGCACAGTCAGGCCGCCGGGCAGGACACTCAGTCGCGAACGACGCGGTAGTCGATTCCGATGACGTCGTTGGGGTAGTGGTCGACTCCGTCGACCCGGAGGTCGGGCAACCGGGCGACCTTGTCGAACCAGCAGGCGCCGGGCGAGTGGACCGGATAGACCAGCAGCCGATACCGGTCGATCAGCCCCAACCGGACGAAGTCCTGGACCAGGGCGGCTCCACCGGCCAGATGCAGGTCGCGGCCGGGCTGTTCCTTCAGTTCGGTGACGAAGCGGACCAGGTCGTCGTCGGTCGCCGCGACCACCCGTTCGCTGTTGTTCCAGGCCAGGGCGCCGGACGCCGGCTGCCGGGTGAAGACGTACTTGCGGTAGGCGTTCATCTTCTCGGCCATCCGTCGGTTGATCTTCGCGTTCGAGTCGACGAAGCCGGTGTCGGCCTCGAGCGCGCCGGGCCAGTACTCGAACATCTCGGCGTAGGTCGTCGTACCGATCAAGATGGAGTCGAAGCCGTCGTAACGGCGGTCGATCTCGGCGTACTGATCATCGTCGATCCCCGACACCCAGGCCTCGGGGTCGTCGAGCCGGCCGTTGATCGTCGTCTGCATCGCCATCACCACGTCGCGCATCGGGAATCTCCTCTGGTGGGTCGGTTTGGATACGTCCAAGCTCACCGCGAGCGGACGGCGAAGGGAAGTTCCGATCCGGCATCGCCGTCGTGCCGGATCGGCATCACGCGCGGTCGGCAGCACGTGCCGGGCCGAGCGGGAGATACTGAACGGATGGTGCAGGAAGGTGCTCGGATCGTGCCGTTGCCGGGCTCCGACGCGATCGAGTTGCGCCACCTGCGGTCCTTCGTCGCGGTGGCGGAGGAGCTGAACTTCCGGCGGGCCGCGGAGCGCGTGTTCATCACCCAGCCCGCGCTCAGCCGGCAGATCAGCGCCCTCGAGCGGATGGTCGGCACGAAACTGCTGCGCCGCAACACCCACCGGGTCGAGCTGACCCCGGCGGGTGAGGCGATGCTGGTCCGGGCCCTGAGCCTGCTCCGCGAGGTGGACGACGCCGTCCGGGCCGTCCAGTCGGTCGGCGGCGAGATCACCGAGCGGATCGTCCGGTTGTGGCAGCCGGTCGGGCGGCACGGCGGCGCCGACGGCGATCTGCGGCAGCAACGGGCGGCCTACGAAGCGCTGCACGCCCAGATCGAGGTGCCCGCCGGGATCCGGATCCGGCCGATCACCGCGGGCGGGGTGCCGGCCCTGATCGTGGCGACAGATCCCGACCAGCCGCCCCGGGTTCTCTATCTGCACGGCGGAGGCTTCGTCCTCGGCTCGGCGTACGGCTACCGACCGCTTGCGGGAGCGCTGGCGGAGGCGTCCGGCGCCGGCGTCCTGGTGATCGACTACCGACTGGCGCCCGAGCACCCGTACCCGGCGGCGCTGGACGACGCCCGGTCGGCGTACCGGTGGCTGCTCGACCAGGCGCCGGCCGACGAGCCGGTGCTGATCGCGGGCGACTCCACCGGGGGTGGGCTGGCGCTCGCGCTGCTGTTGCGGCTGCGAGCCGAGGGGGTCCGCCTTCCCGCCGGCGCGGCGCTGCTCTGCCCGACGGTCGACTTCACGCTCCCCGACGCCGAGGACCCGGGCCGGCAGTTGCCACTCGAGGTCAGGCGCTGGTTCGCCGAGGCCTATCTCGCCGGGCACTCGGCCACGGACCCGCTGGTCAGTCCCGTGTCGGGCGACTGGACCGGGTTGCCGCCGCTGCTGATCCAGGCCGCGACCGGTGACGTGCTGCGGCCCGATGCGGTGGCCGTCCGCGACCGGGCCGGGGAACACGGCGTGCCCGCGACCCTCGAGCTCTATCCCGTCGACGCCCACGGTTTTCAGCTCTTCTGGTCGTTCCTGCCCGAGGCGGCCGAGGCCGTTGCGGCGGTGGGCCGATTCCTGGCGGCGCCGGCGGGTGAGACGGGTGCGGCGGGGTCGCCGGCTGACCGGTGATCACGTACGCGGTCCCGGGTACCTGCAAAGGATTTTCTGTTGATCTTGTTCTTGGCGGCATCGCCGGATAATCTCTTGCAGAGAGGTGTTGACCTGTCGAGGGAGGGCCGGTCATGGCGGGCGAACCGCTGCAATCGATCAAGGCCCTGCTGCCGGAGCTGACCGGCGCCACCCGCCGGGTCGCCGACCTGATCCTGACCGACCCGGAACGCGCCGGCCGGAGCTCGATCACCAGCCTGGCCGCGGCGGCCGACACGTCGCCGGCGACGCTGACCCGGCTCGCCGGGACCCTCGGCCATGACGGTTTCCCGGCGTTGCGCGCGGCGATCGCGACCGAGCACGGCCGCGACCTGCAGGCCGGCTGGGAACGCGACATCGGCACCGCGATCACACCGGCGGACCCGGCCGACCGGGTGCTCGACGTGCTGGCCGGCACCCACGCCCAGGCCCTCCGCTCGGCCGTCGCGGCGATCGACCTGGCGGCCGCCGAACGACTGGCGGACGCGATCACCGGCGCCGGCCGGATCTCGATCTTCGGCGAGTGGGGCGACGCGATCCCGGCCGAGGAACTGCAACTCCGGCTGCTCCGGATCGGCCGCCCGGCCTGGTTCCACCGCGGTCGCCGGGAAGCCGCCGTCGCCGGCCGACTGCTCGGGCCGCGGGACGTGGCACTGGTGATCAGTAGGTCCGGTCGGCATCCCGACGCGGCGGAGTTCCTCCGGCTGGCCGGCGCCGCCGGGGCGATCACCGCGGTGATCACCGGGATGACCGATTCGCCGCTGGCCCGGGCGTCGGACCTGGTGATCGACACCGGGATCAAGGACGGACCGAACTGGACCGACTACTTCGCCGGTCGCGCCACCGACGCGCTGGCCGCCGGGTTGATCTTCGTGCTGGTGGCGCAACGCACGCCCGATTCGCTCGGCATCCCGATCCAGGGCGACGAGACGGAATGATCTTGATCCGAGGAGTGACGTGAAGACCGAACAGCTGACGTACGACATCGTGGTGGTCGGCGGTGGCCTGGCCGGCGTGTGCGCGGCGATCGCCGCGGCCCGGGCCGGGAAGCGGGTCGCGCTGGTGCAGAACCGGCCGGTGCTCGGCGGCAACTCCTCCAGCGAGGTGCGGGTCTGGGTCTGTGGCGCGACCGCGCACGGCACCCAGCACTATGCCCGGGAGACCGGGATCATGGGTGAGCTGTTCGTCGAGAACCAGTTCCGCAATCCCGACGGCAACCCGTACTACTGGGACCTGACCGTCCTCGAGGCGGTCCGGGCGGAGCCGAACCTGACCCTGTTCCTGAACACCGATGTGCGGACCGTCGAGGCGGTCGGGCCGGCGGACGATCGGGTGATCACCGCGGTGACCGGCTGGCAGCTGGGCTCGGAGCGGGAGATCAGGTTCAGCGCGGACGTGTTCTTCGACTGCTCCGGCGACGGACTGATCGGGTTCCTGGCCGGGGCCCGCTTCCGGACCGGGCGGGAGCCGCGGTCGGAGTTCGGCGAATCGTGGGCGCCGGAGGTGCCGGACAACAACACCCTGGGCAGCACGATTCTCTTCTACACCAAGGATGTCGGCCATCCGGTCAAGTTCGTGCCGCCGCCGTTCGCGCTGGACCTCGACACCACCTCGATCCCGGAACGCCGGGTGATCAAGACCGAGCTGAACGGCTGCGCCTACTGGTGGATCGAGTGGGGCGGCGAATTCGACGTGGTCGATGACAACGAGCGGATCCGCGACGAACTGCAGGCCGCCGTCTACGGGATCTGGGACCACATCAAGAACTCCGGGAAGTTCGACGCCGACAACCTGACCCTGGAATGGATCGGCTCCGTGCCGGGGAAACGGGAGTATCGCCGCTTCATCGGTGATCATGTGCTGACTCAGCACGACGTGCTGGAGCAGACGCACTTCGACGACCGGGTGGCGTTCGGCGGCTGGTCGATCGACCTGCACCCGCCCGGCGGCATGTATGCCACCGAGGCCGGATCCCGGCACTGGCATCCGGACGGCAACTACCACCTTCCGCTGCGCAGCTTCTATTCCGTGAACGTCCGGAACCTGTGGCTGGCCGGGCGCAACATCAGCGCCAGCCACGTCGCCTTCGGCACCATCCGGGTGATGGCGACCTGCGCCGTCGGCGGCGAGGCGGCCGGCACCGCGGCGGCCCTCGCCCACGACCTCGGCGTCACCCCGCGGGAACTGGTTGGCCAGCACCTCGACCGGACGCACCGGGCGCTGGTCCGCAGCGACGCCTCGACCCTCGGAGTGATCAACGACGACCCGGCCGACCGGGCACTGGCGGCGACGGTGACGGCCTCCTCGACGCTGCGCCGGATCGTGCTGGAGACTTCGTCCGGCACCCACCGGCTGGCCGATCCGATCGGGATGATCATTCCGGTCTGGCCGCGGCTCGGCGAGGTCGACCTGCTGCTCGACGCCGACCGCGACGCCACCCTGACGGTGGAGCTGCACCGGACCGCTGAGCCGCAGAACTATCTCCCGGCCGAGCCGGTGCAGCGGCTGGCGGTGCCGGTGCCGGCCGGGGAGAAGCAGTGGGTCACGCTGCCCTTCGACTGGACGCCCGGCCAACCCCGGAACGGGTTCCTGGTGATCACGGCCAACCCGGAGCTCGCCGTTCATCGCAGTGATCAGGTCGAGCCGGGGATGATCTTCTTCCGGCATCGCGAACCGGCCGCGGACGAGGCGTACACCGAGCAGTGGCGGGCCTGGAAGCAGCTCTGGCACCGCTCCGGCCTGTGCCTGCGGCTCGCCGAGCCGACCACGGCCTACGCTCCGGAACGCGTGATCGGCGAATACGCCCGACCCTACGGAGGGCCGCGGCTGTGGGCCTCCGAGCCGATGGACCATGATCAACAGCCGTGGCTGGAGTTGACCTGGCCGGAGCATGAACGGATCGCGGAGGTGGTGCTGATCTTCGACGACGACCTGGACGAGGACCTGATCAACCTGCACCACCACCGAACGCCGTACGACGTGCTGCCCGGCCTGGTCCGCGACTACCGGCTCGAGGGCCTGATCGACGGCAGTTGGCAGCCGCTCGCCGAGGTCACCGGCAACCGCCGCCGCCGGCGCAACCACCCGTTGCCGGATCCGGTCGACCTGGACCGGCTCCGCCTGGTGATCACCGCCACCAACGGCGCCCCGCGCGCCCACGTCGTCGCCGTCCGCGCCTACACCCCCTGACCCCGCCTCTCTTCTCGGTTGTTCCGTTCCCTGAGCCTGTCGAAGGGCAGATCAGTCCTCCCTCGCTCCGTCGCACGGGGCGAGGCGCATAGTGTGCAGTTCATGACGACCCGCAGACTGTTGCTGCTGCGCCACGCAACGGCGGAGGACTTCCGGCCGGGCTTCGAGGACAAGGATCGCCGGCTGACCGAGCGCGGCCGGGCGGAGGCGGTCGCGGTCGGCGACTGGTTGCGGCAGCAGAAGATCGTCGTCGATCACGTCGTCTGCTCCTCGGCGGTTAGGACTCGGCAGACCCTGGCCGGCCTCGAGTTGTCGGCCCCGGTCGATTTCTCCGACGCGATCTACTCCGGCGAGGCGGAGACGATCATCACCGCCGCCGGCGAGCTGGACGACGGGATCGGCACCGGCCTGATCATCGGACATTCACCCGCGATCCCGACCGCCGCCCGCGACCTGGCCGATCCGGACGCCTCCGATCCGGAGTCGCTGACCACCCTCGACCGGCGCTACCCGCCGGCCACCCTGGCCCTCCTGGAATCCCCCAACCCCTGGTCCGACCTCGGCGTCGCCCGCCTGCTCACCCTCCGCCTCCCCTGACCCCCAACCCCTCATCCCAGCCCGCCCGGCGGGTGCGTTTCTCTACCTGTGTCGACTTCCGAACCGTGTTCGGCCTGCCCCGGGCGTGGTGCGTTTCTCTACCTGTGCGGACTTTCGTTCCGCGAACGGACTGCCCGGGTGATGGTGCGTTTCTCTACCTAGGTGGACTTTTGTGCCGTGTTCGGGCTGCTGGGCGTCCATTTCTCTACCTGTGTCGACTTTCGTACCGTGATCGGGCTGCCCGGGTGGTGGTGCGTTTCTCTACCTAGGTGGACTTTCGTTCCGTGATCGGGCTGCTCGCGTGGTGGTGCGTTTTGTCTACCTGGGTGGACTTTTTGCGCCGTGTTCGGGCTGCTGGGCGTCCGTTTCTCTACCTGTGTCGACTTTCGATCGCCTCGCGACGGGAGCAGGGCAGCGCCGATCCCGAGGAGTACGCCGACGACGGCGCAAACCGGCCCGAGGAGGGCCGGGCCACCGATGAGGGCGGACCCGGCGACCGGGTCGCTCGGCGCCGAGGTGGTCGCGGCCGATGGCGACGCCGATCGCGGCACCAGACCGGCCTCGGCCAGGACGCTCCGGAGCCGGTCCGGGTCGGCGACTCGGTGCCAGACCGCCTGGTCGGGCTCGGTGATCCAGGATCGCCCGGTGGCGATCCAGACCGAGTCACGGATGAAGAAGATCAGGTCGATCCGCCAGATCGTCGTGTCGTGGGCGAGCCAGGTGACCCGCAGGTCGGACCGGAAGATCGCGCCGAACCCGCTCGGCGGTGACTCACCGGCCGACGGCAGTTCGGCCCCACGAGCCGGGTCGTAGCCGATCGCCGCCGCCAACTGCTGATACCGATCGTCGCCGGCAGCGGCGGATGCGGTCCGGTGCCGCGCCGGATCGGTGATCAGCACGCTGGTAGGTCCACCGGCCGATGCGCTCGACGGTACGGCCGACACCATGGCCGCGGCGAGCAGCAGGAGCAGGCCGAGCCGGGCCGCGATCCGGGTCATGATCAGCCGGTGAGCACGACCCGGTCGGGGCGCGACCGACTCCGGCCCCGCAGGGTCAGCAGGGTCCCGGCGATCCCCGCGGCGAGCCCGAGCAGGCCGGAACCGAACCCGATCAGTCCGGCCAGCGGCGGGCCGCCGGTGCTGGCCGCGGCGGCCGTACCGACCGGCTCCGAGGCCGACGGTTCCGGCTCGGCGACGGAGCCGGGCTGATCGGAGTCTGGCCGCTCGGCGGCGGCCGGCTTCAGCACTCCGGTCTCGGTCAGCGCGGCCCGGACCTGCTTCGGGTCGGCGGCCCGGTGCCAGAGCCCGTCACCGAGTTCGCCCGAACCCCAGTCGGTCGTGGTCATCGTGTTGATCCAGACCGCGTTGCCGGTCAGATAGATCCGGTCCACCCGCCAGACCGCCATGTCGTGGATCAGCCAGGTCAGCCGGGTCTCGGCGCCGAAGTCGGATTCGAGCCCGACCGGCGGCGACTCGCCCGGGACGGACTGGTTGATGCCGGCGGCGGTGTTCATGCCGACCAGCCGGCCCAGCCGCTCGTAGCGGGCGTCGCCGACATAGGCCGCCGCGGTCCGCTGGTTCTGCGGGTTGGAGATCAGCAGGCTGGTCGGCCCGCCGGCCGCGGCGACGGACGCCGTGGCCAGGACGCCGCCCAGGGCGAGCAGGATGATCAGGCCGAGCCGGGACAGGATGCGCATCGAAACTCCCTTCCTCGGCTGCGATACACCGCCGCGCCGGCCAGGGTTCCGTCAGCTCCGGTCGAGATCCGCCTTGGTCAGCACGGAGCGCGTTTCGACCCCGATGTCGGCCAGGGGTCCGGTCTCGCCGCCTCCGCTTCGATCGATCGCGCAGATCACTACCTCGACTGTCGCGCCGAGCTCACGCAAGGCCTCGGTGGCGTTGCGTACGGCGCCGCCGGTGGTGATCACGTCCTCGATCAGGGTGATCTTGGTTCCGGCCACCTCGCCCCCCTCGGCCAGCCGACAGGTGCCGTACGTCTTCGCCTGCTTGCGTACGAACAGCGCGGGCAGGCCGGTCAGCGAGCTGACCATGGTGGCGATCGGCACCCCGCCGAGCTCGAGCCCGCCGACCAGTTCGGTGTCGGCCGGCAGCAACGGGACCATGGCCTGCGCGACTCGGCGCAACAGGACAGGCCGAGCCTCGAACAGGTACTTGTCGAAGTATTCCGACACCACCTGGCCGGAGCGCACCGTGAAGGTCCCTTGCAATCGGCAGACGGAGTCGATCTCACGGGCCAGGGCTGTCCGATCCACGCGGCAAGACTCTCAGGTCGCGCCCCCCACCATGCCGCCGACCCGTCACATCCGCGCCGACACGCCGCAGAATCGGCCGCGGATGTGACGGGTCGGCGGGTTTGGGGTGGTCAGGGGAAGGTGAGGGATTCGGCGAGGGCGATGGCGCGGTCCTGGTTGAAGGATCCTTCTAGGCGTACGGTCACCGGGCGACCGGGGCCGGCCGGGTAGGCCTCGTAGGCCAGCGTCGGGCCGGAGAGCCGAGCCTCGTCGGTGTGCTCGACGCCGTCGGGATCGACGTAGCTGATCGTGTGCGGGTCGGGCAGCCAGACGGCCAGGTTGCCGTCGACCTCGACCCGGATCAGCCGATCCCAGTTGCGCTTGACGAACATGATCAAACTGCCGTCGAACTGGCTCAACAGCACCGGCCCGGCAGCGGTAGCGAACTCCAGCTCGACCAGCCGCCGGTCCGCCGACACCGCCACCCGGGTGGGCGGTCCGAGATCCGTCGGCAGGCCGATCGGGAAGTCGATCATGGTCCGGGCCTGGTCGACTGTCGCCACCTCGATCATCACCGGTCCGCCCGGCGAGACCGGCCGGACGGTGCCGCCCGGGGCCGGCGCGGACTGGAACACGATGCCGCCGACCCGGAGCCATTCGATCACCGCAGCACGCACGGGGGAGGCGAGCAGCAGCCCGGCGATCAAGGCGGCGATGATCACCGCGACCAGCCGCCGCCGCGCCTTCGCGTCGAGCACCAGCCGGCGCAGGAACCGCCGCGCCGGATGGGGACGCCGGACCGGCAGTCGGGCCAGCACCCGCATCGCCAGGTCGTCGGGCACCGGATCGACGGTCAGGGTCCGGCCCAGGGCGCGCAGCTCGGCCTCGAGTTCATGATCATCAGTCATCGTCGCTCACCTCCCCACCGCTCGGGTCGGCGTCGGCGCGGAGCTGTCGCAGCGCTCGGGACAACCGCGACTTGACCGTGCCCAGCGGCAGCCGCAGACAGGCGGCGGTCTCGGCCTCGGACAGCTCCAGCAGATAACGGCAGGTCACCACCGCCCGCATCGGCTCCGGCAGCCGGTCCAGGGCCGCGGCCAGGGTCTCGGCCCGGACGGCGGTGAGGACGGCGGCCTCGGCACCGGGATCGGTCTCCGGCCGGCCGGACCACCAGCGGCGTTCCCGCTGCTCCCGCCGGCTCCGGCCGCGGTGCAGGTTCCGGGTTTCGTTGATCACGATCCGCAGCAGCCAGGGCCGGAACTCAGCGCCGGGCCGAAACCGCGGCATCGCCCGGAACGCCTTCACGAACGCCTCCTGGACCACGTCGTCGGCATCGGATCCGGCACCCCACAGCACTGCGGCCCGCTTGGCCGTGGGCGCGTGCAGCCGCACCAGGTCGGCGAACGCCGTACGGTCACCGACCGGGTCGGTCTGCTCCGGCCCGCTGGCTATCGCCCACCTCCTCCCACTCACCGGCACTACACCGCCGCGCCGATGGTGGTTCCCTCCTGCGGCTAGCCGGTCTTCCCCCGGAGCGGCCGCGGCGGGCCGGTGCTGCCGCGTTCGGTCAGCGTCGGCGTCGAGTCCAGGTAGGCGCCGGAGGCGTTGCCCTCGATGGTCTCGAACATCCGGCGGGCGGCATGCGCTCCGTACGCCATCACGTCGTGGCTCATCGCCGACAGCGCGGGATGGGTGACCTGGCACAGCGCCGAGTCGTCCCAGGCGAGCAGCGAGACCTCGTCCGGCACGGTCACGCCCAGCTCGTGGCAGGTGGAGAGCCCGGCGACGGCCATGATGTCGTTGTCGTAGACGATCGCGGTCGGCGGATCGTCGGCCATCATCAGTTCGCGGGTCGCGGTCCGGCCGGCCTCGGCCGAGAAGTCGGACGGGGCGATGACGTAGTCGACCCCGGCCTGCTTGGCCGCAGTCGTGAAGGCACGGGCGCGGATCTCCACCTGGCCGTGGTCGGCCGTCCCCGACACCCGCGCGATCCGCCGATGCCCCAGCCCGACCAGGTAGTCCACCGCGTTGGTCATCGCGGTCGCGTCGTCGGTCCAGACGCAGGGGAACGTGCCGGCGCGGGACGGATCGGCGATGCAGAGCACCGGCAGGTCGAGCCGGTTCAGCAGTGGGATCCGCGGATCCTCCAGCCTCAGGTCGACGATGATCACCCCGTCCACCCGGCGCTCGGAGTTCCATTTCCGGTAGGTGTCCAGCTCGGCGTTCATGTCGGCCGTCACCTGCAGCAGCAGCGCGTACGACCGCTCGGACAGGACACTCTCGATGCCGGAGATGAGTTCCATGAAGAACGGCTCGCTGCCCAGCACCCGCGGATTCCGGGTGAGCACCAGCCCGAACGCCTCGGTGCGGGAGCCGGACAGCATCCGCGCCGTCCAGTTCGGGGCCCAGCCGAGCTCCCGGGCCACGGTGAGGATGCGTTCCCGGGTTTCGGCCGAGACCCCGGGTCGGCCGTTGAGGGCGTACGAGACGGCTCCCTTGGACACGCCGCATCGGCGAGCGATCTCGTTGATCGTGATCCTGGGCACCCCCCACCTCCTCGTGTCCGGGCGTCCGTGTGAGGAGACGCTACTGCAATCTACTGAACCGGTTCGTTAGAGTCATCACCCATGACGGGGATGCGAGGTAGCGCCGTGCCGGACCAACCCGGCGCCGCAACCGCATCCCACCCCAATCCACCACGGTGACAAGGAGCTTCCATGTCTCATCCGACAGGTCTGTCGGTGCAGCTCTATACAGTGCGGAACGCGCTGGCCGAGGACTTCGACGGCACGCTGGCGAAGGTCGCCGGCTTCGGCTACACCCAGGTCGAGCCGTTCTCGTTCACCAATTTCGCCGACGAGCTGCGCGCCGGGTTGAGCAAGCACAACCTGGCGGCCCCGTCGACCCACGTCGGCCTGCTCAGCGGTGACCAGGAGGAGATCTTCGCCCTGGCGAAGGAACTCGGCACGACGCTGGTGATCGATCCGCACACCGATCGCGCGCGCTGGCAGTCCGCCGATGACATCAAGCAGATCGCGGCCGAGCTCAACGCGGCGGCGGAGAAGGCGGCGGCGCACGGCCTGACCGTCGGCTACCACAACCACGCGTTCGAGCTGGAGTCGGTGATCGACGGCCGGCACGGGCTGGAGATCCTGGCCGACAACCTGGCGCCGGAGGTCGTGCTCGAGGTCGACACCTACTGGGCGCTGGTCGGCGGCGCCGACGTGATCGCGCTGCTCGGCCGGCTCGGCTCGCGGGTGGCGGCGCTGCACGTCAAGGACGGCGACGGCACCTCGGACAACAAGAAGCAGACCGCGGTCGGCGCCGGCGTCGTCCCGGTCTGGGACTACATCGGGGTCGCGCCGGAAGCGCTCCGGGTGGTCGAGCTCGACGACAGCGAAGGCGACCTGGTGCAGGCCGTCGGCGACAGCTACTCGTACCTCAACGCAGGAAAGGCCTGATCCCATGGCACAGAAGCGCACCGGTCCGGTCGGCGTCGGCATCATCGGCGCGGGTGTCATCAGCGGCACCTATCTGGACAATCTGAAGAGTTTCCCCGACGTCGAGGTGCTGGCCGTCGCCGACATCCTGACCGACAAGGCGAAGGCCAAGGCGGAGGAGAAGGGCATCGCCGCCGCCGGCGACAACTCGGTCGTCCTCGATCATCCTGACGTCGAGCTGGTGATCAACCTGACCACCCCGGACGCGCACGCCGAGGTGGCGCAGTCGGCGGTCGCGGCCGGCAAACACGTCTGGAACGAGAAGCCGCTGACCCTCGACCGGTCCTCCGGCCAGGCCCTGCTGAAGGCGGCCGAGGAGAAGGGTGTGCGGGTCGGTTGCGCGCCGGACACGTTCCTCGGGGCGGGCCTGCAGGCGACCTTCAAGGCACTCCAGGACGGAGTGATCGGTACGCCGTTGAGCGGCCTGATCCTGTTCCAGAGCCCGGGCCCGGAGTCCTGGCACCCGAACCCGGCCTTCCTGTTCCAGGAGGGGGCGGGCCCGCTGTTCGACATCGGCCCCTACTACCTGACCGCGTCGGTGCAGTCGTTCGGCCCGGCCGAGTCGGTCGCCGCGATCGGCTCCAAAGCCAAGGCCAAGCGCGTGATCGGGTCCGGTCCGTTGGCCGGCCAGGAGTTCGACGTCACCGTGCCGAGCCAGACCGCCGGTCTGATCCGGTTCGAGGGCGGACAGTCGCTGACCGCGATCTTCAGCTTCGACTCGCCGCAGCCGCGGACGCTGCTGGAGATCACCGGCACCGAGGCCACCCTGCTGGTCCCGGATCCGAACACCTTCCACGGCGACATCCAGATCAGGAAGACCGGCTCCGACGACTGGGAGACGATCGGCACGACGACCGAGAGGTCCAGCCGCGGCACCGGTGCCCTCGACCTGGCCCGAGCCATCCGCGAGGACCGCCCGCACCGCGCCCAGGGCGCCCTGGCCTACCACGTCCTGGACATCATGGTCTCGATGGCCGAGTCCGGCGAGCAGGGCGAGTTCGTCAAGGTGGACAGCACCGTAGAACCCGCCGCCCTCCTCCCCGAGGACTGGGACCCCAAGGCGAAGACCCTCTAAACCCGCCGAGCCGTCACATCCGCGGCCGTTTGTGCGGCGTGTTGCAGCGGATGTGACGGCTCGATCGGCCTGTCGGAGGTTCCGGGGCGAGGTGACCCGTGCGGTCGTGGAACGGACCTGAGACTCAGCGGGTGATCAGGTCGTTGACCGAGCGGAGCACCGGGATCGTGGTGAGGGCGGCCTCGTCCAGCGGCGCGGGCGCGGTGATCACGAACGTGTGCGACTGACCGGCGATCAGGGTGACCAGGCCGCTGTCGACCCGGGCGGCCGGGTCGAGCCGGTCCGGGAACAGGGCCAGGTCCTTGATCAACGCCTCCGCGGTCACCGTCACCCGCTGGCTGCCGCCGGCGGCGCTGACCGTGACGGTCGCGGCGTCGGTGGGGGAGTGCACCCGGAGACCGGTGTCCTCGACGAAATACCAGTACGCGGGCGCGGAGTCGCCGGTCTCGACCACCAGGAACTCGGCCGACGGGTCGCCGGCTGCCAGCAGTTCGGCGGCCAGGTCGATGGTGATCGCCGACCGCGGCCCGGCCTCGAAGTCCGTCGTCTGATCGGCGAGGACCTCGCTACCGATGCCGGTGCCGCGGCGAGTGATCAGCAGCGTGCCGGTCCAGGGCCGGTCGGTGTCGTTGTGGATGATCACCGCCGGCTTCTGATCACCGATCGGGCTCAGATCGTGCGGGCCGGGCGGCGCCGGCCGCGGCTGGACGGTGACGAACCGATCGGCGTACACGGCCTTGAGCGCATGCCAGAGCGGCTTGCGGATCCCGGTCGAATCGACCGCGGCCCAGGAGATCACCGGCCACTGGTCGTTGAGCTGCCAGACCACCGTCCCGGTGTTCAACGGATACAGGCTGCGGAAGTGGGCGATCCCGAACGCGACCGCGCGGGCCTGGTTGAGCTGCGTCGACCAGTGCCAGTCGTCGGCGTCGAACGGATCGTCCCGCCACTGCGGCAGATGATCACCGAGGCCGAGCTCGAGCTTGAGATTGCCGTTCGCGGCCTTTTGATGCACCAGCGTCTGCGGGCTGTCCGGCGTCAGTGGTTGATCATGGACGACCGAGTGCAGGGTGGACCAGGCCGGCGGCCCCTGGAAGCCGAACTCGGAGACGAACCGGGCCGGGTAGTCGCGGTAGTGCCGATAATCCACCCGGTTCCAGACGTCCCAGATGTGCGTCGTCCCGTGCCGGTAGTCGTTCGGGTAGTGGTAGTCGGCGTAGGAGTACGGGCTGCCCGGCGAGTACGGCGTGCGCGGGTCGAGCTCGGCCACCAGGGCCGGCAGCAGCTCCCGGTAGTAGCCGTCGCCCCAGGTCCGGTCGCCCAGCTTGGCGCGCCAACCCCAATCGACCCAGCCCCAGATGTTCTCGTTGTTACCGTTCCACAGGGCGAGGCTGGCGTGCCCGCTGAGCCGGGTGATCGCCTCCCGGGCCTCCGCCGCCACCTCGCTCGCCAATGGTTCCTCCTCGGCGTACGCGGCGCAGGCGAACAGGAAATCCTGCCAGACAAGGATTCCCAGCTCGTCGCACAGGCCGTAGAACTCCTCGCTCTCATAGATCCCGCCGCCCCAGACCCGGAGCAGGTTCATCCCGGCGTCGAGGGCGTCCATGATCGACGCGCGATAGGTCTCCCGGCTCAGCCGGGTGATCAAGGCGTCGTCCGGGATCCAGTTGGCGCCCTTGGCGTAGACCCGGGTGCCGTTGACCAAGATCACGAATTCGCTGCCGGAGCGGTCCGGCGCGGTGCTCAGTTCGACGGTACGGAAGCCGACCCGGCCGTGCCATTGCTGCCGCGGCCGGTCGCCGTCACCGAGCGTGATCAGCACCGGATAAAGGATCTGATCACCGTAGCCGGCGGGCCACCAGAGCTCGGCCTCCGGCACGTCGACGGTGATCATCGCCGAGGCCTGGCCGGCCGCCACGGACTGCTCGACCCGGCGACCGGAGATCTCTGCCGCGAGCCGGCTGGAGCCGGTCGCCCCCTCGGTCCAGACGAGGTCGACCTGGGCCTGCAGCGTCTTGTCGCCGTCGTTTACCAGCGCCAGCGGACGCACGGCCGCGATCCGGACCTGACTCCAGGACTCGATCCCGATCGATCGCCAGATGCCGACGCCGGCCAGGTCCGGGCCCCAGTCCCAGCCGTAGCCGCTCGCCGCCTTGCGGATCGCGTTGTACGGATGGGGATAGGCGCGTGGCCGCTCGCCGAGCTCGGCCTCGAGCCGGACGGCCGCGGTCGCCGGGCCCTCGAAGTCGATCACCAGCTCGTTGTCACCGTCGCGGAGCAGTTCGGTGACGTCGAACCGGTAGCCGCGGTGCTGGTTGGCGGTCCGGCCGAGCTCGGTGCCGTTGAGTCGAAGCACGGCCACGGTGTCCAGCCCGTCGGCGACCAGCTCGTGCCGGCGGTGATCATCGGCGGGCCGGTCGAACGCGAAGGTGGCGCGGTAGGTCCAGTCGGTGCGGCCGATCCAGGCCAGCCGGGACTCGTTGTCCCCGTCGAACGGGTCCGGGATGCGGTCGGCGGCGAGCAGATCGGCATACACCTCGCCCGGCACGGTCGCCGGGACGGTGCTGTCGGTGAGGTCGGACCACGGCTCGGGCAGTCCGGTGGTCGCGGTGGTCAGGGTCCAGGGGATCCCGGCGGCGGTGCCGAGGTCCGTACGGCGCAGCTGTGAGGGCGTCGGGTCGTTCATCCGATCGACGGTACGTGAATTGCACGGTCAAGAATTCACCGACCCCGGATTGCGCTGCCGTGCTAGCTTTTCCGGTGACGGCGATGACGAGGGTGACGACCTCCGAGCCGTACCGTCTGGTCAGCGGCGAGTGACCGTCCAGAGGTCGGCCGATTCGGCCGGCGAAGGTGTGGTGGCACCGCGAGCTCCCGATCGCCCACACCTCCCGGGGCAACAGCTACCAGGAGGTGAACAGACGTGACCGCGCATTCTCCAGTCCAGTTGAGGCCGCCCGAGCGGATCTTGGCCCGTGACTTGCAACCCGCCACAGCAGTGACCGTCGAAGGCTTCGTCCATCGGCGCCGCAAGCTGGCTTCGGTGATCTTCGTGATCATCCGGGACCGGACCGGCCTGATCCAGGTGGTGATCACCGAGGACCGCGAGCAAGCCGAGCAGTTGGGCGAGGAAACCGTGATCAGAGCGACCGGCCGCGCCGTCGCCAACCCGCAGGCGCCGGGAGGAGTGGAGCTGGTCGACCCGGAGATCGAGATCCTCGGCCGGCCGGCCGGGCCGCCGCCGCTCGAGCTCTGGCGGCCGGAGCTGAAGACCGGTCTGCCGACCCTGCTCGATCATGCGGCGCTGACCTGGCGCCATCCGTCCCGGCAACTGACCTGGCGGCTCGCCGCGGCCGCCGTGCGCGGCTTCCGCGGTGCCCTCGATGATCAAGGATTCACCGAGATCGCGACGCCGAAGCTGGTGGCCGGCGCGACCGAGTCGGGCGCCAACGTGTTCGCCGTCGACTACTTCGGCCGGACCGGCTATCTGGCCCAGTCGCCGCAGTTCTACAAGCAGATCATGGTCGGCGTCTTCGAGCGGGTCTACGAGGTCGGGCCGGTGTTCCGGGCCGAGCCGCACGACACCGTCCGGCACCTGGCGCAGTACACGTCGCTGGACGCCGAGCTCGGCTTCATCCATGATCATCACGACGTGATCATGGTGCTCCGCGAGGTGATCTCCCGGATGATCGCCGCGGCGGGCGCCGTGCCCGGAGCGGTCGATTCGGGGATCGACCTGCCGGTCGTGCCGGAGCAGTTTCCGGTGCTGCACTTCGCCGATGCACTGCGCCTGGTCGGTGCCGCCGAGGACGAGCCGGACCTGGCGCCGGAGCACGAACGCCGGCTGGGGGAGTGGGCGAAGACCGAGCACGGCTCGGACTTCCTGGTGGTGCAGGGTTATCCGGCGGTCAAGCGGCCGTTCTACACCCACCCGCAACCGGATGATCAGCGCTGGACGAACTCGTTCGACCTGATCTTCCGCGGCACCGAACTGGTCACCGGCGGGCAGCGACTGCACCGGCTGGAGGACTACCAGGCGGCCCTCGCGGCCCGGGGCGAGGACCCGGCACCGTACGCGGAATATCTGGCCACCTTCGGCTACGGCATGCCGCCGCACGGCGGCTTCGCGATCGGCCTGGAACGCTTCGTCGCCCAGCTGACCGGCACCGCCAACGTCCGCGAGGTCACCCTCTTCCCGCGCGACCTGCACCGGCTCACGCCCTGAGTCGAGTCGCCGAGCCGACCCCGGCCCCGGTTCCGGGGTCGGGGTCGGCCGTGGGCGACCTCGCGTGGGCCGGATGTCGCTTCCGGACGTAGTCGGGTCACTCCGTCAGGCCGATGATCAGCAGCCGTCGGGTGCCTAGCGTGGATCACATGATCAAACGGCACACCGGAATCCCGCTCGTCGGCCTGATCGGGCTGGCTCTGCTCGCCGTGCCCCGGGTGGTCCTGCACGACCTCGGCCTGATCCACGAGGGCACGTTCGTCAACCTGCTGCTGGTCTTCGCGCCGCCGGCCGTCTGGGTCGCGGTGGCGGTGCTGGCCCGGGTGCCGAAGCCGCTGCTGACCCTGGTGATCATCGGCGGCTGCTACGGGATCTTCCTCGCGCTCGGCCACCAGCTGTTGTGGGATGTGGCGTGGGGCGACTCGCCACCGGTGCTCGGCGGCGCGTTCGCCGACGCGTCGCCGGCGGCCTCGGCACTGCTGCTTCGCGGCGGCGCGGTGATCAGCAGCCTGGTCACCGGCCTGGTGGTGGGTCTCCTCTCGGGCCTGGTGGCCTGGCTCGTCGGCCGTCTCACCCGGCCGAGGGAGGCACCGGAGGGCCCGGCTCGATGATCACCGTCCGTCGTCGGACGAGACGATCACCGGGCCGGGCCGACAGGTTCGGTCGAGCTACAGGGTCCCGGCGTCCTGCAACGCCTCGACCCCGGCCTGGCCGTACAACTGCTCCACCTGCTGGCGCAGCACCTGACCGGCGGCGTCGGCGGCGAGCAGGTCGGCGCCCGCGTCGCTGGCGGCGATCCGCTTGTCGGCGACCGCGGGCACCCAGGGCGAGGTGACGGTGCCGCCGGTGTGCTTGGCCTTGCCGTTGAGCTTGGCCCACGACTGGTAGGTCTTCGCGTCGTCCGGCAACGGCAGCGCCTGGCCGACCGTGATGTCCTTTGGCAGCTTGCCCTTCAGGAAGTAGTTGATGATCGGCCGGTCGACCTGCTCGGTGCCGTACGGGAAGTGGCCGTGCGAGCCCTCGTTGTCGATCGAGATGAAGCTGGTGTTCGGCAGCTTGGTGCCGGCGGCGTAGCCACCTTCCCACCCGGTCTGCGAATCCATCTCACCCTGCAACACGATCGTCGCCGGGAAGGTCTTCTCGTTGGCGACCGGCATCAGGTTCTGGGTCCGCCAGAACGCGCACACCGGCACCTCGAGCAGCCCCCACTGGTTGCTCAACGGCGCCTTCTTGGCCTGCTTGACCTTGTGCGCCTCCCAGTAGGCCGCGCCCTGGGTCCACTGGCCGTCGTTGCAGCGGATCATGTCGAACGGATCCTCCAGCACTCCGGTCTGCAGCGTCTCGGCCGAGCGGGCGGCACGGGTCCGCGCCTCCTGCTTTGTGCTGATCTTGGTCAGCGGCTTGACGTCGGCCCGGGCCTGCTCGGCCAGCTTCCGCTGCGCACCCTTGGACTTCTCGGCGATCTTGGCCAGCAGCGCGTCGGCGGTGATCGCCGGGTTGCTCGCGTCGGCCTTCGCCGTCGCGTCCTCGCTCTCGCCCAGTTCGATCAAGGTCTGGACGACGTCGCCGGCCAGCGGATAGTCGGCGTTGTAGCCGAACGCACCCGAACCGCCGAAGAGCACCCAGACCAGCAGCACCAGGAACGGATCCAGCTTCGCGGTGGCGGCGAAGTAGCGGTCCTTGATCTTGTACGGGTCCTCACCCAGGCCGTACACGTCGTCGTGCCGGGCGATCCAGTTGATCATGTGCATGCTGAACTGCCGGTCGCGGGCGATCGGCTGCAGGTTCCAGGTCGACTCCAGGGTGGCCTGGGTGGCATCGATCGAGGAGTCGAGCAGGAATCGGCCGCCGTACTTGGCGCCGAACACGTTCTCGTACCAGGTGCCGAGCCAGGTGCCGTAGGAGTAGCCGACGTAGCTGAGCTTCGGCGCCTTGAGCAGGTGCCGGATGAAGTCCATGTCGTACGTGGTCTGCTCGGTGTTGATCGTCTTCACGTCGGCGTTGGCCGAGCACGCCTGGCCGGCCGCCTTGAGCTCCGCGTACGGATCGGCGGAGGCGGCGTCCCACTCGTACTCACACGACGCGTGGCTGCTCTGCCCGACGCCGCGCGGGTCGAACCCGACGTAGTTGTAGTACGGATTCAGGTCCGGGGTGCGCTCCTGCATCACCGGACCCCAGACCAGACCCGAGCCGCCCGGACCGCCCGGGTTGACGAACATCGTGCCCTGGTAGCGCGGGTTGCTGGTGTCGATGTTCTTGGCCTGCGAGATCCGGATGTCCCAGGTCTTGCCGTTGGCCGGATCGTGCCAGTCCCGCGGCACCTTGACGGTCGCGCAGGAGACGTTCGCGACGTTGAACCGGTCGTTCAACGCCGGATCGCCGAAGTCACAGGTCTCCCAGGTGAGCTTCTGCTTGGCCAGCTCGCCGGCCAGGGCCGCCACGTTGGGCACCTTCGCCGCCGCCGCGGCGGGCGAACCGGCATACACCGCCGAGGACAGCGCGAGTGCCGGTGCCAGGAGCAGGCTGACCCATCGACGCCAGGTCGGTGTGCGCCGTGAGGCCGGGCCCGCAGACGGGGTTGAGACGGATTGCTTCATTGACCCTCCCGAGAATTCAACGCCTGATCAGGCGGAAGATTCATGTGGGGTCAATGAATCAGACTCCGGCGATCCGCCGACAGATCTGGGCGGTGGCGCGATCCGGCCATGTCGGGTTTCCGACTCCGGCTGAGCCCGGTCAGATCCAACCGCGCTTGACCGCCTGGACGCCGAGCAGGAAGCGGGTGTTGGCGCCCAGCAACTGATGCAGCCGGTTGATCCGGCGCTGCACCGTACGCTCGCTGACGCCGAGCTCGCGGGCGATCGAGGCGTCGGTCAGGCCGGTGGCCAGCAGTTGCAGCAGCTGCTGGTGCTCGTCGGTGCCGGCGGAGTCGTCCAGCGAGGAGATCGGCACGGCGAGGCCCCAGACCGAGTCGAACAGCCGGATCAGCGCGTCGAGCAGCGTCGACGGATGGACCAGGACGGCGTCGGCATCGGCCGGCTCGTCGTCCCCCGGTGCCGTGCTGTACGGCAGCACCAGCAGCGCCTGTTGATCATCGGCGATGATCATCCGGATCGGCACGTCGGGAAACGTCCGCGCCTCTTCGCCGAGGCTGATCGAGAAGCGCACCGCGGCCATGATCGCCGGGTCCTCCAGCACCGACTGTTGATAGACCACGCGATACTTCACGCCGCGATCCGCGACCGCCTCCTGAGCCGTCGAGATCGCCCCTTTGGACTGGCTGAAGTACGGCTCGCGGTCGAAGCAGAGCACCTCCTTGACCGCCCCGGTCTCCACCTGATGCGCCGCCTCCCGGACCTGCTCCAGCCCGCGGATCACCTCGAGGAACCCGCCTGAGCTGGGCCCCTGCAGCGACGCGAAATGGCTCGCGGCCAGCCGCGCCTGGCCGATCCTGGCCTCCTGCTCGATCACCCAGCGCTCCACCGCGAGCCGGACCGGGACCGGCACCACCCGACCCTCCTCCTGCCGGACCAGCCCGACCCGGGTCAGCTCGGCCACCGCCCGCTCCCAGCCGCTCCCGCGCGCCGGCCCGTCGACCGATCGCAGCAGGTCGGCGTACAACTGCTCCGCGGCCGGCGACACGTCGAACGGCGCCAGGAACCCGGTCGAAGCCGAGTAGCCGTCCCCCGGCGCACTCCCGCCCATCCCCTCCGCAGCGTCCATACCGCCAGTGTCGCCCGCCCCGCTCTCCGCCACCACCCACCCTGGTCCCCCGCGAGCCCCGATTCGCCGCCCTCGCTGAATCCACCGCCCTCGCTGAAGCCACCGCCCTCGTCTTTGCCCCCTTTGCGCGTGCTTCGCGGCATCTGTTGTGGGGGCGAAGGGCGAGGAGGTGGGGCGAAGGCGGCTTGGCGGCTCGTGGGCCGGCGCACGCCACCGCGCATTCCGTCCCCCGCCGCCGCATCCAGGTTTCCCGCGAGCGCCGAATCGGTCGTCCTCCGGTCGCATCGCCTTCGCCCCCGTTGCTCGTGCTTCGCGGCATCTGTTGCGGGGGCGGAGGGCGAGGAGGTGGGGCGAAGGCGGCTTGGCCGGCTTGACTGCCCGGTCCGGCCCGGCCTCTACGCGCCGTGGTGTTCCGCGAGTGCCGTGCCGCGTGGCCTGGGCCCGGCGTCCTTCGCCCCCGTTACTCGTGCTTCGCGGCATCTGTAGCGGGCGCGAAGCGCGACTAGCGGGGGCGAAGGACGGCTCAGCGGGCTTGGGGAGTGTCCCGGTCGCGGGGGCGTCCGCGACCGGGGTCGGTCGTCCACAGGCAGCGCCGGTCGAATTCGGTTGTCCACAGATCTTTTGAAGTCGGCGCGGGCCGGGTGTGGAGGATGTGCGGTGGGCCTATGAAGAAGATCGAACTGACGCGAGAACTGGTGGCTCGGGGTTTCGGCTACGACGAGGTCGCCCGGTTGGCACGGCGCGGAGAACTGGTCCGGGTGCGGCGCGGGGCGTACGGCCGGCCGGAAGCCTCTCTGGATGACCGGGGTCAGTACCTGAGGTTGATCCGGGCGACCGTCGCACAATGCAGTACGACGACCGTGCTGAGCCACCAATCCGCCGCAGCCGTGCACGGATTGCCGCTCTGGCTGGATGAGATCAGCCGGGTGCACCTGACCCGATCGGCCGCCGGTGGTGGAAAGGTGCGGCATTACGTACATCTCCATCCGGCAGCCCTCGACGACTCGGACATCGTGGTGATCGACGGACTGCTCGTGACGAGCCTCGCCCGGACCGTGGTCGACCTCGGCCGTGCTGTCCGACTGGTCCGCTCGGTGCCGATCGGCGACGCCGCCCTGTCCCGCGGGCTGGCGCCCGAGGCACTGTCGGACGTGCTGCACCGGTCCGCCGGCTGGCCGGGAATCGCCTCGGCCCGGCGCGCGGTCGGCCTACTGAATCCGCTGAGCCGAAGTGTCGGTGAGTCGGTCAGCCGGGTGGTGATGGTCGACCTCGAGGTGCCGCCACCGGTCCTTCAGTTCGAGGTGTTGAACGAGCGCGACGAGGAGGTCGCGTGTGTGGACTTCTGCTGGCCGGCCCAACGCACGGTCGGCGAGTTCGACGGGAAGATCAAGTACGGCCGACTGCTGAAGCCCGGGCAATCGGTGTCGGACGTGCTGTTCGCGGAGAAACAACGCGAGGACGCCATCCGCGACCTCGGCTGGCAGGTCGTCCGCTGGGTCTGGGACGACCTGCGCCGCCCCGACGCACTCGCCGATCGCCTCACCCGTGCCTTCGCCCGGTCCGCCCGGACCTGGCGCTCCGGATGACCCCACCGACCCCGCTCCTCCGGACTTTGCGCCGCTTCGCCTCACCTTCTGGACGTTCGTGTCCACTTCGCCTCACCTTCCATGGCTTCGCGCCAGCTACAGCTGGGGCGGAGGGCGAGGACGTGGGGCGGAGGTGAATGGCGAGTCGGCGCGGACAGCCGCGGGTGCATGAGCGCTGGGCGCGCCAGCTACGAGGGAGCGGCGACCTCGGCTCCCGGCTTCGCCCACCTTCGGGGCTTCGAGCGGCTTCGCCCACCTTCGGGGCTTCGAGCGGCTTCGCCCAACTTCGGGGCCTTCGCCCCACCTTCTGTGGCTTCGCACCTGTTGTAGGTGGGGCGGAGGGCGAGGACGTGGGGCGGAGCGGGTAGTGGTGGGCGGAGGGCGGCTGCATCGGGGCGCGCCGGGTAGCGGTCGCGCGTCACGGCTTCGCCCCACCTACTGGTCCTTCGCGGCAGCTGTAGGTGAGGCGAAGGGCGAGGAAGTGGGGCGAAGGCGCGGCGCGGGCCTGGGTGGGACGGCTGGGGTTAGACGGCTGGGGGTTAGGGGGTGAGGACTTCGCGGAGTTTGGCGGCGAAGGCGTCGGGTTCGCCGGGCGGCATGCCGTATTCGCCGCCCATGAAACCGCCGTGGTCGCCGGGGAAGATCGTGGGCTGCTGGCCGATGCGGTCGGCGACGATCTCGCCGGTGCGGCGGGGGAGAGCGGCGCCGGTGGTCTCGCCGACGGCGATCACGATCCGGGCCGGGGAGGAGGCGAGGGCGGCGAAGTCGTGCTCGTGGTAGTTGCAGTCGATCATGTTCTGGCCGAGCAGGGCGTCGTCGCGGCTGCCGTCATCCTCGGTGGGCAGGCCGAACTGGGCCGGGTCGACCGGCCACTGCGGAAAGTCGGCGGGGATCGGGCCCTGATGCCCGACCAGCAGGATGAACTTGGCCATCGCCGGGCCCATTCCGCTCTGCTGGTACGTGTCGTGGATGTCGGTCACGGCGGCCAGGGCCTCGGTGCGGTCGGGCAGCACCTGGGTCACCGGCGGCTCGTGCGCGACCAGGGTCCGGATCAGCTCCGGATGCCGGGCCGCGAGGACGAGGGCGTTCACGGCGCCGCCGCTGCTGGCGAAGATGTCGACCGGACCGCCGCCGACCGTGTCGATCAACCGGCGCAGGTCGTCGGCGTGCTCCTGCGGGGTGGTCCGGGTGGCGTCGTCGGTGCGCTTGCTCCGGCCGGCGCTGCGCGGGTCGTACGTGATCACGGTGCGGTCGCCGAAGTGGCCGGCCAGCGTGGTGAAGCCGACGGCGTCCATCGGCGAGCCGATCAGCAGCAGGGTCGGCGCAGCGCTGGGGCCGTCACCTTCCCGGACGTCGTAGTGCAGGGTCGCGCCGGGCGCCTCGATGGTGGACGACTTCGGTTCGGACATGGGGGTTCCTTTCGCCGCTTCGATTCTGAACCAACCGACTCGTCCGCGCGCCAAAACTCATCGGGTCGGTGCCGAGTACCGTGTCCGGGTGAGCGACTTCTCTGAGATCTACACGCCGACCGAGGAGCACGAGGCGTTTCGCGCCGCGGTCCGGGAGGTCTGCGACGCCAAGGTGGCGCCGTTCGCGGCCGAGGCCGACGAGACGGCGAGCTTCCCGCAGACGGCGTACGACGCGTTGCGCGCCTCGGATTTCCACGCCCCGCACGTGCCGGAGGCCTACGACGGCGTCGGAGCCGATGCGCTGGCGACGGCGATCGTGATCGAGGAAGTGGCGCGCGCCTGCGCGTCGTCGTCGCTGATCCCGGCGGTGAACAAGCTCGGCACGATGCCGATCCTGCTCGCCGGCAGCGATGAACTGAAGCAGACCTACCTGCCGCCGGTCGCCTCCGGCGCGGCGATGTTCTCCTACTGCCTGTCTGAACCCGAGGCCGGGTCCGACGCCGCGTCGATGAAGACCCGGGCGGAGGCCGACGGTGATCATTACGTGCTCAGCGGGGTGAAGCGTTGGATCACCAACGCCGGCGTCTCGGAGTACTACACGGTGTTCGCGGTCACCGACCCGGACGCGCGCAGCCGCGGGATCAGCGCCTTCGTGATCGAGAAATCTGATCAAGGAATCACCTTCGGCGCGCCGGAGCGCAAGCTCGGTATCAAGGGCTCGCCGACCTGCGAGGTCTACCTTGATCAGGTACGGGTCCCGGCGAGCCGGATGATCGGCGAGCCCGGCACCGGGTTCGCGACGGCGATGCGCACTCTTGATCACACCCGGGTCACCATCGCCGCCCAGGCGATCGGGATCGCTCAGGGGGCGCTCGACTTCGCCGCCGGCTACGTCAAGGAGCGGACCCAGTTCGGCAAGGCAATCGCCGACTTCCAGGGGATCCAGTTCATGATCGCCGACATGGGGATGAAGTTGGAGGCGGCCCGCCAGCTGACGTACGCGGCGGCGGCGAAGTCGGAACGGGGTGACGCCGACCTGACCTACTTCGGTGCGGCCGCGAAGTGTTTCGCCTCCGACGTGGCGATGGAGATCACCACCGATGCGGTCCAACTGCTCGGCGGCTACGGCTACACCAAGGACTATCCGGTGGAGCGGATGATGCGCGACGCCAAGATCACCCAGATCTACGAAGGCACCAACCAGGTGCAGCGGATCGTGATGGGCCGGCACCTGCTCAAGTAGCCAAGGCCGTTACGGCGGCTCGAAGTCAGTCACGCCCGCAGGGTAACCCGAGGGTTTCGTGTCCCGGCACAGATATCCGACCGTAGTTCGATCAAGGTCCACCGGCGGGTTGATCAATCTCAGCGAGCAGGACCGTTAGGGTCGGTCGGGACCTGAACTCGAGCGGAAGTAGAGATATGCCTCGCTGGAAGACCGGTGTGACTGCGGGCCTGGCCTCGATCGCGGCCCTCACCATGATCGCGACCGCGGCCGGTCCGGCCATCGCCGACACCGCACCCGATCAGTCCACGGATCCCGCGATGGCGAAGTATGCCGACCAGAAGCTCGCCTGGAGTGACTGCGGCTTCGAGCTGGCGGTGCCGACCGAGTGCGCGCTGCTGACGGTGCCGCGGGACTGGGCGGAGCCGGCCTCCGGTGTGGATCTGCAGGTGCAGGTGAGCCGGGTGGTGGCGACCGGGGAGGACGGCAGCCAGGGGATCGTGCTGACCAACCCCGGCGGCCCGGGCGGGCAGGGCACCGACCTGCCGGCCATGATCGCCGAGCTGCAACCCGACCTGAACGCCCGTTACGACCTGCTCGGGATGGACCCCCGTGGCACCGGTCGGCTCGACCCGTTCGGCGAGGAGGCGGACCAGATGCTCACCTGCGACGTGCCGATCACCCGGCTGCCGCAGGGGCCGCAGGATGCCCGGGACCGATCGGCGAAGTCGATCAAGGAACATCAGCAGGTGCCGCAGGCGATCGCCGAGGCCTGCCAGAGCCGGGCGATCACTCCGTACATCACGACCTGGCAGACCGCGCACGACATGGACCTGCTGCGCCAGCTCTTCGGTGCCGAGAAGCTGAACTACATCGGCTATTCGTACGGCAGCTGGCTGGGCGCGAAGTATGCATCGATGTTTCCGGAGCGGGCCGGCCGGATGGTGCTGGACTCCAGTGTGGACTGGCAGGGCCGGCTGATGGCCGATTTCGAGGACTTCCCGCGGATGGGACAGCGGCAGATCGACGACGTCTTCCTGCCCTGGGCGAACAGGCTGATCCCGGAGGTGTTCGGCGAGACCGTCACCGAGGCCAAGGCGGCGATCGAGCGGGGTCGCGAGATCGCCGGCGAGGCCGGCATCGACGGCGACAGCTACGACAGCCTGTTCGTCGGCAACGGCAGTCAGGACGGCTGGGTGATCACGCTGCTGGTGCTCGGCTCGCTGATCGACGAGGACGCGCTGGCGGAGCTGGGCTCGCTGCCGAAGGAGGGCCGGTCCCTGCTCGATCACGTGTCGAAGGAGCGGTTCGGCGTCCCGGCGTCGAAGCTGACCGCGAAGCTGGTGATCAGCAAGAACCTCGGCCAGCCGGAGGTGCAGGAGGACTACGTGAAGGCGCCGCTGACCCGGTTCGCCGTCGCCTGCGGTGATCAACCGACCGAGTCGACCGAGTGGTATCAGCGGTTGAGTGATCAGCAGGGACCGCGCTATCCCTACTATGGTTGGGCTTACGGGCTGTCGGAGGTCTGTGGTCCGTGGACCGATGAGCCGCGGCACGAGCTGCCGACGCTGCCGGAGTCGGTGCGCGACAACGTGCTGCTGGTGCAGGGCGAGTTCGATCCGCAGACGGCGTACGAGCAGGCGATGGCCGCGGTCGACCAGGCGCCCGGGGTCAACGTCGTCCGGGTCGACGACAGCCCGTTCCATGGTCAGTACGCGATCCAGGGCAACTACTGCGTCGACGGCGTGGTGAACAACTTCTTGATCAACAACTCGGCTACCGACAACGCGATCTGCTCGTCGGTCCCGCTGCCGCTGGAGGAAAAGGTCTTTCCGACCGACGGCCCGGTGGACGACTATCTCGACGGCCATGGCCACGGCCAGGACCGCGGCGGCTCGCTGCTGAAGATCGTCGACGACACCGTGGCCCGGCTGCTCGGGAAGCGGATCTCGGTGCTCAACGGTCCCGGAGCGATGGCGGTGACGCGCTGAGCCGATAGGGTGCGGCTCACGAAAGATCGAGGCTAGGAGCAGAGATCGTGGCACCCGTCATCCAGTTGGTGATCTTCGGCCTTCCCGTGCTGCTGGCACTCGTGGCCTATCTGCTGCCCGGCGTCCGGGTGCTGCGCTCGATCGCCGGTGCGCTCTGCATCCTGGCCGCCGGGTTCCTGGCCTTCATGATGCTGAGCGCGGACTCGGATGAGCTGCTACGAATCCTGGGCCAGGTGGTGGTGCTGTCCGGCTTGATCATCGCGGTCCGGCCGGAACGCAAGCCCGCGGTGGCGGCCGGTCCGCCGGCCCGGCCGGCGCCGGTCCCGCAGCCGTACGGCCAGCAGGGTTTCGCCGCCCAGGGCCAGCCGCAACCCCAGCAGCCGCAACAGGGTCCGGGCTACCCGGGCTCCGGCAGCTGAGCCGAGTGACCCGCAGGCGTCAGATATCGCGGCTGCGGTACCAGCGCAGGCCGATCAGGGCGAAGATCAGCACCCAGCCGACCGTCGCGATCACGGCCGGCAGCAGCGGCAGGTAGCCGGCCGAGCCGGGGACGGACAGCCCGGCGAGGCTCTCGATCAGCGCGCCGGGCATCCAGCGTGGCACCGTGTTGCCCCAGACCGGCGGCAGGAACTGTGCGGTCACCACCGGCAGCAGCGATCCCAGGAACAAGATCAGCACGGTCGGCGTAGTGCTGCGTAATGCCGCGCCGAGCAGCAGCCCCAGCAGCCCCCAGATCACCAGCTGGGCGGGGATGAAGACGAGCATGGTGCGGAGCAGCCCGGGATCGGCGAGGGTCAGCACCGGATGGCCGGTCAGCCCCAGCACCCCCTGGGTCAGGGCGAAGTTGATCGCCGAGGTGACGACGCCGATGATCAGTCCGCCGGCGGCGACGATGATCGCCTTGGCCAGCAGCACCCGGCTCCGCTTCGCGCTGGCCGCGAAGGTGTAGTTGATCAAGCCGTCCTTGAACTCGGACGCGGTGAAGCCGGCGGCGAAGAAGACGTAGGCCCAGACGCCGAAGAACGCGCCGAAGAACAGGATCTCGTAGCGGCCGCCACCCTCGACCGCCTGATGCTGGGCCAGCACGTCACCGCCGCCGAACGCGGTCAGCAGGGCGGTGATGCCGACCGATAGTCCGATCGAGATCACCAGCACGGCGCGGAGGACCCGGGAATGCCGGACCTTGATCAGTTCGGCGCTGAGCGTGCCGCGGAGCGTTGTCATCGGGTCACCTCGGTCAGGGAGTGGTCGTGGGTCAGTGAGAGGAAGGCGTCCTCCAGGCCGCCGACCCGGGTCAGCTCGGTCAGCGCGATGCCCTCGGTGAGTGCAATGCGGCCGATCTCGGCGGGGTCGAGCCCGGTCACCTCGAGGGCACCGGCCTGATCCGACACCGCGGTCGCGAACGGGCGCAGGGCCGCCGCCAGGCCGGCGTTGTCGGGGGAGGAGACCCGGGTCGTCGAGCCGGAGCCGATCAGTTCGGCCAAGGTCTGGTCGGCCAGCAGCCGACCGTGTCCGATCACCACCACCCGATCGGCGAGCAGTTGCACCTCGGACAGCAGGTGGCTGGAGACGATCACGGTGCGTCCTTCGTCGGCGAGGCCGGCGAGCAGGTCGCGCAGCCAGCGGACTCCGGCCGGGTCGAGCCCGTTCACCGGTTCGTCGAGGACGACGTTGGCCGGATCGCCGAGCAGGGCACAGGCCAGGCCGAGCCGCTGCCGCATGCCGAGTGAGTAGCCGCCGATCCGCCGGCCGCCGAGCCGGCCGAGACCGACCTGTTCCAGCACGTCGGTGATCCGGCGCCGGTCCAGCCCGGCCGCGTGGGCGAACCAGGTGAGGTGCTGGGCACCGGTGAGGTGGGCCGGCAACGTCCCCGCGTCGAGCAGGGCGCCGACCGTCCGGGCCGGCGCGGCCAGGTCGGCGAACCGCTTCCCGTCGATCGTGGCCGTGCCGTGGGTCGGCGCGGCCAGGCCGAGCACCATCCGCAGGGTGGTCGACTTGCCGGCGCCGTTGGGTCCGAGGAAGCCGGTCACCGCTCCGGACGGGGCGGTGAAGGACAGGTCGCGGACGGCCCAGGTCTCCCGGTATCGCTTGCTCAACTCGTGGACTTCGATCATGAACTCCACGGTGCCGGTGCCGGCGGTGCCCGGCACAGACCCGAACGGACCAGGGGGTGTTCCGTTCGTCGGAGTCGTGGTTGTCGCGAGACCTCTTGGTTCAGGAGGGTAGGGGCCGATGCGACGTGGCAATGGCTGCAGCGAAGAGATTCAGCGACACTCCGACCGACCGCCGCGCGAGACTGGGCCGGTGATCGAGGACGCGCATCGGCAGGCAGACCACCTCGTCCGGTTCGATTGGGGTCCCACGGGTGCGGCCGCGATCAGCGCCGACGCGGCCTACGCGGTCGTGGTCGACGTGTTGTCGTTCACCACCACACTGACCGTCGCCGTCGAGCGCGGGATGACCGTCTTTCCCTACCGGTGGCGAGACGACGGAGCCGCCGACTACGCCCGGGCCCGGGACGCCGTGCTGGCCGTCGGCCGCTTCGAGATCCTGGCCGTCCCCGCCTCCGACCCCGACCAGCCGGCCGAGTCGTCACATCCGCGTCGACACGCCGCAGAATCGGCCGCGGATGTGCCGGGTCGGCGGGGGTTGGGGGTGAGTCTTTCGCCGGCGGCGATGGGGCGGGTCGTGGGGGTGGAGCGGATCGTGTTGCCGTCGCCGAACGGGTCGACGATCGCGTACGGGCTGCAGGGTTCCGGGGCCCGGGTGGTCGGCGGGTGCCTGCGCAACGCGGCGGCGGTGGCGGGCTGGCTGGCGCCGCGGCTGGCGTCCGGTGGCACTCTGGCGGTGGTTGCGGCCGGGGAGCGCTGGCCGGACGGGTCGCTGCGGCCGGCGGCCGAGGACCTCTGGGGCGCCGGGGCGGTGCTGGCCGCCTGTGCGGCGGCCGGGCTGACCGGATTCAGTCCGGAGGCCGACGCGGCGGCGCAGTCCTTCCGGGCCGTCGTGGACCGGCTGCCGGCGGCGTTGTCCGGGTGCGCGAGCGGGCGGGAGTTGATCGCGGCCGGGTTCGGGGCCGACGTCGCGGTGGCCGCGGCACACGAGGTCTCGACGGTGGTCCCGGTGCTGGACGGCGAGGCGTTCGTACCGGCGACCTGACCGGCGCACCTACTTTCGTACGCTTGTGGCGGCTGGGTGGGGTCCCTACTGTGAACGAGTGATCCCGCGGACCTACCTCATCGTCTTCGCCGGGTTGACGGTCGCCTTCGCGGTGCTGGCGATCTTGATCTTCCCGGACCTGGACCGGGTGACGGTGCTGGTCGGCCTGCTGGTGCAGCTCACCGGGGTGCTCGTCGTCGCGTTCCAGCGGCCGGTGATCGGCGCGGTGACGGTGCTGATCATGACGATGGTGCTGTCCTGGGCACCGACCGGCTGGGATCTCCTGTACGACCACCAGTTGATCATCTGGATCCCGGTCGCCGCCTCGCTGGTCAGCGGCCGGGTGATCGTCGAGTCGCGCAGCCGGCTCGAGTTGATCATGGGTCTGGCGCCGCTGGTGGGCTGGTGCGCGGTCACCATCGGCAACGTCGGGGTGACCCCGATCAGTGTCCTGGGCAGTGTCTCGCCGGTGCTCGCCGGCATCTGCATCGCCCTGGTGATCCGGCTCCGCGAGGCACGCAAGGACCGGCTGGCCTCGCTGGAGCAGGCCAGGATCGCGGCCGACCGGGAACAGTTGCTGGCCGACCTGCACGACCTGATCACCCACCGGATCACCCGGGTGGTGCTGAAGTCGCGGCAGCTGGCGGGCGGCACCGACCAGCCGCCGCTGCGGGACGGGCTGGGTGAGATCGAACGGACCGCGACCGAGACCCTGACCGCCCTGCGGGACTACCTGACGGCGGCCCGGCCGGTCGAGCCGTCCGGCGCCGATCAGGGCGCCCGGCCGGTGTCCGATCTCCGCACGGAACTGGCCGAGATCGTCGCCGCGGAACGGGAGCTGGACCGCGCGGTCGAGCTGGCCGAGCCGTCCGGCGACGATCGGATCATGATCAACTCAGCGGTCCACGGTTGCCTGGTCCGGGCCGTCCGGGAGGCGCTGACCAACGCCGCCAAGCATGCCGTCGGCGCGCCGGTGGAGATCGAGCTCCGGGCCCGGGAGGTGGTCCGCCTGTCGGTGATCAACGGACCGGCCGTCGAGGGACCGGACGCCGGTCTGCACCGGTCCGGCTCCGGCGCCGGGCTGCGCGGCCTGGCCAGTCGCTGCCGACTGCTCGGCGGTAGCCTGACCGCCGAACCCGACGGCCGGGGTGGATTCGCGGTCCGGGTGGAACTGCCGGTCACCGTCGAACGGGCCCCGGCCTGGATCGGCGCGACGGAGGCGACGGCATGACCACGATCACGGTGATCATCGCCGACGACGACCCGTACGTCCGCGACTATCTCGGCGACGCCCTGGCTCAGGCCGAGGGGATCGAGGTCGCCGGGGTCGCCGCCGACGGGGCCGAGGCGGTCGACCTGGCGATCCGGACCCAGCCCGACGTGGTGCTGATGGACATCCGGATGCCCGGCGTCGACGGCATCGCCGCGACCGTCGAGTTGATCAAGCTCGACCCGGCCCCGGCCGTGATCTTGATGACCGCGCTGGACACCGACGAGGCCCTGCTCGGCGGACTGGCCGCCGGCGCCCGCGGCTACACGATCAAGACCGCACCGGTGGCCGCGATCGTCGAGTCACTCCGCGCCGCCGCGACCGGCACCGACGTGCTGTCCCCCGAGGCGACCCGCCGACTCGTCGCGCTGGCCAGCGCCCCGCGGCGGGCGGCCTCGCCCCGGCTGACCGAGCTCGGCGACCGGGAACGCGAGGTGCTCCGGCTGATCGGCGAGGGCGCCTCCAACGCCGCCATCGCCCGTACCCTCTATCTGGCCGAGAGCACCGTCAAGGGCCACGTCTCCCGCCTGATGACGAAGCTCGACTGCGACAACCGCACCCAACTCGCCGTCCTCGCCCAACACCTCTGAACACCCCGACCAATCCGAAATAGATGCCACTGTGCCAGGTGCGGCAGGAGAGGCGATCGCCGCTCTATTTTCAGTCCAGGACGGGCCCAAACCAGATGGGACTGCGACTTGTCAGACTTAGGGGACGCTGGAGCGTGCCCTAAGTCTGACAAGTCGGGGTTGTTCAGAGGTGGAGCCAGCCGAAGGCGATGTTCCAGTGGTGGCCGGCGGTGAGGTGGTCGAGGACGGCTCGTTCCAGGCGGCTGGTCGGGGTGAGCGCCGCCAGGTCGGTCGGGTCGGCGGCCTCGAAGACCCAGCGGACGATCTCGCGGTCACCGGGGGTGGCGTCGGCGGTGATCATGAACCGGCGGCCGAAGTCGACGATGTTGGACGTGACCGGCAGGTGATCGGCGAGTTGGGGGTCGATCAGCCAGGACCGGCAGTGGCCGATGATCAGGTCCAGGCCGGCGTACTCGGCGGGGAAGTGCCGCCGGAAGAAGGCGGCGGTCCGGGCCAGTGAGGCGTCGCATTCACCCGGGTCGAGCCGGCCGCCGATCGGGATGTGCACACTCAGGCCCGGCTGCTCGGCCGGCCGCCTACTGGCCGCGCCGGCCACGGGTCCGACCGGCTCCCGCTTGTAGTCCAGCCGGCCGAGGCGGAAGATCAGCCCGCGCCAGACGTCGATCACCCAGGCCGGACCGTCCAGCCCACCGATGCCGTAGATCCGGCGGTGCCGTTCCAGGTTGAGGCTGAGCGCGTTCAGTGAGTGGGCCGAGATCGCGTCCGGCACACCATGATCACGATGATCACGACGGACCTCCTCGATCACCGACAGGCAGGCGTACGCGACGAAGTAGCGGCCGGCGGCGCCCCACTCGGCGGGAGGTTCGATCAACTTGGGGCGGGTTCGGTCGATGCCGATCGAGGCCGCGATCGCCTCACCCGCAGCGACGATCTCGCGCCGGATCCCGGGATCGTCGGGGAACGAATCGGCCAGCTCGGCCGCTTCGACGGCCGGCACCCCGAGCCAGTCGAGCGATGCCGTGACCCAGTCGGGTGTCTCCATGATCAGCCCATTCTCGCCGACCTGTCAGAACTGAGTTGTGCCAGGGGGCTACTCACTTCTGACAACTCGGTGAGGAAGGGGGCTACTTGGTGACGTACTGGTCCAGGTTGCTGGTGTCGCCCTTGGCCAGGTCGGCGAACAGCGCCTTGGCCTTGTCCTTGTCCCAGATCATCGCCGAGCCGGCCGGGGTCGATCTGTTCGGGTCCGAGATCGGCACGGTCAGCGTGATCCCGCCGGTGCCGGTCAGGGACCTCATCGCGAGGGCGGCGCTGACCGTCTCCGGGAAGGTGGTCTCCTTCCCGAGCGAGACCGCTCCGGAGGCGGCGGTGAGCAGCGACCAGTAGCGGACCGGGTTGAGGAAGGTCCCCGGACCGGCGGCCTTCTCGGCCACCGCGCTGATCATCTCCCGCTGTCGCTCCATCCGGCCGAGATCACCGCGCGGATCCTTGTACCGCATCCGGACGTACGCCAGCGCGGTCGGCCCGTCGAGCTGCTGGCAGCCCTTCTTCACGTTCAGCTTGCTCTTCTTGTCCTTGATGTCCTTCGGGATGCACATCTCGATCCCGCCGACCGAATCGATCACGTCGACGAAGCCGCCGAAGCCGACTTCGAGATAGCCGTCCATCCGCAGCCCGGTGGCCTGCTCGACGGTCTCGGTGAGCAGCTTGGCGCCGCCCCAGGCATACGCGGAGTTGATCTTGTGCTTGCCTTCGCCGGGCACGGTGACGTAGGAGTCCCGCGGCACCGAGATCAGCGCACTCTTCCCCGACGGTGGGGTGTACAAGATCATGATCGTGTCGGTGCGCTTGCCGGCGGTGTCGCCGGTGCCGAGCCGCTTCTGTTCCTCCGGCGTCAGGCCTTCCCGGGAATCGGAGCCGACCAGCAGGATCGCGGTGCCCGGCTGCTCGGCCGGCCGCTCGCCGGCCGGTTCGTTGTCCACCCGCTCGATCTGGTTCCAGGCATACACCGGGCCGGCGATCAGGCCGGCCAGCAGTAGCACCACGATGCCGACGATGACACCGGCCACGATCCGGCCGGTGCGCCGCTTCTTGGGCCGCCCCGAGCCGCCGGGGCCGCCGGGCCGACCCGGTCCTCCGGGCCCACCCGGTCCGCCGGGACGACCGGGACCGGCGCCGGGACGCTGGCCGGGCGGCGGCGGGGCCGGCACCGGCCGGACCGGCCCGGGAGGGGTCGCCGGCAGTCGGCCGGGGTCGGTCTCGTCCCCGAACGGGTTGATGGCACGGGTCTGTTCCGGCTCCGATTCCGGCTTGCGGCCGCGGCCGTACAGCCAGTCCATGTCATCTTGGCTAGGCGGCATAACACGAGAGACTACCCGGCTCCGATGAGGGCACGGTCCGGCGCGCCTGCGTGCTTTCGGCTGACCTCGGCCGGATACTGAACGGCGATCTGCCCGCGAGCTGAAACCTTGGCGAGGAAGGGATCAGGTGACGGAGAACTCCCCGATCGGCCGCCCGGAATCCGGGTCGTCACCCGCGCTGGTGGAGCGGGCCGGCGACCGGGTCAAGCTCCGGCGCGGGCTGACGTTCCTCGGCATGACCCTGATCCTGCCGGGCTCGGCTCAACTGGCCGCGGGCAACAAGCGGATCGGTCGGATCGCCCTCCGGGTCTGGGCGGTGCTCTGGGGCCTGATCGCGCTCTCGGTCCTGCTCGCCCTGGTCTGGCGCAAGCTGGCGATCATCATCTTCACCGCCGATCCGGTGCTCCGGGTGGTCCAGGTGCTGCTGATCGTGATCGGCATCGCCTGGGCGCTGTTGTTGATCGACGCCTGGCGGCTGTCCCGACCGCCCGAGCTGGCCCGGCGGCACCGGCTCGGGTTCGCGCTGGCCCACCTGGTGCTGATCGGGGTGGTCTGCGGCGCGCTGTTCGCCTCCGCCTCGATCGTCTCCTCGCAGCGCACCTTGATCGCCGCGGTGTTCGGCGGCGGCGGCGAGACCAAGGCACAGGCCGGCCGGATCAACGTGCTGCTGCTCGGCGGCGACGCCGGCAAGAGCCGGGTCGGGCTGCGGCCGGACAGTCTGACCGTGGCGAGCATCGACGCCGAGACCGGCCGGACCGTGCTGTTCAGCCTGCCGCGCAACCTCGAGGACGTACCGTTCCCGGAGAGTTCGCCGATGCACAAGGAGTTTCCGAAGGGCTTCGGCTGCCCCGACCACTCCTGCCTGCTGAATGCCGTCTACACCTACGCCAGTGATCATCAGAACCTGTATCCGGGGGTGAAGGATCCCGGTGTCCAGGCGACCAAGGAGGCGGTCGAGGGTGCCACCGGGCTGAAGATCAACTACTACGCCATGGTGGACCTGAAGGGGTTCGAGGCGCTGATCGACGCGGTCGGCGGGATCAAATTGGACGTACGTCAGCGGGTGCCGATCGGCGGCGGTACGTCCCGGATCTTCGGCTGGATCGAGAAGGGTGAAGATCAACACCTGGACGGCTATCACGCGCTCTGGTTCGCCCGGTCGAGGGAGGGCGCCAGTGACTACGAGCGGATGGCGCGGCAGAAGTGCGTGATGAACGCAATGCTGAACCAGCTCGAGCCGATGACTGTGCTGACCAAGTTCAACGAGATCGCCAAGGCCGGCGAAGAGATCGTCGCCACCGACGTGCCGACCTCGGAGATCGACAAGCTGATCGATCTCTCGCTCAAGGCCAAGGAACGCCCGGTGGCCAGCGTCGCGTTCGTACCGCCGCTGATCCACTCCGGCAACCCCGACTTCGGGGTGATCCGGACCACGGTGCAGAACCGGATCGCGGTGGCCGAGAACGCCGACCTGCCCAAGGAGCAGCGCACCCCGCCGCCGTCGGTGCGGCCGGACCGGCCCAAGGCGACCAAGCAGGCCGACGACGACAAGCCGAAGTCGGACAACGCGGACGCCAAGAAGAAGAACCAGCAGGAAACCAATGATCTCAAGGCGATCTGTTCCGTCGACTGACGCGAGACAATGGGCCGGTGCCGGGACCAGAGCAAGCCGAGTTGATCATCCGCGACCGGCGGGACACCGACCTCGAAGCGATGGTCACCCTCGCACTGGAGTCGATGACCTGGCACGCGGACAGCTACCCTGACGTCCGACCGGCTCCGCCCGCCGATGCCCTGCGCGGCGGCTTCCGCGAGCTCGTACCCACGGCCGACTCCTACGTCCGGGTGGCCGAACTCGACACCCTGGTCGTCGGCTTCCTGACCGCCGCGCTCCTGCCGCCGACCACCAGCGGCATCGAAGCGCTCGACGAACCGTCGGTCTACATCTCCGACATCATCGTCACCGGGACCGCCCGGCGCCGCGGCATCGCCCGAGCCCTGCTCGCCGACCTCGACGACTGGGCCCGGGCCCGCGGGTGCCACACCATCCGCCTCACCATGCACGCCGGGAACGAACCGGCCCACCGGCTGTACGAACAACTCGGCTATCGCCCCACCTGGATCACCTTCCGCAAGGACGGGGACGATGAGTGATCACCCGCGGACGAAGGGGCCCGCTGATCGGCACCGCGCCCACAGGGCATGCTTTGTCAGGACAATTCATTGACACGGTGATCCGGGCTGCATAGCGTCGGATCGCGCCCGCTACGCGAAGGAGATGCATGAGCTCGGAGCGTGTGGCGCCGTCGGCGGAGCCGACCCCCGATCGGACAGAGGTGCTGACCTTCGGTCGTAGCGGGGTCGACATCTATCCCCGGGAGATCGGCGTCGGCCTCGATCAGGTCCGGAACTTCGGCAAATATCTCGGCGGTACGACAGCCAATGTCGCCGTCGCCGCCGCCCGGCTGGGCCGGCGGTCGGCGATCATCTCCGGCGTCGGCGACGACCCGTTCGGGCGCTACGTCCGGCAGGAGCTGGGCCGGCTCGGGGTGGACGACCGGCACGTGGTCACCAACTCCGAGTTCCCGACGCCGGTCACGTTCTGCGAGATCTTCCCGCCGGACGACTTCCCGCTCTGGTTCTACCGGCGGCCGTCGGCGCCGGACCTGCAGGTCCGGACCACCGACATCGACTACGACGCCGTCCGCGACGCCGGCGTGATGTGGCTGTCGGTCACCGGGCTGAGCGAGGAGCCGAGCCGGGAGACCCACTTCGCCGTCCTGGAGGCCCGGCAGCGGCGGCCGATCACGGTGCTCGATCTGGACTACCGGCCCATGTTCTGGGATTCCCCGGCGGCGGCCCGGGAACAGATCGCGCGGGCGCTGCCGCAGCTGACCGTCGCGGTCGGCAACCTGGAGGAGTGCGAGGTCGCCGTCGACGAGCGGGACCCGGACCGGGCCGCCGACGCGCTGCTCGACGCCGGGGTCGAGCTGGCCATCGTCAAGCAGGGCCCGAAGGGCGTGCTGGCCAAGACCCGGACCGAACGCGTGGTCTCGCCGCCGATCATGATCACGCCGCTGAACGGGCTCGGCGCCGGCGACGGCTTCGGCGGCTCGCTGGCCCATGGGCTGCTGGCCGGCTGGCCGCTGGACCGGGTGCTGCAGCGGGCCAACGCGGCCGGGGCGATCGTCGCCTCCCGGCTGGAGTGCTCGACCGCGATGCCGACGGCCGCGGAGATCGACGTGTTGCTCGCCGGCGGAGATCCGAATGCCGGCCGGGTCGACGGGCTCACCCACCACGAGGAGTGATGATCATGGGTACGAAATCCCTTCGGCTGACCGTGGCGCAGGCCCTGGTGCGGTTCCTCGGCGCCCAGTATGTCGAGGACGACGGGGTCGAGGAGCGGTTGTTCGCCGGCTGCTTCGGCATCTTCGGTCATGGCAACGTGGCCGGCGTCGGCCAGGCGCTGCTGCAGGCCGAGTTGTCCGATCCGGCGTCGCTGCCGTACGTGCTGGGGCGGAACGAGCAGGCCCTGGTGCACAGCGCGGTCGCCTATGCGCGGATGAAGAACCGGCGCCAGGTCTGGGCGGTCACCACCAGCATCGGGCCGGGCGCCACGAACATGATCACCGGAGCGGCGCTGGCGACGATCAACCGACTGCCGGTGCTGCTGCTGCCGGCCGACTCGTTCGCCTCCCGGCACGCGGCGCCGCTGCTGCAGGAGCTGGAGTTGCCCGACTCCGGCGACGTCAGCGTCAACGACGCGTTCCGTCCGGTGTCGAAGTATTTCGACCGGATCTGGCGGCCGGAGCAGCTGCCGGCGGCGCTGCTGAACGCGATGCGGGTGCTGACCGACCCGGCCGAGACCGGCGCGGTCACCCTCTGCCTGCCGCAGGACGTGCAGGCCCAGGCCCACGACTGGCCGGAGGAACTGTTCGCCCGCCGGGTCTGGCATCTGCGCCGGCCGGCCCCGGAGCGTTCCATGATCGAGACGGCGGCGGAGATCATCGCCACGGCCGAGCGACCGGTGATCATCGCCGGCGGCGGAGTGATCTACTCCGGCGCCGAGCAGGCTCTGGCCGACCTGTGCGCCGCGACCGGCATCCCGGTCGGCCAGACCCAGGCCGGCAAGGGCAGCGTCGTTTTCGATCACCCGCAGAGCCTGGGCGCGATCGGCGCCACCGGCACCACCGCGGCCAACGCGATCGCCCGCGACGCCGACGTGGTGATCGGCGTCGGCACCCGCTATTCCGACTTCACCACGGCCAGCCGGACCCAGTTCGCCGACCCCGGGGTGAAGTTCGTCAACCTCAACATCGCGGCCCTCGACGTGATCAAGCACGCCGGCCTGCAGGTGGTCGGCGACGCCCGGGAATCCCTGCTGGCGTTGACCGAGCGGCTGGGCGACTTCCGGGTCCCGGAGTCGTACCGGAGCAAGATCGGCGCCCTGGCGGCGGAGTGGGACGCGACCGTGACCGCGGCCTACGCGGCCGGACCGGGGGAGGACGGCCGACTGAACCAGAGTGCGGTGATCGGCGCGGTCAACGAGCTGTCCGATCCGCGCGACGTGGTGGTCTGTGCCGCCGGCTCGATGCCGGGCGACCTGCACAAGCTGTGGCGGACCCGGGACGCGAAGGGCTATCACGTCGAATACGGCTACTCCTGCATGGGCTATGAGATCCCTGGCGGGATCGGGGTGCGGCTGGCCTGCCCGGACCGGGACGTGTTCGTGATGATCGGCGACGGCTCGTATCTGATGATGCCCGGCGAACTGGCCACGGCCGTCCAGGAAGGGATCAAGCTGATCGTGATCTTGGTCCAGAACCAGGGCTTCGCCTCGATCGGCGCGCTGTCGGAGTCGGTCGGGTCGCAGCGGTTCGGCACCCGCTATCGGCACCGGACCGAGACCGGCCGGCTGGACGGCAACCTGCTCGAGGTCGACCTCGCCGCTAACGCGGCCAGCCTCGGCGTGCACGTGATCACCGCGACCACCCGGGAGGAACTCGAGGCCGCCATCGGCGCGGCCAAACGGGCCGAGTCGACCACGGTGATCCACGTCGAGACCGACCCGATGCTCGGCTCACCCGATTCGGAGTCCTGGTGGGACGTGCCGATCAGCGAGGTGTCCGAGCTGGACAGCACGCAAGCGGCCTACGCCGAGTACGCCGAAGCGAAGAAGGCCCAGCATCCCTACCTGCGGCCGACGCAATAACGTGAAGGAGGCACCAGTGTCGTCGAAGATCATCATCGGTTCCGCGCCGGACTCGTGGGGAGTCTGGTTCCCGGCCGATCCGGAGCAGACGCCCGCCGACCGGTTCCTGACCGAGGTCGCCGCGGCCGGCTACGAGTGGATCGAGCTCGGCCCGTACGGCTATCTGCCCAGCGATCCGGAGCAGTTGCGTGATCAACTCACCCGGCACGGGCTCAAGGTGTCGGCCGGGACCGTGTTCGAGCACCTGCACCGGCCGGACAGCTGGGACGACGTCTGGAGCCAGGTCTCGAAGGTTGCCGCGCTGACCCGCGACGTCGGCGGCGAGCACCTGGTCGTGATCCCGGATCCGTGGCGTGATCACAAGACCGGCAAGCCGCTGGAGGAGCGGACCCTCAGCGCCGACCAGTGGGACGCGCTGACCCGGCAACTGGACGAGCTGGGCCGCCGGATCGACGACGAGTTCGGGCTGCGGCTGCAGTTCCACCCGCACGCCGACAGCCACGTCGGCTATCAGCCGGACATCGAGCGGCTGCTCGAGGCCACCGATCCGCGCTGGGTCAACCTCTGCCTGGACACCGGCCACGTCTCCTACTACGGCGGCGACAATCTGGAGTTGATCACCAAGTATCCGGACCGGATCGGCTATCTGCACCTGAAGCAGGTCGATCCGGCGGTGGTCGCCGCGGTCGAGGCCGAGGACCTGTCGTTCCCGGAAGCGGTCAAGCGCGGCGTGATGATCGAACCGCCGCACGGCCTGCCCGCGATGGGCCCGATCCTGGACGCCGCCGGCGCACTCGGCCGCGATCTCTACGCGATCGTCGAGCAGGATCTCTATCCGTGCGATCCGGACGTGCCACTGCCGATCGCCCGCCGGACCCACACCTATCTGCGCGGCTGCAGCGGCGCGGCGGTCGAGATCGGCGTCCAGCATGGCTGATGATCTTGCTGGTCGGGCGGAGCTGCGGGTCGCCGTGCTCGGCGTCGGAGTGATGGGCGCCTTCCACGTCGACCGGCTGAGCCGGACCGTGCACGGCGCCCGGGTGACGGTGATCAACGACGCCGCCGCGGACCGGGCCGACACGATCGCCTGCGCGGCCGGCGCCCGGGTGGAGCCGGATCCGATCGCGGCGATCAACGCCGACGACGTGGACGCCGTGGTGATCGCGAGTCCGGGCCCGTTTCACGCCGAGCAGGTCTCGGCCTGCCTGGACCGGGGGATCCCGGTGCTGTGCGAGAAACCGTTGACGACCAGCCCGGAGTCGGCGTACGAGATCGTGCGGCGGGAGGCGGCGCTGCCCGGCCGGCTGATCCAGGTCGGCTTCATGCGCCGCTACGACGCCGAATACGTCAAGCTGCGGACCTTGATCACCGACGGCGGCGTCGGCGACCCGCTGCTGCTGCACTGCGTGCACCGCAACCCGGACAACCGGCCCGAGTTCGACTCCTCGATGATGATCACCGACTCGGTGGTGCACGAGGTCGATGTGGCCAGATTCCTGCTCGGCGAGGAGATCGCGGCGATCCAGGTGACCAAGCCGACCGCGAAGCGTGGCACCCCGGACGGTCAGTGGGATCCGATGATCGTGCTGCTGACCACCGAGACCGGCAAGGTGGTGACGGTGGAGATCTTCGCCCGGACCGGCGTCGGCTATCAGGTCCGGACCGAGCTGGTCGGCTCGGCCGGCAGCGCCATGATCGGGCTCGACCTGGGCCTGATCAGCACGGTCGGTCCGCTCGGCGCCGGGCACTGGGGCGGCCCGGTCGCCCCCGGGTTCGTGGAGCGGTTCGCGACCGCGTACGGCACCGAACTGCAGGCCTTCGTCGACGCCGCCCGGCAGGGCACCGTCGACGGTCCGAGCGCCTGGGACGGCTACGCGGCGGCCGCGGTCTGTGCGGCCGGAGTCGAGGCCGTCCGGACCGGCGAGTCGGTCCCGATTCACCTTCAGCCACGTCCGTGAGCGGTACTGCGCACCCATTCGTCCGGACCGCGGCAGCGCACTTTCGGCCATTTCCCAGTACGGTTCGAAGATGAGGTTTCATCTGTACACGACGGCCGAAGAAGACACTGATCAGCCGTCCGGCGTTGATCAGGGGAGCTACGGCTCTCTGGACGAGGCCAAGGAGTCGACCCCGCCGCGCCGATGGGTGCTCCGGCGGGCGGCCAACGGTCGTCGGGTCTGGTTGGGCCATCCGACCGCGAAGGCCAATTGGTATGACCAGATCCGCGAGCGCCCGGAAATCCGGTCCGACGAGGACTGAAATTCAGCCGGGGATGAACTTCACCGTGATGGTGCGCAGGTAGCTCCGGCCGGCCGCGCCGTCTGCGGTCACGTAGCCCTCCGTACCGGCGGCGAACTCGAACCGGCCGAGTCACACCCAGCCAGGGGCGCCCGCGTTCTGATCGGGTTCGATCACGGTCGTACCGCCAGCAAGGGTGACGGTGAAGCGCGCCCGGGGTGCTGTCCCCGGCGTCCCGCGGCATCGGGGCCGATACCCCGTACGCTCCGGCTGCTCGGCCGAGGTGTCGCCGGCGTACCGACACGCCGACAGAACCCGTGCATTCGTGCCGTCTCGGCGGGTGTTTAGGCTGGCGGGATGCGTTACGCGGTGATCATGGCCGGCGGCTCGGGGACGCGGCTGTGGCCGTTGTCCCGGCGGGGCATGCCCAAGCAACTGCTCGATCTGGTCGACGGGAAGAGCCTGTTGCGCCTGGCTTACGAGCGGCTGGCCGGGGTGGTGCCGGCCGACCGGGTCCTGGTCTGCACCGGGGCCGAGCACCGCGACGTGGTCGCCGAGCAGCTGCCCGAGCTGGACCCGGCCAACATCCTCGGTGAACCGGAGGGCCGCGACTCCCTGAACGCGATCGCCTGGCCGGCCGCCGTCCTGGTCGAGCGCGATCCGGAGGCGGTGATGGCGGTGCTCAGTTCCGATCACCTGATCACCCCGGTCGACCGGTTCGCCGCCGCGCTCCAGGACGGGTTCGCGGCCGCCGAGGCCGACCGGGACGCCCTGATCACCTTCGGCGTGGTGCCCACCTCGCCGCACACCGGCTTCGGCTATCTGGAACGCGGCGCCGAGCTCGCCGGCCGGCCCGGGGTGTGCCGGGTCGAGGCGTTCGCCGAGAAGCCCGACCGGGAGACCGCCCAGAAGTATCTCGACACCGGCCGCTATCTGTGGAACGCCGGCATGTTCGTCTGGCGGGCCGAGACCTTCCTTGATCAACTTCGGGCCCTGCTGCCGGAGACCCACCGGACCGTGCGGGCGATCGCCGCCGAACCGGGTCGGCTGGCCGAGCTGTTTCCGGGCCTGCGCAAGATCAGCGTCGACTACGCGATCATGGAACCGGTGTCCCGCGGCGAGGCGTCCGGCCACGTGCTCACGGTCGGGCTGCCGATCGAGTGGCAGGACCTCGGTGGCTTCGCCGCGCTGGCCGGACAGCTGCCGGCCGATGATCACGGCAACGCGACCGACGGGCTCAGCCTCGTGCTCGACGGCGGGGACAACCTGGTGATCAACCGCGGCGAGGACGGGCGACTGGTCGCGATGCTGGGAATGACCGACACCGTGGTCGTGCAGACCCCGCAGATCACCCTGGTCTGCCCGATGGCCGAGGCCGGCCGGATCAAGGAACTGGTCGCCGAGGTGTCGGCCCGGTTGGGCCCCGACTACACCTGAGCCGGGTCGACCCCGGTGACCGCCCCGACGTCGTCGGTACGGTAGCGGCCGCGGCTCAGGTCGACCAGGATCAGCGGATTGCCGAACGGGTCCTCGACCACGGCCACCCGGCCGACCGGGATGTCGGCCGGTGGACTGATCATCCGACCGCCGGCGCCGACGAGCTCCGCGGCCGCCCGATCGGCCGAGCGGACCAGCCAGTTGGGGGCATAGCTCAGCCCCGTCGCCAGCACGATCTCCGTCTCGGCCTCGGGGCAGCGCAGCCCGGCCAGCCCCAGCTCGTCGTTGCGCCAGATCAACTCGTGACCGAGCCGGTCGCGATAGAACGCCAGCCCCGCATCAAGATCGGGGACGGCGACGGACACGGCGTCGACCGCCCGGAGCAGTGGTTCCGTCATCCGATCAGCCTAGGAACCACCCCCGACAGTCCCCGGCTCCGAGCCCTCTCCTGAGCCCGAGCCTCCATGCCAGGGGTTCCGGAAGTCGACCTTGGTCGAGAAATGCGCGCCTGCGGGTCGGGTTGGGTGTGCGGAAGTCGACCGTGGTGGAGAAATGCGCGCCTGCGGGCTGGTTGGGTGTGCGGAAGTCGACCGTGGTGGAGAAATGCGCGCCTGCGGGCTGGTTGGGTGTGCGGAAGTCGACCGTGGTGGAGAAATGAACCGCCCCGGGTTTTCCGGGTACTTCGGTTTGTGTCTCTACCCGGTCGGGATGAGACGGTTTCTTGCAGCGTAGTGGGTGGTCTCGACTTCGATGGGTGTGAGGTCATCGACGGATTCG
>NZ_VKCZ01000002.1 GCF_009299835.1 Microlunatus speluncae
TTCTTCACTCCAGCCTCACTGGTCTCATCCGTCACAGAGGTCATCATGGTCCCTTCCTCAGGACCGACCACTCACACAGACCATCTGACACCCCCATCCGCACGCGGCGGCCTGGGTGCCGCTTCCGCCGTCTGGGTGTGCGTGCTCCCGCCAGACCCAGCCACGCCAGCGCACAGACCCCCAGCCCCCACCGCTCCCTTTGTCGCGCGGGTGTTTTTACCGCCTCAGCCGAGCGCTGATCTGATCTTGCCGACTGCCTCACCGAGCGTAGGGCGCCTCACGCCGGCACCGCCGGGAACATCTCACCTCACCGAGTTGTCAGAACTCAGTTGCCCTATGGCACAACCCAGTTCTGACAACTCGGAGCAGGTCGGGCTTACGGCGACAGGTGAACGCGTCCCGGCCCACCCCCTACCGACTTGTCAGAACTGAGCAGCCCCATGGCACAACCCAGTTCTGACAACTCGGAGCAGGTCGGGCTTACGGCGACGGGTGAACGCGTCCCGGCCCACCCCCTGCCGACTTGTCAGAACTGAGTAGCCCTATGGCACAACTCAGTTCTGACAACTCGGCGGGTGGTGATCATCGATCCGGTGTCTTGGACGGCGGCCGGACCAGGCGGATGATCGTGCGGCGCAGGCCGGGGTGGAGTTGCTCGGCGCCGTCGGGCTCGAAACCGTGGCGACGGTAGAAGCGGACGGCCCGGGCGTTCTCGGGTAGGACCCAGAGGGAGGTCGGCTGATCGCCGATGGTCCTGTGCAGGCGATCTCCCAGGCCGGTGCCCCAATACGCCGCCCGGAGGTAGATCGCGAACAGGGTCAGGCCGGGGCGCAGGTCGTCGTCCTCGGTCGGACCGGCGTGGGCGATGCCGATCACCGCCTCGTCGTCGACCGCGAGCCACGGCGCCTCGCCGTTCGCGATCTTGGTCGTCCAGTAGCTGATCCGGGCGGGCTGACTGTTCTCGAGCTCGGCCAGGTAGTCGGCGGGAGCCAGCTCGGCGTAGGCCTCGTGCCAACAGGTCAGGTGGCATTCGACCAGCGCGGCGACATCGGCCGTGGTGGCGGAGCGGATGTCGATCATGCTTCATGATCGCTCAAATCGGCTCGCCGGCGCAGGCGTTTTCGGCGCACAGGGTGCGGCGGCTCGGAGCAGCGGTGACGGATCAGGTGCGCTCGCTCCCGGCTCGGCTGTCCGGGTCGAGGTCGCCGAGCTGCTCGGCACCGCCCGGGCGAGTGTCACCGAGGCGCTGACGGCCGCTGCGATCGGCGCCGGTGAGCCGCTCGGCGTCACCGTCGCCGAAGTGGTGATCAAGGACGTGGTCGTGGCGGTCGAACTGCGCACCGCGTACGCCGAGCTGGTCACGACCAAGCAGCGGGCCCAGGCGCAATTGGAGGCGGCTCGGGCCGAGACGGCCGCGTTGCGTTCGATGGCCAATGGTGCCAAGCTGCTCGATGATCACCCGGCACTGGCCATGTTGCGGATGATCCAGGCGGCGCCGTACGGCACCAAGATCATCCTCGGCAAAGTGTCGCCCGTCGAAGCCGGAGCCGAGGACTAGAGAGTGAGCCGGAGGCCCGCTGCGGGGACCTCCGGCTCACCTCCTCCGGTTCGCGAGATCAGGTCAGGGTTCCAGCACGATCTTGCCGAACACGTCACCGGCGATCATGGCGGCGAAGCCGCTCGCGGCGTCGAGCAGCGGCAGCACCCGGTCGATCGGCGGCCGGATCCCGGTCGTGATCAACATCGCGACCAGCCCCCGCAATTCCTCGATCGTGCCCATCGTCGATCCCTGCACCCGCAACGGCCGGAAGAAGATCTTGGTCAGCTCGGCTCGGTCGGGTTCGGCGCCGGACGTCGTACCACAGATCACCAGCGTGCCGCCGGGACGGAGCGCGTTGATCGAATGCGACCAGGTCGCCGCGCCGACGGTCTCCATCACCGCGTCGACCCGCTCCGGCAGCCGTTCCCCCGAGGCGAACGCACGGTCCGCGCCGAGCCCGACGGCCCGCTCCCCTCGCCCCGGATCCCGCGAGGTCACCCAGACCCGCAGCCCGGCCCGGCTGCCGAGCATGATCAACGCCGTCGCGACCCCGCCACCGGCGCCCTGCACCAGCACCGTGTCACCCGGCCGCACCCCGGCACTGGTGAACAGCATCCGGTAGGCCGTCAGCCACGCCGTCGGCAGGCACGCCGCCTCGGCGAAGGACAACTCGGCCGGCTTGTCGATCACGTTGCCCGGCGGCACCCAGACCCGCTCGGCCAACGTGCCCGGATGCCGTTCCGACAGCAGCGACCGCCGCGGGTCGTGGGTGCTGTCCGGGCCGGCGAACGCCGGGTCGTTGATCACCGCGTGCACGATCACGTCGCGGCCCTCATCGGTGACCCCTGCGGCATCACAGCCCAAGATCATCGGCAACCGGTCCGCGGCCAGCCCGACGCCGCGCAGGGACCAGACGTCGTGATGGTTGAGGGCGGCGGCGCGCACGGTGACCGGGACCCAGCCCGGCGGTGGCTCGGCCGGCTCGAGGTCGTCGACGCGCAGCGCAGCAAGCGGATCGTCGGGATCGAGCGTGGCGGCAAAGGCGGCAAGCACTCGATCAGGGTAGCCAGACCTCGACCGCCCCGCGCGAGCCCAACCCGCGACCTTCATGAACGTTCCTGGCGCTTGATGAACGTTGCAACCCTCATAAAGCACCGGTTCCTCACGTTGACGTGAAAAGCCGCGGGCCTTGGTGGGGTTGGGGTCGAGAGTAACTAAGCATGCTAAGTTTTGGTCATGGGGCATGATCTCGGGCGCGAATTGCACGTCCTGACCGCCCGGCTGGATCGGGCGGCGGACCGGATCGTCCGGGCCCGGCTCGGGGTTTCGTACCGGAGGTTGCTCGCGCTGACCCTGGTCGGAGAGTTCGGGCGGTCCACGCAGCGAGAGCTGGCCGACGCGCTCGGGGTGACCGAGCAGTCGACCAGCCGGATGACCGGGGTGTTGGCCGAGGCGGGTTGGCTGCTGATCGAGACCGAGCCCGGTCGCGGGCACCGCCGGCGGCTGTCGCTGACCCGTGAGGGCCGGCAGTTGGTCGAGTCCGGGCGCCGGATCCTCGAGGCTGGGTTGGCCCAACTGGTCCGGAGCAGCGGGGTGCCGTACGAGGAGTACGGCCGCTACACCGCACAGCTGCTGTCCGCCTTGGATGATCATGAACGGGAGGCGACCCGGTGAAGGCGATCCGAGCCGTCCGCCACACCGTGCGCTCCGCCGACGGAACCATGATCGACTATCGGACGTCCGGCGCCGGACCCGGCCTGGTCATCGTCGGGGGCGCGCTCCGATCCGGCGTTGACTATGAGCCGCTGGCGGCCGCGCTGGCGACCGGGTTCACGGTCCAGGTGATCGATCGTCGCGGTCGCGGCGACAGCGGCCCGCAGGGGCCGGATTACACGCTGGGCAAGGAAGTCGAGGATCTGGCGGCCGTACAGCGTGCCACCGGCGCAACGTTGGCGTTCGGTCACAGCTACGGCGGCCTGGTCGTCCTGGAGACGGCCCGCTCGCTCGGCCTGTTCGACCGGATCGCGGTGTACGAGCCCGGCGTGCCGACCGCCCCGGTGGCGACGGATTGGATGATCGACTACGAGCGATGCCTGGCCGCCGGTGATCCGGCCGGCGCGTTCGCCGCCTTCCTCCGCGGCAGCGAGGGCGCACCTCCGATCGTCCGCGGACTTCCGCGCTGGTACCTCCGCGCCGTCCTGGCGCTCTACCTGCGGCTGCCGCCGGGCCGGCGGATGGTGCCGCTGCTCGGCCCCAACCTGGCCGAACATCGCGAGGTTGCCGCCTACTACGCCCGGCGGGACCAGCTGCGGACCGTGCGTCAGCCGGTGTTGATCATGGTCGGCGGTCGGACCCCGACCGCCGCGGACCCGCGGCCGTTCGACGGCGTCGCCGCCGGGTTGCCGGCCGCCACGGTCCGTACCGTCCCCGGCCTTGATCACTTCGGACCGGAGGGCCGCGGTGCGCCGGCCGTCGGCGCCATGATCGGCGAATTCTTCGAACCCGTCCGAACGAAGGGATGATCACCACCGCCGCCCCAAGCCGACCATTGATCGGCGGACGACGCGAGTGGAGACTTTGGCCACGAGTTTCGGCTGGAGCCTGGTCAAAGTGTCCACTCAGCACTTTGAACCCACGGCTCAGCCCTGGTTCCGCGCCCCGCACGAAGAGCTTTCGCGACACCCCGATCAAGATCATCGGTGGTTCCGGGAACGGACCAGGCGGGTCAGCGCGGCTTGATCAGCGGGGCCAGGGAGGCCTTGGCGACCTTGCCCTTGGAGACGTGGACGGCGGTCAGCTGTTTGCCGACGACACCCTTCGGCAGCTTGGCCTCGATCAGCCAGACGCCCGGCGCGAGGTCGGCGAAGCCGAACCAGCCGGTGCCGTCGCTCACTCGGCCGGTCACCCGTTGCCCGGTCACCGGGTTGCGGGCCACGATCGAGACCTGATCCAGCGGAGTTCCGTTGGTCAGCTTCAGCGAGCCGACCACGGCCCCGGTGCTCGGGTGGGCCTTCCACGGCATCGCCGGCACGACGGCCGGGTCGGCGAAGACCGGCTTCTCCCCCGCCGGATCGGTCGTGGTCAGGGCCGCGGCCAGGGCGGGCCGTTCGGTCGCGGCCGGCGCCTGCCCGGCCGTGACGGCCAAGGTCGGCGCAGCGTAGGAGTAGCCGCTCCAGCCGATCACCGAGTTGCCCGCCGCGGTCGGCTTCAGCGCTTCGCGGGCCTGGATCACGCTGTTCGGGATCGTGTTCAGATAGATCGCCGGGCCGACCACGTTCTGCCGGCCGTACTGGTGATCGGCGAGATATTCGTTCCACTCCCGATACATCGCCTGGTGGTCCGGGTTGAGCTCGCGCTTGTAGTTCATCGCGACGACCGTGTCGAGGATCCCCTCGTCCAGCCAGCCGCGCCAGTCCTGCATGACCTCCTTGTAGGTCCGGGTGCCCTCCCAGCCGCCCGGCGTGGCCTGCGGCCCGTGCTCGTACACGATGCCGTCGATCGACAGCCGCGCCTGCGGCTTCGCCTCGAGCATCCCGAGGTAGATCCGGCGGACGATGTTGGACACCTGATCGCGCCGCCACTGGCTCCACTGCGGGTCCGCCGGCTCCGGCACGTCGGACCGCCCGGTCGCGGCGCGGAACCGGGCCAGCGCCGTCTCCGAGTAGCCCCACTCACCCGCGGCGGAGGTCAGGCTGTAGTCCGGGTAGCGGACGAAGTCGAGGTTCATCCCGTCGATCTTGTAGTTCTTCGCGATGCTCAGGACGCCGTTCGCCATGTACGCCGCGGCCGCCGGGTTGCCCGGATCCATGAAGGTGAAGGTTCCGTTGTCGACGACCTCGGTGCCGTCGTGGCGCCTGTTCAACCAGCGGTCCGCGCCGGTGGCCGAGGGCCCGTGGGTGTTGAACACGTGGTCGGGCTGCGGCGGGGCGCTGGCGAGGTGCCACATCGGCGCGACGTTCACCCAGGCGTGCACCTGGAGTCCGGCGGCGTGCGCCTTGTCGATGATCACCGTCAGCGGGTCGTACGGCGGCGGATCGACCGGCGCATGCGTCTTCGGGTACGTCGAGCGGTTGCAGAAGCAGTCCTGCCAGCGCCCGACCTGGACGATCAACACGTTGGCGTTCACCGCCAGCGCGTCGGCGACCAGCGCATCGGCCTGGGCCGGGTTGTAGATGCCCGAGTTGAACGAGTCGACCCAGTAGCTGCGCCACTGCTGCTGCGGCGCCGGCTCGGCCTCGGCCGTCGTGGCCGGCGGGTTCACCGCCAGCGCTCCGGCGAGCAGGACTCCGAGCACGACTGAGAGCAGGACCTTCGACAACTTGGGACGCATGATTCCTCCGAGTCTTCGCCGGTGAAGATTTCCCCGAATGGTTCTGGACATTGTGAACCACCCACATGGCTTCTGACCAGAGTCCGCGGCCGCTCGCGGATCGGTCCTTGTAGGGTGACGTTCCGTGCTGGAGCAACGCGACGAGACCGTGGTCAACGCCTTCCGGACCGGATATTCGGCGGAGCCCGCCGGAGTCTGGGTCGCCCCGGGCCGGGTCAACCTGATCGGCGAGCACACCGACTACAACGACGGCTTCGTGATGCCGTTCGCGCTCGATCAGCGGGTGACCCTGGCCGCACGGCCGCGGCCCGACTCCGTCTGGTCGGTCACCTCGGTCAACACCGGCCGGACCGAGGTCTTCGACGCCGACGAGTTGCAGCCGGGAATGGCGGGCTGGCAGGCCTACATCGCCGGCGTCGTCTGGGCGCTGCGCGAGTCGGGACACGACGTCGGTGGCGCCGACCTGACCCTCGGCTCCGACGTGCCGCTCGGCTCCGGCCTCTCCTCCTCCGCGGCGCTCGAGTGCGCCGCCCTGACCGCGCTGGTCGATCTCAACGAATTGACGATCGAGCCGCTGCAGCGGGCGATCCTGGCCCGCAAGGCGGAGAACGAGTTCGTCGGGGCGCCGACCGGGCTGATGGACCAGGCCGCCTCGACCCTCTGTGTCGAGGGCCATGCACTGTTCTTCGACTGCCGCGACCACGCGATCCGGCAGGTGCCGCTGGCCGACCCGGCGCTGGAGATCCTGGTGCTCAACACCAACACGCCGCATGCCCACGTCGACGGCGAGTACGCGGCGCGGCGGGCCAGCTGCGAGGAGGCCGCGCGGCTGCTCGGCGTCCCGGCACTGCGCGACGTGACCGACCTGGACGCCGCGCTGGCGAAGCTGGACGACGACCTGCTGCGCCGCCGGGTCCGGCACGTCGTCACCGAGGACGCGCGGGTGCTGGAGGCCGTGGCGGTGCTGGAGCAGGGCCGGCTGGCCGACCTCGGCCCGCTGCTCGACGCCTCCCACGTCTCGATGCGGGACGACTTCGAGATCACTGTGCCGACCATCGACCTCGCCGTCGAGACCGCCCGGGAGGCCGGTGCCCTGGGCGCGCGGATGACCGGCGGCGGGTTCGGCGGCTGCATCATCGCGCTGGTGCCGACCGGGACGGCCGACGCCGTCGCCGGCCGGATCGGGGAGGCGTTCGCCGCGGCCGGCTATGCGGCCCCGGCCCATTTCGTCGGCCGACCGTCGGCCGGGGCGCGCCGGATCGCCTGATCGGGTCGGATGCGGGACGCGCCCGGTGTTGCGATTGGGTTCCGTCGCCCCATCCGACCCGCGCGGGCGGCGTCGGCGTGGCAGGATGCGATTCGTCCGGACCGGAAATCCTCCGGTCGCTTGAGGGACAAGCGAAGGGATTTGTTGTGATGACTCGAGGGAAACTGCTCGCCGCGGCCGCATCGCTCGCGCTGCTCGCCGCCACCGCCTGCGGATCCAGCTCGTTGGACCAACCGGTCGGCGGCCAACCTCCGTCACAACCGCCCACTCAGCCGGCCGAGGTCGACCCGGCCCTGGCCGCGAAGCTGCCGGAGAAGATCAAGACCGCCGGCAAGATCGTCATCGGCACCGACGCCAGCTACGCGCCGAACGAGTTCCTCGCCGCCGACGGCAAAACCATCCAAGGGATGGATGTCGACCTGTTCAACGCGGTCGCGGCGAAGTTCGGCGTCAAGACCGAATGGCAGCCATCCGACTTCACCACGATCATCACCGGGGTCCAGGGTAAGAAGTACGACATCGGCATCTCGTCGTTCACGATCAATGACGAACGCAAGCAGCAGGTCACGATGGTCAGCTACTTCTCCGCCGGCACCCAGTGGGCCACCGCGGCCGGCAACCCGGACGGTTTCGACATCGACAACGCCTGTGGCAAGACCGTCGCGGTCCAGACCGGCACCGTGCAGGAGACCGATGATCTTCCGGCGCGGCAGGCCAAGTGCGGCGATAACAAGATCAACATCCTGTCCTTCAAGGGTCAGGACCAGGCCACCAACGCCGTGGTCACCGGCCGGGCCGTGGCCATGCTGGCCGACTCGCCGGTCACCGCGTACGCGGTGAAGCAAGCCGCCGGCAAGCTCGCGCCGCTCGGCGAGGTGTACGAGGCGGCCCCGTACGGTTACGTGCTGCCGAAGGATCAGACCGACTTCGGAGCGGCGATCACCGAGGCATTGAAGCAGCTCAAGGAGAGCGGCCAGTACGAGGCCGCGTTGAAGACCTGGGGTGTCGAGGGCGGCGCCATCGACGATTTCGCCGTCAACCCGTAATCGGGGCTGATCATGACCGCGACGCAGAAGGAGCCCGACGCGGCGACGGACCGGCCCGGGCTGATCAAGGCGGTGCCGGTCCGGCACCCGTGGCGCTGGGTGGCGATCGCCGTGATCGCCGTGCTGGTGGCGATGTTCGTGCACATGGTGATCACCAACGCGGCCTTCAACTGGCCGTTCGTGCTCGAGGCGATGAACCAGTATCCGGTGATCGAAGGGTTCTGGAAGGGCACCATCCTGGTCACCGTGCTGGCCATGATCATCGGCGTCGTCGGCGGGGTGCTGCTGGCGATGATGCGGCTCTCGGACAACCCGATCTTGAAGGCGGTGTCCTGGGCCTACACCTGGTTCTTCCGGGCGATCCCGCGCTACGTGCTGCTGACGATCATGGGCGCACTCGGAATCCTTTTCCAGCAAGGGCTTTCACTCGGCGTCCCGTTCGACTGGGTGATCATCGATCTGCTCGGGCTGGAGGGCAGCTGGCGCTTCGTCACGCTGGACCCGAACGTGTTGTTCGTCGGGCTGTTCGGCGGCGTGATCGGGATGGCGGCCTCGGAGGCGGCGTACATGGCCGAGATCGCCCGGGCCGGCATCCTCAGCGTCGACCGCGGCCAGCTGGAGGCGGCCCAGGCCCTCGGGATGAGCCGGGCCAAGGCGATGCGCCGGATCGTGCTGCCGCAGGCGATGCGGGTGATCGTGCCGCCGACCGGCAACGAGACCATCGCCATGCTCAAGGACACGTCGCTGCTGCTGGCCATCCCGGTCAGCACCGAGCTGTTCTTCCAGTTGCAGGCGATCGGCACCAGGACGTACCAGACCTTCCCGGTGCTGGTGGCCGCGACGCTCTACTACCTGGTCACCACCAGTGTGCTGATGGTCGGCCAGTCCTATCTGGAGAAGCGATTCGGCCGCGGCTTCGGCACCTCGGCGCCGCGCCCTGCCGCCGGAATGGCCGGAGGTGGGCTGTGAGTGATCAAGTGAGTGATCATCTGGTCGAGGCCCTCAACGTCACCAAGGCCTTCGGCGCCAACGTCGTGCTGAACGGGGTCGACCTGACCGTCGACCCCGGCGAGGTGGTCTGCCTGCTCGGGCCCAGCGGATCCGGCAAGACCACCTTTCTGCGCTTGATCAACCAGATGGAAACACTGACCGGCGGCCGGATCTGGGTCGGCGGCGAACTCGTCGGGATCGTCGAGCGCAAGGGCCGGCTGCATGTCCGCAAGGACTCCGACATCGCCCGGCAACGGTCCCGGATCGGCATGGTGTTCCAGCGGTTCAACCTGTTTCCGCACAAGACCGCGCTGGAGAACATCACCGAGGCGCCGACCCAGGTGAAGCGGATGCCCAAGGCGGCCGCACGCAAGGCCGCGCTCGACCTGCTGGACCGGGTCGGGCTGGCCGATCGGGCCCGCTACTACCCGGCCCAGCTGTCCGGCGGTCAGCAGCAACGGGTCGCGATCGCGCGGGCGTTGGCGATGCAGCCGGAGTTGATGTTGTTCGACGAGCCGACCTCGGCGCTCGACCCGGAGCTGGTCGGCGAGGTGCTGGCGGTGATGCGGGACCTGGCCGCCGAGGGCACGACCATGATCGTCGTCACCCATGAGATGGGCTTCGCCCGCGAGGTGGCCGACCGGGTCGTCTTCATGGACGGTGGCGTGGTGGTCGAGGAAGGCACGCCGGAGCAGGTCTTGCTGCAGCCGACCGAGGACCGGACCAAACAGTTCCTGCGCCGGGTCAAGCAGCAGGCCGACGCCGAGGCCGCTCACGACGCGGAGCTGTCCCAGGTGCTGGAGAGCTGATCAACTCGCCGGCGGATTCTCCTGGCTGGATGGATCGGGCTCCAGAAAGTGCCGGGTCGACGCTGGCACCACCAGACAGACCAGCGCCACCAACGAAACGCCGGCGAGCAGATAGAAGATCCAATCGGTCGTCCCACCGCGAAAGCTCCAGGCCACCGGCAGTTGCAGCAATTGGGTGGCGACCGCCGGACCGCGGGACCAGCGCCGGCCGAGGAATACGCCTCGGGCCGTCGCACCGAGCAGAATGGCGTAGCCGATCAACAGCACGACGGTGCCGCCGCCGACGACGATCCGGTCGAACCGGATCTGGCTGATCTCGAAGATCGCGAACGCGGCGGTGCCCAGCGCCTCCACGCCGAGCAGCCCCGCGGCGATCAGCAGGGTCAGGCGGTCGCGGGTGAACCAGTGGGCAGGCACGGGGAAACTGTACGGACTCCTCCACGGCCGGTCGCGGTGAGGGAGGAAATCACCGCTGATCAATCGGCGTTTAGGGGTTTACCAATGCGGACAGACGCCCTACGCTCAGAGTCCGTCCTTGTGCGATACCGGAGTAGCCAGGACATATGGCTGTTACGCCTTTGAAATGTGAGGCAGCCAACGCGGGAAACACTTGTAAAGATGCTTCGAAGTTGAAAGTCTTGACGACGGGCTGAACGATCCGCAGTTGTTCGTGCGGTCCGTCAACCCAAACCGACGTGATGTGCGGGTCCTAGAGACCCCTGGTAAGGAGAGGACGCCATGGATTGGCGCCACAAGTCAGCTTGTCTGGACGAAGATCCGGAGCTGTTCTTCCCGATCGGCAACACGGGCCCGGCCCTGCTGCAGATCGAGGAGGCCAAGCAGGTGTGCCGACGGTGCGAGGTGAAAGACGCCTGTCTGCAATGGGCCCTCGAGGCCGGCCAGGACCACGGTGTCTGGGGTGGCCTGAGCGAAGATGAACGTCGTGCGCTGAAGCGACGCGCGGCCAGGGCGCGGATCCGTACCGCTTAGCCCGACCAGCACCACCAGCGCCGGACCTGGGGGTCCGGCGCTTTGTTTTCTCAGATGATCCCGAATGGGGCCGGGTCGGTCACCGACCGAGTCAGGCGGCCCCGTCGATCGGGACGATCACCGAAGCGCGAGTGCCGGGCCCGGACGGGTTTCGGCCGAGATCGAGGGTCCCGCGCAGTTCGGCGACCAGGGTGTTGACGATCGACAGGCCGAGACTGCGGGAGGCTCGCCAGTCGAAGCCCTCGGGCAGCCCGACCCCCTCGTCCACGATCTCCACCTGGAGCTCACCGTTACGCCGCGTCGGCCGTACGACCACGACGCCGGACCGGCCGCTCAGCCCGTGCTCGACCGCGTTCTGACACAACTCGGTGATCACCATCGACAGGCTGGTCGCCATCGTCGCGGTCATCACGCCGAAGCTGCCCTCCCGTTTCGCCCGCGCGGTGCCGTCCGGTGACGCGACGTCGCCGACGAGTTTCAGCACGCCGTCCACGACCCGGTCGAAGTCGACCGACTCGTCGAAGGTCTGGGACAACGCCTCGTGCACGATCGCGATCGACTCCACCCGCGACATCGCCTCGCCCAGCGCCGCCTTGGCCGCCGGCGCGTCGATCCGCCGGGCCTGCATCCGCAGCAGCGCGGCGACGGTCTGCAGGTTGTTCTTCACCCGGTGATGGATCTCCCGGATGGTCGCGTTCTTGGTCACCAGCTCGCGCTCGCGGCGGCGCAGATCGCTGACGTCGCGGCAGAGCACGATCGCACCGAGCCGCTCCTTGCCCCGGGTCAGCGGCAGCGCCCGGAGCAGCATGTGCGCGTCACCGGCCACCGCCTCGGCCCGGCGCGCGGCCCGGCCGGACAGCACCGAGCGGAGCGAGTCGTCGACCGGCCGATCCGGGACCGGCACCAGGTCGGCGGTGAGCTCGGCCAGGTTCTCGTCCTCCAGGTCGCCGATCAGGCCGAACCGGCGGTAGGCGCTCAGCGCGTTCGGGCTGGCGTACTCGATCGTGCCCTCGGTGTCGATCCGGATGAAGCCGTCACCGACCCGCGGCCCGAGCGCGTCGTCGCCCTCGTCCGGGATCGGGAAGCCGCCGTCGGCGATCATTCGGGCCAGGATGTCGGCGGTCTTCAGGTACGACTGCTCGAGCGAGCTCGGGGCCCGCACGCCGAGCTGGCTGGTGTGCTGTTCGATCACGGCGATCACCCGGTCGCTGCGGCGGATCGGCAGCGCGTGCACGTCGACCGGGATGCCGGCCTGCAGCTTGCCCTCGCTGGTCCGGGTCATCTCCCCGCTCAGGTACGCCTCGGACACCAGATGCTCCGGCGAGTACGCGATCAGGTCGCCGATCACGTCGTCGATCAGGGCCGTCGGACCGGTGGTGGGACGGATCTGCGCCGCGGCCCAGAAGACGTTCTCGTCCCGGTCGGGCACCCACAGCACCAGGTCGGAGAAGGAGAGATCGGCCAACAGCTGCCACTCCGCGACGACCGCCTTGAGCCAGGCATGATCGGCACCGCCGAGCTGAGTCCGCTCTTCGATGATCTCGGACATGGATGGCATGCAGGCCACCTTAGTGCCGAGTCTGGATATCGGTTTCAAACGACGCGGTCCACCGGTCCAGGTAGTCGGCGAGCGCACGGTCGGCCGTGATCATCGCCACACCACGCCGGATCAGCCGCTGCCCCCATTCGTCCAGTGACGCGGCCAGGGCGGTCGAGCCGCCGGCGCGACGGACCTGGTCGACCACGGTGGCGATCCGGCCCAGCGGAGTGCCGCCGCGGCGGAGCAGATGGGTCAGCTCGGCGTCCCGGACGTCGTCGGCCCGAAAGCTCCGGTAGCCGGTCGCCGGGTCGCGTTCCGGCCGCAGGATGCCGCTCCGCTCCCAGGTGCGGATGGTCGCCGGGGTGACGCCCAGCCGGTACGCCAGCGCGCCGATCCCCAGCTCGCCGATCGGCTCCCGGTTCGGATCGTCGCCCGTCTCGGCCAGCTCGCCGACGGCAGCCCGGACCGCGGCCAGGGTCTGCCGGTCCCGGGCGAGCAGGGCGTGACTGTCGTCGAGCAGCCCGAGGGCGAGGTCGAGCCGGCGTGCGGTGAGGGCCTGCATCAGGGGTCCGGCGATCGCGTGTCCGTGGGCCGCGGCGAGCTCGACGAAGGCCCGCAGGGCGGCCGCGTGCAGTTCGGTGTAGATCCGGTAGCCGCTCGGGGTGCGATCCGCGGGCGGCAGGAACCCGTCCTGTTCGTAGTTGCGCACCGCCTGCGTCGAGATACCGTGGCGACGGGCCAGGTCGGCCGGCCGCAGACTGTGACCCGGATTGAGACTTTTTGGCATGCTTCTCGCTGACTATCGGAGCTGACCTTCAACCGTTCCTTCAAGGATACGATTGAGGTTCATGACCCGTGATCTTGACTCCGTGATCCGCCCGTCCTGGGAACTCCTCGCCCTCGGCGAACCCACCCATGCCGAGCCCGCCTTCGGCTGGGCCCGCAACCAGCTCTTCGCCGACCTCGTCCGGCGCGGCTTCCGTTCCGTCGCCCTGGAGTCCGACCGGGTCGCCGGCCTGGTGGTCGACGACTTCGTGCGGAACGGGGTCGGCACCCTGGACCGGGCGATGGCCGAGGGTTTCAGCCACGACTTCGGCGAACATCCCGCCAATCGGGCGCTGGTCGCCTGGCTGCGCAACCACAACGAGGGCCGACCTGCGGCCGATCGGGTCGCCTGGTACGGCTTCGACGCGCCGCTGGAGACGATGAACGTGCCCAGTCCGCGCCGGTTCCTGGAGGCCGCCCGCGACTACCTGGATCCCGGCCTCGACCTGGACCGGCTGCTCGGACCGGACGAGCGCTGGGACAGCAGCGAAGCCCTGCTCGACCGCGAGGCGTCGGTCGGCGCCTCGGCCGACGCCGACCGGCTGCGTACCGTCGCCGACGAGTTGATCACCACGCTGTATGCCCGGGCACCGGAGTTGATCAAGGCCAGCTCGCTCGCGGCGTGGCGGGAGATCGAGGTCCGGCTCACCGGAGCGCGGCAGGTGTTGCACTACCACCGGCAGGCGGCGCAGCCGCTGGCCGACGAGCCGCGCTGGAACCGGATGTGCGCCACCCGGGACGCCCTGATGGCCCAGAATCTGATCGACCTGCGCGCACTCGAGGCCCACCGCGGACCCACCCTGGTGTTCGCCAACAACCTCCACCTGCAGCGCCAGCCGAGCGTGATGGACATGGGCCCGATGCACCTGGAGTGGAACGGCGCCGGATCGATCATGGCCGGCCTGCTCGGCGACCGCTACGGCTTCGTCGCCGGCAGCCTCGGCACCAGCCCGACCATCGGCCTCGGCACTCCCGCCTCCGGAACCATCGAGGCCGGCCTGCAGTCACTGGTCGACGGCTGGGGCCTGATCAAGATCACCGACGTCCCCGCCGGCGATCCCCGAGCCGACACCCGGGCCGAGCAGGGCTACTGCCGTCTCGATCAGGAAACCGTCGCCGCCGCCGACGCCCTGCTCCACCTCGCCGACCCCACCACCGTTGCCGTCAGTTCCGTTCCCTGAGCCTGTCGAAGGGCGAGCCACCAACGGCTGGATCACTCGGCTTCGCGCCCTTTCCTCGTGCTTCGCGACCGTTGTAGGTGGGGCGAAGCCGCACAAAGGGCCGCGAAGTCGGAGAAATCCGCGGCCAAGCGGTCCACTCGACGGGCGAACAAGCCGTTCAGCTCAGGATGATCAGACGGGCTGGCGGAGTTGGTCGGCGGCCCAGGGGAAGACGTCGTCGACCTCGTCGGCCAGGGTGTGGCGAAGCTGGGTGACCAGCGCGGCTTGATCGTCTCGGGGGGCTTGGGGGTGGGGATCCGGGGCGGCCAGGTCGGCGAGTTCGTCGCGGTCGCGGGAGCGCCAGTTGTAGCGGAGGGTACGGGTGCGGATGGACAGGTTGATCGCGTCGGTGGCCGGGTCGAAGCCGGCCGGGTCGCGGTGCTGGCCGGCGGCGTTCTCCGAGTCCAGGTCCCAGAGCAGCGACTCTCCGGTCACGTGAGCACGACGGTCGGGCGCGTCGGCGTTGCCGACGTGGGACGCGTAGGACAGCCCGTCGGTCGGCCGTTCGATCGGCACGCCGGCCAGCTCGGCCAGCGTCGGCCCGAGGTCGACCATGCTGAGCAGCGCGTCGTTGCGGGACGCGCCACCGTCGGGGTGGCTGATCACCAGCGGCACCCGCATCGCCTCGTCGTAGTGCAGCAGGTGGCCCTTCTCGACCAGCCGGAAGGCGCCCATCAGGTCGCCATGATCGGAGGTGTAGACGATGATCGTCCGCTCCAGCTCGCCGCGCCGCCGCAGCTCGGCGACGATCCGGCCGAGTTGATCATCGACCAGGCTGCACAGCCCGTAGTAGTGGCCAATCACATCGATCCAGCCGGCCGCGTCGAGATCGCCGAGCTTGTCGGCGAAGTGCGAGCGGCCGACCTCGGCCGGCAGCACGTCCGGGCCGAGGTGCCAGGTCGACGGCAGGGTGATCTTGGTCCGATCGATCAGGGTGTCGTACGGCCGCGGCACCGCGAACGGGAAGTGCGGCGCGTTGAACGAGCAGACCGCGAACCACGGCCGGTCGTCCGGCGCCCGGTCCAGCGAGGCGATGAACTGGTCGGTCTGCCACGGCTCGAGGAAATCTCCCAGCTCGATCGCGGCCGTCGTGCGGTGCGCCGTCGCCGGGTCGCGCAACCCGGCCAGGTCGGCCGCGGTGAGGTTCTCGATGTTGCCCTCGACGAGCTCGTACCCCTGGGCCGTCGCATGATCACGGTAGGCCTCGATGTAGCGGCCGCGATCCTTGCCGTTGATCACGGCCGGGATCGCCACCGAGTCGGCGAAGCCCATCCGGCTCGGTATCGTGCCCGGCAGATGCCACTTGCCGCAGTAGATCGTGTGATAACCGGCCGCGGCGAAGTCGGCCCCGATCCCCCGCTCGGCCAGCTCCGGCCGGATCCCGCGCCAGTTGCCGAGCACGTCGTGGTGCCGCGGCATCATCGAGGTGATCAAGCTGGTCCGGGACGGACAGCACAGCGGGAACGGCGTGAACAGCCCGTCGAACACCGTCCCGCCCGCGGCCAGCTCATCGACGTGCGGTGTCCGCGCCGCCGCGTTCCCCGTACAGCCGAGCGTGTCCCAACTCTGCTCATCACTCAGCACGACTAACACGTTCAACCGCTCAGTCACGGTCTCTACTCCTTGTCCAACCCCGACTTGTCAGAACTAGGGGCCGCCAGGGCGTCCCCTAGTTCTGACAAGTCGGGGTTATGGGAGGGCGGTGGGGAGGAGGGCGGTGGTGATCGCGGCCCGGAGGTCGCGTTCGGGTTCGGCGTGGGCGGGGTGTCCGGTGACGGGGGTGAGTTCGGTGGGGTCTTCCGCGAGGTCGTACAGCTCGGCGAAGCGGCGGCCGTGGGCCTCGGCCAGGGCGAGCTTGTGCCGGCCGTCGGTGGCGGTGAGGAAACCCTCCCCCTCCGACAGTACGGTCTCGTGGCGGGCCGTGCCGATCAGGCTCAGGCCGTCGACATCGCCGGGATCGCCGTCGGCCAGCTCGACCACGGTCGGGAAGATGTCGATCAAGGAGACCAGGTCGCCGCTGCGGCCGGGCTCGACACCGGGCCGACGGACCAGGAACGGCACGCCCAGCACGTCGTTGTAGAAGCAGTGACCCTTGCCCCAGATCCCATGATTGCCGAGCATCTCGCCATGATCGGGAGTGAAGATCACCACCAGGTCGTCACCGAACCGCTGCTCGGCGGCGGTGATCACGTCGCCGATCACGTCGTCGATCAAGGCCACGTTGGCGTAGTAGTTGGTGCGCAGCCGGCGCCAGTAGTCGTCGTCGTAGCGGTCGTTGCGGCCGCTCTCGATCCAGCGCCCGGGGGCACCGTGCCGACTCCAGTAGTGCATCCGGGCCGGGTCGTCCAGATCACCGGCGACGACCGGATCGTCCAGCCGGGCCGGATCGACCCGGCCCAGATACTCCGCCGGCGGATCGAACGGGAAGTGCGGCCCCGAGATCGACACCCACTGGAACTGCGGTCCGGGACCGGCCGACCTGATCCGCTGGACGGCCTTCCGGCCGACCCAGGCGTCCGGATGCCACTCGGCCGGCGCCGGGAAGGTGAACACCTTGGCCGCGTCACGGTCCCAGACCTTGGCCCGGTAGGCCTCCAGGTGGCCGGCTTGATCAAGTTCCTCGGCGTAGTCGTCGCGGAACCAGACCGAGACCTGCTTGTCGTCCTGCAGGTCGAGATCGTCGATGCCGAGGCTCAGGTAGTAGTCGCGGAACTCCTGGTACGGCAGCGTCCGGTCCGGCAGCGTTTCGCCGTACGGCACCGGGGCGTAGTGGCACTTGCCGACATGGGTGACGTGGTAGCCCAGCGCGGAGGTGGCGTTGTAGAGGTTCGGCCGCTCGGGCGGTAGCCGGCAATCGCGGAAGTTGCTGTAGGCCCGATGGGTGTGCGGATAGCAGCCGGTCATGATCGAACTCCGGCTGGGCAGGCACCACGGGCTGGCGGTCCAGGCGTTGTCGTAGATCGTCGACGAGGCCGCCAGCCGGTCGAGATGGGGCGTGTCGATCACCGTACCGCCGTAGCAGCCGAGGGAATCGCGACGAAGTTGATCGGTGGTGATCAACAGGATGTTCGGCTGCGTCATCGCGGGCGCCGGTTCCAGTTGTGATCGGCTCGCAACGGCTGGTAGGCGCCGGTGGGCAGATCGTCGGCCACCTCGAGCCGCCAGCGGAGCAGCTCCTCGATCATGCTGCCCCGCAGCTCCCGGCAGTCCGGGTCGTCCCACCGGTCGTCCAACTCCGCCGGATCGGAGTCCAGCCGGTACAGCTCCCCGCGCCCGTCGGAGTGGAAGATCACCTTGTCCCCACCCCGCCGCAGCATCGCCGAGGTGCCGCTCTGGGTGACCGTGTTCAGCTCGTCATAGATCGTGCCCTGGTACGGATAGTGCAACTCCGGCCGGGCGTCAGCGGGATAGAACCGGCCGCCGTAGCCGCCCTCGGCGTAGATGCTGTCGAAAACGCCGGCGCCGTCGTCGCTGCCGGTCAGCACCGGCCACAGGCTGCGGCCCTGGACCCCGGCCGGGATCTCGGCGTCGATCGCCTCGGCCAGGGTCGGCAACACGTCGACCAGGCTGATCAAGGTCTGCTCGTCGGTCCGCGCCCGGACGCCCGGCCCGGCCACGAAGAACGGGATCCGCAGCAGCGCCTCCGACAGCCCGGCCCCCTTGCGCTGCAGGCCGTACTCCCCCACGAAGTCGCCGTGATCGGCCAGATAGAGATAGATCGTCCGGCCCGGCGAACGCGCCTCGTTGGTCTCGGCCAGTCGCCGGACCTGATCATCGATCAGCCGCATCATGCCGCAGTACGACGCCCGGTAGCGCCGCCACAGGTCGTCGTAGCCGGGCCGCTTCTCCTCGATCAGCTCCCGCAGCCAGCGATACGGCCCGCCCTTGGCCAGCGCCGCCTCCGGACCCGCGACCCGGTCGGGCACGTCGGCCGGATCGAACAACGAGAAGTACGGTTCCGGCACCTGATACGGATTGTGCGGCTCGGGGAACGACACCCAGCTCAGCCACGGCTGATCCTGATCATCGCCGGCGGCCAACTGAGCCAGGGCGTCGTCGACGATCCGGACCGGATACTGCACCTCCACCGGGAACGGCGTCGGCTCGAGGGCCGGACCATGATCGATCGAGACCAGCCACTCGGTGAACGCCCGCTGCTCGTCGGTCTCGTCCGGGGCCCCGGTGTGCATGTACGGCCCGGACCAGTGATCGAAGTCGTCCCGGCCGCGATACACGTGCGGCTTGCCCGCGAAGGCCGTCCGGTAGCCGGCCCGGCCGAACACGTCGAGCAGGTCGTCGCCCCGGAACTCCTTGCGGTTATTGGAGTTCTGCCGCACCCGGTGCGCCGACGGGAACCGGCCGGAGAGCAGACTGGTCCGGGCCGGCACACAGGCCGGCATCGGCGTGTACGCCCCGGTGAACGTGGTGCCGGTCGCGGCCAACCCGTCGCAGAACGGCATCGTGTCCAGCCCGAAGCCGGTGCCGGCCGTGAACCCCGCGCGCTGCTGGTCGGTCATGATGATCATGACGTTGGGGCGATCGGTCCGAGTCACTGCGTCCCCTCATCGGTGGTGTGGAGGTTTGGGTGTTCGTTCCCTGAGCTTGTCGAAGGGCCAAGGTGATTGTGGCCTGCCCTTCGACAAGCTCAGGGAGCGTTGGCGTGAGTCAGCCGTTCTTGTAGTCGGCGCCGGGCTTCCAGTCCGGGAAGGCCCAGGCGTCCTCGGCGATCTCGGCGCCGTCCGCGACGGCCTTCTTGAGCGCCTGCTCCCGGTCGGCGGACGAGTCGTCGCTGAGCTTCTTCAGCGCGGCGCGGATGTCCGGCACCTGGCCGGAGAAGACGCCTTGCAGCAGCTCACCGAGCCCCGGCTTGATCGCCTTGCTGAAGCGGTTGACCCGCTGCACGTCCTGGTTACGCAGCACCGCCTGCGGCGCGATGAACACCGAGTCGGCGAACCAGCCGACCAGGCGCTTCCACGGCTCGACCGCGGTGGAACCCTCGACCACGGACAGGTCGTACGGCGGCTGGGCCATGGCGTTGGCGATGCCGGTCCAGTAGTCCTTGGTGGCCAGCCCGGTCAGCAGGTCCGACGCCTCGGCCGGCAGGTCGGACGAGCCGGCGATGTAGTAGTTGCCGCCGGCCTGGCCGCGATAGGCGACCACCGGCCGGCCGGACTCCGGCTGCAGCATCGGCCCGACGTCGACCGAGGGCAGGAACTGCTTCGCCTCGGTCTGCACGGTGCCGGAGCACCACGGCCCGTCCAGGTAGAAGCCGGCGGCACCCGCCGCCCAGCGCACCCGGGCGGTTTGATCATCCAGGCTGGACGACCCCGGGAAGATCAACTTGTCGGCCTGCAACGAGGCCAGGAACTCGAACACCGCGACGTAGGCGTCATCGTGGTAGGCGAACTCGCCCGACTTGAACAGCTGTCCGCCCATGCCCTGGAACCCGGCACCCATCGCCAGCGAGTTGAGGTGCTCGGCCATCCGGCCGGTGTGGGCCAGGCTCAAGATCATGCCGCTGGCCGGCTTCTGGGTGTCCTGCACGGTGCGGCAGGCGGCCCGGAACTCGTCGAATGTCTTCGGCGGGTTGGCCGGATCGAGCCCGGCCTTGGTGATCAGGTCCCGGTTGAACCAGGTGGCTGCCACATACTGCCGGTCGGCGAAGATCGGGAACGTGTAGAGCTTGCCGTCGAAGGAGTGCAGACCCTCGACCAGTCCGCCGAGGTCGGCGAACTTCTGCTTCACGTCGTCGGCCCACTCGATCGGCGAGAACCAGCCATCCGCGATCAGGGACGGGATCGAGGACTCCAGCCCGGCGGTGCTGTGCACGTCCGGCTGCTGGTTGCTCTGCTTGGCCAGCTGCAGCGCCTGGCCGATCTTGGCCGTCTGGTGATAAGTGTATTCGACCTTGATCCCCGACTTCGCCGTGAACGAGTCGTAGGCGGTCTGGTTCACCGTCTGCAGGTTGACGTTGTGATCCCACCAGGTGATCTTGCGCTCCCCCGGCGTCTGCGGCTGGGCGGTGGTGCAACCGGCCACCGCCGCGGTGGCGGCCGCGGCGGACAGCCCGAGCAGGGATCTCCTAGACAGTGCCGACATTCTTTGTCCTTTCGGGCTTCCCGTTGGTGACGGCCGACGACGCCGCGGCCCGCCGGCGGAACCCGTCGACGACCTCCGCGGGGATGGACCGGGTCGGGCGGGTGATGATCCGGCGCAGCTCCTCCAGCGGCAGCTTGGGCTGCCGGTCCTCGGTGAGCAGGCCGTTGGTCTCCTGCACCGTGTCGGTGAGCTGGGTGTAGCAGAAGCCGGCCACCTCGGTCAGGTCGGTGATCGCGACGACCAGGCTCTCGAAATGATCTTGGAACTCCTCGGCCGACGTCACGGTGGCGTAGCCGAACCAGCGCTCCCCGGCGGTCGGCGCGTACGACAACCCGCCGAACTCGGTGATCATCACCGGCTGACCCCGATACTCGCGGTCACCGAGCAGCACCCGGCGCCGGTTCGGCGCCTTTTCGGTGAGGCTGCGGGTGAGCGCCTCCGGGGTGCCGTACTTGGCGGTGAGGTCGTCCGGATCCGGCGAGTAGTCATGGATCGACCAGATGTCGGACTCGGTGTGCTCCCAGCCGTCGTTGGAGATCACCGGCCGGGTCGGATCGAGTGCCTTGGTCAGGTGGTAGAGCGCCGTCGCGAAGTGCTGCTGGGCCGGCTCGTCGGCGATGCCCGGCACGCCCCAGCTCTCGTTCAGCGGGACCCAGGCGACGACCGACGGGTGCGACCGGTCCCGGCGCACCACGTCGAGCCACTCCCGGGTGAACCGGCTGGCCGCCTGCTCGTTGTAGACGAAGGCGTTGGCCATCTCGCCCCAGATCAGCAGGCCGAGCCGGTCGGCCCAGTAGAGGAAACGCGGGTCCTCCACCTTCTGGTGGATCCGGGCGCCGTTGAAGCCGAGGTCCTTGATCAACTGCACCTCGGTGGCCAGCGCCTCGGCCGTCGGCGCGGCCAGATGCGACTCCGGCCAGTAGCCCTGCTCCAGCACCAGCCGGGAGAAGTACGGCTTGCCGTTGAGCAGGAAGTCACCGTCGCGAATCGCGACCTCGCGCAGCCCGAGATAGCTGGTCAGCCGGTCGGTCTCCCGGCCGTCGACCGTCACGGTGATCTCCGCGTCGATCAGCCGGGGACGTTCCGGCGACCACAGCAACCGCTCCCGTTCCTGGGGCATGGCCAGCTGCGGCAGGTGCAGGTGCACCAGCGCGCGATCACCGCGGGCCACGGTGGTGGTCTGGTCGGCCAGCGCCCGGCCTTCGTGCGACAGCCGGATCCGCAGGCTCACCTCGGCCTCCCGCAGATCCTCGGTGCTGGCCAGGACGACCTCGGCGCGCACCTGCTCGGCGTCCAGGTCGGACGTCCAGGCCAGCTCGGCGACATGATCGACGCCGACCCGCTCGGCCCAGACCTGCTGCCAGATCCCGGTCGTGCGGTGGTAGAAGATGCCGTGCGTCTCGGTCCGCCAGTCCTGCTTACCCCGCGGCTGGGTGACGTCCAGCGGGTTGTCGTGCACCCGCAACGTGAGCCGATGCGGGCCGGTGGAACGCAACTGCCGGGTGATGTCGACCGAGAACGGCGACATCCCACCGACATGATCACCGACCAGCTCGCCGTCGACGTAGACCGTCGTCGCGTAGTCGACCGCACCGAAGTGCAGCAAGATCGACTCGCCGGCGGCCGGCGGCTCCAGCTCCAGCGGCCGGCGATACCAGACCACCGGATGGTAGGCGGTGTCCCCGATCCCCGACGCCGGTGACTCCGGTGGGAACGGCACCGTGATCCGAGCCCCGAACTCGTGATCATCGTTCAGCCATCCGTCGGTCAGGCCGCGGTCGGCGTCGTCGAAGTCGAAGTCCCAGACCCCGTTGAGGTCGATCCAGCCGTCCCGGCGGAGCTGCGGTCGCGGGTAGGCGGCCTCGGTCTGGTGATCTTGATTGTCGATCATCGTGTACGTGTTCTCCCGTAATCATGGTCGATGGGGACGTGTGGGTGTTCGTTCCCTGAGCTTGTCGAAGGGCGGGCCCGATCTTGCTTGCCCTTCGACAGGCTCAGGGAACGAACACTCACCAGAAGTCGTCTCGTGGTTGGCTGCGGTCCTCGGTGGCGACGCCGATGTCGAGCAGCAGCTCGGCCAGGGCCAATCGGGTCGAGGCGTGGGCCGGGTCGTCGTAGAGGTTGATCAACTCGTCCGGGTCGGACTCGAGGTCGTACAACTCGCCCTGCCGCTTCCGCTCGGTCGCCGGGCCGCCGTGATGGACGACGAGCTTGTGCCGGCCGTGGCGCACCATGGTGGTGTGCACGGCCGGGTCGTACGGGTGCCCGGAGTTGCGGTATTCACAGATGGCCCAGTCCCGGGCCGGGGTCTCGGTCTGTCCGGTGGCGCGCGGCAGCAGGCTGCTGCCCTGGGCCCTGGCCGGCGGCTCGGCACCGGCCGCATCGATGATCGTCGCCGACAGATCGATCCACTGCACCAGGTCGTCGATCACCGTGCCCGGCTCGATCCGGCCCGGATAGCGCAGCAGCAGCGGCACCCGGACGGCACAGTCGTACATCATCGGGCCCTTGAGCATCAGCTGATGATCACCGAGCATCTCGCCGTGATCGGAGGTGAAGATCACGATCGTGTCGTCGGCCAGGCCCTGCTGCTCCAGCACGTCGAGGATCCGGCCCACCTCGTCGTCGATCAGCGTCACCATCGCGTAGTAGGTCGCCTTGACCTGTTGCAGTTCCTCGGCCGAGTAATCGGCGAAGCCTCGCGCGTGCCCGCCGTAGGACTCCTTCGACGCCTCGGTGAAGATGTCGGGCTTGGTCGCCAACTCCTCCGGGCTGCCGACCGGCCGGCTCAGTTGCTCCGGGTCGTAGCGGTCGACGTACTCCGACGGCGCGCCGAACCCGTGATGCGGATCGAAGAAGTTGGCGATGAAGAAGAACGGTTGATCATCGCGGCGACTGGAGCTGAGGTAGTCGATCGTCTCCTCGGCCACCCAGTGGCTGTAGTGCGCCTCGGTCGGCATCGAGTCGAAGGTCACGCCCGATCCCTTGGTCCGGGCCTGCGCGTACAGCTCCGGATGGTGGGCCTTGAGCCAGCGGTGGTACGCGTTCTCCGACGACCCGACGTACGGATCGTGGGCCCAGCGGAACACCCGCATCCCCTTCGGCGCGTACTCGGTCCGGCCCTTCATGCAGGCGGTCAGGTGGTATTTCCCGACCAGGCCGCAGTCGTAGCCGGCCGCGGCCAACGGCTCGGTGATCACGGTCGCGTCGTCGGGCAGCGTCACCCCGTTGGCCCAGAGCCCGTGATTGTGCACGTACCGGCCGGTCATCAGCGACGCCCGCGACGGGGCGCAGACCGGGCTCTGCACGTAGCACTGGCTGAACCGCGCGCCCTGGGCGGCCAGTCGATCAAGGTTCGGCGTGTGGATCTCCGGGTTGCCCGACGCTCCCAGGGCGTTGAAGCGCTGTTGATCGGTGCACAGAAACAGGATGTTCGGATGATCTTGGCTCATGACTTGACGGCTCCCGCGATTCCCTCGACGAAGTAGCGCTGCAACAGGATGAACAACAACACGACCGGCAGCAGCGAGATCGTCGCCGCCGCGGCCATTCCGGACCAGTCGGTCGAGTTCTCACCGATGAAGGCGAGCATGCCGACGCTCAGGGTGCGCAGGTCCGGCCGGGAGAAGGTGAACACCAGCGGCAGGAAGAACGCGTTCCAGGTGGACAGGAACGTCATCAGCGTGACCGTCGCGGTGACCGGCATGGCCAGCGGCAGCATCACCTGGAAGAAGGTCCGGAAGAACCCGGCGCCGTCGATGATCGCGGCCTCTTCCAGCTCCTTCGGCAGCTGCCGGAAATAGCCCATGTACAACAGGATCGAGGCGACGTGGGCGCCGCCGGACATCGCGATGATCATGCCCCAGAGCGAGTTCAGCATGCCCAGCCTGGTGGCCAGGTCGATCACCGGGATGATCGTGTAGCCGGCCGGCACGAACAGGGTCGCCACCAGGATGCCCAGGATGATCTTGCGGCCGTAGAACGAGTAGCGGGCGAGCACGTAGCCGGTCATCGAGCACCTGATCAACACCAGCAGCACCGTCGCGGCCGTGACGATCACCGTGTTCAGCAGATACTGCGAGAACCGCGCGTCCACCCAGGCCCGCTTGAAGTTCTCCCAGATCGGCGTCTCCGGGATCAGGTTCATCCCGGACGAGAACACCTCCAACGGGCTCTTCAGCGCGGCCGAAACCATCCACAGGAAGGGATAGATCCAGATCGCCACCAGCCCGATCAGCACCAGGGCGGCGAACCAGTACGGCAGCCGGCGCAGCAGCTTGCCGCTGCGTGATCTTGGTCGCTGGGTCGGGAGCTCCGTCCGCTCCCGCCGCGGCGCGGTCACCGTGGCCGTCACTTCGCCTCCCCCTTCCGCTCCGAGCCCATCGAGGCCCGGGCGGCCCGGATCCCCAGCAGCTGGAACAAACCGACCGCGCAGATGAACAGGCCGAACAGCACGGCGGCCGCCGAAGCCATCCCGAGCCGTGGCGTGGTCGAGGCGAACGCCGCCTCGTAGATGTAGATCTCCATCACCTGGGTGGCATAGAACGGACCACCGCCGGTCATCGTCAACATCAGGTCGAACACCTGCAGCGTCGACTCCAGCGTCAGCAGAGTGATGATGATCGTGAACGGCTTCAGCAGCGGCAGCGTGATCGAGGTGAACATCCGGACCGGGCCGGCCTTGTCGATCGCCGCCGCCTCGTACAGATCCCGCGGGATCGTCTGCAGCGCCGCCAGCCAGTAGATCAACGTGGTGCCGAACCACTTCCAGACGAAGACACCGACCACCGTCGGCAGCGCGGTCTTGGAATCGCCGAGGAAGTTGATCCCCTGGTCCAGCAGGCCGAACTGCATCAACCCGAGATTGACCGGGCCGGACGCCGGATCGAAGACGAACTGCATCACCACCCCGACGATCGCGGTGGTCGTGACCACCGGCAGGAAGAACGCCGTCCGGAAGAAGCCCGACCACGGCATCCGCGGCGAATTGAGCAAGATCGCCAACAGCAGCGCCAGGAAGACCTTGATCGGCACCGCCAGCACGGTGAAGGTCACGGTGATCCGAAACGAGTTCCAGAACATCGGATCGGCCAGGATCTCGGCGTAGTTGGCCAGGCCGACGAAGGTCTTGACCGCGTCGAAGCCGTTCCAGTCGAGGAAGGAATACCAGTAGCTGCCGATCACCGGATAGACGGTGAACAGGCCGTACAGCACGATCGTCGGCAACAGGAAGAGGTAGACCATCAGCTCGGTCCGCCGGACCCGGCGCCGGCGCGCCCCGCCGCCGGGCGGGGTGCCGATCGCGTCGGTCGGGACCGCCGTCATCGGCTCGGCTCCGCCGGGTGGGCGGACTTGAAGCCGTCCACGATCAGGAACGGCCCGGCGCCTCGTTCGCCGTGCGTGGCCAGCACCTGCTCCCGCGGCTGGACACCGCAGCGATCGGCCCACTTCTGGTAGCTCACCGCCAGCTCTTCCACCAGCGCCGGGTGGTCCGCGGCGCGGTCGACGAGCTCGGACCGGTCGGCGGCGAGGTCGTACAACTCCCAGGGCCGGGCGTGTTTGCGGACCAGCTTCCACCGGCCGCGCCGGATCGCACCGTTGCCCTCGTGCTCCCAGTAGAGCTCATGATCATCTTCGTTGTCGGCGTCGGCGCCGCGCCAGGCCGCCAGCATCGAGGAGCCCTCCGCCGGCGGCACCGGATAGGGGCCGCGCTCGGTCGGATAGTCGGCGCCGGTGATCTCCAGCACGGTCGCCATCAGATCCGGCAGCTGGTACGGAGCGTGCACGGTGACCCCGGCCGGCAGCCCGCTCGGCCAGTGCGCGATCAAGGGAGTGGCGATGCCGCCCTCGTGCACCCAGTGCTTGTATTCCCGGAACGGGGTGTTGGACAGGTTGGCCCACGGCTTGCCGTAGGAGGTGTATGTGTCCGGCCCGCCGGGGATGATCTCGGGCCCGTTGCCACAGCGCACCCGATCGCCCGATCGGGTCACGGCCGGCGAGTGCAGCGGCGGCCGGGGCAGCTCGTCGATGTAGCCGGGCACCATCTCCTCGGCGCAGCCGCCGTTGTCGGACAGGAAGATGATCATGGTGTTGTCCAGCCGGCCGGCGGCCGCCTGGGCTTCGACCACCCGGCCGATCGCGTCGTCGAGCAGCTCGACCTGGGCGGCGTAGACGGCCATCCGCCGGGCCTGCCACTCCTGATCGGCGGTGCCGTCCCAGGCGGGGACGTCGGGATCGCGCTCGGTCAGCGGCCAGTCGTCGTCGATCAGGCCCGAGGCGACCTGGCGGGCGCGTCGCTCCTCCCGCAACCGGTCCCAGCCGGCCCGGTAGCGCTCGACGTACGGCTCGACCACGTCCTCGGGCGCGTGCAGCGGCCAGTGCGGCGCGGTCACCGCCAGATAGAGGAACAGTGGTTGCTCCGGCCGTTCAGCCGCATGATCACGGATGAAGCCGGCGGCGCGATCGCCGAGGGCCGTGGTCAGGTAGTAGTCCTCGTCGACCTCGACCGGCTGCTCGTCCTCGGTCAGCGTCACCGGCTGGTAGTAGCTGGATCCGCCGGCGATGATCCCGTAATGACGCTGGAAGCCGCGCCGCGTCGGCCAGGTGTCGTCCGGCGCCTTCAGCTGCCCGGTCAGGTGCCACTTCCCCGCCATCGCCGTCGCATAGCCCGCGGCGCCGAGCACCTCGGCCATCGTCGCGCAGTCGGTGGACAGGGTGCCGCGGTAGCCGCCGGGGCCGTCGTCGCGGGTCAGCACGCCGATGCCGGTCTGGTGCGGATGCAGCCCGGTCAGCAGCGAGGCGCGGGACGGCGAGCAGCGGGCCGTGTTGTAGAATTGCGACATCCGGACCCCGCTCGCCGCCAGCGCGTCCAGGTGCGGGGTCGCGATCTCCGAGCCGTAGCTGCCGATGTCGGAGTAACCAAGATCATCGGCGAGGATGATCACGATGTCGGGACGTTCGTCGGGGGTGCCCATGATCACTTCCCAGGCTTGGTGGTGTAGTCCTGGCCGCGTTGCCAGTCCGGGAACTTCCAGTCGTCGGCGGTCGCCGTGCCGCCCTTGCCTGCGGCCTGCTTGATCGCCCGCTCCCGTTCCGCGGTCTGGGCGTCCCGGAGCTTGATCAGCGCGGCCGCGGCGTCGGGCACGTCGCCGGACAGGACGCCGGCGACGATCTCGCCGAGGCCGGGCTCGATCGTCTTCATCGCCGCCTGCACCTTGGCCACGTCGGGATTGGCCACCACCGGGTCGGGAGCGAGGAAGTCGGTCTGATCGCAGAAGTTGACCGCCTGTTTGAAGGTGGGGTGCACCTCGGCGTCGTCGACGATGCCGGAATAGAGCGCCGGCAGATTCATCCCGGAGAGCATCTGTTGCTGCGCCTGCTCGCCGACCATGATCGACAACAGTGCCGACGCCTCGGCCTTGTGCTGCGATCCGGCCGAGAGCCACAGGGTGCTGCCGCGGACCACGTGATTGATCGCCGCCTGCCCGCCCGGCTCCGGCAGCGGGATCGATCCGACCCCGACCTTGTCAGCGAACTGCTCGAAGTCCTGCACCACCACGCCGATGCAGTACGCGCCGTCGAAGAACATTCCGGCCGCCCCGGCCGCCCAACGGGCTCGGGCCGTCCGGGCGTTCAACGAGCCGGACCCGGGGAACAGCACCCCGTCGGCCTGCATCGCGACCCACCATTCGATCGCATTCAGGTAGTACTCGTTGCCGACGACGTACTCACCGGTGATCAGATCGACGCCGCCCACGCTCGGCGAACCCGCGGCCTCGGCCAGCTGGTGGATCTGGGCGCCGATCCGGTCCGGGAACTGCAGCGGCGCGATCCAACCGGCGGCCCCGGCCTGCTTGATCGCGCGGGCCGCGGCCCGGACCTCGTCGTAGCCGACCGGCGGTTTGGCCGGGTCGAGCCCGGCCTTGGTGAACAGCTCCTGGTTGAACCAGTTGAGGGTGTCGTTGGCCCGCCAGCCGAACAGCGGCAGCCCGTACACCTCGCCGTCGAAGACCGTCACACCCTCCAGCAGCGTCCCCGGCGGGAGCTTGGCCTTGACCTTCTCGTCGACCTCGATCGGCGCGAACCAGCCCTGCTCCATCAGCGCCGAGGTCGGCACGCCGACGCCGGCCAGCGTGAACACGTCCGGCAGCTGATTGCTCTGCTTGGCCAGCTGCAACGCCTGGCCCATCTTGGCCGGGTCGTACACCGAATAATCGACCGGCAGCCCGCCCGCCCCGGCCGCGAACTCGGCGAAGAGCTTCTTCTCGACTTCCTGGGTGGGCAGGAACTGGTCCCACCAGACGAGCTTGCCCGACGGTGGAGCCTGCGCGGTCGGCCCCGAGGAGCACCCGGCGATCATCGTCGCGGCGCCGCCGAGACCGGCGACCCCCAGGAACCTGCGGCGATCGAGGCCAGCCATTGCCGTCACTCCTCCGAGTCCTGCCACGCGTCTGCCACGTGGCAGGCAAGAGCATAGCGACCCTCCCGACCCCCGGGAACCCCCACCCAAGAACCGCCGACCCGTCACATCCGCTGCGACACGCCGTCAGAACGGCCGCGGATGTGACGGGTCGGCGGGTTGGGGTGGTCAGGCTTCGGCGGCAGCCTTCGCGCCGACGGTGCTCTCCCGGGCGATCAGCGAATAGCCGACCGTACGGTGCAACTCGTCCGGCCGGATCCCGGCGAGCTGGTCGATGATCAACTCCACCGAATTGGCGGCGATCTGGTCGGCGTCGACCCGGATGCTGCTGATCGGCGGCCAGCTGTACGCGACCTCCGGGATGTCGTCCCAGCCGATCAAGGCGACGTCGTCAGGCACCGTGAGCCCGTGCTGTCGCAGCACGGCCAGTGCGCCGACCGCGACCAGGTCGTTGAAGCAGAACACGGCATCCGGCGGTGACTCGTCCTCGAGCAGTCGTTCCATCGCCAGCGCGCCCTGGATCCGGTCGAACTTACGCACTGACTCCTGCCGCACCGGCAACCCGGCAGCCGTCATGGCCTGCCGATATCCCTCGTAGCGTTGGGAAGCGGTGCCGCCCTCGCGGCCGAGTACGGTGCCGATCGCGGCGATCCGCTGCCGGCCGAGCTCGATCAGGTGTTGGGTCGCCACCCCGGCCGCGGCGATGTTGTCGATGCCGACGTAGGCATGATTGCCGCTCGGTTCGCTCCATTCGCCGAGCAACACCAGCGGCGTCCCGTCCGAGGCCTCCTCGACCTCCCGGGCCCGCAGCCGCAACGGGGAAAGGATCAGGCCGTCGATCGCGTGCGGCCGCAGTCCACCGGCGATCAGTCGCTCCCGTTCGGCCTTGCCCTCGGTGATGTCGATCAGGATCGTGAAGCCGCGCGCCTCGGCCGCGGTCGTGATCTTGGTCGCCAGGTCGGCGAAGTAGGGCAGGTTGAGCTCGGGGACGGCCAGCCCGATGATCCCGATCTTGCCGGTCCGCAGATTGCGCGCGGCACGATTCGGGATGTAGTTCAGCTTCTCGATCGCGGCCTGCACCCGGGCGACCGTCTCCGGCCGGATGTGCGGATAGCCGTTGATCACGTTCGAGACGGTGCGCGGCGACACCCCGGCCTCGCGGGCCACGTCGGCCTGGCGTGCTCTCACCTGTCCACCTCCTCGGACCGACCAGCGGATCGGTCATGGCAGAATATGTCCCCTTATGCCCGGCGACGAATTGTGATTCCGGGATAGGGCTACACAGCTAAGGAGGCTAGAGATGGGCAAGACCGGCCGCAAGCGTCGCGCTCGGCGCAAGAAGGGCGCCAACCACGGCAAGCGCCCCAACGCCTGATCGAACCCCGAGTTGTCAGATTGTTGAGCCGGTCGACTCCGGGTCAGGAATCTGACAACTCGGAGATCCGGCGCAGCACCTTGTCGCGCAGCTGGTCCGGCGCCTTGTCGTTGCCGCAGCACCGCGACACCAACGACTTCATCGCCTGCTCGACGTCGAACCGGTCCAGGCACGGCTCGCAGGCCGCCAGGTGCGACCGGATCGCGTCGCCCGACGCATCGTCCAGCTCATGATCGAGAAACTCATACACCCGCGCCAGCACCTGCTGGCAGTCGTGATCCCCCGCCTCGTTCGCGGTGGTGCTCTCCGAGGTCATGCCTTGCTCGCCTCCTGCCGGATCAGTCCACGCTCGACGGCATAGTCGGCGAGGTGGCGGCGCAACTGGTTCCGTCCGCGGTTGAGCCGCGACATCACGGTCCCGATCGGCGTCTCCATGATCTCGGCGATCTCCTTGTACGAAAAGCCTTCGACGTCGGCCAGATAGACGGCCAACCGGAAGTCGGGCGCCAGCTTCTGCAGCGCCTCCTTGACGTCGGAATCCGGCAGGTGCTCCAGCGCCACCATCTCCGCCGACTTCAAGCCGTCGGAGCTGTGCTCCGCGGCCCGGGCGAGTTGCCAGTCCTCGATCGTCTCGCCGCCGGCGATCTGCGGCTGTCGCTGCCGCCGGCGATAACTGTTGATATAGGTGTTGGTGAGGATCCGGTACAGCCAGGCCTTCAGATTCGTGCCGGGCGTGAACTGGTTGAACGAGGCGTACGCCTTGGCGTAGGTCTCCTGGACCACGTCCTCCGCATCGGCCGGGTTCCGGGTCATCCGCAACGCGGCCGCGTAGAGCTGGTCGATGAAGCCCATCGCATCCGCCTCGAACCGGGCATGCCGCTGCTCCGGCGATTCCTCGCCGGGCGTCTCGGTCACCTGGTCCGCGGTAGCGGGGCTGGTCGGGATGGTCATCAGGTACGAGCGTACTGACGGGCGTTCACGTTCCAACAACACGGCTGCCATTCACTCCTCCGACTCGCGGCGTACTTCATCGAGAACACCGCGGTCGGCGAGTTATTCCCACACCGTTGGCCGGCGCCGGGCCCTACGGTCGTACGAACTCCAGCACCCGGCGCTTCAGCTCCGCCCGCAGGTCGGCCGCGGTCCACGCCGCCGCCTTCGGCACCCGATAGCCGTGATCGACGCCGGGCAACTCGACCACCTGCACGCCGGCGTCCTCGGCCGCGGCCAGCCGGACCTCCTCGGCACTGCCGAACGTGTCCTTGCTGCCCTGCAGCACCAGCCGCGGCACCTCGGGTTGCAGCAGTTCCGGCGCCCGCGACTTCTCCGGCCGGCCGGGCAGGTGCAGCGGGAAGGCGAGACAGACCACGCCGCGCGCACCCACCGCCGTCGCCGTCCGGCAGGCCACCCGGGCCCCGGCGCTGCGGCCGCCGACATAGAGCGGGAGGTCGGCGTAGGCCGGCTCGGCCCACAGCCGTTCCACCGCGGCCAGCCAGCCGACGTCGAGCCGCGGCGGCGGGACGGCGACCTGCCGACCGGTGGTCCGCCACGGCTGCTCGAACCGGGCCACCGCGATCCCCTCGGCCGGCAGGAAGCCGGACAGCAGCTTCAGGTCCATCGCGTCGACGCCGCCGCCGGCGCCGTGGCCCAGCATCAGCAGCGCGCTCGGCTGCTCGGCCGGGGCGACGAAGAGCCGGCCCGGGCCCTCGGGGGTCGGGGTGTCGATGATCATGGCGGCTCTCCGGAGGCAGGACGCGGGACGACGGGCGGTCAGATCAGCCGGTCCTGCTCCTCGTCGTCGGAGAGCGGCTCGACCAGTGACGGGTCATTGTTCTGCACCTTGTTGACGTTCGTCGACACCGGGTATGCCTCCAACTCGGCCGGATCGGTCACCGACAGCAACTCCAGCGCCGCCGCGGAGTCGGTCTGGGCCGGATCCAGCCACGCGTCGTACGCCTCGGCGCCGATCACCATCGGCATCCGATCATGGATCTGGCCGACCGCGTCGGTGGCCTGGGTGGTGATCACCGTGCAGGTGCGCAGCCAGGCCGAATCGTCGCCGCGATCCTTGGTCGGGTCGCGCCAGATCTCGTAGATCCCGGCCATCGCCAGCACCCCGCCGTCGCTGCGATGGATGAAGAACGGCTGCTTCTTCGCCTGGCCCAGCGTCTTCAGCGGCCGGCCCGCCGCCTCTCGGGCCGCCTCCGGCAGATACCACTCGTAGAAGCCGTCGGCCGGCAGCAGGCAGCGCCGGGCGCTGAACGCGCGCCGGAACGACGGCTTCTCCGCCACGCTCTCCACCCGCGCGTTGATCAACTTCGCGCCCCCGTTGGCCGCCTTGGCCCAGGACGGGACGAGGCCCCAGACCAGCGGCGCCAGCCGCCGGCTCGCCTCGCCGGTCTCCTTGTTGACCCGTTCGAACACCGCCGGGACCTCGACCGTCGGCGCGACGTTGTAATCCGCCCCGGGCAGCCCGTCGAAGATCTCGTCCACCTCGAACTCGGCCGCGAGATCGTCCGAACTCCGCGAGGTCGCATACCGCCCACACATACCCCGCACGCTACCCGCCACCCCCGACACCCGCCCCCAAGCCGACTTGTCAGAACTGAGTTGCCCCCTGGCACAACTCAGTTCTGACAAGTCGGCTTGGGATGGGTTAGGATGAATGGAGATTCATTCATTGATTGCCGAGAAGGACGGAGCTACGGGGATGCCGCGGAGTGCGGAGCAGAACGAGGCGATCCGGGTCGCGACGCGGGACCGGATCCAGGCGGCGGCGATCACGCTGTTCACCCGCAGGGGGTTCGCCGCGACCAGCGTCCAGGACATCGCCGGCGAGGCCGGGATCAGCACCGGGCTGATGTATCGGCACTACCGGACCAAGGACGACCTCTTCGGTGCCATCGTCGACCAGGCGGCCGACGGGCTGGAGGCGGTCACCGCCCTGTTCCGCGCCGAGGCGCCGGCCCGCGAACTGCTGCTCGCCTTCGCCCGCGAATATCTGGCCGACATCGCTGCCGGCGGGACCTCGCTGGAGTTCTATCTGCTGCTCCAGCAGGCCGTGCTCAAGGGCGGCGACGACGCCCGGATCGGCCACCTGCTCGAGCGCCACGAAACCCTGTTCGCCGAGACCGTACGCCTGGTCGAACGGGGCCAGCGCGAGGGCACGTTCCGGGACGGGCCGGCGGCGACGCTGGCGGACGTCTTCTTCGCCTCGCTCGGCGGACTGGCCCTGATGAAGCTCACCCGCGGCGACCGATTCGCCGTGCCCAGCCCCGAACTGTTCACCGTGACCCTGCTCAAGGAGCACCCATGATCGACATCGTTCCGGCCCGCGAGCTCGGCCCGGACGCCCCACGGATCGTCAGCGAGATCTTCATCGACGGCTTCGGCGAGCACTTCACCGCCTTCGCCAAGGACCCGCAGCGGCTGGTCGCCGCGTTCGCGCACACCTTTGTGCTCGACCTGTTCTATGTCGCCCGGCTGGACGGTGACCCGGCCGGGATCGCCGCCTGCACGGATGGCGTACAACGCTGCGTGGAGTCCGACGCGGCGACGATGCGCAAGCACCTCGGGCTGATCCGGGGCAGCTTCGCCCATCTGGTCTTCGCCAGCCAGTTCAGCCAGTCGATCGCCGATCCCCAGCCCCGGCAGGGATCGATCGAGTTCGTCGCGACGTCGGCCCGGCACCGCGGCCAGGGGGTGGCGACCGCGCTGCTGACCTGGCTGCACGACCTGCCGCAGTACGACAGCTTCGTGCTGGCCGAGGTCGCCGACACCAACGCCGCCGCGCTCAGCGTCTACGAACGGCTGGGCTACGTCGAGTACGTACGCAAGCCGGTCCGGCACAGCCGCTTCTCTGGGATCAACGCCTACGTCTCCCTGCGCTACGCGCGCGGGTGAATCGCACACCGGGCCCGACTCTCCGACCCCGCCGCTTGGCGGTGCATCGGCCGCACGGTAGGAATGGGTCATGACATTGCTTCGCGCAGCCGCCCGCACCCTGCTCGCCTCGTACTTCGTCGTCTCCGGGGTCAAGGCCGTCAAGGATCCGGACTCGCTCGTTCCGGCCGCCCAGCCCATCGCCGACCGGGTGGTGCCGCTGGTCAAGGACTACGCGCCGGACACCGTCGCCAAGTACATCCCCGAGGACGCGGCGACCTTGATCAGGATCAACGGTGCGCTGCAGCTGGTCGGCGGGTTCGCCCTGGCGACCGGCAAGGGCCGCCGGTTCGGCGCGCTGCTGCTGGCGGCGTCGCTGGTGCCGAGCACGATCGCGAAGCATCCGTTCTGGACCCGGGAGGACCCCGAGGAAGAGGCCGTCGACAAGGCGCACTTCCTGAAGAACGCCAGCCTGCTCGGCGGCGTTCTGCTGGCCGCCGGCGACACAGAGGGCAAGCCGAGCCTGGCCTGGCGGGCCCGGCGCGGCAGCGAAGCGTTGGCACGGGACACCAAGAAGACCGGCCGGAAGGCGGTCAAGGACGGCCGCGAGCTGGCCGAGGAGGCACTGGCCGGCGGGGCCCTGCTGGCCAGCACGGTCGTCGCCGGGTCCCGGCGGAACCGGAAGCGGGCCGTGAAGGAGTTGAAGAAGGCCCAGGCCAACGCCGAGAAGCAGGCCGCCGAGGCGCGCAAGGTGGCCGAGAAGCGGGCGGTCGAGACGCAGAAGCGGGCCGAGCAGCTGGCCAAGGAGGCGAGGAAGAACCTCCGGCGGGGCGCCGACAACCTGTCCAAGGGTGCGGAGAAGGCGCGCGACGACGTGGCCAAGCAGGCCCAGCAGGTGATCAAGGACGTGAAGAAGAGCGACGTCGCCAAGAAGATCAACAAGGCGACCGAGAACATCCATCTGGGCGAGAACTGATCACCGCGGGTGGCGGGCCCGCCGGCCACACCGCGTAAGCTCGCGCCGTGACCGTGACCGCCACCACGCCCTGGCCCGCCCCGCTCGCCCCGGCCCCGATCCGGGCGACGGTTTCGGTGCCGGGCTCCAAGTCCGAGACCAACCGCGCGCTGATCCTGGCCGCCCTGGCCAGCGGCCCGTCGACGATCCGGTACGGGCTCGAAGCGCGCGACACCCGGCTGATGCGGGATGCCCTGCGCACCCTCGGGGTCAAGATCACCGAGTCCGACCACGAGTGGCTGGTCGAGCCGCCGGCCACCTTCACCGCCGGCGGCACCATCGACTGCGGCCTGGCCGGAACGGTGATGAGGTTCGTGCCGCCGGTCGCCGCGCTCGCTCCGGGCGAGGTCTCCTTCGACGCCGACGAGCAGGCCTACCGGCGGCCGATGGACGTGTTGCTGAACGCCCTCCGGGACTGCGGCGCCGGATTGCCGGCCGAGGCGACGACGCTGCCGTTCAGCCTGACCGGGCGGCCCGACCTGCCCGGCGGCGTGATCACCATCGACTCCTCCGCCTCGAGCCAGTTCGTCTCCGCGCTGCTGCTCGCCGGGGCCCGGTTCGCGCAGGGACTTGATCTTCGTCACGACGGCAAGGACGTGCCGTCACAGCCGCACATCGACATGACCGTGGCGATGCTGCGAGATCGCGGCGTCAAGATCGACGACAGCGAGCCGGCCCGCTGGGTCGTCTCCCCCGGCCCGATCGCACCGCTCGACGTCGACATCGAGCCCGACCTCTCCAACGCGGCGCCGTTCCTGGCCGCGGCGGCGATCACCGGCGGCGCCGTCACCGTGCCGAACTGGCCCGACCGGACGAATCAGCCCGGTGATCAACTTCGCGACATCCTGGCCCGGTTCGGCGCCGCGGTCGGGCTCAACGACTCCGGCCTGACCGTGATCGGCACCGACCACCTGGCCGCCGTCGATCTCGATCTGCGTGAGTGCAGCGAGCTGACCCCGGTGATCGCCGCGATCGCGGCGCTGGCCGACGGCACCAGCCACCTCCGCGGGGTGGCCCACATTCGCGGCCACGAGACCGACCGGCTGGCCGCCCTGGAATCCGAACTGAACGCCCTCGGCGCCAATGTGGACCAGACCGACGACGGGCTGAAGATCCATCCGCGGCTGCTCGGCGGCGGATTGTGGGGCTGCTACGCCGATCACCGGATGGCCCACGCCGGGGCGCTGCTCGGCCTCGTCGTCAACGACGTGCAGCTGGACGACATCGACTGCACGTCCAAGACGATGCCCGAGTTCGCGCGGCTCTGGCAGACCATGATCGACGACTCGGCCGACCAGAGCGAGGATTCCATCGAGCCTCGTCCCACGGCAGAGGGGCCGACGACCGCATGACGACCCGTGGTCTGCGTGACGATGATCATGCCGGGTTCGACCGGCCCCGTCGTCGCACCAGGCCACGGACCAAGGACCGGCCGGACTACTCCGAGGCCGAGATCGGCATGATCATCACCATCGACCGGGGCCGCTACCGGGTGCTGATCGATGATCATGAAACGACCGCGATCAAGGCCCGCCAGCTGGGCCGCAAGAGCGCGATCGTCGGCGATCGGGTCCGGGTCGTCGGTGACACCTCGGGCGACGAGGGCACCCTCGGCCGGATCGTCGAGGTGCTCGAGCGCACGACGGTGCTGCGCCGCACGGCCGACGACGACGATCCGTACGAACGGCCGATCGTCGCCAATGCCGACCAACTCGCCATCATCACCGCCCTGGCCGATCCGCCGCCGCGGACCGGGATGATCGACCGGATCATGGTCGCCGGGTTCGAGGCCGGCCTGGAGCCGCTGCTCTGCCTCACCAAGGCCGATCTCGCGTCGGCCGACGAGCTGCTCGCCGCGTACGAACCGCTGGGGGTCCGGAGCATCGCCCTCGGCCCGGACAGCGACCTGGAGCCGCTGCGGGCGGCGCTGACCGACCGGGTGAGCGTCTTCGTCGGCCACTCCGGCGTCGGCAAGTCGACCCTGGTCAACCGGCTGATCCCCGGCACCGACCGGGCGATCGGCCAGGTCAACGAGGTCACCGGCCGGGGCCGGCACACCTCGACCTCGGCCATCGCGCTGCAACTGCCGGAGTCGGCCGGCTGGGTGATCGACACACCCGGCGTCCGCTCGTTCGGGCTCAGCCACGTCACCCCCGACCGCATCATCGCCGCCTTCGGCGATCTGGCCGAGCTGGCCCGGGACTGCCCCCGCGGCTGCCGGCACACCGCGGCCGACCCGGAATGCGCCCTGGACGAGGCCGTCGCCGAGGACCGGCTGTCGGCCCGGCGGCTCGAGTCGTTCCGCCGGATGATCACCATCGAAGGGTGATCGAAGCCGCATCAGCGCGCCGTCGTGGCTTGACCGGCTCCACGGGACGTCACTAGTACGGTATGCCTCATGGCGGCGAGCATCCCCACCCAGCAGAGTCTGACCGACGATCTGCGGTTGGCACACCTGCTGGCCGACGACGCCGATTCGATCACCATGAACCGGTTCAAGGCGCTCGACCTGCACGTGATGACCAAGCCGGATCTGACCCCGGTGACCGACGCCGACACCGAGGTGGAAGAGGTCATCCGGCGGACCCTGTCCCGGGCCCGGCCGCGGGACGCCGTGCACGGCGAGGAGCTGGACGACACCGGCTGGGGGCCGCGGCGCTGGGTGATCGACCCGATCGACGGGACCAAGAACTTCGTCCGCGGCGTGCCGGTCTGGGGCAGCCTGATCTCCCTGATGATCGAGGGCGAGGTGATGGTCGGCGTGGTCAGCGCCCCCTCCCTCGCCCGCCGCTGGTGGGCCTCCCTCGGCTCCGGTGCCTACACCGGGCGGTCGCTGATGTCGGCCAGCCCGTGTCACGTCTCCGATGTGGCCCGGATCGAGGACGCCTCGCTCAGCTACTCCTCGATCGGCGGCTGGGTCGAGCAGGGCCAGGGTCAGGAGTTCGTCGATCTGCTCCGGAGCTGCTGGCGGACCCGCGCGTACGGTGACTTCTGGTCCTACATGCTGCTGGCCGAGGGCGCGGTCGACATCGCCTGCGAGCCGGAGCTGGCGCTGCACGACATGGCCGCCTGCTCGATCGTGGTCACCGAGGCGGGCGGAAAGTTCACCGACCTGGACGGTCGGCCCGGGCCGAACGGTGCGGGGGCGTATGCGACCAACGGCCGGCTGCATGACGCGGTCCTGGCGCAGCTTCGGCCGGACGACGCCGACCAGGACGACCCGGATCCGGCGGATGCGGATCCACAGAAAAGGCGGTCTGACGAGGGCGGTCACCACGACCTCGACGGACCGGTCCGCGCACCGTAAAGGTGCGAGCCGAAGCTACCCAGGAGACAATGTCGGGATGCAGCTCAGCCACCGATTCACCGTCCCAGCTCGGGTCGAGGACGTGTGGGCGGCATTCAACCAGCTCAAGCGGGTCGCGCCGCACTTCCCCGGCGCGACGCTGGACAGCGTCCGCGGCGACGATTTCACCGGCTCGATCAAGATCAAGTTCGGGCCGAGTCTGCTGCTCTACAACGGCTCCGGCCGGGTGGTCGAGCGTAACCAGCCCGACCGGCAACTGATCATCGAGGCCCGGGGCCGGGATCGCCGCGGCCAGGGCAGTGCCACCGCGGTGTTGACCGGGCGGTTCACCGGGCTGGACGGCGGCGGCACCGAGATCCTGACCGAGACCGACCTGACCCTGACCGGCCGGCCCGCCCAGTTCGGACAGGCGCTGATCTCCGAGGCGGTCGACCGGATCCTGGACCGGTTCGTGCACGGCGTGGCCGACCAGCTCAACGCCCGCGGGCCGGTGTCGGCGACCACGGAGACCGGTCCCGACCTGTCCGGCGCGCCGGAGTCACCGTCTGAGGCGGTCCCGCCGGAGGTGGCGGAGCCGGTCGAGGACGACGAACCGGCGGCCGATAGCGCCGAGCCCGAAGAGCAGGAGGAGGGGCCGGCGGTCGATCCGCGCGGTGACGACGCCGACTTCGCGACCGTGCCGCTGACGCCGGCGGCCGCGACCGGCGCCGGACCGGACGAGGCGGTCGTACCGGAGCCGGCAGCGGACCCCGAGGACGACGCGACGGAAGAGCCCGCGACCGACCTCCCGATCCCGACGACGCCGCCCGAGCCCGCACCGGAGCCGAGACCCGGTCCACGGCCGGGAGTTGTCGAGCCCATCCGGGAACCGTCGGGGCTGCGGCGCTACGCCCCGGCCGCCGCTGCGGCCGTGGCCGGGGTAACCGCGGTCGTCGTCTGGGCGATCGGGCGCCGTCGGCGCTGAGCTCGGAGCCCCAGCGCCGGCGCCGATGATCAGTCGGTGATCCGCAGCCGAATGGTCTCGGGCAGGCCGCGGAGCTTGTCCAGCAGCTCGGCGGGCACTCCCCCGGCGACGTCGGTGATCACGTAGCCGAGGTCGCCGCGGGTGGACAGCGACTGGCTGTCGATGTTGACCCCGAAGTCGGCCAGCACGCCGTTGGCCGTGGCGAGCACGCCGGGCACGTTGCGGTGGATGTGCAGGATCCGGGTCCGGCCGCTGGCCGTGCCGTCCAGCTGGACCGTGGGCAGGTTGACCGACATCGTGGTCACGCCGCCGCCCAGATAGTCGCGCAGCTTGCCGGCGACGAAGCGCCCGATGTCTTCCTGCGCCTCCTCGGTCGAGCCGCCGACGTGCGGCGTCAAGATCACGTTCGGAATCCCTTGCAGGGAAGAGGTGAACGGGTCCCCGGCCTTCTTCGGCTCGGACGGGAAGACGTCCACCGCCGCGCCGGCGATGTGGCCGGAGAGCAGGTGATCACGCAGCGCGTCATGATCAACGACGATGCCTCGGCACAGATTGAGGAACAGGCTCCGTGGCTGCATCTTGGCGAACTGCTCGGCCCCGAACAGGCCGGCGTTGCCGGGTCGCCCGTCGACGTGCAGCGACACCGTCTCGGCGACCTCAAGCAGCTCGTCCAACGTCTCGCAACGGCGCGCGTTACCCAGCGCCAGCTTGTCCGCGACGTCGTAGAAATAGACCTGCATGCCGAGCGACTCGGCGATCACCGACAGCTGACTGCCGATGTTGCCGTAGCCGACGATGCCGAGCCGGCGGCCGCGGACCTCGTGTGCGCCGGCGGCCGACTTGTCCCAGACCCCGGCGTGCATCTTGGCGTTCTTGTCGGTCAGGTGCCGGGCCATCGAGATGATCTCCGCGATCACCAGCTCGACGACGCTGCGGGTGTTGGAGAACGGGGCGTTGAACACCGCCACACCCGCACTCGTCGCGGCCGGCAGGTCGATCTGGTTGACCCCGATGCAGAAGGCGCCGATGCCGACCAGGTCCGGCGCGGCGGACAGCACCCGCTCGGTGACCGTGGTCTTGGACCGGATCCCGAGCAGCTGCGCGCCCTGGACGGCTTCGATCAACTCGTCCTCGTCCAGTGCCCCCCTCGCGGTCTCGAGCTCGATCCCGCGCTCGGTCAACAGCCGCTCGGCCTCGGGATGGATGTTCTCCAGCAGAAGTGCCTTCATCGCTCCTCATCAGCTCGCGTACGCCCGGCTCATTCTAGAAGCCGGCCGCGCCCCCGCTCACTCCATCTCACCGCACCGCAGCAGCGACAACGGGGAACATCCCACCGGTCAGACCCGGCCGGATGTTCCCCGCTGTCGGCTGTTCAGCGCCGGATCAGAGGGTGACCTCGGACCCCTTCGCGGCCGAGGCGTAGATCGCGTCCAGCACCTGCGCCCGGATCAGCGCCTCTTCGCCCCGGTGGGCGGCGAAATCACCGGACTGCACCTTCGCGATGAACTGCAGCACGCTGGCCTCGTGATGGCCGTGCTCCGGCACGATCGGCTGCAGCTCGGCCGGGATCCCGTTGACCTCGGTCCACACGTTCAGCCGCTGGTACGGCTCGACGCCCCAACCGCCCCACTCGATGCTGGCGCCGCCCTCGGACCCGTACAGCGTCACGTAGCACTGGTCGTACGGGATCCACTGGGCCCAGCTGGATTCCAGCAGCAGCGTGCCGCCCCCGTCCAGCCGGAGGAAGGCGGTGGACAGGTCCTCCACCTCGAACTCGACCTCGGTGTCGACGTTGGCCCGCGGGCCGTACGCCGAACCGCCGCGGCCGCGCGGCCCGAACTCCGCGTAGGTGGCGGCCGTGGCCGAGGTCACCTGCGGGTTGTCGAGCAGGTGCAGCGCCATGTCCAGCATGTGCACGCCGATGTCCATCATCGCGCCGCCGCCGGCGAGCGAGGCCCGGGTGAACCAGGTGCCGAGGCCGGGGATGCCCTGCCGCCGCAGCCAGCCGGCCTTGGCGTAGTAGATCTGGCCGAGCAGGCCGGTGTCGATGATCTCCTTCAGCGCGGTGACCTGACCGCGCTGCCGGTGGTTGAACGAGACGTCCAGCACCCGGTCGTTGGCCTTGGCCGCCGCGACCATGCTCTCGGCCGCCGCGCCGCTCTCGGCCATCGGCTTCTCCGACAGCACGTGGATGCCGGCGTTCAGCGCGCCCACCGTGATCGGGGCATGCAGGGCGGTCGGGGTCGCGATGCTGACCACGTCCACTTCGCCGTCCTTGACCAGGGACTCCCAGTCGGCGTACTGCCGCTGGACGCCGTACTTCTCCGAGAGTTCGGCCAGCTTCTCGGCCTCCATCCCGGCCAGGGCGACCAGCTCGACGTCGGGGGCGTCGAAGTAGGCCTGCATGTGCTGCTGACCGGCCCAACCGAGGCCGATCACGCCGGCCCGCAGCTTCTTCTGGTCGGTCACGGGTTCTCCTTCAGGGTGCGGTCGGTGAAGACGGGCGGCGGCTGGCTGACCACGGCCGGGGTGACGATCTCGGCCCGGTCCGGAGCGGCCCACTTCACGCCGTTGGCCAGCACCCGCTTGATGTCCGGGTGGTGGTAGACCGGGTACTCCTGGTCACCGGGCGAGAAGTAGAACACCTTGCCCTTGCCGCGGCGCCAGGTGCAGCCGGAGCGGAACACCTCGCCGCCGGTGAAGGTGGAGATGAAGATCAACTCGTCCGGGTGCGGGATGTCGAAGTACTCGCCGTACATCTCCTGCTCGTCGATCACGATCGGGTGCGGTACGCCCTCGGTGATCGGGTGGCCCGGATTGGTCGTCCAGACCAACTCGGTGTCCTGGGAGTTGCGCCAGGTCAGCGAGCAGCTGGTCCCCATCAGCTTGATGAAGATCTTGGAGAAGTGCGCCGAGTGCAGCGCCAGCAGGCCCATGCCGCCCAGCACCCGCTGATAGACCTTGTCGACGACCTTGTCGTCGACCTGGCCGTGGGTGGCGTGGCCCCACCAGGTGAGGACGTCGGTGTTGTCCAGCACCTCGTCGGTCAACCCGTGCTCGGGCTGATCCTGGGTCGCGGTGCGGACCTGGATCTGGTCGCCGAGCAGCTCGGTCAGGCCGGCTGCGATGGCGCCGTGCATGCCATCGGGATAGCGCTCCGCCATCCCTGCCCGGTCGCGGTCGCTGTTCTCGTGATGATTTTCGCCCCATACGGTGACGCGGATCGGTGAAGTCACGAGGCACAAGTCTGCCTCTACCGCCTCGACCTGCAAAGCCCCCTCCCCCCTTTCCGGCCTGTGGACGCGTCGCCGGCCGTCGATCCGGGCGGCTGAGGCCATGATGGGTCGATGGAGCACCGCCGCCCCGGCGACGCCGACGGAAGCCCGGCCATGCCGCTGATCCGCCAGCTGAGTCTGCACGCGTTCGACGTCTCGGAACGGACCCTGCGCCGCGGCCGGGAGTCGGCCGAACGACGGCTCGATCGCTGGCGCGGCCGGATCTTCATGATCATCCAATGTGCGGTGACGGCGGGGCTGGCCTGGCTGCTGGCCCAGGCCGTGCTGCAGCACCCGATGCCGTTCTTCGCGCCGGTGGCTGCGATCATCACCCTCGGCTTCACTTTCGGGCAACGGATGCGGCGCGGCATCGAGGTGGCCATCGGCGTCGCCGTCGGCGTCCTGGTCGGCGATCTGCTGGTGATCATCTTCGGCACCGGCCCGATCCAGATCATGCTGGTCTGCGCGATCGCGATGTCACTCGCCACCCTGCTCGGCGCCGGTCAGTTGATGATCATCCAGGCCGGCGTGCAGGCGATCATCGTGATCACCCTGACTCCGATGCCCGGCCAGGGCGTGAACCGCTGGCTGGACGCGGTGACCGGCTGCGCCATCGCCCTGCTGGTCGCCACCATCGCCCCGAGCGCGCCGCTGCGGAAACCGCGGCTGGTCGCGGCCGCGATCCTGCAGGAGCTGGCGGCGACGCTCGACGCCGCCGGTCAGGCCCTGCGGACCGGGGACGCCGACGCCGGCGACGAGGTGCTCGCCCGGGCCCGGGCTGGCGAGGCGGCCCTGGAGGAGCTGAGCGAGGCGAGCAAGGAAGGCCTCGGCGTCGTCCGCCACTCCCCCTTCCGCCGCCGCAACCTGCCCGCCGTCCAGGCCTACGCCGACCTGCAACTCCCCCTCGACCACGCCAGTCGGAACCTCCGCGTGCTGGCCCGGCGCTGCACCATCGCGCTGTGGCGGGAGGAGACCGTGCCGCTGGCGTACCTGAGCCTGATGGACGAGCTGGCCGACACCGTCCGCTTCATGGCCGGCGAGCTCTACAACCGGAAACTGCCCGTTGCGGCCCAGGCCCGGCTGATCGAGCTGGGCCGAGCCAGCTCCCGGCTGCGGCTGGCCGACACCATGTCCGCCGTCGTGATCTTGGCCCAGCTCCGCTCGATCATCACCGACCTGCTGGAGCTGACCGGCCTCGACTACCCCGAGGCGAGGAGCCGGGTCCCGGACATGGACTGAGGGTGTCCGGGGCCCGATTTGTGCTCGGCCGACGCGTGAACTAGAGTTCATCAGGCGACGCGGGGTGGAGCAGCTCGGTAGCTCGCTGGGCTCATAACCCAGAGGCCGCAGGTTCAAATCCTGCCCCCGCTACCAAAGGAAAGGCCCTTCAGGTGATCACCTGAAGGGCCTTTCTGTTTGTCCGATGGAGGTTCCTTGATCAGGTTCGGCTGCCGGCGTCAGGGGTGGCCGGCGCCGTGGGCCGGGGCCGGGAAGGCGGCGGCGATGCCGCTGGGTTCGGCGGCGGGGTCGCCGGTGAAGTTCTGGCCGACGATGTACAGGGTGGGATCGCCGGTGCGGCTGAGGGTGCAGGCGAAGGCGCCGCGGTCGAAGGCGATGGTGTCGAGGATCTCGCCGCCCTCGGCGACTCGGCGGCAGTGGTTGTTGCCGACGTCGGCGAACCAGACGGCGCCGGTGGCGTCGAGGCAGATGCCGTCGGGATGATCATCCGGGGTCGCGGCCCAGAGGCGCCGGCCGGACAGGGTGCCGTCGGCGGCGATGTCGAAGGCGGTCAGGCGCTCGGCGTGGGATTCGGCGACGATCAGGGTGCTGCCGTCGGGAGTGATCGCCATCCCGTTGGGGAAGTGCAGCTCGTCGGCGACCTGGCTGACGGTGCCGTCCGGGGTGACGAGCACGAGGATGCCCGGGCGGGGCTCCCCCATCGGGAAGTCGAAGCCGATGTTGTTGACGTAGGCGTTGCCTCGGCCGTCGACGACGATGTCGTTCCACGGAGTGGTGAGATCGCCCAGGTTGGCGTACGGACTCAGGGAGCCGTCCGGCTCGCGCCGCAGCATCGCGCGGTCGGCCGAGGAAACGAGGAGCAGTCGTCCGTCCGGGGTGAAGTCGATGCACAGCGGGAAGGAGGCGACCTGGGCCTCGGTCGCCTCCTGTCCGTCCGGGCCTACGGACAGCACCAGGCCGCGGCCCCAGTCCGAGATCCAGAGGCGCCCGTCCCGCCAGCGCGGGGACTCGGCGAAGCTCAGTCCGGTCAGCAACGGTTCGGTCATGATCACTCCTTGGTTCGAGGTCGTCTCCCACCATGAACGATTCAAGGCTCCACCGATCGACAGGCGCGCAGAAAAATCTTGAGCCTTCGGTGCGGCAGCGACAGTAGGCTGCCGCCATGGCGGAGGAGATCGACGCCGCGGCGACGGCGCTGCGGGCACGGTGGGGTGCGGAGATCGCGATCTCCCAGGTCGACGAGCTCGGCGGCAGTGGCCGGTCGGCCGTCTACCGGGCCACGTTGACCGGCGGCGATGCCCCGGCACCGACCGTCGTGATCAAGACCTATCCCGAGGGCTCGTCGACCTGGCCGGACGAAGCGGCGGCGGCCGCCTATCTCGGCCCCGCCGGCGGCGGTCTGGCACCCGATCTGTTGGCCCTCGATCCGGATCGTCGGATCCTGGTGATCACCGATCTCGGTGATCATCCGCAGCTGGCGGATGCGTTGCTGGCCGGCGATCCCGAGTTGGCCGAGCGGGCGCTGCTCGACTGGGCCGACGGCCTGGGCACCCTGCTCGCCCGCACGTTCGGCGGCCGGCGCGACTATCTGCGGCGCCGAACTGATCTTGGTCTGCCGCCGTCGGCGTTCGATCCGCGCACGATGCTGAGCGAGGCCTGGGCCGGCCTGGACGAGGTCGTACGAGCTCGGCTCGGACTCGCCGCTCCGGCCGGCTTCGCCGCCGAACTGGACGACGCGCTCGAGCTGTTCGACGACCCGGAGCACGAGGTGGTCGGCCCGTCCGACCTGTGCCCGGACAACAACCTGATCACCGCCGACGGGGTGCGGTTCATCGACCTGGAGTTCGCGGGCTGCTCCCCCGTGTTCCTCGAGGTGGGCTACGTCCGGGTCCCGTTCCCGACCTGCTGGTGCTTCTTCGAGCCACCGAGCGAACTGCTGACCCGGGCCGAGGACGTGATCCGGCAACGACTGATCACGGCCCGGCCCGGATTGGCCGACGACGCTGTGTGGCGGCGCGGCATGGCGCGGGCCACCGCGCTGTGGACGGTGAATCGCGCGCACGGGCTGGTCAGCCGGCTGCCGGAGCTGCAACTCCAGGCCTGGCAGCACCGCGGCGCCCAGCTGCCGGCCCGGGACGCCGTCGCGATCCGGCTGCTGGCCCGGGCCACCACCACGATCGGCGACGAACTGCCGAGCTGCACCGAGTTCCTGACCGCCATCCACCGACGGATCGTCGCGGACTTCCCGGTCCCCGACCTGCTCCCGTACCCGGCCTTCCGGACCTAGTAGCCGCCGTCGAGGAGTCGGAACTCGACACAGGTAGAGAAATTCACCCACATCGCAGTCGGCGACGCGAAGAAGTCGACACAGGTAGAGAAACGCACCCAGGACCGCGACCGTTGCCCGGCTTTGCTGACCGCCCGGGATCGGTCATGATCATGAACGATCGGGACTAGGACCTCTCGCCGCGCTTTGTTCGCTCGATCTGGCCTTGGAGTTGCCCGGCGTGGATGTCGCTCACCCATTCCCAGCCGGGCTGGGGCGAGTCGAGGCGCGGGTCTGCGGGGGTCCGGCCGTCACGCAGGGCGAGCAGGTAGGCCCGGTCCTGGTCGATCCGGGTGCGCACCTGATCCGCACCGCAGACCGACCCGTGACCGGGGATGAGCACCTTGACCTCATCCGCCACCTCCTCGAGCACTCCCAGCCCGACCAGGTATTCCTCGATCGGATCGGCTGAGTTGTCGAGCATCGGAACGAAGACGTCGGAGAGCATGTCGCCGGCGATGAGGACCCCGCTCTCCTCGACCAGCAACGCCGCATGGCCGGGAGAGTGGGCCGGATGCTCGATCACCCGGACCGACGGACCGTCCCACGGCAGCCGGGAGCTTCCGGCCGGCAGCGCGGTGAGCAGGCCGAACAGGTCCAACGGGGTGTCCTCGGCGATCTCCGACGGCAGCCCCTCGGCGAAGCGGGCCTGCCAGTCCGCGCCCGACCGCAGCTCCTGCAGCTGGGCCGCGGCGCGGGCCGTACCGTAGCGAGGCGCATCGCCGAGGGCCGGGTGCCAGAGCGCGTGATCCCAATCGGGATGCGTCGAGAAGCCGGCCACCACGGGCTGGCCCAACTCGCGAAGATCGTTGGCCAGGGTGGTCATCTCGGTGCCGGTCAGGCCGGGGTCGACGAGCAACACCCCGGCCCGGCCCTGCACGGCGATGGAGTTGTTCGCGAGCAATTCACTCTGTTGGACCAGCACACCGTCCGCTACCTGCTTCAGCATGGGGCCTCCCTCTGCTTGTCATTTGCAATCGCTTAGCGAGACCGTACTACCCGGCGCCGGTTTCTGCGGTTCCTCCGGCGAATCAGTCGGCGGGCGGGCCGAACCAACGGGCCAGCTGGACGTCGAGGTCCGGTTGATCGTCTCCGATCCAGGCGACGTGGCCGTCCGGTCGGAGCAGGGCGGCGGGCCCGTCGAGTTCGACCGTCGGGTCGGCCAGCTGGTCGACCCGGTCCGACCAGCCGCCGACGGTCAGGCGTTCGGTGCGGTCAAGCAGCAGGCCGCGGCCACCCCGCAGCCGGTCGAAGAGGCGTCCCTCCTTCAGCGCGAGGTCGGGCAGCCGGCGGCCGAGCAGGTCCGGGCCGTCGCCGAGGTCATAGCGGAGGCTGGTGGCGGTGATCTTCTCGATCAGGTAGCGGTTCACCTCGTCGAAATCCATCAGCTCGGTCAGCAGCCGGCGTACGGCCTGCGGGCCCGGCTCCGGGGACAGCAGCTCCAACTGGGCCCGGGTGTTGTCGAGCACCGCCGCGGCCACCGGTTGGCGTTCGGCCTGGTAGCTGTCGAGCAGCGGACCCGGGGCCCAGCCGCGGACCTGGGCGGCCAGCTTCCAGCCGAGGTTGAACGCGTCCTGGAGGCCGAGGTTGAGGCCCTGGCCACCGATCGGCGGATGGATGTGGGCCGCGTCGCCGGCCAGCAACACCCGGCCGACCCGATAGCGCTCGGCCAGCCGGGTGGCGTCACCGAAGCGGGACAGCCAGCGCGGCGAGTGGACGCCGAAATCGGTCCCGGCGATGGCGCGCAGTTGTTGCCGGAAATCCTCCAGGGTGGGTGGTTCCGCCCGCTGACCGACGCCCGCGGCGGGGACGACCACGCGGTAGACGCCGTCACCGAACGGCCCGAGGCTGAACCGCTTGTCGGTCCGGTGGATTTCCCGCACGGTGGCGGCGATCTGCTCCGCCGGCGCCCCTACTTCCAGTTCGCCCATCAGCGTCTCGTTCCGCGTGGGCTCGCCGGGGAAGCCGACGCCGAGCTGTTTGCGAACCGTGCTGCGCGCGCCGTCGCAGCCGACGAGAAAGCGCGTCCGCAGCCGTTCACCGCCGGCCAGCTCGACGGTGACGCCCTCGTCGTCCTGCTCGAAGCCGGTCACCGCGGCACCGCGCCGGACCTCCGCCCCCAGCCGGGTCGCCTGCTCCCCGAGCACGCGTTCGACCGTCGGCTGCGGAATGCCCAACAGATAGGCCTGCGCGGAATCCAGGCCAGGGGGTACGGGCTTGGGGATGGCGGCGAAGAAGCCGGCCGCCGACCGCTGTCGTCCCTGGTCGAGCAGCCGGTCCAGTAGTCCACGCATGGCCATCAGCTCGAGACTGCGGATGTGCAGGCCGACGATCCGGACGAACGACTTGGGCTCGGTTTCCCGCTCCAGAACGAGGACTCGCACCTCGTGCAGCCGCAGCTCGGCGGCCAGCATCGCGCCGGTCGGCCCGCCGCCGGCGATGATCACATCAAACATGGGTGTTGCCTTTCGGGAGTGCCTGTGGCTTGACAACGGACACCGCGGCATCGTTTCATCAAGCTGTGTTGATATCAGATCAGGTTGATGTGATCAGGTTGCTGGCCGATCCGCTACGCCAGCAACTGGTCGAACTGCTCGCGGCCGGTCCGGCCTGCACCTGCCACCTGGTCGATGACACCGGCGCCAAGCAACCGACGATCTCCCATCACCTGAAGGTGTTGCGCGAGGCCGGCCTGGTCGAGTCCGAACCGTACGGCCGCTACACCTACTACCGGCTGAACCCGGAACTGCTGGAAACCGCCGCCGACCAGTTGTCCGAGCTCGCGGCCCGGGCCCGGAGCAGCGCCGCTCAGCGGCGGGCCTGCGAGTGAGCGCACCGCCCGACACCGCGCCGCCACGGGTGCTGCGCGGCCTCTCCACCCTGGACCGCTGGCTGCCGGTCTGGATCATCGCCGCGATGATCATCGGGCTGGTCGCCGGGCGGCTCGTGCCCGGCCTCGGTGGCTGGCTGAGCGCGGTCGAGATCGACGGGGTCTCGCTGCCGATCGCGATCGGCTTGTTGATCATGATGTACCCGGTGCTGGCCAAGGTCCGCTACGACCGGATCGGCACCGTCACCGGCGACCGAAGACTGCTCGGGTCCTCGCTCGTGCTGAACTGGCTGGTCGGGCCGGCGCTGATGTTTGCCCTGGCCTGGATCTTCCTGCCCGATCTGCCCGACTACCGGACCGGGCTGATCATCGTCGGCCTGGCCCGCTGCATCGCGATGGTGATCATCTGGAACGACCTCGCCGGCGGTGATCGCGAGGCCGCCGCGGTGTTGGTCGCGATCAACTCGGTGTTCCAGGTGATCGCATTCGCCGGGCTGGGCTGGTTCTACCTCAGCGTGCTGCCCGGCTGGCTCGGTCTGCAGCAGGCAGCGCTCGAGGTCAGCCCGTGGCAGATCGCCCAATCGGTGCTGATCTTCCTCGGCATCCCGCTCGTCGCCGGCCTTCTCAGCCGCGTGCTCGGCGAACGCAGCCAGGGACGCGACTGGTACGAGCAGCGCTTCCTGCCCCGGATCGGTCCCTTCGCCCTGTACGGGCTGCTGTTCACGATCATCATCCTGTTCGCCCTGCAGGGTGATCAGATCGTCGGCCGACCGCTGGACGTGGTCCGGATCGCCCTCCCGCTGCTGGTCTACTTCGCGCTGATGTGGGGCGGCGGCTACCTCGTCGGCCGGCTCTCCGGGATGACGTACGAACGCACCACCACGCTCGCGTTCACCGCCGCCGGCAACAACTTCGAGCTCGCCATCGCCGTCGCGATCGCGACCTTCGGCGCCACCTCCGGCCAAGCCCTGGCCGGGGTCGTCGGACCCCTGATCGAGGTCCCGGTCCTGGTCGGCCTGGTCTACGTCAGCCTCGCCCTCAGCCGGCGGTTCCGGCACTCCCCCAGGTCCACGAATCCCACGTCCGACAAGGAATCCCGATGATCACCAGCAAACCGTCCGTGCTGTTCGTCTGTGTCCACAACGCCGGCCGATCGCAGATGGCGGCCGGCTATCTCGCCCACTTCGCCGGGGACGCGGTCGAGGTCCGCTCGGCCGGCTCGGAACCGGCCGAGCTGGTCAACCCGGCCGCCATCCAGGCGATGGCCGAGGAGGGCATCGACCTCACCGACCAGCGCCCGAAGATCCTCACCGACGAGGCCGTCCAGCTCTCCGATGTGGTGATCACCATGGGCTGCGGCGACAGCTGCCCCTTCTACCCCGGCAAGCGCTACGAGGAATGGGTCCTGGACGATCCCGCCGGCCGGCAGCTCCCGGCCGTCCGCGCGATCCGCGACACGATCAAACTGCGGGTCCTGACCTTGCTCGACGAGCTCGGTCTGACTGCGAGACTTTGAAAGAATTCTCGAGCCGGGTTCCGATCGGGGCGCAGGCGTTGGTAGCAGAGGTGCGCAGCCGCTCGCGAGGCGGCCGAACAACAGGAGTTGAAGCGACATGCAGTACCTGGTTTCCGTGATCGACGACCGGACCGGCTCCGCCACCCCGGAGGAGATGGCGGCCATCGACGCGTTCAACGACCGGGTCGAAGCGGACGGCCACTGGGTCTTCGCCGGCGGACTGGCCGCGCCCAGCACGTCCACCGTGATCGACCACCGCGGATCGGAGGCGGTGTTCACCGACGGACCGTTCCTGGAGACGAAGGAACACATCGCGGGGCTCTGGATCTTCGAGGCGCCCGACCTCGACGCCGCGCTCAAGATCGCCAGCGACGGCTCGAAGGCCTGCAACAGGAGGGTCGAGGTCCGGCCGTTCCTGAGCGAGTGAGAGTGATCGACGTCGAGCAGGCGATCACCGAGGTCCACCACGAGGAGTGGTCCCGGATCGTCGCCTCCCTGACCCGGCGGTTCGGCGACCTCGACATCGCCGAGGAAGCGGCCGCCGAGGCGTTCGCGACCGCCGTCGAGCGCTGGCCGTCCGACGGCGTCCCGCCCAACCCCGGCGCCTGGCTGACCACCACCGCCAACCGCAAGGCGATCGACCGGATCCGCCGCGAGAGCAAGCGCGACGACAAGCAGCAGGAGGCTCAGCTGACGTACGACGACGAACCAGCCGAGCCGCTCGGCGCGATCGACGACGACCGGCTCCGGTTGATCTTCACCTGCTGCCACCCGGCCCTCGCCCCGGAGACCCGGGTCGCGCTCACCCTGCGGCTGGTCGGCGGCCTGACCGTGCCCCAGATCGCCCGCGCCTACCTGGCCCAGGAAGCGGCAATGGGCAAGCGGATCACCCGGGCCAAGGCCAAGATCAAAGCAGCCCGGATCCCCTACCGGGTGCCCTCCGGCGAGGATCTCCCGGTCCGCGTCGCCGGCGTCCTCACCGTCCTCTTCCTGATCTTCAACGAGGGCTACCTGGCGACCGGCGAGGACACCGATCCGGTCCGGCCCGACCTGACCGCCGAGGTGATCCGGCTCACCCGGCTGATCCGCGGCCTGCTGCCGGAGGACGGTGAGGTGGTCGGGTTGCTGGCCCTGATGCTGCTCACCGAGGCCCGCCGTCCGGCCCGCGTCTCGGCCGGCGGTGAACTGGTCGCCCTGGAGGACCAGGACCGCGGATCCTGGGATCAGACCATGATCACGGAAGGTCATCGACTGGTCCGCGCGCGACTGGCCGCCGGGGTGGCTCCGGGCCGCTACCAGCTTCTCGCGGCGATCAACGCCGTGCACACCGACGCGCGGGACTTCCGCGACACCGACTGGTCGCAGGTCGTCGCCCTCTACGACCAGCTCTTCCGGCTGGACCCGACGCCGATCATCGCCCTCAATCGGGCCGTCGCGGTCGCCGAACTCGACGGCGCTGAGGTGGCCCTGGTCGCCGTCGACCGGCTGCGGGACAGCCTGGCCGGCTACCACGCCTTCCACGCGACCCGGGCCGACCTGTTGCGCCGGATCGGCCGGAGTCAGGAGGCGCGCTCGGCGTACGACCTCGCCATCGAGCTGGCCGGCAACACGGCCGAGACCGCCTACCTGAGCCGGCGCCGCGACCAACTGGGCCGGCGCTCGCCCGCGAATTGATCAAGAGGAGACAGATGGAAGCGGCAGAGGTCTCGCGGGCGATGGCCGCGGCCCGGTCGACCGCCACGGCCCTCGGGCTGACGGTCGACGACGTGATCTTGCTGCAGAACTCCAACCGGGTCGCGCTGCGGCTGTTGCCCGGTGACGTGCTGGCCCGGGTGGCGCCGACGGACCGGCAGGTCGCGCAGTTCGAGATCGACCTCGCCCGGCGGCTCGTCGCCGCCGGCTGTCCGGTGGCGGCGCTGGAGCCCCGGGTGCAGCCTCGGCTCCACCGCCGGGACGGCTTCGTGATCACGCTGTGGACCTACTACCCGCCGGCAACCACGCGGGAGCTGACGTCGGCCGACTACGCGGCTGCGCTGGAGCGGCTGCATGCCGCCATGCGTACGGTCGACGTCTCGACACCGCGGTTCACCGACCGCGTGGAGTCGGCCCAGCAACTGATCGCGAGCCGGGACCGCACCCCCGAGCTCGGCCCGGCGGACCGGGAACTGCTCGGCGAAACCTTGGGTGAGCTGAAAGCCCGGATCGGCAACAGTGGCGGTGATCAGCTGCTGCACGGTGAGCCGCACCCCGGCAACCTGCTCAGCACCACGGACGGACCACTGTTCATCGACCTGGAGACCTGTTGCCGCGGACCGGTCGAGTTCGACCTCGCCCACGCGCCCGAAGAGGTCGCCGATCACTACCCGGGCGTTGATCACGACCTGCTGCGGGACTGCCGGATCCTGGTGCTGGCGATGATCACCACTTGGCGCTGGGACCGCGGCGACCAGCTCCCCGACGGACGGCGGCTCGGCCGGGAATGGCTCGCCCAGATCAGGGCCGCCCGCGAGTCCGGTTAAGATAGCCACGCTATGGAGGGGAGTATTCCCTAAAGCAGCAGCGTCGTCATCACGGAAGACCCAGTGGTCGACCCGGTGCTGCAGGTCCGGCCAGGCCGGACGGAAGAGACCTCCGGACCGCTAGTGGTGTGTTGCCACTACTTCTGACGTCCGGAGGTTGTCCCATGATCTCGGCTGTCTCGCCGCAGGTGTGGATCGTCACCGCCCTGGTGCTGCTCGGCATCATCGCCCTCGACCTGATCGTGATCGCCCGGCGGCAGCGCACCGTCACGATCAAGGACGCCACCCTCTGGGTGATCGGCTACGTCACCCTGGCGGCCGTGTTCGCGGTCGGACTGTATGTGTTCAATCCCGGCCCGGCCGGCTCGGAGTTCGTCGCCGGTTACGTCACCGAATACAGCCTGAGCATCGACAACCTGTTCGTCTTCGTGATCATCATGGCCCGGTTCGCGGTGCCGCCGTTGGCCCAGGACAAGGTCCTCTACATCGGGATCGTCGTCTCGCTGATCCTGCGCGCCGTCTTCATCGCGGCCGGCGCGGCGGCCATTGCGGCGGCCAGCTGGGTGTTCTACATCCTCGGTGCGTTCCTGATCTACACCGCCATCCGGTTGGCCATCGAGGGCGAGAACGACGAGTCGGACTTCAAGGAGAACGCGGTCCTGCGCTTCCTCCGGCGGGTGCTGCCGTTCAGCTCCGAGTACGACGGCGGCCGGCTGGTGACGACGGTCCGCGGTCGGCGGCTGCTCACTCCGATGGTGATCGTGATCGCCGCCATCGGCATGGCCAACGTGATCTTCGCCCTCGACTCCATCCCGGCCATCTTCGGCCTGACCCAGGACGCGTACATCATCTTCACCGCCAACGCGCTCGCCCTGATGGGCCTGCGACAGCTGTACTTCCTGATCGGGGGGCTGCTGGAACGGATCGTCTACCTCAACGTCGGCCTGTCGGTGATCCTCGGCTTCATCGGTCTCAAGTTGATCATCGAGGCCCTGCACGGCTCGCACATCGACGACATCGGCTTCGTCCACCTGCCGCACATCGGCATCGCGGTCTCCCTCGGCTTCATCCTGGCCACGTTGCTGGTGACCACGATCGTCAGCCTGCTCAAGACCGGCTACGACCGGCGTCGGCAGGAGACCTGACGACAGATTTCCCGAGGTTTCTCGGCCGCCTTGTCGGATCCCGGCCGTCGCCGATCGTCTGGGGGGTGAAGACTGAAATCCGTCCGGGCAGTCGGCGGGAAGGATGATCGGGTGAAGTACGTGTTGATGTTCGTCGAGACCGAGCAGTTCGCGAAGGACTTCGCCGCGCTCGGGCCCCAGGACCGGGAGCGGGAGCTGCAGCGGGTGCACCAGTGGTTCGCCGACCATGCGGACAAGATCCGCGGCGGAGCCAAGTTGCAGCATCCCGAGACCGCGACCACGGTGCGGCTGGACGGCCCCGAGCCGGTCACGACGGACGGGCCGTACATGGAGGGCAAGGAGATCATCTCCGGCTTCACGATGATCGAGGTAGCCGATCTCGACGAGGCACTGCGGATGGTCCGGGACTGGCCGGCCTGCCCGGTCGTCGAGATCCGTCCGCTGGAGTCATGACCGACGATCCGGCCGCGGCCGAGCTGGCCCGGGTGGTCCGTGATCATGCGAGCCGGCTGGCCGGCGCCCTGGTCTCCCTGCTGGGCGACTTCTCGGCCGCCGAGGATCTGGTCCAGGATGCCGTCGAGACCGCCCTGCGGCGCTGGCCGGTCGAGGGGATCCCGGCCCGGCCCGACGCCTGGCTGTTCACCGTGGCCCGCAACCGCGGCCTGGACGTGCTGCGCCGGCAGGAGAACTACCGGACCAAGCTGGCCCAGCTGCAGTGGCCGGTGCGACCCGAACCCGACGACCGGCTCAGATTGATCTTCACCTGCTGTCATCCCGCACTGGCCCACGAGGCACAGATCGCGCTGACCCTGCGGGTGGTCTGCGGGCTCACCACGGCCCAGATCGCCGCCGCGTTCCTGATCCCGGAAACCACGCTGGCGCAGCGGATCACCCGGGCCAAGCGCAAGATCAGCGCCGCCGGCATCCCGTACCGGATCCCGCGTGACGACGAGCTCGCGCCGCGGCTGGCCGAGGTGCTGAGCGTGATCTATCTGCTGTTCAACGAGGGCTACCTGTCGCACACGGCCGACCGCAGCCACTCCCGCGATCTGGTCGACGACGCCGAATGGCTGGCCACCGGGCTGGCCGGGGATCTCCCGAACGAGCCGGAGGTCGCCGGGCTGCTGGCCCTGATCCGGCTGCACCGCGCCCGGACCGACGCCCGCTTCGACCGGACCGGCCAGATCATCGCCCTGCAAGATCAAGATCGTGGCCGTTGGGACTCAGCGGCGATCGAGCGGGCGACCGCACTGCTGACCCGGACCGCGCGGCGGCACCGGACGCCGGGACCGTACCAACTGCAGGCCGCGATCGCCGCCTGTCACAGCGAAGCACCGACCTGGGCCGACACGGACTGGGATCAGATCCTGGTGCTCTACGACCTGCTGATCCGACTCCAGCCGAGCGCGATCACCCGGCTGCACCGGGCGATCGCCGTCCGCTACGTCCATGGGCCGGCCACCGCGCTGGCCGAGCTCGAACGGCTCGAACCGCAACTGCGCGACCACGCCCTGTTCCACGCCACCCGGGCCGAACTGCTCCGTGCCGCCGGGCGGCCGGCGGAGGCCCCGGAAGCCGATCGCCGAGCCAGCGCGCTGACCCGCAATCCGGCCCAGCTCGCCCTGCTCCACGATCGACTGACCGATGGCGCCCATGATCATCAAACCGCCGAAACCGAACCGAACGAAGGGAGCCCCGGGTGAGCGTCCTGCCCCTGGCCCGCGACGAGCGAGCCGATCTTGCCGCCCTGCTGGAGACGCTCACCCCCGACCAGTGGAACGCGGCCAGCCTGTGCCGTGGCTGGAGCGTTCGCGATGTCGTCACGCACGTGATCAGCTACGAGGAACATGATCAACGCGACTTCCTGCGCCGGTTGCGGCAGGCCGGGTTCCGGTTCGGCCGGCTCAACGAAGTGTCACTCGCCGAATATCAGCACCTGTCCCCCGCGGAACTGATCGACTTCCTCCGCCGGCATCTCGAACCGCAGGGTGCGACCGCCCGGTTCGGCTGCGGGGTCGGCCTGGTCGACGCCATGATCCATCACCAGGACATCCGCCGGCCGCTCGGACTCCCCCGCCGGATCCCGGTCGAACGACTCCGCTACGCGCTGCCGTTCGCCGTCACCGCCCCGCCGCTGCGCGGGTTCTGGCACGCCCGCGGCGTCCGGCTGATCGCCACCGATCTGGACTGGAGTCACGGCCGCGGCCCCGAGGCCCGTGGCGACGGCGAATCCGTGCTGATGACGCTCGCCGGGCGGGCCACCGTGGCCCAGGACCTCAGCGGACCGGGCAGCGAGATCCTGCGGCGGCGGCTCGGCTGATGGCGTGGGTGGTCAGTGACACAAATCGGGGGCGCAACGCGCGGAAACGGCGGGTTCGGGGCGCGGGTCGGCGTTGCGCCCCCGATTTGTGACGGTGCAGCCGCGCCAGCCCGTCGCGCGGTCGGCGGAACCCGGGGCTCAGACGTTGAACGCCTTCCGATGCGCCTCACGGTCGAACCGCACGCCTTGGCGCCAGATCTCGCGGATCTCCCGGGTCGCCGTGATGTCGGCGGTGGGGTCGCCGTCGACCAGCAGCAGGTCGGCGCTCCGGCCGGCCTCGATCCGGCCTCGGTCGGCCAGCCCGAACGCCTCGGCCGGCGCGGCGGTGGCCGCCCGCAGGGCCTCGGCCGGGGACAGCCCGGCATCGACCAGCGCCGCCAACTCCGCGTGCAGGCAGAACCCGTGCGCCGACCGGCCGGTCGCGGCGTCCGTGCCAGCCAGGATCGGCACCCCGGCCTGCCGCAGCGCGGCCGTGCCGGCGAACGCGTGCTCGTGACTCACCCCGGCCGGCGGCGTCATCTGGAAGCTCTGATCCGGGTCGGGGATCACCGACGCCCGGCTGCGCGGGTCGAGATAGGGCCCGAGTCGCGGATGATCAACGAACGCGGCCTCACGCCGGGCCCCGCCGGTGAACGCCTCGAACACGGTCAGGGTCGGGGTGACGAAGATCCCGGCGTCGGCGGCACGGCGCGCGAAATCGGCGTCCGGCGGCCGGTCGATGAACAGATGCGCCAGCCCGTCGACACCGGCGTCGATCGCCAGGTCGGCATCGGCGTGGGTCGAGACGTGGGAGATCGTCAGCAGGCCCGCGGCCCGGCCGGCCACCACCAGGGCCCGTACGACCTCGGGCTCCAGCGCCGGGGTCTCGATCCCGAAGGTCTGCCCATCCTCCAACAGAATCTTCAGATAGTCGGCGCCCTCCGCGACCCGATCCGCGACGAACGCGTCGACCTGATCGATCGAAGCCACCGTCGGGAACGCGGGATAGATGCCCCACTGGACCAGCTGGCTCGGATGCCCGCCCGGAGCCGCCGCCCCGACACCCGCCGACCGCAGATCGGCATGATCAGTACGCCCCCGTGTGCTCGTCCGGACCTCGGCGAGCAGCTCCGTCGTGCAGAACATGTCCAGCTCGGTGGTCACGCCGAACGCCAGCGCGATCGCCAGATCCGAAGCGGCCGTGACATGGGTGTGCGCGTCGATCAGTCCGGGCAGTAACGTGCCGCCGCCGCCGTCGACGGTGATCAGATCCGGTGTCGCCGTGATCCCGATCCCGACCTGTTCGATCACCCCGTCGCGGACCAGCACCGAGTCGTCCTCGGTGATCTCGACCCCGTCGAACACCCGCACATTGGTGATCAACAGGGACCCGGCCCGCAAGCTGTCATCACTATCCACACCCGTCATCGTCCCATGCCGGCCAGAGTCCAGACCGAGCAATCGCCCCACCACCGCGCGGTCCCGACCCACATCACGTAACTCTGGCCCCAGGTTTTTCACGCTAACGGGTCGCTTACCATGATCCATGCAGATTCCCGCCTATTGGTTGCCGCGGCCCGAGTCCCCGCTCGATCGCGAGACGACAACGGCGTTCGACCGACTCCTGGAAGAAAGCCTCGAACGCGGGACGGGCGACTTCATCGACTATCGGATCGACGCACCGAAATGGCAGTTCCTGTGCCATGTCGCCGATCGTTCCGACGTGGTGTTGCACGGCTCCGGCGACGCACGGATCGAACGATTCGAACCCCGTCAACCCGACGATCCGCTGGAGTTCAGCAACCGCTTCGCCGTGTTCGCGGCGACCGACGGAATCTGGCCGATCTTTTACGCGATCCTCGACCGAGTGGCACAACCGGCGACACAAATGGTGAATTCCACCGTCCGGGTCGGCACCAGCGATCAACTGGGCGAACCGCACTACTTCTTCTCGATCAGCGAATCCGCGCTCCGAGAACGGCCCTGGCGTTCCGGCACGGTCTATCTGCTGCCCGCCGACAGCTTCGAGCGACAACCACCGATTCCGATCGGCGACGCCTGGATCCAGGTCGCCCAGGCGGCGAGCCCGGTGTCGATGAAGCCGGTGGCCAAGATCGCGGTTTCGCCCGAGGACTTTCCGTTCCTTGATCAGATCCGTGGCCACGACGACAAGATCCTGGCCGCTCGGATGGCCGCCGACCCGGGCGGATTCCCCTGGCTGGAAGCGATCTGACGACGGCGGACACCGCGACCGCAATACAGAATTGCCAGCGCCGGACAGATTGCATGTCGAGTCAGCCCTGGATAGCCGAGCATACGCCCAACGGCCGGAATCCGACGACTCGGCACATTCGACGGCCGGATATGCAGATCGCCGTGAATTCCGAGTACCCTCGAAGAACTCAGCCGGTCGAGAGAAAGGCACGCCGATGGCACAGAAAGTCATCACCATGTTCGAGGACGACCTCGACGGTAAGGCCATCAAGTCGGGTCAAGGTGGCACGGTCACTTTCTCTCTGGACGGCGTCGAATACGAGATCGACCTGTCCAACAAGAACAAAGAGGCCCTCGACAAAGCGCTGTCGCCGTACCTGAAAGTCGCCCGCCGGGTGGGCGGTCGTCGCCGTCGCGGTTCACGCAACCCGGCCCCGGCTCGGGTCGATCCGAGCCAATCCCGGGCCATCCGCGAGTGGGCCGCCGACAACGGCTATCAGGTGTCGTCCCGCGGTCGGATCCCGGCCGAGGTCACCGAGGCGTACAACGCGTCGGCCTGACCTCGACCCGGGCCAGTCGGAATGATCACTCCCCCACGGTCTGCCGATCCGCGTTGGAGAACGAGATCACGAAGATCGCTTCCTCGGTGCCGATGTTGCGCGCATTGTGCAGCCGACCGGAGGGAATGCTGACCGTGTCACCGGGGCCCATTTCGAAGGTCGCGTCGTCGACGCTGTGCAGGATCCGGCCCTGCAGCACGTGCAGCACCTCGTCGCAGTTCGGGTGATAGTGCCGCGGATTCTCCTGCCCCGGGGCGATGTAGCACCGGCCGACCGTCAGCTCGGTCGAGTTCCCTTGCCGGCCGGACACCATCCAGACCAGCCGACCCCATTCCTGTTCCTCGGTCACGGCGCGGTCGGCGGTCATCAGATGCGGATCGTGGGTCTGCATGTCCATTGTCCCTTTCGTCGTGCCCGCGAGCTGGTCGAGACGCGGCTGGGTCCATCCTTGATCGTGGCCCCGGCCGACTCCATAGCCACCTGGCGGACATTGGCCCTCACGGGCCGGAGCCCGACGAGAAGACTAAGCGGTGCCCGGACTAGGTTTCCGGGGTGGGATTCTCCAGGGCCGAGCTCGAATCGTTCCGCGATCACGTCGTGCCGGATCTGGTCGGGCCCGGCCTGGCCCTGCTCTTCGTCGGCATCAATCCCGGTCTGTGGACCGCCGCGACCCAGACCCATTTCGCCCATCCCGGCAACCGGTTCTATCCGGCCCTGCGGATGGCCGGCATCCTCGATCGTGATCTTGATCGCACCGTAGGGATGACGGACGAGGACCGGCGCTACCTGGTGGGCCGCGGGATCGGGATCACCAACCTGGTGCCGCGGGCCACCGCCCGGGCCGACGAGCTGACGGCCGAGGAGCTCCGGGACGGCCGGCAGCGGCTCCTCGACCTGATCACCGAGCATCGTCCACGCGTGGTTGCGATCGCCGGCGTCACCGCCTACCGGATCGCCTTCGGCCAGCCGAAGGCACGGCTCGGCGTCCAGGCGGCACCGCTGGCCGGTGCCGAGCTCTGGATCGTGCCGAATCCCAGCGGGCTCAACGCCCACGCCACCGTCGCGTCGCTGGCCGACGACTACGCCGCCGCGGCCCGGGCGGCCGGCGTGATCACCTGAACCGTGCCAGGATCGGGGCGTGCCGATCATTGAGCCCGCGCCGCGCCTCTCCGAGGAGGAACTGGTCGGCCTTTACGGTGCCGTCGGCTGGACGGCCTACACCGCCGATCCGGCCGGGCTCCGGCGCGCGGTCGACAACTCCTCGTTCGTGGTCGCCGCCCGGCAGCACGGGCGGCTGGTCGGGCTGGCCCGCGCGCTCTCCGACGACGCGACGATCTGCTACCTGCAGGACGTGCTGGTGCATCCCGATCATCGGCGTGGCGGGGTCGGCCGGGCGCTGGTCTCGGCCGTCCTGAGCCGGTACGAGCACGTACGGCAGCAGGTGTTGCTCACCGATGACGAGCCGGCTCAGCGCGCCTTCTACGAGAGCCTGGGCTACGCCGAACTCCGTGATCACGGCACCGGCAGCCTGCGCGCCTTCGTCCGGTTCGACCTCCGGCCCCAGTGATCAACCACTGCCGCTGGACGAGGCGACCATCGCCGCCGTGACCGCGGCGGAGACCTCGTCGATCACCTGCTTCACCGTGGCGGCGGTCCAGTCGCCCTGGTTCAGCTCCTTGGCCCGGGCGCGGACGGCCCGCCGGTCGTCCGACGGCACCACCTTGGCCAGCGAGTCGGTGGCGCTGAGCAGCGCGATCAACACCCGGGTCGGCTCATCCGGCGTCGCTCCGGCGATCAACGCGGCCTCCAGCCACTGCCGCACCGCATGCTCCGGAGCGGCGTCGGCGGTCGGCCAACTGCTGGTCGGGAACAGCCCGAGGATCCGGCCCTGCTGCTCCGACAGCACGCCCGCCGCGACCAGTCGCTCGGTCAGCTGCTCCAGCAGGTGCGTCTTGCCCCGTTTGAAGTTGGTGGCGGTGATCAGATTGGCCGCCTTCTGATCGGGCTTCTCCCCGATCCGAACCAGCAGATGATCAAGCACCTCGTCACCGGTCGGGGTCGGATCGGTCACCGACACCCGCCGGCGCCTCAGCAGACCGGCGTCGTCCCCAGTGATGCCGATCCGCTGCCGCAGCGCGAGCTCGGCCAGCACCGCCCCGCCGAGAGCCGGGTCGAGCCGGTCGCGGCCGATGATGCGCTTCCCGGTGCGGTCGTCGATGACCAGCAGCAGGAACTTTTCTGCTATCAGCATGATCGCCAAGGTAGCAGCGCACCGGGTGTTCGGTCGGGCCGTTCGATGTGCTGTGATGGCTCGCATGACCTCGCCCGCCGAGCAGTCCGCGACCGCGCATCCGATCACGACCTCGTACCCGATCAGCGAGACCGTCCTCGGCAACGGGCTGCGAGTGATCGCCAGCCCTGATCACAACGCCCCGTCGGTCGCGGTCAACCTCTGGTACGACGTCGGCTCCCGGCACGAGCAACTGGGCCGGACCGGGTTCGCGCACCTGTTCGAGCACATCATGTTCCAGGGCTCGGCCCATGTCGCCGCCGGCCAGCACATCGGGCTGATGCAGGCCGCCGGGGCGATGGTCAACGCCACCACGTCGATGGACCGGACCAACTACTTCGAGACGTTGCCGACCGGCGGGGCCGACCTGGCGCTGTGGCTCGAGGCCGACCGGATGGGCACGCTGCTGGACGCGCTGACCCAGGAAAACCTGGACACCCAGCGCGAGGTGGTGAAGGAGGAGAAGCGGCAGCGCTACGACAACGTCCCCTACGGCGACGCGATGCAGCGGCTGATCGAGCTCACCTTCCCGGCCGAGCACCCGTACGGACACACCACGATCGGCTCGATGGACGACCTGAACGCGGCGACGCTGGAGGACGTCCGCGCCTTCTTCGGTGCCCACTACCTGCCGAACAACGCCGTGCTGACCATCGCCGGCGACCTCCAGGCCGAGGACGCCTTCGCCCGGGCCGAACGCTATTTCGGCGGCCTGGCGCCCGACCTGGACCCGGCCGACCCAGACGACACCCCGCTGCCGGCGATCACCGGACTGCCGCAGCAGGAGACCTCGGCCGCGGTCCCGGCGGACGCGATCTATCTGACCTGGCGGTTGCCGACCCGCGACACCGCGGCCTTCGACGCCGCCGATCTAGCCCTGTCCATCCTCGGCCACGGCCAGACCTCGCGACTGCATCGGGCGCTGGTCCGCGGCGCCGAGCTGGCCGAGAGCGCGGCCGCCATGACCATGCCGTTGATCGGCGGCACCTCGCTCGGCCTGTGCTACGCCCGGGCCCGCTCCGGGGTCGAGCCCGAGCGGCTGACCGAGGCGCTGCTGGCCGAGCTGACCCGGCTGCGCACAGACGGGCCGACCGAGATCGAGGTCCGGCGGGCCAAGGCCCAATTCGAGCGGCACTGGCTGAACGAGCTGGCCCGGATCGACTCCCGGGCGGACGCGATCGGTGAGTACGCCACCCTGCACGGCGATCCGACCTTGATCAACTCCCGGTTGTCGGTGATCACCGGGATCGGTCGGGACCAGATCGCCGCCGCCCTGACCGAGCATCTCGATCCTGATCATCGAGCCACCTTGATCTACCGCAAGGAGTCCGAGTGAGCACCGCCTTTCCCGATCAGCCGACGATCGACCCGCCCCGCGACTGGCTCTTCCCCACGCCGGAGCGGCACCGGCTGGACAACGGACTGGCGGTGGCGATCTATCGGATGCCCGGTCAGCACGTGATCTCGGCCCATCTGGTGATCGATCTCCCGCTGGCCGCCGAGCCGCGCGACATCGAGGGCGTGGCGACGATCTGCGCCCGCACCCTGGACGAGGGCACCGAGCTGCACGGCGGCGAGGAGTTCGCCGAGCAACTGGAAACCCTCGGCGCCGGGTTCGGCATCGACGTGTCGCTCGCCGGGCTGCAGGCCGTCCTGGACGTGCCGGCCTCGCGGCTCCGGCCGGCCCTTGACCTGTTTGCCGAGGCGGCGATCCAGCCGGCCTTCGCCGAGGCCGACGTGAAACGGCACGTCACCCTGCGGCTGGCCGAGATCGATCAGGTCTATGCCAATCCGGCCCAGTCGGCCAGCGTGGCCTTCCGCTCCGGCGTCTTCGCGGCGGAGAGCCGGGCCAGCCGGATGAACAGCGGCCTACCGGACACGGTCGCCGCCGTCACCCAGGAGCAGGTCCGGGCCTTCCACCGTGATCATTTCCGGCCGGACCGGGCGACGGTGATCTTGGCCGGCGACTTCGCCGAGGATCCGCTGCCGCTGGTCCAGGCCGCGTTCGGTGGCTGGACCGCCGGTGATCACGCGGAGCCGCTGGAGCACGTACCGCCGCAGCCCGCGGTGCCCCGCGCCGTGATCATCAACCACCCCGGCGCGGTCCAGGCCGACCTGCGGCTCGGTGGCTTCGGCATCGACCGACGCGACCTCCGTTGGGCCGACGTCAGCATCGCCGGCTACGCCGTCGGCGGCGCCTTCCTGTCCCGGCTGAACGCCGTGCTGCGCGAGGAACGCGGCTACACCTATGGCGTGCACCTCGCCTTCGGCCCGCTCCGATCCGGCGGGTCGTACGCGGTGCAGGGCGCGTTCCGGACCGAGGTCGCGGCCGATGCCCTGGCCGAGGCTCGGGCCCTGCTCGACATCGCGCAGAAGCCGATCACCGCCGACGAGGTCCGCGACGCCGTGGCCTACTACACCGGGGTCGCGCCGTTGCGCTTCGCCACCGCCGACGGCGTCGCCGACCAGGCCGCCAGCCAGGTGCTGTCCGGGCTGGAAGATGATCATCTGAACCAGAATCTGGCCGCGCTGCGCCGGGTCACTCCGGAATCGGCAAGCTCCGGCTATCAGGCCGTGGTCGACCTCGACCGGCTCAGCCTCGCCATCGCCGGCGACGCCGACACCCTGGCCGACCCGATCCGCGCCCTCGGCTACGACCTCACCATCCTCGACCACCCCTGATCTCCCGAGTTGTCAGAACTGAGTTGCGCTATAGGGCTACTCAGTTCTGACAAGTTGGTGGGGTGGCCGACTACCCTGGTCGGCATGCAATGTCCCGTGGACCAAACCGTGCTCCAGATGACCGACCGGCAGGGCATCGAAATCGATTACTGCCCGACCTGCCGAGGGGTCTGGCTCGACCGCGGCGAACTCGACAAGATCATCGAGCGCGCCCCCGGCGGCGGTGCGCCGCGCCAGGACCCGCCGGCCACCGCGCCGACCCAGGCCGCACCGGTGCGGCCGGCCGCGCCCGCGCCGAACGAGAGCGTGGGCTATCCGCAACAGCCCTACCCGCAGCAGCAGCCGTATCCGCAGCAGCAGCGCTACCGCTACGGCTCGGCAGGATCGCCCGACTCGCCGGAGTACTACGGCGGCGGCTACCAGCAGGGTCACCACCGCAAGCGCCGCAAGGGCGGCTTCCTGGGTGACCTGTTCGACTTCTGATCCGTTCACCCACCAACGCAGACAACGGGTGGATTCTCACCGGGAGTAACCGGCGGGAATCCACCCGTTGTGCGTCGGATCAGCGGTTCAGTGCCGCCTGGGCCCGCTTGATCGCCTCCTCGGCTTCCTTGATCTTGGCCTGGTAGGTCGCAAGATCACCGGACTTCAGCGCCTGATCGGCCTCCTCGAAGGCCTGGCCGGCCTCGGCCAGGGCCTGGCTGGCAGCCGGGTTGTCCGGGTTCTCGCCGCCGTTGTCGGGCGGCTCGGTGCCGCCCTCCTCGTCGGTCTTCGCACCGGCATTGCCCTTGAACACCTGGTCCAGGGCCTGCTGCAGGGTGTCGCCGATCGCGACCGACCCGCCGAATCTGACCAGCACGAACCGCAGCACCGGATAGGCCGCCGTGCTCCCCTGCCGCTGGGTGTAGATCGGTTGCGCATACAGCAGGCCGCCACCGATCGGCAGGGTCAGCAGATTGCCGAACTGCGCGGTCGCCGTGCCCTGCTGGAACGGGCGCAGCCTTTCGGCCACCACCTCATTGGAGTTGAACACGTTGGCCGTCTGGCCCGGACCGTCGATCTGGGTCTGCGCCGACATCCGCAGGATCCGCAGCTGGCCGTAGTTCGGGCTGCTGGCATCCGCATTCACCGCCATGTAGGCAGCGAGGTTCTGCCGGCCCTCCGGCACATAGGTGGAGGTCAACGAGAACACGGCCGACTCGTCACCGGGCCACTTGATCGACAGGAAGTTCGGTGACTCCTTCGACCCGGCCGGTGCGCCCTGCCGCGGATCATCCGAAACCCGCCAGAGGTCCGAGTTCTGATACCAGTTCTGCGGATCGGTGATGTGGTAGCGCGCCAGGATCTCGCGCTGCACCTTGTACATGTCCTGCGGGTAGCGAAGATGCTTCAGCAGATCGGCCGAGATCTCTGCCTTGTCCTTCACGATGCCCGGGAACACCTTCTTCCAGGTCTGCAACACCGGATCGGTGTCGTCCCAGGTGTACAGGGTCACGGTGCCGTCGTACGCGTCGACCGTCGCCTTCACCGAATTCCGCATGTAGTTGATCATGGAATCCGGCTGGGCCGGCAGGGCGCCGACGCGAGTCCGTGAGTCCGACGTCGCCTCCTCCAGCGAGACCCGTTGGCTGTACGGGTAGGAGTTCGACGTGGTGTAGCCGTCGGCGATCCAGACGATGCGACCGTCGACCACCGCCGGATACATGTCGGCGTCGACCCGGAGCCACGGAGCCGCCTTCATCACCCGTTCCCGCGGCGTCCGGTCGTAGATGATCTTGGACTCGGGATTCAGCTCGGTCGACAGCAACATGTTCACGTCCGCGAACTTCGCGGCATAGAGGAGCCGACTCCACAGGTCGCCGACCGGCACGCCGCCCTTGCCCTCGTACGTGTTGGTCGCCGGGTTGCCGCCCTCGCCGCCGGACGGCGTGTCGAACTCGACCGAGGGCGCGCCCTCCGGAGCTCCGACGATCGAATAGTCCGTCTGCTTCTCGCCGAAGTAGATCCGCGGCTCGTATTCGGTCAGCTTGCCGGTCGGCGGGATGTCCTTGACGATCCACTCCGGCTCCCCGCCCGGCTGCCGACGGTTGCCGTAGGCGGCAACCAACCCGTAGCCATGGGTGTAGACCCGCTTCAGGTTGTTCCAGTTCTGGGCTTCGATGCCCTGATGGTTCATCTCCCGGACCGCGACCACGGCATCGGTCTCGGCGCCGTCGATGGTGTACCGGTCGACGTCGAGAACGTCGCCGAACGCGTAGTAGCCGCGGACCTGCTGCAGCTGCTCGTACGCCGGGCCGACCACGGCCGGGTCGATCAGCCGGATGCCGGGCAGTGCCTCGGCATCCGCCCGCAACTGCCCCGCGGAGGCAGTGGTTCGGGCCGAGTAGTCGGCGATCTCCACATCGGCCACGTCGTAGGCACTGCGGGTCGCCGCGATGTTGCGTTCGATGTAGGGACGCTCCCGCACCGGCTCGTTGGCCCGCACCTGGAGCAGCTGGACGCCGGCCGGGTAGACCACACCGAGGATGATCGCGGACAAGATCATCAGGGTCAGCCCGATGATCGGCACCGACCACCGGCGCAGCACCGCGTTGGCGAAGAAGAGCACCGCACACAGACCCGCGATGATCGCCAAGATCACATCGGCATTACGGGTCGCGTTGTCGGCGGTGTAGTTCATGCCGGTCATGATCGACGTGTCGGCGATGTTCAGTCCGTACTGGTCGAACCAGTAGCCGACGCCCCGCACCAGCACGGCGAGACCGACCAAGATCGACAGATGGGCCTGAGCGCCGGGGGTGCCGCCGCGGCCGGGGCCGATCAGCCGCAGCCCGCCCATCAGATAGTGGATGATCGCCGCCGCGGCCGCGCTGAACAACAGCGCGACGAAGACGAAGGACAGCGCGAACCGCCACCACGGGTAGTCGAAGACGAAGAAGCCGATGTCCAGATTGAAGACCGGATCGGTGACGCCGAACGGGGTGGAGTTCCGCCAGGCCAGGTAGGTGAACACCTGTCCGCTGGCGGTCGCACCGGCGAACACCCCGACCACCACACCCAGGCCGATGATCACCCAGACCAGGCGCTGCTCCAGCACCTCTCGATAACGTTCCAGCAACGGGCTCGACGGGCCGGCACCGCGGACCCGCGGCCGGAGCCGGTACGCCACCGCCGCGTTGGCCGCGACCACGGCGGCCATCAGCAACCCGAACGAGGCGAACAACCCGAGCCGGGTCACCAACATGGTGTTGAAGACCGCGCCGAAGTCGAACGAGACATACCACAGGCGATCGGTCCACACATTGGTGAAGATCGCGAACAGGATCACCACCACGGCCGCGATCACCAAGGTGGGTAGCAGGGCGCTCCTGGGCCGGCCCAGCCGAATCGTACTCACTGTCTCTCCTCAACTTCTGGGTCGTCGAGCTTCAGCGTATGCGCAAGGGCCGCACCGAGACCCGGCACCAGATCGGGCGCCGCCAGCAGGTCGTCGGGACGGGCGATCAGCCTAGCCACCCCGTGACTGTGGCCGGCGCGGTCGGCGCCGACCACCACCCGGACGTCCTGCCGATCCGGGTGCTGGGCGACGAACTCCGCGGCCGCGGTCGGATCCTCCGGGAGGTCCGGCTCGGCCGCGGCGGGCAGGAAGGTCCGTTCCAGCGCGATCGCGCAACCGAACACGGCGTCCGGCCAGACGATCGGCTCCAGGTCGGCCAGCACATCGCCGGAGCCCTGGAAATGATCTTGCTCGATCGCGGTCAACGCGTCCTCGGGCGCACCGTCGGCACTCCCCCGCAGGCCGAGCTGTTGCACCAGCTCCGGTTCCGCGGCGATCACGTCGTCGGTCCGGACCAGCGCGAACAACCGCGGCGGCTGATCCCAGCCGCGTTCGCCGATGTGGCGCTCCAGTTCGATCAATGCCGCGACCAGTGCCTCATCGGCCTGGTCCGCGGGGGTTTCCGTACTCATCCGCTCCCTGAACTCATCCACACGTCAACTGACACGTCGTCATCCACATCGGGGTAGCCGGTCCGGCGCGTCGAGGTTGCCCAGCGACTCGATGCCGTCGGCCAACGTGGTGACCTTGATCAACTCCAGATCGGTGTCCAACCCGGCCAACTCGCCACAGTTCGGCGCCGGGACCAGGAATGCTTCGGCCCCCGCACTGTCGGCGGCGGTGATCTTCTCCTGCAGTCCTCCGATGGGGCCGACCGTGCCGTCCGGACTGATCGTCCCGGTGCCGGCGATGTGCCGCCCGGCGAGCAATTCACCCGGAGTGATCTTGTCGTAGATCGCCAGCGCGAACACCAGCCCGGCACTCGGCCCGCCGATCCGGTCACCAAGATCGAAAGAGATGTCCGGACCATAGGAGTAGCCCATGCCGACGGTGATGCCGACCACCGGCACCCGAGGATCGGTGTCCGACTTGATGGTCGCAATCTCGACCGTCACGCGGCGATGATCCCGGAGCACGACGAACGGCACCCGGTAGCCCACCGGGCGCTTCCTGATCAAGGTCCCCGGATCCTCGACGGCGTGCACGCCCTGGCCGTCGACGGAGATGATCAGATCGCCCGGTCGCAGCTTGTCGTGGGCGGGGCCGTCCACCACGACCGAGGAGACCACCGGCATCGCGGTCACCTTTTCCCCGGCCGCCTGCAGGGCCGCGACGACCGCATCGTGCTGCGCGGTCTGCATGCTGATCGTCTGTTGCTGCTCGGCCTCGACGGCCGAAGTGCCCTCCGGATAGACGCTGGTCCGCGGCAGCGCATCCCGGCCCGGCAGCCAATAGGACAACACCGCCTCGGGCAGGCTGACCCGCGAATCGGCCCGGGACACCGAGACCGTGGTCAGGTCCAGCCGGCCGCTGGTCGGGAAGGTCGGCGTGTCCTTGATCGAAATGATCGGGACGTCGTTGATCGTGCCGAGCGTGTCCTGGGTGCCGCCGGGCGACCAGGAGACGTACGGCGCCGGCACGAACACCAGCAACGCGGTCAACGCAATGAAGACGGCCGCGGAGAAGAACGCCGTCCAGGTTTGCCTCGTCACCCCTGGAACCCCATCACCGGAGCCCGACCCAGGCGGTGTCGCCGTCGGCGAACTCCTGTTCCTTCCAGATCGGCACCTCGGCCTTGATCCGGTCGATCAGGTCCCGGCACACTTCGAGCGCCTCGGCCCGGTGCTCGGCTCCGACGGCGACGACGACGGCGAGCTCGCCGATCGCCAACGCGCCGATCCGGTGCTCGACCGCCGCGGTGATCACCGAGCGGCCCGCTGTGGTCTGCTCGGCCACCTCGCGCAGGGTGCTCTCCGCCGTGGGGTGCGCGGTGTAGTCCAACGTGATCACCGGGCGGTCCTCGTCGACGTTGCGAACGGTGCCGATGAAGAGGCCGATCCCGCCGACCCGATCGTTCGCGACCGCGGCCAGCACCCGATCGACGCTCAACGGCGAGGATGAGATCAGGACGTGCCGGACCGCGGACATGCGCAGCACCCTACCGAGAGCACCTGTGAAACCACCGCTCCGGGCCGCGGCGCTCGGCTGATTCTCAGGATTCGCCCGGCGGCCGGCTCCGCTCTCGGCGATCAACTACGGCTGGCCCGGTGGAGCCGCGTACGGTGGAGTACTACGTCCGAACCTGAGCGAGGAGATGTCATGGCCGAGGATCGTCACCCCGACGATCGTCAACCCGACGACCCGGATCGTGAACCCGATCCCGCGGACGGGGTCGATCGTTCGGACGAAACGGATCCGGCGAAGCCGTCCGGTGATCAGCCGGCGAAGCCCGCCGGTGATCAGCCGGCCAATCCGCTGGAGGCGCTGCTCAGCCAGCTCGGCGGGCTGCAGCCCGGCCAGGGCGGCGGCGACCAGCAGGACATGAACGCCCTGATCGGCCAACTGCAGAACGCGTTCGCGATGCTCGGCGGCTCGGGGTCGATGTTTTCCCAGACTCCGGAGGCGGGCTCCGGCGTGAACTGGGACGTCACCAAGGACACGGCCCGCAAGGCCGTCGCCGCGCTCGGACCGGATCCGACCCCGAACGATCAGCAGCGCCGCGACATCGACCAGGCGGCGTCCATCGCCGAGGTCTGGCTGGACGAGGCGATGATCTTTCCGCGCACCGCCGGCGCGATGCGGGCCTGGAGCCGGGCCGAGTGGGTCGAGGAGACGCTGCCGGTCTGGCGCCGGCTGGTCGAGCCGGTGGCCAGCCACATCGCCGATGCGATGGAGGGTGCGCTGAGCTTCAGCCTCGACTCAGAAGAGATGAAACAACTGCCGCAGATGGCCGGGCTGGAGCAGATGCTGCGGCCGATGCTGCGCACCTCGGGCGCATCGATGTTCGGGTTGCAGCTCGGCCAGGCGCTGGGCCGGCTCGCCACCGAGGTGGTCGGCGCGACCGATATCGGGCTGCCGTTGAGCAAGCCGGGCCAGGCGGCCCTGCTGCCGACCAACATCGCGGCGTACGGCGAGGGGCTGGACCAGGCTCCGAGTGACGTGCTGCTCTATCTCGCGCTGCGCGAGGCGGCGCGGCAGCGGCTGTTCGCGGCCGTTCCCTGGCTCCGCGAACAGGTGCTGGCGCTGGTCGAGGAGTACGCCCGCGGGATCACGATCGACACCTCGGCGCTGGAGCAGGCGGTCGGCCAGATCGACCCGAACAACCTGGAGGAGCTCGGGCAGTCGCTCGAGGGCGGGCTGTTCGAGCCGCAGAAGACGCCGGAGCAGAAGGCGACCCTGGACCGGCTGGAGACCATGCTGGCGCTGGTCGAGGGCTGGGTCGACCACGTGGTGACCCGGGCGACGTCGCGCTGGATGCCGGCGGCCGACGCTCTGGCCGAGACGGTGCGCCGCAACCGGGCCACCGGCGGACCGGCCGAGGCCACCTTCGCCACCCTGGTCGGGCTGGAGCTCCGGCCGCGCCGGATGCGAGACGCCGCGAACCTGTGGGCCGCGTTGACCGACGCCCGCGGGGTCGACGGCCGGGACGCGGTCTGGTCCCATCCCGACGTGCTGCCGACGTCGGCCGACCTGGACGACCCGCTCGGCTTCGTCGCCGGTGAGACCAAGACCGACGACTCCGAGTTCGACGCCGCGCTGGCCGAGTTGCTCGACGCCGAGGAGCGGCGGGGCGACGATGATCATGATCAGGACGGCGGGGCAGAGAAGGCGTGAGCCTGCTCGACAGTTGCCGCGACGTCCTGTCGGGCTGGCGTCCGGCCGAAGCCGAACAGGAGGCGCTGCGGCTCGCGTACCTTGATCATCTTGCGGTGCGGCCGGACGGCTGGGCCCGTGACTGCCCGGGCGCCCATCTGACCGCGAGCGCGTTGATCACCGCACCGGAGACGGGCCAGGTATTGCTGGTGCTGCACCGTAAGGTCGGCCGCTGGCTGCAGGTCGGGGGCCATATCGAGCCGGGTGATCAGACGCTGCCCGCAGCCGCCTTGCGCGAGGCAGCAGAGGAGAGCGGGCTGACCGGGATCATGATCGATCCGGTCCCGCTGCGGCTGTCCCGGCACCGGGTCGACTTCTGCGGTCCGGGCGGCAGTGATCATCTCGACGTCCAGTTCCTGGCCACCGTGCCCGGGCGTCCGGACCCGGTGATCAGCCCGGAGTCGACCGACGTCCGGTGGTTCGACCCGGACCAGGTGCCGACCGACGACCGCTCCGTCACCGATCTGGTCGGGGCGGCCCTGCTCCGCTGATCCGGCCAGCGTTTCCGATCAGGGTGCAGATTCTCGTTCTGGCAGGGTTGGTCCATGGCGAACGACCCTTCACTCCGCACCGTGTCCCTGTCCCGGGACGGTGCCGGCGCTTTCACGGCCACCAACGTCCGCGGCGGAATCGTCTCCGTCGGGTCCGCGGACTCCGACTTCACCCCGGTCGAGTTGCTGCTCGCCGCGATCGGCGCCTGTACGGCGGTCGACGTCGGCACGGTGACCGCCCGACGCGCCGAGCCGGAGTCGTTCCAGGTCCGGGTCGACGCCCACAAGGTGCGCGACGAGCAGGGCAACCGGCTGACCGACCTGGCGGTGACGTTCGAGGTCAGGTTCCCGGACGGCGCCGCCGGAGACGCGGCCCGGGAGCTGTTGCCGAAGATCGTCGCGCAGTCGCACGACCGGCTCTGCACGGTCGGCCGGACCGTCGAGGTCGGCACCCCGATCGCGACCCACATCGAGTGAGCCGGATGGCGACATGATCGAGGAGACGCTCTCGTACCGGCTGCTCAAGGCGATGAAGGCGACCCGGCCGGCGATCTGGCCCGTGTTGACCGAGCTCGGCCTGCACCCGGGCCAGGATCTGATGCTGGCCCAGCTGTGGCGGGCCGACGGGATCACCCAGGCCGAGCTGGTCTCCCGGATCGGGGTCGAGCGCCCGACCGTCACCAAGGCCTTGCAGCGGTTGGAACGGTCCGGCTACCTCCGCCGCGAACCGGGGCCCGGGCGCAGCCGTACGGTGCACCTGACCGCCGCGGGCCGCGCCCTGCAGCGGCCGGTCGAGCAGGCCTGGCGCGACGCCGACGCGCTGGTCGGCGCCGGCCTGAGCCCGGCCGAAGTCGAACAGCTGTCCGACTTGTTGGCCAGGGTTGCCCAACGAGATTAGCCGGCTAATATCTGGAGTCATGCAGATCGGACTCCATGTCATGAACTTCACCCTGCCCGGCGGCCCCGCCACGATCGGCCCGGAGCTCGGCCGAGCGGTCCGGACCGCCGACGAGATCGGCATCCACAGCTTCTGGCCGATGGACCACTTCTTCCAGATCGCCGTCGCCGGCCAGCCCGAGGAGGCGATGGTCGAGGTCTACTCCACCCTGGCCTGGGCGGCCGGCCAGACCACCCGGATGCAACTCGGCGCCCTGGTCACCGGCGTTCACTACCGCCACCCGGGCCTGCTGCTGAAGACCGTCTCCACGCTCGACGTACTCTCCGGCGGCCGCGCCTGGCTGGGCCTCGGTGCCGCCTGGAACGAGGACGAGTCGCGGGGGCTCGGCGTACCGTTCCCGCCGCTGTCGGAACGGTTCGAGCGGCTCGAGGAGACGCTGCAAATCGCCCACCGGATGTTCTCCGGCGACGATTCGGCCTTCGCGGGCCGGCACTACCAACTCGAGCACCCGATGAACCTTCCGGCGCCGCTGCACCGGCCGCCGATCCTGATCGGCGGCATGGGCGAGCGCAAGACGATGCGGCTGATCGCCCAGTACGGCGACGCGAACAACTTCTTCGAGCTGTCCGACCCGGCCGCCCTGCAGCACAAGTTCGCCGTGCTCCGGCAGCGGTGCGACGAGGCGGAGCGGCCCTACGAGGAGCTCGTCAAGACCACCTTCGGCCGGCTCGGCGAACGGGACCTCGATGCGGCCAAGCGCCGGCTGGATCGGCTGGCCGACCTCGAGGTCGACCTGGCCATCGTCGATCTACCGGACCTCGCCGACCACAGCACCTTCGACTACCTGGCCCAGTTGGTCGAGCTGGCCGCTCCGCTCGGCCGGCCGACCCCCAAGCTGCTCGGCTGACTAGTCCCGCAGCGGCCGGCCCTCCAACAGGGCCCGGGTGTGCTCCCAGCCCTCGAGGCCCGGATCCAGCCGGTGGACGGCGGCCGGCCGGCGGAGCCGGTGCCACGGCGGGCCGAGCAGCAGCGCTCGGCGGTCCGGCGCGGCGGACCGGACGACCTCGACCGGGGTGTCCAGGCCGAGGTCACCGGGCAGCCAGTCCGGCCAGGGCAGCCGGAGGCCGACGGCGACGCAGCCCGCGGGTTCGTCGTCGTCGGCCCGTTCCGGCGCGATGCAGACCGCCGACCGGTGCAGCCCCTGAAACACCTTGGCCAGGATCAGGTCCGGCAGATCCGGCACGTCCGGCGCGACGACCACCAGCTCGTCGTGCTCGGCGGCGGCCAGACCGGCGAGCTCCAGGATCGACCGGCCGGGCCAGTGCACGGCGCCGGGCCAGAGCAACCCGGCGATCGTCGGCCCGTCGTCGCCGGCGATGCCGGACCGGACGCCGGCCAGCTCGGCCACCACCTCGTAGCTGTCTGCCAGGCAGGCCCGGGCGAACTCCGCCGGGTCGACGCCGGGCGGCGCGGCGCCGCTCTCGCCGCCGGCCCGGACCACCGCGACCCGGCGCCGGTCAGAAGAGTCTCGGCTCCTCGGCATCTCCATCCTCCGCAGTCAGGTGATCCGGCTCCGGCCGCCGGGGTTCCGACAGCGCGGCCGGGGCCTCGGGCTCGGCGGCGACTTCGCCATCGGCGGTGTCGACGTCGTCCTCGGTGGCCGCCGGCGTGCCCTGCCCGGCCAGGTATCCCTCCAGGAAGCCGCGGGCCTTCGCCGCCTCCGGATACCGATCGACCAGGGCCCAGAAGTCGGCCGAGTGGGCGCCGTGCACCAGATGGGCCAGCTCGTGCAGCAGGACGTAGTCCACCACCCAGCCGGGCATCGGCTGCAGCCGGTGGGACAGCCGGATGGTGCCGGTGCTCGGCGTACACGATCCCCAGCGCTGTTGCTGGTTGCGGACCCAGCTCACCCGGGACGGCCGCGGTCGATAGCCGACAGCCGGCGCCAGATAGCGATCCACCAACTCGTCGGCCCGCCGGCTCAGGTCAGCGTCTCCGGCCGGTGCCCGCTCCCGGTTCTCGCGGTCCAGCACCTTGCGGACCATCTCGCTCACGAACTTGGACTCGTCGGCCTTGGACATCCGCTGCGGGATCAGCACGACGATGCTGTCGCGCTCCCGGTAGGCGGTCACGGTGCGCTTGCGCCGCGCGCTGCGGCGCACCACGACCCGCGGTTCGGCCTGCTCCACCTCAGCTCCTCGACGATTCCCAAGAACCTTCCTGGGACGACTGTATGTCCGGGCCACCACCCGGAGCAGCCCGCCGAGCCGGGTCAGAGGTCGGCGAGTTGCTGATCCAGATTGAACACCTCGGGTACGACAACCGCGCTCTGGTCAGCTCTTCCGCCCAGGCCGACGAAGAACTCCTGCATCGAGGCCTCCCAGCGGGCGGCCACCGCCGACCCGGCCAGGTAGGCCGCACTGGCCTCGTCCGAGTCGGTCTCGTAGTAGCCGATCAGGAGCCCGTCGTCGCGCAGGAACAGCGAGTAGTCGCGCCGACCCGACGCCGCGATCTCCCGCAGCATCTCCGGCCAGACCGGCGTGTGCCGCTGCCGGTACTCCGTCAGCCGTTGCGGATCGACCTGCACCGTGAAACACACCCTCGGCATCAACGCTCCCCTTCGCTACGTCTCGTGGACATGACAAAGGGGCCGCCCCGCGCCGTGGCGCCGGACGACCCCTTGGCCATCAATGAGCTAACTCAGTTCTGGGCGGCAATCTTCTCTGCCAACACCGGCTGAACAATAACCTGTGTCGGCTCATCCGCCTCCTCAACCGGCTCTTCGACCCGATGAACGGGCAGCTCCAGCTGCGCGCTCAGGTCTTCAAGCCGAGCCTCCTGCTTCGACCAGACGTGGAGCTCACCGCACCACAGGCACTGCGTAGCGCCCTGGTCGATCTTCATCATCTCCCACGCCGTCTTATCGAGGTCGATCCCGGTCGGGATGTCCTTATCGGTTGACGGACAGTGGATCACGACCTGTGACATCGCCTCTCACCTCCCCTCCCCTGTTGGGGCCCCCAAGCATCCAAAAGTGAGTACGAGCCAAGGGACCCACGCTCATGTCCCCCTCCCCGACCGCAGTCGAGGCCGTTTCCCAGGCGGCCGGAGGACATGGATTTCAGACGCGGCAGCAGTCTAATCGCTCCAGTCAATCCCGAAAAATTGTGACCAGACCAGATCGCCGAGAGGTCTGCTGTCGGCATTCCGGACCTGACCAGCGGAGTCATCCCTGGTGACGTGCCCTGTCCACAGGCAAATACGCTGCGTACACAGAGCAACCCACAGGGTTCTCCACAGGTCGTGGACGACAGATCCTGAGCTTGTGTTGACGTTCCCCCGGCCGAGGCCATAACGTTCTGCAACACGAAGCCTCCAGTTGGTCGGCGCGCTCGCAGGGGAAGGCAAGCGCACACCGAACTCTGGAGGTTTCGTTTTGCCCGTGCCGACGGCCGATAACACACCGCGCGTCTAAGCGTCACCGCCGGGCCCGCTCGCGTAGAGTAACCGGCGACCCAGCGCTGCAGGCCGCAACGCGGTCCCGCAGACTCCGACCAGGTCTGCGGAGGATTTCGAGCAAGGAGACGAACGATGGCTGCAGAAACCTACAGCGGAGAGTTCTACTGCGTGAAGTGCAAGGCCAAGCGCGAGGCGACCGGCGAGGTGCACGTCAACGACAAGGGCACCCGGATGGCGAAGGCGAAGTGCCCCGAGTGCGGCACCAACCTGAACCGCATCCTCGGCAAGGCCTGACCAACCGCCGCTAGCCGGCGGCTGCGGCGCTGGCCGCATGTGCGAACGGCCGCGGATCGTGCGTCTCGGGGCGCCGTTCCGCGGCCGCGGCACATGATGAAATTCATCCCTCAAAGCCTGTGGACAACTCGGCGGAGCTCGCCGAATCCGGCCAGACTTGGCCCGTGACCCACAGCGATCTCCGAACCGCAGCCCGAGAGCGCGGTTCGACCGGGCGAGCCGGGCCGGCCGCCCGTCCCCGGTTCACCCGGTCCACGATCTTCCTCCGCCGCGGCGATGGCGCCGTCCAGGTCGGCGTGGACACCGACGACACGGTGCTCCTGTCCGGGGTGGCGCCTGCCCTGGCCGAGGTGTTGGCCCTGGTCGACGGCCGCCAGACCCTGCCCACCCTCCGCCGGACGGCCCGGCGACGACGAATCCCCGAGGGCCAACTGGACGGGGCGCTGACCCTGCTCCGGCAGGCCGGGCTGGTCGAGTTCCCGACCGAGCGTCAGGACGCGACCCGGACCCTGGCCGAGGCCCGGCTGTGCATCGTGGGTGACGGCCCGCTCGCGGCCGGTCTGGCCGGACCCCTGGCTCGCTCCGGCACGGCCGAACTGATCCTGGCTCCGGGCCGGTCCGCACCCACAGACGGACCCGGCATCGGCGCGATCGCCCGGCAACTGAAAGCCGACGAGCCCGAGTTGCAGGTCACGGCAGTACGACAGTGGCCGGAGCCGCGGCACCGGCCGGCCGACCTGACCATCGTCGCGACCGAGACCGCCGAGCCGGACCGCGTGCTCGGCGCCGCCCTGGTCCGCGACGACCAGCCACACCTGATCGTGCGCACCGCCGGCGACCTCGCCGTGGTCGGCCCGCTCGTGCTGCCCGGCCGATCGGCCTGTCTGCGCTGCCTGGACCTGACCAGAGCCGGCGCCGATCCCGGCTGGCCCGAGTTGCTGGCCCAGCTCTGTCAGACCCGGGTGCCGTCATCGGAACTGCTGACCAGCTGGGTCGTCAGCACGGCGCTGGTGCAGATCCATGCCGCGCTCCGGTACGCGCCGGGGCCGGCCACGCCCGCCAGCCGCGCGGGCCCGGCCGGACCGCCGGAGACGCTCGGCGCCACGGTGGAGCTGACCGGCGCCGAGCTCGCGCCGCGGCTGCGGCGCTGGCCCGGCCATCCCGGGTGCGGCTGTGGTTGGGGCGGCCCGGCAGAATGAGCCCATGAGCGGCTCCTCGACCGACCAGCCCGCCCCCGACGAGTTCGCCGGCGGGGGCCGGTTCGACGGCGACGAGTCCGGCCACGCCGGCGACTCCGACGAGCTGGCCCGGTCCGCCTGGCGTCGCGGCGCCCGGCTCGCCTCGCTGCCGATCGGGTACGCCGGCCGGGCCACGCTCGGCCTGGGCAAGAAGCTCGCCGGCACGCCCGCGGAGGCGGTGACCGAGGAGATGCAGCGCCGGGCCGCCGACCAGCTGTTCCGGGTGCTCGGCGAGCTCAAGGGCGGCGCGATGAAGTTCGGCCAGGCGCTGAGCATGTTCGAGTCGGCGCTGCCGGAGGAGTTCGCGGCGCCGTACCGGAAGCATCTGTCCCGGCTGCAGGACTCGGCGCCGCCGATGCCGACCTCCCGGGTCCATTCCGTGCTCGCCCGCGAGCTCGGCGGCGACTGGCGCAGCCGGTTCCGGTCCTTCGAGGCGCGACCGGCGGCCGCCGCGTCGATCGGTCAGGTGCACCGGGCGGTCTGGCAGGACGGGCGCCGGGTCGCGGTGAAGGTGCAGTATCCGGGCGCCGACGAGGCGCTGCGATCCGACCTGCGCCAGCTCGGCCGGCTGTCCCGGGTGATCTCGCCGCTGGTCGGCGGCATGGACGTCCAGCCGCTGGTGGACGAACTGACCGCGCGGATCGAGGAGGAGCTCGACTACACCATCGAAGCGGCCTCGCAGCAGCAGGCGGCGGACGGGTTCGCCGGCCATCCCGACTTCGTGGTGCCGGCGGTGATCGCCCACACCTCGCGGGTGATGGTCACCGAATGGCTGGACGGGATCCCGATGTCACGGGCGGAGGCGTTCGAGCCGGAGCGCCGCAACCGGGTCGCGCTGCGCTATGTCCGGTTCCTGTTCGCCGGGCCGTCGACGGTCGGGCTGTTGCACGCCGACCCGCACCCGGGCAACTTCCTGATCCTGGCCGACGACCGGCTCGGCGTCGTCGACTTCGGTCTGGTGGCTCGGCTACCCGAGGGCCTGCCGCCGGCGATGGGCCGGATCCTGCGGATCGCCCGGTCCGGAGACGCCGCGATGGTGGCGGCCGGGCTGCACGCGGAAGGCTTCGTTCCCTCCGACGTCGACGCCGAAGATCTGCTCGACTACCTGAGCCCGTTCGTCGAGCCGGCGACGGTGCCCGAGTTCGAATTCACCCGGGACTGGATGCGGGCCCAGTTCCACCGGGTGAAGGATCCGCACTCCTCCAACGGCGTTGCGACCCGGCTCAACCTGCCGCCGAGTTATCTGCTGATCCACCGGGTCTGGCTCGGCGGCATCGCGGTGCTGTCCCAGCTGCACGCGCGGGCGCCGTTCGCTTCCGTACTGGAGGAATTCCTGCCCGGGTACGCCGAGCCGAAGCCGGGATGAGCGACGCGCAGCCGGCCGTCGATCCGTTGCGCTGCTCGGAATGCGACCGATCGCCCGAGCCGGCCGAGCCGACCTGGGCCTGGAGCCGCGAGCGACTCGATGACCGGTTGTTGATCTTGTGCCCGGCCTGCACCCGTGATCATTCCCGGAGCATCGAGGCCAAGCTCGACCGCGACTGGTGGTGATCAGAAGCAGCACGGTCCGCCGAGTGATCAGAACTGACCCGCGCCTGCGCGCGCACCACTTCTGACCACTCGGCGGACCGTGATGATCATCATCATGAGAGTGCCCGGGCCAGCCACAGCCGGAGGCTGTGGCCGAGCCTGATCATGGCGGGCACGCCCGCCCCCGAGCCGGCGGCGGCGGACGGACCTGCCGATTCCAGGTCCACCTCCGCCGGCCGCCGGACTTCCGTGCGGATCATGCCGCGGCCTCGCCCGTCCCGGTCTCGTTGAACGGATCAACCGGGTACTTGCGCGGCCGACCGCGCGGCCGCTTCCGCGCCACCACGACGCCGGACACGAACAGCTCGCCGCCCCAGACGCCCCACGGCTCACGCCGCTCGAGGGCGCCGGCCAGGCACTCCGCGACGACCGGGCAGTCCTTGCAAAGGGCCTTCGCCGCCTCGACATCGGCCGGGGACTCGGCGAAGAAGACTTCCGGATCAACCTGCCGACAGGGCAGCTTCTCCAGTTCCTGCGCTGAACCAAGTGACTCCAGCACTGAGACAGTCACTTGTTCACCTCCTTGATCAATTTCGGCCTTGGTACGGATCGTCCGGAGAGATCGATCCGACTTTCTGAGCCGGGAAATCACAAAGGCCGTGAATCCCGGTTGTCTGGGAGTCACGGCCTGGAGGCTGCGCGGTGTTTGGAGCTACACCGGCGGACTACAGGTTCTTCGTCCCAAACGGGTGGAGAACTTGGTGGCGGCCTTGCCACGGGCGGACTTCTGATGCGTGGTCGTACCTGGGCCCTGATGACCCTCGACCGAGCCTTCGATCCGGTTCTGGCGCTGCGGAGCCGGAACCATGACCGGACGCGGGTCGCAGGAGACGCACGGCTGGGTCGGCACGGCCATGTCGGCGCCGAAATCGGCGACGCAGAGCAGGGCGGGGCCGGTGGGCAGCTCGGAACCCGTGACCGGGCGACGGCCGAGCAGCGCGACGGAGGCGCGTGAAGCAAGATCAACTCGAGTGTTGATCTTGTTCTGGATGATCAAGGTTTTGGTGTCCATGTCGCGCCTCCTCTCAGGAATCTCTGACTTGCTCTTTTTCAGCTCTCCGGCCGTACCCGTCCGTCCGGCCGGTGAGCCGACGATTAGCTTAAGGAACCGTCTGCCGCGGATGCAAACTCTTTTCGCAATAATCTCAGATTATTTGACAAATTCTCCTCGGTGCCCGATGCGCCGCCCGTCCCGGGTGTCGATCCGGCCAGGACGGAGAGCACCTGCTCGCCGTACTTGGTCACCTTCGACAGCCCGAGTCCGTGGATCTTGATCAGGTCCTCCCGCCGGGCCGGCGCTGCCTCGGCGATCGCCACCAGCGTGGCGTCGGTGAAGATGCAGTAGGCCGGCAACCCTTCGGCGGCGGCCGCCTCCTTGCGCCAGACCTTCAACGCCTCCAACGCGCCTTCGTCGTAGGTCGACGGGCAGTCCTCGTGCCGGCCGAGCTTGCGCTCCGCGGCGCCGGAGAGCTGGCGGCCACAACTGCGGCAGCGAGCGGACAGTTCCGACCGGCGCCGAGCGGCGGCGTCCGATCTGGTGCCCGGCCCGGACCGCCGATCGGCCGGCGAGAGCAGGTGATCCAGGAACCGGGACGGCTTGCGGACCGCGCCGCCGCCGTTTCGGGTGCGGGCCCAGGAGACCCGCAGCCGGCGGCGGGCCCGGGTCACCCCGACGTAGAGCAGCCGACGTTCCTCCGCCTGCTGATCGGGGGTGTCGGCCAGGACGAACGGGATCGAGCCCTCCTGCACCCCGTACAGGGCCACCGCGTCCCACTCCAGGCCCTTGGCCGAGTGCAGCGTGGACAAGGTGACGCCTTGGGCGGTCGGCACCTGTTGCGCCTCGGCCCGTCGCTCCAACTCGGCGGCGATCCCGGCCAGGTCGATCGTCCCGCCGTCCTCCGACGCCGCGGTCGCGAGATCCTCGGCCACCGCGACCAGGGCCGCCAGCGACTCCCAGCGTTCCCGGACGGCGCCGGCCCCGGTCGGCGGTTCCGGCGTCCAGCCGAGGGCGCCGAACAGCGCCTTGAGCCGACCCACCCCACTGGCCCCTTCAGCCGCGGCGTCGACCTCGACCCGGGCCTCGGTCCGCAGCGTCAGCAACGCCTGCCGGACCTCGGGTCGTTCGTAGAACCGCTCCCCGCCGCGGACCAGGTACGGGATCCCGGCCTCGGCCAGCGCCTGCTCGATCGGCGGGCTCTGCGCGTTGATCCGGAACAGCACCGCCATCTCCCGGTACGACGTCCCGGCGGTGGCCAGCCGGCGCAACCAGTCCGCGATCGCGGTCGCCTCGGCCGACTCGCTGGCCGCCTCCGCGAACTCGACCGCCTGGCCGGACGGCTGCTGCGCGACCAGGGTGACCGCGCCCAGCCCGCCGTTGATCGGAGCCCGTTCCATGATCTTGTTCGCCACCCCGACGACCTCCGGCGTCGACCGGTAGTCGCGGACCAGCTTGATCACCGTGGCACCGGGATGGCGGCGGCCGAACCCGGTCAGGAAGTCGGCCTGCGCACCGGCGAAGGAGTGGATGGTCTGCGCCGGATCGCCGACCACGCAGAGATCGGCCCGGTCGCCCCGCCACAGATCGAGCAGCGCCTGCTGGATCGGGCTGACGTCCTGATATTCGTCCACCACCAGGTGCCGATAGGTGCTCCGGACCTGGTCGGCGACCTCGGGGTGATCGGAGATCAGCGCGGCGGCGCAGAGCAGGATGTCCTCGAAGTCGATCCGGCCCCGCTCCCGCTTGACCTCCTCGTAGCCGGCGAAGACGCGGGCCACGGTTTCATGATCGAATGCGGCCAGGCTGCGGTGCCGGGCGGTCGCGACCTGCGCGTACTCCTCCGGGCCGACGTTGCTCACCTTGGCCCAGGCGATCTCGCCGACCAGGTCCCGCAGGCGCGGGGTGTCGACGGTGACCCGGAGCCGCCCCGCGGCGTCGGCGACCGCGCCCATCCGATGGTCCAGCACGCCGGGCAGCTCGCCGCCGTACGTCCGCGGCCAGAAATACTGCGCCTGCCGCAGCGCAGCGGAGTGGAAGGTCCTGGCCTGCACCCCCGGCACCCCCAACTGCTGCAGCCGGCCACGCATCTCTCCCGCGGCCCGCTGGGTGAAGGTGACCGCAAGCACCGCCCCCGGCCGGTACACCCCGGTCGCGACTCCATAGGCGATCCGATGGGTGATCGCCCGCGTCTTGCCGGTGCCGGCCCCCGCGATCACCGCGACCGGCCCGCGCAACGTGGTGGCAACCTCTTGCTGCTCCGGATCCAGCGCCGAGATCAACCGATCGGGATCCGCGACACCAGCCATCCCCCCACCCTAAACTCCCCCACTGACCCCCTCCCCCAAACCCGCCGACCCGTCACCTCCGCGGGCATTTCTGCGGCGTGTCGCAGCGGATCTGACGGCTCGATCAGCGGTGCGGACCTGATTGACCGGAAGGGGTCGCTCGACTGTCGGCCGGGAGCCCTAGGGTGGCCTGATCATGAGCCTGCACCTCCATCGCGCCGAACGGTCCGACCGGTTGGTGGCCGCCCTCGGCGAGGTGCTGAGCCGGCCACTGGCCGATCCGTTCGCGACCGAGATCGTCTGCGTCCCGACGCACGGTGTCGAGCGCTGGCTGTCGCAGCAGCTCTCGCACCGATTGGGTACGGGAGCGACCGGCGAGGACGGGGTCTGCGCGGGCGTCGACTTCCCGTCGCCGTACCGGCTCGCGGCCCGGGCCACCGCGGCGGTGACCGGCATCGAGCCGGGCGCCGACCCGTGGCAGCCGCAGCGGGCGGTCTGGCCGCTGCTGGCCGAGATCGATGCGGCTCGGACCGAGGCGTGGGCGGCACCGCTGTGGGCGTTCCTCGGTCGCGGTGCCGACCCGCTGGACGGTGAGCGGACCGACGGCGACGCCCGCGGCGGTCGGCGCTGGTCGATCGCCCAGCACCTGGCCGAGCTCTTCGCCGCGTACGCGAGCAGCCGGCCGGCAATGCTGCTGGACTGGCTGGACGGTCGCGACGTCGGCCCGGGCGGCTGGGTGCTCGGCCCGGACCGGCGCTGGCAGGCCGAGCTGTGGCGCCGGCTGCGGGCCCGGCTGGAGCTGCCCAGCCCGGCCGAGCGGATCGGACCGGTCTGCGACCGGCTGGCCGAGGAACCGTCACTGAGCGACCTGCCCGATCGGCTGTCGGTGTTCGGCCCGACCCGGGTGCTGCCCGATCATTTGCGGCTGCTGACGACCCTGGCCCGGCACCGCGACGTCTACTTCTGGTTGACCCAGCCGTCGCCGGTGCTCTGGGACCGGATCGCCGAGAACCTTCGCAGCACCGACCGCGCCGGCTCGCTGATCGGGCCCCGCAGTGACGACCCCACCGTCGACCTGCCCCAGCACGGGCTGCTCGCCTATCTCGGCCGGGACAGCCGGGAGCTGCAACTGACCCTGTTGGACGGCGTCGCCGAGGTGACCCAGCACCATCACCCGGCCGAGCCCGCCACGGAGCCCGAACCGACCAGCCTGCTCCGCTGGTTGCAGCACGATCTCGCCGCCGACCGCGACCTGACCGCTCCGGTGCCGGACCGGCGGCTGCGGCCGGACGACGGCAGCATCGGCCTGCACGCCTGCCACGGTCCCGACCGCCAGGTCGAGGTGCTCCGGGAGGTGCTGCTGGGCCTGCTCGCCGACGACCCGACCCTGGAGCCGCGCGACATCATCGTGATGTGCCCCGACATCGAGACCTTCGCGCCGTTGATCTCGGCCGGCTTCGGGCTGGCCGACGCGGCGCCGGATCAGGCTCACCCCGGGCATCAGCTGCGGGTCCGGCTGGCCGACCGGTCACTGCGGCAGCTGAATCCGTTGCTGCACACGCTGTCGACGCTGTTTGATCTTGCTACGTCGCGGATCGAGGCGGCCGCGGTGCTGGATCTGATCTCGACCGAACCGGTGGCCCGGAAGTTCTCCTTCTCCGATGATGATCTGGCTCGGATCGCCGATCTGATCGAGCGGTCCGGCGTCCGCTGGGGGCTCGATCCGCAGCACCGGGCCGCGTTCTCGATGTCGGCCTTCGGCCAGAACACCTGGGCCGCGGGCCTGGACCGGCTGCTGCTCGGCATCGCGATGGACGAGTCGGGGCACCATTTTCTCGGTACGGCGCTGCCGCTCGACGACATCGATTCCTCCGACGTCGATCTGGTCGGCCGGCTCACCGAATGCGTGCAGCGGATCCGATCGGCGGTGATCGACTTCGGCCAGGCCCGGACGCTGCCGGACTGGATCAACCTGGCCCGGGACGCGATCCAGGCGTTGACGGCGGTCGGCCGGGCCGACTCGTGGCAGCTCGGTCATGCCTATGGCGAGCTGGCCCGGATCGCCGATTCCGCCGAGAAGATCGCCGTCGCCGCGGCCGAGGATGATCAACTCGCCGAGGCGGCGACGCAACTGCGCCCGGCCGAGATGCGGGCCCTGTTCGCCGACTCGTTCCGTGGCCGGCCGAGTCGGGCCAACTTCCGGACCGGGACGCTGACGATGTGCACGATGACCCCGATGCGGTCGGTGCCGCACCGGGTGGTGGTGCTGCTCGGTGTCGACGACGGGGTGTTCCCGCGCCACACCTCGATCGACGGTGACGACATCGTGGCGGCCCAGCCGTGGATCGGCGACCGGGACCCGCGGACCGAGGACCGGCAGCTGCTGCTGGACGCGATCCTGTCGGCCGAGGAGCGGCTGGTGGTGATCTATTCCGGTGCGGATCCCCGGACCGGCGCGGCCAAGCCGCCGGCGGTTCCGATCGGCGAACTGCTGGACACCCTCGACCGAACCGCCATCCCGGCCGACGGCCGGTCGGTCCGGTCCATGATCACGATCCCGCACCCGTTGCAGCCGTTCGACCCGAGGAACTTCGCGACCGGTGATCATGATCATCCGTTCAGCTTCGACCGGCAGGCGTTGCGGGGGGCTCGGGCCATGATCAGTCCGCGGCAGCCGGCGGTGTCGCCGTACGCGATCGAGGCGTTGCCGCCACGGCCGGCCGACGACGTGATCGACCTGACCGACTTGACCCGGTTCTTCGGCCATCCCGTCCGGGCGTTGCTGCGAATGCGGGCGGGTCTGTTTCTGTTCGAGGACGACGAGCAGCTCGATGATCAGATCCCGATCGAGCTGGACGGGTTGCAGTCCTGGTCGGTCGGCGACCGGATGCTCCGGCTGCTGTTGCAGGGCGGTGATCTTGATCAACTTGTGGCGGCCGAGTGGCGCCGCGGCACCTTGCCGCCACAACGGTTCGGCAGCAAGGCGCTGGGCCCGGTGATCGATCAGGTGCGCGAGCTGGCCGCCGGCGCCGAGGAGTTCCTGACCGGGCCGGCACGCGGCATCGACATCACCGCCGAGGCCGGCGACGCCGTGATCACCGGCACGCTGCCGGGTGTCCGGGAAGGCGGGCCGGTCAGCGTCGCGTACTCCCGGCTGGGGCCGAAGCACCGGCTGTCGTCCTGGATCGAGCTGTTGGCCCTGACCGCGACCGAGCCCGACCGGGAGTGGCGGGCGGTGACGATCGGCCGGCGCGGCCGCTCGATCCTCGGCCCGGTGCCGGCCAAGATCGCCCAACTGCTGCTCGGCGATCTGGTCGAGCTGTACCGGACCGGGCTGGAGGCACCGCTGCCGCTGCCACCGAAGGCGTCCTGTGAGTACGCCCGGCTGAGCCTGGCCGGCCGGCCGATCGAGCCGCTGCTGGGCAAGCTCGCCCAGCTCTACGGCGAGGATCTCGATCCTTCGTACGAACAGGTGATCGGCCCCGATCTTGATCACCTCATGGCTGAGCGGGCCCGGCCCGACGAGCGGCGCGGCGACATCGACGAGCCGACCCGGTTCGGCGCCCTGGCTCGCCGGCTGTGGCAGCCGCTACTACGCGGGGAGGACCTGCGATGATCCTCGATCCGACCCGCCAGGCCCGCGTGTCCGAGCCCGTACCCTTCGACCTCACTGGCCCGCTGCCAACCGGGACGACCGTCCTCGAGGCCAGCGCCGGCACCGGGAAGACGTACACCATCGCCGCGTTGGCCGCCCGCTATCTGGCCGACGGGCTGGTCGAGCTGGACCAGTTGATGCTGGTCACGTTCGGCCGGATGGCGACCAACGAGCTGCGGGACCGGGTCCGGGAGCGACTGGTCCGGGTGGAGCAGCGGCTGGCAACGGTGATCGCCGGCGGTGAGGTCGACGGCGACGAGGTGGAGCGGCTGATCTGCACCGGGGCGACCGCGGAGCTCAAGATCAAACACGGCCGGATCGCCCGGGCCCGGGCCGACTTCGACGCGGCGACGATCGCCACCACGCACGAGTTCTGCCTGCGGATGCTCGACGGCCTGGGCGTGATCGGCGACCGGGAGCCGGACGCGATCTTCGTCGAGCACCTGACCGATCTGGTTCGCCAGGCGACGGGCGACATCTATCTCCGCCGGTACGCGAGCGGAGCCGCCGTCGCCCCGCTGCCGCCGGACCAGGCGCTGCGGCTGGCCGAGACCGTGGTCAACGCGCCACACGCGGAGCTGGTGCCGCGGCCCTCGCCGGAGCAGGGCCCGGATGGTTGGGGCGACGCGTCGGCCGAGCAGGTCGACTTCGCGCTCGAGGTGCGGGCCGAGGTCGCCCGGCGCAAGGGGTTGGGCCGGCTGTTCAGTTACGACGACATGCTGACCCGGCTGCATCGCTCGCTGACCGATCCCGATCAGGGTGAGGCCGCCTGCGACCGGCTCCGGCAGCGGTTCCGGGTGGTGTTGATCGACGAGTTCCAGGACACCGATCCGATCCAGTGGGACATCGTCCGGACGGCGTTCCACGGCCACGCGACGTTGATCATGATCGGTGACCCGAAGCAGGCGATCTATGCCTTCCGCGGCGCCGATGTGTTCAGCTATCTGGATGCCGTCCGGGTCGCCGACACGATCGCCACGCTGGACGTCAACCGGCGCAGCGACGCCGCCCTGGTCGACGCGGCCCAGTCGCTGTTCGGCGGTGCCGCGCTGGGCGACGAACGGATCGTGGTCCGGCCGGTCCGGGCCCATCACGCCGAGCGCCGGTTGCTGCTCGGCGACACCGGGGAGCTGCCGGCGCCCGTCCGGCTCCGGGTGCTGGAGCACGATCCGGAGGCGTCCCGGATGCCGATGGTCCGTACGGTCCGGCCGAAGATCACCAAAGACCTGGTGGCCGACGTGACTCGGCTGATCGCGTCCCGGGTGCGACTGCGCGACGACGAAGACGATCATGAGGTCGGGCCCGGCGACATCGCCGTCCTGGTCCGCCGCAACCGGCAGGCCGAGGCGATCCGGGACGCGCTCACCGCCGCCGGGGTGCCGGCCGTGGTGCTGGGGGCGACCAGCGTCTTCGGTGCGGCGATGGCGCGGGAATGGCTCACCCTGCTGCGCGCGCTGGAGCAGCCGCGGCAGGCGCGGGTCCGGTCCGCGGCGCTGACCTGCTTCGTCGGCTGGACCGTGGGCGACCTGGCCCGCGCGGACGAGCCGACGCTGACCGAACTGTCACAGCAGATCCGCTGGTGGAGCCGCACCCTGGACCGGCGCGGTGTCGCCGCGTTACTGGAGACCATGATCACCGACACCGCGGTGGGGGCCCGGCTGCTCGGCCAGGTCGACGGCGAACGGCAGCTGACCGACCTGCGGCACATCGGCCAGACCTTGCACGCCGCGATGGTCTCCGGCCGACTCGGGGTCACCGCGCTGGTCGAATATCTGGTGGAACGGATCGCCGACGCCGGGCGTGACGGCACCGAGGGCACCCGCCGGCTGGAGAGCGACTCCAAGGCGGTGCAGATCCTCACCGTGCATCGGAGCAAGGGCCTGGAGTTCCCGATCGTCTATCTGCCCGAGGCGTGGGACCGCTACGTCGGCGACGACGAGGGCCAGGTGCTGCAACTGCATCAGGAACTGGCCGACGATGATCATGAAGGATCGACCGGACGGCTGCGGGCCGTGCTCGACGTCGGCGGGCTGACCGGTCCCGGCCGGACCGAGCGGCTGGCCCAGGCCCGGCGGGAGGACGGCGGCGACGACCTGCGGTTGCTGTACGTCGCCGCGACCCGGGCCAAGTGCCAGTTGATCACCTGGTGGGCGCCGACCCGCAACACCCCGCCGTCGGCGCTGCAACGATTGCTGTACGGCCCGCGGATCGAGGGGGTCGAGCCGGAGCAGTCCTATCCGGTGACCGACGATCCGCGGTCCCTGTCGCATCTCGGCGCCGGGATCTCGGTCGAACTGGTCGAGCCGCGCCAGCCGGCCTCCCCGGCCGGTGGCCCCGAACCGCCATCCGGGCTCGAGGTCCGGGCCTTCGACCGCGCCCTCGACCTGATGTGGCGGCGGACCTCGTACTCGGGACTGACTGCGGCGGCCCACGGGATGCCGGGCGACACCGCGGGCGTCGGCAGCGAGGCCGAGCCCACCAAGGAGGACGACGAGGCGACGGCCGCCCTGGCCCTCGGCGACGATCCCATCCCCACGGCCGGTGGCAGCCCGGCCGATGACGGGCTGGACCGGGCGTCGCCGATGAGTCACCTGCCGAGCGGTGCGGACTTCGGCACGGTCGTGCACGCGATCTTCGAGGCCGTCGATCCGACGGCCGACGATCTCGAGGCCGAGTTGCGCCGCGCCACCGGCGCAGAGCTGAGCCGGGTGCCGGCCGGGACGATGACCGCCGACGGCCTGATCGACGGGCTGTTGCCGACGTACGACACTCCGCTCGGGCCGCTGGCCGACGATCGCCGGCTGCGCGACTTCGGGACCGCCGACCGGCTGGCCGAGCTCGACTTCGAGTTTCCGCTGGCCGGCGGTGATCAACCGACCGGCGAGTTGATGCTGCCCGATCTGGCGCCGCTGCTCCGTCGGCACCTGCCGCCGAACGACCCCTTGATCGACTATCCCGATCAGCTCGAGTTGCCCGAGCTGGCCCAGGAATCGTTGCGCGGCTATCTGGTCGGCAGCATCGATGCGGTGCTGCGGGCCGGCACGCCCGAGGCGCCGCGCTATCTGGTGGTCGACTACAAGACCAACTGGATCGGTGAGCCGGTCGACGAGCTGCCGCTGCGGCGCTATCAGCTGCCGTCGCTGGCCCGGGCCATGATCGGGGCGCACTACCCGTTGCAGGCGTTGCTCTATTCGGTCGCCCTGCACCGCTACCTGCGCTGGCGACAGCCGGACTACCGGCCCGATGATCATCTCGGCGGCGTGCTGTATCTGTTCCTCCGCGGCATGGCCGGGCCGGACACTCCGGCGACCGACGGCATCCCGTGCGGCGTGTTCAGCTGGCGTCCACCGCCGGCCATGATCACGGAGCTGTCCGATCTTCTCGACCGTGGCCGGAGCTGATCATGACCGAGACGATGATCATGGATCCTGCCGATGCCGCCCTGGTGATCGGCGCCGAGGGGCTGCTGCGTGAGTTCAACACCGCGGGTGTCCTCGGGCCGGCCGACGTGCATGCGGCGACCGCGATCTCCCGGCTGGCCGGCGAGGCCGACGATCGGGTCCGGCTGGCCCTCGCGCTGGCCGTACGCGCTGTGCGGGCAGGCTCGGTCTGCATCGATCTGGCCGAGGTGCACACCACCTCGTTCGACACCTCCGAGGTGACGATCGACGTGTCGACGCTGCCCTGGCCCGAGCCCGGGGCCTGGCTGGCGGCGGTCCGGGCCAGCCCGATGGTGAGCGACGGCCATGATCAACCGGGCGGGCGGCCGCTGCGGCTGGCGCACGGGCTGCTCTACCTGGAGCGTTACTGGCTGCAGGAAGAGGAAGTGCGGACCGAATGGCTGCAGCGCGAGGGCGGCACCCCGCCGGAGGTCGATCTGGCCCGGCTGACCGAGGCGTTGGACCGGCTGTTCACCGGCAGCGGACTGCCGGCCGGCGAGCCGGATCAGCAGCGGCTCGCGGCGGCCGTGGCGGCCTTGCGCTGGGTCAGCGTGATCGCCGGCGGGCCGGGCACCGGGAAGACGACCACGGTGGCGCGGGTGCTGGCCCTGCTGCTGGATCAGCCCGGCTCGGAACATCGGCCCGGCCGCGGGCTGCGGATCGCCCTGGCCGCGCCGACCGGCAAGGCCGCGGCGCGGCTGGAGGAGGCGGTCCGGGACGCGACGAGCCGACTGCCGGCCGGTGATCGGGAACGGCTGGGCGATCTCGGTGCCTCGACCCTGCACCGGCTGCTGGGTTGGCTGCCCGGCTCCCGCGGCCGGTTCCGCTATCACCGCGGCAATCATCTGCCGTACGACGTGATCGTGGTCGACGAGACCTCGATGGTGTCGCTGACCCTGATGGCCCGGCTGTTGGAGGCGGTCCGGCCGGACGCCCGGCTGGTGTTCGTCGGTGACCCGGACCAGCTCTCCTCGGTCGAGGCCGGGGCCGTGTTGGCCGACATCGCCGCCGCACCCGGGGCCGACGACTCGGCGCTGGCCGAGGCACTGGGAGTTCTCGGTCCGAGCGACGGGCAGACACCGGTGCACGGCGTGGTGCGGCTGAGCCACACCTGGCGCTACGGTGGCGCGATCGACGAACTGGCCCAGGCCATCCGCAAGTCGGATCCGGACGCCGCGATCGCCGTCCTGCGATCCGGGGCGCCCGACGTGGTGTTCGTCGAAAGTGATCTTGATCGGGCCGATCCGCCCGGCCTGGAGCCGCTGCGTGATCAGGTCCGCAGCTCCGGCCGAGTGAGCCACGACGCCGCGGCCGCGGGCGAGTTCGAGCAGGCGTTGCGCGGGTTGGACCAACACCGCCTGCTCTGTGCCCACCGGCAGGGCCCGTTCGGGGTGGCCCGGTGGGGCGCCGAGGCCGAGCACTGGCTGATCGAGGCCTTCGGGTCCTGGGCCGTGCCGAGTGAGGGCACGGCCGGTCGCCGGGACCGCGGCGCGGAGTGGTATCCCGGCCGGCCGTTGTTGATCACCGCCAACGATTACGAGCTGGGCCTGTACAACGGCGACACCGGCGTCGTGGTGACCACCCCTGATGGGCCGCGGGCGGCGTTCGCCCGCGGGGCCAAGCCGACCGTGGTGTCACCGGTCCGGCTGGACGCGGTGCAGACCGTGCACGCGATGACCGTGCACCGGGCGCAGGGCAGCCAGTTCAGTTGCGTCTCGTTCATCGTGCCGCCGCCGGACTCGCCACTGCTGACCCGGGAGCTGCTCTACACCGCCGTCACCCGCGCGACGGATCGGGTGCAGGTCTTCGGCACCGTCGACGCGATCCGCCAGGCGATCCTGCACCCGGCCAATCGAGCCAGCGGCCTCCGGCCCCGCCTGATCTGACCGGGGCCGCGGGCGGGCCGCTTTCAGGTCAGTTCGCCGTCGCGCCATGCCTGGACCAGGCGGTGCGCGATCGAACTCTTCGTGGGCAGTGAGATCTCACCCGCCGCGAGCTTCTGGGTGAGCTCGTCCCGGCTGAACCACGCGGCGAAGCCGATCTCCTCGCCATCGACGCTGATGTCGGAGCTCTCGGCGCGAGCCCAGAAGCCCAGCATCAGCGATCGCGGCATCGGCCACGGCTGGCTGCCGAAGTAGTTGACCTCGCTCAGCCGCACGTCGACCTCTTCGGCCATCTCCCGGTGGACGGCCTGCTCCAGCGACTCCCCCGACTCGACGAAGCCGGCGAACACTGACAGTCGGTTGCCCTGCCAGTTGACCTGGTGGCCGAGCAGCAGCCGGTCCTCCGGATCGATGATGGCGACGATCACCGCGGGGTCGGTCCGGGGAAAAAGCTCCAGATCGCAGCCGGCGCAGTGCCGGGCATAACCGCCGTTGATGACCCGGGTCTCGGCCCCGCAGCGCGGGCAGTGCGGCTCACTGCGATGCCAGTTGATCATCCCGGCCGCGGTGGCGGCGATGTCGCGTTCGTTGTCGGTCAACTGATGGGCGACCTCACGAAAATCGTGCACGTCGCCCTCGGTCAGCGCCTCGACGGCGAAGATCGGCACCTCGTCCAGCAGCCCCAGCAGCCGGTGCCGTTGCGAGTCGTATTCGACGAACGGCTTCACCATCCGGAGCTTGCTGCCGCCGGCGTTGGTGGTGAACCGGCTCTGCTGGTCGAGCTTCAGCAACTTGGCGTCGGGTGAGCGCCACAGGTGAGCCACCCATTCGGCCGATCTCCGATGCTCATCCACCCGATCGAGATCGCTGGCCATCGCCCAATTGATCACGTCTCCAGCCTAAGGGAAGCGCTGTCCGGCCCGGTGACCGGAATCCTGGTCATCGGGACGGTCCGCGGTGGGTAGCCAGGGCGGCCGTGACTCACATATCGAGACGATTAGTCTCTCATTCTGGACATTGATTCGATTTCAGCCAGGATGAAGGCCGATCGGAGGTCCACCATGAGCACCTACACCCACGGACACCACGAGTCCGTCCTGCGCTCCCACCGCTGGCGTACCGCGGCTAACTCGGCCGCCCACCTGCTGCCCCACCTGCGCCCCGACCAGCACCTGCTCGACGTCGGCGCCGGACCCGGAACGATCACCCTCGACCTCGCCCAGCAGGTCGCCCAGGTCACCGCCACCGAGATCGGCGAGCCCGAGCTGGCCCTGTCCCGCGAGCTCGCCGCCGAACGCGGCGTGACCAACGTCCGGTTCGAGGTCCAGGACATCCACGCACTCACGTTCACCGACGACACCTTCGACGTCACCCACGCCCACCAGGTGCTGCAACACGTCGCCGACCCGGTGCAAGCCCTGCGCGAGCTGCGCCGGGTGACCCGACCCGGCGGCATCGTCGCCATCCGCGACAGCGACTACCGCGCCTTCGCCTGGTGGCCCCTGCTCCCCGAGCTGGACGAATGGCTCGACCTCTACCGCACCGCCGCCCGCGCCAACGGCGGCGAACCCGACGCCGGCCGCCAACTCCTCAGCTGGGCCCGGACCGCCGGCTTCACCGACATCACCGCGACCTCATCGACCTGGTGCTTCAGCACGCCCGAAGACCGAGCCTGGTGGGGCGGCATGTGGGCCGACCGCATCCTCCACTCCGCCCTCGCCGACCAACTCGTCCGCGACAACCTGGCCACCACTCAAGACCTCGAACGCATCTCCGCCGCCTGGCATGCGTGGTCAGCTGCCGAGGACGGCTGGTTCTCGATCCTGCATGGGGAAATCCTCGCCCGGCGTGACTAGGCGTGACTAGGGCCAGCCGGGCGATCACTCGCCTCGGGCCGGGTCACGGGATGCATCAAGCAGTCCGAACTATTATCCAGCCCTACTGACCGTTGCGACCGAGCCGCGAGTTCCCGCTGTCGGCTCAAATACCTTCGCGACGTGCCAGTGATCTCCCGAGAAGTCAAATGTCTGACCCTCACGAAGATGAAGATAGCGTTCGCCGCTTTCATCCTTGATGAATAGCCGAATGGCCCATTCACCGTCGTCATCGGTGTAGTTCTGCCCACCAAGAATATCCCCTGAGGCCAGCCGGTACGGGATGCCGAGCTGGATTGTCACACTGTCTGATGGGCCAGTGGTCATCGATGTCTTTCCTCACTTCAGAGTTGCATACTCGGACTGATAATAGGATCTAAAAGTCTTGGCATCCATCGGACTTGGATGGTCACACCCCCACGGATTCCGCAACTGAATCATGTCTTGGTCAACCTGAACCACCTCGTAGGCGTGTCCGGGCTCAATCCCAGGCGGGAACAGCTCGCCAGCAGCACGACCTCGAGTTCCGACAATTACTGGCTTGTTCTCGTCAAGTCGATCACTCAACTCACGAATCGTCTGCTCGTCACTTCGCGGACCATTTGGCAACTCGCACACTTCGGCTTCAACGCCGGTCAGGCGAGCCATCAGGTCGGCCTGCTGATAGCTCGTCGATCCTAGATCGAGCCTGTTATATCCCAACGGTGCGAAATCAGGCGATGGAGGCAACCCGTTCATGCGGCGGTCGTCGTCGACGGCATGTTTGTCACCATAGCTGTGCGCACCGTCTTCCCACCGCTCCTGCCACACCCGGTGCTGGTCGGCGCTCCAACCTTGATCCTCCGCTGCAACCACTTTTTCGAGTATCGCCGGCCAGCCGACTGAAGCAGCCTCCGCACCTGCGACGGGCCGATCTCGGTGGCTGACGTTCACCGGCAGCACGTCATCGACCTGATGGACTCGTGTACCTCCGGTGAGGTGTCCCGCTCCGTCAGTCTCGTGGAGGATGACGTCGAATTTCCCATTCCCAATCTCTCGGATCGCACTCTGGATCACATCGGGCCTTTGGCCAGCGACTGCTCCAATGGTTGCGATGATGCCACAGTCGCCGACGCTTCCCTGCACAACCTGGTCCCGGGTCGGCGGGCCGTCGAATATTGGCGTTGGCTTGTCAGGGTCCCGAACCAGGTACCGTTCCAGAGCCACCGGGGGAATATTGGAGTAGTAATCCTGCGACATCTGTGGCTGACTGACTTCGATATCAGAGTCAGTCGCGTCCGATTCCGGGAGCTGCGAGGCACCACTCGAGTCGGTTCCTCCGGACAGCCCCGCGGGATTTCTTTCTTGACTATCCCCCACGTCGGGGTCCATGACCCCCTGACGAGCGATCTCGTCATTCGCCAGGTTCACAGATTCTCCGGTGGTTCGCTCGCTCCGGACTTCTCGATCCTCGCCTGCCGAATACTCCAAGTGGTGGTAGCCGGACGGATCTGATGTCGCTAGGAGCTTCCCGCGGCCGTCATCACCAATCGCTACGGAGCTTGCCTCCGGCTTGAGGTCGCCGGGCTTCACGAACCGAAACTCGGGCTGCGACTGCCCCTCGGAAGGTTGCTCGTCCACCGAGCGCTTCGAGTCGGGCTGCTGCCGAATTCCTTCGACTGGTTCCCGGAGGTTCTCGACCGAGGCCTCGCTCAAGGAGACGACGTTGTCATCGGTGTCGGCCGATGGTTCTGATTGATGTCCGACACTGGCGTCAGCTGCAGACTCGATCGCCCTCGACTCAGCATGTCGGGCTTCTGCCTCGTCAGCCAAAGTCCGCAATTCGTCGAAGGTCATGGTGCTGCGATCGGACGAGCCGCTCTGCAGTCCAGGGTCTGCGGTCACGGGCACACGGTCGGATTCGGCGTGATCCGACTTCGTATCCGAGTGCTCTGCCTCCTCCACATCGGCCAATTGCTGTAGCTCGTCGAACGAAATGTCTTCTATGGCTCCTGTGCCCTGATCGGATCTCTCGGTGCCGGTCTCCCTCGGTGCGTCCGCAATCGGGGTCGAGTCGGAAGCGGAATCGGAACTCTCGGGATCCATCCGGTCGTTCGGCAGCCGATCGATAGCCATCAGGTTGCTCCCATCGACACCAAGTAATTCAGAGGCCAATGGCAGCTCAGGAACAGAGCAAGTCGTCCATTCAGTTGGTCGTGCCAGCTGTTGTCGCCTACCGAGGCGCCCACGGCCATCTCCACCGTGGACGGAACCTCGGACCCGAACGCGAGCGTATGCCAGTCACTGGTAGGGACGTACCATCTTGGCTCGTCGGGCTCGCACTTCGTAGTCCGCCCGACGATTCGTGCATACATCGCGTCACTCACATGGGCGGCAAGCTCGTCTACGTTGACCACGTGCGCCAGAGCCTTCGAACGAGAAGCGATCGCGGACTCGACTGCATGTGAAACAGAGCAGTCCCGCAATCTCGAGTCCAGCCCACGAACCGCATCGAGAATCGCCGGTTGGGGCACCGGCATCAACTCTCCCGTGAGATGTGACAGCACGCTCAGTTCCGCCCACAAAGCAAGGATCTGGTCGGACTGCAGAATCTTCTGGGCTTCGCGGATCTGGCGGAGGGTGCAGGGAGATTCCACGCAATCGGAGCCGCAGGTGACGCTGCGGCGACCGACGAGGTCGGCTGCGGTCGCCGGCTCGACGTCGGCGCTCTCTCGATCGGTGCCGTCGGGCATGGCGGTCAGGACCGGGTAGTCCATGCCGTCGGTGAAGACGGCGGCTTGGCCGGGTGGGAGGGTGACCAGGTAGTTGGACTGGGCTTCGGTGAGGTTCATGGTGGCGCCGACGGCGTCGCGGTCGTCCTGGGCGGGCAGGCGGTGGACGATCTTGATCGCGGTGTTCTTGATTGCGTCGGGGAGCAGCTTGGACGGGATCTGCTCGGCGATCACCAGGCCTTCGCCGTAGGCCCTGATCTCGGCCAGCAGGCCGGCGAACATTTCGACCGCGTGGGCGGCCGGGCCCTCGGTGGCGTTGCGGAGCAGGCGGTGGGCCTCCTCGAAGACGCTCAGGTGTCGCAGGCCGACCGACGCGCCGCGTTCCTTCTTCTGCAGCAGGCGCAGGTGCTCGACCAGCCTGATCAACACGGTGCCCATCAGGAACGCCTTGTCCCGGTCGTCGCCGACGTCCTCGATCTCGAACACCACGTTGGACCGCAGCAGCGCCTCAAGATCAAGCGGGTGACCGCCCTCGAAGAAGCGGCCGGTGGTGCCGAGGCGGAGGCTGGCCAGCCGGACGGCGATGAAGCCGCGCACGTTGTCGGTGATCTCCCGGCCGTAGCCGATGTCTTCGACCACCTCGGTCGCCGTCCGCTGCAGGTCGCCGAGGGTCGGAAAGCGCGGCGTGACCGCCGGGTTGACCGGCTCGCCGAGGGCCAGATCCCAGCCCAGTTCTTCGTAGCACCGGGTCAGGGCGGCGGCCAGGACCTGCGGGAACGGCTCGTCGGCTTCGAACGCGGCGAGGAACAGGGCCCGGACCAGATCGAGGTGGGTCTGCAGCGGGTAGCGACGGCCGTCGGCGTCGACGCCCGGCTCGAGCGGGTTCAGGCCGGCCGGCAGCTGATCGGGATCGCCGGGGCGGATCGCCACCACCCGATGCGCCGTGCCGGCGAGGCGCGCGGCCATCAGGCGGTATTCGGCCTTCGCCGGTTCGACGACCAGCCAGGGCAAGCCTTGCTCGGTCGCGGTCTCCAGCAGGCCGCGGATGGTTTGCGATTTGCCGCCGCCGGTCGCACCGCAGACGAACGTGTGCCGATTGAGGCTCGAACGGGTCGCCACCAGGTCGCCCGCCGGGCGGCGTTGCCGGTCGAGCACCGTGCCCAGTCGCAGCCCGTCCGTCGCCGCGCCGCCGGATCCGAGCTGCACCTCCGGCGTGACGTCGAACTCCGGCGCGAGCCGGAACCGCACCCCGGGGATCTCGATCGCCGGCGGCACCGCGACCGCGGCCAGCAGGTGCGAGCTGACGAAGTCGTCCGGATCGTCCGATTCTCCGTCGGAGCCGGTCAGCAGGGACTGCAGGGTGCCCGTGGTGCGGGTCGGGGTCAGGGTGTACGGCAGCTCGTCGGTGTCGGTCGAGGCGCTGACCAGGGCGGCGATCCGGGCCGCGGCCTCGGGCGACTCGCCGCCGGCGGCGAACCGCAGCCGCCACAATCCGCCGGTCACGGCCTGGTTCAGCTCGCGGTGTCGCGCCTGCAGCTGCTCGGCCCGGACGGCATAGTCCGGCGACGACTCTGCCCTGGTCGCGGCGCGCCGCTGCTGGTTGGAGGCGTCCGCGATCAGTTCCTCGAGCGTCACTCCGTCGACCGGCTCGGCCAGCACCAGCCAGCTGAACGGCTCCTGCCAGACGCCCAACAGGCAGTCTTCCAACGATGGGCCTGCCGGCACCGGTGCCGCGGCGGACCGGCGCGACTCCTCGACGGCCAGGGGGTCGCTGACGACCCGGATCGGCGCCCAGTTCGCGACCTGGCCGAGGGTCTCGGCCAGCGCCCCCGGAGGCGTACGGCGACCGGCGGCGCCGACCGGCAGGCTCAACCGGGCCGTCTGCCGCGGATACGGATCGGCCGACACCAGCCCGCTTCCCGCCACGTGGACCTGGACCGGTCCGGACCCGGTCGGCCGGTGCCAGCAGACCGCGACCGGTCCGGCATCCGCGTGGTAGGCCGAGATCAGGGCGGCCAGACGACGACTCCGGTCCGAGGTCGGCTCGGCCGATTCCGGCGGCCGCGGCAACTCGGTGACCAGACAGCCGGCCAGGTCGCCCAACTGCTGCCACATCGACTGCCGACTCCCGCTGGTCATGGTGATGGACAACTTAGCCCGCGATCGGGGCCGAACTGAAGAGGCTGGCGGGCCGTCGGCGCTCGCGGAGCCGAAGTGACCCATAGGCGGCTGATATTTTGAACGTCCCTGCCCCCTGATGCTGCGGTCGGAGCTTGACAGATGCCCTCCTCGACACCCGTGAACGGCGCGGACCTGGCGGCGCGGTCGCGCCTGTTCCATCCGGGCGAACGGCTCGGTTGGGTGTTTCGCGACCGGACCCGGTTCGCCCGCCCGTTCGCCGAGGAGCAGCCCGCTCCCCCGACGATTCCGCTGCACCTGGTGAGCGGACCCGAACGGATCGACACCAGCTTCAAGAACACCAAGACGCTCGCCCTGGTCCTGTTCTGGGTCGGCGGCATCCTCTCCCTGGTCCTCGGCATCTACAACGCGCTCGCCGTGCCCGGCGGTGACTTCTGGCGCTTCCTGCTCGGCGGCCTGTTGATCACGGCGATCGCGACGGTGGCGGTGTTGATCTTCGCCTCGTACCGCCGCCGGACCAAGATCAAGGCGATCGACTCGGGCAAGGAGCAGCACCTGCGGAACTGTGATCAACAGTACGAGGAGTGGGTCGGGCGCGGTGCCGACTGGGAGCAGACCGAACGGGTCCGCGTTGATCAACTTCCGGAGTGGGGTGCGGCGACGACTCCGCCGGAGACCCGCCGGCTGGACATCTTCGGCGGCAACCTGTGGGCCTGGCAGGCGTTCCTCACCGTGTACGGGACCTCGGCCCTGGCCCAGCATCCGGTGATCATGCTCGACCTGTCCCGGGAGATCGTCAGTGAGGAGCTCGCCCGGACCGCCGATGCCGCCGGCGTGCCGGTGGACGCCCAACTGCTGCCGGATCAGCTCACCACCACGACCCTGCTCTCCGATCTCAGCGGCACTCAGATCGTCGACGCGGTGATCGAATCGATGTACGCCGACGACGACGCCTCCAGCCGGTCCGAGCGCACGATCGATCACCGGTTCCTCACCGCGATCGCCGATCAGCTCGGCGACACCTTCACCCTGGCCCGGCTGGCTGCCGGGCTGCGGGCCCTGATGGACCAGTCCGACGTCGACGGTGTGCTGTCCGCCAAGGAACAGAATCACCTCGCCGACGAGCTGTTCTCGGTCGACCTCCGGCGGCACTCGGCCGACCGGCTGCAGCGCCTCGAGTCCTACCTCCAGCCGCTGCAACGGCTCGGCAGTCAGGGCGTCGATTCCCGTCCCGGCTATCTGACCTGCATGGCGCTGGCCAGCGACGCCAACAACGTGCACAGCGAGTTCCTGACCGACCTGTTGGTGCAGTGGCTGACCCACCGGATCGTCGGCGACTACTACCTGACGAAGCCGGAAGTGATCATCGTCGGCGCCGATTCGATCAAGCTGCGGCACCTCGAGCGACTCTCCGATGCCTGTGAACGACGCGGGATCCGGATCACCATGATGTTCCGCAACCTGCGCGGTGACGCCGAGAACTTCATCGGTCGTGGACTGGCCGGGTTCATGCGACTGGGCAACGCCACCGAGGCCGGCCGGGCCGCCGATCACATCGGCCGGGAGCACAAGTTCGTGGTCAGCCAACTCACCGCGACCCTCGGCGGCAACGAGACCCACACCACCGGCGACAGCTCCGGCTCGGCCGTCGCCGAGGGCATCAACGTGTCGACCTCGGCCGGCTGGACCAAGAACTGGACCAAGGGCCGCAACGCCACCTTCCGCGACGGCGAGTGGGGTCCGACCGACACTTCCAAGAACAAGTCCTTCGGTCGCACCGAGAGTGAGACCACCAGCGAAGGCAAGAACTTCTCGGAGACCCGGAACTGGTCGGTCACCCGCTCGTTCGCCGAGGGCACCAACTGGACCAACGCGAACACCAACCAGCGGGTCCAGGAGTACGTCGTCGAGCCGGTGGTCCTGCAGAACCTGCCGGACCACCTGATGCTGGTGGTCGAACCGCAGCGCGGCCGGCAGGCGAATCTGGTCCCGGTCGAGTTCGATCCGGCGATCGTCACCCTCCCAGGGGTCAGCATGGAGCCGCTGACCGCCACCCCGGAGCCGGTCGAAGCTCAGCATCGAATCGCCGCCGACGACGAGGAGCAGCGTTCGGCCGGAGCCGGTGATCAACCGGCGGCCCTGACGTCGGAGCTGTCCCAGCCGTTCGGCTTCGACGACACCGACGTCGCGACCTTCCTCGACGCCCCGGAGCCGGCCGCCGAGCCCGAACCGTACCCGTTCCCGCGGGATCAGCGGCGCGACGCCGAGTGATCAACTGAAGTAGCTCAGGGCTTGAGGACTCCGGTCAACCGGTCGTAGCGGTGCACGGTAGTGCTGCTGTTGCGCGAGTCCTGGAGATCGACGACGTCGAAGATCATGATCCCGTGCCGCACATCGTCACTGGTCTTGATCACCAGCCAGGGCTCACCGTCTCGCACCACACTGACGTCCTGCCGCAGATCACCGCTCGGGCCGGGCATCATCGAGTACGTGTGCTCGTCGGGCGTGATGATGTCCAGCCCGCCGTCCTCCCGGATCACCGTGGTCGCGACCAGGTTGTCGGCGAAGTCGTACATCGGAGCGGGATCGCCAACGTAGTACTTCTGCCGCCCCTGACCACTGACGTCCATCCCGTTGTAGAAGTTCTTGCCCTCCGCGTCGAACCAGAAGTGCGGCAGATAGGCCTTCGCGCTGGTGTTCGGGCCGGCGTAGTAGGTCAGATGCCAGTGCGGCGGGTTGTCCGGATGCAGCGTGTTGTTGGTCTCGAAGCCCATCAGATACCAGGTGTGCCCCTTCGACGCGGCGGTCGCGGCGAGTCCGGAGTCGATCAAGATCGCGTTGCTGGCCACCAGATAGCTGATCACCGAGGTCACCTGGCCGGCCGGCCACGGCACCGTGGTCCAGGGACCGGCCACCCGGTCCGGATCGTTGTGCTCGATCCGCCACTGCAGCCCGGGCGGGGTCGGCAGCGCGCTCCACACCTGGATCGTCGGCTGATCGGCATTCGTCGTCGCCGCCGTCACCGGCACGGTGAAGGTCACCGTGTCCGCCGCCGGCCGGTCGAACGTCAGGTGGTTGTCGCGCCAGATGACGTCGCGGATCCGCTCCCCCGGCCAGCGGACGGTCACCGGGATCCCGGCAACGCTGCGCGGACCCTGGATGAACGTGTAGTACTCGGCCCGGCTGGCCACGTTGAACTTGTCCCCCGTCACGAAGGAGTATCCCTCGGGCAGGGTGATCTCCGGGGCGGCCGGCTCACCGGGATAGGCCCGCACGATCCGGATGCCGGCGTACGCGGGCTGTTCGGCCGCCGTCACCACGGCCGGAGTCAGCGAAACGATCATGGCCGCGAGGGCGGCGACAAGAACCAACAAGCGGCGTCTCATAGGCGAAAAACAATCACATGACGGACGCCCGATCAAGGGTCCGCCGGGTCGCCGAGACAAGCTTCGCGTAGCATTCACCGGCCGCGGTACCGGCCGACATCTCGGTCCCCCTCCGGCGCCGACCCCGGCCGTCGATCCCCGTACGATCACGGTCGTGAACCGTGAGTTGCTCGAGACGTTCGGTCTCGACCCCGACGTCGTCCATCTGAACCACGGCTCCTATGGCTGCGCGCCGATCCGGGTCCGCCAGGCAGCCGAGCGCTGGCGGGACCGGGCCGAACGCAATCCGCACCGCTTCAACGGGCGTGAACTGCTTGGCCTGGTCGGCCAGGCTCGGCAGCGCGGCGCCGAGTTCCTCGGCGTCGAGCCCGACTCGGTCGGCCTGGTCCGCAACGTCTCCGAGGGCGTCTCGTCGGTGCTCGGCTCGCTCGACCTGGCGGCCGGGGACGAGATCGTGCTCTGCAACCACGGCTACGGCGCGGTCCGGATCGCCGCCGAGAGCTGGGCCGGTCGCCGCGGCGCCACGGTCAAGATCGCCGAATTTGATCTTGGTGCGACCGACCAGGAGATCGTCGCCGCCTTCACCGACCGGTGCGGACCGCGGACCCGGCTGGTGGTGGTCGACCAGATCACCGCCCCGACCGCAACGGTGCTCCCGGTCGCCGCGGTGGCGGCGGCCGTCGACGCGCCGGTGCTGGCCGACGCCGCCCACGTGCCGGGCACCCTGCCGACCGACATCGCCGGGCTCGGCGTCGCCTACTGGATCGGCAACCTGCACAAGTGGGCCTACACCCCGCGTGGCACCGCGCTGTTGTGGACCCGGCCCGACCTGCGCGATCGCACCTATCCGGCGACCCTGAACTGGATGCTCAACGACGGCTACTCGGTCGGTTTCGATCACCCCGGCACCTGGGACTACGCCGGCTGGCTGGCCCTCGGCGACGGTCTCGACTTCTGGGCCGAGCTCGGCGGCTGGGCCCAGGTCGACCGGCAGTCCGACCTGGTCGGCGCCGCCCAACGGCACCTGGCCGAGACCTTCGGCACCGAACTGGACGGGATCACCGACAGCCCGGCCCCGACGATGCGGATGGTCCGGCTGCCCGGCGGTTCCGCCGCCACCCTCGGCGAGGTCAAGATCATCTCCGGGCGGCTGGCCGAGGAGCATGCGATCGAGGCGGCCGTCGGCTTCCACGGCACCCCGATGATCCGGCTCGCCGCCGCCCCGTACAACACCGCCGACGACTACGACCGGCTGGCCGAGGCGGTCGGCAAGCTCATCGCCGGCTAGCCGGGGCACCCGTAGCTCGACGCACGCGACCCTTACCCGCTCGCGCGACCGCTGCAACGGTCGCGCCCGCCGATACCAGTCGCGCCGCCCGAGATCGCCCCGCGGCACCATCGGCGGCTGGTGCGCCGCGGGAATGATGGACGTCGGCGCGACCGCTACTGAGGTCGCGCCGACAGACAGTGGTCGCGTCGCCAGGCCCGAGCCGGCAGCTGACGGCCGGCAGGCCAACGCGAGCGCCGCCGAAACTCGTCCCCTTTGCCGCCAAGAAAGTCTCCGAGTCTCAACGGAACGCGCGAGAGCAACCGGTGACGACGGCTAGCGGCGTGGACACCACGCCACTAGGGAGCCAGCAGCAGGCGTTCCAGCTCGGCCCGCTCGGGTAGGTCCGAGATGATCTTGAGCTGATCGTTGCGGACGTAGTAGAACGCGGCGTCGACCCGGTCGACGGCGACGCCGGACAGCTCGGCCCAGGCCACCCGGTAGATCGCCAGCTGCAGCGGATCGGCGTCGCCGGCCCGGTTGGTCTTCCAGTCCAGCACCCGAAAGCGCGGGCCGTCCTGATCATCGGCGAGCCGGTAGACCGCGTCGATCCGGCCGCGGACCAGCCGGCCGCCGAGCAGCAGCGTGAACGGCGCCTCGAGCGCGTACGGGACGACGGCGCCGAACTGGCCCTCGGCGAACTTGGCACACAGCTCGCGCAATTCGTCGTCGTCCGCGGCTCCGCTGTCGGCGCGGTCGGGCAGGTCGTCCGGGTCGATCAACGGCTGCTGGCCGGTGCCGCCCCGGCCCAGGGTGCCGGCGAAGTGTTGCTCCACCCACTGATGGAAGCGGGTGCCGAACCGGGCCGCGCGGGACGGCGGCCGCGGCATCGGCCGGGCCAGGTCGGCGGCGAAGCCACCCGGATCCTCGTTCAGCCGGAGCACGGCCGACGCCGACAGCGCCTCCGGCAGCCGCACCGACCGATCCGGCGACCGGGCGGCCAGTTGCTCGGCCAGCAGTCGTTCGATGTCGTCGTCCCACGCCGCGACGACCTCCTCCTGATCGAGCAACAACGGATCCCCCGGCCCGCCGTAGTGCCCGGCCGCCGCGAACCGCTGCCGCGCCTCGGTCACCGCCGTCGCGGCCGAGTGCCGCCGGCGCAGCGCGTCCGGGTCGTACGGCGTCGGCCAGGGCCGGGGCTCGGCCGCCACCACCAGCGGATTCGCCTCCCCCGGCGGCGGCGCCTCGGCCACCAGCTCACCCTGCCGGGCCGCCTCGGCCATGATCGTCTGCAGATAGGTCGAGCTGGCCCGGGGCTTGATCAACTCCGCCCGCCACCAGTGCCCGGAACCGACCAGCAACTGCTTGGCCCGGGTCGCCGCCACATAGGCCAGCCGGTCCTCCGACAACAGTTGCTGCTCGGTCAGCTCCCGTTTGTAGGACCCCATCGCCGCGTTGGTCGTGTCGTGCAGTTGCGGGATCGAGTCGGCGTCACCGCGCAGGTCGGCCGGCAACACCGCCGGGTTGGTGACCCAGTTGTCGGTCACCCGGTCGCTCGGGAAGGTGCCCTTGACCAGGGCCGGCAGGAAGACGACCTCCCACTCCAGCCCCTTGGCCTTGTGCACCGTGAGCAGCTTGACCGCCTCCCGGTCGGTCGGCACCGCCTGATCCAGCCCGTTGCCCTGATCGAGCTCGGCCTGCAGGTACGCCAGCAGCCCGCTCAGCGACGCCCCGCCGTCGACGTCCACGTAGTCGGCGACGGCGTCCAGGAACGCGCCGAGTTGATCACGCCGGGCCGCCTTGGCGAACTCCGGCGTCGCGGTCAGCTCGACGTCCAGCCCGAGCACCGCGATCACCCGGCGGACCAGGTCCAGCACCGGCTCCTCGGCATGCCGCCGCAGGTACGCCAGCTCGCCCGACAGCTGCCGGAACCGGGTCAGCGCCGCCGCCGAGTAGCCGGGGTTGCCGTCCGACCCGAACCGCGGCTCGGCTCCGGTCCACGACCCCGGCTCGTCGAACGGGCTGTCCAGGGCGTCGAGCACGCTGACCACATCGGTCGGGTCGACGTCGGCGACGGCCAGCTCGAGCGAGGCCAGCAGGTCGTCGCGATCCTCGTCGGCGCCGTGATCATGCTGCTGGGCCAGCACCCGGGCCCGCCGGCCGAGCAGGGCAAGATCACGGGGGCCGAGGTTCCAGCGCGGGCCGGTGAGCAGCCGGATCAGTTGTGGGTTGGCCGTCACGTCGTCGATCATCCGCAGCGTGGCGATCACGTCCGCGATCTCCGGCAGGCTGAGCAGCCCGCCGAGGCCGACGATCTCCACCGGGACGTCCCGGCCGGTCAGCTCGCTGTAGATCGGTCCGATGTCGGCGTTGCGGCGGGTCAGGATCGCGATCTCGGCCCAGGTCCGGACCTGCTGCTCGGAGTGGACCATGATCACCTGATCGGCGATCCAGCGCACCTCGTCGGTCCAGGACTCGAAGGTCGCGGCCCGCACCGCGCCCGGCCCGGCGCTCTCCGGCGCCTGCAGCAGTCCCATTCCCTGCGCTGATTCCTCGGCCCCGGGCAGGGTCTCGGCCCGCAGCGGCCGGCTGAGCACGTTGGCCACGTCGAGGATGGTGTGTCCGCTGCGCCGGTTCACGGTCAGCGCGAAGCGCGGGCTCTGCTGGCCCTTGCTGGTGCGGAACTCACCGGCGAACTGCAGGATGTTGCTGGCCGCGGCCCCGCGCCAGCCGTAGATCGCCTGGAACGGGTCGCCGACGGCCGTCACCGGATGGCCGAGGCCGTCGCTCGGCGTACGACCGGAGAACAGTCCGCGGAGCATGATCGCCTGCGCCGCCGAGGTGTCCTGGTATTCGTCCAGCAGCACCACCTTGAACGCGGCCCGCAGCGACGCCGACACCTGCGGCACCTCGGCCGCGAGCCGGGCAGCGATCGCCATCTGATCGGCGAACTCCACCATCCCGAGGTTGCGCTTCAGCTCCTGGTAGTCACGGACCAGGCTGGCCAGCTCGAGCCGTTCCTCGGTGGCGATCATGGCCCGCTTCACGTCGGCGTAGACGTTGCCCCGGTTGTTCAGCGGCGCCGAGGCCAGGCCGGTCAGCACCTCCCGGGCGTGCTTGTCCAGCCGGGTCGAGTCGATCAAATGCTGCTGCAGATCGGCGTCGAGCCGGAGCACCCGGTCGGTGACCGTGCCCGGCCGGAGCCGGGAGATGAACTCGAACGGCCCGGCCGCGGCCCGGACCACCCGCGACGCCAACCGGAACCGGGTCGCGCCGCTGATCATGGTCGGGTCGGCGTCGACCCCGATCCGCAGCCCGTGCTCGGTGACCAGCCGGGCCGCGAACGCGTCGTAGGTCATGATCAACTGTTCGCCGGACTCGTCGATCCCGCGATCACTCACCACTCCGGCCCGGACCAGCGCGGTGCGGACCCGGTCGGACAGCTCGGCGGCGGCCTTGCGGGTGAACGTCAGCCCGAGCACCTCCTCCGGCCGGACCGCGCCGATGCCGACCAGCCAGACCACCCGGGCCGCCATCACCGTCGTCTTACCCGATCCGGCGCCGGCGATGATCACGCCCGGCTCCAGCGGCGCGGTGATCGCGGCCAGCTGCTGGTCGGAGAACCGGATCCCGAGCGCCTCGGTCAGGTCGTCGGTGTGCTCGAATCGGCGGGCCGGCGCCGCCGGCCGCAGCGTATGCACCGTCATGTCGGGGTCCCCGCGTCGTGGGATGAGTTCATGACACGACCCGCTGACCGCCGGCCTGGGCCGGGCAACTGCCGGCGAACGGGCAGTACCGGCAGGACGCATTGACCGTCGCATGGAACGTCTCGGACCGGATCGTCCGAGCCGCGCGGAGCAGCCGGCGGTGCACCCAGCTCGGCTGCCCGGCCAGCTCCGGGTCTCCCTCCGGCTCCGGATCGGCGACCGGAAACGGGACGTCGTCCAGCGACGCCTGCTGGAACACCTTGGGCAGCTCGCTCCCGTCCGGCAGCCGCAGATAGACCAGCTCCGCGCCGGCCGGCCGGGCGTCCGGGCCGGCGACCGCCGCGAAGGCCCCCTGGGCGACGGCCAGCTGGTAGGCCCCGAGTTGATCTTGCAGGGCGACGTCGACCGCGGCCGGCTGGGACCGGCCGGTCTTGAAGTCGATGATCCGGATCCGGCCGTCCGGATCCCGCTCCACCCGGTCGGCCACCCCGGTCAGCCGGACCCGGTCCGGGCCAAGATCGATTTCGGTGCTGAACTCGACCTCGGTGCCGAGCAGCCGCTGACCGGTCCGGGCCTGCTGCCAGGCGGCGAACCGTTCCAGCGCCGATTCGGCCTCGACCCGCTCGGTCGCCGACAGCCACTTCGCGTCGAAGTCGAGCTGATCCCAGACCGTCTCCAGGTGATCGGCCAGGCTGTCCGGATCGACCCCGTCGCGGGCCCCGTGTTCGGCCAGCACGTGGATCACCGAGCCGAAGCCGGCCGCCGTCCCACGGGCCTGCTCGGCCTGGGCCCGACGGGACAGGAACCACTGCCGTGGGCAGGCCAGGGCCGAGGCGAGCTGGCTGCCGGACAGCTGGATCGGGGCGTCGGGCGGGACCACCGGTGGTGGTTCGTTCCCTGAGCCTGTCGAAGGGCCAGGGGGATGACTCGGGCCCTGCCCTTCGACAGGCTCAGGGAACGAACGATCGCTGACCGGGAGCATGCCCCACCAGCGATGCGGGTCGGCCGCCGGCACCAGCGACCGGCCGTCGGGATCCCGGGCGTCGGCCAGCCGGGCCAGCCGCAGCGCCGCCTCCTCCCGCAGCACCGGAGGCAGGTCGGGATTGACGCTGGCCGCCCGCAGCTCACCGACCAGGGCCGGCAGGGTCAACGGCCGGCGCGGCCGGCCGGCCAGTTCGCGCACCTGGACGCCGAGCTCGGTCAGGAACCGGGACGGTTGATCACCCTCGCCCTCGGTCCCGGCGACCGCGGTGATCACCAACCGCTCCCGGGCCCGGGTGCACGCGACATAGAACAGCCGCCGCTCCTCGGCGATCCGGACCGCGGTCGGCACGTCGTCGGCCAGCCCGTGCCGGGACAGCCGGTCCGGCTCCAGCAACGAGCCGCGCCGCCGGACATCGGGCCAGACCCCTTCCTGGACCCCGGCGACGACGACCAGCGGCCACTCCAGACCCTTGGCCCGGTGGGCCGTCAGCACGCGTACGGCCTCGCCCCGGAGATCGGCCTCGCGCAGGGTGTCGGCCGGAATCTGTTGCCCCTCCACCTCGGCCAGGAAGCCGGTCACGCCGCGCAGGCCGACCACGTCCTCGGACCGGCCGGCGACATCGAACAGGGCGCAGATCGCATCAAGATCACGATCGGCCCGGCGCGCCGGTTCGCCGCCACCGGCGGCCTCGCGGCGCAGCCGGTCCGGCCAGTCCGAGCCGGTCCAGAGCAGCCACAGCGCCTCCTCCGCGGTGGCGCCGTCGATGATCGACTTCTCGCAGTCCTGCAGCAGCGCGGCCAGCCCGGCCGCGCGGTCCCGCTCCGGGGCGGCCGGCAGATCGGTCAGCAGCTCCGGCTCGGTCACCGCCCGGGCGATCAACTCCCCCGACAGCCGGGGCAGCCCGGCCCCGGCCAGTTCGGCCCGTTCCGCGGCGCGCAGCGCCCGGCCCAGCCGGCGCAGGCCGAGGCTGTCCAGGCCGCCGATCGGCGAGGTGAGCAGGGTCTGCGCCTGTTCGTTGTCCACCCGGCGGCCGGTGGCCGCGACCTGCAGCGCCAGCAGCAGCGGCCGGACCGCGAGCTCGGCGGCCAGCGGGATCTCGTCGCCGGCCACCTCGATCGGGATCCCGGCCGCGCTCAAGGCCCGGCTCAGTGCCGGGATGCTGCGCCGACCGGACCGGACCAGGACCGCCATCTCGGACCAGCCGAGGCCGTCCCGGAGGTGGGCACTGCGCAGCATGTCGGCGACGTGTTCGGCCTCGGCGCCGGTGCTGACGCAGGTGAACACCTCCAGCCGGCCCGGCGGCAGCTCCGGCGACGGCTCCGGATGCCGGTACGCGGCGTACACCTCGGGCGGCAGCGGCCGCGGCAGCCCCATCCGATCGGCCAGTTTGCGGCTGGCGGCCAGCAGCGCCTTGCCGAACCGGCGGGTCCGGCCCAGCGCGATCACCGGCGCCCGTTCGCCCGAGGCCGTCGGGAACGCGTCGCCGAAGTCGAGGATCCCGCGCGCCTCGGCACCGCGGAACGCATAGATCGACTGGTCCGGGTCACCGACCGCGATCACCTCCCGGCCGTCGCCGCCGATCGCCTGCAACAGCCGGACCTGGGAGGGGTCGGTGTCCTGATACTCGTCGACGAAGATCGTCCCGATCTCCGCCCGCAGGGTGTCCCTGATCACCGGGTCGGTGAGCAGGATCCGGCACCGGTGCACCAGCTCGGCGTAGTCCATCACCCGTTCGGAGTCGAGCACGTCGAGATACTCGTCGAAGAACTGCCCGACGCTGACCCACTCCGGCCGGCCCGCCGCCTCGCCGGCATCGATCACGTCCTCCGGGTCCATGCCCAACTGCCGGGCCTTGGCCACCACCGCCCGGACCTCGGCCGCAAAACCGCGGGTCGGGAACGCGGCAGCCAGGCTCTCCGGCCAGTCGGCCCGGCCGGTCTCCGGGCTGCCGGCCAGGATCTCCCGGACCCGGAACTCCTGCTCCGGCGCGGTCAGCAGCCGCATCGCCTGACCGGTCTCGTCGACGACGGTGAACCGCCGGATCAGCGCGTAACAGAAGGAGTGGAAGGTCATCGCCAGCGGCGTCGTGACGGATCGGCCCAGCCGGCCGGCGATCCGGGTCCGCAGCTCGGCGGCCGCCTTGCGGGAGAAGGTCAGCACCAAGATCGACTCCGGCCGCATCCCGCGGCGCTCGATCCGGTCCACCACCGACTCGACCAGGGTCGTCGTCTTCCCGGTGCCCGGGCCGGCGAGCACCAGCAACGGGCCGCCGGAATGGTCGACGACGCTTTGCTGGGTCGGGTCCAGGTCCGGCCTGGCGGCCGGCGGCCGCGGGGTGCGGATCAGCTGGTACATCTGTGCTCGTGCATCGATTCGGCCTTCGTCGTCCTACAGGTTCGACCGTAGTGCACCAGAGGGCGCTGACAGCGCCGCCACCCCGTCAGCGTTCCGACTCCCGAACCGGGCGACGGATCAGCAGCGCGAGCAGCAGGACGACGACGGCTCCGCCGGTCATCAGCCAGCCGAGATGGTGCAACCCGGAGCTGCTCAGGTCCCGCTCGAAGATCAACCCGATCATGGCCGTGGCCAGGATCGCGCCGAGGTAGCGGAAGGTCTGGAACAGCCCGGCCGCCGACGCGGTCCGGTCCGGCGGAGCGGCGTCGTACAGCGAGGTCTGCAGGCCCAGGTTGTTGAAGCCGTTGGGGATCCCGAACGCCAAGGTCAGCAGGATGATCAACGCGATCGGCGAGGCGTCGCCGAGCAACTGAATCAGCAGCGTCGCGCCGAGCAGCACACAGGACCCGAGCAGCAGGGCCGGCCGGGAGCCGACTCGCCGGATCATCCGCGCCGCCAGCGGTACGGTCGCGATCCCGAGCCCGGCCACCGGCAGGATCATCAGCCCGGCGGCGTCGCTGCCGAAGCCGCGGACCGATTCCAGCCAGAGCGGCAGCGAGAAGAACATCGAATAGAAGGTGAGGTTGATCGCGCCCTGCTGGGCCAGCACCGAGGTCAGCGGCCGGTTGGCGATCAGCCCGCGGATGTCCAGGAACGGGGCGGCGACCCGGCGTTCCCACAGCACCAGCCCGGCCCCGGCGGCGATGATCACCGGCAGCAGCCACCAGCGCGGGCCGGCGGCGAAGGACAGGATGAAGATCAACAGCGAGATCAGGGTCGCGGTGAACAGCAGGATGCCGAGCAGATCGATCGGCTGGTGGCGCTGGGCCGGCTCCGGCCGGGTCCGCGGCAGCACCCGCCAGGCCAGGATCAGCCCGATCACCGTCAGCGGTACGTTCACCACGAACACCGCCGGCCAGCCGGCCAGGGCGACCAGGAATCCGCCGAGCACCGGGCCGAGCGCGGCGCAACTGGAGTTGGCCATGCTGATCGCGCCGAGGGCTCCGGCGGGAGTGCCGCCGGCCGGAGCGGCGGACCGGATCAGGGTCATGGCCGCCGGATAGGCGGTCGAGGTGCCGAAGGCCTGCACCACCCGCAGCGCGACCAGCCACCACAGCCCGGGCGCGAACGGCATCACCGCCGAGGTGGCGAGCACCAGGGCGAGGCCGAACAGGAACAGCCGCCGGGGCCCGAACTGGTCGATCAACCGACCCATCAGCGGCTGACCCACCGCCGCCGCGACGTAGAAGCCGGACACGAGCCACGTCACGTCGGCGATGCTGACCTGGAACTCGCCCTGCAGGCTGACCAGCGCCACGGCGATCATCGACGAGTTGAGCGGGTTCAGGGTGGTGCCGAACGCCAGGGTCGCCACCAGCCGCGGCGGAACGCCACCCAGGCGATCCCGTCCCGACGTCATGCGCGGACCGAGCTCATCGGAGTCAGCGTACTCAGCGGGATCCGGGCGGAGTTCGGCGCCGGAACCATAAAGTTCCACCCAGCCGACAACCGAACGCGAGGAACCTCGGTATTACTCGACGAAGGGTTGATTCGGAGCAGCTGGACGAGTGGAGGGCGATGAGCGACGCGGACGCGGAGTTCACGGACTATGCCGTCGCGAACCGGACCCGATGCCGACGCACCGCCTACCTGCTGTGCGGCGACTGGGGTCTGGCCGAGGACATCGTCCAACAGGCACTGATCAAGCTGTACCTGGCCTGGGGCCGGGTCCGCCGGGACGGCGCCGACGGCTACGTCCGCCGGATCATCAGCCGGACGGCGATCGACGAGTGGCGGCGGAGATCGCGGCGGCGGACCACCTCCGACGATGTCCTGATCGACATCGCGGACCCGGCGTCGTCTTCGCCGAGTGTTTCACCGGTGAACCACCGGAGGGCTCGGTCACCGATGATCTTGCTCGAGCCAAGGCCCGACGACTGCGGCGACGGCGGACCGTCGGGGCCGCGGTTGGCGGCGTCGCCGCCCTGGCGCTGTCCGCTCTGCTGATCGGCACCCTGCAGGGCTCCGGCTCGGTCGGGCTGCCGGCGGACCAGCCCAAGCCGCCCGGTACGACCGCCGGGCCGGACCGGGAACGCTCCCGCGAGCGGTGCGCCGCGGCGGAAGGGGCCGAGGCCAAGGAGTGCGAGGCCAGGAGGCGGGCCGAGCGCGAGAAGTACGCGGCCGAGGAGAAGCGGGAGGCGGCCCGGCGAGCCGAGGCCGAGAAGCAGAGCGCGGCGGCCAAGCGCGAGGCCGAGGAGAAGGCCCGTTCGGCGGACAAGGAACGGACGGTGCAACGCGCCGAGGCCGAGGCCGAGAAGCGGCGGGCCGAAGAAGAGGACCGTTCGGTCGCCAAGGAGCGCGCGGCCAAGCGGGCCGAGGCCGAGCAGCAGGCGGCCGGCCAGTAGCGGGTCAACCGAGCGGTCGGTCGGTGCGCTGGGCATCGACCACCGCCACGAAGGCCGCGGCCAGCAGGGCACTGCCGAAGACGAGATCGCCGAAGTCGGCGAAGTCCTCCAGGTCGATGATCACCCCGAGATTGCCGGCCAGCACCAGGTACGCCAGCAGGATGCCGGTCAGCAACAGGTTGGCCAGCACCAGCAGCACCCGGGTCGGCCGCGGGAACCGGCGGCTGTCGCCGTTGCCCCAGCCGGAGCCGGTGAGGAAGGTCCAGGTCAGGCCGAACAGCAGCACCACGGCGCCCGAGTAGCCGAAGATCACCTGGACCGGATCGGTGATCACCTCGCGGGCCGACACCAGGGCCGACAGCACCAGCAGACCGGACAGCGCCAGGGCGCGCATCGGCGACAGCCGCCGCCGGATCAGTGACCAGCCGGCCAGGCCCAGGGCGAGCGCGGTGGCCAGCAGATTGACCACGGTCAGGTCGAAGCCGATCGCCAGCCGATAGCCGCTCAGCAACTGGGTCACCTGGGTCAGCAACACCACCCCGATGCAGCACAGCAGCAAGCCCCGCCCCGGCCGCCCCCGCCGGGTGATGATCAATCCGATCGTGATGCACAGGGCGGCCACGACGAGCCGGACCAGGTCGACCTGGTCGGCGATCACCAGCAGATCCAGGCTGCCCTGCTCCGCCATCCCCAGCGGATCCAGCGCGGCGACCGCGGTGATCACCGATCCGGCGATGAGCACCGGCAGCGTCAGCCCGGCCAGGGCGGCGGCGACCGGCAGGCCCACCGCGGAGAGCTCGTCCGGCAGCCCGGCGATCTTCGTACCGGCCTCGTGCCGCCGGCCCCACCGCAGCACCAACCGGCCCAGCCCGGCGATCAGCAGCAGGGCGACTCCGGCCACGACGAAGGCGGGCCAACCCTGGCGGACCGGATCCAGTCCGATCAGCTCGGTGATCGACTGGGCGAGGCGGACCAGGACCAGGACGATCAAGATCAGGTACGGCAGCCGGGCCAGCCAGGTCCCCGGCCGGTCGCGCGGCGCCGACTCGGTCAGCCGCTGCACCCGCCGGGTCGTCGCCAAGGTCAGGTTGATCGCGATCTCGGCCACCGCGACCCCGGCCACCATGGCGGCCGGAATGGCCAGGAAGCCGATCGTGGTCAGGGTCTGCTGCACCATCATCGGCGCGAACTCGAAGCCGAAGGACCGGGCGTAACCGCCGACCAGCAAGGTGTCCAGCACCACCGTGCCGAACAGGCCGAGGGTGATCAGGAACTCCCACCAGCGAAACGCCCGCGGCCAGCGCACGATCGAGAAGATGATCAAGGCGAGCGAGCAGGCGACGGCGATGATCGTGCCGAAATTGAGGCTGCCGGTGAACGTCCCGGTGACACCCCAGCTGAGCACGGCACTCGTCGTCGCCAGCAGGCCGAGCGCCTTCAGCCACCAGGCGCCGTGCAGGCAGGCGACGTGCACCAGGGCGACCAGCACCGTGATCAGGAAGATCAGCAGCCAGAGCCAGGTCTCGGGGATGCCCGAGGTCAGGGTCGCCGTGGTCAGGAGTCGGCCACCCTGCCGCAACCACGGCCCGGCCACGACCAACAGCACGACGATCAGGTACGCCGCGAGGGTGACGGTCACGATCTCCCGGAGCCCGTACGGCCAGCGGATGTCACGGAGCCGGCCGTGCCGGACCCGGGCGGCGATCACGTCCCGCCAGATCCCCGTGGCCAGCGGCCGGAGCGTGCTCAGGGCGCCCATTCGGTGAACCCCCAGCCGGCTCCGTGCAGTTGGACCCCGACCGGCGTGACCAGGGCGGTCCGAGTGCCGGTGCCCCAGGTCTCCAGCGGCAGCGGCCAGCCGGCCGACTCGGTGCCGTCGGCCCCCATGATCAACATCCGGTCGGTGCTCCAGCCGGCCCAGCGGGAGCCGGCGCCGACCACGCCGACCAGCGGGCCGAGCCGACCGCGGACCGTGCCGGACTCGTCCAAGATCATCGTGCCGACCCGGGTGGCGACGATCAGCCGGTCAGCGGCGACCGCCGTGCCGCTCAACGTGCCGGCGTACGGCAGCCGCCAGCGGCCGCGGCCGTCGGCCAGGTCGCGGCCCTCGATCACTCCGTCGCCGGTCGTGATCACCAGCGATCCGATCACCCGCGGCTGCCCGATCACCCCCGACACCGACCACTGCTCGGCGCCGTCGGCCGCCGCCAGCGCGGTGAGCGTGCCGTCGTCGCCGCCGACCACGACGCGGTCGCCCGCCACCACCGGGGCCTGGAAGACCTGAGCACCGGCCGGTTGCCGCCACACCTCCTCGCCGGTCCGCAGCCGGAGCGCGAACACGGTCCCGTCGATCGTCGCCAGCGCGATCCGTGGATCGTCGCTCCGGGCACCGATCAGGGCCGGGCGGGCCTCGGCCACCTCGGGCAGGTCCCGCTGCCACAGCCGCAAGCCGTTGTCGGAGTAGCCGATCACCTGCCGCAGGCTGGTGCTGACGATGATCATCCGGCCGAAGCCGGCCAGCGCGGTGATCGTGCCGCCCGGATGCAGCCGGAGCACGGATCGCAGCGAGCCGCCTTCGCCGGCCAGGACGACCAGGTCCTGCCCGGTCTGACTGACCCGGACCAGCCGGCCGCCCCCGGTGATCACCGGGGGCGGCATCGAGGCCGGGACGCCGGTCATCGGCGCCTCACCGAACCGGGGCGAGACCGAGACCGGGCTCTGCTCGATCGCGCGCCACCGTCCCGGATCGGTCCAGTCCGGCGCCGGGCCGGCTGTCGGCACCGGATCGGTCGCCGGCACCGGGTCGGCCGCCGGCCAGTCGGCGGGCCGTACGGTATCGGTGCGATCGCCGACCGTCTGCACCGACTCGACGATGCCGCGGCCCGGACACCAGACCCGCCGGACCCGGCGGACCTCGAGCTCCGCTCCGGCCTCGTCGGTGTAGCGGATCCGACCCGAGGTCTGCAGGCAGCCCGCCGGATGTCCGGCCGGCGCCTCGGCCCGGAAGTCGGAGGCGTACTCGATGCCGTCACCGGCCGCCCCGCGATCGCGCCAGGTCGAGCCCACCACCGCCCCGGCCGGCAGCTCGGTCAGGCCCGGCCGGTACGCGTAGCCGCGGCCGGCGGAACCGTCCGGCCCGGCCCGCTCGCCGTCGTCCAGCGGCCGGTCCTCACCGATCAGGTCGATCCCGTCGTCGACCCGGTAGACGGCGGTCGACTGCCGATCCGGCGTGGTCAGGATCGACCGCCACAACCGGATCCGGCCGACCTCACCCAGCTCGTCGGCCGACACGTCCAGGGCGCCGATCAGCTGCGTGCCGAAAGCGAAGTCGGTGCTGCCGAACATGGCGGAGGCGAATCGCACGGCCGCCTCGGTGACGGCCGGGTGCTGGTCGGTCCGGCCGGCCGCGGCAACCTCACGGATGCCCCGTGACATCGTCCCGTCCGCCGGCAGGTAGGGACTTCCGCCGGCGGTGATCGCCCCGATCCGTTCGATGGTGAAGATCGATCCGGCCAACAGCACCAGGCAGGCGGTGATGATCAGCAACGGCCGCAAGGCCGGCCGGCGTGGCTGCTCCGGCTCCGCCGCCGGGTCAGCGGGCAGCAGCTCCCAGTCCTGGACCGGGAACGGCGACCAGCGCCCCGTCCCGTCCTCCGTCCCCCACGTCACACTCGTCATGGTGCCGGACGGGACGGGATCCGGTGATCAGTTCAGCAGGAATTCCCAGCCCGGTTGCCAGCGGAACGGCTGCCCGGCCAGCTCGTCCAGCGTGATCGACTCGGTCCGCCGGCGCAGCGCCCAGCGGGTGGCGATGTGACCGACGACGACGATCCGGCCGCCCGGCCACAGCTGCCGAAGATCATCCAGGCTGCGGTCGACCCGGGCCAGCGCGCCGAGCCAGCTCTCCCCCGCCGGATAGGGATTGCGCAGGAACCGGTCGAGCCCGGCGCCGTGCACCTGAGCCTTCGGCGCGCCGTTCAACAGGCCGTAATGGCATTCGCGCAGCCGCCAGTCGTAGAAGATCGGCACCTCCAGACCGGCGCAGGCGATCTCGACCGTCTGCCGGGCCCGGTCGAGGTCGGAGGCGATGACGGCGTCCGGCGCGTGCTCGCGGATCCTCATTCCTAGCGCGGCCGCCTGTTCGCGGCCGGCGGCGGACAGCTCGCCGGGCAGCCAGCCGGTCGCCCGTTCCTGCTCGTTGTCGACCGTGGTCGCGTGGGTCTCGAAGACGATCAGCAGCGGCTTCATCGCCCGCCGAGCCGCCGGTTGGCCAGCACCGGGATCTGCTTCCGGGCGGCGGTGATCGTGTCCAGTTCGAGGTCGGCGATCAGCAGCTGCGGCGCGACCCCGGCCTCGGCGACCACCGCGCCGTTCGGCCCGACGATCATGCTGCCGCCGACGCCGGTCGGGGCGCTGCCCGAGGACTCGATCCCGACCGTGGCCGGGTCCGCCTGACCGCAGGCCGCGACGAACGTGGTCGAATCCAGCGCGCGGGCGCGGACCAGCAGCCGCCACTGGTCCAGCTTCGCCGGGCCGGCGCCCCAGGACGCCGGCACGATGATCAACTGGGCACCGTCGTCGGCCAGCCGGGTGAACAGCTCCGGAAACCGCAGGTCGTAACAGATCGCGCAGCCGATCGAACCGCCCGCCGCCGTGATCACCAGCGGCCGGTCGCCGGGGGCCACGGTCCGCGACTCGGTGAACCCGAACGCGTCGTACAGATGGATCTTGTCGTAACTCGCCTCGACCTCGGCGCCGGTGATCAACAGCGTGTTCCGGACCCGATCGTCGTCGGCCGGAGTGAACATCCCGGCGGCCACCACCAGACCGCTGTCCCGCGCGATCTCCCGGACCGCGTTCGCCCACGGACCGTCGATCGGCTCGGCGACCTCGGCCAGGGACCGGCCGAAGCAGCGCATGGTCGCCTCCGGAAACACCACCAGCCCGGCGCCGGCCGCGGCCGCGGCGTGGGCCTGCTCGGCGACCAACTCGAGGTTGCGGGCCGGATCGGGCCCGCTGACGATCTGAGCCAGCGCTATCCGCATCACCCGACGATCTTAGTGACCCGTCCGGCCGCGGACAGGCCGGGGATGATCCGGACCAGGGTCTCGCCGAACGTCAGCGCCACCGCGAACGGGACCGCGCCGAAGATCAGCATCCCGGGCAGCAGGCCGGGGGCCTCGGTCACCAGACCGGGGTCGGCGGTGCCGATCAGGCCCGTCGCCAGCCGGTACGCGAGGTGCATCCCGACCGGCGCCCAGACGCTGCCGGTGATGGCCCGCAGAAAGCCCAGCGCGATCCCGACGCCGATGCCGAAGCCGGCGCCGAGCGGGTCCCGGAGGCCGCCGGCCAGGAACAGGAACGCGCCGTAGAGCACGCCCTGCAGCAGGATCAGCGTCCAGCCGCCGAACCGTTCGGACAGCCCGGCGAAGATCGCCGACCGGAAGATCAACTCCTGTGGCAGGGCCTGGGCCAGGACGGCGACGGCGACCTGGATCGCGATCACGCCCAGCACCCCCGGCGGCAGCGCCGGCGCGAACCGCAACCAGCCGCTCAGCGCGCCGATGATGACCATCACCGTGCACGGCACCAGCCAGCCGAGGAAGCCGAGCAGCAGGTGCGGCCAGGCCTTGGGCCACGGCGGCAGCCCGGCGGCCGGCCAGTCGTGCCGGCCCAGCAGCCGGATCGTCAGCAGCGCCAGCCCGACGGTCAGCGCGCCGCCGATCACGGCCGCGACCGGTCCACCGATCCGGACCGCGGCCAGCATGATCAACAGCGCACCGGCCCAAGGCACCGCGAGCCGGATGATCAACGGCACGGATCGGGCCGGGCCGGTCATGATCGTTCCTCGGCGGTGGTGGCGGTAGCGGCCGCGGCGCCGTAGCGGCGGGCCAGGGTGCCGAACGCCTCCTTGCGCTGCCACCGCTCCCCCTCCGGCCGGTCGCCGGGCGGCAGCACCTTGACGATGCCGAAGCTGCCCTGATCGAGGTCGTGGATCGGATCGGCGGAGGTGGGCAGGCTGGGTTCGCTGAAGCCGAAGACGAAGGTGCCGTGCACGCCGGCCTCGGTGAAGATGTCCAGCGACTCGTCCAGATAGTCGGCCTGCACCCGTTCGCTGCGGACCAGCTGGGCCGGCATCGTCGGTGGGTCGGTCCCGTAGTCGATCACCGAGAAGCCGCCCGCCCCGCGCTCGGCCGCGCCCTGATAGGTGCAGCAACCGAACTCGGTGATCAACACCGGCCGGCCGGTCCGGACGTGCCGGCGGACGTCGCCGGCGAACCGCCAGCGATTCGACGCGTCCAGGTAGTAGTCCAGCCCGATGTAGTCGAACCGGCGCCAGTCCACGCTCTCCCAGGGACCCGAGCCGTACGAAAGCGGGCCGGCGAACCGGGCCCGGGCGAGCGTCACCGCGCGCTCGAGGAACCGGTTGAGCCGGCGATCGTAGACCGGCTTGAGCCAGAAGAACCAGGGCAGCAGACTGCCGCGCCGGATGAAGGTCCGGCCGGGGACGAAGCCGTTCACCGACAGGCTGAGCTCGCAGCCGACGTTGAGCCCGACGTCGCCGTGCTGCCGGCGCAGCTCCTCGGCCAGCTCGGCCGCCCGGCCCAGGTGGTCCAGCACCTCGTCCGGGTCGTGGTCGAACAGCCGCGGCTGCAGCCAGGCGAAGAGCCCCAGCTCCCGGGCGACCGCGCCGGCCTCGGCCAGCTGGTCGTTGTCGCTGCCCATGATCATCACCGCGTTGCAGGCGAGCTCGTCGGCGATCACCCGGAGATCCCGGCGCACGTCCTCGGCCCGCCAGTGCGGGCGCGACGGCTGGTCCCGTTCGTAGACCACGCCGACGTCGTAACCGATGCCCCGGATCGGCGGCGCGGTCACGCGGCACCGCCGGAGACGGCGCGGAGCAGCAACGGGACCAGGCGGTCGGCGTACCGGTCGAGATCGAGGTCCGGGTCCTTCTGCGCCTCGGTCAGCGCGCCGTCGATCGCGTGCACGATCGTCACCGCGGCGATCTTGATGTCCATCGGGCCGAAGTCTTTCGCCCGGCGGCCGGACCGCAGCAGGTGCTCCAGCAGCGCGGTGTCCTCGTCGCCGGACTGCAGATAGAGCGGCACCCCGTCGGCGTCGCGGTGGCTGATCACGATCTCGTTGGCGGCGATCATCCGCTCCCGGTGATCACGCATGTAGGCCAGCTCGGCCCGGACATAGGCCGCCAGCTTCTCCGGCCAGCCGGTCACGCCGTCGACCGCCGCCATGATCAGTGCGCCGGCCTCCTCGTACACCTGCTCGACGACCTGCGCCAGCAACTCCTCCTTGCCGTCGAAGTGGTACGAGATCACACTCTTCGACGTCTTCGCCCGGGCCGCGATCACGCTCAGCGACGCCCCCGCATAGCCGAGCTCGTTGACCGCGACGATCGCCGCCTCGATGATCTGGGCTCGCCGAGCCGCCTCGATGAACGACCCACTCCTCCGGCCGCTCGAACTGCTTTCAGCCTGCATGACCCGATTCTAGGCCAATCGGCCTGAAAAGCGAAGAGCCGGACTGTGCCGGTCGATCGAGGCCCGGCCGCCGATCAGCTCTGGCCGGCCAGCACCTCGTCCCGCGGGATGCCGAGCATGAACAGGATCGCGTCCAGGTGCAGTACGGAGACGGTGGCGTCGGCCTGTTCGCGGACGGCCGGTTTGGCGTTGAACGCGATGCCGAGCCCGGCCGCGGCCAGCATGTCCAGGTCGTTGGCGCCGTCGCCGACCGCGACCGTCTGCGAGGTCGGCACGCCTTCCAGATCGGCGATCCGGGCCAGCAGCCGGGCCTTGCCCGGCCGGTCGACGATGGCACCGACCAGCTCGCCGGTGACCACGCCGTCGATGATCTCCAGCGTGTTGGCGAAGGCGTGATCAAGACCGAGGTCGTCCCGCAGTTGGTCGGTGAACTGGGTGAAGCCGCCGCTCACCACCGCCACCGCGTAGCCGAGCCGGTGCAGGGTGGAGACGAAGGTCCGCGCACCCGGGGTCAGCGTGATCCGGGCCCGGGCCCGTTCGATCGCCGCCTGATCGAGCCCCTTGAGCAGCCGGACCCGCTCCCGCAGCGACTGCTCGAAGTCGAGCTCGCCGGCCATCGCCCGGGACGTGATCATCGTCACCTGGTCACCACAGCCGGCTTCGTCGGCCAGCAGTTCGATCACCTCGTTGGTGATCAGGGTGGAGTCGACGTCGAGCACCACCAGCCGCTTGGCCCGGCGTTCCAAGCCGTCGGACTGGATGGCGATGTCGACGCCGGCCTCCTTGGCCACCCCGGCCAGCCGGCGCCGCAGCGGGTCCGGCTGGTCGATGATCACCACCAGTTCGTACGCGAACACCGGCTCGGTCGCCAGCCGGACGATCCGGTCGATCGTGCCGCCCTCGGCGGCGACCGCATCGGCCACCTCGGCCAGGCTCGCCGGGCTGAGGTCGGGCCCGAGCACCGTGATCACCTGGCGTCGCCGGCCGGCCCGGACCGACCGTGGCTCGACCCGCTCGAAGTCGATCTTGAGATCGTGGGTGAAGGCCCAGTAGAGGACGTCCTTGATCACCCGGTCCGCGGCCTCCTCGAGCCGGACCAGGACGTCGAGGGTGAGCCGCTCCCGGACCACCAACTGCTCCAGGTCGTCGATCCCGGCCTGCGCGTCGGCCAGCAGCCGGAGCAGGTCGCGGGTGAGCCCGGGCCGGTCCCGGCCGGTCACCCTGATCAACAGCGGCGGTTCCACGCCCGGTCCGGTCATGCGGCACGCCCTTCCTGGTCTGCCATCACCCAGGCCAGCACCTCGGCGTCGGCGACGCCGGTCAGCCGCAGCCCGCCCGCGTCCCGCAGCCGGACCGAGTCCCCGGTGGACAGTCGGCCGGCCGACTCCAGGTCCACCGCTCCCGCCAGCACGCTGAGGTGCGCCAGCGGCCCGTCCGGCAGGTGCCGGGTCACGCCGGCGGCGACCCGGACCGCCCACAGCGTCGAGCCGGCCGCCCCGAGCGTGATCACCGCGTCCGGATGCGAACCGGAGGCGACCGGCAGCCAGCCGGCATCGAGATCGGCCAGGTCGAGCTCCCGCTGCTGATACGACGGCTCGCCTCCGGAAACGTCCGGCCGGACCCACATCTGCCAGAAATGCACCGGTTCCTCCGGCCGCGTCGGGTCGGTCCGGAAGGCGTCGTTGCGTTCGGAGTGGACGATGCCGGAGCCCGCGCTCATCCGCTGCGCCAGCCCCGGGTGGACCAGGCCCGAATGCCCGTGTGAATCGAGGTGCACCAGCGATCCGGACAGCACCCAGGTGACGATCTCGGCGTCGACGTGCGGATGCGGGTCGTAGCCGGTGCCGGACCGGACCACGTCCTCGTTGACCGCGAGCAGTGCGCCGAACCCGACGTTGTCCGGGTCGTAGTGCGCACCGAAGGAGAAGGAGTGCCGGGTGGTCGCCCAGTCGGTCCGGGTGACGAAGCGGTCGGCCGCCCGCCGGACGTCGAACTGGGGCCGCCCATGATCGAACGCGGGCGGGCCGGGCCGGGATGAGTCCACCCGGCCAGTATTCCGTTCTACCGTGGTCCGGTGCGCAGCAGTCTGAGGGGTGAGCCGATCGAGCGGCTGGAGGTCCGATGAACGACGAGTTCGTGGAGCAGGTGCTCAGCGCGGTCGAGGCGATCCCGCCGGGCAAGGTGGCCAGCTACGGCGAGATCGCCGAATTGCTCGGCCGGGGCGGTCCGCGCCAGGTCGGCTGGGTGATGTCGCACCACGGTGGCGGCGTGCCCTGGTGGCGGGTGGTCCGCGCCGACGGCCGACCGGCCCGCGGGCATGAGGCCCGGGCGCTACGGTTGCTGCGCGACGAGGGCACCCCGTTGCGCGGTGATCGGGTCGATCTTGGTGGCGCCCGGATCGGCGATGATCATCTCGCCGAGTGGCGGGCCAACGCGGTCGCGTCAACCGGCAGCTAGGAGGCGGGGCGCAGGTGTCCGTAGATCAACTTTGCGACGCCACGCTGCTCACCCTTCACAGGTCCGAGGATGCTGTGCAAGGCTGTTGCCGCTGTTGCAAGTGGTCTGTGTCGTGGTTAGTGCTACGCCCCCAGAACTATTGCGGTGGGCGTTGGACCCATCTGGCGCCCAGGCAGCATCGGAGCCGTGAGGTGCGGCTGCGAAGCCAGATGCTAGGAGATGTTCATGGCGCAGGGAACCGTCAAGTGGTTCAATGCCGAAAAGGGCTACGGATTCATTGCTGTTGACGGCGGCGGTCCGGACGTATTCGTTCACTACAGTTCGATCGAGACGACCGGCTTCCGGACCCTCGATGAGGGACAGCGGGTCGAGTTCGAGACCACGCAGGGCCCCAAGGGCCCACAGGCCGATCGGGTCCACGCGGTCTGACCGACCGATAGCAACACCGAGAAGCAGATAGCGAGGAAACCCCCGTACGCAAGGCGTACGGGGGTTTCTGATTTCAGTTGATCACTCAGTAGGCGGGCTGGGACGGGTCGATCTGACTGACCCAGGCACTCACTCCACCGCCGACGTGCACCGCGTCGGCCAGGCCGGCTCCGTGCACGATCGCCAGGCACTCGGCCGACCGGGTGCCGGCCTTGCAATAGAGCACCACCTGCTTGTCCTGCGGCAGCTGCGGCAGGGCGATGCCGTTCTGGAAGTCGCCCTTGGGGATCAACACCGAACCGGGGATCTTGTTGATCTCCCGCTCCACTGCCTCCCGGACATCGATCAACTCGAAGTCACGCTTGCCCGACTCGCGGTCGGCCAGCCACTCCTCCAGCTGCTTGACGCTGATCGTGTTGCCCGCCGCGGCGTCGGCCGCCTCGTCGGTGATCGCACCGCAGAAGGCGTCGTAGTCGATCAAGCCGGTGATCGGCTCGCCGTTCGGATCCTTGCGCAGCTTCAGCGTCTTGTAGCTCATCTCCAGCGCGTCGTACACCATCAGCCGGCCGAGCAGCGGCTCACCGATCCCGGTGATCAACTTGATCGCCTCGGTGACCATGATCGAGCCGATCGAGGCGCAGAGCACGCCGAGCACGCCACCCTCGGCGCAGGACGGCACCATCCCCGGCGGCGGCGGTGACGGGTAGAGATCGCGGTACTGCGGTCCATGATCAGCCCAGAACACACTGACCTGACCCTCGAACCGGAAGATCGAACCCCACACGTACGGCTTGTGCGACAGCACCGCGGCGTCGTTGACCAGATAGCGGGTGGCGAAGTTGTCGGTGCCGTCGACGATCAGGTCGTAGTCGGCGAAGATCTCCAGCACGTTGTCGTTGTCCAGCCGGGTGTCGTGCACGATCACGTTCACCAGCGGGTTGACCTCGGCGATCGACTCCTTGGCCGACAGTGCCTTCGACTTCCCGATGTCGGACTGGCCGTGGATGATCTGGCGTTGCAGGTTCGACTCGTCGACGGTGTCGAACTCGACGATGCCGAGCGTGCCCACGCCCGCCGCCGCCAGATAGAGCAGCGCGGGGCTGCCCAGGCCGCCCGCGCCGATCACCAGCACCTTGGCGTTCTTCAGCCGCTTCTGCCCCTCCATCCCGACGTCGGGGATGATCAGGTGCCGGCTGTAGCGCCGTACCTCCTCGATCGTCAGTTCCGCGGCCGGCTCCACCAGCGGCGGCAGCGTTACGGCCTGTGAATCGAGGCCCACGATTCCTCCTGAATAGCTGTTCACCCGAATCCTGTAGCGCGCCACGCACGGACGCGGATCCCAACCTACGACCGCTCGGCACGACACCTTCGCCAACGCCGCCACGTGGACGCCTATTCCGCGATCCGGACCGTCCTCCCCTTCTCGATCCCTGAGCCTGTCGAAGGGGCTACAGCTACTCACCGGTAACATTCCCCCATGGCCAGCACTCGGGTTGTCCGCCTGCCCCGCGATCAGCGGCGGGCGCAGTTGCTCGACGCGGCCATCGACGTCTTCACCAGCAAGGGCTACCACGCCGCCGCGATGGACGACATCGCCGACGCGGCCGGCGTCTCCAAGCCGGTGCTCTATCAACACTTCGGCTCCAAGCTGGACCTCTATCTCGCGGTGCTGGACGCCAGTTGCGACCGGCTCACCACCGAGGTCGAGCAGGCACTCGCCTCCACCGACGACAACGCCGAGCGGGTGATCGCGACGATGGACGCGTTCTTCGACTTCGTCGCCCGGACCAGCGGCGAGTTCCGCTTCGTGTTCGAGTCCGACCTGACCGACGACCGGGTCCAGGACCGGATCAACGCGGCCCAGGAGGAGATCGCCGAGGCCGTCGCCGACGTGATCACCGACGACACCGGCCTGCCCCGCGATCAGGCGAAGCTGCTCGCGATCTCCCTGGTCGGTCTGGCCCAGGTCAGCGCCCGCTCCTGGCTCGCCGCCGGCCCGGCCCGGATCGACCTGGCCGAGGCCAAGCGACTGGCCAGCACCCTGGCCTGGCGTGGCATCGCCGGCTTCCCTCGCACCACCTGAGCCCACTTGTCAGAACTGAGTTGTGCTCTGACACAACTCAGTTCTGACAAGTCGGCTTGGATGGGGGTGTGGATGTTGTTGGTAGAGGGTTTCCGGTGGCGCGGCCCGATGAACGTCAGCTCCTGGAGCAGTGGCTGGACTGGCAGCGGGCCACGGTGCGCGCGAAATGCGAGGGCATCAGCGACGAGGCGGCCCGGCGCTCCTTGATCCCGACGTCGCCGGAGCTGACCATCGCCGGGATCGTCGCCCATCTCGCCGGGGTCGAGCGGCACTGGCTGGTCCGCTCGTTCCTCGGCGAGGCCATCCCCGAGCCGACCGGTGGCTGGGGCGGGCCCGAGCTCCCGTTGACCGAACTGCTCGACGCGTACGACATCCAGTGCGCCCGGTCCCGCGAGATCGCGGCGGCCCATGATCTTGACGAGCCGGAGCGGTACGCACCGGAGGGGCTGCCGATCGTGTCGCTGCGCTGGATCCTCGGCCACCTGATCCAGGAGACCGCGCGTCACCTCGGCCACCTCGACCTGCTCCGCGAACTGACCGACGGCCAACGCGGCTACTGAGCAGCGACCCTCATGATCTTGGACCTGAGCCCGACCGGGCCGGACGACTTCGCCGAGTTGCGCCGGCTGTTCGACGATCCCGCCTTCCTCGATTGGGGCGGCCCCGGCCGTGCCAGCGACTCACTGATCAGAGAGAAATACTGTGGCTCGCGGGCCCCGGCGATCGAATGCTTTCTCGTCCGGCTCGACGGTGTGGTCACCGGCCTGGCCCAGCTGCACCGCGCCGACGACGATGGCGAAGGTGGCGGGATGGATCTGATCATCCTTCCCTCGGCCCGCGGACACGGTGTCGGGCGTGAGATCGTTCGCCGGCTGATCCGGCGCGCGATCTCCGAGCACGGCTGGCGGCGGATCACGGTCGACCCGGACGTCGACAACCGGGCCGGCATCGAGTTCTGGCGATCGGTGGGCTTCGCGGAGGTCGCTCGTCATGACGGCCGTGACGAGCGACCCGCGTACGTCCTGATGAGTTGGGCGGGGCCCCTCAGCCCGGCGGGATCAGGGTGATGATCTTGCGCCAGACGAAGTAGTTGCCGTTGGTGGTCCAGCCGGAGTCGCCCGGCGGGCAGCCCCAGCTCGGCGCGCAGTTGTCGCCGCTGATCACCACCGAGTTGGTGCCGACCACCGCCATCGAGCCGTTGCCGGATGAGCCGTGATAGACGTTGCCGTTCGAGGGCCAGTTCACGTACGTCCGCCGGGCGTGCTCGAAGGACTGCCCGTTGTCGGCCGAGATCGCGAACCAATTGTCGGGCCGGCCCCAGCGCAGCGCCATCACGCCGTTGGGCAACAGTTCCACGTCTGGCGAGACCCCGTACCTGATCTTGCCGTCCGGGCCGGGCCGGATCGAATAACCGGTATCGAAGGAGATCGGCAGCGGCCGCTGGCCGTGCCAGGTGCGACCAAGATCGGACGAGCGCGCGGTGATCAATCTGACCTGCTTCCGCGCCGCCCCGGCCGGGACCTTCTCGTCCTCGGTGATCACCGCGACCATCTCCGGCGTGGCCCCCGGTGAGGCCGGCTTGGCCCAGGTGATGCCCGTCTCGTTGTAGTGCAGCGTCGAGGTCGGCTGCTTGATCGGGGCCAGCCGATTCCAGGTCACGCCCTGGTTGGTGCTCTTGGCCATTTCGACCCGGTTCCCGGATTCCCCTGTCAGGGTCGTGTAGTAGGTGAGGTAGAGGGCACCCGCACTGTCGATCAAGATGTTCGGGTTCACCCGGAGCCCACGGTTCATGCTGAACGTCCAGCCCGAGTTCAGGCTCAGGGTCGAGGCGACCGGGACCCACGAGATCCCGTTGTCGGTCGATCGCTTGACCCGCAGGTTGACCGTGTCGGCGTCGGCCTGGCCGTACGGAATGAAGCCGACATCGAGCAGCACGCCGGACGGCAGCCGGGTCGCCGTCTGGAACGACGTGTCGGTCTGGGTCACGGTGCCGGGGAAGGTCTGCCCGCCGTCGGCCGACCGCCGGTACTTCGTCGTCGGCCCGACGCCGCCCTCGTCTTCATTGGTCGACCACGACATCACCACCGCCCGCTGACTCGACCCGGCAACCGGGAAGGACGAGAGGTTGGCATTCCCCGCGATCGACGAGTCCGGCGGGTCGTACACGGTCAGGGCCGCACTCTGATTCCAGGCCCAGGCACTGGCCGCGGCGGTCGGCGGTGCCGCACTCACCGTCCAGGTGGTGATCATGACGACGGCGGCGGTCAGTGCCGGCACGATCCGTCGTCGGTTCCGCGCTGAAGTTGTCATGCCCCGCACCCCGTTCCGTGTATGAAACAAGATTCCATGTCTGCTTCACGGTACGTCCGGGCGTCCTCGGCCGCCAGCCTCTGTCCACCACCCAGCCATGGGGATTTCACTCAGTGAAGCTGTAGAACGACCCGTGCTGATCCGGCCTGCCCTTCGACAGGCTCAGCCTGGATCCACCGATGATCATGGAACTGCGGTGTCGCATCCCCTTGTACCGCTGGAGAGGGCGGTCGCTTGTTCGTTCCCTGAGCATGCCGAAGGGCAAGCCAGGCGTGTGCCCCTCTCTGCCGGGGTGTAGTCGGCCTAACGGCCGGAGAAGACGCGCCAAGGACGGACGGGGTGACACGGTCGACAGGAATCGCGGCCGGCCACCGGTCCGGTGCCGTTCGGAACGAGATCGCCCGCCCGCGTGCGTCGAGTGGACTGGTTGGCCACCTTCCAGGCGCAGATCCGCGGCCAAAGCGTCCACTCGAGGAGCGCAATCGAACCCCGGCGCACCGGTGGTCGGCCGCGATTCCCGGCCGACCGCGTCACCCGTCCGTCCTTGGCGCGACATTTCCGGCCATTGGGCCGACACCCCGCGCGAGAGAGAAGGGGCACATGCCTGGCTTGCCCTTCGACAAGCTCAGGGAACGAAACAAGCGGCTCCGCTCACCTACGCAATGAAACGCGCCAGTGCCGTACCAACCCCGGATCCCAAGGCTCAATAGAGAAAGAGGGTGGTCTCGTCGGCGCTGAACTGGGAGAACGGGAACGGCTCGGCGGACAGGCCGGCGACGCCGTGGCCGAGGAACTCGCGGGCGATCGCGGCGCCGGTCTGGGCGTAGATCAACAGCGGCACGGCACGTCCCCGGCAGCGACCCAGGATCTCCTCGAAGGATCCGTTGCCGATCGTCATCCCGGTGGCGACGACCACGTCGGCCGCGTCGAGCACGTCAGCCATCCGCCGGGTCACCGGATCACCCCAGCGGCTCGCTGTCAGGTTCAGATCACACAGCAAGGGCTCGCCGCCACGGTCGCGGATCGCGGCGACCAGCGGGTTGACCACACCGATCAGTCCGACCCGGGCACCGGGCTCGATCGTCAACAGGCCGGCCACCGCCGCATCCCGGGCCGCGGCCTTGACCTCCGGCGGTCCGGCCGGCAGGACCACCGGCCGGGCCCGCGGGTCGGTCCGGTGGGGCCGGACCGAGCCGAGATAGGCATCGAGAACGGCGATCCGCAGCGGCGCCGGCCCGGCGGCCAGCAGTTCGGCGACCGGACGACCGGACGCCGCAGCGCAGACCTCGGGCCCCACCTCCCCCGGCTCGAACGCGCAGGCGCCGAACGCGGCACCGATCCTGACCGCCAGGTAGTGGTTCCGATAGGTGACGTCCTCGCCGGCCAGCCGGGTGCCGTGATGGAGCCAGAACACGCTGGTCGCCACCACGTCGGCCGGATCCGGTCCACACTGTCCGGCCAGCACCGCCGCCGGCAATCCCCCGAGTGATTCGATCATGGTTCAGGCGGCTCCGATGTCCGCCGTCGCCCAGTCGGCCGCGACTCCGCACCAGTCGGCGACCGACCAGGGAGTCGTGAGTTCGCTCGGACAACAGGCGTCGCGTGGCACCAGGTCGTCCAGCGGCGGCACCTCCCGATGCGCGGCGAACGCGGCCGTGACGTAGCGGTGTCCGGTGTCGGGGGCCATGAAGACCACGGTACGTCCCGGCGCCCGGCCTCGCTCCCACCGGGAGACCAGGTAGGCCGCCCCGGAGGACAGCCCGGCGAAGATGCCGCTGTCCCGCAGCAGCGCGACCGCGCCGGCCCGGGCGTACTCGAAGGCGATCCAGTGGATCTGCTGGTAGAGCTCGTGCCGGACGTTGGCGAACTCGATCGAGCTGCCGATCCCGGCGATGATCATGTCGGGATCCTCGGTCTGCTCGGCGCCGAAGGTGACGCTGCCGAACGGCTGGATCCCGATCAGCCGGACCTCCCGGCCGGCCCCGCGCAACCCCTCGGCGAAGGCTCCGGTCGACGCCCCGGTGCCGACGCCGCCGATCAAGGTCACCGGGCCGGGTGGCAACGCGCGGTCGAGCCCCCCGGCCAACTGGTGGTAGCCGTCGTAGTGGATCGGGTCGTGATACTGCCGCATCCAGTGGTAGTGCGGCCGCTCGGCCAGCAGCCGGCGGATCCGCTCCACCCGGCGGCTTTGATCAAGGCGCAGATCGTCCGACGGCGGCATCCGCTCCAGCGTCGCGCCGAGGATCTCCAACTGGGTGCCCAGCGTCTCCTCCACCGTGGCCGAGCCGACGATGTGACAGCGCAACCCGTACCGGTGGCAGGCCAAAGCCAAAGCCAGCGCGTAGATCCCGCTGGAGCTGTCCACCAGGGTGTCGCCGGGCCGGATCGTCCCGGTGTCCAGCAGCTGTCGTACGGCTCCCAGAGCGGATCGCACCTTCATCACCTCGAACCGCAGACAGATCAGGTCCGGCGCCAACCGCACCGGATCGGGATCGGCGATCGCATCGGTGATGTGATCATGAATGCCGATCCGACCGTCGAAATGATCATCGGGGCACACCAGGTCGTCCTCTCGTCGCCACATGGCTTCGGCACCGCCCGCCGCCCCCCGGGAATTGATCACGACCTCGGCCGGACCCCCATTGTTACTGATAACGGTTTTCATGTCACTTTGAGCCGGTGGCGGAACCTGGTGACAACCGGCGGGGAACCCGCCTGCTGATCCGGTGATCCGGGTAGATTTGCACCCGATCCAGCCCGATCCCTGCCCCGCCGCATCAGCGTCGACGAGAGGAAGCAAGATGTCGGACCCCTCCCAGCCCGGAGCCGGCGCCGCGGCCGCCCCCGCGCCGCTGACCCCGCCGGCCAGCGAGATGTTGACGCTGGCGCCGCCGGCGCCGGTCGCCGCGATCCAGCACACGGCCGCGCCCGCGATGGCGCCGCAGGTGGACGAGGAACAGCTGCCGGTGCTGGACGGGAAGGTCGACGGGTTCCTCAGCGCCGTGCTGGCCGCGGAACCGAAATCGCCGGAGTTCGAGGCCCAGGCCGCGAATGTGCGGACCATGGGCGACGCCGACATCCGGCGCGCCGCGGAGACCTCCAACCGTCTGTTGGACACGCCGGTCAAGGCGCTGCAGGAGGGCGGACTGTCCGAGGGCTCGAAGGTCGGCAGCACGCTGGTCGACCTGCGCCGTACGGTCGAGGAGCTCGACCCGAGTCAGGCCACCGGGGCGAAGAAGTTCCTCGGCTTCCTGCCGTTCGGCGACAAGGTCGTCGACTACTTCCGCAAGTACCAGAGCGCGCAGTCACACCTGGACGGCATCCTGCACAGCCTGCGCAACGGGCAGGACGAGCTGGCCAAGGACAACGTCGCGTTGAACATGGAGAAGCAGCACCTGTGGGAGACCATGGGCCGGCTGAACTCCTACGTCTACATCGCCGAGCGGCTGGACGCGCGGCTGTCGGCCAAGATCGCCGAGGTCCAGGCGACCGACCCGGAGCAGGCCAAGGCGCTGAACACCGATGTCCTCTTCTATGTCCGGCAGAAGCACCAGGACCTGCTGACCCAGCTGGCCGTGTCGATCCAGGGCTACCTGGCGATCGACGTGATCATCAAGAACAACATCGAGTTGATCAAGGGCGTCGACCGGGCGTCGACGACGACCGTCGCCGCCCTCCGCACCGCGGTGATCGTGGCCCAGGCCCTGAACAACCAGAAGCTCGTGCTCGATCAGATCTCGGCCCTGAACACGACCACGTCGGACCTGATCCAGCGCACCTCGGAGATGATGCGGGACAACTCGGCCCAGATCCAGCAGCAGGCGGCGTCCTCGACGATCGGGCTGCCGCAGCTGCAGGCCGCGTTCCAGAACATCTACGCCACGATGGACTCGATCGACCAGTTCAAGGTCGGCGCCCTGGACTCGATGGCCCAGACCATCGGGGTGCTGGAGAACGAGGTCGCCCAGTCCCGCAGCTATCTGGAGCGGGTCTCCCAGGCCGACCAGCGGATCGCCGCCGGCAGCCTCGACCTGGACGGCACCGGCGGTCCGGGTGGGTCGCGATAACCACGATGAATATCCGGGAATGGTTCGGCCGGGTCTTCGGCGGGGAGCCCGAGCCGCCGGAACCCGAGCAGCAGCGGCCGCGCGCGCCGACCGCGGAGGACATCGAGGGCGCGCTGGTGCGGGTGGAGGAACTGGTGACCGGCGGGGCGGTGCCGACGGTCGTCACGTCCCGGGTCCGCCGGGTGGCCAAGACCGTCCGGGAGACGATTCCGCGGCTGCCGAACCTCGGGCCGGGCAGTCCGCAGGCCTATTCGGTGGTGGCGACGGCGACCGACTATCTGCCCGAGGCGTTGAGCGGCTATCTGCGGCTGCCCCGGGAGTGGGCGAATTCCCGCCCGGTGGAGAACGGCAAGACCTCGCTGATGCTGCTGATCGACCAGCTCGATCTGCTCGGCGCGACGATGGACAAGATCTTCGACGCCGTGGTCCGGGTGGACGCGGACGCCCTGATCGCGCACGGCCGCTTCCTGCAGGAGAAGTTCGGCACCCCCGGTGCGGCGCCGCGCCCGTCCCGGCCGGAGCCGCCCCCGGAATCACGCAGCTCGCTCGACCTGGAGTCACCATGAACACGATGAGCCGCCGATGAGTGAATCGGTGACCGATCCGGTGCCGCCGCTGGACCAGGCGCTGCGCCGGCTGAGCGAGATCGCCGAGCGGGCCGGAGAACGGTCCGGCGAGGCGCGGGCCGAGGGTGAGGCGCTGGCCGCCGCGGTGGCCGAGGCTTCACCGCGGGCGTACGTCGACTGGGCGACCCGCACCGGGCGGGACGGGCTGCCGCCGGCGGACCGGACCCAGGCCTTCTTCGACGCCGCCTCCCGCGGCCGCAAATGGCGCTCGGCGCCGACGGCCCTGCTCAGCCGGCTGGTCGCGGCCCGGTCCGGCGTCGCCACCGAATACGCCGAGGGCCTGGCCACGGTGACCGCCGCCGCCTGCGACCTGGGCGACGGCGGGATGCGGGTGGTCGGCAACGCCTCGGTCGCCGCCGCGGCGCAGCTGGCCGCGGTCCGGCCCAAGGCTCCTCCGGCGACCCCGCCGGCCCAGCCCCAGCGGCCGGCCGAGAACGTACCGGCGGCCGGCGACGGCGGCTCGACCGGCGCGGTGAACCCGATCCTCAGCGCGCTCCGGCTGACCGGGTCCAACCTCTCGGAGCTGGCCGGGCCGCTGCTGCGCCGGATGGAACAGCTCGACCAGCAGCGCTCGACCGGGTCATCGCTCGACCTGGGTCCCGGCGATCCGCTCCTCTCGGTGCTGCCGCCGGCGGTCCCGAGCACGCCGGCCGCAGCTCCCGGTCCGACGGCTCCGGCCGGATCGGCCGAGGGCACCGCGGCGGCCACCCCCGGCGCCGCCGCCCAGGGCGAGACCCAGGCCGCCGCCGAGGCCGAGGCGGAGCCGGAGAAGTCCCTGGACGAACTGCTGGCCGAGCTGGACGCGCTGACCGGGCTGGCCGAGGTCAAGTCGGAGATCCACCGCCAGGTCGCCGTGCTCCGCGTGGAGGGGCTGCGGATCAAGGCCGGGCTCACCTCGCCGACGATCACCCGGCACCTGGTCTTCGTCGGCAACCCGGGCACCGGCAAGACGACGGTGGCCCGGCTGGTCGGCGGCATCTATCGCGCCCTGGGCGTGCTCAGCCAGGGCCAGCTGGTCGAGGTCGACCGGTCCGAGTTGGTCGCCGGCTATCTCGGCCAGACCGCGATCAAAACGGCCGAGGTGGTCAAGTCCGCGGTCGGTGGGGTGCTGTTCATCGACGAGGCCTACAGCCTGTCCGGTGATCAACATGGGCCCCCGGACCAGTACGGCAAGGAGGCCATCGACACGCTGGTCAAGGAGATGGAGGACAACCGGGACGACCTGGTGCTGATCGTCGCCGGCTATCCCGAGCCGATGGCCGGCTTCATCTCCCGCAACCCGGGGCTGTCCAGCCGGTTCCGGACCACGATCGAGTTCGCCGACTACACCGACACCGAGCTGATCGACATCTTCGGCTCGATGGCCGACGACGCCGACTACGACGTCACCGAACGCTGCCGGAAGCGGTTCGAGATGATCTTGGCGATCACGCCGCGCGGCCCGTCGTTCGGCAACGCGCGGTTCGCCCGGAATCACCTGGAGGCCGCGATCGGTCGGCACGCCTGGCGGCTGCGCGACATCGACGAGCCGACCCTGGAGCAGTTGCGGGCCCTGGAGCCGGAGGATCTGGACGATCGGGCCGACGATGAACCGGCCGACGGCGATGATCGTGCCGGTCCGCCGGACGACCGGGCGCCGAGCGGTTCGGCGGCAGCCGACCATGATCAGGAAACGGACGGGTCCGCGGGTGACCCGGCCAAGGAGGACGCAGGATGAGTCAGTCAGCCGCCGCGAGCTCTCCCCCGGCGACGACATCGACCGGAGCGACCGCTCCCGCCGGACCTCCGGCCGGGCCGGCGAACGCCGTCGTTCCGGCGCCAGCGGCGGTCGCGGTGGCGAGCTCCGGTGCGGAGGCGGCCAGCCTGACCCCGCGCCGGCTCCGGCAACTGATGGCCGCGGTGATCATCGGCGGCCTGCTGTTCGGCCTGTTCGGGGCGATCGGGCTCGGCCTGCAGGCCATCGCGTTGACCGCCGCCAGCTCCAATACCGACCAGCTGATCCGGGTGCAGACGATCGAGACCGACCTGCTCACCGCGGACGCGACCGCCACCAACGCCTTCCTGGTCGGAGGGCTCGAGCCGCCGGGTCAGCGGGCGCGCTACGACCAGGCGATCGACTCGGTCAACCGGCTGATCACCGAGGCGGCCCGGGCCCAGTCGGCCGACGCCCAGGCGCTGGCGGCGCTGAACGCCGTGGTCAGCGAATACGCGGTCGCCATCGAACAGGCTCGGGCCAACAACCGGCAGGGCTTCCCGGTCGGCGCCCAGTATCTGCGCGAGGCCAGCGCCACCCTGCGGGCCGATGCGCTGCCGATCCTGGACAACCTGGTCGCCGCGAACCTGCAGCGGGCCGTGTCCGAGATGACCGCGGTGCATCCGCTGCTGTTCCAGATCGCCGGCGTGCTGATCTTGATCGGCTACGTCCTCGGCATGGTCTGGCTGGCCCGCCGGTTCAAGCGGACGATCAACGTCGGACTGCTGGTCGGCGGGCTGACCCTGCTGCTGTCGTTGATCATCGGCGGCATCATCGTCAGCGCCACCGCGAGCGCGGTTGATCAACTCCGAACCGGTTCGTTCAGCGTCGCCACAGCCGCCGCCGAGGCCCGGATCGCGGCCGGCGACGCCAAGGCGAACGAGAGCCTCACCCTGATCGCGCGCGGCAGCGGCGCGGCGTTCGAGAAGGCCTGGCAGGCGTCGGCAACCGAGGTCGGGCATCAGCTCGACCGGATCGACGATCCGGACCTGACCGAGCGGTGGCAGACGTACGTCGCGGTGCACGGGCAGATCCGGGAGCTGGACGACGGCGGACGCTGGGACGATGCCGTGGCCCAGGCCACCGGAAGTTCCGGAGTGAACGACGCGAACAAGGTCTTCGACAACTTCGACGCCGCCCTGGCCGAGCACCGCGACGCCGCGGCCGACCAGACCGCCAGCGGACTCGCCGGCCCGACGGTCGGGCTCTTCATCGGCGGTTTGTTGATCTTCGCCGGTGGCGTGGTCGCGGCCGCGTTCGGCCGCTGGGGAGTCGCCGCCCGACTGAGGGAGTACCTGTGATCACCAGCTCGCGAGTGATCAACCCGGCCCGGGCCGTCCGACTGGCCGTCATCGCCCTCGCCGGCGTGGCGATCATGCTCACCACGGCCTGCGGCTACCAGCCGACTCCGCTGCCGGAGCCGGTGCCGAGCGCCGCCCCGAGCACCGGGGCGCCGACCCAGGCGCCGGAGTGCACCAACCCGCTGGCGTCCTACCAGCCCGAAGGCAGCCAGCCGCAGCCCGGCGCGATGCCGGCCGGATCGACGATGAGCAAGATCGCCCAGCGCGGCCGGGTGATCGCCGGCGTCTCGGCCGACACCTATCTGCTCGGCTCCCGCAATCCGCTGACCGGCAAGATCGAGGGCTTCGACATCGACCTGGTCAAGGCGGTGGCCAAGGCCATCCTCGGCGACGAGAACGCCTACACCCTCCGGGTGATCACCGCGGCCGACCGGATCCCGCTGCTCAAAGAGGGCAAGATCGACATCGTCGTGCGCAACATGACCATCAACTGCGAGCGCTGGCAACAGATCGCCTTCTCCACCGTCTATTACCAGGCCGGCCAGAAGATCATGGTCCGCAAGGGATCCGACGCCACCTCCCTGGCCGACCTGGACGGGCAGAAGGTGTGCGCGCCGAACGGCACGTCGAGCATGCAGAATCTGATCGCCAAGGCCCCGAAGGCGATTCCGGTCGGCGCCGACAACCACACCGGCTGCCTGGTGCTGTTCCAGCGCGGCGACGTGGATGCGATCACCGGCGACGACACCGTGCTGGCCGGACTGGCCGACCAGGATCCGTACGCCGAGGTGCCGAAGCAGAAGGCCTTCACCGCGGAGCCGTACGGGATCGGGGTCAAGTCCGACCAGCGGGACCTGGTCCGGTTCATCAACGGCACCCTTGATCAACTCCGGGCCAACGGCGAGTGGACCAAGATCTACAATCGCTGGCTGGCCGGCCCGCTCGGCCCCGCGCCGCAACCGCCCAAGGCCAGCTACGGCAGGACCTCATGACGGTCGACCCGGCAGCGCTGCACCCCGGAGCGGTAAGCACCGCCGCCCCGGTGATCGCGCCGCCGGCCCCCGGCCGGCTGGGCACGCCGCTCCCCACGGCGGACGCGATGGGCTATCTGGACGCCCTCGGCCGCTGGCGCGACGCCCGGCGGCGCGAGCTCGACCAACTCGACCGGGCCGCACTGCAGCAGGCCGCGCAACCGGCCGCCGCGGTCGACGTGACCCACGACATCACCCTCTCGATGGCCTTGTGGAAGGCCGCTTCGGACCGTTACGAGCTGCTCCGCGCCACCTGGGACTCCGGCCGGGCCGGGGTCGCCGAGCGGGAGCGGATGGCGACGCTGATCTGGGGCCGGCTGGACGCGACCGTCGATCCGACCCTGCTGGCCAAGGCCGGCTCCCCCGGCCTGGCGGTGTCACTGCCGGAGGCGTGCCGGCTGTCCGACGCGCTGGCCGGCCAGCTCCGGGAGCGGCTGGCACTGGAGTCCTCCGGCCTCGAGGTGGCCGAGCACATCCGCCAGCTCAGGATCCAGTTGGAACGGGTCCGGGACCAGATCGCCCTGGAGCCGCAGGGTGAGGGCCGGCGCCGGGAAGCCGAGAAGCAGCACCGGCTGGACCGCCGGCTGAAGGAGCTCGTCGAGAAGGCCGGCCGTGGCGGCGACGTCGGCGGGCTGCTCGGCCCGTTGGAGATCGAGCTGGCCACCTTCGAGCGGGACCTGATCGTCGCCGCCGCGACCCGGCGCGAGGCCGGCGCCAAGGTGGATCAGGCGCGGGACCTGCTGGCCGAGCTGACCGCCCGGGAGGCCGCGCTGCGCACCCTGGTCCGGCGCTGTGTCGAGACGGTCGACCCGGCGCCGCACTACGCGGTGCCGGACGTGGCCGCGCTCGGGGCGGTGCCGAACACGCTGGGCCGGCTGCAGGCCTACCTCGATCGGCTGGGCAAGGTGTCCCAGGCGATGAACGTGGTCGCCGACGCCTACACCGCGGCGCTGCGTGATCATGAGGAGCTGGCCGGCCGGCTGGCGGCCTATCAGGCGAAGGCCGGCAGTCTCGGCTACGGTGACCGGGCCGAGCTGCGGGAGGGGTACCGGCTGGCCGAGGGCGAGTTGCGCCGCGGGCCGGCCCGGCTGCGGATCGCACGGCAACTGGTCGAGCTGTATCAGAGCTATCTCGAACTGCAGACCGCGGCGGGGCCCGGCGCGTCGAGGAGGAACGAATGACCGCTTGTACCCAGCCCGGTTGCGCCGGCTCGATCGTCGACGGCTACTGCGACGTCTGCGGCACGCCGGGCGATTCGGTCGGCGCCCAGACCGTACCGGGGGCCTGTCAGCAGCCCGGCTGCAGCGGCACCATCGTCGACGGCTACTGCGACGTGTGCGGCTCGCCGCCGTCCGCCACCGCGACCGGTCCGGGCACCGGTGGCGGCGCCGGCTGGGCCCCGACGACCCCGCCGGTCAGCCCGCCGGAACGGATCGACGGCGGCTCGCGGCGGGATCCGGCCGGCACCGCCGGGGTCGCGTCGACGATCACCCGCAGCTCCAGCCGGCTGAACTCGACCGCGCTCGGCTCCCGCCGGGCTCGCGGCAGCGGCTCGACGACCACCCGCCGGACCCACTCCGGATCGACCCGGCTGCGCGCCGCCCGGCTCGGCGCCGGGCTGACCCGGGTGCCGCCGGCACCCAAGGTCGACGCGTCCAAGGTGATCATGCGCAACCCGGAGGTGCCGGAGAACAAGCGCACCTGCCCGTCCTGCGGCGCGCAGGTCGGCCGGGGCCGGGACGGCCGGCCGGGCCGGACCGAGGGCTTCTGCCCGAAGTGCCGCAACCCGTTCTCGTTCACGCCGAAACTGCAGCCGGGCGAGCTGGTCGGCCAGCAGTACGAGGTCGCCGGTTGCCTCGCCCACGGCGGCCTCGGCTGGATCTATCTGGCCCGGGACAAGAACGTGTCCAACCGCTGGGTGGTGCTCAAGGGCCTGCTGAACAGCGGCGACAAGGACGCCCAGCAGGCGGCGATCAGCGAGCGCCAGTTCCTGGCCCAGGTGCAGCATCCGCTGATCCTGGAGATCTACAACTTCGTCGAGCACGACGGCGCCGGCTACAGCGTGATGGAATACGTCGGCGGCAGCTCGCTGAAGGACATCCTGAAGAATCGGATGCGGGCCAACGGCGGCGCCTACGACGCACTGCCGGTGGACCAGGCGATCGCCTACATCCTCGAGGTGCTGCCGGCGTTCCAGTACCTTCATGATCATGGTCTGATCTACTGCGACTTCAAGCCGGACAACCTGATCCAGGTCGGCGACGCGGTCAAGCTGATCGACCTCGGCGGCGTCCGCCGGGTCGACGACGAGGAGTCGGCGATCTACGGCACCGTCGGCTACCAGGCGCCCGAGGTGGCCGAGGCAGGCACCTCCGTCGCCTCCGACGTGTACACCATCGGCCGCACCCTGACCGTGTTGATCATGGAGTTCCGCGGCTATCAGACCTCCTACGTGAACCGGCTGCCGGAGGTGCAGAGCACGCCGCTGTTCCAGCAGTACGACTCGCTCTACCGGCTGCTGGCCAAGGCCTGCGCGCCGGACCCGGCCGATCGGTTCGCCACCATCGACGAGCTCCGGGTCCAGCTGCTCGGCGTGCTCCGGGAGGTGGTGGCGTCCAAGACCGTGGGGACGGCCCTCACCTCCGCGCCGTCGATGCTGTTCGAGACGCCGGTGATCACCGGCGACAAGCTCGAATGGGACGAGTTGCCGCACCTGCGCCAGGACACCACCGACGCGCAGTACCCGTGGCTGAGCAACCTCGCGGTGGAGGATCCGGGGGCCCGGCTGCAGGCGCTGGAGCTGGCGCCGGAACGCTCACCGGAGGTCCAGCTGGCCCGGGCCCGGGCGGCCCTGGAGCTGCGCGACGGAAACCTGGTCGAGGGCGTCACCAACGAGATGTTGGCCGCGGATCCGTGGGAGTGGCGGGCGGTCTGGATCACCGGGCTGTCCGCGTTGCAGCGGGAGGACTTCGCCGCCGCCCAGGCCGCGTTCAACGCGGTCTACGGTCAGGTGCCGGGCGAGTTGGCGCCGAAGCTGGCGCTGGCCGCGGCCTGCGAGGACAGTGCGTACGACATCGCCGAGGTGCTCTACCAGGTCTGCGCCAGCACCGACGCCAACTATCTGGGGCCGGCCGCGTTCGGGCTGGCCCGGATCCGGGTCGGCGTCCGCGGCGACGTCGACGGCGCCGTCGAGGCGCTGGATCTGATCCCCTCCACCAGCCACGGTTACACCGAAGCCCGGCGGCAGCGGGCCGAGCTGTTGTACGAGCACGCGGTCGATCTGGGCTCGCTGTCGGCCGCCGCGGACAGCCTGACCGGCGTCCGGATCGACCGCCGGGAACGGGCCCAGCTGACCGCGATGATCTTGGTCAAGGCGCTGGACCTGGTCCAGGACGGGGCCACGGCCACCGTCCGGATCGGCGACATCCCGGCCGACGCCAAGTCCCTGCGCGACGGGCTCGAGACCACCTATCGTGATCTCGCCCGATCGTCGCCCGATGATCAGGCCCGGTATCGCCTGGTCGATCTAGCCAACCGAGTCAGAAGGTGGAGCCTGCAATGAGCCCGTCCGAGTCCGAAGCACCGCTCGTCGAGGAGCCGACGGTCGACGGCGCCACCGCCGCACCGATCGCCGAGTCCCCGGCCGCGACCGACACCGCGACCGACGACCAGGTCGCGGCCGAGGCTGTCGAGGCACCGGTCGGCTCGCAGACCTGCCCGAACACCGGCTGTGGCGCCGAGGTGCCGGGCGACGCCTCCTTCTGCGAGGTCTGCGGCGCCGAGCTGAACCCGACCAGCGCGCCGGTGGCGGACGAGGCGGCGGGCGAGGAACTGCCGATCACCCTGTCCCACTCGATCCGCGCCGAACAGCCGACCGAGCCGACGGCCCCGCCGGCCCGGACCTGCCGGGACTGCGGCGGCGTCGTCGGCGCCGACGACTACTGCCAGACCTGCGGCACCAAGGCACCGCGGGAACGTGATCACTACACCGAGCAGCCGGCGCCATGGGTGGCGGCGGTCTGCGACCGCGGGATCCGGCACCACCGCAACGAGGACGCGTCGGCCATCGCGGCCGACGCCGAGCCGGGCAGCCGGGCCGTGCTCGTCGTCTGTGACGGCGTCTCCACCTCACCGAACTCCGACGTCGCCAGCCTGGCCGCCGCCCGGGCCGCCCGGGAGGTGCTGGTCGCCCAGCGGCCGGCCGGAATGGGCACCCCGGAGAGCCGCGCCGCCGCGCTGGCCCAGGCGCTGCAGGCCGCTGCCGTACAGGCGAATGCGGCGGTGCTGGACGAATCCGCGGCGCTGGAGGCGGCGGCCAAGGCCGCCCGGCCCGAAGGTGAAGCCGACAGCACCGAGGCCGTCAACACGCCGTCCTGCACGTTCGCCGCGGCCGTCGTCGAAGGCGATCTGATCATGGTCGGCAACGTCGGTGACAGCCGGGCGTACCTGATCCCGGATCCGGACAGCGGCGTCGAGCCGCAGCTGCTCACCGTGGACGACTCCGTGGCCCAGCTGCGGATCGAGGCCGGGGTGCCGCGGGAGCAGGCCGAGAACGGGCCGCAGGCGCACGCGATCACCAAGTGGTTCGGCCGGGACTCACCCGACGTCATGCCGCGCACCGCCCGCGCCACGGCCACCGGTTCGGGCTGGGTGCTGGTCTGCTCCGACGGGTTGTGGAACTACGCCTCGGACGCCGCCGAGCTGCAGCGCCTGATCGCCGAGCTGGCCGCAGCGGAGCAGCCGGTCACCGAGCCGCTGGCGGTGGCCGAGGCGCTGGTGGCCTGGGCCAACGAGCAGGGTGGCAAGGACAACATCACGGTCGCCCTCGCCCGGTACGCATTCTGATCTTGTCCCCGCCAACGGGGTCCGACACCCCGGACCGCCGAGACGGCATACTGTGAAACCGACCACTGAGGGATGAAGGGGAGCACCTAATGGCCGAGTTTTCCGCCGCCGTTTATCAGAACGAATTCCTGCCCGACGGCGGCACCGACGTCAACGCGATCGTGACGGTGACCTGCTCCGGCGCGGGCCAGGCCGGTCGGAGCGGCGGTGCGGCCGGGGAGATCATCATCGTCGACACCTCCGGGTCGATGGGCACCACCAACATGAACGCGGCGAAGGTGGCCGCGGCCGCGGCGGTGGATCAGATCATCGACGGCACCTGGTTCGCCGTGGTCGCCGGCAACCATCAGGCGTACCTCGCCTATCCCCCGGTCCGGACCGGCGCCGGCATGGTGCAGATGGATCCGGCGACCCGGTCGTCGGCCCATCAGGCGATCAACGACTTCACCGCCGAGGGCGGGACCGCGATGGGCACCTGGCTGACCCTGGCCGGCCGGCTGTTCGAGTCGGTGCCGGGGCTGGCCCAGAAGCACGCCATCCTGCTCACCGACGGGGAGAACCACAACGAGCTGCCGGAGCAGTTGACCGCCGCGATCCAGGGCGTCACCGGACGGTTCCAGTGCGACTGCCGCGGCGTCGGCATCGACTGGCAGGTGGCCGAGGTCCGGCGGATCGCGCAGGCGCTGCTCGGCACCGTCGACATCATCCCGCAGCCGGAGCAGATGGCCCAGGTGTTCGCCGACCTGATGCAGCAGGCGATGGGTCGCGGCGTGGCCGACGCGCAGCTGCGGGTCTGGTCGCCGCAGGGCGCCCAGGTGACCTTCGTCCGGCAGGTGTCGCCGACGCTGGAGGACCTGACCCAGCGGCGGGCCGCGATCAATCCGCTGACCGGTGGCTATCCGACCGGGGCCTGGGGCGATGAGTCCCGCGACTACCACGTCGGCATCCGGCTCTCCGCCAAGGCGGTCGGCCAGGAGCAGTTGGCGGCCCGGGTCCAGCTGGCCCTCGGCGACGAGGTCGTGGCCCAGGGCCTGGTCAAGGCCAAGTGGTCCAGTGACGAGGCGTTGACCACTCGGATCGATCCGGCCGTGGCCCACTACACCGGGCAGACCGAGCTGGCCGACGCGATCCAGAAGGGGCTCGAGGCGAAGGCGGCCGGGGACGACGCGACCGCGACGGCGAAGCTCGGCCGGGCCGTGCAACTCGCCGCGGAGACCGGCAACGACGAGGCCACCTCCCGGCTGCGCAAGGTGGTCGACATCGACAACATCGAGACCGGGACCGTACGGCTGAAGCGGTCGGTGGACAAGGCCGACGAGATGGCCCTGGACACCGCCTCGACCAAGACGACCAGGATCAAGGGCTGATTCGATGACTGTCACCTGCCCCGACGGGCACGTCTCCACCGCCGACGACTACTGCGACGTCTGCGGCGCTCCGATCACCGGCACCGCCGCTCCGGCCGCGGCCCCGCCGGCGCCCGCGGGCGGTGCGAGCGCGTCGCCGGGTCCGGGTCAGTCGGTGGACCCGAGCGGGCCCGCGACGGAGGTGACCTGCCCGAACTGCTCGGTGCCCAATCCGGCGGAGGCCCTGTTCTGCGAGGCCTGTGGCTACGACTTCACCACCGGCACGATGCCGCGCACGGTCGAGGCCGGCGATCCGGCGGACGCGGCCGGCGACGGCGCGGCGGGCACGGCGGGCGGTAGCCAGCTCTTCGACTTCGACACCGCCACCGACCTCGGCGCGGTCTCGGCCACAGGTCCGGGAGCGGACGAAGCCCCGTTCGACTGGGTGGCCGAGGTCTGGATCGATCCCGACTGGTATGCCGCCCAGCAGTCCCCCGACCCGCTACCGTCCGCCGGCCCGCCGGAGATCGTGCCGCTGCGCGCCACCTCGATCCTGGTCGGCCGCACCTCGCGCAGCCGTAACATCCATCCCGACCTGGCCTGCGAGAGCGACACCGGCGTCAGTCGGCGCCAGGCCCAGCTCACCACCGACGGCGTGCGCTGGTGGGTCGAGGACCTCGACTCCAGCAACGGCACCTTCATCGGCTCGGCCAGCGGACCGCTGCCCGAGCAGCCGATCCCGGTCGGCCCCCGGCACGAACTCGACCTGGACGACCGGATCTACCTCGGCGCCTGGACCCGGATCGTGATCCGCGAGGCCACCGACGACGAACGCACCCCCTAACAAACCCGCCGACCCGCCACTTGTGCACGCGATTTTGCGGCGTGTCGGAGCACAAGTGACGTCTCGATCTTGAGGTTGAGACCGCGCGGCGATCTGCGCGGCCGAGTTGCTGCCGCGTCGTTGCGTCGTCGAGCGGAGACCCTCAGGCGCAGCGAGGACGGCTGGGTTCGGCGTCGGGGCAGTACGTCGTCGACTACCGACTCATCCACGCAGGATTGCCGGCCTCACTTCGTCAAACCACCACGCAACGCAACCGGCCGAGCCCGACGCACCCCGCGCTCGTACCCGCCCCCTTAGCGCCGAGAAAGTCTCCGAAGTCTCAACCCGGCGCGCGGGACCTAACTGGATCGATCGCCCAGCTCGCGGTGGTCGGCCGCCCAGCCGCGACCAACGCCAACCTGCACCTTCGCAGGCTGAAAGGCCCCGCCGATCAGGATCGCGACGCGGCACCCGGCTTGATCATCCGCGAGGGTCGCGGCCACCCCCTGCGATCCGCTCGCCGAAGCGTGACCCGGCTCCTCCGCCGACGGCGAACAGTTGGCCGGACCGGCGCGGGAGTGTGGCACGGTTGACGGTACGGTGTCCCACCGGGACACCTGATCACGAAGGGGACACTCCCCTGCTGGATGGAGGAAGCGTGGAGATCAAGGTCGGCATCAAGCACGTCACGCGCGAGATCGTGGTGGACACGTCCGCGTCGGCCGACGACGTCGCGCAGGCATTCAGCAAGGCATTGGAGAGCGAAGGCCTGCTCACGTTGACCGACACGCACGGTCGCAAGGTCCTGATCCCGGCCGGCTCGGTCGGCTACCTCGATCTCGGCGAAGAGAACGCGCGGACCGTCGGCTTCGGCGGGATCTGACCCACCGGGGCGAGTGCCCTTGATCGGGACGGTTTAACGCGGAGCTAACCGGACGGCTGCCACCCTGGATTCCCAGGCCGCGGCGCGCCATCGGCTCCGCGGCTGACCGAACCCGTGGGAGGGCCCATGACCGCACCGCCGCCGACCAGAGCTTCGGTCGGCCGGCGCTGGCGGCTGCTGATCGTCGAGGACGAGGTCGAGCTCGCGACGACGCTCGCCGAAGGGCTGCGCGGGGACGGCTTCGCGGTCGACGTCAGGCACGACGGCGCGACCGCGATCACCTACCTGGCTCAGCACGACCTCGATCTGGTCGTGCTCGATCGTGATCTTCCCGGCCTGCACGGCGACGCCGTCTGCCGCGCCCTGGCGGCCATCGATCATCCGGCCCGGGTGCTGATGCTCTCCGCCGCGGGCAGCTCCGCCGATCGGGTCACCGGGTTCGAGGTGGGCGCCGACGACTATCTGACGAAGCCGTTCGAGTACGCCGAACTGGTGGCCCGGCTGCGTGCCCTCGGCCGGCTGCGGCACGCCGCACCGCGACCGGATCGGCCGCGGCTCCGCTGAGCCGGACCAACCCCGCAGCCGGCCCGGCCGGCCTACTCCGACTGACGCAGCGCCGACATCGGCTCCACCGCCGCGGCCTTGAGTGCCGGGTACGCCCCGGCGGCCAGCCCGATCAGCCCGCCCAGCACCGGCGCCACCACCAGCAGCGCCGGATGCAGCACGGGAGTCCACTGCTGGGCCAGCGAGACGACCAAGATCACCAGGATGGACACCGCCGTCCCGATCAGGCCGCCGACCCCGCCGAGCAGGCCGCTCTCGGCCAGGAACTGGGCCGCGATGTGCCGCCGCCGGGCCCCGAGGGCGCGCCGCAGCCCGATCTCGCCGGATCGTTCCATCACCGACAGCAGGGTGACGTTGGCGATGCCGATGCCGCCGACCACCAGGGCCACGCAACCGAACAGCAGCAGCAAGGTGTTCAGGTCGGCCTGCACGTCGGCGCCGAGGTTGCCCGGGGGCGGCGGCGCGGTGACCCGGACCGAGGTCGGGTCGTTCGGCGAGGCCGCGATCGCGGCCTGCCCGGCCACCTGCTGGGCGGCACCGAGCACGGTCCGGATCTCGACCTGCTCCGGGGCCTCCAGGCCGTAGCGGTCGACGGCCGTCCCGTGCGGCATGATCACCGCGTCCAGCAGCTCGGGCCGGCTGCCGGCGTCGCCGACGATTCCGATCACGGTGAACGGATGATCACCGATGAAGATCACCGGGTTCTGGTCGACCCGGGTGATGCCGAGCCGTTCCGCCGCTCGGGCTCCGAGCACGACCACCGAGTCGGCCCGCCGATCATGACCGGCGTCGAAGTAGCGGCCGATCTTGATCGAGCCGCCGGCCGCCCGGAGCAGGTCGGCGCTGCTGGCGTACGCCTCGAGGTCGACCTGCTCGGATCCGGTCGGATCGTTCAGCAGGACGCCGCTGATGCTCTGATCTCCGATGTCGACCTCGCTGATCGTTCCGGCCGCGGTGACGCCGGCCAGCCGCGCCACCCGCTCGGCCACGTCATCGGCCAGCTTCGGCCCCGAGCCGTCGTCCAGGCCGAACCCCGCCTCGGCCGGCCGGACCACGACCCGGGTCGCGGCCGCGGCGTCGAACTTCTCCGCGATCTGCCCGCCCGCCGTCTGCCCCAGCCCGATCGTGGCCACCAGGGAACCGATCCCGATCACGGTGCCGATCATGGTCAACAGCAGCCGGGCCGGCCGGGAGCCGATGCCGAGGACGGCCTCGTCCAGCAGATCGGGCCATCTGATCATGCTCGCTCTTCCGGTGGGTTTCATGCCACTTCCTCCCGGACCGGCGCGAGCCGGCCATCGGTCATCCGGACCCGCCGGTCGGCCCGGCAGCTCACCTCGTCGTCGTGGGTGATCACGGCCAGGGTCAGGCCGCCGGCGTGTAGGTCGTCGAACAGCTCCAGCACCCCGGAGGCGTTGGCGCGATCCAGGTTGCCGGTCGGCTCGTCGGCCAGCAGCAGCGACGGCCGGCCGGCCAGTGCCCGGGCGATCGCCACCCGCTGCCGCTCGCCGCCGGACAAGGTGCGCGGCGTGAACTCGCGCCGATGATCAAGTCCGACCCGGCTCAACGCCTCGAGCGCCCGTTCCCGGCGTTCCCGTCGCGGCACCGCCTGGTAGAGCATCGAGAGCATCACGTTGTCGATCACCGTCCGGCTCGGCAGCAGGTGGAACGACTGGAAGACGAACCCGATCCGGCTCCCCCGGACAGCCGAGCGGCGCCGTTCCGGCAGCGCCGACACGTCGTCCCCGTCCAGCCGGTACGTGCCCCCGCTCGGCTGATCGAGCAGTCCGAGCAGGTGCAGCAGCGTGGACTTGCCGGATCCGGACGGCCCGACGATCGACACGTATTCGCCGGCCCGGATGGTGAGGTCGACGCCCCGTACCGCCAGCACTTCCGGCGGCCCGGGGAACGACCGCGACAGCCCGATCAGCTCCACCACCGGCTCGCTCATCGGCCGACCACCACCAGGCTGCCCTCGGCGAGGGTGTCCGCGCCCTCCGGCAGGTCCTTGCCGGCCGCGTCGACCGGATGCACCTCGGTCTGCCCGTCGGCGGTCAGCCCGGTCCGGACCGGCAGCATCCGGGTGCCGCCCTCCGGCGTCTGGACCTCGACCTGGGTCGCCCCGTCGGCGGTGGCGAACAGCGCCGCGGACGGCACCGACAGCACCGCGCCGTCGCTGTTGCCGACCGCGACGGTGACCTTCACATTGGCGCCGCGCAGCTCGGCCGCCTGGGCCGCGGTCACCTTGTTCGGCACCAGCGTGATCTTCTTGCCGTCGTCCTCGCCGTTTTCGATCTTGATCACCGTGGCCTTGAGCTCGGTGCCGTCGGGCAGTTCCAGGGTCGCCTTCATCCCCTTCTTCAGCAGCTCCGCCTCGGCCTCGGTGACCGTCGCGACCACCTCCGGCTCGGTGCCGGCCACCGTCATCACCGATCCGGAGACGGTGCCCCCGAGCTTGGCCGGCACCTCGTCGGCCCGCCGCGGCAAGCCGCGCAGCACCACGATCTCGTTCTGCGGCAGCGGGGTGGCCGCCTCGTCCCGGGCCTCGGCCAGTTCCTCCTCCGCTTCGTCCAGCTCCTGCTCGGCGGTCCGCACCGCACGGCGTTCGGCGCTGCCCTTGTAGCGATCCATCATCTCGTCGTACTGCGCCTCGGCCACGGCCAGCCGGTTCTTCGCGGCCCCGATCGCCGCCTTGTTCTGCGGCTTGGCCGCCTTGGCCTGCTTCAGTTCCGCCTCGGCCTGATCGACCTGTCCCTGCGCGGACAGCCGCTCTGATTCCTTCGGCCCGGCCTTCACGTCGGCCAGGCTCTTCTTCGCCGCGGCCAGCTTCTCCTTCGCCGCCTTCAGCTTGTCCTCGGCCGCCTTCTCGGCACCGGCCCGGTCCTCGGCCGGCGCGGGCGGCTCGTACCCGAGATCTCGATACAGCTCCGCGACCGCGTCGCCGACGCCGGCGTCGTACACCCCGTCCGCGTCGCCCGAGTAGTAGCCGAGCCGGTCCAGGGCCTGCTGCAGCTGCTTCACGTCGGCACCCTTGCTGCCCGGCTGCAACGTGCGATAGCTCGGAGTCTTGCCGGTCAGCGCGATCACCGGCCGGCCCGACACCTCCAAGATCACCATCCCCTCCTTGATCGTCGTGCCGACCTTGGGCACCTTGCCGGTGATCACGCCCGGTCCCCCGATGCCGGGCGTGAGCGTGATCTTGGTCGTGTCGTTGAAGCCGACGTCGCCGCGGGTGACCACGGTCGAGGTCAGCGGGCCGCGGCTGACCGGCACGGTGACCGGGCCGGCCGCGGGCGGTTTCAGCTCGGCCGCCCGGTCCGCCGGTGACTTGACGAACTGGGCGGCACCGAACCCGGCGCCGGCGGCCAGCAACGCGGTCAGCGCGACCGCGGCGACGAGTCGTCGGGCCGACACGCTCACCGTCCCTGGTTCAGCTGGTCGCGGAAGCGTTCCAGCTGGGCCTTGTTCTCGTCGATGAACCGCTGCTCGAGCTCGGTCCGCACGTCGGTCGCGGTCTTGGTGTAGTCCTTGCGGCAGTCGGTGTCGGCCAGAGCCAGCTTGATCTCATCGGCCCGCAACTTGGCCACCTTCTGCGGGTCCGGCGGATTGCGATCCGGGCCCGCCGGCTGTGCCTGCACCACCGACCCGCTGCCGCCGTCGGAGTCGTTCATGAACTTCCAGCCGTTCAGGTCGGCCCACTTCTTCTGGATCGAATCCTCCGGCTCCTTGATCTTGCTGAAGCCGCCGTGGCCCGCGCCGGCCAGACAACCGGCCCACTCGGTGATCAACGGCGCGACCCGCGGATCCGATTCGACCTGCTGGTCCAGCTTGGCCATCGCGTCGAACAGGTCCTTGAACTCCTCGAAGTCGACCGGCTTCGCGTCCGGGAAGACCTCCTGCTGCGCCTTGCCGTAGCAGCCGGCATCGCCGCCGCCGATCGGCACGCCGCCCCCGCCACCGCCCCGGGTCGTCGCCATCCCGCCGCCGTCGCCGTGCAATGCCTTGAAGTAGGCGTCCTGCTGCTTCTTGGTCATCTTCTTGATCCGGTCCCCGTTCGGATCCTCCTGCTGCGGCATCGGCTCTTCGTCGCGGGTGCTGATGCCGTAGCCGTACTTCTCCACCCAGCCGCGATCGGTCAGGTCGATCTTCGGCGGCTCGGGCCAGTCCATCGGCTGCTGCGGCGTGTATTCGAAGCCCTGCTCCTTCATGCAGCGGGCCACGGCTTCCTCGATCTTCTGCTGGTCCGCCTTCTGCTTCGCCTGGTCCACCGGCGGGTTCAGGTACGCGTCGAGCGGCCGGCCACCTGGGGTCGCGGCCGGATCCGGGCCGGCGATCGGGCCGGAACACCCGGCGATCACCACCAGCACGGACACGGCACCCACCAGCCGGGCCAGGTTGCGGCACTTCATCTCGATCTCCTCAATTTTCGGGGATGCTTGCTCCGTCATCAGGTCTATCGAGATCGGGGTTAGCGGGCGGTTCGGCGCCGGCTAACCGCGGCCTAACCAGGGCGATGGCATTCTGGACACGTTTCACCGAGGCCGACGGAACGCGAGGAGGGCGGCTCGAATGCGGATCCTGATCGTCGAGGACGAGCGCGACCTGGCCGACACCCTGACCACGGGACTGCGCGGCGAGGGCTTCGCCGTCGACGCCGTCGGCGACGGTGCTGCCGCCCTGACCTTCCTCGGTGAGCACGACATCGACGTGGTCATCCTGGACCGGGATCTGCCCGAACTGTCCGGCGACGCGGTCTGCCGGGCGCTGGCCGCGATCGACTACCCGGCCCGGGTGCTGATGCTGACCGCGGCCGGCACCCTGTCCGACCGGGTGGCGGGCCTCGAGCTCGGCGCGGACGACTATCTGCCGAAGCCGTTCGCGTACCTGGAACTGTTGGCCCGGATCCGGGCCCTGGGCCGCCGCGGCGGCACGTCACCCCGGGCGATGATCTTGGAACACGTTGGGGTCCGCCTCGATCCGGTGCGCCGATTGGCCGAACGGGACGGCCGGCCGCTCCGGCTGACCCCGAAGGAGCTCGGCGTGCTGCAGGTGCTGTTGGAATCCGCCGGTGGAGTGGTGACGCCACGGGAACTGCTGGATCTGGTCTGGACCGACGACGGCGACCGCTCCCGCGGCGTGGTCAAGGTCGTCGTGCATGCGCTGCGGCGCAAACTCGGTGAACCCTCGGTGATCATCACCGAGCCCGGCTTCGGCTATCGGATGGGATGATCATGGCACTGCGCTTCCGGACCCGACTGACGCTGATGATCACCGGCCTGGTCGCGTTCGCCGGGCTCTGTCTGCTGGCGGTCGAGTACGTGATCATCAACCAGCTGTTCCGGCTCTCCATCAGCGCCGATCAGGCGCAGGCCGTCGAGTACTACCCGGTCGAGCCCTATGTCACCCGGGCTCAACCGGTGACCCGGATGGCGGTCGAGAACGAGCTGGCCACGACGGTGCTGCAGGGGCTGATGCCGTGGTCGGTGGCGGCCCTGATCGGCTGCACCGCGCTGGCCGCCGTGCTGTCGTACTTCCTGGCCGGCCGGGCCGTGGGCCGGATCGCCGAAGTCACCACGATGGCGCGCGGCCTGTCCACCGACGATCTGCACCGGCGGCTGTCGCTGCCCGGGCCGAAGGACGAGATCAAGGAACTCGGCGACACCTTCGACGGCATGCTCGACCGGCTGCAGTCGGCCTTCGCCGCCCAGGAACGGTTCGTCGCCAACGCCTCCCACGAGCTGCGGACCCCGCTGACCGTCAGCCGGACCGCGCTGGAGATCCCGCTGACCCAGGGCCGGGTTCCGGAGACCATGGCGGCCTCGGTCCGCACCGCGTTGCGGGCCAACCAGCAGAGCGAGCGCCTGATCAGTGCCCTGCTGATGCTCACCCGCGGCGCCGACGCAGCCATCGACGCCGGCCCGGAAGATCTGTCGGCGATCGTCGACGACGCCGTCCTGGACACCCGGGAGGCGGCCGAGAACGCCGGCGTGACCATGATCAACCGGCAGCCGCCTTCGGTGATCATCTCCGCCGACCAGACCATGATCGGCCAGGCCGTGACCAACCTGATCGACAACGCGATCACCCACAACCAGCCCGGCGGCTCCGTCTGGATCGGCTCGACCATGATCGGCGACCGGGTCGAGCTGCGGATCGAGAACACCGGCGCCGTGCTCGCCCGGCAGACGGTGGAGCTGCTCCGGGAGCCGTTCTACCGCGGCGCCGAATCGAGGCTGTCCCGGCCGAACGGTCGGGTCGGCCGCAACGTCGGGCTCGGTCTGTCGATCGTCGACACGATCGTCGCCCGGCACGGCGGGACACTCGACCTCTCCCCCCGCGACGGCGGCGGACTGGTCGCGGTGATCACGCTGCCGGCGGTCCGGTCGGCTCCGGCGACGAAGACCGAGCGGGCCGCGAAACCGGTGCCCGGCCTGGTCACCGCGCCAACCTGAGCACCCCGTCATCGCCGGGGAACGGATGCTCGATCGGCCCCGGCCCGCTGACCCGGGCCGGCGTGGTCCAGGTCCCGGTCCGCGGATCCCACCAGTCGGCCGTCCAGGTCGCACCGTCGGCGAACAGGGCCGGCACCGGTCGGACCGCCCGCCCGGCCGGCGCGTAGACCAGGACGCCGCCGGGCCGCTCCAGCGCCCGCTGCTGGGTGCCGAGGAAGCCGCCGCCGGCGGCGATCAGGGCCTGGTTCGGTTGCCAGCCACTGAGCTCGACGTCGGCCGCGAACCGGGCCAGCAGCCCGGCCTGGACGGCGCCGGGCAGGGTCAGCGCGGCTCGCCAGCCGGTCCGGGCCCCGTTGATCGGCGGCCGCCGGTCGGGGTCGTAGAACTGCCACACGTCGTGGCAGCCGTAGACATGACCGCAGGCGCCGGCGAACACGGCGTGGTAGGCCGCCCGCCGGACGTCGCGGTCGTCGAACCAGCAACGGTCCACCGGCGCCCAGGACGGCGTCATCACCGGGTGGTTCTCGTAGTTCGGCTCGCCGTCCAGGATCGGCCGCACCCCGCGGGCGTACTCCTGCTCGATGAAGGTGTCGTTCGGCGTCGTCCAGCCGGTGTGGCCGGACTGGATCAGATCGAAGTCGAGCCAGCCGGCATCGGGGAACGCCTCCGACGAGGACGCCCGGCCACCCGGATGATAGGTGATCAACTTCTCGCCGCGGACGCCCGCGGCGAAGGCCTCGATCACCTGCCGCTGCTCGGGCGTGGCCGGCATCCGGTCGCCGCCGAGCACCCAGATCAGGTCGGTGTCGCCGTACCGGCTGTTCAGCCACCGGGCGTAGGCGAGGGCCCGGCCGGCGTCGAAGGTGACCGTGCCGCGGCGTGGGTCGGCGTCGCGCCAGTGGCAGCCCCAGGTCGGCAGCAGCCCGACGGTGAGGCCCAGCCCGGCCGCGGTGTCGAGGCACCAGTCGACGTGCGCCCAGTACGCCTCGACGGGCCGGCGCGGGTCGGCATCGAGGAACGGCAGCTGTCCCTCCGCGTTCGGCTCGTCGAGCCCGTCGAACTCGGCCAGGGCCACCGTCAAGATCGTGTTGTAGCCCTGCGCCGCCCGGGTCCGCAGGTAGTGCGCGGCCTCGTCCTTGGTCAGCCGGTGCAGCAACTCCCAGGCGGTGTCGCCGAGCAGGAACCAGGGTTCGCCGTCGCGCAGCAGGTGACGCCCGGACGGATCCACACCCCAGCGGTACGTCATCGGCACGACCGGTCAGGCCTGCAGACCGACCCGTGCCATCCGGGCCGTGTGCCGTTCGACCAGCCGGGTGAACATCCGGCTGATCGCGGCCAGGTCGAGGCCGGGGCGGTCCACCGTGCCGGTCAGCAGACTGGTCAGCGCGTCCCGGTCGGCGGCCACCCGCTGGGCCTGGCTGAGCGCCTCGCCGACCAGCCGCCGGCCCCACAGCGCCAGCCGGCCGGCGACCCGCTGATCGGCCCGGATCGCCTCGGTCACCCGGGCCACGACGTAGTCCGCGTGCGGTTCGTTGGCCAGCACCTCGTTCACCAGTTCGCGGGTGTCGGCGTCGACGAAGGCCGCCACCTCCCGGTAGAAGTCGGCGGCGAAACCGTCGCCGACGTACGTCTTGAGCAGACCCTCCAGCCAGTCCTTCGGCGCGGTATAGGCGTGGAAGGCGTCGAACGGCGCGTGGAACGGCCGCATCGCCGTCATCACGTCGCTGTCCAGCTGGCTCACCCGCTCCGAAACCCGGTCGAAGTGGTCGATCTGCCGGGCGGCGAGCTGGGCGATCTGGACCTTGTCGGCCAGGGTCGGCGCGGTCCGCGCATCCTCCGCCAGCCGTTCGAACGCGGTCAGCGCCCCGTACGCCAGAATTCCGAGCAGATCGACCGCTCCGGCCAGGTATTCCGGGTCGGACGGCACCGCTGCCGGAGGGGGTCCAGAGGGGGCAGTCATGGGTCAGAAGCTTATGGCTCGGAGGCGGGCAAGCAGGGAAATCGGCATCGGTCAGCTAGAATGCAAGCCGTAGAGGCGACGCGTGCCTGCCGTTCCAGGCACCATCGAGAGGTTTTGCACCCTCCGATGTCGTGCCGGAAGCGCACCTGGCCGCCGCACCGAAGACTAGCTAGCGACAGCGCTGATTGAACTACAGCGCGGACAGACCAAAGGAATGATCCTGACTAACGAGACGCCCGCGGACACGCTCGTGCCCGCCCCCACCGACCAACAGTCGACCGAAGCTCCCGGCGCGGAGGCTCACCCCGACCCGATCGCCGAGCAGACGTTCGCCGACCTGGGCGTGATGGCCCCGATCACCGAGGCGCTGGACAAGGTCGGGATCGTTCATCCGTTCCCGATCCAGGCGATGGCGCTGCCGATCGCCCTGACCGGCACCGACCTGATCGGTCAGGCCCGCACCGGCACCGGCAAGACGCTCGCCTTCGGCATCACCATGCTGCAGCGGATCGTCGCCCCCGATGAGCGCGGCTACGACGAGCTGGCCAAGCCCGGCGCGCCGCAGGGCCTGGTCGTCGCACCGACCCGCGAGCTGGCCGGCCAGGTGGCCAAGGACCTGACCACGGCCTCCACCACGCGCCAGGTGCGACTCTGCACCGTCTACGGCGGGGTGGCGTACGAGCCGCAGTTCGCCGCCCTGGCCGAAGGCGTCGAGGTGGTCGTCGGCACGCCCGGCCGGCTGCTCGACCTGGTCGACCGTCGGGTCCTCGATCTGAGCCACATCAAGGTGATGGTGCTGGACGAGGCCGACGAGATGCTCGACCTCGGCTTCCTGCCCGACGTCGAACGAATCCTGTCCCGGACCCCGGAGCTGCGGCAGACGATGCTGTTCTCGGCCACCATGCCGAGCGCCATCGTCACCCTGGCCCGGCGGCACCTGCGGCACCCGGTCAACATCCGGGCCGAGGCCACCGGTGAAGAGGAGACGGTGCCGACCACGGCGCAGTTCGTCTACCAGGCCCATGATCTGGACAAGCCGGAGGTGATCGCGCGGATCCTCCAGGCCGAGAGCCGGAACCGGGTGATGATCTTCAGCCGGACCAAGCGCAGCGCTCAGCGGATCGCCGATGATCTTGTCGATCGCGGCTTCGCCGCCCGGCCGATCCATGGTGATCTTTCGCAGATCGCCCGTGAGAAGGCGTTGAAGCAGTTCCGTTCCGGCGGAGTCGACGTCCTCGTCGCCACCGACGTCGCGGCCCGCGGCATCGACGTCGAAGGCGTCAGCCACGTGATCAACTACGAGTGCCCGGACGACGACAAGACCTACATCCACCGGATCGGCCGGACCGGCCGGGCCGGCGCCACCGGTGTGGCGATCACCTTCGTCGACTGGGCCGACCGGACCCGCTGGAAGGTGATCAACAACACCCTCGGGCTGCCGTTCGAGGAGCCGCAGGAGACCTACTCGACCTCCGATCACCTGTTCCACGACCTCGGCATCGACCGCTCGGTCAAGGGCCGACTGGTGCCGGAGCGGGAGGTCGAGCGCCCCGAGCGAAAGGATCGCTCCGATCGCGATCGTTCGGATCGGCCGGAGCGCCGTCGTCCGGCCGAGCGCAAGCCGCGCGAGCGGACCCGGCGCCGGCTGCGCAACGGCGAACCGGTCGAGGTCGCCGCCAACGGCACGAACGGCACGACCGACCAGGCCCACGGCGACGCGAGCACCCCCGACCCGACCCCGGCGGCCGCCACCGGCACTGATTCCGCCACCGGCACGGACGGAGCCACCGGCTCCCCCACCCGCCGTCGTCGCCGCCGCAACCGGAGCTCCTGACCCACCAACCCGCCGAGCCGTCACATCCGCGCCGATTTCTGCGGCGTGTCGTAGCCGATGTGACGTCTCGCCGACATCCCGGGCCGGGATGTCGGAGCTGATCCAGGGCGCCCAAGGCGTTGACTCGAGGCCCGGTCGACCGGCGGCCGGGTTTCCAGGCCGCGTCAAGCGCGGCCCACACCACCCGCTGGCGGTGCGACGGCATCCACCAGCCGGGGATGAATCGGCATCACGTGCCCGGCCGCCTCAACGACCCACAGCTCGGTCCGGTCGGCCTCCGTCCCCGGTCCAGAATTCTCGCGATGCGCCGCGCCGCCGAGCGACCCAGCAGCCGCGACCCCAATCGGCCGGCGCGACCTCTACAACAGTCGCGCGAGCGGATACCGATCGCGGCGGAGAACGAGCAGTCAGCGCAGCACGCCGCAAACCCGGGCCACGCGAACGGTCGCGGCCCGCGCGACCTCCACAACAGTCGCGCGACCGGATACCGATCGCGGCACAGAACGAGCAGTCAGCCCAGCACGCCGCAAACCCGGGCCACGCGAACGGTCGCGGCCCGCGCGACCGTTCGCAGAGTCGCGATGCCCGCCTCTCGACATCAGTCCAGCAAACCCGCCGTCGCTCGGCGCCATCAAGTCCAGCCGCGACCCCTATCAGCCCCCGCGACCCCCACAACGGTCGCGCGCCCGCGTACCGTTCGCGGCGCGGAGCGAGCGGTCGGCGTAGCGCGGAGCGAGCGGTCGGCGAAGCGCGCTGACGCTGAGGGCGCGCGAACGGTGTCGGGCCGCGCGACCGTTGTGGGGGTCGCGGCGGCCGATGGCGGTCGCGTCAGGACGTCAGTCGAGCAGGCCGCGGTCGACCAGCGTGGCCATCACCAGCTGCACTGCGCCGGTGACCCGGTCGGCTTCGGCTGTGGTCACCCACGCCAGCTCCTCCACCTCGCTGTGCGGCGCGATCGTCCCGTCATGCTCGGCGGTGTAAGCGATGTAGGTCAGTTGGTCGTCCCGGCCGTCCCGAAAGGCGAGGTAGCGGCCGACCAGGCTGACTGTGTCCAGCCGGACGGTCACGCCCAGTTCTTCGGTCACCTCCCGCGCCAGCGTCTGCAGGTCGGACTCGCCGGTCTCCCGCGCTCCGCCCGGCAGATAGAACAACGTCCGCCCGCGGTTTCGCCCCACCAGCAGCCGTCGGTCCACGATGTGCACCCAGGCCACCTTCTCGACACCGCTGTGGATCGCCATGTCCTGATCCTGCCCCAGACCGGTCGAGCCGTCAGATCCGCTTCGACACGCCGCCAGAAAGCCCGCAGCTGCTCGGGGTCCCTGCGAAACGTGGAGCGAAGCGGAGCGTTTCGTGGGGTGAAATTGACGGGTCACGGAAGGGGTTAGGAGCTGACGTCCTTGCCGGCGAAGCGGGCCCAGGCGGCGAGCCAGAAGATCAGGGCGTAGGCGGCGGCGGTGAGCAGGCCGCGGCCGACGGAGTCGAAGGCCATCGGGTCGCGGATCAGGTCGCCGAAGGCGGTCCACCAGTGGGTGAGCAGCCAGGGGTGCAGCCAGTCGAGCTGCGGGATGGTGTCACAGACGAACATCGCGACGTTCACCAGCACCGTCGCGACCGTGGCCGCGATCGGCTGCTCGGTCAGCACGGAGATGAACAGCCCGATCGCTCCCAGCGCGGCGAAGCCGGCCGCCAGATAGCCGACGATCAACATCAGCCGGCCGAGGCCCGCCGCGAAGCCCAGCTGGGTCCCGGAGAAGGTGATCATCGGTCCGGCGCCGAACAAGATCATTCCGATCAGCACCCCGACCACCGCGACCAGCAGTGTCGCCACCAGGGCGAAGATCACGATCGAGGCGTACTTGATCACCAACAGTCGGGTCCGCCCCGCCGGCACGGTGAGCAGATAGCGCAACGTGCCCTGGTTGGCCTCGCCGGCAATGGAATCCCCGGCGATGGTGGCCACCGCCAGCGGCAGGAACAGCGGCAGCTCGATCGCCAGCGCGGCCAGCGCGACGAACAGTCCGCTGGAGGTGATCGAGGACAGGAAGTCCGGCCCTCCGCCGTCGCCGCCCCAGACCTTGGTCGAGACCGCCAGCAGGATCGGCACGGCGGCGAGCACGCCCATCCCGGCGATGTTGCGCCGCCGGGTGAAGATCAACCGCAGTTCGGACAGCAGCAGCCGACCGGGCCACCGAAAACCGCCGGAGTCGATCACGTCCACCCCCACGCCCTCAGCCGCTGACATCGAATCCCTCCCCGGTCAGCTCCACGTAGATCTCCTCCAGGCTCGGCGCGGTCACCGAGAAGCCGAGCACCGAGACGTCGGCGCCGACCAGCGCGGGGACGATCTCCGGGACCGCCACACCACCAAGTTCAGCGGTGGCGGCCGACGCGTCCGTCGCCACGCCGCTCAGCCCGAGCCGGGTCAGCACGGCCGCCGCCTCGGCCGGCCGGTCGGTTTGCACCCGTACGGTCTGCACGGCGGAGACGCTGAGGTCGTCGATCGGACCCTGGGTGATCAGCCGGCCGGCGTGCATCACACCGACGTGGGTGCACAACTGCTGCACCTCCGACAGCAGATGCGAGGAGATCAACACGGTGACGCCCTCGGCGGCCAGGTCGGCGATCAGGTGCCGTACCTCCCGGGTCCCCTGCGGGTCGAGGCCGTTGGTCGGCTCGTCCAGCACCAGCAGATCCCGCGGCATCAGCAACGCCGCCGCCAGGGCCAGCCGCTGCCGCATGCCCAGCGAATACGCCCGGTACTTCTTCCCGGCGGCACCGAGCAGCCCCACCCGGTCCAATGCCGCGTCGACCCGCCGGTCGCTGGTCCGCGGATCGGCGGACCGGTCGGCCGCGTCCAGCCGGATCAGGTTGGACCGGCCGGAGAGGTACGGATGGAACGCCGGCCCCTCGACCAAGGCCCCGACCCGCTTCAGCACGGCCCGGGACGACTGCGGCATCGGCAGGCCGAACAGCCGATGGCTGCCGGCGGTCGGCCGGATCAGGTCGAGCAGCATCCGGATGGTCGTGGTCTTGCCGGACCCGTTCGGGCCGAGGAAGCCGTACGTCGCGCCAGCCGGCACCACCAGGTCGACGTCGTCGACCGCCAGTTGCCGTCCGAATCGCTTGGTCAGCCCGGAGGTGACGATCGGATCGCCGGTGTCGGTCCGCGGCGCCGGAGCGGCCGGCGCCGACACCGGGCGATCGTCAACGCTCAAGCGCGTCGTAGAGCAGCTCGGGCCGGACCGCACCGGCGGCGACCCGGCCGTCGTCGGTGATCACCGCGGAGACCAGTCGGGAGCTGAAGAGCCGGCCGGTGCCCCAGGTGCCGGAGACCCGCGGCAGGGCGTTCAGCAGCTCGCTGTCGGACTCGCTGCCCTTGGCGCCGGCCTGCTCGGCCAGATAGACGGCCGTCCAGCCCTTACCGATCACCGTCGGACCGTCGGCGCCCTTGGACTTGTCGGAATCCTTCGGCTGCTTGGACTTTCCATGATCATCGGAGTGGTCGCCGTCGGTGTCCTTCTTGACCTCGGTGCCGGGCGGCGGGGTGAACTCGAACACGCTCGGGTCCGGCGCGGTGAAGTCGATCGCGGTGAACGCGGCCTCCGCGGCCGGTCGCTCGCCGCCCTCGGCCAGCACCTGCACCCGGAGCGGCAGGTAGGTCTCGCCGTCAACGGCGATCCGGATCTGCTCGACCAGGGAGCGGTCGTCCTTCGGCTGCAGCACCAGCTCGTACGCGGAGCGGCCGGCGACCGTAACGTTGCGGGCGACGTCGACCTGGGTGGACGGCTGGATCGCGGCGATCGCCTTCGCGGCGAGCTGCTGCGGCGTCGGCGCATCGTCAGGACGCTGCCGCTCCTTGCCGCTCAGCGTGCTGTGCACCGCCGTCTTCTCCTGGCTGTTCCACAGCCAGACCTCGGAGCCGTTGCGGATCAGGTCGGACTCGCCGAACGTGCCGTGCACCGCCACCCGGGACTGGTCCTCGGCCCCGGCCCAGATCCGGATCGTGTTGTTGCCGGCCAGCAGCGCCTCGAAGTCACTGCCGCGCCGACCGCCGGGAAGCTCAGGCAACCCGAGCTCGGCACTGGTCTGGATCGTGCCGGAGAAGTTGGTGGGACGAGCGGCGGCGACCTCGGCCACCAGTTGCTCGGCGGTCCGCTCGGGCAGGGCCGGCTCCGCCACCGCGGTGCCGGCCAGCAGCCCGCCGGACAAGATCGTCACGGCCGCCGCGATCGGCACAAGCCAGCGCAGCCGGGGTCGGTTCTGGAACGCACGCATGCGCCCATTGTTAGTCGCCGATCCGCCGCAGACCACCCCCATAGGGGTGAGTTCACCGCCGATTGTCCGGCACCACAGTCGGATCCGGCCCGGATCCGCCTCGTTCGCGGTAGTTCCCGGAGCCGGCCCGAGTTGGCTCCCGGGTGCGCTAGGGCTAGCCCGAGCCGGATTCCGTGTGCCAGCCGGATCGCGCGGGCTTGCCCGGTCAGTAAGGCTAAGGGTCATGCGAAACGGAAATCCTGGCCGGCCGGTGATCGCCGGAGTGACTCTGCGAAACTCCCAGGCGATCGGCCTGACCCTGGCCGTGATCGCACCGATGCCGGTGCTGATCGGCCAGTTCACCGGCACCGGTCTGGATCCGTTGCACGCGCCGATCAGCCAGTACGTCTACCTGCCCGGCGGCTATCAGTTGGTGCTGTTCGGCGCCCTGCTGATGGCCGGTTGTGGCGCGACGATCGCGATCGATCTGTTGCGCCGGTCGGGCGGACCGCCGACCCGCGATGATCATCCTCGCCGCCTCGCCGGCTTCCTGCTGCTCACGTTCGCCGTCGCCTTCAGCGTGGTCGGGCTGGTGCCGACCGACCCACCGGGCAGCGCGAACCCCTCGGCCACCGAACTGGTGCACCGGGCCAGCGTCATCTGGACCTTCGTCGCCCTGCCCGCCGCCGGGATCGTGCTCGCCCGATCGCCGCGACTGGTCGGCCTCCGCGGCGCGCTGGCCCTGCAACGGCTGGCGGTCGCGCTGCTCGTCGGCGTCCTGGTCTTCGGCGCGATCCAGCTGCCGCTGTTGATCGCCGGGTCCGGCATCCCGGCCCTGGGGCTGGTGGAGCGGCTGGCCTTCGCGTTCATGATCGGCTACCTGATCGTGCTGACGATGGTCGTACGCGCAGGGCCGGTCTCCACCGGCACCGTCGCGCCCGTCCTCGCCCGGTCCGTCCGGGACTGATCCGGACCAGAACGTATCGCCCCTACCCTGAGGGTGGGGATAACCCGAGGCCCGATTCGGGTGACTGCCTGATCGCCCGGTGATCGCATTTCCGGAACGCTGATGATCATGCCGAATCCGCGCTCCGCAAGCCTCTGGACGACCCAGTCGGTGGTCGCCACCCTGGCCCTGATCTCCCTGGTTCCGATGGCGATCAGCCACCTCACCGGAGCGGCGCTGAACCCGATCTCGGCACCGATCAGCCATTACGTCTACCTGCCCGGCGGCTACCCGATGGTGCTGCTCGGCGCGCTGCTGCTGGCCGGCTGCGGCGCGGTGCTCGCCGCCGACCTGATCCGCCGGTCGGACCTGATCCGCCGGTCGGTGATGACCACGGGATCGGTCGTGCCGGAGCTCCGGCGCCGCCGGCTGGCGGCCGCACTGTTGATCAGCTTCGCCGTCGCGCTGACCGTGGTCGGCGTGTTCCCGACCGATCCGCCGGGGACGGCGTCGAGCTCGCTGTCGGCCGTGGCACACCGGATCGGGGCGGCCTGGTCGTTCCTGTCGCTGCCGTTGGCCGGGCTGCTGCTCGCCGGTTCGTGCCGGCAGAGCCGCCCCGCCGTCGGCCGGGCGCTGGTCCGAGCCGCCGTCGGACTGTCCGGGGCCGCGGTGATCTTCCTCGCCATCCACCTGCCGCTGGCGCTGACCGGCTCGGGCATCCCGGCCTTCGGCCTGCTGGAACGGGTCGGCTTCGCCTTCATGATCGGCTATCTGATCTTGGTCGCCACGGCCCTCCGCCCCCAGCCGGCCGTCGAGCCCGTACCGGCCATCGGGCGCTCCACCCTCGAGCCGGCGGAGGCGCCGGGCCGGTTCGCGTCCGCCGCCGCTTCGACCGATCCGGCCGCTGCCACCGGCCTGGCCCTGGCCGGTGCGGCCGGCCGGGAATAGCCGCCGCACCGGCTGAGTTCGACAGGAGGGGAAGGAGCCGAGCTTTGTTCCGACATACGGCCAGGGTGCGGCGACCGTACAGGACACGGCGATATCCTTCTCAGGGTCCCTTGTGGCTGAACCGTCCGGGCGGGCCGGGAAGGGGTCGTAGCTGAGGCATGGCGAACGTGTCGAAGGCATCTCGCGCGGCCCGGGCGACCCCCGTGGGCTCGCCCAGGTCGAAATCCTCCTCCCGACCGGAGGCGACGCCTCGTTCGAAGAACTGGCAGTCGTCGTTGCGCACCCAGACCTGGGTCATCACCTGCGCCCTGCTCGCCATTCCGCCGATGGTGATCGCCCACCTGACCGGGGCCGCGACGGTCAACCCGCTGACGGCACCGATCAGCGACTACGCCTGGATCCCCGGCGGCTACCTGATGGTCTGGTTCAGCGCCTCGCTGCTGGCCGGCTGTGGCGTGATCCTCGCCCACCGGGTGCATCGGGCGGCCAAGCTGTGGCCGGAGCTGCGCCGGCCGCTGCGCTGGGTGATCGGCCTGCTGATCAGCTTCACCGTCGGCCTGTTCGTGTCCGGCGTGCTGCCGACCGACCTGCCCGAGGCGGTCAGCCCGACGGTCAGCTCGATGATCCACCGGATCGGCGCGGGCTGGGCGCTGATCGCGCTGCCGGCCGCCGGTCTGGTGCTGGCCAAGGCCGCTCCCGATGTGCTGCTGCCCGGTCACTCGGCCCGGCTGCTGACCGTCGCCCGCTGGCTGCTCTACGGCGTCCTGGCCGGCCTGGTGGTGCACTTCACCCTGTTTCTGATCTTCGGCTCCGGGTTGCCGGGGTTCGGGTTGTTCGAGCGGATCGGGTTCGGCGTGCTGATCCAGCACGTGATGCTGCTCGGCCTCGCCTTCGGCAACCAGAGCGCGGCGGAGCTGAACGCCGCCGCCGCGGCCGCCGAGGAGCGGCTGCTGCGGACCGAGGGTGGGCTAGTGGAAATCGCGGGAGCCGTGCCGTGCCGGGAGCACCGCGGTGAGCTCACCGAGCACCTCACTGAGCGGTTCGATCCGGTCCGCGACCAGGTTGGTGACTCCCGAGGTGTGCTCGATCACCCCGCGGATGACCAGACTGTTGCTGGTCCGCGCCGGCCGCCGGTAACGGGACCACAGGGACGCTGAACAGACCACGTTGAGCATCCCGGTTTCGTCCTCCAGGTTGAGGAACGTGACCCCCTTGGCCGTGCCCGGCCGCTGCCGGTGCGTCACCAGCCCGGCCACCTTGACCCGCCGTCGGTCGTGCTCCGCGCCGAGCGCCCCGACCGGGAGGATGTCGTGCCGGTCCAGCACCTCCCGCAGATGGTCCAGCGGATGATCATCGGGTGAGATCCGGGTCGCCCACAGGTCGGCGAGGGTGACCTCGGCCGCGCTCATCCCCGGCAGAGTCGGCGGCGCCGCGTCGATCGCCGAGCCGGGCAGCTGGTCGATGCTGTCCGCGTACCCGGCGTTCCACAGCGCCTGCCGGCGGGACAGGCCGAAGCTGTCGAAGGCGCCGGCGGTGGCCAGCGCCTCGGCCTGGGCGGTGGTCAGCCCGGCCCGGCGGATCACGTCGTTCATCGAGGCGTACGGCCGTTCCGCCCGGGCCGCGACGAGCCGTTCGGCCACCTCCTTGCCGAGGCCGTGCACGTCGGTGAAACCCAGTCGGACCGCGAATCTGCCGTCCCGGCGGTGCTCGGCGGTGCGATCCGGCTGTTCGGGATCGAAGTCGCCGGCCGGCGGCTGGTGCTGGTGGAGGCAACGGGGATCGCCGGTCGCGCGGAGCGGATGCATCGGGCTCGGCCCTTCGACAGGCTCAGGGAACGGAGGGCTCCCCTCCGCGAACTCCTCCCCCTCGAGCGGTTCGAGGTCGGAGTCGACCCCGGACCGGACGATGTCCGGCCGCAGCACCGTCACCCCGTGCCGGCGGGTGTCGGCGGTCAGCGACTGGACCGAGTAGAACCCCATCGGCTGCGCCCGCAGCAGCCCGATCAGGAACGCGCCGGGATAGTGCAGCTTGAGCCAGGAGGAGGCGTACACCAGCAGCGCGAAGCTGATTGCGTGCGACTCGGCGAAGCCGAAGTTGGCGAACGCCTGGATCCGGGCGTAGATGTCGTCGGCCAGGGCTCCGGTGATGCCTTTGTCCGTCATCCCCTGCCGCAGCTTCTGCTCCAGCCGTTCGATCTTTTCGGTGCCGCGGCTGGAACCCATCGCCCGGCGCAGCAGGTCGGCGTCGTCGCCGGTGCAGCCGCCGACGGTCATCGCGATCTGCATCAGCTGCTCCTGGAACAACGGCACGCCCAGGGTCCGTTTCAGCACCGGCTCCAGGCTCGGGTGCGGATAGACCACCGGCTCGGCGCCGGTCTTGCGCCGGATGAACGGGTGTACGGCACCACCCTGGATCGGGCCGGGCCGGATCAGCGCGACCTCGATCACCAGGTCGTAGAACCGGCGCGGCTGCAGCCGGGGCAGGGTGCCGATCTGGGCCCGGCTCTCCACCTGGAAGACGCCGATCGAGTCGGCCCGGCAGAGCATGTCGTAGACCCCCGGCTCCTCCTTGGGCAGGCTGGTCAGGGTCCAGCTCTCGCCGATCGTCTCGGCCACCACGGTCAGCGTGTGCTGGATCGCGTTCAGGATGCCGAGGCCGAGGAAGTCGAACTTGACCAGGCCCATCACCGCGCAGCCGTCCTTGTCCCACTGCAGCACGGTGCGGTTCTCCATCCGCGCCGGCTCGATCGGGCAGACCTCGGAGATCGGCCGGTCGGTGAGCACCATCCCGCCGGAGTGGATGCCGAGATGCCGCGGCGCGCCCATCAGCTCGTTGGCCAGGGCGATCACCTGCTCCGGGATGTCATGATCATCGGCTGCCCCGATCGCCGCCCAACTGTCCTGCTGCTTGGACCAGGCGTCCTGCTGGCCGGTGGAGTAGCCGAGCGCCTTGGCCATGTCCCGGATCGCCGACCGGGGTCGGTAGCTGATCACGTTGGCCACCTGGGCCGCGTTGCGCCGGCCGTAGCGGTGATAGACCTCCTGGATCACCTCCTCCCGGCGCGCCGCGTCGAAGTCGACGTCGATGTCCGGCTCCTCGTCCCGGGTCGCGGAGAGGAACCGCTCGAACGGCAGCCCGAACTTGATCGGGTCGACGGCGGTGATCTTGAGCACGTAGCAGACCACCGAGTTGGCCGCCGATCCCCTGCCCTGGCAGAGAATTCCCTTGCTCCGCGCGTAATCCACCATGTCGTGCACGATCAGGAAATAGCCCTCGAAGCCCTTGCTCTCGATCACCGCCAGCTCCCGCTGCAGCCGCTCCTCCGCCTCGGCCCGGTTGTGCCGATAGAGATCATCGGCGCCGTCGCTGGTCAGCTTGCGCAGCCAGGTGGTCGGCGTGTGGTCCTCGGCCACCATCTTCAGTTTCGGCAGCCGCGGCTTCGCCGCCCGCAGGTCGAACGCGCACTCGGCGGCGAGCCGGACCGACTGCCGGACCGCCTCCGGGTGCCGGCGGAACTTCGTGATCATCTCCTCGCCGGAGCGCAGGAACGCCGTCGGCGGCGGCAGCCAACCGTCCATCGCGGCCAGATCACGGCGCGCCCGGACCGCCGCCATCGCCGTCGCCAGGCGATACTCGCCGGGCGTGGCGTAGTGCACGTTGTTGGTGGCGACGACCGGCAGCCCGCGATCGGCAGCGAGCTCGACCAGCCGGTCGTTGATCATCGAGTCGTCCGGTTGATCATGGTCGAACAGCTCCACCACCACGTTGTCGGCGCCGAGCAGGGCGACCAGCCGGTCCAGCTCCGCGCCGGCGGCCGTCGCTCCACCACCACCGGTCAGGGCGCGCCGGACCGGGCCCTTCCGGCAGCCGGTCAGCACCGCCCAGTGATCACGGCCGAGCCCGGCCAGCTCCTCCGGATCGTGCACCGGGTGGCCCTTCTCCGCGGTGCGCAGATGGGCCTCGGTCATCGCCGCGGAGAGCCGGTGATAACCCTCGACGCCGCGCGCGAGCACGACCAGGTGCGAACCGGCCGGGTCCGCGACCCCGACCTGGGCCTCGGGCAGGTCCAGGGTCAGCTCCGCGCCGTAGACCGTACGGAGTCCGTACTCCGCCGCCGACTCGGCGATCCGGGGCGCGGCGTAGAAGCCGTCGTGGTCGGTGATCGCCAAGGCCTCCAGCCCGAGCCCGACCGCCGTGGCCACCAGTTTCTCTGCATCGGACGCGCCGTCCAGGAAGCTGAAATTGCTGTGACAGTGCAGTTCCGCATACGGCACCACCGGCCCGTCCGGGCGACGGACCTCCTCCCACGACCGGTGCTTCCTCTTCTTCGTCCAGCCCGGCGCCGAGTCCGTCTCCGGATTCGCACCGGGATGCGGCTCCGGCCGGCCGGACAGCTTCCGCTCCAGCTCGGACCAAGGAATATCCGGATTATGCCAACCCATGGCGGCGCCTCTCCATCCTCGGGCCCCCGAAAACCCTCCAGGCTCCTCTGTGGACCGGACCTGGATCTCCGACCTCGCCCAACCTTGGTCTGATCATTTGTGGTCCGGGCGGGCGGTTCCGGGGTCTGTGCGCGGGCAACCATCCGCCCGCGATGATCTTGGGTGCCGCTGCCGCTGTCTTGGCGTCGCGGGCTCCCGCCAGGCCCGTCCACGCCCGCGCACAGACCCCGGAACCGCCCGCCCTCGTGGTGCTTCGGCTGGGTTGTTCGTGATCCTGATCCGCGCCCGGGTGCGGAGCCTGGAGGGTTTTCGGGGGCCCGAGGCTGGCTCGGCGGGGGAACCGCCATGCCGCCTCCTGGTGGTTGGTTCCTGCGTCACGGCGGCTTTGGTGCCGCGCACTTCCTGCGGGCTTGGTCCTGATCGCCGAGTGGGACGGAAACGACGTCTCCGGAGCGGATCTGGGTCGTTTTCGTCACACTCGACGCGCTCCTCCGGACTCAACCTCGCTCGCATCGCCAGACCTCCCCCGGGGCCCGATAGCTGCCGAACCCTCTTGACCGGGGTCGGGGTCAAGGCTGGCCGGAGGCCACCCCGAAGGGGCTTGGCCTTGAGGCCGATCCCGGGCAAGACCACAATCCGAAGCGGGCCCAGGGACGCCGCCCGCCACTCCCGAGTCCTGCCAGGGCACGGATGATCATTCATAGCTCGCCTCGGCGTACCAGCGGTCGCGGTCCAGGACGAGGAGCCAGGCGGTGCCGTCTTCGCCGACCATCTGGAACCGGGCGATCTTGTGGGCCTTCGCGGGGTCCCACCACAGCTCGTAGATGGGCCAGGGGCCGGCCCAGGCTTGGATCTCCTGGGTCTCGGGCTTCCTGGTCCGGCGCGGGTCGGAGTCGGGGTCGGGGTGGGTGGCGAAGGTGGTCGGTTCGGCGGTGATCAGGCCGCGGTCGGTGAGGCCGACCGGGCGGCCGGTGGAGTCGTACACCATCGCCGGGCGGCGGGTGGCGAAGACCCGGGTCGGGGCGGGGGGCGGGATGCTGCCGGGCCAGGGCAGCTCGGCGGGACGGCGGCCGACCGGCTGCTCGCCCCAGGGCGTGGTCGATTGCCGGGCCGCCGGGCCGCGGCCGCCCTGCAGCCCGACCGCCAGCACTCCCTCGGGGCCGAGCATGCTCTGCAGCCGGGCGATGCCGCGCTCGATCCGTTCGTCCGGCGCGCTGCCCCACAGCCCCTCGCCCTGATCGCTGAGCGGCTCGATGCCGTCCGGGATCAGCCGGACCTCGATCACCGGCGCCGGCGCCGGATCGGCCTGCAGTTGCCAGCGGACCCGGTCGATCAGATCGGCCGAGCCGAACCAGCGGGGATGGGCCCAGCGCCGGACCCCGACCCAGCCGTCCACCGGTCCGTGTTCGCCGTAGGTCGGCTCGGCCTCGACCTCGATCCGGACCGTGGTGCAGACCAGCCCGTGCCGGGCCAGCTCGCCGACGAAGGAGTCGGCGGTCTGCCGGATGCTGAACCCGATCGTCTCGATCGAGGTCAGCCCCGGCTCGAATGGACAACTCCGGGTGAACTCGAGCGGCGGGATCCGGCTGGCCAGCAGGCCGACGTCGGCGCCGCCGGCCAGCCGGTGCAGCCGCGCACCGGGCCGGCCGAACCGGGTCAGCACGTCCCGGGCGGACAGGCCGGCGAACGCGCCGAGGGTCTTGATCCCCAGCCGGGCCAGCAGGCTGACCAGCTCGGGCTCGCCCAGCATCCGGATCGGCAGCGGCGCCAGGAACTGGGCCGAGCCGCCCGGCGGCACCGCCTGATGCGCCTGCTGATCGGCCAGCCGAGCCGCCTGCTCGGCCGCGAACACCCCGTCGGCGATACCGATCCGGCAGTCCCAGACGCCGGTCCCGACCAGGTGTTCGGCGATCACGGCGGCCGCCTCGGTCTCGCCGCCGTAGTAGCGGCTCGGCACCCGCACCGCACACCGGCCCGGGACGATCGGCATCACCCCGGGCGTGACCTGCTCCATCGCCGACAGCACCGACCCGAAGACCCGAAGATCACGATCCGGCTGATCATCGAGCACGATCAGCTCGGGGCAGCGCCCGACCGCATCCCGGCGGCGCAGCCCGACCCGGACCCCCTCGTCCCGGGCGGTCGCCGAGCAGGCGGTCACCTCGCCGCGGGTGATCACGGCGATCGGCGCGTCCGGGACCAGCTCCTGCTCCGTCCGGGCGGCGACGATCGGCCAGTCCGGGCACCACACCACCATCACCCGGTCCTCTGCGACCGGACCGCCACCGACCTGGGCCGCACCGGGCGGGGCTGCAGCGGGCGGGGCCATCTCAGACCGCCTCGGCGACGAAGCGGTCCGGCCGTTCGGTGATCACCGGATCCGCCGTGTCGACCCGCTGATCGGGCCCGGGCAGCCAGAGGGAGAGCCGGCCGGACGGGCGCCCCGAGCGGCGGACCGACACCACGGCCCGGCGGCCGGTGATCCGGCCGTGGCCGCGGCCCAGCCCGTCCCAGCAGGAGGACTCGATGGAGAGCCGGGCATCGCAGCGCGGCCAGTCGCCCCAGGAGATCAACATCGCGTCCCGCTGCCGCAGCCTGGTCCGCAGCCGGGCCGCCTGATGCTCGGTCACCCGGCCCGGCCGGACCATGATCACCGAGACGATCTCGGTCAGTGCGGCGACGACGTCCGGCCAGCGCTCGCCCGGCTCCGGCACCGCGATGGTCCGGCTCAGGTCGACCCCGAAGCCGGCCGCCGCCGCCAGCCCGAAGTCCGCCGCGCCGATCACCGCCACCCATTCCCCGGCCTGGGACGGCGCCGCCAGCAGGGTCATCGCCAGGCTCGGGCTGTCCACCGCGTACGCCCCGCCGGTCCGCGGAGTGAACAGCGGCGCGAGCGGAGCGACCACCGGCAGCGCCCGGGTGGCGGCGCTGCCCTGCATCCGCAGCACCCGCTCCTGCAGCTCACGGATCCGGCTCCCCCGGGCCTCGGCCGGGAGCCGGCGCGTGGCGGACAGCCGAGCGACACTCATGGCTTCATAATCGAACACAAGTTCGATAGAGTCAATCCGGAGGTCGTCGCCGCGGAGACGGGAGGTGCGGGATCAATCCATCGATTCACCCGGAGTGTAGGGGTTGTCGAGGCGCTCACCGGCCGACTGGCCACCGTCGACCGGCAGCGTCACTCCGGTCACGTAGGACGCCGCGTCCGAACACAGCCACAGCACGGCGGACGCGATATCAGCGGTCGTCCCCACCCGGCCGATCGGTACGGCCGACGCCGCACCTTCCTGAGCCGACGGGCCGGCCGCCACCAGGTGCTCGGTCAGGATCGGGCCGGGCGCGATCACGTTCACCCTGACCCCGAACGGCGCGTAGTCGAGCGCCGCGGCGCGGGTCAGGCCGATCACGCCCGCCTTGCCGGCGACGTAGGAGGAGAGGTGACTGACTCCGCCGACCCCGGCGGTCGAGGCGAAGTTGACGACGGCACCGCCGCCGGAATCGATCATGGCCGGGATCTGGTGCCTCATCCCGAGAAAGGTTCCGTTCACGTTGACGTCGACGGCGTGCCGGAACTGATCCGGATCGAGGTCGGCCAGCAGTTGCGGCGGCGGCCCCTCGGACGCGTTGTTGACCGCGGCGTCCAGCCGGCCGAACGCCGTCATCGCCTCCGCCACGGCCGCCCGGCCCGACTCGTCGTCGGTCACGTCGCCGACCACTGCCCGGACCCGGCCGCCCTGGGCGGTGATCCGGTCGGCGACCGCGGCCAGCACGCTCTCCCGCCGGGCCATGATCACCACGGCGGCCCCGGCCGCGGCGAAGGCCTCGGCCAGCGCGGCCCCGATGCCCTGGCTGGCACCGGTGATCAGCGCCACCCGGTCGCTGTAGTCATAGGTCGTACGTCCTGCGCTCACGTGATCTCCCCTGGCTTCGGCTCTCGTTGCCGCCACGGTGCCACGGCCGGCCCCGCTGCGCGTCGGCCGGGGAGCGCATCCCGACTACGCCGTACGACGTAGTCGGCTCAGCCGAGCCGGGCGGCGAGCTGCGCCTCGTACAGCGATCCCGGGGCGAGCCCGCGCCGGTTGGCCCCCTCGATGTGACCGGCCGGATGCTCGAACGGCCCGTCGCCGGTGATCACGCCACGGCAGCCGATGGCGTAGTTCTGCCCGGTCGGCGGCCGCTGCACGACCAGCTTCTTCCCGGCCATGTCGCAGTTCCAGCCGACCGAGTGGACCGTGGCCCAACCGTGCCCGGTGCCGTAGTCGCCGCGGTTGTAGATGCCCAGCGTGATCGAGGTGGCCGGGGCGATCTCGCGGTGGTTGTCCCAGAGCATCCCCTGGCTCCACCGCCGGTGACCCTCCGAGGAGGCCAGACTGCCGGTCGCGGTGCCGCGCAGATAGACCAGCCCGGAGGCGCTGCTGGTCCCGTTCGAGATGAAGGCGTGCCGGGCTTTCGTCGCGTGGCAGTCGGTGAACAGGATCTGCTGCGAGTAGCCCTCGTTGTTGAAGTTGTACCGCAGCCCGCCGGTGATCACCGACGCCGGATCCAGGGCACGGCAGTCGGCGACCGTGACCCGGGTGGTCTCGTTGGTCTCCACCCCGGCCTTGGCGAAGTGCAGGAAGGTGCAGCCGCGGACCCAGCCGTCCTGGAGCCCGCGGAGCCGGACCGCGACCCAGGCGTGATCCTCGTCGACATCGGGATCGCCGGCGAACTCGATCACGATCCGCAGGTCCTCCACCCCGCTCTCGGTGACCAGGCCGGCCCGGTCCCAGCGATGCAGCGACGAGGTCGCCAGCGACCGGTCCAGGTGGTTGTAGACCGGCACGTCGACGGTGATCGTGGAGCCCGACACGTCGGTGACGAACCGGTTGTACGTGATCGGCTGGCTGCCGACCGTCCACGGCTCGTCGACCCCGGTGGCACCCCCGTCGACCGCGGCCAGCCAGGCGGCCGTGCACGGGTGGACGATGATCACATTGTCCCCCGGCCGGTACGCCGACGGGTCGGCCACCGTGAAGCTGCGCTCGCCGCAGGGCACCAGGTCGGAGGTGAGCTCGGACCGGGTGCCGGCGACCTCACCGGCCCACCGGGTGGTCGCCCCACTGCCGACGACCACGACGTCGCGGTGCTCCGGGGTGTTGCCGGTCGCCCGGATGATCGTGCTGTCGGCCGGATCGTCGCCGTCGCCGCTGCCGCGCAGCACCACCCCGCTGTGCCGCACCCGCAGCGTCCCGGCGACCGGGTAGGTTCCGGCCGCCAGCAGCAGCGCGCCGCGATGTCCGTTCGGATCGAGCGGCCGGGCGCCGACGGCATCGATCGCCGCCTGCAGGTGCGCGGTGTTGTCGCCGGCCACCGGCTCGACCGTTGCCACGGTCGGCACCTCGGGCAGCTCGACCCCGCCGCCGCGGTAACCGGCGTGGCTGAAATCGGGGAGCTTGTTGCCGGACCGGTCGGCCCGATAGCTCAGCCGGCCGTCGGGCGCCTGCCGGACCAGCCGGGACTGCCAGCGCTCCGCCGCCGCGGCGGATTCGGCTCCCATGATCGACAACGCCGCCACTCCTCCGCCGCCCGCCAGCAGGCTCCGCCGACTCAGTTCGTACGCCATGACAAACCTCCCCTTCGAGGTCGATGCCGGAATGCTCCACAGTCTGGGAACCAGGACCCGCCAGGGCAAGCGCTTGCCGCGAGTTTCCATCCGGAGAGGTGCGGCTAGGGTGGGCCGGTGCCACGGCCTCCGATCCCGATCATCGTGCTCGCCGGTTTCCTCGGCTCGGGCAAGACCACCGTGCTGAACCACCTGCTGCGCAACAGCCTCGACGTCCGGATCGGCGTGGTGGTGAACGACTTCGGCGCGATCAACATCGACGCCATGCTGATCGCCGGCCAGACCGACAGCATGATCACCACCAGCGGCGGCTGTCTGTGCTGCGTCTCCGACGGCGGCGAGATCGCCGGCATGCTCGATCAGCTGGCCGCGCCGGCCGCGGACATCGACGTGATCGTGATCGAGGCGAGCGGGATCGCCGAGCCGGGGGCGATGGTGCAGCTCGTGTTCCAGGCCCTGGACGCGCGGATGGCGTACGGCGGGCTGCTGGAGGTGGTCGACGCCGAGGCGTTCCCGGCCAGCCGGATCGAGCATCCGGAGCTGGAGCGGCACGTCGAGGTCGCCGACCTGGTGATCATCAACAAGATCGACCGGATCGACGAGGCAGAACGGATCCTCCGGCAGCAACAGGTCCGCGAGCTCAATCCGGTGGCGCCGATCGTCGGCACCGTCGAGGGCCGGATCGACCCGGCGCTGCTGTACGAGCTCAAGGTCCGGCCGAACCACCAGCCGACATTGGCCGAGGCCGACCATGATCACGATCATGGTCACAATGACCATGATCATCTGCATGATCGGTTCGAATCGCTGAGCTTCAGCACCGAGCAGGAATTGCACCCGCGCCGGCTGATGGCGCTGCTCGACGACGACCTGACCGGCGTGTTCCGGATCAAGGGGCTGGCCCGGTTCGCCGTGCCCGGGCACCGGCCGCGGTACGCGATCGGCAAGGTCGGCCCGTCCCTTCGGCTCGATCCCGAGCGCCGCCCGTCGGGCGACCCGAGCAGCCAGCTCGTGCTGATCGGCTCCGGGCTGGACCCCGTACGACTGAACGCCGAACTCGAGGCCTGCATCGCGACCGCGGACGAGGCCGCCGCCCTGACCGAGGACGATCTGATGGGCGTGCTCCGCTTCACCGGTCAACTCCAGGAGCAGGACCCGACGTGATCGCACTCTTCGCGGCCGGGGCCGCGTCCCTGATCTTCACGTTCGCGCTGACGCCGGTCGCGGTCAAGCTGTTCCGGCGGCTCGGCTGGGGCCAGATGATCCGGGCAGACGGCCCGCAGACACACCAGGTGAAGGCGGGGACGCCGACCAAGGGCGGCATCGTCTTCGTCACCGGAGCGATCTTCGGCTATCTCGTCGCGCACCTGATCATCCCGGCGACCCCGATCACGGCGAGCGGCCTGCTGGCGATCGGACTGATGACCGGCCTCGGCCTGGTCGGCTTCCTCGACGACTTCACGAAGACCCGACGCCGGCGGAGCCTCGGGCTGACCGGCCGGCAGAAGATCGCCGGGCAGGTGATCGTCGCGACCGCGTTCGCCGTCCTGGCTCTGCTGCTCCGGGATCCGGTCACCGGCGTGGCCCCGGCCTCGCCGGCCATCTCCTGGGTGCGCGACCTGCCGTTCCTCAACCTGGCCGCGCTCGGGGCGGCGGGCCTGGTGCTGTATGTGGTGTGGATCAATCTCCTCGCGGTGGCCACCTCCAACGCCGTGAATCTCACCGACGGCGCCGACGGTCTCGCGGCGGGCGCGACCATCATCGCGCTCAGCGCCTACACCTTCATCGCGCTGTTCCAGTCGCGGATGGCCTGTCAGAGCCTGCCGGTCGGGGACCCGACCTACGACCGGTGCTTCGTCGTCCGCGACCCGCTCGACCTCGCGATCTTCGCCGTCGCCCTGGCCGCAAGCCTGGTCGGCTACCTCTGGTACAGCGGTCCGCCCGGACAGATCTTCATGGGCGACGTCGGCTCGCTCGGCCTCGGCGGCGCCGTCGCGGCGCTGGCGATCTTCACCCGCACCGAACTGCTGTTGATCATCATCGGCGGCCTGTACGTCAGCGTCGCCGGCTCGGTGATCATCCAAACCACCTACTTCAAGCTCACCCGCGGCCGGCGGATCTTCCTGATGTCACCGTTGCACCACCACTTCGAGATGAAGGGCTGGCCGGAGATCCAGATCACCATGCGATTCTGGATCATCGCGGTCGTCTGCGCCATCGCCGGCGCGAGCATCTTCTACGTCAGTTGGCTGACCGGCTGAACCTCCCGGGGCTGACCACAGTCTTCGTCCATAGCGGGCGCGCCGAGAGTTCGGCGGGTCGTTCGTGATCCGAGTTTCACGGTACGTCAGCCGGCCGGGACGGTCGCCGGTGACTCCGGCCGCCAGCCCGGCGGCGGGTCCTCGCCGACGCGGCCGTCGACGGCCTCCCGGAGCAGGTCGGCATGACCGGTGTGCCGGCCGTACTCCTCGAGCAGGTCGCAGAGCAGCCGGCGCAGGCTGAGGTTTCCGCGGCCGGGCCAGGCCAGGTGGACCGGCTGACCAAGATCACCGGCGTCGAGGGCGGTCCGGAGCCGCTCCCGGGAGCGCTCGATCGTGCCGTCCCAGATCCGGTAGAGCTCGTCCGGTGAGTCGGCGGCGGCCGACTCGAAATCCCAGTCGGGCGCGGCGTCCCAGTCCACGCCGTTCCAGGGTGCGGCGGTCGGCGCTCCGCTCAGCTTGGCGCTGAACAGCTCGTCCTCGGCCCGCGCCAGGTGCTTGAGCAGGCCGCCCAGGGTCAGCGACGAGGCGCCGATCCGGAGCTGCAGCCCGGCCGTGTCGAGCCCGTCGGCCTTCCACCGGAAGGTCGCCCGTTGCCGCTCCAGCGCACCGATCAGGTGCTCGGCCTCGGTGCCGGCGAGCGGAGGTTCGCGCCAGTACGCATCGTTGGTCATGACCGAACCGTAGAACCGGTTCCGGACGATCCACGTCCGGAACCGGACCGACACCTCGACGAGTACGGTCAGCCGTCGCGACGCGGACTCTGCTCGACCGGGAACACCGTGTCCCGCTCGTCGGCCCGCTCAGCCGGCGGCGCCGCCGCCTGCTCGGGCGCCGCGGCGGCCGCGCCACCCTGATCGGGCGGTGCCGCGTTGGGATCGACCGGGGTCGACTCCGGCGGCTTGTAGCCGATCTTGGACACCAGGCTGTAGAGGACCGGGACCAGCAGCAGGGTCAGGATGGTCGACGACACCAGGCCACCGATCACCACCACGGCCAGCGGCCGGGAGATGAAGACGCCGCCGCCGGTCAGCCCGAACGCCATCGGGGTCAGCGCACAGATCGTCGCCGCCGCCGTCATGATGATCGGCCGCAGCCGGAGTCGGGCGCCGTCGATGATCGCGGCCTGCGGTTCGGCGCCCCGTTCCCGGTAGTGGTTGATCAAGTCGATCAGCACGATCGCGTTGGTGACGACGATGCCGATCAACATCAACAAGCCGACCATCGCCGGCACGCCGAGCGCAGTGTTGGTGGCCAGCAGGCCGACCAGGGCGCCGGTCGCGGCGAACGGGATGGACACCAGCAGGATCAGCGGCTGCAGCAGGCTGCGGAACGTCGCCACCATGATGATGAAGACCAGCACGATCGCCAGCAGCATCGCCAGGCCGAGCTGGACGAACGCCTCCTGCTGCTCGGTCGACGCGCCACCCTGCTCCACCGAGACACCGGCCGGCAGGTCGACGCCGTTCACGTTCGACATCAGCGCGGCCGAGACCGCTCCGAGATCGGCGCCGGTCGGCGTCGCCGTGATCGTCACCGCCCGCTGCCCGTCGACGTGCTTGACCGACACCGGGGTCTGCTCCTTCACCACCTTGGCGACATCGCCGACGGTGATCGCCCGTGCCTTCAGGTCGGCCAGGTCCTGCTGCTCCTCGGCGAGCGCCTTCTGCTCGTCGGCGAGGGCCTCCTGATCATCGGCGATCGCGTCACCCTCGTCGGCGAGCTCCTGCTGGTCCTGCTCCTGCTGCTGGCTCTCGTCCTCCTGATCCTGCATCGCCTCGAGTTGATCTTCGATCTGCTCGATGCCCGCCTCGGCCTGCTTTATCGCCGACTGGAGCTGGGCGATCGCCTGGGCCCGCTGTTCCAGCGCCTTCTGGTACGCCAACTGTTCCTGGGTCACCGGGGCGCCACCCGGCTGTCCCGGCTGCGGCGGGCCCGGCGGCGGCGCCGGCGGGGTGGGCTCCGGGCTATCGCGCAGCTCGCGAAGTTGATCACGCAGCTCGTCCAGGTCGTCCTCGGCGTCCGCGCGGGACTGCTCCAGGTCGTTGCGCTGGTCGTCGCCCTGTTCCTCGGCGTCCTCCTTCGCCTGGTCGGCCTGGTCCTCCTGCTTCTGCTGCAGAGCCTTCTGCCGGTCCTGAAGATCGTCCTGCTTCTTCTCCAGCGCGTCCGACTTCTCCTCCAGCGCGTCCTGCGCCTTCTGCTGCGCCTTCTGCTGCTGCACCTGGGATACCGGGAGCTTCAGCTTGGCGATCTCGGCCGGCTTGGCGTTCGGCGCATGGGTCCTGATCACCACGTCGTTGGTCTCGCCGTCCACGGTGATCTCGCCGACCGGCGTGCCCCGCAACGCGGCGGCGACCGCGGTCCCGATCTCGGTCTGGGTGAAGCCGTAGTCGGCGGCCTTGGTCAGGTCGACCTTGACCCGCAGCACCGGCCGCTGCTCGGACAGGTCGGTCCGGACGTCGCTCAGTCCGGGCACCGCGGCGACGGCCTGCTGCACCTTCTCGGTGGCGGTTGCCAACGCCTTCTGATCATCCCCAGTCACCGTGACGGTGACGTCGTTGGAGGTGTAGGCGGCGGTCGCCGACGTCACCCGGATCTCACCCGAGTCCGGCACCTCGGACACGGCGGCCCGCAACCGATCCGTCGCGGCACCGGCATCGGCCTGGTCGCCCAGCGTCACCGAATAGGTGACCACGTTGGGCTCGCCGGCCTGACCGATCGTCGACTGGTAGCTCTTGACGTCGGGGTCGTCACCGAGCACCTTCTCGATCTTGCTCGCGGCCTCGGCGGTGGCGTCGAGCCGGGTGCCGGACGGCAATTCCTGGTTGATCTGCAGCGCCCGGTCGTCACCCAGCGAACCGAGGAAGTCGGTCTTCAGCAGCGTCGACGCACCGAGGGTGCCGATGAAGATCACCAACGAGATCGCCAGCGTGATCACCGGGTGCCGCAGGGTCCAGCGCAGCACCGGCAGATAGCCACGCTGCAGCCGGGTCTCCCGTTCCGGATCCTCCTCGGCGGCTTTGGCCGGTGCTCCGGCCTTCGGCTTACGGCCGCGGAAGAACCAGTACGCCAGCAGCGGCACGATGGTCAGCGACACCAGCAGCGATGCCACCAGGGCGATCGCGACGGTGATCGAGAACGGCCGGAACAGTTCACCGGTCGAGCCGCTGACGAAGGCGACCGGCAGGAACACCGCGACCGTGGTCAACGTCGACGCGGTGACCGCACCGGCCACCTCCTTGACCGAGGTCACCACCTGATCGATGGTCAGTCGGCGGGCCGTGGAGCCGAGGCTGTGCCGTTTGATGTTCTCGACCACCACGATCGAGTCGTCCACCACCCGGCCGACCGCGACCGTCAGCGCGGCCAGGGTGAACAGGTTGAGCGAATACTCGCCGATCCACAGCCCGATCATCGCGATCAGCAGCGACAGCGGGATCGAGATCGCGGTGATCAGCGTGGACCGCGCCGAGAGCAGGAAGAGCAAGATCACGATGATCGCGAAGATCAGGCCGAGACCGCCCTCGACGGCAAGGTCATGCAGCGACTGCTCGATCATCGGTGCCTGGTCGAAGACCGTACTGAAGGCAGCGTTGTTGCCCAGCTCGTCCTGCAGACCCGGCAGGGCCGACTGGACGGCGTGCGAGATCTTCACCGTGTCGGCGTCCGGGGTCTTCATCACGGCCAGGCCGAGGGACGGCCGGCCGTCGGCCCGGGAGATCGAGCTGCGGGAGATCGATTCGAGCTTGACGTCGGCCAGCTCGCTCAGCGGGACCGGACTCTCGGAGGTGGCGATCGGCAGCTTCTTGATCGCGTCCACCGAACCTGGGGCCGAGCCGACCTCGACCGACAGTTCCTCGTTGCCGTCGAACGTGGTGCCGGCGGGCATCGAGGACAGCTGGGACTGGATCGCCTGGTTGACCTGCTGGGCGGTCAGTTCATGATCATCGAGCCGGTCCTGCTTGAGCGTGACCGTGACCTGCTTGGTGTCCTGGCCGGACAGGGTGACGTCGCGGACGCCGGGCAGTCCGCTCAGCGCGTTGACCGCGATGTCGTCGACCAGTGGCCCGAACTTGTCCAGCTCGAGGTCGGAGGAGACGGCCAGCTGGACCACCGGGATGTCGTCGGTGCTGCCCGCGAACACCTCGGTCTCGACGTCGTCGGGCAGGCCGGACTTGGCCGCCGAGACCGCCGAGTTGATCTCTCCGAGCACCTTGTCGTCGTCCTGCCCGTACTCCCACATCACGGTGATCTGCGCGGAGTTGGTGGAGGACAACGAGTCGACCGAGGTGACCCCGGAGACGTTGCGTACGGCCTGCTCGATCGGCGCTGTCGCCTCGTCGGCGACGATGTCGGGAGCGGCGCCCGGGAACTGCACGATCACCACGGCCTGCGGCGCGGTGATGCTCGGCAGCAGCTCCTGCTTCAGTGAGAAGGTGGCGATCACGCCGAAGACGATGATCGCCAACGACAGCAGCGCAACGACCAGTCGATTGATCAAGCTGAGCCGGGTCAGCAGGGCCATGACGGAACGGGTCCTCTCCTACACCTGGGCGGCCCAGAGTGAAGTCTCCCCCGAGGCCATGGTCCGCACCCTAGCGTTGCTAGGAGGACGCTGAGGAATCCTGACCTACCGCGCGACGCCCAGGCACGCACCCAGCTGCGTTGTCGTCGGCGTCCGTAGAACACCGCTACGACCTTCTCCTCCGCCTTGCCGGGCACGCACCTGGACGCCGCGCGCCACGGCCAGGATTCCCCAGCACCCTCCTATGAGGATGCTGGCAAAACCTTACGGATCAGGGGCAACCCTGGCCGGGTCCAGGGTGCGACTCCCCCGTTCGGGGGAGGTGGTTCAGGAAGCGTCGCGCTCGCCGGGCAGGACCTCGCGCAGTGCGTCGGCCGCGGCCATGACTTCGTCCTGCAGCGGGCCGACGGCCTCGAGCTCGGGCGGGATCGGGCCGGTGAAGACCGGCCGGACCTCGAAAGCCAGGTCGAGCATGCGATCGCGGGCCAGCTCCGACTTCCGCTGGGTCATCGCCTCACCGGCCAGCCGCCCGTATTCGGCGACCCGCTCCCGCCAGCCGGGATTCCGCAACCGGGATTGATCTTCCTTCATCGCACCGACCAGAGCGTCCAGCGCCCGCTCCAGCCGGAGCAGTTGCGCGCGCCGCTGCTCGACGTCGAGCGAGATCGGCAGATCGGGCCCCGACTCCTCGTCGTCGGACCTGCCGAACAGCCGCTTGAGGAAGTTCACGCTTCTCATTATTACTGCAGCTTTGCCGCCCGGTTCCCCACCCTTAGGTCGGGTCGGCAATAATCTGGGCGAGGAATAAGCCGATGACAATGTTTCGATCCATCGGGCACCCTGGTTGGTCGGACGGCTGATTCGACTCGAGGAGGTGCGGCATGTCCGTCTTGGCGACGACCGCCGGACCATTCCGCGCTGCCCCCGGAGTCCTGGTCCTGAACACCGACAACACCGCCCTGCACACCGTGACGGTGAAACACGCGATCCGGATGCTGGTCCGTGAGGTCGCCGTGGTCGAACAGGCCCACGAGCAGCGACGGATCGGTCCGTACCCCTGGCCGCTGGTGCTGCGGCTGATCCGCTACGTGAAGACGACCTTCCTGTACGCCCGCAGCCCGGTCTGGTCCAAGCGCGGCGTGCTCCGCCGGGACCGGCACACCTGTGCCTACTGCGGCCGGAAGGCGTCCACCGTCGACCACCTGATGCCGCAGTCCCGCGGCGGCCGGAACACCTGGCTGAACACGGTGGCCGCCTGCCAGGACTGCAACGCGCGCAAAGGGAACCGGACCCCGGCCGAGGCCGAGATGCTGCTCTCCTGGCGCCCCCGCGTCCCCGGCTGGCGCGAGCACGCCAGCGCCTCCTGAGCTTGTTCCGTTCCCTGAGCCTGTCGAAGCGCCGTCCTGAGCCTGTCGAAGGGGGCAAGCCACATCCAAGACCCTTCGACAGGCTCAGGGCACGTACCGAGAGATGAGCGTCAGGAGAGGGCGGGGTGTTGGGAGCTGGGGAGGCCGATGGCGATGCCGAGGCGGCCGTCGGCTTCGGCGAGCAGTTCCCGCGCCTTGTCCGGGCTGACGCCGCGGGTGATCATCACCGAGGCCGTCTTGACCTCCTGGTTCGCCGCGTCCAGGGCGGTTTCGGCCGGTTCGGCGTCGACCTGGGCGATCGTGCTGACCAGCCGGATCGCCCGCTGTCGCAGCTTGGCGTTGGTCGCCTGCATGTCCACCATCAGGTTGCCGTACGTACGGCCGGTGCGGACCATCAGGATCGTGCTGATCATGTTCAGCACCAGCTTCTGCACCGAACCGGCGTTGAGCCGGGTCGAGCCGGCGATCACCTCCGGCCCGGGCATCGCCTCGATCGGATGATCAGCGAACTCCGACAGCTCGGCCGGGCTGTTGCAGGACAGGGCGATCGTCACCGCCCCGCGCTCCCGGGCCCGGACCAGCGCCCCGCGGACGTACGGGGTGCGACCGCTGGCCGCGATGCCGACCACCGTGTCCAGCGGGGTGAGCTCGAGTGCGGCCACGTCCGCGGCACCGGCCGCGTCGTCGTCCTCGGCACCCTCGATCGAGTCGACCAGGGCGGTCCGGCCACCGGCGATCAGGCCGACCACCCGGGTCGGGTCGGTGTGGAAGGTCGGCGGGCATTCCGACGCGTCCAGCACGCCGAGCCGGCCGGAGGTGCCGGCGCCGACGTAGATCAGCCGACCGCCGGCGGCGAAGCCCGGCTCCGCGGCCTCGATCGCCGCGTTGATCTGGGGCGCGACCGCGGCAACCGCCTTCGGCACCGCTTGGGCCGCCTCGGTCATGGTGTCGACGATCTGAGCCACGCTCATCTCGTCCAGCAGACCGTAGCGGCGATCGTAGGCCTCGGTTCCGAGCCCGTTCACCGAGGGCCGCTCCAGAGGTGCCGTCATGTCACTCCTCGTTCCGGATCCAGCGTACGGATCCGGCGTACATGTCCAGCCGACCAAGTGCGGTATTTACCCGCACTGTCGACATTGGGTAATTTCTCTACCTACAACCCGCATCGTAACCGGAAAGGTCTCCGATGGCCGAGATATCCCCCCAGCCCGTCGCCAGCGGCGCGGACCGGCTGATCGTAGACCCTGGTCTGTTGGCCGGGAACGACCCGGTCGGCTTGATCACCAACTTCACCGGAGTGCAACGTGATCTGCGGCCGATCGCGGCCGGCCTGCTCGACGCCGGGCTCAAGCTGACCGCGCTGTTCGGGCCCGAGCACGGGTTGCAAGGGACGGCCCAGGCCGGCTTCACCGAGGATGCCGATCATGATCCGCTGACCGGGCTGCCGTTGTACGACACGTACCGCAAGACGCCGGCCGAGCAAGATCAACAGATCGAGGACTCCGGGGTCGCGACCCTGCTGTTCGATCTGCAGGACATCGGGGTGCGCTACTACACCTACGTCTGGACCATGTTCGACCTGATGCTCGCCGCCGGCCGGACCGGGCGCCGGTTCGTCGTGCTGGACCGGCCCAACCCGCTGACCGGGCTGGTCGCCGGCGGCCCCTGGCTGGAGCCGGGCAACGAGAGCTTCGTCGGCCGGGTCTCGATCCCGCTGCGGCACGGACTGACCGTGGGCGAACTGGCCGACCAGCTCAACCGGACCGCGGTCCGTGATCAACTCGGCCACCCGGTCGAGCTCGACGTGATCACCGCCGGCGGCTGGCAGCGCGGCCAGTGGCACGACGAGACCGGACTGGTCTGGATCCCGCCGTCACCCAACATCCCGACCCTGGACACGGCGCTCTGCTACGCCGGTACGGGTTTGTTCGAGGGCACCAACCTGAGCGAGGGCCGCGGCACCACCCGGCCGTTCGAGACCCTCGGCGCCCCGTTCTGCGATGCCCGGCTCGCCGCCGCGGTCACCGAGCGCGGCGTGCCCGGGGTGCTGCTCCGCGCGACCTCGTTCGTCCCGACCTTCCACAAGTACGCGGGCCAGACCTGCCACGGCGTGGCCCTGCACGTGGTCGACCGCACGGCCTTCGACCCGATCCGGACCAGCTGCGTGATCATGGAAGTCGCCGGCGAGCTCTATCCGGAGTTCGGTCAGCGCGAGGGCGGCGGCACCGGCGTGGACAACCCCGGCAGCACCAGCCACGCCCTGGACAAGCTCTGGGGCTCATCCGAGCTGCGCGACCGGATCACCGCCCGCGCCCCGCTGGAACCCCTCACCTCTCCCCCAACCCACCCCTCAACCTGGATCGCCACCCCCGCCCTCCTCCGCTACTAACGCCGACCCGTCACTAACGCACGCGTTTTGACGGCGTGTCGGAGCACAAGTGACGTCTCGGCACCGGGGTACGGAACCGGGCGGCCTACTCGGGCTTCTGCCAGACCGCGACCTGCTTGGTGCTCACCGCCGTCAGCTCGGAGCGGTCCCAATCGGACCAGCGGTGCTTCAGGGTCAGGCCGGCGATCCGGGCCATCAGGTCCATCTCGGCCGGCCAGGCATAGCGGAACGGGATCCGGTAGAACCGGCCCTGCCCGTCCGGGGTCACGGTCACGTGGTTGGACGAGAACTCCTGGGTCACGACGTCGTACTGGTCGAAGCCGAGGTAGCCGCCGCCCTCAGCGTTCGGCGCGACCGTGAACGGGACGGTGTCCTGGCCCGGCGGCAGCCGGCGCAGGTCCGGCAGCCCGACCTCGATGAGGAACAGCCCGCCCGGCCGCAGATGCGCGGCCGCGTTGCGGAAGACGTCGACCTGGCCGTCCTGGGTGGTGACGTTGCTGATCGTGTTGAACACCAGATAGACGAGCGAGAACTCCCCCGCGACCCGGGTCTTCGTCATGTCGCCGATCGTGACGTCGATGCCGGCCCCGCCGGGCTTCTCGGCGATCCGCGCCGCCATCGCCCGGCTCAGCTCGATGCCGCTCACCGTCACGCCACGCTCAGCCAGCGGCACGGCGATCCGGCCGGTCCCGATGGCGAATTCGAGCACCGGTCCATCCCCGGCCAGGTCGGCGATCACATCCACCGCGGGAGTGATCACCTCGGCTGCGTTGGCGCCGCCGGGGCTGTCATAGCCGGCAGCGACGCTCTCCGGGAACCAGCCGTCCGCCAGGTCGTCATCGGGTCCGAGTGGCCGGCTCGGTTGATCATTGCTCGCGTGGTCCGTCACGGGCGATGACGCTACGCCCCCGCACGTCCGGCGCTCCACTCATTTCCGGCGGCGCGTGTGAGGCCGAACGGGCCTGCCCTTCGACAGGCTCAGGGAACGAAACCCGAACGCCCCCTCACTCGGCCACCATCCTCGGTTCCAAACCGGGGTGCGATCGCCGTGAACTCTGATTGAGACGTCACTCGCGCACCGACACGCCGCAGAAACGCGTGCGTTTGTGCCCTGTCGGCGGATTCGGGGATGGGTTGAGAAGTCACGGGGTGGGATGGGTTGAGGGAAGTAATTGACCTCGGGTGGTGGGGCGGGTTGACTGATCATGATCACGCGCGAGAGAAAGACGGGTATGACCGACACCTCCACCACGGCCGGGGTCCGCGTTCGCGGGTTCCGGGCCGGCGACGGACCCCTGCTGGCCGAGAGCTGGACCCGGGCGGCGCCCGGGGATCCGATCAGCTATCAGAGATTCCGCGACCTGGTGCTGCTGGACCGCAACTTCGATCCGGCGGGGCTGCAGGTGGCCGAGGTCGACGGGGTGCCGGTCGGCGCGGCGTACGCGGTCCGCCGGCTGATTCCCGAGGCCGGATCGGATCTGCAGCCGGAGACCGGCTGGATCGGCTTCTTCTTCGTCGATCCGCGGGCCCAGCGGCGCGGGATCGGCCGGGCGTTGATCACCGCGGCGCTGGACTGGTTGCGGGGCCAGGGCTGCCGGACCGTCTTCTTCTCCCCCACCACGCCGAACTACTTCCTGCCCGGCCTGGACGCCGACCGCTATCCGGCCGCCGACACACTGCTCCGCGAGCTCGGCTTCGAGACCCATTACCAGGCGGTTGCCATGGACCGGAGCCTGAACGACTACGCGCTGCCGAACGACGTCCGTGATCAACTCGACCGGCTCGCGGCCGACGGCTACCGGTTCGGCAGCCCGACCTCGGACGAGCTTCCGAGCTTGATCACCATCGCCGGAGAGGCGTTCAACGCCGACTGGGCCCGGGGCATCAGGGAGGCCGTGATCGGCGGATTGCCGCTGGACCGGATCGTCGCCGTCTTCGATCCGGCCGGCGAGCCGCTCGGCTGGGCCATGCACGGCACCTACGAGCAGGTGCCGGAGCGGTTCGGGCCGTTCGGCGTGCTGCCGACGAAGCGCGGGCTCGGCCTGGGCAAGATGCTGCTACACCTCACCCTGGAACGGATGCGGGCGGCCGGCTGCCACAGCGCCTGGTTCCTCTGGACCGACACCAAGTCGGCGGCCGGGCAGCTCTATCTGAAGACCGGCTTCACCGTCACCCGGACGTTCACGATCATGAAGACGGGGCTCTGATCATGACCAACACCGTGCTGGCCGTCGGCGGCCACATCGGCGACATGGACCTCACCGCGGGCCCGACGCTGGCCAAGGTGACCGGCGACGGCGGCCGGGCCATCATCGTCGCGCTGACGTACGGCGAACGGGGTCACCCCAAGCTGTCGCCGGCGGAATACCAAGATCAGAAGGTGGCCGAGGGCCGGTCCTTCGCCGAGCAGATCGGGGCCGAGTTCCACGTCTTCGACTACAGCGACGGCTTCCTGCCCAACGACGACGAGGTGGCCCGGCAGCTGGAGACGCTGATCCGCGATACCAAGCCGGACACGCTGATCGCGCACTGGAAGCACAGCATCCATCGTGATCATGAACACGCCTCGGCGATCGCCGAGCGAGCGCGGTTCCTGGCCTCGCTGCCCAGTGATCATGAGCTGCCCCGGCACGGGATCAGACGATTCCTCTACGCCGAGAACTGGGAGGACGCCGAGGGCTACGCGCCCAATGTCTCGGTGCCGATCCCGGACGAGGCGTTCGAGCGCTGGCGGACGGCGATCTCCGGGCAGGCGTTCGCGCGCGGCGAGACGTACGGCTTCCGCTACATCGACTACTACACGGCCTTGATGACGGTGCGCGGCTGTCTGGCTGGGCACGCGCGGGCGGCCGGCTTCCGGCGCCCCGAATCCGGCAGTCAGGTGCTGACCGAGCTCTAGCGCCGATCAACTCCCGGCGGGGTCCGGGGGCGAGCCAGGCCCGCTCAGGATGTCGATGTCGGTCGCGCGCATCGGCTGGCCGCAGCCGGAACAGCGCAGTTCGACGTGGCTGATCTCGCCGCAGGCGTGGTGCCGGTACAACACCGGCGGGCCGGCTTCGCCGGCGGTCCAGCGGTCACCCCACCGCACCATCACCAGCAGCAGGTCGCACAGTTCGGTGCCCTTGACGGTGAGCACGTACTCCTGCCGCAGCGGGCGCTGCGAGTAGGCGCGCCGTTCCAGCACGCCGTTGTCGACCAGCCAGTTCAGCCGTTCGGTCAGCACCTTGCGCGAGATCCCGAGATCCTCCTGCAACTGGGCGAACCGGGTCATCCCGACGTAGACGTCGCGCAGGATCAGCGGCGACCACGGCTCGCCGATGACGTCCAGGGTGCGGGCGATCGAGCAGGCCATCTCACCGAAGTTGGTGCGCTGCATCCTCGGATCCTAGCGCAGTAGGTTCCCTTAAGGAACCGTCTTTGCTACCGTCGAAGGACGTGAACCTCCGAGGGAAGGAACCGTTGATGGCTCGCCCACAGGTCGTGACCGCCGAGCAGTGGCAGACCGAACGCGACGCGCTGCTGGTCAAGGAGAAGGAGCACACCCGGGCGCTCGACGCGCTGGCCGCCGAGCGCCGCCGGCTGCCGATGGTCCGGCTCCGCATCGACTACGAGTTCACCGCCCCGGACGGCCGTACGGTGGGCCTGACCGACCTGTTCGCCGGCCGCCGGCAACTGGTGATCTATCACGTGATGATGGCGCCCGGGCAGGACTGGATCTGCGACGGCTGTGCCTCCTGGACCGACAACGTCGGCGACCAGTCCCACCTCAACGCCCGCGACACCGGCCTGATCCTGATGGCGCCGGCCCCGCAGGACGAGATCGAGGTGGTCCGGCGGCGGTTCGGGTGGACCGTGCCCTGGTTCTCCTCCGGCGGCAGCGACTTCGACGCCGACCTCGGCATCGGCCCCGGCTTCGGGCTGAGCGTGCTGCTCCGCGACGGCGACGAGGTGTTCCGCTCCTATTACACCGACGGCCGCGGCGTGGACCGGCTGCGGCTGGACCTCAACCTGCTCGACCTGACCCCGTACGGCCGGCAGGAGGAATGGGAGGACTCGCCCGACGGCTGGCCGCAGACTCCCACCATGGCGTGGATGCGCCTCCGCGACGAATACTGACCGGGCCACCGAGACCACCGCCTCGACCGGTCCACACCCCCCCTCGCCCCACCTTGTGCGGCCTCGCGCCGGCAACAGGTGGGGCGAAGCACGAGCACGTGGGGCGAAGCAGCCGAAGAGCGACCGCACCACCTCACAAGCGGCCCGCACCGCGGGCCGGGCGAATCCGCCGGCGGGAAGGTCGAACGCGCCGCCCGCATCCGACTCGCCCGATGCCCACCCTCGCCCCACCGAGCGCGGCTCCGCGCCCACCACAGATGCCCCGAAGCATGAGTACGCGGCGCGAAGCCGGCAGCGACCCGGCCGGTTGGTGTCAGTGGCGCTTGCTGGTGTGCCGGGAACGAACGACCGCGTACGTGCTCTCCAGGGCCTCGATCGCCGTGTCGTAGTAGCGCTGGGCGACCCCGGCGAACAGGCAGTCGACCAGGGCCAGCTGGGCGATCCGGCTGGACATGGCGCCGGACCGGAAGGTGGTCTCCCGAGCCGCGGTGATCAAGAGGTGATCGGCCGCCTCGCCGATCGGTGAACCGCGGAAGTTGGTGATCGCGACAGTCGTCGCGCCCCGCCGCCGGGCCACGCCCAGCATGTCGATCGTGTCGACGGTGGTCCCGGTGTGCGAGATGCCGACGGCGACGTCGCCCTGGTTGAGCACCGCAGCCGAGGTCAGCGCCTGGTGCGGATCGGGCCAGATGAAGGAGATCAGGCCGATCCGGTGCAGCTTCTGGTGCAGGTCGTGGCCGACCAGGGCACTGGCACCGGCACCGTAGATGTCGATCCGGCCGGCCTTGGCAACGGCCTCGACGGCGGCCTCGAGCTCGGTCAGGTCCAACGCCGCGGCGGTCTCCTCGATCGCCCGGGCGTCGGCATGGGTGATCTTACGCACCACGTCGGAGAGCGAGTCGGTGGCACTGATCGTGCCGGTGATCGGGCCGTCGCCGTTCTGGCCGGACTCCTCCCACTGCGCCGCCCGGGCCAGCGCGATCCGCAACTCGGGGTAGCCGGCCAGGCCCAGCGCGCGGCAGAACCGCAGCACCGTGGTCTCGGACGTCTCGCATTGCCGGGCCACCGCCGTGATCGAACTCTCCGACACCGCGGCCGGGTCAGCCAGCACGGCCTCCGCGACGCGTTGCTCGGCGGGCCGCAAATTAGGCAGCACCCCTCGGACGCGGATCAGGATCGAGCCAGGGCGCCGGGTTTCGGCCGGGCCATTCGTCGTCGTCGGCATGTGTCCCTCTTCACTCGGTCGATACCAAAGGGGGTGGCCCCCTTTGAATCCCCCGCGTCGCGCCGCGAACCAACGCGGCACCCTAGTCTGCTGCTCCTGAGGCGAGCCTACCGAGCGCGGCCCCCGCGCGCTGGGAAGCCCGCCAGGAGGGAGCGCGATGTCGACTTCCGACCCCGCGGCGCCGGTCGTGCTGCTGCACGGCGGGATCTGGGCCGAGCTGGACGCCGAGCGTTTCTGGCATCGCCCGGGAATCAGCGCGGGCCTGACGGCCGCCGGCTTCCAGGTCGCGGCCCCGGATCGGCCCGCGCGGCCGGAGAGTTGGCGGACGGAGGCCCGGGCCCTCGCCGGACTGCTGCCCGACCGGAGGGCGGTGGTCGTCGCCGGATCCAACGGCTGCTCCGCGGCGGTACGGCTCGCGCTCGACACCCCCGACGCAGTCGGCCGGCTCGTCCTGGCCTGGCCGGCGACCGCGGGCGACCCGGCCGTCGACGCCGGCACCAGGAACCGGCTGACCCGCCTCGGCGCCCCGGAGCGGGTGGTCGGGGACCTCCTCGCCGGCGAAACCCTGCGCGGCATCGCCGATGCCGAGCTGGCCACGCTCTACGTCCCGGTCGCGGTGATCGGGTCGATCCCCGACAATCCGGCGCACCAACGGCGGACCGTCGACGCGCTGCTCCGGCTGGTGCCCGGGGCCAGGGAATCGGCCGGATCGCCGGAGCCGCCGCGGCCCGAGTTCCCGCCCCACCGGGACCGCTTCGTCGCCGCGTTGATCGCCCTGATATCTTGATGTCAAGATAACTTCGTGATCAAGGAGTACACGATGCCGACCTGGGATCCCGCTGTCTATCTCCAGTTCGCCGACCAGCGGTCCCGGCCGTACGTCGACCTCGTCAGCCGGATCGTCAGCGCCGAGCCGGCCACGGTCGTCGATCTCGGCTGCGGCCCCGGCCAGTTGACCGCCTCGCTGCGGCAGCGCTGGCCGGCGGCGACGATCACCGGCATCGACTCCTCGCCGGAGATGATCGAGCGGGCGCGGTCGTACGCCGACGAACAACTCTCCTTCGCCGTTGGCGATGTCCGGGACTGGGAGCCGGCGGCCCCCGTCGATGTGATCATCAGCAACGCAACCCTGCAGTGGATCCCCGAGCACCGGGCCCTGCTGCCCAAGCTGGCCGAGCAGCTGACCGGTGGCGGCTGGCTGGCGTTCCAGGTGCCGGGCAACTTCGACCAGCCCAGCCACACGCTGCTGTACGAGCTTGCCCGCGACCCGCGGTTCGCCGACTGGACCCGACGCAGCGAACTGCGGCCGGTCGTCACCGCGGCCGAGTATCTCGATGATCTTGCCGGGCTCGGGTTCACGGTCGACGCCTGGGAGACCACCTACCTGCATGTCCTGGAGGGGCCCGACCCGGTCTTCCGCTGGATCTCCGGCACCGGCGCCCGGCCGGTGCTGCAGTCGCTGCCGGAGCCGCAGCGCGCCGAGTTCGTCGCCGACTACACGGCCCGGCTGCGCGAGGCCTACCCGGCCCGGGACCACGGCACCGTGCTCCCCTTCCGCCGCGTCTTCGTCGTCGCGCACCGGACACAATAGGGCCATGACCACTGTCTCCGACTGGTTTCTCCCGGTCCCCCTGGCCGGCCGCCTGCTCCGGCTGGAGCCGTTGACCGAGGCCGACGCGGACGACTACGCCGCCGCGCTGGGGGACGCGCCCACCGCAGCCGAGGTGCTGGCCAACATGTCGTTCCGGCCGCCCACCTCGCGGGCCGAGGTGATCACGATCATCGCCGCCGCGCTGGCCGACCCGCTCCGGATCGCGTACGCCCAACGGCTGCGGGAGACCGGCGAACTCGTCGGCACCACCTCCTTCTACGAGATCGAGCCGAAGACCCGGGCGCTGGCCGTCGGGCACACCTGGATCGCCCGCCGACACTGGCGCACCGGGATCAACACCGACTCGAAGTTGATCATGCTCGGCCGGGCCTTCGACGGACTCGAGGCGGAGCGGGTGGTCTGGCACACCGACATCCGCAACACTCGTTCCCAGGCGGCGATCGAGCGACTCGGCGCGACCCAGGAGGGGGTGCTGCGGCATCACCGGATCAGGCCCGACGGCAGTTGGCGCGACACCGTGCAGTATTCGATGCTGCGCTCCGAATGGCCCGACACCCGCCGCCGGCTCGAGGCCGCCGGCGATCATGGACGACTGGAAGGACAGACCCGATGAGCACGATCGATCTCGATCGGTTGGAGTTCGGCCGGGATGACCGGTCCTCCCGCTACGAGGCGAGGCTGGAGGGAAAGCTGGCCGCCGTGGTCGAGTATTCGATGCGCGACCAGACCATGATTATCGTGCATACCGGCACGAAGCCGGAGTTCCGCGGCAACGGCATCGCCGCCCGGATCACCCGGCACGCCCTCGACGACGTCCGCAGTCGCGGCCTGCGCGTCGTCCCCGAGTGCCCCTTCACCGCCGAGTTCATCGCCGAACACCAGGACTACGCCGACCTCGTAGCCTGACTCCCCCGCCGAGTTGTCAGAACTGAGTTGTGTCATGGCACAACTCAGTTCTGACAACTCGGAGTGTATACGTATACACTCGCGTCAAGGCGAGAGGAGAATCACTGATGACGACAACACACGCCACCGGCCGGCAGGCCGGCTTCCCGGTCGACTCGACCCTGCTGAAGGAGCCGGCCGTCGGCCAGGCACCGCGCGGCGGGGATCCGCAGGTGCGGCAGACGGTCGAGGCGGTGATCGACGACATCGCCGAGCGCGGTGACGCCGCCGTCGCCGACTACTCGGCCAAGTTCGACAACTGGTCACCGGAGAGCTTCCGGCTCAGCCCCGAGCAGATCGACGAGATCGTGGCCCGCGTGCCGGCGCAGGTGATCGAGGACATCACGTTCGCCCAGAACCAGGTGCGCGCCTTCGCCCGGCGGCAGTTGGAGTCGCTGACCGACTTCGAGATCGAGACCCTGCCCGGCGTCCACCTGGGTCAGAAGAATGTGCCGATCCGGGCGGCCGCGGCCTACGTGCCGGGTGGCCGGTATCCGCTGCTGGCCTCGGCCCACATGACCATCGTCACCGCCAAGGTGGCCGGCGTCGAGCGCGTCGTCGCCGCGACCCCGCCGATCAAGGGCGAGATCCCCGACGCGACGATCGCCGCGATGCAGCTGGCCGGCGCCGACGAGATCCTGCTGCTCGGTGGTGTGCAGGCCGTGGCCGCGCTGGCGATCGGTACCGAGACGATCGCTCCGGTCGACCTGATCGCCGGACCGGGCAACGCCTATGTCGCCGAGGCGAAGCGGCAGTTGTTCGGCCGGGTCGGCATCGACCTGCTCGCCGGGCCGACCGAGATCTTGATCATCGCCGATGATCAGGCGGATCCGTATCTGGTGGCGGTCGACCTGCTCAGCCAGGCCGAGCACGGCCCCGACTCCCCCGCGATCCTGATCACCACGTCGGAGGAGCTCGGCCACCGAGTGCTCGAGCACATCGACCGGATCCTGCCGGGCATGCCGACCAGGGACTTCGCCGAGCCGGCCTGGCGTGATCATGGTGCGATCCATGTCGTCGCCGACCTCGCCGACGCGTGGCGGCTCGGTGATCATTACGCGTCGGAGCACGTCGAGATCCTGACCGCCGAGCCGCGCCGGGCGCTGACCGAGCTGCATCACTACGGTGCCCTGTTCCTCGGCGAGGGGACGTGTGTCAGCTACGGTGACAAGGTGATCGGCACCAATCACGTGCTGCCCACCCGGGGCGCGGCGCGCTACACCGGCGGGCTCTGGGTCGGGAAGTATCTGCGCACGGTCACCTATCAGGAGGTCACCGATCCGGCGTCGTCAGCTCTGCTCGGCGAGGTCTGCGGCCGGGCCTCGCGGACCGAGCGGTTCGAGGGGCATGCCCGGTCGGGCGATGTCCGGGCGGCCAAGTTCGGCTCCTACTCCTACGACTGGGACCCCGATCGTCCATGATCGACTTCTCGCTGGCCGGGCGGACGGCCCTGGTCACCGGTGCGAGCCGGGGGCTGGGGCAGGCCATCGCCGACGGCCTGGCCGAGCTCGGCGCGACCGTGTACGGGACGTCCCGCTCGGCCGGTGCGGCCGACAAGATCGCGGAGCGGTACGGCACCGCGCCGTGCGTGCTCGACCTGACCCGGCCGGAGACGTTCGCCGAGCTGGCCGAGCGGCTGGACGACGTCGACCTGTTGATCAACAACGGCGGGATGAACGTGCCCGAGGCCGCGGTGGACGTCCGGGTCGAGGACTACGACGCGGTGATGGCCACCAACCTGCGCGGCACCTTCTTCCTCACGACTGCCTTCGGCCGGCGTTGGATCGAGTCCGGCCGGGCAGCCGCCGTGATCAACGTCGGCTCGCAGACCGGGACAGTGGCGATCGAGGAGCGCTCGGTCTACGGCGCTTCGAAAGCGGCGCTGGACAACCTGACCAAGACCCTGGCCCTGGAATGGGGTTCCCACGGCATCCGGGTGAACGCGATCGCGCCGACCTGGATCCGCACCGAGCTGACCGAGTCGACGCTGTCCCGGCCGGAATGGGCGGCCGAGCTGCTCGGCCGGATCCCGCTCGGCCGGTTCGGCGAACCGATCGACGTCGTCGGCGCGGTCGCCTTCCTGGCCGGGCCGATGGCCGGACTGATCACCGGCCACACACTGCTCATCGACGGGGGTTACACGATCAGATGACCGAGGCACCGCAGGAGAATCTGGCCGTGATCGGCGGCGGCTACATGGGTGGCGGGATCGCCCAGTCGCTGGCCCTGGCCGGCTTCCGGGTCCGGATCGCCGATGTGGACGCCGGCACGACCCGACGACTGCGGGACGCGTTGATCACCGGCGTGGCGGAGTATGCCGAGCGCGGTCTGGTCGACTCCGAAGCCGCAAGCCGGGTGCCCGAATTGTTGATCGCCGCCGAGTCGATCGCGGACGCCGTCGCCGAGGCGGATTACGTCAGCGAGGCCGTGCCGGAGGATGTCGGGATCAAGCGGACCGCCCTGGCCGCGATCGGCGCCGCGGCGCGGGCGGACACGGTGATCGCGACCAACACGTCGTCGCTGCCGCTGGCCCCGCTGGCCGAGGTCGTGTCGCAGCCGCTCATCGCCGCGCACTGGTTCAACCCGGCCCCGTTCCTGCCGCTGGTGGAGCTGGCCGGCGACGACGAGGACGCGCTGGCGCTGGCCGAGCGGGTGCTGACCCGGGCCGGCAAGATCACCGTCCGGGTCCCGGCCGTCCCCGGCTTCCTGGCCAACCGGCTGCAGTTCGCCCTGTTCCGTGAGGCCGCCGCGATCGTCGAGGAGGGTCTGGCCACGCCCGAGCAGGTCGACCTGGTGGTGAGCAACTCCTTCGGCTACCGGCTGCCGTTCTTCGGCCCGTTCCAGATCGCCGACATCGCCGGTCTGGACGTCTACGCCGCCTCGTACGCACCCCTGACCGCTCAGTACGGTGAACGTTTCGCCGTGCCGCCCTCCCTGGCCGAACGGGTCGCCGCCGGTGATCTCGGGCTGAAGACGTCGGGCGGCTATCGCGCGACTCCCGGTGATCAACGCCAGGCCCTCGCCGATCACCGCGACCGGGCCTACGTCGCCCTCGCCGCCCTCCGGAGTGACCTCGATGATCATGGTCCGGTGGCGGACGTGACGATCCGGACCGGACGCGAGGAGGACGTGCCGCGGCTGCTGGTGATCTGGCGGGCGGCGGTGCAGGCCACGCACGACTTTCTCTCCGCGACCGACATCGACGAGCTGTCCGACCTCGTCGCCGGCTTCCTGCCGAGGATGAACGATCTCCGCGTCGCCGTGGACGCGACGGACACGCCGCTCGGGTTCATCGCCCAGGACGACGGCGAGATCCACATGCTCTTCGTCGATCCGGCCGTGCACGGCCGCGGCCTCGGCACCGCCCTGCTCGAGGACGTGGGCCGCGAGTTCCCCACCCTGCGGCTCGACGTCAACGAACAGAACCCGACCGGCCGGCGCTTCTACGAGGCCAAGGGATTCATCCAGGTCGGCCGCTCCGAACTCGATCAACAAGGCCGGCCCTTCCCCCTCCTGCAGCTGATCCGCGACTCCGGGGCGAGCGGTCAGCGGGTATCGCCGGCCAGCTGATCGGCGGCCCAGGAGCCGAGCAGCCGGAGCCGGTCGGCCGAGGGTGAGCCCGGCTCGGCGGTGTAGAGCAGCATGATGTGGCCCGGCTCGGCGGTGATCGCGAGTTCCTCGTAGACGAGGGTGAGTTCACCGACGACGGGATGGTTGAACCGCTTCGTGCCGGTCCCGTGAGTCCGCACATCATGCGATCCCCAGAGCCGGCGGAACAGCTCGCTCCGGGTCGAGAGCTCGCCGACCAGATCCTGCAGGCCCTTGTCGTGCGGGTCGCGGCCGGCCTCGGCGCGCATGATCGCCACGCACATCTCGGCGAAGAGATCCCAATCCGGATAGAAATCCCGCGACGCCGGGTCGAGGAACTGGAACCGGGCCAGGTTCGGCGTCCGGCCGCCGTCCCCGATCACCGGAGAGTAGAAGGCGCGACCAAGATCATTAGTGGCCAGCAGGTCGTGGCGGGCGTCCCGGACGATCGCGATCCCGTCCGTGAACGCGCCGAGGGCCCAATGCAGGCTGGGCCGCGTGGCCGGGTTTCCGGTCGCCCGCCGCCGCGCCCGGCCCGAAGCGGGGATCCCGTCGGCGGCGCGGGCCAGATCGAGCAGGTGGGACCGTTCGGTGTCGTCGAGTTGCAGCGCCTGCGAGATCGCGTCGATGACCGACGCCGAAGCACCGCCGATCGCGCCCCGCTCGAGCTTGGCGTAATACTCGACGCTGACCCCGGCGAGCAGCGCGACCTCGGACCGGCGCAGGCCCTTCACCCGCCGCTGGGTGCCGGCGGGCACCCCGGCCTGCTTCGGGGTGAGCTTCGCCCGTCGCGACATCAGGAACTCACGCACCTCGGCCCGGTTGTCCATGATGCCGAGGCTAGTCCCGGTCGATCGGATCAGGGATGCCCTGTCAGTACACCCCTTGACAGGGACTCCCGGAATTCGGCCGGAACTAGTTGTCTGGAAGTCATGACCGGTGCGAATCCCGGTCCTGCCCTACCGATTCTCGAGGAGTTCTGTCATGCGTGGTGTGGTGATGCACGCCCCCGGCGATGTCCGGGTCGACGAGGTTGCCGAGCCGATGATCTTGAAGCCGACCGATGCGATCATCCGGTTGTCGGCGACCTGCATCTGCGGATCCGACCTGTGGCCCTACCGCGGGGCGGACCCGGTGAACCAGCCGCTTCACATGGGGCACGAGTACGCCGGCATCGTCGAAGAGGTCGGTGCCGAGGTGAAGTTGATCAAACCCGGCCAGTTCGTGGTCGGCTCGTTCTTCGCCTCCGACAACACCTGCGAGATCTGCCGTGCCGGCTATCAGACCAGTTGCCTCCATCGCGAGGTGCTGGGCACCTCGGGCGCCGCCCAGGCGCAGCGGATGCGGGTCCCGCTGGCCGACGGCACCCTGGTGGCGACGCCGGAGGTGCCCGACGATGATCTTGTGCCGAGCTTCCTGGCCGCCTCCGACGTCCTGGGTACGGGTTGGTTCGGGGCGGTGGCCGCCGAGGCCGGTCCGGGCAAGACGGTGGCCGTGGTCGGCGACGGCGCGGTCGGGCTGCTGGCGGTGCTGGCGGCCAAGGAGTTGGGGTCTGAGCGGATCATCGCCATGTCCCGGCATCCGGACCGGCAGGCTCTGGCCCGGGAGTTCGGGGCGACCGACATCGTCGAGGAGCGCGGCGAGGCCGGCGCGACCAAGATCAAGGAGCTGACCGACGGGCTCGGCGCCCACTCGGTGGTCGAGGCCGTCGGCACCCAGCAGTCGATGATGCAGGCGATCGGCGCCACCCGGCCCGGTGGCCATGTCGGCTTCGTCGGCGTCCTCCACGATGTCGCCATCACCGGTGATCAGATCTTCATGACCCACGTCCAGCTGCACGGCGGCCCCGCCCCGGTGCGGCGGTTCCTGCCGGACCTGATGGAGCGGATCTGGCAGCGCACGATCGATCCCGGCCGGGTGTTCGATCTTCAGCTGCCGCTGGACCGGGCGGCCGAGGGTTACCGGGCGATGGACGAACGCCGGGCGATCAAGGTGCTGCTGCAACCGTGACCGATCCCGCCGCCCGGCTGGCCAGGGTCGCGGTGCCGGACCGCCGGCCGGCCGGCGTGACCGCGGGCCTGGTGGCGACCGTGGTGTTCCTGACGGCGACCGCCCCACTGGCCACTGACCTGTACGTGCCCGCCTTCCCGGCCGTGGCCGGCGAGCTGGTGGCGACCGCGACCCAGGTCCAGCTGACGCTGACCACGTTCTTCGTCGGGATGGCGCTCGGCCAACTGATCGGCGGCCCGGTCTCCGACCAGCGCGGCCGGCGGCTGCCGCTACTGGCGGGAGTGATGATCATGACGATCGCCTCGGTCGCCTGCGCGGTCGCGCCGACGATCACGGTGATGATGGTGGCCCGGTTCTTCCAGGGGTTCGCCGGCGGCTGGGCCATGGTGATCGGCCGGGCCGTGATCGTCGATCTCGCCACCGGCGCCCGGCTGATCCGCGTGCTCAACGTGATCGCCGCGGTCGGCGGGATCGCTCCGATCGTCGGCCCGCTGCTCGGCGCGTTGATCTTGCAGGTGTCGCACTGGCGCGTGTCGTTCTGGGCCGTCGCCGTGCTCGGGGTGGCGATGATCATCGCCGTGCTGGCGGCGGTGCCGGAGACCCTGCCGCGCGGTCACCGGCACGGCGGCGGCCTGCGCAGTTTCGCGCGGGCCGGCCGGGAGCTGCTGCGCAACCGCCGCTACGTCGGCTATGTGCTGGTCAGCGGATCCTCGATGGGCGCGGTGTTCGCCTACGTGGCGACCTCGGCGTTCGTGCTGCAGTCGATGAACGGGCTGACCCCGATCGCGTACTCGATCGACTTCGCCGCCAACGCCGGCGGGATGACCGTGGCCGCGCTGGTCGCGGCCCGGCTGGCCGGCCGGATCGCCACCCGCAAGATCGTCGCCGCCGGTCAGTTCGCCGCCCTCGGCGCCGGGATCGCCATGCTGGTCGGCGCCCTCTGGTTCGATGCGCCGCTGCCGGTGGCGATCATCGCGTTCTTCGTCCTGATGACGGCCCAAGGACTGATCGGTCCTAATGGAGGCGCGCTGGCCTCGGCCGAGGTGCCCGCGCATCCCGGCACGGGATCGGCACTGCTCGGGTTCGTGCAGTGGCTCGCGGCGGGCACCGTCGCGCCGCTGGCCGGCCTGGGCGGCGAACACACCGCCATCCCGATGGCGATCCTCATGATCAGCTGCATCGCCCTGTCCATGATCGGACTGCTCATCCTCGCCCGGCCGGCGACTGGCCTCAGGTCCGGCCGGACCAGCCTTCGGCGGTGGTGATCGGGCGGTCCTCGGGCTGCCGTTCCACCGGGCGGCCCTCGTACTGGGTGGACAGGACGATGTGGGTCCGCATGTCGCCGTGCACGCCGAGCCGCTCGATCAGGCCCTCGAGATGGGCCAGCGAGGTGGCGCGCGCCTTGAGCATGGTGCAGTGCTCGCCGGACAGCTTGTGCACCTCCACCACCTCCGGAAAGTCCTCGGCCGTGGTGGTGCGAAGCAGACAGTCCGCGGGCCGGCAGCGCAACTGCAGAAAGGCGAGCAGCGGCTGCCCGGCCCGGCCGGCATCGACCTTGGCGCCGTACCCGGCGATCACCCCGGCCGACTCCAGTCGCCGCACCCGCTCGGCGATCGCCGGCGCCGACAGGTGCACCCGGCGACCGAGTTCCTTGTACGACAGCCGGCCGTCGGCCTGCAGCTCACCGAGGATCCGCCAGTCGGTTTCGTCCATCTCGGACGCCTGGAAAGTCTTCACCCTGAAACTCCTTTCGCCCGGAACGCGGAAGGCCTGATCTGCCGTCAGTGGCTCATTCTCTTCCCGGTTCCACTTTCCTAGCGTAGTGGTACGAGCATCCACCGCAGGAGAACGAGGAGATTGATCATGTTCGACCAGCTGACGAGCACCGACCTGCCCAACCAGCTCTACGCCGAGCTGGTCCAGGCCCGGGAGCAGGAACGCCTGGCCCGCCGCATCGCCCGGCAGCGGCGAGCGGCCAGGGCCGCCGCCCGGATCCGGAGCCGGCGGCCGGCGTCGCTACTTCAACGACCCCGCGGTCAGGCCGCGGGTGATGTGCTTCTGTAGAAAGGCGAAGACGATCAGGACCGGCAGCACGGTGATCATCATCGCGGCGAACAGGGTGACCCACTGGCTGCCGTAGGTCGCGGCCTGGTTGAGCTGCCAGAGGCCGACCGGCAGGGTCATCCGTTCCGGCGTCGAGATGAAGACCAGGGCGTAGAAGAACTCATTCCAATTGTTCAGGAAGCTGATGATCGTGATCGAGGCCATGCCCGGCCCGAGCAGCGGCACGATCACCCGGACGAACGTCGCGGCCGGGCCGGCGCCGTCGACCGCGGCGGCCTCCTCGAGTTCCCGCGGCAGGGTCTTCATGAAGCCGACCATGACGAAGATGTTGAACGGCAGGTTGTAGGTCGCATACACCAAGATCAAACCGAGCTGGGTGTCCAGCAGCCCGAAATCCTGCAGGGTCAGATACAGCGGGATGAAGGTCACCATCCACGGCACCATCAGGCCGGAGACGAACACGGCGAGGATGATCGCCGAGCCGCGGAACCGGATCCGGGCCAGCGGATAGGCCGCCAGCACGGACAGACCGACGCCGAGCGCGGTCGCCCCGACTCCGACCAGCAGGCTGTTGCCGAAATAGGTGGCGACGCCGGCGCTGCGCCAGGCCTCGGCGAAGTTGCCGAACGACCAGGTCGCGGTGAGTGCGAACGGGGAGGTGCCGATGAAGTCGGTGTTCGTCTTCAGCGAGGCGTTCAGCACCCAGACGTACGCGCCGATCGCCGAGGCGCTGCCGATCCCCATGATCAGGTAGAAGATCAGGTGGAAGGTCCGGAACGGGGCAAGATCGCCGCGCGGCTGCCGCGCCCGGCGGCTGGTCCGGGCCGGGGCGGTCGCGGTGACGGGGTCGCTCACGGTGTCAGTACTCAAGATCATCTCGCTTCAACAGCCGGTTCAGCCCCAGCGCCACCACCAGCAGGATCGCGACCAGGACGATGCCCATCGCGGCGGCGTAACCGTAGTCGGCCTGATCGATCGCGGTCCGGTACATCAGCGTCGCGGTGATCTCGGTGGAGCCGAACGGGCCGCCGTCGGTCATGATGAAGACGAACGCGAAGGCTTGCAGACTCTGCACGAACCAGAGCACGATCAGCACCCGGAACAGGTCGCTCATCATCGGCAGCATGATCCGCCAGAAGACCTGCCACTCCCCCGCCCCGTCGATCCGAGCGGCCTCGAGCACCTCGTTCGGCAGCCGGGAGAAGCCGGCCGAGATCAGGATGATCCAGATCCCGATGCCGTGCCAGACTGCGGCGAAGGCCACCGCCGACAGCGCGGTCCGCGGATCGCCGAGCAGCACCGGGATCAGCTCACCGAGCCCGATCGTGGCGAACGCCGGATTGATCAACCCGAGGGTCGGATGGAAGATGAACTTCCACATCAGGGCGACCACGGCGACCGAGAGCACCACCGGCGAGAAGATCAGGAACCGGAAGATCCGCTCACCCCGTAGCCGGTGGTGGAACGCCCAGGCGACGGCGATCGCCGGCGGGAACAGCATGCAGCCGCCGATCACCGCCAGCAGGATCGCGTTGCGCAGCGACGTCAGATATTGGCCGTCGCCGAACACTGCCAGGTAGTTCTCGATCCCGACCAGCTTGGAGCGGCCGGTCCGGGAATACTCGCTGAGCGAGATCACCACGGTCCGGCCCAACGGATACAGGAAGAACGTGCCGAGCAGCACCAGGGCCGGCAGCAGGAACGGGATGATGATCCGACGCTGGGCCTTGGCGAACATGATCAGTTCTTGTGCTGCTTGCGCAGCGCCGCGTCCAACCGCTCGATCGTCTGCGGCGCGTCCTGCTCACCGAAGAACAGCCGGGCGATCTCGGCGTAGACCGTCTCGTACACCTTGGTCCCGCTCATCGAGAACTCGCGCGGCACCAGGGTCGACGCCTCGCTGATGATCTTGTCGATGCCGGTGACGCCGTCCGGGCTGGGCACCCCGCGCACGGCGGACAGGTCGCCGAGCTTGGTCGCCCGTTCCGTCTGCACCTCGACGCTGGTGACCCGGCTGGCCCAGGTCAGGGCCATGCCCTGGTTCTCGCTCTCGGCGTTGATCGAGATCAACTGCGCGGCCGCCATCAGCGCCTTCTGATCACCGGCGCCGCCGTCGACCGCCGGGAACGGCAGCACGCCGACCTCGAAGCCTTCCGGGATGACGTCCTTCATCTCGCTGACCAGCCAGTTACCCATCAAGATCATCCCGGCCTTGCCCTGGAAGAACAGGGCCTGCGCCGGGGTGAAGTCGGTGCCCTGGAAGCCCTTGATGAAGAACTCCCCGTCGCGCAACTCCTGCACGTGCTGCAGCCCGGCCAGGAAGCCCGGATCCTCGGTGATGTGGCCTTCGCCGCCGACCAGGACCTGGTTCGCCTTCTCCCAGCCGACCGTGCGCAGCCAGAGGTTGTCCGACCACATGCCCATGTACGGCTGGAACAGACCGGTGACCGCGATCGGGTCGACGCCGGCCGCCTTGAGCGCCTCGGCCGCGGCCAGCACCTCGGTCCAGGTGGTCGGCGGAGTGATCGACTTCTCGGTGAACAGCTTGGCGTTGTAGAAGAGCACCTGGGTCGACAGCTCGGTCGGCACACCGTAGATCTTCTGGCTCTCCGGGTGGGTCATGAAGCCCAGCGCGGCGGGCGAGAAGTTGTCCAGCCACGGCTTGCCCGAGGTCGGGTCGTTCTGCTCCAGGTACGGCCGCAGGTCGAGCAGCAGGCCGTCGTCGGCCCAGGCCAGCTGAGCCGGGTTGGTCCCGTCGAACATGCCGTAGTCGACGTCGAGCCCGTCACCGCCACGCCAGCGCTGCTCCAGGGCCGGCCGGGCCTCGGTGTTGGCGAAGGTGAGCGTGATCTTGGACCCGGCGATCTCGGCTTCGATCTTCTTCGCCAGTTGATCAAGATAGGCCAGGCCCGGCGTCCCCTTCGCGGTCAGTACGCCGACCTCGATCGGTCCGCCGGTCACCTCGGACCGCCAGTCCTCGGCCTTCGGCGCGTCGGTCGGCCCTGCGTTGCCGCCGGAATTGCACCCGGACAGCGCCAACCCGGCCCCGATGGCCCCGGCACCGAATAAGAGTTCCCGCCTTCTCATCGTCTCCCCCTCTCGCTGACTGCACTGTGGCGATCATCTTCCGAATGATCTATTTTCAGAATGTCGTAAACGTATCCAGAATACCGAGCACACTACGCCGAGCGGATCGGCTCCGCAAGCGATTCGGGGAATGTCCGGCCGCTGTTACCGACCCGCAACACGCCGGCGCGGAACACTCAGTCCAGCGCCGGCAGCAGGTCGTCGAATTCGGCCAGGAACCGGTCGATCATGGCCAGATCCTCGCCGTCCAACTCGTGCCGCGGCGGCCGGCAGTACGGGCTGCCGATCAGGCCACGCCGGAAGGAGATCATCTTCTCGGTCGCGATGATCCGCTCCGTGTCCAACATCCAGTACGAGATGTAGGGCAGCAACCGGGCGTGCAGCCGGTCTCCGCCGTCGAGATCACCGGCGGCGAACCGGCCCCAGATCTCCTGGTAGAGCTCGGTGAACGAGCAGCCCGGCTGGGTGCCGACGCAGCCGCGGCGGAACGCGTCCGGCAACTGCACCCCGGCGTAGCCCTCGACCGCCAGGATCGGTGGGTCGAGCCGGCCGAGCTCGGCGATGTAGGGGCCGGGCGGCGACGACTCGACCTTGACCAGGGCCAGATTCGGATGATCACGGACCAGGCCGGCCAGGCCCTGCGGATCAAGGCTGGTGCCGGTCTCGGTCGGCGCGTACTGCAGCACCACGGCCGTGTCCGGCACCGCCGCGAGCACGGCCCGGAGGTGCGCCTCGATTGCCGCCGCCGACGGCGCCAGCAGGTGCGGCGGCAGCAGGTTGATCGCATCCGCGCCGGCGTCGACCGACCAGCGGGCCCGGTGCACCGCCAGTCGGGTCGCGTGATCTTGGACCGCGGCGATCACCGCGACATCCGGATAGCTCGCCGCCTCCTTGATCAACACCTCGGTCAGCTGGCGCCGTTCTTCCTCGGAGAGCTTGTAGAACTCGCCGGCGAAGCCGGGGAACATGACACTGCTGACGCCGGTGTCGAGGACGTAGCCGACCACCCGGCGGAAGTCGTCGAACGCGACCTCGCCGTCATCGGTGAACGGCACCTCCAGCACCGGCGAGACGCCGCGGATCAAGGCCGAGGCCTCGACCGGGGTCCGGCTCTTGGACGCGATCATGGTCATCTCGGCTCAGTCCTTCCCGCGGGCGGACCCGTCAAGCAGCCCGGCCAGCGTCCCGCCGCTGACCGCCGCCTTGTCCTCGGCCGGGATCGGCCAGTCGTTGATCCGCTTCACCTCGCCGGCCGCGGTCGCGTACGGCAGATCGGTGCTGAAGATCACCCGGGAAGCGCCGATCTCCGGATCGCGGACGAACTCGGACAGGACCGTGTCCCACGGCGCGTAGCTGGTGTCGGCGTACAGGTTCGGCGCGTGCCGCAGCGCCGGCGCGGCGTCGATCCAGAAGTCGGTGGCGCCGCTGCGGCCCATCAGGAAGGACAGGCCGGGATAGCGACGGGCCAGCAGCGCCAGCGGCATCGGCAGGTGGCCCGGCGGCGTGCCGGTGCGGACGTAGACGAACCAGCCGACCGACTCGGCGTAGGCCAGCAGCGGATCGACCAGCCCGTCCAGCAGGTCGAAGCCCTGCAGGCTGGAGTCGACCGCCAGCGCGCGGGCGCCGGCGGCCCGGGCCCGCTCCAGCTCGGCCAGCGCCTCCTCGCCCAGCCACGGATTGGCCACGGCATAAGGGATCAGCCGGCCGTCCGAGGCAGCCGCGGCTGCCGTGGTCGCGTCGTTGCCGGCCCGATTGGCGATCGCGATCTGGGCCTCACTGGGCGCGATCATGGTCCAGTCGATGCCGTGTTCGTCCATGATCGACAACAGTTCGGCGACCTCGAGCGAGCACTCGCGGTGCTGCCCGATCCGGACGTGGGCGTCGATGATCATGAGCGGGTCCTCCTCGGATCGGCCAGCCCGAGCGCGGTGAGCGCGTCGGCGTTGATGATGTTTTCGATCACGTCCTCCGGGATCCGCGGGAACTTCGTCCCCTCGACGATGTCGTTGGCCCGGCGCAGCCCCGCCATCGCCTCACCGGTGGTGGCGATCGGGAAATCCGAACCCAGCAACAGTTTCCCGGCCGCACCCCACTCGGTGGCGAACAGCAGTGACTCGTACAGCACCCACGGCCGCAGGTAGATCGAGGAGACGTCGGCGTACACGTGCGGATGCTTGCGGATGGTGACCACGGTCTCCCGCGCCCACGGATGCCCCATGTGCGCCATCACGATCCGCAGCTCCGGGAACGCGATCGCGACCTCGTCGGTGACCAGCGGGAACGTGTAGCGCAGCGGCGCGTGCCGGATCGGCGAGGCGCCCTGGTGAAACAGGATCGGCAGCCCCTCCCGCTCGCAGTAGCGGTAGAACTCCATCGCCGGCTCGCCCAGCGGCTCGAACTCCTGGTAGTTGGCGCCGAGCTTGACGCCGACCAGCCCGAGCGAGCGGGCCCGTTCGACCTCCTCCCAGACGCCGGGCTTGGTCGGGTTGACCGACATGAAACCGATCGCCTTGTCCGGCCGGGAGGCGACGTAGGCCGCGGTCGCGGTGTTGGTGTCCTCCGGCTTGTAGGACAGCCCGGTCGAGGCGAGCGGATCGTCGGCGGCGATGTTGAACACGATCGCCACATCGGCCGGCTCGATCGCCTGATCGAAGTCCGCCCAGGTGTTGGAGGTGATCACGTCCCGGTCGGTCCGCCAGGCGCTGAACGACTTGAAGTCCTCCTCCGGCACCTCATGGGTGTGGGTCGGGGTGTGACAGTGCACATCAACGATCATGGGAGGCGCTCCAACAGCTTGGCGGGGTTGTCGATCAACATGGCCTGCTTCTCCGCGGCGGTGATCCCCCAGTGATCGATCTCGGCGACGCGGGCCTGCGCATAGTCCTGGCTGGCCTTGTCGGACAGCCCCGCGTCGGTGCCGAACAGGACCTTGCCCGGCGCGCCGCGGCGGCAGATCTCCCGGGCCGCGTACGGCGGCGTGCCGCAGATGCAGATGTAGAGGTTGTCGGTGGCGTTGGCGTACGCCAGCGACTCCCGCCACAGGTCGTGCAGGCCGGCATGGCCGAGGATCACCGGCACGGTCGGATGCCGCCGGGCCAGCGCGGCGATCTGGCCCGCGGTCGAATACGGCGGCGTGCCGTCGTGACAGAGCAGGATGCCGGAGTGTTCGGCGACGACTTCCATGATCGGATCGAGGATCTGCTCGTGCATGCTGAACCCCTGCAGCCAGGGATGCAGCTTGAGCCCCTTCAGCCCGAGCTCGGCGAAACTGCGCTTGGTCTCGGCCAGAGCCTCCGGCCGGCGCGGGTTGTAGGAGCCGAAGCCGATCAGGCGATCCGGGAATGCGGCGACGAACTCGGCCAGGGCCTCATTGGCCTGCGGGGTGGAGTTGAACAGCCCGTCGTGGCTGAGCACCACGGCCTGATCGATCGCCGACTGATCCATGAAGTCGACGAATTCGGCCGCGCCGAAGGTCGCCCCGCCGAGCCAACTGGCGGTCTCCCAGGCCGGGGTGTGGGTGTGGAAGTCGATCACTCTGCGGACTCCTCCTGTGCCAATTCGATCTGTGCCAATCCGATGATGGCGGCCTCGGTCGCGGCGACCAGCTCGTCGAGGAGCTCTTGGCCCTGCGCGGCGGTGGCCCGCTCCGGATGGTCGGTGTAACCGTCGATCGCCTTCCAGACGGCCGATCCGTGGATCGCCGCTCCGCCTGAGATCGAGCCCGCGGTCGGCGGGTCGGACCGGATCGGCCGGTCCAGCACCAGCTCGGGCCGGACGGCCATGATCATCGCCGTCTCGAACTCGCCGGCATGGCCCGGCACCGGGCCGGTGCAGGAGCGGCGGACCGACCACCGGTCGCGATCGGCACCGCCGGCCGCCCAGTAGTCGAGGTGACCGACCGTCAGCCCGGGGGCGGCATTGGTGGCCGCCGCGGCCGCCGCCGCGCAGCCGCCCATGTTGCCGCCGTGCCCGTTGATGATCAACACCCGGACGCCGCCGCTGGCCACGATCGAGGACAGGATCTCGGTCAGCATCGTGATCAACGTCGCCGGGGTGATCGACAGCGTGCCGCCGAACGGCAGATGGTGATCGGACGCGCCGACCGGCAGGGTCGGCGTGATCACCAGGTCGGTGCCCAGCACCGTGGCCGCCCGGTCGGCCGCCCGGGCGGCGACCTCGCCGGCCAGCAAGTGATCGGTGCCGGTGGGCAGAAAGGGGCCGTGCTGCTCGGTCGCGCCGATCGGCAGCAGCACCAGCGCCTCCGGCAGGATCCGGGTCAGCGTCGCGCGGTCGGTCTCGGCCCAGCGTCGTACGGTCATCGCTCGCTCCTCGTCGCGTCGTCGGCCCCGGCCGGCGGGGCGGTCGATCCGGAGTCTGCCAAAGAGCTGTCGGTGTCGAAGGGCAAGCCACTTCGTTCCCTGAGCTTGTCGAAGGGCAAGTCCGATCCATCAGCCTCCGGGGACGAACGGGCTTGCCCTTCGACAGGCTCAGGGAACGAAGGAGCCAGGGCGCGTTGCTGCAGGCGCTGGCTGGTGATCAGGGCCGCGATGCCGTCGTCCAGGCTCGGCTCGGCGGTGCCGCCGGCCAGCAGGTCGGCGAATCGGTCGACCTGCCGGTCGAAGCAGCGGGTCCCCCGGTCCGGCTCGAACCGATGGCGTACGGGTTCGCGGCCGGCCAGCTCGACGGTGAGGTCGAAGCTGCCACCGTCCAACGTCGCCAGGCCGCCGTCGCCGAAGAAGATCAACTCGCAGCGCGGCTGGGCCGGCGTGAACCAGCCGAACTCGAGCAGCACCGTCGCCCCCGGATACGTCAGCCGGCCGCCGATCAGATTCGGCGCGGCCAGGCCGGGCCGGGTGGTCGTGGCCCAGGCGTCCTCGATCTCCCCCACCCCGCCGAACAGGCTGCTCAGCCAATCGAAGACATGCGCACCCTCGTGGATCACCGGCGAGCCGTGCTGCAGGGTTTCGGTGATCAACCGATCATGATCATGATCGCCGTGGGCCAGCTCGTCGTAGATCGCGGCCCGGACCAGCAGCGGATCCCCCAGTGCGCCGTCGGTGATCAAGGTCCGCAACTCGTCCAGGGCCGGATCGTGGCGATAGGTCAGGCCGACCTGGATCCGAGCCCGCTCGGCGGCGTGCAGCACCGCGTAGAGCTCGGCGTCCTCGATCGACGGTGCGACCGGCTTCTCGGCCAGCACGGCCGGGCCGGCCCGCGCGATCCGTACGGTCAGATCGGGGGTGACCCACGGCGGCGTCGCCAGCACGACGCCGTCGGGCCCCTCCGCGAGCACCTGCTCCAGGTCCTGGTGGATCACCACGTCGGTCCGGCCGTGCCGTTCGAGCACCTCGGCCGCGAGCCGCCGCCGGTCGGACGAGGGATCGGCAACCGCCACCAACCGCAGCCGCTCGGAACGGAGCAGGGCCGGCAGATGTGCACCAAGCCCGATCTCGCCGAGTCCGACCAGCGCTACCTGCCCCGTCACTCGATGATCACCCCGTCCGAATCCGTACCGTCTAAATTCGAAATAACGAAGATACTTTCACTTCGTCGAACAAAGGCTAATGCCCGTCGAACTCGGATGCAAGATCAGCGACACCCTCCAGCCGAGTTGTAGCGGCTGGGCGCTAGGTGGCCACTCGGTTCTGACAGGTCGACACCGGGGATGTCAGCGGAGGGCGGCGTGGTAGCCGAGGCGGATCGAGATCGTCTTGGCGATCCGGAGCAGGCCGTCGGTGGTCTGCTGCAGCAGGTCGCCGACCAGGTCGCGCTTGAAGCCGGTCACCCCGACCGCGCCGGCCGGGCCGCCCTCGGCGTCGAAGAACGGCGCCGCAACACAGGAGATGTCGGCCCGCTCCTCCTCGACCTCCACCGCATAACCGCGCTTCTTGATCTCGGCCAGCTGGGTCTGGAACGCCTTCCGCCCCGGCGGCAGCGCGCCGGGGCCCTCGCCCTTGCGCAGTTGGTTCAGCAGCGGGCTGAGCCGCTCCTCGTCCAGGAACGCGGCGATCGCCTTGCCCAGCGCGGTCAGGTTGTAGGGCGCCATCTTGCCCGGATAGGTGTCGAACTGGATGAAGTCCGAGGTCGCCGCCTTGGCCACATAGACCACCGAGGCGCCGTTGAGCACGCCGATGTGCACCGGCATGTTGATCTCCGTCGCCAGCTCCCGCATCTCGTCGGCCGAGACAGTGGCAAGATCAACTTTGCGCACCAGTTGGGTGGCCAGACCGTACAGGCCGAGGGTGGCGCGCCAGAAGTGACTCCGGCCGACCACCTTGCGCGCCGCGTAACCCCGCTGTTCCAGGGTGTAGACGATCGACGCACAGGTTGCCAGCGGGATCCGCGTCGCGGCCGCCAGCGCGGTCAGCGTCATCCCGTCATCCGCGGCGACGAGCGTCTCCAACACGGTCAGCGTCCGGGCGACGGACTGCGACGGTGCCTTGGTCTCGGTCAGTTGGGTCCCGGCCATACCGGACAGGATAGGGCCGAGGACCGCCGGACGCCTTATGATCTCTGCGAAACCTCGGAGATATCTTCGAAATCTCGCACGCCCACCGACTTGGAGGAACCATCCGTGACCGCCGCCGACCGCCATCAGTCTGCCGCAGCCGAGCCGTCCCCGCTGGCTGATCCGCCGAAGATCGCCCCGGCCCGGATCTTCGGCGACCAGTTGATCACCTCCGGCCAGACCGCCCACATCGATGGTACGAACATCGCCGAGGGCATCGTCGGCGCCGGGATCGACCTCGACACCGCCCGCCGCTGCGCCCGGCAGTGCGCCCGCAACGTGGTCGAGGCCGCCCGCGGCGAGCTGATCCGGGCCGGCCAGGACCTGGACGCGATCACCGGCGTCACCCGGGTGACGATCTTCGTGGCCAGCGCCCCGTCCTTCACCGAGCAGCACCTGGTCGGCCACGCCGCGACCGACTACTTCCTCGAGGTGTTCGGCCCCGAGATCGGCTTCCACACCCGCGCCGCCCTCGGCCTCGCCGCCCTCCCCACCAACAGCCCGGTCGAGATCGAAGCCATCTTCCAACTCGCCAACTGAACCCCACCTAGAACCCCGACTTGTCAGAACTAGGGGACGCTATAGCGTGCTCTAGTTCTGACAAGTCGGGGTTTGGGGGCTTTAGGCGAAGCGGGCGGCTAGGTCTTCGGTGAGGGTTACGCCTAGGCCGGGGGCGTCGTTGAGGCGGGCGCGGAGGCCGGTGGCGTCGAGGCCGCCGGCGAGGATGTCGCTGTCGTAGTAGTGGGCGCCGATGATGTCGGACGGGATCTCCTCCGACAGGCCGTCCAGGGCGCAGGCCACGTGCAGCTGGGCGGCGGCGCCGACGCCGAGCTCGCCGTTGGAACCGATGATCACGTCCAGGCCGGCGGCGGCCGCGATCCGGCCCATCGCCACCGCCCGGCCCGGGCCGCCGCTCTTGCCGACGTACAGGCTGATCACGTCCGCGGCGCCGGCGGCGAGCACGGCCATCAGGTCGTCCAGGCCGAAGACGCTCTCGTCGGCGACGATCGGCAGGCCGAGATCGCGCAGCGACGCCATCCCGGGCAGGTCACCCGGCGGCACCGGCTGCTCGAAGAACGCCGGATCGTACGGGGCCAGCAGCCGGCCCGCCCGCCGGGCCCGGGCGCGGCTGTAGCCGCCGTTGGCGTCCAGGCCGATGAAGGTGTCCGGCCCGACCAGCTCCCGCAGCTCCCGCATCCGGGCCACGTCGGTGTCAAGGTCCATCCCGATCTTGATCTTGTACGCCTCGAAGCCGGCCGTCCGGGCGTGCTCCAGCCCGGTGCGCAGCCGGTCGCCGTTGCCGCTGAGCGAGCACTTCACCGCGACCTCGGTCCGCCGCGGGCCGCCCAACGCGACAGCCAGGGGCACGTCCAGCGTGCGCGCGTACGCATCCCAGAGCGCGATCGAGATCCCCGCCTTGGTGAACGGATGCCCGGCCAGCACCGTGTCCATCGCCGCCTCCAGCTCGGCCACCGGGGTCAGCGGCCGGCCGATCAGGGCCGGCCGGAGCACGGTGTCGATCACGTGCTGGGCGGTGGTCGAGTCCTCACCGCTCCAGGTCAGGGTCGCGCTCACCTCACCGATCCCGGTCACCCCGGCCGAGGTGATGATCTTGACCAGCAGGAAGTCGCTGCGGTCGTGGGTGCCGCGGGCGCCGCTGACCAGCAGCTCCGGCTTGACCCGCGGGCTGATCGCCACGGTGTGCAGTTCGGCCACGGTCGCCTGCAGTGAACGGCTCATGATCGGTGATTCTCCTCGCCTCGGCCCTGCGACGGGCTCAGGGAACGATCGGCGCGGCGCGCCAGGTCAGGTCGATGGTCAGGTCGAGCGATTCGCCCGGAGCCAGCAGGTGGTCCATCCGCTCGGCCGGGCTGGTCACCGGCTCGACGCAGATGCCCCGGGGATGCACCGAATAGACGGTCACCCACGGCGAATCGTGGCCGATCTCGAGCTCGCCCACGCCCGGCCAGGTCAGCGTGGTCGGCCCGTTCACCTGAAGGCAGTCGTTGAAGTCACGCTCGGCCGGATCGACCGACTGCCACAGCCCGGTCGGCGCCTCGGCCTCGTCCCGATGCTGCCGCCAGACCGGCCCGGCCAGGCCCAACTCGACCGGACCGGAGCCGGCCAGCTGCCGGACGAACCAGGGATGCCAGCCGATCGCTGCCGGCAGCTCGTGCTCGGCGGCCTCGACCCGGAGCACCACCCGCAGCCGGTCCGCGGTCAGCTCGGGCATGATCAACACCCGGACCCCGAACGGCCACCCGGTGCCGGCCGAATCGGTCAGGTCACAGCTCAGCCGGTCGCCGTCGATCCGCCACGGCAGCTTCCAGGTCAGCCCGAGCACGGCGTGCCGGCCGTCGTCGGCCGCCAGGCGATGGGTCTGGCCCCGGAAGTCGAAGCGGGCGTCCCGGATCAGGCTGGTCCACGGCGCCATCACGAACGAGCCCCAGAACCAGGGGCCCGGCTGCGGCTCGTCCGGCGGCCCGACGATCAGCTCCCGTCCGTCGAAGGCCAGGCCGGTCAGCCGTCCGGCTTCGGTGCTGAAAACGGCCCGGCTCCGATCGGTCTCCAACAGCAGCTGCTCCGGCCGTCGATGATCATTCACCGCTCCAGCCTCCCGTCTCGTCGCTCCCCTGGCGTCCCGGTGTCAAGAATTGATCACCGCCGTTGCCATCTGACATCCGGTAGGTTACGTTGATCAACGAGATATTGGTCGTATTTTCTGTTATTCGAAGATAGCTCGATCGGAGCACCGACACCATGTCCCAAGATCAACTCCCCCGCCGCTATCGTGCGCAGGGCTTCCGCGACAGTATTCCCGCCGGCGGCATCAAGTCCGCCCTGGCCGGCGGCAACACCGTCGGCGGCTGGATCCGCGAGGCCGAGCCACGTTCCGACGGCTACCGGCACGTCGACACCCCGGCCATGATCGAACTGCTGCAGCGGATCGGGGCCAACCACTACTTCTTCGGCATCTGGGACTCGCCGACCGACTTCGAGGACCTGGCCTCTGAGTTCGCACCCGCCGCCCAGCAGGCCGGCATCCAGCTGCTGCCCTACATCGTCCCGCCGTCGGAGACGTTCAGCTGGGGCCGGTCGTCGCAGCCGTACGTGATGGACTACGTGGCCTGGGCCCGCGCCTTTGCCGAGCTCTCGCTGAAGTATCCGGTACTCACCGGCTGGGCCATCGACGACTTCGACATCGGCCAGAACCCGGCCGTCTTCACCGGTGACTACCTGGCCCAGATCCGGGAGGCCCAGATCGCGATCAATCCCGATCTCGGCTTCTTCACCTGCGCCTACTACGGCTCGGCCACCTCGGACGAGTTCATGATCAAGTATGGGCCGTACATCGACGGCATCATCTATCCGTATCTGGACGGCCACAACGGCAACACGATCACTGCGACCGGGGTCCGCGATGACATCAAGGCGATCAACGCGGTGGCCGGGAAGCACGACGTCGGATTGATCTTCCTGGTCTACACCGGCCGATTCCTGGACGGCGTGCTCGCGCCGACCGCCGACTACGCCGGCTCCTGCGTCAGCCAGGCCGTCGAGGCGGCCGCCGCCGGCGAGATCCTCGGCGTCGTCTCGTACGGCCTCCAGGTCAACGGGGCGCCGACGGTCGCCAACGAACGGCGCTCGATGTACGGCGACGGCCGTGGCGCACTGGTCACCTCGCACAACGCGATCAAGGCCGGCGACTACGCGGAGCTGTCGACGCGGGTCACGATCGACCCGGCCAGCCCGCGACACGAGCTCAGCTTCTGGCACTCCCGGGCGCTGCACCTGTGGTGCCTCCCGCAGCGCGGCGACTTCCGGATCCTGGTCCAGCTCGACGGGGCCCAGGTGTGGAGTGCCGACGTGCACGACGCGACCTGGCAGCAACTCTGGGTGCAGGGCCTCGATCCGCAGGGCCAGTTCGACGTCTCCTCCGCAATGGCCGGCAAGACCGAGGCCACGTTGAGCTTCCGACTGACCGCGCTGCGCGACTTCCACGGCCGCAGCGTCGATGTCGGGCTGGACCACTTGGAGACGATCGGCTTCACCGTGCCGGATCCCGGTTTCGAGGACCCGGCGGCCTGGCAGGTCCGGTCTTCCGGCGGGCCGATCGTCGGCCTGGTCGACGTCTTCGTACCGGATCGTCCGGAACAGATCATCAATGCGGTCGGTGCCGCCTACCGAAGCAACCCTTGACAGGGCCCTGAGCCAGATTTACATTGCTCAGAACCCTCGAAAACTCGAAGCAATTTCTCGTATTTAGAAAATGAGCGTCATTCAAACAACGTAGGGTTCGACCGGTATCGGGGATGTAATCGATTTCCACCATCTTTCCGGTCGCATAACAGTGAGGTGGTGCGCCATGGCCCGGTCGGTGGATCGTCGGTCATTCCTGATCATGAGTTCGGCGGCCGCCTCGGCCGCCGCGCTCACCAGCTGTTCGGCACTCGAGATCAGCCCCAACACCGGCGGCCAGAACTCCGGCCCGGCCGTCGACACGACGCAGAAGCAGGCTCCGATGCTGCAGAAGCTCGTCGACGACGGCAAGCTGCCCGACCTGGCCGAGCGGCTGCCGGCCACCCCGTTCGTCGTGCCGATGCAGGAACAGCTCGGCGTCTATGGCGGCACGATGCGCCGGGCCCAGGCCAACCCGGGCGAGACCGGCAGCAACTACTTGACCTACGCCGGGCTGGTCGAGTGGAGCCCGACCACGCCGAGCCAGCCACAGCCCGGGCTGGCCGAGAAGTGGGAGATCAGCCCGGACGGCCGGGTGTATACGTTTACTCTCCGGCAGGGTCTGAAGTGGTCCGACGGCGAGCCATTCACCACCGAGGACATCCTGTACGTCTTCGAGAGCGTCCTGCAGAACAAGGACCTCAACCCGGTCTTCCCGACCTGGCTGACGGTCGCCGAGAAACAGGCCGTCTTCGCCGCACCCGACGAGCTCACCCTGACGGTGACCTTCGCGGCGCCGCATTCGCTGTTTCTGAAGTTCCTCTGCTTCGCCCCGTTCGGCGGCTCGGTGCTGCAGCCGAAGCACTACCTGTCCCAGTTCCACAAGGAGCTGGTCGGCAAGGCCGAGCTCGAGGCCACGATGAAGAAGGGGTCGTTCGCCACTTGGCAGGACCTCTACAACGCCAAGGCCAGCCGGCACCTCAACGCAGACCGGCCGATGCTCGGGCCGTGGCGCCTGGTGAAGTCGATCAACGCCACCACCACAACCGGCCGGATCGAGCGCAACCCGTACTACTGGAAGGTCGACGATGCCGGCCGCCAGCTGCCCTACATCGACGCGGCCACCTTCCAGGTGCTGTCATTGGACGCGATCGGGCTGCGCGCCGCCAACGGCGAACTTGATCTTGCGCTCTGGGACGTACCGGAGACGGCCCTGCCGGTGTTGATCAAGAACCAGGACAGCAAGCCGTTCAAGGTGCTGCGCTGGCAGCCGGACTCCAACACCTCGATCCTGCTCAACCAGAGCCATAAGGATCCGGTGATCGCCAAGCTGTTCCAGACCCTCGACTTCCGGGCCGGCATCAGCCACGCGATCAACCGGACCGAGCTGAACGACGCGCTGCTCGCCGGTCAGGGCAAGCCGGTGCATCCCTGTGGCCAGGCCGGCGACGCGTACTTCGACGAGGCGTTCGGCCAGCGGTTCATCGAGTTCGACCCGGACGAGGCCAACAAGCGGCTGGACGCGGCCGGCGTGGCCGAACGGGACGGCAAGGGGATGCGGCTGCGCCCCGACGGCAAGCCGATGCGGTTCACCATGCAGACCTTCGAGGTCGGCGTCGGCCTGAACCAGATGACCGTGCTGGAGTACGCCAAGCGCAACCTGGCCGAGGTCGGCATCGAAACGGTGATCAAGACGATCAGCCAGGACCTCTGGTACACCGAGATCCCGCAGGGCAACTTCGACATCATCTGCTATCCGTTCCCCGGCTACCAGTGGGACATCGATCCGCTCTGGTACGTCCCGAACTCGGATCTGACCTACTGGGCGCCGCGCTTCGGCCGGTGGAGCTACGACCCGAAGAACAAGTTCTCGGCCGAGCCGCCGCCCGAGATCAAGGCCCTGGTCGACACCTACGAGCAGCTCAAGGTGGCGCCCAACGACGACGAGCGGATCCGGCTCGGCCGGGAGATCCTCAAGCAGCACGACGAGAACGTCTGGATCATCGGCACCATGCCGATGCCGTACGTGCCGATGGTGGTCGCCGACGACCTGCGCAACGTCCGGGCCGAAGCGACGGCGAGTTTCCGGCAGCACTACGAGGGGGCGACCGACGTGGCTCAGCTGTACTTCGCCGAGCCGAACAAACATTCGTGATCTCTGCACTCGGGACCGGGGCGATGATCATGATCAACGGGGGTGACCGGCGTTGCTGAAGTATCTGCTTCGTCGGGTGGCCATGATGATCCCGACCGTGTTCGCCGTCTCGTTGGTCTCGTTCCTGGTGATCCAGCTGCCGCCCGGCGACTACCTGACCACGGTGATGGTCAACCTGCAGAAGGAAGGACAGGTGGTCCAGCCGGAGCAGTTGCTGGCGCTCCGGCAGCGGTACGCGCTCGATCAACCGCTGATCGTGCAGTACTGGACCTGGATCAGCAACATCATCCTGCACGGTGACTTCGGTCAGTCCTTCAGCTATGCCCGGCCGGTGTCGGATCTGCTGGCCGAGCGGATGCCGCTGACCCTCGGCCTGGGCATCTCCTCGTTCATGATCGGCTGGGTGGTGGCGCTGGCCGCCGGGATCTATTCGGCGGCCCGCAAGTACGGCGTGCTCGACTACATCATCACCGTGCTGGCCTTCCTCGGCGTTGCGGTGCCCGGCTTCCTGGTCGCCCTGGTCGGGATGTACATCCAGTTCCAGTTCTTCGGGCTGAGCGTCGGCGGCATGTTCTCCTCCGGCTACGCCGAAGCCAACTGGAATCTGGGCAAGCTGCTGGATCTGCTCGGCCATCTCTGGCTGCCGGCCTTCGTGCTGGTGATGGGCGGCGTCGGCGGCACCATCCGGGTGCTCCGGGCCAACCTGCTGGACGAGCTGGGCAAGCCGTATGTGGTCGCCGCCCGCGGCCGCGGCCTGGACGAACGCAGCCTGCTGCTGCGCTATCCGGTCCGGGTCGCCTTGAATCCGTTCATCGCCACCATCGGCTGGGCGATCCCGGCGATCTTCGACGGCGAGGTGCTGGTGTCGACCGTCTTCGGCCTGGAGACGACCGGGCCGCTGCTGCTGCGGGCCCTGCAGAGCCAGGACATGTATCTGGCCGGCAGCGTGCTGTTCATCGTCTGCGTGCTGACCGTGATCGGGACGTTGATCTCCGACATCCTGCTCGCCGTCGTCGATCCCCGAGTCAGGGCGGGGATGGCATGAGCGTACGGAACGTGATCATCACCGTCGGCCGAACGAAGGAGCAACCGCGATGAGCAACGTCTCCGGTGCGATCGACGTGGCCGCCTCCGACGCCGACCAGACTCCGCCCGAATCCCCGAAATCCCCGGCGCTGCAGCAATCCGTGGCCACCGCGTCGCAGCGGCAGTTGATCTGGTGGCGGTTCCGCAAGCACAAGCTGGCCATGATCAGCCTGGTCGTGCTCGCCCTGCTCTACCTGATCGGGGCGACCTGCGAGTTCGCCGCTCCCCGGGCCCAGGACTCGGCGCACCCCGAGGCCGCGTACTCGCCGCCGCAGTGGGTCAAGGTGTCGACCTCCGCGCCGCACCTCTACGTCAACGGCGTGGTCGGCGTGCCCAACGTGGAGACCCTGAAACGGGATTACAAGATCGACGAGAGCGTCCGGATCCCGGTCGGCTTCCTCGTCAAGGGCGATGAATACAAGCTGTTCGGGCTGATCCCGTCCGACGTCCACTTCTTCGGCACCACCGAGCCGGGGCTGCCGGTGTTTCTGCTCGGCTCCGATCAGCAGGGCCGAGACCTGCTCTCCCGGCTGATCTACGGCTCCCGGGTGTCGTTGTCGGTCGGCATCATCGGCGTGGTGATGAGCCTGGCCCTCGGGTTGCTGCTCGGCGGCCTGTCCGGCTATTTCGGCGGCCGGCTGGACAGCGCGATCCAGCGGATCATCGAGTTCTTCATCTCCATCCCCACCCTGCCGCTGTGGCTCGGGCTGGCCGCCGCGGTGCCGCCGGGGTGGGATTCGCTGAGCACCTATTTCGCGATCACGCTGATCCTGTCGCTGATGGGCTGGACCGGGATGGCCCGGGTGATCAGGAGCCGATTACTGCAGATCCGGCACGAGGACTTCGTGCTGGCCGCCGAGCTGGACGGGGCCCGGCCGATGCGGGTGATCAACAAGCACATGCTGCCGGCGTTCACCAGCCACATCATCGCCTCGCTGTCGCTCTCCGTGCCCGGCATGATCGGCGGCGAGACCGCGCTGTCCTTCCTCGGCCTCGGGTTGCAGCCGCCGGTGGTCAGCTGGGGCGTCACCCTCGGCGACGCCCAGTCGATCCGGGTGCTGGCCGAGGCGCCGTGGATGCTGTTCGCCGGGCTGGCCGTGGTGATCACCGTGATGGCCTTCAACTTCGTCGGTGACGGTCTCCGTGACGCCGCCGATCCGTACGGGAGGTAGCCGAACGTGTCCGAACTGATCGACATCCCGGCCGCCGGCGCCGAGACCCGGCCGGATGCTCCGCTGCTTCGGGTCAACGGGCTGAAGACGCAGTTCGCCATCCGCGAGGGCACCGTGCGCGCCGTCGACGGCGTCGAGCTGACCATCCGGCCCGGCGAAACCCTGTGCATCGTCGGCGAATCCGGTTGCGGCAAGAGCATCACCGGCCGGTCGATCATGCAGCTGGTCGACGAGCCGGGCCGGATCACGGACGGCGAGATCTGGTTCCGGGCCCGGTCCGGGCTCCGGCTCGGCCCGGCGCCGGGCAGCGGGATCCGGCGGGCCTGGCGTCGCGACACCGACCGCGACAGCCTCGGCCCGGCGCCCGACCCCGCTGCGGCCGGATCGACCGAGGGCATGGTCGACCTGGCGCCGCTGCCGACCGGCGGGCCGGCGATGCGGGCGATCCGCGGCAAGGAGATCTCGATGATCTTCCAGGAGCCGATGGCCTCGCTCAGCCCGGTGCACACGATCGGCCGCCAGCTGACCGAGATGATCATGCTGCACGACCGGCTGTCCGCGGCCGAGGCCAAGGAGCGGGCGATCGAGGCGCTGCGCCGGGTCGGCTTGCCCAGCCCGGAGAAGCGGTTCGACTCCTATTCCTTCGAGCTGTCCGGCGGGATGCGGCAACGGGCCATGATCGCGATGGCGATCGCCTGCGACCCGCAGCTGCTGATCGCCGACGAACCGACGACGGCGCTGGACGTCACCACGCAGCGACAGATCCTCGACCTGCTGCGCCGGATGCAGGACGAGCTCGGGATGGCGATGATCTTCATCACCCACGACCTCGGCGTGGTCGCCGAGATCGCCGACCGGGTGGCGGTGATGTATCTCGGGATGGTGGTCGAGGAGTGCGACGTCTATCAGCTGTTCACGTCACCGCGGCATCCGTACACCCGGGCCCTGCTGGCGTCGATCCCGGACCTCGAGGCCGCCGGCGGGCAGCGGTTGAGCACGATCCGCGGCACCGTGCCGCACCCGCTGAACCGGCCGGACGGCTGCCCGTTCGTCACCCGCTGTGATCATGCCGTCGACGCCTGCTCCGGGCAGCTGCCCGAGATGATCACCGGGGCCGCCGGCGATCGCCCGCGCGGGGTGCGGTGTGTGCACTACCCGGATCCGGCCGCGGTCGACGACGGAATCGGCCGCGATCTCGACCCGATCCCGCATGCCGAGGTGACCCGATGACCAGCCCGCCCGAGCTCGACACCGCCGACCGCGAGGTGGCCGACGCCGACCCCGCCGAGGCCACCACTCCCCCCGCGACCGGGCCGGGCCTGGACCGGCCGCCGCTGCTGGAGCTGCGCGACGTCTCGATGGACTTCCAGATCTCCCGCGGCTGGTTCGGCACCAGGGGCCGGATGAAGGTCCGGGCGGTCCGCGACGTGTCGCTCACCATCGGACAGGGCGAGACGGTCGGGCTGGTCGGCGAGTCCGGCAGCGGGAAGACGACGTTGGGCCGGTGCATCCTGCGGGCGCACCGGCCCAGCGCGGGATCGATCATCTATCACACCGCCGACGGTGATCAGGTCGACCTGGTGCAGAGCGACGCGAACGAGCTGCGCCGGCATCGCCGCGACATTCGGATGATCTTCCAGGACCCGAACTCCTCGCTCAACCCGCGGCTGACCGTGTCCCAGATCATCGCCGAGCCCCTGATCAACCTCAAGCAGGGGCTCGACAGCAAGCTGGCCCGGGGCGAACTGCAGGATCGGGTGATCGAGACGATGCGCCTGGTCGGGCTGCGGCCGGATCAGGCCGAGCGTTATCCGCACGCCTTCTCCGGCGGCGAACGGCAGCGAGTCGGCATCGCCCGCGCCCTGATCACCAACCCACGGCTGGTGGTCTGCGACGAGGCGGTGACCGCGCTCGACGTGTCGATCCGCAGCCAGGTGCTGAATCTGCTGCAGGAGCTGCAGGAGCGGCTCGGCCTGACCTACCTGTTCATCTCCCACGACCTGGCCGTGATCAAGCACCTGTGCGACCGGGTGGCCGTGATGTATGTCGGCGAGCTGGTCGAGCAGGCGCCGGCCGAGGAACTGTTCCGGCGGCCGCGGCATCCGTACACCGAAGCCTTGCTGGCCTCGTTGCCGGTGCCGGATCCGTACCGGCGGCGCGACGACCGGCCGGGCATCAGCGGCGAGATCCCCGACCCGGCCGAGCAGATCCCCGGCTGCGTCTTCCACCCCCGCTGCCCGCACGCCCAGGACCGCTGCGCCACCGACGTCCCCGGCCACCACCAGACCGGCCCCGACACCGTCTCCCGCTGCCACTTCGCCGAGGACCTGAACCTCCTCGGCATCGGCCGCCGCCCCGGCGGTTCTTCACGTTAACGTGAAGAACTGGCGCTTTGTGAAGGTTGCAACGTTCACAAAGCGTCAGGAACGTTCATCAGGCTCGCCTCGTGGTGACTGCCCGCTGCAAGCGCGGGCTTGTCCCGGATGTAAGGATGGGCCGGTGTCGGACCGATCGAAGACCCGATTCCCCGCCCTGATCATCGGCCTGCTGGTGCTCGCCCTGTCGGGCTGTACGGCAGCCGGTGGCGGCAGCGAGCCCCCGCCCGCGGGCGACGACCCGGCGCGGGCCGCCGGAGAACTCGCGGTCGGCCTCCAGTCCGGCGACCTGACCAAGGTCGAGTTCTCCCGGCTGGAATCCGCGGCGGTGGACGAGCAGTTCGACGCGCTGGTGGCCGGGGTGCGCGGTGCCAAGCGGACCGTAACGGTCGCCGGCGTCGAGACCACCGGCGAGGAGGCGACCGCCGAGCTCTCGTACACCTGGGCCTTTCCGGGCGTGAAGGATCGCTGGGTCTATACGGCGACCGCCCGGTTGGTCGCTGAGGACGGGCGCTGGCGTACGACCTGGTCCCCCGATCTGGTGCAGCCCGGACTGGACGGCACCAACCGGCTCACCGGTAGCCGCAGCTATCCCACCCGCGGTGAGCTGATCGGTGATCAAGGTGAGACGATCATGACCTTGCGGCCGGTGGTGCGGATCGGCATCGACAAGGCGAAGGCCGGCAAGGACGCGGCCAAGTCGGCCGACCTGCTGGCCCGACTGGTCAAGATCGATCCCAAGAACTACGTCAAGCTGGTCCAGGATTCCGGCACGCAGGCGTTCGTCGAGGCCATCGTCCTCCGGGAGGAGGATCCGGATCGGCCCAGCAACGCCACCGTGCTCAAGATCACCGGAGCCCGGGCGATCAGCGCCGACCGGACGCTGGCACCGACCCGGACCTTCGCCCGCGCACTGCTCGGCAATGTCGGCGAGGCGACCAAGGAGATCGTCGACGACTCCAAGGGCCAGGTGGTCGCCGGTGATCAGGTCGGCCTGTCCGGTCTGCAACGCCGCTACGACGAGCAGTTGCGCGGCCTGCCCGGCGTCGAGATCCGGCTGATCGAGGCCACTCCACCCGGCGAGGGATCATCGACTTCCTCACCCGGTACGTCACCGACACCGAAGCCGAGTCCGTCGCCCAGCAAGCCGGAAACGACCGAGCCGATCTTCGCCACCAAGCCGGTCCGCGGCGTCGATCTGACGGTTACCCTCAACGTCGGGCTGCAGGAACTGGCGGAGAAGACTCTCGAGGACGTCAAGCCCGACGCCGCGATCGCGGTCATCCGCCGCTCCGACGGCGCCCTGCTGGCCGCGGCCACCGGGCCGTCGTCGGAAGGTGAGCCGATCGCCAACTTCGGCCAGTATCCGCCGGGCTCGACCTTCAAGGTGATCACGGCGCTGGCGCTGCTCCGGGCCGGACTGACTCCGGACAGCATGGTCGAGTGTCCGGAGACGATCACCGTCGACGGTCGTCGATTCGCCAACTACAGCGACTATCCGAGCTCCTCCAATGGGCGGATCCCGCTGGCCGAGGCGTTCGCCCAGTCCTGCAACACCGCATTCATCGGACAGCTGAGCAAGATCAAGGATGCCGATCTGGCCGCGGCCGCCGCCTCGCTCGGCTTCGGCGTTGATCATGACTCCGGCTTCCCGTCCTTCTACGGCACCCTGGGCAAACCGAAGTCGGAGACCGAGCGCGCCGCGACCTTGATCGGCCAGGCGCAGGTGCTGGCCTCGCCGATGAGCATGGCCGCGGTCGCCGCCTCGGTCTCGGCCGGTGGCACCCGGCTGCCGTACCTGATCAAGGACCAGGTGCCGGAGCAGAAGGGTAAGCCGTTGACCAAGGCCGAGGGGAGCCAGCTGCGGCAGCTGATGCGCGGCGTGGTGACCTCGGGCCCCGGCCGGTTCCTGCAGGACGTGGACGGGCCGGATGTGATCGCCAAGACCGGCACCGCCGAATACGGCACCAGGGCCCCGCTGAAGACCCGCGCCTGGATGATCGCCGCCCAGGGCGACATCGCCGTCGCCGTCTTCGTCGCGGACGGGAAGTCCGGATCGACCGTGGCCGGCCCGCTGTTGGAAGACTTCCTCGACGAGGTGAACGAGTGAGCGCACGATGAGCGACGTGGTGACCTTCGGCGAGCCGATGGCGTTGCTGCTGGCCGAACGGGACCTGCCGCTGGACGCCGCGACCGGCTTCGCCTGGTCGATCGCCGGAGCGGAGAGCAACCTGGCGATCGGGATGGCCCGGCTCGGCCACTCGGTCAGCTATGCCGGCCGGGTCGGCGACGATGTGTTCGGCGCCCGGATCCGGCGCGAGCTGCGGGCCGAGGGCATCGACGTGTCCGCCTTGATCACCGATCCGGAGCTGCCCACCGGGCTGCTGATCCGGGACTCCCCGGTCGACCGGCCGATCACCGTGCACTACCGCCGGTCGGGCAGCGCCTCCACCGGCTACGCCGTGGCTGATCTTCCGGTCGAGCTGATCCGGTCGGCGCGGGTGTTGCATCTGACCGGGATCACGGCGGCCCTGTCCGAGTCGTCCTTCGAGGCCTGCCGGACGGCGATGACGCTGGCTCGGGAGGCCGGGGTGACGGTCAGCTTCGACCCCAACCTGCGACTCCGGCTGGCCGGTCCGGAGCGCTGGACCGAGATCGTCGACGCGTTGGCCCGGCTGGCCGATCTGATCTTCGTCGGCGCCGACGAGGCCGCGATGATCACCGGCGGTGTGGCGACCGAGAAGTGGTTCTTCGAGCGCGGGGCGCAGCTCGTGGTGATCAAGGACGGCGAGCAGGGGGCGGTCGAGCACCGGCCCGACGCCAGCACGGCCGTCGGGGTCCGCCGGGTCCCGCTGGTCGATCCGGTCGGTGCCGGCGACGCCTTCAACACCGGCTGGCTCTCGGCCTGGCTGCGCGGGCTGCCGACGGACCGACGGCTGGCCGAGGGGGCCGCTGTGGCATCGTTGGTGGTCGCCACCCACGGCGACGCGATCGGGTTGCCCGACGCGGAGACCCGGGACCGGATCCTCGCCGAAGGCGCGGACATCGACCGATAGGAGTTGATCATGACCTCGGGCTCGGCCGACGTACGCAGAGCGGTGATCGACAATGCCGTGATCGGCATCGTCCGCACCACCGACGCCGACGACGCGATCGTCAAGGCGCGGCAGATCTGGGATGCCGGAGTCGGCGTGGTCGAGGTCGCACTGACCACCCCGGGCGGACTGCGCGCGATCGAGACACTGGCCGCCGAGGCCGGCGACGGACGCATCATGGGCGCCGGCACGGTGCTGGACGCCGCCACCGCCCGGGCCGCGGTGCTGGCCGGCGCACGGCTGCTGGTCACTCCCACCCTGGCGCCGGAGGTGATCGAGGTCGGCCTCCGCTACGACGTGACGACCGCGATCGGCTGCGCCACTCCGACCGAGATGCTGCAGGCCAAGTCCCTCGGCGCCGATCTGATCAAGGTCTTCCCGGCCAGCCGTTGGTCCCCCGGCTCGCTCAAGGACGTGCTCGCCGCGCTGCCCCAACTCGACTGCGTACCGACCGGCGGCGTCACCCCGGAGACCGCCGCCGACTGGATCGAAGCCGGAGCCGTCGCCGTAGGCCTCGGCTCCGCCCTCACCAAGGGCCCCGACCCCGCCGCCTCCGTCGCCAAACTCCTCGCCGCCATCAAGGCCCTCCGCAACCCCTGACCTCTTTCCGAGTTGTCAGAACTGAGTTGTGGCCTGGGGCTCCTCAGTTCTGACAACTCTGGCTACGGGAGTGACTCATCCACAGGCATCTCCCGAGTTGTCAGAAGTGAGTTGCGCTATGGGGCTTCTCAGTTCTGACAACTCTGCGGGTCAGGGGCCGACGTAGCGGCCGGTGGGGCGGAGGCGGAGCGGGGGGCGGGTGTATTCGTCCAGGGCGTGGGCGATCCAGCCGCCGATCCGGGAGCAGGCGAAGATCACCTCGCCGGCCTCGGCCTCCATGCCAAGGGCCAGGGCCAGCGCGGCCAGGGCGAAATCGATGTTCGGGTGCTGACCGGTGCGGCTGGTCACCTCCGCGGCCAGAGTCCCGGCCCGGTCCAGGATCCGCTTCGTACCGGGCAGGTCTGCGAGCCGGCCGAGCAGCACGGTGGCCCGCGGATCCGGACCCGCATACAGCAGGTGGCCGAAGCCCGGCACCCCGGTCCGGCCACGCAGGGTCTCGGCCAGGGCACGGTCGGTCGGAGTGCCGGACCAGACCGCCGAGAGCAAGCGGTACGCGTCGACGCTCGCCGTGCCGTGCAGTGCGGAGTCCAGGGTGGCCAGGCCGGCCGAAACCACGCCATACGGGTCGGCCCGGGCCGACGCGGCGGTCCGCGCGGCCAACGTGGACGCGGCCAGATCGTGATCGACCAGCAGCACCAGGGCCGCGTTGAGTGCCCCGACCCGGGCCCTGGTCGGCTTGGCGGCGGTTAGCTTGGGCCACAGCCGGTCGGCCACCGGTCGACGTGGCCCGGCCAACCGCCGGGTTGGGCCGATCGGTTCGCCCTCTCCCCCGTCGGAATGGTCCGGCAGGCTCGCGATCAGTCCGCCCAGCAGGGATCCGGCCGCCCGGATCACCCGGCCCGGCGACAGGTCCTGCCGGAGCGGGTCGGCGACCGCCAGGGCCCGGGTTGCGACCATGATCAGATCGATCATGCCGGTGCCGGACGGCATCGAGGCGACGACCGACCGCGCCGCGGCCACGGCGCGCGGATCCGGCTCGAACAAGGCGGTTCCGGGCTCGTCACTGCCCCAGAGCCAGCCGGCGACGTCCTCGTACCGTCGATCGACCAGCCCGGCGATGTCCTGGCCGCGTAGATACAGCCGGCCGTCCTCGATCAGCGCGATGTCGGTGTCCAAGATCATCAACGGCGTGCCGGCCGGGCTGGCGTGCCGGCTGATCGTCTGGCCGCGGCGGCGCCGGCCGACGGCCAGTCGCTCCACCTCCAGCGGGTCGAAGGTCGAGCCGGCGCCGTCCCGGAACCGGGTGATCTGGCCGCGGGACACTTACGCGTAGAGCGTCTCCAGCCGGACCCCGAGCCGGGCGGCCGCTTCGGCACTGCTCAGCCGCGGTAGTGCTGTCACCGGCTGTTCCCTTCAGGTTGATTCAATCAACATTGACTGTCCCGACGATCAAGTTGACAGTGTCAAGGTAGCCGACACGAAGGGGAACCGCTATGCCGCACATGATCATCGACCGGATGGATGACACGCCGATCGAGGTGCCGCCCGGGCTGGCCAACGTCGTCGTCACCGAGACCGCCCTCGGGGATGTGCGCGGCCGTGAGGGCTTCTATCACTACCGGCAGTATTCGGCCGTCGACCTCGCCCGGTCGGTGACCCTGGAGGAGGTCTGGCACCTGCTACTGCTCGGCCGGCTGCCCGGTGCCGGTGAGCTGGCCGAGTTCGGCACGCGGATCGTCGCGGGACGGGCCGTGCCTGAAGCCGTCGCGGCTCTGCTCCCGCTGGTCGCCGCCGGGCCGCCGATGGCGACCCTGCGCACACTGCTCAGCGGGTACGGGCCGCGGCCGGTTTCGCCCCGTTGTACGACCAGACGCCGGAGGAACGGCTGGATGCGGCGATCCGGGTCGGTGCGGTCGCGCCCGGCCTGCTCGCGGCGGCCCACCGGTTGAGTCGGGGTGAGCCGCCGGTGGAGCCGCGGCCGGAGCTCGGCTTCACCGCGAACTACCTTTACCAGCTCACCGGGACCGAGCCGTCGCCCGACCAGATCAGCGCCCTGAGTGCGTACCTGGTGGCCGCGATCGACCACGGCTTCAATGCCTCCACCTTCACCGCCCGGGTGATCGCCTCGACCGGCGCCGATCTCGCGGCCTGCGTCACCGGCGCGCTCGGTGCTCTGTCCGGGCCGCTGCACGGCGGCGCGCCGGGCCGGGCCCTGGCCGCGCTGGACGAGATCGGCAGCATCGACCGGATCGACCCCTGGGTCCGGGACAAGATCAACTCCGGCGGCCGGATCATGGGCTTCGGCCACCCGGTCTATCGCACCGAGGACCCGCGATCGGCCATGCTCAAGGAGATCGCGCTGTCCTTCGGCGGGCCCCGGGTGGAGCTGGCCGTCGAGATGGAGCGCCAGGTGCTGGCTCTGCTGACCGAGCTGAAGCCCGGCCGGGAACTCCACACCAACATCGAATTCTTCGCCGCCGTGCTGATGGAACACTGCGGCATCCCGGCCGACCTCTTCACCCCGACCTTCGCCGTCGCCCGACTGATCGGCTGGACCGCCCACGTGTTGGAGCAGGCCGAGGATTCCAAGATCATCCGCCCCAGCTCCCGCTATGTCGGCCCGACCCCGCCCGAGCCCATACCGGCTTTGTCGGAGCGCTCGCAGGCCGGATGATCTTCGTCACCGCTGTGCAAGCGGGATCGGACCAGCCCTTCGACAGGCTCAGGGAACGAACACTCCAGTCCCCGGTCTTCCAATCGCTGGTCGTTCACCGACCACAGAGCTTCGCCATCCCTTTCGGGGTTCATCGACTTCCTAGATTCGCATACCCCCAACCCCATTCAGTTCGCCGACCCGTCACATCCGCTGCGACACGCCGCAAAATCGGCAGCGGATGTGACGGGTGGGCGGAAATAGTGGGGTGATGGCGGATGTGCAGCGGGGTGGCGAGGACGAGGGTTCGGTTCGGGTGGGTACGGGTGACGGGATCGCGGCGATCACGCTGAACCGGCCCGATCGGTTGAATGCGCTGACGCCCGAGTCGACGGTGCGGCTGGCCGAGGCGCTGGATGCCGCGTCGGCGGACGGGTCGGTGCGGGTGATCACGATCACCGGGGCCGGCCGGGCCTTCTGCGCCGGAGCCGACCTGGCCGGTGGCCTCGAGGGCGCGACGGACGAGTTGATCGACGTGTTGAACCGGATCGCCACGGCGATCTGCACCGCGCCGAAGCCGGTCCTGGCGCTGCTCAACGGCCCGGCGGTGGGGGCCGGGGCGTCGCTCGCGCTGGCCTGCGATCTGATCCTGGCCAGCTCGGCGGCCTACCTCAAGCCGGGCTTCGAGGCGATCGGGCTGATGCCGGACGGCGGCGGCACCGGCTTCTGGACCGCGGCCCTGGGCCGGGCCAAGGCGCTGCAGGTGCTGCTGCTCGGCGATGCGATCCCGGCCGAGGAGGCGCAGCGGTTGGGGCTGGTCGCGCACGTGGCCGGGCCAGAGGAGTTCGGCGCGGCGGCCGACCAGTTCTCTCGACGGCTGGCGACCGGACCGACCCAGGCGTACGCGGCGACCAAGCAGGCGGTGAACGCGGTGGCCCTGTCCGGGCTGGCGCAGACCCTCGCGTTCGAGCGCGAGCATCAGCTGGAGCTGTTGCGTACCGCCGACTTCGCCGAGGGATTGACCGCGTTCGCGGAGAAGCGGCCGCCCCGGTTCGAAGGCCGCTGAGGATCCGTCGGGTCGACCCTTCGACCAACTCGGGGATCGCACGCCGCCGGGCGGTCAGGTCGAGTGAGCGGTGCCCGGGAGCCGGAGGAAGGACGCGGCGGTGAGCGAGACGATCGCGACCAGCCCGGCGGCCGACAGCACCAGGTGGGCCCAGTTGGCGTGGGTCAGGAGCAACGCGACCAGGGCGAGGGTCGCCGCCAGCACGAGGCACAGGGCGGTCAGCAGCAACGGCCGGGGCACCCGACGGCCGAGGGGCAGGATCGCGACCAGCGAGACGAGTGCCGGCAGCAGCCCGAACGCGGCGTTGCCCAGTTGCGCGGCCGCCGGGTCCGCGACCGCTGCCGCCGCGGCTGGCGACGCCGGCGAACCGATCATGCCGACCGTCCCGATCGCCGCGAGATAGATCTTCTCCGCCACGTAGATCATCCAGTGACCGGCGCCGGCCAGGCCGGCGATCACCACCAGCCGACGCACCCGGGTTGCGGAGGACTCGGCTCTGGGTTGGGTCATGATCATGGGTCAAGCTTGCCGGTCGGGGTCACGGATCCGTTCCGGCGGTCGGGTGAATCCTCGTTGGAGGGATCCCCTTCTGGGGTGAGGATGCACCTCAGCGCGGCGCCATCCTGATCGCGCCGTCGAGCCGGATCACTTCACCGTTGAGCATCGGGTTGGCGATGATGTGCGCGGCCAGTGCACCGTACTCCGCCGGATCACCGAGCCGGGACGGGTGCGGGATCTGAGCCGCCAACGAGGTGCGCACCTCGTCGGTCATGCTGGCCATCATCGGGGTGTCGAAGATCCCCGGCGCGATCGTCATCACCCTGATCAACAACGGGGCGAGATCGCGGGCGATGGGCAGCGTCATCCCGGCCACACCGCCCTTCGACGCCGAGTACGCCGCCTGACCGACCTGTCCGTCGAAGGCCGCCACCGACGCGGTGCTGATGATCACGCCCCGCTCTTCACCCAACGGTTCGGCCGCGGCGATCCGTTCGGCGGCCAGCCGGATCACGTTGAAGGTGCCGACCAGGTTGACGTTGATCGCGCGCTGGAAATCCTCCAGCGGAAACGGGCCGCGCCGGCCGACGGTCTTGGCGGCGTTGACGATGCCGGCGCAGTTGACCGCGACCCGCAGGGTGCCGAGCGAGCCGGCCAGGTCGAGCGCCGCCGACACCGAATCGGGATCGGTGACGTCGCCAGCGGCGAAGCGCACCCCGTCGCCGAGGCCGGCTGCGACCTCCGCGCCGGCCGACGAAGGCAGGTCGAACAGCACCACCCGCGCGCCGGCGGCCAGCAGTGCCTGAGCCGTGGCGAACCCGAGCCCCGACGCTCCGCCGGTGATCAAGGCGACCTGATCTGCAATGTTCATCATCGATCCTCACCAGAGACTGTCCTTCGGCCGATCATGACATGCGGGCGTCCGAGGACGTCATCGACCAGCCGTCAGAGCAGGAGCAGGACGGCGGGGTCAGAGCCGTTCGATGATCATGGCGTTGGCCATCCCGCCGCCCTCGCACATGGTCTGCAGGCCGTATCGGCCGCCGGTCGCCTCCAGGTGGTTGACCAGGGTCGCGAGCAGCTTGGTGCCGGAGGCGCCGAGCGGGTGACCGAGTGCGATCGCGCCGCCGCACGGGTTGAGCCGCTCCGGGTCGGCGTCCAGGTCACGGGCCCAGGCCAGGGGCACCGGGGCGAAGGCCTCGTTCACCTCGTACGCGTCGAGCTGATCGAGGCTCAGCCCGGACTTCTCGATGATCTTCCTGGTCGCCGGGATCGGGCCGGTCAACATCATGATCGGATCGTCGCCGACCACGGCGAAGGCGACGAACCGGGCCCGCGGCCGCAGCCCGAGCTCGGTCGCGCGCCGCTCCGACATGATCAACGCCGCCGAAGCGCCGTCGGTCAACGGCGAGGAATTGCCGGGAGTGATCAACCAGGGCAGGCCCTCGAAGCGCTGGTCCCAGGCGTCGTCGTAGAAGGAGGGCTTGAGCCCGGCCAGCCCCTCGGCGGTGGTGGTCGGGCGGATCGTCTCGTCGGCGACGTGGGTGTGCTCCGCGCCGTCGGGCCCGGTCACGGTGACCGGGACGATCTCCTGATCGAACCGGCCCGCGGTGGCGGCGGCCGCGGCCCGGCGATGCGACTCGGCGGCGTAGGCGTCCACCGTCTCCCGGTCGAACCCCCAGCGGGCGGCGATCAGTTCGGCCGAGATGCCCTGTGGCACCAGGCCGGGCGCGAACCGATCGGCGACCCGCGGCCCGAACGGGTCCCGGCCGCCGGTGGGCGTGCCCATCGGCACTCGGCTCATCGACTCCACGCCGCCGGCGATGACGATGTCGTAGGCGCCGGCCATTACGCCCTGGGCCGCGAAGTGGGCGGCCTGCTGGCTCGACCCGCACTGCCGGTCGATGGTCACCCCGGGCACGGTGATCGGCAATCCGGCCGCGAGAGCGGCGTTGCGCGCGATGTTGAACGTCTGTTCGCCGGCCTGGGACACGCAGCCGGCGATCACGTCGTCGACCTGGGCCGGATCCAGACCGTTGCGTTCGACCAGGGTGGCCAGCACACCGGCCAGCAGGTCGACCGGATGGGTGCCGGACAGGGCGCCGCCGGGCTTGCCCCGACCGGAACCGGTCCGGATCACGTCGACGATCACCGCATCATTCATCTGACTCCCTCTGCCCGAGTGCCTTCGGTCACAGTAACTCACTCGGGTCGGGTTTGATCCGGCGACGGCTCGGGTACGGCAGTTGACTTCAACCAAGCTTCAAGTTGCAGGCTTGGGGAACGTACATCGACGACCTCGAAAGGAATAGTTGTGCCTGCCTACGAGCTTCCTGATCTTCCGTACGACTTCGCCGCCCTGGAACCGCACATCTCCGGCGCGATCATGGAACTGCACCACGACAAGCACCACGCCACCTACGT
>NZ_VKCZ01000005.1 GCF_009299835.1 Microlunatus speluncae
AATGAACCGATCCCGCGTCCCCACCGGAAACAACTTCACCATCGCCAACAACTCCGCTCTCGACACGAATGTTGTCTCGACCGTATGAATTTGCCCGACGATCGAGGTCGAAAAGGTCACACTCGATGAACCCGAAGCACCCCAGCGGCCGAAACAGCTCCGGCCGCCCGACCGACACCCGGCCGCGATCCGCCACTGACCGCTAACCCTGCCCGTCCTTGCTGCGTTTTTTCCTGCCGTCAGACCGAAACCCGGGAGAATGGCGCGGTCTGGTCTGCCCTTCGACAGGCTCAGGGAACGAACACGTACAGGATCGGGGAACGATCGGAAAGGTCAGCGGGCTTCGCGGAGGAGTTTCAGTTGGTCCTCGATCTCGGGGGACCGACCCTGGTCGGCGCTCGCGCTGACCACGAACCGGCCGACCTGGCTGAAGCATTCGGAGGGCTCGCGCGGGCGGTAGCCCTCGGCGCAGACGGTACGGTCCGCGGCGGTGCCCGGGCGCTCGACGACCTGGCGGTCATGCCGGTCGGGTTCGGTCAGGATCCGGTCCAGCAGGGCGGTGGCGGCCGCGACGTCACGGAAGGCGGCGACCTCGTCCCGGCCCTCGACGTACACCTGGATCCCGGGGCTCCGCAGCGCTTCGGGCACGACGGCGAGCGCGCGCGGGCCGGCGGTCGGGTCGACCACGACCTGTCGGTCGGACCAGGAGCCGTCGCTGATCACCGGGACCTCGCCGGTGCGGTCGAAGAGGGTGGCTGGGATGGCCTCGTCCTCGATCCCGGCCAGGCCGGCGACCGCCTCCGTCAACCGGGCCGCGGCGGGGTCGATCAGGCCGGCGGCCTGCTCCGCGGTGGCGCAGGACAGGGAGATCGTGATGCTGGACCGGTCGCCGAGGGCGGCGACTCCGTGCAGTGAGGTGGAGCGGCCCCGGCCGGAGGAGCAGGCGCCCTCGCGCTGGATCACCCGGACGGCCGACGCGCCGGCGAGGCTCGGCTCGGCAACCACCTGGGACCGATATTCGGGGTTCTCCGCGACGGCGCGCAGGGCGGCGTCGCGGGCGGCGGTGTCGGCGTACAGCGCGACCCGTGAGTCCGCGCGGATGGAGTTGTCGGTGGGCAGCACGACCTCGCTCTGGTACGCCGACACGGCGGCGATCAGTCCCGGTGGTCGAGGCTTCTCCTGCTCGAACAGGGTCGCGTCGTCGTCGAAGGAGTACGTGCTGTCGAAGGAGGCGTCCTCGACGCTCAACGTGGTAGCCATCCGGTCCCGGATCAGCTCGGCGGTGGCGTAGCTGATCAAGGTCGGGTCGTCGCCGACCGGCACCGGTGCGAACGGCTTGCCGGACTGCCAGGGGGTCGGGTGGATCGCCGGCCACGACCAGCGGGCCAGATCGAGGGCGACCGCGACGATCCCGATCAGGCAGAGCGCGATCACGGCGACGCCGCCGCCGATGATCAGCCGGCGCTTCACCGGCTCGGCTCCGGCGGGTCGGGAGCGAGGGTGCCGTCCGGCGCGATGTGTTCGAAGATCTGCTGCACCATGGTCAGCACGTGCGGGTCGTCGACGGTGTAGATCTGTCGCCGGCCCTGCCGCTGGGCATGGATGATCCCGGCCAGTCGCAGCTTGGTCAGGTGCTGGCTCGCGGTGGCGATCGTCACCCCCACGCGCTCGGACAGGGTGCCGACGTCGTACTCTCCCTCGGCGGCCAGGGCGACCAGATGCAGCCGGACCGGGGCCGACAGCAGGGCGAAGGTCCGGGCCGCGACCTCGAGCTGGGCATGGGTCGGGTCGGGGATCATTGCTGCATTCTGCCCCGCGATGGTCTCGAGCCGTGATGGACCTCACGCCAGTGTCGTCACAATTTGATACTTCCTCATTTGCGTAACTATCAAAGTGTTGCCAGGATGGGTGGGTGCTCAGAACCCTGCGCCCCGTGCTGATCTGCCTGGCCATCGTCGTGCCGGCACTGGTGGTACGGATCGCCGGCCTGCACCTGCCGTCCGCGCTGGGTCTGGTCGTCTTCGGCGCCGGCGTGGTGGCCGCGGCCTTCGTCCTCGCCTGGGCCGCGGAGGCGGCGCAGGTCGACATCGCCGGCGGTCTCGCGATCGCGGTGCTGGCGGTGATCGCCGTGCTGCCCGAGTACGCCGTCGACCTCTACTTCGCTTACACCGCGGGCAGCAGACCCGAGTACGTGCAGTACGCGGCCGCCAACATGACCGGGTCCAACCGACTGCTGCTCGGCCTCGGTTGGAGCGTGGTCGTGCTGGTCTCGGTGATCGTGGCGTCACGGCGCAGCGGGACCTCGGTCAAGGCCGTGCTGCTGGAGTCGCGGTATCGGCTGGAGCTCGGCTTCCTGATGATCGCGTCACTGATCGCGTTGATCATCCCGGGCACCGGACAGATCCACCTGTTCGTCGGCATCGGCCTGCTGGCCTTCTTCAGCTACTACCTGATCCGGGTGTCCCGGACCGGCGATGAGGGCGAGCCCGACCTGGTCGGCCCGGCGGCCCGGATCGGGGCGCTGCCGGCGCGGCTGCGACGGCCGCTGGTGGTGATCATGTTCCTTGGTGCCGCGGTCGCGATCATCACCTGCGCGGAGCCGTTCGCCGAGTCGCTGGTCTCCGGTGGTCGTGCGCTGGGGATGGACGAGTTCCTGCTGGTGCAGTGGCTGGCGCCGCTGTCGTCGGAGGCGCCGGAGTTCATCGTTGCGATCATGTTCGCGCTGCGCGGCAAGGCGTCGATGGCCCTCGGCACCTTGATCAGTGCCAAGGTCAACCAGTGGACGCTGCTGATCGGCAGCCTGCCGATCGCCTATCTGGTCGGCGGCGGGGGAGTGTCGTTGCAGCTGGACCAGCGGCAGGTTGAGGAGTTCCTGCTCACCGTCGCCCAGACCGTGCTCGGCATCGCCATCCTGCTCACGCTGCGCTTCCACCGCTGGGCGGCCCTGGTGCTGCTCGGACTGTTCGCGGTCCAGTTCGCCGTGCCCGGCACCGAGGGGCGGTACGCGATCGCGGCCTGCTATGCGGTGATCGCGCTGGTATTGATGATCATCCATCGCCGGCAGCTGGTGCCGACCCTGACCGCGCCGTTCCGGCGGCTGGAGTCGATCACGGGAGCGGAGCGACCAGCCGGGCCATCAGTTCGGTCAGGGTCCGCTCCGGATCATCGGTGATCCCGGCATGCACCGGTGACGGCTGCACCACGGTGCTGCGCGGCGCGGTGAGGATGCCGAATCGGTAGAGCAGCCCGTCGTTCTCCCGGGCACTGCCGACCGGCTCGACACAACGCCGGCTGATCGACTCCGCGGCCAGCCGGACGGTGTCCAGGTCGAGCTGGTGGTCCAGCGCCCGCAGCCGTACCTCATCGATCGCGACCGCCGCCGCCAGGTAGTCCCGGTCCTGGCAGTAGATGATCACGCCGATGTTGACGAACTCGCCGCGTTCGACCCGTGGCACCGCCCTGATCACGGCATAGCTGAACCCGACGATGCGCGGCCCGCCGCCGGCTTCAGCCTCGTCGGCGCTCACCGCAGCCACCGATCGGCGGCCGCGAGCCGGGCCAGCAGGTAGTCGCGGTAGGCGATCCGGGCCGCCGCCGGGTCCGGCGGTGCCGCGGGATCGGGTCGTTCCGGCTCCGGCAGCAGCCAGGCGTCCGGCACGTCGGCCAGGATCGCGTCGAGGACGGCCTCGTCGAAGCGCGCCGCGAGTTGATCATGAACCCCGCGCGGGTCGGCCCGGCCGGAGAGCACGTGATCGCCGTAGTTGTACGGCGCCTCGGCGAACGACTCGGGCCGGCCCCAGGCGTGATGGAACCGCAGGCAGGCACCATGATCGATCGCCCACAACTCGCGGTGCCAGATCAGCAGATTGGTGTTGCGCAGGCTGCGGTCGACGTTCGCGGTCCAGGCGTCCAGCCAGACCAGGGTGGAAGCGATCGCGCGGTCGACCGGGAAGCCGCGATCGAAGCCGATCGAGCCGGGCAGGAAGTCGACCGCCAGATTGGTGCCGACGCTGGCGGTGATCAACCGCTGCACCTCGTCGTCCGGCTCGGTCCGGGCGATCTCGGCCGCGACGTCGATCAGCGCCAGTTCCGGGGTCCGCAGGCCGGCCCGCCGGGCCAACCCGGCGACGATGATCTCGGCGACCAGGGCCTTGGTGCCCTGGCCGGCACCGGAGAACTTCACCACATAGGTGCCCAGGTCGTCGGCTTCCATGATCGCCGGCAACGACCCGCCCTCCCGGAGCGGAGTCAGGTACGCGGTCGCAGTGATCCGTGGCAACACCCGGCCAGAGTAGTGCCGCCACACCGCGACCGCCGATCATTTACTGAGCCACGGGCTTACCGTCTTCCCTGTGCGGCATTAGCGTGGGTGCGGTGCCTTCACTGACGCTCGGCGACGATGCCTTCCAGGTCATGATCGAGTTCGACGAGGACGGACCGCCGGCGCTGGTCGCGGTCGAACGGGCCGGGCACCGGCTGGAGCTGGCCCGGCCGCAGCGGCTGGTCGAGGTGCTGACTCTCGCCGACGGCCGACACAATCCGTCCCCCCGGCTGGTCCGGTCCACGATCGGCGCCGCCCTGCGCTGCCGCGGCCATGATCGCTCCGCCGACGGATCCGTGTTGCGGCTGGAGCTCGCCGAACCGGACGGGCTGACCGCGGAGGTCGAGCTCCGGGTCCGCCCGGGAATCGCTGCGTTGACCAGCGTGATCACCGTCCGCAACGGCCGCGCCGAGCCGGTCTGGCTGACCTCGGTGCCGTCGCTCTGCGCCGCCCTCACCGGTCGGCTGGACGGCGACGACCTGTCGGCCGACGGGCTGGAGATCCTCGCCGGCGCGTCCGACTGGCTCGGCGAGTTCCGCTGGAGCCGGGTGCCGGTGCGGCGGCTGCTGGTCGGGCTCGACTCGCCGAAGCACCAGGTCTCGGGCAAGGGGTCGTACGTCCGGCGTTCGGTCGGCAGCTGGTCGACCGGAGCCGAGCTGCCGACCGGAGGACTGGTCGACCAGGACGACCGTTGGGCCTGGCTGTGGCAGCTGGAGCACAACGGCGGCTGGCGCTGGGAGCTCGGCGATGATCAAGGCGGCATCTCGCTCGCCGCCGGCGGCCCGACCGAGATCGATCACCAGTGGGGTCAGCGATTGGCGCCGGGCGAGGAGTTCCGGACCATCCCGGTCTCAGTCGCCGTCGGCGCCGGCTTCGACGACGCGGTCGCCCAGCTGACCGGACACCGGCGGGCGGCGCGCCGTGATCATCCGGACAACCGCAACCTGACCTTGATCTTCAACGACTACATGAACACGCTGTCCGGCGATCCGACCACCGAAAAGCTGCTGCCCTTGATCGACAGCGCCGCGGCGGCCGGCGCCGAGGCCTTCTGCATCGATGCCGGTTGGTACGCCGACGACGGCAACTGGTGGGACACGGTCGGGGAGTGGCAACCTTCGACCGGGCGCTTCCCGGGCGGCTTCGCCGAGGTGATCGACCGGATCCGGGTCCGCGGCCTGATCCCCGGCCTGTGGCTCGAACCGGAGGTGATCGGGGTCAACAGCCCGATGGCCGACCGGCTGCCGGAGGCCGCATTCTTCAGCCGCCACGGGGTTCGGGTCCGCGAGGCGGGCCGCTACCACCTCGATCTGCGGCACCCGGCGGCCCGTGATCATCTCGATCGCACGGTGGACCGACTGGTCGACGGGCTCGGCATCGGCATGTTCAAGTTCGACTACAACATCGACCCCGGTCCCGGCACCGATCGCGCCGCGGACAGCGCCGGCGCAGGCCTGCTCGGCCACAACCGGGCCCACCTTTCCTGGCTGGACGGGCTGCTGCACCGACACCCCGACCTGATCATCGAGAACTGCGGCTCGGGCGCGATGCGCTGCGACTTCGCCATGCTCTCCCGGCTGCAACTCCAGTCGACCAGTGATCAACAAGACGTCGCCCGCTACGTGCCGATCGCCGCCTCGGCGCCGCTGCAGGTGCTGCCGGAACAGGCCGGCTCCTGGGCCTACCCGGCCGATTGGATGTCGCTGGAGGAGACCGCGGCCGGCCTACAGGCCGGGTTGCTCGGCCGGCTCTACCTGTCCGGCTACCTGCACCGGCTCGGCGCCGAACAGCAGGCGCTGGTGCACCGGGCCGTGGCCGTGCACAAGGAGCTTCGCGGCATGATCAACACGGCGGCGCCGAGTTGGCCGCTCGGCCTGCCCGGCTGGGACGACCCGCAGGTAGCGCTGCGGCTGACCACCCCGGACGCCTCACTGCTCACCGTCTGGCAGCGCGGCGCAGAGCCGGCCGAGTTGACGCTGCCGCTGGCCGGCCCGGCCGCGACCGCCTGCGAGTTGATCTTCCCGGCCGACCTGGAACCCTGGGCCGCCGACCTGATCGACGACGGCCGCGCCCTGCGCCTGACCACCGGCCCGGGCCCGATCGCTGCCCGCACGTTCCGGCTGACACACTGACAACCGATCCGTACCCTCGGCAGGGCTCGGAGAACCGCGATCACCGAGATCGTCCGCCGGCGTGCGTCGAGTGGACTGGTTGGTCAGCTCCCAAGCACAGATCCGCGCCCAAAGTGACCACTCGCTGAGTGGCTCGGATCCCGGCGCCGGACCGGTGGCCGGCCGCGATTCCGGTCCGACCTTGGTGCGTCTTTCCGGCCGCTAGGCGGAAACCCCAGGTGAGGCGCACCGGCCGGGCTTGCCCCCTTCGACAGGCTCAGGACATGCTTCGACGGGCTCAGGGAACGATCATGGCTGCCGGTTGAGTCTTCGGGGACTTTCTTGGCGCCAAGAGGGGTGGGTTCGGGTGCTGGTCGGCCGGGTCCGCCCGCTCGCGTTCCGCTGCGGGCGTTGAGTCGGCACGGTACGTGGCCGACCTTTGCGTCGAGTGGACTGTTTGGGCAGGTTCAGGCGAGGATCTGCGCCCAAAGTGACCACTCGCGGAGTGCATCCGATCCCAGCGCCGGACCGGTGGCCGGCCGCGATCCCGGACGACCGCTCTAACCCGGCCGTCCTTGGCGCGTCTTTCCGGCCGACAGGCCGAAACCCCCAGGAGAGGCGCACGGTCCTGGCTTGCCCCCTTCGACAGGCTCAGGACATGCTTCGACGGGCTCAGGGAACGATCATGGCTGCCGGTTGAGTCTTCGGGGACTTTCTTGGCGCCAAGAGGGGTGGGTTCGGGTGCTGGTCGGCCGGGTCCGCCCGCTCGCGTTCCGCTGCGGGCGTTGAGTCGGCACGGTACGTGGCCGACCTTTGCGTCGAGTGGACTGTTTGGGCAGGTTCAGGCGAGGATCTGCGCCCAAAGTGACCACTCGCGGAGTGCATCCGATCCCAGCGCCGGACCGGTGGCCGGCCGCGATCCCGGACGACCGCTCTAACCCGGCCGTCCTTGGCGCGTCTTTCCGGCCGACAGGCCGAAACCCCCAGGAGAGGCGCACGGTCCTGGCTTGCCCCTTCGACAGGCTCAGGACATGCTTCGACAGGCTCAGGGAACGAACAAGCGGCAGCTCCGCCCGAACAGAGAGGATCCAACACGACAGTTCCAAGATCATCGATGGATCCGGGCTGAGCCTGTCGAAGCATGTCCTGAGCCTGTCGAAGGGGGCAGACCAGTTGGTACGCCCCCGGCCCAGCCTGGCGGTCGGTGGGCCGATCATTGGTCAGTCCGCGATCGGGCCGAACAGGTCGGCGCGACCGCCGCCGTCCGTGGGGAGTGATCCCAGGGCGTCACGGAGCTGCCGCTCCTCGTAGCCGAAATGGGTCTCCATGATCGCCTCGATGCCGTCCAGGTGCCGGTGCAGCGAGGCGGCGTCGGCGTCTTCGTTCAGTTCGGCGGTCAGTGCCTTGATCAGGTGGCTGAGCATGCTGTGGTCCTGCTTCAGCTTGCTCACCACGTCGGCCAGTTCCGGCCGGTCCTTCAGCAGCAACGGGAACAGCGCCCGGTCCTCGCTGGTGTGGTGCCCGTCCAGCGCCGTACAGAATCCCCAGCAGTAGATCAGCAGGTCGCGCCCGAGCCGCTCGGCCTCGACCCCGCTGTCGATCGCCTCCCGCGCGACCTGTAGCCCGTCCCGCAGTCGCCGGTGCACCGCTTGGAGCTCGTCGTACCAGGCGGTCACTCGTTGATCATTCATGTCGCACTCCTTTGACCGAGGTCCTTGGTGACTGGCCGAAGATGATCAACGAGTCGATCCAGGAAACGAGCGCGGAGCTGATCACGCTGGGCCGACGGAGATAGCGCCGCCAACACGGAAGCAATCGCGTCGGGGAGTGCTGCAGCGAGCTGGCCTACCCGGTGCAGAAAGGGGGCGACCTCGGCCCCGGTGCGCCGCGCGAACCGCTCCCAATGATGCCGGGTGACCTGGCCGTACCTGCGTGCACCACCGATCGCCATCGCGGTCTTGCGCAGGTCCGAATCGTCGTCGATCGGGTCGTAGGGCAGCGAGCTGGCCAGGTCGTACAGCGGCGCCAGCCTGACTTGGCTGCCGGAGAGTAGCACCGCATAGTTCTTGGCGTGTCCGTCCGATGCGCCGAGCAGGTAGTTGAGCGCAACCGCTTCGACGAATCGACGATGGCTGTCGGGATCGGCGCGGCCGAGCAGCAGGTCGCTGATGGCAGAGGCCGATGGTCCACCGTCGGTTTCGTACTTCTTGGCCGCCGGCACGGAGAGCGCCTGGCACAGATCCTCCTGATGGACCCGGATGATCTTGCCGCCGCGGCTGATCCGGTCGTACCGGGTGATGATCACCGCGCCCTGGCCGTCGAATTCGAGGTAGCGGGTTGGCGCGGCAGTCACGCCGAGTGATCGGGCTGCGGACATGCAGACGTGCTCGACCAGACCCTGAGCCGCGAACCCGACGACCCCAGGCTTGATGATGTGCGTCGTCGGTACGCTGCCATGCGCCTCGTACCAGCGTCCATTCTCTTCGACGACCGCGATCTTGGCCTGGGCACCACCGAGGCTCCAACGCTCCCCGGCGACGGTCCACGAGTCGCCGTCGGTGCGAAGAGCCTGGATCCGGCGACCGAGTTGATCTTCGCTCAACGGCATCAGCTCGCCGCGGTCGGCACTGACGTCCTCCAATTCCGACTCGGGGCAGAGTTGGACCGCGCCAGGGCAGTCGCGACCCATGTGGGTCATCAGTGCAACCGGGTTTCTGTCCGAGACGCCGAATTGCTGGGCCCATCGCCGCCGCACCTCGATCCGGTCGGGGAGCAGCCCGTCCAGCCAGGGAAGGGTGCGGTCCCGCAGGTACGGTTCCGCCTGGACCGGCATCGCCAGCGACAGCGGCGTCGGATGACTAAGACTCAAATACTCGTCGTGATAGCGGAACTCGATCCGGTGGGTCTGAGTCAGGGTGCCGATCCGTTGGCCGGACAGCAGGACCGCGAGCCGGGTTGTCATGTCAACTCGTCCAGCACCTGGTCGAGATCGACTTCTCCGGGGACTTGCTCCGGGAGCGGTCGGAACTCGATCGCCACGCCGAGCGCTCGCGCGACATCGAGCACGAGGCCGAGTTCGGCGCTGTGGTGTCCATGTTCGAGCCGGACCAGCCATTGTCGGGTGACGCGGGCCTGCTGGGCCACCTCGTGCTGAGTCAGCCCGAGTCCGCGTCGGCGCGCACGCAGGGAGGTGCCGAGTTCTCGCACTGTCGTGATTGGGCCAGTCATGGATGTCATCGTACGCGGACATTCTCAAAAGTCAACGAACGCTGACTTTTTGGAATGTCAGCGATCGCGGACATGCGCCGTTACCGGTCGGGCCTGACCTCGTAGGCGAGCCGGACGGCGCCGGCCACCGGGGGTTCGCGGACCACGATCAACTCCAGCCCGAGGGCGGCCTGCAGCCGGCGGGCCAGGGCTCGTTCGAAGTCGGGCTGGCGGGCGATCACCCCGCCGCCGGCGACGACCTGATCGATCACTGCTCCCCGGGCGGTGAGCTCGCCGACCTGGCGGACGAGCTGATCGACCGCGGCCTCGATGGCAGTCCGGGCGGCGGTCGAGCCTCGCTCGGCGGCGGTGAACACGACCGGAGCCCAGGTCGCCCACTCCGCCGGCGGCAGTCGCAACAGCAGGTCCTGGACGATCTCGCGCAGTGCCGGCTGGCCGGTGTGCTTGATCAACAACTCGACCAGCACGTCGTCGGGATCGCCGGCGTCCTCGGCCGCTGCGGCCGCCCGGACCGCCTCCCGGACCAGGCCCCAGGCCGAACCATGATCACCGAACAGCCAGCCCCAGCCGCTGGCGTAGAGGGTGCGGCCGGCCCGGTCCCGGGCGAGCAGGATCGAGCCGGTGCCGAGGACCAGGTTGGCGCTGTTCGGCCGGCCTACCGCGTGTTGCAGCAACAGCGCGTCGTTGACCACGACGACCGGGATGTTGATCAAGGTCGCGACGGCGAGCTGCAGCTCGGCGCACTGATCATCGGTGTCGCAGCCGTGGGCCCCGATCCCGACGGCGGCCGGCCGCGGCCAGGCCGAGGCGCCGATCTCTTCGGCGATCAACCGGGCCTTGGCGGCGGTCGGCAGGGCGGTCCAGGTCCGGTGCGACCGGACGACGTCGCCGAGGACGCGGCCCTCCAGATCGGCGGCGCGCAGCTGGAGCTTGCTGCCGCCGGCATCGATCCCGATCAGGACGCGGGGGTCCGTCATCGACCCTCGGCCGCGGCATAGAAGTCCAGGGCGGTGGCCAGCACCGCCCGGGCCGTCCGGGCATCCGCCTCGGGCCGGATCCCGTCGCGCAGCGAACTGATCACCAGCTCCACGGTGTCGGAGCTGTCCTCGGGCAGCCGCCGGTACGACCAGGGCTCGCCGGCACCGGCCGACCCGAGCAGTCCGAGGGTGCTGTCGTAACAGAGGGACCCGTTGCTGCCGACCAGCTGGGCCCGGTTGCTGAACGCGCCCGGCGCGGCCAGCCAGGTGTCCTCGACGGTCACCACGGCACCGCTCTCCAGCGTGATCACGGCGTGGCCGTAATCCTCGACCGCCAGGTCGGGGTGGGCGATCCGGCCGGTGACACCGGTGATCGCCGCCACCGGGGAGCCGAACAGCCAGTGCATCCGGTCCAGCTGATAGACCGCGTGATCAAGCCAGCCGCCGCCGGGCACCCGGCTCGGATCGACCCACCAACCGCCGTCGGCCGGAGCATCGGTCCAGGACTTGGGCAGCGAGGAGTGCATCTCGAACGAGGCGCTGCGCAACTCGCCCAGCCGGCCGGAGCTCACCGCGTCGGACAGCTCCCGGGCCAGCGGGGAGCTGCGCCGGGCTTCGCTCGGCCAGAACAGCACCCCGGCCGCGTCCACCGCGTCGATGATCAGGTCGGCCTCGGCCAGCGTCATCGCCATGGGCTTGACGGACACGATGTGCTTCCCGGCGTCGGCCGCGGCCCGGCACAGCTCGAGGTTGCGGTCGACGCTGGCGAAGATCGCCACCACCTCGACCGCGGGATCGCCCAGCACCCGGTCCGGATCGGTGTCCACGGCGGCGCCGAGCGCGGCCTCGCGAGCATGATCGAGATCGGGATCGACCACCGCCACCAGCCGGGTGGCCGGATCGGTCGCGACCCGCCGGGCGAACGGCAGCGCCGCGTACCAGTGATCAAGTCCGATGATGCCGAAGCCGATGGTCATGGCAACTCCTGCCTGGTCGACGAGCCGTGGTCGAAGGTGGTGCCGAGCTCGACGATCCGGTTGTCCCGGGCCGAGATCTCGACGGCGAGCATGATCTCCAGGGCGTGCCGGGCATGATCGGCACCGAGCTCGTTGCGAGCCCCGCCCAGCACCACGTCGGCCAGGTGCCCGACGATGATCGCGCGGCCGACCGCGGCCCGGGTCGAGTCGGCGGCGATCGGCCGCGGCGGGTCGACCCAGCCGTCCACGCCGGGCACCAGATCGGTCTTGAACACCTCCAGCTCCGGCCCGTCGGGCACGCCGATGTTGATCACGCCGCGGCGGCCGAAGATCTCCACCCGAGGGCTGCGGCTGGCATGCAGGTTGTAGCCGCCGTCGACCACCGCATAGGCCGAGTCGCCGAAGTCCAAGAGAAACAAGGTGTTGTCGTCGGCGGTGACCTCGATCTGCAGCCCGGCGAACGGCCCGTCGCCGCGCACCGTCCGGACCGGATCGGTGATCCCGGAGAACGCGGCCACCCGGCGGGCCGGGCCGAGCACTCCGGTGATCTGGTGGATGCCGTAGACGCCCATGTCCAGCAGTGGCCCGGAGCCGCGCTGATAGAACCAGGTCGGGTCGGACGGCCAGCCGGACGGCCCGCCCCCAGGACCCTGATGCGAGCTGTGCACCCGGGCGAACGCGACCCGGCCGATCTCACCGCCGGCGACCAGCTCCCGCGCCTTGCGGAACGGCTCCCGCAGCAGGTCCGGGGGAGCGCAGACGATCTCGACCCCGTGCTGCTCGGCGAGCATGATCAACTCGTCGGCCTCGGCCAGGGTCGAGGCGATCGGCTTCTCGGTGACCAGGTGCAGGCCGTGCTCCAGCACCACCTTCGAGGTCCGGTGGTGCAGCGGGATCGGGGTCAGATTGGCCACGGCGTCGAGCCCGCCGCCGGCCACCATGTCCTCGATCGAGCGGTGCACCCGCGGGATCCCGTACTCCGCCGCGACGGCAGCCGCGCGCAGATGGTCGACGTCGGCGAGGGCGACGACCTCGACCGTGTCGGAGTAGTGATGCAGGTTCGGCAGCACCCCGTACGAGGCGACGGCGATGCCGCCCGCCCCGAGGATGCCGACCCGCAGTGGTGGACCGGAATGAACCATGGCTGCCTCCCAACAGACTCAGTCATTATTGGTCAGGGATGGCGACAGTTCCAGTCCTTCATCGAAGAATCTTGCCGCAACGCGACTCTTGCTAATAGACAAGAACCTTTGCAATACTGCTGCGAAATCGGAGGGAGAGCGGACATGGCCGTCGGTGGCACCCCCACGTGGCTCGGTGATCAGAACGCCGCGTTGGCGCTGGAGATCTTGCTCGATCACGGGCCGCAGAGCCGGTCCGGTCTGGCCAAGCTGTCCGGGCTGAGCAAGCAGACCGCGGCGCAGTTGATCACCCGGCTGGAGGAGCGCGGACTGGTCGGGCCGGTGGGGGAGAGTTCGGCGAGCCGTGGCCCGACTGCCACCGTGTACGGGGCCCGGACCGACCTCGCCTACGGCGTCGCGGTCAACATCGACCAGGTCAACGTCGAGTCGACCGTGATCGACGTGACCGGTGCCGATCATCCGGTCGCCCGGGAGCCGGCCGACCCGATGGACGGCACCCGGACCGCCGGCCGGGACGTGGCCGCCGCGGTGCTCCGGGCCTGCGAAGCGGCCAAGATCGATCTCGACAAGGTCCGTCAGGTCTGCGTCGGCCTGCCCTGCAGCGTTGACGCCCGGTCGGACGAGCTCAGCTCGGTCGAGGCGCTGCCCGGCTGGTCCCGCCGGCTGGTCCGACAGCAGGTCGGCGCCGCCCTCGGCTGCGACGTGGTGATCGACAACGATGTCAACCTGGCCGCGGTCGCCGAACGCCGGACCGGGCGGTTTGCGCCCGAGGCGATCGTCGCGGTGATCTGGATCGGGCACGGCATCGGCCTGGCGGTCGACGTCGCGGGCACCGTGATGCAGGGCGCCACCGGCGGGGCCGGCGAGATCGGCCACCTGCCCGTGCCGCGGGGCACCGCCGGCGCCACCGCGGACGACACCGACCTGGAGGACCTGATCGGCTCGTCCGCCCTGGAGCGGATGGCCCGCGAGCTCGGCGAACCGGACTACACCTTCGAGCGGGTGCTGGCCGGAGTGCCGTTGCCGTCCCGGCTGGCCGAGGGCCTCGCGCCGCGGATCGCGCTGGCGGTGCTGCCGGTGCTCGGCGTGATCGACCCCGACGAGGTCGTGCTCAGTGGTCCGGTCGCGACCGCCGGCGGCCCGCGGCTGGCCGAGCTGGTCCGCGGCAACATCCGCAATCACACCCGCTGGGATCCCAGCATCGGCATCACCCGGCTGGCCGCCGAGGTGGTGCTGGCCGGCGCCCGCGCGGTCTGCGGCCGGGAGCTCCGCCGCGACGTCCTGGCCGCGGTGCAGTCCACCGCGACCGCGGAGGACAGCTCCCGCGTGATCGCCGGGCGGCTGCGCACGATCAAGTGAATTCCCTTTGGAGGAAGGCAACCGATGAAGCTCCGGATCACCGGCATCATGATCATGATCGCCGCCCTGCTCGCCGTCACCGCCTGCTCTCCGGCGGGCGGGCCGAAACCGGCCGACCAGGCTCCCGGCCAGCTGACCGGAGAGATCTCGCTCTGGCACCACTACACCGACCGTGAGGCCGGCATCTACCAGAAGCTGGTGGACGACTTCGTCGCCGCGAACCCCGGCGTCAAGGTGACGGTCAACTCCGGTCAGGAGGATCCGAAGATCGTCCAGGTGGTCTCCACCGGCAGCGACGCCGACGTGGTGATCGTCAACCTCAACGACACGTTGGGCACCCTGTGCAAGTCGCTGACCGATCTGGATCCGTTCCTGCAACGTGATCAGATCGACCCGGCGACGGCGTACACCCCGATCTTCGGTGCCGCCACCGCGTTCGAGGGCCGGCGCTGCTCATTACCGATGACCTCCGACGTGTACGGCCTCTACTACAACCAGGAGCTCTGGTCCGCCGCCGGGCTGGCCGAGGGTGATCTGCCCAAGACGCTGACGGAGCTGGAGGTGGTCGCGCTGAAGCTGACCACCTACAACGCCGACGGTTCGATCAAGACCCTCGGCTTCAATCCGCTGTTCGGCTTCTACGAGAACGCCAGCGGATCGCTCAGCCAGGCCGCGAAGGCGAGCTGGGTCGGCCCGGACGAGCGCTCCGTGGTCGGCTCGGACCCGCAGTGGCAGAAGATCATCTCCTGGCAGAAGGCGTTCGTGGACAAGATCGGCTACGAGAAGTTGCGCACCTTCACCGCCGCCCTCGGTGACGAGTGGAGCGCCGACAACGCCTTCCACCAGGGCAAGGTGGCGCTGAACCTGGACGGGGAGTGGCGGGTCGCCTTCATCGAAGATCAGGCGCCCAAGCTCAAGTACGGCACCGCACCGTTCCCGGTGCTGGCCGACGGCGGCCCCGAGTACGGCGGCGGCTACACCTCCGGCGCGGTGATCGGGATCAATAGCAAGTCGAAGAACACCGAGGCGGCCTGGGCGCTGGTCAAGTATCTGAGCGCGACCACCGAGCCCGTCGTCGAACTGTGCAACGGTTTCAAGAACGTGCCCACCCTGCGCTCGGCGCTGGAGTCGCCGGACCTGGAGGTGCCGGAGCAATACCGGACCTTCATCGACGCCGCCTCTCATCCGGCCACCCAGACGACCCCGGTGACCACCCTCGGCGCGGCGTTCTCGCAGCCGCTGGACGACTTCTGGGACCGCTATCAACAGGGTGACGGCTCCGGCCTGCAGCCCGGGTTGCAGAAGGTGCAGGAGGACGTGAACAACGCCCTCGACCTCAAGGGTCCGTGAGGATGCTCCGGTTGATCAAGGACCGGGGCGCGATCTGGATCATGCTGCTGCCGGGACTGCTCGGCTTGATCATCTTCTTCGGCTACCCGCTCATCGCCAACGTCTACTACTCCTTCACCAGCTTCGATCTGGCCACCCCGCCGCGCTGGACCGGGCTTCGGAACTACGAGTTCCTGTTCGGCAAGGATCCCCGGATCGGCACCGCGGCGCTGAACACGCTCTGGTTCGTGCTGATCCTGGTCCCCGTCAAGATCGTTTCGGCGCTCGGAATCGGCCTGTTGCTGGTCCGGCGGCGTCGGTTCGCGGGGTTCTGGCGGACCCTGTTCTATGTGCCGTCGCTGATCCCGCCGGTGGCCGCCGTGGTCGCGTTCGTGTTCCTGTTCAATCCCGGCTCAGGGCCGATCAACACCGTGCTCCGGGTCTTCGGGATCGAGGGCCCGCTGTGGTTCTCCGACCCGGCCCTGGCCAAGCCTTCCCTGCTGCTGCTCGGCGTCTGGATGATGGGCGACCTGATGGTGATCTTCCTCGCCGCCCTGCTCGACGTACCGAAGGAGCAGTACGAGGCGGCCGCTCTGGACGGGGCCAACAGCCCGCGCCAGTTCCGGCACGTGACACTGCCGACGATCGCGCCGGTGGTGCTGTTCTCCACCGTGACCGGGATCATCTCGGCGCTGCAGTACTTCACCGAGGCCGCGGTCGCGTCCCAGGTGGCCAGCGGCAAGACCGGCATCGGTGCCACCGCCGGCGCGCTGCTCGGCTACCCGAACAACTCACTGCCCACCTACACCCAGTGGATGTACGTGCAGGGCTTCGGCTCGTTCAATCTCGGCTACGCCGCCGCGATGGCGGTGATCCTGTTCCTGGTCGCCGCACTGGCGATCGCCCTGCTGCTGCGGGGATCCGGCTCGTTCCGGCTGAGCGCGGGTGAGCACCATGCCAGCTAGCCGGATCCTGATCAAGATCGCCGAGAACGCGCTGATCATCGCGCTGGCTGTGCTGTTCGTGGTGCCGATCGGGTTCGTCGTGCTGACCTCGTTCATGGGCTCGCACCAGACCTTGACCGGTGCTCTGTGGCCCGATCCGTGGCAGGCCGAGAACTACCTCCGCGCGTTCACCGCGGCCCCGTTGGCGCAGTGGTTCGGCAACTCGTTCCTGTATGCGTTGGCGGCCACCGCGTTCATGCTGATCTCCTCGGTGCCGATGGCGTACGTGCTGGCCAAGGTGCGGTTCCGGTTCGACAACCTGATCTTCTTCGCGGTGATCATTGCCATGTTGCTGCCGCCGCAGGTGACCCAGGTGCCGATGTACGTCCTCTGGGCCGGCCTCGGCCTGACCGGCACGCTGTGGCCGCTGATCCTGCCCAACCTGTTCGGCAACGCGTTCTCGATCTTCCTGCTCCGGCAGTTCTTCCTGACCGTGCCGAACGACTATCTGGAGGCGTCCAAGATCGACGGCAACGGCGAGTGGGGGACCTTGATCAGGATCCTGGTGCCGATGGCCCGGCCCGGCATCGCCGCCGCAGCGATCTTCAGCTTCCTCTGGGCCTGGAACGACTACTACGGCCCGCTGCTCTACGCCTCGGAAAACACCGACGCCTGGCCGATCGCCTTCGGCCTGGCCACCTTCCGTGGCTCGCACTCCACCGACTGGGGCGTGATCATGGCCGTCACCACGCTGGCCGCGATCCCGGTCGTGCTGGTCTTCTTCTTCGCCCAGAGAGCCTTTGTCGAAGGCATCACGCTGACCGGAGTCAAGGGATGATGATCACCACAACCCACCGCCCTGCAAGGAGAAACCCATGACCCGTCCGTTCGGGGTCGGCCTGATCGGTGCCGGCTTCATCGCCCGCTTCCACGCCAAGTCGTTCCGGCAGGTGCGCGGCGCCGACATCGTCGCGGTCGGCTCGCGATCCCTGGACAGCGCCCGGGCCGTCGCCGACGAGGTGCACCAGCTCGGCGTCGGCAGCGATGTGCAGGCCTATGACGACATCGCGGCGCTGGTCCGCGACCCGCGGGTGGACGCGGTCTGGGTGCTCACCCCGAACGACACCCGGATCGAGGTGATCACCGCGATCTGCGCCGAGGTGACGTCGGGCCGGGCCGAGTTGCGCGGGATCGCGGTGGAGAAGCCGCTCGGCCGCAACCTGGCCGAGGCCCGCGCGGTCGCCGATGCGGTGACCGAGGCCGGGCTGCTGCACGCCTACCTGGAGAACCAGGTCTACGCACCGCGGCTGGTCCGGACCCGGGAACTGGTCTGGGCCCGCGGCGCCAAGGGATCCGGCTCGCCGTATCTGGCCCGCTGCGCGGAGGAGCACTCCGGGCCGCACTCGGCCTGGTTCTGGGATTCGGAGGCGCAGGGCGGCGGCGCGCTGAACGACATGATGTGCCACTCACTGGAGGCCGGCCGGTTTCTGCTCACCCCGCCGGGCACCGACCCGGACGAGTGGCTGACGCCGGTGTCGGTGACCGCGACCATCGCGTCGCTGCGCTGGGGTCGCGATCACTACGCGTCGATCCTGGAGCAGCGCTTCCCGGGGGTGCAGGACTATCGGGTCACTCCGTCGGAGGACTACGCCAGCGCGACGTACACCTTCCGTAACGGCGACGGTGAACCGGTGATCGTCGAGGCGACCACGTCCTGGAGTTACACCGGGGCCGGGATGCGGCTCTCGTACGAGCTGCTCGGCCCGGAGTATTCGATGAACACCCACTCGCTGAACGGCGATGCCGAACTGTTCTTCTCCCGTGACCTGCCGCAGCAGGCGGGGGAGGACCTGCTGGAGAAGCAGCTGGCCGAGCAGGGCGTGATGCCGGTGATCGCCGACGAGCCGCACGCCTACGGGTACGTCGCCGAGAACACCGAGGTGACTGCCGCCTTCGCCGCCGGCCGGCAACCGCTGGAATCGCTGCGCAGCGGGGTCAGCGTGACCGAACTGTTGATGGCCGCCTACTACGCCGCCGAGCACGCTGTGGTGGTCAAGTTCCCGATCGACCTGTCCGACTACGTGCCCGCGGTGGCGCGCCGCGAGTGGCGGCCGCGGGCGGAGGGCAACCGGTGACCTGCTACGGCTTCGACGCCGGTCGGCAAGATCAACTTCTCGCGTTGGCCGCACTGACCGACACACTGCCGGCCCGGCTCGCCGAGTTGGACCCGGGCGGCTGGCGGAGCATCGTGCTGGCCGGGATCGGCGCCAGCCATGCCGCCCTGGCCTCGCCGCTCCATCAGTTGCGAGCTGCCGGTCGGGCCGCCTGGCGGACCGACTGCGCCGACCTGCCGGCGGTCGGCCGGCCGGCGCCGGACGTGCTGATCGCGATCTCGCAGAGCGGCCGCAGCACCGAGACGGTCGACGTGGTCGGCCGTTACGCCGCCGCGGGCGTGCCGACGGTGGCGATCACCAACGCCGACGACAGTCCGCTGGGCCGGGTGGCCGGCCGGGCGGTCACCCTCGGCGACCGGCCGGACAGCCGGGTCTCGACCGTCGGCTTCATGATCACCTGCGCCGCGTTGGGGCAGCTCACGGACCTGATCGCGGTGGGCGAGGTCTCGCCGACTTGGGCCGAGTTGCCCGAACTGATCTCGGCCACGACCCAGACCGCGGGTCCGGTCCTGGACGCCTTCGCCGAGGCATTGGCCGATGGTGCCCTGGATGTGGTGGCGGAGGCGGCCCAGGGGACCACCGCCGAGGCGGTCACGCTGCTGTTCCGGGAGGGTCCGCTGATCCCGGCCAGCGCGTACGGCACTCGGAGCTACTTGCACGGACCGATGGACGTCGCCGGAGACCGTACCGGCTCGGGCACCCGGCACGTGCTGATCGGCGGCGTCCGGGAGGCCGGCCTGGCCGCCGAGCTGGCGGCCGGGCGCAGCGGCGAGGTGCCGGTGCTGCTGCTGGCCGAAGCGGGGATCGAGGCCCCGGCCGGAGTGGCCGTGATCCGGCTGCCGGGCGGACTGACGCCGACCCAGCGAGCACTGGTCGAGGTGGGTGTTCTGCAGGGTCTGGTGGCCCGCGCGGCCACCGTCCGCGGCAACCCCGTTGACGACTCCGTCTTCGTCCGGCAGGACACCAAGCTGTCCCCGGTTTGACCCCCCTTCGGCCAGCCGAGTATCTTTGACCCTCGGTGCGTTCCCGCCATCCGTTGGCTCGCGCACGTTCGGCATCGGCGGACCCGGCGCCATCCCCATCAAGGCTTCAACGAGAGTAGGTCAGGCGTGTACGCGATCGTGCGCAGCGGCGGCCGCCAGCACAAGGTTGCTGTTGGCGACGTCCTCGAAATCGACCGGATCAGCGACGAGGCCGGCGCCAGCGTGCAGCTGCAGCCCGTGCTGCTGGTCGACGGCGAGGCCGTCACGTCGGACAAGTCGGCTCTCGAGTCCGCCTCGGTCACCGCCGAGGTGCTGGCCGAGACCAAGGGCCCGAAGATCCGCATCCTGAAGTTCAAAAACAAGACCGGTTACCGCAAGCGCCAGGGACATCGGCAGCGGTACACCCAGGTCAAGGTCACGGGCATCGAGAGCTGAGGTAGCAGATATGGCACACAAGAAGGGCGCATCCTCGACCCGCAACGGTCGCGACTCCAACGCCCAGCGCCTCGGCGTGAAGCGGTTCGGCGGCCAGCTGGTCGGTGCCGGCGAGATCATCGTCCGGCAGCGCGGCACCCACTTCCACCCGGGCGACGGCGTCGGTCGCGGCAGCGACGACACCCTGTTCGCGCTGGTCCCGGGGACGGTCGAGTTCGGCACCCGCCGCGGCCGTCGCGTGATCAACATCGCTCCGGCCGAGAAGATCTCGGCCTGACACTGGCGCAGCACGCGCCAACCCAGGGTGGCCGGGGACACACTCCCCGCGCCACCCTTTCTTTTTTCGCCGAGACGGCACGAATGCACCGGTTTTTGCGGTGGGTCGGTGCACAAGTGACGTCTCGACCCAACGGCCCGGGCCGGCTCCCGGCGTGATGGAGGAGGCCCGAGATGGCGATTCCGAGCTTCGTCGACCGGGTCACCCTGCACGTGTACGGCGGCAAGGGCGGCAATGGCTGCGCCTCGGTGCACCGGGAGAAGTTCAAGCCGCTCGGCGGGCCGGACGGCGGCAACGGCGGGGGCGGCGGCTCGGTCATCCTGCGCGTCGACACCAACCTGACCACCCTGGTCGACTACTACCGCGAATCCCACCGCAAGGCCGACAACGGCGTGCCCGGGCGCGGTGACCACGCCAACGGCGCCACCGGCGCCGACGTGGTGCTCCCGGTCCCGGCCGGCACCCTGGTCACCGACGCCGACTCCGGTGAGGTGCTGGCCGACCTGACCGGCGAGGGTACCGAGATCGTCGTTGCCACCGGCGGTCGCGGCGGGCTCGGCAACGCCGCCCTGGCCTCGGCCGCCCGCAAGGCCCCCGGCTTCGCCCTGCTCGGCGAGGACGGCGAGACCCGGACGATCACGCTCGAGCTCAAGCTGGTCGCCGACATCGGCCTGGTCGGCTTCCCCAGTGCGGGCAAGTCGTCCCTGATCGCGGCGATCTCCCGGGCCCGGCCCAAGATCGCCGACTACCCGTTCACCACCCTGGTGCCGAATCTCGGCGTCATCGTCGCCGGCGACATCACCTACACCGTGGCCGATGTGCCCGGCCTGATCGAGGGTGCCAGCGAGGGCCGCGGCCTCGGACTGGAGTTCCTGCGGCACATCGAGCGGTGCGCGGCGCTGGTGCACGTGATCGACTGCGCCACCTTCGAGCCCGGCCGGGATCCGCTGACCGACCTGGACGTGATCGAAGGCGAGCTGAGCGCGCACGGCGGTCTGGCCGACCGGCCCCGGATGGTGGCCCTGAACAAGATCGACATCCCCGACGCGGCCGAGCTGGCCGATCTGGTCACGGCCGACCTGGAGGCCCGCGGCTTGCGGGTGTTCCGGGTGTCGACGAAGAGTGGCGCCGGGTTGCGGGAGCTGACGTACGCGATGGCGGAGCTGGCCAAGCAGCGGGCGGCCGCACCGGAACCGGCGCCGGCCCGGCCGGTGCTTCGGCCGAAGCCGGTCGGCGGCGGCGACTTCACCATCAAGCGCGAAAGTGAGCTGTGGCGGGTCCGCGGCGAGAAGCCCGAGCGCTGGATCCGGCAGACCGACTTCGGCAACGCCGAGGCCGTGGGCTATCTGGCCGACCGGCTCAACCGGCTCGGCATCGAGACCAAGCTGCTCGAGCTCGGCGCCGTGCCGGGCGAGGGTGTAGCGATCGGCGGGGACAACGCGGTCGTGTTCGACTTCGCCCCCGGCATCGACGCGGGCGCGGAGATCCTCAGCCGTCGTGGTGAGGATCACCGGCTGGAAGAAGAGCGGCCGGCCGCACGCCGTCGCCGGGCCAAGGATGAGGAATACCACCGGACCAAGTCCGAGGAGGAGGAAGTCCGGTGACCGGCTCGCCGGCCGACCGATCGGAGTCCGCCAGCGCCGCCGAGACGTCAGAAGTGCACCGACACGCCGACGAAACGCGTGCATTGGTGACGGGTCGGCGGGTTGAGGTGGCGGAGGCTCGGCGGGTTGTGGTGAAGGTGGGGTCGTCGTCGCTGACCACGGCGATCGGTGGGATCGATCCGGAGCGGGTCCGGGCGCTGGTCGACCGGCTGGCCGCCGTGCGGCTCGGTGGGCGCGAGGTCGTGCTGGTCTCCTCCGGCGCGATCGCCGCCGGCCTGGCGCCGCTGGCACTGAAGACCCGGCCGCGGGACCTGGCCACTCAGCAGGCGGCGGCCTCGGTCGGCCAGGGGCTGCTGATGGGGCACTACACGACGATGTTCGCCGATCATGATCTTGGGGTCGGGCAGGTGTTGCTCACCGTCGGCGACGTGACCCGGCGCGGCAACTATCACAATGCCTATCGCACTCTGGGGCGGCTGCTCGAGCTCGGCATCGTGCCGATCGTCAACGAGAACGACACCGTCGCCACTCATGAGATCAGATTCGGCGACAACGACCGGCTGGCCGCCCTGGTCGCGCACCTGGTGCATGCCGACGCGCTGATCCTGCTCAGTGACATCGACGCGCTCTACACGTCCAACCCGCACCGGCCGGGGGCGCAGCGGATCGATCAGGTCCGCTCCGACGATGATCTTGCCGGCGTCGACATCTCGGCCCGCGGCAGCCGGATCGGCACCGGCGGCATGATCACCAAGGTCGAGGCGGCCCGGATCGCCACCTCGGCAGGGATTCCGACGGTTTTGACCAGCGCCGACCGGGCCGCCGAGGCGATGGCCGGGGACAGCGTCGGCACCCTGTTCCACGCCACCGGGAAGCGTCGGCCGACCCGGCTGCTCTGGCTGAAGCACGCCAGCGCCGCCCGCGGCGAGTTGATCTTGGACGCCGGCGCGGTGCGGGCCGTCACCGAACGCAAGGCGTCGCTGCTACCGGCCGGGGTGACCGGGATCAACGGCGCCTTCAGCGTCGGCGAACCGGTCGACCTGGTCGCACCGGACGGTTCGGTGATCGGCCGCGGCCTGGTCAACTACGACTCCGAGGAGTTGCCCGCCCTGCTCGGCCGCAACACCGCCGACCTGGCCGCCGAACGCGGTCCCGGCTACGACCGCACCGTCGTCCACCGCGACGCCCTCGTCCTCCTCTGAATCCACCGCTCGCGTTGCCTGAGTCTGTCGAACGGCAGGCGATCCCGAGCCCGTACGTCCGGTTGCGGCCTGACGCCGGGAAAGACGCGGCAAAGTGCGGGCGGGGTCGCGGTCGGACGGTTTCGTGGCCGGGCGCCGGATCCGCCGCTGGGTGTTGCTCCGGGTTCATCGAGTGTGACCCTTCCCGGCCGTCAGGCCGAAACCCCAGGGGAGAGAACCGGGCGCGGTCCGGCCTGCCCTTCGACAGGCTCAGGGAACGAAATCCCCCCGCTCACCTGCGTCCCAAGACGAACCCCACGCCAGCGCTTGCCGACCCAAGAGACCGACGCGGGTGTCAGTCGCTCCAGGTGGGGAGGCGGAGGGTGGCGCGGGTGGCGCCGGCCATGATCAATTTGGTGTTGGACTCGTCCACCCGGGCCACCCATTCGGCCGCCGCCTCTGGGGTCCGGCCATGATCGACATGACGCCGGGTGAGTCGGTCCAGCCGCAGGGTGTCGTCCGGTTCGAGGAACCAGCACTCGTCCAGCTGGCCGGCGACCTCGTGCCAGGCCGGATCGTCCAGTAGCAGGTAGTTGCCCTCGGTGATCACGATCGGGACGCCGGCCCGGACGCAGGCGTTGGCGGCGATCGGCTCTTCCAGCTGGCGGTCGAAGACCGGCACGAAATGATCAACGTCGGTACGGCCGCGGACCCGCTGCAGCAGGGCCAGATAGCCGCCCGCGTCGAACGTGTCCGGGGCTCCCTTCCGGTCGGCCCGGCCGAGTCGCTCCAACTCGCGTTGCCCCAGGTGGAAGCCGTCCATGCCGAGCAGTGCGGCCCGGTCGCCGAGCCGGTTGTTCAGCGCGGCCGACAGGGTCGACTTGCCCGACCCGGGCGGCCCGGCCAGCCCGATCAGCACCCGCTCCCGGCCGGCGGCCAGCCGGTCGATCCGCTGCACCAGCTCGGTCAGCGTCAACGGCTCCATGGCTTCAGGCCTCCTTCGGTCGCGCCGCCGCGCGCAGCCGGGCCACCAGGCTCGGCCCGATCGGCAGCTCGGTCAGCAGGCTCGCCTGCAGTGCGTGGTAGAGATCCGGCTTGCCGTCCCACATGATCGTCGACGGCCGGTTGTCCCGGTCCAGCTCGTGGTGCCAGCTGCCTTGATCATGATCGATCAGGTGCCGTTCCGTGTAGTCGATCACCAGGGTCAGCCGCTCGTCGAAGATCGGCTCCGGGGCGACCGCGCGCCAGGTCGCCGTCGCGGCGATGGCCTCGGCGACGACCCAATGCGGCCGGGTGTGCACCACCGGTTCGCCGTCCCAGTCGATCGTGTAGACGAAGCCGGGAGCGCCGTCGACCTGCCAGCCCCGGTCGAAGGCGGTGTCGTACAACTGCCGGGATGCCTCGGCCAGCCAACCCGGCGGGTCGGGGAAGCTGCTGCCGAGTTCCAACAACAGCCGGCTCCACTCCAACAGGTGCCCGACGGTCACCCCGTACGGCCGGAACTCGTCCGCCGGCCGATCGGCGTGATAGTCGCGGTCCACCCGCCAGTCGGGCCCGTAGTGCTCCGGCAGCAGCCAGCCGGCGGCCCGCGCCTGCCGGTTGACGAACGTGTCGGCGACGGCCAGCGCCCGGTCCCGCCAGAGCGGATCCCCGGTCTGCACCGATGCGGCGATCATGGCCTCGACGCCGTGCATGTTCGCGTTGGCGCCCCAGTACGGCTCGGCCGTGCAAAACGGGCGGTCCCAGCCCTCGATCAAGGCCCGGTCCCGTTCGGACCAGAACCGCCGCTCCATGATCATCAGGGCCTGGTCCAGCAGCGGTCCGGCGCCGGGAATCCCGGCTGCGGCCGCCGTCGCCGCGGCCAGCACCACGAAGCCGTGTTGATAGGCCTCCTTGCGTTCTCCCGGACCCGTCGGCGGCACGGTGCGGAAGAAACCGCCGTACTCGTGATCATGGAACGGCCCGGCCAGCGCGGCCACGCCGTGGGCGGCCGGGCCGGCGCAGTCGGGCCAGTCGAGCAGGGCCCCGACGCTGAAGCAGTACGTCATCCGCGCGGTGATCACCAGATCCGAGCCCGGCTCGGGTCCCAGCCGGCCGGCACGGTCCAGCCGGCCGAAACCGACGTCGGCGAGGGCCGCGCGGCCGAAGTCGATCAGCCGACGTGCCTCCCGCCACCCGTCGAAGGCGTCGACCGCTGATCCGTTCATCGGAGGAAGCCTAAGCGGGTCGGGCCCGGCTCGGCCCCGGGGTCCTACGCTGAGTTCTCGTGACCACTGAGCTACCGACGACGATGACCGGCATCACCCTCCCCGGCGGCAGCCGGATCGACCGGGCCGAGGTGCCAGTGCCGCGACCCGGCCCGGGCCAGGTGCTGATCGAGGTGCACGCCTCGTCGATCTGCGGCAGCGACATCCGGGCCATCTACCGGGAGCATCTCGGCCACGGCGCCGAGGCCTACCAGGGCGTGATCGCCGGCCACGAGCCCGCCGGCCGGGTGGTCGCGGTCGGCGAGGGCGTCACCGAGCGGTCGGTGGGCGATCGGGTGGCCTGCTACCACATCTCCGGCTGCGGCCAGTGCGCCGAGTGCCGGCACGGCTACTACATCGGCTGCACCTCGACCGCCCGTGCCGCGTACGGCTGGCAGCGCGACGGTGGCCACGCGCCGTACCTGCTGGCCGAGGCCGACACCTGCATCCCGCTGCCGGACGAGCTCAGCTATGCCGACGGCGCGCTCGCGTCCTGCGGCTTCGGCACCGCCTACGAGGGGCTGCTCCGGCTCGATCTGTCCGGCCTCGACCGGCTGCTGATCACCGGCCTCGGGCCGGTCGGACTGGCCGCCGGGATGCTGGCCAAGGCGATCGGCGCCGGGCCGGTGGTCGGCGTCGACGTCACCGCCGAGCGCGTCGCACTGGCCCGCGACCTGGGCGTCGTCGACGAGGCGCTGACCGTGGACCAGACCGCCGAGCTCGACGCGCTGACCGGCGCCGGGTTCAGCGCCGCGATCGACTGCTCCGGCAGCCCCGCGGGCCGGCACACCGCGATCGAGCGGCTCGGCACCTGGGGCCGCTGCGCGTTCGTCGGCGAGGGATCGAGCCTGAGCCTGGAGGTCTCGCCGCTGCTGATCCACAAGCAGATCACCCTGTACGGCTCCTGGGTGACTTCGCTGCGGCACCTCCAGGACCTGCTGGAGCACCTGGTCAGGTGGGGAATCCGGCCGGAGAAGACGATCACCCACCGGTTCGGCCTGGCCGACGCCGAGACCGCGTACCAACTGGCCGACCAGGGCCAGGCCGGCAAGATCTGCCTCTTCCCGCACGGCGACAAATAGCCCCCTCTCCCGCCGACTTGTCAGAACTGAGTTGTGTCATAGGGCAACTCAGTTCTGACAAGTCGGCGGAATGCGGGGGTCGAGGTTGCACTCCGGCAACGGACCGTTCGGTATCTCGGCGCCGGTAGCTACTCTCCGGTAATGTTCCGCCCGATCGAGACCCCTCACACCGAAATCGAGGTACTCACTATGCGGTTCACGAGATCGCTCCGGCGCGGAGTTGCGGTCATCGCCGCGCTCGCCCTCGCCGGCTCCCTCGCGGCGTGCGCCCCGAGCCAGCGCGACCCGGGCACCGTCGCACCTTCGCAAGGCGGCGCGGAGACCAAGGACACCTTCGTCTTCGCCGCCTCGTCCGACCCGATCATGCTGGACGTGGCGATGGCCAGTGACGGCGAGACGTTCCGCGTGGCCCGGCAGATGTTCGAGGGGCTCGTCGCGACCAAGCCCGGCACGGTCGAGCTGCAGCCGTCGCTGGCCGACAGCTGGGAGCCGTCGGCCGACGGCAAGACCTACACCTTCAAACTGCGCACCGGGGTCAAGTTCCACGACGGGACCGACTTCAACGCCGAGGCGGTCTGCGCCAACTTCGATCGTTGGTACAACTGGACCGGGCTGAATCAGAACGAGAACATCACGTACTACTACAACAAGCTGTTCAAGGGCTTCAAGACCGGCAAGACCGGCAGCATCTACGAGAGCTGCGAGGCGCCCGACCCGGCGACCGCGACGATCAAGCTGAACGCCCCGTTCGCCGGCTTCGTCCAGGCGATGACGCTGTCCGCCTTCGCGATGCAGAGCCCGACCGCGATGAAAGACCACGACGCGGACAACACCACCGGCACCGCGGACGACCCGCGCTTCTCCGAGTACGCCACGGCGCACCCGGTCGGCACCGGCCCGTTCGTGTTCGACACCTGGGAGCGCGGCCAGCAGGTCACGTTCAAGCGGTTCGACGACTACTGGGGCGAGAAGGCCAAGGTCTCCCGGGTCGTGATCCGGACGATCAGTGACCCGAAGGCCCGGTCGCAGGAGCTGGAGGCCGGCAGCATCGACGGCTACGACCTCGTATCGCCGGCGGACCTGAAGCCGCTGGAGGAGAAGGGCATGCAGCTGCTCAAGCGGCCGCCGTTCAACATCCTCTACCTGGCGTTCAACCAGAAGAACGAGGCGCTACAGGATCCCAAGGTGCGGCAGGCGCTGACGCACGCGATCGACCGGCAGGCCGTGGTGAACAACTCGCTGCCCGAGGGCTCGAAGCCGGCCAAGGAATTCATTCCGGACATGGTCAACGGCTACAACGACAGCGTCACGGAGTATCCGTACGACCCGGAGAAGGCCAAGGCGCTGCTGAAGGAGGCCGGGCAGGAGAACCTGACGCTCAAGTTCGCCTACCCGACCGGGGTCTCGCGGCCGTACATGCCGACGCCGGAGGACACCTATCAGGTGATCAAGACCCAGCTCGAGGCCGTCGGGATCAAGATCACGCCGGTGGCGGCCAAGTGGACCCCGGACTACCTCGACATGGCCCAGGGGGAGAGCGGCACCGACAAGCGCGACATCCATCTGCTCGGCTGGAACGGCGACTACGACGACCCGGACAACTTCCTCGGCGTCTTCTTCGCGGCCAAGTCCAACGAGTGGGGCTTCGACAACCCGGAGCTGTTCGCGGCGCTGAAGGCGGCGCGCGAGCTGCCGACGGTGGAGGAGCAGAAGCCGGCCTACGAGAAGATCAACGCGATGATCGCCGACTACGCACCGGGCGTGCCGATCGCCCACCCGGCTCCCACGCTGGCGTTCGGACCGGGGGTCGAGGGCTACGTGCCCAGCCCGGTGCAGGACGAGGTCTGGAACACGGTCACGGTCAAGCCCTGACCGCGGGCTGACCCATGGTGAGGTTCGCGGTTCGCCGGCTGATGTTGCTGGTGCCGGTGTTGTTCGGGCTGAGCGTGCTGCTGTTCATCTGGCTGCGCGCTCTGCCCGGCGACCCGGCCCGGGCACTGCTCGGCGACAAGGCGACGCCGGAGTCGATCGCCCGGCTGAACGAGGTGTACGGCTTCAACAAGCCGCCGCTGGAGCAGTACGTGACGTACGTCGGCCGGCTGCTGCAGGGCGACTTCGGGTCGTCGTCCCGGACCGGTCAGCCGGTGCTGGCCACGTTCCTGGAACGGTTCCCGGCGACGATCGAGCTGGCCGTGATGGCGTTGATCTTCGCGCTGGTGATCGGGATCCCGCTCGGCTACTTCGCGGCCAAGCGGGCCGGCGGCTTCCTCGATCTGATCACCGTCGGCGGCTCGCTGCTGGGCGTGGTGATCCCGGTGTTCGTGCTGGCCTATCTGCTCAAGATCGTCTTCGCGGTCGGGCTGCCCGGCCCGCTGGGCGAGCTGGCGTTCCTGCCGGCATCGGGGCGGCAGGATGCGCGGATCGACGCCACCCACGTCACCAACTTCTATGTGCTGGACGGCTTGCTGACGCGGGAGTTCGACGCCTCGCTGGACGCGCTGGTGCACCTGATCCTGCCCGGCCTGGCGCTGAGCTCGATCCCGCTCGCGATCATCGTCCGGATGACCCGGGCGTCGGTGCTGGAGGTGCTCGGCGAGGACTACGTCCGGACCGCGACCGCCAAGGGCCTGGCCGCCGCGATGATCACCCGGCGGCACGTGTTGCGCAACGCGATGCTGCCCGTGGTGACCACGATCGGGTTGCAGACCGGAGCCTTGCTCGCCGGGGCGGTGCTGACCGAGTCGGTGTTCGCGTTCAACGGCATCGGGTCCTATCTGTTCGATGCGATCAGCGGGCTGGACTATGCCGTGTTGCAGGGGTTCATCCTGTTCATCGCGATCACGTACGCCCTGGTCAATCTGGTCGTCGATCTGCTCTACGGCGTCATCGATCCCCGGCTGCGCACCTCATGATCACCGATGCCACGAGCCCCCGTGCGAAGGGAGGAGTGAGATGACGACCGTCGACCCGCTGGCCGATCGGCCGACCGCTCTGACCGACCTGATCGGGGTGGACGACAGCGACCGCGGCACCAGCCTGTGGCGCGGGGCGTTCCAGCGGATGATCCGCAATCCGGGCGCCATCGTCGGGACGATCATCGTCGCCGCGTTCGTGCTGGTGGCGATCCTGGCGCCGGTGATCGCGCCGTACCGGGTGTCGTCCAGCGAATGGATCTCGCAGGTCACTCCGTCGGACGTGCCGGGGCCGTCGCCGGGCCATCTGCTCGGCCTCGACCCGTTCGGCTCCGACCTGCTCACCCAGCTGTTGTACGGCGCCCGGCAGTCGTTGATCATCGGCGTCGTGTCGACCACGCTCGGCCTGATCGGCGGCGTGCTGCTCGGCGGCGTCGCCGGCGCCTTCGGCGGCTGGGTCGACACGGTGCTGATGCGGGTGGTCGACATCCTGCTCTCGGTCCCGTCGCTGCTGCTGGCGGTCAGCGTCGCCGCGGCGATCGGCCAGTCACCGACCGCGATCATGATCGCCATCGGGGCGGCGCAGGTGCCGATCTTCGCCCGGCTGCTGCGCGGCTCGATGCTGACCCAGCGGCACTCCGACTATGTGCTGGCCTCGGAGTCGCTCGGCCTGCGCCGGAGCACGATCGTCGTCGGGCACGTGCTGCCGAACTCGATCGGGCCGGTGATCGTGCAGGCCACCCTGACGCTGGCCACCGCGATCATCGAGGTCGCCGGCCTGTCCTATCTCGGGCTCGGCTCACCCGACCCGGCCATCGCCGAGTGGGGCCGGATGCTGGTCAAGGCACAGGACCGGTTGCAGAGCGATCCGCACCTGACCCTGCTGCCCGGCGCCTGCATCGCGGTCACCGCCCTGGGCTTCACGCTGTTCGGTGAGGCCATGCGCGAAGCCCTCGATCCGAAGTCGCGGAGGTGATCATGACCGGCGAACTCGATCAACCCCTGCTGCTGGTGGACGCGGACCGACCGCTGCCCGCCGACGAGAACCCTTCGGCGGGCTCAGGAGACACCCTGCTCGAGGTGGACAACCTGAGTGTCCGGTTCAAGCGCCGCGGCCGGGACCCGTTCGTGGCGGTGGACGGAGTCTCGTTCGCGGTCCGGCCGGGCGAGATCGTCGGCATCGTGGGGGAGTCCGGCAGCGGCAAGTCGGTCACCTCGATGGCGATCATGGGCCTGCTGCCGCGCCGCTCCGCACTGATCACCGGCGCGGCCCGCTATCGCGGTCGGGACCTGATCGGCCGGTCCGACGGTGAGCTGTCGTCGTTGCGGGGCCGCGAGCTGGCGATGGTCTTCCAGGATCCGATGAGCTCGCTCAACCCGGTGCTGCCGATCGGCCTGCAGGTGACAGAGGTGCTGCGCCGGCACCAGGACATCACCAAGGCCGCGGCCCGGGACGAGGCCGAGGACCTGCTCCGCCGCTGCGGCATCCCCGACCCCGGCCGCCGGCTGCGGGAATATCCGCACCAGCTGTCCGGCGGGATGCGGCAACGCGCCCTGATCGCGATCGCCCTGGCCTGCAAGCCGAAACTGCTGATCTGCGACGAGCCGACCACGGCGCTGGACGTGACGATCCAGGCCCAGGTGCTGGAGCTACTGGGCGAGCTGGTGCACGATCTCGGCACCGCGATGATCATGATCACCCACGACCTCGGGGTGGTCGCCGGGCTGTGCGACTCGGTCAACGTGATGTATTCCGGCAAGGTGGTGGAGACCGCCGGCCGGCGGGAGCTGTTCGCTCATCCCCAGCACCGCTACACCGAGGGGCTGCTGTCCTCGATTCCCCGGCTGGACGCGCCGCGTGGGGAACCGCTGCGTCCGATCCCGGGGACACCGCGGGACGTCGTCGCCTGGTCGAAGGCCTGCGCCTTCGCTCCGCGCTGCCGCTACGCCGACGAGGAGTGCGTCCGGCCCGACCTGCAGCTGATCGACTCGGTGCGTCCCGATCATCCGGTGCGCTGCGTCCATCCGGTCGACAGCGCCGACCCGGGACGCGAGGGGGATGATCATGACTGACCAACAGCCGTTGTTGCAGGTCAACGATCTCAAGGTGCACTTCCCGATCAAGCAGGGCATCGTGCTGGACCGCACCGTCGGCCACGTCCGCGCGGTCGACGGCGTCGACCTGACGTTGCAACGCGGCGAGACCTACGGTCTGGTGGGGGAGTCCGGCTGCGGCAAGTCCACCCTGGGCCGGGCCCTGCTCCGGCTGGAACGGGCCACCGCGGGCCAGGTGATCTTCGACGGGATCGACCTCGGCTCGCTCAAGGCCGAGCAGCTGCGCCGGACCCGGCGGCGGATGCAGATGGTGTTCCAGGATCCGTTGGGCAGCCTCGATCCGCGGCAGTCGGTGCGCAGCCTGCTGCTGGAGCCGTTGCGGACCCACGGCCTGGCCGAGGGCGACCGGGCGGAGTTCGGGCCGGACCGGCCGGCCGGTCACTTGGCCAAGGCCGAGTCGATGCTGGAAGTCGTGGGCCTGCCCGGCTCGGCGCTGGCCAAGTATCCGTACGAGTTCTCGGGTGGGCAGCGGCAGCGGATCGGCATCGCCCGGGCGATGATCTTGAACCCCGACCTGGTGATCGCCGACGAGCCGGTCAGTGCCCTGGACGTGTCGGTCCAGGCGCAGGTGATCAACCTGCTGGAGCGGCTGCAGGATCTGCTCGGGCTCAGCTACGTCGTGGTCGCTCATGATCTTGCCGTGGTGCGGCACATCGCCGACGTGATCGGCGTGATGTACCTCGGCCGGCTGGTCGAGGAGGCCGACAGCGACGATCTCTACGCGACTCCGTTGCATCCGTACACGATCGCGTTGATGTCGGCGATCCCGATCCCGGACCCGGAGGTCGAGGACCGCCGGGAACGGATCCTGCTCCGCGGCGACCTGCCCAGCCCGGCCAACCCGCCGGCCGGCTGCCGGTTCCACACCCGCTGCCCGTTCCGACAGCCGGAGCGCTGCGACACCGAGGTGCCCGAACTGCGCCGCCTCGACTCCCATCCCGGCCGCCGCGTCGCCTGCCACTACGCCGAAGAGATCCTCTCCGGCCAGGTCACCGTCTCCGACCCCGGCCTCCTCGTCTAACCCGCCGACCCGTCACTCATGCACGCGTTTCTGCGGCGTGTCGGTGCAGAAGTGACGTCTCGATGCGCGGCGACACGGTCCTGCCCGTTCCGGCTCCAGCCGTACCTCTGCGCGGGCGCGCCCGACGACCTGGTTGACGATCCACCTTGTTCCGAACTCTTGCCGACCCGTCACTTCTGCACCGACACGCCGCAAAAGTGCGTGCACAAGTGACGGGTCGGCGGAATTGGGGAGGGTTTTTAGGTTAGGCTTAGCAAAGGTGGGTTGGAGGGGGTTGGGGTGGCCGGACAGGATGCCGAACCGTTTTCGATCATGCTCCGGCGGGCGACCGCGGAGCAGCACGATCGGGCCGAGGGGGCGCCGTTTGTCGCGGCACTGCTCGGTGGCCGGCTCACGGTGGACGCGCTGACTGCGCTGGCCGGCCAGAATCTGTTCATCTACACCGCGCTGGAGCGCGCCGCGGACCGGTGGCGGGACGACCCGGTTGCCGGGGCCTTCGTGATCGACGGCCTGGAGCGGTTGCCCGCGCTGCGGGCGGACCTCGACCTGCTGATCGGGCCGGGTTGGCCCGACGCGGTCCGGGCGCTCCCGCCTACGCTGGCGTACGCCGAACGGATCGGCAGCGCCGATTCGGCGGCGCGGTTCGTGGCGCACCACTACACCCGCTATCTGGGTGACGTCTCAGGCGGTCAGGTGATCGCCTCGGTGATGCGCCGGCTGCACGGCGATCGGGCCGGGCTCGCCTTCTACGACTTCGGCGGCCTCTATGCCGGGCCGCTGCGCAACCCGGCCGAATTCCGCCGGCACTACCGGTCGCTGCTCGATCAAGCGGCCTGGGACGCGGCCGATCGGGCGATCATGATCGACGAGGCCCGGGCCGCCTTCGGCTTCAATCGGTTGATCTTCGAGGAGTTGGCCGTCGACTTCGGTCTGTACGCCGCCTGACCCAACCTTCACCTGAGGCCAGAGTGACCAGTGGGGTCAGGCGAGGAGGGCGGTGAGGGTGGCGATGGTGGTGGGTACGCAGCAGGAGATGGCGCCGGAGATGCCGCTGCCCTTGGGGCGGCTCAGGGCCAGCCGGTCGGCGATGAAGAGGACGATGCCGCAGCCGAGCATGAACAGGCAGCTGTAGATCACCAGGGTGCGGCCTTCCGGTTCCCGGCCGGCGGCCCACAAGATCACGCCGAGGATGGCGCCGAGGCCGATGAACAGGTTGTAGAAGCCGACGCAGAACGACCACAGCCGGACCGGTTCGACGTCGCCGGCCGGCACGGCGAAGACACCTTGGTGCACGCCGGGTCGGCGGAACAGGATGGTCTCCCAGACGAACGCGACCAGGTAGATCGCGGCGCTGATCAACGCGAAGACCCAGGCGATGATGGTCAGCACGGTGATCCGCCTCCGCCGGACTCCGGGGTCGGAGCCAGCCGGACCCGGTGCCGGGCCAGGACCGCGGCGAGCTCCGGCCCGAGGTCGGTGACCGGTACGTCGCCCGGCACCGCGGCGGCGAGGTCGGTGTGGAAGCGGCTCATCGCAGCGGTCTGGCTGATCACCAGGAAGCCGGCCGACGGGCTGAGCACGGTGAACGTGTGCCAGGCGTCCGGCGGGATGGTGATCGCGGAACCGGGCGCCAGGTCGACCGCCTGATCGTCGACCTGGACGATCATCCGGCCGTGCAGCAGGTAGTAGGCCTTGGCCCAGCCGGTCTGGTGCGGCGGGGTGGCCGGGCCGCGTGGGGCGTCCACCTCGAACACCTCGTAGCCGCCGTCCGTGTCGGCGGAGTCGATCTTGATCGTGAGCACCGCGTCCGGGGCCTTCAGCTCCGTGCCCTCGCCGGCGCCGCGGTGTCGTACTCGATGGGTCATGGCAGCGACGTTAGGCCGCCGGGAATCGGCCGGGAATCCCAGAAATCGGGGGGTTCGGAACGTCTCCGCCGCGCGCATACTGAAGGCGTGTGGGAGGACCGGGCCGACCGAGCTCGGCGAGAGATCACGGCGCTGGCCGTCGACGGGGCCGGGGTCGGGGAACTTCACGCCGCCGCGATCGCGCTGGTCGAGCGGTCCGTTCCGACCGAGTTGAGTTGCTGGGCCACCCTCGATCCGGAGTCGTTGATGATCACCGCGATGATCAGCGGGGCGGCGCGGATCGATCCGGCCTACGAGCCGCGGCTGGCCGAAGCGGAGTATGCGCCGGCCGAGCCGCACGCGTTCGCCGCGCTGGCCCGGCGGAGCCAGTCGATCGCCCGGCTGTCCGACCTGCCGGAGCGAGAGCTCGCCCGCAGCCGCCGGCTGCACGACATCTGGCGCCCGCTCGGTCTGGATCGGGAGCTCCGGGTGCTGTTCCCCGACGCCGGCGCCTGGTGGGGCGCCGCCGGGCTGGTCCGGGCCGGGCCGGACTTCGGCCTCCGCGAGACCGAGTTCCTGGCCGCGGTCGCGCCCGCCGTCGGCGCCGCGACCCGGCTGGCGGTGCGCGCGGAGGCGGCCCGGTCCGGCACCGGACGGCCCGCCATCGTGGTGATCGACGACGGCGGCGAGCTCCGCGGCATGACCGCGGCGGCGCGCGACTGGCGGGACGGGGTCGAGGAGTTCACCCCGGGCCGGTTCCTGGTGATGATGCGGGTCCTCGCCGCCGGCGCCCGCTCCTCGGCCTCGGGCAGCTGCCGCGGCCGGCTGCGGGATGCGCGTGGCCGCTGGGCGCAGCTCGAGGCGAGCCCGTTGATCGGTGGCACCGGGGGACAGATCGCGATCACCATCGAGCCCACCGCCGGCGACCGGCTCGTCGTCCTGCTGTTGGCCGCGTACGGACTCTCGGCGCGCGAGCGCCAGATCTGCCGGGAGGTGCTGGCCGGCCACTCGACCGCCGAGATCGCCGACCGGCTCTTCATCTCCACCCACACGGTCCAAGATCATCTCAAGTCCGTCTTCGGCAAGACCGGAGTCCGCAGCCGGGGCGAACTGATCGCCCGACTCCGCCCCGTCGACGCCTGATCCCGCGCCACCTCAACCCTGGAATTCGACCACCAGCGACCGGCCGGCGGCTCAGCTGCCGGCGTGTCGCCGCCCCGCGGGCGACTGCTGGTCGAATTTCAGGGCGGCCCCCCGCAGCCATCGCGGCCAAGTTGATCACCACGGCAAACCTGGTCGAGGTCAAGGTGTTGTCCAGGGGCCCGCAGGGTTCCTTGACCCTGGCGGCCCGGCGACCTAGGTTTCGGCGGAACCGGACAACGGAGGCAGCGGCATCATGGTCGATCCCGTCAGCACGAATCCACCTCGAATCCCACGCCGACAGGCGCTCGGTGCGCTCTCCGCGGCGGCCGTGGCGGCCTCGGCGGTCGGCGCCCAGTGGCCCGTCCCGGCGGCGGCCGAGTCGCCGAGATCCCCGTACCCGAAGGGAATCCGGCCGACCGAACTGTTCGTCGTCGACCGGGCCGGGCTCAGCGACGACGAGGCGATCATGATCGCCACCCTGCAGGGGCTGTTGGCCCGCCCGGACGGCGGCCGGCGGCAGGGGCCGGCGATCTATCTCGACCTGCCGAACGGCTACCGGTTCTGGCTGGACGACCTGACCGAGCGCTACGACCTGCCGGCGACCCGGGCCGACGATCCGTGGGCTCTGGTCGACCGGTTCGCCGATCGGATCGCCGGCTACGTCCTCTACCGCGCGGCCGATCCGACGATCAACGTCGCGACGACCGTGGCCGGCGTGCTCGGCGGGATCGCGGTGGCCGAGGCCGCCGAGGAGACCGCCGTTGACCATGGGCTGCGCCGGCTGGCCGACGTCCGCGACCGGGACGACGCGTGGGCCTGGCGGACGTACCGGACGAAACTCCGGAACGATCTGGTGATCGAACAGAAGGCCGATCCCGAGGTCGGGATGTTCACCCATCAGCTCCGCGACTACGCGACGATGGCGGGCGCGTTCACGTTCTACGACGGCAATTCCGACTTCCGCCGGTCGGTGGTCGAGGACCTCGATCCGGACGCGGCGGTGCTCGGCTGGGGTGATGCGCGGGAGGGGGAGGACGCCTTCGTTGGCGTCTCGTCCGCCGCCGGGGTCGCCTCCATCCCGGGTGACTGGGCCGCGAACCTGGCCTGTCTCTCCGGCCTGCCCGCGCCCCGGTTGCGGCAGCGGGCCCCGATCCGGCCGCGACCGCCGGGCCGGGCCCAGCACCAGGTCGCGTTCGTCGTCACCGACGGCGACAACGTGCAGTGGATGCTGAACGACCTGCCGACCGGGCCGAACTGGTTCGCCAGCCCGCGCCGCGGCACCTTCGACGTCGGCTGGGGCGTGCCGCCGTCGGCGATCGACCTCGCACCGTCCGTGCTCGACTGGTACTACCGCAACGCCTCCGCCGGGCCGCATCACGACCGGTTCGTCGTGGGTCCGTCCGGCGGCGGCTATCTGTATCCGAGCCGCTATCCGCGCGACGAGCTGGACCGGCACACCGCCCGGCTGGCGCGAGCGATGAAGCGCGCCGATCTCGGGGTGGTCCAGATCCTCGACTTCGAGTCGTTCGACGACCCCGACCTGTGGTCGGCCTACCTGCGCCATGATCAGATCACCGGCTTGATCTATCTGGAGTACAGCCGGTACGACGGCCTGCGCGGCCGGGTCCGCTGGGTCGAGGACAAGCCGGTGATCTCGGCCCGGACCATGCTCTGGGACGGGCTCAGCTCACCGGACCAGGTGATCGAGACCCTCAACGCCGCGGCCGCCGATCCGTCCTCCGCCGACGGCTACTCCGTGGTGATGCTGCACTGCTGGAGCATGTCGCTGGACGACCTCGGCCACGTCGTCGACAACCTGGCGCCGCACGTCTCCGTGGTCACCCCGGACGCTCTGATCCGGATGATGACCCGCTACGTCGACCGCTGACTCACGACCCTAGGGTGCGGGCGAAGAGGTCCTGGAGTTCGCGGAAGTGGCGCTCGGCGCCCGCCTCGTCGTAGCTTGACGTGTCGGCCATGGTGTAGCCGTGCTGGGCGCCGGGGTAGACGGCAGTGGTGAAGGTGATCCCGGCCGACCTCATCGCCTCGTCGAGGGCGGCGATCGCCTCCGGCGGGTTGGACCGGTCGTTGTCGGCGTGGCCGGCCAGCACCTCGGCGGTCGCGGTGGTGATCACCCGGTGCACGCTGTCCGGCTCGTCGGTGACCAGGTTGCCGGCGTGGAAGGCGCCGGCGGCCCGGATCCGGTCCGGGTGCGCGGCCGCGGCCCGCAGCGCCAGCATCCCGCCCATGCAGTAGCCGGTGGCCCCGATCCGGGCGCCGTCGACGCCGGGCTGGGCGGCGAGCTGGTCCAGGCAACCGGCCAGGTCGCGGAGCAGATTCGGGGTCTCCATCCCGGTGCGCCGGCTGCCCATGGTGCCGAAGAACGCCTCCCGGGCGCCGGGTTCGCGCAGGTCGGCCTGCGGGGCCAGCTCGGCGGCGGTGCCGGCCCGGTAGAACACGTTCGGGGCGAACACGGTGTAGCCCCAGGCAGCGATCCGGTCGGCCATCAGCTCGATCTGCGGCCGGAGCCCGATGGCGTCGATCAGCAGCAGCACCCCGGCATGCGGCCCGTCGGGCCCGGGCACCAGATAGGCCTCGGCCGTTCCGTCGGGTGCTTCGAAGTTGATCGTCTGCCCTGCCATCGCAGATGTTCCTTCCGCTCGTCCTGATCGTCCAGGATCGAGGGTACGGCGACGCCGCCGCGAGCCAGCGTGGGGTCGGCGCTAACCTCGCAGTCATGAGCGATCGCGACGACGAGGGCACGGCGGGCACGTATGTCGAGGCCGGCGAGTTCAAGCGGGACACGAACTACATCACCACCCGGATCACGGCCGACGGCCGCGACGGCTATCCGGTGGAAGCCGGCCGCTACCGGCTGATCGCGGCTCGGGCCTGCCCCTGGGCCAACCGGACCTTGATCGTCCGGCGGCTGCTCGGGCTGGAGGACGCGATCTCGCTCGGGCTCTGCGGGCCGACCCATGATCAACGCAGCTGGACGTTTGATCTTGATCCCGGCGGGGTCGATCCGGTGCTCGGCTACGAGCGGCTGCAGCAGGCCTACTTCGCCCGGGTCCCGGACTATCCCCGCGGCATCACGGTGCCGGCGATCGTCGACGTGCCGACCAAGGCCGTGGTGACCAACGACTACCGGCAGATCACGATCGACTTCGAGACCGAGTGGACCGCCTACCATCGCGACGGCGCCCCCGACCTCTATCCCGATGATCACCGCGACGAGATCGACGAGGTGTCGGAGTTGATCTTCAAGGACGTCAACAACGGCGTCTACCGGTGCGGGTTCGCCGGCTCCCAGCAGGCGTACGAGGATGCCTACGACCGGCTGTTCTCCCGGCTGGACTGGCTGACCGAGCGGCTCCGCGGGCAGCGCTATCTGGTCGGCGACACGATCACCGAGGCCGACGTACGGCTGTTCACCACCCTGGCCCGCTTCGACCCGGTGTATCACGGTCACTTCAAGTGCAACCGGCACAAGCTGTCCGAGCTGGACGTGCTGTGGGCCTACGCCCGGGACCTGTTCAGCACCCCCGGATTCGGTGACACGACCGACTTCGTCCAGATCAAGCAGCACTACTACATCGTGCACACCGACATCAATCCGACCAAGATCGTTCCGGCCGGCCCCGACCTGGCCAACTGGCGTGAGCCGCATCACCGGGAGCAGCTCGGCGGCCGCCCGTTCGGTGACGGCACTCCGCCGGCGCCGCCGCGGCCGGGCGAGCTGGTGCCGGTCGAGGCCGGAGTCCCGACAGCCTGATCCGGGAATGCGGCCGGCGCCGGGCCGGTTGTCGTGATCATGGTGACAACGAAGAACGGCGTAGGCGTCTGGCAGCGATCCGATCTGGTCGAGCCCGAACTGGCCCGATCCCTGGAGGAGCTCGGCTATCGGTCGATCTGGCTCGGGCTGTCTCCCGGAGATCTGATCAAGGTCGAGGAGCTACTGGCCGCGACCGAACGGATCGTCGTCGGCACCGGGATCGTGAACATGTGGGCCGACGAGGCGGAGCCGGTCGCCGCGGCCTATCACCGGGTCGTCGGTCGCTACCCGGGACGGTTCGTGCTCGGGGTGGGGATCGGTCATCCGGAGGCGACCAAGGAGTACCGGAGCCCGTACGCGACGATCGTCGACTATCTGGACCGGCTGGACGCCGCCGGGGTGCCGCGCGAGGACGTCGTCCTGGCGGCGCTCGGCCCCAAGGTGTTGCGACTGGCCGCGGAGCGGACCGCCGGCCCGCACCCGTATCTGGTGACGCCGGAACACACCCGCCGGTCCCGGGAGCTGATCGGCGCCGGCCCGTTCATCGCCACCGAACAGAAGGTCGTGCTGGATCCCGATCCGGTCACCGCCCGGCAGCTCGGCCGGGACCGGGTGGGGTTCTACCTGGAGCTGCGCAACTACCTCAGCAACCTGCGCACGCTCGGCTTCACCGACGACGACTTCGCCGCCGGCGGCAGCGACCGGCTGATCGACGCCCTGGCGCCGCACGGCGACGCGGCGACCGTCGCGGCGGCGCTGACGGCCCACCTGGACGCGGGGGCGGACCAGGTGGTGCTGCAGTTGCTCAGCCGCGACGGTGACGATCCGGTCCCCGGCTACAAGGCGATCGCGGTGGCGCTCGGCCTCGACGGCTGAGCCGGTCGGGTCACTCGCAGCTGACGCCGGACGACACCGCTCCGGTACGCCAGCCGGCGACCACCCGGCCGTCCTGGCGCACGGTGACCGTGGTGATCGTGGTCGAGCCGGAGGTGCTGACCTTGGCCTCGATCTCGAGGCCGCGCTCGGCCGCGGCGGCCCTCGCCGCGTCCAGATCCCAGCCGTCGCCGGCGGCGTCGTAGACCTGCTCGACCTGCTCGCAGACGTCGTCGGCGGCGATCCAGCTGTGCACGTGGAACGCGAACACGGCCAACAGGACCGCGACGCCGAGATAGATCACCCGGACCAGGCCGGACGGCAGGTCGCCGAGGCGGACCCGGCGGTCGTCGGAGGATCGGCGATCGCCGTCGGACAGCCGCATGGTCCAGCTCCGGAACAGGTCGGGCTTCGCGACGATCACCAGGCAGAACAACGCCAGCGCACCGAGCAGCCACGGCAGCAGTTGCAGCACGCTTCGACCCTACCGGCGGCATCGCCCCGGGAATGCGGAACGCCACCCCTGCCGAGTCGGCGGAGGTGGCGTTCCGAACGGATTCAGTGCGTGGTCGACTCGGTCTTCTTGGCCTCGTCGCCGGCCTCGAGCTCCGGGTGATCCGCGCCCTCGACCTCGTGATCACCGTGGCCGTTGCCGTGCCCGTTGCCATGGCCGTTGCCGTGCGCCTGATGCTCGGCGGCGGCCTCGAGCTCGGCCCGGGTCGGCTTGCGCAGGGCGTCGCGGTAGAAGAACCGGGTGGCCAGCCGGCGCAGGTTCTCCGCCTTGACCTCGGCATCACGCATCCCGTCGCCCTCGCCGTCCTTGATCGGCTCCAGCGGCAGATACTCCCGATGCTGGGTGAGGGTGTAGGCCTCGTCCCGGCTGACCGGGACATGGACCTCGGCGTACTCACCGGACGGCGAGCGGACGATGACCCCGGTCTCCGCGCCGTGCAGCAGCCGGGCTTCGTCCCGCCGCTGCAGGCCGATGCAGACCCGCTTGGTGATCAGGAAGGCCAGCACCGGGCCGACGAACACGGCAACCCGGAGGACGTCGGTCACCGAGTTCAGCGACACGTCGAACAGCACGGCCAGCAGGTCGTTGCCACCACCGGCCCAGAAGAGGCCGTAGCAGGTGATCCCGGCGACACCGAACGCGGTCCGGGTCGGGTTGTTCCGCGGCCGCTCCAGGATGTGGTGCTCGGAGTTGTCGCCGGTCACCCATCGTTCCAGGAACGGGTAGGCCACCAGGATCCCCGGGAACAGCATCATCAGCCCGACGCCGGGGATGAAGACGTTCCAGGACCAGGTGGTGCCGCCAATGTGCGACTCCAGGCCCGGCATGATCCGGACCGCGCCCTCGACGAAGCCCAGATACCAGTCCGGCTGCGAGCCGGCGGTCACCTCGGCCGGGTTGTACGGTCCGTACTCCCACACCGGGTTGATCTGCATCAGCGCACCCATCAGGGCGATCACGCCGAACACGATGAAGAAGAAGCCGCCGGCCTTGGCCATGTAGACCGGGAACAGGGGATAGCCGACGACGTTCTTCTCGGTCCGGCCCGGGCCCGGGTACTGGGTGTGCTTCTGGAAGAACACCAGCCCGACGTGGGCCGCGATCATGCCGAGCAGGATCGCCGGCACCAGCAGGATGTGGGCCATGTAGAACCGGGAGATGATCAGATCGCCCGGGAACTCGCCGCCGAAGATGAAGAACTCGGCCCAGGTGCCGATCAGCGGCACCGACCGGGTCAGGCCGTCGACGAAGCGCACGCCGGTGCCGGAGAGCAGGTCGTCCGGCAGCGAGTAGCCGGTCAGACCGGCGATGATCGTGGTCATCAGCAGCCCGACGCCGAGCAGCCAGTTCAGCTCCCGCGGCTTGCGGAAGGCGCCGGTGAAGAACACCCGCATCATGTGCGCGTACATCGCGACCACGAACAGCAGCGCCGCCCAGTGGTGCATCTGCCGGATCAGCAGGCCGCCGCGGATGTCGAAGGAGATGTTCAGGGTGGAGGCGAAGGCCTCCGACATGTGCAGGCCCTTGAGCAGCTGGTACGAGCCGTCGTACTCGATCTCCGCCATCGACGGCTTGAACCACAGGGTCAGGAAGACACCGGTGATCAACAAGACGATGAACGAATACATCGCGATCTCGCCGAGCAGGAACGACCAGTGATCCGGGAAGATCTTGCGCAGGTTCGCCCGGCCCATCTTGGCCACGCTGAACCGCTCATCGGCCCAGCCCGCCGGACCGGCGGCAGCCTTGAGCACAGGTCCGGGCTGCTTGGCCGGGGTCTGGGCCTCGGTCGCCGAACTCTCGGTGACCTGTTTGGCCGGCTTCGCCATCAGTTATCACCCTTTTGGTAGTCGCCGTGGGAGTCGCGCTCGAAGAAGCTCGGCCCCACCGGCACGGTGAAATCGCTCCGCGCAATCAAGTATCCATCCGAATCCGTCGTAATCGGAAGCTGCGGCAAAGAACGCGCCGCCGGTCCGAACACGACGACCCCGGAATCGCCCAGGTCGAAGGTCGACTGGTGGCAGGGGCAGAGCAGGTGGTGGGTCTGGTCCTCCCACAGGCTGATCGGGCAGCCGACGTGGGTGCAGATCTTGGAGTAGCAGAGGATCCCGCCGACCTGCCAGTCGCGGCGCGAGTCGGGGATCTTGATCCGGTTCGGATCCATCCGCACGATGACGATCGACGACTTCGCCTTGGCCTGCTGATAGGCGGCCCCGTGCAGCTCTTCCAGGTTGGCCGGCTGGCCGTTGATCAGCTGGCCGATCCGCAGGTCGGACGCCTTGATCGGGGTGTAGCTGACGTCCTGCACCAGCTTGATGCCCTCGGCCCAGATCGTCTTCATGATGGTCTCTTTGCGGGTCGCCGCGACCGGCCACGGGCCGAGGTCGGCCAGGGCGACGATCGCCGGCAGCCCGAGCGCGCCGAGCGCACCGGCGAGGCTGCGGCCGAGCACCTTGCGCCGGGTGATCCCCGACTCGTCGATGCCGGCGTTGACGTCGGCGATGACCGCGGTGCGGTCCTCGTCGCTGGACTTCAGCTCGTGCCGGTCGTCGGCGATCTCGTGGTTGGCCATCACCTGGCGGGACCACTGGATCGCGCCGGCCCCGATCAGCAGGATCGCGAACCCGATGGTCAGGCCGAGCCCGACGTGCTGGGCGTTGGAGTGCAGCGGGCCGAAGTCGATGTACATGTCCTTCGGCACGGCGAAGTAGATCACCACGAACGCGATCGCCAGCACCGGAACCAGGCCGAACATGGTGGCGACCTGGCGGGTGGCCCGGTCGGCGGCCTTCGGGTCGACGTCGGTCAGCCGCGGCTGATGCTCCTCCATGCCCGGATCCGGGACGGGGTAGCGGGGCCAGTCGTGACCTTGGTCCACCCCGCCGAGGTTGGCCGTGGCCAGTTCCTTGCCCTGGGGGTCGGTTTCGCCCCGGGGATTGTCACTCATTTCGCGCGAGCTCCCTTTGCGGTGATCCAAACAGTGAAGATGATCAGCACCCCGAGGCCGGCGACCCAGGCCCAGAAACCCTCGCTGACCGGCCCGAGCGAACCGAGGGTCAGTCCGCCCTGGTTCGGCTGCTCGTGCAGTTCGTTCAGGTACGCGATGATCTGCCGCTTCTCCTTGGGGGAGAGGGCGCGATCGGGGAACGCCGGCATCTGCTGCGGGCCGGTCTCCATCGCCTCGTACAGGTGCCGGTTCTCGACCCCGACCAGGGTCGGGGCATGCTTGCCGTTCGGCAGCGCGCCGCCGGAGCCGGCGAAGTTGTGGCAGGCCGAGCAGTTGGTCCGGAACAGCTCACCGCCGCGGGCGATGTCCTCCTCCGACAGACCCTCGCCGCTGTACTCCTCCGGCTTGGGGATGTCGGGGCCCGGGCCGAGCGAGGCGACATAGGCGGCCAGCGCGGCGATCTCCTCGTCGGAGTAGACGTTCGGCTTACGTGGCGCCTGCTGGCCCGGCTGGGCCATCGGCATCCGGCCGGTGGCGACCTGGAAGTCGACCGCCGCGGCGCCGACGCCGATCAGCGGCGGGCCCTGGATCGTGCCGCTGACCTGACCCTCACCGTTCAGGCCGTGACAGGAGGCGCAGCCGACCGCGAACAGGGCCTTCCCTTCGGCGATCTGCTGGCTCTTGCCGGTGTCGGCCGAGACCTGCTCCGTCGGCGAGACCAGCGAATACACTCCGCCGATCACGACGAGTGCGAACAACAGCATCAAGACCTTTACGGCCGGATGGCGTCGTTTGGCGGACAGGAATCGCACGGCGGGGGTCCCTCTCGGTGTGGGGGCTGACTTTGCAGTCGTACTGCTATTCGGTTGTCACGCTGACGATGGATTCAGCGAAGGATGTAGATCACGAAGAACAGCGCGATCCACACCACGTCGACGAAGTGCCAGTAGTACGAGACCACGACGGCGCTGACGGCCTGCTCGTGGGTGAAGGTGCGGGCCAGGAAGGTCCGGCCGAGCAGCAGCAGGAAGGCGATCAGACCGCCGAGCACGTGCAGACCGTGGAACCCGGTGGCGAGGAAGAACACCGACCCGTAGCCGTTGGTGGAGAGGGTCAGGCCTTCGTGGAACAGCTCCGCGTACTCGTACACCTGGCCGCCGATGAAGAAGGCGCCCATCACGAAGGTGAGCACGTACCACTCGCGCAGGCCCCACTTGTTCACCTGCAGCAGCGAACCGGAGCGGCCGACCTGACCGCGCTCGGCGGCGAAGACGCCCATCTGGCAGGTGATCGAGCTGGCCACCAGCACGCTGGTGTTCAAGATCGCGAACTCGATGTTGAGCAGCGCGGTCTCCGACGCCCACAGGGATTCGACGCCTGCGGCGGCGGCCTGGCCGTTCGTCACGTTGCGGATCGTGAAGTAGCCGGCGAACAGCGCGGCGAAGAACATCAGCTCGGAGGCGAGCCACACGATGGTGCCCACCGCCACCATGTCGGGGCGGCCGGGATGCCCGCGCAGCCGTGACTGGGGGATGTTGTGCAAGGCCCCGGCCGGCTTGACGGCGGCAGCGGTCGTGGAGTGCGTGTGTAGAGCCACGGGGTCATTATGTCTGGGCGGACCGGCCCGGTCACGTCGGGGCAGCCAATGTCGGGTGTGTGTCTGGCCACGCCGAGAGCGACCGGGGGAAAGACCCCGCTGCGGCCGGCTCTGACGGGGTCGCGGCGGGAGTGATGGGGGCATCACCAGAGCGATTGACCGACGGCGTGCCGCACCGTTTTCGGCCCCGACCCGACACGGTACGATCGCTGCGACTCGAGCGCGACCGGTGAGGATGATGACGATCATGGCAACTGAGCAGCAGGCAGGGCACCACGACGAAGCGGCGGAGAAGCCGCTGATCGTCCTGCTCTACGCCTCCGATCGGGATCGCCGCGATCAGGTCCGGCTCGCCCTCGGCCGGCGGCTCGCCGCCGACCTGCCGGAGATCCGGGTCCTCGAGGTCGCCACCCAGCCGGCCGTGCTGACCGAGCTGGACGCCGGCGGCGTCGACGTCGTGATCCTGGACGGCGAGGCCGTGCCGGGCGGGATGGGGCTGTGCCGGCAGATCAAGGCCGAGGTGCTGAACGGTCCGCCGGTGCTGCTGCTCGCGGCCCGGCCGGACGACGCCTGGCTCGCCACCTGGGCGCTGGCCGACGCGATCGTCCCGTATCCGGTCGATCCGATCCGGCTGCCGACCGCCCTGGCCGACCTGATCCGCCGATCGACCGGCGCGATCACCTCATCTGCCCAGCCCTGAGGGAGAACCACCGATGACGGACGACACCGGAGTCGCGGAGCTGACCTGGCCGGACCTGCTGTCGGCCGTGATCCGCGGTGAGGACCAGCCGAGCCGGGCCACCGCCTGGGCGATGGATCAGATCCTCGAGGGTGTTGCCACGCCGGCCCAGATGGCCGGCTTCCTGGTCGCCCTGCGGGCCAAGGGCGAGACGGTCGACGAGCTGACCGGCCTCGCCGAGACCATGATCAAGTTCGCCACCCGGATCGAGCTGCCCGGGCCGGCCCTGGACATCGTCGGCTCCGGCGGCGACCGCGCGGGCACGGTCAACATCTCCACCATGGCGGCGATCGTGGCTGCCGCGGCGGGCACCCGGGTGGTCAAGCACGGCAACCGGGCGGCCTCGTCGGCCTGCGGTTCGGCCGATCTGCTGCAGGAGCTCGGGCTGGTGCTCGATCTGGATCCGGAGTTGCAACAGCAGGTGATCGCCAAGGCCGGGATCGGGTTCCTGTTCGCCGCGCACTACCACCCGGCGTTCCGGCACGCGGGCCCCGTCCGGCGTGAGCTCGGGGTGCCGACCGTGTTCAACTTTCTCGGCCCGCTGACCAATCCGGCGCAGCCGTCGGCGATCGCGGCCGGCGTCGCCGACCCGCGAATGGCCGGGCTGTTGGCCGGCGTCTTCGCTGCCCGCGGCCAGCAGGGACTCGTCTTCCACGGCAGCGACGGCCTGGACGAGCTGACCACGACCACCACGTCCAAGCTGTGGCTGTTCGGGCCGGGGACTCCGCTGACGACGGTCGAGTTCGACCCGGCCTCGCTCGGTCTGCCCCGGTCCCGGCCGGAGGACCTGCTGGGTGGCACGCCGGCGGTCAACGCCCGGATCGCCCGGGACGTGCTGGCCGGTGCGCCCGGCCCGGTGCGTGACATCGTGCTGCTGAACGCCGCGGCCGGCCTGACCGCGTGGGACGGGCCGCACCCGGACCGCCTGGTCGAGCAGCTCGGCGGCAACCTGCAGCGGGTGACGACCGCCATCGACACCGGGGCCGCCGCGGCCCAGCTGGAACAGTGGGTCAGCCTGAGCCGGACCGTCGCCGGCCCCTGAGCCTCATTCCTTGATCCGCAGGGATTCCAGGGATTCCAGCGCCAGCTCGGCCAGCTCCGGATCGGCGTCGTTCGGCACCGAGCTGGTCGCGGCGATGAACGAGCCGTCGTCCAGCCGGACCAGGATCACCGACACCTTGTCGTACTTACTGGCCAGCTGCTCGACCTCGTAGCTGACCCGGAAGTTGATCATCACGCCCGGATGCCCGTCGACCGCCCAGTCCGAGACGGACAGCCGGCCGAGCCGGGTTTCGTGGCCGCCGAAGAATCGTTGTGCGTAGCGTTCAGCGGCCTTCGCCGCGGTCTTCTCCAGATCCGGCGAGTTGATCAATTCGGGACTGATCTGCGCCAGCGCCACGGTGGCCGACCAGGTCTTGGTGCCGTTGTAGCGCTCGTGCACCCCGGCGTTGGCGAGGAAACAGGTCTGGAACAGGTACGGCACCGAGATCGGATCGGCATACAGCCGGTACGGGGATCCGGGCAGCGTGATCGTCGCCGGGCCGAGGGTCGCGGTCCGGTTCTTCGGGTCGAGCTGACCGGTCGGTCCGGCCCCCGGGCTGGGCTCGGCCGTCGGCACCCGGCTGTGCGGCGGCCGCTCCGCCGACGACGGCGGCCCCGGATCACTCCAGATCACCAGGCCGGCGCCGAGCCCGGCGGTGACCACCAGGGTGATGCTCAGCGCGATCGCCAGCACCATCCGGGTCCGCGAGGCGCGTCGCGGCTCCAGGTCGAGCTCGTCCGGATCGTCCAACTCCGTAGGCAACCCCGGATCCGCGGCGTCGTCGACGAACTCACCCCGGGCGAGCCGCGCTGCCAGCGCGTCCGGTGGCGGCGCCTTCGCCGACTCGCCGATCGCCTGGGTCCACTGGGCACCGTCCCACCACCGGTAGCGGCCAGGGACCCCCGCCGGATCGGGGTACCAGCCGGGCCTGGGGACGGTCACGGCGACGAGCCTAATCGAGGAGGCAACCCGGTGCCGGGGCCGCCCGGATTCCTTGGCCGACCGGTGGACCCGTGTCGTCGACCGGTCCGTACCGGCGGGCGGACCGCGGGGCGCGGTGCCCGGGTCCGCCGGGGCATACTGGCAGATCATGATCTCCCGCGAGTTGGCCGGCCGACTGAGCACGCGACTGGAGTGGAAGCCCGCCAACGGCGACCTGTTCTTCATTCCGCGGCCGGAGATCTCCGATTCGGTGTTCCTGGTCAGCGACATGGTGGTCGAACTCGTGGTCCGCGACGCGCGGCCCCGGTTCCACTTCAACGGCACCGTCGAGTGGGCACTCGACTCGGTCGAGGTCGGCGAGGTCGTCTGGCTGCCGCGCGAAGATCAACTTCGGGAGCTGATCGGGGACCACTTCCTCTCCCTGGACCGGACCGGCGGCGACTACGTCGTGTCGCTCAGCGGCCCGGAACACGCCCATCACACGGCCCCGCAGCCGTCCGCGGCCGATGCGTACGGCGCCGCGCTGCTCTACGTCCTCGAGCACACCGTGCCGGTCGCCGGCTCGGCCGAGTCGCCTCACTGACTCAGGGCACCAGGGTCCCGGTCAGCCGAACGGCGCCAGCCGAGTCAGCAGCACCGCGAGGTAGACCCCGATCAGCATCGACGGGGCGTACGGGAAGCCGCCCCGGCGCCCGGTCAGGATCCGGGCCAGGCCGAACGCCCCGCCGAGCAGCGCGCCGCTGAGCAGGCCCCAGAGCAACAGCGTCCAGGAGTCGGCGGCCGCCGCGGCCCCGAGCAGCGGCGCGAACCGTACGTCGCCGAACCCGAAGCCGCCACGGCTGAAGGCCCAGATGGCCAGATAGACGGCACCGGCGATCGCCGCTCCGGCGACGGTGCGAAGCAGCCAGCCGCCGTCGGCGATGGCAAACGCCGTTGCCACCGTCGCGATGGCCATCGCCAGCCAGCCCGCGTAGCTGAGCCGCATCGGCAACCAGGTGGTGGCACCGTCGATCGCGGCCAGCGACACCCCGAACACGGCCAGCACGAGCCAGACCGCGGACAGCTCTCGCGGCAGCCAGAACAGGCCGATCGCGGCGGCACCGGCGGCGGCCACCACGCAGCCGGCGATGAAGCCCGGCCGGACCAGGTCGGCGTAGCGGATCTTGGCCGGCTCGTCCCGGGCCGCGCTCCAGGCGGGATGATCGTCGGCATCCCGTTCCGGGCCGCTGGCGGCGTCGGCTTCGACCGCCGGTTCGGGCAGTGGCTCGGGCAACAGGCGTAGCACGATCGGCAGCCCGGCTCCGACCGTCGCCGCCGCGAGCATGATCAGCAGCGCTGTCACCAGGGGGTCAGGCATCGCCGCCAGCCGAAGGTTCGACCACGATGCCTGAGAGTACTGCCGCGACGGGCTCGGTCACGTCAGGCCACCGAACGGAGCGCCGGGCGATCCGCGGCTCGCACCGCGGCGGCGACCCGCAGCTCGGTCAGCCGGGTGCAGGAGAAGGTCCGCTCGGTGAGCAGCAACTCCAGTGCCGACCGGCGCATCCGGAGATAGTCGGTCAGCCGGGCTTGGCTCCACCCGGCGTCGAGCAGTCGGCGCAGCCCGGCCCGGACCGGGCCGGCGGGCACCAGCTGGTAGCGGGTCGCCCGCACGGTCGCCGACGTGATCGACAACAGCTTCCGACCGACCTCCACCGGGACCTGATCGGCACCGCCGCGGCCGGACGGCATCAGCAGCGACTGGAGTTGATCATGGGGCAGGTCGACGAGTTCGGCGATCACGTCGGGCGAGACCGATCCCGAGTTGATCAAGAATCTCAACTGGGCCCGGAACGGCCCGGCGGCCACCGGCGGGTCGGCCTCGGCGGGGGCGGTGATCATGGCGGCTCCTGGAGTTCGAGGTGAGCGGTCGTCGTGGTTCCAGGACGCCACGGATCCACCGGCTGCGGGGGTCGTTGCTGTCGTCCGCTCCGGTGGCCTGTTGACCGTTGCCGGCAGACGTTGGCCGGTGCCGGGCCGGTGTTGTCCGAACCAACCACGGTGTTGACCGGTCGGCGGGGAATTCACGCCCCGGCCCCGGACGTCACCGGCGCATATTAGGGTCGGCGACATGACTGCCGGATACCTGCGCTTCCCCGATGTCAACGATGATCAACTCGTCTTCTGCGCCGGGGACGAGGTCTGGCTCGCACCGCTCGGCGGCGGCCGTGCCTGGCGCCTGACCGCCGATGGCGCGCCGGTCCGGCACCCGCGGTTCTCCCCGGACGGACGCCGGGTCGCCTGGGCGTCGACCCGCGACGGCAGCTGGGAGATCTACCAGCAGGAGCTCGACAGCGGAGCGATCGAACGGCTCACCTACTGGGGGTCGGACCAGACCACCGTGATCGGCTGGCGGGACGCCGACACCGTGCTCGCGGTGTCGGCGGCCGGGGAGATCAACCTGCGGCACACGACGGTCCGGGCGGTCGGATTGGACGGTCGGACCGAGCGGCTCGGCTACGGCCCGACCTCGATGGTCGCCTTCCATCCGGCCGGGGCGATCGCCCTGGCCAGCCGGTTCAGCCGGCCACCCGAGCACTGGAAGCGGTATCGCGGCGGCACCGCCGCGCGACTGTGGCTGGATCCGGCCGGAGGCGGGGAATGGCGGCGGCTGCTGCCCGACATCGAGGCCAGCCTGGTCGGCCCGTTCTGGTACGGCGACCGGCTGGTCTTCGGCTCGGATCTCGAGGCCGACCTGCCCGGCAACCCGACCGGCCAGGCCAACCTGTATTCGGTGTCGGCCGAGGGCGATGATCTGACCCGGCACACCCAGCACACCGAATCCGACGGCTATCTGCGAGACCCGGTCAGCGACGGCCGGACCATCGTCTACCACGCCCGCGGCGTGCTCTACCGGTTGCCCGATCTGAACACCGATCCGGAGCCGATCGGGCTCAGCCTCGGCGCGCCGCTGCCCGGCCGGCAGCCGCGACGGCTGGAGCCGACCGAGCAGCTGACCCAGGTCCGGCCGGACCGGGTCGGCAACGGCAGCGTGGTCGAGTGGCGCGGCAACGCCTTCTACCTGACCCATCGGGAGGGGCCGGCGCGGGCGCTGGCCGCCGATTCGGGGATCCGGATCCGGGAGCCGCGGCTGCTCGGCGACACCGGCACGGCCGCGTACGTCACGGACGCCGACGGCGAGGACGCGATCGAGGTGCGCGCCACCGACGCCCTGAGCCCGGCGCGCCGGATCGCCGGCGGGCAGCTCGGCCGGGTGCTCAGCCTGGAGTCCGACCCGGCCGGCGCCCGGCTGGCGGCGATCAGCCACGACGGCCGGATCAGCCTGGTCGACGTCGAGTCCGGCGCGATCCGGGAGCTCGCCCGCAGCGTCGACGGCGAGGCCACCGATCCGGCGTTCTCGCCCGACGGCCGCTACCTGGCCTGGAGCCAGCCGACGCCCAGCCACCGCTATCTGATGCTGGCCGACCTGTCCGCTCCGGACGCGGAACCGGTCCGGCTGACCAGCGGCCGCTTCTCCGATTTCTCGCCGAGCTTCACCGCCGACGGGAAATACCTGGTGTTCCTGTCGGCGCGGACCTTCGACCCGCACTACGACAGCCACACCTTCGACCTGGGCTTCGGCGGCGCGATCCGACCGCACCTGGTGCCGCTGGCGGCGACCACCCCGGCACCGTTCGGTCCGAGCGTCGACGGCTGGCCGGTCGCCGCGGCCGACGACCACGATGACCAGGCCGACGCCAAGAGCGGCGAGGCCGACCGGCCGGCGGGGTCGGAGCCGAAGATCGTCAGCGACGAGGTGGCGACCGACGGGTTCGAGCAGCGGCTGATCCCGTTCCCGGTGCCGTCCGGCAGCTACCGGCAGTTGCGCGCGACCAAGACCGGCGTGGCCTGGATCCGGGAGGCCGATCGCGGCGTGCTCGGGTCGAGCCTGGCCGACGTGCCCGGCGAGGGGCCGGGCGACGCGCTCGAGGTGTTCGGTTTCGCCGACCGCAAGCTCGAGGTGCTCGCCGATCGGGTCGACGGGTACGAGGTCAGCGGTGACGGGACCCGGCTCGTGCTGCGCGACGGCGACGACGTCCGGGTGTTGCCGGCCGACCGGCCGGTCAAGGAGGACGACGATCCGGCCCGGGTCGCCGTCGACCTGTCCCGATTGCGGTTCGAGCTCGACCCGGTCGCCGAATGGCGGCAGATGTTCGACGAGCAGGGCCGGTTGATGCGTGATCACTTCTGGCGTGAGGATCTGGACGGCGTCGACTGGTCGGGGGTGCTGGATCGCTACCGACCGATCGTGGATCGGCTCGGCAGCCATGACGACCTGATCGATCTGCTTTGGGAGACCGTTGCCGAGCTGAACACCTCGCACGCTTACGTGATGCCGGCCGCCCGGCCGGAGTTGAAGGCGAAGCGGGTCGGGCTGCTCGGAGCCGACCTGGCCCCGGCCGACGACGGCTGGGAGATCGTCTCGATCCTGCCGGGGGAGAGCTCCGATCCGGACGCCCGTTCGCCGTTGCGGGCGGCCGGGGTCGGGGCCGAGCCCGGCGACCGGATCGTCGCCGTCGACGGGCGCCCGGTCGACCCGCGGTTCGGTCCGACGGCCTCACTCACCGGCACGGCCAAGGCGCCGGTCGAGCTGACGCTCCGACGGCCCGGTGGCAGCGCCGACCGCCGGGTCGTGGTGCGGCCGCTCGAGTCGGAGGAACAGCTCCGCTACCAGGCCTGGGTGGCCGGCCGCGCGAACTATCTCCGCGAGGCGACCGACGGCCGGCTGGGCTATCTGCACATCCCGGACATGGCCTCGCCCGGCTGGGCGCAGCTGCACCGCGACATCGAGTTGGCGACCCGGGCCGAGGGTCTGATCGTCGATGTGCGCTACAACCGTGGCGGCCACACCAGTCAGTTGGTGATCGAGCGGGTGGCCCGCCGGGTGATCGGCTGGGACCTGGCCCGGCAGGTCGGCGCGGCCGAGGAGTATCCGGGCCAGGCGGTCCGTGGCCCGGTGATCTTCGTGACCAACGAGTTCGCCGGCTCCGACGGCGACATCGTCTGTGCCGCCGCCCAGGCGCTGCGGCTCGGGCCCGTGGTGGGCATCCGGTCCTGGGGCGGCGTGGTCGGCATCGACGGCCGGTTCGGGTTGGTCGACGGCACCGGCGTGACCCAGCCGCGGTATGCGTTCTGGCTCGAGGGCTACGGCTGGGGTGTGGAGAATCACGGCGTCGATCCCGACATCGAGGTGCCGATCACGCCCGCCGACTGGGACGGCCCGGCGGATCCGCAGTTGGACCGCGCGATCGCCGAGGCGCAACGGTTGCTGGCCGAACGGCCGGCGGCGACACCGCCGGCCCCGGAGCCGCCGCGGGCCCGTCGATGAGCCGGGAGTCGTTGCCGATGTCCGCCACCGAAAGTCCCGACGGGTCCTACGTTCCGCTGCACCTCGACTGGCCGGGCTGCCTCAACGCGCGGGATCTGGGCGGGATGCCGACCACGGACGGCCGCCGGATCCGCGATCGCTCCTTGATCCGGACCGATGGTCATCACAAGCTCACGCCCGAGGGGGTCGCGGCGGTCCGCGACTACGGCGTCAGCCGGATCGTCGACCTGCGCCGGCAGCGGGAGCTGGACATCGAGCCGAGTCCGTTCTTCGGTGACCCGGTCTACCTGCACCTGCCGGTGCAGAACCCGGCCGATCCCGATCACGAGTGGATGACGCTGGCCGACATCTACATCGCGATGCTCGACCTGCGCCCGGCGCTGTTCACCTCGGCGGTGATCGCCATTGCCGACGCGCCACCGGGCGGAGTGGTGGTGCACTGTGCCGGCGGCAAGGACCGGACCGGGATCACCGTCGCGCTGGCCCTGGTGGTGGCGGGGGTCGCCCCGGAGCTGATCTCCGCCGACTACGCGTTGACCGAGCAGCGACTGGCCGAGGAGGCGGCAGCGCATCTCGAGACCCTCACCGACTCCCGGGAACGCGAGATCGTGCGCGGCCTACAGCCGACCCCGCCGACCAACATCACCCGGGTCCTGGACCATCTCACCGAGCGGTACGGCAGCGTCGAGGGATTCCTCGAGGCCGGCGGGATGACGGCGACCCAGCGGTCGGCCCTGCGGGTCCGGCTGGTCGGCGAGTAGGGCACCGGTGCCGAATCACCTGATCGCGATCTTGATCTTCGGGGTGCCCTCGTTGATCTTGATCGGCATCGTGATCGTCCTGATCCGGCGGATCGTCCGGCTGCGCCGCACGGGTCAGCGGGTCACCGGCCAATGTGTCAACGTGTACTGGGAGCCGCACCCGACGGATCGGAGCGTCATCCATCCCCGGCGGCTGTGGTTCTCCACGGTCGCCTTCGACGCGCCCAAGGGTGGCGGCCGCTACCGGCTGAAGGTGCAGACCAGCAGACACAGCCTCGGCCAGTGGGTCCCGGTGCTGGTGCCGCCGGGCGATCCGGAACGGGCCCGGGTCGACGAGTTCTGGCAGCTGTGGTGGGCGCCGATGCTGATCGGCCTGATCGCTGCCGTGTTCGTCCTGGCGACGGCGGGGATGATCAGTGGCGCCGTGGCCGCGGCCGGCTGAGCTAATGGCGAGGAGTTCACACGGCGGCCGCGCACCGCTGGGCCAGTAGCTCGATCTCCTTGATCAACTCGGCCGACCCGTCGACCACGGTGAACCCGCAGCCGACCGAGGTGATCATCCAGCTCAGCGCCCAGGGGGAGTCGGCGCCGACGTGCATCAGGCAGCTGTGCTCGTCCACCGCTTCCAGAACGCCCATTCCCGGCCACACCCGCTCGGCCAGGTCTGCCGCGGAGGCATGCAGTCGCACCACGGCGCGGTGCGGCCAGCCGCGACTGGCCAACTGCCGCGACAGGTAGCTGCCGACGTCGCCGTCCGGCGCCGGCCGCGGCGCGAACCGGGGTCCGGTCGGGGGGCGCGGCCGGAGCCGGTCCATCCGGAAGCTGCGCCAGTCGTCCCGCTCGGCGTCCCAGGCGACGAGATACCAGCGGCGCTGGAAACTGACCAGGCTGTGCGGCTCGACGTCGCGCCGGGTCGCGGTCCCGTCGTGCCGGTTGTAGTCGAAGCGGAGCCGCTCCTGGCGCCGGCAGGCCTCGGCCACCGCCATCAGGATGCCCGGGTCGACGGTCTCGCCGAGGTCGTCGCCGCTGACCCGGACGGTCGCCCGGTGCAGGGTGTCGACCCGGTAGCGGAGCCGGGACGGCAGCACCTGTTCGATCTTGAGCAGCGCTCGCAGCGATGCCTCCTCGATGCCGGCGAGCGAACCCGTGCCGGTGCGCAGGCCGATCACCACGGCGGCGGCCTCCTCGTCGTCGAGCAGCAGCGGCGGCAGCTCGGTGCCGGCTCCGAGCCGATAGCCGGCGGTGCCCTGGACGGCATCGACCGGATAGCCGAGGTCGCGCAACCGGCCGATGTCACGACGGACCGTGCGGGTGGTGACGGCCAGCCGCTCGGCCAGCTCGGACCCGGACCAGTCCTTCCGGGTCTGCAACAACGACAACAACCGGAGCAGTCGTGCTGAGGTTTCCATGATCACCAACTTCCCAGAGCATTAGGACCGATCCTGTCCTAAGCGAATTCTAGGGTGGTGATCATGACGAACTCGACACGGATCCGACCCTTTCGGATCGACATCCCGCAGGCCGACCTCGACGAGCTCAACGCCCGGCTGGCCAACACCCGCTGGCCGGAGGAGTTGTCCGGCGTCGGGTGGAAGTACGGCACGCCGAGCTCGTACCTGAAACAGCTGACCGACCACTGGCGCAGCCGCTACGACTGGCGTGCGGAGGAGGCCCGGCTGAACCGGCACCCGCAGTTCCTCTTCGAGCACGAGGGCCGACGGCTGCATTTCTGGCACATCCGGTCCGAGGAGGCGGAGGCGACACCGCTGCTGCTGATCCACGGCTGGCCGTTCGGAGACTTCTCGGCGATGATCGAACCGCTGATCGACCCGCGGTCCCACGGCGGCGGCCCGGCCTTCCACCTGGTGATCCCGACCCTGCCCGGCTTCGGCTTCTCCGGGCTGACCCGGCAGCCGGGCGAGGGCGCCACCGACCGGTCCGCGGAGTTGATCGCGGCGCTGATGGCCGAGCTCGGCTATGACCGGTATCTGGCCCAGGGTGGTGACGCCGGCTCCTTCATCGCGCCGCAACTCGGCCGGATCGACACCGAGCACGTGATCGGGGTGCACGTGAACGACCCGATCACCATTCCCTCCTGGGACGACGACGGCTCCGGTTACGACGAGGCCGACCGGGCCAACCTGGCCAAGCTGCAGCAGTGGGGCAGCGACAGCACCTCGGCCTACGCGGGAGCCCACGGCCGGTCGCAGACGCTGGCCAACGGGCTCAACGACTCACCGGCCGGGCTGCTCTCCTGGGTGATCGACGTCGTGCACACCTACATCGATCCGGCCCTGGAGCTGCCCGAGGAGGCGATGGATCGCGACCGGCTGCTGACCTGCGTCAGCATCCTCTGGTTCACCGGCACGATCGGCTCGTCGATGCTGCTCTATTCCGAATCCGAGCAGTGGGGGGCCGAGTTGCCGAACTCCGGCGTGCCGACCGGGGTCGCCGTGTTCGCCGGCGGCAGCAGCATCCGGGCGATCGCCGAGCAGCAGAACACGGTCGTGCACTGGGCCCGCTACGACCGCGGCGGCCACTTCGCCTCGATGGAGGCGCCCGACTTGTTGATCAAGGACCTGCGGATCTTCGTGACCGGACTGAGCTGATCGGCGAGCTTGATCAACAACGAAACGACGGTGCCGGCGAGGAAGACTCCTCGCCGGCACCGTCGCTCGTGATCAGTGCTTCGTGATCAAGATCACCGCTGGGCGCGAACGAATCCCGCCGCCTGAGCGGCCTCCTCGCTGTTGAACCACACCTCGGCGATGGTCCGGTTGTAACCGGCCGCCTCCGGCAGGTGGTACTTCATCGAGCGCTCGTTGCCCTTGATGATGTAGCCGGTGGGCGGTTCGGAGCCGACGTAGACGCCCTCGCCGTTGTACTTCGCGCGGAGCGCGGCGTCGGCCGGTGACTCCTCGGCGGCCGGGGCCGCCGGCTCGTCCGCAACCGAGGTGCCGTTCACCGCCGCGCCGTTCGGGTCCTCGGTCAGATCGGCAGCGACGGCTTCACCCTCGACGGCAGCCACAGGGGTGGTGCTGTCCGTAACGGGCACCTCGGCCGACGGCTCGTCGGTGACCGCGGTCAACTCCTCGGTCGGTGCCTCGTCCGCGATCCCCGCCGCCGGGTCGGTCGAGTCGGCCGGCTCGGTCGCGGCTGCCGGCGTCGCCACGCCGTTGGCGTGATGATGGTCGGCGCGTTCGGACCACGGTGAGCTCGGGGTCGGCGGCGTCGGCGCGTACGGAGCCGACGGTCGCGCGGCCTGCCAGCCCTGGTCCGAGCTGCCGAGCAGCTTCTTCACCACGACCGCGGCGACACCCGCCACCACCGCGACGATCGCGATCCGCTTGATCCAGCGGCCCTTCTTCTTCTGCTTCTTCGGCTCCAGCTCGCCCTTGGCGGCCTCGATCACGGCCCGGCCGCGCTTCTCGGCCTCGATCGCGACGGGACTGCCGGCGGCGGCGTTGAGGGCCTCGGTCAGCTTGGGCAACAGGTCGTCGTGCATCCGCACCCGGGCCGCCTCGACGGCCGGGGATACTCGCTCCAGGGCGTCGTCGAGTCGCGGGCCGAGCCGCTCCACGGCGTCATGAGCGGCCTTGGCGCCACGCTTCTTGGCCTCCGTGGCGTACGGCCCGACACGCTCGACCGCCTGCTCCACGTACGGACCGACTCGGTCGAACGCCGTCTGAGCAAGCGGAGTCACCCGGTCGGCGGCAGACTGGGCCAGCGGCCCGACTCTGTCTGCGGCTGACTGCGCGAGCGGCCCTACTCGATCGGCTGCATCATGGACCAACGGTCCAAGACGGTCAGCGGCCGCATGGATCGCGTCCTCGGCGGCTGGTGCAACCAGTTTTCGGGCGGCGTCCACGCGGTCGGAACTCTTGCGCTTCACGTTTCCTCCGTTGGGTCACCTACAGCTCCTGTCCGGAGCATCTCATTACCGTACCGTTCCCACCGGGGCGTCCGGCTAAGCATGGATCGGTGCGGTGCCGGTTGTTGCGCGGCGGGTTGGCGGGGCATGACAGGATGGGCGATCAGCGCCGGTCGTCGCCCTCGAACGCGGCGGCGCCGGCGAGTTCTTCTCGCAGTCGATTCTCAAGACGAAGGGGCCTATCAGTGCCGCAGCAGACCGCCACCCTGCACACCAACCACGGCGACATCGTGCTGAACCTGTTCGGTGATCAAGCACCGAAGACGGTCGCCAATTTCGTCGGCCTGGCGAACGGAACTCAGGAGTACGTCGATTCGGAGTCGGGCCAGAAGACCACCGGCCGCTACTACGACGGCCTGGTCTTCCACCGCATCATCGACGGCTTCATGATCCAGGGCGGTTGCCCGCTCGGCACCGGCACCGGCGGGCCGGGCTACGAGTTCGGTGACGAGATCCACCCCGACCTGCAGTTCGACCGGCCGTACCTGCTGGCCATGGCCAACCGTGGCCCGGGCACCAACGGCTCCCAGTTCTTCATCACCACCGGGCGGCAGCCGCACCTGAACCGCAAGCACACCATTTTCGGCGAGGTGGCCGACCAGGCCAGCCGGGACGTGGTCGACGCCATCGGCAAGGTGCCGACCGGTCGGCAGGACCGGCCCGTTGACGCCGTCGTGGTCGACTCGGTCGAGATCAGCGGCTAGGACCGAATCAGGTGGCCGGACCCGATTTCACCGCGCCGGCCGATCCGGTCTGCTATCGGCATGACGATCGGCCGACCGGCATCCGCTGCCAGCGGTGCCAGAAGCCGATCTGTGGCGAGTGCATGAACCCGGCCTCGGTCGGTTTCCAGTGTCCTCGTTGTGTTGGGGCGGGGCGGCAGAGCCAGCGGGCGCCGCGCAGCCTCTTCGGGGCACAGTTGCGCTCCGGCCGCGGCATCGTCACCAAGGTGCTGATGGGCATCCTGGTCGCCACGTTCCTGTTGGACATGCCGACCGGCGGGATGGTGTCGGACTGGCTGGCGATGGCCAGCCTGTACGTGGAGCTGGGCGAGTTCTGGCGACTGCTCACCTACGGCCTGATCAACGTCGGGTCGGGCTCGTTCTTCTCCATCCTCGGCCTGGCGATGAATCTGCTGGTGCTCTGGTTCGTCGGGCGGACGCTCGAGTCCGAACTGGGTCCGGTGCGGTTCGCCGCGCTGTATCTCTTGGCCGGGATGGGCGGGGCGACCCTGCTGTTCCTCTTGGCCCCCGTGAACTACGCCTTCGCCGGGTCGTCGGCGGCCCTGGTCGGCTTGCTCGCCGCGAACGCGATCTTCAAGCGCCGGACCGGCGAGGACATCCGGGGCGACATCACCCTGTTGATCTTGCTGCTCGCATTGAACCTGCTGGTCGCGTTCACGACGTTCGGCTGGCTCGGCATGATCGGCGGCATCGTCGTCGGGGCGATCTCCGGCGCCACGATCGCGTACGCACCGCGGGATCGGCGCGGCACCTGGCAGGCGGTCGGGCTGGGTGGGGTCGCGGCCGGCTGCGTCGTCGCGGTCGCGGCCAAGCTCGTCCTGTTCGCCTGATCGGCTCGGTCGAACCCGGCCGGGGCGGTTCGGACTCGCCGCACTCGGACTCGCCGCACCCGGCTGCGACGCGGCCGATCAGGCACGGCGACAGTCGGCAGGCCTTCCCTGGGCCGTAGATCAAGACCCGGGAACCAGGCGCGAGCTCGCGCCCCGCGATCTGGACGGCACTGGTCAGGCTGGGTTGATCAGGCCGCAGGCACGGTCGGGACGTCCATCGGCTGCAGCGGCGGCGTGATCCACAGCAACAGGCAGACGATGACGGTGACGATCAGCGCGATCACGGCGATGGCGGTGATCATCATCAACACCTTGGTCGGCACCCACGGCGCGGGATCGGGGACCGCGTCGTCGTTGGCCGGCGCCGTGAGTTGATCTTGGCCGGTTGCGGGTTCGGCGACGGCCGTGGCGGCGGGCGGCCGCTGCTCCGCCGGCACCGCGAAGCTCTCGGGGGCCGCCCGACGGGGCGCCGGCGATGCCTGGTCCGGCGTGCGGAAACCTTGATCACGCGCCGCCATCGCCCGGTCCGGCGGCGCTTGATCATGCTGCTGGGCTTGATCGGGCGGCCGTGCCTGGTTGTGCGGCGGTACTTGGTTGTGGGCCGCCGGCGTTTCGGCGGGTGCCTGGTCCGGCGTCGGATGCCAGCTCCAGGGGTCCTCCGGCGGGCGTGGCTGCGAAGGGTTGGACATTGATCAGTCGGTGCCCAGCGCGAAGGCGGACTCCAGGTCGTGCTTGGAGTAGCTGCGGAAGGCGATGTGGGTCTCGGTGCTCTGCACCCCGATCACCTTGTTCAGCCGGTCGGCGACCACCTGGGCGACCTGTTCCTGCTCTCGGACCCGGACGATCGCGATCAGGTCGATCTGGCCGGTCACCGAGTAGACCTCGCTGACTCCGTCGAGCGCGGCGATCTCTTCGGCCACCTCGGGGATCCGGGCGACGTCGGCGTTGATGAAGACGATGGCGGTCACCATGCGGGTCAGCCTAGCGGCACCCGGTTCTTCCCCGACCCCAGGCGCACCCCACCCCAGCCGACTTGTCAGAACTGAGTTGTGCCATAGGGCTTCTGGTTTCTGACAAGTCGGCGTTGGTAGACTCAGTCGGGGTTGAGCGGTCGCTCAATTGGGGTTGGGAGGTGCGGGATGGCGGAATCCCGGACCGGGGTGACCCGGGACCGGCTGCTGACCGGGGCGTTGGCCTGCCTGCTGGACCAAGGGATCGCCAAGACCTCGGCCCGGACCATCGCGGCCGCGGCCGGGGTGAACCAGGCCCTGATCTTCTACCACTTCGGCAGTGTGGACGCGCTGCTCGCCGCGGCTTGCCGGCGAGCGGCCGAACAACGAGTGGCGCGCTACCGGGAGCGGCTGGCCGGCGTGACCTCGCTCGCCGGCCTGCTCGATGTCGGCCGCGAGATCCATGCCGCGGAACACGCCGACGGCAACGTCGCGGTGCTGGCTCAGTTGCTCGCCGGCGCCCAGGCCAACCCGCAACTCGGCCCGGCCACGGCCGCTGGACTGCACCTGTGGATCGCCGAGATCGAGGTCGTCCTCGAGCGGGTGGTCACCGGTACGCCGCTCGCCGGCCTGGTCGACCCGCCCGGCCTCGCCCGCGCGGTCGCGGCCTCCTTCATCGGACTCGAGCTCTATGACGGGGTCGACCCGGCCGGCAGCACCCGAGCCTTCACCGCCCTCGACCAACTCGCGGCCCTCGCCGCCCTGATCGACGACCGGAATCCCGTCGTCCGGCGCGCCGTCAGCGCCGCCCTGCGGCATGGAGTGAAGAAAAGCGCCGGTTCGCGTCGGGAAGGCGGGGCGGAGGAGACCTCGAAGCGCCGCCGGCCTTCGCCGGGCGGGGATCCGGCGAAGCGAGCCGCCTCGACTGGACCGTCGGACGTGGACCCGTGATCGAGCCCGATTGCGGTCTGGCCCCAAGTGCCGGTGTCGGCTGCGACCGCTCCGGTCGGTCGTCGGTGGTGGGCCCATGACCCAGCCCGCGGTTGCGGTTTGGCCTTCGGGCGGTGCCGGCTACGAGCGCTCGGAGGTGTCGGCGATCATCGGCTCGGGGGACGACCTGTGGGCGCGAGCCACCCGCGATCTCCTTGACTGGCGGGTCAAGACGGCGAGCGGCTTCACCGTGGACGCCGACGGCCCGGTGGCGCCAGGCGCCCGGATCAAGATCACGGCCCGGGTGCTCGGCATCACGGTCGTCGAGCCGGTCGAGGTCGTGGCGGTGGTCGACGAACCGGATCGGGTCGGGTTCGCCTATCGGACTCTGCCGGGCCATCCGGTCAGCGGCGAGGAGGCGTTCATCCTGCGGCGGGACGACGGTTTGGTCCGGCTCACCATCCGTTCGTTGACCCGGCCGGCGCCACAGCAGCCGTGGCGCTCGCTGTTCCCGCTGCTGCGATTTGCGCAACGCGTCGTTCGTCGGCGCTATCTGCGGGCACTGCGCTGAGATCGCCCGAGTGTCGCGAAACCTCTGCGTACTGGTGAGTAACCGCCGTTCAAGCGCTTAACCCGCTGGAGCGCAGTGATCTCGCGACAGCCGCGATCGAGGCACCCGACCCGCACCGACCGCGTGACCCAGAACCCCACCCCTGCCCACCTGTCAGAACTGAGTTGCCCTATAGCGCAACTCAGTTCTGACAAGTCGGCAGGGGTGGGGGATCCCGACGGCGTAGGGCGGGGCGAGACCGCGGCCGCCACGGCAATCGGCCTGACGCGGGTCAGTTTGCGTCGGTCGCCGGGGCGGATTCCGTGCCGAGGTCGAGGAGGGTGGGCAGGCGCTCGTCGGTGATCACGCCGTGCAGGGGCCAGAACCAGTCGCCGTCGATCTCGATCAGCCGCACGCCGGGCTGCTCCAGCCAGTCGGCGATCCGTTCGGTTTCCTCGATTCCGGCGGCCGGCAGCGGGCCGACCGGCGGCCGGACGGAATCGGCGGTCGTGACGCAGGCCCGGGCCACCGCCTGGGGGACGTCGTACGGCCGGGCCAGGGCGGCGCCGGCCAAGCGGCCGTACCGGATGACGTGGATCTCCCAGTCGGCCTCGACCCGTCGGGCGGCCACGATCTGGGGGCAGTTGGCAATGCTGCCGACGCGGTGATAGCGGCGGCCGGTCCGGATCAGCGTCGCCAACCGGTGCCGGACCGTCGCCGCCTCCTCGTACCGCTGCTGGCTGACCAGCCGGCGCAGCCGATGCTGCAGCGCGGCCACCGCGGGCCGTACGTCATCGGACAGGGCCAGCCGCACGTCGTCGACGATCCGGCCGTAGTCGACGCGGGAGATCGCGCCGTTGCAGGGCGAGCTGCAGCGGCCCAGCTCGGCCAGCGCGCAGGTCGGGGTGGTTTGCGCCAGCGCGATCCGGGTGGCGCACTGCCGGATCGGGAAGCCGTCGTAGAGGGCCAGCATCGCGTCGGTCGCGGCCTGCCGCTGCCGGAACGGCCCGAAGTAGCTGGCCTGGTCGTCACGCACCGTCCGCACCAGCGACAGCCGGGGGAACGGCTCGGTGGTGATCTTGATCCAGTGCTGTCGCTCCGGGAACTTGGACCGCCGGTTGTAGCGCGGCGCGTGGGTAGCGATCAGCCGGAGCTCGCACACCTCGGCCTGCAGGGTGGTGGTGCACTCGACCGCCTCGACCCCGGTGGAGACTCGGACCATCTCGTCCATCCGGCGCCGGGACTCGGCGGCCGTGAAATAGGTGCGGACCCGGCGGCGGATGTTGACCGACTTCCCGACGTAGAGCACCTCGCGGTGATCGTCGTGCTCGGCCACGAACAGGTAGACCCCCGGCGACTCGGGCAGGTCGCTGGCCCAGGACCGCTTCGCCCGGCGGCCGGGCGACACCTTCCGGGTGAACTCGCGCAGGTCCTCGATCGTGTGCACGCCGAGGTTGCCGACCCGCTCGATCAGTGCGTGCAGCACGTCGACCGTGGCCTGGGCGTCGGTCAGTGCCCGGTGGTTGGGCGTGGTCGGGGAGTGGAAGTGCCGGGCCAGCGTGGCCAGCCGGCAGTTCGGCACCTCGTCGGCGAGCAGGATCTGCCGGGCCATCGCGGCCGTGTCCAGCACCGGCCAGCGCGGCAGCGGATATTCCAGCTCGGCGCAGGCCCGGCGCAGGAAGCCGTGATCGAAGCGGGCGTTGTGCGCGACCAGCACGCAACCGTCGGCGAAGGCCAGGAAGGACGGCAGCACCTGGGCCAGCCGTGGGGCGTCGGCGACCATCCGGTTGGTGATCCCGGTCAGCACCGCGATCAGGGCCGGGATCGCCGACCGTGGGTTGACCAGGGTCTGGAACTCGCCCAGCACCTCTCCGCCGCGGACCTTGACCGCGCCGAACTCGGTGATGGAATCCGTGTCCGAGCTGCCCGTCGTCTCCAGGTCGACGATGCAGAACGTGACCGCGGCCAGCGGCGTGCCCAGCTCGTCGAAGGCGGGCTGCACCACCGCCTGAGCCGCCGCCGTCCGAGCCATGGCACCGACGCTAAATCACAGCAGTGACATTCCGCCGCCCAGAAGCGCCGAGCGAGCCCGGGCCGGTCGCGCTCGGACCCGCTGACGGCTGATCACCGCTCGTCAGGCGACTCTCACACGAGCGACCACCGTACGTCCGCGGCCCGCTCGACGGCCCCTTCGTCGGTGATCACGTGCACCGGGTCCGGGCCGACGTTGCGCGCCGTGGCACCGGTCAGGACGACGCCGCTGCGCTCCGGCAGGGCGAGGACCGGGCGACCCGTCCGTCGATGATGATCTTGGGCGGCGCCGAGTTGATCATCGGTGTAGTGGGGGAGGACGTCCATCCCGTGCAGCAGGTCGAGGGCGGTCGTGTCCACCAGCCCGACGTCGTTCGGGTCCGCGGCGAGGGCGATGCCGATGTCGGCCCCGACCAGGATCGCCCCGGCGCTGCCGCCGTACAGGCTGCCGCCGCGACCGAGATGATCACGAAGCGCGGGCAACAGCCGGGCCTCGCGGAGGGTGTGCAGCAGGCTGAAGGTGTTGCCGCCGGGGATCGCCACGATGTCGACCTCCCGCAGGGACGGGTCGTGGTCGTCCGGGGTCAGCCAGACGTCGACGGTGTACGGGCCGAGCGCGGCCAGGGCACCGGTGAGCCACTCGCCGGAGTAGCGCCGCTCCCCGGATCGGACTGGGCGAACGGCCAGACGGCGACCCGGGCACCGGGCGGGAACGCCTCGGCCCAGAGCCGCGCCTCGTCCCGCTCCGAACCGCCGCCGCCGAGATGGATGGGTCCTTGCATCCGACGATCCTGCCCGGATCCGCCGGACGAGGAAAGCACGGGGTCAGGGATCGACGGCGAGCCGGCCGGATCCGCGGCTCACCCCGCCGAGGTAGCTGCCGCCACTGATCCACCAGGGCAAGGCCTCCAGCAGCGGTACGGCCTCCGCCGGAGTCAGCGTCGCGGCCTGCTCGGCGGTGATCCGGCCGCGATACCAGCGGCCCGAGGCCGTGAAGCCCTCGTACTCGACGTGGTAGTCCAGCCAGCTGGCACCGCAGGCCCGGCAGGTGTCCACGGTCACCTCGCCGAAGCGGCCGTTCGTCGGGTCCAGACCGACCGCGGTCGTGGCGAAGCGTCGTGGGTACGCGTCGCAGCAGTCATCGTCGACCGAACCGTCCGCGACCATGATCAACCGCACTCGATGAACGCCGGGCTGCGGCCTCGGATCTTGATCTTCCGTGGCGAGGCGGAATCCACCGGCACGGAGACGACCGTCTCGTCGAGAACGGGATCGATGTCGACGTCGTACGGCACGCAGGCCGCGAGATCGATCATGATCTCGCCGTTGATCGTGGAGGCGACGACCGACAGCGGCTCGGTCAACGCGAGGTCGATGCTGCCGTTCCGGGTGCTGGCGTTCACCCGGGTCGAGGTCGAGTTCTCGACCTGCACCCGTCCGTTGGTGGCGTCGGCCTGGATCGGGCCGGCGGCGCCGGTGATCTCGACGTCACCGTTGCGGGCGGTCAGATCGAGTGCGCCGGAGATCCCGTCGACGGAGATCCGGCCGGCGCGGTTGTTGGCCGTCAGGGCTGTCCCCGAGGGCACTTCGATCTCGATCTCGATGCCGCAGTCGAAGGACTCCCCGCTCGGGCAGTCGGCGTCGATCCGGCTGCCGTCGGCGGCGACGATCACCTGCGGCTGCTGACCGCTGTAGCCGCCGGAGGCGAAGACCCGGAGCCGGTCGGACGGCCCGGACCGGAACTCGAGCTCGATGCCGCTCCGGCCCGTCTCGACCGTCAGCAGCGGCGCCCCCGGTGCCTCGGTGCTGAAGGCGAAATCACGGCTTCCCGGCAGCAGATCCTGGGCGATGATCATCCCCGCGAACACCACCGACAGCACCAGCAACGGCCCGGTGATCAGCAGCATCCGCCGCCGGGCCGGAGTGATCATCGACGGTGGGTTCGGCGGCGGCTCGGTGGCCGTGCTGGTCATCGGCTGACCCCGAGATAGCGCAGCACGGCCAGCACCCGGCGATGCTCACCGCCGGCGGGATTCAGGCCGAGCTTGGTGAAGATGCTCGAGATGTGTTTCTCCACCGCGGCCGGGCCGATCACCAGCAGCTCGGCGATCCCGCCGTTCGACCGGCCTTCGGCCATCGCGGCGATCACCTCCCGTTCCCGCGGTGACAGGGTGGCGATCGGGTCGGCACGCAGGCTCCGCGCCAGCAGTTGCTTGATCACCTCGGGGTCGATCGCGGTGCCGCCGGCGGCGACCCGGTGCACCGACTCGATGAACTCCTCGACCTCGGCCACCCGGTCCTTCAGCAGATAGCCGACGCCCTCGGTCCGGTCGCCGATCAGCTCGGTGGCGTAGCGTTCCTCGACGTACTGCGACAGCACCAGGACCCCGATCTCCGGCCACCGCTGCCTGATCACCAGGGCTGCCCGGAGACCCTCGTCGAGGAAGGTCGGCGGCATCCGTACGTCGACGACGCAGACATCGGGTTGATCTTCGTCCACCACTCGGAGCAGTTGCTCGGCGTCCTCGACCGCCGCCATCACCTCCGCCCCGGAATCGGTCAGCAGGTGCCGCAGCCCCTCCCGGAGGAGGACCGAGTCCTCCGCGATCACGACGCGCATGGCAACTCCGCTCTGATCATGGTCGGCCCGCCCGGTGGGCTGTCGACCTCGAACCGGCCGTCGATTCCCTGCACCCGGCCGGCGAGCCCGGCCAGCCCGCCGCCGGTCGACAGCCGGGCTCCGCCGCGGCCGTTGTCGATCACCTCGACCAGCATCCGGCTGGGGCTGATCCGCGAGATCCGGATCGTGATCTTGGTCGCCGCCGAGTGCTTGGCGGCGTTGGTCAGCGATTCGCTGACCACGAAATAGGCCGCGGACTCGATCGCCGCCGGTGGTCGCCGGTCGCCGAGCAGGTCCGGCGCGACCGAGATCTGCACCGGCATCGGCATCCGGCCGGCCAGCGCCGACAGGGCCGCATCGAGACCGCGATCGGTCAGCACCGGCGGGTGCAGGCCCCGGGTCAGATCACGCAACTCGGTGATCGCGGTCTTGGCGTCGGCGTGGGCCTGGTTCAGCAACCGCATCAGCTCCGGATCGCTCTCCGTGCCGGCGGCCCGCAGTCGCACCTTGGCCCGGCCGATCGCCACCGCGACGGCGATCAGCCGCTGTTGGGCACCGTCGTGCAGATCCCGCTCGATCCGTTGCCGTTCCACCTCGGCCGCGTCGACCACTCGGGCCCGGCTGACCGTCAGTTCCTCGACCCGCTGGGTCAGCGAGGTGCCGCCGAGCAGCCGGCGGGCGACCGCGAGATCGACCTCGATCAGCAGCTTGATGATCAACGGGGTGATCACCAGTCCGAACAGGACCGCGCAGGCGCTGACCACGGCGGCCTTGACGAAGGAGTCCACGACGATCGGGCCGACCGCCGCGGTCCCGGTCGGGAACTGGAACCAGTACGTCGGCAGCAGCGCCAGGGCGATCGGCAGCGCGAACGCGAGCACGACGCCGCCGCCGGTGACGGAGCTCAGCGGCATCCGGGCCAGCCAGTAGCCGAGCTGCCGCCAGGTGTGCCGGTTGCGCAGGTAACCCCAGGCGCCGCGGATGATCGAGGTCCGGGCCGGCGGATCCGGCCGGGCGATCACCGCTCCCGTACCGTCGGCGAGGAATCGGCGCTGGCGATCACCGAGCCGCCACAGCAGCCGGCAGGTGATCACGAACAGCGGGATGCCGATCAGCCCCGGGACGGTGACCAGCGAGACCAGGGTGAGCAGCAGTACGCCGAACCCGAGCAGCCCGGTGAGCCCGTCCAGCCACAGCGTCACCCCGGCGAGCCAGAACGCCGGCGACGCCCAGGCGCGCACCGGGTTGGCGGGGATGACGAGGCGGTCCACCCGGGCAGCGTAGTGAGAGCGGTCCGGGCCGGGACAGCGGGCGGGCCGACGAATCGGGGTCGGGTTTACCCGAGGTTTCGCCGCAGCCCAGGGATCTCGTACACATTTATGATACGTTACGGACCGTAACGAAAAACGCAGGGAGGAGTGCAGCATGAACGCGTCGACGGCCGATCCGGGTCCGGCGAGCCCGGCCCGCGCAGGAGCCCGGGAATGGGCCGGGCTCGCGCTGCTCGTGCTCCCGGTGGTGATGACCGCGATCGACCTGTCGGTGTTGTTCCTGGCCATCCCGCGGATCGTCGCCGACCTGGCCGCGACCGGCACGCAACAGCTGTGGATCCTGCACGGCGGCGAGCTGATCGGTGCCGGGTTGGTGCTGACGATGGGCCGGGTGGTGGACCGGTTCGGGGCGCGGCGACTGCTGGCCATCGGCCTGATCGGGTACGGCCTCGCCTCGCTGCTCGCGTCCCTGGCGCCGACGGTCGAGCTGCTGATCCTGGCCCGGATGCTGATCGGGGCCTCGGCGGTCACCCTGGCGCCGGCGGCGATGGCGTTGGCCCGGCGGATCTTTCCCGACGGCAAGCAGTTCGCGACCGCGGTGGCCGTCCTGATGGCCGCGTTCTCGGCCGGGATGGCGCTCGGTCCGTTGGTTGGCGGCGCGCTGCTCGAGAACTTCTGGTGGGGGGCGGTGTTCCTGGTCAACGTGCCGGTGGCCGCGCTGGTCCTGCTCGGCACCCGCTGGCTGCCGCGGCTGTCCGGCACCGGACTGGGCCGGATCGATGCGGTCAGCGTGCTGTTGTCCCTGCTCGGTCTGGCCGGTGTCGTGTACGGGGGCCAGGAGTTGGCCGCCAGCGGGCTGTCGGTGCCGAATCTGGCCAGCCTCGTCGCCGGCCTGATCCTGTTGGTGCTGTTCGTCCGCCGGCAGCGCCGGATCGACGACCCGCTGCTCGACCTCCGGCTGTTCGCCGCGGCCCCGTTCACCCTCTCCCTGCTGGCGATCCTGATCGTGATCGTGGCCGACGCCGGGGCCGAGCTGCAGTTGGCCCAGCATCTGCAGGTGGTCACCGGGCTGTCCCCGCTGCAGGCCGGGCTGGCCCTCGCCGTGCCCGCCGTGGTCTCGATCGCCGCGACCGCCGGGGCGCCGGCCCTGCTGCGCTGGTGGCGGGCGCCGACCGTGATCACCGTCGGTGCCGCGGTCGCCGTCGGCGGCGCGCTGCTGCTGAGCCGGCTGGCCGGCGGGCCCGACGCCGGGCTGGGGTGGCTGATGCTGGCCGCGTCGCTGGTGGCGCTGGGGATGGCCCCGGTCTTCGGCCTGGCCACCGCGCTGGTGCTGGATCATGCGCCGGCCGACCAGACCGGCAGCGCCCAGGCGACCCAGGACGTCAGCGGCAGCCTCGGTAACACGCTCGGCCTCGCGCTCGGCGGCTCGCTCGCCTTCGCCGTCTATTCGGCCGGTGTGGCCGAGCTCGCGCCGGCCGGGCTGGGCGGCGAGGCGTTGGCTCAGAGCGGCCAGGGCGTCGGGCGCGCCCTGGATGTCGCCGCCGGGCTGCCCGGCCGGGTCGGTGACGGCCTGGCCGAGGCGGCTGTCGCCGCCTTCGCCGCAGCCACCGCCGCGGCCTATCTGCTGGCGGCGGTCGGCTTCGCGATCACCGTGGTGGTCGGGGTGCTGCTGCGCCGGTCGATGCGCGCGGCCACGTCGAGTGAATCGGCGGCCGAGGCCGTGGACTCCGAATCCCGCGCCTAGGCCGGCCGGGTCAGGGTCGCGCCGTCCCGGATGCCGCAGTCCAGCCGGGTCCGCTGGGGCGCCGACTCCGGATCGGCGATCAGCCGGAGCAGCAGCTTGACGGCCTCGGCGCCCATCTCGTACCGGGGAATGCTCATCTCGGTCAGATCCGCGTCCTCGGGCCGGAACTGGGCCCCGCTCAGTCCGATCAGCGACAGGTCCCCGGGGATCGTCACTCCGCGGCGGGCCGCGGCCGCCCGGATTCCGACGGCGGCGATGCTGTTCTCCAGCACCAGGGCGGTGCAGCCGCGTTCGATCGCCGCGGCGACGAAGCCGTCCGGGGTGACGGCGTCGGTCGGTGCGTTGTCGCCGTCGGCCGCCAGCGGCAGGATCGGCGTGTCGGTCTCGCTCAGGCCGTACCGCTGCCGGGCCAGGGCGAATCCGGCTCGGCGGGCCGGGATCGACTCGAGGTGCCGGCCGGCAGCCATCGCGATCCGGCGGTGGCCCAGGGCCACCGCGCGGCCGACCAGTTCGGCGGTGCCCTCGACGTAGTCGGCAGCGACATAGGACAGCTCGACGCCGGGAAATTCCCGCTCCCCGACGAACACGAACGGATAGCCCTCGCCGGCCAGCCGGGTGATCTCCTCGGAGCTCTCGTTGGTGCCGAGCAGCAGCCCGCCGTCGGCGAGCCGGAGATGATTGACGCCGCCGGCGTAGATCGATCGGCGCTGCTCGGCGTTCTTGGCGCCGGTGACCAGCAACAGGTGGTATTCGGCCTGGTCAGCCGCCTCTTCGATGCCGACCAGAAACTCGTGGTAGAAGTTCTGCGACCCCATCGGAAACATGGCCTCGTAGGTGAACACACCGATCAGCCGGTTGCTGCCGCGGGCCAGGTTGCGGGCCGCGATGTCGGGGATGTAGCCGAGCTCGCGGACCGAGGCCAGCACCCGTTCCCGGGTGGCGTCGCTGACCCGGATCGAGCCGTAGTCGCGCGCGTTGATCACCGACGAGACGATCCCCGACGACACGCCGGCATGGCGGGCGACATCGGCCTGCGACACCCGCCGCGGCCCGGTTCGCGCCTTTCGCGCCACCTTCGGTCCTCTCTCCCGCCCGATTCCCACGTCGAGTCGTGATTCTCGCCTGGCTCCGTCGATCCGCGTCGCCGGGGCGGTCGTGAACACCCTCTTGACGCTCATCGAACTCGCGCCTAGCGTATTGCGTAATGCGCTTTATCACCAGTGTCGGGGTCGGGCCCCACGAAGGAGTGGTCAAGGATGACGGAGCAGGCGACCGAGGTATTGATCATCGGCGGCGGGCTGGGTGGGGTCGGTGCGGCGCTGGCGGCGTTGACCCTGGGCCGCCGGGTGATCCTGACCGAGGAGTCGCCCTGGCTCGGTGGCCAGCTCACCGCCCAGGCCGTACCGCCGGACGAGCATCCGTGGATCGAGCGGGAGTCGCCGACCCGGCACTACCGCCGGCTGCGCAACGGGATCCGGTCCTACTACCGCCGCGACTATCCGCTGACCGAGGACGCGCGCACCAACGTGCTGCTGAATCCGGGCGGCGGGGGAGTGAGCCCGATCTGTCACGAGCCGCGGGTGGCGGTGGCGGTGATCGACGAGTTGCTCGCGCCCTACCGTTCGGACCGGCAGCTGGTCGTACTTCTTGATCATGAACCGGTTGCGGCCGAGACCGACGGCGACCGGGTGACCTCGGTCCGGGTCCGGTCCGGTCGGACCGGCACCGAGACCACGCTGACCGCCGCGTACGTGATCGACGCGACCGAGACCGGCGACCTGCTGGAGCTGGCCGGGATCGAGCACGTCAACGGCGCCGAGAGCCGGGACGACACCGGCGAACTGCATGCGGTCGACGGGCCGGCCCAGCCCCTTGATCAACAATCCTTCAGCTGGTGTTTCGCGGTCGACTACGACCCGGACCATGATCACACCATCGACCGGCCGGCGGACTACGACTACTGGCGGGCCTACCAGCCGGACTTCTGGCCCGGGCCGATTTTCGGCTGGACCGATCTGGAGCCGCAGACGCTGGCACCCCGGAAGCGGGCGATCTTCGAGGATCCGGACTCCTGGCGCGGTGCGGTCGGCCGCGATTTCTGGCACTACCGCCGGATCTTCACCCAGCGCCATCACGTCGACGGCCGGTACGCGAGCGACGTGACCCTGGTCAACTGGCCGCAACTCGACTACATGGACGGGCCGATCCTCGGTGTTGATCAAGGGACGGCGGCGAAGCACCTGGCCGGCTCGCGGGCGCTGAGCCTGTCCTTCCTGCACTGGATGCAGACCGAGGCGCCGCGGCTGGACGGCGGCACCGGCTATCCGGGGCTGCGGCCGCGAGGCGATCTGCTCGGCTCCGAAGATCAGCTGGCGTTGCGGCCCTACATTCGGGAGTCCCGCCGGATCCGGGCCGAATTCACTGTGCTGGAACAACATCTGGGCGTCGAGGCCCGGGAACAGGCCGGCCTGCCGGACGGGTCGGAGCTGTTCGACGACACGGTCGGTGTCGGCTCGTACCGGATCGATCTGCACATGAGTTCCGGCTCCGGCGACGGCCCGCGCAACTACATCGACGTCTCCAACTATCCGTTCCAGATCCCGCTCGGCGCACTGATCCCGCAGCGGGTCGACAATCTGCTGCCCGCCAACAAGAACATCGGCAGCACCCACATCACCAACGGCTGTTACCGGTTGCATCCGGTCGAGTGGTCGATCGGTGAGGCGGCCGGTGCGCTGGCGGCGCACTGTCTGGACACCGGGCAGTCGCCGCGCGCGGTGCGCAACACCCCGGCCCGGCTGGCCGATTTCCAACACCTGCTGACCACGGCGCTCGACGTCCGGCTGGCCTGGTCGGACCAGGTCCGCAGCACCAGACGCTGACGCGCGACGAGGTCATCCATAACCCACATCGGAGTGAAACATGGACAACCCCAGAATCTCCCGGCGCTCGTTGATCACCGCCGGCGCCCTGGCCTCCGGCGGTCTGGTCGTCGGTACGGCAGCCGGCTGCACGCCCGACAAGACGGTCGAGTCCAACACCGGCCATGCCAACGTCAACGCCAGGCTGCCGTCGTACGCGTCGGTCGAGTTGATCAAGCCCGACCTGCCCGGCGATCAGGTCCTGATGCCCGGCTACTACGCGTATCCGCGCGATCCGAAGCCGGCCTTCGACACACCGCCGGGGGAGGGTCTGGGCAAGATCACGATCCAGTATCCGACCTTCATCGCGACGCCGCCCGGAGCGGACCGCAACACGTTCTATGCCCAACTGCAGACCGACATCGGTGCCGAGCTGGACATCACGGCGGTCCCCAACGCCGACTATGCGACCAAGTTCCAGACCACGATCGCCGGCGGCTCGTTGCCGGAACTGATGATGTTTCCGCTGCCGACGCCGGACCAGCCGCGGGTGATGGAGCGGCTGTTCGCCGATCTCGGACCGTTCCTGGCCGGCGGCGGGGCCAAGGATTTCCCTTACCTGGCTAACATTCCGACCGATTCATGGCGGCCGGCGATCTCCAACGGAACGATCTTCGCCGTGCCGCAGCCGCGCTCGGTGGCCGGTGGTGCGATGTATTTCCGGCGGGATCTGTTCGGGCAACTCGGGGTCGATCCGGAGCCGGCCGACTACGCCGCGTTCGTCGAGCTGTGCAAGGCGGTGACCGATGCCCGGCAGAGTCGGTGGTCGATGGCCAACGCCCCCAACGCCCGGCTCCAGATCGCCGAGATGCTGGGCGCGCCGAACGGTTGGAGTGAGTCCGGAGGTGTCTTCACCAACGCCTGGGCCGACGAACGGACGAAGGAGTCGGTGGCCCGGACGGCGGAGTTGATCAAGCTCGGCGTGTTCCATCCCGACGCCGCGTCGGCCAGCTACACCCAGTTCCGCGACTACTTCTTCGCCGGCCGGACCGTGCTCCTCAGTGACGGCTACGCCGGCTGGGAACTGTTCGTCCGCCAGCTCGGCGGCCTGGCCGAAGGCACCCCGAAACTCGGGCTGATGATGTTGCCCAAGTTCGACGGCGGCGGCGACGCGCCGCACTACGCCGGCACCGGCTTCCAGGCGCTCACGGTGATCAAGAAGGGACTGGGCGACGAGAAGACCCGCCAACTGCTGAACGTCCTGAACTTCCTGGCCGCCCCGATCGGCTCCCGGGAGCACCTGCGCCGCAAGTACGGCGTCGAGGGCCAGGACTTCACCTGGCAGGACGGGCTGCCGGCGCTGACCCAGCAGGGCACCACGAACTTCATGGACCTGCAGTACATCGTCGACTCGCCGACCATCCTCGGGCCGGGCCCGCGGGAGGGAGTTGATCTTCAGCACGCCTGGCACCAGCGGGCGACCGCCGACCTGGTCAAGGACCCGACGATCGGCCTCTACTCCGACACCAACAGCCGGAAGGGCAACACCCTCGGCAAGGTGATGGGCGACGTGGTGACCGGCATCTTCTTCGGCCGCAACACCCTGGACGACTACGACCAGGCCTACTCCCGCTGGAAATCCGAAGGCGGCGACAAGATCGCCGCCGAGTTCGCCGACGCCAAACAGGCCTCCGGCGGCTGATCACCCGTCCGTCTCGACGCGACCGCTTTCGGCCGCCGCGACCGTTGCAGTGGTCGCGGGCGCCGATAGCGGTCGCGTGGCGCTGTCGCGCGGGGACTGGACGCGGTGCTCGCGTGCGGCCTCCGTCGCGGCGCGACTGTTGTCGGCTGGCGCGACCGTTGCAGTGGTCGCGGGCGCCTATAGCAGTCGCGTGGCGCTCCTACCTGGGATTCGCGCCTGACCGTGCCGGAAATCTGATCACGCTCCGGGCCTCCCGCAACGGCAATCGATCGACGCGACCGCTATCGGTCGACGCGACCGCCACACCAGTCGCGGGCGCCGATAGCGGTCGCGTGGTGCTGCTGGCTGAGGCTGGGTAGCCGGCTGCGTGCGCTTGCGCGAGGCTGGGCCGGTCACACTCTCGGAGGCGCCGTCGTCCTCTCCGTGGTACCGGCGCGACTGCTGTCGGTGGACGCGACGGCTGCAGTGGTCGCGGGTGCCGGTAGCGGTCGCGTGGTGCTGGTGGTTGAGGTCGGGTAGCCGGCCGCGTGCGCTTGCTTGAGGCCGCGCCGGTCACTCTCGATGGCGCCGGTCGTCCTCTCCGGGGCCGGCGCGACTGCTGTCGGTGGACGCGACGGCTGCAGTGGTCGCGGGTGCCGGTAGCGGTCACGTGGTGCTGGTGGTTGAGGTCGGGTAGCCGGCCGTGTGCGCTTGCTTGAGGCTGCGCCGATAGCAGTCGCGTGGTGCGTCGGCAACAGTCGCGTGGTGCGTCGACAACGCGCGTGGTGCGTCGACAACGCGCGGGTGGGCTCAGCGGGAGCCGGCCGGCTCGACGGTCGTCGCGGGGGATTGCCGGTTGGGCGGTTTCGCTGTGCATCGAGCTGATCATTGACTGAGCTGATCAGCTTCTGCTGATCAGGTCGGCGGGACGATGCCGCGGGCGGCGGCGGCGACCATGATCAACTCTTCGACGGCGTCCCAGGACATGGCGCCGGTGTTGATCACCAGGTGGTAGTGCTCGGCGGCGTTCGGGTCGACCCGGTAGGCCTGCTTGACGTAGCGGGTCCGGGCCTCGTCGTTGATCTTGCGGTTCTGCTTGGCCTCTTCGGCCGAGATGCCGTGCTGTCGCATCGCGGAGGCGATCCGGGCTTCGACCGGCCCGTCCAACCGGACGTGCAGCGCGTTCTCGACGTCGGCCAGCACGATCGCCGCGGCGCGGCCGAGGATGACTCCGCCGGAGCCCTCGGCGATCTCGCGCAGCCGCTGCTCCGAGCGTTCCCGGACCAGCTGCTCCGGCGGATGGATCGCGGCCAAGCTCGGGTCGGCGTAGAACGACATGGCCGACACGTTGGCCAGCCGGGCCCACCAGCCGCCCGGGCTCTCGCCCTTGGCCTCCGGCGCGTCCGGCGAGATGCCGAGCTCGGCGGCGATGGCGACTGAGATCGCTCGGTCGAGGAAGGGCAGCCCGAGGCGGGTCGCGACCCGCGGCGCGAGCACGCTCCCGCCGGCGCCGTACGAAGCAGAGATGGTCACGGTTCCCACGGGGCAAGTGTGCCGTCAATCCCAGGCGGCCGACAGTGCCGCCTCCGGCGTGTCGGTGTGGCACAGATCCCAGAAGTCGGCTCCGGGCGCCGCTTCGATCCGGATCCGCCGCCCCTGGGCCCACTCGGCGTCGATCGCCAGCCGCCAGGAATGCAGGCCGGTCCGCGGTGCCGGGTCGTCCCCGGCCCGGAACAGCGGGTCGCCGGCGATGGCGTGGCCGATCCAGGCCAGGTGCACCCGGATCTGGTGCCGGCGGCCGGAAACCGGGGCGACGGAGAGCAGATCCTGGCCGGGCTCGGCCGCGAGCCGCCGGAACAGGGTGGTCGAGGGATAGCTGCGGACCCGGTCGTTGACCGCCGAATCGGGCACCGACCAGGTCGGCGGATCACCGGCGGCGGCGATCGCGGACCGGTCGGCGGCGATCCGGATCCGGCCCTTGCGGCCGGTGCTCAGCGGCAGGTCGATGGTGCCTTCCGGTGGCAGCCCGCCCGGCCGGACCACGGCCAGATAGCGCTTGGCCGCCGTGCGCCGGGCGAACTGGCGGGTCAACCCGCCGTGCAGCTCGAGATCCTTGGCGAACAGGATCAGCCCGGAGGTGACCTTGTCGATCCGGTGCACGGGATACAGCGTCTCGCCGGCCTCGGCGGCGATCCGGACCAGGTCGGTTTCGTGCCGCTCGCCCATCACGGAGATCCCGGCCGGCTTGTTCAGCGCCAGGACGGCGGCGTCCTCGTAGCAACAGGCCGCGCGCAGCGTCGCCCAGTCGTGGCCGGAGTTCACCGCAGCAGCGTACGGCCGCTCCCGGGACGGCTGTCGGAGCGGACTGTCAGTGGCGCCGGGCAGAGTCGGTCCCGGAAGCAGAAACAGTGGCCCGAGGAGGACCGATGGAGGAAAGTCTGCACGTCGACTGCGGCACCTGTGCCGCCCGCGGTCCGGCCTGTGACGACTGCGTGATCAGCGTCCTGCTGGGGGCGCCGGCGGAGGGGGTCGATCTCGACGCCGACGAGCGAGCCGCGCTCGAAGCACTGGCCGAGTCGGGGATGGTGCCGCCGCTGCGGCTGATTCCGGGCGCCTCCCGCGCCAATTCGGTGCAGACCCCGCTGACCTGGCAGGATTACGCCTAGAGCCGGGTCAGGAGCGGCTCAGCATCACCTCAACGAAAGCTCTCGGCCGGTGACCTTCTCCCGGCGGGCGTTCCACTCTTCGAAACGGACCCCGAAAATCCGGCGTGTCGGGTGTTTGCACGTAACCATTCCGTGACCTAATGTGTCTCCTGCGCGACAGACATCGCGCACGCTGAATCTCTCACTCGCGAGGCCGCCCACGAAGCGCGGAGCGACGAGGGAGCCGGGGAACCAATCTTGTGGGGTGAATCGGCGGGCGCGTCCGGGTTCGTTACCGGAGGCGCAGTCGTAGGGCGAACTTCCCAGCCCGAATCCGTCAGCTCACCTGGTAAGCGTCGAGAGAAGGGAAAGGTTCGCGTGACCGCACGCTCCGTTGGGGCTCGGATGTCATCGCTGTTTCGCATCGTGACCCGGAAGGCCCTCTACGGGTTGCCGGTTGTCGCACTCGGAGCCACCGTGCTGGTCGGCGCCCAGGGCCAGGTGGCTCTGGCGGAGCCGCCGCTCACCGTCGAGGATGCGAAAGCCCAGATCGAACAGCACGAGGCCGAAGCGGCCGGGCTGGATCAGGAATACAACGACGTCAAGCTGGAGATCAAGGACGCCGAGAAGACGCTCGCGCAGAAGCAGAAGAATCTCAAGGCGCAGCGGTCCATGATCGAGAAGCTGAAGAAGATCGTCGGCCAGGTCGCTTTGGCCAACCTGCAGAACCAGAGCCTCGGCACCACGGCTCAGCTGTTCCTGCACGCCGACACCGACCGGTTCCTCAGCCAGTTGTCGACGGTCGAGAAGATCACTCAGAACCAGAACAGCGCGCTGCAGAACTACCAGGAGCAGCAGGCCGCCCTGGTCAGCCTGGAGCAGTCCGCCACGGATGATCTCAAGGCGCTGGAGTCTCAGCGGGACGATCTGAAGAAGATCCGCAAGGAGGCCCAGAAGCGGGTCGACGACGCGGAGGCGATCCTGACCCGGCTGACCGCGCAGCAGCGCGAGCAGATCGAGAACGAGGAGGCCCAGGAGTCGGAGGATTCCGAGCGGGCCGCGAGCCAGGCCTCGGACGACGACTCCGACGACAGCGACTCCGGTGACGACTCCGACGACAGCAAGTCCGAGGACGACTCCGCGTCGAGCGGCTCGGGCAAGGGCGCGCAGGTGCTCGCCTGGGCGCTCACCCAGAAGGGCAAGCCGTACGTGTTCGGCGCCGACGGCCCGAGCTCCTACGACTGCTCCGGCCTGACGCTCAAGGCCTGGGGCAAGGTCGGGGTCAGCCTGCCGCACTCCTCGTCCAAGCAGTTCAAGATGGGCACCCCGGTCTCGAAGGACAATCTGAAGCCCGGCGATCTGGTGTTCTACTACAGCTCGTCCCGGCCCAGCCACGTCGGCATCTACGCCGGCAACGGCCAGGTCTTCCACGCTCCGAACTCGCGCAAGCCGCTCGGCTACTCCTCCCTCGACGACATGCCGTACGTCGGGGCCCGCCGTTACGGCTGATCCGCTGAACCTGCGCCCGACTCGGGCCCGAATCGCCCACGTGACCGTTGTTCTGGTCACGTGGGCGTTTCTCGTGACCGGCTGTGCCGCGCCGGCGCCGCCGGCGACCCCGCCGCCGTCCCGGCCGGCGGAAGTGCCGACCCGGGCGGCGGCGCAGCAGACCCTGCAGCGGCTCGCCGCCGCGATCCTGGACCGGCGACAGGCCGACTTCCAAGCCGAGTTCGCCGCCGCCGATGCGGTGCTCCGGACCACCACCGACCTGTGGTGGGCCAACCTGACCGCGCTGCGGCCGACCCGGTTCGCCCTGGTCGCCGGTGCCCTGGACGACGCCGGCACCGGCGAGGTCACCATCGACTGGGCGATCCCCGGTGACTCCGGGACGGCCACCCACCGGGCCCGGTTCACCTTCGCCGGCGCCGCGGCTCGGCTGACCGCCCTGCGGCCCGCCGACCCACCCGGAGCGCGGCCGGTCTGGTGGTCGGACCCGATCGAGGTCGTACGCCAGGGGCGGGCCACGGCGGTGATCGTGGGCGCCGGGACCACCGGCCGGGCCTGGGCCGACCGGGCCGATCGGGCCGCCGGCCGGGTGCTCGCGGCCGTGCCGGAATCGCTGCGCCGTGGCTGGTCCGGCGCGGTGGTGATCGAGGTGCCGGCGACCGCGGAAGGCTATGACCGGCTGCTCGGCGGGGAGCCGGGCCGGCAGTCCGGCTATGCCGCCGTCGCCTGGGCCGAGGGCGTCGCCGATCCGCGGGATCCGGCGACGGAGCGGATCGCCGTCCGGGTGGTGGTCAATCCCGACGCGGCCGGCCTCGACCCGCGGGCCGCCGACCTGTTGCTGACCCATGAGGTGACCCACCTCGCCCGCTACGACGCCGGGTCGGCGGCGCCGCTGTGGCTGGTCGAGGGCTTCGCCGATCTGGTCGCCTACCCGTCCGAGCCCGACCTGCTGGCCACGGCGGAGCAGAACCTGCGCGCCACCGTCCGGCAGGTCGGCGCGCCCACGGCGTTGCCCGCCGACGACGACTTCCGGGCCGGCAGCGATCGCGACCTGGACCGGGCCTATCTGCTCGCCTGGTCGGCCTGCCTGCTGATCTCCGAGCGCTACGGGGCGGCGGCGCTGCACCACTTCGTCGCGGCGGCCGGCGCCGGAACGGGGGTCGACCGGGCGTTGCGCTCCGCTGCCGGGGTCGACCTGACCCGGTTCACCGCCGACTGGCGGCAGAGTTTGATCAAGGACGCCGGCTCGTGACGGCGCCGACCGGCTCCCGGCCGACAACCCTGGTGATCAGCAACGACTTCGGGCCGCGGATCGGTGGCATCGAGTCCTTCGTCACCGACGTCTGCCGGTTCCTTGATCATGAGGTCGTGGTCCTCACCTGTCGGGTGCAGGGCAGTGAGCCGTACGATCGGGCGGCCGGCTTCCCGATCTTCCGCCGCGACCCGGTGTTGTTGCCGAGCCGTTCCGTCACCGCCGAGGCGGTACGGCTGCTGCACCGCTTCGACGCCCGGCGGGTGATCTTCGGCGCGGCCGCGCCGTTGAGTCTGATGGCGCCGGCGCTGCGGGCGGCCGGCGCGACCAAGATCATCGGCATCAGCCACGGTCACGAGATCTGGTGGGGCCGGCTGCCGCCGAGCCGAGCCCTGCTGCGCCGGATGGTGGCCGGGCTGGATCGGCTGACCGTGATCTCTGAGTTCACCGCCGGCGAGCTGCGCGCGGCCCTGCCGGCCGCCGACAGCGAGAAGTTGATCATGATGCCGCCGCCGGTCGATCCCGACCTCTTCCACCCTGACCCGGCCCGGCGCGAGGGTGCCGGCGCAGACGGCCGGGACGGCACCGTGCGCTGTGTCGCCGCTGCCCGATTCGTGGCCCGGAAGGGGATCGACGTCCTGCTCCGGGCGTGGCAGACGGTCCGCCGGCGGGTCGGTGCCGGTGGCGAGTTGATCATCGTCGGCGATGGCCCGCAACGACGCCGGCTGCAGGCCTCGGCCCGGCAGTTGGGGATCGCCGACTCGGTCCGCTGGACCGGACCGCTGACCCGGAGCCAGGTGGCGGCGGAGCTGCGCCGGGCCGACCTGTTCGCGCTGCCGGTCCGGACCAGGCTGGGCGGACTGGAGCCCGAGGGGCTCGGACTGATCTTCGCCGAGGCCGCCGCGACCGGGCTGCCCATCCTGGTCGGCGACTCCGGTGGCGCGCCGGAGACCGTCCGCGACGGCGTCTCCGGCTATGTCCTCGACCCTCATGATCACGAACACTGGGCCGGCCGGATCGTCGAACTGATCCGCGACCCGGGCCTGCGCCGGCGGATGGGTGCCGCCGGTCGCGATCATGCCGTGTCCCGATTCGGTGCCGACCGGGTGCGGGCGACCCTGCGAGAGTTGATCACATGACCACCGGGATGACTGTCGTCGAAGCCGAGTTGTTCATCCGGTCCGAGCCGGCCCGGATCGCGGCCGTGCTCGCCGATCCGGACTGGCAGGCCGGCTGGGCCCACGGACTGATCATCCAGCCGTACGCCGACCGCGGCGCCGAGGGCCTCCGGGCGGTGCTGACCGGTGCACTGACGGGAAGCTGCGAGTGGTGGATCGAGGCGGTGCCACCGACGGCCGGGGCCGACGGGGCCCGGGGCGCGGTGGTGCATTTCTGGCTCCGCCCGGTCGAGCCCGAGGGAGGCTGGTGGCGGCTCGGGCCGGGGTGGCGCCGCCGGGCCGAGTTGCACCGGCGGCACCTCGCCCGGCGCTGGCGGGCGGCCCTGTTCCGGCTCAAGGACGCGTTGGAGCGCCCGGATGGAACATCGTCCCCTGCACGTATTCCAGCCGCTCGGTGAACTCGGGGTCGGTCAGCCGCCGCCCGACCTCGGCCTCGTCGACCTCCTCGATCCGCTCCATCAGCCAGTAGAGGTTGCCGTACGGATCGCTGACCCGGGCTACCAGGTCGCCCCAGAAGACGTGGGTCGGCTTGGTCACCGAGGTGCCGCCGGCGGCGACGGCGCGATCGTGCACCTGCTGGATGTCGGTCACGTACAAGCGCAGGAAGCCGGGCGTCGGCGGCCAGTCGGGCATGTCGAACATCAGCACCACCGAGTCACCGATCCGCACCTCGGCGTGGCCGATGCCGCCCTTGCCGTCCTCCATCCGGCCCAGGTCGGTGCCGTCGAACACGTTCACCAGGAAGTCGATCACTCCCGCGGTGTTCCGGCCGATGATCCAGGGCGACACCGTGTGGTAGCCGTCGGGGACGGGGCTCGGTCGGGTCATCGCGTTCTCCTTCGTCGTGGTCATGCTCCGACCGTAAGGAAGGTTGTGGACAGTTTCTGACCACAACTGTCAGGATTCTGGAGATCTTGACGGGAGGACGCGATGCCTTCGACGCGGCTGCTGACCCTGCTCTCGCTGCTGCAACCCGGCCGGCTCTGGCCGGCGGCCGAGCTGGCCGACCGGCTCGGCGTCAGCCCGCGCACCCTGCGGCGGGACCTGGACCGGCTGCGCGAGGCCGGGTACGCGATCAGGTCCTCGACCGGCCCGGACGGCGGCTATCGGCTGACCTCCGGCCGGGACGTGCCGCCGCTGCTGTTCGATGACGACCAGGTGTTGGCAGTGGCGCTGGCGTTGCGGACCGTGCCGGGCTCGGTCGCCGGCCTGGCCGACGCCGCCGACCGGGCCCTGACCAGCATCCGGCAGGTGCTGCCGGACCGGCTCCGGCCGCGCCTCGATCTGCTGCAGGTGAGCCAGGCCCAGCCGGCCACCGCGCCGGTCGACCCGGCGGAGCTGCTGGCCGTGGCCCAGGCCATCCGCCGCCGCGAGGCGCTGCGCTTCGACTATCCGGTCGAGGCCGACCGGCCGGCCGTCCGCCGGGTCGAGCCGCATCATCTGGTGGCCCGGGGCGGCCGCTGGTATCTGATCGGCTGGGACTCCGAACGCGACGACTGGCGGACCTTCCGGCTGGATCGGCTACGGACACGGACCCCGACGGGTCCGAGGTTCACCCCGCGCTCCCTGCCGGCGGCCGACCCCGCCGCGTATCTGGCCGGCCGGATCGGCGGTGGCCCGCTGCTGTGCCGGGGCACGGCCGTGCTGCGACTGCCGGCGGAGCAGGTCGCTCCCTGGGCCGGCCCCGAGGCCGTGGTCGAACCGGCCGGCCCCGACCGGTGCCGGGTGACCGCGAGCTCCTGGACCTGGGTCGGGCTCGCGGCCTGGTTCGCCTTCTTCGACGTCGAGCTCGAGCTCAGCGAGCCCGAGGAACTGATCCGGGCCGGCGCCCAGCTGGCGGAGCGGCTGACCCGAGCCGCGCCGGAGGCCGACGGCTGACAACACCGGCGATCCTGGTGACACCGACCCCGGCCCTGACAACAGCTCGGCCAACACCCACCCGGCACGCTTGGATCCATCGCCACGGACGGGGGAGAGATGGTCAAGATCAGCCCAGCGGGTGCACCGGTGAGATCGATCCGAGGCGGATGATCATGAAAGCGGGGCGAGGCGAGTTCGGCCCGGAGGGGCCGATCATGGTCGAGGTCGATCCGGCGCTGCTGCAGCGCGCGAAGGCGGTGCTCGGCGTCCTGACCGCGAGGCGGGCCGTCGAGCTGGCCCTCCGCGAGGTGATCCGCCGGCGGCAGCCCGACGGAAACGACCGGCCGCGGTCGTAGCGGCGATTCAACGGGGTGGGTGGGGGAGGGGGGCCCAGGATGATGAGGGCGGGTCGGGCCGGGCGCGGAGGGCCGGACACTAAGGTTGTGCCGGTGAGCGAGCAAACGAGCGCCAGCATCCGGATCGACGCCGCGCCGGAGTCGATCATGGAAGTGATCGCCGATTTCGGGCACTACCCGGAATGGGTCGACTCGATGAAGAGTGCCGAGGTGCTCACCGCCGGCGACGACGGTCGGGCCGAGACGGTGCGGATGACGCTGCAGCATCCGCTGGTGTCGGACACGTACGTGCTCCGCTACACCTGGCAGTCGGGGCGGGTCGAGTGGCACCTGGTCGAGGGGTCGCTGCTGAAGGCGATGGACGGCAGTTATCAGTTGGAGCCGGCCGGATCGGGCTGCCTGGTGACGTATCGGCTCACGGTCGACGTCAACCTGCCGATGATCGGCATGTTCAAGCGCAAGGCGGAGAAGACGATCATCGATGGTGCCCTGAAGGGGCTGAAGAACCGCGTCGAAGGATGAACACCCCCGGGACGAGCGTCACCATCGGGGTCGACATCGGCGGCACCAAGGTCGCGGCCGGCGTGGTCGACGGCAAGGGGGCGGTGTCCGATCGGCTGGTGGTGCCGACGCCGACGCACAGTCCGCAGGCGGTCGAGGACGCGATCGTCGGCCTGGTCGAGGAGTTGCGTGGCCGGCACCCGGTGGACGCGGTCGGGATCGGTGCCGCGGGGTGGGTGGACAGCGATCAGGCGACGATCAGGTTCTCGCCGCACCTGGCCTGGCGGTCCGAGCCGCTGAAGCAGCGGCTGGAAGCCCGGATCGACGTCCCGTTGATCGTCGACAACGACGCCAACGCGGCGGCCTGGGCCGAATATCGGTTCGGGTCCGGCCGGGGGTCGTCGGTGATGATCTGCATCACCCTCGGCACCGGCATCGGCGGCGGCCTGGTGATCAACGGGCAGCTGTTCCGTGGCACGTACGGGATGGCCGGCGAGTGGGGCCACATGATCAGCGTGCCGGGCGGGCATCGCTGCGAGTGCGGCAACCGGGGCTGTTGGGAGCAGTACGCCTCCGGCAACGCGCTGGTCCGCGAGGCCCGGGAGCTGGCCCGGACCAAGTCGCCGCTGGCGTACCGGCTGCTGGAATCCGTCGACGGCGACATCGATCAGATCACCGGGCCGGGTGTCACCGCGCTGGCGCTGGAGGGCGAGCCGACCGCGATCGAGTTGCTGGCCGATGTCGGGCAGTGGCTGGGGCAGGGGATCGCGAATCTGGCGGCGGCCCTCGATCCGGACCTGTTCGTGGTCGGCGGCGGGGTCAGCGCGGCCGGTGACCTGTTGCTGCAACCGGCCCGGCAGGCGTTCGAGCGGACCCTGACCGGCCGCGGCTACCGGCCCACCGCGACCGTCGCCCTGGCGTCGTTCCGCAATGACGCCGGGCTGATCGGCGCCGCGGACCTGGCCCGGGTCGCCATGATCGAACCGCCCGAATCGGGCAGTTCCGGCTTCTGGCCGCGGCGCCGGAAGCGGAAGGCGCGCGGGATCCTGCGGGGTCGCGGCCAGGGCTGACCGGGCCTCAGAGGTCCGGCCCGGGAGTCAGAGGATGGCGCCGTCGTCGGATCCCGGCGGCCGGTTGCGTGGCAACCGGAAGGCGAGGATGGCGCAGCCGACGACGAAGCCGATGATCGCCAGCACCCCGGCCCAGACCGGCAGCGGCGCGCCGAGGATCAGCGCGATCATGGCCAGCGTCGCGTACGCCAGCGAGATGGTCGCCAGCAGCGTCGGCCAGGACGGCCGCGGCAGCGGGGGCGGCGGCTCCGGCACGTAGCGTTCCTCATCCGGATCCGGTTCGCGCCGCGGCGGCGGGGCGTCGAAGACGAACAGCGGATGATCATCGGCCCAGGCCGTCGGCGGGGTGGGTTCGTCGACGGGATCGTCGTCATCGTCCGGAGTGATCAACGGCTCCGGATCGCCGGGCAGCTCGGTGGTGGTGTGGAAGCGGGAGATGATCTCGGCGAACTCGCGGTCGATCTCGGATTGGTCCTCGGGGGCCAGGTCGCCCGGGTCGGGTGGGCTGTCCGGCCGGTCGGGCTCGGGATCGGGCGCGTTCGTCACGTCTGGCCCTCCGATCTGCGCGACGGGGTCACGCCTGCCTCGGCCGCGATCGCCGAGCAGAACGCCGCCGAACGATCGAAGATCTCCCGGGCGTCGACGTCCATGGTGGCTACATGGTAACTACGGCGGAGCACGATCTCCTCCGCCGTGGACGAATTCACAGTTTCCAGAATCAGTCGGGCCGATGACGGGTCCACCACATGATCGGTCGCGGAGCGGAACAACAGCAGTGGCGCGGTCACTCGGTCCAGCCGGCCGCGGACGTCTCGCCACAGCCGGGTCAACGAATGTAGGGCCCGCAACGGCAGCCGGTCGTAGCCGCCTTCGTCGACCCCGGGACGGGCGATGTCGTTGGTGATCCCGGCCAGCGACGGGGTCAGGCGCTTGAGCACCGGCAGCAGCAGCAGCCGTGGGTCGGGGTTGCGGACCGACGGGTTGACCAAGATCACGCCGGCCACCCGGTCGGCGTGCTCGGCGGCCAGCCGCAGCGCCAGCGAACCGCCCATCGACAGCCCGACGACGAAGACGACCGGGTGCTCCCGGGCCAGCCGGACGAACGCGCTGTCGACGCAGTCGTACCAGTCGGTCCATTCGGTGACGTTCAGGTCGCGCCAGTCGGTGCCGTGGCCCGGCAGCCGGGGCAGATCGACCGTGAAGCCGCGGCGGACCAGGTCTTCGGCCCAGGCGCGCAGTGACTTCGGTGATCCGGTGAAGCCGTGGCAGAGCAACACCGCGGCCTCGCCGGTGCCGCCGCGGAAGGGCTCCGCGCCCTCGTTCAGTTGGCCGGTTCCAGAGCCAGCAGCAGGACTCATGAGCCGACGATATCCGTCGACCATAGAGTTGACCCTGCGAAGGAGGCAGTGGCTTGTTGTATTTGGTGCTCAAGTGGGCGATCGTGGCGCCGTTGGTGCGGGTGTTGTTCCGGCCCTGGATGGAGGGGGAGCAGAACATCCCGGCCAAGGGCCCGGTGCTGATCGCCAGCAACCACCTGTCGATCGGGGAGACGTATCTGATCCCCGCCATGATCAGACGGTCGATGAGTTTCCCGGCCAAGATCGAGTTGTTCCAGGGAAAGGCGTTGCACAAGCGGCTGCTCGGCTGGTTCCTCCGCAACATCAACGTCCGGCCGATCGACCGCTCCGGCGGCCGGGTCAGTGCCTCCGACATGGACGCGGTGTCCGCGATCCTGCGCGAGGGTGGGGTGCTGGGCATCTTCCCGGAGGGCACCAGATCCCCGGACGGACGGCTCTACAAAGGTAAGACCGGCGTGGCCCGGCTGGTGCTGCAGACCGGCGCCGCGATCGTCCCGGCGGCCATGATCAACACCAAGGGGGTGCCGCTGCGTGGGCTCCGGATCCCGTGGATGCACCGGCCCGGCCTGCGCTTCGGCAAGCCGATGTATTTCACCCAGTACGAGGGCGCCGGCAATGATCGAGAGGTGCTGCGGTGGATCACCGACGAGGTGATGAACGCGATCATGGAGCTGTCCGGCCAGACCTATGTCGACGCCTACGCGGGCTCGGTCAAGGCGGCCGCCGCCGAGGGCCGGGAGCTGACGGCGCTGGTCAAGTCCCGGCCGGGCGAGGGCAACCGGGTGCCACCGGTGCCGGCCGACGATTCGCAACGACCGGATGCCGATCCGCCGCCGCGGGACGTCGATCCGCACCAGCAGGGCGCCGATCGGGCACGATGACTCCATGAACGACGAGCTGGTCACCGTCGACCCGCAGCCGGCGCGGCGCCGCGATGTCGGCGGCGGCATCTACTGGGCGCTGAAGAACGTCGTCCTCGGCCCGGGTGTCCGGCGGCTGTTCCGGCCGATCGAGGTCGGGGTGGAGAACGTACCGGCCACCGGCGCGGCGATCGTGGCCAGCAACCATCTGTCGTACGCCGACTGGCTCTTCCTGCCGCTGGCCCTGGACCGCCGGATCACCTTCGTGGCCAAGGCCGACTACTTCACCGGCGCCGGGCTGAAGGGCTGGGCCCAGAAACGCTTCTTCGCCGGCACCGGGCAGGTGCCGATCGACCGCAGCGGCGGCCGCGCCTCCGAGGGTGCGCTTCGGGCGGGCCTGAGGGTCCTGGAGCGCGGCGAGCTCTTCGGCATCTATCCCGAGGGCACCCGCAGCCACGACGGCCGGCTGTACAAGGGCCGCACCGGCGTGGCCCGAATGGCCCTGCTGGCCGAGGTGCCCGTCATCCCGTCGGCGATCATCGGCACCGACCTGATCGCGCCGCCGGGCAAGATCGTGCACAAGGTGATCAGCCCCACCGTCAAGTTCGGCAAGCCGCTCGATTTCTCCCGCTACGCCGGGATGAGCGACGACCGTTTCATTCTCCGCTCGATCACCGACGAGATCATGTACGCGATCATGGAACTCTCCGACCAGGAGTACGTCGACCTCTACGCCCCGACCGCGAAGGAGAAGGCCGCGAAGGAGCAGGCCGCCGACGACGAGGCCGAAACCTCCCCTCAGGCCTGACCCCGCTCCGAGTTGTCAGAAGTGAGTTGTGCCAGAGGGCTACTCAGTTCTGACAAGTGGGTGAGGTTCAGGAGGCCTTGACCGGTTCCGAGGAGGTTGTGGCGTAGTCGATCACGGGGAACCGGGCGAGACCTCGGATCAGGCTTCCCGGCCGGCGCACGGGCGGCTTGGTCATGGCGAGCCGGCCGAACCGCTGGGTGATCTCGCGGATGGCGATGGTCGCCTCCATCTTGGCCAGCGGCGCGCCGACGCAGTAGTGGATGCCGCTGGAGAAGCCGAGGTGGTCACCGGAGTTGGGGCGGTCCAGCTCGAAGCGTTGCGGCTGGTCGAAGCGGGCCGGATCCCGGTTGGCGCCGCCGAGCAGGGTGATCACGAAGTCGTCCTTCTTGATCGGGATGCCGTCCAGGTCCAGGTCGGTCAACGCCTGACGGCCGGTCCGCTGGACCGGCGCGTCCCAGCGCAGGGTCTCCTCGATCGCGGCGCCGGCCAACTCGGGATCACGGGCGACCCGGTGCCAGGCGTCGGGGTGGTGCAGCAGGGCCAGGACCGTGTTCCCGATCAGGTTCACGGTGGTCTCGAAGCCGGCGATCAGCAGCAGGGTGCACAGCGGCACCATCTCCCGCGGTTCGATCTTGTCGCCCTCGGCGGCCACCAGTCGGCTGATCACGTCGTCGCCGGGCTGCTTGCGCTTCAGCTCGAACACGCCGGTGAAGATCCGCTCCAGCTGCTGCTTCGCGTCGTACAACATCGCGGCGTGCCGCAGCGACTGCAGCCCGCCGAGCGCGCTGCCGAACGCGGCACCGTAGCGGGCGAACTCCTCGGCGTCGGCATCCGGCACGCCGAGCAGTTCGGTGATCACGGCGATCGGCATCGGCGAGGCGAAATCGCGGACCAGGTCGAACGGGGCGCCGGCCGGGAGCCGGTCCAGCAGCCGGCGTACGGTCTTGGTGATCATGCCGTCGAAGCCGGCGATGGCCCGCGGGGTGAAGACCGGCGCAACGAACCGGCGCAGCCGGGTGTGGTCGGGCGGGTTCATGTCCAGCAGCGACAGCTCGGCGGTGTCCTGGTCGGTCATCCGGCCGCCGACGCCGAATCGCCGGTCCCGCAGGATCTGATCGCACAGGGCGTGGTCGGCGGTCACGTACGCGCCGACCGGGGAGCGGGAGATCCGGCCGGCCGCGCGGATCCGCTGATAGATCGGGTACGGATCGATCCGGCCCTCCTCGAGATGCAGCTGGGAGAGGGGGTCGCGGCGCAGCCGGCCGTTGATCACGAACGTCATCCGTTCTCGGATGAACTCCCGCACGAAGGCTGCCTGTCCTGCCATGGTCGCGTCCCTTCCGCCGTGCCGGGCCGTCCGTGGTGTGTCTCCCGGAGCTGCACCACTAAAGTAGCCCCGTGTCCGTAACCCTTCCGTCGCTCGAGGAACTGCACGCTCTCAAGCCGCTGCAACAGCCCAGCTATCCCGATCCGGCCCAGGTGGCCGACGTCGTCGCGCGGCTGCGTGCCCTGCCGCCGTTGGTGTTCGCCGGCGAGTGCGACGAGCTCCGCGGCAAGCTGGCCAGCGTGGCCGCCGGCGAGGCCTTCCTGCTCCAGGGCGGCGACTGCGCCGAGACGTTCGCCGGGGTGACCGCGGCCAACATCCAGGGCAAGCTGCGGACCCTGCTGTCGATGGCCGTCGTGCTGACGTACGCGGCCCAGGTGCCGATCGTCAAGGTCGGCCGGATGGCCGGCCAGTACACCAAGCCGCGCAGCTCCGACGTGGAGACCCGGGACGGGGTGACGCTGCCGGCCTACCGCGGCGACTCCGTCAACGGATTCGCCTTCACCGAGGAGTCCCGGGTGCACGACCCGCGGCGGCTGCTCGACACCTACAACGCCTCGGCGGCGACGCTGAACCTGACCCGAGCCTTCGTCACCGGCGGCTTCGCCCATCTGCGCAGCGTGCACAGCTGGAACGCCAACTTCGTCAAGAACTCCGCGGCCGGCGTGCGTTACCAGAATCTGGCCGACGAGATCGACCGGGCGCTGGCCTTCATGGTCGCCTGCGGCATCGACGACGAGGAGTTCCGGACGGTTGACTTCTACTCCAGCCACGAGGCCCTGAGCCTGGAGTACGAGCACGCGCTGACCCGGATCGACTCCCGCACCCAGGATCCGTACGGCGTCTCCGGGCACTTCCTCTGGATCGGTGAGCGGACCCGCCAGCTGGACGGCGCCCACGTCGAGTTGCTGCGGCACGTCCGCAACCCGCTCGGCGTGAAGCTCGGCCCGACCACCACCGCCGACGTCGCGCTGCAGCTGGCCGACAAGCTCGATCCGGAGCAGCAGCCGGGCCGGATCACGTTCATCACCCGGATGGGCGCGAGCAAGATCAGGGACCTGCTGCCCGACGTGGTGGAGAAGGTGACCGCCAGCGGCCGGCAGGTGGCCTGGGTCTGCGACCCGATGCACGGCAACACCTTCGAGGCGGCCAACGGCTACAAGACCCGCGCCTTCGCCGACGTGATCGACGAGCTGAACGGCTTCTTCGACGTGCACGAGGAGCTCGGCACCTGGCCGGGCGGGGTGCACGTCGAGCTGACCGGCGACGACGTCACCGAGTGCGTCGGCGGCGGCGATGACCTGGTCGAGGCCGATCTGGTCAACCGGTACGAGACGCTGTGCGATCCGCGGCTGAACCGCAACCAGTCCCTCGAGCTGGCCTTCCTGGTCGCCGAACGACTGACCACCGGCCGGATCCAGCGGCCGAACCCGGTCCAGGCGTTCCAGCCGGTCGGCGACTGACGATGCCGGGTCCCGCCTGTGGCTAGGAACACCGTGTCGATCGATCTGCGCTCGGACACGGTCACCCGGCCGACCGAGCCGCTGCGGCGGGCGATGCTCGACGCCGAGGTCGGCGACGACGTGTACGCCGAGGACCCCACCATCGACGCGCTGGAACGCCGGGTCGCGGAGCTGCTCGGGCACGAGGCGGGACTGTTCTGCGCCACCGGCTCGCTGGCCAACCTGCTCGGCGTCCGGCAGCTGGTCGAGCCGGGGCAGGAAGTGATCTGCGATGTCGAGGCGCACATCGCCCGGGCCGAGATGGGCGCCCACGCGGCGCTCGGCGGGATCACGATGCGCACCTTCCCGTCGGTCCGGGGCCGGGTCGACGTGGCCGAGGTGGCCAAGATCATCGCGCCGTCGGCCGGGCCGTATCTGGTCTCCACCGCCGCGGTCGCGGTGGAGAACACGCACAACTTCGGCGGCGGCACGATCCAGCCGTTCGATCAGCTGCGGGCGGTCTCGGAGCTGTGTCGTGATCATGGTCTTGGCTTTCACCTGGACGGCGCCCGGCTGTGGAACGCGCACGTCGCGACCGGAGTCCCATTGATCGACTACGGTCGGCTGTTCGACACGGTCAGCGTCTGTTTCTCCAAGGGATTGGGCGCTCCGGTGGGGTCGGTCCTGGTCGCCGACGCCGACCGGATCGCCCGGGCCCGGATCCTACGGAAGCGCCTCGGCGCCGGCTGGCGGCAGGCCGGGATCCTGGCCGCGGGCGCCCATTACGCTCTTGACCATCAGCTGAGCCGGCTCGCCGATGATCATGCCGCCGCGCGGGCCTTCGCCGCGGCCGTGGCCGAGGCCGCGCCGACGGCGGTCGATCCGGCGTCGATCGAGACCAACATCGTGATCATCAATACCGGTGATCATCCGGCCGGGCCGATCGCGACGGCCGCGGCGGAGCAGGGGATCCGGGTCTCCGCCCTGGGCGCCCGGATGATCCGGGCCGTGACCCACCTGGACGTGACCGTCGAGTCCTGCACCGTGGCCGGCAAGATCATCGGATCCCTGTTGACGCGTTGATCAGAAGCCGGCGGAGGTGTGCCCGCCGCTCTGTCGACCCGTCACAAACGCTCCGACACGCCGCCGAGATCGGCGCAGCTCTGACGGGTCGGCGGGTTAGAGGGTGGTGAGGTAGCCGAAGAGGCCGGCGACCGAGGCCAGGGGCCAGGAGAGCAGGCCGATGATGAGTCCCGCGATCCCGGGAGCTCGGCCGCGGCGGGTGGCGATCGCGACGATGGCGAGCACCAGGCCGATGATCACCAGCACGATCCCGCCGACCATCACGCCGACGCCGATCGGCGGCACCGGCTTCGGCCCGCTGGCCGCCGTGCCGATGGTGACCACGGCCAGCCAGAATGCCAGGATCGAGGTCAGGACCGTCATCGCGATGGTGATGATCAGGCTGGTCACCCCGAGCGCGGACGACCGGCGCGGTGGAGCGGGCGGACCCGGCGGGACGTCCGGACCCTGCTGAGGCTGTGGTGGATAGGGATACGGCCCAGCCTGCGGATACGGCCCCGGCTGCTGATACCCCGGCTGATGCGGCGGGCCCGGCGGAGGACCGTACGGCGGCGGTGGCGGCGGAGTCGTCATCCGCCCATCGAATCGACTGGACCCCGATCCGTCCAGTCCGGGCGCGGTCAGCGCGTCGCGCAGCCGCGGTGACGGGTCCGGCGGACGGTTCCGAGGCACCGCGTCGCGGCACGCTGGTTCAACGGGTGACGTCCAGCCAACCGTCCAAGGCTGCTCCGAGATCGCGTCCACGGTGGTAACCGCGTCGGGTGATCACGGCGATGAGACGACGGGAGTCCTCCAGCTCCGCGGCGTCGGCCCGCTCGATCAGCGTCCGCAGGTCGCGGTCGCGCTTGTCGCTGCGGCGCCAGCAGAGCTTGACCGCGATCAGGTGGCCGATCCGGGCGACGGGGATCGTCAGGCCCGGCAGGACCTCCACGGGCTCCGCTGCTCCGACGATCTCCGGCTCGACCCCGGAACTCGCGAAGAACAGGTCGACGGCCACGTCCTCGCCGACCGGGGAGGTCTGCAGGCGGACCGTCGCCAGCCGACCGGTCTCGTCGTGCACGATCGATTCCCGCCAGCGGTAGCCGACCGCGAGCATGTGCGCGATCCGTTCCTTCGCCGTGGCGTCGTCGGGCGCGACGACGGCGATGTCGATATCTGCAGTGGGTCGCGGCTCCGCCCGGGCGCACACGGCGAGACCGCCGACCAGCGCCCAGGGCGCGCCCAGGTCGTGAAGATCGCCAACGACGTGCGGCAGGGCCTCTTCGATCATGGTCCTGGCCGACGCGCGAGAACGGCTGTCCATCATTGGGTCGTAAGGTATCCCAGGAGGCCGGCCGTGGCGAAGAGCGGGTAGGAGAGCAAACCGACGACAAGGCCGATGATGCCGGTGACTCTGCCGCGGCGGGTGGCGATCGCAACGACGGCGAGCACCATTCCGATGATCACCAGCACGAACCCGGCGGCCAGCAGGGCGTATTCCGGCGGCAGCGCCTGGTCCGTCACGCTGGCGCTGGTGGTGAGCACACCGAGCCAGAAGCCCAGGAGCGACAGCATGATCGTGATGGTGATGGTGATCACCAGGCTGGTCACACCGAGGGCGTCGGACCGCCGCGGAGGGTGCGCAGTCGAGCCGGCCGGCGGGAACAGGCCATGATCCGGAGCAGGTCCGGATGGCGGCGGAGTCGGGTTCGTCACGGACCCATGGAATCGGCCCAGGCCCGATTCGTCCAGCCGGAGGATGGTGACGTTTTCAGTCCATCATCGATATTCCGCACAATGTCCAATGATTGTGGGAAACCATTGCGGTGAGAACGTTTCCATCGTACGGTGCGGAGATACCTTCTCGAGGATCAGGGTGGATCGATGATGCGACGACTCGGAGCACTTGTCGCGGCCGGCGCTTTGGCGCTGACCGCGGCGTTGGCAGGGTGTGGCGGCGAGGCCGCCGACGGCCCGGTGACGCTGACCTTCCGGCAGTTCGACCCTCCTGCCGAGACGGCGGGGTTGCAGGCGGCGGTGGCCTCCTGGAACGAGTCGCACCCGGACGTCCAGGTGAAGCTGGAGACGCTGTCCGGGCCGGACAGTGCGCAGCAGTTCGCCCGGGAGGCCAACTCCGGTTCGGGGCCCGACGTGGTGCAGATCGCCAACGTCAACGTCAAGGATCTGGCCAAGCCGAAGATCCTGCTGGCGCTGGATGATCTTGCCGCCAAGACTCCGCCGGAGACGCCGGTCGAGGACTACCTGGCGCTCGATCTTGCCCGGTTCGGTGACAAGACCTGGGCCCTGCCGTGGACCGTGGACACGTTCGCGCTGGCGTACCGCCCGGAACTGCTCGAGGAGGCCGGCCTGAAGCCGCCGACGACCTGGGAGGATCTGGCCGAGCAGGCGGCGACGCTGTCCGACCCGAAGGCCAAGCGGTCGGGCTTCTGTCTGCCCGGGGCGAGCGGGCCCGACTCGGGCCAGTGGTTCGCGATCAACTACTACCTCTGGTCCCACGGCGCGACGCTGGTGAAGGACGAGGGCGGCAGCTGGCAGGTCGGCGCGACAGCCGAGCAGTTGCAGCAGGCGATCGATTGGTTCAACGGGCTCTTCACCTCCGGCGCCACAGCGAAGTCCATGATCGCGGTGGCCTCGTTGACCGACCCGCAGATCGTCGACGGACTGGCCCGGGGCACCTGCGCGATGACGATCATGGCGCCGCAGACGTTCCGCAAGGCGCACGAGGCTGACCCCACGCTACGGACGGCCCCGGTGCCGGACGGCCTGACCGACGGCTCGACCCACCTGGGCGGCCGGATGCTCGGGATCAACGCCTCGACCGACCATCCGGAGCAGGCCTGGGAATTCATCCGCTACCTCAACAGCGCCGACGCGTTCACCAAGATCGACCAGTATCCGGCTGCGACCAGCGTGCTGAACGAAATGACGGTGCCCGAGGGTGAGGAGGGCTATCAGCAACAGCTGCCGCACTCGGTCACCTTCGGCCGCTACATCGCCGGCCCGGTCCCGGTGACGACCCTGACCAAGATCACCAACGCCCAGTTCGGCGGCGTCTATTCCGGCCAGAGCGACAGCCGGGGCGCGGCCGAGGCGATCATCAGTCAGCTCCGGGCCGAGCTGGCCGCCGGGCAGTGACCACCGCGATCACGCTGCGCCGCCGGCCCTGGTCGACCCGGCTGACCCCGTACGGCCTGGTCGCCCCCGGCATGATCATGTTGCTGCTGCTGTTCGGCGTGCCGGCCGGTTACAACGTCTGGCTCTCGCTGCACGAGGTGACGCCGTACGACGCGCTGGGGGACGGCCCGTTCGTCGGGTTGCGCAACTTCGCCGCCGTGCTCGCCGATCCGCAGACGCCGCTCAGTCTCGGCAACACGGTGCTCTGGCTGACCCTGCTGACGGTCGCGCTCCGGCTCGTCTTCGGGCTCGGCATCGCCCTGCTGCTGAACGCCGCGGTGCTGCGCCGGCTGCGCCTGCTCGGGGTCTGCCGGACCCTGGTGCTGATTCCGTGGATGATCCCGCCGACCGTCGCGGTCGCGGCCTGGCGCTGGCTGCTCGACGGTCAGTCCGGCCTGCTCAACCAGCTACTGCTGCGGTTCGGGCTGATCGAGCAGGGGATCCCGTTCCTGGGCCAGACCAGCACGGTCTGGTGGTGCCTGACCGCGATCATCACCTGGCGGGAGCTGCCGTTCGTGATCATCGTGCTGATGGCCGGGCTGCAGGCGATCCCGGGTGAGCAGTACGAGGCGGCCGCGCTCGACGGGGCGGGCCGCGCCCGGTCCCTGGCCCATGTCACCCTGCCCAATCTGCGGCCGGTGCTCGGCGTGGTCGGTCTGATGATCACCATTGGCTCGTTCAACAACTTCGTCTACGTCTGGCTGACCACCGGCGGTGGCCCGGGCACCTTCACCCAGGTGCTGGCGACCCAGCTCTACTCCTACGCCTTCGTCGACAACGATCTCGGCCGCGGCGCGGCGATCGGCTTGATCATGTCGTCCTGCATGGTGGTCTTCGCCCTGATCTATCTCGGGCTGCTGCAGCGCCGGGAGCGATCATGAGCGGCGCGGTGGCGGTGCGCCGCCGGAGCCGCCGGATCCGGCCGTACGAGATCGTGGTCCTGCTGGCGGTGGCGATCGTCCTACTGCTGATGATCTTCCCGTTCGCCTGGATGCTGCTGACCTCGCTCCGGCCGGCGGCCGAGATGTTCGACCTGCGGGAGATCCTGCCGTCGCGGCTCACCCTGGACGGCTACGGCCGGCTGTTCGCCACCTCCTCGTTCGGTCGGTTCCTGCTCAACAGCCTGGTCGTCGCGCTGATCGCCATGGTCGCCGCGGTGGTGCTCTCCTGCCTGACCGGCTACGCCTTCTCCCGGTTCGAGTTTCGCGGCAAACGGGTGCTGATGGTGCTGGTGATCGCGGTGCACCTGTTTCCGTTCGTCATCCTGATCACCCCGATGTATCTGTTCTTCTCCGAGCTGCGGCTGCTGAACACGTACCAGGGCTTGATCATCGCCTACGTGGCGATCACGCTGCCGTTCGCGACGTACCTGATGATGGGCTACTTCGAGACGGTGCCCAAGGGCCTGGACGAGGCGGCGCGGATCGACGGCTGTTCCACCCTGTCCGTGCTGTTCCGGGTGGTCTTCCCGGTCGCCTGGCCCGGCGTCGCCACGGTGGCGATCAACACCTTCATCGTCGCCTGGGAGGAGTACCTGTTCGCCAAGGTGCTGATGACCGACGAGAATCTGAAGACCGTCCAGGTCGGGTTGTCGAACTTCTTCGGTGAGTTCACGACCCAGTGGGATCTGGTGATGTGCGCGTCCGTCGTCGCCTCGGTGCCGACGATCGTGCTGTTCGCGATCGCCCAGCGGCGGCTGGTGTCGGGGCTGGCGGTCGGCAGCGTGAAGGAGTGAGCTTGATCAGCGGGCGAGGAAGACGACCGCCGACGATCCGCGATGTCGCGGCCCGGGCCGGCGTCAGCATGGCGACCGTGTCGCGGGTGATCAACGATTCCGGCCCGGCCTCGCCGGACGCCCGGGAGCGGGTGTTGCGGGCGGTCGGCGAACTCGACTTCGTCACCAGCGCCTCGGCCCGAACGGTCCGGCCGGACGTCCGCTCGATGACCTGGGGGCTGCTGGTCGACGACGTCGACTCGCACTACTTCGCCCGGATCGTGGTCGAGCTCGACCGGGCCGCGCAGGAGCACGGCAGCACGCTGCTGGTCGCGGTCACCCAGAAGGCCTGGGCGCGGGAGAAGCATCTGGTCAAGGAGATGGCCAGCCGCCGGGTCGACGGCCTGATCGTGGTCCCGGCCAACGGCGACCTGTCCGGCGAGCGGCAGCGGCAGACCGGGGTGCCCCGGGTCTACCTTGATCGTTTTCCCGGTGGCGGCATCGCGGCCGACGTGGTCACCTTCGACTATTACCGCGCGGTAGCCGATCAGGTCGAGGGCCTGTGGCGGCGCGGGCACCGGCGGATCGCCTTCGTCGGCGGTGAGATCGAGACCGACCCGGGCACCCGGCGCTACGCCGCCTGGAGCGACAAATTGTACGAGCACGGGCTGCCGGTCGAGTCCCGGTTGGTCAGCGTCGGCCACGGCGCCGCGGCGACGGCCCGCCAGGCCGCGCGGGACCTGTTGGCCACCGAGGATCCGCCGACGGCGATCGTCACCACCACCGGCCTGCTGCTGCTCGGCGTGCTGGCCGCCGTCTCGGAGCTCGGTGCGGACGTCGAGGTGGCCGCTTCGGAGGACATCAGCGCGGCGTTCCTGTCGCCGGTCCCGCTCAGCCTGGTCGAGGCCGACATCGGCCAACTCGCTCGCGAGGCCGTCATGCTGCTGGCCGCCCGGATCGACGGCTGGGACGAGGCGCCGCAGACCCGGATCCTGCCGGTCGGCCACGTCCGGCACGGCTATCCGGAGAAGATCAAGCCCGAAACGATCAAGCCAGCGACGACCAAGCCAGCGACGACCAAGGAGGAACGCTCGTGACCGGGCCGAACGTGGTGATCATCTACACCGACGATCTCGGCTGGGGCGATCTCGGCTGCTTCGGCAGCACGGAGGTCGAGACGCCGCACCTGGACGCGCTGGCCGCGCGCGGCGTCCGGCTGACCAACTGGTATTCCAACTCACCCGTCTGCTCGCCGTCCCGGGCGGCGTTGCTGACCGGCCGGCATCCGGCCCACGCCGGCGTGGAGTCGATCTTGGGTGCGGCGCGGACGGTGTCCGGGCTGCCGGCGCAGCCGACGCTGGCGTCGCGGCTCGCCGATGCCGGCTGGACGACCGCGATCTTCGGCAAGTGGCATCTCGGTGTCGCCCCGGAGTCGGCCCCGCTGCGCCACGGCTTCGGCCATCACCTCGGCTTCCGGGCCGGCTGCGTCGACTACTACTCCCACATCATGTACTGGGGCGGGCAGCATCCGTTGCACGACCTGTGGGACGACGACACCGAGATCTGGCGCAACGGTGAGTACCTGACCGACGTGATCACCGACGCGGCGGTGGAGTTCATCGACGCGACGCCGGACCCGTTCTTCTGTTACGTGCCGTACAACGCGCCGCACTATCCGATGCACGCGCCGGCCGAGGCGATGGCGAAGTTCGCCCACCTGCCCTGGGAGCGGCAGGTGATGGCGGCCATGATCGCCAAGGTCGACGACGGCGTCGGCCGGATCGTCGAGGCGCTGCGGCGGACCGGCCGGCTGGACGACACGATCATCGTCTTCTCCTCCGACAACGGGCCGTCGGCCGAGGAACGGAACTGGCTCGGCGGCGAGGAGATCGCCTATCCGGGTGGGTCGACCGGCGGGCTGCGTGGGCACAAGGGATCGCTGTTCGAGGGCGGGATCCGGGTGCCGGGGATCTGGTCCTGGCCGGCCCGACTGCCGCGGGGCGTGGTCAGCGACGAACCGGCGATGATGATGGACGTGCTGCCGACCGTGCTGGCGGCAGCCGGTCTGTCGGTGGCCGTCGAGGACGAGGTGGACGGGGTCGATCTGATGCCGCTGCTGGCCGACGGGCGCGCGCCGGGAGAGCGGATGCTGACCTGGGAGTACGAGGGCCAGCTGGCGGTCCGGCGGGGTCGCTGGAAACTGGTGATCGACCCGTCGGACCGGCTCGGCCGGCCCCGGCAGCCTGGCCGGCTCCTTTTCGATCTTGAAACGGATCCCGCCGAGACGACCGACCGGTCCGCCGCGCGGCCGGAGCTGATGGCCGAGCTCGCCGCGGCCGCGGCGGCCTGGGCGGATGATCTTGAACGCTGGCGCTCCGCCGCGATCCCGGCCGGCTGAGGATCCTCCGGCCGGTCCGGGCCGGGGCCGAGTCCGGTGGCGTACGGTGAACAACATGAAGATCAGCCATCTCGGACATGCCGCCGTCCTGGTCGAGACCGACCGGACCCGGATCCTGATCGACCCGGGCAACCTCGAGCCGGCCTGGCACGGCCTGACCGATCTCGACGCGATCCTGGTCAGCCATGTGCACCCCGATCATCTCGACCCGGCCGCGGCGGCCGAGCTGCTGGCGGCCAACGAGCGGGCCGCCGTCTACGTCGAGCCGTCGATCACCGAGGCCGACCTCCCGTTCGCGGACCGGCTGACACCGCTGCCGGTCGGCGGCAGCATCACCGTCGGCGAGTTCGGCATCGAGGGGGTCGGCGGGCAGCACGCCGAGATCCACCGCGACATCCCGCGGATCGGCAATGTCGGGCTGGTGCTCCGCGCCGAGGGCGAGCCGACGCTGTTCCACCCCGGCGATTCCTATGCCACCACCCCCGAGGGGGTCGACATCCTGGCCGTGCCGTCCTACGGGCCGTGGGCGGCGATGAAGGAGACGATCGACTTCGTCCGGGCCGTCGGCGCCGCACACGGCTTCGCGATCCACGACGAACTGCTGCACGATCGCGGCCGCGGTTTGATCGCCGGCCGGATCGGGGACATGACCGACACGGTGCTGGCCGATCTGCGTGATCACCGGCCGCACACGTTCTGATCATCGAGAACCGAAGGAGGGAAGCGATGCGAGTCGTCATCGCCGGCGGGCACGGTGCCATCGCCCAACACGTGATCAAGGGTCTGGCCGCCGCCGGCCACGAGGCCGTCGGCCTCATCCGCAATCCTGATCATGCCGCCGACCTGGTGGCGATCGGCGGCATCCCGGTCGTGCTCGACCTGGAGCAGCTCGACGCCGCCACACTGGCCACCGACATCGCCGGCGCCGACGCGGTCCTGTTCGCCGCCGGCGCCGGACCGGGCAGCGGCCCGGAACGCAAGCTCACCGTCGACCGGGACGGCGCCATCCTGCTCGCCGACGCCGCCGAACGCGCCGGGATCCGCCGGTACGTGATGATCTCGGCCATCGCGACCGACGACTTCGACCCGGACTCCGACGAGGTGTACCAGATCTATCTCCGGGCCAAGAGCGAGGCCGACGCGGACCTCCGCCGGCGCGATCTGGACTGGACGATCGTCCGGCCGGGCGGCCTGACGAACGATCCCGGGACCGGAACCGTCACCGTGGCGGAAAGCACCGGCCGCGGTCAGATCCCGCGGGCCGACGTGGCCGCGGTGATCACCGAGTTGTTGATCAACGGCGGGGGAGTGCGGCACCAGTTCGAGTTGATCACCGGCACCACCCCGATCACCGAGGCCCTCGCCACCCTCGACTCCTGAGCGAGCAGCGTGACATTGGCGGCGTACGGCGTCGTCTACCGGGACCTTGACGGGCCGAACCTCGGCGCCGCGCGGCCAGCCCCGCCGCGCTGTGATCTTTCCCGCTGGTTGCTTGGTCGGAGCCTGGAGGCTCTCGCCATCGGTGGCTGATCCGCTCGGGGCAATCGTGATGCGCGGATCTTGCGCTGGATCTCCTTGGCCGCGCGTCGGGTTGGGACCTCGGAGACTTTTCTTGGCGCCAAAGGGGGCAGGTTGAGCCACTGGTTGGCGTTGGTCCGCCCGATCACGTCCCTGCCGGCGCCGAATGATACCTACGCTCTCGTTCGCGCGCCGAGTGTGACGTTAACGACGCGAAATCGGACCGCGGGCGTCGCTACCGTCACACTCGACGAGCGCCGTGTTCGTTCCCTGAGCCTGTCGAAGGGGCAGGCACGATGATCATCTCCCTGAACCTCCGAGGTCGCCGGATCACTGGATCTTGCCCTCGGGGATGCTTCGGGTCTTGCCCTTCGACAGGCTCAGGGAACGGAACACCCAGACGCTCCCATCGACCAGGCTCAAAGGACGAAGTTCAGGAGATGTGCTTCATGCACTTGTAGGCCGAGTCGGACAGCAGGGCTGCGTCGCTCTTGTCGAGCTTGGTCGGATCGCCGTCGCGCATGGCGCGGAGGCTTGCCGGCTTGGCCTTGTCGTACATCTCGTCGACCATGCAGACCGCGAAGTTCTTGGCCTTGTCGGCCGGCTGGTTGTGCTTCTCCTGGTAGAACTTCGTCAGGCCGGTGACGATCTCTTCCTTGGTCGGCTTGCCGCCGGCGTCGCGCTCGGAGTCGTCGCTCGGCCCGCTCTCGCTCGGCCCGGTCCCGCTCGGCGTGCTGGCGTCGCCGGCCGGGGTGCTCGGTGCGGCGGCGGGGCTGGAGGGCTGACCGGCCGGCTGGCCGGTGCCCGTCTGGCCCTGTGCGGCCGCGCAACCGGCGAGCAGCAGCACGGCGGCGGTCGTCGCGCCGGCCACAGTGATCGTCAACGTCCGGATCATCAAGTCTCCACTTCCTCAATCCTGCTTGGGGTTCCGGCCGAGGAGACTATCGGCGGCGAGGTTCAGCTGGATGGTTCCGGCACCGGTGGGGTGACGCCGAGATCGTTCCAGACGAAGCCGGGGATCCGGCTCAGGAAGGCGGACAGCAGGTCGGCCAGCCGGGTGATCTCCAGCGTGTCATGCACCGCCGGGTAGGTGATCAACATCCCGCGGGCCATGATCAACTGCGGCGGCCGCGCCCGCAGCAGAAATTCCATCATCCGCGGATGGACGACGTCGTGGGCGAACTTCGGATGGCTGCTGGTCACGTCGAAGACCTGATTGAACTGGCTGCTCTCGAAGTCGATCGTGCCGCCGCCGAACAGCCGGCCGAGCATCGAGTCGGCCCCGATGGTCAACGACGGCGTCGGCGAGGGAAGGGTCAGCGCCAGGATCGGTTGCTGGTGGTTCTGGGTGTAGGTCTCGGTCCGGCTGCCGCCCTTGCCGTCGGGCACGGTCCGGGTGTGGGTGGTCTGCCAGTGGTAAAGGAACGCGGTCAGCGGCACGGTGCCGCGGGCGGTGCCGGTGATCACCTTGTCGGTCCGCCGGCCGTGTCCCTGACCGAACGGTTTGAATCCGTCGAACCGGGAGATCAGCGAGTCGTCGACTCCGACCAGGGTCCAGTCCTGACCGTGGAAGCCGAGCCGTGGCACCTTCGGTTCGATCCGGTACGGGCTCAGGGCGGCCGGGTCGAAGGCGGCGGCGACCGCGTCGAGCCGGTCCAGGTAGCCGCGGAGCTGGTCCGGGTCCTTCGGCGCGTCGGACGCCACCAGATTGTCGCCGTCGACGCTCAGGTCGATCGCCCGAGGATCATCGTCGCCGCCCGGCTGGGCCAGCGCGGACACGGCACCGGCGACGCCGGAGTTCACCGCGACCCGGGCGTAGGCCGGATCGGCGGCCAGCACCTGGAACGGGAGCCCGGCGCCGGTGTCGACCGGCGGTGCCGTGACGCCGCCGCGCGGACCGACCGCGGTCAGGTACAGCTGCGGCAGGGGCAGTGGCAGCTTGATCAGGGCCATCCGGCGGTCGCTGCCGCCGGCGCCCTCGTAGCGGTAGTCGAAGACCGCGAACGGCCGGCCGGTCGACGTGGTGCCGGTGATCAGGTCGTCGGTCTTGCGCTCGAAGCCGCAGTCGAACGGCGGATTGGCCAACGGCAGCACCGGTGCCAGGCTCGGTGACGACTCGAAGGCCCAGCCCAACTCGCGGATCCGCTTCTTCCACAGTTGTCGGCGGACGATCAGGATGGTGCCGATCGCGATCCCGACCGCGGCGATGATCAGGATGACGACGAGTGCTTCGTTCATCGAACCTCTCGTTCGACGGGGTCGCGGCGGCGCAGCCGCGGCGCGAGTTCGGTCAGATACATCGCTGCGACGATAGCGAATCCGCCGGTCACCATCCGCCAGGTCACCGACTCGCCGCCGAGCGCGACGGCGAAGGCGGCCGCCCAGATCGGCTCACCGGCCATGATCACCGCGGCCCGGGTCGGCTCGATCCGGGCCTGCGCCCAGGTCTGCAACAGCATGGTCAGGGTCCCGGCGATCACCGCCAGATAGACGACGATCATCCAGTCCCCGGTGGTCGCCGGCAGTTGGATCCCGCCGGGCGTTGCCGCGACCGCGCAGAGCCCGCTGATCACCACCAACTGGACCACGGTGAGGCCGAGCGCCGATCCGGGCCGGCTGATCCGACTGAGCGCGATGATGTGACCGGCATAGACGACGGCCGAGGCGAGGGTGAGCAGCTCGCCGTACCCGATCGAGAAGCCGTTCAGGGACAGGATGCCCAGCCCGACCGTGGCCAGGCCGACGGCGACCCAGGTCAGCGGCGCGATCCTGGTCCGCAGGATCAGCGCGCCGAGCAGCGGCGTCGCGACCACATAGAGGCCGGTGACGAACCCGGACACGCTGGCCGCCGTGTGCGCGAGTCCGAAGGTCTGCAGCAGTTGCGCGCCACCGTAGAGCAGCCCGAGCAGGGCACCGTCACGGACGATGCGCCGATCGAGCCGCAGCCCCGGCCGGTTGCCGATCCGCGGCACCGCGACGATGATCATCACCACCGCGGCGATCGCGAACCGCACCGCCAGCAGGTCGGGCACCGGGATCCGGGTCACGATGTCGGCGATCATGAAGAACGTCGAGCCCCAGGCGGCGGTCATCGCCAGCAGAGCGACGACCGCGAGTTTCGACGATCCGGACTCGCTGCTCACCACGGCGGCAGCCTACGGCTCTGCCCGTGGCAGAACCGTGCCGGGACTGTCACCGGCAGCTGCCAGCCTGGGTTCCGTGACCGACATCGACGACACCCGGGCCGCCGTGCAAGAGCTCCTCGGCCGGATCGGCGCCGGCGACCCCGACCGGATCGCCGAGTTGTACGCCGACGACTGCGACTGGCGCCTGGACTGGCCGGACGACGAGCACGACAGCCCGGTGACGCCCTGGATCCGGAAGCGGAGCACCCGGGACGACGCGGCCGACCACTTCCGGACCCTGGGGGAGCAGCACCGGCCCGAGGAGGTCGCGACCGTGGTCGAGCGGATCCTGGTCGACGGTGCCGACGCGGTGGTGCTGGGCGAGATCCGGCAGACCGCCCGGCCGACCGGCCGGGCCTACCGGTCCCGGTTCGCGCTGCACCTCACGTTCGCCGACGGCCTGGTGGTGCGACACCACGTGTACGAGGACAGCCTGGCGGTCTACCGGGCGTTCCGGGAGTGATCGCCTGATCAGACCAGATAGAGGATGACGGTCGAGCCCTTCGGTGCCTTGGCCCGCTCGCCCGGATCGGAGTAGGCGACGAAGCCGAGGTTGAGGAAGTTGACCGGGGCCGGCCTGGTCTCGACCTTGAAGCCGGCGTCCTTCACCAGCTGGATCGCCTGGTCCTTCGGCATCGACCGGACGTTGGGCACGGTGACCAGCACCGGGCCGAGCGACTTGATCAGCTCGATGTCGTCGCCCTTGTGGCCGCTGCCCGAGTCGGGGGTCTGCTTGATCACCTGTCCGGCCGCGACGGTGTCGGAGTGCTCGGAGTTGATCTTGACCTTGAAGCCGTCGTCGGACAGCTCCCGCTCCGCCTTGGCCGCCGATTCGCCGGTGAAGTCCTTGATCTTGATCGGTTTCGGTCCCTTGGACAGCACCAGGTCGATCGGGGTCTGGCTCTTCAGCGAGGTGCCGGGCTTCTCGGAGGCCTCGAGCACGACGCCGACGTCGATCTTCTCGTGCCACTTGCCGCTCACCTCGCCGACCGCGAGATTGGCCTCGGTCAGCGCGATCCGGGCCTGCTCCTCGGTCTGCCCGACCAGCTTCGGCATCTCGTACCGCTCCGGACCGAGGGAGAGGATCGCGGTCAGCTCGGAGCCGCCGAGGACCCGGCTACCGACGGCCGGCTCGGTGGAGACCACCGTGCCCTTCTTCACCGTCTCGCTGAAACCGTCGTCGAACTTCACGGTCAGCCCGGCGTCGGCGGCCGCCTGGGTCGCCTGCTCCTTCGTCATCCGGGTCAGGTCGGGGGCGCTGACGTAGCGGCCCTCGACCAGATACCACCCGGTCACCGCGACGGCCGTGGTCAGCAGCAGCACCAGCACCATGATCACGATGCCGCGGCGGCGCCGGTGCTGGGCCCGCAGCTGCTGCGCGGCCAGCCGTTCCGATGGGACACCGGCGGCGGCCGGCCGCTCGTCGGTCCGGACCGCGGGCTGCGGCAGGGTCGGCGGGCCAGCGTCGAAGACGGACGGGGTCCGCGGCGTCCGGGCCCGGCGCAGGGTCGGGCTCGCCGGCGACCGGGCCGGCCGGACCGGCTGCCCGGTGGGCAGCACGGTCGGCGGGTCCTCGCCGGTCGGCGTGACCGCCACCGAGGCCACGGTGAGCGCCGTCGGTGAGGACGGCGCCGACGAGGTCGAGGTCGGGAACGGTGAGCTCGCGAACGGGGAGTCCGGAGACTGCGGCGACGGGTACGGCGGCGCGGGGGCCATGGCCCCCGGCTCGGGCAGCGCCGCCGCGAACAGCGGCATCGGCTGGGTGACCTCGGTGCCCGGGTCGTAGCCGGTGGGCCCGCGTAGCGCCAGGTCCTCGGTCAGCCGCGGATCGTCCGCCAGCCCCTCCCGCAGCGCCCCCTGGACCCGGTGGATGTGGTTCAGCAGCACCCGGGCGTCGTGCGGCCGCAGCTCCGGCTGCCGGGCGGTCATCCGGGCGACCAGCGCGTCCAGGTACGGCGGCATCGGGGCGACCGTCTGGTACGTCGACGGGGCCGGCACGTCGTTGTGGACGTGGGCGTACGCGACCTGGATCGGGGTCTCGCCGGTGTGCGGCTTCCGTCCGGTGAGCAACTCGAAGAGCACCACGCCGAGGCTGTACACGTCGGACCGGGCGTCGGCCTTGCCGGTCACCACCAGCTCCGGCGGCAGGTAGGAGACGGTGCCGATCAGCACGCCCTGAGTCGCGGTCGAGGTCTGTGAGCTGACCGCCTTGGCCAGGCCGAAGTCGGCCACCTTGAGCTGGCCGCGGTCGGAGATCAGGACGTTCTCCGGCTTGATGTCGCGATGCACCAGGCCGGCATCGTGGGCGGCGGCGACCGCGCGCACCACCGGCTCGATCAGGTCCAGGGCCCGGTGCGGCGGCATCGCGCCGTCCCGCCCGATCACGTCGCGCAGGGTCTGGCCCTCGACGTACTCCATCACGATGTACGGGCGGCGGCCCTGGCCACCGATGTCGTCGGCGCCCTGATCGAAGACCGCGACGACCTGGGGGTGGGACAGCCGGGCGGCGGCACGGGCCTCGCGGTCGAACTTCCGGGCGAACTCGACATCGTCGCCCAGGCCGACATGCATCACCTTCACGGCGACGGTTCGAGCGAGCCTCGCGTCGACCGCTTGGTAGACCGTGGCCATGCCGCCACGGGCCAATCGACGGGTGATCCGGTAGCGCCCGTCGAGCACGCGACCCACCAAGGGGTCGCCAACGCTCGTCATCGTCACGCCTGCTCCAAACACGGTGGGGAAGTGGCCGTGTTGGCCTGCATCGGAGTCTAGGAGGGGACGGGTCGAATGCAGTTCCGGCGCGCCGCGCCCACCTCGAATCGGCCCCTGCGGACCTCGTTCCCCCGACACGAAAGATCGTCTCCCGAACTGCTCGCCTGCCCACCGGACGGTCCGGTGGACCCCTCGATTCTGCCTGGTGCCCGAAGCGCGGGCGACCCGCCGGGGACTGTCGGCGCCGACGGCTACCGTCGACCGGGTGACGACGACAAGCGGCCTGGACAGTGGTAGCGCCCTCGGACCGGAGCGGCTGGAGCGGGTCAACCGGCGCCTGGCGACCAACCTGATCGCCTGGCTGACCACGGTCGACCGGGCCGGCCAGCCACACAGCGTCCCGGTCTGGTTCCTGCACTCCTTCGACCAGACCTTCCTGGTCTACACCCGGCCGGACAAGCGCAAGCTGGCCAACATCGAGCACAACCCGCGGGTCAGCCTGGCGCTCGACGTCACCGACATCGGCCGGGACGTGATCCGGGTCGAGGGTCGGGCGCGGGTCGATCCGACCCAGCCGCCGGCCGACCAGCAGCCCGCCTTCACGGCGAAGTACGCGGAGCGGATCGGTGCCCTGTTCGACTCGGCGGCCGACTACGCGCGGCTGTTCTCGGTCCCGATCGTGATCGAGCCGACCAGACTGCTGGCCTGAGCCTCGGTGTTGCATTGCGTAACTCTTACCTCAAAGCTACCTTTAAGGTATGGCTGACATGCAGGAAGTGACGTTCACCGAGCTGATTCAGCGACCGGTCGACACGGTCGCCAAGCTGAAGCAGTCCCCCCGTCAGGCGCTACGCCTCCATCGCCGTGGTGTCGAGGAGGATCTCGTTCTTGTCGGTGCCACCCGAGCGGCTCAGGAGGAGCAGATTGTCGGTGTCGCGGTGCGCCTCCTGCGAGCAGTCATGAACGATCCGGCGACCCGATCCCACTATCTGCTCGATCTACTTCCTGCGGTCTTCGCCTGGGTGCGGTTCCTACCCGGCAGTGATCGGATCGCGTTCACCCAGGAACTTGTCGACGTGATGGAGGCCGGAGTCGAGATCGACAACTACGCCGCGGTGCTCGCGGTGATCGAGCAGTGGCGGCACTCCGCTGAGGTGTATGCCGACCCGGAGCTTCTTCAGTCCCTTCGGGGGGCGGCCCTCACCGATGCGGGCCCGGTGCCTGCACCGATGGCGTGACCTGCGGCTGTGGCGCCCAAACGTAAGGAACGAGTGGCCCCGCCGCCGGGCCCAGAAGAATGGGACGTTCGGTACGGGAACAGCGAGGCGGTACGCGGCTGGGATGAGTTGTGCTCACAGGCAGCCACGAACACGCGACGTGCCTCGGAACAGCTCCGGACCCAGCCTCGAGTCGTGCCGTCGACTCCGCGGCAACATCGGCTCAAGGGCGAGTTGGGCACGAACCATGGCTACGAGCAATGGCAGATCGAAGTCACCGCGGCCGGTCGGATCTGGTATTGGATCGACGATGGAAATCGCGTCGTCTGGATCGCTCATGCGGGTACAGGTCATCCGAAAGCAACCGAATAGCGGACGCAGGTCGTGCCGCCCCTGCATCGTGCGGGCGCTGCGATGGGTCGTCAGTCCTGGTAGTGCGGCATGTCGCGAGGAGTTTGGCACCGCAGGTCGAGGACAAGCAGCACTAGGCTGACCGGCGTGACCGCACTGCTGGGGCTCGGCGCCCGACTGCGACTGGCCAGGCTCTATCTGGTCACCGACGCCCGCACCGACTCCGGTGACCTGGCCGAGTTCCTGGCGGCCGCGTTCCGAGGCGGGGTCGGCATCGTGCAGCTGGCGTCGGCCGGACTGAAGGACCGACAGCTCGACCAGGCCGTGCAGCTCGCCCGGGCCGCGGCTGAGCCGTACCAGGGGCTGGTCGTGGTGCACGCCTCGGCCGAGTCCGGACCGGCGGAGGCCGACCTGCTGCACCTGAGCCAGCAGGACGGGCCGGCCGCGGCGGCGCGCCGGAAGGTGCACCGGTACGCGCTGATCGGGCGGACCTGTCACTCCCGGGCCGACGTCGACGCGGCGATCACCGACCCGGACACGGACTACTTCAGTGTCGGCCCGATCCACCCGACGCCCGGGGCGCCGGGCCGGCGAGCGGTCGGCCTCGACCTGGTGCGTTACGCGGCGCGGGTGGCCCCGGTCGCGGACCCGAAGTCCAAGCCCTGGTTCCCGATCGGCGGGATCGACGCGGAGACGATCGACGAGGTGATCGAGGCGGGCGCCCGGCGGGTCGCGGTGGTCCGGGCGATCACCCGGGCCGACGATCCCGAGGCCGCGGCGCGCGGGCTGAGCCGGCGGCTGCGTCAGGCCTGGCGGGCCGACCCGGTGATGGAGGCCTACACCCTGGCCGCGGCCGCCTGGACCGGACCGAACCGCTGATCCGCCGATGATCACTCCCACGGCCCGGTGGCTGGCCGGCCTGCTCGCGGCGCTCGCTTTGTTGATCACCGGCTGTGCCGTGGGCGTCGTCGCGCCGCCCGTCACCGAACGCGATGCCGAGTCCGGACTGGAGCTGGTCGACCTCGATCAACTTCCGGCCGAGGCCCGGCGGACGGCCGACCTGATCAGAGCCGGCGGGCCCTTCCCGTACCGCAAGGACGGCGCGGCGTTCGGCAACCGCGAGGGGTTGCTGCCCGATCGTCCGTCCGGCTACTACCGGGAGTTCACGGTGCCGACGCCGGGGGAGGACGATCGCGGCGCGCGCCGGATCGTGACCGGCGACGACGACCGCATCCTCTACTACACGGATGACCACTACCAGTCGTTCCGGAGGATCCGATCATGACCGAAGATCTTGACGCCCTGCTCGATGGGTCGCGCCGATCCGGGGTGTACCGGATCGGTCCGGGCGAGTCGAGCCTGGCCGGGCGGCTCAGCGCCGCCGGCTGGCGAACGGTGGTCGTGGTCGAGCCGTTCGATGACCTGAACGGGTTCTATGACCGGATCGCCGGTGACCTCGGCTTCCCCGGCTACTTCGGCCGCAACCTCGACGCGCTGTGGGACTCGCTGACCGACCTGATCGATCCGACGGCGGTGATCATCAAGGACTGGAGCCGGTTCGCGGTGCCGCAGCCGGCGGACTGGCAGCGGCTGCTCTCCGTGCTGGAGGACCGGACCCGGCAGGGCGCCCCGTTCGCGGTGCTGCTGACCGGCCCGGAGTGATCTTCGCCGGTTCGGTGCGATCACGGGGTTGAACGTGCCGTTACGTCATGTTCTAGCGTGCGGGCTATGGATACTTCAACGGTGGCGGGACTGTCCCTGATCATGGCGACCAACGACGACGTGGCGCGGGCCGCCGCATTCCTCGGTGCGCTGGGCCTCGAGGTCGCCGGTGACGACGGCTTCGTCGAGGTGAAGGGGCCGTCGATCAACCTGACGATCATGCGCGGCGCGATGGTCGACGTGCCGCCGCTCGGCGGGCTGCTGTTCCAGGTGGCCGTCGCCGATGTGGACGCGGCGGCCAAGCTCGCCGCCGACAACGGGGGAGAGGTCGTGCTCGGGCCGATGACGACGGACTGGGGCAGCTACTCCGCCTACGTCCGCGGGCCGGCCGGGCTCACGGTCGAGTTGATCACCCCGACCGCCGGCTGAGCGGTGCCGGACCCGGACCCGAGTCCGCACTGGCGGGTCGGCGCGCTGAGCACCGCCACCGGGCTGACCGTACGGACGCTGCACCACTACAACCAGATCGGGCTGCTGACGCCGGCCGGGCGGAGCGGCGGCGGTCACCGGCTCTATTCGGCCGACGACGTGCGCCGGCTGATGATCATCGTCATCCTGCGCCGGGCCGGTTTGGGGCTGGCCGAGATCAAGCGCGTCCTGGACCGGGACGAGGTCGACGTGGCCGCGCTGATCGAGCGGCAGACGAAGGATCTCGAATCGGCGCTGATCGACACCGTGGCCTTCGGCCGGCGGCTGCGGGAGGCACCGATCGAGGAGCTGAGCCGGGACCCGACCCGAGTCCGCGAGTTGATCAACTGGGTGCAACCGAACCCGATCACGGCGCAGCCGGTCGTCTTCCTGGTCTACGCCGACGTCGAGCTGGCCCACCGGACCTTGATCGAGATGTTCGGCTTCGGTCCCGGCGTGATCGCCCGCGGCGACGACGGCAGCGTCGGCTACGCGGAGCTGTCCGGACCGATAGGCAACATCCGGCTGCACGGGCCCCGGCCGGGGCTGAGCGCGCCCGACCCGGCGGCCGAGCCGTCGGCGATGACCGTCGTCGGGGTAGCGGACGTGGCGGCCCACTTCGACCGCGCGGTGCGCGCCGGCGCCACGATCGAGCGGCCGTTGCGGACCCTGTTCGGCGCCCGGGAATATCTCGCTTTCGATCATGAACACCACCTGTGGTGCTTCCAGCAGGAGTTGCCGGCCGGTCCGTGATCCGGCTACTCCAGCTCGAGTCGCTTGGCCGCCTTCTTGGCCTGCTTGAGCGGCAGGCCGCGGGTCTCGACCGGCAGCCGCCAGACCTCGGAGCCGCCCATCAGGGTGTAGGCGTTGACCTTGATCACCGGAGCCCCGGGCGGAGCGGCCCGGGCACTGCCGCGCTGCGAATTGCCGCCCATCAGGGCGAAGCCGCCGAGCTGGACCTCGACCGAGTCGGGCAGGTAGATCGTGGTGCCGCCCATCATCGCGTAGATCGTGATCACGATCTCTTCGGCGTCGAACACCGCGTTGCGCAGATCGATGTCGCTGCCGCCCATGAACGCGATCGCCCGGAACCGGTCGCCGACCCAGAAGCGACCCTCCCGGTCGTTGCCGCCCATGACCGCGATGTCCCAGGCGAGCGGGTGGCCGCGGCGCGGCGGGAGCACGGCGACCTCGGCCTCGGTCGGCAGATCGGCGGTCAGCGGCACCAGCTCGGCGTGGGTCTTGGCGCCCGCCGCCTGCTCGATCCGATCCGACAACTCGTCCAAGGTGAGCCGCCCTTCGCCGGCATGGCGATTGAGCTCCTCGATCACCTGGTCCCGTTCGGCGTCGGAGGCCCGGAGCCGGTCGGGCGGCGCGGGTTCTGGCCGGTGGTCGTCCATGTCGGGCTCCTCAACACCTCGTCGGCGGCGGGCGCGACGCTCAGGAAGTACGGCCATCCTACTAAGCGGCCGCCGACGGTTCGGTCGTCCGACCGGCTCAGCCCGGATCCACCGATGATCTTGGTCGTGGTGTCGCGCCAACCAGGTGCACCCATCGAGGGGACCCGAGCCGACAGGCTTCGGTCGCTCGAGGTCGGCCGGGCAGGTCCGCTCGGTGCCCGCCGGGGAATGAAAGACGCGCCAAGGACGGGCGGGTTGCGGCGTTTCCTGGGAATGTCCGGCCGGGTACCGGTTGGGCTGTGGTCGGGTTCATCGACTGTGACGTTTCCCGGCTCGATCGGCACGGAACGGGCGGGAAACGTCACAGTGGATGGCCAGCCGGCGGTTTCGCCGCTCGACACCGGCGCCCGGCCGCGTGACGTGGCGGACCGCCTTGACCCGCCCGTCCTTGGTGCGTCTTTCCGGCCGTCGGGCCGAAACCGAAGGGGCACTCATCCGGCCTGCCCTTCGACAGGCTCAGGGAACGAACACCCTCGTTCCCGCCCAGCCCGAACAGAAATCGCGACACCACAGATCCAAGATCATCGGTGGATCCAGGCTCTCAGGCGGGGACGAGCCGGCGGCCGCGGCGCGTGCCGCCCCAGACACCGTCGGTGATCACGACCCGACCGGCCTGCAGCACACAGTCGATGCCCACCGGCGGCACCGCCGGATCGGTGAAGCTGCCGTCATGATCAACAGTGTCCGGGTCGAAGCAGACCAGGTCGGCGACCGCCCCGGCGGCGATGGTGCCGCGGTCCGGGACGCCGAAGATCGAGGCCGGCAGCGAGGTCATCCGGCGGACCGCCTCGGCCAGCCCGATGATCTTCCGCCGGCGCACGTACTCGCCGAGGACCCGGGGGAAGGTGCCGTACAACCGCGGATGCGGAGTGCCGCCGAGCCCGGGCGGCAGCCCGTCCGAGCCGATCGCGCTGTGCGGTGACCGGAGCACGGTCACCACGTCCTCCTCACACATCGTGAACAGCACCGTGGTGACGTGTAACTCCTCCTCCAGCAGGATCCGGACGACGGTCTCGAACGGGTCCAGGCCGAGCTCGGTCGCCAGCTCGGGCACCCGCCGGCCCTCGTAGGCGTGGCTACGGGTGGAGGAGATCATGATCCGCTCGTAGTGCGGATCCGCCTCGGCCCGGAGCCGGTCCAGGACGGCCGGGTCACGCAGCCGGCGCAGCGCCTCGGCCGGCCCGGCGTCGAGCAGCCAGCCGGCCAGGGTCGAGGTGAGCCCGGTCGACGATGCGACGTACGGATAGACGTCCTGGGTGACCGGCAGGCCCTCCGCCCGGGCCGCGTCCAACCGCTCCAGCGCTGGCCCGACGGCACCCCAGTTGGCCCGGCCGGACGCCTTGAGATGGGAGACCTGGACCCGGCAGCCGGCCTCGCGGCCGATCCGCAGCGCCTCGTCGATCGCGTCCAGCAGCCCGGCGCTCTCGTTGCGGATGTGGCTGGCATAGACCCGGCCGGCCGGCAGTCGTCGGGCCAGCGCGATCACCTCTTCGGTGTCGGCGTACCGGCCGGGCGGATAGACCAACCCGGTCGACAAACCGAATGCGCCCGCGTCCAGTGCCTCGTCCAGGAGCCGGCCCATCGCCGCGAGATCCTCGGCACTCGGAGCGGCCGCGGTCGGGCCGATCACCGCCTGCCGGAGCGTGCCGTGACCGACCAGGTGGCAGACGTTGGTCACCGTCCCGGCGGCATCGACCGCGGCGAACCACTCGGTGCTGCTGTGCCAGCCGCCCAGCTGGTCGGGCTCGAGGCCGAACAGCCGTCCCGGGCCCTCGGCGAACGCGTCGTCGCCGGCCCGGATCGGCGCCAGCGACGACCCGCAGTTGCCGACGATCTCCGTCGTCACGCCCTGGCTGATCTTGGACAGATCGTCCTCGGCCAGCAGCGGGGCGTTGTCGGCATGGGAATGGGCGTCGATGAAGCCCGGGCAGACGATCCGCCCGCCGGCGTCGATCACCTCGGCGTCCGTTGCTTCGCCGGTCACTGAACCGGCCGCGGCCGGCTCGACGGCGGCGATCCGTTCCCCGTTGATCACCACCGTCCCGAGGTACGGTTCTCGTCCCGTGCCGTCGATGATCCGAGCGTTGATGATCTTCATCCCGCCGAGTCTACGGACCGCCGCCGGCCGGGCCGGGGCGGCCGAACCGGTCTCGTCCGATCGGATCGGAATCCGAGGGAACCTTCCGCTGCGTGGTGGACACCTCCCCGATGGCGGGGTGTTGCACCCCGTCCGCGGAGCGAGGGACGGTGATGACGGTGCGATGGCACCCGGCGAGAGGTCAGGCTACGTGCGGAGCGACGATCGGGACGGTCGGTACGACGAGGGTGTGGTCATCCACCTTCCGGAGCCGGCGTCGACGGTCGCGGCCGACCCCGACCCGGACTCCGACGAATCCGGTCCGGACGACTCGGGCCTGTGGCGAGAACTGCGGACCGGGGACGAGGAATCGTTCCGCGACCTGCTCGTCCGGCACGGCCGCGCGGTCTACAACTTCGCGTTCCGGCGGACCGGTTCCTGGTCGGTCGCCGAGGACGTGGCCCAGTCGACCTTCACCACGGTCTGGCGCCGGGCCGTGGCCGGAGACCTGGCCGTGCTGCGGCTGCCGTCGGCGCGGCCGATCCTGTTCGCCATCGCCCGCAAGGAGGCCGCCAATCAGCTCCGGTCGGCCCGCCGACAGGCCCGGCTGGCCGCGCGGATCGCGGCCGACCGCGACGTGGCCACGGCCGACAACACCGACGCCTGGCTGGCCGCGGAGTCGGCGATGCGCCAGATCAACGAATCGCTGCAGGTCCTGCCGCAGCAACAGCGGGAGGTGATCGCGTTGGTGCGCTGGTCCGGCCTCTCGCTGGCCGAGGCCGCCGAGTCCCTCGGGGTGCCGGTCGGCACGGTGAAGTCGCGGCTCAACCGGGCCCACCGTCGGCTCAGCGGCACGCCGCTGGCCGGCCTGCTCAAGGGAGGTCCCGAGTGATTCAGCGATCCACCCCCGACCTGCCGCCCGAACGCGAGTGGTCCGATCCGCTGGGCCGGGCCGATCAGATCATCGCCGAGGTCGGGCGGCAGCGGCCCCGGGCCAAACGACGTACCGGCTATGTCGTCCCGGCGATCGCCGCGGCCGCGGCCGCCGTCATCGCCGCCCTCGGCGTCGACCTGCTGGGCCAGCCCGCCGCCCCGAGCGTGGTCGCCACGCCGCCGGTGTCGGAGACGCCCGCCGCGACGCCGACGGCGCCGGCGCACGTGCCGACGCGCGGTTCGACGATGGTGCTGCGGGTCGGCGAGACGGCCGAGCTCCGGCACGCCGAGATCACCGTCGACGAGGTGTCCGGCACCAGCCGCGGCATCGCGGTCAAGGTCCAGACCTGTGTGGTCGACGCGCCGACGGCGCAGTTCCCGGCCGGGGTGCCGGTGCGCATCGGCGACTGGCTGGCGGTCCGTGATGATCATTCCGGGGTCGCCGTCGCGTGGGCACAGGATCCGGACCGGGAGCCGGCCTATCCCAACCTGGCCCTGGTCAGCCAGGGTGAATGCGTCGCCGGCTGGATGCCGCCGATGAATCCGCCGGGGCAGGGCGACATCTCGTTGATCTATCACGGCGAGCTGGGTGACGAGGCGCGCTGGCTGCTCGAGTGAGGCGGTGGGTCTTCGCCGGTGATCAACTTCCTAGTGTCGTGGTGACGAAGTTGTGTGACGTTTGCCGGTGTTCAGGTGCGTGCATCGCCAGGCCGACGAGGAAGACCTATCGGGTCATAGATCGACCGAGGAGAACGCAGCGAGGTGCGTGCCTGGACGCCGGCAAGCGTTACAGAACTTCGTCACCGCGACACTAGGTACTGCGACAAGTTGGTGATCATCGTCACCTGACCGGGATGGAACCTCAGCGGCGGGTCCGGACAACTCCAGGGCAGACGACAACGACGTGAAAGGAACCTCATCATGGCTCTAGGACTGCGAATCGCCGGCTCCGTGTTCGCTGCGGCAGCCCTGTCCCTGATCGTGATCCCCGGCGCCACGGCCGAGCCCCAGGACGAACCGGGCCTGCCGGTCGGCAGCCGGCTGGTCCGGCCCGCCGATGATCGGGCGCCGGCGCCGGCGCCGGCGCCGCCGCGGGACGCGCTGGCCCGTCGCGGCGACGCGGTGATCATCTCCTGCGAAGGGCAGTACAAGGCACCCAACCTGTCCAAGGCCGATATCGATCGGATCATGGAGCGCCAGAAGGTTCAGCTGAGTCAACCCGGCCTGACCTGCAAGATCATCTCGGCGGTGCCCGGGGACAACTAGTGTCGTGTTGCCTGAGTATCTTTACGTTTCCCGACGCCCAGGCACGCACATCGCTGCGTTCTCCTCGGTCGAGATATGACCCGATATGCCTTCCTCGTCGGCCTTGCGCTGCACGCACCTGGACGCCGGGAAACGTAAACCTACTCAGGCAACACGACACTAGCTATCCACCCGCGAGACGGCTCGCCGCGCCGACCTGGTTGGGGAGGGCGGCGGGCCCGACCCCGTGTCGAGCATGAAACGGGGTTCCATTTATCCTGGGACCATGCGATTGATCGCCGGTGCCTATCCCGCCGCTCCGACCGATCCGGTCGACCAGCCCGAGTTCCTGCGCCGGCTTGCCGAGTCCGATCTGATCGGTGGCCTGGAGTTGCCGTACGTGGACGACGAGGCGCGCTGGTCGGCACGCGCCCTGCCGGGCGACTGGACGCACGTGGTGACGACCGCGCCGGTGACCGGCCTGCGCACCCGCGACGACGCGAGCTACGGCCTCGCCTCGACCGACGAGGCCGGCCGGCAGCGAGCGATCGCCGTGACCAGGGCCATGTGGGAGGCGGTCCAGCGGTCCGGGCTGACCGTGGCCGCGATCGAACTGCAAACGGCGCCGGCGCGGATCGGCAGCGCCGAGGCGCTGAGCCGGTCGCTGACCGAGATCGTGAGCTGGGACTGGGCGGGCGCGGTGGTGCTGGTCGAGCACTGCGACGCGCTGGTGCCCGGGCACGAACCGGAGAAGGGATTCCTGGCGCTGGCCGACGAGCTGGCGGTGACCCGAGAGCTGGGGCTGGGCGTCGTGATCAACTGGGCGCGCTCGGTGATCGAGACCCGCACGCCGGACGGCGCGGTCGCGCAGGTGAAGGAGGCCGGCGACCAACTGCGCGGGCTGATGTTCTCCGGGGTCGCCGACACCCCGGTCGGCCGGCACCCCGCCTGGGTGGACGCGCACCTGCCGCCCGCACCGTACGAACCGTCGTCGCTGCTCACCGCCGACGAGATCGTCCGCACCCGGGCGGCCGCCGACTCACCGGCGCTCCTGGGCGCCAAGGTCGGCGCCGGCCCGTCCGACCAGACCCCGGCGGAGCGGGCGGCCACGGTGCTCGGCGCGCTGGAGCTGGTCGCCCGCGCCGGCTGACCCGTCCCGGCTGAGGTGTCGGCTTCCGGGCACCCGCCCGTAACCGGGATCCCTTATCGTTCGGCCCATGGTGCCTGTAACCCGGGGAATCCTGCTGATGATCTTGACCGCCGCGCTGGCCGTCGGGGTCGTACCGAGGCAGGCTGAGGCGGTGGAACAGGTCAGATTCGCGACCTTCAACGCCTCGCTCAACCGCGGCGCGGCGGGGGAGTTGCTGGCCGACCTCGCGACGCCCGACGATCCGCAGGCGCGCAAGGCGGCGGAGGTGATCCAGCGCAACCGGCCGGACGTGCTGTTGATCAACGAGTTCGACTACGTGGCGGACAATGCCGCCGCGGACGCCTTCCGGGCCAACTATCTGGAGATCGGGCAGCAGGGCGCCGCTCCGATCGACTATCCGTACGCGTACACGGCACCGGTCAACACCGGCGTGCCGACCGGCTTCGACCTGGACCGGAACGGCACCGTCGGCGGCGGCAACGATGCCCACGGCTTCGGCCTGTTCGAGGGCCAGTACGGGATGCTGGTGCTCTCCCGGTATCCGATCGAGACCGACCGGATCCGTACCTTCCAGCACTTCCTCTGGAAGGACCTGCCCGGAGCGCTGCTGCCGGACGATCCCGCGACCTCGACCCCCGGTGACTGGTATTCGGCCGCCGCCCTCGACGTGCTCCGGCTGTCCTCGAAGTCGCACTGGGACGTGCCGATCCGGATCGGCCGGCGGCCGGTGCACTTCCTGGTCGCGCACCCGACGCCGCCGACCTTCGACGGGCCGGAGGACCGCAACGGCCGGCGCAACCATGACGAGATCAAGTTCTGGGCCGACTACGTCTCGTCACCGCGGACCAGCCGCTACATCTACGACGACGCCGGGCAGCGCGGCGGCCTGCGACCCGGCAGTCGCTTCGTCATCGCCGGCGACTACAACGCTGATCCGCTGGACGGCGACAGCGTCGCCGGGGCGATCACCCTGCTCCTGGACCATCCCAAGATCACCGACTCGCGGCCGACCAGCGCCGGCGCGGTGATCGCAGCCGAGCAGCAGGGCGGCGCCAACGCCACCCACCGCGGCGACCCCGCTCTGGACACGGCCGACTTCTCCGACACCGCCCCGGGCAACCTGCGGGTCGATCACGTGCTGCCCTCCCGCGGTCTGCTGGTCCGCGACAGCGGCGTCTTCTGGCCGACCCCCGACTCACCCCTGGCCCGGCTCAACGACACCTCCGACCACCACCTGGTCCACGTCGACCTCCTCGTCCCCTGACTCGGTCGAAGGCAGCCGTCTGTTCGTTCCCTGACCCGCTCGGTCGGTTCGTTCCCTGAGCTTGTCGAAGGGCACACCAGTTGCGTTCCGTTCTCCCTGACCCGGTGCGGAAGTCGCCACAGGTAGAGAAATGCACGCCTGTCGGGCCGGGGAGGGTGCGGAAGTCGCCACAGGTAGAGAAATGCTCACCTGCGGGGCCGGGGAGGGTGCGGAAGTCGCCACAGGTAGAGAAACGCTCGCCTGCCGGGCCCGGGATCGACGGACGCCGGGCGATCTCTCGGCTCCTGGTAACCCGGCGTCGATCATCTGGCCTGTGCCCTCCGGCCGGCTGAGGTGACGAGCACCGTCCATCGACACGTCACAAGTGCGCCGACACGCCGCAAGAACGCCCGCAGATGTGACGGGTCGGCGGAGGGTCAGGAGGTGCGGTGGGAGGCGAGGGTGGCCAGGGTGGTGAGGGCTTGGTTGCCTTCGGGGGTGATCGGGGCGTCGGTGAGGGCGGCCAGGGCTTCGGCGTGACTGGAGTTGATCATGGTCTCGACCGCGTCCTGGGCACCGGAGTCGGCGATGATCTGCCGCAGCGTGGCGACCTGATCATGATCGAGATCGGAGCGGCCGAACAGGTCGGTGAACCGGCCCCGGGCGACCGGCGCGGCGGCAGCCAGGGTGTGCGCGATCAGGACGGTGCGCTTGCCCTCGCGAAGATCATCTCCGGCGGGCTTGCCGGTCAGCCGTTCGTCGCCGAAGACGCCGAGCAGGTCGTCCCGGAACTGGAACGCGCGGCCGAGCGCCGACCCGTAGCGGGCCAGCACGTCGAGCAGTCGCTCGTCCGCGCCGCCGAGGCTGGCGCCGAACTGGCAGGGCCGCTGGACCGTGTATTTGGCCGACTTGTATTCGACCACCCGCTCGGCCGTCTCGATCGCGGTCGACAGGTCGTGGGCGGAGAGCGGCCGGGATTGGGCCAGGATGTCCAGATACTGCCCGGCGGTGACCTCGGTCCGCATCGACTCCAGCAGCGGTAGCGCCCGGCCGAGCGCGGCGGCCGGCAGACCAGAGCGGTGCAGCAGTTCCGAGGACCAGATCAGCAGCAGGTCGCCGTACAGGATCGCGCCGGCCCGGCCGAACGTCTCGGCCGCACCGACCAGACCCTGCTCGGCATGCAGCCGCTCGAACTGCCGGTGTGCCGCGGGCCGGCCGCGGCGCAGGTCGGAGCCGTCCATCACGTCGTCGTGCACCAGGGCACTGACGTGCAGCAGATCGAGACTCGCCGCCGCGGCGAGCAGCGGTGCGAACTCCCGGTCGGCCGGCAGCCCGGCGGCGGCGACGTAACCCCAGACGGTGCCCGCGGGCCGGATCCGCTTGCCGCCGGCGAGCAGGTCCCGGGCCATCGCGTGCAGCGGGGCGAGGGCCGGGTCGATCGCGGCCAGCGTGTCCCGCTGCGCGTCCAGGAACTCGTCCAGCACGACGGCGACGGCGTCGGTGAACGCGGGGGAGAGCGGGTCGGCCGGATCGAGGACGGCCGGTTCGAGCTGGGTGCGTGCCACGCTCCGAGCGTACGGAATCCGCCCCTGGCCGCCGAATCCGGTGTTATCCACACCCCAGCCACCGAGTTGTCAGAACTGAGTTGTGTCATAGCACAACTCAGTTCTGACAACTCGGCGTGGGAGGGGCGCGGGGTGAGATGGGTGATCAGGGAGCGAGATTCGGACACTAGGCTGACCTGATGCCACTCGGTCCCATGATCGATTCCGCCGGACTCGTCAGCCGGCCGGATTCCCATGCCACGGTCGAGGCGATGCTGGCGGCCCCGGGCGGCCCCTTGTTCTCCTTCGAACTGTTCCCGCCGAAGGATGATGATCAACGGCGGATGCTGTGGCAGACGGTGCGCCGGTTGGAGGCGCTGGGACCCGATTTCGTCTCGGTCACGTACGGCGCCAACGGGTCGAGCCGCGAGCGGACGATCGAGATCACCGAGGCGATCGCTCAGCACACCACGCTGCGGACGATGGCCCATCTGACCTGCGCCAGCCAGCCGGTGGAGCAGCTGCGCCGGGTGATCGGCTGGTATGCGGCCGCCGGGATCCGGCACGTGATGGCGATCCGCGGCGACATGCCGGGCGGCCCGACGGCGCCGTGGGTGCAGCACCCGGAGGGGTTGCGGAACGCGACCGAGCTGGTCGAGCTGGTCCGCTCCCTGGGCGATTTCTGCGTCGGCGTCGGCGCCTTCCCCGACCTGCACCCGGAGAACCACGATCCCGATCTCGATGCGCGGGTGCTGGTGGAGAAGGCGCGGGCCGGGGCGACGTTCGCGATCACCCAGCTGTTCTTCACCCCGAGCCGCTACTTCGAGCTGGTCGACCGGGTCCGCTCGCTCGGCTGCGAGCTGCCGATCATCCCCGGCATCATGCCGGTCACCCGGCTGAGCCAGATCCAGCGCTTCGCCGAGCTGTCCGGCGCCGACCTGCCGGCGCCGGTCGTCGATCGGCTGGAGCGGGCGGGCGAGGATCCGGCGAAGGTACGGGAGGTCGGCATCGACATCGCCACCGAGGTCTGCCACGACCTGCTGGCCGGCGGCGCGCCCGGTCTGCACTTCCTCACCATGAACCGCTCGCTGGCGACCCGGGAGATCTACGCCCGGCTGCAGCCGGCCGCTTCCTGATCTTCCTGGACTACGTCCCCAGCGGCAGACTCAGCGGACGTACGGCCTCGAGGTGCGCCTCGATCGCGTCGGCGCCGGCGACCGCGCCACCGGCGGCCGCGAGCTCCCCGCGGAAGGCGGCGACCCGGGCCCGCAGGGTGCGGTCGGCGGCGACCTCGGCAACGGTCTCGCGCAGCAGCTTGGCCGTGATCATGGTCGGGTCGAGGGCGCGGCCGAGGCCGAGATCGTCCACCTGGTAGGCATTCATGGCCTGCTCGGGCATCTGCGGCACGGCCACCAGCGGCACCCCGGAGGCGAGTGACTCCAGGGTCGAGTTCATCCCGGCGTGGGAGAGGAAGACCTGGGCGTGCTTCAGCACGGCCGGCTGCGGGAAGTAGGGCCGGACCTCGAAGTTGGCCGGCACCGGACCAAGATCATCGACGGTGATCGCCTCGCCGATCGCCATCGCCACCTGCCACGGCTCGGAGCCGAAGGCCTCCAGGCAGGTGCGGAAGAAGTCGGGCTGATCGTTGAACGCGGTGCCCAGCGAGATGAACAGCAGCGGCCGGTCGGCCAGCCGCGGTTGCCAGACCTCGTCGGCGCGGGCGCCGAGATCGGGGCCGACGAAGACGAAGCGGTCGTCGAAGGTCTGCGCCTGCGGCTGGAACCGCTTCGGGATGAAGACGAGGTTCAGCTCGGCCGGCGTCGACTCGAACGGCCGCGGCGGCTGGACGCCGTGCCGGCCGGCGAACTCGGTCAGGGTGCGGCCGAGCGATTCCATCGTGCTCTTCATCGTCGCGGCGACCTCCGCGCCGCGAGCATCGAAGGCGAGCTGGCGGAGCATCTCCCGGCGTGGCTCGAACTCCTCGTTGCCGGCATAGGTCGGGTTCAGCGCGATGCCCGGCACGGCGAGCTGCTCGGTGATCATCGGTGCGGTGATCATCATCTTGTCGTAGCAGATCGCCACCACCGGATCGGCCGTCCAGGCCTCGATCACCGTCTCGTAGCCGGCCAGGGATTCCTCGATCATGCCGCCGAGCCGTTCGGCCATCGCGCCGGATTTCAGGTCGAACCCGCTCATCGCGGCGACGCCGTTGCCGGGCACCAGAACCACGTCGGCGCCGGCCCGTTCGACCGCCGCGGCGAACGGCTGCTGGACGGCGTAACTGACCCGGTGGCCGCGGCGGAGGAGCTCCTCGACCAGCGGCAGGGTCGGGTTGATGTGGCCGTGGCCGGGGAAGCTCAGGAAGCCGAAGTGCATGCTGGTTACCTCGCTGATCGGAAGGACGTACACCTTCCATCAGAATATGAGTGAGTGCTCACTCATTCCAGCCCTGCAGTACGTGACGTACCCCACGATCAGCCCAGCGAACGCCGCCAAGCCGCGTCCGGACCGGCATCGACGGTGACCAGCCGCTGGGTCGCCCGGGTCAGCGCGACGTAGAGGACGCGCACCCCGCCGGGGGACTCGGCGACGATGTCGTCCGGGCTGACCACGATCACGCCGTCGTATTCGAGCCCCTTCGCGGCCAGCGGGGTGACCGGGACCAACCGGTCCGGGGCCGTCCCGTTGTCGGAATGATCTTCCCGGGTGATCAACTTCGCGTCGATCAGCGACTCCCGGAGCGCGGCCAGCCGGGATGGCGGCGCGATCACGCCGACCGTGCCGTCGACGGCGTCCAGCAACTCGCGGGCGGCGGTGATCACAGTGTCCGCCAGGCCCGCCGAACCGCTGTCGGCGTCGACCAGGGTGCCGTCGGTGGTGAACGGGGCGGGGCGGGCGACCAGCAGCTCGGGTTCGCGCCCGACCTTGCGGACCGCGGTCGGCAGATCCGCGTCCGGCACCGAGCCGACCACGACCTTGGCGGCGAGATCGAACACCTCCGCGGGGCTCCGGTAGTTGGTGCTCATCCGGAACCGGCGCACCGGTGCGGTGCGGACGAGTTCGGTCATCGCGCGCTCGGTCTCCTCGGCATCCGGCCAGGAGCTCTGCGCCGGATCGCCGACGATGGTCCAGCTGGCGCTACCGCCGCGGCGGCGGAGCATCCGCCACTGCATCGGGCTGATGTCCTGCGCCTCATCGACCAGGATGTGCGCGTACGTGTCGTGCGGGGTGGCGAACGGATCCTGCTCCTGGCGGTCGGCCAGCCGCTCCATCGTGGTGAACACCTCGGCCACGTCCTCGCCGTTCTCCAGGAACAGCGGGATCTCCACCGCCTCCCGCTCCGGCACCGGTCCGAGCAGCTGCGCCAACTCGTCCAGCAGGGCGCTGTCGGCGACCGACCAGTCCCGCCGGCTCGACGGCGCCGCGGCCAGCCGGGCGTAGTCGGCGGCGAGCAGGTCCTGTTCGGCCGCGCTGAGCTGCGATCCGGCCGCCCGGCCGAGCAGGCTTCGGTCGGCCAGCCGGACCAGCGCCGCCGGCGCCGCGAGATCCGGCCACCAGGACTGGAGGAAGGTGCTGAACGCGGCCGTCGAGGTGACCGAGTCGTCGAAGTCCGGCCGGTCCAGATCGGCCTCCCGTGGCCGCCGCCGCCAGAGCGCGGTGAGCAGCGCGGTCTCGGCCGCGTTCCGGGCCTGGTTGAGCTTGTTGTGGGCGAGCACGTCGGTCCGGATCCGCGTCAGGGCCGGCGCGTCCAGTGCGTAGACGACGCCGTCCACCGTCAGCTGCAACCGGTCCGGCACCCCGGCCGGCGGCTCGGTGACCAGGCGGCGCAACACCCGGGTCATCCGCAGGCTGCCCTTGATCGCCGACAACGGCGCCGAGTCGTGCCGCTGTCCGGTCACGTCGAGCAGATCGTTCGGGACGGTGCCGATCGAGCGCAGTGTGACCGAGTCCTCACCGAGCGACGGCAGCACCCGCTCGATGTAGTTCATGAACACCTGGCTCGGGCCGACCACCAGCACACCGCCGGACTCGAACCGGCGCCGGTTCGAATACAGCAGGTACGCGGCGCGGTGCAGCGCGACCACGGTCTTGCCGGTGCCCGGGCCGCCGGTGATCATGGTGAAGCCCTGCCACGGGGCGCGGATCGCCTCGTCCTGCTCGGCCTGGATGGTCGCGACGATGTCGCGCATGGTGTGGCCGCGGGCCCGGCTGAGTGCGGCCAGCAGGGCGCCCTCGCCGACCACCACCAGCTCCTCACCGGCGTGCTCGGCGTCCAGCAGGTCGTCCTCGATGCCGATCACCTCGCTGCCGCGGCAGCGCAACACCCGGCGGCGGGTGACCTGCATCGGGTTGGACGCGGTGGCCCGGTAGAAGGCCGCCGCGGCCGGGGCCCGCCAGTCGATCACCAGCGGTTCGTATTCGGCGTCGCGGACGCCGATCCGGCCGATGTAGCGGGCCTCGGCGTCGACGTGGTCGAGCCGGCCGAAGACCAGGCCCTCGTGCTCGGCATCCAGGGTGGCGATCCGCTTGGCCGATTGGAAGGCGAAGATGTCGCGCTCCAGCAGCCCGGTGCCGTCCTCTTCCCGGACGTAGCTGCCGCGGTCCGACTGGTACAGCGACCGGCCCTCGGCGGCGACCAGCCGAGCCGACCGGGAGGCGATCTCGAGCCGCTGATAGACCTTGTCGACGTGTGCCTGCTCGACCGCGATCTCACGGTCCACGAGTGCCGCCTGGGCGTCCTGATCGTCGTGATCGGACTGGTCGGCGGAGGTCGACGAAGAAGTCAAAGGTGTGTCCTTACCCGAAAGACGAAACACCCCAGTCTACAAACGATCCGTCCTCAAGACACGGAGGAGGTCAACAGGTCGTCGTGGCAGGCGTAGGAGGCCAGGGCGCCGGACAACAGGGTCTGGGACAGACCGGGTCCGGCGGCCGAGAACGGACCGGCGACATAGAGCCCCGGCACCGGCCCGCGGATCGGTGGCCGGAGCAGCCAGCTGTCGTAGCCCTGCCAGGCCAGCCCGTGCCGCCAGTCCGGCCGGGTTGCGGCGTAGTCGTACCGGATCTCGATCATGGTCTCGGCGGCCGGCCGGCGCACCGTGATCAGCGGACCGGTGCCGGGCCGGTGTTCGATCAGCTCCCGGACCTCCGATGATCTTTCCCCGGTCACCGCACGGGCCGTGACGGTCGGGGCCAGGGCTGGTCGCAGCCGGGCCAGGGTCGCCCGCTGCGGCCGCAGCGGCAGCCGGCCGAGCAGCTCGTCGTACAACCGTGGCGGATCGACGGCGCCGATCACCGAGCGCGCTCGCACCGGGCCGGCGGCGGTGATCACTCCGCTCGCCCGGCCGGCGGTGTCGATCATGATCTCCGCCACCGGGTCGTCGATCATGATCACCTTCCGGGTCGCCAGCCGGCCGGTCAGGATCTCGATCAAGGCCGAGGTGCGGCCGGCTTCGGCGCCGTCGGTGCGGCGGACGGTCCAGCGGCCGAACCGGCGCAGCATCGAGAGCTCGACGGCACAGTGGGCCGGCGTCGAGGTCGGGTCCGATCCCAGCGGGTACGCCAGGTCGGTGATGATCGCGGCCAACGCCGGGTGAGCGAACTCCCGGGCCAGCCGCTCCAGCGACCGGCCCCGTTTCATGATCGACTCGATGGACCGGGTGAGCTGGAACCGGCCGTGCAGCTCCGACTCGAGGCCGAGCGGGCGCAGCGCCTGCCAGACCTGGTCGAGGTCGTCGATCAGGTCCCGCCAGGCGGCCGCCACGGTGCTGCCGTACGCGGTGCTCAGGGTGGCGAACTGTTCGCCGCGGTCGGTCGGCAGCGTCAGCTCGGTGCCGTCGGGGAAGCGGTGGATCGGCGGCGGGGCGGGGACGAGCTCCCAGCCGGCGCGGGCCAGCTCGGCGTCCATCGGCCGCCCGCTCTTGCGGAACAGGTCCCGCCAGGCCGCCGGCAGCGTGATCACCGCCGGCGCGTCGTCGACCAGGGCCGGGCCGGGGGAGCCGGCGAGCGGTCGGGCCGCCCAGACGCCGCCCGGCGGCCGTCCCTCGGTGACCAGGCCGACCCGGTGCCCGGCCTTGGCCAGCCGGGCGGCGGCCGCCATCCCGGCCGCTGTGGCACCGACGATGATCACGTCGAGGTCGGCGTCCGGCATGGCCACCGTCCTACCAGAACCCGGCCGCTTCGACCGCACCGGCCGGCCGGATGATCACTCCCAGCGCAGCACCTCGGCCTGCTCGAGCCGGGGGAGCCGCGGGTACCAGGAGCCCGTATCGGCGGGGTGGCCGAGGTTGACGACCAGGATCGAGGACCGATCGCCCTCGGGGAAGAACTCGGCGTCCAGGCCGACCGGATCGAAGCCGCCCATCGGGCCGGCGCCCAGGCCGAGGGCCCGCGCGGCCAGGATGAAGTAGCCGGCCTGCAGAGCTCCGTTGAACCGGCCGAGTTGGTAACGGGCATCGTCGTTGGCGGCCAACTGGTCGCGGAGTTCCGGCTTCACCGGGACGACCCGCGGCGCCAACTCGTGGAAGTCCTTGTCGAACGCGAGCAGCGCCACCGCCGGAGCCGCCAGTGTCTTGGCCCGGTTGCCCTCGTGCAGATGCCGCACCAGGCGCTGCCGGGCGTCCGGGCTCTGGGGGAAGACGACCCGCAGCGGCTGCAGGTTGGCGGCCGTCGGAGCCCACTTCGCGAGGTTCCAGATCTCGGCCAGTTGCGCATCGGTCACCGGCGTCGGCGCGAAGGAGTTGATCGTGTGGGCCTCGGTGAAGAGCGTCGCCAGCGCCGCGTCGTCGACCGGACGGGTGAGCGTGGGTTCCAGGACCTCGGTCATGATAGTAATCTCCAAGTCGCTAGGTAATTAGAAGTGCCATCGAGGATCATAGCTCGGCGGGTACAGTGGTCGGTATGGCCTCGGCAGGTGAGATGACTCACGACGCGCACACCTGCGACGAGTCGTTGGCCCGGGCCTTCCAGTTCCTCGGCAAGCGGTGGAACGGGGTCCTGTTGGGCACGCTGATGAACGGCGCGGCCGGCTTCGCCGAGTTGCGCCGGTCGATCCCGGGGATCAGCGACTCGGTGTTGTCGGACCGGTTGTCCGAGCTCGCGGGGGCCGGCCTGGTGCAGCGCACGGTGCGGGAGGGGCCGCCGGTCACGGTGGGCTATCGGCTGACCCCGGCCGGCGAGGCGCTGCTGCCGGCACTGGAGGAATTGATGGCCTGGGCCCGACGCCACCTCACCGAGGAGCGGTGTCGCGAGGCCCGACAGGATCGACGCCGAAAGGCCTAGATCTGTTCGGCCAGGACACGGGCTCGGCGACGCGGCACTAGCCTGCTGCCATGACCGACCTGGAGCACGTCGACGAGCAGTGGCAACGCGGCCTGTGTGTGGTGGCCCACCCGGATGATCTTGAATTCGGCGCGGCGGCGGCGATCGCCCGCTGGACCGATCAGGGCAAGGAGATCGGCTACGTCATGGTGACCAGCGGCGAGGCCGGGATCGACGGCCTCGCCCCGGACGAGTGCCGCCGAGTCCGGGAGGCCGAACAGGTCGAGTCGGCCCGGCTCGTCGGCGTCGACTCGGTCGAGTTCCTGGGGCTGCCGGACGGCGTCCTCGAGTACGGGATCGCCTTGCGCGCCGCGATCTGCCGCACCATCCGGGCCTTCCGGCCGGACGTGGTGATCACCGCCAACTTCCGCGACACCTGGGGCGGCCGGTCGCTCAACCAGGCCGATCACATCGCCACCGGCCGGGCCGTCATCGACGCGGCCCGCGACGCCGGCAACCGCTGGATCTTCCATGATCAACTCACCGGCGGGCTCGAGCCCTGGGGCGGGGTCAAGGTGGTGCTCGCCTCCGGCTCACCCGAGGCGGGGCACGCCGTCGACACCACCGCCACCTTCGACCGTGGGGTCGCGTCCCTGCTGGCGCACAAGGCCTACATCGACGGCCTCGGCTGGGACCACTTCGATCCGGAGGAGTTCCTGGAGGGCCCGGCCCGCGCCGCCGGCACCCGGCTCGGCGTCTCCCGCGCCGCGGGCTTCGAGGTGTATTCGATGGGCTGGGGCGACTGAGGCTGGGGTCGCCGTCACGGCAGCCGAAAGCGCCCGCGCGACCTGTATCTGTCGACGCGACCCAAACAGCATTCGCGTGGCCTTGTAGGAGTCGCGTCGCTGACGAGTCGGCCAGCGGCTCGCCATTCCAGGCTGGCCGAAGATCAGCCGGCGTGCCGCTCGAGGTACTCGTCCAGGGCTTTCCGAGCCAGCTTCGACCGCGACAGGCCCTCTCGTTCGGCTTGCTCCTCGAGCGCCTCGATCATCGGCGCCGGCACCCGGAACTGCACCACTGGGGAATGAGTTGCTCCACCCGACAGAGACTTGCGACCCGGGATCAGGTTCTTCCGGCGAGCATGAGCCGCGGCCTGCTCCCCGAGCTCGATCGATCGCGCGTCCGTGAGCTCCTCGCCGTGGTACATGAACGGCTCGTCGCTGGTGTCCAGCTCAGGCTTGCCGTGCATCTCGTTGAACGTCGGCATCACTCACCCTCCTCGTCGTCATCGTGACCGGCCCGGTAGTAGGTCGGCATGGCGTGGATGCAGGCCCACTCGCCGGGCCGCTTGTCGTCCGGCACGACGACCATGTGCAACTCGATGCCGCGCTTATCCTCGCCAACGTAGTGAAGCTGGTCACCTTCAGCGCCGACCAGCTCGGCTCCGTCCAGCGCGGCTATGATCCGGCTCGACGCGATGCGATGCTTCCGAGCGCCTGCGGTGATCCGGACCTTTGCCACGCCCTAGTGTGTCATACACATACGTGATTAACCAAGGATCCAATGCTGCGACCGACTCATCACCAGCCGACGCAGGCCCCACTGCGACGAGGGCTGGTCCCGCAAGCCGCCAAGCTGGTCCAATGGGGCGACGAGTCCGGGCCCTCCGGCTCGAGCCGCTCTGCCGACTCTGCAGCGACGTCGCCGACGTGGCGACCGGTTGTTGGGCGCCGGCTGAAACGACGGCGGTACAAGTGCAGCGGGAGATCACACCAGCCTCGAAGCGGCGGGACACCGGTGCGCCCTGCCTCGTCCTGGGTGTGCCTAATCGCGGGAGGCCGACCGTGACCCGCGCGCCTCGCCCATCGCCCGCCGGCGCGGCGGCGAGAGTCGTTCGCGCGACCCGTATCGGTCGATGCGACTACTACAGCAGTCGCGCGAATCCCATACGGGTCGCGTGGCTGTTGGGTCGGCCATTGGCAGGGCGGGCGGGGCGCAGCTGAAGCGTCGACGCCTTCAGGCGTCGTGGGGCATCAGATCCGGATCGGAGCGCCGAGGTCCGTGGCTCGCCTGCTCGATGCGGCGGCCGCCGCGATTCGCTCGCCGCGGATGCTCACACCGGGGCCGCGGAAACGCGGGGTGATTCTGTTCTTGACGCGTTGTCAGTGGGCAGGTGTAGATTGATCCTTGTTCGAACACGCGTTCGATATCGATACTTGGGGAAGGATCGCGGACGCGGGTTCGGCTAGTGGCGACGTGTTCGCGGCACGCGCTCCGGCTCGCCTTGGCGTGGATGGACTCGACCCCCGTCCACGCCAAGGCTGCCGATCAACTCGGGTCGAGACCTCCGAACTGTGTCCCTCAACGACCAGGCCGCCCAACCCACCAGGATCAGCCGAACCATGCCCCATTCAGTCGCCCTTGTCAGCAACTCCGTGACCAACAGCTCCGCGACCCGTCCCAGCAGCCCAGTGACCCGGGCCGGCAGCGATCCGACCGCTCGTCAGCAGCACCCCGGCGGCCCGAGCCACCCGCGACGACAACCGGCGCTGCCGACCTCCTTCCCGCGGCCGGACCATGATCGACTTCCGGCTGCCCTGCGGGCCGACCTGCAGCGCATCGAGAGCACGCTGCTCGAGGCGGAGCTGGCCGACCGGCCCAGTGATCGTTATCTGGCCGCCCATCTCGCTGCGCTGCGGATCGGCGCCCTGATCGTCCGGCTCCGCTCGGCCCAGGTCCGGTTCCCGAGTCACCTGTGGTCGCTGGTCACCGCGGTCGCCCCGGAGTTCGGGGAGTGGGCCGCCTTCTTCGCTGCGACCGAGGCCAAGCGGGAGACCGTGCGGTCCGGCGCGACCTCGATCGTCACCGAGCGCGAGGCGGCCGATCTGCTCCGCGATGCCGGACTGTTCTACCAGCAGTTGCACACCCGGCTGGCGGCGCAGACCGGTCGGCGGCCGGGTCGTCCCGGCTCGGCGCGGGGGTCGGCATGACCGGGTCCCGGCACGGCACGGGGGTCGGCATGTCCGGGTCCCAGCCGGCCGCGGTCCGATCGGCCGGGCCACTTTCCGGCGCCGACCGGTCCATCCGGCCGCTGCCCAGGACGCCGAGCCCGTCCCCGGCCACTAGGCTGCGGTCGAACGCGAGGTGGTGGTCGGATCCGACCCCGCCGGCCATCGGTCCGCTGGGTACGGCGGCGGAAGGAGGACTGCATGTCGGACGGCACGGCGCCCGCACAGTCCGAATCGCGCTCGGCGCCCCGACCGGCGACCGGGTCGGGCCGCTCCGGTCGACGCCGGCCGGTGACCCAGGTGCTGCTGCTGCGGATCCTCGAGGCGCGGCTCGCCGACCTCGACGGCGCGGCGGCCCTCACCGTGATCGACCTGGGCGGCGGCACCGGCGGCGTGGCGACCGCTCTGGCCGAACGCGGCCACCGGGTGACGGTCATCGACCCCAGCCCGGACGCTCTGGCCTCGCTCGAACGCCGGACCGCCGAGCTTGGCCTGGCCGACCGGATCAACGGACTCCAGGGCGACGCCGGCAACCTGGCCGACCTGGTCCCGCCCGGCTCGGCCGACCTGGTGCTCTGCCACCGGGTGCTGGATGTGGTGGACAATCCGGCCGATGCCCTGGCCTCGGTCACCGGCGTGCTGCGGTCCGGCGGCATGCTGAGCCTGCTGGTGCCGCAGCGGCACGCCCTGGTGCTCTCCCATGCGCTGGCCGGCCACATCGGTCTGGCCCGCGAGGTGCTGGCCGACCGGAGCCGCTTCGATCACGACTCGACCCTGGAGCTGGTCCGCGCTGCTGGGCTGGAGATCGTGGCGGAGCACGGCATCGGGGCCGCGGCCGACCACGTCGCCGAGGCGGTGGTGGAGTCTGGGGCCGGTGCGTACGCGGAGCTGCTCGCCCTGGAGACCGAGTTGAGCACCGACCCGGCCTTCCGGGCGATCGCGCCGGCACTGCACGTCTCCGCCCGGCGCCCCTGACCGACCCTTCCGGGCGCTCGCTCGGCACGCTCCCCGGGAGCGGCCGATGGCCGTGATCATGCACGTCGACATGGACGCGTTCTTCGCGTCCGTGTCGCTGCGCCGGCGCCCCGAGCTGCGCGGCACACCGGTCGTGGTCGGCGGCTCTCCGCGTGGCGTGGTGTTGTCGGCGAACTACGAGGCCCGGGCCTTCGGGATCCGGTCCGGGATGCCGTCCGGGCGGGCCAAGCGACTCTGCCCGCGGCTGAACTTCATCGATCCGACCTTCGACGACTTCTCCTCGGTGGCCAAGGGGATCGTTGCCGTCTTCGAGTCCGTGACCCCGGTGGTCGAGGCCGCCTCGATCGACGAGGCCTACCTCGACCTGACCAGCGCGCGGCACCAGTTCAGCTCCCCGTACGCGATCGGCGAGCACGTCCGGGCCGTGGTCTGCGACGAGCAGCAGATCACCTGCTCGGTCGGCATCGGTCCGTCCAAGTTCGTGGCCAAGATGGCCTCCCGCGCCGCCAAGCCGGACGGGCTGATCGAGGTTCCGCCGCAGCGGGTCGCCGACTTCCTGCATCCGCTGGCGGTGGAGACGATGTACGGGGTGGGGGAGCCGACCGCGGAGAAGCTGCACCGGCTCGGCATCCGGACCATCGCCGACCTCGCCCGGACCCCGGTCGGCGCGCTGCGCCAGACCCTCGGCCCGCATCAGTCCCATCAACTGGTCGAGTTGGCCTGGGGCCGGGACCGGACCCGAGTGGTTCCCGGGGTGGTCGAGCGCGGGGTCGGATCGCAGGAGACGTTCGGCGCCGATACCGAGGACCCCGCCGTCGTCCGCCGGGAGATGCTGCGGATGGCGGCGAAGACGGCGCGACGGATGCGCCGGGCCGGCTTCCTCGGTCGGACCGTCACGCTGTCGGTCCGGTTCGCCGACTTCCGCACCCTGTCCCGGTCCAGCACTCTGCCCAGCCCCACCGATGTCACCGACGAGATCTACGCGGCCGCGCTGGCGCTCTATCAACGGCTCGGGCTGGACCGGGCCCGGGTGCGCCGGGTCGGGATCAAGGTCGCCGGGCTGGTCCGGTCCGACCGCGCGGAGCGCCAGCCGTTCCTGGACGATCCGGAGTTCGGCTGGCGGGAGGCCGAGCGCGCCGTCGACGCCGCGGTCGGCAAGTTCGGCCCGAAGGCGGTGCAGCGGGCCGTGCTCGCCGCCCCACGCAACTGGGTCGCGGCGATGGGGCACCCGGGCCAGCCGGACCGGGAACGGCCCTGACCCGGCCAGCTCCGGTCCTGGCCCGGCCGCGTTGGGCTTGTTGCGCCCCGACCGATCCGCCCGGCCCGACCGATCCGCCCCTTGTTCCGGGGGCGACGGCCCGGATTCTGGTCAAGTGTGACGAACCTCCCAGTGCCCGCGGTGGGTGCGGTTTGAGCCGCCCGACGGTAGTGTCGGGGTCAGGTCCATCCCGGACCAGGTGCCAGGGCATCACCGGAGGGTCGTGCCGTGGGTTTTCCTGAGCTGAGGGTGGGCCTAGACTAGGGACCTAAGGCTCACGCCAGGCCAGGGTGTGAGGACCGCACAAGTTGCGCCGTTGGCGCTTGGAAGCCGGAGGTGGCCACGTGGCCCTCTCAGAGGAAGAGCAGCGGCTCCTCGAGCAGATGGAAGCCGCCCTCGCTGCTGAAGACCCGAAGCTGGTTAACACCATGCGCGGCACTGGTCCGCGTCGGGTGCATCGCCGGCGGGCCGCGCTCGCGGGCGTCGGGTTCTTTGCCGGGTTGGCACTCCTGATCGCAGGAATGTCGACCTATTTGTTCCTCAGTGTGCTCGGGTTCGTGATCATGGTTGCTGCGGCCGTCACGGCGATCTACGCCTGGCAGCACGTGGGCTCCGGCCCGGATCCCAAGTCTGGTGGGGAGCGGCTCCGCGCCCCTCAGCCGTCGGGTTCGGACAGCACCCGCAACTTCATGGACAAGATGGAGGAGCGCTGGCGGCGCCGGCGCGACGAAGGTTTCTGACCCGAACATCAGACCGACTCAAGGCCCGTCTCTTCCGCTGAAGAAACGGGCCTTGATCATGTCCGGTCGTAGTCAGTGGCGATCGTGATCAACCGCGGCCCCGATCGGCCGGACCGTCAGCCGGCGTTGGACGCCTCGACCTGCTCGGCCTCCGCGTACGCCTTCTTGACCTCGGCCGGGATCCGGCCGCGATCCGGCACCCGGTAGCCGCGGGCCTGACCCCAGGCCCGCAGGGTCGAATTCGCCGGGGGCAGGGCGGTGACGAAGGTGGAGACGCCACCGCGACGAGTTCCGGTGCGGCGAGCCCTCTCGGCATACGGCTCGAAGACGGAGCGCAATTTCGTGGCATTGTCGGTCGACAGATCTATTTCGTAATCCACGCCGTCGAGCGCAAAGGTCACGGTCTCGTCGGCGCCCGTTCCATCGAGATCGTCCTGCAGGGTGATCTCAACTCGTCGTGCCATGGAGTCGCCTTCCTACCTCGGTGAATTCGGGCCCTCACTCGGCTCCGAAGTATTCCATTTCCGGCCGCTGAGCGTCCAGTGTCGGAAACGTCACCGGTGTCGCCTTCATGGTCCCGGATCTGGCGTCTGACCAGGGATGCGGACGACTTGATCAGAACCGGAGTCCAACCGAGGGCCCGCCGATGCCCGGTTTCCGGCCGTCTTGCCGCCGGCCGGGCTAAAGGCGACGGAATAGTGAACGTGGCAACCAAAAGGCGAGGAATCGACGCCAGCGGCTTTGTGGTTCGGCGAGCCCGTAGCGCACGGTCCGGGTGATTTCGGGCAATTCATCGAGCTGCTCGTCGGGCGCCGATCGGGCATAGCGGGATCGTTCCACCAGAATCGCGACGCTGGTCATTCCGTCGGCCTGATCTCGATCCAGCTGATCCGCGACTCCGGCCCCGATCTGGCGCGGCGACCCCTCCGGCCAGCGGCCACCGAGATCGACCATGGTGTCCCGGATCTCCCGCCAGGCACCCTCGACCCGATCAAGATCATCCTGGTTCGCACTCAACCGGCTGGTCCGGCGGTGGATCCGTAGCGTGGCCGGCGCGGCCAGCACCAGCAGCACCAGCAGGCCGATGCCGATCCCCGCCACGACCTGCAACGGATCGCTGCCGGCCTGGGTCTGGTCGACCGGGCCGTCGGTCGGAGCCTGACTCGGCCCGGCGGACGGCTCGTTCGGCCCGGAGGTCGACTGCTCGGACGGCACAGTGGTCGGGTCCGGCCCCTCGTTGCCGGCCGACGGCGGCACCGACCAGTCCGGCACCGAGCCGGCCTGACTGGCCGGCGTCGGCTCGAACCGGACCCAGCCGTAGCCCGAGAAGTACAGCTCCGGCCAGGCGTGCATCTTGTGATTGGTCACCGTGTAGGTGCCGTCGCTGTTCCGGTCGCCGGGCAGGAAGCCGATGGTCACCCGGGACGGGATTCCCGCCACCCGCGCCATCATCGCCATCGCTCCGGCGAACTGCTCGCAATAGCCGCGCTTGTCCCGGAGCAGGAAGTTCTCCAACGCCTGATAGCCGCTGCCGGGCAGCGGCCGGGTGTCGTAACGGAACTGCCCGCTGCGCAGGAACGCCTGGATCGCGGTGGCCCGTTCGAAGGCCGACGACGAGTCCTCGGTCACCTCGGCGGTCAGGTCCCTCAGGCTCTGCGGCAGATCGTCCGGGACCGTGGTCGTGATCGCGGAGTCCTGCGGCGTGCCGGCGGCCGCCAGCGACAGTTGCTCACTGGTCGGCGCGATGTCGACGCTCTCCACCGAATAGCTCAGCCCGGCCACCTGGCGCCGTCGTACGTCCTCGCTGCCCATCGCCAGGATCGACAACGCACCGGGGTCGAATCCCCAGGCGCCGTCGGCGTTGAAGCTGCGCGGCGCATACGGGGCCGGCAGATACTCCGACTCGAAGCCGTCGGTGACCGTGATCGAGGTCTGCCGGCGCGGCGCCGGCTCGGTGGTGACGCCGGGGATCTGGCCCAGCCGGTCGCCCGGGGTGACCTGGATCTGCACCGGGGACCAGCCGGCGTTGCCGAACTGGGGCAGCGTGGTCAGCCGCAGGTAGGTGCCGGACTGACGGTTGGACTCGGTCACCGACCGGTATTTGATCACCGGCCGCTCCGCGGCCTGGGTCAGGTTCCGGCGCAGGTCGAGGGTCGGATCGCCCAGTTGCAGCGGACCGTTGCCGCCGGGGCCGCGACCGAAACCGATCCCGGACACCGACAGGGTCGGCACCACCAACGACGCGATCACGGTGATGATCAACGCCGGCACGGCCAGATAGCCGGCCGCCCGCCAGACCACCGGCGCGGCGGCGCCCATCGTCTCGGACGAGTCGAGGGACAACCCACGGGTCCAGCGGGCGTTGGCGTTCAGCCCGTCGGCGATCAAGATCGCCAGGTAGCCGACGGCGACCAGCCCGAAGCTGATGATCGAGGCGTCCTGGGTCAGCCCGAGGGCCGGCACCAGATACAGCGCGGTCGGCGGGGCGAAGGCCCAGCCCGGCCGGCCGACGCCGCCGACCAGCAGGTCGGTCAGCACCATCACGATGCCGACCGCGGTGACGAAGATCAACGTCACGCCGTCGTTCGGCTCCATCGGCGACGACTGGGTCTGCATGTGCGTGATCCCGGACTGCCACTGCTCAGCCAACCCGCCGTACCAGGTGGCCGAGGTCGACTCGTTCATCGACCAGGTGAGCATGCTCAGGGCCAGCCCGAGCACGGCGACCTGGATCGCGAACACGGCGGTCGGGCCCAGCCGGGCGCGGCGCAGCAGCAGGGTGATCAGCCCGAGGGTGAGCACCAGCAGCCAGCCGAGGACCAGATAGCGGCCGTCGCTGGTCAACGGCCGGATGGTCAGGGACGCCAACAGGACGGCGATGGTCACCGCGACGGTGCTGCGATCGGTGGCGCGCATCATCCCACCCGGCTCAGCTCGTTCAGGCCGGCCCAGGCGTCGCCGACCGAGGTCGTCCGGTCCGCCTGCACCACCCGCCACTGGTTGTCCAGTAGCACCTTCCGGGCCAGGTCGGCCGCCTCCTTGCGCCGCTCGTCCTCCTCCTCGCCGGCGAACGTGGCGACGTCCAGGACGATGGCCAGGCCGCGGGCCCGGCTGCCGCGGACCCGGAGCAGCACCTCGGCGTCGGCCGGGGTGAGCCGGCCGAGGATGGCGACGATCAACTGCCCGGGCCGGTCGGCGTTCGCCGACTCGACCGCGTAGTGCAGCGACCGGGTCGATCGCGGCCGCAGGTCGGTCAGCCGCTCCACCACCAGTTGCTTGCTGGCCGAACTGTGCTGGCCCATAGCGCCGCTGATGTGCAGCGGCCCGCCGGCGTCGAAGATCTCGACGCTGAACCCGGTGTCCAGGAAGTGGGTGGCCACCGAGCCGGCGGCCGAGATCGCCCATTCGATCGAGTTGTGCATGCCGCGGCCGGCGTGGGCCGAGTCGCGGGAGTCGAGCAGGATGCTGGCGCTCGGATCCCAGGCCTGTTCCTCGCGGCGCACCATCAGCTGATCCCGGCGCGCGGTCGACCGCCAGTGCACCCGGCGGACGTCGTCGCCGTGCCGGTACTCCCGGATCAGCGCGTCGTCGGCGCCGACCACGCCGATCCGGTGCGGCTGCGCTTCGCCGGTGCTGCCGGCGCCGCCGGCCGCCCGCAGCGGCGGCAGCGGAACGATGTCGGGCGTCACCATCACCTCGCTGGAGGCGACGAACTGCCGGTCCATCCGGACCAGCCCGAACGGGTCCGTGGTGCGCACCATCAGCGGCCCGGTACGAAACCGCCCGCGCACCCGCCCGAGCAGCGGATACTCCACCTCACGGCGCCAGTTCAGCGTGGCCCGGTCGATCAGGAAGCGCGGCCGGTTGCCCAGCTCGCGCGGCACCGCGTCCTCCAACATCAGGATGCCGATCGGCAGCCGGCCCTGCTGACCGAGGACGATCCGGCCTCGCATCGGTGAGCCGAGCGCGACCTGGGCCGGCTCGACCGACCGTTCGCAGGACAGTCGCAGCCGGGTCCGGGCGACCAGGATGGCGGCCAGGATCGGCAGCACCAGCAACAGCAGGCCGAGCCGCATGATGTCGCGCTGGTCGCTGACCACCCCGACCAGGGTCACGATCACCCCGACGACGGTGAAGATCCGGCCGCGGCCGGTGAGCAGTTGCCAGAATTTCGTGCCGTGCACCCCGACTCCTCTTCAGTGTCGCGAGTCAGGCCTGGCGGGCCGGCGCGTTCTGCCGGTCGCGCCGCCGTTCCGTCCGGGTCGGTGCCTCGGCCGGATTGCGATCCGGGATGTGCACCGAGGAGACGGCGGTGGAGATGATGTCGGCCACGGTCCGCCGGGCCAGCTGGGCGTCGGTCGACGGCAGCACCCGGTGGGCGAGGACGGACACGGCGAGGGTGCCGACGTCGTCCGGGGTGACGTAGTCCCGGCCGGACAGCGCGGCGAAGGCGCGGCTGGCGCGGAGCAGCTGCAGGCTGGCCCGGGGCGACGCGCCGATCCGCAGATCCCGGGTGTTCCGGGTCGCGTTGACGACGGCGACGATGTACTGCTTCACCGACTGGGAGACGTACACGCCACGGACCGCCGTGATCAGCCCGCGCACGGTGAGGCCGTCGGTGACCGGCCGCAGATCGGCCAGCGGATCCGACGACCCGTGTGAGTCGAGCATGTCCAACTCGGCGTTCGGCGTCGGGTAGCCCATCTGGATCCGGGCCATGAACCGGTCCCGCTGCGCCTCGGGGAGGGGATAGGTGCCCTCCATCTCGATCGGGTTCTGGGTCGCCACCACCATGAACGGCGTCTCGAGCAGATAGGTGGTGCCGTCGACACTGACCTGTCGCTCTTCCATCGACTCCAGCAGCGCCGACTGGGTCTTCGGCGAGGCCCGGTTGATCTCGTCGCCGACGACGATGTTGGCGAAGATGCCGCCCGGCTTGAACTCGAAGTCCCGGGTCTCCTGGTTGAAGACCGAGACCCCGGTGATGTCGGAGGGCAGCAGGTCCGGGGTGAACTGCACCCGGCGCACCGTGCAGTCGATCGACCGGCCGAGGGCCTTCGCCAGCATCGTCTTGCCGACGCCGGGCACGTCCTCCACCAGCAGGTGGCCTTCGGCGAGCAGCACGACGAGCGCCAGGTCAACGGCGCTGCGCTTGCCCTCGATGATTCCCTCGATGGCCTCGCGGACCTCGCCCATCACGCGCACAACATCAGTGAGGGAATACGAACCGTCTCCGGTTCTGGCGTAGCTCAAGGTCACCTGTCCTCCGTGTCTTAGGTCGACCGTCTCATCGGCAGCGCGCCAAAGCGGCACAAGGTGTCAATGGGAGGAAGTTCCCACGATGACCATACGCGGTGATTCGCCCTTCCGGTGACCGTGGACCGGTTTCGGGATCGTACGGCCGCCGGGCGGTGGGGACACGGATGGGGGGAGGTTGGGGCGAAAAGGGTGCCAAGTGGAGTGAAGTGGAGTATGGTGGCGGAAAGTGGAGCAGATCGGGCTGATTGTGGAGCCAGGAGGTGGTCGCCGTGTTTCTCGGCACCCACACTCCGAAGCTCGACGAGAAGGGCCGACTGATCCTCCCGGCGAAGTTTCGAGATGAACTGGCGGACGGACTGGTGATCACCCGAGCGCAGGATCGATGCCTGGCGATCTGGCCCGTCGCGACGTTCATCGAGCAGACCCAAGCCCTGAGGAATGCCCCCTCCAGCAGTAAGCAGGTGCGCGACTACCAACGGATGCTGGCCTCCGGTGCCTCGGACGAGACGCCGGACAAGCAAGGGCGGATCACCATCCCGCCGCATCTGCGGACGTACGCGGGCCTGGACAAGGACTGCGTGGTGGTGGGGGCGATGAATCGGGTGGAGGTCTGGGATGCCGCGGCCTGGGAGTCCTACGCGGGCGAACAGGAGACGGCTTTCGCCGAGATGAACGACGAGGTCTTCCCGGGCTTGTAACCGCGAGCCGCCCGAGAAGGAGCAGGACCCACGCACCACCGAGCTGTGAGAACTGAATAAGCGGTCGATGAGAAGCAGCGAGCTCGTGTCTCCAGGCTTCAACCCGACGATCCGGCTCCCTGGCGCACCTTCCCCGGTGCCAGGTAGCACTTCCCGCGGATCTCGGGTTGAAACCTGCCGACACGAGCCGCCTGCTTGCCGGCCGAACGTGGACGGAACAGCAAACGCACAGTGGGGGTCGAGATGAGGCTGATCGAGATCGTGGTCCGGTCAGCCAGCCCTGCTCACCTCCGCGGGCGGTACGGATGAGCGAAGAGCCCCGCCATGTTCCCGTCCTGCTCGGCCGGATCGTCGAATTGCTGGCGCCGGCCCTGGGGCCGACGCCGGACGATCCGCAGCCGGTGTTCGTCGACTGCACCACCGGGCTCGGCGGCCACTCGGCCGCGCTGCTCGACGCCTGCCCGGCCGCCCGGCTGATCGGGCTCGACCGCGACCCCGAGGCGCTGGCCGAGGCGACCCGTCGGCTGAGCCGGTACGGCGACCGGGTGCGCCTGATCCGCGCCGTGTACGACGAACTGCCCGAGGTCCTGGCCGATGCCGGGCTGAGCACGGTCCGGGCGATCCTGTTCGACCTCGGCCTGTCCTCGCTGCAGATCGACCGGGCCGAGCGCGGGTTCGCGTACGCCGTCGACGCGCCGCTGGACATGCGGATGGGCCAGGACCAGCCGCTCACCGCGGCCGACGTGCTGAACACGTACGACGTCGCCGAGCTGACCCGGATCCTGCGCGTCTACGGCGAGGAACGCTTCGCCGACCGGATCGCCCGGCGGATCGTCACCGAGCGGACGACCGAGCCGTTCACCACCTCGGCCCGGCTGGTCACCCTGCTGCAGCGGGCGATCCCGGCCAAGTCGGCCAAGACCGGCGGCCACCCGGCCAAGCGGACGTTCCAGGCGCTGCGGATCGAGGTCAACGCCGAGCTCGCCGCGCTCGAGGCGGCGCTGCCCGCGGCGGTGACCGCGCTCGCGCCCGGCGGCCGGATCGCGGTGCTGGCGTACCACTCGTTGGAGGACCGGATGGTGAAGCGGACGTTCGCCGCCGGCGCGACCGACCGGGCGCCGCGCGGCCTGCCGGTGGTGCCGGACGAGTTGCGGCCGGAGCTGACCCTGCTCACCCGGGGGGCGGAACGACCGGAACCGGCCGAGGTCGAGCTCAATCCGCGCGCGGCCTCGGCCCGGCTGCGGGCGGCGATGAAGATCGAGCGCTCGGAGCTCGGGGGCACGAAGCCCGGGGGCGCGACAGGCGGGAGTCAAGGAATGGGGGAGAAGGCGGCGTGAGCGCACTACTGGCACCGTCGGGCGGTGAGTCCGACTCCACCGAACGGAAGCGGCTGCGCACCGTGCCGGCGCGGCAGGACCCGCCGCGGCTGGCGCCGATGCCGTTCCTGGTGGTGTTGATCGGCGTGCTCGGGCTCGGCCTGGCCGGGTTGTTGATGTTGAACACGTCGCTGCAGGGCCAGGCGTTCGAGACCCGTCAGCTGCAGCGGCAGGAGTCCGAGTTGGCGTACCGGCAGGTCGAGTTGGAGACCAAGCTGGACAAGACCGCCGCCCCGCAGGAGCTGGCCGAGCGCGCCTCGGCCCTTGGGCTGCGGCCGAATCCGTACCCGGTCATCCTGCGGCTGCCGGAGGGCACGATCGAGGGTGACCCGAAGCGGGTCGACGGCGACGAGGTGCCGGGCATCGTGGTCAAGACGCCGGCGGAGCTCGCGGCGGAGCGGGCCGAGAAGGAGGCCAAGCAGGCCGCGAAGGAGGCGAAGAAGCGCGCCGAGGCGGAGGCCGAGCGGCAGCGCGAGCAGCAACGCGAGCAGGAACGCGAACAGGACCAGCAGCGCCAGGAGGGTGAGAACTGATGGCCGCCGACGAACGCCGCCCCCGGGCCCGGCGCACGACGTCGGCCCCGGCCTCGACCGGCACCCGCAAGCTCCGGCCCGGAGCGGAACGGAAGCAGCGCGCGGTCGCCGCCCGGACCGCGGCCCGGCCGGCCAAGAAGAAGGTCCGTCATCCGATCCGCCGGGTGGCGCTCGGCAACAGCCCGCGGCGACTGCGGATCGTGCTGGTCGCGATGGCGATCGCGCTCTCGCTGTGCGCCGGCCGGCTGCTCCAGTTGCAGGGCTTCGACTCCGCCGCGTACGCCGCCGGAGCCGACCAGTTCACCGCCAAGCTGCCGCTGCTGCCGACCCGGGGTGACCTGGTCGACCGGAACGGCTCGGTGCTGGCGACCACCCAGCCCGCGGTCGCGGTGACCGCCGATCCGACCCTGACCTCGAACACCGCGAAGAACCCGACCCGGGCGGCCCAGTTCGCCGAGGTGATCCTGAACCATCTGGAGCTCGACCGGGCGACGCTGCTCAGCCGGCTGAACAAGCCGGACACGCGCTTCGTCTATCTGGCCAAGAAGGTGCCGGCGACGACCTACCTGGCGCTGGCGGCCGAGCTGACCGAGAAGAAGCTGTACGGCGTGTTCCGGGAGAGCGACCCGATCCGGGTCTACCCGGCCGGATCGGTGGCGGCCGGCGTGGTCGGCTTCGTCAACGGCGCGGGCGAGGGTGTGGCCGGCCTGGAGCGCTCCCTGGACAAGCAGCTGGCCGGTGTCGAGGGTCAGGAGATCTTCGAGATGGCGCCGAACGGCAGCAGGATCCCGCTCGGTGAGAGCAAGATCAATCCGGCGGTCGACGGCACCGACTACCAGCTGACCATCGACGCCGAACTGCAATGGACGGTGGAGCGCCGGCTGGCCCAGCAGGTGCAGAAGGTCGGCGGCGACACCGGCACCGCGATCACCATGAACGTGAAGACCGGCGAGATCCTGGCGCTGGCCAACTACCCGAACTACGACGCGTCGAAGCCGGGGGACGCCGCCCCGGAGGACCGCGGCAACCGGGCCGTCTCCGCCGCGTACGAGCCCGGCAGCGTGGAGAAGTTGCTCACCGCCGCCGCGCTGATCGAAGCCGGGATCGCCGATCCCGAGACCAAGCTGACCATTCCGGAGCGACTCGAATCCGGTGGCGGCCTGATCAAGGACGCGTTCGCGCACGGCGAGATCGACCTGCTGATGCGCGGCGTGATCGCGAAGTCGTCCAACATCGGCACGATCATGCTGGCCCGGCAGATGGACAAGGCGAAGCTGCGGGACTATCTCGCCCTGTTCGGGCTGGGCAAGAAGACCGGGATCGAGATCGCCGGCGAGGCCGCCGGTCACCTGCCGCCGGCCGACATGAAGGACTACACCCGGGACCAGATCGCGTTCGGTCAGGGCCTGTCGGTCACCGCGGTGCAGGAGGCGGCGGCGATCGCGGCGCTGATCAACGGCGGTGTCTACCACCAGCCGACGGTGATCAAGGGCGCCACCGACCAGACCGGCCAGCCGGTGCCGCTGACCAAGGCCCCGCCGCGCCGGGTGATCTCGCCGGAGACCTCCGACCAGATGCGGGACCTGATGCAGGCCGTCGTCGATCACGGATCCGGCAAGCTCGCCGTCGACCACTACCAGAGCGGCGGCAAGACCGGCACCGCGCAGCGCTACGACCCGGCCTGCGGCTGCTACAACGGCTACACCGTCTCCTATGTGTCGGCCGCGCCGATCAACGATCCCGAGTTGATCACCTACGTCGTGGTCGACAACCCCAAGAGCAGCGACACCGGCACCAGCGGGGCGGCTCCGGCGGCGACCGACATCATGCAGCTGGCCCTGCCCCGGTACGGCGTCCCGCCGACCGCAGAGCGGGCCAAGGAGGAGAAGATCACGTGGTGACCGTGCCGGGGCGTCCCGTCCAGCACCCGGCCGGCTTTCTCGGCACCCCCTCCAGTCGATAGCGTCGGGCCAGTGAATTCCGATCCCCCCGGCGGCTCGGGGGTGCCGCCATCGTCCCGACTGCCTGAACCGTGCCGATTGTCCGACCTGTTCGACCAGCCGGGCCTGCCTGACACCCCGGTGTCGGGCGTCAGCCTGAGTGACCGCCTGGTCCGGCCGGGCGGGATCTTCGTGGCGCTGCCCGGGCTGGCCACCCACGGTGCGCGGTTCGCGCCGGCCGCGGTCCGGGCCGGCGCGGTGGCGATCGTCACCGACGCCGCCGGTCGCGAGCTGATCGAGTCCGGCGCCGATCCGATCGGCGTTCCGGTGATCGAGCTGGCCGACCCGCGCGCGGCGATGGGGCCGCTGGCGGCCCGGGTGTACGGCGAGCCGGCCGAGCGGCTGACGATGATCGCGGTCACCGGGACCAACGGCAAGACCACCACCTGTTCGCTGCTCGAGGCCGCGCTGCTGGCCGCCGGCCGCCGGGTCGGCATGATCGGCACGATGGGCTTCCGGCTGGACGGGGTCGAGCTGCCGGCGGACCGGACCACGATCACGACCCCGGAGGCGCCGGAGCTGCAGAGCCTGCTGGCGCAGATGGTCGAGCGCGGCGCCGACACGGTGATCATGGAAGTCACCTCGCACGCGCTGGACCAGGGCCGGACCGATCCGATCCGGTTCGACGTGGCGGCGTTCACCAACCTCGGTCGTGATCACCTGGATTTCCATCCGAGCCTGGATCACTACTTCGAGGCGAAGGCGCGGTTGTTCACCGCCGAGCGGACCAGGGCGGCGGTGATCAACTCCGACGACCCGCGGGGCCGGGAGCTGGTCGGCCGGCTGCAGGCCGCCGCGATCCCGGTCCGCACGATCGGCACCGCGGCCGCGGCCGACTACGCGCCGGTGACGGTCCGCGGCAGCGCCGAACAGACCATGATCACCGCCCGGACGCCGAGTGGCGGGCGCGAGTTCGCGATGCGGCTGCCGGGTGACTTCAACGTCCGCAATGGGCTCACCGCGCTCGCCGTACTCGACCTCCTGCTGGCCGACGGCCCGGCCTTCGATCTCGACACCGCGATCGCCGGCCTGGCCGCCGACGTGCCGGGCCGGATGCAGCGGGTCCGGCTGGGCGGTGCCGCGCCGGCGGTCTATGTCGACTTCGCGCACACCCCGCAGGCCATCGCCGCTGCCATCGACGCGCTGCCGGCGGGGACGGATCCGGCGACGGCACCCGGCGGCGATGATCCGGGGGTGCCGCTCCGCGGGCGGCGGATCGTGGTCGTCGGCTGCGGCGGTGACCGGGATCCGGACAAGCGCGGCCCGATGGGGGCGGCGGCGGCCGAGCGGGCCGACGTGGTGGTGATCACCGACGACAACCCGCGGACCGAGGATCCGGCGACGATCCGGGCCGCGGCGCTGGCCGGCGCCCGGGCGACCGAGCGGGCTCGGGCGGGCACCACCACCGTGCTGGACGGAGGGGACCGTCGAGCGGCGATCGCCGCCGCATTACGGTTGTCCCGGTCGGGCGACGTGATCGCGATCCTGGGCAAGGGGCATGAACAGGGCCAGCAGATCGGCACCGACCTGCTGCCGTTCGACGACGCGACCGTCGCGATCGAGGAGTGGCGGCGCTTGGAGCCGGCGGGGCAAGCCGGCAGTCAGTCGTAGTTTGGCGGGGGCCTGTGGGGGGCCGCCGCGTCCCGCACCGGTGCGGGAGATCAGAACAGGGAAGGATTTCGATGATCGAGTTGACCACTGGCGAGGTGGCCGACCTGTTGTCCGAGCCGACGGCGGGGGCCTCGCCCGAGTCCGGCTCGAGTCTGTCCGGCACCGTCGACCGGGCGCGGGTGATCACCGATCTGACGGTGGACTCGCGGACGGTCAAGCCGGGTTCCCTGTTCGTCGCCCTGCCGGGGGAGCGGGTCGACGGTCACGACTTCGTGGCGACCGCCTGGGCGGCCGGTGCGGCGCTGGCGCTGGTGGAGCACCCGGTGGACGGCGACGGACCGCAGCTGGTGGTGCCCGCTCCGCTGCTGGCGCTCGGCCGGATCACGCGGCACCTGGTGGACAAGTCCCGGGCCGACGGGCTGCGGGTGGTCGCGATCACCGGATCCCAGGGCAAGACCTCCTGCAAGGATCTGGTCGCCCAGTTGCTCGAGCCGACCGCGCCGACGATCGCGCCGCTCGGCAACCTGAACACTGAGATCGGTGTGCCGCTGACCGTGGCCCGGGTCGAGCCGCAGACCCGGTTCCTGGTCGCCGAACACGGCGCCCGCGGAGTCGGCCACATCGCGTACCTCTGCGAACTGACCCCGCCCGACGTCTCGGTGGTGCTCAACGTCGGCAGCGCCCACGTCGGCGAGTTCGGCAGTGTCGAGGCGATCGCGCAGACCAAGGGCGAGCTGGTCGAGGCGCTGACCGAGGACGGCACCGCGGTGCTGACCGCGGACGATCCGCTGGTCTGGGCCATGCGGGACCGGACCAAGGGCCGGGTGATCGCGGCCGGGGTCGGCCACGACCCGGGCACCGACCGTGCCGTCTGGGCCACCCGGCTGTCCGGCGACCGGGCCGGTCATTACGGCTTCACCCTGCACGCCCGGCTGCCCGAGACCGAGGGCGACGGCCAGGTCCGGCTGCGGATGATCGGCCGGCACCAGGTCGGCAACGCGGTCTCGGCCGCGGCCGCGGCGCTGGCTGTCGGCGTGCCGTTCCCGGACGTGGTCGAGCGGCTCTCCGCCGCCGAGCCCCGGTCGCGGTTCCGGATGGAGCTGTCCGAGCGGTCGGACGGCGTCCTGGTGCTGAACGACGCCTACAACGCCAACCCCGAGTCGATGCGGGCGGCCATCGACGCGTTGACCGAGCTGGCCGCCGGCCGGGCCCAGCAGTGGCCGGACGCCCGGGTCTGGGCGGTGCTCGGCGACATGCTCGAGCTCGGCGAGGTCGCCGACAGCGAGCACCGGGCGATCGGCCGGTACGCGGCCCAGCGCGGCGTGCAGCGGTTGATCGGGGTCGGCGAGTACGGCCCGGTCTATGTCGGCGCGGCCCGCAAGGCCGGCCTGGCCGAGGCGACCGCGGCCACCGACGCCGACGAGGCGGTGCAGTTGGTCGAGGCCGAGCCGGGCGACACCGTGCTGGTCAAGGCGTCCCGCGGGCTGGCCCTGGATGTGGTGGCCGACGCGATCCTGACCGCCGAGGAACGCCCGTGAGAACGATTGTCTTCGCCGGCGCGCTGGCCCTGTTGGGCACCCTGCTCGGCACCCGGTTGGCGATCACCTTCCTGGTCCGCAAGGGGTACGGCCAGCTGATCCGCGACGACGGGCCGACCTCGCACCACACCAAGCGGGGCACCCCGACGATGGGCGGCCTGGTGATCATCGTCGCGGTCGTCGGCGCGTACGCGATCAGTCACCTGCTGACCTGGACGGCACCGTCGGCCTCGGCCGTGCTGGTGCTGTTCCTGTTCGCCGGGCTCGGCGTGGTCGGCTTCCTGGACGACTTCCTCAAGATCAGGAACCAGCGCTCGCTCGGCCTTCGCAGCAAGGCCAAGCTGCTCGGCCAGTCGCTGGTCGCGATCACGTTCGCGATCTTGTCACTGCAGTTCCCGGACGAGCGGGGGATCACGCCGGCCTCGAACGCGATCTCGTTCCTCCGCGACATCGACTTCCTGCAGTTGCCGGTGGTCCTGGTGATCATCTGGGTGATGCTGCTGATCGCGGCCGCCAGCAACGGGGTGAACCTGACCGACGGCCTGGACGGCCTGGCCTCCGGCGCCTGCGTGATGATCTTCGGCGCGTACACGCTGGTGAACATCTGGCAGTTCAACCAGTCCTGCGCCTCCGTCGCCTCGGCCGGGCCGAAGTGCTACGAGGTGCGCGACCCGTACGACCTCGCCGTGGTGGCGATCGCGCTCGCCGGGGCCTGCTTCGGCTTCCTCTGGTGGAACGCCGAACCGGCCAAGATCTTCATGGGCGACACCGGCTCGCTCTCGCTCGGCGGCGCGCTGGCCGGGCTGGCGATCTTCACCCGGACCGAGCTGTTGTTGGTCATCCTCGGCGGCCTGCTGGTGATCGAGGTCGCCTCGGTGATCCTGCAGGTCGGCTTCTTCAAGGCGACCAAGGGTCGCCGGCTGTTCAAGATGTCACCACTGCACCACCACTTCGAGCTGTTGGGCTGGCAGCAGGTGACGATCGTGATGCGCTTCTGGATCGTGGCCGGCCTGTTCGTCGCCGCCGGCCTGGGAATCTTCTACGCGGAATGGGTGGCCGGAACATGACGACATTGACGTTCCCTGAGCCTGTCGAAGGGCAAGCCCGATGAGCCCGAGCTGGCTGCCGACCGCCGACGGCGCCTCGCCCTGGCCGCAGGCCCGGGTGATCATCGCCGGCCTCGGCGTGGCCGGCTTCGCCGCGGCCGACGCGCTGCTCGAGTTCGGGGCCCGGGTGCTGGTGCTGGACGACGCCGACAACGAGCAGGTCGGCGAGCGGGCCACCCTGCTGCGCACGCTCGACGCCGAGGTCCGGCTCGGCCCGGGCTCCACCGCGACGCTGCCGGACGAGGCGCACCTGGTGATCACCACCGGCTTCCCGCCGACCGCGCCGCTGATGGTCCAGGCCGCCGCCCGCGGCGTCCCGGTCTGGAGCGAGGTCGAGCTGGCCTGGCGGCTGAGCCGGCCGAACAAGATCATCCCGTGGATCGGCATCACCGGCACCAACGGCAAGACCTCGACCACGCTGATGCTGGAGGCGATGCTCAGCGCCGCCGGGCTGCGGACGGCCGCCGTCGGCAACATCGGCCGGCCGATCATGGAGATCGTGCTCGACCCGCAGCCGTACGACGTCCTCGCCGTCGAGCTGTCCAGCCACCAGCTGCACTGGTCGGACTCGCTGTCCCTGCACTCCGCCGCGGTGCTCAACCTGCAGCCCGACCATCTGGAGTGGCACGGATCGACCGAGAACTACGGGGCGGCCAAGGCCAAGATCTACGAGCGGGTCCAGGCCAGCTGTGTCTACAACGTGGCCGACCCGGCGACCGAGCAGATGGTGATGGACGCCGAGGTCGTCGAAGGGGCCCGGGCGATCGGCTTCACGCTCGGCATCCCGGACCGCTCGATGGTCGGCATCGTCGACGACCTGATCGTCGACCGCGCCTTCATCCCGCAGCGGGCCGACTCGGCGCTGGAGCTGGCCAAGGTCGCCGACGTGCTGCCGGCCGCGCCGCACAACGTTGCCAACGCTCTTGCCGCGGCGGCACTGGCCCGGTCCTTCGGCGTGCCCGCGACCGCGGTCCGCGACGGCCTGCGCGCGGTCCGGCTCGGACCGCACAAGATCGAGACCGTCGCGGTGCTGAAGGGCGTCACCTACGTCGACGACTCCAAGGCCACCAACCCGCACGCCGCCGACGCCGCGCTGACCGCGTTCGAGTCGGTGGTCTGGGTCGCCGGGGGCCAGGCCAAGGGCACCACCTTCGACGAGTTGATCATCAAGCACGCGGACCGGCTGCGCGGCGCGGTGTTGCTCGGGGTCGACGCCGACCTGATCGCCGGGGCGCTCGGCCGACACGCGCCTCAGGTCCCGGTGATTAGGGTCGACTCGGCGGAGACTAGGGCCATGGCTCAGGCCGTGACGGCGGCTGCTTCCCTGGCCAGACCGGGTGATGCAGTGCTGCTCGCCCCGGGATGCGCCAGTAAGGACATGTACACCGATTACGCCGCCCGGGGCGAGGCCTTCGCCGCGGCCGTGGCCGAGCTGCCGGGCGGGTGACGCCCCCGCCCTACGGCCGGCGGGGTCGGGTAGGAGAGAAAGGGAGCGACCCGTGGCGACCGTGACCGGACCGTTCCAACGCGAAGCCGGGGCCGACTCCGTCGACGGCGAGCCGGAGCGCAGCGGGCTGCTGCCGGGGACGCGGTCCCGACGGTCGGCCGGAGCCTGGCTCGAGGCCGTGCTGGAGCGCCCGCTGGCCAGCTTCCACCTGGTGCTCGGCGCGACCGGGATCCTGGTCGCACTGGGCATGCTGATGGTGCTCTCCGCCTCCAGCGTCTCGGCCGAGCTGAACTACGGCGACGCCTACTACTACGTCAAGCGGCAGGCGATCTTCCTCGGCATCGGGATCGCCGGCGGACTGTTGATGATGAGGCTGCCGCCCCGTATCCTGCGGGTGCTGGCCTGGGCCGGCCTGGCGCTGGCCGCGATCCTGTTGATCTTGACCTACACCCCGCTCGGGGTGAGCGTCGGCGGCAACCAGAACTGGCTCTACTTCGGCTCCTCGCTGTTCATGATCCAGCCGGCCGAGTTCGCCAAGCTCGCCATCGTGGTCTGGGGCGCCGATGTGCTGGCCCGCAAGGACAAACTGCTCGACCAGCCGCGGCACCTGATCATTCCCTATCTGCCGGCGACGTTGATCATCGTGCTGCTGGTGGTGTTCCAGCGCGACGCCGGGACCGCGGTCGTGGTCGCCAGCATCATGGTCGGCGTGCTCTGGATCGTCGGCGCGCCGATGCGCATCTTCATCGCGATCGCCGGCACCGGAATCGCGGGCATGGTCGGGTTGTTCCTGGCCAGCCCCAACCGGATGACCCGGCTGGCGGCGTTCCTCGACCCGACCGCCGATCTCGGCGGCGCCAACGACCAGACCAACGCCGGTCTGCTCGCGGTGGCGTCGGGCGGCTGGTGGGGCAGTGGGATCGGCGGCAGCCGGCAGAAGTGGGGCGGCCTGCCGGAGGCGCACACCGACTTCATCTTCGCCGTCATCGGCGAGGAGCTGGGGCTGTTCGGCAGCGTGATCGTGCTGGCGCTCTTCCTGGTCCTCGGCTACGCCGGGATCCGGATCGCGATGCGCAGCGACCACCCGTTCTTCCGGTATGCGGCCGCCGGCGTTACCGTCTGGTTGATGGTTCAGGCGCTGATCAACCTCGCGGTCGTGCTCCGGCTGCTGCCGGTCGCCGGCGTTCCGCTGCCGTTCCTGTCCTACGGCGGCTCGGCGCTGATCTCGAGCCTGATGGCGGTCGGCGTGCTGCTGACCTGTGCCCGGAACGAGCCGGCCGCCCGCACCTTCCTGGCCCGCCGGTCGGGCCGCACCCCGCCCGAGATGACTACTGTGGTCGGGCACCGCGGTCGGCCCACCAAGACCGCCAAGACCGTCAAGACCGTCAAGACCGCCAAGACGGCGAAGCCCGGCCGGTCCGCGCCGGCCGCGAAGAACACCAAGGCCGCCAAGGCCGCCAAGTCCAGCAAGATCAACCCCGGTAAGGCACGGACCCGATGAGACCACCTCGATGAGCGAACCGGAGGCCCGCCCGACGAGCGGGCCACAGGGCCGCTCGCTCAGCGTCGTCCTGGCCGGCGGCGGTAGTGCCGGCCACACGTCACCCCTGATCGCCACCGCCGAAGAACTGCGGCGTCAGGCGCCGGAGGCGCAACTCACCGCGATCGGCACCGAGCGCGGCCTGGAGACGACGGTGATCCCCGCGGCCGGACTGCCGCTGGAACTGATCCCGCCGGTGCCGATGCCGCGCCGGCCCGGCCTCGATCTGATCAAGGTCCCGGTCCGGCTGAACCGCGCGATTTCGGCCGCCGCCGACGTGCTGCGGTCGAAACAGGCCTCGGTGCTGCTCGGCTTCGGCGGCTACGTCTCCACCCCGGCCTATCTGGCGGCGCGCCGGCTCGGACTGCCGATCGTGATCCATGAAGGCAACATCGTGCCCGGCCTGGCCAACAAGCTGGCGGCGCGGTTCACCGACCACGTCTACACGTCCTTCCCGGCCACCCCGCTGCCGCACGCCCAGTGCATCGGGCTGCCGCTGCGCCGCGCCATCACCGAGCTCGACCGGGCCGGCCGGCGCGACGACGCCCGGAAGGAGTTCGACCTCGCGCCCGATCAGCCGACGCTGTTGGTCAGCGGCGGTTCGCAGGGCGCGGCCAGCATCAACCGGGCCGTGATCGAATCGGTGGACGACCTGCTCCGGGCCGGCATCCAGGTGCTGCACGCGCTCGGCCCGAAGAACGTCACCGCCGAGACGGTGCGCCGGACCGACCCGGACACCGGTGCCGTCTACGCGCCGCTGGCGTACGTGGAGCGGATGGAGCTCGCCTACGCGGCGGCGGACCTGATGCTCGGCCGGTGCGGCGCGAACACGGTGATGGAGACGTCCGCGATCGGGCTGCCGGCCGTCTACGTGCCGTACCCGGTGGGCAACGGCGAGCAGCGCCGGAACGCGGCCGGCGTGGTCGAGGCCGGCGGCGGCGAACTGCTCGAGGACGCCGACTGCACCCCGGAATGGGCCCGGGCCCGGATCCCGGAGTTGATCTTGGACCCGGAACGGCTGACCCGGATGTCGGCCGCCAGTCGTGACGTCGGCCGCACCGACGCCGCCGCCGATCTTGCCGCTCGAACCCTGGAGGTAGCACAGTCATGGGCTTGATCACGCCGACCGAACTGATCGGTGTCGAGCAACTCCCGCCGGTCCATTTCATCGCCATCGGCGGCTCCGGGATGAACGGGATCGCCTCGGCCTTCCTCGACCTCGGCTACGAGGTCAGCGGCAGCGACCGGCAGGACTCGGGATACCTGCAGGCGTTGACCAAACGCGGCGCCCGGACCTACGTCGGACACGCGGCCGAGCAGCTCGGCGACGCCAGGACGGTGATCGCGTCGTCGGCGATCCGGGAGGACAACCCGGAGCTGGCCGAGGCGCGGGCGCGGGGCTTGCGGGTGCTGCACCGCAGTGAGGCGCTGGGTTCGCTGATGCTCGGCCGGCGCGGGGTCGCGGTCGCCGGCACCCACGGCAAGACCACGACCACGGCGATGATCGCCCGGGTGCTGACCGAGGTCGGGGCTGACCCGTCCTATCTGATCGGCGGCTCGTTCCTCGGCAGCAAGACCGGCGGCCACATCGGCTCCGGCGACGCGATGGTGGTCGAGGCCGACGAGAGTGACGGCTCGTTCCTGCAGTACCCGGCCGAGGTCGCCGTGGTGACCAACGTCGATCCCGATCACCTGACCAACTGGGGCACCCCGGCGGCCTACGCGGACGGTTTCGTCCGGTTCGCCACCAAGCCGGAGCTGAAGCTGCTGGTGGTCAGCGCCGACGATCCGGGCGCGGTCGAGCTGGTCAAGACGATCTCCACCCGGACGTCCCCTGAGCTCGTCGAAGGGGCGGCGGCGCCGGAGATCATCACCTTCGGACTGAGCGAGACCGCCGACCTGCGGCTGACCGACCTGGAGCTGGCCGGCGGCGGCTCGACCTTCACGCTGACCGACACCCGGCGCGGCACCGGCGGCCAGGTGCGGCTGACCGTGCCGGCCCGCTACAACGCGCTGAACGCCGCCGCGACCTACGCGGTGGCGACGTATCTCGGCGGCGACGACGCGGCCGTACGGGCGGCGCTCGGCCAGTTCGGCGGCACCCACCGCCGGTTCGAACTGATCGGGACCGTGAACGACGTCCGGGTCTACGACGACTATTCGCATCACCCGACCGAGGTGGCCAACATGCTCACCGCGGCTCGGCCGGCGGCCGGCGACGGCCGGGTGGTGATCTGTTTCCAGCCGCACCTCTACACCCGCACTCGAGACTTCTGGCGCGAGTTCGCGGCCGCCCTGGAGGTCGCCGACGAGGTGATCGTGATGGACGTCTGCGGTGATCGGGAGGACCCGATCGAGGGAATCACGGGTGCCCTGGTCGCCGACGCGATCCGGCCCGGCACGGCCACCGTCACCTATCAACCGGTGTGGGACGAGGCGGCGCCGACCGTGGCCGGGATCGCCCGCCCCGGCGATGTCGTGGTGACCGTCGGCTGCGGCGACGTGACCAAGGTCGCTCCCAAGATCGTCGACGAACTGCGCCGCCGGTACGGGAGCTGACGTGAGCCACCCGGGGACGCGATGAACCGCACGGCGACGGCGGGCCGGCCGACGACGTCCCGGGCCGGCAGCGCGTCCCTGCTCTACCGGCGCCGCCGCCGGCGCTGGCCGTTCGTGCTGATCGGGCTGCTGGTGCTCGCGCTGGCCGGTGGGGCCGTCTGGCTGGTCGGGTTCTCCAGCGTGCTCGGCACCAAGCAGGTCGAGGTGCGCGGCATCACGGTGGTGGCCGAGGCCGACGTGCTCGCCGCGGCCGACGTGCCGCTCGATCAGCCGCTGGCCCGGCAGGACATCGACGGCATCGCCGGCCGGGTGGCGGAGCTGACGCCGGTCGAGTCGGTCGAGGTGACCCGGCAGTATCCGGACACGGTCGTGATCATGGTGCGCGAACGCACCGCGGTGATCGCGGTCGACGACGGCGACGCGTACCTGCTGCTGGATCGGCACGGCGTGCCGTACCGCCGGATCGCCAAGCTCCCGGCCGGTGTCGTGCTCGCCGAACTGAACGCCGGCAACACCCGGCTGGCCGAGCAGGTCGGCCTGGTCGCGGCCGCGCTGCCCGCGGCGCTGCGGAAGCGGGTCGAGGTGATCACGGCGACCAATGAGAGCTCGATCGAGCTCGAGCTGACCGACGGCGACCGGGTGATCTGGGGGACCGCGGACGAGTCCGCGCTGAAGGCCACCGTGCTGGTGAAACTGCTGGAGCGGAAGGGCAAGGTCTACAACGTCTCCGCGCCGCACCACCCGGCGATCCGCTGAACCCTCGATCCGCGATCGGGGCGCGATCATCGGAGCGCGCCGGCAAACTCGCGTAAAGCTGAGGTTCAGGTGGAGGGAATTCCGGCTGTTTGGCGTGTCTAGGTGGGGGTGATGGACGCTGCCGGTGACGACCTCTTAGCCTTGCCGGAACGCCTGGTCTAACTCTCGATCGCTTCCCAAGGTCAAGACTTGGCAACAACCTGGGTGAGCAGGGTCCAGTAGTCATTGAGCAGGAAAGAGGCGGAGGTTCGTGGTTTCTGCGTCAACGAATTACGTGGCCGTGATCAAGGTTGTCGGCGTCGGGGGCGGCGGGGTCAACGCAGTCAACCGGATGATCGAAGCCGGATTACGGGGAGTCGAGTTCATCGCGGTCAACACTGACGCGCAGGCGTTGCTGATGAGCGACGCCGATGTGAAGCTCGACATCGGGCGGGATCTGACCCGCGGGCTCGGTGCCGGCGCTGATCCGGAGAAGGGCAAGCAGGCTGCCGAGGATCACGCCCAGGACATCGAAGAGGCGCTGAAGGGCGCCGACATGGTCTTCGTCACGGCCGGTGAGGGCGGCGGTACGGGCACCGGCGGCGCGCCCGTCGTGGCCCGGGTCGCCCGCGCGATGGGCGCGCTGACGATCGGAGTGGTCACCCGGCCGTTCGCCTTCGAGGGCAAGCGTCGCTCGGTGCAGGCCGAGGACGGGATCGCCAACCTCCGCGAGGAGGTCGACACGCTGATCGTGATCCCGAACGACAAGCTGCTGTCGATGATGGACAACCAGCAGATCGCGATCCTGGACGCCTTCCGGCAGGCCGATCAGGTGCTGCTGCAGGGCGTCTCCGGCATCACCGAGTTGATCACCACGCCCGGTTTGATCAACCTCGACTTCGCCGATGTGAAGTCGGTCATGTCCAACGCCGGCTCGGCGTTGATGGGCATCGGTTCGGCGCGCGGTGAGGACCGGGCCCGGGCCGCCGCCGACATGGCGGTCTCCTCACCGCTGCTGGAAGCGAGCATCGAGGGCGCGCACGGCGTGCTGATCTCGATCGCCGGCGGTTCCGACCTCGGCCTGTTCGAGGTGTCGGCCGCGGCCACGCTGATCCAGGAGTCGGCGCACGAGGAAGCCAACATCATCTTCGGCACCGTGATCGACGACGCGCTCGGCGACGAGGTGCGGGTCACCGTGATCGCAGCCGGCTTCGAAGGCGGCGAGCCGCCGCGCCGGCAGCAGGGGATCAGCCGGCAGCCCGGCCTGTCCCGGTCGCAGCAGCAGGCCCAGCCGCAACCGGGGCAGCAGTCGCAGCCGCCGGCCCCGCAGCAGCAGCCGGTCAACCACCAGCGGCAGCCCGACGGCGGGGCGCCGAGGCAGCCGGCGCCGGCGCAGCAGCCCGGCCAGCGTGCGCCCGGTGCGCCGTCCCAGCAGCCGGTGCCGGTGCCGCAGAACGGCCCGAGCGCCCGGCCGAATCACCAGCCGAGTCAGCCGCCGGTCCGACCGGCCCCGCAGCCTCCGGCCGACGACGATCTGGACGTCCCGGACTTCCTGAAATAGACGGTGACCACGGGATCACCGGCGATAACGCCGACGCGACACGGGTTCGAGGTTCGCGGCCTGGGAGTTCTTCGCCGGTAATGTCGATACCGTCCCGAGACGGACCCATGTATATCGGCGTATGAGGGATCGACGTGTGAGGGCGGTCAGATGGCGGACAGGTTGAAGCGAGCGGCTGCATGGCTCGGGCTGGTCACCGACGACCGGTATTCCGAGTACGACGACCAGCCCGGGCAGGACGAGCCCACCGCCGGCGTGCCGACCGAGGCGAGCCGGCCCGAGGACTCCAAGGTGACCAACCTGGAGACCAAGCGGCCGGCTCCGACCGTGGTCTCGGCCACCGCCACGGCACCGCAGCCGGCCGCCCCGCGGCCGTCCGTCGCGCCCCGGCCCGCCGACATCTCCCGCATCATCACCGTGCACCCGCGCACGTTCAACGAGGCCAGGACGATCGGCGAGCACTTCCGTGACGGCGTGCCGGTGATCATGAACCTGACCGAGATGGACGACAGCGACGCGCGGCGGCTGGTGGACTTCGCGGCGGGCCTGATTTTTGCGGTCCGTGGCAGTATCGATCGCGTGACCAGCAAGGTGTTCCTGCTGTCGCCGCCGAACATCAATGTGACGGCGGAGGACAAGGAACGCATCGCGGGCGGGTTTTTCAACCAGAGTTGACCGGGGGTCGGTTCAGGCCGGGCCGCGGTGCTCGGGGACGGGAGCCGGCACGATAGTCTGAGGTCACGACCTGGTCGGATGTCGAAACGAACGCGAGGCACGTGGCTCAGATGGTCATCATCGGTCTCATCATCAACTTTGTCCTGTGGCTGTTCCTGATGGTTCTGTTCGCCCGGATGATCCTGTCCTGGGTGCCGGTGCTGGTTCGTGACTGGGAGCCACGGGGGGCCATGTTGGTGGTCGCCGAGGGCATCTATTCGATCACCGACCCGCCACTGCGGCTGCTGCGCAAGGTGCTGCGCCCGGTCCGGATCGGCTCGATGATGCTGGACTTGGCATTCATCGGGTTGGCAATCGCGGTGAGCATATTGATGAGGATCAACGCACTGGTGTTCTTCAGCAGTTGAGTCTGGCTCATCGCCGGATGTGTGCATTAGGCTCGAATTCGGTACGGTAAGGCAGATGGGTAACGGACGCATCACGGTTCCGAGTTCCGATTGTTTGAGGTGAACGATGACGCTGTCGCTGGACGATGTGCGCAACAAGCGCTTCCGGATGGCCCGCAAGTCGGGGTACGAAGTCCTGGAGGTCGATGAGTTTGTCGACGAGGTCGAAGAGGCCTTTGCGCAGCTGATCGAGGAGAACAAGAACCTCAAGAAGCAGGTCGAGTCACTGCGGTCCGCGCCAGTTCAGGACAGCGGTCCCGTCGACACGACGATGCTGCAACCGGCCGCGATGCCGCAGCACGACGGGAAGCAGACCCTCGTCGTCTCCACCGGCAAGGAGGCCAGCGCCGCCGTCGTGCGCCTGGTCGAGTTGTCGACGGAGCAGGCGGAGCGGCTGACGGCCGAGGCCGAGGAGGACGCGAACCGGATCCGCGAGGAGGCCAACCGGTCCGCCCACCAGGTGACGACCGACGCCCGGACGCGAGCCGAGCGGGTCGAGTCCGAGGCCCGGGTGAACGCCGAACGGGTGCAGTCCGACGCCACCTCCCGGGCGGCTCAGCTCGACCGCGAGATCGAGCAGCGCCGGATCGACATGTTCAGCGAGCTCGAGCGTCAGCGCGACCTGCTGAGCACCTCGGTCCGCGAGCTGCGGAACTTCGAGGCGAACTTCCGCAGCAACCTGACCGGCCAGCTGCGGCGGCACATCGACACCCTCGAGGCGTCGCGCGCCGAACCGCACGACACGCCGCAGGTGGTGCGCGATCTGGACGACAAGCCCGAGCGCGGCTCCCGGGACAACAGCCAGCGCAATGGCGTCTACGGCTCCGACAACGATTCGCCGACACTCGGCGGCGGATCGGCCAGTGACACGCCTCGACTGGACGCCCTGCTCGGCGACCAGCGCTGATCATCGGCACCGCCTGACCGTCGTCCGAACCGGACCGAGCCCCGCACCCACGGTGCGGGGCTCAGTCACGTTACGCCCTAGAACCGGGGCGCCGCCGACGTTCCTGAGAGCGTTCGAATCTTCCGCTCCAAGATTCGGGAAAACGGTGACGAAACGCCATCTCATCGTTGAAGATAGAGCGAATCGCCCCTACTCTCCTTGGGTCACTGCTACCCGGAGACTCCGGACGACACCGCAATACCCCGAAGGGGGGATCCGATGAGTACTGCCAAGAAGTCCTCGGCGAAGAAGCCGCCGGCCACGGGCGGGCGGTCATCGGGTTCGGCGTCGACCGGATCGCGTTCCAGTTCCGCGGGATCGAACGCACCGAAGGCAGCAGCTTCGAAGGGATCACGGTCGAAGCGGGTCGACACCACCCCGGCGACCCCGGCCGTGCAGAAACGGGCAGCCAAGTCGGCAGCCAAGCCGACGACGAAGACCGGCCCGACCGCGAAGCGGTCGAGCTCGCCGGCGCCGACCGCGAAGCGATCCTCCGGGACCGCCAAGCGGACGCCGGCGAAGCGGGCCCCGAGTCCATCGACGCCGCGTCGGTCGACTCAGTCTCGTCCAGCCCCAGCGACCAAGAAACGGCCAGACACCGGCCGCACTGCCTCGACCACCAACCCGGCCGAAACAGCCCAGACCCCTCGGAGCGACACCATGCACAGCGACGCCGCACCTGCCGTCAAACCCGTCAAGCCTTCCTCGCTCCCGGTCCGGGAGGGCGAGGACCCCTGGACCAAGGCCGAGCTGGACGAGGTGAAGGAGACCCTCGAAGCGGACATCGAGCGGTTCGCCGAACAGCTCGCCGCCTCCAACGCCGAGTTGGTCGGCATGCTCCGCGACGGCGCCGAAGGCGCCGGCCGCGATCCGGCCGATGTCGGCTCCGCCAACTTCGAGCGGGACGCCGAGATGTCCCTGGTGAACAACGCCTCGGAGATGCTGGAGCAGTCCCGGCTGGCCCTGCGGCACATCGAGCAGGGCAGCTATGGCAGCTGCGACAATTGCGGCAACCCGATCGGCAAGGGGCGACTGCTCGCCTTCCCGCGGGCCACCCTGTGTGTCACCTGCAAGCAACGCGAGGAACGGCGATAACCGAGAATCCGGCGGACCGGGACGAGTCCCGGCCGCGAACCAGTTTGCTGCGACTCCGGCTGCTCTATGCTGCCGTCGCCGTGGCGGGGGTCACGCTGGACGTGATCACCAAGACGATGGCGGTCCGTTGGCTGGATCCGGGCGACCCGGTCCAGCTGCTCGGCGGTCTGCTGCGGCTGCAGTTGGTCCGCAATCCCGGGGCCGCGTTCAGCCTCGGCGAGAACTTCACCCCGGTCTTCGCCGTCCTGTCGGCCTGCGTGCTGGCGGTGGTGGTGATCTTCCTCGCCCGGCGGGTCGGCCACACCGGCTGGGCGGTGGCGCTCGGCCTGGTGTCGGCCGGGGTGGCCGGCAATCTGATCGACCGGATCTTCCGGGAGCCCGGGGTGCTGCACGGCCACGTGGTCGACTTCCTGCAGCTGCCGTACTGGCCGATCTTCAACGTCGCCGACATGTGCATCACCGGCGCGGCGATCTTGATCATCGTCCTCTCGGTGATCAAGAACATCGGCCTGGACGGGAAACGGCTGGCCCCGACCCGGCGGTCGGGCGACGACCAGGCGGCGCGGGACGCGCCCCGCGAGCCGGGCCCGGCGAGCACCGAACGGTGAGCTCCGGGTGAGTGACACCCGGGTGATGCTGATCCCGGACGGGCTGGACGGCGAACGGCTGGACGCCGCCGTGGCCCGGATGCTCGGCCTGTCCCGCAGCCGGATCGCCGGCCTGATCGACCAGGGCCGGGTCGCACTCGACGGCAAGGCGGCGCAGAAGTCCGACCGGGTCCGGGCGCACGCGATGCTCGAGGTCGAGTTGGAGGACGACCGGGCCGAGGCCCAGGTGGTGCCGCAGACCGTGGCCGGCCTGAGGATCGTGCACGACGACGACGACATCGTGGTGATCGACAAGCCGGTCGGCGTCGCCGCCCATCCGAGCGTCGGTTGGTCCGGCCCCTCGGTGCTCGGCCATCTCGCCGGCGCCGGCTTCCGGATCACCACCTCCGGGGTGCCGGAGCGGCAGGGGATCGTGCAGCGACTCGACGTCGGCACCTCCGGGCTGATGGTGGTCGCGAAGAGTGAGCACGCGTACACGATGCTGAAGCGGGCGTTCCGTTCCCGGACGGTGGACAAGACGTACCACACGCTGGTGCAGGGCCACCCCGACCCGTTCCACGGCACGATCGAGGCGCCGATCGGCCGGCATCCGACGGCCGACTACAAGATGGCGATCATGGACGGTGGCCGGCACAGCACCACCCACTACACGACCCTCGAGGCCTTCGTCGGCGCCACCCTGCTCGAGGTGAAGCTGGAGACCGGCCGGACCCACCAGATCCGGGTCCATATGGCGGCGATCAAGCATCCCTGCGTCGGCGATCCGATGTACGGCGCGAATCCGGCGCTGGCGGCCCGGCTCGGCCTCGACCGGCAGTGGCTGCACGCGGTCCGGCTCGGCTTCACCCACCCGCGATCCCAGGAATACGTCAGCTTCGAGTCCGATTACCCCGAGGATCTGGCGCACGCCCTCGAGCTCGTCCGGGCCGGCTGAGACCCCGAATTCCGTGCGGCCCGGAGTTCGCTAGTGTCGATCCGTGCGAAGAGCCAAAATTGTCTGCACCCTGGGCCCGGCTACGTCGGCCCCGGAGCGCCTCATCGAACTCGTGTCGGCCGGAATGGACGTGGCTCGGCTGAACATGAGCCACGGCGACTACGCCGATCATGAACACAACCTGACCGGTGTCCGCCGCGCCGCCAAGATCACCGGCCGGCCGGTCGGCGTCCTGGCCGACCTGCAGGGCCCGAAGATCCGGCTCGGCCGGTTCGCGGCCGGCAAGGAGGTCTTGGCCTACGGCGCGACTTTCACGATCACCACCGACGACATCGAGGGCGACGCCCGGCGTTGCTCGACGACGTTCAAGGAACTGCCCGGCGACGTGAAGGCCGGCGACACGATCTTGATCGACGACGGCCGGCTGATGCTCAAGGCCACCTCGGTCACCGACACCGACGTGGTGACCCGGGTGATGGTCGGCGGGCCGATCAGCAACAACAAGGGGATCAACCTGCCGGGGGTCGCGGTCAGCGTCCCGGCGATGAGCGAGAAGGACACCGAGGATCTGCGCTGGGCCCTCCAGCACGGTGTCGACATGATCGCGCTGTCCTTCGTCCGCAACGCGGCCGACGTCGACATCGTGCACAAGATCATGGACGAGGAGGGCCGGCGGCTGCCGGTGATCGCCAAGATCGAGAAGCCGCAGGCGGTGGAGAACCTGGACGAGATCATCGACGCGTTCGACGCGTTCATGGTCGCCCGCGGTGATCTCGGCGTCGAGTTGCCGCTGGAGGAGGTGCCGCTGGTGCAGAAGCAGATCGTCACCGCGGCCCGCCGCTGGGCCAAGCCGGTGATCGTCGCCACCCAGATGCTGGAGTCGATGATCTCCGCCCCCCGGCCGACCCGGGCCGAGGCCTCCGATGTGGCCAACGCCATCCTGGACGGCGCGGACGCGGTGATGCTGTCCGGCGAGACCAGCGTCGGCCAGTATCCGGTGAAGACGGTCGAGACGATGGCCCGGATCGTCGACAACACCGAGTCGCACGGCCTGGAGCAGGTGCACGACATCCTCTGGGATCCGCACACCACCAGCGGGGTGATCACCAAGGCCGCCGCCGAGGTGGCGGAGCGGATCGACGCGAAGTATCTGGTCGCCTTCACCCACACCGGCGACTCCGCCCGGCGGATGTCCCGGCTCCGGTCCTCCATCCCGGTGCTGGCCTTCACCCCGATCGAGGCCACCCGGCAGGCGCTCACCCTGAGCTGGGGGATCGAGTCGTTCCTGGTGCCGATGGTCGGCCACACCGACGACATGATCCGCCAGGTCGACCGGGCCCTGATCGAGTCCGGCCGGATCGCCGAGGGCGAGCGGGTGGTCATCGTCGCCGGCTCCCCACCCGGCGTCGCCGGCCACACCAACATGGTCCGCGTCCGCCGCATCGGCGCCCCCCTCTGACCCACCTTCAGCCGACTTGTCAGAACTGAGTAGCCCTATGGCACAACTCAGTTCTGACAAGTCGGCGATTTCGTTACGTGGCGTATTGCAATGGCTAGACTTCGGGGATGGATAGGCGGATGGAATCGCGGCGGGGTGGCCGGCCGCGGAGCGCCGAGATCGACGTGGCCGCGTTGGACGCGACGCTGACGCTGCTGGGTGAGACCGGTTACCGCCGGTTGTCGGTTGAGGAGGTCGCGCGCCGGGCCGGCACGACCAAGCCCGCGCTCTATCGGCGCTGGCCGACCCGGCAGGCTCTGGTGCTGGCGGCGTTGGCCGGACGGCTGGGCGGGATCGACGTGCCGGACACCGGTTGCACCATGTGCGACCTGGGCGAGGCCATCGGGATCTTCGTCGCCGCCTTCCGGCGACTGCCGCCGGACGTGATCGGGCCGCTGCTCGCCGACTGCGCCGCCGACCCCGAGCTACACGCCGCGTTCATGGCGACCCTGTTCGATCCGCCACGGGACGCGGTCCGGCGGACCCTGATCCGGGCGGTGGACCGCGGTGATCTCCGTCGTGATCTTGATCTCGAACTCGCCGTCGATCTGCTCGGCTCGCTGGTGCACCACCGGGTCCTGTTCGGCCACGCGCCGCTCACCGACCGCGACGTCGAGACGGCGGTGGAGACCCTGCTCGGCGGCATCGCCGCCGACTATCCGCGGCTGCTCGAACACAGTCGGCAGCAGGCCGGCGATCCCGCCCTGCATGTGCTGCATCCCTGAACTGCAGCCCGCAATCCCTGTCCTACAAAGGGTGCCGGAGAGGGGACTCGAACCCCTATGTCCTCTCGGACAGACGATTTTGAGTCGCCCGCGTATACCATTCCGCCACTCCGGCCGGAGCCCGGAACATTCTGCCACACGCCGAACGGAGATCGCGGATCGTCCCGCTCCCGGCGGTGGGCGTGCCGGAGCCGAGTGCTGAATCGGCCCAGTAACACGCCTGCTCTAAAGTGTCACCCGTGACGAACGAGAAGAACGACCCCGCGGCCACCTCGCCCACCCGTGTCCTGGTGGCCGAGGACGAGGTGCTGATCCGCACCGACCTGGTCGAAATGCTCACCGAAGAGGGCTACGAGGTCGTCGGTGAGGCCGGCGATGGCGAGCAGGCGATCGAGCTGGCCATGGAGCTGCGGCCCGACCTGGTGGTCATGGACGTGAAGATGCCGAAGCTGGACGGGATCAGTGCCGCGGAGAAGATCGCCGGCGAGCGCATCGCCCCGGTGGTGATGCTGACCGCGTTCAGCCAGCGCGAGCTGGTCGACCGGGCCAGCAAGGCCGGCGCGATGGCGTACGTGGTCAAGCCCTTCGGCAAGTCGGATCTGGTGCCGGCGATCGAGATCGCCGCGGCCCGGTTCGCCGAGATCAAGGCCGTTGAGGCCGAGGTCAGCGACCTGTCCGAGCGGCTGGAGTCGCGCAAGATCGTCGATCGGGCCAAGGGGATGCTGCAGGCCGGTCTGAGCCTCACCGAGCCGGAGGCGTTCCGGTGGATCCAGAAGACCGCGATGGATCTGCGCAAGTCCATGCGCGAGGTGGCCGAAGGCGTCATCGAGCACGGGGCCGGCTCCAAGAAGAAGTAGCGTGCAGCGGCCGGTGAGCGGGGGATCGTCTCGTCGGCCGCTCGTGTGTAACGAACGCGATAACGCCACCCGCGAACTGGACATCGAAGCGGTGACTCGTCGTAGGGTGCATCATGCTCGACCAACCAGCGGTGCTGTCAGGTCTGCGTGGGCAGCTGCCGTTGCCGTACACCCAGCTCACGGTTGAGCTGGCCAGGAGGAGGAATAGTGCGTAATCGACGGCTTGCGACGGTAGGGGTTGCGGCCCTCATCAGCGCGGCGATGGTGCTGACCGGCTGTGGTCAGCGCGGCGGCGACGGGGGTGGCACCGAGCCGGGCGGCGGGGGTGAGAAGAAGATTGCCAAGATCGGCGTCGTCGCTCCGCTGAGCGGCGGGCTGTCGGCACTGGGCCTCGGCATCCGGAACTCGGTCGACCTGGCGATCCAGGAGGCCAACAAGAACAACGAGATCCCGGGCTGGACGCTGGAGCTCGACGCCAAGGACGACGAGGCGAAGAACGACGTCGGTCAGACGGCGGCGACCTCGCTGGCCTCCGATCCGGAGATCATCGGCGTGGTCGGCACCCTGAACTCCGACGTGGCTCAGGCCGTGGCGCCGATCCTCAGCGCGCAGAAGATCGCGATGGTGTCACCGGCCAACACGAACCCGTCGCTGACCCGTGGCGAGGACTTCGCGGACAACCCGAGCCGGCTCTACCCGAGCTACTTCCGGACCTGCGCCACCGATGACATCCAGGGTCCGTTCGCGGCGAAGTACCTGTACGACACGGCCAAGTTCACCAAGGTCGCGACGGTCAACGACAAGCGGACCTACGGCGCCGGCCTGGTCAAGACGTTCACCGAGGCGTTCACCGAGTTGGGCGGTCAGGTCGTCGCGGCCGAGACGGTCAACCCGGACGAAAAGGACTTCTCGGCCGTGATCAGCAAGATCAAGGCTTCGAACCCGGAGGCGCTGTACTACGGCGGCCAGTACCCGGAGGCGGGCCCGCTGAGCCAGCAGATGAAGGCCGCCGGCCTGAACATCCCGCTGATGGGCGGTGACGGCATCTTCGATCCGGCCTTCATCGAGCAGGCCGGTGCCAAGTCCGACGGTGACCTGGCGACCTCGGTCGGCGCTCCGCCGGAGGATCTGCCGTCGGCGAAGACCTTCATCGACGCGTACGGCGCCGCCGGCTTCAAGGAGCCCTACGCCGCCTACGGCCCGTACTCCTACGACGCGGCCCGGGCGATCATCGAGGGTCTGAAGGTGTCGCTGAAGGATGCCACGGACGCGGAGAGCGCCCGCCAGGCGACGATCGACGCGATCGGCAAGGTCAGCTTCGACGGCGCCAGCGGCAAGATCTCCTTCGATGAGTACGGCGACGCGACGACCAAGGTGCTCACCGTCTACGAGGTGCAGCAACAGAAGTGGGTCGGCGTCAAGACCGGTAGTTAGTCGATCATCGTCCCTCGGCGCGAGGACTCCCACCCGGAGCCTCGCGCCGAGTCCATATCAGGGCTGGGTTGGGACGGAAGATGAGGAGTTACCCACGTGGTGCTGCTTCAGCAGCTGATTGACGGACTCTCGCTCGGCGCGATGTACGCCTTGATCGCCGTCGGCTACACGGTGGTCTACGGCATCGTGCAGTTGATCAACTTCGCCCACGGCGAGATCTTCATGCTCGGCGGCTTCGGCGCCGTGTCGGTCTGGTTGCTTTTCCCGGGACGGCCGGTCGCGCTGTGGATCCTGCCGATCATGCTGATCGGCGGGATGGCGGTGGCGGTCGGCGCGGCGTTGTTGATGGAGCGATTCGCCTATCGACCGTTACGCAGCGCGCCCCGATTAGCACCGTTCATCACCGCGATCGGCGTCTCGATCATGCTCCAGGAGATCGTCCGGTTGTTCTACGACCGGATCCCTGGCTTCCCCAGCGCCAAGGCCGCGGTGATCTTCCCGCAGCTCGAGCTGATCAGCGGGGCGGCGATCCCGCTGGCGCCCGGCGTCTCCATCCAGCGCGGGGCGATCTTCACCCTGATCGCGCTGGCGATCTGCACCGTCGTGCTCTATCTGTTCGTGAACCGGAGCCGGCTCGGCCGGGCCATGCAGGCCTCGTCGCAGGACCCGGACACGGCCCGGCTGATGGGCATCAACGTCGACAAGATCATCATGTTGGCCTTCGGTGTCGGGGCCGCGCTGGCCGCGGTCGCCGGGCTGGCGTACGGCCTGCGCTACACCCAGGTGCAGTTCAACATGGGCTTCCTGGCCGGCCTGAAGGCCTTCACCGCCGCGGTGCTCGGCGGCATCGGCAACATCTACGGCGCGGTGCTCGGCGGCCTGGTGCTCGGGATGGCCGAGGCGCTGGCCACCGCGATCCCGTTCAGCGGGTCGGCCTGGAAGGACGTCTGGGCCTTCGTGCTGTTGATCTTGGTTCTGGTGTTCCGGCCGCAGGGTCTGCTCGGCGCCCGGGTGGTCGATCGCGCATGAGCGGACCATCACGGCTGGGCCTGCCCCAGCTGATCACCCCGGAGTTGATCAGGCGGACCGAGCCGTTTGCCTGGATCCTCGCGATCGCCGGCGGGGCGTTGATCATCATCGCTCCGTTCCTGCCATGGGCCTACGACGACGCCGCGCTGGACGACATGTCGGTGCTGCTCTATCCGTCGGTGCTGCAGCTGCTCGCACTCGCGCTCGGGGTGGTGATCGTCGCCGGCACGCTGCTGGACCGGCTGCGGCCGACCCGGCGCGGGAGCCTGGCGCCGGGTTGGCGCCGGCTGGCCAAGGCGGCGGCCACCGGAGCCCTGATCTATCTGGGCCTGATCGTGATCACCATCGGGCTGGAGCTCGGCGGCCTGGTCAACATCGAGCCGGGCGGCTGGATCGCGCTGGCCGGCGGACTGATCGCGTTCGCCGGGACCCGGTTGCTCGCGCCGGCACCGGATCCGGGGTTCGGCCGGCTGGAGGCGCCGGTCGTGGTCGAGATCCTCGCCGTCGCGGTCTTCATGGGGGCCGCGTTCTCCGCGGTCGTGTTCGCCCTCGACTTCGACGACGGCGGCGGCTTCGTCTGTTTCATCGCCTTCCTCGGGGCCGCGGCCGCGGTGTTGATCCGGGGCGGGGTGATGGCCTGGTATTCGGGCATCTCGGCCCGGCGCCGGCCAGTGCTGGTGACGGCCGCGATCCTCGCCGCGATCCTGTTCCCGTTCAGCCAGGGCAGCTCCGACGCCAACCTCTCGATCGCCACCCAGGTGATCATCTTCGCCATGACGGCGCTGGGGCTGAACATCGTGGTCGGCCTGGCCGGCCTGCTCGACCTCGGCTACATCGCCTTCCTCGGCGCCGGGGCGTACGTCTCGGCCATGCTCTCCCAGTCGGCGTTCGCCACCATCAACTTCCAGCCGCCGTTCCCGCTGGTGATCTTGATCAGCGGTACGGTCACGGCGGTCCTCGGCCTGATCATCGGGTCGCCGACCTTGCGGGTCTCCGGTGACTACCTGGCGATCGTCACGCTGGCGTTCGGCGAGATCTTCCGGATCGCGATGCTCAACCTGGACGGGATCTCCGGGCCGGACCTGACCCACGGGCCGAACGGCATTCCCGCGATTCCCGACCTCGATCCCTTCGGCTACGACTTCGGCGACCCGCCGCCGTTCCTCGGCATCTTCGATCCGTTGCCGCGATTCGCCAACTACTACTTCCTGCTGCTGTTCGTGCTGCTGATCGTGATCTTGATCGTGGTCCGACTGAACAACAGCCGGATCGGCCGCGGCTGGGTGGCGATCCGGGAGGACGAGAAGGCGGCCGAGGCGATGGGAGTGAACACCTTCGGGCTGAAGCTGTTCGCCTTCGCCGGTGGCGCGTTCCTGGCCGGCGTCGCCGGTTCGATCAAGGCGCACCACGACATCTCGATCACGCCCGGGCAGTTCGTGTTCCTGGAGTCGGCGTTCCTGCTGTCGGCGGTGGTCCTCGGCGGCATGGGCACGGTGGTCGGCGTGCTGGTCGGCGCGACGCTGCTCAAGCTGGCGCCGGAGAAGCTGCGTGAGTTCGCCGAGCTGCGGCTGTTGCTGTTCGGCGTGCTGCTGATCGTGATGATGCGGTTCCGGCCGGAGGGCATCGTGCCGAGCCGACGCCGCCAGCTGGAGTTCCACGAGGACGATGAGGAGCTTGCCGACAAGCTCGACGAAGGCGAGAGCGTACCGTCGAACGAGGGGGCCCGAGCATGACGACCGAACTGGCACCGCAATTGCGGGGAGTCGATCCCGATCTGCAGATCCTGACGGCGCAGGGTGTCTCGATGCGGTTCGGCGGCCTGGTCGCGGTCGATCAGGTCGACTTCTCCGTGGGACTGGGTGAGATCGTCGGCCTGATCGGCCCCAACGGCGCGGGCAAGACCACCTTCTTCAACTGTCTGACCGGGCTCTACCAGCCCACCTCCGGTCAGGTCGTCTTCCAGGGCGCCGTGCTGCCGCCCAAGCCGCGCCGGGTGGTCAAGGCGGGGATGGCCCGGACGTTCCAGAACATCCGGCTGTTCGCCAACATGACCGCGCTGGAGAACGTGATGGTCGGCCGCTACTGCCGGACCAGTTCGGGGCCGTTCACCTCGATCATCCGCGGCTGGAAGTTCCGCCGGGAGGAGCGGGAGACGAAGGAGATGGCCAACCAACTGCTCGACTTCGTCGGGATCGGCAGCTCGGCCGACCACCTGGCGCGGAACCTGTCCTACGGTGATCAGCGGCGGCTGGAGATCGCCCGGGCGCTGGCCACCGAGCCAAAGTTGATCTTGCTCGACGAACCGACCGCCGGGATGAACCCGCAGGAGACCCGGCAGGCCGAGGAGCTGATCCTGCGGATCCGCGATCTCGGGCTGGCCGTGGTGGTGATCGAGCACGACATGCGGTTCATCTTCAGCCTCTGCGACCGGGTGGTCTGCCTGATGCAGGGCAAGGTGCTGGTCGAGGGGACCCCGGAGGTCGTCCAGTCCGATCCTCAGGTGATCGAGGCCTACATCGGCACCGGGCCGGCCGAGCCGGAGGGCACGGAGCCCGATGGCATCGTCGGGGACGGAGGGCCGCGGAATGCTTGAGGTGAAGGATCTCAAGGTCGCCTACGGCCGGGTCCGGGCGGTGAAGGGGATCACCTTCACGGTCGACCAGGGCCAGGTGGTCACCCTGATCGGGACCAACGGCGCCGGCAAGACGACGACGCTGCGGACGCTGTCCGGGCTGCTGCCGGTCGAATCCGGCGAGATCTGGTTCGACGGCCAGCGGCTGGACGGCACGCCGGCGCACGAGATCGTCCGTCGCGGGATCGCGCAGTCGCCGGAGGGCCGCCGGATCTTCCCGCGACTGTCGGTCGAGGAGAACCTGCTGCTGGGCGCGTTCGCCCGGCGGGATCGGGCCGGCATCCAGCGCGACCTGCACCGGGTGTACGAACTCTTCGACGTGCTGGCCTCGCGCCGGGGCCAGCCGGCCGGACTGTTCTCCGGCGGCGAGCAGCAGATGCTCGCGATCGGGCGGGCGATGATGAGTGGCCCGAAGCTGCTGATGCTGGACGAGCCCTCGATGGGGCTGTCGCCGATCATGATGCAGCGGATCATGACCACGATCGCCGAGCTGAAGTCCGAGGGCGTCACGATCCTGCTGGTCGAGCAGAACGCGCAGGCCGCGTTGTCGCTGGCCGACTACGGGTACGTGCTCGAGGTCGGCCGGATCGTGCTGCACGACACCGGCGTCAACCTGCTCACCAACGAGGACGTACGTAAGGCCTACCTCGGCGAGGACTGATCCGGCTCAGGTCAAAGTCCGGTTCCGCCAGCGGAGGTCGGCGATCACGGCCCGGTGGTCGGACGGGTAGGTCCCGGCCACGGGGTCACCGGCGATCCGTACGCCTTCGACGATCACCTCCTGATCTTCGTGACCCGGCCGGAAGAAGATGTGGTCGATCCGCTGGTCCACCAACTGCGGGCCGGCCTCCAGCGGCGCCGACGGATGGTTCGACGGCAGCGTGACCGCCTCGGGCTCGCCCCCGCCCGCGACCCAGGCGTCGGTCAGCACATCGCCGACCGAGCGCAGCGTCGGCGAATCGGCCGCGGCGTTGAGATCACCCATCAGCAGCACCGGGCACGGCCCGTCGAACCGGGGATCGGTGGCCAGGTCGGCGAGCTGACGACCCTGGGCGATCCGGTCGTCGGTGTAGGCGACGCCGTAGTCCAGGCAGCTCGCGACGATCGGCAGCGGGCCGGCGGGATGGTCGACCCGGACCAGCAGCGACACCGGATCCCAGTCGCGGTGCCGGGCCGGCAGCACCGTGATCTCCGCGTCGAGGATCGGCCACCGGCTGAGCACCGCGATGCCGAGGTCGACGCCGACGTGATCGGGATCCGCCGGCTGCCGCGGTGGTAACGGGTAGGACGGGCCGGCGAATCGGGCGTGCCGGCCGAGCGTGGCGGCCAGCTCGTCGGCCTGCGACGTCTCGCCGTCGGCCCACACCTCCTGCAGGGCGACCACATCCGGGTCGGCCCGGCGCAGGGTCTCCAGGATGCCGGGTTGCCGATCACGCCAGCGTGGCCCGAAGCGCCACCAGAGGTTCCAGGTCATCGCCCGTACCTGGTGGTCCGCCATGTCATCCGTCCCTTCCGCGGGTGGCCGGAGATCGGCCCGACCCGGCTGACGTTCCAGCCAAGCACGGGCCGATTGATGATTCTGGCGGTTTTCGGTCGCGGCGTTCGACTCCGGGAGGTGCCCCTCGATTCTGTCGGCGGATCGGCGTTCGATCCCTGAGCCTGTCGAAGCATGTCCTGAGCCTGTCGAAGGGGGCAGGCCGGATCCGCCCGCCCTCCGACAGGCCGGACGGCGCTCAGCCTCGCAGGGCATCGGCAAGCGCGAACTCCCGCTGAGCCCCCGCGTCGTCACCGAGCCGACGCAGCGTGCGGCCGTACAACTCGCGCAGGTAGCCGTCATCGGGACGATCGGCGACCAACTCGGCCAGCGTGCCGGCCGCCGGAGCGAGGCTGGCGGTCGCCGCCTGGATCCGGGCGTGCAGCGAGCGCACGTTCGGATCGTCGGGATGCTCGTCCAGCAACGGCTGCAGCAGATACCGGCCGCCGTGCGGATCCCGGGCTCCGAGCAGTGCCTCGGCCAACCGGAGCCGGCGCACCTCGGCCGGCATCGGCTCGGCCGGGGGAGCGGTCGCGATCGCCTCGGCCAGGACCTCCGCCGACTGGGCCCCGGCAACCGCGACCCGGCCGTTGATCACGAACGTCGGTGACGTCGCGACGCCGATCGCCCGACCGGTGAGCAGTGCCTCGCGGGTGGCCCGCTCGACCGGGTCCGATGGCTCGAAGCCGGGCTCCAGGTAGAGCAGGCCGGCGTTCAGCGAGTCGGTGCCGGGCGGCCGCGGCAGCTCGTAGCGGTCGGCCAGCCCGGTCAGCCGGTCGAGCGCGTTGAGGTCGACGTGCCGCACCAGGTGGTCCCGGAAGAGTTCCTCGACCAGCCGGTCCTGCACCTCGGGCCCGTGCCGCAGTGCGGCACTGATCAGCCGGTGCGCGCCCCAACTGCTGGCCCGCCACCGGCCGCCGAAGTCACCCTCGATGCCCTCGTCCCGCGCCGCGTCCCGGATCCGGGCGCGGTTCTCCTCCACCGAGCCGGGACCGCAACGGGCCAGCTCGTCGGCGACGCCGGGCTCCTCGATGACCGAGGTCAGCGACGTCGACCAGCGCGGGGCGGTCGGGTCGATCAGGAAGGGGCGCCAGAGCACCGTCGCCGGTCGGTCGAGCAACCGCAGGGCCTGCTCCAGCCGGCGCTTTCCGACGTAGGCCCAACCGCACAGGACGTCCGCGTACACCTCGATGATCATGGTCCCAGGATAGGCGACGTTCGTACGTTATCCAACAGATGTCGGATAGTCGAGGGTCGTCGGATAGTGTGGACAGGGTGGATGACGATCGCCGAGTCCGGCGGACCCGGACACAGCTGCGGGCTGCGACGCTGCGCCTGTTGGCCGACGATTCGACCCGGCTCACCATGGCCGCGGTCGCGGCGGCGGCCGATGTCAATCGGAGCACCGTGCACCAGCACTACGACAGCGTCGACGCGCTGATCTGCGATGCCCTCGCCGACCGACTGCTCGCGATCGCGTCCGAGCTGACCGAGTGCCCGTTCGCAGACGACCGGGATCGCCCGCCCCGGCAACTGGTGGCGCTGTTCGACGCGGTCGCGGACGCGGCGCCGGTGCTGAGCCGGCTCGGTCCGAGTGCCTCGGCCCGGGTGCAGCACCAGCTGACCGGCTCGCTGGCCGCCGTGCTCGACGCCCGGTTCCGGGCCGGCCAGCGCCCACCCGGCTTCGGCCGTGTCCGGCCCGAGCTCCAGGCCGACTTCGTCGCCGCCGGGCTGATCAACCTCGCCCTGCGGCGCGGCCACGCCGACACCGCTCGCCGGCTCGCCGGCCAGGCCTGGCGACTGATCCGCGGGCATTGAGGATTCGACAGATTGGCGCATCCGCATTTACAGAATGACAAGTATTGGTGCAGAATCTATCTCACACTGACAATGAGGTAGAGGGGAATGTCATGAATCAGCAGCGCATGCGGGACGTGCTCGACCGGTTGTCACGGGGTGAGATCACCGCGGAACAGGCGGACCGCGATCTCGCCGATGCCGGCGACACCGTGGCCTCGGACCCGGTCGGCTCCTCGGCCAGGCCGGACAGCGGCACGGCGAAGCCGTCGCCCACACCACCCGTACCGCAGACTCCACCCACCCCACCCCCGCCGGCAGCTTTACCCACACCGCCGCGATCGCTGGCACCGCTCGCGCCGACGGCACCGGCCAAGCCGCTCGCGCCGGTCGAGCCTCCCGCGCCGGCCAAACCGCAGGCGCCGCTCAAGCCGCTCGCGCCGGCCAAGCCGATGACATCGGCCAAGCCGTCCGCGTCGGTCGTGCCGCCCGCGCCAGTGGTGCCGGCCAAGGCGTCCGCGGTCGTGCCGCCCGCGCCGTTGGTGCCGGCCAAGCCGCCCGCGTCGGTCGTGCCGCCCGCGCCGTTGGCGCCGGCCAAGCCGCCCTCGTCGCTGGCATCGGTCGAGCCGCTCGCGCCGGTGGATCCGGCTCCGCCCATCGATGCCGGTTCCGCGGGTCGGGCGGACGCCGGTGCGTCCTCGATCACGGTGCGGGCGAGGATGAACGGATCCGGCGCACTGACCGTGGTAGGCGAGGCGATTACAGGTCCCGAGGTACGAGGGCCCGCGTCGACGCAACTCCACCAGGACGGCACGGAGTTCGTGGTCACCAGCAGCTACGCCGCCGGCACCGAGCTCGCCGTACCGGCGGATGCCGACCTGGTGCTCGAGGTCAACGGATCCGAAGTCGAGGTCCGCGACCTGACCGGGACCCTGGACGGCACGTTCAACGTCGGCGACATCACGGTGGCCGGTCGGTTGGCGCACGGCGATTCGCGGATCCGCGCCAACGCCGGACCGCTGGTGCTCACGCTGGCCGCTGGGTCCGACGTCCGGATCCAGCTGCGGGCCGGATCCCAGTGGAGCGTCGATCCGCGGATCACCCAGACCGGTCCCGGCGAGTGGATCGTCGGCGACGGGCGGGCCTCGCTGGTGATCGAGGGCAACTTCGGCGACCTCACGGTGATCGGCCCGGTCGATGAGTGATCATCAGCACCGGCCGACCCGACAGTGCCCGACCTGCTCCGGCGATCTCCATCTCACCGGCTTGGCCTGCGCGGACTGCGGCACCGAGATCCGCGGCCGGTTCACCCGCTGCCACTTCTGCACCCTGACCGATGATCAACTGGAACTGCTGCACGTCTTCCTCGCCGCCCGCGGCAACGCGAAGGAGCTGGAACGCCACCTGAACGTCAGCTACCCGACCGCCCGCGCCCGACTCGACGACCTGCTCACCACGATCGGCGTCACCCCCACCACACCGTCCCGCCCCTCCCGCCGAGAGGTCCTCGACGCAGTCAGCCGCGGCGAACTGACCACCGAAGACGCCCTGTCCGAACTCTCCACCGACCGCCACTAGCCGGCCAGCTCATGATCTTGCCCCCAGGATGGAAGGAACGGTCGGGAAACGTCCCACTCGGCGAAGGGACGATCCCGGACGGGTGCGGCGGCGCTTCGCCAGGTCAGAGACACGCAGCGGCGCCCTTCCCACCTCTGAACAGCCGACCGGCCCCGTCCATCGCCTGTGACGCATCCCGCCCTCCGCCCGAGCTGCGAAGCGGCCCGCCCCAGGCCTCAGGTTCTTCACGTTAACGTGAAAAACCGTCGCTTCATGAACGTTGCAACCTTCACAAAGTGTCAGGAACGGGGGTGAAGCTCGGCATTCGACGGTACGGGTCGGCGCGGGCCGGGGAGTCGAGGTGGCCCCCGGATCCGGTGGGTAGTCGATGCTGATTCCCTCCGACCGGTCCAGGTCTGCCGGCGCCCTCGGAGAGAGTGCAGGCAGCCCACAACCCTCTCCTCCTTGCGATCTTCCTTTGGTCACAGCCGAACGTTCCTGGCCACGTCGATCCGGCATCGCAAGAACCCCTTCGCCAGCCGACCACAGTGCCGAAGGCGCCATCGCCCGCGCGGCCGCTTCGCCGACGCGACCGCCATCGGCCGGCGCGACCCCTGCAACGGTCGCGCCGGCCGATATCGGTCGCGTGGGGCTCGTTGCTTGCCGGGCCGGTGGGCGAGTGGCTGGCGGGCCTTCGTCGGCGCGACTCGTACCGGCTGGCGCGACTGTTGTAGGGGTCGCGTCGGCCGATGTCGGTCGCGTAGTCGTTTGCCGGGCCGGTGGGCGAGTGGCTGGCGGGTTTTCGGCGGCGCGACTCGTGTCGGCTGGCGCGACTGTGGTAGGGGTCGCGTCGGCCGATGGCGGTCGCGTGGGGCTTGTTGCTTGCCGGGCCGGTGGGCGAGTGGCTGGCGGGTTTTCGTCGGCGCGACTCGTGTCGGCTGGCGCGACTGTGGTAGGGGTCGCGTCGGCCGATGGCGGTCGCGTGGGGCTTGTTGCTTGCCGGGCCGGTGGGCGAGTGGCTGGCGGGTTTTCGTCGGCGCGACTCGTGTCGGCTGGCGCGACTGTTGTAGGGGTCGCGTCGGCCGATTCCGGTCGCGTGAGGCTCGTCGCTTGCCGGGCCGATACCGGTCGCGCGTGCCGCGTCTCTTGGCTGCCGCGCCGCGGGCCGATCGGCGACGCGACTGGTGTCGGGTCGCGCGACTGTTGTGGGGGTCGCGCGGACTGGCAGGGGTCGCGGCTGGAATCGCGTCGTCGCCCTGTCGGCGGATTCGGCGGGCGCAGGTGGCTGACGGGGTATGACGAAGATCGTGCAGGCGGGTAGTCCCGCCTTCTCGGTGCGATCTTTGAGGCCCGCTATACGTGCCCGATCCGAATCTCACCTGTCCGGGTTCGGGAAGCTGCGCAGGACCGCATGCCCTCGACTGCGAGCTGTCTGGATCCCAACCGGGCGCCGCATCCGGATCACCGTCCTCCGTGCCGGTACGGGATCTCGGGCGAGGACAGAGCCGGGAAAACCGCCGTCGGCCAGACGATCACGTTCACCGGGCATGTCGCACGGGTCGGCGATGATCAAGACCTGCCCTTCGGCAGGCTCAGGGGACGGATGGGGGCCGGGACTTGAGCACCCAGCAGAGCCAGCCGATCACGGCCTGGCCGATGGCGACGATGATCACGCCGGGCGCGAGGTCGAGCGGGGTGGGGATGTAGCCGGCCGCGAGGCGGGCGGTGGCCACGAAGATCGCGGTGATGGCGACGAGGGCGCCCAGCAGGGCTGAGACGGCCGCGGCGGCCGGCCGTAGTTGCGCTGCCGGACGGGTCGCGAGGCCGACGGCGAGGCCGGCGGTCGCGGCGGCGGCCAGGTTGACGACCAGGCCGCCGTGGGGGAGGGAGAAGGCACCGGTGAGGGCGGCGATCAGGGATCCGATCAGGTAGCCGACGAGTTGCCCGGGCAAGATCACCAGGAACATTCTGATCATGATCGCGCGCAGCTGCGGCCGGTCGTGCCCGCCGACGACATACGGATTCGCGCCGGGACCGCCGGACGGTTGATTGAGCCGACTCATTTCGCGATGCACTCCTTGAACGTGACCGGCGTCCGGAAGCCGTCCGACGCGGGGGTGCCCAGATAGGTCGCGTCGACGGCGCGGGAGTCCTCGGTCTCCAGGCTGAAGTCGACACCGAAGGCGATGCCGATCTTGACCTCGGCGGCGAAGCCGGTCTTGTCGATCACGTTGTCGTACTCGACGTTGCTGACCGTCGCGTTGGTGTACATCAGATTTTGCAGCGTGTCGTTCGGCACCAGTTGATCCGGGAACGCGGTCTCGGGGGAGACGACCCCGCCGTTCGCCAGCCAGGCGTCGACAACCGCACGCTGTTGATCATCGGTGATCTTCAGCATGGTGGTGGTGACGGTGGTGCCGCCGGTCCCGTTCTCGTCCTTGCCCTCACCGCCGAGATTGCCCTGGCCGACCTTGGTCGAGTCGCTGGCCTGGCCCTTCCGAGTGGTGGTGATCGTCACCCTGGTGATCTTCCCGTCCTTGTTCCGGGTGATCGCCAGGCTGGAACCGAGGAGGCCGGAGAGGTTCTTGCCGAACGGCCCGAGCTGACCCGTGAGCTCGCCGTACACCTCGCCGTTGGTGGTCCAGATGGTGTCGCCGTTGCGGTTGTCGGTGAGCTGGGTCCAGGTGTTGCTGGCACCGAATTTGATCCCGGATCTGGCCAGGTCGAGGCCGGGCACCCCGTCGTCCTCGTCGTCGCCCTGGCTCTTGTCCTTCTGTTCCCAGGGCAGGTTGACGCCGAGCTCGCCGGTGACGTTGGCGTCCACCTTGATGGTGGAGACGTTCTGATCCGGCGGCTTGGGCGGATCGGTGGCGCCCTTGATCGCCAGGTAGATCGCGTAGCCGCCGGAGGTGTCGTGCTTGAGCGTCTCCTGCTCGATCAGATACTGGTCCAACTGCTCCCGCATCGACTTCGCTTCGTCGGCGTTCTTGAAGATCCAGGTGCTGCCGTAGTCGAACTCGACCCCGGCGCCGAAGTCGACCTGGGCCCCGGCGGACAGCTTGCCGATGTCCAGTTCGGCGCCGAAGCCGCCGGTGACCCCGGCGCTACCGCCGTCGGTCGCGGTGTAGGCGACGGTCCCGTCGCTGTACGTGGTCTCGATGAAGCCGGCGTTGTCGCCGATCTCGATGAACGCGATCTTGATCACCGAGCTGACCTTCTCGGTCCGCTTGGTGACGGTGCACCGGTCCGGCTTCGGGTCGAACGTCGGCTGGCCGGGCTCCCCGGGTGGCGCCTCGTCGCAGGTGATCGGCTGGCCGTTCGCCCCGACCGTGCCGACGGCCTTGATCAGCCGGCAGATCGCGTTCCGAACGGCGATGTCGGCGGACTCGATGACCGGGGAACCGACGACGGAGATCACCAGCACCGCGACCATCGCCAGCGCGCCGAGGTACTCCAGCGTCGCCGTCCCCGCGTCTCGTCGTCTCGCGTGCATCGTCCGCCCGCCATTCTGGATGGGTTCCACAACGACGGTATGAAGTAACGCCTCGGCGGTCATGGGTCCGCGGACCCAGCGCCGGGCCCAAGCTCACTCGGTGACCGGGCGCAGCTCCATCGACTCGAGCAGCTCGCGCTCCAGCGCCGGATCCGGCTCGCTGACCAAGATCGACACCGCCACCGACTGCGGGTACGGCCAGTGCGCGGCGACGATCCACAGGCCGTGCAGTTCGGCGGAGTCGTCACCGGTGATCGTGTAGCGGGTCAGTTGCGCGGTGGTCGCGCCCTCGACGGTCACCTCGCGGGACTCGGTCACGGTGAACCCGGCCAGCCCGACCTGCGCCTTGCCGATCAAGGTGCCCATGCCCTGGGCCGCGGTCGCGTACGAGCCGAAGTCGCCGGCGAGGCTGAGCTGTTCCGGGGCATCGGGCGCATCCCGGAATCCCTTGTTCCACGGGGATTCGACGGCGAACTCGGTGTCCCAACCGACCGGTCGATCGACGGTCAGCCGGCCGACCGTCACCGTGACGTACCCGTCGTTGGTGGCATCGGAACACCCGGCGAGCAGGGCCAGCACGACCAACAGGACGACCCCAGGGAAGGCCCGACGTGACGACATGGTGACCTCCGGTCCGCGCATACGGATGTGCCACGCGACACGCTACAGTCACGATCGGGCCGGTTCGCCGATCCGGTCGGCGGAGGAGGTTGGCGTGGTGCTCTGGATCTGCCTCGGCGTCGCCCTCGTGCTCGGCGTGAGCGCCTCCCTCTGGCTCCGGACCGGCGGCTATCGGCGCGACGACGACGAGGTACGGCGCACGATCAACCCCTGGCTGGTGCCGCCGGTCGCAGTGGCCGGGGTGCTGCTCGGCTCACTGCTGTGGCAGCAGCCACTCGTCGTGGCGATCACGTTCACCGTGGCCTGGGTGTGGGCGTTGGTGCTCGCCCTGATCGATCTCGAGGTCCGGCGGCTGCCCGACGTGCTGACCCTGCCCGGCTATCCGGTGTTCGCCGCGGGCCTGACCGTGTGCTCGGCGCTGACCGGCTCCTGGTGGAACCTCGCGGTCGCCGGCATCGCCGCGGCGATCGCGCTGGTGATCTTCTTCCTGCTGGCCTTCCTGGCCCCGGGCGGGGACGGCCTGGGCTTCGGCGACGTCAAGCTCGCCGGGGTCCTCGGCGGCCTGCTCGGCTGGCTGGCTCCGATGACGGCCGCGCTCGGCCTGCTCAGCGGCTTCATCATCGGCGGGCTGGTCGGGGTGATCTTGCTGGTGGTCCGCAAAGCCGACCGCCGGTCCCACCTGTCGTTCGGCCCGGCCATGATCGCGGGCGCCTATCTGTGGACGATCCTGCCGCCGATCTAGCCCAGCACGGCCTGGACAGCCCGGTTACGATCAGCGGACATGTCGTGCGGAAGGCGAATCATCGATGTCGAACGGGTCCCGAGCCTCACGGTTGATCATCCTGGCCGTAGCGGCCGCCGTCGTGCTCGCCGGGCTCATGATCGGCCAGTCGCCGGCGCGGGCGGATGACCCGGTGCGGGTGTTACTGCTGCTGGACGTGTCCGGGTCGATGAACGAGAAGGTGTCCTCCGGCGGGACGAAGTTGGCGGCGGCGAAGGGTGCCCTGAAGCGGGTGGCCGATTCACTGCCGGCGGGCACGCAGGTGGGTCTGCGGGTGTACGGGTCCAAGATCAAGGAGCCGAAGAAGGAGAATCCCCAGGCGTGCCGGGACTCCGAGCTGGTGATGCCGATCGGCGCCCTTGATCGCAACCGGATGTACCAGGCGGTGGACTCGTTCCAGGCCGTGGGGGAGACGCCGATCGCGTACGCCCTCGAGCAGTCGGTGGCCGATCTTGGTGATCATGGTCGGCGGGTGGTGGTGTTGATCTCCGATGGTGAGGAGAACTGTGTGCCGGATCCGTGTCCGGTGGCGACGAAGCTGGCGGCGAAGGGTGTTGATCTTCAGTTCAATGCGATCGGGTTCGATGTGAATGCGAAGGCGCGCAAGCAGTTGCAGTGCATTGTCGACGAGACGGACGGCTCCTATTACGACGCCGACGACACGGATGAACTGAACGAGTCGCTGGACAAGCTGACCAAGCGGGCGTTGCGTCCGTTCGCGCTGTCGGGCGCACCGATCCAGGGCTCGACGGACCCCGAGCTGCCGGCCCCGGTGCGACCCGGTCAATACCTGGAGTCGTACGACAGCACCGGTGACCCGCGGCACTACCGGATCGATCGGACGCCCGGTTCGACGGTGCACCTCGGGATCAGCGCGGTCACGCCGAGCAGCGATGACGGTTACACCGACTCCTGGGAGCTCAGACTGGAAACGATCGACGGCACCCTGTGCGACACCGACACCTTCGGCGGCGGATCGGTGGTCTCCGCGACCGTCGTCGCCTCCGGCTCGGTGAGCACCGCCGGCGCCACCGACGCCTGTCAGCGGGACCCGGTGCTGCTGAAGGTCCGCCGGGCCGTATGGATCAAGAAGGACGTGCGGGTCGAGCTGGTCCTGGCCGAGGAGCCGCCGATCACCAACCTCGCCGAACTGCCGCCGCCGTTGGCCAAGGAGCCGGGCGGGATCGCTCCGGTCGCCCGGCAGCAGCGCCCGGCCAAGGTGGTCGGCGGGCTGGCGTTCACCGACGCCACGCCGGTGCAGCCCGGCTCCTACCTGGACGAGATCGCCGTCGGCGAGACCGTGGTCTACAAGGTGTCGCTGCAGCCCGGGCAACGCCTGCGGGCGACGCTGGACGCGCCCCGACCCGGCAGCGACTGGGGCCTGGAGTCGGGCTACCAGGGCGTCGTGCCGAGGATCATCGTGCTGTCGCCGTCCCGGGCCGAGGTGGACAACGAGTTCACCGCGGTGATGGGCGGCGGGCCCGCCGCGCGGCTGACGGCCGGGTCACCCGAGGTGCGGATCCGCAACCGGGAGTTCCCGGATCCGACCGTCGGCGACAACCACGTCCGGGCGGCCTCCCGCGGCGGTGACTACTACCTCGCCGTCAGCCTGGACGCCAACAAGACGAACCTGATCCGGACCCTGTTGCCGATCCAGCTGAACGTCGCGGTCGACGGCCGGCCGGCCGGTCTCCCGGTCTATGCCGCTCCGACACCTACCCCTTCGCCGGGGCAGTCGAGCCCGGCCGCGCCGCCCGACTCCCGCGTGCCGACCGATGCCGCGACGCCGCCGGTCACCGCCGGACCGGACCACTCGACACCGCCGGAATCGGACCTGCAGCGGATCGTGCTCGGCGCCCTGATCGGCCTCCTGGCGGCGGCGCTGCTGGCCGGCGTGATCGCGGTGCTGGTGCTGCGGCGCCGGCGCCGCTGAGTCCGCAATCGGTTTCATCGCGGCACCCTCCTGGCCGACCTCACCCCGAGTGACTCGTTTCACACTAGGCTGACGCCAGAAGTGGGGATCAGGTCGCGTTGCTGGGCGGAAGACGTGATTTCACGACGACCGCCTCCGGTTGTGGGCACCAGGAGGGGCACAGATGCTGATAGCCGTCCCGGGGTCGTCTGATCTGGGCGGTGTGCTCGGAGTCAGTACGGCGAATCCCGAGGCGTTGTTGCGCGCGATCCGGGATCGATTCGGGCCGTTCCGCCACCGTCATGTGCTCGTCCTCAGCCCGCGGCAACTGGCGTCCGTCGCCCGGGAGCAGGCGCACGTGGTCATCGCCTCCGACCCGGCCGTCCGAGTCTGCGTCCTGCCACTGCGGCACCACGGGTTGACCCTGTCGCTGATCGGCCGCGCCGTGCTGGCGGCAGAGCTCCGGCCGGACGGCTGGAGCGATCCCGGCCAGGCCGTGCAGCTGGTGCACAGCATCGCCGCCCGCAGCCGCAGCCTGATCTGGCATCCGAGCCTCGGCTCCGTCGAGGAACCGCACCCGTCCCTGGGCGAACGGATCGTCGGCCTGGTGCCGGCTCGCAGCTACTTCCACGAGCTCGGCTCGCAGGGTCTCGTCCCGGCTCGATCCGGGCCGGGCGGCCCGACCCCGTACGGCTGGCACGTCGCCGGACCGCCCTCGGCCCAGCTGCAGACCAGTCTGAACGGGGTGCACCTCGAGTCGGTCGACCTCAGTCTGGCCGGCCGACGACCCTATGCCGGGCGAAGATCGGTGGAGATCACGCAACTCGCGCCGCCGTACGCCCGACCGCTGGCCGGCCCGGCCTGCGGAAGCTGCACGGCGACCCTGGTCGGTTCGCTGTGTGCCTTCTGCGGCTGTGGCCCGGCCGGGGTACGGCAACCGGGCGAGGCGTCACCAGAGTCGGTGGAGGCGGAAAGAGGTGTCCGGATATGAACCCGAGGCAGTTGCGCGGGCTGGTGCTGATGATCTTGTCGGTGGTGGTCGCGGTGCTGGTCTTCGTCGGTGTGTCCAGCTATCTGACCGAGGTGAACAAGCAGGTCGGGCCGATGGTCACGGTGTTCAAGGTGAAGCAGGACCTGCCGGCGTTCACCACGCTGTCGGCGGAGAACACCGAGCGTGATCAGATTCCGGAGCAGTGGGCCGCGGACAACACGGTGCTGCAGGCCCAGGATCTCGACGGACGGGTGATCGCGGTGCCGCTCTCGGCCGGCTCCTATGTCAGCACCGACCTGCTGGTGCCGGTCAGCAATCTCGACCCGGACGAGCGGGAGATCGCGGTCAACGTCGATGCCGTCACCGGGCTGGCGGGCCGGATCCGGCCGGGCGACCGGGTCGACGTCTACGTGGTGTTCGCCGATGTGCCCGGATTGCCCAAGCAGGCCCGGATCCTGGTGCAGAACGTACGCGTGGTCTCGGTCGCCGGAGAGCAGCAGGTGCAGGCCCCGGACCGGGAGTCGCTGCAGAACGTCGTCCCGGTGACCCTGGCGCTGCGGCCGGAGTCCGCGCTGGCGGTCACGTACGCCAACTCCTTTGCCCAGGAGGTCCGGCTGGTCGGGCTGCCGCCGGGGGTGGCCCAGGACCGGAGCAAGGAGCCGCGCACCTTCGACGCCGGCCAGCTCGGCGGCAAGGCCGAGCCGGAAGGAGGCAACCGGTGAACCGCGCCGTGGTGGCGATCGCCGACCAGGTGATCGTCCAGGAACTCCGCTCCCGGCTGGATCAGAGTGATCACGAGGTCGAGGTCGTCTTCGTCGCGGAGTCGACCCAGGAGACGCTGTCGGCGGTGCTCCGGCACCGGCCGAGCATCCTCTTCGTCCATGATCAACTCGGGCCGGCGTCGGTGGTGCCGATGATCCGCGAGCTGACCCTGCGGCACCCGGCGCTGGCCGTGCTGGTCGTCACCTCCAACCCCAGCGTCGAGTCCTACCGCTCAGCCATGGACGCCGACGCCAAGGGCGTGCTCGACTACCCGTTCGGGCTGGAGGAGGTCGAGCATCGACTCGCCTCGGTGATCGAGTGGGGTGCCACCATGGCGCAGGCCCTCGCCGGGGACCGGGCGCCCGAGTCGAGGAACGGCTCGGCCGGCGGCCGGGTGATCGCCGTCGCCGGCGCCAAGGGCGGGCTTGGGACGACGATCATCGCCACCCATCTCGCCTGGGACGTGGTCCGGCAGAGCCGCGGGATGCGGGTCTGCCTGGTCGATCTCGATCTTGAGAAGGGTGACGTCCCCAGCTATCTCGACGTCAGTCACCGGGTCTCCGTCGCCGACCTGGCCAAGATCAGCGAGGATCTGACCGCCCGCGCGGTCGCCGACACCGTCGTGGCCCACAGCAGCGGGCTGCATCTGCTGCTGGCGCCGACCGAGATCCGGGAGACCGAGGTGATCACCGCCGCGGCGGTGCGGCAGATCGTCGCCCAGCTCCGGCGGCTCTACCAGCTGGTGATCATCGACACCGGTGCCGCGGTTACCGCCACCCAGGCGGCAGCGGTCGAATCGGCCGACCAGACCCTGCAGGTCGTCTCCGCCGACGTGCCGGCCCTCCGCTCGGCCCGGCGGCAGGTGGTCTTCTGGGAGTCGCTCGGCGTGGTCAACCCGGACAACGTTCGGGTCGTCGTCAACCGGTTCCGGCGTCGCGGCGAGATCCAGCAGGACACGATCGACATGCTGATCCTCGGCGAGCGGTCCGAGGTGCTGATCCCCGACCTGGAGCAGGGCCTGGAACGGGCCGGCAACAGCCGGACCCCGAGCGAGGTCCGCAACGGCGTCTGGTGGAAGAGCCTGCGCCGGATCGGCCAGGAACTCGGGGTGATGAACCACTTCCACCCGGACCGCCCGGCCGCCGGCGGCAACGGGCAGTCGCCGCCGCGGGAGACGGCGGCGCAGCCCGATCTCGCGGCCACCCCGGGCGCCGGTCCGGCCGCCGGATCCCGGCCGCGCGAGTCGGGTCAGATCGCGCTCGAGAACGTGGTGCTGATCCCGGTCGCCCTGCTGTTGTTGATCTTCAGTTTGCAACTGGCGCTGTTCGGACTCGGCTTCGTCTCCGCCGGCTCGGCCGCCGACGCCGCGGCCCGGGCGGTCTCGATCGGGGACGATCCGGAGGCCGCGGCCCGGGCCGCCGTGCCGGAGCAGTTGGTCGGCGGGATCAGCGTCGATCAGGCCGGGGCCGAGGTTACGGTCAGGTTCAGCTCGCCGTTGCTGTTCCTCGACGGGGTGACCCGGACCGCCACCGTGGCCGTCGGCCACAACGTCGTGGAGGAACCCCGATGATCACCCGGCGATCGGCCGAGCGGGGCACCGCGAGCATCGAGCTGATCGCGATCGTGCCGATGGTGATGTTCGTCGTGGTGGTCGTCTTCCAGGTGCTGGCGTCGGCGTACACGGTGCAGGCCGCGGCGCAGGCCGCCCGGGACGGCGCCCGTGCGTACTCGCTGGGCCGGTCACCGGAGGCCGCGGTCCAGGCCAGCCTGCCCGGGGCCGTCCGGCTGGTCGAGGTGACCCGGGTCGGCCCGCACCACGGCGTCCGGGTCACCGTCCAGGCACCGGCCTACCTGGTGGTCGGCGACCGTACGGTGACGCGGGAGGTGATCATGCCGTGAGGAATTCGTTCTCGGCCGGGTTCGCCGGCCGGTCCGCCGCCGTGAATCGGGAGATCGAAGCCGACGACCTGCAGGTGCGCCGGTTCAAGCAGATCCTGCTGGACGAGATCGACCTGCAGGAGCTGGCCAGCCTCCAGGCCGAGGAGCGCCGGGCCCGGCTGGAGCGGGTGCTGGCCCACCTGATCTCCCGCGAGGGCGTGATCTTGTCCAGCCGGGAGCGGTCGACCCTGATCCGCCGGGTGGTCGACGAGTCGATCGGGCTCGGCGTGCTGGAGCCGCTGCTGGCCGACACGACGATCTCCGAGATCATGATCAACGGTCACGAGACCGTCTATGTCGAACGGTTCGGCCGGCTGGAGCGGATCCCGTCCGGCTTCACCTCCGAAGATCAACTGCTGCAGACGATCGACCGGATCGTCTCCTCGGTGAATCGCCGGGTCGACGAGTCCAGCCCGATGGTCGACGCCCGGCTGCCGGCCGACGCCCGGATCCCGCGCGGCGCCCGGGTCAACGTCGTGCTGCCGCCGCTGTCGCTGAGCGGGCCGCTGGTCACGATCCGGCTGTTCCCGCGCGCGTACGGGCTGACCGAGCTGCTGGAGCGCGGCACCCTGGACCGGCCCACCGCCGAGCTGCTCTCCGCCTGTGTCCGGGCCCGACAGAACATCATCGTCTCCGGCGGTACGGCCTCCGGGAAGACCACTCTGCTGAACGCCCTGTCCCAGTTCGTCCCGGACCGGGAGCGGATCGTCACCGTGGAGGACGCCGCCGAGCTGTCGCTGAACCAGGAGCACGTGATCCGGCTGGAGACCCGGCCCGCCAACGTCGACGGCCGCGGCGAGGTCAGCATCCGCGAGCTGGTCCGCAACAGCCTGCGGATGCGGCCCGACCGGATCATCGTCGGCGAGGTGCGCGGCGGCGAGGCGCTGGACATGCTGCAGGCGATGAACACCGGCCACGAGGGATCGCTGGCCACGGTGCATGCCAATTCGGCCGACGACGCGCTGTCCCGGATCGAGACGCTGGCCACGATGAGCGACGTCGAGGTGCCGTTCCTGGCCATCCGCGACCAGGTCAACAACGCGATCCATCTGATCATCCAGCTCTCCCGGCACTCCGACGGGTCGCGCCGGATCGTCGAGGTGGCCTACGTGGTGTCCGCGCGGCGGGAGGAATACCTGCTGCAGCCGGTGATGCAGTGGGATCCGGTCGGCCGGCGGTTCGTCCACCATCCGCTGCCGGACCGGCTGACCCGAGGCCTGGTCCAGGCGGGGGTCGAGGTGCCCGGCAGCTGGCCGATCCAGGGGGCCGGCACATGATGATCATGATCTATGCCGGGTTGGCCCTGTTCGTCGTGCTGCTGGTCGCGGGCTCCGCTCAGCTGTTGCTCAACTCCACCGACCAGCGTCGCTTCGTCGCCGCGACGCTGGCGGCCGGGGCCGGTCAGGACGTGAGCCGGACCAGGTTCCAGCGCTGGGACCGGGCGTTCGCGGAGACCCGGCTGGGCCGGTTCCTGGAGCGGGATCTGCTGCTGGCCGGCATCCGGCAGCCGCCGTTGGTGATCTTCGCCGGGATCGTCGCGCTGACGATCGTGGTGCCGTTGCTGTTGGCCCGGTTCCTGGCCCCGGCGCTCGGTCTGGTCGGGCTGGTCGCCGGCTATTTCGTCTTCCGGGTCTGGGTGGTCCGGGCCCGCGACCGGCGGCGGGAGAAGTTCGTCCAGCAGATCCCCGAGCTGGCGCGGGTGTTGTCGAATGCGACCAATGCCGGCCTCAGCATCGTGACGTCCTGGCTGGTCGCGGAGGAGGAGATGGCCGAGCCGGCGAAGTCGGAGATCCGGCGACTGAACGCGGCGGTCCGGTTCGGTGCGTCGCTGGAGGACGCGATGCTGCAGCTGAACGACCGACTGCCCTCGCGTGAGGTACGGATCCTGATGTCGACCCTGGTCGTCAGCGCCCGCGCCGGCGGCTCGTTGGTGACCGCGCTGCGCGAGATCTCCCGGACGCTGGACGATCGCAAGGAGGTCCGCCGAGAGGTCCGGACCACCCTCGCGCAGGCCCGCAGCACCAGCGTCATGGTCACCGTTCTCGGGGTGCTGATGCTGTTCATGCTCAACTCGATCCAGCCCGGCACTGTGGAGCGGATGACCCAGAATGTGATCGGCGTCGCCGCGCTGGTGATCTCCTTCGGCCTGTTCGGGCTGGGCCAGTTCATCGTCTACCGGATGACCAGGATCGACCGGTGATCTCGCCCTTCTGGCCCGCGCTGGCCGCGACCGGTGCCCTGTTGCTGTTCCTGATCAGCTACCGGATGCTCCGCGGTCGGGTCGCCGACTACCTGGACGCCTCCGACCTGATCCTGCTCCGGGACGAGCGGCACCGCGAGTCCACCCGGCGGGTGCCGCCGTTGGAGCGGCTGGCCGGCCGGTTCGTGCCGCGGCTGCGCCGGTTGCTCGGCCCGGGGGTGGTGCAGACCCTGCAGCGCCAGATCGACCAGGCCGGCCGCCCGACCGGAGTTTCCGTGGACGGGCTGCTCCGGCGGATGTTCATCTGGGTGCTGCTGCTGATCCCGGCCGGGATCCTGCTGGTGGCCGGCGGTCAGCTGATCGGGCTGGTGCTGCTCCCCGTCGTGGCCGTCCTGCTGCCGCTGATGCCGATCGCCGCGCGGGCCCGGCATCGCCGCGAGTCGATCGAGCGGGACCTGCCCGACTTCCTCGACATCCTCGCCGTGACGGTCAGCGCCGGCATGTCCTTCCGCGCGGCACTGGCCCGGGTGACCGACCACTTCTCGGGGGCGATCTCGGACGAGATCCGGCTCACCCTGGGCCAGTTGTCGCATGGAGCGAGCGTGCGGGTGGCCTTCACGGGCATGGCCCAGCGGGCCGGCACGCCGTCCGTCCGGAGCTTCGTCACGGCATTCCTGCAGGCCGAGGAGCTCGGCGCGCCGCTGGCCGAGACCCTGAACCAGATCGCCGTCGACATGCGCCGGGAGAGTGCTCAGCTGATGCGCCGCCGGGCCGCTCAGACCGCGCCACGGGTCACCCTGATCACTTCGCTGATCCTGGTCCCGGCCTGTCTGATCCTGATCATGGTCGGCCTGGTGATCGGCGCCGACATCGACTTCGCCCGACTCCTCGGAGCGATGTGATGACGGCGGTCAGCCTCCGGGGCGACGTCCTGGCGGACCGGGGGCAACTGCTCGGCGAGCCGCAGTTCGTGCTGCTGGTCCGGTGGGTCTTCACCGGCCGGCTGGTCTTCCTGGCGCTGGCCGCGCCGGCCGCGTTCCTGACCAGCTCGGCCACCCTGGTCGGTGGGATCAGCCTGGTCCTGCTGACCGCGACCAGCCTGCTGCTGAGCCGCAGCGACCGGGTGATGCGCTATCTGTTGCTGCACCCGTTGCTCGCCTCCCTCGACGTCGCCCTGACGGTCCTGTTGCTGATCAGCCTCGACACCGAGCAGCCGGCCGCGCTGGCCGTCGTCTGTACCGCCCTGGCGACCGGGCTGCTGTTCCCGACCCGGATCCTGGTCGTGCTGCTGATCCCGCTGGCGTTCGGTGCGATCGGCTCGCCGAGCCTGGTCGCGCCGTCGGACGGGTGGCAGGAATGGCTGCTGCGGCTGACCGGCATTCCGGCGCTGGTCGTCGGTGTCTGCCTGATCGGCGCCGTGGTCCGCCGCTACGCGGAGCGGATGATCGAGGCCCGGCAGCAGGTGAGCGAGGCCGTCGCGGCGGTCGGGGCAGCGGAGGAACGAGCCCGGTTGGCCCGGGACATGCACGACTCGGTCGGCAAGTCGTTATACGGGATCTCGCTCAGTGCCAAGGCGTTGACCCGGGTCATCGACACCGACACCGCGGTCGCCCGCGAGGTCGCCGGATCACTCTCCGAGGCCGCCGAGACCGCGGCCGCGGAAGCCCGGGCGCTGCTGGTCACGCTGCGCTCCGGCAAGGCGGACCGGCCGACGATCGAGGTGCTCCGCGACGTCGTCGACGGGTGGCAGACCGAGTCCGGGATTCCGGCGGTGCTGAATTCGGTGCAGGCCGTCGACGCCGATCCGCGGGTGACCGAGCAGATGGAGCGAGCGCTGGGCGAGATGTTGCACAACGTCGCCAAGCACGCCGAGGCGGGCCGGGTGGACGTCATCCTGCGCGGCGACGCCGAGACGATCGAACTCGAAGTGAGCGATGACGGCCGGGGCTTCGACACCACGGCCGCCGCGGGTGCCGAGGAGGACGGCCATTTCGGCCTGCGCGGGTTGCGGGAACGGGCAGCGAGCGTCGGCGGCACCTTCGAGGTGGAGTCGACCAGAGGAGAGGGGACGACGTACCGATGGACAGCACGACGTCAGCCGTAGAAGGAACCGAGATCGATCTGATCACCGTCGGTATCGCCGACGACAACGCCGTGGTGCGTGCCGGCATCAAAGGACTGCTGTCCACCACCACCGACATCCGGGTGATCGGCGAAGCCGGTGACGGCGCGGCCGCGGTGGCGCTGGCCAAGGCCAAGCGTCCCCGAGTGATGCTGCTCGACGTCCGGATGCCCCGGCAGGACGGCGTGACGGCCGCCTCGGAGATCGCCCAGCTCACCAACGTCTTGATGCTGACCTATTCGGAGGCCCCCGACGTGATCTCGGCAGCAGTCCGGGCCGGCGCCCGCGGCTACCTGGTGCACGGTCACTTCGGCGACACCGAACTGATCCAGGCGGTCCGGATGGTCGCCGGCGGCATCGGTACGTTCTCGGCCCAGACCCTGGCGGCACTGTCCAGCCCGGCGCCGACGCTGGGCGAGTTGGCGACCCGCTTCGGGCTGTCCGAGCGGGAGGCCGAGGTGATGGACCTGATCGCCAAGGGATCGGCCAACACCGACATCGCCCACGGGCTCTTCATCTCGGAGAAGACCGTCAAGAACCACATCAACCGGATCTTCGCCAAGCTGCAGGCCAACAATCGCGGCCACGCGATCTCGCTGTGGCTGGCGGGGCCGCAGTGAGGTCGGGCTCGGGTCGATCACGGGGTGGGTGGGCTCCCGTAGGCTTGATCACCGATGCGCTGCCGAGCGAGAGGTCGTACGTCATGCGGGATCGAGGCCGACGATTCGTGCTGCTGGGGGTGGCGATCCTGGTCGCCCTCACGGGCCTGACCCTGGGCCACGTCCGCCCGGCCGCGGCCGATGATCAGGTGAAGGTGTTGTTGCTGCTGGACGTCTCCGGCTCGATGAACGAGAAGCTGGCCTCCGGCGGGACGAAGCTGGCGGCGGCGAAGTCGGCGTTGAAGCGGGTGGCCGACTCGTTGCCACAGGGGACCCAGGTGGGACTTCGGGTGTACGGCTCCAAGATCAAGGAGCCGAAGGAGGAGAACCCGAAGGCCTGTCAGGACACGGAACTGGTGATGCCGATCGGTCCGCTGGATCGCAACCGAATGTACGGGGCCGTGGATTCGTTCGAGGCGGTGGGCGAGACGCCGATCGCCTATTCGTTGGAGCGGTCGGTGGCCGATCTTGGTGATCAGGGTCGTCGGGTGGTGGTGTTGATCTCCGATGGCGAGGAGAACTGTGTGCCGGATCCGTGTCCGGTGGCGAAGAAGCTGGCGGCGAAGGGTGTTGATCTTCAGTTCAACGCGATCGGGTTCGATGTGAATTCGAAGGCGCGCAAGCAGTTGCAGTGCATTGTGGACGAGACGGACGGGTCCTATTACGACGCCGACGACACGGATGAGTTGAATGAGTCGCTGGACAAGCTGACCAAGCGGGCGCTGCGGCCGTTCGCCCTGTCCGGCAAGCCGATCATGGGTGCGGCTGGCACATCGAATGCCCCGCGGCTCAAGGCCGGCCACTATCGGTCGACGTACGATCTGAAGGGCCTCGATCGGTTCTACTGGATCGAACGGACTATTCCGCGGTCGACGATCACGGTTTCGGCGAGTGTGATCGTGCCGCGAGGCCGGCAGGGCGACAACGAGTCGTGGTCGATCGTCCTTCGCGGACCTGACCAGCCGTACCCGTGCGGTCTGACCGTCTTCACCGACACCGGTGCCGACGGTACAGCGTCGGTGATGTCCCAGGCACTGACGTCGACGGGCGGCACCTTCTCGTGTGCCGAGGGTGACGTGCTGCTCCAGCTGGCCCGGCTCAACAACAACATCGCGGGCGTTGACCTGAAGCCCGAACTCGACGTCGAGATCGTGGTGACCGAGGAGCCGCCGATCACGAACCTGGCTGAACTGCCGCCGGGGCTGTCCGACGAGGCAATCGACCGGACGCCGGTCGCCGCGGCGAAGCAGGCCAAGAGCGTGGTCGGCGGGGTCGCGTTCTCCGATGCACCGGTCCTGCAGCCGGGTTCGTACCTGAGCAACATCGTGGTCGGTGAGACGCTGGTCTACCAGGTGCCGGTGCAGCCCGGTCAGCGATTGCGGGCCACGCTGGACACTCCGGCACCGGGACGGAAATGGGGCTTCGAAGGATATCCGGTCGGAGCCAGGCTCTCGGTGTTCTCGGCGAAGCGTGCCCAGCTGGACGAGCAGCTGGAGGAGATTCCCCAGGGTTCGCCGGCGAAGACGGTGCGGACGACGGCGGGCACCCCCGAGATACGGATCCGTAACCGGGAGCTGAAAGGTCGGCCGGACGACGTCCGGGCGGTGGTGAGTGCGGCGTTCGGCGGCAACCACTACCTGATGGTCAGCCTCCGGCCCCTGGAGAGCGACCTGCTCGGCGTGCTGACCCCGGTCCGGTTGAACATCGCCGTCGACGGCGAGCCCACCGGGCTTCCCGTGTACGCCGAACAGCCTCCGACGCCCGGGCCGTCGTCTCCCGGGCCGTCGTCTCCGGCCGGCTCGCCCCCGTCATCGGAGACCCCGGTGCCGACCTCGCCGGGCCCCGGCGGCTCCGAGACGCCCGTCCCGGGCGGTGGCGGCGCGCCCGGGGTCGGCGGTGCGGTCACGGCGGTGCTCGGCATTCTGGCCGTGCTGGTCGTCGCCGGCGTCGTGACGGTGGTCCTGCTGCGCCGGCGAGCCGCGACCAGAGCCGGCGGATCCTCGGGGCCGGACGGACCAGCCGGGCCCCCGGGCGCCCCCTGAGCCTTGGGCCCGGAGTTGGGTCTCTGGACCCATGGCAGGACCGGCGGATCTCCGTAACTTTGAGGTCATCAAGGCAACCGGGAAAACCCGGGAGACGACAGGGATCGGCTGGTCAGGCCGGGAACCGGAAGGAATGAATCATGGAGAAGCTGATGCTTTCGCTGTACATGGTGCAGCTGACCGTGGCCGACAAGCTGCGGAACCGGCGGCGGGAGTCCGGGCAGGGATCGCTCGAGTACGTGGGCATGATCGCGGTGGCGGCGCTGATCATCGCCCTGGTCGTGGCCGCCGTGAGCGGTCCGACGCTCAAGACCTGGATCGACGGTGTGATCACCGGCATCACGACCAGCACCAACGTGCCGCCCAAGTAAGAGATCCGATCGGTGGCCGGGCGAGCGTTCTCGCCCGGCCCTTCGGGCGTTTCAGGGCTTCGGGCGGTTCAGGGAAGGACGAGCCAGTGGCACAGCGGCGGGCGGAGCGTGGATCGGGGCCGGTGACGGCGATCCTGGTCCTGGCGATCTGCGTGCTGCTCTTCGCGGTCGGCGTGTTCGCGATCGGCGCCGTGGCCCGGGAGCAGCGGTCCGCCGCCCAACACGCCGCCGACGCCGCCGCCCTCGGCGGAGCCCAGCGGATCATCGACGATCTGTCGGACCTGCTGGCGGGCGGATTCCTGAATGTGCTCGAGCTGCCGGGCCTGGCCGGTGCCGGCCAGTGCGGCCAACGGGGCGTCGTCCGGGCGACCGAGCTGGCCAGGGCCAATCAGGCGACGCTGACCGGTTACTGCTGGAACGTGTTCACCGACCGGGTCACCGTGACCGTCCGGCTCGACCAGGCCGCGGAGGACGGCGAACCGGCCATCGCCGAGGCCGTGGCCGCCACCAGATTCGACCTGACCAGCTGCCGGATCGCCACCGACTTCGCGACCCCGACCCCGACCCCGACTCCCACGCCGACTCCCACGCCGCCCCCGACCGGTCCGCCGCCGTCCGGCCCGCCGACGACGCCGCCACCACCTCCGCCTCCACCACCACCGGTCGAGACGTCGATCGACTGTGGCTTCGGTGCCCTGGAGTTGATCTTCGATCCGGCGACGCTGCGGTTCACGTTCATCGATCTCGATCTTGCCCTGCGCGATCTCCGGCCGCGCCTGACCAGCTGATCATCGGTTGTCGAGACGAGCCCGGATCCAGCGGTACGGATGGAATCCCGGCAGCCGGCGGCCGATCAGGATGACCAGCAGCGGGCCGACCAGCCAGGGCGACCCGGCCAGCAGTCCGTCCACGACCCCGGCGTCGGTCGTGACCACAATCGTGGTCAGCCAGCCGACGAGGATCGGGATGCCGCCGCCCCAGAGCAGGCATCGCAGCGGGGTCCGGTCGGCCCGTTCGGTGACGATCACGCCGACCAGCGCCGCGTAACAGCCCAGGACCATCGCCGCGAAGCTCAGCCGCACCGGGTCGGTGGTCGCGCTGCCGGACAGGGTGGCCGACATGCCCGCGCCGGCAATGATCAAGGAACCCAGTCCGGCGGCCCAGCCGAGCAGCAGGTTCCTGATCATGCCGCCCACCGGGCCGAGTCGAGGATCTCGGCGATCCGGCCGGCGGTCAGCCGGTCGGTGCCGAGCACCGCGAGGACCGCGGTGGAGCCGCCGTTGCTGGTGATCAACATCGTGCCGCGGTAACCGGTCCTGGACGCCGCCCGGAAGCTGATCGCTGAGCGCACCGCCGGCGATCCGTCCTGGGTCAACCGGTCCCGGGCCGGGCCGGCTGAGAGCTCCGGTAGCCAACCGCCGATACCGGAGGCGAGCAGCAGCCCGAGCACCTCCCGCGGCTCGGTGCCGACCAGGTCGGCCCGGGCCAGCACCAGGATCGCCGGCGCGCCGTGCTCGGTCAGCTGTCCCTGCCACTGCCAGCCGTCACTCGGCTGCTGCTCCCGGATCGAGGTCTGCACGGCGAAGCCGAACCGGCCGAGGGTCACCGGGACCGCCTGCGCGGTCGGGGCACCGAGCAGCCCGGCCACGCCGGCCAGGCCGAAGCCGAGCACGGTGCGCCGGGCCCACCGCCGCCGGTCGCCGATGCCGGTCACGTCCACCCGCACTCGGGATCGTCGACCAGCACCCGGGCCGTGCCGTCCGGCCGCGGTGCGACCTGCTGCACAGTGACCAGTCGGGTGTCGGCCCACTCCGTACGTCGGAGCAGCCGGACCTCCTCGCTGGCGCGGCCCAGCGCTGTGGCGGCCGCGACGCCCTGATAGCGCAGCACCGTGACCGTCGCGGCCCGGTTGATCCAGCTCGCCAGCCGGTCCTCGGCGTCCGGCGCGGCCAGCCCGAACAGCTCTCGGGTGGACAGCCCGAACCCGGCTGGGCCACTCAGCCATTGCTCGGCCAGCTCCCGTTCGTCCTCGGTCTGGATCGGCAGCCCGACATAGCCGACCGAGATCGACTTCGGCAGCGCCGAGCTGTCGGTGATCAAGGAACCGTCGGCCACGACCATGATCAACACGCTGGTCAGTCGCGCCGCCTCGTCCCGGCTCCAGCTGACCGCCCCGGCGACCGGCCGGCCGCTCACCGAGCCGGTGATCGGCGCGGTCACGGACAGCTGTTGCCCGGCCGTCCGGAACGCTGCGGTCGCCGGCCGGCTCCGGTCCAGTCTCAGCCAGTCGGCCTTGTTCACTGGGGCTTCCGGCGGTTCGCCACCGACCGGGAACGGTGCGGTCGTCAGCGTCAGCCGGCTGTAGCGGACCGTCGGCGGGGGCAGAGCGGGACCGCCGACCGGGTGCACCAGGCGGGCGAACAGGGCCATCGCCGACCGGCTCCGGACTTCCTGATCATGTCGGTCTTCGAGGGCCGTCGCGAGCTGCTGCAGATCCCGGCCGGCCGGCAGCAGCCACTCGGTGTGGGCCGGCACTTCGAGCCCCGGCGCGGGGTAGCGCGATCGCCGTACCTCGGCTTCGAGCACTGCCGGCGGATCGGTCGTGGTCGGCGGCCCGGCCTGCACCACGGTGTCGCCGGACCGGGCCCGGCTGGTGGTCAGGGTCAGGCCGCTCGGCAGGGTCACCGTCTCGGTCCGCACCTCGGGCAACGCGGCGTCCAGATCGGCCAGGAACCGGCACCGCGGCTCACCCAGCCGGACCGGCTCGAAGACCGGCAGCTCGTCCCGGCAGGTGGCCAGCCCGAGCGACCCGATCAGGCAGGCGGCGCGGGAGACGGCCGCCTGCCGCGGGCCGAACGCGAAGCTCATCAGCCCCGCGATGGCGATGGCGGCCAGCCCGACCACGATCACCCGGTCGATGACGCGTTGCCGCAGTCCTTCGCGTTCAACGGGTCGTCGTAGCCGAGGCACCGCATCCCTTCCGCACCCGGTCCCGAGGGGTCGGCACGACATTAGCCGAAGGACGCGTCAAACAGTCATCACCCGACATCGGTATCGCGCCGCTAAGGTCATGATCATGGCCGAAAGCGTCGTGTTCGGGCCGGGACCGCACCGGCTGCTCTACAACGAGGTCGAGATCGCGCCACTCGCCGTGGCCGAGTCGTACCGGTCGCGGCAGCGCGGGCTGCTCGGCACGGATTCGGTGGTCGGGGCGCTGTGGATCACCCGCTGTCCGTCGGTGCACATGGTCGGCATGCGTTACCCGATCGATGTCGCCGTGGTCGACCGGGCCGGCCGGGTGTTGTTGATCAAGACCCTGAAGCCGTGGATCGGCGGCACCCGACCCCGACTGCGGGCGACCGCGACGATCGAGGCCGGGGCCGGAGCCATGGCAGCGTGGGGGATCGAGGCCGGCGGGGTGCTGGCGATCCGCCGAGAAGGGCCCTAGTCGATCGGGTTCTCGAGCTGGGCCTGGATCAGCTTGGCGAAGGCGGCGTGGCCCTCGGCGTTCGGGTGGAAGCTGCTCGGATCGACCGGCATCATGCCCGGGCCGCCCCAGTCCAGGTCGTTGAACCAGGGATCGTCGCTGCCGATCCCGTGGCCGCGGAAGGCGTCGGTCGGGTCGGCGAACTCGACCCCGGCCTCGGCGGCCGCCGACCGGATCACGTCGTTGAGGTCACCGGCCCGCTCGTTCATCCATTCCTGATCTTCGGCGAAGAGCAGGTTGCCGTAGTCGTCCTCGGGGTTCTCCTCGAACAGCGGCGGGTAGCCGACGACGATGATCCGGGCGTTGGGCGCCCTGTCCTTCGCCTGCTGGTAGAGAGCGATCAGCTCCCGCTTCAGCTGGGGCAGTCGTTTGGTGATCCGGTCGTCGTGCTTCTCCTGGCAGGTGTCGATGAAGCCGACGCCGCCGTCGCCGTTGATCACGCAGTCCCGCAGCACGTCGGCGAACTTGAGGTCGTTGCCGCCGATCGACAGGGTCACCAGCGAGGTGTTCTCGTCCAGGGCGTCCAGCTGGGCCTCTTCGTCGGTGTTCGCGCCGTTGGGATCGTCGAAGTCGTCGATCACCGCGCCGGAGCAGGCGACGAACTGATCACCGTCGGCGAAGTCGTTGTCGGCGGCCAGGATCTGCGAGTAGGCGTTCGCCGAACGGTGGCACCGGTTGTGATCTTCCTCGTCGTCGTTGAACGGCCAGAGATCGTCGCGGTCGTCGAAGTCGGTGCCCTCTTCGTAGTCCCAGGCACCCTCGCCGGAGGCGAAGCTGTCGCCCATCGCGATGTACTTGCCGGCCAGCGCCTGCTGGTAGGGCGTCACGCCGACCTGGCTGATGCAGCCCGGCTGCTGGATCAACCGGCAGATCGCGTCGGCCGCCACGTACTGGACCTGGCTCGCCAGGCCCGCGTAGACGACGCCCATGATCAACAAGGTCGCGATCGCGATGGCGCCGATGTAGTCGATCGCGCCGGCGCCGCGGTCTCGCACCGCCCCGGTCCGACGCAGCCTGTTGATCATGATCTGACGTTACGGCCCGGGGCCGGTTCGGCGCTTGAGTCCGCGGACCCAACTCGGCTGGGCCCAGGGACCCAACCGGCCTGGCACCGCTACTTCGGCACCGCGGCGATCGCCTGCTCCAGCACTTTGGGGTCGGGCTCGTCCCGGATGCTGTACGAGAGGAAGGCGATCATGGTGTCGCCACGGCGGAAGAACGCCAGGTCGGTGATCAATCCCGGATTGGACTCCGGGACCTGACGCCAGCTGACGACCTCCGAGCCGGCCGAATCGAGCTTCAACGGCGTGATCCGGAACGTCTCGCTCTTCGTCCCCTTCGTCCCCGTGGCGACGAAGGACGTGCAGCCCGGAACCGCTCCGGACAAGCCGGTGATCACGCGCTCGGCGGTGTCGTCGGTGTAGCTGCGGACGTACTGCTGGACGAAAGGACCGAACGGGCCCATCGAGAACCGGACGCTGGCCATGGCGGCCGGCGGCGACGGCTCGAGGTCCACCCCGCAGACCTGGGTGCGATAGCCGCCGGCGGAATCGTTGCTGAGCCGCCAGTCCTTCGGCAGATCCTCGACCTTGATCAGATAGTCGTCCGGACGGACGTCGGGCGGCGGCGGGGCGGCGGGCGGAGTCAACTGGCAACCGGCCAGGGCGACGGTGATCAGTCCGGCGATCACGGCGACCCATGATCGCGGCAGCGGTCCCCGGCTCGGATCGGTCATGGTGATCATCGTGGCACAACCCTTCTCATCGGGGATCCTCCAACTGTCGCTGGATCGCCTCGGCGAACGCGGCTTGACCCTTGGCGTTGGGATGGAAGCTGCTGGGATCGACGAGCATCATGCCCGGCCCATCGAACGTGAGCTCGTTGAACCAGGGATCGGCGCTGCCGATGCCGTGCCCGGCGAAGTCCGCGCTCGGATCGACGAATTCGACGCCGGCCTCCTGGGCGGCCGAGGCGATCGTCCGGTTCAGCTCGGCGGCCTTCTCGTTCATCCACTTCTGGTCCTCGGCGGTGAGGCTGTTGCGGTAGCTGGGATTCTCGGGGAACAGCGGGGGATAGCCGACGACGATGATCCGCGCGTTCTTGGCCTTTTCCTTGGCTTGTTGATATTGCGCCAGCAGATTGGACCGCTGCGCCGCGATCTTTCTGCTGAGCGACTCGTCCAGCTGCTCCCGGCAACTGGACGGTGCGCGGCCACCGTGTACGACGCACGCCGTGAGCACCTTGGCGAAGCCGACGTCATTGCCACCGATCGACAGCGTGACCAGCGAGACGTCGTCGTCGAGCGCCTCGAATTGGGGGGCCTCGCCGGTCTCCTTGTCGTTGGGCTGGTTGAAGTCGGAACTCTCGGCGCCGGAGCAGGCCACGAACTTGGCGCCGCCGGCGAAGCGGTTGCCGGCGGCCAGGAGCTGCGCGTAGGCGTTGGCCGAGCGATGACAACGATTGTGCTCTTCTTCGTGATCGTTGAAGGGCCACGGATCGTCGCGATCATCGAAGTCCGTGCCCTCTTCGTAGTCCCAGGCGCCTTCGCCGGCGGCGAAGCTGTCGCCCAGTGCGACGTAGCGACCGGTCAGCGCCCGTTCGTACGGTGAGGGCCCGGAGTCGATCTTGCACACGGCCTGCTGGGTGATCGTGCAGAGCGCCCGTGACACCATCGATCCGACCTGGGCGCCCCACAGGGCGATCACCACCGCCAGGATCAGCATGGCCGCTATCGCGAGCACCGCGAGGTACTCCAACGTTCCTTGCCCGCCATCGCGCCTTCGGGGCGACCAGGGCATGTTGATCATGACCACAGGCTAGGAGAGTGAGACCGGCATCCGCTTGAGCCCGTGGGCCCGATCGGCGTGGGCCCCTGGGCCCACTGATGATCAAGTTCAGTGGATGATCATCGACCTGTTCGATCAGTGCCAGGGCAGCGCGAGAAAGAGCGTGAGGCTGATCAGCCCGCAGGCGAGGGCGATGATCGTGATCACTGGGCCGGCCGTCCCTCGTCCGGAGGTGGTGGCTCGACCGTTCAACACGTGGGCGATGATCGAGAGGATCAGCCCCGGCACGGCCAGGTAGGCCATCGCCTGCCCCTTGGCCGAGTTGGCCAGTGCGGAGAGCGAGGATCCGATGTGGAATCCGAGCGCCATCGCGAGCACGATGAGCATCGAGTTCCCGATGATCGCAGCCAGAGACAGGATCCAGGTCACCGACCGGAGGTTCATCGCCATGCCGTCAGATCTCCGTTCCGGAGTCGACGCCCGGCGGGGGTCAGCAGGGTCATGGCCGGTGCTCCGTGATCAGGGTCGGTGCGGTCGTGGGTGCCGCCCCGGCACCGTACCGCGAAGTCGGCGCAGTTCAGGGAGAACCCGACGGCGGTGCGGGGCAGTCCGGTTGCGGCGTGACCGAGCAGGCCACCTGGGCGGTGAAGCCGCGCAGCTGGCCGCCCCAGCCGGCGACCGCGATGCCGATCACCAGGAAGAGGGCCAACAGGACGACGCCGACGTACTCGAGGATGCGGGCCGTCTGTGGCCGGCCCGCGGCGGAGACCCGTATCCGAGAGTTGATCATGATCCGACCCTAGGTCGGCGACGCCCGGCCGCGCCTGAGCCCGGAGACCCAACCGGCTTGGGCCCCTGGGCCCAGAGGCCGACGGCTCAGGCCGGGGCGTCGTCTCGGCGCGGGATCAGCTGGCAGGTGAGCCGGGCGGTGCAGACCCGGGCGCCGTCGTCGTCGGTGAGGACGATCTCGAAGCTGGCGACCCGCGACCCCAGCCGGATCGGGGTCGCCGTCCCGGTGACCCAGCCCTGCCGGACCGCCTTGTGGTGGGTGGCGTTCAGATCGACGCCGACCGCGACCCGGTCCGGCAGCCCGTGGCCGGTCGCGCCGATCGACGCCAGGGTCTCGGCCAGCACGCAGGACGCGCCGCCGTGCCAGAGCCCGAACGGCTGCGTGTTGCCCTCGACCGGCATCCGGCCGACGACCCGCTCGGCGGACACCTCGAGCAGTTCCAGGCCCATCCGGGAGTCGAGCGCACTGGTCAGCGCGGAGGCCCATTCGGGCAGCGAGGCGGTCATTCGGACAGGGTAGTCAGCGACCCGGATCCACCGACCCGGACACTGTCGGTCCGGGCCGCTAGAGTCGCCTGCGTGTCGACCATCACCGAACCAGAAGCGCCCGCTCCCGCCGGGGAGGGCGAGCGGCCGCGCCTGCTGCTGATCGACGGCCACTCGGTGGCCTACCGTGCCTTCTTCGCGTTGCCGGTGGAAAACTTCAGCACCAAGACCGGCCAGCACACCAACGGTGTCTTCGGCTTCACCTCGATGTTGATCAACGTGCTCCGGGACGAGCAGCCGACCCATCTCGGCGTCGCCTTCGACGTGTCCCGGAAGACGTTCCGGTCGGAGATGTACACGGAATACAAGGCCAACCGGAGCACCTCGCCGGACGAGTTCCGGGGCCAGGTCGACCTGGTCAAGGAGGTGCTGAACGCCCTCAACATCGCCCATGTCGACAAGGAGGGGTTCGAGGCCGACGACATCATCGCGACCCTGGCCAAGCAGGCCGAGGCCGAGGGCTTCGACGTGCTGATCTGCACCGGCGACCGGGACGCGCTGCAGTTGGTGTCGGACCGGGTGACCGTGCTCTATCCGCGGAAGGGTGTTTCCGACCTGGCCCGGATGACGCCGGACGCGGTGCAGGAGAAGTACTTCGTCACCCCGCAGCGCTATCCGGAGCTGGCGGCGTTGGTCGGCGAATCCAGTGACAACCTGCCCGGTGTGCCCGGGGTCGGGCCGAAGACCGCCGCCAAGTGGCTGGAGGCCTACGACGGCCTGGAGAACCTGTTCGTGCACGCCGGCGAGCTGAAGGGCAAGGCGGCCGAGGCGTTCAAGGAACGGATCGACGACGTCCGGCTCAACCGGCAGGTCAACGCGCTGGTCACCGATGTCGAGCTGCCACTCAAGGTGACCGACCTGACCCGCCGCGACTGGGACCGGGAGGCGACCCACCAGCTGTTCGACGGGCTGGAGTTCCGGGTGCTGCGGGACCGGCTGCTGGAGACGCTGCCGGCGGAGGAGACGGCGCCCGAGGGCGGTTTCGAGGTCGAGGGCGAACGACTGGCGCCCGGGGCGCTGACGGACTGGCTGGCCGCCCACGCCGCCGGCGAACGGACCGGCGTCGACCTGATCGGCCACTGGGCCGCAGGGGCCGGCGACCTGCGGGCCATCGCGCTGTCCGCCGGTGACGGTGCCGCGGCCTATCTCGACGTGACCGAGCTCGACCCGGCCGACGACGCGGCGCTGGCCGGCTGGCTGGCCGATCCGGACCGGCCGAAGGCGATCCACGACGCCAAGGGTCCGCTGCTGGCAATCTGGTCCCGCGGCTGGCAGCTGGCCGGGCTGACCTCCGACAGCCAGCTGGCGGCCTATCTGATCCGGCCCGACCAACGGACCTTCGACCTGGCCGACCTGACCCTGCGCTATCTCAAGCGGGAGCTGCGGGCGGAGGACGCCGCGGCCGAGACCGGTGATCAGCTCGCGCTCGACTTCGGCGACGACGACTCGGGGGCGGAGGCCGCGGCGAACGCGGCGATGATCCGGGCCCGGGCCGTGATCGACCTGGCCGACGCGCTGGACGCCGAGGTCGAAGAGCGCAACGAGACCATGCTTCTGCGCGAGGTGGAGTTGCCGCTGCAGCGCACCCTGGCCCGGATGGAGCAGACCGGGGTGGCGGTCGACGTCGCCCACCTGGAGGGCCTGGAGGGTGAGTTCGGGGCCAAGGTGGCCGCCGCCGCCGAGGAGGCGTACTCGATCCTGGGCAAGCAGATCAACCTCGGCTCGCCCAAGCAGCTGCAGACGGTGCTGTTCGACGAACTGAAGATGCCGAAGACGCGGCGCACCCGGACCGGTTACACCACCGACGCGGACGCGTTGCAAGGGTTGTACGTGAAGACCGAGCACCCGTTCCTGGCCCAGCTGCTGTTGCACCGGGACGCGACCCGGCTGCGGCAGACCGTCGAGGGGCTGCTCAAGTCGATCTCCGACGACGGCCGGATCCACACCACCTACGGCCAGACCATCGCCGCGACCGGCCGGCTGTCCAGCACCGAGCCCAACCTGCAGAACATCCCGATCCGGACCGAGGAGGGCCGGCGGATCCGGGAGGCGTTCATCGTCGGCGACTCCTACGAGACGCTGCTCACCGCCGACTACTCGCAGATCGAGATGCGGATCATGGCGCACGCCAGCGGCGACGAGAGCCTGATCGACGCGTTCAAGTCCGGCGCCGACTTCCACACGGTGACCGCGGCCCGGGTGTTCGGCGTCGAGCCGGGCTCGGTCAACCAGGCCGAGCGGGCCAAGATCAAGGCGATGAACTACGGCCTGGCGTACGGGCTGAGCGCGTTCGGGTTGAGCCAGCAGCTGGGCATCGAGGTGTCCGAGGCCAAGGGCCTGATGGACGAATACTTCGAGCGCTTCGGCGGGGTCCGGGACTACCTCCGGTCGCTGGTCGACGACGCCCGTCGGACGGAATACACCGCGACCCTGCTCGGCCGCCGGCGCTACCTGCCGGATCTGACCAGCAGCAACCGGCAGCGCCGGGAGATGGCCGAGCGGATGGCGCTGAACGCGCCGATCCAGGGCTCGGCCGCCGACATCATCAAGATCGCCATGCTGGACGTCGAGCAGGCGCTGATCGACCAGGGCCTGGGCAGCCGGATGCTGTTGCAGGTGCACGACGAACTGGTCTTCGAGGTGGTCCCGGGGGAGCGGGACGCCGCGATCGCCCTGGTCGAGGACAAGATGAGCCACGCCGTCGACCTCAGCGTCCCGCTCGACGTCTCGGTCGGCCTCGGCCGCTCCTGGCACGAAGCCGCCCACTGACCCCTTTCTCCACCCGGTTCTCCACCCCTGGGCGGTGGGCCGGGAGGCCCTGATCTCGAAGACTTGAGGACATCAATTCCACCGGGGTTCACCGGCCGCAGACCGGCCGGGACGCCCCGATCCAACCCGGAAGGTGTCCTTCATGCTGTCCTCGGTGCTCACGATCCTCGCCGCGATCGCGCTGCTGATCTTCGTCTCGGTCCGACAGCTCAGCTGGCAGCCGGTCAAAGCCCGCCGGCTGCTGATGACCCCGCTGGTCCTGGTCGGGGCGGCCGTGGTGGTCGGGATCCAGACCTACCCGGCGATGGGAGCGCCGCAGGTCGGCATCGCTGACGTGCTGACCATCGCCGCCGAGCTCGGGCTGGCGGTCGTCGGCGGCCTGCTGATGGGCCGGCTGACCCGGATCGACATCGTTGCGGGGGAGATCAAGTCGCGGCTGACCGGGCCCGGCCTGGCCATCTGGTTCGGCTTCATCGCGGTCCGGATCACGATGGCGGTGCTGTCCCATCAGGCCGGCGGTCAGCTCGCCTCGAGCACCCCGTTGATCTTCGTCCTGATCGCCATCGTCAAGGGCATTCAGGCGTTCGTGATCACCCGGCGGGTGGACCGGCTGGCGTCGGCCCCGGCCCGCGTCCCGGTCGATAGCCTGCGCTGACCGGCGGTCACGGTGGGTGATCTCCGGTCCGAACGAGGGTAGCGTCGGCGCTCGTGACGTTCCTGTCCCGCAACCGTGCGGCTCGCTCCTTCGGCGAGCCGCTGCGGTCGTTCACACCGGTGGCGGTGGTCGCCCTAGCTTGGGTGATCATCACGCTCGGCGGGTTCAGCCGATCGGTGCCGACCATGATCGCCTCCTCGGTCGCGATCCTGGCTCTTGTCGTGGGGGTGTTGGGCTCCGACTTCCCGCGACGCGGCGGCGCAGAGCCGACCAACCCGGTGCTGCGGTGGCTGGCCAACCCGGCGGTCTCCATCGGGGCGTCGATCGTGCAGGTGCTGGCCGGTGCCGCTCTCTGTTTCGAGTTGCTGACCGCAGGCTGGGCCGTGTTCTCGGTCGGTGTGATCAACATCGTCGGCAAGCCGCTGATCCGGCTCCGGTACGCCATGATCGTCGCCGCGGCCGGCGGAGTCGTATTGATCATCGCGGTCTGGCTCTCCGCGGCGGACCACCGCGAGCCGCTCTGGTCGGCCGGGGTCGCCCTCGGGGTGATCGCGCTGGGCTACAGCCGGCGGCAGCGCCAACTCCGCCGCCAGGGCGAGTTGGACCTGGTCGAGCGCAGCCGCGAGGTGGTCGAGCAGACCGAGAAGACCCGGGCCGAGACCGAACGGGCCGCGGTGCTGGAGGAGCGCAACCGGATCGCCCGGGACATGCACGACCTGCTGGCCCATTCCCTCGGCGGGCTGGTGGTGCAACTCGACGCGGCCGACGCGATGCTGGCCGCCGGTCGCGACCCGGCCACTGTGGCCGAACGGATCCGCACGTCGCGCCGGCTCGCCGTGGACGGGCTGCGGGAGGCCCGGCTGGCGGTCCGCGAGCTGCGCAACGACGGCGCCGGCACCACGGCCGACACCGACCTGGCGGCCCGATTGATCGCCGTGCTGCGCGGCCCGGTCGGGGTCCAGCTCGGCACCGGCTTCGAGGTGGTCGGCGATCCCCGCCCGGTGCCGGGTCGGGTGGCCGAGGCGTTCGCCGCCGTGACCCGGGAGGCGATCACCAACATCAACAAGCACGCGCCCGGGGCGCGGTCGGCGGCCACGCTGGTCTTCACCGGACCGACGGTCCGGCTCGAGTTGATCAACTCGATGGCGGCCGATGATCATGAACAACGCGACGACGGTGACCGGCTGGCCGGGACCGGCAGCGGGCTCGGCGTGGCCGGGATGCGGCACCGGCTGGCCGAGATCGGCGGCGCCGTCACCGCGGAACGGCGCGGCGACCGCTGGCTGGTCAGCGCCGAGTGGACCGAGCCCGCGGCCCAGCCGGACGACCAGGAGGAATCATGATCGACAACGCCGCGACAACGATCCGGGTGCTCGTGGTCGATGATCAGGACATCGTCCGCGACGGGCTGGTCACCGTGCTGTCGCTGCTGGACGGCGTGTCGGTGATCGGTTCCGCCGGTGACGGTCGGCAGGCGATCGCCCTGGTCGCCGAGCACCGGCCGGACGTGGTGCTGATGGATCTACGGATGCCGGTGCTGGACGGCGCCGGGGCCACGGAGCGGATCGTCGCCGACCATCCGGAGACCGCGGTCCTGGTGCTGACCACGTTCGACGACGACGCCTCGATCGCCGAGGCACTGCGGGCCGGCGCGCGCGGCTACCTGACCAAGGACGCGTCCCGGGACGACCTCGCCGCCGCGCTGCGTTCGGTCGCCCGGGGGCAGGCGACGTTCGGGTCCGCGGTCACCGCCCGGCTGCTCGCCGGCTGGCAACCGGAGGCCGGGTCGACGGCGGCCCAGCCCGATGCGGCCCGACCGGCGCCGGCGGATCCCCGGCTGGCACAGCTGACCGGTCGGGAGCGGGAGGTGTTCCGGCTGATCGGCGTGGGCCGGAACAACGCCGAGATCGCCGACGAACTGTTCGTCAGCGTCGCGACGGTGAAGACCCACATCAACAACCTGTTCGCCAAGCTCGGGGTCCGGGACCGGGCCCAGGCGGTGGCCCTCGCCGGCCGGCTGTTGCCCGGCATGTGAGATCCGGCGGCCGGCCGGAATAGCGATGCGGCCGCGGGAAGTTGCGCCAGTGATCCGCCCCGTCTGCGGATCGACCACTCATGACCGAGCGCGCGGTTCCGTGCGCCCGTTCAGCGACCCCGAAAGCAGGAACCATGTCCAACCAGTCCGCCATCGTGATCGGCGCCGGCCCCGGGATCGGCAACGCGGTAGCGCAGCGATTCGCAGCCGACGGTTACGCGATCACGGTGATCGCCCGCTCCGCCACGACCGTGAACCCGGTCGTCGACGCCATCACCGCCACCGGCCAGGTGGCGCTCGGCCTGACTGCCGACAGCACGGACGAGGGAGCACTGCGCGACGTGCTCGACCAGGCGGTGGCCAAGCACGGAGTGCCCGACGTGCTGGTCTACAACGCGGCCAAGATCAGGCCCGACGCGCCGGGCGAACTGTCTGCCGCCGAACTGCTCGACACGCTCGCGGTCAATGTGGTCGGCCTGGCCACGGCCGCCGCGAAGCTGGCCCCGCTGATGGCCGAGCGAGGCAGCGGATCGATCCTGATCACCAGCGGGATGCCGGCCGTGGTGCCCGCGTACACCAGCCTGTCGCTGGGCAAGGCGGCGGCCCGGACCTACGCCGAGCTGCTGGCGGCCGAGTACGGCCCGGCCGGGGTGCACGTGGCCTCGGTCGTCGTCACCGACACGGTCGTACCGGGCGGCCCGTTCGATCCCGCCCTGATCGCCGAGGTTTATCCGCAGCTCCACGCCCAGCCCCGCGAGCACTGGACCTCCATCCACCGCTTCAAAGGCTGACACGGACCTCGCGGCACCCCACCCGCTCCCTCAAACGCGGCAGTTCAGACCAAACGCGGCAGTTGCAACTGCCGCGGTTGGCTGCAACTGCCGCGTTTGAGGGAGCGGTGGTGGGTCCGGCGGGCGGGCTAACTAGCCGGCGGCGGCGGTACCGGATCCGGCCGGCTCGAGTAGCTGTTCGAGGACGATGGCGACTCCGTCCTCGGCGTTGCTCAGGGTGGTCTCGTCGGCCGCGTCCCTGGCCTCCGGGTGGGCGTTCGCCATCGCGATCCCGCGGCCGGCCCAGGCGAGCAGCTCGGCGTCGTTCGGGGCATCGCCGAAGGCGAGCACCTCGCTCCGGTCGATGCCGAACCGCTCGCACAGTTGCGCCACACCCCAGGCCTTGTTCACACCCTCGGCCAGGATCTCGATGAACGGCGCCCCGGAATGGGTGACCGCGAACCCGCCCAGGCCGAGCGCCCGGACCTCGGCGACCAGCTCGTCCGGCGTCCGCTCGGCATGCCGGACGACGAACTTCAGGCTCGGCTCGGCGACCACGGCAGCCAGGGCGTGGCCGCCCATCGTCGCCGGATCGCGCTTGTGGTCCTCGAAGTCGGCGATCGCCGCATACCCGTCCTGCGCGACGAACACCTCGCCCGCCTCCCGGACACTGACGAACAGCACTCCGGGCACCCGATCCGCCAGCGCCTCGGCGACGGCCCGTTGCACCGCGACGTCGACGTACGCCTCGAACATCACCTCGCCCGTCCCGAGGTGGACGCACTGGGCCCCGTTGCCGCACAACGCCCACTCCGTGAAGCCGCCCTGCTCGGCGATCATCCGGGTCCCGCGCGGCTGTCGCGCCGTCACCGGCACCACCACGATCCCCGCCGCCCGCACCGCATCGAGCGCTGCCCGAGTCCGCGGGCTCACCGTCAGCCTGTCGTCCAGCAACGTCCCGTCGAGATCCGTCGCCACCAGCCGCACCCCGCCACCCAAGCTCACGCCGCTCACCCTAACCGCCGACTTGTCAGAAATGGGTAGCCCTATAGCGCCTCTCAGTTCTGACAACTCGGCGGTGGAGGGGGGGTCGGGGTGTGGACAACGGTCGCCATCCGGCCGAGTTGTCAGAACTGAGTTGCCCTATGGCACAACTCAGTTCTGACAAGTCGGCGGGGAGGGGGAATAGGGGCGGCGGTGGGTGGGTTGGGGGTGGTCATGGCTGAAACTGCACGATCGGAGTCCGGGCCGGGGTTCAAGTTCCCGTTCTGGGCGCAGGTGCTGCTCGGACTCGCTGTCGGCATCGCCCTCGGGTTCCTGGCCCGCCAGTTCTCGGTCGGCTGGCTGGGCGACGTGCTGGCCACGGTGGGCAGCAGCTTCGTCGGGTTGCTGCGGGTCGTGGTGGTGCCGCTGGTGCTGACCGCGATCATCGTCAGCATCGCGAATCTGCGCCAGGTCACCAACGCCGCCAGGCTTGCGGTCCAGACATTGATCTGGTTCGCGATCACGGCGCTGATCGCGGTCGTGATCGGTCTGACGATCGGCTTGATCACCAACCCCGGCCTGCAGGCGGGGGTCGACCTGGGTGGGGCCAAGGAACCGTCCAGCACCGGCAGTTGGCACGACTTCCTCGAATCGATCATCCCCGGCAACGTCCTTGGCCTGGAGGTGTCGACCTCGCAGAACGACGCCGGGATCTCCAGCTCGCTCAGCTTCAACGTGCTGCAGCTGGTGGTGATCGGCATCGTTCTCGGGGCGGCCGCGCTGGCGGTCGGCGAGAAGGCGGAGCCGTTCCTCAACTTCACCCGGGGCGCGCTCGCGGTGTTCCAGAAGATCACCTGGTGGATCATCCGGCTGGCGCCGATCGGCACCGCCGGGCTGATCGGTCGGGCCGTCGCCGACTACGGCTGGGACCTGCTCGCTCCGCTGGCGGTGTTCACGATCGACGTGTACGTCGGCTGCGCGATCGTGCTGTTCGTCGTCTACCCGATCTTGATCAAGCTGCACGGGCTGAAGCCGTCGAAGTTCTTCGCCGGCGCCTGGCCCGCGATCCAGTTCGCCTTCGTTTCCCGGTCTTCGATCGGCACGCTGCCGCTGACCCAGCGGGTGGTCACCCGCAACCTCGGCGTCTCCGAGAACTACGCCAGTTTCGCCGTACCCATCGGCGCCACCACCAAGATGGACGGCTGTGCGGCGATCTATCCGGCGCTGGCCGCGATCACCGTGGCCCAGCTGTTCGGGGTGCCGCTCGGCATCCGGGAGTACATCCTGATCGCGTTCGTCTCCGTGGTCGGCTCGGCGGCGACGGCCGGTCTGACCGGCGCGGTGGTGATGCTGACGCTGACTCTCTCCACTCTCGGCCTACCGCTGGCGGGCGTCGGCCTGCTGCTCGCGATCGATCCGATCCTGGACATGATCAGGACCGCGACCAACGTCGCCGGCCAGGCCCTAGTGCCGGTGCTGGTGGCGAAGCGCAACGGACTGCTGGACGAGAAGGTCTACAACAGCGCGTCGGTCGACTCCATCGAACGCGAACCGGTCCCCGCCGCCTGACCAAGGCGTTGTTGATCAAGACGTCCAGCCGATCCGAACGCGGCAGTGCGTAGCTTCAGCGCGCTGAATCCGGTGGCGAACGCAGGTGTCACGACGCTAGTGTCGATGGGAGTCCCTCACCCTCGATTGGAGCAGCGTGAGCCACGACCTCACCGATCAGCCGACCGCGACGACGCCGGTGCCGCAGCCGATCCTCAGTTCCGCCATCCGTGCCCTGACCCGGCTGACCGAGCTCGGCGAGCCGGTGGCCGCCGACCTGGCCGACGCGGTGGCAGCCCTGGACCAGGGCGCGGCCGGTGAGCTGACCGCCGAGCTGCGGCGGCTGCTCGCCCCACACCTGTTGTTGGAGTTCGGGGTCGGACCACGCGGCCCGGAGTTGATCAAGCAGCTCGGCGGCCGGGCGCAGCTGGTGCAGGGCGGCTGGCGCAGCTTCCTGATCTGCGCCGACAACCCGGGCGGCATCGAGGCCGGCTTCTCGGTCGGCGGCGGGGGCAGCGACGTGACCTGGGCGAGCGGCATGGTCACGCGGCCCTATCTGCCGGACCGGGTGGAGCACGCCTCGACGATCCGCGACCGGTGGTGGTACGAGCTCCGACTCGACGGCTCCGGCGCGCTGACCGGGCGCGAGCTGGAGTTCTTCGTGCTCAGCATCTACAGCCGCGACGCCGGTCAGCGGACCGCCCCGATCACCATCGGCCGCTCGCCGGGCCCGAAGCTCGACGGGGACCGTCAGGGGGACAGTTGGGAGCAGACGCAACGGCGCCGCATCGGGACCGCTGGGTCGACCCAGCTCGAGCTCGAGGTCGAGGCGACCCCGGCCCGCGACGTCGTGTTCGATGTCCGCGACAGCGACGGCCGGACCTGCATGGCGTCGATCATCGTGCGCGACGACGTCGGCCGGGTCTACCCGTCGCGGGGGTTGCGGCTGGCTCCTGACATGTTCTTCCAGGATCAGGTGTACCGGGCGTCCGGCGAGATCCTCCGCCTGCCCGCCGGCCAGTACGACGTCACGGCCTGGCGTGGGCCGGAGTACCGGCCGGTGATCACTCGCTTCACCGTGGACCCGGCCGACCCGGCCCAGCTCGCCGTACGACTCGATCGGTGGATCGACCCGGCCGAACGCGGTTACTACTCGGGTGACCCGCACATCCACGGCGGCGGCTGCTCGCACTACAGCCAGCCCACCGAGGGCGTGACGCCGGAGACCATGATCAGACACGTCCGCGGTGAGGCGATCTGGGTGTCCAGCGTGCTCACCTGGGGCCCGTGTTACTACTACCAGAAGCAGTTCTTCACCGGCCGCAGCATCAGTCCGCCCGCCACCCTCGAATTCCCTGCCCACCAAGAAGCCCAGGGCGTGACCTGGGACCCGCGCGGCACTGATCATGACGGCGAGAGTGTGCTGCGCTACGACGTCGAGATCTCCGGCTTCCCGTCCAGCCATTCGGGTCATTTGATCTTGCTCGGCCTGACCGATCAGGACTATCCAGGGACCGCGGTGCTGGAGGACTGGCCCTCCTGGAACCTCCCGATCCACCAGTGGGCGCAGCAACAGGGCGCCCTGACCGGGTTCGCGCATTGCGGCCTGGGGATGGCCACGCCGTCGCGCGAGCTGCCCAACTACGACCTCCCGCCGTTCGCCTCGATCGGGTCCAACGAGCTGGTCGTCGATGTGCCGCACCAGGCCGCCGATTTCATCGCCGGGGCCGAGTTCGGCCTCGCCGCCGAGATGAATGTCTGGTATCACCTGCTCAACACCGGCTTCCGGACGCTGATGCTGGGGGAGACCGACTTTCCCTGCGTCTCCGACGAGCGGCCGGGCATCGGGCGGACGTACGTGTCGCTGCCGACCCCGCCGGCCGGCGACCGGGCGCTCGAGGAGTGGATCGAAGGGCTGCGGACCCGGGCCTCCTACTTCGGCGACGGCCGCAGCCACGCGTTCGACGTCGCGCTGGACGGCGACCGGTCCCGCGAGCAGCGCCGGGCCGAGCCGGGCGCGGTGCGGCTGACCGCGACGGTCGCGGCCCTGCTGCCGGAGCAGCGGCCGGCACCGACGGTCGAGGGCTTCGATTACGACCTCGCGCCGACCGCCCCGTCGGTGCCCAGCAACGGCTCCAGCGACTGGGACGCCTCGGCCTGGCACCTCGAGTGGGCCCGGATCGGTGACACCCGGACGGTCAGCGTCGAGGTGGTGGTCAACGGCCTGCCGGTCGCCAGCCGGGAGCTCGTCGCCGACGGCACCGAGCAGGAGCTCACCGTCGACCTCGAGCTGGAACGCTCCTCCTGGGTCGCGCTCCGGCTGCTGCCCAGCCTGCACACCCAGCCGATCTTCGTCGAGATCGGCGACCGGCCGATCCGGGCCTCCCGGCGCAGCGCGCAGTGGTTGTACGACTGCGTCGACAAGCTCTGGCAGGTCAAGCACGGCTTCATCCGGCCGGCCGAACGGGAGGCGGCGCGCGCCGCGTACGACCAGGCGCAGACCGTCTACGCCGCCCGTCGCGACGAGAGCGAGGTCGAGTGATGGCCTGCGAACCGGGCTGCCCCTGCTGCAGCACCGACACCGGGAACGCCGTTCTCGTGGTCACGATCAACCCGGAGGGTCGGGTCGAGGCTGCCCGCACGGACGTCGCGCTCGATCCGGCCCGGCCGGGCGAGTGGGCGAGCGTCGCGGTCGCCGTGATCAATCAGGGCTACGTGACGGGCCCGCTGCAGCTCCGGTGGTCGACCCTGCCGGGTGTCGAGGTCGACGCCCCGGACACCGAACTCACCGGAGCACCCCGGCAGGACACCCGGTTCCGGGTCCGCCTGACCCGGCCGGGCGGCGCCGACCTGACGCTTCGGTTCTGGGCCCTCGGCTCGCTCGGCGGTCTCGCGAACAAGAACACCGCGTTTCTCTACCTGCGCTGCCGGGCGGATGACGCGTCCGGCCGCGAACCGGCAGCCGAGACCGTCAGGACACCGGCGACCAACTGAACGCCTCGCGCCACCAGTCGTCGTCCGCCGCCCAGGACCGCAGCGCGTCGAACGCGGCGTCCGCATTCGGCACCGTGGCCGCCTCCCGCGGCGCGTCGGCCGCGGTCGCGACCTCGATCCGCCATCGACCGTCCGCGGCCGAGCTGGCCTCGGCCAGCTGACCGGCCGGTCCTTCCATGATCACGGTCCCGCTCGCCTCCGTCAGCAACGGCCGCAGGGTCGCCGGCGCGATGTCGTCGACGGTCCGGCCGTCCGCGGTACGGGCACGAAAGTTCGCCATCCACCCATCCTCCCCGACCTTCGCCGGATCGATTTCGGTGGTCGGCGGGTCGTGGTCGGAAGGCGCCCTCGTTCCGTTCCCTGAGCCTGTCGAAGGGCAGGTCAGTTGATCATCGACCCGAGACCGCGGCCGGCGGCGGGGCGGTCGACTCCCGGAAGATGACGCGGTTGATCGTCCCGCGGGCGGGCTCCGGAACGGGCTCGCCGCGGATCTCGGCCAGCAGCCGGTGGATCGCCTCGCGACCCTGCGCCTCCCGGTCCACCGCCACGGTGGAGAGCGAGGGGGTGGCGAACCGGGCGATCTCGTAGTCGTCCCAGCCGAACACGCTGAGGTCCCGGGGGACGTCCCAGCCGCGGCTGCGGGCACCGCGGATCACGCCCATGGCGACCACGTCGTTGCCCGCGACGACGGCGGTGACGCCGCTGTCGCTCGGCAGGCCGGCCATCGCGTCGAAGCCGGACTGGGCCGACCAGTCGCCGTCGATGGCGGCGAACGATCGCAGGCCGAGCCGTTCGATCGTCTCCAGATAGACCTGCTTCCGGCTCCGGGCCGAGGCGAAGGTCTGCGCGCCCGCCACATGGAGGAAGGTCCGGTGACCCAGGCCGGCGAGGTGTTCGATGATCTCCCGGATCTCGGAGGCGTCGGCGAGCTCGCCCAGACCGCGCAGCTCGTCGTCATAGTTGCCGCTGACGACGATCGGCACGTTCCAGCTCTTCTTGCCGCGGACGTCGATCGACGAGATGGACAGGATCCCTTCCACCTGGCCGGATCTGGCCAGTTCGTCGACCCGGGCCGCGCGCGCTCTCGGGCCGCCCTCGATGCTGACGATCTCGACCTGGTAGCCGGCCTGGTGGGCGGTCTCGGAGGCCGCGCTGAGCAGCCGGCCGGGGGAGTGCGGACCCGAGGGGAGCACGATCGCGATCCGGTTGGTGCGGCGCGTGCGCATCGACCGGGCGACCAGATTGGGCCGGTAGTCGAGCGTCTTGATCGCGAAATCGACCTTGACCCGCGTCTTCGGCTTCAGGCTGTCCTTGTCCTGCAGATAGCGCGAAACCGTCGTGTGCGACACCCCGGCGAGGCTGGCCACCTGATGGATGGTCGCTGGTCGTTTCTCGCCCACCTCTGCCATATTGTCCTCCTCACCTCGCCCGCACGATGCCGGCCCTGAGGGTACCAGAATGTGATCGATCCACCCCGGGATTTCGGCCAGTGGCCACCGTGGGGTACCGCTTTGGCAACGGGGATGGCAAACGATTGTCGAGGCCTTGACTTCCTGCTCGGACCGCGATTAGCCTCCCTGCCAGAAGTGGATCGATCACTTTTTCAGCAGACCCAAGGGAGCGTCCGTGACTGAGGTTGATTTGACTCGTCCGACACGCGACGCGACCCCTGTGGACCCCGATTCCCACTCAGTGAGACCGACGCGAAAACGTTCGCTCGGCACCCGGTTGTTACGGGACTATCCGGTATTGCTGCTCGCGGTCCCGGGAATGATCATCATTCTCGCCTTCCAGTATTATCCGCTGTGGGGAAATGTCATCGCCTTTCAGGACTATCAGCCCTATCTCGGTGTGGGCGAGAGCCTCTGGGTCGGGCTCGAGAACTTCACGATCATCTTCAGCGGTGATCCGGCGTTCGTGAACGCGGTGCAGAACACGCTGATCTTGACGGCGATCCAGACCGTGATCGTGTTCCCAGCCCCCATCGTCGTCGCACTGGTCCTGCACAGCCTGCTCTCGAACCGGCTCCGGCAACTCGTCCAGAGCATCATTTACGTCCCGCACTTCATGTCCTGGGTGATCGTGGTCGCCGTCTTCCAGCAGGTGCTGGGTGGCACGGGCATGATCAACAACTGGTTGCGGATCAACGGCTTCGAGGCCATGAACATCATCGGCAACATCGAGGTGTTCCGGGCTCTGTTGACCTCACAGGTGATGTGGAAGGACACCGGCTGGGCCACGATCTTGTTCCTGGCTGTGCTCTCCCAGATCGACCGCTCGCTCTACGAGGCCTCGGCCGTCGACGGGGCCGGCCGCTGGCGGCAGACCTGGCACGTGACCCTGCCGGGCCTGAAGCCGATCATCATCCTGCTGTTGATCCTCAAGCTCGGCGACTCGCTGACCGTCGGCTTCGAGCAGATCATTCTGCAGCAGCCCGCGGTCGGCGTCGATGCCAGTGAAGTGCTCGACACGTACGTCTACAACAACGGGATCATCGGCGGGAACTGGGGTGTCTCGGCCGCGGTCGGCCTGGTCAAGAGCGTGGTGGCGCTGACGCTGGTGCTGTTGGCCAACAAGATCGCGCATCAGTTCGGTGAGGAAGGGGTCTACCGAGGATGAGTCAGGTCAAGCTCGACCGGCCACCCGGTCAGAAGCGGCGCGAGGTGCTGGTCGGCGGCATGGTGATGCCGCGGATGCCCGAGCGCGTGATCAAGGGAATCTTTCTCTTCATCATCTGCGGGCTGGTGGTGTTTCCGTTCATCGGAGTGATCTCCACCAGCCTGGCCAGCCCCGAAGAGGTGATCCAGGCCGGCGGCTTCGTGCTCTTCCCGACCGGCGGCATCGACCTGTCGGCGTACCGGTCGATCTTCGCCGGCGGCACGGTCACCCAGGCGTTGCTGGTCAGTGGCTTCATCACCGTCGTCGGCACTGCGATCGCCCTGCTCCTGACCTGCACCCTCGGCTGGGCGCTGAGCCGGCGTGGCACGATCGGCAACAAGTCGTTGCTGCTGCTGGTCCTGGTCAGCCTGCTGTTCAATCCCGGCCTGATCCCGATGTATCTCACCGTGCAGCAGTTCGGACTGTTGAACACGTTGTGGTCGGTGATCGTCCCGACCTGTGTCAGCGCGTTCAACGTGATCGTCGTGCGGGCCTTCTTCGTCGGCCTGCCGGGAGAGATCATCGACTCGGCCCGGATGGACGGCGCGTCGGAATGGAAGCTCTTCTGGTTCATCGGCCTGCCGTTGTCGAAGGCGGTGGTCGCGGTGATCGGCCTCTTCTACGGGGTCGGCTATTGGAACAGCTTTTTCAGTGCGCTGTTGTACATCGACGACAGCAGCCTTTGGCCGTTGCAATTGGTGCTGCGGACCTACGTAGTCAACGGGGTCGAGATCGGCGGTCAGGATCTCGGCATGGGCGCAGAGATTCTGCCGCCGCAGACCTCGATTCAAATGGCGATTCTGATGATTTCCATTGTTCCGATCTTGTGTGTATATCCGTTCATTCAGCGCCATTTCGCCAAGGGCGTGCTGACCGGAGCCGTGAAGGGCTGATTCCGAAATGAAAGGTACGAGACAATGAAGACTCCTGATTCACGGCTGACCCGCCGGGCGATGCTGGCCGGAGGGGCGGCGGTCGGCCTGGCCGGCGTCGTCGGCTGCTCCAACGAGGGTCGCGGCGGCGAGACCGGCAACAACGATGACGCCACCCGCTCCCAGGTCCGACCCGCCTACGTCCGCTACGAGGGCGTCAAGCCCGACCTGGCCGGAGCCGAGTTCAACATCCCGGACGCCTTCCTGCGCTACCCGGCCGAGCCGGTGGACGCCATCGCCGAGCCGCCGGGCGACGGCGAGCCGATCTCGGTCACCACCTACACGAACACGCCGATCCCGCCCAAGCTGGCGCAGAACGCGTTCTGGCAGGAGCTGAACAAGGAGGCCGGGTCGCCGGTCACGGTCAGCCTGACGCCGTCGGTGGACTACAACCAGAAGTTCGCCACTTCGGTGGCGGGCAACACGCTGGGCGACATCTTCATGGTCGGCGGCATCCCGCAGGTGCCGCAGATGCTGGCGGCCAAGGCGGCCGACCTGACGCCGCACCTGTCCGGCGACAACATCAAGAAGTACCCGTTCCTGGCCAACCTGCCCGAAACCGGCTGGAACGGGTGCATCTTCGGCGGCAAGGTCTATGCCATCCCGATCCCGCGCGGCGCGATCAGCTCCAGCGTCCTCTACAGCCGCGCGGACATGATCGAAGCGCAGGGGCTCAAGGCGGAGGTCAAGAGCGCCGACGACTTCGTCGAACTGTGCAAGGGCCTGTCGGACAAGCGCAAGAACCGGTTCGCGCTGGCGACCGCGCCGACCAACTTCGTCCGCAACATGTTCGACCAGCCGAGCGGCTGGGCCGAGAACGGTGACGGATCACTGACCAGCTTCCGGGAGCACGAGTCCCACGAGGCGGTGTTCGAGATCCTCACCCGGCTGTGGAAGGAGGGCTACATCCACCCGGACGCGTACTCCGGTCAGAACCAGGACATGAAGGCCCGGTTCAACAACGGAACCAGCCCGCTCGTGCACGACACGTTCAGCGGGTGGCAGACCTATCTGCAGACGAAGGTGCAGGACGCGGCCCGGATCGCGATCATCCCGCCACCGAAGGCCGACGGCTCCGGGCAGGGGCAGACCTGGCTGGGTGGGCCCACCATCGGCGTCACGGCGATCAACAAGAAGGCCGAGGCGCGGGTCGAGACCCTGCTGTCGTACCTGAACTTCCTGGCGGCGCCGTTCGGCACCCAGGAGTACCTGTTCCGCAAGTACGGCCTCGAAGGCGTCCACCACGAGATGGTCGACGGCAAGCCGGTGCTGAACGAGAAGGGCTTCAGCGAGTCGCAACTCGGCCTGTCGTATCAGGCCGACGGGCCGTGGACGGTCTTCCTGCCCGAGGACGCGTCGAGCACGCAGGTGTGCTTCGACGCGATGAAGGAGATCTGCCCGAACGCGATCGACAATCCGGTCTCCGGCATGTATTCCGAGACCGACCGGCGCAAGGGCCCGCAGATCAACGAGGCCCTCGACGACGTGGCCGAGGACATCATCACCGGCCGCAAGCCGATCTCCGCCTGGGCCGCCGGAGTGAAGAAGTGGAAGAGTGACGGTGGCGACAAGATCGCCGAAGAGTTCGCGAAGGTGCTCGCAGAATCACGTTGAACAGAAGGGGTTCCATGACCGACCGACCCGTACGGTTCGCCGCCGTCGGACTTGATCATGCTCACGTCTTCGGCCAGGTGGCCGGCCTGATCAAAGCCGGAGCCGAGTTCGTCGCGTTGGCGACCGACGATCCGGACGCCGCGATCGCGCAGTCGCTCCGGCAGCGCTATCCGGACGTCGAGGTGGCCGACGATCCCGACGAGCTGGCCGGCCGGGACGGGATCGATCTGGTCGTGACCGCCGCCGTGCCGGACCGTCGCGGGCCGATCGCGCTGACGGCGCTGCGGGCCGGCAAGGACGTGGTCGCCGACAAGCCGGGCTGTGTCAGTCATGATCAACTCGCCGAGATCGAGAAGGCGGTGGCCGAGACCGGCCGGTTCTGGTCGGTCACGTTCTCCGAGCGGTTCGAGGTGCCGTGCGTGATCAAGGCCGGCGAGCTGGTCCGGCAGGGGAGGATCGGCAATGTGGTGCAGACCCTCGGTCTCGGCCCGCACCGGATCGGCGACAAGGGCCACCTCGGCGGCGGTGGCGGCCGGCCGGACTGGTTCTACGACAAGGACCGGTTCGGCGGCATCCTCACCGACATCGCCTCGCACCAGATCGACCAGTTCCTGTGGTTCACCGGCTCCCGGACCGCGGAGGTGGTGACCAGCACGGTCGGCAACTTCGCCAATCCGGATCGGCCCGGCCTGCAGGACTTCGGTGAGGTCCTGTTGCGCAGCGACAACGCGCAGGGCTATGTCCGGGTCGACTGGTACACCCCGGCCGGGCTGCCGACCTGGGGTGACGGCCGGCTGATGGTCCTCGGCACCGAGGGCTACCTGGAGATGCGCAAGTACGTCGACGTCGAGGGCCGCGACGGCGGCAACCACCTGTTCGTGGTCGACCAGGCCGGCACCGAATACATCGACTGCTCCGAGGTCGAGCTGACCTACTATCCGGACCTGGTCCGCGACGTACGGGAGCGGACCACGACCGCCGCCCCGCAGGAGCACACCTTCGAGACCATGCGGCTGGCGCTGACCGCCCAACAGAACGCGACGGTCCGCGGCGCCGCTCGCTGACTATGACGACGAACTCGATGATCAACAGCACGAGAACGGAAACGGTAGGAATGGGAGTGCGGGACAACGTGAAGGTCGCCGTCGTCGGTTGTGGCGGGATCAGCCGCCGGCATCTGGAGGGCTACGCCAAGACCGGCCGGACGGAACTGGTCGGGGTCGCCGACATCATCGGCGAGAAGGCCGAGGCCGCGGCAGAGAAGTTCGGCGGCACGGCGTACGCCAGCACGACCGAACTGCTGGCGGCGCAGCAGCCCGACCTGGTGTCGGTCTCGACACCGCCGGGCAGCCACGCCGAGATCGCGATCGAGGTGCTGCGCGCCGGCCACTCGGTGCTGCTGGAGAAGCCGCCGGTGCTCTCGCTGGCCGAGCTGGACGCGGTCGCCGAGGCCGAGCGGGCCAGCGCCGGCTCGGTCTACGTGATCTTCCAACACCGGCACGGCTCCGGCGCCTTGCGCGCGGCCGAGCTGCTCGGTCGCGGCGCGCTCGGCATCCCGCAGGTCGCGGTCTGCGAGACGCTGTGGTTCCGGCCGCGCAGCTACTTCGACCCGGAGTGGCGCGGCACCTGGGTGGGGGAGGGCGGCGGCCCGACCCTGGGCCACGGCATCCACCAGATCGACCTGCTGCTGCACCTGCTCGGTCCGTGGAAGACGATCAACGCGACCGCCGTCCGACTGGACCGGCCGGTGGAGTTCGAGGACGTGTCGATGGCCTCGGTGATCTTCGAGAGCGGCGCCGTCGCGACGGTGATCAACAGCCTGCTGTCTCCGCGGGAGCTGAGCCGGATCCGGATCGACACCACCGAGGGCAGCCTCGAAGTCGATCATGTCTACGGCTACTCCGACGCCGACTGGACCTTCCACCCGGTGCCCGGCGCCAAGCGCGCGGCGAGCCTGGGGCAGGATCCGGGCGTCCGGACCGCGACCGGCGCGTTGGCCGGGGCGGCGGCGGACGAGACCGGCAGCGACCCGTGGACGGCCTCGGCCGGCGCCGACGTGGCCAGCAGCCACAGCGCCCAGCTCGATCGGCTGATCGACGACCTGGCGGCCGGCCGGCCGCACGACACGACCCTGGCCAGCACCCGGCCGACGATGGAGTTCGTCACCGCTCTCTACGCCTCCTCGGTGGCCGGCACCGCGGTCGACCGGGCCGACCTGACCCCCGACCATCCCTTCTACCGGGCCCTCAACGGCGGCCTCCCGGAGGCCCAGCTCGCCGAGTCCTTCGCCATCTGACCCCCGACCCGGATCCACCGATTGATCTGGATCGGTTGGTGTCGCTCGGGCCCGCGGAGGGGTGACGGTGAGCCAGGGTGTCGTTTCCTGGGCCCGTCGGTTGTTCGTTCCCTGAGCCTGTCGAAGGGCAAGCCCCAGTGTTCGTTCCCTGAGCCTGTCGAAGGGCAAGCCCCAGTGTTCGTTCCCTGAGCCTGTCGAAGGGCGAGCCAGATCGTGCCCCTCCGGTTTCGGCCTGACGGCCGGACAGACGCGCCAAGGAGCGGACGGGTCTCGCCGTCGCCTCGGTGCTCCGGCCGGGTATCGGTTGGGCTGTGGCGGGATCGTCGACTGTGACGTTTCCCGGCTCGATCGGCGCCGGAAGGCCGGGAAACGATGCCCCTATGTTTGTCAAGCGGCGATGGGTAGGGGATTTGGTGGTTGGCGGGGCTGGGTGATGATCTTGTAGACGTCACGGGCGATGTAGCGTTTGAGGCAGCGGATGATGTCGCGTTTGGACAGGCCTTCGGTGGTGCGGCGGGTGACGTAGTCGCGGGTGCGTGGGCACCAGCGGAGCCGGGTGATCACGATCAGGTAGAGCGCGGAGTTCGCGGCGCGGTCACCGCCGCGGTTGAGGCGGAGTCGGCGGGTGTTGCCGGAGGAGGCTTGGACCGGGCTGCTGCCGCAGAGGGCTGCGAAGGCCGCTTCGGTGTGGAGTCGGTCGGGGTTGTCACCGGCGGTGATGAGGAGTTGGGCTGCGTTGTCGGGCCCGATCCCTTTCTGGTCCAGCAGGGTGGGTGCGTGCCGGGTGACGGTGACGGTGAGGCACCGTTTGAGGTCGGTGATCTGGCTCGACAGTTCTTGCACTCGTCGGGCGAGGAGCCGCAAGGTGTAGCGGGCCGCTGTCGAGACGTCGATGGCCGGCTGGTCGGGCAGGCTGGCGCAGTGTCGCACGAGTTTGGCCGTGGTCATGGCCGTGAGCTCGTCGCGGAGTTCGGGGTCGGCACTGATCACCACGCTCTTCATCTGGTTGATCGTCTGGGTGCGGGACTTGATCGCTGATTCCTTGGCCAGTTTGAACAATCGCAACATTTCCACCGGCCCGTCGCTGGACTTCGCCGTCGCGGTGGCGCGGCCAGACACCACGGCTCGAGCCGCGGCTTCGGCGTCTAAAGTGTCGGTCTTGCCTCGCCGGCGCCGGTCAGCCCGATCGGGCTGGTTCACCTCGATCACCACGATCCCGGCCGTTCGCAAATGCCGGGTCAGTGCCTTGCCGAACGTGCCGGTGCCCTCGACCCCGGCACGACCCACCACGCCGAACCCCCGCGACCACGACAGCAATCTGCGAAAGCCGCGGATCGTCGTCGGGAACGACCGAGTTCCCAGGACCGTGCCGAGCTGGCTGAGCACGGCAGCAACATGGAACTCCTTGTGAGTGTCCACGCCCAGGATCACCTCGGGCGGGCCATCAGGCTGGGAATGATCACTCGATTGCGGCATGCTGGACAAGGTCGTTCGTCTCCTCTGTTCGGGAACGGATCGGCACGTCACCGGGTGGCACTGAACCGCCCCGGGGTGTCTGGAGACTTCATTAGTTGGAGGATGGAGTTATGGCACGTCCGTCGAAGTATCCCCGTGAGGTGCGGGTGCGTGCGGTCCGGCTGGTCGCTGAGGCGATGGAGCGCGGCGACTACCCGACCGAGTTCGAAGCGATCCGCAGGATCGCGGGTCAGCTCGGGATCGGGTCGGCCGAGACCCTGCGGAAATGGGTCCGCCAGACAGAAGTTGATCATGGTGTTCGGCCCGGTAAGACGACTGAGGACATCGCTGAGATCAAGGAGTTGAAGAAGGAGAACGCCGAGCTGCGCCGGGCGAATGAGATTTTGAAGTCGGCATCGGCTTTCTTCGCGGCGGAGCTCGACCGCCCACCCAGGTACTGACCGTGTTCATCGACGAACACCGCGATCAGTTCGGGGTCGAGCCGATCTGTCGCGTGCTCACCGAG
>NZ_VKCZ01000009.1 GCF_009299835.1 Microlunatus speluncae
TCAAGGCCTGGTGGAACGTCGTCAACTGGGCCGACGCCCAGAAGCGCTACGCCGCCGCCAAGGCGCAGACCCCGGGATTGATCAACCCCGCCTGATCAACCCCGCATGATCAACTTCGCATGATCAACTGGGTTCGAGAACGGAGCTCCGATGGGAATGACACTGCGGATCGAGGTGTTCACCACCGATCCGGGTCGGAGCGTCGAGTTCTATCGCCGGGTGCTCCGCTTCACCGGCCCGCCCGGCGCGGCCGCGGACGGGTACACCGCGCTCCAGCGGGACGGGGTCACCATCGGGGTCTCGCCGCACCCCGACCCGGCCGTTCCGGAGTTTCGGCGACCGCCGACCGGCACCGAGATCGTCCTCGAAGTCGATGATCTCGATGCGGAGTTTGCGATCATCCGAGACTCCGGATGGCCGATCGACGCCCCGATCACCGAGCAACCGTGGGGGCTGCGCGACTTCCGCATCCTCGACCCCGACGGTTACTACCTCCGGTTCACGCATCGCCGCTGACCCGCCGCCGGGAATGCCGCCGGCTCCGTCCGGGTTCGAGGGTGGGGACGGGCCGCTACGCTCGGATCCGGCCGTGACGATCGCGTGACGAAGGAGAATCCCCATGACCCTGCCCCTGAAGCTCGGCTACAAGGCATCCGCCGAACAGTTCTCGCCGCGCGATCTGGTCGAGTTCTCGGTCTCGGCCGAGCGGCACGGCCTGGAGAGCGTCAGCGTCAGTGATCATTTCCAGCCCTGGCGGCACACCGGCGGGCACGCCCCGTTCTCGCTGGCCTGGATGGCGGCGGTCGGCGAGCGGACGTCGAAGGTGCAGATCGGCACCTCGGTGATGACGCCGACCTTCCGCTACAACCCGGCGGTGATCGCGCAGGCCTTCGCCACTCTTGGCTGCCTGTACCCGGGCCGGATCATGCTCGGAGTCGGCAGTGGGGAGGCACTGAACGAGATCGCCACCGGCTTCCGCGGCGCCGGCGCCCAGGACTGGCCCGCCTTCAAGGAGCGCTTCGCCCGGCTCCGCGAGTCGATCCGGCTGATGCGGGCGCTGTGGAGCGAGGAGCGGGTGACCTTCGAGGGTGAGTACTACTCCACCCACGACGCCAGCATCTACGACCGGCCCGAGGGCGGCATCCCGGTCTACATCGCGGCCGGCGGCCCCGTCGTCGCCAAGTACGCCGGTCGCGCCGGCGACGGCTTCATCTGCACCTCCGGCAAGGGCGCCGAGTTGTACGTCGACCAACTCTTGCCCGCCGTCGCCGAGGGTGCGCAGGCCGCCGGCAAGGATGCCGAGGCGCTCGACCGGATGATCGAGATCAAGCTGTCCTACGACACCGATCCGGACGCCGCGCTGCAGAACACCCGGTTCTGGTCGCCGCTCTCGCTGAGCAAGGAACAGAAGCACGACATCACCGACCCGGTCGAGATGGAGAAGGCCGCCGACGCGCTGCCGATCGAGACCATCGCGAAGCGCTGGATCGTCGGCTCCGACCCGGACGAGACCGTGGAGCAGATCGCCCAGTACGTCCGCTGGGGCTTCAACCACCTCGTCTTCCACGCGCCCGGAGCCGACCAGGAGCGGTTCCTCGACCTGTTCGAGCGGGATCTCGCGCCGCGGCTGCGAGCGCTTTCGCCCGACTGAGTCCGGGGCCGGCCGAGACTCGCGGCCTGCCTGTCACGGACCCGGTGACAGGTCCGTGACAGGCCCATGTCAGGTCCGCCGGACATCGTGGCCGTACCAAACCAGCCACGAAAGGAAGTCCTGTGAGCCAACCGGTTGCCATCCCGAACGGCCTCTCGACGGAGCGCGACGCGGGCCCGTTCAACCCGCCCACCGAGACCACGCGGCTGCGCGACACCCGCCCGGTGTGCCCGATGATCTTTCCCGACGGCCACCGGGGCTGGTATGTCACCGGCTATGACGAGGTGCGCCAGTTGATGGCCGACACCCGGTTCAGCTCCCGCCAGGACCTCGGCGTGATCCATGTGCCGTACGACGCTTCGGGCATGCCCGCTCAGACCGAACCGTCCCCGCAGGAGCCGGGACTGTTCATCGCGATGGACCCGCCGGACCACACCCGGCTGCGGCGCCGCCTCACCGGCGCGTTCACCGTGCGGCGGATGAAGCAGCTCGAGGAGCAGATCATCGAGGTCTGCGAGCGACAGCTGGATCACCTGGTGAGCCTCACCCCGCCGGTCGACCTGGTCGCGGAGTTCACCCTGCCGGTCCCCTCGCTGGTGATCTGCGAACTGCTCGGTGTCCCGTACGAGGACCGGGACGGCTTCCAGGCCAACACCGCTCAGTTCATGGTCAAGGACCAGACGCTGGAGCAGAAGATCGGCGCCTACGTCGGGCTGACCAGCTACCTGGCCGAGCTGGTCACCGGCAAACGCGCCGAGCCCGGCGAAGACATCCTGTCCGACCTGGCCCGCCAGGAAGACCTCACCATCGAGGAGTTGACCGGCGCCGCCTTCCTGCTGCTGCTCGCCGGCCACGAGACGACCGCCAACATGCTGGCCCTCGGCACCCTTGCCCTGCTGGAGAATCCCGGGCAGGCGGCCGAATTGCGGGCCGACCCGGATCTGATGGTCGGCGCCGTGGAGGAACTGCTGCGCTACCTGTCCATCGCCGACATCTTCTTCCGCTACGCCACGGAGGACCTCGAGCTGGGCGGCGAGACCATCCCCCAGGGATCCACCGTCGTCATCTCACTGCTGGCCGCCAACCACGACCCCCGGCGCTTCGAAAACCCCGACGCCCTGGACGTCCACCGCAACGCCCGCGGCCACCTGTCCTTCGGCCACGGCGTCCATCAGTGCCTCGGCCAGCAGCTGGCCCGGATCGAGATGCGGGCCGGGTTCACGGGACTGCTGCGCCGCCTGCCCACCCTCGAACTCGCCGTCCCCCTCAGCGACGTACGGCTCCGGACCGACATGACCATCTACGGCGTCCACGAACTGCCCGTCACCTGGACCGAACCGACCCCGTAGCGGCAGCTGACCCGCCGCCGGGAACGCCCCGCAGCCGCCAGCCGTCGACGGAGCCGTCCACCAACCCCGCCGACTCCAGGGCCGTGAGCTCGGCCAACGCCCGACGCAACGGCACCCCGGCCGTCAGCGCGATCTCCCCACCGGTACGCCAGCGACGAGCCGACAACGCCTCGAACACCGCCAGCCGGATCGGCGAGAACCCGTCGGTGACCCGCGGCTCACCACGCTGGATCGGCACCAACTCCTCCCCGACCGGCGAGATCAACTCCAGCACGTCCGCCGCGCCGGCAACCAGGGTCGCCTGACCCTCCCGAATCAGCAGATGCGGCCCCACCGACAACGCCGAATGCACCGGACCCGGGACCGCCATCAACACCCGGCCCAACCCGACCGCCCAATTCGCCGTGTTCCTGGCTCCCGATCGCAGCGCCGCCTCGACGACGACAACACCGATCGACAGGGCGGCGATCAACCGGTTCCGGGCCAGGAACCGCATCCGGGTCGGCGCGGCACCGGGCGGCAGCTCCGAGATGATCAAGTGGTCGGCGGCCAGCCGGTCCAGCAGCGCCTCGTTGCCTTTCGGATAGGGCACGTCGGCCCCACCGGCGAGCACCGCGACGGTCCGGCCGCCGGCCGCGAGGGCACCCCGATGGGCGGCCGCGTCGATCCCATACGCGCCGCCGGACAGGACGGTCACGCCACGATCGGCCAGGTCGGCCGCCAGGTCGGTCGACGCCGACGTCCCGTACCCGGTCGAGGCGCGGGAGCCGACGACCGCGACCGAACGCCGGCAGATCTCATCCAGCCGGGCCGGACCGCGCAGCCACAACCCGAACGGCTGGCCGCCCCGGCGTTGCACCGACTCGGCGCGGCGCAGGTCCCCCAGCGACTCGGGCCATTCGTCGTCGCCGGGCATCACGAACCGGATCCCCAGCTGTCCGGCGTCGGCGAGCAGGCCGCGCAGGTCGAGCCGTTGGGCCCGGCCGGCCATCGGGGCCCCGAGCTGTCCGTCCGTCACCCGCCGCCACATCTCCACCGCGCCGAGGTCGTCGACCAGCCGGGCCACCTCGACCTCGCCGCTCTCCACCACCCCGGACAGGGCCATCCGGGCCGTTCGCTCGTCGAGTCCCGGCGCCGCCCGGCGCGGCCCCGCCGGCCGTGACGCGGTGCTCATGACGCTGTCCGCTGCGCGACGCCCGGCGGTTCGCCGCGGCGCATCGCCAGTGCGACCGCCACGTCCTCGGCATCGGGCCTGCCGCGAGCGCTCAGATCGGCGATCGTCCATGCGATCCGCAGCACCTTGTCGACGCCGCGCGGGCTGAGGGTGCCGCGGCCGACCGCCTCCTCGACCTTCTCGATCCCGTCCGGCAGCGGCAGCCGGGATCGCAGGTAGGGGCCCGGAACGTCGCCGTTGGTGGGCCACGGCGCGTCCGCCAGCCGGTGCGCCTGACGCGCCCTGGCCTCGGCGACCCGGTCCGCCACCGCCGCCGTCGACTCGGTCTGAGCCAGGGCGGCCTTGAGGTAGCTCTTCTTCATCGGGCGCAGCACCTGTTGGATGTCGATCCGGTCCCGGATCGGGCCGGAGATGCGGTCGGAGTAGCGGCGGATGGCCATCGGCGGACAGGTGCAGACGGCGCCCGGAGTCGATGCATTGCCACAGGGGCAGGGATTCGCGGCCAGGACCAGCTGGAACCGGGCCGGATACCGGGCCTGCACCTCGCTCCGCCCGATCATGATCACGCCCGACTCCAGCGGGGCCCGGAGCGCGTCCAGCACCCGCGGCGGGAATTCGGGAGCTTCATCCAGGAACAGCACGCCGCGATGGGCACAGGAGATCGCGCCCGGCCGAGCCATCCGGGCACCGCCGCCGACCAGACTCGGGATCGAGGCCGAATGGTGCGGGTCGGCATACGGCGGCCGCCGCACCAGCCCATCGCTGAGGTCGAACCCGGCCAGCGAATGGATCGCCGACACCTCCAGCGACTCGACCACGGTCAGCTCCGGCAGCAGGCCCGGCATGCGTTCGGCCAGCATCGTCTTGCCGACGCCGGGCGGGCCGTGCAGAAACAGGTGGTGCCGGCCGGCGGCGGCGACCTCGAGCGCCCAGCGCGCCTCCAGCTGTCCGGCGACCTCGGCCAGATCCCGTTGCGGACCGAGCGGCGGTCCCGAATCGGCGGCGAGCTCGACCGGCTCGACCCGGGGCACCGGGTCACCGCGGAACAGGGCCACCAGTTGGGCGAGGGAGGCGAGGCCGATCACCTCGATGTCCTGCACGAGTCCCGCTTCCTCGGCCTGCCGCAGCGGAACGATCACCCGGCGGAAGCCGGCCTGGGCGGCGGCCAGCGTCGCCGGCAGGATGCCCCGCACCGGGCGGATCCGGGCGTCCAGGCCGAGCTCGCCGAGCAGCACCGTCCCGGCCAGCTCGGACCGCGGAAACACCTTGTTCGCCGCCAATACGGCGCACACGATCGCCAGATCGTAGTGGCTGCCGCCCTTGGGCAGCGTCGCCGGCGAAAGGTTGATCGTGAGCAGCGAAGCCGGCCAGTGTTGCCCGGCGTTGCTCACCGCCGCCTTGCACCGGTCCTTCGCCTCGTGCAGCGCGGCGTCGGGCAGACCGACCAGCACGGTCCGCGGCAGGCCGGCCCCGATGTGGGCCTCCACCTCGACGATCCGACCGTCCAGCCCGGCCAGGGCCACCGACCGGGCGCACGCCAGCGACATCAGCCGATCCCTCGGACGTGGTTGACCACGGGCGGGGCGCCGGCCACGAGCAGCACCCCGACCGCGTCCAGCCGGATCCCCGCCGCCGGCGGGCCGTGCTCGGACAACCATTCGGCCGACAATTGCCGCAGCCGGCGCAGCTTGGCGTACGTGATCGCCTCGAGCGGGTCGCCGTAGCCGAGCCCGGACCGGCACTTCACCTCGCAGAACACGATCGTCCGATCGGCACCCCCGCCCTCCTCGGCGATGATGTCGATCTCCCCCAGCCGGCAGCGCCAGTTGCGCTCCAGCACGCGCAGCCCGGCCCGCTCGAGCTCGGCCGCCGCCAACTCCTCGCCCCGGTGTCCGACCCGGGTCTTTCTGTTATCCGCCATCTCGCACCTCCGCAAGGGAGTGTGCTGCGCCCGGCCCGGAGTCGTCGGGCGGAAAAGAAAGCTGTGGACAACCGAATTCGAACGGGATCGCCTGTGGAGAACGATGCATCATCGCATCATGATGTATCGATGTAGACTCGACGGTATGCGTACAACGGTCGACATTCCCGCTGACCTGCACCGACAGGCTCAAGCATTGGCCCGCGACACTTCGCGCACGTTCAGCGAGACGGTCGTCGCCCTGATGCGCCGCGGCCTGAGTCAGGCCCCAGCGACATCGCAGGTCTCTACCAGCACGCGGACCGGACTTCCCGTTGTTCGGGTCGGACGAGTGATCACGTCCGAAGACGTTCGTGCTCTGGAGGATGACGAGTGACAGTCCTCCTGGACGCGAATGTGCTCATCGCCCTGACCGTCGCGGACCATGTCCATCACGAACCCGCGGAATCCTGGTTCGCCGACAACGATCGGTTCGCGACCTGTCCGATCACCGAGGGGAGCCTGGTCCGTCTCCTCGTCCGAGAGGGCCAAACCGTTGCCACGGTGCGGGATCTGCTCTATGGACTCACCGCGATCCCCGGACACGAGTTCTGGCCTGACGAACTGTCCTATCGTGACGTGGATCTTGCGGGGGTCATCGGGCATCGCCAAGTCACCGATGCCTACCTCGCTCAACTCGCTCGTTCACGCGACGCCCGGCTGGCCAGCTTCGACCATGGCCTGGCATCGCTTCATCCGGATGTGGTCGACCTGATCGAGACCCGGTCCTGAGCTCGGCTCGGACCTCAGTCGCCCACGCTCTTCGGCACCTCCAGGTCGGAGTGGGCGATCTCCTCGATCGAGACGTCCCGGAAGGTGAGCACCTTGGCACTCTTGACGAACCGGGCCGGGCGGTACATGTCCCAGACCCAGGCGTCGCCCATCGAGACCTCGTAATACACGTCGCCACCCTCGGTGCGGACCTTGAGGTCGACGGCGTTGCAGAGATAGAACCGGCGCTCGGTCTCAACCGCGTAGTTGAAGATGCCGACTACATCCTTGTACTCGCGATACAGCTGGAGCTCCAGTTCGCTCTCGTACTGCTCCAGGTCCTCGCTACTCACCGCACCGTCCTTCAGTTCTCATGATTCTGACATTAGCCCCGCCGCGGGCAGCCGCGTACGTCCGGTGAGGTTTCCGGTCTTCGCGGCGGCCTGGCGGACGTTCTCGAACCGCCACCGGTGGGTCGGGCACGGCCCGTTGGCGTCCAGCCGCTCCTGGTGCAGCGGCGTGCAATAGCCCTTGTGGACCTCGAAGTCGTAGGCCGGATAGGCGAGGGCCAGCTCGTCCATGGTCCGGTCCCGGGTGACCTTGGCGATGATCGACGCCGCGGCGACACAGGCCGCGACCCGGTCCCCCTTCCAAACGGCCAGGCCGGGCACGCCGAGGCCGTCCACGGCGAAGCCGTCGGTCAGCACGTAGGTCGGCGGCACGTCCAGCCGGAGCAGCGCCCGGCGCAGCGCGGCGATGTTGGCGACGTGCATGCCGAGTCGGTCGCACTCCTCGGGCGAGATGCTGACCACCGACCAGGCCACGGCCTTGGCCAGGATCTCGTCGTAGCAGCGTTCCCGCTGCGCGGCGCTGAGCAGTTTCGAATCCCGCAGCCCGTTGATCTGCCGCGACTTGGCGTCGGACAAGATCACCGCGCCGGCCACCAGCGGCCCGGCACAGGCTCCGCGTCCGGCCTCGTCGGCCCCGGCGACCGGGCCCAGACCGACCCGGCACAGCGCGCGCTCGTACCCGTAGAGACCGCTGTTGCGGCGCACCTGGATCGGCGGAATGTCGAGCACGTCGCCTCCGGCCGGCATCAGCAGGTCACCCCCTTGGGCTTGATCACCGCTTCCTTCGGTGGCGGCCCGGTCGGCTCCGGTACGAGATCGAAGATCGGCGGGCGTTGCAGAGTGCTCAGTCGATTGAACGGCATCACGATCGCGAACGCCGGTCCGACCACTTTATCGATCGGTACGAACGCCACCGACCCCTCGGGCCCCTTCACCGAGATGTCGGACAGGTGACATCGGGAATCGGCGCTGGCCGCACGATGATCACCCATCACGAAGATCCGGCCCGCCGGCACGACCACCTCGAAGTCGAGGTCCGACGGCGCGTCGGGCTCTCCGTCCTCCGGCGACGCATAGACATAGCGGGTCTCGTCCAGCGCCACACCGTTCACGGTCAGCCGGCCGAGCTTGTCGCAGCAGATCACCCGGTCACCGGGCATCCCGATCACCCGCTTGATCAAATGATCGGAGCCGGCGGGCACCAGCCCGGTGAACTCGAGGGCCCGGGCGAACGGATCGGGATCGGGATCCGCCGCCTCGGCCGACCCGAGCCAGCCGCCGGGATCCTCGAACACCACGATGTCGCCGCGGCGGAAATCGGTGATCTTCTGCACCGCGACCCGGTCGTCGATCTGCAGGGTGTTCTCCATCGACCCCGACGGGATGATGAACATCTGTCCGACGAACGCCCGCAGCAACGAGGAGACGATCAACGCCCCGACGACGACGATGACGAGCTCGGTGAAGAATCTGCTCGGCCGGGAACGGCGGTGCCCCGAACTGCTCGCGGAACTCGGGGTCTGGTCAGCAGTTGGCATCGGGCCCGGCATCTATCGTCGGTTTGGCGGGCGGCGTGGTTCCGGCTGGCACGCCCTCGAACGTACTCGGTATCGCCAACGCGCGCAGGTGCGACATGGGCCAGACGACCGCGATTCCTCGGCCGACCACCAGATCGGTCGGGACGAAGGCGTTCTCGCCCTTGATCGTGCCGGCTCGTTGATCATTGAGGTGGCAGCGCGAATCCCGGCTGTTGTCCCGGTTGTCGCCCATCACGAAGATCCGGTTGGCCGGAACGATCACGTCGAAGTTGATGTCGGACGGGTCGGCCTGGCGGCCGCCGCTGTCGGTGTAGAGATACTCCCGCTCGTCCAGCGGGATGCCGTTGACCTCGATCCGGCCGTCGGCCGAACAGCACCGGACATGATCACCGGGCAGGCCGATCAGACGCTTGATCAAATGGTCGGTCCCGCTCTCCGGCAACACCCCGATGAACTCCAGGGCCTTGCCGAACGGCCCCCGCTCCGGCGCGTCCGGACCGCTCAGCCAGCCGCCCGGATCGGCGAAGACGACCACCTCGCCGCGGGTCAGGCCGGTGATCTTCTCGGCCACCACCCGGTCGTCGACCGCCAGCGTGCTCAGCATCGACTCGGACGGGATCAGGAACATCTGCCCGACGAAGGCGCGGAGCAGCGCCGCCACCACGATCGCGCCGACCACGACGATCGCCAACTCCTTGAAGAACGCCAGCACATGCTGGCCGAAGGTGAGCTTCTCGTCCTGCTCCGACTCCGACTCGGCCGATTCGTCACCGGGCTCGTCCCGGGCGGCTCCGGCCGCCTCGGGCTCGGCGTCCCGGGGAGTCGCCGCGGGCTGTTCCCGGGTCCACTGCTCGGGCTCCGGGGCCACCCGCGGCTGCTCGGCCGTGTCGGCGTCGTCGTCGGTGTCGAAGGCGTCGTTGTCGAAATCGTCGTCGGGCGGCAGCGCTCGACGTGGGCGCGGCTCGTCGGCCTCGTCAGCGGTCACCTGCACCCACCGTCCCTCTGTGGGTCAGCGACCGTTCTCGCGCTTCTCCTTGATCTTCGCCGCCTTGCCACGAAGATCACGCAGGTAGTAGAGCTTGGCCCGACGGACATCGCCGCGGCGCTCCACCTCGATCTTGTCGATGATCGGCGAGTGCACGGAGAACGTACGCTCCACGCCGACGCCGAAGCTCACCTTGCGGACCGTGAAGGACTCCTGCAGTCCGGCACCGGACCGGGAGATCACCACACCGGCGAAGACCTGGACCCGGGACCGGTTGCCCTCGACGACCTTGACGTGCACCTTGACCGTGTCGCCGGGACGGAAGCCCGGCACATCCGACCGCAGCGATGCCTGGTCGATCTCGCGGATCAGCTCATTCATGTTTCATTCCTCGCCAGTGCCACAGGTCACTACGGTGATGGGTGACGTTTCGGGGGTCCTCGGTCGCGATCGGTCCCCCTGTGGCAGGAGTCGCGTTACCCGAGGACAACAGCCGCTAAGTCTGCCACATGCCGGCCACGGAGCAGAAATCAGCTCCGCCGCGGTGGCCACGGCCGTGCGCACCGCTGGTCCGGACGACGAACGGCCCGGCCCCCAGGATCGCTCCTGAGGACCGGGCCGGTGCGTCGTTACCGACGGCCCGAGGGGTTAGCCCCGGATCCGCCGACGGGCGGCCACAGCGATCGTGGCACCCGAACCGATCAGGACCAGACCACCGATACCGAACAGCGTCAGCGCGGTGCTGGCGCCGGTGCCCGGCAGGCCGTCGTCGTCGCTGCCGTCCTCAGTCGGCGGCGGCGTCTCGTTGCCACCGTCGGGATCGGGCGACGGCGACGAGTTGTCATCGTCATCCGGCGACGGGGACGGTGACGGCGTGTTGTCGTCGTCATCGTCGACCGGGGCCTTGACCACGGTCAGCTTGGCCGAGCCGGAGTAGTCCTTGTCGTCGACCGCGGTCAACGTGACCTTGTGCTTGCCGACCTCGAGCTTGCCGGCATCGAAGACGAACTCGACGTTGCCCTTCTCGTCGGCCAGCTTGACACCCAGGTCGACCGGCTCCGAGTTCACGACACCGGTGACCTTCTGGCCGGACTCGAAGCCCGAACCGATCACGGTCACACCCGAGTCGTCACCCTTGGTGATCTTGCTCGGATCGACCTTGACCTTGACCTCCGGCTTCTCCTCCGACACGACGGTGACGGCGACCGGACGGGACTTCAGGCCCTCCTGCGACTGGCTGACCAGCAGCTCGTCGCCGACCTTGGCCGCCGGATCGAGCTTGACCGTGTACTTGCCGTCCGGCCCGACCTTCGCCGACCCGATCAGCTTGCCGCCCTCGTTGTCGATGTCCACGGTCGCGCCGGGAACACCGGTGCCGGTGACGGTCTGACCGTAGGTCGGATCAACCGTCGGCGGAGCCAGCTCGGCCGTCGCGGTGCCTTCGACCGCGATCTGGTACGTGCCCAGACCGCCGTACTTCGGCGACGCCACGGTCTTGTCGGCCGTGTTCTCCTTCATGTTGCCGAACGAGGACTGCTCGACCTTGACGAAATAGGTCTGCTTGCCCAGGCCGACCTGGCTGATCTCGGCGCCCTGGCCGGCGAGCTCGCCGAAGCGGACGACACCATCCTGGTCGAAGGTGTTCTTCAGATCAGGATCGGCGGTGGCGATCGGCTTCAGGCCCGCGTCGTACAGCGTGACCTTCAGGTCCAGCATCGAGTACGGGCCCTGCGGGGTCACGTTGATCTTGACCTGGCCGGCAGCCGAGTCGAAGCGGTACCAGTTGCCCTTGCCGTCACCCAGGTTGCGGGTGAACTCGCCCCAGGCGTCGGCCTTGCCGCCGTCACCCAGGGAAAGAACGCGCGCCACGCCGTCGGAACCGGCCTCCTGGTTGGCCCGGTAATCCAGGCGCCCCGTGTAGTCGGTCCGCTCGGACAGCGGCTGATCCTCGTTGCACTTGCCGTCGTCGCCGACCTTGCCCTTGAAATGCCCGGCGTCAGGGTCGGTCGGGTAATAGCAGGACGGGCCGGTCCAGACCACGTTGCCGTCGTACAGCCGGTCCTGCGCCGCGTCCTTCTTCGACAGATCCTTGGTGATCAGGGCCAGGTCGTCCTGGTCGTTGTTGTTGCCGCCGTCATAGCCGTTCGACCAACGGACCATGCCGGTGAGCGGATGACCCATGATCGGGCCCCAGATGCTGGCGCCCTTCGCGGTGACGTCGGCCCAGCCCGGCGAGTAGTACTCCTCGTTGCCGTAGCCGTGGTGCACCAGCCCCAGCGTGTGACCGAGTTCGTGCGACGCGGCCGTGCCGAGATCGAAGGCGAGGATCCGGTCCTCGATCGAGGCCCGGCTCTCCTGCGCGGCGCGCTTGTTGGCCAGCCGCGCCTTCAGGGCCTGAGCCTGCTGCTGCTGCTTGAACAGATCGGTGGTGACCCAGGCGTCATACGTGTACGGATCGCCGAAGGAGCCCCGCTGGGCCTTGCCAACGGCGCCGGCATCGAAGATGTTCTCGAAGCCCGGGTCGTTGGTGCTGCTGTCCGTGACGTGAACGATCGCACCGTACTTCGCGTCGTCCATGCTGCTCCGCCGGAGGTCACCGGCCGACGGCTTCTTGATCGTGATGTTGACATCGAACGCCGAGTACGACTGGACAATGCGCTGGTACACGACCAGCTTCTCCGCCGCCGACAGTGCGTCCGCCGGCTTGTAGTTGATGTCCTTGCCGCTGTTGCCGTCGGCGTTCCAGTCGGTGTCCGACACCGTGCCGCCCGCGAAATCGAGCCAGATCGTCTTGTCGGCCGAGGGATTGCTGCCCTCCGCCGGGATCTGATCAAGCACCAACGGCTTGATGGTGGCTTTCGTACTCGCATCGGTCGGATCGGCAACTGCAGGTGTCGTCAATGCCAGCGATCCAACAACTCCACCCAGCGCCAGCGTCGGCACCAGAGTGCGCGCTACCCACCTTCGTTTCCCTTGCAAGGTTCGTGGTCCCCTTCGTCGGTTCCTCAGTCCCGCACCCACGAGCGACATGGATCGCCCCCGTAGCGACCGCTGGTCGCCCCGCGTATGTCTACCGAACCCATGGGGTCACGTCAACCAACAACACCCGAACTGATCGGATTTAGGTCCACCGTTCCGGTGAGTTCCAGGTCAGCCAGAAAGGGATGATCATGGCTTGCCACCAAGAGAGATCCACGATATAGAAGCAATGCCGACGTGAGTTGCGCCACACTTTCAAGATCGAGATTGTTGGTGGGCTCGTCCAAGATCAACAACTGCGGCGCCGGCTCGGCCAGCAACAACGCGGCCAGACTGGCTCGAAACCGTTCCCCACCAGAAAGATCGCCGACTCGACGGGCCACGACATCGGCCCGCAACAGGAACTTCGCCAGCTGAGAACGCAGCGTGTTGTCGTCCGCGGTCGGCGCCAACCGGGACACTCCGGCCAGCACGGTCTCGTCGTCCTTCAGTACGGTCAGCCGCTGCGGCAGCAGCCCGACCGGGACCTTGACGTCGATCACACCCTGCCGCGGCGCGACCGTACCCATGATCGTGTTGATCAATGTGGTCTTGCCCACACCGTTGGGGCCGACCAGGGCCAACCGTTCCGGGCCCCGGATCCGCAGGTCCACCGCCAGACCGTTGCGCAAGATCAAATCCTCGGTGATCAAGACGTCCCGGCGGGAGGGCACAGTTGTGCCGCCGAGATCGACGTTGATCACGTCGTCGTCGCGGACCCGGTCCTCGGCCGCGGCCACCGAGGCGGCGGCCTCGGCCAACTCACCCTGAGCCGTGTCCATCACCTTGCCCGCCGACACCTGCGCCTTCCGCTTCAGGTTGCCCGCGAGGATCCTCGGGATGTTGTCCTGCTGGCTCTTGGCGTAACGCTGCCGTCGGTCCAGCTTCTCCCGCGCCTCGACCAACTCCCGGCGCTGCCGGCGCAGATCGGCCTCGGCGTTGCGGAGCGCCCGCTGCGCCGCCTGCTGCTCGGTCTCGACCGCTTCGAGATAGAGACTGTACGGACCGCCGAACAGGCGCACCGCCCCGTCGCGGACCTCCGCGGTCTGATCCACCCGCTCCAACAGTTCCCGGTCGTGGCTGACCAGGATCACCGCGCCCCGCCAGTCGTCGACCGCGGCATAGAGCCGTTCCCGCGCCGAGCGATCGAGGTTGTTGGTCGGCTCGTCCAGGACCAGGACTTCCGGCCGGTCCAGCAGCAGTGCCGCCAACGCGATCAGGATCGACTCGCCGCCGGACAGGGTGCCGATGGTGCGATCCAACCCGAGGCCGTCGAACCCGAACCGGGACAGCGCGGCCCCGACCTCGGCCTCGATGTCCCAACGGTCGCCGATCAGTTCGAACTCCCACTCGGTGCCGTCGCCCTGATCGACCACGGCGAGCGCGGCCAGGACGTCGGCCACGCCGAGCACGTCGGCCACGGTGCGATCCGCCGCGAGGACCAGATCCTGTGGCAGGTAACCGATCCGGGAGGCCCCCGTCACCGTCCCCGCGGTCGGGGTCAGCGCCCCGGCCAGGATCTTGATCAAGGTCGACTTGCCGGCCCCGTTGCGCCCGACGACGGCGGTACGGCCGCGCGGGAAGGAGACGTCCAACTGGTCGAACACGGGCGAGCCGTCCGGCCAGGAAAAGGAAAGGCGGTGGCAGACAAGAACGTCGGACATGGAGTCTCCTGAGGTCGTCGAGTCGGCCCGACCGCCCGACAGGGCAGGTCAACAGGGCCTGGGTGCTTGAGGCGACGGACCTCAGTTCGACACCGGCGCTCCTCGCGTCGACAACAGGGACACGGTGGGCGAACCACCGACGACCGATCATAGCGCCCGGCCACAGCCTCTTATTCCCGGCCGGCCGATAATCCGTTGCCGCTGTCAGCGCCGCCACATAGGTTGGGAAAGCTTTGTCGGGGTCGGGTCCTCGGCAGCTCGAAACCCCCTTCGAGGAGCGACAACGACGTGCTTCGACTGATCCGCTACTCCTGGCGACTGAGTCCGCTCAACACCGTGCTCGCGGTCCTGTCGGCGCTGCTCAGCGCCGGCCTGCTGGTCGCGGTCCCGGTGTTCACCGGCCGCGTCATCGGCATGCTCCCCGGCGTCGTCGCCGACGGCGTCACGACCTCGTTCAGCCAGTCCCTGGCTGCACTGCTGATCCTGCTCGTCGTCGGACACGGGATCGGGCTGATCGCCAAGTCCGCGGGTGAGCAGCTGATCGGTCTGTCCGAGCGGGATGCGACCTCCCGGATCGGGCTGGCCCTGTCCGACTCCCCCGACCTGGCCGGAGCCGAGGACGCCGATGCGGCGGCCCAGCTGCAGAAGGTCCGGAACCGGCGCTGGGAGATCGAGATGGCGCTGCGGATGGCCACTGGCCCGGGCATCACCCAGTGGCTGGGATTGATCGGCACCTCGGTGGCGCTCGGCATCACCCTCTCCCCCTGGATCGCGCTGGTGCTGTTCGTGGCCGCGCTGGCCGAGGGCGAATACCTGCGCCGGTTGATCTTGACCGAGATGGACGTCTGGTCCGGCCAGACCGAGCCGCAGAAGCACGCCTTCTACGCGTTCGAGCAGGGCATGGGCAAGTCGGCCAAGGAGATCAGGATCTTCGGGCTGACCCAGTTCATCCGCCGCCGGTGGTGGACCAACATCACCGACGCCTACCGGCCGTACTGGAAGAAGCGCCGCCGCGGCGCCATGATCAATCTCGGCATCGGCGGTGGCCGCGCAGTGCTCACCGCCGGCGCCATCGGGTATGCGGCCTGGCTCGCCTCGGCCGGCCGGCTGGACCTGACCGCGCTGGCCACCGCCCTGTCGTTGATCATCGCGATCGGCAGCACCGACCTGTGGTCGCTGGGCCAGCTGCAGCGCGGCGTGGCCGTGCTCGCCTGGCTGGACCGGATCGCGCCGGCGCGGATCGTGCTGGAGCGGATCCGCGCCCTGCCCCGCGGCCCGGAGCCGGCGGCCGTCGCGGGCGAGCAGCCGGAGCAGCCGCCGTCGATCGTCTTCGACGACGTCACCTTCCGCTATCCCGGCGCCGACTTCGACGTGCTGCGCGACCTGACCTGGGCCCTGCCGGCCGGCCGCGCGGTCGCGCTGGTCGGGGTGAACGGGGCCGGCAAGTCGACCCTGGTGAAGCTGGCCTGCGGGGCCTATCGGCCGACTCGCGGCCGGGTGCTGGTGGACGGCGTCGACCTGGCCGACCTCGATCCCGATCAGCTCCGGGCCTGGCAGCGGCGAGTGGCCCCGATCACCCAGGACTTCGTCCGGTTGCCGCTCGCCGCGGGCGACAACGTCGCGCTCGGCACCGGCCGGATCTGGTCCGGCCGGATCGATCTCGCCGAGGGCCGGGTGCCGGACACCGCCGAGCTCGACGCCACCGCCGAACGGGCCGGGATCGCCGACCTGATCGGCCGGCTGCCGAACGGATGGGCCACCCCGTTGAGCAAGACCATCCCGGGCGGCACCGACCTGTCCGGCGGCGAGTGGCAGCGGATCGGCCTGGCCCGCGCCCTGCGCGCGGTCGCTGCCGGCGCCCGGGTGTTGATCTTGGACGAGCCGGCCGCCGCGCTCGACGTGGAGTCCGAGGCCCGGATGGTCGACAGCTACCTCGAGCTCACCTCCGGGGTCACGTCGCTGGTGATCTCGCACCGCTTCTCGGTGGTCCGGCCGGTGCCGCAGATCTGTGTGCTGGAGAACGGCCGGATCACCGAGACCGGCAGTCACCAGGAGTTGATGGACCTCGGCGGGCGCTACTCCGCCATGTTCCGGCTGCAGGCCAGCCGCTATGTCGATGATCACTCCGATCAGCCAACGGAAGGAGTCACGCGATGATGATCTTGCGCATCCTCGCGCTGTGGATCGCGACCGCCTTCCGGGCCAATCCCCGGTTGACCATCCTGATGTGCGCCACCACGGTGCTCGGCTCGGCCTTGGCGCCGATCTCGGTCTACGGCGTGAAGTTGATCATCGACGGAGCGACCGGCGCGGACACGTTGCTGCTCGGGGTCGCGGTCACCACGATCACCCTGCTGGTCTCGACCGCGGCGAACCAGATCGCGGGCCCGTTCGGCGACACGCTGGATGATCAGGTGGTCCGCTATGTCTATGACGACCTGCTCCGGCTGACCACCGGCATCCCCTCCCTCGCCCACCACGAGAACCCGGAGCTGGCCGACCGAGTGTCCATGATCGAACGGGACGCGTACCAGCTCGGTGGGATCTGGCGGATGCTGATGACGATCGGCGTGGTCAGCGGCGTCACCACAGTGATCGTGCTGCTCAGCTCGGTCGACCCACTGCTCAACCTGCTGCTCCTGCTGGCGTTGCTGCCGGCCGCCGTGTCCGCCCTGATGTTGTATCGCCGCAACAATCTGTGGCGCACCAACGAGCGGTTCCGCCGGCTGGCCAACGAGGTGACCGACGTGCTGGCCGAGGCCAAGCACGGGGTCGAGGTCCGTTGCTTCGGCCTGGTCGGCCCGCTGGTCCAGGTGGTGCGCAACGGAATGGACGCCCGCCGCATCCCCTGGGTCGCGATGACCCGCCGGTACGGGCTGCTCGAGGGCCTGGCCTGGTTGATCTTCGGCGCCGGCTACGCGGTGGCGATCGTCGGCGTCCTCGGCTGGGCGCAGGCCGGCCAGGCAACGGCCGGGGACGTGATCCTGATCGTGCTGATCGGCCCGCAGGTCGCCACCACCGCCCACTCGGTGGCCGCGAACCTGGCGATCGTGATCGGCGCGACCCAGACCTTCGGCCGTTACCAGTGGCTCCGCGACTACGCCACCAGCCAGTCCTGGTCCGGCAGTGTCGGCGCTCCGCCGGAGCGGCTGACCGACGGGATCCGCTTCGAGGGCGTCTCGTTCAGCTACCCGGGGACCACGACCACCGTGCTGGACGACGTCGACCTGGTGCTGCCGGCCGGCCGCACGGTCGCCTTCGTCGGCGAGAACGGCGCCGGGAAGTCGACCCTGGTGAAGCTGCTGGCGCGGCTCTACGACCCGACCGACGGCCAGGTCACCGTGGACGGCACAGCGCTGACCAGTTTCGATCCGGCCGCCTGGCGGGAACGGATCTCGGCCGGCTTCCAGGACTTCGCCACCTTCGAGTTCCTGGCCTCCGACTCGGTCGGCGTCGGCGATCTCAAGCGGCGCGACGACCGGGCGGTGCTGGACGACGCCGTCCGCTCCGGCGAGGCCGCCCCGGTGATCGCCTCGCTGCCCGACGGGCTGGACAGCATGCTCGGCCGCCGCTTCACCGGTGGCGTCGGCCTGTCCGGCGGCCAGTGGCAGCGGCTGGCCCTGGCCCGGGCCTTCATGCGGCCGGAGCCGCTGGTGATGCTGCTGGACGAGCCGACCGCGGCGCTGGACCCGGAGGCCGAGGCGGCGATCTACGACCGGTACGGCCAGGCCGCCCGCGAGCTGGCCGAGCGCACCGGCGCGGTCACCATCCTGGTGTCGCACCGGTTCTCGACGGTCCGGATGGCCGACCTGATCGTGGTCGTCGCCGACGGCAAGATCAGCGAGTACGGCAGCCACGCCGACCTGCTGGCCGCCGGCGGCCGCTACGCCCGGCTGTTCGAGCTGCAGGCCCGGGCCTACCGCTGAGGCAATTCGGATCTTCTTCCTCCTGGATGCAACCAGCTCCGCCCGGCGGGCGTACCACCCGTGAACAGGGAGTTGGGGGCGAGGAGAAAGAGGATCCGATGAAACGCGGCGCGCCATGAGCGAGGCTGTCGTGACCTCGGCCCGTCTACCGGGCATGATGCACCAGGGAGGTCCGGCGACCCCGTCGGACACGAGCCTGGGCACGGTCACGACCGCGCGCAGCGAAACCCCACGGCACCGCCTGTGGGCGGAGGGCACGCCACCCGGCGCTCGCCCGACGACCGGGAAGTTCATGGATTCCGACACCTTCGACGCGCTGTATGCCGGCTCGTTCAGCCGGCTGGTCGGTCAGATCTACGCCATGTGCGGCAACGTGGCCGAGGCGCAGGACTGCGTCCAGGAGGCGTTCGTCCGCGCCTGGGACAAGCGCCGGACGCTGGACACCGAGCAGGCACCGGAGGCCTGGGTGCGGACGGTCGCCTACCGGCTGGCGGTGAGCCGGTGGCGCAAGGCGCGCCGGGCCCTGCTGCCGCCCGACCGGGCCATGCAACCCGATGAGATCCCGCCCGAGCCCGATGTCACCCGGGTCGCCCTGGCGCGGGCCCTGCAGCAACTGCCGCCCGACCAGCGCCGCGCGATCGTGCTGCACCACCTGTGTGACCTGTCGGTGGCCGAGATCGCCCTCGAGGTCGGTTCGCCGGTCGGCACGATCAAGGCCCGGCTGTCCCGAGGACGTACCGCCCTCGCTGCCCTGTTGGAAGACGACCCCGCGAAGGAGGTGCGCTCATGACCGGACACGATCCGCTCGACGACCTGCGCCACCTGGCCGCGGCCGGTGAGCGCGCGGCCCGACCGAGTGAGCCGGAAGAGGTCCGGGCCCGAGGCGACCGCCGCCGGCGGGTGCGCCGGGTCGGGACCGCCGTCGGCACCCTGGCCGTCGCGGTGCTGGTCGGTGCCATCGGCCTCGGCGTGGTGAACCAGACCGGAGTCCTGCCCCACGTCCCCGACCCGGCCGGCACGCCCTCGGCCACCGCCGCCCCGCTGCCGGGCGTCACCGAGGACAATCTGCCGACCGAGACCGACCTGGAGTGGGACAAGCCGGGTGACTGGAAGATCGGCAGCACCGCTCCGGGCGCCGGCTCGGAGCTGACCAGCGAATGCTTCCAGGGTCTGCCGAGCGACCTCGGCTCGGATTCCGAGGCCTACCGCAGCTACACGATGAACAAGAACTGGGCCTCGGCGACGGCACTGCAGTTCGGCACCGACCAGGCTGCCCAGGAGGCGTACCGGACCCTGACCGCCTGGGCCGACGAGTGCGAGGAGACACTGGCCGACAAGGGACACAAGCAGACCCGCAGCTGGGACTGGGTCCCGGTCGAGACCGAGTACGGCGAGGCCAAGTTCCGGCTGATCAGCTACGACATCCTGAACGAGCCCGAAGCCGACCCGAACTTCGGTCAGTTCGAGCAGTACGGGCTGATCCGCTCCGGGAACCGGGTCGAGATCCTCACGATGGCCAACCGCAACACCGAGCATCACTGGGCCACGGATCAGCAGGAGGCCGAGGACACCGGGCAGGCGCTGGACCCGATGATCAGGTCGCTGCCCAAGGCCGCGGCTCGGCTGGCCGGCGACCCGGTCGAGCCGACGCCGAGCACGGAACCGACCCGCGAGCTGACCGACGACAACCAGGTCCGGCCCGGCGACCTGCCGGAGATCGACGGCCTCGCCGCCGAGGAATACAAAGCCAACGCCCGGCCGGCCAGCCGCCCGTCCAACTGCTTCCCGGAGAGTCTCGACTCGCTGCAGCCGACCGGCAGCCTGGTGCGCAGCTTCCGCTACGTCATCACCGATCCGGGCACCACCGAGGACACCTCGGACCCGCTGTATGAGCATCCGACCTACTACACGGTCGCGCTGCAGTTCGCCGACGAGGCGAAGGCGACGACCGCGTACGAGGAGGTCAGTCGCTGGGTCGAGAACTGCGCCGACACCCTGGACGCCGAGGGTTTCCGCGCCCCGGGCGGCGGGACCGTGAGCGGCTTCAACGAATGGTTCCCGGTCCGCGGCGATGTCAAGACCGCCCGGTTCACCGAGTTCAGCTACCAGCGTCCGGACGAGCAGGACGGCAGCGGCTTCTGGGAGGCCGTCGGGCTGGTCCGGGTCGGCGACCGGCTCGCTATCGCGATCAACCTGAAGTACGGCCAGGACTCCAACTGGGACTCGGATCCGGACTCTGGGATCGCCGGCCCGCACCCACTGGCTGACATCATCCCGGCCGCCGCCAAGCGGCTCGCCAAGTAGGTCCGACCGGCGGTCAGAGCCGTCCCGCGGTGCGGACCGAGCCGCCCGGGCGCCCGCTCTGGGCGGCCTAGGGTCGGACCATGAGCTACGCGCACCTCGGTTCGTACAGCGACTGGCCCGACTGGAGCGGCGCGCCGGCCGCCCGGGCGACGCCGCCGGACCGTGATCAGGTTCGTCGGCGGGTGCACGAGTTGCTGGCCGTCACGGACGAGGAACCGGCGGAAGTCCGGGTCGAGCGGCGGTGGCAGGACGACGGCATCGAGGGCGAGGAGGTGTCCTGGTCGGTCGGCTTCGGGCCGCGGACCCGGGCCTGGCTGCTCCGGCCGGCCGACGCGACCGGCCCGTTGCCCGGGATCGTCGGACTGCACTCGCATGACGGGTTCAAGTTCTACGGCAAGGAGAAGATCGCCGACGGGCCTGATCCGATCCCGCCGTCGATCGCCGCGCTGCGGGCGAACGCCTACGACGGGCTGGCGTTCGCCAACCGGCTCTGCCGCCGGGGTTTCGTGGTGCTGGTGCCGGACGTGTTCTGCTGGGGCAGCCGGGGCTTCCCGCTCGACGCGATCCCGGAGTCGATGCGACGCACCGGCGAGGAGGTCGAGGCCTACAACGCGGCGGCCCGGGACCACGAGCACCTGGTCGAGAAATACTGCCGGCTGCTCGGCACCACCTTCGCGGCGCTGGTCAACCGGGAGGACCGCATCGCCCTGGCGTACCTGCGTTCCCGGCCCGAGGTCGGTGATCAACTCGGCTGCGTCGGGCTGTCCGGCGGCGGCTGCCGAGCGGCGCTGCTGCAGGCCACCAGCGACGTCGCGGCCTCGGTCGTGGTCGGCATGATGAGCACGTACGACGGACTGCTCGACCGCCACGTCGCCTCGCACACCTGGATGTTCTTCCCGGCCGGGGTGCCGGACACGATCGACTGGTCGGATCTGGCCGCCTGTCGGGCGCCGAGCCCGCTGCTGGTGCAGTACAACCGGCAGGACGACCTCTTCGACCTCACCGCCGCGCAGGCGGCGCATGACCGAATCGCCGGGCACTACGCCGACACCCCGGACGCCTATCAGGGCCGGTTCTACGACGGCCACCACAAGTTCGACCGCCGGATGCAGGACGAGGCGTTCGACTGGCTCGGTGAGCACCTGCGCTAGCGCCCGTTCCGTTCCCTGAGCCTGGTCGTTGGGCAGGCCAGGTGCGGCTCGCTTGTTTCGTTCCCTGAGCTTGGTCGTTGGGCAGGCCGGGTGCAATTCGCCTGATCTCACGATCATGCACCTGGCCTGCCCTTCGACAGGCTCAGGGAACGAAAGAGCTGACTCGGGAACGAAGCAGGTCAGGAGCCGGGGCGGAGCATGGCGCCGAGCAGGTCCCGGTTGAGGCGGGAGATGGTCTCCAGCGGGATGCCCTTCGGGCAGACGGCGGTGCATTCACCGATGTTGGTGCAGTTGCCGAAGCCCTCGGCGTCGTGCTGTTCCACCATCCCGATCACCCGCGACTTCCGCTCCGGCTGGCCCTGCGGCAGCAGGCCCAGGTGGGTCACCTTGGCCGCGGTGAACAGCATCGCCGAACCGTTCGGGCAGGCCGCGACGCAGGCGCCGCAGCCGATGCAGGTGGCGGCGTCGAAGGCATGATCGGCGTCGGCCTTCGGCACCGGCATCGCATGCGCGTCGGGGGCGGCGCCGGTGTTGGCGCTGATGAAGCCGCCGGCGGCGACGATCCGGTCGAAGGCGCCGCGGTCGACGACCAGGTCCTTGATCACCGGGAACGGATCGGCCCGCCACGGCTCGATGTCGATCACATCACCGTCGGAGAAGGATCGCATGTGCAGCTGGCAGGTGGTGGTCGGCACCGGGGAGTTCGCCCGGCCGTGGGCGACGCCGTTGATCACGACGCCGCACATGCCACAGATGCCTTCGCGGCAGTCGGCGTCGAAGGCGATCGGGTCCTCGCCGGCCAGGGTGAGCCGCTCGTTCAGGACGTCCAGCATCTCCAGGAAGGACATGTGTTCGGAGACGTCCTCGACCGGGTAGGACACCATCTTGCCCTCGGCGTCCGGGCCGGGCTGCCGCCACACCCGTACCGTGATCTTCACTGGTTGCGCCTTCCCATCAGGTCCGTGATCACTTGTAGCTCCGCTGTTTCAGCTCGACGTATTCGTAGGTCAGCGGTTCCTTGTGCAGCACCGCCTTGCCGTTGTCGCCGCCGAACTCCCAGGCCGAGACGTGGGCGAATTCCTCGTCGTGCCGGAGCGCCTCGCCGTCCTCGGTCTGGCTCTCGGCGCGGAAATGGCCGCCACACGATTCGCGGCGGACCAGCGCGTCGATGCACATCAATTCGGCCAACTCGAAGAAGTCGGCGACCCGGCCGGCCCGTTCCAGGGCCTGGTTCAATTCCTCGTTGCCGCCGAGCACCCGCACGTCGGACCAGAATTCGCGCTTCAATTCACGGATCTCGGTGATCGCCTTGCGCAGGCCTTCCTCGGTCCGCTCCATGCCGCAGTAGTCCCACATGATCTTGCCGAGGGCCTTGTGGAACGAGTCGACGGTACGACTGCCGTTGACCGCCAACAACTGATCGATCCGGCCCTTGACCTGATCGATCGCCGCCGCGGCGTCCGGATGGGATTCGTCCACATCCTCGAACGGGCCGTCGGCAAGATAGTCGTTGATCGTGTACGGCAGCACGAAATAGCCGTCACCGAGCCCCTGCATCAGCGCGCTCGCACCGAGCCGGTTCGCACCATGATCGGAGAAGTTCGCCTCACCGGTGACGAAAAGGCCCGGAATGGTCGACTGCAGGTCGTAATCCACCCACAGCCCGCCCATCGTGTAGTGCACCGCGGGATAGATCCGCATCGGCACCTGGTACGGATCCTCGCCGGTGATCTGGGCATACATGTCGAACAGGTTGCCGTATTTCGCGACGACCGCCTTGCGACCCAGCCTCTTGATCGCGTCGGCGAAATCCAGATAGACGCCCAATCCACCGGGCCCGACGCCGCGGCCCTCGTCGCAGACATTCTTGGCCGCCCGAGACGCGATGTCACGCGGCACCAGGTTGCCGAAGCTCGGATAGATCCGCTCCAGGTAGTAATCCCGGTCCGCCTCCGGGATCTCCCGCGGATCGCGTTTGTCCGAACCGTCCTTCGGCACCCAGATCCGGCCGTCGTTGCGCAGCGACTCGCTCATCAGCGTCAGCTTGGACTGATATTCGCCGGACACCGGAATGCAGGTCGGGTGAATCTGCGTGTAACACGGATTGGCGAAATAGGCGCCCTTGCGATGGGCCCGCCAGGTGGCGGTGACGTTGCACCCCATCGCATTGGTGGACAGATAGAACACGTTCCCGTAGCCGCCGGTGGCCAGCACCACGACGTCGGCGAAATGCGGCTCGATCTCGCCGGTCACCATGTCCCGCACGACGATGCCGCGGGCCCGGCCGTCGATCATGATCAATTCCAGCATCTCGTGCCGGGTGTGCACCTCGACCGTGCCGGCCGCGACCTGTCGCTCCAGTGCCTGATAGGCGCCGAGCAGCAACTGCTGCCCGGTCTGGCCGCGAGCGTAGAAGGTGCGCGACACCTGCACCCCGCCGAAGGACCGGTTGTCCAGCAGGCCGCCGTACTCGCGGGCGAACGGGACGCCCTGGGCCACACATTGATCGATGATCTGCAGGCTGACCTGGGCCAACCGGTAGACGTTGGACTCCCGGGACCGGAAGTCGCCGCCCTTCACCGTGTCGTAGAACAGGCGGTAGACCGAGTCGCCGTCGTTGCGGTAGTTCTTCGCCGCGTTGATGCCGCCCTGCGCGGCGATCGAATGCGCCCGGCGCGGCGAGTCCTGATAGCAGAAGCTCTTGACCCGGTAGCCGGCCTCCCCCAGCGTCGCCGCGGCCGACGCCCCGGCCAGACCGGTGCCGACGATGATCACGTCCAGCTTGCGCCGGTTCGCCGGATTGACCAGCCGGGCATTGAACTTCCGGTGATCCCAGCGATCCGCGATCGGTCCCGGCGGCGCCTTCCGGTCCTGGATCGGCGCACCTTCGACGAAGATCGAATCCGCGTCGACCGAAGGCACCTCCGCCGCGGTGATCGAATCCGTGTTGTCGCTCATGCTCCCACCACTCCCAAGAAGATCAACACCGGTGGGGTCAGGAAGCCCACCGTGATCACCAGTGCGACCCCGATCGCCACCAGGTTCAGTCCGCGCCGGGTAGCCGGGCTGAAATTGGCTCCCAGAGTGGTCAGCCCACTCCACAACCCGTGCCGCAGGTGGAATCCGACCGCGATCAAGGCGATCACGTAGGACAGCAGCACCCACCAGATGCCGAATCCGTTGACATAGCGCTGATACGGGCTGTCGCTGGCACCGCCCGGCGCGACCACGTTGAAGGTCAGATGCAGCAGGTGATAGATCACGAACAGGGCGATCACCGCCCCACCCCAGCGCAACGTGAACGAGGCGTAACTGCGCTGCACCCCGCGCTTGTGCTGACCGGACTCGTACCGCTTGCCGGCCCCGCCGCGGGCGTGGTGTGACCGCTTGGACAGCAGGACGGCCGACCAGACGTGGGCGATCAATCCCGCCAGCAACACGAGCCGGGCCACCCAGAGGACCGAATTGTGCGGCAGCATCGGCTCACCGAGCACCCGCAGGTGGTGCGCGTAGGTGTCGAACGCCTGCTGGCCGGCGAAGACCCAGAGGTTGCCGGCCATGTGCAAGATCAGATAGCCGTACATGATCAACCCGCTGACCGCCATCAGCGCCTTCAACGCGACCGTCGAGCGAGTTGCCCGCCGCGACGGCGTCACGATTGTGCTTGCCACGCGGCTAACACTAGAACCGCAGCTTCGGTGGCCAGAAACTCAGAGAGCCTACTGTGGCGGATCTCTCAAGGGGCGGCACTTTCGGGGTGTCGCAGACCACAGATTTCCCGCTACGGTATGCGCGGGGCCGTCGTGTTCGGGGCGTCGACCTGGTCTGGAGCCAGGGCGGATGGCGGAGCTGTTCCGGATTTACGCGTGAGATGGAACCCGCAATGAACCTTTCTCCGACCCGTCCACGACTCTTCGCCCGACCGCTGGCGATCCTCGCGGCGGCGGCTCTGGTGGCCCTCGCGGCCGCGGTGCCGGCGCATGCCGAGGAGCAGGTGATCGGCTCCGGCGGCCGGCCCGGCGCCGGGTTGGTCCGCGAACCGGGCAAGTCCGCGCCCGCCCGTGGCCTGAACGAGGCCCCCGCCCCCGCTCCCGCACCGGCCCAGGTCGACGGCATCGACGTGTCCGGCCACAACGAGTCGGTCGACTGGGCCCAGCACTGGGCCGACGGCAAGCGGTTCGCCTACATCAAGGCGACCGAGGGCTCGACCTTCCGCAGCTCCAAGTTCAGCGCGCAGTACACCGACTCCTACAACGCCGGTTTCATCCGCGGCGCGTATCACTTCGCCCGGCCGGACGGCGCCCCCGGTGACGTCCAGGCCGACTACTTCGTCGATCACGGCGGAGCCTGGTCGGCCGACGGGCAGACCCTGCCCGGCGTCCTGGACATCGAGATGCCCTATTTCGACGCCGATCAGTGCTGGGACCTGACCCCCGAGCAGATGGTCGCCTGGATCCGCGCCTTCACCACCCGCTATCACGAGCGGACCGGCCGGCAGGCCGTGATCTACACCGGCTACTACTGGTGGGTCGACTGCACCGGCAACAGCACCGAGTTCGCCGACGCGAACCCGCTCTGGCTGGCCGCCTGGCGCTCCACCCCGCCGGAGAAGATCCCCGGCGGCTGGAGCGGCGGCTGGACCTTCTGGCAGTACACCGACACTCCCCTGGACCAGAACCGCTTCGCCGGCGACCTGCCGCTGCTCACAGAATTCGCCACCGGAACCCCGATCGACTAAACCCGTGCCGGTCCGGTCCCCACGCGACCGCTACTGGCCGACGCGAGCACTACAGCAGTCGCGCGGACCGATAGGAGTCGCGTCGCCCTGCCTGACCACGATCGGCAGGGCTCATTGGTCGTCGTCGCTCGAGGTCGGCCGGACAAGTCCGCTCGGTGCACGCCGAGGATGAAAGACGCGCCAAGGACGGGCGGGTTGCGGCGTTTCTGGGAACTTCCGGCCGGGTACCGGTTGCGCCGCGGTCGGGACCATCGACTGTGACGTTTCCCGGCTCGATCGGCACCGCAAAGCCGGGAAACGTCACAGTCGATGCCCAGCGGCGACTTTCGCCGCCCAAACACCGCCGCCCGGCCGCCGGACGCGACAAGCCGCCAAGACCCGCCCGTCCTTGGCGCGTCTTTCCGGCCGTCAGGCCGAAACCGAAAGGGCACCCATCTGGCCTGCCCTTCGACAGGCTCAGGGAACGAACAAACGGCGACACGCTCAGGAACGAACGAACGGCGACAGTCTCAGGGAACGAACTCCGCGACCGAGCCGCCTGGTCGAGCGATCCCTGCTCAGGCGTCGCCGCGGTCCTTGTAGTCCTTGGTCCGGATACCGATCTTGTTGCCGAGCCAGACCAGCGGATCGAACTTGCGGTCGACGACGCGTTCCTTCAGCGGGATGATCGCGTTGTCGGTGATCTTGATGTGCTCGGGGCAGACGTCGGTGCAGCACTTGGTGATGTTGCACATGCCGAGGCCGGCTGCGCCCTGAGCCAGCTCGCGCCGATCATGGGTGTCGAGCGGATGCATGTCCAGCTCGGCGTAGCGCAGGAAGAAGCGCGGGCCGGCGAAGGCGGGCTTGTTGGCGTCATGATCACGGACGACGTGGCAGGTGTTCTGGCAGAGGAAGCACTCGATGCACTTGCGGAACTCCTGGCCGCGCTCGACGTCGACCTGCATCATCCGGCGCTTGCCGTCGGCGTCGCGGGGCGGCGGCGCGAAGGCCGGCAGCTCGGCCGCCTTCTCGTAGTTGAAGGACACGTCGGTGACCAGGTCGCGGATCACCGGGAAGGACCGCATCGGCGTGACGGTGATCGTTTCCGTCTCGTCGAAGTCCGACAACCGGGTCATGCACATCAGCCGCGGCTTGCCGTTGACCTCGGCGCTGCAGGAGCCGCACTTGCCGGCCTTGCAGTTCCAGCGGACCGCGAGATCACCGGCCTGGGTGGCCTGCAGCCGGTGGATCGCGTCCAGTACGACCTCGCCGGATTCCACCTCCACGTTGTAATCGATGAGTTCACCCTCCGACGCGTCGCCGCGCCAGATCTGCATCTTCAGGTTGTATCCCATGATCAACTCACTTGCTCTCGAAGAAGGTCTTGAGCTCGTCCGGCATGATCGGCAGCGGCTGCTGGGCCAGGTCGACCCCGTCGCCGCTCGCGTTCAAGGTGAGCACGATGTTCTTCGTGCCCCAGGTGTCGTCGGTCATCGGGTAGTCGTCCCGGGTGTGCCCGCCGCGCGACTCGGTGCGCTCCAGCGCCGCCTTGGCGATGCATTCCGACACCAACAGCATGTTGCGCAGATCGATCGCCAGGTGCCAGCCCGGGTTGTATTGCCGGTGCCCCTCCACCGAGAGGTTGCCCACCCGCTCCTTGAACCCCTCGACGGTCTGCGCCGCCTTGGCCAGCTCGTCGGAGGTGCGGATGATGCCGACCAGGTCGTTCATCGTGGTCTGCAGCTCTTGATGGATCGTGTACGGGTTCTCCCCGCCCTCGGTGGCGAAGGGGGCCAGCGCCAACTCCTCGGCGGCCTTGACCTCGGCCTCGCTGGGCCGGGGCCGGCTCTCCCCCACCTCGGCCGCGTACGACGCCGCCGCCTCGCCGGCCCGACGGCCGAACACCAGCAGGTCGGACAGCGAGTTGCCGCCCAGCCGGTTGGATCCGTGCATGCCGCCGGAGCACTCACCGACCGCATACAGCCCAGTCACGCCGGTCAGTTCGGTGTCGGCGTCGACCTCGACCCCGCCCATCACGTAGTGACAGGTGGGCCCGATCTCCATCGGTTCGGCGGTGATGTCGACGTCGGCCAGCTCCTTGAACTGGTGATACATCGACGGCAGCCGGCGCCGGATGAAGTCCGGGGTCCGCCGGGACGCGATGTCGAGGAAGATCCCGCCGTGCGGCGTCCCCCGGCCGGCCTTGATCTCGGAGTTGATCGCCCGCGCGACCTCGTCCCGCGGCAACAGCTCCGGTGGCCGCCGGTTGTTCTTCTTGTCCTCGTACCAGCGGTCGGCCTCGGCCTCGTTGTCGGCGGTCTCGGCCTTGAAGAACTCCGGGATGTAGTCGAACATGAAGCGCTTGCCTTCGGAGTTCTTCAGGATCCCGCCGTCACCGCGGACCGACTCGGTGACCAGCAGCCCCTTCACCGACGGCGGCCACACCATGCCGGTCGGATGGAACTGGACGAACTCCATGTTGATCAAGGACGCGCCGGCGCGCAGGGCGAGGGCGTGCCCGTCGCCGGTGTATTCCCAGGAGTTCGAGGTGACCTTGAACGCCTTGCCGATGCCGCCGGTCGCCAAGATCACCGACGGTGCCTCGAAGACCACGAACCGGCCGGTCTCGCGCCAGTAGCCGAAGGCGCCGCTGATCTTGCCGTCGCCCTCGCCCGACCCGGTCAGCAGGTCGGTGATCGTGCACTCCATGAACACGTCGATGCCGAGCTGAACGGCGCGCTGCTGCAGCGTCCGGATCATCTCCAGGCCGGTCCGGTCGCCGACGTGCGCGAGCCGGGCGTAGCGGTGGCCGCCGAAGTCGCGCTGCGAGATCAGCCCATCGTCGGTGCGGTCGAACAGCGCACCCCAGTCCTCGAGCTCCATCACCCGCTCGGGCGCCTCCTGCGCGTGCAGTTGGGCCATCCGCCAGTTGTTCAGCATCTTGCCGCCGCGCATGGTGTCGCGGAAGTGCACTTCCCAGTTGTCCTCGGGCCAGCGGTTGCCCATGGCGGCCGCGATGCCGCCCTCGGCCATCACCGTATGAGCCTTGCCCAGCAGGGATTTGCAGACGATGGCGGTCTTGGCGCCGGCGTCGTGCGCGGCGATCGCGGCCCGCAGACCGGCTCCGCCGGCGCCGATCACCACGACGTCGTAGGCGTGCCGTTCCAGCCCGCCCGCTTCCGTACCGGACATCTCGTTGCCGGTCATGGGATGACGATCACTCATCAGAAGAACCTCACGTCGGTGATCACGCCGGTGGCGAGCAGATAGATGTAGAGGTCGGCCAACGCGACGGAGACCAGCGAGGCCCAGGCCAGCATCGAGTGCCGGGGGTTGAGCTTCGAGACCCAGGTCCACAGCTTGTACCGGACCGGGTGCTTGGAGAAGTGCCGCAGCCGGCCGCCCAGGACGTGCCGGCAGGAGTGGCAGGACAGGGTGTAGAGCCAGATCAGGACCACGTTGATCAGCAACACCACGCTGCCCAGGCCCATATGGCCCCATTCATGATCGGCGTTGCGGAACGACAGCACCAGATCGAAGGTGAGCACGCAGGCGATCAGCATCGCGGCGTACCAGAACCAGCGATGGATATTCTGCAAGATCAACGGGAACCGGGTCTCCCCGGTGTACTTCTTCCGCGGCTCGGGGACCCCGCAGGCCGCCGGCGACAGCAGGAACGCCCGGTAGTAGGCCTTCCGGTAGTAGTAGCAGGTCGCCCGGAAGCCGAGCGGGAAGATCAGGATCAACAGCGCCGGCGACAACTGCCACCAGGAGAAGGGCTGGCCGAAGTCGGACGACCCTTCAACGCACAGATTGGTCAGGCACGGCGAGTACAACGGCGAGAGGTACGGCGAGGCGTAGTAGTTGGCGCCGCTGAACGCCCGCCAGGTGGCGTAGACGATGAACGCACCGAACACCACGAAGGTCACCAGTGGACTGAGCCACCATCTGTCCCGCCGCAACGTCCTCGCATCGATCTGCGCCCTGCCCGGGGTATTGACCCCGGTCGGCGTTTCGGTTGACGCCATCGCCACCTCCGCTGATCCCAGTTTGCTGGGTGCAGTCTGCCAGTCCCGGCGGTGGCGATCACACCGGACCCGCCGCGAGGGTGGATCGTTACTCCTCGGCGATTTTCTCCAGTTGTTGGAGATTCCTGGTGATCAGCAAGTAAGGGTAGGCGTACCTAGATCACGTCGATCGGTACCGTGCGCCGCAGCGCGAACGCCGCGCTGATCGCGGTGATCACGCTCATCGCGGCCAGCACCACGCCGGGGTGCCACCAGGCGTAGCCGGTGGATTCGCCGAGCAGCAGCGTGATCGCCGGGACGAAGCCGGAGATGATCGCGGCGATGGCGTACGCGAACGAGATCGCGGCATAGCGGATGCGGCCGGCGAACAACTCGGTCATCAATCCGCCGAGGGCCGCCCAGCTGAGGGTGGGCAGGATGCCGCCGATGATCATCATCGCGACCAGCACCCCGAAGCTGGCCGACTGCAGCAACGCATAGATCGGGAACGCGGCGATCAAGGTGCCGACCGCGCCGATCAGCACCACCCGGCCGGAGCCGATCCGTTCCGCCCAGGCCCCGAACAGCGGGATGGTGATCAACTGCAGCAGCCCGCCGATGGTGGTCGCCGCCAACAGTTGGCTGTAGTCGAAGCCGAGCGAGGTGACGCCGTAGTTCAGCGTGTAGGTGTTCATCAGCGAGTAGGACCCGATGCCGAGCAGAGCGGCGCCGGTGGCCAGCAGCAGCGCCAGCGGCCGCTGCCGGAACGCCTGGAGCAGCGGCACCTTGGCCCGCCGATCCTCGGCCACCAGCTCGCGGAAGACCGGGGTCTCCTCGATCGAGAACCGCAGCCAGAGAGAGATCAACAACAGCGGGAACGCGACCAGGAACGGGATCCGCCAACCCCAGGACAACAGGTCGGCCTCGTTCAACAGCAGCGGCAGCGCCAGATAGAGGGCGGCACTGAGGATCGAGCCGACCGGCGAGCCGAGTTGCGGCACCGCGGCGTAGAAGGCGCGGCGGCCGGGCCGGGCGCTCTCGGTGGAGAGCAGCACCGCGCCGCCCCATTCGCCGCCGAGCGACAGACCCTGGATCAGCCGCAGCGCGACCAGCAGGATCGCGCCGACCCAGCCGGCGCTGGCGTAATCGGGCAGCAGGCCGATCGCACCGGTCGCCACGCCCATGATCGTGATCGTCATGATCAACGTCGCCCGCCGGCCGAAGCGGTCGCCCAGGTGGCCGAAGATGATCGCGCCCAACGGCCGGGCGACGAAGCCGAGCGCGCTGGTCAGGAACGCGCTCAGGGTGCCGCCGAAGCCGCCCAACGGCTCGAAGAACAGCGGGCCGATGAAGAACGCCGACAGATAACTGAAGACGTAGAAGTCGAACGACTCCAGCGACGTGCCGACCAGCGACGCCCACAGCACCTTGCGCCGCTGCCGGTCCGACGGCGGCTCGATGGTGGCGGGTCCGGTTCCGGCCGGCCCGGCCGGGTGCGCATTGCTCACGATGCGCCCAACCCCGATCCGGCCCTCCGGTATTCCCGACGGCGGAATCACGCCGGCGGAAGTCGGCCTCGAGCGATGGAGCGGATCGCGGGCCCGAGTGCTTCAATCGAAGTATGCGAGCCACGGTGATCGTCGTCGCGGTGGCCGTGGCCTGCCTGATCTCCGGTTGCGGCGCCGTGACCGAGGACCCGCGGGACGTGTTCACCGGAGACCGGACCGTCGAATTGGCCCGCGCCGTCACCGCCGGCGACCGGGCCCGGATCGACGATCTGATCGATCGGGATGCCGACGTCGACGACCGTGGCACCGACGGCACCAGCCTGCTGCAGTGGGCGGTGGACAGTCGCAGCCTGACCGGGCTCGAGGCGCTGCTCGACCACGATGCCGATCCGGAGCAGGAGGGGCGCAAGGACGAGCCGGCGCCCTATTACGCGGCCGCCTGGGAGCCCGATCGCCGGTTCCTGCAGGCGTTGCTCGACGCCGGGGCCGATCCCGATGTCCGCTACCGGGAGACGGGATCGACGCCGATCTTCACGGCGGCGTTGCACGGCCATCGCGACAACGTGCAGACCCTGTTGGACGCCGGTGCCGATCCGAACGTGATCGACCGGCTCGGTGAGAACCCGTTGTTCAATCCCGCCCGGGCCAACCAGGGCGGCATCCTGCTGCAGCTGTTACGGGCCGAGGCGGATCCGCGGCTGGAGAATCCACGCGGGGACACCTTCCAGGACTATTACTTCGGCTTCCAGGCGAACGTCCTGAACGATCGCGCCAGGGCGGAACGCAAGGAGATCATCGACTGGCTCGAAGATCACGACGTGCCGGTCGTCGCCGACGCCGACCAGTTCCGCTGAACGCCGGGAACGATGATCAGGAGCCGGGGCGGCGGCTGCGCATGATCAACGCCGCGACGTGGTAGTCGCACTCGGTATCGCCGTGGTTGGCGTAGCCGTGCGGGGCATCGGCAGCGAAATAGAGCGAGTCGCCGGCGGCGAGGACGTACGGATCGGCGCCGATGGTCAGCGTCAGGGTGCCGGCCTGCACCACCACGAACTCGTGGGAGCCGGGCGCGTACGCAGCAAAGGTGCCGGCGTCGCAACCCGGCGGAAGGGTCGAGTGGATCCACTCGAAGTTCACACCGGGCACGACCGGGGTCAGGATCGTCCGCCGCCAGCCGCCGGGCTCGTCCGCGACATCCTGCTCGGCGGCCCGGCGGACGATCACCCGGCCGTCGGACTGGCCGGCGACCAGCTCCGCGATCGGCGTGCCCAGGCCCTGCGCGATCTTGTCGAGCAGGACGACGGTCGCCGCCTTGTCGCCGCGTTCGACCGAGGACAGCATGCTCACGCTCACCGCGCAGTGATCGGCCAACTGCTGCAGGGTCAGGCCGCGTTCGAGTCGCAGTCCGCGCACACGGTCGCCCAGCACTCCCAGATCCATATCCCCTATAATATTCACATGTTCCGCTATAGCGAAACGAAGATCGGATCCGTGCGGGTCCGAGATGCCGCGCCGGGCGATCTGGACACCGTGACCGAGATCTATGCCCACTACGTGCAGCGGACCACCGCGACGTTCGAGATCGTGCCGCCGAGCCGGCAGGACTGGTCGCAGCGGTTCTGGACCGTCGCAGCCGCCGGACTCCCCTTCCTGGTCGCCGAGCTCGACCAGACGGTCGTCGGCTACGCGTTCTGTTCCCGGTGGAAGTTGCGCGCCGCATACCGGCAGACGGTCGAGGACTCGATCTACGTCGCGCCGGGTGCCACCGGGCACGGCGTGGGCCACGCTCTGCTGACGACCTTGATCACGAACTGCACCGCGGCGACCGTGCGAGAGTTGATCGCGGTGATCGTCGACACCGGCGAGCCGGCCTCGCTCTCCCTGCACCGGCGGCACGGCTTCCGCGAGATCGGCCGGCTGACTGAGGTCGGCTTCAAGCAGGGGCGCTGGCTGGACACGATCCTGCTGCAGCGCAGCCTGCGTTGATCACCGAGGGCGACAGTTGATCACGGTTCCAGGACGAGCTTGCCGCGGACGTGGCCGTCCTGGCTCAGCCGGTGCGCCGTCGCGATCTCGTCCAACGGAAAGGTCCGGACCGGGACCCGCAGACCGCCGGCGGCCAGCAGGTCGGCCACCTGGCGGAGCGCCGGACCTTGATCACGAGCGCCCTCGGTGAGCTGGATCCCGGAGTCGGCCTCGGCGAAGTTGGCGATGCTGACCACCCGATCCGGCGCCGCGACGAGGGCGATCAGGTCGGCGGCCGGGGTCTGGCCCGCCACATCGAACACGGCGTCAGGCCCTTCCGGCCAGATCGCCCGGACCCGGCCGGCCAGGCCCGGCCCGTACTCGATCGGGGTCGCGCCGAGAGAGCGCAAATAGTCATGGTTGGCCGGGCTGCCGGTCGCGATCACCGTCAGGCCGCGGCCGACGGCGATCTCCACCGCCACCGAGCCCACGCCACCGGCCCCGCCGTCGATCAGCAGTCGACCCGAGGTGTCCAGCCCGGTCAACCCGAGCGCCCGGATCGCGGTCTCCCCGACCGTCGCCGCGGCAGCTGCCGCCACGTGATCGACCCCGGTCGGCTTGCGGGCGTACGCCTTCAACACCGCGAGCTCGGCATAGCCGGCCCGGCCGATGCCGAACACCTCGTCTCCGACCGCGACATCGGTGACTCCCTCGCCCACCGCGACCACGGTGCCGGAGCCGTCGTTGCCGATGATCATCGGCTCGTCCGGCGCGGCGGTGTCGGCCAGCATCCCCGAGCGGATCTTCCAGTCGATCGGATTGATCGACGCGCCCCGGACCGCGATCAGCACCTCGCCCGGTCCGGGCTCGGGATCCGGCGCCTGAGCGACGGTCAGCACCTCGGGTTCGCCGTACTTGTCGAAGATCGCGGCACGCATCAGGGGGTTTCCTCTCCGCGGGGCGGTCGTCCCGCACGTCGACGTAGTAGAACGCCGACCAGGTAGCAGATCATTCCCAGGCCGAGGACGGCGAGTCCGGTGATCACCGACGGCAGCGGCAGCGCGGCGGCCACGGCGAGGCACCCGATCAGGCCGACGACCGGGATCGCCCGCGGCGGTCGGCCCACGTCCGCACGCAGGGTCAGGGCCGACACGTTGGCGATCGCGTAGTAGATCAGCACCGCGAACGAGGAGAACCCGATCGCGGACCGGAGATCGGCGAACAGGGCCAGCCCGGCGATGATCACGCCGACCGCGACGATCGTCCGATGCGGTACGGCGAACCGCGGGTGGATCGCGGCCAGCGGCGGCGGCAGGTGCCGATCACGGGCCATCGCCAACACGGTCCGGGACACCCCCAAGATCATCGCCAGCAGGCTGCCCAGGGCGGCCAGCCCGGCACCGACCGCCACCACCGGCACCATCGGCTCGGCGCCGGCCCGGCGGACCAGGTCGACCACCGGGGTCGCGGAGCCGGCCAGGTCGGGCCCGAGGACGACGATCAGGGTGACCGCGATGATCGCGTACAGCAGCAGCACCAGGCCGAGCGCGACCGGCACCGCGATCGGGATGGTCCGCTCCGGCTCCCGGACCTCCTCGCCGAGGGTCGCCACCCGGGCATAGCCGGCGAAGGCGAAGAACAGCAGCCCGGCCGCCTGCAGCACGCCCCAGGCGGTCGCGTCGCCGCCGATCGCCAGCCGGGCCGGGTCGGCCGCCGGCGAGGTCCAGCCGATGATCACCGCGGCCAGCAGCACCAGCAGCACCGCCGCGACGATCACCCGGGTGGCCCAGGTCGCCTTCCGGACGCCGACGTAGTTGATCGCGGTCAGCAGCACGACGGCGGCCACGGCGACCTCGTGCGCCCGCTCCGGCCACAGATAGAGCCCGGCGGTGAGCGCCATCGCGGCACAGGAGGCGGTCTTGCCGACGACGAAACCCCAGCCGGCCAGATAGCCCCAGAACTCGCCGAGCCGTTCCCGACCGTAGACGTAGGTGCCGCCGGAATCCGGATAGCGGGCGGCGAGCCGGGCCGAGGACGTCGCGTTGCAGTAGGCGATCACCGCCGCCACCAGCAGCGCGATCAACAACCCGGAACCGGCCGACCCGGCGGCGGTCCCGAACACGGCGAACACCCCCGCGCCGATCATGGCGCCGAGACCGATGGTGACGGCGTCACCGACTCCGAGCCGTCGCTGCAGCCCGCCCTTCATGATCACGACGTGGTTCCCATCGACCCGAGCCTATCGAGGAGTGGTCGTTCCGCCGCGCCGTCGCGGTCATCCCTTAGAGTCCCGGTATGGCACTTGCGCGACGAGGATTCCTCACCTTGACCGGCGGCATCGCGGCCGCTGCGGGACTGTCGGCCTGCGGGTCGAACACGGGCCGGCCGGAGCCCGGCGCTTCCGACACGGCCGGCGGCGCGAAGGCGCAACTGAGCCAGTGGTACCACGAGTACGGCGAGGACGGCGTCCAGGAGGCGGTGAAGAAGTACGCCGCCGCGTATCCGAACGCGACCGTCACGGTGCAGTGGAATCCGGGCGACTACGACAAGCTCGTCTCCTCCGCACTGCTGACGGCCGACGCTCCCGACGTCTTCGAGTACGGCAACGGGCCGACCCTGGACATGATCAAGGCGGGCCAGGCGCTCGACCTGACCGAGGCGCTGGGCGACGCCAAGAGCCAGTTCACCCAGTCCGTGCTCGACGCGGCCAGCTGGGAGGGCAAGATCTACGCCATCCCGCAGACCGTCGACATGCAGATGCTCTTCTATCGCAAGTCGGCGCTGGACCAGGCCGGCGTCGCACCGCCGGCGACGATCGACGATCTGATCAAGGCGACGAGCGCGGTCAAGACCAAGGACATGGGCGGCTTCTACGCCGGCACCGACGGCGGCATCGGCGTGCTCAACTCGATGCTGATCTGGGCCTCCGGTCAGGAGCAGATCTCGCCCGACAAGACCACCATCGGATTCGACAACGCCGACGGTCACAACGCGTTCGCCAAGTTCGCCGAGCTGGCCGGCGCCGACGGCTTCGTGCCCAGCGCCTCCGGTGACTGGTCCACCGCGTCGCCGTTCGTCAACGGCGAGGCCGCGATGCAGTGGAGCGGGCTGTGGATCCTGCCCGAGGTCACCGAGGCGCTCGGCGACGACTTCGGGGTGCTGCCGTTCCCGAGCGTCGGCGGCAGCGGCCGGCAGGCCGTCGTGTTCGGCGCGTTCGGCGCCTGCGTCAACGCCAAGGGGCCGAACGTCGACGCGGCCAAGGACTTCGTCCGCTGGCTCTGGGTCGACCAGGAGGACTACCAGCTGGAGTTCTCCAACGCGTTCGGCACCCACATCCCGGCCAAGACCGCGCTGGTCCCGAAGGCCGACAAGGTCGCCACCGGGGCCGGGGCCGAGGCGGCGAAGTTCGTCGCCGAGCTGGGTCACGCCAACGACAAGCTGTGGACCCCGGCGATCTCGCAGGCGGTGGTCGCGGCGCTGACCAACGTGGTGCAGAAGAAGGCCGACCCGAAGACGGAGCTGGCCGCCGTGACGGAGAAGGCGAAGGCGGACATCAAGCGACTGAACGGCTGACCGGCCGATGGCCCGCTCGGCACTCTCCCGGCGGATCCGCGGCTTGCATGATCGCAACCTGTGGCAGTTGATCTTCGTCGCGCCGTTCTTCGTCGGGCTGTTGATCTTCACCCTGGTGCCGATCGGCTGGAGCGTCGGGCTGTCCCTGTACGACGCCCGCAACACGGTCACCCCGACCGAGTTCGTCGGCCTGGACAACTACGTCTACCTGCTCACCGACCGGGCGTTCCAGACCAGCCTGGGCACGTTCATCGTGTTCGCGCTGTTCATCGTGCCGACCACCTTCGTCATCTCACTCGGGCTGGCCCTGCTGGTCAACCGGGCCACCGTGGCGCGAGCGTTCTTCCGGTCCGCGTTCTTCCTGCCGACTGCGGTGTCGTACGTGATCGCGGCGATGGTGTGGCGGCTGGTGTTCTTCAACGGCGCCCGGTTCGGCATGATCAACAGCTTCCTCCGCGAGCTCGGCCTGGAGCCGGTCAACTGGCTCGGCGGCGGCAACTACCTCTACTGGGTGGTGCTGGTCACGCTGCGACTGTGGCTCCAGGTCGGCTTCTACATGATCTTGTTCATCGCCGGATTGCAGCGGATCCCGCGGGACACCTATGAAGCCGCGGCGATCGACGGCGCCCGCGGCTGGCGGGTGTTCCGGTTCATCACGTTCCCCCAGCTCCGGGCGACCTCGATCGCCGTGGTGCTGCTGTTGTTGATCAACGCGTTCCAGGCGTTCGACGAGTTCTACAACACGTTGATCTCGGTCGGCAACTACCCCCCGTTCGCCAAACCGCCGCTGGTCTATCTGTATCTGGTGTCCTTCGGCTCCGGCAGCCAGGACCTCGGGCTGGGCAGTGCCGGGTCGATGATCCTGACCGTGGTGATCGCGATCTTCGGCCTGGCCCAGCTCGGCATCCTCAGCCTGGTCGGCCGGGACCGGCCATCCCGCGAGCGGACCGCGCGGAAGGCGAGCCGATGAGATCACGACCGCTGCCGACCGCGCTCACCTATGCCGCCCTGATCATCCTGGCGCTGATCTTCCTGCTGCCGTTCTGGGTGATCCTGCGCAACGCCTTCTCCACCAGCCAGTGGATCACCGCCGCCGAATGGCACTGGTTGCCGAACGCCGTCGGGTTCGGCAACCTGGCCGAGCTGCTCGGCAACACCAGCGTGCCGCTGGTCCGCAGCATGATCAACTCCGCCGTGGTCTCGGTGCTGCAGACCGTCGCGACCGTGATCATCTCGGCGCTGGCCGGCTACGGGCTGGCGATCGACAACCGGATCAGCAAGATCCTGTTGGGGGTCACCGTGGCGACGCTGATGGTGCCGGCGGCGGTGACGTTCGTGCCGACCTTCGTGATGGTGTCCAGCCTGGGCTGGATCTCCACCCTGCGCGGCCTGATCATCCCCGGCATGTTCTCGGCGCTGGCCACTTTCCTGTTCCGGCAGTATTTCCTGGCCTTCCCCCGGGAGTTGGAGGAGGCGGCCTACCTCGACGGGGCGGGCTACTGGCGGACCTTCTGGCGGATCGTCGTGCCCAACTCGTACGGCATCGGGGCCGCGGTCGGGACGTTGATCTTCATCGGTTCCTGGAACGCGTTCCTCTGGCCGCTGTTGATCGGCCAGGATCCGGACTACCGGACCGTGCAACTCGCGCTGAGCGGGTTCCTCACGTCGCAGCGGGTGGACTATCCGCAGCTGTTCACCGGCGCCGTGGTGGCGATCCTGCCGGTGCTGCTCGTGTTTCTCTTCCTGCAGCGCTATCTGATCCAGGGAGTGGAACGGTCCGGCATCGACTGAGCCGATGCCGGACCGATCGGGTTGATCAGCTGTCGATCAGGTCATGATCACCGCTCGCAGAACGGGATCTCCTTGCTCGACTTCACCGCCGAGGCCGGGACCCAGCCGTCCTCCGTGGTGACCACCCAGCGGCCGCCGCCGCTGATGTTGGTGTAGGTGTAGCAGAGCGCTTCCTGGCCGCCCGGGTGCTGCAGCCGCCGCTTCTTGTCGGCGGTCGACGGCCCCTGCCGGGAGTAGACGTCCTTGGTGATCGTCACCGAGATCGACTCGTCCGGCCCGCACCAGTCCGGCGCCGCGCCGGCGAGATCGACGTACTTGGCCGACACCCAGTTGGCGTCGCCCTCACCGGAGATCAGGTACCACTCGGCGTTGCCGCCGACGATGGTGCCCTTGGTCCGGCAGTCGATGCTCACCTTGTCGCCGTCCTTGAACAGATAGTTGGCGCTGGTGTGGACGCTCGGGGCGATCCGGCCGTTCAGCCCGCCGTTCGCATCGATCGTGCCCTTGACGAACGGGGGTGCCGCAGCCGCCGTCATCGACACCGCGGCCACCAGGCCCGCACCCGCGACGGTTGCACCGAGAATCCGCTTGAGCGTACGCATTGTGAGTCATCCTCCTCAGGATGGGAAACATTCGCCTTGTCACCCGGGAGTAGTCCGGCGGGCGCCCAAAGGTTGCAAACTGTGACCCACTTCACATCGGCGGTGGTCCCGTGGGGAAGCGATGCACCTCCTGCGGCCAGTCGAGGGCGACGGCGATCCGGCTGGACACAGATCTTCCGGCAGTTTGCGCCTAGCCTCGATCTCTCATGATCTTGGTTCGGGTTCGGTGTCCCGGGGCTGCGGCTGGGTTGCGCATCCAGCCGAGGTCGGTCTCGGAGCCGGGTTGCCGCGAGTCACACCCGCCGGGGTTTACCTGATTGGTCGTGGACCTCGATGTGGGGTCGGCGGTGGTCAGCGGGGCGAGCTGGCGCACTGGCACAAATCGGGGGCACAACGCCCCGCGGGACCGGAAATCGCCCGGTGGGACCGGGTTGCGCCCCCGATTTGTGACGGTGCACCCGTCAGGACGGCTGCCTCGTCTCAGGACGAACGTTCCGGTTGGTCGATCGAACCCGTCGCCACCAAGATCACAAAAGATCGAGACTAAGAGGTCGCTGCAACGCGCTCCTACTCCACCTGCCAGCGGGCCTCGCCGCCGTAGTCGTTGCTGTAGGTGAGCTCGGTGACCCGTTCCGCGGCGCCGATCGCCTCGAACGGCAGCCAGCCCTCGACGCACTCGCCGACCTCGAACCGGGTGCCGCTCGGATAGACCGGGGTGAAGGCCGGATCGGTGAGGTCCTCGACGTTGGCCTGGTACGTGTTCCGCTCGGTGACTGCCCGCCAGGCGTACCAGCCGATCGGGATCGAATCCCGCTCGTAGCCGGGCGGGGTGCCGGTGAGGCAGGTCCTGATCTCGGCGGCGAAACCGGCCGAGGTCTGCCGCGTGTCCAGCAGGGTGAAGGTGAAGAACTCCAGCTCGGCGGTGCCGCCGACCGGCAACGCGGACGGGTCGCTGGTGATGGTCCGGCTCGGGGTCGAGCCGGGTGGGCGGGACGTGACCGGCGGGGTCGGCGCGACCGTCGCCGGCGGGTCGCCCGAAACCTCGGGTCCGCCGGTCCGGATCAGGGCGCCGACGCCGAGCGCGCCGACGATCAGGGCGACCGCCGCAGCGAGCGCGTACGACAGCCGGCGCCGCCGCCGGGCCGCGAGGTCGGTCGGCGTCGTCTCGTCCAGGATCCGGTCGACCCGGGCCTGCTTGTCGGGCAGGCTCCGGTCCGGTGGCAGCCTCATCGGCCCGCTCCGCGCAACAGGTCGGCCAGCGGGGTGCGCAGCAGCCGGTCCCGGGCGCGTTTCAGCCGCGACTTGACCGTGCCGACCGGGACACCGAGCGTCTCACCGGCTTCGGCCAGGGACAGCTCTGACCAGCCCACCAACTCGATCACCTCCCGTTGACTCCGCGGCAACTTCCGCAGCGCCCGCGCGATCTCCTGCATCGTCGCCTCGGCGCTCACCCAGTCGTCGACGTCGTCGCTCCCCCGCTCGCCCGGCTCGGCCTCGATCCGGTCGGCCAGCTGGGTCTGTCGGCGGCCGGACCGGAGCTGGTTGCTGCATTCGTTGCGGGCCATGGCGAACAGCACCGGCCGGGCCGACGGCAGTCGCAGTTCGTCGACCGTACGATCCAACACCCGGCGCCACAACGTGCCGAACGTCGCCTGCACCACGTCGTCGGCGACCGCCCAGGAGCTGGTCCGGCGGAACGCGAAGTTGTAGACGGCGTCGCTGTGCCGCAGGAACAGCGATCGGAACGCGTCCCGATCCCCGCCGCGGAGGTCCTGCCACAGCGCGGAGTCGTCGAGTTCCCGGTCGGCGGCAGGCTCGGCGGGCACGCCGTCTCGCCGCTGCTCGTCCCGCATCCGTGCCGACCCTTCCGCCGATCGCCGCCATCGTCCACCTCACCTCCGCCGGAACTCCTCCATCGGGGTGGAGTCCGGCAGGCCGGGCGAGGTTCCCGTCGATCCAATCAGGATCGGGGGTGATCCTAGGGTGGTGTTGAACGACCACCGTTTGACACCACCCTCCTTGACAGACCCGCGGCGCCGGTAGCCTCGGTCGCTGTGTCGACTCCAGGGTGGTATCCCGATCCGGGTGGCAAGCCCGGGCAGTACCGCTATTGGGACGGTGCGGCCTGGTCGGACCGGACTTCCGCGCAACCGTCCGGGCCACCCGAGCCGGGTCGGCAGGGCTCCCGGCGCTGGATCGGAGTGCTGGTCGGCGTCGTCGCCCTGGTGGTCGTCCTGGTCGTGATCGGCGTGCTGGTGATCCGGTATCTGACCGCGGACGGGCCGATCGCCGATCCGGTGCCGTCGTCGACCGTCAGCGCCTGGGACGATTCGCGGCCGACGGCCACGCCGACGCCGTCAGCCACGCCGACCCCCTCCCGGTCACCGTCACCATCCGGTACGCCGACGGGAGGCTCGGTGCCCTGCCCGGAGGGTGACCCGTACACGGTCGCGGCCCATCCGAGCGACGGCCGGGTCTATGGCGGCCGGCTCTCCTTCCCGCGGATCTCCTCGTACGGGGAGCCACGGCCGAAGGGCGGACTGACCTGGTTCTTCGATGTCGGCTCGCAGTCCCAGACCACCGAGCCGGGCTGGGAGTCCTGGTTCGGCGTCGGCGAGGTGGCGGTCGGGCCGCGTTTCGAGTCGCCCCGGGAGGCGGCCGCGAGCTCGATGCAGTGCGCGATCAACGACGGTTGGTTCTCCCAGTTCTTCGACCGGAAGGACCTCCGCGACGAGAAGATCACCGTCGACGGCCGGACGGGCTGGATCCTGGTCGCCGAGGTCCGGGTGGACAAGCCGGGCCTCAGCGTCGAGGGCGACGTGGTGACGATCCTGATCATCGACGACGGTCGCGACGACCGGCTCAGCGGCTACGTCAGCATGGTGCCGATCGGCGACAAGCCGCGGAATCAGCTCTCCGCCGACACCTTCGGCAACCTCCGCGTCGGCTGACCCGCAGGGACCAGAAGGAAAGCGAGGATGCGGAGGACCACGGCGCGCTGCGGGTCACGCCGGGTCTACTCCGCACCCTCTGATCGGCCACTCTACCCGCCGATCCTGAGCCCGGAAGGCCTTTCAGGAAAGAAAAACCTGAGCGGCGCTCAGGGGGTCGCCAAGGCCTCGGTCGGCGACAGCCGGGACGCACGGATGGCCGGATAGAGGCCGGCCACGGAGCCGACCAGCAGGGTCGCGACGAGCCCGCCGGCAACGGCCCAGAGCGGCACCACCGCGGTCCAGCCCTGATACCAGGCGTAGCCGAGGGTCGCCGCCGCTCCGATGGCCGCGCCGGCCAGACCGCCGAGCCCGGACAGCAGCAGCGACTCGACCAGGAACTGGGTCCGCACCTGGCCGTGGGTCGCGCCGAGTGATCGGCGCAGGCCGATCTCGGACCGGCGTTCCAGCACCGAGATCACCATCGTGTTGGCGATCCCGACGCCGCCGACCAGCAGTGCCACCGCGCCGAGCCCGACCAACAGTCCGGTGAACGCCCGGTCCGCCGCCTGCTGCGCGGCCAGGGCGTCGGACGGCCGGGAGACGTCGACCTCGTTCGGTGCCTCCGGATTCGCGGTCGCCCCGAGCACGGCGGCGACCTGCTCCACCTGGGCTTCGGCCGAGCGGGTGTAGACCCGGGTGGCGTGCCCGTCGAAGCCGAGCCGGTCGGCCGCGGCCGGCCAGCCGATCAGGGCCGCGCTGTCCAGCTCCGGGGCGAGCACGGACGGTGCCAGGATGCCGATCACGACGAACCGGAGACCGCCGATGATCACCGAGACCTCGGGGCCGGGGCGGGCGATCCCGAGCCGCTCGGCCGCGTCGGCACCGAGCACGGTCACCGGATAGGACCCGGTCGCGGCGTTCAGCCAGGCGCCGCTGTGCACGGCGGTCGCGGTGGTGGCGAGCAGACCTTCCCGCGCCGCGTAGGTGGCGATCCCGCCGGTCTGCTCCGCCGGGATCCGGTCGGTCCGATACACCTTCGCGTCCGGGACCGAGCCGATCGCCGAGGTCGCCTGGACGGGACCGATCCGGCCGATCATCGCCTCCGCCGACAGCGGCAGCGCGGCGGCGCCGCCGGTGAAGGTCGAGCCGGGATCGGCGGTGAGCAGATTCGTCCCCAGCGCGTCCAGGGTCCGGTCCAGCTCGGCCCGGGAGGACGACGAGATCCCGATCACCGCGACCATGGCCGCGATCCCGATCGCGATCCCGAGCGAGGACAGGACCGCTCGCAACGGCCGGGTCCGCAGCCCCGCTCCACCGACCCGGAGCACGTCCGCCAGGGCCATCCGCCCCGGCCGCAACGTCTGGTTCATGAGGCCTCCCGGTCGATTCGTTGATCATCAGCCTTCCGGTCGGCGACCACCCGGCCGTCCAGCATCCGGATCTGGCGCGGCAACGAGTCGGCCAGCTCTCGATCATGGGTGATGATCACCACGGTGGTGCCATCGGCGTTCAGTTCGCGGAGCAGCCGCATCACCGCGTCGGAGGAGACCGAATCGAGCGCGCCGGTCGGTTCGTCGGCAAGCAGCAGGGCCGGGGCGCCGACCACGGCCCGGGCGATCGCCACCCGTTGCCGTTCGCCGCCGGACAGTTCGTGCGGCCGGTGGTCGATCCGGCCGGCGAGGCCCACCCGTTCCAGGGCAGCCTGCGCCCGTCGCCGCCGTTGCCGGCGCGGCGTCCTGGCGTAGAGCAGGCCGTCGGCGACGTTGTCCAGCGCCGGTACGCCGGCGGCCAGGTGGAACTGCTGGAACACGAACCCGATCCGGTACGCGCGCAGCGCCGACAGCTCCCGGTCGGACAGGTCGGCGACGGCGTACCCGTCGATGGTCACTCCGCCGGACGACGGCCGGTCCAGGGTGCCGATCAGGTGCAGCAGGGTCGACTTGCCCGACCCCGACGGGCCGACCACGGCGACCAGCTCACCGGGCTCGATCCGCAAGGTGGCCTCGTCGAGCGCGGTCACGCCGTCGGCGTACCGCTTGCTGGCGCGGTCGACATCGATCATCGCGGCGGTGATCATTCCGGCATCCCGACGACGGTGCCCGCGGCGATGCCGTCGCCTTCGACCTCGACCCGGCCGGCGGCGAACAGCCCGGTGTCGACCTCGACATAGCTGCTGGCACCGCCGGCCACCACCTCGAGCCCGTAGCCGCCGCCGGAGAGTGCCAGCAGCGCGATCACCGGGACGGTGAGCACGTCCTTCCGCTCGCCGGTGGTGATCACCAACTCGACCGCCGCCTGGTCGTAGTCCGCCGCTGCCTGCGCGGCCTTGTCGCCGGTCAACTGGGCCACGGCGGTCACGACCGTGGTGGATTCCGCGTCCTGACCGGAGCCGGCGACGACCTCGGTGGACAGCTCGTTGATCTTGGCCGGCACCGTCGCACCGTCCGGCAACTCGACCTCGACGGTCGCGCCGACCTCGACGTCGGCCAGATCGGACGGCTCCAGCTGGACCGTCACCGCCTTGGCGGTCGCGGTGTGGCTGAGGACCGGCTGGCCGGGCGTGGCCGCGGCGCCCAGTTGGGCATCCAGCGCGGAGATCCGGCGCGCCTCGGTCAGGAACACGACCCGGCCCGGCTCGACGGTCCCGGTCTCCTCGACCCCGAGGTCTTCCTGCCACTCCTCGACTGCCTGCGCGGTGCGCCAGGTGTACTCGTCGTCGACGGTGAACCCGTCGTAGCCGAGCTGCTCCAGGTTGCGCTCGAGCTGCTCGACGTCCGGGCCCTCGGCATCCTCGGCCAGGGTCCGGTAGGCCGGCAGGTCCCCGTACAGCAAGATCACCGGCTGGTCGTCGACCGAGTAGAGCGGCTTGCCCTGCTTGATCACGTCGCCGATCTCGGGCAGGGCGGTGATCGTTCCGGTGAGCCGGTTGGCGGTCGTCGCGGCGACCCCGTAGCCGAGCTCGCCGTCGAAGGTGGTGGTCGACGTCAGGGTCTGCCGGGTCACCTCCGCGGTCGCCGGCGGCAGCGGGCTGACGTCCTGGCCGACGGCCTGACCCCAGCCCTGGGCGGCCAGCCAGGTCGCGATCCCGCCGCCGATCGCCACCACGACGGCGAAGATCACGGCGACGACGCGGCCCGGATGGCGCCGGCCGGGAGCGTTTCGGGCGATCACTTGTCCCCCAGCGCGCCGAGCAGGTCGCGGCAGGCAACCTGGGCCGCCTCGAAATCCGGGTCGTCGGCCAGGTCCTTGTTGATCTGGATGCCGGGCGAGTTCGGATCCGGGTCCGGGAACTTCTCGACGCCGTTCTCCCGCATGCAGGCCGCGAACTGCCGGCTCCGCTCGGCCTGTTCCTTCGCCTTCGGATTGTTCTTGTCCATCTGCGGCGCCAGATCCCGGCAGGCCTCCATCGCCTCCTTGGACTGGCCGTTCTGGCCCTGCACCCGCAGCTTCAGCCGGCCGTCCGGTCCGGGGTCGTCGACCTCGAGACCGTGCTCACGCAGGCATTCGACATAGTCCAGCGCCGCCTGCCGCGGGTCCTTCGACGCGGCCGCCGACGGGTCCGCGCCCGGTTCGTCGCCACCTGCGCTGGCGACGTTTCCGCCGTCGGCAGCACAACCGGCCAGCATGATCAATCCGAGGAGCAGGCCGAAGATCGGTCCCTGCACACGTCTCAACATTTCGTCGTTTCTCCTTCACTCGACAGGACGGTGCCCAGTGAAGCCCGCTGCCCGTTTCCCGGCCGTTACCGGATTCATGGGTGGCTAACAGGAAGGAAACATAGATTCCCGGATGATCGGGACCCGAGCCCGGACAAGGGAGATGATCATGCGCGTGCTGGTGGTCGAGGACGAGCCGATCCTGGCCGATGCCATCGCCGAATGGCTTCGCGATGAACCGCACGCCGTCGACATCGTCGGCGACGGAGCCGGCGCGGTGGAACGGATCTACACCTACGACTACGACGTGGTGGTCCTGGATCGTGATCTTCCGGTGCTGCACGGCGACGAGGTCTGCCGGCGGCTGATCGAGTCACCGTCGACCGCCCGGGTGCTGATGCTCACCGCCTCGGCGGCGATCACCGACCGGGTCGGCGGACTCGCCCTCGGTGCCGACGACTACCTGACCAAACCGTTCGCGCTGGCCGAGCTGGCCGCCCGGGTGCAGGCCCTCGGCCGCCGGTCCCGGCCGGCGATGCCGCCGGTCCTGCGCCGCGGCGACCTGGCGCTCGATCCGGCACGCCGCGAGGTGTTCCGGGGGAAGCGTTGCGTTCCCTTGGCCAGAAAGGAATTCGGTGTGCTGGCCGAACTGCTGCGGGCGGACGGAGCGACGGTCTCGGCGGAGCAGCTGCTGGAGAAGGTCTGGGACGAGTTCGCGGATCCGTTCACCGGGTCGGTCCGGCTCACCGTGCACAAGTTGCGGCGCAAGCTGGGCGAGCCGACCATGATCGACACGGTCACCGGCGTCGGGTACCGGCTCCGATGAGGCGGCCCGGCTCCGGGCGGCGCGGCCGGTTCGGCCTGCGGACCCGGCTGACGCTGCTCTACGGCGGGCTGTTCCTGGCCGCCGGTGCCGTCTTGTTGATCATCACCTACCTGCTGTTCCATCAGCAGCTGCTCGGCCAGCTCGGCCGGCAGAAGGTGACTTGGCTCGGCCCACCCGGCAGCTCGTCCGCTCCCCCGGCGGCGCCGTCGCCGAAGCCGGGCCAGGATCCGCCGGTGACCAAGAGCCAGGTGTACGTCTACACGCCGGACGGCCGGATGCTCTCCGGGGAGGACGCCCGCGCCTTCATGGCCGATCAGGCGGCCCGGCTGCAGGATGCGGCCGCCCACTCGATCCTGCTCTGGGGCGGCGTCGCCCTGCTGGCGGTCGGCGGGGTCGCCCTCGCCCTCGGCTGGCTGGTGGCCGACCGGGTGCTGGCGCCGCTGCACCGGGTCCGCGAGGCCGCCGAGCGGATCGCCGCGGCCCCGACAGCCGACCGGAGCCTGCACGAACGGATCGCGCCGGCCGGGCCGGACGACGAGGTGAAGGATCTGGCCAGGGCGTTCGACACCATGGTCGAGCGGCTGGACTCCTCGTTCGCCGGGCAGCGCCGCTTCGTGGCCAACGCCTCGCATGAGCTGCGCACCCCGCTGGCGCTGAGCCGGGCCATGATCGAACTGGCCCTGCACCGCAGGGGCGGGTCCGCAGATCTGCACCGGTTGGGCGAGGACCTGCTCCGGGTGAACGACCGGCACGAGAAGTTGATCAATGGGTTACTGACCCTGGCCGGCATCGACAACGAGCCGCTGGAACGCCGGACGGTCGATCTCGCCGACGTCGTCGAGCTGGTCGTCGAGGACACCGAACGGGAGGCCGAGCTGGCCGGCGTCACCGTCGATTCCATGATCAGCCCGGCGCTGACCGTCGGCGATCCCCTGCTGCTGCAGCGATTGGCGCACAACCTGGTCGAGAACGGGATCCGGCACAACCTCGCCGAGCACGGCTGGGTCCGGGTGCGCAGCGAGGTCGTCGACGGTCGGGCCGGGATCCGGGTGATCAACTCCGGCCCGAAGATCATCCAGAGCCAGGTGCCCGAGTTGTTCGAACCCTTCCGCCGGCTCGACGCCGACCGGCTCGCCGGCGCGAAGGGCTCCGGTCTTGGACTGTCGATCGTCCGCTCGGTGGTGACCGCCCATCACGGAGACCTGATCGCCACGGCCCGGCCGGACGGTGGCCTCGAAATCACCGTCCGACTACCACCGAGCCGGCTCCACATCCACGACGCGGATCGGCCCCCTCCCAGCTCCAGCCGAACGTCCACCCTGACCGAACCTCCTCGTTCCCTGAAGGTCCGATCGACCTTCGTTTCCTGAGCCTGGCGAAGCATGTCCTGAGCCTGTCGAAGGGGGCAAACCAGACCACACCGTTCTCCCGGGGTTTCGGCCTTGCGGCCGGGAAAAGACGCAGCAAGGACGGGCAGGGTTTGCGGTGGGTGGGGATCGCGGCCGGGTGCCGGTCGGAGTGATTGTGTGCGTGTACTTCGGGCCATGATCGCCAGGATTTCGGCGGTTGCGTCGGTGTTCGGGTGGGCCGGAGTCGTTTCGGGCCGCAGGGGTGCTTCGGGTTCATCGAGTGTGACCTTTTCCACCTCGATAGTCGGGTTTCCAGGTGGGAAACGTTACTCTCGATGATCAACACAATTCCTCGACGCCCCGGCGAGGTGCCGTCCGTCGAGAGTGGCAACCGGCGGCAGCGGGCAGCGCTGTAAGCCGGCGCCCGGGCGCGATGCGGACCGCAAACAACCCGCCCGCACTTTGATGCGTCTTTTCCGGCCGTCAGGACGAAACCGCGGGAGAACGGCAGGGCCTGTCTGCACTTCGACAGGCCCAGGGAACGAAACATCGTCAACTCGTGGTTGACGAATATGGATCGTCAACCTACGGTTGACGCATGACGACCTCACCCGTACGGCTCGACGATCTGATCGAGGCCGTGAAATCCCATCATTCCGGTGCCGACCCCCTGGGTCAGTTGTCCGAGGCCGTGCTGGTCGCGGAGCAGGTCGGCGAGGTGGCCGACCATCTGATCGGGCACTTCGTCGACCAGGCCCGGCGATCCGGTGCGTCCTGGTCCGAGATCGGCACCAGCATGGGCGTGACCAAGCAGGCAGCCCAGAAGCGGTTCGTGCCCAAGGAGTTCTCGACCGAGGCCGAGTCCCCGTTCAGCCGGTACAGCCCGCGGGCCCGGAACGTGCTGATCCGGGCCGAGCGCTCAGCCCGCGAGGTCGGCAACGACACGATCGAGACCACCCATCTCCTGCTCAGCCTGGTCGAGGAGGAGCACGGGATCGCCGCGAAGGTGATCCGGAACCTCTGCGGCTCCAAGGCCGACGTCGGCGCCCGGATCACCGCGGCCCTGCCGGAGCCGGCGGACTCGGTGCCGGACGTGCACGTGCCGTTCAGCCAGCACTGCCGCAAGGCGATCGAACTGACCGCTCGCGAGGCGCTCCGGCTCGGCCACAGTTACATCGGCACCGAGCACCAGCTGCTGGCCCTGCTCGAGCAGGGCGACGGGCGGGCCTACGAGATCCTTTCCGAACTAGGTGTCACCAAGCCGACTGTCGAGAGTGAGATCTCGGCCCTGCTGCAGAACGAGGGCCAACCGGATCAGTCGTGATCATGGCCGGACGACCGGCCCGCTGTCTGCGTCTTCTCTGCCACATGACGCCGCCAGAAGTCCCGATCGTCCCACTGCTGAGCCGCCGCGAAATGCCGCAGCCGAGCCTCGCTGCCGGTGCAGCGCTGGGCATACTCGCGAAGCGCGAGATTCACCATCTCGGACTTCGTGCGCTCCCCGGCGAAGCGCATCGTTGCTGCCAGCACCTCGTCGTCGATGTCGATCCGGATGATCGTCATCCTGCACCTCCTGACCCCAAGGCCCCAAGGCCCCAGACCGAGGATATGAGCCTTGCGGTGAATGAATCGCTAGCGCGGTGGGCCGGCGAGGATCCGGTTGCGGATGTCCGTTCGGGATTCCCAGCGGTCGCGGGCGCCGTCGATGGCCCAGGTGGCGCCGGCCTCGGCCAGTTCGTCGGCCGGGGCGTCGGCGGTGAGCGAGACGACCACGTCGAAGCCGGGGGCCGGCTGGAGTTCGGCGACCAGGGCCGCGACCCGGTCCGGGGTCAGGCCGCCCGGCTCGTACGTCATCGGGAAGATCCCGTCCCAGCGCTTGGCCCGCCGGACACCGGCGCGGGCCGGCAGCGTGGCCGCGACCCAGATCGGCGGCCGGGGCCGCTGGATCGGGGACGGCGTCAGTTGGGCCGAGACCCGATAGTGCTCGCCCTGATGATCAACGGCCTGCCCGCGGAGCAGGGCGTCGATCACCGGCAGCGCCTCGTCCAGCTTGGCCGCATGCACCTTCGGGTCGGTCGGCTCACCGAAGACCCCGTACTCCGTCTGCTGCGGCACCCCCAAACCCACACCGAGGACGGCGCGGCCGGCGCTCAACCGATCCAGCGTGACCAGCTCCTTGACCACCTTCTGCGGCCGGCGCCGCGGGATCGGGGTGACCATCGTGCCGAGCCGCACCCGCTCCGTCCGCACCGCCATCGCGCCGAGCAGCACCCACGGATCGAGGGTCTCGGCCTGATGCTGCGGATCCAGCTGCAGATGGTCCCAGAGGAAGAAGCCGTCCCAGCCCGCCTGCTCGGCGTCGACCGCGAGCTGAACGAGGCTGCCGGCTTCCCCGCCGTTGGGCAGGCTGATCCCGAATCTCATCGTCATGCCTCTCGTCTACCAGCCGCCACCGACAACCCATCTCGTCGGTCAGTGCGTGACACTAGTTCTCATCGAATCCCTGCGCGATCGATTCGAGGGCGCGACGGTGCCGGGCGAAGGTTGACCGGCCCTTCGGCGTCAGTCGGAGAATGGTGACCACGACCCGTCCTTGCGGGACCTTGTCAACAGTGATCAACTCCGCCTCGGCCAAGGCCCACATGTGCTTGCTCAGAACCGATTGCGAGACTTGTAGCGCGTCCCTGACGATCTTGAACGTCGCCGAGTCGACGCTGCTCAGCGCGGCGATGATCGAATAGCGGATCGGCGATGACAGCACCGGCTCCAACTCGGCCAGGTGATCCGCCAGGCTCACGGCTGACCGCTGCCGAGGCGCAGGCCGAAGACGAGTCGCGGCGCGGTCAACACGACACCGGCCAGCCCGACGAGCAGTCCGGGCGGGCCGATGCCGGTCAGTTGCAGCGTGAGGGGCGGCGACAGCAGTGACGCGGCCGCCACCAACGCGGCGCCGCCGATCAGCATCAGCCACTGTGAGAACCGGTCGAGCCGGCCGAGCCCGACCAGGATCACCGTGCGGCGGGCCGTGACCCACCGAAACAGCAGGATCGTCATCCCGACACCGACCGCGAACACGATCATGGCCGTCACCGAGTTCCAGGCATAGGCGTACAGCAGCCCGAACGCCACGAAGATCAAGATCTGGGCCATCGCGCCGGCAAGCACTGCGCGCCGGAACGGTCGGAGATCCGTGCCGGCGACGGCGCGGGTGATCATCGCACCGGCCTGGAGTCGATCAGCGGCCTGGTTCGCGTCGGTCATCGCTCTCACTCCTCCTCATTGGGTTCTCATGAAGATACTACTTTCCAACTTGGAAAGCGAATTTGGATTCGATACCACTTGAGGTGCCGTTACCTCCTCGCCACCTCACTAGAATCGGAAACTCACTTCCATAGATAGGAATAGCGATGGCTGAGCAGACAATCACCACTCGACGGCTCGGAGCGAACGGCCCGGAGGTCAGTGCCATCGGATTCGGGGCCTGGGCGATCGGCGGACCGGCCAGCCGCGAGGGGAAGCCGATCGGCTGGGGTGAGGTCGACGACGACGAGTCGGTGGCCGCCATCCACGCCGCGCTCGACGCCGGGGTGACCTTGATCGACACCGCCAACGTCTACGGCGCCGGGCACAGCGAGCGGGTCGTCGCCCGGGCCCTCAACGGCCGCCGCGACGAGGTGGTGATCGCCACCAAGTTCGGCAACCTGATCGACGAGGACAAGCGCGAGGCGATCGGCCGGGACGCGTCGCCGGAATCGATCAAGGAACAGTGCGACGGCAGCCTGAGCCGACTGCAGACCGACGTGATCGATCTCTACCAGTTCCACATCGGCGACTACCCGCTGGAGCAGGCCGGCGAGGTCCGGGACGCGTTGGAGGGTCTGGTCGCCGACGGCAAGATCAAGGCGTACGGCTGGAGCACCGACGATCCGGAGCGGGCCGCGTTCTTCGCCGAGGGCGAGCACTGCGCCGCGATCCAGCAGTCGTTCAGCATTGTCAACGGCAACGCCGACACCCTGGCGGTGGCGGAGCGGGCCGGCCTGGCCAGCATCGTCCGCGGGCCGCTGTCAATGGGGCTGCTGACCGGCAAGATGAATCGGCAGACGACCTTCTCCGACACCGACGTCCGGCACGGCTGGGACTGGTCCGGTGATCAAGGTCGGCGGCTGGACGCGCTGGACAAGATCAGGACGATCCTGACCGAGGACGGCCGGACGCTGGCCCAGGGTGCCCTCGGCTGGCTGCTCGCCCGCAGCTCGGCCTTCGTCCCGATCCCCGGTATCCGTACGGTGGCGCAGGCACAGGACAACGCCGGCGTGCTCACGGCCGGGCCGCTCAGTGATGATCAGGTCAGCCGGATCGCCACCGCCTTGGCCGAACCCGTCTGACCGGACTGATCGCCGGGCAAGAGGCGACGTGCCCGGCTGAGGTACCCGGGATCGCAACGCGGTTTCGTTAGAGTCGGCGACGCACCGACCTGACCGCTGCGACCCGACCTTCAGGAGTCTCGATGCCCCTCCGCCGTGACCGGAAATCCTGCAACCGGGGCATCGCCACCGGCATCGCCACCGGCATCGCCACCGGCGTCGCGGCCGGGCTGACCGCGACGCTGGTGTTGGCCGGCGGATCCACCGGCACCGCCGTGGCCGAGCCGCGGCCATCCGAGTCGAGCAACAGCCGGCTGGCCCTGGCGCTGCTCGGCGCGGTCAAGCAGCAGCACTTCGAGGACGTCCTGGACACCGCCCCGCCGGGATCGGCGGCCGCCCGGGTGTTGTATGCCGCGGGCGCCGAGAAGTACGAGCTCTCCCCCGACCAGGCCCCGCGACGGACGCCGACCGCCGGCACCGCCGCGGCCGCGCCGATCCACCAGATGCCCAACGTCGACGCGACGGTGATCGAGTTGAGCGGGGCCGGCACGCCGATCGCGGCCGCCAACGTGCTGCTCAGCCCGCAGTATCCGAAGGGCCGGATCGTCCCGCTGGACGCCGATCTGGCCACCGACCAGGTCCGCTGGCGATCATGGTCCGACGACACCTGGGACGGCAACGGCGGGCAGGGCACCGAGGACGCGATCCCGGGCCGAGAGGACGCGCCGATCGACTTCATGTCGCCGTATCCGGCGTCGGTACTGAAGCTGATGGTCGGCTACGGCGTGCTGCGCCTGGTCGACGCCGGCGTGATCAAGCTCGACGACGACTACGCCTACGATCGCACCGGCGCACCGAACACGGCCTGCGGCCTCAACGTCACCAAGAAGATCTCGACCTTCTTCGACGAGATGCAGACGATCTCACGCAACGAGTCGACCTGCGCCATGATCAAGTTGCTGCACGACCACGACGCGGTGGCCCCGCTGAACCAGCATTTCCGGGACGTCGGCCTGCCGATGCTGCAACTGAACGGCACCAGGACCGTCGACGGCGGCGGTTGGGGCAACGTCACCATGAACGCCCTGGACACCGCCAAGCTGCTGGTGTTGATCAACGGCGGCGCCGGCCGGTTGTGGACCGCGCCGGACGGGACGCCGGTGCGGGCGTCGCTGCTCTCCGACGCCTCCCGCGCGCACTATCTGAAGGTGCTCGGCGAGCAGGGTCTCAACCAGGTCCTGTCCACCACCAACTACTGTGGCCGCGGCTATCCGGCGGCCGGGCTGCCGCAGCGGATCTCGGAGCGGTGGATCGATCCGGCGACCGGCCAGGTGAAGGTCGGCGACCGCGTCTACGGGCAGGATGTCCGGCCCTGCCAGGAGGCAGCCGAGGTGACCTTCCAGCACAAGACCGGCTACATCGACACCTCCGGCCAGGACGCCGGGATCGTGCACAGCCTGCCCGGCGCCGAGGACCGGCACTACGTGGTCGCGATCCACTCCAACCTCGGCAACCGCTACGTCGATCCGAACCGGCCGGCGGACCCGCCGGGCAGCTATCCGGTGCAGTACACCGAGAAGTACGCACTGTTCGGCAAGGCCGTGGACGACATCTTCACCGGCTCCTCCCCGCTACTCCGACTCCAAGAACCGGCCCGCGACTGATGCCGTGGTCGCCCCCAAAGAAACCCCGACTTGTCAGAACTAGGGGACGCTATAGCGTCCCCTAGTTCTGACAAGCCGCAGTCCCACCTGGTTGGGGCCCGTCCTGGCCTGAAAATAGAGCGGCGATCGCCTCTCCTGCCGCACCCGGCACAGTGGCATCTATTTTCGGATTGCTCGGGGTTTGGGCGGCGCTAGCGCAGGCCGATCAGCCGCCGGCTCCGCCACCGATGGCCGATCCGGAAGCCGAGCGACTCGTAGAGCCGGAGGGCGACCGTGTTGGCCGCGTATACGCCGAGGGTGCAGACGCCGTGGGCCGCGACGGCGCGCCGGGTCAGCGCCGAGGTCATGGTCCGGCCGAGGCCGCGGCCCCGATGATCGGCGTGGACGGTGATGCCCGACAGCAGGGGGCGGCCGGCGAGGTTGGACTCGATCACGCCGCAGGCGATCAGCAAGCCGTCCCGGCCGCGGATCCCGAGCCAGGTCTGGCCGGGCTGCCGGCCGGGTTTCCCGTCACTGCCCGGGTTGTGCTGCTCGATCAACCCGACCAGGTCCGCATGATCGACTTCGCCGAGTTCGATCACCGACTCGTCGGCAACGCCGGGTGGGGCCGCCTCGGTCCACATCCAGTGCCAGTCACCGCCGGGCCCGAGCTCCAACCGCTCCGCCACCGCGTCGAAGCACGGCGCGCCGCAGGCCAGGTTGATCGGCGAGAACTCGGCCAGCAGGTCGTCGGTGATCATGACGTCGAGCAGCTTCGCGACGTCGCCGGAAGGACCGAGCACCGCCATCCCCGGCCCGCGGGTCTGGGTCGTCCGGGCCAAGATCAACGCCCGGCCGAGAGCGTAGGCCGGACCGGTGTAGTCGGCCGGGATCTCCCACTGCAGAAAGGGATCCGCCGGATCGAAGGACCGCAGCTCGGCGGCCGAGGCCAGCCGGGTGATCACGCCACCCTCCTAGGCCTTCTTCTCCACCTTGCTGGTCTCGCCGGTCGACAGTGCGGCGACGAACGCCTCCTGCGGCACCTCGACCCGGCCGACCATCTTCATCCGCTTCTTGCCTTCCTTCTGCTTCTCCAGCAGCTTCCGCTTCCGGGTGATGTCGCCGCCGTAGCACTTGGCCAGCACGTCCTTGCGGATCGCCCGGATGGTCTCCCGCGCGATCACCCGGGCCCCGATCGCGGCCTGGATCGGCACCTCGAACTGCTGCCGCGGGATCAGCTCCTTGAGCTTGCCCGACATTGTCACCCCGTACGAATAGGCCTTGTCCTTGTGGACGATCGCGGAGAACGCGTCCACCGGCTCACCGTGCAACAGGATGTCGACCTTGACCAGATCGGACGGCTCTTCCCCGGCCGGCTCGTAGTCCAGACTGGCGAAGCCCTTGGTCCGCGACTTCAGCGCATCGAAGAAGTCGAAGACGATCTCGGCCAGCGGCAGGGTGTAGCGGATCTCGACCCGGTCCTCCGACAGGTAGTCCAGCCCCTGCTGGATCCCGCGCCGGGCCTGGCACAGTTCCAAGATCGTTCCGATGTATTCGGCCGGGCTCAAGATCGTCGCCTTGACCACCGGCTCGTACACCTCGGCGATCTTGCCGTCGGTCGGATACTCCGACGGGTTGGTCACGACTCGCTCGTCGCCGCTCTCCAGCTTCAGCCGATAGACCACGTTCGGCGCGGTCGAGATCAGGTCGAGGTTGAACTCCCGTTCCAGTCGCTCTCGGACGATCTCCATGTGCAGCAGGCCGAGGAAGCCGATCCGGAAGCCGAAGCCGAGCGCACCGGAGGTCTCCGGTTCGAACGTCAGCGCGGCGTCGTTCAGCTGCAGCTTGTCCAGCGCCTCGCGCAGCTCCGGGTAGTCGGCGCCGTCGATCGGATACAGCCCGGCGAACACCATCGGGTTCGGGTGCCGGTAGCCACCCAGTGATTCTGTCGCCGGGGCCGCGGCCGAGGTCACCGTGTCACCGACCCGGGACTGGCGGACCTCCTTCACGCCGGTGATCAAATAGCCGACCTCGCCGACGCCCAGACTCTTGGCCTTCAAGGGATCTGGGGAGATCACGCCGACCTCGAGGGTCTCGTGCGCCGCCTTGGTCGACATCATCAGCACCCGCTCCCGGTGCGACAGCTCGCCGTCGATCACCCGGACGTAGGTGATCACGCCGCGGTACGTGTCGTACACGGAATCGAAGATCAACGCGCGCGCCGGAGCCGTGGCGTCGCCGGTTGGCGCCGGCACCTGGCTGACGATCTCGTTCAGCAGTTCGAGCACCCCGTCGCCGGTCTTGGCCGACACCTTGAGCACCTCGGCCGGGTCGCAGCCGATGATCCCAGCCAGCTCCGCCGCGTACTTCTCCGGTTGGGCGCTGGGCAGATCGATCTTGTTCAGCACCGGGATGATGTGCAGGTCCGCCTCGAGCGCCAGATAGAGATTGGCCAGCGTCTGCGCCTCGATCCCCTGCGCCGCATCGACCAGCAGGATCGCGCCCTCGCAGGCCGCCAGCGACCGGGACACCTCGTAGGTGAAGTCGACGTGGCCCGGCGTGTCGATCATGTTCAGCACGTGGGTGGTGCCGGTGTACGTGCCGTCGGTCGGGGTCCACGGCATCCGGACCGCCTGCGACTTGATCGTGATCCCACGTTCCCGCTCGATGTCCATCCGGTCCAGGTACTGTGCCCGCATCGCCCGGCCGTCGACGACGCCGGTCAGCTGCAGCATCCGGTCGGCCAGCGTCGACTTGCCGTGGTCGATGTGCGCGATGATGCTGAAGTTGCGGATGATCTCGGGCGGGGTCCGGCCGGGGCTGGGGGCGGCCGGCTGCTGCCCGGAGCGGGTGGTGGCGGGAGTGGTCACGCGGTCGGTCCAGTCCTTCGGATCGGGGTGAGCAGGATGGTCGTTCGGCGGCCGTACGGTCCCGCCGAACGCCAATCATCCCACGGCCGGCCCAATGGGTTTCCGGTCCGAGTTCCGACGCCGCCCACCGGTTGATAAATCGTCGCTTCTCGCCGCCGAGTCCAGCACGATGTGGACCCATGAGCCAACCCGCGACCTACGCCGCCGGTGTCCGCCGCCCCTACCGCGACCTGCCGGAACGGGTCCGAGCCTGGGTCGATGAGGTGCTCGGCGAGCCGGTCGCGACGGTCGCGGACAAGCGCGGCGGATTCTCCCCCGGCGTCGCCGCGGTCGTCACCGGAGCCTCCGGCCGGAGTCTGTTCATCAAGGCGGTCGGCTCCGCGGTCAATCCGGACGCGATCCGGATGTATCAGGAGGAGCAGCAGCACTCGGCCCGGCTGCCCGACATCGAGTTCATCCCCCGGACCGTCGCCGTCGCGGAGCTGGCCGTCGGCGAGGAGCGCTACGCCGTCTCCGCGCTGCCCGCCATCGACGCCGCCCCGCCGCCCCATCCGTGGCGGCTCGCCGACGCGAACCGGGCCTTCGACACCATCGCCGAGCTCGGCGACCGGCTGACCCCGTCGCCCTGGTCCGACGCCGTGGATCGGACGGACGGCGCCGACGGGCCCGGCGGCGAACTGGACCGCTTCTACTCCGGCTGGCGGCGACAGGCCGAGCAGGATCAGGATCCGTGGCGCGAGGACCCGTGGATCGGGCCGCGACTGAGCCGGTTCGCCGAGTTGGAGGCGCGGACGGTCGAGCTGATGTCCGGCGACACGCTCAGCCACACCGACCTGCGCGCCGACAACCTGTTGTTCGGCGACGACCGGGTCTGGGTGGTCGACTGGGCCGCGGCCCAGAACGCTGCCCGCTGGGTCGACCCGGTCATCCTGCTGGCCGATCTCGTCGTCTCCCGGGCCGACCGCGGCGACGGCGGCGAGATCGACATCGCCCGCTTCGCCGTCGAGCATCCCGCGCTGAAGGGTGTCGACTTCGAGTTGACCTGGGCCGGCGTCTGTCTCCTCGCCGGCGCCCTGCACCGCATGTCTCTGCTCCCCGACCCACCCGGCCTGCCGACCATCCGCCCCTGGCAGTCCCAATGCGCCGACACCATGATCACCTGGTGCCGACGCACCGAGCCCTGAGCTCCACCGATGACCTTGGTCGTGGTGTCGCGAAATCTCTTCGTGCGGGGCGAAAACGGCCATTGCCACGTGGAAACCTCCCGCACGAAGAGATCTCGCGACAGCCCGACCAGGCGCACCCATCTAGCGAACCCGAGCCGACAGGCTTCGGTCACTCGAGGTCGGCCGGACAAGTCCGCTCGGTGCACGCCTAGGGAAAAGACGCGCCAAGGACGGGCGGGTTACAGCGGTTCCCGGGAACGTCCGGCCGGGCACCGGTGGCGCGGCGGCCGGGATCATCGACTGTGACTTTTCCCGGCTCGATCGGCGTCGGAAGGCCGGGAAACGTCACAGTGGATGCCCAACCAGCGACTTTCCCCGCCCAACACCGACACCCGGCCGCCAACCCGGCGGACCGCCCTGACCCGCCCGTCCTTGGCGCGTCTTTCCGGCCGTCAGGCCGAAACCCGACCGGGCACCCAACTGGCCTGCCCTTCGACAGGCTCAGGGAACGGATACCCCAACCTCCGCATCGGGGCCGCGTCAGAGGTCGAGTTGCCAGGTCTGGCCGGTGAGGTCGGTGCCGAAGCTGTGGTGGGATTCCTCGTCGATCAGCACGAAGCCGGCGCGCTGGTAGATCCGACGGGCGGCGGCGAGGATGTCATTGGTCCACAGGACCAGGCGCGAATAGCCGGCGGCCCGGGCGAAGGCGATGCAGGCGTCGACCAGCCGGGTGCCGAGGCCGAGGCCGCGGGCCCAGGGTTCGGTCAGCAGCAGCCGGAGCTTCGCGGTGTCGGCGTCATCGCCGCGGACGCAGAAGACGGCACCGGCCCGTTCTCCGTCGACCTCCGCGATCCAGACCCGCTCCCGGGCCGGATCGTGATCTTGGGCGAAGTCGGCCACGATCTTGGCGACCAGGGCCTCATAGGTCGCGTCCCAGCCGTACTCGTCGGCGTACAGCATGGCGTTCCGCTCGACGATCCAACCGAGGTCGCCGGGTTGGGCCGCCCGCAGCTCGACCCGGCGCTCGGGCCCGCGACCGAGCAGCGCGCGGACCGTGCCCATGGCGGTGACGAGCCGGGCCCGGTCGCTGCCGGTCAGCGGCTCCAGCAGCCGGGTGATGCCGCGCTCGGTGCGCCGGTTCAGGGCCGTCTGTACGGTCCGGCCGGCGCCGGTCAGCGTGATCGTCTGTCGGCGCCGGTCCTGCTCCGATCGTTGCCGGGTGACCAGCCCGGATTCGGTGAAGCGGTCCAGGATCCGGGTGGTGTAGCCGGGGTCGAGGCCGAGCCGGGTGCGCAGGTCGGCGATGTCGAGCCCGTCCGTCGTCGTGGCCAGTTCGTACAGCACCCGGGCCTCGGTCAGGTTGTACGGCGAGCCGACCAGGCCCTCGTCCAGGACACCGATGATCTTGGTGTAGAAGCGGTTGAAGGAACGGATCCGGTCCACCACCACGGAGTCAACCTTTGACATAGTCAAAGAATATCCCCGATCGGCGGATCAGCGCCTCATTTCTCGGCGACCGGTCGACCGAAGTCGATCGCCCCCAGGACCGACGCCGGAGCGGCCTCGGCCAGCTGGTGGTCCGGCTGCGCACCGAGCGCGCCGTTGATGGTCGAGAACGCCATCCGGAGCGCAATGAACACGGTCGCGCCGAGGATCTGCGCGTCGTCGAATCCGACTTCGCGCAACCGGTCGACGTCCGCCGCCGTGGTCCCGTTCGGATCCCCCGCGACCTTGGCCGCCCACTCCGCCAGCGCCGCCTCCCGCTCCGGGAGCCGGGCGGTGTCGCCGCCGAGCACCGCGGCGGCGGTGTCTGTGTCCGCGCGATCGGCCAGCCGGGCACCCCAGGCCAGTGAGCAATAGGAGTCGTGCCGCGTCGAGGCGCTGACGACGACCAGTAGAGCGATCTCCCGGTCGGTCAGGCCACTGTCGGCCATCGCCGCGGCCCGGACGTCCAGATAGCCCTGCAACAGTTCCGGCCGCCGGGCCCAGAGCCGGGTCAGATTCATCACATAGCCGTAGGACGAGAGATCGTCCTGATACAAGGCCCGGACCGCGTCGTCGGGGGCGGGCTCAGACAGATACATTGACTCAGTCTGGCGGCCGCCCGTCGGGTCCGTGGCCGAATCGCCGAATCCGGATTTGGGCCGCCCCGCCGCCGACTGCTAAAGTCGACCGTCGCGTGACCGCTGCGTCGCGCGCGTCAACCACCCGTCGTACGAGAGTCTCAGAGGCCTGCCCCGTGGCGAACATCAAGTCCCAGATCAAGCGGAACAAGACGAACGAGAAGGCGCGCCAGCGCAACAAGTCCGTCAAGTCCGCCTTGAAGACGTCGGTGCGCCGGTTCCGCGAGGCCGCTGAGGCCGGCGAAGCCGACAAGGCGACGACGTACGCCCAGGCCGCGACCCGGCTGCTGGACAAGGCGGCGAGCAAGGGCGTCATCCACAAGAACCAGGCGGCCAACCGCAAGTCGGCCATCTCCGCCAAGGCCGCCGAGCTCGGCTGAGCCGACCGGCTCCTTTCTTCACCTCGAACGCGACCGTGTGAACGGTCGCGTTCGTCGCGTCCGGACGCCTTTGTAGGTTGATCACCGTGGATCAACACTCCCCCAGTGATCAACTGCCAGAACTCCTGCGGCGGATCGACGCGACCGACTCCGACCTGCACGCGTTCGTCGCCGAGCCGGACCGGGCCGGGCGCCTGAGCCGGACCGCCGCCGAGCTGGACCGTCGCTGGCCGGCCGGGACCGAGCGGCCGCCGCTGTTCGGGCTGCCGGTCGCGGTCAAGGACGTCATCCACGTGACCGGGCTGCCGACGCGAGCCGGCACCCGGGTCCCGGCCGACGTGATCACCGGCGATCAGGCCCCGGTGATCACCAGCCTGCTCGACGCCGGCGCGGTCGTGCTGGGCAAGACAGTGACCGCCGAATTCGCCTTCCTCGCTCCCGGCGAGACCCGCAACCCGCGGCAGCCCGAGCACACGCCCGGCGGCTCCAGCAGCGGCTCGGCCGCCGCCGTCGCGGCCGGCCTGGCCCCGGTCGCCCTCGGCACCCAGACCGTCGGCTCGGTGATCCGGCCGGCCGCCTACTGCGGCGTGTTCGGATTCAAGCCCGGCTTCGGCCGGATCAGCACCGCCGGCGTGATCGCGAACGCGCCGACCTTCGACACCGTCGGCTTCCTCGCCGCCGAGCCGGAGCTGCTGCGCCGGCTTGCCGCCGTCACCTGCTCGGACTGGTCGGAGCCGGCACCGGAACCGGCACTGCCGCGGCTCGCGGTCCCCGTCGGCGGTTATCTCGACCAGGCCGAGCCGGCGGCCCGCGCCGCCTTCGACCGGCAGCTGGCCGCGCTGCGCTCGGCCGGCTACGAGGTGCGGGAGATCCCTTGCCTGGAAGACATCGCGGCGGTCAACCGGCGCAATCTGGTGATCAACCTGTACGAGTTGGCCCGGTCTCACGAGCCGTGGTTCGACCGCTACGCCGAGCAGTACCGGCCGCAGACCGCGGCCGGCATCCGGGAGGGGCGGGCGATCGACCGGGCCGACTATGAGCGGGCGTTGCGGGATCGAGAATCCTTCGCCGCTGCGTTGCTGGAGCGGTTGTCGGGCAGCGACGCCTTCGTCGCGCCGGCCGCGACCGGACCGGCCCCGCACGGGCTCGAGACCACCGGCAGCCCGCTGATGAACCTGCCGTGGACCCAGGCCCGGCTACCGGTGCTCGGGGTGCCGGCCGGCCGGGCGCCGAACGGGCTGCCGCTCGGCCTGCAGTTCGCCGCCGGCCCGGGCCAGGACGAACTGCTGCTCGCCTGGTCCGGCCGACTCACGACCGCACTGGGTCAGTTGCCGTAGCTGGCCCAGGACTTCGGGTATCGCTTGCCGGGGACGGTGTCACCGAGCATCTCGCTCACCGTGACCAGCTTGAAGTCGTCCTCGTACAGTTCCTCGATCATCTCGTCGACGGCATCGATCGTGGTCTGGTGGATGTCGTGCATCAGGGCGATCCGGTTCTTGCCGGCGCTGTGCACCACCTTGCTCCGGATGTCGTACGGATCGTGGGTGTCCCAGTCCAGGGTGTCGATGTCCCAGAGGATCTGCGCCAACCCGAGCTTCTTGGTCGCCTTGTCCACGCCCTTGTCGGTGGCGCCGTACGGCGGCCGCATCAGGGTGACCTTGCAGCCACAGCCCGCTTCGATCGCCTCGTTGGCCTTCTTCATGTCCTCGTACGCGCCGTCGACGGACTTGCGGTCCAGCGAGTCGTGGTCCCACGAGTGGTTGGCGACCTCGGAGCCCATGTCGTGGATCTCCTTGACCAGTTCCGGGTATTCCTTGGCCAACGTGCCGAGCTGGAAGAAGGTGGCCTTCGCCTTGTGCTTCTTCAGGATCTTGAGCAGCTGCGGGGTCGTGTCCGGGCTGGGACCGTCATCGAAGGTGAGAGCGAAACACTTCGACTTCTTGCAGTCCACCGCCGGCTTGGTCGGCGTCGGAGTCGGGGTCGGAGTGGGTGGATCCGGGGTCTCGCTGGGTGGTTGCTGGCTGGTCGAGCCGGAGCCGGACGGGGCGCCAGAGCCCGACGGTGTGCCCGCACCTGGAGGCATGGCTCCGCATCCGGTGAAGAGGAAAAGGGCCCCGATCAAGAGTGCCGCCGCCGCAGTAGTGGGCGCGGTTCGCTGGAAACGCACCGGGCCGACGATACCTGGAGCCGGGTACATCCGATGCATAACACGACTAAGGAGAGGAGCGCCACATTCTCGTGCCGCTGCTCAGCGTCGGGACCGTGCTTCGGACACCGCGAGGACGGCTCGCTCCAGTGCGTACTCGGCATCGCCTTCGGCACCCTTGACCGCCGCGTCGGCGGACGCCACGGCCCGCAAAGCGGTCGCCAGGCCGCCCGCGTCCCAGCCGCGCACCTGGGCGCGCATCGACTTCAGTTTCCACGGCGGTACGCCGACCTCGCGGGCCAGGTCTCCCTCACGCAGCCCGCCCGGCGCACTGATCAGCTTGCCCAGCCCGCGCAGCCCGGAAGCCAGCGCGCTGGTGACGAGCACGGGGGCGACTCCGGTCGAGGTGGCCCAGCGCAGCTGCTCCATCGCCTCCCCGGTCCGGCCGGCCAGCACGGCGTCGGCGACCGCGAAGCTGGTCACCTCGGCCCGCCCACCGAAGTAACGGCGGATGGTGTCGACCCCGATCCGGCCCTCGGTGTCGGCGATCAGCTGCCGGATCGCGGCCGCGAGCGCGCGCAGGTCGTGCCCGACGGCGTCGATCAGGAACTGCCCGGCCTCAGGTTCCAGCGTGCCGCCGGCCTGCTTGACCTCGGCCGAGACGAATTTCGGCAGCTCCCACGCCTTCAGCTGCGGACAGTCGACGACGGTGACCGGCTTCAGCTTGCGCAGCTTGTCGAGCAGGCCCTTGCCCTTCATGCCGCCGCCGTGCACCAGCACCAGGACCAGATCCTCGACCTCGACACCGGCCAGCTCGAGCACCTGATCGTTCAGGTCGGCCGGCAGGTCGGCCAGATTGCGGATCACGGCGGCCCGGGTGCTGGAGAAGAGCGAAGCGCCGGAGATCTCCGCCAGTCGGCCACCGTCCAGCCGTCCGGCCTCGACCTCGGTCACCTCGATCTCCGGCGCCGCATTGCGCGCCTTGGTCAGCACATCGGTCACGGCCCGGTCCGCCAGCAGCCCCTCGGGACCGGTGACCAGGACGGTGCGAGCCAGGCCGCCGGAACCGGCCCGGGAGGTGGTGGAGGATGGCACGGGATCATCCTGCCAGCACCCGCCGACAGGCCGGCACGTCCCGACCGGCCAGTCGTATTCTGGCGTGAACCGGCCCGGTGATGCAGTCTTGGTGTGACATGCCATCCGTGACGACCGATTACTGATACCGACAGAGCCCCCGCAGATGAGTGACCACTCCCCCGAATCCGACGACGACGCGCCGCGCCTGTTCTCCGGCGAGCGCCGGTCCCTGGACCGGCTGGCTCGCGTGCGCCCGGGCACGGTCGTGATCATGTTCGACGGCCGCCGGCCGCCCCGGGTCCGGCTGCCCGGCGAGATGCTGATCCCGAGTTGGTGGCCGTTCATGGGCGGGATCGAGGTGCTGCCGGTCACCACCGACACGGTCGAGGCCGAGATCACCGTCGACGACGTGATGACCGCCGACGGGCAACAGATCCACCGGCTGGAGTTGTTGGTGCTGCTGCGGCTGCTGGACGACGAGAGGTACACCGGGTTGCAGCATCTGGCCGAGCATTACGGCGGTGAGTTGGGCCTGTTCCTGGCCCGCGGGGTGCAGACGGAGCTGGAGATGGCGGTCCGGACGGCGCTGCGGATGAACGATTTCGCCGACATCCGCCGGCAGTCCCTGCTCAAGGTGCTGCGGGAGGCCTGGCTGCCGTACAACGTGGTCGACGATCTGGTCGAGGTGCAGGGCCTGTCGATCCATCGGGTGGAGTGGTCGGCCGAGACGGATTCGGCCGGCGAGACCGCCGCGGAGTCCGCGGCCGAGCGGCACTGGGTCGATCCGTACATCGACGACAGCTATGTCGAGGATTCCGATCTCGGCGGCACGATGGCCAGCAGCTCCGAGGACGATCAGCGCTCCGGTGTCGGCGGATGACCGCCCCATGAGCCAACTGACCGTGATCGGGACGGCGACGCCGCCGACCCTGGCCGGGCTGTCCCGCAACGACAGCTATCTGCCGACCAGCAAGGTGCTGGAGTTCGCCGGGCTGCCGATGTTGATCACGGTGATCACCAACGTCGCCTTCTTCGTCGCCTACTGGCTGCCGGAGTTCGGCCGCGGAGCCGCCGACCCACTGCTCGGCCAACTGGCACCGCTCGCCTCGGCGTCGTTCGCCACCGGCGGTGAGGTCTGGTACGCCACCCAACGCGGCACCGGGACCTGGTTGTTGATCTTCGGCGTGGCGATCGCCTGGTTGGTCCGGTCGCGCTTCTGGCTGGCCCGATTGATCGTGTTCCCGATCAGCTATCTCGGCGCGGCACTGGCCCTGGTGATGGTCGTCGGCCTGATCGTCCGAGGCGAGCTGTTCGACTCGCTGCTGTCCGTACTCCTCGTGCTGATCTGGGTCGCCGCGGCCGTGGTCACCGCCTGGCGGAGCCTGTGGCAGGACCTGGACGATCTGCCGGGCCGGCGTACCTCACGAGTCTGGCCGCTGGTGCTGAGCTGCATCGCCGCGATCATCCCGTTGGCGGTCGGCCGCAGCGTGTTCGCCCCCGGCCTGCGTGACGCCGCGTCCGCGCTCGCCGTCGACGGATCGACCATGCGCTGGGCCGCCCTCTTCACCTCGGCCACGCCCCGGCTGTATCTCGCCGGCGTCGCCGTCCTGGTCGCCTGCTGGGCCTTCTGGCGACTGCTGCCGAGCCGGCGCCCGCCCCGCCCGGCGGCCACCGTGGTCACGTTGTTGATCTCCGTCCTGCTCGGGCTGGGCGCGATCGGCATGTCGGCCGCGCAACTCGGCGCCGAACGGACCGCGCAGATCACCTCCGGCGACCCGACCCCGGAAATGCTCTTCACCTGCGCCTCCTGGCGCCAGCCCGGCGAAGGCCCCGCGCGCACCCTGGTCGCGCACGGCCCCGGCTGCGAACAACTCACCGGCTTCACCGGCTTCACCGCGGTCTCCGACCGCGCCCTCGGCTTCTCGATCTCCCCGGTCAAGGCCAACCTGCCCGGCGGCCAGCCGATCGGCAGCAAGGTGATCGGGACCGAGTACGACGGCGTCCTCGTCCTGGCCGCCACCGACCGGGTCGACGACAAAGCCGACCGGGTGATCGGACTGCGGATGAGCGACGGGGTCGAGGTCTGGAACCACCTCTGTCCGACGGCGGCCGAAGACCCCGGCCTCCAGCTACGCTTCGCCCGATCCCCCGCCGGCGACGACCCGGCAGCCGGACGGCTGACCGACCGCAACGATCCGGAATCGGTCGTCGTCTCCTGCGGTGCCGACACGTATTCACTGGATCCGCAAACCGGCACCCGGCTTCGCTGATCGACCTTCGCGCCGATTTACGTGATCTTGGTGACGTTCCGCGCAGGTACGTGATCTGGGCAGTCCTCGCGTTGATTGCCGCGACTTGCTTCAGCGGGTGATGGGGATTGGCAGCAAAGGGGCGGAGTTCGCCGTCGGTCGCGTCGGGTCTGGCCGGTTGAAGTTGGTTGCCGGGGGTGCGGAATGGCGACTTGGCGACGCAAGTTCGGCGATCCCTCATCGACCTCCCCGCACCGCGTCGAGTGTGACCTTAGCGACGTGAAATCGGACCGTCGGCGTCGATAACGTCACACTCAACGCCACCCGACCGACAGCCGGCCGCCAAACGCAACCGAGGCCGAACCCGCCCTCCTTGCCGCGCCTGAATTCTCCAACGGGTCAGCGGAGGGGGGTCAGGGCGGTGGCTAGGGGTTCGAGGACGGCAGGGTCGGCGTCCTGGGGCAGGTTGATGATCACCAGGTCGACGCCGGCGGCGCCGTACTCGGCGGCCTGCTCGACCGCGGCGCCGAGATCCTCTTCGCGCTCCCAGCGGACGTTGACGGAGCCGGTGATCTCGGCCGGGTCGCGGCCGACGTCGGCGCAGTGGCCAAGCAGGATCTCCTTCAGGCCGCGCCAGGTTTCCGGGTCCTCGACGATCGTGTTCCATTGTTGGGCCCAGAGCGCGGCGGCGCGCAGGGTGCGCTTGGGCCCGCGGCCGCCGATCACGATCGGCGGGTGCGGGCGCTGCACGGCCTTGGGCTCGCAGTACGCGTTGGTCAGGGTCGTGTAGCGGCCCTGGAAGTTGGCCACCGGCTCGGTGAGCAGCGCGATCATCGCCTGTACGCCCTCGTCGAACCGGTCGAAACGCTCCCGCAGCGGGGGCAGTTCGATGCCGTACGCGTCGCACTCGACCTGGTTCCAGCCGGCGCCGATGCCGAGCTCCAGCCGGCCCTCGCTGATCACGTCGATCGTCGCCGCCATGTTGGCCAGCACCGCCGGGTGCCGATAGATCATCCCGGCCACCTGGCAGCCGAGCCGGATCCGCCGGGTCAGCGGTGCCATCGCGGCCAGCATCGTCCAGGCCTCGAAGTTGGGTCCGGCCAGGTCACCCGACAGCGGATAGAAGTGGTCCCAGTTCCAGACCGACTCGAACACCTCGATGTCGTCGGCGGCGACCCAGACGTCCCGCATCCGTGGCCACGTGGTGTGTTGGGGCCGGGTCTTGATCGCGAATCGCATGACCCTCAGCCTAGGCCGGAACCCTCGTTCCGCGCGGCGAAATCACTCCCCAATCCGGACCGTGAGCCGACGAGTGCGCAAGGTGTCCCGGCCGTCCGACAGCGCGGTCGAGAAATCCCGACGACGTGGACCGTGCCATGGACCGCTGGTCGGACAGACTGACGGCCGGACGACGGTCCCCATGATCGCGGCTCCGTGCCGGAGGCCCACCCACCCACCCTCCGCGCGGAGCCGTCTCCCGTCGATCGACCGAAGCTCGCTCAACCGCCGTAAACTCGGCTCAGTGCCGGCGGTGTCGCGGTGCGGGCGGGAGCGGGATGAGTGTCAACAGCCTTGCGGGGCAGCGATTCCGGACGATCGGCGGCTCGGTCCCCGACCGGTGGCAGTGGACCGGCGCCCTGCTCGGCGGTTGGGGCGTCATCGGTCTGGGGACTTTCATGATCAGCTCCCGCGGGGGCCTCGTCGTCGTGGCGATGCAGGCGCTGGCCATCGCCCTCCTGATCGCCGGAACGGTGGTGGGGATCGGGGCCGTCGGCGCGATGCTGGTTGGCGTCCGATCCCGCTGGAGGATCGGGCCACGGGTGCTGATCACCGTCCAATTCCTCGCCGTCCTCGTCGCCGTCATCCTGGCAATGGTCCTGGCCGGCTGGGCCGGCCTGATCGGCGGCCTCGGCGCCGTCGGCGTCCTGGCGCTGATCGCCGTCCGGGGCGGCGGGGTGTCGATCACCGGCGAGTCAGCGGCCCGGCTGCCGCGGACGGTGTGGTCGATACTGCTCGCCGTGCTGACGCTGGCCGCCCTGATCTTCGACAGCTTCCACCTGAGGGTTTGGAATCCGCTGGCCAAGGTCCCCGGGCACAGCCTTGATCAGATCTATGCCGGCCTCGACGCGGCGAACAAGGGTCAGGCCACGGTGCCCTTCATGGTGGCGTGGGCCGTGTTCTGGACGCCTACGGCGCTCGCGTTTCCCGTCCTGGCTCACGCCGTCCGACTCACGCCCCGGATCACCGCCGTGCTGGGCCTGTTGATGGTCGGCGGTGTGATCTTCACCGGTTGGTACGCCGCCGCGGCCATGGGATTCGGCATCGCCGACACGTTCGCGACCGGCGGCGAGGACGCCCCGATACCTTCCACCGCGGTCCTTGGAGTCAGCGGTCACCTGGCGTTCGCCGCCGCGTTGATCATCGCCCTCGCCCCGAACGGCACGGGTTGGCGGCGCCCCGCCAGCACCTGGCGGAGCGCAGCCCGACCCTCCTAGCGGGCGCCGAGCAGGTGCTCCAGAGCCAGCTGCTGCAGCCGGACGAAGCCGAAGCCGCGGCCGTTGTGGTAGCTGTCGGCGTCGAAGTCCTCGTACGCGGCCCGGTCCGCGATCAGGTCGCGGTAGCCCTCGCCGTCGTTCAGGGTCGGCCGGGACAGCTCGGCCACCTTGGCGTCGGCGAGCGCCTGCTGCACCTCCGGGTCGGCCCGGAAGGCCTGGGCCCGATCCTTCAAGATCAGGTACGTGGCCATGTTGGCCTTGGCCGACTCCCAGACACCGGTGTAGTCCTCGGTCCGGCTCGGCTTGTAGTCGAAGTGCCGCGGGCCGTCGTAGGCCTGGCCGCCGTCCGGTCCCCCGTGCTCCAGCAGATCGACCAGGGAGAAGGCGTTCTGGATGTCGCCGTGGCCGAACACCAGGTCCTGATCGAACTTGATGCTGCGCTGCCCGTTCAGGTCGATGTGGAAGAGCTTGCCGGCATCCAGCGCCTGGGCGATCGCGTGGGTGAAGTTGAGCCCGGCCATCTGTTCGTGGCCGACCTCGGGGTTGACGCCGAACAGTTCCGAGCGTTCCAGCGTCTCGATGAAGGCGAGGGCGTGGCCGACGGTCGGCAGCAGGATGTCGCCGCGCGGCTCGTTCGGCTTCGGCTCGATCGCGAACTTCAGGTCGTAGCCCTGATCGGTCACGTAGTCGGCGAGCAGGTTGACCGCCTCGCGGTAGCGCTCCAGCGCGGCCCGGACGTTCTTGGCCGTGTCGTACTCGCCGCCCTCCCGGCCGCCCCACATGACGAACGTCTTCGCCCCGAGCTCAGCGGCAAGATCAACATTGCGGATCACCTTGCGCAGCGCGAATCGGCGCACCGCGCGATCGTTGGAGGTGAAGCCGCCGTCCTTGAACACGGGATGGCTGAACAGGTTGGTGGTGATCATCGGCACGATCACGCCGGTATCGGCCAGCACCTGCTTGAGCCGGTCGATCTGGGCGGTCCGCTCGGCGTCGCTCGCCTCGAACGGGAAAAGATCGTTGTCGTGGAAGGTCAGGCCGTACGCGCCGATCTCGGCCAGCTTGGTCACCGCCTCGACCACGTCCAGCGGCTCCCGGGTCGGCGCCCCGAACTGATCTTGACCGACCCAGCCGATGGTCCACAGACCGAACGAGAACTTGTCCTGGGGCGTAGGCGTGGGAGCCATCCATCCTCCTTGATCATCGGCGACACAGCCGGGGTTAATTGTTGCTCTCCACAACATATTCGCGCACAATCGTCTCGTCAACGGGAGGTCATGGTCTGGACGGCGGGAACGGAGGGCGTGATGGTGACGGTCGACTCGTCCCGGCGGCGCAATCTGTCGGCCGTGCTCCGGCTGGTGCACACCCGGCGCGGCGCGACCCGGGCCGAGCTGACCCGGCTGACCGGACTCAATCGGTCGACCATCGGCGGCCTGGTGACCGAGCTGGCCGGGCTGGGGCTGGTGCTGGAGGCCGATCCGGCGATCGACGGCGTCGGGCGGCCGAGCCCGCGGATCGAGCCGAATCCTGACGTGGTCGCAGTGACGGTCAACCCCGACATCGACGCGATCACCGTCGGCCTGGTCGGGCTCGACGGCCGGGTCCGCGGGCGGCTCCGCCGGGCCACCCGCCGGGTGCCCTCGCTCGACCGGGCGGTCGCCCTGGCGACCGACGCCATCGACGACCTGGTCGCCAAAGCCGGCCGGCCGCTTCGTGTGCTCGGCCTCGGCATCGCCGTGCCCGGTCTGGTCCGCGAGACCGACGGCTCGGTCGTGCTGGCCCCGCACCTCGGCTGGCGGGACGCACCGGTGGCGGCGGCCTTCACCGCCGGCACCGGGCTGCCGGCGCGGGTGGCCAATGACGCCCGGCTGGCCGCCCTCGCGGAGTGCGGCTACGGCGCCGGGGTCGGGCATCGGTCGGTGATCTACCTGAACGGCAGCGCCAGCGGCATCGGCGGCGGCGTGGTGATCGAGGGCCGCCCGTTGCGCGGCCGGTCCGGGTTCGCCGGCGAGCTCGGCCACACGGTGGTCAACCCGGCCGGCCGGGACTGTCACTGCGGTCGTCGCGGCTGTCTGGAGACCGAGGTCACCCGGGACCGGCTGCTGACCGCTCTCGGCCTGGCCGACGCCGACCCGGAGACCCTGGACCGCCGGCTGCTCGACCCCGGCTCACCGGCCCGGGCCGAGGTGGCCCGGCAGCTGGACTGGCTGGCTCAGGCCACGATCGACTTCAGCAACACGTTCGATCCGGAGTTGATCATCCTCGGCGGCTTCCTCGGCTCGCTGCAGGCCGCCGATCCGGAGCGGCTGGCCAAGGCCGTACGCGGGCAGGGTTTTCCAGCCCTCGGCACACCACCCGAGGTCAGCCGGGCCGCCCTCGGCCCCGACCTGCCGGTGATCGGCCCGGCGGAGTTGATCTTCGCCGAGCTGATCACCGATCCGGCGATTCAGAGAATGCTGCCGGTGTCGACCGCGTCCGCGGCCCGATAGACCGTCAGGGTCTCGCTGTCGAACGGCGCCGAGATGCTGACCGCGCCGTCGGCCGGATCACTGGAAGTCGCAATCGTGATGCCGTTCAGATATCCGACCTTCTTCGTCGCGTTGTATTGGTGCAGCCAGGACGAGCCGAGCGAATTGGTGAACGGGCTGCTCGGCCGAATGCCGAGCAATTCTTCACCCTTGAGCGCGGCCACCCGCACCGGGAAGGTCTCGTCGACCGGATCGTCCGGCGAGCGCTGCCAGAACCCGGTCGGCCAACCCGCGGCGTGACCCATGATCACCCGCACGCCGTCCGACTGATTCCAGGCGAATCCCTGCCCGGGAACGACGTCACCCAATGCACCGGCCTCGCGCAACTTCTTGCCCTTGAGCGTCACCCCGTCGTGCACGGCAACGAACGCGTAATTGCGGTCGTGGTCGTCGTAGACCTCGAAGTCGTAATGCCGGAATGCCTGCTGACCCACGAACGCCCCGAGCGGCGCCCGGCCCAGCGCGGATCCCGAACCCGGCACGAAGATCCAGTGGTCGAGATCCTGGTCGGCACACTGTCCGGCAGTCGCGACGACGTTGCGGTAGCGCGCCTGCAGGGCGACCCCGGTGCACCAGCGTCGTTTGCCCTGGTCGTCGAGGAAGAACACCCGGCCGACCGAGTCCGGCAGCCTCGGCGCCTTCAGCACCCCGAGCAGCCGCTCGAGTCGATCACGGTCCGTCTCGGACGACGGGGACGAGTGATACGCCGCCGGAAGATCCACCTCCTCCCGCACGGGCTGCGCGATCACCATGTTGAGTCCGCCATGATCGAGCCAATAGCGGGCGGTTTTCTGGGCGGCCGATTGTTCGGCCGTCAGGTTGGTCCCGGCCTGGGCCGGTGTGACCGCGATCAGGCCGACCAGAATCGCCATGATCGAGCCGAAGACAGCGCCAATCCCCCAAGAGCGCACCATTGAGACCCCTTGATCGAATTCCAGCGATCTTCATCCCGGAGGGAGAGATCGAGCTGGTTAATGTGTCAAAAGCATAACAGCGCCGATCCGCCCGAATGGGCCGTTTCTGCGAACTCGATCGAGAGTCAGTGCATGTACAACCCGCCGTCGATGTTCAGCGTCTGACCGGAGATGAATCCGGCCTCCTCGGAGATCAGGAAGCCGATCCCGGCCGCGACATCCGCGGTCCGGCCGACCCGGTCGAGCACCAGATCCTGCGCCAGCAGTTCCTTGCGTTCCTCGGACAGCGTGCCGCCCATGATGTCGGTGTCGATCGGCCCGGGCGAGACCGCGTTCACCGTGATCCGGTAGCCACCGAGCTCACGGGCCAGCGACCGGGTCAGGCCGATCAGGCCGGCCTTCGCCACCGAGTACGGCGTCTTGCTGAACGTGCCGCCGCCGCGCTGGGCCGAGACCGAGGAGATGCTGACGATCCGGCCGAGGCGGTGCTCGACCATGGTCTCGACCGCTCGCTTGGTCACGTAGTGCACGCCGTGCAGGTTGATGTTGATCACCCGGTGCCACTCCTCGGAGGTCAGCTCCAGATAGCCGACCGGCGAGCTCACCCCCGCGATGTTGGCCAGCGCCACGAGCTGCGGCAGCGCGCCCTCGATCGCGTCCACCGCCGCCCGGGCCTGCTGCTCGTCGGCGACATCGGCCGCGGCACCGAAAGCCTTGACATGGTGCCGCTCGATCAGCTCGGCGGCGAAATCGTCGCACTCGGCCTGATCGAGATCGATCAGGCCGATGTTCCAACCCCGCTCGGCCAGGAACGAGGCGGTGCTGCGGCCGATCCCCCGCGGCGAGGTCGCCCCGGTGACGATCACGGTGCGGTCGGTGGGCCAGGTGCTCATCGGGCCGTCCTCTACTTCTGGTAGGTGTAGTCGGCGCCCGGCTTCCAATCGCTGAAGGCATAGTCGTCGACGGAGACGTCCGCCCCGGAGGCCTTGATCGCCTGCTCCCGGTCGGCCTCGTAAGAGTCGCTGAGCTTCTTCAGAGCGGCCCGGAGATCGGTGATGTCGCCGCCGAGATAGCCCTGCATGACCTGGCCCAGGCTGGGGGTGATCGGCTTGCGCTGGGCGTCCACCGCGGCGATGTCGGGGTTGCGGACGATCGCCTGCGGCATCTGGAACACCTGCTCCTTGTACAGGTTGATGATCTTCTTGTACGGCTCGATCACGTCGGCCGAGTCGACCACGTCGAGGTTGACCGGCGGCTGGTCCATCGCCGCGGTCATCTGCTTCTGGTAGTCGTCGGTCATGAACGACTCGATGATCTTGGTCGCGTTCTCCGGGTCGGCAGAGCTGCCGGAGACGAAGTACGACGGGCCACTCAGCCCGCGGTACGTCATTGGCGTCACCCCGGCCTCGGCGGTGAGGATCTGACCGCCACCGATCTTGGGTACGAACGCCTCCTGCAACACCCGGGAGCCACCCGGCAGCCACGGACCGTCGATAAAGTAGGCGGCGGCGCCGGAGGCGAACCGGGTCCGGGCGTTGACCACGCTGAAGTTGTTGGTGCCCGGCAACATCATCTGGGTGTCGTACAACTCCTTCCAGAACTCGATCCCGTTCACGTAGGCGTCGTCGTGGTAGGCGTACTCACCGGTGGCGAACTTCAGCCCCTGATAGCCCTCGAATCCCCCGGTCTGGGCCATGTCGTCCATCTCGTCCTCGACCCGGCCGCCGTCGGCCCCGAGGGCCAGCACCATCGGCACCACTCCGGCGCCCTTGAGCTTGGCGCAGGCGTCACGGAACTCGTCGTAGGTCTTGGGCGGGTTGGCCGGATCGAGCCCGCCCTTGGTGATCAGTTCGGTGTTGAACCAGGTCACCGCCGTGTACTGGCGGAAGGTGAACAGCGGCAGCCCGTACAGCTTTCCGTCGATGCTGGTGATGCCCTCCGAGACCAGTCCCTTGGGCAGGGCGCCCAGCACCTCCTCGGAGATCTCGAGCTCCCGGACCCAGTTGTCCTTCACCAGGGCGGCGAGCGGCAGGCCGACGACATTGGAATAGACGTCGGGCAGCTGCTTGGCCTGGTTGGCGAGCTGCAGTGCCTCGGGCGCCTTCGAGGCGTCGTTGTAGGTGTGGGTCACCGCCACCCCGAGTGCCTCCGCCTGCTTGGCGGCCCAGTCGTCGTTGAGTTTCTGGAACGAGCTGAAGTGATCCCACCAGCGCAGTCCGCCGGCCCCGCCACCTCCGGTCGTGCCGGTGCCGCCGCCACCGCCGCCGCAGCCGGCCGCCACCGCGGTCATCGCGAGGGCCGAGGAGCCCATGAGGAAACGTCGTCGCGTCAATCCGGACATCAGATTCTTTCCTTTCGATTAGGAGCGACATTGCCCGCATCGTTCAGGAGGGAGGGTGGTGTCAGAATCATGACTTCACCGCTCCGGCGATGCCTTCGACAAAGAACCGTTGCAGGAAGAAGAACAGGGCGACGACCGGGATGATCGAGATCACGCCGGCCGCAGCCATCCCCGACCAGTCCACCGCGTTCTCGCCGACGAAGGCCTGCATGCCGACGCTGAGGGTGCGCAGCTCCGGCCGGCTGAAGGAGAACACCAGCGGCAGGAAGAACGAGTTCCAGGTGGCCAGGAAGGTCAGCAGGGCCACGGTCGCGGTCACCGGCATCGCCAAGGGCAGCATGATCGAGAAGAAGATCCGCACGAACCCGGCCCCGTCGACGATGGCGGCCTCCTCGAGCTCCTTGGGCAACTGCCGGAAGTAGCCGGCGTAGATCAGGATCGCCGAGACGTGCGCCGCTCCGCTCAGCGCCAAGATCATCCCGGTCAGTGAGTTGATCACGCCGAGCTGCAGCGACACCTGCACGATCGGGATGATCGTGTAGCCGGTGGGCACGAACAGGGTCGCGATCAGGATGCCCATGATCACCCGGGAGCCCGGGAACCGGTAGCGGCCGAGGACGTAACCGCAGGCGGCGCAGCGCACGGTGACGATGACGACGGTCCACAGCGTGACGATCACGGTGTTGATCAGATAGCGACCGAAGCGGGCGTCCTCCCAGGCGCGGGAGTAGTTCTCCCAGGCGAACCGCTCCGGGATCAGCTGGAGGCCGGCGGCGAAGACCTCCATGTTGTCCTTCAGCGAGGCCGAGATCATCCAGATGAACGGGAACATCCACAGGATCGCCACCCCGACCAGGAAGGCGACGGCGATCCACCAGGGCGCCCGGCGCAGGGCCCGGCTGAGCTTCGAGGCGGGCACCGGCCGGCGGACGGTCGAGGTCGAGGCGCTCATCAGTGGTCCCTCCGCATCCGGCGGGCGGCATAGACGCCCCAGAGCTGGATCAGCCCGATCACGAACACGAAGAGCCCGAAGACGACCGCGGCGGCTGAGGCGTGCCCGAGCTGGGGAATGGGAGCGGCGAAGGCCCAGCGGTAGATGTAGATCTCGATGATCTCGGTGCTGAAGAACGGCCCGCCCGCGGTCATCGTCTGCATCAGGTCGAAGGCGCGGAACGTGTCCTCGATGGTGAGCAGGGAAATGATGATCAGGAACGGCTTTAGCATCGGCACCGTGATGTGTCGGAACAGTTGCACCGGGCCGGCCCCGTCGATCATGGCCGCCTCGTTGATCTCTCGCGGGATGGTCTGCAAGGCGGCCAGCCAGTAGATCATGGTGATCCCGAAGAACTTCCAGACGTAGACCACCGAGACGGTGATCAGCGCGGTGGTTGACTCGCCGAGGAAGTTGATCCCGCCCGGGAGTCCGAGGGCCTGCAGGATCGAGTTCGTCGGTCCGCTGCTGGGATCGAGGATGAACTGCATCACGACGCCGACGATCGCGGTCGTGGTCACCACCGGCAGGAAGAACACCGTCCGGAACACCCGGGAGATCGGCAACTTGGGCGAGTTCAGCACGATCGCGAGCAGGAAGCTCAGGATCACCCGGGCCGGGGCGACCAGCACCATGAAGATCAGCGTGATCTTGAACGAGCTCCAGAACAGCGGATCGGCGAAGACGGCACTGTAGTTGTTCAGCCCGACGAACTTCTGGTCGGCGCCGAAGCCGTTCCATTCGACCAGCGAATACCAGTAGCTCGCCCCGATCGGATAGATCGTGTAGACCCCGTACAGCACGACGGTCGGCACCAGGAACAGCCAGATCCAGAGCGTCTGCCGACGCTGCAACCCCACCCGCCTCTCGGCGCGCGGCGGCAGCGCCGGCGCGGCGCTCAGCCCGCGACCGAGCTTCTGGCCGTAGGGTGCGGCGGAAGTCGCCATCGACAGTCCATCCTCAGCTGTGCGGTGAGAAGATCAACAGCGACACCGCCGGCAGCGGCAGCCGCACCTGGACCGACACGGCACCGGCGGCGGCGTCGACGGTGGCCGACTCCGCCAGCTCTTCCAGCCCCTGTCTGGCCTTGATCGCGGCCAGCTCCTCGGCGCTCGGATCCTGCGGCGCGTCGAGTGATCGCCAGACCGTGTGGGCGTTGCTGTGATCATGATCGATCCGGAAGTGATCCAGCCGGTAGCGCTCCGCCGTCAGGCCGGTCAGGTCGATCGTCGCGACCGCCTCCTCGGCAGCCTCCTGATACTGATCATCGGTGTGCCGCCAGACCAGGACGGCGATCGTGCCGTCCTCGTCCCGGGAGGCCAGGCTGTCGATCTCCTCCGGCATGCTGGAACCGTCGGTCTGCTCCAGCGCCGCGATCGACCAGGCGGCGTCGGAGACCGCGCTGATCCGTTGCCGGCCGAGCCGACCGAGCATCCGGTAGGCGTTGAGCAGCGGCTTCTCCACCTCGCCGGCGGTGAGGAAGGAGCGGGTCCCCTCGAAGTAGCGTTCGCCCTCGAAGTAGAAGCTCCACGAGGTGGCCTGGGTGACGGTGACGTCCTCCTGCTCGTTGAGGTCGAGGATCTTCTTGATCAACTTCACCTGGAACACCGGGTAGTACTCGGTGTTCTGGAACTGGTAGTTGGCGTTGTCGTAGCGGCCGAAGTGCGCCGGGACCGCGGCGTCACACTCGTCGACGATCGCCGGCAGGCTCCGATACTCCGGATACCGCGCGATCAGCCGGTTGAAACCCCTCAGGTCGTACAACATCTTCGTGGCCGACGGGCTCTGTCGCTCCGTCGCGGGCGCATCGATCGGGCCATAGGTCCGGTGCCGGAACCGGGATCCCTTGGTGTGGTACGAGATGAAGTCCAGCGGTTCCTGCCGGGCCGAGGTGTAGTCGAGAAACCCTTCCAGGAAATGGATCCCACTGCTGGTGACGGCGGGACCGCCGACCTGGGCCGTCGGCAACACGTCCTTGATCGCCCGCGCCGTCACCGAGTACAACTCGTTGAACTGCTCCACGGTGCCACGCCAGTAGGAGCCGTCCGGCTCGTTCCACAGCTCCCAGAGCCAGGCCGACACCTCGTCCGCGCCGTACCGGTCGACGCAGTGCTGGACGGTCGCCGCGATCAGCCCGCCCCACTTGCCGTAGTCCTTCGGCGGATAGCCCCAGGCGCCCGCCTCATAAGCGGTGTAGGCCGTCGGGCTGGCCACCACCGTGAACTCCTTGGCCTCGTCCGGGACCAGGTCGCGCGGCGTGAAGCCGAGCTCCACCAGCACGTGGTGACCGGCGCCCACGATGGCGTCGTAGGCCTGATCAAGAATCGTGAAGTCGTAGTACGGGGTGCCGTCGGCATCCTCGTGGTAGACGTTTCCCTGCCCCCAGTGGGGAATGCCGAAGCCGCTGCCCGAGCAGTACATGTAGTGCGGCCGCACGTGATAGCTCGCCCCGGAGATGTCGGAGAAGCGGCGCAGCAGCCGCTTGCCGGTCGGCGTGTAGGTCCAATTGATCTCGTCGTAGCCGATGCTCTGCCAGACCGGCGTCAGCGGGCCGACGTCGGCGCCGGCGTCGACGGTGATCTTCGCCACCGTCACGTGCGGCGCGGCCGGATCGCTCGGGGCGGCCAGCGGGAACGGCCCCAGCGCGCGGCGGTGCTTCTCCGGCTGCAGATGGAGGTTCGGCTCCAGATCGATCGTCACTTGATGATCACTACCTTCCACATCGCTGTGACAGCGGGGCGAATCCGCCGGGGACCACGGTCGGCAGCGCTGCCGTGGTGATCAAGTCCACTGAGGTCGAGTCTGCGTCATCTAGGATATATTGTCAATGATCTGACAATCTGCCGCTGATGGCGCATTCTCGGAGAGTGCGGGAAGAGGCGCGGGAGATGGGAGACGGGATGAGCAGCAGCGAGGGCATGATGCTTCCTCTGCAATTGCAGCCCGCACTCGGCGACGTCGTCGTCGCGCTGCTGCGGGACATGATCTCCGAGGGCCGGTTCCAGCCCGGCGAGCATCTGAAGGAGGCGGAGATCGCGGCCGCCCTGAACGTCAGCCGGGGCCCGGTCCGGCAGGCCTTCGTCCAGCTCGAGGCCGAGGGACACGTCGAACTCCGGCGGCATCGCGGCGCCTTCGTCAGCACGCTGACCGCCGGCGACGTCGAGGAGGTGCACACGCTCCGGACGGCGATCGAGCAGCTGGCCGCCGAGCGGGCCTGCACCCGGATGGGCGAGCGCGAGTTCGCCGACCTCGATGCCGTCCTGGCCGAGATGAAGGCGGCGGCCGGGCCGGTCGCCCCGGCCGATGCCGTGCGGCTCGACCTCCGGTTCCACGACGTGATCTACGCGGCCGCCGACCACCAGCGGGTGCTCCGCGTGTGGACGTCGATCCGCAGTCAGGTCTCGTTCTTCCTGCACACCCGCAACGTCAACTTCCCCGACTTCGCCCGGGTCGGCCACGCCGAGCATCTCGAGTTGCGCAACGCTCTCGCGCTCGCTGACCCGCAGGCCGCCCGCGCCGCGGTCGACAAGCACATGAGCGGCGCCTATCTGCGGTTGAAGAAGCTCGACCTGCCCCGCGGCGCCGAATAGCGTCGAAGTCTCCGAAAGGCCGCCGCGGATGCCGCGATCGGAGCAAGAATGTGCCATGACGAGCAGCCCGGAGATCACCGCTGATGACCTGGCCGAACTGATCACCCTGATGGACCGCGCCGCCGACGCCTACATCCGCGGCGACGTGCGGCAGTACATCGCGATCTTCGATCATGGCGACGACTACACCCTGATGCCCCCGTACGGCGGCGAGACGGGCCGCGGGTTCGACGACAGCGAATCGGCGCTGGAGGCGACCAGCCGGTTCTTCACCGCCGGCGAGGCCACGCTGGAGGTCGAGCAGAGCTACACGTCCGGCGACCTCGCCGTGTTGGTGGGTGTGGAACGACAGCACGCCGAGATCGGCGGGCTGCCGGACCAGGATTGGTCGCTGCGGGTCACCGTGGTCTTCCGGCGTGCCGGCAACCGCTGGCAGATCGTGCACCGCCACGCGGACCCGTTGGTCCGTCCGATCCCGTTCCCGCACTGCGCCGAGCTGGCCCGCGGACTAGGGCGGACCGATCAGAGCGCGACGCCGAACCAGAAGAGGGCGAAGTCGCGGTAGAAGCGGAGGCCGATCGCGGCGATCACGATCAGGTACCAGATCGCGATGATGCTGATCTGGAAGCCGGCCAGCCGCTGGCCGACCGAGCGGGCCCGGTCACCGAACGAGCCGTCGGCCAGCGTCCGGACGATGGTGCTGGCGACGATCGGGATGGTGATCGCCCAGACCAGCATGCACCACGGGCAGAGCTTGCCGATCACGTACAGGCTCTGGCTCTGCAGCCAGGTGATGAACACGGCCGAGAGCAGCGTCCCGACCGCGAAGCTGATCTTGAACCAGTTGGCGAACCGGGCGCCGGACAGGAGGGCCGCGCCGACGGTGATCACGACGGCGAACCCGCCGATGCCGAGCAGCGGGTTGGGGAAGCCGAACAGGGCTCCCGCCGGTGACGACATCACCGGCCCGCAGGCGACGAACGGGCTGATGTCGCAGGACAGCTTGGCCTCGGGATCCTGCAGCAGATGGATCCGTTCGATGGTCAGCACCATCGCGGAGACGAAACCGATCGCCCCGCAGATGATCAACAGCAGAGGGTACGCCCGGGACGGTGCCGTGGTCTCCTCCTCGGAGTCCGCAACCTCCGGCGTCGACACCGCGACCATGCCTCAGCTCCTCAACAGGTCGTGCACCTGATCGATCAACTGCTGACCGGTCACCAGGTCCTTGGGCTCCCCGTTCATCAGCACCGTCGGCGTCTTGCTGACCTGCGCCTTGACCGCGTCATTGGTGTTGGAGGTGATCCAGGACGCGTACTTGCCCTCGTCGATCGCCTTCAGCGCCTCGGGATTGGTCACACCCTGCTGCTCGGCGAAGGCGCGGAAGTCGCCGTTCTGCCAGGTCGAGGTCTGCTCGGTCTGGTTCACGAACAGCGCGGAGTGGAAGGCCAGCCAGTCCTGCGGCTGATTGGCGACCACGGCAGCGCTGGCGTTGCCGGCGGCGGCACCGTACGGCGCCGACTGGAACTTGAGCAGATGGAACTTGACCGCGAGGCCACCCTCACCGAGCAGCTGCTCGTAGGTCTCGGCGGTCGCGGCGTCGTAGTCCTTGCAGTGCGGGCAGGCGTAGTCGACGTAGAGGTCGACGGTCGCCTTGGCATCGGCCGGGCCGAGCCGGATCGCATCGCCGTCGACGCCGATCGGGACCTGCTTGCCGCCGGCGATCGTCACCATGGCGTCGGCGGCCGCGACCGGCCGGCGCGAGTTCTGGGTGACGACGGAGATGATCACGGCCGAGCCGATGATGCCGATCACGACGACCGCCACCACGCCGATCACCAGGATCTGGGTCAGCCGGGCCCGGCGCTGCACCGCAGCGACCTGGGCCTTGGCCGTCTCTCGGGCGGATTTCCGAGTGCCGGAACCCCCGGCCTTACCCGCCTTCGACTTCACCGTGGCCATCTACGCCAACCTTTCGTCTGTACACGTCAGCAGCCTAACAATCAGGTGATCCGGGGTCCGCGCTCATGGCGCGATCTCGATCTCGACCTCGGTCACCGGTTCCGCGAACTCCGACATCCTGGCCGAGAACTCGAACCGCCAGGTGCCGGCCAGTGGAAGGTCGAGGGTGGAGCGGTACGACCCCGCCGCGCTCGGCGCGGTCGTACCGACAATCGGCCCCAGTCCGGATGCCCGGTGGATGGCCCGGAGTCGAGGAGTCTCGACGAGCCGGGCTGTACGCCCCTTCGCATCAACGATCGTCCATTCGACCGCGTTCCCGCCGACGCGACCCGGTTCCACCCGACCTTGCAAGGTCACCGTATCCAACGTTGCTGTGAATTCCCGGGCCCGGTCCCCCGACTCCCCGGGACGGGGCGACCGGTCGTCCAGGTTGGGGCTGAGCCCGACCAGCACGCCGGCGGTGACGACCGCGAGCGCGATGATCGCGGCCTCGTTGATCGCCGCCCGGCGCAGCATCCGGACCCCGGCCGTGCCGGCACCGGTGGCGTGGACCCTGGGTGCCAGCCGGAAGTGGTTGTCGAACGCGATCGCCGCGGCGACGGCGGTGAGGCCGATCTTGACCAGCAGGGTCCGGCCGTAGCCGGTGTCGATCAGCGCCCGCGGCTCGGGCAGGATCAGCAGCGCCTGCACGGTCCCGGTGACCGCCAGCAGGACCACGGCGGTGCCGGCCAGCACGGAGAACCGGGCCAGCACGGTCGCTGCCGGCCCGGCATCGGGCTCGTCGGACCGCTCGTTGCGGGTCGAGCCGAGCACGATCACCAGCCCGATCAGGCCGCCGAGCCAGATCGCTCCGACCAGCACGTGCAGCAGGTCGGCGGGCAGCATCAGCCAGGCCGGGCCCTTGGTCCGGGTGTGGCCGATCGGGAGCACCGAGGCGGCGGCGATCACCGCTCCGCAGCCGGCCAGGATCCGCCCGGCCCGGTGACCGCGATCGGGTACGGCCAGCAGCAGTGCCAGGCCGGACGCGACGAGCAGGACCACCAACAACGGGGTGAAGATCGGCGCGCCGGTGACGCCGGCCACGACGGCCAGTCCGATCGTCCCGGCGATGGCCGCGGCGGCTCCGGTCCACTCCAACCGGTGCCGGAGCCGGGTGTCGCGGCGGACCCGGGCGGCGGCCGGCACCGAGGCCAGCACGCCGTCGAAGACGGCGAGGCCGATCGCCACCAACAAGCCGAGGTACGCCAGCGCCTGGGCGACGATCCGGTACGGCTCGGCCGTGTCGGTGGCGGTCGGCTGCGGCCCGGTCGGCGGCGGACCGCGGTGCCCGATCGAGAACTCGAGCACCCCGGAGATCGGATGGGCGTCGTCGGAGCGGACCTGCCAGCCGACCAGGAACGTGCCCTGACCAAGATCATCGGGCAGCGGCACCTGCAGCGTCGGGCCGACCGCGGTCGCCGGCAGCGGCCGGGGTGGCCGATCGGCGGCGAACAGCGTCACTCCGTCCGTCACGGCCTGGATCGTCTGGTCGAACGTCAGCACGACGGCCGCCGGCCGGGCGGGCAGCACCGCGTCTTCGGCCGGGTCGGTGCCGATCAGGCGGGCGTGCGCCGAAGCCGGAGCTGCGGTGACCATCACCAACAGCCCGGCCAGCAGCAGCATCCCCAGGATGCGTTTCACACCGGTCAGGGTCGCTGCCTCGTTCGCGCCAGGGCGATCCCGCCGAGGACCAGTCCGAGCACGCCGGCGGCCAGACCGGCCGGGCCGGTCCAGCCCACCGGCGCCGCGGCCGCCTGGGTCGGCTCGCCCGGCGTGCCCGAACCCGCGGTGACTTCATCCGGCTCGGCCGCCACGATCTTGATCGCGGGGGCCGGGTGCTCCAACTCCTCGCCGTTCTCCCCCGCGGCGGCGACCTGGATCCAGGCCGTCTCGCCCTGGACGCACGACTGCACCACCGGGAAGGCCAGGGTCGTCCCGGCGGCGTCCTCCGGCAGCTTCACCTGGACCTCGAAGGTCTGCCGGAGCGCGTCGGGCAGCGGGGTCTCCGCGGTGTAGATCACCTGATCGACGCGCTCGGTGATCTGGTTGCCGTGGCTGTCGGTCTGCGGCTGGGCCAGCTTGACCTGCGGCGCCTCGACCTGCCAGTCGGCGACCACGGTCGGCTTGGTGGAGGTGACCGACTCCGGGATCTTGATCGCGATCTTGGTCGTCGGCGAACCCTCACAGCCGTGCGGCACGGCGAAGGTCAGCACGGCGTAGCCGCCGGCCACCGCCTGGTCGGCCTTGACCGAGACGTGGGCCGCGGCGGGAATGGCCGACCAGGCCGCGATCAGCAGCCCACCCAGAGCCGCACCGACCACCGGCAGAACTCGTCTCCCCATCGCAACCCGCTCCTCTTTCGCACACTTTTCGGCCGAGTTGTCAGAACTGAGTTGTGTCATAGGGCAACTCAGTTCTGACAACTCGGCATGGATGGGTGATTCTACAATCCGTAGAATCGTGGTCAAGCACTGGCCACCGTCAGCATCGGGACCGTCATGATGATCATGCCGAGCACCATCAGCGCGGTGGCGGCACGGTCCAGCTCCCGGGGCCGCAGAGCCGCCACCCGTCGCTCGGCCACCGGTACGGCGAGCGCGACCACCTGCCGGCTGCCGACGGCCAGGAACGCGACCAGCACCGCGACGCCGGCCAGGGTCGCGATCGAGCCGGCGGGGCGGATGATCATCACCAATACCATCCAGGACATGCCGAACATCATCACGGCATGGGTGATCGCGGAGTGCCGATCGCAGCGGTCGCGTACGCCCGGCAGCAGATACCAGACCCCGGCCAGCGCGAACGCGGCCAGTTGCAGCCAGCCGAGCCAGTCCGGCTGCCGCCACCAGGTCATCGCGATCATGGCCACGGCCATCACGGCGTGCAGCAGCTGCGAGACCAGGGTGACCCAGCCGGGTCGCGCGGCGGCCCGGATGATCGCGTACAGCGCGGTCGCGACGAAGATCACCGTGACCGTCCAGTCCGCGATCATGCGCGGAAGGAGCGCAGCCGCAGGCTGTTGGTGACCACGAAGACCGACGACAGCGACATGGCGACACCGGCGATCAGCGGGTTGAGCCAGCCGGCGGCCGCCAGCGGGATGGCAGCGATGTTGTAGCCGAACGCCCAGATCAGGTTGCCGCGGATCGTCCGCAGGGTCTTGCGGGACAGTTCGATCGCGTCCGGGATGACGCCGAGATGGCGACGGACCAGGATCAGGTCGGCGGAGCGGAGCGCGATGTCGGTGCCGTTGATCACCGCCAGCCCGAGGTCGGCGGTGGCCAGCGCCGTCGCGTCGTTGATCCCGTCGCCGACCATCGCCACCTTGGCCCCGCCGGCCTGCAGCGACTCGATCGCCGCGGCCTTCTGGGTCGGCAGCACGTCGGCGATCACCGCATCGACTCCGATGGCGCGGCCGACCGCGTTGGCGGCCCGCTCGTTGTCGCCGGTCAGCAGCACCGTGGACAAGCCGAGCCGGCGCAGCTCGGCCACCGCGCCGGCGGCCGAGTCCCGGATCGTGTCGGCCAGTCCGAGCACCGCCACCACCGTTCCATCGACGGCGACCAGCACCCCGGTCTGGCCCTCGGCCTCGGCCTCGGCCAGCGCCGCGGCGGCCGGGTCGGGCACGGCGATCCCGTGCCGGTCCAGCAGCTTGGTGTTGCCGATCACGACCTGCCGGCCGGCCACCGAACCACGGGCGCCGAGCCCCGGCTCGGCGGCGAAGTCGATCACGTCGGGCGCCGGCGACTCCGGCTCGGCCAGGGCGGCGATCGCGGCGCCGACCGGATGCTCGGAGTGCCGCTCCACCGCCGCCGCCAGCCGGATCACCTCCGGCTCGGCGAGCTCCCCCACCACCTGCACCGAACGCACCGCGACCGACCCCTCGGTCAGGGTGCCGGTCTTGTCCAGCACCACCGTGTCGATCTCGCCGCTGGCCTCCAGCGCGTCCGGACCCTTGATCACGATGCCGAGCTGACCGGCGCGGCCGACCCCGACCATCAGCGCGGTCGGCGTGGCCAGGCCGAGGGCACACGGGCAGGCGATGATCAGCACCGAGATCGCGGCACTGGCGGCCTCCCGGACCCCGGCGCCGCCGATCAGCCAGCCGGCCAGGGTCAGCACGGCGATGATCAACACCGCCGGCACGAACACGGCGACCACCCGGTCGACCAGCCGCTGCACCCGGGCCTTGCGGGCCTGGGCCTGCTCGGCCAGCACGGCCATCTGGGCCAGCTGGGTCTGCTCCCCCACCTGGGTCGCCTTGATCAACAACCGGCCGGTCAGATTGATCGTGCCGCCCAGCACGCCGGCTCCGGGCTCGGCCTCGACCGGCAGCGGCTCGCCGGTCATCATCGACACCTCGATCGACGAGCTGCCGTCGGTCACCGTACCGTCGGCGGCGATGGTCTCCCCCGGCCGGACCGCGAAGCTGTCGCCGACCCGGAGCTCGGCCACGTCGACCACCCGCTCCTCGCCGTCCCGGACCAGCCGGACCCGATTGGCGGCCAGCCGATTCAGGGCGCCGAGGACGTCGGCGGCGGACCGCCGGGCCCGGGCCTCGAAGTAGCGGCCGGTGAGCAGGAAGGTGGTGACCGCGGCCGCGACCTCGAGATAGATCGAGTCGGCGCCGGCCGGCGTGATCCCGTAGCCGAGCCAGTAGCCGCGATCGTCGGGCGCACCGGTGATCAAGGAAACGACCGACCAGCCGAAGGCCGACAGCACGCCGAGCGAGACCAGGGTGTCCATGCTGAACGAGCGGTGCCGCAGGTTGCGCAGCGTGGCCCGGTGGAACGGCCAGGCGCACCAGAAGACGACCGGGATGGCGATCAGCACACACAGCCATTCCCAGTACGGGAAGCGCAGGCCGGGCACCAGGGCGAGCGCGATGGTCAGGTTGCCCAGCGGCAGGGTGAGGATCGCGGCCACGGCCAGCCGGCGGCGCAGCATGCCGACCCGGTCCGGCCGGCTGGATTCGAACCGGTCGGCCTCGGCCGGGTCGGTCGGGATCACGTCGGCGGTGTAGCCGGCCTGTTGCACCGCCTGCACCACGTCGGTCGCCCGGTCGGCCGGCAGCCCGGTGACCACGGCCCGCTCGGTGGCGTAGTTGACGATCGCGGTCGCGCCGTCCAGCTTGTTCAGCTTCTTCTCGATCCGGGTCGCGCAGGCGGCACACGTCATGCCGCCGATCTCCAGCTCGATCCGTCCGGTCGCGGGTGCCCGTACGGTCTCAACTCCGGTCATCGTGCACCGCCTCCCGATCGGTCTCGCGGCGGGACAGCTCCGCCAGCATCGCGTTGTAGGCGTCCAGTTCGTCGTCCCCGGCGCGGACCGCCCGGTCTCGCCGCCGGGCCTCCCGCTGATCGGACCGGAACCACTGGCCGACCAGGGCGACGATGATGATCAACAACGGCAGCTCGCCGGTGGCCCAGGCGATCTGGCCGCCGATCTGCTGATCACCGAACAGGTCGTTGTGCCAGGCCAGGTCGAGCGATTTGTAGTAGTTCTCGCCGATGATCGAGTTGCCGGACAGCACGGCCACGGCGAAGAAGGCGTGGAACGGCATGGCGGCGAAGACGAAGCCGAGCTTCGCCACATGCGGGATCGGCCGCGGCGGCGTGTCGACGCCGACCGCGAGGCCGTAGAACAGGCAGCCGGTGATCAGGAAGTGCAGCGTCATCAGCTGGTGCGCCCAGTGGTACTTCATCGCCGACTCGAACAGGCCGGAGAAATACAGCGCGTAGAACGAGCCGATGAAGATCACCCAGACCAGCAGCGGATGGGTCAGCACCCGCACCGGACCCCACTGCAGGAAGGAATTCACCGCGTCCCGGACCCGGTATTCCTCGCCCGGCCGGGACACCCGGCCGGCGCGCTGCAGCAGCGTGATCGGGCCGGACAACACGACCAACACCGGCACCAGCATGTTGAACGTCATGTGCACGGCCATGTGCCAGCTGAACATCGCCGACGAATACATCCAGACCCGCGACGTCGTCACCACCAGCACGATCAGCCAGGCCAGCGTCCACAGCACCGCCCGGTAGACCGGCCAGTGATCACCGCGGCGCCGGAGCCGCAGGAAGCCCCAGAGATACAGCGCGATCGCCGCCATCGCGAGGCAGGCGATCAACAGATTCGGCCGACCGGGCAGCAGCAGCTCGGCGACCTGCGGCGCGCCGCCGACATTGAATCCGAGGTAGTTCTCCTGCGCCGTCTGCGGCCACCAGTAGCGCGGCGGCACCATCGCCGTCAGTGCCGACTGAGCCCCCAGCACCAAGATCATCAAGGCCGGGTCCCAGCCCGGCCCGAACGACGACCGGCGCAGCCGGACCAGCCAGAGCACGGCCAGGATGATCATGACGCCGAAGCCGCCGGCCGCGACCAGGCCGTAGCCGGACTCCCAGGGAGTCTCGCCGGCCAACTCGAAGGCCCCGATCCCGATCCGCGCCGCCAGGCTGAGGCCGAGGGCGACGCCGGCCACCAGCCGATACCGGGCGACCGCCGCCGGGTCCTGCCAGGCGGCTCCGGCGGCCCAGGTGATCGCGAACCAGACCGAGCAGGCCAGGGTGAGGATCGTCGCGGCGTCGGTGGCCAGGTCGTGCCCGGCACCGACCGACACCTGCGCGGTGAGCACCGGTGGCAGACCGCCGACGGCGACCAGCCCGGCGACTGCCACCGCCGAGCGCCAGGTGTGGGCGAAGCGGGTGGCCAGCGCGACCACGAAGGCGATCGCCGCGGTCACCAGCCAGGCCTGCGCGGACTGGCTCGAGCTCAGGAAGTCGGCCGGCGCGTAGAGCACGTACCCGATCGGGACGCCGGTGCTGGTCGCTGCGCTGAACGGGGCGGCGGCGAGGGCCGTGACGCACCAGCCGGCCGCCCAGCCGCCACCGGCCGCGACGAGGTCCTGCTGCCGATCGGCCAGCAGGTTGGCCGCTTCCCGCGCCGGCCGGCGGGCGAACGCCGCGACCCGGATCAGCTTGGCCAGCGAGACCAGCGCGAAGAGGGTCGCGACGAAGCCGAACAGTGCGCCCGCGGCGATGGTGAACAGGTCGGCCTCGACCCGGCCGGGCAGGGTCGTCTGCTGGGCCTGCCAGCCGGCAGCGAGCACCACGCCCACCGCCGCCGCCACGGTCACCGCGATCAGGACTGCCGCCGGCACGCGGGCCCGCTCGGCGCGATGCGGAGCGTTGGTCATGCCGCGTGCTCCAGAGTCGTCGTTTCCATGAGTCTGTCGCGCACTCTACGCTAGGCTTCAACAACTTGTAGAAGGAGTGCGATGGTACGAGATCGGGGCGAGCTGGAGGCGCGGGTGATGGCCGCGCTCTGGCAGCACGACGGGCCGCTCACGGCGCGGGAGATCCAGGCCGCGATCACCGATCCGTCCCCGGCCATCACCACCGTGCTCACCGTGCTGGAACGGCTGCGCGGCAAGGGCCGAGTGGTCCGCGACGAGGGTGCGGCGACGATCCGGTTCGCGGCCGCCAAGTCCGAGTCCGAGGACGCGGTCGAGAAGATGCTGCTGTCGCTCACCGCGACCACCGACCGCAACGCCGCGCTGGTCCGGCTGGCCGGCAACCTCGACGCCCGGGACGCCGCCACCCTGCGCCAGGCGCTGGAGGCTCGAGGTTCCGGATCGAAGCGGCAGCCTCGGTCATGATCATGATCGCGGTGCTGGCGGCGTACACGCTGCTGACGATCTTCGCCGCGCCGCAACTGCTGGGCCGGGGCCACTGGCGGATCGCCCGGCCGCGGCTGTGCCTCGGGCTCTGGTTCACCCTGTTCCTGTCCGGGCTGGTCTCGGCGATGCTGGCGATCGGCTCGGCGGTCGTGCTCGGCATCGACGCCCACGTCACGGCCGACGGCCGGGACTGGCTGGTGCCGACGGGCGGCACCGTGCTCGCCTGGGTCTCGCTCGGCGTCGCCGGCGGCCTGCTCAGCCTGATCGGCACCAAGGTGGGCGGCATGATCATCGCCGAACGGCAGCTGCGCGCCGACTTCGACCGGTTGATCAGCGCGGCCGGCTATCGGCAGGAGATGATCGCCGGGCTGTCGGTGCACTACATCAATTCGCCCCGGCCGCTGGCCTGCGGATTGCGCGGCCGCACCGCCGAGATCGTGGTCAGCTCCGGGCTGGCCGACCGGCTCTCCGCCACCGAGGTGCGGGCGATCATCGAGCACGAGCGGGCCCATCTGCGCGGCCGGCACGACCTGGCCACGCGGCTGGCCGCGCTGAGTTGCGCCTGCCTGCCGGCCCTGCTCGCCTCCCGCGAACTGCACCGGGCCACCCACCTGCTGACCGAGCTGATCGCCGACGACGCGGCCGCGCGCCGGTGCGGCCGGACCGTGATCGCGTCCGCGTTGATCAAGCTCGCGGACACCTCCGACGACCCGTTGTTCCGGCTCCGGGCCGAGCGGCTGCTGCCGGCCGCCTGATCGCACTTGATCACGGTTCACCCGGGCGGGTGAACCCGCCCGCCGGCGAGGGTGATCCCGGGCCGCGGTGACCGCCGGCACGCTGGTGGCATGGCGAAGCTGGACAGTGATCGGTCCACCGTGCGGGCCGAAGCCTGGTGGCACCGGGCGGCCGGGGTGTCGTCGAGATCGTGGCGGATCGCGCATCTGATCACGCTGCTGACCCTGCCGTCGGCCCTGTGGCGGTTGGGCATCGCCGCCGGGATCGACTGGCCCGGCTATGACCTCGCCTGGATCACCCGGTCGCGGTTGGACACGCCGTTCGGGGCGTTTCGGATGGTGCTGCTGAGTCTGATCTCCGAGCTGCTGGCGCTGCTCGCTCTGGGCCTGGTCCAGCGCTGGGGCGAGGTGGTCCCACCATGGATCCCGGTGCTCCGCGGCCGGGTGATCAACCGCTGGCTGCCGACCCTGCTGGCGATCACCGGCGGCGCCGGACTGATCATGGTCTGGACCTTCGGGGTGCCGTACGCCGCGATCACCGGCACCGCGTTCGATGCCGGCATGGATCGGGGCTTCCCGCTCACCGTGCAGTTGATCAGTTATGCGCCGATGGTGCTCTGGGGTCCGTGCCTGCTGCTGCTCGCGATCAGCTATCTGCGCCGGCGACGGTGCGGGGTCGGAGCACTGTCCCCAGAGCCAGCAGGAACAGGACGACGGTGGTGAGGTGGAGCAGTTGCTCGCCAAGGTCCAGCAGGTCGTATCCCCGATAGAGCTGCTCACCGTCGAGGCCGACGAGGAAGTCGGTGGAGACCAGGACGCGACTGCCGACAGCACTCAGCAGCGGCAGCAGACAGCCGACCCCAACGAGCCATCTGGTCCGCGATCGGGCTGTTCTGGCCAACAACGCGACGATCAGCCCAGCCAGGAACGGGGAGAGGCCGAGGAACTGGTTCGCTCCGCTCAACAACATGGAGAACGTGTCCATCAGTGCGCGTCCCTGATCTGCTCCTGGCCGGCCGCTTGTGGTTGCCCGCCTTGGACGTAAATCGCCCCCAGGACCAATGCCCAGCCGACGGCTCCGATGAAACTGACGACATGGTGCAGGGACAGCAGGCCGAACTGCTGGGCTTGCCAGTATTCGGCCGACCCCTGCCCGGGAGGGAGCCGAGGGTAGAACAGGGAGATCCCGACCCTGAGAAAGTTGCAGCACAGCACGCCGAGAAGCCCGGCGACCGCGAGTCGGGCGGCGGTCGGATGACTCCTTCGACGGAACCCGGCCAGGACGACGCCGGCCAGGAGCAACACGCCCTCCAGACCGAACAGCGACCAACTCGATGCTTCGACTACATCCATCCGATCACGCGTCGCTCCCCACACTGGTCCGACTGTTCCGGTGGGTCTGCGTCAGCCTTCCCACCTCGCCAGACCGTAACCACCGACCGGCCCTTTCGGGGCTCGTGAGAACGTGGGCAGATTGCAATGGGCCCATTCCTCAGAACCCGCGTGGCACGAATCGATCAGCCGAGGCGCAACATCACCTTGCTGCTCTGCGGACCGGCGGCGACCTCGAACGCCTCGGTCACCTGACCAAGATCGAAGGTGTGGGTCAGCAGCGGCTCGATGTCCAGTCCGCCGGCCAGCAGCCGCAAGGCGTCGGTGATCTCGTCGACGAACCGGTAGCTGCCGCGGTAGTCGAGCTCCCGGCTGACCAGGGCCGCCAGGTCGGCCGGCTGCGGGCCGCCGGGCAGGTTGCCGACCTGGACCACGACTCCGCCGCGCGCCGTCGCGGCGAACACCGGACCGATCGCCGCGGGCACACCGGAGGCTTCGATCGTCACCTCGACGTCGGCCGGCAACGGCTCGCCGGCGGCAAGATCAACCACCGCGTCGGCGCCCATCCGGCGGGCGATACCGAGCGGGTACGAAGCCACGTCGGCGGCCGTGATCATCGCCGCTCCGGCCGCTCGGGCCGCGGCCACGACCAGCACGCCGATCGGGCCACAGCCACTGACCAGCACCGATCTGCCGGTCAGGTCGCCGGCCCGGTGCACGGCATGCAGGGCGACGCCCAGCGGCTCGGCCACCGCGGCGGCCCGCAACTCGACCCCGGCCGGCACCGCCCGCAGTTGATCAAGTGAGACCACCCGGAAGCCGGAGAAGCCACCCGGGGTGTGCGGGGTGAAGGCCGCCGAGCCGAAGTAGCGGACCATCCGGTGCAGGTTGCTGCGGCCGGCGATCCGGTCGGGTAGTTCTTGATCACCGACCACCGTCGCGGGGTGCACGGTGACCGGGTCTCCGAGCTCGTACCCGGTGGCCTCGATGCCGGGACCGAACGCCGCAACCCGGCCGGCCACCTCGTGGCCGAGGATCAGCGGTTCGGTCAGCACCGCGGTGCCCGTGCTGCCGTGCCGCCAGTAGGACAGATCCGAGCCGCAGATGCCGCCCCATTCCATTCGGACCAGCACCTCACCCGGCCCGGGAGTCGGATCGGCCACCTCCTCGACCCGAAGATCGCCCGCGCCGTGCGCGATCACCGCCCTCATCGGTCCCCTCCGGCTGACATGGGCCGCAGCGTAACCGATGCCACACAACCCATCCCTGGGATGTTCGTGACCAAAAGGATAATCTGGTCATCGGTCAGGAGGACCATGTCCGAGAGCGAGTACGAACGGCGGGACAGGCGGATCCTGGATGCGGTGGCCGAGCTGTTGCTGCGCTGGGGAGCGAAGCGGGTCACCATCGCGGAGGTGGCCGGCCGGGCCGGCATCGGCAAGGGCACCGTCTATCTGCACTTCGAGTCGCGGTCCCGGCTGCTCGGCGCCGTGCTGATGCGCGAGTCGCTGGCGATCACGGACGAGCTGATCGCGGCCATCGAGCGCGATCCGGCCGCGGCGCCGCCGGCCGAGCAGTCCCGGCTCACCTACCTCGCGGCCCGGAGCCGGCCGCTGATCTGGGCGATGCTGACCCGGGATCACGACCTGCTCGGCACGCTCGCGCACGAGGACGCCGTCGAACCGCTGCGGGCGTGGAACCGCGAGATCAGTTGGTCCCTGCTGCGGCTGTGCCGCGATCACGGGCTGCTCCGCGACGATCTCGAGCTCGACCGGATCGGCCTGATGCTGAGCGCGATCCAGACCGGCTTCTATCTGCATCCAGCGACCGGCGACCTCAAGCCGGCCACCATCGCCGAGGCCCTGCACGACAGCGTCGCGGCGGCCGTCCAGCCACCCGGCCCGGCCGAGCCGCCGGCCATCGCCGCGGCGGCCGCGGCGATCTTGGTGCAGTACCGCGAGCTCCGCGACCGACTGGCGGCCGAGATCGCCCGGCGCCCGGCCGGGACCGAGGAACGTTCATGATCATCGCCAGCCGCCCCAAGATCAACCGCAGCAAGATCGACTTCACCGAGAGGGTTCGATGAACCACATCACCCTGACCGCCATGCCGGCGGCCGGCCACGTCAATCCGACCGTACCGCTGGTCCGGGAGCTGGTCCGCCGCAAGATCGCGGTCAGCTACTACGCCACCGAAGAGTTCCGCGGCCCGGTGGAGCGGCTCGGCGCCGAGTTCCGGCCCTATCCCGCCGGCGCGATCTCCCCGACCATGATCGCCGAGGCGACGCGGCACGGTGGCCCGGTCGAGGTCGTCACCCGGGTGCTGGACGCCACCCACGCGCTGGTGCCGTTCCTGATCGACGACCTCCGCGATCGGCCGCCGGCCGCGATGGCGTTCGACTCGAACGCCCTCTGGGGGCGGATGGCGGCGGCCAGTCTCGGGCTGCCGATGATCTCCCTGATGACGACGATGCTGCTCGGCGCGGACGGCCTGCGCAGCCTCGGAGCGCGGGAGCTGATCTCCTTCGTCGGTGAGTCGGTGGCGGGCATCCCGGGCACCGTCGCGGCCCGGCAGCGGATGGTCCGACGCTTCGGTACGGGGAGCCTGCCGCCGCGGCCGATCTTCCCGATGCGCGGTGACCTGACGCTCTTCCCGATCCCCGAATGGATGCAGGGATCCGACTCGCGGCTCGACCGGACGTGCCACTTCGTCGGCCCGACCATCGAGCCGGCCTCCGGCACCGATGATCACGACGCCGACCTGACCGACCTGCTGGCCACCGCGGAGCCGTTGGTGCTGGTCTCCCTGGGCACCCTGCACACCGGCAGCGAAGCGTTCTTCCGATCATGCTTCGAGGCGTTCGCCGACCTGCCGGCCCGGGTGTTGCTGTCCGTCGGCACCGAGATCGATCCGGCCCGGCTCGGCCGACCGTCCGCCAACACGCTGGTCCGGTCTTCCGTGCCGCAGCTCCGGGTGCTGGAGCGGGCGTCGGTGTTCGTCACCCACGGCGGCATGAACAGCGCGTTGGAGGGGCTGCACTTCGGCGTGCCGCTGGTCGTGGTCCCGCAGCAGTTCGAACAGATGATCATCGGCCGGGCCGTGGCCGAGCGCGGTGCCGGAGTGGTGCTGCGGCAGCATCTCTCGCACCGCGCCGTGCCGCCGGCCGAGCTGCGGGCCGCGGTCGACGACTGCCTCGCCGACCCGACCCGCCGAGCCGCGGCCCGTACCCTCGGGAAATCCCTGCCGGCCGGCGGTGGGGCCGTGGCCGCCGCCGACCTGATCGACGAGCTGGTCGCCGGCCGGACGCCGGCCGCCGGCCCGACCTTGCCCTGACCGCGACTGCCGGGCACGGTTGAGCCCAGCCACGAACCCTTGCTCTGCAACCGATTGCATGAAAGTCTCCGGTCATCCCCGCCGCCGTGGACCGGAGTTGCCGATGAGACCGACCGTCCCACTGATCGCCCTCGCTCTGGCGGTCGTTCCGTTGATCTTGGTCGGGCCGCCCGCGGAAGCCGAACCGGGCGCCGCGGAGGTCCCGCCGCCGAGCAGCTACGCCGGCACGATCGAGATCGATCGCGGCGGCACCCTGGTCACCGAGAGCACCGGAGACCTGTGGCCGTCCTGTTGGGCGGCCAACGACAACCTCTACACCGCCAACGGCGACGGCCGCGGCTTCAGCCTCGACATCCCGGCCAACGACATCGTGCTGAACGAGGTGACCGGTGGCCCGGCCGAGCTCGCCGGCCGAGCCGTGGCCCGGGCCGCCCAGCTCGGCAACATCTGGAATCCCGTTGGCTACAACCGGAAACCGACCGGGATGCTCTGCATCGGCGACACCCTCTATCTGGCGGTGCAGGACCTGGCCAAGGACTTCAACGACGCGCCCGCGGCGACGATCGCCAAGTCCACCGACCGTGGCCGGACCTGGACCTGGGACAAGCGGTCGCCGATGTTCGATGATCACACGTTCACCACGATCTGGTTCGCCGACTTCGGCCGTGGCAACGCCGACGCGCCGGACGGCTTCGCGTACGCCTATGGTCTCGACGGCAACTGGCGCGACTCGGCCACGGACAAGGTGCCGGACCCGCAGGACGTCTTCCTGGCCCGGATCCCGATCGACCGGGTACAGGACCGGAAGGCGTGGCGGTTCTACGCCGGCACCGACCTCGACGGCCGGCCGACCTGGACCGCGCGAATCGAGGCCAAGCGGCCGGTGCTCACCGACACCCGCCGGCTCTATCAGCAGCGCTACGGCACCGCCCGCGGCGACCTGACCGTGATCAGCCAGGGCGGCGTGACCTATCTGCCGCGATCGAAGCGCTATCTGTACGCGTCCTGGACCGGGCCGACCTTCGAGCTCTACGAATCGCCGCAACCGTGGGGGCCGTGGCGTCACCTCAGCAGCCGCGACTTCGGCGGCACCCCGTGGTCGGACGCGAAGCACGGCGGCTACGCGACGACGATCCCGTCCAAGTTCATCTCCGACGACGAGCGCACGCTGTATCTGCAGTCCAATGTGTTCTGTTGCGGCGAGCTGAAGACCCGGTACAACTTCAACCTGCGCCGGATGAGCCTCGTCCCGGCCGATCCGGCGCCGCCGGACAACGTCCCGGCCGATGCGAACCTGGCCGCCGCGCCCGGCACGGTGGCGATCTCGAAGTCCTCCTCGACCGGGCTGCTCGACCGGCTCAACGACGGTGATCTCGGCACGAGTGAGAACGACTTCGACGACGAGGTGAAGCCGTCCAGTTGGTGGGGCTACACCTGGCCGCGCCGCCGGATGATCAATCGAGTCGAGTTCACCACCGGTGAGGTCACCGCCACCGGCGGCTGGTTCGACGGCCGGCCGCGGGTGCAGTATCGCCGGGCCGGCGAGTGGTTCGACGTGCCCGGTCAGTCGACCAGCCCGGCCTATCCGGGCGACGCCACGGCCGGCAGCTTCACGACATACACCATGACGTTCCTGCCGGTGAGCACCGACGGCATCCGCGTGTTCGGCGCCGCCGGTGGCAGCCGGACCTTCAGTTCGGTGGCCGAGGTGGCGGTGTCGTACCGGCCGCAGGTCGCGAACGGCGGCTGGGAGGCCTACGGTGGCGGTTCGCCGACCTGGGGGTTCGAGGGGCTCGCCGGCCACGGCACCGACCGGGGCCTCGGCAACGCGCACAGCGGCGCCAACAATGCCTGGATCCGCACCGCCCGCAGCGACTGGAACGCTTACACGCAACGGATCCCGGTGCGCCCGGGTGCGACTTACACGCTCAGCGGCTGGTTCCGGACCTCCTCGAACTTCCCGGCCGGCAACGGCCGATTCCAGATCCGGGCCGGCACCACCGTGCTCGCCGAGCAGCCATTCGGCCCGGCGACCTCCTATCAACGCCAGACCCTGCGAGTCACCGTGCCCGCCGATGCGACCGAGCTCACCGTCGCCGCGGGCCTGATCGGGATCGGATCGGAGATATGGCTCCAACTGGACGACATCGAGCTCGAGTAGCAAGATCATCGAGCCGCCCCCACCGTACGTTTCTCGACCAGGGTCGATTCCGCAGCGACGCTACGGGCCGGCCCAGCGGCGTCGCCAGTCTGTGGGCGAGAGGCCGGTGTGGCGGCGGAACTGTCGGGAGAAGTAGTAGGCATCGACGATGCCGACCCGGCGGGCGATCTGGCCCACCGGCAGCGAGGTCGTGGTGATCAACTCCTGCGCCACCTTGATCCGCACCCGCAGCACCCAGGACAGCGGGGACGTGTCCAGGTGCCGGCGAAACAGTCGGGTCAGCGTCGCGGTGCTGCAGTCGGCAACGGCTGCAAGATCGGCGACCGTGATCGGCCGGCCGGGCTCGGCGGTGATCCAGGTCAGCACCCGGCGCAGTCGGAGCGGCAACCGGCGGTCGTTCTGCGGCAAGATCTGGTCGGCGGCCGCGAGTTCGCCGGCGACCAGCACCCCGAGTGCGCGGGCCGTCTCGACTTCCGGGGTGCCGCGGTCCCACACCTGGGCGATCAATTTGATCAAGGTCTTCAGCGTCGGATGTGTGGTCTCGTCGGTGATCCACAGCCCGGCGTCGATGCCGAGATCAGCGTCGGCCCGCCAAGGCACGCCGGCCAGCCGATGATCGGGATGGTGCGGGACCGCGAGCTCGACCGGGTGATCGGCGGCGTGCCACGGGATCAGGTGGGCACCGTAGACCAGATAGGGATCGGTCCGGTCCGGCCGATAGGCGACCCGGTGCCCCCAGGGCAGCACCATGATCATCTCCGGGGTGAGGTCGTGCTCCACGCCGTTGATCTCCACCACTCCGCGGCCGGAGATCCCCGCCAGCAGCATCCGCGACTCGACCCGCGGATAGCCGGAATGATCACCAGGATGCGCCTGTACGGTCGCGGCGAAGCCGATCACCGGGAAGCCCGGGCCGCCGTCCCGCGCCGCCGGGTCGCTGATCACCCGGGCGATCCGCGGTGTCTCCGATCTCAGCAGATCTTGTTCTTCTGCCAGCGCAGCTCCTCGTTGTGATCGACCAGGGTCAGGCCGCGATCCTGCCAGTAGTATTTCAAGCTCTCATCGGTCCAGCCGCGATAGATCTCGTCCCACGGCAGGATGTCGCAGTGTGGCGTGATCGAGCCGCGGGTGATCGGCTCGTCCGCCCGCTGGTAGCGCAGATCCAGCGACAGCCGGACCCGCTCCCCCTTGAGATTGGGCATCCCCCGGTGCACGGTCAGGCTGGTGAACGTGAGCACGTCACCGGCGCGGAAGTCGGCTACTCCCCAGGACAGCCCGGAGTCGCAGATGTAGGCCTCCAACTCCCCCGCCCCCTGCGCCGCGTGGTACGTCAACAGCCCGTCGGCCTGCGACCCGACCAGCACGGTCAACGCGCCGAGCTCGACCGGGCAGTCACCCAACGGGAACCAGGACGTCCAGACATTCTTGGTGCCCTGGATGTGGATGAAGTCCTGATGGGCCGGGGTCGGCTGGAACTTCGCGCTCGGCACCATCACCCGCGCGATCGACAACGGCTGCCGCAGCACGTTGCCGCCGAGCAGCTGGTCGTACAAGTTGATCATGGCCGGGTCATGGCCGATCCCGTGGAACTCCTGCACCCGGTAGATGTCCTGGTAGGCCGCCAGCGGCACCCCGGTGCCGCAGAATGCCGCCGCCACCGGGTCGACCCGGTTGAACGATTCGACGTCGGCGATGCCGTCCATCGGGTCGGTGCCGTCCTGCAGCCAGCCGTGATCGGCAACCACCTGCATCAGCTGCCGGCGCAGCCCGAGCACCCGGTCGCGGTCCAGCAGGCCGCGGAAGAACAGATAGCCGTCCACCGCGGCCCGCTCCAGCAGGGCCTGCGGGTGGCCCAGCAGCGGGCTGGAATCGACGAGCTCGACGGTCGGATTGGCGGTCGCGATGTCCGAGGTGGTCATGGGTGTCTCTCCCCTGTGAGGTTGATCGCCGGTGGCGCCGTTTCGATCAACTCTGCCGATTGCGTTCGCGGAACTCCATGCCCCGGAGACGTACTTCCTGGACTATTCGCTCACTCCAGGATCAGGACGTCGGCATCGTCGGCCAGGGCGAAGGGCACCTCGATCGGGCTGTCCGCCGTGATCGACCGGCCGTCGCCGAGTCGGTAGCTGCGGCCGGCTTGCAGGGTCCGCGGGGTGATCACCGGCCGGTCGGGGCGACCGGGGCGGCCGTAGACCAAGATCACGGTTCGGTCCGCGGTGCCGTACTCGACGGCGTAGACCGGATCGGCCGGTGTGCCGTGCTGTTCGACCCGGCCGGTGTGGATGACCGGGCGAAGATCGCGGTAGAGCGTGATCAACTCCGCGGCCCGGGCCCGCCGGTCCGAGCCCCAGCGGAGCAGGTCGGAGCCGACGCCGAGCACGCCGGCCATCGCGACCAGGAACCGGAACTCGAAGCTGGCCGGTGTCCGGTCGCGGCGGTCGGCCTCGTCGGTGACCCAGGAGCTCATCAGGTGCGGGCCGTAGGCGGACAGAAAGCCGTGCTGGATCGCCAGCCGGTCCCGCGGTCCGGTCTCGTCGCTGGTCCACACCACGTCGGTCAGCGCCAGCACGGCCGCGTCGATCCGGCCACCGCCGGACGAGCAGGCTTCGACGGTGACGTGTCCGAACTCCCGCCGGAGCATCCGCAACACCCGGTGGTAGCCCTCGACGTGCTGCACCGACCACTGCCGGCCATGATCATCGCCGGGCCGGCCGCCGTCGCTGACCGGACGGTTCAGGTCCCATTTCAGATAGCTGATCCGGTGATCGGCCAGCACCGTGCGTAACATCCGCTCGGCCCAGGCCACCACCTCGGGCCGGCCGAAGTCGAGCAGATACTGGTTCCGGACCGTGATCAACGGCCGGTCGCCGGCGCGGTAGACCCACTCCGGATGCAGTCGGTAGAGATCACTGTCCGGGTTGACCGACTCCGGCTCGACCCACAGACCGAACCGCAGGCCGCGCTCGGTAACGTCGCTGATCAACGGGCCGAGGCCGGCCGGGAACTTGACCGGGTCCGGCGTCCAGTCCCCCAGTCCGGACCGGTCACTGGTCCGGCCGGCGAACCAGCCGTCATCGACCACGAACACCTCGGCCCCGATCTCGGCCGCGACGTCGGCCAGCGCGAGCTGGTGATCCTGCTCGACGGCGAACTCGGTGGCGTACCAGGAGTTGTAGACGATCGGCCGGTGAGCGAGGCCGGTGTCCCGGCTGAGCACGGCGCGCTGGTAGTCGTGCCAGCGGCAGGGCAGGCCCTCGATCCCTTCCGGGGCACGGATCCCCAGGATGTCCGGCGTCGTGTACGCCTCCCCCGGATCCAACGTGATCACACAGCTCTCGTCATCGACGCCGGCCGCGATCCGGATCCGTCCCGACAGCGGTACGGCCTCCGCCGCCAGTCGCCAGGACCCGCTCCAGGCCAACGCGATCCCGTAGGCCGGACCGGAGCCGCCGATGCTGATCACCGGGGAGTAGCTGGCGGAGGTGACGCCCTGCCGGCTGCCGATGGTGAACGTCCCGGCCGGCAGGGTGACCCGGTGCGGCGTGAACTCGGCCGACCAGTCCCCGGCCAGGAAGCCGAGCTCGGCCGGCTCCGGCATCGGCAGGTCCCAGGCCGGCGCGAAGGCCCGGGACAGCGTGATCCGGCGCCGGCCGACGTTGGTGATCGTGACCCGCTTCGCCACCACGTCATGATCACGACTGGCGGCGATCCTCAGCTCCAGCTCGATCCGGCCGGTGCTGTCGAGTCCACGCAACAGCAGCGTGGTGTCGGCGCCGGACTCGATCAGCTCGCCGTCGGGCTCCCAGGCCACCCGGGCGCCGACCAGGCCGTCGCCCTGATCGATGATCAACTCCGAGGTCTGCCGCTGCCGGGTGCCGAGCACCGCGTACTCGAGCGGCAGCACGTCGGCCGGGGTGTCCCAGCCGGAGGCGGTCGGCAGGTCGGGCACCGGGCCCAGCGCGACGTCCCAGCCGAGCTGCACCGGCCCGAGATCGGACTGGTCCCGATCACCGGGTGCCAACCCGACCCGGTAGACCCCGGTCGCCGTCGCCAGCTCCCAGGTCGGCCGGTCCCGGTCCCGGCTCACTTGTTGGCCCCGACCAGCAGCCCGGACACGAAGTGCTTCTGGAACAGGAAAAACACGATCGCCGGCGGGATGGCGGCGATGATCGAACCGGCCGCGACCACGTTCCACTTGCTGATGAAGCTGCCCTGCAGGTTCAACAGGGCGGCCGTGATCGGAAAGTTGGTCTCGGTCCGGAGCACCGTCATCGCCCAGATCAGATCGTTGAACACCCAGGTCGTCGCCAACGCGCCCAGGGCGGCCAGGGCCGGGCGGCACAATGGCAGCACGATCTGGACATAGGTACGGATCGCGCCGGCACCGTCGACCACCGCCGCCTCGAACACCTCGCGCGGGATGCCGCGCATGAAGCCGTGCAGGACGAAGGTGTAGAAGCCGAGACCGAAGCCGACCTGGACCACGATCAGCGCCAGCAGCGTGTCGTAGATCCCCAACCCCTCGGCGATCTTGGCCACCGGGATGAGCAGGATCTGCGGCGGCAGCAGGTTGCCGGCCAGCATGGTCAGCAAGATCGTCCGCCGGAACGGGATCCGGAACCGGCTCAGCGCGAAGGCCCCCATCGATGCCAGCAACAGGGTGAACAGCACCGTCACCACCGTCACCAGGGCGCTGTTCAGCAGGGCGTGCCGGACTCCGGCGCTGAAGGCGGTGCTGAAACCCTCGAACGACAGAACCCCCGGCAGTGCCGCGATGCCGCGGCGGGTGATGTCGTCGAACGGGCGCAGCGACACCGCAACCACGAAGATCAACGGCGAGATGTAGATCAGCGTGAACGGGATCATCCCGACGTGGAACCAGGGCGAGTTCCGGCCCGGACCGCGGCGTCGCTGTCCGTTGCCGGCGGTCGTGCCGCGGGTCACGGGAGCCTCGATGGTGGCCATCAGTCGTCCTCTCCCCGGGCCGCCCGGGCCAGGTAGGTGATGATGAAGATGATCGCGAGCAGGAAGATGATCACGGCGATGGCCGAGCCGTAGCCGAGGTTCACCACGGTGAAGCCCTGTTGGAACATGTAGGTGCTGAGCAGCTGACTGCTGTCGTACGGGCCGCCGCGAGTCATCGACCAGACGATGTCGAAAGTGCGCAGGGAGTCGATCACGGTGACGGCGAAGACGACCGTGTTGACCCCGGACAGCTGCGGCATCACGACATGCCAGAACCGCTGCCACCGATTGGCGCCGTCGACGGCGGCGGCCTCCTCCAGTGCCGGGTCACAGCTCTTCAGGCCGGCCAGATAGAGCACCATGATGTAGCCGACCTGACGCCACACGGCGGCGATCAACACGCCGTACAGGGCAAGATCGGGAGAGGCCAGCCACGGGGTCGCCAGGGCTTCGATCCGGAGGCCTTCGAAGAAGCTGGTGATCGGGCCGTCCGGCGCGTACATCACTCGCCAGAACAGGCCGGTCACCGCCAGCGAGAAGACCATCGGCAGATAGATCGCGGCCCGGTAGACGCCGACGCCGCGACGCGGCTTGTTCAGCAGCACGGCCAGGATCAGGCCACCGATCACCGAGAGCCCACCGAACAGGACCACCCAGATCGCGTTGTTCTTCAACGCCGTCTGAAACACCGGATCCGCGGCCAGATTGGTGAAGTTGGTCAGGCCGATGAACTCGGCGGCGCCGACCCCCTGCCATCGGGTCAGCGACAGCTGGAAGCTGTTGAACGCCGGCCAGAAGACCCAGAACAACTCGACCACGACCGGAATGATCAAGAACAACCAGACGACGGGCGGCACGCGCAACACCCCCCGCGCCCGCCGCCGCCGGCCGTCCGGCCTGGTCTCCGGGCCGGCCAGAGTGCCCACGGCCGTCACTGTTTGAAGACCCGATCGGCGGCCGCCTGCCAGTCCTTCAACGTGCCCGCGATGTCGGACGGGTCGTCGAGGAACTTGTTCAGCGCCGCGTCGGCGGTGAGTTGCAGGGCGTCGGAGGAATCCCGGTTGAAGAACTGGGTGATCTCCTCGGTCTCGTTCAACAGCTTGATCCCCTTCTGCACCAGCGGTGAGAAGCTCGAGGTGTCGACGTCGGGCGAGGTGGGCAGGTTGGACGACCCGGACAGCTCGATGTATTTCTGCTGGGCGGCCGGCGAGGCGAGGAAAGACATCAGCTTCTTGGCCTCCTCGACGTTGGGTGCCTTGGCTGCGGCCATGTAGCCGTCGGTCGGCGCCTCCTCGGCACTCGGGATCGCGGGGTCGATCGTCGGCACCGAGAAGAAGTCAAGATCATCGACCATGTCCTTCGGCATCGAGACGCTGACGAACGCGCCGACCAGATACATCGCCGACTTGTCCTGCACCATCGGCGTGACCGCCTCCTGCACGGAGTAGGACCGCATGTTCGGGTCGAAGTACGGGATCAGCTGCTTGTACTTCTCCAGCACCGCGGCCACCCGCTCGTCGGTGAATGGGAACTTCCCGGCCAGCAGGTCGCGGTGGAACGGAGCGCCGTTGACCCGGAGGTTGAGGTAGTCGAACCACCCCGACGACATCCACGGGGTGGACCCGATGCCGTTGGTCAGCGGATGTACGCCGCGACCCTTGAGGTCGTCGCAGAGCGCGATGAAGTCGTCCCAGACCTTCGGCGGCTCGGTGATCCCCCACTTCGCGAAGGCGGACTTCTTGTAGAAGATCGACCACCAGTAGTAGCTGGTCGGGACGAAGATCGGCTTGCCGCTCTCGTCGCTGCACAGGCTGCGCAGCGAGTCGGAGAAGTTGGCGCAGGCTCCGTCGCCGGTCCAGAGATCACTGAGATCGAGCAGCAATCCCTTGCTGGCATAGTCCCTGGCGACCGAGCCGGCCAGCCAGCCGATCACGTCCGGCGGTGTGGCCGAGGTCAGGTAGGTGGACAGCTGGGCCCGGAACTGCTCGGTGGCGACCGCGTTGACAGTCGGCGCCTGGCCGTCGAAGTCCTTGATCGTGGTCAGCAGCGCGTCCCGGGTCTTCGGCTCCGAGAACGAGATCTGCAGCGTCGCGGGACCGCTGGGCTGGCCTCCGCTACTGGCCGGCGGGGCGGAGGTGCCGGGACTGGAGCCGATGCATCCGGACAGCAGCGACGCGCCGCCGATCGCGGCGGCACCGCCCAAGAGGGAACGGCGGGTCAGCGCACCGAACGTGCCCTGAGCCTGTCGAAGGGAATCAGTCATCGAATCTCTCCTGTGAGTGATGGGCTGTGATCACCGTCGAGCCTGCGCTGCAGGTCGACGGCCTCGATGTGGTTCGGATCCTCGGCGAGGATCTCCACCAGGTCCCGCAGCGCTCCCGGCCGGCCCCCGTTGCCGGCGGCCAGCTGGGCACGAAGGAACCGCACCCGCCGTTTCTTGATCAACTCCGGGTCTTCGGTGAACAGCAACAGGGTCGGCAGCGAGGTGGCGAAGTAGTCGACCGTCGCCGGAGTCGCCTCGAGCTCGTCGCAGAAGCCCGACAGCGCGGCCGCGAGCTCGGCCGCGGCGCCGTGCTCGCCGAGCCGCCGCAGCGCGGTGATCGACGCGTCGGTCGCCTCGCTGTACGGGGTGGTGCTCATCGCCAGGAAGTCGCCGACCTGGCCCGCGGCATCGGTCCAGGCGGCCCGGGCGGCATCGTGATCACCGGTCGCCGCCAGCGCGTCACCGCGGGCCAACTGCAGCGCGGCCGAGTTGGCCAGCGGGTGCCGCTGCTCCCCCAGCGAGGCCGGCGGATCCAGCGCCCGGTCGAGCCAGGCGACGGCGTCGGCCGGCCGGTCGTCGGTCAGCGCCGCGTTCGCCTGGGCCAGGCAGGTCCGGTCCCAGGCCCGCAACGCCTGTCCCTCGCCGCCCTCCCAGGGCTGGAACTCGCGGGCCAGCAGCAGCTCGGTCGCGCGATCATGATCACCGAGGCTCAGCCGGAGATGGGCCAGCTCGACCACCGCGTCGTCGCGCTGCTGGATCAGCTCCAGCCGGTCGGCCAGCCGGGCCCACCGCTCGGCCGGCGGCACCCCGGCGCGCGAGGCCAGCTGATCTTGTTCGAAGCGCAGCCGCGCGTCGTCCGGGGCCGCGGCGACCGCGCGGTCGTAGCAGGCGATCGCCTGGTCCAGATCGTGGCCGTGGTTGTACGCGGCCAGGCCGAGGTTGCGCCAGCAGACCGGATCCGACGGGTCGAGCTCGACCGACCGCCACCAGGCGGCGACCGCGTCGTCGACCCGGCCCCGGGCATAGAGCCAGTGCCCGTGCAAGGCTGCCGCCCGGTGATCGTCGGGAGCTTCCGCACGCCGCTCGGCCAGCAGGTCGGCGTCGTCCAGCCGGCCCGGGAAGCAGTAGCGATCGCTGCCCTGCCGGGCGGCCCCGATCGCCTCGTCCGCCTCAACGGAGCGGCCGAGCCGGTGCAGCAGCCGGGCCCGGTGGTAGTCGATCAACGGGCCGGCCGCCGGTGCACCCAGCGGTGCCTGCCGGGCCGCCGCGGCGGCCCGTTCCAGCACCCGGAGTGCCGCCTCGAGCTCGCCGGCGGCGGCGTACTCGAGGGCGACGTCGAGGCAGGTCTGGGCGTCGCAGGTCAGTGGGCGTCCGGCCAGGTCGGCCGACCACCAGTGCAGCGGGTCGAGGCGTCGGGTCTCGGCCAGCAGCGCCTCGGCCGCGTCGGCCCGACCGGCGCGGCGGAGCATGATCACCAGCAGACTGCGCGCCTGCAGGTGCTCCGGTTCGGCGCGGAGCACATCGGTCAGCCGTTCCACGGCAGCCGGGATCCGACCGGCGGCGGCGTCCAGCCGGGCCGCCCGGTAACCCGCCGGACCCCGCCAGACCCGGTTCCAGGCGGCCTTGCTGAAGTTCGCGTGGGCGCCGTCGTGATCACCGCGCCGGTCCAGGAGGAGGCCGAGGTAGTAGTGCGCGGTGCTGTCGGCCGGGTTGGCGTTGCGCAGCGACAGCCGAGCCACCGCACGGCGGAGCAACGGCTCGGCCTCGGCGTAACGACCGGCGCGATAGCGGCGCGCGGCCAGCGCGGTGGTGGTCGGCGCATGATCGGGATCGCGGCGCAACGCCTCGGCCCAGTAGGGCTCCGGCGACCGGGTCGCGTGCCGGTACTGCTCCAGGTGGATGCCGATCAGGAACAGTTCCTCCACGCTGACCACGTCGGCCGGCGGTGGCGGCTCGGTCGCCGGGGCAGCCGGCTCGGCGGGCGCCGCCGGCCGCAGCGCGACCAGCTCGACACCATGATCACGCACGCTGACCTCGAGCTCGTGATCATCGCTGACCCGCACCTCGAACGGCCGCCCGGGCGCGAGGTCGGCGCGGTGCACGGTCGGTCGCCCGGCGGCGGAGATGATCACCTCGACCTCGGGTCGAGCCGAGGTCGCCGCGACCCCGACCGTGATTCCGGTGCTGTCCCGCCGGACGGCGATCGCGGCGTCGACGGTGGCTGCCTGGACCGGACCGATCCGCTGGATCGGAAACCAGGACTGGCTGAACACCTTGGTCTCACCGGGGGCGAGGAAGGAGAAGTCGGGTTGGTTGTCGGTGAAGACGCCGGCCATCAGCTCGATGTAGGCCGATCCGTCGTCGGTCAGGTTGCGGCACCAGGCCTGGCCGAACGGCGCATTGCCCCAGGTCCACATCTTCTTGCCGACCGCGGTCCGGTGATCGGCGACGTGCACGAAGCCGGCGTCGGCGGCGTGGTCGTAGCCACCGAAGAAGTCGCCCTCGCTGCCCAGGCACATGTACGAGGTCGGCACCGGGATGTTGCGGTACCAGTCGATCCGATCACCCGGCACGGCGTCGCTGCCGTTCGCCGAGCCGTCCCCTCCGGTCCCTGAGCCTGTCGAAGGGCGGCTGGGATAGTCGATGCCGTAATAGGGCCGATCCGCGGCGGGGAACGCGGTCACCGCGCGCCGAGCATGATCGGCGACCATCGAAACGTCGGGCGGGAAGAACGACTGCAGTTGATCATGGGCCTTGACCGCGACGTTGGCCCACCAGAGGAAGGTCTGCGGCTCTTCCGAGGAGTTGTAGAGCCGGACCTTGAGCTCGACCCGGGCCTGGCCCGGGTGCAGGCAGATGCCGTGCATCCCCTTCATCCGGGTGAACGGATCATGATCGGAGCACCACACGGTGACCGAGCCGTCGGGTGATCGTTCGATCGTGGCGTCGGTCGGCAGATAGGTCGCCGGCCGATGATGCTGCGGCCAGTTGAACTCGACCCCGCCGGCGATCCACGGCCCGGTCAGCCCGATCAGCGCCGGCTTGATCACCTCGTTGCGGTAGAAGAAGTCGTGCCCGGCGATCTTGTCGAAGCCGACGTGGATCCGGCCGCCCAGCTCCGGCAGGATCATCAGCCGGATCCACTCGTTCTCGAGATGAATCGCGTCCCAGTCCCGCGGCCGCTTCTCCGCCTCGATCCGCTCGAAGAACGGCAGCGGATAGACCCGGCCCGAGGAACCCTGATAGACCCGGCGGTCCAGGTAGGCCGGATAGCGGTCCGGCGGCAACGGCTCATAGGTGTCGATCCGCACCGGCTCGCGCCAGCCCGCCACCGGCGCATCGACCTGATCCGCCGGCCGGTCGGGCAGGGCGAATCGCGACGACTCTGCGGTGAGCATGGCGCGACGCTAGCCCCTGCCCAGGGTTGGCCGGAATGACCGATCCGGCGATCTGCCTGGACGATCCGACGATTCTGCCGGCCCGGAAACGAGGGACACGCCCTAGACTTGGCCGGCATGATCCGCGACGGCTTCCCGGGGCAACGGCTGCTGGTGCTGCCCCGGCCGCTGGTCCAGCGAGCACTGCGCCGCAACCCGACCTCGCGGCTGCTCGTCACCGACGCCGGACACTTCCCGCACGCCGCCAGCCATGGCCGGGTCCGGACCCGCGGTGCGCCGGAGGCGGTGGTGATCATCTGCATCGACGGCCGCGGCACCTGCACGATGGACGGCCGGACCTTCGACGTCCACGCCGGCTCAGCACTGATCATCCCGCCGCACGTGCCGCACGGCTACCATGCCGATGACGATCAGCCCTGGACGATCTGGTGGCTGCATGCCGCCGGCCGGGATGTGCCGTCGCTGCTCGAACCGATCCTGCCCGATCGGCTGGTGGAGATCAGTGATCTCTACCGGACCACCTCGACCATGAGCCATCTGGTCGACTGCGTCGGCCGGGACGAGACCGAGCCGAACCTGATCATGGCCGCCGGCCTCGCCTGGTCCCTGCTGGCCCAACTGGCCGCCGACAAGCTGGCCGGCTCCCGCGGCCAGACCGAGCCGGTCCGGGCGGCCCAAGATCATCTGCGGGAACACTTCGCCGATCCGGTCCGGGTCGCCGACCTGGCCCAGCTGGCCGGCCTCAGCCCCTCCCACTTCGCCGCCCTGTTTCGCCGGGCCACCGGCTCCGGAGTGATCGAATACGTGAAGCGACTCCGGATGGCCCGGGCCCGCGAGCTGCTGGTGACCACTACCGTCCCGGTCCGCGACATCGCCGACACGGTCGGCTACGACGACCCCTTCTACTTCTCCCGCCAGTTCCGCGGCGTCCACGGCTGCAGCCCGACCACGTACCGCCAGAACTTCTACCGCGAAGGCACCTGACCCGAAGATCGTTCCCTGAGCCTGTCGAAGCATGTCCTGAGCCCGTCGAAGGGGGCAGGCCGGCCCGCTCCCGGCTCTCTCTCGGGGGTTTCGGCCTGTCGGCCGGAAAGACGCGCCAAGGACGGGTGGGTTGGAGCGGTCGGACGGGAATCGCGGCCGGCCACCGGTTCGGTGCTGGGATCCGAGGCACTCAGCGAGTGGTCACTTTGGGCGCGAATCCTCGTCTGAACCTGCCCAAACCGTCCACTCGACGCAAGCCGGCGGCGATCTCGGTTGTGGATCGGCGCCGACTGCGCCGAGTGTGACCTTATCGACGCGGATTCGGCACTTTTGCGTCGCTAACGTCACTCTCGACGCAAAGGTCGGCCACGTACCGTGCCGACTCAACGCCGCAGCGAAACGCGAGCGGGCGGACCGGAGCCGACCAGCACCCGAACCCGCCCCCTCTTGGCGCCGAAGAAAGTCCCCGAAGGCTCAACTGGCAGCCATGATCGTTCCCTGAGCCTGTCGAAGGGCAAGCCCGGCCCGTGCGCCTCTCCGGGGCGTTTCGGTCTGTCGGCCGGAAAGGACGCGACAAGGGCGGAGGGGTCTGAGCGGTCGGACCGGAATCGCGGCCGACCACCGGTTCGGTGCTGGGATCAGAGGCACTCAGCGAGTGGTCACTTTGGGCGCGAATCCTCGTCTGAACCTGCCCAAACTGTCCACTCGATGCAAGCCGGCGGGCGATCTCGGCCACCGCCGTCGCCGGGCGCCCGGCTAGCGCGACCTGAGCTGGGCGGTCAGCGGGCAGGAGAAGGGGTCGGACTCGCCGAGGCCGACCTGGTTCAGATAGCGGATCACGATCTTGTGCGACTCGAGCAGGGAGGTCTCGGTGTACGGCAGGTCGTGCTCGGCGCAGTAGGCGCGGATCAGGGGGCGGGCCAGGCGCAGGTTGACGCTCGGCATGCTCGGGAACAGGTGGTGCTCGATCTGGTAGTTCAGACCGCCCATCAGCCAGTCGATCATCCGGCCACCGGAGATGTTGCGTGACATCAGCACCTGGCGACTGAGGAAGTCCAGCTTGGCGTCCTTCGGCACGATCGGCATCCCCTTGTGGTTCGGCGCGAACGCGCCGCCCATGCAGACCCCGAAGACGGCGACCTGGACCGCGAGGAAGGCGAGCCCGAGACCCGGACCGAGCGCGGCCAGGACCAAGATCGGGAAGCCGAGCAGGCGGATCGCGATCAAGATCAGCTCGGCCGGCCGGTGCTTGACCGGCCCGGGCCCGAGGACGGTGCCGACCGCGGCCCGGTGCAGGTCCAGGCCGGCCAACAACAGCAGGGCCGGGAACAGCCAGCCCTGCCGTCGGGCGAACCAGCCGGCGACACCGGTCCGCTGCCGGGCGTCCTCGGCCGTGAAGACGAGTGCTCCGGGGGCGATGTCGTCGTCGGCGCCGATCTTGTTCGGGTTGCCGTGATGGCGACTGTGCTTGCGCATCCACCAGCCGTGGCTGGGCCCGACGATCAGGTTGCCGATGATCAAGGACGACCACTCGTTGCGCCGGCCGGAGACGAAGATCTGCCGGTGCGCCGCGTCGTGGGCCAGGAAGGCGACCTGGGTGAACAGGACGCCGAAGCCGGCGGCGACGAGCAGCTGCGCGGGCGAGCCGCCGAGTGTGAACAGCAGCACGAAACCGGTCACCAGGCCCAGCCCGAGCAGCAGGCACCGGCCGGCATACCAGGCATACCGACGGTCCAACAGCCCGGCTTCCTTGATCATCCGCGACAGCGCGGAATAGCCGCTGACGTGGCGTTGGGCGACGGTGGCCGGACCCGGCTCGGGATCGAGCAGCAGTGACATGCGGGAAACCTATGCGCGGGTCGCGCCGTAGACGTCACTCCACGGAGCGGTTCAGTTGGCCCTACCCCAGTAGGGTGCGGAGGTGGCATTGTTCGGCGGATCCGGTCGGATCCAGACGTTACGGCGATCGTTCGCCCGCTGGATCGGGCGACCCGGGACCCATCAACTACACGGGTACGGGGAGCCGGTCGAGCAGGCGGGAACCCTCGAGGACGAGCTGACCGGGCTCGACGACGAGGCCCTGCTGCAGCGCTGTGCCCGGATCCGCGACGAGCAGAAGGTCGCCGGCCCGAGCGAGTTGGCCGCCCTCGGCCGGGAAGCCGCCCGCCGGGCTCTCGGCGAGCGCGCCTACGACGTCCAGCTGCAGGGCGTGGCCGCACTGCTCGCCCCACTCGGCGGCAAGCCCGGGATCGTGGTCGAGCTGGCCACCGGCGAGGGCAAGACGCTGGTCGGCGCCATCGCCGCCGCCGGTTATGTGCTCAGCGGGCAACGGGTCCAGGTGCTCTCGGTGAACGACTACCTGGCTCGCCGGGACGCGGCCTGGATGGGCCCGGTGCTGACCCGGCTCGGCGTCACGGTCGGTTGGGTCGAGCAGGGCTCGACCCCGGACGAACGCCGGGCCGCCTATGCGGCCGACGTCTGCTACGTCTCGGTCACCGAGGCCGGGTTCGATCTGCTCCGGGACCGGATGCGGACCGCCGACGGCGACCGGGTGCAGACCGCGCCCGAGGTCGCGATCATCGACGAGGCCGACTCGGTGCTGATCGACGAGGCCCGGGTGCCACTCGTACTGGCCGGCGAGGCCGGCGCCGGAGATGATCTTGCCGCCGCGGCCGAACTGGTCGCAGCGCTCCGGCCCAACGAGGACTACGAGGCGGACCGCGACGGTCGTACGGTCAGCCTCACCGATCCTGGCATCCATCGGGTGGAGCAGCTCTCCGGCGTGCCGGACCTGTTCACCGACGGCGAGTTGCTGACCCGGGTCAACGTCGCGCTCTACGCCCGGGCGCTGGTGCGCCGCGACGTGGACTACCTGGTGGTCGACGACACGGTGCGGTTGATCGATCCCGACCGCGGCCGGGTCGCCCGACTGCGCCGCTGGCCGGACGGGCTGCACGCGGCGGTCGAGGCCAAGGAGGGCGTACGGCAGAGCGAACGCGGCGTCGTCCTGGACCAGGTCACGGTGCACGAGTTGATCAAGCGCTACCCGGTGATCACCGGGATGACCGGGACCGCGGTGTCGGCGGCCGAGCAGCTGCGCGAGTTCTATCAGCTGGAGACCGGGTCGCTGCCGACCCACCGACCCGGGATCCGGATCGACGACGCCGACCAGGGCTACGACGACCTGGCCGCCAAGGAAGCCGCGATCGTCGACCGGGTGATCACCGAGCACGAGGCCGGCCGCCCGGTGCTGCTCGGCACGTCGGACGTCGCCGAGTCGGAGCGGATCGCGGACCGGCTCCGTGATCATGAGATCGACGCCGCCGTGCTCAACGCCCGCGACGACGCCCGGGAGGCCGAGATCATCGCCGGTGCCGGTGCCTACGGAGCGGTGACCGTGTCCACCCAGATGGCCGGTCGTGGCACCGACATCCGCCTCGGCGGAGCGGACGAGACCGACCGCGACCGGGTGGCCGAGCTGGGCGGCCTGCTGGTGATCGGCACCGGCCGTTACCCGAGCCGGCGCCTCGATGATCAACTCCGCGGACGGGCCGGTCGGCAGGGCGACCCGGGGCAGAGCGTCTTCTTCGTCTCCGACACCGATCCGCTGATCGTCCGCGGCGGCGACGGACTCACCGCCGGCGACGTCGAGCATGCCCAGCGGGTCGCCGAGGGCGAGGCAGCGGAGCTGCGCCGGATCACCTGGCAGTACAGCCAGCAACTGCAGGCCCAACGGCAGCAGGTGCTCGACTACCGGGAACGGTTACTGACCACCGACCTAGCCGTCGAGCAGTTGGCCGAGGCCGGCGCCGAGCGCTGGGCCGAACTGCCCGAAACGATCACCGTCGAGGTCCGGGCCGAGGCCGCGCGGCAGCTGCTGCTGGCCTGCCTGGACCGCCGCTGGAGTGATCATCTCGCCCTGTCCGAGCACGTCCGGGAGGGCATCCACTTCCGCAGCATCGGCCGCGAGAATCCCTTGTACGCCTACAACCGGGAGCTCGCCGACGCCTACCGCGGCTTCGCCGACGGGGTGCTCGACGACGCCGTCGAGGCCCTGGCCGACGCCGTGATCACCGAGGACGGGATCGAGCTCGGCGCCGCCGCCGGCCGGCCGAGCGCCACCTGGACGTACCTGGTCAGCGACAACCCGTTCGGAACCCCCGAAGATCAACTCCTGGCCGCCGTCGGCCGGACCCTGAAACGGGTGGTCAACCCCGCCGGCTAAGCGGACCAGGGCGCAGTGCTCTCCCGTTCGACCAGCCGGACCGCCAGGTCCATCTTGCGCACGGCCGGCTGCTCGCCACGGGCCATCGCCAGCACCAGCCGGGTGGCCTGACCGGCCATCTCGACCAGGGGCTGCGCGACGGTGGTCAGTTGCGGCCAGATCCAGGAGGCCAGCGGTAGATCGTCGTAGCCGACCACCGACAGATCGGCCGGCACGTCCCAGCCGAGCTCGCGAGCCGCCCGGAGGACTCCGAGGGCCTGCATGTCGCTGCCCGCGAAGATCGCCGTCGGCCGATCCCGCAACGCCAACAGGTCCCGGGCACAGCGAAAGCCGCCCTCGACGCTGAAGTCGCCGACCCGGATCAACTCCGGCGCCTCGGGCAGGCCGGCCCGGCGCAAGGCGTCGACGTAGCCGTCCATCCGGGCTCGGGCGCAGAGCGTGTCGGTCGGGCCACTGATCGCGCCGATCCGGCGGTGCCCCAGCTCGATCAGATGCCGGGTCGCCGCCCGACCACCGCTCCAGTTGTTGGAGCCGACCGAGGCCACGGACTCGTCCTCCTCGCCGATCGGATCGACCACCACATAAGGGATCTGGCGTGAATCCAGCTGAGCCCGCTGGTCGGCGGCGAGGTCGGAGAACACCATGATCACGCCGGCCGGGCGGCGGATCAGCACCGAGTTGATCCACTCCTGCCGCGGCCGCCGGCTGGCACCGCACTCGGAGAGCACCACCTCGACGTTCGCGTCCCGCGCCGCCTCCTCCACCCCGCGGATCACCTCGACCGCCCACGGATTGCCAAGATCATGAAAGACCAGATCGATCATCCGCACCGAACTCGGAGCCGCGGTGCGGCGGCGTTGGTAGCCGGATTCGCGGAGCTGGGCCTCCACCAACTCCCGGGTGGCCGGCGACACGTCACCGCGTCCGTTGAGCACCTTCGACACCGTCGGGACCGAGACGCCGGCCTGGTCCGCGATCGCGGCGATGGTGACCCGGGGACGTTTGCTCGCCATGATCCTCCTCGACTCCCGATGGGCGCGTCGTTGCGGACGCCCCTCGAGATCGTACCGATACTTTCGGACGTTCCACGGACCAGGAGGTCGGGAACAGCGAAACTTTCTACCTTTGCAACGGTTCTCGATCATTCCGTCGTTCACCGTTTTGTGATCTGAACAAGGCTTCATCGCTCATCAAACGCCTTGACACCCCTCGGACTGACTTCTACGCTCAGTGAAACTATCGACACTTTGTCGAAACTTTCGTTGATCTCAAAGAGGAGACCCATGTCAAACGCGTTCGGGCGGGGGCCCCTGCGAGCCAGCCGCCGACAGGTCCTCGGATTCTCCGTCGCGGCGGCCAGCCTGGTCGTCGCGGCCGGCTGCAGTGCCGAAGGCGACGGCGGCGGGAGCGATCCCGGGGCGGAGGAACTCGCGACCAAGTCGAAGGGTGCGATGGAAGGCTTCACGGCCGACACCCCGTTCAAGGCGACCGAGCCCTTCACCCTGTCGGTGTTGTGGACCGACTGGCCCGACCTTCCGGTCAAGGACTCCTGGACGTTCTTCAAGGAGGTCGAGAAGCGCACCGGAGTCACGCTGGAGACCACCCACATCCCGTTCAGCGACGCGACCGAGAAGCGCAACCTGCTGATCAGCGCCGGTGACGCCCCCAGCGTCATTCCGCTGGTCTACACGGGCGACGAGAAGTCCTTCGTGTCCTCCGGCGCCATCCTGCCGATGAGCGACTACGTCAAGCACATGCCCAATTTCAACAAGTACGTCCAGGAGTGGGATCTGGCGGAGATGATCACCAGGCTCAAGCAGTCCGACGGCAAGTCCTACATGGTGCCCGGGTTGCAGGAGGTGTCGGTCCCCGTCTTCACCGTGATCATCCGGAAGGACGCCTTCGACGAGGTCGGCGCCGGTGTCCCCCAGACCTGGGACGAGATGCGGTCGGCGCTGCTGAAGATCAAGGCGAAGTATCCGGAGTCCAAGCCGCTGGCCGACGGATTCGAGGGGCAGTCGCTGCTCAACTTCGCCTCCCATGCCTGGGGCGCCCGCGCCGGCTGGGGTTTCGGTGACGGGATGGTCGACGACGGCGCGCGCGGCCTCAAGTACACGGCGGTATCGCCCGAATACAAGCAGATGGTGGAGTACTTCCGCGGCCTGGTGGCGGATGGTCTGGTCGACACCGAGTCGATGACCGCGTCGAACGACGGCGGCGGTGGCGGCAGCGTGGCGGAGAAGTTCGCGAACCAACGGGTCTTCGCCGCCTCCGGCTCGGCCGGGACGGCGATCGAGTTCGCGCAGGCCCTGGAAGAGACGGTGGGCAAGGGCAAGTTCGAGGTGCTGCAGATCGCACCGCCCGGCGGGCCTGCCGGCCAGGTCATCGAACCGCGGAACTTCTGGAACGGCTTCATGCTGAACTCCGAACTGAAGGACTCGGAGAATTTCCTGGCCACGCTCCAGTTCCTCGACTGGCTCTACTACAACCCGGAGGCCCGGGAACTGATCCGCTGGGGAGTCGAGGGCGAGACCTACACCAAGGGCGGCGACGGCAAGATCGCGCTCAACCCGGAGTACTCACTCGACGCCTACAACCTCAACCCCAAGGGCAAGACCGACCTGCAGAAGGATCTCGGCTGGTCGAACTCGGTGTTCGCCGATTCCACCGAGTCGAGGTCACTGAAGGAGTCGTACAACGCGCCCGAGTTCGTCAGCTACATCGACTCCGTGCTGTCCACCCGCAAGCCCCGGGAGCCGTACCCGCCGGCGCCGTTGAACGAGACCGAGCTGGAACAGGCCTCCCTGATCGCGACCCCGCTGAAGGACACGGTCGACACCAACACCCTGAAGTTCATCCTCGGTGATCGTGACATCGCCGAATGGGACGCCTACGTCACGGAGTTGGAAGGCCAGGGCCTGCAGAGCTATCTCGATCTCCTCGGCGGTGCGCGCAAGCGCTTCGTCGACGAGAACTCCTGACGCGGCGCGACGATTCGGGGAGGTGATCAATGGCGACGACACGAGCCGAGACCGCACCGTTGCGCGACGCCGACGAGCAGCCCGGGAACGGCGCGGAGATCCTGGTCGGGCAGCGGCCGCCCAGGCCCAAGAGGAGAACCTGGCGACAGAGCCTTCGCCGCGATTGGCAGCTCTACTGCCTGGCCCTGCTGCCGCTGATCTTCTTCGCGATCTTCAAGTACGGTCCGATGATCGGCAACGTGATCGCCTTCCGGCGGTTCCGTCCCGGCGGCAGCATCTTCGGTGATCAGTGGGTCGGGTTCCGCTACATCGAGATGTTCATCGGGGATCCCTCCTTCTGGAAGGTCTTCGCCAACACCGCGATCCTCGGCGGCACCACCCTGCTGATCGGCTTCCCGTTGCCGATCATTCTCGCGCTGCTGCTGAACGAGGTCCGGAAGAAGGCGTTCAAGCGGGTGGTCCAGTCGATCACCTATCTGCCGCACTTCCTGTCCATCGTGATCGTCGCCGGCATGGTCATGCAGCTGCTGTCGCTGCAGGGCACGGTCAACCAGATCATCGACGCGTTCGGCGGTGATCAGGTCGCCTTCATCCAGAAACCCGAGTGGTTCCGGACCATCTATGTCGGGTCGGAGGTGTGGCAGACCCTCGGCTGGGGCACCATCCTCTATCTGGCCGCGCTGACCTCGATCGACGATTCACTGTACGAGGCGGCGAAGATCGACGGGGCCGGCCGGCTGCGGCAGACGTGGCACGTGACGCTGCCCGGGCTGAGGCCGGTGATGATCACCTTGCTGATCTTGAACATCGGCGCCTTCCTCAACGTCGGGTTCGAGAAGGTGCTGCTGTTGTACAACCCGTTGACGTATTCGACGGCCGACGTCATCTCGACCTACCTCTACCGGGTGGGGCTGATGTCGAACAATCTCAGCTACGCGGCCGCCATCGGCCTGTTCCAAGCGCTGATCGGCCTCGTCATGGTCCTGTCCGCGAATCTCATCGCCCGTCGAGTCGTGGGGACGAGCCTGTGGTGATCAACGAGAAGCTCCGCCCCGCCGGCGTGCGGGACAGCGGCAGCTACCGCGCGTTCACGGTGCTGAACACCATCCTGCTGATCTTGCTCTGCGTGGTCATGCTGTATCCGTTCGTCACCGTGCTCGCCCAGTCGTTCAGCTCGGCCGGCGCGATCAAGGCCGGACAGGTGAGCTTCTGGCCGGTCGGCTTCAACGTCGACACCTACATCGCCGTGATGTCGAACGGCACGTTCTGGCGCAACTACGCGAACACGGTCCTCTACACGGCCGTCGGGACCGCGATCGCCATGACCCTGACGACGACGTACGCGTACGTGCTGTCGAAACAGCACCTCAAGGGCCGCGGGGTGCTGATCGGCATCGCCGTCTTCACGATGTTCTTCAACGGCGGACTGGTGCCCAACTACGTGTTGATCTCCGCGCTCGGGATGAAGAACACGATGTGGGCGATCGTGCTCCCCGGCGCGATCTCCGTGTTCAACCTGCTGGTGATGAAGGCGTTCTTCGAGAATCTGCCGAAGGATCTCGAGGAGGCCGCGCAGATCGACGGACTCGGCTGGTTCGGGATCTTCCTGCGGATCGTGCTGCCCTTGTCGAAGGCGGTCCTCGCGACGATGATCTTGTTCTATTCGGTGGCCTTCTGGAACGACTGGTTCGCCGCGTTCCTCTATCTCGACAAGCAGGAACTCTTCCCGGTGACGTTGTTTCTCCGGAACCTGATCGCCGGCGCCTCGACGACGGCATCGGAGGGTGCCGCGGCCGCCGGCACCACCACCGCGATGGTGTCGTCGAACATCCAGGCGGTGACGATGATCCTCACGATCATCCCGATCTTGTGCATCTATCCCTTTGTCCAGCGCTACTTCGTTTCGGGCGTGATGCTCGGATCGATCAAGGGGTGACGCGCGGCCGTCCGGCCGCTGTCGTACCTCCACGACGGAAGGAACCGAACCACCATGCCCGCAGACGTCGAGACCGCCACCGACCCGACCGGCGCGCCCTGGCATGATCACGGGCTCAGTGTCCGCGATCGCGCCGCCGCCCTGGTGGCGGAGATGACGGTGGCGGAGAAGGCCGGCCAGCTGGTCGGGCTGTGGGTCGGCGCCGACGCCTCCGGCGGCGACGTCGCGCCGCACCAGGGAGACCTGACCAAGGACGTGCCCCCGTTCGACGAGGTGATCATCGACGGCCTGGGTCAGCTGACCCGGCCGTTCGGCACCCAGCCCGTCGACCCGCGGCTCGGGGCCCGTTCGCTGGCCCGAGCGCAACGGCAGGTGATGGCGGCGAACCGCTTCGGCATTCCCGCCCAGGTGCACGAGGAGTGCCTGGCCGGCTTCGCCGCCTGGGGCGCGACGGCGTACCCGGTGCCGCTGTCCTGGGGTGCGAGCTTCGACCCGGCTCTGGTCCGGGAGATGGCCGCCGAGATCGGCAGCACGATGCGGTCGGTCGGCGTCCATCAGGGCCTGGCGCCGGTCCTCGACGTCGTCCGCGACTACCGCTGGGGCCGGGTCGAGGAGACCATCGGCGAGGATCCGTACCTCGTGGGCACCATCGGCGCCGCCTATGTGGGCGGCCTCGAAAGCGCCGGCATCGTCTCGACGCTCAAGCACTTCGCCGGCTACTCCGGCTCCCGGGCGGGGCGCAACCACGGGCCGGTCTCCGCCGGGCCGCGCGAACTGGCGGAGGTGTTCCTACCGCCGTTCGAGCTGGCGCTTCGGCTCGGCGGCGCCCGATCGGTGATGAACTCCTACGCCGAGGTCGACGGCATGCCGGCCGCCGGAGACCGGCGGCTGCTGACCGACCTGCTCCGGGACGCCTGGGGTTTCGACGGCGTCGTCGTCGCCGACTATTTCGCCGTCCGGTTCCTGCAGTCGCTGCACCGGGTGGCCGGTTCCGACGCCGAGGCCGCCGGCCGGGCGCTGTGGGCCGGCATCGACGTCGAACTGCCGACGATCGCGGCGTACGGCGAGCCGTTGATCACCGCCGTCACCTCCGGGGCGGTGGACGAGGCACTGCTCGACCGGGCGCTCCAGCGGGTGCTCGAGCAGAAGATCGCGCTCGGCCTGATCGAGCCGGATTTCGACCCCACGCCGAGCGACGAGGTCGACCTGGACAGCGCGTGGGGGCGCGAGGTCGCGCTCCGGCTGGCCCGCGAGTCCGTGGTGCTGCTCGCCAACGACGACATCCTGCCGTTGGCGCCGGATCGCCGGATCGCGCTGATCGGGCCCCTCGCCGACGATCCGTACGCGATGCTCGGCTGCTACTCGTTCCCGTCCCATGTCGGGGTGAAGCACCCGGATTCGGGGCTGGGCATCGAGATTCCGACGGTGCGCGCCGAGCTCACCACCCGACGGCTGGTGATCGGCCACGCCGCCGGCTGCGACGTCATGGCCGCCGGCCGGGACGGATTCGCCGCGGCCGTCGACCTGGCCCAGCGGGCCGACGTGGCGGTCGTCGTCGTCGGTGACCGGGCGGCGATGTTCGGTCGCGGCACCTCCGGTGAAGGCAGCGATGCCGCCGACCTGCGGCTGCCGGGTGATCAACACGCGCTGGTGGAGGCCGTCCTGGCGACGGGAATCCCGGTCGTCCTCGTCCTGCTGACCGGCCGGCCGTACGCGCTCGGCGGGCTCGCCGAGCGGTGTGCCGCGGTGGTCCAGGCGTTCTTTCCCGGGCAGCGCGGCGGGCAGGCGGTGGCCGAGGTGATCACCGGGGAGGTCAATCCGAGCGGGCATCTGCCGGTGGGCATCCCCCGCGATCCCGGCGCCCAGCCGGCGACCTATCTGGCGCCGCCGCTCGGCCTGCGCAACGACGTCTCCAACCTCGACCCGACCCCGTTGTATCCGTTCGGGCACGGCCTCTCCTACGGCTCGGTCAGCTGGCACCCGGTCACCGAGCCGGCCGGGCCCTGGCCGATCGACGGGGCTACGTCGATCGCGGTCACGCTGGAAAACACCGGCGACCGGCGGATCGACGACGTGGTCCAGGTCTATCTCCATCACCCGGTCGCGCCGGTCACGCGGCCGGACCAACGGCTCGTCGCCTACCAGCGGGTGTCGCTGGCTCCCGGAGAGCTGGTCCGGGTCGGATTCGACCTGCACGCGGACCTCACCTCGTTCATCGGGATCGACGGCGAGCGGGTCGTCGAGCCGGGCCCCGTCGAGTTGCGGATCGCCCGGTCCAGCGCCGATGTCCATGCCGTCGTACGCCGCGAGTTGGTCGGGGCCGCGCGGCGGACCGGCGTCGACCGGGAACTGGTGGCGATCGGTTCCGTCGCCGGTTCCGTCGCCGGCGCCGGACCCGCCGAGAGCCGGGCGGGATGACCAGGCCCGGTCAGGCCGACGAGATCGGCCGCGGTGTCCTCGCCCGGGCCAGTGCCGTCGTCTACCGCTATCTCGTCCTCGGTGCCTTCCTCGGCCTGTTCGGCGCGCCGACCCTGATCGCCTGGACGCTACTGGTCCCGGACGGGTCGAACGCCGGGCTCTTCGTGGCGGCCCTCGCCCCGGTGGCGCCGGCGCTGTCGGCGGCCCTGTATGCGCAGCGATCCTGGTCCCGCGATCCCGACCTGAGTCCCGGCCGGGCCCTCTGGCGGGGGCTGCGGTCGAATCTGGTCGACACCGCGAAGTGGTGGCTGCCGGTCCTGGTGCTGGCCGGCGTGCTGACGTTCAACGTCTTCTTCGCCAGCACCGTGCCGGGCGGCGACATCCTCCGACCGGTCTGTCTGGTGCTGCTCGCGGTGTTGACCGTCTGGGCCGGGCACCTGCTCGTCGCCACCTCCTACTTCTCCTTCCGGACCAGGGATGCGCTGCGGGTGGCGGCGGCCGAGTTCTTCCTCGGCTGGCGATCGACCCTCGGCCTCGTGGCCCTGCTGATCGTCGCGATCGGCGCCGTGGTGCTGATCTCCGAGGCGGCCCTGCTGCTGACCGGCTGGGCCTTCGCCGGGCTGCTGCGGCTGATCATGCGGCCGGTCGAGGCCGACATCATCCGGCGATTCGTCGACCCGGCATCGGATCCCGCCTGATCGTCAGTGCGGAAAGACCTCGGGATGATCAAGGGCGGCGACCAGGGCCCAGTCCTGATCATTGGCCAGCGGGTCGGCGTGATGGGTCGGGTTGCCGTTGACACAGCTGGGATAGACGAAGGCGCAGGTGGCCCAGCCGTCGTCGGCGAAGTTGATCAGGTTGGCCCGCAGGATCGCCGCACCCTGGGCGCGGAGCTCGGCCTGCCGTGCGCTCGGTACGACACCGTCCGGCAGCCCGAGGAACACCTCCGCGCTGAGCACGCTCCAGTAGTGCGGGAAGACATCACCCCAGTGTCGTTCGGCGCCGAACCAGTAGCCGTCCCAGTGCCGGATCGGGATGTGCCGCAGCCGCGCGTCGGGCTGATCACCGGCGAACGCGGTCAGCCAGGGCAACCGCAGCGCGACCTCGGCGGCCGGCACCGCGGCCGGATCGATCCGGTGAGCATGGCCGAGCAGATCGAGCAACGGCGCCACCATGCTCTGCTCGTAGTTGACCTCGTGCCCGGGCAGCTCGGTGGCAACGCCGACGAAGTAGCGGCCGTGCCCGACCAGCAGCCGGCGCAGACCTTCGGCGCGTTCATGATCACCGGCCGTCTCCAGCGCCGCGGCCAGGTCGCGGATGATGCCGCCCAGCCAGAACGCGAGGAACCGTTCACCGCCGAGCGCGTAGTAGCGTTCGATGATCGTCGCGGCAAGATCAAGATCTTGGCGATCCCCGTACAGGGCATGCTGGGCGGCGAAGAAGCGGGCATACCACGGGAAGTTGTAGAGCCGGGTCCGGCCGGGCAGCCGGCTGTCGTCGGCGACGTTTCCCTCCGGATCGACCACCCGCTGCTCGACGAACGCCGCGTGGCCGGCCAGCAGTTCGTCGATCAGCGCCGGATCGCCCCAGCCGCGCAGGCGGGCCTGCTGCAGCAGGATCGGCATCGCGACCCGCTCCCGGACATCGTTCCAGTCGCCCCAGGCCGTCGGCAAGGTCGTCAGCCCGTCCCGGCGGTCGTACGGGACGAACGCCGCCGCGCCGGCGCCGGGCCGTTCCCGGGCCAACTGGCGGGCCGCAATGAAGGCGATCCGCTGCTCGACGATCTGCCGCAGCGGCCGGTGGAAGAACAGATTGACCCGGGCGGTCCGGCCGTCCCGCTCGGCCCGCAGCTCGACCTCGCCCGGCACCTCCGACGTCACCGAACCGGCGTCGAGTCGCGCCGGTCCGACCGGTGTCAGGGGCACGCTGTCCGGGCCGCTGGTGATCATGATCGACTCGCCGGTCTCGGCCAGCAGCTGGTCGGTGACCAGGATCGGATCCCGGTCCGCGTGCAGGGCCGCGAGGTCGTCGTACCAGCCGAGCCGCCAGGACCAGGTCAACTCGGCGCCCGGCTCGATGGTGATCTTGGGCTGGCCGCCGAACGCGTCCGGTGATCGCAGCACGTCGGTCGGGTGCAGATAGAGGTGGCCGCGCACGTTGGACGAGGTGACGATGTCGCGCGACTCGACCGAATAGGCCCACAGTTCGCCGGCGGTGAGCACCAGCCCGAGCCCGGGGCCGCCGCCGTCCATCGGTTCGGCCCAGGCGTAGGCATCGGCACCGCCGGGCCACACGTGGGCGTGCACCGCCCCGGCCAGGCTGTCGGCACTGCTGTGATAAACGTCCCGCCACGGGGTGCTGACGCCGACCGAACCGATCCGCAGCGGCGCGGCGCCGGTGTTGGACAGCGTGTACGTCTCCGTCCAGTGATCACCGAACCGGCGGTCGATCCGCAGCGCCAGACCTTCGTCCGGCCAGGCCTGCCGCTGCACCCAGCCGCGCTCGACGGAGTCCACCCGGTCGGGCTGGTCCCAGCGCAGACCGATCGGGGTCGCGCCAGTGTCGATCACGCAGAATCCCTTGCCCCAGCGCCGCGACTCGTCGTGGAAGCGCCGATCCTGCGGATCGCTCTCGTCCAGCAACACCGTCCGCCCGGTCCGCGGATGCAGCACCTGGAGGATCGAACCGTCCGGAGCGACAAGAACCGCGCCGGCGCCGAGGTCGTACCGTTGGATCTGGGCCGTCATCGTCCGATTCCATCACGCCGGGCGGAGACGCAGTCGCCGCCCCGGTGACGAAATCCGGTTCCGCCGAAGTTGATCACCGCGTAGCCTGACCCCGATGCCCGAATCCGAAAGTCATGCCCTGGCCGCCGAGATGGATCTGCTGTGGGGTGCCGATGATCACGGCCGTCCCGCCGGACCGCCGTTGGCCGCCGTCGGAGTCGGCTCCCGCGCCGACGAACTGCCATCGGGCTTCGGCCTGATCATGGAGACCCTGGGCCGGCGACGGCCGGTCATGATCACCAGTTGTCTGAGCTATCTGATCAGCCCCGGCTCCCCGCGTCCCGTGCCGCCGGATCTCGAGCTGCACACCTCGACCGAGCCGCCGACCGCGGCGCTGCGCGGGCTCCGGCCCGATCCCGAGTGGCCGGTCGACGAGTGGGACGACCTGCTCGGCGGGCGGTTGGGGCCCTGGGCGATCGCGGTCGGCCCGGAGCGGATCGTCGCCCTGGCGACGACACCGCGGGACCGGCTGGGCACCGCCGAGGTCGGCGTCTGGACCCATCCGGAGCATCGCGGCCGTCGTTACGCGGAGCTCGTGGTCGGCGCCTGGGCCGCCGTCGCCGGCCGTACCCGGAACCTGTTGTTCTACAGCCATTTCGACGACAATCCGGCGTCGGCCGCGGTGGCCCGCAAGCTCGGCGCCCGGCCGATCGGCCGGATCTGGCAGCTTCGGAACGTGGACAGTTCCGCGGCCGACCTTGCCCCCGGCCAGGATCACTGAAACGATTTTCTCCGACATTGCCGTCGAGCATGAAGCGGGGATCACGACGATGACGCAGCACCGTTCGCTCAGTCGCTGGCTGCTTTCCGGACTCCTCATCCTGGCGATCGCGTTCGCCGCGAATCTCGTCGCTCCCCCGGCCCACGCCGACGATCCGCCGACCGGGATCGAGACGGTCACCGTCGGCGCGGACTCGATCACCATCGCCGGCGTCGCCGCCGGGGCCGAACCGATCGACCTGTACGCGATCGGCGCCGAACGCGCGGCGACCATCGACGACGCCGAGCCCGCCGCGACGGCGACTCCGGAATCGGGCCGGTTCACGGCGACCGTGCCGCGCGTCGCAGCCGACGGAACGGACCGGATCACCAGCCAGTTCGTCGCCGCGGTGGCCGGGACCGAGCTCGGTGCCCCACACTTCGCCGACCGGTTCGACTACGCGCCGGCCAACCCCGATCCGCTGCCCACGACCACCAGCAAGAAGGGCCTGCAGGTCCAGCTCACCGATGACGCCGAGGCGCTCGGCATCCAGCATGCGGCGCTCAATCTTGATCTTGCCGACATCATGCTGCTCGACTCCGCCGACCCGGACACCGAGCTCGAATTCGATCATGACGGGGCGAGCTACTCCTTCGACGCCGAGGCCGTGGCCGCGTTCGATCAACAGATCAAGCCGCTCACCGACGACGGCATCCTGGTGCACGTCATCCTGCTGCTGTACCGCCATCCCGGTGAGCCGAACAGCGCCGACAAGGTGCTGATCCACCCCGATGCGTCGACCGAGCCGGGCGCCGGGCCGGTGTTCGGCTTCAACACCGAGACCGCCGAGGGCGTGCGCTATCTCAACGCGGCCCTGGCATTCGTCGCCGAACGTTACGGCCGCGCCGATCATCGCTACGGCCTGGCCTCCGGCTACGTGGTCGGCAACGAGGTCAACGCGCAGTGGACCTGGTCCAATTCGGGTGAGAAGACGTTGGCCGAGTTCGTCGACCTGCACGAGCGGGCGGTCCGATTGGTGTCGCTGGCGACCAAGTCGGCATTCCGGGCGGCCCGGACGTACCTCTCGCTCGAGCACCACTGGACCCTGCTGCCGCCGGGCAATCCCGATCCCGAGCGGCCGACCCGGACCTACCGCGGCCGGGACCTGGTCGAGGAGTTCAACCGGGTCGCCAAGCGAGGCGGCGACTTCGACTGGCAGGTCGCCTTTCACCCGTACCCGGAGAATCTGTTCGAGCCCGACTTCTGGAACGACGAGACCGCCACCGGCTCGCCGGACACGCAGCGGATCACGTTCAAGAACATCGAGGTGCTGCCGGAGTTCCTGGACGCCGCCGAGTTCCGGTTCCAAGATCAACCGCGGCGGATCATCCTGTCCGAGCAGGGCTGCAACACTCCGGGCCAGGGCGACGCGCTGACCGAAGCGTCCGAGCGGCTGCAGGCGGCGTGCTATGCGCTGGCCTACTACAAGATCAAGTTCCTGCCGTCGATCGATTCGTTCATCCTTCATCGCCATGTCGATCATCGGCAGGAGGGTGGGCTCAATCTCGGCCTGTGGGCCGCCGATCACTCGGTCGAGTTCCCGGCCGCACCGCTGCGCACCAAGGCGATCTACGACGTCTTCGCCGGCATCGACACGGCCCGGTCCGAGGCGGTGACGGAGTTCGCGTTGCCGATCATCGGGATCGACGACTGGTCCGTGCTGGTCGACGGCTTCGATCCCGATCAGCTCGCCGACCGGACCGAGGCGGTGGCCGTGCCCAGCCGGGTCGGTGGCGAGCTCACCGGTGTCCGCCCGCTCGGCCGCTTCGTCTCCGACACAGACGGCTGGCAGCCGTCGAACAACGCCGAGTCCGCGACGGCGGGCGGCGGGATGCTGAAGGTCGATGCGGCCGGTGGGACGTTCGGGCTGCAGGCCCGCGGCGTGGTCCGCAGCTTCGACCGCCCGCTCGCGCTGACCGGCAAGCGCTGGCTCGGCGCGACCGTCCGGGTGCCGGCCGACGCCGGGCTCGGTGATCAGGTCGTGGTCCGGCTCCGGGCCACCCTGGACGACGGCATGATCATCACCGGCGACGCCCGGATCCCAGCGGACGGGACGTTCCATCCGGCCGCGATCGCGGTGCCGGATGACCCGGGTCGGCTGAGCCGGCTCAAGGTGCTGGTCGCCGGGACCGGCACCGGCACGCCGGATGCGGGCTTCGACGTCGGCTCGGTGGTGGCGGCGACCGGCGCGGCTCCGTCCGAGGTGCCCAACGTGACCGCTACGGCGATGGTGGATCGGGCCGAGCTGATCGGCGCCGAGCTCACCGTGTCGCTGCGCAACCTCGATCTCGACCCACTGAGCGGCCCGATCCTGATCGGCGATCGCTGCGGCGACTTCGTCACCGACCCGGCCGAGACCGAGGGCGACGGCACCGAGTTCGGCGAGTCGCAGCGGATCACCACCAAGATCACCGCCGTGTCCGGCGCGGATCCCTCGACCGTGTGCCTGACCGTGGCCGGCCACCGGATCAACATCCCGGTAGACATCCCGCCGCCGACCGAACACACCGTGATCGACTTCGAGAACGATCTCGGCGGCTTCGCGGCCGGCCCGGGAGTCAGCGGGGTCGCCCGGGTCGGCTCGTTCGCGAACGCGCCCGGCCGGCCGCGCGGCGGCGCGTACGCCTTGGAGGCGACGAGCGAGACCGTCCCCGGTGATCAACCACGAACCGTCACCGCGCAGTTCGATCAGCCGCTCGACCTGTCCGAGGCCGGCTCGGTCCACCTCTGGATGAACTCCTACGGCGGTCTGCCCGGGGCGGCCGGCTATCGGGCGACCCTCACGCTGCACAGCTCCGACGGCAGCAAGCTCACCGGCGCGTTGGACGCCTTCACACCGGATCGCTGGAACCAGGTGTCGGTGGACGTGGCGGACTGGTCCGGCCGATCGTCGATAACCGGGGCCGAAGTCACCTTCGCCGGCGTCGGCAGCGACACCCCCTGGCAGCCCCGCTTCCAACTCGACGACCTCGGCTGGTTCGCCGGCTGACCTTCTGATCTTCCCCGGCGCGTTGCGCCTGCATCCTCATCGATCTCTCATCTGATCTTCGTATCGTCGGCGCCAGTTGACCGAATGGAATCCGTGCCGGGGCGCGGATCGACCTTTGGGAGGGTGCTGACGCCCGTGATCACACAACTGCTCGAGGCTGCCACGACCCGCTGGTCCTTCGAGCCGGTACGGACTCGCTGGCTCGACCCGACCGACCGGCTGGACGAGGCACTGGCCGAGCATCTGCCCGTCAGCAGCCCCGGTGACACCCTGGTGATCAGTGAGAAGGTCGCCGTGCTGCTGACCGGCGGAGCGATCCCGGTCAGCGACTACCGACCTGGCCGCTGGGCCCGGATCCTGGCCCGCTGTGTCCAACCACGGCAGGGATCCCGGGGCCTCTCGATCCCGGAGAAGATGGAGTACGTGATCGCCGCGGTCGGGCTGCCGCGGGTGCTGGTGGCCGCCGCCGCGGCCGCGATCACCCGGCCGTTGGGACGGCACGGCGAGTTCTACCGGATCGCCGGCCCGATCGCCCGTGATCTCGACGGCGGGCGCCCGCCCTACGAACACCTGCTGTTCCCACCGCTCGACCCGGTCACCGCCCAACAACTGTGTGATCAACTCGAGGACGCGCTCGACCGCGGCGTCGCGATCATCGACCTCAACGACTTCGGCGGCACCATCCGCGCCACCTCCCGGCGGGCACCGGCGACGCAGACACTGCACTGGCTGCTCCGGGCCAATCCGCTGGGTCAACGGTCGACCGGAACGCCGTTCGGGCTGATCCGCCAAGGGGTTCGGGCGTTGGCCACCGATGGCGGCTGAGGCCGGCCGCCGCTGGAGCATTCGCCGTGCCGCGGTCGGCGTCACCCTGCTGACCGGACTGTCGACGCTGCTCGGGTTGGCCCGCGACATCGTGATCGCCGCGGTCTTCGGCGCCGGTCCCGAACTCGACGCCTACCTGGTGGCCCAGGGGTTGATGAACATCGTGCTCGGCCTGATCGCCGGCGCGATGGCCCGATCGGTGACGCCGGTCGCGGCGCGGGAAGCCGCCGGAGAAGGTGATCGGAGGGGTGACTGTCCGGGCCATCACGGCATCGACGTGGCGATCACCGTGACCATGATCGTGCTCGGCCTGGCCGGTCTGGTGATGGGGCTGCTCGCCGGGCCGGTGACCACCGTCCTCGCGCCCGGATTCGGCCCCGACCAGGCGGCGTTGACCGAGCAGCTGACCCGGATCGTGCTGATCGCCACGGTCCTGATCTCCGGCACGAATCTGCTCGCCGGCCTCGCGCACGGCCACGGCCGGTTCCGCTGGGCCGCGGCGCAGGGCATCCCGTTCAACCTGATCATGATCGTCGCGGCCACCGTCGCCGGACCGCAGTTCGGCGTGCTGGCGCTTGCCGTCGGCTTCGTCGTCGGCTCCGCCGCCCGATTGCTGCTCCAGCTGATTCCCCTGGCCGAGTTGGGCCTGCGGATCCGGCCGAGTCTCGATCTTCGCGATCCAGGCTTCCGGCAGATCACGACGATGGTGCCGCCGCTGCTGCTCGGCAGCGCGGTCGGCAACGTCAACGTCCTGGTCGATCGCGCGGTCGCTTCCACCCTGGACGAGGGTTCGATCACCGCGCTGTCCTACGGCTGGCGGTTGATCAGCCTGCCGGAGACGATCTTGATCGCCTCCCTGCTGGTGCCGCTCTATCCCGCCCTCGGCGCGGCCGCGGCCGACCTCGGCGAACGGCGGCGCCTGGTCGGCCGCGGATTGGCCGTCGCCGTCACGGTGCTCACCCCGTTGGTGATCTGTCTGGCCGTAGCCGCGCCCTGGCTGGTCGGGATGGTCTTCGGCCATGGCGCGTTCGATGCCGTCGCCGTCGAGAAGTCCGCGACCGCCGTGCTCTGGTACGCCCCCGCCCTGCTCGCCCTGGGCGTCCGCTCCGTGCTGCTGCGGGCCGCCCACGCCTTCGGTGACGCGCGCGGGCCGGTGCTGGTGTCGATCATCGCCATGGTGATCAACGTCGTCGGCGATCTGACCCTCGGTCCGCTGTTCGGGATCCCCGGGCTGGCCTTCTCGACCACGGTGTCGCTCGTGCTCGCCGCCTTGATCAACGGCTGGTTGTTGGCCCGCCGGCATCACGCCGTCGCGGCCGCGACGACCGTCCCGCTGCTGCTCCGGGCGCTCGGTCTCGGCGTGGCTGCGACCGCGGCCGGTCTCGCGGTTCGGTTCGGTCTGGCCGGATTCGGACTGCCCGACTTCGCCCTCGCGGCCGCGATCGGCATCGCGGTCTGCGGGACCTACCTGGCCGGGCTGTTTCTGTTGCGTGCCCCCGAGCGGCTGCTGCTCGGCGAACTGCTGCCGCGCCGGCGCCGCTGAGGTCGATCGAGCCGTCAGATCCGCTCCGACACACCGCCGAAACGGCCGCAGCTGTGACGGGTCAGCGGGTTTGGAGGAGGAGGTCGGCCTGGTCGCAGAGCCAGCAGAGGTCGGCTTCGACGCTGGCGCGCTTGATCGCGATTCGGTCCGCGGGAAGGTCGGGGGTCGGGCGCGCGTCCAGAGCCGGTGGCAGGCGGACCAGTTGCCAGGCGAAGGACTTGATCAACAGCCGGTAGCGGAAGCCGAAGCCGACCGCGTCCTGATCGGGCTCGACCGTCTGCCGGATCCCGGCCAGGTAGGCGTCCAGGGCGTCCGTGATGGACAGCCGGCGATGCCGGATCGCCGGGTTGGGCAACGCGAGCAGCCCACCAAGATCACTGCCGATCGGCGCGTACGCACACGAGCTGAGGTCGAACATGATCGTCTGCCCGTCCCGGTTGGTCAGGTTGGACCGGGTGGGATCCCCGTGACAGAGGGTCATCGGCAGCGCCAGGTAGCGGTCGCGGAGCTCGATCCGGCGGGCCGACAGGCGATCCAGCACCTCGCGTACCCGCTTCGCTGTCTCCGGCGCCACCGTGCCGGTCAGCGCCAGTCCGGCGTCCCGGAGTTCATCCAACCGACGGTACGGCTCCACCCGATCGACCAGCCACGACACCGATCGCAGCGTCGGGTCGTCCAGCCGGCTGCCATTCAGCTCGCCCAGTGAGCGCGCCGCGGAGATGATCAACTGCGGCTCCTCGATCCGCTGGATCGGGCCCAGATCCTCCAGGAACAGGTGCCAGCGCACGCCGTCGGGACCGATCTCCGGCTCGGCGTGGTGCAGCCGCGGGACCCGCCAGCCGCGGCCGCCGGTGAGATAGCCGGACAGATACGCCGACACCTCCCGCGGCTGGTCACCGATCAACGTCTTCCTGATCATGGTCCGCCCGCCCGGCAGCCGGTGCCGGACCACGGCCTCGACATCGGCACCCCGGCCGACCAGACACGACACCGGGGTGCGGCTCAGCCAGAGCCCCGGGCCGGCCCCGGCCGCAACGGCCGCCCGGCGCAGGATCGTCCCGGCCACCCGACCGGCATGCTTCGGCAGCAGCCGGCGGGCCCGCAACACGTCCCGGGGATCGGCACCGTGCCGGCCGGCGGTGTCGATCACCGAGTGCCCGCGCCGGACCAGACCGACTTCGGCCAGCCGTCGCACCGTGGCGAAGATCATCTCCGGGTCGGGTGAGCGATCCCGGCGCAGCCGGCGAAGGACCGATCCGGCCGCCAGCCAGGCTTTGAGGCGATCGGCCCGGTTCGGCCTCCGGTCTCGAGACTTGAGCCGGCGCAGCCTGCGGCCAACCCGGGTCCGCATCTGCGCGCTGCCGATCATCGTCCTCCTGGGCCGGCTGAACAACTCGGCCGGAGGCTACTGAGCGTCGGTGAGACGGTGATGAGGTCAGGATGAGTGAACTGTCATCATCGGGCCGGACCGATGATCATGGCTCCAGCCGGCGTCAGTGGCCGCGGCCGCGAACCAGAGCGACGATGACCACGACCGCGGCGGCCAGCAGGAAGATCAGGCCGAGCAGGAGCAGACCGGCTCCGCCCAGGGCGAGCAGAGTCGACAGATAGTTGAGCTGCAGCGCGTCGGCGAGCAGCATCCCGCCGGCCCCGACCGTGCCCAGGGCCAGCGCGGTGATCAGGTACGGGCGGGCCGGGCGGAGCGCGAATGACGGCGATCGACCCATGGCGGCAGGTTAACCGGCCGACGGTCGATCACCGACGTCATCCGGCCGACCGCCGGCGGCCGCGGACCGTGCGCCCACCGTGTCGTACCAGGAAATGGCGGCGGGAACCATCACCTCCATGTCCGGCGGAAGACCCAAGGAGGTGATCTCGCTCATCGAAAACCAGCCGGACTCCACCACCTCGTCCGGCTGCAGGACGACGTCGGCCCGCGGGACCACGCAACCGTAGAGAAACACCGCGTAGGCGGTCGAGGGGCCACCACCGTAGTCGACGACGAACGCCTCGCACCCGAAGCCACCGACGAGGTCGAGCCGCGGCAACCGCAGCGACGTCTCCTCCAGCACCTCGCGGCGAGCAGCCTCTTCGGGAGATTCGCCTGGCTCCATTCCGCCGCCCGGAGTTCCCCACCGCCCGTCGTGGCGGTGCCGCAGCAGTAGGAGACTGCCCGCCTCGTCGAACACCGCGACGCCGGCGGCCGGTGTGAGCAGCAATCGGTCACCGATCAGGGCACGAATCCCTGCCAGATAGGTCGACCAGGCCATGCGTGATCCTGACACACCCCTGCCGATGGGATCAGACCACGATGCTCGAGCGGTCACCGCTGGGTGACAGCGCCGAGGCCGTTGGCTCCGATGATCGCGATTCCGCCGCGCGTGTTGGTGCCGAGCACAACCATCCCCAGTGATTCGAGCAGCGCGACGGTGCGGGGCGACGGGTGGCCGTAGTCGTTGTCCCGGCCGGCGCTGGCGACGGCGACCCGGGCCCGGGTCGCGGCGAGGAAGTCGCGGTCCTGCCGCGACGATCCGTGGTGCGGCACCTTGAGGATGTCGACGGTGAGATCGACGCCGCTGGCCAGGATCGCCTGCTGGCCGGACGGTTCGAGGTCGCCGGTGAACAGGATCCGTACGCCTCGGTCCGAGCCGGGCGTCGGCACGGTGGCGATCACCGCCAGGCTGGCGTCGTTCTCCGCCGACGACTCACCCTCGTCATCACCGAGCGGCCAGGTGGCCGGGGCCGACACCGGTCCGATCACCTGCCAGGCCGTCTCTCCCACCACCACCCGTTCGCCCGGCGCCGGGGTCCGGACACGGATCCCGCGGCTGCTGGCCTGCCGCTGGACCTCGACCGCCTGGGCCGCCGGAGCCGGCAGTGGCCCGACCCAGATCTCCCCGACCGGACGGCTGTCCAGCACCCCGGCCAACCCGTCGGCGTGATCGGCATGGAAGTGCGACAAGATCAACAGCGGCACGCCGCGGATCCCCAGCTGATCGAGGCAACCGTCGATCAGCCCGGGGTCCGGACCGGCGTCGACGACGACCGCCTGATCGTCGCCGACCGGCACCACCAACCCGTCACCCTGCCCGACATCGCAGGCCACCAGCGTCCAGTCGGCGGGCGGCCAGCCCGGCTGGACCGGCGGCCGGACGATCCCGACGATCATGATCAACGCGCACAGCAGGACCAGCCAGCGCCGGGCCAGCAGCCAGGGCATCAGCCAGGCCAGTCCCAACCCGGCCAGGGCCAGCAATCCGAGGGCGACCGGATCGGCCGGCCACGGCCACGCCGCCCCCGGGAACCGGGCGCCCCAGTGGGCGATCCACAGGATCGGCTGGGCCGACCAGGCGGCACCGAACCCGGCGATCATGGCCGGCAACGGATGGGCCAAGGACAACCCGGCCGCGGCGAAGCCGAACACCGTCGCCGGGCCGACGAACGGGCCGGCCAGGGCATTGGCGAGGATCCCGACCACACTGACCGAGCCGGACAGCGCGGTCACCACCGGCAGCGTGGCCAGATGCGCGGCCAACGGCACCGTGATCGACTCCGCGATGATCCTCGGCAGCCAACGGTGCAGCACGTCGGCCCAGCGCGCGGCCCAGGCGATGATCCCGGCACTGGCCAGCGCGGACAGGGCGAACCCGGCGGACCGGCCGAGATACGGATCGATCAGCACCAGGACGACGACCGCAACGGCGAGATTGCGCAATCCCCGGCGCCCCGGCCCGCTGCCCAGCGCGGCCAGGGCGACCAGCCCCATCGCCGCGGCCCGGAGCACGCTGGGCTCGGTCCGGCAGAGCGCGACGAAGATGATCACTCCGGCCAGCCCGACACCACGCAGCCACCAGCCGCGCACCCCGACCCAGCGGGCGAGCAACAGCAGGAAGGCCAGCAACAGGGTCAGGTTCGCGCCCGACACGGCGGTCAGGTGGGTCAGCCCGGTCCGGACGAAGTCGGACTTGAGCTCGGCGGTGATGGCCGAGGTGTCGCCGAGGACCAGCGCCGGCACCAGCGCCCGCTGCTCCGGCGTCCGGTCCCGTACCGCCTCCCGCAGACCGGCCCGGACCCGCTCCACCTGGCGCAATCCCGGAGACGGTTCGCCGATGATCGCCACGGCACCGCTGATCCGTGCTACCGCGGCGATGTCGGCTCCCGGGTCCGGCGGTCGCAGCCGAGCCTCGGCCCGCACCGCCGTGCCGACAGGTATCCGTTCCAGGGCCGCCAGTGCGGCTCCGCCGGCGATCACCAGCACCGGGGCCGCAACCCGCCAGTGTTGACCGCGACCGCGGATCGTCTCCGTCGTCACCCGGACCGTCAGATAGTCCGGCCCCGGGCCGTCGTCACCACGATGCGGATCGGCGTCGGTCCGGAACTCCACCGCGACGATCGCCTCCGCCGCGGCCAGCTCGGCGACCGGGCCGTGCCGCAGCCGATGATCATGGATCGCACCGGCCAGGCTCACCGTGATGATCACCAGCCCGATCGCGATCAGCAGCAGCTTTCGGCGCGCGGCTCCGACCACGGCGGCCGCGACCCCGCCTGCCGCGGCCAGGATGATCACGACCGGCAGCCCCGCGGTCCCGGCCACCGCCGCCGCCCAGGCGGCGATGGCGATCGGCACCATCCGCAGGTCGGCCCCACCCTGCGACAGCCCGGACCCGACCCTCCGAACCACCTCCGACGCCCGACCAGACACGGACGCGTGATCAGCCCCAAGCGCCCGACCCGACCCCGACCCGCGACCCGACCCCAACCCGCGATCCGACAGGGACGTGCGGTCAGACACGGACGTGCGGCGCCAGCTCGGCGAACGTCTTCGGGCCGATGCCGTCCACCTCCTGCAGTTCCTCGACCCGGCTGAACCGGCCGTGCTGCTGCCGCCAGGCGATGATCTTGTCCGCGGTGACCGGACCGACGCCGGGCAGCTCCTCCAGTTGGGACTGGCTCGCCGTGTTGAGGTCCAGCCGGCCGCCGGCCGAGCCGGGCGGATCGGGCCCACCGGTGCCCGGCTGCCCGCCCGTACCATCGCGGACCTCACCGGCCGGCTTGGCCTTGGTGCCGATCACGATCTGCTGCCCGTCGCCGAGCACCTGGGCCAGGTTGAGCCGTTCGGGATCGGCATCGCGAGTGAGACCGCCGGCCCGTTCGATCGCGTCGGCCACCCTGGCTCGTTCGGGGAGCGAGACCAGGCCCGGCTTCCGCACCGCGCCGATCACGTGGACCATGATCGTCACCGGGTCGGCGGTCGGCGTCGCGACACCGGTCGGCGTCGGGGCCGGGCCACCGGGCGACGGTTGGCCGGCACCGGCCGGTGTCCCCTGGGCGACCGGCGTCGCCAAGCTCACCGGCTGTGCCCGGAGCACGGCCCACCCGGCCACAAGCAGGCCGACGATTCCGACCACCGCGATCACGGCCAGATGCACCGGACCGAAAGGGCCGAACCGGCGGCGGGCCGGCGGCAGCCGTTCGGACCGATCAAGATGATCATCATCCGACTCGAGATCGAAGTCGTCCTCGACGTCGGCCGCGCGCCCCGATAGCTCCTCGCGCGCGCCGGACCGCGGCGTCTGGTCGTCCAGCAACCGCGCGATCCGCTCCCGGACCACTCGGGCCAGTTCGTGATCGCGCTCCCCCGATTTCATGCCCGGGAGGCTATTCAGCCGGAGCCCGATCGACCGCGGGGAAGAAGATCTGTGGACAACCGGATTCGTACGGCCCTGCCTGGGGACAACTCCTGCCGTTCGCCGTGGGTCAACAGGAGCTCCGAGGTCCGACCGGCCGGATCCGCCATCAACACCTCCAGCCCCCTGAACGGCAGGCCTCGGCGCCTTCGCACCCGCTACTCGGGCCTCGCACCAGCTACAGCGGGCGCGAACCCACGGTAAGTGGGGCGAAGCCGGTGTCGGACCGGTTGTGGGAGGAAGGCAGCGCGACCTGGTCGTGGTGTCGCGAAAGCTCTTCGTGCGGGACGAAAACCGCCATTGCCACGTGGAAACCTCCAGCACGAAGAGCTTTCGCGACTGCCGGCCAGGTGCCCCATCGAGTGGACCCTGCCGGCAGGCTTCGGTCGCTCGAGGTCGGCCCGGCCCGACAAAGTCCGCTCGGTGCACGCCGAGGACTGAAGACGCGCCAAGGACGGGCGGGTTGCGGGGTTTCCTGGGAACTTCCGGCCGGGCGCCGGTTGCGCTGTGGTCGGGATCATCGACCAGCGACTTTCGCCGTCCAACACCGGCGCCCGGCCGCAATACGCGGCGGACCGCCATGACCCGCCCGTCCTTGGCGCGTCGTTCCGGCCGTCAGGCCGAAACCGAAGAGGCACCAGCCGGCCTGCCCTTCGACAGGCTCAGGGAACGAAGGCCCGGGGTCAGTGGCGGCGGGTGACGCGGCGGGTGGTGTAGATGTCGACGGCGGTCTTGATCACGATCAGGACGGCGACCAGTTCGACGCCCTCGGATCGCAGCTCGTACGGCAGCAGGGAGAAGAGGGAGTCGAGCAGGTGGATGATCATCCCGGGGAGGCCGTCGGAGCGGCCGACGTCGAGGCTGAGCCAGAAGGCGATCAACACCGCCAGGTGCAGCACGATGATCCGCGGATACGGCTGGGTCATGGCTTGCTGAGCCGAGACGACGGTACGCAATCCGCCGCGCCCGAACCAGGTGGCCAGCAGCTCGACCAGGTAGCGGACAGCCATCACGATCACCGGGAAGCCCAGGAGCAGGAAGGTCGGCTCGATGCCCAGCCGCAGCGCGACCAGCAGGGTGAAGACGCCGTGCACCAGGCAGAAGATCCCGTAGTGCAGGGTGAAGAACAGGCCGTAGCGCAGCGGGGTCCCGCGCACCGGGCGGCCGTTGATCTTGAGCGCGCCCGACGTCTCCGGTCCGCGGGCGGACACGACCCGGGCCAAACTGATCACGCCGATGATCAGGTTCTCGAGCCAGAACAACAGATAGACGTTGCCGGCGGGCCAGCCCCAGGCGATCACGCCGACCAGGGTCAGCACGTTCATGGTCACCGAGATGCCGATGGCGACGATCGAGCCGGTGATGCCGTCGTCGGGATCCAGGTCGGGCGTCGACCCGCGCTCCGTGCGCACGGCGAAAGTCGTGTTCGGCTGCTGCTGAGACACCAGGCGACCCCCTCTGCTCGTCCAGTGACTGCGGACGCGTACCTCTGCAACCCATCAGCCACCAGCAGTATGGCCGACCGCCCGGTCAGCTCTCGCGGCGGCCCGCGGTGATCAAGATCATGCTCGCGCCGGCCTACTCCGGCGACACCACCACGCCCAGGGTCCGCGGGCCGGTGTGCACGCCGAGCACGGCGCTGACCGGGGTGATCACCAGATCCAGCGGGCCCTCGGCGCGGCGCTGCAACCGGAAGGCCAGCTCCTCGGCCGGGGCCGGGTCGTCCAGGTAATGCACGGCCAGTCCGACCCGGCGACCGGTCGCGTACGCCTTGGCCATCGCGACCGTGGCGAGCTCCTCCAGCCGGATCCGGGCCCGGTTGGCGGTACGCACCCGCTCCCGGGGCCGGATCTCCCCGTCGACCAGGGTGAGCAACGGTTTCACCGCGAGTGCGGAGCCGAGCAGTGCCGCCGCGGCGCCGATCCGGCCGCCCCGCCGCAGCTGCTCCAGATCGTCGACCACGAAATAGGTCTCGGCCGCCGCCGCCCGGCCGGCCGCCGCCGCGGCCACCCGGTCGAGGTCGCCGCCGCCGGCCGCCGCCGTCCCGGCCGATATCGCCGCGAAGCCGAGCGCCATCGCCAGGGTGCCGGTGTCGATCACCCGGACCGGGATCGGTGCCGCCCGGGCCGCGACGGTGGCCGCGTCAAAGGTCCCGGACATCCGGGCGCTCATCGGCAACACGACGGCCGCTGTCGCTCCGGCCTCGGCCGCCGAACGGTAGGCCGCCGCGAACTCGTCGATCGCCGGGCGGGAGGTGCTCACCCGCCGGCCGGTCCGGATCGCCTCGGCCACGGCCTCCGGAGAGGCGCCCGTCGCCCCCTCGGCGCGGCTCCGACCGTCGATGACGACCTGGAGCGGGATCACCCCGAGCCCGGCGCGGACTACCCGGTCCAACGGCAGCGACGCCGTAGAGTCGGTGAACACCGCGACGTCGGCCATTGCGCAAGGGTAGTGGCGCCCACCCCTGCCGCAGCGCACCGCCGATCGACCGGCGAGGTGGGTGTGACCAGAGCAGTTTTCGGTCGGCGATTGCGGGAGTTCGAACCGTTTTCACGGAGTGGCTTCGGTGGTGTCGTAGGGTGGCAGGTCGGGTCGCCCGACCGCTGCGGTGAGGCGTACCGAAAGACATCGGGAGGGGGTTGGACCAGTGGCGAAATACAAGCCGCGCCGGGCGATGCCGCCCGACGACGAGGACGATCCGACACCCGACCGACCCCAGAGTCCCACGACCGTGGTGCCCGAGCCGGTGCCGGCGCCCAGCTCGGCCACCCACCGTGACCCACTCCCGTACCTCGATCCGCCCCCGCTCCCCGACTCCGCCTTCTTCGGCACCGATCCCGATCCGGGGCCCACTCCGGAGCCGGTAGCCGGGGTCGCATCGGAGCCGCGGGTCGACCAGGCCGCGGAGGCCCCGGTCGTCGCGCGACCAGCACCGCCGTACGAGCCGCGGCTGGACGACACCTCGACCCGGATCCTGCGGGTCCGCAAGGAACTGGACGCCGAGGAGGACTATCAACCCCAGCGCCGACCGAAGCCGGACAAGAAGTCCCAGCGCGTCTGGCGAGCCGGCCGGGCCACGTTGATCTTGGTCAGCATCGCCTCGGTGCTGACGGTCGCCGCGCTGCTGGTGCTGGCCACCCTGCTCTATCTCGATCAGCGACCGATCCTGCTCGTCGTCGGCCTGACCGTGTTGGCGATCGCGCTGTTGATGTACATCTGGCGGATGGCCTGGCACCCGCGGCTGGTGGCGGACGGAAGCCGGCTGATCGTGCACAACCCCTTCTCCAAAAGGGAGATCGACTGGGCCGACGTGACCCTGATCCTGCCCGGGCCGAACGGCATGATCATCGGCACCGACCGTGATCAGGTCGAGGTCTGGTGCGTCCAGAAGGGCCGGTCCGCGATGAAGCGGGGCAACCGCACCCGGGCCGACCAGGTCGCCGAGGAACTGTGGTGGATCTGGGATTCCGTCGATCCCCCGATGACCGACGAGCAGCTCAACCTGCGGATCCGTCGGGCCCGCCCGAACGAAGCCCAGCTGCTCACCCGGATGGAACGGACCGCCAACGAGCACGCGCTGGCACATGTCTTCCCGCCGAAGCGATTCCCGTACCCGGTGACCGACATCGCCCGTCGCTGGCAGCGCACGCTGGCCGAACGACGGGTCCGGGTGCGGATCCTCGAGATCGGTGATCAGCCGGCCGCCTTCATCGCGTACGACCACGAGACCGTCCGGCATCTCGGCGTGCTGCCCCGGCACACCCGGCGCGGCTACGGCACCGCCCTGCTCACGTTCGCCGAGGAGGACATCTTCTCCTCCGGCAGCCGGCAGGTGCAGCTCTGGGTGCTGAACGAGAACCGGGCCGCTCGCGCCTTCTACCGGACCCACGGCTGGGTCGAGACCGAAGATCGCCGACGCAGCGAGTTCCCGCCGAAACCGGACGAGTTGCGGATGATCAAGGTCAACCAGCACGGTCGGCCCGCGCCGCCGGCACCGGCCCAACCGCCGGCACAGCCGCAAGATCAACCCACCGGGAGCGATCAGCCCCAACCGCACGATCAGCCCCGACCGCACGATCTACAGAGTCAGCCGGAGTGACCGCCGCGCAGCAACCGGCCGCACCCGAGCCGGCCTGGGATTCGGTCCGCCCGGCGCGCGGCTCCCAGGTCGCCCTGGTGATCTTCGGTTTCCTGTTCGCGATCCCGTCGACGGTGTTCACGGTGCTGCGGATCTGGCAGCCGTCCGGTCAGAGTGTGGCGCTGCTGACGTCGTTCATCTCGTACGCGATCATCGGTCACCTGGTCGCTCTGTTGTTCTTCCTGATCGCGCTGATCCGGGCCCGGAAACGGCTGCTGCTGGCCGTGATCACGATCCTGGTCGCGATCATGCTCGCCCTGCACGGCTCCTGGCTCGGGCCGCTGTTCGTGCCCGACGGCCGGCCCGCGACGACGAGTGAGTTCCGGGTCCTGTCGGTCAACGTCCTGGGCGGCGCGGCGGACGCGCGACGGCTCGACGAGGCGGCCGGCGACGCCGACCTCGTCGTGCTGCTCGAATTCGAGCCGGACGCGATGGAGGAGCTGGATCGGCTCGGCTGGTCCGAACGCTTCCCGCATCAGGTCGGGGCCGACGAGCGCGGCGTGAACGGCTCCGCCGTCTTCTCCCGCTTCCCGCTCAGCGACTCCGAGCTGCTACCGCAGACCACCTTCCAGCAGTGGATGGCGACCGCCGAGGTGCCCGAAGTCGGGCCGGTCCGGGTGATCGGCGTGCACCCGTGCAATCCGTACTGCGGCATGTCGCGGTTCCAGAGCGAGCACCGGCTGATCCGCCGGATCGCCGCCGAACAACCGGCCGACCAGCCGCTGATCGTGGCCGGCGACTTCAACGCCGTCGATGATCACCGGGCGATGCAGGAGTTGCGGTCGGACGGTCTGCGCAGCGCCACCGACGTCGCCGGCGCCGGCTGGCAGCCGACCTTCCCGGCCGGCCGGAGGTTCCCGGCCCTGATCCCGATCGACCACGTGTTGATCAACGACCGCCTCACCGCGACCCAGGTGGGCACCGTCGCGATCCCCGGCACCGACCACCTCGGCATCCTCGCCACCCTCGCCGGCACCTCCTGAACCCCCGAGTTGTCAGACTCACACCACGCCATAGGCCGGTGAGAGTCTGACAAGTTGGGGTGTTAGGCGGGGACGATGGAGACGAGTTTGGGGGCGCGGACGATGATCTTGGCGATCTCGCGGCCGTCCAGGGCGCGTTGCACGGATTCCTCGGCCAGGGCCAGGTTGCGCAGCTCGTCCTCGCCGATCGTCGGTGAGACTTCCAGCCGGCCGCGGATCTTGCCCTTGATCTGGATCACGCAGGTCACCGACTCGATGGTCAGCAGCGACTGGTCGACCTCCGGCCAGGTCGTGGCGGCGACGGACGGCTGGTGGCCCAGCTGCTCCCACATCTCCTCGGCCACGTAGGGCGAGACCAGGCTCAGCGTGATCGCGACGAACTCGGCCGCCTCGCGGACGGCCGGATCGGCCGGGCCGGCACCGGTGTCGATCACCTTGCGGGTCGCGTTGACCAGCTCCATGATCTTGGCCACGGCGACGTTGAACCGTTGCGTCTCGATGCACTGGGTGATGTCGGCCAGGGTCCGGTGGGAGGTGCTGCGCAGCGTCGCGTCGCCGCCGGCCGGGTCGACGCCCGGCTCGCTGGTGACGTCGGCCGCCAGCCGGTACGCCCGCTGCAGGAACTTCACCGAGCCGCTCGGCGACAGATCCGCCCAGTCGATGTCGTCCTCCGGCGGGCCGGCGAAGATCATCGTCAGCCGGACCGCGTCGACGCCGAAGTTCTCGATCTGCTCGCCCAGGTCGACGCCGTTGCCCAGCGACTTGCTCATCGACTTGCCTTCGTTGATCACCTGGCCCTGGTTCAGCAGTCGGCGCATCGGCTCGGTGAAGTCCAGCATTCCCATGTCGTACAGGGCTTTGGTGAAGAAGCGCATGTACAGCAGGTGCAGGATCGCGTGCTCGACCCCGCCGACGTACTGCGCCACCGGCATCCAGCGCCGGACGTCCTCCGGGTCGAACGGGCCTTCCTTGAAGCCGGGCGAGCAGTAGCGGAAGAAATACCAGGACGAGTCGACGAAGGTGTCCATCGTGTCGGTGTCCCGGGTCGCCGGGCCGCCGCAGGTCGGGCAGGAGACGTTGACCCACTCGGAGGCCGCGGCCAGCGGCGAGGTGCCCTTGGGGTTGAGATCCGTGCCCGTCAGGTACGGCAGTTCCACCGGCAGTTGATCATCGGGCACGGGCACCTCCCCACACGTCGCGCAGTGGATGATCGGGATCGGCGCACCCCAGAACCGCTGCCGGCTCAGCAGCCAGTCCCGCAGCCGATACGTGATCGCCGCCTTCCCGGTGCCGGCCGCTTCCAACCGTTCGATGATCGCGGCGACCCCGGATTCCTTGTCGGACAGGTCGTTCAGGACATCGGAGTTGACGTAGCGGCCGTCACCGGTGGTGGCGATACCGGTCTCGACCGGATCGTCCTCGCCGGTGTCGACCACCTTGCGGACCGGCAGATCGAAGGCGCGGGCGAAGTCCAGATCGCGTTGATCATGGGCCGGCACGGCCATCACGGCACCGGTGCCGTAGTCGGCCAGCACGTAGTCGGCCGCCCAGATCGGCATCCGTTCACCGTTCACCGGGTTGATCGCGTAGCGACCCAGGAAGACCCCGGTCTTCGGCCGGTCCGTGGCCTGCCGCTCGATCTCCGTGGCCTGCTGGGTCTTCGCCCGGTAGGCCTCGAACTCCTCGCGTTGATCATCGGTGACGATCTCCGCGGCCAGGTCGGCCTCGGGCGCGACGACGAAGTAGGTCGCCCCGTACAGCGTGTCCGGCCGGGTGGTGAAGACGGTGACCGGCTCGTCCCGTCCGTCGATAGCGAAGTCGACGTGGGCTCCGGTGGAACGACCGATCCAGTTGCGCTGCATGGTCAGCACGCGCTCCGGCCAGCCGGCCTCCAACTGCTCCATGTCGTCCAGCAGCCGGTCGGCGTATTCGGTGACCTTGAAGAACCACTGGGTCAGCTGCCGCTTGGTCACGGCCGCGCCGCAGCGCTCGCACTCGCCGTTGATCACCTGCTCGTTGGCCAGCACGGTCTGATCATTGGGGCACCAGTTGACCCAGCTCGCCTTGCGGTAGGCCAGCCCGCGCTCGCGGAACCGCAGGAACAGCCACTGGGTCCAGTGGTAGTACTCCGGATCCGAGGTGTGCAGCCGCCGCGACCAGTCCAGGCTCAATCCGTACCGCTTGAACGAATTCGCCTGGGTCTCGATGTTGGCGTACGTCCACTCGGCCGGGTGCGCGTTCCGCTTGATCGCCGCGTTCTCCGCGGGCAGGCCGAAGGAGTCCCAGCCGATCGGGTGCATCACGTCGTAGCCGCGCAGCTTCAGGTAGCGCGCCCAGACGTCGCCCATCGCGAACGCCTCGGCGTGACCCATGTGCAGATCGCCCGACGGGTACGGGAACATGTCCAGCACGTAGCGGCGTTCCTTGGACCCGTCGTCGAGCGGCGCGAACGTCCGGTCGGACTCCCAGAAGGCCGCCCACCGTTCCTGCGCCGCGTGCGCGTCGTAGCGCACGCCGACGGCGCCGCCGTCCACGGCCAGATGCTGCTCGGTCGACTCGTGCTCGCTCACCGTACGACTTCTCCTTGGGGTGGGGTCCGGGCATGAAAAAACCCCTCGGGCAGGAGGGGTAGGCCACGCGGGACGTCTGGTCCGGCGCGGCTAGGTAAGGAGCACCCGGGCACGCATGATGCCGCCATGGTAGCGCAAGCCGCCGGGGAGTTCCCTCACCCCGGGGCGGGAGCCATCAGGGTGACCGCGTTCGGCACCACCTCGGCCACCAGCACGCTCGCCCGGCCCTCGGTGTCGCCGTCCAGTTGGTACGCCTCCGGAACCGCCACCCGGATCTCGACCCGGCGGCCGGTCCAGTGATCAAGATGGACGTCCTCGTGGTGCCGTCGGAGCAGGATCCGGATCGTCGCCCGGACCCAGTCCTGCCACCGGCGCGGCGAGGCGACCAACAGGTCCAGCCGGCCGTCGTCGAGCTTGGCCTCCGGGATCAAGCTGATCAGCCCCGGCACCTCGCCGACGTTGCCGATCACGCAGAGCACCGCGCGCCGTCGGACCGGCTTCTGATCATCCACCGTGATCGTCGCCCGGGCCGGCTCCCGACCCAACACCTTCCGGGCGGCGATCGCGTACGCGCCCGGACCGAGCACCCGCTTCAGCGCGACGTCGGTCTGTTCCAAGATCACCGCGTCCAGACCGAGCCCGGCCATCACCGCGAAATACTCCGGCTGCCGGTCGTCGGCGGTGAGCTTGATCAGATCGATCGGCCGCCGGTGATCACCGAGCGCGACCTCGATCGCCCGGTCCAGCCGCAACGGCAGGTCGATGTTGCGGGCCAGCAGGTTGACCGTGCCGGCCGGCAGCAAGGCGCAGGGGATGTCGGTGCCGACCAGCCCCGCGATCACCACCCGGATCGTCCCGTCCCCGCCGGCCGCCACCACCAGCTCGACGCCGGCGGCCACCGCCTGGGCGGTCATCGCCCGCCCCGGATCGTCCGGCGTCGTCTCCAACCACAGCGGCGGGGCCCAACCGGCCTCGGCGAACCGCTCCAGCAGCAGCCGTTCCAGCTTGTCGTCGATCTTGGTCGCGTTGATCACGACCGCCGCGCGGCGCCGCCCGGCCGGGGATGCGTCGCCCTGGGTCACGCAGCCATGCTAGTGCCGTGGTCCGGAGGTGCCGCGGTGGCGCGACCTCCCTACAAGGCCGCCATGGCCGTCAGCACCGTGTCGACCTCTTCCGGCGTGGTGACGATGCTCGGCGCGAGTCGCAGGTACGGGTCGTCGTAGGGCGTGATGCTGGCGACGATGCGGTGCTCGGCGCGCAGTCTGCGGACGGCTTCGAAAGGCGCGAGCCGATCGTGGGAGCACATCACCAGACCGGCCGACAGTTCCGGGTCGGCCGGCGTGATCACGGTGACCGCCGGGATCTCGGCCAGGCCGGCCTTGAGCTGCGTCGCCTGCTCCGTGATGCGGCGAGCGATCCGCGCCCGGCCGATCGCCCGGTGGAACGTGAACGCCTCCGGCACCGCCCAACGATGCTCGAAAGAGTGGTAGCCGCCCGGCGTCGCCAGTCGGCCCGGACCCTCGGGCATCGAGAAGCTCGGCAGCACCGGCGCGGCCGCGTCCCAGGCCCGGCCCCAGAGCAGGCCGGTGCCACGCGGGCCGAACATCCACTTGTGGATGCCGCTGGTGAAGAAGTCGCAGCCGAGGTCGGTGACGTCTTGGTCGACGGCGCCGAAGCCGTGGATGCCGTCGACGAGGAGCAGTGTTCGCTCGGCGGGCGCCCGGCCGGCGTTTCGTTCGGCCAGCATCGCGCTGATCCGGGAGATCGGCAGCCGGACCCCGGTGCTGGAGTGGACCCAGGTCAGCACCACCAGCCGGGTGCGCGGCCGCAGTGCGTCCCGCAGCCGGGTCACGATGTCGCCGGCGTTCGCGGTCGCCGGCTCGTCGTAGAGCCGTACCCGCCGGACGGACGCGCCGGTCCGGCTGGCGAGCTTGCCGAGCGCGTCATAGGTGCCGAAGAAGTCGTGCTCGCTGGTCAGCACGTCATGACCGCGGCCCAGCCGCAGGCCGGCGCAGAGCAGCCCCATGCCCATCGTCGTGCTGTCGGTGAGCGCGACGTCGTCCGGCTTCGCGGAGGACCCGAGGTAGTCGGCGGCCGCGGCCCGGGCCGCCTCCTCCAGGTCGACGTCGTTGTCCAGATAGCCCGTCGTGTCGGCATCCAGCCCGGCCCGGTGCCGGTCGATCGCCGTACGGACCGGTCGCGGATGGGCCGCGAGCTGGAACGCGGCGAAGTGCAACAGGTCGGCCTGCAACGGAAACTGGGCCCGGACCGAGTCCCAATCCTGTGGATCGAACGCCGCCGCCGATTCCGCGTCCGACGGTGCGCCGGCCGGGTCGGGCGCGACCGGACCCGTGCACCCGACGAGGGCGGGAGTCAGCAGCGACGTCCCGAGCAGCGTTCTCCTACTGACCGATGGCTCCATTCGACGATTGTCCGGCGCCGAAGTGGCCGACTCCACCCACGAGCGACCATCGTCTCGTCCGGGATCACCACCGATGGCCGTTCCACCAGGTGTCAGCCGGTTGAACGTACGGTGAACGGACCGTTACGCTCATAGGACGTCCGATGTGTCGGGAGGCATCATGCCGCAGTCCGAGGCACCACTCCCCTTCAATCGACGAGCGTTCCTCGCGACCGGCACGGCCTTCGGCGTCGCCGCTGTCGCACCGGGCGGCCTCCCCCACGCCGCGGCCGACCAGGGCGCGCTGCTGGCCCAGGACCCGCCCTACGCCGAGAGCACCGTCTTCACCAACGCCGACCGATCGCTGCCGTACAACGTGTATCACCAGGTCGGCATCGTCAAGGCTCGCGACGACGTGTTGATCGCGTACGCGGAGGGCCGGATCGCGACGTCGGATCAGACCAGGACGGTGGACCTGGTCTATCGGCGCAGCACCGACGGCGGGCGGACCTGGGACCAGAAGCTGAGCGTGCTGACCCGGCACTCGACGATCCGGCACGACGGCGCCGACAGGCCGGTGTGCTACTTCAACGCGTGCCTGGTGTTCGACTCCGAGACCGGCACCCTGTGGGCGTTCTGCGATCGCAAGATCGGCGAGCCGGACTACACCGAGGAGCACCAGTTCGACGCCAACCGGATGGTCTATCTGACCAGCACCGACAACGGGGTGAGCTGGAGCAAGATCAACGAGGTGCCGGCCGCGTTGTTCGACGGCAAGCCCGGCGACCGGCATGTGTCGACCTCCGGGCACGGGCTGCAGACCAGCAGCGGCCGGCTGCTGGTCCCGGTATCCCATCAGTACAAGGATTATCGGCCGGACTACACCTCGTCCTTCCTCTACAGCGACAACGGCGGCCGGACCTGGCGGATCAGCGAGGAGATCCCACCGCGGCCGCCGTACGCCGGGTTCGCCGAACTGCGGATCGCCGAACCGGTGCCGGGCACGATCCTGGCTGTCGGCCGCGGCCGGAACGGGGACAGCGATCCGGGTCTCACCGGTGGACATTTCAAGGTCCGGTCGGTCAGCACGGACGACGGTCTGACCTGGTCCGGCGCCGTGCTGGAGCGCGACCTGCCGGAGTGGTTCAACGGAGTCGATCACGGCATGATCAACCTCGATCAGCCGCGGAACGATCTCTTGATCATCAGCTCCTCCGGCGTCCCGTCGGGCTTCACCGGGCATCGCGGAAACCTGACCGCGTACTACAGCCCGAATCAGGGCCGGGACTGGCGCCGCGGACCGCGGTTCGTCTCCGGCGCGTCCAACAACTCCGACCTGGTGCAGCTCGGGCCGGAGCTCGCCGGATGCCTTTTCTGCAAGGGAAAGTACGCCGGTCGGAGCATCTTCCAGTCGCCCGAGGTGGTCTTCGCCCGGTTCTCCCTCGACTGGCTGTACGACAACGACCGGGTGCCGCCGGCAGCCCGTTGGGCCCTGGACGAGGGCTCCGGCGAGCTGGTTGCCAGCTCCGGCAGTCAGCGCTACGACGGCCGGATCAGCGGCGCCGGGTGGGTGACCGACGGCGGCCGGTCGGCGTTGGCGTTCGACGGCTCCGGGGCGTACGTCGACTTCGGTGACGTGCTCGATCCGGGGTCCGGCAGCCTCACCGTGACGTTGTGGTTCCGTCGGTCCACCGGCGCGCCACCGGGAGCGCAGCAGGGATTGATCACCAAGGGCAACCTGGTCTCCGGCTACGCCGGCTGGTCGGTCGTGCTGGCGGCCGACGGCCGGCCGGTGGTCCGGATCAACGCCGGCGGCGGGACCGCCCAGCGGGCGTCACAACAGCGGGCGACCGGCGTGCTCGACGACGACTGGCATCAGCTGGCCCTGGTGATCGACCGGGCGCGCCGCTCGGTGACCGGCTTCCTGGACGGGTCCAACGAAGGCTGGCAACCCGGCGGCAGCGGACCGGCCGGAAACGTGATCACCGGGTTCGGGGCCATCGACAGCGGCGAGCCGCTGCGGCTCGGCTGCACCAGCCGGGACGGTGTGCCGGCCGATTTCTTCGCCGGGCGGATCGACGACGTCCGGATCCACCGCCGCGCCCTGTCCGACCTCGAGCTCGAGGAACTGCACCGCGCCGGCCGCCCGGTCGACTGACCGACACCGGTCAACGGAGGAAGCCGGCCCCGATGCTGACGCTGCCGCTCCAGGTCGTCACCGTCCCGTTCTTCCCGGCGATGGCGATCGCATCGGGATTGCTGCACCGCAGCTGGAAGCCGTCGATCTCCTGGTGCACATCCAGCGTGTCGCGGCAGCGGCCCTGGGTCTTCTGCGCCCAGGCCGCGATCTTCTGCCGGGTTGATTCGGATCCGGGCAGGACGTAGCCCAGGCCGGCCTGTAACGCCTCGACGGTGCGCCGATTGGCCTGTCCGGTCCGATCGGGCGGATCGTTGCCGACGGCGGCCGCCGAGCCGAGGGCCAGGAAGCTCTCCAGCTGATCGGCGTCGGAGAGGTTGCGTCGTAGCGAGTAGGAATGCTGGTCGTTGTCGCCGACCCGCTTGGCGCAGCGAGTGCCGTACTTCCCCGACTTCTCACAGGCGAAACCCTTCGCCCGCAGGGCAGCGACCAGCTTGGCCATGCTGATCTTGGGGAAGCAGCCGGTGCCGCGATCGGGCCGGCACCGGACCGGGCCGGGCCCGGTCGGGGTCGGGGTCGGCGTGGCCGACGGTCGTTCGGCCGAGGCCGTCGGCGCCGTGGCGCTGCGCTCGGAATCCCGCGGCAGACTCCGGAAGAAGACCACCCCGCCGATGGTCAGACCGAGCACGAGCACGAGCGCAATCGCACCGACGGCGATCCACGGGCCGACGGAACGGTGCGGCCGGACCGGCCCGCCGGGCGATCCTGGGTATGGCGCCCCGTGCTGCTGGGCCGGCGGGCCGGGATGCTGGGCCGGCGGGCCGGAGTTCTGGGGCGGCGGTCCGGCGGGCTGCGGCGGCTGGGCCGGCACCCACCGCTGCCCGTCCCACCACCACCGCCCGTCCGGTGACCATTGCGGCGGAGCCTGTGACATGCGGCGCATCGTACTCACCGCCGGAGCCGAATTGGGGGATCAGCCCTTGACGGCGCCGGTCAGCACGCCCTTGGCGAAGTGGCGTTGCAGGAACGGATAGATGATCAGGATCGGGACGATGGAGATCACCAGGATCGCCATCTGGATCGCGGCCTGCGGCGGTAGGTGTTCCAGACCGAGCTCGGCCGTGCCGAGTTGGGTGTCGTTGATCACGTACGTGCGCAACACCAACTGCAACGGCCAGAGCGTGCTGTCGTTGATGTACAGCAGGGCGTTGAAGAACGCGTTCCAGTAGCCGACGGCGTAGAACAGGCCGATCACCGCGAGCACCGCCTTGGACAGCGGCAGCACGATCGAGGTGAAGATCCGCAGCTCCCCTGCCCCGTCCACCCGGGCGCTCTCGATCAGCTCCCGCGGCAGCGCGCCGAAGAACGCGCGCAGTACCACGACGTTGAAGGCGCTGATCATGGTCGGCACGATCAACGCCCAGAGGCTGTCGATCAGCCCGACGCCGCGGACCAGCAGATAGGTGGGGATGATGCCGGGCGTGAACAGCATGCTGAACAACACGATCAGCAGGAACGGACGACCGGCGATGAAGGCCGGCCGGGACAACGCGTAGCCAAGCAGGCTGGAGACGATCAGGCTGAGCGCGGTGCCGACCACGGTGACGAAGGTGCTCACCCCGATCGCCCGGGTCACCACGCCGCCGGCGAAGATCGACCGGTAGGCCTCGGTGTTGATCGACTCCGGCAGCAGCACCAGCCCGCCGGCCCGGGCGATCTGCTCGGCCGGGGCCAGACTGGTGGAGATCACACCGAGGAACGGGATGATCACCACGGCGCAGAAGACGGTCAGCACGACGCCCTTGAGCAGCCGGATCGGCCAGGAGGCGATCGGCGTTCCGTGCACCACGGGCCGGGTCATCGCCGATACACCCCCTCAGCCCCGAACACGTGCGCCAGCCGGTTGGCGGCCAACACCAAGATCACGCCGACCACTCCCTTGACCAGACCGACGGCCGCCGACACGCCCCAGTCCCCGCCGAGCACGCCGTTGTTGTAGACGTAGGTGTCCAGCACCTCGCTCACCCCACGGCCCACCGCCTGCTGCTGCAACAGGATCTGCTCGAAACCGACGCTCAGCGAGTCACCGAGCCGGAGGATGAACAGCAGGATGATGATCCCGCTCAGCCCCGGCAGCGTGACGTGCCAGAGCTGGCGCAACCGGCCGGCCCCGTCGACGCTGGCCGCCTCGTACAGCTCCGGCTCGATCTGGGACAGCGCGGCCAGGAACAGGATCGTCGCCCAGCCGGTGTCCTTCCAGATGATCTGCGACGTCAACAAGGCGTGGAAGACGTCCGGGTTGCCGATGATGCTGACCGTGCCGAGATCGTGCGACCGGAGGAAGTTGTTCAGCATGCCGCTGCCGCCCAGCAGTTGCTGGAACAGCGAGACGACGATCACCCAGGACAGGAAGTGCGGCAGATAGAGGATGCTCTGCACGATCTTCTTGATCCGCTCCGAGAACAACGAGTTCATCAGCAACGCGAGCAGGATCGGCGCAGGGAAGACGAACACCGACTGCAGTGTGGTCAAGATCAACGTGTTGCCCAGCGCCTGCAGGAACTGGCGATCTCCGGTGACGATCACCGCGAAGTTCTCCAGCCCCGACCAGTCGCTGGCCAGGATGCCGAGGAACGGCTGATAGTCCTTGAACGCGATCACGTTGCCGAGCAGCGGGACGTAGTGGAACAGCAAGATCAACAACGTGCCGGGCAGGGCGAAGGCGAGCAACACCCGGTCGTCGAAGAGGCGTCGCACCAGCGGCGGCCGTCGCCGCACCGTCCGGGGGATGGCGAGCGACGGCCGGACCTCAACCTCCGTTGACATCGGTGTGGGCCTGCTGCAGCTCGGAGCGGATGTCCTCGCCGCCCGCGGCCAGCCAGTCCTTGACACCCGCGTCCCAGGCCGACACCGGCTGCTTGCCGAGGATGATCTGAATGGACAGGTCGTTCAGCGGGCCGTCGATGATCGCGCCCTTCTTCGACAGGGTGTCGGAATACAGGCCGTAGGAGGCGTTGGCGACCAGACGCGGCGCTATCGCCTGCTGGATCTTCTGCTGCTTCTCCGGCACCTCGGGATGCCCGGCGAGGTAGAGCGCCATCGGCGCGTCGCTGATGTATTGCAGGCCGATCCCGGTCTCGACCACCCCGATCTTGTTCGGGACCGGGTCGGCCCCCTCCAGCGCATAGTGCTGGCCCTCGACGCCGTACTTGCGGAACAGGTATTCCTGGGTGCCGAACGGGGCCGCCATCCAGTTGGCGATCTTCAGCAGGGTCTCGGGCGCGTGCTTGGTCTCGGCGTTGATCGCGGTGATGTTGTTCAGCGCCGCGCCCAGCCAGGGGGTGCCCTCGCCGCCCTCGAACCCCGGCACGTCGAGCATGTTCACCGCGAACCCCTCGCCGGCTGTGTTGTCGGCGTAGTACTGGTTCCAGGCGACGAAGCTGTCCAGGTCGAAGCTGACGATGCCGCCGTTGAACCACTGCTTGCGGGCGCTCGCGCCGGAGGTGAACGCGTCCGGGTTGACCACTCCGGCCTCGACCAGCTTCCGGGTCGCCTCCAGCGCTTCGGCGCTGCGCGGATGCTCGTTGGCGCTGGTGAACGTGCCGCCCTCCTCGGCCCACAGGTACGGGATGGCGAGCATCTGCTTGACGTAGTTGGTCGGCGCCGTCGACCAGGCCCAGCGGTTGGACCGCTGATCCGTCAGCTCGACACTCAGGTCGAAGAACTCCTGGAAGTTCTTCGGCGCCGGATCCTTGATCCCCTTGGCCGCCAACAGATCCTCGCGATAGAGCGGCAGCGAGGTGCGGGCCATGCCGCGCGGCACCGGGATGCCGTAGATCTCGCCGTTGAAGACGCAGCCGCGCCAGTAGACCTCGGGCAGGTTGGCCAGGAACGGATAGGCCTGCACCGCGTCGCCGGACAGGAACTCGGTCAGCGCCCGCGCCTTGGCCTTGAGCAGCCCCGGGACCTGCGCCGTCGCCGGCGGGATGTTGATCAGGTCCGGAAGATCATTTCCTGCCACCCGGGTGGCGAACTTGTCCGCGTACTCGTCGTTGGAGGCCATGCTGATCTCCAACGGCGAGCCGAGTCGCTTGTTCAGCTCGGTCCAGAAGGCGTTGTCGGAGACGGGCGGCGGGATCGCGCCGGGGATGTTGGTCATGAAGGTGATCGGCGTGCCGTCACCCGGAGCCTCGGTGATCGTCTGCTTCGGGTCCTCGGGATAGCCGAGATAGCCGTCCAGGACCGTCTCGTCGCCGGGCAGATCCGGCTTGACTCCGGCGAACCGCTGATAGGCCGGCAGCTTCACGGCGGCGTTGACCGCCGCTTCCCCACCGCCCGAGGTCGAGCAGCCGACCAGCCCGCCGGCGCCGATCGCACCGGCGAGGGCCGCGCCGCCGCCGAGCAGTCGTCGGCGCGTGAATTCCTTACGCATGTGGGCGTCCATCGCTTCCCCATCTCCCTTGTTGGGCGTTCGCCAGAATTCGACGACTATGACATAGTACGTCCTATGTCTTCAAGCCTGCATTCGGAAGTGATCTTCGATCCGGCTGACAGCGGCTACCACACGTACCGGATCCCGGCCTTGATCAACTCCGGCCCGACGGTGCTCGCGTTCTGTGAGGGGCGCGTCAGCTCCGGCAGCGACTCCGGCAAGATCGACATCGTCCTGCGCCGCTCGACCGACGGCGGCACGACCTGGGGTCCGGTCACCGTGGTGCACACCACCGACGATGCCACCTGCGGCAACCCCGCGCCGGTGATCGATCCGGCCAGCGGGGACGTGGTGCTGCTGTCCGTCCGCAACCCGGCCGCCCTGACCGAGAAGCAGCTGCACGTCGACGACAACGCCTACACCGCTCGGCGGGTCTTTCTCCAGCGCAGCACGGATCTCGGGCAGACCTGGAGCGAGCCGGCGGAGATCACCGACACGGTGAAGCGCCGGACCTGGGGTTGGTACGCGACCGGGCCCTGCCACGGCATCGCCCTGAGCCGGGGACCGCACGCCGGTCGGCTGCTGATCCCGGCCAACCACTCGGTGATCCCGGAGCCCGGCCAGGACCCGCAGCCTCGGCACCGGTTCAGCGGCGGCCACTGCATCGTCAGCGACGACGGCGGCCGGAGCTGGCGGATCGGCTTCGTCGATGATCATGTTGACGATGCCGACCCGGAGGCGATCAACCCGAACGAGTCCGCCGCCGTCGAGCTGGCCGACGGCCGGGTCTACTTCAACACCCGCAACTTCGGCAGCAGGTTGTCCGGCCGGGTGCACGCGTGGTCCGGCAACGGCGGCGACGAGCTCGAGCAGGGCTACCGGTCGGTCCGCGCCACCGTGGCGCCGGACGTGCAGGCCGCCCTGCTCCGGCTGCCGGACGACCGGCTGGTGCTGTCCACGCCGCGCGCGGCCGGTCGCCGGGTCCGGCTCGGGCTCTATCTGGCCAACGCCCGCGGCACCGGCTGGCGACGGGGCCCGCTGATCCACTCCGGTCCGGCCGCCTACTCCGACCTCGCCCTGCTGCCCGCCGATCCCGGCGACGCCACCGGCGGCGAGGGCCGACTCGGCGTCCTGTACGAGGCCGGCGAGCAGCGTGCGTACGAACAGATCCGGCTGGCCCGGCTACCGTTGTCGATGTTGGCGAACGGAGGATGATCATGATCGACAAGTCACCCGGTCTGCACGGGGTGATCCCACCGCTGGTGTCGCCGCTGACCGCCGAGGGCGAGGTCGACGCCCGGTCGCTGGCCCGGCTGATCCAGCACGCCCTCGGCGCCGGGGCCGACGGGGTCTTCATCCTCGGCAGCAGCGGCGAGGGGACCTCGCTCTCCGATGATCAACGGGCCCGGATGCTCGACGTGGCCCGGTCCGAGACCGCGGGCGCGGCGACGCTGCTGGCCGGCACCATCGAACCGTCGACCAACCGGGTCGCCGACCTGGTCCGGCAGGCGATCAAGTTCAGCGTCGACGGCGTGGTGATCACCGCCCCGTTCTACGTCCCGCCGCACCGCAGCGAGATCGACCGGCACTACCGGCGATTGGCCGAGCTGGCCGACCAGACCCCGGTCTACGGCTACGACATCCCGTCCCGGGTCAGGCTCAAACTCGACAGCGAGTTGATCTTGGAGCTGGCCGCCGATGGCGTGCTGGCCGGGGTCAAGGACTCCAGCGGCGCGGAGCTCAGCCTGCGCACCCTGGTCAACGGACGCCGCGACCGGGGCCTGACCGGCTTCTCGATCATGACCGGCTCCGAGGTCACCGTCGACACCGCGATGCAGCTCGGCGTGGACGGCACCGTGCCGGGCCTGGGCAACGTCGATCCCGCCGGCTATGTGCGGATCCTGTCCCTGGTTGCGGCCGGCGACCTGGCCGGCGCCCGGGCCGAGCAGGACCGGCTGATCCGGCTGTTCGAGATCGTCACGGTCGGTGACCGGACCCGGATCGGGGCCGCCTCGGCCGCACTCGGCGCGTTCAAGGCGGCGGTGTGGCTGCTCGGCGTGATCGACTGCCCCCGCCTCGCCGAACCGGCGATCGGGCTCAATGACGCCGAGATCGCGGCGATCCGGGGCAGGATGGAGGCGGCGGGACTGCTCTGACCTCCGAGCGGCACGCCGGCAGAGGAGGGATGATCATGGTCGGTACGGCACCGCAGCGGCCGCGCACGGCTGCCACGAACCAGGAGTTCATCCGGGACGCGGTCAAGGCCTACATCCTCGATCACAATCTCGCCTCCGGCGATCCGCTGCCGACCGAGCAGGAGTTGATGAGCCAGCTCGGCGTCGGCCGGCATCCGCTGCGGGAGGCGATGAAGGCGCTGCAGGCGGTCGGCATCATCGAGATCCGGCACGGCTACGGCACCTACGTCGGCGCCGTCGGCCTGAAGTCGCTGGAGGACGGGCTCGCGTTCCGGATGTCGCAGTCGATGACCGGCGACCTGCGCGAGGTGCGTGACGTGCTGGCCGTCCGGCAGGCGCTGGAGATCGGGTTGGCCGACGAGGTGGTGGCGCACTTCGGCCCCGGCGGGCTGGACGAGTTGACCGAGATCGTCGAGCGGATGGAGGCCAAGGCCGACCAGGGCGAGACGTTCGCCGACGAGGACTGGGAGTTCCACCGGGCGCTCTACCAGCCGCTGGGCAACGATTTGATCATGGACCTGCTGGCCGTGTTCTGGCGTACCTTCGCCGACGTCAACGCCCGGCTGCCCGGCGACTCCTATCCGCGGGAGACCGCGGCCCGCTGGCACCGGGATCTGCTGACCGCGCTGGAGTCCGGTGACGCGGCCCGGTTCGCCGCGGCGATGAAGGACCACTTCGTCGGCATCCGTACCCGCTTCGAACGATGAGCGACCTCGGCCGGCAACGACTCTCCGCGATCTACCGCGGCGGCGTCCTCGGCCGGCGGCCAGGAGGGTGGTGTCAAACGGTGGTCGTTGCGAGCGGCGTCCAGGTGCGTGCTGGACAAGGCGGAGGAGGGAGGCGTAGCGGTGTTCTACGTCGACCGACGACAACGCAGTCCAGTGCGTGCCTGGACGTCGCTCGCGGCGGCCACCGTTTGACACCACCCTCCTACGATCCCGGTGGCGCCGGCGCGGCTGGAGCGGCGGGCCGGCCGGGCGATGAGCCGGACCGCCGCCGCGTACGTGCTCGGCGGCGCCGGCGCCGAGGCGACGATGCGGGCCAACGCCGACGCGTTCGACCGGATCCGGCTGGTGCCGCGGATGCTGCGCGACGTGTCCGACCGCGACCTCGGCGTCACCCTGTTCGGCCGCCGGCTCCGGCTGCCGTTCTTGCTCGGTCCCATCGGCGCGCTCGAGATCGTGCACCCGGCGGCCGACCTGGCCGTGGCCCGGGCCGCCGCTGCGGCCGAAGTGCCGATGATCTTCTCCAGCCAGGCGTCGGTCCCGCTGGAGGACTGCGCGGCCGCGATGGGCGCGGCGCCGCGCTGGTTCCAGCTCTACTGGTCGGCCTCGCAGGAACTGGCGGCGAGCTTCGTCGCCCGGGCCGAGCGAGCCGGCTGCGAGGCGATCGTGATCACCCTGGACACCACCATGCTCGGCTGGCGGCCACGCGATCTCGACCTCGCCTTCCTGCCCTTCGCCCGTGGCCAGGGCATCGCCCAGTACACCTCCGACCCCGTCTTCCGCCGGTTGGTCGAGGAGCGGCTGGCGACCCCGGTCGAGGATGAGAGTCCGCGGCCGACGCCGGCAGCGCTGCGCACCCTGTTCGACATCGCCCGGGCCCATCCCGGTCGACTGCCGGCGAACCTGCGGTCACCGGTCCCCCGGGCCGCGGTGCAGACCTACCTGGACGTCTTCTCCCGGCCGTCGCTGAGCTGGGATGATCTTGGTTTCCTGCGCGACCTGACCCGGCTGCCGATCCTGCTGAAGGGCATCCTGCACCCCGACGACGCGCGCCGGGCCGTCGAGGCCGGGATGGACGGGATCGTGGTGTCCAACCACGGCGGCCGGCAGGTCGACGGCGCGGTCGCGACCCTGGACGCGCTGCCCGCGATCATGGCCGCGGTGGACGACCGGATCCCGGTCCTGCTGGACAGCGGGGTGCGGACCGGTGCCGATGTGATCAAGGCGGTCGCCCTCGGCGCGGCCGCGGTGCTGATCGGACGGCCGTACGTCTACGGGCTGGCGCTCGCCGGTGCCGACGGCGTCCGTGAGGTGATCGACAACCTGGCCGCCGACCTCGACCTGACCCTCGGCCTGAGCGGTCACCGTGCGGTGTCCGAGCTCGGGCCGGAGTCGATCACGGCCCGACCGGGATCACCGGCACCGGCCAGTGATGCTTAGGGTTGACCCATGACACTGGACGGAGGGACGCGGGACGGACTGGTGACCGCGGGCCCGTTACGGCTGCACGTCCGCGAACACGGGGATCCCGCCGCGCCGGCGGCGATCCTGCTGCACGGCATCGGCGGCGATCACACGACGTGGGATCGGGTCGCCGAGCACCTGGCCGATCGGTTTCGCGTGATCGCGGTCGATCAACGCGGCCATGGTGCCAGTGACCGCGCCGACACGTACTCGTTCCGGTTGCTGGCCGAGGACGTCTGGCACTTGGCCGACGCGCTCGGCCTGGATCGGGTCACGCTGATCGGCCATTCGATGGGCGGGCTCGCCGCGCTGGTCGCCGCGCAGCTCCGGCCGGACCGGATCGACGCGCTGGTGGTCGAGGAGGCACCGCCGCCGGTGCCGCTGGACCGGCCGCCACTGGAGCAACCGGCCGAGCCGACCCCGTACGACTTCGCGGTGATCAACCAGATCCGGGCCGAGCTGCGCCAGCCCGACCCGGCCAACTGGGCCCGGCTGGGCGACCTCACCGCGCCGGTGTTGATCATGGCCGGTGGTCCGGCCAGCGCACTGCCGCAGCAGGGCCAGGCCGACGTGGCGGCCCGGATCCCGGATGGCCGCTTCGTCACCATCCCGGCCGGGCACGGCATCCACCGGGATGGCTTCGCCGACTTCTGCCGTGCCGTCGACGAGTTCCTGGCCGTGCCGGCCCGCAGCCGAGCCACCGTCCATGGCCCGACTGACTCATGATCAGCTGGTGGAGCTGACGCTGCGGCGTCAGTTCCCCAGCCTGAACGCGGCCCCGGGCAGGGAGCTCCGGGAGCTCTTCCTGCGACTGGGACCGATCCAGTCCCAGGTGCCTCGGGCGCCGTTCCTAGCCGCCGCCAGCCGGCTCCCGGGCACCGATTACCACACGGTGTGTGCCGCCTTCGAGTCCTACCAACTGGTCAAGACCACCAATCTGCGCGGCACCGTGCATACCTCGGTCGCCGGCCAGTTCCCGATCTTGGACGCGGTGGCCCGCGGCGCCCGGGGCAACGTGATCACCAACCTGCTCGGCCTGAGCACCGTCACGCCGGAGCAACTGGAGACCGAGATCGAGGCGTTCTGCAGCGACACCTGGCGGCCGCGGGACGAGCTGTGCGCCCACCTGGAGCGGTGGCTGGCCGAGCGGGAGCCCGGCTTCACCGAGCTGTCCAACACCGGCCAGCGGAACGTGATCTGGGGCCACAGCGGCCTGATCCGGCGGCCGAAGGACGCGGCCTGGGACAAGCGGACCGACACCTTCCACCGCACGGCTTCGGCCGTGCTCGGTGATCAGGAACGCCCCGATCCCGATCAGGCGCTGGCCGAGTCGATCGTCCGGCACTGCACCGCCTACGGTCCGGTGCACCGGACCGACCTGGCCTTCTTCTTCGGCACCGGGCTGACCAAGATCGACACCGCGATCGACTCGCTCGGCGACCGGCTGGTCCGGCACACCGGACCGGAACGGGAGCCGCTGGTCGACGTCGCCAAGCCGCCGCGCGGAGGCGAGGAGAACCCGCAGTATCGGCTGCTCGGCGAGTTCGACGGCCTGCTGCTCGGCTTCCACGGCCACCGGCGGACCCGCTTCTGCACCGAGGAACAGCTCTCGGTGATCTGGCGCAAGGCCAACGGCCTGTTCTCCCCCGTCGTGCTCCATGATCAACGCCTGATCGCGACCTGGCGGACGATCGCCCGCGGCCGGCGGACCGAGATCGAGATCACCATGCTGCCCGGCGAACCGACCCGCCCGGAAGACGTCTTCGCCGACACCGTCACCGCGGTCGCCACGGCCCTCGATCTGCAGGTCGCCGGGATCCGCGTGCGTCCGCCGTCCTGACGGTCGACCGGTCGGGACCGCTACTCGAGGAATCCGCCGTACGGGCTCGGCGGCACGTCGGACCACACCCGGGGGTCGTACTGCTCGAACTGCAGCCGGCCCGCCAGCTCGGACCTGCTGCCGACCCCCGTACGCCGATAGATCGCCTTGCGGTGATCTTGGGCCGTGTGCTCGGAGATGCCGAGCGCGTGCGCCAACTGCGTCATCGAGCGCCCGAGCAGAAGCTGTCCGAGGACGTCGCGCTGTCGGCGGGTCAGTCCGTAGGCGTCGACGATCATCGCGCTGACCTCGGCGGGCCGGGCCCGCTCGACGATCACGGCGACCGTGTCCGAGTCCCGGCTCATGGCCGCCGCGTGAATCGCCAGGACGGCATGGTCACCCAGCAGCAGCCGGCTGCTCGCACCGGCCCAGTCCGGCTGCGCCCGGATCGCCGCGGCCGCGGCCGTCACGGCCGTGATCAACTCGGCTCGGCCGAGCTCGAGCCAGTGCTCCGCCGGCGAAGTCACCGCGGTGACGCGTCCGGTTGGATCCACGGCGAAGATGCCGGGCGGCTCGGCCACGGCCTCGGGCCGGGCCGCCGCACCACGCAGCAGCGCGAGCCGGATCCCGTCGGCGGCATGCCGGGCGATCAAGCCGACCGTCTCGACATCCTCGGCGCTGAACCGGCCGTAGAAGCGCAGCAGGGTCGCGCTGCCCCAGGCCGTATCGCCGGACCAGAGCACCGCCCGAAGCTCGTCGGTGAATCCGACCGGCCGGAAGATGGTGCGATAGCGCGACGCAAGATCAAGATCGCCGCCGGTGACCTCGCTCAAGATCGCCGCCGGGTGACGACGACCGATCAGCGACCGGTAGCTCGCCGGCTCACCGGCGGTGAACTCGCACCGGAACAGCGCCGCCTCGCCCTCCGGATTCTTCTCGATGCCGGTCATCGTGCACGAGGTGAACAGGGCGGTCGCCGGATCGTGCGTCGACCAGGACGCGATCGCGTACGGCACGTGCGGGCGCAGCAACTCGTCCAGGCGCTGGAACGTCGTGTCGAGATCGTGCCCGGCATGGGCGATGTTCCAGGCGCCACGCTCCAGGAGCGCCCTCGTCCCCATCAACTCAGAATAGGCCTGGGATCTCCCCCTCGCGCACCAACCGCAACTTCGCCCCACCTTCTCGCGCTCCGCGACACCAACAGCGGGCGCGGAGCACGAGTAACTGCCGCGAAGACGACCGCGCCGACGCCGACCCGGCGGCCGCGAATGCCCACCGAGCAGCGACCTCCCGCACACCCGACCCCAATCGAGCCCTTCGCCAACGCGCCACCGAGCGGCGACGTCCCGACCCGGGCCAGGATCGCCACCCCAAGGACCTTCGCCCCACCTTCCCGCACTCCGCGACACCAACAGCGGGCGCGGAGCACGAGTAACTGCCGCGAAGATCACCGCGCCGATGCCGATCCGGCAGCCGCCAACGCCCCACCGAGCGGCGACGTCTCGAACACCCAGGATCGCCACCCCAAGGGCACTTCGCCCCACCTTCCCGCATTCCGCGACACCAGTAGCGGGCGCGGAGCACGAGTAACTGCCGCGAAGACGTCCATCCCGACCCCGAGCCGGGCCGACTCAACCGGTCCACGTGCCCGCCCAGCTCTGACCCGGCCCCGTTACCCCCAGAACTGGGGATTTCGGCGGCCTCGACCCGCTTCGTAGCATCGATCCGACACATCAACGACGATGGAGGCGACTTCAGATGCAACATCCCAACGCGCTACTGATGCGCAAGGTCGACGAGGCCCTGCTCGGCGGAGACTTCCCCGGCTTTCTGGCCCTGCACACCGAGGACGTGGTGATGCACGTCCCCGGCCACAGCCCGGTGGCGGGCGATCACGTCGGCCGCGACGGCCTGGCCGCCGCCTTCCAGCACGAGCTGTCCCTGCTCGATGCGCCACCCGAGATGGTCATCCTCGACGACCTCGGCAGTGAAGATCATGCCGTGGCGGTGATGATCCAGCGGATGCGCCGGTCCGGCCGGTCCTACGAGGGGCTCCAGGTCGTGCTGGCCCGGGTGCGGGACGGCCAGCTGGCCGAGGTCTGGTTCCGCCCCGAAGATCAGGATGCCTTCGACCGGTTCTTCGCCTAGTTCCCGTGGCCGGCCGGGAGGTTCAGGCGCCTTTGGCTGCCTCGCCCGGCCGGCGATCGGGGCCGGAGCGGCGCCGCTGCCGCTTGCCGCGGGCGAGTTCGGTGCCGAGGGCGTCCAGCGGCTGGGCGAACTGATCATGGAACTGGGCCAGCCAGGCGTGCAGCTCGTCCAGGGCCGGCGTGTTCACCGCGTAGATCCGGCGCGGGCCGTCGACCCGGACCAGCACCAGCTCGGTGTCCCGAAGGACCTTGAGGTGCTGTGAGGTGGCCGGCTGGGAGATGCCGAACCGGTCCCGAGCCGAGGCGGCCAGCTCACCGGAGGTCCGCTCGCCCTGGGCCAGCAGCTCCAGCAGGTGCCGCCGGACCGGGTCGGCCAGGGTCTCGAAGATCGCCATGATCAGGCCGAAGGCTCGGGTGCCGCGGTGTAGGCGACGGCGGTCCGGTCGGCGGAATCCCTGGCCTGCTGAGGATCCTCGCCGTCGGCGATCGCCGCGTCGGCCCACTCCGCGCTTGCCCACCGCAGCGCCTGTCGGGCCGCATCGGTCCCGGTCCACTCCTCCTCGACGACCGTCGCCCCGGTGGCCAGGTGTTCGTCGAGCGCGATCAGGCTGATGTCCCAGCCGACCCCGGCGGCGCCGGGCCCGTACTGCCGCCAATGATCATTGATCGGTGCCTCGTGAACGATCTCGATCATGGTCTGCCGATCTTCCTCGGCCGCGAGCCGGACCTCGACCCAGGACATCCCGCCATCGTATTCCCAGGTGACCTTGATCAACTCGTACGGCCGGCAGGTCTCGATCGTGCCGCCGGCGTTGCCCTCGAACTGGTACCGGCCGCCGACCTTCAGGTCACCGGTGATCGGCAGGAACCAGCGGGGCAGCCGCTCGGCGGTGGTCAACGCCTGCCAGACGTCGGTGATCTCGGCCGGATAGCGGCGGCGCAGGATCACCCGCTTGGTCGGCTCACCGTCGCGGCGGGCCGAGGTCACCCGGCGCTCGACCGCCTCGATCAGCCGCAACGGATTCATGCCTGCTCCACCGGCACCGTGGTGTAGAAGGCGAAGGTCGCGTCAGCGGCCGCCTTCGCCTCGGCCGGATCGGTGCCGTCCTCGATGTCGGCCCGAGCCCAGTCATCGCAGGCGAAGCGGTGGAACTCCAGGCCCTCCGGTGACGTGGTCCAGGCCACGAGGTCGTCCGGCCGGTCCGCGCCCGACTCCAGGTGCAGCCCGAGACCGAGGAATGCGCCGTCCCAGCCGACGCCGACCGCTCCGGGTCCGTACTGCTTGGCGAACTCCGGATCGACGTGCGCCTCGTGGATCAACTCGACCGCGGTCCGGTCCCCCTCCGGGCTGAGCCGGATCTCCAGCCAGGACACCTGGTCGCCGAACTCCCAGGTCGACTTGATCAACTCCGGTGGCCGGCAGGTCTCGACCGTGCCGCCGGCGTTGCCCTCGAACTGGTACCGGCCGCCGATCTTCAGCTCACCGCTGACCGGCAGGAACCAGCGCGGCAGCCGCTCGATGCTGGTCAGGGCGTCCCAGACGTCGGCCTGCTCGGCCGGGTAGCTGCGGCGGGCGATCGCGATCTTGGTCGGCTGCCCGTCGCGTTCCCCGGTGCGCACCTCCCGGGTCAGCGCCTTGGCCAGTTCCAACGGGTTCATCGAGGTACCTCTCTCTAAGTCGTGACTTATATAAGGTCAGGGTAAATCAGAACTGGATAGGGTGCAAGGCATGAAGGTTCTGGTGACAGGCGGGGCGGGATACATCGGTGCGCACGTGGTGCGGCTGCTGCAGCAGCGGGACGACACGGTCGTGGTCGTCGACGACCTGAGCACCGGGGTGGCCGAGAACGTCGGCACCGCCGCACTGGTGCACCTCGATCTCTCGCTCGCGGAGTCGGTGGAGAAGCTGGAGAACGTGCTCGCCGAGTACGCGATCGACGCGGTGATCCACATCGCCGCCAAGAAGCAGGTCGGCGAGTCGGTCGAGCGGCCGGTCTGGTACTACCAGCAGAACGTCGGCAGCTTCGGCTACCTGCTGCAGGCCATGCAGGCCGCCGGCGTGAACAAGATGATGTTCTCCTCCTCGGCCGCCACCTACGGCAAGGCCGACGTGCCGGCCGGCCAGCTGGTCACCGAGGGCATCGCGCCGCAGCCGATCAGCCCGTACGGGGAGACCAAGCTCATCTGCGAATGGATGATGCGCGCGGCCGGTGCCGCGTGGGGGCTGCGCGGAGTCGGGCTGCGCTACTTCAACGTCGCCGGCACCGGGTGGCCGGAGCTCGGCGACCCGACCGTGCTGAACCTGATCCCGCTGGCCCTGCGCTCGCTGACCAGCGGTGAGCAGCCGAAGGTGTTCGGCAACGACTACCCGACCCCGGACGGCACCGGCATCCGCGACTACGTGCACGTGCTCGACCTGGCCGACGCCCATCTCGCCGCCCTCGACTACCTGGAACGCGACGAGCGGCCGCACGACCTGTTCAACGTCGGCACCGGGCACGGCTCCTCGGTGCTGGAGGTGCTGGCCGAGATCGGCAACTCCTCCGGCTACGTGATCGATCCGGAGATCACGCCGCGCCGGCCGGGCGATCCGCCCGAGGTCGTCGCCGACGTGTCCCGGATCCGCGACGCTCTCGGCTGGACCGCGCGACACACGCTGGCCGAAATGACCGACTCCGCCTGGGGGGCCTGGGAGCTGACTCACGGTGAGCCGAAGGTGGCCCCGAGCGGGACCGGCCGGGTCACCCCCGTCCGCCGCTGATCACCACCCCGGAGATCATGATCATGGACGATGCGCTGACCGCGCAGGTCGCCCGGCTGCTGGCCGGGCCGCGACCGGTGCCGATAATCCAGGCCGGCGAGCCGGTGCTGCGGCGATCCGCCGCCGACTACACCGGCCAACTGCCCGCCGGCCTGCTGGCCGAACTGCTGGCGGCGATGCGCGAATCAATGCTGGCCGCCCCCGGCGTCGGCCTGGCCGCGCCGCAGCTCGGCCTGGGGTTGCGGATCGCGGTGATCGAGGACGACGCCGACCTGCCGGAGGAGGTCACGACCGCGATCGACCGGCGGCCGCTGGCGTACCAGGTGATCATCAACCCGGCCTACACCGCACTGGACGACGAGCGGGTCGAGCACTACGAGGGCTGTCTCTCGGTCCCCGGCTACCGGGCCGTCGTCGCCCGCGCGAACCGGGTCCGGCTCGACTACCTCGATGATCAACTCGCGCCTCGGGTGCAGGAGTTCACCGGCTGGCAGGCCCGGATCGTGCAGCACGAGACCGACCATCTGGGCGGCACCCTCTACCTCGACCGCGCCGAGCTCCGCTCCCTGACCACCGCGGACAACCACCTCGCCCACTGGGCCGGCACCGACCTCTCCCCCGCCCGCGCCGCCCTCGGCTTCTAGTGCCCCCCCCCCCCCCCGCCAGGGATCCGTTGCGAGGGGCACTAGTCATTTGGGGTCGACTGGCGGGTCAGCATCCCGGTCCAGGCGGGCGAGCATTCGCTTGAGCATCCGGTTCAGGGTGACGAGTTCCTTGCGGTTGAGGGCGTCGGCCATGTCGTCCTCGCGACGCCCGCGGAGGTCCATCGCTTCCCGCCAGATCGCCGCGCCGGCCCGGGTGACCTCGACGTCCAGCCGCCGCCGGTCGGCCTCGCTGGGGACACGCTGCACGTAGCCGGCCCGCTCCAGCTTGGCCAGCCGCCCCGTCATCCCGGCCGGCGAGATGCCGAGATCCTCGGCCAGGCGGGTCGGCGAGGCCCGGCCGGGCGTGTCCCGGATCATCAGCGTGTGCAGCGTGGCGTATTCGGCGAGCTCGAGCCCGACCCGGGCGGCGGCCTCCTCCTTGTACGCCGTCAACCGCTCGGCGATCCAGTGCAGCCGCACCGCCGCCGCCTCGACCTCGTCGTCGAACGGCACGTCGATCCAATGGTTGCGCCAGCGCTGCACGTGCCGATCGGCGCGGTCGTCGGACATGATCACAGCCTACTGATCTTTCGTTGACAGATATTTCGCTAGCGAAGTATCTTGCGATGGTGACCACCCGACTGCTGGATTCCCTGCGGTCCAGGCCGTTCCGGTGGCTCCTCGGCGGGACTGTGTTGCAGTACTTCGGCCAAGGCATCGCACCGGTCGCCCTGGCCTTCGCCGTGCTCGACCTCGGCGGCTCGGCCACCGACCTCGGCGCGGTGGTCGGGCTCTATGCGGGGGCCGACGTGATCACCTCCCTGTTCGGCGGGCTGCTCGGCGACCGGATCCGGCGCAATCGGCTGGTCGCGAGCGCGATCGGGGCCAGCGGGCTGATCCAGGCGGTGGCCGCGGCGACCTTGATCACCGGCCAGGCGTCGATCGTGCTGCTCGGCGCGCTGGGCGTGATCAATGGTTGCGCCGCCGCCCTGTCCGGGCCCAGCTCCCGGGCGATGATCGGCCAGACGGTCGACGCCGCCCAACTATCCGGTGCGATCGCCACCCGGCGGCTCGGTCAGAACGCCGGAATGATCTTCGGCACCGGGCTGGCCGGGATGCTGGTGGTCTGGTTCGGCTCCGGCTGGGCGATCGCCATCGATGCTCTCGTGTTGATCATCGCGGCCGGCTGCTTCCTCCGGATCCGGACACCGGTGATCACCCGCAGTGAGCGGGAAACCCTGCTGCACGGGATGAAGGACGGGGCCGCCGAGGTGTTCCGGCATGCCTGGCTGTGGCTGCTGATCGCGCAGGCGTTGATCTATCACCTGTTCTTCGGCGGTGCCCAGGCGGTGCTCGGGCCGATCGTCGTCGGCGACACCCTGGGCCGGGAGGCCTGGGGCTGGAGCCTGGCCGCGATGATGATCGGCTTCGTGGTCGGCGGCCTGGTCACGCTGATCTGGCGGCCGGCCCGGCCGCTGCTGATCGGGGTTGTGTTGCTCGGCCTGACCGCGGCGTTCCCGTTGGCGATGGCGTTGGTCGCCGGGACGCCCGCCGGCCTGACGATCTTGCTGCTGGGCGCGTTCGCCCACGGCTTCGGCCTGGAGATCTTCAGCGTCGGCTGGGACCTGTCGATCCAGCAGAACGTCGCCGAGGACAAGCTGGCCCGGGTGTACGCGTTCGACCAGGTCGGGTCGTACGTCGCCCGGCCGGTCGGGCTGGCGCTGACCGGACTGGTCGCGACCCAGACCGGCTACCGGAACTGGCTGGTGGTCGTCGGCCTGGTCATCCTCGTCAGTTGTCTCGCCGCCCTGCTGGTGCCCTCGGTCCGCCGGCTCCGGCGGCTGGCGGAGCCGCAGGTCGAGGAGGCCGGGCTGTAACCGGTTCGTCACGTTGCGGTCGAATCTGTCACGACCGCGTAACAGCGACGCGTGCCGGCCGCAATATCGGCTGAGCAGGCTTCGGAGGAAGGACTTTCCAGCCTTTCACCGAAGGAAATCTCCATGACTCCACTCGAACTGAATTCGGGCGACACCGCCTGGATTCTCACGTCCGCCGCCCTGGTGTTGTTGATGACACCGGGCCTGGCCCTCTTCTACGGCGGCATGGTCCGCGCGAAGAGCGTGCTGAACATGATGATGATGAGCTTCGGGGCGCTGGCGCTGATCTCCGTCCTCTGGGTGCTGTACGGCTACTCCATGTCGTTCGGCAACGACGTCGGACTCGGCCTGCTCGGCAACCCGATCGAATACCTCGGACTCAACGGCCTGATGGCCGAGGACCCCGACGCGACCTACCCGGCGATGGCCTTCGTCGCCTTCCAGGCGGTCTTCGCGATCATCACCGTCGCCCTGATCTCCGGCGCGATCGCCGACCGGGCCCGGTTCGGCACCTGGATGATCTTCGTCGGCATCTGGGTCACCGTGGTCTACTTCCCGATCGCCCACTGGGTCTTCGCGTTCACCTCCGACGACGGCTCCGTGGTCGGCGGCTGGATCGCCAACACCCTCGGCGCGATCGACTTCGCCGGCGGCACCGCGGTGCACATCAACGCCGGCGCCGCCGGGCTGGCCCTGGCCCTGGTGCTGGGCAAGCGGATCGGCTTCGGCCGGGAGCCGATCCGGCCGCACAACCTGACCCTGGTGATGATCGGCGCCGGCCTGCTCTGGTTCGGCTGGTTCGGCTTCAACGCCGGCTCGGCCGTCGCCGCCGACAACACGGCCTCCGTGGTCTGGGTCAACACCCTGGTCGCCACCGGCGCCGCCACCCTCGGCTGGCTGCTCACGGAGCGGATCCGGGACGGAAAGGCCACCTCGCTCGGCGCCGCCTCCGGCGTGGTCGCCGGCCTGGTCGCGATCACCCCGGCCTGCTCCTCGGTCTCGCCGATCGGCGCGATCATCATCGGTGCGATCGCGGGCGCTCTCTGTGCCCTCGCGGTCGGCCTGAAATACAAGTTCGGCTACGACGACTCGCTCGACGTGGTCGGCGTGCACCTGGTCGCCGGCTTGTGGGGCACCATCGCGATCGGCTTCTTCCTCACCAACGCGGCCCCGGCCGGAGCCCCCACCGAAGATCTTCCGGAGGGCATCAATGGTCTCTTCTACGGCGGCGGTCTTGATCAACTCTGGCGCCAGGTCGTCGGGGCCGTCGTGGTCGCGGTGGTCAGCTTCGTGCTGACGTACCTGATCGGGTTGATCCTGCAGAAGACGATCGGCTTCCGGGTCGACAAGGACAGCGAACTGGACGGTGTCGACAACAGCGAACACGCCGAGACCGCGTACGATCTCGGCACCCTGGGCGGTGGGCGTCGGGGTGCGCTGGCCGCCAGCGGCAACACCCGGTCGGCCGATCCGGCGCCGGCCGAGCCCGCCGCCCGTAGCAAGGAAGCCACCGAGGAGGTGTCGGCATGAAGTTGATCACCGCGATCATCAAGCCCCACATGCTGGACGAAGTGAAGGCAGCGCTCGAGTCCTTCGGGATCGAGGGAATGACGGTCAGTGAGGCGAGCGGCTTCGGTCGCCAGCGGGGGCACACCGAGGTCTACCGGGGGGCGGAATACACCGTCGACCTGGTGCCCAAGGTGAGACTTGAGGTGCTCGTGGACGACGAGGATGCCGGTGACATCATCGACGTCTTGGTCAAGAGCGCTCGGACCGGCCGCATCGGTGACGGCAAGGTCTGGTCCGTTCCGGTCGAGGACGTGGTCCGAGTCCGGACGGGCGAGCGCGGGCTGGACGCGCTCTGAAGCGTGACCTGACCTCCGAGCGCCTCGGCGTCGCGATCCGGTCCTCCTGGGAAACCACGGCGGGGCCGGATCGTCGGCGTTCCATCACCCGGTTGGTCGAGCGGGCCCTGGTCGAGCTGTACGGGACGGCCACGACCGGTGTCGGCGACGGCGTGGCGCTGGCCGCCGTCGGCAGCCTGGCCCGGCACGAGCTCGGGCCCCGCTCCGACATCGATCTGGTGCTGCTGCACGACGGCACCGATCAGGCCATGATCGACGCGCTCGCCGAACGGCTCTGGTATCCGCTCTGGGACTCCGGCCTCCGGCTTGATCATTCGGTCCGGACCCCGGCCGAATGTGCCGACGTGGCGCACCGGGAACTGTCCGCCGCGGTCGGCCTGCTCGACCTGCGGCTGATCGCCGGCTCCGCCACGCTGGTGGAGCAGGCCCGGTCCGGGTTGCTGGCGGCCTGGCGGTCGAACGCCCGGCGCCGGCTGCCGGAGGTGCTGGAGTCGCTGGCCGAGCGGCACCGGCGCAGCGGCGACGCGGCCTCGCTGCTCGAGCCCGATCTGAAGGAATGCCGGGGCGGGCTGCGGGACATGATCATGATCAGGGCGCTGGCGGCGACCTGGCTCACCGACCAGCCCCATTCCGGGGTGCGCGAGCCGTACCAGCGGCTGCTGGACGTCCGGGACGCGCTCCAGGTCAGCTCCGGCCGGGCACTGGACCGGTTGGTCGCCGGCGAGGTGCCCGACGTCGCCGAGCGACTGGGCTACGACGACGAGGACGAGCTGCGGCGCGAGGTCAGCCTGGCCGCGCGGCGGATCGGGCACGCCGTCGACCTGACCGTGCGGACCGCCCGCGGGGTGCTGCCGGCCCGGCGCCGATTCCCGTTCGCCCGCCGGGAACGCCGGCCGCAGTTCGACACCGCTCCGCACGGCCTGATCATCCATCTCGGCGAGGTCGGTCTGGCCCGGGCGACCTCCCCCGCCGAGCCGCTGCTCGGCCTCCGGGCCGGTGCCCTGGCCGCGTCCCGCGGACTGGTGCTGTCACCGGTCACCGCCGAGAACCTCGGTGATCATGCCCCGCCGCTGCCCGAACCCTGGCCGGTCGAGGCCCGGGAGGCGCTGCTGGAGCTGTTGGCCGCCGGCGAACCGTTGATCGCGGTCTGGGAGGCGCTCGATCTCGCCGGCTGCATCCAACGCTGGATCCCTTGCTGGGATGGGATCCGGGCACGCCCGCAGCACAACCCGGTGCACCGGCACACGGTCGACCGGCACTCGGTGCAGGCGGTGGCCGAAGCCTCCCGCCACCTCACCTCGGTGGAACGGCCCGATCTGCTGCTGCTCGGCTGCCTGTTCCACGACATCGGCAAGCTGCCCGGTGCGGAGCATGATCATCCACGGGTCGGAGCTCCGATCGCCCGGGCCGCCGTGACCGCGATGGGCTTCCCCGAGGCGGACGCGGAGCTGGTGGAACTCTTGGTCCGGGAGCACCTGACCCTGGCCGAGTTGGCCACCCGCCGCGACCACACCGACCCGGCGACCATGGACGCCCTGGTCAAGGCCGTGGACGGCCGGCTCGAAGTGCTACGCATGTTGCGGGCATTGACCGAAGCGGACGCCCGGGCGGCCGGACCGGCCGCCTGGTCGCCGTGGCGAGCGAAGTTGATCAACGCCCTGACCCAGCGGGCCGAGGAGCGGCTGGCCGGCGAGCCGGAGCCCGGCCGGACCGACGGACTGGTCGACCTCGGCCTGGCCCGCTCGGTCGCCCTGGACGGCAGGGCCCGGATCGTCGTCGACAGCACCCCGGCCGGGCTGCAGTTGATCATCGCCAGCCCAGATCGGCTGGGCCTGTTCGGCGACACCGCCGGGCTGCTGGCGGCGCACGGCATCGCGGTCCGGTCGGCGATGCTGAGCACGATCGACGAGATCGCCGTGAACACCTGGCGGGTCGACCTGACCACGGCCGCCGACCTGCCCGCCCCCGCCTACCTGATCAAGCAGTTGGAACGGCTGGGCCGCGGCGAGCCCGGCGTGCTGGACGCCGTCCGGCGGCGGGAGGACCGGACCCAACCATCCTCCGCCGAGCCCTGGGTGGCCGCGATCCCCGACGCCAGCGATTCCGCCGCCGTGATCGAGATCCGGGCCAACGACCGGCGCGGCCTCCTCTTCGCCTACGGCCGCGCCCTCACCGCCGCCGGCTTCTCCATCCGCTCCGCCCACATCGCGACCCTGGCCGGGCAGGCGATCGACAGCTTCTATCTGACCGAGTCGGACGGCACCGTCCCCTCCGTCGATCGGGTCGCCGCGGCCACCGACGCCCTCGCCGACGCCGCCCGCGGGGCCGGCCGGCCGGACTAACCCCCGGAGGCCTCGTCGCTTCCGGTGTTAACTGGTCAACTTGGCCGCGACTACGCGGCCAAGTTGACCGGCATCTTCGCGGGGAGTCCCGTCGTACGCGAGTGACCGGTGATCAGGCCGGGTGTCGCGCGTCATGTCCGTGGGCGGAGACCCTCTGGGCAGCAAAGGAGCGCAGGATTCGGAGGCGGTCACGTCTGGTCGGCCCGGTCCCAGTCTGGCGTCGCCGAGAGTGACGCTATCGACCTCGGTTCGTCGAACGCGCGTCGTTGAGTCAACTCTCGGCGCGAGGCGTCGCCGGCCGACCCGAGGGGTGTCCGTTTTGTGAGTCCGGAGCGTTCCCGCGGGAACGATCGGGGTGTCGGACTCTCCGAGTGGACGACTTGGCCACCTGCCCGAGGGCCGGAGGGTGGCCAAAGAGTCCAGTCGCTGAGTCCCTGCCCCCGGCGGAGCTCAGCGTGACGCGCCCGTGCGAACTTGGGAACGCAACGGGGCGGGCCGAGGGCGACCAGGCATTCAGATCCCCCTCATTGCTGCCAAGAATCCCGGCCGGCTCCAGAACGTAACGCGCGCGGCCGTCATGATCACCACCTGAGCCGCGTGCCCCACCGAGCAGGCCCAAGTTCGCAGAAGAACGACCCGGGCAGAAATCGCGATGCGCGGACGCCGTCGACGTTGGTACGTTCTGCCCATGCGCAGCCCTTACTGAGCGGCTTGCCCAGGGACCCTGGTCCGTGGCGGCAGGCGAGACGACCGGCCAGCGGCGAATGCCGCCGGGCCTCTCTCAGCGACCCTTCGCGGGTCTTCGTCACGCTCAGGAGTTCTCGATGTTGATCACCCTCGTGCGCCGGCTGCGCCGCCCCGCGGATCCGGCCCGGGCCTACTACCTTTTCGACGCCGGGTTCGCCGGGTGCCATGCGCTCGCGTTCACCCTGGTGATGGTCTATCAGGTCCAGGTGGTCGGGCTGACGCCGTTCCAGCTGGTCATCGTCGGCACGGCGATGGAGATCGCCTGCTTCGTCGGTGAGATCCCGACCGGGGTGATCGCCGACCGCTACTCCCGCCGGCTTTCGGTGTTGATCGGGCTGCCGGTGATCGGCGCCGCGATCCTGCTCCAGGGCGCGGTGCCGAACTTCTGGGCCATCCTGGCCGCCCAGGTGATCTGGGGCATCGGCTGGACCTTCATCTCCGGCGCCAATCAGGCCTGGATCACCGACGAGGTCGGGGTCGACGCGGTGCAGCCGGTGCTCACCCGGGGGCATCAGTTGAGCCTCGCCCTGACCTTCGCCGGCACCGCGCTGGCCGGTGCCCTCGGCCTGGTCACGCTGCAGCTGCCGATCATCGCCGGCGGCGTCGGCTTTCTGATCTTGACCGCGGTGCTGCTGGTGATCATGCCCGAACGGCACTTCACTCCCGATCCGGACGCCCGGGCCAAGGCCGGTTGGTCCAGTCTGGCCGCCACCTTCCGGGAGGGCCTGGGCCAGGTCCGGCGGCGGCCGCTGGTCCGCTGGTTCTTCGTGATCAGCCTACTGTTCGGGCTGTCCAGCGAGGCAATCGACCGGCTCTGGGTCGCCCGGATCCTGGAAGCTTTCACGCTGCCGACCGTGTTCGGCATTTCCGATCCGGCGCTCTGGTTTGCGATCTTCGCCATGATCGGCTCGCTGATCTCGGTGATCAGCAGCGTCGTCGTCAACCGGATCGCGCCCGGACTGGTCAGCGGCGTGCGGCCCGGCGTGGTGCTGGCCGTGCTGACCGCCCTCCAGGTCGCCGCCGTGCTCACGCTGGCGCTGTCCGGTCAGCTCTGGCTGGCGATGGCGGCCCTGTGGCTACGGAACGCGGCCGGCTCCGTCGCGTACCCGATCCAGGCGACCTGGCTGAATCGGCAACTGGAGTCGAAATCCCGAGCCACGGTGCTGTCGATGAACGGGCAGGCCGACGCGATCGGGCAGGTCGTCGGCGGCCCACCGCTCGGCGGTCTGGCCACGCTGACGTCGATCCCGGTCGCGCTGATCGGTTCGGCGGTGCTGATGGCCCCGGCCGCCGGCATCTATCTGCGGCTGACGAGGTCAACGGAGCGTCGGCCCGAGGCTCTACGATCCGACGAAACGTCAGGCTGAGAGGAGACGACGATGGTGCTGCGCTGGTACAGCTCGGTGATCGACACCCCCGACCCCCGGGCCCTGGGCGGCTGGTGGGCGGAGGCGATCGGCTGGCAGAAGGTGTACGAGGCCGACGACGAGGTGGTGCTCGTGCCGGGCGGAGTGACCGAGGAGGAGGTGCGCGCGATGCCGTGGGAGCGCGTCCCGCCCGGCCTGGTGTTCGTCCGGGTGGCCGAGCCGAAGCAGGTCAAGAACCGGATCCACCTCGACCTCGCGCCGCACACCGGTCAGGACCGGGACGCCGAGATCACCCGGCTCGAGCAGCTCGGCGCCGTCCGGGTCGACGTCGGCCAGGACAGTTCGGCGTCCTGGACCGTCCTCGCTGACCCGGAGGGCAACGAGTTCTGCGTTCTCTCGTCGCGCAGCCTCTGAGCCCACACAGCGACTAGCTCAGCCGACCAGGCGGTGCCGGCCGGAGCCCAGCTGCAGCGGCTCGCCGCCCGGCAGGGTGACCTCGGCGACGGCGTTCACCGGGACCTCCAGATCCATGATCAACTTCCGGCCCCGCCGGCGCCAGCCGACGGCGATCCGGCCGCGCACCGTGTCCAGCGCGACCGAGGCGGCGGGCAGGTCACCGAGGGCCCGCGGCGCCACCCGGAACCGGGCCCAGGCCGGATCGAGCAGCTCCAGGCCGACGACGCGTTCCAGCAGCCACTGCACCGGCCCGGACAGGGTCGAGTCGTTGTGGCCGCGAGCCGTCGTCTCCCAGTTCTCCCACAGCGTCGTGCCGCCGCGGCTGCGCCAGAAGCCGTAGCCGGGATAGGTCCGCTGACCGAGCACGGCCAGCGCCAGCTCGGGGTGACCATGATCAGACAGCGCGTACGGCAGCGCCCAGGTGCCGAATGAGCCGGTGTTGAGGTGCCGATCATGATCTTCGACGTCCTGCGCCAATCGGGTCGCGACCCGCTCCACGTACTCCTGCGGGACCAGCCCGAGGAACAGCGGGACGGCGTTGCTGGCCTGGCGGTACTCGTCGGTCTCCGCGGTCCGATAGCTCCCGGCCCTGCGGTCGAGGAAGGCCTCGTTGAACCGGATGATCAACTTCTCCGCCCGGGCCTGCCAGTCGGCCGCCTCGGCATTCTCGCCGACGACGCCGGCCAGGACGGCCAGGTCGCGCAAGGTCTCGATCACGAAGGCGGTGCCGATCAGGAAGCCGCCCTCCGGCGGTCGCGGATCGTGCGGTTGCCCCGGCGGATACCAGTCGGCGAAGACATCCATCGCCAGCCCGTCGCCCGATTCGAGGCTGGCCAGCAGCCACTCGGCGTAACGCCGGACCGCAGGCAGGTGCCGGGTCACGAGGCCGCGATCGCCATAGTGCTGCCAGTGCTGCCGGACCAGCTGCGGATAGCTGCCGGTGACCGAAGGCGAGATCGGGAAGTCCGTGGCGAACGGCCCGAGCGGAGCGATGATCGCCAACCCACCGGCCTCGGACTGGGACACCCGGATGTCGTCCAGCCACTTCTCCAGCCAAGCGGCGCTGTCGAACGCGTTCAGCAGAGTCGCGCTGGCCAGCCGCGGCTGCCCCAGCCAGCCGAGCTTCGTGTACATCGGTGCGATGTCGGGCTGACCGTGCAGGCCGTTCAGGTTGGTCCGGACGGTCGCGTCGACGATCCACTGCAGCACCGGTTCGTCGAGCTTCAACCGCATCGTCCGTTCGAGATCGCTGCGCACCGGCACCGCGACCACCTCGAGCGCCGGCCCGCCGGTGACCTCGACGTAGCGGAATCCCTCGTAGGTGAACCAGGGCTGCCAGTCGACCTGGCCGCCGCCGGCCAGATACTCGTCCCGCTGGTGCCGGCCGGTGATCGACGGATTCAGCACCCCGGCCGGCGGTCCGACCTCGATCCGGCCGTGCGGACCGAGCTTCTCGTGGTACTGGATGGTGATCTTGGTGCCGCGACGCAGCCGGCCGCGGAGCCGGACCCGGCCGGTGGTCACCTGGCCGAAGTCGTACAGCACGGTGCCCGGCTCGAGCTCGGTGATCTTGGCCGGACGGATCGGCGACTCGCCGCGGATCGGCTGGTTCGGGTACGCCTGCACCCGGCCACCCGGGTCGTCCATGATCACCGCCGCCGGCCAGTCCTGATCATCGAAGTCCGGCTCGGCCCAGCCGGCCAGCTCGGCCTCCCGCCGGGCGTCGAACGTCTCGCCGGTGTACACGCCGTCGTAGCGGACCGGTCCCTCGGCCTGCCGCCAATCCGGTCCGCTGCCGACGGTGATCGTCCTGCCGTCCGGCAGGGTCACCTCGAGCAGGGCCAGCAGCCGCGGCTCACCGGTCCAGGGGTAGAGGTTGCTGCCGTCGGAGTCGGCCGCCCGGCTGGCGAAGAAGCCGCGGCCGAGCGCGACGCCGAGGGCATTGGCGCCGCTCCGCAACAGCCGGGTCACGTCGTGGCTGGTGTGCAGCAGCCGGCGGTCGAAATCGGTGGCCGGCGGCGACAGGGCGATGTCGTCCACCCGCTCGCCGTTGATCAAGGCCCGGCCGTGGCCGAGGCCGATCAGGTAGAGCCGGGCCGACTTCGGCCGGGCCGGGAGGGTGAAGGTGGTCCGGAGCAGCGGGTCGGCCGGCGGGTCCGGCGGCAACGCGTACAGCCACCGGTCCCGCGCCGGCAGCTTCACCCCGTCGGCGTAGGCGTCACCCTCCGGATACGGGGAGTCCGGCTGCGGCTGGTCCGGGTCTGCATCGCCGTCGCCGCTGGACCAGGTGAGACCCGGGCTGTCCGAAGTCGCCTCGAGGAAGTAGTCGCCGGACGGCAGCGGCTGGTCGAGGTCGATCCGGGCGGCAGACTCCCCGACCGGGCCGGCCACCGTGGCCGTCGCGAGTTGATCACCGTCCGGTCCGCCGGCCCGCAGCCGCAAGTTGATCTTCGCCGGAGCCTCGCCCCGGTTCACGAACAGTCCCGCCACCGCGACGATCGGACCCGCGGTGTGGAAGGTCTGGCCGAGCACCTTCCCGGTGACCTCGTCGTCGACGAACTGGCTCGGCGGCAGGGTGCGGGTCGGCAGCGGCAACTCGATCCCGCTGCCGATCCACCGGGCCGGCCAGTCCTCGCCCGCGGGCAGCGCCGTCTCGAACCACGCCGTCCGGGCCCAGGGACCCGGCGTCGCCGTCTCGTCCCAGACCCGGACCGTCCAGAAATAGCGGGTCCGGGGGTTCAGCGCCGGGCCCGCGTAGTGGATCGCCTGCTGATCGGCCGACTCGACCCGGCCGCTGTCCCAGACGACGTCATCCGTGCCGCCGGTCAGGCCCTTGGCCGCGGTGTCGACCCGGACCTGGTACGAACTCTGCCGGCGATCCCGGCCCCGACCGGCGAGCCGCCAGCCGAACCGCGGCTCGAGCCCGTCGATGCCGAGCGGATCGATCAGGTGGTCGGTGGTCAACCGGTACGGCCGCAGCCCCTTCCCGGACCATCGTTGATCATCGGCGGCGGCCTCGGCCGCCACGGCGGTGGTGGTGGCGACCCCCGCCACTCCGGAGAGAAAGATTCGTCGGCTGACGTTGCGCACGCTGGACTCCCTGGTTCCGTTGCTCGCAACGCTAGCCAGCGCCGATCCCGGCCGGTAGTGACATCGATCATGGTCCGACTCATGATCATCGGGACAGCTCACTCGCGGGCCGGCGAGGGAGAGGTCCCACCTCCCTACCGCCGGACCAGGCGGGCGGCCCGATGCTCGGCGAAGAAGGCACGGACCGACGGAAGCAGCCAGAGCAGACCGAGCATGATCAGGTGGACCAGGTTCGCCCCGATCACCACCAGCAGGAAGTCGATCCCCTTTCCTGCCGAGTTGAGACCGAGAATCGAGGCGGCGACCAGATAGACGGTCAGGGCGATCCGCGCCCACCCGCGGCCACGCAGCACCTTGATCGTGAACCAGACCAGGAGCGCCACGGCGATCGCATGCAGGACCGCCGTGTAGGCGATCACCAACGCGAAGACGATCCCCGGCGCCTGCCCGTCCAGGCCGGGCTGGTCGCGCTGGATCGCCGCCATCGTGCCGTCCCGGTCGATGATCATCCGCAGCGGCAGCCCGATCAGCAGAATCCCGCTCAGGACGGACCCGAGAACCAGCCAGCGCAACGCAGCGGGTCGTGCGACTCCCCGGCTCGTCGCGGGCGCCGACGACGAATCTTGATGGCGCGACGGTGATTCCACGGCCCGAACCCTACTAGCACACCTGTGCTACTACAAGAGCCGGACTTCTCTACTTCCTGGCGGCGGCCCTCTTGGCGACCGTCTTCTTGGCGGCGGCCTTCTTCGCTGCCGCCTTCTTCGCCGGTGCCTTCTTGGTGGCGGTCTTGGTGCCGGCACGACCGTTTCCGGTCGCGGTCGTCCGCGACGATGCCGTCTTGGTCGCCGTCTTCGCGGTCGACTTGGTCGCGGCCTTCGTGGCGGGCCGACGGGTCGTGCCCTTGGCGGCGGCCGCCTTGGTGCTCGCCGCGCGCCCGTTGCTGGCCGGCTTGGCGTCCGCCCCGAAGATGTCCGGTTGGGCCTCGGCGACCGGGATGTGCCGGCCGTCGAGGATTCGGGAGAGGAAGCCGCCGGTGTGCGAGCCCGGGTCGGCCGCGACCTGCTCCGGGGTGCCCTCGGCGATCACCGTGCCGCCGCGGGAGCCGCCCTCCGGGCCCATGTCGATGATCCAGTCGGCGGTCTTGATCACGTCCAGGTTGTGCTCGATCACGACCACCGTGTTGCCGGCGTCGACCAGCCGGCCGAGCACGCCGAGCAGCTTCCGGATGTCCTCGAAGTGCAGGCCGGTGGTCGGCTCGTCCAACACGTACAGGGTGCGGCCGGTGGACCGCTTCTGCAGCTCGCTGGCCAGCTTCACCCGCTGCGCCTCGCCGCCGGACAGGGTCGGCGCCGGCTGGCCGAGCCGGACGTAGCCGAGGCCGACGTCGAGCAGGGTCTTCAGGTGCCGGTTGATCGACGGCAGGGCGGCGAAGAAGTCGACCGCCTCCTCGATCGGCATGTCCAGCACCTCGGCGATGGTCTTGCCCTTGTAGTGCACCTCCAGCGTCTCCCGGTTGTACCGGGCACCGTGGCACACCTCGCACGGCACGTACACGTCCGGCAGGAAGTTCATCTCGATCTTGATCGTGCCGTCGCCGGCGCAGTTCTCGCAGCGGCCGCCCTTCACGTTGAAGGAGAAGCGACCCGGCTGGTAGCCGCGCACCTTCGCCTCCGGCGTCTCGGCGAACAGCTTCCGGACACTGTCGAACACCCCGGTGTAGGTCGCCGGGTTGGACCGCGGGGTGCGGCCGATCGGCGACTGGTCGACGTGGATCACCTTGTCGATCTGGTCGGCGCCGGTGATCGTCCGGTGCCGGCCGGGGACGTCGCGGGCGTTGTAGATGCGCTTGGCCAGCGACGTGTAGAGGATCGAGTTCACCAGGGTCGACTTGCCCGACCCGGAGACACCGGTGACGGCGATCAACTGGGACAGCGGGAAGGAGACCGTGATGTCGCGCAGATTGTGCTCGACCGCGTTGTGCACGGTGATCTTGCGGTCGTCCAGCTGCGGTCGGCGCCGGGCCGGCAGCGGGATCTCCCGGCGACCGGACAGGTAGGCCCCGGTCAGCGACTCCTCGCTGGCCAGCAGCTCCTCGACCGTGCCGGAGACGACCACGTGGCCGCCGTGCTCCCCCGCGCCCGGACCGATGTCCACCGCCCAGTCTGCGGTCATGATCGTGTCCTCGTCGTGCTCGACCACGATCAGCGTGTTGCCCAGGTCGCGCAGCCGGACCAGGGTCTCGATCAGCCGCCGGTTGTCCCGCTGGTGCAGCCCGATGCTCGGCTCGTCCAGCACGTACAGCACGCCGACCAGGCCGGACCCGATCTGGGTGGCCAATCTGATCCGCTGCGCCTCGCCGCCGGACAGGCTGCCGGTGGGCCGGCTCAGCGACAGGTAGTCGAGGCCGACATCGAGCAGGAACCGGAGCCGTTCGTTGATCTCCTTCAGCACCCGCTCGGCGATCTGCCGCTCCCGAGCGGTCAGCTCCAGCCGGGACAGGAAGTCGGCCGCCTCGTCGATCGACAGCGACGACACCTCGGCGATGTTCTTGCCGCCGAGCGTCACCGCCAGCGACGACGGCTTCAGCCGGGCGCCGCCGCAGGCGTTGCACGGCACCTCCCGCATGTAACCGGCGAACCGCTCCCGGGACGTGTCGCTCTCCGCCTCGGCATGCCGCCGCTCGATGTAGGAGATGACACCCTCGTATTTGGCGTTGTAGCTGCGCTCCCGGCCGTACCGGTTCTTGTAGCGCACCTGCAACTGGCCCGGCACGCCGTGCAGCAGCAGCTTCGTCACCCGGGCCGGCAGCTCGCCCCACGGCGTGTCGGTGCTGAAACCGGCCTGATCGGCCAGGGCGTCGATCAACCGGATGAAGTAGTCGGCGATGTGCGCCGACGACCACGGCGCGATCGCGCCCTCGGACAGACTCTTCTCCGGATCGGGCACGACCAGGTCGGGGTCGACCTCCATCCGGGTGCCGATGCCGGAGCAGGTCGGGCAGGCGCCCCACGGCGCGTTGAAGGAGAACTGCCGCGGCTCCAGCTCCTCGATCGCGATGTCGTGCTCGTTGGGGCACGCCATCTTCTCCGAGTAGCGCCGCTCCCGCAGCGGATCCTTCGGATCGAGGTCGACGAAGTCGATCGACACCACGCCCTGGGCCAGCCCGAGCGCGGTCTCCACCGAGTCGGTCAGCCGCTGCTTCACCGACGCCTTGACCGCGATCCGGTCGACGATCACGTCGATCGCATGCTTCTTCTGCTTGTCCAGGGTCGGCGGCTGGGTCAGCTGCACCGCCTCGCCGTCCACCCGGGCCCGGGCGAACCCCTGGCCGGCCAGCTGCCGGAACAGCTCGACGTACTCCCCCTTGCGGCCGCGGACCACCGGCGCGAGGACCTGGAACCGGGTGCCGTCGTCGAGATCCATCAGCCGGTCGACGATCTGCTGCGGCGACTGCCGGCTGATCGGCTCACCGCACTGCGGGCAGTGCGGCCGGCCGGCCCGGGCATAGAGCAGTCGGAGGTAGTCGTACACCTCGGTGATGGTGCCGACGGTCGACCGCGGGTTGCGGTTGGTCGACTTCTGGTCGATCGAGACGGCCGGCGACAGCCCCTCGATGAAGTCGACGTCCGGCTTGTCCATCTGCCCCAGGAACTGCCGCGCGTAGGCCGACAGCGACTCGACATAGCGGCGCTGGCCCTCGGCGAAGATCGTGTCGAAGGCCAGACTGGACTTGCCGGAGCCGGACAGGCCGGTGAACACGATCAGCGCGTCGCGCGGAAGGTCCAGCGAGACATTGCGCAGATTGTGCTCTCGGGCACCACGGATCATCAGTCGATCAGCCACGTCGGTCATGCTATGCCGGTCCACTGACAGTCCGGATCTCGTTGTCGCTCAATCGGGAGTCGGCGTCCCACAGTCCGAGCGCGGCAGTAGGTTATTGCGCATGAGCTCCGCGGACACACCTGGTGATCCAGCCGCCGAACAGCTGGAAACTCTGCGCGGGATGATGTCGTCCGCGACCGCCAAACTGCTCGGCGACACCATCGCCGTCAGCGACGAGGACTGGCGCGGCCCGAGCCGGCTGCCCGACTGGACCCGCGGCCACGTCGCGACCCACGTCGCTCGGCAGGCCGATGCGCTCGGCCGGTTGCTGACCGGCGCGGTCAGCGGCACCCCCGGTCAGATGTACGAGTCGAACGAGCAGCGCGACGCCGAGATCGAGGAGGGATCGGGCCGGACCGGTCTGGACCTGCAGATCGACCTGGACACCGCCGCCGAGCGGCTCGGGGAACGGATGGAGGAGGTCGACAGCGCCGGCAAGTGGTCGGAGTCGGTCAGCCTGCGCGGCGGCGGCACGGCGCCGGCCCGGCTGCTGCCGCTGGCCCGGCTGACCGAGGTTGTGCTGCATCATGTCGACCTCGACATCGGCTACGAGATCGACGACGTCGACGGCGCGGTCGCCGGCTGGCTGCTCGAATGGTGCTCGCTGCGGCTGCGGACCCGGGAGGGCTTCCCGAGCCTGTCCCTGACCATCGACGGCGGCGAGACCGTCGCCGTCGGCAGCACCGGGGAGGCCCGCGAGGTGCACGGGCCGGCGCCGCGGCTGCTCGGCTGGTTGACCGGCCGGGCCGGGACCGACGGCCTCAGCGGAGCCGACGGGATCACCCTGCCCGCCTTCTGATCATGAGGAACTGATCAAGATGTCCTTGATCAGCAAGCTGGAAGGGAGTCCGTCGATGGCCGGACTGAACCACGTCACCGCCGGCGGACCACCGGTCACCGTACGACTGTCGGACACCGTCACCATGATCAAACTCTCGGTCGGGCCGATGGACAACAACGCGTATCTGCTGCGCGGCCGGACCGGGTCGGTGTTGATCGACGCCGCCGCGGAGCCGGAGCGCCTGCTCGAACTGATCGGCGACCAGCCGCCGGACGTGATCGTCACCACCCACCGGCACCAGGACCACTGGCAGGGATTGGCCGACGTCGCCGAGGCGACGAAGGCGCAATTGGTCTGCGGCCGGCCCGACCTGGACGCGATCGCGACCGGTGCCTGGCTGGAGAACCTGACCGGCGTCTGGGACGGCGACGTGGTGGCCCTCGGCGAGGAGTCGCTGGCGGTGATCGGCCTGGTCGGCCACACCCCGGGCTCGATCACCCTGGTCTATCGCGGCTCCGACGAAGTCGATCACCTGTTCACCGGCGACAGCCTGTTTCCCGGCGGGCCGGGCAAGACCGGCAGCCCGGAGGACTTCGCCTCGCTGATGGACGACCTGGAGTCCAAGATCTTCGGCGGCTTCGGCGACCCGGCCGTGGTCCATCCCGGGCACGGCGACGACACCACGCTGGCCGTCGAGCGGCCGCAGCTGGCCTCCTGGCGCGCACGCGGTTGGTGAGCGCCCGGCGTCGGTCAGCTCAGCTCGGCGGATCCCGGCCGTAGCGTGAACTCGTGCTCGCCGTTGATGCAACGGACGGCAGGACCGGATTCGCTGCCGCAGGCCACGCCGTAGAAGGCGAGCACCTGTCCCTGGGCCAGTTCCCTGATCCGCTGATTCGGCGGATCTCCGGAGCTCACGAACCGGGCCTTCCGGTCACGTTCGAGCTGGACCGAGTTGGCCGGCCCCTTCCCCTTCGGCGCCTTGGCGTCCGCCGGCAACTGTCCGAAGCAGAGCACCGAGCCCGGGCCGTCGTCGGGCGGCGGCACGATCTGACAGCTGAACGACTTCCCGACCGAGAAGGAGTACAGGTAGCCGCCCGGGACGAAGTCACCGGCGAAGTGTTTCACCTCCTGGTGCGTGCCCGGCGGCAACGGGCTGTCCGCCGGCCAGGCCTTGATCAACGTCTGCTTGACCGCGCATTCGTACGCGAAGGTGTAGATCGAGGCCGTTTCCGGCAGCGAGCCGTCGAGGATCGAGCAGCCCCAGCCGTCGACGTCGGTGGTCCGGCCGATCTCCGTGCCGTCGGCACCGACGAACTTCTTCAGCACCGCAACCGCGGTCGGGCAGTCGGCCTGCCCGCGAGCCACGACCGCGACCAGGCCGTACCCGATCGGTCCGCAGGTCGTGCCCGGGCTGCCGGGTGCCGGGGCGGTCGGAGTCGGCGAAGGGGTGGGAGTCGGCGATGCGGCCACGCTCGGAGTCGCGACCCGGGTCGGGCTCGCGGTCGGCGGATCGGCCATCACCTCATCCGCCGGCGCCGTCGCGGGTGGCGCACAGGCCGCGGTGATCATGATCAGGAACAGCAGCGGAATCACGGCGCGCGGGCGCAGGCGTGCGGTCATCGGATCACCCCGTCGGCAGTTCGCCGAGCCCCCTGGTCGGCAAGATCAATTCTGCCGTGCCGAGCCGCGGCCGGGGCGGGATTCAGTCAGCCTGATCGCGGCGCCATCGATCGACCAGGGCCCGCGCCTCGGCGGCCGTCGGGCCGCCGTGGTCGCGGACGGACTCCAACACCGGCACCGCATCCTGGTCGTAGCCGTGCTCGAAGAGGTACGACGCCGCGGCGAACCGCATCGATTCCGGCTCGGTGTCGTCCAGCAGCGGTTTGAGCAGATCGATGATCCGACCCGATTCGTCCCAGCGCTCGGCCACCCGTTCGCCACGCTCGGCCTCGGCGTCGGCCGCGGCCGGGTCACCGTCCTCGAGCAGCTGCCGGGACAGACTGACGTGGGCCCGAAACGTCGCGCGATCGATATCAGGGTTCATGGTGATGCTCTCCCGAACGTGGCTGAACAGCCGACACTAGCCCCCTCCGACCCCGAGTTGTCAGAAGCAGGGCACGCCATAGCGTCCCCTGCTTCTGACAACTCGGGGTTCAGTGGCCGGGGGCCAGGAGGGGTGGGGAGTCGGCGGTGAAGGGGGTCGGGAAGGTGGTGAGGGGGAGGTCGAGCAGGGTGGTGCAGGCGGGGTCGGCGCATTCGCAGTCGTACGCACGGATGACCGTCGCCGGGTCGGTGGTGGCCCAGGGACGGGCCAGGCCTGCGCGATACTGGCCGACGATCGCGGCGTTGCCGGCCCGGATCAGGGCCCGGCGCTGCTCCGTGCCGGAGGCCCGGGGCTGGTCAGCGAGCCAGTCGGCGCAGACCCGTTCGATCTCGGCCACCGTGTCCAGGGCCGAGCCGTGCTCGGTGGTGATGATCTTGGTGCCGCCGGCGGCGTCGACGGCCGCGGCAAGCTCATCGGCGCGCTGCAGATCCGACGGGCCACCGGCTCCGCCCCAGCCGCGACCCCGGTTCCGGGTGGCCCGGGTCTCGGCGGCGGCGAACAGCCAGACCGCGTGCACCGGCGGCCGGAGCGGCTCCGGGCCGACCAGGTCCGGCGTGAACGGAGTGCCGTCGGCGATCACCGCCGGGGTGTCGGGCAGGGCGGCCAGGTCCTCGTGGGTGAGCGGCCCGCGGTCGTGCCGGAGCCGCTCCTGATCTTCGACCGACAACGCGGACCGCTCGGCGACGGTGAGCGCCTCCCAGGCGATCGCGCCCGGGTCGCCGGCGGCGATGGCCCGGTCCCGGTGGTCCCAGGTCCTGGTGTCGCTGGAGTGCCAGTGGTAGCCGTGCCGGCGGGCCAGCAGCCGCGCGGTCGTGGTCTTTCCCGAGCCGGTCAGCCCGCCGATCCAGAGGATCCGTTCCGGTGAGGTCACCGGACCTGGTTTATCAGCCCCAGTTCCGCGTCGGTCAACCGGCCGCGCGCCTCGGCCGCGACACATTCGGCGAGTTCGGTCCGGTTCTTCACGCCGAGCACGACCGTGGCCACGCCGGGCACGCTGAGCGCGTACCGGTGCGCCAGCGACGCCGCGGACTCCCCCAGCTCCGCCGCCACCCGGCGGAATCCCTCGGCCCGGGCGAAATCGACCGCGACCGGGGAATCATCGTCGACCGCCCGGTCGACGGAGTCGGTCAGCGAGCCGGCCGAGACCGCGCGGATCCCGATCACCGAAACGGATTCGGCACCGGCCGCGGCCACGATCTCCGCGTTGGCGGGCTTGGCGGAGTCGCCGAACACCCACATGTCGCCGGACAGGTCGAGGGCGTTCACCACCACCTGGGCCGCGTCCGGCCGCGGCTCCGTGCCCAACGTCTCGATCACCGCGTCGGGGTGGCCGACGCCGGTGATCCCCCAGCCGCGGATCAGGCCTTCCTCGCGCAGCTTCACGAACTCCGGTACGACCTCGTCCCGGAACCGCCGCCAGCCGAGCGTGTTCGGCGCGGTCGCCGAGTCGTCCGCAGGCCGGAGCTGGGAGTGCCAGAGGAAGAGGTCCAAGTGGTCCCGGCCCAATCGGCCCAGGCTGTCCCGCAGGCTCTGCCGCATCCGGGCCGGCAGATCGTCCTCGTTGTCGTCGGGCAATCCGATCTTGGTCGTGATCAACACCTCGGACGCCGGGCTCTGCCGCAGCGCCTCGCCGGCCACGACCTCCGCCTCGTGTCCCTCGCCGTAGCTCGGGGCCAGGTCGAGCATCGTGATGCCGGCGTCGATCGCCGCCCGGACGGTCGCCACCGATTCCTCGCGGCTGGTCCGGCCCCAGACCGCACCGATCCCGCCGCCACCCAGGGTCAGCGCGCTGACCGTACCCAGTCGTCCGAAGTCTCGTGATTCCATGCCGTCAACCTAAGCGGGCCCCGGCATCGGAGCCAGGTCCAATCGAGCCTTCCGACTCCGGTCCAAACCCTCCCAGGGGTCGCCGCCGGCCAGGATCACTCGCCGCGGTCGAGGGCGTAGGACCTGATCACGGTCTGCTCCACCGCCGCCCGGCCGGCGGCGGCCGTGGCGTGCAGGGAGACGAAGCGCGCGTTCGCCGGCGGGGTCGGCACGGTGGTGCGATAGCTGTCGCCGTCGCGGGTCAGCGTCAGGTCGGTCCAGCTCTCACCGTCGTCGAACGAGGCGCGCAGGGCGACCTGCTCCGGCGTCGGTTTGGTCCCCTGGCTGGTCTCGACCGTCAGCCGGAGCGGGAACGGCCGATCCACCGGCGCCCGGTTGAGCTGATCGAAGTCGCCGGCCACCCGGACCGTCAGCGTGGAGACCCGGCGATGGTCCTCGAACGGACCGGCCAAGGTCCAGGAGGCGTCGACCCGGGTGGCCAGCGTCGACCACGGCACGTCGCGGGTCGCCCGGGTGCTGAGGCGATAGGTCGCGGCCTGCTGCGGATCCGGCTTCTGGAACGTGCCGCCGCCCGGATCCTCGTTGGTCTCGATCACCTCGCCGTCCCAGCTCAGCGTGTTGCGGGCGGCGATCCCGTCGAAGGACTGCAGTCCGGTGTGATGGCCGGGCGAGGAGCCGGAGAACAACCGGGAGATCACCCACAGCCGCCCCTCCGCATAGTCGGACACCAGCGCCGGCCCCAGCGCGGCCCGACCCCAGTGCCGGTCGTACGTCTGGCCCGCTCGATAGCCGACACCGTCCGATGACTCGAAGTCGTTCTCGAAACCCTGGTCGGTCTCCAGTTCGCTCAGCCAGGTGAGATCGGCCCCGGCCGAGTAGCGATCGATCCGCCGGCCCGGCACCGCGACCGCCAACGGCATCCGGTGGTCACCGTCGGCGACGGCGACCGTGAGCGTCCCCGGGCGGTCGACCGCGACGCCTTCGCCGTGCAGGTGGGTGCGTACGGTGGCGAGCGCGGCATCCCGGAACCGGAACGTGGGCTTGGGAATCCGGCCCTTGACGCTCCGGGCCAGGACGTAACCGCGCGGCGGCTGCCCGGCCGAGTCGGGCTCGGTCAGCGCCCCGGCGAAGCCGAACCGGTACGGATAGCTCTTCACCGTGCCGGTCGGAGTGGCGTAGAGCTCGGTGACGTCGCCGCCCCGGATCCGCGCGAACTCCGTGCCGACGTCGACCCAGACCGCCGGCGTGCCGCTGCGCTTCGCGGTCTTGCTGTCCACCACGGCCCGCACCGGCCGGCCGTCGCGCGCGTCGAGCACGACCTCGGTGTCCTGGGTCAGTTTCAGCTCGGGCCGGGCGACCAGGGTCAGGCTGTCCGGCGACGGTTCGGGTTGGTCGGTGGCGATCGGAGCGGTGAGATCGTACGTCCCGGCCGGCAGCCGGACCGTGAACGGCTTCCCGTCGAGCTGGGCCGACCGCGCCGCGCGGTCGTCGGGGCGCAACAGGTGGACCGGGGTCGCCGCCGGTTTTCCCGCCCGGTCCAGGGCCTTGATCGTGAGGTCGTACGACTCGACCTCCTTGTGCATCCCGATCGGGCTGCGGGCGACCAGCGCGTCGCCGTCCTTCGCGGTGACCCAGGCGCCGAACAGTCCGTCGGCGGACTTCACCCGGGTGTCCGCGGTGACCGAGACGCTCGCCGTCGCGCCGGCCGCGACCTGGATCCGCGACGGGCTGACCGCGAACAGTCCGGCCGGAGCGTCTCCGGCGATCGCCAGGTCGAGCGTCAGCGGGGTCGCCGAGGTGTTGCGGTACGTCAGCTGCTGGGCTCGCGGCTTGTCGTCCTGGTGCGGCCATTCGGCCAGGCCGAAGCTCAACGCGGCCGGCTCGGGCAGCACGGTCTGCTTGATCGCCCGGGTCAGGTCGACCCGGCCCGCGCCCTGCTGGAAGACGTCGAGCTCGGGGTTCGGTTTCGCCGACGCCATCAGGGCCGCCTTGAGCTCCGCCGCGCGCCAGTCCGGGTGTTGCTGGGCCAGCAGCGCGGCCGCGCCGGCCACGTGCGGCGCCGCCATCGACGTACCGGATTGGCTGACGTAATACTCGGTCGCGCCCTGGCCTCCGGTCGCCTTGGCAGCGACGATCTCGTCGCCGGGAGCGGAGATCTCCGGCTTGACGGCATCGTCACGGATCCGCGGGCCCAGGTTGGAGAACTCGCTCAGCTGCTCGTCCCTGGTCACGCTGGCCACCGCGAGCGCGCTGTCCGCCGTCGCGGGCGAGGACACCCGTTCGTCGTGGAAGCAGCTCTCCGGCGAGGCCGGATGATTGCCGGCCGCGACGACGAACAGCGTGCCGTGCTGCTCGGTCAGCGAGTCGACCGCCTTGGACACCGGATCGGTCCCGTCGGTCGCGCAGCCGCCGAGGCTGAGGTTGACGATCCGGGCGCCGGCCGCCGCCCACTGCAGGCCGGCGATCAGCTGCGATTCCGACCCGGAGCCGTCGTCGCCGAGGACCTTGCCGACCAGCAGCCGGGCGTCCGGCGCCACGCCTCGGTATTTCCCGTCCGAGGCGTCGCCGCTGCCGGTGATGATCGAGGCGACGTGGGTGCCGTGGCCGACAATGTCGGTCGGACCGCCGGTGTCGGTGAAGTCCTTGGCCTCGATGACCGCGTCGTCGAGGTCGGGGTGGCTCTCGTCGATGCCGGTGTCGAGGACGGCGACCTTGACCCCCTGGCCGGTGAAGCCGGCGCGCCAGGCGATCGGGGCACCGATCTGCGGCACGCTGTGGTCGAGTTGCCGCCGGACCGGACCGTCCAGCCACACCTTCTCGATGCCGGCCCGGCCGGCCTTGAGCTCGTTCCAGAAGGTGGTCGCGCCGCTCTTGCCGGCGGTGATCGCGGTGCCGCGAATGCTGGCCAGCTCCCGTCCGACCCGGGCCTCGGTCGGGCCGAGCCCCGGCTTGGCCGCGCCACCGGCGTACCGGACGATCAGCGGCAGGTGCGGGCGCTGGGTGTCGTCGTACCCGGCCCGACGGAGCAGGGAGATGTCGAACAGTCGCGGATCCAGCCGGCCGGAGCCGATCAGCGGCAGCGCGTCGGCCGGGATCACGGTGAACCGGCCGTCCGCCGACCTCCGCTCGGCGAAGCCGACGCCCTCGCGTCCCGGCCCCGGCGTCAGTCGCACGACGCCCCGACTCAGGTCGACCCGGTCGCCGGTGATCAGGGTCACCCGGATCGTGTCCGGTGCCGGTGCCGGTGCCGGTGAGGAGGGCGGTGCCGGTGAGGAGGGCGGTGGTGCCGGGTCGGCCGCAGCGGTCGGACCGGTCATCGTCAGCCCGGTCAGCACCAGGGTTAGCACCAGCAACGCCAAGATCATCGGGCTCTGAGGCTTCGTCCGCACAAGAAGTCCCATCGTCGGTCGTCGGGTCAGGATCGGGCGCGCCCGGGCGGGTCGTGGTCCCCCGCGGTCACAGCTCGTACATGGCTCGAACCCCAGCCACTGTTTCACCGGTTGGCCGGGAATCGTCGGCACCGGCCCTCCGGCCCGCGGGTCGGCGGTGACTCGCCGCGTGTTCGCTGATGGAGAACGCCCGGAAGAAACCCGGCTGTGAATGCCTTGAGCCAATGACGCTCAACTTCTCGTTCACGAGCGCCTTTGATGACTGGAGGCTGAAAACAATGTCGAAGCAACTCCCTGTTCTGTTCCTCAACGACCTCGTCGTGCTGCCCGGCATGGTCGTCCCGATCGAGCTCGACGACAGCACGCGGGCCGCGATCGACACCGCGCGGGCGAGCAGCGACGGGCATCTGCTGGTGGCCCCGCGGCTCGACGACCGGTACGCCTCCTACGGCGTCGTGGCGACGATCGTGCAGACCGGACGCCTGCAGACCGGCGAGCCGGCGGCCGTGCTGCGGGCCGAACGCCGGGCCCGGATCGGCTCCGGGGTGTCCGGGCCGGGCGCCGCGCTCTGGGTCGAGGCCGAGGAACTGCCCGAGGAAGACAGCGACACCGAAGAGATCCGGACGCTGGCCGGCGACTACCGGTCGCTGGTCGTGGCGAGCCTGCAGCGGCGGGACGCCTGGCAGGTGATCGACACCGTCAACCGGGTGACCGATCCGTCGGCGCTGGCCGACCTGGCCGGCTACGCCTCGTACCTGACCGACGAGCAGAAGCGGCAACTGCTCGAGACGCCGGCCGTCGCGGAGCGGCTCACCGCGCTGATCGAGTGGACCAAGGACCATCTGGCCGAGGTCGAGGTGAACGACAAGATCGCCGACGACGTCCGCGAGGGGATGGAGAAGAGCCAGCGCGAGTTCCTGCTCCGGCAGCAACTCAACGCGATCCGCAAGGAGCTGGGCGAGGACGAGCCGGACGGCGCCGAGGACTACCGGTCCCGGGTCGAGGCGGCCGAGCTGCCGGACGCGGTCCGCACCGCGGCGCTGCGTGAGGTCGGCAAGCTGGAGCGCTCCAGCGACCAGAGCCCGGAGGCGGGCTGGATCCGGACCTGGCTGGACACGGTGCTGGAGCTGCCGTGGAGCGTGATCACCACCGACTCGACCGACCTGGCCGGGGCCCGGCGGGTGCTGGACGATGATCATCACGGCCTGGCCGACGTCAAGGAGCGGATCGTCGAATACCTGGCGGTCCGGGCTCGGCGGGCCGACCGCGGCCTGTCCGTGGTCGGCGGCCGCGGCTCGGGCGCGGTGCTGGCACTGGCCGGCCCGCCCGGAGTCGGCAAGACCTCGCTCGGCGAATCGATCGCGCGGGCGCTGGGCCGGAAGTTCGTCCGGGTCGCCCTCGGCGGTGTCCGGGACGAGGCCGAGATCCGGGGTCACCGGCGGACCTACGTCGGCGCGCTGCCGGGCCGGCTGGTCCGGGCGATCGGCGAGGCCGGCTCGATGAACCCGGTGATCCTGCTGGACGAGATCGACAAGGTCGGCTCGGACTATCGGGGCGACCCGAGTGCCGCCCTGCTGGAGGTGCTCGACCCGGCGCAGAACCACACCTTCCGTGATCACTACCTGGATTTCGATCTTGACCTGTCCGACGTGATCTTCCTGGCCACGGCGAACGTGATCGAGAACATCCCGCAGCCGTTGCTGGACCGGATGGAGTTGATCACGCTCGACGGCTACACGGCCGACGACAAGATCGCGATCGCCCGGGACTTCCTGCTGCCGCGACAGCGGGAGCTGGCCGGGCTGACCGCCGACGAGGTGGACCTGACCGACGACGCGATCCGGGAGATCGCCGCCGACTACACCCGGGAGCCCGGAGTACGGCAGCTGGAGCGGCTGCTGGCCAAGGCGCTGCGCAAGGCGACAACCAAGCTGGCCGATGCCGAGGCCCCGGAGAACGAGGGGGAACCGCAGAAGTTGATCATCGACCTGGCCGACCTCCGGGACTTCCTGGGCCGGCCGCGGTTCACCCCGGAGTCGCATGAGCGGACCTCGGTGCCGGGCGTCGCGACCGGACTGGCGGTGACCGGTCTCGGCGGCGACGTGCTCTACATCGAGGCCGGGGCGGTCGACGGCAAGAGCGGCCTGACCCTGACCGGGCAACTGGGTGACGTGATGAAGGAGTCGGCCCAGATCGCGCTGTCCTACGTCCGCGCGCACGCCACCGAGCTGGGCATCGCCGACCTGTCCGTGCTGGACCGGCAGATCCACATCCACGTGCCGGCCGGCGCGGTGCCGAAGGACGGCCCGTCCGCGGGCGTCACCATGGTCACCGCGATCACCTCGATGGCGACCGGGCGACCGGTCCGGTCCGACGTCGGGATGACCGGCGAGGTCACGCTGAACGGTCGGGTGCTGCCGATCGGCGGGGTGAAGCAGAAGTTGCTCGCCGCGCAACGGGCCGGCCTGACCACCGTGTTCCTGCCGCAACGCAACGAACCCGACCTGGACGACGTCCCGGCCGAGGTCCGCGACGCCATCGAGATCCGGCTGACCACCGATGTGGCCGACCTGGTCGCCGCGGCGATCGAGCCGGCCCAGACCGCCGGAACAGTGGCAGCCGCCGCCTGATCCACCCACCCCAGCCGACTTGTCAGACCTGGTGCTGCTCGAGCCAGCTGGTTCTGACGAGTCGGCTGGGGTCTGCTGTCGGCGAAGGTGCTCGACCGCGACGCCGGGCCGCGTCCAGGATGGCGGGATGCTGAATCAGGTCGCGGTCCTGTCCGACATCCACGGCGTGCTGCCGGTGCTGGAGGCGATCCTGGCCGAGCCCGACGTCGTCGCGGCGGACAAGATCGTGATCACCGGTGATCATGTCGCCGGGCCGCAGCCGGTCGAGGTGCTCGACCTGCTCGCCGGGCTCGGGGACCGGGTGATCCTGGTCCGCGGCAACGCCGACCGCGAGGTGGTCGCCCTGGCCCACACTCCCGATCCGCGGGGCTATCCGGAATCGCTCTGGGCCGGCTCGGTGCTCCGGGCCGACCAGCTCGAACGGCTGGCCGCGCTCCCCCATCCGGTCACGCTGGAGCTGGCCGGATTCGGCGCCGTCGTGTTCTGTCACGGCACGCCGCGGGACGACGACGAGGTGGTGCTGGTCGATTCGCCGGTGGACCGGTGGATGACGGTGCTGGGAGAGCTCGGCCGCGAGATCCGGTTCGTCGTCTGCGGCCACACCCACATGCCGTACGTCCGGCTGGTCGATCGGCGCACGGTGATCAATCCGGGCAGCGTCGGGATGCCGTACGGCACCGCCGGCGGCGCCTGGGCCCTGCTCCGGGACGGGCAGATCTCGCTCCGCCGGACCGCGACCGACCCGGCCGCGGTGATCGACCGGGTGGTCCGCGAGTCCGCCTATCCCGGGGTGGCCGGCTGGGCCGAGACCTATCTGACCGGCGCGATCAGCGACCTGGAGGCCCTGGCGGCGATGCGCCCGCGCACCGAGTCATCCTGAGCCCACGCCGGCGCGCTGCCGCGCCGGGACCCGCTCCCGCCGCAACACCGTCACGATCCCGATCACCAGGCCGAGCACACCCAGCCCCGCCGAGACGTACGGCAGCACCCCGGCCCCGGCGACCCCGATCACCAGGCCGCCGAGGCCGCCGGCGATGCCACTGCCGAGATAGATCGCCGAGGCGTTGAGCGAGATCAACAGTCCGGCGCGCGGGCCGCTGATCTCGACCAGCAGCGTCTGCACGGGCGGGTTGAACGCCCAGCCGAACAGGCCCCAGAGCAACAGCAGGATCCCGGCTCCGATCACCGACCTCGCCGCGAGCGGGAGAAACACGACCAGCACCGTGAACCCGATCAGCACCGCCAGCAGCACGGTCCGGGTGCCGAAGCGGTCGGTGGCGCGGCCGCCGAGGGTGTTGCCGATCATGGCCCCCACGCCGTAGGTGACGAGCAGGATGATCACCGTCAAGCCGTGCACCTGGGTCACCGCGCCGAGGAAGGGCACCAGGTAGGTGTAGGTCGTCATCGCGGCGACCACTCCGATCACGCTCATCGCCAGCACGGCCAGCGCCCGCGGGTCGGCGGCGACCCGCAGCCGCTCCCGCATCCCGACCCCGGCCGCGGCCGGCGCCGGAACGGACGGCACCACCCGGGCCACGGCCAGCGCGATCACCAGGCCGAGGGCGGCGACGGCGACGTGCACCCCACGGAAGCCGAGCAGCGGTGCCAGCAACCCGCCGGCCGGCACCCCGGCAGCCATCGCGAGGGTCAGCCCGCCGAACACGATGGCGACCGCGCGGCCGCGGCGTTCGGGCAGCAGGCCCGCGGCGACCAGCGTCGCGGTCGGAGTGAAGGCCGCCGCGCCGATCGCCGCGACGACCCGGCCGGTGGCCAGGATCGCGAAGCTGGGCGCGGCCGCGGAGATCAGGTTGCCGGCCACCGTGGTCAGCAGGGCGACCACCAGCAGAGTGCGCCGATTCCAGCGGCCGGTGACGGTGGCGACGATCGGCGCACTGATCGCGTACGCCAGCGCAAAGGTCGTCGACAGCTGCCCCGCGACGGCCTGACTGACCCCGAGCTCGGCGCTGATCGCCGGCAGCAGGCTGGTGATCAGGTAGGCCGTGGTGCCGATCGTGAACGTACCGGCGGCCAGCAGATAGAGACGTGGTGTCATGAGCCCCTCGAAACGCGCACCGAAGTTAGTTCGATGGCGATCGTAATACGATCTGGATCAAACTTCCATCGCGGTCGTACAATCGCGGGCATGAGCAGAACGTCGGACGAGCCGATCGACGCGCCGGAACGGGCGGAGATCAGCATCGACGAGGTGCTGCGCGCGCTGGCCGACCCGGTGCGGCTGTCGATGATCCGGCAGTTGGCGGCGCATCCCCACGCGGACGCCGGCGTCGCCTGCGGCGAGATCCCGCTCGGGATCAACAAGTCCACCCGGACCCATCATCTGAGGGTGCTCCGACTCGCCGGCGTGATCGCGATGCGGACCGAAGGCACCCGCCGCCTCGTCACCCTCCGCGCCGAAGACCTGAACGCCCGCTTCCCCGGCGTCCTGACCGCCATCCTCCACCCCTGAACACCCCGAGTTGTCAGACTTAGAGCACGCTCTGGCGTGCCCTAAGTCTGACAACTCGGGGTTGGGGGTCAGCGGAGGTCCTGGGCGGGCTCGGCCGGGGCGTGGTCGTCGGCCCAGCGGGACCTGATCAGGCTGGCCACCGTGGTCACGATCAGCACCACGATGATCACCATCAGCGACAGCCAGGTCGGGATCTCCGGCACCAGGTGCGGGTCGATGCCAACCCAGGCCAGCACCGGGGTGGCGTGCAGGGCGTGCATCAACAGCTTGACGCCGATGAAGGCCAAGATCACCGACAGGCCGAGGGACAGGTAGACCAGCCGGCGCAGCAGCCCGCCGAGCAGGAAGTAGAGCTGCCGCAGGCCCATCAGCGCGAACACGTTGGCGGTGAACACCAGATACGGCTCCTGGGTCAGGCCGTAGATCGCCGGGATCGAATCCAACGCGAACATCAGGTCGGTGCTGCCCAGCGCGATGATCACCATCAGCATCGGGGTGGCCATCCGGCGGCCGTCGATCCGCGGCACCACCCGGGTCCCGTGGAACTCCGTGGTGGACGGGATCCGCCGCTTCACCCAGCGCATGGCGATGTTGTCGGGCGCCTCGTTGTCGTCGTCGTGATTGCGGTAGTCGATCACCAGCTTGACCGCGGTGAAGATCAGGAACGCGCCGAAGAGGAAGAACACGCCGGCGAACGCGTCGATCACGACGGCGCCGAGGGCGATGAAGATGCCGCGGAAGACCAGCGCCAGGACGATGCCCACCATCAGGGCGAACTGCTGCAGATGCCGCGGCACCTTCAATGCGCCCATGATGATGATGAAGATGAACAGGTTGTCGATCGACAGGCTGTATTCGGTCAGCCAGCCGGCGAAGAACTCCCCCGCGTACTGCGGTCCGGAGATGCCCCAGATCGCGAGCCCGAAGATGACCGCCAGCGCGATGTAGATCGCGATGAAGATGCCCGCTTCCTTCATCGACGGTTCGTGCGGGCGGCGGCCGATCACGAAGACGTCGAGCGCCAGGATCGCCACCGTCACCGCGACCGTGATGATCCAGGCATACAGGTGAACGTCCATGCGGAACCTTCCGAGACTCGGGCTTGGGGGTCAGTCAGCGTCTCGGAGGTCTCTTCCACCGGGTTGAACCGGCCGGGGAACCGGGGGCCGTCGTCTCGCCGACACTGCGATACGCCGTCCACCGTGGTGACGATGCCACCGCGTGGGAATACTCCCCTCCGGACTGCGATTCTTGCAGGAGCCACCCGAGCCTGGGAAATCTGGCCGGCCCGCCGTTCCGCAGAATCGCCGTCAAGAACTAGAGCGCGGCGTGCCAGGGGGCTATTCCGAACCGTCCCGGATTGTGGGCGAGGTCACGGCGAATCCGGCCTGCCCAGGACAGGCTCAGGGAACGGGACCAGCACCGCCCTTCGACAGGCTCAGGGAACGAAACCGGCGCAGGCTCCAGGGAGCGTGCGGTGATCGGTCAGCGGTTGGCCTCGACCATCTGGCGCAGTTCCTTCTTCAGGTCCGAGATCTCGTCGCGCAGCCGGGCGGCGAGCTCGAACTGCAGATCGGCGGCGGCCACGTGCATCTGGTCGGTCAGGTCCTGGACCAGGTCGGCCAGCTCCCCGGCGGGCAGACCGGCGATCTCCCGCGCCCGCTCGCTCAGGTCGGCCGCCATCCCCAGCGTCGGGACGGCGGCCTTCTGCCGGCGTCCGCCGCGCTTGGACAGCAGGTCGTCGGTGTCGGCGTCCTCGCGGGCCAGCATGTCGGTGATGTCGGCGATCTTCTTCCGTAGCGGCTGCGGGTCGACGCCGTTGGCCTTGTTGTAGGCGACCTGCTTCTCCCGCCGGCGGTTGGTCTCCTCGATCGCCGCGGCCATCGAGTCGGTGATCTTGTCCGCGTACATGTGCACCTCGCCCGACACGTTACGGGCGGCCCGGCCGATGGTCTGGATCAGGCTCTTGGAGCTGCGCAGGAAGCCTTCCTTGTCGGCGTCCAGGATCGCGACCAGCGACACCTCGGGTAGGTCGAGGCCCTCGCGGAGCAGGTTGATCCCGACCAGCACGTCGAACGCGCCCATCCGCAGGCCCCGGAGCAGCTCGATCCGTTGCAGGGTGTCGACCTCGGAGTGCAGATACCGGGTCTTGATCCCGTTCTCCAGCAGATAGTCGGTCAGGTCCTCGGCCATCTTCTTGGTCAGGGTGGTGACCAGGACCCGCTCCGACTTCTCGGACCTGACCTTGATCTCCCCCATCAGGTCGTCGATCTGCCCCTGGGTCGGCTTGATCACCACCTCCGGGTCGACCAGTCCGGTGGGCCGGATCAGCTGCTCGACGAAGCCGTCCGAGCGGGCCATCTCGTAGTCGCCCGGGGTCGCCGACAGATAGACCGTCTGGCCGATCCGTTCGACGAACTCCTCGAACCGCAGCGGCCGGTTGTCCATCGCGCTGGGCAGCCGGAAGCCGTGCTCGACCAGGGTCCGCTTCCGCGAGGCGTCGCCCTCGTACATCCCGCCGATCTGCGGAATGGTGACGTGCGATTCGTCGACCACCAGCAGGAAGTCCTCGGGGAAGTAGTCGAGCAGACAGTTGGGCGCCTCGCCCGGGCCGCGGCCGTCCATGTGCCGGGAGTAGTTCTCGATCCCGGAGCAGGTGCCGATCTGGCGCATCATCTCGATGTCGTAGCTGGTCCGCATCCGCAGCCGCTGCGCCTCGAGCAGCTTGTTCTGCTGCTCCAGCTCGGCCAGTCGCTCGCCCAGCTCGGCCTCGATCCGGACGATCGCGTGCTCCATCTGTTCCGGCCCGGCGACATAGTGGCTGGCCGGCATCAGGAAGACCTCCTGGTCCTCCGAGATCACCTCGCCGGTCAGCGGGTGCATCGTCGACAGGGCCTCGATCTCGTCACCGAAGAACTCGACCCGGACCGCCATCTCCTCGTACTTCGGGAACACCTCGAGGGTGTCGCCGCGGACCCGGAAGGTGCCGCGGGTGCCGGCCAGGTCGTTGCGGACATACTGCACGCCGACCAGCTTGCGCAGCAGCGAGTCACGCTCGATCTCCTGCCCGACCCGGAGCTGGACCATCCGGTTGAGGTACGTCTCCGCGCTGCCCAGGCCGTAGATGGCGGACACGGTGGCGACCACGACCACGTCCCGCCGGGTCAGCAACGAGTTGGTGGCCGAGTGCCGCAGCCGCTCGACCTCCTCGTTGAGCGAGGAGTCCTTCTCGATGTAGGTGTCGGTCTGCGGGACGTACGCCTCGGGTTGGTAGTAGTCGTAGTACGAGACGAAATACTCCACCGCGTTCTTCGGGAAGAACTGCCGCAACTCGTTGGCGAACTGGGCCGCCAGGGTCTTGTTCGGCTGCATCACCAGCACCGGCCGCTGCACCCGCTCGGCCAGCCAGGACACCGTGGCCGTCTTGCCGGTGCCGGTGGCGCCGAGGAGCACGACATCCTGCTCCCCGGCGCGAATCCGGCGCTCCAGGTCGGCGATCGCCGTCGGCTGGTCGCCGCCGGGCTCGAAGTCGGCATGCACCTTGAACGGTGCCACGGTACGGATCAGGTCGTCGAGCGGACGCATGCTGGAGAGCCTACGACCCGGCACCGACAGTGGCCCGGTTCAGTCGAGCATCGACTTCCACATCGAGTCGACCATGGCGTCGTAGTCCTGCAGCGTCTGATCCTTGGTCGACCCGGGTTTGTAGTGCAGCGACAGCGCTCCGGTGAGGCCGTCCTCGGTCCGGGCGACGACGTACCGCAGGCCGATCGGCCCGGATCCGAACATTCCGGTGGCCGTTCCGGTCACCTCACATTGCACCGCCGTCGCACCGCCGGAAGTCAGGACGGTGCTGGCGCCGCTGAACGTTGCGTTGGTGATTCCTTGCCCGGCCATGGTTCGGATCTGGCTGTCGCAGAGCTCAGCCGGCTCCAGGATCATGCTGGTGGACGTGTGGCCGAGGACCATCGACAAGCCGCGCTCCATCCTCTTCGAGGACGAATCCTCCGCTGTCGAATCCACGATGGCCCAACCGTCCGGCACCGTCACCGTGACGCCGTGGCCGAGATCGACCGTCCCCCCGGGCCCCGAGGCTCCGATCGGCTGCAGCAGCTTCCGGATGTCATCGAAACTGTCGCCGAAGACGAGGAAGACCACACCGACGCCGGCCAACAACCCGACAACGATGGTGACGAGAGCGATCACCGTCGAGCCGCCGCGGCGGCTCGACGGTCTGACGGGCGGTGGTGCGCCCCAACCCGGCGGCGGACCGGACCAGCCCGGTTGCGGCGGTTGGCCCCTCCCTCCCGGTTGCTGCGTCACCTACGATCCTCCGGGTCGGCGCTGGCCAGCCGCTCCGTCAGCTGGCCAGCGACTGCAGGATCGAGACGGCCATCGACTTGTAGTCCTCGATGGCCTGCTCCTTGGTGGACTTGGTGTGTACCAACCAGCCCGCGCCCACCGTGCCGTCGGAGTTCTTGCCGATCACGGCGGCGACCCCCATCGGCACCGACCCGCCGCTGCCGGTCGCGGTGCCGGACATCCCACACTGGGCGGCATCGAGACTGCCGCCCGTGTCGATGGTCTTGGCGGCCTGGAACTTGGTGTTGGTCATGTCCTCGGCCACGCTCTTCATGAAGGCATCGCACAGTTGCGACGCGGTCCCCGACGCTCCGACGATCGACTGGCCGTAGAACGCGTCGCTGCCGTTGGAGAACTCGAAGGAGTTCGCATGCTTCTCGGCCAGGCCCCAGCCGCTCGCGAGCGTCACGCTGACCCCGTTGCCGAGGTCGACGGCCTTGCCCCCGCCGCCACCGCCGGTCGGGTCGTCACTCGGGTCGTCACTGGACGGCTGCTGGGTCGGGTCTTCCGACGGCGGGTCGGACGGATCCTCGGAGGGATCTTCCGACGGGTCCTCGGTCGGCGGTGCGGTGTTGGTCGGCGTGATCGTCGCCGTCGGTTCACCGCCACGGTTGAGCGCCATGAAGATGCCGCCGACCGCCACCAGCAGGACGACCGCGGCGACCACGATGCCGATGATCATCGCGCTGCTGCGCTGGCCCGGCTGCTGGCCGCCAGGCCCACCCGGCCCACCCGGCGGACGCTGCTGACCGCCGCCGTAGCCGCCCGGCTGACCCTGGTAGCCCTGCTGATAGCCACCCTGCTGGTAGCCGCCCTGCTGCTGATACCCGCCCTGCTGCTGGTAGCCGCCCTGCTGCCCCCAACCGCCACCCTGCTGCGGTTGCTGCGGCGGCTGGCCCTGCTGCGGATACTGCGGCTGACCCTGCTGCGGCGGCTGACCCTGCTGCGGCGGCTGGCCCTGTTGCGGCGGCCAACCCGGCTGCCCGCCCTGCGGCGGCTGCTGGCCCCACTGGCCCGGCTGCTGGCTCATGACCGGCCCTCCTCACCCTGGCCGCGATCCGTTTCGGACGACGGTGGTGGTGTTTCGATGACAGGTTCCGGCTGGTCGGTGTCCGGCAGCGGCTCCGCCTCGAACTGCTCGGCGTCCATCTGCTCGGCGTCCAACTGCTCGGCGTCCAACTGCTCCGGGGCAACCGCCTGGTCCGTGCCGGCGGGCGGCTGGTTCCGCTCCTGGATCAACGTGTCCTCCGGTTGCCCGTCGCCCGCCGGCGCGTCGCCCGCGACGACCCCGCCGCCGGTCGCGGCCGCGCCGGCCATCGCCTTGGCCCGGTGTGCCTTGGGCTGCACCCGGACCGCCGTACCGCAGGCGTTGCAGAACGCGGCGTGTTCGAACAGCGGCATCTCACAGCGGGCGCAGAACTCGAGCTCGCCGAGCTCGCCGATCCCCGCCTCGCGGGCCGTCCGCTCCAGCGCCGCCTCCATCAGGCCGGCGTGCAGCACGGTCCGGACGCGGAGGATCAGGATGCCGAGGATCAGCACGCCCCAGACCACGTTGAGCGAGATGCTCAGGGCCAGGTTGCCCAGGAAGGAGAACAGATAGGCCCCGGCCGCGTACGCGATGTTGGCCACCACGGCCTCGGCCAGGCCGCGGAAGTAGCGCGGCGTGAAGCCGTCGTAACCCCGGCCCAGGCCGGAGAACTCGGCGCAGGCGATGCCGGTCGCCGTGCCCATGATCAACGGCTTGACGAAGCCCTCGAGGAACATCAGCGGCACCCAGACCCCGGGGTCGGCCGACTGCAGCCCGCCGGTGAGCAGGCTCCAGTGCCGGACCAGGGTGTCGAAGGTCGCGTACGAGACGCCGGAGATCACGCCGAAGGTGAGCCCGTCCATCAGGTCGTCGAACTTGGGCCGGCTGGCCAAGATCACCGGACCGACCTGGCGGATCGCCTCGCCGATCACCGGCACCAGCAGCGCGGCCAGCAGCAGGCCACCGACGGTGGGCCCGCCACCGACGCCGGACAGATCGCCGGTGATCACCTGCGGGCCGCGGAGCCCGGTCCAGATGATCGTGAACGCGATCGCCAGCACCCCGGTCAGGCCGAACGCCATCGCGGTCACCGGGACCGGGGCGTCGTCCCACATGTTCACGTCGTAGAGATAGACGATGTAGATCACCGGCATCGCGAACGCCGCCACCAGCACGGCGATCGGCAACGCGCCGAAGATCGCGGCGACCAGCGCCACGACCAGCGCGATCACCAGGGCGATCCGGTACGTCTGCGGCCGCTGCCCGACCCCGCGCGGCATGATCGTCGAGATCAGCGCGAACGAGGCGACGGGCTCATCCGGCTTGACCGCGAACGCCTTCCGCCGGGCCTGGTCGGTGGACCGTTGGTCCAGACCGCAGACATGGCAGAAATGCGCGACCTCGGGTAGTTCGGCTCGGCATCGTGGACACTCCACGCGAGTCCTCCTACGGGCTCAGCCGACATCATCGGCTACGTTCGACACCCCGGCTCCGCGGCCGAAGAACCGGCCGCAGGTGGGTCCGCCGGAGAGTATGTCACTTCGCGTGCCGAATGTCGTGGAGCCGTGCCCACAAGCGGTCGACCTCGGTCGGCAGCCGGTCGGCCGGGCCGGTGTTGTCGACCACCAGGTCGGCCGCCGCCAGCCGTTGCTCGCGGGAGGCCTGGGCGGAGAGCCGCTCCTCGACCTGCCGCTCGTCGAGCCCGTTGCGCCGGCTCAGTCGCTCCCGCTGCTGGCCCGGGTCGGCGTCGACGACGATCACCAGGTCGAAGCCGGCGGCGAGGCCGGCCTCGACCAGCAACGGGACCACCTGGATCACCACGGCGTCGTCCGGGGCGGCTTGTTCCAGCTCGGTGGCACGCTGCCGGATCAGCGGGTGGGTGATCGATTCAAGATCACGACGGGCCTGCGGATCGCCGAAGATGATCTTGCCGAGCGCGGCCCGGTCCAGCTCGTCACCGGTCAGCACGCCGGGGCCGAACCGCTCGACGACGGCGGCCAGGCCGGGCGTCCCCGGCGCCACCACCTCGCGGGCCAGCACGTCGGAGTCGATGATCACCGCGCCCTTGTCGCGCAACAACTCCGACACCGCCGTCTTGCCCGAGGCGATGCCCCCGGTCAGCGCGATCCGCATCCGTACCCCTTCCTCGGCTTCATGAACGTTGTTGACGCTTCATGACAGTTGCAACGTGCACAAAGCGTCAGTTCTTCACGTTAACGTGAAAAACCTGGGGCGGATGTGAAACGGCCCCCGAACGCGCGGTGTGCGTTCGGGGGCCGTTCGGTGATCAGGTGATCAGTTGGCGCTGCCGGTCAACTTCTCCCGCAGGGCCTGCAGGGCCTCGTCCGAAGCCAGCGAACCCTCGGGGGCGCTGGGGGTCGGAGCGGAGCCGCCGCCACCACTGTTGCTGCTGCCGCTGGACGACGAGTACGACGCCGACGACGGTGCGGCCGCGGCTGCGGCCTCGCCGTTCTCGGCCTCGACGACCTGCTTCTTGTGGGCTTCCCAACGGGTGTGCGCCTCGGCGTACTGCTGCTCCCAGGTCGCCTGCTGCTCCTCGAACCCTTCGAGCCACTCGCCCGTCTCCGGGTCGAAGCCGTCCGGGTAGACGTAGTTGCCCTGGTCGTCGTAGGTCGCGGCCATGCCGTACAGCGCCGGATCGAACTCCTCCGCGCTGACGTCGACACTCTCGTTGGCCTGCTTGAGCGACAGCGAGATCCGGCGCCGCTCCAGGTCGATGTCGATGATCTTGACCATGACGTCGTCGCCGACCTGGACGACCTGCTCCGGGATCTCCACGTGGCGCTCGGCCAGCTCGGAGACGTGGACCAGGCCCTCGATGCCGTCCTCGACCCGGACGAACGCACCGAACGGCACCAGCTTGGTGACCTTGCCCGGCACGATCTGGCCGATCTGGTGCAGCCGCGCGAACGCCTGCCACGGATCTTCCTGGGTCGCCTTCAGCGACAGCGAGACGCGCTCGCGGTCCATCTCGACGGAGAGCACCTCGACGGTGACCTCCTGGCCGACCTCGACCACCTCGGAGGGGTGATCGATGTGCTTCCAGGACAGCTCCGACACGTGCACCAGGCCGTCGACGCCGCCGAGATCGACGAAGGCGCCGAAGTTGACGATCGAGGACACGACACCCTTGCGGATCTGGCCCTTCTGCAGCTGGGTGAGGAAGCTCTGCCGCACCTCGGACTGGGTCTGCTCGAGCCAGGCCCGCCGCGACAGCACGACGTTGTTCCGGTTCTTGTCCAGCTCGATGATCTTGGCCTCGAGCTCCTGGCCGACGTACGGCTGCAGGTCCCGGACCCGGCGCATCTCCACCAGGGAGGCCGGCAGGAAGCCGCGGAGGCCGATGTCGAGGATCAGACCGCCCTTGACGACCTCGATCACCTGACCGGTGACGACGCCGTCCTCTTCCTTGATCTTCTCGATCGTGCCCCAGGCGCGCTCGTACTGAGCCCGCTTCTTGGACAGGATCAGCCGGCCCTCTTTGTCCTCTTTCTGCTGGACCAGGGCCTCGACCTCGTCGCCGACGCTGACCACTTCATGCGGGTCCACGTCATGCTTGATCGACAATTCCTTGGAGGGGATGACCCCCTCGGTCTTGTAACCGATGTCGAGCAGGACCTCGTCACGGTCGACCTTGACGACGGTTCCGGTGACGATGTCACCGTCGTTGAAGTACTTGATTGTTGCGTCGATAGCCTCGAGGAAGGCTTCCGGCGAACTGAAGTCGTCTACCGCGACCTGCGGCGGCGCTTCTAGGGAGGACGTCATGTAGTAGGGCTCCGATATGGCTGGACTAGATTTTCGGCGTAGCTGCAGCCCGAGCCGTACATACCGTTGTGCCGAGACCGTGAAGTGCTGCCAGCTGCCCAGGGTGTACGAGCGTGACCCACTCCGTCCGAGGTCGCGCAGGCCACAGCGACACATCAGCCTATCGCCGTCGGCAAAGCAGGGTCAATTTGGCCGGTCCGGCGGCGAGACCGAATCCGGATCCGGTCACGGCAATTCGTGCACCCTACCGTCGGCCAGGGCGGCCAGCGCGGCCGCGACCCGCCGCTGGTTCCGCGGCTTCAGAAAGTCGGCCAGCCCGTCGCTAGGGACGAAGCGGTACGAACGCAACTCCTCGGCCTGCAGCCGGATCGCCGCGATCTCTGCCGGCGCCAGCACGCCGCCGTCGTAGCCGAACATCAGCGCCCCGTGCGGATCGGTCGGCGGCTCGGGTGCGATCCAGTCGACCACCAGCAGCCGGCCGGTCGGCCGGTCGAGTCCGAGCTCCTCCAGCACCTCTCGCCGGCAGCCGATCGCCGGCGACTCGTCCACCTCGACCGTCCCGCCGGGCAGGATCCAGTCCGCCCGATAGGTCGGCTCGACCAGCAGCACCCGGCCGGCGTCGTCGGTGAACACCGCTCCGGCGGCGATCCGCCGCCGCGGCAGGGTGGCCAGGAAACTCGCCCGATCCAGCAGCTCGTCCGTCACCGGAAGGAGGCTACCCGCCACTGATCGATACGCGGCGGCACGTGCAAGACAGCGGTCAACTTGGCCGGGTAGTCGCGGCCAAATTGACCGCTATGTCACGGCGCCACGGCCTCCCCTCGATCTCACGGGGCGTCACACCGTGTGGCGCGTCATCAGTCGAGCGTGCTGATCAGCATCCAGCCGGCGATGCCGAGGAAGGCCAGGCCGAACCCGATCTCGACCACCAGCCCGACGCCCGGCTCCAGCCCGAAGGCCAGCGACTGGGTCAGCAGGTGGACCGGGATGAAGCTCAGGAACATCCAGGCGAACCCGCGGAAGATCAGCATGAAGAAGCCGTCCCACCAGCCGAAGATCAACCCCCAGAGCAGCATCCCGAGACCGAGATGGGCCAGATAGAGCCAGTAGCTCAGCGATTCGCCGGACGCCGGCAGGAACCAGGCCGCGGCCCCCATCACCTCGACCCCGACCACCTCGCCGCGCCAGGTCCGTAGATCGGCCGGCAGTCCCTCCCGCGCCTTCTCGTAGAACTCAGGCCCCACGTCGCGGGCCTGCCGCTGGCCGTCGGGCCGCTGCCAGGTCACCTCGTAGTGGGTGGTCGTGGTCGTGCTGGTGTGCCCGTTCGCATCCGTGCTGGTCGACGTCGTGGTGTACGTCCGCCGGGCGGCGATCGTGGCCGGCTCGCGGGCGAAGCAGTCCTCCAGACCGTGCTCGCAGTCGACCACCGCACGAAACTCCTGCGTCTGCCGGAACGGCCCGGCAGCGCCGAGCAGTGCCACGGTCAGCACCACCGCACCGAGCGCCATCAGGAGCCACCGACCCCGCGATCGCGGCAGCCAGGTATCGCGATCCCTGGCCGGCCGGTGTCCACGCCGGAACCCGATGATCATCCGCAGCCTCACCCCTCAAGTGAGTCCATGATCCCATGGCGAGGTTGATCGGACCTGCCTTCGACAGGCTCGGCCTGGATCCGCCGATGACCTGTGATCCGTTTGTCGCGCTTCCTATTCGGGCTGGGCAGCCGGTGAGGGTGTTCGCTCCCTGAGCCAGTCGAGCGTTCGCTCCCTGAGCCTGTCGAAGGGCGAGCCAGACAGTGCCTCTCCAGCTTCGGCCTGACGGCCGGAAAGACGCGCCAAGGAGCGGGCGGGTCACGGCGGTCCGTCACGTTATGCGGCCGGGCGCCGGTGTTGGCGGCGAAAGTCTCTGGCTGGGCATCGACTGTGACTGTGAGGATATTGAGGTGTCGCTCGTGGCGGCTGGGTCTGACTCGGACTGTGACTGGCCTTGGTTGCCTTGGATTCGATCTGTCGGCTCGGTCGCTGCGGGCGGCGGCTAGTTCGTCACCGGGCGACCAGGTGTGAACCGCCCCGGGTTTTCCGGGTACCTCGGTTTGTGTCTCTACCCGGTCGGGATGAGACGGTTTCTTGCAGCGTAGTGGGTGGTCTCGACTTC
>NZ_VKCZ01000011.1 GCF_009299835.1 Microlunatus speluncae
GAACGCTCGACCCCGACCCACCCTCGACCTCAAGACCCCAGCACAGGCCCTGAACAAATTCCTGACCAAAGTTGCTTAGACCGCTTGACTTTGGGTCGGTTTCCAGGTGGGAAACGTCACTATCGGTGATCGACATAATTCCTCGACGCCCCGGGAGAGGTGCGGGGGCCGTTGGAACACCGACAGCCGGGACATCGGGCCACTACCGGAACCGGCCCCCGGGCGCGAGACGGACCGACCGCAACAACCCGCCCCTTTGATGCGTCTTTCCGGCCGTCAGGCCGAAAACCCTGAGAGAACCGGCGCGGACCGATCTGCCCCCTTCGACAGGCTCAGGACATGCTTCGACAGGCTCAGGGAACGAAACACCCAAACCTCCACCCCCGAAGCGGCGCGAACCCGGCGTCTGTCCGTTCCCTGAGCCTGTCGAAGCATGTCCTGAGCCTGTCGAAGGGGGCAGACCAGATGCGACCGTTGCACGCGGAGAGGCATCACCGGGGCCGCGTCACGCTTCCAGCAGCGCGACCGCGTGCTCCTCGACCCAGGCGATCTCCCGGGCGGGCTCACCTGACCAGCGACCGACCTGCCCCCTCTTGGCTCCGAGGAGGTGCCGACCGACGAACACAACGCGCAGGATCGGACCGACCATCGCGGGAATACGCGCGGCCCCGGCGAACTGGCTGGGGCCGCGATCCCCGTACCGCTCAGCGGGACCCCGGGTGGCGCTGCTCCCGGAGCGGAGTCGGCTCGCCGGGTCGCGGGGTCGGGTCGGCGGACAGCGGTCGGGTGAGCAGGACGAAGGTGGCGGCGGCGGTGGACGGCAGCCGGTAGCGGTAGTCGAAGCCGTCGACCGGCAGCGGCAGGGTCGCCGTCGACGGGCGCCGGTTGTAGCTCCCGATCACCGTGCCGACGCCGGGCAGTTCGGCGGTCCGGGTGATCACCCCGTGATCGACCCCGGTGCCGGCGGCCGGCGCTGATCCGACGGTCCGGCTCAGCCCGAACTCCGTGATCGACCACCAACTGCCGGCCGATCCCTCGCCGACGATCCGCAGCTGCCGGGTGGTGGTCCGCGGCAGCGGGATGATCATGGTCCCGGAGCTGCCGCGACCGCGGGCGATCGGGGTCCAGTCCGCGCCGTCGTCGGAGATCTCGACCCGGTAGGCCCGGACGTAGTCGCCGAGATTGCTGCCGACCGACAGCCGGAGCTGGTCGAAGGTCCGCGGCTCGCCGAGGTCGAAGCGGACCCATTGTCCCGGCGCCTGGCCGGTGCCGGAGCTCCAGCGCGTACCCTCGTCGCCGTCCAGCATCCGTGCGGCCGATCCCTCCTCCTCGGTGTGCGACGCGGCCGCCTGCCACCCCGTCCGCGCCAGCGGCTCGGTGTCGCCGGTCGGTTGCAGCGACGCTCCGTACGGCAGCGAGTAGCCCAGCCAGTCGGAGCCGATCTTCACCTGGTTCAGCTGGGCCGCGGTCTCGGCCGACACGGTCTGGGTCAACCGGCCGCCCGGCGTGCCGGCCGGGCCACGACCGAAGTCGAGATCGACCGACCCGAGGTCGGCCGGATCCGCGGGCGGCACCTGATCACCGCCGGTCCAGCGGTAGGTCGCCGCGGCGCCGGCAGGCAACGTGTGCCGGGCCTCCCGATCGCCGAGCCGGATGATCACCGTGCGATCCTCGGTCGATCCGTTGTGCGCGATCATGGCCGTGCTGCCGTCAGGATTGCGGAACGCGACGTTGATCACTTGGTCGGCCGGCACCGAGGATGCGAGCCGCACCGCTCCCGGCCGGACGAACTTGCTGGCATGGCCGAGCGCCCAGTATTCGAGCTCCTTGTCCACCGTCCCGTCGTTCACCGTGACCACGCCGCGACAGTTCGTACAACCGCCGATGTAGGGGCCGTGATCTTGATCCAGGGCGAGATTCCACAAGATCACCGACTGGCCCCAGTTGCGCGGCGCGCCGATCACCGATCCCATCGTCTGCCGGAAGGCCTCGACCTCCTCGCCCTGCCAGCCGCCGCCCGAGCACTCGGTCAGGAACGCCTGCGCCCGTGGATAGTTGTTGTGGGACAGCGATTGCGCGCCGACGGTGCCGCCATAGCAGTGCCAGGCGGTGCCGGGGACGTAACGGGCCGCGCGACGATCATGCTGTAGCGCCTCGGGATAGTCGGTGATGTCCCAGTTGTGGTCGTAGCCCAGGATCGTCGTGTCCAGCCCGGCCTTGCCGATCGCCGGCCCGAGCTGATCACCGATGAAGGCGGCGGCCTGATCCGGCAGCATCCCCAGGCCGGGATAGTCGGCCGGCTCGTACAGCGGCTCGTTCTGCGCCGAAACGTAGTCCACCGGCACCCCGGCCGCGCGATACTCCTGCAGGAACTTGACGAAATACCGGGCGTACGCCGCGTGATAGTGGCTCAGCAGCGAGCCGGTGATCATCGAATCGCTGTCCTTCATCCAGCCCGGAGCGCTCCAGGGTGTGGCCATGATCGACAGCTCGGGGTTGAGCTTCAGCGCCTCCCGCAGCCGTGGCAGCAGATACTTCCGATCATGATCGATGCTGAAGTCGGACAGGTCCGGATCCGTCTCGCCCGCCGGCTGATCGTCGTAGGAGTACGCCTGCTCCACCGCGAAATCCGATGCTCCCATCGGCTGCCGGAGCATGGACAACCCGATCCCGTCCTCGGCCGAGAAGAGTTCCCGCATGATCTTCTGCCGCGCCGCCGACGAGAGTTTCTTGCTCAGCACCCAGCCGGAGCTGTCGGTCAGCGACGCGCCGAACCCGGTCATCCGCTGATACGACCTCGTCGGGTCGACCGTGAGCACGGTCCCTGAGCCGGTCGCAGGGTCGGCCCACAACAGATCGTCCTGCCGGGCCAGCCGTTCGTCGGAGTTGAGATCGGTCAGCCAGACCTGGACCTCGGATTCCGGCTCGGCCTCGGCCGTCGCCGGCAGGACGGCGACGATCATCCCGACGGCGATCAACAGGATCAACGGACAACGGCGCGCGACGACCATCCCGCACTCCCCTCCGCACCGGCGCGGGCCCCCGCGGCAGGCACTTCGTCGTGCACGCCCTCGCTGGCGGCACTTCTGCGGGTCACGGTGCCATCCCGAGCCCGCCGTGTCCAGACTCGTTCCCTGAGCCTGTCGAAGGGTCCGAGCGTTGTGAGGTTCAGCCGGCCTGCCCTTCGACAGGCTCAGGGAACGGACCGGCTCAACAGATCAGGCCGCGCTTGCTCCGGGCGGAGTGGGCGGTCGGGTCGAGGCCGATCCAGCGCGGGTCGACCTCTTCGGTGGCCCGTTGATAGCGCGAGTCGGAGGAGAGCCGGATCCGGTCGGCGTTGTTGTCCAGGCCGAGGTGCACGGTGAAGATCGTGAACGTCAGCAGGTCGCCGGCCCGGTAGTCGGCGGTCAACCAGCGCAGCCGGTGGAACCGGCCGAAGTCGGCCGGCTCGCGGGTCAGCACGCCGTCCCAGGTCAGGCCGTCGGTCGCGGCGATCCTGGCAGCTTGATCATCGTCTTCGCAGTAGGTGTCGACGTCGCGGGTGCCGTAATCGCCGGTCACGTCGTCCAGCCGGTGCGATCCCTCCAGCACGGCGACTCCACCGAGGGTGCGGTCGATGTCGCCCAGCGGGGTCCAGGCGGTCATCAGGTCGAGCGTGCCACGATTCATGAACACGCTGTCCATGTGCGGCGGCGTCGCCTTGCCGGGCGGCACCGCGCGCAGCCAGGTGTAGTCGAAGTGGCGTACGTCGGCGGCGAAGATCCGGTGATAGAGGTCGGCCATCCGGTCGCCGTAGAGCAGGTGCTGCAGCGGCTCGCTGTCCCGGGCCGCCTCGTGCAGCGACCGCGGCCGGAAGTCGTCGCCGGGGATCGCCCGATCCGTCTCGGTGCCGGGCCGGAACGCGCCGTCGGCGGCCATCACATTGAGGATCGAGCCGCGCGCGGCGCGCACCTCGTCGGGGTCGAAATAGCCGGGCAGGAACAGGTAGCCGTCCGTGGCGAGCCGGGCGCGCAACTCGTCGGCGTCGGCCACGGCGTCGATCGAGGACCGCAGTTCGCCGACCTCCAGCGGTGCGCCCTGAGCTGTGACCGTCGGTGTCGTGGCAGTGATCATGAAAGGACGCTAACCCGATCCCGGCCCGTAGCGTTGTCCGGTTTGACCCCGGGACTTGCACTTCCTGGCACGTCCCGGCGGCGTCCACGTACCCTTCCCCCATGAGCGCCGGCCCGCAGTTGCGGTTCCCGCACCCGCTGCTGTTGCCGCGGATCGGCCGGATCTCGATGACCGGCCGGGTGCCGCAGACCAAGGCCTGGCCGGCGGATCAGCCGCTGCGCACGTTGGGCAGCTATGCCGTGGTCTACCTGCTCGCCGGCGAGGGGCGCTACGTCGACGGCGCCGGCCGGAACCGGCACGTCAGCACCGGTGATCTGATCTTGCTCTTCCCCGACCTGCCGCACCGCTACGGGCCGCCGGCCGGGGAGTTCTGGGATCATCTGTACGTCGTCTTCGACGGCCCGGTGTTCGATCTCTGGCGGGCCAACGGCCTGCTGGACGAGCACCGGCCGGTCTGCCACGTGCCGCCGGTGCAACGTTGGATGCAGCGGTTCGCCGAGCTGGTGTTCCTGGACGAGGCCACGACTCCGGGCGCGGTGCTGCAGGACATCGCCCGGCTGCAACTCTTGATCGCCGACGCCCTGGCCGCCTCGACGGCCGACGGACCGGGCAGCACCGATGATCAACTCTGGCTGGCCCGGGCGACCGCGCTGCTCGCCGCCGATCTCGGCAACCCGGACTCGCTGCCCGACGTCGCCGCGACGCTCGGCCTGTCCTATGACGGGTTCCGCAAGCGGTTCCGGCGGCTGGCCGGGGTGACCCCGTCCCGGTATCGCAGCCAGCGCCGGCTGGACCGCGCCTGCGAGTTGATCATCGCCGGTGATCACACCGACCGGGAGATCTCCGCCCGGCTCGGCTTCGCCAGTGAATCCCATTTCTCGCACCGGTTCCGGCAGCTGATCGGCAGCTCACCGCGGGAGTTCCGGGCCGCGGCCGCGGCCAGCGGCATGGGCGGCGGCTCCGAGCGGTCGGCCCGGACCAGGCCGGTCAGGCGTCGGCCGCGGTGAGCACCGTGGCTGCCTCGAGCTGACTCCCCGGCTCGGGCCGGTCGACGTGGGCGATCGCCCGGCGGCCGATCACCAGCACGCCGATGGCGATGATCATCGCGGCACCGCCGAACCAGTACGGACCGCCGGCGCCGAAGCGGGCCGCGATCGTGCCGGCGACCGCCGGGGCCAGCGCACCGCCGAAGAACCGGATCCCGGAGTAGGTCGACGAGGCGACCTGGCGCGGCAGCTCGGTGGCCAGCATCACCGACTCGGTGAGCACGGTGTTCATCACACCGAGGAACAGGCCGGCGACGATCACCCCGACGACCAGGGCCGCCAGGCTCGCGGTGGCCAGGGCCATGATCATCAGATCGGCGCCGAGCAACGCCAGCATCACGTACAACACCGGTTGCCGACCGAACCGCCGGGTCAGCGGCGGGGCGACGAAGACCGAGGTGATCGCGACGCAGAGACCCCAACCGAAGAAGACCAGGCCGAGCTCGTGCGCGCCGAACTCGGCGACGCCGGCGGCGTGCGCGGCCGCCTCCAGCGGGAACGGGCTGTACGCCAGCAGCGCGAAGAAGCCGAAGTTGTAGAACAGCGCGCCGATCCCGAGGGTGAGCAACGCCGGATGGCGCAGCGCCGCGAAGGTCGCCGACAACGGCACCGGCTCGGGTCGCTCGGAGTTCTTGCTCAGCAAGATCAACAGGGAGATCAGGCCGAGGGCCATCAGCACCGCGGTGCCGAAGAACGGGCCGCGCCAGGAGATGCTGCCCAGGGCGCCGCCGAGCAGTGGCCCGGTCGCGATGCCCAGGCCGAGCGCCGCCTCGTACAGGATGATCGCGTTGTCCACCCCGCCGCTGGCGGCACCGACGATGGTGGCCAGCGCGGTCGAGATGAACAGCGCGTTGCCCAGGCCCCAGCCGGCCCGGAAGCCGATGATCGTGCCCACCCCGTCGGAGGCACCGGCCGCCGCCGCGAAGATCACGATCAGGGCGAGCCCGATCAGCAATGTCAGCTTGGCGCCGAGCCGGCTGGAGACGAAACTGGTGAAGAACATGGCCAGGCCGGTGATCAACAGATAGCTGGTGAACAGCAGCATCGCCTCCGACGGCGTCGCCCCGAGTTCATGGCTGATCGCCGGCAGGATCGGGTCCACCAGGCCGATGCCCATGAACGCGATCACACAGGAGAACGCGACAGCCCAGACGGCCTTGGGCTGTCGCAGGATCTGGCTGAACCCGGCTGCTGAATGGGTCCTGCTCACCTGGCGGCTCCTTCGAAGTTCGGGATTGGTTCCGAATCTCAGGATACATAGTTAAGCTAAGTTTCTCAATCTGACACCACCGTCCTAGACTGCGATCATGATCACGACCGAGCTCACCGATCCGATCGGGATCCGGGTCACCCCGGACCGACCGTCCGACACCGCCGTGCTGGTGCTGGCCGGATCCAGCGGCCGGGTCGAGACGGCCCGGGCCGAGCTGCTGGCCCGGTCCGGGGCGGTCGCGGAGAGCATCCGCTGGTTCGGCGGACCCGGCCAGCAGCCGGGCCCGTGGGAGGTCCCGGTCGAGCTGTTCCAGTCCCGGGTCGCCGAGCTCCGTACTCTGGCCGACCGGGTCGTGATCTTGGGTACGTCGTTCGGCGCCGAGGCCGCGTTGATCACAGCGGCGTACACGCCCGAGGTCGACGCGGTGATCGCGTTCGCGCCAACGGATGTGGTGTGGGCCGGGATCCGGCCGGAGGGCGGGCAGACCTCGCATTGGACAGTGGCCGGCGCGGCGCTGCCGTACATCTCGTTCGTCGAGGACTGGCGGCCGGACACCGACCCGCCCGCCTACCGCGAGCTCTACCGGACCTCGTGGGAGCACGCCGACCCCGGGGGTCGGGCCGCGGCCGAGATCCCGGTCGAACGGATCCCGCGCATCCTCCTCGTGGCCGGCGGTGACGACCAGGTCTGGCCGTCGGTTGATCATGCTCACCGGATCGCCCAGCGGCGCCGCGCCGTGGGCCGGGACACCATGATCGTTTCCGCGCCGGAGGCCGGGCACCGGACGATCCTGCCGGGCGAGACCGCCGTCGTCGGCGGTCAGGCGATGGCCCGTGGCGGCACCCCGGAGGCCGATGCCGCGCTCGGCGAGCGGGCCTGGCCCAAGATCACCGAGCTGCTCGGCCGGCCCGGGTAGACCGGTCAGAGATCGTTGGTGGCGAACGTGTCGCAGGTCTTCGGGTCGCCCGACTGGTAGCCGGTGCTGAACCAGCGGACCCGTTGGGTGCTGGAGCCGTGGGTCCAGCCGTCGGAGTTGCTGCCGGAGAGCCGGTCGTCCCCGATCGCCTTCGCGGTGGTGATCACGTCATCGATCTGGTCCCTGGTGATCGGCTCCAGCATGGCGTCGGGGCCGTCGTCGGCCCGGTTCGCCCAGACGCCGGCATAGCAGTCGGCCTGCAACTCCAGCCGGACCGAGCCGGACTTCGCCCCCTTGGATCCCAGCCGCCGAGCCTGCTCGTCCGCGCCCAACAGATGCTGCACATGGTGGCCGAACTCGTGGGCGACCACGTACTCCTGCGCCAGCGGACCGTTGCTGCCACCAAGCTGCTGCTGCAGCGTTTCGAAGAAGCTCGGATCGAAGTACGCGGTCTGGTCCGCCGGACAATAGAACGGGCCGACCGCCGAGGTCGCCGACCCGCAGCCACCGGTGTCGACCGAGCCGGCGAAGATCACCGCCTGCGGAGCCTGATAGCCCGACACCAAACCGGGCCAGACCTTGTTCAAGCTGTTCGTGGTGGCAACGATCCGGCACACCGTGTCCGTGTTCGCCTTCTCGATCGTGCAACTCTCGATCTGCTGATCGATCTCACTACTGTCACTGCCCCGGCTGCCGACATCTTCCGTCGCGTAGTCCCCGGCCCCGCCGAGGAGGTCGGACGGATCGATGCCGAAGACCAGTGCGGCGATCACCACGACCACCAGCCCGACCCCACCGCCGATCGCCACCCGGCCACCGCGACGGCCGCCGCCGCGGCCGGATACCCCGCCGGTGTCCAGCGGACCGTCACTTCGGAACGTCATGACGAGAGCGTACGGTCTCGGGCTCGATCGGGGGGTTCCAGTCGGTCTGGCTTCTTCTATCTTTCGGGTCATCCCGCGGTGGGGTCTGGGGGTCTGTGCGCGGGCAACCATCCGCCCGCGAGCAAGTCATGGGTGCCGCTGCCGCGACACTGCGTTCGCGGGCTCCCGCCAGGCCCGTCCACGCCCGCGCACAGACCCCCAGACCCCACCGCTCCCTTGGGAGCGAGTGCATGTTTTCCGCCTCAGCCGAGCGGAACCCTGGTCGCTACGACTGCCAAACCGAGCGCTTGGACTGATCACGAGGGCTTGTTCCGTTCCCTGAGCTTGTCGAAGGGCAGACCAGGTGACCTGCCGCGATCATCGATGCATCGGACTTGCCCAGCGGCAGGGTCGAGAACTCGGTCCGCTCAGACAGCGGACTCAATGATCTTGTGTGCCCGTCCATGCCTACATCCTCGTTCGTCAGAATGGGGAAGATCCGGCCGGGAGTACCCGGCGAGATCTTCCCCGTTCCGCTGCTGCCAGGCGCGCCGGACCAGCGACCGAGTCCCTCAGTCGTTCCAGCTCGCCAACCCGGGCTGATCGGGCAGGGGGTAGCAGCCGTCGATCAAGGAGATGGGACTGTTGTCGGGCAGGAGTCCACTCTCGACGTAGATCGTGTTGGGCAGGGCGGCGAGGACATGGATGTGGGCACCACCGCCGTGCGAGGCGTACGGGATATTGAAGCCGGCCGCCATCAGTCCGATCTCGTAGCAGTCGGTGATCCCACCGGCCCGCCGAAGATCAGGTTGCACGATGCCGACACCGCCACCCTCGATCAGCTCCCGGAACGACGCCTGACCATAACGGTTCTCACCGGTGGCGATCGGGATGTCGAGCTTCTCGGCCAGCTTGATGTGACTGGCCGTATCGGCGGCAGGCAAGGGCTCCTCGAACCAGCGGCAGCCCAGGTCCTCGTACACCCGACCACGGCGCAGGGCTTCGGTGTAGTCGAAGGCCTGATTGGCGTCGACCATCAGGGCCGCGTCGTCGCCGATGATCTTGCGGACGGCGCCGACCCGTTCAAGATCTTCGCTCAGGGGGCCGCCGCCCACCTTGACCTTGACGCCCCGAAAGCCCTGCTCCATGGCCTTGGCGCTGACGCGTTCCAGGCCGGCGATGTCGAGCTCCAGCCAGCCGACCATGGCGTAGGTCGGGATGGCCGACCGTTGCGCGCCGAGCAGCCGCCAGACCGGGACTCCCAGCGCCTTGCCCTGAAGATCCCACAGGGCCTGGTCGATCGCCGCCATGCCGAAGGTCGACAAGCCTTGGGTGCCCTGATAGTCGGTCAAGGAGCGGAGCCGCGATCGGATGCCGCGGATGAACGCGGGATCCTCGCCGATGATCTCCGGTGCCAGCTGCCGCTCGATGATCATGGCGAGCACGTCCGGCGAGCTTGCCTCGCGGCCGAAGTAGATCCGGCTCCGGCCGGTCACGCCGTCGTCGGTCTCGATCGTTACCGTCGTGTGGCCGTTGCGATCCAGCAGCTGGATCGCATCCCGGACCGCGTGGCCCTTGGCTTCGGAGGCCGCGGTGACCTCCACCTTGGTGATCTTCATCAGCCCTGCCCGGCGAGGATCGCGTTGACCTGGTCGGCGACGCTGCCCAGGGCGTCGGCCGCCGTGCGCTTGCCGCTCCAGACGTCGTCCAGCACCGGGCGATAGACGCCGCGGGCCTGCTGGATGTATTCGCTGAAGTTCTCGTTCACGGCGTGATCCAGGGCATCGATCGCCACCGGCAGGTTCTCCGGTGCCTTGTCGTCCGGTTCGAAGAGGGCGCCGGCGCTCTTGCTCACCGGGATGAACCCGCGGGACTTCGCGAAGGCGGCCGACGCCTCCTCCCCGACGCAGTACTTCAGGAACTCCCAGGCCTTGTCCGGATCCTTGGAATCCTTGGGGATGGCGAGCACCGTCATCGTGTTCACCGTGGTCCGGCTGACCTTCTTCGGCACCGGGCGGATGTCCCAGTTCACCGTCGCGTTCTCGCGCAGCCACGGCACGCTGCTGGTCAGCGCCAGCATCATCGCGACCTTGCCGGTGCCGAGTTGGCTCTGCTGCCAGTTCGGCGTGTTCTCGCCGGCGGTGATCGTCGCGAAGTCGGGGTGCACCTTGTGCTTCAGAGCAAGATCAGCAACCCACTGTACGGCCTCCGCGCCCGGCCCCTCGGCCAACGTGAACCTGGTGCCGTCCTTGGAATAGATCCCGTCGCTGCCGTTGCTGGTGGTGAAGACCGTCTCCAGCGAAGTGTCCGGGAAGACCAGACAGCCGTACCGCTCGCCTGGCCGGTTGAGCTCCTTGGCCGCGGCCAGGAAGTCGTCCCAGGTCCAGCCGTCGTCGTTCCAGTCGGTGCTGGGCAGGTCGATGCCGGCCTCCTCGAACGCATCCACGTTGACGTAGATCACGCCCGGGTTGGTCATGATCGGCCAGGCGGCGTGCTCTCCCCCGGGCTGCTTGGCGAAGTTGAACGCGACCGGGTAGTAGTCCTCGGGCTTGATGCCGTCCTTGTCCAGGTACGGCTTCAGGTCGAGCAGGGAACCCTCGGCGAAGTAGCCCTTCACGTAGTCGTCGTTGATCCTGATCAACTCCGGCGGAGCGCCCGACGCCAGCACGGTCCGGAGCTTCGCCTCGAAGTCGTCGCCGCCCGGGACGTTCTGCAGGTCGAGCGTGGTGCCGGTCGATTCGGCCCACTTGGTGACGGCCGTGGCCAGTGGCGAGCCCTCCGCCGCATCCCAGGTGAGGAAGGAGAAGGTGCCGTCACCGCCGCCGGCTCCCCCGGAGTTGCAGGCGGTCAGGGCGCCGCCGAGCAGGCCGGCACCGGCGACGGCCCCGAGCCCGGACAGCAGGGTCCGACGGCTGAATGCTGATGTGGTCATGGTGTGATTCCTTTCGGCCGGGACGAGCGACGTGGCTCGGCCGGTCGGTCCGAAGTGGTGTGGCGGTGATGCGGTGCGAAGTTGATCTGTTCGATCATGATCACGCCGTCCGAAGGCGGGCGATGACCGCGTCGTCCAACTCGACGCCGAGGCCGGGCAGCTCGTGCGGCGTGATCACGCCGTCGACCGGAAGCAGCGGGTTGGTCCAGATCGGGGTGTCATCGAGGATCGGATTGTGCTCGATGTTGTATTCCTGCGGATAGACGCACGCCGGGGTGCTGACCCAGACGTGGGCGTGTGCCGCGGTGCCGACCGTCTGCTGGGTGTTGTGGACGGTGATCGGCTTGGTGTACGTGTCGGCAAGAACGGCGATCTTCTTCAGTTCGGTGATGCCGCCGCACTTGATCACGTCGGGCTGCAGGATGTCGACCCGGCCGACGGTGATCAGATCGCGGAACTGCCAGCTGCTGTATTCCTGCTCGCCGACCGCGATCGGGATGTCGACCGTGTCGGCCAGTCGCGCGTAGGCCTCGTAGTCGTGCGCGGCCAACGGCTCCTCGAAGTGCCAGACGCCGAGCTCTTCGAGCGCGCGGGCGATCTTGACCGCGGTGTGCGGATAGTACGCGTTGTTGACGTCGACCATGATCGGGAAGCCGTCACCGACCGACTCCCGGACGGCGGTGACCGTGGCCACGGTCTGATCGAACCCGTCGTCGTGCATCCACGGCGTCGCCGAGTGGATCTTGTAACCGTGGAAGCCTTGTTCCTTGAACGAGAGCGCCCGATCGGCCTCCTGCTCCGGCGTCAGGCTGCGCGACATCGAGCTCGCGTACACCTTGGTGCCCGACCGGTACTTGCCGCCGAGCAGCTTGTAGACCGGCTGCCCGGTCGCCTTGCCCAGCAGGTCCCACAGCGCGATGTCGACGCCGGCGATCGCGTTCAGCTGGGCGCCGCCCGGCCCGAGCTTGAACGGCTTCGTGTACATCCGCCGCCACAGCCGCTCGATGTCGGTCGCCTCCTCGCCGACCAGCAGCGGCGCGAGCACCGTCGTGACGACCGAGTGGGTGACACTCGCCTTCATCGGGCTGACCTCGCCGATGCCGACCAGTCCCTCGTCGGTGTGCACCTTGACGAAGTGCAGCCGGTCGAGCAGCACGATCGACTCGACTTCGGTGATGATCATCGAGCGGTCATCCTTTCAGGCCGGACATCGTGATGCCCTGGACGAAGTAGCGCTGGGCCAGCAGGAAGATCAACAACGGCGGCAGGATGGTCAACGTGGCGGCCGCCATCATCAGGTTGGTCTGGGTGAAGTATTCGCCGCGGAACAGCGCCAGTGCGATCGGCATGGTCTGCAACCGGGTCGAATTGACGAAGATCAACGGGCCGAAGAGATCGTTCCAGGACGCCATGAACGTCATCACGCCGACCGCGGCCAGGGCCGGCTTCACCTGCGGCAGCATGATCCGCCAGAATATCCCGAACGTCGAGGCACCGTCCAGCTTGCCGGCCTCCTCGAGCTCCATCGGCACGCCCCGGAAGGCCTGCCGGAGCAGGAAGGTGCCGAAGACCGGGGTCAGCACCTGCGGCACCCACAGCGGCAGGTGGGTGTCGATCCAGCCGAGCTCGCGGAACAGCATGTACTGCGGCACCAGGTAGACCATGCTCGGGATCATCGCCGTCGACAGCAGCAGCGCGAACGCGGCGCCCTTGAAGGCGAAGTTGAGCCGGGCGAACGCGTAGCCGGCCATCGAGGCGAACAGCAGCAGGAAGCCGACGTTCAGCGCGGCCAGCTTCACGCTGTTCAGGAAGTACGGCAGCAGCCCGTCGGCCGCGGCCGTGTAGTTGGACCACAGCACCGACGACGGGAACAGCGTCGGCGGGCTCTGCAGCACTTCGTTCTCGGGCTTCAGCGACGCGCTGACCATCCAGATCAACGGAGTGGCGAACAAGATCGCCAGCACGATCAACAGCACGTAGACGAAGACCCGCTGACCGACGTTGCGGGGCCCTCGCCGGCGGAGCGTGCTCCGACCGGATCGGGCCGCCGCGACGCCGCGCCCCCACCCCTTCGCGACCGGTGCCGGCCGGAGATCAGTTGTCATAGTGCACCCACCGCTTCTCGCCCTTCCATTGGATGAAGGTGATCACCGCGATGATCGCGAACAGCACCCAGCCCATCGCCGAGGCGTAGCCGAGCCGGCCCTCGCCGAATGCGGCCGAATAGATCTTGTAGATGAACACCTGGGTGGCGTTGTTCGGGCCGCCGGAGGTCATCACATAGATGATCCCGAAGACCTGGAACGACGAGATGAACTGCATGATCGAGAGGAAGAACAGGTTCGGGGTCAGCAGCGGCAGGGTGACCGACCAGAACCGGCGCCAGGGCGAGGCCCCGTCGACGATTGCCGCCTCCAGCAGGGAGGCGTTGATCGACTGCAGGCCGGCGAGCAGGATCACCATCGGATAGCCGACGCCCTGCCAGACCGCCACGATGATCACCGCGACCAGCGCGGTGTTGGAGTCGGAGAGCCAGCCCGGGGCGGGCAGTCCGACGCTCCGCAACAGGGCGTTGATCAAGCCGTTGTTGGGCTCGTACAACCAGAACCAGACGAAGCCGATCGCCACCACGTTGGTGATCGCCGGGGAGTAGTACAGGGTCCGGAACAGGCCGACCCCGACCACCTTCTGGTTGCACAGCATGGCCAGGGCGAGCCCGATGCCGATCGAGGCGACGACCACGGCGACCGTGAACACCGCGGTGTGCCAGAGCGAGCTGTAGAAGTCGGGATCGTCGGTGAACAGCCGGGTGTAGTTCTCCAGGCCGAGGAACTTCGGAGCCCGGAGGCCGGTCCAGTTGGTCAGCGAGACGCCGAGCGACGCGATCACCGGCGCGATCTGGAAGAACAACACGCCACCGATCACCGGGCCGGCGAACAGCCAGCCGGCCAGGTTCTGTCGTTTTGATCGCGGACGCCGCCTCGGTGCGCCGGGCCCCGACGCGAGCGGCTGCGGTCGCATCACTGTGCTGGTCATGATGCCTGCGACGGCTCCTCACGGACTTGTTGTTGATGTTGGTCGAACGCCTTGCGCAGCCGTGACCGGGACGCGGCCAGGTGCGCGGCCATCGCCGCGGTCGCCGCCTCGCTGTCCCGGGTCCGGATCGCGGTGATGATCCGGTCGTGCTCGGTGAGCGCGTCCTCGGTGACCGAGGAATCGCGGAGCAGCCGGAACAGCTGCAGATGCGCATGGAGCTTGGCGAAGATCTCGCTGAAGTAGCCGTTGCCGGTCGCGTCGATCAGCGCCCGGTGCAACTCGGCGTCGGACCGGGCGAACGCGCCGTAGGACAACTCGCCCGACTCGTAGCCGTCCCGCATCTCCGCGGCCAACCGGGTGATTGTCTCGATCTGGCCGCGTTGGTGCCTTCCCGCGGCCAGCCCGGAGCAGAACGGCTCGATCAGGAAGCGGGCCTCGAACAGGTCCTCGAAGCGCGCCGCCGACAGTCGAGGGGTAGCAGAATATCCGATCAGATGCTTCTTCTCGACCAGATCCTCGGCCTCCAGCCGAAGCAGCGACTCCCGGACGGGTGTCTGCGACACCCCGAGTTGACGGCTGATCGCGTCCACCCGGATCCGCTGGCCGGGCTCGATCTCACCGTCGATCAACATGGCCAGAAGGCGTTCATAGATGCGATCGCTGACGCTCGTCCGCTCGGTCCGTTCGTCGTCCGGCGCTTCGCCCATTTCGCCTCCTTGCTGTTCGGGTCGACCTCGATGGCTTGCTGATCGTATCTGATCTGATTTATGGTGACAATGCTTTCAGATCAAGATCCGATCAACCAGGAGGCACCGTCGTGCGGGTTCCCCTTGCCACCGCTCGGGCATTGGCCACCGAGGTCCTGGTCGGCGCCGGTGTCTCGGCCCGCCATGCGGCGCAGCAGGCCGCGGTGCTGGTCGACGCCGAGGCGCGTCAGGTCCCGTCGCACGGTCTGTTACGGCTGCCGCGACTGGTCCGCCGGATCGCCGGCGGGGTCGCCGACCCGCGGACCTGCGGCAGTCACACCTGGCTCAGCCCGACCTATCTGCGGGTCGACGGTGAGCAGGGGCTGGGGCCGCCCGTCGCGCTGCACGCCTTGGACGCGGTGATCACCGCGGCGGAGCAGAGCGGGGTCGCCACCGCGGCGATCACCCGCAACAACCATCTGGGCATGCTCGGCTACTACGCCCGGGTCGTGGCGGGCCGCGGCCTGGCCTGTCTGGCGATGACGACCAGCGAGCCGTTGGTCCACCCGTGGGGCGGCAGCCGGGCCATGATCGGCACCAACCCGTTGGCCATCGCGGTGCCGGCCGAGCCGCAGCCGCTGGTGCTGGACATGGCCACCTCGATGATCTCGATGGGCCGGGTTCATGATCATGCTCGGCGCGGCCGCCCGCTCGACCCGGGCTGGGCGCTCGACGCCGAGGGTCGACCGACCACCGATGCGGCCGCGGCCATGGACGGCTCGCTCGCACCGTTCGGCGGCGCCAAGGGATATGCGCTGGGCCTCGCCCTCGGCGCGATCGTCAGCTTCGTCACCGGTTCGGTCCCCGATGTCGACGTACGCGGGACGCTCGACGACGAGTTCCCCAGCGGCAAGGGCGATCTGTTCATCGTGCTGAAGGGCGCGCAGCGGCCGATCGCCGACTTCCTTGATCAGATCCGGGCCACGCCACCCATCAATGGCGATCGCCCGGTCACCGTGCCCGGTGACGGCGGCGAGCGCCGGGCCCGGGCGGCACAGGACTCCGGAATCGATCTCGACGACGGGCTGTGGTCGGAGTTGCTGGCGCTCCGGGCCGCGACCGATCCCGTCGCCCGGGCCAACCGCGGACAAGCCAGCCAGGAAAGTGAGGAATCGTGTCGACTGTGAGTCCCGGATTGCTGCGGGCGCCCCGAACGGTGATCTTCGGGCCGGGCCAGCGTCAGGTGCTGGGCCGTCAGGTCGCCGGTATCGGCAAGACCGCGCTGGTCTGCACCGATCGTCGCCTCGCCGGCTCCCCCGAGCTGGCGATCATGATCGAAGACCTGAGTGATCATGGTGTGTCGGTCGCCGTCTGGTCCGAGACCGAGGCCGAGCTGCCGAGTGAGAACATCGCGACCTGTCACGCGGCGATGGCCGACCGCGGCATCGACGTCGTGATCGGCATCGGCGGCGGCAGCTGTCTCGACATGGCCAAGGCCGTCGCGCTGCTGCTGGCCCACGGCGGTCCGCTGGATCGGTACTACGGCGAATACGCGGTGCCGGGGCCGGTGCTGCCGATCGTCGCTGTGCCGACGACGGCCGGCACCGGTTCGGAGGCCACGCCGGTCTGCGTCCTGACCGACGCCCGGCGGGAGCTGAAGACCGGGATCTCCTCGCCGGAGCTGATCCCGACCATCGCGATCTGCGACCCCGAGCTGACCGTCTCCTGCCCGACCGCCCTGACCGCGAGTGCCGGTGCCGACGCGTTGACGCATCTGGTCGAATCGTTCACGGCGATCCGCCGACCGGCCACGGTGTTGAGCGAACAGCGGGTCTTCATCGGCAAGAACGCCATCAGTGATCACTACGCCCGCTGGGGTCTGCAACTGATCGCCACGGCACTGCCGGCCGCCGTCGAGGATCCGAGTGATCTTGCCGCGCGTGCCGACACGATGCTGGCCGCGAACGCCGGCGGGTTCGCCCTCGGCGTCGCCGGGACCGCGGCCGCGCACGCGCTGCAGTATCCGATCGGCGCGATCACCCATACCCCGCACGGGGTCGGAGTCGGCGTCCTGCTGCCGTACGTGATGCGCTTCAACGTGCCGGAGCGGGTCGGCGAGTTCGCCGAGATCGGCCGGCTGCTCGGGCAGTCCGCCGACAGCGAGCGCGAGCTGGCGTTGAAGGGGATCGAGGCGGTGGACGCGATCCTGACCAAGATCGGGATCCCGAAGACGCTCGCCGACATCGGCCTGACCGAAGATCGACTCGAGTACGTGGCGGAGCAGGGCCTCGTGTCGAAGCGGCTGGCGGAGAACAATCCGCGCCCGCTCGATGTCGACGCCATGCGGCAGATCGTCACCGCTGCCTACCGCGGCGATCTCACCCTGCCGTTCTGACCGCCCGGGCGTCGTTCCCTGAGCTCATCCCGATCACCGTTCCCTGAGCCTGTCGAAGGGCAGGCCCGACTCTCGCTGCGACAGTCCGCCCCACACCAGAAGGAACTTCGTTGACCGACTCGACCCTTTCCCCGTCGGCCGGATCGGCTCTGCGCCGCGACTCGTTCATCGACGGCGAGTGGCGCCCCGCCGGTGACGGACGCCGCTACCCGGTGCACAACCCGGCCGACGGCTCGGTGATCACCGAGTTCGCCGCGGCCACGACCGAGGACTGCCTGGCCGCCGTCGAGGCAGCCGAACGCGCCTTTCCCGCGTGGGCCGCCCGCGCGCCGCGGGACCGCTCGGAGATCCTGCGCTCGGCCTTCGAGCTGATGACGGCCGAGGCCGAGACGATGGCCGAGTTGATCATCGCGGAGAACGGCAAGGCCTACGCCGACGCGAAGGCCGAGGCGACCTATGCGATCGAATTCTTCCGCTGGTTCGCCGAGGAGGCGGTCCGGGTCGGTGGTGACTACCGGCTGGCGCCGGCCGGCGACAAGCGGATCGTCGTGACCCAGCAGCCGATCGGGGTGTCGGTGTTGATCACGCCCTGGAACTTCCCGGCGGCGATGGCCACCCGCAAGCTCGGCCCGGCCCTGGCCGCCGGCTGTCCGGTGATCTTGAAGCCCGCCGCCGAGACCCCGCTCACCGCCGCCTACGTGGTGGACGCGCTGGCCCGGGCCGGCGTGCCGCGCGGGGTGGTCAACCTGGTCACGCCCGATCCGCCCGGCCCCGCCGTGGCAGCGATGCTGCACCACGAGGCCGTACGCAAGCTGTCCTTCACCGGCTCCACCGAGGTCGGCCGCGAACTGCTCCGGCAGTCGGCCGACCAGGTCATCGACGCCTCGATGGAGCTCGGCGGCAACGCCCCCTTCCTGGTCCTGCCCGGCGCCGATGCCGACGACGCCGTAGCCGGCGCCATGATCGCCAAGATGCGCAACGGCGGCGCCGCCTGCACCGCCGCCAACCGCTTCTACGTCCACAACTCGCTGCTCGCCGAATTCACCACCAAGATCACCGACGCCATGCGGGCCTTCCGGATGGGCCCGGGCCACGATCACGCCAACACCCTCGGCGCCCTGGTCTCCGACACCGAACGCGACAAGGTCGCCGGCCTGGTCGACCGTGCCCTGACCGCCGGCGCCGAGTTGATCACCGGCGGCCCGACCGACGGACCGGGCGCCTTCTACCAACCCACGGTCCTGACCGGCGTCCGCCACGGCACCGAGATCACCACCACTGAGATCTTCGGCCCGGTCGTGACGATCATCGGCTTCGACTCGGTTGACGACGCGATCACCATGGCCAACGACACCATCTACGGCCTGATCTCCTATGTGTACGGGGAACGGGGCCACGCTCTCGCCGTCGCCGAGCGACTCGAATCAGGGATGGTCGCCGTCAATCGGGGCGTCTTGAGCGATCCGGCTGCTCCGTTCGGAGGGATGAAGCAGTCGGGCTTGGGTCGCGAGGGTGGCTTTGCCGGGATTGAGGAATTCTTGGAATCCAAGTACATCGGAATCTGAATCATTCTTTTGTTTGCGGGGTGTCCGCTGGTCCGCGGCGAGGGCTGGGGGTCTGTGCGCGGGCAACCATCCGCCCGCGAGCAAGTCATGGGTGCCGCTGCCGCGGCACTGCGTTCGCGGGCTCCCGCCAGGCCCGTCCACGCCCGCGCACAGACCCCCAGCCCTCGCCGCTCAGTTTTGCTCTCCCAGGGGTTTACCGCCTCAGCCGAGCGGAACCCTGGTCGCTACGACTGCCAAACCGAGCGCTTGGAGCGATCACGAGGGGTGTTCGTTCCCTGAGCCTGTCGAAGGGCAAATCCGAGTCACGCGCCGCCGCGCACCCCCTCTCTCCACCCGAGTTGTCAGAACTGAGAAGCCCCAGAGCACACCTCAGTTCTGACAACTCGGCAGAAGGAGAGGCGGGCGACGGGCTAGGAAGATCCTCAGCCGCTCGCGACACCCGCAGACCACTCACCCTCCGAGTTGTCAGAACTGAGAAGCCCTATGGCACAACTCAGTTCTGACAACTCGGCGAAGGGCGGTTCCGCCGCGGCGGAACCGCGTGAGAGATCGGGCCTGGCCTTCGACAGGCTCGGGGAACGAACACCCTGGTGATCACTCCAAGCGCTCGGTTTGGCAGTCGTCGGTACCAGGGTTCCGCTCGGCTGAGGCGGTAAAAACAGGTGCTCGCTCCAAAGGGAGCGGTGGGGTCTGGGGGTCTGTGCGCGGGCGTGGACGGGCCTGGCGGGAGCCCGCGAACGCAGTATCGCGGCAGCGGCACCCATGACTTGCTCGCGGGCGGATGGTTGCCCGCGCACAGACCCCCAGACCCCACCGCGGGATGCCACCCAAAGAAAGAAACAAGAGTCAGGCGATGGAGGCCCACTCGGGCCCTGTCTCCCCCAGCTTCTCATCCAGCTTGGCAAACAAGGGCTCCGGCTTAGCCAGAGGACGGCCCACGGGCAAGGGTGAGGATTCCCAGCGCGCTTGCTCGGCGGCGTACTCCCCCATGATCACGGGATAGTCCGGCCCACCCTCTTCCTCCACGGTACGGATCTCGGGCTGTGCGGCCCAGACCCCCTCTCCCCCAAGGGCCTCGTGAACCCGCTGCGCCGAGTGCGGCAGGAAGGGGGTGAGGAGGGTGTTGGCGTCGGCGACGACCTGCAGCGCGGTGTGCAGGACGGAGTCGCGCCGAGTCGGGTCGTCCTTGAGTTTCCACGGTTCGGCCTCGGACAGGTAGCGGTTGGCCTGGGTGACGATCCGCATCGCCTCCTGGCTGGCCTGCTTGAAGCGGCTTCGCCGCAAGGCATCCCCGACCACACCGAAGGCGGCCTGCGACTCCTTCAGGAGTTCATGATCACGATCGCGAAGATCATCGGCGACCGGGATGGCGCCGACGTAGCGATGGGCCATGGAGATGGAGCGGTTGATCAGGTTGCCCCACTCGTTGGCCAGCTCGGAGTTGGTCCGGCGGACGAACTCGTCCCAGGTGAAGTCGGCGTCCTGGTTTTCCGGGCCGGCGACGGCGATGAAGTAGCGCAGTGCGTCCGGGCCGAAGTCACGGAGGAAGTCGCCGACGTAGATCACCTTGCCGCGGCTGGTGGAGAACTTCGAGCCGCTCATGGTCAGGAACTCGCTGGAGACGACCTCACTGGGCAGGTTCAGCGTGCCCATCGGGCCGATCACCCCACCATGATCACCGGCGCCGTTGTGACCGAGCAGCATGCCCGGCCAGATCACCGAATGGAAGACGATGTTGTCCTTGCCCATGAAGTAGTACGAGAGCGACTCCGGGTCGGCCCACCACTTCTTCCAAGCTTCGGGATCACCGGTCCGCCGGGCCCATTCGACCGACGCCGACAGATAGCCGATCACCGCGTCGAACCAGACGTAGAGCCGCTTCATCGGCTGATCGCGCCAGCCGTCCAACGGGATCGGAACCCCCCAGTCAAGATCACGAGTGATCGCCCGCGGCCGCAACTCGTTCAGCAGGTTCTGGCTGAACCGGAGCACGTTCGGCCGCCAGTCGGTCCGCTTGGCCAGCCAGTCGCCGAGCGAGTCGGCCAACGCCGGCAGGTCGAGGAAGAAGTGCTCCGTCTCGACGAACTTCGGCGTCTCGCCGTTGATCCGCGACTTCGGATTGATCAGGTCGGCCGGATCGAGCTGGTTGCCGCAGTTGTCGCACTGATCACCGCGGGCGCTGTCGTAGGAGCAGATCGGGCAGGTGCCCTCGATATAGCGGTCCGGCAGGGTGCGCCCGGTGGACGGGCTGACCGCGCCGAGCTGGGTCTTCGGCACCACGTAGCCGTTCTGGTGCAGGCCGAGGAAGAGTTTCTGTACCACGTCATAGTGGTTGCGGGTGGTGGTCCGGGTGAACAGGTCGTAGGACAGCCCGAGGCCCTGCAGGTCCTCGACGATGACCCGGTTGTATTTGTCGGCCAGCTCCCGCGTCGTGAGCCCTTCGTTCTCGGCCTGGACCGAGATCGGCGTGCCGTGCTCGTCGGTGCCGGACACCATCAGGACGTCGTGGCCGGCCATGCGCATGTAGCGGGAGAACACGTCGGAGGGGACACCGAAACCGGAGACGTGACCGATGTGCCGCGGGCCATTGGCGTACGGCCAGGCCACGGCGGTCAACACGCGAGAGCTCATGGGCGTCACTGTATCGGTGGGCGTCCCTGGCATGATCGGGCGATGAGCACGCAGGACATCGACTGGGAAGCGCTGCGCCAGGAGGCCCGAGCCGCCTCGCAGCGTGCGTACGCCCCGTACTCCAACTTCCCGGTCGGCGCCGCCGCGCTGGTCGACGACGGTCGGGTCGTTTCCGGCTGCAACGTGGAGAACGCCTCCTACGGCGTCGGACTCTGCGCCGAGTGCGGCCTGGTCTCAACGCTGGTGGCGACCGGCGGCGGCAAGCTGGTCGCGTTCGCCTGCGTCAACGGCCTGGGCGAGCCGTTGATGCCCTGCGGCCGGTGCCGACAACTGTTGTACGAACACGCGGCGGCCGACTGCCGCTTCGACACCCCCAACGGGATCAAGACCATGGACGAGGTGCTGCCCCAGGCCTTCGGTCCCGCTGATCTGGAACACGTAAGGAGCAATTCGTGACCCTTGACCTGGACACGCTGAAGCGGGCGCCGAAGGTCTCCCTTCATGATCATCTCGACGGCGGCCTGCGGCCACAGACGATCATCGACCTGGCCGCCGAAATCGATCACCCGCTGCCGACCTCGGATGCCGACAAGCTGGCCGACTGGTTCGAGGAGTCCTGCACCTCGGGCTCGCTGGTGCGCTATCTGGAGACGTTCGATCACACGATCGCGGTGATGCAGACCGCGCCGGCGCTGCGTCGGGTGGCGCGCGAGTTCGTCGAGGACCTGGCCGCCGACGGCGTCGTCTACGGCGAGACTCGGTGGGCGCCGGAGCAGCACGAGCAGCAGGGATTGACCAAGACGCAGGCGATCGAGGCCGTCCGGGACGGCATCGCCGAGGGTGTCGCCGCCGCCCGCGCAGCCGGGCACGAGATCGAGGTGCGGCAGCTGGTCACCTCGATGCGGCACGCGACGCCGACCTTGGAGATCGCCGAGCTGGCGGTGAAGTACCGCTACGACAGCGTCGCCGGCTTCGACATCGCCGGGGCCGAGGACGGCTTCCCGCCGTCGCGCTATCAGGAGTCGTTCGACTATCTGCGGCGCAACAACGCGCACTTCACCATCCACGCCGGCGAGGCGTTCGGCCTGCCGTCGATCTGGGAGGCGGTGCAGCTGTGCGGCGCGCACCGGCTCGGCCACGGCGTCCGGATCGCCGACGACATCAGCACCGGCGCCGACGGCAAGCCGGTGCTCGGCGAGCTCGCGGCGTACGTCCGGGACGAGCGGATCCCGCTCGAGCTGTGCCCGTCCTCCAACCTGCAGACCGGCGCGGCCGCGTCGATCGCCGAGCACCCGATCGGGCTGCTCGCCGACCTCCGCTTCCGGGTCACCGTCAACTGCGACAACCAACTGATGAGCAGAACGACGCTGAGCAACGAGTTCCAGCTGCTCAGCGAGGCCTTCGGCTACGACCTGGCCAAGGTGCGCTGGTTCACGATCAACGCCGCGAAGAGCGCCTTCCTGCCGTTCGACGAGCGGCTGGCGCTGATCGAGAACGTGATCAAGCCCGGCTACGCCGCCCTCGGCGTCGACTGATCACTTCTCGTACGGCAGGCCGTCGGCGGCCGGGGCACGCACCCGGCCGACCAGGCCGGCGACGGCGATCACCGTCGCCAGGTAGGGCAACATCAGCAGGAACTGGCTCGGCACCGGGGTGGACAGGCTCTGCATCTGGGACGCCATCTGGGTGACGAAGCCGAAGAACAGGGCCATGATCGCGCCCCAGCCGGGATGCCAGCGGCCCATGATCAACGCGGCCAGCGCGATGAAGCCGTTGCCGACGGTCAGTTCCTTGCTGAACGCGCCGGTCGCGCTCAACGTGAAGAACGCGCCGCCGAGTCCGGCGAACACACCGCCGGCCAGCACCGCCGACCAGCGCACTCCGATCACCGAGATGCCGACCGTGTCGGCCGCCTTCGGATGCTCGCCGACCGACCGGATCCGCAGCCCCCAGGAAGTCTTGAACAAGACGAACCAGACCACCAGCACCGAGACGCCGGCGAGGTAGGCCAAGATCGTCTGCTCGAAGAGAACGGGGCCGAAGAACGGGATCGACGACAGACCGGGGATGGCGATCTTCTCCAGCACCGGCGCGGAGTTGAACTCGGCCGATGCCGGCTCCACCAACTGATCGAACAGGAAGCCGGTGATGCCGATCGCAAGCAGGTTCAGTACGACGCCGAGCACGACCTGGTTCACCAGATACTTGATCGCAAACAGGGCCAGCAGGGCTGCCATCGCCATTCCGGCCAGGACGGCGGCGAACAGCGCGGCCGGCACCGAACCGGTGACACTGCCGACGATCGCCGCCGCGAACGCCGCGACCAGGAACTGGCCCTCGATCGAGACGTTGACCACCCCGGCCCGCTCGCAGAGCACACCGCACAACGCGCCGAAGATCAACGGCGTGGCCACGGTGAGCGTGCCGGCGAACTGGTTACTGACCGGAAACGGCAGGTCGCGGCCGGCCGCGGCCCAGGCGAGGAAGCCGATCACGAACGTCAGCCCACCGACCGCCCCGGCGACCGTCGGCCACCGACCGGGCAGCTTGATCAGATAGCCGACGCCGGCGAGGAGGCAGAGCACGCCGCAGACGGCGACCGTGGCGAAGCCGGGGACCGCCAGCGTCGGCAGTTGGACGGCGTCGAAGGCGTTGGACAACGCGAACCGGGCCGAGCCCTGGGTCGAGAACAGGAAGAACAGCAGCAGGGCTCCGGCCAGGATGATCAACACCCCGGCCGAGTAGCGCTGCCGCCGCTTCGCCGGTGATTCCGCGCGCTGCGCGGTTGGCAGGGCGAGGTCGGTCACGGTCGGTTCGGCCGTGGTCATGTCAGCGCTCCACCCGTCGGTACGACTTCCTTGCCCGCTCGGGCCTTGAGGAACGGCACTACCGTGCTGACCAACGCCGGCGCGGCGACGAACAACACGATCAACGCCTGCAGCACCGTGGTCAGGGTGAGCGGCGTCCCGGCCTGGCTCTGCATGGCCAGCCCGCCGGCGTGCAGGGCGCCGAACAGCAGCCCGGCCAGCACCGTGCCGAGCGGCCGAGCCCGGCCGAGCAGCGCGACAGTGATCGCGTCGAAGCCGATCGAACCGACCAGGCCGACCGACAGCGGCACGGCCAGGCCGTTACTGCTCGGCGCCAGGGCGGCCTGGACTCCGGCCAGGCCGGCCAGCCCGCCGGCGATCGCCATCGTGATCATGGTCGTCGTCGCGACGCTCATCCCGGCCGTCGCGGCGGCGCTCGGGTTGGCCCCGACCGCCTTGATCGCGAAGCCGATGGTCGACCGCTCCAGCAGCCACCAGACGAGCAGCGCGGCGCCGATGGCGAGCAGGAAGCCGAGATGCAACCGGCCGCCCGCCAAGCGAGGCAGGGTGGCGAACCAGTCCACCTCCGGCGAGATCGGGTCGGTCCGGCCCGGTCGCTGGAAGGCGGTCGTGGTGAGCAGGTAGGCGAGCATGCCGGACGCGATGTAGTTCAGCATGATCGTCACGATCACCTCGTGGGCGCCGGCCTTGGCCTTCAGCCAGCCGACCAGGCCGCCCCAGATCGTGCCACCGATCACGCCGGCCAGGATCGCCACCACCAGGTGGATCACCGGCGGCAGATCAAGGGCGAAGCCGACCCAGGCCGCGAGGATCGCGCCCCAGATCGCCTGACCCTGACCGCCGATGTTGAACAATCCGGCCCGGAACGCCAGCCCGACCCCGAGCCCGGCGCAGATCAGCGGAGCGGCCTGAGCTGTGGTCTCGGTGATCGGCCCGTAGCCGCCGAGCGAGCCGGCGAGCAGCGCGCCGTACGCTCCGCCGACCTTGTCGAGGGAGGCGGTCAGCGCGTCACCGGGCCGGCCGAAGAAATAGGTGAACTTACTGCGCACATCGGTGTCGGAAACGATCATCAGGATCGCGCCGACGATCAGGGCCAGCACGAACGCGCCCACGGTGGTGGCGATCTCCGACCGCAGCCGGATCAGCCACCGGCCCAGGCGTTTCAGACGATCGATCACCGCTGCGCCTCCGGCTCGTTGTCACCGGGCTCGTTGTCACCGGGCTCGTGTTCGCCGTGCTCGGCGAGCTGCGCGTCCAAGATCGCGTCCTCCTCGGTCACGCTGGTGACCGAGGCGGCGGCCATCGCCTCCTCGGCGGGCACCCCGGCCATCATCAGGCCGAGCACCTCGCGGGAGGTGTCCGGGTCGACGACGCCGACGATCTTGCCCCGATACATCACCGCGATCCGGTCCGCCAGCGCGATCACCTCGTCCAGCTCGCTGGAGACGATGATCACCGCGGTGCCTTGATCACGCTCGTTCACCAGCCGCTGATGCAGGAACTCGATCGCGCCGACGTCGACCCCACGGGTCGGCTGGGACGCGATCAGCACCGACAGCGGCCGGGACAGCTCGCGGGCGAGCACCAGCTTCTGCTGGTTGCCGCCGGACAGCGACTCGACCGGGTTGTCGATGGTCTGGGTCCGGATGTCGAACTCCTCGACCCGATGGGTCGCGTTGTCGTCGATCGCCGACAGATTGAGGGACAGACCGCGGCCGAACGGCGGCTCGTCGAACGTGTTCAGCACCAGGTTCTCGGCCACGCTGAAGCTGCCGACGAACCCGTCGTGCTGACGGTCCTCCGGCACGTAGCCCAGCCCGGCGTCGATCCGGCGCCGCGGCGACAACTGCTGGATCGGCTTGCCGTCCAACATCACCCGTCCCTGGGCCAGCGGCAGCACGCCGATCAGCGCCTTGGCCAGCTCGGTCTGCCCGTTGCCCTGGACGCCGGCAACGCAAAGGATCTCGCCACCCCGCGCGGTCAGCGACAGTTCGTCGACCACCACCGTGCCGTTCGGGGCGACCACCGAGGCGCCATGGACGATCAGCCGCTCCGGGCCGGGCGGCCGCTCCTCCTTGGCCACCTTGAGGATCACCTCGCGGCCGACCATCAGCTCGGCCAGCCAGGCCTCGGACTCGGTCGGGTCGGCCTCGCCGACCACCTTGCCCCGACGGATCACGGTGATCTTGTCGGCGATCGCCCGCACCTCGCGCAGCTTGTGGGTGATGAACACGATGGCCCGGCCCTCGTCCCGGAGCGAGCGCATCACCGTGATCAACTCGTCGGTCTCCTGCGGTGTCAGCACCGCCGTCGGCTCGTCGAAGATCAAGAACCGGGCGTCGTTGGCGAGGGCCTTCAGGATCTCCACCCGCTGTTGGATCCCGACCGGCAGGTCCTCCACCACCGCGTCCGGATCGACGTCGAGGCCGTACCGGTCGGACAGTTCGCGGACCCGGCGCCGGGCCTGATTCAGGTTGAGTACGCCGGCGGTCGCCGACTCGCGACCCAAGATCAGGTTCTCCGCGACGGTGAACACGTCGACCAGCATGAAGTGCTGATGCACCATGCCGATGCCGGCGGCCATCGCCTGCTTCGGGTTCTGGATCAACAGCGGGGCGCCGTCGACCTCGATCGATCCGTGGTCGGGCGGCAACAACCCGTACAGCACGTTCATCAGGGTCGACTTCCCGGCGCCGTTCTCGCCCAGCAGGCAATGGATCTCGCCGGGAACGATGTCCAGGCTGATCGCGTCGTTGGCCACCAGCGATCCGAACCGCTTGGTGATCTCGATCAGCCGGAGCCCCGAGGCGGGCTCCGGCGCATCAGTGGTCCCCATGCCACCCTCCGGCGTCGGCACCGTCTTAGTTCGGCTGCGCCTTGGAATCGATCTTGATCGTTCCGCCCTGGATGTCGGTCTTGATCTTCTCCAGCTCGCTCTTCAGCTCGGCCGGGACCTTGGCGTCGAACTCGTGGAACGGCGAGAGGCCGGTGCCGTCGTTCTCCAGCGTGCCGACGTACGGCTCGTTGTTGAAGGAGCCGTCGACCGCCGCGGCGATCGAGTCCTTCACCGAGACGTCCATCGCCTTGTAGACGCTGGAGATCAGGTTCGGGCAGTAGGCCTCGGCGCTGATGCAGCCGTCGGTGTCGACCCAGATCGCGTTCACCTTGCCGCTGCTGGCCTTGGCCACCTGCAGCCCGCCCTCACCGGCCGGACCGGCGACCGGGAACAGGATGTCGGCGCCCTGGCTGACCAGGTTCTCCGCGATCTGCTTGCCGCCGGTCACGTTCTCGAACGGCTTGTCACCGGGCACGAACTGGCCGTCCTGCTTGGCCGCGTCCCAACCGATCACCTGGACCGTCGCGCTCTTCTGCTGGTTGTAGTACGCCACGCCCTGGGCGAAGCCGTCCATGAAGATCGTCACCGTCGGGATCTTGGCGCCGCCGAACGTGCCGACCTTCTTGGTCTGCGTCATCCCGGCCGCCAGGTAGCCGGCGATGAAGCTCGACTCCGCGGTGTTGAACACCAGCGGCTTCAGGTTCTCCACCTCGGCGTACTTCGGGTCGTTGCTGTCGACGATCGCGAACTCGACCTCGGGGTTCTGCTTGGCCGCGGCCAGGGTGGCGTCACCGAGCAGGAAGCCGACCGTGACGATCATGTTGCAGTCGGCGTCGACCATCGACTGGATGTTCTTGGCGAAGTCGGCCGTGTTGGTCGACTCGACCTGGCCGGTCTCGATGCCCAGCTCGGTCTTGGCGTCGGTGAGGCCCTTGTAGGAGGTCTGGTTGAACGACTTGTCGTCGAAGCCGCCGGCGTCGGACACCATGCAGGCCTTGAAGTCGGCACCCCCCGGTGCGCTGGACGGGCCGCCGCTCGGCGCGGCCGACGACGGCGGCGGCGCGGAGCTCGGCGGCTCTGCACATCCAGCGATCGACAGCGCAATCGCCGCAACGAGTGCGGGACCGGCAATGAGGGACTTCTTCACGTGCTGCCTCCTCGGCGCGCTCAACAAAACCTTCCTCCCCAGCCCGTGATCGACGCTGCTTCCTTGCCCCGTCGGGCGGGCCTGTCCGCACTGTAATCGGAGTTGGCCGTTTCGTCTTGCCGCCCGAGAAGTCGGGGTGGCGTGGATACGCAGTTGTGACCAAGGCCGCCCGGACCGGTCGGCTACGGGGCGGCGGCGCGGTCGACGCCGGCGGCCAGGCCGGCCAACAGCCGGACCCCGACGCCGATGCAGCGCTCGTCGACGTCGAACAGCGGCGTGTGGATGTCCGGCACCTGGGCGGTCCCCGGCGGTCGTACGCCGAGCCGGGCCAGCGCCCCCGGCACCTCCCGCAACATCCAGCCGAAGTCCTCGCCGCCGAGCGACTGCTCGGTCGGCAGCACGCTGTCCGCGCCGAGCATGGTGCGGGCCACCCCGGCCATCCGGGTGACCTGGTCGGCGTGGTTGACGGTGGGCGGCACGCCCTGACTGATCGCGATCTCGCTGGTGACGCCGAACGGCTCGACGATCTGGGCCAGTAGTGACGGCAGCAGACCCTCGGCCTCCTGCCAGGCCGGCAGCTGCAGCGCCCGAAGCGTGCCCTCGATCTGGCCCGTCTGCGGGATCGCGTTGGCCGCGCTGCCGGCGGAGATCCGGCCCCAGACCAGCGAGACCCCGCCCCGCGGATCGATCCGACGGGACAGCACCAGCGGCGCCTGGGTGGCCAGGGCGCCGATCGCGCCGATCAGGTCGGCGGTCAGGTGCGGCCGGGACGTGTGGCCGCCGGTGCCCGTCAGGGTTACCTGGATCCGGTCCACGGCCGAGGTGATCGGGCCGGGTGACAGGCCGACCTGGCCGACGTCGGTACGGGGATCGCAGTGCAGCGCGTACACCTCGGTCAGGTCCTTGCAGGCGCCGTCGGCGATCGCGTCCAGGGCGCCGCCGGGGGTGGTCTCCTCGGCCGGCTGGAAGATCAGCCGGACGCCGGTGCGGAGCCGGCCCTCGCGACGCAGCCGGGCCAGGACCAGGGCCGTGCCGAGCACGACGGTGGTGTGCACGTCGTGGCCGCAGGCGTGGCAGGCGCCGGGCACGGTCGAGGCGTAGTCGGTCTGCTTGCCGTCGGAGATCGGCAGCGCGTCGATGTCGGCGCGCAGCCCGATGGTCGGCGCGTCGTCGCCGGCCACGATGTCGCAGATCCCGCCGGTGCCGACCGCGAGCACCCGGAAGTCCAGCCCGGCCTTCCGCAAGACGCTGCCGACCAGCTCCGTGGTGCGGTGTTCGCTGCGGCCGATCTCGGGGTGCGCGTGCAGGTCACGCCGGATCGCGATCAACCGGTCAGACAACTCGTCGGCGGCAGTGGAGATCGAGGTGGCAAGCACAAGACCAGTGTGTCAGAAGGCGTCTGACCGAAATCCGGCGTTCGTTCTCCGAACCGGCCCGGAATCCGTCGATTCGACGAACGGGTACTGGATTCCGGTCACCACCTGACCGCCCCGATCGTCATGTGGGTCGACTGGAAGGAACTGGAGGCCCAGATCGTGGCCCAGCACCCCGGCTTCGGTCCGGCGGAGATCGCCCGTTCGGCCGAATTCGCCGTCAGCTCGGCGGCCGCCTTCCACGGTCTCCTGCTGGCGCTCTGCGCCTTGCTGGTCGCGAAACTGGCCACCAGTCGGGCGCGGGTGCGCCAGCTCACCTCTGTCTCGCAACTGCTCTCGGCGGTGTTCAGCCTGGTCTCGTGGTTCACCGCGCCGATGTTTCACCTGGTCATCCCCATCGGCCTGGCCCAGGTGATCGTCCTCGGTCTGCTCCGGATCCCTCGCACCTCGCGACGGTTCTTCACCGGCGGCTGACCGGAATCCAGCACTCGTTCGTCCGACACCCCCCCGTGACGGCCGATTCGGCGAACGGATGCTGGATTCCGGTCACTGTCCCCAGGCGACACCCCACGAACTTCGTCGTCCACAGCTTTTGTCGTGGACCGACCGATTCGTCACATCCGCCGCAGAACCCTGGTCATGAACTCGATCGATGACCTCTGCGCCGCCGACGGACTGACTGCGCCGCGCACGCCGGCGCTGCAGCGAAGGCTCCGCCGGATGGTCGCCCGAGGACTTGCGGTCCGGGTCTTTCCCGGCATCTACACCGTCCCCGCTCTGGCCGCCGACGTCGAGACCCGGATCCGCGCCGCAGCGCTCTGGTCGGGCGGTGTGCTGACCGGCGCGGCGGCGGCCCGGGTCACCTTCTGGCCCGAGATCGCGGTGCCGACGATCTCGCTGGCAGGCACCATCGATCGGACCCCGCCACCGGGGATCGGCCTCAGCCGGGAACGGCTCCCGTCCAGCATGATCATCGAACACCGCGGGCTGCGGGTCACGGCACCGGCGTTGACCGCGCTCGACCTCGGCGAGGACGGCATCGATCGGGCTCTGCTCCGCCGGGTGGCGACGCTGGAGGAGATGCACCAGGCGCTTGCGGCGACCCCGAACCGGCCCGGCAATCAGACCCGACGCCGAGCGCTCCGGGACTCTCGTGACGAGCCCTGGTCAGCGGCCGAACGGCGCCAGCACCGCCTGTTGCGCGCGGCGAAGATCACCGGCTGGCGGACCAACCTGGAAGTCTGGTGCGGAGACCGGCATTACTTCATCGACGTGGCGTTCCGCGGCCCGCGAATCGCCCTCGAGGTGGACGGCTTCGAGGTGCACTCTCAGCGGGCCCAGTTCGAGCGTGATCGGCAGAAATGGAGCGATCTGACCTCCGCCGGGTGGTTGGTGCTGCACTTCACCTGGCACCAACTGACCGAACAGGCGGATTGGGTGATCGCGACGATCCGGGCGACGTTGCGACTGCGCCGAAATCCGTTGTGAGAGGGCCCGCCCGGGACTAGCCTCCCGCCCATGGGCACCCTCCGCGAGGTCGTGATCGACTGCCGGCACGCGCCGTCGCTGGCCCGGTTCTGGGCCGCCGCGCTGGACGACTACGACGTGCTGCCGTACGACGACGCCGAGATCGCCCGGCTGGCCGGCCTTGGCCTCACCCCGGAGACCGACCCGACGGTCGCCGTCGGCGGCCCGATGCCGACCCTGTTCTTCCAACAGGTGCCGGAGGGCAAGATCGCCAAGAACCGGCTCCATCTCGACATCGAGGCGCCCGACCGCAGCGCCGAGGTGGAGCGCCTGGTCGCTCTCGGCGCCACGATCGAGGTGATCAGGGAAGGCTGGACCTCCCTCCTCGACCCCGAAGGCAACGAATTCTGCGTCGCCGACCCCGACTGACCAGTCGACTTCAGGTGGGGTCGGTGGGGCGGGCGATGTGGGAGAGTTCGCGCCAGATCGCCACGGTCAGCAGGGCGGAGCCGATGAAGCCGAACCAGAACGGTCCGGTGATCCCCCACTGCCGGGCGATCACGCCGCCCAGGGCGCTGCCGATCACCAGCCCACCGACCACACCGATCAGGTAGACGCTGGTCACCCGGCCCATCAGCTCGGCCGGAACACTGCGCTGCCGGACCGTGGTCGACGTGGTGCCCCAGACGAAGGCGTGCGCGCCGAAGATCACCATGATCACCAGCGCCACCCAGGGCGTGCTGGTGAGCGCCAGGCCGAGGTGGGTCAGGGTCTCGATGATCAGGCCGATCCGCATCAGGTTCGCCATCGAGATCCTGCGCTCCAGGGCGCCGTAACAGGCGGTTGCGGCGATCCCGCCGAGCGCGCTGGCCGTGGTCAGCGCGCCGAAGCCGAGCTCGTTCATGCCCAGCCGTTCAGTGGCGTAGAGCACCAGCACCGACCAGGCGGCGCCGAAGGTCACGTTGAAGAGCACGATGGTCAAGGCCAGGGTCCGCACCGGCGGGTGCGCCATCAGCCAGCGCCAACCCTCGACGATGTCGGCCCGGACCGACGCCGACGTCCGGCGCTCTCCCGGCGAGGTGAGCACGATCCGGGAGACCAGGATCGCCGCCAGGGCACAGCAGACCGCGTTGATCAGGAACGGCGACGCCATCGACAGCGCGAAGATCAACGCGCCGATCGGCGGCCCGGCCAGCTGGTTGGTGATGATCATGCCGCCCTGCAGTCGGGCGTTGGCGATGCCGAGGTCGGCGCGCTGCACCAGGCTCGGCGCGAGGGTCGAGGAGGTGGTGTCGGCGAACGTCTCGGCCGTGCCGAGCAGGAACATGGTGATCAGGACAATCGTGATGTTGACCGTGCCGGTGAAGACGGTGATCGTCAGCGCAGCGAGCACGGCGGCCCGGATCAGGTTGACGATCATGATCAGCCGGCGCCGGTCCAGCCGGTCGACGACGGCACCGGCGAAGACGCCGAACAGCAGCCAGGGCAACCGCTGCAGCAGGGCGGCCATCGCCACCAGCAGCGGGTCAGCGGTCTGGGACGCGACCAGCAGCGGACCTGCCGCCAGGGCGATCCCGTCGCCGATGTTGGCCACCAGGGACGAGGCCAACAGCCACCGGAAGCTCATCCCCAGCCGGGCCGGGACGACGGCCTCGATCACCCTGCGCAGCACACGGACAGTCCTATCCGTCGCCGGCCGGCCAAATCAAACCACCACCTGCCGAGTTGTCAGAACTGAGTTGTGCCAGGGGGCCACTCAGTTCTGACAAGTCGGCGGTTTTGGGTCAGCGGTAGGCGCGGGACTGGAGTTCGTACAGTTCGGCGTAGAGGCCGCCGTCGCGGACCAGGGTGTCGTGGTCGCCGAGCTCGCGGATCCGGCCCTGGTCCAGCACGACGATCAGATCGGCCATCCGGACGGTTGAGAACCTGTGCGAGACCAGCAGCGTCACGCCGCCGCGGCTGCGGGCGTCGCCGGCGGCTGCGGTGAACCGCTCGAACAGCGCGTGCTCGGTCTGCGGGTCGAGGGCGGCGGTCGGCTCGTCCAAGATCACCAGCAGCGGGTCCGGCCGGATCAGGCCGCGGGCCAGGGCCAGCCGCTGCCACTGCCCGCCCGACAGGTCGGTGCCGCCCCAGGCCGTGCCGAGCTGGGTGTCCAGCCGATCCGGCAGGTCCTCGACCACCGGGCCGGCGTCGGCTCGAGCCACCGCGTCCTCGATCGCCGCCCGGTCGTCGATCCGGGCCAGATCACCGACCCCGATCGCCTCCCGGGCCAGGAACTCGAAGGCCACGAAGTCCTGGAAGGTGGCGCTGATCCGTTGCCGCCAGCCGGCCGGATCGAAGCGACCCAGCTCGGTGCCGTCGATCCGGATCGCCCCGGCGTCGGGCTGGTAGAAGCCGGACAGCAGCTTGACCAGGGTCGTCTTGCCGGCGCCGTTCTCGCCGACCAGAGCCACCACCGCACCGGCCGGCAGGTCGAGCGAGACCCGGTCGAGCACGCCCCGATCCGTGCCGGGATAGCCGAACGACACGTCGGTCAGGGTGATGCCGGAGCTCAGCCGTTCCGGGATCGCCGCCGGACGTTCGGGGCGGTGCCGGGCGGTCGCGGCGTAGTCCTGCAGCCAGAGCAGCCGATCGGCTGTGCGCAGACCGCGGATGAACGAGGTGCCGTACGCGACGCCGATCATCACCATCGAGCCGAGCTGGGTCGACAGGCCGACCACCAGCACCACGTCGCCCGGCGTGGCCCGGCCGGCCAGCGCGAGCATGATCACCACGACGATCGATCCGATGTAGCCGGCCGCCGACACCACCGAATCCACCAGCCGGAGCCGGGTCGCGCGCCAGCCGGCCGCTGCTCGGATGCCGTTCACCCGGTCGGCCGCGTCGCGATGGCGCCGGATCAGGGCGTCCACCGAGCCGAAGATCCGGAGCTCCTTGCCGGTGTCGGCCGCGGTGCCCACCTCGAACAGATGCCGTCGCCGGCGCTCGGGCTCGCTGGTCTCCTCGGTCGCGGCGATCTCCAGGTCGGTGCTCCGCCGGCCGACCAGCACCGACCCGACCGCGATGATCAACAGCCCGAGCAGCGCCGGGTGCACCGCGGCCAGCATGATCGCCGAGGCGATCAGGGCGACCACCGCGCGGACGATGCCGGACGTCGCATTGACCATCGAGCCGAGCCCGTCGCGATCCTCGCGGATCCGTTGCATCTGGTCCAGATAGTCCGACCGCTCGTAGTGGGCGATCCCGTCGGTGCCGCCGGCGAGCTCCATCAGCCGCCGGTCGGCCAGCGCCCGGGCCCGCTCCAGCACGACGAAGACACAGGCGACGTAGACGAAGACGTTGACCAGGCTCAGGCCGATCAGCCCGGCGACGGCCAGGCCGGTGATCAGGCCGAGCCACAGGTTGGCAGTGGCCACGGCATCGATGATCAACTTTCCACCGTACGCCAGCGCCGGCCCGGCCAGGGCCATGATCACACCGGTGATCAACTGGCCGGTCGCCTGGGCCGGAGCGGACCGGAAACCGAAGCCGATGGTGAGCAGATAGGCCTGCGCCAGCCGGGCCAGCCGCGCCCGCACCCTACCCTCGCGGCGGACCCGAGGCTTCCGACCCCCGGGCCACAGCCAGCGTTGGATCGCCAGCCGGCCAAGATCATCCTCGACCGCGTCACTCGGGTTCTTGATCATCACCGGCCCCGTTCCGAGAATCGTTGCGCCTGCAGGGAAAACATTCGGGCATAGCCGCCGCCGACCGCCACGAGCTCGTCGTGAGCACCGTCCTCGACGATCCCGCCCGCCCCGTCCCGGGCGGGATCCAGGACGACGATCCGGTCGGCCCGGCGCACGGTGGAGAACCGGTGCGAGATCAGCCAGGTGGTCAGGCCTTCGGTCAGTTCCAGGAACCGGTCGTAGAGCTCGGCCTCGGCCCGGACGTCGAGCGCCGCGGTCGGCTCGTCCAGCACCAGCACCCGGGCCCCGGCCTGGACCGCGAACATGGCCCGGGCCAGCGCCACCCGCTGCCACTGCCCGCCGGACAGGTCGGTGCCGCCGGTGTATTCCCGGGACAGCACCGTGTCCCAGCCGTCCGGCAGACCGGCGATCACCGTCTCCAGCCCGGCCCGCTGCGCCGCCAGCTCGAGTCGGTCCCGATCACCGGCGAACTCGGGGGCACCGAGCGCGATGTTGTCGGCGACGGTCAGGTGATAGCGGGCGAAGTCCTGGAACAGCACGGCCAACCGGGATCGCCAGCCTGCCGGGTCGAGGTCCCGCAGGTCGGTCCCGTCGACCAGGATCCGGCCGGCGGTCGGCCGGTACAACCCGCTGAGCAGCTTGACCAGTGAGGTCTTGCCGGCCCCGTTGCGGCCGACCACCGCGAGCGACCGGCCGGCCGGCACCACCAGGTCGAGCCCGTCGACGGCCGGCGCCTCGGCGTTCGGATAGCGGAAGCTCACCTGCTCGAACCGGATCTCCCGCCGGGGCAGCTCGACCGGCACCTCGCGCCGGGCGACCCGTGCCAACGCCACTGTCGGGCCGCCCGCCGACGGTGTCGGCCCGTGCTCCGCGGCCTCGAGCCGATCCGAGATCGCGAGCACCTTGGGCACCAGGATCGCGGCGGCCGCCAGGTGGGCGTTGTCGTCGTCGAAGGCCATGAACGAATTGGCGCCGGCGAGCGCCTGGACGAAGACCGCGACCGCGGCCAGCGACAGCGGAGCGAACGGATCGAGCCCGATCCCGGCCGAGACCAGCAGCCCGTACGAGAGGGTGTTCACGACGATGATCGCGAGCACCGCGCCGCCGACCGCGAACAGCCGCGGCCGCCGAGCCCGCCAGACCGGCCGCATCGCCACCAGCCAGGCCCGGTCGAACCGGGCGATCAGCCAATCCATCAGGCCGAGGATCCGCACCTCCTTGGCCGGACCCGCCGACAGGGCCAGATCACGCAGATACTCGGCCCGGCGCAGCGCGGCGCTCTGCCCGTAGACGACCGCACCGATCTTGACGTACTCCCGCTGCATCAGCACCAGCGAGACCGGCCAGATGATCAACCAGAGCAGGCCGAGCCACCACTGCAGGGCGAACAGGACTCCGGCCGAGCCGAGCGCCCGAAACCAGGAGGGCAGCGCCCGGGGCAGCGATTCGACGGCCCGGCCGGCGCGGTTGAGATCGGAGCCGAGGCCGCGGGCGATCCGGATCTCGTCCAGGGTCTCCGGATCCTCGAGGTGCGCGATGCCCTCCGGTCGGCCGACCGCGGCCATCACCCGCTCGGCGAGGTGGCTGTCCAGCTCCCGCCCGAGGGCTTCCGCCGCGGTCTTCGCGATCGGCGCGACGGCCCGATCGATGAGCACCAGGAGCCCGATCACCACCAACAACCAGACCGTCCGGGCCATCGCCGCCGACCCTGTACCGCCGGCGACCGCCGCCGGGATGGACCCGATCAGCAGGCCGGTCAGCACGGCTGCGACGACCGGCAACGCGGCGCTGAGCAGGATCGTCACCGCCAGCACAGTGGCCAGCCGAGGGTTCAGCCGAGGCAGCACCCGGACGATCGCGAAGACACCCCGCGCCGATGCCGACAGCCGGTCCAGCCGAGTTCGCATCATCATGGCGCCATGATGACATCAAACTGACGTCATGACAACGTCTTGGATGCGCTAACGTTCCGTCATGACCACCTGGAAGGACTTCACCGACGAGGCGCCGCGGGTCTCCGGTGTGTTCCGCCGCCGCCATGCCGCGACCGGCAACCTGTGCCTGATGGGCACGCTGCGCAGCGACGGCCATCCGCGGATCAGTCCGATCGAGCCTCGGATGTTCGAAGGGCAGCTGGTGATCGGCGGCATGCCCGGCACGACCAAGCTCCGTGATCTTGGCCGCGACCCTCGCTTCACCCTGCACACGGCGACGGTCGACCCCCACGTCGCCGAGGGTGACGCCAAACTCTGGGGCACCGTCCACCACGAGCCGGACGAGGCGGTCCACGCCCGGTTCGCCGACTGGCTGTTCGCCGACATCGGGTTCGACCTCCGCGGCCAGAAGTTCGATCACTTCTACCTGGCCGACATCGGGGGCGCATCGTCGGTGGAGATCGGCGACGGCGGACTGGAGATCACGATCTGGAAGCCGGGCGAGCCGGAACGCGTGGTGCGGAAGGGCTGACCGGCTCGGGTCGCGGCACCGGAAGGGACGCCACGATCCGAGCCGTCACCGCCTCCAACGGGCCGCGGGAGAACCTTCGCAGCCACAGGTGCGCCAGGGCCAGGATGATCACCCCGATTCCCGCCCAGGCCAGCAGGGTGACCGGCAGCCGCAGCGCGGGATCGATGCCGTTGAGGCCGAATCCCCAACCGTAGAAGAGGACCGAGGCGATCAGGTTCTGCGCGACGTAGCCGCTCAGCGCCACCCGGCCGAGCTCGCCCAGCCGGCGACCCCACCAGCCCGGCGCCCGTCGCAGGGTGAACCCGGCGATCAACGCCAGCAGCCCGAGCGAGACCAGCGGGGCAGTCAGGTAACGGACCACGAAGAAGGCCTGCGCGAAGACGGAACCGAGGATCAGGTCGAACGGCAGCGCCACCGCACCGATGATGATCAAGGTGCGACGCAGCCGGGCACCCTCCGGCCGGAAGACCCCGGCCCGCCACAGCCGGGCGCCGAGCAGGAACAGCGCGACACTCGAGGCGAGGATGAAGACAGCCTCGAACCGGAAGACATCGACCATCTCGATCCGGAGCAGGAAGAGATCCCACCAACTGCCGGTCCGGTACGGATTCGGCTCCAGCACCACGCTGCCGATGTGCGCCTGATCCAGCACCAGGCCGGCGGTGATGAAAGCGACGGCGAGCACGTGCAGCGAGGCCGCGATGATCATCCACCGGCGTTGCACCGCCGGTGAGGTCAGCAGCACGAAGGCGACCACCGCCCCGGTCACCGCATAGCCCATCAGCACGTCGAACTCGACCACCAACAGGTAGTGCACGATCCCGTCGACGAACAGCACGGCCGCCCGCCAGAGGAAGCCGTGCGGCCAGGCCGCCCCCTTCCGCCGGGCCGAGTCGAACTGGATTGCCATCCCGATCCCGAACATCAAGGTCAGCAGGCCGAGGAACTTGCCGTTGGCCACCTGTTTCAGCACCAGCTCGAACGGCACCTGCCAGGCCGGCACGCCGGGGCCGATCGGATCGCCGAGCTGGCCGAGCAGGCCGCCGGGATGGCTGAACATCCAGATGTTGGTCCCCAGGGTGCCCAGGATGGCGATCCCCCGAGCGACATCGAGACCGGAAACACGAGCCGCCACAGCGGCCACCCCCTTCGTAGTGTCACATGCGTGACAGTACGAAACTAGCACACCTGTGACAGAATCACCGCATGCCACGTTTTGTCGACCGGGACGAGCGGCGGGCCCTGATCATCCGCGCGGTGCACCGGCTGATCACCGAGCGCGGCATCGAGGCCGCATCGCTGCGCAACGTCGCGGCCGAGTCGGAGCTCAACATCGGCTCGGTGCGCTACTACTTCCCCAGCCACACTGAGCTGCTGCTGGCGGCCGCGGAGGCCATGGTGCAGCGGGTCACCACTCGGATCGAGCGGCACGCCGAGGTCTTTCTCCAGGGGCCGGCGAATCCCCGCGAGGCCGCCGTCGACCTGCTGGAGGAGTTCCTGCCGATCGACCAGGAGCGCCGGGACGAGACGATCCTCTGGCTGACGTTCGCCGAGACCTCGCGGCGGATCCCGGAGCTGCGCCCGATGACCAAGACCATGATCGCCGGGCCGCGACAACTGGCCCACGGCATGCTCCAGCACGCCCAACTCAGCACCCCGACCGCCCGGGCCGAGGCGCTGGCCGCCCTGATCGACGGCCTCGCCCTGGCCATGCTGCACGACCCGGAGCACTACACCCGGCGCCGCGCCCGGGCCACGCTCCGCTGGCAACTCGAAGCCGTGATGAGCGCCGCCCAGTAACCCAACACCCCGAGTTGTCAGAACTAGGGCACGCCAGAGCGTGCCCTAGTTCTGACAACTCGGGGTGTTGGGTCAGCCGATGCTGCGGATGAGACGCTCGGCGGCGTCGATGATCATGGTCGTCTCGTGCTCCCAGGCCGGTTCCTGACCCCGGTACGGGCCGGTGGCCAGGGAGATCGCGACCGCGGCGGCGCGCAGGCGCAACTCGACCGGGTCGACCCGGGTGTCGAAGACGGGCACCCAGTCCCGGATCAGCCGGCTCACCCGGCCGGCCTGCTCGGCACTCATCCGTTGCACCGACGACAGGTGTGCCAGCAGGCAGGCCAGGTCGTCGGCTCGCCGGCCCGGCCCGATCGTGTCGATGTCGAGGATCCCGCTGACGGCGCCGCCGGCGACGAACAGCTGACCCTCGTGGAAATCACCGTGGGTCGGTTCGGTGCCGACCGGGATCCCGGCCAGGCCGGTCTTGATCTGCTCGGTCAGCCAACGCAGCCGCAACTCCAGCGACGGCAGCGCGGTCGCCACCATCGTCGAATACTGCTCGACCGCGTCGGACCACGGGTTGCGCCGGCTCAGCGCGGCGACCTCGGCCGGCATCGCATCCAGGACTCCGATCAACTGCTCCGCCGTGCACGGCGGCTCCGGGTCGAAGATCGCCGAGGCCAGCGGCCGGCCGGGCAGTTCCCGCAGCACCAGCAGGAAATCGGGAGTGACCGCGGCGATCGGCGGCGCGGGCACCCCGGCCGCAAGCAGCATCTGATGCCGGCGCACGGTCGGCTCGAACAGCCGCTCCCGCATCACCTTGATGAAGAACGTCTCCGGCCCGGCCGTCGTGGTCACCGTGGCCCGCAGCACGGCCCGGCGACGCGGCCGGTAGCCGATCATCTCCAACTCCACCTGACCCGGCAGCACCGGCGCCGGCAGCACCTGGTGGCTGGTCAGCAGTTCGGCCACGTCGTCGGCGAACGCCGCCCGGATCAGACCGGGCAGCTCCGGATCGCGGGGATAGAGCCAGACCGCGACCTCGCGCTCACCATCGGCGAAGATCACCGCGTTCTCGTCACTGGTCGACCGGCCGCCGGCCCGCGCACTGGCCCCGAGCACCTCGGTCCGCCGGCCGAACGGCCAGTCGACCGTCGCGGTGTAGGTGGCAGTCGTCGATCGCCGCGGATTGGCGTCGACATGATCAAGTTGCCAGGACACCAGGCTGCCGCCCCCGTGCGCGACCGCGGCGGTCAGCAGGTCCTCCACCTCGGGAGAGGTGAGCAGGCCCGATCCGTCCGGATCCTCGACAACGCTCGTCACGTCGTGCTCACGTCAGCGCGATCGGCCCTGGGCCGGCGGCAACAGGCCGACCTTGTCGTACACTTCGGCCACGACGGCCGAGGCGATCTCGCGGGCCCGTTCGGCGCCGGCGGCCAAGATCGCCTCCAGCTCGGTCCGCTCCTCGATCAGTCCCAGCGCGCGCTCTCGGAAGGCGCCACCGGTCTCGGCCACCGCGTCGGCAACGGCCCCCTTCAGATCGCCGTACCCCTTGCCGGCAAAGGATTCCACCAGCGTCTCGACCGGCGTCCCGGACAGCGCGGACAAGATCGTCAGCAGATTGGCCACACCCGGCTTCTGGTCCACGTCGAAGCGGATCTCCCGGTCGGAGTCGGTGACCGCCGACTTGATCTTCTTGATGTTGATCTTGGGCTCGTCGAGCAGCTCGATGATCCCGGCCGGCGACGAGGCCGACTTGCTCATCTTGCCGACCGGATCGGCCAGGTCGGCGATCCGGCCGACCGACGCCACGATGTGCGGCTCCGGCACAACGAAGGTACGACCGTAACGGTGGTTGAACCGAGCGGCCAGATCGCGGGTCAGCTCCAGGTGCTGCCGTTGATCTTCGCCGACCGGCACCCGGTCGGCGCGATAGATCAGGATGTCGGCCGCCATCAGCACCGGGTACGTGAACAGTCCGACACTGGCCTGGTCGCCCAGGCCGCGGGCCGCCTTGTCCTTGAACTGGGTCATCCGGTTGGCCTGGCCGAAGCCGGTCAGGCAGCTGAGGATCCAGGCCAGCTGGGTGTGCTCGGGCACGTGGGACTGGCAGAAGATCGTCGACTTCTCCGGGTCGATCCCGGCCGCGATCAGCTGGGCCGCGCTGCGCAGCGTACGCTGCCGGAGCTGCTTCGGGTCCTGCTCGACGGTCAGCGCGTGCAGGTCGGCGACACCGTAGAACGCGTCATGATCATCCTGCATCGGCACCCACTGCCGCAGCGCGCCGAGATAGTTGCCCAGATGCAGCGAATCGGCGGTCGGCTGGACCAAGGACAACACCCGCGGCCGCGTGGTCCGGGTGTCCGGCCGGGCCCCGGCCCTGCCCTCGTTGACGGCGCCGGTCGAGGTATCGGTGGCAGACGACATGAGCGACATTGTTACGCACCCGCCGCCGCGTCGGGCGAACCGGGCTCGATCCCCGGTCGCCGCTCGTCGATCGGTTCGGCCGGCCCCGGTTCGGCCGGGGTTCCCGGCTCCTCCAGTCGACGCACCGCGACGGCCGTGACCCGGCGGCCGCCGAGCTCGGCCACCCGCAACTCGAACCGGGCCGGCTCGACGTCCTCGTCCTCGTCGTCGGACTCGTTCACCTCGCCGGTGACCACCAGCAGATCCCCGACCTTGGCCAGCCGGCCCAGCCGGGACACGACGAACCCGGCCACCGTGTCGTACGGCCCGTCCGGCAGCGCCAGGTCGAAGCGGTCGGCGAAGTCGTCCAGCGTGGTCAGGCCGTCGATCATCACCTCGCCGCCGTTGTCGGCCGGCCGCTCGGTGACGACGTCGTACTCGTCGGTGATGTCGCCGACCAACTCCTCGACCAGGTCCTCCATCGTCACGATGCCGGCCGTGCCCCCGTACTCGTCGACGACGATCGCCAGATGCGCCGACTCGCGCCGCATGGTGGTCAGCGCGTGCAGCACGCGGACCGTCTCCGGCAGCGACAGCACCGGCCGGACCAGCTCCCGGACCGGCCCGGACCGACCGCCCGGATCGCTGTGGAACAGGTCCCGGACGTGGATGAAGCCGAGGATGTCGTCGGCGGACCGGCCGGTGACCGGATAGCGCGACCGGGGCGCGTCGACGGTCTCCCGGACCGCCCGGTGCACCGTCATCTCACCGGGCAGGAAGTCGACCTCGGTCCGCGGCACCATCACCTCGCGCAGGCCCCGATCGCCGGCCGAGAACACGTCCTCGACGATCTGCCGCTCCTCCGGACCGAGCGTGACCGAGGTGCTGACCATGGCCCGGATCTCCTCGTCGGTGACCTCCTCCCGAGCGGCCTTGGGGTCGCCGCCGAGCAGCCGGACCAGGCCGTCGGTGGAAATGCCGAGCAGCCAGATCACCGGCCGGACCAGCCGGGCGATGAAGTCGACCAGCGGGCCTAGCACCAGGGCGAACGACTCCGCCCGCTGCAGGGCCAGTCGCTTCGCGGTCAACTCGCCGACCACGATCGAGACGTAGGAGATGATGATCGTCACTACGACCAGCGCGATCGTGCCGCCGACCGCCTCCGAGATCGGCAGCACCTGGGCCAGCGCCGGACCAAGATCATCGGCCAGGGTCGCGCCGCCGAAGGCCGCGGACAGGAAGCCGGCCAGGGTGACCCCGATCTGGACCGCGGACAGGAACCGGTTCGGGTTCTCGCTCAGCCGGGCCACCGTCCGGCCGCTCTTGCTGCGTTGCGCGAGCTGCCTGACCTGGCTGTCCCGGAGTGAGACCAGGGCCATCTCGGCGGCCGCGAAGACGCCACCGATCAGGATGAAAATGAAGATGACGACGATGTTGAGCAGGGTGTCGTTCACGGACACACCTGCCTCGTACTGTGGCTATCTCCGTCGTCGGTGGGGCCGGACTCGGCACCCGGTTCGGGGCCGTGGTCGGCCGCGGACTCGTTGATCACGGGAATACCTTAGTGATCGGCCGCCGGAATCACAGTCGCCGCGGCCGGCCGACGGCGGATTGCGCCGAAGCACCGAGCGTTACGGGTGTCGTCGATCGGCACCGAATCGGCCGGTGACCTGCTCGGCGACGGCCCGAACGACGATCTGCTGCTGTTCCGGCGGGTGTGCCACACTCGCTGAGTGACTTTGCGAATCAGCGTCATCGGGACGAGCTATCTCGGCTCGACCCTCGCTGCCGGGATGGCCGAATTCGGCCATCAGGTGATCGGCGTCGACATCGTCCCCGAGGTGGTGAAGCAGCTCAACGCGGGCCAGCCGCACATCTTCGAGAACGGCCTGGAACAGCTGCTGGAGCAGCACACCGCGACCGGTCGGCTGCGCTTCACGCTGGACTACGACGACATCGCCGACTGGGCCGACGTGCACTTCCTCGCGCTCGGCACGCCGGCCCGTGCGGACGGCTCGGCCGACCTGAGCCAGCTGCACGCGGCGATCGGCTCGCTGGCGCCGAAGCTGACCCGGCCGACCTTGATCGTCGGCCGCTCCACGGTGCCGGTCGGCACCGCGATCGATTTGCAGCAACGGATCCGCGCGTTGGCGCCGGCCGGTGACGCGGTCGAGCTGGCCTGGCAGCCGGAGTTCCTCCGGGAGAGCATGGCGGTGACCGACACGCTGCGCCCGGACCGGCTCGTCTTCGGCGTCCAGTCCGATCAGGCGCTGCGACTGCTGGAACAGGTGTACGCGATCCCGCTGACCGAAGAGACGCCGGTGATCACCTGCGACCTGGCCACCGCGGAGTTGATCAAGCAGGCGGCGAACACGTTCCTGGCGACCAAGATCAGCTTCATCAACGCGATGGCCCAGCTGTGCCAGGTGGCCGGCGGCGACGTCACCGTACTGGCCGACGCGTTGGGGCTGGACAAGCGGATCGGCCGCGAACATCTCAGCCCCGGGCTGGGCTTCGGCGGCGGCTGTTTCCCCAAGGACATCAGGGCCCTGGCGGTGCGGGCCGACGAGCTCGGCGTCGACGTGCTGAGCGATCTGATCAAGAGCGTCGAGGCGATCAACGACACCCAGCGGGTCGAGCTGGCCGAGCTGGCGATCGATCAGGTCGGCGGTGACGCGACCGGCAAGAAGGTCGCCGTACTGGGAGCCGCCTTCAAGCCGGGCACCGACGACACCCGCAACTCCCCCGCCCTCACCGTGGCCGATCACCTGCACGATCGGGGCGCGATCGTCGAGGTCTACGACCCGCAGGCCCACCTGGCCCAGCGGGACGGTTTCACCCAGGTCGGCAGCGTCGCCGAAGCCGTCCGCAACGCCGACATCGTGCTGCACCTGACCGAGTGGCCGGAGTTCCGCTACCTCGACCCCGAGCAATTGGGCACCCTGGTCAACAACAAGATCATCATCGACGGCCGCCTCAAGCTGCACGCTCCCACCTGGCACGAAGCCGGCTGGAAGCTGGTCCAAATAGGCCGCGCCTCCACCCTCTAACCCCGACTTGTCAGACTCTCACCACGTCATAGCGTGGTGAGAGTCTGACAACTCTGGGTGTCGGGGACGCCCAAGGCGAACAGGTCGGCGATGATCGACTCCGGTTCGAGCCGGATCTCGTACGCCGTGGCACGAAGGACCCGCCTTCGGCTCACCACGATCGAACGCTCCCGCTTCATGTCGGCCTCCCAGTGGTTGGCATCCATATGGTGACTGCCGTCGATCTCGAGCACGACGATTTCCCCATCCGGCGTGTACCACTCGGCATCCAGATAGCGCCATCGGCCAGACGCGTCCCTCCGGCGTGTCTGCCGCAGGGGCGGCACCATCCCGTAGCGCTCGCAGGTGCGACCAAGATCAATCTCCCCCAGGGACTCGGCCCCACCCTCCGCGTCCCGCACGGTGAGGCGAAGGTAGGCCTTGTGCCGAACCCGGCCCACTTCCCGCAGAGCTTGATCGAATTCCGCCGGGGTGGCGATGCGTTGCTGGACGGTCGCCGCGATCATGGCACAGGCGAACCGCGGGTACGGCTGCCACGCGGCCGCATCGATGGCTGACCTCGCCGGCCGGGTGCACGGCAGGCCCTGCACCTCCGTGATGTCGCCCTGATGCAACCGGCGCGATTCGTGCACCCGGACTCCTTGCAGCGGAGTCACTCTGGATCCGCGGGTCACGATCAACTGCAACTGTTCGGCCTCGACGGCGAAGTTGCGGAATCCCACCAGTTCGAGTGCCGTGTAACTGCCCAGCGCAACCGGTCCGGCCGCGTCCAACACCGCGATCCACATCAACTGCGCCCTGGTCGGTGGCGCGTTCTGAAGCAGCACGACGTTGTCGCCGATCGATGTCCATCGACGTGCGGCCACCTGACTGAAAACGTAAGACCACGAAACGCAGTGGTCCTGCAACTGACTGCGCCGCAACACGCCGCACTGACGCACGGCGGCGGCCCTTGCGGCTGGGTGCCGCTCCAACCCCGGATACATGGTTCCGGAGTCTGCGACGCATACCCCGGAATCGCCACCCCACAAGCCCATTTCTGTGGATAACCCACCCCCGACCTCGACTTGTCAGACTCTCACCACGCCCTGACGTGGTGAGAGTCTGACAAGTCGGGGGTTGGGGGGAGTTGCGGTCTTGTGTCAGGGAGATCAATGATCGGATACGGTTGCAGCGGTTCTCCAGCGAACACGAATGCGCAGAGTTAGTCTTCCGACGCAAGGGCGCTGCAACCTCCAGGTTCGACCGACAAGGATGTGATGTGACTACGACAGTCGACACCACTACTGCTCCCGAGCAGCGGGCCCGATCGGCGCCGCTGCACCTGCGGATCTGGCGCAGTTACGTGCTACGCCGGATCCTTCGAGCGATCTTCGTTATTTGGGTCGTCGCTACGGGGGTTTTCTTCCTGGTCAGATTGTTGCCCGGCAATCCGGTCGATGTGTACATCAACTCTCAGATCGCCATGTACGGGATGAGTTACGAGGCCGCGGCCGCGCAGGCGGCGTCGCTGTTCACCTTCGATCCCGGCACCCCGTTGTGGCAGCAATACCTTGAATACCTGGTCGGCGTGGTCACCGGTGACTTCGGCATGTCGATCCTGTCGCCCGGCACCTCGGTGCTGGAGAAGATCGCGCTGCACCTGCCGTGGACGCTGTTCAGCGTCGGGCTGGCGTTGTTGATCTCCGTGGTGCTCGGTCTGCTGCTCGGCATGATCATGGCGTATCGCCGCAGCGGCGTGATCGACCACACCGTGAGCATGCTGGGCAGCGTGCTGCACGCGATCCCCAACTACCTGCTGGCGATCTTGATCGTGGTGATCGGCGCGGTCCAGCTCCGGTGGATCAACTTCACCCAGATGCGTGGGCACAGCTCCCCCGGCGTCGAACCACAGTTCACCTTCGCGTTCTTCTCCGACGCGATGTATCACGCCACGCTGCCGATGCTGACCTACATCCTCACCACGGTGGGCACCTGGGCGTTGGTGATGAAGTCGTCCACCACCCAGATCCTCGGTGAGGACTACGTCATGGTGGCCCGGGCGCGCGGCCTGTCCGACTTCCGGATCGGCACCCAGTACGTCGGCCGCAACGCCGTGCTGCCGCTGGTCGCCCAGATCGCCACCCAGGCCGGCTTCGTGGTCGGCGGCGCGATCTTCGTCGAGAAGACCTTCGCCTACGACGGGATCGGCGTCACCCTGTTCGACTCGATCAACTCGCGCGACTACCCGGTGATCCAGGGCATCCTGCTGGTGATCACCATCACCGTCGTGCTGGCCAACCTGGTCTCCGACCTGATCTACAGCGTGCTCGATCCACGGATCCGCACCGGCGAGGGAGAGGAGGACTGATGTCCGCGGCCACCACCACGGTCTCCCTGCCGAAGGGACGAGCGGTGCAGGGATTCTTCCGGGAACTGACCCGGAGCAAGGCCGGCTTCGCCGGCTTCGTCCTGGTGGCGTTGATCGTCGGCATGACGATCATCGCGCCGTTGGTCGTCGATCCGGCCAACCCGACCACCCTGGACAAGATCTGGGGCGGGCCCAGCCTGGAGCATCCGCTCGGCACCGACGGCAGCGGCAAGGACACGCTGAAGCAGATCCTGCTCGGCGGCCAGACGGTGATCTTCGTCGGCTTCGCGGCCGCGCTGCTGACGACGGTGATCGCGGTCGTGATCGGCTCACTGGCCGCCTACTTCCGGGGCCGGTTCGACGGAGTCATGCTGCAGCTGACCGACATCGTGATGACGATCCCGCAGATCGTCCTGCTCGCCGTGATGGGCGCGTTCTTCCGGCTCGACTCGCCGGTCGCCCTGGCGGTGCTGATCGGCGCCCTGTCCTGGCCGGTGTTGATGCGCTCCATCCGGGCCCAGGTGCTGACGCTGAAGGAGCGGGAGTTCGTCGAGGCGGCCCGGCTGCTCGACCTCGGCACCCTGCGCGTCGTGTTCATCGAGATCGTGCCCAATATGGCGTCCTACATCCTGATCAACTTCATCATCGCGGTGACCAACGCGATCTACGCGCTGGTCGGCCTCTACTTGCTCGGGCTGGCGCCGCTGGCCGGAGCCAACTGGGGGCTGATGATCAACGATGCCTGGATCAAGGGGGCGATGTTCGACCAGAACGCGATCCTCTACATCCTGGCCCCGGTGACCATGATCGTCCTGTTGCAACTCGGGCTGATCATGCTGACCCGTTCGCTGGAAGAGATCCTGAACCCGCGACTGAGAGACCGGTGATGATGTCAACGTACGAGCCGACTGACCATGATCAGCCGATCCTGTCCGTCCGAGATCTCGTCGTGCGCTACCGCACCGGCGCCGGCGCCGAGCTCGACGCCGTCCGCGGGGTCTCGTTCGACCTCTACTCCGATCAGTCGCTGGCGCTGGTCGGTGAATCCGGCTGCGGCAAGACGACGCTCGGCCTCGGTCTGCTCCGGCTATTGCCACGACTCGGCAGCATCCCCGCCGGCAGCGTGATCTATCGGAACGAGCGCGGCCGCGAGATCGACGTGGTCAGGCTGGAGCGCCGCACGCTGCGCCGCTGGCGCTGGCGCGAAGCCGCCATGGTCTTCCAGGGCGCGATGAACTCGTTCAATCCGGTGCTCCGGATCGTCGACCAGATCGGCGACACCCTCCGGGCCCACACCGAGGGACGTAAACCGTCCAAGGCGGAGATCATCGAGCGGGGCAGCGAGTTGCTCCGGGCGGTCCGGCTCGAGCCGGGCCGGGTGCTGTCCAGCTATCCGCACGAACTGTCCGGCGGGATGCGACAGCGGGTGCTGATCGCCCTGAGCCTGCTGCTCGAGCCCCGGCTGCTGGTGCTGGACGAGCCGACGACGGCGCTGGACATCCTGACCCAGCGCTCGATCGTCGACGTGCTGGCCGAGCTCCGGCAGAAGTACAAGTTCGCGATGATCTTCATCTCGCACGATCTCGGGGTGGCGGCCGAGCTGGCCGACCGGGTTGCCACGATGTATGCCGGCCGGATCATCGAGACCGGCACCAGCTCCGACATCTTCTACCGCCCGCGACACCCTTACACGTCCGGCTTGATCAACGCCGTGCCGCCGGTCACCGGCGATCTGCCCGAGCTGGCCTCGATCGGCGGCTCACCGCCCAGCCTGTCCGCCCTCCCCTCCGGTTGCGCCTTCCATCCCCGCTGCCGGTACGCGATCGAGGCCTGTGCCACCACCGATCCGGAGTTGGAGCCGATCGAGTCCCGCGGCCGCGGCCGCGATCATGAAGCCGCCTGCATCCGCTGGCAGGACGTCAAGCACGAACGGAAGGTGATCGCCCGTGCCTGAACCGTTGATCAAGCTCGACGGGGCCTCCCAGGTGTTCAAGAGCAAGCGCGGCGATGTGCCCGCGGTGAACGACGTCAGCTTCGAGGTCAATCCGGGTGAGGTGCTCTGCCTGGTCGGCGAGTCCGGCTGCGGCAAGACCACCAGCGCCCGGATGGCGGCCGGCCTGAACAAGCCGACCGACGGCACGGTCTCGTTCCGCGGCCGCGACATCTGGGGCATGGACAAGGCCGACTTCACCAATTTCCGCCGTTCGGTCCAGTACGTGCACCAGGATCCGTACGCGTCGCTGAACCCGATCCGTTCGATCAACAAGACGCTGACCGCGCCACTGCTGAAGCACAAGATCGCCAAGAACTCCGGGCACGCCCTCGAGCTCGCCGCCGGGCTGCTGGAACGGGTCGATCTTCATCCGGCCGAGTCCTATCTCTACAAGTTCCCGCACCAGCTGTCCGGCGGTCAGCGGCAGCGGGTCGCGATCGCCCGGGCACTGTCCCTCGACCCGAAGCTGATCGTCGCCGACGAGTCGACCTCGATGCTCGACGTGTCGATCCGGGTCGGCATGCTCAACATGCTCGGCCGGCTCCGGGACGACCTCGAGGTCGGCTTCCTGTTCATCACCCACGACCTGGCGATCGCCAAGTATTTCGGCTGGTCGGGCAAGATCGCGGTGATGTATCTGGGCCGGATCGTCGAGTTCGGACCGACCCCGGACGTGATCAACAACCCGCAGCACCCGTACACCAGGGCCCTGCTCGCTGCCGTCCCGGAGCCGGATCCGGAGCTGTCCAAGACCAGGGTCCCGGACGGCGGCTTGCGTTCGGCCGAGATCCCCAGCCTGCGGCGTCTGCCGACCGGCTGCACCTTCCACCCGCGCTGCCCGCGGTTCGAGGCGGGCACCTGCGACACGACCGAGCCGCAACTCGTCCCGATCGAGCCCCGGCGGCAGGTGTCCTGCCATATCGTGGCCCGGGAGCACACGGCCTTGGACCGAGCGAGCGGCCATGCCTAACCTCAGCCGGGCGATCCTTTCCCTCGCCTGCTTCATCACGATCGGCGCGGTGATCATGCTGTTCCTGGTCCGACCGGGGACAGCGGAGTTCGTGATCACCGTGGCCGCAGCGGTCATCGGGGTCGGCATCGGAGCCGTCGCCGTTGGCCTGCACATCCTGACCAATCGAAACGCAGCGAAACACCGAAGTTCTCGTCTCGAGGAGGAGAAATGACCGATCAGAAGCCATCCCTGTCGCGGCGCACGCTGCTGCAGGCGACCGGCCTGAGCACCGTTGTGGCCGGCACTGGTGGCCTGGCGTCGGCCTGCGCGCCGGCGGCACCGAACACCCCGCAGGGGCCGGGCGCCGGCGGTGGCGAGTTCCACGGCGGCTGGCCGTACAAGCAGCCGCCGGAGGGCAACTACAACAACGCCGGCGTCCCGTTCGCCGGTGTCCCGTACCGGATCCTCACCGATTCGCCGTGGGGCGACGTGATCTGCCTACCGTCCGGCCTGTACTACTGGGCCGACAAGAAGTGGGAGCTGCTGCTGGCCGAGAGCTACGTCCTCGACCCGGCCGCCAACACGTTCACGATCAAGATCAAGCCGGACCTGAAGTGGAGTGACGGCACCGCGGTCACCTCGGCGGACTACATGACCACGTTCCACTGCCAGTTCCTCCAGCGGACGTCGCTGTGGAACTACGTGACCAAGATCGAAGCGCCGGACGACCTGACGTTCGTGCTCACCATGAACCAGCCGTCGACGGTGGTCGAGCGCTACATCCTGCGCAGCAACATCATCGCCACCTCGGTCTACAAGGAGTGGTCCGACAAGGCCGCCGCTCTGATCGCGGGCGGCAAGGACATGTCCAGCCCCGAGGGTGAGCAGCTCGGCGCCGAGTTCCAGAAGTTCGTGCCGAAGGAGTACGTCGCCAGCGGCCCGTACAACATCGACTACGGATCGGTCTCCAACACCCAGATCACCATGATCAAGAACGAGACCGGTTACGCCGCCGGCACGGTGAAGTTCGCCAAGATCGTGATCTACAACGGTGAGACGCCGGAGATCACGCCGCTGGTGCAGAGCAAGGACGTCGACTACGCGACCCACGGGTTCCCGACCGCGTCCGAGCGATCCTTCACCTCGGCCGGCTTCCGGATCCTCCGGCCGCCGGTCTACTCCGGCCCGGCGCTGTTGTTCAACCTGGACAAGCTGACCGAGTTCACCGACCCACGGGCCCGGCAGGCGATCGCGCACGTGATCGACCGGAAGGCCAACGGCACCGTGGCCCTCGGCGAGTCCGGCAAGGGCGTCGAGTTCATGGCCGGCTTCTCCGACAACCAGATCGACGAGTGGATGTCGGCGGAGGACAAGGGCAAGCTCAACACCTACGAGCTCGACCCGGAGAAGGCGACCGCGCTGCTCACCGAGGCCGGCTGGAAGAAGAACGGCGACGCCTGGACCACGCCGCAGGGCAAGGCCGCGGAGTACGAGATCCAGTTCCCGCAGACGTTCGCCGACTGGTCCGCGGCCGCGACCAACGCCGCCGAGCAGCTGTCGGCGTTCGGGATCAAGGTGGTCCCGCGCGGCGTCGACGACAAGCAGGCGCCGGTGGACATCGACAAGGGCGCCTTCCAGCTCGCCATCCAGGCCTGGGGCGCGTCGAACCACCCGCACCCGCACTTCGCGTTCGTCCAGGACCTGTTCACCCACAACATCCCGATCGCCAAGAACCAGGGCGGCAAGGGAATGGCGTTCGAGCTGAAGACGACGACCAAGGCGTTCGGCCCGATCGACCTCACCGAGGCGGTCACCAAGGCAGGCTCCGGGCTGGACGAGGCCGAGCAGAAGGCCAACGTCACCAAGATCGCGATCGCCTTCAACGAGTTGCTGCCGATGGTCCCGCTGTTCGAGCGGTACGGCAACAACCCTGCTCTGGAAGGCACCCGGGTCAAGGCGTTCCCGCCGGACGGCGATCCGATCCTGCAGAACGCGCCCTACGCCGACAACTTCGTGATCATGTGGATCCTGCTCGGCAAGATGGAGCCGAGCAGCGCCTGATCACCGATCCAGCTGATCACTGATCAAGCAGCTCACTGATCAAGCAGGGGCACGACGACGGCTTCCAGCCGATCGGCCATCCGGGTGAAGCCGAGGTCGGTCGGGTGGGAGCCGTCGACCGTGTCCTCCCGATCTTCGCCGAGCAGGGAATCCCCGGCCAGGTAGTGCAGGTCCTTCACGCCGGCCTCGACCAGCCGCCGGAACCCCTCCCGGTGCGCCGCCCGCCGCTCCCGGTGCAGCGTCGCCTGCGCCGACCGGGCCCACGAGCCGGCCAAGGTCCGGTCCTCGACCAGCAGGATCGGGCCGGCCGGCCGGAGCTCCCGGAGCGCGGCGACGAACGGTTCGGTCCGTTCGGCCACCTGCTCCGGGGACATGTTGGGCAGGCAGTCGACGATCCACAGCGCGGCGTCGATCTCCCCGACCAGTTCCGCGAGCTCCACCTCCATCCGCCCGTTGCCGGAGAAGCCGAGACCGATCACCGGCCGACCCAACCGCCGGCCGAGCTGTGCCGGCACCGTCATGCCCGGCCGGGACGCGGCGGCCCCGTGCACGATCGAGGTGCCGTAATAGACGACCGGCCGCGCCGGGTCCGGCGGCAGCAGCTCGAAGTCCGCACCGGCCGGCACCCCGAGCTCAATCTCCTCCAGCCGGTTGAACAGCCCGAAATAGATCGTGTACGCCCGCTCGACCGGATCCAGTCCGGCGGCCAGCGAGTCCTCGGATTCGGGGAACCCGGAGGCGCCGGCCGACCCGACCCAACGGCTCAGCACCGGACCGGCTCCGGTCGCGTCGTCGCCGTACAGGTCGAGACCGCTGACCGCGAGGTTGGCCATGTGCCACTTCGCCAGCTCGGGCTGCCCCAGCCGCCAGCGGGCGCGGATCTCGGTCGCGTCGGTCCGGAACCGCGAGTAGAGCGAGCTCGACTGCCGGCTCAACTCCCAAACCGGGTCCGGCACCCGGCCCTCGGCATGGCGCGGCAGCCGGTCGTAGCGGCGTTCGGTCGCGCCCTCCGGCCAGCCCTTGCCCTCCGGTGCTCCGAGCCGATGCCACTGCCAGTCGGTCACGTCGTCGTCCCCCTGTATCCCGAGCCCCGGGATGCGATCACGATCACGCCACCCCTGGGTGCGGCGCACGCCGCCGGGCCATAGCCTACGGAGGTCAGCAGTACGTCCACGAAGGAGATCACCGTGTCCGCCAGCACTCCCGTCAAGGTCGCCGTCACCGGTGCCGCAGGTCAGATCGGCTACAGCCTGTTGTTCCGGATCGCCAGTGGCGCGATCTTCGGCCCCGACCGACCGGTCGAGCTGCGGCTGCTGGAGATCACCCCGGCGCTGAAGGCGCTGGAGGGCGTCGTGATGGAGCTGGACGACTGCGCGTTCGAGCTGCTCAGCTCGGTCGAGATCGGCGACGACGCGGACAAGATCTTCGACGGCGTCAACCTGGCCCTGCTGGTCGGCGCCCGGCCGCGGTCGAAGGGGATGGAGCGCGGCGACCTGCTCGAGGCCAACGGCGCGATCTTCAGCGCCCAGGGCAAGGCGCTGAACGATCATGCCGCCGACGACGTGCGGGTGTTGATCACCGGCAACCCGGCAAACACCAACGCGTTGATCGCCCAGCACAACGCCCCGGACATCCCGGCCACCCGGTTCAACGCGCTGACCCGACTGGACCACAACCGTGCCAAGGCCCAGATCGCTGCCAAGGCAGGGGTTTCGGTCGGCGACGTCTCGCACCTGACGATCTGGGGCAACCACTCCGCGACGCAGTATCCGGACCTGTTCAACACCTTGATCGCCGGCCAGAACGCGGCAAAGGTGATCAACGACCAGAGCTGGCTGGAGAACGACTTCCTGCCGACCGTGCAGAAGCGCGGCGCGGCGATCATCGAGGCTCGTGGCGCCAGCTCGGCCGCCAGCGCGGCCAACGCCACGGTCGAGCACGCCCGGGACTGGCTGCTCGGCACCAAGGACGGCGACTGGGTCTCCCAGGCCGTGCCGTCCGACGGCTCGTACGGTGTCGAGGAGGGCCTGATCAGCTCGTTCCCGGTGACCACCTCGGGCGGCGAGTACACGATCGTCCAGGGAGTGGAGATCAACGAGTTCTCCCGGGCCAAGATCGACGCCAGCGTCGCCGAACTCGCCGAGGAGCGGGACGCGGTGAAGGCGCTCGGCCTGATCGGCTGAGACACCGAAACGCCCTAAGCTTGCCGGCATGAACGAGCAGCATCCCGGCGGCCCCACGGGCGGGCAGCACGACTCCAACTCCGGCGGCCCCGGCCGGTTCGACGACCAGCCGAGCCCGTTCAGCCGCGAGGCCGCCGGAGAGGACGCCGGCCTGGGGCCGGTGCCCGATCCGGGCTCGACTGAGCCCGACGGGTTCGTCGGCCACCCCGGCGGGCCCGCCCCGGATGCGTCCCCGGCCACGTCCTACCCGCCGGCATCCAACCCGTACGGGTCGAGCACCTACTCGCCGGGCTACTACTCGGCCGGTTCGTCGTCGTCCGCCGCGGAGAGCGCCGGCCCCGAGGCCCCGTACGCCCCGCCCGCCGGCGCCGCGGCACCGGCCGACCCGTACGGCTCGCCGACCTCCGCACCCGCCCCCGATCAGGGCTACGGCACGCCCCAGGGCTACGGCGCCGGGGCACCGCCGGCCTACCCGGCCAATCCGTACGACACCGGCGGCTACAACTACCGGGCCGCGCCGCCGTACGGCTACCCCACCGAGCAGCACGCGCAGGGCACCACCTCGCTGGTGCTCGGCATCCTCGGCATCACCGTCTGCCCACCGGCCGGCGTGGTCGGCTTCGTCATCTCCTCCCGCGCCCGCAAGGAGATCCAGGCCGCACCGGGCCGCTACAGCAACAGCGGGATGGTCACCGCGGGCTGGGTCCTGGGCATCCTCGCGATCGTGGCGACGGCTTTCTGGGTGCTGTACGTCATCGTCATCATTTTCGCCATGATCGCCACCGGGGGCAGCTGAGCAGAGCGGTCGGCGCGGAATCGTGGCGTGCATGGCAAAGCTGCCCCGGTTTACGCAAGAATGACCGCCATGAGCAACCCATACGACCAGAACCCCTACGGTGGAGGGGGCGGCGTCCCGCAGCCCCACCCCAAGGGCACGCAGATCCTTGTCCTCGGCATCCTGTCGATCGTGCTCGCCTGTGGCGTCATCGGCCTGATCCTCGGCATCGTCACCATGGTGCAGTCGAAGCCGGTCCTCGCCGAGATCGACGCCAACCCGGCGGCGTACAACAACCGGCAGCAGGTCAACATCGGCCGGATCCTCGGCATCGTCGGCCTGATCCTCGGTGCCCTCAGCATCGTCTACTGGATCATCATGATCGTCATCGGCATCGGCTCCGCGATGGTCGGCAGCTGATTCCACCCGTCAGGGAACCGAATCGCAGTTGGGGACGTCCGGTCACGGACGTCCCCAACGTCTTTCCCCGAGTCGATCGGATCCCCGATGAGTCAGCTGCCGCACGTCAACCAGCCCGCGTACGGCCAGCCGGCCCAGTACGGCCAGCCCGCGTACGTCAGCTCACAGCCCTACCCGCAGCCCTACGGACGGCCGCCCTTCCAGCCCCTGCCGGAGCATTCCGAGGGCACCACCATCCTGATCCTCGGCATCCTCGGCTTCGTCGTCTTCCCCTGCGGGATCGTCGCCTGGTACATGGGCAACAAGGCCCTGAAGGAGATCCGGGCGAGCGGAATCAGGTACTCCAACGAGTCCAACATCAACGTCGGCAAGATCCTCGGTATGGTGACGTCGATCCTCGGCATGGTCGCCGTCGGACTGGTGCTGGTGCAGGTCGTCTTCTACCTCGTCTACGTTGCGGCGATGATGAGCGTCGTCGCGTCCTAATCTGGCGCTAGTGCCACTTCGGCCTCGTCACCTCGAAATGGAGTCATCGTGAGCCAGAACACCCCGCCGTACGGCCAGGAGCCGCCCGGCCCGCAGGAGCCGTACGGGCAGCAGCCCCAGTACGGCCAGCAGCAGCCCTACGGGCAGCAGCCGCAGCAGCCGTACGGCCAGCAGCCCCAGTACGGTCAGCAGCAGCCGTACGGTCAGCAGCCGACGCCCTACCAGCAGCCGTCGCCCTACGGCTCGTACCAGGGCCTGCAGGAGCACCCGCAGGGCACGACGATCCTGGTCCTCGGCATCCTCGGCTTCGTCACCGGGATCTGTGGCGCGATCGCCTGGTACATGGGCAACAAGGCCCAGAAGGAGATCGCGGCGAGCGGCGTCCACTACTCCAACGAGTCGAACATCAACGTCGGCAAGATCCTCGGCATGGTGACGTCGATCCTTGCGATCATCGGGATCGCGTTCCTGATCATCTACATCATCTTCATGGTGGTCCTCTTCGCCGGGGCGATGGGGGCCTCCAACTTCTGATCTCAGCCGAGGTCGGGATCCAGCAGGACCGCTTGCCGTGATCCGATCGTGACCGGTCGTGGCGTGATCGACTCGCCGGCGCGCCACACCCTGGTTTCGATCGGATACGGGGCCACGTTGATCAACTGCAGCAACTCGTCGCCCGACCCCGGGTCGATCATGCCGGTGATCACCAGCCCGGGATCGGTGGCGTCCAGGCGATACCGGGGCGTCACCCCGAGCCGGTCCAGCAGCATGCCGTAGACGGCCAGGTCGCAGGGATAGTCGGCGGTCAGCAAGATCGCCCGGCCGGCCCCGTGCTCGACGTCCAGGGCGACCGGCTCACCGCCGGACTCCCGGGCCAGCACGGTGGCGCCCGGCCGCCGCAGCGGTTGCGCGGCGCCGACCCGGACCTCCGGTCGCCGCAGCCCGGTCGTCGCCGGATCCAGCCGAACGGTCGGATGGTAGCTCCGCGGCCGGCCGAACCGGTCGGCCAGCTGATCGGGCCGCTCAGCGCCGACCGAGAGCCCGAACTCCTCGACCAGCAGCCGGCAGTCCCCGCCCAACTCGTCCAGGGTCGGCACCGCGCCGGCCAGCAGCAGCCGGCCGCCGGCCGCGACGTAGTCGATCAGCAGCCGCTGGGTCTCCGCGGCCAGCGAATGCCCGCAGGCCAGCGCCAGCACGGGATGCCGGCCCACCGACAAGGTCTCCGGCAGCTCCGCGGAGACCACCGGACGCGGGTCGGTCCGGTCAAGATCATCATGCGGGCTGAGATCGACCCCGGCCAGCCCGTAGCCGCCGAGCACCAGCGCCCGGGCCAGGATCTCCCGCGGCCCCAGCCCGCGGAACCGGCCAAGATCATCGCGGAGCCGCTGGGTCGCGGCATCGCCGGGCACCGCGTACTCGGTCAGATAGTGATCGGAGACGAAGCCGTAGCCGAGGTCGGTGTGCGGCACCATCCGCGCGGCCCGGCCTTCGAGCCGGTTGAGCTCGGTGATCACCGACGCGAGTTGGGCGAAGGTACGGTTCCGGTGGCCCGACGGCCCGACCGGCGCGGCAAAGCCGTGTTCCTCACCGGTGAAGGCGATCCGGTCGATCCCGTCACCCCCGGCCAGCGCCGGATCCGGGTCCAGCGGCGGATTGACCCCGCCGGCGAACAGATAGAAGTTGATCAAGCGATTTCCCAGCGCGTACGCCAGCCGGGTCTTCAGCACGGTCGCCTCCGGCGGCACCAGGGCGGACAGGTCTTGGCCGTAGTCACCGTCCCCGGCCTCGAACTCCAGGGCGGTCAGCGGCTGATTCGGCCCGGCCGCGGCGCGCGCGAACACGTTGCCCAGCACGAAATCCGCGACGTTGCCGACGGTCAGATCACCCAGATACATGTCCGAGCCGGCGATCACTCCGGGCCGGTTGCGCCAGGTGCCGAGCAGCTGCGAGATGCCGATCGGATAGGTCAGGCCGCGGCCGCCACCGGTGCCGTGGATGTTGATCAACAACGGCACCGAGTCCAGGCCGTGCTCGGCCACCCAGGCGGCCAGGGTGTCGCTGTAACGGCGGAAACGGACCCGGCAGAACCGCATCAGGTCGTCGGCCACCGTGATCGCGGACTCGTCCGGCGGATCGGCCAGATAGGCCAGCGCCGCCGCCGGGCCGGCGTCCGCGGCCAGGGCCGGATGGCGACCCAGTCGGCCCAGCCGGGTCAGCCAGTCGAGCCAGTCGGCCGCCACCGTCTCGGTCAGCGCCGGGCTGTTCGAGACCCAGGCCAGCATGCCGATCTCGTTGTCCAGCTGGACCGCGATCACCGGCCCGCCGAGGTCGTGCTGCCGGGCGGCGAGCACCGGCAGCACCGCGTCGTACCAGCGCCGGGCCTCGGCCAGGAAGGCCGGGGCGAGATAGTCGAGATCGCGGGTCGTAGGCCGGGCGTCGCGCCAGCCGGCGGCGACGACGCCGTCGAGACCGTAGATCCGGTGCGGGATGCCCTCGTTCTTCAGCTCGGCCATGCAGAACGGCCCCGGCCGAGCGATGAACATCAGCCCGAGCTCGGCGGCGAGATCGCAGAACGCGCCGAGGTCGCGCCAGTCCGCCGTCTCACCCGTGAGGTCGATCCGGCCGTCCGGCAGTTCGTGCGCGACCCATGGGATGTACGTTGCCACCGCCTGTGCCCCGGCCGCCTTCAGCTCGGTCAGCCGCTCCCGCCACAGCGACCGCGGCAGCCGGAAGTAGTGCACCTCGCCGGCGAAGATCACCCGCGGCTCACCGTCGATGATCAGGTGCTGGCCCCGGGTCGTGATCATCCGCCCACCCTAGTGTCGTGAGGCCACCCCGGCCTGGATCCTTCATGATCAGGCCCGCGGGTTGGACTGGGGTGTGCGAATTCAGCGGGAGTCGCTTGGACCGTGGGCGAACAGTGGTGCGGTGGCCGGGTTGAAAGCTGCAGCAAGGGCGGAGAGTTGGACCGGTGCGATGGTGTTGCGGCCGGCTGTCAGTGACGTGGTCTCGGCGACAGGGCTTGACGCAGGTAGGGATCTGCGTCGTCAAGTGTGACGTCTCCCCCGGTGGACCCTCCGCCTCGGCATCTCATCCCGAAACCCGCGATGCTCCCCTTTCTCGACCAACGCTCCCTCTGCAGAAGGAGCATCGCCGGAGTACGAGGAGCATCGCGAACTCTCACGGCGGCGGCGTGCCCGGCCGGGACGGGTCGGGTCGGGCAGTCGCCTTCGCGACAGCTCCTCGCGCTTCGCGCCCCCTACTGGCGTCGCGGAGCGCGGGTAAGTGGGGCGAAGCGGGGCAGGTGCGACGCGCGGCCGGTGGTCGGGCTCTCAGCGCCCGCCGGGGACTACCAGCGCCAGCACGATGATCGCGGCACCACCGAGGACCAGGAAGGCGACGTCGAAGGCCCGACCGCGGACGGCGAGCAGCCCGGCCGTCGGCTTCGGGAGCACCAGCCGGAGCAGCGCCCCGATGCCGAGGGTGGCGCCGATGATCACGCAGCCGAGCCGCCAGGCGTCCCGGCCGCCGAAGACGGCGTAGCCGAGACCGGCCAGCGCCCCGGCGACGATGATCACCAACGGCCACGGGTTCGACGACCGGTCCGCGGCCGGTTTCGGCGCCGGTTCGGTGGCCATGTTGTGCTCGGTATCCACGAGATCAGTGGAAGAAGTGCCGGGCCCCGGTGAGATACATGGTCACGCCGGCCGCCTTCGCCGCCTCGATCACCTCGGCATCCCGGACCGAGCCGCCGGGCTGGACGATGGCCGCCACGCCGGCGTCGATCAGGATCTGCGCACCGTCGGCGAACGGGAAGAACGCGTCCGACGCCGCCACCGATCCCGCCGCCCGGTCACCGGCCCGGCTGACCGCCAGCCGGGCCGAGTCGACCCGGTTCACCTGGCCCATGCCGACGCCGACCGAGGCGCCGTCCTTGGCCAGCAGGATCGCGTTCGACTTGACCGACCGGGACGCCTTCCAGGCGAACTCCAGATCGGCCAGCACCGACTCCGCGGCCGGCTCGCCGGTGGCCAGCTGCCAGTTCGCCGCCCGATCATGATCGGCATCCGTCACGTCGACCGACTGCATCAGCAGCCCGCCGGACACCGGCCGGATCTCGACCCCGTCGGACGCGGCCGGCTCGACCACCAGGATCCGGATGTTCTTCTTGCCCTGCAGGACTTCCACCGCCCCGTCCTCGTAGCCGGGGGCCATGATCACCTCGGTGAACACCTCGGCCACCTGCTCGGCCATCGCGACGCTGACCTGCCGGTTGGCCGCGATCACGCCGCCGAAGGCCGACACCGGGTCGCAGGCGTGGGCCTTGCGGTGCGCCTCGGCGATGTCGGCACCGACCGCGATGCCGCACGGGTTGGTGTGCTTGATGATCGCCACCGCCGGCGCCGCGAAGTCGGCCGCCGCCCGGCGCGCCGCGTCGGCGTCGACGTAGTTGTTGTAGGACATCTCCTTGCCGTGCAGCTGGGTCGCCCCGGCCAGCCCGGCCGGACCGAAACCGCTGCGGTACAAGGCCGCCCGCTGATGCGGGTTCTCGCCGTAGCGGAGCACCGCCTGCTTGGTCCAGGTCGCGCCGACCCAGCCCGGGAAGCCGGTGCCCTCGCTGGTGTCGGTGACGACGTTGCCCAGCCAGCTCGCCACGGCCACGTCATAGGTCGCGGTGTGGGTGAACGCGGCGGCGGCCAGCGCCTGCCGCTCGGCCAGCGTGAAGCCGCCGGCCGCCAGGGCTGCCGTCAGCTGCTCGTACTGTCCCGGCCCGGTGATCACCGCGACCGAGGCGTGGTTCTTCGACGCGGCGCGCACCATCGCCGGCCCGCCGATGTCGATCTGCTCGATGCACTCCTCCTGGCTCGCGCCGGCCGCCACGGTCTCGGTGAACGGATAGAGGTTGCTGATCAACAACTGGAACGGCGCGATGCCGAGCTGATCAAGCTGGGACCGGTGATCATCCAGCCGCAGGTCGGCCAGCAGGCCGGCGTGGATGTGCGGATGCAGCGTCTTCACCCGGCCGTCCAGGCACTCGCCGAAGCCGGTCACCTGCTCGACCTGGGTCACCGGCAGGCCGGCGTCGGAGATCCGGCCCGCGGTCGAGCCGGTGGAGACGATCTCCACTCCGGCGTCGACCAGTTGCTGCGCGATCACCAGCAGGTCGGTCTTGTCATAGACCGAGATCAGCGCGCGCTTGATCGCGATCCGGGTGCTGTCGGTGTCAGGGTGTTCGGGCGTCATCAGTCCCAGCAGACCTTTCTGTCGATCACGCGCCAGGGGCGGGTGACCAGCCGGTGTGTCGTCTCGACGAGCAGCTTGCGCTCGATGATCTTGATCCGTTCGTGCAGCGTCTCGACGGTGTCGTCGTCCTGCACCGGCACCGCCGCCTGGTCGATGATCACGCCGTCGTCGACGCCGTGATCGACCAGGAAGAGCGTCGCGCCGGTCACCTTCACCCCGTACGCCAGCGCGTCCCGCGGTCCGTGCATCCCGGGGAAGGACGGCAGCAGCGCCGGATGGGTGTTGATCATCCGGCCGGCGAACGCGGCCAGGAAGTCGGGGCCGACCAGTTTCATGTAGCCGGCGCTGATCACCAGATCCGGCCGGAAGCCGCCGACCAGGGCGGTCAGCTCGCGGTCCCAGGCCGCCCGGTCCTCGCCCTTGCGGTACGGGTGGACGAAGGTGTCGATCCCGGCCGTCCGGGCCCGGACGAGGCCGGCGATCCCGTCCCGGTCCGAGCCGACGCCGACCACCTCGGCCCCGAACCCGGGGGCGGCGGCCGCATCGATCAGGGCCTGCAGCAGGGTGCCGCTGCCGGAGATCAGGACGACGAGTCGTTTCGCACTCGACGGACGGGTCTCGGGCTGCTCCACGGGCGGCAGCCTACCGGCGGATCAGCCGGACCACTCCGTACCCCAGGCCGACCAGGAGTCCGGCCAGGCCGAGGGTGCTGATCGCGAGCACGCCGAGCTCCGGCAGCCGGGGCCCGAGGCCGGCCAACCGGGCCCGGCCGAGATCCCCGCCGCAGGCCCAGGCGATCACCACGAACGCCATCCCGGCGAGCACTCCGGCAAGGCCGCCGAGCAGGCAGCTCTCGTCCAGTCGGGCCCCCGGTCGCGGCCGCAGCGTCAGCCAGGCGGCGATCCCGCCGGCGACCAGGCCCACCGCGAGCCAGGCCAGCTGGATCGGCTGGCCGGGGCCGTCGTCCGGCATTCCGGCCAGCACCGGGATGACCGGCAGCAGCCCGAGATCGGTGTCGGTCGGCGAGACGACCGTGCCCGGACCGAAGCTGAACCCGGCCCCGAGCGCGAACGCCGCCGCCCAGACGATCAGATTCGGCGCGAACGCCAACTGCAGCACCAGCAGCGCCAGGTTGCCGGCCACGCCGGGGGCCAGGGCGTCGATCAGCGCGCCCACCTGCCCGTACGCCAGCACCAGCGAGGTGACCAGCAGCCCGGAGCCGCCGACCAGAAGGCAGAGCAGCGAACCCAGCACCGCCCGGGGCAGCGGGGCCGCCCAGCCGGGCAACCAGGCGATCGGGTCGAAGCCGACGGCCCGGCAGGCTCCGACCGCGGCCGGCAGGCCCGCGATCACCGCGGACACTGCCGCCGCGCGCGGCAGCGAGGCGAGGTCGCCGGCCAGCACGGTCATCCCGGTCGCTGCGAGGACGTACACCCCGACCATCACGCCGACCACGCCGAGCACGGCGGATTCGGAGGTCACCGCCCGGCTGCGCCGGACGGCCCAGCCGGCGAACTGGAAGTGCATCAGCGCGAAGACGGCCGCCAGACCCCACGGGATCAGCGTGATCTTCGTCGCTCCGAGCACGGCTCCCGCCCCGTTGCCGAGCAACCACAGCTGAGTGCCGACGCCCAGCGCCTGCCACAGGGTGCCGGGGTCGGCGGCGAGCCAGCCGACCACCGCGAAACCGGCCGCGAGCACCCACCCGGCCAGCACGGTGACCGCGGCGCCGACGGCGGCGGCCGGCAATCCACCGATCAGAGGATGATCCGGACCCGCCGAGGGATTGGCTGAACCGGCCGCACGTGGCACAGTCGTGGAGAGTTCGATCGTCGCTCCCGGTCGGCGCGAGGTAGTCCGCGAGGACGTGTTGCCCGAGGAGAGGAAGGCCATGGTGATCCCAATGGTTGCCCAGCCGATCGGCGAAAATCGCCCGGACACGCCCTGACCGAGTAAAGTTTGCAGGTCCGTGCCCACGATCGGGGTGTGTGGCGAGCAACACAGTCGAGGAACACGAAGGAAACGATGGTCGGCAAGGATCCCTCCGAGTACCGCCCGCGGCGAGCCCTACCTGCCGACGATGACGACCAGCCGGTCAGCCCGCCTCCGACTCCGGCACCGACCCCGGCAACCCCAGCACCGACCCCGGCGGATGATCATACCGACGACCTCGGGGCCGAGGACGACGACACGGCCTTCGGAATCCCCGCCTATTCGGAATCCGACGGCGAGGACAACCCGAAGCCGCTCTACCGGGACGAGGTCAGCGAACGCGGCAGTGCCGACCGCGGATCGGCCCGCGACACCGATGCCGACACGTACGGCCGGCCGAGCAACTACACCGGGTCCTACGGCAGCGCCGATCCGAGCCCGTACGAGGCGGCCGGCTCCGCCGGCGGAGCGGCGCCGCAGCAACCGGCCGCGGACGACGCCGACGACCGGACCCGCTACCAGCGCCGGGTCGACACCGGCGTCCGTCCCTCCAAGGACCGGCACCTGGACGAGGACATGCTGGACGACCTCGGCGACATCGACGACGAACCACCGCGGCTGGGCCAGCGCGGCCGGCTCGCGCTGCTGATCGGCGCCGTCGCGGCCGTGGTCGTGCTCGGCCTGGCCATCGGCTACGCGGTGATCGGCCGGCCGAACGGCCCGAGCGCCAACCCCGGCCCGGGGCCGAGCCCGGCCAGCAGCGAATCGAGCACCACCGGCACGCCCGGCCAGGCCGACGGGGAACTGTTGACGACCGAGATGCTGGTCGCCGCCCCGGACGCCAAGCCGATCGACGGCGACCGGACCTGGAAGGTCTCCCGGACGCTGACCAAGATCGACCGGACCTCACCGCAGCCGATCTGTCTCGGCGTCGCGATCGACGGGCTGCCGACGGCGCGGGAAACGATGATGCAACTGCTGGAGAGCGACGGCAAGCAGCCGCCCGCGATCCTGCACCAGGCCACCGCGTACGGCACGCCGGAGGAGGCCGCGCAGGCGTACGCGCTGATCGCCAAGGCGGTCGGCACCTGCAGCGCCGAGGGGACCGGCGCCTGGCTCTACTCCGGTCGGGTGGTGACGGGTCTGGGTGACCAGTCGCTGGGCGTCGTGGTCAAGGTGACCAACGGCAAGGACCAGGAGTTCCGGAGCCTGATCCTGAGCCGGACCGGCCGGGTGCTCAACGTCGTCGACGTGGCGAAGCAGAAGGAGGGCGTGCCGATCGAGGACACGGTCCGTACTGTCGCCGCCGCGGTGAACCGGCAGTGCACGGCCGCCGAGGGCAGCTGCGCCAAGAAGACCGCCGACAAGGCCGGCCCGCCGCCGGTGGGCGACCAGCCGGGCTACCTGTCGGGTGGCGACCTGCCGGCCCCGTCGAGCTCGGCCGGCGCCTGGTTCGCCGATGATCCACAGAACTTGACCGAGCCCCAGCACGGCACCAGCTGTGAGACCGCCGACCTGTCGAAGGTCGCCGGCGGCCGTGCGGTCGCCCGGACCTTCCTGGTCGACGGCGACGCCGGCAACTTCGGCCTGGACCAGTACATGGTCACCCTGAAGTCGGAGTCCGAGGCGAAGAAGCTGGCCACGAAGTTCCGCGACGACTGGAAGAACTGTCGCGAGCGCAAGGTCACGCCCACCGTCGAGGACCCGGCCAAGATCAAGGGCACCGGCGCCAAGGATGCCGGGATCAGCGGCTGGGTCACCGAGGTGAAGGTGCCGACCGAGAACGAGACCCGGACCTACCGGGTCGGCGTTGCCTGGGTCGGCCCCAAGCTCGTCTACACGTTCCTCAGCCCGACCGACAAGCTGGACATCAGCGAATCCGACTGGAAGCGGGTCACCGTCCGCGCCGCCGAGCGCGCCACCCAGGTCAACTGACGCCGAGTTGTCAGAACTGAGTTGTGCCATAGAGCAACTCAGTTCTGACAAGTCGGCCCAGCGCGGCCGGGGGCGTCCGCCACCCCGGTCAGGCTGTAGGCCGGACCAAGCTCCCGCCACCGATCGGCCGCCATCCCGGCACCTCCCCCGCCACCGAGTTGTCAGAACTGAGTTGTGCCCTGGGGCAACTCAGTTCTGACAAGTCGGCGTAGGAGGAGCTCCGGACATGATCATGCCCCACCCTCCGAGCGGAGAGCGGGGCATGGTCGGGGTTCAGATCAGGAGGCACCGAGGCGGGTCATGATCTCCCGCATCAGCTCGGCGGTCTCGCTCGGCGTCTTGCCGACCTTGACCCCGGCAGCCTCCAGCGCCTCCTGCTTGGCGGCGGCGGTGCCGGAGGAGCCGGAGACGATGGCGCCGGCGTGGCCCATGGTCTTGCCCTCCGGCGCGGTGAAGCCGGCGACATAGCCGACGACCGGCTTCGTCATGTTGGCCTTGATGAAGTCGGCCGCCCGCTCCTCGGCGTCGCCGCCGATCTCGCCGATCATCACCACGGCGTCGGTGTCGGGATCGTCCTGGAACGCTTGCAGGGCGTCGATGTGGGTGCTGCCGATCACCGGGTCACCACCGATGCCGATCGCGGTGGAGAAGCCGAAGTCACGCAGCTCGTACATCATCTGGTACGTCAGCGTGCCCGACTTCGACACCAGGCCGACCCGACCAGCCTTGGTGATGTCGGCCGGGATGATGCCGGCGTTGGAGATGCCGGGGCTGATCAGTCCGGGACAGTTCGGCCCGATCAACCGGGACTTCGATCCCTTGGCCAGGGTGTAGAACTCGGCCGAGTCCTTGACCGGTACGCCCTCTGTGATCACCACGACCAGCGGCACCTCGGCCTCGATCGCCTCGACCACGGCGCCCTTGGTGAACTTCGCCGGGACGAAGATCACGGTGACATTCGCGCCGGTGGCCGCGACGGCCTCGCCGACCGAGCCGAAGACCGGCACGGCGGCGCCGTCGAAGTCGACCGACTGGCCGCCCTTGCCGGGGGTCACGCCGCCGACCACGTTGGTGCCCGACTTGATCATCCGGGCGGTGTGCTTACGACCTTCGGAGCCGGTCATCCCCTGGACGATGACCTTGGAATCCGCGTTCAACCAGACTGCCATTCCTCGACGCCTCTCAGATCGCTGCCAGCTCGGCGGCGCGGCGGGCCGCACCGTCCATGGTGTCCACCTGCTCCAGTCCGGGCAGCTTCGCCTCGGTCAGGATCGAGCGGCCCAGCTCGGCGTTGTTGCCGTCCAGCCGGACCACCAGCGGCTTGGTGACCGCCTCGCCGCGGGACTCGAGCAGTTGGAACGCCTGCACGATGCCGTTGGCGACCTCGTCGCAGGCGGTGATGCCGCCGAAGACGTTGACGAACACGCTCTTCACCTGCACGTCGCCGAGGATGATCTCCAGACCGGAGGCCATCACCTCGGCGTTGGCGCCGCCGCCGATGTCGAGGAAGTTGGCCGGCTTGGGCGCTCCGGCGAACTCCTCACCGGCGTACGCCACCACGTCGAGGGTGCTCATCACCAGGCCGGCCCCGTTGCCGATGATGCCGACGGAGCCGTCCAGCTTGACGTAGTTGAGGTCCTTGGCCTTCGCCGCCGCCTCCAGCGGATCCTCCGCCGACTTGTCCGCCAGCGCGGCGTGATCGGGGTGCCGGAACGCCGCGTTGTCGTCCAGGGTCACCTTGCCGTCCAACGCGATGATCTTGCCGTCGCCGGTCTTCACCAGCGGGTTGACCTCGACCAGGGTCGTGTCCTCCGCGCCGTACACCTGGCCCAGCAGCTGCAGCACCCGGGCGATCTCGGCCCGGTCGGCCTCGTCGAAGCCCGCGGCGGCGACGATCTCGTCGGCCTTGGCCTGGTCGATGCCCACGTTCGGGTCGACCGGGATCCGGGCCAGGGCCTCGGGCCGCTCGACGGCCAGCGTCTCGATGTCGACGCCACCCTCCTTCGAGCACATGGCCAGGTATTGCCGGTTGGCCCGGTCCAGCAGCAGAGAGAAGTAGTACTCCTCGGCGATGTCGGCGCCCTCGGCGATCATCACCGTCCGCACCGTGTGGCCCTTGATGTCCATGCCGAGGATCTCCGCGGCGCGGGCCTCGGCCTCCTCCGGGCTCTTGGCGATCTTGACCCCGCCGGCCTTGCCTCGCCCGCCCGTCTTCACCTGCGCCTTGATCACGACGACCGGCGTACCCAGCTGCTCCGCTGCGGCCCTCGCTTCCGCCGGTGTCGTCGCGGTGATCCCGCGCAGGACCGGGACCCCATGCGCCTCGAAAACATCGCGCGCCTGGTATTCGTACAGATCCACGACGGCTCCATCCAGATTCGTTGTGCCCATTGCTGTAGTGATGCGATCCGGAGCCTAACGTCTCCCGGCGCCGGTCCTCGCAAGGCCCTCAGGTCCGGGCCGAGCCTGGCTCAGGGGCCGCCGGGACCGATGTTGCCGCGAACCCAGTCGACGATCTCGGCCATCGACGCGCCGGGGGTGAAGATCCGGGCCACCCCCAACTCGGCCAGCGACTCGCGATCCGCCTCCGGGATGATCCCGCCGCCGAACACCACGATGTCGGCCGCGTCGGCCTCGCGGAGCAGCTCGATCACCCGGGCGAACAGCGTCAGATGAGCACCGGACAGGACGGACAGCCCGATCCCGTCCGCATCCTCGGCGATGGCCGTCTGCACGATCTGTTCCGGGCTCTGGTGCAGGCCGGTGTAGATGACTTCCATGCCCGCGTCGCGCAGGGCCCGGGCGACCACCTTGACGCCTCGATCGTGACCATCCAGGCCGGGCTTGGCGACCACGATGCGCAACCGGCCGGATCCGCTCGGCGCCGCTGCCGTACCCGGTGATTCCGATGGAACGGTATTCACCAGCGCAGATTACTACTCGACGAACCGCCCGACGGGCATTACGACAATTACGAACACCTGTTCGAAATAGCGACCATCCGCATTCCCCGATGGAGTCGAGAAATCCGCCGTGTCACGACCGGCGCCGGACCCGATCAGAACCCGGTTTCCCATCCTGCGAGACGGGATTTTTCCGCCCAACGCCGCCTGCCACTAGGCTCAGCGACCGGCCGCAGGGCCGCGACACGAACTGCAAAATCACCTCGGGGTTTGTGGTCGAGTTATCTTTCCGTTATCTTCTTCCAGGTGGCCGCTCAGCCACCTGGAGTGAGTCGCGGCAGGGACATGCGGGGTCACCTACCCCAGACGAGAAGGGACGGACGTTGACGGTTGAGAAGCAACAACCGGGCGACGTTCGCCACACTGGAATGAACGAGGAGAACCGTAGGTGATTCCCGAACCGCTCCGGCGGAAGTCCCGCCGGGCGTTGTCTTCCATCGAGCCCCAGGAACGACGCGGATGGCTCACTCATGGCATCGCGGCACTGACCGTCTCCGCCCTTGGCCTCGCCGTCGCGGGATCGGTCGCGCTGAACACCTCGGCCGCCGAGTCGGGTGGTGCACCGGTGATCGCCGCCCGTTCGACCGTGTCGCAGAGCCAGAACAGCCAGGTCGCCGTGCCCGGGATGCCGCAGGTGCAGTCCAAGGGCGAGGCATCCTCCTTCGACCGGCGTAACTCCGAGGCGCAGGATCCGTCCCGCAGCCAGGACCGCGCGCTGCAGGCGAAGGAGCGCAGTGCCAGCCGCGAGGAGTCGCTGGCCCGGGATGCCGAGGCCGCCCTCAAGGCCGCGTACGAAGAGACCATGAAGCGCCGCACCAAGGATCTCGACGAGGCCGAGAAGGAAAGCTACGAGAACGCCGCCCGGATCGCCCGCGAGCGGGCCGAGTCCGCCGCGCGCCGCGCGGCCGAGCAGCGGGACCAGAACGAGGACGCCCCCAGCAGCTCCGACGACGGCAGCGTCGACGACAGCGACAACGCCGGGCCCCCGGTCGGTGGCGGCGGCTCCGCCTCCCCGGTTCCGGGCGCCGTGGTCGGTGCCTACTTCGGTCAGACCGGACTGTGGGCCCGCTATCACACCGGCCTGGACTTCCGCGCCGGCTCCGGTACGCCGATCAAGGCCGTGAAGGCCGGCACCGTGCTGCACGCCGGTTACGGCGGCAACGCCGGCAGCTGGGCCGGCAACTACGTCGCGATCAAGCACGCCGACGGCAACACCACCTTGTACGCGCACATGTCGAGCAATTCGGTCAGCCCCGGCCAGCAGGTCCCGGCGGGCAAGGTCATCGGCCACGTCGGCTCCACCGGCCGCGCCTTCGGCGCCCACCTGCACTTCGAGCTCTACAAGGGTGGGGCCCGATACGGGGATGTCTACAGCGCCTCGAACCCGCAGCCCTGGCTGAACGCGATCGGCGTGAACACCAACTGATTCCTTCTTGATCGAAGGCCCGGCCCCATTCTTTCGGTGCCGGGCTTTCGTCGTATCTCTGGGTGATTTGGCTTGGTGCCGCGGTGGGGTCTGGGGGTCTGTGCGCGGGCAACCATCCGCCCGCGGGCCTGTGTGGGTGCCGCTGCCGCGGTACTGGTGTCCGCGGGCTCCCGCCAGGCCCGTCCACGCCCGCGCACAGACCCCCAGACCCCACCGCTTCCTTTGGCAGCGCCGCATTTTTTTACCGCCACAGCCGAGCGGAACCCTGGTCGCTGCAACTGCCAAACCGAGCGCTGATGCCTCACGCGGCACCGCCGCAGTGGATCTCCTGTGCCGAGTTGTCAGAACTCAGTTGTGTCATGGCACAACTCAGTTCTGACAAGTCGGCGAAGATGATCACGATCACTCGCCCACCGGCTCCAATCCCACCTGGGGGTGCGCCGTTATCCACAACCCCTTCCCGAGTTGTCAGAACTCAGTTGCCCTATGGCACAACTCACTTCTGACAACTCGGTGATGGTGGGGGCGTTATCCACAGACCTGAGACACCCTTCACCGTCGTGGTCAGGTTCGCGCTCGGCTCAGCGGGTGGAGGCGGGCCAGATCGGCGCTCGGCTTGGGCAAACCCCCTTCCGGCTGCCAAAGGGAGCGGTGACTGTTGGGGGTCTGTGCGCGGGCGTGGACGGGCCTGGCGGGAGCCCGCGGACACCAGTACCGCGGCAGCGGCACGCCTACTGACCCGCGGGCGGATGGTTGCCCGCGCACAGACCCCCAACAGTCATCGCGGGATTCAACCGATCAGATCTTCTGCAGCGGCGCGTACTTCAGGGCCAGGCGCTTCAACCCGGCCGACCCGAAATCCACATCCGCTTTGGCGTTGTCGTCCGCGCCCGAGGTGGCCACGACCTTGCCCAGGCCGAAGGTCGGGTGCAGCACCTTGTCGCCCGCGGTCAGGGAGGGGATCTCGCGTTCGGTGGGGCGGGGGCGGTTCGGTTGGGAGTTCCAGGAGGACTGGCGGCCGCCGGGCTGGCGGGAAGTGGCCGAGGTGTTGCGCCAGGAGGTGAGGGCGCTCTCGGTCCGCCGCCAGTCGATCAGCCGGTCCGGGATCTCACCGAGGAACCGGCTCGGCGGGTTGTGCTGCGGCGCTCCCCAGGCGGCGCGGACGGCGGCGCGGCTGAGATAGAGCCGCTTCCGGGCCCGGGTCAGACCGACGTAGGCCAGTCGCCGCTCCTCGGCCAGCTCGCCGCCGTCGGCCAGGGCTCGCTGGTGCGGGAAGACGCCGTCCTCACAGCCGGTCAGGAAGACGGTGTCGAACTCGAGCCCCTTCGCGGTGTGCAGGGTCATCAGCGTGACCACGCCGGCGTCGTCGGCCTCCGTGCTCGGGATCTGGTCGGAGTCGGCGACCAGCGCCACTCGTTCCAGGAAGGCGCCGAGAGTCGGGTCCGGCTCCGGAGCGCCCGCGTTGAGCGCCTCGCCCGAGGCGATCGTGGGATCCAGTTCCAGTTCCCCGAGCTGGCCGAGATCGAGATCAGCCAGCGCGGCGCCGGGCTCCAGCTCAGCCTCGACCCCGACGGTGCCGGCGACGAACTCGCGGGCTACCGCGACCAGCTCGACCAGGTTTTCCATTCTGGTCTCGTCCTGCGGGTCGGTGGAGCCCTGCAGCTCGGCCAGATAGCCGGATCCGGTCAGCACGCTGGTCAGGATCTGGTCGGCCGGCAGCGCCTCGGCCACCATCCGTTCATGATCATCGAGGAAGTCGACGAACAGCTTCAGCTGCTTGGCCGACCGGGTCGCCAGCCCCTGGATCTCCTCGACCCGCCGCAGCGCCTCGCCGAAGGAGATCCGCTTCTCCCGGGCCAACTCCTCGACCGCCGACTCGGCCCGGTCCCCGATGCCCCGCCGCGGCACGTTGAGGATCCGTCGCACTGATACGTCGTCGTCGCGGTTGTTGATCGCCCGCAGGTACGCGATCGCGTCGCGCACCTCGCGCCGCTCGTAGAACCGGACCCCGCCGACCACCTTGTACGGCAGCCCGACCCGGATGAACACCTCTTCGAAGGCACGGGACTGAGCGTTGGTGCGATAGAAGACGGCGCAGTCGGCGTACCGGCTCTTGCCGTCGTCGCTGAGCTGGTCGATCTCTCCGGCGACGAACTGGGCCTCGTCGTGTTCGGAGTCCGCTACGTATCCGACGATCAGGTCGCCGTCACCCTGGTCGGTCCACAGCCGCTTCTCCGGCCGGCCCTCGTTCTTGGTGATCACCGAGTTCGCGGCGTTCAAGATCGTCTGGGTGGACCGGTAGTTCTGGTCCAGGACGACCGTACTGGCGCCGGCGAAGTCGGACTCGAAGTCCAGGATGTTGCGGATCGTCGCGCCGCGGAACGCATAGATCGACTGGTCGGAGTCGCCGACCACCATCAGCTCCGGCGGGTCGGCCTCGCGCTGCTCGGGCCGGCCGTCCAGCTGCGCCAACTCGGAGCCGCACAACTCCCGGATCAAGGCGTATTGAGCATGGTTGGTGTCCTGATACTCGTCCACCATCACGTGCCGGAACCGCCGGCGGTACTGCTCCCGTACCTCCGGGAACGCCTGGAACAGATGCACCGTGGTCATGATCAGATCGTCGAAGTCGAGCGCGTTCGCCGCGACCAGCCGCCGCTGATATTCCTGATAGGCCTCGAGAAAGCGCTCGTCGTCCGGACCCTTGACCCGCTCTCGGGCCGACTCGTGATCAACCAGGTCGTTCTTGCAGTCGGAGACCCAGTTCATGATCGACCGGACTCCGAACCGCTTCGGGTCAAGATCAAGATCGCGCGCGACCAGCTGCATCAGCCGCTTCTGGTCGGCGTCGTCGTAGATCGAGAAGGTGCGGTTCATGCCGAACCGGCCGATCTCGGCCCGGAGGATCCGGACGCAGGCCGAGTGGAAGGTGGAGACCCACATCAGCTTGGCCCGGTTGCCGACCAGGTCCATCACCCGGTGCCGCATCTCCGCGGCCGCCTTGTTGGTGAAGGTGATCGCCAGGATCGAGCCCGGATGCACCCTCCGCTCGCCCACCAGATAGGCGATCCGCCGGGTCAGCACCCGCGTCTTGCCGGAGCCGGCGCCGGCCACCACGACCACCGGGCCGCCGTCGTGCAGCACCGCCTGCCGCTGCGGCGGGTTCAGCCCGTCCAGCAACGCTTCCAGATCGAACTTCTTCCGCTTCGGTTTCGGCTCGGCGGCGGTCTCGAACAGCCCGTCCTGACCTCCGCTCATGGCGCGCGCGACCTCCTCGGCCGCCGAGGCGACGAGCTCGATGCTGGTGTCGGCTGCTGCTACCGGATGCGAGGAATTCATGACTCGAACCACCCTAATGCGTGGCGGCGACACTCCGTCAGGGCACCGAATCCGGGCGGCGACGACGCGTCCCGGGTGACGGAACGCCTGGCCACTGGGCCACCCCACTACGCTGTGCCCCATGAGGCTCGGCCGGCTGCGGATCAGCACCATCATCAAGCGGATCCTGCTGGTGATCGTCGCCATCCAGGGTGCGACCCTGCTCGGGTTGCGGATCGTCGACGTCTGGCGGAAGCGCAAGCGGGCACCGGCGGTGTTCCCGCGCCTGCCGCCGCGCTCGGTCACGGTGGGCGGCTCCGAGGTCACCGTCTATACGTACGGCGAGGATCTGTACGCCGACATGCTGGACGCGATCCGGCAGGCCAAGGAACGGATCTTCTTCGAGACCTTCATCTGGAAGTCGGACGCGGTCGGGCAGGCGTTCAAGGAGGCATTGTTCGACGCGGCCGACCGGGGCGTCGAGGTCTACATCGTCTTCGACGAGTTCGCCAACCTGGTGGTCCCGCGGCGCTTCTTCACCTTCCCCGGGCACATCCACCTGCGCCGGCACCCGCTGATCGCCAGCCCGCTGCGGTTCCCGCGCAACTCCGGCCGGGATCACCGCAAGCTGCTGGTGGTGGACAGTAAGGCCGCGTTCCTCGGCGGCTACAACATCGGCTCGCTGTACGCGACCGACTGGCGCGACACCCACGCCCGGCTGACCGGCGACATGGTCTGGGACGTGCAGAACGCGTTCATCGACTACTGGAACCTCTTCGCCGGACGCCGGCGGCCGGCGCTGCCCGACACCGGTGCGCCGATCTGGCAGCCGAACATCCGGGTGCACCGCAACATCCCGCGCAACATGGTCTACCCGATCCGCGGCATGTATCTGGAGGCGATCGACCGGGCGTCGCATCACGTCTACCTGACCCACGCCTACCTGATCCCGGACGAGGACATGCTGAACGCCCTCACCCGGGCATCCCGGCGCGGCGTCGACGTCCGGATCATCGTGCCCAAGGAGTCGAACCACATCGTCGCCGACTGGCTGTCCCGCGGCTTCTACAACCAGCTGCTCAGCTCCGGCGTCCGGCTGTTCCTCTATCAGGGCGCCATGGTGCACGCAAAGACGGCGACCATCGACGGCCAGTGGTCGACGATCGGCACCGCCAACATCGATCGGCTCAGCCTGCTCGGCAACTACGAGATCAACCTCGAGGTGTACGACCCCGGCGTGGCCCGGCAGATGGAGGAGATCTTCTCCATCGACTCGTCGAACACGATCGAGCTCACCCTGGAGTCGTGGAACCGCCGCAACCTGATGGTCAAGTTCTCCGAGGCCGTACTCTCCCCGTTCCGGCCGCTGATCTGATCCCGTTGCCGGTTCAACCTGCTGGCCCATTGATCAGCCGGGTGCCGAGCGACGTCGCCGTATAGAGGACATCTCGACCGACGCGCTGACGCCGGGCGAGGCCGGCATCACGCAGGATTCCGAGGTGGAAGGACACCGACGCCGGCGCCAGTCCGGTCAGTTCGGCCAGCCCGGCGGTCGTTCGGGGCTTGGCCAGCAGGCTGAGCAGCTGCGCTCGGCTGGTTCCGAGCAGTCTTTCACTGTGCCGCGGCGCCGTCGGGGCGGCCGACCAGAGCGTGGCCACGTTGCGAGCCGGATAGAACAGCAGCCGCGGCGCCGGACCGTCGATCGATGCCATCGGTCGATGATCAAGAAACACCGAGGGGATCAGGATCAGGCCGGTCGTCGGGTGGCTGGGCACGTTTCCCGACTCCGACGGAAGGTGCAGGGTGTGGCCGTCCCAGCGCAGCCTGCGATCGATGGAGGAGAACAGCAGCCGCGGACTGCGCGTATGCAGGGTGTGCCGCCGATGTTGGATGTCGGCGTCGAGCAGTGCCACGATCCGGGACCAATAGGGCTCGATGCCGAGTTCCCACCAGGCGTCGAGCGCGGCGATGATCTTGGTCAGTCCGGCATCGGGCTCGGCGAGGATGCGCCGGATCGTGTCGGGCAGTGGGCCGCGCGCCGACAATTCCTCGATGTTGGACCTGACCCGGTCCGGCGCCGTCTGCACGATCAAGGCTCGTTCGTCCGGCCAGGCCCGCGGCGTCGGCAGGCTCGACGGCATCACGAACTGCGGGATCCATCCGTACGGGCGGATCAGGGAATCGAGCACCGCGCGATGCTCCGCGAAGCCTCGGTCCGCGTCGGCTCGACCCACCCGTTCGATCCACCAGGTGTGCTGCGCGTGCCGCTTCGGCCAGCGCAACGCCAACCTGGACAGCAGCAACTCCCACACCGGTGAGGCCGAGAACTCCACGTCCCGGATCTGTTCTCCGGACAGCGGGAAGGAACGCACGGCCCCACGCTATCCGGCCACAATCATTCGATCCGGATCGAATCCACTGCCAGCCGAGACAGCCACTGCTGGACTGGCTCTCCCACGATTCGGGAGGTAGGTCCGATGACCGTTCCGAGCACCCTGACCCCTGTCCTCACCAGCAACTGGGGCGACGAGCAGGCGTGGCGACTGGAGTCGTATGAAGGCATCGGCGGCTATCAGGCGCTGCGCCGGGCGCTGACCCTGGAGCCGGGAGAGATCATCACGATGATCAAGGACTCTCGGCTCCGCGGCCGTAGCGGTTCGGGCTTTCCGACCGGAACGAAATGGTCGCTCCTCCCACCGGACGATCCGAGGCCGACCTACCTGATCATCAATGCCGACGAGTCCGAACCAGGCACGTGCAAGGACATCCCGTTGATGTTGGCGAGCCCGCACACTGTGCTCGAGGGAATGATCATCTCCTGCCACGCGATCAGGGCGAGGCAGGCGTTCATCTACGTCCGCGGCGAGGTGTTGCAGGTCGTCCGACGGCTGCAACAGGCCGTGCTCCACGCCTACGCCGCCGGATATCTGGGGCGAAACATCCTGAAGAGCGGCCTGGACGTCGACGTGATCGTGCACGCCGGCGCCGGCGCCTACATCTGCGGTGAGGAAACCGCCCTCCTTGACTCACTCGAGGGCCGCCGCGGCCAGCCTCGACTCCGACCACCGTATCCCGCAATCGCCGGGCTGTACGCCTCGCCGACAGTGATCAACAACGTCGAGACCATCGCCTCCGTGCCGACCATCGTGAGCCGCGGGCCGGCCTGGTTCGCCGCCCTGGGCACGGAACGTTCGCCGGGGATGGGCATCTATTCGCTGTCCGGACACGTCACTCACCCCGGCCAGTTCGAAGCCCCACTGGGCATCACCCTGCGCCGACTGATCGAGCTGGCCGGCGGCGTGCGCCACGGTCACCGGCTGAAGTTCTGGACGCCGGGCGGGTCATCGACTCCGATGCTGACCGACCAGCACCTCGACACACCGCTGGACTTCGAGTCCGTGGCCGCGGTCGGGTCGACGCTCGGCACCAGGGCTTTGCAGATCTTCGACGAGACCACTTCGGTCGTCAGAGTGGTCAAGCGGTGGGCCGAGTTCTACCGCCACGAGTCCTGTGGCAAGTGCACGCCGTGCCGCGAGGGCACCTGGTGGTTGGTCCAGATCCTCACCCGACTGGAGGCCGGCCGGGGTCAGGCGGGTGACGTCGACAAACTCCTCGACCTCTGCGACAACATCCTCGGCCGCTCCCTCTGCGCTCTGGGTGACGGGGCCACCTCGCCGATCACGTCGGCCATCGTGCACTTCCGCGACGAGTTCGAAGCGGGCCTGCACACGCCCGCCTGGGACCTGTTCCCTTACCAGCGGAGCACGGCGTGGGCTAGTGGCAGCTGAACCCGACCGGTCCGGATGACGTGTCGCAATCTCACTGCTGGCTGGCCGCTAACGGCCGTTTCCACGTGGCAACACCCAGCGCGAAGAGAGATCGCGACGAGTCCCGGCGGACCGTCGCGGGCGAGGGTCAGCCGGCGTCGTAGCCGGGGACGAAGATCAGCCGGCGGTCGAGGGCGGAGGGGCTCAGGGCGAGGGCTTCGGCGTAGTCGTCCGAGGAGTACCACTGCCGCAGGCCGTCCAGGCTGGGGAACTCGACCACGACGACGCGACGTCCGTCGTCCCACTCGCCCTCCGGGACGATCGGGTCCGCGCCCCGGACGAGGTAGCGTCCGCCGTGTCGCGCGATCGACGCCGCGGCCAGCGCCCGATAGCGCTCGGCCGCGGCGGGATCGATGATCTTGACCTCGGAGATCGCGTAGCCCTTCATGATCACGACGCTAACGCATCCGCCGCGGCATGATCAGCGGCGCTTGGCGCTGAACGCCGCCGCGCTGTGGGTCGGCGAGGAGGACCGGTTCGAGGACGACGGCGAGCGGCGCCGGGATCGGGATCCGGAGCCTGTTCGGTTGCCCGACTTGGACTCCCGATCCGCGGTCGCGGTCGCGGCCGAGGCGCCGTTCGCGACCGGTGCACCGTTGGCCGCCGAATTGCCACGACCCCGGCCCGATCCGCGGCGACGACCACGACCACCACCGCCGCCGGCATCGGCCGTCCGCGGCGCGCCCGCACGCGGGGAGCCGGATCGTCCACCACCGCGCGCCGGTCGGCCCGTCGATTCGGGCTGCGGTGCCGGCGGAGTGACCTCGACCCGCACCCGCGGTCCGGGGGCGAGCTCGCTGAGCACCGCGTGCTGAGTGGAGCTGATCTTGGTGGTGGTCGGCGAGATGCCGGCCGCCTTGGTCAACTGCCGTACCTCCTGCGCCTGATCCGGCGTCGCCAGCGTGATCACCGAGCCGGAGTTGCCGGCGCGGGCGGTGCGACCGGAGCGGTGCAGGTAGGCCTTGGGATCGACCGGCGGATCGGCGTGGATGACCAGGGCCACGTCGTCGACATGGATGCCGCGGGCGGCGATGTCGGTGGCCACCAGGGTCGAGGCCTGGCCGCTGTGGAAGGCGTCCAGGTTGCGCGTCCGCGCGTTCTGGTTGAGGTTGCCGTGCAACTCGACGGCCGGAACGCCGTTCCGGTTGAGCTGGCGGGCGAGGCCCCGGGCGCCGTGCTTGGTCCGGGTGAAGACGACGGTCCGTCCCGGCGCGCTGGTCAGGTCGACCAGGATCGGCAGCCGGTTCTCCCGGGCGATCTGCAGGACGTGGTGCGACATGGTGCTCACCGGCGACTGGGCCGAGTCGGCCTGGTGCACCTGCGGCTTGACCAGGAACTGCTTCACCAGGGCATCGACGGCCCGGTCCAGGGTGGCGGAGAACAGCATCCGCTGGCCGCCTGCCGGAGTCCGGGCGAGGAGCCGGCGGACGGCGGGCAGGAAGCCGAGATCGGCCATGTGATCGGCCTCGTCGAGCACCGAGATCTCGATGTCGGCGAGCGAGCAGTGGCCCTGGTCGATCAGGTCCTCCAGCCGGCCGGGGCAGGCGACGATGATGTCGGCACCGCGGCGGATCGCGGCGACCTGCGCGCCCTGGCCGACGCCGCCGAAAACGGTACGCGAGGTGAGCCGCGCCGCCTTCGCCAGCGGCTGCAGCGCGGTGTCGATCTGCGCGACCAGTTCACGGGTCGGCGCCAGGATCATCGCGCGCGGCGCGCCGGGCCGGGTCCGCTTGGACCCGGTCAGCCGGGCGACCAGCGGCAGCAGGAACGCCAGCGTCTTGCCCGAGCCGGTCCGGCCGCGGCCGAGCAGGTCCCGGCCGGCGAACGCGTCGGGCAGGGTCGCCTGCTGAATGGGAGTAGGAGTTTCGAATCCGAGTTCGCTGAGAACGTCGGCCAGGCGTGCGGGCACGCCGAGGTCGGTGAAAGAAGTCAAAGAAGCTGCACTATCTGTGAGATCGTCCCGCCGACAACCGGAGCCGGATGGATCCGGCAGGTTACGCACGGAGCAGATGCCACTTGCTACGACGCGCGGTCAACCCGCGGCAGGAACTCGACGAGTTGAGACTCCAGCATACCGATCGCCCCTGGGCCGCGCCCAATCGGGTGCCGCGTCGGGCCGAGGAGAGGATCAGACCCAGGCGTCGGGATTGTCGACCAGGTGCGCGACGGGGCGGGGCAACCGGGCCTTCGCCACGTGGTCCAGCGTGACCTGCTCCAGGATCGCCCGCTCCGAGGCCCGAAGCGCGATCCACACCTTCTGCAGGGTGACCGCGGCGCCGACGTACTCGAGCTGTTCCGGTCGGCTGCCGCGGATGTTCGCCAGTTCGCCGTCCAGCGCCCTGATCACGTCGGCGATGCTGATCTCGCCCGCCGGCCGGGCCAGTCGGTAGCCGCCGTCCGGGCCGCGCTGACTGCGCAGCAGGCCGCCGCGCCGCAGCTCGCCGAGGATGCTCTCCAAATACTTCGCCGGGATCTGTTGCGCGGCCGCCAGCTGATCGACGGTGCGTGGCTCTCCCGCCGCCGCCAGCTCTGCTGCGGCGCGGAGCGCGTAATCCACTCGGGCAGACAGTCTCATCGTGCCGCTGACCTTACTGCCAGATGACCGCGACTGCAGACTCCGCGAGGGACATCAGGAGGAGAATTCCCCACAAACCCCGCGGAATGGTGGTGAACTTCCTGTTCTTGGCCAGCAAGATCAACTGCAGCACCATGATCACCGCGACGACGGCGGGCTGGACGTAGGAGGTCGAAGGCTCCGCGTACGGCGGCAGGCCGACGATCCGCCAGACCGACAGGCCGACCGAGCCGACCAGTTGGACCCAGCCACCGGCCAGCATCGCCTCGTTCACCTCGGGATCGCGGACCTTGACCTGGGCCAGAATCCCACCACAGGTGGCAGCGAACCCGAGCAGCGTGATCAACAGCAGGATCTGATGCGCGAGCTGCATGCCGTCGAGCTTAGTGTTGCTGGTCACGCCTCAGGTCCAGAAACACCACGGCGGTCCTGGTCTTCCCTGGTTTCCGGCGACCGCTCCCCTGAATTCGGTCCGGAGCGCTGGGATCGACCGGGGGGCGGCAGTAGCGTCGCCGCCATGAGCTTCTTCTCCTACATCATCGTCGGCCTGGTCATGGGCACGCTGGCCAAGGCGATCCTTCCCGGCCGGGTGAACGGCGGCTGGATCAGCACGCTGGTCGTCGGCGTCGTCGGGGCGATCGTCGGTGGGTTCATCGGCGACATGATCTTCAATCGCGGGCTGAGCGGCTTCTTCTCGCTCTGGACCTGGGTGCTGGCCCTCGCCGGCAGCCTCGTCGTACTGGCCCTCTACGGCGTCATCAAGGGCCGCAAGTCCTCGGCCCGCAGCTGACCTCTCCACCGCGGAGACAGCGAAAACCCGGCCGGTGATCACCGGTCGGGTTTCGCATGCCACCGTCAACGTGAAAACCGCAGGGGTCAGACCAGTCGGCGGTCGGTGGCCCAGCGGGTCAGCTGGTGCCGGTTGGAGAGCTGGAGCTTGCGCAGCACGCTGCTGACGTGGGTCTCGACGGTCTTGATCGAGATGAACAGCTCCTTCGCGACCTCCTTGTACGCATAGCCGCGGGCGATCAGGCGCAGCACCTCGCGCTCCCGCTGGGAGAGCCGGTCGAGGTCCTCGTCCACGCTGGCGATGTCGATCGCGCCGGAGAAGGCGTCCAGCACGAAGCCGGCCAGGCGTGGCGAAAACACGGCGTCGCCGTCGGCCACCCGGCGGATCGCGTCGATCAGCTCATTGCCGGCGATCGACTTGGTGACGTAGCCGCGGGCGCCGGCTCGGATCACGCCGATCACGTCCTCGGCGGCGTCGGAGACCGAGAGGGCGAGGAACTTCTGTTCCGGGTTCTTCTCGTGCACCTTGCGCAGGACCTCGATCCCGCCGCCGCCGGGCAGGTGGACGTCGAGCAGGACCACGTCGGGCTGAGTGGCCAGCACAACCTTGATCGCGGTGTCGGCGTCGGCCGCCTCACCGATGACGTCGACGGCGCGGCCGATCTCGGCCTTGACGCCGGTCCGGAACATGGCGTGATCATCGACCACGACGACCCGATGCCGTCCCGTCGACTGCGCGCCGGCCGGTTGCGACCCGGCTGCCTGACCAGGGGTCGGTGAACCGGCTGCGGGGCCGGCGGATCGGGGCTGCGGCGGGATGTTGGGCGGTTGCGTCATGGCTTTCCTTCGGTGATCATGAATCGTTGTTGATCTTGAGCCGGACCTCGGTGCCGTCCTCGGGATCGCTGCGGATCTCGGCGCTGCCACCGTGGCGTTGCATGCGGTCGATGATGCTGTGTCGTACTCCCATCCGGTCCGATCCCACGCTAGCCGGGTCGAAACCCTGCCCGCGGTCGCGGACGAACACCTCGAGCTCGTTGTCGAACACCTCGGCGTAGACGTCGATCTTGTCCGCCCCGGAATGCTTGGCGGCGTTGACCATCGCCTCCCGGGCCGCGGCGACGATGGCCTGGACGGCCTCACCGGGCCGGCTGTCGCCGACCGTGACCAGCTCGATCGGGATCCCGCGGTCGTCCTCGACGTCACCGGCGGCCGCTGTCAGCGCGGCCTTGAAGGTCACCTGCTCGGTCTGCTCGTCGTACAGCCAGCCCCGGAGCTCGCGCTCCTGCCGGCGGGCCAGCCGCTGCACCACCTTCGGATCGTCGGACTGCCGCTGGATCAGCGCCAGCGTCTGCAGCACCGAGTCGTGCAGGTGCGCCGCCATGTCGGCCCGGGTCTCGGCCCGGACCTTCTCCGCCCGGGCCTCGTTCAGCTCGGCCCGGGACCGGTGCAGCCAGGGCGCCAGCACGATCGCCAGCACCGCCAGCGCGAGCATCGTCATCGCCAGCACCTGTGGCAGCAGCTCGACGCTGCCCGCCTGGGCCAGCAGCAGCGCCCCGGCGCCGGCGACCAGGGTCAGCCCGACGATCACCGAGACCACCGTGACGGTGCGGCCGCGGGCGATCGACGCCGCGGTCCGCGGCCGGGCCGACAACTCGGCCAGCGCCTGCCGCTGCCGGCTGACGTCGGCCTGCCGCCAGACCAGCGCGACCCCGGCGCAGGCGAGCAGGATCGGCCAGAAGATCTGCTGGCTCATCCCGAGGCCGCTGATCTGGATCATCCAGAGCAGCCCGACCCCGAGCGCGAGCAGGGCGAAAATCCCGCCCCAGTCGGAGCGGCGGTGCAGCGACGCCGTGTCCCGCATCCCGCTGCGCGCGGCGGACTCCAGCCCGGGCGCGGCGCGGATCGGCTCCGGCGGCAGCAGCAGCCACAGCAGACCGTAGATCACGACGCCGACGAACTGGATGCACATCAGCACCACGAAGCCGACCCGGAGCACCATCACCGGCCAGCCGAGGTGCCGGGCCAGGCCGGCGCAGACCCCGCCGAGCATCGCCGTCTCCGCGGTCCGCATCGCTCGGGGCCGGTCCGGCTCGGCTTCGGGGTTCGGCTTCGCGGTGGGCGCCGAGCCGACGGGGGCCGCCGGAGTCACAGCCGGTACGGCAGCGGCGGCCGGCGGGGTCGGGAGATCCGGGCGGGTGGGCTGCTCCGGTGGGGTCGGGAGCTGGGACGGGCCGAGCAGACTCGGTGGGGTGATGAGGTTCAGCGGCGGTGCCGGGCTCGCGGCCGAGGCCGATCGTTCCGGGCCGCTGGTGGAAGCCTGGTCCGCGTCGGCCGCGACGTCGAGCCGGGATCCGTCCGCGCCCGGATCACCCGGAGCGGGCCTCGACCGCGGTTCGGTGGCTGACATGGGCTCCTTGGCCGTCGCTTTCGGTCCCCGCAGTGCCGCGCCGGCCCGTGGCCGTGCCCGGCTGGCAGCGGGGCGCCGGTGCCGGGACTGTTCTTCGGCCATTAAACCGCGCGAGCGGTAATCGAGCGAGGATGATTGGGGCTGGTCCGGTCGATTTGGGGGTGGTCCCGGATGGTCTCCGCCGCCGGGCCGGGAAGGATAGGCGCATGGCATCGATCTGGACGATCCGCCGCAGCACGGCCGACCGCAAGCTGACCGGCCTCTGCGGTGGCATCGCCGCGCACTGGGGCATCGACCCGCTGCTGGTCCGGATCGGCGGGGTCGTGCTCGCGGTCAGCGGCGGCATCGGCCTGGTCCTCTACCTGGCCGGCTGGCTGTTCATCCCCGAGCAGGGAACGGACCGGTCCAAGCTGGAGGAGTTGATCGGGCCCCGGATGCACAAGGTGCCGCGCGGAGCCTGGATCGTCATCGTGGTCGTCGCCTGCCTGATCGCCACCGGGATCCTCGGCTCGCTGCTGCCGTTCGGCCTCGGCCCGGCGCTGATCCTGGCCGGGATCTGGTATTTCGGCTACTACCGCAGCCGGGGTTCCCGCCCGTCGTCCCAGCCGTCCCCGCCGGAGCCGAACCACCAGGCCCCGCCCACCGTCGGCCCCGCCCCGCACGGCACGGCCCCGTACGGTACGCCCCCGGACAGCCCGTTCGCGCAGGCCGCCGAGGCCTGGCGGCGTCGGGTCGCGGAGGCGTCGACCGGCACCGAGGAGTCGGCCGCCGCTCCGCCGGTGGATCGTCAGCCTCCGGCCGCGCAGCCGCCGGCCCAACCGCCGTACACCTGGACCGCACCGAACGCGCCGAACGCGCCGCGGGCGGCCGAGCCGTCCGGCCCGGTCGGCCCGCCGAATCCGGCCACCGGCACCGAGTTCACTCAGCCGCCCTGGGCCGCAGCCCGGGCCGAGGAGGACCGCCGGGCCAGGGCCGATTACTTCAGCAACCCCGACCCGATCGGCCTCTACCGGCCGGAGCCGGCCGTGCCCGTCCCGGTCGCGCCGCCGCGGCCCGGCGACCGGCCGTCGGCCCGCCGGCTTCGGCTGGTCGGCCTGGTCGCGCTCGGGCTGGTGCTGGCCGGACTGGGCACCGCCGACGCGCTGGGCGCCCCGATCACCGCGACGATCTACGTCGGCGTCGCCCTGCTGGTGGTCGGCCTGACCCTGGTCGCCGGCACCTGGCTCGGCCGGGCCCGCGGGGTGCTGCCGATCGGCATTCTGCTGGCGATCGCCCTGGCCTGCGTGACCGCGGCGGGCCAGGCCGACCAGGTGCGGGACCTGGCCCGGGACACGCGGGTCTACAACTCCGCCGCCGAGCTGCCGACCGAACCGATCACCAAGGACTTCGGCGGGCTCGAGCTCGACCTCAGCCAGGTCGAGTTGAAGCGGGACACGACGTTGACCGCGAACGTCGAGTTCGGCGCGCTGCGGGTCAAGGTGCCCGATGACGTGAACCTGAACGTCCGCTACCGGATCGACAACGGCAGCGCGCGGGTGCTGGATCGGCGCGAGCAGTCCGGCTCGGACCTCGGCGACATCCTGCAGATCGAGAGCCGCCCCGACGCGCCGACGCTGACCCTCCATCTCACGATCGATCAGGGCACGTTGGAGGTGACACGATGAAGCGGGTTGATGTGGTCTCGCTCATCTCGGGGCTGTTGCTCAGTACGATCGCTGTCTTCGCACTGTGGACTGCGATCGCAGGGCGGATCGAATGGAGCGTACTGCGGGTGGCCGGACCGTTGACCCTGGTTGTGGTCGGCGTTCTCGGTCTTGCCCTCTCTCGGGGCAAGGAATAGATCTAAGAACATGGATCGTCGACCAGAACTAAGGAGCACACGATGAGCAACCAGTACCCGCCACCGAAGCGATTTCTGAGAAGTACGAACAACAAGGTGCTGGCCGGCGTCTGTGGCGGGGTCGGTGAATACCTCAACATGGACGTCACCCTGGTCCGGGTGCTCTGGGTCGTGCTCACCCTGGTGACCGGCGGTGGGATCGGCGTGATCCTGTACATCGTGTTGGCCCTGGCGTTGCAGGAGAACACGACGCCGAGTGGCTATCCGCCGGTGAGCGGGCCGCAGCCGCAGGATCAGGGGTACGCGCCGTACCAGGCCCCGCAGCAGCAGCAGTCCGCCGATCCGGTCTGGGGCAGCAGCGGTGCGCCGTGGGAGCAGCAGCCGCAGCAGCAGTCCGGCTTCCCGCAGGGTGGCCCCGGCACCCCGCCGCCGGCCCAGCCGTTCCCGCCGTCGTCCTTCCCCGAGCCCGGCCCGTTCCCGGAGCCGACGCCGACCCCGGCGCCCGATCCGTTCCCGGCGCCGTCGGATGCACCGGCTCAGCCCGACGCGCCGGCCCAGCCCGATGCTCCGGCCCAAGCCGACGCCCCGGCCCAGCCCGACGCCCCGGCCGAAGCCGAGCCCGCCTCGGCCGACGCGCCGGCTCCGTGGGACACCCCGGCTCCGGACGACGCACCGGCCGAGACCGCGCCGGCCGAATCGGACTCGTCCTTCGGCGGCGCGACCGGTGCGGAGTCGACCGACTCCAACTCCGGCGGCGACTCCGGCGCGAGTGACAGTGACTCCAGCTCCGACAGCGGCTCCGGCTCGGACAGCGGATCCGGTAGCTCGGACAGCGGATCCGGCTCGAGCAATAGCTAGGCCGTACGCAGCAATCGCGACGCCCCACCTTCGGAATCGGAGGTGGGGCGTTGTGCTGTGTCCTCCCGCCGGGACGACCCCCGCGACCGGTCAGGCCAGCGCGCCGGCCAGGGACCGTCCGACGGTCCGGCCGCTGAACAGACAGCCGCCGAGGAAGGTGCCCTCCAGGGCCCGGTAGCCGTGCATCCCGCCGCCGCCGAAGCCGGCCGCCTCGCCGACCGCGTACACCCCGGGCAGCGGTTCACCGCCGGGCCGCAGCACCCGGCCGTCCAGGTCGGTCTCCAGGCCGCCCAGGGTCTTCCGGGTCAGGATGTGCAGCCGGACGGCGACCAGGGGGCCGCCGGTGCCGGCCCGTCCCGGATGCTTCTTGTCCAGCAGCGTGTGCGGCGGGGCGACCCGCATCAAGCGGTCGACGACGAAGCGGCGGGCGGCGGCGATCGCGGTGACCTGCGGGTCCTTGCCCAGCCCGCTGCCGATCTGAAGATCATGCAGCTCGATCGTCTGCTGCAGCCCCTCCGGATCGATCCGCGGCCGGCCGGCCAGCTGGTTCATCTTGGCGGCCAGCTCGGTCACCGTCTGCGCGGAGAGGAAGTCGACTCCATGATCAAGGAACGACTGCACCTCGGGCGTCGGGCCGGGGGCGACCCGGCCGGCGAGCAGCCGCAGGTTCTTGCCGGTGAGGTCGGCGTTCTGCTCCGACCCGGACAGCGCGAACTCCTTGCCCACCGTCTCGACATCGGTGACGAACCAGGAGTAGTCGTACCCGCCGGTGGTGATCTTTTGCAGTGCTCCGAGCGCGTCGAAGCCGGGGAACAGCGGCGCCGGCAGCCGGCGGCCTTCCGCGTCCAGCCACAGCGATGACGGGCCGGGCAGGATCCGGATTCCGTGCTTGGTCCAGATCGGCGAGTGGTTGACGATCCCTTCCGGGTAGTGCCACATCCGGTCGGGATTGATCACCCGGCCGCCGGCCGCCTCGGCGACGCCGAGCATCGAGCCGTCGACGAAATCCGGTACGCCGATGATCATGGACTCCGGCGGTTCGCCGCCCCAGTGCCGCGGCCAGTTCTTGCGCACCAGCTCGAGGTTGCCGCCGATCCCGCCGGCCGCGATCACCACCGCCTGCGCGGTGAAGGAGAACTCACCGATCTCGGTCCGGTCGGTCTTCACCCCGCGCGGCGCGTCGGTCGGCGCCAGCACCGAGCCGGTCACCGTCGCCCCGGTGGCGTCCGCGGTCAGGCCGGTCACCCGGTGCCGGTTCCGCAGCCGGACCTGGGGCGAGGCCAGCACCTGGTTGGCGAACGGTTCGACGATCCCCGGCCCGGTGCCCCAGGTGACATGGAACCGCGGCACCGAGTTGCCGTGGCCCGGCGTGGTGTAGCCGCCGCGTTCGGCCCACTGCACCAGCGGGAACCAGCGCACACCGAGCTGATGCAGCCAGCTGCGCGCGTCACCGGAGGCGAAGTGGACGAACGACTCGGCCCACTTGCGCGGCCAGAAGTCTTCGGTCCGGTCGAAGTGGGCCGAGCCGTACCAGTCGGCCAGGGCCAGTTCCTCGCAGTCCTTGACCCCCAGCCGTCGCTGCTCCGGGGTGTCGACCAGGAACAGCCCGCCGAACGACCAGTGCGCCTGGCCACCGAGCGACTGGATCGGTTCGGCGTCCAGCAGCAGTACGGACTTGCCGGCTTCGGCGAGTTCCGCGGTCGCGACCAGGCCGGACAGGCCGGCGCCGACGACGATCACATCAGCGTCCATGACTGCATGCTGCCAGACTTCCCGGGTCCGAGCTCCGTTCCCTGACCCGTGGCTGCCGTTCGACAGAGTCAGCCTGATCTGCGACATCGGGGTCCACCCTTCCGACCGATCCCAGTCGCCGTCGCGCTGAGCTCGGCGAGGGCGTCCTGCCACCCCGCCCCTGGTGCGTCTTGGTGTTCGAGGTGGGCTCGGCCGGTGGTTCGGTTGGCCGAAAGACGCATCAAAGGGCGGGCGGGTTGAAGTGCCCGGTGGGTTTCGCGCCCGGGTGGCGGTCGCGCTGGTGCCGGTGGGTGAGAGAGGCGGGGTGAGTTCATCGAGTGGGACGTTTCCCGGCTCGATCGGCGCGGAACGGACGGGAAACGTCACACTCGATGACCGGGCCGGGCTTGGGTAACGCAAAACCGGCACCCGGCCGCGAATCCTCCGGGCGCACCAACCGGCCCGCCCTTTGGTGCGTCTCTTTTTGTGGCGTCAGGCTCGAACCCGAGAAGGCGTACCGACTGGTTTGCCCTTCGACAGGCTCAGGGAAACGAACACGCAAACCCGCCGCCGTTCCCGCGGCCGGGCGATCGGCGGCATGCTTGGGGTTGGGGCTCGCCGTAGGGAAGGGATCGATCATGCCCGACGATGCTCGTACCGAGTTGATCACCGATGAGCGAGCGCTCGCCGCGCAGTTGTTCAACGACGCCTGGGCGTTGCTCGAGCAGCAGTCGCGGACCGCCGACGAGGAGGACCGGCTGGTGCACCAGGCGCATGCGTCGCGGTTCCACTGGGACAACGCGGGTGGCGACCAGCAGCGGGCGATCGGAGAGTGGCAGTGCGCCCGGGTCTACGCCACGCTCGGCCGGGCCGAGCCTGCGCTGCACCATGCGCGGCGGAGCATCTCCTACGCCGGCCGGGTCGGCGTCGCGGACTGGGTCGCCGCCAGCGCCGAGGAGGCCCTCGCCCGCGGTTACGCCGTCGCCGGTGAACGTGAGCTCGCCCAGGACGCCCGGGATCGGGCCCGGGCCCTGGCCGAGGCCGTCCGGGACCCGGAGAACCGCGAGGTCGTGCTGGCCGACCTCGACACGCTACCGATCCCCTGACCAGCGACGGGGATGGCTAGACTCCAGGCTTCGATCCGCACCACTGCGAAGGCACAACCAGATGAGCCCGTTTGATCATGACCTGGTGATCGTCGTCGACTACGGCGCGCAGTACGCGCAGCTGATCGCGCGCCGGGTCCGCGAAGCCAAGGTCTATTCCGAGATCATGCCGCACACGGCATCGGTGGAAGAGATCCTGGCCCGCAAGCCGAAGGCGATCATCCTGTCCGGCGGGCCGGCCTCGGTCTACGCCCCGGGCGCCCCGGCGCTCGACCCGGCGATGCTGACCAGCGGCACCCCGGTGTTCGGGATCTGTTACGGCTTCATGGCCATGGCCCAGGCACTCGGCGGCAACGTGGCCCACACCGGTCAGCGGGAGTACGGCCGGACCGCGGTCACCGTCAAGGAACCGGGCCTGCTGCTGGCCGGGCTGCCGGAGCAGTTGAGTTCCTGGATGTCGCACGGCGACGAGGTGGTCGGTGCGCCGGAGGGCTTCGTCGTCAACGCGACCTCGCCGCGCGCCACGGTGGCCGCCTTCGAGAACGCGGACCGGCAGCTGGCCGGGGTGCAGTGGCATCCCGAGGTGATGCACAGCGAGCACGGGCAGCAGATCCTGGAACACTTCCTGGTCGACATCGCCGGCTGCCAACAGACCTGGACGATGGTCAACATCGTCGACGAGCAGGTGGAGCGGATCCGCGCCGAGGTCGGCGACAAGCAGGTCGTCTGTGCCCTCTCGGGCGGTGTGGACTCCTCTGTGGCCGCGGCTCTGGTGCAGCGGGCGATCGGTGATCAACTCACCTGCGTCTTTGTTGATCATGGTCTGCTCCGGGCCGGTGAAGCCGAGCAGGTCGAGCGCGACTACGTGGACGCGACCGACGTCAACCTCAAGGTTGTCAATGTCCAGGAGCAGTTCCTCACCGCGCTGGATGGCGTGAGCGACCCGGAGACCAAGCGCAAGATCATCGGCCGGGAGTTCATCCGCACCTTCGAGGCGGCGGCGCGCGACGTCGTGGCCAGCGTCGAGTCCGGCAGCGGCGAGACGGTCGAGTTCCTGGTCCAGGGCACCCTCTATCCCGACGTGGTCGAGTCCGGCGGCGGCGAGGGCGCGGCCAACATCAAGAGCCACCACAACGTCGGCGGGCTCCCCGATGATCTTCAGTTCCGGCTGATCGAACCGCTGCGCACCCTGTTCAAGGACGAGGTCCGCAAGGTCGGCGAACAGCTCGGGCTGCCGCCGGCGATGGTCTGGCGGCACCCGTTCCCCGGCCCCGGGCTGGCGATCCGGATCGTCGGCGCGGTCACCGCCGAGCGGCTCGAGCTGCTCCGGCAGGCCGATCTGATCACCCGCGAGGAGGTCACCGCGGCCGGGCTCGACCGGGACATCTGGCAGTTCCCGGTGGTGCTGCTGGCCGACGTCCGCTCGGTCGGGGTGCAGGGCGACGGGCGGTCGTACGGGCATCCGATCGTGCTCCGCCCGGTGACCAGCGAGGACGCGATGACGGCCGACTGGGGCCGGCTGCCGTACGAACTCCTGGAGAAGATCAGCACCCGGATCACCAACGAGGTGGCCGAGGTCAACCGGGTGGTGCTGGACATCACCAGCAAGCCGCCGGGCACCATCGAGTGGGAGTGACCGGCTCCGCCGAAGTGCATTCGGCATGCATCCGGAGTACGGCCGCGGCGTAGACATGGTCAGGCAGACTCCGGTATGCCTCGTGTGCTCTCACCCGATCGGCCCCGCTGTCTGCCCTACCGCCGCGGGGGCAGTCGATGGATTCAGATGCGTTCGACGCGTTCTATACGACGTCGTTCAGCCGCTTGGTCGGTCAGATCTACGCCATGTGCGGCAATGTGACCGAGGCGCAGGACTGCGTCCAGGAGGCGTTCGTCCGCGCCTGGGACAAGCGCCGGATGCTCGACGCCGAGCAGTCACCGGAAGCCTGGGTGCGCACGGTCGCCTACCGGCTGGCGGTCAGTCGCTGGCGCCGGGTCGTCCGCGCGCGCCAGCCCGCGGACCGCGCCAAGCAGCCGCAACAGTCACCCGCCGAGCCCGACGTGACCCGGGTCGCGCTGGCCACGGCGCTGGCCAAGCTGCCGGCCGAGCAACGCCGGGCGATCGTGCTGCATCATCTGTGCGACCTGCCGGTGGCCGAGATCGCCCGCGAGGTCGGGGTGCCGGTGGGCACCATCAAGGCCCGGCTCTCCCGCGGCCGGGCCGCCCTGGCCGAGCAGTTGCGTGACGAGCCCGTACTAGATCACGGCGCGGTCTGAGCCGACCGGCAGCGACCCTCCTACTGGCAACGGCGGCAAGCTCTTGTCAGCCGAATTAACGATCACTTACTGTCTGGGTGATCGTTAATCCGCCGTAGCTGACTCGATGAGGAGCAGGTCCATGGCTCGTGCGCTCTCGTTCCGCCTGATCATCACCGGCCTGGTGGTCGCGTTGATCACCACCGTCGCCGGGCTGGCACCCGCCGGCGCCGCCCCCGACGGTTCCGGCCGTTACAGCAATCCACTGATGCAGGACGTCGCGCAGGCGTTCTCCGACGTCGGGCTGATCAGGGCCAAGGACGGCGCCTGGTATGCGTACGCGACGAACACGATCATGACCCACGAGAACCAGCAGAACGGTGGGCCCGGGCACCTGATCCCGATGGTCCGCTCGACGGACCTGGTGCACTGGGAGTTCCTCGGCGACGCGTTCAACGAGGCCAACCATCCGCAGTGGGCGGGCTGGCCGAACAAGGGCTACTGGGCGCCGGACGTGCGCTACGTCGACGGGCAGTACTTCATGTACTACTCCGCCCCCGGCTCCACCGCACTGGACGCCGCGATCGGGCTCGCGACCGCGCCGACGCCGGCCGGGCCGTGGACCGACATCGGGCATCCGGTGGTCAACTTCGTCGCCGACAGCGAGGTGATGGAGATCGACCCGATGATGTTCATCGACGACGACGGCACCAAGTATCTGTACTACGGCTCGTTCCGGCGCGGCGGGCTGCACGTCGTGAAGCTGGCCGCGGACGGGAAGAGCACCGTCGGCGAATCGCGGCAGGTCGTCGCCGGCGAACGCGGCGAGGCGGCCTGGGTGACCAAGCGCGACTCCTTCTACTACCTGTTCTACTCCGGTTACGGCTGCTGCATGGGTGATGTCGGCGGCGGTGGCTATCCGGTGCTGGCCGGCCGGTCGAAGTCGCCGGTCGGGCCGTTCCTCGACGAGAACGGCGTCTCGCTGACCGCGGCGCAGCCGGGCGGCACGATCGTGAACTCGTTCAACGGCAACACCCTGTCGGCCACCGGGCACAACGCGGTCACCGTCGACCGGTCCGGGCAGCAGTGGAATCTGGTCAACTCCGATTTCCGGTTCGAGCTGCCCTGGGGCGGCCGGCCGCAGTCGATGGATCGGCTGGACTGGATCGACGGCTGGCCGACGGTCCGGGCCGGGCGCTGGACCTCCGACCAGCCCCAGCCGGCGCCCGCCGCGGCCTGGTCGGCCGGCAGCAGCTTCAACGATTCCACCGAACTCTCCGACTGGCGCTCCGTCGGCGCCGACTGGGCGGTCGGCCAGGACCCATCCAGCGGCGGGTACGTGCATCCCAAGATCATCACAACGCAGCCGTCCTTGCTGGTCAGCCGCTCCCGTGGGCCGGCCGACTACCGGGTCGAAGGTGATCTTCGTACGGCGAGCGAGCGGTCCGGAAAGGCCGGCCTGGTCTTCGGTTACCGGTCGCCGCGGGACTATGCGGTGGCCTGGCTCGATCCCGATCAGGAGTCGCTGCGGGTCGAGCAACGGGTCGGCGGCCGCGTGATCGAGATCGCTGAAGCCCCACTGCACCAGGGATTCCGGTACGACACCTGGCACTCGGCCAGCGTCGAGGTGCGCGATGGTCAGGCGACCATCCAGGTCGCGCCGGCCCAGGGCGACAACCCGCTGGCCGAACTGACCGTGCAGCTGGCGCGGCCGCTGACCGGGGCGGCCCAGCTCGGCGTCGCCTCGGTCGGCGGAGCCCGGGGCGACAACCTCGGGATGGCCCGGCTGTATCGGCCGGTCACCGAGAAACTGCCCGATCCCGAGATCGGCCGGCCGCTGGCCGACTACAGCGACGAGTTCCGCCGCGGGCCGTTGGACCCGGCGTGGCGGTGGACCGGAGCTGTTGATCAAGGTCGGCTCGAGGACGGCCGGCTGGTCTGGGACACCCAGGCGCTCGACCTGAGCGAGGAGAAGGGGCCGGCCGCGACCGTGCTGCTGCGGGACGCGCCGGAGGGTGACTTCACGGTGGAGACGCGGCTGTCGCTGCCGTTCTCGGGCAGCACCGGCAACGCGCGGGCCGGGCTGATCGCCTGGGCGTCGCGGACCGAGTCGCTGCAGCTCGCGCCGACCCGGACCGGCGCCGTCCGCCAGGCGTTCCTCTGGCCCGGTGCCGACGACAGTCCGTGGCCGGAGGCGATCCAGCTCGGCCCGAGCGCCGACACGATGTGGCTGCGGCTGCGGCACACCCGACAGCCGGACACCGGCGAGCATCTGTTCCAGGCCGCGACCAGCCTGGACGGCCGGCACTGGCAGTGGGGCAGCTTCTGGCATCTGCCGGCCGACGCCGGCCCGCTGCAGTTCGGGCTGGTGTCGATGGGCGGCACCGGGACCACCGCCCGGTTCGACTACGTGCGGACGTTTCGATCATGAACGGCCGGCGCGAATCCCCGATGATCATCAGCCGCCGGGGCCTGCTGGCGACCGGGGCGGCTGGTGCCCTGGCCGCCGGGCTGCTGCCGGGGGCGACGCCGTACGCCTTCGCCGTCCCGCAGGCCGAGGACGGCTACGACCTGTGGCTGCGCTACCGCACTGTCGCCGACGGGGACCTGTTGCGGAGCTATCGGGCTGCATTCGATCATGTGGTGGTCCTGGGTGATCACGAGGTGCTGCGGTCCGCCGGCGAGGAGTTGGCGCGCGGGCTGTCGGGGCTGCTCGGCCGCAGCGTGCCGGTGCGTGATCAGATCGGCGCCGGCGCCGTGGTGATCGGCACCCAGGCCGCCCGCGAAGTGGCCGAGATCGTCCGTCCCGGAGAGCTCGACGACCTCGGCCCGGAGGGTTTCGTGATCGGCCGACGGCACCGCCCGGATCGGCTGGTGATCGGCTCGGCCGGTGAGCGCGGCGTGTTGTACGGCGCGTTTCGGTTCCTGCAGCAGCTGCAGCGGCAACGGCCGGTCGACCGGCTGGCGCAGACCGACCGGCCGGCCGCACCGCTGCGGATGGTCAACCACTGGGACAACCCGAACCGCACCGTGGAGCGAGGCTACGCCGGGAAGTCGATCTTCGACTGGGACCAGCTGCCCGAGCTGCGGCAGCGCTACACCGACTACGCGCGGCTGCTCGCCTCGGTCGGGATCAACCACACGGTGATCAACAACGTCAACGCCAGTGCTGAGTTCCTGCGCACCGAACGGCTGCCCGACCTGAAGGCGTTGGCCGGCGTGTTTCGGGGCTGGGGCGTGCGGCTGTGGGTGTCGGCCAACTACGCCAGCCCGATCACCCTGACCGCCGGCGATGCCGACCCGATCACGGTGGCCGATCCGTTCGACGCCCGGGTGCGGGACTGGTGGCAGGACAAGATCGCCGAGCTCTACGCCCTGGTGCCGGACTTCGGCGGCTTCCTGGTCAAGGCCAACTCCGAGGGCCAGCCCGGCCCGCTCGACTACGGCCGGACCCACGCCGACGGGGCCAACCTGCTGGCCGACCTGCTCGCACCGCACGGCGGTCGGCTGGCCTGGCGCTCCTTCGTCCACGAGGGCTTCGACGACTGGGCCGAGTACCAACATCGGGTCTTCCAGCCGCTCGACGGTGACTTCGCGGCCAACGCGATCGTGCAGACCAAGAACGGCCCGATCGACTTCCAGGTCAGGGAACCGGTCAATCCGCTGTTCGGCGCCCTGCCGAAGACCAACCAGCTGATCGAGCTGCAGATCACCCAGGAATACACCGGCCACGCGACCCACCTGTGCTATCTGGTGCCGCAGTGGAAGACGATCTTGGACTTCCCGACCCACACCGGCTCCGGATCGGGGCCGACCGTCGCCGACATCGTCACCGGCACCGCCTACGACCAGCAGCAGGTCGGGTTCGCCGGAGTGATCAACTTCGGCGACGACCGCGACTGGACCGGCTATCAACTGGGCGCCGCCAACACGCACGGCTTCGCCCGGCTGGCCTGGGATCCGCGGCTGTCCGCCGAGGAACTGGTGACGGAGTGGATCGAGCTCACCTTCGGCAGTGATCACCGCGTGGTGGACACCCTGAAGTCGATCATGCTCGCCTCCTGGCGGACCTACGAGGACTACACCTCCCCGCTGGGGATGGGTTACCTCACCTATCCGCTGGGAGCTCACTTCGATCCGGCGCCGGCGACGACCCAGAACCTGTCCCACCACAGCACGGCCGAGGGGACCGGCTTCGATCGGACCGTGGCCACCGGCACCGGCTATCCGGCCCTGTACGCCGATCACTGGCGCGACCGCTACGAGTCGCTGGAGCAGTGCCCGGACGAACTGTTGCTGTTCCTGCACTGGGTGCCATACACGCATCGGCTCCGTTCCGGACGGACGGTGATCCAGCACATCTACGACAGCCACTTCGACGGGGTGGAACGGGTCCGGGCGTTCCGGAGCGACTGGCAGCGGCTGGCCAAGCTGATCGACCCGGCCCGGCACGCCGACATAGCCGCCACCTTCGATGATCATGTCGTCGAGGCCACCCGGTGGCGGGACAGCATCGTCGCGTACTTCTTCGGCTGGTCACGGATCCTGTCCACCGGGGCCGGCTGGCTGCAGCTGGCGTACCCGGGCGGACGGCTGCTCTTCGGCGGCCGGGCCAACGACCTCGCGGTCGAGCTGACCAACGCGACCCGGGATCGGCAGACCATGATCGCGACCGTGCACCCGGTCAACGCCGACTGGCAGGTCGAGCCGACGACGACCATGATCGACTCCGGGAAGTCGGTCACGGTCGCCCTGCCGGTCACACCGCCGCTGATCGCCGATCATGCCGAACTGTCCGTCGACCTGGAGCCGGCTCTGACCGCGCTCGGCGGACAGGGCCAGACGTTCGTGATCACGCCCGCCGCCGAACACTGCGACCTGGCGTTGGACGTCGGGACGGCGGACAGCCCGCTGGTCACCGGCTATGCCCGGCTGGCGCCCGGCTCGGCCTGGGACGAGACGCGCGGCTACGGCTGGGTCGGCAGCGCGCCACAGGGCCGGGATCGCGGCAGCAGTTGGGATCCCCTGCGCCGGGACTTCTGCGGCGACTATCCCGCCCGGACCCTGCGGCTGCGGCTGCCGGCCGGACGTCGCCGGGTGGCCGTGCTGGTCGGCGACGGCGGCCCCGACTGCCCGCCGACGATCATCGCCGAGGCAGGCACCGTGCTCGCCACCTCCCCCGACCTCCCCGGCGGCACCTTCGACTGGCTGCACTTCGAGCTCGACGGCGGCCCCACCGGCCGCACCGCCGACCTGATCTTCGACAGCCACCCGGACCGCTTCTGGCACCTCGGCGCCCTGGTGATCATGAACCCCGAATGACCCACACGTTCGTTCCCTGAGCCTGTCGAAGGGCAAGCCAGATCGTACCCCTTCGGTTTCGGCCTGGCGGCCGTAAAGACGCACCAAGGAGCTGGCGGGTCAGGCCGTTCGTCGCGTTCATGCGGCCGGGCGCCGGTTTGGAAGGCGAAAGTCGCTGACTGGACATCGACTGTGACGTTTCCCGGCCTTCCGCCGCCGATCGAGCCGGGAAACGTCACAGTCGACGATCCCGCCACAGCCCAACCGCAACCCGGCCGGAACTCCGAGGCGACGCCGAGACCTGCCCGTCCCTTGGCGCGCCTTTCCGGCCGCCAGGCCGAAACCGAAGGGGCACGATCTGGCTTGCCCTTCGACAGGCTCAGGGAACGAACGAGCGGGGACAGGCTCAGGGACCGAACAAATGGACAAGCTCAGGGAACGGGTCGGCGGGGAGGGACGGTGGTGTCGCGGAAGACGATCTCGGTGGGGGCCGCGGTGGGCGGATCGGGCTCGGGTTCACCGCGGATGGCGGCGATCAGGCGGCGCATCCCGTGCCGGCCGGAGGTCTCCCGGTCGACCCGTACGGTGGACAGGGCGGGCGTGCCATAGCGGACCAGGGTGAGGTCGTCCCAGCCGGTGACGCTCAGGTCGTCCGGCACCCGCCAGCCGCGCCGGAAGGCGGCGTGCATCACGCCGACCGCAATGTGATCACTGGCCGCGACCACCGCGGTGACCGGGCTGTCGTCGGGCAACGACTCGACGGCCCGGACCCCGGTGTCGGGGTGCCACGGCCCGGCGAACTCCCCGTGCGACCGGAGCCCGAATCGCTCACAGGCCTCCAGATAGCCGGCCCGACGCAGTTGCGCGGAGCGCCAGTCCGGCGGTCCGGCCGCATGGAACAGCTCGCGATGGCCGAGGTCGGCCAGCCGGCGTACGATCTCGATCATGGTCTCGGCATCGGCGACGACCGCTTCGACGGCGCGCAGCCGATCGTCGTACTCCTCGGTCTGCACCACCACTCCGCCGCTGTCCGGAGTGATCATCAACGGCGTGACCGACAGGACCCCGTCGACCTGACCACTGGCCAGCAACTCGGCCGCCACGGTACTGAGCGACTCCGGCAACTCGTTCATCCCGATCACGATCTCAACCCGGTAGCCGTGCCGCTGAGCCTCCTCGCTGGCGGCGGCGACGGTACGCTCCGGCCCGGTCCAGCCGGGCAGGATGATCGCGACCACGCCGGTGCTCCGGGTTCGCATCGCCCGGGCCATCAGATTGGGCCGATAGCCGAGCTCGTCGATCGCGGCCCGTACCCGCTGCCCCGTCGCCGCTCCCACGGTCGGATCCGACCGCAGAAACCGGGACACGGTCTGGTGCGAGACCTCGGCCAGAGCGGCGACATCATGCAGGGTCGGACGCCGCGCCAAGCTCACCCCCTCACCCTACTGACCCCACCCCCAACCCCGAGTTGTCAGACTCTCACCACGCCAGAGCATGGTGAGAGTCTGACAATTCGGGGTTGTGTTCAGGAGGCGGCGTGGTGTTGGGCGATGGCCTCGTGGTGGCGGATGACCTCGGCGACGATGAAGTTCTGCAGCTTCTCGGCAAACTCGGGGTCGAGTTTGGCGTCGACGGCGAGATCGCGGAGCCGGGCGATCTGCTGGGCCTCGCGGGCCGGGTCGGCCGGCGGCAGGCCGTGCTGCGCCTTCAGCTCCCCCACCCGTTGCGTGATCTTGAACCGCTCGGCCAGCAGATGAATCAAGGCCGCGTCCATGTTGTCGATGCTGTCCCGCAGTCGGCGCAGCTCCGCCACCACCTGATCTGTCACCGGGTCAGCGTAGTACCGGCCCGGAACGCCCCAGCCCCGGGCATAGTGACCGACCGGAATCACAGTTAGGGTCTTGCCGGAAAGAGCACGGCCATCTAGCGTAAGCGAATGGATCGACGACAGCTCCTCAAGTCCGGCGGCCTGGCCGCTCTGGCCGGCGGCGGACTGACCGGCCTCGGCACCCTGCCCGCGCACGCCGAGCCGGCGCCGCCGAAGTCGTACGGCATCGCGGCCCTGAGCGCCGCCATCGTCGGCTTCGCCACCGACGGCAGCACCGCCTGGTGTGTCAGCCGGGGTCAGACGCCGCCCAAGGTGATCACCTTCGACATCGCCTCGCAGGCGGTCACCCGGGTGGTCGGGCTCGAGCGCGGCGACGGCGCATGGGCGGCCGGGCTGTCCGGCGGCAAGCTCTATCTCGGCACGTACAGCTTCGGCGACCTGATCGAGTACGACCCTGCGACGGGGACCGCGACCACCCTCGGCTCCATCGGCCCGACCGGGACGATCCCCTGGCAGACGGTGGCCGCGCCGGACGGCGTGATCTACCTCGGCACCTATCCGCGGGGTGAGGTGTGGTCCTACGACCCGGCGACCGGCACGCTGACCAATCTCGGCCAGACGGTGCCCGGCTCGCAGTACGCGCGGCTGCTCACCGTCGACGACCAGTACCTCTACGTCGGCACCATCCCCGCGCACATCATCCGGATCGACCGGGTCAGCGGCGAGAAGGTCGAGCTGCTGCCGGCCGACACCACCCTGTCTGGGCTGGCGGCCCTGGCGGTCCGCGACGGCAAGGTGTACGCCGGGACGGGCCAGGGCGTGATCGAGATCAACCGGGACGGCTCCGGCTTCGTCGACCTGCCGGCCCCGCCGGACGAGTACTCGATCGACGCGCTCACCTTCGACGCCGACGGCACGGTGATCGGGCTCGGCCGGCGGACCGGCCACATCCTGCGCCGCGACGGCAACACCATGGCATTGATCGGGCAGGGGCCCGCCGGCGATGAGAACCGCGGCGTCGCCGTGCTCGACGACGGCCGGATCATCGGCGCCTGCGGCAGCGGATTGATCTTCACCTTCGACCCGGACTCGGGCGAGTTGCAGGCCAGCGACCTGACCGCGGATCCGGACGCCGCCGGGCCGGAACTGTTGCAGTCGCTCTGCCTCGGACCGGGCGGCACGGTCGCCGCCGGCGGCCATTTCTCGATCACCGTGCACCAGCCATCGCGGCGGACCACCGAACGCTTTCACGTCGCCGGCGAGCCGAAGGACATGATCCCGTGGCGGGACGGCATCATCGCCGCGCTGTATCCGAGCACCGAGTTGATCATGCTCCGGCCGAACAACGGCCACATCCGCAGCTACGGCCGGATCATGAACGGTCAGCAGCGGCCGTGGTCGATCGTCCGGCACCCCGGGACGGGCACGGTGCTGATCGCCAGCGCGCCGCCGACCGGCTCCCTGCAGGGCGGACTGACGCTGCTCGATCCGGTCTCCGGAGATTTCGAGGTGCGGTTGGACATCCTGCCCAACCAGGGCCTGACCTCGATCTCGCTGGACGGCGACCTGGCCTACATCGCCGGTGACACATGGGGCGGTGGCGGGACTCCGCCGACCGAGCCGACCAGCCAGGTCGCGATCTTCGACGTCGCCACGGGCACCGTGGTGGAACGGATCGCGCCGCTGCCCGGCCAGCCGAGCATCCAGAGCGTCGCCGTGCACGACGGCATCCTGTACGTGTCGTACAAGCGGACCTCGGGCACCTGGATCGCGTACGACCTGGCCCAGCGGACCGTGATCGCCCAGGGCAAGCTCTCCGGCTACGGCGTGATCACGCCCTACCGAGGCCAGGTCTACGCCGGCGCGAACTTCGGCGACAACCTGTACCGGATCGGCCCCGGCCTGACCCAGGCCGAGCTGCTGCACACCGGCATCGGCACCAACTGGTACACCGTCCCCCGGATCATCCCCTCCGGCCGCGGCAACACCGCCTGGACCGCCATCGACCGCGACCTCACCCTGATCGACCTCTCCTAGCGCACGGTCAGCTCCGCGCCGTCCTCGGCTTCGGGGCGGCGAGGTTCGGCGGCGCGACCGTTGCCGGCCCGCGCGACTGCTGCGGCGGTCGCGTCGGCCTGGAAGGGTCGCGTCGAGCCCCCGGGCTGCCGGCGGGCTCAGGACGCGAGAATCGGTGGTCGTCGATGCGGTCGCGCCTCGGGTTGGCGCGTGGAGAGCTTCAGACAGCAGCGAAGGGGCGGCCCCGGCGTCGGTCGCGATCGTCCACCCCGTCACGACCCCGCTCAACCGCCGAGATTCAGCGCCGCGACCGGTATCGGTCCCCGCGACCGCCACAGCAGTCGCGTCGGCCTGCAAGGGTCGCGTCGAGCCCCGGGCTGCCGGCGGGCTCTGGACGCGAGAATCGGTGGTCGTCGATGCGGTCGCGGTTCGGGTTGGCGCGTGGAGAGCTTCAGACAGCAGCGAGTGGGGGCGGCCTCGGCGTCGCTCGCGATCGGTCCGCCCCGTCACGACCCCGCTCACCCGCCAAGATTCAGCGCCGCGACCGGTATCGGTCCCCGCGACCGCCACAGCAGTCGCGTCGGCCTGGAAGGGTCGCGTCGAGGTAAACCCCCTGGGCCGGGCGTCGGCGTCGCGTCGTCCCGTCACGGGAGTCGAGCGCCGAGAGTGACCTTATCCACGCCAGAACGGCAACTTCGAGGTTGGGAAGGCGACACTCGACGCGCACGTGCGCACCCCACGCTGTACCGCGACGACTACCTGAATTCCGCCTCGCGACGTCGTTAGGTCACCACTCGGCGAACCCGACCCGGCGAGCAGTCCCGACCAACGCCGAACCCGCCCCCTTTTGCTGCCGCCTGTAGCTCTCCACATCGCCGTCGCGACGCGCACACCCAAGTCTGGAAGGGACAGGCGGGATCAGCGCTGAACCGGCGGCCGGCCGCGATCCCCACCCACCATCCAAACCCACCCGCCTCGGCGCGTCGTTCGGCCCGACAGGCCGAGCCTCGGAACGGGGCCCGGCTTGCCCCTCGACAAGGCTCGGGGAACGAGATTCTTACGTCGCGGCACCCATCAGGTCGGCGATCGCCGCGGCCGCGGTCTCACCATGATCAACAGTCTCGTACGCGATCCCGGTCCGGCGATGGAGGATGTCGTCGACGGTCACCGCACCCTCGTGCGTCACGGCGTGTACGACCTCGGCGGCCAGGTAGTCCTCGGCGCCCGGGATCGGGCGGGCGAGGTCCGGGGAATTCATGATCAACTCGAGCACCGGGTCCAGGGCCGAGCCGTGGCGGCGGAGCAGGTGCTCCAACCGGGCGACGTGCAGGCCGGCCCGGCGGGCCAGCAGGTGACGCTGATTCCAGCGGGCGAAGTAGCCGTCGGCGCCGAGCAGCGGGACCCGGTCGGTGATCGCCTTCGGCACCAGCCCGCCGATCAGGCCGCCGGCCGCATCGACGGCCCGGGCGGCAAGATCACGGTAACCCGCCGCCTCGGCCGTGACCGCCGCGACCAAACCGGGCGCGGTGCCGATCCACCGGTCCCGATCACGGCCGTCGGCGGTGGTGATCACCGGATGGCTGCCGGCGAAGCCTGACTCGACGTCGTCCGGGCCGAGCGGACGGCCCAGGCAGGGATTGATCGCATCCAGGATCAGCCGGCGATCATGATCGTCGAAGCCCCGGATCGGGCCGGATTCGAGCGTCGGCGGCACTCCGTCGCTCTCGACCGGCGAGGCGGACGGGCCGACGATCCAATGCCGACCCCAGGGCACGATCAGTTGATCATCGACCACGATCCCGGTCGAGGCCCGGATCCGGTCCCGCGGCAGCACCAGGTAGGCGCGGCGCTGCCGCTCGATCCGCGGCAGCGCGATCAGGTCACCGACCAGGCTCGGCGTCGCCGACCCGGTCGCGACCACCACCGTCGCGGCGTTGATCACGAACTCGGCCCCGCCGAGCGCATCCCGCGCCCGGACCCCGGTGACCGTCCCGTCGACGGTGATCAACTCGGTCGCCGGGCAGTGGTGCGCCAGCGTCGTCCCGTACAACTCGGCGGTGCGGACCAGCCCGAGGACGAACCGGGCGTCGTCGCACTCGGCCTCGAAATACTGCACGCCGCCGGTGATCAGATCCGGCCGCAGCGCCGGCGCGATCCGGCGCACCACCCGTCGCGGCAGCTGGCGATGTGCCGGCAGCAGTCCGGCCCGGCCGGTCCGCGGCACCGGCGCGTCCTGGGCCACCAGTTCGGCGGCGATCACCGCTCGGTCCCAGGGCGACGACACCGGCTGCAGCATCGGCACCCGGCGGACCAGGTGTGGGGCGAGCCGGTCCAGCAGCCGGGTCCGTTCCCGTCGCAGCACCGGAATGGCCAGCAGATCCTCGGTCCTGGTCCGGGGCCGTCCGGCCATGATCTTGCCGGTCCGGCCCGACGCACCGCCGGCCCAGTCCGCCGCCTCGATCAGCGCGACCCGCAGCCCCCGGGTGGTCGCGTCCAGCGCGATCCCGGCGCCGAGCACCCCGCCGCCGACCACGACGAGGTCGTACCGCGTCTTCGGTAGTTCCGTCACAGCGGCAGCCCGCTGCTCGGCATTCAACCGCCCGTCCATCGCCCACTCTCCGCAGACTTGTCAGAACGAGAGCACGCTATAGCGTCCCCTAGTTCTGACAACTTGGGGTGTTTCAGCCGAGGACTACCTCGACGCGTTGGAACTCCTTGAGCTCGGTGTAGCCGGTGGTGGCCATGGCCCGGCGCAGGGCGCCGACCAGGTTCATCGTGCCGTCGGGCACCGTGGACGGGCCGAGCAGGATCTGCTCCAGGGTGCCGACGGTGTCGAACCTGGCCCGCTCACCGCGCGGCAGGGTCGGGTGCCAGGCCTCGGCGCCCCAGTGGAACCCGCGGCCGGGAGCCTCCTGGGCCTTGGCCAGCGGCGAGCCGACCATCACCGCGTCGGCGCCGCAGGCGATCGCCTTGGCGATGTCGCCGGACCGGCCGACCGAACCGTCGGCGATCACGTGCACATAGCGGCCGCCGGATTCGTCCAGGTAGTCCCGCCGCGCCTCGGCGACGTCGGAGACCGCCGACGCCATCGGTACGGCGATGCCGAGCACCGACCGCGTCGTGTACGCCGCGCCGCCGCCGAAGCCGACCAGCACGCCCGCCGCACCGGTCCGCATCAGGTGCAGCGCCGAGTGGTAGGTGGCGCAGCCGCCGACGATCACCGGCACATCCAGCTCGTAGATGAACTGCTTCAGGTTCAGCGGCTGGCTCGTGGTGGAGACGTGTTCGGCCGAGACCGTGGTGCCGCGGATGACGAAGTAGTCGACGCCGGACTCGACCACGGCCTTGGCGTACTCGGCGGTGTTCTGCGGCGACAGCGCGCCGGCCGCCGGGACCCCGGCCTCCTTGATCTGGGCCACCCGGGCCAAGATCAACTCCTGCTTGATCTCGGCCGCGTAGATCTCCTGCATCCGCCGGGTCGCCTGGATCGGGTCTGTGATCGCCGCGATCTCCTCCAGCAGCGGCAGCGGGTCGTCGTAGCGGGTCCACAGGCCCTCGAGGTTGAGCACGCCGAGCCCGCCCATCCGGCCGACCGCGATCGCCGTCTCCGGCGACATGATCGAATCCATCGGCGCCGCGATCAGCGGGTGCTCGAACGTATTGGCGTCGATCCGCCAGGCCAGCGACACCTCCTCCTCGCCCCGGGTGCGACGGGACGGGACGATGGCGATGTCGTCGAACGCGTACGCCTGCTCGGCACGCTTGCTACGACCGATGTCGATCATGAAACCTCGTCCGTTCCTGGAGTTGGGCCGAACCAGTCGAAGGGCTTACTTGCCGGAATAGTTCGGCGCCTCGACGGTCATCTGGATGTCATGCGGGTGGGATTCACGCAGGCCGGAGGAGGTGATCCGGACGAACTTGCCGCGCTGCTGCAGCTCGGGCACGGTCTGGGCACCGACGTACCACATCGACTGCCGCAACCCGCCGACCAGCTGGTACGCGACCGCCGCGACCGGGCCGCGGTAGGGCACCTGGCCCTCGATCCCCTCCGCGATCAGATGCTCATCCGAATTGACGTCGGTCTGGAAGTACCGGTCCCGCGAGAACGACCGCGATCGGCCCCGGCTGGCCATCGCGCCGAGCGAGCCCATCCCGCGATAGGTCTTGTACTGCTTGCCATTGACGAAGATCAGATCGCCCGGGCTCTCGTCGCAGCCGGCCAGCAGCGAGCCGAGCATCACCGTGTCCGCGCCGGCCACCAGGGCCTTGGCGATGTCGCCGGAATACTGCAGCCCGCCGTCGCCGATCACCGGCACGTCGGCCGGCTTGCAGGCCCGGGAGGCGTTGTAGATCGCGCTCACCTGCGGCACCCCGACCCCGGAAACCACCCGGGTGGTGCAGATCGAGCCGGGACCGACTCCGACCTTGACTCCGTCGGCACCGGCGTCGACCAGCGCTTTGGCGCCCTCGTACGACGCGACGTTGCCGCCGACGATGTCGACCCCGGAGGCGGCCTGCTCGGCCTTCAGCCGGCGCACCATGTCGATCACGCCGCGCGAGTGACCGTGTGCGGTATCGACGATCAGCAGGTCGACACCCTCCTCGATCAGCGCCATCGCCCGCTTCCAGGCGTCGCCGAAGAAGCCGACCGCGGCCGCGACCCGGAGCCGACCTTGATCATCTTTGGAGGCGTTCGGGAACTGGTCGGACTTGACGAAGTCCTTCAGCGTGATCAGCCCGCGCAGCCGGCCCTGGTCGTCGACCAGCGGCAGCTTCTCGATCTTGTTCTGGGCCAGCAGCTTCATCGCCTCGTCGCCCTTGATCCCGACGTGGCCGGTGATCAGCGGCATCTTCGTCATCACGTCGCCGACCAGCCGGGTCGGGTCGGTCTCGAAGCGCATGTCCCGGTTGGTGACGATGCCGAGCAGCTTGAGATCGGCGTCGACGACCGGGACGCCGGAGATGTGGTAGCGGCCGCACATCGCGTCGGCCTCGCCGATCGTCGCATCCGGCGAGATGGTGATCGGCTCGTCGACCATCCCGGCCTCGGAGCGTTTGACCACGTCGACCTGGTGCGCCTGGTCCTCGATCGACAGGTTGCGGTGGATCACCCCGAGCCCGCCCTGGCGGGCGATCGCCACCGCCATCCGGGACTCGGTGACGGTGTCCATCGGCGAGGACAGCAACGGCACCTTGATCGAGATCCGCCGCGACACCCGCGACGATGTATCGGCCTCGGACGGATTGACGTCGCTCAGGCCGGGTTGCAACAAGACGTCGTCGAACGTCAGGCCGAGCGTGTTGAACGGATCAGGAACGCCGGCCGCAGTGAGGTCACCGGGAGACTGGGACACGAGACACCTTTCGCACACGGTGGAAGCCCTCATGCTAGACCCCGCGGCCAGCAGACCGTAAACCCGGACGAGCCGCGATCGGGGTGTGCCGAACACCGATCCGAACCCGATTCCGACCCGCTGAGTTCACCGGGGCCGAAATCGGCCGGTGGCAATTTGTGGCAATCGTTTGTCGTCGGTTGCCAGATGTGTTTGCCTACGGATCGTGACCGACGATCGGAACGACCGTCCGGCTACCATCGGCGACGTCGCCGCGGCGGCCGGTGTCGCCGCGTCCACGGTGTCGCGGGCGCTGAACAACCCGGGCCGGGTCAACGCCCGGACCCGGGAACGGATCGAGCGCATCGCCGCGGACCTGAACTACGTGCCGAGCACCCAGGCCCGGGCCCTCTCCTCCGGCCGGACCCGCACCGTCGGCCTGCTGGTCCCCGACATCACCAACCCGTTCTACTTCGACCTGATCCGCGGCACCCAGCACCAGCTGAAGGCCTCCGGCTACACCCAGCTGCTGGTCGACACCGAGGAGTCGGCCGACGTCGAGGCCGAGGCGCTGGACCGGCTGCGGACCGCCACCGACGGGGTCATCCTGACCGCCTCCCGGCTGACCGACGAGCAGATCCTGGCCACCCACCGGACCCGGCCGGTGGTCACGATCAACCGCAACGCCGGAACGGTGCCGACCGTGGTGATCGACACCCCGACGGCGCTGCGCCAGGCCGTCGATCACCTGCTGTCGTTGGGACATCGGCGGCTGGCCTACCTCGGCGGGCCGATCAACTCCTTCTCCAACGGGCTGCGCTGGAAGACCCTGTCGGAGGAGATGGAGGCCCGGCCGGAACTCGAGGTCATCCGGCTCGGCCCGTTCGCGCCGACCACGACGTCGGGCGGGCCCGCGGTCGACGCCGTGCTGAACGCGGGCGCGACGGCCTGCATCGCCTACAACGACCTGATCGCGATCGGCATGCTGGAACGGTGCCGCGGCCGTGGCATCGCCGTGCCGGACGAGCTGAGCATCGTCGGCTGCGACGACATCTTCGGCGCCTCGTTCTGCCATCCGCCGCTGACCACCTGCACCGCGCCGATCGAACGCGTCGGCCAGGTGGCGACGACGATGCTGCTGTCGCAGATCAGCCCCGGCCTGATCGGCGCACCCGGCAACGGCGGCCGGCCGAGCCGGCGCCACCTGACCCTCGTGCCGACCCACCTGACCATCCGCGACTCCACCGGCCCCGTGGTCCGGGTCGGTGCCGCGGCCGCCCCGAACGCTAAGGAACCCGCGTGACCGACATCGCCACCCCGACGCTTCAGCTCGACCCGGATCGGCTGTTCCCCATCGATCCCGGCGTCCGCGCGCTGGCCCGGGAGCTGTACGAGCCGGTCGCCGACGCGCCGATCTATTCGCCGCACGGGCACGTCGACCCCGCCCTGCTGCTGGCCAACGAGCCGTTCGGCGACCCGGCAGAGTTGTTGATCACTCCTGATCACTACGTGTTGCGGCTGCTGCACGCCGTCGGCGTCGGCCTTGGTGATCTTGGTCGGCCGCGGCTCGACGGTCGCTCGGAGCCTGCTCCGGACGGTCGGGAGATCTGGCGGATCCTCTGCCGCAACTGGCACATCTTCGCCGGCACCCCGGTCCGCTACTGGCTGGAATCACAGCTGGTGGAGATCTTCGGCCTCACCGCCCGGCCGAGCGAGGCGACCGCCGATCAGTTGTACGACGAGCTGTCGGAACTGTTGCTGACCGAGGAATTCCGGCCCCGGCCGCTGTTCGACCGGTTCAAGATCAAAGTCCTGGCCACCACCGACGACCCGGCCGATGATCTTGCCGCGCACCGGGCACTGGCCGAGGATCCCACCTTCCACGGCCGGGTGTTGCCGACCTTCCGGGCCGACGCCTATCTCGATCCCTCGGCCGCCGGCTGGTCCGACCGGCTGCGCCGGCTGAGCGAGGCAGCGGGGACGTCGACCGACCGTTATACCGGGCTGATCGAGGCCTTGCGGGCCCGCCGCCGGTATTTCGCCGAGCACGGCTGCACCGCGACCGACACCAGCCCGGCCGACACCTGGGGCGAGCCGCTGCCGGACGCCGAGGCGGAACGGATCCACGCCGCCGGCCTGGCCGGCACGGTGAGTGCGGCCGAGGCGGTCGCGTACCGGCGCAATCTCTTCTACCAACTGGCCGCGATGTCGGCCGACGACGGCTTGGTGATGCAGCTGCACCCGGGCGTGCACCGGAGCCATCACGCGCCCTCGCTCGCCGCCTACGGCACCGATGCCGGTCATGATCTGCCCGCGGTCGGCGGCTACACCGAGCCGCTGCGCCGGATCCTCAACGACTTCGGCACCGACCCGACCTTCCGGCTGGTGCTGTTCACCGTCGACGAGACCACGTTCTCCCGGGAGATCGCGCCGCTGGCCGGCTTCTATCCGAGCGTGTACGCCGGCGCACCGTGGTGGTTCCTGGACACGCCGGCGGCGATCCTGCGCTACCGGGCCGCGGTGACCGACAGCACCGGGTTCTACAAGACCTCCGGCTTCATCGACGACACCCGGGCCTTCCTGTCCATCCCGGCCCGGCACGACATGTCCCGGCGCACCGATGCCGCCTTCCTCGCCGAACTGGTCGCCACCCACCAGCTGGAGCCGGCCGAGGCGCAGGCGATCGCCCGGGATCTGGTCAGCACGATCCCGATCGACGTCTTCCGGCTGCCGACCGAATAAATCGCTCCGCCGGCGGGCACCGGCGGCTTAGAGTCGGCCGCTATGAAGCTGCAGTTCTTCACCGATCCGTCGGAGTTCCTGGCCGTCGCCGGGAGCGTGCTGGCCGCCGATCCGGTGGTCGGCAGCGTGGTGGCGACGATCAGCGAGCGAGCCGTACGGGAGCGGGCGGACGGTGTGCCGCCGCCGGACGGGCCGTGCTGGTGGGCCGTGATCACCGACGGCGACGCGGTGGTCGGCCTGGCCATGCGGACCGCGCCGCGACCGCCGTACCCGATGTTCGTGCTGCCGATGCCGGACGCCGCGGCCCGACTGCTGGCGACCACCCTGCACGATCGCGGTGAACACCCCGGCGGCAGCAACGGCGCGCTGCCGGCGGCCCAGGTGCTGGCCGAGGAGTCCGTCCGGCTCTGGGGCGGCTCGACCGCGGTGGAGCAGCGCACCCGGCTGTTCGAGTGCCGCGCCGTGGTCCCGCCGGCGGCCGTTGCCGGTGTCCTGAGGCCGGCCGAGGCGACCGACCTCGACCTGGTCCAGCGCTGGGTCGAGGCCTTCCACGTCGAGGCGGCCGAGCAGGCCGGGCGGGACCCCGGCACCGACAACGGGCCCGACCCCGACGGCGTCCGGCGCCAGATCGCCGCCGGCAAGCTCTGGCTGTTCGTCGGCCCGGACGGTGCTCCGGCCCACCTGACCGGAGTCAATCCGCCGGCCTTCGGGGTGAGCCGGATCGGCCCGGTCTACACCCCGAAGTCGCACCGTGGCCGCGGGATCGCCTCGCACGTGGTCGCCGAACTGACCGCCCGCGGCCTGGCCGCCGGGACCCGGATGTGCCTGTTCACCGATCAGGCCAACCCGGTTTCGAACAAGGTCTACGAGGCGATCGGCTACCGACCGGTGGTCGACATGGCAAACCTGATCATCGATGCGTCCTAGCTCGCCGGGTCAACAGTCCTCCCGGCGTTCGGACACGACGACCCGGAGGTCGAAGTGGAGCGGCTGCGCGGCCAACTCTTCCCGGGCCCGGCGACAGAGGGTTGCCCGGTCGCGTTCCCATTGACCGACCAGAGTGACGCTGTTTGTCTCGTCGTACATGCTGAGGGTCTTGACGTCGGGGATACGCGCTACGACTTGCAACGCGCGGACCGTACGGTCGACTTCGACGAGCGGACGACCATGGAACAACCAGTCGGAGTCGCGGTCGCGATGCGTGACCGAGAGGGTCTCGACGACAGTGTCCGCGGCCGCTCCGGTCGCGGCGATCTCCCGGATCATGGCCTCTGCGGCCGCCGAGCGCTGTTCGGGGCCGTCGGTCAGAATGCTGATCCGGATCGCTGGTCCCGGCCCTGAGTCCGGGTCGGTCGGATCGGGACCCGGGACCGGCTGCAGGTCGATCCGGTCGACCCCGGCCGCGTCGACTCGCCCGGACGCCACCAGCAGGTCGGCCGCGGCGGGAGTCAGGAAGACGTTCGTCACCAGGACTGCCCGGCCCATCCGGACCGTCCAGCCGGTGCCGCTGTAGGCCCGGAGCTCGATCAGGGTGTCGAAGATCCTTCGGACCTCCCGCCGCGAACTGCCCGGCTCGAGGTCCAGCACCTTGCCCGGGACACGGCTCCCAGCGACTCCCGGCAGGGACCGTAGGTCCTGCTCGAGTCGGTCCTGTCGCACGGCTCGGAACAGGACGGTCGACGTGATCACCAACGCGATGATCACGGCGCCGGTGATCACCCTGATCATGACCCGACGGTCCCTCAACCAATGGCCGTGCGGCACGTCGGAGCCGGCGACCCGGTGCCGACGACGGACATGCCAGGTCGCTCCCTTCTCGTCCGGGTAGGGCGGCCGGACGGAGGCGGCCGCATGATCCATCGCGTCGGCGGCGGAGATCGGGATGATCAACTCCTGCCCGGCGGGGAGCGCACGTTCGGCGTCGCCGACAACGCCCCGGTTGGCCGTGGCGATCAGTCGCCACTGCGCCGAATCGCCGTAATAGCGTCGGGCGAGCGACCGCAGATCGTCACCGGCGACGACTCGATGGATCGGCATGTTCTCCTCGGCAGCTCGGTCCGGCTCGGAGCACCATAGCCTTTCGGGAGTCCGCGATCCGGCCGACAGGACAGTTCACGAGCTCGGCAGAATTGAGCCTCGGTCAGAGATCGAGGACGGTATCCGGCCTGATCGACGCCCTGTCGTCGTACCGGCTGACTTCGGCGAATCACCGGCGGCGCGGGAGCCGTCGCCGTACCGTGGCTGCATGACAACGACGTCAGCCGGCTTCCGGCGCTCCGGAAGTCGATCATGAGCACCGGCGGGGCGCTGCCGGACACCTGCCCGATCGGCTGGCAGCCGAACGCCCTGGCCCCGGTGTTCTTCGGGGCCCGCAGCCTCGGCCCGGCCGACGGCGCGCCGGTCCCGCTGCGGATCTTCTTCCCCAGCCTCGACGGCGCGGTCGAGAGCGCGCCGATCCTTGCCGGCTGCGGTCGCTATCCCTTGATCATCTTCTGTCACGGACACTGCATCGGCGATCCCGATCATCACCGGCGCTGGTTCCGGTTGCCGGCCCAGCTCGCCCGGAGCGGGTACGTCGTCGTGGTCCCCCGGCTGGCCGGCATCTCGAGCGGGCAGAGCCCGTCGGTCGCCGATCATCCCGACCTGGCCACGCTGCAGGCGGTCGCCGGCTGGGCCCGGTCCGGCTGGGAGCACGCCGCGGTGCTGCTGCCGCCACCGGCCACCGGGCTGGCCGGGCACAGCTACGGCGCCATGCTCGCGGCCCGGTTTGCCAGCACCCGGCCGGTCGCCGGCTACGCCGGACTGAGCGGCGGCTGGGGCGACTGGTTCGGGGATGCGCCGAGGCCGCTGCCGCTGCTCGACCTGCCGACGCTGCTGGTCTGGGGCGGGGCGGGCGACCTGTTCACCCAACTGTCCGACGCCGAGTGGAATCAGCTGCGCCGGCCGCGGCACCGGGTGATCTTCGCCGAGGGCGAGCACTGGGACTACCTGAAGGGCGTGGACGTGCCGTGCCGCAACAGCACCGGCGCCTGTCCGCATCTCGGCCCGGCGGTGGACGACCTGGTGACGATGTTCTTCGGCAAGTATCTGCCGCCGGAGTTCGGCGACGGGCTGCCGGGCCGGGTGCCGACCAGCCTGGCGCCGCCGCCGCTCGAGCTGACTCCGGAGCAGGAGTTCTTCGCCGGTGGGTTCCTGAACGGCTGGGACGCGCTGTCCGGGCATCCGGCCTGCGCGGCCGGAGTCTCGGCGGTCACCGAACTACTGGTGGCCAACCGACGGACCAGGGAGACGCATTCGTTGGAGCGGCCGTGCCGGTTCGTGGCGTTGATCGGCGAGCGCAACCGGCAGGTCGTCGGCACCCGACCGACCGGCTACCACTGGTGCGATTTCTGCTTCCCGCGGCGGGCGGACGGCTGACCATCACCGACCGAGGTCAGCAGGGACGCGACTTGCTCTCGGCATCATCGCCCGGCTCCGGCTGGTGGCCGAACTGCACCGAGAGGTCGAGGTCGGCCCGCTGGCCGAGGACCTGCCGGGCATCGCGGCAGGCCGACTCGGCGCCCGCCTCCACCTTGGCCTGGACGCGGACCTTGAGCCGCTCGCCGAGCACCGCCTGGTGGAGCTTCGGTACGCGCTGCAGCAGGGCCAGCACCTCGTCGACCTCGGCCGGCCGGTGCAGCGCGGCCTCGGCCACGGTCACCTTGGCCCCGGCCGTCGGGGAGTCCCGCACCGCGAGCCGGTCGGCCGGCACGGGCTCGCCGGCCGCCAGGGCGGCGACCAGGGCCCGGGCCAGCGGGATGGCCCGGTCCGGAGTGGCGGGCTCGGCGTCGATCACCGGCGAGTACGGATCGACGATGATCACTCCCGGCTCGGCCAGCCGGGCGGTGCCGAGCCGCTGCAACAGGTCGACGGACCTCGGCTGGTCGATCACCTCGGGTTCCTGCGGGGTGGCCAGGCTGACCGAACCGAGCCGCAGGGTCCAGGAGTCCTCGAGCTGCTGGGCGCGGTCGAAGATCACCCGGGCCTCGGCGGGGGTAACCCGGGCCGCCAGCTCCACCTCGTGCTTCACGCCGTCGATCCGAGCGACTCCGGGCAGGCCCTCCAACGTGGCGGTCCGGCCGGCGATGACCGCGTAAACGATCACGACCACCAGGACGACGACGAGGCAGAACACGATCAACCGGTGCACCCCGTAGCGGCGACCGAGGAGCAGGTCGCGCGCGGTGGGACGGGGCGTCGTCGCGGAGCTGTTCGCGCCGCCCGCGTTGCGTGAATTCATCTGGCCTCCCGGCTCGCCCGACAGTCGCGCCGCCCGCAGACGCGCGGGCGACCTTACCCGGCGACCGGGCCACCTGCTGGTGCCGTTGGGATGCCGGCCTTGCCGGGCGTCCGGCTCGCCGGTCGCACCCCGGCCAGCTCGAGGAAGCGGCGCAGCGTGGCCGACGGGTTGTCGGGTGACCAGGCGATCGCGAGATCCCAACCAGGCCAGGGATCCCGGAGCGGCCGGTAGGCGACGAGGCCAGGATCCATCGGCGGCGCCGGGCGGAGCAGCAGCGACACCCCGAGGCCGGCGGCGACCATCGCCACGGTGGTCTGGGCGTCAGCGGTCTCCTGGATGATCCGGGGCTCGAAGCCCGCGGCCCGGCAGCCGTCGAGGATCTGATCGTGGCCGGTCGATCCGGCCTCGCTGGCGTACAGCACGAAATCCTCGGTGGCGAGATCGGCGACCCGGACCCGGCGGAGCCGCGCCAGGCGGTGCCCGGCCGGCAGCGCGACGGTCCAGGGGTCGTGTGAGATCACGTGGGTCCGCAGGTCGGGCAGCCCGGCCCGGGGCTGCCGCGGGCGGAGCAGACCGACGTCGAGCCCGCCGCCGAGCAGCGCCGGCAGCTGCCGCAACGTGGTCAGTGGGCTGAGCTTCAACCGGACCTCGGGACAGCTCTGCCGGAACCGGCCGAGCAGCTCGGGCAGCGCTTCGTAGGTGGCCGACTGGACGAAGGCCAGGCGGAGCTCACCGAGCTCACCGGCGGCCGCGCGTTTAGCCGCGACGGCCGCGCCGTCCGCCCGCTGCAGCAGGTCTCTGGCGTGCTCGAGAAACACCTGGCCGGCCGAGGTCAGCCGCAGCCGGCGGCGATCTCGACTGAACAGCAACACCCCGAGATCGCCTTCCAGCGCAGCGATCTGACGGCTCAGGGTCGGCTGGGCCAGCCGCAGCCGGTCGGCTGCCCGGCCGACATGCAGCTCCTCGGCGACCACGACGAAGGAGCGCAACCGATAGAACTCCATCCCATCATTTTATGCGTCGCATGCATGGAATCGTCCCGATGATTGCATTGGACGCATCAATGTCCGAGACCTACCGTGGACGTGATGATCATGAACAAGGGGGGAATCGCCATGGAGCAACGGTTTCTGGGACGGACCGGCCTGCGGGTCTCCGAGCTGGGCCTGGGCACGATGACGTTCGGCGGCGACACCGACGAGGAGACCGCGGGCCGGATGCTGGACCGCTTCGCGGCGTCCGGCGGGACCTTGATCGACACCGCCGACGGATACCAGGACGGCCGGTCCGAGGAGATCCTCGGTCGCTGGCTGGCCGGCCGTTCGCGCGAGGACCTGGTGATCGCGACGAAGGTGTTCCATCGCACCGGGCCCGGCCCCAACGACCGCGGCCTCGGCCGCAAGCACCTGATCGCCGCGGTCGAGGGCAGCCTGCGGCGGCTGCGCACCGACTATCTCGATCTGTACCAGGCGCACGTCTTCGACGAGACGACGCCGCTGGAGGAGACCCTGTCGACGCTGGATGATCTTGTTCGCGCCGGCAAGGTCCGCTACCTCGGCGCCAGCAGCTTCTCCGGCTGGCAGTTGCAGAAGTCGATCGCCCTGGCCCGGCAGGCCGGCCGCGAGGCGTACGTCTGTCTGCAGCCGCTCTACAACCTGCTCGACCGCGACGCCGAGTGGGAGCTGGTGCCGCTCTGCCTGGCCGAGGGGCTCGGCCTGATCGCCTGGAGCCCGTTGCGGATGGGGCTGCTGACCGGCCGCTATCGGCGCGGGATGACCGAACCCTTGTCGGGCAGCCGGATCGAGCGGCTGAACGCCGGCGGCGACCCGGCCTGGAGCAGGTATGCGGGCGAGCCGACCTGGCGGGTGCTGGACGCGCTCGACAAGGTGGCGGCCGAGACCGGACGCAGCGTCGCCCAGGTGGCGTTGCGCTGGTTGCTGCAGCGACCGGGTGTCACCGCCCCGATCATCGGGGCGCGGACCCTCGAGCAGTTCGACGACAATCTCGGTGCCGTCGGCTGGTCCCTGGACCATGATCAACTGGAGACGTTGACGACGGCGAGCGAGCGCGAACTGCCGTATCCGTACGACGTGCTGGCCTGGGCGCGCGGCCTACCCTGACGTCAGGACAGGTGCTCGGCGAGCAGGTGACGATGGGCGACGACGGCCCGGTCGTGCAGCTCGCGCCCCTTCTCGGTCAGGCCGACCAGGAGCGCCCGGCGATCGTCGTCGCAGGTCTTGCGATGCACCAGGTCGGCCTTGTGCAGCCGGTCGACGACCCGGGACAGTGCGCTCTGGGTCATCGAGGTGAGCTGGCTCAGGTCCTTCATCCGGCACGGCTGCTCGGGGTCCTGCACGTCGCAGACCAGGTCCAGCACCTCGAACTCGCTCAGTCCGATGCCGAACTCGTGGGTCAGTTCGCGGTCGATCGCCATGGAGGTCCGCAGGTAGGTGCCCTGCAACTCGCGCCATTGCTCGACCAATTGAGTCTCGACGACTCCGCTCATGACCACAGTCTTATCATGCGGACGTACAAAATGCAAAGGCATAAGTTGCTTGCGCATTCAATGCTTCCGCATATATCTTCCTCAGGTGACTTCACTCAACACCGCCGCGGCGAACGCCGCGGACTCCTCGACCTGGACCCGTCGCCGGTGGATCCTGCTGCTGACGGTCAGCATCGTGCTGGCGCTGGACGGTCTGGACGTCTCGATGGTCGGTGTCGCGCTGCCCTCCATCGGCCGCGAACTGCGGCTCGACACCGCCGCCCTGCAATGGATCGTCTCCGGTTACGTGCTCGGCTACGGCAGCCTGCTGCTGCTCGGCGGCCGACTGGCCGACCTGCTCGGCCGGCGCCGGATCTTCCTGATCGCGCTGACCGTCTTCGCGCTCGCGTCGCTGGTCGGCGGGCTGGTCTCCGATCCGACGCTGGTGATCGCGATGCGCTTCATCAAGGGCGTCGCCGCCGCGTTCACCGCGCCGACCGGCTTCTCGATCATCACCACCAACTTCGCCGAGGGCCCGGCCCGGAACAAGGCGATCTCGATCTTCTCCACCTTCGGCGCCTCGGGCTTCTCGCTCGGCCTGATCGTCGGCGGGCTGATGACCACCCTCAGCTGGCGCTGGACCTTCCTCTTCTCGGTGCCGTTCGCGGTGGCCGCGGTGATCATGGGCCTGCTCTTCGTGCCGAAGGACAAGCCCGAGCCCGGCGGCGGTCATGATCTGGCCGGCGCGATCACGCTGCCGATCGGCATGCTGATCTTGGTCTATACCCTGGTCTCGGCGCCGGACGTCGGCTGGACCGAACCGCGGACGATCGGCGGTTTCGTGCTGGCCGCGCTGATCCTGGGCGCCTTCGGTCTGATCGAGACCAGGGCCAAGCATCCCTTGATCAGATTCGGCATCCTCAAGCAGGGTTGGGTGGCCCGGGCCAACCTGAGCATCGTGGCGCTCTTCGGCTCCTACCTGAGCTTCCAGTTCATCGTCACGCTGTACCTGCAGTCGGTGCTCGGTTGGCAGCCACTGCAGATGGCCCTCGCCCTGTTGCCGGCCGGCCTGCTGGTGGCCTTCACCGCCCCCTTCGCCGACCGTTTCATCGATCGGATCGGCGCCCGGAAGTTGATCATGGTCGGGCTGGGCGCGCTGGCCCTGGGCTACATCCTGTTCCTGCGCGTCGGGACCTCCCCGAACTACCTGCTCGACATCCTGCCCTCGGTGATCCTGCTCGGTGTCGGCTTCGCCCTCGGCTTCCCGTCGATCAACGTCCAGGCCACCTCCGGGATCAAGAACTCCGAGCAGGGCCTGGCCGCCGGACTGCTGCAGACCAGCACCCAGGTCGGCGCCGCGCTGGTGCTGGCCGTGACCACCGCCCTGGTGGTCGGCGGTGGCCACGCCGCCGCCGGGGCGACCGCGACCCCGCAACAGATGCTGGACCAGTTCCGCCCCGGCCTCTTCCTGGCCCTGGCGGTGGCCGCAGCCGGCCTGGTGGTCGCCCTGCTGCCCAAGCGATCGGCCCGCGAGGTCGTACCGGATCCGACCCCCGACCCGGAATCAGAACCCGAACCCGAACGCATCCCCGCCGGCGTCTGACCAACCCGCCGAGACGTCACATCCGCGGCCGTTCTGTCGGCGTGTCGCAGCGGATGTGACGTCTCGGCATCGGTTGGTTCGGGTCAGCCGGCGACGAGGATCGGTTCCGTGGGCGGACCGGTGAGCAGGAGACGGGCCAGGAGGTCAGGCAGGCCGGCGGGGCGGAGGCAGTCGGCGGTGGCGCGCAGCTCCGGGATGGTCCACCAGCGGTGGCCGTCGATCGCGGCCCGTTCCAGCGGCTCGAACCGAGAGGTGTCGATCTCGAAGCCGGGGACGCGGAGGAAGAAGTAGCGCTGCAGGTTGCGGAAGGTGACACCGTCCCGGACAGAGGCCCACGGGGTGCCGTGCCACACTTCCGGGCCGAGCTCGGCCGGCTCGACGGTCAGCCCGGTCTCCTCCCACAGCTCGCGTACCGCGGCCTCCGCGTACGTCTCGCCGTCGGCCAGCCCGCCGCCCGGGGCGAACCACCGGGTCGCGCCGTCATCGGTGACGGAGAAGAGCAGAAACCGATCGGCCGGGTCCGCCAACAGGACCCTTGCGCTGCGCCGCACCCTCTCCTCGATCACCGCCGCAGCCTAACCAACCCCGACTTGTCAGACTCTGGGCACGCTATAGCGTGCCCAGAGTCTGACATGTCGGGGTCTAGAGAGGGTGTCGCTGTGGAACTCTTCCGCGGCGTATCAGGACCCGGCGTTGCTCACGTACCACCTCGACGATGTCGGCGCCGCGGCCGGACGCGCCGCCGAGCTGGCCGACCCTGACCTCCGGGTTCGCACCCAGGACCAGGTGCTCACCGCCGGCGACTATCTCTCCGCGTACGTGCTGGAGTGGACCCTGCACCATCTCGACCTGATCGCGCACCGGCCCGGCGCGACCGCACCGCCGACCGAATCCCTTGGCCCGGTCCCGCAGGATGCTCGAGGAGATCGCCGGCGCCGCGTTCCCGGGGACGTGGTCCGATCCGGACGCGTTGTTGATCGGCACCGGCCGACGCCGCCCGACCGACGCGGAGCGGACCGCCCTGGGCGACCTGGCCCCGAGGCTCCCGCTGATCCTCGGCTGACCGACGGACCTGGAAAAGATATAGGCCCCGGGCGCCTCCCGGACGTGATCGTCGGGGAGGGCCCGAGGCCCGTTGTCTAGCTAGGTCTTGCCGTTGACCGTTGGGTCAGTGGGCGTGACCGGCGGCTGCCGGTGCGTCCTCTTCCTCCGGCTTGTCCACCACGAGGGTCTCGGTGGTGAGCAGCAGCGAGGCGATCGAAGCGGCGTTGGCCAGCGCGGACCGGGTCACCTTGACCGGGTCGATCACGCCGGCGGCCACCAGGTCGCCGTACTCGTCGGTCGCGGCGTTGTAGCCGTGGCCGACCTCGAGCTCCGCCACCTTGTAGGCGATGACGTAGCCCTGCTGGCCACCGTTCTCGGCGATCCAGCGGAGCGGCTCGACCAGCGACTTGCGGACGATGGCGACACCGACCTTCTCGTCGCCGGCCAGGTCCAGCCCGCCGTCGAGCGCCTGGGAGGCGTGCACCAGGGCGGAGCCGCCACCGGCGACGATGCCCTCCTCGATCGCGGCGCGCGTCGCGGAGACGGCGTCCTCGATCCGGTGCTTCTTCTCCTTGAGCTCGACCTCGGTGGCCGCGCCGACCTTGATCACGCAGACGCCGCCGGCCAGCTTGGCCACCCGCTCCTGCAGCTTCTCGCGATCCCAATCGGAATCGGTCCGCTCGATCTCGGCCTGCAACTGCTTCACCCGGGCCTGCACCTCGTCGGAGGAGCCGGCGCCGTCGACCACCGTGGTGTTGTCCTTGGTGATCACCACACGGCGAGCGCGGCCCAGCACCTCGAGCCCGACCTGGTCGAGCTTGAGGCCGACATCCGGAGTCACGACCTGACCACCGGTCAGCGTCGCGATGTCCTCCAGCATGGCCTTGCGCCGGTCACCGAAGGCCGGAGCCTTGACGGCGGCCGAGGTGAAGGTGCCCTTGATCTTGTTCACGACCAGGGTCGACAGGGCTTCGCCCTCGACGTCCTCGGCCACGATGAACAGGGTGCCGGAAGCTCCGATGACCTTCTCCAGCAGCGGCAGCAGCTCGCTCATCGAGCTGATCTTGCCGGAGTGGATCAGGATGTACGGGTCGTCCAGGACCGCTTCCATCCGCTCGGCGTCGGTCACGAAGTACTGCGACAGGTAACCCTTGTCGAACTGCATGCCTTCGGTGAACTCGAGCTCGGTGCCCATGGTCTGCGACTCGTCAACGGTGATCACACCGTCCTTGCCGACCTTGTCGAACGCCTCGGCGATCAACTCGCCGATCTGCGGATCGCGGGCGGAGATGGTCGCGACGGAGGCCATGTCCTGAGTGGTCTGCACCTCGCGGGAGTTCTCCCGGAGACGCGCTTCCACCGCGGCCACGGCGGCGTCGATCCCACGCTTCAGCCCGACCGGGCTGGCGCCGGAGGCGACGGCCTTCAGACCTTCGTGCACCAGAGCCTGCGCCAACACGGTGGCCGTGGTGGTGCCGTCACCGGCGATGTCGTTGGTCTTGGTCGCGACTTCCTTGGCCAGCTGAGCGCCGAGGTTCTCGTACGGATCCTCGAGCTCGACCTCGCGAGCGACGGTGACACCGTCGTTCGTGATCGTCGGCGCGCCCCACTTCTTGTCCAGGACGACGTAGCGTCCCTTGGGGCCGAGGGTGACCTTCACGGTGTTGGCGAGGATGTCGACACCGCGCTCCAGGGAGCGACGGGCCTCCTCGTCAAATTGAAGGATCTTTGGCATAGATGAGTCCCCTTACCGGATCACTTGGTGACGACGGCGAGGATGTCCCGCGCGTTGAGCAGCAGCAGGTCCTTGCCGTCGTACTTGACCTCGGTGCCGCCGTACTTGCTGAAGATGACGACGTCACCCTCGGCGACGTCCAGCGGAACCCGGTTGCCGTTGTCGTCGATCCGGCCCGGTCCGGTGGAGAGGACCTTGCCTTCCTGCGGCTTCTCCTTCGCGGTGTCCGGAATGACCAGTCCGGATGCCGTGGTCTGCTCGGCCTCGAGCGGCTCGATGAGGATGCGGTCCTCGAGCGGCTTGATCGTGACTGCCACGTTCAAACCCCTTTCACAGGTGATGGTGTATGTGCATGGGATGCTCAGCCGAGCCGTCGTCGCGGTGCCGTCCCGGTCGAGTTGGCACACTCGGGTAGAGAGTGCCAACCCGAGATTAGCACTCCCCCTCAGCGAGTGCCAGCGGACCGTACGGTCAGCGCTTCGGTGACCCGCCGACCCGCGACAGCGCCTCCTGAGCGACCCAGTGGCGGGTCCCCTCGGGCGACGTGATCAGGCAGACCAGCTCACCATCGACCTGCTTGATCGCCCGGACCACCGTGACGTGGTTCGGCTTGATCCGGCGCCCGTCCTCCAGCGCGATCGGTGCCGCCGGGCGGACCGTCTGGCCGATCTTCAGCGGCCGGGGCGGCAGGAACAGCATGATCAACAACAGGATCGGGCCGAGCAGCACACCGAGGACGGTGAAGATGAGGTCGTGGTAGCCCTTCCGCCGGGCCTCCCACGCCGCCGCGACGCCGGCCGCCACGTACAGCACGACGAGCAGCACATTGAGCGGCGACACGGCGGTCAGCGTACGCGATGGCCCGCCGGGTCAGAGCCGGCGGCGGCGCTTGAAGACCAGATAGAGACGACTCACACGTCGAGCAGGAAACGCTGGGCCGGTGAGATCCGGTCGTAGACGGCCTTGCGGATGTAGTGGGCCTGATCGAGCTGCTGCGGCTCGTCGCGACGCCGGAAGGACATCGTCATGCCGCGGCGGCGGCGCTGCGTCCGGTTCAGCGTGCCCCCGTGCCAGACGTGGGCGTTGAAGATGATCACCGACCCCGCCGGAGCGGTGGCGTAGATCTGATCGGGATGGTCGTCGGTGGTCTGCTCGAGCTCGTCGGCCGGCCACCGCCCCGACCGGTGACTGCCGGGCACGAGCCGGGTGGCGCCGTTGTCTTCCGTGAAGTCGTCCAGCACCCACATGGAGTTGAGGATGTGGAAATCCCCGTCGGGGACCGCGCCGTCCCAGTCCCCGTGCAGACCCTGGTGCCCCTGGCCGGGCAGCGAGGCACGGTAGTTCAGGGAGTTGACCCGAAACTCCTCCCCGATCACCTGTCTGGCGGCGGCCAGCACCGCGGGATCGGTGTAGCAGCGCTCGAAGATCTCGCCCTTGTTCAGCAGGTCCGCCAGCGCCGCGACGCCGCCGCCCTGCGGCACCTCATGCCCGGCGGCGGCGCCCTCTTGCTCCAGCAACTCGTCGGTGCGGGACCGGAAGGCGGCGAGCAGATCATCGGGGATGTGCCCGACGAGGATCACGAAGCCGTCCTGGTCGAGCTGGGCACGCTGCTCGGGCGACAGGCTGTCGTCGGTGACTCCGAGGTCGGCCAGGGCGGCGCTGGTGCTGGTCACGGGGTGGTCGGTCACGATGCTCTCCTTGGTCGTCGAGATGGACCCAGCCGATCAGTCGGGGCCTCGCCGAGCCAATACACCCAAGCCGGACGAAGATGCATGGATCAACAACCAGTGGCTCAGTCTCTTCAAGACAGCGAGATCATGGGAGGATTGATCATGCACCGAACGCCGAGCCCCGAGATCACGATGCTGACCGTCGGCGCCCACTCCGCCCGTGCCGGCCAGCACGCGGCACCACATCGGCACGCGGGCTGGAAGGTCGCCTATCACCGGTCCGGACGGATCGATTCGATCGTCGATGGGAGGCGGCACGACGTGTCACCGGGGACCGTCCTGGTGCTCCGGCCCGGGGCGGCCCATGCCGAGATCGCCCACACCGCGTACGCGAACTACTACCTGGTGTTGCGGGCTCCGCCCGACCACCCCTGGCCCGAGCGATGCGACGGTCCGGCGGCCCGCGATCTCGGCACCTTCCTGAGCGTCCTGCTCCGCGAGGACGGCCTGGGCGCCCGCCGGGACCCGCGACTGATCTCGGCCATGATCACCGCGATCGACCTCACGCTGCAACGACATCATCCGAGCGAGCGGCCGGACCGGGCGGAGGAGATCGTCCGCGCGGTGGAGCAGTTCTTCGAGGAGCACTTCGCCGGGCCGATCAGCATCGCCGGCAGCGCGGCCGAGGTCGGCGTCTCGACCTCGAGCCTGCGGCAGTTCTTCGGCCTGCACCGTGGAATGACCCCACAGGCGGCGTTGCGGGCCGTCCGGGTCCGCCACGCGCTGGGGCTGTTGCGCCGGTCCGACCTCACCCAGGCTGCCATCGCCGATCGTTGCGGCTTCGCCTCGGCGAGCCATCTGAGCCGGGTGATTGCCGCCGAGACCGGCTCCAGACCCGGCGCCCTGCGCGGCCCGCCGTGACCATGATCGACACCGGGGCGGCCGACGCCGCGCGACTCAGAGCCAGCGGCGGCGTTTGAAGACCAGGTAGAGGATCAGGCCGGTGGTGACGGTGGCGAGGATCGCGACGGGGAAGCCCAGGATCCAGTCCGAGCCCGGCAGGTAGTCGAAGTTCATCCCGTAAATCGTGCCGACCAGGGTTGGGGCGAACAGGATCGCCGCCCAGGCCGAGATCTTCTTGACCTCTTCGTTCTGGGCCAGGCTGGACTCGGTCAGTTGCTGCATCTCGGCGTTCTGCCGCTGGCCGACCATGGTCGCGTGCACGGTGAGCGCGTTCTGCAGCAGGGCGCGGTAGGAGTCGGCGCGCTCCACGATCCGGATCACGTGATCATGGACGTCGCGCAGGTTGCGCTGCAGCTCGACGTCGACCCGGTATTTCTCGAAGCCGCGTTCCAGAGCGGTCAGGATGTCCAGCAGCGGCTTGGTCGTGCGCTGGAACTCCATCACCTCACGGGACAGCTCGTAGATCCGCCGGGACACGGTGTCGTCACCGGTGTTGAAGAGTTGATCTTCGATCTCGTCGATGTCGTTCTCCAGCCCGGCGACCACCGGGCCGTACTCATCGACCACCTGATCCAGGATCGCGTACAAGATCGCCTCGGGGCCGCGACAGAGCAGATCCGGGTTCTCCTCCAGGCGCCGCCGGACGTGGGCCAGGTCGGGCGACTCGGCATGCCGGACGGTGACCACGAACTCGGGCCCGATGAAGACGTGCAGCTCGCCGAACTCGACCCGCTCGACGTCGTCCAGGTAGCGGGCCGGCCGGAGCACCGCGAACAGCGTGTGCCCGTAGCGCTCCAGCTTCGGCCGCTGATGCGCCGAGATGGCGTCCTCGACCGCAAGATCATGCAGCTCGAACTCGTTCGCGACCGAGTTGATCTCGTCCTCGGTCGGCCGATACAGACCGATCCAGGCCAGACCACGCCGCTCGCGGAGCAGTTCGTACGTCTCGTCGAGGCTGGCCGGACTGCTGGTCCGGACGCCGTCGACGTAGATCGCGTTGTCGATGACACCGCCGCGTCGTTCGTCGGTGGTGGGCAGGTCGGGCATCAGTGTGCCGTCATGGTGATTGAGGGTCTTGGAGACCCGGAAGAGCCGAAGGATCGACATGGGGGTTGCTCCCGCTACGTCGGCGAACCCGCGCAATCGTCATCGGGCGACCGCTCAGTCGCCCGGAACGACGTCCGGATTCGAGCTGGATTGAGGACGGAGCTGGGTACTTTGACCAGGACTCATAGTCCTCACCTCCTCGACTCCGGGCGCACGCGGGCGCAGATCGCAACCTCAGCAAGGGTAGCCCCGCAAGGGAAACCGCACCAACCCATGCCACGACCCGGACACCCCGAACCCCGCCGACCCGTCACATCCGCGGCCATTTTTGCGGCGTGTCGGCGCACAAGTGACGGGTCGGCGCGGAGAACTGAGGTGCGACCTGCCGTGCTGCAGGGCAGCTCTAGCCCAATTGGCGGGCCCGGTCGCGGGAGCGCAGAGCCGAAGTGAGCGAAGCGGGATCACCGCCGCGGCGCGACGTCGCCGCCCGGTCGAAGCACTCCGCGGCTTCGCCGTAACGACCGGCCGCGAACAGGGCCTTGCCGAGATGCTGGTGGACGGTCCCCTCGCGCGGAGTGCCGGTCGTCTCCGCGAGGAGCTGACGGTACGTCTCGATCGCCGCATCGACCCGACCAAGATCACGATCACAGTCGGCCCGCAGCGCGCGCAGCCGGACCGAGCCCGGATCGGTGATCAACATCGCGTCGAGGTGAGCGGCGGCCTCGGCCGGACGACCCGACCACAGCGCCTCGATCGCGTCCGCGCACGGGTCGGCGGTGAACTCGGCTCGGAAGTCGTCGATGTCGGTGATCACCGGACGCAGGGTGAGGGCGTTGTGCTGCCAGCCCGGTCCGCCCGGGATCGGGTCCCGGGCCTGCTCCAGCAGCCGCCAGCCCACGCCGTCGAACGCCGACCGGTAGTCCTGATGCAGGGCGGCGGCGAGATTCGCGGCAGTTCGCCGGACCCGGGCCGCGGTCTCCGTCGTGATCAAGCCGCGCCGCTCAACCTCAGCCAGGTCTTCTTGATCAACGATCTCCGCGCCGTCCGCGGCGCACCACAGGTCGAGCTCGAGATCGAGGAACGTGATCCCACCGGACTCATCGTCGAAGCGGGCCGGCTCGTTGATGTCGATGGCCAGCCAGGGCCGGGTCCAGATCGGGTCCGTCGGGGTCATCGCGGGAGCGAAGTGCCAGGCGGCGAACCACTGCCCGTGCGGGAAGAACTGCACCCCGTCGGCCGGCTGCCGGTACGGCTCTGCGTCCGATCTGGTCACGACGGTGCCGGCCGGGCTGAACAGCCAGCGGCCCTCGGCGTTGGATTCGATCAACGTCGCTGTGTGCTCGCTCCGGACACCGTCCAACTTGATCTTGCGGACCGTGATCGCCAGACCCATCGGATTCATCCCCTCAGCCTGCCATGCCCCTCCCTACCGACTTATCAGCTCAGGAGGTGAGGGTGGGCGTCTCGAGGAAGTGCCGGAGGTGCGGGGTCGCGCCGTCGGCACCCCAGTCCAACCGGCCGGCGTAGAGCACCCGGCGCTTGTCGGCGGGCAGCGGGAAGCCGGCGCACGGTGTGCTCGAGGCCGCGGGACAGACCCAACCGTGCAAGATCATCCGCCACTCCCCCGGCTCGGCCGTCGGCGTCGGGTCGGCACCGCCCGGACCACAGATGCCGGTGCGCTCGGTGGTGAGCAGGGTCTTGGGCCGGCTCGGGCCGAAGTCGCCGGTCGGTGAATCGGAGCGCCACCAGACCGTTGCGTAGTCGCAACTCAGGTAGTTGTACTTGGAGGCGAACAGGACGAACTTCGAGCCGCGCTGCACCATCACCGGGTTCTCGATCTGGCCCTCCGACCGGGCCAGTTCGACGCTCGGCGCGATGGCAGTGGTCCAGGTCGGGTCGACCTCGACGATCCGCAGTGTGGTGATCGGATTCGGCCGCTGCGTCTTGTACATCATGAATCGCCGGCCGTCCTCGGTCAGCAACGGCGAGGCGTCGATCAAGCCGTCGCCGGGGTTGGGAGTCGGCGGTTGATCACTGGCGTTGATCAACTCGCCGCTGTCGTGCCGCCGGGCGCCGGCCGGGCAGCTGACCGGCTTGTCGGTGGGCTCGTACGGCCCGGCCGGGCCGGTCTCGGAGATCGCGACGCCGATGCAGCGCTGAAGATCACCGAGCCCGTCGACCCGGGCCGCGTAGTAGAGCGCGTACGTGCTGCCGCCGACGTGCACCGCGTCGGGAGCCCAGATCGGGGCGTCGAGCGCCCAACCCCCGGTGCCGGTCAGCGCCGGCCCTTCGGCCGTCCACGGCCCGGCCGGATCGTCGGCGCTGAGGAACGGTGCGCGGGTGCCGGTGGTGAAGGCGTAGTAGCGGCCCTCGGCGAAGATCACGCCCGGGTCGGCGGCCGCGGTCGCGGCGTACACCGGATCCGGTGGGGTCGGAGTCGCGACCGCCGGCGCGGCCGTCAGGCCGAGCGCGATCACCACCGCCGTCGCCGCTCCGGCCAACCATCCGATTCGGTGGATCTTCCGCTGCATCCGCTCCCCCTCAGGCTTCTCTGCCACGTAGCAGAGAACCTTAGCCCGCGACATCGGCCGGGCGCCACCCCTCGTCCAGGCGAGCCCGACCGAGTGAGCCTCGCCGAAGATCTCCCTCCACCCCGATTCGCCGAGCCGTCACATCCGCTGCGACACGCCGCGAAAACGGCCGCGGATGGACGGGTCGGCGGTCTTAGGGGGTGTCTAGGGCGGACAGGTGGTCGGGTGGGAGGTCGAGGGTGACGGCGCCTACGGCCTCGTCGACCTGGGCGGCCGAGCTGGCGCTGAAGACCGGGATCATCGCGGCCCGCCGTGCCGGCAGGGCGTCGGCCGGGGAGCTGTGGCTGCCGGGGACGTAGTGCAGGGAGCTCCGGACGCCGGCCAGGTGCCAGGCCATCACCACCTGGTTGACCGTCGCTCCCAGCTCGTGCGCGATCTGGTGCGCGCGGCGCAGTCGTTGCTCGCTGCCGGGATGGTTGTAGCAGTCCTGGATGGGCATCCAGGGGCGGGCCAGCTGGCCGCCCTGTTGCGGCGAGTAGGTCATGATCGTCAACTCCGGCTGATCGGCCGCGTAGTCGACCGCCTCGGGCGTGACCCGGGTGCTCTCGTCCACGCCCGGGACCGGCCAGTAGAGGGAGTGGTGCTGCTGCCAGACGCCGAACTCCGGCCGACCATGATCACCGCTGTGCCGGCGGGCCAGGGCCAGCCGCCAGGTCGCCGTGTTGGAGAGGCCGGGCACGGTGATCAGGCCTTCGTCGGCCAGGGCGGAGAAGGTGTCGGCGATCTCGGTGGCGTCGAGATCGCGGTCGTCGACGTGGCCGATGTAGACGCCCACCCGGTCCAGGCCGAGCCGCTCCAGGCTGCCCTTCAGCTCGCTGCGGACCACCTCGGCCGACAACCCCTCGAAGTTGGTCGGCAACTCCATCGACAGGGTGCGCTCCGGATCACGCTTGCCGGCGCCGCACTTGGTCGACACGACGATCTCGCCGGCCACGCCGCGATCGGCGATCCAGCGGCCCAGCAGCCGTTCGCTGTCGCCCGAGGTCGAACCGTGGCTGGCTTCGGTCCAACCGCCGTAGTTGTTGGCGGTGTCGAAGAAACGGCCGCCGTGCTCGTAGAAACGATCAAGGACTTCGTACGACGTGCGTTCGTCCTCGCGAACTCCGAGGTACATCACGCCGAGACAGAGGGCGGTCACCTCCAGGGTGCGGCCCCCGCTGTGCAGGATTCGGGTTTTCACACCTGCAGGTTAGGCAGCCTGATGGTCTGGAGTCACGGGCCGATCCGGCCAAGTGATCCCAGACCAATCCTGGTCAGGGGATCCGCCGGACCACCAGGGTCCGGGCCCCGGTCGGGGTCCGGGTGATCAAGATCGTCGCCGCTTCCGGCCCGCGCGGCTTGAGCTTGCGCCGCAGCAGCGCCGGATCCAGATCGATGCCGCGTTGCTTGATCTCCAGGCTGCCGATCCGGTGCTCCCGGACCCAGGCCCGAAGGACCTTCTCGGTGTACGGCAGCACGTCGATCACCTCGAAGGCGGTCGCGGCCGGGGTGGCGGTGAGCCGGTCGGAGGTCAGGTACGCCAGCTTCTCGTCCAGCAGGGAGGCGTCGAGTTGCCGGCCCAGCGTGCCGATGGCGCGCGCTCTGATCACCGCCCCGAGCGGCTCGTAGACGTAGCGCAGCGGCGGCGACACCGGCAGCTCGACCGGCTCGGCGACGATCCGCAGATCGGGCATGATCAACGCCGACCAGCGCCCCGGAGCGGCGCCGGTGCCGGACCACAGGCCGACCTCGACCGCGTCTCCCCCCGCGCTGATCCACTCGGCCTCGACGTCGTCCTCGATCAACTCGTGCGGCAAGCCTGGTCCGAGCTTGATCGCGGTCGGGCCGGCTCGGCGCAGCAGGGACTGGACCCGGCTCCAGGGCGGGCTGAAGTCCTCCGGGCGCCAGGTCCGGCCGGCCGAGGAACGCCGGGCCGGATCGAGGTAGACCCCGTCGCCGACTCCTAGGTGGACGGGATCGTCGGCGAGGTCGGCGATGATCACTTCGGCCTCGGACGCACCGGGACCGGCGGCCCGGCGAGCAAGATCAAGATTGTGCCGGGCCAGGACCGCGGTCGCCGGGTCGCGCTCGACCGCGGTCACCGCCAGCCCGGCCAGCGCGAACGCCATCGCGTCGGCGCCGATGCCGCAACCCAGGTCGAACACCCGGGTCGCTCCCGCGAGCTCGAACCGCGCGGCATGGTGGGCCGCGACCTCGGCCCGGGTCGCCTGCTGCAGCCCTGCCGGCGTGAGCAACGGTGTCCCGGGGAGCCGATCCAGCAGGTCGCCGAACTTTCCCCGGGCGGTCCGCCACAAGCCGGCCTGGGTCAGCGCGGCGGCGGCCAGTTCGGGCGGGAAGCTCCGCCGAAGAGCCGCAGCCGCAGCCAGGCCGTCGGGATCGGGCTGGGCCAGCGCGAGCTCGATCGCGGCGGTGCCCTCGGCCGTGGTCAGCGCCTCAGCCGTGGCCGGTTCCATGATCAAACTAGTGACACGGCACGGTGATGGTCGACACCGGCAGGCCGGGATCGGCGCCGATGTCGAGGCCGGACGGCTTGAGCCCGCGGCGTACGACTTCGGCTCCGAGGGCGGCGATCATCGCGCCGTTGTCGGTGCACAGTGCCGGTCGCGGGGTCCGCAACGTGATCTTGTTCTCGGCCGCCCGCTCGGCCAGCAGGGCCCGCAGCCGACCGTTGGCCGCCACCCCGCCGCCGATCAGCAGGTCGGTCGCGCCGGTCGCGGCGCAGGCATCCATCGCCTTGGCGCTGAGCACGTCACAGACCGCCTCCTGGAAGCTGGCCGAGACGTCGGCGACCGGCACGTCCAGACCGTCCAACCGGCGCTCCTCGACCCAGCGTGCCACCGCGGTCTTCAGCCCGGAGAAGGAGAAGTCGAAGCGGTGCTTGATCAGATCCTTGTTCGTGCTCAGCCCGCGCGGGAAGGCGATCGCCTTCGGATCCCCGGCGCCGGCGGCGCGGTCGATGTGCGGTCCGCCCGGATAGGGCAGGCCGATCAGCCGGGCCACCTTGTCGTAGGCCTCGCCGGCCGCGTCGTCGATGGTCGAGCCCAGCTCCGTGATCTTGCTCGCCATGTCCTCGACGGTGAGCAGCGAGGTGTGCCCGCCGGACACCAGCAGCGCCACGCACGGGCTGGGCAGCGGACCATGATCAAGAAGGTCGACCGCGACGTGGCCGGCCAGGTGGTTGACCCCGTAGAGCGGCTTGTTCAGCGCGTACGCCAGCGCCTTGGCCGACGCCAGGCCGACCACCAGCGCACCGACCAGCCCCGGCCCGGCCGTGACCGCGATCGCGTCGATCTCGGTCAGGTCGATGTCGGCGGTGGCGCAGGCCCGCTGCAACGTCGGCAACATCGCTTCGAGATGGGCCCGGCTGGCCACCTCCGGCACCACGCCGCCGAAGCGGACGTGCTCCTCGACGCTGGAGGCGACCTCGTTGGCCAGCAGGTCGTGGCCGCGGACGATGCCGACCCCGGTCTCGTCGCAGGAGGTCTCGATGCCGAGGATCAACGGCTCGCTCATGATTCCTTCCCGGCCGCAGCGGGGCGCAGGTCGAGGTCGTACAGCTTCAAGATCAACGCGTGCTTCCCCGGCCCGTAATAGTCGTTCCGGGCGCCGAGTTGCTCGAACCCGGCCCGCTGATAGAGCTCGATCGCCGCCTCGTTGTCGAAGCGGACCTCGGCCAGGATCGACCGGACCCCGGCCTCGCGGACGGCCTCCATCCCCGCCGCCAGCAACCGCCGCCCGACCCCGAGCCGCCGCTGGTCGGCCGCAACCACGATCCGGTGCAGATCCGCCACCTCCCCGGTCACCCGCATCACCACCACCCCCAAAACCTCCGACTTGTCAGAACTGAGTTGTGCCGGGGGGCTACTCATTTCTGACAACTCGGCGGTTGGGCTGTGGATAACGGCTGCGAGGGTGATCCGGCCGGGGGCGGTTAGCTCGTCGCGCCAGGAGATTTCGGACCAGCGTTCGGCGGCGGCGAAGCCGGCCTGCTCCAGGGCCATGATCGCCGGCAGGTCGGCCGGGCCGGCCGGGGTGATCGTGATCATCATCGCGCGCGCCGGACGGTTGCCAGCACCGACTTGGGCCGGGACGGCTCGATCGCGTCCGGGCGACGCAGATAGAGCGGCTCCAGCCCGACATCGGGCAGCCCGGGGCCGGCCGCCGCCAGCACTCCGGCGTCCAAGATCAACTCCTGGCCGGCGACCTGCAGCCGGTCCGGATACAGCCCGGTCGCCGGGCCGAAGGTCGGCAGCCGGGGCACCGTGTCCGGCGAACCAACCTCGGGGTCACCGACCCGCCGGCCGGCGGCGTCGTAGCGGGCCCAGTAGACCTCGCGCCGGCGGGCGTCGGTGGCGATCACGAACTCGGTGTCCGGCCGGGCCAGCTCGACCGCCTGGACGGCGATCGCGTCCAGGCTGCAGACGCCGCGGACCTCGAGGCCGAGCGCGACGCCGAGGGTCCGGGCGGTGACGATGCCCACCCGCAGACCGGTGTACGGGCCCGGCCCGACGCCGGCGATGATCGACCGCTCCCGGCCGGCGTCCCGCAACTCGACCCGGGCCTCGGCGCAGGCTTGGTCGACCAGGACGATCAGCTGCTCGGCGTGCCGCATCGGGTCCGGCGCGACCGCCCGGGCCACGGCCCGGCCGCCCACCGCGACCCCGACCGCGGCGACGGTCGACGTGTCCAGGGCCAGCACCACGGACTCACTCATGATCATCACCCAATCCGCCCAACTCGCCCAAGTCGACCGTGGACCAGCGCGACCCGATGCCGCGCAGCACCACGGTCCGGGTGTCGGTGCCGGGCGGCCGGTGGATGCCGATCTCCAGGCGTTCGGTGGACAGCCGCTCGGCCAGTCCCTCGCCCCACTCGACGACCGTGATCGAGTCGCCGACCCGGGAGTCGAGATCAAGATCATCGAGCTCGTCCTCACCACCGATCCGGTACGCGTCGACGTGCACCAGGTCGGGCCGGCCGGCGGCCGACGGATGGATCCGAGAGATCACGAACGTCGGCGAGATGATCGGCCCGGTGCTCTCCAGGCCCCTGCCGATCCCCTGGCTCAGGGTGGTCTTGCCGGCGCCGAGCTCGCCGGTCGCGATGATCACGTCACCGGCCCGGAGCACCGCGGCCAGCCGCTCACCCAGTCGCTGCATCGCCGGGGCGTCGTCGACCATGATCACCGTCGGCAGCCGCTTGACCAGATAGACGCCGTGTGGCGCGGCCCGGTCGACCCGATAACCCCGGTGCTGCCAGAACTCGACCAGTTCCGGGAACTCGGACCGGGCGAACAGCTCGACCTCACGATGACCGTCCAGCGCGGCCAGCTCCTCCGCCGCCAGGACCATCGCCGACGCGACCCCGTGCCGCTGGAACGCCGGATGCACCGAGACCCGCTGGAAGGCGGCCCGGCCCTCGATCGCGTCGGCGCCGCCGTGGCCGACCAAGATCGCCCCGGCCGGCTTCTGCGCGACCGTCGCGTACACCCCGTACCCCTGGCGCAAGGCGCCCGCCACCGACTCCGGGGTCTCGTCGATCGCCGTCGACGGAGGGTCGAGCGGCGGCCGGGCGCCGAAGGCTGCGTGGATGACCTCGACCATGCCGGCGGCATCCTCGGGGGACGCCGGCCGGAGGTCGAGTTCGGGTACGGATGCGTTCACCAGCGGTCATGGTAGTCGCGCCGGCCGGACTCGCGCTGCTCCGACCCAGGCGCGAGATTTCGGATCAGGCCGGCAGCGGCTTGCGGCTGGTCACGCCGAGCCGGTTCAGCGCGTTCATCGCGGTCGCGACCCAGGCCACGGCGACGTAGGCGTCCTCGCCGAGCACCTTGGTGGCCCGCAGGTAGACCTCGTCGGACACCTCGCGGTGCTCGGGGAGCTCGGTCATCGCCTCGGCCAGCTCGAGCGCGGCCCGCTCCTGTTCGGTGAACAGCTCGGTCTCCCGCCAGACCGGGAGGACGAAGATCCGGCGCGGTTGCTCGCCGGCCTCGATCGCCTCGGCGGAGTGGGTGTCGGTGCAGTAGGCACAGCCGTTGACCTGGGACACCCGGATCCGGACCAGATCGGTCACGGCCCGGCTCAGCCCGGCGTCGGACGCGGCCTTCGACGCCGCCTCGGTGACCCGGACCAGGTGCTTCCGAGCCTCGGGCAGGGCGTCGCTGAGTTGAATGCGGTGCGAGTTCGTCACGCCTCCACCGTAGGCAGCCGCTGGACCAGACTATGGTCCAGTGCTGTGACAGTTCAGTGGTCCAGTGGGACCGACCTGCACCTCGAGCTCGATCCGGAGCAGCCCCGGTCCGGTCCGGCTCTGGCGGAGGCGTTGCGGGGCGCGATCCGGGCCGGGCGACTGGCCGCCGGGCAGTCGGTGCCGTCGACCCGGGCGCTGGCGGCGGACCTCGGCATCGCCCGCGGCACGGTCACCCGGGTGTACGAGCAGCTGCGGATCGAGGGGTTCCTGCAGAGTCGGCAGGGCGCGGCGACGACGGTCGCGGCCCGGGTTCCCGTACCGGATCCGGCGGGGGCGGGTCGCTCCGCTGTCGTACCGACGACGCTGCGGTGGAGCCTGGAGCCGGGGCTGCCGGACGTCAGCGCCTTTCCGCGGCTGGACTGGCTGGCGGCGGGCCGGCGGGCCCTGGCCGAACTGCCGGCCGACGCGCTGGGTCACGGCAGCGATCCGCTCGGCCAGCCGCGACTGCGGGCGGTGCTGGCCGACTATCTCGGCCGGACCCGTGGCGTGCTGGCCGATCCGAGCCGGACGGTGATCTGTGCCGGTTACGCGCACGGGTTGTCCCTGCTGGCGCAGCTGCTGGCGCAACGCGGGCCGTTCGGCTTCGAGGACCCGTCGCTGCAGTTGCACCGGCGGATCGTCACCGGTGCCGGGGTCCGGGTGGTCGGGCTGCCGGTCGACCGGGACGGCGCGCAGGTCAGCGGCAGCGCGGCCGGGGTCGTGGTGGTCACGCCGGCGCATCAGTATCCGCTCGGCCACACACTGTCGCCCGAGCGGCGGGCGGCGCTGGCCGCGGGCGGACCGGCGGTAGTGATCGAGGACGACTACGACGGGGAGTTCCGGTACGACCGGCGGCCGGTCGGCGCGCTGCAGGCGCTGGCTCCGGACCGGGTGGTGTACGCGGGGACGAGCAGCAAGACCCTGGCCCCCGGGCTGAGGCTCGGCTGGCTGGTGCTGCCGCCGAGCCTGGTCGGGCCGATGTCGGCGCTGCTGCGCCGGGCGGAGAGCCGGGTCTCGGTGCTGGATCAGCTGACGCTGGCCGAGCTGATCCGCAGCGGCGGCTACGACCGGCAGGTGCGCCGGATGCGGGCGGTCTATCGGGCCCGGCGGGACCGGGTGCTGGAGCTGGTCCGTCGGCGCGGCGACCCGGTCACGGTGGCGGGAATCGCCGCCGGACTGCACCTGGTGCTCCGGCTGCCGCCCGGCGGACCGACCGAGGCCGAGTTGCGGGCGACCTGCGCCCGGCACGACCTGGCCGTGCAGACCCTGGACCGACACTGGCTGCCGGGCTCACCGGAGCCGCGGCCGACCGGACTGATCATCGGCTACGGCGCCCCCGCGGGCCACGCCTTCGGCCCCGCCCTCCGAGCCCTCGACCGCTCTCTCACCGACCTCTTCTAGCCGAGTTGTCAGAACTGAGTTGTGCCAGGACACAACTCAGTTCTGACAAGTCGGTGTGGATCGAGGTTTCAGCTCCAGGTTTGGGCGCGGTCGGGGCGAGCGGAGCGGCCCTGTTGCCGGGGGTTGCGGGACGGGCGACGATCCGAGTCCGTACGACGGCCGCGGAACGGGCGGGAGCCGGAGCCACCGCGTCGCTTGGCCGGCGGCGGGCTGATCAGCTGCTTGTAGTCCGCCTCACTCACCGGGGCGCCACTCGGCGTCCGGGCTCCGGTCGCCTCGGCCAGCTCCTGATCACCGGGGGTGCCGGCGATCGAGGTGGCCTGGACGCCGGCCTGCCGGGTCAGCCGGTCGAGCTCGCGCCGCTGATGCGGCAGCACGAGCGTGACAACGGCACCGCTGCCGCCCGCCCGGGCGGTCCGCCCGGCGCGGTGCAGATACTCCTTCGGCCCGGCCGGCGGATCGACCTGGAGCACCAGACCGACCTCGTCGACGTGGATGCCGCGGGCCGCGACATCGGTCGCGACCAGCGCGGGGATCCGGCCGTCCTTGAACGCGGCCAGGATCCGGCTCCGCGCACCCTGGGACAGCCCGCCGTGCAGCGCCCCGGCGAGGACACCCTCGGCGCGCAACTGCTCGGCGATCCGGTCGGCGGCGCGCTGGGTGCGAACGAAGACCACGGTCCGCCCCTCACGCGAAGCCAACTCGGCGGTCAGCACGGTCTTGTCCCGCGGCTGGACGTGCACCACGTGATGGCTCATCGTGGTCACGCTGGCCCGGTCCGAGTCGACCTGATGGGTCACCGGATCGGACAGATAGGTCTTGACCAACCGGTCGACGCCGGAATCCAGGGTGGCCGAGAACAGCAGCCGCTGGCCGTCGGCCGGGATCGCGTCGAGCAGGGTCTTCACATCGGGCAGGAAGCCGAGGTCGGCCATGTGGTCGGCCTCGTCCAGCACGATGGTCTCGACCGCGGTCAGGTCGCAGGCGCCCTGGTCGAGCAGGTCGATCATCCGGCCCGGTGTGGCCACGACGATGTCGACGCCCCGCTCGAACGCCCGGCGCTGCGGGCCGTACGGCATTCCGCCGGCGACCAGGGTCACCGAGAGGCCGACCGTACGGGCCAGCGGCGCGAGCGCGTCGGCGACCTGGACGGCGAGTTCGCGGGTCGGCACCACGACCAGGCCACGCGGCAGCGGCGACTTCGTGCCCGAGAGCCGGGCCAGCAGCGGCAGGCCGAAGCCGAGGGTCTTGCCGGAGCCGGTCTGAGCCCGGCCGAGCACATCCCGGCCGGCCAGCGCGTCGGGGATCGTCGCGGCCTGGATCGGGAACGGCTGGGTGATCCCGGAGCCGGCCAGGGCACCGAGCAGCGGCTCGGGCAGGCCGAACGCGGCGAAGCCGGAGTCGGTGGCATCGCCCTCGACGGCCTCGGCCTCGTCGCCGGCCCAGGACATCAGGTCCTGATCCTCGGTCTCGTCGGCCTCCGAGCGGTCGTACGGACGGCTGGGTCGGGTCCGGTCGCCCGCTCCGCGCCGGTCGTCCCCGCGCCGGTCGTTGTCGTGTCGGTTGTCCGGGCGCCGGTCGTCGCTGCGCCGGTCGTCACGGAAGCTGTCGCCCCGAGAGCGATCGTCACGGGAGCGATCGTCGCGGGACTTGTCGCCGGCGGTCATCGACCGATTCCAGGCGCTGCCGGGGAGATCGTCACGCCGATCCTGACGCGGGCGCTCGGTGCGGGGGCGGTCGTCGGCCGCCGGCGCGGTGGCCCGGTCGTCGCGGCGGCGATCGTCCCGGTGCCGGTCGTAGCCGGAGCCGTCCCGACGCGATCGATCGTTGCCGAACTGATCGTCGCGCGACCGATCGGCGCCGAAGCGGTCCTTGCCGGACCGGTCATCGCGGGACCGGTCCCGGCCGAACCGGTCGCCGGCGCGATCCTGCCGCGGCCGGTCGGAGCGGTCGAAGGTGGGGCGCCGGTCGTCGCGGGAGTTGCGATCCTGCCAGGGACGGCGATCCTCCTGGGTACGGCGATCGTCGGACCGGCCGCCGCCCTTCGTGAACCGGCGGCCGTCCCGCGAGCCGTCCCGGCGGTCGGAGTCGTACGGGCGGTCGGTGTCGGAGCGCCGGCCGGAGTCGTACCGGCCGGCGGACTCGTTGCGACGGTTGGTGTCGAATCGACGGTCGGTGTCGCCACGGCGGTTGGAATCGCCACGGTTGTAGTCGCTGCGATTGGAGTTGCTGCGGCGATCGGAATCGTTACGGCGATCGGAGTTGAAGCGGCGGTCGGAATTGAAGCGGCGGTCGGAATTGAAGCGGCGGTCGGAATCGTCACGACGATTGGAATCTTCACGACGATTGGAATCTTCACGACGGTTGGAATCTTCACGACGGTTGGAATCGTCGCGGCGGTCTGAACTGAACCGGCGGTCGGAGTCGTCACGGCGGTTGGAATCGCTGCGGCGGTCGGCGTCGTAGCGGCGGTCGTTGGTTGAGCGGCCGGACGGACGGCGGGTGTCGGTGCCGTTCTGGTCCTGACTCGGACGACGGGCGGGGCGGCGGCCGCGATCGGCCCTTTCCTTGGCGGTCCAGCGGGCCTTCTTGCTTCCGGTGGCTGAATTAGGGCGCGCGCGGGAACCCGCGGCGTTCTTCGGCATCTGAAAATGCTCACTTCTCTGCCCGATAAGGGCGATCGTCTCGGTTCGCTCGCTAACTCGAAACGGACCCGATCGCCGGGTGCGAAGAAGAGAGAACCGGTTGGTCCGCGTCGCGGACTCATGGCCCGAGAGCGGAAATCGTCCCGGGGAGGCCCTCAGACTATCAACCGGGCGGCCCCGAGCACGAATCCGCGGCCCCAGGTCCTGCCAGCACTCCCCTCGTTTCGGACCGTGTGACCCGTCTCCGTGACGCGCCGATCCGTCACATCGGCTGCGACACGCCGCAGAAATCGCCGCCGATGTGACGGATCGGCAGGATTTGGGGGTGGCGTGGTTTGTGGAGGCGTGGGTCGAGGGTTGGGTACGGTCGCGGCGGCCGGAGGCGATGCAGGCGATCGAGGACGGGTGGTTCATCCGGACCGGGTCGGCGAAGGAGGCGTGCCGGTGGGTGCTGACCCGGCCGACGACGGAACGGCTGGCCGAGATCCTGGCCGGGCCGGTGCCGGCGACCGGTTGTGTGAAGTTCGCCGGGGAGCCGCGGGAGTGGATGCCGCGCTTCGGGCCGGGCTGGGACGAGGACGAGCTCGGCTGGTTCATGGCGCTCGACCTCGAACCGACTGCGCCGGCCGCGGTGCCCGATGGGTATCGACTCGAGGTGATCACCGAGCCGGAGTTGATCATGATTCGAATCGTCACCGCCGATGGTGATCTTGCCGCGTCCGGGCAGTGCGGCCTCGCCGGTGATCATGCGGTGCCGGACAAGATCATCACCGAGCCGGACCATCAGCGGCGCGGGCTGGGCCGCGCGGTGATGCGCGAACTACAGAGGCAGGCCCGGGCCGCCGGCGCCCGGACCGCCGTGCTTTCCGCCACCGAGGGCGGCCGGGCCCTGTATCGCCGGCTCGGCTGGCGGGAACTCAGCGGGTTGGTCGGGGCCTACTACCGGCCGGAGGTTTGAGCCGGCTTTCGGGGGGTGCGCTGCGTCTGGTCTGCCCTTCGACAGGCTCAGGGAACGAACCAAGCCTGCGGAGCGCCCCCACCCCAACCCCGACTTGTCAGAACTAGGGGACGCTCTGACGTCCCCTAGTTCTGACAAGTCGGGGTTTCAGATGAAGGGGCGGCGGTCGAGGACCAGGCGGAGTGGGGTCGGGGTCATGATCGAGCCCGGCAAGGCGCGTTGCAGTTCGGCCAGGGCGCAGACCGCGCCGAAGGTCGAGTGCACGTCGTCGAAGGCGGCCGAAGACCGGTAGTCGTCGTCGGTCAGCTTGGCGACAACGCGCTCCAGCAGGACGTCCAGCGCCGTGCCGACCTCGTCGAACCGGTACGCGGTCTGCCGCCGGGCCCGGCTGAGACAGAAGATCAAGTCGATCTCGGCGAAGCCGACCGTGTCCAGCGCGAACCGACCGGCCGACTCGTAGAGCAGGATCAAACAACTGTCGATCAACCGGTCCACCGCCGGCCACGGCTGCCGCAGATAGTCGTAGACGAAGTGATAGTGGAACGAGCCGCCCAGGTTGGCGAAGAAGCCGGGCCACTCGTCGGCCGGCAGCATCCGGTCCCGCCGCCACAGCCCGGTCGCCGGGTCGACCTCGGCGTCGAACCAGTCGAAGTAGGCGGCGAACCAGTCCGGGCCGACCTCGCCGGTGATCGCCAGCGCCGACGCCGCACCGGCCGCGTCGTGCGACGCCGGCCACGGCCGGTCCCAGTCCAGCTCGTCCAGGAACCGGCGAAGTCGATCATGGTCGGCCAGCTCGGCCAGGAACGCGAGCCGGTGCACCGGCCGGGCGTCGAACAGTTCCAGCGCCGCGGTCACATGCGCCGTCGTGTGATAGCGGGAATGGCTGGCGTTGACGAAGACTCCGTCGGGCTGCTGGAAGCTCTGCAGGTTGCGCACCCAGGCGGCCCGCGCCTCCGGGTCGTACGGCAATTCCCCCAACATCGCCAGGATGTTGGCCGCGTCGGCGCACCCGTAGGCGTCGGGCTCACCGCTGTCGTAGCCGTCCCGGCGCAGATGGCGGGTGTAGCGCCCCGGCTCCCCCAGGTTGTAGCCGGCCAGCCAGTCGCGGAGGAAGTCGACGAACTCGGTCAGGTCGTGCCGATACCGGGGCATGCGGATGGAGATCCTCTCGTCGTGATCTTGCTCGTGATCTTGGGTTGGCTACTGCTTGTCCCGCGCCGCGGCGAACTCGGCCTTGATCTTCTGTCCGTCGCCGGAATTCCAGCTCTGCAAGGCCGCCGCAAGATCCTCGACGGTCTTCCGGCCGGTGATCACGCCGTTCTGCAGATCGGTCAAGGTGCGGTTGAACTGATTGCCGGTGCGGGCGTTGGTCTCGGAGTAGAGCCCGATCACCGCACTCCGGGCGTAGCCGGGCTCGGCCTGGACGGCGAAGTCGTGCTTGGCCTGGGTGATCTTGGTCAGCGACCCCTCGTAGGCGACCTTGACCCCGTCCACCAGGTGGTAGTCCAGCGCCTCGGTCACCGGCGTGATCTCGTCGGTGCCGCGCTTGGACAGCACCGGGTTGTCACCCTCGACCGAATGCTGCTCGCCGGCGCTGCCGTACTTGCGGAACAGGAACTCGGCCGAGCCGAACGGTGCGGCCAGGAAGTTCAAGATCTTCAGCAGCTCGACGATCCGGGCCTCGTCGGCCTTGGCCAGCACGGTGAAATTGGTCGATCCGGCCCCGATCGCGTACGTCGGCGTGGCGCCGGCGAAGCCGCGGACGGTGAGGCCGCCGATCACCTCCTGCTCACCCTCGGGCAGGAAGCGGGCCAGCGATCCCCAGGCCGAGTAGCCGTCGGGATGGATGCCGATCTGGCCGCCGACCAGCCGCTGCTTGCCGAGCACGGTGGCGTTGGCGGCGAACGCGTCCGGATGCAGGAAGCCGGCCTTGGCCAGCTCCGCGGTCCAGCTCAGCGCCTGCTGATATTGCTCGGTCTCCTGCCAGCGGACCAGCGTGCCGTCGAGCTCGCCCCACTCGTTCAGCCCGCCCAGCGCCCCGTTGAGATAGGCGATCGGCGGCATGCTCAGCGCGTAGCGGGACTCCTTCGGCGCGGTCAGCGCGGCACAGAGCTCGCGGAACTCCTCCCAGCTCTTCGGATCCGGGTCGAGCCCGCGTTGCCGGAACAGGTCGCTCCGGATGAACGGCACGCCGGACTGGATCGGTCGCGGCACCGGCAGACCGTGGATCCGGTTGTCGAAGATCGTGGTCCGCCACATGTCGGCGCTGAACGTGGCGAGATTGGGATAGTCCTTGATCGCCTCGCCGGCCAGGTGCGGCGTGAGGTCGGCCGCGACCGCGCCGAGCAACTGCGGCAGCTGTGGCTGCGACGGCAGCATCTCGATCAGGTCCGGCAGCTTGCCGCCGCTGACCGTGGTCGACAGCTTGGCCGCGTAGTCGGCCGCCGGCGTGACCTGCAGCTGGAGGTCGACGTTCAGCTGACGGTTCAGCTCGACCAGGTACGTGTTCGCCGGGGCGGGGGTCGGCGACACGGCGTAGCTGCTGAGCAGGGCCGTCACCGCGGCCCCCGAGCCCGGCGGCCCGGTCACCGAGGCGACCGGGTCTGCCGGATAGCCGAAGTAGGCGTCGGGGACACCGGCCGCGGTGCCCTTGAGGTCCGGGGTGGCGCCGTCGTACGGGAGCTGAGCCGGCAGCGCCACCGGGCTGGACGCCGTCCCCGGGCCGCTGTCGACGCCGGAGCCGCAGCCGGCCAACGCGGTCGCGGTCAGACCGGCCGCGGCCAGCCCGGAGGCGGCGCCGAGCAGCGAACGGCGCGAGATCGGTGCACCGGATGTCATCGGTTCCCCCTCGTCGGTGAGTCGTGGCGGCCGCTGGCGTCAGGCCGGTCCACTGTCGGAACCGACAGTAGGAAGCAAGTCGGCGCTCCGGGCAGCGAAATCGCTCAAATCGCTCAGCGAAGACGCCCGGCCGGCCCGGTCGAGGTGCGGACCACCAACACCGGCAGCAGCCGGACGTGCGCGACCGGCGGCGGGTCGAGACCGGCCCGGGTCAGCCGGTGCCGGCGCAGCAACAGCGACACCGCCTCGATCCCCAGCTCGTGCTTGGCCGGCGAGATCGAGGTCAGGGCAAGATCGACTTCCGGGGCGACGATGTCGTCGTAGGCGACCACCGACACGTCCGCCGGCACCCGCAGCCCGGCCGCGCGCAGCCGCGGCACCAGGGCCTGCGCGGTCGAGTCGGTGTGCACGACGATCGCGGTCGCCCGGGTGGTGATCATCGCGTCGACGATCGGAGCCAACGCCGCCGCGGTGCGTTCCGGCGGGGTCAGCAGCGGCGGGGTCAGCTGCGGTAGGTCACGCCGCCGGAGTTGATCAACGAAGTACGTCCGCAACAGCCGACCGGGCGGCGATTCGTCGTGGATGGTGGCCACGATCCGGCGATGCCCGAGGGACTGCAGATGATCAAGACCGAGGCGCATCCCGTAGGCATGATCGGCGATCACCGAGTCCAACCGGAACAGATGATGATCAGCGTCGACGTCGCGACCGCCCAGCACCACCGGCAGCTCCAGCCGGTCCAGCCACGGCGTCGGCTCGGCGGTCTCGGCCTCACTCCGCCACTGCGGCGCGTAGATCATTCCGATACAGCCCGCGGCGACCAGCCGCTCTGCGGCCCGCGCCGCGTCGTCCTGGCTCTCCACCGGCTCGATCAGGAACCGATGATCACGCCGCTCCGCCTCGCGCCGGGCCGCGTGGGCGATCAGGGCCAGATAGCGGTTGTCGGAGTGCATCATGCCGATCGTCGCCGGCCGCGGCGACCGCCGACCGGCCGACTGCGGCAGCAACTCGACCGCGCCGTGCCGCCGGACCAGCCGGCCGCGCCGGTGCAGCGTCTCCGCGTCCCGCCGGACCGTGGCGATGGAGACGTCGAGCTCGGCCGCGAGGTCGGCCAGCCGGGCCGTCCCGGTCCGGGTCAGGCTGCGCAACAGGCGGGCCCGGCGATCCTCGGCGAGGCTCATCAGGGGCGGGCCGGGTCAGGAGCGGGCGATCAACCGGTCGAGCACCTGGTTGAACTCGCTGTGCCGCTCGATGATGCCCAGGTGACCGCAGCGCTCGAGCCGGAGCGACTCCGCGTCCGGCAGCAGCGCGATGATCCGGTCGGTGTGCTCGATCGGCGTGATCACATCGTCGATCCCGCAGATCACGGCCGTCGGGATCTGCCGCAGCACCTTGAACGCCTCGTACTCGTCCAACTCGGCGAAGGCCGGATAGAAGTCGGCCACCACCTCCAGCGGCGTCCGGCCGAGCATCTCGCTGACGAACTCGACCCAGGAGACCGGCGCATCGGGCGAGCCGAACGCCATCCGGCGGGTCACCACGTAGCCGATGTCGGAGCCGGCCTTGCGGCCCTTCTCCACCAGTTCGGGGATCCGGTTCAGGCTGGCCATCAGCGGCTGCGCGATCCGGGAGAACGCCCGCCCGGGCAGCGCCCGGATCGGCGAGTGGTCGGCCATCTCCCCGGCCGAGGTGGAAAACAGCGCGACACCACGGACCCGCGAGCCGAACCATTCCGGATGCTCCCCGGCCAGGTGCATGATCGTCATCGCGCCCATCGAGTGCCCGATCAAGATCACCGGCCGATCCCCGGTCAGCTCGTCCAACACCTGGGCAAGATCATCGGCGAGCCGCGGGATCCGGCACCAGTCCGGATCCGATCGGCCCGAACGGCCGTGCGATCGCTGGTCGTAGAACACCTGGCGAAAGCGGCCGCGGAAATACTTCCGCTGGAAATGCCAGCAGTCGAGGCTGAGCGCGTACCCGTGAACGAAGACCAGCGTCGGCCGATCCGGATCGTCGGTCTCGGGCTCGTCGACCTCGGTGTGCAGCAGGACGCCGTCGGCGGTGGTCAGGATCGGCCCGTCGGACCGCAGCCCGAAGAAGTCCTCCTCGTCCCGCTCGGCACGGTGATAGATCCGCTTGGTGACGAAGCGGCGCTCCAGCTCCAGCCCGGCCGCGATCCCGCCGGCGGCCAGGGCGGCGAAGCCGGCCAGCAGCCCGAGCCCCTCACCGACGCTGATCCGGCCCGGCTTGGCCCGGGCCTCGAGCTCGGCCCGCGGCGGAGTGACCCGCTCGGGCTTCGCCGGCTCCCGCGGTGGGCGGCGACGCGGCGGCGCCATCAGGCCTCACCCCGATAGCGGCGCGGCACCCGCGCCCCGATCCGGGTGACGATCTCGTAGCCGATGGTGCCGCACCAGTCGGCCCAGTCGGCGGCCGTCGGTTCGCCGTCGAACCCGGGGCCGAAGAGCACCGCCTCGTCACCGATCGCCCCGCCGGTCGCGCCGAGGTCGACGACGAACTGGTCCATGCAGATGGTGCCCCGGTTCGGCGCGCGCCGACCGGCCAGGCCGACCTCGACCCGGTTGGTGCCGTGCCGCGGCACCCCGTCGCCGTAGCCCAGCGGCACCAGCCCGACCACGGTCGCCTCGGTGGCGGTCCAGCGGCAGCCGTAGGAGACCGAGGTGCCGGGCTCGATCGCGTGCACTGCTGCCAGTTGGGCGCGCAGGGTCATCGCCGGGGTGAGCGCGATCCCGGCCCGCTCGGCCAGTCCGGGGGCGGGCTCGATGCCGTACGCGGCGATGCCGATCCGGACCAGGTCGAACCGGGCGTTGGGCAGGATCATCGCGGCCGCGGAATTGGCCAGATGCCGCTGCGGCCGAAGCCCGGCCAACTCGGCCTGCTCGTACGCGACGTCGAAGGCCTTCTGCTGGATCGGCACCGACGGATGCCCGGGCTCGTCCGCCGCGGCCAGGTGGGACCAGACCGCGACCACCTCGACCGTGCCGGTCCGCTCGGCCGCCGCCGCGTCGGCGCAGAGCGCGGGCCAGTCGGCGGCATCGCAGCCGTTGCGGGACAACCCGGTGTCGATCTTGAGATGGATCCGCGCGGTCCGCCCGCTCTCGGCCGCCGCGGCCTGCACCCGGGCCAGCTGCCCGACCGACTGGATCGACACGTCGATATCGGCCGCGACCAGGGGCGTCAGGTCCTCCTCGGGCCCGTACAGCCAACACAGCACCCGGCCCTGATCGCCGGATTCGCGCAGTCGCAGAGCCTCGTCCAGGAACGCGGCGCCGAGCCAGTCGGCCCCCGCCGCCCGAGCCGCGCGCGCCACCGGCACCATCCCGTGCCCGTACCCGTCGGCCTTGACCACGACCATCACCGCGGCCGGCGCCACCAGCTCCCGGAGGATGGCGACGTTGGACCGGATCGCCGCCAGATCGATGTCGGCGCTCGCGGTCTGCTGATGCACGGGTCCTTTCTACCGCAGTGGTGACTCGGCCAGTCGGATCTCCCCGGCCGCCGGGTCGACCTCGGCCAGGCAGCCGAGCGGCAGAATCCATTGTGGGTCGGTGTGGCCGAAGTCGAGATTGGTTACCACCGGCAACTCACGAGCGCCGAACTCGTCGCCGATGACGCGGAGCACTGCCTGGTCGAGTTCGCGCTTCTGGTCGTCGGCGTAACCGCAGGCGCGGCCGATCAGGATCGCCGCGGCGCGATCGAAGACACCCTGCATGCCGTAGTTCCGCAGCCAGCGAGCGACCTGGTCCGGGGATGGCGCCTCCTCCGAGGTCTCGAGGGCAAGGATCCGGTCGTCCCAGAAGCTCGGTGCCGGCCAGAACTGCGTGCCCTTGATTTGCTCCAGGGTCTCGAAGCAGCCGCCGAAAAGGCGGCCCCTGGCAGGGTTGCCGCCCTGGAGCCAGTGCCAGCCGTCGTGATCATGAACAGGGCCGATCTCATCGCCCCGCTCCCCGCCGTCCCAGTCAGCCGAGGACCAACGCGGGTACGGGCGGTAGCGGTACTCCGGTTTGCTGTCGAACAGCAGCGCCCGGACATGATCACGCGCCTCCGGGAAGTGATGCTGCTGGGCGAAACCCGCCATCACCGAAGGCCCGAGAAACGTGATCAACCCGAGCTGCTGATAGAAGATCAACTGGGTCGAGGTGTCGGAATAGCCGAGCATGATCTTCGGGTTCCGGCGAGCCACCTCGGGATCGAGATGAGGCAGGATCCGGATCGAATCGCTGCCGCCGATGGTGGTGATGATCGCCGCGATCTCCGGGTCGGCGAACGCCTCGTTCAGGTCAGCGGCCCGCTCGGCCGGGTCGCGCCAGAGCTGGTCGGATCCCAGCCGGGTCGTCGGGTATTCCCGGACCTCGAGACCGTACTCCTCGCGCAAGACGGCGAGGCCGCGTTGATACACCCGCGGAAACGGGACCGCCAAGCCGGCCGAGGTCGCCACCACCGCGACCGTGTCACCTTCCCGCAGCCGACCCGGCTTGAGCGCCATCTGATTCCTCTCCGACTATCGACGAGCCGTCACTTCTGCACCGACACGCCGCGAAAGGTCGTGCATAACTGACGGGTCGGCGAGGTGGGCGATGGTCTCCGGGAGGTGGCGGGCGAGGTCCTGGGGTGGCAGCGGGCCCGGGTGGCGGGTCGCGGTGTAGGCCTGCAGTGAGGCGGCGAGCTGGCCGGCCCGGAAGGCGGGCTGGCCGGCCGCGAGCAGGGTGCCGGCGATCCCGGCGAGCACGTCGCCGGAGCCGGCCTGCGCGGTCCAGGACGGGCCGGGGACCGCGACCAGGACCGGCGTGACGTCGGGGGAGGCGACCAGTTGGGTGGCGCCCTTGAGCAGTACGGTCGCGCCGGTCCGGTCGGCGCCGGCCCGGACCGCGCGGATCGGGTCGGCCTCGACCTCGGCCCGGTCGACCTCGAGCAGCCGGGCCAGTTCGCCGGCGTGCGGGGTGAGCAGCCAGCTCGACGGAAGCCGGTCGGGCAGGCAGCGCAGCCCGTCGGCGTCCACCACCGCCGGAGTGCCGGCGTCGAGCGCGTCCCGGATCAGCCGTTCGCCGCCCTCGCGCCGGCCCCAGCCGGAGCCGAACACGTGTGCCTGCACCCGGCCCGGGGCGAAGACGACGTTCGGCAGCTGGGCGGCGATCAGCTCGGTCGGCTTGTCCTGGCCGAGGTAGCGGATCATCCCGGCACCCGAATACACGGCGCCCAGCGTGGACAGCAGCCCGGCGCCGGGATAGCGGTCCGAGCCGGTGTCCAGGCCGACGACGCCGCGGGCGTACTTGTCCACCAGCCGTCCCGGGTACGGCCACAGGGCGGCGAGCCCGGCGACGTCGAGCGCGCTCAGCTCCGGCCGGGCCGAACGGAAGTCGAGCCCGATGTCGATCACCGTGACTTCGCCCGAGGCCGATCGACCGGGCTCGATCAGGTGACACGGTTTCGGCGCGCCGAAGGTGACCGTGTGCCGGGCCTGGATCGCCCAGTCGCCGGCCGCGCCGGTGTCGGTGTCGTGGCCGGACGGCAGGTCGACGGCGATCACCGGGACGCCGGCGCCGGTCAGCCGGCCGGCCAGCTCGGCCACCGGAGCGGGCAGCCCCGGCCGGCCGCCGATGCCGAGGATGCCGTCGATCACCAGATCCCAGCGTTGGTCGGAGCCGGCCAGGATCTGATCTTCCAGGCCGACCAGCCGACCGCCGGCCGACTCCAGCGCCGCCAGGCCGGCCGGATGCGGCGTGCCGAGACACCGGACGGCGAGCACCCGGACGCCGCGGCGAGCCAGCCCGGCTCCGGCGTACAGGGCATCACCGCCGTTGTTGCCGCCGCCGACCAAGATCAACACCGAGCCGCCGTACGCCCGGTCCCGGAGCTTGATCAACTCCCGTCGCGCGACCGCCGCCACTCCGGCCGCCGCCCGCCGCATCAGCGGCTCGGCACCGATCCGGGCGATCTCCGCATCCTCGACCTCGCGGACCGTCGCGGTGCGGTAGGCGCGTTGCTCCATGATCAGCAGGCTAGCCCCACCCCGAGCCGCCCACGAGCACCCCACCTCGCCGCCACCGGTCCCGCCCCTCCGAGGGGAGGGGCGACGGCCGGCAGCTGCGTCATTCTCCGCACGCGACGGCTCGTGGAGCACCCTCCCGCTGAGGCGTCCGAACTCGACACTGGTAGAGAAATCCCCCCGAATCCCGACCGGAAGCGTACGAAAGTCGACACAGGTAGAGAAACGCACGCCCAACCCGCGACCGGCCGTACGAAAGTCGACACAGGTAGAGAAACGCACGCCCAACCCGCGACCGGGCCGCGCGAAAGTCGACACAGGTAGAGAAATGCACCGGCCGGCCGGCTGGAGGGGCCGCCCTGCGGCACTGAAACGCCTGGCACCCGGCCCGCTGGAGCGGGTCGGGTGGCAGGGGTCACGGCAGCGACAGGGTGGCGGTCACCGGGTCGGGTCCCGGCGGTAGAGGTGGCGGGACCAGACGAAGCCGACGATCGAGATGAGCAGGCACCAGGCGACCGCCAGCATGCCGTTGAGCCCGATCGGGGTGCCGAAGAGCAGGCCGCGGAGGGTCTCCATGATCGGCGTGAACGGCTGGTAGTCGGCGAACACCTTGAGCGCGAACGGCATCGAGTCGGTCGGCACGAAGCCGCTGCCCAGGAACGGCAGCAGGGTCAGCGGCATCGGCAGGTTGCTGGCCGACTCGACGGTCTTGGCGACCAGGCCGAGGGCGACGCAGAGCCAGGTCAGGGCGAAGCCGATCATGACGATCACGCCGACGACGCCGAGCCACTGCAGCGGTCCGGCCGAGGACCGGAAGCCGATCAGCAGGGCCACGCCGATCACCACGGCGGTGATCAACAGAGTCTGGACGACGCCGCCGATGACGTGCGAGGCGAGCACCGAGGGGCGGAAGATCGCCATCGTCCGGAACCGGGCGATGATGCCTTCGGTCATGTCCATCGCGGCCGACACCGCGACCCCATTGGCACTGGCGGCGACCCCCATCACCAGGATCCCGGGGACCACGTAGTTGATGTAGTCGGCACGGCTGCCGCCGATGCCGGCGCCCAGGGTGCCGCCGAAGACGTACACGAAGAGCAGCATGAAGATGATCGGCATTCCGACCAGGATCAGGGTCATGCCCGGATAGCGGAGGATGTGCAGCAGTTTGCGCCGGGCCAGGGACAGGGTGTCGGCGGCTGCATAGCGGAGCGTACTCATCGCACTGGTTCCTTCTCGGTCGTGATCATGGATTCGTGAGGTTGGCCCGTCAGGGCCAGGAAGACGTCGTCCAGGTCAGGCGTGTGTACGGTCAGCTCGGCGACCTCGATCGCCTCCCGGTCCAGCCGCTCGATCACCGAGCGCAGCGAGGAGACCCCGCCGTCGCTGGGCACCTGGAGGGTCAACGCCTCGAGGTTCGGCACCGAGCCGGCCAGCGCGACCGTGGCCGCGCCGAGGGCTTCGGCGTCGTGGAACCGCAGGTTGAGGTGACCGCCGGACACCCGGCGCTTCAGTTCGGCGGCGGTGCCCTCCGCGATCAACCGGCCATGATCAAGGACGGCGATCCGGTCGGCCAGCTCGTCGGCCTCCTCCAGATACTGCGTGGTGAGCAAGATCGTCACGCCGCCGGCGACCAGCTCGCGGATGATCTGCCACATGGTCCGGCGGCTGCGCGGATCGAGGCCGGTGGTCGGCTCGTCCAGGAAGATGATCTTGGGATCACCGACCAGGGTCATCGCGAGATCCAGCCGGCGCCGCATCCCACCGGAGTAGGTCGCGGCCAGCTTCTTGCCGGCCTCGACCAGGTCGAACTGCTCCAGCAGCCGGGCCACCCGCTGCTCGTTCTCGGCCCGGCTCAGGTGGTGCAGCCGGCCCATCAGGCTCAGATTCTCCGCGCCGGTGAGCAGGCCGTCGACGGCGGAGAACTGACCGGTGACGCCGATCGCGGCGCGGACCGCGTCAGGATCCTCGTGACTGTCGTGCCCGGCCACCCGGACCCGGCCGGCGTCGGCCGTGATCAAGGTGGACAGGATGTTGACGGTGGTGGTCTTGCCCGCGCCGTTCGGCCCGAGCAGGGCGAAGATCGTGCCGGTGGCGACCCGGAGGTCGACGCCGTCGAGCACGACCTGGTCGCCGTAACTGCGGCGGAGGCCGACGGCCTCGATGGCCATGGACATGGCTGTCCCTTTCCCTGGAGAGGTGGTGTGGTGTTGGGTGACGCTGGGTGGGCAGGCTCGACAGACCGGAGGGCGCCCACGGTCCCTCGGCTCGGTTGGTGTTGGTGTGCCGGCTAGCTCAGCGGCGGAGTCAGATGTCGAGGTCCTCGACCAGTGGCTCCTGATCCGCGTTCTTGATCAACTCGTACAGCTTGGGCGGGACCTTGTCCTTGAGGTCCTCGACATGATCGACGACGTCGAGCGTCGCCTCGCCCTGGGTGTAGCTCCAGCTCTGGTTGGCGCTGAGGTTGCCGACCCAGGCGCGCCAGCCCTGGCTCCATTTCTCGGCGTTGTCCGACTGGTCCTTCCATTCCGGCGAGCGGTCGACGTGCAGCACGAACTTGCCGGTGCGGCTGCGATAGATCCGGTACGTCTCCATCCGGCTCATCGTCGTGTTGGCCCACTCGGCCAGCAGCACGCCGGAGAACCGGACCTTACGGCCGACCCCGACGCCGACCTTGACGACGATCTCCTCGAAGCCCTCCTGGCGCCCCTCCTCCAGCTCGACGTACTGTCGGAGGGCGGTGGTGATCGCCGCGGACAAACTGCCCCCGGCCAGCTCCTGAGCCTTGGCGAACAGTTCCTGATCGCTGTCGGACACGTAGATCGTCTTGTTCGGCATACGCAGAACTATACATATACATATGCGTACCTGCAACAGGTCCGGGAAGCCGGGCGAATCCTTGACTTTCGTCAGGGGTACGGCTGCCGTTCGACAGATGTGCCGTCCCCGGCCGGGCCGCCATTCTCGATTCATGTCCTCCACCTATCCCCACCCGATGGCCCGGGTCTGGACCGGCCTCGCGCTCGCGGTCGCGGTCCTGCTGACGGCCGCGATCACGCTGCCGCCGGCCGTGGCCGAGAGTTCCGCCGCCGGTCCCGGCGACCCGGTGCCGTTCACCCTGGCCGCGCCGACCGGCCCGGAGCAGATCGGGACCTTCGAGCTGCACCTGATCGACACCGAACGACCTGACCCCTGGGCCGACGGCGGCGGGCCGCGGGAGTTGATGATCAGCCTCTGGTATCCGGCCCGGCACGACCCGGCCGCGCCGCCGACCCCGTACCTGCCCGCCCGGGTCGCGTCCTTCTACAACCAGACCAGCGCCGAGCTCGGCATCGTCAAGGACGCGGTCGACTTCGCCGGCGCGACCACGCACGCCCAGACCCGGGCCGCGGTCGCCGGCGCCGAGCCGCGCCCGGTCGTCCTCTACTCCCCCGGCGGCGGCCGGCCCCGCTTCCTCGGCACCCAACAGGTCGAGGACCTGGTCAGCCGGGGCTATGTCGTGGTCACCGTGGACAGCACCTATCAGGCCCCGGTGGAGTTCCCGGACGGGTTGACGATGCCGGCCCGCGGGGTCGACCTGAAGCAGGCCCTGGCCGAACGGGTCCGCGACCTCAGCTTCGTCCTTGATCAACTGGAGTTGCTGCAGGCCGGCGCGAATCCCGATGTCGACGGCCGAGACCTGCCGGCCGGGATCGGGGCGACGCTCGACCTGTCCCGGGTCGGCATGTTCGGCCACTCGATGGGCGGCTTCGCCGCGGCCGAGACCATGATCACCGACGACCGGATCGACGCCGGAGTCAACCTGGACGGCAGCATGGGCCGGAAGTATCAGGGCCGGCCGGACGCGACCCTGGACCGGCCGTTCCTGTTGATGGGCGGCGGCACCGACGGCGAGTCGGACCGCCCGCACACCCATCGCGGCGCGCCGGACTGGGCTGACTACTGGGGCCGGTTCACCGGCTGGAAGCGTGATCTCTACCTACCGGCCGCGGAGCACATGAGCTTCACCGACCTGCAGACCCTGCTGCCGGAGGTGGGCACCGAGCTCGACCTTGATCAGGAAGCGGTACGGGCAGCGATCGGGACGGTCGACCCGGCCGCCGGGCTCGCGGTCCAGCGGGCCTATCTGGCGGCGTTCTTCGATCAGCACCTGAACGATCGGCCGCAGCCGATCCTGGACACCGTCCCCGCCGAGCACCGGATCGCGGAGCTGATCTCATGATCACCTTGACCGGACTGACCAAGCGGTACGGCCGGACGACGGCGGTCGACGAGCTGACGGTGAGCGTTCGTCCCGGCGTCGTCACCGGCTTCCTCGGGCCGAACGGAGCCGGGAAGTCCACCACGATGCGGATGATCGTCGGCCTGGATCGGCCGACGGCCGGCACGGCGTTGATCGACGGCCGCCCGTACCCCGCGCTCCGGGATCCGTTGCGCGAGGTCGGCGCCCTGCTGGACACGACCGTGGCCCATCCGGGCCGCACCGCCACGGCGCATCTGGCCGCGATCGCCGCGGCCGGCCGGATCCCGCGACGGCGGGTCGCGGAGGTGCTGGAACTGGTCGGCCTGACCGCGGTCGCCGGCCGACGGACCCGCGACTTCTCGCTCGGGATGACCCAGCGGCTGGGCATCGCCGCGGCGCTGCTCGGCGACCCGCCGGTGCTGCTCTTCGACGAGCCGGTGAACGGCCTCGATCCGGACGGGGTGCGCTGGATCCGCGGCCTGATCAGGTCGCTGGCGGCCGAGGGCCGGACGGTGCTGGTCTCCAGTCACCTGATGAGCGAGATGGAGGACACGGCCGATCAGCTGATCGTGCTCGGCCGCGGCCGGCTGATCGCCGACGCGCCGCTGCCGGCGGTGATCGCGGCCGCCTCGCGGAACGCGATCCGGGTCCGGACGCCGGAGCCCGGGCGGTTCGCCGCCGCGCTGCGGGACACCGGCTGGGCGGTCGAGATCAGGTCGGACCACGAGCTGCTGATCAGCGGCGCCACGCTGGTCGAGCTGGGCGACCTCGCGTTCCGGCACCAGGTCCGGCTGCACGAGCTGGCGACCCGGTCCGCCTCGCTCGAGGAGGCCTATCTCGAGCTCACCGGCGACTCCGTCGACTACCGCGCCGAACCCGTCCCCTCGTCCGAGCAGGAGCCACGCCGATGACCATGATCACTTCCCTTCGAGCAGCCGGACCGCAGGTCGTCGCCGCCGGCCGGGCCGAATGGATCAAGCTGCGCAGCCTCCGCTTCACCCGGTTCGCGGTGCTCGCCTCGATCCTATTGATGATCTTGTTCTCGATGGCCCTGTCCGCCTCGATCGCCGCCAGCGCGGCCAACGGGTACGACATCACCGCCTCGGCCGCGAGCATCGCGGCCAGCGCGACGACGGTCGGCCAGCTGCCGCTGCTGATGATCACGATCACCGTGATCACCACCGAATACGGCAGCCAGGCGATCCGGCTGACGCTGCGCGGCACGCCGCTGCGCGGTCAGCTGCTGCTGGCCAAGACCGCGGTCACGGCGGTCGTCGCCTTCGTCACCGGGGTGCTGCTCGCCGCGGCCGGGATGATCACCGCGACCGCGATCCTCGGCGGCACCAACACCGCGACCGCCGGCGAGGTGGTCCGCTCGGCGCTCGGCATCGGCGGCTATCTGGCGCTGGTCGGCATCCTGATGGTGGGCGTGGGCGCGATCACGCGGAGCACGATCGTCTCCATCCTGGTGGCGCTGTTGCTGCTGCTCGCGGTGCCGGTGCTGACCCAGGTCTCCGCCGCGGACTGGCTGCAGACGGTGCGGACGTATCTGCCGAGCACGGCGGGCGCGATCATGATGAGCCCGGACGGCGGCGATTACGGAGCCGGGGTGGCGGTGGCGATCCTGGCGGTCTGGGCCGCGCTGGCCCAGCTCGGCGGCTACGTCCTGCTCTGGCTCCGGGATGCCTGATCATCGGCGGGTCAGCCCGGCCTCGTAGCCGAGCAGGGCGGCCTGGACCCGGTTGGCCACCTCGAGCTTGATCAGGATCGCGCTGACGTGGGCCTTGACCGTGCCCTCGACCAGGTGCAGCCGCCGGCCGATCTCGGCGTTGGACGACCCGTCGCTGAGCAGGGCCAGCACCTCCCGCTCCCGGCGGGTCAGCCGGCCCACCCGGTCCGCGGCCGCCCGGCCATCCCCGGCCGTGCTCCGGAATCGGGCGATCACCCGCTCGGCGACCCGCGGCGACAGGTAGGCCGCCCCGTCGGCGGCAGCGTGCACGGCCATGATCAACTCCCGCGGGTCGGACGCCTTGAGCACGAAGCCGACGACGCCCGCGGTCAACGCCCGACGGATGTTGTCGTCGGCGCCGAAGGTGGTCAGCACGACGATCTTGGTCTCCGGCACCTGCCGGGCGATCTCGACGGCGGCCGAGATCCCGTCCAGGTCGGGCAACTGCAGATCCAGCAGCAACACCTGCGGCCGGTGCCGCCGGGTCTGCTCGATCGCTCCGTGGCCGTCCGCCACCTCCGCCACCACCGCGATCCGCGGATCGGTGTCCAGCACAGCCCGGACACCGGCCCGGATCAACGCCTCGTCGTCCGCGATCAGCACCCGGACCCGGCCGGCGTCAGCGACCTGATCGGCGCCGATCATCGGGCTGCCGCCGGGAGCAGGTGGTCCTTGGCCGCGAGCCGTTCGTCACCACCGGCGAAGCAGAGCCGAAACATCGCCGCGCTGAAGTCGAACACCGACGAGCGGGCCTGATAGAACTCGCACCGGCTTTCGGCCGGGGCCGGCGGCACGGCCAGGATCGGCGGCGGCCCCGGCTGGCTCCGCTCAGGCAGGATCGCCGCCAGCTCGGCCCGCGACCGGCCCAGCTCGAGCTCGCCGAACCGCTGCGGCGCCAGCGCGGTCTGGGCGACCGTGACGGCGTGCACGCCGAACAGGGTGGCCGCCAATCCGACGCCCAGCACGGCCGGCAACAGTGCGGTCACGATCCGGCGCCGCCGGTGCCGGCGACGACTCTCCGCCAGCAGCGGTGATGCCTCCGGCAGCTCGCCGGGACGACCGGGCCGACCGCCCCGCGGGATCGTCGCCGTCACCCGAAATCCGTCCCCGTCCCGGTCCGCGAGCAGCCGGCCCCCGATCAGCCGGAGCCGCTCGTCCAGCCCGATCAACCCCTGACCGGCCGGACCGTCGACCTCGGCGGCCGCCGGGCCGGGGCGGCTCGTACCGGCAGAGTTGATCATCTCGATCCGGATCGGGTCCGTGTCGTCGATCCGCACCTCGATCCGGCTGCCGGGCGCGTGCTTGACGGCGTTGGTGATCGCCTCCTGCACGACCCGTCCGGCGGTCCGGACGACATCGGCCGACCAGCCCGCGACGGCGTCGGCTGTTCCGCTGAAGTCGATCATGACCCCGGCTTCGCGGGCCCGCCGGACCAGCTCGGGGATCTCGACCGGCGCGCCCGGATCGGCCGCCTCCGGTCCGTCACCGAGCAGGCCGAGGATCGCGTGCAGCCGTTCGGTGGCCGCGGTCGCTCCCTGGCGGACCGCGGCGGCCGCGGCCCGGTGCTCCGCCGAGCTGTCGGCGGCGAGCTCCAGGGCTCCGGAGTGCAGCGCGATCAGGGCCAGCTCGTGACCGAGTGAGTCGTGCATGTCCCGGGCGATCCGGGCCCGCTCGTTCTGCCGGGCCTGCCGGTCGATCAGCCGCTGCTCCCGGGCCCGCTGCTCCAGCCGCTGCCGCCGGCTCCGACCGAGCCACCACGGCAGGACCACGGCCAGCAGCATGATCAACGGGATCGACAACACCCGGGACCCGAAGCCGGCCGGGTCCCGTACCGTCTCGATGATCAACGCGGCGCCGGCGCTGCCGATCATGATCACCACGGCCACCGGCAGCGACCTCGACCAGCGGCCGGCCAGCCAGGCCAGGGTGACGCCGACGGGCAGCACCAGCACCGCGGACGACCCGATCAGGCTGATCGCGGCGAGGGCGCCGGCCGCCAGCAGGGCGACCGCCCAACCCGGCTCGGCCCAACTCCGACGCATCAGCCGCATCCCGCGAGTCTAGTGAGGCGTGATCACTCGGACAGGAGCCGCCAGCCCAGCCGGTTGGCCGCCGCCCGGTCGAAGGTCACGACCTCGTCGACGCCGAACAGTTCGACGGCACCCTGGATCAGGGCGTCGGCGAAGTCGGCTCCGGTGTCCTCGGCCAGCATCAGCGCGCGGATCACGCCTTCGCCGTCGTCGAACTCGAGCGTCGGCGTCTCGACCAGTCCGCGGATCACCTGCAGGCAGGACTGCCGGTCGAACCGGTAGCTACGCGAGATCACCCAATAGAACTCAGCCATCACGACCTGAGTGATGAAGCCCGGCCTCTCGGCGGTCAGGCCACTGAGGAAGGATCGGGCCAGCTCGGCCGAGACGGTGTCGTCCTCCTCCGCGATGGCCCGGGCCAGAATGTTGGTGTCGACCGCGATCACGGCTCGTTCCGTACGCCACGCATCCCGCTCTCGGCCGCGGCCTCGGCGATGCCTTCGTTCATCTCCTCGATCGTGAGCGGCCGCTGGCCGGGCCGATGGAGGATCCCGAACAGGTCCTCGATCCGCCCGGTCCGAGCAACGATCCGATAGTCGCGCGGACCGAGTTTCACGAACATCACCTTCGAACCCGCCACCAATCCGAGGTCTTCGCGCACATCCCGGGGCACCGTGATCTGGCCCTTGCTGGTCATCGTCGCCGTCGTCATCACCGATTCCTTACGTTAAATCAAGATCCTTACCCAATTGTACGTGTAAGGTCAGCGGATCCGGAGCAGTTTTCTGGCCGGACGGGCGACACACTGGGGCCGTGCTGGACAGGTACGGGTCATGAGCAGCGATTCGCGGACTCCCGACCGGGAGGCACGGTTCACGGCCCTGTACGAGGCGGGCTATCCGGAGCTGATCCGGTTCGCCCAGCGGCGGGTCGATCCGGGCCGGGCCGAGGACGTCGTGGCCGAGTCCTTCCTGGTCGCCTGGCGGCGGATCGGCGAGGTGCCGACCCAGCTGGGTGACGCCCGGGCCTGGCTCTTCGGCATCGCCCGGAACGTCATCCTCAATGCTCGGCGGGGCTCCAGACGGCGGGACGCGCTGGCGATCCGGCTCGCGGACGTCACCACGACCGCGACCGACGGCGACGCCGACCTGATCGCCCAGCAGGTCGACCTGACCGCGGCCTGGGGCCGGCTTCCCGCCCGCCAGCAGGAAGCGCTGGCGCTGACCGTCCTGGACGACCTCACCGCGCCACGGGCCGCGGCCGTCCTGGGCATCACGCCGGTCGCGTTCCGGCTCCGCCTCAGCCGCGCCCGGCGGGCGCTGCGGTCGCTGCTCGACCACCGCGATCCCCGGCCGGCCCGCACGCCGGCCGGGATTCCCGAAAGGCAGTCCCGATGACGAAGCTCGACGAACTCCACCTGCTGAAGACCCTGGACCCGGCCGACCAGGCTCCCGATCCGCACCACCCGCGGGCCCGGGCCGGCCTGCACCGGATCCTGGCCACCGAGCCCGCCGCCCCGGCCGTGCGGGCTCGCCCACACCGCCGCCGGGTCGCCGGCCGGATCGCGGCGGCCACCGGCCTGGTCGCGGCCGGCACCGCGGCGGCGATCGTGGTCCCGGCGGCGATCGGCGGTGATCCGGCCTTCGCCACCTGGACCGCCCGGCCGACGGCGATGTCGACGGCCGACCGCGCCAAGGCCGCGGAAGCCTGCCGGGAGGAGCACCGGTCGGGCAGCCCGGACTACCGCGATGAGTTGGCCGCCGCGACCCCGGCGATCGCGGAACGGCGCGGCAACTGGTCCCTGGTCGTCCTCGCCGGTGCCGACGGCTTCTCCGCGCTGTGCGTCGCGGACCGGCCCCGACCGCTGTTCGATGCCTTCTTCGGCTCCATCGGTGCCACCCGGTCGGCCGACCGGCCAGGACCCCGCGAACTGACCGCGACCAGTCTCGGCACCGGCGCGATCGACAACCACGAACTGTCGGTCGCCGTCGGCCTCGCCGGTGCGGAGGTGGCGGAAGTCAGCTACACCAGCCCGAGCCGGGGCCGGGTCCTGGCCAGCGTCACCGACGGCCAGTTCGCCCTCTGGCTCCCCGGCGACGACCTGGCCGGGGCGAGTCGTCGGGGCGTCCCGCTCCGGGTGACGTACCACGACGGCAGCACCGCGACCGTCACCGTGGCGCTCTGACCTCGAACGGGAGTTCCGGGGAGGATCTCGCCGGGACTACCCGGCGGCAGCTTCCCCAGAAGCCAGGTCGGTCCATCAGGACAGCAACTGCTCGGCCGATCATTCCTCGCAGATCACCATGGCCGACGCGATGCCGGCGTCGTGGGAGATCGACAGATGAATCGTGCCCACGCCCAGCTCTTCGGCCCGCTGGGCGACGGTGCCGATGATCAGGAAGGACGGCCGGCCCTCTCCGTCGGTGATCACCTCGGCGTCGGTCCAGCTCAGACCGCTGGGTGCACCGAGGGCCTTGGCCAGCGCCTCCTTGGCGGCGAACCGGGCGGCCAGCGAAGCGGTCGACTTCTTGGCCTCGGCCGGGGTGAACAGCCGCTGGACCAGCCCCGGCCGTCGCTCGATCGTCTCGGCGAACCGGGAGACGTCGCAGACGTCGATCCCGATCCCGATGATCATTCCGGCGATCTCATTCGACGGTGACGGACTTGGCCAGGTTGCGCGGCTGGTCGACGTCATGGCCCTTGCGGGTGGCCAGCTCGCAGGCGAACACCTGCAGCGGCACCACGGCCAGCATCGGCTGCAGCAGGGTGGACACCTTCGGCAGTTTGATCATGGTGTCCGCGTACGGCTCGACCGTCGTGTCGTCGGTCTCGGCCAGCACGATGGTCCGCGCGCCGCGGGCCCGGATCTCCTGGATGTTGGAGACCACCTTGTCGTGCAGTTGATCACGACCGCGCGGCGGCACCACCACGAAGACCGGCAGTTGATCATCGATCAGCGCGATCGGGCCGTGCTTCAGCTCACCGGCGGCGAAGCCCTCGGCGTGGATGTAGGCCAGCTCCTTGAGCTTCAGCGCACCCTCCAGCGCCACCGGATAGCCGACGTGCCGGCCGAGGAAGAGCACCGACGGCTCGTCGGCGAACGCCTCGGCAAGGTTGATCACCGGCTCGATGTCGTCCAGCACGGACCGGATCGCTGCCGGCATGCCCTCCAGCTCGGCGACCGTCGCGGCGATCTCGTCGTCGAACTTGGTCCCCCGCACCTGGGCCAGATAGAGCCCGAGCAGATAGCAGGCGACCAGCTGGGTCATGAAGCCCTTGGTCGAGGCGACGCCGATCTCCGGACCGGCGTGGGTGTAGATCACGGCGTCCGACTCGCGCGGGATGGTCGAGCCGTTGGTGTTGCAGATCGCCAGCACCCGCGCCTTCTGCTCGCTCGCGTGCCGGACCGCCATCAACGAATCGGCGGTCTCCCCCGACTGCGAGATGCAGACCACCAGGGTGGACGGCCCGACGATCGGATCGCGGTAGCGGAACTCGTGCGCCAGCTCGACCTCGCAGGGCAGCCGGGTCCAGTGCTCGATCGCGTACTTGGCCACCAGCCCGGCATAGAAGGCGGTGCCGCAGGCGACGATGATGATCTTGTCGATCTGGCGCAGGTCCTCCTCGGACATCCGCAGCTCGTCCAAGATCAGCTTGCCCTCCTTGGAGTGCCGGCCGAGCAACGTGTTGGCGACCGCGTCGGGCTGCTCGTAGATCTCCTTGCGCATGAACCAGTCGTAGCCGTCCTTCTGCGCGGCGGTCAGATCCCAGTCGACGTGGTACGGCCGGACGTCGGCCGGCCGCCCCTCGAAGTCGGTCACGGTGACCCCGGCGGCGGTGATCTGCACGACCTGGTCCTGACCCAGCTCGATCGCGTCCCGGGTGTGCTCGATGAACGCCGCCACGTCGGAGGCGAGGAAGTTCTCGCCGTCGCCGACCCCGACCACCAGCGGCGAGTTGCGCCGCGCGCCGACCACCAGATCGGGCGTGTCCCGGTCGACCGCGACCAGGGTGAACGCCCCGTCCAGCCGGTTGCAGACCCGGCGCATCGCGGTGGCCAGGTCGATCCCCTGGTCCAGCAGGGCGCTGATCAGGTGGGCGACGGTCTCGGTGTCGGTGTCGGAGGCCAGCGGGACCCCGGCGGCGATCAGTTCGGCGCGGAGCGCGGCGAAGTTCTCGATGATGCCGTTGTGCACGACCGCCACCCGGCCGTCGGCCGACAGGTGCGGGTGCGCGTTGACATCGTTGGGCGCGCCGTGGGTCGCCCACCGGGTGTGCCCGATGCCTTGCCCGGTCGCCGGCAGCGGATGCTCGGCCAGCTCCTTGTCCAGGTTGGCGATCTTCCCGGCCTTCTTGACGGCGGTGATCGAGCGCCCGTCCGCACCGGACCGGGCCCCACCGAGCGAGCCGACGACGGCCACCCCGGCGGAGTCGTACCCGCGATATTCCAGCCGTCGCAGGCCCTCGACCACCACCGTGCCGGCGGGCTTGGCTCCGACGTATCCGACGATTCCACACATGTCCGACAGGCTAGCGTGACCGCCCCGCTTCAGCCGACTTCTACCGACCGGGCGCTAGCTTGCCGGAGCCCGGTTCTGACAAGTCGGCCGGAGTGGGCAGAATGTCCCCGTGGTTCAGCGGTTCAACGGAAACGGGAACGGGATCGGGCCCTATGTCGAGCGGGATCGGGCCGACTGGGCGGAGCTGGCGGCCTCGACCCCGCTCACCCTGGACGCCCAGACGCTGGAGAAACTGCGCGGTCTGCGCGACCCGACCCGGCTGATCGACGTCCGCGAGGTCTACCTGCCACTGACCCGGCTGCTCAGCGAGTACGTCCGGCATACCGGCAACCTCTATCGCTCGACCAACGAGTTCCTCCGCCTGTCGGTGGACCGGACCCCGTTCGTGATCGGCGTCGCCGGCTCGGTCGCGGTCGGCAAGTCGACGATGGCCCGGCTGCTTCGCGAACTGCTGGCCGGCTGGCCAGAGCATCCGCGGGTCACGCTGATCACCACCGACGGGTTCCTGCTGCCGAACGCCGAGCTGGAGCGACGCGGGCTGCTGCACCGCAAGGGCTTCCCGGAGTCGTACGACCGCCGGGCGTTGCTCCGGTTCGTGATGGACGTGAAGTCGGGCAAGGAGGAGGTGACCGCGCCGGTCTACTCCCACCTGAGCTACGACATCGTGCCGGGCCAGGAGGCGGTGGTCCGCCGGCCGGACATCATGATCATCGAGGGTCTGAACGTGCTGCAGCCGGCCCGGGTCCGCGCCGACGGCACCACCGGGCTCGCGGTGAGTGACTTCTTCGACTTCTCCGTCTATGTCGACGCCGACCCGGTCGACGTCCGGGACTGGTACATCCAGCGGTTCCAGTCGCTGCGCGACACCGCCTTCCAGGACCCGCGCTCCTACTTCACCAAGTACGCCAGGCTTTCCGAGTCCGAAGCGGTGGCCGAGGCCGGCCGGATCTGGGATTCGATCAACGGCCCCAACCTGTGGACCAACATCCGGCCGACCCGCGGCCGGGCCACCGCGATCCTGCGCAAGGATTCCGATCACCGCGTGAAATGGGTGCGCATCCGCAAGGTCTGAGGTTCCGGCGCGATAGCGTGACCGGCCATGAGCAACCCCTATCAGGAACCGTCCGAGGTGAAGGTGACGATCGGCGCGGGCACCGCGATCAAGTTCGGCTTCTTCGCGGCCTTCGGCGTCGTGCTGTTCTCGTTGATCATCTCGCTGATCATGGTCGTGATCAGCCTGATCCTGTTCCTGCTCGGCAGCGCGCCGATCCTGCCCTTCCCGCGCTGATCCGGGTCGCCACCGTCGAGCCGGCGCAATTGCGACCAGGCCTCATCGAGACCCGACAATTGTGCCCCGCGGCAAACTCTTGAGGCACAATCGGCGGCGGTGCAAGACTCAGCGACGATGATCGAGAAGGCACCGTTGCCAGAACCAGACGCCGCCGCCGGCCCGACCCGCGGCGCCGGCTACCTCGCGGTCATCGACTGGATCCACGGCCAGATCGCCTCCGGGCAGGTCCCGGTCGGCTCCCGGCTGCCGTCCATCGCCGACATCGCCGCCGCCTGTGGGGTCGGCATCAAGACCGCCCGCTCCGCCGTCGAACGACTCGCCGGCCAGGGAGTGCTGCGCACCCGGCAGGGCTCCGGCACGGTCGTGATCACCGCTCCCCGCGGCATCTCCGACCGCTACGTCGCGACCAGCTCCGGCCGGCGCCTGGTCGGGGCCCTGGTCCCGAATCTGACCTTCTACGGCGAGATTCTGTCCGGCGTCGAATCCGTCCTGTCCGGGCGGGACGGCCGGCTGATGGTCACCTGCTCCCACTACGAGTTCCGCGGCGAGTGCGACGAACTCGAATCGTTGGTCAGCGACGGCGCCGAGGGGATCCTCTGCTCGGCCAGCCTGGCCCGCTGGTCCGGCGACCCCGAATTCTTCGACCGGCTGCGGCAGCTGCCGGTGCCCTGCGTGCTGATCGAGCGTCGGCTGCCGGACGGCATGTTTCCGCGGATCCCCGCGGTGCTGACCGACCTGGAGCAGGCCTCCTTCCTGGCCACCGAGCACCTGATCCAGATCGGCCGGGAGCGGATCGCCGCGGTCCTGGTCGGCGGCCGGCCCGGCGCGGAGGAACTGACCCGCGGCTACCGCAACGCCCTGATCGCCGCCGGCCGGACCTTCGACCCGGCGCTGTTGATCACCGAGCCCGAACTGACCGGGGTCATGGCCGCCGAGCAACTGATCGAGCGGAAGGCCGATGCCGCGTTCGTCGGCGGCGGGCTGCTCGCCGCCGCGACGATGACCCAGTTGCTGCACCGCCGGCGCCGGGTGCCGCGGGACGTCGCCATCGCCGCCTACGACGCCCAAGGCGGCGACGTCGCGGACATCCCGATGACGTCGGTCAGCCCGCAGCGCTCCGCCATCGGCCGACTGGCCGCCGACATGCTGCTGGACCTGCTGAATCATCCCCGGACCGCGGCGGTCGGCGAGTTCCGGGTCCACCCGACCTTGATCATCCGCCGGTCGACGATCGGCACCCCCTGATCAACAGCTCGTCATGATCATCGACGAAGGAGTCTCCATGATCGACGCCCCGACGCCAGAATCCCCTTCCAGCCCAGGTCGACGCCGGTTCCTCGCGTCCACCGCCGCCGTCACGATCGCCGTGCCGGTGATCGGCGCCGGTCCGGCCGCCGCCCGGCCGCGTCCGGCCCGGCTCGCCGTACCGGATCCCGGGGCCGGTGGCGGCCGGACGCTGCCGCTGTTCGGCTACAACACCGCGCACTTCGTGGCCGGCAGCAACACCACGGCGTGGTTCCGCTACTCCCGGGCGTACGCGTCCCGGACCTTCGCCTCGCCCAACCACTGGCTCACCGCCGACCTGATCGGCCCGGGCGAGGAGTGCCAGGATCTGGCCTCCTTCGAAACACTGCGAGCGGAACTGCTGGGATCCCCGGAGGACAACCGCTTCCTGGACTGGCCGGCGATCAAGGTCCGCTACGCCGACGTGATCACCGGCGGCTCCAATCATCTCAACGCCGATCATCTGTTCGGCCGGCTGAATGATCTTGGGGTGGAGATGATCGCGGAGATGGACGCGTCCGGCACCTGGCCCGACGACTGGCCGGAGCTGTGGCGCAAATGGCAGTACAACTTCGCCCACGCCTACTACCTGGCGAAGAACTTCGGCCTGCGCCGGTTCGCCTTCGTCAACGAGCCGGACGCCAAAGGGGTGCGGGAGAAGATTCCGGACCAGGGCCATTTCCTGCGCGCACTGCGGTTCGGCTCCGACGCGCTGCATCGAGCGTGTGAGAAGGCCGCCGCGGCGACCGGTGATGATCATCCCGGCCTGGTGCACGCCCCGGTGATCACCCGCTCCACCATGCCCGACGAGGCCGGCTTGTTCCAGCCGTACAACTTCGAGGCCAATCCGGCGACGACCGGCTACTACGGCAACGACACCCGCGACGACGAGATCGGCTGGGGCAAGCTCGCGCTGCTCAACCTGCACACCGACTATCGCGGCGAGCCGACCGACGAGGCCACCTTCGACGTCTTCGACACCCATTCCTACAATCAGCCGCCGTCCTGGTATCCGCGGGAGCTGGAAACGATCTTTGCCAAACTCGACGAACACGCGCCGGGGTCCGAGCTCCCGGTCGCCTACACCGAGATCAACCGCTACAACACCTCCGGCTTCGCCGGCCGCGCCGAGTCACTGGAGACGCCGCGGGTCGCCCGGGAGAACGTGGAGACCGCGGCCACGCTGACCGACGGCGGCGTGCAGGCGTTGATCTTCTTCAAGCTGGAGAACACCCTCGGCCCGGACGGCTAGCCGTACAAGAGCGGCTTCTTCTACGTCGAGCACGAGCCCCCCTATCAGGTCCGCGGCGCGACCCGCGGAGCCGAGGCGTTGCGGCTGTTCGCCCGGGCCTTCGGCGCGACGGCCGACCGGATCGGCGCCGAGTTCGGCGATCCCGGCGCCGGCATCCGCGCCTGGCTCGCCGGGGACCGCACCGGACACTGCTTCCGGCTGCTGGTCTGCCGGGCCGCCGAGCCGGCGGCGCCCGGACCGGTCGACCTGGACCTGACCGCGCTCGGACTGGCGGCCGGGACCATGATCACGATCGAGGAGATCAGCGCCGACTACGCCGGTGGGATCTCCCGGCAGATCCCGTTGTCCGGCTCCGGCCGGTTCCGGCTCGATCAGCCGGTCGACAGCGTCTGGCTGCTGACCCTGCCGCTGGACGCCACCGAGCTCAAGGCCGTACGGCCGACGCAGGCCGCCCTGGTCCGCGGCGGCACCGACGCGGACACCGCCCTCGGTGATCATGAAGGCCTGGCCGTGCAGCGGGCCGGAGCCGCGGCCGGCGGCGCGGACGAGGTGACCCTGCTCGAGTTCCGGCCGAAAGTCGATCGTGACCGGCTGAGCCGGGCGACGCTCGAGTTCCCAGCGACCGCAGCGGCCTCGACCACCGTGCTGGTGGTCGCGGCCACGGACCTGAGCTGGGATGCCGCCGATGTCACCTGGAACTCCGCGCCCTATCTCGGCGGCGACGATGCGGTCCTGACCGGCGACGGCGACGAGGTCAGCCCGGTCGGCCAGCTGACGATCAGACCCGGCACCGATGGCGCGCCGGCCCGGCTCGACGTCACCGACGTGCTCCGTCGGCACGACGGCGACCGGCTCACGTTCCTGGTGATCAACCAGCCGCGCGGCGCCGACGACACGGCCGAGGACGGGCAGCGCTCGGTGCTGCAACCGGCCGGCGGTTCGGCACCGCGGCTCCGGATCTGGGTCGGGCGCTGAGATGGACCGGCGAGGATTCCTGGCCGGCGCCACCCTGGCCGCCGCCGGATTGGCCGGCTGCACCGACCAGACCGGGCCGGTCCGGCAGGAGCGCGGCAGCGGCGAGCTGCCAACCCGAGTGCCGTTCGCCGCCGGCGAGCCGGACCTGCCGGAGGCCGCCGGAGGCGTCCCGGCCGGCTACTTCAGCTACCCGGCCGAACCCCAGCCCCGGAAGGGATTCCCGTACCGGGAAGCCTCGGCGCCGATCACCACCCTGCTGCAGGGCACGGCCGCCGTGGCCCCGAAGGAGCGCAACCCCTGGTGGCAACGGATCGAGCGGGAGTCGGGCTTCAGCTTCGCCCTCAATCCGGTCCAGTCGGCCGACTACCAGGCGAAGTTCCAGGTGACGCTGGCCGGTGGCGAGGTGCCCGACCTGGTCCAGATCGTCGGCGTGCCCGGGCTGCCGAACGTCCTGGACAAATACTTCACCGACCTGACCGACTTTCTGGCCGGCGACGCCATCGCGGAGTATCCCGGGCTGGCCGCGATCCCCACCGAAACCTGGAAGATCGGCCAGGTCAACGGCCGGCTCTGGGGCATCGCGCAACCCCGGCCGCCGGCGGGAAGGATCTGCAGCTACCGCGGCGACCTGTTCGCGCGGCACGGCATCACCGCGGCCCCGGAACTGCGCGACGGGCAGGACTTCCTCGACCTCTGCCGGCAGCTGAGCGATCCCGGCCGGGCCGTCTTCGCCCTCGGCGCCAACCTGGCCGGCTGGATCCTGCCGGCGATGCTGGAGATGGTCGGCGCGCCGAACGACTGGGCGCTGGAGGGCGAGACCTTCACCCATGCCTACGAGACCGAGCAGATGAAGCAGGCGCTCGACCTGACCCTGCAGCTGTTCCGGAAGCAGTACGTGCATCCCGACTCCCCCTCCGCCGGGGCCGAGAACTACACCTGGTGGCAGGGCGGCCAGACGTCGCTCTATCTGCAGTCGTTCTCCGGCTGGGGTACGTACGCCCGGGTCAATCCGGACTGGCGGCTCGGGGCGCTGACGCTGCCGAAATGGGACGGCGGCGGGCCGGCCGCCAAGCATCTCAGTGTGGCCGGCTACACCGCGTTCGTCGCGATCAAGAAGGCGAGCGACGAGCGGGTCCGGGAGATCCTGCGGTTCGCCGACTTCGTCGCGTCGCCGTTCGGCAGCAGCGGCGAGCTGTTGATCAACTACGGCGTCGAGGGCACCCACTACACGCTGACCGGCTCCGATCCCATCGCCACCGCCGCGGCCAAGACCGACCTGCCGACCGGCCTCAACTATCTGGGCGGGCAGTCCTCGGCGGTGATCTACACCCCGGGCGACCGGGAGATCGTGCAGCAGCAGTACGACTATCTCAAGGCCGTGCTGCCGACCGGGGTCAAGAACCCGACCGAGGGCCTCTTCTCCGACACCTCCTCGACCAGCGGCTCCTCCGCCCGGCGAGCGATCAACGACCTGCAGACGCAGATCGTCATCGGCCGCAAACCCCTGTCAGAATGGGATGCCGCGGTCGATCGCTGGCGCCGGGAAACCGGTGATCAACAACGCCGCGACTATCAGGAGGCCCTGCAGCGACGCTGACCCCGGCCGGCACGGGCCGCAGAGTCAGCGCGGGCCGAGCCCGGTGCGGCCGTCGATCAACTCCCGAGCCACATCCAGGTGGCCGGCATGGCGCGCCGTCTCCTCGATCAGGTGCAGTAGCACGGTGCGGACCGTACGCGCCAACTCACGGTGGTGCTCCGGCACCTCGCCGCGCGGGAGGTCGTCGAGCACGGACCCGGTCAGCGCCTGGTCCGACCGGACCCACTGTTCCCGATAGACCCGCTCCGGCGGGACGCCGACCGGATCGGGACCGACGGCGGCACCGGCCACCAGGCCCTCGCACCAGTACCGTTCCGCACCCGCCAGATGCATGATCATGCTCGCCGGCGTCCAGCCGCTCGGCACCACCGAGCGATGCCGACCCTCCTCGTCCAGCCCGGCGACGATCGCCAGGACGCTGTCGCGCTGCGCCTGGAGATACTCGAGCAGGAGGCGATGTTCGGCGGTGATCACGATCACTCAATGTACCGTCGGAGCCCTGCGGTTTGACCCTCCTCCAGGAGGAGGCCGGATCCTCGAATCACCAACGAGAGGATGGACGACATGTTGAACATCGGCGAGTTCGCCCAGTGGGCCGGGTTGACCGTCAAGGCCCTGCACCTGTACGACGAGCGCGGCATCCTGGCGCCGGCCGAGGTCGACCCGCACTCCGGCTACCGGCGCTACGCCGCCAGTCAGCTCCGGGACGCGATGATGATCAAGGCGCTGCGGGATGCCGACGTGCCGCTGGCCGAGGTCGCCTCGGCCGTGGCCGCGCCGGATCGGGCGGTCGAGCTGCTGGAACAGCACCGGGAACGGGTCGTCGCCGCGCGGGAGGCCGAGGACCGGGCCGCCGACCGATCCCGGCAGGTGCTGGCCGGGATGGACGTCGTGGTGCCGGTCGAGTTCCGGACCGCGGCCCCGCAGCCGTACGCGGGGGTCCTGATCGAGCTGGCCGCCGACGACGCGACCGAAGGCGATGACGACGATGCGGCGAACCAGGCCTTCGCCGCCCTGTGGCAGCGGCTGGCCGAGACCGGCAATCCGCCGACCGGCAGCTTCTGGACCACGATCAGGTCGGCCCGCGAGCCGGAACGGGCCGAGCTGGTGCTGTGCTGGCCGGTGGCGCGGCAACCGGATGCCGACTTCGCCCTGGACGGTCACCGGGTCGAGACGGGCATCCTGCCGGAACGCGACGAACTGGTCGCCACCTGGCAGCACAACGGCACCGAGGCGACCGAGGACGCGTTGCACCCCGCGGCCGTCGCCCTGTTCGAGGAGGCGGAGCGGCGCGGGGTCGACCTCGAGGTCGGGCTGTTGCGCCAGATCGGTCTGACCGACCAGGCCGGCACCCCGACCGCGATCGAGCTGGCGTACGGCCTCACGGCCCACTGATCGGAGTCGGCCGCGTGCTGGCGCTCGAGCGGGGCACGTCGGCGGCGAATCCGGCCAGCACGTGCTCGAGGCCCAGCGCCGCCGCATCGGCGGCGTTGAGCCGGGCTCCCCGGTCGAGCAACAACCGGACCATCGCGTGCTGCCCGGAATCCCTGGCCCAGCGGACCGGTGCCGAGGCGTGTTCATGATCACGAAGGTCCAGCTCGGCGCCGGCGTCGATCAGCGCGGTGGCGCAGTCGAGGTGACCGGCCGCGGCGGCGAGGTGCAGCGCGGTGGCGCCGGTGTCGTCGAGCCCATCCACCTCCGCACCGGCCTCGAGCAGCAGCCGGATCGCGGCGGCATCACCGGCGCGAGCGAAACGGTGCAGCAGCAGACTTGTTGATCGCGGGTCGACCTGCCCGATCAGGCGCTGCGCCGCGGCGCCGTCGGCCCCGGTGACCGCCTCGGCCAGTTCCGCGAACGGACCCGGCCCGAGCCGCATCGTCGGCCGCGCCTGCACGAAGGTCCAGCGGTGGCCGGCCAGGTCCTCGGCCTGATACGTCGTCGAGCCGTGGCTGCGCGGCCCGGTGATGATCTTCGCCCCGTGCTGCTTGGCCTGCGCGTAGTGCGCGGCAAGATCATCGACGTAGACCCAGGTGTTGTGATCACGGCCGGCGGCACCGAACAGCATGACCGACGCATTGCCGACATGGAACTCGATCCAGTCCGGCGACTCGCCCTCGGCCGGCGCCCGGTCGACGTCCCAGTCGCCGAGCTGGAACACCCGGCGGAGCCAGCGGGCGGCAGCAGCGGGATCCTCGTAGTGCAAGGCCAAGCCGAGCCGGTCGACCTCCCGGGGCACCCGCGGGGCATGATCACGGCGGCGCGTCCAGGCGTCGTACGTGCGCAGCATGTTGGCCCAGCCGAAGCCGGCCTTGGAGGGGTCGCCGTCGGGACGCAGATACTGCGCGACCTGGATCCGGCAGCCCGAGGCGATCGGCTCGAACAGGATGTCGATCTGGGTGTCCGGGCCCTGCAGACAGAGCCGGGATCCGGGCTCCCAGACAGTGATCACCTCCCGCCCGCTGACCGTGCCGTCGGCGTAAACCTCGAGCACCCGGCCACCGACACCGGGTTCCATCCGCAGCTCGGCCAGCCGGGAGGAGTCGTAGTGGTTGATCGGCCCGCGCACCCACCACAGGTCGAGCTCCTCGGTGAAGATCCGAAACGCCGTCTCCGGATCGACGTCGACCTCGATGCTGGCCTCGGCCCTGGTCCTCATCGCTTCCTCCGCCACTCGGTCGTTGCCGATCATGCTAGGGCGTGTCTCTTGAACCCATGGTCCGCCGCCGCGGCTAGCCCCGTGGCCGCCCCAGTTCGAACTGCCAGATGATCACCCCGGGGATGTCCCAGGCGGCGTGGCTGGCTTCGGGAACGATCGCCATCAGGGACCAGGGCCACACGTCCCAGGTCCCGGTGATCACCTCGGACGGAGTCGCCGGCGGCGGGTCGTCGCCGGTCCGGATCAGCGGCTCCTCGCAGCGCAACACCTGAAAGCCGTGCGGCAACGCGGCCCGGAGGAAGTCGCCCGGAGTATGCCGATAGGTCGGCACCAGCCCGGGCTCACCCTCGGGTCCGAGCGCGTGCACGAGAGATCCGCGGAACACCAGCTCATGATGCACATCGGAGATGATCAACTGACCGCCGGGCCGCAGCACCCGGGCGAACTCGGCCAGCACCGGACCAAGCTCGGCGACATGCGACAGCGCCAGTGCGGTGATCACGAGCTCGACGCTGTCGTCGGCGACCGGAAGTCGATCAAGCTCGCCGAGCCGGAAGTCCCCCTCCGGCAGCCGCGCCCGGGCCTGCTCCAGCATCGCGGCCGAGCTGTCCACCCCGATCACCCGATGCTGGCGCCGGGCCAGGTGCCCGGCGTAGCGGCCGGTGCCGCAGGCCGCGTCCAGGGCGACACCGGCGGGCAGCGCGTCCAGCAACGGGAGGACCTCCGCCTCGTCCGCGGCGAAACAACCGTTGCCGGGCTCGTCGTAACTCGCGGCCCACTGGCGATAGCCGGTCACGCTGTCCCCGAGCGCCGCCTCGACGCCGACGTCCCCGGTCAGGGCCTCGTCGGCGACCAGTCGGCGTACCTCGGCCAGCCGGGCCTCGACGAACTCCCGGTCGAAGTCACCGGCCCAGCCGCGCAGCAGGGCCAGGCCCTCGAGCCCGAGAACGTACGCAAGCGGATGCTGGTAGACCACGAGTGGAACCTAACGGCGGTTCGGCGCGGTCTCCAGCGAATATCCGGCCCCACCCCCCGGGGTCGAGACGTCACTTGTGCTCCGACACGCCGCAAAACCGCGTGCACAAGTGGCGGGTCGGCGGGTTTAGGGGAGGGTCAGGGTGGTGCGGACGACCGAGGCGAGGTGTTCGGCTACGGCGTTGGCGCGGTCGGCGGTCTCGGCTTCGACCATCACCCGGACCAGGGACTCGGTGCCGGAGGGGCGGAGCAGGACCCGGCCGGTGGTGCCGAGCTCGGCGGTCGCGTCGGCGACGGCGCGACTCAGGGTCGGGTCGGTGTCGGCGCGGGTCTTGTCCACGCCCGGGACGTTGATCAACACCTGCGGCATCCGGGTCATCACCGAGGTCAGCTTGGCCAGCGAATGGCCGCTGGTGGCCATCCGGCGCACCAGCTGCAACCCGGTCAGCACCCCGTCACCGGTGGTGGCGTGCTCGGACAAGATCACGTGTCCGGACTGTTCGCCGCCGAGGATGTAGCCGCCGGCCTTCATCGCCTCCAGCACGTAGCGGTCGCCGACCCGGGTCTGCTGTACGGCGATGTCGGCGGCCTTCATCGCCTGCACCAGGCCGAGATTGCTCATCACGGTGGCGACGACGGTGTTGCCGGCCAGCCGCCCCTGCTCGGCGAACGCCACGGCCAGGATGGCCAGGATCTGATCACCGTCGACCAACGCCCCGTCGGCGTCGACCGCCAGGCAGCGGTCAGCGTCACCGTCGAGGGCGAGCCCGAGATCGGCGCCGTGCTCGACGACCGCGCGCTGCAACTGCTCGGGATGGGTCGAACCGCAGTTCTCGTTGATGTTGTTGCCGTTGGGCTCGGCGTGCAGCGGGATCACGGTCGCACCGAGCGCGCTGAACGCCTCAGGCCCGACCAGGTGAGCGGCGCCGTTGGCGCAGTCGACGACGACCTTGATCCCGTCGAACCGCACCGGGTCCACCGTCTGCACCAGATGGGAGATGTACGACGCGGTCAGACCCGGGTCGTCCGCGACCCGGCCCACGTCGGCGCCGGTCGGCCGCTGCCAGGTCTCCCGCAGCCGGGCCTCGATCGCGTCCTCGACCGCGTCGTCCAGTTTCTCGCCGCCGCGGGCGAAGAACTTGATCCCGTTGTCCGGCATCGGGTTGTGGCTGGCCGAGAGCATCACGCCGAGATCGGCCTTGGTCGCCCGGGTCAGGTAGGCCACGCCGGGGGTCGGCAGCACACCGAGCCGGTGCACGTTGACCCCGGCGCTGGCCAGGCCGGCCACGACGGCCGCCTCCAGGAATTCCCCCGAGGCCCGCGGATCACGGCCGACGACGGCGGACGGTTGATGTCCGCCGAACGCACCGCTCTCCGCGAGCACATGAGCCGCGGCGACCGACAGGTCGAGGGCCAGCTCCGCGGTCAGTTCCGCGTTGGCCTTGCCCCGGACCCCGTCGGTCCCGAAAAGTCGCCCCATGCGATGAGGCTCAGCGCTTGCTGTACTGAGGAGCCTTACGGGCCTTCTTGAGGCCGGCTTTCTTCCGTTCCTTGATCCGGGCGTCCCGGGTCAGCATGCCGGCCTTCTTCAGCGCGGACCGGCTGGCCTCGGCGTCGACGGCGTTCAGCGAACGGGCCACGCCGAGCCGCACCGCACCGGCCTGGCCGGTGATGCCGCCACCGTGAACGCGAGCGATCACGTCGTAGGAGCCCTCGACACCGGCCGTGCCGAACGGCTCGGAAGCGATCTGCTGGTGCACCTTGTTGGGGAAGTACTCCTCCAACGTGCGGCCGTTGATCGTCCAGGTGCCGCTGCCCGGAACGATCCGGACCCGGGCAATGGCCTCCTTGCGGCGGCCGGTGGCCGAGCCGGGAGCCACGACGGCGGGACGGCTGGTCGGTCCGGAAGCCGAAGGGTTGGCCTCGGAGCGGTAGGCGATCTCGCGGTCGCCCTCGGTGAAGGGGCGAACCTCTTCGTCGGCGGTGGTCTCGGTCACGGTTTCAGACACGGTCGAGCTTTCTGTCGTCACTGGCTGATCTGGGTGATCTGGAACGGCTGCGGCTTCTGCGCCGTGTGCGGATGCTCCGGACCGGAATAGACCTTGAGCTTCTTGATCAGCTTCCGGGACAGCCGGTTCTTCGGCAGCATGCCCCAGACGGCCTGCTCCACCGCCTTGCGCGGATCGGTGTCCAGCAGCTTGCCGTACGAGATGGACTTGAGCCCACCCGGACGACCGGAGTGCCGGTAGCTGATCTTGTCCTCGCGCTTGTTACCGGTCAGCGCGATCTTGGACGCATTCACGACGACGACGAAGTCTCCCCCGTCGACGTGCGGCGCGAAGGTCGGCTTGTGCTTCCCGCGGAGCAGCGTTGCCGCCGTCACGGCGAGCCGGCCCAGCACGAGATCATCGGCGTCGATGACATGCCATTCACGGGTGACCTCACCCGGTTTGGGACTGTACGTGGACACTGCCTCGCCCTGCCAATCTCTCTCTGGTGTGCTGCTGACGAAAACCCTGCGCGCATCATCAGCGGACCGAGGTTGCTCGATGCAGGGAATTGAGCGCGCGATGGCGCAACAGCAGGCTAGATTACCGGCCCTGGGCAACGCCGGTCAAAACGACCCCGGAACACCCTTCGACAGGCTCAGGGAACGAGGGGGAAGCGGCGTCGGGAACGAGGGGGAAGCGGCGTCGGGAACGAGGGGGAAGTGGCGTCGGAACGAGGGGGAAGCGGCGTCGCGTGAGCCAGCGCACATCCGCCGTCCCCCGCTGGCCACTCGCCGCTACGCCCGCGTAGGTTGTCGCTCATGACCGAGTCGCTCACCGTACGGGACAACCGCACCGGCAAGGATTATGAGCTGGAGATCACCGACGGCACCATCCGGGCCGCGGACCTGAAGCAGATCGCCGTCGACGGGCAGCCGGGGCTGGCGACGTACGACCCTGGATTCGTCAACACCGCCTCCTGCCGCAGCGCGATCACCTACATCGACGGTGAGGCCGGGATCCTCGAGTACCGCGGTTACCCGATCGAGCAACTGGCCGAGTCCTCCAGCTACCTCGAGGTCGCCTATCTCCTGTTGAACGGTGAGCTGCCGACCTCCGATCAGCTGGCCCAGTGGACCCACGAGGTCACGTACCACACCTTCGTGCACGAGAACCTGAAGCAGTTCATCCAGGGCTTCCGCTACGACGCGCACCCGATGGCGATGCTGATGGCAGGCGTGAGCGCCCTGTCCACCTTCTACCCCGAAGCCGTGAACATCGACGACGCCGGCAACCGGCAGCTGCAGATCACCCGGATGATCGCCAAGATGCCGACCCTCGGCGCCTTCGCGTTCCGGCATCAGCAGGGCAAGCCGTACGTCTACCCGGACAACGGACTCTCTTATACGGCGAACTTCCTGGCCATGCTGTTCAAGATGAGCGAGCCGGAGTATCACGCCGACGAGCGGCTGGTGAAGGCCCTCGAGGTGCTGTTCATCCTGCACGCTGATCATGAACAGAACGCTTCGGCCAACGCGGTCCGCGCCGTCGGCTCCACCGAGGTGGACCCGTACTCCTCGGTCGCCGCCGGCATCGCCGCGCTCTACGGCCCGCTGCACGGCGGCGCCAACGAGGCCGTGCTGCGGATGCTGCGCCGGATCGGCTCCACCGACAACATCCCGGATTTCATCGCCGGGGTGAAGGAGGGCAAGGAGCGGCTGATGGGCTTCGGCCACCGGGTCTACAAGAACTATGACCCGCGGGCGACGATCATCAAGAAGGCCTGCGACGACGTCTTCGAGGTGACCGGGGTCAACCCGCTGCTCAAGATCGCCCAGGAGCTGGAGAAGATCGCGCTGGAGGACGACTACTTCGTCTCCCGCAAGCTCTACCCGAACGTCGACTTCTACTCGGGCCTGATCTACGAGGCGATGGAGTTCCCGCCGGAGATGTTCACGGTGCTGTTCTCCATTCCGCGCACCTCGGGCTGGCTGGCCCAGTGGTCGGAGCTGGTCACCGATCCGGAGCAGAAGATCGCCCGGCCGAAGCAGATCTACACCGGGCCGCGGAAGCGCGAGTTCATCCCGATGAATCAGCGCTGAGGCTCAATTCGGCCCCGTACAACCGAGTGGCCGTTGACCCGGTGCACCTGACAAGCTCGACCGGGTGGAGCATCAAGATCACCTGCCGCGGGCGACCATCTCGCCGGACGGCACGCAGTACTACGACGGACCCGACTGGGGTTGGCAGGATCTCTGGCTGACCCCGGATCGGGTCCTGGCGTTCTGCACCGAGGACCGCGGCCTGCCGGCGACCCAGGTGGGCCTGCTGGCCGAGGGGCTGCTCAACCAGACCTGGAAGATCGAATGCGCCGATCATGATCGGGTGCTGCGGGTCGGCCGGTCCGAGCGGACCGCCGAACAGGTCGCGTACGAACTGCCGGTGGCCCGGGCCTGGGCCGCCGTGGCACCGGTCGTGGTCGCCGCCGAGCACGACGACGTGCCGGTGGTCGATGATCACATCCTGACCCTTTTTCCTTACGTGGATGGGTTCTCCGGCAGCTCCGTGCCGAGCCCGGATCGCTGCCGGGAGCTGGTCCCGGTGCTGGCCGCGATGCACCGCGCCGCGCTCGAGCTGGACTTCGATCAACGGCCCGGCTTCACCTCGGTGGACGATCCGCCGCGCCGGTACGGCTGGGACGAGGCCCGAGCCGCGATCATCGACCGGTTCGGCCGTGGTGCCGAGGTGCTGGGCCCGGTGACCGTCGTGGACCGCGCCGTCGAGGAGCTGGCCGGCCGGCTCGACGACTGGACCCGATCCGGCCGGCTGGCCGCCCGGGCGCCGGTGCACGGCGACCTGAACCCGCGCAACCAGCTCTATCTGGAGGACCGGCTGGTCGCGATCATCGACACCGACGATCTGCGGGTCGAGCCGCTGGTCTGGGAGGTCGCGAACCTCGCCTACACCGACCTCGAGGTGGAGCCGGCGCAGATCTGGCGGGACTACCTGGCCGCCGGCGGACCGTTGGATCCGGCCGACGAGGAGCTGCTGCTGCCGATGGCCCGGCTGGGCGTCGTCGGCGAGATCCAGTGGCTCACCGACGCCGACGGCCGGGCCACCCACCTGGCCCTCGACTCGCTGTTCGCCCTCGCCGCCACCCTCACCGGCCGCCCCACCCGCGACGTCTGAAAACCCCGAGTTGTCAGACTTTCACCGGCCTATAGCGTGGTGAGAGTCTGACAACTCGGGGTCCCAGTCGGGGGCGAGGAGGGACCAGATCTCGATGTCGTGGCGTTCGCCGGAGGGGTGCCGGTAGGCCTGGCGCAGGACGCCCTCCCGGACCATGCCGAGCCGGCGGGCGACGGCGATGCTCGGCTCGTTGCCGGCGGCGACCTGCCACTCCACCCGGTGCGCGCCGCGTTCCTTGATCACCCAGTCGATGATCAACCGCGAGGCCCGGGTGACCAGGCCCCGGCCGACCGCCGCGGGCTCCAGCCAGCAGCCGGCCTCGGCGGTGCCCTGGTCGAGGTTCATGGTCCGGAACAGCACCCCGCCGACCAGGGTGTCGTCGGACCAGATGCCGTAGATCCGGCCGGTGTCCGATGCGGCCTTCTCGGCGTACGAGGCGAGGAAGGCACGACTGGTCTCCAGGTCGGTGATCGCCTCGGCCAGGCCGATGAAGCGTCCGATGAAGTCCCGGCCCCGATCCATGTGGGCCAGCAACTCCTCGGCCCGCCAGGGCTCGAGCGGACGCAGCTCGGCGCCGTCGGCACCGAGGGACTGAGCAAACACGAACGGCTCGCTTTCGTTGGGAGAGTGACCGAAATCCGGCACGCGTCGGCCGGATGAGACGCATTCTGGCCGGAATCGTCAACCATTGCTGGATTCCGGTCACTCCGGCCGCGGGTCAGCGATCCGGGGCGTGCCACTCCAAAAAGCGCATGTGCCGGCCGATGCCGGACACCTCGGACTCACCGCCGGCATAGGCGGCCATGTCTCGGAAGCCGATCGACCGGTAGAGCGCGTGCGCCTCGACCATGAACACGGCCGTCTCCAGCCACACCCGTCGATACCCCAGCTCGACCGCGTCGGCCAGCAACTCGGTGAGCAGCCGCCGACCGAGGCCGCCGCCCCGCGTCGCCGGCTGGACATACATCCGCTTCACCTCGGCGGTCTCGACGTCGATCGGCTTCAGCCCGACCAGGCCGACCGGACCGCCCTGCTGCTCGGCGATCAGCAGCCGGCCGCGCGGGCCGAGCAGCTCCGGCAGCTCGGCCCGGAAAGCGGCCAGGTGGGCCTCGACGACCTCGGGACCGAGCCCGGCGCCCAACCCGATCAGCTGACCGTAACCCCAGTTGACGTACTCCTCGAGCAACCGGGCGATCCGGGCGTGCACCGCCTCGGGGTCGCCGGTCGCCCGGACGATCCGCGACTCCGACATCACTCCGCTCCGTTCAGACATCGACCCGCCGATCGTCCCGCATGACCGGCCGGCGAGTCGACGCCAACCGCTCCATCAGGTCGGCACCCTCCTCGGCCGCGTCGTGCTCGGCCAGCTCGGTCCGCACCGCAGTGGCAGCGGTACGGAAGCCTGGCTCGGCCAGCACCCGACGAACGGCGGCCCGGACCCGCTCCGGCGCGGGGTGGGTCCGGCCCAGCCGGATCCCGACGCCGGACCAGGCGATCCGGGCAGCGATCTCGGCCTTCTCCTCGGTGGTCCCGGCCTGGACGATCGGGACCCCGTGGGCCAGCGCGGTGGTCACCCCGGTGTAGCCGCCGTTGGTCACGAACACGTCGGCCGAGCCCAGCAGTTCGTCGTACGGCAGCCACGGTGCGACGATGCAGTTGTCGGGCAGCGGACCATGATCACGCTCCAGCGCGGTTCGGTCCAAGCCACCGGTGGTGACCACCACCAGCACCGGCTCCGCCGCCAGCGCGCTGATCGTCGGCATGATCAACTCGGTCGGGTCCGGCCGCAGACTGCCCTGAGTCACGTGCACCACCGGCCGGCCCTCGGACAGCCTGGGCCACCACGGCGGCGGCTGCCACGGCACCGGATCCGGCCGCAGCGCGCCGATCCAGTGGAAGTGGCCCGGCAGGTCGGCCCGCGGATATTCGAAGGACGGTGTGCAGCCCTGCAGATGCAGCATCGGTGAGGCGACCCGGGCCAGGGCCGACACCGGATCCGGCGGCAGCCCGAGGTCGGCCCTGATCCGCTGGTAGGCCCGTTCGGTCGGACCAAAAATGATCTTGGACGCGAATCCGCCGACCAGCCGGTTGCGGAGCCGGCCGAGCGGCCCGGGCAGCGGCAGCAGGCCCGGACCGAAGGGTGGCGTGTCGGCATCCTGATAAGGGAGCGGTCCGTCGCCGAAGGTCGCCCAGCCGATGCCCTCCAGCTCGGCCAGCAGCCCCACTCCGAAGCTCAGGCCCTCGGTCAGGAAGGCATCGACCGGGTGCGCCGCGGTGATCCGGCGCAGGTCGGCCACCCGCTGCGGCGCGTGCCCGACGAAGATCTTTTCGAAGCCTTGGCCGATCATCGCCGGCCCGGATTTGCCCTGGAACTCGGGAAAGGCCTCGTCGACCGATTGGCCGCCGTAATCCGGTTGGTCGGTGAAGGCCACCGGCTCGGCTCCGGTCCCGGCGATTCGATCATGGAATGCACGGCCGGCGTACCAGAGGACGGTGTGGCCGCGCCGCACCAGTCGGGCGGCGATCGGCATCGGATTGGTGGTGTGCGCCTGGACCGGGATGGAGGCGAAGACGAAGGTTGACATGGTGACTCCCTGAGGCGGCTCCCCCGCCGCCCTGTCGTATGATGGAGCAACGCTAACATCATTTTAGTAGGAGTCAAATGAATTCAATGGATCGTCCGTACCACAGCCCGATCCGCGCGGAACAGGCCGGCCTCACCCGGCGGCGGATCATCGACGCCGCCCACCAGGCCTTCCTCGACGACGGCTACTCGGCCACGACGATCGCCGGGATCGCAGGCGCCGCTGGGGTTTCGGCCCAGACGATCTACAACACGTTCGGCACCAAACCGGCCCTGCTCAAGGGGGTCCACGACGTCGTCCTGATCGGCGACGACGAGCCGATCCCGATGAGCCGGCGGCCCGAGGTGATCGCGATGTATCAGCTGACGGATCCGCGCGAGTTCCTGCACGGCTACGCCGCGCTCGGCCGGCGGCTGGCGGACCGGATCGGGCCGCTGATGCTGGCGATCATGGCCGGCGCCGCGGCCGGCGACGCCGAGCTGGCCGAGCACCTGGCGACCACCGACCGGGAGCGGCTGGCCGGGACCCTGATGGTGGTCCGCCGGGTCGAGGAGCTGGGCGCGTTGCGGCCGGAGTTGACCGTCGAGCGGGCCCGGGATCGGATCTGGGCCCTGAACAGCCTGGAGTTCTGGGAGCTGCTGACCCGCCGCCGGCGCTGGAGCGGCGATGCCTACCAGGAATGGATCGGCGATGCCCTGTGCGAGGCCGTACTCGCTCCGGCCAGGCCCGCGAGAAACCGGAGCCGGTCGGTCTGAAAGGATTCAGGCTGAGGCCGATCGACGACGGCCGGTGCTATCGGGAGGTGAGCGGGGACGATGACCGCGACAGGAAACAGGACCGCGTTGGTGGTCCGCGGTGGCTGGGACGGGCATGCGCCGGTCCAGGCGACCGATCTCTTCATTCCGCATCTGGTGGACAACGGATTCACCGTCCGGGTCGAGGACTCGCCCGAGATCTATGCCGACACCGACTATCTCGCCGGCGTCGATCTGATCATGCAGTGCGTGACGATGAGCAAGATCGAACGTGATCAACTCGTCGGGCTGCGGGACGCGATCGCGGCCGGCACCGGGTTCGCCGGTTGGCACGGTGGGATCGCCGATTCGTATCGCAACTCCAGCGACTACCTGCATCTGGTGGGCGGTCAGTTCGCCTGCCACCCGGGCAAGCCGGTCAGCGAGCACGTGCCGGGGGACCCGGCCAACAACTTCGTCCCGTACCTGATCAACATCAGGCCCGAGACCGCTGATCATCCGATCGTGGCCGGGATCGAGGACTTCGAGTTGATCACCGAGCAGTATTGGGTGCTGTCCGACGACTACATCGACGTGCTGGCCACGACCACGCAGAAGGTCCGCGAGGGCGATGCGTGGCACCGCGAGGTGACGTCGCCGGCGATCTGGACCAGGAACTGGGGTCAGGGAAAGATCTTCGTCGCCACGCCGGGACACAGCGTGGACGTGCTGCAGAACGACTCGGTGCGCACCATCATCGAGCGCGGCCTGCTCTGGGCGGCCCGATGAGCACCCCGACGCAGCGCAGCAACGCCAAGGCCCGGGTCGGCATGATCGGCTGCGGTGCGATCAGCGGCGCCTATCTGGGCACGCTGCCGCGGCTGCGCAACCTGGAGTTGATCGCCGTTGCTGATCTTGATCCGGAGCGGGCCAAGTCGGCCGCGGCCTCGTACCCGGGGGCCCGCGCCCTCGGGGTGGACGAGTTGCTGGCCGACCCCGACGTCGATCTGGTGCTCAACCTGACCATCCCGGCGGCGCACGCCGAGGTGGCCGAGGCGGCGATCGCGGCCGGCAAGAGCGTCTACGGCGAGAAGCCGCTGACCGCCTCCGTCGACGAGGCCCGGCGGATGCTGGCCGCGGCCGACGCCGCCGGGGTCCGGATCGGCTGCGCGCCGGACACGGTGCTCGGCACCGGCACCCAGACCGCCCGGGCCGCCATCGACGAGGGCCTGATCGGCGCCCCGATCGCCGCCACCGCGACGATGGTGACGCCCGGTCACGAACGCTGGCATCCCAATCCGGACTTCTACTACCAGCCCGGCGGCGGTCCGCTGCTGGACATGGGGCCGTACTACCTGACCTCGTTGATCACGCTGCTCGGCGACGTCAGCTCGGTGATCGGCGCCGGCAGCCGGACCCGGGACACCCGGACCATCGGCCAGGGGCCGCGGGCCGGCGAGCAGATCGGCGTCACCGTCGACTCGCATGTGACCGGCGTGCTCACCCACTCCTCCGGCGTCCTGTCCACCCTGGTGATGAGCTTCGATTCGGTGGCCAGCCACGCCGCCCGGATCGAGGTGCACGGGGAGCAGGCCTCGCTGACCGTGCCCGACCCGAACCGGTTCGACGGCGACGTCGAGTTGCGGGCCCTGGGCGACGCCGACTGGCGAACGCTGGCGGAGTCGGCCGGCTATCGCAATGCCAGCCGTGGGTACGGGCTCGCCGACCTGGTCGCCACGCCGGCCGGTGCCGAGCCCCGGGCCGGCGGTCGGCTGGCGTACCACGTGCTCGAGGTGATGGAGTCGCTGCTGGCCTCGGCCCGATCCGGCCAGCGGGTCGAGATCGAGTCGCGGGTCGAGCGGCCGGCCGTGGTCCCGCTGGGCGACGGCCCCTTCACCTCCTGAGCAGAGTTCACTCAGACGCCGCCCGGCTCTCCCCCACTCGGGGGGAGCCGGGCTTCGTCGTTCACCGGCAGGGTTGGCTCCATGGACCCCGCGCTCGCCGGACGATTCGCCGCGACAGCCTGCTCCCGGTCGGCGTCATCGGCGCGGTCTGCCGGCGGCACCTGCTCGAACCGGTCTCACCCGGGCGCGCCGAGCTCTTCGCCTGATCCACCGAACGCCAGCGCGATCGCCTGCTTCGCGGCGCGGGTCCCGGCGCGTTGAAAACCCTGTTCCCGCGAGTCCACCGGGTGCATCCGCGCCGCCTGCAAGATCACCCGGACGGCCACGATCAGGCCGTGATCTTCGTGGCGGAGCTCCTCCTCGACCCCGGTGCCGACCCATTCGAGGTAGACCGGACCGTATTCGGGCCACTCCCAGTCGGCCGTCACGCCGTCGGCGATCTCGAAGACGAAGCCGGTCTCGGCGGGCTCGAAATCCAGCGTGATGTCGGCGAACGGGCCGCAGTTGCCTCGCGGCACGATCAGCTCGCGGACCGCTCGGATCGGCCGGGGTGGGAATCGGGCTGCCATGCCGACCACGGTAGTGCCGCGTCGTCAGCGGCGTTCCGGAGAATCGGCCAGCAGGTCGGTGATCTTGGTGGCGACCGCGGCGGGCAGCGGACCATGATCGAGGGCGCCGGCGTTCTCGATCGCCTGGGCCTCGGTGCGGATGCCGGGCAGCGGGATGATCGCCGGGTCGAGGGCGAGCAGGTAGCCGAGGGCGCCCTGGGTGAGGCTCCGGCCGTCCGTGGTGACCAGCTCGCGTACGGTGTCGAGACGCTCCAGCCAGCCCGGCATGGCGTCGGAGTCGAAGTAGTCCCAGTAGGGCGTGTCCAGCCGGACGTCGCCGGGCGCCGGCCGACGACTCGGGGTGTATTTGCCGGTCAGCATGCCCATCGCCAGCGGCGATCGGGCGAGGATCGCCAGCCCGGCACTCCGGGCGGCGTCGAGTGAGGCAGCGGCCCATCCGAAGACGTTGATCTGGGTCTGGATGGCGACACAGTTGGCGGAGCGGGCGAACACCGCGGTGATCTCCGGGTCGTCCTGGCCGTTGCCGAAGGAGTTGATCTTGCCGGCGGCGACCAGCTCCTCGCAGGTGGCGACGATGTCCTCGGCCTGGGCCGGGCTCTCGGCGCCGTTGTGCAGTTGGAAAAGCCCGATGGTGTCGAGGCCCAGCCGCCGGAGGCTGTCCTCGCAGCCGGCCCGGATCGTCTCGGGCCGCGTGTCCGTGCCGCCGGTCGTCCGCCGCCGCTCGTCGTACACCAGACCGAACTTGGTCGCCACGGTGATCAACTCGGCGGCGGACGCCGGCAGGGTGGCCAGGGCCCGGCCGATGATCGACTCGGAGTGTCCGATGCCGTACGTCGGCGCGGTGTCGATCAAGGTGATGCCGGCGTCGAACGCTGCGTGCAGGGCCCGAATGCTCTCGTCGTCGTCGACCTCGCCCCAGCCCGCGGCGCGGCCGTTGGCCTGGTAGGGCCCGCCGAGCGCCCAGCTGCCGACGCCGATCGCGGAAACCTGCGGTCCGCTGCGGCCCAGTGATCGGGTTGCGGTGATGATCGTCGTCATGATTGCTCCTGCTCGGTCGTCGGGTTGACTTGGACTCCGAGCCAATCTCCTGGAGTGCGCTCCAGGTCAAGCCCCGCGGCGATGGGACCATGATCGGATGAGCTACGACGCGACGATCTACGCCGGAACCGCCCAGCACTACCGGTTCGGTCGGCCGCGGTATTCGCGCGAGCTGCGGTCCACGCTGACCGAGCTGTGCCGGCTGGATAGCGGGCCCGGGCTGGACGGCACCGGCCGACTGCTCGACGTCGGCTGTGGCCCCGGCAGCGTGACCGTCCCCCTGGCCGACCTGTTCGACGAGGCCGTCGGCATCGACCCGGATCCGGACATGCTGCGCGAGGCCGCCCGCTTCGCCGCGTTCGAACACGTGGGCAACCTCCGGTGGCTACAGACGACCGCCGAGGACGCCGTCCGGCTCGAGCCGGGACCCTTCCGATTGATCACCTTCGGCCAGTCGTTCTGGTGGACCGACCGGGAGCGGGTCGCCGAAGCGATGTATGACCTGTTGGAACCCGGCGGCTGCCTGGCCCTGATCAGCCACTGCGCGACCGACCGGCCGCGACCGATCGGGCCCGACCTGCCGCCCATCCCGCACGACGCGATCAAGGAACTCCTCCGGCGCTACCTCGGCTCGGACCGCCGGGCCGGACAGGGCCTGGGTCCGCAGCACCCCGACTCGATCGAGGACGCCCTGTCCCGTACACGCTTCGGCCGACCGGAGCAGCATTTCGCCCCGGGCCGCCCCGACATCGTCCGGAACTCCGACTCAGTGATCGCCGGCTACCTGTCCATGTCCTCCTCGGCCCCGCACCTGTTCGGCCCGAACCTTGATCATTTCCGAGCCGCGATGACCGACCTCCTGCAGCACCACTCCCCCACCGCCCGCTTCTGGGACTGGCCCGGCGACACCCAGCTCCTCCTCGCCCGCAAACCCGCCACGCCAATGTGAATTCTTGCCGGTTAGTCCCGGCAAGAATTCACACCTTGTCGGGTCGTGCCGTTGCCGGTAGGTAGCCATCAGATCGACGCCGAAGACCCCGCGGTGGCGACGCTGCGGTTCCAGTTCGGCGCTCTGGGCATGACCAGCACCTCGACCCCGCCGGTCACCCCGTCGACGGTAACTCTGCGGTTCGCTGCCGGCGGGATCGACCTGGGCCCGGGCGCGCCGAGTGTGACGTTAACGACGTCGGATCGATTTCGCGTCGCTAGCGTCACTCTCGGCGCTTGATCTCGTCGAATCCGACCGCCGAGGCCATCGCTGGCAGGGCTAGTCCCGCCGCTGTCGCGAAAGCGCTTGGTGCGGAGCGGTAAAGCGCTTTGATGCCGGCTAGGCGGTCGGCACGCAGTGATTCTGCGACAACGTCGCGGATCATTCGGCCGCTGGATGTGCCCGGCGGAGCATCATCAGCTGGCCCAGCTCGGCGACGTTCTTGGTGTGCTCGATGGTGACCCAGGCGAACTGATCACGCCGGGAGCGGCCGGCGTCGGCCGGCCAGGGGTAGCCGCTCGGAACGTCCAGGTCGGCGTCGGAGGTCGTAGTCAGGACCTCGGACCAGGCGGTGCGGAGAGCGGCTAGGGCGGTGCGGATCCGGTCCGGGTCGGGTTGCCAGTCGACGTCGCTGTGGGCGGGAGCGGGGCGGCCTTGAACATCGGCCAGGGTGGATGACCACCACCATTGCAGGTGCCAGCTGAGCCAGGCGACGGTCGGCACCGGCACCGGGTCCGGCTCGGTGTCAGCCCAGTCCGGCTGCCAGCCACCCGAGCCGTCGGCGTGCATGGTCCAGTGGATCGGGGCCGGAGCCCAGAACAGGTCTTCGGCCGACAACCCGGCCAGATGATGATCAAGCAGCATCGAGGTGACCTCGAGCTGGAAGGCGAACGGATCCGTGGACCTCATGATCACTTCGCACTCAGCTCGCGGACCAGGACGCCGTCGGCCTGCTCCAGGACAAAGCCTTCGCGGCCGTTTCCGCCGACCACCCCGTCGCGCCGCACGGTCACCCCACCCACCACCAGGTCGGCGAGATGGAGGCCGTGCAGCGCTGGGTCCGCGGCCCGGCCGTTGCCCCCGGCCGACTCGTGGGCGGGCCGAATCGTCCAGTCGATGTCGCTGAGCCTGATCCGCTCCAACGGCGCATCGACGGCGCCGGTCAGCGACGCTCCGGACGACGCCGTGATCGTCATCCCGGTGAAGACCAGGTCTCGGATCGAGGCGCCGTCGGCGGCGGCGTGCACCGCGATCGGCGCTGCGCCGTCGATGATCAGGTTCGAGAAACGAAGGTTCTCGATCACTGTTCGACTGCCCGACGTGCCGGCGGCGATGTCGATGCCGCAGCCGCTGTCGGAGATCACGAGGTCGGCGAAGAGGCAGTTGCGCACCGTGCCGCGACCGCCGAGGATCCGGAGGCCTTGCCCCGGCGCCGCGAGCTGACACCGGCCAACGATCACGTTCTCGCAGGTCCGTTCCTGATCAACGACCAGGTGATCAGCCGAGTCCCGGTCGGTGCCGCGAACGATCAAGGCGCCGGCGCCGGCCCGGATCCGGCAGTCGCTGATCGTCACGTCCCGGGATCCGCTGACGTCGATCCCGTCCCCGGTCGACGCCCCGGCCGGGTTCGTCACCGTCACCCCGCGGACCTCCGCATCGTCACAGCCGGTCAGCCCGAGGGAACCGTGCGGCGAATGCAGCAGCGTCACCTCATGCACCCGGACCCGGCGACACCCGTCGAGCAGGATCAGCGGGCCCGGCGCCGCCGCGCCGTCGATCACACCGGCCCCGGAGATCGACACATTGTCCTGACCCCGCGCGGTGATCAACGGTACGGCCGCGGAATCGACGGGGTCGACCGGATCGACGGGATCGGCCACCAGGATCGCGCCGGCCGACAGGTGCAACTGGACGTTGCTCAACAGGGAGATCGGGCCGGACCGAAAGCTTCCCGCCGGCAGCAGCACCTGTCCGCCGCCGGCGGCGCGGCACCGGTCGACCGCCAACTGAATGGCGGCCGTGTCGTCTGTCGCCCCGTCCCCGGCGGCGCCGTAATGACGGACGTCCCAGGCGGTGCGGGTTGAATCGTCGAGCTGCATCCGAGCCGAACTCCTCCCCGAGTCACCTGGCCCGGGCGACTCGGCCCTCGTCCCAGACCGGGGCGTCCGCCTCGTACACACTGCCATCCGCACCGAAGATCAAGAACCGGTCGAACGCCCGAGCGAACCAACGATCATGAGTGACCGCGATCACCGTACCGTCGAACACCTCGAGACCGTGCTCCAGGGCCTCGGCCGAGGAGATGTCGAGGTTGTCGGTCGGCTCGTCCAGCAACAGCAGGGTCGCCCCGGACAGTTCCAAGATCAGGATCTGGAACCGGGCCTGCTGCCCGCCGGACAACGTCTCGAACTTCTGCTCGGCCGACCGGGCCAGCTCGTAGCGGTCGAGCTTGCGGGCGGCCTCCTCGCGACCCATGCCGTCGCGATGATCATCGCCGCGATGCAGGATCTCCAGCAGGGTCTTGCCCAGATACTCCGGATGGTGGTGCGTCTGGGCAAACCAGCCGGGTCGCACCCGCGCGCCGAGCCGGCCCTTCCCGGTGTGCGCCACCGCGGCGATGTCCAGCGTCTCCACCGGCCGGTGCTCGACGTCGGGATCGCTGCCACCGCGGGCCAGCAACCGCAGGAAGTGCGACTTGCCGGAGCCGTTGGAACCGAGCACGGCCACCCGGTCGCCGTACCAGATCTCGGAGTCGAACGGCTTCATCAATCCGGTCAGCTCGAGGTTCTCGACGACGACCGCCCGCTTGCCGGTACGACCACCGCGCAGCCTCATGTTGACGTTCTGCACCAGCGGGATCGCCTCCGGCGGCCCGGCCTCCTCGAACTTGGCCAGCCGCGTCTTGGCCGCCTGATAGCGGGCGGCCATGTCGGAGTTGTAGGCGGCCTTGATCTTGTACAGCTGCACCAGATCCTTGAGCTTCTGATGCTCCTCGTCCCAGCGCCGGCGCAGCTCCTCGAGCCGATCGAACCGAGCCTGCCGGGCCGCTCCGAAGGTGGCGAAGCTGCCCGGATGCACCCAGAGCGTGTTGCCCGCGGCGCCGAGCTCGACGGCGGCGATCGCCGTCGCGGCCTGGGCCAGCAGTTCCCGATCATGGCTGATCAGCAAGATCGTCTTCTGGCTGTTCCGCAGTTGATCTTCCAGCCAGCGCTTGCCGGGCACGTCGAGATAGTTGTCCGGCTCGTCCAGCAGCAGCACCTCGTCGGTGCCGCGGAGCAGGGCCTCCAGGGCGAGCCGTTTCTGTTCGCCGCCGGACAGCGTGCGCACCTCGCGCCACCGGGCCCGGTCGTACGGGATGCCGAGCGCCGACGTGCAGCAGGCGTCGAACACCACCTCGGTCTCGTAGCCGCCGGCGTCGGCATAGTCGGCCAGCGCAGTCGCGTAGCTGAGCTGCACCGCCTCGGAGTCGTCCTCCATCAACGCCAGCTCGAGCCGGTCGACCTCGGCCATGGCGGCCTGCAGTCGCTCGCCGGTGAGGGAGAAGAGCAGATCGCGGACGGTGCTCGAGTCGCGGATGCTGCCGATGAACTGGCGCATCACGCCGAGGGTCCCGCTGCGGGTGATCGTGCCCGAGGTGGGGTCGAGATCACCGGCGATGATCCGCATCAGGGTCGTCTTGCCGGACCCGTTCGGCCCGACCAGCGCGACCACGGCGCCGTCACCGACCCGGAACGACACCTCGTCCAGCAACGGCCGGCCGTCGGGGAGGTGGAAAGACACGTGTGCCAACTCGACGTGTCCCATGCCGCCACCCTAGACGGCCACCCATCACCCCCGGAACCGATTTACCCCCACCCCCACGCCGACTTGTCAGAACTGAGAAGCCCTATAGCGCACCTCAGTTCTGACAACTCGGGTCCGGATGGGGGGTTAGGCGAGGCGGGTCATGTCGGCGGCGGTCACGCGGTGGGCGAAGGGGGTGCCGGCGACGAAGCGGGCGACCTCCTCGACCGCGGCCTGGCCCATCCGGCCGACCTCGTTGCCGGCGGAGCCGGCCAGGTGCGGGGTGATGAAGACGTTCGGCAGGCCCCAGAGCGGGTGGCCCGGCGGCAGCGGTTCGGGCGAGGTGACATCCAGGAAGGCGCGCAGTCGGCCCTTGATCAACTCTGCGGTCAGCGCGTCCTGGTCGATCACCGACGGGCGGGCGGTGTTGATCACCGTCGCACCGTCCGGCAGCGCGGCCAGCACCTCGGCGGAGATCATGCCGTTGGTGGCCGGGATCGACGGGGCGTGCAGGCTGAGCACGTCGCTGGCGCGGGCCAGGTCGACCAGCTCGTCCACCTTGGTCGCCCCCAGCTCGGTCGCTCGCTCGGCGGAGAGGTACGGGTCGTACACCAGCACCGTGAAGTCGAACGGACGCAGCAATTCGATCACCCGTGCGCCGACCATGGACGCGCCGACGATGCCGATCGTCCGGCCGTAATTGCCGATCGCGAAACCCTTGTCCACCGGTGCTTCGGTCGCGGTGAACGCCCGCGAGATCCAGATCACATCCTTGCCGGCGAACAGGATCGTGGCGAGGGTGAACTCGGCGACCGGCAGGGCGTTGGCGTGCGCGGCGCTGGACACCTGCAGGTCCCGTTGCCACCCCTCCGTGTCGTACAGCTCGCTCGGCAGCATCGAGCGCACCGATCCGGCGGCGTGGATCACGCCGCGCAGCTTGGGCAGTCCGGTCAGCGCGGCGGAGTCGAGCTTCGGCGCGCCCCAGCCGGTGATCGCCAGCTCCAGGTCCTCCGGCGCGTCCCGCCAGTCCCGGATCACCAGCTCGGGGTCGAGGTCGACCAGCTCGCTGAGCCGGCGCAGCCGATCGGTGTCGAAGAATCGCCGTTCCAGGCCGGGATTCATCGCGAACACTGCCTTGGGCGCCATCAGTCTCCCCCTTGGTACATTGCGTGATCATGGTAGGGCACCGCACTGGACAGGTCCGCCGCGGCATCGTCTCGTTCGTCCGCCGCGGCGGCCGGATCACGATCGCGCAGCAACGCAATCTGGACCGTTATTCCGACCAGTGGGTGATCGAGGCTCCCGCTCCGGCCGCCGATCCCGCCGCGCCGGTCGAGCCGCTGGACCTGACCGCGATCTTCGGTCGCGAGGCGCCGCTGATCGTCGAGATCGGGCCGGGCATGGGCGAATCGCTGGTGCCGATGGCGGCGGCCCGGCCGGAGGCCTCGGTGCTGGCGTTCGAGGTCTATCAGCCGTCGATCGGCTCGATCCTCGGCAAGATCGCCGACGCCGGCATCGACAATCTCCGGGTGATGGAGGCCGACGCCGCCGACGTGCTGGCGCGGCTGTTGCCCGCCGACTCGATCGACCGGCTGTGGACCTTCTTCCCCGATCCGTGGCCGAAGAAGAAGCATCACAAGCGACGGCTGGTGGACAGTTCCTTCGCCGATCTGGTCGCCGCGCGGATGAAGCGGCACGGCATCTGGCGGCTGGCCACCGACTGGGAGGATTACGCCGGCCAGATGCGGGAGGTGCTCGATGATCATCCGCGCTTCGTCAACGAGTTCCGGGAGGGTTGGGCGCCGCGCTGGGAGCAGCGGCCGATGACCCGGTTCGAGCAGCGCGGGATCACCGCCGGCCGGCACATCTTCGACCTGTCCTATCGCCGCCGTTGATCATGGACGATGTCTCGCCTCCTGACCCGGACCGGACGGTACGGCTGCGGCTCGACCTCGGCTACCACGGTGCCGAGTTCACCGGCTGGGCCGAGCAGCCCGGATTGCGTACGGTGCAAGGAGAGTTGCAGCGCTGGATCACCTCCGTGCTGCGACTGACCGAGCCGGCCCGGGTGGTCTGCGCCGGGCGGACCGACGCCGGCGTGCACGCCCGGGGCCAGGTCGTCCACGTCGATCTGCCGGCCGCCACCGCCACCGACGACGGCGCGACTCTGCTCCGGCGGCTCAACCGGGCCCTGCCCGATGATCTTGTCGTCATCGGCGTCCGCCCGGCGCCGCCCGGATTCGACGCCCGCTTCGCCGCCGATTGGCGGCAGTACTGCTACCGCGTCGTCGACGGCCCGATCCGGCCGGATCCGCTGGGACGACAGGTGGTGGCGCATGTCCGCGAATCGATCGACCTCGACCGGCTCAACGCCGCCGCCGCGACGCTGCTCGGCCTCAGGGACTTCGGCGCGTTCTGCCGCCGCCGGGAGGGCGCGACCACGATCCGGACCCTGCTCGAATTCTCCGGCCGGCGGGTGGCCGGCGACGCGCCGGGGTTCGGACCGATGATCGAGCTCACGGTCCGCGCCGACGCGTTCTGCCACTCGATGGTCCGGTCCCTGGTCGGCGCGGTGATCACGGTCGGCACCGGCCGGCGCGACCTGGACTGGTTGACCACGATCACCGGCAACCCGGCCCGGGATCCGAGCGTCCCGGTGATGCCGGCCCAGGGCTTGACCCTGGAGTACGTGCACTATCCGCCCGACGACCAGCTGGCGGCCCGGGTCAACGAGGCCCGCAGCACCAGGTCCCTGCCGGTGACCCCCAGCCCGGAGCCACGGCCGTGACCACCGAGCACTACTTCGAACGTGAGCCGGCCGGACCGGAGCGGCGACGCCGGATCACCGCCCGGATCGCCGATCGCGAACTGGGTTTCAGCACCGCCAACGGGGTGTTCTCGGGCGACGGGCTCGATCACGCGACGGCCCTGCTGCTGCGCACCTGCGACCCACCCGCGCAGGCCCGGCGGCTGCTCGACCTCGGCTGCGGCTGGGGCCCGATCGCGATCGCCCTGGCGCTCGGCGTGCCGGCAGCGGTGATCGACGCGGTGGACAGCAACGACCGCGCCCTGCGGCTGTGCCGGGACAACGCTGCCGAGCACGGCGTCGGCGACCGGGTCCGGACCCTGCGGCCGGAGCAGGCCGATCCCGCGACCCGGTACGACGAGATCTGGTCCAACCCGCCGATCCGGATCGGCAAGGACGCCGTGCACGCGTTGCTGCTGACCTGGCTGCCCCGGTTGGCCGACGGCGGCGTGGCGCGGCTGGTGGTCGGCAAGAACCTCGGCGCCGACTCGCTGCAGCGCTGGCTCGGCGATCAGGGTTATCGCTGCGACCGGATCGCCAGCGCCAAGGGGTTCCGCGTGTTCGAGGTCAGCCGGACCGCTCGCTGACCGCGCGCAGCACCTCGGGCCAGCGACGCTCCAGCGTCCGGCCGCCGAGCTTGATCCCGTACCGGAGCACGACGAGGCCGCCGGCCACCGCGAGCACCAGCGCAACGACCGCCAGCCAGCCGATCCACAACGACGCGATCACCAACGCGATCAGCGGCAGCGCCAGCCCCACCGACAGCCCGGTCGCGACCGCGAACGACAGCAGCGCCGGCAACCCGCCGCTGCTGCCGCGCTGGAACGGGCTGGCACCGGGCGCCGGCGCCGGCCACTGCCACAGCGCGCCGACGAAGGAGCCGACACCGAAGCCGATCAAGGTCAGGCCGACCACCAACGCGAGCACCTGCGTGGTCAGCTGCCACTGCCCGCTGATGGCCAGCGTGATCACCGAAATGATCACCAGCAACGGGCCGAGCAGCGCGAGCCCGGAATAGACCCGGCCGGTCCGGTCGTCGGCGCCGGACATGCCGCTGACGATGTGCGCCCAGATCGCCGACCCGTCGTAGCTGAGATCCTGCGCCAGACTGACCGACACGAACAGGCCGAGCAACACCGGCGCGAACGCGATCATCGGCCGGCTGGCGTCATTCGGGTTGGCGATCTGGGTCGCGATCAGCGCCAGCGGCAAGATCAGGAAACCGGCGATGCCGGCGATGTAGCGCGGGTCCCGACGCCAATAGATCAAGGTACGAAAGCCGACCCCGCCGGCCGGCGTCGGCGGGAAGAGTCGCTCGACCAGCCGCCCCTGCTTCACCTTCCGCGCCTCGCCGCCCGGCTCGATCGGCTCCACCAGCCGCTTGGCCAGGAAGTAGCGCCAGACCAGCCACAGCCCGATGATCAAGGCCACTCCGAGCACGAGCTTGATCACCGCGATCCCACCGGCGCCGCGACCGAAGTCGGCGGGGACCGACCAGAGCCAGCCGACCGGCAACCAGCCGGCCACCTCGGACGCGTCGCCGAGGACGGTCCGCAGCTGCTGCAGGCTCGCGTTGGCCAGCCCGCCGGACAGGTTGCCGAGCACGGCGGTGCCGGCACCGAACACGGCCAACAGGATGAAGGCAAGATCACGGAACCGACGGGAGGACAGGATCCGGGCAAACACCGTCGTCGCGGTCCGGGCCAGCAGGAAACAGGTGGCGATCCCGGGCGGCACCACCAGCACCGCCAGCAGGGTGCTGCCGACATCCCGGGTGTAGCCGATGATCATGGCCAACGCGATCAGGGCGGTGGCGATCCCGGGGGTGCCGATCAGGCCGGCGATCAACAGGCCCGGCTGCAACTCCCGGGCCCGCACCGGCAGCAGGGCGAACTTGCCCGGGTCGACGGTCTCGTCCACGCCGAAGACCAACAGCGAGAAGAACAACCAGCCGCCGGTCAGCAGGGCGAAGGCGAGCACCAGCACGTCGGCGCCGATGTCGGCCGGGGCCCAGAGCCGGAGCGCGACGATGCCGAAGACGGCCAGGCCGACCAGACCGAGTGCGTACACCCCGCCGATGATCAACCCGACGGAACGCCAGACGCTGCGCCGCAGACTGTTCCGGAGCAGGGTCAGTTTGAGCCGGACGACGAGCGCAACCATGCCAGCCCTCCTTCCGCTCCGGCCTGGAATCCCACCAGGTCGAGGAACCGGCGTTGCAGCGTCGACCCGGCGCGGACCTCGTCCAGCGTGCCGGACGCGAGCACCCGCCCCTGGGCGACCACGGCCAGGTCGTCACACAGGCTCTCCACCAGTTCCATCACGTGGCTGGACAACACCACCGTGCCGCCGCTGCCGACGAAGTCGCGCAAGATCGACCGGATCGCCTCGCCGGACACCGGATCGACCGCCTCGAACGGCTCGTCCAAGATCAACAGTCGCGGCGCGTGGATCAGCGCGCAGGCCAGGCCGATCTTCTTCGTCATGCCGGCGGAATACTCCACCACCAGCGTGTCCCGGTCCTCGGCCAGGCCCAGTGCACCCAGCAGGTCGGCGCTGCGGGCCTCGATGTCGGGCAGCGGCACCTTGCGGATCAGCCCGACATAGCGCAACAGTTCGCCGCCGCTGAGCCGGTCGAACAGCCGCAGCCCGTCCGGCAGCACCCCCATCAGTTCCTTCGCCCGCACCGGATCCGACCAGACGTCGTGACCCAGCACCGAGGCGGTGCCGGCGTCGGGCCGGAGCAGCCCGGTGGCCATCGAGAGGGTGGTCGTCTTGCCCGCGCCGTTGGGCCCTACCAGCCCGAACATGCAGCCCTGGCGCACCTCGAGTTCGAGGTTGTCCACGGCCCGCTTCTGGCCGAAGTTCTTGTGCAGCCCCTGCAGGGACATCGCCGAGATCATGCCTCCAGTCAACACCCAGCCGGTCACGGTGACGCCCCTGACCGGGCCGGATACGGCGCGCGTAGGATGGCGAATCCCTGAGCGTTCGACGCGTCACCCCGAGAGGATGGGCATGTCTGCCTACGAACTTCCTGATCTTCCGTACGACTTCGCCGCCCTGGAACCGCACATCTCCGGCGCGATCATGGAACTGCACCACGACAAGCACCACGCCACCTACGT
>NZ_VKCZ01000012.1 GCF_009299835.1 Microlunatus speluncae
AATGAACCGATCCCGCGTCCCCACCGGAAACAACTTCACCATCGCCAACAACTCCGCTCTCGACACGAATGTTGTCTCGACCGTATGAATTTGCCCGACGATCGAGGTCGAAAAGGTCACACTCGATGAACCCGAAGCACCCCAGCGGCCCAAACAGCTCCGGGCCGCCCCGAACGCCGAACGGCACCGCCGAATCCTGGCGATCCTGACTCGAAGTCCACGCACACGATCACTCCGACCGGCACCCGGCCGCGATCCGCCACCGACCGCGAACCCCGCCCGTCCTTGCTGCGTCTTTCCCGGCCGCCAGGCCGAAACCCGGGAGAACGGCGCGGACTGGCTTGCCCCTTCGACGGGCTCAGGACGACGCTTCGACAGGCTCAGGGAACGGAACGAGCTCGGCTCAGGGAACGGAACGAGCTCGGCTCGGGAACGGAACGAATCCGTGGCTGGGGACGTCGGGCGCCGCGGGGACGGAGAATGGGGTAGGAGGTGGTGGGCGTGGTGCGGTCGGAGGTCGAGCAGGCTCGCGAGCCGGCGGACGAGACCGGCGAGTGGCTCGAGCTCGGGCGGCGGCCGCCCCGGCTGCGGGACTGGCGGTGGCTGCGGCCCGCGGTGATCACGATGATGGCGGCCGTCATCGTTGCCGTGATCGCGGCCGGCGCGATCGTGGTCCGGCCGATCTGGACCGCCGAGCAGGCGTCGCTGACCCAGGACCAGGTCCGGGCCGCCCTGGAACGGCTGGAGCTGGAGAACCGCCGGCTGCGCTCGATGGTGGCCGCTCCCGAGACGAGCAGTGGTGCCGACGCGTGCGGCGCGCTGCGCGGGTTGGTGGACGTCGACGGACCGGGCGGGCTGCCGGGGGTGGAGGTGACCGGGCGGGTGCCGGGCGACACGGCTCGGGTGACGGTGTCGGCGGTGCTGTTCGCGTCGCCGGCGGCCGCGGCGGAGCTGTTCGCCCAGATCGAGGAGGCCCTGCGCAACCCGCTCTGCCTGGAATCCTGGGAGCTCGGCCGGCTCGCCGTGGACCCGGGACCGCACCCGAACCGCCGGCTCGGCTACCTGATCGGGATGCCGGTCGGCGGGACCGGGGCCGGCGACACCTGGTGGTATCGGGCCCGGGTGCTGCGCTTCGGCAACACGATCAGCTACGTGTCGCTGTTCGGTCCGACCGGGGCGGCCGACGTCACCACCGGGCTGACCGACGCCCTCGATCGCACGTACGCCGAGCTGGCCTGATCATGTCGTCGTGATCAGCCGCGGCGGGCCGCCGAACTCACGGTGGCCCGGATCGCCTTGACCACCGCCGGAATGGAGCCGATCAGCAGGATCAGGCCCCAGATGATCGCGATGATCCCGAACAGGACGGCGGCCAGGTCGTCGACGATGCTGACCAGGATGATCGGCACCAGGCCGTGCAGGAAGGCCAGGATCACGTTGCAGAGCAGTGAGGTGAGGATGATCAGGACCAGCCCCTTGTTCTGCAGGAACCGCTGTTGGGCCAGCACCAGCAGCACCGCGAAGACGATCTTCAGGAACATCAACAGCGACAGCAGCACCGCCGCGTCCCCGCGCGGGAAGAAGCCCCACAGGGCGAGATAGGCGATCGTGCCGAACGGGGTCGCGACCAGCAGCGCCAGCATGATCAGCAGCTCGATCAGCGCGATGATCGCGAAGGTGAACGCGACGATGATCAACACGATCGAGCCGATCAGCGTGACGATGCCCTGCAGCCGGCCGTGCAGCCGGTCCGGCAACAGCAGCCCGGCGCCCATCAGCAACACGGTGTAGAGCATGATCACGTCGACCAGGGCCAGATAGCCGATGCCCCGTCCCGGCGGTTCGTCGATGCTCGACGCGTCCGACGGCGCGGCCGGCAGCCCGTCGATCGCCAGCAACAGGCTCGAGCCCGCCGAGTCCCCGCCGAGGATCAGCGCGGAGCCGAGCTCCACCAGGATGATCAGAGCGGCCGCGACGATGGCCAGGATGAAGAACGGCAGCCGCAAGGTGTCCATCGACCCGGCCTCCTTCCACGGTCCGCGATCACTTGAACTTCTGGACGACGCGATAGGTGAAGTAGTCCGAGGTCGGGCCCGGATCCTTGAAGTCGTCCAGCGCGGTGATCTGCCACCGGACCCAGCCACTGCTGCCCTTGCGGGCCCGGCCGATCGTGCCGGGGGCGGTCGTGCCGGCGACGTTGGCGGTCGAGCCGAGCTCGTAGTGGCACGGCGGATTCTGGACCGGGCTGCAGACCTGGACCTCCCGGCGCACGGTGTAGAACGCGGCGTCCGGCACTGCGGCCCACTGCAGGGTCGGCGCCTTCGGTCCGATCAGCTGGGCCCCGTTCGCCGGCGCGGTCAGTTGCGGTGCGGCGAGCACCACCCCGATCTCGACGTCGACCGCACTGCCCGGTGGCACCGGAGCACCCTCGGGCACCGCCTGCTGGATCACGGTTCGGTCGGCGCCCGGCCGGTGCCGGCGAAGGGCCGTGCCGAGTTGCAGCCCGACTCCGGCCAGCGCTGCCCGCGCCTCCTCCTCGGACAGTCCGGCAAGGCCGGGCACCGCCACCGGTTCCGGCTCGCGCGGGCGCAGGACCAGCCAGCCCACCACGCCGAGCACGATGACGAGCAGCGCGGCCACGGCCAGCAGCCACCACGGTTTCGGCTTGTCGATCTTGACCGCGGTCACCTCGCCGGAGACCCGGCCGCTGAGCCGAGAGCTCTCCTCCGGTGCGGTGTCGGCGGAATAGACCCGGCCCTGGATCCAGAACGGACCGGCCGGTTCCTCGACCGGCACCGAGACCTTGATCAGCAGCGTCGCCGACTGCCCGCCCGGCACCCGCCGCTGCGGTTCGTCGACCGTGAACCACGGCTTCTTCGCGCCGTCGCCGGGCACGATCTCGAACACGGCCCGGTCCTCCACCGGCCCGGAATTGGTGATCGTGAAGGTGAGCTCACCGGTGCTCGGTCCCGGCTGCTCCGCGGTCCCGGACCGGACCAGCTCGACCCGTTCGGCAGCGGCCCTGATCACCCATGCGGTTGTCATCGTCTCTCCTCACCCTCATCCGGCTGCAACACTCACGGGAACCGGACGATGCAGTTGCCGGCGGCCTCGCAATCGAGTTCGATCTCGCCGCCGCGCTCGTCGACGGCGATCGAGATCTCCTGGCCCGGATCCAGCTCGGCCTCGATCGTGAAGTCGTCGACCCGCGGCGCCGGGGCCTCGAGCTCGATCGGTTGATCGGGGCGCAGCCGGAGCAGTCGCAGGCCCTGCGTGCTCGGCGCCACCCACAGCGTGCAGGCGCCGGCGAAGACGAGTTGATCACCCTGGAAGCAGTCGGTGATCAACTCGGAGCGCTCGACCATGGCCGGCGCGGTGACCAGGTCTCGGAAGCGTGCAGCCGCGTCACCGGCCGACCCGGTGCCCGTGCCGGTACGCCCGGGCAGCACGACCGCCACGACGAAGGCGAGGATCAGCAGCACCAGCACGGCGACGGCGACCTTCTGACCGGTGCTCATCTCAGAACTTCAGGATCCAGTATTCGAAGGGACCCGAGCTCGGCCCCGGGTCCTTGAAGTCGTCCAGGGCCGTGATCTGCCACCGCACCAGCCCGGTCGCCTGGGCGATCCCGCGGATCGGCGGTAGTTGCTCGCCGACTGGATCCCACGACGTCGCCGGTCCGACCTGGTTGGCGTTGGTGATCACCTGGAAGAAGCAGGTCGAGTTGATGCCGCCGGTGCAGATCTCCCGCTCTCGACGGATGTTGTAGCCGGCCGCGTCCAGCACCGCCTGCCACTGCAGGACCGGCGCCTTGGCGTCCTTCGGGAATTCCTGGTGGTCCTGCGGGGTCTGCAGCGCCGGCGCGGTCAGCCGGATGGTGATCACCACGTCGACCGGCGAGCCCGACGCGGCTTCCGCTCCTTCGCCGACCGACTGTTCGATCACCGTACGCTCACTGCCGGCCTGATGTCGTCGCTGCACCAGGCCGAGGGTCAGTCCGGAGTCGAGCAGCTTCTGCCGGGCCTGCTCCTCGGTCAGCCCGGTCAGCGCCGGGACGGGGCGATTGCCCGGTCGCAACACCAGCCAGCCCACCACCCCGAGCACGATCACGACCAGCGCGGCCACGGCCAGCAGCCACCACGGTTTCGACTTCTTGATCTTGGTCGGGGCGATCTCGCCGGTGACCCGGCCGCTGACCCGGGAGCTCTCCTCCGGCGCGGTGTCGGCGGAATAGACCCGGCCCTGCACCCAGAACGGTCCGGCGGGTTCGCCGGCAGGGATCGAGACCTTGATCAGAAACGTCACCGACTGACCACCCGGCACCAGTCGCTGCGGCTCGTCCACCGTGAACCACGGTCGCTTCGCGCCGTCGCCGGGGACGATCTCGAACACCACCCGATCTTCGACCGGACCGGGATTGGTGACGGTGAACGTGAGCTCGCCGATGCTCGGGCCCGGCTGCTCGGCGGTCCCGGATGCGGTCAGGCCGAGTCGCTCGGCCCCGGCCGCCACCACCCATTCGGTTGTCATCGTGGCTGCTCCTCACCTGCCAGGCGGATCTCGTACGTCGTCGGTGCCGGCTTCTCGTGCTCGACGATCCGTCGGATCAGCTCAAGATCACCGACGGCGGCCGGTGGCACGGTGATCACGAAGTGGAACCGCGGCTGCTGCGGCTCGTCGATGCCGAACCCGGTGACCCCGGTCGCCACCTCGAGGAACCGGCGCAGCCCCCACCGGGTGCCGCGCCACTGCGCCAACAGCGGACCCTCGGCGACCAGGTTGCGCAGCCGCCCGGGAGCGACGGCGGCGCCGGCGGCCGGCCGAAGATGATCAAGGGCCACCCAGCCGGCCAGGAAGGCGACCAACCGGTCGGTCGTCCGATACGGCGCGAACAGCTCGTCGACGATCTCCAGCAGCGCGTCGTCGGGCTCGAGCATGCCCTCCATCACCTCGAGCAGCGTGGCCAGCACGCTGCCCGGCGTCACCGCCCTTTGGTACGCCGCCGGCAGCAGCCGCTCAATGATCTTTCGTTGCACGGCTCACCTCGATCCGGTGCTCGCCCGACACCAGCAGCCAGGTGTCCGGCACCGTGACCGCGTCCCGGGTCTCCCGGTTGGCCGAGGGCAGCCAGCGATCGGCCTCGACGCTGCGATAGATCCCGCGCGGGCTGCCGACGATCACCGGATCATCCGGACCGGCGGCGGCGATCGTCTCCACCGCCTCGAATCGCGGCCGGTCCCGCAGCGGCAGCCCGCAGTTGACCTCGGGCGCGTCCCAGACCGGCTGGGGCGCGGCGGTGTCCAGCCGGAGCACGCCGCCGCTCTGGGTCGCGGCGAACGCCGACGCACCGACGAAGGCCAGCGACCAGCAGGTGCCGCCGCCCCACCCGCTCGCCAGCTGCTCCCAGCGCACGTTGCTCTCGAACAACCGGGCCCGGAAGCAGCCCGACCCGGGCCGGCTCAGATCGGCCTCGCCGCTGCCGGCCCAGAGCACCGTCGCCGGTCCGTCGAACTGCACGTCGAGGGTGCGTACGTCGACGCCGTCCAACCCGATCTTGCCGAAGCTGCCGGCCCGGCCGCCCTGGGTCGACAGATAGACGCCGAACTGGGCCTGCGCGGCGGCCGCGACGCCGACCACGCCGTGCTCGGAGACGAAGGCCCGGACGCCGTAGAAGCCGCGGTCCGGGTCGGCCGGATCGACGATCACCTGCAACGGCACGGCCCCGCGCATCAGGGCCAGCTCGTACAGTCCGACGTCGGTCGCCAGCAGCAACGCGGCCGCGCCGCCGCGGTCGATCCAGGCCAGGTCGGAGATCCCGGCCTGCAGCTCGGCTACCTTGAGCCAGGTCTCGCCGAGGTCGGTGGAGAGGTGCACGCCGGACGCGGCGCCGTCGGCCCGCCGGGTGATCACGGCGACCCAGCCCGGATGGGCGGTCATGCCGGGGCGGACCGGAGCGGGGGCGGGCTCGACCCGCCGGGTCTCCTCGCCGGGGAACCGGCCGGCCGGCTCCCAGCCGACGCCGCCGTTGGTGGAGCGGAACAGCACCTCGCCACAGGCCGCGAACCAGGTGTTGCCCTGGTTCGGGTCGGCCGCCACCGCCCGTACCCGCTGGTCCGGGGCCTCCTCGACGACGAACCGGACGTCCTCGACATAACGCACGCCCGGCTCTGCCTGCTCGAGCAGGCGATAGACGTTGGACGCCCGCAGCGGCTCGCCGAACGGCCAGCCGGTCGGGTTCAACGGGGTCGGCAGCGGGCTGAGGATCTGCCGAAGTCGATCATGGATCCGGTTCCGGACCGCATCCAGATCCTCCTCGGACCGGACGATCACCCGGGCCTCGATCGACACCGCCTTGTAGCGTGCCCAGGACGCCAGACAACTGGTGCCGAGGGCCCGGCGGTCGTTCAGGTCCCGCTCGGTCCGCGCCCGCGCGTCGGGCACCTGATGATCAACCAGCACCTGCAGCGGCAGCCGCCAACCGGGCCGGGCCTCGGCGCCGACGTGCGGGACCAGCACGACCTCGACCTCACCGGCCTCGGCGAACGACCAGTGGCTGGCCCGGGTGAACGCCTTGGCCCGGGCGATCGAACCCGAGCCCGCGGTCGCGCACAGCTCGAAGTCACGCGCGGTGACCGCGCGGCGCAGCGAATAGAACTCGTGCGGGCCGCGAGCCATCACCGACTCGATCGGCTCCAGCTCCCGGCCGCCGCGGGCGGGTTGCGAGTTGCTCACCCGGACGCCCGGGACGGGGTCGCGCAGGTTGGTCACCCGGCCGGCCGCGACGTTGCCCGCGGCCCCACCTCCGGTGCGATACCAGAGCCGGATCCCTTTGCCGGTGGGCGGAACGGCGGCCAGCGTGATCATCGGCTGGCCGTTCCGCGGCCGCAGGTCGAGGGCCGGGGCGAACGTGATCGCGCCGGTGCTCCGGTCGAGCAGATAGGCCCGCGCGTCCGGTCCGACCTCGGCGAAGCTGGTCACGTGCTGCCAGATCTCGTACGTCTTCCCGCCGAACTCACGAGCCGTGGCGCCCTCGGCCAGGCTGTCCCGGTCGACCTCGACGCCGAGCAGATGATCAACCGGCTCCGCGGTGGTGATCATCGGGACCGTGCCGGCCTGCAGCCGTTGCTCCGGCTGGCCGGTGCCGATCCCGATCAACTCGCCGTCGATCGGCTGGAAGTGGTGCGCGCGGACGATGACCTCGTCAGCCCCGGCCGGCAGCACCGCCGACTCGGCGGTGACGAACACCGCCGGCTCCGGATCGGTGCCGCGGGCGACCGCGACCCGAGTGCCGGCCGGGATCGGCACCGGCTCGATCGAGGCTCCGGGCGTCACCCGGCTGAAGGTCAGGTCGACCCAGGCCGCCGACGGTGGGTGCCGGCTGGCGCCGAGCAGGTTGAGGAAGGCCACGTACGCCTTCTCCGGCAGCCGGTTGATCCGATAGATCATGATCTCGGTCAGGTGCGCGAAGACCTCGACCAGGACCATCCCGGGATCGTGCGGCGACAGATCGGTCCAGGCCGGCGTCGATTGTTGGATCCGCCGGCGGGCCTCGGCGACGAGGTCGAGGAACCGGCGATCATCGAGGTCGGGCACCGGGAGGCTCATCCGATCACCCCGGCAGCGTCCGGCGCCGTCCGGTCGAGGCGCTCGTCGAGGTCCAGCGGGAAGTTGATCTCCGCCGTCGCCAGGCTGGCCCGGACCCGGTAGATCAGCCGGATGTCCAGCCGGCTGGCAAGCTCCGGATTGGCCTCGGCGTCGAGCTCGACGATCTCCACCCGTGGCTCCCAGCGTTCGATCGCCTGCTGGACGTAGTGCATGGCCAGCCCGGCGTTGGTCCGGTCGTTCGGGGCGAACATCAGCCGGTGCAGGTGCGAGCCGTACTGCGGCCGCATCAGCCGCTCGCCCGGGGTGGTGCAGAGCAGCAGCAGGATCGCCTGCCGGATCGACTCGTCGCCGTCGATCATGGACACCCCGCCGGTCGCGGTCAGCGTGAGCCCGGTCGCGTCGCTGTCCCAGCCGACGCCGACGAACCGAAAGGCGCGATTGCGGCTCGTCATCGGTCGACCTCCACGAAGTGCTGGCCCGGATCGCGCACCTGGTAGTGCACGGTTCCCGGGACGGTGCCGTCGGTCAGCCCGTCCAGGTGCGACAGCACCATCCGATGGTTGTCGATCATGACCCAGGTGCTGTAGCCCTGCTTGACCGCGAGGGTCTTGGCGCAGGGCTTCATGGTCGGCCCGAAGTTGGGGCAGGCGATGATCTTGCGGCCCTCCGGATCGTGGTCGACCAAGATCGGTACGGTCTCGATCGTCACCCACCGCTGACTGGGCTCGTTGGTGATCCGGCCGTCGTGGCCGCATCTGATCATCGCCTCCGCGGTCACGGCCTTCATAGCTGACCACCTCCGGAACCGGACGGCTGGTGGGCGTCGGAGACGTCGACGGCCTGCTGGAACTCGACCGCTTTGGCCCGCAACGTGAGGGTCCGGCCGGGAGCTTCGATCACCAGGTCGGCGGCCTCGGCGTGCACCCGGACCAGCTCGGGGCTGAGGTCGACGAAGCTGCCGGTCCGGTCGGCGATCCGGAGCTGTCGGGCGGCGTCGTCGAGGATGATCGACAAGCCTTCGGGCGTCCGCAGCGACCAGCGCCGGACCGCGCCGTCGACGACGCCGGAATCGGGTGGTCGCACCGTCCCGTACAGCCCGCCGAGCACGACGCCGGCCGCCGGCTCGCCGTGCGGCAACGCCACCAGCACGGTGTCGTCGACGCCGGGCAACGCGACGATGCCCTTGTCCGGCCCGGCCGCCGGGCACACCACGCCGAACCAGCCGGCGTCGAGATTTCCGTGCCCGGGCAGGGAGATCCGGACCCGGCCGGTCTCGTCGGGGTCGTCGACGTCGGTCACCAGGCCGAGCGTCAGGGTGCTGCCCACCTCGTCCGGCGGGGGCGGCGGCGGCTGGCTGGAGAACGAGGTGAGATAGCCGGTGGCGTCGACGGTGTGCACGGTCTCGCAGAGGACGTAGTCGCCGCACAGCTGGGCACTGAGCCCGTCGACCTCGATCACCGCGCCTGCCCGCAACCGGGGGTCGCCCTCGGCCACCCCGCTGATGATCAACGCGCCACCGGCCGCGCGGTCGATCATGGACTGCGCCGCCTCGGTCAGGTCGTCCGGGCTGCGCCCCGGTTGATCAACCAGGTAGCGCCGGCCGTCGACCCCGACGTCGCTCAGCCGGGGTTCGTAGCCGGTGAGCCGCCCGATCCGCGCACCGGCGGCCGATTCCTCGAGGCTCGCCGCCTGCTGCGGGTGCCAGCCGAACGCGGTAACCCGATCACAGAGCCGATCGAGGTTGGCCTCGACCCGGGCTTCGAGCAGGGTCTTGCCCAGCGCCAGCGGCACGCTGTCGCCGAACCCGGCCAGGGTGATCAGCCGCAGGTCGGTGCCGTCCAGGGCCAGGTAGCGGCCGCTGCGATGGGCCAGTCCGGCCAGCAGGTCAAGATCATTCTGGCGGTGCTGGACGACCCGGTCCTGCACCGGCCCGGGATCGTCGGCGACCACCGCCAGCCCAAGATCAGCGGTCAACGCCGTCGCCAACTCAGCCACCGTGACCGACTCGAACACCCGGAGCTGCTGGCGCTTGCGGAGCCGGTGCAGCCGGTCGTACGCCCGGATCCGGAGCATCGCCTCGCCGTCCGGGCCGTGCTCGAGCTCCAGGCAGGTCACCTCGCCGTCGAACAGGGCTCCCGGGCCACCGACCAGCCGGACCTCCAACGCCGACCCGATCGGGAACTCGTCGAGCTCGGCCGCCGGCCCGCCGGCGGTGACGAAGCAGAGCTCGCACTGGGTCGGCTGGGACAACCGGTGAGCGACCCGGACCGAGGCCAGCCGGCTGCCCAGCTCGGACCGCACCGGGCCGCCGCCGACCGTCAGGTCGACCCTCGCGATCGCGCCGGTGATCATGGTTGAGTTCCTCCGCCCGGCGCCGGCTGCTGCGACCCGATGATCGGCGGCGCCGGGGTCTCCGTCGCCTGCCCGCCGGCCGGCTGGGCGCCGCCGGTCAGCGGCGGGATCGCCAGCACCGTGCCGGCGGCGACCTCGAGCGGGTTGGCGATGTCGTTGTAGTCGGCCAGCAACCGCCACTGAAACGGACTGCCCAGCCCGTCGCAGGCGAGTTGATCAAGTCGGACGCCCGCGTACCCGCCCTCGCTGCTGCCGTCGCCGATCGCCGGCACCGCGCCGCCGCCGAGCGCCGGGTTGGTCGTCGGCCCGGCCTTGGCCAGCTCGGCCTCGAACGATTCCTGAGCCGCCGCGGCCGACTCCGCCACCCGGGCCAGCTTCATCCGCAGCCAGGATCGCTGCGGAGTGCCGAACGGGTCGAACACGTCGAACCGTTCGGCCACCGCGATGATCACGCCCGGCACGTTCCAGGTCTTGCCCCAGACCAGCCGGACCAGCGGCGGTCGGACCGAGCCGGCCTCCTCGGCCGAGTTCTCGGCCAGCATCCAGAGCCGCCGGGTCAGCGTCCGCACGTCGGTCGGCCGGACCTTGCCCTCCTCGACGAAGTCGACGTCGAAGAGCAGATCGAGCACCAGGGTGGTCCGGCCGCCGCCGGTGAACTGCAGCGGGTCGTCGGCCAGCCCGGTGCCGACCAGCCGACCGCTGGCCGTGCCCCGTGGCCGGACCCCGGCCAGCCGGCTGACCTCGAACGACTCCGGATTCAGCAGACAGTCGATCCGTTCCCCGGTCTCGTCCACCAGGAAGGCCACCTTCTCCATCAGGCACCCCGCTGCTCGGCGTCGAGCCGGCGGATCCGCTCCGCCGAGTGTTGCGGTCGCGGCGCCTGCCAGAGCACCGCGTCGTCCGGCAACTCCGGCCAGGGAGCGGTCGCCGCTCCCAGGTCGGCTGCCGAGGCGTCGGTCGGCTGCCGTACCGCCGACCGGGCGTGGCCGGCGGGCCCGAACTCCGCGGCCGGGCGGGCCGGTGATTCGGTCGACGCGACCGGGCGGCCGGTGATGATCACGGGACGGTCGGCCGGTAGCGGCGGCCAACGATCGTCGTCGGGCCGGGTCTGCTGCGGCGGCGCCGATCCCCACCGTCGGGACGCCGAAGCCCGCTCGGAGCGCCGGCCATGATCATCCGACCGGTCATGATCAGCTGACCTCGGCCGGTCATGATCATCGGGACGGCTCGGTGACTCGAACGGACCCGGATGGAGCCGTGGTCCCGGGTCGAGGACCGAGCTGGTTCGCCGGACCGGGTCGCCGACCGGTCGAGCGGGGCGGGGGAGTGCCGTCGCCGGACGTACCGCAGACAGCGGCGGGCCGACCCGGCGGACGACGCTGCCCAGGACCTCTCGCACCGTCGGCAGGACCGTCGACCCGCGCCGTCGCGGGCCGCCAGCGGACGACGCTGCGTCCGACGGATCCGGCCACCCCATGGGCCGGTCCCGTTTCCCCCCTGGCGGCCGCGACGGCGCCGCCCCCGACACCGGTACGTCCTGATCCTGCTGTTGCCGATCAATCGCTGGGGTGATCGCGGCCCGGCCCGCGTCGGAGCCCGCCACTCCCGGATCGGCCGGCCAGGTTTCGTCCCCCGAGCTTGATGAACGTTCCTGACGCTTTATGAAGGTTGCAACGTTCATGAAGCGACGGTTCCTCACGTTAACGCGAAAAACCGACGGGTCCCCGGCCGTCGGGGGGCGGCCGAGGTCGAGGCCCGGCCACTGGCCGCCGCGGCGGCGGACGAACTCCAGCCAGTGCTCCGGCGGACCCTCGCGGGGTTCGGGCACCGGCTCTTCGGACAGGTTCGCGGCGGCGCGCTGGACCGCGCCGGCGAGCGACCGCAACCGCCGCGCCAGCCAGGTCGTGAGCCGTCGCGCCGTGATCCGTCGGAGGGGCCCGCCGCCGAGTTCAGCCGGCCGGCGTCGCGCTGCCACTCGGCCCCACCCGTTCGATGCCTTCATGGGCCAGCACCAGGCACTCGATGGCGAGCTCGCGGCTCATCGCGTCCAGGTCCGGGCCGAACCAGGCCTCGGGCCACGCGTTGGCCAGGTTCCAGCGGAGCACCTCGGTGGTGCCGCTCGGATCGAGCATCACGATCGACGGGTTGCGCCGGTTGACCCGGCCGATCGACAGCCACTGCCACAGCTCGGTCGAGTCGGTCAGCCCGTACAACAGCTTCACCGGGGGATAGGTCACCCGGCCCGGGATGGCGCGGACGACGGTGTTCGTGCCCGCTTCCCGGTACGAGATCCGCTCGATCTGGACGCCGAGGCCGCGGACCTCGGTGAAGTGACCCTCGGTGACGCCGTTGATCAACAACTTGAAGTTGTACGCCCGGTAGGGATCCACCGAGACGCCCGGCTGGCTGGCGGGAGCTGCGGGCTCGGACATGTCAGCCCTCCATCCTTTCGGTCTGGGTGCCAGCCATCGACTGGCTGATCTTGAACACCACGAACTCGGCCGGCTTGACCGGCGCGACGCCGATCAGCACCACGACCTCGCCGGCATCGCGGACCTCGGGCGGGTTGGTCTCCTCGTCGCACTTGACGAAGAACGCCTGCCGCGCGGTCCGGCCGAACAACGCGCCGTCGCGCCAGACCCGGGTCAGGAAGTTGCTGATCTCGCGGTTGATCGAGCCCCAGAGGAAGGCGTCGTTCGGTTCGAAGACGATCCAGCGGGTGCCCTCGGCGATCGACTCCTTGAGCATGTTCATCAGCCGGCGGACGTTGAGGTAGCGGGATTCGCTGGCCTCGGCGGCCAAGGTGCGCGCGCCCCAGACCCGGATGCCGGTCTCGGGGAAGAAGCGGATGCAGTTCACCCCGGCCGGGTTGAGCACCTCCTGCTCCTGCCGGGTGACCCGGTAGGCAAGATCAACAACGCCGCCGGCGATCGGCTGGTTGGCCGGCGCCTTGTGCACGCCGCGCTCGGTGTCGGTCCTGGCCCAGACGCCGGCCAGGTGCCCGGACGGCGGGGTGTCGACCACCTCGCCACTGAGTGGGTCGTACGCCCGCAGCCAGGGAAAGTAGAGGGCGCCGTAGTCGGACTGCCGCGGCCGGCCGCCGTCCAGCGGAGCCGGTGTCTCGGCCTCGGCCGGCTCGGCCTCCGCACCCGCTTCCCGTTCGGCCGCCGCCCCACCGCCGCGCCGACCGCCACCGCCCGCGGTCGGGGTGGCGACCTTGATCAACGCGTCGACGTCGTGCTGGCCGGCCGGCGGATCGAGGATCGCCATCCGGTCGCCGAGCCGTTCGCAGTGTCCGAGCAGCGCCTCCCAGGACGCCGGGTCGGCCTGGGCCGGCGCCGCGACGATCGAGATGTCGTCGATGGCGTCCAGCAGATCGATGCCGGAGCGACGCCTTCCGCCGCCGGCGATCGGATTGCCGGGGCCGACGTTGACCACGTAGCAGCGGCCGCCGCCGTTGGCGAAGAAGCCGTAGACCGACAGGGCCAGCGGGGTGCTGGCGAGGTCCTCCTGGCCGGCGAAGATGCGCAGGAAGTCGGACCAGTTGTTGACCGCGACGGCCTCGTTGAGCCTGGCTCCGCCGTCGGGCGCGACGCCCAGGAAGGCGGCGGTGCTGGTGCCCACGGCGCCGATCGGGCGGGCGCCGCCCGGCACCTCCTCGACGTAGATTCCGGGAGCTCGGTAGTTCGGCATCTTCTCAGACCTCCTCGAGGTCGAAGCGAATGATGGGGTGGTCGGTGCCCCGGGAGTCGACCTCGGTCTCGTACCGCCGGCCCTTGCCGCTGATCCGGAGCCGGATCCGGTCCTGGGCCGGCACGTTGCTGATGCCGAACTCGCCTCGGCTGTTGGTGTGGGCGTACGCGCCGGTCGTGGTCACCTCGACCCGAAGATCGGCCATCGGCACGTCCTCGGGGCCGATGATCGTGCCGCGCAGGGCCCGGATCGCGGTGTCCTCGATCCGTAGCGGCCGCCGGACCAGCGCCGGCTCCGGCACGATGCGGGCGACCTGCGCGGCGACGTCGAAGATCAGGACCGGCCGTGGCGCGAGGCCGATGGCGGTCCAGAGGTCGGCGGGCAAAGGATCGAGCCGCACCTCGGGCGCGCCCGGCTGAACGGCGGCGATCAACACCCGGTCGAGCAGCCGAGCGGCCGGCTGATCCGGGCCCACGGCGAGCACCAGGTGCCGCACCCGGAACCGGAACGGCGGCCGGACTCCGACCGGTCGGGCCTCGGGTTCCGGCAGCAGTCCGATCGGCCAGGCGAACAGGGCCGGCTCCGGTTGTTCCGGGGTCGGCCCGGTCGGCCTGGTCGGCTGGACCAGCGATCCGGTGACGGTCGAGAGCCAGCCGATCAGCTCGGCGCTCGCGCTTTCGACCGGACCCGGTGCCGCCGCGGGCGCGGTGAGTTGATCAAGGTCCACGACCGGTCCCGTCCGGTCAGCGGGCCGGGGCGCCGGCGCGCGGCTTCAGGTCTTCCGGGCCCCAGGACGGCGCCTGGCGGGTGGCCCCGCCGACGATCGAGGTCAGCACCGAGATGACGGCGGCCATCAGGGCGGCGAGCAGCCCACCGACGAAGTCGACGTCGAGCAGCTTGGCGCCGCCGGCGCCGAGGATGGCGAGCAGGGCCTGGGCGAACGTCTTGATGGCGCGTTCGGCCGTGGCCTTCCAGAATTGGGCGGTGAACATGTCTACGGTCCTTTCGATCCGTCTGGCCGATCGGCATCGACCCTGAATGCCGTCACGATCCGTTCGTACGAGATCGCCGCCCTGGCGAAGACCCGTTGGACGGATTCGATGGCCCCGCATTCGACGACGTAGAAACAGGTCTCGTCGGCCGGAAGAGCAATGCAGAGCCGCACCCACACCCGTTCCTGCTCGGACTGCAACGCCTGCGCGGCATCACTCAGCTGAGCCAGAACGGAGGAGACCACCGAAGGACTCGTCAGGGGGACGTAGCTCTCGACGAGAAACAGCTCGCGCCGCGTCTCGACGGGATCCCCAGACGCCTCCACGATGGCTTCCACGTCCGAACGCTACGTACGCCGGCACCGTGCGGCAGCCGGGAACGACCCTCGAGTTGCCGGCCCCTACCCCCACCGTCGCCCGCGCCCGGCCCTCTGATCTTGATCACTCGTGATCTTGAACAACGCCGGACCGGGCCGGTGTTCCGTTCCGCGTCGCCGCGTGGTGGCGCTGGTCGGGAAACCGGAACGTCGCGAGGCCGTGCCGGGACTGGATGCCGAGCTTGCGATAGACCCGGCTGAGGGTGGCCTCGACGGTCTTCGGGCTGATGAAGATCGACGCAGCGACCTCGCGGTTCGACAGGCCGGCGGCGACCAGTTTCGCGATCCGTTCCTCCGTCGGGGTCAGCTCGCCGACCGAGCCGCGGCGCAGGCCGAGCCGGCCCAACTCGTCGCTGGCCTTGGCGATCCACAGCGGCGCGCCGAGCTCGGCGAAGATCTTGAGGGCGGCCAGCAGCGCCTGCCGCGCGGCCAGCTTCTCCTTCCGGCGGCGCAGCAGCCGACCGTTGATCAACAGCGTCCGGGCCCGGTCGAACGGCAGCGGTACGTCCTCGTGGGCCAGCAACGCCGCGGCCAGGGCCTCGGCCGCTCCGTCGAGATCACCGGTGGCCAGCCGGAGCAGGCCCCGGCACCGGGCGGTGATCGCCACCAGCCAGGGGTACGGGGCGATCTCGGCGCGCTGCTCCAGCCGGGCCAGCAGCCGACCGGCCCGGGCGAGGTCGCCGCGGGCGATCACCACCTCACAGTGATCACCGTGGAACGCGTGCCGGGCCGGCTCGGCGACGCCCATCTGCTCGATCAGCGCGTCGGCCGAGCTGTAGTAGTCGTCGGCGTGTTCAAGATCATCCCGGGAGAACTCGATGAAGCCGAGCAGGCCCAGCTGCATGGCGGAGACCCAGGGGTCCGCCATCGTGCTGGCGAGCTCGAGCGCCTCGGTGGCGGCCTGTTGGGCGGATTCGAGCTCGCCCAGGTGGGCCTCGACCAGGCCCCTGGCGTACAAGGCGAATCCGCGCCACCGCCACTGCCCGGCCTGGTCCAGGATCTCGATCGACTGCAGCGCCTGCTCCTCGGCCCGGGTCCAGTGGCCGAGCCGGCAATCGAGTTCGGCACTGTGCATCAGCGTGGTGGCCACGGCCGCCTCGTCGCCGACCGATCGGAACAGCTCGTCACTGGCCGCGTAGGCCGCCAGCGCCACCGGCGGATCGATCAGCTTGACGATGCCCCGCCAGGCCATCCCGGCCCAGGCCGCGGTCCAGGACCGCCCGTTCGGTGGGATCAGGTCGTGCAGGCTGTCGACCCGGGCCCGGTCGATCCCGAGCCCGTTGTAGAAGCGGTAGTACTCGGCCATCAGATTCACGCAGGCATAGAGTTCCGGATCGTCGGTCGCGTCCGCCTCGCGCAGCAGGGCCCGGGTCGCCTCGATCGTCCGCAACTGCGCCCGGACGTCGTGCGTGGCGTACCAGGCGGTGCAGAGGCCGGCGATGATCCGCATCGTCCGGTCCTCACCGGCATCAGCCGACGCCTCCGTACAGAGGTCCACCGCTTCGCGCGGGTTGCCCTGATAGAAGATCACCTCGGCCAGCTCCACCAGCACTCGGGCCCGGTCCGGTCCGGGCGGCAGGCCGCGGGAGCCGGCCTCGAGCAGCGTCCGGGCTCGGGTCGCGTCCCCGGCGTGGAACAGGCAGCTGCCGGCCGCCGCCAGCCGCCGGAACCGGATCGCGGGCTGCTCGTCCGGCGTCCGCAGCGCGGCCAGTTCCCAGAACTGGGCCGCGGAGCCGGGAGCGCCGCGGCCGTGGGCCGACGTGGCCGCCGCCTCGAGCGCCGCGGCGACGTCGGTCTCTCGGCCCAGGGTCGCCCAGGCCAGGTGCCAGGCACGCTGCTCGACGTCGTCGATCACCGTGGCCAGCCGCTGATGCAGCCGGCGTCGGTGGCTGCTGGACAGGCCGGTCCGGATCGCCGAGGCCAGCAGCGGATGGGTGAACCGGACCCGACCCTCGGTCACCTCGACGATGCCGGCCTCCTCGGCCAGTGCGAAACCTTCGAGTTCCTCCGGCGTGATCAACACGGCCCGGATCACCTCGATCGTCGGCTGCACCATCGTCGCCACGGTGGCCAGCGCCGATCGGGCCGGCGGCGGTAGCGCCTCGATCCGGTGCACCACGAGTTCGCTGAGATTCTCCGGGATCGGCAGTTGATCACCGGGCAGCAGCGGCCGTCCCGACCGGGCCAGGGCGCCGGCGATCTCCAAGGCGTAGAAGGGATTTCCCTCGCAGGCCCGTTCGATGTCGTGCAGGGTGGGCCGGGTCAGGGCCAGTCCGGTCCGGACCCGGACCAGGTTGTGCAGCGCGCCGAGACTCAGGCCGCCGAGGCCGATCCGGACGAACCGGTCCGGCGGCAAGGCCCGGTTGAGACCCCAGGGCACGACGACGCCATGATCATCGCGCAGCGCGGCGAGCACGCCGACCGGCTCGTCGGACAACCGCCGTACCACGTGCTCGACCACCGCCGCGGTCGGTTGGTCGAGCCACTGCGCGTCGTCGATCGCGATCATGATCGGCGTCTCCCGCGCGATCGCCCGGATCAGCTCCAGCACCCCGACCCGGACGGCCCGGTGATCGGGCACCAGCTCGTCGCCGTCGGCCCGGAGCAGCGCCACCTCGAGGGCAGAGCGCTGCGCGGCGGGCAACGCGGCCAGGGCCTGATCGGGCAGTCGATCGAGCAGATCACCCAATCCCATGAAGGAAAACATCGCCTCGGACTGGGTCGGCCGGCAGATCAACAACCGATAGCCCGAGGCTTCCGCGGCGGCGACCGCCTCGCTCCACACCGTGGTCTTGCCGATGCCGGCCGAACCGTGGATGACGCAGGCGATCGGGCCGTCCGGGATGGCGCTGACGGCGGCCGCGGCAGCCGCGAGTTCGCGCTCCCGGCCCACCACCGGCGTTGCCGCCAAACCCCGACGCCCCATGGCCCCCACCACAACCTGCAGCACTCGTCAACGCCACCGGACACCGATGTCCGGTCTGCAAGGGAAACGAGCCGAGCCTGCGCCTCGATTGTCCTCGCGGGCGAGGCGGCTTGTCCAGACTCCTTCCGGCGCGGGCGCCGGATCAGTAGGCGGACCCGGTGGTCAGGGCGACCGCGCCGGTCGGATGCCAGACGGTCTTGGTCTCCAGGAACGCGCGCATCCGGGCCGTTCCCGGCGGCGCGGCGAAATCCGGCGTGCCGGAGGGCACGTAGACCCGCTTCAGCGTCTGGGCCGCGGCCCGCTCCAGCTCGATCCGGAGATCATGATCATCCGGATGGTCGACGATGCCGGTCAGGTCCAGGCCGTTGACGTCGGCGTGGGCAGCCAGGTGCGTCCCCAGCTCGGCCGCCCGACCGGTGAGGATGTTGATCACGCCGCCCGGCAGATCCGAGGTCGCCAGCACCTCGGCGAACGCGATCGCCACGCACGGATCCGGCTCGGCGGCGACCACCACGGCCGTGTTGCCGCCGGCGATCACCGGCGCGACCACCGACACCAGCCCGAGCAGCGGGGCGTCGTGCGGAGCGAAGATCACGACCACCCCGGTCGGCTCCGGCGCCGAGTAGGAGAAGAACGGACCGGAGACCGGATTGGAGCTGCCGAAGGCTGCGGCCAGCTTGTCGGTCCAGCCGGCGTAGTGCACCAACCGGTCGACCGAGGTCTCCACCTCCGCGGCCGTCACCCGGTTGGTGACACCCCGGCTGGTCATGATCAACTTCGCGAACTCGCGGCTGCGGCCCTCCAGCATCTCGGCCGCGCGATAGATCACCTGACCGCGGTTGTACGGAGTCGCCCCGGCCCAGGGTCCGACCGCCTTGCGAGCCGCGACCACCGCGTCCCGGGCGTCCTTGCGGGACGCGAGTGCCGCGTTGGCCATGAACCCTCCATCGGAGTCGGTCGCGGTGTAGGTGCGACCGGACTCCGACCGCGGGAACTTGCCCCCGATGAACAGCTTGTACGTCTTGGGAATCGCCAGGTGGGCCATGATCACTTCCCGCCGGTCAGAGGTTCGTCGTCCGTGCTCAGGTACGCGGCCATGCCCGACGGGCCACCTTCCCGGCCGAAGCCCGACTCCTTGTAGCCGCCGAAGCTCGCCGCCGGGTCGAACCGGTTGAACGTGTTGTCCCAGATCACCCCGGCCTGCAGCGCCGCCGCCATCCCCATCGCCCGGGAACCCTTCTCGGTCCAGATGCCGGCCGAGAGTCCGTACGGGGTGTTGTTGGCCTTGGTGATCGCCTCGTCCGGAGTGCGGAAGGTCACCGTGGTCAGCACCGGGCCGAAGATCTCCTCCCGGCTGATCCGCATCGACTGGGTCGCTTCGGTGAAGATCGTCGGCGTCACGTAGTAACCCTTGGCCGGGATCGGGCAGGAGGAGCGCCAGATGTCGGCCCCCTCGGCGATCCCGGCCTCGGTCAGCTCGTTGATCTTGTTCAGCTGCATGATCGAATTGATCGCGCCGACGTCGGTGTTCTTGTCCAGCGGGTGGCCGACCCGCAGCGTCTCCACCCGGGCCTTCAGCCGCTCGATGAACTCCTCGGCGATCGACTCCTGGACCAGCAGCCGGGAGCCGGCGCAGCACACCTGGCCCTGGTTGAAGAAGATGCCGTTGACGATGCCCTCGATCGCCTGGTCCTGGGCGGCGTCCTCGAAGACGATGTTGGCGCCCTTGCCGCCGAGCTCCAGGGTCAGCTTGCGGCCGGTGCCGGCCAGTTCGGTCGCGATCCGCCGGCCGACCGCGGTCGAGCCGGTGAACGCGACCTTGTCGATCCCCGGGTGGTTGACCAGCGCCGAGCCGATGCCGCCGGCGCCGGTGATGATGTTGACCACGCCGGGCGGCAGGTCGGCGTCGGCGATGATCTCGGCCAGCACCAGGATCGACAGCGGTGTGGTCTCGGCCGGCTTGATCACCACCGTGTTGCCGGCCGCCAGTGCCGGCGCGATCTTCCAGGCCGCCATCAGCAGCGGGAAGTTCCAGGGGATAACCTGACCGGCGACACCCAGTGGACGCGGGTCCGGGCCGAGCCCGAGATGCTGCAGCTTGTCGGCCCAGCCGGCGTGGTAGAAGAAGTGCTGGGCCGCGGTCGGCACGTCGAAGTCGCGCGATTCCTTGATCGGCTTGCCGTTGTCCAGCGACTCGACCACGGCCAGTTCGCGGGCCCGCTCGGCGATGCCACGGGCGATCCGGAACAGATACTTGCCCCGTTCCGCGCCGTCCATCCGGGACCAGACCCGGTCGTAGGCCTTGCGGGCCGCCCTGACCGCGGTGTCAAGATCATCCGTGGTGACGGTCGAGTAGCTGGTCAGCGGCTCGCCCTCGGCCGGGTTGATCGTCTTCACGTCGTCGCCGCCGCCCTCGACGAACGCGCCGTCGATGAACGGCAGATAGCGCTCCTTGATGGCCGCTATGCTCGGCGACTCCGGCGCCGGTGCGTACTCCCAGTCCATGCTGCTCAGACTCCCTCAGTCGACCGTGACGTAGTTCTGGCCCCAGTAATGTCCTTCGAGCTGGGTCCGGCGTTGCATGATCAGATCGTTCAGCAGTGATGAGGCGCCGAACCGGAACCAGTGCGGGCTCAGCCACTCCGGCCCGGCCACTTCCTTCACCGCGACCAGATAACGGATCGCGTCCTTGGCGTTGCGGATCCCACCCGCCGGCTTGACCGCCCGCTGCTCGCCGGTCAGGTCGCGCCAGTCGCGGACCGCCTGCAGCATCACGTGGGTGACCGGCAGCGTCGCGGCGGGGGAGATCTTGCCGGTCGACGTCTTGATGAAGTCGGCCCCGGCCAGCAGCGCCAGCCAGGATGCGCGCCGGACGTTGTCGTACGTCGCCAGCTCGCCGGTTTCCAAGATCACCTTCAGCCGGGCCGAGCCGCAGGCCTCCTTGATCGCCTGGATCTGCTCGAACACGATGCCGTGCCGGCCGGCCAGGAACGCGCCGCGGTCGATCACCATGTCGATCTCGTCGGCGCCCGCGGCGACGGCGATCCGGGTGTCGGTCAGCTTGACCTCGAGGCTGGACCGGCCGGACGGGAACGCGGTCGCGACGCTGGCCACCTTGACCCCGGAGCCGGCCAGCTCGGCCACGGCCGTCTCGACCAGGTCGGGGTAGACGCAGATCGCGGCCGCGTGCGGGGTTTCCGGCCGCTCCGGATCGGGCAGGATCGCCTTGCGGCACAGGTTGCGCACCTTGCCCAAGGTGTCGTTGCCCTCCAGCGTGGTCAGGTCGACCATCGAGATCGCCAGTTCCAGCGCGGCGAGCTTCGACGCCTTCTTGATCGACCGGGTGGCCAGATTGGCCGCCCGCAGCTCCAGCCCCACCGGGTCCACCGCGGGCAGCCCCAGCAGGAACCGCCGCAGCGAGCTCTCGTCGGTCGCCGCGTCGGCGAGGAAATCCCGGGTCGGACTCATGACCCGATCCTATGACGAGAGTTTCTGAGGAGGAGTGACCGGAATCCAGCAACGGTTGGCGAGAGCGGCCGGGTTCGGACCGAATCGGAGAACCGTCGCCGGATTCCGGTCATCACTGCCTCGAGACCCACTGTGGAAAGCGAATTCCAAACCCGGAAGACTGAGCCCCATGACCTCCTCGACCTCCGCGCCCACGCCGATCCGATTCGCCGCGATCGGACTCGATCACGGACACGTCCTCGGCCAGATCGCCGGCCTGATCAAGGCCGGCGCCGAGTTCGTCGGGATGGCCACCGACGACTGGTCCTCGCCGGTGGCCAACCAGGCGCGCGAGCGCTGGCCCGACGTGCCCGGCCGGCCGGCGCGGGAACTGCTCGACGACGAGTCGATCGCGGTGATCACCACCGCGGGCATCCCGGACCAGCGCGGTCCGTTGGCGGTCGAGGCGATGCGGCAGGGCAAGGACGTGGTGGTCGACAAGCCGGGCTGCGTCACCCTCGCCCAGTTGGACGAGATCCGGACCGCGGTGGCCGAGACCGGCCGGTTCTGGTCGGTCGGCTTCTCCGAGCGGTTCGGGGTGCGCGCGGTCACCCGGGCCGGCTCGCTGGTCCGGGCCGGGCGCATCGGTCAGGTCGTGCAGACGATCGGCCTCGGCCCGCATCGGCACGGCAGCAATCGCCCCGACTGGTTCTATTCCGAGCAGCGCTACGGCGGGATCATCGCCGACATCGCCTCGCACCAGATCGATCAGTTCCTCTGGTTCACCGGCTCGACCAGGGCCGAGGTGGTGGCCAGCTCGGTCGCCAACTACGCCAACCCGGAGCAGCCCGGACTGCAGGACTTCGGGGATCTGTTGCTGCGCAGCGACACCGCGCAGGGTTACATCCGCTGCGACTGGTACACCCCGGACGGCCTGCCGACCTGGGGTGACGGCCGGTTGATCATCCTCGGCACCGAGGGCTACCTGGAGTTGCGCAAGTACGTCGACCTCGCCGGCCGTGAGGGCGGCAACCACCTGTTCTGCGTCGACGGGTCCGAGACCAGTTACATCGACTGCTCCGACGTCGAGCTGACCTACTACGACGACCTGCTGCACGACGTCCGGACCCGGGAAGAGACCTCCTGCCCGCAGGAGCACACCTTCGAGACCATGCGACTCGCCCTGGTCGCCCAGGAGCAGGCCGTGCGCCGCGGCGCCGCCCGCTGAGTCATCCGCAGGTGGCATCATGGATAGCATCAAGTGATGCACATCATGATGAGGGGTGACCGATGCGCACGACGGTGACGATCGATGACGACCTGTTGGCCAGGGCGGCCGAACTGACCGGCGTCGAGGAGCGCTCGGCCCTGCTCCGCGAAGGGCTGCGAGCTCTGATCCGGATCGAGAGTGGCCGTCGGCTGGCCGCGCTCGGAGGCTCGGACCCTGATGCCGCCGCCGCACCGAGACGGCGCGGACGCGCCGAATGATCCTGGTCGACACCTCGGTCTGGATCGACCATCTTCATGCGGTCGAATCGGAGTTGGTCGGCCTGCTCGAAACCGACCGGGCCGGCTGCCATCCGTTGGTGATCGAGGAGCTTGCGCTGGGCTCGATCAAGCACCGGGTGACGGTCCTCGACCTGCTGGCCAGCTTGGTGCGCTTTCCAACCCTGACCCACGACGAAGTGCTCGCTCTGGTCGGTGGTCGGCAGCTCTGGGGTCGTGGTCTCAGCGCCGTCGACGCGCACCTGCTCGGATCAGTGGCCCTGGTCGGCGGCGCCCGGCTGTGGACTCGGGACAAGCGGCTCGGCTCGGCCGCCCGCGATCTCGGTGTCGCGCTGTTCAGCGAGAGCTGAGTTGAAGCGACGACAAGCCGGTCAGTTTGGCCGCGACTACCCGGCCAAACTGACCGGCATCTTTCGTCAGGACGCTCGGCAGTACGTGTCGCGCCGGGGCATGGTGCCGTCGACCAGGTAGTCGGTGGTGGCGGCCAGGGCGCACGGGTTGTGGCCGGAGAGGCCGTAGACGCCGTGCCCGCTGCCGTCGACGCTGACCAGGCGGGCCCGGTCGCCGAGCTTGTCCCGCAGCAGCTCCGCGTTGGCGGGCGGGGTGACCGGGTCGCGCAGGTTCTGCAGCAGCAGCACGTTGCGCTCACCGTCGTCGCTGATCTTGACCGGCCCGGCCGCGTCGTGTGACCAGAAGGCGCAGGGGCTGATGTTGGCCGCGGCCGCGCCGAACAGGGGATGGCGCCGGCGATCCTCGGCGACGGCGCGCTGATAGGTCGCGACGTCCTCCGGCCACTCGACGTCGTTGCAGGTGACCGCGAGGAAGACGGTCAGCGCGTTGTCGGTCGGCGACAGGTCGGCCGGCTTGGCCGACGGTGCCGCCTTCCGCTCCGCTTCCGTTCCGTTCAACAGCTCGCCCAGCGCCTGCCACTGCTGTGCCAGCACCGGGTACTGCTGCTGGCCGTACAGCGATCCGAACGTCGCCATCCGGAACAGGGCGCCGCTCATCCCGGCCACCGGCGTCTCGTCCAGTTGTTCGGCGAGCTCGAAGTAGGTCTTGCGGACCTGATCCGGCGTGCGGCCGAGGCCGTAGCTACCGTCCCGCTTCGCCGCCCACTTGGCGAAGTCGGGGAAGGTCTGTTCCATCCCCAGCGCGAACCGGCGCAGGGTGGGGCGGTCCAGGTGGGAGTCGGCGAGATTGCTGTCCAGGACGATCCGGGCGGCGCGCTCGGGGAACAGCGAGACGTACGCGGAGCCGAGGGCGGTGCCGTAGGAGAAGCCGAGGAAGTTGGTCTTCTCCTCGCCGAGCGCGGCCCGGATCTGATCCAGGTCACGGGCCGTGTTGGCCGTGGTCAGGTGCTTCAGGCGGCCGTCGCGGTCGTTCTTCGCGCACCGCTCGGCCACCTCCTTGGCGATCTTCGCCTGCGCGGCCACCGCCGCCTTGTCCGGCGCATACGGCGGGACGTTCATGAAGTAGGCGTCGTCGGGGGTGAAGCCGCAGCTGACCGGTGCGGAGTGCCCGACGCCGCGGGTGTCCATCCCGATCAGGTCGTAGCTGTCCAGCACGCTGGCCGGGATGCCGCGGGAGGCCAGCAGGGTGGACAGGGTCAGCCCGGAGCCGCCCGGGCCGCCGGGGTTGAGCATCAGCACGCCGCGCCGCTTGGCCGGGTTCTCGCTGGCCAGCCGGGAGATCATGATCTCGATCTTGGTGCCGTCCGGATCGCCGTAGTCCAACGGCACCGGCACCTTGGCACAGGTCAGCCGGTACGGGAGGGCGCCGGTCACGACCTCCGCGGGGCAGTCGCCCCATTCGAGCCCGGTGGCGGCTCCGGACCCCTGGTCATCGGCCGCGGCGGGTCCGGCGAGCGCCGATCCCAACAGCCCGATCGTGATCATCGCCACCACTGCGAAGATCATCCCGCGCCGTCCTGCCGCCGGTCGGCGGGTTGGCTGACGTGTTGGCATCGTCACTCCCTCAGTAGCTCGATCGCGTCTGGCCGACCAGCCCACACCGTGCCCTCGGGGCACAGTCAAATCGCCGCCCGATCACACCTCACGTTCTGCCGCGCGCCAACGTCTTCCCGGCATGGACATCTTCGCGAGCGACACCACCGACACCCCGTTGTTCCGGCTGCACCCGATCCCGCCGGAGGTGATCACGTCGGCCCGCACCACCGGCGTCGACGTCGCCGGTCATCCGATCGTCCGGCAGACCGCCGCCGGCCGGGAGCCGCTGCGCTGCTGTCTGCGCAACGCCCAAGCCGGCGAGGAGCTGATCTTGTTCGGCTATCGCCCGGTGCTGCCGGTGAGCCCCTATCTGGAGACCGGAGCCGTGTTCACCCACGCCGAGCCGTGCGCCGGACCGCCGGCCTCGGGGTCGTATCCGAGCGATTGGATCGGCCGTCCCCAGGTGCTGCGCGCGTACGACGAGCGCGGCTGGATCCATCCGGCGTCGACGCACCACGACGGCAGCGATCCGGCCGCCGCGATCGCCGCCGTGCTGGCCCAGCCGGGCGTGGTCCAGCTGCACCTGCGCAACGTCGCCTACGGCTGTTTGAACGCGGTGGCCACCCCGGTCGACTGAGTTCCCGATATTCCAGAGTGTGATACTTGGGTTTATCGGGTTCGCGGGGCCGTACGGTCTCCGCATGAGCGACAACTGGTCCTTCGAAACCCGGCAGATCCACGCCGGACAACAGCCGGATCCGACCACCGGCGCGCGGGCGCTGCCCATCTATCAGACGACGTCCTACGTCTTCAAGGACACCGAACATGCGGCGAACCTGTTCGCGCTGAGCGAGTTCGGCAACATCTACACCCGGATCATGAACCCGACCCAGGACGTGGTCGAGCAGCGGCTGGCCTCGCTCGAGGGCGGCGTCGGCGCGCTGCTCACCGCGTCCGGTCAGTCGGCCGAACTGCTGGCGCTGCTCAACCTGGCCGAGGCCGGTTCGCACCTCGTCGCCTCGCCGAGCCTCTATGGCGGCACCTACAACCTGCTGCACTACACCTTCCCCAAGCTCGGCATCGAGGTCAGCTTCGTCGAGGATCCGGATGATCTTCAGTCCTGGCGCTCCGCGGTCCGCGACAACACCAAGGCCTTCTTCGCCGAGACGATCTCCAACCCCAAGCAGGATCTGCTCGACATCGAGGCGGTGGCCGGCCTGGCCCATGAGATCGGCGTGCCGCTGGTGGTCGACAACACCGTCGCGACGCCGTACCTGATCCGGCCGTTCGAGTGGGGCGCCGACATCGTCGTGCACTCCACCACCAAGTATCTCGGCGGTCACGGCACCCAGATCGGCGGCGTGATCATCGACAGCGGCCGGTTCGACTACGCGGCGGACCCGGCGCGGTTCCCGCAGTTCAACCAGCCGGACCCGAGCTACCACGGCCTGACCTACGCCCGTGATCTTGGGGTCGGCTCCCAGCTCGGCGCCAACCTGGCGTTCATCCTCAAGGCCCGGGTGCAACTGCTGCGTGATCTTGGTCCGGCCGCGTCTCCGTTCAACGCGTTCCTGCTGGCGCAGGGCCTGGAGACGCTCAGCCTGCGGATCGAGCGGCACGTCAGCAATGCCCAGCAGGTGGCCGAGTGGCTGCAGCAGCGCGATGAGGTGGAGAGCGTCGCCTACGCCGGGCTGCCGAGCAGCACGTGGCACGGCTTGGCGCAGAAGTACGCGCCGCGTGGGCCGGGCGCGGTGCTCGCGTTCGAGATCGCCGGCGGGCTGGAGGCGGGCAAGCGATTCGTCAACGCGCTCGAGCTGCACAGCCACGTGGCCAACATCGGCGACGTCCGATCGCTGGTGATCCATCCGGCCTCGACGACGCACAGCCAGCTGACGCCGGAGGAGCAGGCGACCACGGGGGTCACGCCGGGTCTGGTCCGGCTGGCCGTCGGGCTGGAGCATCTCGACGACATCCTGGCCGACCTGGAGACCGGCTTCCGCGCCGCGAAGGGCGCGTGACCGCCGCCGATCCGGCGTCTCCCGCGAGCCCCGGATCTCGGGGACCTGCGGGGTGGGCGACGCCGGGTCGGCGCCGGCCGGGATGGTGGCGGGCGGGGGACCCGGTCGGTCGGCGCCGGTTCACCGGGATCGGTGATCTCGGACTGGAGTCGGGCGCGGTGCTGCCCGACGTGATCATCGGGTACGAGAGCTTCGGCACCCTGACGCCGGCCCGGGACAACGCGGTGTTGATCTTGCACGCGCTGACCGGGGACAGTCACGTCTCGGGGCCGGCCGGGCCGGGTCATCGGACCGCGGGCTGGTGGGACGGCCTGGTCGGGCCGGGACGGCCGATCGACACCGACCGCTGGTGTGTGCTGGTGCCGAATCTGTTGGGCGGCTGCCAGGGCAGCACCGGACCGTCGTCGCCCGATCCGGACGGCCGGGCCTGGGGCAGCCGGTTTCCGCGGCTGACCGTCCGTGATCAGGTCGCGGCGGAGCTGGCCTGGGCCGCGGCGATCGGGATCGACCGGTGGGCCCTGGTGATCGGCGGATCCGCGGGCGGGATGCGGGCCCTGGAGTGGGCGGTGACCCGGTCAGCGGCCGTCGAGCGCCTCTTCGTGCTGGCCAGCACGGCCGTGACCAGCGCCGACCAACTCGCCTGGTCGACCCCGCAGCTGAACGCGATCCGTAGCGATCCGGCCTTCCACGGCGGGGATTACTACGATCGGGGCGACGGGCGCGGACCGTCGGCGGGGCTCGCCGTGGCGCGTCAGATCGCCCACGCCACCTATCGGTCGGCCGACGAGTTGGAGCAGCGGTTCGGCCGGCGATCACAGCCGGGGGAAGACCCGACGCAAGGCGGGCGCTACGCCGTCCAGAGCTACCTTGATCATCACGGCCGGAAGCTGGTCGATCGCTTCGACCCGAACTCGTACCTGATCTTGACCGAGGCCATGAACAGCCACGATCTTGGCCGCGGTCGCGGCGGAGTGGAGGCCGCCCTGGCCATGATCACCGCCCGGACCGAAGTCGCCGGCATCGACTCCGATCGCCTCTACCCACTGGACCAGAGCGAACGGCTCGGCGCCGGCATCCCCACCGCCTCCGGCTCCACGGTGATCACCTCACTCCACGGCCACGACGGCTTCCTGCTCGAAACCGAAGCCGTCGGCGCCCTCGTCACCCCGCTCCTACCAGCGAAGCCCTCGGCTCCCCGAACCACCGAGGCGCGTTCCGTTCGCTGAGCCTGTCGAAGCCTGGACCGGGGCCTCAGGCGCTCTGGCCGGCGACCCACGCCATGTCGGCGTAACGCTCTCCGGACGGCCGCAGCGCGTCCAGGCTCTCCAGCGCGGCCTCGGGCAGGGTGATCGACACCGCGCCGAGATTGTCCTCGAGATTGCCGCGGCGCCGGGTGCCGGGGATCGGGATCACGTCGTCGCCCTGCGCCAGCAACCAGGCCAGCGCGATCCGGCCCGGGCTGGTGTTGAGGTCGTCGGCGAGGTCGCGGACCCGCTGCACCAGCTCCAGGTTGCGGTCGAGATTCTCGGCCTGCCAGCGCGGCAGGGTGCGCCGGAAATCGTTGTCGGCCAGATCGCTGATCGCCGCGACCGAACCGGTGAGCATGCCCCGGCCGAGCGGGCTGTACGGGACCAGCGCGACTCCGAGCTCGCGCGCGGTGGCCAGAATCTCGGTCTCGAGGTCGCGCGAGAACAGGCTCCATTCGCTCTGCAGGGCAGCGATCGGGTGCACCGCCGCGGCCCGCCGCAGCACCTCCGGGTTGGCCTCGGAAAGCCCGAGCGCGCGGACCTTGCCGGCCGCGACGAACTCGGCCATCGCCCCGACCGACTCCTCGATCGGCACGGCCGGATCCACGCGGTGCAGGTAGTAGAGGTCGATCACTTCGACACCGAGTCGCTGCAACGAGCCGTCGACCGCCTGCCGCGCCCGCCCGGCCGAACCATCCAGGCCGGCCGGCAGCTGGGTCACCGGGTCGGGCGTGATGCCGAACTTGGTGGCGATCACAACTTCGTCCCGGCGCTGCCGCAGCACCTCGCCGACCAGGCTCTCATTGTGCCCGGCGCCGTACATCTCGGCGGTGTCGAGGAAGTTCACGCCGGCGTCGATCGCGGCGTTGAGCGTGGCCAGCGACTCGGCCCGGTCGGCCGGGCCGTACGCGTTGCTCATGCCCATGCAGCCGAGGCCGAGGGCGGAGACGGACAGGTCACCGATCGTGCGATGCGGAAAAGTGGACATGAGTGAATCTCCTTGCGTGGTTCGGATCCTGCGAAGATCGGGTGGCTGGCGAGCGATCAGCCGCACTGGCCGCCGTAGGTGGTGATCTTGTAGTCGATCACGGCCTCCGCGAACTGCAGGTCGGCGATCTGCCGCCGGATCCGCTCGCGGTGGTGCTCCAACAGGCCCAGCCGTTCGGGCACCGTGTCGCCGCCTGCGGTGACCAGGTCGACGTAGCGCTTGATGTCGCGGATCGGCATGTCGGACAGTCGCAGCCGGGTGATGAAGATGATCCGGCCGACCGCGTCGCGGTCATAGCTGCGGTAGCCGTGCACGTCCCGTGCCACCTCGACCAGGCCGATCCGCTCGTAGTACCGCAGCGTGTGGGCCGAGATGCCGACCAGCTCGGCGACCTCGGCCACCGTCATCACCGACGCCACGTCGTCCACACTGGCCAGACGACTCGTCAGCGTCTCGGTCAGCGCGGGTAGATCCTCCGGCGCGGTGGTCTCGATGAGCTGCCGGACATCCGTCGCCGTGATCGTCATGCTTCCGAACGTACGCCTTCGAGTGCGCTCAAACGCAAACCGGTTCCGAGTCCTTCTGCTGTATGATTGAGCTATGTCATCATATGAGCTACGGGTTTCCTCCAACGGCCAGGTCTCCATCCCGGCCGAGGTGCGGCGCCGCTGGCAGGCGTCCCGCGTGCTCGTCATTGACAAGGGTGATCGGATCATCGTCAGGCCGATTCCACCGGATCCGATCGGCGCGGTGCTCGGCAAGTACGCGGGTGGTCCGTCCTCTGACGAACTTCGCCGCGTCGCGCGCGAGGAAGAGTCGGAGCAGGAGGGCACCCGCTGATGGCGGTGATCCTCGATGCCTACGCGGCGATCGCGGTCCTCAAGGGTGAACCGGCGGCCGTGGAGGTGCGGCCGCTGCTCGAGCAGGGCGAAACCGTCATGCACCCGCTGAACGTGGGTGAGCTCCTGGACCGGATGGTGCGGCTGGTCGGGGCCGATTCCGACGAGGTCGAGGCCGATCTGGCGCTGCTCGGTATCGAGCAGGTCGCCGTGGACCCGGCGATCTTGGTCGACGCCGGCCGTTGGCGCGCTCGGCACTATCACCGCACGGATCGGCCGGTCAGCCTGGCCGACTGCGTGGTCGGGCTGACCGCCTTCAGCCTCGACCTCGAGCTGGCCACCTCGGACCGCCCGTGTGCCGAGATGGTGCGCGAGGAGGGTGGAAAGGTGCTCGCGCTCCCGGACAGCCGGGGGCTCCGGCCGTGATCATGATCAACTGAAGGCGCCGTGCCCGGTCAGCGCCTGACCGATGACCAACTGATGCACCTCGGAGGTGCCTTCGTAGGTGAGCACGGACTCCAGGTTGTTGGCGTGCCGCATGATCGGATACTCACCGGTGATGCCGGCGGCGCCGAGGATGGTGCGGCTCTCCCGGGCGATGGTCAGCGCCTCGCGGACGTTGTTCAGCTTGCCCAGGCTGACCTGCCGCGGGTCGAGTCGATGATCATCCTTGAGCCGGCCGAGATGCAGTGCGAGCAGGAAGCCCTTCTGCAGCTCCAGGGCCATGTCGGCCAGCTTGGCCTGGGTCAGCTGGAACGCGCTCAACGACCTGCCGAACACCTCCCGGGTGCCGGCGTACGTGATCGCCGTCTCCAGGCAGTCGCGGGCGGCACCCAACGCGCCGAAGACGATGCCGAACCGGGCCTCGTTCAGGCAGGACAGCGGACCGCGCAACCCGGTCACCTCGGGCAGTACCGCGTCGCCGGGCAGCCGGACGTCCTCCAAGATCAATTCCGAGGTGACCGAGGCGCGCAGCGACAGCTTGTTGCCGATCTTGGGGGCGGAGAAGCCGGGGGTGTCGGTCGGCACCACGAAGCCGCGGATGTCCTTCGGGTCGTCGGTGGTCTGGGCCCAGACGATCGCGACGTCGGCGATCGTGCCGTTGGTGATCCACATCTTGGTGCCGTTGATCACCCAGTCGTGGCCGTCGCGGCGAGCCCGGGTGCGCATCCCGGCCGGGTTGGAGCCGAAGTCGGGCTCGGTCAGCCCGAAGCAGCCGACCAGTTCGCCGGCGGCCATGCCGGGCAGCCAGGTCTGCTTCTGCTCCTCGCTGCCGAACTTCCAGAGCGCGAACATGGCCAGCGATCCCTGCACCGAGACCATGCTGCGGACACCGGAGTCGCCGGCCTCCAACTCCAGGCAGGCCAGGCCGTACGAGACCGCGTTGGCCCCCGCGCAGCCGTACCCGGTCAGGTGCATGCCGAGCAGGCCGAGGGCGCCGGCCTCCTTGATCAAACCCAGATCGGGTTCACCGGCCTCGTACCAGGCGGCGATGTTGGGCCGGACCCGCTCGTCGACGAACTCGCGGACGCCCGCCTGGATGTCGCGTTCCTCGTCGCTGAGCAGGTGATCAACGCCCAGCAGTTCCAGTGGGCCAAGAGTATTCATGCGGTTCGGTCCTTCCCGGCCAGGGTGGTGGCCGCCTTGATGATCTCGCGCTCGTCGAGCAGGACGTGCTGGGCCGCGGCGCCCAGCGGGACGAAGCTGTCGGCGCTGGCGACCCGGGCCATCGGGCCGGTGAAGCCGCCCTCGACCAGGGCCGTGATCACGCCCTCGCCGACGCCGCCGGCGTGCCGGGTCTCGTCGACCACCAGGGCGCGGCCGGTCCGCAGCGCCGCGGCGAGGAGATCCTCGGTGGGCAACGGGGCCAGCCAACGCAGATCCAGTACGGCAGCGTCGACGCCCTGATCGGCCAGGGCCGCCGCGGCCCGCAGGCTCATCGGCACGCCGTTGCCGAAGGTGATCATGGTCAGGTCCGCGCCGGACCGGACCGCACGCGCCCGGCCGATCGGGGCCGGTTCGCCATGATCGACGCCGAGCCAGCCGCCGTCGCCGGGCTCGTGCAGATCCCTCGTGTGGTAGAGCGCGATCGGCTCCAGGAAGACCGCGACCGTGCCGTCGGTCGCGGCCGCGGCGACACAGCTGCGCAGCATCGCCGGGGCGTCGTCGGCCCGACTCGGGCAGGCGACGACGATGCCGGGGATGTCGCGCAACACCGCGACCGCGTCGTCGTTGTGGAAGTGGCCGCCGAAGCCCTTCTGGTACGCCAGCCCGGCGATCCGGACCACCATCGGATTGCGGAACCGGCCGCGGGAGAAGAACGACAGGGTCGCCGCCTCGCCGCGGAGTTGATCTTCGGCGTTGTGCAGGTAGGCCAGATACTGGATCTCCGGGATCGGCACCAGCCCGGCCAGGCCGGCGCCCAGCCCCAGGCCGAGGATCGACTGCTCGTCCAGGATCGTGTCGAACACCCGGGCCGCGCCGAAGCGCCGCGCCAGCCCGCGAGTCACCCCGTAGACACCGCCCTTGACCCCGACGTCCTCGCCGAACGTGATCACCCGGCGGTCGGCGTCCATGATCGTCGCCAGGGTCGCGTTGATCGACTCGGCCAGCGTCCGGGCCGGGCCTGGTCCGGGATCGTTCCCTGAGCCTGTCGAAGGGCCAGGCCCGGGCCGGGTCCGCGTCCACTGCGCGGCGAGCTCGGCGGCGAGTCCCGGGTGCCGCGGCGCCAGTGGCTCCATGACCTCGGTGGCCGAAGCGAGTTGCCGACCGCCGGCGAGCCGGGTCGCCTCGGCCCGGATCTCCTCGCCGATTCGGTCGTAGCGCTCCAGCACCGCGGCTGGGCTCGCTCCGGCGGTGATCAACTCCCCCGCGGTGCCGAGCAGGGGATCGCGGTCGTAGCTGGCCTCGATCTCGCTCGGCTTGCGATAGCCGATCTCCGCGTCGCTGCCGGCATGGGCCAGATAGCGCACGGTGCGCAGGTGCAGGAACACCGGCCGCCGGTGATCACGGACGCGGGCTACAGCCTCGGTGATCACCGGCCAGGCGGCCGCCGGATCGGCGCCGTCGGCGGCCAGGTAGTCGAGTCCTGGGCGGCTGCCGTACGCGTGCTCGATCCAGCCCGCCGGGGTGCGGACCGAGATGCCGAGCCCGTTGTCCTCGCAGACGAACAGGATCGGCACCGGCAGCCCGCGATAGGCCGTGTTGACCGCGGTGTTGATCGCGCCGGTCGCCGTCGAATGGTTGGCCGAGGCGTCACCGAACGAGCAGACCACGATCGCGTCGTCGCCCCACTCATGATCGATTCCGAGCCGCGATGCGCGCTGCAGGGCGATCGCCAGCCCGACCGACCGCGGCAGGTGCGAGGCGATCGTCGACGTCTGCGGGATGATCCCCAACTCGGGATGGCCGAACACCTTGTGCCGACCGCCGGCGATCGGCTCGTCGGCCAGACACATCAACCCCTGCAGGACATCCCGGACCGGCGTCGCCCCCGGCAACTGCCCGGCCCGGGCGCAGTAGAACCCACCGGACCGGTAGTGCAGCAGTGCCGGATCCCCGACCGTCGTGGCCAACCCGAGCATCGCGTTGCTCTCGTGCCCAGCCGACCCGATCGTGTAATACGCCGATCCGCGGGCTTGCAACTCCCGCGCCACAAGATCAAGTTGCCGACTGCTCGCCTGCGCCTCGAACAGTTGCCACCAAGGATCGATCTCGAGATCGGGTTGATGGGGACGCAAGGAGTTACGCTCCCTGAGCCTGTCGAAGGGCAGGCCAGATCGCGCGCAATCAGTGATCCCAGGGACCACCGGGCTCGGCCCTTCGACAAGCTCAGGGAACGAAAGCCTTTCGTCCCCATCGCCCAAGGCCAGCAAACGTTGCCGGAAGGCCCGGTCGAGCTCCTCGCCCGGCGTCGCCATGATCAGGAACCCAGGCGGAAGTCACGATCGGGGGTCAGCTCGACCGTGTCCATCTGCGCCTTCTGCAGTCGACCGGAGTAGTCCCAGTTGACCGACTGCCAGCGGGTGAACTGATCGAGCACCCAGACCCCGGACTGGCGGGAGCCGTTGCCGGACTTCCCGTTGCCGCCGAAGGGCAGATGCGCCTCGGCGCCGGAGGTGGAGTTGTTGATCGACACCATCCCGGCGCCGACCCCGTTCCGGAAGCGGAAGGCCTCCTGCGGATCGGTGGTGTAGATCGCGGAGGAGAGCCCGTAGCCGGGCTTGTTGGCCAGCTCGATCGCCTGATCGAGATCGGTGTAGGTGATCACGCCGATGATCGGCCCGAAGGTCTCTTCCAGGAAGAGTTGATCATCGGCCTGGACTCCGTCCACGACCACCGGATGGTAGAAGAGTCCGGCCGTCGCGTCGCCGAGGAACCCGTCCCGCGCGTTGTCCGCGGTGATCCGGCCGGTCGGCCCGGCGACGGTGTGGTGCGGCTGGATCCAGTCCAGATACTCCTCGTACCGGTCGGCGAACTTCTGGTCCAGCATCGGGCCCATCAGCACGTCGTCGGCCGGGTCGCCGATCTTGGCGGCGGCGACCGCCTTGGTGAGCCGGGCCAGGAACTCGTCGTGCACGGACTCGTGCACGATCACCGTGCCGAGCGAGGTGCAGCGCTGCCCGGCGGTGCCGAAGCCGGAGAACAGCGCCCCTTCGACGGCAAGATCAAGATCGGCGTTCGGGGTGATCACCAGCGGGTTCTTGCCGCCGAGCTCGAGGCAGGCGTTCTGCAGGTGCCGGCCGGCCAGGGCGCCGACCTCGCGGCCGACCGCGGACGAGCCGGTGAAGCCGATCTTGTCGATCAGACCCTGCTCCAGCGACCGTTGCAGCCCGGCGAAGGTCTGCTCCCCGTCGCTGAAGACGAGGTTGAACACCCCGTCGGGCAGGCCGCCGCCACGGACGAAGATCTCGTGGAACGCGGCGGAGACGACGGGGGAGTAGTCGGCGGGCTTCCAGACGATCGTGTTGCCGGCCAGCAGCGCGGGCACGATGTACCAGGACGGCACGGCGACCGGGAAGTTGCCGGCGGTGATCACCGCGACGGCACCGACCGGCACCCGGTGGGTGAACAACTGCTTGTCCGGCATCTCGCTCGGCACCGTCTGCCCGTACAGCCGGCGACCCTCACCGAGGAAGAAGTCGCAGGTGTCGACGATCTCCTGCACCTCGCCCAGCGCTTCGGCGTACGGCTTGCCGATCTCGGCGGTGACCAGCCGGGCCAGCGCCTCCTTGTTGTCCTCGACCAGCCGGCCGATGTGCGCGATCGCCCGGCCGCGGATCGGGGCCGGGATCTTGGCCCAGTCCCGTTGCGCGGTCTTGGCGGCCTCGGCGGCGGCGACGAACGTGTCCGCGTCGCCGAACGCAACCTCGCCGACGACCTCGGACAGCCTGGCCGGGTTGGTGCTGCGGACCACGGAGTGGCCGTCGACCGGCTTGCCGGCCACGACGGAGCTGATCACGGTCGATTCGAGTTGGGCGGTCACCGGCCCTCCTTCACGGTTGATTCGGTCTGGGCGGTTGATCCGGCGTGCGTCGGGTCCAGCGCCGCGGCAAGGCGCCGGCCGACCTGGCCGATCGCGTCCAGCCGGCCGACGGCCCGGCCGATCGCGGCCACGGCGAGGTCGATCTCCTCGGACTCGATCGACAGGGCCGGCCGGAACCGGATCGATCGTTCTCCGCAGGGCAGGGCCAGCACGTGTTCAGTGTCCCTCAGGTCTGCCAGCACCGCATCCCGCGCGGTGCCGTCGGCCAGATCGGCGGCGATCATCAGGCCGCGGCCGCGGACGTTGGTCAGCGTGCCGGGCAGTTCGTCGGCGATCCGGCGCAGGCCGGCGACGAACCGCTCGCCCTTGGGCCCGGCGGCCTCGATCAGCCCCTCGGCCTCGATGATCTCCAGCAGCCGCTGCGACCGGACCATGTCGACCAGGCCGCCGCCCCAGGTGGAGTTGATCCGACCCGAGACCTTGAACACATTCTGGTCGATCTCATCCACCCGGCGGCCGGCCATGATGCCGCCGACCTGGACCTTCTTGCCGAAGGCGACCACGTCGGGCTTCAGCCCGAGCTGCTGGTACGCCCACGCCGTGCCGGTGGTGCCGGCCCCGGTCTGCACCTCGTCCACGATGAACAGCGCGTCATGATCATGAGCGAGCTGCTGCATCGCCTGCAGGAACTCGGCTCGCAGATGGTTGTCGCCGCCCTCGCCCTGGATCGGCTCGGCGATGAACGCCGCGATGTCGTGCGGGTGTGCCGCGAACGCCGCCCGGGCCTGCTCCAGCGCCCGCTCCTCGGCCTGGATCACCTCGGCGAGATGATCATCCAGCGGGTGCGTGATCGCCGGCACGTCGATCCGCGGCCAGTCGAACTTGGGGAAGCGGGCGATCTTGCCCGGCTCGGTGTTGGTGAGCGACATGGTGTAGCCGCTGCGACCGTGGAACGCCTTGGCCAGGTGCATGATCTTGGTGCCGAGGCCCGGGTCCCGCCCGGCGGCCTCGTTCTGCCGGCTCTTCCAGTCGAACGCCACCTTGAGGGCGTTCTCCACCGCCAGCGCGCCGCCCTCGATGAAGAACAGGTGCGGCAGTTCGGGATCGCCGAGCACCCGGGCGAACGTCTCGACGAATTCGGCGTAGGCGCTGGAATACATGTCCGGGTTCGCCGGCTTGTTGGCCGCGATCGCCGACAGCTCGGTCAGGAACGCCGGATCGTCGACGATGCCGGCCGGGTTGAGCCCGAGCGGCGCCGAGGCGAAGAAGGTGTAGAGGTCCAGGTAGCGCACCCCGGTCCGGGCGTCGGTCAGGCGACTGCCCCGACTGCGCTCCAGATCGAGGACGAGTTTGAACCCGTCGGTCAGTACGTGCCGGGAGAGCACCTCGTGCACCTCCGCAGCGGAAACGTGGGCATGTTCGGCCATGTCGCCTCCTCACAGAATGATTTTCGGTAAGACCCACTCTAGAGGAGAAGTCTTGCGGAATCGAACCCGTGAGACCGGAACTGTAGCTGTTCGTTCCCGTGCGCCGAGCTCCTTCCGTTCCGGGCGCCTAGCTCGTTCCGTTCCCTGAGCCTGTCGAAGCGTCGTCCTGAGCCCGTCGAAGGGGGCAGGCCAGTCCGCGCCTTTCTCCCCGGGTTTCGGCCTTGCGGCCGGGAAAGACGCAGCAAGGACGGGCGGGGTTCGCGGTCGGTGGCGGATCGCGGCCGGTTGTGGGTCGGGGTAAGGGGGTGCTTCTCGCCGCCGTGATCAGCTATGCGCTCGGTGAGGTGGGCAGGGGTTTCATGATCAGCGCTCGGCATGAACTCTCCGACCAGAAAAGAAGACGATTCAGTCGTCCTCCACCGCCAAAAGACGTGACCCCTCAGACTCCACAGCCAGCACAAGTTTGCGCAGCAGGCCGGAGAGCTGAGTTCGTTCGGTACGAGTCAGGGCGGAGAGGAGTTCCTTCTCGGCGTCGCTGTTCACCCCGATGGACGCTTCCAGCGCCTCATGGGCCTGGTCGGTCAACTCGACCAGCAGGCGCCGCCGATCACCGGGGTCGTGCAGGCGGATCACGAAGCCGGCTTGCTCGAGGCGGTCCAGGCGGCTGGTCAGGGTCGCGGGGTGGATGTCGGTGCGCTCGGCGATCAAGGTCGGGGTGCCGCGGTACGGCGAGCCCAGTGATCGCAGATGCCAGAGGATGTCGAACTCGAACGGCTTCAGGCCCTGGGCGGCGACGGCGCGGGCGCGGAGCCGGTGCATCCGCTGGACCAGCACCTGCATCCGGACGACGGCACCCTCGACGACCGGATCGAGCCCGGGCACCTCGCGCTTCCACAGCGCGATGTGGCGATCGATCGAGTCCTTCTCCGTCATGGGCGAGATCCTATGAGGTCATCGTGCTCCGGGTCTCGACAGAGAATACTATGATCTCGTAATATATTGATTCGTCGTATTCCTCGAGCTTCATCCCCACCCACGTCGCGGCAACGAAGGCCCGCGCCGGGTTCGAAGATCACCTCAGCCGCCTCGATCCGAGGTCGGTCCCGAAAGGAATGGCATGCAAGATCGACTAGCTCTGCTCGGCGGCACGCCGGTCCGCACGAACCCGTTCCCCTCCTGGCCGCCGGTGACGGACTCGGCCGTGGCCGCGGTGACCGCGGCGGTCACCGCGGGGGTCTGGGGCGAGGTCGGCGGGCCGTACAAGACCCGGTTCGAGCGCGAGTTCGCGGCGTACCACGACGCCACGCACGGCATCGCGGTCTGCAACGGCACGGTGTCGCTCGACATCGCGCTCCGGGCGCTCGGAGTCGGCCACGGTGACGAGGTGATCGTTCCCGGCTACACCTTCCTGGCGACCGCGACCGCGGTGCTGGCGGTGAACGCGCTGCCGGTGTTCGCCGACATCGAGGAGGGCACCGGCTGCATCGACCCGGACGCGATCGAGGCGTTGATCTCGCCGCGGACCAAGGTGATCATCCCGGTCCATCTGGCCGGTCATCCGGCTGATCTCGATCGGATCTGCGCGATCGCCGAGAAGCACGGGCTGCCCGTGCTGGAGGACGCCGCGCACGCGCACGGCGCACAGTGGAAGGGCCGCGGCGTCGGCTCGTTCGGTGCCTTCGGCAGCTGGTCGTTCCAGGCGTCGAAGAACATGACGTCCGGCGAGGGTGGGATCTTGATCACGAACGACGACGCACTGGCCGACGCCGCCTGGAGCCTGCACCACTGCGGCCGGTCCCGGACCGGTGCCTGGTACGAGCACAGTCGCTACGGCGGCAACTTCCGGCTGACCGAGTTCCAGTCCGCCCTGCTTCTTGATCAACTCGGGCGCCTGGCCGACGATGTCGCGCGGCGGGAGCGCAGTGCCGCGATGATCACCGAGGCGCTGACCGGGATCGACGGGATCACCGCGCTGGAACGCGATCCGCGGTGCACCGCACACGGCTACCACCTGTACCAGTTCCGCTATCAGCCCGAAGCCTTCGGCGGCCTGCCGCGGGAGCGATTCGTCGAGGCCCTCGCCGCCGAGGGCATCCCGTGCAGCTCCGGCTACGGGCTGCCGCTGGACCGGCAGGGCGTCTTCGCCGACCGGGCCTTCGACGTCGCCGCCACCGGCTGGTCCGCGGACAATCCGCGGACTCGCTACGGACGCACCGACCTGCCGGTCACCGAGCGCCTCTGCCGGGAGGGCGTGTGGATCCCGCAGACCACGCTGCTCGGCGACGAAGCCGACATCGCCGACGTCGTCGAGGCCATCGGCAAGGTCGCCCGATCGGTCGCCGGCCTCGGCGTCCCCGCATGATCATTCCCTAGGAGAGCACGATGACGTACGATCCCACCCGCCGCGACCTGCTCCGCCTCGGTGGCGGCGCCCTGGTCTCGGCCCCGCTGCTGGCCGGCTGCTCCCTGCTGTCCACCGATCCGGCCAACAAGCCCGCCCCGTCGGCCGCCGGTGATCAGAACGGGGCCAAGGAGGCGCCGGCGCTGGCCGAGCAGGTCAAGGCCGGCAAGCTGCCGCCGCTGGCCGAGCGGCTGCCGAAGAATCCCATGATCGCCCAGCCGGTCCAGGAGGTCGGTGCGTACGGCGGCACGCTCCGGTTCGGCGCCGCCGGCGAGGATCCCAGCGCGATCACTCATCCGGCCCGATCCGGCCTCGTCGAGTGGAACCTCGACTGCACCGCCCCGCAGGAAGGGCTGGCCGAGAAGTGGGAGATCGTCGACGACGGCCGGACCTATGTCTTCCAGCTCCGGGAGGGCCTGAAGTGGTCCGACGGTGAGCCGTTCGGCCCGGACGATCTGATCTTCCTCTACGACCATGTGTACGGGAACAAGACGTTGACCCCGGCGCCGACCAGCTGGCTCGCCGCCGACGGCAAGCAGGCCGAGTTCGCCAAGATCGATGATCACCGGTTCTCGATCAGCTACGACAAGCCGAACTCGTTGCTGCTGAAGTACCTGTGTTTCGCGGCGATCGCCATCGACCTGATCAAGCCGGCGCACTACCTGAAACAGTTCCATCCCGACTTCGTCGAGCTGGCGAAGCTGAAGAAGCTGGCCAAGGACGAGGGTTATCCCAGCTGGAACGACCTGTTCGTGGCGAAGGACAGCCTGTGGAAGAACCCGGAGCGGCCGGTGCTGGGCGCCTGGAAGCTGACCAAGCCGACCGACACCAAGAACGCCAACGCCACCGCGGAACGGAATCCGTACTTCTGGAAGGTCGATCCCGACGGTCGCCAGCTGCCCTACATCGACAAGCTCAGCTGGACCTTCACCGAGCCCGAGAACCTGATCTTGCAGACCGCCAACGGCCAGTACGACCTCAACATGGGCGTCGGCATCGCCGCCACGCCGATCCTGGCCGAGAAGGCGGAGGAGAAGGGCTTCGAGGTCCGGCGCTGGCAGTCCGACGGCTGGTTCGTCGTGGTCAACCTCAATCAGAGCCACACCGACCCGGTGATCCGCAGCCTGTTCGCCAACCTCGACGTCCGGGCCGCGCTGTCGCACGCGATCAACCGGGATGAGATCAACGAGGCGTTGCTGGCCGGCCAGGGCACCACCGACCAACCCTGTGGCCAGAAGGAGGACGAGTACTTCGAGGAGGGGATGGGCAAGCGGTTCGTCGAATACGACGTCGCCCAAGCCAATTCCCTGCTGGACAAGGCCGGTCTGACTGCCCGGGACGGCGACGGGATGCGGCTCCGGCCGGACGGCAAGAAGCTCCGGCTGACCCTGACCTGCTTCGAGTTCCTCGGCGGCGTCAACGCGATCGACGTCTTCGAGTTCGTCCGCCGTTACTGGCGCGAGGTCGGGATCGCGATGGAGATCAAGGTGATCTCCCCGGAGCTCTGGTACGCCTCGGTCGGGCACGGCGAGATGGACATCATGGGCTACGTCCACGTCGGCTACCGCTGGGACATCGATCCGCTCTGGTACGTGCCGGCGCTCGGCCTGTCCTACTGGGCGCCACGGTTCGGCAACTGGTACGCCAACCCGAACGACGAGTACGCCGAGGAGCCGACCGGCGACCTGCGGCAATTGCAGATCTTGTACGACCAGCTGATCGCCGAGGTCGACGACGCCAAGCGGATCGAGCACGGCCGGCAGATCCTCCGGCTGCATGATCAGAACCTGTGGGTGATCGGCACCGTGCGGCCACCGTTCGAGCCGGTGGTGGTGAGCAAGGAGCTGATCAACGTGCCGCAGCTGGCGGTCACCTCGCACCGGTCGGGTGACGTCGCGACCACCTGCCAGCTGTTCTTCCGCAACCCCGAGAACCATTGAGCCGATGGGCTGGTTCCTGCTGCGCCGGCTCGGCTCGATGGTGCTGACCCTGTTCCTGATCTCGATCGTCGCGTTCTTGATCATCCAGCTGCCACCCGGCGACTACCTGAGCACGGTCGTCGGCAACCTGCAGCGGAACGGGCAGACCGTCGACCCGGCCGAGTTGGTCGCGCTGCGCCAGCGCTACGCCCTGGACCAGCCCGCCCTGGTGCAGTACTGGACCTGGGTCAGCAACATCGTGCTGCACGGCGACTTCGGCCAGTCGTTCCAGCACAACCGGGCCGTCGCCACCCTGCTCGCCGAACGGTTGCCGCTGACCGTCTTCCTCGGCGTGATCACCTTCCTGATCGGCTGGCTGGTCGCGCTGCCGGCCGGCATCTACTCGGCGGTCCGGAAGTACTCGGTCGGTGACTACATCCTCACCACGGTGGCCTTCCTGGGCATCGCGATCCCCGGGTTCGTGATCGCGCTGGCGTTTGCGTTCATCCAGTTCCGCTACTTCGGGACTTCGGTCGGCGGGCTGTTCTCGCCGCAGTTCGTCGACGCCGACTGGAACCTGGGCAAGCTGCTCGACCTGATCAACCACCTCTGGTTGCCGGTGCTGGTGCTCGGCCTGGCCGGCGTCGGCGGCACCATCCGGGTGTTCCGGGCCAACCTGCTGGACGAGCTGCACAAGCCGTACGTGGTCACGGCGCGGAGCAAGGGCCTCTCGGAGCGCCGGGTGATCGCCCGCTATCCGGTCCGGATCGCCCTCAACCCGTTCATCTCGACCATCGGCTGGGTGCTGCCCGGCCTGATCGGCGGCGAGGTGATCATCGCCAAGGTGCTCGGGCTGCAGACCACCGGACCACTGCTGCTGCAGGCCCTGACCTCGCAGGACATGTATCTGGCCGGGTCGATCATCTTCATCCTGTCGGCCCTGACCGTGGTCGGCACCCTGCTGTCCGACCTCGCGCTGGCCGCGATCGACCCGCGGATCCGGGAAGGAATCACCACATGACGTCCGTTCGTTCCCTGAGCCTGGTCGAAGGGGGCAAGCCGGTTGACCCGGCTGAGCCGACGACACCGGACCGGTCCGAGGCGGAGGTCTATCTGGCGCCGCAGTGGAAGCTGGTCTGGTGGCGGTTCCGCCGGCACAAGCTGGCGTTGATCAGTCTGGTGATCGTGATCTTGGCCTATCTCGGTGCGGCGACCTGCGAGTTCTGGGCGCCGACCGGGCAGGACTCGTATCGGGCTTCGCTGTCGTACGCGCCGCCGCAACCGGTCCAGTTCGGTTGGGACGGCGGACCGCAGCTGTACGTGCACGGCTACCGGTCCCAGGTCGACCCGCTGACCCTGGCCCGCACCTTCACGCCCGACGAGTCGATCAAGATCGGACTGCAGTTCTTCGCCCGGGGCGAACCGTACCGGCTGTTCGGGCTGATCCCGAGCGACCGGCACTTCTTCGGGCCGGTGGACGCCACCCAGCCGTTCTATCTGATCGGCGCCGACGAGCAGGGCCGCGACGTGCTGTCCCGGATCATCTACGGGTCGCGGATCTCGCTGTCGATCGGCCTGTTCGGCATCCTGATCGGGCTGGTGCTCGGCGTGCTGCTCGGCGGCCTGTCCGGCTACCTCGGCGGCACCACCGATTCGATCATCCAGCGCGGGATCGAGTTCATCATGTCGATCCCGACGCTGCCGCTGTGGTTGGGGCTGGCCGCCGCCGTGCCGGCCGACTGGGGACCGCTGGAGACCTACTTCGCGATCTCGTTGATCTTGTCCCTAATCGGCTGGACGGGGCTGGCCCGGGTGGTCCGGGGCAAGTTCCTCGAGCTGCGCACCGAGGACTATGTGCTGGCGGCCGAGTTCGACGGGGTGGGCCGGTTGCGGACCATCGTCCGGCACCTGCTGCCGGGGATGACCAGCTACATCATCGCCTCGCTCACCCTGTCGATCCCCGGGATGATCTTGGCCGAGACGGCACTCAGCTTCCTCGGTCTCGGCCTGCGGGCGCCGGTGGTCAGCTGGGGCGTGCTGTTGCAGGAGGCGCAGAACATCCGGGTGCTGGCCTCCGCGCCGTGGCTGCTGTTGCCCGGCCTTGCGGTGGTGATCGCCGTGATGGCGCTGAACTTCGTTGGAGACGGATTGCGTGATGCGGCGGACCCCTATGAGAACTGAACCGAACCTGCTCGAGGTGCGCGGCCTGGCCACCCACTTCCGGCTGCAGGAAGGGCTGGTCCGGGCGGTCGAAGCGGTCGACCTCGACGTCCGGGCCGGCGAGACCCTGGCCATCGTCGGCGAGTCCGGCTGCGGCAAGTCGATCACTGCCCGGTCGATCCTGCAGCTGGTCGATCCGCCCGGCAAGGTGGTCGCCGGCAAGATCAACTACCGCCGGGCCGACGGCACGGTGATCGACCTCGCCGGGCTGGATCCGAAGGGCAAGGCGATCCGGGAGCTGCGCGGCCGGGAGATCGCAATGGTCTTCCAGGAGCCGATGTCGTCGCTGTCGCCGGTGCACACGATCGGCTCACAGATCATGGAATCCATCCTGGAGCACGAGCCGGTGTCCAAGGCCGAGGCCCGGGACCGGGCGATCGAGTCGCTGCGCGAGGTCGGGATCCCGCGACCGGAGCAGCGGGTCGACGCCTACACGTTCCAGCTGTCCGGCGGGATGCGGCAGCGGGCCATGATCGCGATGGCCCTGGCCTGCCGGCCGCGGCTGCTGATCGCCGACGAGCCGACCACGGCGCTGGACGTGACCATCCAGGCTCAGATCCTCGACCTGTTCCGGGAGTTGCAGGAGCGGCACCGGATGGCGGTGATCTTCATCACCCATGATCTTGGTGTGGTGGCCGAGGTCGCCGACCGGGTGGCGGTGATGTATCTCGGGCTGGTGGTCGAGCACTGCGACGTCGACGACCTGTTCTACGCGCCGCGGCATCCGTACACCGCCGGGCTGCTCCGGTCGATGCCGATGGTCGGGCCACGGTCGAAGCAGCGGCTGGCGACCATCCCCGGCTCAGTGCCGCATCCGTACGCGCGGCCCCACGGCTGCCCGTACCACCCCCGCTGCGACCGGCTCCTCGACGGCCGGTGCGACAACGAGTTCCCGATCATGATCGACACGGCCACCCCTGACGGCGACGGCGGACGCTCGGTGCGGTGCCTGCTCTATTCCTCGGCGGAGTCCGTGACCGAAGGGGTGGGGGAGAAGTGACGCCGCTGCTCGACATCCGTGATCTTTCGATGACGTTCCGGATCGGCCGCGGCCTGCTGCCCGGCCGGCGCAGCGTGGTGCAGGCCTTGCAGGGCGTCGATCTGGACATCCGGCGGGGCGAGACGCTCGGTCTGGTGGGGGAGTCCGGCTGCGGCAAGACGACCCTCGGCCGGTGCGTGCTGCGCGGCTACCGGCCCGATCGCGGCGTGATCAACTACGCCAACGCCGACGGTACGGTGACCGATCTGGCCCGGCTCAGCCGGCGCGAGCTGAAGCCGTACCGGACCCAGGTGCGGACGGTCTTCCAGGACCCGAACAGTTCGCTGAATCCACGGTTGACGGTGCGGCAGATCGTGGCCGAGCCGCTGGTCGCGGCGCGGCTGGTCAAGCCCGACGAGATCGGCGACCGGGTGGCGGAGATGCTGCGCCGGGTCGGGCTGCGGCCGGAATACATGCGGCGCTATCCGCACGCGTTCTCCGGCGGCCAACGGCAGCGGATCGGGATCGCCCGGGCCTTGATCACCGAGCCGCGGCTGGTGGTGGCCGACGAGGCCGTGTCGGCGCTCGACGTGTCGGTGCGCAGTCAGATCCTCAACCTGCTGGAGGATCTGCAGGAGCAGTTCGATCTCACCTATCTGTTCATCTCCCATGATCTTTCGGTGATCCAGCATCTGTGCGACCGGGTGGCGGTGATGTATGTCGGCAAGGTGGTCGAGCAGGCCTCGACCGACGAGCTCTACGCCCGGCCCCGGCATCCGTACACCGAGAGCCTGTTGCGCGCGCTGCCGCGGCCCGATCCCCGGCTGCGCCGCGCGGCCCAGCGGGTGCCGCTGCGCGGCGAACTGCCCGACCCGGCCAACCCGCCGGCCGGCTGCGCGTTCCACCCACGGTGCCCGTACGCGAGCGATCGGTGCGACACCGAGGTGCCGGAGTTGGCCTCGGTTGAAAATGGCGACGACTCGAATCGCCAGGCGCGTTGTCACTATGCGACGACGCTCGTACTTACGGGAGTGTGATCACGTCCTATGACCACCCTGGGCACCGCCGTCGCCGACATCACCCCGCGTCATCCGGTCGATCTGTCCGGATTCGCCGGCCGCGAAGGTCCGTTGACCGGGGTCCGCGCGCCGCTGGAGGTGCAGGTCTTCGTCTTCGGTGATCCGGAGATCACCGCCGTCCTGGCCTGCGCCGATCTGCTCTGGTGGGGACCGGGCATCGCCGACGCGCTGCGGGCCAGGATCGCCGCGAAGCATGGGATCCCGGCCGAGGCCGTACTGCTGCACGCCTCGCACACCCACAGCGGGCCGCAGCCCGGGATGACGTTCTCGACCCTGGTCGGTCGCGGCGACCCGGACTATCTCGACCTGCTGCAGACCAGCACCCTGGCCGCGGTGGCCGAGGCCGCCGCGAACCTGGAACCCGTCGCCGTCTCCCGGGGTCGCGGCCGCTGCGAGATCGGGATGAACCGACGGCTGGCCCACCCGTCCGGTGCCGTCGGCGGCGCCGATCCGGCCGGGCCGACCGATCCCGAGGTCACGGTGATCAGCTTCGACCGGCCGGACGGCTCGGTGAAGGCGCTGCTGGCGCACTACGCCTGCCACCCGGTGATCACCGCTGACCTGCTCACCGGTCCCGACTTCCCGGGCGTGGCCCGGGCCCGGATCGTCGAGCGGCTCGAGAACCCTTCGACGGGCTCCGGGAACGAGGCGGTGATCGGATTCCTGCAAGGCTGTTGCGGCGACATCGACCCGGCCGTGCTGGACGGGGACCGGTTCGTCCGAGGTGGCGACGCCGAGCTGGAGCGGATCGGGGGCGCGCTGGCCGACGCGGTCGGTGAGGTGTTGGCGGCCGGGTTGGAGCCGACCGGTGGTTCGGTGCTGCGGACCCGGACCGCGGAGGCTCGGCTGCCGCTGCACGCGCCGTCGCTGGCCATGCTGGCGGCGCGCCGGGACGAGGACGGGATCTGGGGCGACTGGAGCCGGCACCTGCTGGCGCACCGGGAGTTGATCACCGACGAGATCCCGCTGCGAATGATCATGCTCGAACTGGCCGACGACCTCGCCCTGCTCGGCTTCGACGCCGAGGTGACGGTCGAGTACGGGCTGTGGCTGAAGGAGTGGTCTAACGGGAGGGTCTTGCCGATCCCGTACACCAACGGCATGATCGGATACGTGGTCACCGCCGAGCAGGTCCGGCAGGGTGGCTACGAGCCCGACGACTCCTATCCGTACGTCTATCGGTCCGGGCGGTTCACCACTGGCGCCGAAGAGATCATCCGATCCACGGTCGCCCACCTTCTCACAGACGGGACACCGACTCAGTGACTTCCTTCGACGGCCTCGGACTGCATCTGGGCAATCTGCATCTGCTGTCCGACGCCGAATCCCGCTCGCTCTCCGCCGAGAACCCGACCGGCGACCGCGGCGCCGGCGCACTGGCGACCGAGGGGATGGGCGCGCAGAACGCCCGTGATCTTGGGGTCGGCTGGAAGGTCGCGCCGGCGGTCAAGATCGCGCCGAACTCGGTCTTCGAGCTCGGTGACATCGCCGGCCCGGGCTCGATCCAGCAGATCTGGATGACCACCACCGCCGAGAACCGGTCGTTGATCTTGCGGATCTACTGGGACGGTCAGGACCATCCGTCGGTCGAGACTCCGCTGAACGACTTCTTCGCCTCCGGTTGGGGCCAGTTCGCCCAGATCTCCTCGCTGGCCGTCTGCGTCAACCCGAAGAACGGGTTCAACAGCTACTGGCAGATGCCGTTCCGGCAGCACTGCCGGATCACCGTGGAGAATCTGGCCGACACCGAGTGCGTGCTGTTCTACCAGGTCAACTACCAGTTGACCGAGGTGCCGGAGGATGCCGCCTATTTCCACGCCCAGTTCCGGCGGACCAATCCGCTGCCGTACGCGGAGGAGTACACGATCGTCGACGGCGTGTCCGGCCGCGGCCACTACGTCGGCACCGCGGTGGCCTGGGGCGCGAACAGCAACGGCTGGTGGGGCGAGGGCGAGCTGAAGTGGTTCCTCGATGCCGAGGAGGCACCGACGATCTGCGGCACCGGCACCGAGGACTACTTCTGCGGTGCCTGGGGATTCCAGGACCAGGGCCGCTACCACACCTTCACCACCGCGTACGCCGGGATGCCGGTGATCATCTCGCCGGACGGCGTGGATCCCAATCGGACCCAGACCCGGTTCGGTCTGTATCGCTGGCACATCACCGATCCGATCCGGTTCCGCAGTGATCTTCGGGTCACCATGCAGGCCCTCGGCTGGCGCAGCGGCGGCCGTTATCTGCCGTTGCGCGACGACATCGCCACCGTCGCCTACTGGTACCAAACCCTGCCGACCGCACCCTTCCCGGAGTTCCCGGATCGCGACGCGCTGGAGATCATCTGACCCGGCGGTCTTGTCCAGGGCCGGGTTCGGACGTTCGTTCCCTGAGCTCGTCGAAGCGCCGTCCTGAGCCTGTCGAAGGGGGCCGACCAGATCCCTCCGGCATTGAGAACCCTTGATCGATCCGGCCTGCCCCCTTCGACATGCTCAGGACGGCGCTTCGACAGGCTCAGGGAGCGGATGATCTTTCGCTGACCTCCGTTTCCTCGTGCTGTAGGGCTTATCGATCGGGAGGTTTGGGTGTTCGTTCCCTGAGCTTGTCGAAGCGCCGTCCTGAGCATGTCGAAGGGGGCAGGCCGGCTGGTGCGCCTCCGATTTCGGCCTGATGGTCGGAAAAGAACGCGCTAAGGAGCGGACGGGTTGGCGCGGTCGGTGAGGATGGCGGCCGGGCACGGTTGGGCGTGGGTCGATGGAGGCGGCTGGGTTGGGTGGTCTGGTCGGGGCGGCGGTCTTGGTGGGGGGTGTCCGGAATCGACCCGACGTGACGGGATCCGGAGGTTGTCGGCGGGTTTCGGGTGACGTTGGGTCGATTTCGGACATCGGATTACCGGTCAGGCGGGGGATCTCGCAGAGTTGATTGGTGGGTCCGGCCTCTGGGAGCGAACAGCCTGGCGCCCGATCCAAGATCAGGTGGATCCAGGCTGAGCTTGTCGAAGGGCCGGCCAGTTCCGTCCGGCGCTGAGAAACCTTGATCGATCCGGCTTGCCCCCTTCGACAGGCTCAGGGAGCGGATGATCTTCCCGCCACCGATCCTTGCGCAGTTGATCACCATGGCAGCGAGGGGAATCTCTGTTCTCGGTCTCGGGTGTTCTTACCTGAGCTCGTCGATGGGGACGTTGGCTGGCTCAGGGAGCGGATGATCTTTCGCTGACCTCCGCTCCCTCCGGCTGTGGGGATCATCGATCGGGAGGTTGGGTGTTCGTTCCCTGAGCCTGTCGAAGGGCAAGCCGGCGATCTCCTCTCTGTTCGGCCTGATGGTCGGAAAGAACGCGTCAAGGAGCGGGCGGGTTGGCGCGGTCGGTGAGGATGGCGGCCGGGCTCGGTTGGGCGCAGGTCGATGGTGGCGGTTGGGGTGGTCTGGTCGGGTCGATTTCGGGCGTCGGATCACCGGCCGGTTCCGTCCGGCGCTGTGGACTGTTGATGGATGTGGCTGGCCCCCTTCGACAGGCTCAGGACGGCGCTTCGACCGGCTCGGGGAGCGGATGTTTTTCCTTGTTTTGCTGCGTTTGTGGGCGGTGGCGGCTATAATAGAACACATGTTCGAGTCGTTGGAGTTGCGGGTTGCCGGGTACGGCACCGACGACATCCTCAAAGCTGCCAAGGCCGCGGTGCGGGCCCGGCTGGAAGCGGAGAACGAACTGATCGCCTGGACCGCGGCCTGGGCGGACGCGAACTCCGCGGACTCGATCCATCCCGACGAACTGCGATTGTTGGGCGGGCCGAAGGGGGTCCGGCCGGGCGGGGACGGGACGCCGGAGGTCAACGATCTGGCCCTGGTCGAACTGGCGGTCGCGATCAAGAAGGGTGAGTTCGCCGGGACCCGGTTCGTCGGTGAAGTGCTCGATGTGCGGCACCGACTGCCTCTGTTGTGGGAGAAGGTGATGGGGTGTGAGGTGGAGGGCTGGCAGACCCGCTCGATCGCCCGGATGACCCATCACCTCACCGTCGCCCAGGCCGGTCAGGTTGATGCGGACCTGGCCGGGTTCGCCGGGTTGGTCGGGTTCTCGAAGCTGCGGGATCGGGCGGAGGCGGCGATCGCGCGGGTCGATGCCGAACGGGTTGAGCGGGTCGCGGCGGAACGGAAGTCCGAGCTCGGGGTGTGGTTGTCGCAGACCTCCGATGAAGGGTTGAAGTCGCTGTTTGCCCGTCTCGAACCGGCCGCGGCGATCCGGTTGTATGCCCGGATCCAGGAGCTTGCCGACGCGCTTCCCGCCGATGGCCGCACGCCGGACGAACGCCGCGCTGAAGCGCTCGGGTTGTTGGGTAATGAGTTGGAGGCGACCCGGATCCTGGCCGCGGCGCGGCAGCCTGATCTGTTCGCCGAGGAGTTCGCCGCCGCGGTCCAACCGGTCGCGGGCGAGGACCCCGACGAGCCGGTCGAGGAGTCCGAGCTACACCAGTCGCTGCGGGATCAGCCGGCCATGATCACCGATGCAGACCTGCTCGTGTTCAAGGCGGCGGTCGAGAAGCTGGTCGCCGGGCTGGATCCTTCGCTGCTGTTGCCGACCTCGACCCTGGTCGTGCACATCGCGGCGGAATCGTTGGAGACCGGGTCCGGGATCTGCCGGGTGCCCGGGATCGGGCCGACCACGATGGGTGTGGTGAAGGACTGGCTCGGTCATGACCGGGTGAACGTCGTTCCGGTGGTCGATCTGAACGATCCGCCGGCCCCGGTCGATGCCTACGAGATCCCCGACCGGCACAGACGCTACCTCCGGTTCGCCCGGCCCGGGAGCAGTTTCCCGTGGTCGACCGCGACCGGGAACCTGGAGCTTGATCACACCGTGCCCTATCGGTCGATGGGCGAGGGTGGGCCGCCGGGTCAGACCGGCATCGACGCTCTGGCCCCGCTGGCGAGACGGGAGCATCGGGCGGTGACCCATGGTGGGTGGCGGCGGCGACAACCCGAGCCGGGCACGATGATCTTTCGATCACCGCACGGCGACACCCAGCTCACCAACTACTCCGGCACCTTCGACCTCGGTCGCGGGACCTTCGCCCGCGCCATCTGGGCCGCCGCCGCCCCCACCCACTGAACCGGCTCTCCGGGTCGGTGTCGGACAATCCTTGTGTCGTCACTGGGACCGAGGAGGATCGATGCCGCTGGAACCGGCTGTCGTCGCGGTGCGCGCGCAGGTCCCGCCGGAGCTGCCGACCGATGACCTGGTCGAGCACCGGCGGCGGGCGGACGAGTACCAAGATCGGATCTGGCCCCTGGCTGGGCTGGCCGGCCCGGACCTGCCGACTCGGGATCACCTGATCAAGACCCCGGGACGTCCGGACACGATCTTGCGCCTGCTCTACCCGGCCGGCGTCGAGCCGGGCCGGGAGAAGCATCCGATCTGCCTGTCTCTGTTCGGCGGTGGCTGGCAGCAGGGCGGCCTGCACCACCCGTCGTTCGCTCACCCCGCGGCCCGCCGGGCCGCTGGGGCCGGGGTGATCATGGCCTGTCTGTCCTACGCGCTCGCCCCCGAACATCCCTACCCGGCGGCGCTCGACCAGTGCGTCGCGGCCCTGGACTGGATCGTCGAACACGCCGCAGAAGTCGGCGCCGACCCGGACCGGATCGCGCTGGACGGCACCTCGTCCGGCGGCAATCTCGCCGCCGCGCTGGCGCTGCGCAACCGGGACGGCGCTGGCCATCCGGTCCGGCTGCAGGTCCTGGAGGTGGCGGCGCTGGATCTCACCGGCGGCCATCTCGACTGGGCCGACGTTGATCAGGAGACTCGGGACGGCTGGGGATCGAGGCTGACCTCGGTGTTTCGGACCTATGTCCCGTCCGGTGAGCTGACCGACCCGTATGTGTCTCCGTTGCTGGCCGAGGAGCTGTCCGGGCTGCCGCCGGCCTACGTGATCACGGCTGAGCTGGATCCGCTCCGCGGCGACGGCGAGGCCTACGCCGCCGCACTCGGCCGGGCCGGCGTGCCGGTCGCCGCCCTGCGGGTGATCGGCGCCGACCACGGCAGCCACGTCTTCGAGCGGATCTCCCTCGCCGCCCGCGCCACCCAGTCCATGATCAGCTCCGCCCTGCGCACCCTCCACGACGACTGAGTTGTCAGAACTGAGTTGTGCCAGGGCACAACTCAGTTCTGACAAGTCGGCGGGAGAGTGGGGGTGCGGGGGTGCGGGGTCAGGCGAGGCGGAGGGCGCCGGAGGGGCAGAGGAGGACGGCTTCCCGGACCTCCGTGTCGCAGTCCTCGGCCTCGTCGGCGAGCAGCACGACGCGGCCGTCCTCCTCGTCCTGGTCGAAATACTCCGGCGCGGTCAGCGCGCACATGCCCGAGCCGACGCAGACGTGTTGATCAGCAACGATGCGCATCGTGAGCTCAGCTCCTCCAGGTGACGGGCAGTTCGGTGACGCCGTAGAAGTTCTGATCGGTGCGCAGCGGCACCTGGCTCGCCGGGACGGCCAGCCGCAGGTCGGGGAAGCGGCGGATCAGCCGCTCGAAGGCGATCCGCATCTCGATCCGCGCCAGCTGCTGGCCGAGGCACTGGTGCACGCCGTGGCCGAAGGTCAGGTGCCCGCGGGTCTCGTTGGTGACGTCGAAGATGTCCGGGTCGGCGAAGTGTTCCTCGTCCCGGTTGGCGGTCTGTACCGAGACGGTGAGGTATTCGCCGGCCTTGATCAACTCGCCATCCAGCTCGATGTCCTCCCGCGCCTGGCGGATGATCCCGGTGTGGATGACGCCGACGTAGCGCAGCAGCTCCTCCACCCCGCCGGCCATCAGCTCCGGCCGGCCCCGCAGCAGCTCCCACTGGTCGCGGTTCTCCAACAGGGCCATCGCGCCCAGGCCGATCATCTTGGCGGTGGTTTCGTGCCCGGCGATCAACAGCAGCGCGCCGAGACCGATCATCTCCTCGGCGGAAAGATCATCATCGGCGGCCAGGTCGGACAGCAGATCATCGGTCGGCTCGGCCTTCTTGGCGGCGACGAGCTCGCCGAGATAGCCGAAGATGCGCTGCTGCGCGAGCCCCTTCTCCTCCATCGTCGCGGTCATCGTCAACAGGGTCGAGGAATCGGCCAGGAAATGATCACGATCGGCGTACGGGACGCCGAGCAGTTCGCAGATGACCAGCGACGGCACCGGCAGCGCGAACTCGGCAGCCAGATCGACGGGAGCACCCGCGGATTCGAGCAGGTCGAGCCGGGCGTCGACGATGTCGGCGATCAGCGGCTCCATCCGCTTCATCCGGCGGACGGTGAAGACGCCGGTGAGCTTGCGCCGCAGCCGGGTGTGCTCCGCGCCGTCCATCTCGATGAACATCCCCGGCGTCACCGGCAGGTCGCCCTCGAAGCCGGCGAACTCCTCCAGCCCGGGCATCGGCACTGGGACCTTGACCGGAGCGGTGAACCGGGATTTGAAGCGCGGGTCGGCCAGCACCAGGCGGCCGAGCCGATGGCTGGTGACGAGCCACCCGAGCGCACCGTCCGGGTAGTACCGCAGCCGCCGCAACGGTGCTTCGCGATGCAGCGCCATCACGGCGGCGGGCGGGTCGAACGGACGTTCGCGGTCGAGCGGGATGCCGTACGGAACGGTGTCGGCGGTCGTCATCGGGATCTCCTCGGTGGCCGGCGGCGCGAGCGGGCTCGCACTCGTATACGTAGAAATCTAGTATACGTATATGGGTGCGTGCAAACATATCCACCGATCGGATTCCCTGCGGTTGATCACCGAGGTGGCACGGTCCCCGGATATTGGTACGGATTCGCCGGCAGCGGGCCGACCGGTCGCGGCCTGGTGCTGCTGGCCAGCGCCACGCCGAGGGTGATCACCGACAGGGTGCAGGCGATCGCTCGCAGGTTGTTCGCCGTGGACCAGGCGCCGGCGAAGCTGGTCCACTCGGCCAGGCCCTCGGGTGAGTAGGGATCGAGGGTGGCGAGTTGATCATTGAGCGGCACATTGATGCTCATGGTGATCATGCCGGCGACGAAGTAGAGCAGGGATCCGGCCAACAGCCACCACCGACCCGGGTGGCGCTGGACGAAGCCGAGCAGGATCAGCGGCAGGCAAGCCAGGCCGGTGACGGTGAAGATCATCAGGAACAGCGGGTTGTAGATCGCGACGTTCATCAGGTTCATCGCCGCGGCGCCCTGGCCGGCGGGCAGCTGTTCCAGGCTGGGCATCACCGAGTTGCCGTAGCCGAAGAAGAGCCCGGCCATCAGCGCGATCCCGGTCAGGGTGATCAGGGTGAGGATCTTGGTGGCGGTCATGCCGACCACACCCCGGCGCGGGCGGTGCGGCGAGCCCAGTCGGTGAAGTCGCGCGGGGCTCGTCCGAGCACCTGTTGGACGCCGTCGGAGACGTACTCCGAGCGGTGCAGCCGGATCACCGCGAGCAGGTCGCGCAGGGCCTCGGCCTCCTCTCGGGAGGCACCCAGCCGGATCAGCTCGGCGACATGATCTTCGGGTTCGAGGGCCGTGTAGCGGACCGGTCGCCCGGTCGCGGCGGCCAGTTCGGCCACCACCTCGGTCAGGGTCAGCGGGCGCGGACCGGACAGTGAATAGATCTGGCCGGTGTGCCGGGGGTCCAGCAGTGCGTTGATCATCACCTCGGCGACATCCTCGGTGTCGATCCACGGCTCGGCGCCGTCGCCGGTCGACCAGCGGAGCTCGCCGGCCACGATCTGATCATGCAGCAGCAGGTCCTCGCTGAAGTTCTGCATGAACCAGGACGGCCGGACGATGGTCCAGTCGACGCCGCTGTCCTGGACCGCCTGCTCCAGCGCGAGCTGGCCGTAGTAGACCTCGAACTCGCGGCCCGGGCCGCCGACTCCGCGGCCGGAGAGCAGGACGACCCGGCGCAGCCCGCCGGCCGCGGCCTGCTTGATGAACTGGCCGGCCCGCTCCAGTCCCGCCGGGTCGTACGGCGGAGCCAGGTATGCCGTGTCGAGGCCGGTGGCGGCGGCCCAGGTGTTGTCGTCGTACCAATCGAATCGTTGCTCGCTCGACCGCGAGGCCAGCCGGACCGGCACGCCGTGGTCCCGCAGCCGGTCGGCGACGTGCCGTCCGGTCTTGCCCAGACCGCCGAGAAGGAGGATCGGTGTCGTTGTCATGGCTCAAGCTCACCGCGAAATGGTGAGACAAACCATGGTTGTCTGAGGCATTTCCATGTCTGAGAGTCTCAGCTATGCTCGCGTCATGGATGTGCTCGATGATCTGCTGGCCGGCACCAAGGCCCGCGGCGGGGTGTTCAATCTGACGATCATGGACCCGCCGTGGGCCCTGGACATCGTCGATCGGGCGCCGCTCTCGCTCTCGACGCTGGTTCGCGGCTCGGCCTGGATCGTTCGCGCCGGCGAGCCGCCGGTCCGGATGGAGCAGGGCGACGTCGCCATCGTGCTCGGCCCGGATCCCTACGTCGTCGGCGACGATCCCCAGACCGCGCCGCAGTTGCGGATCCATCCGGGCGGGGTCTGCGAGCCGCTGCCCGGTGCGCCGGTCGACTACAGCGCCCGGCTCGGGGTGCGGACCTACGGCGGCCGGCCCGACGGCGAGGCGATGGCGGTCAGCGGCACCTACCAACTCGAGGGCGACGTCAGCCAGCGGCTGATCTCCGCGCTGCCGCCGGTGCTGGTGGTGCCGGCCGCCGAGGTCTCCGGTCATGTGATGGACCTGGTGCTGGGCGAGATCCAACGCGACGAACCGGGCCAGCAGAGCGTGCTCGACCGCTGGCTCGACCTGGCGTTGATCACCACGCTGCGGGCCTGGTTCGCCCGGCCGGAATCGGAGGCGCCGGGGTGGTATCGGGCGCAGGCCGATCCCGTCGTCGGGCACGCCCTCCGGCTGCTGCACGATGAGCCCGCGCATCCGTGGAATCTGGTCGAATTGGCCGCCCGCACCGACGTCTCCCGGGCCAGCCTGTCCCGCCGGTTCACCGCCCTGGTCGGCGAGGCGCCGATGGCGTACCTGACCGGTTGGCGGATCACCCTCGCGGCCGACCTGCTGCGGATGACCGACCACACCGTCGAGGCGATCGCCCGCCGCGTCGGCTACGCCAACGCCTTCGCCCTCTCGGTCGCCTTCAAACGCCTCCGCGGCCTCAGCCCAACCGCCCACCGCCGCTCCACCGCCGCCTGAAACCCCGACTTGTCAGAACTAGGGCACGCCCTGGCGTCCCCTAGTTCTGACAAGTCGGGGTAGTTGGGCGGGGAGGTCAGAGGTTGAGGGTGGTGGTGAGGTCGAGGCCGACCTGGTCCAGGGTTCGGTCGGCGCGGGATCTGGCGGCGGCCAGGTCCTGGCTCTCGGCGGGTGGGATCCGGACCTCGAGGTAGCACTTGAGTTTCGGTTCGGTGCCGGACGGGCGGACCACGACCTTGATCGAGTCGCCGCACAGCCGGACCCCGTCGGTGGCCGGCAGCTTCTCGGTCGGTTCGGCCAGATCGAGGAAGGTGACCGGTTCGCCGGCCAGCCGACTCGGCCGGGCCGCGCGCAGCCGGGCCATCGCGTCGGTGATCAAGGACAGGTCGGAGACCCGGAAGGTCAGCGGGCGGGTCTGGTGCACGCCGTAGTGCCGGGCGATCTCGTCCAGCCGGTCGGCCATCGTCAGCCCCTCGGCCTTCAGCCCGGCCGCGATCGTCAAGATCTTGATCAAGGCCGAGATGCCGTCCTTGTCAGGCACGGCGTCGGGATCGCAGCAGTAGCCGATCGCCTCCTCGTAGCCGAAGGCCAGGCTCGTCACCCGGCCGATCCACTTGAACCCGGTCAGGGTGGCGACGAACGGCTGGCCATACGCGGCGGCCATCGCCGACAACAGCGAACTGGAGACGATCGAGCAGGCGTACGTGCCGCGCACGCCGCGGCGCAAGGCGTCGTCGCCGAGGATCGCGCCGAGCTCGTCGCCGGAGAGGGTACGCCAGCCGTCGTCATCGGGGATCGCGACGGCGCAACGGTCGGCGTCCGGGTCGTTGGCGATGATCAACTCCGCGCCGGTCTCGGTCGCATTCGCCACCGCCCGGTCGAGCGCCCCGGGCTCCTCCGGATTGGGGAACGAGACGGTCGGGAAGGCGGGATCCGGCCGCTCCTGCTCGGCGACCACCACCGCGGGCGGGAATCCCGTCCGTTGCCAGGCCTGCTGGACGATCGCGCCTCCGACGCCGTGCATTGGGGTGTAGACCCAGGACAGCTCGCGCGGCGCCGCCGGGTCGACCAACGTGCCCAACCGATCAAGGTAGGCGGTGATCAACTCCTCGCCGAGCACCGTGAAATCGGTCGACCGGGCAAGATCACCGACCGGGTGCCGGCTCATCCAGCCGATCCGTTCCGCGATCTCGGTGTCGGCCGGCGGGATGATCTGCGAACCGTCGCCCAGATAGACCTTGTAACCGTTGTCGTTCGGCGGGTTGTGCGAGGCGGTCACCACGACGCCGGCGACGCAGTCGAAATGCCGGATCCCGAACGCCACCACGGGAGTCGGAGTCGGCTCCCGGGTGATCACCACCTCGAAGCCGGCCGCCGCGATGATCTCCGCCGAGTCGCGCGCGAACACGTCGGAGTTGTAGCGGGCGTCGTAGCCGATGATCACCCGGCCACCGGCCCGGCCCTCGTCGGTCAGGTAGGCCGCCAGCCCGGCCGCCGCGTGGCCGACCACCACCCGGTTCATCCGGTTCGGGCCGGGACCGAGCGCACCGCGCAGCCCGGCGGTGCCGAACTCCAGCCGCCCGGCGAAGGCGTCGACCAGCTCCGCCAGCGCCGCGGCGTCGCCCGCCTCCGCCTTGATGATCAAGTCGTCCAGGGCCAGCGCGGTCACCGGATCCGGATCCTGCGCGCGCCACGCGTCCAGCTGCTGCCGCAGCTCGGGATCGATCACCGGCGGCGCGGTCACAGCACGGCCGCCAGTCCGCCGAGCAGCGAGCGCAATCGCGGTTCCGCCGCGCGACCGGCCGCGATCACCTCGGCATGGTCCAGCGGGGTGGGGGAGATCCCGGCCGCGAGGTTGGTGACCAGGGAGATGCCGAGCACCTCGAGCCCGGCCTCCCGCGCCGCGATGGTCTCCAGGGTCGTCGACATGCCGACGAGATCGCCGCCGAGGATCCCGGCCATCCTGACCTCGGCCGGCGTCTCGTACTGCGGCCCGCGGAACTGGACGTAGACACCCTCGGCCAGGGTCGGGTCGACCCGCCGGGCGAGCTCCCGCAGCCGCTTCGAATAGGCCTCGGTCAGGTCGATGAACGTCGCACCCGCCAGTGGGGTGGCGCCGGTCAGGTTCAGATGATCGCGGATCAGCACCGGCGTGCCCGGCCCCCAGTCGGGGTTCAGCCCGCCGCAGCCGTTGGTCAGCACCAGGGTCGTCGCGCCGGCCGCCGCCGCGGTCCGGACCCCGTGCACGACCGCTGCCGTACCGCGTCCCTCGTAGTAGTGGGTGCGGCCGGTGAACACGGCCGCCGTCTTGCCGCCCGGCGTGCGGAACAGCCGCAGCGCCCCACCGTGCCCGGCGACCACGGGCGCGCTGAAGCCGGGCAGGTCGGCCAGCGGCAGCTCGCCGAGCGGCTCGCCGATCTCGTCCGCCGCGGCCGACCAGCCCGACCCGAGCACCAGCGCGAGGTCGATCTTGTCGATGGTCAGGTCGCGGCGGAGCGCCTCAGCGGCGTGGACGGCCAGCTCCCGGGGATCCTCGATGGTCACCTGCGCACTATAAGGGCGTCGGCCGTGCCGGTGGCCCGGTTGCGTCTACCGTGTGTCCCGCTGAACATCGGGGTGGATGCCGATCACGGCGGTGCCGTCGATCTCGTCGTCGGTGCTGATCATGGTCCGGAATCCGTTCCGGGCCAGGATTTCCGCGGTGTACGGCGCCTGGCGTCGACCGGTCTCGATCAAGATCCGGCCGCCCGGACGCAGCCAGCCCGGAGCGGCCGCGGCGGCCCGGCGTTGCAGGTCGAGCCCGTCCGGCCCGCCGTCCAGGGCGATCCGGGCCTCGTGCTCCCGGGCCTCCCGGGGCATCAGCGCGATCTGCTCCGTCGGCACGTACGGCAGGTTGGCCACGATCACGTCGACCCGGCCGCGCAGCCGGTCCGGCAGCGGATCGAAAAGATCACCGGCGAGCACGGTCTGCCGCGGACCGGTGAGATTGCGCCGGGCACACCGGACGGCGGCCGGGTCGAGCTCGGTGGCGTACAGCTCAAGATCATCGACGGTGGCGGCGAGCGCCGCGCCGATCGCTCCGCTGCCGCAGCAGAGATCGATCGCGACCGCCCCGGGCCCGAGGCCGACCGCGGCCTGCTCGACCAGCAGCCCACTCCGGGTCCGCGGTACGAACACGGTCGGCTCGACCGCGATCCGCAAGCCGCGGAACTCGGCCCAGCCGAGCACGTACTCCAACGGATCGCCGGAGACCCGCCGGGTGATCATCCGCTCCAGGCCGGCGGCATCGGTCGCCTCGGCCAGCAGCAGCTCGGCCTCCTCCTCGGCGAAGACACACCCGGCAGCCCGCAGCCGGTCGATGATCTTGCTGGTCCGATTCAGCAGACTCAGCCGCTGCTGCAGGGGCGCAGCCGGAGCGAGGCCACATAGTCCTCCGGCGCTCCGGCCGACTCGGCGGAGTCGGCGATCAGGCCGACGGTCCGGGCGCTCGGCAGCCCGCCCTCGAAATCGTTCAGCACATAGACCCAGGCGCGCTCGAGGTTGTCGCGGATCGTCACGCTCAGCTTCACCTTGCGGTAGAGGCCGGAGTCGGCGCTCTCCCACGTGTCCAGCGAGTCCTCGTCCGCCGGCGTCAGGTCGTAGAGGGCGACGAAGACCTGCGAGTCCGCGTCCTCGGCCAGCGTCGGCAGCGGGCCGTCCCAACCGTCACCGCCGAACGCGATCCGCCAGCCGGACAGCCAGCCGGTGCCGCGCCGAGGCGAGTGAGGGCAGCGAACGGCCATGTGGCTCGGATCGAGATTGCTTGCGTAGGCCGCATACAGCACTCCCAGAGGGTATCGGTTTGACCTCCCCGACCGTCGGAACCTCGCGTGAAAGGATGTCGGACGTGGTGACGCGAGTGGTGATCGTCGGCGGCGGACCGGGCGGGTACGAGGCGGCGCTGGTCGCCGCCCAACTGGGCGGCGAGGTGACCCTGATCGACTCCGACGGGATCGGCGGCTCGGCGGTGCTGACCGACTGCGTGCCGTCCAAGACCCTGATCGCCACGGCCGAGGTGATGACCGAGGTGAGCGAGTCGGCGGAGCTGGGCATCCGGTTCGCCGACGGCGATTCGCCGGCCAACGGGCTGAGCGTCGACCTGAGGGCCGTGAATCGGCGGGTGCTCGAGCTGGCGGCGGCGCAGTCCGACGACGTCGCGGAACGGCTGGTCCGGGAGAAGGTGACGCTGGTCGCCGGCCGCGGCCGGCTGGACGGCTCGGAGCGGGTGATCGCGACCACCGCCGACGGCGAGCAGACCTTCCCGGCGGACGTGATCTTGATCGCCACCGGCGCCCATCCGCGGGTGCTGCCGGACGCGCAACCGGACGGCGAGCGGATCCTGACCTGGACCCAGGTGTACGGGCTGACCGAGCTGCCGGAGCGACTGATCGTGGTCGGGTCCGGCGTCACCGGGGCCGAGTTCGCCGGCGCCTACAGCGGGCTGGGCGCCGAGGTGGTGCTGGTCTCCTCCCGTGATCGGGTGCTGCCGCACGAGGACGCGGACGCGGCTCAGGTGCTGGAGGACGTGTTCACCCGGCGCGGGATGGAGGTGCTGTCCCGGTCCCGGGCCGAGTCGGTGACCCGCGACGGTGATCAGGTCGTGGTCACCCTCACCGATGGCCGTACGGTCACCGGATCGCACTGCCTGCTGGCCGTCGGCTCGATCGCCAACACGGATGATCTTGGTCTGGCCGAGGCCGGGATCGAGGTCAACGAAGCCGGCTTCGTCGCCGTCGACCGCGTCTCCCGGACCTCGGCCCGCGGGGTGTACGCGGCCGGTGACTGCACCGGCGTGCTGATGCTGGCCTCGGTCGCCGCCATGCAGGGCCGGATCGCGATGTGGCACGCGCTCGGTGACCGGGTCAGCCCGCTCGACCTGAGCGTGGTCTCCTCCAACGTGTTCACCGCGCCGGAGATCGCCACCGTCGGGATGAACCAGCAGCAGGCCGACACCGCCGTGCCGAAGGTGGCGACCGTGATGCTGCCGCTGGAGGGCAACGCCCGGGCCAAGATGCAGGGCATCCGGGACGGCTTCGTCAAGGTGTTCTGCCTGCCCGTGACCGGGATCGTGGTCGGCGGCGTGGTGGTCTCGCCCCGGGCCAGCGAGCTGATCTATCCGCTGGCGATCGCGGTCGCGGAGCGGCTCACCGTCGACCAGGTGGCCGAGTCCTTCACCGTCTATCCGTCCCTCTCCGGATCGATCGCCGAAGCTGCCCGCCGGCTGCACCTGCACGGCCGGGAGATCACCCACGCCTGAGCGACCGAGCCGGCCCGGCTCGGTTTGATCAATCGCCTACGGTGGCTGGGTGAGCCTGATCGATCGTGTCGCCGACCAGCTGCGGGATCGGCGCTGGGTGGTGTTGACCGGTGCCGGGGTCTCGACCGACAGCGGCATCCCCGACTATCGCGGCCCTGACGCGCGGCCGGCAGCACCGATGATGTACGGCGAGTTCGCCGGGTCGCTCGAGGCCCGCCGGCGTTACTGGGCCCGGTCCTTCCAGGGCTGGCGGCAGATCGGCGTGGCTCGGCCCAACGCGGGTCACCGGGCGCTGGTCCGGCTCGAGGCCGCGGGGCTGGCCGGGGTCGTCACCCAGAACGTCGACGGCCTGCACGAGGACGCCGGCAGCAGCCGCGTGATCGATCTGCACGGCCGGATCGACCAGGTGATCTGTCTCGACTGCGGTCTCCGGGTCTCCCGGGCGACGGTTCAAGATCAACTGGAGCAGCTGAACCCGGGGATCGGTCCGGCCGAACAGCTGGACCACGCCGAGCTGCGCCCCGACGGCGACGCCGTGGTGGCCGAGTGGGACGACTTCGTGCTGGTCGACTGCGAGCGCTGCGGCGGCCGGCTCAAGCCGGATGTGGTGTTCTTCGGCGAGAGTGTGCCGCGGGACCGGGTGGCGGCGGCCTACTCGCTGGTCGACGAGGGCGAGGTGTTGCTGGTCGCCGGCTCGTCCCTGACCGTGATGTCCGGCCTGCGCTTCGTCCGGCATGCCTGGAAGGCCGGCCGGCCGGTGATCATCGTCAACCGCGGCGAGACCCGCGGCGACGAGTTCGCCATGATCAAGATCGAGGACGGCACCTCGGAGGTGCTCGGCCGGCTCAGCGAGGAGCTGACGACCGCCGGGACGACCGAATCGCGCTGATCCGCCGGCGCACCGACGCGGCCAGCTCGCCATGATCAGCTCGGAGCGCGGCCAGCACCCGGCCCAGCGCCTCGGCCGCGTCCAGCAGCCGGTCCGGATCAAGATCAGCCGGATGGGTCGCCTCGAGCCCGGGCGGCGCGGGCCGGCCGGCGTTCTCCAGGCTGACCGCGCCGAAGCCCGGGAACGCGACCCCGGCGTCGGCCGCCGCGAGCTGCCAGACCAGGTCCCGGCCCTCGGTGAGCGATCGCAGCGCTCGCCAGCGATGATCACGAACGGCATGCCGGGCGGCGTCGCCGACCGCGATCCAGGCCAGGAACACCCACTCGGCCTGGGTGGCGGAATCCGGTGTCCACCGGTCCGCGGGCAGCGCCTCGGCCAGCCGGCCCGATCGGTCCAGCAGCACCCGCGACTCGGGCGGCCGGCCGGCCCGGAAGTCGGCCGGGGCGACGACCAGCGACAGCTGCCGGCCGTCCCGATAGGCCACGATGCAGTGCGATCCGGTCTGCCAGGACTGGATCAGCGTCCCGGCCACCGGAGCGAACTCGCTCGCGGCAGCGATCGCCTCCGCCGGTCGCTGCTCGAGCTCACCGATCACCCCGAGGCCGGCATCGAGATCGGACCAGGCGTCGCCGGCCCCGCGACCGAGCGAGCCGCCGAGCTCGACCCAGTCGATCCACGACTGTTGCTCGGCCCAGGTGGTCAGCGCCACGACCAGTTCGTTCGGTTCCGCCGTCATCGAGGCCCCTCCAGCCGGCCGGCCCGGTCGCGCAGATAGCGCTGCTGCGCCAGGTTGATGGCCCGGTCCGCGGCCAGCAGGTAGGTGGTCCGGGCTTGGGTCCGGTCGCCGGACAGCTCGAGCAGATGGGCCCGTACCGCCGGCAGCCGATGATCATCGCCGAGCCGGCCGGACCCTTCCAGCGCGGTGATCAACTCCAGCCCCGCCTGCGGGCCGTCGGCCATCGCCACCGCTACCGCGTGGTTCAGCTCGACCACCGGATTGTCCGACAGCCCGAGCAGCAGCCGGTAGAGCGCGACGATCTGCGGCCAGTCGGTCGCCGTCGCCGACGGCGCCTCGTCGTGGATCGCCGCAATCGCCGCCTGCAGCTGGAACGGGCCCGGTTCGCCGCGGCGGAGCACGGTGCTGATCAAGGAAACCCCCTCCTCGATCTGCTCGGCGTTCCAGCGGGAACGATCTTGGTCGGCCATCGAGATCAACTCGCCGTCCGGGCCGGTGCGCGCATCCCGCCGGGCGTCCGTCAACAGCATCAGGGCCAGCAGCCCGGCGACCTCGGGATCGTCGGTGCCGCGCCGCATCAACCGGCACAGCCGGATCGCCTCGGTCGCCAGCTCCGGCCGGTGCAGCGACGGTCCGGCGGTGCTGGCGTACCCCTCGTTGAAGATCAGATAGAGCACATGCCGCACCGCCCCGGCCCGCTCCGTCCGCTGCTCCGGCGGCGGCAGCGCGAACGGGACGCCGCTGCCGGTGATCGTCTGCTTGGCCCGGCTGATCCGCCGCGTCATCGTCGTCTCCGGCACCAGGAAGGCCCTGGCGATCTCGGCCGTGGTCAGGCCGCCGACGGCGCGCAGCGTCAGCGCGATCTGCGACGTCTCCGACAGCGAGGGGTGGCAGCAGAGGAACAGCAAGATCACCGAATCGTCGCCGTCGGTGCCGGACCGGTCCGCACCGGGAGCGACCTGATCGGCCGGGATCTCCCACTGGGCCAGGGTTTCCTCCCGCCGTCGCCGCGCCTGCTCGCTGCGCAGCAGATCGATCAGTTTGCGCGAGGCGACCCGGATCAGCCAGGCCCGCGGTTGCTCCGGCCGGCCGTCGACCGGCCACTGGGTCGCGGCGGCCAGCAGCGCCTCGGACACCGCGTCCTCGCAACTGTCGAAGTTGCCGTAACGGCGGACGAGCGCGCCGAGGACCTGCGGCGTGAGCTCGCGCAGCAGGTCCTCGGTGGCCCGGTTGATCATGAAGGCTCGATGATCAGAGGTCGGGCGTCGGTGGGGCGTCGTCGATCGGGCGGATGTCGACGTACACCTCGGCGGCGGCGCCGGGCGGATGGGGCGTGTTGGCCAGCTGCGCCGCGATCTCGGTCGCCCGGTCGAAGCTGACACAGTCGACGATCGTGTAGCCGGCCAGCACCTCCTGGGTCTCGGCGTAGGGACCGTCGGTGATCACCGGCCCGCCGTCACGCATGCTGATCCGGCGGGCGTGGACGGGGGCGCTGAGCCCGTTGGCGTCGACGAACTCGCCGGATTCGACCAGCGCGTTGTTCCAGGCACCCATGAATTCGTGCAGGGCGGACACGTCCTCGGCCGTCCACGCGGCCTCGCCCTTGCCGGTCAACACGTCGTAGTCGCGCTGCGATCCGTACAGCATGATCAGATACTTCACGGCTCTCTCCTTGTCCTCACGGCGCCGTCCTCCGGCGCCTGTCACCGAGACGTCGGAGCCGTGCCGCCGGACCGGACATGATGGCCAGAAGATAGCAAGCCGGACCTGGAAGATGCCCGTCTCCGGGGGGATCGGGAGACGGGCACCACTTCAGTGGGCGTCGGTCAGTCGCCGAAGCCGTCGAACATCCCGCCGATGCCTTCGCCGATCTCGCCGATGCCGTCGCCGATGCCTTCGAACATGCCGCCGATGCCCTCGCCGATCCCGCCGATGCCTTCACCGATGCCGCCGAAGACGTTGCCCATGCCGCCGAACAGGAAGCTGCCGATCAGCACGCCGGACAGCAGGTCGGAGCCGCGCCAGTTGCTGTAGTAGCCCTGCGCCCACGGTGCGTACGCCTGGCCGCCTTCCCAGTACGGCACCCGCTGGGCACCGACCTGGACGGTCCGGATGTAGGGATCGGCACCGGCCAGCACCCGCTCGGCGTCTGCCGGGCAGGCCGGGATCGCCCGCGGCGCGCCACCCGGCGGCGCCCACTCGACGTCCTGGCTGGACGGGCCGTGGGCCGGGTTGAAGAAGCAGGGCGGACGCTTGGCCGGCAGCGGCTCCCCGGCGACGCGGGCCTTGACGCAGGCGATCGCGTACCGCCCGTCCTCGAGGATCTCGGTGACGTGCCGGATCTCGTCCGGCTGCTTCACCGCGTCCAGCGACATCTTCGCGTCGTCGTAGGCGTCCAGGGCCCGCTGATAGTCCTGTTGCATGGCCTCGTCCAGCGGATGGCCGGCGACATCGGTGTCCAGTCGCTGCAGCTCTTCGCCGAACTTGGTCACGTCCTCCTCAGCGGCGCGCTTGGAGGTCGACAGCTGACTCTCCAGCTCGGCCTGCTGGGCCTGCTCGCGCTGCCGTGCGTGACGACGGCTGACCAGCATGGCGCCGCCGCCGACGACACCCAGCACAATCAAGAGAACAAGCCACTCCATGCCCTTCAGTCTGCCGCGTTATCCGCGGCAGCGACTCGCCGGGGACCTAAAAAGCCATAAGAACGTACCGGCCGTGACGCCGGCCACAGCTTCATGAACCGGAGGCGGCTGGGGCAGGTGGGGCTCAGGGGTCGACGATCTCGCAGAGCACCTGGCCGCTGGTCACGGTCGCGCCGGCGGCGGCAGTGAGGCCGGTGACGGTCCCGGATCGGTGCGCGGTGAGCGGCTGTTCCATCTTCATCGCCTCCAGGACGACGATCAGGTCACCGGCTTCGACCGTTGCGCCGTCCTCGACCGCGACCTTCACGATCGTGCCCTGCATCGGTGAGGTGAGCGCGTTGCCGGACGGGGTCTTGGCGGCCGTGCCGCCGCGGCGGGCCGGTCGCCGGGCGTTGGGCCGGGCCGACGGCGCACCGGTCGTGGTCAGGCCGGCCGGCAGCACGACCTCCAGCCGTTTGCCGTTCACCTCCACGATCACTGCGGTCCGCTCGGCCGGCTCCGCTGCCGGGTCGGTCGTGGCGCTGTCGTACGGGGAAAGGTCGCCGGCGAACTCGGTCTCGATCCAGCGCGTGTGCACGCCGAACGTGCCGTCGGCGGCGGTGAAGGCGGGATCGTCGAGGACCGCGCGATGGAACGGCAGCACCGTCGGCATGCCGGTGAGCTCCAGCTCGGCCAGGGCCCGCCGGGAGCGAGCCAGCGCCTGCTCCCGGTCGGCGCCGGTGACGATGATCTTGGCCACCAGCGAGTCGAAGCTGCCCGGCACGGTCATCCCGGTGAGATAGCCCTCGTCCACCCGGACACCGGGCCCGGCCGGCGGTCGCCAGGTGGTCAGGGTGCCGGGGGCGGGTAGGAAGTTGCGGCCGGGATCCTCGGCGTTGACCCGGAATTCGATCGCGTGCCCGCGGATCACCGGGTCGTCGTAGCCCAGCGCCTCGCCGTCGGCGATCCGGAACATCTCCCGGACCAGATCCAGCCCGGTCACCTGCTCCGACACCGGATGCTCGACCTGGAGCCGGGTGTTCACCTCGAGGAAGGAGATCGTGCCGTCGGTGCCGACCAGGAATTCGCAGGTGCCGGCGCCGACGTAACCGGCCTCGCGCAGGATCGCCTTCGAGGCCGTGTAGAGGATGTCTTGTTGATCTTCGGAGAGGTACGGCGCCGGTGCCTCCTCGACCAGCTTCTGGTGCCGCCGCTGCAACGAGCAGTCCCGGGTGGAGATCACCACGACGGTGCCGTGCCGGTCGGCCAGACACTGGGTCTCGACGTGCCGCGGCCGATCAAGGTAGCGCTCGACGAAGCACTCGCCGCGACCGAACGCCGCAACGGCCTCCCGGGTGGCGGACTCGAACGCCTCGGCCACCTCGCTCAGCTCCCGGGCCACCTTGAGCCCGCGGCCGCCGCCGCCGAACGCGGCCTTGATCGCGATCGGCAGCCCGTGCTCGGCCGCGAACGCCTCCGCTTCGGCCGCGTCGGCGACCGGGTCGGCCGTGCCCGGGACCAGCGGAGCACCGACCCGCTGGGCGATGTGCCGGGCCCGCACCTTGTCGCCGAGGGCCTCGATCGCCGCCGGCGGCGGCCCGATCCAGGTCAGCCCGGCGTCGGTGACGGCGCGGGCAAAATCGGCGTTCTCGGCCAGGAAGCCGTAACCGGGGTGGACGGCATCGGCACCGCTGCGAGCGGCGACGTCGAGCAGCTTGGCGATGTCCAGGTAGGTCTCGGCCGGGGTCCCGCCGCGCAGGGCGTACGCCTCGTCGGCGAGCCGGGCCGGCAGCCCGTCGGCATCGGCGTCGGCGTAGACCGCGACGCTGCCCAGCCCCGCATCCGCCGCCGCCCGGATCACCCGGACCGCGATCTCTCCCCGATTGGCGACAAGCACCTTGCTGATAGCCACGCGACCTCCCAGGTATGCCTTTCGCGGATCCTAGTGGTGCCCACCCCTCCGCCGACTTGTCAGAACTGAGTTGTGCCCGGGGGCTTCTCAGTTCTGACAAGTCGGAGGGGGTCGCCGGGACGGAGCTGGGCGGTGGCGTCGAGGTCGGCGCCGCGGACGACGGCGATCACCGGGTAGCCGCCGGTGACCGGGTGGTCCGGGCCGAAGATCAACGGGTGGCCGTCGGCCGGCACCTGGATGGCGCCGCGGATCAGGCCCTCGGACGGCAGTTCGTCGGTACGGGAGCGCGGCAGGGCCGGGCCGTCGAGCCGGACGCCGACCCGGTCGACCGCGGTGCCGACCCGCCACTCGGTCGTGATCAGCAACTCCCACGCCGCGGCGGTGAACCAGTCCCGGCGCGGGCCGGGATCGATCCGCAGCGTGCCCGACCGCGGTCTCGGCGAGGCGAGATCCACTCCCGGCCAGGGACCGGCCGGAGCGCCCACCGGGAGCCGTTGATCGGCCTTGAGCGGCGCCGGTCCGAGGCCGGCCAGGGTGTCGTGGCTGCGGCTGCCCAACACGGGCTCGACGGCGAACCCGCCGCGCACCGCCAGATAGCTGCACAGTCCGGTTTCGGGGGCGGGCAGCTCGAGCCGGGCGCCGCGGGGCAGCCGGATCGGCGCGTGGCTGCTCTGCTCGAGGCCGTCGATGATCACCCGGCGGGCCGCCCCGGTGATCGCGACCCAGTGCGGCGCCGCGGCCTCGACGATCAGTCCGCCGAGCACGGTCTCGATCACCGCCGCCTCGACCGGGTTGCCGATCAGCCGGTTGGCCAGCCGGGACGCCGCCCGATCGGCCGCGCCGGAGCGAGACACGCCCAACGCCGCCTGGCCGGGCCGGCCGAGATCCTGCAGCAGGGCCCGCGGTCCGGGGGCGACGACGATGATCATCGGATCGCCTCGAACCGGACCCGGGAGCCGGGCTGCAGCAGCGCCGGCGGGTCGAGTCCCTGGTCCCAGATCGCGGTCTCGGTCCGGCCGATCAGCTGCCAGCCGCCCGGCGACCGGCGCGGATAGATGCCGCAGTAGGCGTCGGCCAGCGCGACCGACCCGGCCGGGACCCGGGTCCGCGGCTGCGGCCGGCGCGGCACCTTCAGTCGATCATGTTCGCCGACCAGATAGCCGAAGCCGGGAGCGAAGCCGCAGAAGGCCACCGTCCAGAGCTGGTCGGTGTGGGTCATGATCACCTCAGCCGGATCGAGGCCGGTCAGCTCGGCCACCCGATCAAGATCATCACCGTCGTAGTGCACCGGGATGGTGATCACCGGGCCGGAGTCGAGGGCCTGGGGTCGGTCCAGCGGTCCGTCGGCGAGGAAGTCGAGCAAGCCGCTGCTCGGAGGGCCGGTCAGCGTGATCAACACCGTCCGGGCGCCGGGGACCAGTTCGCCGATCTCCGGATCGGTCCGGTTGCTGAGCGTGGTCTGCAAGGCTCGGGCTTCGGTGCCGTCGGTGCACTCGACCATGATCGCGTCGAGACCGTACTCGAGGATGGGTCGGCTCATGATCAACTGAACGGTACGAGTCGGACGCCGGCCGCGGTCAGCGCGGCGCGGACGGCCGTGGCCATGCCGACGGCGTCGGGACTGTCGCCGTGGGTGCAGAACGAGTCCGCTATCGACCGGCGGGCGGCGTCGACGGCACGCTCGGCGGCCAGCGCCGGGTCGGTGATCAACGCGCCGGGGGAGCGGCGATCGATCAGCCGGCCGGCCTCGGTGTAGCCACGATCGATGAAGTATTCGGTGACCGTGCGGAGACCGCGGGCGGCGGCGATCTCCAGCAGGGCGGAGCCCGGGAATCCCAACACCGCAAGGGAATCGTCGAAAGCCACGATGGCGTCGACGACCGCCGTCGCCTGCTCCGGGCCGTCGGTCACCGCGTGATACAGGGCACCGTGCGGCTTGAGGTAGGTCACCCGGCCGCCGACCGAACGAGCCAGGCCGTCCAGCGCACCGAGCTGGTACAGCACGTCGGCGGTCAGGTCCTCGGGCGCCACGTCGATGAAGCGCCGGCCGAATCCGGCCAGGTCGCGATAGCCCACTTGGGCACCGATCCGGACGTCCCGCCGGACCGCCGCGCGACAGCTCCGGTGCAGCGTGGTCGGGTCGCCGGCATGGAAGCCGCAGGCGAGATTGGCGCTGGTGATGATCGACAGCATGGCCTCGTCGTCGCCGAGTTGCCAGCGACCGAAGGACTCGCCGAGATCGGAGTTCAGATCGACCTGCATGCGTCCAGGGTGGCAGATCATCGGCCGCAGAAAGAGTGGCGGGCCCCTCGCAGTATGAGTGCGAGGGGCCCGCCGGGCCAGAGTGGTGTGACGTCTCCGGCCGACCGACCAGCCGCGCAGCCCGACTCCCCGTCACCGGGAGCCGCAGCGGGACTGACTTCGAGTGGCCCACTGTTCGGCCGGCAATTCCGATCGATCACGTTCTCACGCTCAGGTGCGAACGTAGCAACGTTTCTACACCTCGCGGCCAACGGCTCGCAACCCTTTGGACGTCCAGAAGTTGCCTGATCGATCTTTCCACGCGGCCATCCACACCGGCGGCGGAGTTATGCACCGAAAAGATCAACTTCTACACAGGGTCGGTGGATAAACGACACGGCGATGTCCTTTCCGGACACGGAAAAGGACACAGGCGCCCATTAGGCTCGACCCATGGAACCGCAGCCGGACACGAAGGACTGGACCTGGACGCTTCGGCGCCGGTGCCCCGATTGCGGCTTGTTCGCGGGCGAGGTGCCGATCGAGAAGATCGCCGACCGGGCCGAGGCGGCCGCGGCGGAGTGGGTGCAGATCCTCACCGCGAGCGCCGGGGTCGGGCTGCGTCCGAAGCCGGACGTGTGGTCCCCGTTGGAGTACGGCGTGCACGTCCGCGACGTCTACCAGTTGTTCGATGCCCGGCTGACCCTGATGTTGGTCGAGGACCATCCGACATTCGAGAACTGGGACCAGAACGAGAGCGCGATCGCCGGCGAGTACGCGGTCCAGGACCCTGATCGGGTCGCCGCCGAGCTCGCCACGGCCGCCGAATCCTTTGTCATCCGGGTCCGCGGACTCGCCGAGGATCAGCACGAGCGCGCCGGCCGGCGCTCCGACGGCGCCGACTTCACGGTGATCACGTTCTGCCAATATTTCCTGCACGATGTGGTCCATCACCTCTGGGACGTGACCGGGCAGGTCGAGGACTAGCCCGCGGTCCGCAATCGGCCGTCGGGAAGGGTTTCGAGAGGTAGGCTCGGCCCACGATCGACGTTGGCGCGACGGGCGCAGGCAAGGATGTGGAGCATGCGGCATGACTGCGGTTGATCATTCGACGGGCTATCAGCCGAGCCCCGATCACCGGGACTTCCGGGCGGCCGTCGCCGACTTCGCCCGGAGCCGCCTGGCCCCGCACGTGGAGCAGTGGAACGCCGAACACCGGTTGCCGCTGGAGGCGGTCCGGGCGATGGCCGAGTTCGGTCTGTTCGGGCTCGCCGGATCCGAGGAGTACGGCGGCGCCGGCGACTTCAGCAGCCTGTGCATCGCGATCGAGGAGATCGGGTACGTCGACCAGTCGCTCGGCATCACCCTGTCGGCCGCGGTCGGGCTGGGCAGCAACCCGATTGCCACCTTCGGCTCCGTCGCGCAGCGCGATCGCCACCTGCCCGACCTGATCGCGGGCCGTGCCCTGGCCTCGTTCGGGTTGACCGAACCGGAGGCGGGCACCGATGCCGGTGCGACCCGGACCCGGGCCGAACGGGTCGACGACGGCTGGGTGATCAACGGGGCCAAGCAGTTCATCACCAACTCGGGCACGGAGCTCACCTCGGTGATCACGATCACCGCGCGGACCGGGACGGCCACCGACGGCACGCCCGAGATCACCGCGTTCCTGGTCCCGGTCGGCACGCCGGGGCTGACCGTCGAGCCGGCCTACGACAAGCTCGGCTGGTACGCCTCGGACACCCACCCGTTGAACCTGGACGGCGTCCGGGTCGGCGATGATCAGGTGCTCGGCGAGGTCGGGCAGGGATACAAGCAGTTCCTGGCGATCTTGGACGACGGCCGGGTGGCGATCGCCGCGCTGGCCCTGGGCTGCATCCGGGCCTGTCGTGATCTTGCCGTCGACTACGCCAAGACCCGGCAGACGTTCGGCCGACCGATCGGCGCCCGGCAGGGGATCGCCTTCCAGATCGCCGATCTGGACGTGATGGCGCACGCGGCCGAGCTGCTGATCTATTCCGCCGCGGCGCTGCGGGATCGGATGGGTCATGATCAACACAACGCCCGGGATCGGCAGGAGTTCAAGCGGGCGGCCTCGATCGCCAAGCTCTACGCGACCGAGTCCGCCGTGACCGCGACCCGGATCGCCGGCCAGGTGTTCGGCGGCTACGGCTTCATGAACGAATACCCGGTGGCGCGGTTCTACCGCGATGCCAAGATCCTGGAGATCGGCGAAGGGACCTCGGAGGTGCAACGGTTGTTGATCGCACGCGGCCTCGGATTGCCGGTCGAATGACGTCCGAGGCCGAGCATCGGCAGCAGCTCGAGGCGGCCGTCGAGGCGACCCTGCGGCCCGCCGCCAAGGCCGCCGAGAAGCTCGCCGGGCAAGGGAAACTGTTCGTCCGGGACCGGATCGGGTTGCTGTTCGACGAGGGCACGTTCATCGAGGACGGCCAGCTGGCCAACGCCGCGGCCGTCGGGCTGCCGGCCGACGGGGTGGTCACCGGGCGTGGCCTGGTCGCCGGCCGGCCGGCGCTGGTGGTGGCCAACGACCCGAGTGTCAAGGCCGGCTCCTGGGGTGCCCGTACGGTGGAGAAGATCATCCGGGTGACCGAGGAGGCGCTGCGGACCGAGCAGCCGGTGTTCTGGTTCATCGACTCCGCCGGCGCCCGGATCACCGACCAGGTCGACCTGTTCCCCGGTCGCCGCGGGGCGGGCCGGATCTTCCACAACCAGGTGGCGCTGTCCGGCAAGGTGCCGCAGATCTGTTGCCTGTTCGGCCCGAGCGCGGCCGGCGGCGCGTACATCCCGTCCTTCTGTGACGTCGTGATCATGGTGGAACGGAATGCGTCGATGTATCTCGGCTCGCCCCGGATGGCCGAGATGGTGGTCGGCGAGAAGGTCAGCCTGGCCGAGATGGGCGGCGCCCGGATGCACGCCGAGGTGTCCGGCTGCGGTGATCAACTGGCCGAGGACGACGCCGACGCGATCGAGCAGGCGAAGGCGTATTTCTCTTATCTGCCGTCGAACTGGCGTCTCGACCCGCCGGCCTACGACCGGGCCGAGCCGGGCCGGGAGTTCGCCGACGACCTGGTCCCGGCCGACGAGCAGACCGGCTACGACATCGGGGACGTGATCGACGCGATCGTCGACGCCGACTCTTTCTTCGAATGCAAGCCGTTGTTCGCGGCGGAGCTGGTCACCGGCTTCGCCCTGCTGGAGGGCCGCCCGATCGGCATCGTGGCCAACCAGCCGGCGGTGAAGGGCGGCGTGCTGTTCGTCGACTCGGCCGACAAGGCGGCCCGCTTCATCTGGCTCTGCGACGCGTTCAACCTGCCCCTGCTCTACCTGGCCGACGTGCCCGGCTTCATGATCGGCAGCGCTGTCGAGCGGCAGGGCATCATCCGGCACGGCGCGAAGATGATCACCGCCGTGGCCGAGGCGACCGTGCCGACCGTGTCGCTGATCGTCCGCAAGGCCTACGGCGCCGGGCTGTACGCGATGTCCGGCCCCGGCTTCGGCCCCGACGCCTGCCTGGCCCTGCCGACCGCCAAGATCGCCGTGATGGGCCCGGAGGCTGCGATCAACGCCGTCTACGCCAACAAGATCGCCGCGATCGAGGACGCGGCCGAACGCGAGGCCTACGTGGCGAAACTGCGTACCGAATACGAGCTCGACATCGACATCCTCCGCCTGGCCAGCGAACTGGTGATCGACCAGATCGTCCAACCCGCCGACGTCCGCCGCGAACTCATCGCCCGCTACGCCGCCGCCGCCACCAAGGACCGCCACTTCTCCACCCGCCGCCACGGCGTCCCCCCGGTCTAACCCCCCAACTTGTCAGACTCTCACCACGCTATGACGTGGTGAGAGTCTGACAAGTCGGGGGTTGGGCTCATTCGCGGCGGAAGATGAGGACCAGGGAGCGGAGGGCGAGGACGAAGCCGACGAAGAGGAGGCAGGCGCCGATCAGGGGGAAGACCTGGATCGAGGTGCCGGTCAGGGTCGGGCCGCCCGTGGCGGTGATCATGATGATCGCGGCGAGGGTGGCGGCCGAGGCGAGCACGGCGACGATCACCTGGTGCGCGACGCCGAGGATGAAGGCCCGGTCGCTCTGATCACTGAGCAGCCGCAGGTTGATGCTCAGCCGGCCCCGTTCCAGGTCCTCGGAGATCTTGTTCACCCGGCGCGGCAACCGCCGGATCAGCGGCAGCAGGTGCAGCAGTTCCGAATCCAGTTGTTCCCGCAGCGCGTTCGGATTGGCCGCGGCGGCGAAGATCTCGCCGCCGTGGGTCCGCGCGACCTGGACCAGATCGAGCTTCGGATCGATCAGCCGGCAGGTGCCCTCCAACGCGGCCAGGGCCCGGAACGCGGCGGCGACCTGACCGGGAATGGCGAAGCCGTACCGTCGGACCAGCCCGAAGATGTGGCCGAACATGCCGCCGGTGGTCGAGGTGCCGGAGCGGTAGCGGACGATCAGCTGGCCGACCTCGCGTTCCATCGCCTTCTCGTTCAGCGGCTCCTCGGGCCGCTCGAGGATCTCCACCAGGGCGTCGGTGGCGGCGATGCTGTTGTTGCGGTCGACGGCGAGCAGCAGCAGCCCGAGGGCGTCCCGGGAATGATCATCGAGCCGGCCGACCGAGCCGAAGTCGAGCAGGCCGAGCCGGCCGTCGGGCTCGATCACCACGTTGCCCGGATGAAGATCGGCGTGGAACACCCCGCTCAGCATGATCTGGTCCAGCACGGCCCCGAGCAGGCGCTGGGCGGCCTCGGTCCGAGTCTCTGCTGGCAGTGCGGCCAGGGTCTCCGTGGAGCTGCCGATCGGAGTGCCGACCAGCCGCTCCTGTACCAAGATCGTCTCGCCGGAGAATTCGGGATAGACCCGCGGAATGATGATCTCCGAGTCGGCCCGGGTGGCGGCCGCGACCGCGATCATGTTGTCGGCCTCGACCCGGTAGTCCAGCTCCTCCCGCAGTGAGGCGGCGAATCCCTCCGCCAGTCGTCGTACGCCCAGCTCCCGGGCCCAGGCGGTCGAGCGCTCCAGTCGGTCGGCCAGCCGGCCGACGATGTCGAGATCCGCGGTCACCTGCGCCCGCGCGCCGGGCCGCTGCACCTTGACCACGACCGATTCTCCGCTGAGCAGCACGGCGGTGTGCACCTGCGCCACCGAAGCCGCGGCCAACGGGTCGGGGTCGATCTCGCTGAACACCTCCTCGACCGGGCAGCCGATCCCGGCCTCGATCACCGGCTTGATCGACTGCCAGGGCACGGCCGAGGTCGAGCTCTGCAGCTGCGACAGCTCCCGGACGAACACGTCCGGCACGAGATCGGGCCGGGCCGACAGCATCTGGCCGATCTTGATGAAGGTCACCCCGGCGTCGTTCAGGGCCCGCCGCAGCGACCGGGCGACCGATGCGGTCCGGGTCTCCGCCGCCAGGCCGGTGACCCGGTCCTTCGCCCGCGGCCTGAGGAAGCCGCCCAGCCCGTGCCGGACCGCGATGGCGACCACCTGGACGTAACGCCGGAAGCGTCGGAATCGCTCCCGGGTGCTGCGCAGCACCCGCCACGGGGTCGGGATGGTGCCGGTCGGGATGATCAACTCAGCCACGACCAGCACCGCGATGGCCAGGAAGAAGCCCCAGGCCAACACCAGGATGAAGATCAACAACAGGCCGACCGGGATCCGGTTGTCCTCGATCGGCTCGACCAGCCCTGACTGGAAGGCGATCCAGGGCAGGGTGGTGCCGAGCGAGGCGATCATGATCAGCCCGACCAGGATGGAGCGCGGCCAGCCGATCGGCACGCCGAGCACCCGGCGGGCGATGTAGGCGACCAGGAACGCCATCGCGATCAGGGTCGCCATTCCCAGCAGCTGGATCACCATGTCGGCGATTGTTCCAGTTCGGCCGGGTGAAAGACTGCAGGCATGACGAATGCCGAATGGGCCGAGGTCGACCGCTATCTCGTCGACACACTGGTCGGTGATCAGGACTCCGACGTCTTCCGGGCGAACGCCGAGGCCGGGCTGCCGGCCATCGACGTGTCGCCGGTGCAGGGCAAGTTGTTGCACCTGATCGCGTTGTCGACCGGCGCCCGCCGGGTGCTGGAGATCGGCACACTCGGCGGGTTCAGCACCCTCTGGCTGGCCCGCGCGGTCGGCGCCGAGGGCCGCGTGATCACGCTGGAGTACGAGCCCAAGCACGCCGAGGTGGCCGCCGCCAACCTGCAGCGCAAGGGCGTTGCGGACCGGGTCGAGATCCGGGTCGGCGCGGCGCTGGACAGCCTGCCGGTCCTGGCCGAGGAGCAGCCGGAGCCGTTCGACCTCGTCTTCATCGACGCCGACAAGCCCAACAACTCCAACTACCTGGACTGGGCGCTACGGCTGACCCGGCCCGGTTCGGTGATCATCGTCGACAACGTCGTCCGGCACGGCGGGATCGCCGATCCGGAGACGACCGACGCCGCGTCCCGGGCCAGCCGCGAGGTGCTGGAGAAGATCGCCGCCGAGCCGCGGCTGGAGGCCACCGCGATCCAGCTCGTCGGCAGCAAGGGCTGGGACGGCTTCGCGTACGCCGTAGTCACCGCCTGATCCGTCGGTCACCCTCGGCCTTCAGGGGGTCGTGCGGGTGGCAACCCCGACTTGTCAGAACTAGGGGACGCCAGGGCGTGCCCTAGTTCTGACAAGTCGGGGTTCTAGGGGCGGGGGAGGGCTCGGCGCCAGTGGGCGCGGCGGGTTTTCCGTTCGTCGGCGGTGATCGACGGTACGAACTCGCGGGCGGCCGGGTCCGCGGTCGGCCATTGGGCTTCGGCGCCGAGGCCGGCCCAGGCCATGCGGGCTGCGCCGACGGCGGAGAGTTCGGCGACGCCCGCGACCCGGACGCCGATCCCGAGCAGGTCGGCCTGGGTCTGCATCACCAGGGCGGACGCGGTCACCCCGCCGTCCACCCGGAGTTCCTTGATCGCCGTGCCCTCCTCGATGATCACCTCGACGACGTCGGCCACCTGGTGGGCCACCGCGTCCACGCCGGCCCGGGCCAGCTGCTCCCGCGTCGTCGCCGCGGTCAGGCCGGTGAACGTCGGCTCGGCGTCGCGCTGCCAGTGCGGTGCCCCGAGCCCACCGAACGCCGGCACGAAGCTCACCCCGGCGCTGTCCGGCACGCTCGCCGCGAGGGTGAGCAGGTCGGCCACCGACGGCAGGCCGAGCAGCCGGGTCAGCCAGGCGAGCGAGGCGCCGGAGAAGACGATGTTGCCCTCCCTCGCGTACGTCGGCCGGTCGGTCAACCAGGCCAGCGTCGTCGGCACCGGCGACGGGTCCGGACTGAACCGGGGCACCGGCATCATCACCGAGCTGCCGGTGCCGTAGGTCGCCTTCGCGGTCCCGGCCGTGGTGCCGCCCTGGCCGTAGAGGGCGGCGTGGGAGTCGGCCAGCACGGCGGCGATCGGCGGCCGACCGTCGATCCCGGGCAGGTCGATGCCGGTCGGAATCGTCGCGTCGGAGGTGATCACCGTCGGCAGCCGCTCGGCCGGGATCCCGAACAGGTCGAGCAGCTCGGCCGACCAGCCCAGCGCGGCCACGTCGTACAGCAGGGTCCGGGAAGCGTTGCCGGCCTCGCCGAGATGATCATGGCCGCCGGTCAGCCGCCAGATCAGCCAGGAGTCGACGGTGCCGACGGCGATCGCCCTCACGGGATCCGTGGCGGAGCGGAGTAAAGCGGCGAGCTTGGGCGCGGAGAACATCGGGTCGATCCGCAGCCCGGTCCGCTGTCGGACCAGCACGTCGGCGCCCGGCGAGGCGATCAGCCGGGCACAGTCGTCGGCGGTCCGGGTGTCCTGCCAACTGATCACCGGCCCGAGCGGTCGGCCGGTGTCTCGATCCCAGACGACGACGGACTCGCGCTGGTTGGAGATCGCCAACGCCCGGACCGGTCCGGACTGCTCGGCCCGGCAGACCTCGATCGCGACCAGCACCGACTGCCAGAGCTCGTCCGCGTCCTGCTCGACCAGACCGGGGGCCGGGTTGCGGATCGGGACCGCGGCCGATCCCCGGCCGACCACGGCACCGGCCGCGGTGACGGCGACGGCCTTGGAATTCGTCGTGCCCTGGTCGATCGCCATGATCACCGGCTCGGCTGTGGCCACCGTCGACCTCCCTGGTCCGGCTCGATCGGGTCCATCACCTTGACGCCCCGGCATCAGCCGGGAGACTATCAATGGGCAAGCATACAATACTGAATGGATATTCACGCACCACTATCCACGGACAGGAGCAGCGATGCCGGAGCGCCGCCGTCGAGTGATCATCAACACCGATGCCAAGAACGAGGCGGATGATCAGTTCGCCATCGTGCACGGACTGCTGTCGCCGACATTCGACATCCGCGGCCTGATCCCGGCCCACTTCGGCACCCGGCGGTCGGACCGCAGCATGGCGGATTCCCGGGAGGAGATCGACCTGCTGCTCGACCTGCTCGGGATGACCGGTTCGATCCCGGTCGCGAACGGGGCCGCGGCCGCCATCCCGGACGAGGCCACCCCGGCCGACTCTCCCGGCGCCCGGTTGATCATCGAGGAGTCGAAGCTGGCTGGGGCCGGAGATCCCTTGTATGTCTCGTTTCTCGGCCCGCTGACCGACATGGCCTCGGCGATCCTGCTCGATCCGGTCATCGTCGACCGCGAGGTCGTCGTGATCTGGATCGGCGGGATCGATCATTCCGGCCTCGACGCCGGATCCCGGGTCGAGTTCAACCTGTCCAACGACATCGCGGCGGCCAACGTCGTCTTCGACTCCGGCATCACGGTCTGGCAGGTCCCGAACAACGTCTACCGGATGGTCTCGGTCTCCTACGCCGAGTTGGACGACAAGATCGGCGAGGCCGGCCCGCTCGGTGAGTATCTGATCCGGCAACTGAAGGAGTGGAACGCCGCGACCCACCCCGAGCCGATCGAGTCCCGGTCGCTCGGTGACTCGCCGGCGATCTCGCTGATGCTCTATCCCAACAGCGGAAACTTCCGGGTCCGGCCCGCGCCGCGGTTCGGCGCGGAGGGACACCACGTGCCCGGCTCCGGTCACCCGATCCGGGTCTGTGAATCGGTCGACACCCGCTTCCTGCTGGAGGACATGTTCGCCAAGATCAACCGCTTCGCCCGGAAGGCCGCGAACGGCTGATCACCTGATCACCCTTCGATGACATCGACAAAGGAGACGTGTCATGAACCCAGGATTCGATCGACGGGCCTTTCTCGGCCTGTCCGGCGCCGCGGCGGCTCTGCTCGCCGGCGGTTGCACCGGCTCGGTCGGGGGTGGCGCCGGCCAGCCGGCCCCCACCTCCAACGAGTTGCGACTGTTCACGTACGAGGCCGACACCACGATCGACAGCTTCAAGGAGCAGGTGGCGGCTTTCGACGCCGAGGCCAAGCTGACCACCACCGTCGACAGCCTGCCCGGCTCCGGTGCCGCGCTCTACCCGGACAAGCTCCGGACCGAGTTGCTCGGCGGCAAGGGCCCGGATGTGTGGCGGATCTGGGGCGGCCAGATCGGCTCGCCGTTCGCGACGGCCAAGCAGGCCGCCGATCTGAGCCCGTACTACGACCAGTACGGCTGGGCCGACCGGATCGACCCGAACGCGATCAACGGGATGACGTTCGACGGGCTGAAGGCCGGCGTTCCGTTCAATGCCGCCGCGGTGGGGCTCTGGTACAACAAGGAGATCTTCGCGAAGGCCAAGATCGACGCGGATCCGCAGTCGTACGCGGAGCTGGAGGAGCTGAACGAGAAGCTGGTCGCCGCGGGGGTCACGCCGGCCGGCCTCGGCGGCAAGTACGGCTGGCACATCATGCGGCTGTTCGAGTATCTGCTGGAGCACACCGCCGGACCCGAGCTCCATGATCAACTCCTGACCGGCGACGCGTCCTGGGACACGCCCGAAGTGGTGCAGGCGTTCACCCTGTTCAAGAAATGGCAGGACTCGGGTTGGGTCCCGGAGGGTGCACTGGGTCTCGATCCGGCCGACATCGAGCCCACCTTCATCCAGGGCAAGACCGCCTACACGATCACCGGGATCTGGATGGAGGCCGGCAACATCGCCGCCTCGGGCAAGAAGTCGTCGGAGTTCGGCACCTTCCTGCTGCCCACCGATCACGACGTGCTGCGCTTCTCCGGCTTCGTCGAGGGTTACATGATCAACGCCCGGTCCGGCAACGCGGCCAACGCCGCCAAGCTGCTCGACTTCATCGTCCGGCCGGAGACCCAGCAGGCGCTCAAGATCGGTTCCTCGACGGTGAAGGGGGCCGAGCCCGATCCCGCGGACGCCCCGCTGGCCTCGCAGTGGGCGGAGATCCGGCGGACGCATCCGTTCTACACGATCCAGGACCAGGCGTTTCCGAAGAAGCAGGCCGATCAGTATTTCGCCGTGCAGAGCGACATCCTGCAGGGGGCGATCACGCCGGCCGCGGCGGCGAAACGGATGCAGGAGATCGTGTCGGCCTGGGCCAAGGAGTGATCGGCCATCGTGGCGATCATGACCAGGCCCGCGAAGCCGGCTCCGCGGCGCGCTAGTCGTGGCGGACTCACGCCGTGGCTGTTCGCGCTGCCGGCGCTCGCGGTCTATGTGATCTTCCTGGTCTATCCGGCGCTGTCCTCGCTCTGGTTCAGCTTCACCGACTGGGACGGCCTGAGCCCCGGCTACACGATCACCGGGCTGGAGAACTACCTGGCTCTGGCCCGGGATCCCGTGGTCGCGACCGCCGTGCGCAATAACGTCCTCTGGACGGTGGTGACGCTCTGCGTCCCGGTGCTGCTCGGTCTCGGGCTGGCCCTGGCCCTGAACGGCAAGGCGCGGGCGAAGCCGGTGCTCCGGTTGATCTTCTACACCCCGGCCGTATTGCCGTTGGTCTCGATCGCCTCGATCTGGGGCTGGCTCTACGATCCGCAGGACGGGGCGATCAACGAGGCGCTGCGGTTGATCGGTCTCGGCTTCCTGGCGCAACCCTGGCTCGGCCAGGATTCCACCGCCCTCGGGGCGGTGATGGTGCCGGCCATCTGGCTTCGGGCCGGGTTTCCGATGCTGCTCTATCTCGCTGCTCGGAAAGGGATTCCGGAGGAGTTGTACGAGGCCGCGACGGTCGACGGCGCCGGACCATGGCAACAGTTCTGGCATGTCACCATGCCCGGCCTGCGGTCGGCCCATGCGATCGTGATCGCCCTGTCACTGATCGATTCGTTCAAGGTCTTCGACCTGATCTACGCGATGACCTACGGCGGTCCGGGCACCGCGACCCAGGTGATGGGCACCTGGATGTATGCGAACGTCTTCCAGTACTACCAGGCCGGCTACGGCACCGCGATCGCGGTCGTGGTCACCCTCGCCGCGGTCGCCGTCGGCATCCCGTACGTGCTGTCGCAGACCCGGGAGGCACGATGACGACCATCGCCCCACCCGGCCCGGCGCCGGCCGAGGAACTGGACCGGTCCAGCAGGGCCGGGCGGCGTTCCGGCCGCGGTGGTGCGGGGCTCGTGATCACCGCCCTGCTGGTGGTCGCCGCGCTGATCTGGATCTCGCCGCTGGTGTTGCTGGTGACGACGGCGATCCGGCCGCTGTCGGACTTCCTCTCCGCCGGCCCGCTGTCCTGGCCCGGCCAGGTCACGACGGCCAATTTCGTCGACGCCTGGGGGATCGGCAACTTCTCCGCGACCTACCGCAACAGTCTGATCCTGACCATGATCAAGGTCCCACTGGGCGTGCTGATCTCGGCCATGCTGGCGTACGCGCTGGCGAAACTGCGGCTGCGGTTCCGGCGGGCGATCATGTTCACCGTGTTCCTCGGGCTGACCATCCCGATCTACATCGCGATCGTGCCGATCTTCATCATGCTCCGATCGGCCGGGCTGACCGACAATCTGCTCGGCCTGGTCGGGCCCTACCTGGCCTTCGGGATCCCGTTCGAGGTGCTGATCCTGCAGTCGTTCTTCCGGCAGGTCCCGCACGAGATCGTCGAGGCGGCCAAGATCGACGGTGCGGGCGAGGCCCGGATCTTCTTCACGATCATGCTGCCCTTGTCCGCCCCGGCTCTGGTCACCGTGGCGATCCTCGACGCGGTGGCGACCTGGAACGAGCTGTTGATGGCGCTGATCGTGCTCAACTCCGATCAGTCGAAGACCATTCCGGTCGGGCTGTTGAACTTCCAGGGCCAGTTCGCCAACAACAACACCGGCCAGGCGGCCGGGATCCTGATCGCGGTGGTGCCGATCCTGGTGGTCTACACCCTGCTGCAGCGCTACATCGTCAGCGGCCTGACCGCCGGCGCGACCAAGGGATGACCGGATGAAGATGATCAAGGAGTGGAATCGATGAGTGAGCTGCCGATCTTCGGTGCGGGCATCTGGCACTTCGCGACCTACAAGGATCGCTACGCCACCGACGGCTACGGCCCCGAGGTCGGGCTGCTGGAGCAGATCGACCGGGCCGGCGCGGTCGGCGAGCTGGCGGTGGTCGACCTGAACTATCCCTTCGTCGGATTCGACGGGACGCTGGACGACATCCGGGCGGCGCTGCAACGCAACGGGCTGCGGGCGATCGCGATCACGCCGGAGATCTACACCCGGGACTTCGTCAAGGGCTCGCTCACCCATCCCGACCCGGCGGTCCGGGCCCAGGCCATGCGGCTGCTGCACGAGGCGACCGCGGTGGCGCAGGAACTCGGCTGCGACTACGTCAAGCTGTGGCCCGGCCAGGACGGCTGGGACTATCCGTTCCAGGTCAACTACCACGATGCCTGGCAGCTCGCCCTGGACGGGTTGACCGAGCTCGTCTCGGCCCACCCGGAGATCAAGTTCGTGATCGAATACAAGCCGCGCGAGCCGCGGGTCAAGATCATCTTCCCGAACGTGGCCCGGACCCTGCTCGGGATCGAGAAGATCGGCCTGCCCAACCTCGGCATCCTGCTCGACTTCGGCCATTCCCTGTACGGGCAGGAGACTCCGGCCGACGCCGCCCAGCTGGCGATCGACTACGGCCGGCTGTTCGCGATCGACGTCAACGACAACCTGCGCGGCTGGGACGACGACATGGTGGTCGGCTCGGTGCATCTGATCGAGACCTTCGAGTTCTTCCACACCCTGCGCCGCAACAACTGGCAGGGCGTCTGGCAGCTTGATCAGTTTCCGTTCCGCGAGGACAGCGTGCAGGCGGCCAAACAGGCGATCACCTTCCTCAAGGGCGTGCACCGGGCGCTGGACGTGCTGGACGAGGAGGCGCTGGCCGAGGCGCAGAGCCGGCACGACGCCCTGGCGGCGCAACGGATCGTGCAGCGGGCCCTGCTGCCAAGCCTGCTCGACGATCACTCCTGAGTCGCCATGATCAGGCCGCGGGTGCTGGTGTCGACCGACGTCGGCGGCACCGACCCGGACGATTTCCAGTCGCTGGTGCACCTGTTGGTGTACGCCGACCGGTTCGACCTCGAGGGCCTGGTGTCCTCGCCGTACGGGGCCGGCCGGAGTTCGGACATCGTGACCGTCCTGGACTGTTACCGGGCCGATTTCCCGGCGCTGCGTACGCATTCCGATCACTACCCGGAGCCCGAGGCCCTGTGCGCGATTGTCCGGCAGGGGGCGCTGGAGACCGCTGATCACCGCGGCTTCGCTGACCACCCGACCGAGGGCTCGGAGTTGATCGTCAGCTGTGCCCGCCGGCCCGATCCGCGGCCGCTGGACGTCCTGATCTGGGGCGGCATCGACGACCTGGCCCAGGCGCTGCACGACGCTCCCGACATCGAGCCGCGGCTCCGGGTGCACTTCATCGGCGGCCCCAACAAGCTGTGGGGCATCGACGCGTACGACTACGTCGCGACCCACCACCCCGGTCTGATGATCATCGAATCCAACTCGACCTACCGCGGCTTCTTCTGCGACGACGAGCTCGACAACCGCGCCTTCGTCGCCGAGCACGTCGCCGGACACGGGGCGCTCGGTGACTTCTTCGCCCGGCAGTTGCCGGGACTGAAGATGGGCGACAGCCCGACCGTCACCTGGTTGCTGCACGGGCCGCAGGATCCCGCGCAGCCCAGCTGGGGCGGTCGCTTCATCCCGGTCTGGGGCGGCCGGAAGACGATCTTCGACCGGCTCACCACGGCCGCGGACCTGGTCGAGGCGTACGGCACCGTCGAGTTCGTGCTGCCCCAGCCCGCTGGCTACGGCAGCCGGGACACGACCCAGATGATCTTGGACAACCGGCTGCACGGCCCGTTCGCGGTGGCCGTCGAGCTCGGTGATTCGCTGCGGTTCCGCTACGCGCCGCGGGACGCGAAACTCATCCCGTACCGGATCGAGAGCAGCCATCCGGACCTGACCGGGCTGCAGGGCGCGTTCACCGCGGCACCGCCGCCGGAGCGGCGGTGGCGCGTGCCGGACCCGGACCGGCCGAACTGGTGGTGCGATGATCAAACCCCGGCCGCGGCCATCCACCCCTGGCCCGGCGCCGGCACCATCGCCACCTGGCGCCGCGAGTTCCTCACCGACTTCGCCCTCCGCCTGGACCGCTGTCGCCGCTGAACCCACTTTCCGCCGACTTGTCAGAACTGAGATGCCCTCCAGTGGGACCCTCCGGCGCAACTGGTCATCACGTTTCGTTCTGACGAGTCGCCAACGGATCGGCATCTCCGTGCTCGTATCTCACCGGGATCCCGAGGCTTCTTTTTCCTGGAGGCGACACTTCCGCGGGTCGGCCTTCCAGGCTTGATCCCCGGTCGACCGTAGCGACGATCCCATCGCCATCATCTTCCGCTGTCAGAACCGTCTTTTGGGTTCGGTGAAGCTCATGCATCGCGGCGAGCAGGTCTTCCCGAGAGAAGCGGCTCGGGATGATCTTGATGTCGATCCCCGTCTCGGCTGTGATTGCTGCGAAGGCCGCGTCGGTGGCCGGGTCCAGGACCCCGCCTACCCAGCGAACCCACACGACCATCTCCGTCGTGTCGAGACCAACCTCTGTCAGATGCGCTTTCGCGTGCTCGCTGGTGTCTGTGTAGGCATAAACCGCTTCACCGGTCGGCCGCAGCTTCAGCTGAGCAGCCTCTCGATCGGTCGGATGACCACCAGGATCAGACATGGCAGTACCTCCCGTAACACTCAGCGCGAGAACGATTCCCAGCGCAATGACCATTGCAGCAAACAACTTCAAACGACGCCTCGCACCTCCAGCAATCCCCGCTGTCAGCACCCCAGAATCCCGAATCTGCATACCCGCCGCCCCTCAGACCACAACACTGTGCCGACGGGATTGACAGGGAAAGTTGTCAATGGTGGGGTGAAGGAGTGGACGACATCGAGGTGATCACGGATCCGGCGGCTGCGGTGGTGGCGTTGGATCCGGGGCGGGCGCGGTTGCTGGGTGAACTGCGGGAGCCGGCTTCGGCGGCGGAGCTGTCGGTCCGGGTCGGGATCTCGCGGCAGAAGATCAACTACCATCTGCGCCAGCTCGAGGCTCACGGGCTGGTCGAGGTGGCCGAGAACCGCACCTGGGGTGGACTGACCGAGCGTCGACTGGTCGCGACGGCCGCCGGCTACGTGGTGTCGCCGACGGCCCTGGGCGGGGCGGCCGGTGGAGGCCCGTACGGGATCCGGGATCGGCTGTCGGTGTCGTACCTGATCGCTCTGGCTGCCCGGCTGATCCGCGAGCTGGCCGAGCTGACCCGCACCGCGGCCCGCCGGCGCAGCCGGCTGCCCGTGTACGGACTGGACACCGCGATCCGGTTCGCCAGGCCGGCCGATCGCGCCGCCTTCGCCGAGGAGCTGACGACCACCGTCACCCGGCTGGCGGCGAAGTACCACGACGAGCAGGCCGCCGGCGGCCGCTGGCAACGGATGATCATCGCCGTCCATCCGATGCCCGCCGGTGCCGAGACCGAGCCGAAAGGGGATCCGGCATGACCGACGAGTCCGCGACGAGTGATCAAAGTTCCGGGCGCTACGGCGAAACCATGATCGAGGTGCCGGGCACCCCGGAGGAGGTCTGGCAGGCGATCGCGACCGGAGCGGGACAGTCCGGCTGGACGTTCGCCGCCGAGATCGAGCCGGCCGAGGGCGGCGAAATGATCATCCATCGCGAGCCGTTCGCGCCGACCGTGGCCGTGGTGGTCGCCTCCTGGGATCCGCCGCGTTCGTTCGGCTACGCCGCGGCGATGCCCGGGGCGCCCTCGCCGTTGGCGACCGAGATCCTGGTCGAGGCGCGGTCCGGTGGGAGCTGCGTGGTCCGGGTGGTCTGCGGCTTCGCCGACGCCGGTGAGGAATGGGAGGACCTGGTCGACAGCGCGGTCGAGGGCTGGCGGATGACGCTGCTGGTGCTGCGGGCCTACCTGCGCCGCTTCACCGGCCGGCCGGTCCGGGCGCTGGATCTGATCACCCTGATCGATCCGGCGCCGGCCGACCGCGTCGCTCCGGCCGATCGGTTGTTCACCCGGCTGGGCCTGCCGGGCGCGGATCGGGTGGCCGGCCGTTCCTTCCGGACGGCGGCGGAGGCACCGGAGCTGACCGGGGTCGTCGAGTATGCCGGCGACGGCTATCTGCTGCTCCGGGCCGAGGCTCCGCACCCGGCGCTGATCGCGATCTCCTGCTTCTCGATGGGCGTCGACCGGCCGCTGTCGATCAACCTGATGGGCCGGATCTACGGCGACCTCGATGACTCCCGACTCGACCGGCTGCGAGCGCGTTGGCAGACCTGGCTGGAGCGGCAGGCCGATCACCTGGCCGCGGATCATGATCATCCGTCGGCGGTGCGATGAGAGAGCCCGGATGATCGGCGGAGTTTCACCGTTGGTCGTCCAGCGGTCGCGTCGAGGTCTGTCTCTCGTGGCGCAACGGCACTAGAGTGCCGGAATGCCGACTGCCCTGACCCGGCGGTCTGTGCTCGGGGGAGCCGTCGCCGCATCCCTGGCACTGACCGCGACCCCCGCCCAGGCCGCCGAACGAGACTTGTTGATCTTCATCGGACTCGACGGATTCGACATCGACTATCTGGACGGCCGGGTGCCGTTGCCGGCGCTGCGATCCTTGATCCGGCGCGGTTCGCTGGCCACCAGCACCGGCGTGATGGCCACCATCACCAACCAGTCCTGGACCGCGATCTCCTGCGGCGCCTATCCCGACCGGACCCGGAACGCCGCCTACTTCTACGACGAGGCGGCCGGGGTCGCCCGTGGCCAGAGTCGCGACAGTGCGGTCGAGGGGTTGGGCCAGGCGTGGCGCCGGCAGGGCGTCCTGATGGGCTCGGCCCAGTGGTTCATCCTGCAGGACAAGGGCGTTGCGTACGGCGATCTTGAGGGCCTGTACACCCAGCCGGGCGGTCGGATCGACGCGCGGGTGGATGACGCGATCGCCATGTTGAGCGGTGAGCCGGTGAACAGTGGCGGCACCCAGGTGACGCTGCCTCGGCGACCGGACTTCCTGGCGATCTACTCCAGCGATGTCGACGGTGACGGGCACAGCTGGGGCCCCAACGATCCGCGGATGCTCGCCACCCTGCGTGAGACCGATGCCGCGATCGGCCGGCTGATCAACGCGGTCCGTGATCTTCGCCTGTTCGCCCGCACCACCTGGGTGGTGACCGCCGATCATGGGATGACCACCTGGAACAAGCCGCTCGGCCCGCAGGTGATCGCGGCCCTGACCGGCGCCGGCTTCCGGCCCGAAGTGCTCGGCTCCGGCGGCTCGCCCACCTCGCCGGACACCGACGTGGTGCTGGTCTCCGGCGGCAGCATCGGCTCGGTCCACCTGTTCGGCGAGCTGGGCGCCGACGCGGCCGCCGTGCGCCGGGCCGAGGAAGCCCTGGGCGCGGTGACCGGGATCGCCGCGATCCTGACCAAGGCTGATCAGGCGAAGCTCCGGATGGCGCCGCAGTACGGGCAGCTGGTGCTGGAGTTCGAGGAGCCGTACGCGCTGGCCATGACTCCGCCGGCCGAGGGATCCGACGGCCGGCACGGCAGCCGGTCCGAGCTGGCCATCCCGTTGATCTTGTCCGGCAAGGCGATCAAGCCCGGTGCCGAGCCGCGCGCACCACGCCACATCGACCTCGCCGCCACCATGTCGGCCATCCTCGGCATCGACCCGCCCGCCGCCTCCGAAGGTCGCGTCCTCACCGAATCCCTCCGCTAGGGCTTGTTCGTTCCCTGAGCCTGTCGAAGGGCAGCCTCGATGACTCCGGGCTTGCCCTTCGACAGGCTCAGGGAACGAACAGCTCCTGCAGGGCGGTGATCAGGATCGGGACCTCGTCGGGCTTGAGGCACTGGGGGTTGACGGCGAGGCGGCCGTTCTCGATGCCGACGGCGACGGGTTGATCACGGTCGAGTAGGGCGGTCTGGAGGTCGGCGGCGGGGCGGGTGGCGTGGGTCAGGTAGGCGCGGGGGATCACGGTGGGCTGGATGCCGGGCTCGGTGGGGAAGCCGCGCTCCACGGTGAGCTCCGGGATGCCGGCGAAGCGCTCCAGGACCGTGTCGACGACGGCGTTCCACTGCTCGAAGATCAGGTCGTAGTCGCGGCCGACCCAGAGCTCGACCGCCTTCACCAGGCCGGCGATGGTCTCCTTGTCCGTCTTCATGCCGCGGCCGATGCCGTGCTGCGGAAAGGAATTCGCGTGGCAGTGGCCGACGTACGGCTCGCGGCCGACGATCAGACCGGAGGACTGCGGTCCGCCGATCTCCTTGCCGCCGCTGAACACGACCAGGTCGGCCCCGAGGTCCAGATAGTGACGCACGTTGTCGGCCGGCGGGAGCTCGGCGGCCGCGTCGACCAGCACCGGGACGCCGCGATCATGAGCGAGGGTGATCAGCTCGCCGAGCGGCAGCGAGCCGCGCATGGTCGACGCCTCCTCGACGAAGAACAGGCCGGCGGTCCGGTCGGTGATCGCCGCAGCGACCTGCTCCGGGGTCGCCGCCGAGGTGACACCGACCTCGACGAACCGGGCTCCGGCCAGCAGCACCGCCTGGTCGTAGAGGATCCGGTGGCTCTTCAGCACGACGACCTGATCACGCAGCCCGGTCGTGTCGGGCAGGGCGCGGATCGCGTCGATCCGGTCGCCGGCCATCAGGGCGGCGGTGGCGATCGTCAGCCCGGCCGCGGCGCCCGAGGTGATGCAGGCCGCCTCGACGCCGAGCAGGCCGGCGATCCGCTCGCCGGCCCGCCGCTGCAACAGGACCAGATCGACGAACGCGGTCGACGCCTCCGTCATCGCCTGCAGCACCGCGGGGTCCATCACGCTGCCGCCGAGCACGGTCAGCGTGCCGCGCGCATTGATCACCGGCCGGAGGCCGAGGTCGGCGTAGAGACTCATCAGACACCCTTCTTCTCGGACTCGCGGGGCCCGAGGTAGCGGAACTGCTCCAGATGCCGACCATGATCATCAAGCTCCAGGAACGAGGACTCGATGAACTCCTCCAGGGTCACCGGCCGATCCGGATGATCGGCGAGGTGCTCCCGCCACATTCGGTCCATCGGGGTCCGGTGCAGTCGCAGCGCGGCCCGCTTGTCGGCCAGGACCGGGGTCACATCCACCGGGTGATCGAGCAGTTGCGGGTCGCGTGCGGCGTAGTACTTGTGCCCGACCGCCCTCGGTTCCAGCCCGAGATCGATCAGCTCGGGCAGGTCATGGCCGCGGCCGGCCATCCAGCAGGCCGCCTCGACCGCCAGCCCGGTCAGCGTGTGATCCGGGTTCTCCTCGACCCTGGCCCACGGATCGAAGCTGATCACGGTGTCGATCCGGAGGAACCGGAACAGGGTGATCAGCCGGTGCCGGAGCTCGATCAGCTGACCGTGCTGCAGATAGTGGTTCTGGTAGCCGAGGCCGTACACCTTGGTCAGGCCGAGTGCCGCGGCGACCTGCTCGGTCTCCAGCTCGATCCGGCGCATCGTCTCACCGGGCGACAGGTCGTACGAATCCTTGTCGTCGTTGGTGATCTTGATGAAGTAGCCGGTGTCGCCGGCCAGCACCAGCTGCCGGACCAGACCACCGGCGAAGATCGTCAGGTCGTCGGAGTGGGGGAAGACGACGGCGAAGTTCTGGGGCATCGATGATCCCTCTGAGTCGGGAGTTGGTGAGGCCGAGCGGCAGCGCTCAGGTCGAGGCGGTGTCGAATTCGGCCAGGTCGACCCAGCGTCGCTCGGCCAGGGCCCGTTCGGCGGCGAAGACGATCAGATGGCCGTCGATCGAGTTGCCGATCCGGGTGCTGGACACGCTGACCGGCTCGCCGCGGACGGCCCGAACGAAGTCGGCAACCAGCTTCATGTCCCCGCCGCCGTGGGCCAGCCCGGCCACGTCGGTCTTGATCATCCGCTCATCGTACTGGTGATCACCGGAGCTGTTGATCGTGCGCAGCCGGAGCTCGCCGGTCTCCAGCGAGCCGGACAGCTCGCCCAACGTTCCGACGATATCGATCGTGCGGTTGCCGAGGGCGGAGTTGCCGACCAGGGTGAAGACGCCGAGCGCCCCGTTGTTGAACTCGACCGAGACGGTCTGCCGGTCCAGCACGTCGTTGTCGCTGTGCCAGACACAGCGGCCGTACGGATTGTCGGTGCCCAGGGAGATCAACTTCTGCTCGGGGGTCGGCTCGGGCCCGAGCGATTCCAGGCCCTCCCAGGCGTACGTGCCCCAAACGCCGAGCTCGAGATACTGCCGCCGCGCCGAATAGGCACAGGTCGCCTCGATCCGGCAGTCGGTGACGCACCGGGTGCCGGCGCCTTCGGGCGCTCGCTCGGCGGTGAACAGCCGTCGCGAGCCGGCGCTGGCCACCCGGGCCGGCCGGTCGTCGCAGAGCCAGGCCATCAGGTCGACGTCGTGGCAGCTCTTGGACAGCAGGATGCCCGAGCCGGAACGGGTCGAGTTGGCCCAGCGGCCGCGGACGTACGCGGCGGCCAGGTGATCGAAGCTGACGTACTCCGACAGCTCGATGCTGATGATCTCGCCCAGCTCGCCGGACAGCAGCCGCTCCTTCACCTCGACGTAGAACGGCGAGTAGCGGAGCACGTGACAGATCATCAGCAACTGCCCGGTCCGGCGGCTGGTCTCGGCCAGCGACAGCACCGCCGCCGACGTGCCGGCGATCGGCTTCTCCAGCAGCACCGGATAGCCGGCCCTGAGCAGCCATTCGGCGGTGGGCACATGATCGGCGTCCATGGTCGCGTCGATGGCGACGTCGGCGATCATCCCGGCCGGCGGCAGGTCGGTCAGCGATGCGTAGCGCCGTTCCGGCGGCAGGGAGTGATCGCGGCCCAACCGGTCGCGGCGGACCGGGTCGGGGTCGACGACCGCGGTGATGATCAACTCCGCGGGAGCTTGGAGGGCATAGCTCGCGTACAGCACGCCGCGATGTCCGGCGCCGACGACGACGGCGCGGATCGGATCGGGATCGGTCGGGCCCGAATGGGTCATGGGTCAAGCCACCTTGGGGGTCAGGAGCCTTGGCTGTCGGTGATCTTCGGTGTTCGAGCTGGGTCAGTCATTCTCCTCGGCGGCCCCGGCGTTGCGGACCAGCCGGACGTTGTCGGTCTGTCCGTGATCCATGCCCTGCTCGCGCTCCAGGGCGATCATCGCGGCGGGCCGGAAGTTGAGGATGTAGGCCCGTCGGTGGCTGTCGACGGTGGTGTTGCCGCGCGAGTAGTGCAGCGTCCGGCCGGCGTGGGCGGCCGCGGCACCCGGCACCAGCGGCACCGCCGTCGCGCCGGGCTCGTCCTCGGACCCTTCGCACTCGATCGCGCCGCCGCCCTTGCCGGCCGGCCAGTGGCTCCGGACCGGTCCGCGGTGCGACCCGGCGACGTACCACATGCAGCCGCTGTCGATGGTCGCCGTGTCCAGCGACACCCAGATCGACGCGGCACGATCGTCCGGCAGGTCGATCCAATAACCGGCGTCCTGGTGCCAGGGGGTCGGAGTGGCCGAGCCGGGTGCCTTGTTGATCAACATGTCGAAGTCGAGCTCGGCATCGTCGCCGATCAACCTCCGGGCGATCCGCAGCGCCCGATCATGCAGCGGCAGCTGAAGGATCTCGGGATGGAGCGCGGACGGCCACATGATCTGGGTGATGTTCTCCGCCGCGGTCTGCTGATCACTGCCGGCACCGAGGTCGGAACGCTTGTCACCGGCCTCGATCTCGCCGGACAGGAACCGGTCGTAGATGGCCCGATACCGGGCGACCTCGTCACTGCTCAGCAGGCTGTCGATGACGACGTAGCCGTCGCGTTCGAACCCGTCGAGCAGGGCATCGGTTGTCGTCTCCATGAGAACGGATCGTAGGATTCGTTGATCAGCCAGGGCGTCCACCTTCTTCCACCGGAGGTTTCCCGCAGTGGGCATCGGAGCCGAGCACAGCCCGGTCATCGATCGGGACACCCCCGATCTTCGCTGCACGGCGGAGCGAACCATCGTCGACCTGCAGGGTGACGGGCCGCTGGTCAGCCTCGGCCGCTACCGCTATCTCAGCGCCCGCGACCCGATGCCGCCGCAGCGGCACGCCACCCTGCTGGTGCTCGCGCTGCCGGTGCGCAGCGACGTCGAGTTCAACCTGGACGCCCGGGTGGTGAACGTCGTCCCGGGGCAGGTGATCACCATCGCGCCGGGCACCGCCTACGTCACCGCCGGGAACGCCCAGCCGCGCGGCGAGCTGTTCTGGCTGGTCGCGCGGGTCGGCGCCGGGCGGGGGTCGCTGGACGAGGCCGTACGCCAACTGGCCGACGGCAGCCGGCTGACCTGGCCGGCGCCGGAACCGGCGGCTGATCAGCTCGGCCGGGCCCTGGCCGACCCGGATGATCATCGGTGGACGGTGACCGCCGCCCGACGTTCCTGGTGCGCCACCGTCGTCTTCGACCTGCTGCGGGCGCGGGACGAGGAGGACGCCGGCCCGACCCGGACCGTCCCGCCGGGCGTGCGGCGGGCGCTGGCGTACGTCACCCGAGAGCTGGACCGGCCGCTCACCGTCCATGATCTGATCGCCTCCTCCGGCATGTCGCCGACCCAGTTCTACGACGCCTTCGGCGCGGCGACCGGGACGAGCCCGAAGGACTACATCCTGCGCGCCAAGATCGCCCGCGCCCGGGCCCTGCTGGCCGACCCGGACCGCAAGATCACCGACATCTGCTACCGGCTCGGATTCTCTTTCAGCCAACACTTCGCCGAGGTCTTCCGCCGCTACGAGGGAATGTCCCCGTCCGAGTTCCGCCGGGTGATCTTGTTCGTTCCCTGAGCGTGTCGACGCTTGTTCGTTCCCTGAGCCCGTCGGCGCTTGTTCGTTCCCTGAGCCTGTCGGCGCTTGTTCGTTCCCTGAGCCTGTCGAAGGGCAGGCCCGACGTGCCCTCCGGGTTTCGGCCTGACGGCCGGAAAGACGCGCCAAGGACGTGCGGGTCACGGCGGTCTGTTGACTTTGCGGCCGACCGCAGCGGAACCGGCGCCCGGCCGGAGCTCCCAGGAAACCCCCTAACCCGCCCGTCCTTGGCGGCGTCTTTTCGCTCTCCGCGTGCACCTGGCTGGTTGTCGCGATAGCTCTTCGTGCGGGAGGTTTCCACGTGGCAATGGCGGGTTTGGCTCCGCACGAAGAGCTATCGCGACACCACGACCGGGCTCAGGGATCGAACAAGGGTCAGGCGATGCGGAGGAGGGTCAGGCCGGGTTTTCCGTTGAACCCATCGACCAAGATCAGGTCGTTGCCGATCAGCTGGGCCGAGTCCGGCAGCGGATCCGAGCGGATCTGGCCGGTGCGATCCAACGCGAGTTGACCCTGCGGCGTCTCGGCCCAGGCATAGTCCCCGCGGGCGGACAGGAGGGCGCCGGGCTCGACGGTGTCCGGCGGCGACGCCCGCAGCGGGGCGAGGTCGCCGGCGGACTGGGTCAGCAACACCTCGTCGTCGTACCACCAGGCGACGGGCCCCGTGGCCGATCTCGACAGCACCAGGGATCCCAGGGGCGACCGGGGCAGGTCGAGCACGGTCCGGCCGTCGGCCAATTCGATCACCGGCGGCGGCTCCGGCTCGTCGCCGCGGGTCCGGGTGATCGTCGCCAGACCGTCCCCGATCGCCGACCAGGCGGCGTCCCGATCGGGGAGTCGTACGATCTCCGAACCGCTGCGGGCGTCCAGGACGACCGGGGTGCCGGTGCCGATCTCCGTCGGCGAGGCCAGAGCGAGCACGCGATCACCCTCGACGGCCGACGGCAGCAGCTGCTCGGTCCGCCAGAGTTCTTGCCCAGTGACGGGATCGACGGCGATCGTCGCCAGCCCAGGATCGCGCCCCGGGGCAGCGGTGGAGGTCATCGCGATGATCACGGAGACACTGACGCCGATGACCCGCTGCTTCAGTCGCAACGCCTCCGGGTCGGCGTCCTCCCGATCCCGGTCCCGCGACGGAATGATCTCGCTGGTCCAGCGCACCGACCGGTCGGTCAACGAGACCGCCACCAGCCCGTGCCCGGCGGTCCGGGTGACCCGCGAGCTCTGACAGCGCTCCGGGTCGTCCGCACAGGGCTTCAGGTGATAGGCCAAGATCAACACCCCGCCGCGACCGTCGTCCGCGGCCCAGGCGCCGTCCGCCCAGCCCTTCCCCGACCCGGGGCCGACCGGCCCGAGACCGGTCGACAGTTCCGCGGGCAGGGAGGTGTCGTCCCAGAGCACCGCGCCGGTCGCCGCGTCGATGATCATGATCGTGCCCCGGTCGTCGGCGTCGGAACCGCGCAGCACCAGTCGGGGTCCGATCTTGCTGACCTCGGCGACGGATTTCAGCTCCGCGCGATCACGGTGCCAGACCTCGGACAGCCGCAGTCGCGGGGCCGCCGGACCGGCATAGTCGGCCGTTCCGGTCGGGCTCGGCGTCTGCCAGGCCGGCGGAGGTCCCGGCCGGGTGCACCCGATCATCCCCAGCAGCAGCACGCCGGTGAGCATGATCAACATTCGAGTCTCGGCCCGGAGTCGCTGGAGGTGAGACATCCCCGGAGGCTATCGGGGTCGGCGACGCGGCCGCCGTACGCTAGGTTAGTTAGGTATGCCTAACCAAAGGGGGAGAAGTTGATGCGTCGTTCTGCCGTTGTCTTTGCCGCGATCTTCGGACTGCTGGTCGCGCTGGCCGGCTGTGGCTCGGGGGGTCCGGCCGACCAACCCGAGCCGGGATCCGGCGCCGGGCAGCAGGGTTTTCCGCTGACCGTTCGGCACGCCCTCGGGGAGACGACGCTCGACCGGGCGCCGGAGCGGGTGCTGACCTGGGGTTGGGGCAGCACCGACGCCGCGCTCGCCCTCGGTGTCGTGCCGGTGGCGGTCCCGGCCGCCGTGTATGGCGGCAACGCGGACCAGGTGCTGCCGTGGAACGCGGACCAGCTCGCCGAGCTGGGCGCCGAGACGCCGACCCTGTTGTCCAATCCGGACGGCGGCACGACGATCCCGTTCGAGGAGATCGCGGCCGCGACCCCGGACGTGATTCTGGCCGTGTATTCCGGGATCACCGCGGAGGACTACGAGAAGCTGTCCGCGATCGCGCCGACGATCGCCTATCCCGATCAGCCGTGGTCGACGCCGTGGCGGGACGTGGTGACCACCGTCGGCCAGGTGCTCGGCCGGTCGCAGCAGGCCACGGACGTGCTGGCCGAGATCTCGACCGTGATCAAGGACGCCGGGCAACGACACCCGGAGCTGGCCGGGAAGAGCGTGATCACGCTGATGGACGACGGTCGGCAACTCTATGTGTACAAGGAAACCGACCCGCGGGTCGAGTTCCTGACCGAGCTGGGCCTGACCGTGCCGCCGGTGGTCACCGAGCTGCCGGGCGAGGGCGAGGGCTTCTACGGCAGCGTCAGCTACGAGAAGGCGGACACGCTGGTCAGCGACGTGCTGATGATCTACGCCGAGACCGACGCCTCGCTGCAAGCCACCCTGGCCCGCCCGTCGATCAAGAACCTGCCGCAGATCGAACGCGACGGCTACGCCCCGATCGTCGGCCGCCCCCTGGTCGCCGCCGGCTCCCCACCCACCGCGCTCTCCCTGACCTGGTCCCTCGACGCCTACCTGAAGTCCCTCGCCTCCGCGCTGAATCCCTGACCGACGACAAACGCGGCAGTTCCAGTCATCCGCGGCAGTTGCAACTGCCGCGGATGACTGGAACTGCCGCGTTTGCGGCTGGGTCAGCGCGGGTCAGCGGGGCGGGTGGTGCGGAGGGTTTCGGTCAGGGTCACCGTGCGGGTGGCGAGGGTGGAGATGACCGAGTTGTCGAAGCCGAAGAGGGCGGAGCGGGTGCGGTCCTGGAGCGGTTCGATGAAGTGGGCCGGGAGCTTGTCCGCGCCGAGGACGACGCCCGCGACCGAGCCGGCGGTGGCGCCGTTGGAGTCGGTGTCCCAGCCGCCCTGGACGGTCAGCCCGACCGTCGCCGAATAGTCGTCCTCGCCCCAAAGCAGGCCGGCGGCGATGATCGCGGCGTTGTTGATCGTGTGCACCCAGCCGTAGTGGCCCCAGCGCTGCTGGATCCGCGTGATCGCGTCGTCCCAGGTCAACTGCTCGTCCCGCATGCTCTGCACCGCGGTCAGCGCCTCGTACAACCGGGACCGCGGCGGCACCGACCGCAGCGACCGGTCGAACGCGTCCCGCACGGTCGGCGCGGTGAAGGCGGCGGCGACGACGGCGGCCGACCAGAGCTCGCCGTAGACGCCGTTGGCCACGTGTGACAGCGACGCGTCCTGGAACGCCAGCGTCAGCGCGCGGCGCGGATCGCCGGGGTTGGTCCAGCCGAAGATGTCGCCGCGGATCAACGCCCCGATCCATTCCCGGTACGGGTTCCGGCTGATCGCCACCTTGTCGATCGCGGTCGGCACCAGCAGATTCCGGTACGCGGCGCGCTCCGCCGTGTAGGTCTGCGCGTACGGAAGCAGGTGCAGCCAGCCATCGGCGACCTTGCGCGGGCTCAGCTGCCAGCCGTGCTGCTCGAGCAGGTGCAGTCCGAGGATCGGGTAGTCGATGTCGTCGTCCCGGGCGGACCCGTTGACCCGGCCGCGGGTGGTCTCGGTCCAGTTGCCCAGCAGCTTGAAGCCCTCCGGCATCGGGTCGAGCACCGGCACGTAGTCCCGCAGCGGCCACGCCTCGGCCCGGATCAGATAGTCCTTCAGCCGGTCGGTGGTCCAGTGATCACCGTTCTCCACCGGCTTGCCGAGGTTGCAGCCGGCGATCCGGCCCAGCCAGCCGCCCTTGACCCTGTCGGCCAGCACGTCCGGACCCGGCAACGGATCGGCGGGATCCTCGGGCAGCGTGGCGAGGATCGGCTCCAGGCCCTCCGGTTCCGCGTACGGCCAGTCCCGGCGCCGGTCGGACATCAGGATCTCGAAATACAGCCGGTCCAGCGCGTCGGAGTCGTCCCGGGCCGTGGCGGCGAACCGCTCGGCCAGCTCGTCGACCTGATGCCCGGACTCCCGAGCCTGATCCAACTCGTCGTGGACCAGGTCGTACGAACTCAACGGATCGTGCATGACGCGACCTCCTCGGTTGGACCCCCGTACAGCCTTGTCCTAACCCTAAATGGGCAGCTTCCGGAAGATGGGACGCGGCACGTGGCGCAGGATCGACATCACGATCCGCCACGGCCCCGGCACCCAGATCAGCTCCTTGCCCTGCCGGATCCCGTCGGTCGCGGCCTCGGCGACCTCCTCCGGGGTGGAGGACAGCGGGGTCGGCGACAGGCCGTCGGTCATCTTCGACTTCACGAAGCCCGGCCGGACCACCAGCACCCGGACCCCGGTCCCGGCCAGCGCCTCGCCCAGCCCGAGATAGAAGCCGTCCAGCCCGGCCTTGGTCGAGCCGTAGACGAAGTTGGAGCGGCGGACCCGTTCGCCGGCGACGCTGGACAGCGCGATGATCCGGCCGTGGCCCTGGCTGCGCATCCGGTTGGCCAGCAGCACGCCGAGATGCACCGGGGCGGCGAAGTTGATCTCCGCCAGCTCCAACGCGTGATCGGCATCGGTCCAGGCCCGCTCGGCCTCGCCCAGCACGCCGAAGGCGACCACCACGCAATCAAGATCACCACCGGCGAAGGCCGCGTCGATGGTGGCCGCGTGGCTGGCCGGATCCCGGGCCTCGAGGTCGACCTCGGTCGCCTCGCAGCCGAGCCCGGTCAGTTCCTTGGCCGCATCGGCCCGCCGGTCTCCGGCCCGGGCGGCCAGCACCACGCGGAGCGGCCGCGAGCCCGCGTACCGGCGAGCGATGGCCAGCGCGATGTCGGACGTACCGCCGAGCAGCAGCAGCGACTGCGGGACGCCGAGGGAGTCGATCATGAAGCTCTCTTTCCGTGGCAGGGATTCAGACAAGTTCGAGGCGGCGGGCCAGATCGGAGACGAAGACGCCGTCCGGGTCGACCCGGCGGCGGACGGCCAGGAAGTCGTCCAGCCGCGGATACATCATCCGCAGCGAGGCGGCGTCGATCCGGGAGTCCTTGGCCAGATAGACCCGGCCGCCGACGCCCAGCACCAGCTCGTCCAGCCGGCGGCAGAGCCGGTCCAAACCGTCGGTGATCGGGAAGTCCACGGCCAGGGTCCAGCCCGGGGTCGGGAACGACAGCGGCGCCCGGTTGCCCTCACCGAAGCGCTTCAGCACGTTGATGCAGGAGATCTGTCCGGAGTTGGCGATCTCGCGGACGCACTCGGCGAAGGTCTCACCGGCCGAGAACGGCACCGCGAACTGGTACTGCAGGAAGCCGGCCGGGCCGTAGACCCGGTTCCACTCACCGAACATGTCGAGGGGGTGGAAGAAGGTGGTGATGTCCTGGATCTGGCTGACCTTGTGCCGCGGTGCCTTGAAATACCAGGCCAGGCTGAACGCCTTGCCGGTGGCGCGATTGACCAGGCCGCCGGGGAAGACGTCGGGGAAGGTGCCGAAGCTCGGCGCGGCGAACTTCATCGGATCCCGGCGCAGCTTGGCCGGCAGCTCGCTCAGCTTGGCCTTCTCGCCCCGGGTCAGCACCGCCCGGCCCAGGCCCGGGCCGCGAGTGACGGAGTCGAACCAGGCCACCGAATAGGTGTAGTCGTCGTCGCCGGAACTCATCCGGACCATCAGGTCGTCCAGGTCGCGGGTGCGGTCGGTGTCGACGGTGAAGTAGGCCGACTCGACCCGCTGCAGCCGGAGCTTGGCCCCGGTGATCACGCCGGTCAGGCCCATCCCGCCGATCGTCGCCCAGAACAGGTCGGGATCCGGGCCGTCGGCGGTCAGCCGGTGTTCGGTGCCGTCGGCGGTGATCAACTCCAGCCACTCCAGATGATCACCGAAGCTGCCCTGGCTGTGGTGGTTCTTGCCGTGCACGTCGGCGGCGATCGCCCCGCCGATGGTGACCTGCCGGGTGCCCGGCAACACCGGCACCCACAGCCCGCAGGGGAGCAGGGCCCGCATCAGGGAGTCCAGGCTGACCCCGGCCTGGACGATCACGGTCGGTGGCTCGCCTTCGGCGTCGATCATGAGGATCCGGTTCAGCCCGGTCAGGTCCAGGGCGGTGCCGCCGGCGTTCTGCGCCGCGTCGCCGTAGGAGCGGCCGAGGCCGCGCGCGATGACGCCGCGGTCGCCGGCTTTTCCTATCCAGGCGGCGATGTCGGCGCTCGACTCCGGCCGGTGCAGCCGCGCGGCCGACGATCCGGCGCGACCCCAGCCGTGCAGTTCGGAGTGCTCGGTCATGCCAGCCCCGGAATCTTCGAGCCGAACACGGCGATCGCGATCAAGATCAACCACAACACTCCCAAGGCTTGCAGGATTCGATCACCCAGCACGATGTCCTCGGGCTCGCCGGCCGTGCCGGCATCGATCTCCAGCGCGTACTGCAGCAGGGCCAGGGTGAACGGGGCGATGGACAGTGCCGTCCAGGGTACGCCGAGCCAGGCATCGCCACGATTCTCGAACGCCCACAGGCTGTACGAGACCAGCACCGTGCCCGCGGCCAGCATCCAGACGAACCGTAGATAGGACTGTGAGTAGCGCTCGAGCGACTTCCGGGTGCCGGCCTCGACGCCGAGCGACTTGAGCTCGGAGTAGCGCTTGCCGGCGACCATGAACAGCGAGCCGAACGAGGCCACCAGCAGGAACCACTGGCTCAGCGGGATCGCGGTCGCGACACCGCCGGCGACCGCGCGGAGCAGGAAGCCGCTGGACACCACGGCGAGATCGATCACGGGATAGTGCTTGAGCAGCGTCGAGTAGACGATCTGGATGATCGCGTACGCGGCCAGGGTGACTCCGAGCGCGATCGCGGTGAGGAAGCCGATGCCCAGGCCGAGCACCGCGCAGACCACGGCCAGGATCAGCGCCGAGCGGGTGCTCAGCTCGCCGGCGGCGATCGGCCGGAAGCGCTTCTTCGGGTGGAGTCGGTCCTCCTCGATGTCGCGCACATCGTTGATCAGATAGATCGCCGCACTGACCAGGCAGAACGCGACGAATGCCAACGCCGCGTTGATGATCACGCCGGTTTCGAACAGCCGGCCCGCGGCCAACGGCGCGGACAGGACCAGCACGTTCTTGATCCATTGCCGGGGCCGCATGGCGCGGATCGGCGCGGGCAGTCGCGGTCGACGGAGCGCGACGGCCGAACGATCGGCGATTTCTGGTTGCTCGGACATCGCTGCCGAGAGTATCCGTCCGGGCCTGCTGGGGCGATTCGGTGTCGCCGATCTGACGCTCGTTGCACGGAAACCGCTTGTTCCGGGGCGAAACGCGGAACGGTTGTCAGATTGGCGACACTTGGCGTTCATGAACCGGCGCGACGCTGACCCCATGAACGCTCGGGAGCAAAGTCAGTCAGGTCCGAACGCGGAGCGTGCGGGGGATCCGAAGGGGGTTGTCCCCCTTGGTAGTACCGGAATTCTGTCCCGCCGACTGCTGCTCGGCGGAGGTACAGCCGCAGCGCTGGGGCTGGCGACCCAGCCGGCGGCGGCCACGCCCAGCCGATCGGGCCCGATCGCGGCGCCGGCCCAGGTGCGGCGGGGTCGGCCGGTGCTCACCCACGGGGTGCAGTCCGGCGATGTCCGTACCCGCAACGCGGTGCTCTGGTCCCGCGCCGACCGGCCGTCGCGGCTGGTCGCGCAGCTGTCCGGCAGTCCCGACTTCCGGAAGTCGGTGACCATCCCCGGCCCGGTGGTCACGCCGCGCACTGACCTGACCGGGGAGCTCGCGCTGGCCGGGCTGCGCCCCGGCACCGACTACCACTTCCGGATCCGGGCGGTCGATCTGGCCGACCCGCGCCGCAGCAGCGAGCCGCTGACCGGCCGCTTCCGTACCGCTTCGACGCGGCCGGAGGACCTCAGCTTCCTCTGGTCCGGCGACATCGCCGGCCAGGGTTGGGGGGCCAATCCGGACTTCGGCGGCTTCCGGATCGCCGACGCGATGCGGGCCCGGCGGCCCGACTTCTTCCTCTGCAGCGGCGACAACGTGTACGCCGACGGCCCGGTCACCGAGACCGTCGCGCTGCCGGACGGCTCGACCTGGAAGAACCTGGTGATCGAGGAGAAGACCAAGGTCGCCGAGACCCTGGACGAATACCGCGGCCAGTACAAGTACAACCTGCTGGCCGACAACTGGCGCGCGTTCCTGGCCGAGACGCCGCAGGTGACCCAGTGGGACGACCACGAGGTGACCAACAACTGGTATCCAGGCGAGATCCTCGACGACGACCGCTACACCGTGACCGACGTCGACACCCTGGCCCGCCGGGCGCGGCAGGCCTTCCACGACTACGTGCCGGTGGCGCGGATCTCGCCCGACCCGGACGGCCGGCTCTATCGGGTGATCAACTACGGTCCGCTGCTCGACGTGTTCGTGCTGGACATGCGGACCCACAAGGATCCGAACACGCCGGGGACCGAGGCCGTGCCGGACGGCGGCCTGCTCGGCGAGCGCCAGACCAAGTGGCTGATCCGCGAGCTCAGGCGATCCAAGGCGACCTGGAAGATCATCGCCAACGACCTGCCGGTCGGCCTGATCGTGCCCGACGGCAGCACCGACCAGGAGGGCGTCGGCCAGGGTGATCCGGGCGCGCCGCGCGGCCGCGAGCTGGATCTGGCGCCGGTGCTGTCGGCGCTGAAGCGGGAGGGCATCCGTAACCACGTCTGGCTGACCGCCGATGTGCACTACACGGCGGCCCATCACTACTCGCCCGACCGGGCCGCCTTCCAGGACTTCGACCCGTTCTGGGAGTTCGTCTCCGGCCCGCTCAACGCCGGCGCCTTCGGCCCCAACACCCTGGACGGGACCTTCGGCCCCAAGGCCGAATTCATCGCCGCCCCGCCGGCCCCGAACACCTCCCCGGCCCAGGGCTCCCAGTTCTTCGGCGAGGTCGGCATCGACGGCCGGACCCGCGAACTGACCGTGACCCTGCGCGACATCGACGGCAAGGCCCTCTTCACCAAGACCCTTACCCCGCACCGCCGCTGAAACCCCTTCGTTCCCTGAGCCTGTCGAAGGGCAAGCCAGGTGCTCCTCCGAGTCCCGCTGTGAGAACAGACCCGGCCTACCCTTCGACAGGCTCAGGGAACGAACGAGCGGGTCAGCGGGCGAAGGCCGCAGCGTTCTCCTCGACCCAGTGCCGGAACGTACGGGCCGGGCGGCCGGTGACCTCGGCCACGGTCGGCCGGACGGTGGTCTCGTCGAGGGTGCCGTCGACGAAGAAGGAGAAGAACGCGTCGACGTAGCGCTCCGGCATCGCGGCCAGCATCCGCGCCCGGGCCTCCTCGTCGGGCTCGGCCTGGAAGGTCAGCCGCCGATCCAGGACCTCGCCCAGCACGGCCAGTCGGTCGGCCGGGAGCAGGGCCTCGGGCCCGGTCAGCGGATAGGCCTGCCCCTCGTGACCGTCGCTGAGCAGCGCCTCGGCCGCCACGGCGGCGATGTCGGCCGGGTCGATCGTCGCGATCGCCACCTCGGCGAACGGTGCCCGTACGACATCGCCGTCGGTCAACTGCGGCAGCCACTCGAAGGTGTTGGTCATGAAGCTGACCGGCCGCAGGAAGGTCCAGGGCAGCCCGGATTCGCGGACCGAGGCCTCGGATCTGATCATGTATTCCGCGACCGCGTTGGAGGTGTCCCCGCCGGCCACCGAGCCGCCGGAGAGCAGCACGATCCGGCCGACGCCGGCCCGCGCGGCCTCGGCCGCGATGCCGTCGTCGTAGCCGGGCATCAGGAACAGTCCGTCCGCCCCGGCCAGCGCATCTCCCAGGCTCGTCGGGTCGTTGAGATCGCCAGTCACCGCGGAGACGCCCTGGGGCAGCGGCCTGGCCGGATCGCGGACGAGGGCCCGGACTCCGACGCCGCGGGCCGCGAGCTCGCGGACCAGGGCACCGCCGACATTCCCGGTCGCTCCGGTGACGAGGATCATCGGGGCACCACCGATCGGCGGGAGATCTCGACATCGATGGGGAGCAATTGGAGCTTCACCCGACCGAGATTGCCACAGCTCCCGATCCCCGCACCGACCGCTGGCGGAAACCCGTCACCCCGTCCCTGAGCAGGTCCTCCGTTCCCTGAGCCTGTCGAAGCATGTCCTGAGCCTGTCGAAGGGGGCAAGCCAGTCCCGATCGTTCCCTGAGCCTGTCGAAGGGCAAGCCAGTCCGGATCGTTCCCTGAGCCTGTCGAAGGGCAGGCACCATCTCCCGGAACGCGACCCGATGCCACCCGGCTACGGTAGGCGCGTGCAACTCCGTCCGACCGCTGCTGCCGTCGCCGTCGTCCTGGTGATCATGCTCAGCGGCTGCGGTAGTGTGCCGGACGGGCCGCGTACCACGCCGACGCTCTCCGGCGGCCCCGCGAGCCCGACGGCGAGCCCGTCGATCCCGCTGGACGGCGTCAGCCTGAAGGCATTGGGCTTCGAGCACGGGCCGGTCGACCGGCTGTCGTTGCCGCGCGGACTGTCCCTGACCACCTCGGCCGACCAGCCGAGCGCGGTCACCCTGGTGATCAGCCGGCCGGCCGCCGCGGAGTTGGCCGACTATCTGCGGCGGACCCTGCCGCCGGCCGGGTTCAAGATCGACTCCGATCTCGGCGAGACGTTCACCTTCACCGGCTTCGGCTGGACGGGCAGCTTCACCGGATCCGGGTCCTCCTCGGCTCTGGTACTGCGCCCACTTTGATCTTCAACCCTTGACAGCGCGTGATCGGCGCGGATTAAATTACCCAATATTAGCGAAATATTTCTGATATTTCGAAACATCCGCAATGGGGGCGGGAATCCATGTCTGATCATTCGATCTCTCGACGGGGCATTCTGCAGGCGGCCGGCGGCGGAGCCGCGCTCGGCGCCGTCGCCGTTTTCGGTCCGACCACGACGACGCCGGCAGCCGCGGAGCCGGGCCGGCCGGAGGTTTCCACCATGATCGAACCCGACGCCGAAGCAGCGCGCACCTGGTGGCCGCCGCAGCGGCAGGTCTGGACGCCGGTCGGCTGGAAGGGGCACCTGTTTCGCTTCGACACCTTCTACAACGGGGCGATCATCAGCCATCCGGCCGTCGCGCTGCCGCCGAGCAGCGCGCCGACGCTCAAGCCCTACCTGAAGCCGTACGTGGGCAAGGATTTCCAGGTCACGCCGGTGATGCCGCAGGGCTCTGGGTTTCCGGCTCTGAGTCAGACCCCCTACTACCTGTACAAGAGCGACTACGGGGTCGGGCTGCAGGGCTGGCGGACCGACACCGAGACCCCGGTGTTGTGGACCGAGCATCGCCGCCAGGCCGGCCTGGTGCTGCGCCAGGAGACGTTCGGCCACCTCAAGGGCGGTGGCGAGGTCGACACGGCCGACGAGCCGATCTATGCCTGGACCCGGTTCGTTGTCGATCATGTGGATGAACACGACGCCCCGGACGAGTTCACGTTCGTGCTGCGGTTGAGCAAGGTGCTCTACAAGCATTACGTCGGTCCACCGGAGCAGCAGGAGGCCTTTCTCACGATCCAGGTGTCACCGGACGCCGCCCCGCTGGACGGACCGTTGAAGATCGACCGGATCTGGAACCCGGACGGCAAACCGCTGACCGTGCCGATCTACGACCATGAAGATCAGGTACGGATGATCATCGGAACTCCGGCCGGCGGGACGATCAGCCTGGTCCCGGCCGAGGGCCATGATCACGTCTACGACCTCAAGCTCGGGCTGCCGGTCAAGAAGGGCACCGCGATCGACGTCCTGCTGCCCGCCGTCCCGCAGGCCAAGGACGAGGCGCTGCGGGAGTGGGGGATCGGCCGGGCGGCCGCGCTGGCCGAGTCCGACGCGTTCTGGGCCGACGAGCCGCAGACCTCGACCGAATTGATCACTCCGGAAGCCCACGTCAACGACTACTTCCGGCGCAGCGTCCAGCTGGCCGAGGTGATCGCGGAGAAGAGCCCGGACAGCGGCAAATACAGCTTCCTCACCGGCTCCTTCGGCTACGACCTGCTGTGGAGCACGCCGACGTCGATGATCGGCCACATGTTCCTCGACCTGCTCGGCCGGCACGAGGTGGTGGCGCGACACATCGATCTCTACCTCGACGTGCAGGGCAAGCGGAAACCGCCGGGGGCGGCCTACCAGACGCTGCCGAGCGACGGCTTCTTCGCCACCCCGCTCAGCCTGCAGTCCTTCGACTGGCTCGGTGATCATGGTGCGATCCTCGAGGTCGCCGCCCGGCACGCCCTGCTCAGCTGGGACGCCGCGTACACCAAGCGCTGGCTGCCGGCGATCATCAAGGCCTGCGAGTTCATCAAGAGCGCGGTCGAGTTCAAGGATCACGACGGCGTCCAGGGCCTGATGCCGGCGGCGGCGTCCAATGACACCGGGGTGGAGCAGCAGTCGATCTGGATCCAGGTCTGGAACTACAAGGGGCTGGCCAGCTCGGTCGAGCTGTTGCGCCGGGAGAAGCATCCGCGGGCCGAGGAGTTCGGCAAGGTCGCCGACGCCTTCCGGACCGCCTTCGTCACCGCGCTCCGGGCCATCGCGGCCGACGCTCCGCGGTGGACCGATCCGGACGGCAAGACCCATCCGATCATTCCCAGCAAGTTCCACGGGCCGACCAGTCCGTGGCCGTATCTCGAGGCGTTCGACACCGGGGCGCTGACCGCAGTCTGGGCCGGGCTGCTGCCCGCAACCGATGAACTGATGCGTTCCTACGTCGAGTTCTACCGGGTCGGGCCGAACACGAAGTTCTTCGATCCTTGGCACCACACCGCGCTGGATCGGGTCGTCCTTGATCACGAACAGAGCAGCGGTGAGCCCTGCTACAGCTGGAATCTCTTCCACACCTGGCAACTCGGCGACCGGGCCCGCTTCCTGGAGGGCCTGTACGGGCTGATGATGGGCGCCTGCTCGGACAACACGTTCATCTCCGGTGAACACCGCAACGCCATGTACGGCACCCTGTTCGTGCAGCCGCTGGTCACCTGGGCGGCGCGGACCGCGCTGGTCGACGACGGCCTGGATCCGGACGAGCTGCACCTGCTCCGGCTGTGCCCGCTGGCCTGGCTGGTGGACGGGTCGCCGACCAAGCTGCTCCGGGCGCCGACCCGCTACGGCACGGTCAGCCTGGAGCTCAGCCGCGACGACGGCAACCGCACCCTGAACGTCAAGTTCGGCAGCGATTGGAAGCGTAAGCCGCAGCGGATCGTGCTCCATCCGCCGCCGATCCCGGACCTGCTCACGGTCACCGTGAACGGCCGCCGGTACGGTGCTCGCAAGCCGATCGAGCTGTGAGGCCGGGCATGATCACCACACCCCGCGACCGCTCCCCGAACCTGTCGAAGCGCCGTCCTGAGCCTGTCGAAGGGGGCAATCCTCGTGATCGTTCCCTGAGCCTGTCGAAGGGCAATCCTCGTGATCGTTCCCTGAGCCTGTCGAAGCGCCGTCCTGAGCCTGTCGAAGGGGGCAAGCCCCATGATCGATCGAAGCTGCTCAGGTCGATCCTGGCGGTGGCGCTCGGCGTAGGCCTGATCGGGATCGGCGCCGCCGGCACGGCGGTCGCTGACGGTCCGCCCGATACGGCACGCACCGCCAAGTTGATCATGGCCCGTTCGGGTGAGGGGCGAGAAGCCGGCCGGCTGAGCCCCAATGCCGACCGGAAGACGACGAAGGCGGCGCCGGCTCAGCCGGGTGACGTGACCGGCGACGGACTGGCCGATGCGGTCGTCCGCGACCCCGGCGCGGACAGCGGGACCTTGCGCCTGTTCACCCACGACGGCTCGACCGCCGACAATCCTTGGCCCGAGTCGGAATCCCTCGGCGGCGACTGGGACTTCGCCGACCCGCTGCTGATCGGCGACGTCACCGGCGATGATCATCCCGACCTGATCACCCGGGACGCCGCCGGCGCCCTGGCGATCCACCCGTGGACCGCCGTCGCCGCCGGGGACAACCCGTGGCCGGACGCGATCGCGGCCGGCACCGGCTGGGGGCGATACGACACCCTGTTGCTCGGCGACCTGACCGGGGACGGTCGCCCGGATCTGATCGCCCGTGAGCCCGGCGCCGCCTCGGGCACACTGTGGATCATCCCGCACGACGGCGGCCCCGGGAATCCGTACGACTCGACGCCGTATTGGGCCGGCACCGGCTGGAATCTGGCCGACGCGATGCTGCTCGGCGACGCGACCGGCGACGGCTTCCCCGACGTCGTGGTCCGCGACGGGGGCGGGTCGCTCTGGATCTATCCGCACAACGGTGCGACCAGCCAGAATCCCTTCACCAGTAGGACTCCGGCCGGCACGGGCTGGACCGTCGGGCAGCCGCTGGTGCTGGCCGACGCCACCGGCGACAGCCGCCCCGACCTGATCGCCCGGAGTGGCGACACGATGATCATTCACCCGCACAGCGGCGCCACCTCGGGCCAGGTGTGGTCGGGGACGCCGATCCCGGCCGGCACCGGCTGGGACTTCGCCAACGCGGTGATCGCCGGCGACCTGACCGGCGACGGTCGGCCCGAGCTGCTGGCTCGCGTACACCACGGCGATCTCTGGATCTATCCGAATGACGGCGAGACTCCATGGGCGGACCGGTTCTCGGCCGGCGACCGCTGGACCTTCGAAGATCAACTGCTGCTCGCCGATGTTACCGGCGACGGTCGGGTGGACGTGGTCGCCCGCGATCCCAAGGCCGTGAACGGGACCCTCTGGATCTATCCCGGTGACGGCTCGGCCGACTCCGACCCGTGGACGGCGATCCGAGCGTTCGCCGGCACAGGATGGAATCTGGCGACCGGGATGGCCCTCGGTGATCTCACCGGTGACGGCCGGCCCGACCTGTTGATCAAGGACCGCGGCGGCGAACTCTGGGTCTATCCGCACAACGGCGGCACGGGCGCGGCGAATCCCTGGACCGTCCAGCGTCGCTGGGTCGGCTCCGGCTGGGGGACCGCCCGCGAGCTCCGGCTGGCCGACGTCGACGGCGACGGCCGGGCCGATCTGGTCGACCTGGAGAACGACGGCAGCCTGTGGGTCTATCCGACCGGCTCGTCCGGGTCGGGATCCCCGGCTCCGATCAAGATCACCGGCAACTTCGCCGACGTGGCCGAGCTGGCCGTCGGCGCCGTGGACGGCAGCGATCGGCCGAGTCTGGTCACGATCACCGGGTCCGGCGACGTGACCGTCTACGCGCATGCCACCGGCGCGGAGCTGTGGTCGTCCGGGCGGGCGGCTACGTCGGGCTGGGACTTCGCCTCCGCCCTGCTGCTCTGACCGTCGCCCCCGGCTTCGATCTCCGCCATACTTTCCTGGTGGACGCGGTCGAGCAGGGAGCTTTCGCCGGTGGACAGCCCTATCTGGCGGTGGGCGGCGGCCGGCCGCTCGTCTACCTGGTCGGACTCAGCGCCAACCACGAGCTGCCCACCGGTGGCCTGGAGCGGCGGATCACCCTGGCGACGATCCGGCCGTTCGCGCAAGCCGGTTACCGGGTCTACCTGACCAACCGGCCACCGGACCTGGAGCCCGGCACCAGCTGGGCCGATCTGGCCGACGATCTTGCCGTCTCGCTGACCGAGCGCTTCGGCGAGCCGGTCGACCTGATCGGTCACTCCAGCGGTGGCTCCCAGCTGCTCCAGTTGCTGGCCGATCATCCGGCCGTGGCCCGGAAGGCGGTGGTCGCCAGCGCCGCGTACCGGCTCGGACCGATCGCCAAGGAAGCCCAACTGCAACTGCTCGCCAACGTCGAACAACACGGCCGCTTCCAGGCCGACCTGCTGGTCGCCGGCTTCGTCCAGAACCCCACCGCGCAACGCCTGCTGAACCTCCCGATGGGCCTGGCCGCACCGCTGATCAAGATCAAGAGCCGCTCCGATCTCGCGATCGCCCTGCGGGCCGAGGACGCCTTCGACGTGTACGAGAAGCTGCCGGCGATCTCCACCGAAACGCTCGTCGTCTACGGCGGCAAGGACTACTTCTGGACCCAGGAGATGTTCGCCGAGACCGCCGCCCGAATGCCCAACGCCACCGCCCTCTGCTACCCAAAAGCCGGCCACGCCCTAACCACCAGCCCGTCCTTCTTCCGCGACACCCTGACCTTCCTCGCCTAAACCCCGGCCGACCCGTCACTTGTGCACGCGTTTCTGCGGCGTGTCGGTGCACAAGTGACGTCTCGATGACGGATGTGACCAGAGGTCGGTCCAACGCCGGACCCGACTGTTAGCGTCGCGACGTGGATGCCACGCCGTGGTCGCGCCGGAATGCGTACCGACGAACTCCGCCGATGTGGTGGTTGGTGACGGACCGGAACGGCGAGGTGGTTGAGCCGTTGCGCGGCCATCGGGTTCGGCAAGTGTTCGACGTGCCCGGGTGGGGCTGCCTGGTCGTGGTGTTTCGTGGCCTTCGCGTCGGCGTCCTCGCGGTGACCGACGCCGGCGACATCTTCCCGATCACCCCCGCGGACGACGAGGCGTCGTGGCGAGTCGATCATGGTGACCTGCCGGGCGAGCTGAGGCTGATCCGCACCGGTCTCGACGGATCGCTGACCACGGCCGGCTGGGAGCCGGGAACAACCCTGCGTTGGGATCCGCCGGCTGAGTCCGCGGGTGGAACGGACCGTCCGTCGCCGATCACGCTGATCTCCTGGGACACGCCGGGTGGCAGGTTGGAGGGTCTGCTCGCCACCCCCGACGGTCCGGGCCCGTTCCCGTTGGTCGTCTACCTTCATGGCAGTCCGTGGTTCGGTCTGGAGGTGGGTGCTCAGGGGGACTCGGCGTTCTGGACCTCCCGTGGCGCGGCGTTCCTGCAGGCCGGCTATGCCGGCAGCGGCATCCTGGGCGAGGAGCTGATGTGGGAACCGCTGCGCTCGGTGGGCATGCCCGAACGTGATCTTGACGCCGACGGCGTCCTCGAGGGCGTCGCGCAGCTCGTTCGGACGGGATTGGCCGATGCCGACCGGTTGTACGTCTACGGGTTCAGCGCCGGTGGCTATCTGGTGAACCGGATGATCACCCGTCCTCACCCGTTCGCCGCTGCCGCCTGCTGGGATGGCGCCGCCGATGTCCGCCGGTTCACCGGGGAGACCCACGAGATCCAGATCTTCTTCCGCGGTTGCACCCCGGAAGAATGCCCCGACCGGTGGGACGGAGCCTCACCGGCGAGCCGACCGGAAGCCGTCACGATCCCGCTCACCATCATCAGCGCGGGACGCTCCAACCTGCGCGAGGATTCAGCCGCCTGGCACGCCGCGCTGAGCCGAGCCGGCGCCGACAGCACGCTCTTCGTCTATCCCGATGAAGATCACCTGTTCGGGCCGGACGCCCACCGATCGGCGCTGGGCCGGTTGGCTGAGGCCTGGCGGCTTCCCTGACCACGGTACGACCATCAGCGGGACCGGGCGAGGTCTCCGGAACCCGCCAGTGAATGGTTCGGGCGCACCGCTCGGTAGCCGTTACGCAGCAGCGGTGAGGAGATGACCAGGTCGGCGCTGGCGACGTTGCAGGCGATCACGATGTTCCAGAGCGTCGCGATCCGCAGCAACGCCTTGACGTCGGTGTCGTGCGGCTGCGCCTCCAGCGGATCCCAGAAGAAGATCAACACGTCGAGGTCACCTTCGGCGATCTTGGCGCCGATCTGTTGATCACCGCCCACAGGCCCGCTGAGGAACCGGCGCACCGGCAGCCCGACCTCGAACTCGATCAACGTCCCGGTCGTGCCGGTGGCGAACAGATCATGCTCGCGCAGCGTCTCCCGGTTGTAGGTCGCCCACTGCAGCAGGTCCACCTTCTTATTGTCGTGCGCCACCAGCGCGATGCTCCGACGGGGCGAACCAGGACCGCTCTCGTGCCCGATGATCTCCATCGCACCATGCTGCGGCCGGCCCGTCTCGGATCCGTTGAGACGACGTGACCGACAGGTAACACCCGTCAGGTCACCAGAGCTCGGGCCAGCTAACGCCGAGTTCGCCCAACAGCTCCCGCAGCAGCGGCAGGCTGATCCCGACCACCGTGTGGAAGTCGCCGTCGATCCCGGACACGAACGGCCCGCCCAGCCCGTCGACGGTGAACGCCCCGGCCACCTGCAGCGGCTCGCCGGTGGCCACGTACGCCTCGATCTCGGCGTCGGACAGGTCGGCGAACCGGACCGTGGTGCTCGCGGTGCGGTTCCGCTCCCGTACCCCGGACTCGTCGATGATCATCACCTGATGTCCGGTGTGCAGCACGCCGTCCCGGCCCCGCATCCGCCGCCACCGCGCTACTGCCTCGGCGTGATCGGCCGGCTTCCCGTACGGCTTCCCGTCCAGCTCCAGCAGGGAATCGCCGCCGATGACGATCGTCGGCTCGGCCGCGGGGGAGATCCGCTCGACCACGGCGGACGCCTTCAACCGGGCCAACTCCGCGACCAACTCCGGCACCCGCTCGGCACTGATCACCGACTCGTCGACCCCGGAAACGATCACCTCGGGATCGATCCCCGCGCTCCGCAACGTCGCCAACCGCGCCGGCGACTGCGACGCCAACACCACCCGCCAAGGCTTACTCACGCCCGCCACCCTACCGACGCCCGATCCAGGCCTCTCGAGCACAAGCGCGGCAGTTGCAGCTATCCGCGGCAGTTGCAACTGCCGCGGATAGCTCAAACTGCCGCGTTTGTGCTGAGGGAGGCGCGACGGAACGCGCGGCGGATGCGGGTGGACAGGGGTTGGGGCTGGGCGAGGTCGGCGTAGATCCAGCGGACTACCTGCCAGCCGAGGTCGCGGAGGCGGTCTTCCCGGAGCTTCTCGGCGACGACCACGTCGGCGGCGGTTTGGCCGGGTTTGAGCAGCCGGCCGTACTTGACCAGGCCGTCGAACTCGCCAAGGGTGCGGTGTTCGCGCCACACGTAGTCGCACCGTGCCACCAACTCGCCTGCGTCGAACACCTCGTACTGAAGGTCGGGCTCCGGCACCCCGGCATCGGCCAGGACCGCTCGACTCTCTGATTCGCCGGCGCTTTCACTCCGCCCGTCGGCGAACCAGGCAACCCGTCGTGCCATCGCGATGCCACGGAAGCCCGCCAGTGTGTCGACCGTTTGCAGCAGTAGGTCCGGACTCATCCCGGCCGCGAGGGCCGCGTCGGCCACGGCGACGCCGCGCCGGAAGCCGAGGGTACGGGCGACATCGACGGTGGTTCTGGCCAAGGAGGTCACCGGCAGTCCATCGATCATGGTGCGATCCGCTGCGGAGAGCGGTGCAACGTGGACATGCACGGGACCACGGATGTTGCCGCCGGACGTCCCGCCGGGTCGGGTCAGGTGCACCCGATGGGGCCGTACGCGGTAGTACGGCAGGCCGTGCACCGCGGCAGCGGACAGGTGGCTGATCACGACATCGGTGTCCGCCTGACTGATCGTGGCCTCGATCAGCCGGAGATCCGACTCCCTCCCCGCGACCTCGTCGGTCGCATAGGCACCTCGACGCAACCGGAACAGTTCGCCCCGGCGAACCCGTCCGGCGATCGCCGAGCTCTCGTACCCCTCCCGCAGCAACTGCCGGGTCAGTTTCACATCCCCCATCCCGCCACCCCAGCACCCACCTGCGCCATCCGCCACCCGAACCCACCAAACCTGTGGATAACCGACGAGGCCACCCGCAGACGCGGCAGTTGCAGCCATTCGCGGCAGTTGCAACGGCCGCGTTTGCGCCGAACTGCCGCGTTCGTGAGGTGCGGCCGGTCAGGTGGGGCGGAGGGAGGTGCGCCAGGGGGTGGCGGAAGGGCGGGGCTGGGTGGGGAGGGTGCGCCAGTAGGCGGACCAGCCGGTGGGGCGGCGCTCGGTGGGAGCAGGGGTCGGGCGGGTGAGGGTGGCCAGGGCGGCGACTACGGCGGCGAGCTCCTCGTCGGTCGGGTTGCCCCTGATCACCATCGGCTCAGTCACCATCGGCTCGGTCACCATCGGCTCGGTCACAGGGGGATGTTCCCATGTTTCTTGGGCGGCAGGGCTTCCCGCTTGGTCCGCAGCAGCCGCAGCGATCGGGTGATCTCGGCCCGGGTCCGGTGCGGGCTGATCACGGCATCGACGTAGCCGCGCTCGGCGGCGAGGTAGGGAGTGGCCAGCTCCTCGTCATAGTCGATCACCAACCCGGCCCGCAACTCGTCCGGATCGTCGGCGGCGTCAAGTTCCTCGCGATACAGCTGGTTGACCGCCGCCTGCGCCCCCGTCACGGCGATCCGCGCGGTCGGCCAGGCCAGGTTGAGGTCGGCGCCGAGGTGCTTGGAGCCCATCGCCAGATAGGCGCCGCCGTACGCCTTCCGGGTGATCACGGTGATCAACGGCACGGTCGCCTCGGCGTAGGCGTAGATCAACTTCGCGCCGCGCCGGCTGAGCCCGTTGCGTTCCTGGTCGGTCTCGGGCAGGAAGCCGGGCACGTCGACGAAGGTGATCACCGGGAGGTTGAACGCGTCGCAGGTGCGGACGAGACGCGCCGCCTTCTCGCACGCGTCGAGGTCGAGGCAGCCGTCGAGGTGCAGCGGCTGGTTGGCCACCACCCCGACGCTGCGCCCCTCGATCCGGCCGAAGCCGACCACCACGTTGGGCGCGAACAGCTTGTGCACATCGAGGAACTCGCCGTCGTCCAGCACGCGATCGATCACCTCGCGCAGGTCGTACGGCAGGTTCGGCGCATCCGGGATCAGCCGATCGAGCTCGCGGTCCGCCTGGGTGACCTCCAAGCTGGCGGCCGGGTCGAAGACGGGCGGATCCTCGAGGTTGTTCTGCGGCAGGTACGACAGCACGGTGCGCACGAGGCCGAGCGCATCCTCCTCGTCGTCGGCCAGGAAGTGAGCGCTGCCGGTGCGGGTGCTGTGCGTCCGCGCCCCACCGAGGTCCGCCGCCGTGAGGTCGTCGCCGGTGACGGCTTCGATCACCTCCGGCCCGGTGACGAACATCGTTGCGGCCTGATCGACCATGATCACGAAGTCGGCCAGGGCCGACGCGAACGCCTGCTCACCGGCGGCCGCGCCCATGATCACCGCAACCTGCGGCACCACGCCGGAGGCCAGGGCGTGGCGGCGGAAGATCTCGCCGTAGCGGGCGAGCGAGACCACGCCTTCCTCCACCCGGGAGCCGGTGCTGTCGATCAGCCCGATCAGTGGACAGCCGGTGCGCAGAGAGTGGTCCATGATCTTGACGATCTTGTCGCCGTGCAGCTCGCCCAGGTTGCCGCCGAGGACGGTCACGTCCTGGCTGAACACGCAGACCGACCGGCCGTCGATCGTGCCGAAGCCGGTCACCACCCCGTCGCCGTACGGCCGCCGTCCCTCCAACCCGGACCCAGCGCTGCGGTGGCGGGCGAGCGCGTCCAGCTCGATGAAGCTGCCTTGGTCGAGCAGCAGGTCGATCCGTTCCCGCGCCGTCAGCCGTCCCCGCGCGTGCAGCTCGGCGACGGCCGCGGACCCGGACTGGATCGCCGCGTCGATCCGGCGCAGCAGGTCGTCGAGCCTTCCCCGGGTGGTGCGCAGGTCGGGGGCGCCCTGGTCAACCGGCTGATCCAGGTCCATAGCGGCACCCTAATGCGGTGCCCCGGACCAGGGTGCTGCCTGCCGCCGGTGGTGGACCGGATCCTGCCCCTGGATCGGGGAATTCTCCGCCGGGTAGTCGCGGGCGGATCTTCCCCGTTGCTGCCGGCCGGACTCGCGGTCGCGGCTGAGGCGACGAGTGTCGGCGTAGGCTGACCGATCGTGTCGTACGACGAGCCGCTGGATCCCGACGCCATCCGGGCCGAGGTGATCACCTCCGACTCGCTCTGGCGCCGGGTCGACGTGGTGGCCGAGACCGGCTCCACCAACGCCGATCTGGCCGCCCGCGCCCGGGCCGGCGAGCCGTCCGGAACGGTGCTGATCGCCGACCACCAGACGGCGGCGCGCGGCCGTCTCGGCCGGTCCTGGAGCGCGCCGGCGGGCACGTCGATCGGCCTGTCGATGCTGGTCCGGCCCGAGGCCGTGCCACCGGAGCGGTGGACCTGGTTGCCGCTGGTGGCCGGCATCGCGGTCAGCGAATCGCTGCAACGGGCGGCGAAGCTCCCCGCCGAACTGAAATGGCCGAACGACGTGCTGGTCCGGGACCGGAAGATCAGCGGCATTCTGGCCGAGCGGATCGAGCCGGCCGGCGCCGATTCCGGGGCGGGCTGTGTGATCGGGATCGGGATCAACGTCGGCCTGTCGGCCGAGGACCTGCCGGTGCCGACCGCGACCTCGATCCGGCTGCAGCCCGACGCCGCCCCGGTCGGCCGGGACCGGATGATCATCACCGTGCTCAACGCCTTCGCGCTGCTCTACCGGCAGTGGTCGGAGGCGACCGACGACACCGCCCTGGCCGCGGCCTATCTGGCCCGCTGCGGCACCATCGGCCGTCGGGTCCGGGTGCTGCTGGCGGGGAAGCCGGACGTGGTCGGCGACGCCGAGGCGATCGACACGGCCGGCCGGCTGGTGGTCGGGACGCCCGCCGGGCGGGTCACCTTCGGCGCCGGCGACATCGTCCACCTGCGCTGACGTACCCCTTCTCGGCAGGCGCGCCGATTGGCGTGGGTGTGTCACGATGGGCCGCATGGGATTACCGGCCAAACTGCTGGGCGCCGACGAGCACGTCGTGCTGCACATGCGGACCCATGGGAAGGCGCTGATTCTGCCGGCGCTCGCACTTGTCCTCTGCGGGGCACTGATCGGGGTCGGGCTTGCCCTGATCCCGATGGATCTGCGCCCGGTGGGGCAGTACTTCATCGTCGCGCTCGGCGTGATCCTGATCATCTGGTGGTCGGTCGCGCCGTTCCTGCGCTGGCTGACCCGGACCTACACGATCACCAACCGGCGGCTGATCACCCGCTGGGGGATCCTGAACAAGGTCGGCAAGGATCTGCCGCTGATCCGGATCAACGATGTGTCGTACGAGCGCAGCCTGCTCGACCGGATGCTCGGCTGCGGCACCCTCAACATCCAGACCGCCGCGGACGCCGGGCCGATCGTGCTCGACGATGTGCCGGATGTCGAGCGGGTGCATGTGGTGATGACCGAGCTGCTGTTCGGCACCGGCGGCCACGACACCGAGCCGCCGGACCGAAGCTCCGACACGTGACGGTCGAAACCCTGCGGCTCGGCGAGCACACCGCCGAATTGATCTTGAACCGGCCGGAGGCGCTGAACGCGATCTCGACCGCGTTCGCCGAGGCGATCACCGCTGCCTGTGCCACCCTGGCCGAGGACCGATCCGTCGACGTCGTGGTGATCACCAGCGGGTCGGCCAAGGCGTTCAGCGTCGGCGCCGATCTGAAGGAACGGGCCGGATTCAGCGATGATCAACTCGAGGCGCAGCGGCCGGTGATGCGCGCCGCCTTCGCCGCCGTACGTGAGTTGCCGATGCCGACCATCGCCGCCGTCGAAGGGTACGCACTCGGCGGCGGCTGCGAGCTCGCCCTGGCCGCGGACCTGATCGTGGCCGGCGCGGACGCGACCTTCGGGCTGCCCGAGACGTCGGTCGGCCTGGTGCCCGGCGGCGGTGGCACCCAGGCCCTGCCGCGGCGGGTCGGTCGGGCCCGTGCCGCGGAGTTGATCTTCACCGGCCGCCGGATCGACGCCGAGGAGGCGGGCCGGATCGGCCTGGCCGACCGCGTCGTCCCGGCCAGCAGCGCGCGGCAGCAGGCGATCGACCTGGCGGTGATCATCGGGGCCAATGCGCCGGCCGCGGTCCGGCAGGCCAAGCGGGCCCTGCGCGACGGCGCCGACCGGCCGCTGGCCGAGGCGCTGGAGATCGAGGACGAGGCGTGGCGGGCGGCGGCGTTTTCGCCCGACCGGCGCGAAGGAATCGCCGCCTTCGTGGAGAAGCGGCGACCGGAGTGGAGCAGATGACCGAGACGATCGAGGCTTCCGTGGATGAGCAACCCGAGCGGATGCCGCTGGGCCAGCAGCTGTTCCGGTTCGTGGCCACCGGGGGCCTGTCGGCGATCGTCGACTTCGGCTCCTGGACGCTGCTGACGATGCTCGGCCTGAACACCTCGATCGCCAAGGCGATCGGCTTCGTCCTGGGCACCACCACGGCCTATCTGATCAACCGCCGCTGGACCTTCAAGGCCACCCACTCGGCCCGTCGCTTCATCGCGGTCTTCGTGCTCTATCTGGTCACCTTCTTCCTCAACACCGGCCTGACCCTGCTGGTCTTCTGGCTGCTGCAGGAACACGGCCCGGCCAACCTGCCCCAGCTCGGCGCCCAGGTGATCGCGTTCGTGATCGGCCAGGGCGCCGCCACCACGGTCAACTTCATCGTCCAGCGGTTCCTGATCTTCCGCTTCCGCTGAGGTTCCGTTGCCTGATTCAGCACCCTGGCCTGCCCCTTCGACAGGCTCAGGGAACGAACAAGCCGGCGTCCCCAGTAGGCTGACGCCGTGCCGGATGCTGCTCCCACCACTCGCCCGTTCGTCGTCGGGATCATCGGCGGCGGCCAACTCGCCCGGATGATGTACGCGGCGTCGATCGGCCTCGGCGTCAAGGTCCGGCTGCTGGCCGAGGGACCGGACGTGTCGGCGGCCCAGGTGGTGGGTGACGTGACTGTGGGTGACTACACCGATCCCGAGACCGTACGCACCTTTGCCGCCGGCTGCGACGTGATCACCTTCGATCATGAGCACGTGCCGACCGGGCTGCTGCGCGATCTCGAGTCCGCGGGGATCCAGGTCCGCCCCGGACCGGCCGCGCTGATCCACGCGCAGGACAAGGCGATCATGCGGGAACGGCTGACCGCGACCGGGATCCCGTGCCCGGCCAACCGCGTGGTCGCCGACGCGGAGGCGCTGCGCGCGTTCGGCGACGAGCAGGGCTGGCCGGTGATCGCCAAGACCGCGACCGGCGGCTACGACGGCAAGGGCGTCTGGAAGATCGATTCGGCCGAGTCCGCCGAACTCCCGTTCAGCGGACTGCCGGACGGCATCCAGATCCTGGCCGAGGAGTTCGTACCGTTCTCCCGCGAGCTGAGTGCCCTGGTGGTGCGCTCGCCGTCCGGCCAGGCGGTCGCGTACCCGATCTCGGAATCCGTGCAGCGGGACGGGATCTGCGTCGAGACCGTCACTCCGGCACCCGGGCTGACCGAGGAGCAGGCGGTCGAGTGCCAGCGGCTGGCGCTGACCGTCGCCGCCGAGCTCGAGGTGGTCGGCCTGCTCGCGGTCGAGCTGATGCAGCGCGACGACGGCTCCGTGGTGGTCAACGAGCTGGCGATGAGGCCGCACAACACCGGCCACTGGACGATCGACGGCTCGCACACCTCGCAGTTCGAGAACCACCTGCGCGCCGTGCTCGACCTGCCCCTCGGCGATCCCACGACCCGGGCGCCCTGGACGGTGATGACCAACGTGCTCGGCGGCGCCGTCGATGATCTTCCTTCCGCGTTGCTGCACTGCTTCGCCCGCGATCGGCGGATCCGGGTCGAGCTGTACGGCAAGGAGGTCAAGGCCGGGCGCAAGGTCGGCCACGTGACCGCCTACGGTGATGATCTTGCCGACGTCCGACACCGGGCCCGGCACTCCGCCGGCTATCTGATGGGAGATCCGGATGCCTGACCAGCCCCGGGTAGGAATTCTGATGGGCTCGGACTCGGACTGGCCGGTGATGCGGGCCGCCGCCGAGGCCGTGGCCGAATTCGACGTGGCGTACGAGGCCGACGTCGTGTCGGCGCACCGGATGGCCGAGGCGATGGTGGACTACGGCCGGACAGCGCACACCCGAGGCATCGAGGTGATCATCTCCGGAGCCGGCGGCGCCGCCCACCTGCCGGGCATGCTGGCAGCGCTGACCCCGCTGCCGGTGATCGGCGTCCCGGTGCCGCTGAAATACCTGGACGGGATGGATTCGCTGCTGTCGATCGTGCAGATGCCGGCCGGGGTCCCGGTCGCCACGGTGGCGATCGGCAACGCCCGCAACGCCGGCCTGCTGGCGATCCGGATCCTGGCCGCCGGCGACCCGGCGCTGACCGAGAAGATGATCACCTTCCAAGATCAACTCCGGGCCGCGGCCGAGGCCAAGGGGGAGAAGGTCCGGTCTGACGTCGTCGCCCGTCCGGGCGCCGCTTCGTGACCAGCGCCCGGTCCCCTGAGCCTGTCGAAGGGCAAGCCCGAACCGGCCATGTGTTGATCACCGGCGGCAGCCGCGGCATCGGCGCCGCCACCGCCCGACGGTTGGCCCGGGACGGTCGCAACGTGGTGATCACGTACGCGCACCGGGCCGAGGACGCCGAGCAGGTGGTGGCCGACTGTCGGGCCGCCGGTGTGGACGCCTGGGCCTATCAGGCGGAGCTGTCCGAGCCGGGGGCCGTGGACGGGCTGTTCACCCGCTTCGACGAGGAGATCGGCCGGCTCGACGCCCTGGTGAACAATGCCGGCGTGGTGTCGCCGCAGGGCCCGGTGACCAGCTACGACAGCGATCGGGTCCGCCGGGTGATGGAGATCAACGTCGTCGCCGCGTTCGCGCTGGCGACCGAGGCGGCCCGCCGGTTGGCTGTTGATCATGGCGGGTCCGGCGGAGTGATCGTCAACGTGTCGTCCCGGGCGGCGATCCGCGGCGGTGCCTTCGAATACGTCGATTACGCCGCCAGCAAGGCGGCGCTGGACGCCCTCACCGTCGGGCTCGGCCTGGAGCTGGCCCAGCAGGGTGTGCGCGTCGTCGGCGTACGCCCCGGTGTGATCGACACCGAGATCCACGCGCCCGGGCGGCTGGAACGGGTGGCGCCGGAGGTCCCGCTGGGCCGCTCCGGCACCGCGGACGAGGTCGCCGCCGCGATTGCCTGGCTGATCAGCGACGAGGCCTCCTATGTGACCGGTTCGACGCTCGACGTCGGCGGCGGAAGGTAGACAGCGACCATGATCAGTGAGTTCTTCGCCGGCGTCGGGCTGCTCGGCCGCGGCGCCCGGGTGATCCTGCGCCGGCCCCGGCTGTTCCTGCTCGGCGCGCTACCGGCGGTGCTGACCACGATCCTGTTCCTGGCGTTGTTGATCACTCTGCTGGTCCGGATCGACGAGATCGTCGGCTGGCTGACGCCGTTCGCCGACGGTTGGGCGGCCGGTTGGGCGACGACGATCCGGATCCTGATCGGTGTCGCCATCGTCGCCGGATCGATCCTGCTGATGGTGATCAGTTTCAGCGTGCTGACGCTGGCGATCGGGGCGCCGCTCTACGACAAGATCTCCGAGGCGGTGGACGAGGCCGAGGGTGCACCGCCGCCGCAGCCCGAGCAGACCCTCGGGTCCGAGGTCGCCCGCGCCGTCCGGCAGGCCATCGGCGTGATCCTGCTGTCCCTCGGCTTCGCGCTGCTGATGATCCCGGTCGGCACCATCCCGGTGATCGGTCAGGTCGCCGGCGCCATCCTGTCGGCGATCTTCGGCGGCTGGATCCTTGCCCTGGAACTGATCGGCTCCGCCTGCGAACGCCGCGGCATCTTCACCCTGGGGGAGCGGCGAGCCCTGCTGCGGACCCAGCGGGCCAAGGTCCTCGGCCTCGGCATCCCCACCTTCCTCCTGCTCGCCGTCCCGGTCCTGGCGATCATCGTCTTCCCCATCGCCACCGCCGCCGGCACCCTCCTCGCCCGCGACCTCACTGCCGACTCCCGACCCACCCCGCCCGATCCGACAACAAACGCGGCAGTTTGAGCGATCCGCGGCAGTTGCAACGGCCGCGGATGAGTGGAACTGCCGCGTCTGTCTCAGACGGATCAGCGGGCGCGGCCCTCGCGGAGCATGGCGACCGAACTGGCGACCCGCTTGTCTCGGGTCTCGGGCTTCTTGGCGCCGGTGATCTGCAGGGTGTGCCAGCTCTGCTTGCTGTACGACAGCGACTCGAAGAACTCCTTGGCCGCCGGCTCCGCGGCCAGCGCCTCGGCGAAATCGTCGGGCACCTCGATCACCCGCTCGGCGGTGTCCAACTCCACCTCGACGTCAAGCACGTCACCGGCCGCGACCCCGGCCTCGCCGCGCCGGTCGGCGCTGACCCCGAGCATGTAGCGGCCGCCCATCTTGGCGATCGAGGTGCGGAATTCGTACCCCTTGATCTTGACCACGACCTTCGGGTGGCCGCCGCCGCCCAGACCCTCGACGATGCTGTCGGGCACCTCGAAGCCGGCGGTGTTCTTGCCGGAGGACTCGAGCTCGGCGCGGAACTTCATGATGATCTCCGTTCGTCAGGGCGGTTGCACCAGGAAAGACTGCCGATCCCGGCCGAACTCATCGGGCCTCCGGCGACTTTGTCCGGCCGGCCCGCTGGTCGCGGATCCGGAAGACCTGCCCGGCGATCATCGGCGTCAGCGCCCAGACGAAGAACGCCAACGAGCCGATCACCGCATAGACCGGGATGGAGATCAGGAACGCTGCGGCCATCGGCAGCACCCCGCGCAGTGACCCGTAGAGCCGCGCCGGGTCGAAGCCCACGCGCATCAGGTCACCCTTGATCAGATAGCGGACGATCAGCGCGAAGACCAGGAACTGCAGCCCCTGGGTGCCGGCATAGATGCTGAACCGCAGCAGGTTGCCGTCGCCCAGGCTGATGATCTTGGTCGTGAACGGGGTCAGCACGATCAGCAGCAGCCAGACCAGATTGAGCTGCACCAGTCGGCGGGAGACCGAACGCAGATAGCGGAAGACCCGGAAGTGGGTGGACCAGTGGATCGCGATCACCACGAAGCTGATCAGGAACGCCAGATACTCGTCGCTGTGCTCGGAGAAGAAGGTGAGCATCTCGCCGACCTGTTCACCTTTGTCGCCGGTCAGCTCTTCGGGGATCGGCAGCTCCAGCGCGAGCAGCGTCATCGCGATCGCCATCACCGCATCGCTGAAGAAGGTCAACCGCTCCGCGGCGGCCGACCCGCTCTCTTTCTCCATCTCCTCGGACACGGCCGCAGCTTAGCGACGCTATGAACGTTCGGCGGCATCCTCGGCCGGAACCTCCCCTGGTGCGTTTCTCTACCTGTGTCGACTTTCGCGGCCTGGCGGGGCCGGTGGGGGTGCGTTTCTCTACCTGTGTCGACTTTCGTGCCATGGTCGGGCCGGTTGGGCGTGCGTTTCTCCACCGGGGTCGACTTTCGCGCGCCGATCGCGGCCGTTGGCGGCTCGATTCGCTCGCCCGGGCTTCGGATCGCCCTTGGGCCGGGGTGCGCGGATCGTCGGTGGTGTCCGCCGGCAGCTCGGCACGGACTAGATTTGGCCCGGTGACGGTAGCGAAGCAGGCCGAGGGCGCCCGGGTCGCGGCCCGCGTGCTGGCCTCGGCGACGAGAGCGGTGAAGGACGCCGGCCTGCAGGCGATGGCCGATGCCCTGGTCAAGGCCGAGACGGCGGTGTTGGAGGCGAACGCGATCGACGTCGCCCGGGCCGAGGAATCCGGTACGAGCGCCGCGCTGATCGACCGGCTGCGGCTGACCTCGGACCGGATCGCCGGCATGGCCGACGGCCTGCGCGCGCTGGCCGACCTGCCCGACCCGGTCGGCGACGTGGTCCGCGGCTGGACCAACCCGAACGGCGTGCAGGTGCGGCAGGTGCGGGTGCCGTTCGGCGTGGTCGGCATCATCTACGAGGCGCGGCCCAACGTGACCGCCGACGCGGCCGGGATCTGCCTCAAGTCGGGCAACGCGGTGCTGCTCCGCGGCTCGTCCAGTGCTGCCGACTCCAACGCGGCGATCGTCATCGCCCTGCGCGACGGCCTGGAAGCGGCCGACCTGCCCGCCGACGCCGTCCAGCTGATCCCCGGCCCGCGCGAGGTGACCGGCGAGCTGATGGCCGCCCGCGGCCTGGTCGACGTGCTGATCCCGCGCGGCGGCGCGGGCCTGATCGAGACCGTGGTGACCCAGAGCCAGGTGCCGGTGATCGAGACCGGTGTCGGCAACTGCCACCTCTATGTCGACGCCGCCGCCGACCATGATCAGGCGCTGCAGATCCTGATCAACGCCAAGGTCCAGCGGCCCAGCGTCTGCAACTCCATCGAGACGCTGCTGGTGCACGCCGACACCGCGGAATCCTTTGTGCCCAAGGCGTTGCGGGCACTGGCCGAGGCCGGCGTGACCGTCCACGGGGATGATCGGATCGCGCGCTTCGGGGACGTACGGCCGGTGACCGAGGCCGACTTCGCCGAGGAATTCCTGTCGCTGGATCTCGCCGCCGCCGTGGTCGACTCGCTCGACGACGCGCTGGCCCACATCCGCCGCTACTCGTCGGGCCACAGTGAAACCATCGTCACCGACTCGCAGTCGGCCGCGAACCGCTTCGTGGCCGAGGTCGACGCGGCGGCCGTGCTGGTCAACGCGTCCAGCCGGTTTGTCGACGGGGGAGAGTTCGGCTTCGGCGCCGAGATCGGCATCTCCACCCAGAAGCTGCACGCCCGCGGCCCGATGGGCCTGCCCGAGATGACCTCGACCAAGTATGTGGTCACCGGCGAGGGTCAGATCCGCGGCTGAGCCTGGTCACCGCGCGCGAAGGATACGGCCGCACCGGTAGAGTTCGCCCCATGCTGTTTGGGTTGACGGTCCTGGAGACCGAGGTGCACAACACACTGCCGATCCCCGCCTGGGGCTTCGGCGTGATCGCGTTCGCCATTCTGATCGTCCTGCTGCTGATCACGCTCTCGATCGGCAAGGGCCGGAAGCACAGCTGAACCCAACCGTGGCGGAAAACCATCGTTCGGCCACCGGGCTCGCGCGCGACCCCGGCCAGCCGAACGGGCGCCGCTACCGGCTGGGGGTGATGGGCGGCACGTTCGACCCGATCCACCACGGCCACCTGGTGGCGGCCAGTGAGGTGGCCAGCCGGTTCGGCCTGGACGAGGTCGTGTTCGTGCCGACCGGGCAGCCGTGGCAGAAGGCCGACCGGGACGTGTCCGGCGTCGAGGATCGCTATCTGATGACGGTGATCGCGACCGCGTCGAATCCGCGGTTCACTGTCAGCCGGGTGGACGTGGACCGGCCCGGGATGACGTACACGGTGGACACGCTGAAGGACCTGCGCTCCGAACGCGGCGACGATGTTGATCTCTACTTCATCACCGGCGCCGACGCGATGGCGCAGATCCTGACCTGGCGTGGGGTGGACGAGCTGTTCGAGTTGGCCCACTTCGTAGCCTGTACGAGGCCGGGGGTCGAGCTGGACGTCACCATGGACGGCCTGCCGAAGGATCGGATCACCATGGTCACGATCCCGGCGCTGGCGATCTCGTCCACCGCCTGCCGGGCGCGGGTCGGTGACGGCGAGCCGATCTGGTATCTGGTGCCGGACGGCATCGTGCAATACATCCAGAAACGCGGCCTCTACCGAGAGCCCGCGCAGGAGAGGCGATCATGACTGCAACCGACCGGGCCATCGAGCTGACCCGCACCGCGGCCCAGGCCGCGGTCGACAAGCTTGGCACCGACCTGATCGCCTACGACGTGTCCGAACAGTTGGCGATCACCGACGCGTTCCTGGTCGTCACGGCCAGCAACGAGCGGCAGGTCGGCGCCGTCGTCGACGGCATCGAGGAGGCCCTGCGCGGCCTCGACGCCAAGCCGGTGCGGCGCGAAGGTGATCGGCAGCAGCGCTGGGTGCTGCTGGACTATCTCGATCTTGTCGTGCACGTGCAGCACTCCGAGGAACGCCAGTTCTATGCCCTGGAACGGCTCTGGCGGGATTGCCCGGAGATTAACCTGGAGATCGACGACCGACGCTGAACCAGCGTCCGAGGGGGAATATCGATGACGGCGAGCCGGATGATCATCTGGCGGCATGGCCGTACCGAATGGAACGCGACCGGCGTGATGCAAGGCCAGGTGGACATCCCGCTGGATGACCTCGGCCTGCTGCAGGCACCGGCCGCGGCCAAACTGCTGGCCGGCTACCGACCTTCAGCCTTGTACGCCAGCGATCTGGCCCGGACCCGGCAGACCGCCGAGGCCCTGGTCGAGGTGACCGGGTTGGAGATCACCTTCGATGCTCGGCTGCGCGAGATCCACGTCGGCAGCTGGGGCGGCCTGTCCCATGATCAAGTCGCCGAGTTCGATCCCGAGGCCGTGGCCAAGATCAAGGCCGGCGAAGACGTACGGCGCTCCGAGACGGGGGAGGACCACCGCGAGGTCGCCGAGCGCGTCGTCGAGGCCTACACCGAGATTTCTGAGTCGGAGCCGGACGGTGCCGTCGTCGTCCTGGCCATGCACGGCCTGGCCGCCCGCCTGGGCATCGCATCGTTCCTAGGGGTGCCCGAACAGCACTGGAACATCTTCACCGGCATGGACAACTGCGCCTGGGCCATCCTCGACCGGAAGGCCCTCGGCTGGCGCCTGACCGGCTACAACCTGACCGGCCTGACCGACATCCCGGACCCCGTCGCCCCGCTCGATCCCAAGTCATGATCTGATTTCGCCTCCGCGGGGTCGGCACGCTAGTATTTCCGAGTTCTCACGGCCAGCGGGTCGGCCGCGGGAGCACCCGCAAGGGGCTATGGCGCAGTTGGTAGCGCGTCTCCATGGCATGGAGAAGGTCAGGGGTTCGAATCCCCTTAGCTCCACGTAAGTGTCGAAGTTCGAACCCTGCCCCGGATCAATGTGGGGCAGGGTTCGATCGTCTTCCGGGTCCGCACTGGTGGCCTTGAGGATGGTCGCGGCCGCTCCCGCCGGGATGATGGTGGCTCGGGTGTCGTCGTCGATGATGATCTTGGTGAAGAGCGCGCGGTTGAGCGTGCGCCTTTCGGCGGGTTTGCTTCTGAGGTAGAGACCTGCCAGGTCGTGCAGGAGGTCGAGGATGTCGTCGAGTCCGGTGCGGGCGCGGTCGTAGGTGCTGTCCAGGTTATCCAGTCTGGTGTTGAGGTTGGTCAGGCTGCCGCGGATACGATCTTGCTCGGTCTTGAGCAGGTCGATGGGAATCGCGTCGGCGTAGTGGGCCTGGAGGAGCTTGACCTGTTCGGCTTCGAGTTTGTTCTTCTGCGTGGACAGGGTGGCGCGCTCGTCGTTCGACGAAACTTCCAGATGGCGGAACACGGCGTACAGGACCTCGCGGACCTGGCCGACCTGGGCGCTGGTGAGGCTGATGGCGGTGTAGGCGTGCTCGATGCATTCTTCGACGCGGTCGACCAGTAGGGCGGCTCGTTGGCAGGCGTTGCGTTTGAGGCGTCGGCCGGCGCAGGTGAAGTATTCGTAGCTGGTGCCGTGTCGGTTGCGGGGGCGTTCGTACATGAGTTTTGCGCCGCAGGAGCAGAAGAGCGTGCCTTTGAGATAGTGGTCGTACTTCTGCGGCCGGTCTCCGGTGGCCTTGTTGGCAGCGAGCACGGTTTGGACTCGGTCGAAGGTTTCGGGGTCGGTGAGCGGCTCGTGGGTGCCCGGGTAGGTGACGCCGCGAAAGGTGACGATGCCCTGGTAGTAGGGGTTGGTGAGGATCTTGTGCAGCAGCTTCGGGGTCATCGGCTTGGCCGGTTGGGACGGTGTCGGCCTGGTGGTGAGCCCGCGGGTGGTCAGCTCCCGGGCGAGCTTCGATAAGGACCAGTCGCCATCGGCGTAGGCGGCGAACGCGTAGCGGATCAGGTCGGCCCGCTCGGGATCGAGCTGGATGGTGCGGACTTCGTGTCCGCTGGCATCGGTTGTTCGGATGTTGAGGTAGCCGGCGGGCGCCTTGGTGGGGGTGCCGCCGATGGTGGCCTTTTGGACCATGCCCTTGGTGACTTCTTGGCCGAGGTTGAGGGAGTAGAACTCGGCGATGGAGGCCATGATTCCGTGCATGAGCATGCCGGATGGTGTTTCGTCGATGTTCTCGGTGACAGAGACGAGGGTGACTCCGGCGTCGCGGAGGGTGGCGTGGATCATCGCGTCGTCGAGCCGGTTCCGGGCAAGTCGGTCGACCTTGTTGATGATGCAGTAGCGGACCGGGTTGTTGGCGATGTAGTCGAGCATTCGCTGCAGTGCCCGGCGTTGTGCGGTTTTCGCCGACTCACCGGGTTCGATGAACTCTTCAACGATCACCGCTCCGAGTTGGCGGGCCTTGCGTGCGGCAGCATCCCGCTGTGCGGGTATTGAGAGCCCTTCGTCGAGCCCGTTGCGGGTGGCCTGGTCTTTCGTTGAGACCCGGAGGTAGGAGATCGCCGGCAGTAGTCCGTCCCGATCGGCTGTGGTGGGCGGCTGGCTCAGCTTGACGCCGGCGAGTGCCCGGAGGGCGTTGATGTCGATCCCGGCCGGGAGTTCGGTGATGCTCATGATCGTGACCGCCTTGTGTAATGCGCCCAACTCGGAGTCGGACGGTCGAGGGCGACTGAGGCGGTCACGTGTGAGTTGAGGGACACCACCGCTTCGAGCGAATCAGCTCTGGCGGAGGTTTTGGCTTGGTGCCAGCGGCGCCGGGAATGTGGCTGTGATTCGTATGTTACCGATTCGGTGTGAGTAGCCGTTGGAGGTTGCCGGCTGCAAGGGTTCCGCGGCCGCTGTCTGGGGCTCGCAAAGCATGGCGAATGAGGACTTCGGCAATTTTCTCGGCATCGACCTGCTCGCGGCGGTAGATCCGTGCGCTGATCTGCCGGTCGGCGGTGATGTGCTCGGTCGTCCGCCGGTAGTGGCGCACCATCACGGGTCCTGCCGCGATGCAGGTTCGGCGAGCGTTGGGCGGGCCCGCGGGTTGGCAAGGGAGGAGTAGAAGGCCTCCTCGGCTCGGCGCCGCGCTTCGACCTCATCGAGGAGGAAACGGACGAAGTCTTCGTCCCGGTCGGTGATGGTCATGTCCTCGATCGCTCTGCCGATTTCTTCGCCCGGCCATGCGGTCTGGCGGGTGGGTCGGTCTCGGTCGAGCCTTGTTCCGGAGGTAGCGACCCAGTCGCGTAGCCGTTGCCGGGTGTCGGCGAAGTCGCGGTGCCAGCCGAGCGGGGCGGAGGCGTGTTGTTCGGGGTCGTATGCGGCGAGCCAGTGAAGGTGCAGGGCGCTGAGTTCCCAGACGAGTTCGGGATGTCGGTGCCACAGGGGAGGGACGACGCTGGCTGGCAGCCCATACGTGTGGCGGAGCCAGTTGATCCATTGATTGAGCGCGAGCCATTCAGCCTCAAGATCATCGGCGCTGAGCAGGTTCCAGTTGATCGGGTGCGGTGGTTCCGGAAGATCAACATTCGCAGACTGCCAGTGTTGGTCCGGCGGATCTGTCGGCTCGGGTTCGTTCGGGTACATGGTGCTCATCGGTGGTGCCCGCTCAGACACTCAGCGCTGAAGGGCCCGGTTGATCGGATCTGGTCGGTGATTCGAAGGTGTTGGCCTCCCGGTCTGCTGCTGTACGGGCGGCGGCGTCGTGCTCCGTCACCTGTCGCGGTGTGCGGTCGACGTCGTAGCGAGTGCGGGCGGTGTCGTGGCCGATCTTACGGGCGACGAATTCCTCGCCGGCGATTTGCTGGCCGTCGCGTTCGTAGTCGTAGGTGTTGATCTTGCCTTCGGCCACGAAACTGTCGCCTTTGGTGAATCGGTCGTAGGCGCGTTCGGCGCTGGCGTTGTACATGACGAGGTTGCTGAAGGTCGGCTCGAGCTTGGTGAACGAGTCGTCGGCTTCCCGGCGGTAGTGCTCCTGGCCGAATCGGGCGTAGAACCGGGCGACGCCGCTGGCTGTGTAGGTGAGTCGCGGTTCGGTCGCGATGAATCCCGAGATGGACTGTTGGGTGTGGATCGGCATCGGTCGTTCCTGACTGATCGGGTGCGGCCACCGGCTGGCCGTCGTTGTCAATCAGGTGCGCTCGGCATCCCCGACACTCCGTTCAGGATCCTGATTGGTGGCGGTGTAGGAGCTGCTCGAGGTGCGCGCGGTCGCGTCTCAGCTGGTCGGCGTCGCGGCGGTCTGGCCAGGCGCGCAGGTCGGTGATGATCGGTCGGGTCGAGCGGAGCAGGGTGATGCCGATGCCGAAGGGGAGGGTCCTGATGCGGTTCGGGGGCATGATCGGGACTCGGCGTACCGATCGCTGGTTGGAGCGGGATCCGTGATCACCCAGGGTCACGGAGTCGGTGTATTCGTCGCGTTCGCCGATCACGGTGGACAGGTCCTGGAGGTCCTTGGAGTTGGATGCTCCACCGAGGATGATCTTGACGATGCTGGCGTCCCAGATCGCGTTAGCGGCATTGTCGTTCCATTTGTCGCGGGCTTGGGCGAGTGATTGCAGGACGGGCAGGCAGGTGATTCCGGTGCCGCCGCCTTCGGCCATCAGGGTCGGTAGTGACGGGAGTGGTGCGAGGTTGCCGATTTCATCGAGTGCGAGCAGTAGTGGTGGATCGAGCCGGGCGCCGGGTGAGCGGGCTGCGATCCGGCGGGCTGTCTCGACCAGGTCTTCGACGAAGGCTGAGACCAGGGCTGAGCTCGCGCCGGCTCCGGCGCCGGTGGCCAGCAGGTACAGCGTTCCGTTCTCGGCGAGGAAATGTTCGGGGTCGAAGTCCTCGCCCGATTTGGGGCTGACGGCGTCGAGCACGCGTGGGTCGGCCAGTGCGCCGAGGGCGAGACTCACGCCCTGCCAGATCGAGTCACGCGTTCTTGGATCGGAGTCGATCATGGACTCCAGCGAATCTGCCCAGCCGGTCGCGGCGTTGGGGCTGTTGGTGAGGATGGCGACGGCGTCGCTGGCGGCGGTGGGATCGAGGGTCCACCGGTACAGGTCGCTCGGGGGCCGGTCGTCGAGGGCGGCGGCGTGGAGGAGCGCCTGGAGCGCGGTCCGGGTCTTCCCTTCCCAGAACCCGCCGGCGTCAACTCCGCCGGCGGACAGCCCGGTGGCGGAGGCAAGTCCCGTGGCGCGGATCATGGCGGTGAGCGGGTCGGAGCAGCCGCGGATGGGTGACCAGCGCAGACCGGCCGGGACGCCTTCGGCGAGGTGCTGCGGATCGAACACCGCTACCGGTCCGCGTCGTTGCCGGGCGCGGAGAGTGGCTGTGAGGTTGTCGGGGCGGGTGCTGGTGGTGACGACGGCGCCGGGTGCGTCCAGGATCGCCGGGATGACGATGTGCAGGCCTTTGCCGGAGCGTGGCGGACCGATCAGCAGGATCGAATCCTCGACGCTGGCCCAGACCTGTTGCCCGCGGGACGTGCCGAGCTGGTAGCCGACGTCGCGGGGATGTGGTCTGATCAGCGATGGGCGCAAGTGGCGGGCCCGTTTGAGCAGGGCAGCGCCGGAGGAGGACGTGACTACCTCGTGCTTGGTGGCAGCACCAAGTGTCTTGCGTGGGTCGGTCTCGACTGCGTACACATGGCGGAGGATCCGCGTCCAGATCCAGCTCGCTATGGAGGCGACGCCGACCAGCATCGTGGCGGTGACGATCCAATAGGCGACGGGGTTCAAGTCTTGGGCGCCGAGCGCCGCTCCGGGGTTTCCCAGGTCGAACAGCACGCCGACGCCTGCGGCGATTGAACCCTTGGGTTGGGGACTGCCGGTGAGGTGGGCCGCGACCGATCCGGAACCGCGGAGGATGAGCGCAACGGTGAAGAGTCCGATGAGGGCTGCCATGGCGGCGTTGGTGAGTTCGTCGCCCCACGAGCCGGTCTGTCTCCGCTGCCAGTTCACGACCGTCTCCGCACCGCGGCGTTGCCCGAGATCCACCCGTACAGCACCACCTCATGGCCTCCGTGCAGGACGGCAGGTTCGAGGCGGAGCTGTGCGGTGCCGTCCGGCCCGGCCGCTGTCACCGCCACGACGACAGCCACCGCGATTTCCTCGCCGCCGACGAACCCGTCGACGCTGAACTCGATCAGGTCGGCAGCGTCCGCGGACTTCCCACCCTCAGTGATCGCTGCATCGCGATTCACGGGGTCTGGCGATACTGGGCCGGGCGCCGGTGGTTCGCTGGTGCCGTGGCCCGCGGGAATGATCTCGGTGAAGGTGCTGCCATCGGTTTCGTGTACCTCGAACCGGACCGGGATCCGCCGATGCCGCGTGACCGCATCGAGGACGGCCCCGATGGTGGCGCGCGTCCAGGGATTCGTTTCGTCCGGTGGTGGGAATGGTTCGCCGTTGACCGTCACGGTCATGGTCCCCGGCCCGGAGACCGTGGCGACGACCTGGGTGAGTGAGTCTGGGACGGCTGCGGCAACTTGCCTGGCCGCGCGGGAGCGGCGGGACGGCGTTTTCTCGGTTCTTCCATGACGACTCATGGAGGGCAGGTACGCCTGGGTCGCACGGGGCGGAACTGGGCAGATGATCATGGACGGTGCTACTACTACTCATGGGTTTGCACCGCCTGTGGTCATGCGTCCGGTTGTGTCGAACAGGTCGTGCTCGGCCGGATGGAGTTGATGTTGGACGACGAAACTGCGGTCCTTGATTCGCCAGAGTCCTTGGCCGGTGCCGAGTCCGGGAAGGAGTTCTTGCTCGGTGCCTGTGAGCCCGAGTGCTGCTGAGGTGGTTCCGAGTTGATCTTGTTCTTGGCGGTAGATCACTCTGGTTTCGGCGTTGGCGAGCAGGCTGTTGGCGAGCGCGCGCATGGCGGAGCCTTGATCACCGACGTTGTCGAGGTCGGTCAGTTTGTGGAAGACGAGCATGTTTGCGATTCCGTAGTGCCGGGCGAGGCGCCAGTGGGCGTCCATCCTGCGTAGGAGGGCGGGTTGGGACATCAGTCGCCAAGCTTCGTCGTAGATGACCCAGCGTTGCCCGCCGGCGGGGTCGAGCAGGGCGGCTTCCATCCATGCTGATGCGCAGGTCATCAGCACGGAGATCAGCGTGCTGTTCTCGGTGACGCGGGACAGGTCGAGAGTGATCATCGGCAACGTCGGGTCGAAGATCACGGTGGAGGGGCCGTCGAAGAGTCCACTGAGATCGCCGGCGACCAGGCGCCGCAGGGCGTGGCCGACGAGCCTGCCGTCCTCGGCCAGTTGACCGTCGGGATCCTTGTCTGGATGGAGGATGCGGTCGACGACCATCGGCATGATCGGTACGTCGGCATCCTGGACGGTGGCGGTCAGGGCAATGTCGATGGCGGTGTGTTCCACCGGTGAGAGTCCTCGGGTGAGGACGGTTTCGGCGAGAGCGCCGATGAGGTCGCGGCGTCGGGATGCGACCGTGATCGCCCAGTCATGATCGGACAGTCCGCTGGGTCGGTATCCCTCGTCGAGGGGGTTGAGCCGGGCACCGAGGCCGTGCCCGAGCACGATGGCGCGCCCGCCGACTGCCTGGGCGACAGCGGTGTGCTCACCTTTCGGGTCGCCGGGCACGTATACCCGGCGGCGGAAGGGCAGTGATCGTGTGTAGAGGGATTTGGCGAGGGATGACTTACCGCTGCCGACGATGCCGGCCAAGATCAGATTCGGCGCGGTGATCACCCCTTGCCGATAGAGTTCCCACGGGTCGTACACGAACGACCCACCGGAGTAGAGATCCTGGCCGACGAACACCCCGGCCGAACCTAGACCCGCTTCGGCCAGGAACGGATAGGCGGCGGCGAGCGTCGCGCTCGTGTCCTGATGCCGTTGCAGGCGGAAACCGCCGGGTGTGCGCAGCGCGGCGCGGCCGGGTTCGCCTGCTGACGGTAAGTACGTGGTCGCTCGGCGCTCGGCCTGTTCGGCCTCCGCTCTCGCGAGCGCTTCGGCTTTCCGCTCCTGGCGCCAGGCTGCGTGGAGCTGATCGGCGGCCCGCCGGCGATTCTTGCGGCGGGTTCGTCGCTCGGCCGCCGGGGCGAACAGAACCGTGGTGTGGAGTTGTTCGTCCTTGATCATCGGGAGACTCCTCGCGGCGGGTTGCCGCCGGCTTGATCAACTCGAGTCACCCAAGGCCAGTCCTGCGTACCGACACCGGGTATGCGTAGGAGAAGCGCGGAGTCGCAGTTCCGGGGCGGATCTCGCCTCGGCGGGGCAAGTGTTCCGACCGCGCTGTCGGGTTCCACGGCGTGGCGTCGGTAGAGCGCGACATGACCAGACGCGGGGTTGTAGGTCAGGGCGTACTCGCCGTCGATGGCCTGCCGATCGGTGCCGTGGTTCGGGGGTTCGTCGTAGACGTGCCCGTTCTCCATGGCCGCATTCGTGGTTTCGTCCCCGTGATCCCACTGGGACAGCCGTTGGATGGCTGCTTCGTCGCCGTCACGTTCGATCACCTCGAGGATCTGGTCGGCCTCTTCGCCTTGTAGGAAGACCGCGGAGACCCACCGCTGTATTGGTTGTGGGTCGAGCCAGGCGACGCGGCCAGCATGTTGTGCTGCCCGGTCGAGGACCTGTCCGGCCTGCTCGATCAGACCGCCGGCGTCGTGTAGGAAGTCTGCGGCAGCCAGAGCATCGACCGCGCCTGCATCACGTTCTCCCGTGTCGTTGGCGGCACGGTCTCGATGGGCCAGGTGGGTGTCGGCGACTTGGTCGAGCACCTGCCGCAACGACTGCACCGCGCCAAGTAGGTCGCCGATGACGGTGTAGGCGTCGGCCGGGTCGTCGAAGGTTCGAGTTGCGTGGGCGAGCCCGCGCAGAGCTTCGCTGCCTTCACGTGCGTCCTCAACGGGGTCCTGAAAGGTCGGCATGGCAGCCTCCTCGATCGGCGGGTTCGCTGTCAGGCAGGTGCGCTCGTGAGGTCAGACCTTGCGGCACAGGGGGAGTGCGGCGGCGGTGAACGCTTGGGCCTGCTGGCCGACGAGTCGCCGGGTTTCGCAGGAGGCTTGGATGGCTGCTTGTTCGATGGCCGCAACGGCGGCGTCGAGCTCGTCGAGGGACGGTGCGGAGATCGAGATGAGGCCGGTGTAGCGCAGCACGCCGTGTCCGGCGGTCAGGTCGGCCTCCTGTGCCAGCACGTCGTGGTATTCCGCGGTCTGCCCGGCGTCCTCGACCTGTCCGATCTTGGTCCGCTGGGCGGCGTCGGAGATGTGCTCGACCTTCTTCTTACGGATGTCGCGCACGGCTAGATCGGTACGCAGCGGCGTACAGATCAACGAGAACGAGCGCTGGATCCCGGTCGAAAGCAGCACGGGGGACAGGAACCCCGGATAGACCATCGACCTCGGCCACTCAGAGATCCACAACACCGCGTGGTGTGCGGAATCGGAGCGGAGATGATCCCAGGTCTCGGTGACCGCGACCGGCCCGGCTGTGGCGAGGTCCTGCCCGAGCTCGCCGTGCCGTTCCAGGGTGGCGGCGACGGCCGGGTCGTAGGCGCTGCGCAAGACGACGGCCAGTCGGCCAGGCGTGTACCAGTCCGATGGTGCCAGGTCGGCTGACCGCAGCGCTGCGACCAGGGAGGTCATCTCCTGTCGTAGAACCGCGGCGGCGCCGCGCAGGCCGCCTCCGGCGGTTCGGATCTGGCGGGCACAGGCCTGGAGGTCCAGGCTCAAACTGAGGGTCGTCGAGTGGCGCTCCCCGGCGGGGCCGGCTCGTTCGATGAGCTCGGCGTAGGTTTGTGCGGCCCAGGATCCGTCATCGACACCGTGCCGGGCCCACCATTCTGCGAGGCCGGTGCCGGAGTCAGGCAGTGTCCGTTCCAGCACCTGCAATGCTGCGATCCGGCCGGATCGGCAGACCATTGCCAGGACCCGGCCCCAGGACCTGACCCGTCGTTCCTGCTCACCCGGATCCAGGAGCACAAACGCCGGGTGCCGCACCTCGATCACCACGGTGAGCGTGGCCTGGTGGGGGTCATGGACCATCACTGCTCCAGTCATCGGATCAGTGAATTCCCGCAGCCGGGACATGTCGCCGGGCAGTGCGAGCGTTCCCGCCGGGCGCGGACGGACGATCCTGCGCCGATACAGCAACTGGTCGATCGTGGCGCGCCAGGACCATCGCGTTGCCACCGGGATCCAGTGCACCGCGGGGCGCCCGGCGATCGGCACCCACGCGATCGCCGCGCAGAGAGCCGAGATTGGCACGGTGTAGGCGATCAGGGTCCCGCCACCCGCATACAACGCCACGACCAGCACCAGACCTCCGATGCCGAGCACGACAAGCTGTGCGAGCGACAACCCCAACAGGACGCCCCGGCGGGCAAGTCGGGAGAACTTGGCTGGAGCCAGTTCACCTGCCGAACGCCTGCCATTCGTCGATGCCACGGGGTCATTCCTCACTGGTCGCAGGTGGATTTCCCGGTGTGGGCTTCGGGGTGGCGTCGCCGTGGCTGGCTTGGCGGGAGCCAGGCCGCGCGGGGTCATCGGCTCGGGAGGCGATGACGGTGCTTGTCTGCGCTGTCCCTGGCCGGGCTTGGCCTGCGCCGGCGTCCGACCCCTCCGACGCGGGGTGCTGCGCTGGCGTCCGGGCGCCAGCGGAGCCCCCTCGACCGGAGTCTGATTGGAATGCCCGACCAGGTGTGGATTGGCTCCTTGGGCTGGTTGCATCGGCTGCGGAGTCGGCGTGCCCGGCCGCTGATCCACCGAGTGCGTTCCCGGCCTTGGGGCCGGCGGTGGCTGCCTCCTTGGCAACCTTGGCACCGACCACAGCAGCCGCGGCAGGCCCAGCGGCTGCAGCACCAGCTCCCGCACTTGCACCAGCCCCGGCGCTGGCACCCGCACCCGCGCCGGATCCCGCACTGGTGGATGCTCCGGTGCCGCCCGCGGCCTGTGACATTCCTCCAGTGGAGCCCGAACCAGATGAGCCGGACGGTCCGGGACTCGTCGACGCGCCCTGGCCGGGTCCACCGCCCGGACGTTCTCCGTTTGCACCGCCGTCGAGCACCTTCTGGGGGCTCGGAGCTTGCGGGTTTGTGGGGGTCGGGACGGGTCGGTTGAGGGCGGACTTCGCTTCCTGTTCGGAGCTCATCGCGTGGTACATGTCGAATCCGATGAAGGAGATGAACTTGTAGGTGAGGTAGGGCGCGAAGCCGGCGAGCAGCATCAGCACGATGCCGGCCAACGGGTCGCTGATGGATGCCAGGTCTGCCTCGATCGGCGGCGCTACCTGGGTCACGGCGACGAGGAACATGACGACAACGACGAGCTTGCTGAAGATGAGGGCGATGACGAACATCGCCCACTTGGTGATCCATCCCTTGGTCGCGTCCCAAACTGCTCCAGAGAAGGCCAGCGGCGCGAACACGATGGCCACCAGCAACAGAGCCTTGCGGATCAGCAGCGAGAGCCACACGATCGCGGCACCGCCGATGGCCAGGCCGGCGAGGAAGATCGTGACGATCGGCCCGACCGTTGGAGAGGCGACATTGAGTCCGGCCAGGCCGGTGACCAGGAGGGTGATCTTGTCACCCATCGTTTCCGTGGTCTCGCCGGCAGCCTGAACGATCCCGACACAGAGTTGATCAACGATCTCCAGCAGCAGGGCAGTGAGTGTGATCACGACGAAGCTGCCGAGGACCGACTTCGCCAACCCGAGAGCGGCGCGGGACAGTGCGGTCGGGTCGCGCTTGATCAGCCCGGTCAGGAGCTGCAGGCAGAAGAAGATCAACATCACGAACACCGCGATGCCGAAGAGCAGGTTGTAAACCGAGACGTAACCGGCGCTGGTGAGGTCGACCAGGGTGGTCGTATCGAAGACGGACCAGACGGCCTCGAACATCCAGGCCGCTGCCTCGCCCATCGCTGACGCGAGCCATTCGAACAAGGCTGACGTCAGGTTGGAAGCAGTCACTTCGCCCGTGTCACAGACGATGGAGATCCCGGGGACCTCGCAGACACCCATCAACAAGCCTACTTTCTCGGTCGGATGGAGAGTTAGACGGTTTGACCGACGCCCCAGAAGAAGTTGATCAACGCGACCGAAGCTCCGCAGATCACCGCGGCGCCGCAGGAGACCAAGACCCCTGTCTTGCCTCTCCCTGCCAGGTTGGGGTTGCTGCTGTTGGCACCGAACCCCCACACGATCGCGGAAATGATCATGGCCAGGACGCTGAGGATCAACCCGACCGTCATCACAGCGCCGACGATCGTTCGAAGCTGGGCGATACCGGGTAGACCGTTGTCGTTCGGGGTGATGTTGACGTCGAACGGCACCAGAAGTGGAACGACGGCGATGGGTATAACCAGATTGAACACGTGTAGCTCCTAGCAGCATCTCCCGCAGCCGGGAGTGTTTGGGTGGGTCACCAGTCAGGTGCGCACGGCGTCCCCGCTCCGGATGATCAGAATTGTGAGCCGAGGTCGATCAGGAAATTCATCCATGCCACGCCTCCGCCCGCCAGCACTGCGGCGATGACGGCGACCAGCAACCCCATGCGGCCCTTGGCGGCGGCAGCCTGGTTGCCGTGCCCCGAGGCGAGAGCCCAGATGATTGCGGAGATGACGACCATCAGGACAGCCGCAATGAGCACGACCGTGAGCAATGCACCAACGACGACTTCAAGATCACCGATTCCAGCGAGCCCGTCGAAATCTGGGAAGACCTCCATCAGCGACCCGCCCACGCGGTCCGGGACGATGGCCAGTCGGAAAGGTCGCAATGAACGATTGGGTTCATGTGCCGCAGGTGCGCGCGTCGAATCGACGTCAGTGCCGAAGCCTGGGTCCCGTCATCAAAGCGTCGGATGCAAGCGCGAGCACGGAGGCAGTCATGGAGCCACGGTCACGTGCAGATGATCGTAGTGGCCGCCCGTGACGTCCTTGGGGTCGTGCATCCCGCCTCCGTTATAGACGCGCCAGCCTTCGGTTTGCCGGGCGACGGACCAGATCCTGCCCTGCCAGATCAGGTACTCCACGCCAAGCGCCTCGGCGTGGTCCTTCATCCAGTTGGTGATCATCCAGCCGTCCTCGAGCTGGTCCGGGGTCGGGTTCAACCCGATCGGATTGCCGAAGGTGATGTCACACGCGCGGCCGAGTGGATGCTCGGACTTGCTCCCTGGGCGCGGCGAGTAGCAGGACCACGATGTGTCTGGGAACGCGTGGATCGCCTGCTGATAGAGGTGCAGCATCGGCTCTGTGATGCGGCCATCGCTGGTCGGGTCATCCACCATCTGCCTCCGGTCGCCGGTCATCTGCTCCGGCGGACCGGACGATCGGTTGCCAGTGCAGCCCGGTGACATGTTGGACTCTGGCTGTTGCAGGTCGGTCGCCTCGTGGTCGTTCAGCCACGGCACCGGATCGATCGGCTGTCCGTTTGCGCCGCCGGGCCGGACTTCGAAATGGAGATGGGGTCCGGTCGATCGTCCGGCGTTCCCGACTTCGCCGATGGGCTGCCCAGCCGTGACGGTGTCGCCGATACGGACGTGGATGCCGGCCTCCCACATGTGCGCGTATGCCGTTGCAACCGCCCGATCACCAACTCGATGCTCGATGACAATCAGCCCGCCATAGACATCGGAGAGTCCTGCCACCGCAACAATGCCGTCAGCCGCGGCACGGATCGACGTGCCGGCCGGCGCGCCCAGGTCGAGCCCAGTATGAAACGACTCGTCGGCCGTGACGGGATGTATCCGACGCCCGAACCCGTCGGTCATCACCCAGACCCCCTTAGGGAGCGGAAAGACGACCCGGGACGACGGCGTTTCCCGCCCGATCACGTCGCCGCCGCTGGGGGATCCACAGTTCGCGGATAGATCAGAGCTGATCAACGCCGCGAGGCTGATCAAGATCGTGGCTGGACCGACCATGATCAGGATGAGAGCTGCTGCAGCGAGTCTGATCGCCATCGCGGCCGCCTAGCGGAGGGCAAGGTCGAGTTGGGACAGTCGGAGCAGATGACACTTCTCATAGGTCGGTCCGCAGACGACGAACACGGTGAAGGCCACGGCTCGACTGCTGGTGACGGCCTCGGTGCCCCATACGCCGTCTCTGCGTCGGTGACCCTCGATTGTGATCGCGGTCGTGCCATCCTGGATTTGGCCCGGCGGCGCCGCATCTGCCACGACCGTCCAGGCTTCCGGGACGTAGCTGCGCTGGACGCTCAACCGCTGACGGGTGGCGTACTTGCGGAGCTCGATCCAGGCCTGCCGTGACGGAAGGTAGTTGGCGATGTCAGAGGCGAGGCCGGCCCGCTCCGTTCCAGTCGGGTCCCCGACTCTCAAGATCATCGCGGTGTGGTCGACCGGCATGAGGCCTGAGGCCGTGTCCCACGCGAACAGTGCCTCGGCGACGGATCGTGCGAACAACGTCGGATCCTTCGTCGCCGGAATCTCGATAGCCTGGGTCGGCGTTGCCACGGGCTCGCTCCAGGTGGTGGGTACCGCCGGCCGGCCGCTGGGCGCAGTACCTCTAGCCGTGTGTGGGGCGGTGCTGATTCCGTAGACGCCCAGGGCGACCACGATGAGCAGGAACAGTCCGGCTGCAGTGAGGGGTAGAACAACGCGGGGCCGGAGTGCACGAGCCAGTCGATCCATGTCGGTTAGGTACGTCCCGGTGCCATGGTGGCTGTAGCTACAGCGCTCGCAGGTGTCCTCGGGATGTTGGTACCGCGGCTTGCTGCTCGCGGATTGATCGGAGGTGTTCGGCGAACGTGTTGGTTCCCTCGACGGTGGCCAGGAACGTGTTGAGTTCCTCGTCGGTGAGCGCCGCGGCGAGCTCGGCGGCGTCGTAGTGAGTCCACCACTCTGTGAGCTCGGTCCAGGTCACCAAGAAGGCGCGTACTGGGTACTGGGCAGGCACCTCCACGCGCGCCGGAGGAGTCGAGGGTGCGCGCCTCGTGTGCCGCTTTCCGGTTGATGCCTTGACCCGGGCGACGGCTTCGGCAGCCAGCCGGTGCAGATCGTTGGTCCGGTCTGACCGACCCCGGATCCCGTCCACTTCCTTCTGCGCACGTTCCCGGTCCACCTCCGTGGTCGCCGGGTGGGTGATGATCTCTTCAAGCTCTGCCAGAACCAGCTCGGCACGAGTGCGTTGGTGCGCTGCCGTGATCGATCCGCCGGAATCGATGGTCTGCAACTCTTCTCGAGCTCGCTCCTTGACGCTGTCCGGTTGTGACTCATCGTCGGCAAGCTGTTCGAGTTCGCTGATGCGTTCCATGGTCGTGTAGGAGTTGCGGCCGGTCACCATCTGAGCCGCCTGACGCCGCACCGCACCGCCGGCGGTCGGTGACGGTGATGCCACCGTGGCAGCACCGTCAGTTCCTGGCTGGTGGTCGGAGCTGAAACGGGTGGCGGCCTGCCGACGACCGGCGTCTTCGGCCAGCAGCTGCTTGAGTTCGCGATACAGGGCGGCTGCCTCACGCTGAGTGAGGGGCTTGTGGAGGTTGTTGTCGTCCTGCTCGGCCATGAGCTGCCCCAGGCGGTCGGAAAGACCAGCGCGGACCCAGACGTTGACGGTGTGCCAGCCGAGTTGCCGGATGGCCGCGATCCGGCGCGCGCCGCAGACGAGGAGCCCGTCGGGAGTCACCGTCGGTGGCTGCAGGAGCCCGTCCCGCTCGATCGAGGCGGCCAGCGCGTCGAGGTCGCCCAGGTCGATGCGGTGCCGTTTCCCGACAACAATCGACTCGAGCGCTCGTTCCAGCTCGATGTGTCCGTCCCGACCGGTCATCTGGCTTTGCTTCCGTGGCGGGGGACTGACAGCGACACGGCCAGCACGAGGTCGTCATCACGCAAGAGGACTGGGACAGACTCACCGATGAGCAGCCGCAGCAGGACGCCGCGGCCCGTGCTGGTAGCGGCGTAGGCCGGATTCGGGTTGCCCAGCAACGCCTTCAGCAGCGCCGACCAGGATGGGCCCGGAAGGTCGAGCAGGGCGCGGGCGTGCATGTCCCGGCGCAGGCTCTCATAGGCGGTCTGCCGGGTGCCGGCTCGGGTGAGCGCTGCGCACACATGTTCCACGGAGGCCCGAGCGCTCTCGGTCGGCCATCCCAGGAGGGTGAGCAGGTTGATCGCATCCTCGACCACCAAGGTCGCTGTCGCCGACACTCTCGAGTGGTCCTCGACTTCACCGATTCCTGCGTCGTGCTCGTTGAACACCCGGAACGCGGGATGGAAGTCGATCAAGGGACTCTGGCGGTCGCCGAAGCGCTCGGCATCGTGGCCCGCCGACACGTGCGGGCGCCGGGCCTGGTGGGTCGAGCACAGCAGTCCCTGGGCACGTTCCTCAGCGATGCAGGTGATTCGTACTGCGTGTGTGATCACCGCCCAAGGATCATTCGCGTACCGGACGGCCTTCGTGCGCATGACGTCGAAGGCGGCGCTGGCGGCTTCCCACGGATCCAGCCCATGCTTGCGCGCCAACGATGAGTACTTCTCCGCAGCGAACTCCATCAGGTCGGTGGCCATCGGATCGAGCTCCCAAGCCCTGGCCCCGGCGTCGTGAAGACGCTGTAACAGCGACCTCAGACCCTCGCGAGTGGTGAAGTCCTCGACATTCTCTCCGCGATCCACAGTTCTGTTGGGCCTCGTGCCAGTTGGTTTCATCTTCGGGCACCTCCTGTCAGACAGGTGCTCCGGCAGGTCCCAGAGAGTCGTCGTAGCGGCGCCCACAACCTCGCCCTGCCTTAGTGCAGACCGACGGCAGCCCGACTGGCTGCTGCCTGAGTGCGATCGCGATGGCCGAATGCTGACAGCGGCGGCAGCTTCCCCAGTCGTCCTCCGATGGCCTGAACGCCAGCGGCGGGGCTGGATCGCAGGCGCCGTACGAACTCGATGTTGAAGTCGAGACCACGCCCGGCCAGGTCGCCTGCCGTTCGGTTGATCAAGTCAGTCGCTCGAACCCACTGGATGCTCCGCCCGGCGGTGTGCGCGGGCAACCGATTCGGATCGTGTCGACGTGCGGGTTCCGTGAGGTGCTTGATCGAATCCGGGTTCTCCGCGACTCTGCGTCTCAAGTAGTCGACGTCAATTGGTGCCAGGTCGGCAGGTGAACTGGCCGTGGCCCATGGCGGATCTACCTGCGCCGGTAGGGGATTGATCCGTCCTGTTTGATCTTGGTCCGAATTGATCATGTCCGTGCCTTCGAATCCTTGGCTTCCGATGGATCGGTGTTCTGTGCTTGGCGTTGATCGAGATGGGCAAACCAACGGCCAATGGTCGAGGGGTGGACTGAAAGCTCGCGGGCGATGGCCTTGTTGCGCCACCCCTGGTGTCGCAAGGCCAATGCCCGGGCCCGTCGGTCGCCAGAGTCGATGCTCCTTGAGACTTTGGGCCTTGCGATCCGACCCGATCCATCGGTTGCGCGATCAGCATCGGCATCAGTGGGCGCCGATGTGCGGCCGCCGAGGTCGGATGTCCCATCCAACAGGCTGATGTCAGCAAGCCTGGACGGGCGAGACCAAGGACGGTCCTCTCTCTGGGTGAGGATCACGGTCAGGTGGGTGATCGCCAAGAGCACGACCGGTGGAACCGAGGCGACCGAGGCGGCGAGTACAGGCGGCACACTGACATCCGCAGCTACGACCGCATGGAGCGCGTTCGCCGTGACGGAGACTGATGCGCCACCGATCAGCAGGGCCCACGGATACCAGGCGGCCCGATCTCCGGCCAAAGCCACAACTGCAACCGTCGCGGTCACGATGATCCCGTCCACGATCAAGGGCCAGGCCCAGGCCTGTCCGGCATCGATTCCGGACCGAGTCGCCAAATCAGCCAGCGAGGTGAAGCTCAGCCAGAACGCCCCTGCGGCAATGAATACGGTTCCGGCGACGGCGGTGGTGACGGCCCAGCTCCGGCCTGGCGGTCTGATCATGGCAACCCTTGGCGTGCCGACACCGAGCGGTGGTGCGAGCGGTGGCCGAACCGGTTGGATTGTTGTTCAGGCGGGTCGCGATGTGTGACGTCGCGATGGACTGACCGGTAGGCCGATCGCACCGTGGTCGTGATCTCCCGCTCACCCAGTCCCGCCAGACCAGCTGCTGCCGAAAGGACATCCAGAGCATCCGTCGGCGGCACTCCGCTCTCCGCCAGCCGACACGCGGCCCAGAACAGCCCTCGATTCCGCTCTCCCTCGTGACGACTGGATACCCAAGCCGCCAACCTCGAGGCTTCAGCGTCCCGCAGCGAATCAGACGACCGGGGATGCGGTGTAGGCCGAGGGTCGAGAACCTCCCGGAGTCTTTCCGAATCCAGTGCCGCGGCCGGCCCGGTATTGACGGTCTCGACTCGGTACGGGAGCGCCGCCCCCGAGATCACCTGCCGTGACGGCGGAACGATGATGTAGCCGCCGCTGCCGCGGAAGTCAATGCCGGCGCGGGCGGCCTGCCACGATCTCTGCGCCGTGTCCGGAGTGGACGGGTAGTAGGCATGCATCCCACCCGACGGAGTCCGCACAAGCAGTTCCCAGCCACCGACCAGGCCCGCCCGGCGGGCACGGTCGAACGATGAGAACCCGTCAACTTGTCCATGCACATCGACATCGATCACGACGACACCAGAGACTGCACCGGTGGGTATGCCGATGTTCGCTTGCGGCATCTGTCTCCACCATGCATCGACCCGAGCGATCTCGCTGGTCGCATCGTGGAACCCGTGCTCGGTCGCCGGCCGCTTCCCATGCGACTCGCACGGGAAAACCGCGACTCCGGCCCGAGCGAGCTCTCGAGCTGCCGCTGCCGGCGGCAACGACTCGGCCGTCTGAACCAAGACTGACGAAACCGCTCCACGCTCCATCCCAATCCCCAACCCCTCAACGTGATCTCGGCTCCCGCAGAGGGCCACGCCATGTGGTCCTGGGCAATCAGGTGCGCGAGGAACGCCGGAGAAGCCGACGTGACAAGGGGTGTGCGCCGCAGCTGGCAAGACCTTGGGAACTGCGAGCCTCCGAGCTCGAGGAGCGCTCTTGGCCGTGGCGCCTCGACATCCCTGACGCGCTTCGAGAGATCCTCGTACAGATGCCTGTGCCCAGTCAGAGTGGTCTTGCTCTGGATGCAAGCAGGTGATGTTGGCATTCGCGTACCCCCTGGAAGAGACAGAACTCGTGTGTGTCTTCGAATGTGATCCGGGCCTATGACAAGAGCTTGCGCTTAATCCGCGCAGGAGGGGTCACGATGCAACGCAATCTGTGGAAAACTCCCAGACTTCACGCCAACTTGACCGCCACGGGCAACACTGTGCGGTCCTGGGACAACACTCATGCGTCTTGCACAACACAGCAGGGATCGAATCATTCATTCAATGAGTCAAGCATGTGTGTCACAAGCCTTGAATGGTCTCGAAACCCGTCCGAAAGGCGGCAATGCGGCGACACCGTTCGCCCGATGCGATCAATCACGCAGTCGCGTCCGAGATGACCTGGACGGCATCCAATGAGATCATCTGATCTTGATCAGGTGGCGTGACCTCTTCGTCAACAGTAGTCGTGCCCAGCGACTCTTGTATGCCGATGGGAGGCTCGTGATCATGGTAGCTCCGCAACGCTGCGGTGAACTTGTTGATCTTGGTCATTCAGCGTTCCCAGGGTGGCGACCATCAGTGGCGGGCTGCCCGCTCTCGGATGGCGCGTGGTTGGGTAGGATCGGTCCGGGCGTTCCCAGCGCCTAGCTTGGGTCGGCGCCGCCCGACGCGTCGAGCGACACCGACATACGGTGCGATAGCCTATTCGAGTGACTTCCAGCTTTTGTTGGCCAAGTCGATCTCATACTCGACGCCATCGAGAGTGAAAGTGAAGGTCCCACCTTGTCCATCCTTGATCGACTTCCCGTCGAAATCGTCCTCGAACAGTGTGACGATCTTCTGTGCCATTCCTATGCCTCTCAGTGGAATAGATCTAGGCGCAGGGGTACTGTCACATGAGGTATCGGCGCGACTTTCTGGAATTGGGTCTGTCTAACGGACAGTGCAGCCGCGCCGATGAATTGGTCTCTTCACATTCGTCTCGGATGAACCAGTGGGGCCGGGACTCCGTTCAACGCTGGGGGAACCTTCTTGACCACGGCATCCTTGGTGGCGGGAGTGTCGAGACCTGGCGGAACCCCATTACTGACCTGGATCGTAGAGAGCGAGTCGAGGATTCGCACCGCGGTCGCGCGGACCCGCTCGCCGGTCGCTTGGATCACCTCGCCCGGGGACTTGCCTTCGACCTCGGTCGCCCAACTGGTCACGTACGGGATCGTGTAGGCCGCGGTGTCGAGTCCATGAGCAGCCCCGATCATGAGTGCAACCGATTCAGCTTCGACCTCAGCGATTCCACGATGCGTAACCGCATCGGGGTGTTGGGGTCCGTGCAGCATCACGTGAGCCAACTCGTGCGCGAGGGTCTTGGTCTGTGCGGCAGGATCCATGTTCTCGCGCACAGTCACTGTGTGAAGCGCGTAATTCGTGATTCCGTTCGCGCCGCCGATCATGTCCTGACTTGGCACCCGAAGCAGGGTGAATCCTTGGCGATGAACCAGATCCGACAGTCCCTGCCACAGCCCCGGTGGGGCCTCACCCGCGAGGACTTGCGGCGAGGGATGCTCCGGGACTGGTTCGCCGGAGGTCTGGGACACGTCCCAGACGTAGGCCGGCTTGATCCCGATCATCCGACGGCGCAGAACCTCTCCGGGTCGCGGCGCTTCGTTGCGGCCGAGGCGGCGCCACGATGCAGGATTGCCGGGAGTAGAACTGGCGAATCGCGCAGTAACGGGAGCCTGGATCACGTATCCCGATTGCCCTCTGCCCACCTGCCGGCCAAGCACTTGCCATTGCTTGAAACCGGCGACATACGTTGGGGCCGGGTCCGGCACGCGTCCCTGCTCGTACGCCGCAAGGTGCTGAGACCAGATCAACAGAGTGTTGTTGAACGAGCGGGCGCGGAACCTGGCTGAGAACTCGAGCGCCCGACGCCACTCCTGTCCGGTGACCAACGACTCGACCGCCGCCGTCAGCCTCTGATGCAACGCATCCAGCTTCGCTTCCCGTTCACCGCGTACTGTGCCTTCCCTAACCATCCTTCGTCCTCCATCACAATTGGCCGATCGCTTCGCGATCACCAGGTGCGCCCTCCGCCTCCACCGCAACGCACTCGCGGCGACCGCATGGCGGCGCCTGGAGCATCAGATCGGCGGCGAAGTGTCTGGGATCCCCGATTTTCATCTATCTGCGCGGAGGGAGATGGAGTTGATCTTGATCAAGAGATCGTCACTGAACGCCCACCAACTGCCCCCCGTTCCCTTCCGTGCATGCGAGACCTCCACTTCACAAGGTGCGGTCCGTCCTAGTGGGAGATCGTGAGAGGTTCGTTGGCCTACGTGCCTGTAGAGATTCCATCCCGAACTGGTGATTGGGCGGCAAGATCGCGTCTGCGCGCTCCACTCCGGGATCGCCATCTTGGATGTCCAGCAGTGCCATTCCGTCGGCTTCCCGGTAGGCGGCCTCAGCCAGCCACTCCGGGAACAGGAACCTGTTCTCAGTCATCAACTCAGGATGGCGAAGACCGTGCTCGTAGGCCTCGCCAGCGGCCGAGAGGAACGAGATCAACGAGCGCATCGCTTCCAAGACATCGACCTCTGCGCCGACAGCCGATAGCAAGTCCTGAGCCCGGAAGGGCTCGACACCTACTGCATCGAGATCCGCCACGCGGTAGTCGTAACGTCGTCGAACCGCGCCCTGGACGACCTCGTCGCCCTCGTACCAGATCGAGATCAGCAGCGATCCGATCTTCAACGTTGCGCCGCCCTGAGGAGTTTGATCATTCACCTCCACAAGGTGCGCAAGCTGATGGAGTGCACCTGCTCTGTAACCCGCGAAGTTGGGAACTCACGTCATCGTGATCTTGTGCGATCTCTGCCACCTACTGTGTGACTCCTTGCATTCCCGCCTCGGAGGTGGGTCCTTGATGATCAATTTCCCTGCACTGCTGCTTCGTGTACAAGCCACGCGCACCGCTCTGCCGTTCGGGTGCCTCACCGGTGCCGCCAGTAGAATTACCCTGAGCCAGTTGTGTACGCCGGAGATGGCGCAGCCGTCGTACACTCGCGGGCTTGCCCGCTGAAGTGGCCGGGCTCACCCCTTTGCGTACCTGGGCGGGCGGTCGAACTCCACGAAGCTCCTGTGTCAGGCAGTTAATACCCGTGGTTGGGTGTTCGTGTTGTTGATCATGGACTTCTGGTCGGTTCGGAGTGCTGCGAAGACGGCATCGGAGAGGCGCCGGCGGAGCAGCCGAAGACTGGCAACTCGGCCCTTTCCTCGCTCGAACTGCCTGTTGAGGTCTGCCTTGCCGGGGCATTGCCGCGGGCTTGGGTGACAGCGATCTTATGAAGCGCGCAGTTCGTGGTCCGGTTGCCGCCGCGATTCAATCGGACCTTGCCTCTGCTCGAACCCGACAACACCGGCACCGGCGCGTGCCGGTGAAACGGGCGTAGGTGTCCATGTTGCGGAAGCGATGAACACCGGCCGTCTCGCCGACGGTCACCGCAGCGGCCAACACACCGCATCCGGGACCTCCAGCAGCGAGGGCGCCAGCGTCCGGACCAGTCCGCGGAGTGCCTTCCCAAGTCCGTTGATCTGGCCGGTGAGCTCGGCACAGCGCTCCAACAGGCCGCGAGCGAGGCGAGCCACCACGCCGTCGAAGCGATCGAGTTCGGCTCGGAGCCCACGGACCAGGCGGAGGCGGCGCAGGCCGCGGTTCGGAATCTGCAGGTCCGAGTCCAGTTCGTGCAGATGCCAGCGCACCTGAACTGCGATCTTGGCGCGCTGAACCACCAGATCACGACGGTGATCGGACAGCAACTTCACCCCCCGCGAGGGTCCGTCCAGCTCGGCGATCGGCAGGTTTGGGTGCCGCACCGCAGCAAGGGCCACCGCTTCGGCATCGATCGGATCCGACTTCCCCAACTCCCGGCTCGCCTGCCGGGAGCCGGCCATCAGCCGGGTCAGCACGCGAACCACCCGGTGCCCGGCCGTCAACAGATCTGACTCCAGCCGCCGAGTCAGATGCCGGCAGTCTTCCAGTGCAAACCGGAGGTAACCCTCGTTGACATCGGAGAACTGGGCCGCCCATTCGACCAGAGCGAGGTGACGGTCGTCATTGGCGCGCACCGTCTTGGCGCCCAACCTTCGTCCGACCTCGTCGAGCGCGATCACGGTGTGAGTCTGCTTGTGGGAATCGGCGCCGATCATGACCATGACCTCCAAGCCTGCTCGAACGCGAATCAGGTGTCCTAGCGCCCGCAAGGCGGGCACGCCTCAATCCAGCGCGGACGATGCCGCGAGCAGGCACCTATCAAGCCATGCACCGCGGACGCCAAGACACCCGACCGGCGCCGCACATCGAGGTCAGCCACCAAGCGCAATGAGGGCCGGTCGGGGCCGTGAAGAAAGGAGCGAACCTCGGCCGGGCAGTCACCCCTCTGGCATTGATGCCAAGAAAGCCGACGCCGACTTCGCAATCTCATTTCGCTCGGAGTAGATCGGCGTTCTCCTTCTTCGACGCCTCGATCTCAACGATGTCCTCAGTTCGTATTACCGGCCGCTCACCATGATCAACTTCTGACTGACGGACCCATTTCGGCAGGGTCTCGGTCGGCCCGATTCCGAGCTGACCCGCGATCGTGCGGATCGCTTCGAACTCGGTCGGATACTCGCCGCGCACCATCGTCTCAGGGCCCAGCCGGACAGCACGCTCCCGCAACTTCGATGGACGTGCCATGAAAACTCCATTCTTCCACCAACTAATTGAAGGCTCCAGGCACTCCGGTGCGGTTTCAATCGCGGCCGTACCGATTCGGTCGCGATGAGGGGCGTGGTCAGCACTATTCCCAACGGCAGATTGCCCTGCATCAGGGTGGCGTAGGACGGCGAGGTCCGGCCGTGCAGTTCAGCGGGATTCGGCGCATCCGCAATGACTGCGTCCGGACTGTCATAGGGGCGGTTAGATTGATCGTCACTGAAAGGATACTGGTGAAATAGGTGTGCGGAGGATCATCGCGCAGGTGCGTACTATTGATCGTTGCTGCGAACGCGATCCGTCCCACGCAGAGCTCTCTGTCCACGTCTACGGCACCGACGTTCCACGCCTCGGGGCAGCGCGCGCCGCTTCTACTGACACGTAAGGGCCCGTGCCATCGGTGTACGGGGACATCGGGTCGGCAACTACCGGGCCGTCCAGCTGGAGTTCGGATCCCCTCCGCAGGCGAGATAGACTTGGTCGGTGGGAGGTTCTGCGGGCCAAGATCCCTATCCGTGCCACGATCGGTGACGGGGGCCGTGCCGATATCATCCGCGAATTGATCAACGGTTGGGGACGACCATCACGATTCACTGGCACAGCCAACCCGCTGAGGTCCCAAAGACCATTGTCGAGAGGTTCCGCGAAGATGATCATTGACCCAGTGTTGAACCGGATCGGCGAGGCCGCCGCACTGAACCACCACCAGGATCAACGCGAGACGGCCCGCAACCTCCTCACCCAGATCTGGGAGGACATAGGCGGAGAGGCAGGGGACCCGCTGCACGTCTGCGTCCTTGCCCACTCCATGGCCGATGCCCAGGACAACCCCAATCAGGAACTGACCTGGGACCTCCGTGCTCTAGCCGCCGCCGGCCGGATCAAGCAGGATCGCGCCGAGGAAGCCGGCGTGACCCTCCCGGTCGCCGGCCTGTATCCGTCTCTCCACCTCAACCTCGCCGACTGCTACCGCAAGGTCGGCGACCTGGATCGCGCCCGTGTTCATCTCCGGCTGGCGCACCAGACGATCGACCTGCTCGGCGACGACGACTACGGTCGGTTGATCAGAGACGGTCTGGACGGACTGACCGAACAGATGGGCCAGAACTGATCGTCCTGGTGACTGGCTGGATTGTCCCCGCCCCGAGGTCTGTCGGAGGGAAGAAGCGATGAGGCTCGTACCCGTGACCGAGCTCAGCGCACAGGTCTGCGACGCCGAGGACGAAGACATCGCACTGATGCGGTACGTCAGGCTTTCGGCGAGGGGCTTCCTTCAGGCAGCAGGCGTCGTGGTGCGCTGATCGGAGTCCGGGTCCACCGGACAAACCGGGGCGGTTCCGTTGTGTTCTCCATGATCATTTTGGCCGGGGTGCACGCGGGAGGCTCAGACAGCGCCAACTGTCACGGTGACTGCTCCCGCTCCCACGGTCACCGTCACACGGCTTGCCGGTGATCGCCTCGACCCGAGACCTGATACATGCTGCACGAGCTGGCCGAGGAACCCCAGCCGCGACGGATTGAGTGCCACGCCGTTGTCGGACAGTAGCCGTTGGGAACACCGTGCACGGCGACCACCGTGTCGAAGGCGGCGACCGCAGCCTCGGCGATCTCACTCGAAGCGACCTGGGAGGCAACCGCGTAACGGGAGGTGACTATCAATGAGCTGGAAGGTTAGACACGTCCGCCTGCCGGTCAGCACGTACTCGTTGCCGGATAGACGAACCTGCCCAACGCCGAGCGTGGCTTCTTCCTCGGTTCCAGTCGGGCGACCCCTGCCTCGCGGAAGACCTGGGCCGGCGTCGCCGTCGACGGCACCGGGTCCAGCCCAGTACGTGCATCTTGTCGTGCACACTGATCGGCCTGTGGTCTAGCCCAGCAGCCTCCAGTGCCGCACGGACCCCAAGGACGTGTTCCTTGACATCGTCGGGGATCTTGGTCGGGCTCGTGTTGGGCCGCCGAGACCTCGGCTCCAACGCAGCCGCTGGCCCGTCCTCGGCTGTCCGCCGCCGGATCTCGTAGAACGTCTTTCTAGAAATGCCGTGCTCGGCACCGAACGTTGTGACCGCGCCGCGGGACGCACCGGACGGCCACTGCGCACAACCGTCACCGATGTCCTGCAACATGGCAGGACGTATGCTCGCACCCAGTAGCGCCGACAAATCTTGACGCCGGTCCTGATGTCACACTTGGGCGACTATGACGAGCCAGCGCGTCATTGTTATCTCCTCAGGGCTGACTTGAGAGTAGGCTTCCTCCAGGATGTGCATCTTCTGCGCGTAGGTGAAACCGTTGTCGGGGCGGGCGAAGAGCGGGATGGATAACCAAGCCCTCCGCTCGGCCATGGTCGTGCGCTGAGCGGTGATGCAGGTGCTTTCCAGCCTTATCCCTGCGTCGGCCAGATGGCGAGAAATCGCTTCTTTCGGCAGTTTCGGTTGCTCGTTGTTCACTGCTGGTGGGATGAACCCGTAGTCCTTGATTGCGATGCGGCGGATCAACGAGTCCAGCGAGCGTCGAGAGTCTTCATTCTGATCGTCGGGATGAGTGAGACCGGCAAAGCTGGCGCCAACGTTGAACGCGAATCGGCCGCCGGGCCGCAGTACGCGGCAAACCGCCTTGAACACGGCGGGGACGTCGCACTTCCATATTGCCGAGTTACATACGACGGCGTCGACATTGCCGGCAGGTGCGTGTTCAGCCAGGTCTTCCGCGGATGCCGTGACCCAGGACAAGCGTTCGTCGTTCAGCGCGCGTTGCCCGGCGTGTTGCATGGCGGCGGAGCTGTCAAGGGAGATGACCCTTGCTTGCGTCGAGACGCGGTTGAGGATGGCTTCGGCGGTAGTTCCGGTGCCGCCGCACATGTCGACAACCAGGCGGCTGTCGCTGACTTGAGCTCGGTCGACGAGGTCTCGACTGCTGGCGCTGTACATGGGCCACGAGCGCGCGAAGGCTGCATAGGCTTCGGCGTTGGCGTCCTCATCCCAGCCAGTAATAGCGTCTGTGCTCACAATTCCACCACTATTCGCGGAATATACTGCGGACTGGTCCGGGCCGCTGGTGCTCCTCCTGTCGGCGCGGAGTTCGGCGCGTTGAGCCCACGGGAGCGGAGCGGCATCCGTAGGCTACGAAGCCTGCAGTTATCGCGCCTGTTGGAGTTAGTCATGCATTTCATTGTTGCCTCCGAAACTTGGTCACGAGAGACTCGGCTTGCGCCGGGCGTAGGGGTACGCCGTGGCGATCAGTGATACCGAGATCCGGGCCGCGGTGGAGGGCTACCTCGCCCGCAACCCGGAGGAAGTGGATTCGCTTAAGGAAGCTGTAAGCCAGCTCTCGCTGGGAACTGGGCTCGCGTCGCGGATCACCTTTCCTATGCACACGACCGTTGGTGCGCTGTTGGTCCGCGATGGCGAGGTGCTGTTGGTCCGCCACCGTGCATACGGGATCCTGTTGCAGCCCGGCGGTCACCTGGAGCCCGGCGACGACACTCTTCTTGGCGCGGCGTTGCGTGAACTGGTCGAAGAGACCGGTATCGATACTGCCAAAGTCACTGTCGCCCTGCACCGACCTGTCTATGTCGAGTACGGGCCGGTACCCGCAAACTCGGTCAAGAACGAACCCGCCCACTTTCACTTGGACGTGGGCTTCGCGTTCACCGCACCTGCCCACCTTGAGGTAGGAAAATTGCAAGAGGAAGAGGTCACTGGGGCCGGCTGGTACCCGCTTGCCATTGCCGAGCGCCTCGTGGGGAATCGTATCTCCCGTGCTATTTGCGGGCCAGCCGGGATCAATTGACACCCAGTTACGTCCCGGATCCAACGACTCGGGACTGGTAGGGAGTGCTGTCACTGAAAAGAGGCCTTACGGTCTCGGGACCGTTTGAGCTCGAAGAAACCGTCGGTTTGGGCGATAAGGACGAGGCCATCCCAGAGCCGTCCCGCAGCCTCGCCTCGCGGGCACGGGGTCACCACCGGCCCGAACAGGGTCGTCTCCGCGATGCGCAGGATCGGTGTGCCTACGTCAAGGCCCACTGCGTCGAAGGCCTCGCGATGTGAGGCGATGACCAGCGCATCGAACTCAGTAGTGGTGGCTACGTTCGCGAGTGACGGGGTGAGTCCGACCTCAGCAAGAGCATCGGTGATGATAGTCGGATCTTCCCTACGACGCTGGTTGTGCAGCCGAATACCGATCGCCGTGTAGAGGGGGCCCAGAACACCAGGTCCGTGCCGGTCAGCGGCTGCTGCGCAGACCCGCACGTTACCCCACGCACGCTCCATTAATTGCCGGTATTCGGGGCTGAGGCCCTCGCCGTTGCGCTGGACGAGGTTGAGGTAGGCCAGCGACATGATCCTCCAGTCTGCTTTCACCGCCCGGACCTGTTCCACCTCCAGGAGCCAGCGAGAAGTGATCCATGCCCAAGGACACAGTGGATCGAACCAGAACGGCACCTCGAGTGTGCTGGCGGCACTATCGGTCATCACGACGGGAGTCCCTTCTCCTGTGTCTGTGGCGGCCAGGTCATTGGTCAAACAGTTGCTGCTGAATCGGCCGGTTGGCTTTGGCGGTGCGACCGGCGATCTTGACCAATTCGGCCAGGTTGCCGAGGGTGCCGTCGCGGTCAGCGACGTCGATGAGGCGGATGAAGACCTCGGTGGTGACCTCGACATCGGCAAAGGCTCGGTGACGCTCGGCCGGCTGGGGGATGGAAAAGTAGTGGAGCAGGGTGTCGAGCTTGTAGTTGCCCAGGCCAGGGACGAGGTGCTTGGCCAGGGGGATGGTGTCGATTAGGTCGATGCGTGCCAGGCGTGGGCATTGTTGGCGCTGGTGATGAATGATGTCGGACTCGGTGGCGGCGTGCTGGGCCACCAGCAGGTATCGGCGTTGGTCGGCGAACCGCTGGTCCAGGCCTCCCAGTGCGAGGGAGGGGGTGGGCGCGTTCGTAAACTGCTCGGGAGCCAGTCGGCTCTGGGCGGTGTTGGCATGGGTCACGGGCGCGAAATCGGGGGGTCGGATGAGGGTCGTGTAACGGCCGCTCTCAGTCCACCCGGTAGGGGTATGGCGCAGCGCTAGAACGGCTACCTCGATGGGTTGGGCCGGATGGCCGGCCGGCGTTGTGGTTTCGAAGTCGATGACCACGAAAGTGGTGTCGCGGAGGTTTGGGTCTTCGATCAACGAGCCCATGCGTCCTCCACTGTTGGTATCGCCGTCGGTTCTGCGGCCCGCCTCACGCGGGGTTGGTCGGGTGTGAAACGGGTGATTAACATCCGATGAGGCGGGTGACCGCCTGGGTCGCGTCGGTCAGGTTGGGGCCATCCCCATCATCCTGGTCGGTCCAGGTCCGACTCAACGCCCGGTACATGTTCGACATCACCGGAAGGAACTCCGAGGGCAGGGGCGCCGGTCGAGGCCATCGATCGCGCGGCACGCCGCGGGCGATCAGGTCGGTGACCGGCACGGCCAGGTTGTTGTCGACGTACCAGTTGCGCAGGACTTGCTTGCCGCAGTGCACTCCCCGGAACATTAGGCGGCTTTCGTCTGGGGTACCGGGGCTGTCGGCCACCATCAGGCTTCCTTTGCCGGTAATGAGGAATTCTGCCTTGCCATCGCAGTGGTCCAGGCCGCGCTCGCGGGCGTGCGCGGTGAGCACCTCGTTGACTGCGGCCGCAGTCGAGCCCAAGGTCTGGAACTGCTCGTCGTTCAGCCCGGTCAGGTGCTGAGCGCGTGCGGGGGTGAGGAACTGGTTTGTGTCGTCAAACATCGACGCATACTCGATGATCGGGCGAGGAAGTGCCTCACCGACCCCGGGAACGGTGTCCAGGCCCAAGTCGGCGGGGGTGATCGCCCCGTCGGCGAGGCGGCGGTGCACGGAACTGCCCTGGGGAAGCCGGTTGCGGAAGATGACCTGAACGGGCAGGAGCCGCAGTCCAGCGGGCGGAGAGCTGCCAGGAGCCGGGACGTGGCCGAGGTCGAACTCGATCCGGTTAGGGGGCCGGAAACGGCGAAAGTGTGTGAGGATCCCCGCTTTGGTTAGAAGTTCGAAGGTGCGGGCGGCCATCTGCGCACTGGCCTCGCCTTTGCCGGGGATCGCGTCGGGCATGCGGCCGTAATGAAACACCGTGTAGTGGTCGGTGTAGTCGAAGGCACCTACGCCTGGCCCGTTGGATGTGGGCTCGTCGAGGATGTGCAGGTCTTTTGTTGAGTGCAGGACGGGCATCAGACTCCTTCTTGTGGTCGGCGGAGTGGCGGGCGCATACCGCCCGTCGGCGTTGCGGCATGCGGGGCAGGTGCCACGTGACCGCCCGTGACGGTGAGCACTCTCATGCCGGCGGCCCGGGCAGAAGCGAGCCCGGCAGGAGCGTCGTCGATGGCCAGACACTCACACGGAGGGAGGCCGAGCCGGTCGGCGGCCACCAGGTATAGGTCCGGTGCTGGCTTACCGCGCGGGGCGTCCTCGCGGGTCACGACGGCCGTGAAGGCGCCATCCAGACCTAAAGCGGTAAGGCCGGGGGCGACCAACGCCCGGCTCGCGGTTGAGGCCACCGCGCAGCGTAAACCCAAGCGGCGTGCGGTGCGCAGGACCTCAATCACGCATGCAACGGGCTCCAGAGTGTGCAGCCGGGCGAGCAGATGCGTGCGACTGGCGCGGATGACCTCCTCGGCAGGAAGGTGCAGGTGTGCCGCCCCGGGAAGAGCGGCCAGCAGGTCGTGAATGGACAACCCCACGTGGCTGCGGTACCAAGCCCCATCCAAGTACACGCCGTGCGGGCGCAGCGCGGCAGCCAGAGCCTGCTCGTGACCTTGCGTAGTGTCGGCGATAGTGCCATCGAAGTCGAAAATCAGGCCCCGGACGTCCTTCGGGAGCCTCGATGCGCATCCGGCGGACGCACAAGGGAGGATTCTGGGGGTCATAGCGCAGAAATCGGAGCGACGGACTGGGTGCAGCACAGGCACGGCGCCTGCACACCGAGGAGAGGTTCACGAAGACAAGACAGATTCGCTCTGGCGGTGCGGATCCAGGTGGCTATTAGGTCGGCGGCCTCGAGCTCGTCGACGAGTCGGCGATCGACGACCCGGTACCGGCCCGGGTCGGTTGCGGCGAGCCGCTCGAACAAAGTGCACGCCCGGCCCATGAACGCAACCTGCTCGGGGGTGAAGACGCGCTGGTCGCGGTGCTGGGCGCGCACCACGGCCTGGTCGGCGTCGTCGGTTACTAGGATCGTCAGGTCGGGGAGCGGCCGATAGCCGGCCGCCAGTGCAAGTAAGTTCTGAGCGGTGACCAGAGCCGCGTCAGAGTCGTCAGGGTGTAGGAGCAAGCTTTGGCACACCGCGGTGGTGTCGACGCTGCGGCCCTCCACGACGGCGCGTCCGCTTGTGAGATAGTCCAAGACGGTGTCGAGGTCATGGCGTTTGATGGCCAGGAGCAGCAGGGTTTCTGCCATGGGGGTGCCTGAGCGCAGGAACGGGTCGCCGGCGCTGGCCTCGCGTAAGGCGTGCAGCAAGTCCTCACCGAGCCCTTGTCGCCCGTGGCGGCGTTCGGAGAACTCGTCAAGCATCAGGGGTCGGTCCGGGACGGGAATTCGGTCGATCGCGCGGTTCGTGAGGTAGGTCTTGCCCACGCCGTTGAGGCCCTCTGCAGAGATCAATGGTCCGCGTGTGCAGGGCGAGTGCACGGTGGTCATCGGGGATTCCTCTCATCCGCAGCGGCCCAGACGTCGGCTTGGTGGGCGATGACATCGGCGTAGCGATCCAAGGTTGCCGTGGTGTCGTGTTCAGTGAGGATCACAGCGAGCGTATGGTCCAGGATCTGGGCGGCGCCGCGACACGGTTCGCGGCCCGGGTATGTGAACCCGGGCCTGGTGTCGCAGGGCACTAGGTTGAACGTGCCAGTGGAACTAGGCACCCCGAGCCGCGCGAGGTGCTGGGCGAAGGCGCGGGGGCGGGGCAGGTCCAAGTGCAGCAGTGGGGCATAGCCGTTCCAGTCTTCGCCCAGCGCCGGGGACAGCGGGCGCAGTCCGGGCACACCGGTGAGAGCGTCAGTCACGTGGCCGGCCTGGGCGCGCCGCAACTCCACTAGTGAGTGCAGGTGGTCCAGATTGGTGTGGGCGATAGCGGCGAGGGGAGTGGCCAGTCGCGCGTTGGTGGCGACGCCTGCTCGGAGGATCTCGCCACGTGGGGGTGGTTGACCGTGGTTACGCCAAGCTCGGACGCGGGCGGCGATCTCGGGTTCGTCGGTGACCACGAATCCGCCCTCAGCTGAGGCGAGAATCTTTCCGTCCTTCATGCTGAAGCAGCCCGCAGACCCCACCGTTCCGGCACGCTGCCTGTTCCGGGCGGTGCCGATGGCCTGAGCGGCGTCCTCCACCACGGTGAGACCATGCTCTGTGGCGAAGGTCTCCAAGGCGGCGGGGTCGCCCATCCGCCCCCACAGGTGCACCGCAACTATGGCGCGAGTTCTGACGGTGCACTTGGCCTCGGCATCGGCGTAGTTCACCTCCAAAGTGACGGGGTCGGAGTCAACGAAGACAGGCCGGGCACCGAGCGCAATCACAGGGGCCACGGTCATGACTACAGTCAGCGCGGGTACCAGGACCTCGTCACCCGGCCCGATGCCGCATGCGGCCAAAGCGCCTTGCAGAGCCATGGTGCCGGAGGCCATGGCGACCACCTCGGATATGCCCAATCGATCGCCGAGCGCCTGCTCCAAGTCCAGGGTGGCGGTCCCGCCACTGGGGTCCGGCAATGAATTCAAGACGGCAGTAAGGCGGGTGTGCAGCGCCTGGGTGCGGTCGGGCACCGGTGGGAGTGTCATCTTGGCCTCCGTGCGTCCAGCATCTGCGGCAGGTCCATCAGAGGCCACATATTCACGCAGTCCCGGCTGAAGTGTGGGCATGTGGTGCTCACGGGTCGGTTCGCGAAGAGTGTCGCTGCGTCGGCGCCGCGGATGGTGCGGCGGTGCTCTGGAGGGGTGGCAGCGATGCGCCGGTCAGAGGGGCAGTCCCATAAGGTGCCGTCGGGCTGAATGAAGAACAGACGCGCACCTCCGAAGCAGTCGGGGACGTGACCACTGTCGTGAGTACTGATCGCGTCCACGAACCGTCGCAAGTAAGAGAAATCCGGCAGCGCCAGGCTGGGCGAGCTCGCGTAGAGGGCATCGAGCTCTTCGGCGACTGCCTCCGCGTCCTGGGGCCGGTGGGCAAGGTCTTCAAACAGGGCATGGCCGGGCGCAAGGGAGATGGGCTGGGGGACGTAGTAGTCCACGCCAATCTCGGCTGCCAAGCGTGCCACGTCACCGATTTCCTGGGGGCGGGGATGCATCACAACTGTGTAGATGCCCACCCGCGGCGCCCGATCAGTCCCACGGGCGGCCAACAGCGCTCTTATCCCCTCCAAGACCTGGGTGTAGCCGAACTTCCCCGATCTGGATGGCCGGAGCTGGTCGTTGACTTGGGCATCGGCGCTGTCAAGTGACACAGATACCCCCTCCACCCCAAGATCGACCAGTCTCTGAACGACGTGGGGGCGGGTGAGGGGGATGCCATTGGTGGCGATCACAACCTCACAACCCGCCTGTTTGACAAGGGCGATCACCTCCAATGCGCCGGGCCAGTCCAAGGGCTCGCCCCCAGCGATGACCACTCGTTCCACTGGTGAGCCGGCCAGGCTGCGGGCGAAGTCGTTTATTGCCTGCGCGGGCAGGTCGGTGCGTGACAGGTGAGAGAGGACACCTAGCTGGTTCGGCGGCGCTACCTTGTGTTCGTCAATGGTTCCGAAGTAGCAGTGAGGACAAGCGAACGCGCACGGCGAGCGCAGCCCCCACAGCAACGTGACGTCACGCGACATTGGCCACCTCACGTCGCTCCACCAACTGGCGGACGGTCCGTTCGACAGCGGCCGCCACCTCCTGGGGGGTGAGGCCAGTGGTATCGATGGCCGTATATCGGTCGGGTTCGTCGGCGGCCAGCACCTCGTACAGCTCGGCGGCTCGGTGGATCACCTGAAGGTCCTCAGGTGTAAGTGTGCGGCCGATGCGGGCGGAGAATCGGGCTGTGCATTCGGCCGCGTCGCCGGTCAACCATATGGTGGCGTCGGGCAGGCGGCACCATCTACGAGCGGTGTCCAGTACGGAGCGGGCTAACCGGCCGGCGTCGGTGGTGCCGTGGTGGATCGACAAGATGGCCGCCTGGCACACTGCGACCGAGTCCAGGCCGCGGTCCTCTAGGGCGACGTCGACGTCGGTCAGATTGGCTGAGGAGAGCCGTTCGGCTTCGCGGACTTTCAGGGCGAGCAAGGCCAGGGTCTCGGCGGCGGGATGGCCAGTGCGCAGGTAAACGTCGCCCCCGGCTGCCAGGGCTGCGATGACGCGTCCGGGCATAGTGTCGTGGGCCTGGTCGGTGAGCTCATCCAGCAGCAGGCACCGCGAGCCCAGCGCGGCGGCGGCGGCTCGGGCCGCAGTGGACTTGCCGACGCCATTCATTCCTTCGATGCTCACCCACAGTGGGCCCGTTGTCCCCGGGCAGTTACGCGGCGGGGTGGTGGGGGTCATGGTTCCTCCTGAGAGTTGAGGACGGCAAGTGGAAGTCAGGGCCATCAAGGTCCTTCTTCCCAGGGAAAGACCACCCATCCACGGGTGACCTCGCCGATGTAGGTTGCGGCCTCCTCCACGGGGGCCGGCCGGGTCCAGTTGTCGGCGTTGACCACGCACAGCGCGGTCCGCGCCCGCGTCGCTCCGGCGCGCACGACCAGGTCGACTACGGCCGCCAGGGTATGGCCGGTCCCGGCGACGTCGTCCACGATCACTACGTCGTGTCCGGCCAAATCACCCAACGACTCGGCGTTAACTACGACCGGGGTGGGGGTCTTGGCAGCATGACGACCATCGTTGGCGGTGTGGGTGACCTCTATCGTGCGCAGGTCCCGCAGGCCCAGTCGGTGTGCGAGCAGGACGGCGGGGACCGCACCGCCGCGCAGTACGGCAACAAGGGTCTGCGGAGTATCGCGGCCTATGGATTGGGCAAGGTGGTCGACCATCTCTTCGAGGCGTTGCCAGGTCAGCGGCACCACACCTGGGCTCGGCTGGGCGTTCATGCGCTCTTCCAAGGTTCAGTGGCCAGGGCCAGAAAGCGCTGGGCCTGCGCGGTGTCACCGTCCAGGTGGCCGCGACACTCCACGGTTGTTGTGCGAGCCTGCTCCATGCGCACGCCCCGCATGCTCATGCACAGGTGTGTCCCACGCACAGCTACGGCCACGTTCGAGCTGCCTACCGCGGTGGCGACCTCGTCGGCGACCTGACGGGTGAACCGCTCTTGCACCTGCAGGCGCCCCGCACACTTGCGGGCAATCCGCCCGAACTTGGATAGGCCCAGAACCTCGGCGCCGGGCACGTATCCGACATTGATGTCCAGGTGCATGGGAAGCAGGTGGTGCTCGCACAGCGACCACACGCTGATCCCCGATACCACCACCAACTGGCCATCGAGGTGCCCTTCCGGGAAGGAGGTCGAGACGGTGGCATCCTCGCTAGAGAACAACTCGCAATACCAGGCGGCTACGCGGTTGGGGGTCTCGACCAGACCCTCCCGGCCGGGATCCTCACCCAGCGCCAGGAGTAGTTCGCGGACCAACGCGGCGACACGGTCCTCGTCCACAAGGCGTCGCCGTTGAGGGAGAGAATTGAGGGCGTGGGTCATTGGGCCTTCGCTTCCTAGAGGTGGGGGTCAACGGGCGCGTTCTTGGCCGAACGCCAGCACGTGCAAGCGCGGGGTTAGGTTCCAGCGGCGCTGGGCCACTGCTTCGGCGATCGCCCGGGTGGTGACGACCAGTGCCTCGGGCGTTGTGCCCTCGGGCATAACCCAAATCGGCGCCAGTCCGTACCGGCCGGCCAGGACCTCGATCTCGTTCAGATCCTGCGTGGTGCGGGCGACGAACTTGAACACTGCCCGGCCGCTATCCGTGAACGCCTCAAGGGCCGCGGGTACGATGCGCTGGCTCTCAGTGAGGCCGGAGTTGGCAAGCTTCGGACTGACATTGAACCGCACGCCCTCGATCAACAGTTCCGGGTCGGGCGTGCGGGTGCCGTTCGTCTCGATCTCTATCCGTTTGCCGCCGGCTATCAGACTCTGCACCAGTGGGGCCAGGAATCGCTGTTGGATAAGTGGCTCACCCCCGGTGATGACTACTAGTTCCACGGGCGAACTATTCGCCCACCCGGCCAGCTCGGCAACGCTACGCCGGGTCGCCTCGACGTGAGGGTCGAACCGGGTCCAGTCCCAGGTGTAGGGGGTGTCGCACCAAGAGCAAGATAGATTGCACCGCGACAGACGGATGAACATGGCCGGAGCGCCGCAGCTAGGGCCTTCTCCCTGGAAGGTGGGCGGGTCTAGGCCGAAGGTCTCGGCGATGAGCAACTGCGGCTCACCCATGGCTGCCTGGCTTATGGATTTCCACGTCAAAGCGCGCCCAGCTGTGCGCGGTTTCTCGTACCTGGACGGCGATCAGGTGCCCGGGTATCAGCGGTTCGACGTGCTGGAGGAACCATCCGGCCAAGAACTGGGCCAGGTTCTCGGACGTAGGTTCAACAGGTAGAACCTCGTGGAGATTGCGGTGGTCAAGCTCGGAGTTCAGAAATTCCTTGAACGGGGCGAGGTCGCCGAAGTCGGTCACAAAACCAGGGTCGGCAAGTGCCGAGGCGGTAAGGATAACTTCAACTTGGTAGCCATGGCCGTGCTGGCGTGAGCACTTATGGTCTGGCGGCAAGCTCGGTAGCCGGTGTCCAGCCTCGAAGTTGAAGGTCTTACCAATCGTGAACGTGCCAGCAAGATCAGATACATCATCCACGGGCCACCAGAGCTCCAATCAGAACAGGGTACGTGCATGCAGCCGAGTCCCCATCGCACTACTGAGAGTCGCCCGCGAGTTATCTCATAATACTGTGAAGCAACCGCATTTGTGTGCGTTGAGGAAAAATTGTCCACGATCCCAGCACCATGATCAGAGTCGAGTCGTTTGGGCGCGGCAGCAGAAACTACTCTTATGAAATTTGCCTAGTCAGGATGCTCGTTCACAGGAGACTCCTACGCGGAGGTGGTGAAATGGCGCGTTTGTTGGGTCCTGGGCGTCATCACCGATCATGTTCTGAGCCGCAGGACGGTCTTGACCTGCGGATCCTCGAGCTAGGCGGTTGTAAGTGCGACCGTGGCTCTGCAAATTACCGCGAATGCTCAACCTGAGTGGCTGGGATGCTGATCAAGACTCCGGCAGTTGAACTGTTGCGTTCAAAGAATTCCGACCAACTTGCTCCTGGGTGCTGCTCGAACCGAGAGCACGCGACAATAAAATGAATGCGCTCCTGGTCTCTTACAAAAGAATGACGACGAAAGAGTTCCTTTGGGATCTGCACCTCAACGTTGCTGGAGTCCTGCCAGCGAACGTGGCATTCATCCGCTAGGCCCATCCCGAGCTCGAACCCGAGTGCGTGGTTCAGGCCGGTTTGGACGCGCGCCGTATCAAAGATGACGCGCAGTTCACTTAGGTAGTGACTCGGAGGCCCGTTGAAGTGGCACGAAACTGTGACTACATCTTGGGCATTGTGCATGCGTAAGCGGTACCGAGCATGGCCGGATCCCATTGCTTGGTTCGCAGTAGTCGAAGAAACTTGGCTCCAAGAGCACTCAACGTCTGCGAAATTAGCAACGGCGATAGCGTCGAGTTTGACGCGATCTAGTCCGCAGTTCTCTCCGAGGATATCGCGGACTTCGAACGGCACCAGTGCGTTCCATGCGATGTCCCTGTGGAAAGGAAAGTTCTTTCCAGCTTGGCTCGCATTGGCAGCCTCTGCGAGAACGGGGCGATATCGGTGCGTCTGTGTGGCATATTGAAGCCAAGCGGCGCAGTCTTCGGCTTGGTGTCGGTTGACAAGGTCAAGGAACTTGGTGCGATCAAATTCGGGATGCTCAAGGTGTTCATAGAACTCGCCCAGTTCCACTGCGCGGGTCTTGGGATAGGTACCACAGAGCGGCTGCTCAACATAGTCGTGAAACATGTGGGCAAGTGATATGAAGGCCGCCATGGTGGCGTTCGGTACACGCCAGCGCCCGTCCTGTACCTCAATCGACTGACTGAGGATCTCATCGTATGTGAGATCATTGGACGCAATCATCATGCGCCCCTGGTGACGAACGTACCGCCAAACAGGAAAAGATCGATGGATGTCGAGTCTGTAGAAAAGCTCGTTGTGCCCGACGTTGTAGCATTCATGGGGAAGCACGTTATAAGAAATCTCAAAATCTTGCTGTTTGAGCAGCCGAAAGAACTCGCCCTCATCCTTCACTAAAGCGTCGATGTCGGACGTCCATCTTACGTGCGCAGAGTCCCCATCAATCCACCACCGGTTGAATCCTTTTAGGATAACTACCGGCGCGTTGGCGGTGCTTGTTAAGTCCCAATTGGCTAGGCGATCGAGGTCCTGAAGGTACGCGGCATGGCGCTTTTCGTTTTCTTTGACTTGCAGCTCCCAATCCGGCAGCGCATCCGAACTGAGCTGTTGTAGCGCACTTGGATTTCCACGCACATAGCGTAATGCCTTGGCAGCTACTCTGTGGTCCTTCAGTAGTGTCAAGTCCGCGGAGGTAACCGGCGGTGGAGCTCCAGAAGGAGCATCTATGACCCAACTAGCGAACTTGCTGCTCATCAGCAACTCCCCGCAGTCGTCGTTGATCTGATGGTGCAGAGCTTACAACGTTTTTCCTATCTGTGGTGCTCGTCGCGGGAATGGGGAGAGGTTTGCGCCGCTGACTGTTCCGCCGAGGGCGTTCATCGTTGTAGGTTCGCGTCATGATCCCTGGAGGTGTCGAGGCTGGCCAGTCGATGCCTGCGCGAGGGGCCGGGGTTTGGTCATTTGTCTGGTGGTACCTGTCCGGGGAACGCCGAAGGCTGGTGTTGCTGGCAGCGGTGCTGCTGGCAGGGACGGTGTGCGCCCTAGTCGGCCCCTTCATCGTGCGGCGATTCATCGACGACGTGACTGGCGGCCGTGGCGACCCCGGGACGATCGGGTCGTTGGTGATCGCCTTTGCGGTGGTCGGGGTGGCGCGGCACGCACTGACGGCAGCGGAGACCGGGGTTGCATCCTCGGTCGCATGGAGGGGAACCAATCGGTTGCGCGCAGACGTGGTCGATCACGCGCTGAAACTCCCCATGCGGTTCCATCACCAGACAACGCCAGGTGCGATGGTCGAGCGAGTCGAGGGGGACATCTCGCTGCTAGGGAATTTGTTCTCCCGGTTCGTCGTCACGATCGTCGCGGAGGCGCTGATCGTCATCGGCGTCGTCGTGGCCATGTGGTGGCTGGACTGGCGTATCGGTGTCATCTTCCTGATCAGCATGGTGGTGGGCGGGGTCGTCATCCCGCGAGTGGCGACAGTGGGAGAGGAGGCGTACAGGCGCAGCCGGGCAGCGGTCAGTACGTACATGGGCGGGTTGGAGGAGCGGCTGACGGCAGTCGAAGATCTTCAAGCCCTGGGTGCATCGGGCTACGCGCTGGGCGGCTTGCGAAGGTTGCACCGTTTCGTCCTACGTGAGGAACTCCGCGCAGCACTAATCGGCAGCAGTTTGGTGTGGGCGTTGGCATCAGTGTTCACCGCCGTCATCACACTTCTGGCACTCACCGTAGGAGGCCTGCGGTTCGGCGCCGGAGCCATGACACTGGGCACGGTCTACCTAATTTTCGCCTTCACTCAGCAGCTCCAAGAGCCGTTGATCCGGCTGTCTAACCAGCTGCAGGACCTCCAACGGGCGATGGCGGGACTCTCGCGCACCCGCGACCTGTTGAATGAGGAACCTGAGCCCGACGACGGCACTGCCGTGCTCCCATCCGCCGATCTTGGCATCTCTGCCCATTCAGTGAGTTTCGCCTACCACCCTGGCACCACGGTGCTGCGCGAACTGAGCTTCGAGATCCCTGCCGGGGGGAGCGTGGGGATCGTCGGACGCACAGGCGGCGGCAAATCGACGCTGGCCAAGCTCGTCGCTGGGCTCGAGCGACCCGACACCGGCCAGCTGAAACTGGGGGACACGGACATCACTACGGTTGCTCGCCGGTCGTTACGGGCGCGGGTGGCGCTTGTGACTCAAGACGTCTTTCTGCTCGATGCATCGATCCGCGACAACATCGCGCTGTTCGACCCGTCCTTCAGTGAAGTCGCGATCTGGGAAGCGCTCGACCGGTTGGGGTTGCGTGACTGGGTCGCCCGATTCCCGGCAGGGATCGACTCCGTGGTCAGCCAGCGGACGGTGTCAGCAGGGCAGGCACAGCTCCTGGCCTTGGCCCGAGTGTCCTTGAGTGATCCGGCTGTACTCGTCCTCGACGAGGCATCGGCCCGTCTCGACCCGGACACCGAATCCCATCTCAATGCAGCGCTGCGACCAGTCATCACCGGCCGGACATCAGTCGTCATCGCGCATCGACTCACCACGCTCGATCAGGTCGATCTGATCATGGTCATCGACGACGGACAGGTCGTCGAGTTCGGGCCGCGTGAGTCGCTGCGCACGGCAGTGGGCGGTCGCTACGCCGCACTGCTGGAGCACGCCCGATGACCATCACTCTCCCGATCCCATCCCGAGGCAGGTTTCTAGCCAGAGTTGTTCGCCCTCACTGGCTCCTTTTGCTCGGCGACGTCGCCGTCGGCGTCGCGTTCTTCCTATGTGCGCTGGTGCCGGGCTTGGCTCTCCGTGATTACCTTAATGCTCTGCCCGCACAAGGTTCGGCGGTCATGGTGCCGGTCTTGCCTTTGGTGGTCTTCCTCGTGTTCAAGGTGTTGAATGCGGCCGGCGCTGCTGGATGGATGGCCATCGACACGGTGTTCCGCTTCCGCATCTACGACACCGTGCGCATGCGCCTGGCCGACCAGGCCTTCCGCCGACCTGGCGCACTCCCTCCGCCGGTACCCACCGGTGACCTGCTCTCGCGCTACCGCGACGACGCTGTTGAGGTCGCTGAGATCGTGGGCAAACGCGGACTACAGTTGGTAACGTCCTCGCTCGCGCTCAGCGTGACCTCGCTGGTGGTGCTGTTCACTATCAACATCGAGGTCACCGCGCTGGCCGTGCTCCCCACCCTGTTGATCGCCGTTATTGCCTTCCTCGCCAGCAAGAAAATCAAGTCCTTGCAGGCTCAAGCACGCACAAGCGCCGGCGACGTATCAGGGTTTCTGCGCGATGTCTTTGCTGGTGCCGAGACCATCAAGGTCGCCAACGCCGCTGGCCGGATCGTCGATCGCACTCGCGCGTTGAACTGCAGCCGGCGCCACGCCGAAGTCCTCAACGCCACCATCGGGGAAGTGCTGGCCGCCAGTCAGAACATCGTGATCGTGCTCGGCACCGCCCTTGTGATGCTCGTCGCAGCCGACCAGATGCGGGTCGGGACTTTCCTGGTCGGCGACTTCGCCTACTTCGTCTACGCACTCGGCACCATGGGCACCCTCGTCGACGCTCTGGGCCGATTCATCAGTAGATACCAACGTTTCTCGATCACCTGTCAGCGGCTCGAAGCCATCCTCCCTGGGGCTGGCCTACTCAGCCTCACCGAGCAACCCACGGTCTGCGCAACACTCTCTGGCAGCCACGAAGCCATCGAGTCTGCGCGCCTCGACGTCCACCAGCTCAGTTACGTCCACCCCGACGGCAGTACCGGTATCAACGATGTCAGCTTCACCGTCGCCCCAGGACAACTCGTCGTCATCTCAGGGCCAGTCGGCTCGGGCAAGACCACACTCGTCCGAACGCTCCTCGGGCTGCTGCCCAGAACCGGTGGCACCATCGCCATCGGCGGGAAGGACCTGCCAGCCGAGACGTCTCTCGTCCCACCGCGGGCCACCTACACCCCACAGAATCCCGGAGCCCTCAGTGGGTCACTGCGCGAAAACGTCCTGCTCGGGGCACCGGACGATCGTCTCTACGACGCCCTCCAACGATCCGCGCTGGCCCGTGACATTCCGAACCTCCTCGACGGTGTCAACACCGCCATTGGCCCCCGAGGGCACAAGCTCTCCGGTGGGCAACGGCACCGACTAGCTGCCGCACGTATGTTTGCTCACCCAGCCGCTGTGCTCGTCATTGATGACCTGTCCGCCGCCCTCGATGCACACACCGAACACGAGCTCGTTGGGTCGCTGATCGCCGACCGGGCATCAATCCTGATCGTCGTCTCCAACCGGCCGACTCTTCACCAGCACGCAAACATCCGCATACACATGGATCAAGGCACAGCAATCATCACAGACTTGGCCAAACGAGGGCAGGCAGAACCCGGCGAGCTGCGATGAAGTCGCTTCTGGCTGAATCACAGTTGGTGCCGGTCCTTTGCGAGAGGATTGGTGTCATGCCGAAGCAGTATCCGAAAGGGACCGGAATCGTGCGGTCCGCATGCTTCAAGGTCATTTGAATGAGTACGACACGCCGTATCTGGCGTGCAAGGTGATTGCGCCGAAGGTCGGAGTCCGTCTGGAATCAGTTTGTCTCCTGATCACTTGCGTCGGACGCAAATCGCCCTTCCTCCTCGAACTGACCAAGGACGGCGCGGTCGCCGTCCGGTCTGCGGCAGATGAGGGACATCACACGACCGTCTGCCCCGATGTATCAATGACGGATCATGATCAAACGAAACGGAAGCACGGACCGTTCCTCGCCTGTGCTGGCTACCCCCAGTGCACCCAGAAACCTGAAGATCGACAACGCCTCGTCGACCATGAAGCCAACCAACCGACGACAGGTTCGCCGTGTTCGCCGGAACGGAGGATAATAGGCCTGAACTGGACCTCCCAGGACGCCTGATACGCCAACGACAGCAGCACCGCCGTGCCTGACGGATCCCGGCACTCCCCGATCGCCGGGTGTTGGTCCACTTGGCGATCGAACACGACCAGCGTTCAGTTGTCGGGGCAACAGGTCATTTTCAGTGTCAGCGGGGTCCGGAACAGTGTTGTGGTGTTCCCGACGAACGGAGTGTGAGCATGGCAAGCAGCCGCAGGTACTACAGCGTGGGCATGCGGGCCGCCCTTGCCGTGCGCGGTGCCGATCGTGACGAAGGTCAGTCAGAAGTACCGATTCAACCTTGAGCACGCGCACATTCGGGCATCGGCGGTCACCGGCCCGGGCCGACGGCGGAGCGGGCAAGGAAAACGCGACGAGTTCGGCAACCTGATTCCTGCTGTGCACTCGGTAGGCGTGTTCTGAAGCGCTGGAGCGAGGAAGTCAGCCACGTGCATGATCGCGGTGGCGGCGTCGGTGATGTCGCCGGCTGCTGCGGTCTGGCCGGCGAGGCGCCGGTATTCGCGTTGCCAGTCGTCGGGAATCGTGAATGTTTCGAGCCGTGGCATCGCGGATGCGGTTCGTTGGCGTCGATCGCGAGTTGGGATCCCCGCAGGTTGACGGTCTGTGTGCGAGTGATGACGACCAGGTCGAGGAGGTCCTTGACGCGGCCGTGCGCCGTCCGCCCGGGATAGTTGTCGTACATGGTGGCACTGACCTTCTCGGCGTTTGGTCGGCGATTGGGAAGATCCGGTACGGGTGGGGTGTCGATCGGTCGTGCCAGGACGAGTCGGTTAGCCGGCTCGATCGTCTCGACGGGTGGAGAACCTACCACGATGTCGATCGGATCTCGCTGATTCGCCTGCCGTGTCGGCGTCCGTGCAGGCGAACGTGCCCGTCGGGTCTATACGTCTGGTTGGTTGTCGCCGCTCGGGACGGCCGGGTCGAGCCCGGTGGCGACTGTTCGAGTGAGGTTGAATCGAATCGAAGATGATCATCAAGGTCGCGACCGGCCGTGCGTTGGAGCATCTCGACGGCCTCGTCGAGGTCGGTCGATCGGCTGGCGGAGAGGTCGATGCCCTGCGTGGCCATACGACTTCATCAACGCGATCAGCCAGAACAAGGGGGCGGAGTTCCGCCCCGTGCGAGCTGCCGTCTCAGCCCTGGAGTGTCGTTACTTTCGAGGGAGGTTTCGCCGAGGGTAAGGGGCGTGCCAGCATTTTACCAACGGCAGGGTGTCCTGGATGAGCATGCGCTAGACCGCGCGGGTCCGACTATCCAACTCAGGATGGATTCGGTGCATCCGCACCGTCTGGGCCCAGACAGCTCCGGCCACCTCGGGGAGCGGGCCCTGCCACCCTCTCCCTTGCATTCAACGTCGGACGCGGTAGCGGATGTGGGTTGCGTCTGGGGTGTCGATGACGCGGACGATCTCCAGCTCGACTTCCGAAGGTAGGACGTCGAAGAGTCGCCGTCCTCTGCCCAACAGCACCGGGATCTGATGGATCTGCAGCTCGTCCAGGACGCCGGCCTCGAGCGCGCTGCGGGCGACGTAGCCGCCGATCACGTACACGTTTCGGCCTCCGGCGGCTTCGTGGGCCTGTTTCATCGCACTTTCGATCCCATCGTTGACATAGGTCACCTTCGGGTATCCCCAACGAGCAGGCGGGGGTGGTGGACGATGGCTGGGAACGAAGATCGGGGAGCTGCCGGGATGTTCACCACCCCAGTGATCCATCAGCTCGGCAGTACGCCGGCCCGCGACGGTCGCCCCGCACGCGCTCAACTCGTCGCCCAACTCTTGGACCTGCGCTGACAGTGAGCTGGACTCAGCGCTGGAACCGTGCCAGTCGTGCAGCCGGGTTCCATCGTTGCCGCCGAGCACATCGTTTTCGTCGGAGATGTAGCCGTCGAGGGACATCGACATGAACAGAATGGATTTGGACATCGGACATCCTTGTCGGTCTTAGGTTCGGGTGGACAGAAAGTTCGCGTGCGCGGTCGATGCGTGGTGTGCCACGAACTCATCGCCCGCGCGTGGAACCTTCTTCCGGATGCACCAGGTCGCCGGTCTTGGTTGGTGCGGTCCGGTGCGTCAACGAAGGCTTCAGTGTTGATCATCGCCCGTCTGTGGATGTCACGGACTGCGGATCACGTCAGCTCGTGATCTCTGCCCGTCTCGCTCATCGATGATTGTTCTGGCAGCCCACGCTGGCTGCTTTAGCCTTCACCTTCCGGGCCGAGACGTCCAATCGAAACAATGAATAGAACCCATCGACCGAGTCGATCAGTGGGCTACATTTCATGGTGGCCGGGTAAAGGCGTTCGCTACGGATGTGCGGAATCTGCTGCGGGTACGGTGCCGAGGGCCTCTTATGGAATTGGCCAGGCGACACCTGAGTGATTTCAGAGGTCGGACTGATAGCGTCCATTGCATGCTTGTGGCCGTCGGATCACGGAATCCCGTGAAGATCGAGTCGGTCAGACTGGCGTTCGAAGCAGTGTGGCCGGACGAAACCTGGATGATCGAGGGATGTTCCGTGACGTCACAGGTGTCGGACCAACCCATGACTGCTGACGAAGCCAGACGCGGTGCCAGGTCCCGGGCGATCAAGGCGCTCGCGGTGCCTGGAGCGAATTTCGGTGTCGGATTGGAGGGCGGGCTCGAACAGATCGATGGCGTCTGGTTCAACAGCGGTTGGGTTGACATCGTCGGTAAGAAGGGCGGACTTCACGGGATCGGCGCTACCCTCAAGCTGATCGTGCCGCCCCCCGTGATGGACATCGTCCACTCTGGTCAGGAGCTAGGCCAAGCCTGCGATGTCGTTTTCCAGCAAACGAATTCGAAGCAGGACAATGGGCACTTCGGCCTCATGACCAACAACGTCATCGACCGGACGGGGGCATTCCGCGACGCGGTGGTCGCGGCACTCGCTCGTTCCTCCATCCCGAACTCATGGCGGACTCCGGAAAGAATGTGCGGGGTGGTTGAAGCGCCGAACTGTCCTCCGCGACTGAGCACGGCATGGTCCTGCCAGCACTCGGCGAACTCCGGACTGGTCGCACTGTGGTCGTTGATCATCTTCTGCAGACGTTGGTCACCGTCGTACTCGGCGCTGATCGCCCTGAGTCTGGCCACCACCGCACGAGTGTCCTGCTCCCAGTCCGCCAGTCGCTCCAGAGCTTCGGGCGCTTGGAGCATCCAGCGCAGCACTACACCGTCGATCCGGCCGACGTACCCGAGCACCTCGCCCAGCGGTCCCGGGCGGCCGACGCCATCCGCGCCGGTCACCCCGGTCTGATCAAGACCCGGCTGACCCGATTGGACGACGGCACGTTGACCGACACCTGGCACTGGGACACGGCCGAGCAGATGCGCGCTGCGTTCGCCGACGCACTGAGGATCCCCACGATAGGACCGGCGATGGCTCTGATTCGGGACAACTCCGCCTTGAACGGCGAGGTGATCGACGAGCGCTAGCGGCGCGAGTTGCGAACCTAACGATCTTGCATCCAACGGGGCAGTCACCAGACCCCGGTGGCGCCCTCGTCGGTCACCCGCGAGGTTGACCCCTCGTGTGCGTCAGTATTCATTCAACCTCGGGGGAACCGCACGGATGATCAACTTCGGCCGACCTTGTCACTCTTGCCTCTGTACGAGTCACCGTAGTGTGCGCGACTCCCGCTGGGGAAGGGGACAGTCGATTGCGAAGGGTCGACCTCGGCGCGTCTCTCAGCGTCGGACACGGTAGCGGATATGAGTGGCCTCCGGGGTATCGATCACCCGGAGGATGTCGAGCTCCACTTCCTTTGGCAACTCGTCGAACAAGCGACGGCCGCGACCTAGCAGCACCGGGATCTGGTGGATCTGCAACTCGTCCAGCACGCCGGCAGCGAGCGCCGTCTGTGCCGTGTAGCCGCCGTGGACCTGCACATCCTTGCCGTCGGCAAGCTCCTTCGCCAGGGCCATCGCGCTCTCGATCCCGTCGGTCACATAGGTGACCAAGGGATAGCCGCGGGCGGCCGGACCGGGCGGCCGGTGGCTGGGCACAACGATCGGACGTCCCTGGCTGGAACCGCCCCAATGGTCGATGAGTTCGACGGTCCGCCGGCCGGCCAGCACCGCACCACACCCGGAGAGCTCATCGACAAGTTCCTTCGCTGGCCCCGTCAACTTCGCGAACTCTCCGCCGGGTGCGAACCAGTCGTGCAACCGCTGGCCGTCGAGACCGCCGAGCATGTCCGTGGGATCCGCGACATATCCGTCCAGGGACATGGACATGAACAAGACAGATTTGCTCATTTCGAGCTGGTCCTTTCGGTCGAAGTGGTCACCATGATCAAAGCGTGAACTGCGCGAGAGCCTTCGTCTAATGTCAAATCTCATGCTCGGTTATAGATGTCGTCGATAGATGGCGGGCGTCATTCGGCCACGCGTCGTGCTCTACTTCGAGTGAGGAGGTGACAGACTTGATCATGATCGACACGCAACGGATGACACTGCGTGGTTGGCGCCTTGACGACCTGGACCCACTCTCCGCGATCGACGGCGATCCCGAGGTCATGCGGTTCATCGGCGACGGGTCGGTACGGACCCGGGATCAGACCGCCGCTGCGATCTCCTCGATGACTCGGGCGTGGAGTGACCACGGATTCGGCATCTTTGCGGTCGAGCTTCGTGCAACCCGAGAGCTGGCCGGATGGGTCGGATTGGCCATTCCTTCTTTCCTGCCCGAGGTCCTGCCGGCCGTCGAGATCGGCTGGCGACTGGCGCGACGATTCTGGGGACGGGGCCTGGCCACCGAGGCCGCGCAAGAGGCATTGAGCTTCGGGTTCGAGGGTGTCGGTTTGGACGAGATCATCAGCATCTGCCATATCCACAACGACGCATCGGTCCGCATCATGACGAAGCTCGGAATGCGACCGGACCGAGTGACCACCACGCCGTCCGGCCAGCCGGTACGGGTCCTGGCAATCAACCGCAGCCACTGGAGCGATATAGGTGACGTGCAAGATGGCCAGCTGTGATCCTCTCCGGCCAGATTGATCTTGCGAATCGTGATCGATGCTGCGTTCGTCGGGCACTGATGTCGGCTGTGGGAACCTGCCCGGCGGGTCGGCTACGAGGTGCTGATCATTCATCAGGTGACGTCGGAGCGTCGGTCGTAGGCTGTGGCATGACTTCGGCGCTGCTCCTCGGGCGGTACGACATCCGCCTGCCTCGGCTGTCAGACGCGGAGGCTCTCGCGGCAGCCTACGATCAGAACCGCGATCACCTCGCGCCGTTCGAGCCGCGCCGATCCACGTCGTTTTACACGATCGAGGGCCAGCGGGAGTCCCTCGGTACCGCACTCGAGACGGCGCAACGGGACCAGGCAGCCAGCTGGCTGATCTTCGACGAGGAACGCATAGTCGGCCAGATGAACCTCAACTCCATCGTGCTCGGAGCCGCGCACTGCGCCCACGCGGGCTACTGGATCGATGGTGATTACACCGGACAAGGACTGGCATCGGCGGCGCTTGAGTTCGCCTGCGCGACCGCCGTCGACCTTGGGCTCCACCGGATCGAGGCCGCGACACTCGTCGACAACGTCGCGTCCAAGGCCGTGCTGCGTCGCTGCGGGTTCACGCCGATCGGCCGGGCACCGGCGTACCTGCACATCGATGGCGCGTGGCGCGACCACGATCTGTTTCAGCGCGTACTGCACGACAATCCGCCCGGCTGACATCCGCAGGTCGACACTGCGCGCGAGCCTGGCGGCACCGGTGTTCGGCCTCATCGTCAGCGTCCGACGCAGCGAACGCCGCTGGACTGCTGCGATGCGGAACGGAGGCCGTAGTGCGTTGCAGAATCGCGTTGAGATCGACTATGGATCCCCATGGTCGCGGGCGAGATCGTCGATGGTCCGGCCTGCGAGCAGCTGATCGAGAGTGGCAACCAGATCCGGGCATTCGGTTACGGGATGCTCATTCGGGCAGCTCACAGCGAGACGGAGGAAGACCTGCGCGCCACGCGCACGGGCGACCAGGGTCTCCAACCTGTCAATCTCATCCTCGGCTTGAACCCGCCACTCGGCGCCGGACTCATCCAGCATCACCGCTGCGGTGTCCAACGGCAGGCCGAGCTGGTGGACCAGCTGAATGAACGCGAGCCGGCGCAACTCACCTGTGCCGTACATCCGCCGGCCTGCCCGCCGTGCGGCTGGGGTCACCAGGCCGCGAGCCTCGTAATAGCGCAGCGCTGAAGGGCTCAGTCCAACGGAACGCGCAGCTTCACCAATAGATCGCACGCGACTATTTGACCTACAACCGGCTGCAAGTGCCAGTGTTGCGGCCATGGAATCGGCCATCCACGTTCTCGGTGCGTTGCTCGTCATCCTCACATTGGTGCCCGCCCTCGCCCACGCGTTGGAGTTGCCCGGCAAACGACGGTTGGAGCCTGGCGAGTACGTCAGGCTCCAGCGGATCTACTATCCGGGCTTCACGGCAATTGGCGTGGCGGAACCGTTAGCGATCGTCGCGCTGCTCGTGTCGATCTTGATGATGACACCGACCGGGACGGACGGAGGTCTCCGTTTGTTTGCGATGCTTGCGGTCGGAGCGGCACATGCGATCTATTGGGTCCGCGTACATCCGATCAATCGGGTCTGGCTGCAGGCCGAGCAGCTCACGGCAGCTGGATCGACGTTCTTCGCTGCGGGCCCCGGTATTGACGCCAGCGGCGTGACCTTTGTACGCGCCCGGCGGCAGTGGGAGCGCGGCCATGTGGCGCGTGCCGTCCTCGTCGGCGCCGCGATGGTCGCGACGCTCGTCGCGCTGGCCTGACGTGGGCCCCGTGATCGTCGACGAGACGTGACGGGTCTTGTGATCATGGACCGTTGGGGCATGTGGTCTGCCAGCCGCATCGGTGGCGACGAGGGACTTGTCATGCGAGGACGGCGGTCCGCGTCGTACGCGGATCTCGCGTTTGCAAACGTCATCGCGCGTTCAGCCTCTTCGGTCACGGCCGCCTTCGGTGGTCGTGGCTTGCCAGCGGTCCGTTGGCAGCGGGGCAGGGCTGGCGCTGCCCGGTGGAGGCGATCGTCGATGTCTGACGTATCGATGATATCTATGACAGTACGTGACATTTGCCAATAGACGCATCGGCTGCGGCGCTCCAGGCTATGACCAGGACTACGGCGGCGGCGCCAAATGCACAGCTGGCTAACTTGATCAACGGCGTCCGCGCCACCGTCGACGAGCGAGAAACCGGGTCGCTACCACACCGGTCAACTTCGAAAGGGGAAACTGTGCGCAAGGTGGAGCAGAAGCGGCTCGACCTCTACATCCGAGCAATCGGTCAGCTCGATGCGGAGAGGAAGGCAGGTGAGATCGACCAGGTCCGGTGGGAAGTGCTTCGGGCAAAGTTGCTCTCCGAGGCCATCGCGCCGAAGCGCCCAGCCGATCTGAACCTCTTGATCTTACTCGGATGCATGTGGGGACTCGTCGCGATCGGGTACGTCATCATTCAACTCCTGTTGGCCATCTCATGATGGTTCGGATCAATGAAGAGACCAAGGCTGGCTCGGACGTTCGCCCTCGTTCTGGTTGTCGGGCCCGCAATCCAGCCCACATCGTGTACGGGACCGCCAACGTAGGCGCTCCGATGCCGACCCACCGGGGTCGCTCAAGCCCTGCGGACTAGACCATCCCTGTCACATTGGGTGGCCGCGCACCGTCGAGCAATTTGAGCTCCAACGATCAGGAGGACACCAATGACTTCGATCGAGTCGAAAATAAAAGCGTTGCTCGACCGACGTGGACTGGCGGCGTGGGAGAAGGATCTGGACGGCCTGATGTCGGTCTTCGCGCCGGAAGTCGTCTACTTCGATCTCGTGCCGCCGCTGCGTTATACGGGTGCGGAGGCCCTCCGCGAGCGGTTCCGGGATTGGTTCGGACGCTGGCGCGGGCCGATCGGTCAGCAGATCAGCGAGCTTGAGGTGCTGGCGAATGATCACGTCGCTGCTGCGCACATGTTGGTGCGGGCCAGCGGAACGCTGCTCGACGGCCGCGAAGTCGACTACTGGGTGCGCGTGAGCGACACGTGTCGCCGCTCCTCTGACGGCTGGCTGATCACGCACGAACACGTGTCTATGCCGGTCGATCTGACCACCCGCAGCGTTGTGATGGATCTGCGCCCCTGATCGCAGGTAGTTTCGGTAACCCCTCGACGAGTTGGGCCTGGTCGAATCCGAGATGGACCGAAAACAGCCAGGGTTGATCGCTGTCCTCTTAACTTCCGTGCTCCTCTGCGCGGGCGATCGGTGGGACGCGGTCAGGGTGTTGACGGTGATCGGGGCGCCAGTGATGGCGGTTCGGGTGCCGCCGGCTACTTCTTCGACGAAGGTATAGGGCTGGCACCCCGAAGGATGCGGCGCCCTAGTGGTCGATGAGCTCGGAAGAGATCCGCTCGATGTTACGGAGGATCTCGTCGCGGGGTACTGGTCTGTGTCTGCCGGTAGGTGTGGCGTCGGGTTTGGGCAGGACGACGAGTCGATCCACCCCAAGTTCTGTGTAATGTTCGACGGCGGCCCGGTCCAGCGGCCCGGTTGGAGTCACAGTGATCTCGAGTTGCCCCAAATCCTCCGGACGTTCGTACTTGTCCGCGGCGCGGCGCAACCCAGCGAGGCAACCGGCCAGATCATCTGGGTCGAACCCGTACCAGCCATTGGCCATTGTCACTGCACGGGCGAATGCCTTCGGGCCCTCACCTCCGATGATCATGGGCGGACCACCGGCTGCCAGCGGCCGCGGGTGTGCGTCGATTCCGGTGAACGAGCAGAACTGGCCCTCGTGATGAGGGCGCGGCATGGTCCATAGTGCCCGGAGCGCCCGCAGGTAATCATCCATCCGGGCTTGGCGCTCGGTCTGGGGCACTCCGACAGCCTGGAACTCTGCATCGATGTAGCCGATTCCGAAGCCTGCGAGAAGCCGACCGCCGGAGACGACGTCCAGGCTCGCCAGTTCCTTCGCGAGCACTACGGGGTTTCGCAACGGCAGCACGATGATGCCACTACCGATCCGTAGCGTCGTCGTGTGCGCGGCGATCAGAGTCAGCGCGACGATCGTATCCAGCAGTGGCAGGTCGGGAGGAAACGGACTACCGGGCGGACGTGGGTCGGGAAGTACCAGGTGCTCGCCCGACCATGCCGACTCGAAGCCAGCCGCTTCGGCGGCACGTGCGACCTCGACCGCGACCGCGGGGTCGGCGCAGGTACCGTAGTTGATCGCGAACAATCCGAACTTCACGAGGCAAACGATAGCCAACGGTTGCGACAGTGACGATGCGGACTGAGGTCAGAACGGCCGGGCACGCAGAAAATCACAGTGGCCCTCCGCCTTTTGGGGGTGCACCTGTATGTGACTTATGGTGTGCCGAGTAGGGCAGCGCGAATGACATTCTGCAATTCGAAGACCGTCACAGGAAACGATCGGCCGGTCCTAATGATATTCCCGACATCTAGGCGACGAGGGGCTTCATCGAGCTCGATTGCGGGATTCGCCGAGGAGACCATGGATCGTTTGCGAGGATCCGGAATGTACGAGGCAATGTGATGTTCACCGGGGAGGTTCTTGCAGCGTTCCGGAAGGCCGTCTGGATCGCCTCAGCCGATGGGCGTGGCCTAGGCCTCGGTCTGTCTCGATCGGGTCTCCTGGACCGACGACAAGCAGACCTGCGCGCCTTCGCCATCTGCGACCTGTGAGAAGAAGATGGGTCGAGCTGTACGTCGTCGCCTGCCAGGTCGACCGGCTCACGTACTGTCTTCTCCTCGCCCGGACGCCGCGAGCAGTCGTCGCACCGTAGCCGGTGTCCGGCCGGTGTGCTGGCGGACAGTGCGGCTCAGGTGGGCCTGATCCGCGAATCCCAGGTCAGCGGCGAGGTCAGCCAGACTCGACGTTCCCTGCTCCAGCCGATCCAAGGCCCAGGCAACCCGAACCCTGTTTCGGTAGCAGGTCAGGGTCACACCCAACTCCGTCGAGAATGCCCGGCTCAGGCGGTAAGGCGACACAGCCAACAGCCGGGCCAACGGCAGCAGGCCGCTGGCATCGGGATGGCGGTCGATGATGGCCGCCCGAGCACGATCGACCAGTTTCTGTCGTCCCGACCCGCCCCCGCCCGGGACTCTCGCCACCTGACCGACTGCGTGGCGTATCAGCCGTAGCAGTTCCTCGGCCACACCGAACTCGGTATCGCCACCGCGGGCGCCCGCCAACACTCTCCGGTGTACGAGGTCCAGCCGTGCGTCCACGTAGATCGTGGACCGATCGAACCGTTTCGGGTCACCCGTGAGGCTCTGCCACAGCTCGGGTCTCACCGTGATCACCGTGCAGATGTCACCCCCGGCCGGATGCGCGTATTGCTCTTCCGTGGCGGAGGCCGACAGATAGGCCATGGTCGTGTCGATCACCGCTTCTCTTCCCGCGGACCGGCGACGGAACATGCCCCGCCGCACGAGGACCAGTTCATGATCGTGCTCGACCTCTGGGGCAGACCACCGAGAATGGTCATCGGTGCAGGTGACGGCGTCAATACCGAACCCGGGGCCGGTCGCGAGTTGGACGACGGTCTGCATGGGTTCAGTTTATGAATCCGGGTGAGATCCGGCGCAAACGAAGGTTCAAGACCGGCGCGGCGTCGGTCGACAGGCTAGATCATCCGCGCCGGGTCCAGAAACACAGTGCCATCGATCATTGCTGCCCTCTGAAACCAAGGACAACCGCCAACGGTCTACACCAAGGAACGCTAGCTGTTGTCGAGCTTCGTACCGGTCGCTCCTTTACGGAGGCGGGAGAGCAGGAGCAGAACGCCGGGCAGGCCGGCGAGCGAGGTCATCACGACCGCGGCCGTACCGATTCGGTCGGTCGCGATGAAGGGCGTGGCCAGCACTGTTCCCAACGGCAGGGTGCCCTGCATCAGCGTACGTAGGACGGCGAAGGTCCGACCGTGCAGTTCAGAAGGGATTCGGCGCATCCGCAATGACTGCGCCCAGACTGTCATAGGGGCGCTCAGCAGGCCGATCAGCAGGAAGCCCACGCCCAGAGCGATCAGGTCTGGAGTGAGAAGCAGGCTCAGGTAACCGACCGCCGCAAAAGCCTGGACGGAGCCGATCGCGCGGATCGGCGACGATGGAGCCCGGACAGCTCCCGCCAACACGGCGCCGATAATCTCACCCGTCGCCAGCAGCGCCAGCAGCAGCCCCAGCGAGGCTGCTCCACCAGTCAGTGTGGTTTTGGCCAGCCACGGCGCTAGGACCAACAGCATGCCCTCGGCGACGTTGAACGCCATGAATGCGATGGTGGTCGCGATGATCACGGGGTCTCGCAGCACCCTACGGATCGAAGCCCGTTCGGCTACGGGCTCGGCACCGGAGTTGTGGGTGATCAGAGTCGGCTGTTCGCGCGTATTGAGGGGCTGGCGGATCCGGATCAGAGCCAGCGCGAAGATCAGGAACGAGAGGCTGTCGATGGCCAACACGGCAGGAGCGCCGATCACGCCTACCATCAGGCCAGCGGCGGCCGGACCGACGATCCCGGCGACGCTGAAGCTAAGCGACTCCAAGGCGTTGGCGGAGTCGAGTTCGGATTCGGGGACGAGCGAGGGAATTGCCGCGGGGAATCCGGCCAGCGGAATCATCTTGAGCAGGCCGTACGTCGCCGCCGCGACGAACGGCAGGAAGGCCGGCATCACGTCCAGCGCCGCCGTGGCCGGAATGCTGGCCATCACAGCAGCGCGGATGACGCTGTCGATAATCAGGATCGTGCGTTTGTCGAAGTGGTCGAGAATAGGCCCGGCCAGCACACCACCGAGTACGGCCGGCGCGGTATAGAGCACGGCCAGCAGAGCGAGTCCGAATGCTGGGTCCGGCCCCGACAGGACCAGCCAGGTCAGGGCGACGAAGGTCATTCCGTCACCAATTGAGGAGACCGTGGCACCGAACCAGAACCAGCGGAAGTCGGCGATAGTCAGAATTCTGCGATAGCGACGCATTAGTACGAGTGTCTTTCGGGCCTGGAGCAGGAAGTCACCCAGACTGCCGAGCCGCGTTCGCCCAGTCTTGAACTTTCTTGCGCAGGCTGTGTTCCTTGGCTTCTAGAATGAGCGCAGGTAGACCGCGGTTCGGCCGGCGATCGGTCCAGGGTTCGGACTCGACGCCTGTCCGCCATCGAGATCGGCTGGCGATTACCTCGCTGGGACCACGTTCACCAATCGTGGGGCCCGGACGATCACCCTCAGCACATCAGTCCCGTTAAGGGCGCTGAGAACCTTCGCCGATTGCACGGCCAGCTCGCGAAGATCATCTTCGGCGATGTCTGCTGGTACCTCGAGGCGGTCGCGTACCTTGCCCGCGACCTGCACGACGCAGGTGACCAAATCCTGCGTGACCAGCGATTGGTCGGCCTCCGGCCACATGCAGTTGGCGACGGTGGCCGGCTCGCCGATCCGCTCCCACACCTCCTCGGCGGTGAAAGGCGCGAAGCAGGACAGCATCCGAGCGAGAGCCCCCACACCCTCCCGTACGGCCGGGTCCGCGGCGCCGGGGCCTCTGTCGATCGCCTTGCGGAGCAGGGAGGTCAACTCCATCAGTCGGGCGATGGCCACGTTGAGCCGGGTGATCTCCATCTGGCGGGTCGTTTCGTCGATCAGTCGGTGAATGGCCTGGCGGGTGGGTCGATCGCCAGCCGCCGGGTCGGCTCCCAGGCTGCCCGGGTCAAGATCGCCAGCGAGCCGCCACACCCGAGCCAGCCACTTGACCGACCCCGTCGGGGACACGTCCGCCCAGTCGATGTCTTCCTCGGGTGGGCCAGCGAACACCATCGTCACGCGGACGGCGTCCGGACCGAACTGACCCAGTTGCTCCTGCAGGTTGACCAGGTTGCCCAGAGTCTTGCTCATCGACCGGCCGTTCATGATGACCTGACCCTGGTTGGTCAGCCGGGTGAACGGCTCGACGAACGGCACCAGACCCAGATCGTGGCACACCTTGGTGATGAACCTGGCGTAGAGCAGGTGACCGGTGGCGTGCTCCTTGCCGCCGACGTAGTGGTCCACCGGCAACCAGCGTCGTACGCCCTCGGGGTCAAATGGGCCGTCGGTGTAGTTCGGGTTCGGATAGCGCAGGTAGTACCAGGACGAGTCGACGAAGGTATCCATCGTGTCGGTGTCACGCTGCGCAGCACCACCGCAGGTCGGACACGCCACGTTGACCCAATCGGTGGCACTGGCAAGCGGTGGGATCCCACCTTCGGGGCGCAACTTGTAACCTATTTCGGGCAGGCGCACGGGCAACTCGTCGTCCGGCACCGGCACCTCGCCGCACACCGGGCAGTGCACGATGGGGATCGGCGTACCCCAGTACCGCTGGCGGGACAGCAGCCAGTCCCGTAGCCGGTAGGCCAGCGCGGCCTCACCGGTGCCATCCCGTGCGAGCTTCTCGGTGATGGCCACGATCGCCTCGTCCTTGCGCAGACCATCGAACTCATCGGAGTTGACCAGCACACCATCACCCGAGATCGCGATGCCGGTCTCCGCCGGGTCCGGTTCTCCGGTGTCCATCACGACCCGCACCGGCAGGTCCATGGCCCGCGCGAAGTCCAAGTCCCGCTGGTCGTGCGCAGGTACTGCCATGATCGCGCCGGTGCCGTATCCGGACAGCACGTAGTCCGCCGCGTAGATCGGCATCTTCTCGCCAGTCATCGGGTTGATCGCGTGGCGGCCCAGCGGAACCCCAGTCCTGGGCCGGTCAGCCGCGAGTCGCTCGATGTCGGTCGCGGTCCGCACCGTGTCGCGGTAGACCTCGAAGCCCGCACGCTGATCCGGCGCACACAGGTCCTCTGCCAGGGCCGCGTCTGCGGCCACCACCATGAACGTCGCGCCGAACAGGGTATCCGGTCGTGTGCTGAACACCCGAACAGATTCGTCGCGGCCCGCGATCCGGAAGTCAATGTGGGCACCATCGGATCGGCCGATCCAATTTCGTTGCATGGTCAACACGTCGTCGGGCCAGCGACCCTTCAGCTGGGCCATGTCGTCGAGGAGTCGCTGCGCGTACGCCGTGGTTCGGAAGAACCACTGGGTCAGCTCACGCCGCACGACAGCGGCGCCGCAACGCTCGCACCGCCCCTGCAATACCTGCTCGTTGGCCAGCACCGTGGCGTCCTGCGGGCACCAATTGACCGGCGCGGCCCTACGGACCGCCAGGCCTCGCTCGAACATGCGCAGGAACAGCCACTGGTTCCATCGGTAGAACTCCGGATCCGAGGTGTGCAGCCGAGTTCGCCAGTCAAACGACATCCCCAATCGCCTGAATGACTCGGCCTGCACCTCGATGTTGGCGTAGGTCCAGTCCCGCGGATCCAGATCCCGTTTGAACGCCGCGTTCTCGGCAGGTAGCCCGAATGAGTCCCACCCGATCGGAGTCAACACGTTGTGCCCGCGCATTCGGCCGAATCGCGCGATCGCGTCGCTGATCGAGTACACCTCGCCGTGCCCCATGTGCAGGTCACCGGACGGATAGGGATACATGCTGACCACGTACGAGCCGGGTCGGTCGTCGCCCTCGTCCGTCGTGAGCCCCTTCGCTTCGAAAGCCCGCCTCTGCTGCCACACCCGCATCCACTTCTCGACGATCGCTTGCGGGTCGTACGCATCTTGACCGGACTTCTCTTGCACGTGCATCCCCCTATCTCATCCCAATGCAGATCACCTGACCAGCGGTGGCGCAGGAAGGATGTTCCGTGTTGGTCATAGCTGTGCGGACGGCCAATCACTGTCTGCTAATGCATGCAAGCTGCCGCATTCGATGTTGTACCAGTTCGGGCGCTGACGTCCAATGGAAACAGTGAATAGATATCATCGGCCGAGTTGATCATTTGGGCGTCGCAGAAGGGATCGCAGGTTGGCCCTGACCTTGGTGGGTGGCAGCTGATCGGCCCGGTGGGACGGCTTCGGCGAGCGCGGCCAGAAGGGCAGCGGTGGCCGGTGGGTCGGGCGGATCGCCGTACGTGGCGGCGTAGATCCGTTGTCCGGCGCCGGGGATCTCGGTTGCTTCGATGCCCTCGATGCGATGGGCGCGCAGCGCCAGCCCGGGGCTTGTGGTCACACCGAGGCCGGCGGCGACGAGGGCCTGCATGACGACCACGTTGTCGGAGTTGTAGCCGATGGCGGGCTCGAAGCCGGCGTCGGCGCACAAGGCGACCAAGTGTGCACGGCACCGGTCGCAGCCGGCAATCCAGGTGGCGTCGCGCAGCGCGGCGAGGGTTTGGTGCGGCTGCGTGGACAGCACGTACAGCGGGTCGTCCAGCAGATGGTGGAGTCGGATGTCTCCGGGCTCGGGATCGGTGTCGCCGTATCGGAAGATGATCGCCACGTCGATCTTGCCGGCCCGGAGCAGTTCGATCGCTTCCGGCGGTTGGGTGTTGGTCAGGCTGAGCTGCAGACCTGGGTGCCGAGCGGCCAGGATCGCCGTCGCGCGAGGGATCAGGGATCCGATCACCGAGGCGAAGCCGGCGACGCGAACCCGGCTACTGGTTAGGCCGACGTGGGCTGCCAGTTCGCTGCCCGCGGCGTCGATCCTGCCGATGATCTCGGCCGCCCGGGTCGCGAGGAGCTCTCCGGCCGGGGTGAGCCGGATCCGCCGACCCGCGCGTTGGAGCAGCTGTGCGCCGGTCTCGGCCTCGAGCCGCGCGAGATGATGGCTCACCGTCGGCTGCGAGTAGTGCAACTCCCTGGCCGCCTCGGTGAAGGAGCCGAGCCGAGCGACAGCGTCAAGGACTCGGAGTCGGGTGACGTCCAACATGTATCGACGATATCTATGTCCCGGTATGACAATTGACACTGGATGGATGAGCCAGGCAGGTGCACGCTAATGATCATGGTTAGGGCCGCGATCCGTTCAGCTCACAATCTGGCGTGTCTGGTCGATGACGTTCAGGCCGTCACTGCTGTACGCGCTGACCGGGCCACCACCGCTGATCCTGTCACCGAAGAGCTGCGGACGCACCGTCCCTCTCCCGGCATCCTCACCGCCGAACAGCGGTGCGGGATCGGTGGCCCGCCGACCGTGACCCGCGACTTCCTCGCCGCCGGGCTGATTACGTCATGACGATTCCGGTAGTGCCGATCTTCCTCGGCCGGGGCAAACGTCTGTGGGACGGCCTCAGTGGCGCCGACAAGCTCTGTAGCATCGAATCTCCCACCTCGCCGACTGGCGTCATGCCCGGCCCGGCGCCGTAACGTCCACGCTCAGCATCCACTCAACCGAGTGCGGCGCCGATTCCGCAAGTGCCGAAGGGAACCATGACCAAGGTCGAGCAGCAATTTGATCACTACATTCGAGCGATCACGAGACTGGACGCCCAAGAAGCGCCGGCGAGATCGATTCAGTCCGATGGGAGGTACTTCGGGCAAGGTTGATTGCCGAGGCCACACGGCCCAAACGACCAACCGATCTGAACTTCCTGATCACCCTCGGGTGCGTCGCGGCCATCGCCCTGATCGGCTACGGAATCATCCAGGTCCTCCTCGCCGTCCTGTAACGTGGCAGGACCCCGATTCGAAGACCATGATCATGACCAACGCCGGGCTCCAATTCCGGATCGTTCGGGTGCAAGATCCTGCTCCAACCCGAAGGCCGTGGTCACCGGGAGCCACAGCGGAGTCCGCCCCGATCCCTGCCCCCGGGTCGGCGAGGCCCGGAGGGGTCTACTAGGGCGTGTCCCGTAACTGATTTTGCGTGGGTTCGGGTGTGATGGATGGGTGCATGATCGTCATGACTTGACCGATGACCTGTGGGCGCTGCTGGAGCCGTATGTTCCGAGGTCCGGCCCGGCCGGTGGTCGACCTTGGGGTGATCATCGCCGGGTGATTGATGGGATCTTGTGGCGCACCCGGACGGGGGCTCCGTGGCGGGATCTCCCGTCCGGTTACGGGCCGTGGAAAACGGTCTATAACCGGCACCGACGGTGGTCGGCTGATGGCACCTGGGACGAGTTGTTGGCAGAGCTGGAACGGGGTGCCGATGCTGGCGTGGACGAGTGGACGGTGGGTGTCGACTCGACGGTGATCCGCGCTCATCAAGACGCTGCTGGGGCACGGCATGCTGCACCGGGTGACGTGTCGCCCGAGCGGCTCGCGGTGGCCTTGGATGACTTTGTTTCACACCGAGCCGCGCGCCACACAGGGGGCAGGATCGAATTACAAGAATCAGGCCGATCTGGCCGAACGGCCTGATTCTGCCGGTGCCCTGGACCGGCCGGAGTCCCCGCCAGGCAAGAAGAGTCTCGCTCGGAAGCCGACTGATCGGGAGGCTCTTGGGCATTCCCGGGGCGGGTTATCGACCAAGATCCATCTTGTCGCCGACCATCGCTGCCGACCACTGGCGATCATGACCACGGTCGGCCAGCGCCACGACGCGGTCGGCTTCGAGCCGGTGCTTTCCAAGATCACTGTTGCCCGTCCGCAGGGTGGCCGGCCAAGAACCCGTCCGGATCGGGTACTGGCCGACAAGGCCTACTCCTCCCGGGCGATCCGCCAGCACCTGGCCGATCGAGGAATCAAGGCCGCGATCCCGATCAAGGAAGACCAAAAGCTGGCTCGGTTGCGGAAGGGAAGCGCCGGTGGCCGGCCACCCAGCTTCGACCCGGCCCGCTACCGGGACCGCAACACTGTGGAACGAGCCGTCAACAAGCTCCGCGCGACCCGAGCCGTCGCGACCCGATACGACAAACGCGACTACGTGTACCGAGGCACAATCACCGTATCCACAATCCGGATCTGGCTCCGCGACCCCACCATCAACGGGTTACGGGACACGCCCTAGACGAGTAAGTCCAAGGGTTTAGTGGTCGCAGGCGGTGAGTGCGCGGTGGGTCGGGGTGCTGTGGTGGTCGTTGTGCCAGATGGTGGCTGTAAGAGCGAGGACGCGTTGCGCGATTCGGGTGCAGACTGAATCGCCCCGGGGTGTCTGGAGGCTTCATTTGCTGGAGGATGGAGTTATGGCACGTCCGTCGAAGTATCCCCCTGAGGTGCGGGTGCGTGCGGTCCGGCTGGTCGCTGAGGCGATGGAGCGCGGCGACTACCGAACCGAGTTCGAGGCGATCCGCAGGATCGCTGGTCAGCTCGGGATCGGGTCGGCTGAGACCCTGCGGAGATGGGTCCGTCAGACAGAAGTTGATCATGGCGCTCGGCCCGGTAAGACCAGTGAGGATATCGCTGAGATCAAGGCGTTGAAGAAGGAGAACGCCGACCTGCGCCGAGCCAACGAGATCCTCAAGAGCGCGTCGGCTTTTCTTCGCGTCAATGCCAAAGTGATGTCTGCCCGGCCGGGGTTCGCGCGTTTCTTCGCTGCCTT
>NZ_VKCZ01000018.1 GCF_009299835.1 Microlunatus speluncae
GAACGCTCGACCCCGACCCACCCTCGACCTCAAGACCCCAGCACAGGCCCTGAACAAATTCCTGACCAAAGTTGCTTAGACCGCTTGACTTTGGGGCTGCTGCCGCGTCGTTATCGTCACACTCGACGACGCTGCCGGACCGGCCGCCGGGAGAGGCACCGAGTGGCTGCCCCTTCGACAGGCTCAGGACATGCTTCGAGGGGCTCAGGGAACGGAACAGGCGCCCTTCAACGGGGCTCAGGGAGCGGAACAGGCGGTTGTCCGGGACGTAGGTTTGGCGTTACACTCTGATTCCAGAATATGGGTCATTGATTCCACAATATGACACTGATCTGATATCGAGGTAGGGCGATGGAGTCTCCCGGCGGCGCGGCGCTTGCGGAGTATGCCCGCCCGGCGGCCTGGGGTGACGTCGACGTGGTCGATGCCGACGTCCAGCTGACGGTGCCGTCGCTGGCGGTGCTGACGCCCTATCTCGAGTCGCGCTGGCGGGACTATCTGGCCGAGTCCGGGATGGGCAAGCCGGAGTCGAATCTCTATCCGAGTGTCGAGGGCGTGTTCCTGCCCGGCAGTCGGCCGGCGGACGGTCCACCCGGATCGAGTCTGGAGCTGACCCGGGCCCAGTTGCTGGATCCGTGGCGGACGGCCATCGCGATCATGAACTGCACGTTCGCCGTGGACGCCGTCCACAATGATGATCTTGCCGCCGCCCTGGCCACGGCGGTCAACCGCTGGCAGTCCGAGCACTGGCTTCAGCGGGAGCCGCGGCTGCGCGGATCGCTGGTCGTCCCGTCGCAGAACGCGGCGCTGGCGGTGGCCGAGATCGAGCGCTGGGCCGGTCACCCCGAGTTCGTCCAGGTGACCCTGCCCGCCCGGTCCCGGGAGCCGCTCGGCCGCCGCGCCTACTGGCCGATCTTCGCCGCGGCCGAGCGGGCCGGGCTGGTGGTCGGCATCCAGGCCGGCGGGGCCAGCGGCAATCCGATCACACCGGTGGGCTGGCCGACCTACTATCTCGAGGACTACGTGGCGGTGGCGCAGGCCTTCCAGAACCAGGTGCTGAGCCTGGTCAGCGAGGGTGTGTTCGCCGAGTTCGGTGACCTCCGGGTGGTCCTGATTGAATCCGGCTTCACCTGGCTGCCGGCGCTGATGTGGCGGTTCGACAAGAACTGGAAGGGGTTGCGCCGCGAGGTGCCCTGGGTTCGGCAGCCACCCTCGGAGATCATCCGGCAGCGGCTTCGGTTCACGGTGCAGCCGCTGGACGCGCCGGCCGCCGATCCGCTGCTGCTCCAGGTGATCGACCAGCTCGGCGATCCCGGACTGCTGTTGTTCTCCACCGACTATCCGCACCTGCAGTTTCCGGCGGCCGCGGCGGCCCTGCCGGCCGCACTGCCGGACGAGTTGAGCCGCGCGATCCTCGGCGGCAACGCCCGGGACACCTACCGGCTGGGGAGTTGATCATGACGCAGGGTCTGTTGTCCCGTGAGAAATCCGGCCGGACCACGCCGGCGATCATCGACTGCGACATCCACAACGTGCTGTCGCCCGGATCGCTGGATCCGTTCCTGTCCGAGCGCTGGCGCCGGCACCATCACGAGTTCGGGCCGCGGGGCCATCCCGGCTCGGTCTATCCGAAGGGTGCGCCGCACGCCGCTCGCGGCGACGCCTGGCCGCCGTCCGGCCTGTTGCCCGGTGCCGATCTTGATTTCATGCGCGAGCAGCATCTCGATCCGCTCAACGTCGAGTACGGCATCCTCAACTGCCTCGGCCCGGCCGGCACCCAGCTGAACGGTGAGTATTCCGCGGCGCTGGCCGCCGCGACCAACGACTGGCAGCTCGCCGAGTGGTACGAGAAGGAGCCCCGGCTGCGCTGTGGGGTGGTGGTGCCGACCGAGGATCCTGATCTTGCCGTCCGGGAGATCGATCGGGTCGGTGATCATCCGGCCTTCGTCCAGGTGCTGCTGGCCGTGCGTACCGCGGAGCCGTTGGGCCGGCGCAAGTACTGGCCGATGTATGAGGCAGCCGAACGGCACGGGCTGCCGATCGGGATCCACTTCGGCGGCGGCTCCCGCGGCGTGCCGATCTCGGCGACCGGCTGGCCGTCGTACTACATCGAAGATCACACCGGGATGGCGCAGGCCTTCCAGGCCCACGTCGCCAGCTACGTGATCGAGGGCGTCTTCGAGCGGTTCCCGGCGCTGAAGGTGGTGCTGATCGAGGGTGGCTTCGCCTGGCTGCCGGCGCTGGCCGGGCGACTTGATCATCACTGGCAGCGGCTCCGGGCCGAGGTGCCGCAGCTGACCCGGCCGCCGTCGTCGTACATCCGCGAGTCGATCTGGATGACCACCCAGCCGATCGAGGAACCGCACCGGCCCAAGGATCTGCTCACCCTGTTCGATCAGCTCGGCGGCGTGGACAAGATCATGTTCTCCACCGACTATCCGCACTGGGATTTCGACAATCCCGCGAAGGCGTTCCAGGTGCCGCTGCCGGCGCCGGTGCGGGAGCGCATCTTCACCGAGAACGCCCGCGAGCTGTACCGACTTCCCGGAAGGTAGTGATCACCGCATGACCGCTGTCCGACTGTCCGTGCTCCCCGAGGAGCCCATCGGCCGCATCGCCCCCGAACTGCACGGCCAGTTCGCCGAACATCTCGGCGAGTTGATCTATCCCGGCATCTGGGTCGGCCCGGACAGCTCCGTACCGAATGTGGACGGGCTGCGGACCGATGTGATCGAGGCGCTCAAGGGATTGCGGATCCCGGTCCTGCGCTGGCCCGGCGGCTGCTTCGCCGACGACTACCACTGGCGGGACGGGATCGGGCCGCGGGAAGACCGGCCGACCCGGCTGAACATCCACTGGGGCATGGCCGAGGAACCGAACGCATTCGGCACCCACGAGTTCCTCGCGTTCGCCAAGGCCATCGGCGCGGAACCCTACCTGGCAACGAATCTGGGCTCCGGCACGCCGCAGGAGATGCGGGACTGGATCGAGTACTGCAACCATCCATCCGGCACCACCCTGTCCGACGAGCGCCGGGCCAACGGCGCGGAGGACCCGTTCGACATCCGCTGGTGGGGGATCGGCAACGAGAACTGGGGTTGCGGCGGGAACCTGACGCCGGAGTTCTACGCCGAGGAGTACGCCCGCTACCGCACCTTCGCCTTCCCCTTCGGCGGCACCGTCAACGCGCCCGTCGCCTGCGGCCCGAACGGCTGGGACTGGCCCTGGACCCGGCGCTTCTTCGACCAGATCGCCCGCGGCACCCGGGGCAACCGGCTGGACAAGGTCGAATACTTCGCCGCCCACTACTACTGCCGCACCGCCGGCACCGCGACCGAATACACCGACGCGCAGTGGCTGGAACTGCTGACCAAGGCGATCGGTATCGAGGGCGTGATCACCGGCCACCGGGCGATCATGGACGGCTACGACCCGGACCGCCGGATCGGCCTGATCCTGGACGAGTGGGGCACCTGGCATCCGCCCCAGGAAGGCAAGCCGCCGCGCGGGCTCTACCAGCAGAACACGATCCGCGACGCCTGTGTCGCCGCGCTCAGCCTGGACATCTTCCACAACCACGCCGACAAGCTGGTGATGGCCAACATCGCGCAGTTGATCAACGTGCTGCAGGCGATGCTGCTGGTGGACGAGACCCGGGTCGTCGCCACGCCGACCTATCACGTCTTCGCGCTGTACGCCGAGCATCAGGGCGGCACCGCGCTGCGCGTGGTCAGCGACGCGCCGGTGATCAGCAACGGCGAGGACGGCCAGGCCCAGGCCTCGCTCTGCTACGAGGACAAGCGCACCGTCGAGCTGCGCGCCGTGAGCGGCTCCGCCTCGGTCCGCGACGGCCGGCTCTGTCTGACGCTGGTCAACGCGGATCCGAACGCCGAGGCCGACGTCGAACTGACCGTCCGGGGTGGTGCCGTCTCCGACGCGACCATGATCACCTTGGCCACCGACGACATCCATGATCACAATACGTTCGAGGATCCGGATCGAGTTGCACCCGGTGCGGCGAAGTCCGTTGCAGGCAACGGCTCCCTTCGACTCACCTTGCCAGCCGCCAGCGTCAGCCGGATCACCGGCCGCCTCTGACCAGCGTTGGGTATTCGTTCCCTGAGCGTGTCCGTGTTCGTACCCTGATCCGTTCGTTCCCTGAGCCCGTCGAAGGGCCAGACCTTGCCGTTCTCCCGGGGTTCCGTCAGGCCGAAACCGGCGGGAGAACGGGCGCTGTCTGGTTTGGCCCCTTCGACAGGCTCAGGGAACGGGACGAGCCCGCGCCAGCGCCCGACCAGGGCCAGGCTCAGTCGAGGAGGTGTTGGCGGTAGGCCTCGCCGACGGCGCCAGCCCGATCGCGGACGCCGAGTTTGTCGAAGATGTGCACGAGGTGGGTCTTGATGCTGGCCTCGCTGATGAAGAGCCGGTCGGCGGCCTCGCGGTTGGAGGCGCCGGCGGCGACCAGGGCCAGCACCTCGAGTTCGCGCGGGCTGAGCGGGCTCGGAGGCGGGGTGCGGAGCCGGTCGACCAGGCGGCCGACGACGGCGGGAGACAGGACGGTCTTGCCCGCGGCTGCGGCCCGGACCGCCTCCAGGAGTTCGGCGGTCGGCGCGTCCTTGAGCAGGTAGCCGACCGCGCCCGCCTCGACCGCGGGCAGCACGTCGGTGTCGGCGTCAAAGGTGGTGAGCACCAGGATCGGCAGCCTCGGAGCGGTCTCGGCCAGTCGCCGGATCGCCGTGACCCCGTCGATCTTCGGCATCCGCAGGTCCATCAGCACGACGTCCGGGGTCAGCGTGCCGGCCAGGGTGACGGCCTCGTCACCGTCACCGGCCTCACCGACGACGACGAAGTCGGGCTCGCCGCTGAACGCGGCCCGCAGCCCCTCCCGGACGATCGGGTGATCATCGACGATCAACAGCCGGATCGGTTCCCTGGCGTTCATGATCATTCCTCCGCAGTCGTTCGCGGCACCTGGATGCTGATCGCGGTGCCCTGTCCGTCCGAGCTCTCGATCTCCAGCGTGCCAGCCACGGCTCGCAACCGTTGCCGCATCGCCGCCAGCCCGAATCCGGTGGCACTGGCGCCGGGGTCGAAGCCGACACCGTCGTCGCGGAGGTCGAGCAACACCACGTCGTCCAGATAGGAGAGGGTGAGGCCGGCCCGGCTCGCCCGGGCGTGCCGGGCGACGTTGGTCAAACCTTCCTGCGCGGCCCGGAACAGCGCGACCTCGATCGCCGTCGGCAGCGGACCGGCGACGCCGGTGACCTGGACCGTCGCCGGGACCTCGTGCGCCTCGGACCAGCGCTCCGCCAGCGCCGCCAGTGCGGCCGGCAGTTGCGAATCCGCCAGCCCGCCGGGTCGCAGCGCCTGGACCGAGCGGCGCACCTCGGCCAGGCTCTCCCGGGCCAGCGACTCGACCCGGCCCAGGTGGAACCGCCACTGATCGGGGTCGTCGGCGGCCCGTTCGGCGGCGCGGACCTGGGTGACGATGCCGGTCAGGCCCTGGGCCAGGGTGTCGTGGATGTCGCGGGCCAGCCGTTGCCGCTCGGCCACCTGGCCGCTCTCCCGGGCCCGCTCCAGGAGCAGCGTGTGCAGCCCGGCGTTCTCCGCAAGGGCCGCCTCCAATTGCCGATTCGCCGCCGCGAGCTCCGCGGTCGCCCGCCGGCGCCGGCGGTCCTCGACCACGCCGATCCAGCCGGCCACGACCACCGGGACGAAGATCCCGATCGGCAGGATGAACACCAGCGCATCGCTCGGCACCCCGATGGCGATCAGCCCGGCGTACTGCCCGACGGCAGTCGCCGTCACCGCGATCAGCACCCAGTAGCCCGAGAACAGGGTGAATGCGTACGGATAGCCGACCCAGCCGAACGCGAAGAAGGCCGGACTGCGGACGGCGAGCAGCGCGCACAGGATCAGCAGCCCGGCGAAGAGGATCGGCACCAGCCAGGGCAGCTCGGTGCGCCGCGGTTGCCACCACGCCGATCCGGCCAACCAGGCCAGGGCCAACACGACCAGCAGCATCGTGTCCGCCGCCATCGCCGCAGCCGCGCCGGTGGCCGCGGCGAAGCCGATCGCGGCGGCCAGCCCGGCCACCCCGAGCGCCGGGCACAGCCAGCGGTCCCGCCGCTCGACCGCCGGGTCACGGTCGAGCGGGCGGACGATGCCGGTCGGGCCCATCGGACTCACTCCCATCGGAACAGTTTGATCGCACCGGCCCCGCAGACCACGGTGATCAACACCAGGGCGAGGAGGTGACCCTGTTCGGGAAACGTACCGCCCCAGGCGTCCCGCAGTCCCTGCATGGTCGCACCGAGCGGCGTGAACTGGCTGATCCGAGCCAGCTCGGGCGACATCGCCTCGGTCGGCAGGGCCACGCCGCTGAGGAACAGGCTGGGGAAGAACACGAACAGGCCGATCCCGGTGGCCGCGTTGCCGGTTCGGGAGACGGCGGCGACCAGCAGACCGAGCGCCAGCAGGGCCAGCACGCCGAGGACGAACGCGACCGCGACCGCGCCGAGGTGCGCGGGCAGCGACCAGTCGAACGCGAAGTGGCCGACCAAGGTGACCAGCAGCAGGGTGGCCAGGGCCATGCCGCCGCTGACCACGAGCTGGGCGACCAGCACCATGGCCGGTCGGGTCGGGGTGGTGGCCAGTCGACGGAGGATGCCCTTCTCCCGATAGCCGGCCAGGGTCGACGGCATGATCAGGATGGACATGATCGCCAGCGTCAGCACCAGGACCATCGCCGGGAAGTAGCTCAGCAGCGGGCCGCGCAGCTCCTCGGGCGTTCCGGCCGGGTTCAAGATCGTTCCGAACACGATCACCAGCAGCAGCGGCAGTCCCGGGACGAAGAACACCGACTCCGGGGCCCGGACGAAGAGGAGGAACTCAGTGAAGATCAACTTTCGCAAGGCCTTCATGATCACTCCTTCGTCAGTTCTCGAACGGTCGGCCGGTGAGCGTCACGAAGGCGTCCTCGAGGGTCGCTCGCTCCAGGTGCAGGTCCTCGGCCCGGATGTCCTGCCGGTGCAGGGCGACGGCCACGGACTGCAGCACCGGACCGGAGCCGGTGATCGTCAACTGTCCGCCGCTCTGCTGGACCTCGATGACCTCCGGCAGCGAGCTCAGCAGTCCGTCCGGTACGGCCGCGGACGGCCGGAACCGGATCCGCTGACCGCCGGCCACCCGATCGACCAGGCCGGCAGGCGTGTCCAGCGCGACGATCCGGCCGTCGTTGATCACCGCGATCCGGTCACAGAGCCGCTCGGCCTCTTCCATGAAGTGGGTGACCAGCACCACGGTGACGCCGCGGTCGCGGATCGCCTCGATCAGCGACCAGGCGCCGCGGCGGGCCTGCGGATCGAGCCCGGTGGTCAGTTCGTCGAGCACGGCGATCTCCGGGTTCCCGATCAGCGCCAAGGCGATGAACAGCCGCTGCTTCTGTCCGCCGGACAACCGGGCGAACGCCGCGTTCCGCTTCTCGGTCAGACCCCAGTCGTCGATCAACCGGTCCGGGTCCGCCGGGTCGGGATAGAACGACGCGTACAGTCCCAGCGCCTCCCGGACCGTCAGTCGTTCGGGCAGTTCGCTCTCCTGCAGTTGCACGCCGACCCGATGCCGCAGCCGTCGCCCGTCTCGCTGCGGGTCCAGCCCGAGCACCCGCACCGAGCCGGAATCCGGTCGGCGCAACCCGTTCACGCATTCCACCGTGGTGGTCTTGCCGGCGCCGTTCGGGCCGAGGATGCCGAAGATCTCGCCCCGCTCGACCGCGAACGACACCCCGCGCAGGGCGATCTTGTCGCGATAACGCTTGTGCAGTTCGGTGACCTCGATGACCGCCATGGCCGTTCCTCCTGGTTCGCCGTTACCGACGAGCCTGCCCGGGGCTTCGCTTCCACGGATCAACGGAACGGCCATCCGATCGATCGATTTCGTACGTCATCCGAACGGCCGTCGTATCCACCGAACGATGGATTGACGGGCCGTGCCGACGAACTGTGATCAAGCTATTGGGCTGGCGTCCTGCCGCGGTGGGGTCTGGGGGATAGGTGCGCGGGCAACCAGTCGCCCGCGGTCAGTCTCTGCCGCTACCGCTATTTGGGTGTGCGGGCGACGGCCAGTCCCATCCACGCCCGCGCACCTATCCCCCAGACCCCACCGCTCCCTTGGGAGCGCACAGGGGTTTACCGCCACAGCCGAGCGGAACCCTCGTCTTGCCGACCGCCAAACCGAGCGTATGGCTGATCACGAGGGCTTGTTCCGTTCCCTGAGCCTGTCGAAGGGCAAGCCTCATGACACCCGACCTGCCTGCCCTTCGACAGACTCAGGAACGACACGCTGTGATCAGTTCAGGCGCTCGGTTTGGCAGTCGGCAAGATCAGATCCCCGCGAGATGCCACCCCATTCAAGTTGAAAGATGGTGATCTAGCGAACGCCGCTGATCTCGTTCGGCACCTCGGGCAGTTCGACGGAGTCGACCACCTTCTTGCCGGGCAGATAGACCACATGAATGGTCGAGGTGGCGGGATCGGTGATCCAGGCGGTGCTGTCTTCGACCAGCAGGGTGGGGCGGGGATCCTGCCAGGCGATGGGTTCCTGCCAGGGGTCGGTCACCTTGATCCGGGCGGTGATCTTGCCGGTAGCGGGGTCGATCACGTGCAGCCGGCCGTCGGTGCCGAAGACCAGCGCCTCGCCGTTCGGGCCGCGGCCCAGGGAGCGGAAGGTGTAGCTGGTGTCGAGGTCGACCAGGGTGAGCTTCTCCTTCTCGGTGTCGATCAGGCTGACCCGGGTCGGCCGCTCCAGTTCGGCGTCGGGATCGGACTTGTAGTCGCCGAGGACGACGTCGGAGTGCTCCGAGCCGGCCTGGTTGCCGATCCGGCCGTAGTCGTCGGGGCTGGCGATCTTGACGAAGGTGTTGTCCTTCCAGAGGAGCACCCCGTCGCTGCAGCCGGCCAGCACGGTGCCGTTGCCGGAGGTAGCCTCGCCGTGCAGATCGGGGCAGTCGTCGCTGGTCGCGACCGGCTGCAGGGCCGGGTCGAGCACGATCGCGCCGGTCCGGCCCTCCTCGGTGCCGACGCTGACGAACAGTCCGCCGTCGTCCAGCGGAACGGCGACGCCGTGGTGCGGATCCGGGGCGGTCCAGGTCGGGGCAGTCGGACCGTCGCCGAGCTTGGCCGGATCGATCACCTGCACGGTCCCGGCGCCGTCGCTGAACAGCGCCACCTTGCCGGCGTGCCGGACGACGTGCCCGGGCTCGGGCGCGGGGTAGGTGGTGTCGGTGAACGCCGCCTGGTCGCCGTAGTAGTGGTTGTGGTCGCCGTGGCCGACCACCTCGACGCCGGTGTCGAGCAGCCGGAAGCCGTCCTCGGTGGACACGAACAGGTGCCGTTGATCACCGGCCGGGTTGAGCCGGAGGAAGCCCGGCAGCTTCAGGTCGGCGACCGGCTCCAGGGTGTCCCGATCCAGCACCAGCAGGCCGCCCTGGTAGCTGACCGTGATCCGGGGGCCGGTGACTTCGGGGCGTTTGGTGTCGGCGCCGCCCGGCGGGGCGGCCGGGTCGGCCGGGGTGCCGCAGCCCCCGGTGGCCAGCACGGTCGCGATCGTGGCCGCGGCCAAGGCCCAGCGCAGCTTTCTCATCAGATCCCCTCTTATTGAAAACCGTTGTCGTTATCGGTAGGAGGGTAACCCGAACCGCCGGCCGTCGTCGATCGGGCCGGGATTCGGGACGGCGGTCAGGGCCGGGTGAGGTGGGCCAGGACGCGGTCGGCGAGCAGGGCCGGGGCCCGGGTCCGGGCCTCGACGGTGAAGCCGGCAACGTGGGGCGACAGGGCGACCGTGGTCAGCCGGCGCAGCACGTGGTCGGCGGGCAGCGGCTCGGTGCCGAACACGTCCAGGGCCGCTCCGGCCAGCCGGCCGTCGACCAGCCGCTCGATCATGGCCGCCTCGTCGACCAACTCGGCCCGGGCGGTGTTGATCAAGATCGCGTCCGGCCGCAGCCGGTCCAGCTCGGCCGGGCCGATCAGATGCCGGGTCTCCGGGGTCGAGCGGGCGTGCAGCGAGATGATCTCCGCGCGGGCCAACAGGTCCGGCAACGCGACGGCCTCGGCACCCGCCGGCAGGCCGGTCGGATCCAGCCAGGGGTCGAAGACCAGCAGCCGGGGCTCGAAGCCGCTCAGTCGACGCGCCACCAGGGAGCCGACGGCGCCGTAGCCGATCAGGCCGATGGTGCGCCCGGTCAGCTCGCGAAAGCCGCCCGCCGGGATCTCGGGTCGCCAGCCGCCGGTGCGGATCGCCTGCTGTCCCTCGCCCAACCGGCGCAGCTGGCCGAGCATCGCCGCGACGGTGAATTCGGCCACGGCATTGGCGTTTCGGCCGGTGTTGCGGATCAGCGTCACGCCGCGGCGGTCGAGTTCGGCGGTGTCGATGTGCTCGGTGCCGGCGCGCAGGGTCGCGACGAAGTCGAGCCGCGGCCAGCGGCTCAACAGGGCCCGGGGGAGCGGGTAGAAGTGGGTGATCACGCCGCCGACCTGATCATCGTCCAGCTCCGGCCAGGGCGGTCGGAAGGCGTCCGGGCCCCCTCGTTCGACGAGTCGATTCGCCTCGATCACCTCCTCGGTCGGCGCCGCCCAGTCCTGGGTCCACGGTCGCCACCCGGCCGGAAGTCGATCATGAAACGCCATCCGTACGGTCTCGGCACTGATCATCGGATCGCCGAGGATGACGATGAGCCGGTCGGACATGATCAGCTCCTCACGATCGGCGGAGCTGGTCGAGGAAGGTCGCATAGCCGCGGCGCAACGCTGGCCATCGGTCCGGGTCCGGTTCGATCACCCGCCGGGCTCCGCTCAGCAGCGCAAACGCGGTGGCCAGATCGGCGGCGGCCCCGATCGCGACCGCTCCGCAGAGGGCCGCCCCGAGCGCCGCGCTCCAGCCGGTCCCGGTGACCTCGATCGGCCGCTCGAGCACGTCGGCGAACAGTTGGGCCCAGCGCGGGTTGGCCGCCGCGCCACCGGCCAGGTGCACCGTTTCGACCGGCACCAGGCCGCAGACCAGTTCGAGGTCCGTTCGGTGGGTGAAGGTGACCCCGTAGAGCACGGCGCGGAGCAGATCGACCTCGGTGTGCGCGGCCCGGAGGCCGAGCAGGGACGCGGTCTGCGGCCCGTCCCAGGGACCGCCGAAGAGGTACGGCAGATAGCACGGCGCATCGTCGTCGGCCGGGGCGGCCAACGCCCGATCGACCGATGGCCCGACCGATCCCTCGATGGCGCCGGTCGGCGCGAATCGGCTGACCGCCCAGTCGAGGTTGGCGCCGGAGGCGGGGGAGGTGCGGCGCAGCGTCCAGCGGCCCGGCACCGGACCGGGCCGGCAGGTCACCCGGGCCGAGGCGACCGGCCGATCGGCGAGCGCGACGTTGACGCCGAATGTCCCGGCGATCACGGTGGCCTGGCCCAGCCGCGGACCCGCGGTGCCGAGGTGGCTGGCGGTGACGTCGTGCAGGCCGGTGATCACCGGCAGTCCGGCGGGGAGGCCGGTCAGGCCGGCGGCCGCGGCGGTCAGCGTCCCGGCGACCGAGGCCGACGGTCGGATCGGCGGCAGCTTCGGCCGCAGCGCGGACAGCCCGAACAGGCCCAGCAGCTCGTCGGAGTAGTCCCAGCGGCCGTGATCGGTGAAGGAGGAGGCGGCATCGGTCGGGTCGGTGGCGATCGAACCGGTCAGCCGGGCTCGGAGCCAGTCCTTGGCGGTGAGCAGCCAGCGGGCGCGGCGCAGCGCCATCGGTTCATGATCGGCGAACCAGGCGAGCAGCGGGGCCGGCGATCCGGCGAACGGCACCGTGCCGCCGGCGCGCAGCGCCTGCTCGAACACGTCGCCGGTGGCCCAGCGGCGCAGGATCGGCGTCGCCCGGGTGTCGCTGGACAGCACGGCCGGGCCGACCGGTCGCAGCCGGTCGTCGACGAGATAGAGCCCGTCGCCGTGCCCGGCCAGGGCGATCGCCTCGATCTCTCGGGGCCGGGATCGGTCCGGATGGCCGGCCGCCCGGACGGCGTCGGCGATCACCCGCGCGGTGGTGGCCCAGTGATCATCCGGGTCCCGTTCGCTGTGCCGGTCGGCCAGCTCGGACCGCGGCGTCGGTGCCGTCGCCGATCCGGTCACGCGACCTCGGTGATCGAAGATCACCGCCTTGGTCGAGGTCAGGCCGGAATCCAATCCCAAGATCATCTCCGACTCCGCTCTTGACAGGGGTTCGGCCCGGGGTGACGATACGTGCAAACGTTTGTAAAAAGGATTCTACGGGATCAGTCGAGATCCTGTGATCCGTACCGACGCCGGGAGGCGATGATGGTCGAGCCCTTGACGAACGGGCTCGGCGCGCTGGCCAACCCGGGCGGTCGCTTCGGCATGGTCGCCCTGGATCAGCGCGAATCCCTGCGCGGCTTGCTGTCCCGGACCGACCGGCCGGCCGGTGACGACGAGCTGCGCGGGTTCAAGGCCGCGGCGGTGCGGGCCCTGTCGCCGCTCGCGTCGGCGGTGCTGCTCGACCGGCCGTTCGGGCTGAGCGCGGCCGGCACCGCGGTCGCACCGCCGGCTCCGTACTGCGGGTTGATCTTGGCCGTCGACGACTTCGACCAGCCGGCCGGACGGCCGGTCCGGGCCAGCCGGCTGGATCCGCTGGCCACCCCGGAGCTGATCGCGCGGGCCGGCGCGGCGGCCCTGAAGTTGTTGATCATCTGGCGCGACGGCGAGGATCCGGGGCCGAGGCAGCGGACCGTCCGCGACTTCTTGCAACTGTGCCGCGAGACCGGCCTGCCGAGCATCCTCGAGGGAGTGGTCCGGCCGCCGCTGGGCTCGGCGGAGTGGGCCGGTCCGGATCAGCGTGCCGCGGCGATCGTGGCGGCGGCGCGGGAGTTCGGCCGGAGCGGTCCGACGCTGTACAAGACGGAGGTGCCGGGCGACGGGCGGGATCCGGAGCTGGTCCAGCGCTGTGGGCGGGAGATCAGCGCCGCCCTGGACGGGCCCTGGGTCGTGTTGTCGACCGGAGTGAGCCCGGAGGACTTTCCGGGCGCGGTCGAGGCGGCCTGTCGCGGCGGGGCGTCGGGCTTCCTGGCAGGTCGCGGGATCTGGTCCGAGGCGGCCCGCTCCGACGACTGGGCCGGGGCACTGGCGACCACCGCCGTCGAGCGGCTCCGCCGGTTGCTCGAAGTCGTCGCCTGACCAGGGTCAATGGCCGGATCCAATTCGGGTCGGCGAGGGCCGGATTGGACCTCGCCCTTCGGCCGTCGGATGTCGATCATCGAGGAAGGAGGAGCCATGACCAGCAATCTCATCAACAACCTGTCCCGCCGGGCGTTCCTCGGCACAGCCGGGGCCGCCGCGGTGGCCGGCCTGGCCGGCTGTGGCGGCAGTTCGAGTCGTGACAACGACGGAGGCCCGGGCGGGGGTGGCGGCGGCAGCGCGAAGCTCCAGTTCATGTTCTGGGGATCCGCCTTCGAGAAGACCGCGATCGAGCAGATGATCAAGGGCTTCGAGGGGGCGCACTCCGGGGTCACCGTGGACCCGATCCATGTGCCCGGCGACTACCAGACCAAGGTCAACACCCTGGTCGCCAGCGACGATCTGCCCGACGTCGCCTACATGGATGCGCCGACCGCGTACCGGCTGGCCGAGCAGGGCAAGATCACCAACATCTATCCGTACATCGAGAAGTTCGATCAACTCTCCGGCCGGCAGCCGGCGAACTTCTTCTGGTACGGCGACAAGCAGGTCGCCGGGACGCCGGGAGCGAGCGAGATCTCCCTGATCTGGTACAACAAGGCGCTGTTCTCCGGCGGCACGGCGATGCCACCGGCCAGTGCTGACCAGGCCTGGTCCTGGGACGAGCTGCTGCAGACCGCGACCCTGCTGACCCTTGATCAGGACGGCCGCAATCCGACCGAATCCGGCTTCAAGGGCGACAACATCCGTCAGTTCGGGCTGTCTGCGCCGGTCACCACGCAGTGGACCTGGTATCCGCTGATTCGCAGCAACGGCGGCGACATCACCGACGAAACCGGGATGAAATACACGCTGAACAGTCCCGAGTGCGTCGAGGTGTTCCAGAACCTGCAGGACCTTGTTTACAAGCACAAGGTCGCGCCGAGCCCGGCCCAGCTGGGCGGGGCCGACGGGGCCAACGCGCCGACCACCACGGTCCTGTTGCAGACCAAGCGGGTGGCGATGGTGCTGGACGGCCAGTGGACGCTGCTCGATCTCGGCAAGAGCGACCTCGACTACAGCCTCGGTGTGCTGCCGTCCTACCAGCAGCCGTTCACGATGGAGGCCGGCAGTTGCCGGATCATGTCGGCCAACACGGCGTCGCCGGAGCAGGCGATCGAGCTGTACGTCTACAGCGTCGACGGCTCCAACAGCGACCTGTTCTCGCAGGGGCTGTGGATGCCGGTGGAGACCAAGTACTACTCCGACGACGCCGCGATCAACTCCTGGATCGGCAATGACGTGCACCCGCCCGAATACCGTACGGCGGCGGTGGACTACCGGCTGAACAACTCGATCCGGGACTGGACCCAGACGCTGAAGAACGTGCCGGCGATCCAGGAGGTCGTCACCCCCGCGATGCAGGAGATCGCCACCGGCTCCCGGCCGGCCAAGGAGGTGCTGGACGGTTTGAAGGACAAGGTCGAGCCGCTGCTGAAGGGCAAGTACACGATCCCGGACTCGCTGTGACGGAAGGCTCCGACAAGTTGATCATGCAACGCTGTGCGCCGGTGCTGCCGAGCCGGCCGACGGCGGCCCACCCGGTCGATCTTCGCGCAGTCAAGGTCACCGGTGGGCTCTGGGCCGACCGGCAGCGCGCCAACCGTACGGTGAGCTTTCCGCTCGGCCTGAAACGTCTCGAGTCCGAAGGAAACTTCAGGAATCTGCGCCTTGCCGCCGGTGCGGAGACCGGTGACTACCGGCTGCCGATGTTCATGGACGGGGCCATCCACAAGATGCTCGAGGCCGCCGCCTGGGAGATCGCCCGGGAGCCCGACCCGGAGTTAGAGCGGTTCATCGCGGAGACCACTGAGCTGTTGGAGCGGGTGCAGGACGACGACGGCTATCTCAACTCCTACCAGCAGGCGGTCCGGCCGGGGCCGCGCTATGCCCAGCTGGAGCGGAGCCACGAGATCTATCTGGCCGGGTTGCTCGCCCTGGCCGGGGTGGCCGCCGACCGGGCCGGGTTGGGGGACCGGCTGCTCGCGGTCGGCCGACGGTTCGCCGATCACCTGGTGCAGCGGTTCCTGGGCAGCCCCAGCGGCGGTGCCGACGGGCATCCCGGCGCCGAGTTGGCCATGATCGAACTGTTCCGGCACACCGGTGAGGCTCGCTATCTGGAGCTGGCCCGGGCCATGATCGACAACCGTGGCCACGGTCGGATCGGTGGTGCCCACGGTGGGCTGCGTTATCTGCAAGATCATCAACCGGTCCGGGAGGCGGCCAGTGCGGTGGGTCACGCCGTCCGGCAGCATTATCTCGACGCCGGCACCGTGGATCTGTTCCTGGAGACCCTTGATCGGGAGCTGCTGGACGGTTCCGTGCGGCGCTGGGACGACCTGGTCGCGACCAAACTGTCGATCACCGGCGGCACCGGGTCGCGGCATCGCGGCGAGGCGTTCGGCGACGGCTACGAACTGCCGCCGGACCGGGCCTACAACGAGAGCTGTGCCGCCTTCGCCGCGGTCTTCTGGAACTGGCGGCTGCTGCTCGCCACCGGTGAGTCGCGCTATGCCGACCTGATCGAACGCCTGCTCTACAACGCGTTCGCGGCGTCCACCTCGGTGGACGGATCCCGGTTCTTCTACGTCAACCCGCTGCAGCGCCGCGAAGATCATTTCGAGGCGGACGACGACGGTCGGCGGCACGAGTGGTTCGACTGCCCGTGCTGTCCGCCCAACATCATGCGGCTGGTCTCCTCGCTCGGCGGCTATCTGGTGACGACCGGCGACGACGAGATCACCTTGCAGCAGTTCATGCCGAGCGAACTGACGCTCGACCTGCCCGCCGGCCGGGTGATCTTGGACGTGGCGACCGACTTTCCGTGGCAGGGCACCGTGGTGATCACCGTCCGGGAGGCTCCGGACGCCCCGATCACCCTCGGCCTGCGCCGGCCCGGTTGGGCCGGTCCCGACGCGGTGCGCTGGCGGGTCGCCGACGAGGAACAGGACGATGATCATGAGGCCGGCTATCTGCGGCACCGGCGGACCTGGCTGGCCGGCGACGTGATCACGCTTGAGCTCGACCTGACGCCGCGGCTGGTCGCGGCCCACCACCGGGTCGATGCGCTGCGCGGCTGCGTCGCCGTCGAGCGCGGACCGCTGGTCTATTGCTTCGAGCAACGGGACCAGGCAACCGACGCACCGTTGCCGGACACCTTCGTCGACTCCGCCACCGGGCTGCGTGAGGTGACCCGGGATCTGCCCGGGCTCGGCTCGACCGTCCTGGTCGAGCTGGACGCCGTCGTCGCTACGCCGCCGGGGAAGCCGGGCACCCTGCCGTACGGGCCGCCGGGCGCCCCGGTCGCGGAGCGCCGGGTGACGGCGACCGCGCTGCCGTACTTCCTCTGGGACAACCGGGGACCCGGCGGGATGCGGGTCTGGCTACCGGGCTGGGTGGGCTGACCGGGTGTACGACGAGGACAGCTATCGCCGGGCCGCAGGCTTCCTGCCCGACCGGGTGATCGACGCGATCTCCGGCCTGGCCGGCCCGGTCCGCTGGGCCGACGACTCCTCCCTCGCCTGGTATCGGGTCACCACCGCCCCCGGCTGGCGCTACGTCGCCGTCGACCCGGCCACCGGCGAGCAACGCCCCGCCTTCAACCATGATCAACTCGCCGCCGCCCTCGGCGCAGACCCCACCCGGCTGGCGATCGACGACCTGACCTGGGTCGGCGGGCCCACGGGGGACCATCACCGGCGCCCTTCGACAGGCTCAGGGAACGACCACCCCAACGTCCCCACCGACCGGCCGAGCCGCGATCGGACACTGCAGACCGCGGACTCTCTCGAAGGGCAGGCCGGGTCCGGTTCGTTCCCTGAGCTTGTCGAAGGGCAGGCCCGATGGGAGTTCACCCACGAGGACACCCGGTGGCACTGTGATCCCGACGGAGCCGACGCCCGCCGGCTGACCGACGACGAACGCGACGCCGCCCCCTCCCCGGACGGCCTACACACGGCGTTCACTCGTGATCATGATCTCTGGCTCCGTGATCACCGGACCGGGGTCGAGCGCCGGCTGACCGACGACGGCACCGCGGAGGCCTACTACGGCCGGCCGGTCCCGTCCCCGCTGCGCGCGGCCGGCCTGCCCGGCGCCGGTCAACCCTGGCGGGAGACGGCAGCGCTCTGGTCGCCCGACGGGCGGCTGTTGATCACCCACCGGATGCACACCGCCGGCGCCGGCCGACTGACCATGACCCGCTCGACCCGACCGCTCGGTGTTCGGCCCGACGCCGTCGACTACCTCTACCCGCTGCCGGGCGACGAGCACCCGCCGCGCGCCGAGTTGATCATCGTCGACACCGAGTCCGGGCGGATCGCCCCGGTCGGGCTGTCGCCGATCGAGCAGCTCTACTACGGCAGTCCGATCCCGCGCGCCGGCCAGCGATCCCGGCGGCTGTGGTGGTCGCCGGACGGGGCGGCCGTCTATCTGCTGTGGTCCTCCCGCGGCTGCCTCCGGCTGGTCCTGTATCGGATCGACGCCCGGACCGGAGCGGCGACGGTGCTGGCCGAGGAGGAGGCCGAGACGCCGGTCGACCCGAACCTGACCACGTCGGGGTCACCCAACGTCGCCGTGCTGTCCGGCGGCCGGGAGGTGATCTGGTACTCCCATCGGGACGGCTGGGGCCACCTCTATCTACACGACGTCGAGACCGACGGGCCGGCCCGCCGGCTGACCACGGGCGACTGGGCCGTAGCCGACCTGGTGCACGTGGACGAGGACACCCGGACCGTCTGGTTCACCGCGATGGGCCGGGCCGGCGATCCGTACTGGCGACAGCTCTGCCGCGTCGGCCTGGACGGCGGCGAGCCGGAGTTGATCACGCCCGAGGACGCCGATCAATCCGTCTCCTTCGCCCCCGACGGCAGCACGTTCACCGTCAGCCGGGCCGGGCTCGACTCGGCTCCCGTCCTCGACCTCTGTCGCCCGGACGGCACGACGATCAGCACCCTCGAACGCGGTGATCATCAACGGCTGCTGGACCGAGGCTGGACCTACCCGGAACGGCTCGTGGCCACCGCCCGGGACGGCGTGACCGAGATCCGCGGCGTGATCATCCGACCGACCGACTTCGATCCGGCCCACCGCTATCCGGTGATCGACGCGATCTACGCCGGCCCGCAGACCAACGTCGCGCCGGCCTCGTTCGCCGACCTGGACGAGAAGCACGCCTACTGGCAGGCCCAGGCGATCGCCGAGCTGGGCTTCGTGGTGGTCATGATCGACGGCCTCGGCATGCCGTACCGGTCCCGAGAGTTCCGCGACCTGTCCTACCGCAATCTCGGCGACGCCGGACTGCCCGACCACCGCGCGGCGCTGAGTCAACTGGCCGAACGCTACCCGCAGCTCGACCTCGACCGGGTCGGGATCTACGGCCACTCTGCCGGCGGCTACGCCTCCGCCCGGGCGATGCTGGCCCACCCGGACTTCTACCGGGTCGGCGTCTCGTCGGCCGGAAATCATGATCATCGACTGGACAAGGCCTGGTGGATCGAGCGCTACCAGGGCTGGCCGGTCGGTGATCACTACACCGACCAGGCCAACCGCACCCAGGCCCATCGACTGCAGGGCAAGCTACTGCTGATCCACGGCGAACTGGACGAGAACGTGCCCGTCGCCGCCACCCTCTCCCTGGCCGAAGCCCTGGTCGCCGCGGACAAGGACTTCGACCTGCTGATCCTTCCCGGCCGCCCCCACGCCTGCGCCGCCGACCCGTACCTCGTCCGCCGCCGCTGGGACTACTTCGTCCGCCACCTCGCCGGCACCGAGCCGCCGTCGTACTCGATCACCCAAGGGGCCCCATCCGTTCCCTGAGCCTGTCGAAGGGCAGACCAGATCTCAGGGCCGAACGGAATCTAAGGGATCCGGCTTGCCCTTCGACAGGCTCAGGGAACGAACACTCGAGCGTCCATCGACAGTCGAGGTGTCAGCGGTAGGTCTCGGGGCCGGGATACCAGCCCTGCAACAGCGGTTCGACCTTGGCCGCGAGCTCGTTCAGGACGTCGGCGGCGGGGCGGGTGCCGAGCTCGATCTGCTGCAGCGCGGGGGTGACCACTTCGTTGATCGCGGTTGCGTTCTTCAGCCGCTCGGCGTAGCCGGTGACCGAGTTGTTGATCATGTAGTCGATCGCCGCGGTCTTGAATTCGGGCGGATGCACGTCCGGGTTGATCCAGGTCGCGAGGGCCGTCTCGTCGGTGAAGTACTTCTCGTCCACCGGCATCCACAGCCCGGCCCGGAACAGGTCGATGTGCTCGGGATCCATGGCGTACGTGTACAACTGGAGCGTCTGCTCCAGGTGCTCGGCACCGGATCTGATCACCCGCGGTGTCCGGTTGCGCTGAGTGATCGGCTCCTGGAAGGCCGGCAGCACGCCGACGCCGTAGTCGAGATCACTCTGGCCCAGGTCGAGCAAGGTCCAGTGCCCGTCGATCGCCATCGCCACCCGCTTGGTCTGCAGCAGCACCGTCGTCGTCGGCGCGGAGCCCGACTCGGCCGCGCCCAGCTGGGCCGGGCTCGGCGAAACACGGTGGCGGTGCACGGCGTCCTGCATCCGCTGGAACACCTCGATCACCTCGGGCGTGTTGAGCAGACACCTGGTGCCGGCCTCATCGGCGATGTTGCCGCCGTTGCTGCGGACCAGCGAATACCAGTGCGTCATCGGCAGTGACAATCCGAACTGGGCGACCTGATCGGCATTGAAGCCGGCCTCGCTCGGATGCCGGCCATCGCGGTCGACGGTCAGCCGGTCGGCGGTGTTGATCAAGGTGTCCCAGTCCCAGGCGTCGGCGGCGACGGCCGGCGGCGGCTCGACGCCGGCGGCGGTCAGGGTGGCCCGGTTGTACCAGGTGAGGATGATCTGGTTCGACGCGTGGGTGCCGAGGTTCTTGCCCTCGGCCCAGTAGAAGTAGCTGCCGGGGGAGCGGTCGGCCAGCAGCGGATAGTCCTTCAGGTGTGGCTCGAGGTCGAGCAGTTTGCCCTGCTCGGCCAGCCGGTACGCGGTCGCGGCACCGAGGTAGGCGACGTCGGGAAGATCATTGCTGGCCACCAGGGTGTTGATCTTGGTCTCGTAGTCGCCCGGCACATGGATCGGCTCGACCGTCACACCGGGGTGCTCGTCGCCGAACTGGTCCAGCATCTGCTCGATGCCGCGCTTCTCGAACGCCGAGCCCCAGTACATGTAGCGCAGCCCGACGCCCGAGCCGGTGCTGCTGCCACCACAGCCGGAGAGCGCCGCGGCGGCGCCGGCCAGACCTGCGGTGGCGAGGAAACGGCGGCGCTGCCAGACCGGCTGGACCATGATCATTCTCCTGTTGTGGGGTGCTGCGCTGAGGTCAGAGCTGGGGAACCGGGATCTCGGCGCCGCCGGCGAGCGCGGATTCGTGCGCGCAGATCCCCGGCAGGGTCCAGGCGGCGGAGATCCGGGCGTCGATCGCCGGCGGCCGGCCGGCGACGATGCTCTCGACGAACTCGTGCACCAGGTGCGGATGCGATCCGCCGTGACCTCCGCCGCGACGCCGGCCGTCCGGGCCGGTGATCGAGCGGACGAACGGCTGCAGGTCGGCCGGCAGCGACTCCGTCCGGTCGGGTGACTCGAGCTCCTCGGTGATCACCGTCGGATGACGGCCGTGCTCGGGGGCGCCGGCCTCCAGTCGGTGCAGCAGCCCGGGCCGGCCGCGGACTCGGGACCATTCGAAGCCGAGGCGCTCGCCGTACACGTCGAAGCTCTCCAACTCCTGCCGCACCGTGGCGAAGATCGTCCGGGTGACCTCGGCCGCCAACGGGTACGGCAGCCCGGTCAGCTCGAAGATCGCGGTCTCGCTCGGGAACGGATTGCCGTACGGCTCGGTGAACCGGGCCGGCATCCGGCCGGAGCCGAGGCAGCGCACACTGGCCACCCGGGTGCCGCTGATCGCCAGCAGCGGGGCCAGCGCGTGGGTCGCGTACAGCATCGGCGGATACCACTTCCAGGCCGGCCAGTTCTCGTAGTTGGAGTAGTGCGCGCCGCGCAGCAACTGCACCGCGCCAAGATCACCGGTGTCCGTGATCTCCTTCAGGTGCAGGAATTCCCGGGTGTAGACCGCCGTCTCCATCATCATGTAGTTCCGGCCGCTGGCACGTTGCGCGGCGTGCACGGCCTCGACCTCGCGCACCGACATCCCCATCGGCACCGCGCAGGCACAGTGCTTGCCCGCCGCTAGCGCCGCGATGCTCTGCTCGGCGTGGATCGGCATCGGGGTGACCAGATGCACGGCCGTGATCGACTCGTCGGCCAGCACCTCGTCGTAGTCGGTCAGCCGGCGGGCGATCCCGTGCTCGGCACCGACGGCATCCAGCCGGCCGCGGTCCGGATCGCAGATCACGACCTCGGCGACGGACGGATGACTCTGATAGATCGGCACGAAGGCCGCCCCGAAGCCCAGCCCGACCACAGCGATCGTCAGTTGATCATCGGTAGCCACGTCGGCGAGCGTACGGCCGGGCGACGGGAGGCTCCAGATCCAATTCGCGGCGATTGGTCCCGTTCCCGGGTGGGAGATCGTCAGGGCGGCGTGGCAGGCTGGCGGCATGAGTTCCTACGACGAAGAAGTGCCCGACGCCTCGGAGCAGCTTGATCAACTTCAGCCGGAGGACACGTTGGTCGACCGGGGCGTCGACGACGTCCTGGACGAGGGCTACTCGCCGCCGGAGCGCTGGCAGCGGACGGACGACGACACCACGATCGACGACCGGCTGGACAGCGAGGTGCCGGAGGGCGAAACGGACGAGGGTGAGTTCCTCGACGACGGCGAGGTCGGCGAACTGCGGGCCGGCCGGCTGGTCGACCCCAACGGCGGCATCGGCGACGACGTGGACTCCGAGTTGATCGGCGAGGACGTCGGCATCGACGGCGCCGGCGCCAGTGCCGAGGAGGCTGCCGTACACGTGATCCCGGACGAACCGCGGGACGAGTGACCGACACCCCGCCCCGGCGTGAAGCGCTGCGATGGCTGACGAGGTCGATCGCGACGTGGCGCGGGCGCTGGCCCGCGGCGGCCGCAGCCCCGATCCGGCCGGTCAGGTCGCCGCGGTCAACGACCGCACCGGTGCCGGCCTCACCCTGGTCGGGGCGGCCGAGCACGGCGATTCCGGCGGCGCGCTGTATGTCCGCTGGCCGGACGGGCGGGACGGCGTCCTGACCAGGACTCCCGCCTCGGCCGATCGGATGCGGCTGACCGCCGAGGTGTTGGCCGAAGTGCGGGCCGCCGGGCTCCCGGTGCCGCGGCACGACCTGATCGTCGAGCTCGGCGGCGGCGTCGTCGCCGTGGTCCAGGAACGCCTGCCCGGCAGCCCGGCCCGGAAGCTGGACGCGGCGACGATCGACGCGATGGCCGCCGTCAACGAACGGTTCGCCGGGCTGCTGACGGATCGGCCCGAGGTGCCGGTGCCGGCCCTGCGGATCGGCCCGGACCAACCGGACCCGATGAGCGCGGCCCGGTTGGCCGAGCACAGCCCGCGCACCCGGCGGATGCTCCAGCGCATCCGGGAGATCGGCGAATCGGCGCCGGCGGAGATCGCCGGCGACGACCTGCTGCACCCCGACCTCACCATCGGCAACATCTTGTACGAGTCCGGCCAGGTCACCGGGGTCGTCGACTGGAACTGGGGCGTCGAGCGCGGCGACCGCCACTTCGCCCTGCTCAAGATCTACATCGACCTGTTCTGGAACACCGGCGGCGCCGATCAGGCGGCCTGGGACCGGCTCGATGCACTCGTGGAGGAGCGGATCGAGCCCGACCGGCTGACCGCCTACTGGGCCGGCCTCACCCTGGGCCAGCTGAGCTACTGGGTCATGGAGGACAGCCCCAAGGCCGTCGAGATCTTCCTCCGCTTCGGCGACTACCGCCTCTGAGCCCCGAGCTCACATCCTGAGGGTCCGGGTTCGGGCGCGGTGCGGGTATCGCCGCCGCCGTTCAACCGGTGCGCTGGGTGGAGGCGGCCAGCGCGCCGACGGTGATCGTCGTGGCGACCACCCACGCGGCGCTCCAACCGAGCCCGGCCGGGAGCAGGTTCCAGGCCAGGAACAGCAGCAACCCGCCGGCGGCCGCCGCGACGATGGTGCCACCGGCCTTCCGGCGGGTAACCGCGAGCCCGGCCAGCAGGACGGCAACGGCCAGGGCGGCTGCCACGGCCGGCCCGACCCACGGCGGTGGGTCCGGGAGCGGGTCGTCGGGGAGCGGCGGTACGTCGAGCAGGCTGGTGGCGATCGCGTTGACCGAGGCGGTGGTGTTGCCGGTGACGGCGACGGCGCGGCCGTCCTCGGTGGCGGCGACGAACGCACTGCCGCCGAGCGCTCCGCCCGCGTGCAGGATCGCCGCCGAACCACCCAGCCGGCCCCGCACCCACCCCAGCCCCATCAGGTCCGTCGCCGGGTCGGCGGCGGCAGCGCCGGGCGCGGTCCGGGCCTGGACGCCGACCAGGAGCCGGGCCAGATCGGCAGGCGTCGAGGAGGCCTGGAACCCGGCCCCCTCCCAGCCGGTCGCCCACGGCACCGGGACCGGCCGGCCGAGCTCGTCCCGGCTCGGGACCGGATCCGGCGTGTCGGCCATCGAGGTGTGAGCCATGCCCAGGGGCAGGAAGATCCGTTGCCGAGCCAGCTCGGGAAGTTCGATCCCGGTAGCGGTAGCGAGCGCCTGGCCGAGCAGGGCCATGCCGAGGTTGGAGTAGTCGAATCGACCGCGGCTCGGCAACCCCCGGAGTTCGCCGGCGGTGGTCAGCGGGTCCCGGTCCAGGATGGTCAGACCGCCGACGTTGGCCGCCGTCACAGCCCACCAGGTGGAGGGGAGGCGGGCGCCGAGTCCGCTTGTGTGAGTGGCCAGTTCGAGCAAGGTCACCGTGGCGACCTGTGGGTCCGTGAAGGCGGCCGGGCCGAAGATCTCACCGAGGGTGGTCTCGAGCCGCACCTCACCCCGGCCGGTCGCCTCGGCGAGCAGCATCCCGGTCACGACCTTGGTGACCGACTCGATCCGCATCGGTTGGTCGAGCCGGGCCCCGCCCACCGAGGCCGACACCGTCCGCCCGCCGGACACGACGGTGGCCGAAACCTTGTCGAATCGGCCGTCGTGGACCAGGTCGCCGAGCCGGGCGGCGAGCGCGGGGTCACCGGCGCTGCCCGGCGCGGGATGGATAGGGCGGGGTGCCACGACCGTCGCGCCGACGAGCGTCGCGACGATCACGGCGACGATGATCACCCGGCGCAACGGCACAGTCAGCCCTCCTCGTACGGAGGATACGGCGTTGTTTCCGGGGATCGCCGGACCGGCAGCTACCGGGTCGTCGAGGCGACGGTGGAGGTGGTGGAGTTCGGCTGCCGGTTAGGCCGACGCTCGGCCCGGAGCAGCAGGGCCAGGGTGATCGCGCCGGCGGTGGCGGCCAGCAGGCTGCGCAGCACCGCGTCCGGATCGGTGAGCGAGGTGCCCAGGCCGACCAGGCCGATGATCACGGCGACCGTGGCGAGCACCGCGACAAATCCGCGAATCCACTCCGACAGGCTCACCATTCGACAATGATGCACTATATTTTTCGGCATGCCAAACTTTGTCGTCCGGTGTGCCGTACCGCTGATCATCGTGCTGGCGATGGTGGTCGGCGGCTGCCAGGCGGTGACCAGTCGGGCGGAGACCGGCAAGCCCCTCGTGCTGACCACCTTCACGGTGATCGCGGACATGGCGCGCCAGGTCGGCGGTGACCACGTCCAGGTGGAGTCGATCGTGAAGCCGGGCGCGGAGATCCACGGATATGACCCGACCCCGAGTGATCTGCGCCGGGTGGCCGAGGCCGATCTGGTGCTGGACAACGGGTTCGGGCTGGAGAAGTGGTTCGAGCAGTTCATGTCGGGCGTCGATGCGCCGCACGTGACCCTGTCCGACGGGGTGCAGCCGATCCCGATTCACACCGGCGACTCGGCCGGCCACCCCAACCCGCACGCGTGGATGTCGCCGACCGCCGCCCAGACGTACGTCACCGGGATCGAGCACGCGCTGTCGGAGCTGCTGCCGGAACACCAGGCGGATTTCGCCGCCGCGGCGGACGCGTACCGGAGCAAGATCAAGGTGATCGCGGACGACCTCACCGAGACCCTGGCCGCGGTGCCGCGGGAACGCCGCGCTCTGGTCAGCTGCGAGGGCGCGTTCTCCTACCTGGCCCGCGACGCCGGCCTGACCGAGCGCTACCTCTGGCCGGTCAACGCCGAGGCCGATCCGACGCCGCAGGACGTCGCCGCCGTGGTCGACTTCGTCGAGCAGCAGCGGGTGCCGGCCGTCTTCTGCGAGTCGACGGTCTCCGACGCGGCTCAGCGCCAGGTCGCGGCCCAGTCGGGGGCCCGCTTCGGCGGCGTCCTGTACGTGGACTCGCTGTCCGAGCCGGACGGGCCGGTGCCGACCTATCTGGATCTGCTCCGGCACGACCTGAGCACGATCGCCGATGGTCTCGGCGGGGCCGCGCCGGCCGGCGGGGCGGCCCGATGACCGCGCCCGAGACGACGACCGCCGGGCTCGACCGGGCCGCCGACGTGCCGGCGTTGCGGGTGAGCGGGCTGACCGTGACGTACGACCGGGTGCTTGCGGTAGATCAGGCCGACGTCGAGCTGGCGCCGGCCCGGATCTACGGTCTGGTCGGCGCCAATGGCTCCGGCAAGTCCTCCTTCTTCGGTGCCGTGATGGGCCGGCTGGCCCAGCCTCCCGGGACGGTGGAGATCTTCGGCCTCTCCGGACGCAGCGCGCGGCAGCGGTCCCTGGTCGCCTTCCTGCCGCAGGCCGACGGGCTGGCGCTCGACCTGCCCTGGAGCGTGGCCGAGGTGATCGCCACCGGACGGTACGGGCGGCTGGGCCCCACCCGCCGGCCCCGGGCGGCCGACCGGGCAGTGGCCCGCGAGGCACTGCACCGGGTCGGGCTGGCCGAGCTGGCCCGGCGGCCGATCGGCGAACTGTCCGGCGGCCAGCGCAAACGGGTGCTGATCGCCCGGGCGATCGCCCAGCAGGCCCGGTTGATCATCCTGGACGAACCGTTCGCCGGCGTCGACGAGTCGGCCACGGCGGCGATCGGCGGCGTGCTCCGTGATCTTGCCGTCAACGACGGGGTGACCGTGCTGCTGGCCAGCCACGACCTGGACGGGCTGGTCGGGTTGTGCGACGAGGTGCTGCTCTGGAACCGCCGGGTGATCCGGCGCGGCGACCCGGTGGCGATGATCAAACCGGAGGCGTTGCTCGACGTGTTCGGGCTGACCGTCGAGGAGCGCTGAGATGGGCTTCTGGGAGTTGTTGATCACTCCGCTCGGGTACGACTTCATGGTGCACGCGTTGATCACCACGGTGGTGGCCAGCATCGTCTGCGCGTTGCTCAGCTGCTGGTTGATCATGGCCGGCTGGTCGCTGATGGGCGACGCCGTGTCCCACGCGGTGTTGCCCGGCGTGGTGCTGGCCTACATCGGCGGCTTCCCGTACGTGATCGGCGCGTTGATCTTCGGGCTCGGCGCGGTGGTGCTGATCGGCGTGGTCCGGCAGCGCACCCGGGTCCGCGAGGACGCGGCGATCGGGATCGTGTTCACCACCCTGTTCGCGATCGGGATGGTGTTGATCTCGGTCACCCCGAGCCAGACCGACCTCAATCACATCCTGTTCGGCAGCGTGCTCGGGCTGAGCCGCGGCGACGTGATCCAGGTCGGAGTGGTGGCGCTGCTGGCGGCCGCCTGGATGATCTTCAAACGCCGTGATCTCACCCTGTACGTGTTCGATCCGGGTCACGCCCAGGCGATCGGCCTGCGCCCGGGCCGGATGCGCTGGACCCTGCTGATCGCGCTGGCCCTGACCGTCGTGGTCGCCATCCAGGCTGTCGGCGTGATCATGGTCGTGGCGATGCTGATCACTCCCGGGGCGGCCGCATTCTGCCTGACCCGGCGGTTCGGGTTGATGCTGGTGCTGGCGCCGGTGATCGCGGCCGGCTGCGCGCTGATCGGCCTGTACGGCAGCTACTACCTCGACCTGTCGCCCGGCGGCTCGGTGGTGGTCTGTCAGGGCGCGGCCTTCGCAGTTGCGGCCCTGGTCGGCGGCCTCCGCCGGCACGCCGCCCGATCCCGCCTCGCGGCCGATCCGGTCGCGGTGGCCCGGTGACTACAATGAATCCGATGAGCACATCGGTGCCGCTGGCCGAGCTGTCCGCGATGGCCCAGGACTATCTGAAGCTCATCTGGAAGTGCCAGGAGTGGTCGGACGAACCGGTCAGCACCAACGCCCTGGCCGGCCGGCTCGGCGTCTCGCCCTCCACGGTGTCCGGCAACATCAAGAAGCTCGCCTCCCTCGGCCTGATCGACCACACCCCGTACGGCGCCATCCAACTGAGCCGGCAGGGACACGACGCGGCGGTGCAGATGGTCCGCCGGCACCGACTGCTGGAGACCTATCTGGTGGTCCGGCTCGGCTACGGCTGGGACGAGGTGCACGACGAGGCGGAGAACCTCGAGCATTCCGTCTCGGAGCTGTTCATCGACCGGATCGCCGCCGACCTCGGCCATCCGGCCCGCGACCCGCACGGCGACCCGATCCCGGACGCCGCGGGCCGGTTGGAGCGGCCGGCGGCGCGCCAGCTCTCCCGGGTCGAGCCGGGGGACTGCGGCTTCATCGCCCGGATCCTGGACGACGACGCGGAGTTGCTGCGTTACCTGGACGAGCAGCGGCTGGTCCTGGACACCCATGTCACCGTCGACGAACACCGCCGGTTCGCCGGATCGCTGTCCATCACCCGGGCCGTCGGCGCCGAACAACCGGAGCAGCTGGACCTCGGCCTGGCCGCCGCGGAGTCGATCTGGCTGACCACGTCGCCGCACCGGCACCGGCGCTCGGTCGCGCTCCGGCCCTGACCCGACCGGGCATTCTCCGTGCGGCCCGGTTTCTCCTTGGGCTCTGGCGCAGATCTTGATTAAGATGGCGGGACCTGTCCGTACCGAGTGAGGAACACCCTGACCAGTCACGATCAACCGGCCACCCTGGCGACTGCGGGCCAGATCGCCTCGGCCAATGGAGCCAGCGCGCGCCGGATCACGATTCCCAACTCGATCGAGATGGTCAACGTCCTGGGCTCCGCCGACGAGTTCCTGCGGATCCTCGAACGCGACCTCGAGGCGGAGATCCATGTCCGCGGCAACGAGATCACCCTCACCGGCAAGCCGGCGGCGGTCACCCTCGCGGTCGAGGTGTTCACCGAACTGGTGGCGGTGCTGCGCACCGGCCAGGGCCTGACCCCGGACGCGGTGGAGCGGATCTGCAGCATGCTCAACGCCCGCGAGGACGCCAGCCCGGCCGAGGTGCTGACCCAGAACATCCTGTCCAACCGCGGCAAGACGATCCGGCCCAAGACGCTGAACCAGAAGCGCTACGTCGACGCGATCGACCAGCACACGGTCGTCTTCGGCATCGGCCCGGCCGGCACCGGCAAGACGTATCTGGCCATGGCCAAGGCGGTGCAGGCGCTGCAGAGCAAGCAGGTCAACCGGATCATCCTGACCCGGCCGGCGGTCGAGGCGGGCGAGCACCTGGGCTTCCTGCCCGGCACGCTGAACGAGAAGATCGATCCGTATCTGAGGCCGTTGTACGACGCGCTGCACGACATGATCGACCCCGACTCGATCCCGCGACTGTTGACCGCCGGGACGATCGAGGTGGCGCCGCTGGCCTACATGCGGGGACGGACGTTGAACGATGCGTTCATCATCCTGGACGAGGCGCAGAACACGTCGATGGAACAGATGAAGATGTTCCTGACCCGGCTCGGCTTCGGCTCCAAGATGGTCGTCACCGGCGACGTCACGCAGGTGGATCTGCCGGGCGGCACCAAGAGCGGGCTGCGCGTGGTGCAGGGCGTCCTGGACAACGTCGACGACATCACGTTCTGCATGCTGACCAACCACGACGTCGTCCGGCACAAGCTGGTCGGGCGGATCGTGGCGGCCTACGACCGATTCGAGGCGGCTCGGCCCCGGTGATTCGACGAGACGAGACTCGACGACGATGAGCATCGACATCAGCAATGAGTCCGGATTGGAGGCCGACAGTACCGGCCTGGTCCGGCTCGCCCGTTACGCCCTCGAGCAGCTGCGGATCCATCCGCAGGCCGAGCTGTCCATCCTGTTGGTGGACACCGACGCGATGAGCGCGTACCACCAGAAGTATCTGGGTGAGGAAGGCCCGACCGACGTGCTGTCGTTCCCGATGGACGAGTTGCGGCCGCCGGCCGACGACGAGGAGCCGCCGGACGGTCTGCTCGGCGACATCGTGCTCTGCCCCGAGGTGACCAACCGGCAGGCGGCCGAGCACGGCCGTTCACCCGAGGCCGAGGCCGAATATCTGCTGGTGCACGGTCTGTTGCACCTGCTCGGCTACGACCACGCGACGCCGGCGGAGAAGGCCGAGATGTTCGGCCTCAAGGACAAGATCATCGCCGGCTGGGCCACAGCTCGGCAACGGAGCTGATCGGATCATGAGTCAGTACCTGGTCCAGCTCGGGATCGCCCTGCTGCTGGCGATCCTGGCCGGCCTGATGGCCGCGGCCGAGGCGGCGCTGGCGTCGTTCTCCCGCAGCCGGGCCGAGAAACTGGTGGCGGAGGGCCGCCCCGGCGCGCTCCGGGTGAAACGGATCGTCGAGGACCCGCCGCGCTATCTGAACACCGCCCTGTTCCTGCGGATCGTCTTCGAGATCAGCGCGATCGTCCTGGTGGCGCTGGTCTTCTTCGGCGTCTTCGGGCTGACCTGGCAGGGCGTGTTGATCTCCGCCGGTTCCATGATCATCATCTCGTACGTGCTCTGGGGTGTCGCGCCCCGGACGCTCGGCCGGCAGCACCATGATCGGGTCGCCTGCCTGTTCGCCGGGCCGCTGGTCGGGCTGACCCGGGTGCTCGGTCCGCTGTCCCAGCTGCTGATCCTGATCGGCAACGCGCTCACCCCGGGCAAGGGATTCTCCGAGGGGCCGTTCGCGACCGAGGCCGAGCTGCGCGAGCTGGTCGACCTGGCCGAGGCGAGCGAGGTGATCGAATCCGGCGAGCGGCGGATGATCCACTCCGTCTTCGAGCTCGGCGACACCATCGTCCGCGAAGTGATGGTGCCGCGCACCGACATGGTGTTCATCGAGAGCAACAAGACGCTGCGGCAGGCGATGTCGCTCGCGCTGCGGTCAGGCTTCAGCCGGATCCCGGTGATCGGCGACGGCGGCCTGGACGACGTGGTCGGCGTGCTCTATCTCAAGGACGTGATCAAGCGCGTCTACGACAACTCGAAGTCGGAGACCACGGAGCGGGTCGCCTCGGTGATGCGGACGCCGGAGTGGTGCCCGGACTCGAAGCCGGTGGACGAACTGCTGCGCGAGATGCAGCTGAAGCGGACCCACCTGGTGATCGTCGTGGACGAGTTCGGCGGCACCGCCGGGATGGCGACGATCGAAGACATCCTGGAGGAGATCGTCGGCGAGATCACCGACGAGTACGACGAGGAGAACACCGACATCACCCGGCTCGGCGACGACCGGTTCCGGGTGTCGGCGCGGCTCGGCGTGGACGAACTCGGCGAGCTGTTCGCCCTCGACCTGGACGAGGAGGACGTGGACACCGTCGGCGGTCTGATGGCGAAGCTGCTGAACAAGGTGCCGATCGTCGGCTCGACCGTGACCTACCACGGCCTGGAGCTGGTGGCCGACCGCTCCACCGGCCGGCGCAACCGGATCGGCACGGTGGTGGTCCGCCGGTTCGCGGCACAGACCGCCGAGGTGCCGGAGCTGACTTCATCGGACTCGACCGCGAAGGCCAACTGATCATGAATGCTGCACCATCGCTCCCTGAGCCTGTCGAAGGGCAAGCCACCTCACCCGAGGACGACAAGATCATCAAGCTGGCCCGGGCCGCCCGGGCCCGGACCGGCGCCGCCGAAGGCGCCTGCATCCGCGACACCGACGGTCGTACCTACGCGGCGACGACGGTCGACCTGCCGCACCTGAAGCTGTCCGCCGTGGCCGTGGCCGTCGCGATGGGAGTCTCGTCCGGGGCGCCCGGCCTGGAGGCGGTCGCGCTCGTCGGCGACAGCTCGCTGACCGAGGCCGATCGGGCCGTGATCACCGACCTCGGCGGCGACGCCGTGGCGATCCTGCAGGCCGGCCCGGACGGAGTGCTTCGTGACTGAGCCGGCCGAGCCGGCGGAGTTCCGGTCCGGCTTCGCCTGCTTCGTCGGCCGGCCCAACGCCGGCAAGTCGACGCTGACCAACGCGCTGGTCGGGACCAAGATCGCGATCGCGTCGTCCAAACCGCAGACCACCCGGCACGCGATCCGCGGGATCGTGCATCGTGCCGACGCGCAGTTGATCTTGATCGACACGCCGGGCCTGCACAAGCCGCGGACCCTGCTCGGCGAGCGGCTGAACGATGTGGTCCGGGCGACCTGGTCCGAGGTCGACGTGATCGGCGTGTGTCTGCCGGCGAACCAGAAGATCGGACCCGGCGACACCTACCTGGTCGCCGAGATCGCCAAGCTGCCCAAGCGTCCGGCGCTGGTCGGGATCGCGACCAAGTCCGACCTGGTGACCCGGGAGCGGATGGCCGAGCACCTGCTCCGGATCTCCGCCCTGGAAGACGAACTGGGCATCAGCTGGGCCGAGATCGTCCCCGTGTCGGCGACCGGGAATGATCAACTCGACGTGCTCTCCGGGGTCCTGGCCGGGTTGCTGCCGGCCGGTCCGCCGCTCTACCCGGACGGCGAGATCACCGACGAACCGGAGGAGACCCTGGTCGCGGAGCTGATCCGGGAAGCCGCCCTGGAAGGCGTCCGGGACGAGCTGCCGCACTCGATCACCGTGATGATCGACGAGATGGGCCTGCGTGCGGACCGGCCGGCCGAGAAGCCGCTGCTCGACATCTATGCCTCGATGGTGGTGGAACGCGATTCGCAGAAGGGGATCGTGATCGGCCACCGCGGCGCCCGGCTGCGCGAGATCGGCACCGCCGCCCGGAAGCAGATCGAAGCCATGCTCGGCACCCCGGTCTTCCTCGACCTCAAGGTCAAGGTGGTCAAGGAGTGGCAGCGCGACGCCAAGCAACTCAACCGCCTCGGCTTCTGAACACCCCGACTTGTCAGAGTTAAGGGACGTCATAGCGTCCCCTAATTCTGACAAGTCGGGGTTGTTAGGCGGTGCGGCGGAGGAGCGGGACCCGGTCGATCAGGCCGACCAGGACGTAGAAGCCGGCGACGGCGATGCAGACCACGGCGATCAGGCCCGGCGGAGTCTGGCCCGGGTCGAGGAAGAAGTACGGGATCGGCACGGCGAAGGCGGCGTTGGCGGTCCACAGCGTGATCACGTACGCGATCGGGAAGATCATCATCGCCAGCACCTGGCGGAGGGTCAGCGGCTGCATCAGCGAGTGACCGACCCGGACCCCGGCGATCACCACGATCGGCGCCACCACGTGCATCGAGATGTTGGCCCACATCGTCGCCTCGTCGGTGCGTAGGCCCTGGGTCGGCACCACCACCAGCCAATAGGCCAGGCTGGACAGCAGGATGCCGGCGATGCCGGAGCGCAGGATCACCTGATAGCCGGGCGGCTTGATCGGCCGGGCGATGGCGGCGGCGGTGACCAGCAGCGCACTGAGCACCGAGAACAGCAGCAGCACCGGCGTCTTCAGGTCCGGCTGCTGGCCCTGCAGCCAGATCCCGGTCAGGGCGGCGATCGGCACCCAGATGTTGATCTTGTAGCGCGGGGTGAAGTAGCTCATCGCCGAGTCGGCGAAGATCGACCAGAGCAGCACGGCGCCGAGCGACGGCACGATCACCACCCAGAACCGGGTCGGATAGTCGGGGTTGAGCCGGGCGGCCTCGATGCACATGAAGAAGGTGTAGACCACGCCGAGCGCGTACAACCCGAGGAACGGCAGCAACGCCGCGATGTAGCGGGAGACCCAGCGATCACCGCGCTCCTGGACGATCGTGTACAGGTTGGTGATCGGGTTCCGCGCCCGCGAGCCGACCAGGCCGCGGCGCGACTCCGGCTCCATGCCGGCGATCCGGATCAGTTCGTCCTCCAGCAGCCGGGCCGACCGGGCCCGGCGCGAGGTGCCGGCGATCATGACCGTCTGGTAGAGCATCAGGAAGACCACCGGCCAGGGCAGGTAGCCGATCAGGCCCGGCGGGAATCCGGTCTGGTAGACGGCGAAGACCGAAACCGGCAGATAGGCGGTGATGATCCCGATCAACGCCATGCTGACCTGGGACGCGTTCTGGATGCCCGCGTCCTCCGTCTGCAACAGGGCCGACAGCGCCTCGGTCCGCGCCTCCGGGACGGCGCTCTCCTCGGCTGGCTGGTCGTTCATCTCGTCCCCTTCACCTGGCGAGTCCTGGCCGTCTCATCGCGAAGTACAGCACGTCTCGGTCCGAGGGACGGCCGATTGACGTCCGGAAGACGCTTTCCGTACGGTTGGGACCACGCGCGACGCGGGAGGGAATCCATGATCAACTCGACCCCCGACGCCTCCATCATGATCGAGTCGCTCGCCGCCTGGGTGGCGGCCGGCGATCGCTACTGGATCGAGCCGAACGGTTCCGGCGAGCTCGGCTGGTACGGCTCCGGCTACAACAACTGGGGCGTGCAGACGAACCAGAAGTACTTCTCCGCGGTCGGCGCGCTGGCCGCGATCACCGACGATTCGGCGTTGGCGACGCGGGCCCTGGCGGCGCTCCGGTTCAGCGTCCGCAGTCACCATTCGGGCGGTGGGCGCTGCGCCGACGGTACGGCCTGGGGGCACACCTGGATCAGTCCGCTCGGCGTGGAGCGGATGATGTTCGCGGTCGACCTGCTGGCCGACCGGATCGACGCCGAGCTCGCGGCCGGGCTGGACCGGATGCTGGTCGACGAGGCGGAATGGATCCGCACCTCCTACCACCGCGGCCAGGCCCGCGGCGTGGTCGGCGACGTCTGGAACGACTCCGGCCGCAACGGCCCGGAGTCGAACCTGTGGACCGGTGCGCTGCTCTGGCGGACCGCACAGCGGATCCTTGATCATCCCCACCGCGCCGACTGGGAAGAGCTGGCCCGGACCTTCCTGATCAACAGCGTCAGCATCGCCGCCGACGAGACCGACGAGACGATCGTGGACGACCTGCCGGTCCGGGACCGGTTCCGCGGCGCGAACTTCTTCGACTCCTACGCCCTTGATCATCACGGCTTTCTCAACGTCGGCTACCAGATCATCTGCGCCAGCAACGCAGCGATCCTGCACTTCGACCTGAAACGGCGGGGGGAGCCCGCCCCGGCGGCACTGCACCATCACCAAGGCGACCTGTGGCGGCTGATCCGGCCACTGATCGCCCCGGACGGCCGGGCGCTGCGGATCGGCGGCGACAGCCGGGTCCGTTACGCCTACTGCCAGGAGTATCTGTTGCCAGCGCTCTGCTACGCCGCCGACCGCCTCGGTGATCATGGTGCGTTGGGCCTGCTGCGGGCCCAGGTCGGGCTGATCAGGCGGGAACAGGACGCGGCCGGCGACGGTAGCTTCTACGGCGAGCGGCTGGCCGACCTGGCCGTCAGCAGCCCCTATTACTACACCCGACTGGAGAGCGACCGGGCCAGCGCCCTGGCCATGGCCCAGGTCTTCTCGGCCGAGACCGAGCCGACGCTGCCGATCGAGCCCACGTCGGCGGCATCGATCACGCTGAACTGGGTCGACCATGATCATCAGGCAGTGGCGCACCGCGGCCGGCACCGGCTGGCCTCCTACTCCTGGCGGGCGTTCAGCCTGACCCAGGGTCTGTGCGTCCCGCTGGTCGACAGTTCGCTGGCCGAGTGGGATCTCAACCTGGCGCCCGAGATCCGGCTGCTCGGTGATCACCGTGACGGGTTGGGGGCCGGCGGCCCGGGCCGGCTGTCCCGCCGGGTCGAGCACAGCCGGGTCCGGTCGTTCGACGGCGGCTTCGTCACCTCGGGCACGGTGGTCGAGGGTGCCCGGTTGACCATCCCCGAGGGCTGGTCCGGCGGCGACGGGGCGCGGACCATGATCGCGATCGCCGCGTTGCCGGACGAGCACACCATGATCGGCATCCACCGCACGGTGACCGCCGACTGGTGGGTCGGCGTCGGCTCGGTGAAGGGCCTGCACCTGAACGTGCCGAACGACCTCTACAACGCGTCTCGGCGGCGCTACGAGCACGCGGGCGGGACGCTGGAGCGCACGCCGGGCGACGACGAGCGGCTCGACCTGGGCCGCTGGGTCAACGTCGACGGCGTCCTCGGGGTGGTCGGCCTGTGGGGGAGCGGGCAGCTGTCGGTCGACCGGTCCGGCCGACGCCGCGGCGGGCCGCAGCACTCCCTGTTCGTCGAGGAGCTGTGCTTCCCGGCCGAGACCGGGCCGCGGTATGCGCCGCCCGGCAGCGTGCTGGTCGAGCACGCCTTCGCGGTGCTGGCCGGTTGCGACCGAGACCGTACCGCGGACTTCGCGGAGCGCAACGGCGCGGGCCGGCAGGACGCCGACCTCGCCGACGGCCTGGCCGGGGTGAGCGTCACCGCCCTCGACGGCTGCCGCTACCGGCTGCTGCTCAACGTCGCCGACCAGCCTCGATCGCCGGCCCTGCCGACCGGTGCGAGCGAAGTGGGCGCCGGTGCTCCGAACGACGCCGCCCTGGAGCCGGGGGCGGCCCGGCTCTATCGCTGGCCCGACGCTGCCCGCTGAGCCCGCAGCGCCCGGGCCGTCTCGTCCCGGCGCTCGGAGACGATCCGGCGCACCGACGGGGTCAGCTCGGTCCGGTCCAGCCAGTCGTTGACCTGGTCGAGCTGGGCGCCGGTGTCGTCCAGCCGCGGATAGAGATAGACCAGCGCGTTGTCCCGGAGCGAGGTGCCGCGGGTCGCCCAGACCCCGGTCCCGGCCGACATCGCGGCCGCGGCGTCGAGGTAGTCGGCCAGATAGGGCCGCACCAGCTCGTCCTGATCGGGCTGGTTGAAGCGCAGACAGGTCTGCCGCTGGGTCTCGTTCGGCACCCCGTCGGCCACCACGGCCAGCTGCCACGCAGCGGTCTTCGCCGCCGGGTCGGGCCGGGCGGCGCGGGCCCCGGCCGCCTGCTCGGCCCCGGTGATCGTGTTGTCCCGGGCCGACTCGGCGGTGATCACCGCGTCGTCGATCAGCCCCAGCCTGGCCAGGTTGATGATCAGGATCCAGCGCAGATCCTGATCAACGGCCAGCCCGTCCGGCACGTCGGCACCGTCCAGCCAGCCGCGCAGCAGCGCGCCGGCCTGATCATCGAGCGCGGCGTGCGCGTACGCCTTGGCCAGCGCCAGCTGATGATCGGAGCCGGCCTCGGCCTTGGCCAGCAGCCCGGCGAGCCCGTCCTGCCAGGTGCGCCGGGTCGCGGCCCGGCGGTCCAGCGGGGTGTAGCTCTGCGCGGCCTGCAACGCCTGCGCCAGCACAGCGTCCACCGCGGTCAGGTCCGACTCGATCGCGACCCCGCGTAGCACCAGCTCGACGTAATCGCTCGCCGGCAGCTCGCCGTCGCGGCACAGGTCCCACGCCGATCCCCAGCAGACGGCACGGGCCAGCGGGTCGTCGAACCGGTCGATGTTGTCGATCAAGGTGCTCAGCGACCGGGGATCGAGCCGCACCTTGGCATAGCTGAGATCGTCGTCGTTGATCAAGATCAGGTCCGGTTGGGTCAGCCCGACCAGCTCGGCCACCTCGGTCACCGGGCCGGCGAGGTCGGTCTCGATCCGGTCGGTCCGCACCAGTCGGTCGCCGGTCAGCCGGTAGAGCCCGATCGCGATCCGGTGATCACGCAGCGTCGGCCACTCCGCCGGTGCCGCCTGGCGGATGGCGAACCGGGTGAACGTCTCGTCCTCGGCCACGGCGAAGTCGGCCCGCAGCGTGTTCACCCCGGCCTGCTCCAGCCACTGCGCCGACCAGCCGGACAGGTCCCGGCCGGACGCCTGTTGCAGCGCGGCGAGCAAGTCGCTCAGCTCGGTGTTGCCGAATGCGTGCTCGGCGAAGTAGTGCCGCACGCCGGCCAGGAACGCGTCCTCGCCGACGAAGGCGACCAGCTGCCGCAGCACCGAGGCACCCTTGGCGTACGTGATCCCGTCGAAGTTCTGCTCCACGGCCTCGAGATCGATCATGTCCGCGGCGACCGGATGGGTGCTGCTGAGTTGATCTTGTCGGTAGGCCCAGGTCTTGCGCTTGTTGCAGAACGTCGCCCAGGCCAGCCGCGGGTCCGGATCCAGCCGGCTCTGGGCAAACGTCGCCGCCCATTCGGCGAAGGACTCCTTCAGCCACAGGTCGTCCCACCAGCGCATCGTCACCAGGTCGCCGAACCACATGTGGGCCAGCTCGTGCAGCACGATGTTGTCCCGGTTGTCGTGCGCCGACTTGGTCACCCGGCTGCGGAACACCAGATCGTCCCGGAGTACGATGCAGCCGACGTTCTCCATCGCGCCCATGTTGTATTCCGGCACGAACGCCTGGTCGTATTTGCCGAACGGGTACGGATAGCCGAACGCCGCCTCGAACACGTCGAAGCCGCCCCGGGTGACCTCGAAGATCATTTCCGGGTCCAGGTGCGGCCGGACCGAGTCCCGGACCAGCAGCGACATCGGTGCGCCGGTCGTGCCGGCCGGCCGGTCGGCGATCACCCGCTCGTACTCGCCGGCGACCAGGCCGACCAGATAGGTCGAGAACGGCTCGGTCTCGGCGAACTGCCAGCGGGCCAGCTCTGCCGCCACGTCGGACCGTCCGGTCTCGACGCCGTTGCCGATCACTGTCCAGTGCCGCGGCGCGATCACCGCGACCGCCATCTTCGCCTTCAGGTCGGGCTGTTCGAAGCAGGCGAACACCCGCCGCGCCTCGGCCGACTCGAACTGGCTGTAGCAATAGATCTTGTTGTCGGCGGGGTCGACGAAGCGGTGCAACCCGAGCCCGCTGCGGCTGTACCGGAACTCTGCGGTGACGGTGAGTTGATGATCACCGGCGAACACCTCGACCGGCAGCCGACTGGCCGCGAACCTGCCCGGATCCAGCGCGACGCCGTCCAGGTCGGCGCTGATCACCCGGTCGGCGATCGCGTCCACGTGCAGACTGCCGTCCTCGCGGGCGCGGAAGCTGACCGTCGTGGTGGAGCGGAAGGTGGCGGCAGGGTCGGCGACCTCACGGCCGGACAGGTCGATCTCGATCCGATAGTGCGAGGTCTCGATCAGGGCCGACCGTGCCATGGCCTCGGCGCGGGTGAGGTTGTCCGGAAACATGGCCTCGATCCTGCCACGAACGTCTCCCGTTCGTCAGGCGAAGCGGGCCGTGCTGGCCCGGAGGAAGGCGCGCCAGGTCTCCGGGTTGCCGAGGTCGTCGCCGGCGCCGAGCTCGCCGGTGACCTCCGCGACCACCTGCCGGGTCGGGTCCGTCCACTGACCGTCGATCGGCGCCGGACGATCCCAGACGTGGCTGCAGATCGCTTGCACCGCGTGGATCTGGACCCGGGACTGCCCGGTGAAGGTGGACAGCTCGGGCCCGGTCTGGCCGTTGTCGATGTGGATGTGGTTCAGATGTTGATCATCGAACAGGTAGGTCAGCACGTCCCGGAAATGGTGGTGCAGGCTGGCCGCGGTGGCCCAGTAGCGGCGCAACAGCGTCCGCTGCTCGGCGGCCGGAGCAGCCCGCCAGTGGTCGTACCGACAGGAGATCACGTCCTGGCCCCGGTGCCGCAGCCCGGCCAGATCGAACGCGCGGCCGGCGTTGTGCCAGGAGGAGCACTCCACTCCGCCGTCGGTCCAACTGCCGTAGGTCCGGAGCTCGGAGACCGTTACGCCGGTCTGCTCGCGGAAGAACGCGAGCCAGTCGATCAGCCGGTCGTAGAAGACGGTGTCGAAGGAGAAGGTCCGGCCCTGCTCGTCCACCTCGTAGATCAGCGGCAGGTCGCCGAGGCTGTCATGGCCGGTCAACGCCGACCGGGCCGCGCAGAACGGAGGTTCGCCGTCGCCGTCCGGCAGCAGCCCGCAGCCGGCGAAACCCAGAGCCGCGAATCCGACACCGCCGAGCAGGACCCGCCGCCGCAACGTCATGGCAGCGAGCATAGGAGGTCCGCTGAAGCACATCCGGGTGCCGCGCGCCACCCCGATCTTGATCTTCGAGCGATGCGGACCGGTGCCGGGCCCGGACCGGGCGGGACCTGACATAGTTTTCCCATGCGCGTACACATGGGCAGCGATCACGCCGGGTTCGAGTTGAAGAACCACCTGGTGTCGGTGCTGCGGGCCGACGGCCATGACGTTGTCGATCACGGGCCGCGGGTGTACGACCCGGACGACGACTACCCGATCTACTGCATCCCCGCGGCGGAAGGGGTGGTGGCCGATCCGGGTTCGCTCGGCGTGGTGATCGGCGGCTCCGGCAACGGCGAACAGATCTCGGCCAACAAGGTGGTCGGGGTGCGGGCGGCGCTGGCGTACGACAGCGAGACCGCGGAGCTGGCCCGGCAGCACAACGACGCCAACGTGATCGCGATCGGCGCCCGGATGCATGATTCCGACGAGGCGGCCGCCCTGGTCCGCACCTTCCTGACCACGCCGTTCAGCGCGCAGGCCCGGCACGCCCGGCGGATCGAGCAGATCGGCGCGTACGAGCAGCGCCGCGGCAGCGAGGACTAGCAGGAACTCCCGGCGAGAGGCAGTGGGGGAGAGGCTTTACGCTCCCTGAGCCTGTCGAAGGGCAGGCCCGATCTCCCTAGCCCTTCGACAAGCTCAGGGAACGGAACAATCAGGGCCGGCGCGGGCGGCGACCCTCGGCCCGGGCCAACAGTTCGGCGAGCACGGACTCGGCCAGCCGGTCGTCCTCCGGTGTCGGCAGCGACACGTCCCGGGCGCGCATCGCCCGGTCGAGGGTGACCAGACCGGACACGCCGTCGCGGCCGAAGTCCCGGGGCCAGCCGTCGCGGGTTTGCTCGGTGGATTCTCGGGTGATGGTGGTCGGGGCCGATGCGGCCGCACCTGTCATGGGAAAGAGACTAGTCTCCTGTCCCTCTGTTGTGCCTGATTTTGGGGATGAACATGCGGCGCCGGGTGATCGCCCGGCGGGGAAGGGTGAGATGCCGGAAGGTCATACCCTGCATCGGCTGGCGCTCGACGTGACCGCCGGCTTCGGCGGCCGGCCGGCCGCGGTGACCAGCCCGCAGGGCCGCTTCGCCGAGTCGGCCGCGCTGCTCGACGGATCGGTGCTGAGCAACGCCACCGCGCACGGCAAACACCTGTTCATCGAGTTCGCGGGCGATCGGCTGCTGCACATCCATCTCGGCCTGATCGGCACCCTGCGGTTCGGGCCGCCGGCGCCGCCGCAGGGCGAGGTCCGGGTCCGGCTGGCCACGCCGGAGCTGGTCGCCGACCTGCGCGGCCCCCAGCTCTGCACGGTGCGGACCAGCGCCGAGGTCGCCGAACTGATCACCCGACTCGGCCCGGACCCGCTGCGCGACGATGCCGATCCCGACCTGGCCTGGCGGCGGATTCAGCGGTCGACCCGGTCGGTGGCGGCACTGCTGATGGACCAGGAGATCCTGTCCGGGGTCGGCAACGTCTACCGGGCCGAGGTGCTGTTCCGGAACCGGATCAACCCGCACCGGCCGGGCAACAAACTCAGCCGCCGCAGCTGGCAGGCGATCTGGGCCGACCTGCTGCTGCTGATGCCCAAGGGCGTGATCGACAACCGGATCGACACGGTCCGGCCGGAGCACACCCCGGAGGCGATGGGACGACCGCCGCGGGAGGATGATCATGGCGGTGAGGTGTACGTCTACCGGCGCAACGCGATGCCCTGCTGGGTCTGTGGCTCGATGATCAGGACCGAGCTGCTGGCCGGTCGCAATCTCTTCTGGTGTGGTCGATGCCAACGTCGCGGATGATCTTCGAGGTGCCGCCCGGGCGGCTCGACGTCGATGACGGGGGCCGGATCGTGGCCGCCCTGGCCGGTGATCGCAGCTATCTGTCCGGCGGCAGTGTCGGCGAGGTGATCATCGCCGGCCGACCGCACCAGCCGACGGTCGCTCGGCTGGCGGTCGACGAGGACGAGATCGACGTCGACCTCGCTGCCGGTGACGGCCTGACGCTCGCGGTCCGGCACTCCTTCGCGGTCGGCTGGGGCTGGCGGATCCGGCTCTCGAACGACTCGCCGGACGAGCTGGCCGTCGATTCCGTACGGCTGGACCTGACTCTTGGCGCGGAGATGGTCGGCCATCCGATCGCGGCCGGCAGCGAGGCGGAGCTGGTGATCCGGCCGCGGGACGGCGAGGGACCGATCCTGGCCGGCCGGCTGGTCACCGGCTCGGTCGCGGAGATCACCGAGACGGGGCTGATCACCGGGCCGCTGCGGCTGCCGCCCGGCGCCGGTTACGTGCTGACCTGGCAGTGGAACTGGTACGACGACGTGGCCCGGCTGATCGAGCGGCGGCGCGGCATCGTGCCCTGGCCGACGGTGCGGACCGTCGGTGAGCCGATCGACCTGCGCGGCGACCCGGACGCCGCCCTGATCGTCCCGGACGACCTGCTCGGCGCCGGCGGCATGATGCGCGGCCCGGGCGGCGAACTGACCGAGCTGGTGTCCGACCAGGCCGGGCGCTACCGGATCGAGGAACGGTCGGCCCGCGGCACCGTCACGTTCGACCTCGGCTGGGCCGCGCCGGTGGAGCAGGCGCTGGGGGAGCGGGTCGACCGGTTCGCGCGCGCCACCGGGCCGGAGGCGGCGGCACTGTCGGCCGCGGACGGGATCGTGCTGCACCTGGCGCTCGGCGCCGGCACGGCCACCGACCCGGACCGGGCCACCGACGCCCTCGAGGTGATCACCGCCGGCCTGGTCGACGCCGGCCCGCGGACCGGCCTGGACGCGACCCTGCTCTGCCTGGAACACCACCGCACCGGCGAGCGGGACCCGCTCGACCTCGCTGTCACCTGGATCCTGAGCTGCGACCGGGTCGATCCCGGCCTCGGCTTCGCGGTCACCCAGGCCTGCCTGGCCCGGGTGATCCGCGGCCAGTCGATCAGCGGGATCATCGACCGCGCCGGCGCCTTGGCCGCCGCCATCCCGGACCGGCCGACCCTGCCCCTGGACGCCGCCGGCGTCGCCGAGCTCGAGCTGCTCGCGGCCATCCACCGCAACCTGGAGCGCCCCTCCCCGGCATTCCGCTCCCGACTCCGCGCCGCCGGCCCGTACCTCGGCAGCGGCGAGGTCGCCCCGGCCCGCCCGGCCCTCGACACCGAACGCCGGGCCGCCCTCGTCGCCGTGCTGAGATTCGCCGACGAGCAGGCCGCGGTCGCCATCGGCCGCGACTGGGCCGCCGCCCCCTCCGCCCTGGCCGAGGTCGCCGCCGCGTACCTGCTCGACGAGATCGCCGACACCGGCTCCAGCGAAACCCTCGCCTGGCTCGCCCTCGGCCTCGCCACCTGAGCTGTTCCGTTCCCTGAGCCGGTCGAAGGGCGGGCCAGACGGCGGCCTGACGGCCGGAAAGACGCATCAAGGGCGGGCGGGTCGTTCCGGTCGGTCCGCCTGGCAGCCGGGCGCCGGTTCCGCCGGCGGCCAGTATCGGAGGGCGCCGCGCGACTGTTATCGGCCGACGCGAGCGTTACAGCAGTCGCGTGGGCCGATAGGGGTCGCGTCACTGCCTGACCACGATCGGCGCCCCGGAGGCTTGAGTCTTCCGGGGGGGTCTTGGCGCCGAAAGGGGTGGTCCGGGTGCTGGTTGGGTCGGGTCCGCCCCCTCGCGTCGCTGCGGAGCGTCGAGTAGTGAGTTGGCAACGTGGATTCGGCGATCCCAGGTGGATAGGTCACCAGTCGGCGAGGTTCGTGCCCGAGGTTGCGTCGAGAGTGACCTTTTCCACGCCAGATCGTCGATTCTGCGTGGAAAAGGTCACACTCGACGCCGCCGGACCGGCGATCCGGCCGCCGATCCGGCGGCCGGCCCTGATTCTCGCCGGAAGCGCCAACCCGTCCGCCCTTGGTGCGTCTTTTCCGGCCGTCAGGCCGAGCCCTCAGCAGAGCCACCGGCTGCGCCTGTCGAAGGGCAAGCCGGATTTGTCACGACAAATGTGGGCACCCCTCGCCGCGGCGCGTGGGCTCGCCGTACTGTCGGAGCATGAGGATCGGTCACTACATCCAGGGCAAAATCATCGAGGGCGGCGAGCGGGTCGGGCCCGTGTTCAATCCGGCGACGGGGCAACAGTCGGGGGAGGTCGCGTTGGCCTCGGCGGCCGAGCTCGGCGCCGCGGTCGACGTGGCCGCGGAGGCGTTTCCCGGGTGGCGCGCCACGTCGCTGACCAAACGGGCCGAGGTGATGTTCGCGTTCCGGCAGTTGATCAAGACCCGGGCCGGCGAGCTGGCGGCGCTGATCACGGCCGAGCACGGCAAGGTGTTGTCCGATGCGGCCGGGGAGATCAGCCGCGGCCTGGAGAACGTCGACTTCTGCGCCGGCCTGCCGCATCTGCTCAAGGGCGAGTACGCCGAGCAGGTGTCCCGCGGCGTCGACGTGCACCAGGTGCGCCAGCCGGTCGGCGTGGTCGCCTGCATCACCCCGTTCAACTTCCCGGCCATGGTGCCGCTGTGGATGATCACCGGCGCGATCGCCTGCGGCAACACGGTGATCTTGAAGCCGAGCGAGCGGGACCCGTCGGCGGCGCTGTGGATCGCCGAGCGGCTGACCGAGGCCGGGCTGCCGCCGGGCGTGCTCAACGTCGTCAACGGCGACGCCGAGACCGTCAACGCGATCCTCGACCACCCGGGCATCGCCGCCGTCAGCTTCGTCGGCTCGACCCCGATCGCCGAGACGGTCTACCGCCGCTCGGCCGAGACCGGGAAGCGGGTGCAGGCCCTCGGCGGTGCCAAGAACCACATGGTGGTGATGCCCGACGCCGACCTGCCCGCGGCCGCCGACGCCGCCGTCTCCGCGGCCTACGGCTCGGCCGGCGAACGCTGCATGGCCGTCTCGGTGCTGGTCACCGTCGGCGACGTCGCCGACCCGCTGATCGACCTGCTGAAGGAGCGGATCGGCAAGCTGAAGATCGGCGACGGCACCGACCCGGAGTCGGAGATGGGCCCGCTGATCACCGCCCAGGCCCGGGACCGGGTCGCCTCCTACGTGGCCGGCGCCGCCGACGAGGGCGCGACCGTGGTGGTCGACGGCCGGGAGCAGCAGTTCGACGGAGACGGCTTCTTCCTCGGGGTCAGCCTGGTCGATCACGTCAAGCCGGGGATGCGGGTCTACGACGAGGAGATCTTCGGCCCGGTGCTGTCCGTGGTCCGGGTCGACAGCTACGACGACGCGGTGGCGCTGGTCAACGAGTGCCAGTACGCCAACGGGGTGGCGGTCTTCACCCGCGACGGCAAGACGGCCCGGTCCTTCGAGTTCGACATCGAGGTCGGCATGGTCGGGGTCAACGTGCCGATCCCGGTCCCGGTCGGGATCTTCTCCTTCGGCGGCTGGAAGCGGTCCCTCTTCGGCGACACCCACATCTACGGCCCGGAGAGCTTCAACTTCTACACCCGCCGCAAGGTCGTCACCACGCGCTGGCCCGACCCCTCGGAAACCCAGGTCAATCTCGGCTTCCCCACCCACTGAACCACCGACCCACCGACTTGTCAGAACTGAGTTGTGCCGGGGCACAACTCAGTTCTGACAACTCGGTGTAGCCGCGATCAGGCGGAGCGGCGGAGGTCGTCGTACCAGGCGACGGAGCCGGCGCCGATCGGGCGGCCACGGTTGGCGACCCGGGGGGCCACGGCGCGGTCGACTACGTAGCGCAGGATCGGGCGCATGTTCGACCCGTCCAGGGACTCGATCTTGGCGATCTCGTCCTCGGCGTCGGCGTACTCCGTGTTCTTGATCCGCTCCAGGTCGCTGTGCTGCAGCACCCGCAGGAACCGCCGGTCCCGCAGCATCACCGGCCGCATGAACTTGCGGACGGCGCGGATGAACAGGTCGGAGTCCTCACCGGACCAGCCCTTGAACCGCTCGCTCTCGTCGTAGCCGCCGAGCAGCACGAAGTTTTCCTTGGACAGCGCGATCCGGCCCATGCAGCCCTTGTGGACGCCGGCGTTGAGCCGGTAGTCGAGCCGGTTCGAGGCCACGATCGAGTTCGGCCGGCGGCGGAAGATCGCCCGCAGATACGCCGCGAAGCCGAAGCCGACGAAGTTGTCGGCATCCACGTTGCAGAGGATGTCGCCGCTGGCCAGCGAGTGCGCCATGTTCTTGGCGTGCGAGTGCTGGAAGTACGTCTGCCCCTCCGAGCGCGCGAACTTCAGAATGCCGGCATCGCGATACGGCTTCAGCCGCTCATCCGTCGTGATCCACTCGGCCAGGTCGTCCGGCGAGCTGTAGTCGAGCACGACGAACTCGACGTCGTCCGGCCGCGACCAGTCGACGCTGTCCCGCAGGTTCTTGGGCAGGGTCTCCTTGAGATGGTGAGCCCTGCCCATGCAGGTCGTACAAAAAGAGAGCTTCATAGCTGACTGAAAAGCCTTCTCTTCGGTTGGGGCACATGTTACTTCTCCGGTCCAGGGGTGAGACTGTCGCACCTACGGCCTCGACCGCAAGCTTCCCGCGCCGAGATCGGTCAGTCGTCGGTGTTCCGGATGATCCGACGCGCCGACAGAAGCTCCGATTCCGGGCGGGCGGCGACACTCCGTTCGACCGCGTCCAGGATTTGGATCAGATGAGCATGGTCCCCCGAAGCGGCGGCGATTCCGATGCCGGCGCGCCGGTGCAGATCGAGGTGGCCGACTTCGGCGACGCTCAGCTGGTACGTCCGCCGCAACTCGGCGATCAGCGGCCGGACCAGGGAGCGCTTCTCCTTCAGCGACGCGACGTCGCCGAGCAGCAGGTCGAACTCGATCGAGCCGACCCACATATCAGCGGGACCCGGACTGGCGACGGCGCCGGGCGACCGCCCGAGGTGCGCAAGCCGGTGGGTGTCCCGCAGCCGGAGGGCGAGGATGATCGGCTGCCCCGAGCAGCCGTGTCGCATGATCGGCCATGGGTGAACCCTAGGGCAATCCGCTCGGCGATATCGACGGCGCCCCAAACCCGGACGGAATCGCAACGGTTGCGTGACCTCCTCCCGCCGGGCCCGTTCCGGATCACCGCAGCGGCTGCAGGGCGGGGTCGTCGGTGGCGAAGGTACGGACCGGTCCGGGCCCCGTGTCCCGGGTCTCGAACCGGACCGTGACCCGGCCCAGCCCGGTGCCCCAGACCCAGCCCTGACCATGATCATCGTGCCGGACGTCCTGGCCCGGATGCCAGCCGGTCGAAAAGCGGGGCCGGACCCCCGCGGTGTCCGGCGAAGCCGTCTCGGCCGGAGCATGATCATCAACGGGATTCTGCTCCGTGGCGGGAGCTCCGGTGATCGCCGGATCGTCGCCGAACAGATCCTCCTGGACCACATCGGTCAGGCCGGCCACGCCGACGCCGAGCAGCCGGATCCCGTTGCTGGTGTCGATCTGGGTGAGCAGGCTGCGGGCGATCGTGGTGATGGTTTCGGTCCGGTCGGTGGCCGTGGCCAGGGTGCGGGCCCGGGTCTGGGTGGTGAAGTCGTGCTGTCGGACCTTGATCGTCACGGTCCGCGCGAACAGCTGGGCGGCCCGCAGCCGGCGACCGACCTGGGCCGCGTGGCCGACCAGGATCTCGCCGAGTTGATCATGGTCGACCAGGTCGGTGGCGAAGGTGTCCTCGACCGAGATCGACTTGGCCTCCCGTTCCGGCTCGACCGGGCGGTCGTCCCGGGCGTACGCGAGCTCGAGCAGGCCGGTGCCGTGGGCCCGGCCGACCTCGCGGATCAGCTCGTCGGGCGGGATCGCCTGCAGGTCGGCGACGGTGCTGATGCCGATCCGGCGGAGCTTCTCGGTGGTCACCGGACCGACCCCCGGGATCACCGTCACCTGCATCGGCCGGAGCAGCTCGACCTCGGTGCCCGGCTCGACGATGAACAGCCCGTCCGGCTTGTCCAGCTCGGTCGCCACCTTGGCCATGAACTTGGAGCTGGCGATCCCGATCGAGCAGGTCAGCCCGCCGGTGACGGCGGCCAGCTCGGCCTTGATCGCGACGACCAGCTCGGTCAGGGCGGACGTGTCGAAGATCACGGGGCCGAACGGGTTCTCGGGCTCGGTCGTTGCCAGGTCGACGAACGCCTCGTCCAGCGACAACGGCTCGACCCGCGGCGAGATCCGGTGCAGCAGGCCCATCACCTGCTGGCTGGCCTCCCGATAGGCGTCGAACCGGCCGGACAGGAACGCCGCGTGCGGGCAGCGGCGGCGCGCCTCGTGGGTCGGCATCGCGGACCGGACGCCGTATCGCCGGGCCTCGTAGGACGCGGTCGCCACCACGCCACGCTGGCCGGTGCCGCCGACGATCACCGGCTTGCCGCGCAGCGACGGCTTGTCCCGCTGCTCGACCGAGGCGTAGAACGCGTCCAGATCCAGGTGGAGGACCGAGGACTCAGCGCGCACGCGCCCATCCTCGCCGATGGCTCCGACGGTGCGTGTTCGTTCCCTGAGCCTGTCGAAGGGCAGGTCTGATGGGTGCCGCTCGGGGATCCGCACAAGGGGCCGATCCGGCTTGCCCTTCGACAGGCTCAGGGAACGAACAGATCGGCGTCCCGGTCAGCGGGTCCAGTGACGGCCGGGCCTGATCCTGGATGACACGATCGCCGTCATGTCCGGGCAGCCGAGAACGATCGAGCGAGTGCTGGCGACGGTCCGCTACGGGCCGGTGGAGCTGGAACGGCTGCGCCAGGCGTTCGCCCCGGCCGAGTTCCGGCACTGTGCGCCGGACGACGAGGCCGGCATCGCCGACGCTCTCCGTACCGCCGACGTGGCGGTGATCGCCGGCGACCTCGACGACCGGCACCTGGCGGCGCCGCGGCTGGCCTGGGTGCACTGTGATCACGCCGGGTTGACCAGATCGGCCCGGCCGGAGGTGTTCGCCCGCGGGCTGGTCGTCACCGGGGCGGCCGGCCGCTCCGCCGCGGCGCTGGCTCAGCACGGCTTCTACTTCGCGCTGGCCCTCACCTACGACGCCCGCGGCCTGATCGCCGCGCAGGACCGGCAGGACTGGGGGATCCCCGGGTACGAGAGCAGGCTCGGGCTGACCGGCAAGACCCTCGGCGTGGTCGGCCTCGGCCACACCGGCCGGGCGATGGCCGAGCTCGGGCGGGCGTTCGGGATGCGGGTCCTCGGCCACACCCGGAGCGTGATCGAGCCGCCGCCGGGCGTCGACCGGCTGTCCTGCGCCGACCGCGGCGACCGGCTCGAGCCGCTCCTGGACGAGGCCGACGTGCTGATGCTGGCCGCGCCGCTGACCGACGCCAGCCACCACCTGATCGGCGCCGCCGAACTGGACCGGATGAAGGACTCGGCCTACCTGATCAACCTGGGCCGGGGCGGCCTGATCGACTCCGACGCCCTGCTGACTGCGCTGCGGGAAGGCCGGATCGGCGGGGCCGGGCTGGACGTCTTCGAGACCGAACCGCTGCCGGCCGACTCGCCGCTCTGGTCCGCGCCCAACCTGCTGATCACCCCGCACGCGACGCCGGCCCTGCCGGACCGGACCCAACGGGCGCTGGACATCGTGCTGGCGAACATCGGCCGGTTCCGCCGCGGCGAACCGCTGCAGAACGCGCTCACCGAGCGCGACGTCTACACCCGGGACCGCTGAGCCGGGCGCGTTCGACCACCGGCCTGACCAGGCTGTTCGCGGGTCCGGTCGGCGGTGCCCGCGAACGGCTCGACCCCCGGTCGGCCGGCCCGCCGCGGCACCGAGAGAATGGTCGATCTGGCGACCGGGGAGTCCGGCGTCTGGGAGAGTCTGGTCCGGGAGAGTCTGACGCCTGGGGTGTCAGGCGTCTGGGAGAGGATCGGATGGAGACCTGGCCGGGGCAGCCCTACCCCTTGGGGGCGACCTACGACGGCAGCGGAGTCAGCTTCGCTGTCTTCTCCGAGATCGCCGACCGGGTCGAGCTGTGCCTGATCGACGACGACGGGGTCGAGTCCAGGATCGAGATCACCGAGGTCGACGGGGCGATCTGGCACGTCTATCTGCCCGGGATCGAGCCCGGCCAACGGTACGGCTACCGGGTGCACGGCCCGTACGACCCGGACAACGGGCACCGCTGCAACCCGGCCAAGCTGCTGCTCGACCCGTATGCGAAGGCGATCGAGGGTCAGCCGGACGGCGACGAGTCGCTGTATTCGTACCGGTTCGGGAAGCCGGAGGAGTTCAACGGCGACGACTCGCTCGGCCACACCATGCTCTCCGTGGTGATCAACCCCTACTTCGACTGGGGTCATGATCGGCCGCCGGCGCTGCCGTACCACGAAACGATCTTGTACGAGGCGCACGTGCGCGGGCTGACCATGACCCACCCGGACGTGCCCGAGGCGATCCGCGGCAGCTATGCCGGGGTCGGTCATCCGGCCACCGTGGAGCACCTGCTCAAGCTCGGCATCAACGCGCTGGAACTGATGCCGGTGCACCAGTTCGTCAACGACAGCCATCTGGTCGAGAAGGGCCTGTCCAACTACTGGGGCTACAACACGATCGGCTTCCTGGCGCCGCACAACGCCTACGCCAGCACCGGGCAGCTCGGCCAGCAGGTCGGCGAATTCAAGAACATGGTCCGGTCCCTGCACGACGCAGGCATCGAAGTGATCTTGGACGTGGTCTACAACCACACCGCCGAGGGCAACGAGCGCGGCCCGACGATCGGCTTCCGGGGGATCGACAACGCCGCCTACTACCGGCTGGTCGACTCCGAGAAGGAGCACTACTACGACACCACCGGGACCGGCAACAGCCTGCTGATGCGCAGCCCGCACGTGCTGCAGTTGATCATGGACTCGTTGCGCTACTGGGTGCTGGAGATGCACGTCGACGGATTCCGGTTCGATCTGGCCGCGACGCTGGCCCGCCAGTTCCACGAGGTGGACAAGCTGTCGGCGTTCTTCGACATCATCCAGCAGGATCCGGTGATCTCCCAGGTGAAGTTGATCGCCGAGCCGTGGGATCTCGGCGACGGCGGCTACCAGGTCGGCAACTTCCCGCCGTTGTGGTCGGAGTGGAACGGAAAGTACCGCGACACCGTGCGCGACTTCTGGCGCGGCCAGCCGGCGACAATGGCCGAGTTCGCGTCCCGGCTGACCGGGTCCAGTGATCTCTACAACCACTCCGATCGCCGGCCGACCGCGTCGATCAACTTCGTCACCGCCCACGACGGCTTCACCTTGCGCGATCTGGTGTCGTACAACGAGAAGCACAACCAGGCCAACGGCGAGGACGGCCGGGACGGGGAGAGCCACAACCGGTCCTGGAACGGCGGCGCCGAGGGCGAGACCGACGATCCGGCGATCAACCAGCTGCGGTTGCGACAGCAGCGCAACTTCCTCACCACCCTGCTGCTCAGCCAGGGCGTGCCGATGATCGCCCACGGCGACGAGTTGGGCCGGACCCAGCTGGGCAACAACAACGTGTACGCCCAGGACAACGAGCTGTCCTGGATCGACTGGGAGCTGACCGAGGACCAGGTCGGCCTGCTCGACTTCACCGCCCAGTTGATCGCGCTGCGCAAGGCCCATCCGGTGTTCCGGCGGCGTCGGTTCCTGGCCGACGGAGCCGGGCCGGGTCGCGGCGCCGAGCTGGGCGAGGTCGCCTGGCTGAAGCCGGACGGGAACCCGATGGACGACGAGGACTGGCAGGTCGGCTTCGCCCGCAGCCTGATGGTGTTCGTCAACGGTGACGCGATCCCGGAGCCGGACGCGATGGGCCGGCCGGTGACCGATGATCGTTTTCTGCTGTTGTTCAACGCGCACTCCGAGCCGATCGACTTCACCCTGCCGGATGCCGGCTACGGCCAGAACTGGACGACCCGGCTGGACAGCAGCACCGGACTGCTCGAGCCGGAGGGCGAGGCCGACCGGCAGCCCGGGTCGACGCAGCCGGTGCAGGCGCACTCGGTGCTGGTCCTGTCCGCGGCCGCGGACGACGCGACGGCCGCGACCGGCCCCGGCCAAGCGGGCGGGTGAGCCGGCGATGACCGGGGAACCGCCGGAGGAAGCGACCGAGTCGCTGTTCGTCCAGCTCGACATCTCCATCGTCGTGCCGCCCGGGGTGCGGCCGATCACCCGGGTCTCCGACCTGCTCGCCTCGGCCGTGCTGGACGAGGTGACCGAGACCGACCGGGTGCTCGACTACGGCACCGGGAGCGGCGTGAACGCGATCTTGGCGGCCCGGCGGACGGCGACCGTGGTCGCGGTCGACATCGTGCCGTCGGCGGTGGCCGCGGCCCGGAGCAACGCGGTCCGCAACCGGGTCGCGGACCGGATCACGGTGCTGCGCAGCGCCGGTTTCGCCGCGGTGCCCGGCCGCTTCGACGTGATCATCGTCGACGCGACCGAGGTCGACCTGCGGATGCTGAGCGACTTCTTCGCCGACGTCGATGATCATCTGGCCGAGGGCGGCCGGGTGCTGCTGCAGATCGCGCTGACCGACGACCTGGCGGAGCTGCTCGAACTGATCCGGGTGCACCGGCTGGATCGGACCACGGCCACCCAGCGCTCGATCAGCTGGGGCGGCTCCCGGGTCCCGTTCCTAGTCTTCCGGCTGACCCGGGCCGGTTCCGGCGGACTCCGGGCCGCGGTCGAACAGGCTTCCGGTTAGGGGTCACAGCGTCAGCTGGGCCCGGTTGCCCTGCGCGGGGACGACCAGTTCGCCCACCTTGAGCCGCCAGGGCCGATCGGTGCCCTCGGCCGTCGCCATGATCGTTTCGCCGGTGCGGCGGACGAGGAAGCGGGCCGCGCCGACCGTCAGCGCGAATTGATCACCGTCGGCGAGTTCGTACGCCTGCAGCGTCACTCCGTCGACGTGGTCGTAGTCGGGTCGGTCCTGCCGCGCGCCCCAGGGCAGCACGGTTCCGGGCCGGACGAACAGCGGCAGCGAGTCGAAGCCGTACGCACCGTGATGCCAGCGCGGCCCGGCCAACCGCTCGCCGGTCAGGGCGTGGGTCCACGTCCCCTCGGGGAGATAGAAGTCGGCCCGCCCGTCGGCCCGGAACACCGGCGCCACCAGCAGTCGATCACCGAGCAGGTATTGGGTCTGCAGCCCGGCGGCACCACGATCGTCGGGGAATTCCAAGATCATCGGGCGCATGATCGGCAGGCCCGCGGTGTGTGCCTCCTCGGCCAGCTGCGCCAGGTAGGGCATCAGCGACAGCTTCAGCCGGGCGAACTTCCGGGTCACCGCGACCGCTTCGTCGTCGAACGCCCACGGCACCCGGTACGAGCTGGAGCCGTGCAGCCGGGAATGCGAGGACAGCAGGCCGAAGGCGGTCCAGCGCTTGAACACGGCGGGGTCGGGCTTGCCCTCGAAGCCGCCGATGTCGTGGCTCCAGTAGCCGAACCCGGACAGTGCCAGGGACAGGCCGCCACGCAGCGATTCGGCCATCGACGGAAAGGTGGACTGGCAGTCGCCGCCCCAGTGCACCGGGAACTGCTGACCGCCGGCCGTCGCGGAGCGGGCGAAGACGACCGCCTCGCCCTCGCCGCGTTCGGCGCGGAGCAGGTCGAAGACGCACTGGTTGTAGAGCTGGGCGTAGTAGTTGTGCATCCGGTCCGGATCCGACCCGTCGTGCCAGACCACGCCCTCGCTCGGGATCCGTTCCCCGAAGTCGGTCTTGAACGCGTCGACACCTTGATCAAGAAGGACCTTGAGCTTCGAGCCGTACCAGTCCCGGGCGTCCGGGTTGGTGAAGTCGACCAGCCCCATTCCGGCCTGCCACAGGTCCCACTGCCAGACATCGCCATCGGTGGTGCGGACCAGATAGCCGAGATCCTTGCCCTCCTGGAACAGCGCGGACCGCTGTGCGATGTAGGGGTTGATCCAGACCGAGATCTTGACGCCCTTCCGCTTCAACCGGGCCAGCATCGCGGCCGGGTCGGGAAACATCGCCGGGTCCCAGGTGAAGTCGCACCAGTGGAACTGGCGCATCCAGAAGCAGTCGAAGTGGAAGACACTCAGCGGGATCTCCCGGTCGGCCATCCCGTCCAGGAACGAGGTCACCGTCCGCTCGTCGTAGTCGGTGGTGAAGGAGGTGGACAGCCACAGCCCGTACGACCAGTCCGGCACCCGGGCCGGCCGACCGGTCAGCGCGGTGTACTTGGTCAGGATCTCCTTCGGGGTCGGGCCGTAGATCACGTAGTACTGCAGCGATTGGCCTTCGACCGAGAACTGGTTGCGGGAAACCACCTCGGAGCCGACCTCGAAGCTCACCCGGTCCGGATGGGCGACGAACACGCCGTAGCCGGCGTCGGTCAGATAGAACGGCACATTCTTGTACGCCTGCTCGCTGGCCGTGCCGCCGTCGGCATTCCAGATGTCGATGCTCTGCCCGTTCTTGATCAACGGGCCGAACCGCTCACCCAGCCCGTACACGTGATCATCGATGCCCAGGGTCAGTTGCTCCCGGATGAAGTGTCGGCCGGCGCCGTCGGTGATGGCGCCGACGCTGTTCGGGGTGGAGGAGGTGAGGACGCTCCCGGCGCCCAGGAAGTCGACCGTCCAGTCGCCGTCGGTCGCGATCCGGGCGGTGAGCGCGCCGGAGCGGAAGCTCGCCGGGCCGCTGTCCGGCGTGCTGATCACCGGCGTCGGATCGGTCCGGTTGATCATGAAGTGCGGCCCGCGGTCGCGGATGCCGCTGAAGTGCTCGATCCGGACGCCGATCACGTCCTCGGCCGGGGTGTCGAAGGTCACCGTGATCACCGGCCGGTTGAGTGAATCGCCTCGATGGCGCAACGGTGTGGTCGGTGCGAACACCGTCAGCGAATCGGCCCCGGCCTCGACCTGGTCGATCGCGCGCGGACGCAAGATCGACACGCCGGGCAAGGTCTGCCAGTAACCATCGGTGAACTTCATCGGCTCGCTACCTCCTGCTTATGATGAACAACGTCGACCTGAGGAGGGTGATGGCCACCATCAACGACGTCGCCCGGGCGGCCGGCGTCTCCAACTCCACGGTCTCCTACGTGCTGAGTGGCAAGCGGTCGATCTCGGCCGAGACCCGGAAGCGGGTCGAGGAAGCGATCCGGCAGCTGGACTACCAGCCGCACGCCGGCGCGCGGTCGCTGGCGTCCCGCCGGACCTGGACGCTGGCCCTGGTCGCGCCGCTGCGGGCCGACGTCAACGTCGGCGTGATCATGAAGTTCGTCACCGGAGTGGTGACCCGGGCCCGTGATCATGAGATGGACGTGCTGCTGCTCACCCAGGACGATCCCCGCGGGGTCGAACGCGCAGCCACCTCGTCGATGGTCGACGCGTTGATCATGATGGACATCGAGGCCGACGATCCCCGGATCCCCACCCTGGTTGAATTGCGCCGGCCAGCGGTGCTGATCGGCCTGCCCGTCGACCCGCGCGGCCTGTCGGTGGTGGATCTGGACTTCGAGGCCGCCGGCCGGATGGCGGCGCAGCAGTTGCTGGAGCTGGGGCACACCGAGCTGGCGTTGATCGGGCCGACCCCGACCGTGCTGGGCCGGCACACCTCCTACGCCGATCGGTTGCTCCGTGGCTATCGGAGCGCGGCCGAGGACGCCGGACTGGAGCCGGTGGTGGAGCTGGCCGAGGCCAGCCATGCCGGCGGGGTGGACGCGGTCGAGCGGGTGCTGCGCCGGCGGCCGGAGCTGACCGCCCTGGTGGTGCACAACGAGGCGGCCCTGCCCGGCGTCCTGACCGCGCTGAGCGCCGCCGGTCATCCGGCCGGGAAGGCAGTCAGCGTGGTCGCGCTCTGCCCGGCCGATGTCGCCACCGGCCAACAACTCCCGCTGACCTCGATCGACCTGCCGGCGGTCCGGATGGGCGAGATCGCCGTCGATCTGGCGATGGCCCGGATCGAGGGGATCGACGACCCCGAGATCCGGCTGCTGGTGCCGCAACTGACCGAGCGCGACTCCACCTTCCGGCTGTCCTGAGCTTTCCGGCCGGCCCGATCCTCTCGACTGCACGGGATCAGCCCTTGATGGCGCCAAAGATCACGCCCTTGGTGAAGTGCCGCTGCACGAACGGGTAGACGATCAGGATCGGCACCAGCGCCAGCACCATCACCGCCATTTTCACCGGCATCCCGGCGACCGTGCCGGTGGCCCGGGTGTCGGTGGCCGACGGTCCGCCGGGCAGGTTCGCGCCCTGCAGCACGTAGGACCGGAGCACCAGTTGCAGCGGCCACTTCTCGTTGTCGTTGATGTAGAGCATGGCGTTGAAGAACGCGTTGAAGTAGCCGACCCCGTAGAACAAGGCCACCACGGCGATCACCGCGCCGGACATCGGCAGCACGATCTGGCCGAGGATCCGCCACTCGCCGGCGCCGTCGATCCGGGCGGCCTCCAGGATGCCCGGCTCGATGCCCATGAAGAAGTTCCGCAGGATCAGCACGTTGAAGGCCGACACCGCGGTGGGCAGGATCAGCGCCCAGTAGGAGTTGATCAGGCCGAGGTTGCTGACCAGCAGATAGGTGGGGATCATCCCGGCGCCGAAGAACATCGTGATCAGGAAGACGAACAGGATCGTCCGGTGGCCGAACGAGTTCGGCTTGGACAGCCCGAAGGCGGCCATGATCGACACGACGGTGGACAGCACGGTGCCGACGGCGGTGATGCCGACGCTGACCAGGACGGCCCGGGTGACGACGCCGCCGGAGATGATCTGCACGTACGCCTGCGCCGTCAGGTCGCCGGGGATCACCACCAGGCCACCGGTCTCGATCGTGTGGGCCTGGGTCGAGAAGCTGGTCAGCACCACGGTGTAGAGCGGGAAGATCACCACCAGCACGACCGCGGCCAGCGCCACCGCCTTGCCGGCTGAGCCGATGCGACTGGGCTCCTCGTCCCAGATCGGCCGCTTCCGTGGCCGGCGGCGGTTTCGGGCCGGTGCCGCCGGCCGGGGCGCTGGAGCCGGGACCATGGCGGTCGGCTGGGTCAGTTCGGTGGTCATGATTTCTGGTACACCCCGGATTCGCCGAAGACGTGCGCGAGCTTGTTGGCGCCCAACACCAACAACAGGCTGATCACTCCCTTGGCCAGACCGGCCGCCGCGGCGAAGCTCCAGTCGCCGTAGATCACGCCCTGGTAGTAGACGTAGGTGTCGATCACCTCCGACACCTCGGCTCCGACGGCTTCCCGCTGCAGGATGAGCTGTTCGAAGCCGACGGACAGCGAGTCGCCGAGCCGGAGGATCAGCAGCAGGATGATCACCGGTCGCAAGGCCGGCAGCGTGATGTGCCACAGCCGCCGCCAGCGGTTGGCGCCGTCCGAGGCCGCCGCCTCGTGCAGGGCGGGGTCGACGGTGCTCAGGGCGGCCAGGAAGATGATGATGCCCCAGCCGGCGTCCTTCCAGACCGACTGCAGGGTGATCAACACCAGGAAGGCGTCCGGATTGGTCATCAGGTCGAAGCCCTGATATCCCTGGCTCCGAAGGGTTTGCGCGATCAGTCCGGCGCCGCCGACGATCTGCTGGAAGATGGTCACCACCAGCACCCAGGAGAAGAAGTGCGGCAGGTAGACCACGGCCTGCACCGCGGTCCGGATCCGCGGTGAGATCACGCTGTTCAGCAGCAACGCCAGGATGATCGGGATCGGGAAGAAGAACACCAGCTGGAAGGCGGTGATCGTCAAGGTGTTCTTGACCGAGTTCAGGAACAGCGGGTTGTTGAACACCCGGGCGAAGTTGTCCAGACCGACGTACGCGCTCCGGAAGAAGCCGGTGTAGGGCGAGTACTGCTGGAACGCCATCACGTTGCCGAGCATCGGCACGTAGGCGAAGATCGCCAGCAGCGCGACCGCGGGCAGGGTCATGATGATCAACGACCGGTCCCGGTTGAGCCTGGTGCGCCACGTCCGGCGCCGACGAGGTCGTACCGCCGGCTCGGCTGATGATGCCGTCATGGAAGCGTCCCCGGCCTACTGCTTGTCCAGGATCTCGGAGTAGAACGTCCGCAGCTGCTCGCCGCCGGCCGCCTTCCAGGTCTTGATCGCCTCGTCCAGATCGGTGAGCGGCTTCCGGCCGCGGGCGATGTCGGCCTCCAGGTCTTCGAACGGCTGGCCGATGGAGGCGTACTGGCTCGGTTCGGCGATGTTCATGCCGTAGAACAGCGGCTCCGCGGCGAACTCACCGGCCCGTTGCTGCCAGGTGCTGTACTCCTCGACGTAGCCCGGATACTGCATGTGGAACTCCGCCACCGGCGGGTCGGCCAGGAAGACGTACGTCGGCTGCAACTCCTTGGCCGCCAACGAAGTCGGCTCCGGGATCCCCTGCTCGCCCTTGGTGTAGTGCACCCCCTCGACGCCGTAGTTGATCAGGTGGAACTCGGTGGTGCCGAACGGCGCGGCGAGGACGTTGGCGAGCTTGAGGATCTCCTCGACCTTGGCCTGATCGTCGCTCTGCTTGATGAACGAGAACATGCCGGCGCCCGCGCCCTTCCAGTAGACGGGCTTGGTCGCCTCGTCGACCGAGATCAGATCGAACGGTCGCTGGGAGTAGGTCGGGTTGCCGGCGAGGTTGTCCCGCAGCGCCTCGTGCCAGCCGCCGAAACCGTCGAACATGATCAACGCCTTGCCGGCCTGGAACCGGCTCTTGCTCTCGTCGTCCTTGCCGGCGACGGCATCCGGATGCACCAACCCGGCCTTGAACACGCGCGCGGTCCACTCCAGGGCCGCCCGGTATTCCTCGGTCTCCACCCGGTGGACCAACCCGCCGTCGCCGAGTTCCCACTCGGCGACGACCGAGTGGGCCATGGTGGCGATGTTCCACGGATCCTCGGTGGCCCACTGGTTCCCGGCCGGGTTGTTGATCTCGGCCATCAGGTCGTAGAGGTCCTGGACGGTGCGCACCTCGGGCGTGATGCCCAGCTTCTCCAGCAGGTCGTCGCGGAAGAAGTTCCCGTTCCCGATCGGCGTTCCGGGGAAGGGGATCCCGTACAGCTTGCCGTTCCAGACGCACGCCTTCCAGGCATCGGTCGGCACGTTGGCCAGGTTCGGATACTTGGTCACGGCCTCGCCCGCCAGGAACGGGGTCAGGTCGGTGAAGACGTTGCCGACGATCTCGGTGCCGAACCGCGACGGCAGGTTCCAGCTCGGCACCTGGACCCAGTCCGGCACGTCCTTCGGCGAGGCGAGCACGGTGGCGAGCTTGTCGCCGTAGGTGGTGCCGTCGGAGATCTGGAAGTTGATCTTGCTGCCCAGGATCTCGTTCACCGCGTCGAAATACTGGTTGCCGCTGCTCGGCGGGATCGTGCCCCACAGCGGTGTCATCGCGTTGATCGTGATCCCGCTGCCCGGTGGGGTCGGCACCGAGCGGACCAGTTCGGCGGGCATCTTCGTGTAGCCGGGTGGGGACCCGTGCTGGCTGGGCAGGTCCGGCGTCGCATAGTCCACCGGCACGTACTTGGGCAGCACGGTGTCCGGGATCTCGACGCCCTGCTCGGCCGGGCCGGGTGCGCCGGTCCCGGAACAGCCGGCCAGCGCCGCGCCGGCGCCGACCGTGGCGACACCGAGGCCGGCCGCGGTGAGGAACCTTCGGCGGTTCAGCCGGCTGCCGAACGCGGTGGATGGAGTCATGGTCGTCACTTCCTCGTGATCGGTGTGGGGTCGAGCGACAGCGGGCGGCCGCGGCCGGGAGAGACACTGTCGAAGCGTTTCGACAGCGAAAGGCTAAGCCGCCGGTCGGCGCCTGGCAAGAGATCTCCGCGGATTGCGACTGGATCGACACCGATGCCCCGGCGAAATTGGCTTCTCGGGTCGGTGACTTCCCGCGGAGCTTCGTCGCGCGTGGCACAATCCAGTTTCGAATCGATTCGATCCAAGGAGCTGGCATGGTGGCCGACCCGGTGGCAGCGTTGCTCGCGGAGCTCAGCGTCGAGGAGAAGCTGGCCCTGTTGCACCAGGCGGTGCCGGCGCTGCCGCGGCACGGCCTGGCCGCCTTCCACACCGGCGCCGAGGCCGCTCACGGCGTGGCCTGGGAGGGCCTGGCCACCGTGTTTCCACAGCCCGTGGGGATGGCCGCCAGCTGGGACCGCGACCTGCTGCGCCGGGTCGGTGCGGTGGTCGGCATCGAGCTGCGGGCCAAGCGGGCCGCGAATCCGGACATCGGCCTGAACGCGTGGGCACCGGTGGTGAACCCGCTCCGGCATCCGCGCTGGGGCCGCAACGAGGAGGGCTTCTCGGAGGACCCGTGGCTGACCGCCGAGCTGGCCGGCGCCTACGCCGCCGGGATGCGCGGCGACGATGATCATCGGTGGCGGGTGGTGCCGACGCTGAAGCACTTCTGCGGCTACAACAACGAGACGGACCGCGACGTCAGCGATTCCCAACTGCGGCGCCGGGTGCTGCACGAGTACGAGTTGCCGGCCTACCGCGGCCCGGTCGTCGCCGGCGCGGTCGGGGCGGTGATGGCCTCCTACAACCTGATCAACGGTCGCCCGGCCCACGTCTCTGCCGACCTGCTGGACGAGCTGAGGTCCTGGACCGACGACTCGCTGCTGGTGGTTTCCGACGCCTTCGCACCGCGCAACCTGGCCGGTTCGCAGGCCTACTTCGAAGATCATCCGACCTCGCACGCCGCCGCGCTGCGGGCGGGGATGGACAGCTTCACCGACAACGGCCGGGATCCCGGGCCGACGCTGGAGCGGTTGCGGGCGGCGTTGCGGGACGGCCTGATCGGCCTGGATGACGTCGACCGGTCGGTAGAGCGGGTGCTGCGGCTGCGGGAGAAGCTGGGCGAACTCGATGATCATGATCCGTACGCGGGCATCGGGCCGGACGAGCTGGACCGGCCCGAGCACCGGGAGCTGGCCCGGGAGGCGGTGGCGGCCGGTGTCGTGGTGCTGCGCAACGACGGACTGCTGCCACTGCCGCCGCAGGGAAAGCTCGCCGTCGTCGGTCCGTTCGCAGAGCGGGTGCTCACCGACTGGTATTCCGGGACTCCGCCGTACACCGTGTCGCTGGCCGCTGCACTGAGCGAGGCCGCCGGACCTGGCGGGGAGGTCCGGGTCGTCGAGGGGTCGGATCGGATCGCATTGCAGCCGGTCGGGAGCAGCGGCTTCCTCCGCAACGTCGCCGGCCGGCTGACCGCGGACGGGCTGCTAGCCTCCGGCGGCCGGCCGGAGCCGGCCGCGATCTTCGCCGTCACCGACTGGGGTCATGGCCTGCTCACCCTCACCGCCGACGACGGAAGATTGTGGACGATCCCGGACGGCCGCTGGGTCCGGGCCGAGGCCGATCGGGTCGGCGGCTGGGTGGTGCAGGAGAGCTTTCGCCTCCATCGGCACGACGACGGCAGCTGGTCGCTCCGTCACCAGGGCACCGGGAAATGGCTGCGGGTCGACGTCGCCGGCGGGCTTTCGGCCGAGTGCAGAGATCTTGCGGACGCGACCCGCTTCCTGATCACCGTGATCTCCGACGGCCGGGCCGAGGTCGCCGCGGCGGCCGCCTGGGCGGACACGGTGATCATGACCGCCGGCAACGACCCGCATCTGCTCGGCCGGGAGACCGAGGACCGTCCGGACCTGGCCCTGCCCGAGCCGCAGGCGGCGCTGTTGCGGGCGGCCCGAGCGGCCACCGACCGGGTGCTGTTGATCATCGTCTCCAGCTATCCGTACGCGCTGGACGCCTCGATCGCGTCGACGCCGGCGATCGTCTGGACCAGCCACGCCGGGCAGGAACTCGGCCACGGCGTGGTCGACGTGATCACCGGCGCGGTCGAACCGGCCGGCCGGCTGGCCCAGGCCTGGCCGGCCCCGGACAACCGGCTGCCCGACCTGTTCGACTACGACATCATCTCCAGCCGCGGCACCTACTGGTACTCCGATCAGGCGCCGCTGTATTCCTTCGGGCACGGGCTGGGCTACGCGCCGGTGGACTATGCGGACCTGACCGTCGCCGCCGCCGCCGGGCCGGTCCGGGTGTCCGTGCGGGTCACCAACGCGGGTGATCGTCCCGTGGTCGAGGTGGTGCAGGCCTACGTCTCGGCCCCGGCCCACCGGCTCCAGTTCCCCCGTCGGCTCTGCGGTTGGCAACGGGTCCGGCTCGAGCCGGGGGAGAGCAGGATCGTCGACCTCGAGCTGCACCCCGGAGCATTCGAGACCTACGACGTCACCCGTTCGGAGTTGATCATCGAACGCGGGGACTACGTGATCGGCGTCGGGACCAATGCCGACGACCACCGGTGCGTCGAGACCGTACGCCTGGCCGGCGAGACCGTCGGCCCGCACGATCTGACCGGGCCGGTGGAGGCGGCCGCCTTCGACCACTGCACGCGGATCCGGCTGGCACCGCGGGAGTCGTTGCGCGGCGAGGTGGTGGCCGCCGAGGACGGTGTGATCGTCTTCGCCGCCGTCGATCTCGGCCTGCATGATCAACTCGAGCTGCGGATCCGCCGCGCCGGCCGGATCGACGGCCGGGTCGAGGTGACCCTCGACGGTCGCTCGCTCGGCTCGGTCCCGGCCACCGAGCACTGGCGGCCCGCGACCCTGCCGGCCGGCCGCGACCCGGTGCGGGGGGAGCTTCGGCTGCGCCTGGTGCAGGCCGCCGTCGACACGATCCGCGCCGTCGGTGCGAGCTGACCCTCGAAACGCCGACCCGGCCGCCGGCCGGCGTGATAGGCATGGCGCATGGCCGATCGACCGGAAGATCACCCGGCGGGCGGCGCCGGGTTCGAGCCGATCACCTTCCGGTTGGTCACCGAGGCCGACTTCCCGCTGCTGGCCCGCTGGCTGTCCCGGGCTCACGTGGCGCGCTGGTGGAACCATGACTTCTCGGCCGAGGGAGTGGCCCGCGACTTCGGCCCGGCCGCCCGGGGTGAGGAGCCGTCGGAGGACTTCCTGGCCCTGCTCGATGGCGTGCCGTTCGGCCTGATCCAGCGATCCCGGTTCGACGACTACCCCGACTATCGGGCCGAGGTCGCCGCCCACATCGAGGTGCCGCCCGGCACGGTGACCATTGACTATCTGATCGGCGAAGGCGGGATGATCGGTCGGGGTGTCGGCACCCGGATGGTCCTGGCGCTGGTCGAACGGACCTGGATCGATCACCCGGATGCGCCGGCGATCATCGTGCCGGTGGCCGCCGGCAACATCGGGTCGTGGCGGGCGCTGGAGAAGGCGGGCCTGGTCCGGATCGCCTCCGCCGACCTCGTGCCGGACAACCCGATCGACCCGCCGCTGCATCACCTGCACCGGATCGACCGGCCGATCTGACGCCGGCCGGTCAGCGCCGGACGGCTCCCGCGGTGAACTCGGCGGCGTCGCCGGCCAGCACGCCGTGCTGATAGCCGGTCGGGTCGTAACCGCCGCGGACGCTGGACCGGATCGTCCGGCCCCCCAGTTCGGCGTCGATGAACTCGCCGATCCGTTCCTCCTGCGATCGGAGCACGGGCAGGAAGGTGCCGGCCTCCTGGTCGGCGTAGCTGAGTCGATTGACCTCGGCCAGTCGTTCCCCGATCCGGCCGGCGAATCCCTGCAGGAAGGCCGATCGGAAACTCACCGATCGCGACCGCGAGCCGGGCGCCGACCCGGCCGCGGTCTGCGCGAGGGCCTGCTGGGCCTGGACCAGTAGGGACGTGAAGAGCAGGTCGACGGCCTCGAGGTCGGCCGGGTAGCCGATCACGGTCGTCAGTTGAAGCTCCTTCGCGAACAAGGTCCGGCACCGGGTCTCCTCCGCGACGATCTGCAGCAGCAGCGCCTTGGCGTCGGGATACGGCGGATCCACCGCCAGCCGGATCACGGCGGGCCGGCCCGGGTCACGCTGATCGGTGTGGTCCAGCGTCGCGGCGTCGATCGCATGCCGGGTGATCAACTCGTGGGCCTTGGCGGTGAGCGCCGCGGCCTCGGCCTCGTGCCCGGTCGACTCGGCCTTGGCGAGCAGCGCCCGGACCTTGATCAGGATCGGGTTGACGTCGGTCGTGGCCACCCCGAGCACCCGGCCGGCGGCCGGGATCCCCGGTGGCGGCGGGACCAGCAACTGGACGGACGGCAGGTGGACGACGACCTCGAGCAGCCTGATCAGGGTCGCGACGATGGTGGGATGGGGAGGCCGCGCAACCGCGCCCACCGTGCGACCCAGCGGTCCGCCGTGTCCAACGAGGGCGGTTCGGCCGACTCGAACTGCCGGCGCCAGCGCTGATCGACCGACGACACCCCGTCGAGGGCGCGTTCGGCGCCGACCAGCCAGCCGGCCAGGTCGGCGACGGTGGCATCACCCTTGAGCCGCGTTTGCCGGACCAGCTCGGCCGGCAGCCAGCCGTGACCGTACGACTCCCGCACACAGGCCAGCAGATATCGGCCGGCGGTCTCGTAACCGGTCTCCTGCGGGATCGCGGCCAGCTCCTCGATGATCATGGTCGAAGGTCTGTGGCCGACCGACCGCAGCAGTTGCAGGGCGCGGTCGAAGTCGCTGGGCTGGGGTTCGGCGCCGAGGCCGGCCCAAGCATCCGCCCAGGGGTTGTGGCCCGGCGGAGCCTGCCGCTGGTGGGCCCGCTGCCGGGACCGCTGCTTGGCCCGGGCGGCCCGCTTCGCCTGACTGTTCCTGCTCATGCCCGAGCACGCTAGCCGGCGGCGCCGACAACCGGCTGCCGACTCCGCGGCCGGGAAGAACCGGCCAGGTCAGGAGGCGGTCGGCCCGTCGAGGATGCTCCCGTTCGGCGGCAGCTCGTCGCCGTCGATCGTCCACGGCAGACCGGTGGCGAGCAGGACGCCGGGCCGGTCCTGCCGCTGGACGTGCAGGTGCGGTTCGGTCGAATTGCCGGAGTTGCCACACTCGGCGAGCTGCAGCCCGACCCGGACCCGGTCGCCGACCCCGACCCGCTGGCTGCCGCGCTTCAGGTGGGCGTAGAGGACGTGGCTGCCGTCGGCCAGCCGGAGCACCAGGTGGTTGCCGATCACCCAGCGCGGCGGTCCGATGGAGCGCACGATGCTCTCGATGATCATCAGATACAGAAAGGCGGGCCAGGACGACCGGCTGCGGTGATCACGTTGCCCGTCGTGGGCGCGGACGACGACTGCCTCGGCGACCGCGATCACCGGTTGGCCGAATGCCGGAAACCTGGCGCTGTCGAGGAAGTGCCCGCCGGCCTGGCCGAAGACCGGGCGGTCGACGTCCGGGGGCGCGTACGCCAGATCGACCGCATAGGCCTGCCCGTACGCATGCGTGCCGTGGCTCGGCACCCGACTGGTCGGCGAGTTGATCACCTGCCAGGGACCGCGGACCGGTGCTCCGAGGCTGAGCGGCGCCGACCGGTCGACCGGCGAGACGATCGTGAACACCACGCTCAGCATGATGGCCACGAACGCCGCGGTGGCCAGGATATTGATCACCGCGCTCGGCAGCCTCGTTCCCGCCAGCGAAGCGACCAGGCCGGCGAGCAGGGTCGCGATGATCAGGGCGATGCCCAGGTATTGCGCCGGAAGCCTCAGTGCTGCCGCCGGAAACAATCCCCAGGTCGTCCGCTCCGTCCGGTCACTCGTCGAAAGCATTGTCCAATATTACGTAAAGACGTACTCGACTTCAAGTGACTCTGCCGTCCGTGGGCCGAGCCGGCCACGTCACTCGAGGAACCGGCTCACCGCGGCCCTGATCCCGGCCGGATCCAGCCCGTGCAGTCGATCATGGTCTTCCGGTTCGCCGTAGCGGTGCGGATCGGGATCGCCGACGCCCAGCCCGAGCTGCCGGTGCGGAAGATCGGCCAACACCCGGGACACCTGGGCGGCGGAGGTCCCGGCCAGGTAGGGCTCGACCATGATCACGTTCGGCGCCGTGAGCGTGGCGCGCAGGGTGGCGTCGTCGAACGGCCGCACGGTCGAGGCGTAGAGCACGGTCACGTCGAGACCCTCGGTGGCCGGCAACACCTTGTGCAGCGTGGGTCCGACGGCGACGATCGTGCCGCGGCGGCCCTCCCGGAGCAGCACCATTCGGTCGTCCTCGCGGCCGAGCGGATCGGGATTCTGGCCGTCGCCGACCCGGAGGTAGACCCGGTCGTCACCCAGGGCGGCCCGGCGCAGTTGCCGGTCCAGCTCGGCCGGATGGCCGGGCACGTGGACGGTCCAATCGCGCAAGGTGTCCAACAGGGCCACGTCACCCGGCGCCTGGTGGGTCCGGCCGCCGGCCGGCCAGTCGTACGAACCGTAGGCGCCGACCAGGATGCCGCCGAGCTCCTGATGTCCGAAGTCGAGCTTGACCTGCTCCCAGGCCCGTTCGATCACGAAGGCGCCGAAGCTGTGCACGATCGGCCGAAAGCCGGCCAGTGCCAGCCCGGCGCCCGCGCTGGCCATCAGTTGCTCGCGGATGCCGACGTTGATCACCCGGTCCGGGTGCTCGTTCGCGACCGGGAGGAACTGGGCGGCGGTGATCTCCGCCAGCACCACGGCGACCCGCGAATCGTTGCGGATCAGGTCGCTGGTGGTGATCACGAACTGTTCCCGGACGTCGTCGGCGTAGTCACCGGTCCAGGAGATCCGATGGTCTCGGACGGGGGATCGCAGGCTGGTCATGATCATCCTTTCGGTTCGACGTCGGCGACGACCAGGGTCGGCCGGTCCGGTGCGGTGGCGGCGAAGGCGGTGGCCAGGGCTTCATGATCACGACCGGACACCTCGTGGGTACGCCAGCCCTCGGCGGCGAACCGGCTGGCGATGCCGCCGCGCCAGCCGTGGCTGGAGGAGTGGTTGTCCACCACCACCGTGGTCAGGTTGGCCAGGCCGACGGCGCCGGCGTAGACGACGGCCTCGATGTTCGATCCCTCGTCGAACTCCGCGTCGCCGATCAGCGTGATCACCCGTGGCCGCTGGTCGCGGCCGGCATCGTCCCGCTGGTGGGCTCGAGCCCGTAGCCCGAGTGCCAGCCCGATCGAGATCGGCAGCCCGTGACCGAGCGAACCGCTGGAGATCTCCACGCCGGGGATCAGCAGCCGATCGGGGTGATGGCCGAGTGGCGAGTCGTAGTCGCCGAAGGTCGGCAACACCTCCTCGGCGAGGAAGCCCTTCGCGGCCAGCACGGCGTAGTAGGCCATCGGCCCATGCCCCTTGGACAGCAGGAATCGGTCCCGGCCCGGGTCGTCGACCGTCTGTGGCGTCACGTTGAGGATGCGGTCGTACAGCACCCAGAGCACGTCCAGGGTCGAGGTCGCGCTCGGTCCGTGCTTCTCGTCCCCGGTCATCAGCCCGAGCAGGCGATCCAGGTCTGCGTAGCTGTTCATGCGGTCAAGGGTGCAACCTCAACCTCACTTTAATTCAAGTGTGATCTCAGTCCGCTAGCCGTAGGGTCTTGATCAGATGCCGGTAGGCAACGTCCGGATTGCCTTCCAGTTCGGACAATCCGGTGACCAGACACTGCCGCTGTCGCTCGGTGATCGCCAACTCGACGTACGGCGTGTCGATCACCGACAGGGCGTCGATCAGGTAGCCCGGATTGAACCCGGCGAGGTCGACCCGCTCCGGAGCGAGGAACTCGTTCACGGTCGGCAGCGTGATGCTGGACCGGCCGGCGGTGGACGATGCCGCGGTCAGGCCGCACTGTTGATCTTCGAAGCTCAGGCGCAGCGGCGTGTTCCGCTCCAACACCAGCGCCGCCCGGCGGACCGCTTCACGCAGCGCGGGCACGGCCACCCGGACCGTCGTGTCCGGCTCGACCAGCAGCAGCGGGCCGAAGTCGGGATAGGCCCCATCGATCAGCCGCGAGGTCTGCCGGACCTCACCCGTTCGGCTCCGGCCGGAGAACGAGATGGTCGGCACGCCGGTCGGATCCGGATCGAAGCCGAGCTCGATCCGGCTGCCCGGCAGCAGCCCGCGGGTCACGGCGGCGAGACCGCGGGCGGGCACCAGCAGCCGGGCCTTGGCCTGATCGTCGGCCGGCTCCCAGTCCAGGCTGCGGACGGCCATCCGGTAGCGGTCGGTTGCCATCAGGGTCAGCTCGGCGCCGTCGATGTCGAGCAACACGCCGGTGAAGATCGGCAACAGCTCGTCCCGGCCGGCGGCGATCACGGCTTGGTGCGCCGCCCGGTCGAACTCGGCCAGGTCGATCGTCCCGGCCACCGGCGGCGTCTCGGGCAGCGCCGGATAGTCCGCTACCGGCAGCGTCTGCAGAACGAAGGTCGTGCCCTCGCCGGACAGCTCGACCTCGTTGGCGCCGGCGATGATCGAGATCGGCCCGGGCGGGAACGCGCCGGCGATCTCGGCCAGCAGTCGGCCGGGCACCAGGGCACTCCCGGGGCGCTGGATCTCCGCCGGCACGGTGATCCGGACCGAGGACTCGTAGTCGAAACCGGACAGTGACACGCCGCCGGAGCCGGTCTCGATCAGCATGCCCGCAAGGATCGGAGTTGACGGCCGGTTCGGGATGACCCGGGCCACGGACGGCGCGGCCTCGGCCAGCGCGGCGGCGTCGACGACGATGTGCACCCCCGGAGAATAGTGCTTGGCCGTGGGCGGAGCGTGCGGGGGTTCAAGGGGGTCCGGGCCGCTGACTCACAGCGAATACGCTTGCGCCATGTCCGCACCCAAGGCGCGCTCGCCGAAGCCGCTGCCGACACCGGTCCAGCCGTGGCATCCGCCGCTGCCCGTCCTGATCATCGCGATCGCCCTGCCGGTGATCGCCGGACTGGTGTTGTGCTGGGCCAACAGTGTGCCGGGGGCACAGGTGATCATGGCCGTGGTCGGCACCGGGCTGAGCCTGATGGCCGCGTCCTTCCTGCTGATCAACGGCATCATCTGCTTTGCCCGGCGGACGCTGATCCCGGCGGTGATCATCGGTGCGGTGGTGCTGATCGGCCTGTTCGTGCTGGCCGAGTCCGACCTGCCGTTGCGGGCCCGGTTCGGTGCGCACGCGGCGACCTTCGACCAGGTGGCGGCCGAGCGGCAGCCGGCGATCGAAGGAGTCTGGCAGGGGCCGTGCCCGACCCGGATCGGCAGTTATCCGGTCAGCCGTTGCGTGGCGATCGGCACCGGCTTCCTCTACTACGAACCGGAGGGCGGCCTGCTCAACGGCGCCGGCTTCGCCTTTCTCCCCGAAGGTCCGGCCGGGGCCCAGCGGGAGGGAGTCGCCACCGAGCCGGGCGGCGACGGAACGGATCCGATCCAATACCAGCACCTCTCCGGGGACTGGTACTCCTTCGTCGACCCGTGGTGATCATGACCGCTGACGCGGAGTTCTCCGCCGAATCCGCCGCGGCGGTCCGACTGGCCGGGGAACGGCTGCTGGAGGCGTTGTCGACCCAGGTCGAGCTGGCCGCGCGGGCCCGGGACGGCGAGGACCTGTCGGAGCTGGACGACGCGGCCGAGACGGTCCGGGAGTTGCTGGCCGACTACGCCGAGTGCCAACTCGATCACTGCGGCGTGCCGGCTCCGTTCGAGGAGCTGGTCGACCTGCTGCCCGAGCCGGACGGAGAGGCCGAATCCTCGCTGATCACCCGGCTGACCCGGACCGATTTCATGATCGTCGACGAGTCGGCCCTGCTGACCGACGGCGGCGAGGCCGGCGCGGAGTCGGGCCAGGCTCCGCCCTCGGTCCTGGACCCCGCGCCGATGTCGGTGTCCCGCGCCATCAGGTTGATCGTCAACGCCCGCGGGGTCGACGGCCTGTGGGGCGCCGCCGGCGTCCGGCCGCTCTGGTCGGAGACGATCTTCCTGCAGCCGGACCCGGTCGAGATCGACGAGGAGGACGCCGAACTCGACGAGGACGAAGCCGACGACGACCCGCTGTCGATCTTCGACGTCGACGGCGAGATCGTCGCCACCGACACCGAGCAGTTCTTCCGCTGATCAAGTCATACCACCGGCCTCCCACCTGCAAGGCCTGCCTTCGCCCCCTTTCCTGCGCCTTCGCTCCCTCTGTGGTGGGGGCGGAGGGGGAGTAGGTGGGGCGAAGGAGAGCCGGCTGGCGTCGTCGCCGGGTGCTGGGTGCACTGTCGCTGGTGCCTGGGCTGGGTGTTTTGAGCCCGGTTCGGCCTTTTGGGGCTGCTCACTGCCCTTCGCGCCCTTTCCTGCGGCTTCGCTCCCTCTGTGGTGGGGGCGGAGGGGGAGTAGGTGGGGCGAAGGAGAGCCGGCTGGCGTCGTCGCCGGGTGCTGGGTGCACTGTCGCTGGTGCCTGGGCTGGGTGTTTTGAGCCCGGTTCGGCCTTTTGGGGCTGCTCACTGCCCTTCGCGCCCTTTCCTGCGGCTTCGCTCCCTCTGTGGTGGGGGCGGAGGGGGAGTAGGTGGGGCGAAGGAGAGCCGGCTGGCGTCGTCGCCGGGTGCTGGGTGCACTGTCGCTGGTGCCTGGGCTGGGTGTTTTGAGCCCGGTTCGGCCTTTTGGGGCTGCTCACTGCCCTTCGCCCCCTTTCCTGCGCCTTCGCTCCCTCTGCGGTGGGGGCGAAGGCGGAGTAGGTGGGGCGAAGCGAGGTGGGTCGGCCTCGCTGGCTCCTGAGTGCGGCTTCGGACTACTCGGGTGCGGGGAGGGCGGCGGGCAGGTCCAGGGTGCGGGTGAGGGGCATTCCGGGGCGGTAGGCCAGGTGGAGGTACGTCGGGGCGTCGATCATGGTCAGGTCGGCGCGGCGGCCGATCATGATCGCGCCGACGTCGGTCCGGCGCAGGGCTCGGGCACCGCCGACGGTCGCGGCCAGCAGGGCCTGGGCGGGTGTCAGGCCGAGCTCTCGGACCGCGAGGGCGATCATGAACGGCATCGACGAGGAATAGCAGGTGCCGGGGTTGCAGTCGGTCGCCAACGCCACGGTGGCACCGGCGGTGAGCAGCCGGGCAGCATCCGGGTACGGCGAGCGAGTCGAGAACTCGACCCCCGGGAGCAAGGTCGCCACGGTCGTCTCCCGGGCGTCGGCCAGGGCGGCGATGTCGGCGTCGCTCAGGAACGTGCAGTGATCAACACTGGCCGCGCCGAGCTCGACCGCGAGCCCGACGCCGGGACCCGGGCCGAGCTGGTTGCCGTGCACCCGGAGCCCGAGACCGGCCTCCCGACCGGCGGTCAGGATGGCGCGCGATTCCTCGGCGGTGAAGGCATGCGGCGAGTTCGGTTCGCAGAAAACGTCGATCCAGCGCGCGTACGGTCTCGCCGCCGCCAGCATCGGGCCGCAGACGAGATCGACGTAACCCGCCCGGTCGGCGGCGAACTCGGCCGGCACCACGTGCCCGCCGAGGAAGGTGGTCTCGCTGGTCTGCTCGGCCGCGAGCCGCAGCGTCCGAGCCTCCTGCTCGACGGTCAACCCGTAGCCGCTCTTGATCTCCAGCGTGGTGGTGCCCTGCCGCCGGGCCTCGGCCACCCGGGCCGCGACCAGCGGGCGAAGTTGATCATCGGAGGCGGCTCGGGTGGCATCGACGGTGGTGCCGATTCCGCCGCCGTCATAGGGCGTGCCGGTCATCCGGGCCGCGAACTCCGCGGCGCGATCTCCGGCGAAGACGAGGTGAGCATGCGAGTCGACGAAGCCGGGGATCACGGTGCGGCCACCGCAGTCGACCCTCCGATCCGCGGCCGGAGCCGCGCCGACCGCACCGATCCAGGCGATCAGGCCGTCCTCGGCGATCACCGCGTGATCACGGCGCTCGCCAAGGCCGTCCGGGCCCGAGCCGTCGCAGGTGATCAGCTGGCCGATGCCGGTGATCAACGAACTGCTCACCGGGCCGTCCTCCCGGCCGCCCGGGCACAGAGGTGTTTCATCGTTCCTCCCACAGTCGATCGAGCACGGCCAGGTCCGGGGTGCCGTCGCGGTGCTCACCGTCGACCACCAGGGTGACACCGCCGACCACGACCCGTCGGACATCGGCGGTGGTCGCGGCGTAGTGCAGTTGCTCCGGGTCGCAGCCGGCGGTGCGGACAGAATCGGTGCCGATCACCACGAAGTCGGCCGCCGCGCCGACGGCGATCCGGCCGGCTTCGTCCCAGCCCAGGCTGCGATGGCCGGCCGGCCCGGCGGCGGTGATCAACTCCTCCGGACCGAACCGGCCGCGCTCGCCGGTGATCAACCGCTCGTTCAGCTCCAGGCCGCGAAGCTCCTCGAACGGATCGATCACCGCGTGCTGGTCCGAGCCGAGGCACAGCGGACTGCCCGCGTCGAGCAACTCCCTGCCCGGACCGACGCCGTCGGCAAGATCACGTTCGGTGGTGGGGCAGAAGCAGACGGCGGTGCCGCTCCGGCCGAGCCGGTCGATGTCGTCGCCGGTCAGGTGAGTGGCGTGCACGGCGGTGGTCCGGGTGCCGAGCAGCCCGTGCTCGTCGACCAACCGGGTCGGGGTGCGGCCGTAGTGGGCGACGCTTGCGTCGTTCTCGGCCGGCTGCTCACTGAGGTGCAGGTGCAACGGAGCGTGCGGGAAGGCCTCGGCCAACGGGCCGAGGGCATGGGCCGGGACCGCGCGCACCGAGTGAGCGGCGCTGCCGATCTTGGCCAGCGGGGTGCCGGAGAGTTCGGCGACCCGGGACTGCCACCGCTCGACGTCGCCGTCGGAGAACCGCTGCTGCACCGGGTCCAACGGCCGGTGGCCGTTCGGCTCGAGGCCGCCGGCGAGGTAGCAGGTGTCCAGCAGCGTGATCCGGATCCCGACCTCCTCCGCCGCGGTGATCAAGGCCAGGCCCATGGCGTTCGGATCCGCGTACGGACGGCCGCCCTGATCATGGTGTAGGTAGTGGAACTCGCCCACCGCCGTGTAGCCGGCCAACGCCAGCTCGGTGTAGACCACCCGGGCCAGGGCGAGGTAGTTGTCCGGGTCGAGCCGGCTCGCGAGCCGATACATCGCCTCCCGCCAGGTCCAGAAGGAGCCGCGGCCACCCTGGGTACGGCCGCGCAGCGCGCGGTGGAAGGCATGCGAGTGCGCATTCGCCAGGCCGGGCAGGACGACCCCCGGCAACCGGTCGTCGGCCGGCTCGGGATCGGCGTCGGTGATCACCGCGCCGAACCGTCCGGCCACTACCTCGAACCGGACCCGGCGCGCCCACCCGTCCGGGAGGAACGCGTGCTCGGCCCAGTAGCCGGTGGACGCGGTCATGGCCGGCCGGCCAGGTCGGCGAGGGTCGCCGCCAGGGCCGTCACCCCGGCGTCGCAGTCGTCCGGCTCGGCCCATTCGGCGGGGGAGTGCGACACCCCGGTCGGGTTGCGAACGAAGATCATCACCGACGGGATGCCGGCTCGGGCCAGGATCCCGGCGTCGTGCCCGGCGCCGGTGCCGAGCACCGGAGCCGGCTGATCATCGCCGCCGAGCAGGGTGGCCAGCCGGGTGATCAACTCCGGATCGAACCGGGTCACCGGGGTCCAGGACTCCTCGGTGACGACGCCGTGATCAGCTGCGGCGGCGGCGGTGAGGTCGGCCAGCGCGGCCCGGACCGAGGCCTCGGTCGCGCCCCGGGCGTCCAGCCAGGCGGTCGCCGCCGACGGAATCGCGTTCACCCCGCCGGGCACGATCCGGGACTTGCCGACCGTGGTCAGGCAGCCGTTCCGTTCGGCCGCGTCGCGGGCCGCCAGGACCAGCCGGGCGAACCCGATCATGGCGTCGGACCGGTCGGTCAGCGCCGTCGTGCCGGCATGATCGGCGACACCGGCGAAGTCGATCCGCCACCGGCCGTGCGGCCAGATGTCGCTGCCGACGGCGACCGGGGCGCCGAGTTCGATCATGGCCCGGCCCTGCTCGACATGCAGCTCGACGAAGGTCCCGATTCGGCGCAGCGCCTCGGGATCGGGGCCGACCTCGACCGGCCGGCCGGCGGTCCGCAGCGCCTCGCCCAAACTGATCCCGTCGGCGTCGGTCAGACCGAGCGCGCGGTCGGCGGTCAGCTCGCCGGTGATCAACCGGGAGCCGGCACAGGCGACGCCGAACCGGGCACCCTCCTCGTCGACGAACCGCACCACGCCGATCGGCCGGGCCGGCGTGAATCCGTCCGCCCGCAGCCGGTCCACCGCCAGCAGCGCGCTGATCACGCCCAGCGGGCCGTCGAAGGCGCCGCCGTCGGGGACACTGTCCAGATGGGATCCGGTCACCACGGCCCGGCCCGGAGCCGCGTCCGGATCGCCCCACCAGGCCCACTGATTGCCGGCCCGGTCCTCGGTCAGGTCCAGCCCGCGGGCCGTGCACTCGGCCGCGAACCACTCGCCGAGATCATGATCATCCCGGGTCCAGGCGAAGCGGCGAAAGCCGCCGGAGCCGGCGTCCCGGCCGATCGACCCAATGGCCTCGAGCAGCCCGGTCACGCCGCCGGTCACGCCGGCACCCGATCCCGGTTGCCGCGGGCCAACAGGTAGTACAGCCCGCCGGTGATCACCAGCCCGACCATCCAGGAGATGTCGGCGCCGCCGAGCAGCTCGGTGATCGGCCCGGTGTAGAGCTTCTGCGCCAGGAACGGGATCTGCACGGCGATGCCGATCGCATAGCAGGCGAGCGCGCGGACGTTCCAGCGCCCGTAGCGGCCGTCCGGGTCGTACAAGCTGGGCACGTCCACTCGCTCCTTGGAGATCAGATAGAAGTCGATCAGGTTGATCGCACTCCACGGAGTGAACACCATCAGCAGCACCAGCACGAAGTTCTTGAAGTTGTCCAGGAAGTCGGCCGAGGCGGCGAGCGCGATGATCACCGACACCGCGATGAACCCGGTGATGTAGAGGCCGCGGACCAGCCGGCTCACCGTCGCCGTTCGACGGAAGCCGGCGACCGTGGTCAGCGCGCACATGAAGCCGCCGTAGGCGTTCAGGCTGTTCACCGTCAGCTTGCCACTGACGATCACCAGATAGATCGCGATCGCCGCCAGACCGGGTCCGGCGATCGCGCCGAGGAAGCCGACCTGGTTGGCCAGGAACGTCTGACCGCCCAGGGCGGGCAGGGTGGCGACCAGGGCGCCGAGGGTCATCGACCACTGGGAACCGATCACACTGCCCAGCAAGGTGTACGTGAACGTCGTCCGCGGCTTGGTCGACCGCGGCAGATACCGGCTGTAGTCCGCGACGTACGGGCCGAAGGTCAACTGCCAGCCGGCGCCGAGCGCGACGCTGAGCAGGAACGGCGGCCAGGCGAACTGCATGCCGCCGATCAGCGCGCCGACGTCGACGGTGCGGAACACCTGCACGGTGAGGAAGCCGAAGCCGAGCACGCCCAGCACCGTCGCGATCCGGCCCATCCGGTGGATCACCTTGTAGCCGAGCAGGGCGATCAGCAGGGTCAGCAGGCCGAAGATCACGATCCCGACCCAGGGCAGCGAGATGCCGATGATCTGGTTGATCGCCTGGCCGGACAGCACGGTGCCGGTGGCGGCGAAACCGAGATACATCACGATCACCAGCAGCAACGGGATGGCCGCGCCGAAGACACCGAACTGAGCCCGGCTGCTGATCATCTGCGGCAGCCCGAGCAACGGCCCCTGGGCCGAGTGCAGCGCCATCACCGCGCCGCCGAGCAGGTTGCCGATCAGCAGCCCGATGATCGCCCAGATCGGGTCGGCGCCGAACACCACGGCGAGGGCGCCGTCGACCACCGCGGTGATCTGCGTGGTCGCGCCGAACCAGAGCGTGAACTGGCTGATCGGCTTCCCGTGCCGTTCGCCGTCCGGCACCACCTCGATCGACCGGGCCTCGATCACTCCGCCTTTCCCGCCGGCTGTGCCGGTCGAAGGTCCCGTGCTCGTCGCTGCGCCGGTCATGATCATTCTCCTTCGCTGAGCGGGACCCGCACCCCGCGTTCGGCGGCGACCTCCCGGGCCCGGTCGTAGCCGGCGTCAACGTGCCGGATCACGCCCATCCCGGGATCATTGGTCAGCACCCTGGCGATCTTCTCCGCGGCCAGCTCGGTGCCGTCGGCGACGGTGACCTGCCCGGCGTGGATCGACCGGCCGATGCCGACGCCGCCGCCGTGGTGGATCGAGACCCAGCTGGCGCCGGAGGCGGTGTTGATCATGGCGTTGAGCAGTGGCCAGTCGGCGATCGCGTCCGACCCGTCCTGCATCGACTCGGTCTCCCGGTACGGGCTGGCGACCGAGCCGCTGTCGAGATGATCACGGCCGATCACGATCGGCGCCTTGACCTGGCCGGAGGCGACCAGGTCGTTGAACGCGAGCCCGGCGCGGTCCCGCTCGCCGTACCCGAGCCAGCAGATCCGGGCCGGCAGTCCCTGGAAGCTGATCTTCTCCTGCGCACCCCGGATCCACTTCTGCAGCCGGTCGTTGTCGGGAAAGAGGTCGAGCACCGCCCGGTCGGTGGCGGCGATGTCGGCCGGGTCGCCGGACAGCGCGACCCAGCGGAACGGTCCCTTGCCCTCGCAGAACAGCGGCCGGATGTAGGCCGGGACGAAGCCGGGGAAGTCGAACGCCCGCGGGTAGCCGCCCTTGCGGGCCTCGTCGCGGATCGAGTTGCCGTAGTCGAACACTTCGGCGCCGGCGTCGGCGAACTCGACCATCGCCTTGACCTGCTTGGCCATCGACTCCCGGGCCCGGTCGGTGAACTCCTCCGGCTTCTTGGCCGCGTAATCGGGCCAGTCGTCCGGATCGATGTCCTCGGGCAGATAGCTCAGCGGGTCGTGGGCGCTGGTCTGATCGGTGACGATGTCGATCTCCACGCCGCGCCGCAGCAACTCAGCGAAGATCGTCGCCGCGTTGCCGACCACGCCGACCGACCAGGCCCGGCGATCCCGCTTGGCCTCGGCGGCGATCGCGATCGCCTGATCAAGATCATCGGCGATCTCGTCGAGATAGCGATGATCGACGCGGCGCTGCAGCCGGCTGCGGACGACGTCGACGATCAGGCAGACACCGCCGTTCAGGGTGACCGCGAGCGGCTGTGCGCCGCCCATCCCGCCGCAGCCGCCGGTCAGCGTCAGGGTCCCGGCCAGCGTGCCGCCGAACCGCTTCTCGGCCACCGCGGCGAACGTCTCGTAGGTGCCCTGGACGATGCCCTGGGTGCCGATGTAGATCCAGGAGCCCGCCGTCATCTGGCCGTACATGGTCAGCCCGAGTTGCTCCAGCCGGCGGAACTCCGGCCAATTCGCCCAGTCGCCCACCAGGTTGGAGTTCGCCAGCAGCACCCGCGGCGCCCACGGGTGGGTCCGCATCACCCCGACCGGCCGCCCGGACTGGACCAGCATCGTCTCGTCCTCGGCCAGCGTGGTCAGCGTCCGCACCATCGCATCGAAGGACCGCCAGTCCCGCGCCGCCCGCCCCGTGCCGCCGTACACGACAAGATCATCCGGCCGCTCCGCGACCTCGGGATCAAGGTTGTTCATCAACATCCGCAGTGGCGCCTCGGTGCTCCACGACCGCGCCGTCAACGTGGTCCCGCGCGCCGCCCGTACCGGCCTCGCACCTTCCATGATCATCTCCTCCGTCGGTTCTGGTCGGTCAGCGCAGTGGTCCGGTCACGGCCAGGACAGCGGCGAGCAGGCTGCCGTCGGCAATCACGCCCACGGCGGTCTCGATCTCCGGGGCGAGCCAGCGGTCGGCGCCCGGCCCGGCGACGCCCGCCTCCCGGAGCACGATGATCGCGGCCGCCGCGGCCGGGCCCGGCCGCAGCGGTGCCCGCAGCTCCAGACCGCGGGCGGCGGTGATCAACTCGATCGCCAGCACCCGACGCAGCCCGTCGACCGCCCGGCGCAGCTTGCGACCGGCGGCCCAGCCCATCGACACGTGATCTTCCTGCATCGCCGAGGACGGGATCGAGTCGACCGACGCCGGCGCGGCCAGCCGCTTCAACTCCGAGACGATCGCCGCCTGGGTGTACTGCGCGATCATGTGACCCGAGTCGACCCCGGGATCGCCGGCCAGGAACGGCGGCAGGCCGTGATTGCGGGCGGGGTCGAGGAACCGGTCGGTCCGGCGTTCGGCGATGCTGGCCAGATCGGCGGTGACGATGGCCAGGAAGTCGAGCACGTACGCGATCGGTGCGCCGTGGAAGTTGCCGTTGGACTCGACCCGGCCGTCCAGGGTGATCACCGGATTGTCGATCGTCGAAGCCAACTCGCGCTCGGCGACCAGGGCGGCATGATCAACGGTGTCCCGGGCCGCGCCGGCGACCTGCGGCGCACAGCGCAGCGAGTACGCGTCCTGCACCCGCGGACAGTCCTCGACCTGGTGACTCGCCCGGATCTCGCTGTCCGCCATCAGCGTCCGCAGATTGGCCGCGGACAAGGCCTGTCCGGGCTGCGGTCGCAGCGCGTGCAGGTCGGCGGCGAAGACATGATCGGTGCCGAGCAAGCCCTCGACGCTCATCGCCGCGGTCAGGTCGGCCACGGTGATCAACGACCGCAGCTCGGCGATGGCCAGCAGCAGCATGCCGAGCATCCCGTCAGTGCCGTTGATCAGCGCCAGACCTTCCTTCTCGGCCAGGGTGACTGGCTCGATCCCGGCGGCCGGCAACGCCTCGCCGGCCGGAATCAGTCGAAGATCATGATCACGGACGACACCCTCGCCCATCAGGGCCAACGCGCAGTGAGCCAGCGGGGCAAGATCACCGGAGCAGCCGAGGCTGCCGTACTCGTGCACCACCGGGGTGAGGCCGGTGTTGAGCAGCGCCAGATAGCAGTCCAGGGTGCCCTCCCTGATGCCGGTCCGGCCGGTGGCCAGCGTGGAGCAACGCAGCAACATCAGCGCCCGGATCACCTCGCGCTCGACCTCGGGGCCGGAGCCGGCCGCGTGGGACCGGATCAGCCCGGCCTGCAGGGCGGCCCGGCGTTCGACCGGGATGTGCTTGGTCGCCAAGGCACCGAAGCCGGTCGAGACGCCGTAGTGCGGCTCGGTGTCGCCGGCCAGCGCCTCGATCACCGCGCGGCTGCGGCGCACCTCGGTCCGCGCTTCCGGCGTGAGCCGGACGACCGCGTTGTCCCGGGCGACCGCGATCACTTCCGCCGCGGTGAGCGGCCCGATCCCGAGCTCGACGGTCCCGGGCCCGGTGTCGACAGTGTCCATGACCTCATTGGAGTGCAACCGGCAGGGCTTCGGCCAGTACCGCCGCGGCAGGTTCTGTCTCGGATCTGAGACAATCGGGTCATGTCCGGTGCTCCGGCGGCCGACCACGTGCTGGCCGTACTCACCTTGCTCGCCCGGCAATCGGAGCCGGTCACCGCGGGCACGGTCGCGGCCCGGCTGGGGCTGCCGCGGTCCACCACCTATCGGCTGCTGAGCATCCTTCGTGATCATGGCTTCGTCAGCCACCTGGCCGACCGGCAGCGGTACGCGCTCGGCGTCGCCGCGTACGAACTCGGTACGGCCTACCAACGCCAGGGCCTGCTACAACGAATCGCCGGACCACCGCTGCGCCGGCTGGCCGCCGAGCTCAGCCAGCACGCGAGACTTGCAGTGCTGCACGGCACCGACGTCTTCTTCGTGATCGAGGAGCGGGCGCCGGGCCTGCCTCAGCTCGTGACCGACGTCGGGGTCCGGCTGCCGGCATCGGTGACGGCGAGCGGCCTGGCGATCCTGGCCGAGCTGCCGGCCAAGCAGATCACCGCGCTGTTCCCGGGACCGGCGGCGCTGGTGCAGCGTGATCACCGCGGCCCGGCCACGCCGACCGAGCTGCGCCGGCTGCTCACCGACGCCCGGACCCGCGGCTATGCGGTGGAGGAGGGGATGGTGACGCCGGGCCTGAGCACGATCGCCCGCCCGGTCCTGGACACCCAGGGCCACCCGGTCGCCAGCGTCGCGGTCACCTACTCGATCGAGATCGATCATGAAGTCCGGGAGCGGGTGGTCGAGGCGGTCGTCCGGGTCGCCGGTCAGTTGTCCGATCGACTCGGCGGCCGCACCCCGGCCTGATGTCGGATTCGTTCAAGTGATCACGGCCCGGGCTCGATTAGGGTCGTCGTCATGCAGGTACGAGGAATCTTCACCGTCTCCGACTGGACCGAGTCCGACCACGTCCCGCCGATCAAGACGGCGGCGTCGGTCGGCCACGCCACCATGATCAAGACCTTCACCGGCGACATCGAGGGCCGGGCCAGCACCCAGTTCACCGGCGCCCTGAACACCGAGACCGGAGCCGGCAGCTATGTCGCCCTGGAGTCCTTCGAGGGCAGCATCGGCGGCCGCTCCGGCGCGATCAACCTGATCCATCTGGCCTCCACGCACGGCCAGGACCGCTACGACGAGAAGCTGCTGGTCGTGCCGGACAGCGGCACCGAGGCTCTGGCGGGATTGACCGGCACCGGCTCGATCGTCGTCGACCCGGACGGCACCCACCACCTGATCCTCGACCTCGACGCCCCGAGCTGACTCGACCCTGCGGATCTGATGGTCGGGGCGGCGGGACTCGAACCCGCGATCCCCTGCTCCCAAAGCAGGTGCCCTAGCCACTGGGCCACGCCCCGTCCTCCGGCACCAACTCCCGGAGCGGATCGGCTGATTCTAGTGGCGGCGCCGCTCGCGGACCAACTGCGATCGGCGGGCTGTCAGTCCGCAGCATGGGTAGCAACGTGAGCCGGGGACAATGTCACGTTCCCGGTACACTTCAGTGACATGAGGTCGATCTCGCCTGCTGCAGCCATCCGGGCAACGCCCGTGGCGGCGTTCGTGCGGGTAGCCAGCCTCCCAGGGACCCCTGACGCCGCCCGGAAGGCGGCCTCCAGAGCGGCGCATGATGGCGAGCTCATCCACATTCGGAAGGGCCTGTACTACCGCGGCCGCCGGACACGGTATGGGATGACTCGGCCGCGGATCACTCAGGTCGTCCGTGAAGTGCTCGGCACCCGTGGGGTAGGCCCGGCCGGGTACTCCGCCGCCCGCGCTTGGGGCGTGACGACCCAACTTCCGTCGGCGTTCGAAGTGTCTACCCTGCGGCAGGTAGACAACCTGATCGGCGTGAAGCAGGTTCTGCGACGAAATCTGTCCAGGGTCGATCTGAACGAGAAGGAGATAGCGCTGTTGGAACTACTCCGTGCTCCCGAGGTCTACATCGAGGCAGGGTGGGACGCATTCGTCGGCAAGGTTCGGGAGGCTGTGCTTGCAGGTGAGGTTCGCGAAGACGCGTTGCGGGCGGCAGTCCATGGTGAGCGGCACGTTACGGTGAGATCCAACTTCGTCCGGTTGGCCGATGATCTTGCGGCCGCATGACCGTCCGCCTGCGTGACGACCCCGACGCGCTGAATGTGCTGGTCGCGAGGGCTGCGGATTACTACGGCATCAGTGCTGCATACATCGAGAAGGATTTTTGGGTCACGGAGGTTTTGAGAGTGGCCTCGCGTACGCGCCCAGTTCGCTTGCCCGACGGACATTCCGCCGACACGACCTTCATCTTCAAAGGTGGCACGAGTCTGAGCCGCGTCTTCGGACTCACTCAAAGATTCTCCGAGGACATCGATCTGATCGCAGTCTTCAACGATGAGGCGGCGCCTGGTGCTCGCCACAAGATCCTGAAACTGGTGGATGCCGAGGTGTCCGCGCATGTTGGCACGGCTGGCGACGTCGTGCCGGGTAGTTCAACGACAGGGATCAAGCGATACACGAACTATCGCTATCCGGTGGAGACGGCCGGCAGCGGACTGAAGGAGGGGGTGCTCCTCGAGCTGGGTAGCCGCGGCGGAACCTTTCCCGTCGTAGTGCACTCCTACCGGTCGATGCTTACCGATTTCGTGCTCGCTGAAATACCTGAGGACGAACACGTGTGGGAAGAATTCGCCCCCTTTGATGTCACGACCCTGTCTCCGGAGCGAACCCTTCTCGAAAAGATCGCGGCTGTCCATGATGCCGCAGCGAGATCGGATACCGGTGCGCTGGCTAAATTCGGGCGTCACTTCTACGACATCCACTGCCTGCTGGCAAACGTCGGCGTCAGGCAGGCTCTCGTTGCGCTCGGCGACGCTGGGCTTTCTGCCCTTGTTGAGGACATCAACTCCCACAGTGCTCAAGCCGGATTTCCCTGGACACCGCGCCCGGACGGTGGATATGCCGAAAGTCCGGCGTTCGATCGAGATCATGAATCGCGAGCTGCGATCGCTGTTGGGGTGCAGGCAGCTCAGGAACTGGTCTACGGCGTGCGGCCGACGCTCGAAGACATCACCGAGATTGTCGCCGAACATCGCGACCTGCTGTGAACGGAATACGCGGGGAGTTGTGGTGGCGCCTGGTCAGCGTCGCCGAAGGGGACGGCAAAGATCACGGGTGGTGGCAGACCGCCTCGACGTTGTTGCCGTCCGGGTCGCGGACGAAGACCGCGAAGTAGTTGTCGTGATACTCCGGCCAGACCCGAGGTGCGTGCAGGATCTCCATTCCCTCGGCCTCGGCGGCGGCGCCGAAGGCGAGCACGGCGTCGCGATCCGGGGCGACGAAGGCCAGATGGATGGGCCGGTTCGGGATCTGGTCCTCCCGGCGACCGATCCAGAAGTCGGGATGATCGCCGCTGCCGTACCCGATCGCCTCGCCGAAATCCATCACCCGGCGCTGGCCGAGGGGCGCGAGCACCCGGTCGTAGAAGCCGGCGCTGGCGGCGAGATTTTCGGCCTGGATTCCGATGTGGTCGATCATGATCCGATCATGGCAGGTCCCCGACCGGCCGACGCCGAAATCGCCCCGGCCACGACGGTGGGGCCAGGGCGATTCCCGGGGTAGAGCAGATCCCGCCGAGAGGATCAGGGGGGTTCGGTCGGGATCGGTACTGCGTTGTCACCAGTGTGAGCGATCTCCGGACGGCGCGCAGGCATCGGTGATCACAACTTGAGCACGGCCGCGGTGCCCGGGATCAGCCGCCGGCGCGCTGCTGGGCGGCGTATTCCTCGGCGTCGGTGTCCACGCCGTTCGGATCCCAGCGGACCAGCAGCAGGGCCAGCAGGCCGAGCAGCGGGAAGATCGCGATGATCCAGAAGACGCCGGTGTTCAGCGCGCCGGCGAGGATCGGGAAGAAGAACAGCGAGACGATCGAGAACACCCGCTTCACCGCCTCGTTGAAGCCGACGCCGGTGCCGCGCAGGCTGGACGGATAACTCAGCGTCGCGTACGCCATCAGTTGCGCGCCGGGCCCGCCGGCCTGAGCGAAGATGAACACCGCCAGCATCAGCACTGCGATCGCGATCAAGGGGCCGGTCGGGATGCCGACCCATGCCAAGATCAACAACGCGGCGCCCTGCAGTCCGAAGCCGGCCAGCGCGAGCCGCCGCGATCCGGCCCGGCTGACCAGTGCGACCCCGACCAGCCCGCCGCCGACCCCGAACACCAGATTGATCACCAGCGAGCCGCCGATCGTGATCAACGGACCCTGCTGGAACAGGGTGGAGATGATCAACGGCGTACCGTACGCGACCGCGTTGTAGCCGCAACACGACCAGCGCCGGCACGGCACCGAAGCCGACCACGATCCGCCACAGCAACGGCTGCCCGGATTCGGGCAAGGACAGGAAGGCGACCAGAACGACGACATAGCCGAAACCGGTCGCCGCATACCAGGCCGGGACCAGGCGTTCACCCGTTGCGACCGGTTTCCCTTACCGCGCAGGGAGGAGAACTCGGCCAGGAAGGCCATCGCCACCGGCAGGTCGAGCCCGACCCCGATGCCCATCACGAACCGGAAGAAGATCAACCACCACTCGTCCGGGGCCAGGGCGCAACCGATCGCGGCGACGACGAAGAAGATCATGTCGGCCATGAACAGCCGATAGCGGCCGAACCGGTCGACCAGGATGCCGCCGGCCGAGGCGCCGACCACCGAGCCGACCATGATCGCCGCGTTGACCACGCCTGTCATCAGCGGATCCAGGCCGAACTGCTGCCGGATCTGGGTGATGCCGAAGGCGATCGAGGAGAAATCCTCGCCCACGCCGCGTCCGGCCGGACCCGCTCCCGGCCGGACGCATCGTGAGATCAGGCGAACTGCGAGATGATCTCGTCGGCGAACCGCTGCAGCGGCTCGTGATCATAGGCGAGCGACGGGATGTAACAGATCACGTAGTCGGCGCCGGCCTCGACCAGCTGCTCCACCTCGGCCCTGATCTCCGACACCGTCTTGATCGGATCGCCGAACCGCTCGATGGCGACGTCCGGCAGACCACGGAACGCCCGCTCGCGCGCCTTCTCCTTGTCCTCCCCGTCGGCGATCGGAAAAACGTTCAGGCTGGTCGACTTGATGATCTCGGAGTAGTCCCGGCCGACCTTGTCGCAGTGGCCCTTGAGGATCGCGGCCTTCTGCTTCAGCGTCTCCGGATCGCCGCCGCCGATGTTGGCCGCGTTGGCGTACTGGGCGACCAGCTTGAGTGTCACCTTCTCGCCGCCACCGCCGATCCACAGCGACGGGTGCGGCTTCCGGACACCCTTCGGCTCGTTGTACGGCCCGTCGATCGAGTAGTACTTGCCCTCGAAGACCGGGTTGTCCTCGGTCCACATCTTGTGCACGATCTGGACCGCCTCGCGGAAGGCGCCCATCCGGTCCTTCAGCTCCGGCCACTCGTGGCCGTACGCCTTCCATTCGTGCTCGTACCAGCCGGCGCCGATGCCCGCGTAGAGCCGGCCGTGGCTGGCTACGTCGACGGTCGAGGCGATCTTGGCGTAGAGCGACGGATGCCGGTAGCCGTTGCAGCCGACCATTTGGCCGACGTTGATCCGGCTGGTGTCCCGGACCAGGGTCGAGGTGGCCGTCCAGCACTCGAATGTCGTGTTCCTGGTCGGTTCCGGGACGGTGTGGAAGTGGTCATAGACCCAGATCGAGTCCCAGGGCCCGGCGTCGGCGGCCTTCGCCACCGCGGTCATGGCCTCGTACTGCTCGATCGGATCGGCGATGTCGGCGAGATCCATTCGCCAGCCCTGCGGAACGAAGACCCCAAAACGAGTCGTCACAGACGTGTCCTCTCCCAAAGCGCGAGTTGTTGAAACGTGACATTACTCCGCGCCGAGCGGCCGGGATTTGGTGCCCTTCGGGGCCGACGCCTACGATGGTTCGGTCTCACGCGAGGCTGCTTTCAGCCTGCGCAGAGCCGACCTTTCGCCCGCCCTTCCATCAGGAGTTTGTACGTGCCGAGCACCGTCGAGCAGCTGAGCCCGTCCCGGGTCAAGATCACCGTCGAGGTCCCGTTCGACGAACTCAAGCCGAGCATGGACAAGACGTATCAGTCGATCGCCCAGTCGATCAACATCCCCGGCTTCCGCAAGGGCAAGGTTCCGCCGATGGTGATCGACCAGCGGTTCGGCCGGGGCACGGTGCTGCAGGAGGCGATCAACGACGCGCTGCCGCGGTTCTACGGCCAGGCGATCAACGACAACAAGCTGGCCCCGCTGGCCCAGCCCGACATCGAGGTGACCAAGCTCGAGGACAACGAGCTGATCGAGTTCACCGCCGAGGTCGACGTGCGGCCCGACTTCGAGCTGCCCGAGCTGGATTCGCTGGCCGTCACCGTCGAGCCGGTCGAGGTCGACGAGGAGCGGGTCACCGAGCAACTGACCGCGCTGCGGGCACGGTTCGGCTCCCGGGAGACGGTCGAGCGGGCCGCCGCCGAGGGCGACGTGGTCACGATCGACCTCGAGGCGAGCATCGACGGCGAGACGCTGGACGACGCCACGGCCGAGGGGATGGAGTACGAGATCGGCTCCGGCACCATGCTGGAAGGCCTGGACGACGCCGTTACCGGGCTGTCCGCCACCGAATCCACGACCTTCACCTCGAAGCTGATCGGCGGCGCCCACAAGGACGAGGACGCCGACATCAAGGTCACGGTGACCGCGGTGGCCGAGCAGAACCTGCCCGAGTTGGACGACGAGTTCGCCCAGCTGGCCTCCGAGTTCGACACCATCGACGAGCTGACCGCCGACATCCGCACCCGGCTCGGCAACATGGGCCGGCTGGAGCAGGCGAGCGATGCCCGGGACAAGGTGCTGGAGGAGCTGATCGGCAAGATCGACTTCGACCTGCCGGAGAACGTGCTGGCCGCCGACGTCGAGGCGCGCAAGGGCCAGATCACGCAGCAGCTCGGCCAGGCCGGGATGACGCTCGAGCAGTACCTCGCCGAGACCGAGGAGAGCGAGACCGAAGAGGCGTTCTGGGCCGATGTCGAGAAGCGGGCCGCGGACGCGATGAAGGCGCAGATCGTGCTGGACAAGTTGGGCGAGGAGCGCGACCTCCAGGTCGATCAGAACGACCTGACCCAGCACATCATCCAGCTGGCGCAGCGGCAGGGCCAGAATCCGCAGGAGATCGCGGATCACATGCAGGAGCACCCGCAGCACATCACCGAATACATGACCGAGATCCGGCGCGGCAAGGCGCTGGCCCTGGTGGTGGAGGCGGCGACGATCACCGACACCGCCGGCGCGGCCGTTGATCTTGACCGGCTGCAGCCCGACGGCACCCTGGCCGACCCGGCCGAAGAGACCGACGAGGCTGAGGTCGAGACCGAGGAGCCGGTCGGCGCCAAGGCCGAATGACCTGATCGTTCCCTGAGCCTGTCGAAGCATGTCCTGAGCCTGTCGAAGGGGGCAAGTCACATGATCATGTGGCTCGGCACTTCGACAGGCTCAGTGCACGTTATGAGTTGATCATGCTTCGGCGAGGGCCCGCTCGATGTCGTCGCCGAGTTGATCAGGGGCGGTCTGCGGCGCGAACCTCTTGATCACGTTGCCGTCCCGCCCGATCAGGAACTTGGTGAAGTTCCACTTGATCGCGTCACCGAGCACGCCGCCCTTCTCGGTCCGCAGCCAGCTCCAGAGCGGGTGCGCGCCGGCGCCGTTCACGTCGATCTTGGCGAACATCGGGAACGTCACACCGAAGTTGAGCTCGCAGAATTCGGCGATCTCGGCCTCGGCCCCGGGCTCCTGGTGCCCGAACTGATCACAGGGGAAGCCGAGGATGACGAAGCCCCGGTCGGCGTAGTTGTCGTACAACTTCTGCAGGCCTTCGTACTGCGGGGTGAGCCCGCACTTCGACGCGGTGTTCACCACCAGGGTCACCCGGCCGGAGTAGTCGGCCAGCGAAATGTCGCCGCCGGTGATCGAGGTCGCGCTGAAGTCGGAGAGTGTGGTCACGCCGTCCAATCTAATCGGAGGCCGTGTGGCCGCCGTCCGGGAGTCAGCGGCCCGTGTCGTGCGCCGTCAGCGAACAGGGGCGGGATGCCCTCTGCCGCGAGGTTCCCACCGGGTAGGTTCGTGCCCGTGAACGCAGAACAGATGGCGGAACGCGGTGGGGGCTTCGGGCTCGACGATCAGGTCTATCAGTCGCTGCTGAGGAATCGGATCATCTTCCTCGGCACTGAGGTTCGAGACGAGAACTCGAACGCGATCTGTGCCCAGATGCTGTTGCTGAACGCCGAGGATCCGCACAAGGACATCTGGCTCTACATCAACAGCCCCGGCGGCTCGGTCGACTCCGGCATGGCGATCTACGACACCATGCGCTGGATCTCGAACGACGTCGCGACGGTGGCGATGGGGTTGGCGGCCTCGATGGGGCAGTTCCTGCTCTCGGCCGGCACCCAGGGCAAGCGGTATGCACTGCCGCACAGCCGGATCATGATGCACCAGCCCTCCGGCGGCCTCGGCGGCACGGCGAGCGACATCAAGATCCAGGCCGAGCAGTCACTGCACATCAAGAGCGTGATGCAGAACCTGATCGCCGAGCACACCGGCCAGACGCTGGAGCAGATCGAGCGCGACTCCGACCGGGACCGTTGGTTCACCGCGGAGAACGCCAGGGAGTACGGGTTCATCGACCACGTGTTCACCTCGGCCGCGCAGATCCCGTCCGACTCGCCGACCCAGTGATCGCCGACGTAGTGAACAAGGAGCACCCCATGAACCCGACCACGTTCGGCGGCGACCCCAGCAGTTACGCGCCGCGGATGGACTACTACATCCCGCAGTGGGAAGAGCGCACCTCCTACGGCATGCGCCGGATCGATCCGTACACCAAGTTGTTCGAGGACCGGATCATCTTCCTCGGCACGCCGATCTCGGACGAGATCGCCAACGCCGTGATGGCCCAGCTGCTCTGCCTGCAGTCGATGGACCCGGAGCGGGACATCGAGATCTACATCAACAGCCCCGGCGGATCGTTCACCGCGCTGACCGCGATCTACGACACGATGCGCTACATCAAGCCCGACATCCGCACGGTCTGCCTCGGCCAGGCCGCCTCGGCCGCCGCGGTGATCCTGGCCGCCGGCACCAAGGGCAAGCGGCTGGCGCTGCCGAACAGCCGGATCCTGATCCACCAGCCGGCCACCGAGGGCGGTTACGGCCAGTCCTCCGACATCGAGATCCAGGCCCGGGAGATCCTGCGGATCCGCGCCCTGATGGAGAGCATGCTCGCCTCCGACACGGGCAAGGACGAGGCCGAGGTCAGCCGGGACATCGAGCGGGACAAGTACCTGACGGCCGAGCAGGCCAAGGAATACGGGATCATCGACGACGTCCTGACGTCGCTCAAAGCGATCCCTGCCTGACGGCGGGAATCGAAGTCGCGGCCCGCGGGGAGAATTGGTTCCCCAACGTCTGGGCCTCGGGTTACTGTGGATCGAAGTCAGACGCCCCAGGAGTGAGGAGAAGGCGTGGCTCGCATCGGAGAGAGCGGCGACCTGCTGAAGTGTTCTTTCTGCGGAAAGAGTCAGAAGCAGGTCAAGAAGCTCATTGCCGGTCCAGGTGTCTACATCTGTGACGAGTGCATCGACCTCTGCAACGAGATCATCGAAGAGGAGTTCTCCGAGGGCGCCGACGTCGGACTGCTGGACGAGTTGCCCAAGCCGGCGCAGATCCGGCAGTTCCTCGACGGGTACGTGATCGGCCAGACCGGTGCCAAGAAGGCGCTGGCGGTCGCCGTCTACAACCACTACAAGCGAGTCCAGTCCCAGGCGGCCAACCCGGCCCGCCGGGCCGAGGACGACAACGTCGAGTTGGGCAAATCCAACATCCTGCTGATCGGTCCGACCGGCTGCGGCAAGACCTATCTGGCGCAGACGCTGGCCAAGATGCTCAACGTGCCGTTCGCGATCGCCGATGCGACCGCGCTGACCGAGGCGGGCTACGTCGGCGAGGATGTGGAAAACATCCTGCTCAAGCTGATCCAGGCGGCCGACTTCGACGTCAAGAAGGCCGAGACCGGCATCATCTACATCGACGAGGTCGACAAGATCGCCCGCAAGAGCGAGAACCCGTCGATCACCCGGGACGTCTCCGGCGAGGGCGTGCAACAGGCCCTGCTGAAGATCTTGGAGGGGACGCAGGCCAGCGTCCCGCCGCAGGGCGGCCGCAAGCATCCGCACCAGGACTTCATCCAGATCGACACCACCAACGTGCTGTTCATCGTCGGCGGCGCCTTCGCCGGCCTTGATCAGATCGTCGGCCAGCGGGTCGGCAAACGACCGCTCGGCTTCAACAACGACCCCAACACACGCAAGCCCGAGTCGGAGGATCCGTTCGAGGACGTCCGGCCCGAGGACCTGGTCAAGTTCGGCCTGATCCCGGAGTTCATCGGCCGACTGCCGATGATCTCCTCGGTCAGCCCGCTCGACCGGGAGGCCCTGATCAGGATCCTGGTCGAGCCGAAGAACGCGCTGACCAGGCAGTTCAAGAAGCTGTTCGAGCTCGACGGGGTCGAGCTCGAGTTCACCGACGAGGCGGTCGAGGCGATCGCCGACCTCGCCCTGTTGCGGGGGACCGGTGCCCGGGGTCTGCGGGCCATCCTCGAAGAGGTGCTGCTCAACGTCATGTACGACGTGCCGAGCCGCAGCGACATCGCCCAGGTGATCATCACCGCCGAGGTCGTCAACGACAACGTGCTGCCGACCCTGGTGCCGCGGAACAAGATGCCCAAGCGCGAGCGCCGCGAGAAGTCGGCCTGAGCCGAAAGTCCCGTTTCTGAGCCCTGTGCAGGGGCCGTAGTTCAACATGCCCGCAACGGTCTGGCAAACCGATGGCAAACCCTTGCCATACGCTTGCCATCGCGGCTGGGATAGCCCCTAATCGGACACAGAAGGTCTTCGGTCACGACATCACGTCAGGACACGGCTGCCGCTCCGGCGGCCGGCCTCCAACGAAGGGGGACTTCCCAACGATGGCAGGGTCAACTAGTCTCGCTCGCGTGGGCAAGCGTTTACCAAGAACGGTGAACGGCGGTGGCGACCCGATGCAGGACGTGGTCACCTCAGCCGATGACCGACGCAAGGGTCCCCTCCAACGACTGGGCCGGGACAAACTGCTCGTCGCGCTCGGGTTGCCGGGGGCGATCGTCCTGATCCTGTTCCAGTACATTCCGTTGCTGGGCAATGTGATCGCGTTCCAGGAGTATCAGCCGTATCTGGAGATCACCGAGGCGCCGTTCGTCGGGCTGCAGAACTTCTCCTTCCTCTGGGACGGCAACCCCGCGTTCCTCAACGCGCTGGCCAACACGCTGATCCTCACCCTGATCCAGACCGTGCTGGTGTTCCCGGTGCCGCTGGTGCTGGCTCTGCTGCTGAACAGCCTGGCCGGCGAGAAGCTGAAGCGGCTGCTGCAGTCGGTGCTGTATCTGCCGCACTTCCTGTCCTGGGTGATCGTGGTCGCGCTGTTCCAGCAGATGCTCGGCAACGCCGGAATGCTGAACACCTTCCTGGTCCAGAACGACATGCCGATCATCCAGATCATCGGCGTCCCTGAACTGTTCAAGGCGCTGCTCACCTCGCAGGCGATCTGGAAGGACGCCGGCTGGGGCACGATCATCTTCCTGGCGGCGATCTCGCAGATCGACCAGGAGCAGTACGAGGCCGCGGCGGTCGACGGCGCCAACGGCTGGCAGCGACTGTGGAACATCACCCTGCCGGCGCTCAAGGGCCTGTTCATCCTGCTGCTGATCCTGCGGCTCGGGCACAGCCTCTCGGTCGGTTTCGAGCAGATCATCCTGCAACAGGGGCCGGTCGGCCTGGAGGCCAGCGAGGTGCTCGACACCTGGGTCTACAACAACGGCATCATCGGCGGCAACTGGGGCATGTCCACCGCCGCCGGTCTGGTCAAGAGTGTCGTCGGCATCGCCCTGGTGATCGGGGCCAACAAACTGGCGCACATATTCGGCGAGCGAGGGGTGTATCAACGATGACCACCATCGAACAGGCCTCCACCGGAACGATCGGCGGCTCCGAGCCGCCGCTGCGCTCGAAGAAGGGCCGCAGCCGTCCGATCTGGATGGAGAAGCCGAACCCGCTCGTGCAGGTGATCAAGTTCATCGCGCTCGGCATCTCGGTGCTGCTGGTGATCATCCCGTTCTGGTCGGTGATCGCGACCTCGTTCGCCGATCAGCAGACGATCAACGAGTCCGGCGGCGGCATGGTGCTCTGGCCGGGTGGCGCCTCGTTCAGCGCGTACCAGGCGATCCTGTCCGGCGGTGTCGTGACCCGGGCCTTGATCATCTCGATCTTGATCACGGTGATCGGCACCTTCCTGTCGCTGGCCGCGACCGCCGGGCTGGCGTACTGGCTGTCCCGGCCGGGGGCGTTCGGCGGCCGGGTGACGCTGATGCTGGTGCTCGGCGCCCTGCTGTTCAGCCCCGGGTTGATCCCGAGCTATCTGGTGGTCAAGCAGTTCAACCTGCTCGACTCCTGGTGGTCGCTGATCCTGCCGGTGCTCGTCAACGCGTTCAACGTGATCGTGATGCGAGCGTTCTTCCAGGAGTTACCCCAGGAGTTGTTCGAGTCCGCCGCGATCGACGGTGCGTCCAGCGCCACGATCCTGATCAAGATCGTGTTGCCGCTGTCCAAGGCGGTGCTCGCGGTGATCGGGTTGTTCTACGCGGTCGCGTACTGGAATGCGTTCTTCAACGCGTTGCTCTACATCCAGAGCACCGACAAATGGCCGATGGCGCTCGTCCTGCGCACCTTCGTGGTGAACCAGACGACGATCGGTGGGGACCAGGTCGGCATGGCCGAGGTGTTGCCGCCGCAGCTGCCGCTGCAGATGGCGATCCTGGTCGTGGCGCTGGTGCCGATCTTGATCCTTTACCCGTTCCTTCAGCGGCACTTCGCCAAGGGCGTCATGATCGGCGCCGTCAAGGGTTAGTCCCAGAAATCCAGGAGAAAAGCTATGTCAGCGAAGACATTTGATCGCCGGTCGCTCTTGGCCGGCGCGAGCGGTGCCGCGATGCTGCTCGGCACCGGCACGCTGGCCGGCTGCAGCACCGGTAGCACCGGTCAGCAGAACTCGGCCGAGACCAACACCAAGGCCGTGCTGCCGACCTACGTCGCCTACACCGGGGTCACGCCCGACCTGCCGGCGACGGACAAGGGCGTCGATCCGGCTTTCCGGAACTTCCCGAAGGACCGGCCCAAGGCGACCGATGGCAAGCCGGGTAACGGCGAGACCCTGACCGGCATGGGCAACATCTATTACGCGGTGCCGCCGGGCCCGGACCGGAACTCGTACTGGGCCGGCCTGAACGAGCGGATGGGCATCGACCTCAAGCTGCAGATGGTCGGCAACGCCGACTACACGCAGAAGTTCGCCACCACGATCGCCGGCAACGACCTGCCGGACATGCTGCAGATGCAGGTGGTCGCCAACTATCCGCAGCTCCTGGAGAAGCGGTTCACCCGGCTCGACGAGCACCTGGCCGGGGACGCGATCAAGGAGTATCCCAACCTGGCCAACGTGCCCACCCGGCACTGGAAGCCGACGATCTACAACGGCGCCATCTACGGCGTCCCGATCCCGCGCGGCGCGGTCGGCGCGTACAGCTTCATCCGGCAGGACCTGTTCGAGGCCGCCGGTGTGTCGCCGGAGCCGAAGAGCTTCGCCGAGTTGAGCGAGACGGCGAAGGCGCTGACCGATCCGAAGAAGCGGCGCTGGGCGTTCGGCATGTGGGGCCAGGTCCGCGGCTACATGCTGATGATGAACGGCGCGCCGAACGGCTGGCGGGAGGAGGGCGGCAAGCTCACCCATCAGTTCGAGACCGAGGAATACAAGCAGACCATCGCCGATCTGGCCGAGCTCTGGGCGGCCGGGGTGATGCATCCCGAGGCCTTCTCCGACCAGATGCCGTTCAAGAACTACTTCAACGCCGGCACCGTGGCGATCAACGCAACCGACGGCTATCCGGGCTGGACCCAATACATCCTGGACAACGCGTCGAACCCGACTTTCAAGCTGGGTCTGATGCCGGTCTACTCCCGGGAGGGCGGCGAGCTGGCGGCCTGGTTCCAGGGTAACGGCCACTTCTCGATCACCGCGCTGAAGAAGCAGGAGGATCCGGAGAAGTTGAAGTTGATCTTGCGCGTGTTGAACTGGCTGGCCGCTCCATTCGGCACCGAGGAGTACCTGTACCGCCTGTACGGCGAGGAAGGCGTGGACCACACGGTCAACGCCGACGGTGATCCGGTGCTGACCAAGACCGGCACCGCCAACACGGTGCTGCCGATCCGCTACCTGGCCGACGCGCCGGTCTCGATCTACATGCCGGGCCGGCCGGAGGATGCCGACACCCAGCACGCATACCAGGAGAAGGTGCTGGCCAACTCGATCGCCAACCCGACCGTCGGCCTCTACTCCAACACGTCGGCGACCAAGAACTCCGTGGTCGACAAGGCCTTCAACGACAACGTCAAGGAGGTCATCCAGGGCCGCAAGCCGATGTCCACCCTGGACGAGTTGATCAAGAAGTGGCGGACCGACGCCGGCGATGGGATGCGCCAGGAGTATCAGGACCAGCTGCAGGAAGTGGGCGGCGCGCGGTGATCGGTCGACCGATCAATCGCCGCACCCTGCTAGCCGGGGCCGGGGGTGCGACGATCCTCGGGGCCGCGGCCGGCTGCTCCACCGGCGGCGCGACCGAGGAGAACTCGGCGGCGGTCAACACGGCGGTCAAGCTGCCGACGTACGTCGAGTTCAAGGGTGTGCAGCCGGATCTGCCGGGCACCGAGGAGGGTGTCGACCCGGCATTCCACCACTTTCCGGCCGAGCAGGCCGTCTCGGTGGCGGAGAAGCCGGGCAGCGGGGAGACCCTGTCCGGGCTGGGCAATCTCTATGTCGCGGTGCCGCCGGGGGTGGACAAGAACTCCTACTGGCAGGGACTGAACGAACGCCTCGGCGTCAATCTCGAGTGTCAGATGGTCGGCAACGCCGACTGGGAGCAGAAGTTCGCCACGGTGATCGCCGGGAATGATCTTCCCGACATGCTGCAGACCCGGATCGTGGCCAACTTCCCGCAGTTGTTGGACAAGCGCTTCACCCGGCTGGACGAGTTCCTCGGCGGGGATGCGATCAAGGACTACCCGAATCTGGCCAACATCCCCACCCGGCACTGGAAGTCGACCGTCTACAACGGCGGCATCTTCGGCATCCCGATCCCGCGCGGTGCGGTCGGCTGGTATCACTACATCCGGGCCGACCTGTTCGAGGCTGCCGGGGTCTCGACCGAGCCGAAGGGCTTCGACGAGCTGCTGGCGACTGCCAAGGCGCTGACCGACCCGAAGAAGCGGCGGTGGGCGTTCGGCCTGATCGGCTCCGTCCGGGCCCTGATCGGTCGGATGAACGGCGAGCCGAACACCTGGCGCGAGGAGGGCGGCAAGCTCACCCACTCCTACGAGACCGAGGAGTTCCGCCAGACGCTGACCGACATGATCACGCTGTGGAAGGCGGGGGTGCTGCACCCGGACTCGGTCAGCACGACGTTCCCGTTCAAGCAGATGTTCAACGGTGCGACGGTCGCCATCAACCCCAACGACGGCTACACCGGCTGGGGCGGCTACATCGCCGAGGGTGAGGCGACTCCCGGCTACCAGCTGGGATTGCTGACCGCCACCAAGCGGGACGGTTCGGGGCCGGCGCCGGTGGCGTACAACGCACCGAACTACTCGATCACCGCGTTGAAGAAGCAGGACAGCCCGGACAAGATCAAACTGATCCTCCGGGTGATGAACTGGCTCGCCGCGCCGTTCGGCACGACCGAGAAGTTCTACAAGTCCTTCGGCGAGGAAGGTGTTGATCACACGATCAACGGCGACGGGGATCCGGTGAAGACCAAGACCGGTCAGACCAACATCGCGCTGCCGATCAACTACTTCGCCGACTCCCCGCTACCGCTCTACCAGCCCGGCCGGCCGCAGGACGTCGACCTGCAGCACAAGTACCAGTCGGCGGTGATGCCGACCGCGGTGCAGAATCCGGTCGAGGGTCTGTTCTCCAACATCAGTGCGACCAAGAACACCCCGGCGGACAAGAAATTCCTGGACGAGCTCTGGCAGATCGTCCAGGGCCGCCAGCCCGAGTCGGGGGCCGAGGATCTGATCAAGACCTGGCGGAGCGAGGTCGGCGACGGCATGCGCCAGGAATATCAAGATCAACTACAGTCCGGTTCAGTGCAGCGCTGAGAGGCGCTGTCCGAGGAGGAATCATGGCAACGCCGCCATTCAATCGGAGGACACTTCTGGCCGGCGCCGGTGGCGCGGCCCTGCTCGGGGCCGCCGCCGGCTGCTCCACCGGTGGACAGAACGACGACAATTCCGCTTCGGTGAACACCGCGGTGAAGCTGCCGACCTATGTCGAGAACGAGGGCGCGAAGCCGGATCTGCCCGGCACCGAGCAGGGGGTCGAGCCCGCCTTCCACCACTATCCGGCCGAACGCGCGGTCACGGTCGAGGAGAAGCCGGGCAACGGCGAGACCCTGTCCGGGCTCGGGCACATCTACGTCGCGGTGCCACCCGGCATGGACCAGAACTCCTTCTGGCAGGGGCTGAACGCCAAGCTCGGGATCACTCTCGAGTGCCAGATGGTCGGCAACGCCGACTGGGAGCAGAAGTTCGCCACGGTGATCGCCGGCAACGATCTTCCCGACATCCTGCAGACCCGGGTGGTGGCGAACTTCCCGCAGTTGCTGGAGAAGCGGTTCACCAAGCTGGATGAGTTCCTCGGTGGCGATGCGATCAAGGACTACCCGAATCTGGCCAACATCCCGTCCCGGCATTGGAAGTCGACCGTCTACAACGGCGCGATCTATGGCATCCCGATCCCTCGGGGTGTGGTCGGCGGTTGCCACTTCATCCGGCAGGACCTGTTCGAGGCGGCCGGGTTGTCGCCCGAGCCGAAGGGCTTCGACGAACTCCTGGCGACCGCCAAGGCGCTGACCGACCCGAAGAAGCGGCGCTGGGCCTTCGGCCTGATCGGCTCGACCCGGGCCCTGCTGGGCCGGCTCAACGGGGAGCCCAACAGCTGGCGGGAGGAGGGCGGCACCTTCACCCACACCTACGAGACCGACGAGTTCCGGCAGACCATCGCCGACATGATCACGTTCTGGAAGGCGGGGGTGATCCATCCCGACAGCGTCAGCACCACCTTCCCGTTCAAGCAGATGTTCAACGGCGGCACGGTGGCGATCAACCCCAACGACGGCTACACCGCCTGGGGCGGCTACATCGTCGAGGGCACGGCGACCCCGGGCTACAAGCTGGGGCTGATGCCGGCCTACACCCGGGACGGCTCCGAGCTGGCGCCGATCGCGTACGGCGCCCCGAACTACTCGATCACCGGATTGAAGAAGCAGGACTCACCGGACAAGATCAAGTTGATCCTGCGGGTGCTGAACTGGTTGGCCGCCCCGTTCGGCAGCGCCGAGCACTACTTCCGCTCCTTCGGCGAGGAGGGCGTCGATCACACGATCAACGGCGACGGCGATCCGGTGAAGACGAAGGAGGGCACGGCCAACATCGCCCTGCCGACCGGCTACTTCTCCGACGCTCCGCGAGCGCTCTACCAGCCCGGCCGGCCGCAGGACGTCGACGTCCAGCACGAATACCAGTCGCTGGTGATTCCCAACGGGATCGCCAACGCGTCCGAAGGTCTGTTCTCGAACACGTCGGCGACCAAGAACACGCCGGCGGACAAGAAGTTCACCGACACCCTGTGGCAGATCGTCCAGGGGCGGCAGCCCGAGTCCGAACTGGACAATCTGATCAAGACCTGGCGCAGCGAAGCGGGCGACGGGATGCGCCAGGAGTACCAGGACCAGCTGCAGGCAGCGCCGCCCGGCTGAGTCGTCGATCGCCCGTTCCGGAAGTGATCATCGCCCGCTCGAGGAGGAAACATGACCAGCATTGCGATGAACCGGAGGACCCTGTTGGCCGCCGGTGCCGGCGGCTCGGCCGCCCTGCTCGGCGGCGGGGCCCTGGCCGGCTGCAGCAACCGGTCCGGCAGCCCACAGAACGCGCCCTCGGTCAACGAGGCCGTGATCCGGCCGGCCTACGTCCCGTACCGCGGCGTGCAGCCCGACCTGCCCGGCAACGAGGCCGGCGTCGACCCCGCGTTCCGCAACTTCCCCCGGGAACACCCGAAGGTCGTCCAGGAGAAACCGGGCAGCGGGCAGCCGTTGACCGGGATGGGCAACATCTTCTACGCCGTCCCGCCCGGGCCCGACCAGAACACCTACTGGGCCGGGCTGAACGACCGGCTCGGCGTCGATCTCAAGCTGCAGATGGTGCCGACCGGGGACTGGTCCCGGAAGTTCGCCACCACGATCGCCGGCAACGAACTGCCGGACCTGATGCAGATGCGGGTGATCGCCAACTTCCCGCAACTGCTGGACAAGAAGTTCGCCCGGCTCGATGATCATCTCGCCGGCGATGCGGTCAAGAACTATCCCAACCTGGCGAACCTGCCGGAAGCGTCGTGGCAGGCGGCGATCTACAACGGCGGCATCTACGGGGTCCCGATCCCGCGGGGCGCGAGCGGCAACTACTGCTTCGTCCGGCAGGACCTGTTCGAGCAGGCCGGCGTCTCGATGGAACCGAAGGGCTTCGACGAGCTGAAGGAACTGATGCGGGCGTTGACCGACCCGCCGAAGCGGCGCTGGGCGATCGGCTCCTGGGCCCAGTTGCGCAAGCATCTGATCACCCTGAACGAGGCGCCCAACGGTTGGCGGTACGAGGGCGGCAAGCTGACCCATCAGTACGAGACCGAGGAATACAAGCAGACGATCAACGACCTGATCGAGCTGTGGCAACTCGGCGTGATTCATCCGGACACCTTCTCCGACAGCTTGCAGTCCAAGGCGCTGTTCAGCTCGGGGTCGATCGCGATCACCCACGACGGCTATCTCGGCTGGACCCAGTACGTGTTGGACAACGTGTCCAATCCGGCCTTCAAGCTCGGCCTGATCCCGGTCTACACCCGCGACGGCAGCGAGCTCGCGCCCTGGCACCAGGGCAACGCCAGCTTCTCGATCACCTCGCTGAAGAAGCAGGACTCGCCGGACAAGCTCACCTTGGCCCTGCGGGTGCTGAACTGGCTGGCGGCACCGTTCGGCACGGAGGAATACCTCTACCGGCTGTACGGCGAGCAGGGCGTCGATCACACCGTCAACGCCGAGGGCAATCCGACGCTGACCAAGACCGGCCAGACCAATACGGTGCTGCCGATCCGCTACCTGGCCGACGCGCCCCCGGTGATCTACCAGCCGGGCCGCCCGGACGACGCCGATCAGCAACACGCCTATCAGACCAAGATCCTGGCGACCTCGGTCGCCGATCCGACCGACGGCCTGTTCTCCAACACCCTGGCCACCCAGAACGCCACCGTCGACCGGAACGTGACCGACGGACTGAAGGCGATCATCCAGGGCCGCAAACCGTTCGCCGAGTGGGACCGGCTGATCGACACCTGGCGCCAGCAGGCGGGGGACAAGATCCGGGCCGAGTACGAAGATCAACTCCAGTGATCATGGAAACATTCGGCCGAAGGGCCCTGCTGGCCGGCACCGGCGGATCGGCGGTGCTGTTGGGCAGCGGAGCGCTGTCGTCCTGCGCCACCAAGAGCGGGGAGGTGCAGAACCGGCCGGAGGCCAACGCCGCCGCGGTCCTGCCCAGCTACCTCCCGTACACCGGGATCACCCCGGACCTGCCGCCCAACGAGCAGGGCGTCGAGGCCGGCTTCCACCACTTCCCGGCCGAACGCCCGTCCGTCGCTCCGGAGCACCCGGGCCACGGCGAGACGATCTCGGCGATGGGGAACATCTTCTACGCCGTGCCACCCGGTCCGGACCAGAACAGCTACTGGGCCGGGCTGAACGAGCGACTCGGGGTCACGCTGGACCTGCGGATGGTCGCCAGCGGGGACTACACGGCGAAGTTCGCCACCACCATCGCCGGCAACGAACTGCCCGACGTGATGCAGATGCGCGACGTGGCCAACTTCCCGCAACTGCTGGACAAACGATTCACCCGGTTGGACGACCAGCTGGCCGGGGATGCGATCAAGGACTACCCCAACCTGGCCAACATACCGACCCGGCACTGGAAGCCGACCGTGTTCAACGGCGGTCTCTACGGGATCCCGATCCCGCGCGGCGCCATCTCCAGCTACGTCTTCCTCCGGCTGGACCGGTTCGAGGCTGCGGGCGCCGATCCGGAGCCGAAGGGTTTCGAGGAACTGAAGAAGGTCGCCCAGGCGCTGACCGACCCGAAACGGCGGCACTGGGCCTTCGGCGGCTGGACCCAGCTGCTCGAGCTGCTGATCGGGATCAACGAGGCTCCGAACGTGTGGCGGGAGAGCGGCGGCAAGCTGACCCACCAGTTCGAGACCGAGGAATACCGGCAGGCCGTCGGCGACCTGATCGAGTTGTGGCGGCTCGGCGTGATCCATCCCGACACGTTCACCGGGCAGGTGCAGAAGTCGGAGAACTTCAACGCGGCGACGTTCGCCATCGGGTCGCACGGCGGCTACCTGGCCTGGACACAACACGTGCTGGACAACGTCGACACGCCGGGCTTCAAGATGGGCCTGATGCCGATGTACACCCGCGACGGCAGCCGGCCGGCCGCCTGGCACATCGGCGACGGCTGCTATTCGATCACCTCCCTGAAGAAGCAGGAGTCCCCGGACAAGATCAAGTTGATCTTGCGCGTGCTGGACTGGCTGGCGGCGCCGTTCGGCACCGAGGAATACCTGTACCGGCTGTTCGGCGCGGAGGGCGTCGATCACACGATGACCGCCGACGGTGACCCGCTGCTGACCAAGACCGGGATCGCCAACACCGTGCTGCCGATCCGCTATATGTCCGACTCCCCGGCCGTGATCTACCAGGCCGGCCGGCCGGAGGACACCGACGTGCAGCACGCGTACCAGAGCCGGTCGCTGGCCAACACCATGGCCAATCCGGTGGTCGGCCTGTTCTCCAACACGGCGGTGACCAAGTCCGCCGGCGCCGAGCGGACCTTCACCGACGGCCTGCAACAGATCGTCCGCGGCCGGCGCCCGATCGCCGACCTGGACGCGCTCGTCGCGGCCTGGCGTCAGACCGCCGGCGACGCGATGCGCGCCGAGTACGAGGACCAGCTGCAGCACCGATGATGATCATCAACCCGACGAGAGGACTGACCGGCCGATGACGAGCCAGCGCGGACTGGACGAAGATCGCGAACTGTCGCCGTACACCGGATGGACCCGCCGGCACGTGGCGGACCTGGCCGACCGGTCGCTGCTGGCGCTGCGGCCGTGGGCGACCCCGGACCACGCGCGATTCGACCTGCCCGGCCCGTCCTCCGGTTCGGGACCGATCAGCGACGGCCTGGAGGGCTTCGCCCGGTCGTTCCTCGCGGCCGGCTTCCGGCTGGCCGGCGCCGACGTCGATCCTCATGATCATGCCGGCTGGTATGCCCGCGGGCTGATCGCCGGCACCGATCCCGACTCCGGTGAAGCGTGGCCGTCACTGGCCGAACGAGGCCAGGCCCGGGTCGAGGCGGCCGCGATCGCCATCGCCCTGCACGAGTCGCGCCGCTGGATCTGGGACGTCCTGCCGCCGCGGGCGCAGGAGCGGATCATCGACTGGCTGGCCGGTTCGATCGGCGCCAAGTACTCGTTCAGCAACTGGCGCTGGTTCCAGAACGTCACCCAGGCGTTCCTGCGGTCGGTCGGCGGCCCGTACGACAAGGACGAGTTGGCGACCAACCTGGAGTTCCTCGACTCCTGTTATCTCGGCGACGGCTGGTACAGCGACGGCCGGCCGGACGGGCGCGGCGGCAACATCGACTGGTACGCCGGCTGGGTGATGCAGCAGTTCTCGGTCTGGTACTGCCGGATGTCGGCCGACGAGCCGGGCATCGAGACGCGGCTCGACACGTACCGGGAACGGCTCCGCGACTACGTGGCGAGCGCCGCGGAACTGTTCGGCGCCGATGGGGCACCGCTGTATCAGGGTCGTTCGCTCGTCTATCGCTACGCCGCCGTCGGCGCCCTGTGGACCGGGGCGATCTTCGACGCCAACCCGTTGCCGCCGGGCCGGCTCCGCCGCACCTGCGTCGGGGCGATCCGCTACTTCGCCGACCGCGACGCCTTCGACGGCAACGGCCTGCTCAGCCTCGGCTGGCACGGCCGCTTCGACCCGATGCGGCAGTCCTACTCCGGCCCCGGCTCGCCGTACTGGGCCAGCCTCGGCCTGGCCGGTCTGGCCCTGCCGGCGACCCACACGGTCTGGACCGAACCCGAGCAGCCGGCCCCGATCGATCTCGACGACACGGCCCGGCCGATCCGGCCGATCGGCTGGCTCACCTCCGGGACCGCCGCCGACGGCATCGTCCGGGTGGTCAATCACGGCGTCGACCACAGCGGTGCCGAGCCGAAGGCCGAGGCCCCGCAATACAACCGGTACGGCTACTCGACGGTCACCGCGCCGGTGCCGCTGCCCGGCGGAGCCGCCGAGGCGTTGGACAATCAGGTCGTCCTGGTCGACTCCGCCGGTCGCTGGTCGCAGCGGCCGATCATCAACCTGAGCAGTGTCGATGATCATCGAGTGGAGAGCCGGCAGCTCGCCTACTTCGCCCGTGTGGAACCAGCCGTTGGCTTCGACCCAGGCCCGGAACTGCACTGTGTCTCGATCCTCCGCGGAGCGATCGAGGTGCGAGCCGTCCGCCTCGGCGACGTCCCGGCGGGGGAGTCCGCGCCGGACCGCCTCCTGATCTCGGGCTTCGCCGTGCCGCGCACCCCCGCCCCCGGCGCCCGCTCCACCCTGGTCAGCACCGTCCATCCCCTGACCCCCGGCGGCACCACCGGCAGCACCGTCCACCCGGAACAGAACGCGTTCGGCGCCGACCTCGAAGTCCCCTGGACCCGCTTCGACACCCCCGAACCCGCCCGCTGGTACGCCGTGGCAATCGGGCTCGCCGAAGCGGAACCGGACTGGCCGACCGTCGATGTCGACGGCTCCGGTGGCCTCGTCGTCACCTGGGCCGACGGCAGCATCGATCGGATGGCGGACGCACCCTGAGTCCGTGGAACTGTGAGGTCGGCGTTGACTGCGGCCGCGATCGCCGGCCCGGACTCCCGGCCGAGCCCAAACGGCGGACCGAGTCACGGTCCGCGGGTGCTCGCGCGCTCGACGACCCGCCACTCGACCTGCCGGTGCCGGCCGGCACCGGTGAATCCGTTCATCCGGTCGATCAGCAGTTCGACGGCGGTCTCGGCGGTCCCGGCCTTGTCGGTGGCCAGGGTGGTCAGCGACGGGGTGAGGTGGCGGCTGATCTGCAGGTCGTCCCAGCCGGCGACCGCGACCTGCTCGGGGATCGAGACCCCGTGATCATGCAGGGCATGGATGGCGCCCGCTGCGAGCAGGTCGTCGCGACAGAACAACGCGTCGAACCGCGTCCCGCCGGCCAGGGCCGCGGCGACGACGCGGTAGCCGCCGTCCGCGCTGAGCCCGTCCAGCAACAGTTCGCGGCTCGGGTCGTGCGGCAGACCGGCCGCGGCCAACGCCTGTCGGTAGCCGGTCAACCGTTGCCGGCTGGTCTCGCCCATCGGTTCTCGTTGCCGGCCGAGGAAGGCGATCGACCGACGCCCGCCGCGAATCAGATGTTCGGTCATCGCTGCCGCCGCCGCGACGTTGTCGACGCCGACGTGGTCGATCGCCGTCGGCCGGATGGCCTCGCCGAGCAGCACCAGCGGAAAGTCCGGCTGGAGGTTCGCAAGATCATCGGCGGTCAGCCGGACCGGATGGAAGATCACGCCGTCCACCAAACCGCGATCGCGATTCTGCAACACGGCCCGCTCCGGCTCGGTCCGCGGCGTGAGCTGCTCGACGACCACCCGCTGGCCGTGGGCCTGGGCGGCGATCTGGAGGGCCCGAGCGATCTCGCCGAAGTAGGGCACGTCGGTGGTCCAGACGACGACCGCGATCGTGCCGGTCCGCCCGGTGGCCAGCCGGCGGGCCGAGGCGTTGGGCCGGTAGCCGAGGGCGTCGATCGCCGACTGCACCCGCTGCCTGGTGTCCGGCCGGACATGTCGATAGCCGTTGACGACGTTGGAGACGGTCTTCATCGACACCCCGGCGTGGCGGGCGACGTCGATCAATCGCGGCGCCGCCATGATCAGCCGGCGGCTTGACGGGCCTCGGCCAGCTCGTCGCGGATCTGGTCCCCGCCGCCGCTCTTCCACTTCTTGACCTCTTCGGACCAGGCGGAGACCGGCCGCCGACCCTGGATGATCTCCTCGACGATGTCGTTGACGCCCTTGTTGATCTGGGCTCCCTTCCGGGAATCGGTCTCGGAGTAGAGGCCGGCGACCGGGTTGGTCTGCGCGGTCGGAATGATCTTGGACTGCGCGTCGTACATCGCCTGGGTGCCCCCTTCCTGGGTGGGCACGAAGAGTGCATAGGGTGCGGCGGCCTGGTACCCCAGCTCGAGTCGGGTCTCGCTCTTGCCCTTGTCGGTCAGCACCGGGTTGCCGTTCTGCCGCTGATGGTGGACGCCTTCCAGGCCGTACTTGACGAACAGGTGCTCCTTCGTGCCGAACGGCGCGGCCAGGTAGTCGAGGTAGCTCAAGATCGTTTCGATCCGGGATTCGGAGTTCTTGTTGATCGACACGGTGTGCAGGGTCGGCCCGCCCATCCAGGCCCGACCCGGCCCGGATCCGTCGTGCAGCGGCACCGGAAGGATCCTGAAGGTGCCGCGGCCACCGGGCAGCGCCTCGACCAGGCCGGGCCAGCCGCTGAAGGTGTCTACGGCCAGCGGGCAGGTCCCGTTGCCGAACCTGATCTTGTGGTCGGTGTTCTGGCCACCGAAGCCGTCCGGGTTGATGTGCTTCGCCTGCCACAGCTTCCGCACCGCCTCGAGCGCGGGCTCGTGCCCCGGATGTTCGTTGGCGCTGACCAGGTTGTCGCCATCGAGGGACCAGGCGTTCGGGACGCCGAACATCTGCCGTACGTAGACGGTCGGCGCGACCGTGAGGGCCCACCGGTTCCGGCGCGGGTCGGTCAGCTGCCCGCACAGCTCGACGAAGTCGTCGAGCGACCGGGGATCGCCGGTCAACCCCATCGGTTCGAGAATGTCGGCCCGGGAATACAACACCTGGGTGGAGATGGGGCCACGGGGGATCGGGATTCCGTACAGCTGACCGCCGACCAGGCCGGCGCGCCAACTGGCCGTCTGGATGTTGGCCAGGTGCGGATACTTCTTGATCTTGTCCCCGGCCAGCAGCGGCGTCAGCTCGACCGCGGTCGCCGCGAGCAGTTGCGCCCGCTGCGCCACCGAGGCGACCTGAAAGATGTCGGGCAGCCGGTTGCCCGCCACCACCGTCGCGAACTTGTCTCCGTAATCCTCGACCGGAGTCAGGCTGATCTCGATCGGTGACCCGACGGCCTCATTCAGCCGCTGCCAGAAGACGTTGTTGTTGAGTCCCGGCGGGATGGGCTGGGTCGTGCCGGTCATGACCGTGATCGGTTGCCCGTCACCGGGTGGTTCCGTGACCGCCTGGATCGGGCCTTCGGGATAGCTGAGGAAGCCGTCGTCGATGCCTTGCTCCGCACCGGACAAATCCGGCTTCACTCCTTCGTAGCGAACGTGGGTCGGCAGCGACGTCTTGCCGTCACCGCCGGCGTCCGGCTGTGGCGCCCCGCCGCGGCCCTCGTTGCTGCACGCAGTGGCGGCCAGGCCGACCGCGCCGACGGCCAGCCCGCCGCCGATCAGGGACCGGCGGCTCAGCACCGAGTCGTGGGAACGCTGCATGGGTCGGCTCCTTGGTCGGGCTGCGGCGCCACCTGCGAGATCACGCCTCGGATCCTCAGGTTTACAGCGCTGCAAATGTCTGTCAACCGGTTGCCGCGGGCTTGCCGGATCCGTCGTGGCGTCTCGTCGTAGGCTCTGCTCGTGGGAAATCGGCGGCCGGCGAGGACCGGGTGAGCGCGCGGGTCGAGCCGGGGACGCCGGGTAGATCACTGGACCAGGGACCGCCGGAGCCGGCGCTGCTCCGGCTGGAGCACGGCCTGTTCCGGTTCTCCTACAACGAGCCGCGCAGCGCCGCCCTGCTGCTGGTCGCGACGGTGCTGGCGCTGATCTGGGCCAACCTGCCGGGCGGGACGTATCAGGCGTTCTGGCACACCGAGCTCGGGCTCTCGCTCGGCGACGTCGAGTTCTCGATGGACCTCAAGCACTGGGTCAACGACGGGCTGATGGCGTTCTTCTTCTTCGCCGTCGGGCTGGAGGTGAAGCGGGAGCTGGCGATCGGTGAGCTGACCGACCGGTCCCGGGCGGTGGTGCCGGTGCTGGCCGCGATGGCCGGGCTGGCGCTGCCGGCAGTGATCTTCCTGATCATGAACGCGTCGGGGCCCGGGGCGGGGGCCTGGGGTGTCGTGGTGTCGACCGACACCGCCTTCGTGCTCGGCGTGCTGGCCCTGGTCGGCCCGCGCCGGGCGGCCCGACTGCGGCTGTTCATCCTGGCGCTGGCGATCACCGACGACATCGGTGCGCTGTTGATCATCGCGTTCTTCTACACCGAGTCGATCAACCTCGCGGCACTGTTTGCGGCCCTGGTCGGATTCGGGCTGATCCTCGGGCTGCGCCGGCTGCGGGTCGCGCGCGGCGCCGGCTACTTCGTCGTCGGCATCGCGACCTGGGTGGCGATGTATCTGTCCGGCGTGCACCCGACGCTGGCCGGCGTGGTGATCGCCCTGCTGTTGCCGGTGTTCCCGCCGAAACGTCAGGCGGTCGAGCGGGCCGCCCAGCTGGCGCGGGCTTTCCGGCAGTCGCCGAACGCCAAGTACGAGCGGGCCGCCCGAGTCGGGCTGACCACCGCCGTCTCGGTGAACGAGCGGCTGCAGATCGCGTTCCACCCGCCGAACGCGCTGGTGATCATTCCGCTGTTCGCGCTGGCCAACGCCGGCGTCACGCTGCGGCCGGAGATGCTGGCCGCGGCCTACGGATCCTGGCTGACCTGGGGGATCGTGGCCGGGCTGGTGGTCGGCAAACTGGTCGGCATCGCCGGTGCCGGCGCGATCATCACCCGGCTCAGACCGCGGGCGTTGCCGCCGGGTCTGACCCTGCCGCAGCTCGTCGGCGGAGCCGCGCTGTCGGGGATCGGCTTCACCATCTCGCTGTTCATCGTCGATCTGGCGCTGACCGACCCGGTGTTGCAGGACCAGGCCCGGGTCGGCGTGTTCACCGCCTCCTTGATCGCCGCCGGGCTCGGGGCACTGATCTTCTTCGCCATCCGCGGCCAGACCCGCGATCTGGGTCCGCCGCTGGAGCTGCTCCGGCCGGTCGATCCCGAACGTGATCACATCCGTGGCCGGGTCGACGCGCCGTACACCTTGATCGAGTACGGCGACTTCGAGTGCCCGTTCTGTTCCCGGGCGACCGGGTCGATCCGCGAGGTCCGGGAGTTCTTCGGCGACGACCTGCGCTACGTGTTTCGGCACCTACCGATCGAACATGATCATCCGCGAGCCTTCCAGGCCGCGTTGGCCAGTGAGGCGGCCGCGGAGCAGGGCAAGTTCTGGGAGCTGCACGACCTGCTGTTCGCGAACAGCGACGCTCTGGAGCCGGAGCAGTTGCGTGGCTATGCCGAGCAGTTGGAGCTCGACCTCGAGGCGTACGACGAGGCGTTGCGGACCCGGGCCCATGCCGCCCGGGTCACCGACGATCTGATCGACGCCGAGACGTCGGAACTCACCGGGACGCCGGCCTTCTACATCGGCGAGGAACGGCTGATCGGGCCCTACGACGCGGCCCGGCTGATCTGGGAACTGGCCGAGTCGCGGGAGGCTCCTCCCGGCGCCGTCGAGGCGCCACCCGAGCCGGATCCGGAGCCGGCGGGTCGAGCGGACACTGCGGCCGAGTCGGAGAAGTCGGAGGAGAAGCCGGCCGGGTCGTGATCCTAGTGTCCCTGGCGGGGGACACTAGGTGCGGACCGCACGGATTCCGGTGACACCACGCACCCTGCGCCGGCGTCCGACCCGGGTCAGGGTTGTCCCATGAACACCAAGATCTCCGACACCCCGACCCATGATCATCGGACCCCGACCGTGCTGAGCCGGGTGCTGGCCCGCTGGCCGAGCGTGGTCGGGCTGGCCGCTCTCGTCGCGACCTCCGCCGACGGCGTCGATGCCCACATCACCGCAACCGTGATCATGGGCGCGGCCCTGTGTTACCTCGCCGCCGCCGCCGTCGGCTGGCGTCCCGCCGGCTGGATCGCGATCCCGGTGGTCTTCGGCCTACTGCTGGCGGCGATGGCCATCCCGGCCGTGGACGCGATCGTGATGTTGCTGGTCCTGGCGGTGCTCCTGGTCGTGGTCGGCCTGATCCGACTGCCCCGATCGGGCTGGCGCGAGCTCGGTCTGCAGGCCGCCGGCTTCGCCGGCTTCACCGCGTTGGGACTGACCGCGATGATGGTGACCCCGGTGCTCGCCGCCCACCTGGCCGCGCTGGCGGCGATCGGCCACGGCGTCTGGGACCTGGTGCACCACCGCCGGGACAAGGTGGTCAACCGGTCACTGACCGAAACCTGCATGGTGCTCGACTTCGGTCTCGGCGCGGTGACCTTGATCATCACCTGGATCACTCTCGCCGGCTGACCGACTCCGGCGGGACCAGTTCGGAGTCGTACGCGGCGAAGATCTCCGGCATGCTCCGGCCCTGCTGCCGCTCCGGGTTGTGCAGCACCGCGATCAGCTCCCTGATCTTGGGCGTCATGATCAACAGATAGCGGGCAACGGTGGGGCCGGCGTTCCAGTAGGTGTGCACGACGCCCGCCTTGGCCAGCGCCGCCCCACCCGCCGGGACGTCGAACTCCCTGCCGTCGAAGGAGAATCCGAGGCTGCCGTCGAGCACGTACCAGGCCTCGTCGTCGCCGTTGTGGACGTGCAGCGGCGCCACCGGCTCGGGCTGCCCGCTCCGGGACACCGGTTGGGTCCACTCGGCCACGACGAAGTCGGAACCGGCATCGAGCTCCTGCGCCGCGAGGGCGGGGCGGATGAGGTCACTCATCGCTCGTCCTCCGCCCCGAACGCCTCGGCGTAGAAGGCGAGTGCTTCGGCGGCTCCGTTGACGGCGAGGTAGGGGACCACCTTCTCCGGGGTCGACGGAGACCGTCCCGGCGGGATCGTGGGCTGATCGGTCATGATCATGGTCCTTTCGTGGCAGCGCGGGGCCGCGCGGTCAGGGTTGGCTCGGGGCTCGTCCGGCGCCGCCCTCGACGTGCCGCTTGAAGGAGGCGAGGTTGGCCTGCCAGTGCGCCTGGACCTGATCGAGCCAGGCCTGGCAGCCGACCAGCCCCTCGGGGTTGAGCGAGAAGACGCGGACCCGGGCGTCGTCGCGATTGCGCTGGTCGGTGACCAGGCCGTGCTGCAACAGCAGGCGCAGGTGCCGGCTCATCGCCGAGGGGGAGAGTCCGGTCAGCCGGGCCAACTCACCGGCCGAATGCGGTCGGGCACCGAGCAGTTCGACGACCTGGCAGCGGTGCGGATCCGACAGGGCCACGAAGGACCGGGCGACCGAACTCGTAGACACATCCGTGAATATTTCACGAGTGTGTCAACTAATCAACCCTTCGGCCACCGGGACCGGACGAGGTGGACCAAGCCAGCCGCAACGCCGGGCATCAACAGCAGCAGGACGACGAGCAGGGGCAGCGGCAGCCCGGAGGCCAGCGTCAGGCCGACCAGGCCGGCGGTGATCAGGAACCAGGACATGCCGAGGCCGGTCCGGTGCGCGGCGAAGACCAGCGCGGCGAGGGCGGCGGCCAGGAAGGCCGCGAGCAACAGGGCCCGCGGCGCGGCACAGGCCCAGCCCTGGATCGTGCAGCTCGCTGACTCGATCAGGCTGAGCCCGTAGCCGAGACCGAAGATCGCGCCGGCGATCCCGGTGCTCAGGTAGGCCCGCGCCAAGGGTCCGACGACGGGATGTGGCCGGGAGGACGTACGCCGCTCGGAGCGCGTCGGGGTGGTGACGGTACCGATCGTTGCTTCAGCCATGCTCCCAGCCTGAGTCGGCGGCGGTCGGAAATCGTCTGGCCGCGGTGCAGCCGTCCGGCCCGGTCCTCAGACCGCGGCACGAGGACCGGGTCCGACCTCAGGTGGTGACCACCCGCTCCAGGTCCTCCCGGTTGTCGGCCATGATCTCCTCGAGCCGCGGCCGGATCCCGCTCAGCGCCTCGGCCGCGGGCACGTTGTCGCCGTACACCTTCGTCATGGCTCGGCTGATCTCGTCCGTACCGGCCTGGAACCAGGAGATCCGGTCGGCGGTCCTGGCGTTGGGCAGCTGTTCCAGGGCGACGCCGAAGTTGGGGTTCTCGGCGACCAGCTCCTTGACCGTCTTCGTCTCCCGGGCCGCCTTGACGATCGGCACGTAGCCGGTGCTGGCGTGCCAGTAGGCGGCGATCTCCGGAGTGGCGAGGAACTTGAACAGTTCGGCCGCCGCGTCCTGCCGGTCCTTGGAGTCGGCCTTGACGATCGACAGCCCGGAGCCGCCGGTGGGCACCTGGGTCCGCTCGGATTCCTTGCCCAGCATGAAAGCCACGCCGATGTCGAACTTCGCGGCCTGCATCGCGCCGCGCAGCGAAGCGGTCGAGCCATGGCAGCAGGCGGCGAGGCCGGTGGTGTAGTCGGTCATCGCCTCCTTGGCCAGATAGCCGAACTTCCGCCGGTGGATGAAGTCGCGCTGCCAGTCCAGCCAGGCCACGCCGGGCTCCTGGTCGATGGTGATCTCGTACTCCTTCGAGAACGCCCCGCCCCAGGCCCAGATCTGGGCCTGGCCGAACCAGTTGTCGGCCGAGCCGAACGCCATCGCCTGCAGCGGTTTGCCGCTGACCGTGATCTTGGCAAGCTCCGGTGCGTAATCGGCCAGGTCGTCCCAGGTCCTCGGTCCCTCCGCCGGCAGCCCGACCTGCCGGAACACCTCGCGATTGAAGTAGAACAAGGGATTCGAGCGGGCGAACGGGACGACGTAGGTCTTGCCGGCCGCGACGCCCTCGCCGACGTAGTTGTCCAGATAGACGTCCAGCGACCAGTCGGCGGTGAAGTACGGATCGAGCTCGGCGAAGACGCCGGAGAAGTAGAACTGCAGCCACTGCAACTCCGGGAAGCAGACCACGTCCGGCACCTGCCGGGCCTGCAGCGCGGCGGTCAGCTTCTGGTTCAGGGTCTGGTAGTTCAGCTGCGATTCGGAGACGGCGACGATGTCGGTCTGCGACTCGTTGAATCGGCGCAGCATCTCGTTGATCGCGTCCTGTGGTCCGGCCGTCCAGGGCGACCAGAACAGCACCGGTGTGCGGCCCTGGTATTCCTGCGGGACCTGCAGATCCGCCTGCCGATAGGCGTTGTTGACCGTGCCCTCGGTGCTCGCGCCGGGCGCTCCGCAGCCGGCCAGGGCGGCGGCCGCGCCGGTCAGGCCGAGCACGGACAACATCGCCCGGCGGGAGTGGGTGGGCAGGGTGGACTCTGTCATGATCGACTCCGATTTCTTGGTGGGTACGGTCAGCGCAGCGCGCCGGCGGCGAGACCGCCGACGATGCGGCGCTGGGCCAGGAAGAAGATGATCAACATCGGTAGCGCGGTGATCACGGTGCCGGCCATCACGGCACCCCAGTTGTTGTAGCCCTCCTCGGACCGGAGGAACATCAGCCCGATCGGCAGCGTGCGCATGGTGACCGTGTTGGTGGCGATCAACGGCCAGACGAAGTCGTTCCACTTTCCGATCAGGATGATCAGGGTCGCGGTGATGATCATCGGCCGGGACAGCGGCAGCACCAGCTGGATCAGCCGGTGCACGTGGCCGGCTCCGTCCAGCGTCATCGCGTCCACCAGCTCGGCCGAGATCCGGCGCATCTGCTGCAGCAGCAGGAACATCGCGAACGCGGTGCCGATGCCAGGCAGGATCAGCCCCTGATAAGTGTTGATCCAACCGAGATTGCCGATCGTGATGTAGTTGACCAGCAGCGTGACGTGCCCGGGCAGCATCAACGATCCCAGCATCAGCAGCAGGATCGGCCGCTTCCAGCGGAACGGCACGAAGGCGAAGGCGTACGCACTCATGATCGCCAGCAACAGCTCCAGCGTCGTGCCGACCGTGGTGGTGATCACCGAGTTGAGCAGGAACCGGTCGAACGGCGCGGCGGTCCAGGCCTCGACGAAGTTCTCCCAGCGGGGCAGTGCCGGGAACCAGGTGACCGGAAAGGTGTAGATCTCCTCCGGTGCCTTGAGCGAAGTGCTGAACAGCCAGTAGAGCGGGATCGCGAAGACGGCGAACGTGATCACCAGCAACGGATAGAGCAGGATCGGGCGGAGCACCTGGGTCTTCACTGGTAGTGCACCGACCGATCGCCGATCCGGAGCTGGATGATCGTCAGCACCAGCAGCAGAAGGAACATCAGGGTGGCGGAGGCGGCCGAGGCTCCGACGTCGAACTCGCGGAAGGCGTCGGCGTAGATCAGCCAGCTCAGCGTGGTGCTGGAGTCACCCGGCCCGCCCTCGGTCAGGGTGGCGATGATGTCGAAGGCCTGGGCGGCACCGATCAGCCCGGTGATCGACAGGAACAGGGTGGCGGGGGAGAGCAGCGGCAGGGTGAGATGGCGATGCAGCCGCCAGCCGGTGGCGCCGTCCAGCGCTGCGGCCTCGTACACGTCCTTCGGCAAGTCCAGGATCGCGGTGTAGTAAATGATCGTCACGAACCCGAGCCGCTGCCACAGGTAGGCCACCGTGATCGCCCAGACCGACCAGTCCGAGGTCGTCGTCCAGCGCGGTGAGTCCATCCCGATCAGGTCGAAGGCGACCCGGGACAAGCCGTAGGTGGGGTCGAAGATGAACAGCCACAGCACGCCGATCGCCGCCCCGGGCAACAGATGTGGGGCGAACGCGATCGTCCGGACGATGCCGCTGAACCGGATCCGGGTGGCCAGCAGCAGCCCCATCAGGATGCCGCCGATCAGGCTCACGATCGTGCCGACGCCGGTGAAGATCGCCGTGTTGATCAACGCCGCGTGGAAGCGGGAATCGTTGATCATCGACAGGTAGTTCCGCAGCCCGACGAAGGTCGGCGTCGGATCGACCAGGTCCCACTTGGTGAAGCTCAGGTAGAAGTTGTAGATCGTCGGCCAGTAGGAGAAGACCAGGATGACGATGAGGTTCGGCGCGATCAGCGCGCCGAACAGCAAGGCGTTGCGGAGATTGCGGTTGCGGCGGGCGGGTCGCGGTGGGGGCGGCGCAGGATCGACTGGCGCGGTGACGGCCGCGCCCCGAACGGCCGTGCTCGTGCTCACGATGGTTGATCATGAACAGCGAAGGTAACGCGCTACCGCCGGGACCGTGGCTCGACCATGAACACGGCCCCACCAGCTAATCCAGTGACCGGACAAGCCGGCTGCGGTTGTTCGTTCCCTGAGCCTGTCGAAGGGCAAGCACAGTTGATCACCTTGGCCCTTCGGCAGGCTCAGGGAACGATGAGTCAGTCGGCCAGCGTGACGTCCACCCGGAGGTCGCCGGCGGACTCCTGCCAGTCGATCCCGCCGGTGATCCGGCCGACCGCGCGAAGATCGACTTCGACCGACCGGATGCGCTGCAGGGTCTCCGCCGGGGCACCGAACGCGGCGTGGCTGATCTCGGTCTTCATCGACACCTTGGCGTTCGACTTGGCGCCGCGGATGGCGATCAAGGCCGCGGCGACGTCGGCCAGCAGTCGCGGGTCTCCGTCGGCGTCGATCTCCTCGGTCGTCGGCCACGCCGCGGTGTGGATCGAACCCTGCTGCCACCAGGACCAGACCTCTTCGGTCACGAACGGCAGGATCGGCGCCAGCAGGCGCAGCATCACGTTCAGCGCCTGGTTCAGCGCGACCCGTGCGGACGCTGCCGCCTCCTCGCCGGCGGAGCCGTACGCCCGCTCCTTGACCAACTCCAGATAGTCGTCGCAGAACTGCCAGAAGAACCGTTCGGTCACCTCGAGCGCGCTGGTGTAGTCGAACGCCTCGAAGTGCTTGGTCGCGGTGCCGATCACCGACCGGAGCTCGGCCAGCATGGCCCGGTCGGCCGGCTCGGTCACCGTCGCGTCGGGACCCGGCTCGGGGTAGCCGAGGATCAGCCGGCTGGCGTTCAACACCTTCATCGCCAGCCGCCGGCCGACCTTCATCTGGGTCTCGTCGAACGGCGAATCCAGGCCCGGCCGGGCCAGCGCGGCCCGCCAGCGCACCGCGTCGGTGCCGTACTTCTCCAGGATCTCGGTCGGCACGGTGGCGTTGCCCTTGGACTTGCTCATCTTCTTGCGGTCCGGGTCGGTCACGAAGCCGCTGATCATGGACCGGATCCAGGGCAGCGAGCCGTGCTCGAAGTGCGACCTGATCACCCGGTCGAACAACCAGGTGCGGATGATGTCGTGCGCGTTGGTGTTCAGGTCCATCGGGAAGGTGAGCTCGAACAGCTCCGGGTCACGCAGCCAGCCGCAGACGATCTGCGGGGTGAGCGAGGAGGTGGCCCAGGTGTCCAACACGTCCGGGTCGGCGATGAAGCCGCCGGGCACGCCGCGCCGGGACTCGTCGAACCCGGCCGGAGTGTCGGTGCTCGGATCGACCGGCAGCGCGGATTCGTCGGCGAACAAGGGGCTTTCGTAGTCCGGCTCACCTTGATCATCGAGCCGATACCAGACCGGGAACGGCACGCCGAAGAAGCGCTGGCGGGAGATCAGCCAGTCGCCGTTGAGGCCGCCCACCCAGTCCTCGTACCGGTGCCGCATGTGGTCGGGCACCCAGGCCAGCTCCCGGCCGCGTTCCAGCAGCCGGTCCCGGAGCACGGTGTCGCGGCCACCGTTGCGGATGTACCACTGCCGGGTGGACACGATCTCCAGCGGCTTGTCGCCCTTCTCGAAGAAGTTCGCCTTGCGCTGGGTCGGCTTCGGCTCGCCGTCGAGATCACCGGACTCGCGGAGCAGCCCGACCATGGCCTCGCGGGCGCTGAAGGTGGTCTTGCCGGCGAGCTGTTCGTACGCCTCCTGGGCCGCGGCCGGGATCCACTCCGGCACCTCGGCCAGGATCCGGCCGTCCCGGCCGATGATCACCCGGGCCGGCAGCTGCAGTTCGCGCCACCAGGTCACGTCGGTCTGATCACCGAAGGTGCAACACATCACCAGGCCGGAGCCGAGATCCTTCTCCACCAGCGGGTGGGCGAGCACCGGGAGCTCGACCCCGAACACCGGGCTGGTCACCGTCTGCCCGACCAGTCCGGCGAACCGCTCGTCGTCGGGATGGGTGAGCAGCGCGGCGCAGGCCGCGATCAGTTCCGGCCGGGTGGTCTCGATATACACGGGACCCTGGGCGCTGTGGAAGGCGATCTTGTGGAACGCGCCCGGATAGTCCCGGGCCTCCACCTCGGCCTGCGCGATGGCCGACTGGAAGGTCACGTCCCAGACCGTCGGCGCCTCCGCCAGGTAGGCTTCGCCGCGGCTCACGTTGCGCAGGAACGCGCACTGGGCCACGGCGGCCGAGTCGTCGGAGATCGTCGTGTAAAGCGTCGACCAGTCCACACTCAGCCCGACCTGGCGCCACAGGTCCTCGAACGCCTTCTCGTCCACCTGGGTCAGCTCGTGGCACAGCTCGACGAAATTGCGCCGGCTGATCGGCACCTGACGCTTGGGATCGGGCTTGATCGGGGGAGTGAAGTCAGCCTGATAGGGCACCGTCGGGTCGCAGCGCACACCGTAGAAGTTCTGCACCCGGCGCTCGGTCGGCAGCCCGTTGTCGTCCCAGCCGATCGGATAGAACACCGACTTGCCGGTCATCCGCTGATAGCGGGCGATCACGTCGGTGTGGGTGTAGGAGAACACGTGTCCCACGTGGAGGGAGCCGGACACGGTCGGCGGCGGCGTGTCGATGCTGAACACCTGGTCCCGCCGCTCGGGCCGGACGAACGCGTAGGTCTGGTCCTGCTGCCAGCGCTCCGACCACTTGGCCTCCAGCCCTTCCAGGGCCGGTTTGTCCGGCACCGACCGTACCTGCGCGACTACCTCGGGCGCGGTGGCAGCCGGAGGAGTCGTACGAGGTTCGGTCGAGGTTTCGGTCATAACCGTTGATCCTACGGAATCCGGCCGATCGGTCGCATCCTGGTTACCGCCGGGACAGGACGTACCGTCCGGTCGCCATCGGGCTGAGCGCGGCGTCGCCAACGACCTGGTCGCCGGACTCGTTGCTGACCGCCGATCACGTTAGCAGTCCTGTCGGGTGGCGGAACGGCGCTCCGGGCCTGGTCGTGATCATCGATCCGGTGCCGAGTTGATCTTCATCGCTGATGATCGCGTCGGCCGATACGGCCTTGTATCGGATACAACGCTGCGTTGAGGCGAAGATCAACGATCACTCGTGATCAAGGGATTCACGATCTTGGTGGACCCTGTCCACGAAGTGATCATTTCTGGTCGTGTCGGCTGGACAGAGGACGGGTCGGCTTCGCTAGGGTCGCCATCAAGACAGTGGTTGGGTTCCCGTGGTGAGGCTGCAGACCGGCCCTGGGAGCAATCGTTGGGACTGTGGGTCGAACCGCCGGGAAGAGGGGCCGACCACTGGACCGGGACCGCCGATGGTCTCGGTGAATCAACCCCAAGGAGTGAGATGTCCATCCTGAAGCCGCTGGCCAAGGGCGCCGTCGCTGGGATCGCCGTCGTGGTGACCAGCTTCGCCGGAGCCTCGTACGCCAGCGCTGAGCCGTTGCCGACCGACCTGAACGGGGCGGTCGGTTCGGTGATCACGGAAGACGCCGCCGGGCAATTGACCGCCGAGCTCCAGCGGCAGTTGCAGACCGAACTGGGCGAACAGCTGAGCGCCGATGAGGCGACCCGGCTCGCTACGGCCATGGCGTCGAAGGTGTCCGGCCCGATCCAGGGAGCCGTGTCCGAGCACGGAACGCTCGATGAGGCCTCGCTGTCGGACCTCGAAGACACCCTCACCGACCTCCTGGAAGACACCCTGGGTGTCGAGGTCGATCTGTCCCTCGATCTTGATCTTGGACTCGATCTCGATCTGTTGGGTGACCTCGAGGTGCAGGGCCTGCTGGACGGGCTGCTCAGCGATGAGCTGGGCGGCGGGTTGCCGGGTGGTGGCGAGCTGCCGGTCGATGGACTGACCGGCGGCCTGCTCGGCTGATTCCGGGTCTTTCCCGGATCGGCGGCGGTGGCGTAGTCCCTATAACTGCGTTGCCGTCGCCGATCAAGACTTATGAACCTTAATTTCCGCTGATATGAGTCAATGATCGACCGACTCTCAAGCGCTGGTTGAATTACCTCTAGACAGAAAGCACTTCGGGTTCGTATCTTTATGCGTCGTAAGGCCGTGTATCACCCACTCGGGGGATTGCTCGGGGGATCGAAGGTTTGACTGCTGGTCCGGATCGCATGGCGATACCGGAGGAACTACCCCGAGGAGTGATCATGTCTATCCTGAAGCCGCTGGTTAAGGGCGTCGTGGCCGGAGCCGCCGTCCTGGCGACAACCATTGCCGGCATCGGAACTGCGAGTGCAGATACGGGCGGAATCGAGCTGACCGGTAAGAAGGGCAGCGTCACGGTGACTCGCGCCCAGGCGACGAACTATCTGGCGGACAGCATGGAGTATCAGCTGTATCGCGAATTCAGGGAGAGCGGCGCCACCCGGAATCAGGCGGCAGCGCTGGCGGACAAGATCACCGACAAGATGCGCAAGGGGATCAAGTCCGGCCTTCCGACCAAGGGCACGATGTCCACGGCCTCGGCGAGCAACCTCGAGTCGTCGATGGAGCGGTATCTGGAGCGGGTTCTTGAGGCTGACGTCTCGCTCTCCATCGACAGCGGGACCCTGACGCCGACGCTGGATCTGCCGGGCGGAGTCGACCTCGCCGGACTGATCGAGAAGGTGCTCAACCTGGTCGCCAGCCTGTTGGACTCCTTGACCGGAGCCCTGGGCGGCGTGGTGCCGATCCCGGAGCTGCCGGAACTGCCGGAGGTTCCCGAGGTCCCGGTCAGCCGCTGAGCTGACTGAACAACTCAACGATGGGATGGCGGCTATGCGGTCAGTAGACCGTGTAGCCGCCATCGATCACGATCACCGAACCGGTCATGAAGGCTGCGGCATCCGACGCGGCATAGACCACCGTCGGGGCGATCTCCTCCGGTAGCGCGTACCGCTGCTGCACCGAGTCATCGATCCACCGTGACTTGAATTCCGGCCGGTCGACCGGGGCCATGTCGGTCTTGACATAGCCGGGAGCCACGGCGTTGACCCGAATCCCGTACGGCGCCCATTCGGCAGCCAGGGACTTCGTCAACTGATGCACCGCCGCCTTGGAAGCGTTGTACGAGGCCTGCCACTGAGGCCGGTTGACGATAAGCGATGAGATCGAACCGATATTGACGATGCTGCCCCCACCGTGTTCCTTCATCCGGCGGGCCGCCGCGATCGAGGTCTTCCACAGCGCCTTGAGATTGAGATCGAGCACCAGGTCGAATTCATCCTCCGAGACGTCGAACGTCGACCGATGAATTGCGATTCCGGCATTGTTGATCAAGATATCCAGGCCGCCGAGAGCCTCGATCGAGTCGGCGACGATCCGGTCGGCGTCGGCGACGAGGTCGCCGGTCACCACCCGGACCGAATGCCCCTCCGCGCGCAGGGTTTCGGCCGCCTGCTCGTTGCGGTCGGCGTCGCGGGCGCTGATCACCACGTCGGCGCCGGCCTCGGCCAGACCGCGCGCGAAGGCGAGACCCAACCCGCGGTTGCCGCCGGTGACCAGGGCCTTACGACCGTCCAGCCGGAACGTGTCCAGCACTCCCATGCCTGTCTCCTTCTATCCGAGTACGCGATATCTGGGGGCCAACACGGCAAGGAACGAACGCGATCAGGGTCGCAGCCGAGCGGGTTGTCCTCCTCGTTGATCAACTCCTCGACTCCCCGAACGGGTGCCCCGGTCGAGCCGCGGCCGCGACCGGATTCGAGCGTAGGGTCGCCTCGGCGAGGGTGTCAACGGTCCTGGTGATCACCTGATCCGGGGGTTGCCAGCTCAATGTTAATGACCATAACGTTAGGTGCATGAGTGACCGTCGATCCAGCTCGGCTCTCCGCAGAGCGGTCCGCCTGGCGCACGTCGGGCTCGGTGCCGCGCTCGGTCTGCTGGTGTATCTGCCCGTCGCGCTGAGTGGTGGGCTGAAGATCTTCTTGATGGCCGTGGGGCTGCCGCTGGCCGTGTTGTCCGGCCTGTGGCTCTGGCAGCAGGGGCGGATCCGGCGCTGGTTCGGTCGTCGCCGGCTGCCGGCACGGACCGGAGACCGAGGTCCGTCATGATCGGGATCCCTGTTCTGGCACTGGCGCTGTTCGGCGCGCTGGGCGTCGCCGTCGGCGGTCAGGTCGCGCTCCAGGCCAGCTTCGCGCGGGTGCGCCACCCGGAGTCGTTGGCCACGGCCAATCTCACGGCCGACGCGGAGACGGTCCGTGGCTGGTATCAGCAGCTGGCGGCGCAGGGCACGCTCGATCAGATGATCATCACCGAGACCGTCGACTACCTGTGGATGGCGGGCCTCGCCGCCAGTCTGGTGCTGGTCACCTTCCTGGCGGCGGCACTGGTGCGACGCCGGCACTCGAAGGCCGCGGCCCGGTTGCACCGGCTGGCGCCGGCGATGATCGCGGCGCCGGCGCTCGATGCCGTGGAGAACGCGCTGTCGCTGATCATGCTCAGCGACCCGGTCGGGTTCCCCGATCCGCTGGCGTACGCCCACGCCGGAGTCTCCATGATCAAGGTCGTCGCGGCGATCGGTTCCGCTACCGTGGTCCCGGCCTATGCCGTGTGGGCCCTCATCCGCGGCGGAACCGGGACCGATTCAGGAAATGAGCGCTGACCGAGCCAAGTCCTATCACCACGGCTCCCTGCGGCACGCCATGATCGAGGCGGCCCTGCGGCTGATCGACGAGCACGGCGTGGACGGCTTCAGCCTGGCGCAGGCGGCCCGCGAGGCCGGGGTGAGCGTGGCGGCGCCGTACCGTCACTTCGCCAACAAGCGAGCTCTGCTGAACGAGGTCGCGATCTTCGGCTTCGATGAGCTCGGGCAGCGGCTCCGGGCCATCGACGAGGCCCGCTCGGGCGACGACGTCGCCGATCTGATCGATCTCGGTCTCGGTTACCTGGATTTCGCGGCGGACCGGCCGGCGCTGTTCGTGGTCATGTTCGTCAACCGGGGCCGCGACCCACAGTCGGTGGCTGGACTCGCGGCACTGTCGGTGCTCGGCGACGCGGTCGCCCGGGTCGCCGCCGCCGGACGGCTGGCGGTGCCGGTCGAGGTGGCCGTCCCGGCCCTGTGGTCCCAGGTGCATGGCCTGGCGATGCTGCGGCTCGGCGGGATGCGGACGATCACAGAACGGGACGATCCGAAGTCTCGCCGTGCCGTGCTCACCCCGCTGTTGCACGGCGGGATCCTTTCCGCGCGTTCAGAGTGAAGTTCGAGGAACGCCGGGGCGCCGAGGTCGGCCACCCGGCTATCGGACAGTGAGCAGGGTGCGCAACTGTCGGGCCAGGTCGTCCATCCGGTCGGCCGGCACCCACTCGGCCTCGGGCCGGCCCAGGTAGCCGAAGATGCCGGGTCCTCTGAGTTCCGCGGCGAGTTGGCGGGGCCGGGGCACCAGATGGACGTGCAGATGGGCGAACCCCTCGGCTTCGGCGAACAGCATCTGGTACGTCTTCACGCAGTCGACCAACCGGGGCAGCGCCCGGCTCAGCTCGAGCAGCAACGGTCCCAGTTCGGCAGCGGCCTCCTCGGAAAGGTCCGCGTAGCTGAGGACGTGGCGCGTCGGCAGCAGCACCAGCCAGCCCGGCAGCGCCGCGTTGAAGGCGTGGGCGACCCGCCAGTGCTCGGTGCGGATCACCTGCTCCCGGTCGGGCAGGGTGGCGGCGGCCGTGTTCGTACAGGGGAAACAGTCGGTGGCGTCCATGGTCCGGCCAGCCTAGGACGCGCCCTAGACTGTGCTGGCTATGTCACATGCCGATCTCGTCGCCACCCTCACCGCCCGCTGGCCCGAACACCGCGTCGCGCCCAGCCTGGGCCGGATCCGCGCCCTGACCGAACTGCTCGGTGATCCGCAGCGGACGTACCCGGTCATTCACGTCGCCGGGACCAACGGCAAGGGCTCGACGACGGCCATGATCGAATCCCTGCTGCGCGCGGCCGGGCTGCGGACCGGGCGGTTCTCCAGCCCGCACCTGACCAGCGTCACCGAACGGATCATGATCGACGGCCGGCCGATCGAGGAGGATCGGTTCGACGCGACCTGGGCCGACATCGAGCCGTACGTGGCGATGGTCGACGAACGGCAAATCGACGGCGTGGCGATGACGTTCTTCGAGATCATCACCGCGATGGCCTTTGCAGCGTTCGCCGACGCACCGGTCGACGTCGGGGTGATCGAGGTCGGGCTCGGCGGGTCCTGGGACGCGACGAACGTCGCCGACGGCGCTGTCGCGGTGATCACTCCGATCGATCTTGATCACACCCATCTGCTGGGCTCGACCGTGGACAAGATCGCGGTGGAGAAGGCCGGCATCATCAAGCCGGGCGCGCAGGCGATCTTCGCCGGACAACCGATGGAGGCGGCCACCGCGCTGCTGGCCCGCAGCGCAGAAGTGGGTGCGCTGGTGCAGCGCGAGGGGGTCGACTTCGGTCTGCTCTCTCGCAGCGTCGCCGTCGGTGGGCAGTTGATCAGAATCAACGCCTCCGGCGGGCCGGTCGACGACATCTTCCTGCCACTGCACGGTACGCACCAGGCGGCCAACGCGGCGCTGGCCGTCGCGGCCGTCGAGGCGTTCCTCGGCATGCGGGCCCTGGAGCCGGATGTGATCCGGGCCGGGCTGGCCGAGGTCCGGGTGCCGGGCCGGCTCGAGGTGGTCCGCCGCTCGCCGACCGTGGTGCTGGACGCCGCGCACAATCCGCACAGCGCCCGCGCTCTGGCCGCGGGAGTGAATGAGGCCTTCGCGTTCAGCCCGCTGATCGGGGTGCTGGCGGTGATGCGGGACAAGGATGCGCGCGGCCTGCTGACCGAACTGGCCGAGGTGCTGGATCGCGTCGTGGTGACCCAGGTGGCCTCGACCGACCGGGGCATGCCGGCCGATGCCCTGGCCGAGCTGGCCGGGGAGATCATCGGCGCGGACCAGGTGCAGGTCGAACCGCGGCTGGACGATGCGATCGAGGCCGCGATGGCACTGGCCGATGCCGACGAGTACGGCAACGCCGGCGTCCTGATCACCGGCTCGGTGATCGCGGTCGGCGAGGCTAGGACCCTGCTGGTCGGAGACGAGCCGTGGCCCGAGAACGGTGCCGTACCGGTGTCGGAGGACGATGATTCCGAGCCGGACGAGGACGATCTTGACGGCGAGGACGAGTGGAGTCGGGACGATCTGGACGGCTACGACTATGCGCCGCCGCAGATCCGGCGGGCGCCGGCCGAGGACCCGTTGCGGCCGCTGGTCGGCGATGAGCCGGAGGACAACGGCCGGTGAGACTCGCCGCCGACAACCCGATGCGGACCCCGCTGATGATCACCCTGATGTTCGAGGTGATCGTGTTCGGCTTGTCCATTCCGGTGATGATCTTCATCTCCGGGCTGCCCGGCGGCCTGGCCGGCGGCCTGGGTGGACTGGCCGCCGGACTGGCGCTGGTGAGTGCCGGGTTGATGCGTACACCGGCCGGCTATCCGCTCGCCTGGCTGACCCAGCTCGCCGGGATCGCGCTCGGAATCGCGACCCCGACCATGTTCGTCGTCGGCGGATTGTTCGCCGGGATCTGGCTCTTCATGTTCGTCCTCGGCCGACGGCTGGAGCGGCGGACGCCGCCCGGGAGTGCGGATCCCGCAACCGAATGAGTCGACCGGCGCCATGATCGATATGGTGCAGCCATGACTCAGACCTCGATGCCGCCGGCACCCGAACCACAGCGTTCTTTCGTTTTGATCAAGCCCGACGCGGTGCGCCGAGGACTGGTCGGCGCGGTGCTCGGCCGGCTCGAATCGAAGGGGCTGTCGATCATCGCGATGGAGCTGCGTCAGGTCGACGGTGAGCTCTCCGACCAGCACTACGCCGAGCACGTGGAGAAGTCGTTCTACCCGCCGCTGCGGACCTTCGTGACCTCAGGCCCGTCCGTGGCCCTGATCGTCGAAGGCGACGAGGCGATCGAGGTGGTCCGGCTGCTCAACGGAGCGACCGACGGACGCAAGGCCGCCCCCGGCACGATCCGCGGCGACTACTCCCTGTCCAACCGGGAGAATCTCGTGCACGGGTCGGATTCGCCCGAATCCGCAAAGCGCGAAATCGCGCTCTGGTTCCCCGCGCTGGCCTGACCTGGAGGTCACCGTGCCTGACGAGAACGTGACCGTGTCGCGGCAGGAGATCGAGGACGCGACCAACGGCGCGGCCCACAGCAACCGCCAGCAGAAGAGCTTCTATCTCTCCGCGGAACTGGTCGAACGGCTGACCGCCGCCTGCTATTGGGCCCAACGCTTCGCGGAAGCCCGGACCGCCGACGGCGGCAGCGCCTCAGCTCTCGACTACGTGCCCGATAATGCGTCGTCGTTGGCCGAGCAGGGGCTCTGGGCCGAGGTCCTGCGAATCGAGAAAGCCCTGAACGACAGCAAGCCGTTCCCGCCCGCTGAGGGCCGGCTGAAGTCCGGCCCAGGGCAACGCGGCATCGAGCGGCTCAACCAGCCCCGAGGCGCCCGCAGAACCGTCGGAGGCGGTTCCTGAGGTAGTTGTCAACAGGGTGGGACCGAGCAATCTGGTTATCCACAACTTTGTGAGCAGTCCTGGAACCTGGCCGTATCCAGATGCGATAGTGACCTGCATGGCAGGCCCAATGATGCGGCGGCCGGCGGCTGCGGACCCCCTCCCAAGCCCCTCCCGCCCTGCGCACCCCCGGCGTAGACCCCTCACCCCGGCGACTACCCTCGCCTGCCTCCTCCTCGTGGCAGCCTGCACCGGCCAGCCTCAACCCCCTCCGCAGACCACCGCACCGTCGACCCCTACGCCGGGGTCGGTCGCGTCACCGACGCCGACCGTCTCTCCAACCCCGACCTCTGACCGCGAACGCGCACTGGCTGATTCGAAACAGGCATATGTCGCACTGTGGCAGGCACGTGACCGTCTGTCGCAAGGTGGCGGCGCGGCGGAGATACCCGAATACCTGGGCAAGTACCTGACGAGAGATGGCGCCGCGCGCAGGTTTCTCGCTAAGACTGCCCGAGATGTAAGAGGTGGCGAATTCAAGCGTGAGGGATTTGCAACTCTCCGCAATTTTCGAATACTCGATCTAACGGATCTGGAGATTTCAGTTCCTGTCGCTAAGTGGAAAGCATGTGTCGATCAGTCTGAGGTCAAGATCATGAAGCAGGGGAAGCTTTTCGACCATCCGAAGTTCATTGAGGAAGAGGTCGAATTGCATTGGGATCGAAATGCAAAAAAGTGGCTGGTTGAGGCCCTTTCGTCGCGGGCTTTGACGGGCCACAATGATTGTGGCAAGGCGTAGTCATGACTCGTGCATTCGAATTGCTGCTCGCGGTAGCGCTGATTGCGCTTGGAACCATTGCAGTTGGGACGAGTCCAGCATACGCCTGCGAGACCTATGGTATTAATGCCGACACTGCGATTATCGAATGCATCGACAGTCTGCCGTCCGTACCAGAAGCAGATGAAGAAGAGGTAGAAGACAGCAGTCGTTCAGATGGCAATGATGACGAAACGTGGGCAGGCTGGGGTGAGGATCCCTGTGCGGGCATAGCGAACCTTGAGGCATATCGGGATTGCCTCGATTTGCCTAGGTCCAATGTTGTGCGTCTAGGCGGCGAAAGTAATGCGCCGTCCATGACGCCGGAACAAGCTGCGAAACATGTCATCGCGTGATTGAAATTTACCGCTGCTGAGCCGCAAATGGGGCCAAACCGTAGCCACCACGACCTCCCGTTCGATACGGCGGTGGGCTATCCAGTTTGGTTGTGGACTACCGGTGGTACGTCAAATGACTCTGTGACGCAGACTGTCGGACCCTTGACTGTTGGGATCTCAATCAGACTGGACAAGGTCGTCTGGAAGATGGGGGATGGTACGACCCAGAGGTGCGACTTGGGCACAAAGTGGAGGAAGGGCACCGCGGCAGGAACGGTGTCCCCAAGTTGCGGTCACGAATATCAGAAGCCCGGAAGCTATACGGTCGAGGCGACATCTCGGTGGACAATAGCCTGGACTGCCGGAGGTCAGTCGGGAACAATTCCTTACAGCATCGCGACCGAACGGCCGTTCGAAGTTGGTGAAATCCATGTGCTTGTTCGCTAGGGGAATGGTGGCGATCGGCAGAGTTCGCGGTAGCCTTTCGCAGGATTCAAACCAATCGTCGTCTCACCAAGGAAAGCGAGAATCTGGTGCCTAGCCTACTTCGAATCCGGTTGACTGCGTCCTTCCTGGCAGTCGTCGCGGTGGTCGCCCTAGCTGGTTGCGCGAACGACAGCAAGCCCGAGGATCACGCCGAATTCGCCGAGAAGTGGGTAAACGCAGTCTCCCATATTGATGGGCAGGATCTGAACTGCAGAATCGCGACGGACTGGTATTCATCTGAGAGAACTGGGGAGACATGTCAGAACGTCTTCGATGTCGTTCAGCAGCAGTACCTGAATGTCCAGTATTATTTTCGTCAGGAAGGTGGAGTGAGTAGCGCAACTTCCCTCTCGGGCGCAACCTTTGATTGCAAGCTTGATGAACGGGAGGGGACGGCCGAGCAGCGCGCAAGTACTGGTTTGAAGCTTCCTGTGAGCTGTCTCGACGGGGATGGCATGGGCCTGAAAGTGTACTTGGACAACTTTAGTGGCTCAGCTGACAACTACGCGATCTATCAGGTTGAGGGCGATACCAAGTTCTGGAACTGACGCTCACGCGCAGTGAATCGCTCTGATGGGCCCGAAGCGATAGCATGTCTGCGCGTTCCTACTTGGCTGTTCGCAGGCAACATTCAACGGCTCCTTCCGGCTGTCGGCTGACTCTGCTGGACGTCACACCTGGCCAGCGCCCACTTGTCAGCAGATCACGAGGGCATGCCAGGGTTTGGGGTGCCAATCCGGGGGGCGATCGGGTTAGCATGCGGATGAGTTCCAGGTGATGCGGGCGGCGTGGATGTGGCCAGCCCGCAGGTAGGAGGGGCCGATGAGTCGTCTAGGTGCCGGAGTTGCCGGCTCGCTGGGTCGACCCATGGCGGCCCCCGTCATTCCATTCTCAGGAGTGCGCTCGTTGCCGCTCGTACAGGCCCAGATCGAGGTCGGGCGTCGTCTCGGGGGATTCGGAAGGAGGTTTCCGTCCTCGGGGTGAGGCGTAGACACGTAGGTTCCATGAAACCTATCGTGATCGGGAGAGGTGGGTGCGATGAGCGATCGTGACATCCAGCGGCTCCAGGCTGGCGAAGAACGTGAGTCGGTTGCCCGCCGGTTGCGTGCCCGGTTCGGCTTGTCCGACGGGCAGCGAAGTCAGGTGTCCGAATGGCTGGAGGACCGGGGCGGTATACCGATGGCGATCGGAGCCGCGGTACTCGGGGTGTTCCTGCTGATCAAGGTGGTCAGCAGCGTCATCGGCGGCAGCTAAACGAGAAGAGGAAAGACCATGGACGGTGAAGTTGATCTGTCCGGTAACTGGGAAGCGTTCTGGCAGGCGGTCACTCGCAGCGCGGGATCTGGATTCACGACCGCGGCTGCCTGGCTAGGCATGTTGGTAATCATCGGTGCGCTGGTGGTGTTCTTCTGGCGTCGGACCCGGGGCCGATCGGAAGAGGGAACGAGTGGCTGGGTCATCTGGGCGGTTGTCTTCGGATCGATCCTCGCGGCTCCCGGATTTCTGATGCCGGCCATCCTGACCCTGATCGACGTTGTCGCGAACACCGGAATCGGACTCTGGCAGGCATCACAGGGCCAGGCAGGCTGACCGAAAGGCCAGGCCCTGTGAACGAGCAGCCGTTGTACGCGTTGACGGACATGACTGGCCGGGAGGCGTCCAGCGCCCGGCAACAGACCATCGGCCCCGTCGACATGCCCTATCGAGCCTTCATCGTTGGCTGTATCGCGTTCGTCTGCGGAATCGCTCCCACCTTGCTGCTCTGGATCCTCATCGGCCCGATCGCCCTCCTCTTGTTGGGCATTTTGGTGGGTGGCGCGGTCTGGCTCTTCCACGGTGCGACACGACGTGGCCTGCAGATCCGGAACTACCAGATGCTGGTGAACCGCCGGACCGCTGTCCTGAACCAATTCATGCTGGGTGCGGTCACGGTCCACGTGCCGCACGACGACTGGACCCTCGTCCGTCCCGGCAGCCGGCCGAATCCCGACAAGCGCGTCCTCCCGGAGGACCAACCACTCAAGCCCGTCAGCACGGCCGCGCGCGTGGCCTCGATCTTCGACTGAAAAGGGATTCCGATGCAGCCTGCGGGGGGACGGACGATGGTGCGGCGGATATCCGGCGTGCTGTTCCTGGCCCTGGTAGCCCTTTTGTTGTCTGCTTCCCCGGCTGCGGCGGAGCCGACGGACGGCGCGCAGACCAGGGCGATCTGCGCGGCCACCGATGGGACTGCCGACTACCAGTACCTGCCGGTGGAGCGTTGGTCCGGCGCGACTCAGCAACTGCACGTGCGCTCGGCCGGCGGTTTCCCGACGGACTTCGCACCTCTTCAACGTCAGCTTCAGGGCAGCACCTTCGTCATCGGCGACTTCCTCTATTCGGTGACCACCAAGCTCGTGATGTGGTCGACCGAGTTCTGTCCTCTGCAATCGGTTGGCGCGACTATCGACTCGGCCGCTGCCCAGTTCGGCCGGTCCGTTCTCTCCTCGCCGCTACTGGCAGGCCTGGCTGTCATCGCGACCGCCGGGCTCCTGCTCCAGGGTCTCCGCCGGGAAGGATCCTGGCTGGCCAGGCTGGCCGTGAAGATGGTGATCGTCGGTGCTCTTGTGGTGATGGTCGTCGGCGCGACTAACAGCCGCACCGACGAGGCCGGGAGATTCATTCCGGGCGAGGGTTCCCCTGGCTGGTTCGCCACCACCATCGATGAGGCAATCACCGAGATCGCGTCCGCGCCCGCTGCGGCATTGTCGACCCCGAACAGTGACGAGGGTGCGGGAATCGACACCGACCAGCTGAGTTGCGGCGCGTACATCAACGCCTTGCGACGAGGCTACAACGACTCCGCTCGGGATGACGGAACGCTGATCGATGCTAAGTCCGTACCGGCACAGACGATCTCCAATCTTTGGCAGGTGTCCGGCTACCGCGCCTGGTCGGTTGGCCAGTTCGGTCGGGACAACTTGAATGGACAGAGTCGAGTTGCATGCCGGATGCTCGATCACAATGCTGCTATCCCCGCTGGAATTGGTTCGTACACAATTGAGGGTCAGGGAGCGGAGAACAACCGGTCAGCAGCGACGCGCGCCGACGTGCTCTCGCGTGTGCCAGACCCGCGCATCGCAGTCTCTCAGGTCGGAGTGAATCCCAACGCCCCAGCCTGGCGACCACTGAATCGAGTGGAACAAGATAAGGCCTGGATCGCGTGGGCATCCTGCGTCCCGCAGGATGGGCTACTTTCAAACATCGATGCCACTGGTGGATGGCACACACCACGCGGCCAGGGTTGGTTAATTGCAGTCGAAGCCGCCCGCGTGGGGGCGGAAGAAGGGCGATCAGCAGCACTGAACTCCGCTTGCTATAACTTCTTCAATCGAAATGGTGACACAGTCGGCGACATCTTCGACTGGGGCGACGGTGACGCGAAGCTGAAGGAGAACGCCGGCGAGATGCCGGCTTCCATCTACGACTTCATCTCGTCGCTTCACGGGTCCAATCTGGGGGCCAGCGGTTCGGCGGTGATCGGGTATCTGCTGTCGGCGATCGGAGTCGCGGCAGTGTTCGGGATGGCCGGCGCCATCATCATGATCATCAAGGCTATTGCCGCATTCATGCTGCTCTCGGTGATCTTCGTCGCGCTGCTCTGTTTGCTGCCGCGGACTGATAACAACCGTCTGATCAGGTTTATCAAGGGATATGTGGGCCTGTCCTTGGCGGCCGCCTTCGGCGTGTTCATTCTCAGTCTGATCACGCTCTTCACCAACGTGATCCTGAATGTGATCAAGGGATTCGTCGGCCAGAACACGGATATGGGGCTCATCCTCGGTGGCCTCGCACCGGTCATGGCGGCGGTTGCGTTGCACTTCGCCTTCCGTCAGGCCGGCGTCCCTTCACCGATGACGCTCAAGGGCGCGATGTCGTTCGGTGGCGCGATCGCCGGCGGAGCGGGACTCAATGCGATCCGTCAGGGCGGGCAGCAGATGCTGAGTAGCGCGAAGGACATGGTGAATCGTGGCCGCGAGCGACTTCCCGGCGCGGACGGCGACGCCTCGCGGGCAAGCCAGTTGGGCAAACGCAACGCCGACCTGAACACCGAGCAGCCGTTGCGGCCGAGAACGGCGGATAGCGGGCCGACCGGGCCGACCCCGGAAGACATCCTGAACGATCCGAATTCGACGCTGAGGCAACGGAGGGCGGCGGCGCGGCAGCGGATGGCCGACATCGACGGGCTTCGCGAGGACCAGAAGGCCTCCCGGCGGGAGGAGGCGCAGCAGGAGCGGGCGGCCCGCCAGGCTCGGATTTCCGGCGCGGTCGAGTCCACTCGGTCGCAGCGGATGATCGATCGCGGCAAGGAGGTCGGCAGCGCGGTGGCTGGGCTCGGGTCGGCGGCGGCCGGAGCGGTCGGCGCCGTGGGGGCCCGGATCGCTGGCGCGGCACCGGCCCCCGTTCGGCGGTTCGGCCGGTGGTCCGCTGACCAGGCGCGGGTGCAGGCCGGGGTCTGGGGGCATCGCTTCCGGCAGGATCCGGGGCGTGCCATCGGCCGGGCGACGAAGACGATGGCGCTGGCCGGCGGCGCCCTGCTGCTGGGGGCACCGGCCGGTCTGGTCGGCGGGGCGGTGGCCGGCGTGGTCGTCGCGCGCCGGGCCAGCTCGGCGATCCAGCGGCGACGCCGCTCCCATGCGGGGGTACGGCAGCAGCAGCTCCGGGACTACCGATCCCGCGCCTACGCCAGGCAGCAGCTCGAAGCCGAGTTCAAGTCGTTCTCGGCCGGCGGAGCGTCCGGCGGGGTCAGGGGCGGAGCGCCGGCCGGGCCCGCCCGACGGGCTCGTTCGGCGCCAACGGGAGCGAGCGCGCCGGCGCGGGCAGAGACTGGATCTGGGACGTGGCCGGGGAACGAGTCGAGAGCGGAGCAGCTGTCGCGCTCCGGAGAACGGGGCCACTTGTGAGACGGATCGAGGAGGCCAGTCGCAACCGCGTCCACTGAGCGGAGGCCCGACCCGCGACCGTAGCGAAGGGAGGTGACCGGGATGGCAGACAACGGCGAACCGGCCGGCGCGGCCGGACCATCGTCGGGTGGTCCCTCCCGGTCCTTGTCCTCGGCGAAACGGCTGGTCTCCGGCAGCCGGTCGGACGGATCCCTGGGCGGTGACGTACGGGATGTCGCCGGCCACACCCGCGCCGGCGCCGAGCTGGGCGGCCGGATCGGTGGCGGGCAGGGCGCGGCGATCGGCGCGGTCATCGGCACCGGTGCCGGGGCCATCAAGAACCGGGGTTTCCGCCGTCGGGCGCTGATCGTGGCAATCGTGGTCGTTGCCCTCCCGGTGCTGCTGATCGCCAATCTCGGCATCACCGCCTCCCAGGTGGGCGGCGCCGTGGCGACGGACTCCAGCATGCGAGAGCAACTGTCCCGCGAAGCGGTCGAGGCCGAGGGGCTGACCGCGGCCGAGGTGCAGGACTACACGCTCGCCGCCGACGGATCCGGCACCACCTGGACCGTGCTCGCCGCGATCGATCGCGCCGCCGGCGGCTGGTCCGCGCCCGGCGATCCGCCGTACGGGATCGAGCTGGCGGCCTTCAACACGGCAGCCGCCAAGCTCGGCGTCGAGCGGCTCACCAAGGAGACCGCGAAGGACCGACGGCACGCCGGGGTCGCGCTCGGTCGGCTGTTCTCGGCGATGATGCTGGCCGGCCCGGGCACCGATCCGCAGCAGGTCGACGCCGGCGCCATGCAGGTGCCGGATCCGCTGGATCCGAATCGGTTCATCATCGGCATCAACAAGGACGATCCGGGCAGCGCCGGCGTCCACGACCGGACCCGGAAGGCGTTCGAGCAGGTGTTGTCGCACCTGCCGATCGCGTCGGCCGACGACCAGGTGCGCACGTTCGACGCGGCCTTCCGTTGGGCGATCGGCCAGAAACCCGAGCCGCAACTGGCGGCGGGCGCGTGCACGCCGGGCCAGATCGGGCAGATCGGATTGCCCGGCAACCTGCCCCGGGTGGACAGCTTCACCGACGTCCAGATCAAGAACGCCGCGACCACGATCGCGGTCGGCAAGGCACTGAAGCTGCCCGAGCTGGCCTGGCGGATCGCGCTGATGACCGCGCTGGTCGAGTCGCAGCTCGGTGCCGACGGCTCCACCGCCTCGCCGGACGGCAACCATGACGTCGGGGTGTTCCAGCAGCGGGCGCTGCTCGGCTGGTACGCCGACGGCCGCACCTACGAGGAGAACGTACGACTGCTGAACGACGTGCAGGTCGGCGCGAAGACGTTCTATCAGGGCCACAAGCTGACCGCGGAGAACGTCTCCGACGCCGAGAAGGCCGGGGTCGAGCCGGCCGGCCCGGTGGGCTATCACGTGCCGGGACTGCTCCAGATCGACAACTGGCAGACCAAACCGCCGGGTGATGTCGCCCAGGACGTCCAGCGGTCGGCCTTCCCCGGCCGCTACGCCCAGCGGGAGTCCGAGGCGGTGGCCCTGATCAATGCCCTCGGTGAGGTCACGGGCAACCCGGCGGTCGCCTCCGATGAGTGCCAGAGCGGTGGCGGCGAGTTCGCAAACTGCCCGGCGACGGGCTGGCCGTCGGAGCGCGGCCTGAAGCCGGACGCGTTGCGGACCCTGCGCTGCACCAAGAAGCACTTCCCGATGATCACCACCATCGGCGGCTACTACTTCTCCAACTCGGGCGAGCACCCGCTCTATCGCGCGGTCGACATCATGATCCCTGACTACGAATCGGCCGAGGGCAAACGCCTGGGCACGGAAATCGCCGAGTGGGTGAAGGCGAACCAGCGGCCGCTCGGCGTCATGTACGTCATCTGGCAGGAACAGATCTGGTCGGTGGAGCGGGCCGACGAGGGCTGGCGGCAGTGCGGCGGCGCGTCGGCCTCCTGCTACAGCGGCCCGGACGACTCCGCGGCGCACCGGAACCACGTCCACGTCTCCGTGTACGGCAACAAGGGCGTCGTCGACACCGGCAGCGGCGACGGCAAGTGGGGCCTGCCCACCGCCCAGAACTACTCCATCGGTCACGGAGTGTGCGTCGCGAGCAGCAACGAGTGTTGGGGCTATGAAGGCCACACCGGTCAGGACATGTCGACCAACGAAGGCTCGCCACTCCTCGCGGTCGCCGACGGCACGGTGTCCACGGCGAAGGTGATCTGCCCGAGCTACACGAACGAGCAGCGGCGCAGCAACCGGGGATGCTCGTACGGCCGCTTCGTCGTGATCGACCACGGCGGCGGAGTGCAGACCTACTATGCGCACCTGAACTCGTTCGGGCCCGGGATCCAGGAGGGCGTCCAGGTGCGCCGCGGCCAGGTGATCGGCACCGAGGGCGAGCAGGGCAACGCGCAGGGGGCGCACCTGCACTTCGAGGTCCGCCGCGGCGGCGCGGTGATGAACCCGATCACCTATCTCGAGCAGCAGGGCGTGCCGATCCGGTGCTCCCCGCAGATGGTCAACAACGCGGGTCACGTGCCCCGGGGGGACTGCTGACATGGCTGCCGCACGGAGTTCCACCAGTCTGGTCGGGATCGCACTGGCCGTTGTGATCGTTGTGGCGGTTGTGGTGGGGATTTGGCGATCCGTTGCGGGAGGTGCGCCGGACCAGCCGGTCGGCGCGCCGGTCCCGCCTGCCGTTTCGACGACCCCGCCGTACGAGCACCACGAGGACGACGGCGAGGGAGCCACGGAAACCCCGTCCGGCCCACCGCCCACCAACCAGCCCAGCTCCGGCACCGACGCCGGCGAGCACGGCAGTCTTCCCCCTGATCAGAAGGCGGTTGTGCTGAAACGGGCGGCCGCGTTCTGGAAGGCGTTCTCGGTCCGCGATCCGGCCGAACGAGACACGGCGCTGGCCGCCGTGGTGGTGCCGTATCTGGCCGATCGGATGTCGGTACGCTCCACCTCGCGGATACCCGTGGTGACCCCCGTCCGGTCGGTGATCGTGGACGGTACCTTTTCTCAGGCCACGGTCGTATCCGAGGCAACTGGCAGCAGCTCGCGGAACAATTGGTGGTATGTGACGTTGGTATTCGATCCGGTACCGGAAACCTGGTCGGCGCAGGCCTATGAAGAGGCTTCGCCCGGCCTGATCGCCGCCGCCAAGGAAGCCATCAAGAAGGAAGGGAGGTGAGGTGAGGTGACTACCCCCATCGGCCTCATCGGGCTCGATCCGCTCGCAGCCCACCTCACCAGAGCCGGTTTCACGGTTGCCACCAGCCCGGATCTGCGGATCGCGGCGGACCGGGTGCACGAGCTGGTCACCGACCACGGTCCGGTCGGCTGCCTGATCCTGAACCAACCCCGGGTGCAGAGCCTGATCCCGCGGATCTATCGGCACGTCAATCTGACCGTGCTCGGCACCGACCAGCATCCGATCGTGGACGACGGTGACGGCTACCGCACCTATCAGTTGCGCGGCGGCAGCACGGTGGTCGACGTGCTGAAGAACGCCGGAGTGGTCACCGACGCCATCGACCTCGATCAGCTGCCGCCCGGCCTGCAGTTCGAGTCCGACGGCTCGCTGCTCGACCCCAACGTGCCGGACTGGTCCGAATGGGACCCGGACCTGCAGTCGCCGCGCCGGGCCGCCGCGGGCGATCCGGAGGGCCTGGCGGGAGTCGTGCCCACCGATGACGAGTTCTTCGCCGAGTCGGTACGGCGAGCGCTGCGCGGCGGCGCGATCCGGACCGGCCAGGCCGAGGTGCTGTTCACGCTGTCCGGTTCCGGCGGCGTCGGCAAGTCCTCGCTCGCCCTGTCCGTGGCCAATCGGGCCGCCAACCGCGGCCGCCGGGTGGTGCTGATCGACGCCAACCTCGGCCAGCCCGACCTGGCGACGTTCCTCCGGGTGGCCGACGGTGACCTGCCGACGGTCTTCGACGCGGTGCTCGACGACAACGTACGGACCGGCATCATCTCCCCGATCGCGCTGAACCGGACCCGGGACGCCCGGTTGTCCAAGGTCAACTTCGCCTTCATCCAGGGTCCGACGGCCGAGCAGTTGGGCACCGGCCGGATCACCGCCGGAGTGGTCGCCGGCATGATCAGCCAGGTCCGGCAGTTCTGCGACCTGGTCGTGCTGGACACCCAGATCCTCGAGCGGGACGACCCGCGCGGCCTGGTCACCCAGATCATCGAGCCCGAGCTCGGCGCCGGCGGCTGGGCGCTCGCGGTCACCGGCATGTCGACCGCGGGCCTGTCCAACCTGATCGAGGTGATGGAGCGGCTGCTCCGGCTGGGCGTGAACCCGAGTCACGTGATGTCGCTGATCAACCGGGTGCCGACCAATCTCGCCCTGCACAACCAGGATCGGATCGTCGCGGCGCTGCGCGAGCTGTCGGTGCACATCGGCACGATCTGGGAGGACAACGAGATCCTGTCCCGGATGAACGCCGGTGAGCTGGTCTCCGATCTGCCGGTCTGCGCCAACCTGATCGACACCGTGCTGCACCGGATCTTCGACATGCCGGTCGAGGCGCCGGCGTACGTGCCGGAGGCGGAACGGGAGCGCCGTCGGGGCTGGTTCCGGCGACGTGGAAAGGAGTCCGGCCGATGAGCCCCAAGACCGCGAACGGCACCTCCCGCAAGCTCAAGAACGTCGACTGGTGGGACGAGCCGGACACGTTGCCGGTTGTCGTCGACCCGCGCAAGGGCAAGATCAGGCGCCGGTTGATCACCGTCTACCTGTGGGTGTCGGCGATCTTGTTCCCGTTCCTGATCTTCGCCGTGATCGTGCTGGCGGTACGGATCGTGGCCCCGCCCAGCGCCAACGCCGGTGCCGGCCCGGACAACTCGGTCACCCGGGAGGCGGCCCAGGCCCAGGTCGCGGTCGAGCGCTGGCTCGGCGAGACGCCGTCGCCGCTGCCCGGCGGTCGGGTGGTGGCCTACACCGGCTCGACCAGCAAGGCGGCCCAGCAGCGGGAGGGCCAGCGGTCGGAGCCGCGGACGCTGACCACCTATTCCTTCGTGCTGGCCGATTCCGCCGGCCGGATGTACGACACCAGCATCCAGCTGGTGATCTCCGACGAGGGCGCGGTGGCCCTGGCCGATCCTTCCTTCGTCCCGATCCTGCCGGCCAATCCGGAAGCCGGCGGCCAGACGGAGTGGCCGTGGCCGGGGGTCGCCTCGATCGCCGCGGCTCCGGAGTACGCGCAGGCGGTCAACGCCTGGACCAAGGCCTACACCGGCGGCGATCCGGCCGCGCTGAAGCTGGCCGTCGGCGATCCGGCCGCGGACCGGTTCTACATGCCGCTCACCGGGGTCAGCTTCACCGACCTCAGCATCGGTCAGGTGGGTGCGCTCTGGGCCGATGATCAGGACCGGACCAAGGAGTCGAAGCCGCGGCAGGCGCTGCTCCGGGTCACGGTTTCCGCGGTCTGGGCGAGCCAGCGGACGGCGACCCAGCAGCCGACCCTGACGTACGACCTCCTGTTGGACCGGGCCGACACGGCGGCTCCGGGGGTCGTCGCCTGGGGTCCGCCCGGCGCCGACCTGACTCCGTACAACAACGCGGTCGGCCGGAACCCACGGCCGGCGACGCGGTGAGAGGGGAGCGTTGATCATGGCGGCACAGAAGCGACGCGGCTCGGCGCTGAACCAGCTGTCGACCAAGCCGACCTACTACACCACGCTCGGCCCGACCTATCCCGGCGGCCGCTGCCGCTCCAGCATGGACGGCAGCGTCTGGCTCTATCGGTCGGTGCCGCTGAAGCCGGTGGTCGACGCCCGCGACGACAAGTCGGCGCTGGACGCGATGACGCCGTTGTTCCGGGCCTACGTCGAGCTGGCCGGTCTGGTCGACGCCACCTCGAATCGCCGCTACACGGCGCGGTCGTCGTACCGGCGGACCCACGCGTTGTTGATCAACGTCCAGGAGAACTTCCATCTGCCCTGGACCCATCCGCTCGGAACCTATCTGAACAAGGGATTCGGCGAGGAGCCGATCGACAACCGGCTGCTGCTGTTCGGCGTCCAGCTGAACGACAAGGTCGGCGGTGGCGGCGGATTCCGTGATCGGATCGACTCGTTGGCCGCGTTCTTCAAGGACGGCCTGATCCCGCTCGCCGACTTCGACGAGGACTACGCCCGGGTCGACGCGGCGTTGGCCCGCTGCGGGTTGGTGGTGCCCCGGCCGGAGCAGTTCAAGCTGGCCGACGCGTACTGGAATCTCGGCGAGACTCCGGCCACGCCGCGGCTGAACCACCTCGAGCACATGCACGTCTTCCACTCGCCCGACTCGATGCGTATCGCCGAGATCGTCGGCACCGAGAACTGCGAGGCGCTCGAGGCGGTGCCCGGGCAGAGCGCCGTGACGTACGCGTCGGTCACCGAGTTCGACTTCGAGTTCGATTCGCCGACCGACCCGATCGCCCACTGGGTGTCGTCCTTGATCGACGAGGGCGCGATCGCGGTGTCGCTGCGCGGGCTGGTCGAGCCGGCCAAGATGACCCGGAATCAGCTGCGCAGCCAGCGAAAGCGGTTCATCCGCGACATCGAGGATCGGCGCAAGCAGGGCCAGTTGTCCCGCAGCGAGCAGGACGAGATGTTGATGAAGCTCGGCCAGGTCGAAGATCATTACGGCAAGGGCGGCGCGAACCCGTCCTTGATCGACGCCAGCGGGCTGGTCGCCTTCTCCGGGATCAAGAGCCTGGACACCTTCAACTCCGCCAGCAACCCGATCCGGCTGGCGCCGATGACCCTGCTCCAGCCGGGTGCGATGGCCGAGACCTGGCTGTGTTCCAACGTGCGCGCCAATCCGAAACTGCACGACATCCCGGTCCAGGTCGTGGCCGCGTCCGGGATCACTTCGCTGTCGTTCGTCGGCGACGCCGACGGTGCGCTGGTCGGCTTCACCGAGCGGGACCGGCAGCCGGCCTGGCTGTCGCCGAAGGCCGCCTCGGCCAAGGACAAGCTGCCGCTGTTCCTCTGCGCGGCTTCCACCGGCTCCGGTAAGACCATGCTGCTCCTCAACCTGGCCGATCAGTGGGCCCGGTCCGGCGAGTCGGGCGTGATCATCGACCCGAAGCAGGGCTCCGATCACGCCGCGGTCGTCGAGGCCTGCGGCGGCCAGACGATCCGGCTGGACGACATCCGTTCCGCCGATGGGATCTTCGACCCGATCCGGTTCTCGGCCAGCACCGAGGTCGGGGTCGAGCTGGCCAGCTCGATGTTGTTGTCGATCAACGTCTGGGGCGACAGCTCGGCCAAGGCGCGGGTGGAGCAGCCGCTCGGTGAGGCGCTGCGGTACGGCGTCGAGCACGGCGCGACCTGCATCGGCCAGGCGTTGGAGATCGCCGACCGGGAGCTTGATCATCTGCCGGAGGACATGATCCGCCGGGTGATGTCGGAGTCCCGCAACTCGGCCACCTTCTCGGCCTTGTGTGGCACGGATCCGCAGTCCAAGGCGCTGACGGTCAACGAGGGCATCACGTTGATCATGGTCGGCGACAACCACCTCAATGTGCCGCTGGCCGGTCAGCAGCCGGACGGTCTGGGGCAGCGGACCGCGCTGGCCCTGGTCCGGATGATGGTGTTCGGCTCGGCGGCCGCGTTGCGGTCCCGCGGCGGCGGCTTCGTCTCGCTGGACGAGGCGTGGATGTTCCTCGGCGCCGGTGCGGCCGAGGTGGAGCGGCTCGGCCGGCTCGCCCGGTCGCAACGGGTGCTGCCGCTGCTCTTCACCCAGCGGGTCACCGACGCGCTCGAGGCCGGGTTGAAGGGCTACATCTCCCGGCTGGCGATCGGTCCGCTGGAGGACGAGGACGAGGCGATCGCCGCCTGCCGGATCGCCGGTCTGAACCCCGACCGCTACAAGGCGCGGATCATGCTGCCCGGCACGCTGGGTGGTGACTCGCACACCGGCGAACAGCCCAACTGGGACTCGATGCACGCGTTGAAGAGCCCGCGCAACAGCCAGGTGCTGCGTGGTTCGATCTTCATCTACCAGGACCTCGACACCCGGGCGGTGCCGACCGAGATCAGGTTGACCGACGACTTCCACCGGTTGGCGTCGACCAACCCGGAGGACGTCGAGGTACGCAAGCGCGAACGAGAGGCGACCTTGCGGCAGAATTCAGACGGTGTCCTTGTATAGCTCGGAGCACGAGCCCGACCCGGCCGCGCGCTGGCGTACCGCGAACTCCGGTGTGCCCGCCGGTCTCGCCCTGCTCGACTGCGGCTCCACCTATGATCTTGCGGTCGGATACGCCGAATTCCGCGAGCACACGGGACTTGATCATGCCGAGCTGATCTCCGAGTTCGTCGTCGCCGCTCCGCTGCCGGCCTATCCCGATGTCCTGTCCGAGCATGATCGTCGCTGGCCCACGGTGAATCCCGAGGCTCTGTGGCATCCGGCGTTCTGGCTGCCGGCCGAGGTGTGGGTGCGTCAGGTCCGGGACGACCTGGAGGAACCCGACCCGGTCTGGGTGGTTCGGGTCTGTCTCGAGCTCGAGGCGGCCGGACTGTACCGGTCCGATCGCGGCTGGCGGGACGTGCTGTACGACGTCGGGCTGCGCGTGGAGGACGAGGCGGACCTGGTCCGGATCAGGGAATGGCAGCAGGGCCGGGACGATCCCGCGCTGGATGCGATCGACCTGTCCGCACGGCTGGTCCGGATCCCAGATGATCAAGGAACCGGTGATCAAGGAACCGGTGATCAAGGAACCGGTGATCAAGGAACCGGTGATCAGGAGGATTGGGCGGGGGCGGCCGCGGCCGGACTGATCGGCGACCTGCTCGGCCGGGCCTGGGCGGTGCATGCGGACGAGTTCCTGGGGTGGATCGTCGAGGCCGAGTCGGGCGAACCGGTCCGGCAGCGCGCCGAGACCCAGGCCAGCCTCGGCCCCGGCGTCTTCGCCGGCGCGGTGGCCCCCGGGGTCGATCCGGGCACGGAGTTCTGGAGTTGGTTCAGCGACATCGTGGACGACCTCGGGCTGAGTGACGAAGCCCTGCTGTCCGGTCCGATCACCGCCGCGAAGCCGTGGCTGACCGCGACCCGCGCCCACTACTGGTCCAGCATCGACGCCCTGGCCGCGGCCGCCGAACGGGCCGCCGCCGGCTGATCACGCCGAATCGCCCTACCCGGATCCCGTCCCGGATTAAGATCAATCCTGTGGCTCGGAGCCGGATGCGCGACATCGCCGCGCGGCTGGGCGTCTCCGAAGCGGCGGTGTCCTTCGCGCTGAACGGTAAGCCGGGCGTGTCGGATGATCTTCGTGTTCGGGTCCGCCGGGTCGCCGACGAGCTGAACTGGCGGCCGCACGCCGCCGCCCGAGCGCTCGCGGACTCGACGGCCCGAGCGGTCGGCCTGGCTCTGTGTCGCGACGACAACAGCACCAGCGGCGAGGGCTTCTTCATCCAGTTCATGGCCGGTCTGTCCAGCGGGCTGGAGAGCGAATCGATGGCGCTGGTGCTGCAGATCGTGCCGACGGTGGCCGAGGAGGTCGAGGTCTATCGCCGCTGGTGGACCGAGCGCCGGGTCGATGCCGTGGTGGTGCTGAATCTGATCAAGGACGATCCGCGGCCGGCCGCACTGGCCGCCATCGGCTGTCCGGCGGTGCTGGTGGCCGGACCGTACGCACCGACCGGGCACAGCACGGTCTCGGTCGATGACGCAGCGGCGATGCGCAAGATCGTCGGCCACCTGGCCGAGCAGGGGCACCGCCGGATCGGCCATGTCGGCGGCCCGGCGGAGCTCGATCATGCCGAGTTGCGCCGCAGTTCTTTGGCCCGGGAAGGGAAGCGGGCGGGCATCCGGACCACGACGGCGCGCACCGACTACAGTGAGCGGGCCGCCCTCCGCGCGACCGAGGCGCTGTTGCGGCGGAAGGATCCGCCGACGGCGATCGTCTTCGACAACGAGATCCTCACCCTGGCCGGCCTGGCGGCGATTTCGGCGGCCGGGCTGCGGGTGCCGGAGGACGTGGCCGTGATCTCCTGGGAGGACGGGGCGATCTGCCGGCTCGCCACCCCGCCGATCACGGCCCTGGACCGGTCCGCCCAGTTGCTCGGTCGGCACACCGCGACTGCCGCGCTCCGGCTGCTCGACCGCTCCGCCGGCGTCGAGTCCGAGGTCGAACTGCAGCCGGAGCTGCTGATCAGGGCCAGTAGTAATTTCGCTAAACGATTGACCAACTAAGGCGCTTAAGGTTAGCCTCCACCCATCGGGGCCGGTTCGGCCGGGATGCGGGCGCGGGGAGGCGATCGTGATGGCCGTTTCCGATCTTCGTCCGGCCATCGACCCCGGCGGGACGCTGGATCCGCGGGCACCACTGGATCGTCTTCGGTTGGCCGCGGCCGTCGCCCCACCGCGCCGGCGCTCGGCGTCGGCCCTGATCGGCGCCGCCGGCTACCTCGGCCGCCGGTTGTTGATCTATCTCGGCGTTGCCGCCGTGGCCACGGTGCTGAACTTCTTCCTGCCCCGGCTGATGCCCGGCGATCCGGTCCGGGACTACATCCAGGCGACGATGAACGCGACCGGCCGGCCGCCGAGCGGGTTCGAGCTGCGCAGCCTCGAAGTCCTGTACGGAAAGCCGGACGAGAATCTGCTGATCGCCTTCGGCCAGTATCTGGGCGAGCTGGCCCAGGGCAACTTCGGGCTGTCCACGTCCAGCTATCCGACCCCGGTCACCGAGATGATCGCCCAGGCACTGCCCTGGACGATGGTGCTCGGTTTCGTCGTCGTGATCGGCGGCTGGGTGATCGGCACCGCGGGCGGCGCGGTGATCGGCTGGCGGCCGGGCTCGAAGCCGGATTCGGTGCTGACCCCGGTGATCATGTTCTTCCACTCCATCCCGTCCTACTGGCTGGCGCTGGTGTTCATCTGGTATTTCGCCTACCGGAACTCCTACTTCCCGGCCCAGGGGGCGTACGGCCGCGACGTCGAGCCGACCCTCAGTGATCCGGCGTTCCTGCCCGATGCGGCCTACCACGCCGCACTGCCGCTGTTCGTCACCCTGGTGCTCGGCTTCGCCGGCTGGATGTTCGCGATGCGCAACATGATGATCAACACGACCAACGAGGACTTCGTCGTGCTGGCCCGGGCCAAGGGCCTGCCGCACCGGGACATCCTGTTCCGCTACGCGGCTCGCAACGCGATGCTGCCCAACGTGACCGGGCTGGCCCAGGCGTTCGGCGGGATCCTGATGGCCATCGTCTTCATCGAGACCACCTTCGCCTATCCGGGGGTGGGGCTGCTGTTCAACAAGGCGATCTTCAATCGGGACTATCCGCTGATGCAGACGCTGTTCCTGATGGCGACGCTGAGCACGTTGATCTTCAACTTCCTCGCCGATTCGGTGTACGTGCTGCTCGATCCGCGGACCCGAGAGGAGCGCTGAGACCTCATGCTGCGACGGTTCCTCTCGATCACCAAGGTCCGGATCGGGCTGGCGATCTTCGTGCTGATGTTCGCGGTCGGGTTCGGCGGTCCGTGGCTGATGATGGACGTGCTCGGGATGGATCCGCTGATCGTCGACACGAACCGGCTGGCCGCCCCGCCGAGCCCGGAGCACTGGCTCGGCACCACCGCCAGCGGTCAGGACGTGCTGCTCCGGATCGTCCTCGGCACCCGCGGCTCGCTGCTGGTCGGGCTGACCTCGGCGCTGATCGCGACCGGCATCGCGCTGATCGTCGGGATCACCGCCGGCTACCTCGGCGGCGTCGTCGACGGCGTGATCAATGCGGTGATCAACATCTTCCTGACCATGCCGTCCTTCGTTGTGCTGTTGATGATCGCGGCCGCCTTTCGGGACATCAACTGGTTCATGGTCTCGGTGATCATCGGCGTCTTCGAGTGGCCGGGCACGGCCCGGTCGATCCGGGCCCAGGCCATGTCGCTGCGCGGCCGCGACTTCACCGCGGCCCTCAGGACGATCGGTGAGAAGCCGTGGCGGATCGTGCTGGTGGAGATCGCGCCGCACCTCAACGGGCTGGCCTCCAGCCTGTTCCTGAGCGCGTTCGTCGCCGGCATCTTCGCCCAGTCCGGGATGGCGTTCCTCGGCATCGGCAACGCCAGCGAATACAGCTGGGGCACCGAGATCAATCTCGCCTCGGGCCAGAACGCGCTCTTCCGCGGCCTCTGGTGGTGGTTCGGGCCGCCGGGGTTGGCGATCGCGCTGCTCGGGTTCGCCACCGCCTTGATCAACTTCGGGCTGGACGAGGTGACCAACCCGGCCCTCAGCTCGAAGCGGTCGGCGATCGTCCGGCGCTTCCTGGCCGAGCGGCGGCGGCGCCGCCTGGCCCGGCCGACGACGACGGAGGTGCTCGGATGACGACCACCGATACGGCCACCCGGCTGCTCGAGGTGCGGGGGCTGAACGTCGCGTACCTGACCGAACGCGGCCGGGTGCCGGCCTGCAGCGACATCGACCTGACCGTGAATCGGGGCGAGATCATCGGCGTGGCCGGCGAATCGGCGTCCGGCAAGTCCACGCTGCTGACCGCGATCACCCGGCTGCAACGGATTCCCGCGGTCACGGTCGACGGCCAGGTGCTGTATTACGGCTCCCGCGGCAGCGACCCGGTCGATCTGGCCGGGCTGGACGAACCCGAGCTGGCCGGGCTGCGGTGGAGCGAGATCTCGGTCGTGATGCAGTCGGCGATGGCCTGTCTCAACCCGGTGCTGCGGCTGCGGTCGCAGTTCACCGACGTGCTGCGGGCCAAGAATCCCCGGCTGAGCAAGACGGCGCTGCGACAGCGGGTCGCCGACCTGCTCGCCATGGTCGGCATCGCGCCCGACTACATGAACAACTATCCGCATCAGTTGTCCGGCGGCATGCAACAGCGGTCCTTGATCGCGCTGGCGATGGCCTGTGACCCGGAGCTGGTCGTGATGGACGAGCCGACGACGGCCGTCGACGTGGTGATGCAGCGCCGGATCCTGAACCAGATCCTGCAGTTGCAGCGTCGGCTCGGGTTCGCGGTGATCTTCGTGACCCACGATCTGTCGCTGCTGCTGGAGATCGCCGACCGGATCGCGATCATGTACGGCGGCCGGATCGTCGAGGTGGGCACGGCCGAGCGGGTGTATCGCGACCCGCGGCATCCGTACACCCGGGGCCTGCGCGACTCGTTCCCGCCGCTGACCGAACCCGTCCGCCGGTTGACCGGCATCGCCGGATCGCCGCCCAACCTGCTCCGGCTGCCGGCCGGCTGCGCCTTCGAACCGCGCTGCCCGGTCCGGATCGATCGCTGTGCCGAGGTCCGACCCGAGCTCGTCGACCTCGATGACGGCGAGGTCGCCTGCCATGTCGCCGTCGCCGCGGCGGAGAGTCGATCATGAACGAGTCGGCGGCCGGTGCGGCCGGTGGCGACCAGCCGGTGCTGGAGGCGGTCGGCGTCAGCCAGCACTTCACCGGCAAGTCGAGCACCGGCCACCGGACCAAGATCAAGGCGGTGCGCAACGTCTCGCTACGGCTGTTCCGGCGCCAGATCATCGCAATCGTGGGGGAGAGCGGATCGGGCAAGACGACACTGGCCCGGCTGTTTTCACTGCTGCATCAGCCGACCGAGGGCGAGATCCGGTTCCAGGGCGTCCCGGTGGACCGGAGCCGGCGCGGCCGGTCGGCCTACTACGCCGAGGTCCAGTTGATCTTCCAGGATCCGTTCGGGTCGCTGAACCAGCTGAAGCCGCTGCGGCACATCATCGGTCGCGCGGTTCGGCTGCACACGGAGGCCCGCAGCCGGTCGGCCGTCCGGGAGCGGGTCCACGAAGCGCTGGAGAAGGTGAGCCTGACCCCGGCCGAGGACTACGCGGAGCGCTATCCGAGTGATCTTTCGGGCGGTCAGCGGCAGCGGGTGGCGATCGCGCGGGCGCTGTCGATGAACCCGGCCGTGCTGCTGGCGGACGAGCCGACGTCGATGCTGGACGCGTCGATCCGGCTGGACGTGCTCAACCTGCTCCGTGATCTTCGAGATCAAGAGAGCCTGGCGATGCTCTACATCACCCACGACATCGCCAGCGCGCGCTACCTCAGTGATCTGATCGCGGTGATGTACGGCGGGGAGATCGTGGAGCAGGCACCGACCGAGGAACTGGTGGCGGCGCCGTTGCATCCGTACACCCGACTGTTGCTGGAGTCGGCGCCGAATCCCGAACACTACAAGGACAACGGAGCCGCGGGCGCCGGGAGCCTGGACGACGAGGACGAGGCGGAGCCGGTCGACGTCGCGGTCGATCTGCCGGGCTGCCGCTTCGCCGCCCGCTGTCCTCAGGCCATGAACCTGTGCGCCGATCGCAACCCGCCGTTGGTCGACGTCGGCGGCCGGTCGGTCGCCTGTTGGCTCCACCTCACCGACGATGCACGCCCCAACCGACACGAAGGAGTGCCATGAAGATCAAGAAGGGCCTGATCGCGGTCGCCGCGGTGGCGGCGGTCGCCCTCGCCGCCTGCTCCGGCGGCAGCTTCGGCAACAAGCCGCCGGTCGCCGAGAACGACGGGGTGATGACCATCGCCATGAACACCAATCCGGGGGTGGGCGAGTCCAACCAGTTCACCAAGAACTGGAATTTCTGGGCCGTCGGCGGCAAGGGCGTGGCCCCCGGCATGTCGCTGCTGTACGAGACGTTGCTCGGGATGGACAAGGCGAACCCGGGCAAGCTGACCCCGGCCCTGGCGGAGTCGTACGAGATGAAGGACGGCGGCAAGCAACTCGTCTACCACCTGCGGAAGGGCGTGAAATGGTCCGACGGTGTCGAGTTCACCGCCAAGGATGTGAAGTGGACCTATGACCGCGCGATCGGCGACGCCTGCACGGATCGGGAGAAGGACGAGAACGGCGAGTGGGATTACAAGTGCTGGGTGGCCAGCAAGGTGCAGACGCCGGACCCGTACACCGCGATCGTCCAGTTCAACGAGCCGGATCGGCAACAGGTGCTGAACTTCGCCGCCTGGTATCCGATCTTCCCCGAGCACATCTGGTCGAAGAAGAACGTCGACAAAGATCAGAACCTCGACCCGGTCGGCACCGGACCGTTCAAGGTCAAGGACTTCAAGCCGGAGATCATCAAGTACGAGGTCCGCGACGACTACTGGGGCGGCAAGAGCCAGGGCGTCCGCGAGGTGCAGATCATCCCCCGGGGCCAGCGTCGGCGCCCGGCAGGCCCAGCTCAGCCGGGGTGAGATCGACTGGACGATCGGTGCCGCCGCCGGCGTGCTGACCGACTTCGTCCAGCCCGACCCGGACAACAACCACTACCGCTTCTATCCCAACGGCGGCGGCTACGGCGTGATCTTCAACCACACCGTGAAACCGTTCGACGATGTCAACGTCCGCAAGGCGATGCGGGATGCGATCGATCCGACGAAGGCGCGCGACGCGGCCGCCGTCGGCTACACCATTCCGACGCCGGCCGGGCTGGACCCGACCATGTATGCACCGGTGCTGACGCCGGAGACTTCGCAGCCGCAGCAGCAGAACATCGAAGCGGCCAAGGCCGGCCTAGCCGCCAGCGGCTACACCGTCAACGCGGCGGGCAACCTGGAGAAGGACGGCAAGGAACACCCGATCACGCTGTACATCAACGTGTCGAATGATCAAGACATGCAGGCCGGGCCGATCTTCGTCTCGCAGTGGAAGGAGGTGCTCGGCCTGAACGTGAAGATCCAGACTCCGGCCGAAACGATCTTCAACAAGGCGGCCTCGAAGGGCGAATATCCGCTGTTCTTCGGCACCGTGGCCGGCGGCACCTCGATGTACTTCGCCTACCAGGGCTACTCGCTGCAGAACACGGTGGCGATCGGCACCGAGTCGCCGTCGGTCAACTACGGTCGGTGGAAGAACGCCAAGGTGTCCGATGCCGCGTACGGCTTGCAGAGCGTCGATCCGGGCGACTACGCCGGGACCAAACCGCTGGCTTCGGTGATCGCCGAGCAGGCGCTGGCCGAGGCACCGTTCATCGCCACCGAGGGCACCGGCTATCAGGTGATGTGGAGCAGCCGGAAGTGGGACGGGATGCCGGCGACCGGCCAGGCGGCGCACGTGCCGTCGCTGGACAACTACCAGGATCCGATCTTGACCATCCTCGCCATGGCGCCGTCGACCCCGAAGGGTCCCTAGGTCAACGGAGCAGGGCCAGCCGGCGCTGGCAGTCCTCGAGCTTGCCGTCCGCCGGTTGGTTCGGATCCTGGTAGCTGACTCCGTGGTAGTGCCCGATCATGGCGGAGGAGAGGGCATGGTGCAGCCCGTGGGTCTGCATGGCCAACGTCGCCAGCCCGAAGGTGTCGGCGAAGCCGGCGATCTCCGGATCGACGGCGATGATCACGGCGGAGGAGAGTCCGACGACGTCGGCCACGCGACGGAATGCGTCGGTGTTGACGACCAGGCTGAACGCAGGATGGCAACGCGGCTTGTGCTGCCCGGCGAAGGGTCCGGTCGCCGTGTCCTCGATCGTCGCTCCGAGCCGCTGGATCCGGCCGGCCCACGGGTTGAGGCTGCGCCCGGGACCGTCGTGCTCTTCCACCCAAGGGAATCGGGCCTGGATCGCCCACGCGGAGTCATCGGCAGCCAGCTCCGCCGCCATCCGGCCGACGGTGTCGTCCTCGAGCTGGTAGGTGTCGGCGTCGGCGAACAGGAAGTGCGTGGCCGTGGGGTGAGCGGCGACGAACTCGCGCATCACGTCGCCGTGACTGTTGACCTTGCTGTCCGCCACCGGCCAGCGGGAGCGGGTGAACTCGACGCCGAGTTGATCACAGGCCATGATCAGGTTCGGGAGACCTTCGTCGGTGGAATGGTTGTCCATGATCGTGATCCGGAGCCGACCGGAGGAGAGCCAGTCGACGTGGGCCGCCGCCAGGCTCCGCAACGCCAGCTCGGCGAACACGGAGGTGTTGTGGTTGACGATGCAGGCACGGATCCGGATGGGCACGGGTGCCAGCCTAGAAGCCACCCCCCGGTCAGTGCAGATCTTTTTGGGCTCGCCAGAAGGTCGACAGCGCGGGTGCCAGGCCGCCCTTTCCTGCATGGGCAGGGAATGGGACGCGTTCGGCCAGAGCTCGACCGTCGCGTCCGGGCGCAGGGAGCGGAGCCGTTCGGCGGCCTTGGTGCCGCCGGCGAGGGATTTGGTGCCGGCGAAGTCGGCGCGGAGCGGCATCGGCAGGGAACGCCATTCCTGGTCGGTGAGCATCCGAGGGGTCGGGAGCACGGCTCGGTAGCCGGAGCTGCCGTGGTCGATCATGATCGACAGTGGTGTCCGGACTCGGACCTCCTCGACGGTGACGCCGCCGAGCTCGGCCAGCGCGCGATCCTTCCAGGACCGGGGGAGCGGGAGTTGCGTGATCGTCGCCCAGAACAAGCTCGACACCGGCGGCGGCCGGAGGACGAGGACGGGTTCGAGCAGGGCCAGGGTCGCGACCTGCTCGGGGTGCCGCAGGGCATGGATGGTCGCGATGGCTCCACCGAAGCTGTGCCCGACACTGTGCACCTTGTCGACGCCGAGCCCAGTGATCGTCTGGGCGATCCATTCGGCCTGATCATCGGAGTTCGCGAACGGCCTCGTCTGGACGGACAGGCCGGCGTCGCCGATCGCGTCGATCGCATAGATCGTCCGCTGCCCGATCCAGTCGGACAGGTTCTCGGCCCACATCGGCGCTCCCGAGGCCCGGCCCGGCAGCAGCAGGACCGGCGGCCCGGAAGCCGTCCCCTCCCACTCGTAGGCACGGACCGACCCGAACTCAGTCTCGACGTCGAGCGTCCGCGTCGGCTCGGGAAGAGTCCGCAGCACTGTTTGGTAGGCCTCGACGTAGGCCTCCCGCGCGGCGCTGCTCCGCCATCGTCCGATCTTGGCCGAAGAAGTGGGCACCTGCACACCCTGTCACAGGCCTCGGCCTGGAGCGGTGCGCGATCCCGGGCCTCGGCTAGTTGGTGACGGTGACGGTGACCGGGTCGGAGTAGTGGACGATCACGCCGTTCTCGACGGCGCCGGACTTGATCACGTGCTGGCCGTTGGACACCGTACGGCTGTCCCAGTCCCAGCTGTATTCGTGCGTGATGTCGATGTCGGTCCACTCGTTGGTGCGGCCGATCTCGACCCCATCGACGAAGAAGGCGCGGGTGCCGTAGCGGCCGCCGGAGGCGCTGATCCGCACCTCGCCGGACACGGTCTCGCCATGGCTCGGGCGCAGGATCCGGTTGTCCCGCCACGCCGCCTCGGCCACGCTCTCGCTGCCCGCACTCGGCGCCGCCAGGGCGGCCGGAACGCCGAGCGTCACCGGCCCGATCGACGCTCCGAGTGTCGCCAGCACCGCGATTCCGACCCGACCCACAGTCTTCCGAGACATGCGTCCTCCCAAGTTGCGATCCCACAGTTGGTGATCACATGCTCGGTGCATCGGGTGCTCGTCGATCGACATCAAGAAGTCGCCTCGGCGAACGCGCCGTGAAGCCTGACCGTGCGTGAGCGTCCCTTGAGTCGGTCTGAGGCCGAGGGTGGATCGGGCGTGCCCTTCGACAGGCTCAGGGAACGAAACCCGACCTCCGCGGTCAGGTTGGGCCGAGTCGTCCGGGCTGTTGATCACGCTCGGAGTGTGCCAACTTCCAGATGGCGTGGGCGAACCGGCCGCTACCAAGATCATGAGTGCCGGAGAAGTTGGTCAGATAGACATCCCCGTGGGGCGCCCGATAGAGCATGACTCCCGGGTCGGGTTGTCGTCGGTTCCAACCGCCATGGGTGACGGCGCGGTGTTCAGACCGGCTGTTCGGGGTTTCATTGTCGATCCGGGTCTGACCCGGTGGACCGCCACGCATCCGCGGTACATACGGCTGGACATGATCAAGATCGAGCCGCGTGGTCGCGGTCGACCACGGGAAGCTGCTGCCCGGCTGCCGAAGGCGCAGGTGGCGTCGTTGGCGGTCTGGGATCTGATAGCTGTCGACCGGCGGCGGGACGTCGTTCAGGTCGATCACCGGGCGCACCTTGACCCGGGTGTGACCAAGCCACTCTTTGACGATGCCCATGGTAGTCGGCCCGACACCGGGCACCCGGCAGACGCCGTGGCCCTTTTCCAGCGATTCAGCGGCGATGTGGACGATCAGGTACGCGGTGGGTAGCAGCACGGTCGGGTCGAGCCGGGCCAGCATCCGCTGCACCGCCGCCTGGAAGATCGCCGACTCCACATCCACCGACGGAGGCTTGTCCCGCAGGGCCGGATGGACCTCGGATTCCTCCACCGGACCGCCGGTCTCGGCGATGATGTCGTCCACCGCCGCCGCCAACTCTTCATCGAACAGGTCGGGCTGGCGGTGCCGGGCGCGGAGTTCGGCGGCTTGCAGATCATCGCCGAGCATGGCGAGGGCTTCGGCTCGTCGTTCGTCGGCGGTGCCGGTCTCTTCGGGAAGGTAGCCGGCCAGTTCGTCGATGGCAGCGTAGAGCCGGTTGGCCTTGACTGCCTCAACTCGGCCGTGGATGCCACGCATGCCGTCCTGGTCGGCTCGGCCGAGCCAGACGCCGCGGTCCTTCTTCCGACCCGACACCAGCTGCTCATAACGCTCCGGGTCGATCTTCATGATCGCGGCCAGGGTCCGGTTCTCCAGCTTCGTCCACGGCACCACCCCGGCGAATCGGGCGATCTCGTCGTCGACGAGCAGGGCTTGGTCGTAGGTGAGGGGCCGGGTCATTTTGGCGATCTTGCAAGCCTGCCAGCCGACCACGTCACCGCGGACGATCTTGCCCCACAGCGACGGGAATCGATGACGGAGATCGAGGGCGTCGGCGATGAACATCATTCCGCCGGCGGTGCTTCTGCCGATCTTGACGCTGAAATCGGTCATCGCCAGGTCGTTCACCTCCGGCGTGCCGTCACCGCCCGGCCGGACGCCGCGGGCGGCACCGGGCATGCCCAACTCACTGGGATGGATCGACTCCGCCGGATACGTGTCGGCCCAGGCGGCTGCGAGGACGAGGAGCTCGTTCTCGGCCAGGATCCGCGCCCGCTGCGCCGCCTGAGCAGCGTCGAGGATGCCGCGGGCGCCGAGCCCCGCTGCGCACCCCTCGATCGACTCGAACATGTGTTCTATTGTAGCCGAAACTACCGACATCCGTTGGAAACAAGGGAAATCCGGGACGTCGCAACGACAGGTTGTGAGCTAGGAGGCCAGGGGCCAACAGTCGCGAACAATCCGAATGGTTGTGGCCTCCAAGCTCTCGTCGGCCGTGATGACGGCTTCGTCCAGGCCGGTGATCGGCTGGAAGCCTCGCCACCACGTCCGCATCTCCGCCTCCCCGAACGCATTCGCCACCGGCTTCGTCGCGTGTCGGCGCAGGGTTTCCTCGAAGGTGAGATTCCAGACGTAGGACCGTCCGACACCGCGGTGGTCGGCGATCAGTCGGGTCAGCGTCTCGGCGTACCAGTCGGCGTTCAGGATGCCTTCGATGATCACGTCGAGACCCCGATCCAGCAGGTGTCTCGCCATCAGGTCGATCAGGGCGATGGGATGACCGCCGGCATCTTCGCCGGAGCTCAGGATCTCGCGCCTGATCACGTCCTGGCCGATGATCGCGACCGACCCGGCCGGTCGCGCCGCGCGGATCTCCGCGGCCACGACCGACTTGCCCGAACCGCTACCACCTCGCAGGGTGATCAGTCGGGTCGAGCCGTCACCAACGTTGCTGTCCATACCGAGTCCTCTCTCCGCCACTAGAATCCTGGCATGGTTCACGGCCGCACCGACCAACGTCGTCTGATGGTGTATCACCAGTCTCACGGCTCCGGATCCGACTACGTTCCGCTCGGGCCGATGGTCGCCTCCGGCCGGCTGACCCAGTTGATCATTGCGGCCGTCCACCTGACCGATGACGGGCGGGTCGTGCTCAATGATCATGAGCACGACGACGACTACCATGATCGGCTGTGGTCCGAGCTGGCCGAGGTGCAACGGGCGGGAGTCCAGGCGCTCGCCATGGTCGGAGGCTGGGCGCCCGGCACGACCGACAAACTCGACGTCGAGGGCTTCGACCGGTATTACCCGCCGCTGCGGGACTTCCTGTCCCGGCACGGGTTCGACGGGGTGGACATCGACGTCGAGCAGGACATGTCCCTGCCCGGCGTGATCGGCCTGATCGACGCCCTGCGGCGGGACTTCGGGCCGGAGTTCGTGATCATCCTGGCGCCGGTGGCGACCGCGTTGACCGGCGGCGACAACCTGTCGGGCTTCGACTACGAGGAGTTGTTCCGGCAGCGGGGGAGCGAGATCGACTGGGTCAACGCTCAGTTCTACAGCGGCTTCGGCTCGGCCGCCGACCCCTCCGGCTACGACGCGATCATCGACCGCGGTGTCTATCCGCCGAGCAAGGTTGTGCTCGGCGTGATCGGCCATCCCGACGACGGCTCGGGCTATGTCGACGTCGCCCGGGTGGCCGGCACGGTCCGTGACCTGTGCCGGCGCTACCCGGACTTCGGCGGCGTCGACGTCTGGGAGTACTTCCGCGCACTGCCCGGCGGGCGCGCGGAACCCTGGCGCTGGATCGACCTGATGGCCGAGGCGCTAGTGCCCTAGATCACCAGGCGTAATCCTCCGGGGCGGTCTTGTGACCGGGGAAGATCTCGTCCAGCTTGTCCAACGTGGCCTGGTCGAGCGTGATCTCCACCGCGCGCAGGGCGCCGTCGAGCTGCTCCTGGATCCGCGGGCCGATGATCGGCGCGGTCACGGCCGGCTGGTGCAGCAGCCAGGCGAGGGCAAGATCACCGGGCTCGTGGCCGAGCTCGGCGGCCAGCTCCTCATAGGCCGTCAGCTTGTCGCGGTTCTTCTCGACGAACTGCGCGGAACGGCCCTCGAGCCGGCGGACGCCCTCGTTGGACTTCTTGATCACGCCGCCGAGCAGTCCGCCGTGCAGCGGAGACCAGGGGATGATGCCGAGGCCGTAGTGCTGCGCCGCGGGAATCACCTCGAGCTCGATGCTGCGTTCGACCAGGTTGTACAGCGACTGCTCGCTGACCAGGCCGAGATAGCCGCGGCGGTTGGCGGCCTCCTGGGCCTGGGCGAGATGCCAGCCGGCGAAGTTGGAGCTGCCACTGTAGAGCAGCTTGCCCTGCTGGACGGCGGTCTCGACGGCCTGCCAGATCTCCTCCCACGGAGTCAGCCGGTCGACGTGGTGGAACTGGTACAGATCGACGTAGTCGGTCTGCAGCCGCTTCAGGCTGGCGTCCAGCGCGCGCCGAATGTTCAGCGCGGACAGCTTGCCCTCGTTGGGCCAGGCGCCCATGTCGCCGTACACCTTGGTCGCCAGCACTGTTCGCTCGCGCCGGCCGCCGCCGCCGGCGAACCAGCGACCGATGATCTCCTCGGTCCAGCCGCGGTGATCAGCGCCGCCGTAGCCGTTGGCGGTGTCGAAGAAGTTGATCTCGTTGTCGTGGGCCGAGTCCATGATCTTGTGGGCGTCGGATTCTTCGGTCTGCGGGCCGAAGTTCATCGTGCCGAGGCACAACCGGGAAACCTTGAGGCCGGTCCGGCCGAGTTGGGTGAACTGCATGTTTGCGACAGTAGCCGGTGGCTCCGGCGGCCCGTAGCCGGCGTCCCGTTCGGTGGATCGGGCCGCGTTTCCTCCCGCACAACCTGCCACAGCGCCCGCACAGGGCGACCAGGGTGGCGGCAAAGAGTCGGCCAGCAGTTTCGTCCCCATGAACCTTCGGAGACCACGATCGCTGATCAAGCTCGGCTCCCTGCTGACCCTGCTGGCCGGCACCGCCGCGCTCTATCTCTGGGGCCTGACCGCCTCCGGGTACGCCAACTCCTTCTACTCGGCCGCCGTCCAGGCGGGCTCGATGGACTGGACGGCCTTCCTGTTCGGCTCCCTCGATCCGGGGAATTCGATCACCGTCGACAAGCCGCCGGCCTCCCTCTGGCTGATGGCCCTGTCGGTGCGGCTGTTCGGGCTGAGTTCGGCCAGCATCCTGGTGCCGCAGGCGCTGCTCGGCGTCGCCACCGTCGGGGTCCTGTACGCGACCGTGCGCCGCACGTCCGGGCACTGGGGCGGAATCGCGGCCGGCGTGATCTTGGCCCTGACCCCGGCCGCGGCGTTGATGTTCCGGTTCAACAACCCCGACGCGCTGCTGGTCTTCCTGATGACGCTGGCCGGGTACGCCACGCTGCGGGCGATCGAGCAGGCTCGCGGCCGTTGGCTCGTCCTCGCCGGGGTCGCGATCGGGTTCGCCTTCCTGACCAAGATGCTGCAGGCGTTCCTGGTCCTGCCCGCCTTCGCCGTGGTCTACCTGATCGCCGCGCCGGCCCGGCTGCGGACCCGGCTGCTGCACCTGCTGGCCGCCTTCGCCGCGATGATCGTTTCGCTCGGCTGGTGGGTCGCGCTGGTCGAGTTGTTGCCGGCGCAGCTGCGGCCCTACATCGGCGGCTCGCAGCACAACTCGGTGCTGGAGTTGATCTTCGGCTACAACGGCCTCGGCCGGATCACCGGCGAACAGGTCGGCAGTGTCGGCGGTTCGCCTGGTGGCGGCTGGGGTGAGACCGGACCGACCCGGCTCTTCGATTCGGTGTCCGGTGGCATGATCAGCTGGCTGATCCCGGCCGCGCTGATCCTGGCCGTCGTCGCGACCATCGCGATCTTGACCCGGCCGCGCCCTGCCGTTGGCCCGGAGCCCGCGATCGGCTCGGCCCGGCTGCGGCTGGCCGCGATCATGATCTTCGGCGGCTGGCTGCTGTTGACCGGCCTGGTCTTCTCCTTCATGGCCGGGATCTATCACGACTACTACACGGTGGCGCTGGCCCCGGCGATCGCCGGCGTGACCGTCGTCGCCGCGGCGGAACTGTGGCAGCAGCGGGCGCGGTGGCTGGGCCGGATCGGTCTCGCGGCGGCCGCCGGGGCGACCACGGTCTGGGCGGTGCTGCTGTTGGCCCGCGCCAGCGAGCCGTACCCGAGTCTGCGGATCCCGATCGCCGTGATCGGCGGCCTGGCCACGATCGGTCTGCTGTTCGCCGGCCGGCTGCCGCGGATCGCGGCCCGGGCGGTGATCGTCACCGCCGGGCTGGCCGCCCTGGCCGGCCCGACCGCGTACTCCCTGCACACCGTCGCCAACGCGCACCAGGGATCCATCGTCACCGCCGGTCCGGTCGAACCGGGCCCCGGCTCCGGCGGCATGATCATTTACGGCCCGCCGCCGGGCCAGCAGCAGGACGGGGACGGGCGCCAGGGCCGGGGGCAGGGTCCCGGCGCGGGTGGGCCGCGCGAGCTCCGGACCGGCGGCCCGGGCGGCCTGCTCGGCGGCGGTACGGTCAGCGAACAGCTAGCGGCCCGGCTGAAGGAAGGATCGGCCGGCTACACCTGGGCCGCCGCGACCACCGGGTCCCAGGCGGCGGCGAGCTATCAGTTGGCCACCGGGCTCGCGGTGATGGCGATCGGCGGCTTCAACGGCAGCGATCCGAGCCCGACCCTGGCCGAGTTCCAGCAGTTGGTCGCCGAGGGCAAGATCCACTACTACCTCGGCGGCGACGACGGCCAGGAACGCGGCCGGCTGCAGAACGGCGGAAGCCGGGTAGCCGAGGAGATCTCCACCTGGGTCAGCGAGAACTTCACCAAGATCACGATCGACGGAGTCACCGGCTACGACCTGAGCCAGGCGCGATGACCACGGCGATCCCGGCGCAGACCACCCTGGAGCTGGTCGTCCCGGTGCACAACGAGGCCGTCGACCTGGCCGCCTCGATCCGCCGGCTCCATGATCATCTGCGACGGTCGATGCCGTTCTCCTGGTTGATCACAATCGCCGACAATGCCAGCACCGACGACACGTACCGGATCGCCCGCGGCCTGGAGCGGGAGCTGTCCGGCGTCCGGGTGACCCGGCTGGAGCTCAAGGGCCGGGGTCGGGCGCTGAAGACGATCTGGGCCACCTCCCAGGCCGACGTGCTGGCCTACACCGACGTCGACCTGTCCACCGACCTGCGGGCGCTGCTGCCGTTGATCGCCCCGCTGATTTCCGGCCACTCCGACCTCGCGATCGGCACCCGGCTGGCGCCCGGCAGCCGGGTCAGCCGCGGGCCGAAGCGGGAACTGATCTCCCGCGGCTACAACCTGCTGCTCAAGGGCACCCTGGCGGCCTCCTTCTCCGACGCCCAGTGCGGCTTCAAGGCGGTCCGACGGGAGGTGGCCCGGCGGCTGCTGCCGTTGATCGAGGACGACAACTGGTTCTTCGACACCGAGCTGTTGGTGCTGGCCCAGCGGTCCGGGCTGCGGATCCACGAGGTGCCGGTCGACTGGATCGACGATCCGGACAGCCGGGTCGACCTCCTCGCCACCGCGCTGGAGGATCTGCGCGGGATCGCCCGGCTGGCCGGCGGCCTGCTCACCGGCCGGATCCCGGTGCGCCGGGTCGGCACGGAGTTGCTGGCCTCCCGACCGGCGCCGGCCAGCGCCGGCCTGCTGGCCCAGCTGATCCGGTTCGGCGCCGTCGGGGTGCTGAGCACCGTCGCCTACTTCGTGATCTATCTGCTGCTGCGCGACCCGCTCGGCGCCCAGCCGGCCAATCTCGCGGCGTTGTTGATCACCGCGATCGGGAACACCGCGACGAACCGGCGGATGACGTTCGGAGTCCAGGGCCGGCGCCGGCTGCTCACCCACCACCTCGGTGGTCTGGTCGCCTTCGGCTTCGGGTTGCTGCTCACCAGCGGCTCGCTCTGGCTGCTGCACTCGGCCGCCCCGGGAGCGGACCGGAGGGTGGAGGTGGTCGTGCTGATCTTCGCCAACGCCATGGGCACGGTCGTTCGCTTCCTCACCCTGCGTCGGCTCATGGTGGGGTCGGATACAATGCCGAATCCCGGCCCGTGAGATGGCCGGTATCTTCTTCATCCCACGATCAGTGACGACGAGAGGTCCGAGTGACGCTCCTCATCGCCGTGCACTTCGGCGTTGCCATGTTCGCGCCCCTGCTGGCCAGGTGGCTGCGTTGTCGCGCCTATTTCGTGTTGGCGTTGCCGCCGCTGACGACGGCGATCTGGCTCGGGCTGCAGGCGCCGGTGGTGCTGGGTGGCGGAGCGATCACCGAGTCGATCCCGTGGATCCCGGCGCTGGGCATCGACCTGTCCTTCCGGATCGGCACCCTGCAATGGATCCTGGCCATGATCGTCTCCGGCGTCGGTGCCCTGGTGCTGTTCTACTGCCGCTGGTATTTCGCCGACGAGGACCCCGCCCCGCGGACCAGCGCGGTGCTGACCGCGTTCGCCGGCGCGATGCTCGGGTTGGTCACCGCCGACGACCTGATCGTGTTGTACGTCTTCTGGGAGCTGACCACGGTCTTCTCCTACCTGTTGATCGGGCACAAACCGACCCGTAGCGCCAACCGCCGGGCGGCGTTGAACGCGCTGATCGTCACCACCTTCGGCGGGCTGGCGATGCTGACCGGCATCATCATGCTGGCGGTGACCACCGGGACGTTCTCGATCTCGGAGATCCTGACCAGCTCGACGTTGCAGCTCGCCTCGCCGGTGATCATCGCCGCGGTCATCCTGATCCTGATCGGGGCGCTGTCGAAGTCGGCGCTGGTCCCGTTCCACTTCTGGCTGCCCGGCGCGATGGCCGCGCCGACGCCGATCAGCGCCTACCTGCACGCCGCCGCGATGGTCAAGGCCGGCGTCTACCTGGTCGCCCTGCTGGCGCCGACGTTCGCCGGCCAGCCCGGCTGGCGGCCGATCGTGCTCACCCTGGGCGCGGTGACGATGATCATCGGGGCCTGGCGGGCCCTGCGGCAGTACGACATCAAGGTGCTGCTCGCCTACGGCACGGTCAGCCAACTCGGCTTCCTCGTCTTCATGTGCGGGCTGGGCACCCGGTCGGCCGAGCTGGCCGGGGTGGCCATGATCATCTCGCACGCCCTGTTCAAGGCCACCCTGTTTCTGGTGGTCGGGATCGTCGACCGCAGCGCCGGCAGCCGGGACATCCGCAGGCTGTCCGGGCTGGGCCGGTCGATCCCGGTGATCGCCGTCGCCGCGGGACTGGCCTCGGCCTCGATGGCCGCGGTGCCGCCGCTGATCGGCTTCACCGCCAAGGAGGCGGCGTTCGAGTCGCTGTCGTACCTGGTCGGCGGCGACGGCGTCGGCATTCCCCAGTTGACCGCGCTGCTGCTGGTCGCGGCGATGCTGATCGGCTCGACCCTCACCGTCGCGTACTCGCTGCGGTTCCTCTGGGGCACGTTCGCGACCAAGCCGGACGACCAGGACTGCGGTCCGGCCGAACCCACCCAGTGTCGCCGGATCCCCGCCGGGTTCGCCGCGGCGCCGGTGATCCTCGCGGTGCTGTCCTTGGCCGGAGGGTTCCTCGGCCCGCAGTTGACCGCCGCGATCGAGCCGATCGCGGCGACGGTGCCGACCGGAGCGGAGAGCCACGGGATCGCGCTTTGGCACGGGTTCACGCCGCCGCTGCTGATGTCGGCGGTGGTGCTGCTGGCCGGCTTCGCGATGTTCTTCCAGCGGGAGTGGATCGGCCGGATCCAGGCCACCCTGCCGCGGGTGCCGGACGCCGCGGAGACCTACCAGCTGTGGATGCGGGGCCTGGACCGGGTCGCGGTGGAGACCACCGCGGTCACCCAGCGCGGCTCGTTGTCGATCTATCTCGGTGCAATCCTGCTGGTGCTGGTTTGTGCCCCGGGCAGCGTGCTGCTGACCATGAACGATTTCCCGACCGAGTTCCGGATCGCCGACTCGGCCGGCCAGGTGCTGGTCGGGGTCGTGATGATCATCGCGGCGATCGGCGCCGGCACCTCCCGCGGCCGGATGAAGGCGGTCATCCTGGTCGGCGTCACCGGCTACGGCACCGCACTGCTGTTCCTGTTGCACGGCGCCCCCGACCTGGCGCTGACCCAGGTGCTGATCGAGACCGTGGTCCTGGTCGTCTTCGTGCTGGTGCTGCGCAAGCTGCCGAAATACTTCACCAACCGGCCCTTGCACTCGAGCCGCTGGTGGCGGCTGGCCATCGCGGCGGCGGTCGGCTTCGTGATCGCCGCGATCGCCTTCCTCGCCAGCGGCTCGCGGATCGCGACGCCGGTGTCGGAGACCTTCCCGGACGTCGCGTACGAGTTCGGCTACGGCCTCAACATCGTCAACGTCACCCTGGTCGACATCCGGGCCTGGGACACGATGGGGGAGATCTCGGTCCTGGTGGTCGCCGCGACCGGCGTCGCCAGCCTGATCTTCATCCGGACCCGCAACATCGACCTGACCCGGCTCGCCCGTCGCGGCAACGGCAACGGTAACGGCGGCGGGCTGACCTGGCTCCGCGGCGGCGTCACCCTGTCCCCGCTGAAGCGCTCGCTGATCTTCGAGGTGATCACCCGGCTGCTGTTCGGCACGATGATGGTGACCTCGGTCTATCTGCTGCTGGTCGGGCACAACGCGCCCGGCGGCGGCTTCGCCGGCGGCATGATCGCGGGCATGGCGCTGGTCATCCGCTATCTGGTCGGTGGCCGGCACGAGCTGGACGAGGCCGCGCCGATCGATGCCGGCCGGCTACTCGGGGTCGGCTTGATCATCGCCGGGTCGAGCATCGTGGCGCCGATCGCGTTCGGCGGCCGGATCGGCCAGAGCTACGACATCTCGATTGCGGTACCGCTGCTGGGCAGTCCGCACCTGGTGACCTCGGTCTTCTTCGACATCGGGGTCTATCTGGTGGTGATCGGCATGATGCTCGACCTGGCCCGCAGCCTCGGCTCCGGCATCGACCAGCACGAGGAAGAGGACCGCACTCCGTCCCCGGCCGGAGCGAGCCGATGAACCCGGTGATGGAACCCAACCTGACGTTGATCATCGTCGGCGGCGTGTTGATCACGGCCGGCGTCTATCTGTTGCTGGAGCGCTCGCTGACCCGGATCCTGGTCGGCGTGCTGCTGGCCGGCAACGGGGTCAACCTGCTGTTCCTGGTCGCCTCCGGCGCGGCCGGCGGCGCGCCGATCATCAAGCTGACGCCGGCGGATCAGATGAGCGACCCGTTGCCGCAGGCGATGGTGCTGACCGCGATCGTGATCACCCTCGGGACCACTGCCTTCCTGCTCACGCTGGCGTACCGCAGCTTCCAGCTGAACGGGAACGACGAGGTCGCCGACGACGTCGAGGACCGCAAGATCCGTGAGCTGGCCGACGCCGACCTGGCCTCGGCGTCCTACGACGAGGCCGACACCTCGGTGCCGTCGGAGGACGAACGAGTGATCATCTCCGAAGACGCCCGCCCCGAAGACCCCGACCTGTCAGAACCAGGGGACGCTCTGGCGTCCCCTGGTTCTGACAAGTCGGGGGTTGGGGGTGAGCGGGGTGAATAATCTGCTGCCGTTGCCGGTGTTGCTGCCGCTCCTCGGGGCCGGGATCGCGCTGGCGTTGAGCCGGTATCCGAAGATCCAGCGGATCGTGTCGACCACGGTGATGCTGCTCGTGCTGGCGATCGAGGGCGTGCTGATCTATCTCACCGACGCGGTGGGGCCGATCGTGCTCTGGGTCGGGGCCTGGCCGCCGCCGCTCGGCATCGCGCTGGTCGCCGACCGGATGTCGGCGCTGATGTTGATCGTGTCGTCGCTGGTCACGCTGACGGTGTTGATCTTCGCCATGGGGTCCGACCTGGAGGAGCGGAAGCGGGAGACCCCGGTCTCGATCTTCCACCCGACCTTCCTGGTGCTCTCGGCCGGCGTCTCGAATGCCTTCCTGGCCGGCGATCTCTTCAACCTGTTCGTCGGCTTCGAGATCCTGCTCTTCGCGTCCTACGTGCTGCTCACCCTCGGTGGCACCGGTGAGCGGATCCGGGCCGGCACCACCTACGTGGTGGTCAACTTGCTGTCCTCGCTCCTGTTCCTGGTCGCGATCGCGGTGATCTACGCCGCCACCGGGACGGTCAACCTGGCCCAGCTGGCCGGCCGGCTGGCCGAGCTGCCGGACCAGCTGCAACTGATCCTGCAACTGCTGCTGCTGACCGTGTTCGCGATCAAGGCGGCAGTCTTCCCGCTGTCGGCCTGGCTGCCCGACTCCTATCCGACCGCGCCGGCCCCGGTCACGGCGGTGTTCGCCGGTTTACTGACCAAGGTCGGCGTGTACGCGATCATCCGCACCCAGACCGTGCTGTTCCCGGACAGTCCGCTGACCGGGCTGCTGATGTGGGCGGCGCTGTTGACCATGATCATCGGCATCCTGGGCGCGGTCGCCCAGTCCGAGATCAAGCGGATGCTCTCCTTCACCCTGGTCAGCCACATCGGCTACATGATCTTCGGCGTGGCGCTGGCCAGCACCGGCGGCTACGCCGGCGCGATCTTCTACACCGCCCACCACATCACCATCCAGACCACCTTGTTCTTGGTCACCGGCCTGATCGAGCGCCGCGGCGGCAGCACCTCGCTGAACGACCTGGGCGGCCTGGCCGCTCTGTCGCCGCTGCTCGGCGTGCTGTTCTTCGTCCCGGCGATGAACCTGGCCGGGATCCCGCCGCTGTCCGGCTTCGTCGGCAAGCTCGGCCTGCTCGGTGCCGGCGTGGCGGTCGGCACCCCGCTGGCGTACGTGCTGGTGGCCGGGGGAGTGCTGACCAGCCTGCTCACGCTGTACGCGATGGCCAAGGTGTGGAACCGGGCGTTCTGGCGCTCGGTGCCGGACGGGGCGCCGGCCCGGGAGGGGACGCTGACCGTCCGCCGCGGCCGGATCGAGCTGCCGCGCGGGATGGTGATCACCGCCGCGTTCCTGGTCCTGATCGGCCTCGCGATCACCTTCATCGCCGGTCCGCTGTACGGCTACGCCGAGCGCGCCGCCGGCGACATGCTGCTGCGGCAGCCGTACCTGCAGGCCGTGCTGCCGGAAGGAGTGAGGTGAGATGACCGGTCCGGACGAGCCGGAGCTGCCGCCGCGTCGGAACGGATTGCAGCCGGCCACGATCATCGTGTTGGCGGTCGTCTGGATCGTGCTCTGGGGTGAGCTCTCGCTGCTGATCGTGCTCAGCGGGCTGTTGGTCGGGCTGCTGGTCACCCTGCTCTTCCCGCTGCCGCCGATCCCGTACACCGGCCGGATCCGGCCGCTCGCCCTGCTCTGGACGCTGCTCCGGTTGCTCGGTGATCTTGTCGTCGCCAGCTTCGAGGTGACCCGCACCATCCTGCGACCGGGCCGCCCGCCGCGGGCCGCGATCGTCCGGGTCCAGCTGCGGTCGGACTCCGATCTCTACCAGACGCTGACCGCCGAACTGGTGTCGCTGGTGCCGGGCAGCATCGTGATCGAGGCCCGCCGATCGAGCCGGACGCTCTATCTGCACGTGCTCGACGTGACCGACGAGGCCGACCTGGACCGGGTCCGGCGGGAGGTCCGCACGGCCGAGGCCTGGGTGCTGCGATCGCTCGGCAGCGCCGAGGAGCGGGCCCTGCTGACCGATCGGGAGGCACCATGATCGTCACCGTGATCCTCGCCGTCAGCGTCGTGCTGCTCGGCATCGCCGCCGTCCTCACCTTGATCAGGATGTCGAAGGGGCCGCGCACCCTGGACCGGGTGATCGCCGCCGACGTGACGATCGCGATCGTGATCGCGGCGCTGGCCACCGAGGCGATGATCCACCGGCACACCACGACGCTGCCGGTGATCTTGGTGCTGGCGCTGATCGGGTTCGCCGGCTCGCTGAGCATCGCCCGGTTCGTGTCCGACCGCGACAAGGCGGTCAAGTGGGACGTGCAGATCGAGGCCGACCCGCGTGAGGAGGACGGTCGATGAACGAGGTCGCGACCATGATCATGGACATCGCCGGCGCCGTCCTGCTGTTGCTCGGCTCGCTGCTCTGTCTGACCGCGGCGATCGGACTGCTGCGGCTGCCGGACGTGCTGAGCCGGATGCACGCGGCGACCAAGCCGCAGACCCTGGGCCTGCTCTGCGTGCTGGCCGGGCTGGGGCTGACCCTGCGTCAGCCCGCCGTGACCGGGCTGCTGATCCTGGTCGCCGCGCTGCAGTTGCTGACCGCTCCGGTCGCCGCCCACATGGTCGCCCGCACCGCGTACCGGACGCACCAGCTGGATGAGGAGCTGATGATCACCGACGAGCTGTCCGCGGACCTGGCCGAGGCCGGTTTCGAGTTGGTCGGCCGGTCCGACGACGAGACCGCCGAGGACGGACCGCCGGGCGACGGCCGGGCCAGTTGAGAGCTGGTACGCGACGGGCGGCGATCGGCCGATTACCGTAGCGGTCATGGAGACCACCGGAAAGAGCGCGTGGACCGAGATCACCGACGTCGAGCAGCTCGAGGACCTGATCGGAACCCCGCTCCAGCGGGTCCGGGACAAGGTGCGGCCGGCCCTGCACGAGCTCGACCGGGCCTGGCTGGAGGCCGCGCCGTTCTGCCTGGTCGCGACCTCCGACACCGACGGCAACTGCGACGTCTCGCCGAAGGGCGATCCCGCCGGCCGGCTCGCGTACGTCATCGACGACACGACCATCGCGATCGCCGAGCGTCCCGGTAACCGACGCGTCGACGGCTACCGCAACATCCTGAGCAACCCGCACGTCGGGCTGATCTTCCTGATCCCCGGCCGCCCCGACACGCTCCGGGTCAACGGCCGGGCCCGCCTGGTCTCCGACGCCGAGTTCTTCGATCGGATGGAGGTCAAGGGCCACCGGCCCGTGCTGGCCCTGGTGGTGGAGATCGACGAGGTCTTCCACCACTGCGCCAAGGCCTTCCTCCGGTCCCGGCTGTGGGAGCCGGATTCGTGGCAGGATCCGGTGCCGTCCCGGGCCGAGATCGCCAAGCAGTTGGAGCGCCCGGACGCCTCGATGGAGGAGCTCGCCGTCTACTACGGCGAGCAGTACCGGACCAAGCTGTATTCCGCCTAGGCGGCGGCTCCGCCACACCCGTTCCGGCCCGCCCTGATCGGGAAATTCGGCCTGGTGTGGAATACTGGACCATGTCCAAGGCGCCAACCGGCGCCAGGATTCGACCCGATGACGCACCGAGGTGACAGCTCGAGGCGTCAGGTGTTGGGCACCTTCACCGCGACGTACCGCCAGGTTGCGCCTGGCTATGCGACCGCGGGAGGCCAACCCGGGAGTCGACCACTGCAAGCTTTCGCAGCCCGGCCCTGGCCGGAGCAGCTGACGAGCAGGCGCGTTCGAAACGTGCCCTGAAGGAGTCTGGATGCTCGATCATGAGCCCGACAAGGATCTACCCAACGAACCGACCACGCTGTTCGAGTCGCCGGTCGGCGATTCGCCCGCCGAGCCGGTAGCCAAGAAGCCCGCCCGCCGGCGCCGCGCGGCCACCCGACCGGCCGGCCCGCCGAGCACGGCACCGGCCCTGGACGTGACCGTACCGACCGACACGACGGCCGAGACCCCGGCCGAACCGGCCGCCGCCACACCCGAGCCCGAGTCCGCGCCGGCCCCGGCCAAGCGGACGGCGAAGAAGGCGGCCAGCCGCCGCACCACCAAGAAGGCCGCCGCTGCCAAGGCGGCTCCCCCCGAACCGGCGGTCGCCGAGGCCGCTGCGCCCGAGCCCGTTGCCCCCGAGCCCGTTGCGCCCGAGCCCGTTGCCCCCGCGACTGTTGTCGCTGAGCCGGCCGTGGCCGAGGCCGAAGCCGCCGTGGCCGAGACGCCGAAGAAGGCGACGCGCCGGCGGACCAAGAAGGCAGCAGCGGAGCCGGAGGCCGAGAGCCGACCCGCCCGTAAGCGCGCCAGCAAGAAGGCCGCGGCGAAGGTTCCCGCGGAGCCGGCCACGGTCGAGGAGCCGGCGATCGAGCCGGTGATCGCCGTACCGACTGCGGATGAACCGGCTGCGGACCTGCTTTCTGCGGAGGACCCGACCGTCGAGGAGCCCGCGCCGGCACCGACGGCCGAGACCGACACCGACGAGACGGCCGAGCCGGCCCCGGCTGACCAGGCCCAGACCGACGAGACTGCGGCAGCCGAGGGCGCGGATCCGATCGCGGAGGCCGTGGCCGCCCTGCTCGGCCAACCCGAGGCGGAGACCGAGGACGACGAGACGGCCGAGGCCGCGACGGACGATTCCGATGACGCGGGCGACGACGTACCGGACGGTCATCGCCGTCGGCGCCGTCGGCGTGGCGGTCGGCGTCGCCGTCGCAACGGCTCGGGTGACGGAGACGACAGCGACGACGAGGCGGAGGCCGGAGCGGCGGCCGCGACCGAGTCGACCGATCAGGCCGAGGGGTCCGACAGCGGCGACGGCGAGGCCGCCGACGGCGAATCCGAGGGCGACGGGACCCGGCGGCGTCGGCGTCGTCGGCGTCGTCGCGGTGAGGACGGCGACGACTCGACTTCCGGCTCCAGCTCGAGCTCCGCCTCGCGGAGCCGCCGGGACGCCAAGTCCGAGGTCACCGGCATCGACGGTTCGACCCGGATGGAGGCCAAGCGGCAGCGCCGGCGGGAGGGCCGGGAGGCCGGCCGGCGGCGGGCGCCGATCCTGTCCGAGGCCGAGTTCCTGTCCCGACGCGAGTCGGTCACCCGCAAGATGGTGATCCGGCAGCGCGACGACCTGACCCAGATCGCCGTCCTGGAGGACGACGTCCTGGTCGAGCACTACGTCGACCGCGAGTCGGCGGCGTCGCTGATCGGCAACGTCTACCTCGGCCGGGTGCAGAACGTCCTGCCGTCGATGGAGGCGGCGTTCATCGACATCGGCCGCGGCCGCAACGCCGTCCTGTATGCGGGCGAGGTCGACTGGGAGTCGTTCCATGTCAGCGGCGAGGACCGCAAGGTCGAAAAGGTGCTGAAGTCCGGCCAGCCGATCCTGGTCCAGGTCTCCAAGGACCCGGTCGGCGCCAAGGGTGCCCGGCTGACCAACCATGTGACCATCCCCGGCCGTTACGTCGTGTACGCGCCCGGCGGCCACCTGTCCGGCATCTCGCGCAAGCTGCCCGACACCGAACGGAAGCGGCTCAAGGACATCCTCGGCGAGCTGGTCCCCGACGACGCCAGCGTGGTCGTCCGGACCGCCGCCGAAGGTGCCAGCGAGGACGAACTGGTCCGCGACGTCAACCGGCTGCGGGCGCAGTGGGAGGACATCGAGAAGAAGGTCAAGTCCGGCAGTGCGCCGCAGCTGCTGTACGGCGAGCCGGACCTCACGGTCCGGATCGTGCGTGACCTCTTCACCGAGGACTTCGCCGAGTTGATCGTCCAGGGCAACGGCAGCCAGGCCGACTCCTACGACGTGATCCAGGGCTACGTCGGCCATGTCGCGCCGCATCTGGCCGACCGGATGAAGCGCTACGAGGGGGCCGAGGACGGCGACCTGTTCGCCGAATACCGGCTGGACGAGCAGATCGCCAAGGCCCTGGAGCGCAAGGTGTTCCTGCCCTCCGGCGGGTCGTTGATCATCGACCGGACCGAGGCGATGACGGTGATCGACGTCAACACCGGCAAGTTCACCGGCACCGGCGGCAACCTCGAGGCCACCGTCACCAGCAACAACCTGGAAGCGGCCGAGGAGATCGTCCGCCAGCTCCGGCTGCGCGACATCGGCGGCATCATCGTGATCGACTTCATCGACATGGTGTTGCCGAGCAACCGGGAACTGCTGCTACGCCGGCTGGTCGAGTGCCTCGGCCGCGACCGGACCCGGCACCAGGTCGCCGAGGTGACCAGCCTCGGCCTGGTCCAGCTGACCCGCAAGCGGATCGGCACCGGCCTGCTCGAGGCGTTCAGCACCCCGTGCCCGCACTGCAACGGCCGCGGCCTCGAACTGCACGACCTCCCGGTCGAGACGCAGTCCCAGCCCGACGGCGGCGCCCGCGAGCACAAGAGTGGCGGTGGTGGCGGCCGCGGTCGCGGCGGTCGCTCCCGTTCCCGCGGCGGCAACAGCGGCGGCAACTCCGACAACAACGGCAACGGCAACGCACGCCAGGATTCCGAGGCGAAGGCCGAGCAGCCGGCCTGACCCATCGGCATCGAGTGTGCAGAAAACGACGCGTCCCGACCCGGGGCGCGTCGTTTTCGTCACTCTCGACGGGGATGAACCGGTCAGTCGCTGTTGGTGTGCCAGGAGCGTTCGATGAGTTCGGTCAGGGCGGACTGGTCGACTCGGTCCAGGCGGGTCAGGTAGAGGCAGCCCTTGCCGGTCTTGTGCGGGCCGAGACGCTCCAGCAGGTCGGCGTTGCTCTCGTAGTAGGTCAGGCCGTAGAGGGTGAGCGCGGCCTTGCGGGCCGACAGCCCGACCGCGAACCAGCTCCGTTCCTTGCCGTCGGCGGTGGTGTAGGTCTGCTGGCCGAATCCGACGATCGAGTCGCCCCAGAGCACCGGCTCGGCGCCGGTCACGGTGCGCATCAACTCGACCATGTCGGTGGCGTCGGACCGGCGCCGGTCGTCGGTGATCGAGCCGAGATAGGCCGCGACATCGCCGTCGCCGGCCTGGGTCTTCCGGGTGCCGTTCATGATCGCAGTGTCCGCCCGGCCGACCGGATCGGCAAGCCCGGTCGACTCGATCATCGAAGGTCAGGGGCGGACCAGCACTCGGGCGTAGGTCCCGGCCCGCATCAGGGTGAAGGCCTCGTCGATCCGGGCCAGCGGCACCGGCGGTGAGAGCAGGCGTTCCAGGCCGAGTCGCCGGCCGTGTGCGGTGAGCCAGTCGACCGCGGTGGCGAATTCGGCCGGCGTGTAGTTGTGCACCCCGCTGAACCGGAGCCGCCGGGTCACCAGCAGCGCCGGGTCGACGGTGATCGTGCCGGCGGCCACGCTGACCGAGCCGGCGCCGACCACCAGGCCGCCGACGTCGGCGGCGGCCAGGGCGTCGGCGAAGGCGGCCGGACTGCCCGAGGCCTCGACGACGATCGGGTACGGGCGCTGCCGACCGTCATCCGGTTGGGCCCCGGTGCCGGCCAACAGGCCCAGCCGGGCCGCCGACGGGTCCCGGACCTGAACGGCGCAACCGAGTCCGGCGAACATGGCGGCACAGTAGAAGCCGACCGCGCCGGCGCCGAAGATCAACACCGACTCGTCGCCGGCCGGAGCCGCGGCCGCGACCACGGCGGCCGCGGTCGCCGTCGCGCAGCCGGCCGGGACCATGATCGAATCGTCGACCTGGTCCGGGATCCGCAACAGCGGCACCCTCGGGCTGAGCCGGACCAGGGTGGCGAGGGTGCCGGTCGCCAGGGGCGGCTCGGTCACCGAGGCGTGCCCGTACTTGAACAGGTTGCGGCACTTCATCGTCAGCCCGGACCGGCACCGGTCACAGGCGCCGCAGGAGCGGATCATCGACAGCACGACCCGGTCTCCGGGCCGCAGCGGTTCGCCGCGCAGGTCGGTCGCGCCCGGATCGGCCGACCGGATCCGCCCCACCCCCTCGTGCCCGAGCGCCGTCGCCGGCGGCGCCGGCCGGTGGCCCAGCACGGTGTGCAGGTCGGAGCCGCAGATCGCGGCCGCGGTGATGTCCACGTCGAGCTCGCCCGGGCTCCGGTCCGGCAGGTCGAGGTCGCGCAGGGTCACCGCACCGGAGTCGAAGACGGCGACCCGGACGCCGCCCGAGGCGCCGACCGGCCGACGACAAGGCGCCTCGGCGTGCGACATGACTGCTCCGTTCGACTCATGATCACGACCAGCGGTCGTGCGGATCAGTGTGCCCAGCGGGTTCCGGAGCGGCAATGTGCAATGAGCAATGGGGTGATCACCCGGTGAGCCGAGCGATCACCCGGTGATCACGGGCGCTGGCCGAAAGGGGCGCTCGCCGCCCATTCCCGCAGGTGTTCGATCAGCGCCCGGGTGGCCGGCGTCACGTACCGCTGCGGTGAGTGGATCAGGAAGAAGTGGTGCTGTGGCTGGGCGTCGGTCAGCCGACGGATCTGTACCGAGCCGGCGTCGAGCCACGCCTTGGCCGAGGTCTCCGGCACCAGCGACACCCCGAGCCCGGCCGCCACCGCCTCGTTCACCGCGGTGGTGCCGCCGAGTTGCGCGACGATCCGCGGGTCGTGATCTTCCACCAGCTCCCGCATGATCTCCCAGGTCAGCGATCCGTCCTCGCGGACCACCTGCGGCAGCTCGGCGAATTCGGCCACCGACAGGGGATCCGGCAGGGTCATGGTCGAGGGGAAGATCACCACCAGATCCTCGGCATAGAGCGACTCGCTCTCCAGGTCGCCCCACTCCGGTCGGCGCGGCGTGATCGCCAGCTCGGCCTCGTCCCGGTCGACCCGCTCCAGCACGTCCTCGGTGTTCGAGACCTGCATCCGGACCATCACCTCGGGATGCTTGCGCTGGAACTCGGCGACGATCCCCGGGATGACGTGGTTGCCGGGGCTGGCGGTCGCGGCCAGCCGGACCGTGCCGCGCTGCAGCCCCCGGAACTGCTGGATGACCTGCTCGGCCTCCTCGATGTCGGACAGGATGATGTTGATCCGCTCGTACAACGCCACGCCGGCCTCGGTCAGCGCGATGCCGGGCCGGGACCGGATGAACAGCGGCACCCGGTAGTGCTCCTCCAGCTTGCGGATCTGGTTCGAGACGTGGGGCTGGGAGGTGTACACCTCCTTGGCCGCCACCGAGAAGGACAAGTTGCGCGCGACGGCGCGGAAGATCTCCAACTGCTGCAGCGTCACGGCCATGCGCAGACCCTACTAGTGACGGGTTCCAGCAGGGTGGTGATCCGTTATCAGGTCATCACCAAAGCCGCATTGACGGGGTTTCGGCGGCGCGCGAATACTCAAGATCAACCCGGCGCAGCGGACGCCGCTGCGGTACGAGTGATCAACAGATCGAAGTCGACGGGACATGATCATGAGCGAGTCACCGCTGAGCCGCCGGTCGTTGCTGGGGCTCGGGCTGACGGCCGGAGCCGCGGCCACTCTGGCGACCACCTCCTGCAACGGCTCCGGAACCGCCGAGGGGATGGCGGCCCGGACCGAGTTGCGGATCGGGGTCCAGTCGCTGCCGGGGACACTGGACGCCAACGGGTCGGTGTCCAACTCCGGCATCCAGGCCTACCACAACATCTACGACACGCTGATCGCGCGGGACACCAAGGCCGAGACTGCCTCGTTCAAGCCGGGGCTGGCCACGAAGTGGGAGCAGATCGAGGACCTGGTCTGGGAGTTCGAGCTCCGGGACGACGTCACGTTCCACGACGGCAGCCCGTTCACCGCCGCGGACGTCGCCTACTCGATGAACCGGGTGATCAAGAAGGAGGACCCGAGCTACGCCACCGCGTACGCCTACCTGCTGGCCAACATCACCGAGTTCACCGCGGTGGACGAGCACACGGTGCGGGCCACCACCAAGCGGCCGGAACCGCTGCTGGAGCATCTGCTGTCGGATCCCAACTCCGGGATCTCGGCGAAGAAGTACACCACCGAGGTCGGCCTGGACGCGGCGTCCAACAAGCCGGTGGCGACCGGGCCGTACCAGGTGGTCGAGTACACCCCGGACGTGTCGTTGATCTTGGAGGCGGTGCCCGATCACTGGTCCGGGAAGCCTCCGTACACCAAGATCACGTACCTGTCGATCCCGGAGATCGCGTCCCGGATCACCGCGCTGAAGAACGACGAGGTCGACTTCATCACCAACATCCCGCCGGACCAGGAGACATTGCTGGCCGGTGATCAGCGGATCAAGCTGGTCGGCGGCGTGCTCGAGCTCTATCACTTGTACCGGCTCAACATGTCCAACCCGGCGCTGACCGACCCGAAACTCCGGGCCGCGATGGACTACGCGATCGACCGCGACGCCATCGTCAGTTCGATCTGGAACGGCAAGGCCGAGGCCGCGACCTCGTATCAGTTCGACAGCTACGCCGACGCGCTGAAGTTCCCGGACCGTAAGGACATCGGCTTCGATCCGGAGCGGGCCAAGCAGTTGGTCGGCGAGTCCGGCTATGCCGGTGAGGTGATCGAGATCTACAACGACACCAACTACTACACCTATGCCGACCTGGTGGCTCAGGCCGTCGTGGACATGTGGGCCGATGTCGGTGTTACCGCCAAGCTGATCCAGGTCGACGACATCCCGGACGACGATCCCGGGCTGGAGATCAGGACCTGGTCCAATCCGCTCTACTATCCCGACCCGATGGGCATGATCGAACGTCACTGGGCGCCCGAGGGCGAGGCGGCGAACGTCAAGCACTTCGTCCCGACCGAGGCCTACACCGACGCCTTCAACCGGATGCGATACGGGCAGGACGAGGCGGAACGGAAGACGGCGCTGGGCGAGATCTTCGACTTCTACCGGGCCCAGACTCCGTTCATCTACCTGTTCAAGCCGTACGAGTCGCTGGGCATGCGGGCCAACATCGACTACATCCAGTCGCCGAACCTGCGGCCGTACTGCCTCTCCTTCCGCAACGGCGACGTCGCCGAGACCTCGACCTGATCGGGTGTTCATGATCGGGCTGTTCATGATCGGGATGGACGGGTGCTGAGGTTCCTGGGTTCGCGCGCGCTGGTCAGCGCGATCACGGCGCTGCTGGTGCTGATCTTCGTCTTCCTCGCCGCCCGGGCGACTGGCAATCCGTTCGATCTGATGTATCCGGACGGTCTCGAGCCGGGTCAGCTGGACCAGTACAACGCCAAGTACGGGCTGGACCGCAGCTATCCGGAGCAGTTCCTGCTCTATCTACGCAACGCGTTCGGCGGGGACTTCGGGATGAGCCTGGTCGAACGCCGGCCGGTGACCGACGTCTTCTTCCCGCGGCTGGCCGAGACCCTGAAGCTCGGGGTGTTCTCGCTGATCTTCAGCGTGGTCGTCGGGGTCGGGGTCGGGATGGTGCTCGCCCTCTACCCGCGGCTGCGGCTGGTCCGGGCCCTGAGCCACGTGATGTCGGTGCTCTACGCGGTGCCCGGCTTCGTCCTCTCGCTGGTGATGATCCTGACCTTCGGCTTCGTGCTGAACGCGCTGCCGACCCAGGGCGCGACCACTCCCGCGCACTACGTGATGCCGGTGATCTGCCTGTCGATCGGCTCGATCGTGTCGCTGTCGCGCTACGTCGACAACAGCATGCGAGAAACCCTGCACCAGGACTTCGTGGTCACCGCGATCAGCCGGGGCACCGGTCGCCGCGCGGTGGTCTGGGGGCACGTGTTCCCCAACACCGGGGTCCCGGTGATCACCCAGATCGGCATGATCGTCGTCGACATCCTGTCCGGCACGATGGTGATCGAGACGATCTTCTCCTGGCCCGGAATGGGCACCCTGCTGGTCGACTCGGTGATCAACCGGGACTTCCCGGTGATCCAGTTCTCGGTGGTCACCGTTTCGTTGATCGTGATCACGATCAACTACCTGCTGGACATCGGCTATCTGATCATCGATCCACGGATCGGCCGGACCCGGGGGATCGCATGATCGGCTCGATGAGCGGCTGGACCCGGTTCTGTGCCGTCGCGTTGGCCGTCGTGATCGTCGCCGCCCTGCTGGCCGATCTGCTGTCGCCGTTCGATCCGGACCGGACCCTGTTGACCAGCCGGAACGCGCTGCCGATCTTCCTCGACCCCGGCTCGGCCAACCTGTTGGGCGCCGACGCCCTCGGCCGGGACACCCTGACCCGGGTGCTGCACGGGACGCGGACCAGCCTGCTGATCGCGGCGGTCGGCCTGATCGTCGGCAGCCTGGTCGGGCTCACCCTCGGGCTGACCGCCGGCTTCTTCGGCGGCGTCTGGGACCGGATCGTGATGCTCGCGGTGAACTTCCAGCAGTCGGTGCCGCTGACCCTGCTGATCCTGGTCGGGCTGGTCATGTTCGGCCGCGGCATCGGCGTCCTGATGATCTTCATCGGGCTGGCCCGCTGGGAGACCTACGCCCGGGTGATCCGCGGGCTGGTGCTGAGCGCGCGGGAGCAGCCGTTCGTCGACGCGGCCCGCTCGTACGGCGCACCGTCGCTGCGGATCATCCTGCGCCACGTGCTGCCGAACACGGTGTCCTACTACATCGTGCTGATGGTGCTCAGCTTTCCGCCGGTGATGTTGCTCGAGTCGGCGTTGTCGTTCATCGGCATCGGGGTGCAGCCGCCGACCGCGACGCTGGGCCAGATGATCGGGGAGGGCCGGACCTATCTGGCGACGAACCCGTGGTCGTCGATGGTGCCGAGCGCGGTGCTGGTGCTGATGGCCTACTGCGTCCACGTGATCGGCGAGTGGCTCCGGTCGCGGGTCCAGCTTCGGTTCGCGGATTAGGTGATCACGATGAGCCTCTCGGTCTCCGACCTGACGATCACGGTCCGCGGTGACGGGCCCGACCGGACCCTGGTCAGCGGGCTGTCGATCACGGTCGAGGAGTCGCGGACGCTGGCGATCGTCGGCGAGTCGGGCAGCGGGAAGTCGATCACCGCGCTGAGCATCCTCGGCCTGCTCACCTCCTGGCACGCGGCCTCGGCCTTCACGGTCAGCGGGACACTCCGGATCGGACCGGCCGATCCGGCGACGGCCGGACCGCGCCACGAACTGGACCTGGCGTCCGCCCGGGACACCGACTTCGACGCGCTGCGGGGGAGTGCGGTGTCGATCATCTTCCAGGACCCGTGGACCGCGCTGAACCCGATCCGGACGGTGGGCCGGCAGTTGATCGAGTCGGTCCGGGCGCACCAGCAGGTCGCCGCGGCGGAGGCCCGGTCCCGGTCCCTGGACCTGCTGGAGCGGGTCGGCATCCACCGACCCGTCGAGCGCTTCGGCAGCTATCCGCATCAGCTGTCCGGCGGGCAGCTGCAGCGGATCATGATCGCCATGGCGCTGGCCGGGCGGCCCCGGTTCCTGATCGCCGACGAACCGACCACGGCGCTGGACGTGACCGTGCAGCGGGGCATCCTCCGACTGCTGGACGAGCTGCGATCCGACGGGCTCGGGGTGCTGTTGATCACTCACGATCTGAGCGTGGTCGCCACCCACTCCGACCGGATCGCGGTGATGTACGACGGATCGATCGTCGAGTCCGGCCGGTCCCGGTCGGTGATCGCGGACCCGCGGCATCCGTACACCCGGTTGTTGATCAGTTCGGTGCCGACGCTGAGCGTGGCTCCCGGCAGTCGGCTGATCACCAAGGCGGATGTGTTGGCCGGTCGGGAGCTCGACCCGCGGATCGGCCGGTTCGACCCGGAGCAGCGCGAGCACGCCGAGCTCGTCCGGGTCGCCGATGATCACCTGGTCTCCCGCCGTTTCGTGGCCGGGCTGCGATGAGCGGGCCGGCGGATCCGCTGCTGGAGCTGCGGGAGGTGACGATCTCGTACCGGCTCGGGTCAAACCTGCTCCGCGGCGGGTCGCGGCAGCGCGACGTGGTCCGCGACGTCTCGCTGGCGGTCGGCCGGAACCAGATCTTCGGCCTGGTCGGCGAGTCCGGCTCGGGGAAGACCACGATCGCCCGCGCGGTGCTCGGACTGGCCGCGGTCCGCCGCGGCTCGGTGATCTTCGACGGCCGGGAGCTGGTCGGCCGAGGCGGCGTGGTCAGGAACGAGCCGAGGATCCAGATGGTCTTCCAGGACCCGAACAACTCCCTCGATCCGTCGATGACGGTCCGGCAGATCCTGGCCGAGCCGATGATCATCTCGCGGATCGTGCCCCGGTCCGGGATCGAGGAGTTCAGCGCCGAATTGTTGGCCACGATGGACCTGCCGCCGGATGCGCTCGGCCGGCGTCCGTACCAGCTGTCGGGCGGTCAGCGACAGCGAGTCGGCCTGGCCCGGGCGTTGGCGACGAAACCGGCCTTGATCGTCGCAGACGAGTGCACGTCGGCGTTGGACGTCACCGTGCAGGCGCACGTGCTCAATCTGATGATGGGCCTGAAGGAATCGGCCGGGGTCTCGTTCCTGTTCATCTCGCACAACCTCGGCGTGATCCGGCACGTGGCCGATCAAGTTGCGGTGATGCAGGACGGCGTGATCGTCGAGGCGGCCCCGGCCGCCGAACTGTTCTCGGCCCCGCGGCACCGCTACACCCAAGAGTTGCTCGACTCGGTGCCGAGTTTCGGCCAGTGACCGTACGCGAACAAGGAGAACGTCCATGACACGGCAGCCCTTCACCGTCAACGGCAGGGAATACCGGCCGCCGGCCGAACCGGTGATCGTGATCTGCATCGACGGCAGCGAGCCCGCCTACCACGAGCTGGCGCTGGCCGCCGGCCGGATGCCCTGGCTGGCGAAAGCAAGCCCGGACGGGTTCAGCGACTGGCCGGCGCACAGCGCGATGCCGGCGTTGACCAATCCCAACAACGTGTCGATCGCGACCGGCCGGCCGCCGCGTGATCACGGGATCAGCGGCAACTACATCCTCGACCCGGACTCCGGGGAGGAGGTGTTGATGAACGACAAGGCCTTCCTGCGGATCCCGACGATCTTCGCCGCCGCGACGGCCGCCGGCCACGACGTCGCCGTCGTCACCGCCAAGGACAAGCTGCGCCGGCTGCTCGGCGCCGGCCTGGTCGAGTCGGGGCCCGCGCTGGACGGCGGCGCGACGTTCGTCGAGCCGACCCGGCGCGGGATCTGCTTCTCGGCCGAGAAGGCGGACCAGGCGACGGTCGCGGACAACGGCATCGGCGATGTCCTGGTCTACGTGGGCCGGCCGGTGCCGCCGGTCTATTCGGCCGACCTGAGCGAGTTCGTCCTGGCCGCCGGGGTGAAGTTGCTCGACGACCGCCGGCCGGACCTGATGTTCCTGTCACTGACCGACTACATCCAGCACAAGCACGCGCCCGGAACGGCGGTGGCGAACGACTTCTACGCCATGATCGACAACTACGCCGGCCAGCTGGACGCGCTCGGTGCGGTAGTGGTGATCACCGCCGATCACGGGATGAGCGCCAAGAGCGACCCGGTCGGCCGGCCGCGGGTGATCTACGTCGAGGAGGAGACCAACCGACTGCTCGCCACCGGTGCGGCCCGGGTGATCCTGCCGATCACCGATCCGTACACCGTGCATCACGGCGCGCTCGGCTCGTTCGCCAGCGTCTACCTGCCGGCCGGGGCCGATCCGGCCGTCGTCGGCAGCGCGCTGGCCCGGTTCGAGGGCGTCCAGGCCGTGCACACCCGCGCCGACGCGGCCGACCGGTACGCGTTGCCGGCCGACCGGATCGGCGACCTGGTGGTGCTGGCCGACAAGGGGTACGCCCTCGGCCGCTACCCGGCCTGGCACGACCTCGGTCAGCTCGACGCGCCGCTGCGATCACACGGTGCGCTGGGGGAGCTCAACATCCCGTTCTTGATCAACCGCCGCCTGGACCGGCCGGATGATCTTGATCAGGACATCGCCGAACCGGCCTGCGTGCACAACTACGACGCGTTCTGGGTCGCCACCACCGGCCTCACCGGAGGCCGGAATGACTGAACCCATCCCGGACCGGCTCCGGCACAACTTCGTCGCCGGTGCCTGGGCGACGGCGACCGGCAGCCGCACCAACGTCAATCCGGCCGATCTCGCCGATCCGCTGGGCGAGTTCGCCGAATCGACCGCCGCCGAGGCGACCGCGGCGATCGACGCGGCGTGGGCGGCGCGGACCGGCTGGGAGGCGGTGGGTCCGATCGAGCGGGCCGCGATCGTGCGGCGGGCGGCCCGGTTGATCGAGGCCGAGGCCGAGACCTTCGCGGCGGCGATCACCCGGGAGCAGGGCAAGCGGCTCGGCGACGCTCGGGGCGAGGTCGAGCGGGCGCTGGCGATCATGGAGTTCATCGCCGGTGAGGGACGCCGGCTGAACGGGATCACCACGCCGGCCGAGGAACCACGCACGCTGGCGCTGACGTTCCGGCGGCCGATCGGCGTGGTCGGGCTGATCACGCCGTGGAACTTCCCGCTGGCCATCCCGGTCTGGAAGGTGGCACCGGCCCTGGTCGCCGGGTGCACCGCGGTGCTGAAACCGTCGCCGCTGACCCCGCTGACCGCAGCGCTGCTGGTCGACGCGTTCGACCGGGCCGGAGTGCCCGCCGGGGTGCTCAACCTGGTGCAGGGTGATCGCGACCCGGGAGCCGCGCTGGTCGATGATCATCGGGTCGCCGGGATCTCGTTCACCGGCTCCTTGCCGGTCGGGCAGGCGATCAACACCGCCGGGGCCGAGCGGCTGCTCCGGACCCAACTCGAGCTCGGCGGCAAGAACGCGGTGATCGTGCTCGCCGACGCCGATCTCGACGCGGCCGCCACGGCGATCGTCCACGGCGCGTTCGGCCAGAGTGGGCAACGGTGCAGTGCCACCAGCCGGGTGATCGTCGACCGGTCGGTCAAGGAGGAGCTGCTGCGCCGGGTCGTCGACCGCGCCACCGGGCTGCGGGTCGGCCCGGGTGGCTCGGACGGGACCGACCTGGGCCCGGTGATCAACGACGTCCGCCGTGACGCCTGCCTGGACGCGGTCGACCGCGCCGTCACCGCCGGCGCGACCGTACGATGTGGCGGTGGCTCGGCCCGGGTGCAGCGGGACGGGCGGCCCGTCGACGGGTTCTACGTCGAGCCGACCGTGCTGAGCGAGGTCGACCGGGACAGCGAGCTGGCGCAGGAGGAGATCTTCGGCCCGGTGCTCGCGGTGATCGACTGCGACGGCTTCGACCAGGCGGTGGAGATCTCGAACTCGGTCCGGTACGGGATGTCGGCGACGATCTTCACCACCGACCAGGCCGCGATGTTCCAGGCGCTGAACGTGCTCGACGCCGGGATGCTGCACGTCAACCGCCCGGGCGTCGGCGCCTATGCCCACCTGCCGCACCTGGGCGCCAAGGCCTCCCAACTGGGCGCCGCCGAGTGTTCCCCGGACACCTGGAACTTCTACACCGACCTCCGGACGGCCTGCATCCGCTACTGACCGAGCCAACCTCACCGACTTGTCAGAACTGAGTTGTGCCATAGGGCTACTCAGTTCTGACAAGTCGGTGGGGGCTAGCCGCGGGCGGGCTCGGTGCGGGTGCCGAAGGGGAGGCCGACGAACTCCGGAGGCTGATCGGTCAGGCCGAGCACGTGGTGCACGTGGCCGGCGACGTCGGCCTGCTCCAAGATCAACGGCTCGTCGGTGGCCGGGACTCCGGTGCCGCTGGCGGCGATCCAGGCGGTCCGTTCGGCCGGATGATCGCCGCCGTGACCGCCCTCGTCGATGTGGCCGTGATCGGTCGCGATGATGATCAACCAGTCCTCGTGATCGCGGGTCGGACGCTCGTCGACCGCGCGCAACAGTTGGTCCAGTCGGCGATCCGAGGCGTCGATGAACTCCCGGTAACGCTCGCCCACGCCCTCCCGGTGCCCGGCCGTGTCGACGCCGTGCTGATAGACGAAGGTGATCGATCCCGGCTCCGACGCCAGCCCGGCGAGCTGCTCGGTGGCCCGGTCGGCGACCTGTTGATCACCGACATGCCAGTCGTCGGCGGTCGCCTTCTTGCCTCGCCTTCGGTCGGACAGGAAGCCGCCGCCGGCGAAGATCGGGCCGCCGCTGTGGCTGCTCACCAGCGGTTCCCAGTCGGCGCCGGCGAAGGTCTGCACCTCCGGGAACGCCCGGCCGGCCAGGGTGATGAAGTCCGGATACCGTCCAAGATCATGATCGGTCAGGTTGTTGTCGAAGATCCGGTGCGTCGGCGGCAGCACCCCGGAGACCATGGTCGACCAGCTCGGCCCGGAGATCGTCGGGCCCGAGGCGTTGACCTGCAGGTCCTGCAGGAATCCGTCCGCGGCGACCCGGTCCAGGGCCGGAGTCTGCTGCTCCAGCAGGGTGTCGTAGCGGACGCCGTCGATCCCGACGAAGAGGATGTGCGGTCTGGACATCGAATCGCCTCCCAGCGACGTGATCAAGAGTGATCGTCGGTCACCGACCCTAACCCTGCCGGTACGGGCGCGGCGACGACAGTGATCAAAATCCCGATTCGCGGTCCTGATGTGCGGATAACCTGACCCGATGAGGCCCTTCGTCGTCGCGATCATCGGTTCCGGACCATCGGGGATCTACGCGGCGGAGGCCCTGTGCCAGCAGAGCGACGTCGCGGTGTCGGTCGCGGTGCTGGACCGGCTGCCGGTGCCGTTCGGCCTCGTCCGCTACGGGGTCGCGCCGGACCATCCGTCGATCCGGTCGATCCGCAACACGCTGGAGCGGACGCTGAGCCGGCCCGAGGTGCGGTTCTACGGTGACGTGACGGTCGGCCGGGATGTGACCATCGACGAGCTTCGCGGCTCGGTCGACGCCGTGATCTACGCCTACGGCGCGGCCAGCGACCGCCGGCTGGACATCCCCGGCGAAGATCTGGACGGCAGCATCGCCGCGGCCGAGCTGGTCGCCTGGTATTGCGGCCATCCCGACGTCCACCCGGATCTGGAGTCGCCGGCGATCACCGGGCCGGAGCCGGCGGGGATCGATGCCGAGCAGGCCTCCCGGCTGGTCGCCAGCACCCGGTCGGCGGTCGTCGTCGGAGTCGGCAACGTGGCCTTGGACGTGGTCCGGATCCTGATCCGGCCGACCGCCGACCTGGCCCGGACCGACATGGCCGAGGAGGTGCTCACCGCGCTGGACGACCGGGCGGTGACGGACGTGCACGTGCTCGGCCGGCGCGGCCCGGCGAACACCTCCTTCACCACCAAGGAACTGCGAGAGCTCGGTGACCTGGACGGGGTCGACATCGTGATCGACCCGTTCGATCATGCGATCGACCCGGCGACCATCGGCAAGGTCGCGGCGCGGAACCTGGCCGTGCTGTCGGGCTGGGCCGAGCGGTCGGACGGGACGGCGGCCCGGCGGATCCACTTCCACTTCTGGACCCGGCCGGTGCGGCTGGCCGGCGAGGGCCGCGTCGCCTCGGTGATCACCGAGCGGACCATGATCGACTCGACCGGCCGGCTGCTCTCCGCCGGCCCGGGCCCCGAACTGCCGGCCGACCTGGTGGTCCGCTCCGTCGGCTATCGCGGCACGGCGCTGCCCGGCGTCCCGTACGATCCCGAGATCGCCCGGGTGCCGCACGCGGAGGGCCGGGTGATCCGCGACGGATCGTTCGCCACCGGCGAGTACGTCACCGGCTGGATCAAGCGCGGGCCGACCGGGGTGATCGGCACCAACAAGTCCGACGCCGTCGAGACCGTCACCTCGCTGCTCACCGACATCGCCGATGGTGAGCTGGTCGCCGACCATGATCGGGATGATCTTGATCGGCTGCTGGCCGATCGCGGGATCCATCCGCTCGGGATGCCGGCCTGGCGGCTGATCGACGCCGCCGAGATCGAGCGTGGGCACCGCCAGGGCCGCGACCGCGCAACCCTCGCCCACCGCTCCGACCTCCTCGCCGCCGCCGCCGACCCGGACCCCGACCCGCCGGACTGACCCCCTTTCCTGCCGACTTGTCAGAACTGAGGTGCGCTATAGAGCTACTCAGTTCTGACAACTCGGGTGGGAGGGGGCGGTGGGGGGTCAGCGGAAGGCGAGGAAGAGGACGGCGATGGCTAGGACGGTGTCGAGGACCAGGCAGAATTCGGCCATCGACTGGACCACGACCCGGTCCTTGCGGTGGTGGTACAGATCCCAGCCGGCGTGGGCGAACAGGCCGGCCGCGATCAGGACTCCGGACACCCGCGGGTCGACCCCGGCGGCGATCAGGGCGACCGGGCCCAAGATCACCAGCGCCGCGAGCTGCAACGGAAGGCCGTGCGTCGGCCGCCATCGCCCGCGCACCACTCCGAAGATCAACAGTGCCGCCGCGATCGCGATCATCACCCAGGACGGGTTGAAGCCGGGCACGAAGAAGCCGATCGTCATCAGCACGAAGCTGACTCCGAAGACCGGCCAGGCCGCGCCGCGCAGACCGAGCGCGGCGGCGCCGAGGTAGACCAACGCCGAGGCCGTGACCACGGCCGCCACGTCGTTGACGGTGCCGAGCCGCAGGACCGGCACGACGGTGAGCAGCGCCACGGCGGCACCGGCGATCGCCGGCCACCGTCGGGCGACCGCCCGGACAACGCGCTTGGGGCCCGAATCGCGGGCCGGGGAGCTCGTCCCCTCAATGGTGCTCATGAAGATAGATATACCCCAGGGGGGTATAAGATGTCCAGGGTTCGGATGTTCGTTCCCTGAGCCTGTCGAAGCGTCGTCCTGAGCCCGTCGAAGGGGGCCAACCCGACCCCGCCGGTTTCGGCCTGACGGCCGGAAAAGACGCAGCAAAGGGCGGGCGGGTTCTTGCGGTCGGTCCATCTCGCGCCCGGGCGCCGGTTCGGGCGGTCGTCGCCGCCGGTAGTCCTTCCCGACCGGTTCTGCACCCCGCCGGGGCGTCGAGGAATTCTGTTGATCATCGACAGTGACGTTTCCCACCTGAAAACCGACCCAAAGTCAAGCGGTCTAAGCAACTTTGGTCAGGAATTTGTTCAGGGCCTGTGCTGGGGTCTTGAGGTCGAGGGTGGGTCGGGGTCGAGCGTTC
>NZ_VKCZ01000006.1 GCF_009299835.1 Microlunatus speluncae
TCAAGGCCTGGTGGAACGTCGTCAACTGGGCCGACGCCCAGAAGCGCTACGCCGCCGCCAAGGCGCAGACCCCGGGATTGATCAACCCCGCCTGAACCCTTTTCGTTCCCTGAGCCTGTCGAAGGGCGGACCAGAATCACCTTGGCCCTTCGACAGGCTCAGGGAGCGTAACCCTGCGGACGCTCGAGGTGATCATGAGCTCAGAGCCGAATCTTGATCAGCGGAGCCGGGCCCAGCAGCGCGGGCCGCGGCAGATCATCGCGGCGTCGATCGGCAACGCGGTCGAGTGGTACGACTGGTACATCTACACGTTCCTGACGCCGATCTTCGCGGCGCAGGTGTTCGCTCCCGGCGACCCGATCGCCCAGGTGCTGCTGGCCTTCGGGGTCTTCGCGGTCGGCTTCTTCCTGCGGCCGATCGGCGGCCTGGTGATCGGCTGGGCGGCCGACCGCTGGGGCCGGAAGAACACCCTGACCGCGACGATCCTGATGATGGGCGTCGGCAGCTTGATCATCGGGCTCACCCCGACGTATGAGTCGGCCGGGGTGCTGGCGCCGGTGATCTTGGTGTTCGGCCGACTGGTCGCCGGCTTCTCGATCGGCGGCGAGTTCGCGGCCAACACGACCTTCCTGGTCGAGTCCGCCCCGCCGCGCCGCCGCGGCTTCTTCTCCTCCTTCCAGTACGTCTCCACCACGGCCGGCCAGCTGGTCGCCTCCGGCGTGGCGACGGTGCTGGCCTTCTCCTTGACCCCGGAACAGTTGTCCGGCTGGGGTTGGCGGATCGGCTTCTTCATCGGTGCGGTGATCGCCCTGGTCGGCCTGGTGATCCGGGTCAGCGCCGAGGAGACCCGGGACGTGACCGCGGACGCCCGGCGGCCGTGGCTGCTGGAGGCGATCGTGCGGCACCCGCGGGAGTCGCTGCTGGTCTGCGGCGTCACCATCGCCGGCACGATCGCGTACTACTCCTGGACCACCTATCTGCCGACCTTCGCGCAGCAGAACGGCCACTCGGCCCAGCAAGCCCTGTTGGTGAGCACGATCTCGCTCGCCTTCTTCGGCCTGATCCAGCCGATCACCGGGGCGATCTCGGACAAGATCGGCCGGAGGCCGATGTTGATCACGTTTGCCGCCGCGTTCGTGATCGGGATCGTGCCGGCGCTGTCGTTGATCAGCTCGAGCAACAGCTTCGCCGGGCTGTTGATCATCACCCTGCTGGGGATGATCTTCCTCAGCGGCTTCACCTCGATCAGCGCCGCCCTGAACGCCGAGTTGATCCCAGGCCGGGTGCGGGCCTCCGGCATCGGCTTCCCGTATTCACTGACCGTGGCGATCTTCGGCGGCACCGCGCCGTACATCGGGACCTGGTTCAAGCAGCTCGGCAATCCGGGGCTGTTCGGCTGGTACATCGCGGCGCTCTGCCTGATCTCCCTGATCGTCTACATCTTCCTCAAGGAGACCGCCCACAAGACGCTCGACTGAATGCCCGACAGAAGCCTGTCGGGCACTCGCGTTATCGTCGGTTTCATGACGGCGGAACGAGATGATCTTTTGTCCTTGTCGGACTTCGCGTGGCAGCGACTGCTAGCGCGGATCGAGAGTCTCGACGACGAGGAATACCTCTGGCAGCCGGCGGAGGACAGCTGGTCGGTGCGGCCGGATGCCGACGGTGTCTGGCAACTCGACGGCGCCGCCCTGCCGCCGGACCCGGCGCCGATCACCACGATCGCCTGGCGGTTGAGCCACCTCGGCGACGTGCTGTCCGGTGAACGCAACGCAACCTGGATCGGGCTGACTCCCGAGGCGCGCCCCGATCGGCCGGGCCGGGCGGGGACCGTAGCGGAATGCCGGGAGCACCTGGACGACGCGTACGCCTTCTGGCGGCGCTGCCTCGCCCAGGCCACCGAGCTCGACCTCACGATGGGTCCGATCGCGGGGCCGTACCAGGGCAGCTCGAGGCGTTCGTTCCTGTTGCACGAGCTGGACGAACTGATCCATCACGCCGCGGAGGTGGGAGTGCTGCGTGATCTTTTCGCCGCGTCCCGACCGCAACCGCCGATCGTCGCCGCGGCCCTCGGCGCCGACCGTCCCGCACTGGAAGCCTTGCTGGCAACGGATCCGACGCTGCCGGACCGGCATCCCGACCTGGTCCGGCAGGTCGCGGCGGCGCAGCGCTGGCCCGGCGTCGAACTCCTGGTCGAGCTGGGCTTCCCGGCCGACCCACCGAGCGGCACCGCCGCCGTCCACTACGCGGCCGGCGCCGGCGAACTCCGGATCGTCCGGCTGCTCGTTGATCATGGCGCCGATCTCGAGGCCCGCGATCCGACCTTCCACGAGACCCCGCGCGGCTGGGCCGCCTTCTTCGGTCAGACCGAGGTCGCCGAGGCGCTCGGCTGAGGTCGAGGCGACGTGAGGGTATTCGTCCCTTGAGCCTGTCGCCCTTCGTTCCCTGAGCCTGTCGAAGGGCAAGCCAATCAAGCGCTGTCTCGGGTTCGGGTGGCAGGACCGGTGCACCCGTGGAGTGGACCCGGGAACGGCAGGATTCGCCGGCGCCCGGGTTCGGCCGGGCCAGTCCGCTCGGTGCACGCCGAAGATTGAAAGACGCGCCAAGGGCGGGCGGGTGACGGCGTTTCCTGGGAACTTCCGGCCGGGTACCGGTTGGGCTGTGGTTGGGATCATCGACTGTGACGTTTCCGGGCTCGATCGGCGTCGAACGGCCGGGAAACGTCACAGTCGATACCCAGCCGGCGACTTTCGCCCCCCAAACACCGGCACCCGGCCGGATAACGCGGCGGTTCGCCTTGACCCGCCCGTCCTTGGCGCGTCTTTCCGGCCGTCAGGCCGAAACCGAAAGGGGCAGCATCTGGCCTGCCCCCTTCGACAGGCTCAGGGAACGAGTCGACAGGCTCAGGGAACGAACAGCCGAACCCTGCCGTGCAGGAAGGCGGCTAGGCCGGGATCCCGGCGAGGAGCAGGGCCAGGGGCAGCGGGATGGCGATGATCAACACCAAGATCGTGTGGACGAGGCGCTGCTCGCGCAGGATCGCGACGAACTCGCGGATCATCGCGCTCGGCCAGTAGTAGTCGGCGGTGGGGGCGCCAGCGGCCTGGGCGGCGATGCCGAGCTTGCGGGCCAGGATCGCGGCGCGGAGGACGTGGTAGTTGCTGGTGACGATCAGGCCGGGCCCGGCCGGCGGTGTCACCTGTTCGGCGAGGACCAGGGCCGAGGAGAAGCGCAGGTTCTGCTCGGTGTTGCGGGATTCGATCTCGGTCCGCAGCACGGTCGGATCGGCGCCGTTGTCCACCGCCCAGCGGGCCATCGCCTCGGCCTCGGGGACCTGCTCATCGCTCCCCTTGCCGCCTGACATGATCAAGATCCGGCCGCGGCGGCGGGCGAACTCGGTCATCCCGGCGCGGACCCGAGAGGCGAGCAGCGGCGGCACCTCACTGCCGGCGCGCAGGCCCGAGCCGAGCACCATCACCCACTCGGCCGGATGATCACGCACCAGCCAGCCGTACAGTCCGGCATAGCCGACGAACGCGACGAACTGGAAGCCCAGGTAACCGGCGACCAGCAGGCCGAACAGCCAGCCGGCCTTCACCCACAGCGGCGCGCTCAGCAAGACCGGGATGGTCCCGGCGACCAGGACGATGATCAACAGCCCGGCGAGCAGGGAGAGCGAGTTGGCCAGGCTCGCCCGCTCCCGGCGGAGCATCACCACCCCGTTCAAGATCAGAAAGGCGCCGAGGACGAGGACCAACAGCGGCGAGAGCAACGCCAGCAACGCGATCAGGAAGAACAGCAGACTCCCGTCCATCAGCCCGATCGACCCGAGCCCGTTGATCAGCAGCATGCCGCCGGCCAACAACCAGAACGCGTTGCTGAGGCGCCGCGGCTCCGTGCGGGTGCGCCAGACCGCGATCACGCAGACGGCCACCGCCACCGACAGCGCAAAGACGACGATCATGAATGATCCGACCGACCGGGCCGCAGGGCCTGACTCCGCATCACCTCAGGATACCGAGGCCGGGACGGGACGTGGGGTCGGCCGGCCGTCGCGCGTCCACCAGGTGAAGCGGCGCCAGAGTTCCTCCAGCGGGCCGCGGCGGAAGCGGCGTAGCCACAGCCGCATCCCGAGGTTCTGGATCGCCAGCACTCCGATCACCCAGGCGGTCAGCCCGAGCCACGTCCCGAGTCCCTGTGGGTCCGGAGCCAGGGCGCGGACGGCTGCCGCACCGAAGGTGATCAATACGGTGGCGGACAGGTAGCAGGTCAGCGCCGTGCGACCCAGCGGCTCGAACGCGGCCACCAGGGCCGGCGCCAACCGGGTCCGCATCAGGCCCAGCACCAGGGCGACGTAGCCGGCGGCCATCACCAGCTGCACCAGGGTCAACAGCACGTACGAGGCCTGCAGCTCGGGACGGAGCACCAGCAGGGTGGCTCCGGCCAGCGCCAGCGCTCCGGTCGAGACGCCGGTGATCATGATCGCCCGGCCGGCCGACGGGCTCTCCCAACGGCCGGCGGCGCCGAGGATGCCGAGGGCGAAGCCGGCGAGCTGCAGACCGATCAGGGTGAACAGCTGGGCCTCGATCGCCAGCCCGGCGACGATCCCGATCAAGCCGACCAGTCCGAGCACGGGTGCGGCGCGGCGCCGCGGCAGCAAGGTCGAAGGCAACAGGAAGATCAATCCGCTCAGTCCGTAGATCAACAACGCCTCGCCCGGCGCGAAGAGCTGATGCGGCAGGCCGAGGATCACCAGGAAGCCCGCACGTCGGGCCAACGCGGCCCGGGGCCGGACCCGGGTGTCCCGACCGGCCCGCCACACCATGCCGAAGCTCAGGCCGAAGAGCAGGGAGAACAGCGGCAGGAAATGGCCCTGGAAGAAGAGCCGGAGCCCGGTCCAGCCGGCCGTCTGGAACACCTCGACCGGGATCGCCCCGGCAGTGATCCAGATCGCCACCGAGTTGAGCGGAAAGATCCCGGCGATCGCGACACCGCGCAGGACGTCCAGTGAGACGAAGCGCCGCGACGACGTCGAGGATTGAAGGCTGCCCGCATGATCCATGTGATCCGATCATGCCGGATGGCCGCTCGCCGATCATCCGGCGAAGGTCCTCGGTGTGTCGCGATCAGGTACGACCAGGGTCGGGGACGTTGATCTGATCATGGAGTTGCAGCACCTCTTCGGCGGCCAGCCGGACCTGATGGCGGAGTTCGGCGGGCTCCTCGACCACGGCGGCGCCGGCGAGCGCGAGCGCGACGGAGCGGGCCTCGCCCGGATTCTCCAGGTCGATCTCCACCCGGGACCAGCCCGGATGTTCGGCGGCCGCCGGCGTGATCCGCGCCCCGGGCCGGCCGCGGAAACGGGCGAGGGCGGCGTCGCGGACCCGGAACACGACCGGATAGCTCGGCCACTGCGCCCGGGTCCGCCGCACCGATTCGGCCCAGTAGTCGGCAAGATCGAAGTTCGCGGGCCGGTCGAAGGACTGCGCGGTGACTTCGGCGCTGAGGATCCGGCTGACCCGGTAGGTGCGCGGCTCCGCGCCGCGCCGGGCGACCAGATACCAGGCATGGCCCTTGGCGACCAAGCCGAGCGGGCCGACCGTGATCTTGGACCGGCCGCTGCCGTACTTCATGATCATCAGACGTTCCTCCCACAACGCCTGACGGCAGACGGTGAGCCAGCCGACGTCGTCGGTCGGTTCTTCGTCCCAGCCGGGCCGGTCGATCAGCACCCGCTGCAGCGCGAAGCCCGCCTCGCGGCGGATCCCCGACGGCAGCGCGGTGAGCAGCTTGTCGTAGGCCCGGTCGGTCTCGCCCAGACCGAGGTCGGTCAGCACCTGCGTGGTGGTGCCGACGAAGATCGACATCGCCTCCGCCGCGGTCAGCCCGAACAGCCTGGTCCGGAAGTCCGGCAACAGCGACCAGCCGCCACCCCGGCCGCGGGTCGGGTAGACCGGCACGCCGGCCAGGCTCATCGCCTCCAGGTCGCGCTGCACCGTCCGCGGTGAGACCTCCAGCCGGCGGGCGAGCTCGGACACGGTCAACCGCCCGCGGCTCTGCAACAGCAGCAGGATCCGGAGCAGGCGTTCGGCACGCACCCCGTCACTGTGTCACGGAAATAAGCCATTGACTGGCATCTTTTGCGTCAAGGCTGAACTCCGTGGATGCGATCACTGTCGACGGACTGACCATGACCTACCGGGTCCCGATCCGCGAGCCCGGCCTGCGGGCGGCGCTGCGATCGATCGGCCGGCGCAGCCGGCGCGACATCGCGGCCGTGGCCGACGCCTCGTTCTCCGTCCGGCCGGGTGAACTGGTCGGCTTCATCGGCCCGAACGGCGCCGGAAAGACGACGACGATGAAGATCCTGTCCGGGTTGCTCCGGCCGACCGCCGGCCGGATCGACGTCCTCGGCCAGACCCCGTGGGACCGCCGAACGGCCTTCCTGAAACGGATCGCCTTCGTCCGCGGCAGTCAGCCGGTCGGCGGCTCGCAGGAGCTGACCGTCCTGGACACGCTGGACTACCAACGGCTGCTCTATCAGGTCGACCGGGCCGAGTTCGCCGCGACGCTGGCGGAACTGACCACCCTACTCGACCTGGAACCACTGCTGCAGCGGCAACTGCGAGCCCTCAGCCTCGGCGAACGGATGCGGGTCGGGCTCGCCCTGTCGCTGAGCTATCGACCCGAGGTGCTGTTCCTGGACGAGCCGACCCTCGGGCTGGACGTCTCCGCGGCCGCCGCGATCCGCACCTTCGTCCGCGACCAGGTCGCCCGGACCGGGGCCACGGTGCTGCTGACCAGCCACTACATGGCCGACGTGGAGGAGCTGTGCCCACGGCTGATCTTGATCGACCAGGGCACGGTCCGCTACGACGGGCCGCTCGGTCAGCTGTCGGCCCGACTGTCGCCGTACAAATTGATCCGGTTCGCGGCTCCCGAAGCCGGGGCCGAGCAGTTCTCCGGTCTCGGTGAGGTGGTCCAGGAGGACGGGGATGATCGCTGGCTGCTCCGGGTGCCGCGGGCCGAGGTGGCGACGACGACCGCCCGGGTGCTGTCCACGATCCGGGTCACCGACCTCGCGGTCGAGGATCCGCCCCTGGAGCAGGTCATCGACCGCGCCTACCGAGAGGGGATCGGATGAGCCGGCTGTCCCAGTTGATCATGCTCCGGCTGCGGCAGGAGGTGCTGGAGTGGAGCGGCTCCTGGTGGTTCCTGACCACGCTGGTGGTCCAGGCCGTTGTCGGTCCGTTGATCGGGCTGTTCGTCTGGTCGGCGGTGTTCCCCGGCGATCCGTCCATCGTCAGCTACTACGTGGCGCTGATGTTGATCACGCTGATGACGGAGTCGTTCGAGCAGTTCACCCTGGCCGAGCGGATCTACGACGGCACCCTCAGCCATGAGCTGCTGCGGCCGCAACCGGTGCTGATCGGCGTCATCGGCGCCAACCTTGCGATCCGCTCCTGGTTGACGATCATCGGCATCCCGGCAGTCTTCCTGACCGGCCTCGCCATGGGAGTCCGGTTCGATCCGGCGGCGATCCTGCTGGCCCTGCCGGCAGTGCCGCTGGCCGGGATCATGATGTTCCTCTGGACGTACGGCCTGTCGCTGACCGGGTTCTGGACCGAGCGGGTGCATGCCGTCGTCGCCTTCGGCAGCTATCTGATCATGATCCTCGGCGGCACCATCGCCCCGGTCGGGCTGCTGCCCGAGCCGTGGCAGCAGCTCAGCCGGGTGTTGCCGATGTACGCCATGCTCGGCTTCCCGGCCGAGCTCGCCACCGGTCGGCTGACCGGCGGCCCGGTGATCACCGGCTATCTGCTGCAGCTCGGCTGGATCGCTGTCGGGGTGGCGAGCTGCGTCCGGCTGTGGCGGGCCGGCACCCGGCGCTACACGGTGGTCGGCGCATGATCGCGATTGCGCTGCTGGGCGCGAGCTTCTCGATGGCGCTGCGCCGCCTGCTCGCCTTCCGGGTGAACCTGATCTTCGATGTGGTGATGTCGATGATCTGGCTGGCGGTAACCCTGGCCACGGTGCTGGTGGTCTACACCGCGACCGACACCCTGGCCGGCTGGAGCCTGCCAGAGGCGCTGATCTTGATCGGCACGTTCCAGGTGCTCAGTGGGCTGAAACAGACCTTTCTCGATCCCAATCTGTCCTGGTTTCCCGAGCGCGGGATCCGCCAGGGCAAGCTCGACGTCATGCTGCTCCAGCCGGCGCCGACCCTGTTCCTGGTCAGCCTGTCCAGCTGCTCGCCGCTCTCGCTGGTGCAGTCCGGGCTCGGGCTGGGCGTGATCGTGGTCGGCCTGGCCCGGCTCGGCCGGCCGCCCGAGCCGGCGGCGGTGGTGTCCTGGCTGGTGATGATCATGGTCGGTCTGGTGATCACCTGGTCGTTGGGCATGATCCTCGCGGTGCTGGCGTTCTGGGCGCCGAAGCTGCAACTCGACGTGTTCTACGGCTCGGCCTGGCAGCTCGCCCGCTATCCGGTCGACATCTATCCCGGTCCCCTGCGCGCCGTGCTGACGTACCTGTTTCCGATGGCCCTGATCGCTACCGCCCCGACGCTGGTCCTGGTCCGCGGCCCGGATCCGGCTCTGCTGCTCGGTGGGATCGCGGGCGCGATCATCGGTGCCGGCCTGACCACGCTGTGCTGGCGGCTGGGCCTGCGCCGCTACACGGGCGCGACGTCGTGATGCTGTAGATCCGCTGAAGGTCGGGCCGATTCGATTGTTCCGCGGCCGCTGCCTCGGCACGGTGGGGGCATGGCTCGGATGACCGAAGATCAGGCGATCCGCCGGCTGCTGGACCGGTACGGGTTCGGCGCCGGCGGCACCGAGCTCGCCGACGCCCGGCGGGCGGGGTGGCGTGCGTCGCTCTCGACCTTGCTCTCCCCCGAGAGCGACGACTCCTCCGCCACCCCGCCGCCGGAGCTGGCCCCGTATCAGCGCGGCGGCAAGGACGAGGACCCGGCGGCAAAGAAGGAGCGCAAGCAGCGGCAGCGCGCCGACCGGACCGCGGCCACGATCTGGTGGTTGGACCGGATGGTCGCCACCGACGCGCCGCTGGTCGAGCGGCTGACCTGGTTCTGGCACGGTCACTTCGCCACCAGCCTGCAGAAGGTGAAGGATCCGCGGCTGATGCTGACCCAGAACACCTCGCTGCGGCGGCTCGGCCGGGGCGACTTCCGTGACCTCGCCCGGTCGATGATCATCGATCCCGCGATGCTGATCTGGTTGGACGGCAACGACAACACGGCGAAGGCGGCCAACGAGAATCTGGCCCGCGAGTTCCTCGAGCTGTTCACGCTCGGCCATGGCCACTACTCCGAGGACGACATCAAGGGGGCGGCTCGGGCGTTGACCGGTTGGAAGCTCAACCGGAAGACCGGCATCGCCAAGCTCAGCCCGAGGCAACACGCGACCGGTGACAAGACGATCTTGGGCCGGACCGCCGACTTCGACGCCAAGGGCTTCGTCGACCAGGTCGTGGCACAGCCGGCCTGCCCGCGATTCCTGGTGTCCCGGCTCTGGTTCCGGCTGGTCAACGCCGAGCCGCCGCCGGACGAGGCGGTGGACCGGCTCGTCGGCGCGTACGGGCCGGACCGTGACTTCACGGCTCTGCTCGGCGCACTGGCCGAGGAGGACGCGTTCGCCGATTCGACGACGACGCTGGTGAAGCAACCGGTCGAGTGGGCGGTCGGCCTGCTCCGGGCCGCTGGCGTCCGGCCGAGCAAGCTGGAGCCGAAGCAGCAACAGAAGTTGATCACGCTGCTGAAGGGCATGGGCCAGCTCCCGTTCTTGCCGCCCAGTGTCGGGGGCTGGGCGGCCGGCTCGGCCTGGTTGTCGACCGCCGCCGCCCGGTCCCGGATCGAACTCGCCGCCATGATCAACAAGGCCGCGGACGCCGAGCTCACCGAAGCCGACCCGGCCGCGGTGCTCGGGCTGGACCGGGTGTCGGACCGGACCGCCGCCTCGATCGAGAGTGCACCGGCCGAGAGCCGGCTGGCCGTCGCCGCCTGCTCTCCCGAATACGTCGTTTCCCTGTAACCGCTCGGCTCCGTGAAGGACGTGATGAAGATGAACCACCCCCCTGAACAGCTTTCGACGTCGGTCAGCCCGGTCACCCGCCGCCGGTTCCTCGCCTTCTCCGGGGTCGCGGGCGCCGGCGCTCTCGCGGTCGGCGCCTCGCAGATCAGGTGGGGCGACCTGGTTCAGGCCGCCGCGACCTCGCCGCTCGTTCCGGAGGCCGGCGTGCTGGTGGTGATCACCCTGTACGGCGGCAATGACGGGCTGAACACCGTAGTGCCCACCGGCGATCCGGTCTATCAGCAGGCCCGGGCCGAGCTGGCCTACCGGCCGGAGGACGTGCTCGACCTCGGCCAGGGGCTCGGCTTCAATCCGGGCCTCACCTCCCTGCACGGGCTGTGGCGGGACCAAGGCCTGGCGATCGTCCGCGGCGTCGGCTATCCGAAGGCCGATCGGAGCCACTTCCGGTCGATGGCGATCTGGCAGACCGCCGCCCCGGACACCCCGGCCCGCAGCGGCTGGCTCGGCCGCTGGCTCGACGCCACCACCACCGATCCGCTGCAGGCGGTCTCCCTCGATTCGGTGACGCCGCCGTTGCTCGCCGGGGAGAAGCTGGCCGCAGCCTCGTTTCCCCTGTCCGGCTTGGCCTTGCCCAAGGGCGGATTGGGTACGGCGATCGAACGGCTGGCCAGGCCGGATCCGGGCGATGATCACTGGCTGACCCAGGCGGCGAAGCAGTACGCCGATCTCGGCGCGGCCAGCAAGACCCTCGGCCCGGCCCGGCAACAGGCGGCGGGCCAGGATGATGATCAACCGGAGGACCGGGACGACGAGTCGGCCAAGGGTGGCTCGGCCGGCGGCCAGAGCCAGCTCGCCGCCCAGCTCGATCTGGTTGCGACCATGATCGACATGGGCGTGCCGACCCGGGTCTACTCGGTCTCCCTCGGCGGCTTCGACACCCATTCCGACGAGCGCGGCACCCAGGAGCGGCTGCTGGGCGAACTGGATGCGGCGGTCGCCAAGTTTCGGGCACGACTGCAGGGCAGCGAACGCGGCCGACAGGTGGTGACCATGATCTACTCCGAGTTCGGCCGCCGGGTCGTGGCGAACGCCAGCGACGGGACCGATCACGGCACCGCCGGGCCGGTGTTCCTGTTCGGCGACGGGATCCACGGCGGCTTCCTCGGCGAGGAGCCGAGCCTGACCGACCTGGACGACGGCGACCTGCGCGCCGGCGTCGACTTCCGCTCGATCTACGCCTCGGTGCTGGACCGGGTTCTCGGCGCCGAGCCGGAGCCGCTGCTCGCCGGCTACGGCACGCGGCTGGACGGGCTGTTCGACTGATCACTGGTCCGACCGATCGCTGGTCGCCCCGGTACAACGGCGCTACGATCGGCGGCACAACCGAACACACTTGCACAGGGATTGCGGTGGGCAGCGCAGTGAGGCATGCCCATGACTCAGCATCCCGATGCCCCCCGGACCGGCTGGAAGCGGAATCTCCGTCGGCTGTGGTTGGCCCAATCGTCGTCCTTGTTAGGCCTCCAGGTCAGCCTGATCGCCCTGCCCCTGGTCGCGATCGATGTCCTGCACGCCGGCGCCACCGAGGTGGGGCTGCTGGCACTGGCGGCGCAACTGCCCTGGCTGATCCTGCCGCCGATCATCGGAGCCCTCGCCGACCGGAGTGATCGAAAACGACTGCTCGTGATCAGCCACCTCGGCCGAGCCCTGCTCTGGCTGACCATCCCGGTCGGCTACCTGCTCGGAGTGCTCACGCTGCAGCAGTTGTTCGTCGTGCTGCCGATCGTCGGCATTCTGGGGATGATCTTCGACATCGCCTACCGGTCATTCCTGCCCGGAGTCGTACCGGTGTCGGAGCTCGACGCCGCCAACGGACGGCTGGCCGCGACGGACGCCGTGGCCCGATCTGCCGGACCCGCCATCGCCGGACTGCTGGTGCAGGCGGTCACGGCGCCGGTGGCGCTCCTGGTCCAGGCCGGCACCGCGCTGCTGGCCGCGCTGTCCACTCAGTCGATCAGGACCGAAGACAGGCCTCCGGTACGCGAGCGGCGAGCGGTGGGGCCGGCCTCCTGGGCCCGCGACATCGCCGACGGATTCCGTTGTCTGATGAGGATCCGGCCGCTTCGCTGGATCACTCTCGCCGAGACCCTGTACCTGTTCTTCTTCGATCTGATCTTCGCCGTGTTGATCGTCTTTCTCCGGACGACGATCGGGCTCGGTGCCGGGCTGATCGGCGTGATCTTCGCCGTCGGCAGCCTCGGCGGCCTGGTCGGTGCCCTGGTCGTGGTCCGGCTCCGGCGACGATTCGGGTTCGACCGGATCCTCGTCCTGACGGCGATCCTGCGCGGCGTCGGGCTGCTGCTGTTGCCGTTGAGCCTGGCCTTCGATCCGGACGTCCGGCTGGTGGTCCTGATCGCCGCCCGAGCCCTCAACGCTTGCGCGTGGTCGGGCTTCGAGGTGCTGGCCCAGACCTATCAGCAGTCGGTGCTGCCCGATCGGTCTCGTGCCAGCGCGACCGCGGCCTCGCTCTGGATCGGCCGCGGGGCGGAGGTGGCCGGCGCGGCGACCGCTGCCGTCCTGGTCGGGGTGGTCGGGCTGACCCCACTGCTTGTCGCCGCCGGCCTCGGCGGCACCCTGGCCGGTCTGGTGACCCTCGCGGTGCGGACCGTCGCGACCGGACCTGGCCCCGAGCGCGACGGCCACTGAGCCAGGGACGACGGACCTCCTCCGTGCCGAGACGTCACTTGTGTACCGACACGCCGCAGAAACGCGTGCATTAGTGCCGTCTCGGCGGGGTTTCAGGTGGGGGAGGGGAGGGTTAGGAGGAAGTGGGCGCCGGGGAGGGTGCGGGGGGCGAGGCAGGTCAGGTCGCCGCCTTGGGCGCGGGCGTAGCCGCGGGCGATGGCCAGGCCTAGGCCGAAGCCGCCCGGCGGGCCGACGGTGCTCCGGTGCTGATCGAGCCGGACCAGGCGGTCGAAGACGCGGTCCCGGTCCGCGGCCGGGATGCCGGGGCCGTCGTCCTCGACCCGGATCAGCACCCGGTCGGCGGTCGGCTCGACGGTGATCAGGATGGTTCCTTGATCGGCCACCGCGCGGCCGGCGTTGTCGATCAGGTTGCGCAGGATGCCGGACAGCCGGTCCGGGTCGGCGAAGGCCAGGGCCGAGCCGCCCTCCCGGCGAAAGGTCAGCTCGGGATGCAACGCCCGGGCCCGGTGCAGGTCGGCGTCGATCGACTCGGTGACGTCGATCATGGTGCGGTTCAGCTCCAGCCCGGCGTCCAGCCGGGCGGCCGTCAGCAGGTCGTTGACCAGGGAGCCGGCCCGGCCGGTCTCGCCGATCAGCAGCTGCTGCAGCCGTTCCCGCTCGGCCGCCGAAAGTTGATCATGGTAGTGCAGCAGGGACTCGGCCGCGGCCTGGATGCCGGCGATCGGGGTGCGCAGCTCGTGCGCGGCGTCGGCGAGGAACTCCTTGGTCCGCTCCTCCGCCTGCCGGGCCCGCTGTTCCGCGCCCTCGAGCTCGTCCAGCATCTCGTCGAACGCGACCGCGGTGCGGCCCAGCTCGGTGTTCGGCCGGGTCGGCCGGAGCCGCCGGCCGCGGTCGCCGCCGGCGATGGTCCGGGCCAGCCGGGCCATCGCGCCGAGCGGTGACAACGACAGCCGGACCGCGAGCACCACCAGCCCGGCGCTGATCACGATCGCGACCGCGCCGGTGATCAACAGCACCTGCCGCAGCACCGACCGGGCGTCACTGTTGAGGGCGAGGTCGACGCCGAGGGTGAGGGTCGCGCCGTCGATCCGGCCCGGGCCGGCCAGCTTGGTTCGGGTGATCTTGGTCTGATCGCCGGGCTGGATGATGCTGCCGTATTCGGTCCCGTCCCGGAGCACCAACCGAGCCCGTACCCCGTCGGCGTCGACCCGGTTGACCAACTGCTGCGGCCGCACCCCGGTCCGGGCCAGCTGCCGGGCCAACTGGGCTCGCCCGGTCAGCAGCGCGTCCAGGCTGCGCTCGGACTGGACCGCGAAGATCGTGTCGATCACCAGGCCGAGCCCGATCAGGACCGCCACCAGGACGGCGATCGTCGCCACCGCCACCCGGATCTGCACCGAGCCGGTCCGCAGGCCGGTCACGGCGACTCCGCGAGCCGGTAGCCGCGACCGCGCACGGTGTGGATCAGCCGCGGGCCGTGCCGTTCCAGTTTTCGCCGCAGCGAGCTGACGTGCACCTCGACCAGGTTGCGATCGAAGCCCGCGTACCCCCAGACCTCGCTGATGATCTTGTCCTTGCTGACCACGTTGCCGCGCTGGTGGGCCAGATACGCCAGGATCTGCTGCTCGGTCTCGGTCAGCTCGATCCGGTGATCACCCCGGGCCACCTGGCCCGACTGCTCGGCGATCAGCAGGTCGCCGACCATGATCGCCGGGCCGCCGGGAGCGGTCCGGCGCAGGACAGCGCGGACCCGGGCGATCAACTCCACCATCGCGAACGGCTTCACCAGATAGTCGTCTGCACCACCGGACAGCCCGCGGACCCGGTCGACGGTGGTGTCCCGAGCGGTCAGCATCAGCACGGCCGCGGAGCTGATCGGCCGGATCAGGTCCAGCAGCTCGAAGCCGTCGCGGCCCGGCAGCATCACGTCCAAGATCACCAAGGCAGGTCGGAACTCACCGAGCACGCGCTCCAGCCCGTCGCCGTCGGCCGCGCCGAGCGGCTCGAATCCCTCCGCGGTCAGGGCCGCGAGCACCGACATCCGGATCGCGTCGCTGTCTTCGACGACGAGGATTCGGGAGCCGGCCACCCGCCCCATTGTGCCCGGACCGGTCGCCGCCGCGACGCAACAGCCACGCCTGGTGGCCGGGCAAGTCGGCCGCCGAGCAGTGCGAGGTGCGCGTCTAGTGCCCCCCGCCAGGGGCACTAGTCCCCCGGCTCGTCCTTGATCGCGCCCAGGGCCAGGACCGTGTCCAGGGTGTCGGCCTGGTCCGCGGTCTTGTCCTCGCGATAGCGCAGCACCCGGGCGAAGCGCAGGGCAACGCCGCCGGGATAGCGGGTCGAGCGCTGCAAACCGTCGAACGCGATCTCCACCACGGTTTCCGGTCGCAGATAGACGGTGTAGTCGTCCCGGCTGGTCTCGAGTTCCTGGAACCGTTCGGTCTGCCAGGTCAACAGCTTGTCGGTCATCCCCTTGAACGTCTTGCCGAGCATGATCGGCTCGCCGCCCCGCGGATCGCGCGCGGCCAGGTGCAGGTTGGACAGCCAGCCCTGGCGGCGGCCGTGGCCCCATTCGGCGGCGATCACCAGCAGGTCGAGGGTGTGCCGCGGTTTGATCTTGATCCAGGCGGCGTCCCGGCGGCCCGCCGCGTACGGCGAATCCAGCCGCTTCACCACCACGCCCTCGTAGCCGTCAGCGACCGCCGAGCCGAACACGGCGGTCAACTCGGCCTCGGTGGCGCAGACCCGGCGCGGCACGATCAGCTCGTCAGGCAGCACCTCGGTCATGATCCTGGTCCGCTCGGTCAGCGGTTCGTCGAGCAGATCGCGACCGTCCAGGTGCAGCAGGTCGAAGAAGTAGCCGCGCAGCGGAGTGCGCTCGGAGTGCCCGGCGACGTCCAGCTGCGACCCGGTCCGGGACGCGGTCACCTGGAAACTCTCCGGCTTCCCGTCCGGCTGGAAGGCCAGCACCTCGCCGTCCAGCACCAGCGTCCGGTACGGCAGCGCGGCGACCGTGGCGCTCACCTCGGGCAGCCGTTCGGTGATCTCGTCCAGCGACCGGGTGAACATCCTGATCGTGTCGCCGTCCTTGTGCACCTGGACCCGGATCCCGTCCAGCTTGTGGTCGACCAGCGCCGGCAGCCCGGACTTCGCCGCCGCTGCGGCGACGTCGGGAGCGCTCGCCGCCAGCATCGGCTGGATCCCGGTGCCGACGGAGAGGCCGACCCGTTCCAGCGCGGCCAGGCCGCCGTCGACCAGCACCCGGGCCGCGGCCGTGGTCGACGAGCTGAGCATCGCCGCCCGCCGGACCGCCGCCAGCGGCACCTCGTACGCGACCGCCAGGCCCTCCTGGACCTGCGCCTCCAGCGCGCCCTGCCGCAGCTCGCCGGAGACGAGCCCGGCCAGCAGCCGCTGCTCCGCCGCGGTCGCCCGGCCGAAGAGCTCCGCCACCACCTCGGCCCGGCGGCCGGCCGATCCCGCACCGGACAGTTCGGCGGTGGCCTGGAATGCCGCGTCGACCTCGGCCACCGTCAGCGTCGACTCGACCGCCGGGGTCGGCGCCTTGCTGATCGTCCGCCAGCCGATCCCGGTCCGCCGTTGCCGCAACGAGCCGGCGAGATAGGCCACCACGATCTCGATCTCCGCGGCATCGCCATCCCGCAGCACCTCCGCGATCAACTCCCGCTTGGCGATCCGCGACCGCGTCGCCGCCATCGCTGCCGACGCGGCGGCCACCCGTTCCAGCTGCATGCCGGCAGTCTCCACCATCGGCCCGACATTCCGGCTGGACCGACCCTTGACGCCGGTTCCGCGCTCACGTACCTTCCATTCAATTACGACCGTGCACTAACCGGGGAAATGGGTGGGTCGAATGTCCAGAGTTGCTCGTCGACTGGCGCTCCTCGCGGCCCTGCTGCTGGCCCTGACCGGCATCGCGGTGCCGGCCGGGGCCGAACCACGGGCCGCCACCGTGACCGACCTGGGTCCGGCGTCCTCGGTCACCTCCACCGGGGTGGCCGCGCAGCTCGGCGACCTCATCTGGACCGCCACCTCCGGGGTGTCGCCGGTCAAGGTCGGCGCCTTCGATCCCGACACCGGCCGGGTCGAGCGCACCATCGACCTGCCGTCCGGAGCCGGGGTCTGGGCGATGGCCACCGTCGGCACCGACCTCTACGTCGGCACCTACACCCCGGGCGATCTGTACAAGATCAACACCGACAACGGCACGCTGACCAAGGTGGCCAACTTCGGCTCCTTCATCTGGTCGCTGGCCGCCGCACCGGACGGCACGATCGTGGCCGGCACCTACCCCGACGCGGGCGTGCACAGCTACGACCCGGCCACCGGCAGCACCCGCTCCTACGGCACCGTCGCCCCCGGCGAGCAGTACGTCCGCAGCATCGCCGCCGACGACCGGACGATCTATGCCGGCATCGGCTCGCACGCGAAGTTGATCACCGTCGACCGGACCAGCGGAGCCACCGCCAGCGTGCTGCCGGCCAAGTACGCCGACCGCACCTTCGTCGCCACCCTCGCCCTGGACGGAGATCGCCTCGCCGCCGGACTGTCGCCCACCGGCACGATGTTGATCTTCGACACCGGCGATCTGAGCACTCCGGTCGAGGTGCAGTCACCGGGCGGTGATCAGTACGTGACGGCGATCAGCCACGACCCGGCGAACGGCGACATCTACTTCGCCACCCGGGCCTCCGGCACGCTCTACCGGGTGCCGGCCACCGGCGGCGAGCCGGAGCGACTCGGCCAGCCCTACGACGGCGCCTACTTCAACAACATCCTGATCGACGGCGATCAGGTCCGGGCCAGCCTGACCAGTCAGATCGTGGACTACGACAAGGCGACCGGCACCTTCACCGGAGTTGATCTTGGCCAGGCCGGCCTGCCGCCGGCGCCCGAGCTGGCGATGCATCTCGCCGCCACCGACCGGCAGGTCCTGGTCAGCGGCAAGGCCGGCATCCAGGTCCACGACCTGCGCGCGGGCAGCAACAGCCGGGTCTTCCTGCCCGGCGAGGCCAAGACGATGACGGCGATCGGCGACCGGCTCTATCTCGGCGTCTACACGCTGGCCCGGGTCTGGTCGATGCGGCCGGACGGCACCGACCTGACCGAGCTGGACCGGATCGAGTACGAGCAGACCCGCCCGACCGACGCCTGGTACGACCGCGGCACGCGGCAGCTCTTGATCGCCACCGAGGCCGACTACGGCAAGATCAACGGCTCCCTGGCCACCTACCGGCCCGGCGACGGGCGGCTGACCGTCCACCGCGGGATCGTGCCGAACCAGTCACTGAAGTCGATCACCGTACACAACGGCATCGCCTACCTGGGCAGCGAAACCCGCAACAGCCTCGGCACCGACCCGATCGAGAAGGAAGCCACGATCTCCCGGGTCGACCGGCGCACCGGCCGAGTCCTCGACCAGTTCGCGCCCGTGCCCGGAGCACAGCAGATCACCGACCTGATGCCGTACCAGGGCCGCGTCTACGGCACCACCGAGAAGGGCGACCTGTTCGTCCTTGATCGTTCCGGCCGGCAGGTCGCCGCCACGGTCAAGATCGGCACCGGCGCCAGCAGCCTGGTGCTGGCGGGCGACGGCCTGTACGGCACCGACGGGAAGCGGCTGTTCAAGATCAACTCCGGCCCGACCCCGACCGTCAGCACCGTGGTCGACGGACTGGCCGCCCAGGCCTACGCCGTCGGCCTGATCGCCGCCTCCCCCGACGGCCGCACCCTCTACACGATCAAGGGTCGCAACCTGATCGCGGTCACCAGCTTCTGATGATCATGGCTTCCTGAGCTCGCCGAAGACTCGGTTCAACCCTGCCCTTGCGTCGATTCCGGCCGTTGGGCCGCAGCGCAGGAGGGGCCTGGTCTGGTCTGCCCTTCGACAGGCTCAGGGAACGATCATTGCTGCCGGTTGAGCCTTCGGGGACTTTCTTGGCACCAAGAGGGGCGGGCTCGGACGCCCGTCGGCTCCGGTCCGCCCGCTCGCGTTCCGCTGCGGCCGTTGAGTCGGCAAGGTCCGTGGCGGAGCTTGCGTCGAGAGTGGACTTTTCCACCTGAAATCGTCGAATCATCGTGGATAAGGTCACACTCGGCGCGCTCGGCCCTTCGACAGAGCTCAGGGAACGGACACCCACGACCGACCCCGCCGGAACAGGGGATGCCACACCACAGCTCCAAGATCATCGGTGGACAGGCGTCAGAGTGTGCCCTGATCGGCGGTGCCGACGGGGATCGGGGTCATCCGGGTCACGACGGTCGGCTTGGCCAACAGGCCGTTGATCCCGGCGCCGAGGATCTTCACCGCGTCGCCGGCGCCGTGGGCGTCCAGCTCCTCGGCCGAGGTCCACTTCTCGATCATCGTGATCGTGCCGTCGGCGGCGTCGTGGATGGCGTACAACTCGCAGCCGGACTCGGCGTGGACGGCCTCGATGCCGGCCCGCATCGCCTCGGCGAGCCGATCCTTGGCTCCCTCGACCGGGTGGAAGACGGCGGTGACGACGACGGTCATGGCACTCCTCGATGATTGGCGGACGCGGGCCGATTATGGCTCATCGCGGTGTGCCACGTCGGCAGGCCCCGGGCCAAATATCAATCTGCATGCAAACGGTCGAGTCCCATTGACACCGAACCGGTTAAGTGATGGGTTGTCCTCACTCGCACCAATGTTGCCCGAGGGGGAAGGACGACGATGACCGAACCGAAGAACCACACAGGTGTGGATCTCAACTCCTGGGGGTCTTCCATGGAGTCCAGTCGACGCCGGTTCCTGGCCATGGCCGGGCTCACCGCCGGCGGAGCGGCCGTCGGCATCGGCGCCGCTGGCTGCGGTACGGCACAGACCGGAAACCGACCTGGCGGAGAGCAGAGCCGGGGCCGCCCCGGAGCGTCCGGGGAGACCTTCTTCGTGGCCGGCTTCCAGTGGGGCCCGCCGAACAACTTCAATCCGCTCGGCCCGTCGCCCGCGTGGCCGTGCGGCAACGCGCAGATCCAGCTGATCTACGAAACCCTGCTCCGGTTCAACATGCTGGACGGCAGCCTGCAGCCCGGCCTCGGGGCCGAGCTCAAGGAGGTCGACGGGCAGACGCTCGACGTGCCGCTGCAGGAGGGCACCAAGTGGCAGGACGGCTCGGAACTCACAGCCGAGGACGTCGTGTTCACCTTCGAGCTGGCCAAGGACAACGAGCTCAGCTACTCCAACGTCTGGGAATACCTGGAGTCGGTGACCGCGACGGATCCGCGGACGATCCAGTTCAAGGCCAAGTCCAATCCGCTGAACCTGCTGCCGATCCGCAACGCGCTGGCCACCACACTGATCCTGCCCAAGGCGGTCTGGAGCAAGCTGGACGCCAAGAAGCTGCAGACCGACACCAACCTGAAGCCGATCGGCAGCGGCCCGTTCACGATCGACAAGGCCGACCAGACCCAGATCAACCTGGCCCGCTTCGACGACTACTGGGGCAAGGCGCTGTACGGCACCCCGGCGATGACCACGATCAACCACCCGATCTTCCGGTCCAACAACGACGGCGACCTCAAGCTGGAGAGCGGCGAGATCGACGCCAGCCAGCAGTTCACCGCCCAGATCTGGAAGATGTGGGAGAAGGGCAAGCCGGTCGGCACCTGGCTGAAGGAGAAGCCCTACTACCTGCCGGGCAACACGCCGCTGCTGCAGATCAACAATAAGGTCAAGGGCCTGGACAACCCGCTGGTCCGGCGCGCGATCGCGTTCGCCATCGACACCCCGAACATCGCCGCGACGGCCATGTCGGACTACTCCGACCCGGCCAACGCGAGCCTGATCCTGCCGACCGGTTACGAGGAGAAGTTCTACGACCAGGCGGCGGTCGACTCCCAGGGCTGGAAGTACGATCCCGACAAGGCGGTCGAGATCCTGGAGGGCGAGCTCAAGGCCAAGAAGGGCTCCGACGGCATCTACGAACTGCCGGACGGGACCCGGCTCGGCCCGTGGACCATGATCACCCCGACCGGCTGGTCCGACTGGCAGACTGCCTGCGAGGTGACGGTGAAGAGCCTCAAGGCGGTCGGCATGGATGTCGCCACCGAATTCCCACAGGCACCCCAAGTGACGTCGAAGATGCAGAACGGCGACTTCGAGCTGGCCTGCTGGAGCGCCTCCGGGGTCAGCCCGGCCAGCCCGTGGTCGCGGTTCCGGGATCTGATGGATTCCCGCGGCGCCGCTCCGCTCGGCAAGACCACCTTCTTCAACTTCATCCGGTTCTCCGATCCCGCCGTGCCCGGCCTGCTCGACCAGGCCGGCGCCGCGACCAGCGACGAGGAACGTCGCACGGTCTATCAGCAGCTGGATGCGATCTTCCGGGAGAAGGTGCCGGCGGTGCCGCTGATGTATCGGCCGCTGGAGTTCTACGAGTTCAACGAGACCAACTGGACCGGCTTCCCGACCTCGGAGAACGCCTTCGCGCCACCGATGTGGCAGGGGGCCGGCATCCAATGGTTGTTCAAGCTCAAGAAGGTGGGCACCTAGGCCTCGGGGAACTCAGTTCATGGTCTTCGCCCGCTATCTGGGCCGCAAGGTGCTCTGGTACCTGCTCGCCCTGGTCGTCGCGCTGCTGCTCAACTTCCTGCTGCCCCGGCTGATCCCGGGCAACCCGGTTGACGCGATCGTCAGCCAGTTGGCCCGGGGCGGCGGCACCAGTGGTGATCAGATGCGCATCATCCACGAGCACTTCATGGCCGAGTTCGGCCTGAACGAGCCGATGTGGAAGCAATTCTTCATCTATCTGGGCCAACTGGCCCAGGGCAACCTGGGCACGTCGTTCGCGCAGTACCCGGCGCCGGTGAACAAGCTGATCGGGGACGCTCTGCCGTGGAGCATCGTGATCCAGCTGCCGGCGATCCTGATCGGCTGGATCGTCGGCAACGCCCTCGGTGCGATCGCCGCCTTCAAGGGCGGCGGCTTCGACCGGGGCGCGTTCCTCGGCTCGCTGTTCCTGTCCAGCCTGCCGTACTACTGCCTGGCGATCCTGCTGCAGTACATCGTCGGCGTCACGCTCGGCATCATGCCGATCAGCGGGGCCTACTCGCTCGGGCTGTCACCGGAGCTGTCGTTCGCCTTCTTCGGTGACGCGATCACCTACTTCTGGTTACCGTTCTGGTCGCTGGTGTTGATCTTCGTCGGCGGCCAGGCGATCGGGATGCGGTCGATGGCCATCTACGAGCTCGGCTCCGACTACGTGAACTACGGTCGCGGCCTGGGTCTGCGGGATTCGACCATCGTCCGCTACATCTTCCGGAACGCGATGCTGCCGCAGATCACCGGGCTGGCGCTGTCGATCGGCGGCATGATCGGCGGCGCGCTGATCACCGAGCTGGTGTTCAACTACCCCGGCCTCGGCACCCTGTTGTTCAACGCGATCAGCCAGGGAGACTATCCGGTGATCCAGTCGATCACCCTGTTGATCACGCTGGCCGTGCTCGGCGCGAACTTCTGTGTCGAGATCGCGTACGGCATCATCGATCCCCGGATCCGGGCAGCTCAGAGTGGTGACCGCTGATGAGAGCCGTGAACTTCACTCCCCGCTTCTGGTTCGCCAGCGTGCTGATCGGGCTGACCATTCTGATCGGCCTGTTCGGTCCGTTGATCATCCAGACCGACCCGAACCAGGTCATCGGCGGTCTCTACGATCCACCCCAGGGCTTCGGCCCGCTGTTGCTCGGCACCGACAACGAGGGCCAGAGCGTGATCGCCAATCTGGTCTACGGCACCCGGACCTCGTTGATCGTCGGGCTGCTGGCCGGCTCGCTGGCCACCGCGATCGGTCTGATCATCGGCCTGATCGCCGGCTACCGCGGCGGCTGGGTGGACGACATCCTGATGGGCGCGACCAACATCGCGCTGGCCATCCCCGGCATCGTCGTGGTGATCTTGCTGTCGATCGCACTGAGCAACCGCTCGATCCTCACCCTCGCACTGGTGATCGGGGTGACCGGCTGGCCGTGGACGGCCCGGGCGGTCCGGGCCCAGGCGACCAGCGTGCGGACCCGGGAACACATCGACGTCGCCCGGCTCTCCGGCGCGCGGTTCTGGTCGATCCTCGGCTGGGATGTGCTGCCCTACCTGCTCAGCTACGTCGTGATGGCGTTCGTGCTCCAGGTGTCCGGGGCGATCCTGGCCGAGTCGGCCCTCAGCCTGCTCGGCCTCGGCCCGGCCGGCGGCACGGTCAGCCTCGGCCTGATGCTCTATTGGTCACTGACCTGGGGGGCGGTGCGCAACAACTACTGGTTCGCGTTCATCCCGCCGACCGTGATGTTGTCGATCGTGGCGTTCTCGCTCTTGATGTTGCAGTCCAGCCTGGACGAGGTGTTCAATCCGCGGTTGCGCCGCGGCCGGGCGCGACGGCGGCGCAGCATGCAGGAGAAGGAAGCGGCACTCCCCGTGGAAGGGCCGCCGAAATGACCTCACTGCTGTTGAAGGCCGAGAACATCCACGGCGTCTATCGTTCCGGCAGCGCGGAGTTGCACGCTGTTGATCATGTCTCGCTGACCCTGGACGAGGGCGAGGTGCTCGGGCTGGCCGGCGAATCCGGCAGCGGCAAGTCGACCCTGGGCTCGATCATCTCGCTCACCGCCCGTCCGCCCCTGTATGTCGACGACGGCAAGCTGGAGATCGACGGCAAGGAGCTGATGCTGGACGGATCCCAGCGGATCCCCCGGACTTGGCGCGGATCGGTGGTGTCGATGCTGCCGCAGGGCGCGATGAACTCGATCAGCCCGACCATGCGGGTCCGTGATCTCGTCGTCGACGTGGTCAAGGCCCATGATCGATCGGTCAAGAAGTCGGAGGCGATCGATCTGGCCCGGGACCGGTTCGAGACCCTCGGGCTGCCGGTCCGGGCGCTGGACGCCTATCCGCACCAGCTGTCCGGCGGGATGAAGCAGCGGACCGTGACCGTGATCTCGACGCTGCTCAACCCGCGGATCCTGATCGCCGACGAGCCGACCTCGGCGCTGGACGTGACGTCGCAGAAGGCATTGATCGACATGCTGCAGGACATGCTGGAGAAGAAGATCATGTCCGGCGTCATCTTCATCACCCATGATCTTCCCGTGTTGCGTACGGTCTCGAACCGGTTGTCGATCATGTATCGCGGCCAGATCGTCGAGACCGGCAACACGGGCGAGATGGTGGACGACCCGCAGCATCCGTACACCCGGGCCCTGCTCGGCTCGGTCCTGGTCCCGGAGCCGCGCTATCGCAAGCTCCGGATCGAGGGGATGAAGGGCTTCGAGGACGCACCGACCACCGGGAGGACGTCATGACCGCCGTGGAACCATCGGCACCGGATGCCGGCACCGACATCTTCGCCGCGGAGCGGATCAGCCGGGTCTTCGGCACGGGCCGCAACGCCGTGACCGCGGTCGACGGCGTCAGCTTCGTGCTCAAGGAGAAGGCGATCACGACGATCGTCGGCGAGAGCGGCTCCGGGAAGTCGACCATCGCCCGGATGGTGCTCGGGCTGCTGCCGGTGAGTTCGGGCACGATGAGCTTCGACGGCCGGGACGTGACGACCCTGTCGTCGACCGCGCGGATCGCGTACTGGCGCGATGTCCAGGCCGTCTTCCAGGACCCGTTCTCCGCCTTCAACCAGTTCTTCACCGTGCGCCGGCTGCTCAACCGGTCGCTGCGGATGCTGGACAAGGTGTCGGCGAAGGAGCGGCTGGAGGAGGCGCTGGGCCACGTCGACATGGGCCTGGACGTGCTCGACCGGTTCCCGCACCAGCTCTCCGGCGGGCAGCGGCAGCGGATCATGATCGCCCGCGCGCTGATGCTCCGGCCCCGGCTGCTGGTCGCCGACGAGGCGACCTCGATGCTGGACGCGTCACTCCGGGTCAACATCCTGAACGTGCTCACCGACCTGCGTGATCAACTGGGAATGACCGTCCTGTTCATCACCCACGACATCGGCCAGGCCTGTTATATCGCCGACAAGGTGCTGGTGATGGAGAACGGCGTGCTGGTCGAGCAGGGCCCGACCGACGACGTGATCTTCAACCCGCAACACGAATACACCCAGCGCCTCCTGGCCGACGTCCCCCGCCTGCACGAATCCGCCTGATCTTGGTCGTTCCCTGAGCCTGTCGAAGGGCAGAGGCGATGGGGCCCGCCCTTCGACAGGCTCAGGGAACGGAACAAGCTAGCTGAGGTCGTCGGAGTGGCCGGCTTCGATCCGCGACCATTGGGCGGTCGGACGGCCGTTCAGCCGGAACTGTTCGCCGGCGGTCTGGTACGGCTGCGGCCAGCCGGCCGGCGAATCCTCCCAGGCCTCCTGGCGGCCGTACACGGTGAGGTCGAGCAGGCTGTAGCTGTTTGCTCCGGCCTCGGTGCCGCGGTCGCCGGTCCAGCTGGTTTGGAACACCCGGTCCCCGTCGCGCACGTAGCAGGCATAGCCGCCGAACCCGAGGTCCCCGAGCAGGGCCTGTTCGGAGTCACGGGCGGAATACCAGGGCATGGTCCAGCCCATGAAGTCCCGGTATTTCGAGGTCTCCGGATAGGAGCCCGCGCAGAAGGTCGCGTAGGTGACATCGCGGGAGTGCAGGTAGGAAAGCTCTAGGGCGTGCCCGGTGAAGAACGTGCAGCCCTCGCACTGGTCCGCCGCGGGCCTTCCGTGATGCCACATGTGGTAGTAGACGATCAGTTGCTTGCGGCCCTCGAAGGTCTCGATCAGCGACACCTCGCCGTCGGGTCCGATGACCGGGATCGACGCGTCGACCTCGACCATGGGCAGCCGGCGCCGGGCTGCGGCGATCGCGTCGCCCTCGCGGGTGTGGGCCTTCTCCCGGACCAGCAGCCGGTCCGCCTCGGCCTGCCAGGTCGCGCGGTCGACGACCTCGGGTAGCGGATTGGCGTCGTTGCGCTCCGTCATGCTTGCCCTTCTCTCGGTTCGAGCGCGGACGTTCCGCGCCGTCGACTGGGTAGACCCGCCGGACCCACGAGACTCATCGGCCGACCGTCACAAATCGGGAGCGCAACGCCGATCCGAGCCGAAATCCGGGCCCGGCGATGCGTTGCGCTCCCGATTTGTGACGGTGCCCGGGCTAGAGCTCTGCGATCAGTCCGTGTCGGCGCGGGCCACCCGGGCGGCGTACGCACGCTTCATCTTGATGTGGTTGCCGCAGCCGGCCATGGAGCACCAGCGGCGCGACTGGTTCCGCGACGTGTCGTAGTAGGCCCAGCGGCAGGTGTCGCGGTCGCAGACCTTGAGCCGCGGCCAGGTGTGGGCCTCGGTCGCCTGCCGGATCGCCTCGAGCAGGCCGACCAGCGCTCGTTCGATCGCGGCGTCCCCGGCCGGCACCAACCGGTAGCCGCCCGGACCGAACGCCGCCCGAACCGGCAAGCCGGCGAGGATGCGGTTGCCCGCCTCGATGGCCGCACCGACCGCCTCGTGTCCGCCGTGTTCGAGCAGCATCGCGCGAATCCCCTCCCGGACCGCCCGGGCCGCCGTCAGGTCGGCCGCGGCGAGCCGGGCGGAGGCCGGCAGCAGTCCGCGGGCAACGAACCAATCCCGCAGGGCTGCCGGCCGGTCGAGGGTCTCGTCGTCGACCTGCGGCTCGTAGCTGTTGACGAAGTCGCGGAGCAGCACTACCTCGGCCGGAATCGCCTCGGGTGCCATCGCGACCACCTCCTCTCACACCACCATAACGTCTTGACTGGTATGAATTCGTCGATCAGACTCAGAACACCGGTGTTCGGTGTTGGCCGGTGTTACGGGGGTTGGACCGCGAAGGACACGAAAGGGGCCGAGATGGCCACGCTGCGCGACGTCGCCGACCGGGCCGGGGTGTCGACCAAGACCGCGTCCAATGCGATCAACGGCTACACCCGGGTGAGCGATCACCTGCGCCGCCGGGTCGAGGCCGCGGTCGAGGAGCTCGACTACCGGCCCAACCAGCTCGCCCGGGCCCTGCGCGGCGGGCGCGGCGACCTGCTGACCCTGGTGGTCCCGGCCGGCGGCGACGAGTTGATGATCACCGTCGCCCGGCAGGTGATCATGGCGGCCGAGCAACTGGGCTGCGAGATCGTCACCGATCATCGTGACGCCACCGATCGGAACAGCCTGTTGATCTTGACGGCCGAGCGCCCAGCTCCCCCGCTCAGCGACTGAGCGGGTTCAGTTCCGGCCCTGGATCGCCAGCGCCTCTTCGTACTCGTGCCGGATGGCGTCACCGCCGGACTTGCGCCAGTCGGCGACCGCCTGGTCCCAGCTGCCGAGGTCGGCCCGGCCGAGCTGGATGTCCTTGGTGGTGGCGTCCATCCGGGAGTCGAGGATCTTGCCGCGGGTCGACTGGGTCGGCGAGTAGGTGCCGTAGACGGGCTTGGTCGCCGCCGTCGGCAGGATCGCCTTGAGGTGGTTGTAGGCCACGTCGACCGCCTCGGGATGTCCCGGGAAGTAGACCGGGAAGCCGCCGTCGATCAGGTACTGGATCGGGAACTCACCCAGGCAGACCTCGCTGCCGCCGACCTCGGTCAGCACCGGGTCGGTGCCGTCGAGGGTGTAGTGACGGTCGGGCAGCCCGAACTTGCGGAACAGGTATTCCTGGGTGCCGAACGGGGCGGCCATCCAGTTGAGCACCCGGAGCAGCAGCCGGGTCCGCTCCGGTGAGCTCGGCTTGATCGTCGCGATCGAGTTGTTCGGTGAGCCGAGCAGGAACCGGCCGACATCCCCGTCGCGTTGCCGGGCGACCGGCAGCGAGATCGCGAAGCCCTCGACCGTGTTGCGCCGGTAGAAGCTCTGGATCGACGAGTACGTGTCCTGAGTCAGCACCGCCGAGCCCTGGCTGAACCAGACCTTCTGGTTGTTCTTGGCGATGCCGTCCGGATGGATCAGCCCATCGGCCTGCAGCTTGGCCGTGATGCTCAGCATCTCCTTGTGCTCTTCGGTTTCCCGGCTGTGCACCAACTTGCCGTCGCGCACCTCCCAGTCGTTGGGCATGCCGAGCATCGCGGCCAGCGCCGCCGTCGGCGGGACGGCGAACGCCCACCGGTTCTGCTTCTCGTCGGTGATCGCGGCCGCCGCCTTGATCAACTCGTCGGCGTTCGGCGAACCAAGATCAACACCGAGCTGGTCCAACAGGTCCTGCCGGGCCAGCAGCAGGTTGGACGACATCACCCCTCGCTGGATCGGCACCGCCCGGATGCCGCCGGAATACACGCAGCCGCGCCAGGACTCGGCGGACAGGTTGGCCAGGAACGGATACTCCAGGATGGCGTCGCCGGACAGATGCTCGGTCAGGTCCTGGGCCCGCGCCTCGAGGAACTGCGGCAGGTAGGCGAAGCCGCCGTCGACGTTGAACATGTCGCCCAGGGTGTCGCCGGCCACCGCGGTGGCGAACTTGCTGCCCCAGTCGCTCGCCGCCGTGATGCTCAACCGCAGCGGCGATCCGAGCCTCTTGTTCAGCTCCTGCCAGTACGGGTTCCGGTCGGCCGTCGGCGGGATCGGGTTGGAGGTCTGCACCGTGCCGCTGATCTCGCTGCCGTCGCCCGGCGAGCCCTGGGTCGCCTGCGGCGGGTCGGCCGGGAACCGGTAGAAGCAGTCCGGCATCAGTTCGTGGGTCGTCGGCAGGTCCGGCTTCGGGCCGTCGAACCGCTGGTACGTCGGCAGCTCGACCGGACGGTTCAGCGCCGCGATGTCCTTGGACCGGGTCACCGTGGCGCAGCCGCTCAGGCCCGCCAGCCCGGCCGCGGCCGCCACGGATCCGCCGAGCAGCCCTCTTCTGCTGATCATGGTCATCCCTTCACCGCCCCGGTCAGCATGCCCTTGGCGAAGTGCCGCTGCAGGAACGGGTAGACGATCAGGATCGGGACCAGGGAGATCACCAGGATCGCCATCTGGATCGACTCCTGCGGTGGCAGCTGATCGGCCGCCGCGCCGCCGAGATCGCCGCTGCTGAGCTCAGTGTTGTTGATCACGTACGTCCGCAGCACCAACTGCAGCGGCCACTTCGCCGTGTCGCTGATGTAGAGCAGGGCGCTGAAGAACGCGTTCCAGTAGCCGACCGCGTAGAACAGTCCGATCACCGCGAGCACGGCGCGGGACAGCGGCAGCACGACCGACCAGAAGATCCGGAGATCACCGGCACCGTCGATCCGGGCCGCGTCGACGACCTCGTCCGGGATGCCCATGAAGAACGAGCGCAGGATGATCACGTTGAAACCGCTGATCGCGGTCGGCAGGATCAGCGCCCAGAGCGAGTCGAGGAGGCCGAACTGCTTCACCACCAGATAGTTCGGGATCAGGCCCGGACTGAACAGGAGACTGAACAGGACGATCATCAGGATCGGCCGCTGGCCGAACGAGCCCGGCCGGCTGAGCGAGTAGGCCAGCATGGTGGAGCCGGCCAGGCTGACCAGGGTGCCGCCGATCGTGATCAGGAAGCTGACCAGCAGCGCCTGCAGGACGACGCCGCCGTTGAAGATCGTCCGGTAGGCGTCCAGATGGATGCCGTCCGGCCAGAGCACGAAGCCGCCGGAGTTGGTGACGTGGGACTGGCTGGCGATGCTGGTCGAGATCACGCCGACGAACGGGATGATCACCAGCAGGCAGGCCACCACCAGCACGATCGCCTTGATCGCCCGGACTGGGACGCTCGGCGCGTCGATCGGCCGCCGGCGCCTGCCTCGCGGTGGCGTCACGAGATTCTGTGTGGTCGTCATTGCTTCTGATACACCCCCGCCTCGCCGAACACGTGCGCGATCTTGTTGGCCCCCAGCACCAGCGCGACGCCGACCAGGCCCTTGACCAGGCCGACCGCGGCCGACACGCCCCACTGGCCGGCCAGGACGCCGTTGTTGTAGACGTAGGTGTCCAACACCTCACTGGCCGGTCTGCCGACGAAGCCTTGCTGCAGGACGATCTGCTCGAAGCCGACGGTGAGCGAGTCGCCCAGCCGCAAGATCAACAACAGGATGATCAGGCCGCGGATCCCGGGCAGCGTGACGTGCCACAGCTGGCGCCAGCGCGAGGCTCCGTCGACCCGCGCCGCCTCGTACAGGGCGGGATCGATCTGGGTCAGCGCGGCCAGGAACAAGATCGTCCCCCACCCGGTGTCCTTCCAGATCACCTGGCTGGTCAGCAGGGTGATGAAGGTGTCCGGGTTGCCGAGGAAGTCGACGGTCTCGATCCCCTGCGACCGGAACAGGTTGTTGATCAAGCCGCTGCCACCGAGGATCTGCTGGAAGATCGCGATCACGATCACCCAGGACAGGAAGTGCGGCAGGTAGAGCACCGACTGGACGATCCGCTTGATCCGCTCCGACAGCAGGCTGTTCAGCAGCAGGGCCAGGGCGATCGGCGCGGGGAAGACGAACACCACCTGGACCAGAGTGATCACCAGGGTGTTGCGCAGCGCGTTGAGGAACTCGAGATCGCCGTTGAAGATCACGGCGAAGTTCTCGAAGCCGACCCACGGGCTGCGGCCCAGCGGGACGAACGGCAGGTATTCCTGGAAGGCGATCAGATTGCCCAGCAGCGGCAGGTAGTGAAAGGCCAGCAGCAGGCCCAGACCCGGGATCGCCATCAACAGCAGCACCTTGTCCCGCCGGGCGCGAGCCCACCAGGAGAGGGCCGGTTTCTGCGGTCGCGGCACGGCCGGCGGCGACGATCTCGCCACCGCGCCGGGGTCCTCGACCTCGATGGTGTCAGGTCCGCCAGTGTCCGGGACTGTCGTCCGGTCTGTTCGGGCCACGCGCATCCCCTTCGCATCCTCGTCGGCTGCCGATCCCCTTCACCCTGCAGCAGACGTCTGCAACGTGGCAACCGTTTGTCATCCGATTGCCAAAACGAATTGAAATATTCGATCCCGCTGCCCGCTGTCCGAGAGAGCGGTTTCACGGGACCGTATCATCCCGGCCGAATCCTGGCGACTTGTCGCCAGCCCGGCGGCCCGGACGACCCCGGCCGGACAGGATCGGTCTATGGACGATGTTGCGCTCGAAGCCTGGACAGTGATCGATCTGGTCACTCCGCTGGCGGTACGGATCGCCGCCACGACCGGTCTGCTCGGCCGCATCGTCGACGCCCCGGTACCGATTCCCGAACTGGCCGCCGAACTGGCGCTGACCGAGGACGTACTGCGCCGTCTGCTGCGGCCGCTGGCCGTCCGGCAGGTGGTCCGGCTGGAGGGCGACCGGGCCGTCGCGACCGAGGTCGGGCGCGCCCTCGCCGACGGGCCGACCGGGGCGTTCTCGGCCCGGCTGGACTGGGCCGGTGCGGCCGGCGAGCTGGACCGGCTCGTGATCAGCGAGGCCCTGTCCGCCGTCCGGGGCGCTGCCCCGGACCGGCTGTGGGACCGGCTGGACCGGGATCCGGAGCTCAGCCGGTCCTTCGACGCCCTGATGTCGGCCCGGGCCACCGAATGGATCGCGCCGGTGGCGGCCCATCCGCTGTGGTCCGGAGTTGATCACGTGCTGGAGCTCGGCGGCGGTCGCGGGCATCTGCTGCGCGCCCTGCTCGACGCCTGGCCCCGGTTGCGCGGCACCCTGCTGGACCGGGCGGCCGTGATCACCGATCTGGCCGGATCAGAAGCGGTTGCCGCTGGCCGGCTCCGGCTCGAGCCCGGCGACTTCTTCGGCGACGTACCCACCGGTGCCGACGTCTACCTGCTCGCGCACGTCCTGCACGACTGGGACGACGAACAGGCGATCCGGATCCTCGCCTCGGCCGCCCGCGCCGCCGGGCCGCACGGCCGGGTCGTCGTCGTTGAACGCGTCGTCCCGGAGCAGCTCACGGCCGACGCGGCGACGCTCGAGACGGCGATCCAGGATCTCCGGCTGTTCGTCCTCTTCGGCGGCGGCGAACGTACCGAACAGCAGTTCCGCACCATGGCCGATCGGGCCGGCCTCGCTCTCGGGAGCATCGATCCACTGACCGGCCACAGGCAGCTGCTGGTCTTCCGGGCCACCTGATGTGGCGCGGGGGGGGGTTAGAGGAGGCCGCGGCGGTTGGCTTCGGCGCCGGCCTGGAAGCGGCTCTGGACGCCGAGGAAGGTGAGCAGCTCGCGGACCCGGCGGCTGTAGCTGCGGTCGGAGATGCCGAGCTTGCGGCAGGCCACCAGGTCGGTCTCGCCGGCGGCAAGCAGCGGCAGCACCGGGGCCAGGTGCGGCGGCAGCTGTCCCGACTCGTCGTCGATCCGCGTACCGCGCCGCCAGAGATCACGATGCAGGGTGACCAGGGTGTCGACCAGCAGCCGGTCGCTGATGATCGCGAAGCCGTTCGCCAGGACCGTCCGGTCGACCGCCATCACGGCGAGCCGGCGATCGAGGATGGACACCTTGAACGGGACCCGGTCCAGCACCCGAGCCTGCCCGCCCTCCCGGTGCACGATCGCGCCGGTGGCCCGATCCGCGGCCAGGCCCCGGCGCGACGTCACCTGACGGACCGCCGCGCCGCGGCGCAGGGCCGCCCGCAACGTGGCCGGGCCGCGGAGCTGAATCCGTTCCGGTACGGCGTTCTCGACCAGCCAACTGGTGTCGTCGATGCCGAGGAACTCCCGCTCGACGCCGCGGCGCAGGTCGGCGATGACGTTCCACATCTCGCAGCCACGGCCCCGGATCAGCTGCGCCGGTGGGGCCAGCCGCCGCTGCACCCGGAAGCGATGGTGGTCCAGCGCCTCGTCCAGACGTTCCAGTGCTGTCGATACCCCCACTGCTACATCCACCGTCGCCTCGTCGTTCTGGTCCGGACCGGTCCTTCGTAGTTTAGAACCGGTGTAGGGCGGAAATCAGAGGCTCAGCAGCCGGCCGGCCAGCGGCAGCAGGCCGCCGAGCCGGAGCGGCTCCAGTGGGTCGACCGGGTCGGCGGTACCGCGATAGCGGCCGGGCGGGCAACCGTAGGCCTGCCGGAACCGGCGGGAGAAGTGGTACGGATTCGTGTAGCCGACCTGCCGGGCCACCTCGGCCAGCCCGGCGTTGCTGCGCTGCAGCGAGACCGCGCCGCGAGCCAGCCGGATCAGCTCGAAGCAGCGCGCCGGCCCGGTGCCGTAGTGATCACGAAACACCCGGTGCAGGTGCCCGGAGGAGACGCCGATCGCCCCGCACAGCTCCTCGACCGGCACGATCCGCATCCCGTCGGCCGCCCAGAGCGACCGGACCCGGTCCACCGCTGCCGCGACCTGGGTCGGCAGGTCGGGCTCGGCGGCGGCCAGCGGGCCGGTGACGTACAGGTCGACGAGCAGGGTGACCAACTCGTCGCTGCGCCGCCGGGCCGCGTCGGTGCCCAGGCCGGCGAGCTCGAGCAGGTAGTCGCAGATGCCGCTCAGGATCGGCGCAGTGACCAGGTCCCGGACCATCGGCCAGCGCCAGGTCGGTGGCAGTCCGGCCGGATCGGTGATCATGAAATGGATGAAGGCGTGCCGGGTCGCCCGGCGCGGATCCCACTGGAAGGTGTCCCGGGTGCCGGGCGTCGCCAGCACCAGCTGGCCGGGCCGCAGCGGCGTCGTGCCGGCCTCGAGCTCGCCGGCGCGAGGGCGGGACCAGATATGCCGGGCCGACCCGGTCAACAGCCAGACCAGCTCGAAACTGGACAGGGTTCGTGGCCCGTACACATCTCCTGGGGGATAATCAGCGAACAGCACGGTCCCGGCGGTCTGCACCCGAAGCGGCCCTGATGTCACGATCAGATATTAGTTCGCGGCTTTCCGCTATTGGCCGGATCGATCGGCCTTGGCACTGTGTTGATCAACGACCCAGACCTCGAGGGGGCCACCATGACCTCACTGCTCGCCACCGGCACCGATCACCCGGCGCTGCGGCGGTTCGACCGCCCGGATGCGGAGTTCGCCCGGCACTTCGCCGAACACGGCTTCGCGCTGCTGGCCGACGGGCTCAGCGCCGAGGAGGTGGCCGCGGTCAATGACGACGCGCTCCGGCTCTGCCGCGGTGATCTGGGCGAGATCTACAACGGCTGGCGGGACAGCGACGATCCGCACAGCGCCCCGGCCGACATCGCCACCCGGACCGACGAGGAGGTGCTGCGCTCCTTCCTCTGCATCCACTTCCCGCACAAGGTGTCAGAGGCGTCGCTGGCCGCGCTGACCGCGCCGCGGATCGTGGACGCGCTGGTCTCGGTGATCGGCCCCAACGTCAAGGCGATGCAGTCGATGCTGTTCATCAAGTCCGAGGGCAAGCCCGGCCAGGCCTGGCACCAGGACGAGTTCTTCATCCCCACCCGGGACCGGTCGCTGACCGCGGTCTGGATCGCGCTGGATGACGCGACGATCGAGAACGGCTGCCTCTGGGTGCAGCCCGGTTCGCACCGCCGCGGCGTGATCTATCCCTCCAAGGAGCAGAACGATCCGCGCTTCGACTGCACCGGCGAGGCGTACGACTTCCCCTACGCCGACGAGGATGCGGTCCCGGTCGAGATCCCGGCCGGCACGGCGTTGATCTTCAACGGCTACCTGCTGCACCGGTCGCTGGAGAACTCCGGCAAGCACGGCTACCGGCGGGCCCTGGCCAACCACTATATGAGCGCCGAGTCGCTGCTGCCGTGGCGCCTGCCGACCGAGGGCGAACACATGGCCACCGCCGACTTCCGCGACATTCTGCTGGTGGCCGGCGAGGATCCGTATGCGTACAAGGGAATCGTCGACGAACACCGCCCCATGTCCCGCGCCGACAAAGACGGCGGCTGCGACCGCTGACCCAACACCTACCACCCCGAGTTGTCAGAATTAGGGAACGCTATAGCGTGCCCTAATTCTGACAAGTCGGGGTTGGGTCAGCCTTTGAAGAGGCGGGAGAAGGGGCCGGTCCCGGTGATCAGGTCGGGGTACGTGCCCGATTCGACGATGCGGCCGTCGTCGAAGACATAGATCCGGTCCATGCCGCGGAGGGTCGTCGCCCGGTGCGAGACGACGATGGTGATCCGCTCCTGCTTGGTCCGGCGCAGCTCGTCGAAGATCATCCGCTCGGCCTCGGCGTCGACCGCCGACGTCGGTTCGTCGAGGATCCAGATCCCAGCGGCCCGCAGGTGGATCCGGGCCAGCGCCAGGCGCTGCCACTGTCCTCCGGAGAGGCCGGGGCCGCTCCACTGCTGGCCGAGTTGAGTGTCCAGGCCGTCCGGCAGCCGGTCGACCAGAGTGTCGGCGTGGGCATCGGTCAGGGCGGCCCGCAGTTCATGATCATCGGCCGGGCGGGGCCGGCCGAGGCCGACGACGTCGCGCACCGTGAACTCGTACCGGCCGAACTCCTGGGTCAACAGCCCGAACCGGCCCAGCCGCTCGGTGATCGACAGTCCGGCCAGATCGACGCCGTCGATCGCCACCCGGCCCGACCGCAGCCCGACGGTGCCGAGCAGCGCGTTGACGCAGGTCGTCTTTCCGGCACCGTTGATCCCGACCAGGGCGATCATTTCGCCGCGCCGGGCGGTCAGCGACACGTCGTGCAGCACCGCCGGACCGTCGCCGTAGCCGACCGTGATCGCCTCGCAGGACAGCGTCTCCGCCGACCGGTCGATCGACTGGATCGGCACCAACGGCACCGACTCGACGAGGCGGCGGTAGGTGATCGCCTTCGGCGCGGCCGAGACGATGATGCCGATCGCGAAGCCGGCGTAGCGGATCCCGGCCAGTCCGGCCACCGTGCCCAACACGGCTGCCGCGGCACCGGCGGTGTTGGCCCCGCCGACCACCAGCGCCGCCAAAGCACCGGCCAGCAGCAGCGCGGTGGCCAGGCCGGACAGCAGATCCATCCGCTGTCCGACGGCGATCATGGAATCGAGCACGCGGAGGGCGGCGCGGCGCTCGCCGGCAGCGAGCTCGGCCACCCGGCCGGCCGTGCCGAGCGTCGCCAGTTCGGTGCCGGTGCGTTCCCGGATCACCTGCTCGGTCGCGTAGCCGGCCCGGTGCTGGTGCCGGGCCAGGATCGGCCAACCGCGCGTCTCGGCCCGGGCGATCACCGTGTGGCCGAACACGGTCGGCAGCAGGGCCGCGCCGACCAGGATCGCCGTCACCGGGTTGATCAAGAACAGCGAGCCGCACAGGGCGAGAGCCGAGATCAACATGCTCACCACCTCGATCACCTTGCTGGACAGCTTGTCGATCTCCTCGCAGGCCGCCCGGCTGGCCTCGATCTCGGTGCCGACCGACGCGTCGGACAACGCGCCGGGTGGCAGCCGGGACACCGCGGTCAGTAGGTCGGCCTGCAGGCGGAAGCGCAGCCGCAGCCACATCCGCTGGGCCAGCGTCATCGCGACCTGGGACAGCGGATAGCTCAGCCCGACCACCGCGGTGACGCCCAGCAACGGTCCGGCCAGATCACCGGGTGTCCCGCCGTCGAGTCGGGTGATCAAGGCCTGGACCATGATCACTTGGAGCGCCGGCAGCAGCGCTTGGACCAATGTGAGCAGGCCGTAGCCGGCCAGCCAACCGGGAGTTCGGCGGGCCGACAGCCGGAGGCTCCAGCAAGCGGCGGGAAGGGCGGACAGCAGGGACGACGGCATCGAAGGCACCAAGTTTCTTGATCGATTCGGGTGGGATCGAAGCCCGGGCACGCTCGCGCCCCCTGAGCGCTGCGTATCTACCGGGCTCCCACCAAATGCGATGCCGTCTCGTCGCCGAGACCCAGAGGCAGATGGCCGAAGGTTGAATCTCACCCTACCAACCCCGAGTTGTCAGACTCTGGGCACGCTATAGCGTGCCTAGAGTCTGACAAGTCGGGGTTGGGTCAGCCTTTGAGGCCGGTTTCGGCTACGCCTTGGACGAGGTAGCGCTGGAGGAAGACGAAGACCAGGACGAGGGGGGCGATGGCTACGGCGGCGGCGAGGAAGAGCTCGTGCAGGTTGATCGTCTGGGCGGTCATCAGGGTGGAGAGGGCGACCTGGACGGTCCACATGTCCGAGCTCTGACCGATCACCAGCGGCCAGAGGAAGGAGTTCCAGCTGTTGATGAAGGTGATCACCGCGATCGCGGAGAAGAAGGCCAGCGAGTTGGGCACCACGATCTGCCAGTAGGCCCGGAACCAGCCGAGACCGTCGACCCGGGCGGCCTCCTCCAGCTCCTTCGGGAAGTTGAGGAAGTACTGCCGGAACAGGAAGGTGGTCAGCCCGCTGAACAGGGTCGGCACGATGATGCCCTGCAGGGTGTCCACCCAGCGCAGTTGGGAGACGATGATGAAGCTCGGGATGAACGTCACCGCGGCCGGGATCATCAGCGTGACCAGGGTGGCGTAGAAGATCTTGTTCGCGTGCCGGTACGGGATCCGGGCCAGGCCGTAGCCGGCCAGCGACGACAGCAGCAACTGGCCCAGCGTCTGCAGCACGGCGACGATCGCCGAGTTCTTCAGGCCGCCCAGGATGTTGACCGACCGGTCGGTGAACAGCTCGGTGAAGTTGGCCCACTGCAGCTCGGTCGGGAAGAACGTCCAGTTCGGCGAGGTGATCTCCACCTCGGTCGACAAACCGTTGCGCAGCACGAGATAGAACGGGATCAGGAACAGCACGGCCGCGATGATCAGCACCAGGTAGCGGACGATGGCGCCGGCGATCCGGGCTCCGCGGGCGCTATTCATCGGGGTCCCCGCGGAAACGTGGAGCGCAGCGGAGCGTTTTCGTGGGGTGATTTCATTCCGCCGCCTTGCCGAAGCCGAAGATCTTGCCCTGCAGCAGCGTGACGATCATGATCAGCAACGCCAGGATGACGGCCCCGGCGCTGCCGTAGCCGAAGTTCTGGTCGTAGATCGCCGTGTAGTAGAGGTAGACCAGCGGCGGCCGGGCGAAGGAGGAGTTGCCGAGCAGGTTGACGAACTCGTCGAACGCCTGGAAGGCGGCGATGAACAGCAGCAGGGTCACCGCGACGGTGGTGGCGCGCAGCTGCGGCAGCGTGATGTGCCACAGGGTCTGCCAGCCGGGTCTGGCGCCGTCCACCTGGGCCGCCTCGTAGAGCTCGGGCGGGATCCGCTGCAACCCGGCGATGAACAAGATCATGTAGAAGCCGATCTGCAGCCAGAGCCGGGCGGTCACGATCACCACCCAGTACAGCGGCGGATCCGGGGTGCCGAGCCAGGCGACGTTCTCGATCCCGAACCAGCCCAGCACGGTGTTGGCCAGGCCGAACCGGACGCCGTTGAAGATCGACAGCTTCCAGACCATCGAGGCGACGACGTAGGAGCAGGCGGTGGGCAGGAAGAAGACCGACCGGAAGAAGGCGCGGGCGAACCGGATCCGCTGCAGCAGCAGGGCGAACGCCAGCGCACAGATCAACGTGATCGGCACGATGAAGACCGCGAAGATCATGAAATCGACCAGGCTGGTCAGGAACGGACCGGGCCGGAGCAGGTCGACATAGTTCTGCAGCCCGACCCAGGCTCGCGGCGTGACCGTGTTCTGGGCGCGGTTGAAGCTGAGCACCACCGACCAGGCGATCGGGATGTAGACGAAGATCAACAAACCCAGGGCGAACGGCCCGACGAACAGCCAGAACGCGCCCGTGACACCGCGGATCCGGGTGGCCATGGCGGCTCAGCCCAGCAGTTGATCAAGCTGCTGCTGCACCGTCTTGACCGCCGCGTTCAGCGACGTCGAAGGATCCTGGCCCTTCCGCACGATCGCCGTCGCCGCGTCACCGAGCGCGTTGTTCATCGCCGGGCTCCAGGTGGTGCCGCCGGCGATGGCGTAGTCGTTGTAGAACTTCACCGCCTCCGCAGCCGGCCCGGACTGCAGCTTGGCCGCCTTCGCCGCCAGGCTCTTCCGCGGCGGGATGTGGAAGCCGTAGGAGAGGTTGAAGTCCTCCTGGAACGCCGTGTTGTCCAGCCAGAGCCACTTGATGTAGGCCTTCGCCGCGTCGACGTTGCCCGATTTGGCACTCACCATCGCCGACCAGCCGCCCTGCGGCGTCGAGGGCTTGCCGATCGTCGCGCTGAACGGCGGGAACGGCACGATCCCGAAGTCGTCGTCGAGGGCCTGCTGGATCGCCGGCATCGCCCACAGGCCGGTCCACTGCATGGCGCACAGGCCCTGGGTGAACGACGACGGATCCCAGTAGTCGGTCGGGGCGCCGAGCAGGATCGACTTGTCGTCGACCAGCTGCTTGAGCTTGCCGAGCGCCGCGACCACGTTGTCCCCGGTGAAGTTGATCTTGTTGTCCGGGGTCAGGTAGTTCTGGCCGACCGACCAGAGCACCGGCCCGAGCATCGAGCCGCCGCCGTAGGCCGGCGTGACCCCGGCGTCGTTGCCGATGAACAGGCCCTTCTGATCGGGGGTGGTGAGCTCTTTGGCCGCGCTGACCAGCTCGTCCAGGGTGGTCGGCGGATTGACGCCCGCCTTCTCCAGCACGCTCTTGCGGTAGTAGAGCAGCACCGTGTCGTCGACGATCCGCGCCCCGTACAACTTGCCGTCGACGGTGATCGACTTCAGGTCGGCGTCGGTGTAGTCGGACCTGATCGGCTCCAGGATGTCGTCCAGCGGCACGATCTGGTTGGCTCGGACCATGGCCAGGTTGGCGCTGCCCTCGAAGACGTCCGGCCCGTCGCCGGACAGCAGGCCACTGTTGACCTTCGACGTGTAGTCGCCCGGGGTCCACTGCACCTTGATCGTCGCGTCGGGATAGTCCTTGGCGTAGCGCTCGACGGCCTGCTGGGTCCCGGATTCGCCGTACTGGTGATACCAGACCTTGAGATTGGGCTTGGCGCCACCGCCGCCCGGCTCCGCGCCACCGCCGTCCAGACCCGTACTCCCGCCGCCACAGCCGGCCAGCAGTCCGGGAGCGCCGACCGCGGCGGCACCGAGACCGAGCCCGGCGAGCAGCCGCCGACGGGTCAGTGAACTGGGCGGTAGCGGGACCATGGCGACTCCTTCGTTGCACTGATCCCCGAGCAGCTCCGACTGTACAACCGGCAACCGGCTCACCACAGGCCATGACCTAAATCCGACAAGATCAGATGAATCCCGGCAAGATCACCTGTGAACCTGACAAGATCAGCTCGCGGCCGGCAAGATCAACGAGCGCTCTCCCACAGCACGATCCGGTTGCCCACCGGGTCCTCGATCCGCGAACTCCGCGGCCGGTTCACGCCGTCGGACGGCGGGTACTGTTCGACCGCCCCCGCGGCCAGGGCACGCCGATGGGTCTCCTCCAGCCCGACGACGCCGAGCCCGAACGCGGTCCGGTGCCCGAAGTGCGGTTCGTCCGCGGTACGGACCCGGAAGTTCAGGAAGCCGATCGCGTCGCCCTCGCCGAGGACGACCTGGCGACCGCCGCCGCCCCAGTCCTCGAGCGGGGTGCCCAGCACCTCACCCCAGAAGGCGGCCGCGACCTCGAGGTCGGCCTGGGAATCCACGCCCAGGTTCACGGTGGCGAGTCGGAAATCAGCAGCGGTCGTCATCGGCGTCTCATCTCTCTCGGTGTCGGTCAGTCGGTCCAGCACGGCCTCGACCCGGCCCGCTCGTTCGCGCAGCTCGGCCCGGCGCCGGTCCAGCACCACCCGCGCCTCGGCGGCGGTGCCGTTCAGGATCGTGCCGATGTCCTCGGTCGACAGCTCCGCCTCCCGGAGCAGTCGGACCCGCCGGCCGGGCCCGACCTGCGCGTAGCCGTACCGCCGATAGCCGGTCCGTGGATCGGTCGAGGCCGGCGGCAGCAAGCCGATCTCGTCGTAGTGGCGCAGGGTCGGGATCGACAGCCCGGTCAGCATCGAGAAGCTCCCGATGGTCACGAGTTCTTCGGGTACGAGTTCTTCGGTCACATCCGACATCGTGCTGTCTCCGGTGACCCGAGAGTCAAGCCCCGCTTGCCGGGTGCGGCTCGAACCGGGTGGCCGCGACGAGCGACCGGACGGCATCCGCGTCGCCGCTGACGCTGACGCCGGGCGCTTCCGCGGGATCGACCGCGGCGAAGATGCACGCCTTCCAGGCTCCCGTCGACGCCTCGACGGCGGCCGCCGGCCCCTGTGGCGGCAGGCCTCTCGCCATAACGGTGCCGGACTCGGTGATCGTGCCGACATACTGCACCGGCGGTGCACTCTCGATCCGCGAATCGGTCAGCCGCAGCCCGACCACCAGGTCCGGGCCCCCGACCGGACCAGGCCGGGCATGGGCCCGCATCGCCAGCACCAGGGTGTCCGGACTCATCCCCGCTTCGACCGGCAGCCCCGGCGAACTCACCGCCCACAACGACAGCGCGGCATTCACCGCCTCGAGCTCGCGGCCCCAGTCGGTCAGGTCGTAGACGGCCACCCGGGCCGGCTCGGGCAACTCGCGCCGGGTCAGCACGCCGGACGTCTCGAGCTCGTGCAACCGCTGGGTCAACGCGGTCGGGCCGATGCCGATCACGTCGCGCTGCAGGTCACCGAACCGCTTCGGCCCGAGCAGCAGTTCGCGGATGATGATCAACGCCCAGCGCTCGCCGATCAGGTCCAGGGCGTGCGCCGCGGCACAGCCGTCGTCATAGGACCCGTACGACCTCCGTGTTGCCATGTCCCAACCTTACTACTTGACAAGTAGTGCTCGCTACCGTTTCAGTAGTGTCATGACCAAGCTGAAGACTGCCGAGGTGTGGGCGATCGTCCACGCCGAACGGCGCGCGCTCGTCCGGGACCTCGCCGACCTCACGGCCGAGCAGTGGGAGACGCGGTCGCTCTGCCCGGACTGGACCGTGCACGACGTGGTCGCGCACCTGGTCGACTCGGCCAAGGTCGGCCGGCTCGACTTCATCCGGCGGATGATCACCAGCCGCTTCGACTTCGACCGGGACAACGCGAACGGGGTGGCCCGGGAGCGACGGGACCGCCCGGAGGACACCCTGGCCGCACTGGCGGCGACGGTCGAGCTGACCCGGACTCCGCCGGCCGATCCCGCCACCCGGCTGGTCGAGGCGTTCGGCCACGGCGAGGACATCCGCCGTCCGCTGGGCCTCACCGGCAGCTATCCGGCAACCGGGATCGGCGCGGCGCTGAACTATCTGGCCAGGACCGGCGTGGCCGTGGGCGGCGGTAAGGAGCGAGTCAGCGGGTTGCGGATCCAGGCGACCGATCTGGACTGGTCGACCGGCTCCGGGCCGGACCTGCGCGGCCGGGGCATCGACCTGCTGCTGGCCCTGTCCGGCCGCCCGGCCGGCGCCGCCGAGCTGTCCGGCGCCGGGCTGGAGACCCTGACGGCGAGCTTCAGCGCCTGATCGCCGCCGGTACTGTCAGTGGTCATGACCGCCACTCCTCGCCGACCGCCGGGCCGGCGGCAGCGGCTCGGCGAAGATGAGCGACGGAAGCAGATCATGGCCGCGGCCATCCAGGAGATCGCCGACAGCGGGTACGAGAGCGCAACGCTGACCCGGATCGCGGCCCGCGCCGACGTGGCCAAGGGCCTGGTCTGGCGCTACTTCAGCGGCAAGGACGAGCTGATGGAAGCCACGGCCCGGGCGACGATGGAGATGATGCGGGAGCAGATCGTCGACGTCCTCGATCTCGGTCAGCCGGTGCCCGACATCATCCGGTCGGCCCTACGGCAGGCCGCGCTCCAGGTCCTGACCCATCGCAACGAGTTGCTCGCCCTGAACCGGATCGTGCACAACCTGCACAACGACGAGCGCAGCATCGCCGGCTTCTACGAGGAGACCTACCTCCAGCAGGAGCAACTGTTCCGACGCGGCCAGGCCGAGGGCAGCCTGCGCGACTTCGACCCCAGGGTCATGGCGGTCACCTACCAGGGCTCGATCGACGTGATGATCGCCTACCTCGAGGACCATCCCGAGGTCGATCCCGCCCACTACGCGGCCGGGCTCGCCGAGATCCTGCTCGGCGGGATGCAAGCCGGGAGCCGCTGACCCAACCCCTGATCGGCCCGGGCTGCCGGGCCTTCGACTTGCCTATTGACTACCTGGTCATTAATAATGACTGCATGGTCAATAACGTTCCGTCGGACGAGGCGGTGAGTCCGGCCTCGCCGGCGACGGAGCCGGGGTCGACCGGCGGTGCCCGCAACCCGCAGCGCGAGATCGCGCTCAGCCTGGTCGTCAACGCGGTGCTGCCGATCGCGACGTTCTACGGGTTGCGCGCGGCCGGGGTGGATCAGTGGCTGGCGCTGATGCTGGGCCTGATCGCACCGGCCGCGATGGCCGTGCATTCGGTGCTGACCAAGCGGCGGGTCGACGTGCTCGCCGGCCTCGTCATGGCCGCCCTGGTGCTCAGCGTCGGGTTGTCGCTGCTGACCGGCAGCCCGCGGACCCTGTTGGCGCGCGACGGCGTGGTCACCGCGGCCATCGGCGGCTGGATGATCTTCACCCTGACCCGTACGCCCTACTATCTGTCCGCGCTGCGGCTGTTCACCGGCGGCACGCTGCGGGACAAGATCAACTCGGCCTGGAGCGATCGGCCGGACTTTCGAAGGGTCGTGTACAGGTGCACGGTGATCTGGGGTTCCGCGTTGCTGCTGGACGCCGCGAGCACGGTGATCTTCGCCTACACGCTGCCGATCGACCTGGTCCCGCTGATCGGTGCGGTCAAGCTCGTCGTCTTGATCATTCTCGCCGAGGTGAGCAGCCAGGTGTGGTTCCGGCTCAAGGGCGTGCCGCTGCTGTCACTTGATCAGGCCGACGGCCAGGAGCGATCATGAGCGAGCGCACCTACGTCGTCACCGGCTCGGCCTCGGGCATCGGGGCCAGCACCGCGTCGATCCTTCGAGATCTTGGTGCCACGATCATCGGCTGCGACCTGAACGACGCCGACATCATCGCCGACCTGTCCACCCCGGCCGGCCGCGAGTCGCTCGTCGCCGAGGTGACGAAAGGTGGGCCGATCGATGCCGTGCTGGCGGTCGCGGGGGGCGGACGGACCGGGCTGCTCGAGACCAACTACTTCGGCACCGTGGCCACCCTCGAGGGCCTGCGGCCGCTGCTGGCGCGAAGCCGGGCCCCGCGGGCCGTCGCCGTCTCCTCGACCTCGTCGCTGGCTCCCGCGGACAGCCGGGTGCTGCAGGCCTGCGCCGCCGGTGACGAAGCCGTCGCGACCGCTCTGGTCGCCGCCGATCCCACCCTGCGCGAGGCCGCCTACGGCATCGCCAAGCGAGCCCTCAACGGTTGGGTACGACGAGCGGCGCCGACTCCGGACTGGGCCGGCGCCGGCATCCCGCTGAACGCGGTCGCCCCCGGGGTGGTGGACACTCCCGCCGCCGCCTGGATCCTCAACGACGATGCGGTCCGGGCTGCCGTCGAGGCGGCCGCACCGCAACCCCTCGGCGGCTTCCCCGGCCGGCCCGAGTGGGTCGGGCAGCTGATCGGCTGGCTGGCCGGACCGGAGAACCGATTCGTCACCGGCCAGGTGATCTTCGCCGATGGCGGCGCCGAAGCGGCCCTGCTCGGTGACCGTCAGTGGCAGGGCTGACGACGGGTCAGGGTGCCGGGTAGAGCACCGGGTTGAGCTCGGTGTCGAAGCGATCGCCGGGGCTGCGGCCGGGGCCGCAGGTCAACAGGTCGGCCCGCTGCGCGTCGTTGGTCGGCTCGCCGATGATCATGTCGGCGTCCATGTAGATGATCGTCATCACCCGGCGCGGCACGGTCGACGTGTTCGGGCTGGCCCGGTGGAAGGTCCAGCCGAGGTGATAGCTGACGTCGCCGAGGGCGAACGGGCTGTCGTCGATCTCGTAGCCCTGGCGCAGCATGTAGTCGGCGACCTTGGCCTCGGACTCGTCACTGATCGGCAGGTCGCGGCCCATCCCGAACCGGTGGCTGCCCACCGCGAAGGTCAGCGGGCCGAGCTCGGCCGGCGTGTCCTGCAACGGAATCCAGACAGTGATCGCCCGGTCGGTGGACAGCGGCCAGTAGTACTGGTCGGCGTGCCACGGGGTGATCCCGCCGCTCGGCTCCTTGTACAGCGCCTGATCATGGTAGAGCCGCACCGACCGGACGCCGAGCAGGTCGGCCGCCAGCCGGGCCAGGTCCGGTGAGCGGACGAAGCGCTCGACCATCGGGCTCTGCTTCCACAGGTGACCGACCTGCAGGAAGGCCTTGCTGTACGTGTCCCGCTCTTCCATCGGCAGGTGCTGGGTGTTCAGTTCGATCACCTTCTCGGTGATCTCGTCGGCGAACGGCGCCAGCTCGACCGGGTCCAGCACGCCGCGCAGCTTGGCGAAGCCCTGCCGTTCGAAGGCCAGTCGCTCGGCGTCGGTCAGCTGATAGTTGCTGGTGACGGTGTCGATCGTCGTGGTCATGTCGATCAGCATCGCCGCACCGGGCGCCGCAGACCAGTAGCCGGTTTGCCCGGTTCTGATACCCCGTTGCCCGCCGGGCCCGCAACCGATTGCGTACGATCTCGGGATGCGCCAGCCGCTGTACGAGCGGACCGTGCCGGAGCCCGGCCAGTCCTGGCGGTGGTTCGAGGCCACCGGCCTGTACACCTACCTCTGGCACAACCACGCCGAGCTCGAGCTGATCTTGATCACCACCGGCACCGGTTCGATCTTCGTCGGCGACCGGGTGCTGCCCTACGCGCCCGGCGACCTGTTCCTGCTCGGCCCGCAACTGCCGCACGCCTACGTCTCGGCGACCTCGAGCCACGCGCTGGTCTGCCAGTTTCCGGAGACCCTGATCGGGCCGGAGCTGCGGCACCGGCCCGAGTTCACCACGCTGCGCCGGCTGCTCGGCGAGGCAGGCACCGGGCTGCACTTCGCCGGGTGCACCGAGCAGGGTTGGTCGGGCCTGAGCGCGCCGAGTCCGGGGCGGCGAACGGTCAATCTGCTCGGGCTGCTGGTTGAGCTTGCCGATCGGACCGACGGCCGGCGGGTGGCCAGCTCCCGCTACCTGCCGGACCGGTCGACAAGATCACGAGACCGGCTGGAGCGGGTCGTCGGTCATCTTGCCGATCACCTGACCGAGCCGATCACGCTGACCGAGATCGCCGCGGTCGCCGCGTTGACGCCGACCGCGACCAGCCGGTTCTTCCGCCGGCAGACCGGGATGACGATCACCGCCTATCTCAACCGGGCCCGGATCGCCAACGCCTGCCACGCCCTGGCCGAGTCGGACGCGCCCATCGCCACGGTGGCCCGGCTGAGCGGCTTCGCCAACCTGGCTCATTTCAACCGCGAGTTCCGCCGCGGCCTCGGCCAGACCCCGAGCAGCTTCCGCCGGATCGCCCGGCCCTCCTCGGGATGATCAATACCACTTCACCTCGAGCAGCAATCCGTTCTGGACATAGAACTTACTGGCCCCGGGTGACGTGTCGGCGAAGCTGCAGCGGTAGTTGGGACCAAGATCATTCAGCGTGTCCGGGTCGATCCGCCGGGTGGTCCCGCTGGTGGTGTAGATCGCGCCGTCGCCGGGATCGAACGACATGTTGACGGCCCGCGGCTGGAAGCCCGAGATGGTCGGCCACGGGTAGTCGAAGTATTTCTTCGACCGGAGCAGGCTGCCGTCCGCCGGGTCGATCTCGAAGACGGTCCCGTACGACTGACCGAACAGCCGGCCCTGGCCGTCGAAGGTCAGCCCGGCCACGCCGTCCTCGTCGGCCAGCGGGGTCGACGTCCACTTCACCGCCCCCGTGGCCGCGTCCAGGGCGAACACCTGGCCGCGGTGCTTCGAGCCGTCGGCCGGGTTGCAGCAGCCGAGCGACCCGCCGTAGAGGATCCCGTCCCGATAGGTCAGCGCCGAGATCTGGTTGGCACCGGAGACGAGCCCGGAATTCCAGGTCCGCCGCTCCCCCGTCGCCGGGTCGTAGAGGGTGACCGCGCCGTTGAGCTGGGTGTTCTTGGGCGACGTGCCGATCGCGACGTACTTGCCGGCGCTGACCACCGTCCACGGCCGCTCCTGGCCCTCCTTCTTCAGATCGAACAACTTCTTCGGGTTGGTGCCATCGGCGAACGGCTGGGCCGGATCGTATTCCCAGAGCTCGGCGTTGGCGTAGATGCCGAGGTAGAGCTTGCCGTTGTGGCTGCCCATGCCCTCGATCTGATGCGGGAACTTGTACTCGGTCCATTTCGTCGTCGCCGGGTCGTACGCGACGAAGCCGCCCTGGAAGTAGCCGCCGCCGTAGATCCGGCCGTCGGGCCCCTTGGCCAGCGAGCGCGGCGCGGTCGGCGTGCCGACCAGCCCGTCGATCTGGGCCAGGACGCCCGTCTTGGTCACCGTGTCGTAGCGCCAGAGGTCGCCACCGGCGCCGCCACCGACGATCGTCTCGTGGCCGGTGGTCGGATCGGCGAACCGGCCGAGCCCCTTGCCCGCGCCGAGCCCGCCCTTGTCCGCCTGCTCATCGCCGCCGCGGTAGCCCGTGCCGGTCAGCGTGCCGGTCCGCGGATCGAACCGCTTCAGCTCGGTCGAGTCGATCAGGTAGACCCGGCCGCGGGAGTCGGCGGCGGTGATCGTCTGGCCGGCGTAACCCGGGATCTCGTACGCCCACTTCAGGGTCCGCAGGTTGAGCACCCAGCCGGTCGACGGGCTGGTGCCGCCGGCGAACATCACGTAGAGATAGCCGGCCTCGTCCTCCAGCTGGTACGCGTACTTGTCGGTCGGCATGCCCTTCGGCAGCGGGATCTCGACCCGCTTCCCGGTCGCCGGATCGACCTGCCACAGCCCGGCGCTCTGGCCCAGGCCGGCGTAGATCTTGCCCTCGGCGTATTCGACCGAGCGGACGTAACCGTACCTGCCGCCGAAGTCGCCGTAGTCCCGGAAGCTGCGGGTCTCGGCGTTCCAGGCGAGCAGCCGGCCGCCGGGCAGTGGCGGCGGGGCGAAGCCCTCGGTGGTGCCGAGGTAGAAGTTGCCGTCGTCGTCGACGTCGCCCTCCCAGGTGAAGCTGGCGTACTGCGTCGGCCGGCCGAGGTCCTCGAGCTCGGCCGCTCCCCAGGGCAGCCGGTAGACGTGCCCGTAGCCGTACGAGGAGGCGAAGACGTTGCCGTGCCGGTCCACCGAGACACCCCAGGCGCCCTGAGCCCCCTTGTCCGCCGGCACCTCGGTCGAGTCCGGATCGGGCACGAAGAGCGGCAGCATCCGCAGCACCTTCGCGGAGAACGTGTCGATCTCCGCCAGGTAGCCGGGCGACCCGCTGAACACTCGGTAGGTCCGCACCGATCCGTCCGGCATCCGCGCCGTCTCCCCGCTCGGCGAACTGGTCGAATAGAGCGGGATCTGCCCGCGGTTCCACCACTGCGGCCTGCTCGGCGGCACCTCCGCCGCGGCGATCGGCGGGCGGGCCAGACCGGCCACGACCATGATCAACACCAGTGCTCCGACGACCCAGCGACTCATCGCGCCCCGCCCCCTTGAGACCGACAGATTTCGGACGCTCGATCGAGCGGTTACCGACCTGTCGTTATTCAGGGAATGTAGAGGCCGCGGACCGATCCCGTCAAGGACTTGAAGGCGCCCGGTTGCCCGGGTCAGCTGAGGCGACCGACGCCGAACCTGGAGCGGGTCGCGGGACGCCGAGATACCATGATTTCAACCCGTCGCAGACGGAGGACACAATGGCGTGGGTTATCTGGTTGGTCGTGGCCGCCGTTCTGGGCGTCGCCGAATTCTTCACTCTGACACTGGCATTCGGCCTGTTGGCGGCAGCGGCGTTGATCGCCGCAGTCACCGCCGGCCTCGGCGCCCCGGTGCTGGTCCAGATCCTGGTCTTCGCCGCCGCCACCGCGGCCGGGCTCCTGGTGGTGCGCCCCATCGCCATGCGGCAGCGGTCGGGCACCCCCTTGGTGCGCGACGGCAGTGATGCGCTGATCGGCAAGACCGCGGTGGTCCTGCAGCAGGTCAGCATGGCGCGGGGCCTGATCAAGCTCGGCGGCGAGGAATGGTCGGCCCGGTCCTACGACGAGCACCAGGTGATCGAAGCCGGGACGCTCGTCGACGTGCTGGAGATCGACGGCGCCACGGCCGTGGTCTATCCGCGCGAATTGCTGCCCTGACCCCGTCACCGAGGACGGAAGGAGGAGAGATGGAGACCCTGTTCTTGATCATCATCGTGGTGCTGCTCGTCGGTTTCGTGGCGGTGGGTGCGGTACGGATCGTGCCGCAGGCCCGGCGCTACAACGTCGAACGCTTCGGCCGCTATCGGGCGACGCTGCAACCGGGATTGAACTTCATCATCCCGTTGGCCGACCGGGTCAACAACAAGCTGGACGTACGCGAGCAGGTGTTCTCCTCGCGCCCGCAACCGGTGATCACCCAGGACAACCTGGTGGTGAACATCGACACGGTGCTGTACTACCAGATCACCGACCCGCGGGCCGCGGCGTACGAGGTCGCCGACTATCTGCAGGCGATCGACCAGCTCACCGTGACCACCCTGCGCAACGTGATCGGCAGCATGGACCTGGAGCGGACGCTGACCTCGCGCGAGGAGATCAACACCCAGTTGCGGATCGTGCTCGACGACGCCACCGGCAAGTGGGGCATCCGGGTGAACCGGGTGGAGATCAAGGCGATCGACCCGCCGGCCACGATCAAGGAGGCGATGGAGAAGCAGATGCGGGCCGAGCGCGACAAGCGGGCCGCCATCCTGCACGCCGAAGGCGAGCGGCAGGCCAAGATCCTGACCGCGGAGGGGACCCGGCAGCAGGAGATCCTCGTCGCGCAAGGTGATCAACAGGCAGCGATCCTGCGCGCGGACGGCGAGGCCAAGGCGATCGAGCGCGTCTTCCAGGCCGTGCACCGCAACGACGCCGACCCGAAGGTGCTCGCGTACAAGTATCTGCAGATGCTGCCCCAGTTGGCCGACGGCGACAACAACACCTTCTGGGTCATTCCCGGAGAGTTGACCCAGGCGATCCAGGCCGTGACGGAGGGCTTCCGTGATCACCCTGCGGTGCCCACACCGACCGCTCGGCCGACCGACGACGGCCCGTCACCCGATGCCGACGAGGACGACCGGACCCGCGCCTTGACCACGGGCGATGCGCAGGACACGACCCTGGCCGCGGTCGAGGCCGTCTCGGCACTGACCGAGGCCAAGTCACAGGTCGCGGCGGTGGAGCGCGGTCCGGGAACGGGAAACGGCGCCCATCCGTGAGGATGAGCGCCGGTTCCGGTGATCGTTGAGGTCAGCCGGCCTTGGTGAAGCCTGCGGCCTCGGCTGCTTCCTCGCTGTCGAACCAGACCTCGGCCTCGGTCTGGTCGTACCACTGCGACGCGGTCGTGTGGTACTTCATCGAGTCCTCGTTGCCCTTGATGTCGAAGCCCGCTGGCGGCTCGGTGCCCCGGTAGGTGCCATCGGCGGTCTCGGACTTCTCGGCGGCGAGCTCGGCGTTGGTCGGCTCGGCGGTGTCCTCGGCCACGGCCTCGGACGCGTCGGCGGCCAGCTCCTCGTTCGACGGCTCGGCGGCCTTCTTGGCCGTCTTCTTCGCCGCGGCCTTCTTGGCCGGCGCGGTGCCCCGGCCGTTGGCCTGCTTGGACTCCTCGACGGTCTCGGTCACCAGCTCGATCACGGCCATCGGGGCGTTGTCGCCCTTGCGCGGCCCGACCTTGGTGATCCGGGTGTAGCCGCCCTCACGCTCGGTGAAGGTCGGCGCGATGTCGGCGAACAGGGTGTGCACGACACCCTTGTCCCGGATCGTCGACAGCACCTGCCGACGGGAGTGAAGATCACCGCGCTTGGCCTTGGTGATCAACTTCTCGGCCAGCGGCTGGACCCGCTTCGCCTTGGCCTGGGTGGTCACGATCCGGCCGTGCTCGAAGAGCTGGCTGGCCAGATTGGACAGGATCAGGCGCTCGTGGGCCGGGCTGCCGCCGAGCCGGTTGCCCTTGGTGGGGGTAGGCATCTCAGTAGATTCTTCCTGTTAGCGACGTCGACTCAGTACTGCTCGGTCTCGCTGAAGTCGACCTCGTCCTCGGTCTCTTCGTCGTCATAGTTCCGGCCCACCGTCAGCGGGTCGAAGCCGGGCGAGCTGTCCTTCAGGGACAAGCCCATCTCGTGCAGCTTCAGCTTGACCTCGTCGATCGACTTGGAGCCGAAGTTGCGGATGTCCAGCAGATCCTGCTCGCTGCGCGACACCAACTCGCTCACCGTGTGGATGCCCTCGCGCTTCAGGCAGTTGTACGACCGCACGGTCAGGTTGAGGTCCTCGACCGGCAGGGCCAGATCGGCGGCCAGCTGCTCGTCGATCGGCGACGGGCCGATCTCGATGCCTTCGGCCTCGAGGTTGAGCTCGCGGGCCAGGCCGAACAGCTCGACCAGGGTGCGGCCGGCCGAAGCCACCGCATCCCGCGGCCGGATCGCCGTCTTGGTCTCGACGTCGATGATCAGCCGGTCGAAGTCGGTCCGCTGCTCGACTCGGGTGGCCTCGACCTTGTAGGTGACCTTGAGCACCGGCGAGTAGATCGAGTCGACCGGGATCCGGCCGATCTCGGCGTCGGCGGTCTTGTTCTGCACCGCGGAGACGTAGCCGCGGCCACGCTCGACGACGAGCTCCATCTCCAGCCGGCCGTTGTCGGCCAGGGTGGCGATGTGCAGGTCGGGGTTGTGCACCTCGACGCCGGCCGGCGGGGCGATGTCGGCCGCGGTGACCGCGCCCGGGCCCGCCTTGCGCAGATACATGGTGACCGGCTCGTCCTCCTCGGAGGAAACGACCAGGCCCTTGAGGTTGAGGATGATCTCGGTGACGTCCTCGACGACGCCCTCGAGCGTGTCGAACTCGTGCTGGTTACCGTCGATCTTGATGCTGGTGACGGCCGCCCCCGGGATGGAGGACAGCAGCGTGCGCCGCAGCGAGTTGCCGAGCGTGTAGCCGAAGCCCGGCTCCAGCGGCTCGATGGCGAAGCGGGAACGGTAGTCGGAGACGGTCTCCTCCGACAGCGTCGGGCGCTGTGCGATCAACATGATGAATCTTCTTTCCCCGTACCGACCGCTATTTGACGGTACGGAAACCGCCGGCGCATCCAACGCCGGCGGGTCCTGCTTTCACTCCAAGATCAATTACTTGGAGTAGAGCTCGACGATCAGCTGTTCCTGAACGTCGATCACGATCTGTTCGCGCGTCGGCAGCTGGTGGATGAGCACGCGCATCTTGTTCGGCAGCGCGTCCATCCAGCCGGGCACGTCCCGCTCGCCGTGGGTCTCGCGGGCGACCACCAGCGGCAGCACCTCGCGCGACTTCTCCTTGAGGTCGATCACGTCGTGCGGGCTGACCCGGAACGACGGGATGTTGACCTTCTGGCCGTTGACCAGGAAGTGGCCGTGCACGACCAGCTGCCGGGCCTGCCGCCGGGTCCGGGCGAAGCCGGCCCGATACACGACGTTGTCCAGCCGCGACTCGAGGATCTGCAACAGCAGGTCACCGGTCTTGCCGGACTGCTTGTTGGCCTCTTCGTAGTAGCGGGCGAACTGCTTCTCCAGCACGCCGTAGGCGAAGCGGGCCTTCTGCTTCTCCCGCAACTGCAGCGCGTACTCGGTGTCCTTCGTCCGGCCGCGGCCGTGCACGCCGGGCGGGTAGGGGCGGCGCTCGAACGCCTTGTCGCCACCGACCAGGTCAACACCCAGTCGACGGGACTTCTTGGTCATGGGACCGGTATAGCGAGCCATGTTTCAGTCGTCCTTTCTGGGATCAGACCCGGCGCCGCTTGGGCGGGCGGCAGCCGTTGTGCGGAACGGGGGTCACGTCGGCGATCGCGCCGACCTCGAGGCCGACGGCGCCGAGCGAACGGATGGCGGTCTCCCGGCCCGAGCCCGGGCCCTTGACGAAGACGTCGACCCGCTTCATGCCGTGCTCCATCGCGCGCCGGCCCACGGCCTCGGCGGCCATCTGCGCGGCGTACGGGGTGGACTTGCGGGAGCCCTTGAAGCCGACGGTGCCGGCCGAGCCCCAGGCGATCACGGCGCCGGTCGGGTCGGTGATCGAAATGACGGTGTTGTTGAACGTGCTCTTGATGTGGGCGTGGCCCGCGACCACGTTCTTCTTCTCCTTGCGCCGGACCTTCTTGGCGGCGCCGCGTGCTGCATTAGCCATCAGTGCTGTATCTCCTGGAGGTTTCTACCAAGTACGCGGCGGCGTTACTTGGACTTCTTCTTTCCGGCAACGGGCTTCCGGGCGCCCTTACGGCCCCGGGCGTTGGTACGGGTGCGCTGACCACGTACCGGCAGGCCGCTGCGGTGACGACGGCCCTGGTAGGAGCCGATCTCCACCTTGCGCCGGATGTCCGCCGAAACCTCTCGGCGAAGATCACCCTCGGTCTGGTAGTTCGCTTCGATCCAGTCCCGCAGAGCGACGAGTTGCTCGTCGCCCAGTTGATGAACCCGGAGATCGCCACTGATCTTCGTGGCCTCCAGGGTTTCGGCGGCGCGCGTCTTGCCGACGCCGAAGATGTAGGTCAGTGCGACCTCGAGCCGCTTCTCACGCGGCAGGTCCACACCAATCAGGCGTGCCATCAGGCGGTCTACCTCTCGGTTCCGGCCCGGATCCCGTTTCCTGCGGGTGTCATCCGGACCGCGAAGGTGTCTGGCGTGACGCGTCCCTGTCGATCCAGAACTGACAGGGCCTCGGCCTTCGTCCGAGGGTGGGCTCCGGGTGCTTGCCCGGAGTTGCGGTCACGCTTTTTCAGTTGATTCGGGGACTTGCGAGTTCCCGATCGGGCCTGGTGTCGATCAGCCCTGGCGCTGCTTGTGTCGGGGGTTCTCGCAGATCACCATCACACGACCGTGCCGGCGAATCACCTTGCACTTGTCGCAGATCTTCTTGACGCTCGGCTGAACCTTCATCGAGCTGCTTTCTCGATCAACCCATGGCACGCCACAGGTCTGGTGGATGGTTTGCGGTTGCCCTCGCCGGAGCGAGGAGCGAGATCCGGGACTGGTCCCGGAACGGTGACTACTTGTGCCGGTAGACGATGCGGCCCCGGTTCAGGTCGTACGCGGAGAGCTCGACGACAACGCGGTCGGTGGGAAGAATGCGGATGTAGTTCTGCCGCATCTTGCCGCTGATCGTGGCCAGCACCTTGTGTCCGTTGGACAACTCGACACGAAACATCGCGTTCGGCAGGGCCTCGACCACGGTGCCCTCCAACTCGAGGGCGCCTTCCTTCTTCGCCATAAACTCTCTAACGATCGCCTGACAGGAAACATCGAGCCACCGACAAAGGTGGCCGACCCGAAACTTTACGCCAGATCGCCCGTCGACCCAAATCACGGCCGATCGGGCCGATCGGCGGTCGGGGCGGGCATCCTGCGCTGATGTGTCCAGTCTGCTCCGGCCGCTCAAATCGGCTGCCACACTGGGCCCGATGCGAACCATGGGGGTAGAGGAAGAACTGCTGCTGGTGGATCCCGAGTCCGGAAGTCCGGCAGCCGTCGCGGGCAGTGTGCTGGCCGACGCCGCGGCCCGGGCCGGTGGCCATCCGGCCGGCGAGATCGAGGCCGAACTGCAGCAGCAACAGATCGAGGTCGAGACCACACCCACGACCTCGCTGACCGAGATCGGCACCCAGGTCCGCGACTGGCGCCATCGGGCCGACGAGCTGGGCCGGGCCTCGAACGTCCGGGTGGTCGCACTGGCCACGTCACCGCTGCCGGTCGATCCGCGGACCACGGTCAAGCCGCGGTACCGGGCGATGGTGGAGCGGTTCGGACTGACCACGATGGAGCAGCTGACCTGCGGCTGCCATGTCCATGTCGGGGTGGAGTCCGACGACGAGGGGGTCGCGGTGATCGACCGGCTGCAGCCGTGGTTGCCGTGCCTGCTGGCCCTCTCGGCCAATTCGCCGTTCTGGCACGGCCGCGACAGCGGGTACGTCAGCTTCCGGTCCCAGGTCTGGGCTCGGTTCCCGACGTCGGGTCCGACCCGGCCGTTCGGCTCCCCCGCGGCGTACCGGGCCCACGTCGACGAACTGCTCGCCAGCGGTGTCCCGTTGGACGGCGACATGATGTATTTCAACGCCCGGCTGTCCCGGCACTACCCGACGGTGGAGATCAGGGTGGCCGACGTGTGTGCCCGGACGGCCGACACGGTGATGATCGCCGGCCTGGCCCGGGCCCTGGTCGACACCACCGCCGCGGCCTGGGCGGCCGGTGAGCCGGCGCCCGGCACCGACCCTGACCGGCTCCGGCTGGCGCAGTGGCAGGCCGGCCGGTCCGGCCCCCGCGGCGACCTGGTCGATCCGGTCGGTGGCCGTCCGCGGCCGGGCCCGGAGGTGATCGGCGCGCTGCTGGACTACGTCGACGACGCCCTCACCGCCAACGGCGACCGGGACACCGTGCACGCCGAGGTGGAGCGGGTCCTGGCCCACGGCACCGGTGCGGATCATCAGCGTGAGTTGCTGGAACGCACCGGCGACCTCTCCGCGGTCGTCCGCGGCTCCGCCGAGCTCACCCTCGCCTGATCCGGCCCGGACCGGTGTAGCCGCCGACCCTGGCCCGTTCGGCGCACGGAACTCGACCGGGGTCGACTTCCGCACACCCAACGACCCCTCCGCCGCACGTAACTCGACCGGGGTCGACTTCCGCACCAAGCAGGCCTGCTACCGGGATCGGAGAGCGGCGAGGCGGGATTCGAGCAGGGCGCGTTCGGGGTCGGTCGGGCCGAGCCCCAGGGCCTGCCGGTACGCGAGCTCGGCCTCACCGGTCCGGCCCAGGCGGCGGAGCAGGTCGGCGCGGGCGGCGGGGAGATAGCGGTAAGAGGCGAGTTCGGGGTCGGCGGTGAGGGCGTCGATCAATTCCAGCGCCACCGCGGGGCCGGCGGTGTGGGAGATCGCGACGGCCCGGTTGAGGGCGACGATCGGGCTCGGCCAGCGGCGGTAGAGCCGGTCGTAGCCGGCGACCACCGCGGGCCAGTCGGTCGCGTCGGCGATGCGGGCCGAGGCGTGGACGCCGGCTATCGCGGCCTGCAGGACGTGGCGGCCGGGGTCGGCCGGGCGATGATCACCGGCGATCCGGTCCAGTAGCGCCAGCCCCTCGGTGATCTTGTCCCGATCCCAGCGTTCGCGGTCCTGGTCGGGCAGCAGCACCAGTCGGCCGGCTTCGTCGATCCGCGCGTCCCGGCGGGCATCGGTGAGCAGCATCAGGGCCAGCAGGCCGGCGGCCTCGGTCTCGGCCGGCAGCAGCCCGGCCAGCACTCGGCCGAGGTCGAGCGCGGAGGCGATCAACTCCGGCCGGGTCGCCGCGGCACCGCCGGTCGGCGAGTAGCCCTCGTTGAAGATCAAATAGATCACCGCCAGCACGCCGTCCAGGCGCTCCCCCAGCTTCGGATCCGGCGGCACCTGGTACGGGATCGAGGCGGCCGCGATCTTCTTCTTGGCCCGGGTCAGCCGGGCCGCCATCGTCGGCTCCGGCACCAGGAACGCGTTCGCGATCTCGGCCGTGGTCAGGCCGCCGACCATCCGCAGCGTCAGCGCCACCCGGGCCGGCAGGGCCAGCGCCGGATGGCAACAGACGAAGATCAACCGCAGTCGGTCGTCGTAACCGAGCAGGCCGTCCGCTTCGCCGATCTCGACGGACTCCGGCTCGGCCGCGAGCAGCGGCAGTTTCCGGCGCAGGGTCTGATCGCGCCGGATCGCATCGATCAGTTTGCGCCGGGCGGTCGCCACCAGCCAGTTGATCGGCTGCTCCGGCACCCCGTCGTTCGGCCAGGTCTCCAGGGCGCGTACGTACGCATCGGCGCAGGCCTGCTCGGCCAGGCCGAGATCGCCCGCGGCCGACCGGGCGGTCGCTGCGAGCACAGTCGACCAACCCGTCCGGTGCGCCTCGGCGGCGGCCGCGGCGACCTCGGACGGGTCGGCGGATCCTCGGCGCTCAGCCAGTCGGCATCACCGGCCGGACCTCGACGTTGGGTTCCGGAATCAGCCGGGCCAGGCTGAGGGCATGATCGAGATCGCGAGCCTCGATCAGGTAATAGCCACCGAGCTCCTCCTTGGTCTCGGCGAACGGACCGTCGGTGATCATCGATTCGGCCCCGGCCCGGTTGCGCACCGTGGTCGCCGTCGCCCCCGGTTCGAGCGCCTCGGTGGCCACGATCGTCGCCCCGGACTCGCGGGCCTGCTCCATGAACTTCCCGTGCTCGGCCATCAGGGCCTCGACCCCCGCCTCGTCACTGGGCCCCTCGGCCGGGTCTCCGTACAGCAGGAACATGTAGGCCGGCATCGCCGCCCCTTTCAGTCGTCTTGCGCCAGTGTCACCCCGGGGACGAACGGGTGTCGCCGAAATCGACAACGCGTCGTCCGGGATTTCCGGTCCCCAGCACCGGCATTTTGCGGGATGCCCCGAACCGGTGTCAGTTCCTTTCTAGAATGGAGAGTCCAGTTGAGGTCGCGGGGGTGACTGTGCTGTGTCTGAGGGAAATGGTTCACGAGAGGATGCCGGCTCGGCGGCCGGTCGCTGCCGAGCACTTCGCCGGGTGGCGCTCAGTGGCGAGGCGGGCGAGGTCGCGGCGCGGCGGCTGAAGCTGAGCCGGCTGGAGCGGCTGATCGTCGCGGCCGGTGGGCTGCGGCATGATCCGGCTGATCCACTCGGCGCCGAGGCCAAGGAAGTCACGATCGCTGCCGCACGGGCCGGGGCCGACTCCGCCGCCGTCGCGGTGCGCGAAGTCGTCGCGGTCGCCGACGACGGTTGGGGCGCGGTGCGGGCGATCGCCGGCCGGGAGATCGAACGGCTCACCGCTGACCTCGGAGAATGGTTCACCCTCGCCGACGAAGCCAGCCGACACCTGGGATCCGATCCGACGTCGGGCGGGTCCGATCGGCGCCGAAAGCCGAGCAGGTAGATCCACGCCGCACCGAGCTGCCTGGAGCCGGATGTCGCCACCCATGGTTAGCGACCCGGCTCTACCGCAAGATCGTCGGCCCGCGAGAATGACCGCATGCCGCGACGCCCCAATGTGATCGTTTTCCTCACTGATCAACAGCGCTGGGACACCCTCGGACTGGCCGGGAATCCCGAAGGGCTGACGCCCAACCTGGACCGGATGGCTCGGCGCGGCGCCTACTTCGACGCGGCGATCACGCCGCAGCCGCTGTGCACGCCGGCGCGGTCGTGTCTGCAGACCGGTCGGTTCGCCAGCAGCAACGGGGTCTACCGCAACGGGATCCCGCTGGACACCGACGCCGAGACGCTGGCCAAGATCTTCGGCCGCGCTGGCTATCGCTGCGGCTACATCGGCAAGTGGCATCTGGGTGACACCTCCTCCCGCGGCCCGGTCCGGCCCGAACAGCGCGGCGGCTACCACGACTGGCTGGCCGCGAATGCCTTGGAGCACACCTCGGATGCGTACCGGACCGTGGTCTGGGACGGCGATGATCAAGAGGTGCGGCTGCCCGGCTATCGGGTGGACGCACTGACCGACGCCGCGATCCGCTACGTCGATGATCATGCTCCCGGCGATGGCGACGACGGCCAGCCATTCTTCCTGTTCCTGTCGTTCCTCGAGCCGCACCACCAGAACCACCGGGACGACTATCCCGCGCCGGACGGCTACGACGAGCGCTATCGCGGCCGGTGGATGCCACCGGATCTGGCCGCGCTGCGCGGCACCGCGTACCAACAACTCGGCGGCTACTACGGAATGATCAAGCGACTGGACGAAGCCTACGGCCGACTGGTCGACGCGCTGCGCAGTCTCGGCCAGCTGGACCAGACGGTGATCGCCTTCAGTTCCGATCATGGAAACCACTTCAAGACCAGGAACGGCGAATACAAGCGATCCGTGCACGACGCCTCGGCCCGGGTGCCACTGGTGATCAACGGCCCGGGCGTGCCGCGCGGCCGGTTCGTCGACGAAGTGGTGAGCACCGTCTCGCTGCCGGCGACGCTGCTGGAGCTGGCCGGGATCGCCCCACCGGAAGGGATGCAGCCCAGCCTGGCCGCGGCGATGGACCCGGCGGCACCCCGGCGCTCCGGCGAGGCCTTCATCCAGGTCAGCGAGACCGAGGTCGCGCGCGGATTGCGGACCAGTCGCTGGAAGTACGGCATCGTCGCCCCGGCCGCCGACCCGCTCCGCGATCAGCACAGTGATCATTACGTCGACGGCTACCTGTACGACCTGCAGGCCGATCCGTACGAACTCACCGACCTGACCGGCCTGCCGAGCCACCGCGCCGTCGCCGACCGCCTGCGCACCCGGATCGCGGAGTGGATGACCCTCGCCGGCGAGCCGCCCGCCCGGATCGACCCGGCCCCCGAACGCGCCGGCAACCGCCAACTCACCGTGTCCGCCGAGGAAGTCCTGCTCTAGTGCCCTGCGCCAGGGCACTAGGTTGCTCGATCGTTCGCTGAGTCCCGGTCTGAGCTGGTCAAAAGATGAAGACGCGGCAAAGGGCGGGCGGGTTGAGCTGGGTCGAGTCTCCGCTGCCGACCGCCGGATGGGCGGCGCCGTCGGCACCGGCCGCCAGGACCACTTCGCCCCACCTCCTCGCCCTCCGCCCCACCTACAGCCGGCGCGAAGGCCCAGAAAGTGGAGCGAAGCCGGTCGGCGCGGATCCCGAGCTCCACACCGACCGACGCCCGGCAGGATCAGCTGCACCCCTCCTGCCCCGCCCGTCCTTGGCGCGTCTTTCAAATCACCCTCCGCTACGACGGACCGGCGAGGAAGGCCCGGATCTCCCGGGTCCACACCGTCGATCAAGGCCAGGTAGGCCGGAGCGAGGTCGAGGTTCCAGACGAAGATCGTCGAGTTGCGCAGCGCTCCTGCGGCGTCCTGCTCGATGGCGCGCCGCCGTTGGTACTCCGCCCAGCCGTCGAGGTAGGGCCGGCCGGCGGAGCTGTCGTACGTGCTGGTCGAGGCGAGCACGAGCCGACGGACATCGGCCGGATGCTCTTGCACATAACGGGTCGCGGCCCGGCCTCCGGTCGAGAAGCCGAGCAGGTCGACGATGCCCAGGCGCAGCTTCTTGATCAACCGCCAGGTGTCCTCGATCACGAACTCGGGCTGCAGGGCGTCCGGCGGAAGATCGCGGCTGCTTCGGCCGCAGCCGCGGAAGTCGAAGGTGACGACGTGATGATCGACGGCCAACGGCCGCAAACCTGGCAGCAGATAGCTGTGCCCGACATCGGGACCACCGTGCAGGGCGACCAGCGACGGACGATCGGTCCGGCGCCGGCCCAGCTGTCGGACGAACAGCGTCACGTCGCCGACCTCGACCAGGCCCGACTGCTCCATCCCGACAGTGTCGAGCCCGCCGCCGACAGTTCCGAATTGTCCAAGTCGGCGGCGACCCCGGCCGGGCAGACTCGTGATCATGAAGCAGCCAGTCCGCCCCAAACTGCCCGTCGCCAAGGCCGATGAGGCGATCGCCTGGTACACCGAGGCCTTCGGCGCTCGCCTGCTCGATCGCTACACCCACGGTGATCGGGTGGTGTATGCCTCGATCGAGGTCTTCGGCGGTGCCGTCGGGCTCAAGGACGGGGACGAGTTCGATCCGGCGCCGACCGAGCGGGGAGTGCTCGTCGAGGTGGACACCGATGATCCCGACCGGTTCGAGGCCGCCGCGCTGCGGCTGGGCGGGACCAGTGTGTTTCCCGTTGCCGATCAGGCCTACGGCGCGCGGGGTGGCCGGGTGCGGGATCCGTTCGGCCACGAGTGGCTGCTGCAGACGCCGCTCGAGGACGCCTGACTTGCCCTTCGACAGGCTCAGGGAACGGACAAGCGGGCCGGGCTCAGTGCCAGTTGCTGATCCGGACGTCGTTCGGGGCGGCCTCGCCGGTGCCGGTCTCGACCAGCGCCTTGAGGCTCATCAGGAACGTCGCCCACTTGGTGCTGCAGTGGTGCATGAAGGGGACGGGCTCGCGCCAGCCGCGGTGGCTGAACAGGACGATGGTGTAGTCGTCCTCGGTGCTCAGCTCGAAGTAGATGGTGGTGCCGATCCACTCGTCCGCGCCGCCGACGACCTCCCAGACGACGCGCTGCCCGGCCTCGTTCTCGCGGACCAGCATGTCGAAGCCGCCGGGCGGCGGGGCGTCCTGGAACCGGAATTCGATCTTGCCACCGACCGTCGCGTCACCGCCGGTGTCGGCGGTCCACCAGCCGGCCAGGCCGTCGATGGTGCTGACGGCGGCATACACGTCGCCCAGCGGAGCGGTGGTGCCGATGCGATGCAGGATGTCGACCATGATGATGTCTCTCTGTGAGCGCCCGGATTCGGGCAGGTTTGATCAACTTCGCCACGGGCGTGGCGAAGCTTTCCTGATGAGGAAGGACGTTCAGGCGTCCTGATTGCGCTGGATCGTCTCGGCGATCCGCTTGATCCGATTCAGTCGGGCGTCCCAGGCGGACCCGACCGTGACGAGTTGCCGGCTGGCCCGGGCGAGCCGGTCTTGATCAACTTCGTAGCGACGCTCCCGGCCGGCCGGCGCGCTGTGCACCAGCCCGACCCGGTCCAGGACGCCGAGGTGTTTGGCGACCGCCTGCCGGGTGACCGGGAGCTGTTCGCTCAGCGTGGTCGCGGTCCCGCCGCCGGCGATCAGCAATAGGTCGAGCATCCGCCGGCGGGTGGGATCGCCGATGGCCGACCAGAGCTGGTCGTCGGCCGCCTCACTCATGGCGTCGGGGTCAGCCGGCTGACGTAGCCGACCAACCGGGGCAGGAAGTGATCCCAACCGGTCGCGTGATCGCGATGGGCGTCCTCGACCAGGCCCGGCTCCCAGCCCCGGTCGGTGAAGCCGGTCTCGCTGAACCGCAGCAAGGTCCCGGAGCCGTTGGGCTCCAGGTCGAAGGTCACCAGCAGCGAGTTGCCGGGGCCCGGGGTGACGCCCTCGTCGTAGACCCAGCGGAACGAGAAGCGCCGCGGCGGATCGGCTTCGACCACCAGCAGGGAGACGATCTTGGCGTCGGGATCGGCCGGGTCGCCGAAGGTGATGGTTCCGGCCCCACCGGGCACCGGGTCGAGCTCGGCCTCGTCCGGCCACCATTCGCGCACGTGCTCCGGGGAACTGATCACCCGGTAGACCACCTCGGGCGTCGCCTCGATCCGGAACTCCCGCTCGATGCTGCTGTGCTGGTTCATGATGTTTCCCTGACCTAGTAGTGCAACCTTTCGTTGCGCATAACTCTAGAGCAGGTTCAGCCGCAATGCAACCATTAGTTGCACATTAAGTGACGAGAGCGCCCAGGATCGTGATCGGAGCAGGATCAGGCCGGTGCCGGGGCGGTCAGGCCGCCGCGTTCCAGGTAGAGCTCGACGCTCTCCCGGAGGGCCTTGAGGATGTAGGGCGGGAAGTCCATGCCCTGGCGATGGGCCCAGAGCAGCCGCTGCTCGACCCGGCCGACCTCGCGGGCGTACCCGGCAAGATCATCATCGAGGCCGAGGTCGACCACCACGCCGCCCATGTCGGCCTTGAAATTGTTCATCGCGTTGGTGCCGACCAGGTTGTACGACTTCTCCCGCAGCACCCGGGTCAGGAACAGCTGCCACGGCTTCAGCACGCCGTCCTGGACCATCGCGGTCGCCGACATCTGGTAGAACGCGAAGTGACCCGGCTCCTGCTGCTTGATCGGCGTGATGATCGTCTCCGCGATCGCGTCCTCGCCCATCTCGCGCATCCCCGAGTTGATCTGGTTGTACGCCAGCACGGCCTGCCGCTCGGTGCTCGCCCCGGTGAGGAAGTAGAGCAGCTTCGCCACTTCCTGGACCGGCTTGAGGTTGGCCAGCGCGCCCAGGATCTTGATCTTGAACGAGACGTCCAGGTGCGGCTCGGCCTGCTTGCGACCGAGGTCCTGCTGCAGCCGGTCCAAGATCAGCCCGTGCTGGATCTCCTGCGGCTGCCAGACGTCGGCGTAGAAGGTGCGGTTGGTGTCGTCCACGTCCGGAAGCAGCACCAGCAGCTCCAGCACGTTGCGGTCCACCTCGAGCTCGACCCGAGCCAGATAGTCGATCACGTGACCGTACTTCGACTGCACCAGGTCGGGGCGTTTCACCGTCCGGTCGACGGAATCGAGGGAGATCGGAGGGTAAAGTTCACCCAGTCGCTGAACGTGTTCAGCGATCTTCTGCTGGGTGATCCGCTGCCGTGGCACGGATGGAGTCTAACTCCCAGAAATTAGGGCAACCAAAGCCTTGTCTGTGTCCTCCAACACAACAGGACCTGAACTCTGAACCGGACGCCGATCGTCCGCAACCGTTTCTACTCTGAGGCACATGACCGATCGTGAGTTGGGGTTCGGCGATTACCGGATCGAGGCACTGAGCACGCAGACCTGGGCCGCCTTCGCGGCCCTGGCCGAACGGCACAACGGCGTCTGGGGTGGCTGTTGGTGCACCAAGTTTCACGGCGACTGCGAGGGCGTGGATCGCGCGACGCTCGGCACCCGCGAGTTCAAGCGACGCCTGGTCGAGCTGGACCGGGCGCACGCGGCGCTGGTGTTCGACGGCGACCGGGCGGTCGCCTGGGCCGAGTTCGGCCCGATCGACGAGTTGCCGGACATCCAGCACCGCAAGGAATGGGAGCCTACGGTCACCCGCCGACCCGACTTCCGCATCACCTGTCTCTTCGTCGATCGGGACTATCGCCGCCGGGGGATGGCCCGGCTCGCGGTCCAGGGTGCGCTGCTGTTGATCGGCCGAGCGGGCGGCGGGCTGGTCGAGTCTTATCCGCACGACCTCGCGCCGGGCAAGAGGCCCTCCGCGTCGTTCCTCTACAACGCCACCCGGAGCATGTACGAACAGCTCGGGTTCAGCTATCAGCGGCCCAAGGGCCTGGGCAACTGCGTGATGACCCTGGAGGTCGCGGCCGGCTCCTGAGCGGTGGGGTCAGATGGCGATCAGGATCACGATGAGGATCGCGATCAGGGCCACCACGCCGACGACCGCGCCGACCGCGATCACCGCCAGCCGGTTGCCGGACCTCGGCTCGGCCAGCTCGCCGGGCCGGCCGGTGCCGGTGTCGACGATCGCCGGGTTCTCGTACGTCTGCAGCGGGGGCAGACCCTGCACCACCGGGACCAGCTCGCCCAGCTGTCGGGCGGCGAACAACTGATCCAGCCGGGACTGATACTCCTCCTGCGTCAGCGCTCCGTCGGTGAAGGCGGTGTTCAGCCGGCGGCTCAACCGGTCCCGTTCGTCGTCGGAGACCGGCTCGGCCGGCTTGCTCCGATACGGCGAGGAGATCGGGAGTTCGCTCACGCCATCAGCCTACCCGCGGCGGGCCGGTCGGACCGGAGCCGGCAAATCGAGTCGGCCCGTCGCTCCGGTCGGCTTAGGGTGTGCACATGCGGATCGGGCCCGATCTGAACGGGCATGGAGAAGGCGAGCGCTCCCGGCCGCGGCCGACGTTGCGCGATGTCGCGCGCCGCGCGGGAGTGTCGGCCAAGACCGTCTCCAACGTGATCAACGGCTCCGCCCCGGTCAGCCCCGAGACCCGGCTGCGGGTCGACCAGGCGCTGGCCGAGCTGGACTACGTGCCGAACCTGTCGGCCCGGGGCCTGCGGAACGGCCGCAGCGACCTGATCGCCGTGGCGCTGCCCGACTTGGCCTCGGCCTACTCGGCCGAGATGGCGCACCACTTCATCACGCTGGCCGGTGAGCGCGGTCTGGGCGTCCAGTTGGAGGAGACGTACGGCCAGGCCGATCGGGAGACCCAGCTGCTGTCCCGGGCCAACGCGCACCTGGTGGACGGTTTGATCTTGAACCCGGTGCGGCTGGAGACCTCGGCCGTGCAGCGCGGCGTCGTGCTGCCGCCGGTGGTGCTGATCGGCGAGGTGCACCAGCCGATCGCCGATCATGTCTGGATCGACAACGTCGGGGCCAGCCGGGACGTGGTGGCGTTGTTGATCAACGCGGGGCATCGCCGGATCGCCACCCTCGGCCCGACCCGGGCGGAGAGCGCCCGGCAACGGCTGGAAGGCTTCCGGGAGGCGCATGCCAACGCGGGCCGGCCGATCCCGCCGGAGCTGGAGATCCCCTGTCAGGAATGGTCCGGCCACGGCGGGTTTCGGGCGATGACCGCGTTCCTCGCCGATCATGACGTGCCGGACGCGATCTATTGCATGACCGATGCGATGGCGATCGGCGCGATCAGCGCCCTGTCCGGCGCCGGGTTCCGGGTGCCGGACGATGTCTCCGTGGTCAGCTACGACAACGTCTGGGAGGCTCGCTTCTCCCAGCCGCCGCTGACCACGATCGACTTCGACAAGCGCCGGCTGGCCCGGACCGCGCTGGATCTGTTGTCGGCCCGGATCGACGATCCGAGCCGACCAACTCAGAGCGTTACGGTGCCGTACTCGATCGTGCATCGACAGAGCGTCCGGCGACGGGTTGCGCCAGTCGACTCATGATCAACGAAACAAGTGTGATCACCAGGCTCAGCCCGACGAAGATCGCCCCGGCGGTGAACGCCCGGTCCATGCCGGTGATCAACTCCGGCACCGGCACGGCCGCCCCCGACCCGGAACTGATGCCCGAGATCGCGATCAGTCCGGCCAGCCCGAGGGCAACGCCGCCGGCCTGCTGCGCGGTCTGCATCAAACCGGCCGCGGCACCCTGATCGGACCGGGGCACCCCGCCCAGGATCCTGGCCGAGAAGGGCATGAACGACAGCCCGCCGCCGACACCGAGCAAGATCATCGGCAGCAGCACGCCGCTCCAGTAGTCGGTCTCAACGGTGAGTCGGCTGAACAGGAGATGGCCGATGATCAGCAGCACCGAGCCGGCCAGCGCGACCCCGTACGGACCGAACCGATTGACCAGCCGTGGCGTGATCCGCGACATCCCGAAGATGCCGAGGGTCAACGGCAGGAAGGCCAGCCCGGACAGGAACGCGTCGTAGCCGTGCACCACCTGGAGGAACTGCACCAGGAAGAAGAAGGCAGCCATCTGCGGCCCGACGATCAGCATGAAGCCGAGCAGCGCCGTCACCCGCTGCGGGTCCTTGAGCAGCCGGAAGGCGAACAGCGGATGGCTGGCCCGCCGTTCGATCAGGCCGAGCGAGGCCAACCCGATCACGGCCAGCGCGAAGGCGATCACGGTCCGGGTGGAGAGGCCGTCCTCGGGCAACCAGACGAAGCCGGCGACCAAGGCGATCATGCCGATGCTCGCCGCCAGCGCGCCGGGGATGTCGAACGGCTCGCGCCGCCGCTCGGTCGCCGGCAGCAGCCGGGTGCCGAGGATGAGCACGGCGATGCCGATCGGCACGTTGATGAAGAACGACCAGCGCCAGGACGCCGCCGAGGTCAGGATGCCGCCGAGCAGCAGCCCGACCGAGCCACCACCGGAGCTGACGGCGGTGAACAGACCGAGAGCGCGGTTGCGGGCCGGGCCCTCGGGCTGGGAGCGGGTCAGCAGCGCAAGCGCCGCCGGCGCGGCCATCGCGGCGCCGATGCCCTGGATGGCCCGGGACCCGATCAACCAACTGCCGCTCAGCGCGGCGCCGCCGAGGATCGAGCCGGCGATGAAGATGATCACCCCGAGGGTGAACGTCCGGCGGTAGCCGAGCACGTCACCGAGCCGGCCGCCGAGCAGCAGCAGTCCACCGAAGGCCAGGGTGTAGGCGTTCAGCACCCAGGAGAGGTCGGCGGCGGAGAAGCCGAAGGTGGTGTGGATGATCGGCAGGGCGACGTTGACGATGGTCGCGTCGAGCACGAGCATCAGCTGAACGGTCAGGATGACGGCCAGAGTGAGGCCGGGACGCGACGGTGCCCCGGGACCGCCGGCAGAGGTGGTGGGTAACCCGGTGGTCGCGGGCGGCCCGGTGAGCGTCGGCGAGGCCGACGTCGAGACTGAAGACATGAAGATCCTTACCCCGTGTGGGTGAGCGTGCTGGGTGGAGCGGTCGGTCCGCGCCCCATGGCGCCGCACCGGTGGCCTCGTGTCGACTCGAGCCACTACACTGAACTGGAGACCGGCTCCGATTTCCGATCGGACCGGCAGGACGGTTCCGGAGACTGCCTCCGGTTATCTTACGGAGAGAGTCTCCGTTTTGGCAACAGGGATGTTCGACGTGACCACAACCGATGCCGATCAGCCGCGAAAGTTACGCGCGGATGCCCAGCGCAACTACGACGCGATCGTCGCGGTCGCCCGGACGGCCTTCGGTGAGCGGGGCGCCGAGGCTTCGCTGGACGACATCGCCAAGCGCGCCGGCGTCGGCCCGGGCACCCTCTACCGGCACTTCCCCACTCGGGACCACCTCTACCGGGCCGTCCTCGAGGACTGGCAGGAAGACGTACGGGCGGATGGCGAGCGACTGAAAGAACTCGCCGCCGAGGACCCGGAGCGAGCCCTGGCCGAGTGGGCCCGGAACCACTTCACCCACAAGTCGTTCTTCCGCGGCCTGCACGCCCGCCTGGTCGCCGATCCGGACGACAAGACCTCCGTGCTCTACTCGTGCAAGACCGTGCTCGGCGACGTCGCCGCGGTCGTGCTGGAACGGGCCAAGACGGCCGGGCTGGTCCGGCCCGAGATCGAGTTCCGGATGGTGTCGCAACTGCTCAGCGGCATCGGCATGGTGGCCGAGCACGTCCCGGACGGCGTCGACGTCGACGCCCAGATCGACATCGTCCTGGCCGGCCTGCGCCCACGCGGCTGAGCGCGTACTCGATGACAGAAGTCACTACCGGGCGAGACCCGCTCATCGGCAGCATGTACGGCAACGATGAGCGACTTCTTCGAGGGCCCGCCCCGTCGCGGCGACAGCACAGCCGACACCAACCGCACGACCAGGCTCAGCCGGCGATGGCCGCTTCCGGCGTCCACACCTCCGGCAGGCCGAAGCGCGGAAAGAGGTCGGTGTCGAAGTAGCAGACCACGTGGCTGACGCCGTCCTCGGTGATCGTCAACTGGTGCAGCTGGAACGGCTGGTAGACGCCGGCCTCGTCGCGCATGTACAGCCCGAACGCCGGCTGGCCGTTGGCCCAGGTCGGTAGCAGCCGCTGCGAATCGCCGTCGGTCGCCGGGCAGTAGGTCTTGATCAAGGTCCCGACGTCGGCGGGGCCCTGATACCAACCGAGGAACGGCGGCATCTCCCAGACCACGTCGTCGCTGAGCAGCGAAACGATCTTGGTCACGTCATAGTTCTCGAACGCCGCCACATAGTTCTTCAGCAGGTCCCGGCGATGCTCGTCGTCGGGCAGCTCCGGCTTGGACTCCGGGTCGAGCTTGGCCACGTTGGCGCGGGCCCGCTGCAGGGTCGAGTTGACCCCGGCGGTGGTCAGGTCGAGCAGCTCGGCGACCTCGCTCGCCTGCCAGGCCAGCACGTCGCGCAGGATCAGCACCGCGCGCTGCTGCGGGTTGAGGTGCTGCAGCGCGGCGACGAAGGCCAGCCGGACCGAATCCCGGGAGATCACGTCGTCGGACGGATCGGCCGACTGGCCGCCCCAGACCAGCTCGTCCGGCATCGGCTCCAGCCAGGGCACCTCGGTGCGCTGGTCCAGCGCCGCCGACGGGTTGGCGTTGGGCTGGCCGAGGCCGGTCGGCAGCGGCCGGCGCTTCTTGCCCTCCAGCGCGGTCAGGCAGACGTTGGTGGCGATCTGATACATCCAGGTCCGGACCGAGGATCGCCCCTCGAAGCCGCGGAACGCGCGCCAGGCCCGGATGTAGGCCTCCTGCACCAGATCCTCGGCGTCGTGCACCGAGCCCATCATCCGATAGCAGTGCGCCATGATCTCCCGGCGCAGCGGCTCGACCTGCTCGGCGAAGGTCGCATCGAACGTCTCGTCGGGGGCAACGGTGGTCATGAGCGAAAACGTACCCCCTGGCACCGACGAGTTCTGCCGATCCGTCGAGTCAACCTCTCCATGACCTCCTTTGCGGAAGACGCCTCCATCAACCGGATGATCTTCATCAACCTCCCGGTGGCCGACCTGGAGCGTTCGCGGAGGTTCTACGCCGGCCTCGGCTTCGCCGTCGACCCGCAACTGAGCGACGGCCAGTGCGTCTGCGTCGTCATCTCCCGGTCGATCTGCGTGATGCTGCTCGGCCACGACCGGTTCGCCCAGGCCATCGACGGCGAGATCGCCGACGCGCACCGCACCACCGAGGTGCTGAACTGTCTGACCGCCGCGAGCCGGGACGAGGTCGACCGGCTGGTCACCCGCGCGGTGCTCGGCGGCGGTCGGGTCTGGCGGGACAAGGTGGACGACGGTGTGATGTACGGCCACAGTTTCGCCGATCCGGACGGTCATGTCTGGGAGTTGCTGCACCTGGAGTTCGGCAGTGGCCCCTGAATCAGTTCCAGGGCGAGGGTCCATTCGAGCGGGTGGCCGGGCTGCACGGTCGTGACCCGGTCGCGGGTGACGGCCTCGGCCAGGGAGTCGTAGTAGCCGGTGGTCGGTTCGATGGCGATCACGTCGGCCCGCGCGAAGGCGCGGCGGTCGTACCAGAGGCCGAGGTACGGCACGATCGCCGGATCCCAGGACAGCCGCAGCGCGCGACCCTCCGGCCGGCGCAGGGCGGCGCTGCCGACTGCTTCCGTCGGCGGCAGATAGACCTTGCGCCCGGTGCCCACGGCCACCGTGTCGATGCCGGCCAGACCGGCGTTCCAGCGATGCTCGACCCCCGGCTCGGCGTGCACGTCGATCACCCGCTCGACCCGGTCCGGCAATTCGATCATGGTCCCCGGCGGTGCCAGGAACTGCGGGTGCGCGGCCCAGAGGAACGGCACCGGCCGGGCCTCGGCGCTGACCCGGTAACGCAGCTCGAGCCCCGTCTCGGTGGCCGCCACCTCGCGCCGCAGCGTGTACGGCAGCGCCGTGCCGCCGACTTCCAGCGCGGCCGACCCGTCCTGATCGGTCGGGGTCGACCAGGCCGTCGTCCACAGCTCGCCGTGATCGGGCAGTTCGGTGCCGTCGGCCAGCCGGCCGGCGGCGATCGTCGGTGCGCACTCGTCCCAGCCGCACAGCTCGGCCTCGGTGAAGACGTCCCCGGGCCGCGCCGGCGCCGGCAGCGGATCCGGCGGGCCGAGCAGCCACTCCGTGCCGTGATCATCGACCAGCGACACGATCTTGCCGCCCCGCCCCGGGACCATGATCATCGTCAGCCCGGCCCCGATGATCTTGACCGCCGACTCCCCCGGCCACCACGTCGTCACCCTGCCGACCCTAACCTCCGGGCGCCGAGAGCCCGCCTGAACCGAACACCGTGGTTCGTCCCTTGAGCCTGTCGCCGCTCGTTCGTGCCCCACTTGTTCGTTCCCTGAGCCTGTCGAAGGGCAAGCCAGCTGGGTGCCCCTCCGGTTTCGGCCTCACGGCCGGAAAAGACGCGCCAAGAAGCGGGCGGGTCAAGGCGGTCCGCCGCGTCATGCGCCCGGGCGCCGGTGTCGGCTGCGAAAGTCGCCGGCTGCGCAACCAGCACCCGGCCGGACATTCCCAGGAAACGCCGTAACCCGCCCGTCCTTGGCGCGTCTTTCTAATCCTCGGCGCGCACCGAGCGGACTTGTCCGACCGGCCGACCTCGAGCGACCGAAGCCGGTCGGCTCGGGCCCACTCGACGGGTGCACCTGGTTGGCTGGCACGACCCCACGACCAAGATCATCGGTGGACCCGGGCTGAGCCCGTCGACGGGAAACCACGCACACCCCGACCCGAACCGCACAGCGAACGGTGATCCGGCTTGCCCCCTTCGACAGGCTCAGGACATGCTTCGACAAGCTCAGGGAACGGCCACTCCGACCTTCGCACCACTTCCACGTTCTCCGCACCAGCTTTACCTGGCGCGAAGCCGGAGCGACGGCCGCGAAGCAGGCACGCCTACTGGTGACTCAACGACGCGAGTCCAAGGACGCGTCCGGTCGAAGCCCGGTGAAGTGGGCGGCGAAGGCCAGCAGGTCGGCGCTCTCGGCGGCGATCTTGGCGGTCGGCTTGCCCATCCCGTGGCCGGCGTCGGTCTCGATCCTGGTCAGGATCGGGGCGTCGCCGGCCTGGGCCTGCTGCAGGGTAGCGGTGAACTTGTGGCTGTGCAGGGGCACCACCCGGTCGTCATGATCGCCGGTGATCACCAGGGTGGCCGGATAGTTCGTGCCGGTGCGCACGTTGTGCAGCGGGGAGTACGCCAGCGCGGTGACGAAGTCGTCCGGATCGTCGGGATCACCGAAGTCGGAGGTCCAGGCGGCGCCGACGGTGAACTTGTGGAAGCGGAGCAGATCCAGCACGCCGACCGCGGGCAGCGCGGCCGCGGCCAGCTCGGGGCGCTGGGTCAACACAGCGCCGACCAGCAGCCCACCGTTGCTGCCGCCGTGCAGGGCCAGCTGCTTCGGGCTGGTCACGCCGGTCTCGGCGAGGTGCTCACCGACGGCGATGAAGTCGTCGAAGACGTTCTGCTTCTTGGTCAGCCGGCCGGCGTCGTACCAGTCGGTGCCGAACTCGCCACCGCCGCGCAGGTTGGCGATCGCCAGCACGCCGCCGGCGGCGAGCCAGGCCGGCCAGATCGCCCGATAGGAGGCGAAGATCGGGATCTTGAAACCGCCGTAGCCGTACAGCAGCGTCGGTCGCGGGCCGTCTGCCTCGGCTTCCTGCTCATCGCCCGGAGTGATCAAGAAGTACGGCACCTCAGTGCCGTCGGCGCTGGTCGCCCGGCGGCGGCGGACCGTGTAGTCCGGGGGGACCCAACCACCCTCGCCGGCGCTCACCAGGCCGTCCAGTGGCGTCGTCTCGCCGGTCTCGGTGTCGATCAGGTAGGCCCGGTTCGGAGCGACCACGGCGGACATTCCGGCGAAGGCCTCCCGCTGATCGGGCTGGCCGTTGATCAGGTTCAGCGCCCCGCCGCCGAGGTCCAGCGGCCCCCGCTCGGTTCCGTCCAGGCCGAACCGCTGCACCACCGGCTGGGCGTCCGCCAGCCCTTCGACCAGCAACCCGTCGCCGGCGGCGACCACGGTCGACAGGGTGGAATCGCTCTCCGGGACGACCTCGTCGAAGTCCGGCAGATCATCCCCGGTCGGGGCGGCGATGACACAGCTGACCACCCGGCCGCGCGGCGCGTCCAGATCCGTGTGCAGATAGACCCGGTCGTCGGCCACCCGGACGAACTCGAACATCGCGCCCGGCCGGTCGATCAGCTTGATCGGCTCGCCCAGCCCGCTGGTGCCGTCGGTGTCGGTGATCGGAATGAGCCAGAGCCGGTTGCGGTTCTCGGTGCCGCGGACCAGGTGCACCACCAGGTAGCGATGATCATGGGAGGTCTCGCCCCAGAACATCAGTTGATCATCGTCGGGGAACTCCAAGATCAGTTGATCCTCGGCCTGCGGTGCCCCGACCCGGTGCAGCTTCAGCTGGCCGCCGCCCTGGGCCGAGGTCTCGGTCCCCTCGGCCCGGCCACCGCCCGGGAAGTGGACGTACAGGTAGCTGCGGGAATCCGGCAGCCATTCCGGCACACTGAACTTCGCCTGCCGGACGTCGTCCGCGACGTCCTCGCCGGTGTCCAGGTCGCGCAGCCGATAGGTCAGCCAGTCGCTGCCGCCCTCGCTGACCGCGAACGCGATCGTCTTCCCGTCCGGTGAGACGGTGTAGCCGTTCACCGCCGTCGTCCCGTCGGTCGACAACCCGTTCGGATCCATGATCACCCGGCCGCCGGCGAGCAACTCGGCCAGCGAGTCGGCGACGAAGATCACGTCCTGGTTCTGCTCGCCGTCGTTGCGGCCGACCAGGTAGCGCCCGCTCTTGCGGACCGGCGTCCCGGCCCGGGGTCGGCGCAGGATCCGCTGCATCGTCTGCCGGAACCAGTCCCGGCCCGACAACTCCGCCAGAAACTCCTCGGTGACCTCGTTCTGCCGGCTGACCCAGTCCGCCGTCTCGGCCGAGTCGGGGTCCTCCAGCCAGCGGTACGGATCGGCGATCTCCTGCCCGTGCAGGGTCTCGATCAGGTCGTCACGGCGCGTCGTCGGATACTCCACCCCGGCAGGCTAACCCGGCGTCTCATCATCCAAGAAGGCGGTTCCCGTCCCGCCGAGACACCTAGTGTCGTGGGATTACCCCTCACAACACTAGGAATTGATCCCGGACATGACGTCCTCTCTCGAACTCCCCCGACTGCGGACCATGATGGCCCCGGCTGCGACCTCCGGCTCGGCTCCCACTCCCGAGCCGCAGCAGCCGGTGCGACGGATCCCGCTGCTGATCTTCGTCCTGCTGGCGGTCGGCGTCGCCGGCTACGTGACCGTCGTGCACGGGCTGTCGCAGGGGCTGTTGTTGATCATCGGCCTCGGGCTCGGATTCGCACTGTTCCACTCCCGGTTCGGGTTCACCTCGGCCTGGCGGCAGTTGATCTCGATCGGCAACGGCCAGGGGCTGCGGGCGCATGCCCTGCTGCTGGGGACCGCGGCGACGCTGGTGATGCTGATCGCGGCCAGCGGCACGACCCTGTTCGGCGCGACGCCGAGCGCCAGCCCGGGAGCGATCGGGCTGCCACTGTTCGTCGGCGCGGCCGTGTTCGCGATCGGGATGCAGCTCGGCGGGGCGTGTGCCTCCGGCACCCTGTTCGCCGTCGGGTCCGGTCAGACGTCGATCCTGATCACCCTGTTCGGGTTCATCGCCGGGTCGGTGATCTACACCGCCGGCTACCCGGTCTTCACCGGCTGGCCGCAGGTGCCGGGCGTGGCGCTGTCCGATCAGGTCGGCTGGCTCGGCGCCTGGGCGATCACCATCGCCGCGCTGTTGATCATCGTCGCGGTGACCAAGCTGGTGCAGGCGCGGCGCACTCCGCCGCCCACCGATGTGGTGCCGACGGCGACCGGCCCGGCCCGGATCTTCCGCGGTTCCTGGCCGATCCTGGTCGGCGCGGTGGTGCTCGGCGTGCTCGCCGGAGCGGTCTTCCTGGTCTCCGGCGGCACCTGGGGGGTGACGTACGCCTTCGGGTTGTGGGGCGCGAAGTTCCTGCAGCTGCTGGGATTCCAGCCCGAGCTGTGGGCGTTCTGGCAGCAGCCGAGCAACGCCAAGGCACTGGCCGCCTCGGTCTGGCAGGACAAGACGACGCTCACCGATGTCGGGATCATGATCGGCGCCGGGGTCGCCGCCGCCGCGGCCGGCGCCTGGAAGATCCACACCGGCATCCCCTGGCGGACCGCCGTCGCCGCCCTGATCGGCGGCATCCTGATGGGCATCGGTGCCCGGCTGGCCGGCGGCTGCAACATCGGCGCCTACCTGGGCGGCATCAGCCGCGGCAGCCTGCACGGCTGGCTCTGGGCCGTCTTCGCCCTCGGCGGCACCTGGATCGGCCTCAAACTCCGCCCCCTCTTCGCCCTCCCCAACCCCAAACCCACCGACTCCATCTGCTGAACCCACCCCCCGACTTGTCAGACTCTCACCACGCCCTGGCGTGGTGAGAGTCTGACAAGTCGGGGTGGAGTGGGGGTTAGCGGAGGCGGAGGCGGTGGACGCCGCCTTCCTCGGTGCCGGCGAACAGGAGGCGGGCGTCGGGGCTGACCTGCAGGCTGGTCACCGACAGGTTCTGCAGGCCGGCCGACACGTTGTGCCAGGTCGCGCCGCCGTCGGTGCTGGCCAGGACGCCGCGGCCACCCTTGACCAGGCCGTTGCCGGACCAGCTCGAGGTGCCGGCGTACAGGGTGTCGCCGGCCACGGCCACATCGGTGACCCGGATCGGCAGCGAGCCGGAATCCCCGGCGCGGAAGGTCTTTCCGCCGTCCTCGCTCACGGCCAGTCCGTGACCGCCGACCACGATGCGATCTTCGGTCACGGTGATCGCGGTGACCGGCCGGTCGTACACCCGGGTCACCGTCCGGCCACCGTCGTCGGACCGGAACAGGCCCTCGGCGCTGCCCAGCCAGAGCCGCTCCGGATCGGCCGGGTCGTGCTCGATCACGGTGAACAGTTGATCATGGAAGAACTTCTGCCAGGTCCGGCCGCCGTCGTCGGTGGCGAACAGACCGAAGCCCACCAGTGACCCGAAGAGGGCCACCACCCGGTCCGGCGAACTCGGCGACACCGAGACGTCCAGCGGGATCTCGAACGTCGTGCCCCGCGACTTCCAGGTGCGGCCGCCGTCGTCGCTGCGCTCGACCCGGAAGTCGCCGGCCGCGGTCTTCATGGTGCGCCAGACGATCGACCGATCCTTCGGGTACGCCGACAGGGTGTGCACCGTCTTGCCGTAGTACGCCTCGCCGCCCGAGGAGCCCCACTCGCTGGTCGCCGGGGTCACCTTCCCGGCCGGCAACGGGGTGTCGTAGGTGGCGAACCGGGTGCCGGCGATCAGCTCCGGCTTGCCGTCCCGGTCGGCGACGGCCAGGTCGTAAACGGTCTCGCCCGGCACGCCAACCCGGACCGGCTTCTCCCCCGCCCGGCTCCGGTAGAGCCCGGACCCGGGGGTGGACCACAGCAGGTCGCCGTTCGGCCGCGGCAGGAAGTCGGTCTCCGGCGCTCCCGGGGCGATGTCGGCGATCTTGGTCCATTCGGCGCCGTGATCCCGGCCCAGCCATTGGTGACCGCGGAGCGTGTAGACCATCAGGGTGCCGGACCGCAGCACCAGCCCGTAGGCCGACTTGTCCGGTTCGGCGAAGATCTCCCGCCAGCTGCCGCCGCCGTCGATCGAGGCCTGGACCCGGTCCTGGCTGTCCAGATAGGCGACCTGCTCGGCATCGGCGACCAGGCCGGCGATCCCCGGCTGCTGATCGATGATCAACTCCGCCGCACCCGGCTTGCCGGCGACCACGCCCGGCACCTTCCAGACCGTGGAATAGCCGGCCAGGAAGAGATCCGAGCCGGTCAGCCCGGCGCCGTTCAGGTCGTCGCCGAGCGGGTTGGCGGTCCGGCTCCAGGTCTCGCCGCCGTCGCGGCTGATCAGGATCAGGTCGGCGGTCACCGCCACCAGCGCCCGACCCTCCTCGTCCATGATCAACTTCTGGTACGAGGCGTTGGGCACCGCCAGCCGCTGCCAGCTGCGGCCGCCGTCGCGGCTGCGCAGGATCGTGCCCTGGTAGGTCGGGTCGAGCACCGACGCCAGCGGACCGGTGCCGATCGTGCCGTTCACCGCGTACCACATGGCATCCGGATTGTCCGGATCGATCACCACGTCGCCACTGCCGGCCGCGACCTGCCAGACCGGGCGCTGCTGCCAGCTCTGACCGCCGTCGTCGCTGAACCAGGGGCTGACCTTGCCCCACTGGTTGATCACGATCCGGTCCGGATCGGCGTCGGAGGCGGCCAGCGCACCGGAGGTGTTGTTCGGGCCGATCGGCTCCCACTTTGCTCTGGGGTTGGGCCGCATCGCTTCCAGATAAGCGGATCCGACCAGCTCGACCCCGGTGTCGGTGCGGGCCGTGGCCCGGACCTCGAACTCACCGGCCCGGCGCAGCGGCAGCGCGGCCCGGAACCACTGACCATGATCGAGTACGGTCCGGATCCGTTGCTCCTTGCCCTGCGGATCGACCAGCGTGATCATCGGCGGCTCGGTGACCGGCCGCGGGCTCCAGACCAGCGCCGTCGATGACGTCTCGGCCGGATCGGGCGACGGCTGCACGATCAGCGGCCGGACCGCGATCAGGTACGGCGTCCGGACCGACGGCAGCTTGCCCCCGGCCGGGGTGGCCACCACCCAGCCGGAGAAGTCCTGGTCCGCGCCGGAGACCGCCCCGGACACCGTGACGGTGACCGCGGCGCTGCCCCCGGCCGGGATGGTGAGCTTGGTCTTGCTCAGCTTGACCGAGCCCGCGCTGCCGTACCGCTCGGCGTGCAGATCGAGGGTGACCGGCTTGGCGCCGAGGTTGCTCCAGCTCACCGTGCCGGACTTCTTGATCGACTTCGCGGCGTTGCCGGCCAGGCCGAGGTCGAGGGTGCCCGGCGAGGCCAGCACGGTCGCCCGGGCGGCCGCGGCGACGTCGAGCCGGCCGGCGCCCTGGACGGTCGGTCCGGCGTTGATCTTGTGCGCCGACCCGGTCAGCTGAGCGGAGAGGTCGGCCCCGGTCAGGTCCGGACGGAGCTGATGCAACAACGCGGCGGCGCCGGCGACGTGCGGGGCGGCCATCGAGGTGCCGGACATCCGGTACGTGCCCTGCTCGTAGTTCGCCTTCGGCAGCGAGGAGCTGATCTCCACCCCCGGTGCGACCAGATCGACCCCGGCGGCGAACCGGCTGGTCGGGCCGCGGGAGGAGAACGACGCGACCTGATCGGTGAGGTCGGCGGCCGACACCTCGATCGTCACCGGGCCGTCGGCCAGCAGCCGCTGGATCGCCGTCCACTGCAGGTCGAGCAGGCCGATCACGACCAGCTCGTCCAGGCGCCAGGGATCGGGCTGCACGCTGAGCTTCGGCGACAGCGCCGCCACCGGATCCGCCGACCCGGCTCCGCTCCGGACCTGCCGGGCGAGTTGCTCGGCCAACGGCGTGTTGCTCGGCGAGTAGGCCAGGGCCGCGATCGCGCCCCGGGTCTCGGCCAGCCGGGCGTGCTCGACCATCACGTCGGTGACGTCCTGCATCTGCGACGGCAGGTTGGCCCGGTAGGCGACGATCTTGCCGGTCACGTCGCCGACCCGCTCGTAGTCCTCTTCCCGACCGAGACCGACGTCGATCACCTCGGCGCTGATCGGCTGCTGCGGCCCGGCCGCGCTGAACGGCACCCGGAAGCCGCCGAGCGGCTCGTCGACCGGGGATTTGATCTTGGCCACCGGCGCGCTGACGCCGGTGACGGACGCGCCGACCGAGAGCACACCGGCCGCGGCGGCCGGAGTGCCGACGGTCTGGGCGCCGGGGCCGGAGTTGCCGGCGGCGGCGACCACGACGGCGCCGAGCTGGCTGGCCCGGGTCGCCGCCAGGCCGAGGGGATCGGTGCCGTCGCCGGACCCGCCGAGGCTGAGGTTGATCACGTCGGCGCGATACGGATTCGCCGGGTCGACCGCCGCCTCCAGCCCGGCGATGATGTCGGACTCGTAGCCGCCGCCGGACTCGTCCAGCACCTTGTACGCGGTCAGGGTGGCCTCCGGCGCGACGCCCGTCACCAGCCCGGCCCCGCCGTCGCCGGCCGCGATCCCGGCCACGTGGGTGCCATGACCCTGGTCGTCCATCGGATCGTCGTCGTTGTTGGCGAAGTCGTAGCCGGCGGCCACCTTGTGCTTGGGCCCGAAGCCCTCGCCGAGCGAGGGATGGCTGTAGTCGATGCCGGTGTCGATCACCGCGATCGTCGAGCCGGCGCCGCGGACGAGCTCGCCGGCCGGGTCGCTCTGCCGCCACACCTCGGGCGCACCGATGTGCGGCACCGAGGTGCTGGTGCCGATCGTCAGCCGCTGATCGGTCAGCACCGCGGCGACGCCGGGTCGGGCGGCCAGGTCGTCGAGCCGGCCCGGGTCCACCTCGACCGCGACGGCGTTGATCAGGTCGACCAGGGTGCGGCGCTGCTCGATCGCGATGCCGGCCTTCCGCGCGGCCGCGACAACGGTGTCCTGCTCGGACCGGATCGCCGTCCGCCGCTGATCCAGCCGGCGCCGCTCCGCGCTGCCCGATCTGGCGGCCCGATCCGATTCGGCGGCCGAGACCTCGGCCAGCGCCGGGTCCTGGTCCAAGATCAGGATCGCGCGCACGGGATCGGTGGGTGCGGCCGGCTCGGCGCCCGCCGGCCCGGGGGGACCGATCAGCAGGGCACCGAGCACGGCCATGATCATCACGCCGCCCAGGAGGAGCGGCCGGGAACTGCTGGGGGCATGGCCACGGGGCGGAGCGACGTGAGTCATGGCCCCGACGCTAAGAAATCGGCCGGAGTCGCCGCAATGAATTCGCCTGGCTGATCGCGGCCAATGGCACCAAACGGCCAACCGCCGACCCGTCAGATCCGCGGCCGTTTTTGCGGCGTGTCGACGCACAACTGGCGGCTCGGCCCGGGGCGCCGGGACGGGCGGGATCCGCGGCCCGCGCTCGGCCAGCGTCCGACCGGCGTCCAGCCGGCGTTCGACCGGTGCCGGCAGAGCCCGGTTCTGCGATGATGTGCCGATGTCCGGGGAGGTCGAAGATCAGATCCTGGCCGCGGTCGGGATCGAGGACCTCGACGAGCGGGTCTACCGGTTTCTGCTGACCCGACCGTCCGCCACTCCGGCCGAGGTGGCGGCGGAACTGTCCCTGACCGGGCGCCGGGCCCTCCGATCGCTCAGCGCGCTCCGCGGCAGTGGCCTGATCACTCAGCTTTCCGGCCGTCCGCGGCGCTTCGCGGTGACCGATCCGGAACCGGCGATCGAGCAGCTGATCCGGCAGCGCACCGGCGAGCTGGCCCGGGCCCGGGAGACCGCGGCGGCCCTGTCGGCCGTATTCCATGCCACGCAACGGATCGAGAGCCGTGGCGGCCCGATCGAGTTGCTGCCCGGCTCGGCCGAGCTCGGCCGCTGGTTCGTCCGGCTGCAGCAGCAGGCGCGGGAGGAAATGCTGGTGCTGGACCGGCCGCCGTACGCGCTGGCCGCGACCAACCCGGTCGAGCCCGGGCTGCTGGCCGACGGCATCGCCTGGCGCGCGATCTATGCGCCCGAGGCGCTGGAGCAGCCCGGCGCGATGGCCGAGGTCGCCGAGCTGGCCCGGTTGGGCGAGCAGGGCCGGGTGCTGCCCAACCTGCCGATCAAGCTGGCGATCGCCGACCGCCGGCTGGCCATGCTGCCGCTGCACTTCGACCTGGCCACGGCACCGGTGGCGCTGATCCGCGAGTCGTTGCTGCTGGACGCGCTGATCTGCCTCTTCGAACAGTTCTGGGAGCGCGCCGTACCGATCGGCCCGGACCAGCCCGACGCCGAACTCGGCGACACCGACCGGACCCTGATCACCCTGCTCACCGCCGGCCTCACCGACACCGCGATCGCCCGCCAGATGGGCTGGTCGACCCGCACCATGCGCCGCCGGGTCAGCGCGATCTTCGACCAGCTCTCCGTCTCCAACCGCTTCCAGGCCGGAGTCCAGGCCGTACGCCGCGGCTGGATCTGACCCCTCGCTTCGGAGGCGTACAGAAGAGTTGTGCATATGTTCCGTGCACACTTATTGTGTACGCATGCCTCGGAACATCCAGCTCGACTCGGCGGCGATCCGTGTCCTCGCCCACCCGCTGCGCTCCCGGCTGTTGTCGGCGCTGCGGCTGCACGGCCCGGCGACGGCCACCGAGCTCGCGGAGCGGCTCGGCACCAACACCGGCGCCACCAGCTATCACCTGCGCAAGCTCGAGTCGGTGGGGCTGGTCGAGGACACCGACGAGGGTGAGGGCAAGCGGCGGGTCTGGCGGGCCAGCAGCGAATACCACTCGTGGCAGGCCAGCGACTTCGCCGGTGATGAGGACGCCGAGACCTCGCTGGCCTGGCTGACCCGCGACTACGTCCGGCACGCCGCCGAGCTGATGCAGCGCTGGTTCGACGCCGAGCACGGCTGGTCGGCCGAATGGCGGGACGCACTCGGCATCAGCGACGACATCCTGGTGCTGACGCCGGCCCAGACCCGGGCCCTGCACGAGGAACTCGACGAGGTGATCCAGCGCTACAAGCGCTCACCGGTCGAGGACCCGAAGGCCCGGCAGATCTCGATCTGGCAGCTGATGCACCCGACCGACCCGGACCAGCCGTGACCGGCGCCGCCCTCTCCCCCGTCGCCGCCCGCCGGGTCTTCCTGGCGCTGACCGTGACCCGTTGGTTCCCGGTCGGATTGGTGGTCGGGGTGACGACCCTGCTGCCGATCGAGCGCGGGCTGTCGGTCGCCGAGACGATGCTGGCCTGGTCGGTGATGGGCTTCGTGGTCTTCGCCCTCGAGCTGCCGACGAGCGGCTTCGCCGACGCGTTCGGCCGGCGCCCGGTGTTCATCGGCGCGGCCGTGGTCAACGTGATCGCGTCGCTGGTCTACACGGTGGCCGACTCCTTGTGGGCGTTCGCGCTCGCCGCCGGGCTGATGGGCATCTTCCGCGCCCTGGACTCCGGACCGTTCGATGCCTGGTTCGTCGACACCGTGCACGCCAGCACCCCGGGCGCTGACGTGGGCCGGCCGCTGGCTGTACGGGACACCGTGCTCGGCGGCTCGATCGCCTTCGGCGCCTTGGTCTCCGGCGGCCTCGTCCTCTGGAACCCGTTCGGCTTCGAATCCGCCCTGCTGCTGCCGTTCCTGGTCTCCTCGGGCCTCACCGTGGTGCACCTGGTCGCGGTCGTGATCTTGCTCAAGGAGCCGCGGACCCGGCTCGACGCCACCGGAGCCCGGCGGGCCGTCGCCTCGGCCAGGCAGACGCCGGTCGTGATCCGGGACGGGCTGCGGCTGCTGCGGACCAACAAGGTGTTGCGCGGCATCACCCTGGTCGAGGTGTTCTGGGTCACCGCGATGCTCGTCTTCGAGTCCTTCCAGCCGATCCGGCTGGCCGAGATCCTCGGCAGCGAGGAGCAGGCCGGCGCCCTGATGGGTCCCGTCGCCTCGGTCGGCTGGGGCGCCTTCGCCCTCGGCTCGGCCCTGGCCGGGATGGCGTCGTCCCGGCTCGGGGTCGCCCGGACCGCGATCCTGGCCCGGATCCTGAACGGTCTCGGCGCCGTGGTGATGGGGCTGGTCGCCGGGCCGGCAGCGCTGATCGCGGCCTATCTGGTGACCTATTCCCTGCACGGCTCCGCCGGTCCGATGCACAGCGCCCTGCTGCACCGCGAGGCGGCGGCTCGCAACCGCGCGACCGTGCTCTCGATGAACTCCATGATCGCCTTCGGCTCGCTGAGCCTGATCGGCCCGCTGCTCGGCTGGCTCGCCGGCGTCGGCTCGAATCAGCTCGCCATGATCTGCGCCGGTGCCTTCAGCATGATCGGCGCCGCGCTCTATCTGCCCGCGCTGCGGGCGGAGCGGGAGCGCGCCCGGCTCGTGTCCAAGTCATGATCATGATTCGCGACCTCATTGGGTGGATCAGGTTGGGTGCCGCGTCGTACGTCGGCGGGTGGAGACCCTACTGCGCGACGAGGAGGGCAGGTCTGGCGTCGGTTGGGCTGGGCGGCCGGGTGCGAGGTCATCGAGAGTGACGAAAGTGACGCCGAATCGCAGAGTTCGCGTCGTTAAGGTCACACTCGGCGCTACCGGACCCAAGCCCCCACGTCGGTACGCCCACGCAACGCCGAGAGTGACCTTATCCACGTCCAAATGCCGAACTCGGGTGGAAAAGTTCACTCTCGATGCCCGCTCCAACCGGACGGGGCGAACTCAACGCCACCCGGCGCCATACCCGCCCCCTTTGGCGCCAAGAAGGGTGCCCAACGCCCCAACCCGACGCGCGAGACCAACCCGACCACCGCCAGACTCGCGGAATGGAGGCCCGAATCACCGCCCGCCGGTGAGATCGTCCGAACGTCCCGCCTCGATCCGGGACCAGTGGGCGATCGGGCGGCCGTTGGTGCGGAACGAGTCGTCACCCTCGCCCCAGGCCCGGAACCAGCCGGGCGGCGAGTCCTCCCACGGCTCCTGACGCCCGTACACGGTGAGATCCATCAGCCGGTAGTTGATGTCCACCGCTTCGACCCCGCGGGCGGCGGTCCAGTAGGTCTCGAAGACCCGGTCGCCGTCGCGGAGGTAGCAGACGACGTGCATCATGCCGTTCCGCCGACCGACCAGTAGTTGATCAAGAGACGGTAGGGCGGAATACCACGGCATCTTCCAGTCCATGAAGTCGCGGTAGCGGCTGCTCTCGTCGTACGGACCCTGGCAGAGCACCGCATAGGTGATGTCGCGCGAGTGCACGTACGACAGCTCCTCGACCTGGCTGTTGTTCCAGGTGCAGCCCTCACACTGGTCGGTCGCCGACCGGCCGGCCGACCACATCATGTAGTACGCGATCAGCTGGCGCCGGCCCTCGAAGGCGTCGAGCAGGGTGACCGGACCGTTCGGCCCGGTCAGCTCCAGCCGGCCGTCCACCTCGACCATCGGCAGCCGGCGGCGGGCGGCCGCGATGGCGTCGCCCTCCCGGGTGTGGGCCTTCTCGCGATCCAGCAGGGCGACGCGTTCGGCTTCGAAGGCATCCCGATCGACGATCGCCGGCTGACCAGGGGCGTCACCGACGCCGGTTGATATCCCGTTCATGGGGTCATCATGCCGACGCCGGCCCCGTCCGCCCAGATGTCATTTGTCACGAATCCGGGCGCCGAGTTGATCACCCGGCCGCGAGGGCCTCCCCGAGTCCCGGAATCCACGGGCCGACCGTGTCCAGCTGAGCGACCACGGTGGCGGTCCTGGCCGTCCAGCCGAAATAGCGGCCGAGGGTGGCGCAGGCCGCGGCATGCTCCTCGGCCGATCCGGCGGCCGTCGCGTCCGTCACCAGTACGCATGCGAAGTCGCGCATGAAGCCGTCCCGCATCGTCGACTCGACGCAGACGTTGGTGTCGACGCCGGTCATGATCAAGGTCTCCCGGCCGAGCGCCCGCAGCCGCAGCTCCAGGTCGGTGCCGACGAAGCCGCTGAACCGGTGCTTGGTCACCTCCAGGTCGCCCTCCTCCGGCGCCACGCCGAAGTATTCGGTGCCCCAGGTCCCCGTGAGGCAGTACGGATGCCGCCACTCCTTACCCTTCCGCCGGGTCGACCAGGCCGCCGAAGTGGTGCTGGGCTCGTGCGTCGTACGGACGAAGATCACCGGAGTCGAGGAGCGGTGAGCCGCGTCGATCAACTGCTGCACGGCCGGCAGGATCGCGGTCCGCCGGGTGACGTCGCCACCGTTGAGCACCTCGGCGCCCTGCCAGTGGCAGTAGTCGTTCTGTAGGTCGATCACGAGCAGCGCGCTCTTGGACCAGTCCAGGTCGCTCGTCCAATCGGACATCATGGTCCGTTCTCCTTTCCGACGTGCCTGCTGCCGTCGCTACAGCCATGGTCAGCGGACCTGGTGTCGTCGCGGTTAGGGCGTCATTTCAGCCTGGTTAATCCCCCCGCCACTCGAATTGTGAGGCCTTCCGCGCTCCGCGGCCACCCGAAATTCCGGCCGCCCCGGATCGGTGCAGGATGGTCCCGTGGCGTACCCGACCGACGTGCTGTACGAACCCATCACCGGCGCGACCGTCGGGGTCTGGCGGGTGCGGTTGCCCGGCGGGCCGATGGTGCTGAAGCAGATCCACTGCGGCAGCTCCGGTGATCCGCGGTGGCCGACCAGCGCCGAACCCGACAGCAATTACTACTGGCGCCGTGAGGCCGACCTGCTCGCTCCGGACAGCCGGCTCCGACAGGCGCTGGACGCGGTGCCCGGCGGGATCCGGGCGGTGCGCTGTCACGGCGTCTTCGATCGGCCCGACGACACGGTCGCGCTCTGGCTGGAACAGCTGACGGGCAAGTTCGGTCCGGAGTGGGCCCCCGACCGCTATCGGGTAGCGGCCGTCCAGCTCGGCCGGACCCAGGCCGCCCTCGCAGAGTCCCCGCTGCTGGCCGCGCCGGAACTGTCCCGGACCTGGTTGCGGGAACACGTCGCCCTGCACCGCGACGAGGACACCCTGACCCGGCCGGGGATCTGGCAACCGGCGCTGACCGCCGGCCTGTTCGGGCCCGACGCGCCGGACCGGATGGCCGCGCTCTGGGCCAGGCTGCCGACCTGGCTGGACCGGGTCGAGACGCTGCCGCCGACCCTGACCCACTTCGACATCCATCCCGGCAACCTCTTCGACGCCGACGGCGAAACCGTGGTGATCGACTGGGCCTACGCCGGCGTCGGGCCGGTCGGCCTGGATCCGGCCTGCCTGGCCCTCGAGGCGATCTACGACTACCACCTCGGCCCGGAGCTGTTGGCCGAGCTGTTCGAGCTGGTCGCCGACGGCTACGCCACGGGCTTTCGGGAGGGCGGCGGAGCGATTGATGCAACCGCGATCCGGCAGGCCATGATCATCACGGTCGCGGTCAAGCTCGGCTGGACCGTGCCCGCCCTCCTGGAATGTGTCGCCGAGAACCGGGCCACGCTGAACGGCCGGCCACTGGCTGTGGGAGCGCCCGCCTGGGCCGCGGCCGGAAATTTCTTGCTGAATCTCGTCGACGATGTCGACGAGACCGATTCAGCACCGACGTCGCAGGCGAAGGAGCCGAAGGCCGGCTCCGGCAGATCCGAGGAGCACTCATGAAGTACGTCATCCTGATCCACTCCAACCCTCAGCCCTGGGGCCATCCGACCTCCAACTTCCTGCCCGAGTACGCCGAGCTGGGCCCCGAGCAGGTGGATGCGATGAACGCCGACTTCGAGGCGCTGCTGACCGAGCTGCACACCAACGGCGAGCTGGTCAGCGGCCAGGCCCTGGGCGACCCGGCCACCTCTCGGCTGTTCCGCTGGGCAGACGGGAAGCCGCTCGCCACCGACGGCCCGTACGCGGAGGCGAAGGAGCACCTGGCCGGGTTCTTCCTGATCGACGTGGACAGCCAGCAGCGGGCCGAGGAGATCACCGCCCGCTTCTCCGGCCCGGGCGAGACGGTCGAGCTGCGACCGCTGATGGGGCCCGGTGGCGACGCCTGAATCTGGCGGACCTGCCGAGCCGGCCGCCGGGATCGGGGAGGTGTGGCGGCGGGAGTCGCCGCACGTCCTCGCCGCCCTGCTCCGGCGGTACGGCGATCTCGGCGACTGCGAGGACGCCGCCCAGGAAGCGGCGGAGGCAGCCGCCGCACAGTGGCCCGGCGAGGGCGTACCGGACAATCCGCGGGCCTGGCTGATCCGGGTCGCGTCGCGGAAGTTGATCGACCGGTTCCGGTCCGACCGGGCCCGGGCCGACCGGGAGACCACGGTCGGCACCGCCCGGCCGGCGGATGTCGATCAAGCTCCGCCGGCCGACGTGGCGCCGAGCTCGGAGAGCGACGACACGCTCCGGTTGATCTTGCTCTGCTGCCACCCGAGCCTGAGCCGGCCGTCCCAGGTCGCGCTCACCCTGCAGGCGATGGGCGGCCTGTCCACCGCTCAGGTCGCCGCCGCCTATCTGGTGCCGGAGCGGACCATGGCGCAGCGGCTGACCCGGGCCCGGGCGACCCTGCGCGACGCCGGCGCGGAGTTCGAACTTCCGGCGGCGGACGCGCTGCCGGAACGGATCGCGGCGGTGCTCGACGTGTGCCACCTGATGTTCAACGAGGGCTACACCCGCAGCGGCGGCGAGGAGTTGCTCGACGTCGGCCTGACCACCGAGGCGATCCGGCTGACCCGGCAGCTGCACCGGGCGCTTCCTGATCATGACGAGGTGGCCGGCGCCCTGGCTCTGATGCTGCTCACCCAGGCCCGGGCCGCGGCCCGGGTCGATGCCGCCGGTGACCTGATCCCCCTGGACCTGCAGGATCGCGGGCTCTGGGACCGGACGCTGATCACCGAGGGCGTCGAGATCGTGCAGCGGATCCTGCCCCGCGGTCCAGTCGGCCGGTTCCAGCTGTCGGCAGCGATCGCCGCGGTGCAGGCCGAGGCGCCGACCGCCGCCGACGTCGACTGGCTGGAGATCAGCCTGCTCTACGGGATGCTGGACCAGGTCGCGCCGAGCCCGGCCGTGACGCTCAACCGGGCCGTCGCCGTCGGCATGGCCCTCGGCCCCGAGCAGGGGTTGATCATCATCGACGGGCTGCTCGCCGACCCGGCCATGCAGCGGCATCACCGCGTCCATGCCGTCCGGGCCCACCTGCTGGAGCGAGCCGGCGATCCCGACGGCGCGATGGAGTCCTACCTCCGCGCCGCCCAACTCACCACCAGTCTCCCCGAACAGCGCTACCTCAACAGCCGATATCTGGACCTGAAGGAGCGGACGCCACGGGTCTGACGCCGGGCTGGTCGATGGGGACGTTTGAGTGTTCGTTCCCTGAGCTTGTCGAAGGGCCAAGGTGAGGTGGCTTGCCCTTCGACAAGCTCAGGGAACGAACCACTCTGCTTGGATACTCGCCAACGCATGCCTAGTCAGTTAGGGTTGCTCATTAGCGTTGCTAACTGATTCGTGGGAGAGGATGGCTTCGGTGTCGAAGATCGCCAAGTGGGAGGTGTTCGAGGCGACGTTGTCGACCTCGGCCGAGTACGAGAACCCGTTCCTCGAGGTCGACGTCCGAGCTGAGTTCTCCAGCGGTGGCGTGCGGCACCGGGTGGACGGCTTCTACGACGGCGTCGAGGAGGGCCGGCACGTCTGGCGGGTCCGGTTCGCACCGACCGAGGAGGGCGAGTGGACGTACGCGACGACGGCCGACGATCCGGAGCTGCGGACGAACGGTTCCTTCACCTGCACGCCGGCGATTTCGGCCGGGGCCTTGCGGGTCAGCGGCACCTTCGGCAACTGGTTCGAGCGGCAGGACGGCAGCCACACCTTCATCGCCAACGACGGTTGGTATCCCCATGTGGCCAACCGGTCCCGCAAGGCCGCGGTCGCGCCGACGACGACGTACCAACCGCCGCCGGGTCGCCGGCTGAAGGACGGCGACCTGACCTTCGAGGACGTCGACTTCCAGCAGCCGAGTGAGGCCGACTGGCTCAGCTACCTCGACATCCTGGCCGACCACAAGATCAACTTGATCGTCGACATCGGCCAGCTCTACGCCCGGCAGTCGACGATCACCGACACGTCGTTCCGCTGGCCCTGGAAGGTGATCGATCCGGCGACGAACAAGATCGACAAGGACCGGTTCAACCTCGAGTTCTACCAGCGTCATGATCGTCAACTGCGGCACGCGAAGGAGAAGGGGATCTTCTTCGCGATGGAGCTGCTCTATGACAACTCGGTGGTCCGGCCGCGGGAGTGGGACCACCACCCGGTCAATGTCGCCAACGGCGGCTGGCTCGAGGGCAACGAGGCCGGCGTCGGCTGGCAGCCGATGTTCGACCTGGACAACCCGACCCATCTCGACTACACCCGGCGCTACGTCCGCTACACGTGGGCCCGGTTCGGCGCGTTCTGGAACGTGATCTGGTCGCTCGGATCGGAGAACGGCAATCTGGCCAAGATCAACGACGAGCGGCTGCCGCAGGCGTTCATCGATCCGGCGATCCCGGCCGCCTGGTATTCGTACTGGGCCGATTACCTGAACCGACGCGATCCGTACGGCCGGCTGAAGTCGTTCGGCGACGCCGGCCGGCAGGAGCTGATGGTCAGCACGGCCTACAACAACTTCATCGTCACCCAGGACCCGCGGAACTACCCCAAGGACGACGTCGCCGACTGGTATCGGGCGATGAACGCGTTCGGCGAGCTGATGTGGAAGTTCGGCCGGCCGGTGGTGATCGGCGAGATGACGGCCGGCAACAACGGGCGCTACGACGCGGAGCGCCGGCTCTACTGGGTTGCCCTGACCGCCGGCTACTCGATGGGGCGCTGCGACCGGCACTACCCGACCGTGATCGACGGTCGGCTGGGTGAGTCGGTCAAGTTCGGCCTGGACGGCGTGCCGCCGATCTACGGCGACATCCGGCGGCAGGTGGAGTTCATCGAGTCCCGCGGCGTACGGTTCTGGCGGATGCGCCCGAACGACCGGCTGATCAACTCCGGTGATGATCTTGTCTACTGTCTCGCCGCCGAGGACGACGAATACCTGATCTACTTCGTCACCGGCGGCTCGGCCACGCTGACCGCGCCGACCAGCCGGGCCGAGTGGTTCAACCCGCGGACCGGCGAGAGCCACGCGACCGTCGACGTCGCCGCCGGCGAGCAGTCCTTCACTGCACCGGACGCCGAGGACTGGGTGCTGCATCTGGTGGCCGCCGACCCGGACTGACCGGCTCCCGCCTCCGTTACGGTCTCCGGAATAATCCACCGGTATGACCGAACCGACCGACGATCGTCGCAGCCCCGCGGTCGAAGATCAGCGGCAGGGTCCACCCTTCCTGGCCGGGGACCGCGAGTCCCTGGAGACCTGGGTCGAGTTCTACCGGGAGACGGTGCCGATCAAGATCGGCGGGCTGACCGGCGAACAGCTCTGCCGGGCCACGGTGCCGCCGTCCTCGCTCACTTTGCTCGGGATCGTGCGGCATCTGACCTACGTCGAGCGGGTCTGGTTCACCAACGTCGTCGCCGGCATCGATGCGCCACCGTTGTACTGCGCGGACGATCCCGATGGTGACTACCACGACCTCGATCCGGCCCGCGCCTTCGACGACCTGGACCGCTTCCACGCCGAGCTCGCCGTGTCTCGTGATCATGCCGCCGTCGTCCGCGAGCTCGACGCTCCCCTGCCCGGACTCCGCAGGGGCGAGCCGGTCAACCTGCGCTGGGTCTACACCCACCTGATCGAGGAGTACGCCCGCCACCTCGGCCACGCCGACCTGATCCGCGAGTGCCTCGACGGCACCACCGGTTACTGAACCTTCGTACCCTGAGCCCGTCGAAGGGCAAGCCGGACGGCTCGTTCCGTTCCCTGAGCCTGTCGAAGGGCAAGCCGGATCCCGCAGTGAAGCGAGCTGCGGAGGCCCATCGGACCTGCCCTTCGACAGGCTCAGGGAACGGAACCAGCAAGCCCTTCGACAGGCTCAGGGGCCGTGACGGACTATTCGGCGGCGATGCGGCCGATGATCTCCGCGGCCTCGATCAGGATGGCGCGTTCCTGCGGCGGGAGCCGGCGGATTCGCGAGGTCAGCCAGGCGTCGCGCTTGGCGATCGTCTCTCGGACGACGGCGGCGCCGGCCTCGGTGATCACGATGTTGGAGCGGCGGCGGTCCTCCTCGTCGGCGTCCCGGCGTAGGTAGCCGCGCTCCTCCAGATAGTTCACCGTCCGGTTCATCGACGGCGCGGTCACCCGTTCCCGATCGGCCAGCGCGGACAGGGTGTGCGCCCCGTGCCGGTTGAGCACGGCGAGCACGCCGAACTGGGTGTCGCTCAGTTCGTCGTCCGTCTTCTCCAGCCGGAGTCGACGGGACAAGCGGAAGACGGCCAGCCGGACTTCGGTCCCCTGACTCGCGATCGACGCAGCCATGCAGGGAGCTTAGTGGGACCGGGTCCCGGATTCCCGCACCGCCCGACCTGCCATTCGATTAGTCCCGCTAACGGTCGGCGTCGCCCTACTCCTTGACAGGGTGCCGGGCGCGCCATACCGTGATGGCATGTAAATGCGTCGATGCGTATATATTCATTACGCAAGCCGCGCACATTCGAGGAGGAACTGTGTCTGCAGCATGGACGTCCGCGCCGGCGAGGAGCCGAACGGCCCGGCGGTCGAGGAAGATCGCGCTGGCGGCGGTGTCGGGACTGGCGCTGCTGTCACTGGTGGCCTGCGGCGGCGGCAACGGCACAGCGGGTGGCGGCGAGACGTTCGACTACCTGGCGGCCAACGAGGGTTCGCTGATCCGCGACGAGCTCGCCCTGCTCGGTGAGAAGCAGTGCGCGGCGCAGCAGCAGGCGATGCCGCTCAAGGTGGAGACCCTGCCGCAGGGCGACGTCAACCAGCGGATCACCCTGCTGGCCAGCCAGGACGCGTTGCCGGAGATGTTCATCGGCTCCACCTCCGAGCTCAAGCCCGGCGGCACTCTCGGCGATGACGAGGTCGCGCTCAATCTGGAAAGCACGCTGACCGAGCTGGGCGCGATGGACGACGTGCTGCCCGCGGCCGCGACCACGGTGAAGAACATCTACGGCGGCCGGTTCGTCTCGCTGCCGTACCAGTTCAACATCGAGGGCGTCTTCTACAACAAGGAGCTGTTCGCCGAGCTCGGCCTGGAACCGCCGAAGACCTGGACCGATCTGATCGCGGCGGCCGACAAGATCCAGGCGTCGGGCAAGCAGGCGATCACCGTGTCCGGTGATCAGTCGTGGACGATCCTGCGCTGGGTCGGCAACTACCTGTTCCGCTCCCTCGGTCCGGACGCCATGAAGGAGGTCGCCGAAGGCCGGGCGAAGCTGACCGATCCGCAGTACGTCCAGGGCATCGAGCAGATCGCCGGGCTGCAGAAGTATCTCGGCCCCGGCACCGCGACGATGGACATCCAGACCGCGACCAACCTGCTGCTCACCGGCGAGGCCGGCATGATGTACAACGGCAGCTTCATGCTGGCCAGCATCAACGACGAGGAGCTGAACAAGCTCGGCCCGGACGCGTTCGGCTTCGCCCCGTTCCCGGCCGTCGAGGGCGGGGCCGGCAGCATTGATCAGTATCCGGCCAACACGGGAGCGCCGACCGCGCTGTCGACCAAGCTCTACAACGAGAAGGTCGGCGCCTGGCTGACCTGCATCGCCGACAACTTCGGCTCCAGCGCGATGAACAACCAGGGCGTGATCTCCGGGTTCAAGCTCAACCAGCCGGTGGAGGACGTGCCACCGCTGACCGCCGAGATCCAGAAGATCATGACCAGCACCACCGAGACCGTGACCTGGTTCGAGCAGCCGCTCGGTCAGCGCGGCGCCCAGGCGGCCGGCGAGAGTGCCGCTCCATTGATCACCGGATCGATGACCGCGGCTGAGTTCGCCCAGACCGTCCAGGCGGCGATCGACGAGGACCTGGCGAAGAAGCGCTGAGTAAGGACTGGCATCGGTGAAATCCGTACTCGGGGACAAGAAGACCGTCCTCATCCTGCTCGGCCCGGCGCTGCTCTGCTACACCCTGGTCAAGCTGGTCCCGGTCCTCTGGTCGTTCGGATTGTCCTTCTTCGAGGGCAATCTGCGCGGCTTCGACTTCGTCGGCGTCGCCAACTTCGCCGCACTGTTCACCGATGCCGAGCTCGGCGCGGCGATCTTGTTCAGCTTGAAGTATTCGATCATCATGACGATCGGCCAGGTGCTGCTCGGCTACCTGTTGGCGCTGTTCTACGTGTTCGTCCTGCGCCAGTCGTCGGCCGTGATCCGCGCGATCATCTTCTTCCCCACGGTGCTGCCGACGGTCGCGGTGGCCCTGCTGTTCACCCGGCTGTTCGAGGTGGCACCGCAGACCGGCCCGATCAACGCCGGCCTGAACCTGTTCGGCCTGCCGTCGGTGGACTGGCTCGGTCAGGCCGACAGCTCCTTCATCGTGATCGTGATCATGGAGCTGTGGGGCTCGATGGGCTTCTTCGCCGTGCTGCTCTACGCCGGTCTGCTGGACATCCCGGAAGAGATGTTGGAGTCGGCCCGGATCGACGGCGCTAACGGCTGGCAGCTGGTCCGACGGATCATCCTGCCGTTGTCGGCGCCGGTGCTGCTGTCGGCGGTGATCTTCAGCTTCAACGCCACGCTGAAGGTCTTCGACTCGGTCTTCGCCCTGACCAACGGCGGGCCGGGCACCTCGACCCAGCCGCTGACCCTCTATATGTACAAGACGACGTTCACCTTCCAGGACTACGGCTACGGCTCGACGCTGGCCGTGGTGCTGACGATCATCTGCCTGGTGGTGACGCTGTTGATCTTCGGTCCGGCGCGCAAGGATCGGACGGAGGCCTGAGACCGATGACCACCCTCGATCTCGATTCCGTCACCGCGACGTCCGCCGAGCCGCAGCGCCGGCCACCCCGGCGGCTGCGCCGCTGGACCGCCCGCCGGCTGAAGACCGCGATCCCGGCCTGGCTCGGCATCGCCGTGCTGCTGGTGATCGGCGTCTATCCGGTCCTCTGGTTGTTCCTGAGCTCCTTCAAGTCCCAGCGCGAGTTCATCCAGGAATCGACCTTCGCCCTGCCGGAGTCGTTCAGCTTCGACAACTACGTCGCGGCCTGGACAACCGGCAACATCGCCCGGAACTTCCTCAACTCGGTGATCGTCACCGCCCCGTCGTTGACCCTCACCCTGCTGTTCGGTGTCGGCGCGGCGTTCGCCATCGAGGTGATGCGCTGGAAGGGCCGTAACCTCACCCTGCTGCTGTTCGTCTCCGGGATCATGATCCCCGGGCAGATGATCCTGATCCCGCTGTTCATCGCGTACTTCAAGATCGGCATCAGCGGCACCTACTGGCCGATGATCATCACCTACACCGGTCTCGGCATGCCGCTGACCGTCTTCATGATGGCCGCCTTCTTCCGGGCCATCCCGCGGGAGGTGTTCGAGGCGGCGACCATCGACGGCGCCAGCATGCTCCGCTCGTTCTTCGCGATCGGACTGCCGATGGTCCGCAACTCGCTGTTCACCATCGGCCTGGTGCAGTTTCTCCGGATCTGGAACGACCTGCTGATCGCCCTCACCTTCACCACCAACCCCGACCTGCGCCCGATCCAGGCCGGGCTGCTCAACTTCAGCGGCGAATACGGCCAGATCAACTACGGCCCCTTGTTCGCCGGCATCTGCATCAACGTCTTCGGCCTGCTGATCCTGTTCGTCGTCCTCAACCGCCAGATCATGCGCGGCCTGACCAGCGGCGCTCTGAAGGGCTGAGGATCAAGCTCCGAGCAGCGCCAACGGTACGACAGCGACACCATCGGTCCGCCGGTAGGCCTGCCTGCCGGTCGTGATCACCACGAGATCGACAACCTCACTCGGAAGTTGATCTCGCAGCCACAGGAGACAATCCGCTGCAGGTAGGCGTCCAGCTGACTGCGGATGAGTCGCGCCGGCTGTCCCTGGAGCGCCGGAAAACCACTCGTTTCGATCGCCGAGAAGTAGTCCGAGGCCAGGAATTCGGTCACCCCGGAGATCTCATCCTGCTGACCTGCGACGAGGCGGGCCAGCCTGACGGTTGGTTTTACCAGCTGTCGCTCGTGGAGGGTCATCGGCCGCATTCGCAACCTTTAGCAGCGCATCTACGCTACTTTTAGCAGATCCCCGGCGCTACCTTTAGCAGATCGACCCCATGTAGGTCGCGGTCGACGACGAGCGTCTGAAGTGCTGTCGAGAGTGACCCTAGCGACGTGAATTCGGCGGAACTACGTCGATAACGTCACACTCGACGACCTGGCGCTCGCTCGAGTGCGACTCAAAACTTGCATGGCGGCCGCGGATGCCAGAAGGCAACCGGCGCGGCACCCAGCACGAGTGCCGCGAAAGTCGCGGACCCCAAGCCAGAAAGATCAGGAAGCGACGGGGCCGGGCTCGGGGCGGCGGGGAACGGCGGCCAGGGCGTCGAAGATGCGGTCGGAGACCTCTTCGACGGAGCCGAGGCCGTTCACCCGGACCAGCAGGCCGCGCTCGGCGTAGCCCTCCAGGAGGGGCTCGGTCTCAGCGGCATACTTCTTCTGCCGGATCCGGATCGCGTCCTCGGTGTCGTCCGAGCGGCCCTCGATCTGGGCGCGCCGGGACAGCCGGTCGACGAGTTCCTCGACGTCGGCCTCCAGTGCCAGCACCGCGTCCAGGGTGCGCCCCTGCTTCGTCAACAGCTGCTCCAGGGCGCTGACCTGGGCCAGCGTCCGGGGGTAGCCGTCGAGCAGGAAGCCGGCGCCGGTGTCCGGCTGCTCGAGCCGGTGGGCGACGATCTGGTTCAGCGTGTCGTCGCTGACGTAACCGCCGGAGTCCAGGATCGGCTTCACCTCGAGACCCAGCGGGGTCGCGGCACTGACCTCGGCCCGCAGCGCGTCGCCGGTGGAGATCGCCGGGATGCCGTAGTGATCACCGATGCGTTTCGACTGTGTCCCTTTGCCCGCCCCCGGCGGACCCATGATCAACAGACGCATCAGCGGAGGAACCCTTCATAGTTGCGTTGCTGGAGCTGGCTTTCGATCTGCTTCACCGTGTCCAGTCCAACGCCGACGAGGATCAGGATCGAAGTGCCACCGAACGGGAAGTTCTGGTTGGCCTCGAAGAGGATAAACGCCGCAGAAGGTACGAGGGCGATCAGGCCCAGATAGAGGGATCCGGGGAACATCAGCCGGGACAGCACGTGAGCCAGGTAACTCTCCGTGGGTTTGCCGGCCCGGATGCCCGGGATGAATCCGCCGTACTTCTTCATGTTGTCGGCGACCTCTTCGGGATTGAAGGTGATCGACACGTAGAAGTAGGCGAAGAAGATGATCAACAGGAAGTAGCTGATCAGGTAAACCGGATGGTCACCGCGGACGAAGTGGGTGGTGATCCACTCCGACTCGGGCGTGTTCGGCCGGAACTGGGCGTACAGCGACGGCAGGTAGAGCAAGGACGACGCGAAGATGACCGGGATGACGCCGGCCTGGTTGACCTTGATCGGGATGTACGTCGAGCTGCCGCCGAAGACCCGGGTGCCGACCATTCGCTTGGCGTACTGCACCGGGATCCGGCGCTGCGACTGCTCGATGAAGACGACCGCAGCCATCACGACCAGGCCGAGGGCGATGACGATCAGGAAGGTGGCCCAACCCCGGGTCACCTGCAGGCCCCACAGGGCGGTGGGGATCACCGCGGCGACCTGGGTGAAGATCATCACCGACATGCCGTTGCCGATCCCGCGCTCGGTGATCAGCTCGCCCATCCACATGATGATCGAGGTGCCCGCGGTCATCGTCAGGATCATCACGACGATCGGGAAGATGTAGCCGTCCGGATCGCTGGCCGGCGTCGAGAACAGGATGCCGGTACAACCCGGGAACAGCTGGTCGTTCGCGGCGAGGGTGACGAAGGCGGTCGAGTTCAGCAGCGCCAGCACCAGGGTCAGGATCCGGGTGTACTGGGTGATCTTCGCCTGGCCCGACTGGCCTTCCTTCTTCAACGCCTCGAGCCGCGGGATGACGACGGTGAGCAGCTGCAGGATGATGCTCGCCGTGATGTACGGCATGATGCCGAGGGCGAAGATGGCCAACTGCAGCAGCGCGCCACCGGAGAACAGGTTGATCAGCGAATAGATGCCGGCCTGTTCACCGGCCTGCGCCTGGCTGTTGCAGAACTCCACCTGGCTGACGTTGACGTTCGGCACCGGAATGATCGAACCCAGTCGGAACAACGCCAGGATGCCCAGCGTGAAGAAGATCTTCTTCCGCAGATCCGGACTCCGGAATGCATTGGCGAACGCTTTGAGCACTCCTCGCCCTCCCAATTCTTGTTCGGCCCCACTGGCCCGCCTAGCGGCTAGGACCGCTCGACCCTATCAAGGCCGAGCGGTCGCCAGAGGACGCGGTTCAGGCGTCTACTACAGCTGCGTGATCGAGCCACCGGCAGCGACGATCTTCTCCTTCGCGGAGCCGGAGAACGCGTGCGCGCTCACCTGGACCGCGACCGAGATCTCGCCGGTGCCGAGCACCTTGACCGGCCGGTCGGCCCGGACCGCGCCGGCCGCAACCAGCTCGTCCACGCCGATCGTGCCGCCCTCGGGGAACAGCAGGCCCAGCCGCTCCAGGTTGACCACCTGGTATTCGGTCCGGAACGGGTTCACAAACCCGCGCAGCTTCGGCATCTTGCGATGCTGCGGCAGGTTGCCGCCCTCGAAGCCGACCCGCACGGTGTTGCGAGCCTTCGTCCCCTTGGTGCCCCGGCCGGCGGTCTTGCCCTTGGAGCCCTCACCGCGGCCGACGCGGGTCTTGGCGGTTTTGGCTCCGGGCGCCGGACGCAGGTGGTGCACCCGCAGGCCGCCACCCGTCTGGGGCTCGTCCACCGACTCCGTCTTGGCAGGAGTCTTGGCCATGTCAGTCGACCTCCTCGACCTTGATCAGGTGCGTCACCGTGGACAGCATCCCCCGGATCTCCGGGCGATCCTCCTTCACGGCGACGTCACCGATGCGCTTCAGCCCCAGCGAACGGAGCGTGTCGCGCTGATTCTGGGCCCGGCCGATGCCGGACTTCTCCTGGGTGACCTTGAGGCGGGGCATCACGCGTGCACCTCGGCCCGAGCCCGCAGGATGGCGGCCGGCGTGACGTCCTCGACGGACAGTCCGCGACGCTTCGCCACCTGCTCCGGCTCCTCCAGCGACTGCAGCGCCTCGACGCAGGCGTGCACCACGTTGATCGCGTTGGTCGAACCGAGCGACTTCGCCAGCACGTCGTGCACTCCCGCGCACTCGAGCACCGCGCGAGCCGAGCCGCCGGCGATCACGCCGGTACCGGGAGAGGCGGGACGCAGCATGACCACGCCGGCCGCCTTCTCGCCCTGCACCGGGTGCGGGATGGTGCCCTGGATCCGCGGCACCTTGAAGAAGTGTTTCTTCGCGTCCTCGACACCCTTCGCGATCGCGGCCGGCACCTCCTTGGCCTTGCCGTAGCCAACACCGACGGTCCCGTCGCCGTCACCGACGACGACCAGCGCGGTGAAGCTGAAGCGGCGGCCACCCTGGTGGACCTTCGCCACCCGGTTGATCGCTACGACCTTCTCGATGTAATTGCTCTTGTCCTGCGCCTGGCCACGACGATCGTCCCGACCGCGACGCTCACCGCCACCGCCACCGCGGCGCTGTTGTGCACTCATCGCATTTCCTTAATCTCGTCGTGTCCGGCAGATTCCCGGGCCGCCATCAGAAGCCCAGCCCGCCGTCGCGGGCACCGTCGGCCAGGGCCGCGATCCGGCCGTGGTACTTGTGACCCGCGCGGTCGAACACGACCTCGGTCACGCCGGCTGCCTTGGCCCGGTCGGCAATGGCCTGGCCGACCTGCTTGGCCTTGTCGGTCTTGTCCCCGTCGGCGGTCCGCACCGTCGACTCCATGGTCGAGGCCGAGGCCAGGGTGCGGCCGACCGTGTCGTCGATCACCTGCACGGAGATGTGCCGGGCGGACTTGGTCACCACCAGGCGGGGCCGGGCGGGGGCGCCGAAGATCTTCTTCCGGACCCGGAGCTGGCGCCGCAACCGGGACGCGGTCTTGGGCGCCGTGTGCTTCCGGTGCGTCAGCGAAACCGCCATGTCACTTACCAGCCTTTCCAGCCTTGCGACGGACGTGCTCGCCCGCGTACCGCACGCCCTTGCCCTTGTACGGCTCCGGCTTGCGGATCTTACGAATGTTGGCCGCGACCTCGCCCACCTGCTGCTTGTCGATCCCCTGGACCGAGAACTTGGTGGCCGACTCGACGGCGAAGGTGATGCCCTCGGGCGCCTTCACGATGACCGGGTGGCTGAAGCCGAGCGCGAACTCGAGCTGGGCCGGGCCCTTGGAGATCACCCGGTAACCGACACCGACGATCTCCAGCTTCTTCTCATAGCCATCGGTGACCCCGGTGACCATGTTGTTGACCAGCGTCCGGGTCAGGCCGTGCAGCGACTTGCTCACTCGCTCCTCGTCCGGCCGGGACACCTCCAGCAGACCCTCGTCGTTCCGGGCCACCGTGATCGGGACCGCGACCTGGTGCTGCAGGGTGCCCTTCGGCCCCTTGACCTGCACCTGCTGGCCGTCGATGCTGACCTCGACGCCGGACGGAACGGTGATCGGCATCTTGCCAATGCGTGACATGGCGTTTCCTTTCCTGTCTCGTCCGGTTACCAGACGTAGGCGAGGACTTCCCCGCCCACGCTTGCCCTGTGTGCCTGCCGGTCGGTCATCAGACCGCCGGACGTGGAGATGATCGCGATGCCCAGCCCGCCGAGCACCTTGGGCAGCCCGGTCGACTTCGCGTACACCCGCAGACCCGGCTTGGAGATCCGCCGCACGCCGGCGATCGACCGCTCCCGGTTCTGGCCGTACTTCAGGGTCACCGTGAGCGTCTTGCCCACCTGCCCCTCCGGGGCGTCCTCGACCGCGTACGAGGCGATGTAGCCCTGCTCGACCAGGATCTCGGCGATCCCGACCTTGATCTTGCTGTGCGGCATCGTCGCGGCGTCCAGGTAGGCCTGGTTCGCGTTCCGCAACCGGGTCAGCATGTCCGCGATCGGATCTGTCATCGTCATAACGTCATCTTTTCTTTCTCAGCGTGGTTTCCCACGGGTCTCGCCCGGGGACCTGCGCCGTTGGTCAATGGAGGAGCGCGGGACTACCAGGACGACTTCGTGATGCCCGGCAGCTCGCCCTTGTGTGCCATCGAACGCAGGCACACCCGGCAGAGACCGAACTTGCGCAGCACGGCCTTGGGCCGGCCGCACTTCTGGCACCGGGTGTAGGCCCGGACGCCGAACTTCGGCTTCCGCTGCTGCTTCACGCGCAGAGCTGTCTTCGCCATCTCGTCGTCTCCTCTTAGTTCTGCCGGAACGGGAAGCCGAGCTGCCGGAGCAGCGCCCGCCCCTCGTCGTCGGTCTTGGCCGAGGTGACGAAGGTGATGTCCATGCCGCGCACCCGGTCGATCTTGTCCTGGTCGATCTCGTGGAACATCACCTGCTCGGTCAGGCCGAAGGTGTAGTTCCCGTTGCCGTCGAACTGCTTGGGCGACAGGCCGCGGAAGTCACGGATCCGGGGCAGCGCCAGGGTCAGCAGCCGGTCGGCGAACTCCCACATCCGCGCACCGCGCAAGGTGACGTGGACGCCGATCGGCATGCCCTCGCGCAGCTTGAACTGGGCGATCGACTTCCGGGCCTTGGTCACCTGCGGCTTCTGCCCGGTGATCGTGGTCAGGTCGCGGGTCGCGCCGTCGATCAGCTTCGAGTCCCGAGCCGCCTCGCCGACGCCCATGTTGACGACGATCTTGTTCAGCCGGGGCAGCTGCATCGGGTTCGCGTAGTTGAACTCCTGCTGCAGGGCAGCAGTGATCTCCTCGTGGTAGCGCACCTTCAGCCGAGGCACGGTCACCTCGGTCGTCGCAGTCGCGGTCATCAGATTTCCTCCCCGGTCACCCGAGCGATGCGCACGCTGCGGAAGGCCTTGTATTCCTCGCCGTTCGGGCGACGCCGGGTCACCTCTTGGCGCTCGTACGCGACCCGGGTGACGACCTCGTCGCCGTCGCTGTTCTTCACCAGCAGCTGCACGTTGGAGACGTGGATCCCGCCCTCGGACGCAACGATCCCGCCCTTGGTGGTCTGCCGGCTCTGCGGCTGCGCGGACGTGTCGCGCAGGTGCCGCTTGACGATGTTGACGCCGGACACGGTCACCCGCTGACGCTCGCGGTCGACGGCGATGATCTCGCCCACCGCTCCCTTGTCCTTGCCGGCGATGACCTTCACCCGGTCGCCCTTGACGACGTGCAGCTTGGCCTTCGTACGCTCAGTCTTCTTCACAGCCATATTCCTAGATCACCTCTGGCGCGAGCGAGATGATGCGCATGAAGCGCTTCTCGCGGAGTTCCCGGCCGACCGGACCGAAGATGCGGGTGCCCCGCGGGTCTCCGTCAGCCTTCAAGATCACGGCGGCGTTCTCGTCGAACCGGATGTAGGAGCCGTCGGCCCGGCGCCGCTGCTTGACGGTACGGACGATGACCGCCTTGACGACCTCGCCCTTCTTCACGTTGCCACCCGGGATCGCATCCTTCACCGTCGCGACGATGGTGTCGCCGATCCCGGCGTAGCGGCGACCGGATCCACCGAGCACGCGGATGCACAAGATCTCCTTGGCACCGGTGTTGTCGGCGACCTTCAGTCGCGACTCCTGCTGAATCATCCGTTCCTTCTTTCAGATATCCGCGGGTGCGGATGAGTCACTTGGCCTTTTCGAGGATGGCGACCAGGCGCCAGCGCTTGGTGGCGCTCAGCGGACGGGTCTCCATGATCCGGACCCGGTCGCCGACGCCGGCGGAGTTCTCCTCGTCGTGTGCCTTCAGCCGAGCGGTCTGGCGCAGCACCTTGCCGTACAGGCGGTGCTTCACCCGGTCCTCGACGGCGACGATGACGGTCTTGTCCATCTTGTCGCTGACGACGTACCCGTCACGGACCTTGCGCCGGCCGCGCTCGGGGGCGTCGGTCTCGGCCACGGTCTTCTCGGTGTTCACGTCACTCATCTCAGGCCTTCACCCGCTCCTCGGCCTCGGCCGACTCGTCCTCGTTCTCGAGATCGGGGTCATCGACGATGCCGAGCACCCGCTCCTGCAGCACGGTGTAGATCCGCGCGATGTCCTTGCGTACGGTGCGCAGCCGACCGTGCGACTCGAGCTGTCCGGTCGCGCCCTGGAAGCGGAGCGTGAACAGCTCCTCCTTCAACTCCTTGACCTTCTGGTCGAGCTCGCCTCGGGTCAGCCCGCGCAGCTCAGCTGCGGTGGTGGTCTTCGCCATCAGTTGTCACCACCTTCACGCTTGATGAACCGTGCCTTCATCGGCAGCTTGTGGATGGCCAGACGCATCGCCTCGCGGGCGACTTCCTCGGTCACGCCGGACAGCTCGAAGAGCACCCGTCCGGTCTTGACGTTGGAGATCCACCATTCCGGGGAACCCTTGCCGGAACCCATCCGGGTCTCGGCCGGCTTCTTGGTCAGCGGGCGGTCCGGGAAGACGTTGATCCAGACCTTGCCGCCACGCTTGATGTGCCGGGTCATGGCGATACGAGCGGACTCGATCTGCCGGTTGGTGAGGTAGTGGCTCTCCAGGGCCTGGATGCCGTACTCACCGAAGGCGAGCGACGTGCCGCCCTTGGCCATCCCGCCACGCTTGGGATGGTGCTGCTTACGGAACTTGGTCCTACGGGGCACCAGCATGGCTCACGCCTCCTGTCCTGCGGTGGTGGTCGCGGGCGCGTTGTCGGCGGACTCGGCAGGCGCGTTGCTCGCCGGCGCATCGGCCTGCGGGGCCGCGTCGGACCGACGACGACCGCCGCCACGCTCCATCCGATCGGCCCGCGTGGGACGATCGCTGCGGCCACCGCGGTTCGGGCGCCGACCGCCGCCGGCGGCCGAACGGGCGGCCTTCTGCGCGGCGCGCTCGGCCCGCGTGCCGGCCACGTCACCCTTGTAGATCCAGACCTTCACGCCGATCCGGCCGAAGGTGGTACGGGCCTCGAAGAAGCCGTAGTCGATGTCGGCGCGCAGCGTGTGCAGCGGCACCTGGCCCTCGCGGTAGAACTCGGACCGGCTCATCTCGGCCCCACCCAGTCGGCCCGAGCACTGGATCCGGATGCCCTTGGCGCCGGAGCGCATCGCGGACTGCTGCGCCTTGCGCATCGCCCGCCGGAACGCGACCCGGGAGGCCAACTGCTCGGCGGTGGCCTGAGCCACCAGCTGGGCGTCGGTCTCGGGGTTCTTGACCTCGAGGATGTTGAGCTGCACCTGCTTGCCGGTCAGCTTCTCCAGCTGGCCCCGGACGCGCTCCGCCTCGGCGCCGTTGCGGCCGATGACGATGCCCGGCCGCGCGGTGTAGATGTCGACCCGGACCCGGTCCCGGGTCCGCTCGATCTCCACCGAGGAGATGCCGGCCCGCTCCAGACCCTTGGTCAGGGTCTCGCGGATCTTGACGTCCTCGCCCACGTACTCGGCGTACTGCTTGTCGGCGTACCAACGGCTCTTGTGATCGGTCGAGATGCCCAGCCGGAAGCCGTGCGGGTTGATCTTCTGACCCATGCTCAGGCCTCCTTGCTTTCTTTGGGCTCGACTACCACGGTGATGTGGCTGGACCGCTTGAGGATCCGGCTCGCACTGCCCTTGGCGCGGGCCCGGATGCGGCGCATCGTCATGCCCTCGTCGACGAACGCCTGCGAGATGTAGAGGTCGTCGCGGCGCAGGTTGTCGGTCTGCTCCGCGTTGGCGGCGGCGCTGGCCACCACCTTGAAGACCGGCTCGCTGGCGGCCTGCGGCGCGAACTGCAGCGTGGCCAGGGCCTCGCTGACCGGCATGCCGCGGACCAGGTCCACCACCCGGCGCACCTTGGTGGCCGAGATCCGGACCTGCTTCGCGATCGCGTACGAACCGGGGCGGTCGCCGAGGAGGGTGGCGCGGCGGCTCGGCCGGGCCTTCTCTGAAGTGCTCATGATCTTTTCCTCTCCCTGCCTTACCGCCGCCGGGACTTCCGGTCGTCCTTCTCGTGACCGCGGAAGGTCCGGGTCGGGGCGAACTCGCCCAGCTTGTGACCGACCATGGAATCGCTGATGAAGACCGGGACGTGCTTGCGGCCGTCGTGCACCGCGATGGTGTGGCCGATCATGTCCGGCACGATCATCGAGCGACGGGACCAGGTCCTGATCACGGTCTTGCTGCCCTTGGTGTTGAGCGCCTCGACCTTTTTGGCCAGGTGCTCATCGACGAAGGGGCCCTTCTTCAGGCTGCGTGGCATTGTTCACAAACTCCTGATCAGCGCTTCTTGCCGGTACGACGACGGCGGACGATCTGGCGACTGCTCGCCTTGTTCTTGTTCCGGGTCCGACCCTCCGGCTTGCCCCACGGGGACACCGGGTGACGACCACCGGAAGTCTTGCCCTCGCCGCCACCGTGCGGGTGGTCGACCGGGTTCATGGCGACGCCGCGGACGGTCGGGCGCTTGCCCTTCCACCGGTTGCGACCGGCCTTGCCCAGCGACAGGTTCGACTGCTCGGCGTTGCCGACCTCGCCGACCGTCGCCCGGCAGCGCACGTCCACCATCCGCATCTCACCGGACGGCATCCGCAGCGTGGCGTTCTTGCCCTCGCGGGCGACCAGCTGGATGCTCGCGCCGGCGGACCGGCCGAGCTTGGCGCCACCGCCGGGACGAAGCTCCACCGCGTGGATCGTCGTGCCGACCGGGATGTTGCGCAGCGGCAGGTTGTTGCCGGGCTTGATGTCGGCACCCTCACCGGCCTCGACCGGGGCGCCCTGCTTCAGGCCCTGCGGCGCGATGATGTAGCGCTTCTCGCCGTCCAGGTAGTGCAGCAGCGCGATCCGGGCGGTGCGGTTCGGGTCGTACTCGATGTGCGCGACCTTGGCCGGGACACCGTCCTTGTCGTACCGCCGGAAATCGACGATCCGGTAGGACTGCTTGTGGCCGCCACCGATGTGCCGGGTGGTGATCCGGCCGGTGTTGTTGCGACCGCCGGTCTTCGGGCTCGGCGCCAGCAGCGACTTCTCCGGAGTGGAGCGGGTCAACTCGACGAAGTCGGCGACGGAACCGCCACGGCGGCCCGGGGTCGTCGGCTTGAACTTACGGATTCCCATGTCTCGTCTCGTCCTCTCGCTCAGACCGCGCCGGAGAAGATGTCGATGCTCTCACCGTCGGCGACGGTGACGATCGCACGCTTCGTGTCCGGGCGCTTGCCCCAGCCGTTGCGGGTGCGGCGACGCTTGCCCTTGCGGTTGATCGTGTTCACGCCGATCACATTGACCTTGAACACCGTCTCGACCGCGATCTTGATCTCGGTCTTGTTGGCGTCCGGGGTGACCTGGAACGTGTACTTGTTCTCGTCCAGCAGGCCGTAGCTCTTCTCGCTCACCACAGGAGCGAGCAGCACGTCGCGGTGGTCGCGGTACTTAACCGGGTTGCTCATTCGGACTTCTCTCCTGCTCCGGCGTCGCCCTTGGTCGCGACGAAGCCGGCGGCTTCAGCGGCCTCGACGCTGTTGAACCACACCTCGGCCTCGGTCCGCCCGTAGTGCGACGACTGGGGCGTGTGGAACTTCTTCGAGTCCTCGTTGCCCTTGATGTCGAAGCCGGCCGGCGGCTCGTCGCCGACGTAGGAACCGTCGCCGTACGGGTGTGCGTGCTCGGTCTCGACCGTGCCGGCGGAGCGGCCGACGAACGACTTCAGCGCGGCTTCGGTGAACACCACGACGTCGTTGACCAGCACGTCGTAGGCGTTCAGCTGATCGACGGCCAGCGCGTGCACCGTCACGACGTTGCGCAGGCTCAGCCAGGCGAGATCGTCGTCGCGGTGCAGCACTACCAGGGTGCGCTCGGCGTCGGCGACCTTGGCCAGCGTGGCGATCGCCGTCTTGGTGGACGGGGTGTCACCGCCGACCAGCTCGCTGACCACGTGCACGCGACCGCCGCGGGCCCGATCGGAGAGCGCTCCGCGCAGGGCGGCGGCGATCATCTTCTTCGGGGTCCGCTGGGAGTAGTTGCGCGGCGTCGGGCCGTGCACGACGCCACCACCGGTGTACTGCGGGGCCCGGATCGAGCCCTGCCGGGCGCGGCCGGTGCCCTTCTGCCGGTACGGCTTCCGACCGCCGCCGCGGACCTCGCCCCGACCCTTGGTCGAGTGGGTCCCCTGCCGGGCCGCCGCCAGCTGGGCGGTGACGACCTGGTGGATCAGCGGGATGTTGGCGGTGACGTCGAAGATCTCCGCAGGCAGCTCGGCCGTGCCGGACTTGGCGCCGGATGCGTCGAGCACGTCGACGCTCCTGGTCTCCAGAACGGTGTCGGTCATGCCGCGTCTCCTTCCTTGCCGGCCTTCTTGGCCGCGGTGCGCAGCACGATCAGGCCGCCCTTGGCGCCCGGGATCGCACCCTCGATCAGGATCAGGCCGCGCTCGGTGTCGATCGAGTGGACCGTCAGGTTCTGCACGGTGACGCGCTCGGCGCCCATCCGGCCGGCCATCTTCAGGCCCTTGAACACGCGGCCGGGGGTGGCGCAGCCGCCGATGGAGCCGGGGGCGCGGTGCTTGCGGTGCACACCATGGCTGGCGCGCAGACCGTGGAAGCCGTGCCGCTTCATGACGCCGGCGGTGCCCTTGCCCTTGCTGACACCGGTCACATCCAGCACCTCACCGCTGGCGAACACCTCGGCGGTCAGTTCCTGACCGAGGGTGTATTCGCTGGCATCGGTGGTGCGGATCTCGACCAGGTGCTTGCGCGGCGTCACGCCGGCCCGCTCGAAGTGGCCGGCGGAGGGCTTGGTGACCTGCTTGGCCTTGATCGCGCCGAAGCCGAGCTGGACGGCCGCGTAGCCATCGGAGCCCGGCGTCCGGACCTGGGTCACGACGCACGGTCCGGCCTGGATGACGGTCACCGGCACGACCCGGTTGTTCTCGTCCCAGAGCTGGGTCATGCCGAGCTTGGTGCCCAGCAGGCCCTTCACCTTGCGTTCTGCATTCTTGGCGGTCATCGGTGCAGTCCTTAGAGCTTGATCTCGATGTCGACACCGGCCGGCAGGTCGAGCCGCATCAGCGAGTCGACCGTCTTCGGGGTGGGATCGATGATGTCGATCAGCCGCTTGTGGGTGCGCATCTCGAAATGCTCCCGGCTGTCCTTGTACTTGTGCGGAGAACGGATCACGCAGAACACGTTCTTCTCGGTCGGCAGCGGCACCGGGCCGGCAACCTTGGCCCCCGTGCGGGTCACCGTGTCGACGATCTTGCGCGCCGAGGAGTCGATCACCTCGTGGTCATAGGCCTTGAGCCTGATGCGGATCTTTTGTCCCGCCACGTCATCGTCCTTACTGTCGTACTTCCGGCTGGAATGCTGCCTCTGCTCCGACCCCCGAGGTCGGGTGTGTCGCGCCTTTCTCAGCACAGCACGACCACAGTCGCGCTTTTGCTGGGATTTGGCGCCACGATCCCAATCAGGTCCTTCAAGGCCCAATCGGATCGGGCTTCCCGAGGTCTCGCGGTGCGGTGGTCACACTGCTGACAGCGCAACACACCCCGGCGACCCCGTCGGAGCAACCCGACAATCCTGACAGACCCGCCCCATCAGGGCAAATCCACCCCCCAATACCGCCGACCCGTCACATCCGCGGCCGTTTTTGCGGCGTGTCGCAGCCGAACTGACGGCTCGGCAGAAGGCCCAACCTGCCACATTCGCGCGGGGATCCCCAACCGGCGAATTCCATTCCTCCGTAAAGTAATCCCGTACGGTTCCCCGACCACGATCGACGAGGATGACCATGACCGACGGTGCACCACAGCCCTGGCAACCGCACGACCGGCCGGCCGGCGAGGTCCGGCGGCAACCGGTGCCGACCGGATTGGCGCGGGACGGGGTCTCGCTGACCCTGGAGGTCACGGCCGATCAGGAGGTGACGGCCGAGGTGGTATCGGTCGAACCGGGCGTGGTCGAGGTGCGGCTGACCCCGGCCGCGACCACCGTGGTCCGGGCCGCCTGGCAACTGCCGGCGACGGCCGCGCCGACCTATTGGAGCCCGGACAGCGGCGAGCACCGCGGACTGCCGCCGTTCTGGCGCCGGCCACGCACGTCGGCGCTGGAGAAGGGGGCGCCGGTCGGGTCGTTGATCGACATCGCCGACCGAGCGGTGTGTACGTTCGCCGCGGGTGAGGGGGTGCGGCCGGTCGCGGTGCGGACCGGGGTGGTCGAGGAGACCGGCGATTTCGGCTTCTGGGTGGAGCAGACCGCCGATCCGGTGAGCGAGCTGCGGCTGCGCCTGGACCTGAGCGGTCGGCACTTCGCCGAGACACTGGCCGGGGTCGCCGACTGGTGGAGCACCTTGTATCCGGTCGAGCCGGTGCCTTCGGCGGTGCGCCGGCCGGCCTATTCGACCTGGTACACGATGCAGCAGCATGTCACCGCGGCGACGATCGAACGGCAGGTCGGGCCGGCGGCCGAGCTGGGCTGCACCATGATCATCGTCGACGACGGCTGGCACAGCACCGACCGTGGCCGCGGTTACGGGCTGGTCGGCGAGTGGGAGCCGTCGCCGGCCGCCTTCCCCGATCTTGCCGCGCACGTCGCCGCCGTGCACGACGCCGGGCTCGATTATCTGCTCTGGTACGCCATCCCGTTCGTCGGCCGCCGGACCGAGCTGTATTCCCGGGTCGAGCCCTATCTGCTGACGTTCCGGGAGCACCTGGACGCCGGCGTCGTCGATCCGCGCTATCCGTTCATCCGGACCTTGATCACCGACCGGCTGAGCCGGGCCGTGACCGAGTGGGGCATGGACGGGCTCAAGATCGACTTCATCGACCAGTTCGCCGTCGAGGATCCGCCGCCCGCGGGGCCGGAGGCCGACTGCGGTTCGGTGACCGAGGGGGTCGATCGGTTGTTGGCCGAGCTTCATGATCGACTACGCAGTGTCGGCCGGGAGCCGATGGTGGAGCTGCGGCAGCCGTACGTCAGCCCCGGCCTGTGGCGGCACGCGAGCATGATCAGAGCCGGCGACTGCCCGCTCAGCCCGACCCAGAACCGGCAGCGCACCGTCGACCTGCGACTGATCGCCGGTCCGCTGGCCGTGCACGCCGACATGATGATGTGGCACCCGACCGAGCGGCCCGAGCAGGTCGCGGTCCAGTTGATCAACACCCTGTTCGCCGTACCGCAGATCTCGGTGGACCTGACCGAACAGACCCCGGAGCAGCTCGACGTCCTGCGCTTCTGGCTGGCCTTCGTCACCGAGCACGCCGCCGTGTTGCAGCAGGGCGCCTTCCGTCCCACCCGGCCGGACCTGCGCTATCCCCTGGTCTCAGCCGCCGACGCCGACCTGGAGATCGTCGGCCGCTATGCCCCACTGCCGATCGCGGTGCCCGCTGACCGCCGCCTGATCATCGCCAACGCCGATCCCTCCACCGAGACGACCTTGGTCAGCCATGGCGAGCGCGCCGTGCTGGCCACCGTGCGCGACTGCCGCGGCCAGGACGTCAGCCGCACCGAACTGCGGCTGGTGCCCGGCCACCAGATCATCGACATCCCGGTCGGCGGGCTGCTGTCGATCGAGTAGCCGCGATCCGGCCGCGATTCCCGCGGAGCGCGGCAACCTGCCCGTCCTCGGCGCATCATTTCCGGCCGACGGGCCGACCAGAAAGGCGGCACGGCCTGGCTTGCCCTTCGACCTGGGATCAGGGAACGGAAGCGCGCTAGATGATCACGATCTTGTCCAGCTCCGGGGAGCGGGCTTCGAGGTTGAAGAAGCGGATGTTGTTGACGCCGTTGATCAAGGGGACACCGATGGTGGCGGTGGTGATCTTGTCCTTGGTGCCGGTCATGATCACCGGGATCGAGTCGGCACCGTTGACGCTGAGCCGGAAGGTCTGGGTGCCGTCGACCACTGCGTGGATGGTCAGCTGACGGGTGCCGGTCGTCGTCGAGAGGATGCCTTTGATCGCTGTGTAGTCGTACGTGTTGCCACCGATCAGGATCACCTTCCGACCGCCGGAGCAGATCTTGCAGTAGACCGGTTCGGCCGCGCCCTCGAAGACGTTGCCGACCCGTTCGGCCTCGTAGGCGCCGGGTGAGGTGTCCGGCGGCGGCAGCTGCACGGGCGGGGTGGCGGGGCCGCGCTGCCAGGCCTTCAGGTCCTTGATCAACAGGTGGGTCTCCTGCAGGCCGGCGCTGTTGATGCTGCGATAGATGCCCCACTTGGGCCGGTTGTACTGCTCCTCGGTCCAGTAGAGATCGACGTCGTCCACCTGCTGGTCGACCAACAGTCTGTCCCGATCGTCCCGCAAGGACCAGCGGACGTAGCCGTCGTCGGACGACTTCCATTCCACCGTGGTGCTCACCCACCGGTTCTGCAGCGGGGCCAGGTCATAGGTCGCGATGGGCTGAGCGCTGCCGTCGAGGATCCAGTAGCGGGCCTCGAGCTTGGGCACGCCGTTCTTGATCGGCAGGCTGAGCTGCAGCAGCGGGGTGCCGGTGTCGGACGTCTTCACCTGCCAGATGTGGCTGAACGAACTGGTCGCGTCGAGGGTGTCCGGGATGAACATCCGCCAGCTGAGCCGCCACACTTCGTCCTTCCGGATCTCCAGCGGCATGCCCTTGGCGTCCCGCATGCCGCGCACCTCGTTGCGCATCCGGTCCGAGCCGTCCCGGTCCTCCAGGTGCGCGTCGAAGCGCCAGTGATCACGCTCGACGGTGACGTGCGGATAGCCCTCCGGGTGCGATCCACGGCGGTCGTCCTCGAGGGCTTCGAACGCCTGCAGACCGTCTCGGTCCGGGCGTGGATTCCAGCGCAGTTCCCAGCGGTCGCGCCGGTCGTCGGCGCCGCCGGGCTGGGCGGCCGCAGGGCTGATCACGACGGTCGCGCCGACCATGATCAGGGTCAGGGTCAGCAGGGTTGATGTCCACCGGGGACGTCGACGTCTCATCGGGGTTCCTTCCGTGAATGGTGCCGTGGCTCAGCGGGTGAGTCGGATGGTGCAGCCGCCGTTGTCCGCCACCGGGATCTCCAGCACGGCACCGGCCGCCACCTGGGTGGTGGTCCGCGCAATCCGGTCGCCGTCAGCGTCGGCGTACAGCTCGGCGGTCCAGTCGCCCGCGTCCAAGAAGTCCAGCGGTACGGTCAGCGCCCGGGCTGCCCCGGTGATCCCGGCGCCGACATACCAATCGGCGCCGTGTCGCCGGGCCAGCACGATGTGATCGGCGGGATCGCCGGACAGCAGCCGGGTTTCGTCCCAGGCCACCGGGACCCGGGAGAGCAGCGCGGTGGCCTCCGGCATCGACCGGTAGACCTCCATCGAGTCGGCGAAGTGCTGGATGCCGGACTCGAAGATCACCGACAGGGCGAGCTCGAAGCCGGCCGAGATGGTGCGGACCGCGCTGAACGTGCACGGCGTGAAGTCCATCGGACCCTGCACGTTGCGGGTGAAGGCGAGCGCCAGATAGTGGGTCGGCGGATAGAGCGGCTCCTTGCCCGGCTTGGGTTTGATCCATTCGGCGCCCTTGACCGCTTCGGCCGACAGGAATTGGGGCCAGGTGCGCTCGGTGCCGCGCGGGATCGTGCCGCCGTGGAAGACGACCATCAGCCCGATCCGGGCCGTCGCCGCCAGGATCGAATCGAACCAGCGCATCCGTTCCTGGCCGTCGGATTCGGTGAAGTCGATCTTGATCCCGACCGCGCCCCACTCCTTCCACAGCTCGAGCTTCTCCCGGTGCTCCAGCTCGGTGTCGACATGCTGCCAGTGCGTCCAGAGCCAGACCCCGATCCCCTTCTCCTTGGCGTACGCGATCACCTCCGGGGCCCAGTCCCGATGCCAGCCGGAGTCGAGCAGGACGTACGGCCAGCCGACCTCGGCCGCGAAGTCGATCCACCGGCGCTGCGCCTCCGGATCCCAGCTGGACGGCCCGTCCGACCACCAGGACCAGGCGGCGGGACCGGGCTTGATCCAGGAGGTGTCCGGCACCCGGGACGGCGGCGCCAGGCCGGTGATCAGGTCGCTGGCCACGATCGAGCCCAGGCTGCCGATGATCATCGTCCGCCACGGTGTGATCAGCGGGCTGGCGGCGGTGACGTAGGCGTCCGGCAGGTCCAGGGAGAAGACGGTCCCGTCGAAGCCCAACCGGGATCCGGCGTAGCCGCCGTCCAGACCGGACTCGGTGATCATCAACCAGAGTTCGTCACCGAGGCCGAACAGCGCCGGATAGCCGTACCGGATCGGCTCGGCCCGCCCGACCGTGGTCTGGTGCTGGATCTCCTCGTAGTCGCAGCGGCCGTTGTCGTACGGCAGCAGGATCGCCCGCGCCTCGGGGTCGATGACGTAGCCGGAGATCTCCTCGCAGACGGTGACCGGGCCGGACCACGGCACCTGATAGCGGTAGCCGATTCCTTGATCACCGAGCTGGATCTGGAGCAGCAGTCGATCAGTGCCCTTGCTGAACGTCAGCGTCCACTCGGTCGCGGTGTGGTGATGATCGCGACTCTTGCCGATCATGGTCCGGTACGACTCGTCGACCGCACGCTCGGTGATCGAATCGAACGCCAGCCCGTCGGTCAGGTCGGCGTGGGCGGCCCGGAGGCCGAGTCGTGAGGCGGCGATCACCGGACGCCCGTCGTGCCGGGCCTCGAGCGTCAGCTCACCCCCGTCGGTCAGCTCGATCACGGCTTCCAGGGTTCCGGCGGTCAGCTTCCAGGTGGGCATATCGGTCTCCTCGTGCTGGCGGTGGTCGGTCGGGGAACTCGGGGTCGGTGCGTTCCTGGTGGAACTCGTTCCACACGGTGATCTGCACAGTGGCTCCGATGCTGGTGGGTCAACGGCCGCCGAGGCCGGTCAGGGTGATGCCGCGGATGAAGTACTTCTGGGCGGCCAGGAAGGTGATCACGATCGGGATCAGGGCGAGCACCGACACCGCCATCATCAGGTGATACTGGGTGTCGTACTGGCCGCGGAACATGGCGATGCCGAGCGGGATGGTGAACTTCTCGGTCGACCGCAGATAGATCAGCGGATCGAGATACTCGGGCCAGGTGCCGATGAAGGACAGCAGGGTCACGGTAGCGATCGCCGGCCGGGACAGCGGCAGCATGATCGACCACAGGATCCGCAGCTCGCCGGCGCCGTCGACCCGGGCCGAGTCCACCAGCTCCTCCGGGATCGAGGTGAAGAACTGGCGCAGCAGGAAGATCAACAGCGCCGAGCCGAAGAAGTTCGGCAGCACCAGCGGCAGATAGCTGTCGACCCAGCCGAGCTTGGCGAACAGCAGATACTTCGGCACCAGGGTCACCTGGGCCGGAATCATCATGGTCGCCAGCAGTGCCAGGAACATCGGCCCGCGCAGCCGCGCTCGCAACCGGGCGAAGGCATAGGCCGGCAGGATGCAGGAGACCAGGTTGCCGATCATGGACAGCGCGGTGACGATGATGCTGTTGAGCAGGAACACGTTGAACGGCATCGCCGACCAGGCCTGCGGATAGTTCTCCGGGTGCACGGCGTCGGGGAAGAACTCGGGCGGCGTCCTGATCACCGCGCTCTCCGACTTCAACGAGGTCGAGATCATCCAGAGCAGCGGCAACAGGAAGGCGGCGCTGGTCAGCACCAGGATCACGTACGCGCCGGCCCACTGGATCCGTTCGGTCCGGACCCGGGCCCGGTGCCGGGTGGTGGCCGGAGTCCAGCGCGCTTCGACGGAGTGGGTGGTCATCGCAGGCTCCTACTTGTGCTCGTAGTGCACCCAGCGGCGGGCGAGCACGAACTGGATCGCGGTGAAGATCATGATCAGGAAGAACAGCGCCCAGGCGATGGTCGAGGCATACCCCATCTCGAAGTACTGGAACGCGTAGCGGAAGACGTAGAGGCCGAGCACCAGGGTCGCGTTGTTGGGCCCGCCGTCGGTCATGAACAAGATCAACGAGTAGGCCTGCAGGCTGCCGATGAAGCCGACGATCAGGTTGAAGAAGATGATCGGCGACATCATCGGGACGGTGACGTGCCGGAATCGGCGCCACCAGCCGGCCCCGTCGAGCTGGGCGACCTCGTACAGGTGCGCCGGGATCCCCTGCAGCCCGGCCAGGAAGATCACCATCGCGTTGCCGGTGGTCCAGACCGACATGATCACCAGCCCGGGGATGGCCCAGTTCGGATCGAGCAGCCAGCCCGGACCGGTGATTCCGACCAGCCCGAGCAGCCGGTTGACCAGGCCGTAGTCCGGGTGCAGCAGATTGACCCAGAGCAGCGCGGTGGCGATGCCGGACAGCACCGACGGAAGGTAGATCACGGTCCGGAAGATCGACTGCCCGGCCACCTTCAGGTTGAGCATCAGCGCCAGCACGAAGTTGAAGATCACTCCGCAGAGGGCCGAAGCCGCGCCGAAGTAGGCGGTGTTGCGGACCGCGATCCCGAAATTCGGATCGGCCAACAGCTTCAGGTAGTTGTCCAGGCCGACGAACTTCGGCGTGCCCAGCAACTCCCAGCGGGTGAAGCTGATCACGAACGACACCAGGATCGGACCGCCGGAGAAGAAGACGAAGCCGATCACCCAGGGCAGCGCGAACAGTTGGAACCGCCGTCCCTCCCGGCGGGCGAGTCGCGACCGGCCGTGCCCGACGTTGCGGGTCCGGCCGGCGGCGACGGTTGTCATCCGGCTTCCTGCAGGATCGGTGTCAGCTCGGTGTTGATCTTGGCCAGGCCGTCGGCGAGCGGCATCGCCCCGGCCCGGACCTCGTCCCAGGTGACCTTCGCGGTGTCCTCGACCTTCTTGGTCCCGACCCCGCGCAGCACCCCGTCGGACCCGGCATAGTCAGTGATCGCCGCCTTGCCGACCTCGGCAATCTCCTTGGGCAGTTGGAGATCGGCCAGGTTCTGCTCGAACGTCGACAGCCGTGCCGGCGGCGTCAGGTTGAAGTAGCGCTGACCGGCCGGCGACATCAGCGCGTTCAGCACGATCCAGGCCGCCTCCGGATTTCTCGCCTTGGACGTGATCCCGTACGCACTGCCGACCAGCGGCGAGAACCGGCCGGCCGGGCCCTTCGGCACATGAGTCACGGCCCAGTCGAACTTGTCCTTGCCCTGCAGCCGTTGCAGCGCCGGCACGATCCACAGTCCGTTGACCGACATCGCGGCATGGTTGGTCCGGAACGGATCGGCGTCCTCCAACGCCTGCATCTCGGCCAGGCTCGGCACCGCCTGATGCTTGACCTGCAGCTCGACCCAGGGCGCGAGCGCGTCGTAGGCCGGCTGCTCCTGCACCTGCACGCTCCGCTCGTCCTCGCTGAGGAAGCGGCCGCCGTACGGCAGCAGATGGACCGGCGTCAGGTCGGCCTTCATCTGCGGCATCGCCGTGTAGCCGTACACCTTGTTGACCCCGCTGCCGGAGGTCAGTTCGGCGGCGACCCGATACAGGTGATCCCAGGTCCAACTCTCGCCGGGTGGCTCGATGCCGGCGCGGTCGAAGATCTCCTTGTTGTAGAAGAGCATCTTGGGCGCCGAGTCCGACGGGATGCCGAAGTGCTCGCCGTCGCGGACCCAGTAGCTGTAGGCCTGCTCGGAGAAGTCGTCGAGCTTGAACTCCGGCGTCTTCGCGATGTAGCTGTCGATCGGCGCCAGGACGCCGTTCTTGATCAAGTTCTGCGCCCAGGAATAGTGGCAATACATCAGATCGGGCAGCGATCCGCCGGCCGCCGAGGTCAGATACTTGGTCAGATAGTCGCCGAACGAGGTGACCTCGCGCTTGATCTCGATGGTGGGATGCAGCTCGCGGAAGAAGTACGCAAACTGCTGGTGCCGGATCTCGGCGTCCTCCGACGCGGTGATCGCCAACGTCACCGTCGTCGGCCCCGTCGGCTCGGCCACGTCGGTGGTCGGCCACTCCAGGGACTTGAAGAACTCCTCCGCCTTCGCCAGCGGATAGGCCGCGTTCTCCGGCGGCTTCGGCAGCGGCTGGAGCTCAGCGCTGCCGCAGGCCGAAAGCAGCGGTAGGGCCGCGCCGGCGGCGGTCGTCAGGCCGAGCATCCGGCGGCGGGAGATGGCCGTTGAGGCTGCGGCGGTGGTGGTGGCGGCGGCTGGAATCGGGCGTGGTTGTCTCATCGTTGGGACCTCTCACTTCGGATGATCTGCGCAGGACGGGAGAGCGCTTACCGAGGGATGCCTGTCGATCCGGCCGTGATCAGGTGCAGGCGGTCCGTCCATGCTAGGAGCAATTAATGAACCGAGTCAAGTATTAGATTTCTGGGTTGCCGCTGCCCGGCCCGAACTTCCGCCGCAGAAGATCAGAGCGTGAGCAGGGACTGCATCGCGACCGTCGCCGCGGCCCGGGCCCAGGCCTCCAGCGGGCGGTGGACGAAGACCAGCTCGCAGTTCACCACCGACCCGAAGGCCTGCTCGGTGAAAGACCGGCGCACCTCGGCGTGGAACTCGGCGAAGCCGACCAGATCCGGATTGTCGGCGCTGATGATCACCCGCTCCGGCCCGGTCAGGTTGGCCAGGGTGGCTACGCCGCGACCGACGGCGCGGGCGGCGTGCTGGAAGATCGCCTGCGCGTCGGGCTGCCCGGATTGTGCCAGCCGGACGGCGTTCGGGAAGCCGAGACTGGCGTCACCGGTCGCTTCCCGTACGGCCTCGGTCAGGAGCTCCGACGCGGCGATCGCCTCGAGGCAGCCGCGGCCACCGCAGCGGCAGCGGGGTTCCTCGCCGCCGACGGGGGTGTGGCCGAGCTCCCCCGCGACGCCGTACGCACCGCTGACCAGCCGGTCGTCGATCACCAGGGCGCTGCCGATGCCCTGGCCCAGCGTGACCACCCCGAAGTCGCGGACACCGACCCCCGCGCCGAACCAGTGCTCGCCGACGGCGAGGGCCTTGACGTCGTTCTCGATCGTGACGGTCAGCCCGGTGGCCTCGGTGATCAACCGGGCCAGCGGCACGTCGTGCCACTCCAGGAACGGCGAGTAGCCGACGTTGCCGCGGCGGCGATCGACGTCGCCGGAGACAGCGACGCCGAGGCAGCGGCTGCGTTCGCGGAAGGTGGGCTCGGCGTCGCGGAGCCAGGCGACCATCGCCGCGAGTTGCCGCACGATGGCGGCCGGGTCGAGGTCGGCGAGGTCCCAGGTGAGCCGGGCCAGCACGTCGGCGCGCAGGTCGGTCAGCACCCCGATCAGGTGATATCTGGTGATCTTGATGCCGACGAAGAACTCCCGGTCGGCCCGGATCTGCAACGGGCTGGCCGGCCGCCCGGCGCCCGGACCGGTCCGTTCCCGGTCGGCCGACTCCTCCAGATAGCCGGCGGCGAGCAGCGGCTTGGCCACCTTGGTCACAGCCGCCTGGGACAGGCCGGTGCGGCGGGCGATCGCGACCCGGGAGATCGGGCCCTGGGTGAGGATCAGCGTGAACACCCGTTCCGAGCCCGGGTTGGTCACCGGAGTGGGCGAACCGTCGGTGATCACGAACGCACTCTATTCGGCCGGCTCGGCCGAGCGGTCAGCCGACCGCGACGGTGAGCAGGATCGCCGCGTCGGTGACGGCCCGCAGGCTGTGCCGTTGCGGCGGCACCGCGAGCAGTTCGCTCGCCCGGACCTTGATCACCCGCTCACCGAGGTGCAGCTCGATCTCGCCGTGCAGCACCTGCAGGGAAGCCGGATGCGGCGAGGCGTGCTCCCCCAGCTCGGCGCCGGCCAGCAGGGCGGTCAGCGTCACCCGCTGGGCGGTGCCGGAGATGACGGTACGGGAGGCGCGGCGGGCCGTGACGTCCGCGGCCTCGGCCGACAGCTCGGTGGTCAGGGTGCTGAGATCGGCCGGCTGGTGCTGGGCCGCGTGGTCGTGCATCGCGGTCTCCTCTCGGGGGACGGGTCTGCGCGGGCTCTCGTACCCAACACTGAGGGGTACGGGCACTCGACGCCACCCTGACGAGACGTCACTTGTGCCCCGACACGCCGCAGAAGCGCGTGCACAAGTGGCGGGTCGGCGGGATTAGATGACGCCCTTCTTCAGCAGGTAGCAGGCGTAGGGGATGGTTTCGCCGGTCTGGACCAGGAAGCGGGCCTCGGTGGCCTGGCGGTAGAACTCGAACCGCTCCACGGACTGGATCGAGACCGTCCTTCCCTCGGCGGCGTCGGCGGCCTGCTGCACTGCGGCGGCGGCCTCGTTGACCTCGTCCGGCTGATCGTCGATCTCCATCCGGCGGATCGGATGCTCGACGTAGGAGTCGAGTGGCAACACGCTGAACAGGGCCTTCGCCGCGGTCTCGGTGGTGGCGGCGCGCAGATCGATCACCGGCCGGTCATAGCGATAGGCCGGGAAGTTGCGATCCACCAGGGCGAACACGTCACCGTGGCCGAGCTGGTCGAGCAGCTTCAGCAGCCGGCCGGTCAGCAGCGGGTCGATGTTCTTCAGCATGGAGTCTCCTTCGCTGGCGTTGCCCCCGGGACCGGGAAGGCGGGTCGTTGATACGTTGGCACACGATGTGCCGCGCCGACGCTGCAGGTGGTGAGGTTTCCATGAGTCGACTGCTCGAGGTCGGATCGATCTCGAAGAGTTTCCCGGGGGTCCAGGCGCTGGCCGACGTGTCGTTCGAGCTGGCCGCCGGCGAGGTGCTGGCCCTGGTCGGCGAGAACGGTGCCGGCAAGTCGACACTGATGAAGATCTTGTCCGGCATCCACCCCGCCGACGCCGGGACGATCATGCTGGACGGACGACCGGTCATGATCAACAGCCCGCGGGCCGCGCAGCAGCTGGGGATCAGCATCATCCATCAGGAGATGAACCTGATGCCGCAGCTCACCGTCGCCCAGAACATCTACATCGGCCGCGAGCCCCGGATCGGCGGGTTGTTCACCAGCGAACGCGGGTTGATCAACCGGACCGTCCAACTGCTGCACCAGACCGGGATCGTGCTCGACCCGCGGGCGACGGTCGACTCGCTCACGGTGGCTCAGCAGCAGATGGTGGAGATCGCCAAGGCGATGTCGTTCCCGGCCACCCGGGTGTTGATCATGGACGAGCCGACCTCGGCCCTGTCGGCGGCCGAGACCGACGTGCTGTTCGGGCTGATCCGCACGCTGGCCGAGCGCGGCGTCGGCATCATCTACATCTCGCACCGGATGGAGGAGCTGCGCCGGATCGCCGACCGGGTCACCATCCTCCGGGACGGGCACCACGTCGCCGATCACCGGATGGACGAGGTCGAGGACGCGATGATCATCTCCGAGATGGTCGGCCGGACGCTGTCCGCCGCCGGCCGTCCCGACCCCGCGCCGCGGAGCGAGGAGATCGCGCTCGAAGTGATCGGGTTGACCACCCCGCGGCTGCTCCGGGACGTCTCCTTCACGCTCCGGCGGGGCGAGATCCTCGGCTTCGCCGGCCTGGTCGGCGCCGGCCGGACCGAGACCGCCCGGGCGATCATCGGCGCGGACCGGCACAGCCGCGGCCAGATCCTGGTCGGCGGCCGGCCGGTCCGGATCGCACACCCGGCCGACGCGGTCCGGCACGGCATCGGCTATCTCTCCGAGGACCGGAAGCGGTTCGGCCTGCTGCTCGAGCGGACCGTGAACTCCAACATCCTGCTCGCCTCGCTCCGCGACTACACCAGCCGGATCGGCTTCGTCCAGGCCGGCCGGGGCCGGCGCACGTCGCGGCGGTACGTCGACCTGTTGCGGATCAAGACCCCCTCGATCGACACCGCGACCATGAACCTGTCCGGCGGCAACCAGCAGAAGATCGTGATCGCCAAATGGCTGGCCCGCGACTGCGACGTGCTGATCTTCGACGAGCCGACCCGTGGCATCGACGTCGGGGCCAAGGAGGAGATCTACGCGTTGTTGAGCGAGCTGGCCGAGCAGGGGAAGTCGATCATCGTGATCTCGTCAGAGCTGCCGGAGGTGCTGCGGGTCTCGCACCGGATCGCCGTGATGGCGGCCGGCCGGATCACCGGCATCCTGGACAACGCCGACGCCGACTCGGAGTCGATCATGGCGCTGGCCACCAGGTTTCACGGACCGACGACGATCGAGGCCATCGCCGCTGAGCCGGCGCCGGCCCAGAAGGAGGATCTCCGGTGAGCGTCCAATCCGAGGCACCGCCCACTCCGCCGCCGCCCGCGCCTTCGTCCTCGTCCGGCCTGGCCGTGCTGCGCCGCGGTCTGCAGCAGCTGCTCGCCTTCGCCACCCTGATCGTGCTGGTGATCTTCTTCTCCGTCGCCAGCGGCAACTTCTTCACCGTCACCAACATCGTCGGCATCCTGCTGTCCACCGCAGTGATCGGGATCCTGGCCCTGGGCACCACGTTCGTGATCATCACCGGCGGCATCGACCTGTCCATCGGCACCGGCATGACGCTCTGCTCGGTGGTGACCGGCCTGTTGATCGTCAACGCCGGGCTGCCGCTGCCGCTCGGCGTCGCCGGCGGCATCCTGACCGGGGCGCTGATGGGCTTCCTGAACGGGGTCAACATCGCCTTCCTCCGGCTGCCGCCGTTCATCGCGACGCTGGCGATGATGTTGGTCGCCCAGGGCCTGGCCCTGGTGCTGTCCGGGGTGCGACCGATCTACTTCCTGGGGGTGTCGGGCTTCAAGGAGATCGCGCTGGCGGTGGCGATCCCCGGGGTCGCGCTGCCGATGGCGGTGGTGATCCTGTTCGCCATGGCCGCGCTCGCCTGGGTGATCCTGAGCCAGACGATCCTCGGCCGCTACACGTACGCGATCGGCAGCAATGAGGAGGCGACCCGGCTGTCCGGCATCAACACCCGGGCCTGGAAGATCGCGATCTACAGCCTGGCCGGCCTGTTCACCGGCGTCGCCGGCGTGGTGATCGCCGCCCGGCTCAATTCGGCCCAGCCGCAGCTCGGCGTCGGCTACGAGCTGCAGGCGATCGCCGCGGTGATCATCGGCGGCACCTCGCTGCTCGGCGGCCGCGGCTCGATCGTCGGCACTCTGATCGGCGCGTTGATCATGTCGGTGCTGATCAACGGCCTGCGGATCCTCGCCATCCAGCCCGAGTGGCAGAACGTCGTCGTCGGCCTGGTGATCTTGATCGCCGTGTTCACCGACTCCCTGCGCCAGCGACGCAGCAGCACAGCCTGATCCATGGAAGACAAAGGAGTTGATCGATGAAGCTGCAACGAACCGTGGTGGCCGGCCTGGCCGCCTTCCTGCTCGCACTCACCGGCTGCACCACCGGCTCGACAGTCACCGAGGGCGGCGGCGACCAGGGCGGCGGTGACAAGAAGTCGATCGCCCTGATCTCCAAGGGCTTCCAGCATCAGTTCTGGCAGGCGGTGAAGCAGGGCGCGCAGGAGAAGGCGGACGAGCTGGGCTACAAACTGACCTTTGACGGCCCGGCCGCGGAGACCGAGGTCGACGCCCAACTACAGATGTTTCAGACCGCGATCGACCGCAAGCCGGGCGCGATCGGCTTCGCCGCGCTCGACCCGAAGGCGTGCATCCCCCTGATGGACGCCGCCAAGCAGGCCGGCATTCCGGTGGTCGAGTTCGACGCCGGCTGCGATTCCGACGTGCCGCTGAACATCTCCAAGACCGACAGCATGGCCGCCGGCGCGATCGCCGCCGATCACCTGGCCGAGCTGATCGGCGGCACGGGCAAGATCGCGATCGTCGCGCACAGCCAGGTGAACTCGACCGCGGTCGAGCGGCGGGACGGCTTCATCAACCGGATGAAGGAGAAGTATCCGGAGATCCAGATCATCGACACCCAGTACGGCGACGGTGATCATCTGAAGTCCTCCGACATCGCCAAATCCCTGATCGCCGCCAACCCGGACCTCAAGGGTCTCTACGGAACCAACGAGGGCTCGGCGATCGGCATCGTCAACGCCGTCGGCGAGCTCAACCTCGCCCCGGGCAAGATCACCATCGTCGGCTTCGACTCCGGCAAGGCCCAGATCGACGCGATCAAGACCGGCGTGATGGCCGGCGCGATCACCCAGGACCCGATCGGCATCGGCCGCGCCACGGTCGAGTCGGCGGTGAAGGCGATCGAGGGCCAGCAGGTGGAGAAGGTGATCGACACCGGCTCGTACTGGTACGACAAGACCAACATCGACGACCCCAAGATCGCCGCCGTCCTCTACCAGTAACCCCGACTTGTCAGAACTAGGGCACGCTCTGGCGTCCCCTAGTTCTGACAACTCGGGGTTGGGGGGAGGTTGAAGGAGGGGAAGAGGGTGGCGGGGAAGGTGGCTACTTCGGTGATTTGGCCGTTGGCCACTGTGAGGGCGGTGAGTCCGAAGGGGTGGTACGGCTGGTCGGGGGCGGTTCTGGTCCAGGAGGCGAGGCCGAGGATGCCGTTGATCGAGACCGGGCGCAGGGTGATTTCCGGGCGGTCGGGGGCGGTCATGATCGGCTGCCAGGCCCGCACGACGGTGTCCGCTCCGGCGTACCAGACCACCGCGGCGGTCAGGTTGCCGCCGGCGCCCGGGCTGTGGCTGACCCGGACCTCCGCGGCCAGCAGCGCCCGGATTGCGGCGCTGTCGCCGCTTTCGATCGCCGTGACGTAGGCGTCGACCAGCGCGGTCGTCGGGCCGGGATCGTGCCAGTCGTACGGGTCCCGGGCCAGCACCCGGCGCAGCGTGGCCCGGGCCCGTTGCAGCGAACTGTTGATCGCCGCCGTGGAGACCTCGAGCGTGTCGGCACACATCCGCACGGACCAGCCCAGACAGTCCCGGAGCAGCAGTGCTGCCCGCTGCCGGGGCGGCAGATACTGGATCGCCGCGACGAAGGCCAGCCGGATCGTGTCCCGGGCGACCGTCCGCTCCTCCGGTCCCGGGGCCGCCGCCGGCGCGCCGGCATTCCCGGGACCAAGATCACCGATCGGGTACGGCTGCAGCCACGGCACCGCGGCCTGCGGCGGCACCGCGGCGAAGCCGGCAGCGGGGACGGACGGCCGGCGCTCCCGGTGCCGGGCCCGAAGATGATCAAGACAGACGTTGGTGGCGATCCGGTACAGCCAGGTGCCGAGCCCGGACCGGCCGTCGAAGCGGTCGACCGACCGCCAGGCCCGCAGGGCTGCCTCCTGGGTCAGGTCCTCGGCGTCCTGCAACGACCCGACCATCCGGTAGCAGTGCAGTTGCAGCCGCGGCCGATGCTCGGCCAGATAGTCCTCGAGGGCGCGCCGCCGATCAGCTCCGGCCTCCGGCGGCGTGGTCACGCGCCCACGCCGGACGCCCGATACGTCAGGTGCAGCACCCCGTGCGGCAGTGCGCGGTGCCCGACCAGGTCGAACCGCGACTGGCCGACCTCGCCCTGCCACAGCTGCCGGCCCTGGCCCAGCACGATCGGGTCCAGGTAGAACTGCAGCTCGTCGACCAGCCCGGCGGCCAGCAGCGACCGGGTCAGCTCACCGCCGGTGGCCCAGCCGGTTGCGCCGCGCCGGTCGAGTTCGCGGGCGGCGCCGGCCGGGCCGTCGGGCAGCACCTCCGCCGGCCCCCAGGGCAGGTCGGGCCGGCTGGAGACGACGTACTTGTGCGCGGCGTTGGTCTCATTCGCGACCGGGACCTCGTCGCCCTGCAGCGGCCAGTAGGCGGCGAACTCGTCATAGCACCGCCGCCCCAACAACAGCCCGTCGGCGCGGGCCAGTTGTTCGAGCAACACCGCGTACAACTCGTCGGACACGAAGGCCGGATGCCACTGCTCGGGCGACTCGAAGACTCCGTCCAGGGTGATGAAATGGCTCGCGATGATCATCGTTCGTCCTCACCTCGGGGCCGCGGATCGGCCCTGTCACTACCTTGGACGACCCGGGCCCCGCAATGCCATCGGTGCTACGACTGGTGGCCCGTCACCTCGAGGTAGTGCGGGTTGTTCATCACGCCGAGGATGTTGCCGAACGGGTCGACCACCTGAGCGGTGTTGAAGCCCGACCCGCGCTCGGTCAGCGGCTGGTATTCGGTGGCGCCGTGCTCCTTCAGCCGCTGCAGGGTGCCTTCCAGATCATCGACGTGCCAGTAGACGACGGCACCGCCGGGAGTCCGGTCCTGGTTCTTGGCGTAGCGGCGATCGATGAAGCCGAGCTCGTCCTCCGAGTCGCCGATCCGGAACTCGAGGTAGGCCGGCTTCTCCGGCGGCTCGGGGAAGCGGTAGTAGGGCTCGATGCCGAGCAGCTCGGCGTACCAGCGGGCGGCTTCCTCGATGTCGTCGGCGAAGAAGGTGGTGGTGGCGAATCCGCGAAACATGATGGTTCCTCTCTGGCTGTTTCTTGATCTTGATCACCATCCTGTCGGCTAAAGTGCTCACCAACTGATCACTTTGTTTGGAAAGCTGAAACCATGCGAGCCGATCGTCTGGTGGCCACCCTGCTGTTGATCCAGTCCCGGGGACGGGTCACGGCCGCGCAGGTGGCCGAGGAGCTGGAGGTCTCGGTGGCCACCGCGCGCCGGGACCTGGAGGCGCTGTCCGGCGCCGGGGTGCCGGTCTATCCGCAGCCGGGCCGGGGCGGCGGCTGGTCCCTGGTCGGCGGGGCCCGGACCGATCTCAGCGGCCTGACCGAGTCCGAGGCACAGGCGCTGTTCCTGCTGCTCGGCCCGGCGGCCTCGCTCGGGCCCGAGGTCAGATCGACGCTGCGGAAGCTGGTCCGGGCCCTGCCCGCGACCTTTCGCGCCGACGCCGAACTGGCCGCCGACGCGGTCACCGTCGATCCGGCCGGCTGGGGCGAGCTCCCGCGCGCCCGGCCGGAACCGGCCGGGCTGCTGCAGCGCGCGGTGGTCCGCCGGCGCAAGGTCCGGTTCGGCTACCGCGGCCGGACCGGCGAGCCGGCGGAGCGGCTGGTCGATCCCTGGGGCGTGGTGGCCAAGGGTGACCTCTGGTATCTGGTCGCCGGCACCGAGCGCGGTCGGCGGACCTTCCGGCTGGACCGGATGAGCGGCGTCGCGGTGACCGATCAGCCGGCCGAGCGGCCGGCCGACTTCGATCTCGGGCAGGCCTGGCGGGAGATCGCGGAACACTCGGAGCGGCAGCGGTCGACCGTCACCGCCACCGTCCTGGTCCAGGAATGGCTACTGCCCGTACTGCAAGATCATTTCGGCCCGCATCTGCGGCTCGACGATGGCAGCGCAGCGAGCGGGACGGTCCGGGCGGTGGTGGCGGCGCACACGGTGCGGTCGGTGGCCGAGCAGCTCGCCGGGTTCGGGCCGGCGGTCGAAGTGCTCGAGCCCGAGGCCGTACGGCTGGAACTAGGGCGGATCGGCGCCGACCTGGTCGAGCGGTACGCCGCACCGTGAACCAGGTCTGCCCTTCGACGGGCTCAGGGAACGGACGGGCCAGCTTCAGCAGGCAGCGGGAGGGTGGGTAGGTCGAGCTCGTGCTCGGCGCGGAAGCCGAGCAGGGTGCGGACCGGGCCGAGGTCCATCGGGACCTCGCGGCCGATGAACCGGCGCAGCCGCGGCACCCCGGGCGCATAGGCGTCGAGCAGCGCTTCGGTCGGGTAGGAGGCCAAGGTCTGGTCCGCCGCCAGGAACAGCCGGTGCGTCCCGGTCAGCTCGACGGTGAGGCCCAGCAGGATCGCCCGGGCGGCGTCGCGGACGTCGAGGTAGCTCCAGGCTTCGCGCATCCCGCGGCCCGGATCCCGCCGGTGCTCCTCGCTCATCCGGGTCAGCACCTCGTGCCGGTTCACGTGCGGAAACCGGAACGCGACCACGTCGATCCCCCACCGCCGCTGCGCCATCCCCGCGGTCAGTTCATCGGTGGCCTTGGACAGCGAATACCAGTCGTCGAGGTCGGCCGGGATCGTGGCGTCGATCGGGAAGTAGGCCGGGGCGACGTCGTGGGAGTTCATCGGGATGCCGAAGGCGTTGATGCTGCTGGCGATCACCGCCCGCCGGATGCCGAGCGCGCCGGCCTGGGCGAGCACGTTGAAGGTCGAGACGACGTTGGTCGAATGCACCTGGTACGGGGTGCCGGCCCGCGGATGGGGCAGGGCAGCCAGGTGCACCACGGCCTCGACCCCGTCCAGCGCGTCGGCCACATCGGGCTCGAGCCGGGTGTCACCGACCAGCACCCGGTCGGCGCTCAGCTCCGGCTCCTCGTTGATCGACAACGTGGTCACCAGGGCTCCGTGATCATTGAGCAGGGCGACCGTGGCCCGACCGATCAGGCCGGCCCCGCCGGTGACCAGGACCCGCTTCCCCGCCAGCGATTGCAGGCCCATCGTCGCCACCGCCTTCGTGCTCCGGTCACCGCCGGAGCGTCGTGATCAATTTGCACTCCATGATCATGCACGGCCGACGATCGGGGCAACCCGCTGTTCAGGGCAGCCGACCGTCAGGGCAGGGGCGGCTGGGCACCGGGGTGGGTGACGTTGCGGCTCGCCGCGTCGCTGGCCACCCGCATCGCCTCGGCCGGCTCGTCGCCGAGACAGAGCCGGGCCGCCAGCGTGCCGCAGTAGGCGTCGCCGGCGCCGGTGGTGTCCACCACTTCGACCCGAGCGGTCGGCACGCTGAGCTCACTCCAGCGCGACCCCTCGGTGCCGAGCGTGATCAACAGCGACCGCGGCGAGCGGCCCGACTCGGCCAGCAGCCGCGCCTCGTGCTCGTTGGCGATCACCGGATCGGCGAGGTCGAGCACGTCGGCCGGCAGCTCCGCGTACGGGGCGAGGTTGATGATCACCCGAGCACCCTGCCGGCTCGCCTTGCGCACCGCCTCGGCGACGACCTCGAGGTCCAACTCGAGCTGCACCATCAGCACGTCACCCGGCCCGCAGTCGTCCAGCCGGTCAAGATCACCGTGGTCGACCCGGGCGTTGGCTCCGGGGGCGACGACGATCATGTTCTCGCCCTGTTGATCGAGGTAGATGATCGCCGTCCCGGTCGGCGCCGCCGGATCGACCGACAGCCGGCTGGTGTCGACGCCGTAGCGACCCAGTCGCCGCACGTACTCCTGGCCGTGCGGGTCGTCGCCGACCCGGCCGATGAACATCGCCGCGGCCCCGGCTCCGGCCGCCGCGACGGCCTGGTTGGCGCCCTTGCCACCGAACCGGTATTCGATGTCGCCGGACATCACCGTCTCGCCCGGCCCCGGATGGCGCGGCATGGCCAGGTGCAGATCCTGGCTCAGCGAACCGAAAACGATCACTCGACCCATCTGACGTCGCCCCCTCAGGAGAAGTTGATCACGAAGGACTTGGCCGGGAACGCGAACGAGCCCGACCGCGGCGACAGCTCGTAGGCACCGCCGGGCTTGAATGTTCCCCGCGGGGAGTAGTTGATCGTGACCGACTTGGTCTCGGCCGGGGCCAGCGCGACGATCAGTCCGTCGTTGTAGGAACTCCGGTCCAACGGGTTCCCTTCGCTGATTGCGATCTGCCCTCCCGCGGAGTCCTTGAGCCCGAACGATCGACCGACATCGTAGCTGAGCAGGTAGCGACCCGAGCCGTCGTGCTGACGCCGACCCTCCCAGCCGAGGTAGAACCACATCTTGCCCGCCGGCGCCCAGCCGCGGTTCTCGTCGAAGGCGGCCACCGAGGCGTCGGTGAAGGTGATCTCGTGCGCGACGTCGAGATCGCCCTGGGTGTGTCGGCCCGCATACTTCCCGGCCACCGGGAACGAGGTCTTCTCCCGGTAGGCCGCCGGCGCCGTGTCCGAGGTCCGCTCCCCGGTGCGCAGGGAGAGCGTCTGCTCCAGGCCCCCGACCTTGATCACCAGATTCGGATCGGCGCCCTTCGGCACCGAGGCCATGATCGTCATCGGCCCGTTGCCGCTCAGGATCCAGACCTTGTCCAGCACGGGATCCAGCTCCGTGGTCCCGGTCTCCGTGCGCAGCGCGTAGCTGGTCGAGACGTCGGCCGAACCGGCCTCGAAGTCGGGGTCGGGCTGCCGGGTCAGCCGGATCGCCCGCACCTCCTCGCCGTCCGCCGGCTCGTAGAACGCATCGTCGCCCGTGCTCGGGAACCTCGCCATGGTGCCGACCTCGTCGACGGTCAGCCGGAATCCCGGGGCGATGATCACCCCTTTCTCGGGCTTGGTCCCGTTCTCGACCTGGAACGAGGCGCCGGCGTCGACCCGGCCCGGATCGGCCTTCGGGATCGGCGGCGCCGGGACCTGATCGGCGGCGACCGGCTTCAGGCCGTCGGGGCGGTAGAGCTCCAGGCCCGGCGGCGGCTCGACACCGGTCTCGTTCCGGCTGATCGTGTCCGGATCGAGGACGACCTCGCCCTGGTCCCCCGGCCGCGGCTCGAAGTCGAGCGCGTCGAAGACCCCCGGCTTCCCGAGGTCGCGGAGGTGCCGGACCGGCCCGCACAACGCGCGCGGCTGCAACTCGCCCGAGTCGGGCGCTCGGAGCAGCCAGCACCCGGTCTGGTCGGCGGTCCGCAGGTGCTGGTCATCGGCGATGTCGGCCCGCCAGGCCTGTTCCAGGGTGGCGAGGAACGGCACCTTGTTGTCCACCTCGGTCCCGTTGACCCGCACCGTCGTGCCGCACGCCGTCAGGGTGAAGATCGCGAGCACGGCCAACGCCAGTGCCGCCGCCCGCGACGGCCCGGACTTGATCTTGAGCTGCTTGCGGCCGGTCACGAGAACGTCACCTCGAAGGTCAGCGGCTCGAACGCGAACGATCCACTTTTCGGATCGACACTCTTGTCCTGCGCGCCGTACTCGTCGGCCGCGAAGGTGCCCTGCGGCGCGTAGCTCACCTTGATCCCCTTCGCCGTCTCCGGAAGCTGCACCAGCACCGACGGCTCGTTGGAGTAGTTCTCCGACACCGGCACGCCCGAAATGATCTTGGCCGGCTTGCCGTCGGCGTCGGTGATCTGCAGCGTCTTGGCCAGATCGAACGTCGGGTCCTCGTACATGAAGCCATGGTCGCCGGTCTTCTGCGACGTCCGGTTGTCCCAGTAGAGCTTGAGCCACATCTGGCCCGCCGGCGCCCAACCCTTGTCGCCGTCGAACGCGGTCAGCGCCGCCTTGGTGAAGGTCACGCCGTGCTGGAACCGGAAGGTCCCCTCCTTGACGGTCTGGGTGGCGAACTGCTTGTTGATGCCGAACTCGGTCTTGTCCCGGTAGTTGGCCGCCGCGATCGTGGAGGTGCGCTCGCCGGTGCGGACCGAGATCGTCTGATCGAGACCGCCGACGCCGACCACCAGCTCGGCATCCTTGCCCTTCGGCACCGAGACGATGATCGTCTTCGTGTCGGCCTTCTGGTTCCCCCAGCCGCCGTCGATCTCGAAGAACGTCTTCAGGTCGGTGGTCCGGCCTTCCGATCGGATCGAGTACGTGGCCGAGGTGTCGGTGTACCGGTCGCTGAACTCCTGCGGCTCGATGGTGATCGTCAGGGCCCGGAACTCCTCGTTGTCCGCCGGCCCGTAGAACGGGATCTCACCCTCGGCGTACAGCCGATCCACCGGCCCGAACCGGGTCACCGAGACCTTGTGGCCCGGCGCCAGGATCGTCCCGGCCTTGGGCGATCCGGCCATCGCGATCTGCCCGTCGTCACCGCGCGCGACGACCCCCGGCTCGGCCTTCGGCGCCGCCGGCTGCGGCACCTGATCGGCGGCGACCGGCTTCGCGCCGTCCGGGCGGTAGAGCTCGAGGTCGGCCGGTGGCTCGACCCCGGTGGCGCCCAGCTCGATCGAGTCCGGATCGACGGTGACCTCCTGGTCGCCGACCAGCTGCGGGGTGAACTCGACCTCGTCGAAGACGCCCGGCTTGCCGTCGTCGCGAAGGTGCCGGATCGGGCCGCACAGCGCCTTCGGCTGCAGCGTCCCGGAGTCGGGCTCGCGGAGCAGCCAGCAGTGTGTCTCCGCGGCCCGCTGGGAGTACTTGTCGGTCGCCGACGTGTTCAGCCAGGCCGACTCGAGCATGGTCAGGAACGGCACCTTGCTGTCCACCTGAGCTCCGTTGACCCGGACCGTCGTGCCGCACGCGGTCAGCGCGACAGCGGCGAGGAGGGCGGCCACGATCGCCACCCGGCTGGTGCCGTGCACGGTCAAACCCCCTGCGGCTGCGCCGCATCTCCGGCGCGCACTGCCAGCAGACCTCGCGCGCCCACGAATCCGACAGACCGGGTGAGTCGGCTCACCCGCGGCCACAGATTAGCGGGATCCGGCTCAGTCCAGCCACCCCGACTCGGTGGCGATCCGGACCGCTTCGGCGCGGGTGCCGGCGCCGAGCTTGCCCATCACGGCGGACAGATGATTGCGTACGGTTCCCTCCGTCAGGTGCACCGAAGTCGCGATCGCCGCGGTGGATCCACCCCGGGCCGCCGCCGCCAGCACCTCCCGTTCCCGGTCGGTGAGCGGTGACGCGCCGAGGCTGAGGCTGTCCGCCGCCAGCGTCGGGTCGACGATCCGCAGGCCCCGCATCACCCGCCGGATCCCGTCCACCAGTTGCTCGGCCGGCGAGTCCTTGATCATGAAGCCGACCGCACCGGCCTCCATCGCCCGGCGCAGGTAGCCGGGGCGGCCGAAGGTGGTCAGGATGATCACCTTGACCGCGGGATGCTCGGCGGTGATCTTCGCCGTGGCGGTGATGCCGTCCTCGCCGGCACCGTCCGGTCCGGGCATCTGCACGTCCATCAAGATCACGTCCGGCCGTTCGAGCCCGACCAGGCGCAACACCTCGGCACTGTCGGCGGCCTGACCGGTCACCTCGATGTCGGACTCCAGCCGCAGCAGGGCGGTGAACGCCTGCCGGATCAGCGCTTGGTCGTCGGCCACCAAGACCTTGATCATGTACGGACCTCCTGCGGCAATGTGGTCTCCCGGGCCGGGGCGTCCGGCGACCGGAGATCGGCGATGATCGTCGTACCGCCACCGGGGACGGGCTCGATGGTGAGCCGGCCGCCGGCGGCCCGGACCCGTTCGGTCAGCCCGGTCAGCCCGGAACCGAGCCGGCCACTGCGGTGTCCGATGCCGTCGTCGACGACCCGGATCCGATCCGAGTCGAGCAGGATCACGCACCGGCTCGCCTCGCTGTGCCGGACCACGTTGGTCACCGCCTCGCGGACGACATAGCCGAACAGCTCGCTGATCGGGTCCGGCAGCAGCGGCACGGCGATCGGCAGCTCGGGCTTGATCCCGGCCGCGGCCAGCACCGACCGGGAGCTGGCCAGCTCGGTCGCCAGCCGGACCTCGCGGATCCCCGACACCGTGCTGCGCAGGTCGGTCAGCACCTGCCGGGCCAGCTGCTCGACCTCGGCGATCTGCGGCCCGACCGCCGCCGGGTCGGCGGTCAGCAGCCGCCGGGCCAGACCCGCCTTGATCGAGATCGCGGTCAGCGAGTGGCCGAGGATGTCGTGCAGATCGCGACTGATCCGTTCCCGTTCGGCGACCACGGCGAGGCCGGCGACCCGCTGCTCGGCCAGCATCAGCCGCCGCTCGATCCGCGAGTTCTCGATCCCGAGCGCGATCGAGAACCCGATCACCATCGCGGTCGCTCCGATGATCACCGCCGCCATGTCCTGGAACAACGCACCGGTGCCCACGATCAGCACCACGACGAACGGGATCGTGGCCCGGGAGATCCGCCACGGCATCAGGGTGGCGAGCAGGATGGTGACGTAGATCCCGTAGTAGACCAGCCGATACTCCATGAACGGGATCATCACCAGCAGCACGATCACGAAGACCACCAGGAAGATCACCCGCAACCAGATCGGCAGATCGAGGACCCAGGGCGTCAACAGATAGAGCAGCGCCAGGCCACCGAGCAGGAGTGACATCCAGAACAGGTTCGGATCGTTCTGCTGCACCATCGTGATCACCGGGACGAGCAGGAAGGTCAGCCCGAGCAGATACATCCAGAGGCCGTTCTGCCAGGCCCGGCGCAGCGTCCACCGGCGGGCCGGCTCGCAGTCCCGTCGGGCCCCCGGGGCGGCATTGGGATCTTCCCCGGCGCCGAACGACTGCGACCCAGCCATCGCCCTGAAGAAACTGTTCCTGGCCATCGCACGTCCTTGTATCGACTCGCTGTCCCCGGTCACCCGCAGCCCACCCCCGTGCGCTGGTGGTTCTCGCTCGAGCCGAGCCTCACCGCTTGCTGGTCGCGACAGCCCGACGATAGCCCAGCCCGCCCGCGACGGTCATGACCACGGCCCAGCCGGCGAGGACCGCGAGCCCGACCCAGGGGAACGGTGTGCCGGCGGGCAGGAACGGATAGCGGCCGAGAGCACCGACCCAGTAGGACGGCAGCGCCGGTGCGATCGCCTGCAGCGCGGACGGCATCATCTCGATCGGCATCCACAGACCGCCGAGCATGGCCAGCACCAGCAACAGCATGGTGGTGACACCGCCGACCGCCTCGGTCTTGACCCAGACGCCGACCACGATGCCGAGCACGGCGACCGGGATCAGCCCGAGCCAGATCAGCCCGACCGAGGCCAGCCAGTCACCGATCGGGGCCCGAACGCCGCCGATCAGGAAGCCGGCCGCGAACACCAGCAGGATCGACGGCAGCACCAGGATCATGATCACCGCCGACTTGGCCCAGAGGAACGAACGGGGCGGCAGCGCGGTCAGGCCGAGCTGGCGGAACCACCCCGACTTCCGCTCCACCGCCAGATAGGCGCCGCCGCTCATCGCCGCACCGAGGGCGCCGTAGCTGCCCATCGAGACCATGATCAGCGCCGAGTAGTTGACTCCGCTCGGCGCCTGCGCCGAGCCGAACATCTGCGAGAAGAGCACGTACATGATCACCGGCAGGCTGAACGAGAAGACCACGAAGCCGACATTCTTGGCGGTCAGGAACGTGCTGTGCACGGTGTAGTGCAGCACCGGCAGGAACCGGCGCCGGCGGTCGTTCGAGCCGGCCGTGACCGGCAGAGTGGCGGCGGTCATGCTGCCCCTTCCTTGGTGAGGGCCAGAAACGCCTCTTCGAGGGTGGCCGAGGTGATCTCGATCTCCCGGACCTGCGGCACCCGGTCCAGCAGGGCCCGGAGCGCGAGGTCGGAATCGTCGCAGTGGATGGCGAGCCGGGCACCGAGCGAGGTCACCTGGAGCACGCCCGGCAGATCGCGGATCAGCCGAACGTCGAGCGAGTCGTCGGCCGCGACGCTGATGATCTTGCCGCTGACCTTGGCCTTGATCACATCGCCGGAGCCGTCCGCGACCACGGACCCGGCGGACAGCACCACGATCCGGTCCGCGGACTGATCGGCCTCCTCCAGGTAGTGGGTGGCGAAGAGCACGGTCCGGCCGGTGGAGGCGAAGTCGTGCATCGAAGTCCAGAACCGGCGCCGCAGCTCGACGTCCATCGCCACCGTCGGTTCGTCCAAGATCATCAGATCCGGATCGGGCAGCAGCGCGAGGGCGTAGCGGACCCGCTGCGCCTGGCCGCCGGACAGCCGGTCGGTCTTGGTCTTCAGGAATTCCGACAACTCGGCCCGTTCGATCACCTCACCCAGCGGCAACGGATCCGGAAACAGCCCGTGCATCAGCCCCAGCAACTGGCGCACCGTACAGTCGGAGAGCAGGGCGCCGGCCTGCAGCATCGCGCCGACCCGCCCCTGCTGCACAGCCTGGGTCGGATCGACGCCGAAGACCTGGACCGAGCCCGCCGTGGGCGGGACCAGACCCAAGATCATTTCGTTCAGGGTCGACTTGCCGGCGCCGTTCGGGCCGAGCACGGCCACGATCTCGCCGGGCTCGATCCGCAGGTCGACCCCGCGGACCGCCTGCACCTGGCCGAAGGTCTTCCGGACGCCGGTCAACGCCAGCGCGCCGCCCGACGACGTGGGAGTTCGCGCCGGCTGTTGCTCAAGATCAAGGTTCACGTAGTTCAGTGTGCTCCCGCCGCCGTCGACCGACCCAGCAGCATTGTCAGCAACTCCCCATGACAACTGTCATGACCGCCGATGAGCGCGGGCCGCACTATCGTGGGCAGGGTGAAACGAGCACCCGGAACCCTCGTCCGTGCCGTCGCCGTCCTCGTGGCGACGCTCTCCGGCCTGTTGCTGCTCGCGCTGCCGGCGCGGGCCGAGGGGGACAACTGGGCGATCACCCGGTACGCGATGAACGTCGACCTCGCCGCCGACGGCACGGCCAAGATCAACCTCGAGTTCGACTTCGACTTCGGCAACGAGGAGGGCCACGGGCCGTACCTGATCCTGCCTTCGCGGCAGGCGATCCCGGGCGACTCGGAGCACTGGCGCAGCTTCCCGATCGAGATCGGCGCGGTGACCAGCCCGACCGGCGCTCCGACCAAGGTCGACACCGAGACCGACAACGGGTTGCTGGCGGTCAAGATCGGCGACGAGAACAAAGAGGTCAGCGGGCTGCAGACGTACCGGGTCGACTACACGATCCGCGGCCTGATCAACCCGCGCGCCACCGGGTCGGGCCTGGACGAGCTGAACTGGAACGTGATCAGCAACTGGGACGTGCCGCTGCGCAACATCACGATCGCCGTCAACGGGCCGGCCGATCTCGACCGGAGCAGCTGTGTCTTCGGCGACCCCGGCTCCGAGCAGCAGTGCCCGGCCAACCCGTCGGGCCGTGGGGCGACCTTCACCGCCGCCGAGGTCGCCGAGGGCGACGCGATGACGATCGTCGCCGGCTGGCCGGGCGGCAGCTTCGTCGGCGCCGAGCCGATCCTGACCCAGCGCCGCAACCTGGGCAACACGTTCAGCGCCAACCCGGTGACCGTCGGCATCGGTGCCGCCGTCGTCGTGCTCGGCACCGGTGGGCTGCTCACGCTGGCGCGCCGTCGCGGCCGGGATGAGCGCTACGCCGGGCTCACTCCGGGGCTGGCGCCGACCGAGGGCGAGGGGGCGACGGTCCGCGGCGGCTCCGGCGGTCCGGTCGCGGTCCGGTTCACGCCGCCGGACGACGCCCGGCCGGGCGAGATCGGAGCGCTGCTCGACGAACGGGCCCAGCCGCGCGATGTCACGGCGACCGTGATCGACCTCGCCGTCCGCGGCTATCTGCGGATCACCGAGGTGCCGGCCGACCCGGCCGCGAAGGTGAAGCTGCCGGGCGGCAAGGACTGGGAGCTGGAACGGCTCCGCGACGCCGACGACCTGCACCCGTACGAGCGGGCCGCGCTGGACGGGCTGTTCACCGGGGGGACGCCGACCCGGATGTCCGGCGCGGCCACCGGGCTGCGCACCGCCGCCGTCCCGACGAAGCTGATGGCCGAGGTGACCGACCGGCGTGGCTGGTTCGCCGCCAATCCGGATTCGGTCCGGGCCAAGTGGTACGGCGCGGCCATCCTGACCGTGCTGGTCGGCATCGGCGCGACCATCGCACTGGCGATCACCGTCGGCTGGGGCATCGTCGGCCTGGGCGTGATCCTGCTCGGCATCGCGGGCTTCGTCTTCGCCGGCCGGATGCCGGCCCGGACCGCGACCGGCACCGCCGCGCTCGACCAGGCCAAGGGATTCCGGCTCTATCTGGAGACCGCCGAGGCGGACCAGTTGCGGTTCGAGGAGGGCGAGGACCTCTTCTCCCGCTACCTGCCGTACGCGATCGTCTTCGGGGTCGCCGAGCGCTGGGCCAAGATCTTCGCCGACCTCGCGGCCCGGGGTCACGATGTGCCGGAGCCGACCTGGTATTCGGGGCCGTACCTCGGCGTGGCGGCCTTCTACGGCGCCGGCGGCTTCACCAGCAGCCTGGACTCCTTCTCCAGCGCGACCAGTGCGGCGATGACCGCCTCGACCGCCGGGTCCGGCGGCGGCAGCGGCTTCGGCGGCGGGGCCGGTGGCGGCGTCGGTGGCGGGGGCGGCGGCGGCTGGTGACCGCGGCCCGAGCCTCAGCCCGGAACCACCGGGCTCAGCCGGCCGGGAGCAGTGGCCGGGCGATCCCGGCCAGCGCGCCGTCGACCAGGCGGTAGTAGGCCCACTTGCCGCGCTGCTCGCGGGTGAGGATCCCGGCGTCGACCAGGATCTTCAGGTGGTGCGAGACCGTCGGCTGGGACAGGCCGACCGGGTCGGTGAGATCGCAGACGCACGCCTCGCTGTCCGGCTGGGCGGCGAGCAGGGAGATCAGCCGGAGCCGGGTCGGGTCGGCGATCGCCTTGAGCGAGCCGGCCAGGCCCTCGGCCTCCGTGGCCGTCATCACCTGCCCGGTCACGGGCGAGCAGCACTGCGTGGTGGTCACCATGACCGCCAGTCTAGCAACGTATTGACAATCATCGATGGATGGTGATTACTGTTACGCATCGATGATCTTCAATGTATTGGACGGTGAAACGATCATGACCAACCCGGATCAGGTACGAGAGCAGGTGCGCGAGCGCTATGCCGCGGCGGCCCAGCAGGTCACCAGCGGCAAGCGCGGGAGCTGTTGCGGCGACGCGACCGAGACCGACCCGAGCTTCGGCGCCACCCGCTATGCGGTGGCCGAGCGGGATCAGCTGCCGGTGGCGGCGGTCGAGGCCAGCCTCGGCTGCGGCAACCCGACGGCGGTGGCCGAGCTGGCCGAGGGCGAGACGGTGCTCGACCTCGGCTCCGGCGGCGGCATCGACGTGTTGCTGTCGGCGCGCCGGGTCGGCCCGCGGGGCTTCGCGTACGGCGTCGACATGACCGACGACATGCTCGCCCTGGCCCGGCAGAACGCCGAGCAGGCCGGCGTCGGCAACGTCGAGTTCGTCCGGGGCACGATCGAGCAGGTGCCGCTGCCCGATGCCGCGGTCGACGTGGTGATCTCCAACTGCGTGATCAACTTGTCGGTGGACAAGCCCGCGGTGATCGCGGAGATGTTCCGGGTGCTCAGGCCCGGCGGCCGGATCGGCATCAGCGACGTCGTCGCCGAAGATCAACTCGGCCCGGCCGACCGGGCCGAGCGCGGCAGCTACGTCGGCTGCATCGCCGGTGCCCTGTCCCGCCAGGAATACCTGTCCGGCCTGGCCGCCGCCGGCTTCACCGACGCCAGCGTCGAGTTCACCCATCCGGTGGCCGACGAGATGCACGCCGCGATCATCCGGGCGACCAAGCCGCGTTGATCATCTTCTCGGCGATCATCTTCTCGGCCGGCCGCGGCCGGCGGCGGAGATCAGCGCCGCCCGCCGCGCGTTCCCCGGAGCCATGAGCCGACCCTCCTGACCCCGGACCTGCCGGAGCTGATCGAAGCGGGCCCTGTTGGCGCACGTGACCACGCGGCGCCGGGTTAAACTGACCGGCGCCAGCGGAAAGGGAATCCGGTGCGAGTCCGGGACTGCCCCGCAGCGGTGAGTGGTGACGGCGGCCGCACCTGACGCACTGGGCCCGGCTCGAGCGATCGAGCGGTGTCTGGGAAGCGGTGGTCGCCGGCGGATCGAGGAGATCCGGATCCACGAGTCCGAAAACCTGCCGCTGGTGCCCGGGTCGCCGATCCGGGCGTCCGGCGCCGCGAGGGACGGCCCGTCGGATTCACCATCCGGCCGCGCGCGGCCGAGGTCCGGAAGGCCTGGCACTGTGAGGACACACCGCATCCGCGGGCGGCTGCTCGCCCTGTTGATCACCGGCTTGATCACCGCCCTGGTCGGCGTGGCCGGTTGCGCCGCCCCGGCTCCGCCGACCACGGCCCCGGCCTCGCCCGGCGTCGGCGCGGACGGCTGCGTCGAGTCGTTCGACCCGGCCGCGGACTACTTCCCGGACAAGCAGCAGTTGGAGTTCGCGAAGAATCTGAAGATCGACTACCACGGCTCGTATCAGGTGATCACGGTGCAGCAGCCGGTGATCGGCGGCAAGCCGGAAAGCTATGTTTTCCTGCGCTGTGGGGCACCGAAGCCCGAGCTGACCGGCGCGATCGCCGACGCGCCGGTGATCACCACGCCGGTGCGCAGCCTGTTCTCCGGGTCGACGACACATTTGCCGTCGCTCGAGGCGCTCGGCCGACTGGACGTGCTGACCGGTGTCGCGGCCAAGGCGTACATCTCCTCCGCCGCCGCCAAGGAACGCGCCGACAGCGGCGAGGTGATCGAATACGCGGCCGCCGGCACCCCCGACGCCGAGGCGATCGTCGCGGGCAAGCCCGACGTCGTGATCACCGACGGGCTCGACTCCCCCGCCTTCGCGACCGTGCGCGACGCCGGCATCGGCGTGCTGGCCGGTGCCGAATTCCTGGAGAACGACCCGCTCGGCCGGGCCGAGTGGATCAAGTTCTTCGCCGCGCTGACCGGGACCGAGGCGAAGGCGGCCGAGGTGTTCGGCCAGATCCGCGACGACTACCGCAAGACCAGCCAACTGGTCGCCGACGCCGAGCCGGTCGATCTGTTGCTCAGCCAGCCGTACCAGGGGGTCTGGTCGATCCCCGGCGGCGGCAGCTTCGCCGGGAAGTTGATCAAGGACGCCGGCGGCCGGTGGCCGTGGCAGGACGACCCGACCACCGGGTCGATCAACACCGATCTGGAGGCGGTGCTGGGCAAGTCCGCCAAGGCGCCGATCTGGATCAACACCGCGAACTGGCGGACCCTGAAGGAGGCGACCACGGATGAGCCGCGGCTGGCCGAGTTCGCCGCCTACAAGTCCGGTCAGGTCTGGTCACCGAGCAAGCAGCTGAACGAAGCCGGCGGCAACAACTACTTCGAGCTCGGCGTCCTCCGCCCCGACCTCACCCTGGCCGACCTGGTCGCCATCACCCACCCCGACCTCCTCCCCGACCACCCCTTCACCTTCTACCAACGCCTCCCATGACCGCCGACCCGCCACTAGTGCACCGGTTTTTGCGGCGTGTCGGTGCACAAGTGACGTCTCGGCATGACTTGGCGGGGGTCAGGATCGGCTCCCGATCGCGGCTCCCGGCACTTGATAGCGGAGAGCGGCAGGTCGAGTTGGACGAAGCCCGGGCCGAATCCGGCCGTCCGGACGGGAACTGTCACGCTCGGCGCTGGACCGGTGGACTGAAGCGCGCCCCCGATTCGGGCCCCACTCGTCCTGCCGGCGCCACCCGGCCTCAGCTCCCGACCCGGCCCACTCTGCCGACCCGACCCACCACGCCAGACCCGGCCAGGCCCGGCCTCCCGGCCCCGACTCCCGACCCGAGACCGACATGACCGAGCCCACCCGTAACCCCGAGACGTCACTTGTGCACGGACACGCCGCAAAAACCGGTGCGTTAGTGACGGGTCGGCGGGTTTGGGGGGTGTGGGTGGTGGTGGTCGGGTTGGCGGTGGTGGCTGTGCTCGTCGTGGCGGTGGCGGCGGCGGTGGGGACGGCGAACATTCCGGTGCCGGCGGTGATCCGATTCCTGTTCAGCGGTGATGCCGGGGATCCGGGGTGGACCACGTTGTTGGACCGGGTCCGGATGCCGCGCGTCGGCACGGCGGCGGCGGCCGGGGCCGGGTTGGCGCTGGCCGGGTTGGTGATGCAGACCCTGTTCGCGAACCCGCTGGCCGATCCATACGTCCTCGGCATCTCCTCCGGCGCCAGCCTCGGGGTCGCCCTGGTCACCCTCGGCGGCGGCACGCTCGGCGCCGGGTTCGTCGCGATCACCGGCACCGGACGGCTCGGCGTGGTGGTGGCGGCCGCGATCGGGGCCCTGGCCGTACTGTTGCTGATCTTGCTCTTCGGCCGCTGGATCTCCTCGGTCGTCTCGCTGTTGATCATCGGCGTGATGGTCTCGTCGGCGGTGGGGGCGGTGACCTCGCTGCTGCTGGCGTTCGCCGAGCCGGCCCGGCTGCAGCAGTTCATCACCTGGGGGCTCGGCTCGTTCAGCGGCGTGCCCCGGGACGACATGATCCTGATGGTGATCATCATCGCCGCCGCCGGCGTGATCATCCTGCTGCTCAGCCAGAGCCTGAACGCGATGCTGCTCGGCGAGCGGTACGCCCGGACGATGGGGGTCCGGGTCCGGCTCGTCCGCTACCTCGCGATCACCGCAACCGCGGTCATCGCGGGCACCGTGACCGCCTACTGCGGACCGATCGCCTTCCTCGGCATCGCGGTGCCGCATCTCGCCCGGCTGGTGATCGGCACCTCTGATCACCGGGTGCTGCTGCCGGCGTCACTGCTGATCGGCGTGATCATCTCGGTGGCCTGTTCCATGATCACCCAGCTGCCGCCGGGCGACCTGGTGCTGCCGGTCAACGTCGTCTCGGCCCTGGTCGGCGTGCCGGTCGTGCTGGTCGTGCTGCTCCGGTCCCGGCGGTTGTCGGCGGGAGCGGTCTGATGGACGACCCGGGACGGATTGATCGGGAGCTGCGGCTGAGCGGCGTGGCCGTCGGCTACCGGCGGCACGGCGTGCTGGACCGGATCGGCCCTCGGCTTCCCGGCCGACCGGGCGGTCCGGCCGTCGTGGCCGCCGGGATCGAGGTCGCCGCCCGCTCCGGTACGGTCACCGCGCTGCTCGGGCCGAACGGCGCCGGGAAATCGACCCTGCTCCGCTCGGTGGTCGGGCTGCAGCCGCTGCTGGCCGGCAGCGCGACCCTCGACGGCCTGCCGATCGAACGGATGCCGCCGCCGGTCCGGGCTCGCCGGGTCGCCGTCGTGCTCACCGACCGGATCGACGCCGGGCTGCTGACCGCCCGCGAGGTGGCCCAGCTCGGCCGCTATCCGCATTCCCGGCTGACCGGCTGGCTGACCGGCCGGGAGCGGACCATCGTCGACCGGGTGCTGGCCCGGCTGCAGGCGCAGACCTGGGCCCATCGCCGGTTCGCCGAGCTGTCCGACGGCCAGCAACAACGGGTGCTGCTGGCCCGTGCGCTGATCACCGAGCCGGAGCTGTTGATCTTGGACGAGCCGACCTCGTTCCTCGACGTCGGTGCCCGGGTGGAGCTGATGATCTTGCTGCACGAATTGGCCGCCGAGCAGGGCCTGATCGTCGTCGTCTCCACCCACGAGGTCGAGCTGGCGCTGCGTACCGCCGGTCAGGCCTGGCTGATCGACGACGGCACGGTCCGCGCCGGCACCCCCACGGAACTGATCGCCAACGGCGCCATCGCCCAGGTCTTCGAAACCCCCGCCGCCCGCTTCGACCCCGAATCCCGCACCTTCACCCCCCGCTGAAGCCCAGGAGGGTGCTGAACAACGCTGGCCGTAGCGAGCGGTGTCCAGGTGCGTGCCGGGCAAGGCGGAGAAGGAGTCGGGTAGCGGTGTTCTACCCGCGACGACGACAACGCAGCCCGGTGCGTGCCTGGGCGCCGCTCGCTGTGGTCAGCGTTGTTCAGCGCCCTCCTAGATCAGGGCAGAGCGTCCAAGGTGGCCCGGTAGTGCTCGATCACCTGCGGAGCGAGCAGCGCCCGCGGCCAGACCACGCCGGTGGCGAACCCGACCGGCGCCGAATCCTCCATCACCGGTCGCGCCATCGAGTGGGCGGCAGCGAATCGCCGCGGCGTCACTTGTGACCCGAGGATCGTGCGATAGACCCGCTCGGTCTCGGCGACGTCGACGTTGCGGTCGTGATCGCCGATCATCAGCGACCACGGGATCCCGCGCTTCGCCGCGGCGCTCAGGTCCGCGGTGGCGTCGGACCGGAAGTTGCGGCCGACGAAGCCCCAGCGGGCCGGCGGCATCGGGTCGGGATCCGCGGTCGCCGCCCGATACTCCTCGTGGGAGGCGCCCCGTTCCAGCAGGGCGACGGTGCGCTCGCTGTCAGTGATCGCCGCCGCCCGCTCGGCCGGGCCGGCGTCGTCATCCGCGAGCCCCGCCTCGAGGTGATAGCGACCCTGCCGCAGCCAGTTGATCGCCGTACCGACCGCGACCACGCCGTCAAGATCACTCCGGGCGGCGACGACCTTCGGCAGCACCCAGCCGGCCTGGCTGGCACCCCACAGCACGACCCGGCCGGTCGGGAGTTCCGGTCGGGAGCGGGCCCAGTCGAGGACGGCCGACACCTCGGCGGCCCGATCCGCCATCGACTGCCGCAGCCAGTCCCCGTCCGACCCGCCCACACCGGGCTTGCTCCAGGACAGCGTGGCCCAGCCGGAATCCGCCGCGCCCTCGAACCACGGCCCGTACAGCCCGTCCATCGTCGCCTCGACCGCGGCATCGCCGTGCACCATCACGACCAGCCCCCGGGGCCGGCCGTCCCGCGGCGTGATCAGCACCCCGCTGAGCTGTCCGGCGCCCACCGGGATGGAGACCTCACGCTGCGCGTAGCGGTACGTGTTGCCGAAGATCACGACGGCCGTACCCGTGATGATCAACAGGGCGATGGCCACCACCGTCACCTTCACCGGCCGATTTACTCTCGTTCTGTGCACGTTCGTAGACTAAACGATAGAATCAAGGAAGCCGTCAGGGAGGAGACCGCATGAGCACCCAGATCGCCCCACGCACCGTGATCGAGACCCTCGTACCGCTGCGGGGCGAGACCGGCCTACGTTCGGTGTACGACGCGGCAAACGCCGTGGGCATCGCCGATCAGCCGCTCCGGCTGGCCATCCGGCGGATGATCACCGCCGGCGAACTCGAACAGCACGGCCGCGGCCGTACCGGCTCCCTCACCCTCACCCGCTCCGGCCGCATCAGGCTGGATCGCGATCAGCTCGCGCTCAATCTGGCCGCCGCTCAGGACGACGGCGAGGTCCGCTGGGACGGGGCCTGGCGACTGATCGCGATCAGCGCTCCGGAGCGACTCCGCGCCCTCCGCGACGGCCTGCGCCGTGATCTGCTCGCCGCCGGCGCCGCGAAGATCTCCACCGGCCTGTATCTCAGCCCGCACGATCTGACCGGCCTGCTCGACGAGTCGGCCCGGGCCCACCTGGTCACGGCGGAGGCCCGCTCCCTCGACCTGCGCGGCCTCGACGACCCCCGGGACATCGGGGAGCAACTCTGGCCGGCCGCGGCGATCATCCGCCGCTACGACGACGTGGCCCGGGCCGTCGAGGCCGACGACCTCACCTGGCCGGTCGCGGTGCGCCGGATCCGACTCGCCGACGCGCTCGAACGGGCGATGCGCGACGACCCGCTGCTCCCGCCCGAACTCCGCGCCAAGCCCTGGCCGCCGACCCGGCACCGTCTCGCCTGGCGCGCCCGCTGGTCCCAAACCCACTGAATGCCGACTTGTCAGAACTGAGGAGCCCTATGGCACAACTCAGTTCTGACAACTCGGCTTCAGCGGCGGGGGCGGGGGTGGTCGAGGGCGCGGGAGATGGCCATCGCGGTGGTCCGGACGGCCGGGGCGAAGTGCTGGGCCTGGGCCAGGGCGGTGGCACCGGTGACCGAGATGGCGCCGACGACGGTACGGCGGCGGGCGAACACCGGCGCCGCGACGCAGAACAGGCCGGGCCGGGACTCCTCGTTGTCGAAGGCGACCTTGGACTCGCGGATCGTCGCCAGTTCGCGGCGGAGCACCTCCGGCCGGGTGATCGTCTTCCGGGTCCGGGCCTCCAGCGGGCCGGCCAGCACCGAGTCGACGAAGGTCGGATCGCTGAACGCCAGGATCGCCTTGCCCAGCCCGGTCGCGTGCATCGGCGCCCGCCCACCCGGCCGATAGTGCGTCACCCGCAGCGCCGGGGTGGAGATCTTCTCGATGTAGATGATCTCCGTGCCCTCGCGGACGGCGAAGTTGCAGGTCAGGTGGGTGACCTCGTTGAGATTGTGGGCGTACGGGATGCTCAGCTCCCGCAGCTTGGCGTGCGTCGGCACCAGGTGACCCAGCTCGAACAGCCGCACCCCGAGCCGCATCCCGCGCAGCCCGCGTTCCAGCGCACCCCAGCGCTGCAGGTCGCCGACCAGCCGATGGGTGGTCGACTTCGGGATCCCCGAGCGCCGAGCCATCTCGCTGATGCTGAGCTCGACATCGTGCTCGGAGAACAGATCAAGCAGGGCCAGACCGCGCGACAGCGATGACGGCGAATGATCAGCCGCGGTGTCCTCGTCCTGGCTAGCGGGACGCAGCATGGTCCGTTCCTCCCCCTGACGACAAGAATCCAGGTGTCGGGTCGCCGGAGGCCGAGTGGCGTCGATCCAGCTCGGCTGCCCACCCCCGACGAGAACGAAGTATCCGCTCGATTTCCGCTTCGCGCAATCGCTCAGCCACGTTTCGGAATCTGAGCGCTCGCGCAGGCGAGACAAGGAGCCCCGTGCGCCGCCTGCTCGTCACCGCCGTTGAAATCCACCTCGTCTCCGGTCCGAGCCCGGAGCCACCGCCGGGCGGGCGGCAGCGGCAGGTCAACGCCGCCGCGATCTACGCCGATCGCCGGCCGCCGCGCTACACCTCGGTGCCGGCGGCGCGGGCCGGCGCGGCCGAGTCGCGCTATCTCCGGATCGGGACCGACGCCGGCGTGGACGGGTTCTACGGGCCGATCGACGACGAAGTGGTGTGGCCGCTGCTGCAGCAGCTGCGCGACGTCGTGCTCGGCCAGGACGCGCTGGCCTCCTCGATCATCTGGGACCGGCTGGAGCGGTCCAACCGGCACGCCCGGCACGGCGCGCTGAAGATGGCGATCAGCGCGATCGACAACGCCCTGTGGGACCTGCGCGGCAAGGTCTTCGACACCCCGGTGTGGCAGTTGTTGGGCGGGCCGGCGCGGGCTCGCATCCCGGCGTACGCCAGCACGCTGGGCACCTCGCTCGAGCTCGACGTCGTCCGGCAGACCGCGACGGCGCTGCGGGACGAGGGCTATGCCGGGCAGAAGTGGTTCTTCGGCGACGGGCCGGCCGACGGGGCCGAGGGCCTGGCCAACAACGTCGCGCTGGCCCGCACCGTCCGGGAGGCCGTGGGCGACGAGCCGGACATCATGTTCGACGCGCTCGGCGGCTTCGACCTGACCCACGCCCGGGCCTGGGCGCAGCGGGTCGAGGAGTTGCGGCCGCGCTGGCTGGAGGAGCCGTTCCCGCCGAACCGGCTGCCCGCGTTCGCCGAGCTGCGGGCCGCGACCACGGTGCCGCTGGCCACCGGCGAGCACTTGTACGACCGGGCCGACGTGCTGCCGTACCTGAGCGACGGGATCCTGGCCGCGGTCCAGGCCGACCCGGAATGGTGCGGCGGCGTCACCGAGTTGGTCCGGATCTGTGCCCTGGCCGAGACGTTCGGGGTGCCGGTGATCCCGCACGGGCACGGTCTGCACGCCGCCCTGCACGTGATCGCCAGCCAGTCGCCGGCGGCCTGCCCGATGGCGGAATACCTGGTCCGGATCATGCCCAACCGGCATCACTTCGAGCTCGATCCGCCGGCGCCGGTCGACGGCTTCTTCGAGTTGCCGACCGAGCCCGGTTTCGGGATCACCCTGGACGAGTCCAAGATCGACAATCGCACCGTGCTGAACTTCAACTGATCAAGGAAGATGGTCCGCATGAGCCTTTCCGTCCTGTTCCTCGGCGGCACCGGAACGATCAGCAGCTGGTGTGCCCGCCGCGCCGTCGACGCCGGCATCGCCCTGACCGTCCTCAACCGCGGCACGACCACCAGCCGGCCGCTGCCGGACGGCGTCGAGGTGCTGCGCGGCGACGCCCGGGATGCGGAGTCGGTGCGGGCGGCGATCGGTGATCGCGAGTTCGACGTGGTGGTCGACTTCATCGCGTTCCTGCCCGAGCACGTCGCTGCCGACATCGAGCTGTTCCGCGGCCGGGTCGGCCAGTTCGTCTTCATCAGCTCGGCGTCGGCGTACCAGAAGCCCGTCGGCAATCTGCCGATCACCGAGTCGACGCCGCTGCACAACCCGTTCTGGCAGTATTCGCGGGACAAGATCGCCGGCGAGGATCTGTTGATCAACGCTTACCGCAACGATGGCTTCCCGATCACGATCATCCGGCCGTCGCACACGTACGACGACCTGCGCACCCCGTTGCTGGGCGGCCACGCCGACATCGACCGGATGCGGGCCGGGAAGCCGGTGCTGGTGCACGGCGACGGCACCTCGCTCTGGACGCTGACCCACAGCTCCGACTTCGCCGTCGCGTTCACCGGCCTGCTCGGTGATCAACGCACCATCGGCGAGAGCTACACGATCACCTCCGATCAGGCGCTGACCTGGGATCAGGTCTATCGGGCCATCGGCGCGGCCGCCGGGGTGCGCGATCCGGAACTCGTGCACGTCAGCTCCGAGACGATCGCGCGGTTCGTGCCGAGCCTCGGCCCGGGTCTGGTCGGCGACAAGGCCCACTCGGTCGTCTTCGACAACAGCAAGGTGAAGGCGATCGTGCCGCACTACGTCTGCCGGGTGCCGTACGCGGAGGGCGCGCGCCGGATCGTCGCCACCTACGACGCCGACCCCTCGCTGGCCAGCCCGAACGAGGCCCTGGAACAGGCCTACGACACGCTGATCAACCTCGGCCGCACCGCTCCCTGATCTTCATCGCTCGGCCGAGCCGGCTTGATCAAATCGAAGTCCACTGGTGCCGAGATTCCAGACCATCGGATCATCGGAGTACGCGAGTGGACGCTCCGGCCACGAATTTCCCGACCGGACGTGGCCAACGCGTCCACTCGAAACGCCAGGCCCAACTCGACCGCGCGGACCGCGAAGCTGCCGCTGGCGGGAAACAGGCATCCACAAAGGGGTGGCGTTCGACCGACACCGACTGCGACTATCGCCCTACGGCTCCAACCGGATCGAGGGCTTGAGGATGGATTCCAGCGCCGAGCAGCGCAGATTCTGGGACAACCACGCGCTGAGTTGGGATCCGAGCGCAGCGGTCGAGACTGATGACACGACACCCCTGCTTGACTTTCTGGCTGCACTGGCCGGCGACGGACCCGCGCTTGAGCTCGGAATCGGTACGGGGAGGATCGCCGTTCCCTTGTATCGCCGCGGCGTCTCCGTGGCTGGCATCGACGTATCGCCGGGCATGATCAAAGTTCTCCACGACACCGTGTCGGCCGAGGAGATTCCCGCAACCGTTGGGAGCATGGCGAGCGCTGACGCCCCGGGTCGGGACTACCGACTCGTGTACGTCATCGCGAACGCGATCTCGTGCCTTGTCTACCAGGATGAGCAGATCGCCTGTTTCCAGAACGCTGCTCGGCACCTTCGCCCGGGCGGTCACCTCGTGATCTCCCTGTGGGTGCCGCAGCTGCGCGAGCTGCCCCTCGGGCAGACGCTGGTCGCCGGGACCGTCACCGACACGAAGTGGATCATCGACAGCTACGACATCGTCGCGCAGCGTGTGGTGTCGCACCATTTCACGGTGGACGGTGACAGGGTGATCGGAAGTCGAGGCAGTCAACATCGCTAAGTCTGGCCCGCTGAACTGGATGTCATGGCCAAGATGGCAGGGCTTGAACCGGTGGATCGATTCGCCGGCTGGGACCGATCTCCGTTCACTGCGGACAGCAAGACCGGCGTATCGGTCTGGCGTAAGAACGGTTCAGACAGCAAGACACTCGACTAGTTACCGCGGGCCAGCCACACCGGGCGGCGGGCCCGCGCCCTCGTCCTCGTCAGTCGAAGTTGATCGACTCGGTGCGCTCGCGCTTGATTTCGAAGAAGTACGGGAGCGACGCCAGCTTGACCGTGGCGTCCCAGAGTTCACCGGCCTCCTCGCCGCGCGGGATCCGGGTGATCACCGGGCCGAAGAAGGCGACGCCGTTGACGTGGATCGTCGGCGTGCCGACACCCTTGCCGACCTTGTCCATGCCCTCGTGGTGGCTGGCCCGGATCTCCTTGTCGTATTCGGTCGAGCTCGCGGCCTCGGCCAGGTCGGCCGGCAGCCCGACCTCCGCCAGCGACTCCGCGATCACCGACTCGATGTCCTTGTTCTGCTGCTTGTGGATCCGGGTGCCGTACGCGGTGTACAGCGGGCTGAGGATCTCCTCGCCCTTCAGCCGGGCGGCGGCGATGGCGACCCGCTGGTAGGACCAGCCGCGTTGCACGCCCTGGCGGTAGTCCTCGGAGACCTCGGTGTCCTCGTTCAGGACGGCCAGGCTCATCACGTGGAAATGGGTCTCGATGTCGCGGACCTTCTCGACCTCGAGGATCCAGCGCGAAGTGACCCAGCAGAACGGACAGAGAGGATCGAACCAGAAGTCGGCGCGGTCGCGAGAAGCAGATTCACTCACCGTGGTATCAGTCACGTAGTACCGCAACCGGGCGGCGCTTGGGCCTATTCCCGTAGGCTCGCGGAGTGACACCGAGCTCGACGTACCGCCTGCAGATCCGGCCCGGCTTCACCCTCGATGATGCCGCCCGGCTGGTCGACTATCTGGCCGACCTCGGCGTCGGCGCGGTCTACCTGTCGCCGCTGCTCAAGTCGACCACCGGCTCCGATCATGGCTACGACACCACCGATCCGACCCGGATCGACCCGGCCCGGGGCGGCGAGGAGGGTTGGCAGGCGCTGCTCGCCGCGGCCCGTGGGCGTGGCCTCGGCGTCGTCGTCGACATCGTGCCCAACCATCTCGGGATCGCCGTGCCGCACGAGAATCCGGCCTGGTGGGACGTGCTGCGACTGGGCCGGGCGTCGGCGTACGCCGCCTGGTTCGACATCGACTGGGCCGCGGGGCCGATCATGCTGCCGGTGCTCGGCGACGAGGGCGAGCTCGAGCTGGTCGACGGCGAACTGCGCTACTACGAGCACCGCTTCCCGCTGGCGCCGGACAGTTGGCAGGACGGCGACGACCCGGCCGCCGTTCATGATCGCCAGCACTACCGGCTGATCCACTGGTCCCGCGGTGATCATGAACTGACCTACCGGCGGTTCTTCACGATCACCACCCTGGCCGGAGTCCGGGTCGAGGACGAGGAGGTCTTCCGGGCCACCCACGCCCGGGTCGCCGGCTGGGTCACCGAGGGGATCGACGGGCTGCGGATCGATCACCCGGACGGGCTGGCCGATCCGACCGGCTATCTCGAGCAACTCCGCCGACTGGCGCCCGAGGCGTGGATCGTGGTGGAGAAGATCTTGGAGCCGGGCGAGCAACTGCCGGCCGAGTGGCCGGTCGCCGGCAGCACCGGCTACGACGCCCTGGCCGAGATCAACCAGGTGTTGCTGGACCATGATCAGGAGAACTGGCTGGATGCCCTGTATCGCCGGCTCACCGGCGACCAGGCGACGGCCGCCGAGCACCTCGAGCGCGGCAAGCGGCAGGTCGCGGACACGCTGTTCCGGGCCGAGCGGCGACGGCTGGCTCGGCTGGTCCCGGAGCTGGAGCAGGCGGGCGACGCGTTGGCCGAGATCGCGATCGCGTACGACGTCTATCGGTCCTATCTGCCGATCGGTGCCGACCGGCTCGATCGCGCCGTGGTGCTCGCCGCCCGCCGCCGGCCGGAGCTGGCCCGGACCCTGGCGGCGCTGCTGCCGCGGCTGCGCGACCCCGCTGACGAGCTGTCGGTACGGCTGCAGCAACTGGCCGGGGCGGTGATGGCCAAGGGCGTCGAGGACACCGCCTACTACCGCTACAGCCGGTTCGCCGGCGGCAATGAGGTCGGCGGTGATCCGGCCACCTTCGGCAGTCGGATCGTGGAGTTCCACGCCGCGCAGGAGCACCGGCAGACGTGGACCCCGCGGTCCATGACGTCGTTGTCGACGCACGACACCAAGCGCGGCGAGGACGTCCGGGCCCGGCTGGCGGTACTGCCCGAACTGGGGACGCACTGGGCCGAGTTCGCCGCGACGTTCCTCGACGCCACCGGCCTGGAGAACCGGCGGTTCGGCTATCTGCTGGCGCAGACGCTGGCCGGGACCGGTCCGATCGAGCGGGACCGGCTGCTGGCGTACGCGCAGAAGGCGGCCCGGGAGGCCGCCGAGGAGACCGGCTGGACCCGGGTCGACCAGGAGTACGAGAGCCGGGTCGCGGCCGCGGTCGAGCTGGCTTACGACGACCCCGGTCTCCGGGCGGCCTGGGACCGGCTGGAGGCCATGATCATCGAGCCCGGCCGGTCCAACGCCCTGGCCGCGAAGCTGCTCCAGTTGACCGCCCCCGGCATCCCGGATGTCTATCAGGGAACGGAACTGTGGCAGGACTCGCTGGTCGATCCGGACAACCGCCGACCGGTCGACTTCACCGAGCGGGCCCGGCTGCTCGCCGGATTCGATCAGCCGCCGGCGATCGACGACAGCGGCGCGGCCAAGCTCTGGATCACTCGTGCCGCCCTGACCCTGCGCCGCGCGGAGCCCGGCCGGTTCACCGGCTACCGCCCGATGTTCGCCGACGGCCCGGCCGGCTGGCATCTGATCGGCTTCGACCGCGGCGGCGCGATCACTCTGGCCACCCGACTCCCGGTCGGCCTGGCCGAGCTCGGCGGCTGGGCCGAGACGTCGGTCGAGTTGCCGACGGCGGTCACCGACCGGCTCACCGGCCGGCACCATCCCGCGGGCCGGGCCGAGCTGGGCCGGCTGTTGGCGAGCTACCCGGTCGCCCTGCTCGCCCCCTGATCAGGCCCCGTCGCGCGCGTCCCGGAGCTGCTGCCATTCCCGCACCAGCTCCGGCGTCCGCTCGGCGATGAAGGCGAAGAAGTCGCGGGTCTCGGCCAGCCGACGGCCGGGGGCGGTTTTCGGACCGACCGCGCGGACGCCGCGCTCGAGTTCGGCGGCCAGCCGTTCGTAGACCGGGTTTCGGGAGATCACCGCTTCGTACCAGTGATCACCGCCGAGCGAGTACGAATCCAGTCGATCACCGGGATTGCGGGTCTTGATCAGGAACCCGGACTGGATCAGTGCCCGGCCTGCCCCGCTGATCGCGGCCGGGCTCACCTGCAACGTCTCGGTCAGTTCGGGCACGGTGCTGCTGCCCGACTCCGACGACAGGACCGCGGCGAGCATCCGGGCCGCCATCCGCTGCAGCCCGGAGCCGGCGAGCACCAGGGCCAGGCCCTCGATGAACTCGTTCCGAGCACCGTCCCCCGCTGTCGCCATCGCCATCTCCCCTCACTCGGTTCGGTTGCCCGCACCCTATCCTCAAGCCGGCCGGATATCCCGGCGACGCAACACCAGCAGGCCGACGGTCGCCAGCGCCACGGTGATCAACACCAGCACGATCAGTGGGGTCAGCTGCAGCGTCGCACCGGTGATGATCTTGCTGACATAGGCGAACGGGATCACCGCGTTGGCGACGGCATAACGCAACCCGATGATCGGGCCGAGGCTCTCGCCGAACACGTTGACGAAGACCCAGGCGGCCCAGCCGACGGCGACCGCGATCCGCGGCAGCACTCCGATGGCGAACATGATCACCCCTGCCAGCACCCAGATCGCGGGGATCTGGATCGCCGCCGCCGCGAGCACCCGGCCGACCTGGACCGGGCCGGTGCCCGAGGTGACGCCGTAGCTCAGCCCGGCCGCCAGCCCGCTGACGGTCATGATCACCGCCGTGCCGGCCAGGGCGATGATCAGGTGTGCGCCGGCCCAGCGCAGCCGGCTGATCGTGGTCGACAGGGTGAGCTCGGCCAGCCCGTTGCTCTCCTCGGCCCGGACCCGGGCCAGCACCAGGACCGGATAGAGCGCCACCGTGCCGGCGATCGAGACGATGATCATCCAGACGAAGGTGTCGGCGATCGAAGCGCCGGGATGATCCGCGTACCGGTTGAGGAACTCGGTCACCTGCGGGCCGCCGCGGTCGGCGAGCTCCGGCATCCCCGCCGCGACGCCCGCGGTGGCGAGCGCCAGCGCGCCGCAGGCGGCCAGCCAGCCGGCCAGGAAGCCACGCTGCAATCGCCAGGCCAGGCCGAACGGGCCTGCGAGGCCGGGAGCCGCGGCATCCGGGCCCGGCCGGGGCCTGATCACGCCCGACCCGAGGTCCCGCCGGTCGGCCATCCGGGCCGCAAGCGCGACGCCGGCCGCGCCGACCAGCAACGGCAGCACCAGCACCAGGCCCTGCTCGTCACCGTACGGTGCCACCAGATGGCTCCACCCGGTGAAGGACAACCAGCGCAGGCCGAGCAGCCCGCTGCCGTCGGCGACGAATCTGGTCAGGTAGGCCAGGCCGAGCACCACGGCCGCGATCACGGTGGCCCCGCGGGACCGCTCGGTCAGCTGCGCCGTGATCACCGCCAGCACGGTGGCCACGCTGCCGGCCGACGCGATCGCCGCGGCGAACGCCACGCTGCCGACCACGTCGGTGCCCAACGTGATCATGCCCAGCCCGATCAGACCCGCCGCGGCGACCACCACGATCAGGCCGATGATCAACCCGGACAGCCAGGAGGCGTGCCGGCCGACCGTGCTCGCCCTGATCAACTCCAGTCGCCCGGTCTCCTCCTCGGCCCGGGTCTGCCGGATCACGATCAGGATCGCGATCAGCGACACCAGCAGATAGAGGATGTCGCCGATCTTCCACACCACCAGGGCGCCGAGCGAGTCGCCCTGCAACTGGCCGGTGAACGCCGTCAGGGCGGCGTTGCCGCCCACCTCCGCGGCGAACTCCCGGCGGGCGGTGTCGGTCGGGAAGGTCCGCGCGTACTGCAGCGCGGTGCCGATGCCGAGCAGCACCAGGAACAGCACCGCGCCGATCACCAGCCCCCGGTTGCGCCGCAGGCCGAGCCGGACCGCGAAGCCCGTGCCCTCGAGCCCGCCGTCCGCCGGTCCCCGGCGCACCGAGCGGACCGCCGGCGCGGTCATCGGGCCGCTCCCACAGGGAGTTCGGTCCGGTAGTGCTGCAGGAACAGGTCTTCCAGGCTCGGCGGGCTGCTGACCAGGCTGCGCACCCCGGCGGCGGCCAGCACGCCGAGCAACTCGCTCAGTCCGTTCGGGTCGACCTGGCAGCTGATCATGGTGCCGTCGCGGCGGACCTCGTGCACGCCGACGATTCGGTCCAGGTCCGGCAGCGGGCCGGTCAACTCGGCGGTGACCGTCGTCCGGGTCAGGTGCCGCAGCTCGGCCAGCGTGCCGGACTCGACGGTGCGGCCGGAGCGGATGATCGTGACCCGGTCGCACAGCGCCTCCACCTCGGACAGGATGTGCGACGACAGCAGCACCGTCCGGCCGGCGGCGCGCTCCTCCCGGATGCACTCGGTGAACACCGCCTCCATCAGCGGGTCGAGCCCGGAGGTCGGCTCGTCCAAGATCAACAGATCGACCTTGGCCGCAAGCGCGGCGATCAGCGCGACCTTCTGCCGATTGCCCTTGGAATAGGTCCGGCAGCGCTTCCGCAGATCGAGGTCGAAGCGCCGGACCAGCTCGGCCCGGCGACCCGGATCGAGCCCGCCGCGCAGCCGGCCGAGCAGATCGATCACCTCACCGCCGGTCAGGTTGGGCCACAGCGCCACATCCCCGGGCACGTACGCGAGCCGCCCGTGCAACGCCGTCGCGTCCTGCCACGGGTCCCCGCCGAAGAGCCGTACCGTCCCGTGATCAGCCCGGATCAGACCGAGCAGAACCCTGATGGTGGTGGACTTCCCGGCACCGTTGGGGCCGAGGAAGCCGTGCACTTCGCCCGATCGGACGGTCAGGTCGAGGCCGTCCAGGGCCATACTGACGCCGTAGGCCTTGGACAGGCCGGCGATCTCGATGGAGTTACTCACTCCTCGAGCGTACACAGTATTCATAGTTTTGTGAATACTGTGAATTGATCTTGCGGAGCTCAGAACGCGGCCAGCAGGCCCTCCGTCCGGACCGACCACCCGGCCGGGAAGCCCGGCGCGGCGCGCTCGGGGCCGCCATCCCAGCCGGCAGCCATCAGCGCCACCGCGGCCAGCAGGCCTCCGTTGCCGGGCAGATACAGCGGCAACGAGTCGGTCTGCCGGTTGTGCCCGTTGATCAAGGTCTCGTTCTTGTGCCGGTCGGCGAGCAGGGCGTCGACCGCGGCGTCCGGTCGACCGAGCCGGGCGGCGCACATCGCGATCACCGGATAGTCCCAGCCCCAGGTGCTGGACCAGTCCCAGTCGGCCAGCACGTCGTCCAGCGTCGCCGCCATGATCACCGGATCGATCTTGGTCGTCTGCGGCAGCACGCCCAGGGCGCAGAGCATCGACGGATGATCGGTGCGGATCGTGTACGGGTCGACCTCGATCGCCGGATAGATCCCGTCCCGCGGCGCCGGTGCGATGATCTTGTCCGCGACCTCGCGCCAGCGGGCCGGCACCGACCGGCCGAGCCGCTGCTGCCAGCGGCACGCGACGTCGAGCGCCCAGTGCCAGTAGACGAGTTCGTAGGTGGGGTTCCACAGTCGGGCCCGGATCCCGCCGTAACTCTCCTGGGCCGGGATCAGCGGCGGCCCGAGCTCGTATCCGCGATCGGTCGGCACCGCCAGGTCGGCCATGAACTCGGCGCTGGCGAAGACGATGTCGGCGAACTCCTCCAGCACCGCCCGCTGCCGGTCCGGATCGGCACCGGTCGCGGCGTGGGTGAGCTCGGCCAGATGGATCGGATGCGGCTGTTGCCAGATCAGGAACGGCCCGATCGAGCTCGGCGCCTCGCGGCCGTCCGGCCCGACCTGTTTCGGCCAGCGGGCGCCGACGTAGCCCTGGACCGCGGCCAGCTCGCGCGCCGCCGGCAGGGCGCCGTGATACCAGCGCAGGCTGCGCAGCAACAGCTCCGGCCGACCCCACATCGGGAAGTGCGCGCTGTGCCACCAGTGCATCTCGAGATGAAACTTGCCCCGCCAGGAGTTGCAGATCAGCCCGGTCTCGGCCGGCGGCAGCGAGCCCGCGCTGATCGCCGTCAGATACTGCGAGAGCACGACGCGACGCTCGATCTCGGCGGCCCGCGGATCGTCGGTGCCGGACAGGTCGACCGCGCCGCCGCTGCGCCAGAAGGCGGCCCAGGATTCGGCGCCGCGCTCCGCGACCTCGGCGAACTCGGGCACCGGACCGGCGACCGGGCCCGGCGTGAACCAGGCGCGCAGCTCCAGCGCCCCGGAATGATCATGGTCGAGCCGCAGCGCGTGCCGGCCGGTCGGTCGCAGCGCCGCCCCGGCGGTCGCGGCCAGCCGGACCTGGTAGGCGGTGCCGTCGACCCACCGCCGGGCGGTCCAGCCGTCGGGCTCGGTGATCAACTCGGTGCGGTGCCGGTCCGGCGTCTCCCAGTCGGCGGAGCGGTGCCAGTCTTCGCTGCCGTACGGAAAACTGAGCTGGACCGCGAGCACACCGGCGGCCAGCGCGGTCGACTCGATCCGGAAGCCCACCAGATCCCGGTCCGGATCGCAGGCCGTGATCACCGAGACCCGGTGACCGGCCACCGTGAACGCGCTGCGCAGCTCGCCGCGCCACAGGTCCAGCACCTGTTCGGCGTCCTCGAGTTCTTCCGGACGCAGCGGCTCACCGGCCGGGACACGATCGGTCCGGATCAGGCCGATCATCCCGAGGTGCAGCCGGTGCGGATTGGCCCGCAGCCACAGATCCCGGTCGTTGGTGCCGTGCTCGGTCCCACCCTGCACCGCCCCGCTCTGATCGACGTAGCGGACCGGCCCGCGCGGGGTCCGGTAGCTGATCATCGCGTCTTCGATCCGGTACGGCTCCGCGGCCGGGGTCGCATGCCAACCCCAGTGGCTCATCGTGCCCAGCAGCGTCCCGTCCCGCGCCTCCGGGTCCCGCGGGCCGACCGGGTAGTGGTCGGGGAAGCTCTGCAGCCCGGTCAGGTCGGCGGTGAAGCAGAACTCCCCGTTGCCGACGGTCAGCGGCGATCGCGGATCCGCGGTCCGCAGCACCACCCGGTGCCGCCGCACCAGAGCCTGCCGATCGATCGGCGCGTCGGCCATCACCCGTACTCCCGTTCTGGAAATCGCTTTCTTCCCAGACTTCCGCAGCGATGATCAAGGTGTCAAGTCACGATCCCCGTTTCGGAGCCGATCCGGCCGGACCTTTGGCCATTGGCCATCACCGATCACGAATGCTGAACTGCATCCCGACGAGCAACCGTTTTCTGATCATGGCCGATGACGGCAGTGAGGAACCTCGATGACCACCGTGGCAGACCTGAACGGCGACGGCTACACCAACCTCGAGAACTACCTCCACTCCCGCGTCCACTGACCCGGGCTTTGGTGCGTTTCTCTACCTGTGGCGACAAATGACCCTGGTTCCGGGCGAAATCGGGATCGTTTCTCTACCTGTGTCGAGAAACGACCAGTCGCGGGGCGCTTCGCGGCGCATTTGTCGCCACAGGTAGAGAAACGCACCAGGCCCGGGTCAGCGGGGGAAGGTGAGCAGGGTGATCGAGTGGGCGGGCAGGGTGATCTGGCCGTCGACCAGGGTGACCCGCGCCGGCGCGGAGAGGGCGACGTGATCCGGTCCGCCGATCATGTTCACCGCGAACAGGTCGGCGCCGCCGACGCCGATGGTCCGGCACTCGGCGGTGGTCGGCACCGAGTCGATCTTGCCGTCGAAGCTCAACTGGGCGGTGACGTCGGCGCCGGCCGACCGGTTGATCATCGCGACGGTCAGACGTCCGTCCTCGGTCAGCGCGGAGGAGACGTCCAGGTCCGGCACCGCCCGGGGCATGGTCCAGTAGCCGCCGTCCGGCCGCCGGTGGGCATCGGACAGCCGGGTGTCGGTCCAGGTCGCGGCGCAGCGGGTCCGGCTCGGCGTCGGGCGGTGGCCGAAGTGGTTCTGATAGAGGTCCCAGACGTGATAGGTCGCGGTCCGCACCGAACCGTTCGGGCGTACGTTGATCAGGCCGTTCGCGTTGATCAGATTGACCGTGTTGGCCATGGTGACCGGCGCCGGCAACTGGGCCGCGCGATGGAAGGCGTGGAACACCCCCGCGTAGAACAGGGCGTCGGCCAGGGTCCGCGGGCTGTGCCGATTGACCCGCGTCGGATGATCGACTTCCTGGTCCGGCAGCTCGCGCGCCGCGATGCCGCCGTCCTCGCCTGGCTGCGGCTCCGGCCAGCTCCGCGGCTCGACGTGCCGCATGTTCCACTCGTCCATCGAGATCGCCAGCGGCCGCTCGATCCGGTGCCGCGCGGCCAGACCGTGCAGTTGCTGGGAGAACTCGACGATCGCCTGCTCGAAGAACAGGGCCTGGCCGACGACGGCTGAGAACTCCTCGGCACTCGGGTCGACGAGATGCCGGCTCGACCCGTACAGGTGCAGTGAGAAGTAGTCGGCGACCGAGCCGAGCCCGGCGACGACCGGCTCCAGCCAGGAGTCCCGTTCGTGGCCGACCGCGATAAAGCTCAGGCTGGGATCGACGTTGCGCATGAAGCGCGCGTGCTCAACAGCGTCCTCGACGTAGCGCTGCGGGCTGCGATGCCCCATCTGCCAGCGACCGTAGACCTCGTTGCCCAGCCCCCAGTAGCGCACCCGGTACGGATCCGGGTGCCCGTCGGCGGCCCGCAGTCGGGTCAGCTCGGTGTCGCCGGCGTGGTTGGTGTATTCGACCCAGCGGACGGCGTCGTCGACGCTGCGGCAGGAGTGGGCCAGATACGGCTCCGCACCCACCGCGGCCGACCAGGCCAGGAACTCCGGAGTGCCGAACCGGTTGGACTCCTCGTTGCCCCATGCCAACTCGAGCCGGCGCGGCCGGTCGTCCCGCGGGCCGACGCCGTCGCGCCACCAGTAGGCCGAGGTGAAGTTGCCGCCGGGCCAGCGCAGCACCGGCACCCCGAGCGCCCGGCAGTGCTCCAACACGTCGGTACGACAACCCTGCAACGGCCCGGGTTCAGTGATCGACAACTCGGAGCCCTCGTCGAAGACCCCGCCGTCGATGTTGCCGTAGAAGGCCTGCTCCAGGAAGTGGCCGTAGACGTTCTGATCCACCGGCCGGTCGAGTGGCCGGGTGCCGACGTCGATGACAGCGGTGTCGAGGGAGGCGGTGTCGAGGGGGGACTGGCCGGTGGCGGTCACGGTGTTGATCATCTCTCCTGGGAGCGTTCGAGTTGATTCTGATGCGGTCACTGTTTGACGGCCCCCGCCACGCTCTCGACGAACTGGCGTTGCAGGGCGATGAAGACGCCGATCACCGGCGCCAAGGAGATCACAGCGGCGGCGGCCAGGCCCGGATAGTCCGTACCGTATTCGCCGATGAAGGCGGTCATGCCGACCGCGAGGGTGCGCAGATCGGGCTGGCTCAGGGTGAACACCAGCGGCAGCAGGTACGCGTTCCACGCGGCCAGGAACTGCAGGATGATCACCGTCGCGGTGACCGGCCAGGCCAGCGGCAGGAACACCCGGGCGAAGATCGTCAGCGGCCCGGCGCCGTCGATCCGGGCACATTCCTCCAGCTCCTTCGGCAGACTGCGGAAGTAGCCGGCGTAGAGCAGCGTCGCCGCCACGTGCCCGCCGGCACCGAGGCCGAAGATCACGCCCAGGTGAGTGTTCAGCAGGCCGAGCTGATCGGTCAGCTGAGTGACCGGGATGATCGTGTAGCCCTCGGGCAGAAAGAAGGTGATCAGGAACACCGCGATCAATCCCTTCTTGCCGGGGAAGTCACACCGGCCGAGGACGTAGCCGGCCAGTGCGCTGCGGATCACGATCAGCACCACGGTCCCGATCGTGATCAGCACGGTGTTGATCATGTAGTCGGAGAAGCCGACCTCGGCCCAGGCCCGGGCGTAGTTGTCCCAGACCGGCTGCTCCGGCAGCAACGACAGGCCCTTGCCGAAGATCTCCGGCTGCCGCTTCAGCGAGGCCGAGACCAGCCAGATGAACGGATAGATCCAGATCGCGCAGAAGATCAGCAAACCCAGCCCGATCAGCCAGCGGCCACGGCAACGGTTCATGCCTGCCTCCGCCGGACGGCCCGGATGCCGGCGGCCTGGGCGACGGCCAGGATCACGGTGAGCAGGCCGAACAGGACGGCGGCGGCGGAGGCGTAGCCGAGCTGCGGCACGGTCGCTTCGTAGGCGGTGCGGTAGATGAACAACTCGATCACCTCCGAGGAGTACGCCGGCCCGCCGCCGGTCAAGGTGGTGACCAGGTCGAACACGTTCAGCGCGCCGATGATGTCGATCAAGGTGATGATCACCAGGAACGGTCGGAGCAACGGCAGGGTGATGTGCCAGAACTCCCGCACGGCACCGGCCCGGTCCACCCGGGCCGCCTCCCCCAGCTCCGGCGGGATCGTCTGCAGCGCGGCCAGCCAGTAGATCATCGTGATCCCGAGCCATTTCCAGACCCAGACGGCGACGACGGTGACCAGCGAGGTGTCGGTGTCGGCGGCGAAGTTCACCGGCGATTCCAGCAGCGCAAGCTTGATCAACGCCAGGTTGACCGGGCCGCCCGCGTCCAGGATCAGCGTGAAGACGACCCCGATGATCGCGCCGGTGGTGACCACCGGCAGGAAGATCAACGTCCGGAAGAAGCCGCGGAACGGGGTCCGCCGACTGTTCAGCACCAGGGCCAGCAGCAGCGCCCCACCGACCCGGAGCGGGACGCCGATGATCATGAACACCAGCGAGTTCCGGAAGGCGCTCCAGAACAGGTCGTCGGCCAGCAGCCGCTCGAAGTTGCCCAGCCCGATGAAAGTGCCGCGGAGCGCGAAACCGGGCCAGTCCAGAAGCGCGTACCACCAGCTCGCGACCAGCGGATAGACCGTGTAAGCGCCGTAGCCGAGCACGGTCGGCAACAGGAACAGATAGATCCACCAGCTCTGCCGCAGCCGGGTCAGAAACGGGCGTCGACCGGTGCGGCCGGCGACGGGGCCGGCGACCGTCCGGGTGCCGGCCAGCGGGGTGGTGCCGATCGTCACTGCCGGTAGTCCTCTCCCGGCTTCCAGTCGGCGAACACCCAGTCCTCCAGGCTGACCTCGGCGCCCTTCCCGGCTGCGGCCTTGACCGCCCGTTCCCGCTCCTTGCTCATCGCATCGGACAGGGTCCGCAGCGCGCCGGCAAAGTCCCGGTTGGCGCCGGTCAGCACCGCCTGGGCGATGGTGCCGAGGTTGGGGTCGACCGGGCGCATCTCCACCAGGGCCTGGGCCACCGCCGGATTGCGTACCTGAGGTTGCGGTGCGAGCTTCACGTCCTCGGCCAGATTCTCGATGTTGGTCCGGTACGCGGGGTGGACGTCGGCCTCGGCGACCACGTCGGCCAAGATCGGCGGCTGGTCCATCGCGGCGGCCAGCTTCTTCATGAACTCCGGGTCGAGCATGGAGAACATCACGTCGGCGCCGAGCTTCGGCAGCTTCGCCTGGGCCGAGACCCAGAAGGTGCCACCGGGCGGGGCGCTGTAGATCACCGGCGGTGTGCCGCCCGGGGTGGGGATCCGCCAGACCCCGACACCGCGCTCGACCGCCTCCGGCTCCTGGACCTTCAGACCGCCGATGAACCAGGCACCCCAGGGATAGACCGTCGCCTGGCCGGCGGCCCAGCGGGACCGGGCGTCACGGGTGTCCATCGACGCCGACGCGGGATGCACCAACCCGTCGGCCTGCAACGACATCAGGAACTCGAACGCGTCCAGGAACGGTTGATCATGGAAGACGTACTCGCCGGACTGCGGGGCGACCGCACCGGCCGCTCCGGCCGCCATGGCGAATCGGGTGATCAATGCCTCGAGGTAGCCGGGGATCTTGCCCGGCAGCACGATCGGGGACGAGCCTTCGGGCAGCTTGGCCTTGAGGGTGCGCAGCGCGGCCCGGAAGTCGTCCCAGCTCGCCGGCGATTCGGCCGGATCCAGCCCGGCCGCTTCGAGCTGGGCGGTGTTGAGCCAGGGCGACGCGTCGTGGGTCCGGCCGCTGAAGACCGGGAACGAGTAGATCCGGCCGTCGAACCGATGGATCCCGTCCAGCAACTGATCGGCGATCGGCGACCCGGCGAGATCGACGAACTCGTCGATCGGCTGGAACCAGTCGGCGCCGACCAGCGAGGCCGGGCTGCTGTCCAGGCCGGCCAGGGAGTGCACGTCCGGCGGCTGCTTGCTGCGCCGGGCCAGTTGCAGCGCCTGCCCGAGGGCCGGCGCGTCCAGCTCGCGCCGCTCGACGGTCACGCCCGGATGCCGTTCGGCGTACGGCTGGAACAGGTCCTTGGTGAACAGCGCGGTCAACGGGCGGAACTGGTCCCACCACTGCACCGTCCCGGTCGCCGCGCCACCGCCGCTCGGCCCCGGGCTCTGGGCCGGCTCGCCGGAACCGGTGCAGCCCGACAGCAATGAACCGGCCACGGCCGCGCCGGCCAGACCGGCGGCGGACCCGAGCAGCCGGCGGCGGCTCAGCCTCGTCCGGGTGGCCGCTGGGAGTTGGCTCATCGGGGACCCCTTTGTTCTCGTACCGACGCCGAATGACCCCGACGCTAAGCCGCCCTCGGACTATCTGTCAATGTCCTGTACATAAATCATGGAACGTTAGAACTTTTGATTGTCGTAAATGGTGCGGTGTCCTACAGTGAGCGGGTGCAGAACCACGACGGCGGGCATCCGATGCGCCGCGATCACGAGGAGAAGGTGATCGCCGCCCTGCGCGACCTCGGGCCGCTGAGCCGGGCGGAGCTCGCGCGGCGGGTGGGGATCTCGCGGACGACGATGTCCGACATCACCAGTGATCTGCTGGGTCGTTCCATGATCATCACGGTCGACGGCGACGATGCCACCACCAGGCCGGCGACGGTCGGCCGGGGCCGGCCGGCCACCCGGTTGGCGCTCAATCCGCGAGCCGGTCAGCTGGTCGGCATCGACTTCGGGCACCGGCGGGTGCACCTGGTCGTGGTCGACGCCGCGCACCGGCTGGTCGCCTCCGAGATCCGGCGCTATCCGAGCGAGTCGGACTGGCCGGCGCGGGTCACCGAGGCGCTCGAACTGCTGGGCGAGCTCGGCCGACGCGACGACGTGGAGCTGGCCGGGCTGCACGGCATCGGGGTCGGTTTTCCCGGGCCGTTCTCGCCGCGGATGCCGACCTTCGACACCGATGATCATCCGGAGACGACCCCGAGCGAGTTCGTCCGGAACCGGCTGCGGGAGCAGTACGCGGTGCCGATCATGATCGACAACAACACTCGGCTGGCCGGCCTGGCCGAGGCGGTCTGGGGCGGTGCCGAAACCGATCATCTGGTCTACGTCCGGCTGTCCGACGGCATCGGCGGCGGCCTGGTGATCGGCGGCCGTCTGGTGACCGGGGCGGCCGGTTTCGCCGGCGAGCTGGGCCATGTGTCGGTCCGGCTGGACGGTCCCGACTGTCGCTGCGGCAAGCGGGGCTGCCTGGAGACCATCGCCTCCGTGCCGGCGATCCTCGGCCGGTGTCAGGAGCTCGGCGCCCCGGTCACCTCACTGGCCGAGCTGCGGACCGCCGTCGCCAAGGCCGACCCGCTCGTCGATCGGGTGCTGCGGGACGCCGGGGAGGCCCTCGGCCGGGTGCTCGGCACCATGGCGATCACCCTCAACCCGGCCGAGATCGTGGTCGGCGGGGAGCTCGCCCAGCTCGCGCCCCAGCTGCTGGCGCAGGCCCAGACCATGATCAACTGGGAGCTGCAGCCGATGGCGGGCACCGAACTGAAGCTGCGGCTGGCCACGCTGGGCGACGAGGACGGCGCCCTCGGTGCGGTCGCGGCGCTGCTGCACACGTCGCCGCTGCTGGCCAACTACCCGCACCCCACCGACTCCGCTGCCGGTACGGCGGCCGATGATGATCATCAGGCCACGGATCGGGATGCATCATGACCGCCAACGTGCTGTTCCTGATGACCGACCAGCACCGGGTCGACACCCTCGGCTGCTACGGCAACGAGCGGATCCGCACGCCGAACCTCGACCGGCTCGCCGCCGGCGGGACCCGGTTCGACCGCTGGTACACCCCGACCGCCATCTGCACGCCGGCGCGGGCCAGCCTGCTCACCGGCCAGGCGCCGTTCCGACACCGGCTGCTGGCCAACGCCGAGCGCAACGTCGGCTATCTGGAGGACCTGCCGGCCGACTCGTTCAGCTTCTCCCGGGCGCTGCGCGAGCGCGGCTACAACTGCGGCCTGATCGGGAAGTGGCACACCGGGACCCGGCTCACCGCGGCCGACTTCGGCTTCGACGGGCCCGACCTGCCGGGCTGGCACAACCCGGTCGATCACGCCGACTACCTGGCCTATCTGGCCGAGCGCGACCTGCCGCCGCACAAGATCACCGACGAGATGCGCGGCACGATGCCGAACGGACGGCCGGGCAACCTGCTGGCCGCACGCCTGCATCAGCCCGTCGAAGCGACCTTCGAGGCCTACCTGGCGACCCGGACGATCGAACTGCTGGAACGGTACGCCGCTGATCATGACACCGACGGGAAGCCGTTCTATCTGGCGCTGAACTTCTTCGGGCCGCACCTGCCGTACGTGCTGCCCGATCACTACTTCGATCTCTACGATCCGGCGACCATCGAGTTGCCGGCGTCGGCGGCGGAGACCTTCGCCGGCAAGCCACCGGTGCAGCGCAACTACAGCGCCCATTGGGCCTTCGACACGATGGCGGCCGCGGACAGCCGGAAGCTGATCGCCGCCTACTGGGGTTACGTGACCATGATCGACGAGCAACTCGGCCGGGTGCTGGACGCGGTCGACCGGCTCGGGCTGGACGATGACACGGCGATCTTCTTCACCGCCGATCATGGCGAGTTCACCGGCGCCCACCGGCTGCACGACAAGGGCCCCGCCATGTATGAGGACATCTATCGGACGCCGGGGTTGATCAAGATCCCCGGTGCCCCGGCCGGTCAGGTCCGCGACGAGTTCGTCAGCCTGACCGACTGCACCGCGACGATCCTCGAGCTGACCGGCTGCGACCCGACGCCGGCGGTCGACTCGCGGAGCCTGGTGCCCTTGGTGCGGGGCGAGTCGCCGCGCTGGGACGACGATCTCGTCTGCGAGTTCCACGGGCACCATTTCCCCTATCCACAACGGATGCTGCGCACCGAGCGATACAAGCTGGTGATCAATCCCGACTCGGTGAACGAGCTCTACGATCTCGCCGCCGACCCCGACGAGCTGATCAACCGGCACGAGGACCCGGCCTTCGCCGACCTCCGCACCGAGCTGACCGCCCGGCTCTACCGACTGCTCCGCGATCGCGGCGACAACTTCCACCACTGGATGACCTCCATGTATCCGATCGACACGGATGACGTCCGGGACAACCCGTCGGCCAGCCGGATGGAAGCCACTCCCTGATCCGAGCCCGTACCTCTTGATCTTCAAGCGAGCAAAGGAGCACGCCCATGTCGACACCTCGACGGACCACCGCCCTGATCGCCGGAATGACCTTGATCATGGCCGCCGCCCTCGGCGGAGCCGGCAGTGCCGGAGCCGAGCCGAGCACCGACCCGACCAGGACCGCGGCCCGCGACCCCCAGGGAGCCCTCGGCGCGAACTTCAACGAACGCCTGCCCCTGCTCGAGTTCGACGAGTTGGAGCTCGGCCAGACCGAGTGGGTGCGCGGCTTCTACGCCATGCCGTGGGCCGACGCGCAGGCGCCCGAGGACGGTCCGGGGATCCGCAAGCTGATGATGGCCCGGGAGCGCGGCTACGGCACCGTGCTGAGCATGAAGTTTCCCTTCTACAACGAGGCATTCCCGGCACCCGGCAGCCCCGAGCTGGCGCGGGAGCAGGAGCGCGTGACCAAGCTGCTGACCGCGGTGCTGGGCCGGGTCGATATCTTGATCATCGGCAACGAACCGTTCATCGAGAGCCGGCCGGAGGACCGGAACGAAACCCTCAACGTCTTCTACGAAACGATCACCCGGCAGGTGATCGACTATCGCCGCCGACACTGCGGCGCCGACTGCCCGACCCAGCTCTATCTGGGCGCACTGAACAACCTGCAGAAGCCCGAGCAACAGACGCCGACGACCGACCGCTGGGTCCGGTTCGCCGCGAGCGAGCCGGATCTCCTCGGCGTCGACATCCACCCGCACGTGCCGTACATCGAGGACTCCCAGCCCTTCGTCGACTACGTCCTGGCCCGGCTGCGCCCAGACCAGCGCTTCCTCGCCACGGAGTTCTCGCTGGTGCACCACTGGAAGAAGCACCTGACCGACCCCGCCCCGGCCGCCTTCCTCGCCGAATACGATCTGCCCTCGGACCTCAAGGTCTGGCAGGTGGTCGAGGCCGCCATCGCGAACCCGTTCCCGCAGGCCAAGTGGAACGACTTCCTCGCCGCCAGCCCGTGGTACGAATCCCGCAAGAACTACGTCTGCAACCAGCTCGCCCTGTTCCGCGCCACCGGCCGCTTCGCCCTCGGCACCTACGGCTACAAGCAGGGGCCCGAGATGGCCGAGAACTGGGGTCCCGACAAGGCCCCCTGGCTCTTCAACAGCGTTTTCGCCCCGGAGACCGTCCAACCCTGGCCCGACGGCACCACCGGCCGCGGCTACGCCTGGATCGACAACTTCCGCCGCTGCGCCTGACCGACCCCGGGCAACGCCTCCCCGGTCCGCGACCAGGGCCTGATGCGTTTCTCTACCTGTGGCGAGAAACGCACCAGCCCGAGCCCGATCCGAACGCAATTCTCTACCTGTGGCGAGAAGTTCGACCGACCTGGCCTGATCCGGGCGAATTTCTCTACCTGTGGCGAGAAACGCCCCAACCCGCGGCCCGGTCACCGGGCGATTTCTCCGCACAGGTAGGGATGCGCACCGTCGGGAAGGCTGTGGACAGAAGGCAAGTTGTGCAAACTGGGTTGTGGACAACCCCGGTTCGGCGCTCCGCGGCGAGCCGAGTTTGTTCAGGCTGTCGGGATGACATTTACAACTGCGCGCCCGTTCACTCGGGCGGAGGCGCTGGCGGCCAAGATCAGCGTGAAGGAGTTGGCCGGTCCAGAGTATCGGCGCATCTTCCACGGGATCTATCTCGACCGGCGGGTCCCCCTCGACATCAGACACCGTGCCATGGCCGCGCTGCACATCGCGCCGCCGGGTTCGTACGCCAGCCATCACACCGCAGCACAGCTCTGGGGCGGGGTGGCACCGGCGACGACGGACACCCACCTCAGTGCCCCGACGCCGCTGACACGGAGCATTCGCCGCGGAATCGTGGCTCACCGGATCCAGTTCGACGCGGCGCCGCGGTCGCGGCACGGGATCCTCGTCTCGAGTCCGGAGCAGACCTTTCTGGAGTTGGCGTCGGCCAGAGTGGGCCTGATCGACCTGGTGGTCCTCGGCGACTCGCTGGTCCGGAGGGAGCTGACCACCCCCGAGAAGTTGATCAAGGCCGCCGCCGACTGGACCGGTCGAGGGTCCCGGGTCGCTCGACGGGCCGCTCGCTTTGTGCGTACCGGCGTGGACTCGCCGATGGAAACCCGGGTCCGTCTGTTGATCGTGCTGGCCGGATTTCCCGAGCCGGTGGTCAACCTGATCATTCGCTATCCCGATGGATCGTGGCGCTGGCGGTTCGAGATCTGCTACCCGGCGTACATGGTGATCATCGAGTACGACGGCCGCCACCATGCCGACGATCCGGGCCAATGGAACGCCGACATCCTGAGACGCGAAGAGCTGGAGCGCGCCGGCTGGCGGTCGGTCGTTGTCACCGCGCGGGCGTTCTACACCGAGCCCGCCGCGGTGCTGGCGCGGATCAGCGAGACCTTGGGCAGCAGAGGGGCCGACCTTCCGCGGCGAAAGGTTCCGGCGGAGTGGGCGCGGCTCTTCCCGGGTCGGGCCGCGACCGCCGTCGAATCATCGACCGGCGGACGTTAGTCGTCACAGGTAGAGGAAAGACCCGCGAAACAGGTGATCTGCGCGCATTTCTCGCCACAGGTAGAGAAACGCACCCAAGCCCGAGTCCCGTCCCCGCGAGCCCGAGGTGGCCGAGGTGGCCCGGACATGACGAAGCCCCGGCCCGCTGCTGCGGACCGGGGCTTCGACGATGATCAGTTGATCAGCTGAAGATGATCACTTCAGGATCTTGGTGACCCGGCCGGCGCCGACGGTGCGGCCACCCTCGCGGATCGCGAACTTCAGCTCTTCCTCCATGGCGATCGGCTGGATCAGCTGAACGACCATGTCGGTGTTGTCGCCCGGCATCACCATGTCGGTGCCCTCCGGGAGCTGAACGACGCCGGTGACGTCGGTCGTCCGGAAGTAGAACTGCGGGCGGTAGTTGTTGAAGAACGGCGTGTGACGGCCGCCCTCCTCCTTGCTCAGGATGTAGACGCGCGCCTCGAACTCCGTGTGCGGAGTCGTGGTGCCCGGCTTGATGATCACCATGCCGCGCTCGACGTCTTCGCGCTTGGTGCCACGAAGCAGCAGGCCGACGTTCTCGCCCGCCTGGCCCTCGTCGAGGAGCTTGCGGAACATCTCGACACCGGTGACCGTGGTGGTCTGCTTGGTCTCGCGGATGCCGATGATGTCGACGGTCTCGTTGACCTTGACGATGCCCCGCTCGATCCGGCCGGTCACAACGGTGCCACGACCGGTGATCGTGAAGACATCCTCGACCGGCATCAGGAACGGCTTGTCGACGTCACGCTCGGGCTGCGGGATGTAGTCGTCCACGGCCTTCATCAGCTCGAGGATCGATCCGGCCCACTTCTCGTCGCCGTTCAGCGCCGGGAAGGCCGCGACCTTGACGATGGGGGCGTTGTCGCCGTCGAACTCCTGGCTCTCCAGCAGCTCGCGAACCTCGAGCTCGACCAGCTCCAGGATCTCCTCGTCGTCGACCATGTCGCACTTGTTCAGCGCGACGACGATCGCCGGCACACCGACCTGACGCGCGAGCAGCACGTGCTCACGGGTCTGCGGCATCGGGCCGTCGGTCGCCGCGACCACGAGGATCGCGCCGTCCATCTGGGCCGCACCGGTGATCATGTTCTTGATGTAGTCGGCGTGACCGGGGCAGTCGACGTGAGCGTAGTGACGCGCCTCGGTCTGGTACTCGATGTGCGTGATCGAGATCGTGATGCCCCGCTGCCGCTCTTCCGGCGCCTTGTCGATGTTCTCGAACGCTTCGGTGTTCGGGTTGCCAACGGGATCGTGGTCGTGGAGCACCTTCGAGATCGCCGCGGTCAACGTGGTCTTGCCGTGGTCGATGTGCCCGATGGTGCCGATGTTGACGTGCGGCTTAGTCCGCTCGAACTTGGCCTTTGCCACTTGGGCTCCTTCTGGGTTTGTCGCCACGCGGTCGCGGGGCGCCTATTTTTCTTGTGGACTGCTAGGTCGGACGCAGCCCGGCCTAAGTTTTGTGATTTTCAGCGTTCAGGTCAAACCGTCACGCAGAACAGGAATTCCGGTCGAGGTTCTACTCGCCCCGGGACTTCTGAACGATCTCCTCGGAGATGGTCTTGGGCACCTCGGCGTAGGAGTGGAACTCCATCGTGTAGCTCGCCTGGCCGGAGGTCTTCGAACGAAGATCACCGACGTAACCGAACATCTCCGACAGCGGCACCAGCGCATCGACAACCTTGTTGCCGTGCTGTTCCTTCATCTCCTGCACCTGGCCGCGCCGGGCGTTCAGGTCGCCGATCACGGTGCCGAGGTAGTCCTCCGGAGTGGTCACCTCGACCGCCATCATCGGCTCCAGCAGCGCCGGGTCGGCCCGCCGTGCGGCCTCCTTGAAGACCATCGAGCCGGCGATCTTGAACGCCAGCTCCGAGGAGTCGACGTCGTGGTACGCACCGTCGGTCAGGGTGACCTTGATGTCCTCCACCGGATAACCGGCCAGGATGCCGAACTGCATGGACTCCTGGATGCCCTGATCCACCGAGGGGATGTATTCCCGCGGGATCCGGCCACCGGTCACGGCGTTCACGAATTCGTAGCCCGAACCCGCTTCCTGCGGCTCGAGATCGATCAGCACCTTCGCGTACTGACCGGAACCACCGGACTGCTTCTTGTGCAGGTATTCGACCTTCTCGACCTTGCGCCGCAGGGTCTCCCGGTAGGCCACCTGGGGCTTACCGATGTTGGCCTCGACCTTGAACTCGCGCTTCATCCGGTCGATCATCACCTCGAGGTGCAGCTCACCCATGCCGGCGATGATCGTCTGGCCGGTCTCCTCGTCGGTGTGCACGCGGAACGTCGGATCCTCCTCGGCCAGCCGCTGGATGGCGACACCCAGCTTCTCCTGGTCCGACTTGGTCTTCGGCTCGATCGCCTGCTCGATCACCGGCGCCGGGAAGTCCATCGACTCCAGCACGACCAGGTTGTTCGGATCGGACAGCGTCTCGCCGGTGGTGGTGTCCTTCAGACCCATCACGGCGACGATCTGGCCGGCACCGACCGAGGCGATCTCCTCACGCTTGTTGGCGTGCATCTGATACACCTTGCCGATGCGCTCCTTGCGCAGCTTGGTGCTGTTCATCACCTGGGTGCCGGCTTCCAGCCGCCCGGAGTAGACCCGGACGTACGTCAGCTTGCCCAGGTGCGGATCCGAGGCGATCTTGAACGCCAGCGCCGACAGCGGATCCTGGTCGGTCGGGTGCCGCTCGATCACGACCGACTCGTCGCCGGGCTTGAAGCCCTCGATGGCCGGGACGTCGAGCGGGGCCGGCAGGTACGCGATCACCGCGTCGAGCAGCGGCTGGACACCCTTGTTCTTGAACGCCGAGCCACAGAACACGGCGGTGATCGTGCTGGCCAGGACGGCCCGCCGGACGGCATGCTGGAGCTGCTCCGCGGTGGGCTCCTCGCCCTCCAGGTAGACCTCCATCAGCTCGTCGTCGTGCTCGGCGACCAGCTCGACCAGCTCGGCGTGCGCCTGCTCCGCCTGCTCCTTCTGGTCGGCCGGGATCTCTTCGATCTCGTAGTCCTCACCGATCGCGGTCTCGCCGCGCCAGGTCAGGGCCTGCATCTTGACCAGGTCGATCACGCCGATGAAGTCGCCCTCGGCGCCGATCGGCAGCTGCATCACGGCGGGGACGGCGTTGAGCCGTTCCTTGATCGTCTTCACGCAGAACTCGAAGCTCGCGCCGGTCCGGTCCAGCTTGTTGACGAAGCAGATCCGCGGCACGCCGTACCGGTTGGCCTGCCGCCACACGGTCTGGCTCTGCGGCTCGACGCCGGCGACACCGTCGAACACGGCGACGGCACCGTCGAGGACGCGCAGGTTGCGCTCGACCTCGATGGTGAAGTCCACGTGACCGGGGGTGTCGATGATGTTGATCTGGTGATCTTTCCAGTGGCAGGTCGTCGCGGCGGACGTGATCGTGATGCCGCGCTCCTGCTCCTGCTCCATCCAGTCCATCGTGGCCGCGCCGTCGTGGACCTCACCGATCTTGTAGTTGATGCCGGTGTAGAACAAGATCCGCTCGGTGGTGGTGGTCTTGCCCGCATCGATGTGGGCCATGATCCCGATGTTGCGGACCTTGCCCAGGTCGGTCTTGATGTCGACGGCCACGAAAGCGTTCAACCTCTATCTGTGTCTAAACATGCGATGCCCCTCAGAAGCTTCCGGCTTCGGGGGCGGGGTGGTGATGCCGGGTTCACCGGCCGGTAGGTGCGGCCCCGCCCGAGACGAGCTCGGGCGGGCGGGCCGCACCCGCAGTCCTCGTTACCAGCGGTAGTGCGCGAAGGCGCGGTTCGCCTCGGCCATCTTGTGGGTGTCCTCGCGGCGCTTGACCGCGGCTCCCAGGCCGTTCGAGGCGTCCAGCAGTTCGTTCATCAGCCGCTCGGACATCGTCTTCTCACGCCGCTGCCGGGAGAAGGTGATCAGCCAGCGCAACGCCAGGGTCGTCGACCGACCCGGCTTCACGTCGATCGGCACCTGGTAGGTGGCGCCACCGACCCGGCGGCTCTTCACCTCGAGCGCGGGGCGCACGTTGTCCAGGGCCCGCTTCAGCGTCTGCACCGGATCGACACCGGTCTTGGCCCGGGTGCCCTCCAGGGCCGAGTAGACGATGTTCTGCGCGATGGTCTTCTTGCCGTCGACCAGCACCTTGCTCACCAGCTGGCTGACCAGCGGCGAACCGTAAACCGGATCGACCATCACCGGGCGCCGCGGGGCGGGGCCATTGCGGGGCATTACTTCTCCTTCTTCGCGCCGTAGCGGCTGCGAGCCTGCTTGCGGTTCTTGACGCCCTGCGCGTCCAGCGAGCCGCGAATGACCTTGTACCGGACACCCGGCAGGTCACGAACGCGGCCACCGCGGACCAGCACCATCGAGTGCTCCTGCAGGTTGTGACCCACGCCGGGGATGTAGGCGGTGACCTCGACCCCCGAGGACAGCTTGACCCGGGCGACCTTGCGCAGAGCCGAGTTCGGCTTCTTCGGAGTGGTGGTGTAGACGCGCGTGCACACGCCCCGCCGCTGAGGCGAACCCTTGAGCGCAGGCGTCTTCGACTTGCTCACCTTGTCTGCGCGGCCCTTCCGGACCAACTGCTGAATTGTGGGCACCGCTGAATATCTCTTTCTGTCACCGGATCGTTGGGTGCGTCCCGCCAGGGAACCCCGGCCGGACAGCTGTGCGAAACACGCTCCGATCACGGGGATCAAGGTCGGGCACGCACGAAGATTCGGGCGAGCCCGAACACAAGGACCAAGGTTATCCGCTACGTCCTCGCCGGTCAAAAGCACGTCCGGCGACCCTCGCGGGCACCTCTCCAGCCTACTGACCGAGCCCGGTCGAGAAGGGTCGCCGCGTTCAGCCCAGGGAGAACGTCTCGCCGTTCGACGCCATCCGGAACAGCTCCTCGCCCAGGTCATCCCGGCCTGCCGCCAACAGGCCCGGCAGCAGCTCGGGCGAGTCGATCAGGGCGGCGAAGGCGTACGCGATCGTGACGTCGTGATCGGGCCGGCTGATCACCTCGATCGGGTCACCGGCGCTGAGCTCGCCGGCCTCGAGGATCTCCAGGTACGTGCCCGGCCGGCGATCGCGGACGAAGTGCTTCAGCCAGCCCTTCTCGCCGGTCCAGCCACGAAACGTCGAGCACGGGATCCGCGGCGCGGTGACCCGAGCCACGACGTCGGCGCCGAGCCGCCACCGCTCCCCGATCCGGGCCCCGCTGACGTCGACGCCGCGGGTGGTCAGGTTCTCGCCGAAGTAGCCGTTGCCGAGCTCTCGGCCGAGCCGCTCGGCCCAGTCGTCCAGATCCTCGCGCTGGAAGACATACAGGGCCTGGCGATCACCGCCGTGGCTCCGCCGGTCGCCGATGAAGTCGCCGACCACCCCGCTGCCCAACCCACCGTGTTTCGGCCCCGGCGGCCGGACCTGCACCGGACCGTCCGCGGGCCGCTTGTCGATCCCGGTCGAGTCCGCTTGCTTGTACGGATTCGGTCTGGCGGCGCCGACATTGACCGTCTCGATGAAGCCCATGATCACGACCCTACGAGCGATCGTGGTCCGGGACGACCGAGATTTCGTCGATCACCTCGTCCAGGGCCTCGGCCGTGCGGCTGAGCTGGTCGATCTCGGCCAGGATCCGGGCGCGTTCCTGGCCCAGCCGCAGGGCCAGGTAGGGAGTCCGGATGCTCGGATCGGTGATGCAGGGCAGCACGTCGGCGATCGAGCGACTGTTCAGCCCCGCGTCCAGCAGCCGGCGGATCAGCTCGACCCGCTGCACCGCGTCGGGCCGGAACACCCGCTGCCCGCTGCTGCTCCGGTCCGCGCCGAGCAGCCCCTGCCGCTCGTAGTAGCGGATGGACCGGACGCTGGCGCCGGTCCGGTCCGACAGCTCCCCGATCCGCATCTCGCCGATCCGCATCGAATCCCTCCCCGTTCTTGCCCCTGACACCGGTGTCAGCACCTATCTTCCGGGTCATGACCGAAATTCTGCTACCGGCCGGGCTGACCGAGCTGCTCGGCGCCGACCTGTCCGCGCTCGACGGGGAGGCCGGGCTGCTGGCCCGGACCGTACGACTGGCCGTCGAGCACGGCACCGCGGGCCAACTCCCGTTCACGGCGGCCGTGGTCCGTGACGGCACGGTGATCGGCGTCGGCGCCAACCGGGCCCTGGCCGACTCCGACCCGTCCGCCCACGGCGAGGTGGACGCGATCCGCGACGCCGGCCGCCGGGTCGGCCTGGCCGGACTGGCCGGGACGGTCGTCTACTCGAGTTGCGAGCCGTGCGCGATCTGCCGCACCGTCGCCGCGGCCGCCGGCGTCACGGAGATCGTGTACGCCGCCGGCCGGGAACTGGTGCCGACCGACCTGGATCCGAACCCGGACCACACCGGCCGGCTGATGGACGCGGTCACCGAACTGCTGTCGGGCATCGCGCGGCAGGTCGACTCCGGGCTCGGACCGGACGAGCTGGCCGAGCCGTTCCGCGCCTTCCTGGCGACGCGATGAGACTCGGGATCAATCTGCCCAACTTCGGGCCGGAGACGACCGCCGCGACCCTGCTCGACTGGGCCGGCTACGCCGAGGACGCCGGCTTCGACCAGGTGGTCGTCTCCGACCACGTGGCGCCGACGCCGGAGGTGGCGGCGATCTATCCGCCACCCTTCCACGACCCGTTCGTGCTGCTGTCCTGGCTGGCCGGGCGGACGTCGACGGTCCGACTGGGCACCTCAGTCGTCGTGCTGCCGTACCGGCATCCGCTGCTGGTGGCCCGGATGAGCGCGATGGTGCAGGAATACAGCGACGGCCGGTTCGTCCTCGGCGTCGGCACCGGCTGGTCCCGGACCGAGTTCGAGGCCTTCGGGCTCGACTTCCGGGCCCGCGGCCGGACCAGCGACGACCACCTCGACGTGATCACCCGGGCCTGGGCCGCGGACACGGTGAGCGCCGAGACGCCCGACTTCCGGTTCACCGACGTCGCGACCGGGCCGACCCCGCCCGGCGGCCGGCTGCCGCTGTGGGTCGGCGGCCACGCGCCCGCGGCGATCCGGCGCGCGGCCCGCTTCGGTACGGCCTGGCATCCGATCAACCCGGAGCTCGGCTGGCTGCGCGAGATCGGGCTGCCGGGGTTGGCCGCCGCGGCCGCCGAGCTCGGCCGGCCGGTGCCCGAGCTCGCGGTCCGGATCAAGGCCCGGCTGCAACCCGACCCGGCGCCGGATGACCGACCGCTCGGCGTGGGGTCGCTCGGTCAGGTGGTCGGCGACGTCGTCGAACTGCGCCGGCTCGGGGCCGCTGATCTCATCCTGGACACCAACCCCGATCAGCCGCGGCCGCGGAACTTCACCGAGGAACGCCGCCAACTGACCATGATCAAGAACGCCCTGCCCCTGGCCTGAGCGGCCGGCCGACTCCGAGGCGCTCTTGATCCGCACGCGACCGCTACCGGCTGCCGCGACCGCTGCAGTGGTCGCGGCTGACAAGACTGGTCGCGTCGCCGCTGACTGGTCGGACGCCCGGTCCGCGTGGGTCAGCGGGGGCGGACGAGGACGGTTTCGGCTCCGTCGGCCAGGACCGTCTCGCCATTGCCGTCCGGCTGCTTGCTGATCAAGGAATAGGACTTCGGCGTCCGGTGCAGTTCCGGCGACGACGGCCCGGGCTTGAGCTGCAACTGATAGCCGTCCTCCGGGTGCCAGACCCCGGCCGCGCCGCAGGCGATGTCGGTCCAGGAGACCTGCCGGACACCCGCCGCGGGCGCGAACGGCTTGATCGCCAGCGAGCCGGAGACGGCGAGGGACTCGTCCGGTTTCGGGCAGGCGACCCGCACCCCGTCGCCGACGGCCATCCAGCCGGCCACCAGGGTCGACCCCTCGAAGTGCAGCGAGGTGGTGGCGCAGGAGGCGGCGGCCACCGGGGCCACCAGCGTCGACCATTCCTGCTCGGGCGGATATTCCCCCGCACTCCGCTTCTTCAGGTCGAGCAGGCGGAGCGCGCGCGGGTCCTCGGCGCAGGTGGGCACGCCCGAGGCCACGAGCCAGCGACCGTCGTCGGACACCGCGACCTGCCCGAATCCGTCGCCGGAGGTCGCGAGCGCATACATCGTTCCGTCCTTGCCGATGCCGAGCAGATCATCGTGGCTCCCGTACTGGGAACGGGACGCGCCGACGACGATGGTCAGGTCGCGCACCGCCGCCACGGCCCGGACGGTGTAGCCGGTCAGGCCGCCCTGCTTGGCGTCGGTGGTGGAGACCCAGTCGGCCGTGTACGGGTCGTAGCGCGTGATCCGCATCGGATCGGAACGGGTGACCGTGACCACCTCGTTCTTCGGGCCGAAGGCGACGCCGGAACAACTGCACTCGGTCGACTGCTGCCGGCCGTTGGCGGTGTCGACCACGGTCAGGTGCTTGCCGTCGGTGGCGGCGAACCAGGCACCGTCGTTGCTGAAGGCGGCCGTCGGCGTCTGGTTGCGGCCGTCGAGTTGCTGCACCTCGATCTTCCGGGCGTCGGTGGTGATCAACTCGGTGCGATGGTCAGCACCGGAGATCGTCGCCGCCGCGATCACCGGCTCGACCGGCGCCGGCTGCGGCGGATGATCATCGAGATACTTCGCGGCGGCGATCACGTTGAGCCGGCCGTAGCCGTACTCGTCGTTGCGCGAGCCGCGAGCGACATCGACCGGGTCGGCGCTCATGATCAACGCCTGCCGGATGTCGGCCGGGGCCGCCTCCGGATGCCGGGCGAGCAAGATCGCTACGGCGCCGGTGACCATCGGCGCGGCGTAGGAGGTGCCGTCGCCGGTGCACAGGGTGCGCGGTCCGGCCAGCCGGCTGACGCAGGTCGACAGCACGTCCTCGCCCGGAGCCATGATCATCACGGTCCGGTTGGCCGAGGAGAATCCGGCCCGGTCGCCGTCCTCGTTGACCGCGCCGACGCCGACGACGGTCGGCTGGTCGGCCTGGCCGGCGATCTCGTTGCGCCCCTCGGGGCAGGCCTTCTTGTCCACCTCGCTCCACTCCCGCGGCCACGGCCGCCACGGCGAGGTGCCGCAGTTGCCCACGGCGGGGACCAGCACCACCCGGTTGAGCTCGGCGTAGTCGTACGCGGCCCGCAGCAGCGACGTGTTCGAGGAGCCGGCCGAGAGATTGACCACCTTGGCGCCGCGGTCGACCGCCCAGATGATCTCGTCGTGGATGCCCTCGTCGCCGACCGACTTGCCGTCGCGCCAGTATTGGGCATCGAGCAGGGTGGCCTTCGGCGCCAGCCCGGTCATCCCGGTGCCGTCGTCGGCGGCGGCGATGATCCCGGAGACGAAGGTGCCGTGGGACTCGTAATCGTCCCGGCCGAGCTCGGTGTTCTTGACCCCGATCACCCGGTCGCCGAACTCCGCCTGCCCCTGGTCGATGCCGGTGTCGACGACGCCGACCCGGATCTCGGGGGCGTCGTCGGGCCACAGCGCGCGGAGCGCGTCGGCGCCGCCCAGTTTGTCCAGCGCCCACTGCCGCTCCGGCTGCCCCTCGGTGGCCGGGTGCGGGTCGTCCGTCGCCGGCGGCACCTCTCGGGTCCGGTCGGCCGCGACCACGTCGGGCCGGCCCCGCAGCTCGGTCAGCATCGCCTCGGCCGCGGCCTCGGTGGTCAGCACGGTCTCGGAGATCAGGCAGTGGCCGCGGAGCCGGATCACCCCGATCCGCACCTCCCCCTGACCGGAGGGCTGTTTCGGTTTCAGCTCGGCGCAGCGGGGATCCGGTCGGGCGGCCTTGATCAACTCCTGCCGCACCTGGTGCTCCGCCGGCGGCGGTACGGGAGCGGACGGCTCCTCCCGGCTCACCACCGCGACGACGATCCCGACCGCAACCAGGACGACGATCACGGCCAGCGCGATGATCCCGATCAGACGACGTCGCCGGGGTGATGACCCGGCCCCGGAGCTGTGCACAGTGGTCACGGGCGGTCAGTCTGCCAGGTCCGGACGTCCCGTCCCCGCCACCCTGCGCTGCCGCTCGGACGGGGCTGGCCTGCCCCTTTGACAGGCTCAGGACAAGCTTCGACAGGCTCAGGGAAGGAAGTGCTCCCGCCGGTCTCGGCGGCGATTCCCCGAGTCCTGGATCCACCGATGATCTTGGACATGGGCGGTGCCGGACCGGCGAGTGGGTGATCGTTCCCTGAGCCTGCCGACGCTTGTCATGAGCCAGTCGAAGCGGGCAGGCCAGGTGGGTGCCCTGTCAGGTCACGGGCTGACGACCGGAAAGACGCGCCACGGAAGGGCAGGTCAGTGCGGTCCGCCGCGTCATGCGGCCCGGCACCGGTATCGGGCGGCGAAGTTCGCCGGCTGGGCATCGCCGCAGCGCAACCGGCGCCCGGCCGGAGGTTCCAGAACCCCGCCCGTCCTTGGCGCGTCTTCAGATCCTCGGCGTGCACCGAGCGGGCTTGTCCGGCCAACCCAGGGCGGGCGAATCCTGCCAGCCGGAACTACCTGACAGGAGCGTAGGTCCCGCGATCCGAACCCGAGACTTGGCTCTGACAGGCCTGCCCCGTTTGGCCGGACCACACGCGCCACCGGTCGCGCTGGACGCTGGACGCATTGTCCGGCCTTGCTCCCCCTGGAATTCGACCAGCAGTCGACCCGAGCAACCGATCTGCCCGGCGTGTCGCCGAGCCTGCCGCGACTGCCGGTCAAATTCCAGGGTGCCACCCGATCCCCGCCCAGCCTCGCCCCGGCCGAATGCCCCGAGCGGACTGCTCGGCCAACTCCACGACAGCCATCCGTGGCACAAGCGTCCACTCAGCGGGTACGCCCGAATCAACCCACCCGGCCGGACACCACGATCCGATCCCACCCGATGCAATCCCGACCAGCCAACCGGCTCTCCTGCCTGAAAGTCCCCGCGGGCCGCAACAGGCCGCCCGCCCTTGGCGCGTCGTCTCCGGCCGAACGGGGCAACCTGATTTGCCCTTCGACAAAGCTCGACCCACGACCTTGGTCGCGACACCAGCCCGACCCGCGAACCTGTTCGCCGCCTGGGTGCGCAAGTCGACCCCGGTCGAGAAACGCACGGCGAACGGGCCCCGGGCACTTGCGAAAAGTCCACCCCGGTCGAGAAACGCACGCCAACCCACCCCGGACACCCGCGAAAGTCGACCCTGGTCGAGAAACGCACGGCGAACGGGCCCCGGGCACTTGCGAAAAGTCCACCCCGGTCGAGAAACGCACGCCAACCCACCCCGGACACCCGCGAAAGTCGACCCTGGTCGAGAAACGCACGGCGAACGGGCCCCGGGCACTTGCGAAAAGTCCACCCCGGTCGGGAAACGCACGCCAACCCACCCCGGACACCCGCGAAAGTTGAACCGCCCCGGGGTGTCTGGAGACTTCATTAGTTGGAGGATGGAGTTATGGCACGTCCGTCGAAGTATCCCCGTGAGGTGCGGGTGCGTGCGG
>NZ_VKCZ01000010.1 GCF_009299835.1 Microlunatus speluncae
TGCGGATGGTAGCCAGCGCACAGACCCCCAGCCCCCACCGCGGCAGCCACCTTCAATCCCTCAGGAACAAAAAGAAGACCGTGCCCCAAGCCCAGGAATGGGCTCAGGGCACGGTCAGAAGAGAAATCTTCAGTGCGAGACGGACAGCGCGGAGTCGAACAGGGTCTTCTGCTGTACGTCATGCTCCTTCGCCGACCCCACCGACGGCGCCGACGAGGAGGGCCGGGCCACGGAGGTGAGCCGGACCGGGCGATCCGGCGTGGCGTCGGCCAGGGCCCGGGGGAGGTTCATGGCCATGTAGAACCAGGCGCCCTGGTTCTCCGGCTCCTCCTGGACCCAGCGAATGTCGTTCGCGTTGCCGTAGCCGGCCAGGGCTCGGGCGACCTCGTCACCGGGCAGCGGGTAGAACCGCTCCACCGAGACCACGGCCACCGAGTCGGACAGGCCGCGCTTGTCCCGCTCCGCCATCAGTTCCCAGCGCAGCCGGCCCGAGCACAGCAGCACGGTCTTCACGGCTGCGGCGTCGCTGATCGTCGGGTCGGTCAGCACCGGCTGGAAGGTGCCGGTGGTGAAGTCCTCCGGCGCCGAGGTGGCCGACTTCATCCGGAGCATCCGCTTCGGGGTGAAGACGACCAGCGGACGGTGCCGCTCGCTCAGCGCCTGCTGCCGGAGCAGGTGGAAGTAGCTGGCCGGCGACGACGGATAGGCGACGGTGATCGCGTCCTCGGCCGCCAGTTGCAGGAACCGCTCGATCCGGGCGGAGGAGTGGTCCGGCCCCTGACCTTCGTAGCCGTGCGGCAGCAGCAGCACCACGCCCGACTTCTGGGTCCACTTGGCCTGACCGGCGGTGATGAACTCGTCGATGATCGTCTGCGCGCCGTTGGCGAAGTCGCCGAACTGCGCCTCCCAGAGCACCAGCGCCTCGGGGCGGGCCACGGAGTAGCCGTACTCGAAGCCCATCGAAGCGTATTCGCTGAGCAGGGAGTCGAAGACGGCGAACTTTCCTTGATCATCGTCCAGGTTGCGCAGCGGCACCCAGGACTCGCCGGTCTTCCGGTCGATCACCGCGGCGAACCGCTGCACGAAGGTGCCGCGCCGCGAATCCTGACCGGTCAGCCGCACCGGCCGACCCTCCAGCAGCAGCGAGCCGAGGGCGAGGATCTCGCCGGTCGCCCAGTCGATCGGGCCCTGCGTGATCGCGGCCGCGCGGCGCTGCAACTGCGGCAGCACCTTCGGATGCACGGTGAAGTTGTCGGGCACGTTGGTGTGCGCGTCGGCGATCTTCTTCAGCGACTCCATCGTGATCGCGGTGCCGTGCTTGGCCGCCGACTTGTTCGGATACACCGGCACCCGGCGGTACGGCTTGTCGTGCGGGGCGTCGGCGCCGGCGTTGCGGACCTCGGCGAAGACGCTCTCCAGCCGCTCCTGGAACCGGGTCATCACCTGCTCGGCGTCCTCGACGGAGATGTCGCCGCGACCGATCAGGGCCTCGGTGTAGAGCTTGCGCACCGAACGCTTCTTCTCGATCAGGTCATACATCTTCGGCTGGGTGAAGCTCGGGTCGTCGCCCTCGTTGTGCCCGCGCCGGCGGTAGCAGATCAGGTCGATCACGACGTCCTTGTTGAACTCCTGCCGGAATTCGAACGCCAGCCGGGCGACCCGGATGCAGGCCTCGGGATCGTCGCCGTTCACGTGGAAGATCGGTGCCTGGATCATCCGGGCCACATCGGTGCAGTACATCGACGACCGGGACTCGGTCGGCGAGGTGGTGAAGCCGACCTGGTTGTTCACGATGATGTGGATCGTGCCGCCGGTGCGGTAGCCACGCAGCTGGGACAGGTTCAGCGTCTCGGCAACCACGCCCTGCCCGGCGAACGCGGCGTCACCGTGCAGCAGCACCGGCAACACCGGGAACTCGCTGCCGCGGTCGAGGATGTCCTGCTTGGCCCGCGCGATCCCTTCCAGGACAGGGTTCACGGCCTCCAGGTGGGACGGGTTCGCGGCGACCGAGGTCTTGATCTTGGCTCCGGACAGCGCGGTGAACTCGCCCTCGGCGCCCAGGTGGTATTTCACGTCGCCCGAGCCCTGCACGGTCCGCGGATCGATGTTGCCCTCGAACTCGCGGAAGATCTGCGCGTACGACTTGCCGACCACGTTGGCCAGCACGTTCAGCCGGCCGCGGTGCGGCATGCCGACGCAGACCTCGGCCAGGCCGTGGTTGGCGGCCTGCTCACAGACCTCGTCCATCAGCGCGATCGTGGACTCGCCGCCCTCGAGGCTGAACCGCTTCTGCCCGACGAACTTGGTCTGCAGGAACGTCTCGAAGATCTCGGCCTCGTTGAGCTTGTCCAGGATCCGCAGGTGTTCCTCGCGCGGCAGCGACTCGTGCGGCCGCTCCACCCGCTCCTGGACCCAGCTGCGCTGGGTCGGCTCCTGGATGTGCATGTATTCGATACCGATGGTGCGGCAGTACGCGTCCCGCAGGATGCCGAGGATCTTGCGCATCTTCAGCCGACCGCGACCACCGCCGAACGAACCGGTGGCGAACTCGCGATCAAGGTCCCACAGCGTCAGGTTGTGGCTCTGGACATCAAGATCATGATGCATCCGCAGCCGGTACTCGAGCGGATCGGTGTCGGCCATCAGGTGGCCGCGGACCCGGTAGGCGTTGATCATCTCCAGGATCCGGGCCTGCTTGGAGACCTGATCCTCGTGCTCGGTGCTGACATCGTTGGCCCACCGGATCGGGGCGTACGGGATCCGCAGCGCCCGGAAGATGTCGTCGTAGAAGTCGTCCTCGCCGAGCAACAGGGCGTGCATCCGGCCCAGGAACTCGCCGGACTGTGCACCCTGGATCACCCGGTGGTCGTACGTCGAGGTGAGGGTCATCACCTTGGACACGGCCGTCTCGTTCAGCCGCTCCGGGTCGGCGCCCTGGAACTCCGGCGGATAGTCCATCGAGCCGACGCCGATGATGGCGCCCTGGCCGCGCATCAGCCGCGGCACGGAGTTGTTGGTGCCGAGCGTGCCCGGGTTGGTCAGCGTGATCGTCGTGCCGGCGAAGTCCTCGACCGTCAGCGAGTTGGACCGCGCCTTCTTGACCACTTCCTCATAGGCCGCCCAGAACTGGGCGAAGTCGAGGTTCTCGCAGTTCTTGATGCTCGGCACCAGCAGCTGCCGGGTGCCGTCCGGCTTCGGCATGTCGATCGCCAGGCCGAGGTTGACGTGCGCCGGCACCACCAGGGTCGGCTTGCCGTCGATCTCGTCGTAGGCGTTGTTCAGCGACGCGACGTCCTGCAGCGCGCGGACGATCGCGTACCCGATCAGATGGGTGTACGAGACCTTGCCACCACGGGCCCGCCGCAGATGATTGTTGATCACGACCCGCTGGTCGATCAGCAGCTTGACCGGCAGCGAGCGGACGCTGGTCGCGGTCGGCACGGCCAGGGACAGGTCCATGTTCTTCGCGGTCCGGGCCGGGGCGCCGCGCAGCGTGGTCCGGGTCGGCTCGGTGTCGGCGACGTCGGGCCGGTTCGACGGGTTCGGCGGGTCGGCCGGCAGTCCGCCCTGGCTGCCCGGCTTGTTCGGCCGGACCTCCTTCACCTGATTCGGCGGCTCCACCTGGGCGGCCCGCGCGCGCGGCGCCGCAGCCGGCGCGGGCTGGCTGTCGGCCGCAGTGGTCTGCTTGGCCGGGGCGGCTCGCTCGGTCGTCGCCGCGCCGGCGCTGCCGGCGGCCGGGGTCGAACTCGGGGAGGGTGCCGCGGCGGGCTTGGCCGCGGGCTTGTTCGTCACCTCATGCCCGTTGCGGGACGAGAAATACTCTTTCCAACTCGGGGCGACGGAGTTCGGATCTTCCTGATACTGCTCGTACATCTCCTCCAGCAGCCAATCGTTGGCTCCGACATCGGCGGCGATCCCGCCATCGCCGGTCTGACCGGGGCTGAGATCTGCTGATTTGCTGCGGTTGGAGCCGCCCGCAGCGGGCGATCCGGGGGATGTTTGGTCTGGCCTCGTGGCCACTGTCGCCTTCTTCCGTTGCACGCTCACCCGCGGCCGATGTCACCGCGGTGTCGCCTCCCAGGCTACCGAAGAATGCGGACCACCGGGCCTGGTGGTAGGGGCTGTGTTGCCGTGCCGTTTCCAGGCCCGTCGTTCGGGGCGGGATTGCCGCTTGTTTCGTTCCCTGAGCCTGTCGAAGGGCAGGTCAGGTGCGCCCGGTTGATTCGCCCCGATCATGGGAGATCCATCGGGCTTGCCCTTCGACAGGCTCAGGGAACGAACTAGCCGGACCAGGTGGCGACCGACGCCAGCAGCCGGGCATGCCGCTCCCGATCGGCCGCGGCGGTGCCCGGAACGGCCAGCCAGGCGGCGCCGACGACGCCCGGACCGGCGTCGAACAGGGGATTGTCCAGGCGATCGGCGAGCAGCGCCCGCAATCGGGTGCCGATCGGCGATGGCCGTTTCATGGACCGGGCCAGCAGGACCGACCCGGCCAGCACGACCGGTCGGCCCGGCACCGGATCGAGGGCACCGAGGGTCCCGGCCAGCAGCTCGGCGGCGCGGTCGGCGATCTCGGCCGCGACCGGGTCGTGCCCGGCCAGGCCGGTCACCAGCGGCGCATAGTGGGACAGCTCGCGCGGCGGCCGGGCATAACTGTTCCGGATCAAGGCGTCCGCGGGGACCTCGGCATCCGGTACGGCGCCGCCGAGCACCGCCCGGGCCAGCGGGCTGAGCGGCCGCCCGTGCTCGAGCTGGGTCAGCGTGGCCCGGACCGCCTCGCGGCCGAGCCAGAAGCCGGACCCGTCGTCGCCGAGCAGCCAGCCCCAGCCGTCCCGCCGTTCGACCTGGACGCCCGAGCTGATCCTGCCGGCGAAGGCTCCGGTGCCCGCGATCAGCGCGTACCCGTCGGGATCCGGCGTTGCCGACGCGTACGCGACCGCGAGGTCGGTGACGACCGCGAGCGGCGGGTCGGCCGGCTCGATCGGCGGCAGCGCCGACCGGCCGAAACCGATCGGGTCGGCCAGGCCGGTGATCCCGGCCAGGCCGATCACCACGCCGGTGATCGCCAGCGGCTCGCCGGCCGCGGTCGCCGCCGAGCTCAACGCCTCGGCCGTCACCCGCCGGATCTCGGCGATGGCCGGCTCGTGCCCGACGGCGTTCGGATTGGCCGGGCCGCCCTGGGCCACGGCCAGGAACCGTCCGGTCAGGTCGGCGACGCCGACGCGGGTCGAGGTCCCGCCGACATCGGCTCCGATGATCACCCCGGTCATGGGGCACGATCCTGGCCGACGCCGCCGTGACGGCGCTCACCGGGGTCGGTTCCGGAACGCGTGCGGCGGGCTCCGGCGCGCCTGTGCTGACAGGGACGGCGCGCTTGGGTAACTTTCCTTCCCGGATCGGGGAAACTCTTCGGTGATTGTGCTTAGGTGAGCGAGAAACTCACCTCTCAGGCGGGACGGGCAGGGGATATCGATGGCCGAAGGTGGCGACGCGGTGGCGGTGACAGCCGACCACACGGCGCCTGCCGCGCGCCCGACGCCGCCCGTCGCCGACCCGACCGCGCGGGCCCGGCAGCGGCGCCGGCAACTGGTGCAGAAGTACGTCTTCGTGGTCTCGTTCCTGATCGTGCCGATGATCATCTTCTTGATCTTCGTCGTGTCGCCGTATCTGCAGGCTTTCTATCTGGCGTTGACCAACTGGACCGGCTACTCGCCGACCTTCGAGTTCGTCGGGCTGCAGAACTTCGCCGCGCTGCTCGGGCTCGGCGACTTCAACCCGGACCGGGTGTTCTGGGCCGGGCTGCGCAACAACCTGATCCTGCTGCTGGTCGTCCCCGCGATCTCGATCGCGATCGCCCTGTTCTTCGCCTCCATGCTCAACTTCTCCGGCAGCACCAAGGCCGGCCAGCTGCGTGGCGTCGCCGGGTCGACCTTCTACCGGGTGCTGTTCTTCGTCCCGCAGGTGATCTCGATCGCCGCGCTGGCGATCATGTTCCAGCAGGTGTTCCATCCGGGCGGACTGCTGAACTCCCTGTTGCGATTGGTCGGAGTGGCCGATCCGCCGTCCTGGCTGGCCGATCCGAACACGGCCCTGTTGACGGTGGTCATCGTCATGGTCTGGATGAACGTCGGCTTCTACATGGTCTACTTCTCCGCCGCGATGGCGAACATCCCGCGGGAACTGCTGGAGGCGGCGGCCATCGACAAGGCGAGTCGCTTCCAGACCTTCCTCCGGATCACCCTGCCGCTGCTGCGGTCGTCGATCATCGTCGCCTACATCTATCTCGGCGTGCTCTGCCTGGACGCGTTCGCGATCGTGCAGTTGATGACCATCGGGCCGGGCGGGCCCAACGAGACGACCACGGTGATGGCTCTGTCGATCTACAAGAGCTTCAAGGAGCAGGGTCAGTTCGGCTATGCCACGGCCCAAGGCGTGGTGCTGTTCCTGATCACCATGGTGCTGGCCGCGTTGACCCTTCGGATCACCCGCCGAGAGCAGGGCGACCTATGAGCCTGAAGACCGCGACCTCCGGATCGGGGGTCGAGTTCCGGACCGAGACCGCGCCGAAGATCAAGGGTGAGCGCGGGCTGACGATCACCACCCACGTGATCCTGATCGCCTGGTCGCTGATCATCGGCCTGCCGATCATCTGGGTGCTGATGTCGTCGGTGAAGACCGACGCCGAGATCTTCGTCGACTCCTGGCGGCCGCCGCTGGCGCTGCAGTTCGAGAACTACGGCCGGGCCTGGAACGAGGCCCAGTTCGGCAGCTACTTCTTCAACTCGCTGATCGTCGTCGGCCTGTCGACGGCGATCGTGATGATCCTCGGCGCGATGGTGTCCTACGTGCTGGCCCGCTACCAGTTCGTCGGCCGGCGGGCGCTGAACCTGGCGTTCGTCGGAGCGATGGCGTTGCCGGTCTTCCTGGCCGTGATCCCGTTGTTCGGCGTGATGAAGCAGCTCGGCACCAGCCTGCAGGCCGCCGGGCTGCCGTTCGGGGTGCTCGGCACCTATCACGGACTGATCGCGGTCTACGTCGCCTACGCGATGCCGTTCACGGTGTTCTTCCTGACCGGGTTCTTCGCCAGCCTGCCCAATGAACTGAGCGAGGCCGCGTTCATCGACGGCTGCGGTCACTTCAAGACCTACTTCTTCGTGATGCTGCCGCTGGCCCGGCCGGGCATCGTCAGCATCACGATCTTCAACGCGGTCGGTCTGTGGAACCAGTACCTGCTGCCGCTGTTCCTGAACAACGACAATCCGGGGCTCTACGTGGTGACCCAGGGCCTGGCCAAGCTGGCCGGGGATTCGCAGTACGGATCGGACTTCTCCGGTCTGTTCGCGGGCCTGGTGATCAGCATGGCTCCGGTGCTGATCCTGTACGTGATCTTCCAGAAGCAGATCCAGGCCGGGATGACCGCCGGCGCGCTGAAATAGTCTCCGACCCCCCGAAGGGAATCCGATCATGGCACCCGAGTTCGACAAGCACGTCCCGCCGATCACCCGGCGGTCGTTGATCAGGACCGCCGCCGCCGGTGCGGCCCTGGCCGGCACCGGAGCGCTGACCGCCTGTGTGGCCAGCGGTGGGACGCCCGCGCCCGGCGGCTCGGCATCGGCGGGGGACCAGACCGCGGACAACCCGCTCGGCGCGGACAAGAAGCTGCCGCTCGAGGTGGTGATCTTCAACGGTGGCTACGGTGATCAGTACGGCAAGGAGCACATCGGGCTCTACAACACCTGGGCCGGCGGCGAGGTCGGCAAGATGTCGTCGACGGTCAAGATCGCCAGCACGTTGCAGACCCGGTTCGCCGGCGGCAATCCGCCGGAGGTGATCGACAACGCCGGCGCTGACGCGATGCCGACCGCCACCCTGGTCGCGGACAACCAGCTGGCCGACCTGACGCCGCTGCTGGATTCGCCGTCGGTGGACGACCCGAACCTGAAGATCCGCGACCTGCTGATGCCGGCCGCGATCGTCAACGGGTCCTACGACGGGGTGATGCGGCAGCTGCCGTACGTCTTCGCGGGCTGGGGTTTCTGGTACAGCGGGCCGCTGTTCAAGGAGAAGGGCTGGACGCCGGCCAAGACCTGGAGCGACTTCCTCGCCCTCTGCGACACGATCAAGTCCACCGGGCTGGCCCCGTTCGTGCACACCGGGGTGCACACGCAGTACATGGACACGATCCTGGACACGCTGGCGATCAAGCACGGCGGCGTCGACGTCATGCTCAACATGGACAACCTGCGGCCGGACGGCTGGGACAACGAGTCGGTGCTGGCGGCGGCGACGGCGGTCCGGCAGTTGCACGACGAGGGTTTCATCATGGACGGGTCCGAGGGCCTGGACCACACCACCTCGCAGGCGCAGTGGCTGCAGGGACGGGCGGCGATCATCCCCTGTGGCTCCTGGCTGGAGAACGAGATGCGCAAGCAGGTCACGGCCGGCTTCGACATGGTGATGCAGCCGGTGCCGTCGCTGACCACGTCCGATCAGCTGCCGTACGAAGCGATCTACGGCGGTCCGGGCGAGAACTTCATCATCGGCGAGAACTCGAAGAACAAGCTCGGCGGGATGCAGTATCTCCGGCTGATGCTGAGCAACGAGGCCGGCGCCAAGTTCGCCGAGCTGACCGGATCGCTGATCGCGACCAAGACGGCGAGCTCCAACCTGACCAACCCGACCACGGCGCTGCAGTCGGTGGCCGAGGCGACGAAGGCGGCCGGGGAGAACATCTTCAGCCTGAACTTCGCCGTCTGGTATTCGGCGCTGCTGGACGCCCGGAAGCGGGAGATGGCCAACCTGATCAACGGCCGGTCGACTCCGGATCAGTACTGCGCGGCGATGCAGAAGGCGGCCGACGAGGTGGCTTCCGATCCGAAGGTGAAGAAGTTCACCCGGCAGTCCTGAGGGCAACCCAGGCCCGGCGGCAGACGGCGATCGTGAAGATCAGGATCGCGACGTTGCGGATCGCCAGCACCACGGTGCCGGCGATCATGCCCGGTGAGGTCTGCGGGTCGAGCATCCCCTGGTAGTACAGCACCGGGTAGATCAGGTGGGTCAGCACCGCCAGGGCCAGCACGGAGACGCCGAGCCGGTCCAGCAGTGGCTGATCACCCCGGTGCAGCACGCCGAGCGCCGCCACCGGGCCGCCGAGCCAGAGCAGGTACTGCGGGCTGAAGGTCTTGTTGGTGACGATCATGATCGCGACGATCGCGATCAACAGCAGCCCGATCCCCAGCAGGCTCGGCTCGGCCACCCGGAAGGCCCGGACACAGAGGGCGATGATCACCGCCAGGCCGAGCACGGTCGCGACGTTGCTGACGATGATCATGATCTCGTTGCCGGGGCCGAACACCTCGAACGCCTGGAACTTCGACATCTCGATGGTCCAGGTGGTCGGGTCGGCCAGCCGGGCCAGCATCAGCGGCGTGGCCCAGACCGCCTCGATCTGCAGGCCACGGCCGGACTGCCAGCCGAGCGGTGAGATCAGCCGCTGCCAGCCGCCGGCGACCAGACTGATCAGGGCCAGCCCGAAGCCGGCCGCGGCGAAGCCGATCAGCGCCGGTCGGCGGCCCGCCTTCGGCGCGGCCAAGGCGGCGATCAGCAGTGCCGGCCAGAGCTTGATCGCGGCCCCGATCCCGGTCAGCACGCCGGCCAGGGCCGGCACCCGGCGCAGCGCCAGCAGGGCGCCGCCGGCCAGCACGGCCGGGATCAGGTCGAATCGCAGGTAGGTCAGCGGGCCGACACAGACGACGAAGATCAGCCAGAAGTAGACCGCCCGGCCGGGCCGGTCACCGCCGGCCCGCCACAGCGCGATGGTGAAGGCCGCATCGATGATGATCATGAAGCCGATGTAGGCGACCACATAGCCGATCTCGTTGCCACCGGAGAGCAGGTAGGGGATCGACAGGATCCAGGTGACCGGCGTCGGATACTCGTAGAAGGTCTCGCTCAGGCCGACGTTGCCCAGGTTCGCGATCTTGGAGAAGTAGTAGCGGACGTCGCCGGTGGCGATGAACTCGGCGACCAGCCAGATCCAGATCAGCAGCACCCGGCTGCCCAGCCAGAACGCGGCCAGCGCGATCGATGACAGCCGATCCTTTCCGGTCACGGGCTGCGGGTCGGTGACAGGGGCGGGTTCGGGCACGGCGTGAGCTCTCCCAGCTGGCGTACGGGCTCCCGCCGGCGACGGTCGGCGGTGAAGAGGAACGGCGCGAATCTACCAGGGGCGAGCGGTCCGGGAGTGATCGACGACCGGTCGTCCGACACCGATTCTTCGCCTGCGTTTCATCTTCGCCCCTCCCGTACCGTCAATGATCATGTGAGAATCAACCATGGTCATCACTCGGGGACGTACCTTTCTTACCTTCGTGGTCTGCCTGGCCCTCGCGCTGGTGCTCGGCGCGCAGTCGGCGGCGGCCCGGCCGGCCGGATCGCTGCCGCTCGGCGACAGCGATCTGGTGGAGACGCGGACGGAGCGGACGATCGCGCCGGGGGTCAGGCTGACCACCATCGTGCGCGGCACCGAACCGGCCGATCCGGACGAGATCCTGACCACGCCGCGCGGGCCCTGGCAGGTCAGCCTGCTCACCATCGATCCGCGGCGGGCCACGGGTGAGCTGCGCGCCGTCACTGGGCCTGATCTGGCCCGGGTCGAGAAGACGTCGGTGCTGGCCGCCCAGTACGGCGCGCTGGCGGCGGTCAACGCCAGTTTCTTCACGTTCTCGGCCTCGGTGGAATATCCGGGCGACCCGGTCGGGCTCGGCGTCTACGACGGCAAGTTGCTCAGCGAGCCGACCCTCGACCCGGGGGAGGTCGGGGTGCTGCTCGACGCCGGCCGGCTGCGGGCGCAGTACGGCGCGTTCAGCTGGGCCGGGCACGTCCAGGCGCGCGGGCTGCGGGTCGGGTTGGAGGCGATCAACCATCCGCCGGTCGTCCCGGTCGGCTGTGAGCAACTGGCCGACCAGGCCGCCTGCCCGGCCGACGGTGACACGGTCGTGATCACCCCGGAGTTCCGGGCCACGACGCCGACCGGTCCGGGCACCGAGCTGGTCCTCGATGCCAAGGGCTGCGTCCGGCACCGCTCCGACGACCAGCGGGGCGTCGCCCTCGGCAAGGGCGAGCTGGCGCTGCAGGCCACCGGTGCCGACGTCACCGCGCTGCGCCGGGTCTCGGGCTGCGTCGAGGTGGCCAGCGAGCTGCGCGACGAGGCCGGGAAGAAGGTGCGGCTCGGCGCCGACAGCCAGGCGGTCAACGGCCGGCAGCGGCTGCTCCGCGACGGCGTCTCGGTGGTGCCGCCGGTGAACAACTCCTTCTTCGCCCGCAACCCGCGCACCTTCATCGGGTCGAAGCGGTCCGGTGAGCTGGTGCTCGGCGTGATCGACGGTCGCCGGGTGACCAGCGTCGGCAGCACCCTGGACGAGACCGCCGCCGTGGCCAAGTCGCTCGGCCTGTGGAACTCGATCAACCTCGACGGCGGCGGCTCCTCGACCATGGTGGTCGACGGCGCGGTGATCAACACCGTCGCCGGCTCCGCCGAACGCGCCGTAGGCGACGCCCTCCTCTACCTCCCCTGAGAACCCCCAAACCCCGAGTTGTCAGAACGAGGGGACGCTATAGCGGTCCCTCGTTCTGACAAGTTGGGGTTGGAGTTGGGGTTGGTTAGTGGGAGACGCGGCGGGGGAAGAGCCAGCGGCCCCAGAGGTAGCCGCCGAGCAAGATCACCAGGCACCAGCCGAGGGCCCACCAGGGTTGGGCGCCGAGCTCGGTGCCCATCAGCAGACCGCGGATGGTCTCGATGATCGGGGTCAGCGGCTGGTTCTCGGCGAAGGCCCGGAGCCAGACCGGCATCGTCTCGACCGGGACGAACGCGCTGGAGACGTACGGCAGGAAGAGCAGCCCGAAGCCGTAGCCGCTGGCGGCGCCGGGGGTCCGGGCGAGCAGGCCGAGCACGGCGAAGATCCAGGTGATCGCCAGGATGTAGAAGGCGATCAGGCCGAAGGCGGCGAGCCATCCGATCGGGTCGGCCGCCGGCCGGAAGCCGATCAGCAGCGCGACGGCGAAGACCACCAAGGTGGCGACCAGGTTGCGCAGCAGGCTGGCGATCGCGTGCCCGGTGATCACCGCCGAGGCGCGGAGCGGCATGGTGCGGAACCGGTTGATGATGCCCTCGGTCATGTCGGTGGTGACGCTGACCGCGGTGCTGCTGGCGCCGAAGCCGGCACAGGTGAGGATGATCCCGGGCACCACGTAGTTGACGTAGTCGCCGCCGGTCTGGATCGCCCCGCCGAAGACGAAGGTGAACATCAACATCAGGATCACCGGCAGGGCGATCGCCATCAGCAGCGCGTCCACCTCGCGCAGCGAGTGCTTCACGCTGCGACCGATGAAGGCCAGGTTGGTGGTCAGCGCGGTCGGCACGGCCCGCGGGGGCGGCACGGTCAGGCCGGAGGACATCGGGATGGTCGTCATCGGGCCAGCTCCATTCGATCATGGTCGGACGTCTCGGCCGGCCCGGTCAGGGCGAGGAAGACGTCGTCCAGGGTGGGTTTGCGGATGATCACCTGAGCCTCCGGGTACGCGGAGCGGTCGAGGCCGGCCAGCACCGTCTGCAGGTCGTCGATGGTGCCGTCGGTGGGATGCTCGGCGAGCAGCCGGCCGGACGGATCGCGCAGCTCGACCAGCTCGGTGCCGATCTGCGCTTTGAGCTCGGCGGCCGACCCCTCGGCGACCACCAGGCCGTCGTTGATCACCGCGATCCGGTCGGCCAACTGGTCGGCCTCCTCCAGATACTGGGTGGTCAGGAAGATCGTCGTGCCGACGCCGACCAGATCCCGGATGGACTGCCAGAGCGACTGCCGGCTCCGGGTGTCCAGGCCGGTGGTCGGCTCGTCCAGGAACAGCACCGGCGGCGCGGTGATCAGGCTGAGGGCCAGGTCCAGCCGGCGGCGCATGCCGCCGGAGTAGGTCTTCACCCGCCGCCGGCCGGCGTCCGACAGGTCGAAATCGGCCAGCAGTTCGGCCGCCCGGCGCCGGGCGTCGGCGGCACTCAGGCCGGAGAGCCGGCTCATCAGCACCAGGTTCTCGGTCCCGGTGAGCAGCTCGTCCACGGCCGCGTACTGGCCGGTCAGGCTGATCGACCGGCGCACCATGGCCGCGTCGGCCACGACGTCGTGACCGAGGATCGTCGCCCGGCCGCCGCTCGGCGGGATCAGGGTGCTCAGGATGTTGATCAAGGTCGTCTTGCCGGCGCCGTTGGGGCCGAGCAGGGCGAAGATCGTGCCAGTCGGCACGGTCAGGTCGATCCCGGCCAGCACCTGTTGCTTGCCGTAGGACTTGGTGAGGCCGGAGATCTGCACGGCAGTGGTCATCGCGGTACTCCTAACTGTGTATGACGTACGCAGCGTACCATATAAACAGTATGCGACACACACAGTCGATCGACCGGACGCTACGATGACCCGGAGTCGGGGCCGATCAGGGAGTTGGCGGAGGAGGCTGGATGACCGATCCGGTGGAGCAGGGACTGCCGCGGGCCGTGGCGATGGCCTGGGGCATCGCGGCCAACCCGCAACGCGGGCCGAAGCGCGAGCTGAGCCACGAACTGATCGTCGAGGCCGCGATCGGGATCGCCGATGCCGAAGGGCTGGCCGCGGTGACCATGAGCAAGGTCGCGTCGTCGCTCGGCTTCACCACCATGTCCCTCTACCGCTACGTCACCAGCAAGGACGACCTGCTGGTGCTGATGGCCGACGCCGCATCCGAGGTCTCCCACCCGGAGGACGACTGGGGGCCGGACTGGCGCGGCAACGTCTGGGACTGGGCCACCCTGGTCCGCGGTGTCTATCGCGACCACTCGTGGCTGCTGGAGATCAGCCGCACGCCGACGATGTTGATGACCCCGAAGACCATGGCGATCGTCGACCTCGGCCTGCGGGCGCTGCGACCGGCGGCGCTCGGCCGGCCCGATAAACTCTCGTTGATCATGGTCGTCAGCATGTACGTGCGGAGCTTCTGCGAGCTGGAGCAGGAGGTCGCCGCCGAATACATCGAGCTGGCCAAGGACGCCTGGGCCGCCGACTCGCAGGCCGGGGCGCTGCGCGAGCTGGTGACCGCGGAACGGTTCCCCGACCTCCAACCGCTGATCGAGTCGGGCGCCTACTTCGGTACCTCCGAGCCGGAGCTGGAGGACGTCGACTTCCGGTTCGGTCTGGATCGCCTGCTGGACGGGTTCGCCCGATATCTGGAGCAGCAGGGCGACCGCACCACCGAGGAGCCGCGGCCGGAGCCGGTGCCACCCGAGATCCCCGACTTCGCCCGGGACGAGGTGCGGCGGGACAAGGGGGTCCGGGCGGCCGCGGCCAAGCGGCGCGAGGCGGAGGCGAAGCGGCGCGATGCCGAGACGAAGGTGCGCGACACCGTCCAGAAGGAGCACGAGGCGATCGCCAAGGCGCTCGAGCGCGCGGCCAAGGCCGGCGCCCGCAACTCGTAGCCAATCCGCAACTCGTAGCCAATATCGGGCCGTTGGCACTGGGCCGTGGTGATCATGACTGTCAGGCTGGTGCTCGCAGACGGCACCGGTGGCAGGGGAGCGCGATGAGTCAGATCACTTACCAGTTCGAGTACGAGTCACGGCTCCGCTGCGCCTTCATCGGCGCCGGCGGGCACTCGTACCGCAATGTCTATCCGAGCTTCCAGTACGCGCCGATCGACCTGGTCGCGGTCTGTGACCAGCAGGCGGATCGGGCCGCGACGTACGCCCGGATGTTCGGCGGCGGCAACTCCTACGATGATCATCACAAGATGCTGGAGCAGGAGCGCCCGGACGCCGTCTTTATTGTCACCTCCTATGACGAGGACGGCCGGGTCCAGGCGACCGACCTGGCGCTGGACTGCCTGGCCGCCGGAGTCCATGTCTGGATGGAGAAGCCGACCGCGGCCTCGGTCGCCGAGATCCGGCAGCTGCAGGCGGCGGCCGAGTCGAACGACCGGGTCGTGATGACCGGGCTGAAGAAGATCTTCACGCCGGCGATGACCAAGGCGAAGTCGATCACCGAGTCCGAGGAGTTCGGCGGCATCACGTCGATCACCGTGCGGTATCCGCAGTCGCTGCCCGACCAGGAGGCGAAGCAGGATCCGCGTCGGCTGATCGGCTTTCTTGATCACATCTACCATCCGGGCGCGGTGCTGACCTACCTCGGCGGCAAGGCCACCCGCTTCAGCTACGAGCAGGATCCGGTGGCCGGCGGCTCGGTGTCGACCCTGCGGTTCGAGTCGGGCGCGATCGGATCGCTGCATCTGGCCGGCGGCGCGGCTTCGACCAGCCCGCTGGAGCGGGTCGAGGTGGTCGGCCGTGGTGCCAACCTGGTGATCGAGGACGGGGTCCGGCTGACCTACTACCGGCCCGGCGCCAAGCTCGGCTACGGCCGTTCCGGCAGCTATATCGTCGACGACGACGTGGCGCCGCTGATTTGGCAGCCGGAGCACTCGCTCGGTCAGCTGTACAACAAGAACCTGTTCTACCTCGGCTACGTCGCCGAGATCCTGCACTTCTGCGAAGCGGTGCAGAACGGGACGGCGCCGGTCAAGGGCACCCTCGATCAGTCGTTGTCGATCATGCACCTGTTCGACGCCTACCGCCGCACCTCGCCGGGGCAGACCGTCGATCTTCCGTTGCCGGACTGAGGCGCCGTCAGAGGTTTTGAACTGAACGGTCTAAAACTGTAGGCTCGGCCCATGGCTCGACCGCGCACCTTCGCCGAGGACCAAGCCGTCGAGGCCGCCATGATTGCGTTCTGGACCGCCGGCTTCGAGGCCACCTCGACCGAGCACCTCTGTGCGGCGACCGGTCTCGGCCGGAGCAGCCTGTACAACACGTTCGGCAGCAAACGGGAGTTGTTCGAGAAGGCTCTCGACCGGTACGCCGACCAGGCGACCGGAGCCGCACTGGAGCTGTTCGACGGTGACCGGCCGATCAGGGAGAAGGTGCGGGACCTGCTGCTGGGGGCCGTCGATCCGGCTCCGGGCCGGCCGCCGGGCTGCCTGGTGGTCAACACGGCGGTCGAGCTCGGCCCATCGGATCCGGGCATTGCGCGGCTGCTCCGGCGTGATCGGCGCCGCTGGGTGGCCGGCCTGCGCACGGCCTTCGTCACGGCCCAGGCGGCCGGCGAGATCGAGCCGGGCGCCGATCCCGGTGCGCTGGCCGAATACGTCCATGCCGTGCTCGGCGGGATTCGGGTCGCCGCCCGGGCCGGTGCCCCGCGCCGTACCCGCGCGGCCATCGCGGAGACCGCGTTGACGGCGATCTGACCTGCACCTTCGTTCGGGCCAGCGTTGGGCTGACCACATTCTGAACTGATTGATCCAAAACAAGGGAGATCTCCGATGCCCCGAGCCGTGTACGTCCTCGGACTGGCCATCTTCGCGCAGGGCACGTCCGAGTTGATGCTGGCCGGGCTGCTGCCCGAGCTCTCGACCGATCTCGGGGTCTCCATCCCGGCCGCGGGGCTGCTGATCTCCGCGTTCGCTCTGGGCATGTTGGTCGGTGCTCCGCTGCTGGCCGTGCTGACCGCGCGACGATCCCGGCAGGCGACGCTGTTGATCTTGCTGGCGATCTTCGTGCTGGCCCACCTGGTCGCCGCGTTGACCTCGGACTACGGCGTGCTACTCGCCACCCGGGTTGTCGCGGCCTTCGTCTACGCGGGATTCTGGACGGTCGCCTCGGTAGCCGCGGTCGGCCTCGCCGGGCCGGCCGCCCGCGGCCGCGCGATGAGCATCGTCGCCGGTGGGCTCACCGTCGCCACCGTGGTCGGGCTGCCGGCGGGCACGGCCCTGGCCCAGCACCTCGGCTGGCGAGCGGCCTTCTGGGCGGTCGCGGTCCTCTCGGCCGCAGCCATGATCATGATCGTGCGGTCCATTCCCGGCGGCCGGCCCGCCGAGACCGGGTCGCTGCGGGACGAGCTGACCGCGATCCGCAATCCACGGCTCTGGCTGGCGTACGCGATCACCGCGGTGTCCACCGCGGCGCTGCTGGCGACGTTCAGCTATCTCGCGCCGTTGTTGATCGAGGCCACCGGCGTGCCCGCGAGCTGGGTGCCGCTGATTCTCGGTCTCTACGGTGTCGGCTCGGTGATCGGGATCGCCGTCGGTGGCCGGTTCGCGGACCGCCGGCCGTTCGCCACGCTCGCGATCGCCATCGCGGGCGTGGCTGTGTGGTCGGCCGCCTTGGCGATCATGACCGGATCGATGGTGATCGCGATCCCGGCGATCGTGCTGCTCGGCGCCTTCGGGTTCGCCAGCAACCCCGCGATCAACGCCCGGGTGTTCGGTCTGGCCGGCCGGGCGCCGACCCTGGCGGCGGCCTTCAACATCTCGGCCTTCAACCTGGGCATCACCCTCGGCCCCTATCTCGGCGGCCGGGTGCTGGAAGCCGGCGCCGGGTATTCCTTCGTGGCCGTGACCGGCGCGCTGCTCGCGGTGCTGGCGCTGGGTCTGGTGGCGCTGGCGCACCGGACGGAGCCGCGGCGACGGGCGGCCGGCCGGACCCTGCTGAGGGCGCGCTGACGCGGCAGCCAATTCGTGCCGATTGGCTATGGAGGGCTTGATTGTTGATCGCCAGAATGACTGTCCAGTAGACGAAATCGTTTTCTACTACTCCGGAAATTTCGGGCACCGCTGCCTGGTCTGGCTGCCGTTGCTCCCTGGAACGAAAGGCCGGACGGATGCAAGATCGATTCGCTCAGCGCCGACAAGTCCATGATCGACAAGGACTGGGCCGACTGACCCGCCGTGATCTGCTCGCACTGGGCGGGGCCGGTCTGACCACCGTCTCGCTGGCCGGCTGCGATCTGCTCTCCACCGCGCCCACCGACCAGAAGGGGCCCGGCGGGGACGCGGGTGCCAAGGAGGCGCCGCAACTGGCCGAGCAGGTCGCTCAGGGCAAGCTGCCGCCGCTGGCCGAGCGGCTGCCGGAGCAGCCGCTGGTGGTGCAGCCGGTGGAGCGGGCCGGCGTCTACGGCGGGGAGTGGCGGACCTCGCTGCTCGGTCTGGCCGACGCGGTCTGGATGTCGCGCACGGTCGGCGCCGAGAGTCTGTTGCGCTGGACGCCGGACTTCGTCGAGGTGATCCCCAATGTCGCCACCGAATATCAGGTCGAGGACGGCGGCCGGGCCTTCGTCTTCCAACTGCGCAAGGGAATCCGCTGGTCCGACGGCGAGCCGTTCACCGCGGAGGACGTCGCCTTCGGGCGCAATGACGTGGTCAACAACCGGGAGCTGACGCCGTCCGAGCCGGCCAACCCGGCCGTGGTCGAGGTCCTCGAGGAGTACGCGTTCCGGATCCGCTTCGAGCGGCCGGACGGCCTGTTCATCAAGAACCAGGCCAACGACCGGGACATCATCCGGCGGCCCTTCCACTACCTGAAGAAGTACCACAAGAAGTACAACCCCGACCTCGCCGCGGTGGTCAAGGAGGAAGACGCCAAGGACTGGGTCAGCCTGTTCGAGATCAAGGCCGGCATGGTGGGCGGAGCGAGCGCGCACTGGCAGAACCCGGACCTGCCGACGCTGTATCCGTGGCGGACGATCAAGCCCGCCGGCGAGTCGACCCGGATCGTGGTGGAACGCAATCCGTACTACTGGAAGGTCGACCCGGACGGCCGGCAGTTGCCCTACCTGGACCGGGTCACGTTCGACGTGGTCAACGACTCCCAGGTGATGTTGCTGAAGGCGATGAACGGCGAGATCGAGATGCAGGACCGCAATATCGGCACGCCGCAGAACAAGCCGGTGCTGGCGTCCAATCGCGAGTCGGGCGGTTACGACTTCTTCGCCTCCAACCCGACCGAGATGAACACGACCGGGATCACCCTCAACCTGACCCACAAGGACAAGATCAAGAGGGAGATCTTCAACTCGAAGGATTTCCGGATCGGGCTGTCGCACGCGATCAACCGGGCCGAGATCATCGAGCTCGTCTTCCAACGGCAGGGCGAGCCGTGGCAGATCGCGCCGCGGCCCGAATCGAAGTTCCACAACGAGAAGATGGCCAAGCAGTTCATCGAATACGACGTGGACCTGGCCAACGAGCACCTGGACAAGGCCGGGTTCCGGCGCGGGTCCGGCGGCGCGCGGCTCGGCCCGAACGGCAAGCCGATCACGTTCACCCTCGGCTTCGTCACCTCCTGGAGCCCGGAGTGGGCCGACGTCGCCGAACTGTTGAAGGGCTATTGGGGCGAGGTCGGGATCGGCATCAACCCGACCTCGATGGACCGCTCGCTCTGGCTGGAACGTTCCGACGCCAACGACTTCGACGCCTCCCTCTGGGCCGGCGAATGCGGCGGTGATCATGACACGGTGATCCGGCCGATGTGGTTCGTCCACATGGACGGCACGATCACCCCGGGGCCGCCGTGGCGGGAGTGGTATCACTCGCAGGGCAAGGAGGGCGAGCGGCCGCCGGAGCCGATCCGCAAGATGATGGAGCTGTATGACCAGGTCAAGGTGACTCCGGAGGAGGCCGGTCAGGACGCGCTGATGCGGCAGATCCTCGAGCTGAACACCGAGCTGTTCCCGTTGATCGGGATCAGCCTGCCGGGGCCCGGCTACGGCGTGGTCAAGAACAACTTCCACAACGTGCCGGCGGTGATCCCGGTGTCGGCCGTGTTCCTCAATCCCGGCCCGACCAACCCCGAGCAGTACTTCATCCAGGACGTCTGAGCGGATCCGCCCATGCTGAGCTACATCGCCCGGCGGCTCGCCTTCATGGTGCCGACGTTGATCTTGATCTCGATCGTCTCGTTCGTGATCATCCAGCTGCCGCCCGGCGACTACCTGACCACGCTGGTGGCCCAGTTGAGCGCCCAGGGCGAGACCATCGAGGCGGGCCAGCTCGAGGCGCTGAAGCAGCGCTACGGGCTCGGCGAGTCGGTCTTCGTGCAATACACGAAGTGGATCTCGGCGATCCTGCTGGAGGGCGACTTCGGCCAGTCCTTCGAGTGGGGCCGGCCGGTCGCCGACCTGTTGTCGCAGCGGATCGGGCTGACCGTCGTGCTCGCCCTCTCGACCCTGCTGCTGACCTGGGTGATCGCGTTCCCGATCGGCGTCTATTCCGCGGTCAAGCAGTATTCGCCCGGCGACTACGTGGCGACCACGGTGGGCTTTCTCGGCCTGGCGATCCCGAACTTCATGATCGCGTTGGCGTTGATGTATCTGGGGTTCCGATTGTTCGGGTTGAGCGTCGGCGGGTTGTTCTCGCCGCAGTTCGTCGACTCGGGTTGGAACCTGGGCAAGCTGCTGGACCTGATCGGCCACCTCTGGGTGCCGATGATCGTGCTCGGCACCGCCGGCACCGCCGGGCTGATCAGGATCCTGCGGGCCAACCTGCTGGACGAGCTGCGCAAACCGTACGTGGTGGCGGCCCGGGCCCGGGGGATGCCGGAGCGGCGGTTGTTGATCAAGTATCCGCTGCGGGTCGCGCTCAACCCGTTCATCTCCACGGTCGGCTGGATCCTGCCGGCCCTGGTCTCGGGCGAGATCATCGTCTCCCAGGTCCTGTCGCTGCCGACCACCGGACCGCTGCTGCTGAGTGCCTTGACCAGCCAGGACATGTATCTGGCCGGATCGATCATCCTGATTGTGTCGGTGCTGACCGTGATCGGCACCCTGTTGTCCGACATCGCCCTGGCCTGGCTGGATCCGCGGGTCCGGCTGCGGACGAAGTGAGGACCGACCCATGACGCAGCAGACGGCGCCGCCCGCCGCGCCGGCCGGGACCGGCACCGGCCTCGGCCACGGCGCCGAGGAGGTCGCGGCAGCCAAGCAGTCCCGGCTGATCTGGTGGGCGTTCCGGAAGCACCGGCTGGCCGTGGTCGGGTTGATCGCGGTGCTGTTGATCTATCTGGTGGCGCTGTTCGCGGAGTTCCTGGCACCGTTCGACACCGGGCGGTTCGACGCGGACTACAGTTACGCCCCGCCGCAGCTGATCCAGGTCGGCGACCGCGGTGCTGAGGGCTTCGGGCTCTACGTCAACGGCTACACCTCCGTGATGGACAACGAGACCCTGGCCGTGAGCTATACCGTCGACGAGAGCCGGCGGGTCCCGATCGGGCTGTTCGTCCGCGGCGACGAATACCGGCTGTGGGGGTTGATCCCCGGCGACCGGCACCTGATCGGGCCGGTCGACCCGGCCGACCCGATGTATCTGCTCGGTGCCGACCGGAACGGCCGGGATCTGTTCTCCCGGATCATCCACGGCACCCGGGTGTCGATGACGATCGGGCTGATCGGCGTCGCGCTCGCGTTCGCCCTCGGGGTCGTGTTGGGCGGGATCTCCGGCTACTTCGGCGGCAAGATCGACATCCTGATCCAACGGGTGGTCGAGTTCTTCATGTCGATCCCCACCCTGCCGCTGTGGTTGGGGCTGGCGGCGGCGCTGCCGGGGGACTGGGGGCCGATCCAACGCTACTTCGCGATCACCGTGATCTTGGCGATCATCGCCTGGACCGACCTGGCCCGGGTCACCCGCGGCCGGTTCCTGTCGCTGCGGTCGGAGGAGTTCGTCACCTCGGCGCATCTGGACGGCAACAGCCAGCGCGCGGTGATCTTCCGGCACATGCTGCCGTCGTTCACCAGCCACCTCGTCGCCTCGCTGACCCTGTCCGTGCCGGGGATGATCTTGGCCGAGACCTCGCTGTCCTTCCTCGGCCTCGGATTGCAGGCGCCGGTGGTCAGCTGGGGCGTGCTGCTGCAGGAGGCGCAGAACGTCCGCACCCTGGCCACCGCGCCGTGGCTGATGATCCCCGGGCTGGGCGTGATCATCGCGGTGCTGGCGCTCAACTTCGTCGGTGACGGGCTGCGGGACGCCGCGGACCCGTACAAGCGGTAGCCGATGATCACCGAAGGGAAGGACCGGATGTCCGACGCACTGTTGCGGATCGAGGGCCTGAAGACGCACTTCTTCCTCGACGAGGGGACCGTGCGCTCGGTGGACGGGGTCGACCTGACCGTGCCGCGGGGCAAGACCGTCTGCCTGGTCGGCGAGTCCGGCTGCGGCAAGTCGGTCACCGCCCGCAGCGTGCTCGGCCTGGTCGACGCGCCCGGCCGGATCGTCGAAGGCTCGGTCTGGTGGCACGGTGGCGATCGAGGACCAGGGGGCGAAGCCGCGGCGGCCGGGGGAGTCGACCTGGCGGCCCTGGATCAGCGCGGCGAGCAGTTGCGCCGGATCCGCGGCAACGAGATCTCGATGGTGTTCCAGGAGCCGATGGCGTCGCTGTCGCCGATGTACACGGTTGGCGACTATCTGGTGGAGACGATCCGGCTGCATCGCCCGGTGAGCAAGAAGGAGGCCCGGGAGCAGGGCGTCGGGCTGCTCCGCCGGGTCGGCATTCCGCGGCCGGAGCAGCGGCTGGACGCCTACCCGTTCCAGCTGTCCGGCGGCATGTGCCAGCGGGTGATGATCGCGATCGCGTTGGCCTGCGGGCCGAGCCTGTTGATCGCCGACGAACCGACCACGGCGCTGGACGTGACCACCCAGGCCCGGATCCTCGACCTGTTGCGCGAACTGCAGGACGAGACGGAGATGTCGATGTTGTTCATCACCCACGATCTCGGGGTGGTGGCCGAACTGGCCGACGAGGTGGTGGTGATGTATCTCGGCACCGTGGTCGAGCAGGGCAGCGTCGACGACATCTTCCACGCGCCGCAGCATCCGTACACGCGGGCGTTGCTGGACTCGATCCCGACCATGGGCGCCGGCACCCGGCAGCGGCTGCGGTCGATCCAGGGTCAGGTGCCGCACCCGTTGAACCGGCCGCCCGGCTGCCCGTTCCACCCGCGCTGCGATCAGGCGATCGCCGGCCTCTGCGACACCGTTGACCCGCCCTACCTGCGGGCCGGCAACAGCCTGTCCCGCTGTGTCCTGCACGACCCCGAACTGGTCTCGGCCGGCAAGGAGCTGTCATGACCGCCGCCGCTCCCTCCGCCGCCGGAACTCCGGCCGAGGCCGACCCGGCCCTGCTCCGGATCGAGGACCTGAGCATGAGGTTCCCGATCCGGCGGCGCGGCCTGTTCGCCCGGACCACCGGCCACGTCCACGCCGTGAACGGGGTCGACCTGACCATCCGGCCGGGCGAGGTGCTCGGCCTGGTCGGCGAATCCGGTTGCGGCAAGACCACCCTCGGCCGCTGCATCGCCCGGTCCGAGAAGCCCACCGAGGGTCGGGTGGAATACACCGGGGCGGACGGCCGGGTGGTCGATCTGGCCGGGCTCGACCGACGGGAGCTGCGGCCGTACCAGTCCGAGATCAGGGTCGTCTTCCAGGACCCGTTCTCCTCGCTCAATCCGCGGATGAATCTGCTCCAGATCGTCGGCGATCCGTTGCGGGCGTACGACCTCGCCACCGGCAGTGAGCTGGAGGAGCGGGTCGCGATCATGCTCCGCAAGGTCGGCCTGTCGCCGGCCCACATGCGCCGCTATCCGCACGCGTTCTCCGGCGGCGAACGGCAGCGGGTCAACATCGCCCGCGCCCTGATCACCGAGCCGCGGCTGGTGATCACCGACGAGGCCGTGTCAGCGCTGGACGTGTCGATCCGGGCCCAGATCCTCAACCTGCTCAGGGATCTGCAGGACGAGTTCGACCTGACCTACCTGTTCATCTCCCATGATCTTTCCGTGGTGGAGAGCATCTGCAACCGGGTCGCGGTGATGTATCTGGGCAAGATCGTCGAGCTGGCCGACACCGGTGAGCTCTATCGTCGGCCGCGGCACCCGTACACCGAAGCCCTGCTGTCGGCCGTCCCGCGCCCGGATCCGCGACTGCGCGACCAGACCCGCCGGATCCGCCTCTCAGACGACTTCCCCGACCCTGCCGCCCCACCACCCGGCTGCTTCTTCCACACCCGCTGCCACTATGCCCAAGACCGCTGCTCCACCGAGCGGCCGGACCTACGGGCCGTCGACGGGACCCACCGAGCCGCGTGCCACTTCAGTGCCGACCTGAACCTGGTCGGTGTCGGGACCGGCCGGTCAGGGAGGCCAGGTGACGGGGACTGATCCGCTGCCGGCGGCCGGCTTGTACGCCCGCACCAGACCTCGGTGGCTATAGCAAATGTTGCTATAGTGAGCTTATGTCGGGACGAGGGCAACTGCTCCAAGAGGTGATGCGTGAAGTGAGCATCACCCAGTCGGAGCTGTCTCGGGTGAGCGGAGTGCGTCAGCCCAGCATCAGCCAGTTCCTTTCCGGCAAGGTCGAACTGAGTGACGAGCAACTCGACCGGCTGCTGTCGTGCATGGGCTACCGCTTGGAGGTGACCCGCCGATCGGTCAGGGCCGACCTCACTCGCTCTGAGTGGCGCTCGTGGAGACTGCACCGCCAACTGTCGAGCAAGCTCACGCAGTCGAGCTTCCAGCGGTGGCGACCCACAATCGAACGGAATCTCGACCGACTGCAACGAGATCTCCGGGGTCAGCCTCATCTCCGCAACCTCGACCGCTGGACGTCCCTCGTGCAGAGCGGGGACCTGACGGGCATGCACCGTGTCCTCACCGGCCTGGATCGCGACTCGATCGAGATGCGCGAGGTGACACCTATGCGCGGTTTGCTGTCGCAAGCCGAGCGCTCGGATGTCCTGCAGATCGCCGGCTGATGCGTCGCGATCAGTTGGAGCATGCAATTCGAGCTGCGTGCCAGATCATCGGCCATACGGAAGTCATCGTGGTCGGATCTCAGTCAATACTGGGTTCATTCGACGAAGACGACCTGCCTGCCGACGCAACGATGTCCGTCGAGATCGACATTCTCCCGATCGCCGCCGACAACAACGAGACCGCCCGCCTCGCCGACCTCATTGAAGGCGTCGCAGGCGAGTTCTCACCATTCGAGGAACTGCACGGGTTCAGCATCGACGGCGTTGACCTGGACACCTCTGCGCTCGCGGATGGTTGGCGAGCCCGTGTGGTCAAAGTACAGAATGCCAATACCGCCGCACCGTCCGGTGAACCTCAGTTCACGGGGTGGTGTCTCGACAAGGAGGATCTCTGTGCCGCGAAGTTGTGTGCCTTTCGCGAGAAGGACCGCAACTTCGTCGCTGCTCTCCTTGAAGCCGATCTCGTGGACACAGAGTTGATCGCGAGCCGCCTTCAGGGCGTTCCGGATCGCTATCAGGAAGCAGCCACTCGTGCCATTGCGTGGTTGGAGAGCTACGCCGGACCTCGACTGTGACCTGTCCGTGCCGTCCGTCCTGTCCTGGTACAGCCCCGGCCGAAGTCACTCGCCACGCAGCAGGTCCATCAACTCGTCGGTCGTCCGGTGCGTCGTCGCCCGACCCCGCATCCGCTGCATCAACCTGGCGCCGCGGCTCTCGCCGGACCGCCGGTGGACGATTCGCAGGGTGTCGCCGTCCTCCACAACGTCGACCTCGTCGCCCTCGAGGAAGCCGTGCCGATGCCGCAACTCGGCCGGGATGGTGACCTGGCCCTTGCTGTTGAGTTTCATGGATCTCCTGACACGTTCCTGACGCAACTTCAGGATACGTAGCCGGAATCGGCCGTGCGATCTTCCTGGAATGAGAGAGAGGCCCTACGGGTTCCGTAGGGCCTCGATCTGATCGGCGCCAAGAACTGGGCGCCCCCGGCAGGATTCGAACCTGCGCACCCGCCTCCGGAGGGCGGTGCTCTATCCCCTGAGCTACGGGGGCCGGTTGGCCGAAGAGAAATGTATCAGTGATCGACCGGGGATGCGCACTCGGTTCCGCCCGGGCGGTCCACGGGTTGGCGGGGTCCACGGGTTGAAAGGGTCGGCGGCCGGGGTCTCGGGTCTGGCAGAGTTCCGCCGTGATCACCCGTCCCACCGGAGTCGTTCGATGACCCCGTCCCACGTCGCCGGATCGATTCATGCCGATGCCGGCGCGCCGCAGCCTCGCTGGCTGGAGGTGCCCGAGGACGTCAACGCGTTGCTGCCCGAGTTGTGGAGCCGCGAGACGGCCAAGAACGAGCAGGGCGTGCTGACACTCGCCGGGCTGACCGTGACCGAGATCGCCGAGCAGGTCGGCACGCCGGCCTACCTGCTCGACGAGGACGACCTGCGGGACCGGGCCAAGGCCTTCCGGACCGCGTTCGACGGCTGGGCCGTCTACTACGCCGGCAAGTCCTTCCTCTGTACGGCGGTCGCCCGCTGGGTCAGCGAGGAAGGGCTCGGCGTCGATGTCTGCACCGGCGGTGAGCTGGCCGTGGCACTGCGAGCCGGCGTCGATCCGGCCACCATCGGGTTGCACGGCAACAACAAGAGCGTGACCGAGTTGCGGTCGGCCTTGGAAGCCGGCGTGGGCCGGATCATCGTCGACTCCTTCGACGAGATCGCCCGGCTCGGTGAGCTGGCCGAGGAGCTGGACCGGACGCCCCGGGTGATGGTCCGGGTGACCACCGGCGTCGAGGCGCACACCCACGAATACATCGCGACCGCGCACGAAGATCAGAAGTTCGGCTTCTCCATCGCCGGCGGCGCGGCGCTGCGGGCGCTGCAGGCCTGTCATGATCATCCGCGGCTCGAGTTGATCGGTATCCATTCGCACATCGGATCGCAGATCTTCGACGCGGACGGGTTCGAGGTGGCGGCGCGGCGTACCCTCCGGCTGCGGGCCGAGCTGGCCAAGATCACCGGGGTCGAGCTGCCCGAACTTGATCTTGGTGGTGGATTCGGAATCGCTTACACCACAGCGGATTCGCCGTCCTCGCCGAAGCAGCTGGCCGACGCGATGGGGGAGATCATCCGGTCCGAGTGCGAGGCGCTCGACGCGAGCGTGCCGCACCTGTCGATCGAGCCCGGCCGGGCGATCAGCGGCCCGACGACGTTCGCCCTCTACCGGGTCGGCACGGTGAAGCCGGTCGAGCTCGACGGCGGCCACACCCGGCTCTACGTCTCGGTCGACGGCGGGATGAGCGACAACATCAGGACCGCGCTGTACGGCGCCGACTACTCGGCCACGCTGGCATCGCGGCGGTCCGACGCCGATCCGGTGCTGGCCCGAGTGGTCGGGGTGCACTGCGAGGGCGGCGACATCCTGGTCCGGGACGAGTTCCTGCCGGGCGACGTCGCGCCCGGCGATCTGATCGCGGTCCCGGCGGCCGGTGCGTACAGCCGGTCGATGGCCAGCAACTACAACCACGTCCCGCGGCCGCCGGTGGTCGCGGTCCGGGACGGGCAACTGACCACGGTGGTGCGGCGGGAGACTATCGAGGACCTGCTGCGACTCGACGTCGGGTGACGATCCCGGCGGTGCGGTAGGTCAGAGTGCAATAGGACAGAATGAACGGCCGGCAGGATCGGCCGGCCGAGTCGGATCGGCGCCGTCCGAGGAGCCCACCAGAAATCATGAGGTCAGCAATGAGCACAGCCCAACCGGTAGCCGGGGTCGCCGCGGAGCGCACCCACCTGGCCTCCGCCGAGACCCCGCTGCGGGTGGCGGTCCTGGGTTGCGGCACCGTCGGCACCGAGGTGGTACGGCTGCTCACCGACTCGGCCGATGACCTGCGGGCCCGGATCGGCCGGCCGCTGCAGGTCGCCGGCATCGCCGTCCGGCGGCCCGGCCGGAACCGTCCCGGCATCGATCCGGACCTGCTGACCACCGATCCGCAGGCCTTGGTCGGCTCCGGCGACATCGACCTGGTGATCGAGGTGATCGGCGGCATTGAGCCGGCTCGCTCGCTGATCCTGACCGCGATGGAGAACGGTGCCTCGGTCGTCACCGCCAACAAGGCGCTGCTGGCCCAGGACGGCGCGACGCTGTTCGCCGCCGCCGAGCAGGCCGGAGTGGATCTCTATTTCGAGGCCGCGGTCGCCGGCGCGATCCCGATCATCCGCCCGCTGCGGGAATCCCTGGTCGGCGACGAGATCACCGCCGTGATCGGCATCGTCAACGGCACCACGAACTTCATCCTGGACAAGATGGACACCACCGGCGCCGGGTTCGCCGAAACCCTGACCGAGGCGCAGGATCTCGGCTACGCCGAGCCGGATCCGACGGCCGACATCGAGGGCTTCGACGCCGCCGCCAAGGCCGCGATCCTGTCCAGTCTGGCCTTCCACACCCGGGTCACCAGCGCCGACGTCTACCGCGAGGGGATCACCGAGGTCAGCTCCACCGACATCGCCTCGGCCAAGGCGATGGGCTGCGTGGTCAAGGCGGTCGCGATCTGTCAGCTGACCGCGCCCGGGCCGAACGGCGAGCAAGCGGTCTCGGTCCGCACCCACCCGGCGATGATCCCGCGCAACCACCCGCTGGCCTCGGTCGGCGGCGCGTACAACGCGGTGTTCGTCGAGTCGAAATCGGCCGGCCGGCTGATGTTCTACGGGCCGGGCGCCGGTGGGGCGCCGACCGCGAGCGCCGTCCTCGGCGACCTGGTGACAGTGGCCCGGAACCGGCTCCGCGGCGCCTCCGGGCCGGGGGAGTCGAGCTATGCGGCGCGGCCGATCTCGTCGATCGACACCGTCGTCACCCGCTACCACCTGTCGCTCGAGGTGACCGAGGCGCCGGGCGTGCTGGCCACGATCGCGCACTGCTTCGCCGAGCACAGCGTCTCGATCCAGACCGTACGGCAGCAGGGCCGGGACGCGAACGCCCAACTGGTGATCGTCACCCACCCCGCCCCGGATGCGGCGCTGAGCGCCACCGTGGAATCGTTGCGGGAGTTGGACGTCGTGTGTGAGGTGACCAGCGTGATGAGAGTTGAGGGTGAATGACCGTGCTTGCTGATGCGGCCGACGCCGCCGGGTTCCTCGGCGCCGGGTCCACCGGGTCGGGCATCATCGCCCGCTACGGCGACTGGCTGCCGGTGGCGAAGGACGCGCGGGTGATCACCCTGGGTGAGGGCAACACGCCGTTGGTGCCCGCCGACACCCTGTCCGACCGGCTGGGCTGCCGGGTCTGGCTCAAGGTCGAGGGCGCCAACCCGACCGGATCGTTCAAGGACCGCGGGATGACCGTCGCGGTGACCGTCGCCGCGCACGAGGGCGCCACGGCGGTGGTCTGCGCCTCGACCGGCAACACCTCGGCCTCGGCGGCGGCCTACGCCGCGCGGGGCGGGCTGCTGCCGATCGTGCTGCTGCCGGCCGGCCGGATCGCCGCCGGCAAGCTGGCCCAGGCGGTGGTGCACGGCGCCCGCGTGGTCCAGGTCGAGGGCAACTTCGACACCTGCCTGGAGCTGGCCCGCAAGCTCGCCGACGACTATCCGGTGTCGCTGGTCAACTCGGTCAACCGGATCCGGCTCGAGGGCCAGAAGACGGCCGCGTTCGAGGTCGTCGACACGCTCGGCGACGCGCCGGACGTGCACGTGATGCCGGTCGGCAACGGCGGCAACCTGCCGGCCTACTGGCGCGGCTACGTGCAGTACGCCGACGCCGGCAAGACCACCCGCCGGCCGCGGATGTGGGGCTTCCAGGCCGCCGGCGCGGCACCGCTGGTGCTCGGCCACCCGGTGCTCAACCCGGAGACCAAGGCCACCGCGATCCGGGTCGGCAACCCGGCCTCGACCGCGCTGGCGCTGGCCGCGCGGGAGGAGTCCGGCGGCCTGTTCGAGGCGGTGCCGGACGAGCAGATCCTTGCTGCACAACAGTTCCTGGCCGCCAAGGAGGGCGTCTTCGTCGAGCCCGCGTCGGCCGTCGGCGTGGCCGGACTGCTGGCCAAGGCCGAGCGGAAAGAACTTGATCATGATCTCCGGATCGTGATCACGGTGACCGGGCACGGGCTGAAGGACATCGACACCGCACTGTCCGGGCACGACGTCGGCGGCGGCCCGGTGGTCCCGGCCGAGCTGACCGCGATCGCCGACGTCTGCGGGCTGAGCTGAGGCCGGAAGCCGTGCCGGCCGGCGAGCTGATCGGCCGGACCGTCACCGTCTCCGCACCGGCGACGAGTGCCAACCTCGGTCCCGGCTTCGATCATCTCGGGCTGGCTTACGAACTGCGGCAGCAGGCCACCCTGCGGGTGATCGACTCCGCCTCGGTCGCCGAGGTGACCGGCGAGGGCGCGGACACCGTGCCGCGGGACGGATCGCATCTGATCATTCGTTCGGCGCTGGCCGCGCTGGCCGACCTCGGGCTGACGGTGCCGGGGCTCGCCCTGACCGCCGACAACGTGATTCCCCACGGCCGTGGCCTCGGCTCTTCGGCGGCCGCGATCGTCGCCGGGATCATGGCCGCCGCCGCGCTGGCCGGAGTCGAGGCGGAACCGGCCCGGGTGCTCCGCCGGGCGGTCGAGATCGAGGGCCACGCCGACAACGTCGCCGCCGCCCTGCACGGGGGATTGGTGATCGCCTATCCCGAATCCGCGGGCACCGGCGACCCGGGGTTCGGGGTGGCCCGGGTCGGCGTGCATCCGGAGGTGGGCGCCGTCGTGTATCTGCCGGACACGCCCGTGTCGACCGCCGAGGCTCGTGGCCTGCTGCCGGCGACCGTTCCGCACGGTGATGCCGCGGCCAACGCGGGCCGGGCCGCGCTGCTGGTCGAGGCGCTGTCCCGATCGCCGGAACTGCTGCTCGCCGGGACCGCCGACCGGCTCCATCAAAGCTATCGCCGAGTGGCCATGCCGGCCTCCTACGATCTGCTGGAATCCCTGCGAGACAAGGGATTCGCGGCGGTGATCAGTGGCGCCGGGCCGTCCGTGCTGGTGCTCGGCCGGGTCGCCGAGCTGGCCGCTCTGCCGGATCGGTCCGGGTTCCGGCGACTGGCCCTGCGGATCGGCACCGGAGCACGGGTCGAGCCGGGACCGCGCTGACGCGAGACGAGCCGGATCGCCGTGGTGTGACGTACACGACGTTCGGCGTGGTTCGGCGGAAAGTGACAGATTCCACCGGGTAAGTGCTAGCCTGAAGGTACCGACGGTGAAGAGAGCACGCGGTTTGGCTTGCGGGTTTCTTCCCCGATAGCGCCCCCGGGTCGGGCGCAAGGTAATCACCTTGAGGTCGACGTTTTCGACCTGATTGCCGACCAAAGACCCAGTTAACAAAGCCCGCGTCCACGGCCTGTCATAGGCGGTGAGCGGAGGGCTATCAAGAAACGTTCCTCTCCAGGTGCATCCTGCGGAGGCACATGTGGGTGGCGAACACCCGTTCCGAAAGGAATCACGTGACAGATACTGCCGAAGTGACGAGCGCGCCCGACACGGGCGAGGCTCCTCGCAAGCGCAAGGGATCCGGTCTGGAGGCGATGGTCCTCCCGGAGCTGAAGCAGCTTGCTGGATCACTCGGAATCAAGGGCCTCGGCGCGATGCGCAAGGGCCAGTTGATCGACGCGATCAAGGCCGCCCAGACGGGCCCGGCCGGCGCGACCCAGGCCCGGGCGGAGCAGCCGCGGACCTCCGGCCGTCGCGAGAACCGGGCCGATGCGGTGCGCACCGATTCGGTGCGGGCCGATGCCGGTCGGGCGCCGGAACGTCCGGCCGAGTCGGCCCAGCCGACGCTCGACGCGGCCGTCGAGGCCCCCAGCAGCAACGGCACCCGCGCCGCGGAAGCCGCGGACCGGCCGGCCGTCGATCCCGAGGTCCAGGCCCGGGTGCAGCAGGAGATCAAGGCCCAGGTCGAGCGCCGGGCCCAGCGTGACGGCTCCGATGAGCGGGACGGTGGCGAATCCACCGACCGCCGCGACGGATCCGAACGACGCAATGGCTCCGAGCGCCGGGACGCGTCCGCGCGACGCGACGGCGAGTCGGAATCCCGGCAGCGCGGCTCCGACGGCGACAACGACCGCTCCGACGGTGACGAGGGTCGCCGCGGCCGGCGTCAGAACAACAACAACAACCAGCAGCAGCAGCGCGGCAACGACTTCGACGACGAGAACGGCGGCCGGCGCGGTCGCCGCCGGCGCAGCCGGGATCGTCAGGGCCGGCGTCGCACCGGCCAGCTCGGGACGGAGCGGTTCGACGAGCCGGTCGTGTCCGAGGACGACGTCCTGGTCGAGGCCAAGGGCATCCTCGACGTGCTCGACAACTATGCCTTCGTCCGGACCACGGGCTACCTGCCCGGGCCCGACGACGCCTACGTCTCGCTCTCCATGGTGAAGCGCTTCGGGCTGCGTAAGGGCGACATCATCACCGGCGAGATCCGTACCCCGAAGGATGGGGAGCGGAAGGAGAAGTTCAACCCGCTGGTGAAGCTGTCCACGGTCAACGGCGCTGATCCGGAGGAGTCGAAGAACCGGGTCGAGTTCAGCAAGCTGACCCCGCTCTATCCGCAGGACCGACTGCGGCTGGAGACCACCGGGACGAAGCTGAGCACCCGGTTGATCGACATCGTCTCGCCGATCGGCAAGGGCCAGCGTGGCTTGATCGTCTCGCCGCCCAAGGCCGGCAAGACCTTGATCATGCAGGCCATCGCCAACGCGATCTCCACCAACAACCCGGAAGTGCACCTGATGGTGGTGCTGGTGGACGAGCGTCCGGAGGAGGTCACCGACTTCGAGCGGACCGTTCAGGGTGAGGTGATCTCGTCCACGTTCGACCGGCCGGCCGATGATCACACCACCGTCGCGGAGCTCGCGGTCGAGCGGGCCAAGCGGTTGGTCGAGCTCGGCAAGGACGTGGTGATCCTGCTGGACGGCATCACCCGCCTGGGCCGCGCCTACAACACCGCGGCGCCGGCCTCCGGACGCATCCTGTCCGGTGGTATCGACTCCAACGCGCTCTACCCGCCGAAGCGGTTCTTCGGTGCCGCCCGCAACATCGAGAACGGCGGCTCGCTGACCATCCTCGCCACGGCCCTGATCGAGACCGGGTCGAAGATGGACGAGGTGATCTTCGAGGAGTTCAAGGGCACCGGCAACATGGAGCTCCGGCTGCGCCGGGAGTTCGCCGACAAGCGGATCTTCCCCGCGATCGACGTCGACGCCTCCAGCACCCGTCGCGAAGAGTTGCTGATGAGCAAGGAGGAGCTGAACGTGATCTGGCGGCTCCGCCGAGCCCTGTCCGGCCTGGAAGGTGTGCAGGGTCTGGAGACGCTGCTCGACCGGATGCGCAAGACGGCGAGCAACCAGGAGTTCCTGGTCGCGATCACCCGGACCGTGCCCGGCGCCGGCGGCCGCAACGCCGTCACCGCCGGTTCGGACGACGACTGATCCGTCAGGCTCCAACCAAGCAAGCGAAAACGACTCGATCCCCGGCCGTGGGCCGGGGATCGAGTGCGTTTCTCAGGTGTTCGGTCAGGCGCTCTTCGCGCTCAGCCGCAGCCGAGCGAGCGGCCGGGGCCGGCGCCGACGGGTCGCCCGGCGACCTTCCAGCGACTGGAGCAGCAGCTGCTCCTCACTGGGGCGACCGAACCGGCCGAGACCCGGTCGCGTGACCGTGACCGAGCCGGGGGTCCAGAGCGCGACGTCTCGCGGATCGTACTGGGACAAACTCATCGTGATTCCCTCCCTTCGAGGGGTCTAGGCATGGCGGTCCGGACCGGTGCCTGAGGGCAGAGCCGCAGGGCGGCGCTCCCGGACAGGCTGGTCCGGTCACAGCAATGTGATCTTGGGTGGTGGGCCCCGCTCGCTCGCCCGGCCTTAACCGGCGATCGTCTCGGGCCGACGACGGTTGAGTCCCGTCGCCCGGTCGGACCTCGGTCCGACTCCAATCTGGCCAACGAAGGAACCGCAGCGACTATTCCGGCCGGCCGCGGAAATTTTCTGCTTCCGTCGGCCGGGGTCGATCCGGGGTGCGATCGTCACGCGTTCCGGGTGATCAGCTTGAGCCGGCCGAGGATGCCGGTCCGGCGCCGGCGCTTCCGCCGGACCTCCTCCAGGGTGTGCAGGATGAGCAGCTGTTCGGCCGCGAAGCCGACCGGGTGACCCGACTCGGGGCGCGAGATCACCATCGATCCGGGGATCCAGATCGCAGCTTCGCGGGGGTCGTTGTCGTACCTGTTCATGTCGTCCTCCTTTCGAGGGCAGGTCTGTCGCGGCCCTGCGTTGTGGGCAGGGCAGAGTGAGGTGGTGCGGGATCGGGGTGGCGCCGGCGAGCGCGCGCGAGGTCCGCAGACCGGGGGATGGTGATCGAGCCGGATCAGCGAAGGTGGATCGCGACCCCGCGGTGGGCTGTCAGCAGCCCGGCGGAATCAACAGCCGGATCCGGCGGAGGCACCCGCGGCAGCGCCGGGATGAACCGGCGCGGGGCAGCCGGGAACGGCCGACCAGCGAGTCGATGGAAGGTCCTTGATCGACATGGGTTGGGTGCACCTCCTTCTTGCAACGGGTGCGAGTCTAGGGAAGGGCACCGACCGGCCGCCAGTGAATTAGTGTCGGAGTGATTCCACGAAAGTTGACCGCGGGAATATCCCGGTGGTCGGGCGCCTTGAAGGGGCGTACCAAATTTGGTCGGCCGTATGAGTTGCGGCAGACTTGCCCGGTGGTGCCGGTTCACGCCCAGATTTCGCGTGGCGACCCGGTGCCCGCGAATCCGAGGAGAGACATGAAGGCTGACATTCACCCCGCCTACGGCGAGACCCAGGTCACCTGTACCTGCGGCAATACGTTCACCACCCGAAGCACCGCGCCGGAAGGCGTGCTGCGCGCCGAGGTCTGCTCGGCCTGCCACCCGTTCTACACGGGCAAGCAGAAGATCCTCGACACCGGTGGCCGCGTGGCCCGGTTCGAGAAGCGGTACGCCAAGAAGTCCAAGTAGCGACAGCCGGGCGCCGGGAGGCGGGGGAGATCCCCGCTTTCCGGCGCCCGTTGTCTGTCCGCCCGCCGTCGTCTCGCAGAAGGTGCCCGTGATGTTCGAGTCAGCCCAGCCGTTGCGGCAGGAGTTCGCCGAGCTCGAGGCACAACTGGGCGACCCGGCGACCCACTCCGACGCGGCCCTGGCCCGCCGGCTCGGCCGGCGCTACGCCGAACTGATGCCGATCGTCGGGGCGCTGGCCGAGCACGACCGGCTGACGGCGGATCGCGAGGCGGCCCTGGAGCTCGCCGGCGACGACAGTGCCTTCGCGGCCGAGGCCGAGGAACTCGAGGGTCGGTTGACGGGGCTGACCGAACGACTGACCCGGCTGCTGGCGCCGCGCGATCCCAACGATTCCGCCGACGCCTTGATCGAGATCAAGTCCGGCGAGGGCGGCGACGAATCGGCGTTGTTCGCCGGCGACCTGCTCAAGATGTACAGCCGGTACGCAGAGGTGCGCGGCTGGAAGGTCGAGGTGCTGGACAGCCAGGAGACCGCCCTCGGCGGCTACAAGTCGGTGACCGTTGCGGTGAAGGCGGCGAAGGCCGGCTCGCCCGACGAGATGCCGTACGGCGTGCTGAAGTTCGAGGGTGGCGTGCACCGGGTGCAGCGGGTCCCGGTGACCGAATCGCAGGGCCGGGTGCACACCTCGGCCGCCGGTGTGCTGGTGATGCCGGAGGTGGAGGAGACCGAGATCGAGATCAACGATGATGATCTTCGGATCGACGTCTACCGCTCGTCCGGCCCCGGCGGCCAAGGGGTCAACACCACCGACTCGGCGGTCCGGATCACCCACCTGCCCACCGGCACCGTGGTCTCCTGCCAGAACGAGCGATCCCAACTGCAGAACCGGGAACAGGCGATGCGGATGCTCCGGGCCCGGCTGATCGCGCTGGCCGAGGAACAGGCCGCCAACGCCGCCTCCGCGGCCCGGCGCAGCCAGGTCCGCACGGTCGACCGGTCGGAGCGGATCCGCACCTACAACTTCCCGGAGAACCGGATCGCCGATCACCGGATCGGCTTCAAGGCCTACAACCTCGACCAGGTGCTGAACGGCGCTCTGGAGCCGGTGATCACGGCGCTGCAGGAGGCCGACACGGCCGAGCGGCTGGCCGCCGTCGGGACAGAATGAGCGGCAACGTGATCATGGGAGCCGGGGTCCGGGAGTTGATCATCGAGGCGGTCGCCCGGTTGCGGCAGGCCGGCGTCGGCAGCCCGGACGCGGACGCCCGGCAGCTGCTCGCCCATGCGGTCGGCGTCGAGCCGAGCCGGCTGCCGCTCCTTGATCAACTCGATGATGATCACGTCAGCGCGTTCACCGAGCTGGTCCGGCGCCGGGCACAGCGGACGCCGCTGCAGCACCTCACCGGCCGGGCCTACTTCCGGCACGTCGAGCTGGCCGTGGGTCCCGGAGTCTTCGTGCCGCGGCCGGAGACCGAGGTGATGACCGGCTGGGCGATCGACGGCCTGCGGACCTTGCTGGCCGACGGTCAAATGCCGTTGGTGATCGAGCTGGGTACGGGATCAGGAGCGATCTCGAAGGCGATCGCCGGCGAGGCCCCGGGCTGCACCATGATCGCGATCGAACGTGATCATCGGGCCGCCGAGTGGGCGGCCGGCAATCTGGCCGGCACCGGGGTCGAGCTGATCGAGGGTGACATGGGGTCTCTGCCGGGGGACTGGGACGGCCGCTGCGACCTGGTGATCAGCAACCCGCCGTACATCCCGTTGGACGCCTACGAGTCGGTCGAGCCGGAGGCTCGTGATCATGATCCGGAGCTGGCGCTGTTCTCCGGCGCCGACGGACTGGACGCGATCCGGGTCGTCGCCACCACCGCGGCGCGGCTGCTCCGGCCCGGCGGCCGGGTCGCCACCGAACACTCCGATCTGCAGGGCGACGCGGTGGTCCGGCTCTTCGCCGGCCGCGGCGATTTCGACGCCGTCCGCGATCATCGTGACCTCACCGGACGGTCGCGCTTCACAACGGCCGTGCGCAGCCGGTCGACCGACACCCCTCTGGCAGGATGGTCCGAGTGAACGAGGTACGCCGTCAGCAGGGCGCCGATGTGGCGGCAGATGAGCCGCTGACCAGCCGGGAGCCCAACGAGACCGCCGGATCCGCGGCAACCGGGCCGACCGAGGACGAGCAGCGGGCCGAGACCGAGAACTGGATCCGGGAGCAGCTGGCGGGGAAGGCGGCCGTGACGGAGCGGTCCGGCACGGCGACCGGCGACACGGATGCCGAGGCGACCGCGACGGCCGACGAGGCGGCTCGGGGCGAGGACACGGTGCCGGTCACCGACTCGACTGACGGCGGAGCCGGCGACACCGAGACGGCCGGGACCGAGACGGCCGGGACCGAGACGGCCGGGACCGAGACGGTCAGCGCCGAGACGGACAACGCGGAGACGGACAGCGCTGAGACGGGCAAGGCGGAGCCGGACAACGTCGAATCGGACAGCTCCGAGACGGACGGCGGTGCGGACGACGCCGACGCCGACGCCGACAAGGTCGAGGCTCTGCCCGCGTACCAGCGGTTCGACATCACCGGCTCGGATCCGGCGGTGCTGGCCGAGGCGGCCGAAGCGGCCCGGACCGCGATCGAGAACGGCGAATGCATCGTGCTGCCCACCGACACGGTGTACGGGATCGGAGCCGACGCCTTCGAGGCGGACGCGGTGCAGCGACTGCTGGACACCAAGGAGCGAGGCCGGGACATGCCGCCGCCGGTGCTGATCGGCGATCCGGCGCTGATCCGGGCCCTGGCCGAGGACGTACCGGAGTCGGCCGGCCAACTGACCGAGAAGCACTGGCCAGGACCGTTGACGGTGATCGTCAAGGCCCGCGAATCACTGCGGATCGATCTGGGCGAGACCAACGGGACGATCGGGCTCCGGGTGCCGGACTACGAACTGACCCGCGAGCTGCTCCGGCAGACCGGTCCGATGGCGGTCAGCTCCGCCAACCTGAGTGGCCGGTCGGCGGCGCTGACCTGTGACGAGGCGATCGAATACTTCGGCAACCGGGTCTCGGTCTACCTGGACGGCGGCCCGGTGCGGAACGCCGACGGTGCGCCCTCGTCGATGGTCGACTTCTCCCAGAATGATCATGGTGAGCTGCTCCGGCTGGGGGCGCTCAGCGTGGAGGTGCTGCGCGAGACCTGCCCGGACCTGGTCGACCTGACCGCCGCCCCGGAGGAGGCGGCGGCCGACGAGACCGAGGGTGCGGGAGCGGAGCCCGACGGTTTGAACCTCGGCGAGGATCCGGCCGCCGCGGCGGAGACCGACGTCCCGGAGACCAGCGACGACGTGGAACGGCTGATCGAGGACGAGGTCGCTCCCGAGCCGACGGAACCCGAGCCGACGGGACCCGTACCGACGGATCCCGAGCCGACAGATCCGGAGCCCGCGGATCCCGTACCGACGGATCCCGAGCCCGTGAATCCCGTGGATCCCAAGCCTGCCGATCCCGACCGACAGCCCTGAGCGGGGCGCCGGGTGCGCGAATACCTGTTGGTGCTGCTGATCGCGGCCGCCTCGACCTATCTGGTCAGCGGCCTGTGCCGCAAGCTCGCGCTGCGGCTGGGCGCGCTGGCCAAGGTGCGCGACCGGGATGTGCACACGATCGAGATGCCGTACTTCGGCGGTCTGGCCATGCTGATCGGGCTCGTCGTCGCGGTCGTGGTGGCCTGGCAGTTGCCGTTCCTGGGCGCTCAGGAGCTGGTCATCCAGGACTCCCGCGCGATCTTGATCGCGGCCGCGATCATCTGCCTGGTCGGCGTGCTGGACGACGTGTTCGAGCTGTCCGCGCTGGCCAAGTTCGCCGGCCAGATCGTCGCCGCCGGGGTGGTGGTCGCGCTCGGTGTGAAGATGCTCTGGATCCCGCTGCCCGGTCAGACGATCGCGCTGGACAGCTCGGCCTCGATCGCGATCACCGTCTTCTTCATCGTGCTCTGCTCCAACGCGGTCAACTTCGTCGACGGCCTGGACGGCCTGGCCACCGGCGTGGTCGGCATCGGCGCGTTCGCCTTCTTCGCGTACTGCTATCTGCTGACCGTGAACCAGGAGCTGACCCGGGCGACCACGGCGAGCCTGATCACGGTCGCCGTCGCCGGGGCCTGCCTGGGCTTCCTGCCGCACAACTTCTTCCCGGCCAAGATGTTCATGGGCGACTCCGGGGCGCTGCTGCTCGGGCTGCTGCTGGCCACCTCGACGGTCAGCCTGACAGGCCAGATCGACCCGTCGCAGATGGCGAGCGATCGCGGCCTGCTGCCGACCGTGCTGCCGCTGGTGCTGCCGGTGGCGATCCTGGCGTTACCACTGCTCGACCTGGTGCTGGCCTACGTCCGCCGGACGTATAACGGGAAGTGGTGGTTCGCCGCCGACAAGCAGCACCTGCATCACCGGCTGCTGGAGCGCGGTCACAGCCAGCGCGGCGCGGTGATGCTGATGTACGGCTGGTCAGCCCTGGTTTCTTTCGGGATGATCGGGCTGGGCCTGGTCCAGGACCGGATTTCGGTGCTGGTCGCCGTGGGCCTGGTCGGCCTGGCGCTGGTGCTCCTGCTGGCCACTTTGGGCCGGCCGGTGAAGGGCCGTCGCGTCGCCAATTGACCGGCCCCCGATTGGAGGTCGGAGGAGACCTTGTGCTATTTTTCACAAGCAGTGAAACGCCGAGACGATCGGCCGGCCGGAGTAGCACTCCAGGCCCGGAGATCGCCCGACTAAGGCCCCAGCGGATGGCTGTGGGCCGCAGATTAGGACAGCCGCCGATATGACGACTGAACACTCTCCCTCGACAGCCGACTCGGCTGTGGGCACCGGGCCGAGCATTCACGTTGTCCGAGCGCGCAAACTCCTGATCGGCGGCCTGATCGGCGGCGTCAGTGCGGCCGTCATCTGCTTGATCATCTTCGGCATCACCGAGCAGGGCCGAGGGCTGCTGACCGCTCTCATCGCCGCGGCGATCGTGCTGTTCTTCTACGCCGCCGGCCAGTTCGTGATGGTGATGTTCGCCGACACCGCGGCCAAGATCCTGATGATCGTGTCGCTGGTCAGCTACAGCACCCGAGTGATCGTCCTCGGGCTGATCCTGATGTCCTACAGCAACAACCGCGAGAACTGGCCCTCGCTCAGCCCGATGGCCTTCTTCGTCACCACGATCGCCGTCGTCGCGGGCTGGCTGGCGGTCGAGATCTTCGTCTTCTCCCGGCTCCGGATCACCGCGTACGACACCGAGTACCAGGCGCCCGAGCCGAGCGGGGAGGACAAGTGAGCCGCCACCGCCCCCACTGCTACCGTGTGAGCCGCCATGCCTGCCCAAAATCCACCGGAATCGGGGTCCGACCGGGCCCGGGACGCGGTCTCGCGACGCCGCGAGGCGCTGCGGCCGACGCCGGCCGACATGCGCGGCATGGATCAGGCGATGCGGGTGCTGTCGTACCTGATCTCGGGCGTCGTGGTGTGGGGCGGGCTCGGCTGGCTGGGCGACTACCTGTTGAAGACCAACTTCCTGCTGCCGATCGGCATCATTCTCGGTGCCGCCCTCGGCGTCTACGTGATCATCCGGAAGTACGGACGGATCGATCCGCCAGCGAGCGAGGACTCGCGCGACCCCGGGCCGGATCGCCCGGACGCGGCCGAGACCTCGCGCGACCCGAACTGAACAGACTCCCCAGGACAGGAAAGGAGGACCGGTGGGCGGACTAGTACCGGTCTGGATCCCGCTGGACACCGGCGCCGCGACAGAGGGTTACCACGCGCCCGGGCCGGCAGACTTCAACCTGCCTCCGATCTTCAACGGCTTCCCGCTGCTGGACAAGTTCATGCTCCAGGCGATCATCGCGGTGATCGCGATCGCGATCTTCTGGATCGTGATGGCCCGGAAGAACAAGATCGTTCCGACCAAGGGCCAGTTCGTCGGCGAATGGGTCTACAACTTCGTCCGCAACGGCATCGCCCGCGACATGATCGGCCACGACTTCAAGAAGTACCTGCCGTTCCTGATCGCGTTGTTCTCCTTCCTGCTGGTGAACAACCTGTTCGGCGTCTTCCCGCTGACCCTGATGCCGACCACGGCGCACGTCGGCTGGGCGTACGGTCTGGCCGGTTTGGTCTGGATCACGTACAACACCGTCGGGATCATGAAGCACGGTCCGGTGCGCTACTTCAAGAACACCGTGTTGCCGTCCGGCGTGCCGTGGTTCATGTGGCCGTTGATCATTCCGTTGGAGTTCTTGTCCAACATCATCATCCGGCCGATCACGCTGTCTCTGCGTTTGTTCGCCAACATGTTCGCCGGTCACCTGTTGGTGATGGTGTTCGTCCTGGGCGGTGAGTACCTGCTGCTCGAGGCCGGACCGATCGTGAACAAGATCGCCGGTGGCGTCTCGCTGATCTTCAGCATGGCGATCTTCGGCCTGGAGCTGTTCGTCCAGGCCCTGCAGGCCTTCATCTTCACCGTCTTGACCGCCCAGTACATCTCCTCGGCCACGGCCGAGGAGCACTGACCCGAAACTCTGCAGTAGCAGAGATACCGAAAGGAAGCAGTTCAATGACCCCAATGGAACTCACCGGCTCGCTCGGCGTGGTCGGTTACGGGCTCGGGGCGATCGGCCCGGGCATCGGCGTGGGATTGATCTTCGCCGCCGTGATCTCCGGCATCGCCCGCCAGCCTGAGGCCCGTGGCGCCATGATGAGCACCGCCTGGATCGGCTTCGCCGTGACCGAGGCTCTGGCCATCATCGGCATCGCGCTCGCGTTCGTCTTCGGCGGACTGTGATCCCGATGGTGCCGACCATCTCAGTGGTGCTCGCTCCGCTGGAGACGACGCCGAGCCCGCTGGCGCCGCACCTCTCTGAGATCATCGCCGCCGTCGTCTTCGCCGGGATCCTGACCTTCATCATCGCCAAGTTCGTGGTGCCGCGGTTCGAGGCGACCTTCGCCGAACGGACCGAGGCCATCCAGGGCGGCATCGAGAAGGCGGAGAAGGCTCAGGCCGAGGCCCAGGCCGCACTGGAGAAGTACCAGGCCCAACTGACCGAGGCCCGGGGCGAAGCCGCGAAGATCCGCGAGGACGCCAAGACGCAGGGTGCCCAGATCCTGGCCGAGATGCGGGAGCAGGCCCAGGCCGAAGCTGCCCGGATCAAGACCACGGCCGAGGCACAGCTCGCGGCGGAGCGGACCCAGTTGCTGGGCGAGCTGCGGCGTGAGGTCGGCGGTCTGGCCACCACCCTGGCCGGCCGGATCGTCGGCGAATCGCTTGAGGACGACGACCGCGCTCGGCGGACCGTCGAGCGGTTCCTGACCGACCTGGAGCAGCAGGACGGACAACCGACGGAGACCGGAGCATCGCGATGAGTTCTCGCGCCGAGGATCGACTGGGTGCGCTCGACTCGGCCCTGAACGGGATCGAGCTGGACGGAGCGGTCGGCCCCGACCTGTTCGCGGCGGTGGATGCGCTGGACGCGCAGCCGGCGTTGCGGCGGGCGCTGACCGATCCGGGCACCGCGGCGGAGGCCCGGGCCGGGATCGTCCGGGCCCTGTTCGAAGGCAAGATCGGGCCGGGCGCGGTCGAGATGCTGGCGGCCGCGGTGCGGTTCCGCTGGGCCGGCGGCCGGACGTTCACCGCGGCGGTGGAGCGGCAGGCCGTCCGGGCGCAGCTGCGCGCGATCGGCGCCTCGGGCCTGGAAGAGACCGAGGACGAGTTGTTCCGGTTCGGCCGGCTGGTCGACTCCAACGGCGAGCTGCGGGCGACCCTGTCCGACCGTTCGGTGCCGCTGGATCGCCGGCAACAACTGGTCTCCGACTTGTTGTCCGGCAAGGCCAACGACGCGTCCGTCGCCTTGGCCCGGCGGGCGGTCGCGGCGCGGCAGCGTACGTTCGCCAACACGATCGCCGGCTACATATCCTTGGCGGCAGCAGAACGCAGCCGGCTGCTCGCGACGGTCCGGGTGGCCCGGCCACTCGAACCGGAGCAACTGGAGCGGCTGCGGCAGGCTCTGAGCCGGCAGGTGGGTCGGGAGATCTCGGTCCAGGTCATCGTCGACGCCGACGTACTCGGCGGTCTCCGGGTGGAACTCGGCGACGAAGTGATCGAGGGCACCGTGGCCGGCCGGCTCGACCAGGCTCGACGGCTTTTCGATTGATTGACGCTGACTGAACCCGTGCGGCTGATCGCGGCGGACCAAGATCACTGATACAGGCTAGAGATCTCAACGAGAGCAGGAACGATGGCAGAACTCACGATTCGCCCGGAGGAGATCCGGGACGCGCTGGACCGCTACGTCCGCGACTACCAGCCCGAGACCGCGAGCCGCGAAGAGGTCGGCACCGTGGCCACCTCCGGTGACGGAATCGCCCGGGTCGAGGGGCTGCCCTCGGCGATGGCCAACGAACTGCTCGAGTTCGAGAACGGCACGCTGGGCATCGCACTGAACCTCGACGTGCGCGAGATCGGCGTCGTGGTGATGGGTGACTCCGAGGGCATCGAGGAGGGCCAGCCGGTCAAGCGCACTGGCAACATCCTCTCCGTGCCGGTCGGTGACGGCTACCTGGGCCGCGTCGTCGACGCGCTGGGCAACCCGATCGACGGTCTCGGCGAGCTCACCGACCTGGACGAGCGGCGTCCGCTGGAGCTGCAGGCGGCCGGCGTGATGCACCGCCAGGAGGTCCGTCAGCCGCTGCAGACCGGGCTGAAGGCGATCGACGCGCTGACCCCGATCGGCCGTGGCCAGCGGCAGTTGATCATCGGCGACCGGAAGACCGGCAAGACCGCCATCGCGATCGACACGATCATCAACCAGAAGGACAACTGGACCAGCGGAGACCCGCAGGCCCAGGTCCGCTGCATCTACGTCGCGATCGGCCAGAAGGCTTCGACCGTGGCCGCGATCCGGGCCCAGCTGGAAGAGGCCGGCGCGCTGGAATACACGACCATCGTGTCCGCGCCGGCGTCCGACCCGGCCGGCTTCAAGTACATCGCCCCGTACACCGGCTCGGCCATCGGCCAGCACTGGATGTATGCCGGCAAGCACGTGCTGATCGTCTTCGACGACCTGACCAAGCAGGCCGAGGCGTACCGCGCCATGTCGCTGCTGCTGCGTCGCCCGCCGGGCCGCGAGGCGTACCCCGGTGACGTCTTCTACCTGCACTCCCGGCTGCTGGAGCGCTGCGCGAAGCTGTCCGACGAGCTCGGTGGCGGCTCGATGACCGGCCTGCCGATCATCGAGACCAAGGCCAACGACGTGTCGGCCTACATCCCGACCAACGTCATCTCGATCACCGACGGACAGATCTTCCTGCAGTCCGACCTGTTCAACGCGAACCAGCGCCCGGCCATCGACGTCGGCATCTCGGTGTCCCGCGTCGGCACGGCCGCCATGGTCAAGGCGATGAAGACCGTGTCCGGTTCGATCAAGGTCGACCTGGCCCAGTTCCGCGACATGCAGGCGTTCGCCATGTTCGCCTCCGACCTCGATGCCACCACCCGGCGCCAGCTGGCCCGCGGTGAGCGGCTGACCGAGCTGCTGCGGCAGCCGCAGTTCAGCCCGTACCCGGTGGAGGAGCAGGTGGTCAGCGTCTGGGCCGGCACCACCGGCAAGTTCGACGAGGTCCCGGTCGACGACGTGCTGCGGTTCGAGCAGGAGCTGCTGGAGCACCTGCGGCACAACTCCGACACGCTCGGCACGATCCGCGAGACGAAGCTCTTCGACGACGACACCGCGGCCGCGCTGACCAAGTCGATCGACGACTTCAAGCAGGGCTTCCAGACCTCCGACGGCAAGCTGTTGGCCGGCCGCGAGGAGCACGAAGCGCTCGAAGAGGACGAGGTCGAGCAAGAGCAGATCGTCAAGCAGAAGAGGTGATCATCGATGCCAGCTAGCCTGCGCGAACTGCGCCAGCGCCGCGCCTCGGTGTCGAACATCAAGAAGATCACCAAGGCGATGGAGTTGATCGCCGCGTCGCGGATCATCAAGGCCCGGCAGCGGGCCCAGTCGGCGGCGCCGTACGCCCGGGAGCTGACCCGGGCCGTGTCGGCGGTGGCGACCTTCTCCAACAACGATCACCCGCTCACCACCGAGTCGGACAATCCGCGCCGGGCGGCGATGCTGTTGATCACCGCCGACCGCGGTCAGGCCGGCGCCTACTCGACCAACGCCATTCGGGAGGGCGAGTCGCTGACCCGGCTGCTCACCGACGAGGGGCGCGAGGTCGTGCCGTACCTGACCGGGCGCAAGGCGGCCGCCTACTACGGCTTCCGGCGGCGCGAGGTCGCGGAGCAGTGGACCGGGTTCTCCGAGGCGCCCAGCTACTCCGACGCGCGGGCGATCGCGGATACGCTGATCGGCTCCTTCCTCACGCCGTACGAGGAGGGTGGGGTGGACGAGATCCATGTCGTCTACACCCGGTTCGTCTCGATGGTGACGCAGCGGCCGGAGGTGATCCGGATGCTGCCGCTCGAGGTGGTGGAAGGCGAGGAGCCACCGTCGTCGGAGGAACTGCTGCCGCTGTACGAGTTCGAGCCGAACGCCGAGACCGTGCTGGACGAGTTGCTGCCGCTGTACGTGGCGAGCCGGATCCAGTACTGCCTGCTGCAGTCGGCCGCTTCCGAGCTGGCCAGTCGCCAGCGGGCGATGAAGGCGGCGACCGACAACGCCGAGGACCTGATCGAGCGGTTCACCCGGGAGGCCAACCAGGCCCGCCAGGCCGGCATCACCCAGGAGATCAGCGAAATCGTCGGCGGTGCCGGCGCCTTGGCCGACGCGAACGCCGAAGCCGACTGACCAGCCCGAACATCCCAGACCCTGAACAAGAATCTCAGTGAGACGAGCAGATCGAGGTAGGCATGACCGCCACAGTTGAGGAAAAGAAGGAATCCGCCCCGGCCGGCGTCGGGCGCGTCGCCCGGGTGATCGGTGCGGTGGTGGACGTGGAGTTCCCAGCCGACCAGATGCCGGACATCTACAACGCCCTGTTGGTCGACACCACGGTCAACAACGAGACCCGGACGATGACCCTCGAGGTCGCGCTGCACATCGGCGACAACCTGGTCCGGGCCATCGCGCTGAAGCCGACCGACGGCATGCAGCGGGGTGCCGAGGTGCGCGACACCGGCGCCCCGATCTCGGTGCCGGTCGGCGAGGTCACCAAGGGCCACGTCTGGAACGTGACCGGCGAGGTGCTGGACGTCGATCCGGCCTCGCTGGAGATCACCGAGCGCTGGCCGATCCACCGGTCCGCGCCGAAGTTCGATCAGCTCGAGTCGAAGACCGAGATGCTGGAGACCGGCATCAAGTCGATCGACCTGCTGACCCCGTACGTGCAGGGCGGCAAGATCGGCCTGTTCGGCGGCGCGGGCGTGGGCAAGACCGTCATGATCCAGGAGATGATCTACCGGATCGCGCAGCTGCACTCCGGCACCTCGGTGTTCGCCGGGGTCGGGGAGCGGACCCGTGAGGGCAACGACCTGATCAACGAGATGGAGGAGATGGGGGTCTTCAAGGACACCGCCCTCGTCTTCGGCCAGATGGACGAGCCGCCTGGCACCCGGCTGCGGGTCGCGCTGTCGGCGCTGACCATGGCCGAATACTTCCGGGACGTGCAGAACCAGGACGTGTTGCTCTTCATCGACAACATCTTCCGGTTCACCCAGGCCGGCTCCGAGGTGTCGACGCTGCTCGGCCGGATGCCGTCCGCGGTGGGCTACCAGCCCAACCTGGCCGACGAGATGGGCCAGCTGCAGGAGCGGATCACCTCGACCCGGGGCCACTCGATCACCTCGATGCAGGCGATCTACGTCCCCGCGGACGATTACACCGACCCGGCGCCGGCCACCACCTTCGCGCACCTCGACGCGACCACGGAGCTGTCCCGGGAGATCGCGGCCCGCGGTCTGTACCCGGCGATCGATCCGCTGACGTCGACCAGCCGGATCCTGGATCCGCAGTACGTCGGCCAGACGCACTACGACGTGGCCACCCAGGTGAAGCAGATCCTGCAGCGCAACAAGGAACTGCAGGACATCATCGCGATCATGGGTGTCGACGAGTTGTCCGAGGAGGACAAGATCGTCGTCGCCCGGGCCCGCCGGATCCAGCAGTTCCTCAGCCAGAACACCTACATGGCTGAGAAGTTCACCAACGTGCCGGGCTCCACCGTGCCGCTGAACGAGATCATCGAGTCGTTCCAGATGATCTGCAACGGCGACGTCGACCACATCGCCGAGCAGGCGTTCTTCAACGTCGGTGGCATGGAAGATGTCGAGCGCCGCTGGTCCGAGCTGCAGAAGGAAGACAACTGATCATGGCCGAACCGCTCCAGGTCGAGGTCGTCTCGGCCGACGAGGTGGTCTGGTCCGGGACCAGCACGCTGATCATCGCCAAGACGGTGGACGGCGACATGGGCATCCTGCCGGGCCATGCGCCGGTGCTGGCCGTCCTGGCGCCGGGCGGCGTCGAGATCGTCACCGAGGATGCCAGCCGTGAGGTCGTGGCCGTGGACGGCGGATTCCTGTCCGTCGCCCAGGGCCGGGTGTCGATCCTCAGCGAGTACGCCCGGATGGCCGACGAGATCAGCATCGACCAGGCCGAGCGTGAGCTGGCCGATGCTCAGGCTCGGTTGGACGCCGGCGAAGACACCGAGGAAGTACGTCAGCACGTCATGCGGGCCAGCGCCCAGGTCAGGGCCGCGCACAAGGTACGCTGAGGACTTCCGCCCCGATCGTGCCCGGTTCAACTAAACCGGGCGTGGGGTTGCCGGATCGGATCACGAGAGACAGGGCCCCTAGACGACGATGGCAGGCTGGATCGGCGTCGTCGTCGTCGCACTCGTGATCTTGTTGGCCGTGGTCGTTCCGTTGGTCACCCTGGCCCTCCGGCAGCGGGTCGTGACGCGCCAGGGCGGAGCCTTCGAATGCAGCATGCGGCTCCGCCCGATCGCCGAGCAGACTCCGAGCTCCAACTGGGTGCTCGGAGTCGCTCGCTACAACCACGATCGGGTCGAGTGGTTCCGCTTCTTCTCGTTCTCGCCGCTGCCGCGGATGACCTTCCGCCGCGCCGACTCCCGGGTGATCGACACTCGCGACCCGGAGCCGGCCGAGTCCGTCGCCCTCTACGACGGGCAGCGCGTCGTCCGGGTCGCCGTCGGCGCCCATGACTCGGCCGAGGTGTGGGAGCTGGCGATGAGTTCCGGCTCGCTGACCGGCTTCCTCTCCTGGCTCGAAGCCGCCCCGCCCGGCACCGCCATGTATTAACCGACTTGTCAGAAGTGAGTTGTGCCAGGGGGCTTCTCAGTTCTGACAACTCGGGGTTTTAGAGGGTGAGGGCGGCGCGGATCGGGAGATGGTCCGACGGGTAGCGGTCGTTGACGGTGCGGTCGACGATCTCGGCGTCGACGACGCCGACTCCCGGCCCGACCAGGATCCAGTCGATCTGCGCGCTGCCCGGCTCCGGCCGCCGGTAGTTGCCGAAGGTGCCGATCGCCGGTCCGCCGACCTGGACCTCACCGATCGCGTCCCGCAGCCCGCTGTTGATCAGCACCTGGTAGGCCGGGGTCGCCGTGCCGACGTTGAAGTCGCCGGTCAGGATGACCGGCTCGGTGATCGCCGTGAGCTGCTCCGCCAGCCAGTAGGCGGACTTGACCCGGGACTCCTCGCTGCGGTGATCGAGATGGACGTTGATCATCACGAAGGTCACGCCGAGGACCGAGTCGACGAATCGGGCCCGGGTGATCATCCGGGTCAGCTCGTTGCCCCAGCTGGCCGAGCCCGGCACCTCCGGGGTGTCGGACAGCCAGCGGTGCGCGACGTCGAGCACGGTCAGCCGGGCGCTGTCGTAGAAGATCGCGCTGGTCTCGTCCGACATCCGGCCCTGCCGGCCCTCGGCCAGGTAGCGGTAGTTGCGCGGCAGCAGCCCGGCCAGATCGTCCAGCGTCTCCGGATCGGCCTCCTGGGTGCCGAGCACGGTCGGCGCCAGCTCCCGGATCAACGTGGCCAGCGGCTCGCGCCGGACCGACCACGGATGATCATCGAAGGCCCGGCTGGTGCGCAGGTTGTAGCTGACGACGGTGAGCGGCTGCATCTGCCCAAGCCTAGTGATCTACGGTGATCCCATGGCAGATGGTCCCTTGCGCGGGGTGAACCTCGGCGGCTGGTTGTTGTTGGAGAAATGGCTGACGCCGTCGCTGTTCGCCGGCACCGACGCCGAGGACGAGTACGGGTTCATGCGCACCCCGGGAGCGGCGGAGAAGCTGCGCCGGCACCGGGCCGAGTTCCTGAAGGAAGCGGACTTCGCCTGGATCGCGGAGCACGGCCTGGACCTGGTCCGGATCCCGGTCGGCCACTGGGTGTTCGGCGAGGAGGACCGGTCGGCCGACGAGCCGGAGCTGCTCGGGGCGATCAAGGAACTCGACTGGGCGATGGAGATGGCGGCCAAGTACGGGCTGCTGGTGCTGCTCGACCTGCACGGCGCCCCGGGCTCGCAGAACGGTCGTGATCACAGTGGGCTCAGCGGCAAGCGGAACTGGTATGCCCGGCAGGACTTCCGGGATCGTACCGTCGACGTGTTGGAGCGGTTGGCCCGGCGCTACGCCGCGGCCGATCACCTGTGGGGGATCGAGCTGCTCAACGAGCCGATGGACCCGCGACTCTGGACCTTGATCAAGTTCTACCGGCGGGCCTACGCCAGCTTGATCACGATCCTGCGGCCGGGCACCCGGATCATCTTCTCCGACGGCTTCGTGCCCTGGCTCACCCGTGGCGCCATCCGACCGGTGCCGGACTACCCGGTGATCATGGACTGCCACCTCTACCAGTGCTTCTACCCCTGGGATCAGCGCAACTCGATCCCGCACCATCTGCGCAAGGCCCGGCACAGCCGGGCGAAGTTGATCAAGTGGCTGAGCCGCCGGCATCCGGTGATCGTGGGGGAGTGGAGCGTCGCCCTCCCCGGCCGGACCATCGCCGGCCTCGGCCCGGACCAGATCACGGCCCTACGCCGCGACTACGCCGAGGCCCAGCAGCAGGGCTACGCCGGCGCCGTCGCCTGGACCTTCTGGAACTACACCGCCGAGGAACGCAATGAGTGGAACTACCGTGCCCTGGTCGAGGACGGCCACTTCATCCCGCTCTGACCCTGCCCGGCGAACGCGCTGCGGAGGTTCGGATGAGCGAGACGGGTGCTTCCTGCGGGTGCGGGTCGGGGGTGCGGAAGTCGTCACAGGTAGAGAATTAGTCCAGTCGGGGCAGGGTCGGCTGGTCGTTTGTCGCCACAGGTGGAGAAACGGGCCAGTCCGGGTCGTGTCGTTGGCGCCGCAGGCGGAGAGCTGTCCAGTCCGGAGCGGTCTGCGATCTTGAGGTCGGCACTTGGTGCGTTGGCCGGAGCCCCAGGCAACGCCAAGACGCGCCCGTCCTTGGCCCGTCGTTCGGCGGTCGGGCCGGAGCCGGTGTGGCACCGTCTGGCTTGCCCTTCGACCGGCTCAGGGAACGAACGGCCTCGTCGACTGCGCCCGGCCCGACCCAGCCCGGCTCAGCTCAGGGGACGAACCAGCATTCAGACGCTGCCGAGGCCTCGTTGCACCCGGTCCAGCAGTCTCAGGGCGAGGCCGCGGTCATCGGCGATGTCCCGCTCCTGCTCGGCGCCGAGGTCGGGGTGGTCGGTGATGATGCCGTCGACGCCGTCGATCAGGTAGGTGCGCATCTTGTCCTCCGACTCGACGGTCCAGACCAGGATCTTGTAGCCCGCGTCCTGGGCCTGGTGCAGGAAGTCCTCGTCGTAGGACGCCTCCTCGATGACGATGAAGTCGCATTTGACCTTGGGGATCCCGCCGAAGTTGATCGGCACGATGAAGCCGACGACCAGCGTCGGCCGGGCCGCCTCGAGTCGGGTCACCACGTCACGGCTGATCGAGTGGTACGTGTACCAGTCGGTCACCCGATAGGCGTCGAGCACCGCGAGCAGCCGCGGCACCAGGTCGGGGGTCTCGGCTCCGTGCAGCTTGACCTCGAGCAACTGCGGCAACTCGAGCTCCTTCGAGGTCTCGATCCACTGCTCCAGCGAGGGAATCTTGGCTTCCTGATCACCGTGCCGCACGGTGATCCGGGTCAACTCGTCCTGGGTCAGATCCTTGACCTCCCGGTCGATCCCGGCGAGTCGGCGCAGATTCGTGTCGTGCATGACCACGAACCGGCCGTCCTTGGTCTGCAGGACGTCGAACTCGACCCGGTCGGCGCCGGAGCGCTTTGCCGCCCGCAGCGCCGGCAGCGTGTTCTCCACTCCGCCGTCGACCCACCCGCGATGGGCCAGGACCTGGGTCACCTTGGCGGCGTCGAACGCGGTCAGCGTGCCGATGTTGATCACCGTGGTGATCAACAGGGCGATCACGGTGACCGCCGCGGCGAGACCCCACAGCACCCGCCTGCGGCGCGGGGTGCCGGTGGCTCCGTCCTCGAAGTCGTCGGGCCGGAGTCGGTCGGCCAGCCGCGGCAGCCAGTCCCGTTTCAGGGCGGTCAGGCACTGCGCGACCATGACGGCCACCAGCGAGGTCACGACGAACAGACCGATCTGCCAGACGGACAGTCCGGTGCCGGCCATGATCGGCGACAGATCGGGCGCCGCCTCGTCGGTGATCAGCGTCGGCACGGTCACCAATCCGGCCAAGATCAGCAGCAGCACGGTCGACGGCACCGAGATCAGCCCGATCAGCAGGACCAACCGCAGACTCCGCCACCGAGTGAGGCGCCAGCTGGTCGCGAAGGACCCCCAGACGCTCGCCTCGGTCGTGCACAGGACCGGCAGCACGAACAACAGCCGGACCGCGAGATAGAAGAAGATCAACATCACGGCCGAGTAGAGCAGGCTGCCCGACGGTGTCTTGGACAGCTCCTCGCTGACGAACGGCGGCACGCCGATCTTGCCCGTCAGCGTGGCGGTGAGGCCGAACTGGCCCAGGGGAAGGACGAGCAGCAGATAGACCACGACCAGGAAACCCTGTGGGTGCAGGAGTTTCCGGCCGGTGGCCCGGAGCCGGAGCAACAGCTGCCGCGGCGTGATCGACCGTCCCGCCTGATGGTGGTCGGCCAGGATGAAGATCACGGCGAACCCGATCAGGACGACGGCCGTCGCGATCACCGCGACCAGCAGCAGGGTCAGGTCGGCGAGCGGATTGCGGATCACAGTGGCGAACTCGTCGTAGGCGATGCTGCCGAGCCCGGTCTGCACGAGCACCAGGCCGTAGATCAGCCGGAGGATCGGGATCGCGACCACGACGACCAAGCCCTCGATCGCGAGCAGGGTCAGCAGATAGAACAGCGGATCCCGCCAGGTGGTGCGATGCGCGCGGCCGATGGCCCCGCGCACCCCGAGCGGCTTGGGCGGACGATCCGGCGCCGCCTCGCCGTGCGCCGGGTCCGCTATCGCCTTGGTCATCCGGTCACAGTACTGACGCGGCCGCGCCCAGTACCGGAGCCGACCGGCGCGGCTCGGGCCGAGTGGTCAGACCTGACCGGCTCGTTCCAGGGCGGTGCAGCAGGTGTTCACCAGCAGGCGGGTGACGTTGTAGGGATCGATGTTGGCGTTGGGCCGGCGGTCCTCGATGTAGCCCAACTTGTCGACCTCCACCTGCCAGGGGATGCGGACCGAAGCGCCACGGTCGGAGACGCCGTAACTGTAGACGTCGTGCGGGGCGGTCTCGTGATCACCGGTCAGGCGCTCCTCGATGCCGTGACCGTAGCCGGCGATGTGCTCCTCGACCTTGCCCGGGGCGCCGAGGGACTCGCAGGCGGTGATGATCGCGTCGTAGCCCTCGCGCATCGCCCGGGTGGAGAAGTTGGTGTGCGCACCGGCGCCGTTCCAGTCGCCCTTGGCGGGCTTGGCGTCCAGGGTTGCGGCGACGTCGTACTCCTCGGCGATCCGGTAGAGCAGCCAGCGGGCCAGCCACAGGTGGTCGGCGACCTCGACCGGTCCCGCCGGGCCGATCTGGAATTCCCACTGGCCGGGCATGACCTCGGCGTTGATGCCGGAGATGGTCAGCCCGGCCTCGATGCAGGCGTCGAGATGCTTCTCGACGATCTCGCGACCGAAGACCTCGTCGGCGCCGACGCCGCAGTAGTACGGGCCCTGCGGAGCGGGGAAACCGACGGCCGGGAAGCCGAGCGGGCGACCCTCCTGGAAGAACGTGTACTCCTGCTCGATGCCGAACCAGGAATCCTGCTCGGCGTGGCGTTCGGCGACCGGACGGAGCTTCGCCCGGTTGTTGGTCGGGTGCGGCGTGCCGTCGACGAGGTAGACCTCGCACAACACGAGGACGTGGTCGCCGCCGCGGATCGGGTCGGGACACGAGAAGACCGGTCTGAGCACGCAGTCGGAGTTGTCACCGGGCGCCTGGTTGGTGCTCGAACCGTCGAAGCCCCACTCCGGCGGCTCGGCGCCGTCGGCGAGGACCTTCGTCTTCGACCGAAGCCGCGCGCTCGGCTCGGTGCCGTCGATCCAGATGTATTCGGCCTTGTAGGTCAACCGTCTGCCCCCTCGGGTCGGCCACCCAGGTTGTTCTGGCGGCCGGTGTCGACAGTGTCAACCGGCTGTTGCGGGCCCGTTCCTCCTCTGTGAACAGCGTGTTAAGGCCCTCGAGCTCGCCGCCAGCGTCAGCCGATCGTGCGACGGGCCGGTGACTCGTCGCCGGCCCGATTGACCGCCGACACCAGGTAGGTGGCGCCGGCCGTGCCGTCCGGATCGGTCCAGCGATGGTCAGATGTCCCGTCGGCCTGGATCACGGCAACCAGGTGCTCGGCGTCGGCCAGGGCACAGCGGTCCGGCACCGTCCCGGCGTCGAACCGGTAGATCGCGAACTGGTGCGCGCGGGTCGAGGACCAGCTGAGCTCGACCCCGCCCGCGACCGGTCCGGCCTCGAGCGAGCGCACCGGCAGGGCCGGGCGGACCTTCAGCGACGGCGATTCCGGCACCAGCGCCGGTCGGGAATACCAGGTCTGGTTCAGCAGCGTGGTGCCGCCGAGGCGGTCGGCCTTCACGTCCTTGGCCGAGAAGTAGATGTTGCCCTTCACCTCGGGGTGATCGGTGTTGAACTGCAGGTGGCTGGACAGCTCGCCCGGCTTGGCCCAGTTCGGGTCGGCGTTCAGGGCGACCTTGTAGGTGGCCTGCCCGATGTAGAGGTTGGTCGTCGTGCCGCGGACCTGATCGGCCCACCAGGAGGTGACCTTCTCGTAGTCGGCGACGGTGAAGCCGCGGGACCAGTAGACCTGCGGCACCACGTAGTCGATCCATTCCTCCCGCACCCAGCGCCGGGTGTCGGCATAGAGGTCGTCGTAGGTCTGCACGCCGCCGGCGGTGTCGGACCCTTCAGGATCAGTGCTGGCGTTGCGCCAGATCGCGAACGGTGAGACGCCGAACGCGACCCACGGCTTGGCCCGCTTGATCGCCGCGCCGAGCTCGGTGATCAAGGAATCGATGTTGCTGCGGCGCCAGTCGGCCAGGCTCAGCCCGTTGCCGTGCTCGGCGTATTCGGCGGCGTCGTCGAAGGTCTGACCGGCCACCGGATACGGATAGAAGTAGTCGTCGAAGTGCACGCCGTCGATGTCATAGCGGCTGACCGCGTCCATGATCGCGTCGACCGAGAACTTCCGGGCCGCCGGGATGCCCGGGTTGTAGTAGAGCTTGCCGCCGTACGGCACCACCCAGTCGGGATGCAGCCGGGCCGGGTGGGTCGGAGCAAGATCATCGATCTTGGTGTCCATGCTGATCCGGTACGGATTGAACCAGGCATGCAACTGCAGGCCGCGGCGGTGCGCCTCGGTGACGGCGAAGGCCAGCGGGTCGTAGCCGGGATCACCGCCCTGGGTGCCGGTGAGGTAGCGCGACCACGGCTCCTTCGCGCCGGGCCAGAAGGCGTCCGCGGTGGGCCGGACCTGCAGGATCACCGCGTTGTGCCGGGAGCGGACCGCGAGGTCGAACCAGTCGATCAGTTCCTGCTGCTGGGCCGCGGGGGAGAGGCCGGTCTTCGACGGCCAGTCGATGTTGACCACCGAGGCGATCCACATCGCCCGGAAGTCGTGCTTCGGTCGCGTGGGATCGACCGTGCAGCCGGCCGCCGGACCGGCCGGTCGCTCGTCGGGCGCGGCGGCGGCCGGACCGGAGCCGAGGGACAGGGTGAGTAGGGCGGCGAGGGCGAGGGCACTCAGCCGGCCGAGGATGCGGGTGCGTCCGGGCACGATTCCTCCTTGAGATCGAGCGGACAGGTCGAAAATTCACCTGGGCACAGTGTGTCCCGGAACACCGCGGCTGTCCATCGATCCGGCCACCATGATCGGCTCACCGCCGGCCGGCGAACCGGAGCTCAGGTCGCGTCGCTCCCGGAGGTGAACGCGGCGTCGAAGGCGGCGGTCGGCGGCGTGATCGCGTTCAGCCCGCGGATGAAGGTCAGGGCTTCCGGGGCACCGGCGAGCCGGTCCATCCCGGCGTCCTCCCACTCGATCGAAACCGAACGGTCGTAGCCGATCGTGTTGAGCATCCGGAAGATGTCCTCCCACCGGGCGTCGCCGCGGCCGGTGGAGATGAAGTCCCAGCCGCGCCGCTGATCGGCCCAGGGCAGGTGCGAGCCGAGGATGCCGTTGCGGCCGTCGGTCTGGCGGACCTTCGCGTCCTTGCAGTGGAAGTGATAGATCCGGTCCTTGAAGTCCCAGAGGAAGGCGACGTAGTCCAGTCCCTGCCAGATCATGTGCGACGGGTCGAAGTTGAGCCCGAAGGCGGGCCGGTGACCGATCGCCTCCAACGTGGCGACGGTCGACCAGTAGTCGTAGGCGATCTCCGACGGGTGCACCTCGTGCGCGAACCGGACGCCCTGCTCGTCGAAGACGTCCAGGATCGGATTCCAGCGGTCGGCGAAGTCGCGGTAGCCGGCCTTGATCACGTCGTCGCCGACCGGAGGAAACATCGCCACGTAGTGCCAGATCGACGAGCCGGTGAAGCCGATCACGGTTTCCACACCCAGCCGGGCGGCGGCCCGCGCGGTGAGCTTCATCTCCTCGGCGGCACGCTGCCGGACCCCTTCCGGATCGCCGTCGACCCAGACCCGTGGGTTGACTGTCGCCTGGTGGCGATCATCGATGATCGCCTCGCAGACCGCCTGGCCGTTGAGGTGGTTGGAGATCGCCCAACAGCCGAGGCCGTACTGCTCCAGGGTGTCCTTGATCGACTTCAGGTACGCGTCGTCCTCGGCCGCCTTCCCGACATCGAGATGCTCACCCCAACAGGCGAGCTCGAGCCCGTCGTAGCCCCATTCCGAAGCCAGCCGGCACATCTCGTCGAACGGGACGTCGGCCCACTGCCCGGTGAAGAGGGTCACCGGCCGGGACTGCTTCGGCGTCGCCTTGCCGGTCGCTTCACGCAGAGTGGATGCGGTCATCGTCGTCACTCCTGATCTTGAGGATTCGGTTGATCATGGTCCGACTCGGTTGGTCGAGGGCGGCCCGAGCCGGGGACCCAGAGCACCTCGTGCTCGGCGCCGTTGATGTAGCGGGTGAGGATGAACAACAGGTCGGACAGCCGGTTCAGGTACGTCAGCGGCAGCGGGTTCAACCGCTCGCCCTCACTCTCGCGGGCGGCCCAGCCGGTCCGCTCGGCCCGCCGGGTCACCGTCCGGGCCACATGCAGGTAGGCGGCGCCCAGCTTGCCGCCGGGCAGCACGAACGACTCCAGCTTCGGCGAGGCGGCGGCGAACTCGTCGCACCAGGCCTCCAGCCGGTCCACGGACTCCTGGGTGATCCGCAGCGGATGATGCTGACCCGGCCCGAGGGTGGCGCCCGGCGGCGGCACCGGGTTGGCCAGGTCGGCGCCGACGTCGAACAGTTCGTTCTGGATCAGGCCGAGCACCTCGACCGCCCGGGCCGGCAGGTCGCCGCCGGCCAGGGCCACGCCGATGGCCGAGTTGGCCTCGTCGACGTCGCCATAGGCGGCCACCCGGAGATCGGTCTTGGCGGTCTCGGAGAAGTCGACCAGGCGGGTCTGCCCGCCGTCGCCGGTCCGGGTGTAGATCCGGGTCAGCCGGACCATGATCGCGCCATCCTCCACCCCGTCGTCTTCGACAGCGTCTGATCCATGATCAAACCCTACGAGGACGGGGCCGGTCGCGCACGTGCGGGTCCACGGGCCGGGTCATAGCCCGCTGACCAGTTCCCGGACGAGGTCGGCGGCCGGTCCGGTCCGGGCGCTCCGGAAGCCGGTGCCGGCCCACAGGTGCAGCCGGTCGGTGTCGCCGGCCCGGGCGGCGGCGCGGCGGAGCTCGCGGGTCAGTTGGTGCAGGTCCGGATACGCGTCGCGGCGACCTCCTCCCGGACGTCCGCCGCGGTCCGGTAGCCGGCGGCCAGGAACGGGAACGCGCCGGCCTCGGCGACGGTCGTGGCCAGGGCCGGGGTGCCGGCGCCGCCGGCCATCGGGGCGGCCACGAGGGGGAGTTCGGTGTCGAGCAGGCGGACCCGGGGCATGGCCGCATCCTCCTCCATCGTCTCGCCGAGGCGCGACCGGTGCGCGTCGGTCTCGGCGACCACAGGTGGGCATGGCAAGGTATGCACGTGAATCCCGTCCTGCGCCGGATCGTGCTGGCGGTCGCGGTGCTGCTGCTGGCCGGCTGCGGCACCATCCCGGTCGACGATCCGCTCAGCACCGACACCGCCGCGCCGCCGGTGGATACGCCTGCCGGCCCGGCGACTCCCTCGGGATCGGCGTCGGCCAGTCCCGCTCCGTCCACGCCGGCGCCGTCGAGCTCGGCGCCGGTCGGCCCGAACCCGCCGTCCAGCCCGGTCCCCACCGGTTCGGGATCGGCGCCGCCGTCGGCCGCGCCGACCCAGCCCGGGCCGCGGCCGCCCGGCACCGGAGTGACGACGGTGCCGCAGGGGCCGGAGACGTGTGAATACACGGCGAGCGGCCAACCCTCCAAGCCGGTGCAGCCACCGAAGAGCACCGGGATCGCCAACGCCGGTCAGCCGGTGTTCTCGATCGCCACCAACGAGGGCGAGGTGAACCTGACGCTCGACCGGGCCAAGGCTCCGTGCACCGTGAACTCGTTCGAATCGCTGGCCCTGCAGGGATTCTTCAACGGCACGTCGTGCCCGCGCCTGGTCGACTCCGGGATCTACGTGCTGCAGTGCGGCGACCCGACCGGCTCCGGCAACGGCAGCCCCGGGTACGAGTTCGCCGACGAGACCGACGGCACCGAGTCCTACGTCAGCGGCGTGGTGGCGATGGCGAACGGTGGCCCGAACACCAACGGCTCCCAGTTCTTCCTGGTCTTCAACGATTCGACCGGCCTGGACGCGCTGCCGCAGAAGTACACGATCTTCGGCCGGATGGATCCGGCCTCGGTCGCGGTGGTGCAGCGGATCGCGGCCGAGGGGCAGGACGGGACCAATCCGTACGGCGGCGGGAAGCCGAACAACCCGGCCGCGATCTCGCGGGTGATCAAGGTCAAGGACTGACCGGCGCCGGTTCCAGGACGAGCTTCATCCCCTCGTGGCTGGCGACGAAACCGTGCCGGGCGTAGAACCGGTGCGCGTCGGTCCGTGACTTGTCGGTGGTCAGCTGGACCAGGCCGGCGCCGCGCTCCCGGGCCCGGTCGAGGGTCCAGCCGAGCAGCCGGCCGCCGAGGCCGCGACTCCGTTGCCCGGCGGCGATCCGGACCGCCTCGATGATCATCCGCAGCGTGCCGTGCCGGGACAGCCCGGCGATGAAGGTGAGCTGGCAGGTGCCGATGATCATGCCCTCCGCCTCGACCACGGCGAGCAGTTGGTTGGGATCGGCGTCGATCGCGGCGAAGGCGGCGCGGTAGGCGTCCGGAGTGCCGGTCTCGCGTTGCCGGCCGAGCGGGTCGTCGCGGAGCAACTCGATCACCGCCGGCACGTCAGCGGCGCGGGCCCGGCGCACGGTCACGCCGTCGCCGAGCTCCCCGGCCGGCTCGTCCGGCTGGACGAACTCGAGCCGGTTGCCGTGCGGGTCGTCGGCGTAGAACCGTTGGAAACCGGGCAACTCATCGTCGATCCGGACCGGATGACCGGCCTCGTGCAATCGCGCGGCGACCGCGTCCAGGTCGCCGACCCGGATCGCCGGGTGGGCCTTGCGGGCCGGCCGGAAGTCCTCCTCGATGCCGAGGTGCAGCTCGTAGCCGGCGCCGCGGAACCAGCAGCCGCCGCGGGCGGCGAGGGCGGGAGGCTTGGGAATCTCGGTCAGCCCGAGCAGGTCGCCGAAGTACGCGCGCGAGGCGGCCTCGGATCCGGGCGGGCTGGCCAGCAGGACGTGATGCAGCATGCGGACAGACTATCTTGACATCAAGACACTTTGCGAGGGGTCATCAGGAGAGCCAGCAACACCGGGAACTCCAGGTAGGCGTGATAGCTGGCCAGCGCGCCGTAAAGGGCCTTGCCGGTGAAGTAGTCGGAGAGGAACAGCACGGCCAGGAACGCGCCGCCGGCCGCGCCGATGGCCCAGGTACGCCAGCCACGCAGCCACGGCACCCGGGAGTCGAAGGCCGCGGCGGCGTCCGGCGCGAACCGGGGCAAGAAGCCGACCCAGACCACGTAGTGCATGGTCTGCAGGAAGGCGAACACGACCAGCAACCGCAGCCCGACCATGATCGACACGTCCGGCGGCGCGCTGGCCGCGATCACCTGCCGGCCGTCGCCGACGAACGCGGCCACCACGCCCGGGTCGTTGTTGATCACCAGATCGGCGGCGCCGGCCAGGATCAGCCCGGGCAGCACGATGATCCAGAGCACCTGTGACGCCCGGAAGAAGCTGCGCGCCGCCGGCCGGGGGAGGCGCCGGGCCCACTCCCAGAGGAACACCAGCGGCACCAGGTTGTGCAGGTGGGTGAGCATCACGAAGTGGTACGCGGGCCAGCCGAACGATCCGACCGCGGCCATCGCCAGGACCAGCAGGGCAACCGCCAGTCGCCAGCCACGGAGCCCGTACCAGCAGCCGACGCCGAGGACCAGATAGCCGAGCCCGACCTCGGCGTACTTGGCGATCACCGGCAGATAGCCGGCCAGCAGCCGGCAGGCGACGATGCCGCTGATCAAGATCAACAGCAGGATCAGGAACCGGCCGGTCAGGATCGCGGCGAACCGGCCGGCCACGTAGCGGAGCTCCAGCACGTTGTGCAGCACGCCGAACGCGATCAACCCGAGCACGGTCACCGACAGCGGCGCTCGGACCGCCAGGGTCAGCGCGCCCGCCGCGGCCAGCACCATCAGACCGGCCAGCAGAAATCCGTTCGGGGCCCGCCCGGCGGGCGCCTCCGGCGAGCCGGCGTCCGGCACACTGTGGGACAGAGCGGGGGACCCGAGAAAGGGGACGGCCGTGGACTGGGAGTCGGTGCTGGCCTGGTGGGGCTGGTTCCTGCCCGCGTTCGTGCTGACCTTCCTCATCGAACTGCCCGCCTACCTGCTCGGCTGGGCATCACTGGGCTGGCTGCGCCGGGGTGCCCGGGCCGCGTTGCGACCGGTGCCGGCGATCGGCCTGGTGTTCCTGCTGAACCTGATCACCCATCCGCTGCTGTGGCTGGCGAGCGGGGCGGCGCCGGGCCTGCTGGTGATCTTCGAGCTCGCCGTCGTGGCCGTCGAGGGTCTGGTCGTCGCCCTGTTGATCCGGCGGCGACTCGGGCCGCAGCGCCCGGGCAGCCGGGCCCGGCCGGAGTGGGCCTGGCTGGTGTCGCTGGGCGCGAACGCGCTCTCGGTGCTGGCCGGCATGGTGGTGTTGCGGCTGATCATGGATCTGCTCGCCGGCTCGGCCTGATCACCGGCGGCGGAGGTAACGGACCAGCAGCAGGGCCACGACGGCGGCGATCACCGCGAGCACGATGATGATCACGATCGGACCGAGTTGGACCTGGGGCTGCGGTGCGACGTCCAGGGGGATGAGGTTCATCGGACCATCATCGCCGGGTGGTCAGGATGCGGCGAGGAAGACGCGCAGGGTGGACAGGAACGCTTCCGGCTGCTCCGAGTGCACCCAGTGGCCGGCGTTCTTGATCACCACCTTGCGCACCGCCGGGAAGAGCGCGCGCATCGGCTCCCGATCGGCATCGGTGATGTAGTCCGACCGTTCCCCGGCCAGCCAGAGCACCGGCCCACGGTAGGGCGGCTCCGACGGGGTGGGCCAGGAGCCGACCTGGTCGAGCCGGTCGCCGAGCACGTGCAGGTTCATCTGCCAGCGCCAGGCGTCGCCGTCCCGGCGCAGATTCTGCAGCAGGAAGCCGCGGATCACCGGATCGGAGACGTACGGTTCCAGCCCGCGATCGGCCGCGGCGCGATCCGGCAGCCGGTCGAGGTCGAGCGAGCGCATGCCGCGGACGTACTGGGCGAACGGGCTTTCGCCGTCCAGCCGCACCGGCGCGGGGGAGACGTCGACGACGCAGAGCCGGCGCACCAGGTCCGGATGCCGCAGCGCCAGCATCATCGCGATCTTGCCGCCCATCGAGTGCCCGACGACGGTGACGGGCTCGTCGCCGGTGAGGCCGGCGATCCGGTCGGCGACCTGGTCGGCGAGATCGGGATAGCCGATCCGGTCGGTCCACGGGGACCGGCCGTGGTTCGGCATGTCGAGCAGCAGGCAGCGATGATCACCGGCGAGCGCCCTGGCCACCGAGGTCCAGTTCTTGCCCTGGCCGAACAGGCCGTGACAGAAGACGACCGGCGGTCCGTTCGCGCCGACGACGAGGGCGTTCAGTTCCGCGGTCATCGGCGTCGCCGCCAGCAGCTGGTGTGCCAGTGCCGCCGGGCCTCCAGCGGCGACTCGGCGAGCCAGCCGGCATCGTCCGGCCAGACCACCAGATGCGCGGTGCCGGGCGGGATCAGCTGATCACAGCCGGGGCAGCGGTAGGGCTTGGTCGCCTGGCCGCCGGCGATCGTCCGGACGATCCACCGGCCGTCGCCCTTGTGTTCGGCCTGCGCATGCTGGCTGCTCAGCGGCCGGGCCGGTCGCAGATGTTTGCTGGGTCGTCGGGCCATGGTCAAACGCCGGGCGAAGCAGGCTTGGGAAGGGTGGACGACCGCACCTCTGAAGTCTGCCAGACCGGCCGCCGCCGGCCGGGACCGTGTCGACCGCAGTCCTATACTCCGGCACCATGCGACGACTCCTGCTCGTTGTGCTGCTGGCCACGGTCCTGGCCGTGGCTGGTTGCTCCGGCCCACCACAACCGGTGCCGACCTCGCCGCCGCCGCTGCCGAACGACGTCCTGGTGCAGCTCGACGATGACCTGACGGAGGCGGGCCGGGACGCGATCGAGGAGCGACTGCAGACGGCCCCCGGAGTCGGCCCGGTGACCTTCGCGACCCGGGAGCAGAACTACCAGCGGTTCCGTGAGCTCTACCGGGACCGGCCGGACCTGCTCGAGGGCGTCAGCCCCGACGACATGGCGGACACGTTCCGGGCCCGGTTCTTCGATCGGGCCGAGGCCGACTCGGCGGCCGCGGCGGTCCGCGAACTCGCCGGCGTGGCGGAGGCGTCCGTCCTGAGCCTGCCCACTCCGACGGCGACGCCGAGCTGATCCCGGCCCGGCGCCGGGATGATCATGCGGCCACGGCGGTGCGTCTGCGTCGGCAGGCGTCCCCGCCGGTACGGTGTCCGGGTGCGTTTGGTGATTGCGCGGTGCCAGGTCGACTACGCGGGCCGGTTGACGGCCCATCTGCCGATGGCCACCCGGCTGATCTTGGTCAAAGCGGACGGCTCGGTGTCCATCCACGCCGACGACCGGGCCTACAAGCCGCTGAACTGGATGAGTCCGCCGTGCAGTCTGACCGAACTCCCCGGCACGTCCGCGGACGACGGGGACGAGGCGGTGCCGGGCCTGGAGTCGCTGGCGGCGATCTGGGAGGTGAAGAGCGGCGACGGCGAGACCCTGCGGATCGCGCTGGCCGAGGTGCTGCACGACTCCAGTCATGAGCTGGGCGTGGATCCCGGGCTGCAGAAGGACGGGGTGGAGGCCCACCTGCAGGCACTGCTGGCGGAACACCCGGAGACCTTCGGTGCGGGGTGGACCCTGGTCCGGCGGGAATACCCGACGGCGATCGGGCCGGTCGACCTGCTCTGCCGCGATGCCGACGGCGGTTACGTCGCGGTCGAGGTCAAGCGCCGCGGGGAGATCGACGGGGTCGAGCAGTTGACCCGCTATCTCGAGTTGCTCCGCCGGGACCCACTGCTGGGCGATGTCCGCGGCGTGTTCGCAGCGCAGTTGATCAAGCCCCAGGCCAAGGTCGTCGCCACCGATCGTGGCATCGGCTGCGTCACCGTCGACTACGACCTGCTGCGCGGCCTGGACGACCCGACCGAGCGGCTCTTCTGAGCCGCCGCCCCCGGACAGACTTGATCCGCCCGGCCCCAGGGGTGAACCCGGGGCCGGACGGATCAAAGGGTCAGAAGTTGACCGGGCTCACGACAGGTCCGCCGTCTTGGACTCCGAACGCTCCAAGTCGGTGAAGTCGAGCTCGGGCACCTCAGGCAGCTTCTCGGCCGTCTCCAGCGCGAGGGCGCTGAGCGAGGCCAGCTGGCTGAGCATCTCCTGCTTGCGGCGGCCGAGCAGCTCGTACTCGCTCCGCATCTGACGCTTCCGCCAGGCGAACTCCTGCCGGGCGCGCTCGTCGATCGTTGCGGCCTGGTGCTGAGCCTGGGCGACCAGCTGGTCGGCCTCGGCCACGGCCGCGACCTTGATCTGCTCCGCCTCGGACAGCGAGTCGGACCGGATCTTGGCGGCGTTCTCGGCCTCGGCAGCCAGGTGCTCCGACGAGGCGCGGTGGTGCTCGGTGGCTTCGGAGAGCAGCTTCGAGAGCTTCGACTCCGACTCCTGCTGGGTGGTGCGCAGCTCGGTCAGCAGATTGTCGCGCTCACCGGCGACCTCCTGCCGCAGATCCGCGACCTCCTTCTCGGCCGAGGCGACGATGGACTTCGCCTTGATCTCCGAGGACTGCACCAGGGCGCGCGACTTGCGATCGGCCTCGGTGGTCACCGCTTCGGCCTGCAACCGGGCGGCCGTCATCAGCTGCTCGGTCTCGCCGCGGGTCTTGCTCAACAGCTTGTCCGCGTCGGACGCGGCCTGCTGCCGCAACCGCTCGATCTCCGCGGTCCCGGACGCCTTCAGCTCGGCGCGCTCCTCGGCCGCATGCTGATTCAGCATCTCGATCTCGGCCCGAGCCTTCTGCAGGGAATCCTCGGACTCCTGGGTGGCCCGCTCGGTGACGTCCTTGGCCTGCTCCTCGGCAATGCGCAGGATGTCACCGGCGCGACCGCCGAGGTTGGTGAAGTTGGCCTCCCCGCCGCGCGAGGTCTCGTCCAGCGCCTTGCGGAGCTGGCCGTTCTCCTCGGTGAGGTCGGTGACCTGCTGGCTGAGCCGATCGGAAGATCCGGACAGTTCCTCGATCTTGGCCTGCAGCTTCTCTAGCTGACTCGACACCGCCGCCGGGTCGTATCCCTTGCGCACGAGCGGGAACTGCGGGGTAGTGGTGGTTTGGGCGAATGCACTCACTCGAATCCTCGGGGCTTGTGGTTCCTAAATGGACGTACGCCAAAGTGGCGCTAATTTCCCCGAGCCCGCCTTATGCTACGGAGCCTTCGCCGATCTGACGAGTCTCTGCGGCCTTTTTCTTGCGATTTCGTCTCGATTCGGCCGACGTTGGCCCGGAATCGGTACGAAAAGCCCCTCCCGACGCCGGTGGGCTGTCGGTGGACCTGCTGAGCGGGTGGGGAAACCTGGGTGGGGAAGTCGGTGGGGGTGTGGCTGTGGGTCAGGACGTGTCGAGCCGCGGCTGGGCGACCTCGTGCAGCAGCAACAGGATTGCGGCCGCCGTCGGCACCGCGATCAACGCTCCGACCACGCCGAGCAGCGTACCGCCGACGAGCGCCGCGATCACCACCAACGCGCCGGGCACGTTCACCGACCGTTTCATCACCCGCGGCTGCAGCACGTAGCTCTCGAACTGCAGATAGATCAAGTAGTAGATCACCGCGGCGATCCCGCTGATCGGCGACTGGACGAACGCGATCACGCAGACGATCACGGCGGCGATCGGCGCCCCGACCATCGGGATGAAGTCGAACAGCGCGACCAGCACGGCCAGCGCCAGCGCGAAGTTGCGCAGCTCGGGCACCCAGATGCCGACGATCCAGAGGAAGACGAAGGAGCTGATCCCGGCGCAACTGACGACGACGAACAGTCCCGACAGGTACGAGCCGATCCGGTCCGACACCATGTCGCCGAGCTCGGCCACCCGGTCCCGCTTCGACGCCGGGGCGAGCCGGTAGATGCCGGCCTTGATCGCCGGCAGCGAGGCCAGGAACCACAGCGTCAAGATCAACAACGTGAAGCCGGAGAACACCGCGCCGACCACGATCTGACCGGCGCCGAGGATGCCGCCGAAGAGCTGGTTGATCCAGGCCCCGGAGCTGAGGAACTGGGTCAGGTTGGAGATCAACTGGAACTGCGCGTCGAAGGCGGCGATCTGCGGATTCCGCAACAGGTCGCTCAAGATCGTCGGAGCCTGGACGACCAGGTTGGTCAACTGCTGGGTGAAGACCGGCACGATCGCGAAGCCGGCCAGGCCGAGCACGATCAACAGCCCGACGACCACGATCAGGACGGCCACCCAGCGCCGCTGCACCCGGCGGCGGAGCAGCTCGACGATCGGGTTCAGGCCGAGGGCGATGAACATCGCCACCACGATCAAGATCAACACCGACCGCGCCTGGAGCACGATGTTGGCCAGCGCGAACGCGATCAGCGCCCCGAGCGTGCCGGAGAAGCCGATCCAGAACGGCGGCATCTGGAACAGGAACCGGCGTTGCGGTTCGGCGATCGGGTCGGGCCCGACCGACGCCTCGGCCGTCACGGAAGCCGAAGCCGCCGCCGGCGCGTCAGCGGAGGCTGGACGCCGGGGCGGTTTCGATGGTTCGGCAGGCGGTGAGTCGTCGGTATCAGCCACGGTACGGTTGCGGCGACTGGCCGCTCCCGCCTGTCTGTTCGGGGTAGGCGCCCGCACCCGGCTGGGACTGCTGCGGCAGATGCTCGGTGCCCGCGGGCCGCGCCGGCGGCGGGGCGAGCACGGTGTGATCACCCTGGTGACCACCACCCTGCGGCGCCTGGCCACCCTGCTGCCCACCCTGGGGCCGGTTCTGCGGTCCACCCTGCGGCCGGCCCTGCTGGCCACCCTGATAGCCGCCACCCTGCTGGCCGCCCTGCGGACCGCGTTGCTGTCCACCCTGCTGACCGTGCTGCTGCGGCCGGCCCGGCTGCTGGCCGCCCTGCGGCGCGCCGCCCGGACGTCCCTGCTGGCCCTGCTGGCCCGAGTTGTTGCCGTTCGCCGGCTCGGATCCGGAGCTGGCCGATCGGGCCCGCTCCTCCCGGATCAGCGTGCTCTCACCCTCCGGCCGGCTGGGCGAGGTGGCCGATCCGGCGGACTGCTCCGGAGAGGCGGCCGGCGAACCCGCCGATGCGGCCGGGGCGGACGAAGCCGAACCCGTGGCGGAGGCCGGCGAGCCGGCCGGGGCGTCATCGCGGATCGCTGCCTGGACCAGCGTGGTCTCGGTGTCGAGCTCCTGCCTCCGACCCGGGCCCGCCGGGTCGGAACCGGACCGGTCCGCCGGTGTCTCGGCCACGGAACCGTCGATGGTGTTGTCGTCGTCCTCGTGACCCGCCTCGCCGGGCAGCGACGGCGGCAGGTTCGACGGCCGCAGCAGCGTGGTGTCGCCGTGCTCGGCCTCGAATCCCTCGAGCTCCTCCAGGTCCGGGAACGTCTGCGCTGTCTGCTCCGCCAGGGCGGACAGGCTGGCCAACTGGTTCAGCACGGCCTGCTTGCGCTGGCCGAGCAGGTCGGTCTCCCGCTTCAACTGCTGTTTCCGCCAGGAGAACTCCTGCTGGGTGCGCTCGTTGATCGCCGCGGCCTGCTTCTTCGCCGCCTCGATCCGCTCCTCGGCGTTGGCGACGGCCTCCACCCGGAGCCGCTCGGCCTCGGCCAGGGCCGCGGACCGGATCCGTTCCGCCTCGCGGATGTCCTTCTCCAGCCGGGCCGTGGCCTCCTTGTTGTGCTCGGTGGCCTCGGCGAGCAGCGACGTGGTCTTGCCGACGTGCTCCTCGTGGGTGCTCTTCAGCTGGTTGATCGCGGCTTCCCGCTCGGTCGCGATCTGCTGCCGGGTCTCGGCCACCTCGCGCTCGGCCTGACGGCGCAGCGTCTCGGTGTCCAGATACGCCTTCTGCCGGACGGTCTGCGCCTCCTGGTCGGCCTGGCGCCGATGCGCCTCGGCCTCCCGGCGGGCGGCGGCGACGATGTTGGCGGCCTCGGCGGCGGCCTTGTCGACCTGCGACTTGGCTTCCTCCCGGCCCCGGGTCCGCAACTGCTCGATCTCCGACTTGCCGGTGGTCTTGAGATTGCTGCCCTCGCGGGCGGCGGTCTGCCGGATCCCGTCCGCCTCGCGCCGGGCCACCTCACGGATCCGGTCGGCGTCGATGCCGGCGCGATCGACCATCTCGCGCGACTGCTCTTCGGCCAGCCGCAGGATGTCGGTCGCCCGCCCGCCGAGGTTGGCGTAGTCGACGTTGTCCGCAGCCGGCCGGTTGTTCGCCTCGGACAGCTGGTCGCCCATCGCCGCGACCTGATCCTCGAGGTCCCGAGCCTGACGACGCGCGTTGACGACGGTCGCTTCGAGCGTGCGTACGTAATCGTCGACCGCGGTCCGGTCGTAGCCGCGAATGGCAGATGGAAAGTTGCCGACCGCACTAGCCGTATCGTCGAACAGATTCAGGCCGGTTTCTTCCGAGGCCACATCGGATCCTCTCCGTGCATGCTGATGTGGGGCGCCCAAATGTCCCGCGGACACAAGTGCGTGACCATTACCGTAGCCTCATCGGCGGTCACGCCCAAGACGACCGGCGGCCGCGCCGTCCGTTCAGTTCTGTCCGACGGGCTGCACGAGCTCGATCAACACCCCGCCGGTGTCCCGCGGATGAACAAAGTTGATCAAGGAATCGGCGGTGCCGCGGCGGGGCAGGTCGTAGAGCAGCCGCAGTCCCGCGGTGCGCAGCCGATCGCCGGCGGTACGCGCGTCGGTGACCCGCAGGGCCAGGTGTTGCAGCCCCGGCCCGGCCCGGTCGAGGAACTTGGCGATCGGCGAGTCGTCACCGAGCGGCGCCAGCAACTGCAGCTGGGTGGAGTCGGGCCGGCCGGCGGGCGCGAGCATCACCTCGGTCACCCGCTGCTCCGTATTGTCCTCGCGATGCCGCAGCTCGAGGCCCAGCGTGTCGCGATAGAAGGCGATCCCCGCCTCGAGATCCGGTACGGCGATCCCGACATGGTCGACGGCCAGCAGCAGGTCCGCGATCGGACCGCGGGGGAGAGAATTGCCCGACATGGCGACAACAGTGCCAGACTGAATCTCGGCAGAGCCTTGGGGCTACAGCGGAGTCGGGCGGGAGGCCGGTCGTGGGTTCGGTGATCGTTGGCGGGGCACGTACACCGATCGGGCGCCTGCTCGGCGGACTGCGGGATCAGCCCGCGACGGCACTCGGCGGGCACGCGATCGCCGCCGCGCTGCGGCGGGCCGGCGTCGAGCCGGCCCTCGTCGACTCGGTGATCTTCGGCCAGGTGCTGCAGGCCGGGGTCGGCCAGATCGGGGCCCGGCAGGCGGCCGTCGCCGGCGGCATCGCGATGGACGTGCCGGCCCTGACCGTCAACAAGGTCTGCCTGTCCGGGCTGAACGCGATCGCGTTGGCCGACCTGATGATCAGATCCGGCGAGAGCAAGGTGGTGGTCGCCGGTGGCATGGAGTCGATGTCTCGTGCCCCGCACCTGCTGCCGACGTCGCGGACCGGCGTGAAGTACGGCTCCGCGACCCTGCTCGACCACATGGCGCACGACGGGCTGTGGGACGCGTTCACCGACCAGGCCATGGGTGCGCTGACCGAGTCCTGCAACACGGGCTCGGCCCTGGTCAGCCGGGCCGATCAGGACGCGTTCGCGGCGCGGTCCCATCAGCGGGCGCTGACCGCGACGAAGTCCGGCGTGCTGGCCGAGGAGATCGCCCCGTTCGAGGTGCCGCAGCGCCGTGGCGCGCCGGCCCTGATCGCGGCCGACGAGGGGATCCGCGAGGGCGTGACGGCGGAGTCCCTGGCCGCGTTGCCGCCGGCCTTCGGGGCCGACGGGACGATCACCGCCGGCAGTTCGAGCCAGATCTCCGACGGTGCCGCCGCGGTGGTCGTCGCCGATGCCGAGCTGGCCCGACAGCACGGCTGGCGGGTGCTGGCCGAGATCGGCGCGTACGGGCAGGTGGCCGGGCCCGACTCCTCCTTACAACTGCAGCCGGCGAACGCGATCCGCCGCGCCTGCGACCGGCAGGGCATCGACCCGGCCACGCTGGATCTGATGGAGATCAACGAGGCCTTCGCCGCGGTCGCCGTGGCCAGCGCCCGCGACCTCGGGCTGACCGACTCCCGGATCGAGGAGCGGCTCAACGTCAACGGCGGTGCGATCGCGCTGGGCCATCCGATCGGTGCCTCCGGCGCCCGGCTGGTGCTGCATCTGATGCTGGAGCTGGCCCGCCGCGGCGGCGGCACCGGCGCCGCCGGACTCTGCGGTGGCGGCGGCCAGGGCGACGCCCTGCTGCTCACGGTCCCCGGGTGATCGATCCGGGGACCATCCTGGAGCGGCTGCGGAGCGGCGACCGGCGGTTGCTGGCGCGGATCTTGTCGGCCGTCGAGGACGGCGATCCGGAGCTGCCGCGGCTGGCCGCGGCGTTGGCCCCGGCCACCGGGCACGCGTACGTGATCGGGCTGACCGGGCCGCCCGGGGTCGGCAAGTCGTCGGTCACCACCGAGCTGATCGGCGCACTGCGGGACCGCGGTGACCGGGTCGGCGTGCTGGCCGTTGACCCGTCGTCGCCGTTCTCCGGCGGCGCGCTGCTCGGCGACCGGGTCCGGATGCAACGCCATGCGCTCGACCCGGACGTGTTCATCCGGTCGATGGCCAGCCGCGGTCACCTCGGCGGGCTCTCGGCCGCGGCCCCGCAGGCGCTGCGGGCCTACGACGCCGCGGGCTACGACACCGTGCTGGTCGAGACGGTCGGGGTCGGCCAGTCCGAGGTCGAGGTGGCCGAGATCGCCGATGTCTGCCTGGTCCTGCTGGCACCGGGGATGGGCGACGGAGTGCAGGCGGCCAAGGCCGGCGTGCTGGAGATCGGCGACATCTTCGTGGTCAACAAGGCCGATCGGGACGGCGCTCAGGCGGTCACCCGGGAGTTGCGGTCGATGATCGCCTTGGCCGAGCCCGGACCGGACGACTGGAAGCCGCCGATCGTGCGGACTGTCGCGACCTCGGGTGCGGGAACCGCGGAGTTGCTCGGTGAGCTGGACCGGTTCCGGGCCGAGGCGGAGCGCACCGGCCGTTGGTCCGGGCATCGGTTGCGGCGGGCCGCGGCCGAGGTGTCGGCCCTGGCCCTGGCGACTTTGCGGGGCCGGTTGGGCCGGCCGGGCGATGACGGATCGGACCGATTGTCGGAACTGGCGGCTAGCGTACGAGACGGAAGACTGGACCCGTACGCTGCGGCGGATAAACTGTTGGCTGCGCGGAAGTGACCGACGCTGGGTGCGGCCAGGCAGGCGTGTCCGAGGCGGTCTCGGCGGCAGGAAAGTCGGCGCGGCAGGGCTGCGTTTCGGGGCGACTGAGGTAACAATGGGTGGGGACCATGTCCTGAAATGAGTGGGACCCCGCGTCGACGCAAAGGTGTTGGTCTGTATGAAGTGGATCAAGCGAATTCTGCTGGTCATGGTCGTCGCGTTCGTCGCGTTCTACCTGATCGGCCGGCCGAACGATGCGGCCTCGGCGGTGCGGGGCGGGATCGATGCCGTGGCCAACGCGGTGAACTCCTTCTTCACGTTCTTCAGCGCACTCGCCGGGTGACTTAGTGTTCGGAGCCCTCAGTCGGCTGATCGACCCGCACGTCGAGCGATACCTGCTGGTTGCCGACGGGGAGCAGATCGTCGACGAAGTTCGGCGGCACTGGATGGCGGTGGCCTTTCCGGTGGTGCGGGTGCTGATCGCCGTCATCCTGGCCTGCATCTCCATCTTCACCGGGCCGATGGTCGGTGCCTTACTGATGATCGTGGCGCTGGTGATCGCGGTCCAGGCGGGCTGGCGGATCCTCTGTGCCCACATGGACCGGTTCGTGATCACCACGATGCGGGTGTTCCGGGTGCACGGTGTGTTCACGCAGAACCGGGCCACCATGCCGATGGCCCGAATCCTGGACATCACGGTGGAGAAACCGGTGATCGGCCGGATCTTCGGCTACGGACATCTCGTCTTCGAGTCGGCGGCCCAGGACCAGGGACTGCGGGACATCCGGTGGGTGGGACGTCCGGACGAGCGGGACGCTACGATCCAAACCGTGATCCAGCGGTCCGGTCTGCGGGCCAGCATGCAGACGAGCACGGAGGACGAGACGTGACCCAGGCTCCGAAGGCCGCTCCGGCCGGCGATGATCGCCGGGCCGGCGCGGACGAGGATCCCGGGGCCCACAGTCCGAGCGGGCCGGCGCACCCCGAGCTCGCCGGGCGGCCCCGGTTGGTCGCCGCACCGGTCCCGGACGGCGACCGCGGGGACCGGCACCGGCTGCCCTTCGATCCGATCAAGGCCGCGGCCGATCAGTGGTCGCGGCGTTGGGACGAGACGCACCGGATGCGCGCCGTCACGTCGTTGATGCGGGTGCACCAGTTGGTGCTGACCGAGTTGGACGAGTTGCTGCGACCGCTGAACCTGACCTTCGCCCGGTACGAGGTGCTGGTGCTGTTGGCCTTCTCCCGGCGCGGCGCGTTGCCGCTGGGCAAGATCGGCGAGCGGCTGCAGGTGCACGCCACTTCCGTCACGCCGCTGGTGAAGCGGCTGGAGAACTCGGGCTTCATCACCCGGAACCGGCATCCGGAGGACGGCCGGGCCGTGCTGGCCGCGATCACCCCGGCGGGTCGGGACGTGCTGCAGCGGGCCACCGACGCGATCGTCGGGGCGCGGTTCGCCCTCGGCGCGATGTCGGAGTCCGAGTGTGACCAACTGACCGAGCTGCTGACGTCGCCGCGCGCGGCGGCCGGAGATTTCTGAGGCGCCATGCCGCGGATGATTGCGGTTGCCGACTCCGATTCGTACCTGAAATGGACGCACGCCACGACCAGCCGGATGCCGGCCGGCTGGATCTGCGAGACGGTCGTCGTTCGTAATCCGGCCCAGCCGTCGGCCAAGCAGATCTCGACGGTGACCGATCAGCCGGTCGCGGTGATGTCCCGCCGGGAGCTGATCGCCAAGATCGCCTACGAGCACCCCGACGCGTTGCTGCTCGGCTGCACCGGGCCGACCGTCGGTCAGCTGTCGGCGCAGCGCAGCCTGTCGGAATCCCGCCGCCGCCCGGTGTTGATCACCGGGCTGCCGGGGATCAGCATCCCGCCGAGCGCCCGGGCGGTGCGCTACCGGGCCGGCTGCGACCTGATGATCGTGCACTCCCGGCGGGAGCGGCGCGAGTTCAGCGTGCTGGCGCAGACCATGGCCCCCGGCCTCCGGGTGGCGCTGACCCGGCTGCCGTTCCTGGTCGACGCCGAGCCGTCGGCCGAGCCCGTCGACGAGGCGGCGGCCGAGGGCCCGGTGATCTTCGCCGGGCAGGCGATCGTGCCGCAGAAGGCGGAGCAGCGGCGGCGGATCCTGCGGGCGCTGGCCGAGGTGCCGGGCGAGGTCCGCCCGGTGGTCAAGCTCCGGGCGGCCGCCGGCGAGCAGCAGACCCACAACGAACAGTTCCCGTATCCGACCTTGTGGAAGCAGTTGGTCAAGTCCGGCCAGCTGGCGAAGGGCCGGGTGAAGTTCAACCAGGGGTCGATGCGGGCCGCGCTGGAGCAGGCCGGCGGGCTGGTCACCGTCTCCTCGACGGCGGCGCTGGAGGCGATGGCCGCCGGGGTCGGGGTGTTGATCTTGAACGACTTCGGCGTCAACCACGCCATGATCAACATCGTCTACGCCGAGTCGGGTTGCCTGGGCACGCTGGACGACCTGGTGCGGGGCGACTTCCGGACGCCGAACAAGGAATGGCTGATGGAGAACTACTTCCATCCCGAGGCCGAGTCCGACTGGCTGGACCGGCTGGACGACCTGCTGGCCATCCGCGAACTGCACGGCCTGGCCCAGTCGGTGTCTATGCCGGTCGGTTCCCGTTCGTCCCGGCTGAAGCGGCGGCTCCGGCTGGAACTGCCTGCCCGGACCTGGCCGGTGATCCGCCGGGTGCGCCGGCTGGCCCGCGTCCGGCACCGTCGCCGCTGATCAGTTCGTCGTTGATGAGGTCGTGCATCGCCCGGCCGGCCAGGATCCGGTCGCACAGCTCGCGAACCGCTCCGTTGCCGCCGGAGCGGTTCAAGATCACCCTCGCCGCCGCCCGGACCTGTGGGTGCGCGTCGGCGACCGCGGCCGGCCAGCCGACCAGGGACATCGGACCTAGATCGTTGACGTCGTTGCCGAGATAGACGACGTCGCGGCTGTCGATGCCGTGCTCGGCCAGCCAGGTCGTCAGAGCGCCGATCTTGTCGTCGATGCCCTGCAGGTGTTCCACGCCGAGCTTGGCCGCCCGCGCCGCGACCACCGGATTGCGCTCCTTGGACAAGATCAGGAACGGTAGGCCGATCCGGCGCAATTCGGCCACTCCGTAGCCGTCGCTGCGGCTGACCCGGACGGTCTCGTGGCCGTCCTGGTCGACGTAGGCGGTGTCAGCGGTGTGGACGCCGTCGAAGTCGGTGATCAACGCCCGCACGCCGACCAGCTCCGTGGTCGGCGGATCGACCAGACTGGCCAGCGACTCGGCCATGATCAACTCCTGCGGGGTGTCGATCTCCATCGCGGTCAGCTCCGGCACCTCGACCACCTGGGTGCGGCCGAAGAAGCGGTGCTGGTGGGCGCGGAAGCCGGACACCCGCATGATGTAGAACGCGCCGGTCTCCCGGAAGTCCGGGCGCCGGTCCTGGCGCCGCGGCCGGACCGCGGCGTCGTGGTTCTGGCCGACCATCGCGCCGCCGCCGGGCCGCCCCGCCGGCTCGCCGTCGCGCCAGATGAAGTCGTAGGTGGCGACGCCGGAGAACGCGCTGTCGCAGACGTCGTCCAGCACCAGCGAGACGCCGTCGTCGAGGTCCTCGGGCTGGATGAACGGGCTGGTGCACTGGACGAAGACCAGCACCTCGGGCGCGTGGCCCGTGGCCGAGAGCTCCTCGATCGCGTGCAGCAGCGCCGACTCCGAGCTGGCCAGGTCGCCGGCGATGGTCGGCGGCCGCTCGATCACCTGGGCCCCGGCCGCCCGGCTGATCTCGGCGATCTCCGGGTCGTCGGTGCTGACGAAGACGGCGTCGATCAACCGGGACCGCCGGCAGGCGGTGACCGCGCGGGCGACCAGCGGAACGCCGCCGACGCGGCGCAGGTTCTTGCCCGGCACCCCCTTGGAACCGCCACGGGCGGGGATGATCGCGACGACTCGCGGCGTCGCGGATTCCGGGTTCTCGATCATCGAGGTGTCGGCCACGTGCCGGGACGCTAGGAGAGTTAACCGTCGCGACGGTTAACTCCGAGTGGCTGTCGTACGAACGGTGGGTGGCGGAGCGACCGGCCGGGTCGGTGGTGGAATTTAGTAGGGCGTCCTAGTATCCGATCATGAGCACAGCGGAGCAGCGTCCCGGATACCAGCGTTGGCGGGAGGCCTACGCCGAGGCCGAGCGCGCCGGCCGGGTGCGCGACGCCGACTTCAGCACCCTGTCCGGGGCCGAGGTCGATCCGGTGTACGGGCCCGAGGACGAGGCCGGCGACGACCGGCTGGACCGGATCGGCTGGCCGGGGGAGTTCCCGTACACCCGCGGGCTGTATCCGACCGGCTATCGCGGCCGGCCGTGGACGATCCGTCAGTTCGCCGGTTTCGGCACGGCCCGGCAGACCAACGAGCGGTACAAGATGATCTTGGCCCGGGGCGGCGGCGGGCTGAGTGTGGCCTTCGACATGCCGACCCTGATGGGCCGCGACTCCGACGAGCCGGAGAGTCTCGGCGAGGTCGGCCACTGCGGCGTGGCGATCGACTCCGCCGCCGACCTCGAGGTGCTGTTCGACGGGATCGACCTCGGTGCGGTGACGACGTCGATGACGATCTCCGGGCCGGCCGTGCCGATCTTCTGCATGTATGTGGTCGCCGCGGAGCGGCAGGGGGTCGACCCGGCGGTGCTGGACGGCACGCTGCAGACCGACATCTTCAAGGAGTACATCGCGCAGAAGGAGTGGCTGTTCTCGCCGGAGCCACATCTGCGGCTGATCGGCGATCTGCTCGAATACACCTCGGCCGGGATGCCGGCGTACAAGCCGCTCAGCGTGTCCGGCTACCACATCCGGGAGGCCGGCTCGACGGCCGTGCAGGAGCTGGCGTTCACGCTGGCCGACGGCTTCGGCTACGTCGAGCTCGGGCTGTCCCGCGGTCTCGACATCGACCTGTTCGCGCCGGGCCTGAGCTTCTTCTTCGACGCCCACCTGGACTTCTTCGAGGAGATCGCGAAGTTCCGCGCCGCCCGCCGGATCTGGGCCCGCTGGCTGCGCGACCGCTACGGCGCGACGACGGCCAAGGCCCAGTGGCTGCGGTTCCACACCCAGACCGCCGGGGTGTCGCTGACTGCGCAGCAGCCGTACAACAACGTGGTCCGGACCGCCGTCGAGGCGCTGGCCGCGGTGCTCGGCGGGACCAACTCGCTGCACACCAACGCGCTGGACGAGACGCTGGCGCTGCCGACCGAGCAGTCGGCCGAGATCGCGCTGCGGACCCAGCAGGTGCTGGCCGAGGAGATCGGGGTCACCAACGTGGTCGACCCGCTCGGCGGCTCCTGGTACGTCGAGGCGCTGACCGACCGGATGGAGGCCGAGGCCGAGCAGATCTTCGAGCGGATCATCGAGCTCGGCCGCGGGCCCAAGGATCACCCGATCGGCGCCGTCACCGCCGGGCTGCTGCGGGGCATCGAGGACGGCTGGTTCACCGGCGAGATCGCCGAGTCGTCGTTCCAGTACCAGTCCGCGGTGGAGAAGGGGGACAAGAAGATCGTCGGTGTGAACAGCCACCTCGAATCCGTGACCGGTGCCGTGGACGTGCTCCGCGTCGGCCACGAGGTGGAGGAACAGCAGCGGCTGGTGCTGGCCCAACGCCGCGCCGCCCGCGACGCCGCCCGGGTGACCGAGACCCTGGCCGAGCTGAAGCGACAGGCCGCCGGCACCGGCAACCTGATCGAGCCCATGCTCGCCGCCGCCCGTGCCGAGGCCACCCTGGGCGAGATCTGCGGCGTGCTGCGCGAGGTCTGGGGCAGCTACTCCGAGCCCGCCCGCTTCTGATCGGCATCGTTCCCTGAGCCTGTCGAAGGGCCAGCCAGGTTCGCCAGTTGCCGGATAGCACGACCGTGCTAGATTATGGCCATGGCGAAGGGTGATGAGACTCGTCGACTGATCCTTCGGCGCGGCGTGGAGACCGCGTACCGGATCGGTCTCGGTGGGCTGACCATCGGCAGCCTGGCGACGATCACCGGGCTGTCGAAGAGCGGCCTGTATGCGCACTTCCGGTCCAAGGAAGCGCTGCAGTTGGCCGTGCTGGACGAGGCTCGGACCGACTTCATCGCGACCGTGGTCCGGCCGGCACTGACCTCACCACGGGGGATCCCACGGCTCCGCGTCCTGTTCGAGCACTGGTCGACGTGGGGCAGCGAGGGCCGGCCCGGGTGCTGCCTGTTCGTCAAGGCGGCCAACGAGTTCGACCAGCAGGAAGGGATCGTCCGGGACGAGCTGGTGCAGGCGCACCGCGACCTCCAGGACACCATCGCCCAGATCGCCCGGACCGCGATCGCCGAGGGGCATTTCGGATCCGGGGTCGATCCCGAGCAGATCGCCACCGACCTGTACGGCATCATGCTCGCCCTCTACCTCGGTGCCCAACTGCTCGCCGATCCGGCCGCCCGGCCGCGCGCCGACCACGCCTTCGAACGTCTACTCGCCGACGCCGCGCCGCCGGCGTAACCAATCCAGGAAGTGAGTCAGGACCATGACCGCAGCATCACCAGAAAAAAGCACGATCGTACGAATAAAGGACCCGGCCCGGCTTCGGGTGATCCGGAAGGCACTGCGGTTGGGGGAACGGGTGGCGCCCCGGGCCGCGGGTCGCTTCGCGTTGCGGCTCTGGTGCACACCGCCGAGTGACGCCGGCCGGAAGCAGGACAACCGCCCGGGGCCCGGCGTGGAGTCCGAGGTGACTCCGACGCCGGGACACCGGATCCGGGTCGAGACCTGGTCGCCGCCCGGCTCGCCCGACGGAGCCGAGGCCGCCCCGACGATCTATCTGGTGCACGGGTGGGGCGGCTGGCGCGGGCAACTGGGGGCCTTCGTCGAGCCGCTGCTGGCGGCCGGCTTCCGGGTGATCGGCTTCGACGCGCCGGCCCACGGGGGGTCCGGCCCGGGGCAGCTGGGGCGGAACCAGGCCAGCGCGATCGAGTTCGCCGAGGCGCTCCGGGCGGTGATCGCGGAGCACGGCCCGGCGGCGGGAATCATCGCCCACTCCCTCGGCAGTGCCACCACCGTGCTCGCGCTGCGTGACGGCCTCTCGGCCGACCGGCTGGTGCTGATCGCGCCGAACTCCGATCCGATGCTGGTCGTCGACCGGTTCCGGCAGCAGCTCGGGCTCGGACGGCGTTCCGCGGTCTCGTTCCTGGTCCAGCTGCACCGGCTGGCCGGCCGGCCGCTGACCGATCTGAACGGGCTGACCGTGCCGGCCTGGGTGCCGCGGCCGCCGACCTTGATCATTCACGACCGCGACGACCGGGAGACCCCCTTCGTCGAGGGTCGCCGGTTTGCCGAGCAGTGGCCGGCCACGGAACTGATCGGCACCGAAGGCCTGGGGCATCACCGGATCCTGCGCGATCCCGCGGTCGTCGCGGCCGCCGTCGGCTTCCTGCGTCCGGACCTCGCCGGCCCGGAGTCGCGGGATGATCAAGGGTCGGGGCGGTCGTCGCGACTCGAGCGCACGGCCCGGACAATGCAGTAGGTGAGGATCGCGAGCCCGAGCAGGACGACCGCGACGTCGTAGGCGGCCGCCGGTTTGGTCCGGCCGGTGCAGGCGGCCGTTGCGATCCCGCCCGCCGGCGGGTCGTTGCACTGTCCGACGGATCCGGCCGCCAGCAGGCCGACCGTCATGACCTCGGCCAGCAGCGCCCCCGCGATCCAGCGGCCGGCGCTGCCCATGCAGTGATCGTACGACCGAAGTGCCGGCTCCGAGCTGGCTGACCCTTCGCGGGTTGGTGCACTGGCGAATACTCGCCAACGCGTCGCGGGGTCGGGGCAGCCGCGTGGAAGCATGGCGGGCGATCCGAATCTCAGCTGCAGGAGGAAATCGTGCTTCGACGCCTTACCGCGGCGGGGGTGGCGGCGGCCACCGTGCTCGCCGCGTCGCTGGTCACCGCGGCCCCCGCCCAGGCCCAGCCGACCGAGCCGCCGGCCCGTACCGAGTCAGCGACCAAGATCGCGACGGGCCTGCGGGCGATCGTCGATCTGTCCGCGCAGCGGGTGCTGGTCGGCGATCTGGTCGCCGCCTCGAAGTACGGCACGGACAAGCCGATCGACGATCCGGCGCGGGAGCAGGTGGTGCTCGACGCGGCCGCCGACCTGGCCCGTGAATACGGTGCCGACCCGGCGGAGGTGGTGGCGATCTTCAAGGATCAGATCGAGGCCAGCAAGGTGGTCCAGCGCGGCCTGTTCCGCTACTGGGACGCCCATCCGGACCGGGCACCGACCGAACGGCCGGACCTGAACGTGATCCGGGAGGAGATCAACCGGCTCAACGTCGGCATCGTCTCCTCGATCGCCCGCGCCGAGGCCGAACGCGGTTCCCTGCTCTGCGGCGTCGGCCTGCTGCTGGCCGACCTGCGGGTCAGCCACGAGCGCGACCTGGATGCCCTGCACGCTCGGGCCCTGGCCCGCTCGGTGGACTCCGTCTGCGGCTGATCGCCGATCACCCGGCCGGCGTCCAGGCGTGCGCGGCCAGGGAGTCGTCGACCGGCGCTTTGGTCAGCCGGTTCGCCAGCGTGGACATCGTGTAGGCCCCGATCCCGAGCACCACTTCGAGTGCCTGCTGCGCGGTGAAGCCGGCGGCCACGAAGGCGTCCAGGGCTTCGTCCGGCACGTCGCCCGCGGTCTCCAGCACGGTGATCGTGAACTCCCGCAGGGCGGCCAGCCGGCCGTCCGGCAGCGGCTCGTCGGTGCGCAGGGCGGTGACCAGGGCCGGGTCCGCGCCGAGCTGGACCAGCTTGGCCGTGTGCATGGCCACGCAGAGGTGGCAGCGGTTGCGGGTCGCCATCGTCATGATCAAGGTTTCGCGCGCCAGCGGATCCAGGCTGGTGGCCTCGAACATCCCGCTGAGCTGGAGGAATCCGTTCAGGAGTTGGGGGGCGGTGGCGAACCGGGCCACCGCGGCCGGCAGGTAGCCGAGATGTTTCTCGGTCGCGGCCATGCTGCGACGGGCGGCTTCGGGTGCGGTTTCGGTCGTGTGATCGGCGAACATGCGGATCCCCTAAGATAGACAACGTGATTGACCAAACCGTAAATCAAGTTGTCTAGTTTGACAATGAGGACCATGAACCCCGGCTACGAGCTGCCGCTGCTGCTGTTCGGCGGCTTCCGCACGCTGATCGACCGGTTGCACGAGGAGCTGGCCCGGCAGGGACATCCGGAGGCGCGGCCGTCCCACGGGTTCGCCCTGCAGGCGATCGGGACCGGTGGGGTGACCGCGTCGGAGCTGGGGCGGCGGCTCGGAGTGTCCAAGCAGGCCGCCGGCAAGACGGTGGACCGGCTGGCGGGCCTCGGGTACGTCGAACGGGCGGCCGATGAATCCGACGCCCGGGCCAAGGTCGTCCGGCTCACCCCGCTCGGCCTCGACCTGCTGCGCCGCTCGGCGGTGATCTTCGACGAGTTGCGGGCGGAGTGGGCCGAGTCGCTGGGCGAGGACCGGGTGGCCGCACTGGAGTCGGCGCTGCGGGTGGTCGTCCCGTCCGGGCTCCGCGTCGACGCCGTGGGCTGGATGGCGGCGGACTGACCCCGGCCCGGGCCAGCGCGAAAACCGGTTCGTCGGCCCGGACCGGGAACATTAGGATGGCCGGAATGTGCGACCCGCGGATCGAGTTCCCGCCGGAACTCCCGATCAGCGACCGGGTCGACGAGATCGCCGCCGCCGTCCGCGATCACCAGGTCGTGGTCGTCGCGGGGGAGACCGGATCGGGCAAGACGACCCAGTTGCCGAAGATCTGCCTGCGGCTCGGCCGTCGGCAGATCGGGCACACCCAGCCGCGCCGGATCGCCGCCCGTACGGTCGCGGAACGGATCGCCGAAGAGCTTCAGGTCGAGCTCGGCGAACTGGTCGGCTACCAGGTCCGGTTCACCCGCAAGGCATCCAGGGACACCCGGATCAAGGTGATGACCGACGGCGTGCTGCTGGCCGAGATCGCCCATGATCGCCAACTGCGCAAGTACGACACGATCATCATCGACGAGGCGCACGAGCGCAGCCTCAACATCGACTTCCTGCTCGGCTACCTGAAGACGCTGCTGCCGAAGCGGCCGGAGCTGAAGGTGATCATCACCTCGGCGACCATCGACACCGAGCGGTTCGCCGCCCACTTCGCTGACGGACAAGGAAATCCGGCGCCGATCGTCGAGGTGTCCGGCCGCACCTATCCGGTCGAGGTCCGCTACCGGCCGCTGCTGGAGGACCCCGATGTCGACCAGTCGTCGGCCGTCGCCACCGCGGTCAAGGAACTGTCCGCCGAGGGCAGCGGCGACATCTTGATCTTCTTCTCCGGCGAGCGGGAGATCCGCGACGCGGCCGAGTCGATCAACGGGCTCGGGCTGCGGTTCACCGAGGTGCTGCCCTTGTACGCCAGGCTGTCGGCAGCCGAACAGCACAAGGTCTTCTCTTCCCACACCGGCCGCCGGATCGTGCTCGCCACCAACGTGGCGGAGACGTCGCTGACCGTGCCCGGGATCCGGTACGTGATCGACACCGGCCTGGCCCGGATCTCGCGCTATTCGGCCCGGACCAAGGTGCAGCGGCTGCCGATCGAGCCGATCTCCCGCGCCTCGGCCGATCAGCGGGCCGGCCGCTGCGGCCGGGTCGCGCCCGGCATCTGCATCCGGCTGTACGAGGAGGAGGACTACCTCGGCCGGCCGGAGTTCACCGAGCCCGAGATCCTGCGCACCAACCTGGCCTCGGTGATCTTGCAGCTGACCGCGGCCGACCTCGGCGAGATCCGCTCCTTCCCCTTCGTCGAACCGCCGGACGCGGCCCAGATCACCGACGGGATCCGGCTGCTGGACGAGCTGGGAGCCCTGTCCGGCAAGGGATCCCAGGACCGGCCGCGGCTGACCAAGATCGGCCGCCGGCTGGCCGCGGTGCCGCTGGACCCGCGGATGGGCCGGATGCTGCTGGCCGGCGAACGGTACGGCTGCCTGACCGAGATGTTGATCATCGTCGCTGGGCTGTCGATCCAGGATCCGCGGGAACGGCCGGCCGACGCGCAGGAGAAGGCGGCCGCGCTGCACCGCCGGTTCTGGGCCCCGCTGGAGACAGCGGCCGAGGACGCCGAGAACCAGCCGGACGGCAGCGACTTCGTGGCGTACCTGCGGCTCTGGGACTACCTCAAGGACCGGCAGAAAGAGCTGTCCGGCAACGCGTTCCGGCGGCTCTGCCGGGACGAGTATCTGCACTTCCTGCGGATCCGGGAATGGCAGGACCTGCACGGCCAGCTGCGCCAGATCGTCCGCGATCTCGACCTCGGTCGCAGCTCCGGCCCTGCCTCGGTCGACACGATCCACACCGCGGTGCTGTCCGGGCTGCTGTCCCACGTCGGCCTGGCCGAGCCGGACGTCAAGCCGTCCCGGGGCCAGCCCGAGCGCGGCCGAGCGCGCCGACAGCGCGGACCGCGGGAGTATCTCGGCGCCCGCGGCACCCGGTTCGCCATCAACCCCGGCTCCAGCGTGGCCAAGGTCCAGCCGCCGCTGGTGATGGCGGCCGAGATCGTCGAGACCACCCGGCTCTGGGCCCGGACCGTCGCGCCGATCACCGCCGAGCTGGTCGAGGAGGTCGGCGAGCACCTGCTCAAACGGAGCTACGCCGAGCCGCACTGGTCGGCCCGGGCCGGCTCGGTGGTCGCGGCCGAGACCGTCAGCCTGTACGGGATCCCGATCATCGCCGGCCGGCCGGTCGGCTACGGCAAGATCAATCCGATCGAGGCGCGGGAGATCTTCATCCGGTCGGCGCTGGTCGAGGGGGACTGGCGGACCCGGCACCGGTTCTTCGCCGACAACGCGGCGACCCGGGGCGAGGCCGAGGAACTGGAGGAGCGGACCCGGCGCCGCGACATCGTCGTCGACGACCAGGTGATCTTCGACTTCTACGACGCGCGGATCCCGGCCGAGGTCGTCTCCGGCGCGCACTTCGACCGCTGGTGGCGCGACGCCCAGTCCGAGACCCCGGAGCTGCTGACGCTCACCCTGACGGATCTGATCATGGACGACCGCGGCACCGATCCGGACGCGTTCCCGGACGTCTGGCCGGTGGGTGATCATGAATTCGCCGTCCGCTATCGCTTCGAGCCCGGTGCGGACCGGGACGGGGTGACGGTCGAGATCCCGCTGGCGCTGCTGAACCAGGCCGACCCGGCCCCGTTCAGCTGGCAGGTGCCCGGCGTCCGGGCCGAGCTGGCGACCGAGCTGCTCCGGTCACTGCCGAAGGCGGTACGGCGCACCCTGGTGCCGGCCCGGGAGTACGCCGACCGGGCGCTGGCCTGGCTCGACGTCCATCCCGACGAGCGCACCGGCTCCTTGACCGACGCGCTGGCGCGGGCCATTCGCGGCCTGACCGGCGAGTTGATCAAGCCCGGCGACTGGCGCACCGGCCCGGTGCCCGGTCACGTCGAGGTGACGTTCCTGATCATCGACGGTGACCGTACCGTGGCCGAGGGGAAGGAGCTGGCCGAGCTGCGGGATCGCCTGGTCGGCCAGGTGACCAAGACCCTGCGCCAGGCGGCGGCGGACCAGCTCAGCCCGCCGGCGACGACCTGGGCCTTCGGCGACATCCCGACCCGGCTGCAGGTCGGCGGCTCCGGCGCGGTCGGCTATCCGGCCCTGGCCGACGCCGGCGACGCCGTGGCGGTGACCGTGTTGGACACGCCGCTGCGGCAACGGCACAGCCACCGGTCCGGGCTGCGCCGGCTGGTGCTGCTGAACCTCCCCGACCAGACCCGCTGGGTGGTCGGCCAGCTGTCCAACGCCGACAAGCTGGCCCTCGGCGCCGGCCCGTACGCCGGGGTGCCGGACCTGTTGGTCGATGCCCGGCTGGCCGCGGTGGGGGAGCTGATCGATCGCCTGAACGGCGCCGACACCCGGACGCCGGCCGCCTTCCAGACCCTGTGCGACCTGGTCCGGGTCGACACCGCGGAGCTGACCCGGGACGTGGTCGCCGGCGCGGCGGAGAGCATCCGGCTCTGGCAGCAGGCCAGGGCCGGGCTGGACCGGGTCCGGCGGGTCAGCCCGGCCGCCGCGGACGACCTGACCGAGCAGCTGCAGAACCTGATCTTCGCCGGGTTCCTGGCCGCGACCCCGTACCGGCACCTGGTGCAACTGCCGCGCTACCTGCGGGCGGCCGGTCTGCGGATCGAGGGCGTGCTCGCGAACCCGGGCCGAGATGTTGCCGGGCTGGCGACCATCCTGGACTGCGAGGACGCCTACGCCGCGCTCTGCGCCGCCGCGCCGCCGGGCCCGCTGCCGGAGGAGATCGCCGAGATCGGCTGGCAGCTGGAGGAGCTCCGGGTCAGCCTGTTCGCCCAGCGGTTGGGCACCGCCGGCACGGTGTCGGCGAAGCGGATTCAGCGCGCGATCGAGCGCGCGGGCGACGCGTTGCGACAGCCGGTGAGCGGCTGATCGGCGACGGGCGGCCCACGGGTAGATTGGGCCGCATGATGGATCCACGGGAGCTGTACACCCTCACCGATGACGTGGTGGCCAAGCTCGCCGGGCACCGGCCGGTGCTGATCCATCAACTGGACGGTTTCGTCGACGCCGGCCAGGCCGGCCGGCTCTATTCGGCCCACCTGCTGGAGCAACTCGATCATGAGCTGCTGGCCGAGTTCGATCATGATCAACTGCACGACTACCGGAGCCGGCGGCCGGCGATGGTGTTCGACACCAACACCTGGAAGTCGTACGCCGACGTGGAGCTGAAGCTGTATCGGGTGATCGACGAGCAGGGTGAGGTCTTCCTGCTGCTGTCCGGCCCGGAGCCGGACGTGCAGTGGGAACGGCTGGCCGCGGCCGTGGTCGGACTGATCGACCAGTTCGACGTCCGGCTCACGGTGTCTCTGCACGGCATCCCGATGGCGGTGCCGCACACCCGGCCGATCACGATGACCGCCCACGCCACCGACCCGGAACTGGTCACCGGCTACCGCAGTTGGATCGACCGGGTCGAGGTGCCGGCCAGTTTCACCGGGCTGCTCGAGTTCCGGCTGGGGCAGCGGGACAAGAAGGCGATGGGCTTCGCCGCCCACGTGCCGCACTACCTGGCCCAGTCCGCCTTCCCCGGCGCCGCGGTCGCGCTGGCCCGGTCGGTGAACCAGGTGACCGGGCTCGCCGTGCCGACCGAGGAGCTGGAGACGGCTTCGGCATCGACGATGACCGACATCGCCGAGGAGGTCGCCGGCTCGACCGAGGTGCAGGAACTGGTCGCCAACCTCGAACAGCAGTACGACACCCTCACCGCCCAGGGCATCGACCAGGTGCCGACCGCGGACGAGATCGCCGCCGAGTTCGAGCGCTTCCTCGCCGAGCGGGACAAGAACTCCGAATAACCGCCGACCCGTCACATCCGCGGCCGTTTTGGCGGCGTGTCGCAGCAGTTGTGACGGGTCGATCGGGCCGTCTCAGGGCGCGTTGGTGAGCTCGGAGTCCGCCCGCGCGTCATAGGAGGTCCGGGCCGCGGCCACCTCGCTCTGATGGGTCTCGGTCCAGGTGACCAGGGCCTGGATGGTGTCGTGCAGCGACATCCCGAGCGGGGTCAGCTCGTAGTCCACCCGGGGTGGCACCACCGGATGCACGGTCCGCTTGACCAACCCGTCGCGCTCCAGCTGGCGCAGGGTGACCGTCAGCATCCGCTGGCTGACGCCGTCGATGGTGCGCTTCAGTTCGGTGAACCGCAGCGTCCGGCCGTCCAGCAGCGCGATCACCAGCAGCGACCACTTGTCGGCGATCCGATCGAGGATCTGCCGGACGTCGCAGTCCTCCCGGGTGTCCCACTGGAACGGGTCGCCGCACTCCTCGGTATCTCCGGCGTCACTCGGTGACTTCACAGTGCCTACTTCCACAAGTCCCAATAGTGACGGATCGTTGGGTCGGTAACAAGAGGTAACCGACCCGTTCTGACACCACCCTCCCAGGAGTCTGCTTTGACCATGTCACCCCCGACCCGGACGGCGGCTCCGGCCACCGGCGCCGGCCGGGCCGTCGTCCTCGTCCTGTCCGGATCGATCTTCCTCGAGGGCCTGGACCTGTCGATGATGGGCGTCGCCCTGCCCTCGATCAGGGCCGACCTCGGCCTGTCCACCTCCGCTCTGCAGTGGGTGGTCAGTGCCTTCGTCGTCGGCTACGCCGGCTTCGTGCTGCTCGGCGGCCGGGCCGCGGACCTGTTCGGCCGGCGGCGGATGTTTCTGCTCTGGACGACGGTGTTCCTGATCTTCTCCGGCCTGGGCGGCATCGCCACCGAGGGCTGGATGCTGATCCTGGCCCGGTTCGTCACCGGGGTCGCCGCGGCGTTCATGACGCCGGCCGGGTTGTCGATCATCACCACGACCTTCGAGCAGGGGCCGCGGCGCAACCAGGCCCTGCTGGTCTACGCGGGAATGGCGGCCGCGGGCTTCTCGCTGGGCATGGTGGTCGGCGGAGTGCTCACCGCCGTGCACTGGCGCTGGGTCTTCTTCGCGCCGGTGATCATGACCGCCCTGCTGCTCGTCGTCGCCGTGCGGGCGATCCCGCGGCAGGACGCCGGCCCGGCCGGCGCCGGGCTGCGCACCTTCGACCTGCCCGGCGCCGCGACGCTGACCGGCACCATGGTGATCGTGATCTTCGGCCTGGTCCGGATCCACGAGGTCGACGCCGCCACCAGCCTGCTCACCTTCGGCCTGGCCGCGGCGCTCGGGGTCGCCTTCGTGATCATCGAACGCCGGACCCGGGCCCCCTTGATCAGATTCGGCATCCTGCGATCGGCGACGGTGCTGCGGTCCAACGTGGCGGCGTTGCTGATGCTGGCCTCGTTCACCGCGTTCCAGTTCGTCTTCGTGCTCTACCTGCAGGAACTGCGGGACTGGTCGCCGCTGCAGACCGGGCTGGCCCTGGTTGTGCTCGGCCTGGACGCACTGATCGCGCCGCTCGTGACGCCGCGGCTGGTGGCCCGGTTCGGTCATCCGCCGGTGATCATCACCGGCCTGTTGCTCGGCGCGGTCGGCTACGGGTTGCTGCTGCCGCTGGAGTTCGACCGCAGCTACGGCACCATGATCCCGGCGTTGCTGCTGCTGGCGGTCTCGTTCTCGTTCGCGTACGGGCCGCTGACGATCCTGGCCACCGATGACGTCGCCGAACGGGAGCAGGGGTTGGCCGGCGGACTGGTGAACACGTCGTTCCAGTTCGGCGCCGCTCTCGGTGTCGCGGCCGCGACCATGATCAGCATCGCCGTCGCCGGGATCCATCCGACCGAACCGGCGGCCCAGCTGGCCGGCTATCGCGCCGCTTTGGTCTTCCCGGTCGCCGGGGTGCTGGTCGCAGCCGCCGTGATCGCCACCGGCCTGTTTCGCCGAGACGTCAGTTCTGCACCGACACGCCGCTGAACCGCGTGCATTAGTGACGGGTCGGCGGAATTAGGGTGCAGGGGTGCCGAAGTCGATAGGTGAGTTGGTCGAGCTGCTGGAGCTCGAGGAGATCGAGATCGGGCTGTATCGGGCCCGGCAGCCGGACACCCTGATGCAGCGCGCGTTCGGCGGTCAGGTGCTGGCCCAGGCGTTGAGTGCGGCGGCCCGGACGGTCGAGGCCACGCGGACGCTGCACTCGATGCACGGCTACTTCCTGGTACCGGGGCGGACCGACATCCCGATCGTGTACGACGTCGAGCAGGTCCGGGACGGTCGCTCCTTCTCCTCCCGCCGGGTGGTCGCCCGGCAGGGTGGGAAGACGATCTTCTACCTCTCGGCGTCGTACCAGATCACCGAGGACGGCTTCGACCATCAGGACCCGACGCCGGAGGACGTACCCGCTCCGGACGACTGCCCGCGCTACGTCGACATCCTGGCCGGGCTGACCGGGCGGGAGCCGGCGATCTGGCAGCGTGAATACGGCGCCCTGGACGTCCGGTTTGCCGGCGACTCCCGGCCGGGCGGGGCGCTGTCCGATCCGCGGCACCCGGCGCGGGCCCGGGTCTGGGTCCGGGTCGACGGCCGGCTGCCGGACGATCCGCGGATCCATCAGGCCGCGCTCGCGTACGCCAGCGATCTGACCCTGCTGGCCGCCGCGACCGTGCCGCACGACGTCTTCATCGGCGGGCCGCAGGTGCAGGCGGCCTCGCTCGACCACGCGATGTGGTTCCTGCGCGCCCTGCGGGCCGACCAATGGCTGCTCTACGACCAGATCTCACCCTCGGCGTCGAACGCCCGTGGTCTCTCCACCGGCCGCCTGTTCCAGGACGGCCAACTGGTCGCCAACGTGGCCCAGGAAGGCCTCATCCGCCCCGCCCGCTGACCTTTCCGCCGACTTGTCAGAACCCAGTTGCGCTATAGGGCTTCTCAGTTCTGACAACTTGGTGGAGTGGGGTGTGGATAACGGCGAACGGCCCCCGACCTGGCGGTCGGGGGCCGTTCGCTCGTGGGGCAGGGAGAGCAGGTCAGGCGGCTAGCACGGACTTTCCGCGCAGCTTGGCGATCGCGTGCCGTTCGATCTGGCGGACCCGTTCGGCGGTGATGCCCCAGACCGCGCCGATGTCGGCGAGCTTGGCCTGGCGGCCGTCGAGCAGACCGTAACGACGACGGACCACGTCGGCGGAGCGATCGTCCAGCTGGTCGAGCAGCGCCTCCAGCCGGGCATGCTCCTCGGCATCCAGATAGACCTCGTCCGGGCCGGGCATCGGCTCGCGGGCGATCAGGTCACCGAGAGCGGTGTCGCCGCCCTCTTCGACCGGGGCGTCGAGGCTGACGTGCTCGCGGCCGTACCGCATCAGGTCGACCACCCGGTCCGGGTCGATGCCCATCTCGTCGGCGATCTCCACGATCTCCGGATCCCGGCCGAGCCGGCGCTCCAGCGTGCGGCGCACCGCGCCGACCTGGTTGACCTGTTCGGCGACGTGCACCGGGAGGCGGACGATCCGGCCCTGCTGGGCGATGCCGCGGCTGATCGACTGCCGCACCCACCAGGTGCCGTAGGTGGAGAACTTGAAGCCCTTGGTGTAGTCGAACTTCTCCACCGCGCGGATCAGGCCGGTGTTGCCCTCCTGGACCAGGTCAAGCAGCGGCATCTGGGATCGGCCGTACTTGCGGGCCACCGAAACCACCAGCCGGAGGTTGGCGGTGATGAAGCGCTGCAGGGCGCGTCGTCCTTCCTCGACGAGGAATTCCAGCTCCTCGGTCGAGGCCTTGGCGCGCTTCTTGCCGCGTTCGGAGTCGGTCACGTCGCCGGAAAGGATCCGCTCGGCGTAGAGACCGAGCTCGATGGACTTCGCCAGCTGCACCTCCTCTTCGGCGGTCAACAGCGGGGTCTTGGCGATTCCATCCAGATACAGTCCGACCGCGTCCTTGCCATCGATGCCTTCGGAAACACGGGATCGGTTTGCTTGAGCTACCACAGTGGCCCCTTTCTTAAGTCCGGGCCGGCGTCACTTACAGCCGTACACAGGACTCAACGCCATGGAGGGGCGAAAGGATTCCTCGGGAGCCCTGAAGATCCCCTGAGACCGGTACCGGTGAAACCCCGATACCGCAGTAATTCTTACGAGACCTGATCGATCAGCCAGGCGTATTCGAAAGCCAGCTCGCGCCAGGAGTTGTAGCGGCCGCTGACCCCGCCGTGGCCGGCGGTCATCTCCGTCTTCAGCAGGATCGGCCGGTCGGCGGCGTTGCCGGCCACCCGGCGCAGTGCCGCGACCCATTTGGCCGGCTCGACGTAGAAGACCCGGGTGTCGTTCAGGCTGGTGGTGGCCAGGATCGCCGGGTAGGCCTGGGCGCTGACGTTCTCGTACGGACTGTAGGAGCGCATGTAGGCGTAGACCTCGGGGTCGTGCAGCGGGTCGCCCCACTCCTCCCACTCGGTCACGGTCAGCGGCAGTTCCGGATCGAGGATCGTGGTCAGCGCGTCGACGAACGGGACCGCGGCGTGGATGGCCCGGAACGTCCGCGGCGCGAGGTTGGCCACCGCGCCCATCAGCAGGCCACCGGCGCTGCCACCGCGGGCGGCGAGCCGCTCCGGGCTGGTGTAGCCGCGGCTGATCAGGTGTTCGGCGCAGGCGACGAAATCGGTGAAGGTGTTCTTCTTGGTCAGCTCCTTGCCGTTCTCGTACCAGGCCCGGCCGAGCTCGCCGCCGCCGCGGACGTGGGCGATCGCGTAGACGAAGCCGCGCTCCAGCAGGGACAGCTGGGAGACCCGGAACGACGGGTCGATCGAGATCTCGTACGAGCCGTAGCCGTAGATCAGCGCCGGGGCCGAGCCGTCCAGCTCCAGCCCGGCCCTGTGCACGATCGAGATCGGGATCTCGGTGCCGTCCGCGGCGGTCGCCCATTCGCGGACCTGGACGTAGTCCTCGGACCGGTAGCGGCCGTGCTCGGGGTGGTCCAGCACCTCGACCCGCTTCCGCAGCGTCCGCTCGCCGCTGGCGACGTCGAGGTCGACCACCGAGTCCGGGGTGACCAGCGAGGTGAACGTGTAGCGCACGGTGGCCGTGTCGTAATCGCGGCCGGGCACGTGGTCGATGGTGTAGAGCGGCTCGTCCAGCTCGATGTCGGAGCCGGCGCCGAGCGCGCCGGAGTCGTCGCGGGGGAGCAGCCGCAGCCCGGTCAGCCCGTCCCGGCGCAGCCCGAGCACGACGTGGCCGGCATAGGCCGACACGTCGGTCAGCCGGACGCCCGGCTCGTGCGCCAGCACCGTCCGCCACTGGCCCGGCTCGGTCGCGTCCAGCGGGGCCTCGGCCAGGGCGAAGTCGGCGCCGCCGTCGCGCTCGGGGTCGTTGTGCAGGATCAGCAGCCGGTCGCCGGCGACCTCGACGTTGTATTCCACGCCCTGCCGCCGCGGCGCGAGCGAGCGCGGTGTGGCCTCCGGAGTGGTGGCGTCGAGGATCAGGTATTCGGTGGTCAGCTTGCTGCCGACGCCGATCAGGATCCACCGGTCGTCCCGGCTGGACTCGACCCCCACCCAGTACTTCTCGTCCGGCTCGCTGAACACGTCGACGTCGGCGGCCGGGTCGGTGCCGAGCCGGTGCCGGCGGACCAGGTACGGCCGCCAGGCCGCATCGGCCTTGGTGTAGAAGAGATGCTCCGCGCCGGCCCAGCGGACGCCGTAGACCGTGTCCTCGATCTGGTCGGCCAGCAACTCGCCGGTGGTCAGATTCTTGATCTTGATCGTGAACCGCTCGTCACCGCTGAGGTCGGTGGAGTACGCCAGCAGCGTGCCGTCGGGGGAGACCGAGAAGGCGCCGACCGAGAAGAACTCGGCGTCGCCCGCTTCGAGGTTGCCGTCCAGCAGCACCTGCTCGCCGTCGATCGGCCGCTCCGGGTCCGGCGGGGTGGCCGGATCGACGGCCGCGACCCGGCAGTGGATCGCGTACTCGGAGCCCTCGACGGTGCGGGTGTAGTACCAGTAGCCCGAGACCTGCCCGGTGCCGTCGGTGTGCCGGCGCAGCGACGGGACGCTGAGGTCGGTCTCCTTGGTCCGCGACTTGATGTCGGTGAAGATCGCCTCGCGCAGCTCGGCCAGGTGCTCGGTCCGCGATTCGGTGTATTCGTTCTCCGCCTCGAGGTAGGAGATCACCTCGGGATTCTCCTTGTCCCGCAGCCATTCGTACGGATCGGCGAAGTCGTCGCCGTGATGCGAACGGATGATCGGGCGAGGGGCGGCGACGGGGGCGGTGGCGGCGCGGGCGAGCTGGTCGGTCATAACCGCCGACCCTACTGTTCGCCACCGCCACTCGTGCGGTCGAGCCCGAGGGCGGTCTCGACCCGCGCCAGGTGGCGCTGCCAGGCGCCCTCCTCGGCCGGCAGGATCCCGGGGGCCGCGTGCTCCAGCTGCAGATGGCCCAGATAGACGCCGACCGCCAGCAGCGCGCGTTGCTCCGCCTCCTCGTCCGGGCAACCCAGGGCCCGGTACTGCTCGGCCACGTAGCCGACCCGGGCCCGGGTCACCCGCTGCATCACCGGCGCGACCAGCGGATCCCGGGCCGAGGCCAGCAGGGCGATCTCGATCCGGTCCTCCCGGCTGTCCAGTAGCACCAGCCGGAACAGCCGGCGCAGCCGCTGGGCCGGCTCGGCCTCGGCCTCGACCGCGGTGATCACGGCGGCCGTGTGCAGCCGCTCCCACGCCTCCAGCGCGGCGACCAGCAGCGCCTTCCGGTTGGCGAAGTGCCAGTAGAAGCTGCCCTTGGTCGTGCCCAGCCGCTGGGCCAGCGGCTCGACGGCAACGGCGTCCAGCCCGCCCGCGGCCATCACCTCCAGCGCGGCCTCGGCCCAGTCGTCGGCGGTCAGCCGGGGCTTGCTCTCCGTCGCGGTCCGCGACTTCCGTTCGGTCACGTCCGTACGCTACCGTATGGACAAACATACGCAACCGTACGGAGAGAACATGGCCAGCAATGTGCACGAACGCACGATCAACGCCTCAGCCACCGAGGTGGGGGCGCTGCTGGATCGGCTGGGCGGGCCGGACGATCGGCTCTGGCCGGGGCCGGAATGGGCGCCGATGATCTTGGACCGGCCGCTGCAGGTCGGCGCCGACGGCGGTCACGGATCGGTCCGCTACCGGGTGATCGAGCACCAGCCGGGGCAGCGGGTCCGGTTCGAGTTCCGGCCCGGCGTCGGGTTCGACGGCTGGCACGAGTTCACCGTCGAGCCCCTCGGCGCCGACCGCTGCCGGATCCGGCACGTCGTGCTGGCCGAGCCGCGCGGGCTGATGCGGATCCTGTTCCCGCTCTGCGTCGAGGCGCTGCACGACGCGGTCCTCGAGGACCTGCTGGACCGGGCCGAGCTGGCCGCCACCGGTCGGGTCGAGCGGCCGGCCCGCTGGTCGGCGTGGGTCCGGCTGTGGCGGCTCACCGAGGGCGCCGAGCGGCGTCGTGGCGCGGAGTACGCCGCGGCCCTCGGAGTCAGCGGGCCAGTCGCCGCACGGTGAGGATCTGCTCGGTCCGGCCGACCGGGCCGTCGAGGTCGTACACGGTGGCGGTGGTGAGGCCGATCCCGGTCGCGCCGGTCACCGCCTGCGCGTCGAAGCCGACCCAGCCGTCGCCGGCGGTGAACCGCGGCGTCCGGAACAGATGGATGCTGAGGTCGGTGTTCGGATACAGCCACTCCGTCGGCGGCAGCCGGCCGGCGATGCCGTTGGCGGTGTCCAGCAGCCCGATGAACCCGGCCAGCTGAGAGACCTCGACGCCGTCGACCAGGGCGGTGCCGGTGTGCAGCCAGGCCCGGGCCCGACCGGGCTCGGAACCGGGCAGCACCCGGAACTCCAGGCCGTCGATGAACCCGCCGTTCCACCGCGTCGCCGCGTCCCACTCCGGGATCCCGTCCGGGCCGGGCAGCGGGTCGGGCTCGCCGCCGGCGACGTCGGCGGTGTCGGAGACGGCCAGTCGCCACGCGGTCGCCCGGACCGCGGTCCGGCCGCCGACGGTCAGCGTCGCCTCGACCAGCTCGATGGTGCGGCCGGGCCTGATCACCCGGACCTCGGTCTGGAACTCCGCGGCGCCGATCACCCCGAGGATCTCGTACGTCAGCCGGCACAGCTGCAGGTCCGGCCGCGGCGCGTGCGTCTCGATCACGTGCGCCAGCAGCCCGGACACCGGGGCCATGTGCTGCTCGTCGTCACGCCAGGCGCCCTGGGTGTGCCCGGTCGGCCGGTAGCGGCCGTCGCCGAGGTCGAGGTAATAGGCGTTCGTCACAGTTGCCCACCGTAGGGCCAAGGAGCGTGGCAGGGCTGACATCGGCGCCCGGGTGGGTGACGATTGAGCCATGGGCGAGGAGGTCGAGCGGCGCGAGTTCACCCGCGCGGACCGGACCCGGTATCGCACCCGGGTGCGGACCGGGCTCGACGTGCTGGCCCGGATGCTGACCGAGGCTCGGTTCGAGGCAGACCAGCCGATGGCCGGGCTGGAGATCGAGCTCAACCTGGTCGACGGCGAGCTGGACCCGGCGATGCGCAACGCCGACGCGCTGGCGGCGATCGCCGACGAACAGTTCCAGACCGAGCTGGGCCGGTTCAACATCGAGATCAACGTGCCGCCGCGGCAGCTGACCGGGCGCGGGCTGACCTCGTTCGAGGACTCGGTCCGGGCCGCCCTGAACCACGCCCAGTCGGAGGCGAACGCGGCCGGCATGGGGCTGGCGATGATCGGCATCCTGCCGACGCTGCGGCCGGAGCACGCGACCCGGGAGAACCTGAGCGAGAACCCGCGCTATTCGCTGCTGGAGGAGGAGATCCTCGCGGCCCGGGGCGAGGACATGGAGATCGACATCGACGGGGCGGAACGGCTCCGGATGTATTCCGACACGATCATGCCGGAGGCCGCGTGCACCTCGACCCAGGTGCACCTGCAGGTCAGCCCGGAGGACTTCGCCGCGTACTGGAACGCGGCCCAGGCGATCGCCGGGATCCAGGTCGCGGTCGGTGCGAACTCTCCGTTCCTGTTCGGCCGCCGGCTGGTGGCCGAGTCGCGGATCCCGCTGTTCGAACAGAGCACCGACACCCGCAGCGACGAGCTCAAGGCCCAGGGCGTCCGGCCCCGGGTCTGGTTCGGCGAGCGCTGGATCACCTCGATCTTCGACCTGTTCGAGGAGAACACCCGCTATTTCCCGGCGCTGCTGCCGATCTGCAGCGACGAGGACGCGGCCGAGGTGCTGGCGGCCGGGGGAGTGCCGAAGCTGGAGGAGCTCAGGCTGCACAACGGCACCGTCTATCGCTGGAACCGCCCGGTGTACGACATCGCCGGCGGAGTGCCGCACCTGCGGGTGGAGAACCGGGTGCTGCCGGCCGGCCCGACCGTGCTGGACACCATGGCCAACGCCGCCTTCTTCGCGGGCCTGGTCCGGGCCCTGGCCGACGCCGACCGGCCGGTCTGGTCGGCGATGTCGTTCCAGGCGGCGCGGGAGAACTTCGCCGCCGGGGTGCGGGGAGGGATCGAGGCCGAGGTCTACTGGCCCGGCATCGGCCGGGTCTCGGTGGTCGAACTGGTGCTGCGCAAGCTGCTGCCGCTGGCCGAGGAGGGGTTGCGGCTGTGGCGGGTGAACGACGACGAGACCGATCGGCTGCTCCAGGTGATCGAGCGGCGGTGCGTCCGTGCGGCCAATGGCGCGACGTGGCAGACTGCGGAGGTGGCCGGGCTGGAAGCGTCCGGTAGCGATCGGGAAACGGCCCTGCGCACGATGCTCGCCCGATACCTCGAACTGATGCACAGCAACGAACCGGTCCACACCTGGGAGGCAGTGAGCGGATGAACGACACCGAAGCTCAGGCGGGGGACGCTGCGGCGTCGACGATCGTGGTCGGCTATTCGGCGAAGCCCGAGGGGATGGCCGCCCTGCGGACCGCGATCGTCGAGGCCCGACGGCGGGACGCGCGGCTGATCGTCGTGCACACCTCGCCGGCGGAAGAGCTCGCGACGCTCACCGAGGAGTTGGACGCGGCCGCGCTGCCGTACGAGATCCGGCAGGCTCCGGACGAGCTCGACCCGGCGGACGAGGTGATCAGCGCCGCCGAGTCGTCGAAGGCCGACTTCATCGTGATCGGGCTGCGCCGCCGCTCTCCGGTCGGCAAACTGTTGCTCGGCAGCAACGCCCAGCGGGTGCTGCTGGATGCGTCCTGCCCGGTGCTGGCGGTGAAGGCCGAGCCCATCGGCCGCGACAGCTGAGCCCGGTCCGCGCGGTGATCGACTTCGGGGCATGATCACGCGCCCGCGATCGTGATCACCGCCGTGGGCGATTCAGCGTTTTTGGGTGAGCGTGTAAGAATACGTTCAGGAACGGCTCTTGACTTCCGACGGGCCGCGCCTGCCCTAGATACGATCCGGTACGCCCGAGAGGTTCTTAGTGTCATCCTCTTCAACTCCCAACGCTGTGTCTCCCAACGCAGGGTCCTTGGGAATCCCGTCCGAATCCAGCACCGCCGAAGCTCCCCTTCAGTCGTCCCCCAGCGTCGCCGCTGCCGGGACGTCACGGGCGAGTCAGGTCTCCGCTGCGGTGGCCAAGGCCGAGGAGCCCGCCAAGCGGGGCCCCGGTCGGCCGCCGGCGAAGAAGGCCGCAGCCAAGAAGGCGAAGCTGAAGGCCGTCTCCGACGAGCCGGACGACGATTCCGACGCCAGTTCCGCTGCCAAGAAGGCGGCGAAGAAGGCACCGGCGAAGACCACCGCCAAGAAGGGGTCGGCCAAGAATTCGGACGACGACGATGACGACTCCGAGGTCTCCGAGGAGGAGCTCGCGGCCGACCTGCTGGTCGAGGTCGACGGCGACGACGTCGTGTTGACGGTGGGCAAGAAGCTCACGGTCGACGACAAGCGCCGGGCCCTGGACCAGGTCGACGAGTCCACCTTCGAGCCGCGTAAGGAGGCGACCCTGGAGAAGGAACTGACCGAGGACCAGGGCTTCAGCCTCTCCGACGCCGACGACGCGGACGAGCCGGAGCAGCAGGTCGTCACGGCCGGGGCCACCGCGGACCCGGTCAAGGACTACCTGAAGCAGATCGGCAAGGTCGCGCTGCTGAACGCCGAGCAGGAGGTCGAGCTCGCGAAGCGGATCGAGGCCGGCCTGTTCGCCGACGAGAAGATCAACGACACCGCGGCCAAGGTCAAGCCGGCGCAGCGGGACGACATGGAGTGGATCGGCGAGGACGGCCGCCGCGCCAAGAACCACCTGCTCGAGGCCAACCTGCGGCTGGTCGTCTCGCTGGCCAAGCGGTACACCGGCCGCGGCATGCTGTTCCTGGACCTGATCCAGGAAGGCAACCTCGGCCTGATCCGGGCCGTCGAGAAGTTCGACTACACCAAGGGCTACAAGTTCTCCACGTACGCCACCTGGTGGATCCGGCAGGCGATCACCCGCGCCATGGCCGACCAGGCCCGGACCATCCGGATCCCGGTCCACATGGTGGAAGTGATCAACAAGCTGGCCCGGGTGCAGCGGCAGATGCTGCAGGACCTCGGCCGCGAGCCCACCCCGGAAGAGTTGGCCGCCGAGCTGGACATGACGCCGGAGAAGGTCGTCGAGGTCCAGAAGTACGGCCGCGAGCCGATCTCCCTGCACACTCCGCTGGGCGAGGACGGCGACTCCGAGTTCGGTGACCTGATCGAGGACTCCGAGGCGGTCGTCCCGGCCGACGCGGTCAGCTTCACCCTGCTGCAGGAGCAGTTGCACGACGTGCTGGACACGCTGAGCGAGCGGGAGGCCGGCGTGGTGTCGATGCGCTTCGGCCTGACCGACGGCCAGCCGAAGACGCTGGACGAGATCGGCAAGGTCTACGGGGTGACCCGGGAGCGGATCCGGCAGATCGAGTCCAAGACGATGAGCAAGCTGCGGCACCCGTCCCGGTCCCAGGTGCTCCGCGACTATCTCGACTGATCCGACCGGATCAGACGGAACGGCCCCCGATCTGAGGATCGGGGGCCGTTCGCCGTCGTGGGGTCTGTCGCCGGCCGCTTACGTGAGGCGCTCCGACTCGTCGTGGATCTGCAAGGCGACCTGCTTCAGCTTGTCCGCGTGCTCCTTGCTGTGGTGATTGCAGAACAGGAGGTCAAAGCCTCCTGCCATGGTCACACGGACGTAGGCCTGGGCGCCGCAGCGGTCGCAGCGGTCTGCAGCGTTGAGGGCTTGGTCCTCGATCACGGAAGTGGTCACGATGGCCTCTCTTTCTCAACAAATCCGGTTCCCCCAGGTGGCAGGCCATCCCGAGTCGACCAGTACGGGCGTCGATATCTAGTGAACATCCTTCCGGGGGTGGAATGTTCCCCATTTCGTCTCATGATCGTGAAAGTCGAGTAACGATCCCCTCAGGATCGGCCTAAGCGACGCGCAGGAACCCCTCGCCGGGGCCGGATCGGGGGACTCCGCTGGCGCCTCCCGGGAACCGTCGGTGGGCGCCGGTAAGCTCACCACGTGTCAGCAGCCGCAAAGCCCACTTCCGCCAAGTCTGCAACGGAAAGCCGTGATTACGAGGCCCGACACCTGCTGGTGCTGGAGGGTCTGGAGGCGGTCCGGAAGCGGCCCGCGATGTACATCGGTTCGACCGATACCCGCGGGCTGATGCACTGCGTCTGGGAGATCATCGACAACTCCGTCGACGAGGCCCTGGCCGGATCCGGGACCGAGATCTCGGTCACATTGGGCGCCGACGGCAGTGTGTTCGTCGCCGATCGCGGGGCCGGCATCCCGGTCGACATCGAGCCGCGGACCGGTTTGTCCGGGGTCGAGGTGGTGTTCACCAAGCTGCACGCCGGTGGCAAGTTCGGCGGCGGCTCGTACAACGCGACCGGTGGCCTGCACGGCGTCGGCTCCTCGGTGGTCAACGCGCTGTCCAGCCGGCTCGACGTCGAGGTCGATCGCAGCTCGGCGGTCTGGGGGATGTCCTTCCGGCGCGGGGTGCCGGGCAGCTTCGACGGGCCGGGCCCGGACGCGAAGTTCACGCCCGGCGGCGGACTGACGAAGATCGGCAAGGCGAAGCGGGGGGCCACCGGCACCCGGGTGACGTACTGGCCGGATCGGACGATCTTCCTCAAGGACGCGCAACTGTCGATCGACGACCTGCACGCGCGGGCCCGGCAGACCAGCTTCCTGGTGCCCGGCCTGTCGCTCACCGTCACCGACGCCCGCAGTGGCGAGGCCGCGGTGGAAAAGTTCAAGCACGACGGCGGGATCACCGAGTTCTGCGAGTTCCTGGCGCCGGACCGGGCGATCACCGACGTGGTCCGGTTGCAGGGGCAGAGCCGGTTCACCGAGACCGTGCCGATGCTCGACGACGACGGTGCGATGACCCCGACCGATGTCGAACGAGACCTCGACATCGACGTCGCCGTCCGCTGGGGCGAGGGCTACTCGACGGTCTTGCAGTCGTACGTCAACATCATCCACACGCCCAAGGGCGGCACTCACGTGGCCGGCTTCGAGCGGGCGCTGACCAAGACCTTCAGCGAGGTGCTGCGCGGCACCCGGCTGCTGAAGAACGGCGACGAGATCGTCAAGGACGACGTGCTGGAGGGGATGACCGCGGTCGTCACGGTGCGGCTGGCCGAGCCGCAGTTCGAGGGCCAGACCAAGGAGGTGCTGGGCACCCCGCCGGTCACCGCGCTGGCCGCCAAGACGGTCGCCGCCGAGCTGAAGGAGTTCCTCACCTCGACCAAGCGGGAGGCCAAGGCGCAGTCGCGGGCGGTGCTGGAGAAGGTTGTCTCGTCGTCCCGGTCCCGGGTCGCGGCACGGCAGCACCGGGAGGCGCAGCGGCGGAAGAACGCGCTGGAGTCCTCGACGCTGCCGCCGAAGCTGAAGGACTGCCGCAGCAACGACGTCGACGGGACCGAGCTGTTCATCGTCGAGGGTGATTCCGCGCTGGGCACGGCGCAGCGGGCCCGGAACGGCGACACCCAGGCGCTGCTGCCGATCCGGGGCAAGATCCTCAACGTGCAGAAGGCCTCGGTCGGCGACATGCTGAAGAACACCGAGTGCGCCTCGATCATCCAGGTGGTCGGCGCCGGCTCCGGCCGCAACTTCGACCCCGAGGCGGCTCGCTACGGCAAGATCATCTTCATGGCCGACGCGGACGCCGACGGCGCTCACATCCGCTGCCTGCTGGCCACCCTGTTCTTCCGCTACATGCGGCCGATGATCGACGCGGGCCGGGTCTACACCGCGGTCCCGCCGTTGCACCGGTTCGAGCTGAGCAATCCGAAGAAGGGCCAGGAGAAGTACATCTACACGTACTCCGACGCGGAATATCAGCGCAAGGCCGCCGAGCTGACCAAGAAGGGCATCCGGTTCGGCGAGCCGCAGCGCTACAAGGGCCTGGGGGAGATGGACGCCAGCCAGCTGTCCGAGACGACGATGAGCCCGCGGCACCGGACCCTGCGCCGGATCACCGTGGACGACGCCATCCTGGCCGAGACGACCTTCGAGATGCTGATGGGCAACGACGTGGCGCCGCGCAAGGAGTTCATCATCGACGGGGCCTACGCTCTGGACGCAGCCACTATCGACGCCTGATCACAAGCTTTAGTGGGGAGCATCCCGCCCGGGACTGGGGATGTCCAGTCTGGGGACATCTGAGACACGGGATGTCTAGCCAGATGTGAGACACGCCGCTGGGCTTCGGAGTGTGGGCACCTGACTGCGTCGTGGATTTGATCCATGGCGAGATCGGATGCTCGGATGAAGCTTCTGGACGCTGCGTTGATTGCGGCCCTGACCAGCGACGCTGACGTGTTCGGCGGTGATTTCCAGCGGTGGTGCAAGATCAACAAGATTCCTCGTGCGACGGCCTATCGGCATAAGAAGCGGATCGAGGTGGAGGGTCGCTGGACGGCCAGGTCACGGCGACCGGACTCGTGTCCGCATCAGACCCCGGCCGAGGTCGAGGCCGAGGTGGTCCGGCTTCGTAGGGCTGATCCGACGGCCGGGGCGGAGATGATCGGTTACGAACTGGGCCGGGTTGCCGCCGAGCTGGACTGGGCCGCGCGGGGTTGGCGGGTGCCGTCACGGGCCACGATCAACACAATCCTGACCCGGAACGAGCTGATCGAGCCGCAGCCCCAGAAACGGCCGAAATCGTCGTTTCGCCGGTTCGTCTACGCACGTCCCCGGGACTGCTACCAGATCGACGCCACGATCGTGCATCTAGCCGGCGATCGAGAAGCGACAGTGTTTGAGGTCCTTGACGACTGCTCCCGGCTGCTGGTCGCCAGCCATGTCACTGATGCCGAGACCGCGGCCGGCGCGGTCGTAGCGATCGGGCGAGCGTTCAGCGACTACGGCGTGCCCGGGTTGGTGTTGTCCGATAACGGTTCCGCGTTCACCCAGCGGCATCGCCGCGGCGGCATCTCTCGCTTCACCCGGACCGTGACCGAGGCGGGTGCCCGACTGATCCATTCCAGTCCTTACCATCCACAGACCTGTGGCAAGGTCGAACGCCACCACCGCACCTTCAAAGACTGGCTCGCCGACCAGCCCCTGCCGGCCACCCAGGCCGAGCTGCAAGCCCTGTGTGACCGCTACCAGCTCTACTACAACACCCAACGCCGCCACAGCGCCTGGAACCAGCCACCATGGCAGACCTGGCTCGACTTATGCGACCACGGCGGCCCCGGCCGGCTTCCCGTTCAACAAGACGCCGACGTCCGTGTCCTCAAGATCAGCGAGAACGGCCGCATCACGATCGGGATCACCAAGATCAGCATCGGCCGCGGCCGAGCCGGTGAAATCGTCACCGCTCTCATCGACGGCACCCACGCCACCATCTACGCAGCCACCGGGCAACCCCTGGGACACCAACACCTCACCCACCACGGCCAAGTCAAGATCATCCCCGCCGCAGCCTAACCCCTTCACCGAACGGCAAACCCGATGGAGAACACCATCATCAACCTGTCCTCGCCCCGGCGAGGACAGGGCTGGGTGGCGACCCCGACGTCAACCGATACCCCCTGAGCGCCAGAGCATCCCGGTGGGCCCTACCGTGTCTCACAACAACCTAGACACCTGTGTCTCACATCTACCGAGACAGCACACCCGGGACTGGGGAGGGGCTCACCCCCGAGTTGTCAGAACTAGGGAACGCTATAGCGTGCTCTAGTTCTGACAACTCCGGGTTAGAGGAGTTGTTTGAGGGCGCCGGTGTCCACGTCGTAGAGGAAGCCGCCGACGTCGGCGCGGCCGGTGATCAGGGGATGGTCGCGGAGCTGGTTGACGTCCTCGATCAGCTTGCCCTCCTGATCCGGGGTGGCGCCGATCTTGAGGTCGCCGACGTCCACGCCGGAGTCGGCCTTGATCTTGGCGGCGATGTCGGCGTCGGTGCCGCTGGCCATGGCGCAGCGGGTGTGCGGGACGATCAGGATCCGGCGGACCTGGAGCTGGTGCACGCCGACGATGACGCCGATCAGGGCGTCCGCGGTCAGGTGGGCGCCGGGGGTGCGCAGGATCTTGGCGTCGCCGATCCGCAGCCCGATCATCTGCAGCGGGATGATCCGGGAATCCATGCAGGTGATCATCAGCACGCCGGCCTGCGCGATGCCGTCGAAGCCGCCGTCGGCGAACTGGCGTTGGAACTCGGCGTTGGCCCGGAGCAGGTCGTCGAAGCGATGGTCCACAGCTGCACTGTACGGCCCGGACCGGACGGATCCGGCGGGGGACCGGTGGCTGGATTCAGCCGGCCGATTCATCGGTCCGGGCTCGGTTCGCGGCGAATCGCACCAACAGCGCGACGGCGAGGATGGCGACGCCGAGCACGATCAGGATGATGCCGCCGACCGCGGCCATCAGCAGCAGGCTGCTGCCCGGCCAGATCAGCACGACGACGGCGGCCGCGACACTGATCACGCCGAGCGCGATCTGGGCGAACCGGTGCGTCCGCGTCCACTGGTCGACCACGCCGGAGACGATCGACGTGATCCCGTCGGCCAGCCAGCCGACCGCGATCAGGATCGCGATCACCAGCAGCGACGTGCCGGGCCGGAAGAAGCACAGCAGCCCGGCCAGCGCGGTCAGGCCGCCCAGGACGCCGATCACCCAGCGCCACCAGCCCGGTGCGGACCGCGCGGTCACGGCCACCATGACCCGGAACCCGCCGACGAACAGCAGTTGCAGGCCGAACAGCAGGGCCACGATCAGCAGCGTCTGCCCGGGCCAGACCAGCACCAGGATGCCGAGCAACACGGTCAGCGCCCCGAGGACGATCGCCCAGCCGCCGAGGCGGGGCGGTGAGCTGGAGACCTGGGTTTCGATCGACTCGGTGCTCATCGCTGCCTCCTGGTGGATCGACGCTCTGTCCCCCGGAGTCGTGGACCTTCTCAGGTCATTGAATCCCCGCGGTCGGCGGCTGGCAAGGCCGCCGGCCGGCGGATCAGCGCCCGGCCGGGGCGACCGCGATGATCGGCTGGCCGGCCGGAGCGCCGGAGCCGTCCCGCCGGCCGTCCGCCTCCGGCAGGTCGATCGGCGACCCGCTGGCCGCCGCGGCGATCGCCGGGGCCGGCCCGGCCCAACCCAACAGCAGCGCGTCCTCACCCTTCAGGAACCGATGGCAACGGACGCCGCCGGTGGCGCGGCCCTTGCCCGGATACTCGCTGAACGGGGTGACCTTGAGCGTGCCCGCGTCGGTGCCGGGCAGCGCCCCGGAACTGCCGGCGACGGTGACCACCACGGCATCGCCGCCCGGCACGGCGCCGAAGTACACCGCGTTGACGCCCAGGGCGAGCTTGACCCCGGCGATGCCGCCGCCGGACCGTCCCTGCGGCCGGACCGAACTCGCGGGGAAGTGCAGCAACTGTGCGTCGGCGGTGATGAAGGTCAGCTCGACCTCGTTGCTGGTCAGTTCCAGCGCGCCGATCACCCGGTCGCCCGGCTCGAGCCGGATCACCTCCCAGGAGTCCCTGGCCAGCACCTCCGGGTTGACCCGTTTCACCACCCCGCGCGCGGTGCCGAGCGCCAGCCCGAGCGAGTCCTCGGCCAGCGTGGTCAGGCCGAGCACGGTCTCGCCGTCGGCCAGCGTGATCAGGGCGGTCAACGGCACGCCGCCCTGCAGATTGGGCGCGGTGGCGGTGGTCGGGACGGTGGGCAGGTCGAGCGCGTTCAGCTTGATCAACCGGCCGGTCGAGGTGATCACGCCGAACTCGCTGCGGGCCGTGGTGGTGATCCGCGAGGTGATCACGTCGTGGTTGGCCCGCGCCGTGGCCCAGGGGAGCGGATCGGCATGATCGGTCCGGGCCAGCAGCCCGGCCGAGGAGAGCAGGATCCAGCACGGGTCGTCGGCCACCTCGAGCGGCTCGGTGGTCGCGGTCGCCGCGACCCCGTCGGAGGCCAGCAGGATCGTCCGCCGCGGGGTGCCGTGCTGCTTGGCGACCTCGGCCAGCTCGTTGCCGACCAGGCTCCGGAGTTGATCTTCGTTCTCCAGGATGGCGGTCAGCTCGGTGATGGTCTGCTGCAGCTCGTCGCGTTGGCTCTCCAGCTCGATCCGGGAGAACTTGGTCAGCCGCCGCAGCGGCATGTCCAGGATGTAGTTGGCCTGGATCTCGGAGAGCTCGAAGACCTCCATCAACCGGACTCGCGCCGCCGCCGCGTCGTCGGCCGCCCGGATGATCGCGATCACGTCGTCGATGTCGAGGATCGCCGTCAACAGGCCTTGGACCAGGTGCAGCCGGTCGTTGGCCTCATTCAGCCGATATCGGGTGCGGCGCCGGACGACGTCGAACCGGTGATCCAGATAGACGGTCAGCAGATCCCGCAGCGGCATCGTCCGGGGCTGCCCATCGACCAGCGCCACGGCGTTGATCGAGTACGAGTCCTCGAGCTTGGTCAGCTTGTACAGCTTCTCCAGCACCGCGTCCGGGTTGAATCCGTTCTTGACCTCGATCACCAGCCGGGTCGGATTGTCCATGTCGGACAGGTCGATCACGTCGGCGATGCCCTGCAGCCGCTTGCTGGTGACCAGCTGCTTGATCTGCTCGATGATCTTCTCCGGGCCGATCAGGTACGGCAACTCGGTGATCACGATGCCCTTGCGCCGCGGATGCACCTGCTCCACCCGGGCGGTGGCCCGGATCCGGAACGGCCCCTTCCCGGTCGCGTACGCGTCGCGGATCCCGTCCAGCCCGATGATCTTGCCACCGGACGGCAGATCGGGGCCGGGGATGAAGCGCATCAGCGCGTCCAGGTCGGCGTCCGGGTGCTTGATCAGGTGCCGCAGCGCCTGCACCACCTCGATCAGATTGTGCGGCGGGATGTTGGTCGCCATCCCGACCGCGATCCCGGTGGACCCGTTGACCAACAGGTTGGGGAAGGCGGCCGGCAACACCGACGGCTCGACGTCCTTGCCGTCGTAGTTGGGCTTGAAGTCGACCGTTTCCTCGTCCAACCCGATGGTCATGGCCAGCGCCGCCGGCGCCATCCGGCACTCGGTGTAACGCATCGCCGCCGGCCCGGCGTCCAGCGAGCCGAAGTTGCCGTGCCCGTCGGTCAGCGGCAGCCGCATGTTCCACGGTTGGGCGGTGCGGACCAGCGAGTCGTAGATCGCCGTGTCGCCGTGTGGGTGGTACTTACCCATCACCTCGCCGACCACCCGGGCACACTTCACGTGCGGCCGATCCGGTCGGACCCGCATCTCGTCCATCGCGTACAGAGTCCGCCGCTGCACCGGTTTCAGCCCGTCCCGCGCGTCCGGCAGCGCCCGGGCATAGATCACCGAGTACGCGTACTCCAGGAAGCTGTTCTGCATCTCCCGGGAGACGTCGATGTCGACGATCCGTTCGGTGAAGTCGTCGTCGGGCGGGGCTGTGGTCTTGCGGGCCATGGGGCTGTTCGAGGTCCTTGCTGCTGGGCGGGCGGGGCGGAAAGTCATCCACCGTGCATTCTGCCCGGTCGGGTCGTCGGCGCCGGGGACCGGCACGCAAATACGAACAGGTGATCGGCTCGGGCCGGGGAACGGCCGGGGTCAGCCGTGGTCGGCGCGCAGCCGGGGACGGAGCTTCTCGGCGATGGCGCGTTCCCGGCGGAGCAGCCGCCGGCGGGCCTCGGCCTGCTTGGCGCCGGGGTCGGCGGTCAGGCCCGAGACCAGGAACCGGGCGGCCACCACGGCGTCCTGATGCCGGCCGAGCAAGCGCTGCAGCTTCCTGCTGCGCTTGGCCCGCCGCTTCCGTTTCTGGCGCTTCTTCTTCGACCGCTCGCCCTTGGCCGTTCCGGCCAAGGCCTCGAGCTCGAGCGCGTAGCGGTGGCGTTTCGCCGCCTTCCGGGCCCGGTGCAGGTCCTCGTCGTGGGCCCCGGTCTTGATCGCCTGGCGGACCCGGCGGCGTTCCTGGCGGCCGGCCCGGCGCACCCGGTCGGCGATCACACCGGCGGGCTGATCGGCCTCGGCGGTCAGCGGCGGCCGGTCGCGCCACCAGGTGATCACCGCGATCAGGTCGGCGTAGCGGTCGGAGCGCAACGCCTCGATCGCGGTCCGGCGGGCGGCGTCGCGCTGGTCGGCCAGCTCCCGCAGCACCGGCCGCACCTGCTTGGCCGACAGCTCGGGTGCCAGGTCGGCGTGGTCGGCGATCCGGTCCGCCAGGACGTCGCGATCACGCAACTCGCCCAACAGGCCGGCGAGCCACTGCGCCTCCCGGTCGAGCTTGGCCGCTTCCTCGGTCACGAACAGGTCGGCGAAGCTGCGCAGCGTGCTCCGCAGCCGGCGCAGCGCGATCCGGGTGTCGTGCACGGTCTCGGCATCGGCGAGCCCGGCAGTGGTCAGCGTGATCACCCGGTCGCACTGCTCCCCGAGATACCCCGTGAGCACTGAGCCGGCGGTGTCGTGGTCGGCCATCCGAACAGTATCGACGACTCAGAAGACGAAGTCGGAGTCGCGGAACTCGCCGGCGGGCCGCTCGGACTGCCGCTCCTCGGCGGTGCGCAGCTCGACCCGACGGATCTTGCCGCTGATCGTCTTCGGCAGTTCGGCGAACTCGAGTTTGCGGATCCGCTGGTACGGCGCCGCGTGGTCGCGCACGTGGGCCAGGATCGAGCGGGCGGTGTCGGCGTCCGGCTGCTGGCCGGCGGCCAGGCTGACGTACGCCTTCGGGACGGCGCCCCGGACCGGATCGGGGGACGGGACCACCGCCGCCTCGACGACGGCCGGGTGCTCGATCAGCACCGACTCCAACTCGAACGGGCTGATCCGGTAGCCGCTGGCCTTGAACACGTCGTCGGCCCGGCCGATGAAGGTGAGGTAGCCGTCCTCGTCCCGCTCGACCACGTCGCCGGTGTGATAGACGCCGCCGGCGAAGGCTCCGTCGTTCAGCTCAGGGTCGTATTCGCCGGCCCGGTGCTGATAGCCGGTCATCAGTGGCAGCGGCCGTTCCGGCGCCGGCCCTGGATCCCGGTCGCAGCCGCTGCGGGCGGTGCCGGTCAACTCCAGGCACAGCTCGCCCTCGCGGTCGTTCGCCTCGCCGCTGACCGGGTCGACCAGCCGGATCGTGTAGCCGGGCAGCGGCCGGCCCATCGATCCCGGCTTCAGCGGCTGGCCGGGGGAGTTGCCGACCTGGGCCGTGGTCTCGGTCTGGCCGTAGCCGTCGCGGATGGTGAGGTGCCAGGCCTGCCGGACCTTCTCGATCACCTCGGGGTTCAGTGGTTCGCCGGCGGAGACGCACTCCCGCAGCTCGTGCCGGGCCGAGGCGAGATCGGCCTGGACCAGCATCCGCCACACGGTCGGCGGCGCGCACAGGGTGCTGGCCCGGGTCCGTTCCAGCACCCGCATCAGATCGTCCGGATCGAACCGGGCGTAGTTGTAGACAACGATCGTGGCACCGGCCAGCCACGGCGCGAACAGGCTGCTCCAGGCGTGCTTGGCCCAGCCGGGCGAGGCGGCGTTGAGGTGCACGTCGCCCGGCTTGAGGCCGATCCAGAACATGGTCGACAGATGCCCGACCGGGTACGACAGCTGAGTGTGCTGGACCAGCTTGGGCTGGGCCGTGGTGCCGGAGGTGAAGTAGAGCAGCAGCGGATCGCCGCTCTTGCTGGCGCCGGGCAGCTGCCGGTCGGCGCCGCGGGACTCCTCGGCCCGGGCGTAATCGATCCAGCCGTCGGCGGCACCCTCGGGACCGGGGCCGTCGACCAGGATCCGGCCCAACTCCGGGTTCAGCCCCTCGAGTCGCTCGGCGTCCGCGGCCTGGGCGACCAGCAGTCGCGCGCCGCCGCGGTCGATCCGGTCGGCCAGGTCGGTCGCGGACAGTTGCTGGGCCGCCGGGATGATCACCGCGCCGAGCCGGATCGCGCCGAGCATGATCTCCCACAGCGGTGCCACGTTGCCCAGCACCAGCAGCAGTCGATCACCGCGCCGCAGCCCGAGCTCGGCCAGCAGGTGGGCCACCGCGACCGAGCGATCGGCCAGCTCGGCGAAGCTCAACCGCCGCTCCCGATCACCGTCGATCACCCACAGCGCGGTGCCGTCCGGGTTCTCCTCGGCCAGCCCGTCGAACCAGTCGGTGGCGAAGTTGAAGACGGGCAGGTCCGGCCAACTGAACCCGCCGTACGCGGTCGCGTAGTCCTCCCGATGCTGAATCAGAAAGTCACGAGCTGCCCTCAAACCCACCGGCTGCCGTCCCATACCCCCGACGCTACTGAACCAACCCCGACTTGTCAGACTCTCACCACGTCATAGCGTGGTCAGAGTCTGACAAGTCGGGGTGTTCAGGGGGTGCCGCCGAGGCGGACGTCGGGGGCGCCGAGGCGGGCGGCGTCGGCGGAGAGGTCGTCGGGCTGGTGCTGGGATTCGCGTTCGGCGGCGACCCGCTTGCGGTAGTGATCAACTTCGCGGTCGATGATGGCGCGGTCCCAGCCGAGGACGTGGGCGACCAGGTCGGCCACCTCGGCGGCGGCCGCGTCGCCGCGGTCCCAGGTCTCGATCGAGATCCGGGTCCGCCGGGCCAGGATGTCGTCCAGGTGCAGGGCGCCCTCGTGCGAGGCGGCGTAGACCACCTCGGCCTTGAGATAGTCCGGCGCGTGCTCCAGCGGCCGGCCCAGCTCGGGATTCTTCTCGATCAGGTCGGTCAGTTCGCCGACCAGCGACCCGTACCGGTTCAACAGGTGCTCCAGTTGGCCGACGCGCAGCTTGGCCCGCTCAGCCAGGATCGCCCGGCCGTTCCAGAGCGCGGCGAACCCGTCGGCGCCGAGCAGCGGTACGTTCTCGGTGCAGGACTTGGGCACCGTGCTGTTGCTGCCGGGCGGGACAAGATCATGAACGGCGGCGTCGACCGCGTCCTTGGCCATGATCCGATAGGTGGTGTACTTGCCGCCGGCGACCATGATCAATCCGCGCACCGGGGACGCCACCGCATGCTCGCGGGACAGCTTGCTGGTGGAGTCCGATTCGCCGGCCAGCAGCGGCCGCAGCCCGGCGTAGACGCCGACCACGTCGTCGCGGACCAGCTTGTCGGCCAGCAGCGTGTTGGCGTGCTCCAGCAGGTAGTCGATGTCGGCCTGGCTGGCCGCCGGGTGCGCCTTGTCCAGGTCCCAGTCGGTGTCGGTGGTGCCGATGATCCAGTGCCCGCCCCACGGGATGATGAACAGCAGGCTCTTCTCGGTCCGGGTGATCAATCCGGTGGCCGAGTTGATCCGGTTCCGCGGCACGACCAGATGCACGCCCTTGGAGGCCCGGACCTGGAACTGGCCGCGGCCGCCGAGCAGCTGCTGGATCTCGTCGATCCAGACCCCGGCCGCGTTGATCGTCTGCCGGGCCCGGATCTCGAACGTCTCGCCGCCCTCAAGATCACGAACCTTGACCCCGGCCACCCGGTCCTCCTCCCGGAGGAAGCCGATCACCCGGGTGCTGCTGGCGACCAGGGCGCCGTAGTGCGCGGCCGTCCGGGCCAGCATCATCGTGTGCCGGGCGTCGTCGACCTGGCCCTCGTAGAACGAGATCGAGCCGACCAGCGCCTCCCGGTCGGCCGACGGGAACAGCTCCAGCGTCTTCCGCCGGGACAGGTGCCGCAGATGGTGCGGCACGCCCCGGCCGGCACCCATCAGGTCGTAGACGCCGATGCCGAGCCCGGCGTAGCCGCGGTCGACCACCTTCTTCTGCAAGGGATAGATGAACTTGACCGGCTTGGCCAGGTGCGGGGCCAGCCGGTTCAGCGCCAGCGACCGCTCCTTCAGGGCCTCGAACACCAGCCCGAAGTTCAGCTGCTCCAGATAGCGCAGCCCGCCGTGGAAGAGCTTGCTGGAGCGGCTCGACGTGCCCGCCGCGAAGTCGCGGGCCTCGACCAGCCCGACCCGCAGCCCGCGGGTGACCGCGTCCAGCGCGGTGCCGGCCCCGGTCACTCCGGCACCGATCACCAGCACGTCCAACTCGTCGGTCGCCAGCCGGGCCAGCGACTCACGCCGGGTCTCCGGATTGAGCGGTGCCGTCACCGAGGTCACCTGTACTCCGATCGGTTGTTGATCATGCTAATTGTTGATCAGGGCGGAGCGGGCCGGGTCGTGCCGGCCCTCGATCAGTCGGACCGTGCCGGACCGGGATCGCATCGACAGCGATTGGGTGATCACCCGGTTGTCGTCGTACCGGACGCCGTCGAGCAGCGGGCCGTCGGTCACGCCGGTGGCGGCGAAGAACACGTTGCCGCCGCGGACCAGGGTCTCGGTGTCGAGGATCGCGTCGAGGTCGTGGCCGGCCTTCCGCAGCGCCTTCTTCTCCTTGGCGTCGCGGGCCACCAGCCGGCCGAGCAACTGGCCGCCGAGGCAGCGCAGCGCGCAGGCGGCGAGAACACCCTCCGGCGTGCCGCCGGTGCCGACCAGCAGGTCGACCCCGCAGCCGGGGGAGACCGCCATGATCGCGGCGGCCACGTCGCCGTCGAGCAGGAACCGGATCCGGGCCCCGGCCTGCCGGATCTCGGTGATCAACTTCTCGTGTCGGGGCCGGTCGAGCACGGCGACGGTGAGCTCGGCGATGTCCCGGCCGAGGGCCGCGGCGACGGTGGCCAGGGTGTCGGCGATCGGCGCGTCCAGGTCGACCTGGCCGGCGGCGGCGGCCGGCACCACCAGTTTCTGCATGTAGACCGCCGGTCCCGGGTCGAACAGGGCGCCCCGCGGCGCCACCGCCAGGGCACTGATCGCATCGGGAAGGCTCTTGGCCGTGAGCATGCTGCCGTCGATCGGATCGACGGCGATGTCCACCTCGGGCCCGGTGCCGTCGCCGACCCGTTCGCCGCTGTGCAGCCGCGGCGAGGCATCCTTCTCGCCCTCGCCGATCACCACCACGCCGTTCATCCGGACCGAGTCCAGCACCGGCCGGATCGCGTCCACGGCGGCCCGGTCGACCCGGTGCTCGTCGTCTCGGCCCATCCACCGGGCCGAAGCGATCGCCGCCGCCTCGGTCGCCCGGACCAGTTCCAGCGCGAGGCTGCGATCGGGGTCGGGCGGAATGATCACCCGCGGCACCAGGCCGTCGGTCAGGTCCGGCGTGATCATGAGAGATCGACCCAGTCCAGGGTGCGGTCGACCGCCTTCTTCCAGGTGGCGTAGCCGGCCTGGCGATCGTCCTCGGCCTGCTCGGGCCGCCAGCGCCTGTCCTCCCGCCACTGCTCGCGCAGTTCGTCGGTGCCGGACCAGAAGCCGGAGCTCAGCCCGGCCGCGTACGCCGCGCCGAGGGCGGTGGTCTCGGCCACCACCGGCTTGCTCACCTCGACGCCGAGGATGTCGGCCTGCAACTGCATGCACAGCTCGTTGGCGGTGATCCCGCCGTCCACCTTGAGCACGTCGAGGTGGACGCCGGAGTCGGCCTCCATCGCTTCGACCACGTCGCGGCTCTGATAACAGATCGCCTCCAGCGCCGCCCGCGCGATATGCGCCCGGGTGTTGAACCGGGACAGCCCGACGATCGCGCCGCGGGCGTCGGAGCGCCAGTAGGGGGCGAACAGCCCGGAGAAGGCCGGCACGAAGTAGACCCCGCCGTTGTCCGGCACCTGCCGGGCCAGCGTCTCGCTCTCCTCGGCCGAGGAGATCAGGCCGAGTTGATCACGCAGCCACTGCACGGCCGAGCCGGTGACGGCGATCGAGCCCTCCAGCGCGTACACCGGCTTGTCCTCGCCGAACCGATAACAGACCGTGGACAGCAGGCCGCTCTCGGAGCGGACCAGCTCCTCGCCGGTGTTCAGCAGCAGGAAGTTGCCGGTGCCGTACGTGTTCTTGGCCTCACCCGCCTCCAGGCAGACCTGGCCGACCATCGCCGCCTGTTGATCACCGAGGATGCCGCGGATCTCGATCTCGGCGCCGAACGGGCCGTCGGCGCGGGTGCTGCCGTACGGCTCCGAGGGCGAGGACGAGGCGATCGCCGGCAGCATGCTCCGCGGGATGTCGAAGAAGGAGAGGAGTTCGTCGTCCCAGTCCAGCGTCTCCAGGTCCATCAGCATGGTCCGGCTGGCGTTGGTGACGTCGGTGACGTGGACACCGCCGTCGGTTCCGCCGGTGAGATTCCACAACAGCCAGGTGTCGATGGTGCCGAACAGCACCTCGCCCGCCTCGGCGTCCGCCCGCACGCCGTCGACGTTCTCCAGGATCCACTGGGCCTTGCCGGCGGCGAAGTAGGTGGCGGGCGGGATGCCGGCCTTGCGCCGGATGGTCTCGCCGCGACCGTCCTGCTCCAGCGCCGCCGCGATCCGGTCGGTCCGGGTGTCCTGCCAGACGATCGCGTTGTGGACCGGCCGGCCGGTGCTCCGATTCCACAGCACGGTGGTCTCGCGCTGGTTGGTCAGGCCCAGCGCGGCGACGTCGGCCGCCTCGATCCCGGCCGCCCGCAACGCGCCCTGCACCACCTCGCCGGTCCGCTGCCAGATCTCCACCGGGTCGTGCTCGACCCAACCGGCCCGGGGCAGGAGCTGCTCGTGCTCGAGCTGGTGCCGCCCCGCCTCGTGGCCGTCGCGGTCGAAGACCATGCACCGGGTGCTAGTGGTGCCCTGGTCGATGGCGGCGATGAAGTCGGCCATCACTTCTCCTCTCACGCAGGTCGAACTCCAGCCAACCACAACCCCCCGGTCCACCCGGCGACGCCGCTCCAGCGATACTGAGGATGGGTCCTGATCAGTTGGGTCGCGGCGCGAGGGAGTGATCATCATGTCGGTCCGGCAGACGGTCGAGGGTGGCGTGCGGGACGCGGTCCGGGCCGCGGCGATGGCGGGGCTACGCGCTCGGGGCGACGTGCTCGGCCAGCTGATGAGCCCGAAGATGATCACCGATCCGTACCCGACCTATCGCCGGCTGCGCGAGCAGGGGCCCGTGGTCGAGACCGCGATGGGAGCGATCAGTCTGCGGTACGCGATCTGCGGCCCGCTGCTCCGCCATCCGTCGACGGTGACCGGCACCAGCATGCGGCGCGAGATCACCGCCGGGACCGGAAAGGTCCAGCAGTGGTTGTTCGGCAGCCCCTCGCGGGACGGGCTGGTCGATCCGACCGGGCCGGATTCCATGATCAGCAAGAACCCGCCCGATCACACCCGGTTGCGGAAGCTGGTGAGCAAGGTGTTCACCCCGGCCTCGATCGGCGCGCTGCGACCGCGGCTGACCGAGATCGCCGCCGGGCTGGTCGACCGGGCCCGCACCGCGGACTCGTTCGACCTGATGCGCGACGTCGCCGGGGTCTTCCCGGTGCTGGCGATCTGCGAGATCCTGGCCATTCCGCAGCCTGATCACGAACGGTTCCGGCAGTGGGGCAGTGATCTTGCCGCCGACCTGGACGCGATGGCGCCGGCCGCTCGGCAGCGGGCGGCGAACGCGTCGCTCGAGGCTTTGCAGGGCTACTTCGTCGACCTGGTCGCGGCCCGCCGTCAGAGCCCCGGCGATGACCTGGTGTCGGGCCTGATCGCGGTCGAGGAGGAGGGTGAGCGGCTGACCACCAATGAGCTGCTGGCCACCTGCATGCTGCTGCTGTTCGCCGGATTCGAGACCACGGTCAACCTGATCGGCAACGGTGCCCTGGCCCTGATCCAGAACCAAGATCAGCTTCGACTGCTCCGGGATGATCATGAGTTGATCCCGGGGGCGGTCGAGGAACTGCTCCGGTTCGATCCGCCGATCCAGCTCAGCTCACGGGTGCCGACCATCGACATCGAGATCGACGGCACCGTGCTGCCGGCCGGCCGGCCGGTCTCGCTGATGCTGGCCGGCGCCAACCGGGATCCGGAGGTCTTCACCGACCCCGACCGGCTCGACGTCACCCGAGCCAACGCCCGCAAGCACCTGTCCTTCGCGGCCGGCCCGCACCACTGCCTCGGCGCCGCGCTGGCCCGGTTGGAGGCGGAGATCATGTTCCGGCTGCTGCTGGAGCGGTTGGGTGACCTCCGCCCGGCCGGTGAGCCCCGCCGCCGCCCGACCTTCGTCCTCCGCGGCCTGACCTCGCTACCCCTGCACAGCTAGTTCGTCCCGTTCCCTGAGCCCGTCGAAGGGCAGGCCCAATCACCTTGCCCTTCGACAAGCTCAGGGAACGGACACCAATAACTGTGATTCATCAGCTGGCACGGGTCGACCGCGGTACGGAATCAGGGGAGACTGGCGGTCGAACCCGATCAAGGAGCAGACGATGGTCGCGGAGCTCGCGGAGCAGATCGATCCCCATGGTGGCGACTACGACCCGGAGCTGTATCGGCCGGAGGGGTCGGCGGAGACCGTGGCCGGGCCGCTGACCTCGGTGTCGGCCGAGCTTCGCCGGCAGTACGGCGCGGACGGGTTCCTCGCCGTCGACACCTTGATCAGCGAGGACCGGGTGACGGGGGCGGTCGCCGGGATCGATCGGTTGATCAGCGGTGGAGCACCGGGCTTCCGCGGGATCCAGTGGGAGGGCAGTGTCCGGGCCCGGCTGCCCGAGCTGGATCTCGAGCAGCGGCGCCGCTCGGTGCGCAAGCTGGTCTACTACGTTGATCATGAACCGCGGCTGCACGCGATCGCGCACGATCCGGCGATCCTCGGCCTGGCCGCGGAGCTGCTCGGCGCGGAGCCGGAGCTGTTCGCCGACCAGGCGCTGCTGAAGCCACCGGGGATCGGCCGGGAGAAGCCGTGGCACCAGGACGTGGCCTACTTCGACGTCCGGCCGGGCGCCCCGGTGGTCGGGTTGTGGATCGCGCTGGACGGCACCGATCCCGACAACGGCTGCATGCACGTGATCCCGGGCAGTCATCGGGCCGGTCCGGTGCCGCACTTCAATCGGCGCGACTTCCAGCTCTGCGACACCGACGTGGACCGGCGGCGGGTGATCGCGGTGCCGCTCCAGCCGGCCGGCTGCCTGATCTTCGACGGCCTGCTGCATCACGGCACGCCGCGCAACGCGTCGGACCGGCGGCGGTGGGCGCTGCAGTTCCACTACGCGCCGGCCGAGGCGATCTGGCGGTCCCGGGAGGAACGCGCCGCGTACAAGGAACGCCGGCTGGCGGTGTTCGGCGGCGACGGGCTGGACGTGACCTGCTAGCCGGGGCGAAGTAGCGTGAAGCCATGGTGAAGAAGGCCCCGGCCTCCGATCCCGGCGACGCGGATCTGACGATCAAGAAACCCAAGACCTGGGCCGCCGGGGTGCCCGGCGTCGTCGCGGCGCTGCGGATGAGCCAGCAGGAGATGGGGATCCGGCGCAGTGCGCTGACCCTGCTCCGGGTGAACCAGCCGGACGGGTTCGACTGCCCGGGTTGTGCCTGGCCCGAGCCGCACCACACGCACCAGGTCGAGTTCTGCGAGAACGGGGCCAAGGCGGTGGCGGAGGAGGCGACGCTGCGCCGGGTCACGCCGGAGTTCTTCGCCGCGCATTCGATTCCCGACCTGGCCGGGCGATCCGATCATTGGCTCGGTGCGCAGGGCCGGCTGACCACGCCGATGTACAAGCCGGCCGACGCCGATCACTACCGGCCGATCTCGTACGAGGGCGCACTGGACCTGATCGCCGACCGGCTGCGTGGGCTGGATGACCCGGACCAGGCGATCTTCTACACCTCGGGCCGGACCAGCAACGAGGCCGCGTTCTGCTATCAGCTGTTCGTCCGCAGCTACGGCACCAACAACCTGCCGGACTGCTCCAACATGTGCCACGAGTCGAGCGGCTCGGCGCTGGGCCAGACCATCGGCATCGGCAAGGGCACGGTCACGCTCGATGATCTTGGTCAGGCCGACCTGATCATCATCGCCGGCCAGAACCCGGGCACCAACCATCCGCGGATGCTGACCGCGCTGGAGCAGGCCAAACGGGACGGCACGACGATCATGGCGATCAACCCGCTGCCCGAGGCCGGCCTGCTCCGGTTCAAGAACCCGCAGCGGCCCAGCGGGGTGATCGGACGCGGCACCCAGCTCGCCGACCACTTCGCGCAGATCCGGCTGAACGGCGACCTCGCCTTCTTCCAGGCGCTGGGCAAACTGGTGCTGGAGGCCGAACGATCCGGCCGCAAGGTCGTCGATCATGACTTCATCGAGCGCCATACCGACGGGTTCGAGGCGTACGCGGCGGCGCTGGACGACCTGGACTGGGCCCAGGTGGAGCGAGCCACCGGCCTCACCCGTGATCAGCTTCGCGACGCCGCGGAGCTGGTGCTGAACGCGAAGTCGATCATCGTCTGCTGGGCGATGGGGCTGACCCAGCACAAGAACTCGGTGCCGACGATCCGGGAGATCGTCAACCTGTTGCTGCTCGGCGGCAACATCGGCCGGCCCGGCGCCGGCGCCTGCCCGGTCCGTGGGCACAGCAACGTCCAGGGCGACCGGACGATGGGGATCTATGAGAAGCCGGCCGAGCCTTTCCTGGCCGCCCTCGATGCCGAGTTCGGGATCACCGCGCCGCGCGAGCCCGGCCACGACGTCGTCGACTCCATCCGAGCGCTGCGGGACGGCCAGGCCAGGATCTTCATCGGGATGGGCGGCAACTTCGTCCGGGCCACCCCGGACACCGCGCTGACCGAGCGGGCGATGGCGCGCGCCGACCTGACCGTGCAGATCTCGACCAAGCTCAACGGGTCGCACGCCGTGGTCGGCCGGGAGGCGCTGATCCTGCCGACCCTCGGCCGGACCGAGCGGGACCGGCAGCTGACCGGCGATCAACGGGTCACCGTTGAGGACTCGATGGGCATGGTGCACGCCAGCCGCGGCCGCAACGCCCCGGCCGCGGAACTGCTGAGCGAGGTGGCGATCGTCTGCGAGCTGGCCCGGCGGACGCTGCCGGACTCGGCCGTGCCATGGTTGACGTTCCGCGCCGACTACGACCGGATCCGGGATCGGATCGCTCGGGTGGTGCCCGGCTTCGACGACCTGAACACCAAGATCGACACCGCCGGCGGCTTCGCGCTGCCCAACGGTCCCAGGGATTCGCGGACCTTCGCCACCGACACCGGCCGAGCCCACTTCACCGTCAACCGGCTCGAGGTGATCGAGCCCGGGCCGGGCCGGCTGATCCTGCAGACCGTACGGTCCCATGATCAGTACAACACCACGATCTACGGGATGGATGATCGCTACCGCGGCATCGCCGACGGTCGGCGGGTCGTCTTCGTCAACCCCGATGATCTTGCTCAGCTGGGATTCGCCGACGGGCAGCTGGTCGACCTGGTCTCGGAGTGGCCGGTCGGTGATCAGGTGGAGGAGCGGCGGGCGGAGGCGTTCCGGGTGGTGGCCTACCCGACCGCGCGGGAGTGCGCGGCCGCGTACTTCCCGGAGGCCAATGTGCTGGTGCCGGTCGACTCCACCGCCGAGGTGAGCAACACGCCCACCTCGAAGTCGGTGATCATCCGCTTGGAACCAGCCGCCAACGCTCCCTGAGCCTGTCGAAGGGCAAGGCCCGATCACCCCTGCCCTTCGACAGGCTCAGGGAACGAACACGGGCAAGGTCACAACTTCGCCCCGAAGCATTTACGGCCGCCCGAAAGTAGATATTATGCTCCAGCAAAAGCGGCGAAGCTGGGCTTCTGCCGTGCGTCCGGGGGCTCAACGAAGACCCCTTTCCGAAAGGAACTCGCTGTGGATCGTCGGTCATTGCTGGGTGGTGGATTGGCGCTGGGAGCGGGCGGCCTGCTGACCGCGTGCGGTGGCGGTGCCGAGCCCGATGTCACGAATACGGACCCCGGCCAGGTGTCGGGCAAGGTGGTGCACTGGACGTACCCGATGGGAGAGACCCAGCAGGACGCCTGGTGGCAGCCGCTGGTGCAGGAGTTCACCGCCAAATACCCGAAGGTCGAGGTCCAGGTGGTGCAGCAGCCCTGGACCGGCCGGGAACAGGCGCTGACCACCGCCGTCGCCGGCAAGTCGGCGCCGGACGTCGTCTATTTCAACCCCGACTTCGTGCCGCGGTTCGTCGAGGAGGATCTGCTGCTGAGCCTGGACGACGCGCTCGGTGAGGACCGGTCGGACTACGTGCCGACGGCGCTCAGCGCGTTCACGTACCAGGACAAGTTGTACGGCCTGCCGCTGCTGATGACGATCGCCAATCCGGCCTACAACGTGAAGCTGCTCAAGGAACTGGGGCTGGCCCAGGCGCCGGTGAGCTGGGATGAGATCCGTGACGCGGCCAAGGCGTGCGTCGCCCGGGATCTCACCTTCGCCAACTACCAGGCCAGCGACGGCTCGCTGAACCTGACCTACTACCCGTTCCTCTGGCAGGCCGGCGGTCAGGTGCTCAGTGACGACCTGACCAAGGCGGCGTTCCAGGAGGAGCCGGGGGTCCGGGCGCTGACGTTCCTGCGTGAGCTGGCCGACCTGAAGGCGTTGAACAATGCGGGGCTGACCCAGCCGGTCGGCAAGGTCGAGCAGACCCGGTTCGCCCGGGGCACCGAGCTGATGAACCTGACCCTGGACGCTCCGATGCCCGAAACGATCATGGCCAAGGGTTCGGTCAAGGGCAGCCAACCGTTCAAAGATCAACAACAGGTCGTGTACGGGTCGGTCGGCGGCCTGTCGATCTTCAAGATGTCGAAGTCGCCCGAGGCGGCGGTCGCCTGGGCCAAGTTCGTCACCGAGAAGACGACGATGCAGAAGTTCCTCAATGCCGCCGGCTTCCTGCCGCCGCGGACCTCGCTCAAGGACATGTACGCCGACAACGAGGACCAGTCGTTCAAGCTGCAGTTCGTCGACCAGGTCAAGATCGGCGTGCTGCACCCGAAGGCGCGCGAGATCATCGACACGGTGCGGCCGCATCTGCAGGGATGCCTGCTGGGCAAGACCGATCCGGCGGCCACGCTGACCGCCGCGGCGGCCGAGGTCGACGCGCTGCTCGCCCGGTGACGACGACCGCGGCGTCGGGGGCCACGACCCGGCGGCGGCCGTGGTGGCGGTCCAACGCCGCGGTGTTCGCCTATGTCTTCGTGCTGCCGTACGTGCTGCTGTTCGCGGTGTTCCGGATCGCGCCCACGCTGTACGGGATCGGGCTGTCGCTGGCCGACGTCAGCCTGTCCGGGCGGGTGAAGTGGGCCGGGCTGGCGAACTTCCAGCGGCTGTTCGGCGACAGCCTGTTCTGGCAGGCGCTCGGCGTCACCGTGCTCTACACGGTGATCGCGATCCCGCTCTGCCTGGCCGTCGCGCTGGTGATGGCGTCGCTGGTGAACCGGCCGCTGCGCGGGATCAGCGTCTACCGGGTGATCTTCTTCGTCCCGGTGGTGACCAGCTCGGTGATGTCGGGCGTGATCTTCAAATGGCTCTACACCAGCGACGGCCCGCTGAACGCGGTGCTGACCGCGGTCGGGCTGCCACCCGCCGACTGGCTGGGCTCGACCAGTCTGGTGCTGCCGTCGCTGGCGATCGTGCAGGCCTGGACCCGGTTCGGCTACGACATGTTGATCTTGCTCGCCGGGATGCTGGCCATTCCGGAGGAATACTATGAAGCGGCCAAGATCGACCGGACCACCGCCTGGCAACGGTTCTGGCACATCACCCTGCCGCTGCTCCGGCCGGCGCTGTTCTTCGTCCTGGTGCTGGAGACGATCAACTCGTTCCAGGTGTTCGATCACATTCTGGTGATGACCGCCGGCGGTCCGGTCCGGGCGTCCTATTCGCTGACGTACATGATCTATGACCAGGCCTTCAACTATTCGGAGTTCGGCTACGGGGCGGCGGCCGGAATGGTGTTGCTGGTGTTGATCCTGCTGATCTCGCTGCTCCAGAACGTGATCGTGGGGCGGCGCCGATGAGCGCCCCGGTGCTGTCCCGACGGCCGCTCCGCCGCGGCCGCAAACAGCTGTTCTGGCACTTCCCGCTGGCGTTGGCCGCACTGCTCACCCTGTTTCCGTTCTACGCGATGGTGATCATCTCGCTCCGGCCGGGGCAGCCGATCGAGTTGCCGCAGTCGCTGATCCCCGGCGGGCTCAACCTGTCCGCGTACGCCGAGGCGCTGAGCTCGGACCGGATCGGTCGCTGGATCGCCAACTCGACCATCTATTCGGTGGCCTCGGTGATCTTGGTGCTGCTGTTCGCCTCGATGGCCGGCTATGCCTTTGCCAAGAAGCGATTCCTCGGCCGGGAGCTGATGTTCTGGGTGTTCATCGCCATGTTGATGGTGCCGGCGCACCTGACCCTGATCCCGCTGTTCCTGATCGTCAGCAACCTCGACGGGCTGGACACGATGTGGGGCGTGCTGGTGCCGACGCTGGCCAACGCGCAGGCGATGTTCCTGATGCGGCAGTTCATCATGGACATCCCGGACGAGCTGATCGAGGCGGCCAAACTCGACGGCGCCGGCGAGTTGCGGATCTATTGGTCGATCATCCTGCCGCAGACCCTGCCGATCCTGGCCACGCTCGGCACCTTCGTCTTCCTCTGGCACTGGAACGACTTCCTCTGGCCGTTGGTGATCATGCGCGACCCCAACAACTACATGCTGACCGTCGGACTGAACTCCCTGCAGGCCCAGGAAAGCCTGCTGGCCACCGTGATGGCGGCCGCGACCGTCACGTTCCTGCCGGCTTTCCTGGTCTTCATCCTGCTGCAGCGCTTCTTCATCCGCGGCGTGATGATGAGCGGGCTGAAATAGGCCTTTGCACCGGATCCGAAATCGTGGATCAATGGGGGAGTGGCAGACTCCGAGTTCCTGGCCGAGTTGCATGATCGGTTCGCCGCTCCGCGCGCGGCGGTCGCCGAGCTGATCACCCGCTCGGCGAACCGCGACCTCGCCGAGTTGGACCGGCTCACCCTCGGTGACGAGAACGAGGTCTATCGCGCCCGGCTGAGCGACGGCGCCGTCGTCTTCGCCCGGATCCGGCGTCCCGGCGAGGGGACCTTCGCGGCCGAGTCCTGGGCGATGGACCGGGCCCGCGCAGCCGGAACGCCGATTCCCGAGGTGCTCGCGCTCGAGGAGATCGACTCCGAGCACGGTCCGCGCCCGATCATGATCATCACCGCCTCACCGGGTCGCCAGTTGGCCGAGGTGCTGCCGTCCCTGACCGAGGCGCGGCGTCGCACCGTGATGACAGCCATCGGTCAGGTCCTGGCCGCCCTGCACTCCGTCGCGACGTCGGGCGTGGGCCGACCGGCCGCTGACGGTAGTTGGCCGGATCGCGAAGCGGCGCGAGCGGCGTTCAATGCCGAGCGCACCGGCCAGCGCCCCCAGCTCCTCAGCGCGGGGCTGACGCCGGCCGAGGTGGACCGGGCGATCGCCGTGATCGGCACTTCACCCGATACGCCGGCGGCGACGGACCCGGTGCTGTGTCACGGCGATCTGCACTCCGCCCACGTCTTCGTGGACGACGACCTGGAGGTGTGCGGGATCATCGACTGGGGCCTGTGGCACGGAGGCAGCGCGGTCGGTGAGCTGGCCACGATGATGATGGGTTACGACCGGCCGGACTTCGAGGCGATCCTGGCCGGCCACGGGTCCGACGGCGCCGACGGGCCCGGGCTCCGGCAGCGGCTGGCCCGCTCGGTGATCATTCAGGCGATCGGCCACATCGCCTGGCACGAGAGCATCGGCAACGCCGACGGCACCGCCCACTACGTCACCGCGCTCCGTGGCGCCCTCGCCGACCTGGAGGGCTGACTCACCAGCCGGTCGTGCCGTCGATCTTCTGCCGGAGCAGGTCGGCGTGGCCGTTGTGCCGGGCGTACTCCTCGATCAGGTGCAGCAGTTGCCAGCGGACCGAGGCCGGGCGGCCGTTCCACATCGGGACCCCGAACTCGTCGTCCAGGGCGAATCGGGCGGCGATCTCCCGGCTCGCCTCCAGCTCGGCCAGGAAGGCGGCATAGCTGGCGGCCGCGACGTCCGGCCGGGCGCCGTTGAAGTCGGCACCGCCGGTCGGGTACGCCCGCGCCCGGTCCTGCTGGCCGTCCATGGCGAGGGTGAACCAGGTCCGCTCGACCTGGGTCAGGTGCCGCAGCAGGCCGAGCAGCGACAGGTTGGACGGCGGCAGGGCCTGCTCGGCCAGTTGCTCGGCGGTGAGGCCGGCGCACTTGTGCAGCAGGGTCTCGCGGTGGATCTCGAGCCGGGTGTCGATCATGGTGCGTTCGTCGGCGATCACCAGCTCGAACTCATCGGTACGGTCGACGGCAGGGGCGGTCCAGGGCATGGGCGGCATGCTGGCCCGCCGCGGACGTCCTCGTCAACGCCGGATCTCAGCGCCTGGCCAGCAGCCGCAACAGGGCGGGATCCTCGCTACGGTAGGGAGAGAGGCCGGTGCCCTGCTGCTGATCGGTGATCGTCCAGCCGCGGTCGCCGAGCTGGCCGATCACCTCGGCCGGCGGCGGGAACCGGCGGAACGACCGCAGATGGGCCTTGGGCCGCTTCTGGTCGGCGTCGATCCGCAATTCGGCCGCCAACACATCACCGGCCCGACCATGCTCGGCCAACAGGTCGAGCAGGGCCAGCCAGCCGGGCTCGGGCAGGGTGTGCACCAGGAACCGGGCGTAGCTCAGCAACGGCTCGCCCGCTTCGCCTCGGGCCTGGTCCAGCACCGCGCTCACGGCGCCGCGATCGGCAAGATCAACTTCCCGGAAGTCGACTCCGGTCACCCGGTCCCGGGCGATGGTCAGCGCGGCCGGGATCCGGTCGATCCCGATCACCGTACGGCCGCCGGCAGTCAGCCCGGCCGTGTCCCGCCCGTCGCCGCAACCAAGATCGACGGCGCGTCCCGGCAGGTCCGGATGATCAAGAACCCAGCTCAGGAACGGCGACGGAGGCAGGGGACGGGCTCGGGCGTAGAAATCGCGCCAGTACAGCCAATCCTGCAGATCCAGGCCGACCAGGGCCCGGCTTTCCCGCCGCTTCCGGGCGGTGAGCCAGCTGAATCCCGGGTCCGGGACCCGCCAGCCGGTGCCGTACAGATGGGCGACGACGGCCTCGGCGTCGGCCGGCACCAGCACCTCCCGGCCGGCCAGCGTCGTCGCGGCCAGCGGTTCGAAGGCGGCCACGCCGATCGGGTCGGCGGCGACGGTGCCGAACGGGAAGCCGACGGTGCCGTCGGGCCGGGCGATCAGGTGGAACAGGTCGATCTGGGCATCGCCGGACCCGGCGTCCCGGATCGCGATGCAGGACGACTTCGGCAGCACCTGGAAGCCGGCGTCGATCAGCGTCTCGGCCACCCGGACCAGCTCCGCCGCCGCTTCCCGCGGATCGCTGTGCCGGGCCAGATAGGCACTGTCGAAGTCCCGATCATGATCGATGAAGCCATGATCACGAACGGCGCCGAGCAGGGTGCCGTAGGCCAGGAACGTCCGCAGCCCGAACTCGTCGGCCAACACCCGGTGCACGGCCTGGTGCAGCCGCAGCACCTGGTCCTGCCAGCCATGATCGATGATCTTGCCGAGCTGGATCTTGCCGCCCTGGCCGAAGATGTGGCCGGCCGCCAGCAGCGTGCTCAGCTCCGCCGCCGAGGACAGCCCGTCGGTCTTCGGGCGATAGCCGTACGACTGCCGGTCGGTGATCAGGATCGGCCGGCCCGCGTAGCGTACGGACACGGTGTCGGAGGTCTTGGCGAAGCGCCAGAAGTCGTACAGCGCGAACCGGAACCGGCGTCGCTGCAGCCCGTCACCGGCCTCGCCCGCCGGCTGCGCGACGACCTCGGTGGCGACGACGTCGCCGAGGCAGAGCGCGATCCGGGATTCCGCCGTCTCCGGTGGCACCAGCACCCAGCCGGTGATCTGTTCGCGGCCGAGCTCGTCGACCCCGGCTGCTCCGGCCTCGTGGCCGGTCGGCAACCGCCGGCTGCGGCTGAGCCCTCGCCGCAGCAGTCCCCCGAGCAGTGATCGTGTTCGCGACGCCATGATCGGGGACCGTAGCGGTGGCTGATGAGAGTTTCGGTGTCGGACACGCCTGTCAGGATGATCCGCATGACCGAACCGACCGGCCAGGTGCTGGAGCCGCTGCGCCGGCGCTACCTGCACTGGCTCGGCCTGTCCGAGGACGAGATCGTCGACGACCGGGACGAGGCCGCCGAAGATGTGCGGGCGATGCAGCTGGTGATCCGGCTGGAGCGCGCCGCCGAGCCGTCCTGGCACACGGCGATCGGCTTGGCCGCGACCGCCGCGGCCCGGCTCTGCCTGGATCCGCGGTCCGAGCCGGGCGGACCGTGGCACGAGGCGATGGCCGCCTACTGTGCCGGCCACATCCGCAAGGTGACCCGGCGGGCCAGGGGCGCCCAGTGGGCGGCACTGGCCGACCTGCCCGGCCTGGCCCTGTCCGACGGCGCCACCGAACTGATGGCCCTGCTGCCGGGCCGGATCGCCGACCTGGACAAGCGGGTGGCCAAGCTCCAGGTCGGCGGCACGGACCTGCCGGTCGACCCGGCCCCGAGCGGGTCCGAACCGGCCGGAGCGCTGCGGCTGTGGCTGCCGCCGGAGCCGGTGATGACGCTGGGCAAGGCGATGGCGCAGACCGGGCATGCCGGGATGATCGCGGCGGCGCTGTTGTCGGAGCACGACCCGGTCGCGCTGGCCGCCTGGGCGGCGGCCGGTTGTCCGGTCGTGGCCCGGCGGGTCGACGCCGGCGGCTGGCGGACGCTGCGCGACCGGCTCGGCGACGGCGGCAGCGCCTGGCTCGGCAGCCGGCTGCTGGCGGTCCGCGATGCCGGCTTCACCGAGATCGCGCCGGGCACGATCACCGTGATCGCTCAGGCGCCGGGCGCGGGCGGTGAGAGCGAGATCTCCCAAAACGACTCTCGGCAACCGGTTCCGGGCGAATAGGCTCAACCCTGTGTCAGCGGCACAGCAGAGCGGCAATCCGCCGGGCTATCCCTCCCAGTGGGAGGCCGATGTGCTGCTCACCGACGGCCGGGTCGCCCGACTGCGGCCGATCAAGCCGAGCGATGCCACCCGGCTGGTCGAGTTCTACGACCGGGTGTCGCCGGAATCGAAGTATCTGCGGTTCTTCGCGCCGTACCCGCGGCTGAGCCAGAAGGACGTGTCGCGGTTCACCGAGGTCGACTACGTGGACCGGGTGGCGTTCATCCTCACCCTGGGCGAGTTGATGATCGGCGTCGGCCGCTACGACCGGCTGGAGAACGACCAGGCCGAGGTCGCGTTCCTGATCGAGGACGCCCATCAGGGCCGGGGGATCGCGCAGCTGCTGCTGGAGCACCTGGCCGAGGCGGCGCGGGAGCGGGGGATCACCAAGTTCGTCGCGGAGATCCTGCCGGAGAACCGGCGGATGGCGCAGGTCTTCGTCGACGCCGGGTATCGGGTGTCCAAGGACGTCGAGGACGGCGTGCTGTCGGTCGAGTTCCCGATCCTGCCGACCGACACGTCGGTCGGGGTGATGGAGCGGCGGGAGCACCGGGCCGAGGCGGCGTCGATGCTGCGGCTGCTGACCCCGGAGCGGGTGGTCGTGCTCGGCCCCGGCCGCCGGGTCCAGGGCCTGGTCAACTCGCTGCTCAGCGGCGGCTTCCGCGGTGAGGTGACCGCCGTGAGTACGGACTCGGACGCGGTCTCCGGCGTCCGGACCGCGGCCTCGATCGCGACCATCGAAGGCTCGTTCGACCTGGTGGTGGTGTCGATCCCGACCAATGAGCTCGGCGCGGTGGTGATCGACGCGGCACACAAGGGCGCGCACGCCATGGTCGTGCTGACCGGGACCGACTCCGCCCACGACAACCGGACCGTGGTCAGCCTGGCCCGGGCGTACGGGGTGCGCGCGATCGGCCCGGACGCCCTCGGCCTGATCAACACCGACCCGTCGATCGGGCTCAACGCCAGCCCCGGCCCGATGCCGCGGACCGGCGGCGTCGGCATCTTCTGCCAGTCCGCCGCCGTCGGGGTGGCGCTGATCAACCGGGCCCTGCGGCAGAACATCGGGCTGTCCTCGTTCATCAGCTCCGGCGCCTACGCCGACGTCACCGGCAACGACGTGATGCAGTTCTGGCAGGACGACGAGGCCACCCGGGCCTGCCTGCTGATGCTGGACTCGCTCGGCAACCCGCGCAAGTTCTTCCGGATCATCCGGCAGTTGACCCGGCGCAAGCCGGTGATCGTCTTCGCGCCGGGCCAGGCCCGGCGGTCCAGCCACATCGGCGTCCGCGGCGGGCTCGGGCACGCGCCGGAGCAGGCCGTCGACGCGTTGTTCCGGCAGGCCGGGGTGATCGTGGTGCACCGGCGCGGCGCCATGTTCGACATCGCCAAGATCGCCTCCCGGCAGCCGTTGCCGGCCGGCCCGCGGGTCCGGGTGATCGCCAACTCCGCCACCCTGGTGCAGCAGCTGATCCACACCGTGACCGCGGTCGGACTGCTGGCCGGTGGCGACCCGGTGGTGCTGCCGGGCGACGCGCCGCACGAGCAGTACGCCGAAGCGGTCCGGGCGGCACTGGCCGACGACGGTTGCGACGCGATCGTCTGCGCGGCGGTGGCGATCTTCGACAGCGGCACCGACGCGCTGCACGCCACGCTGGATGACCTGGCCCGGCAGGCGAAGAAGCCGCTGGTCGGCGTGCTGATCGACTTCGACGAGTACGCCGACGCGGGTGGCGACGACGACGGGCCGGGCGGGCTGCCGACGTTCGACTCGCCGGCGGACGCGATCCAGGCCCTGTCCGCGCTGAGTGCGTACGCCCACTGGCGCGAGCGCGATCCCGGCGCGGTGCCGCTGCTCGACGTCGACGAGCTGGCCGCGAAGCGGGTGGTGAACCGGGTCCTGTCCCGGGATCGGGCCGGCCGCGAGCTGACCGGGCCGGAGGCGATGACGCTGTTGTCGGTGTACGGCATCGAACTGGTGCCGCGGCACCGGGTTTCGGACCTGAATGAGGCGATCGAGGTGGCCGACCGCCTCGGCTGGGACGTGGTGCTGAAGGCGCGGTCGCGGGCGGTCCGCGGCCGGCCCGATCTGGCCGGCGTCTACCGCAACCTGGAGACGGCCGCCGCGCTGCGCGAGGCCTGGACCGACCTGGGGGAGCTGACCGCCGAGCTCGGCCTGGGCGACGACCCGGCGGTCGCCGACCCGGTGATCCAGCCGATGGCACCGCCCGGCGTCCCGTTGATCATGACCAGCCGGGAGGACGCCGCGTTCGGCCCGATGCTGTCGCTCGGCCTGGACGGGATCGCCAGCGAACTGCTCGGCGACACCGTGCACCGGGTGCCGCCCCTGACCACCGCCGACGCGGCCGCGATGGTCCGGGATCTGCGGGCCGCGCCGACCCTGTTCGGCCGCAACGGCAGCCCCGGCGTCGACGTCGCGGCGGTCCAGGATCTGCTGCATCGGCTGGCCCAGCTGGCCGACGATCTGCCCCAGTTGGCGTCGGTGACGCTGAGCCCGGTGATCGCCTCGCTGTCCGGCGTGAGGGTGCTCGGGGCCCGGGTGCTGATCGCCCCGACCGGTGATCAGCGGGATCCGATGGCGCGGACGCTCTGACCGTCGAGGCTCGGACAACGAGAGCTCCGTTCCATGGCAGGATGACCGCCATGAAGGTCAATTCCGGCACCCGCAAGGGGCTGCGCGCCGAGATCGACGCCAGCGGATATTTCCCCGACCTGGTCGAGGATTCGGTCCTGCTCGCCCTCGGCGAGGAGGAGCTCGTCGACTCCGTCGTGCACCACGCGCCGACGTTCTCCGGGGACGAGATCCATCGGCATGTCACGGTGCTGGCGCTGACCCCGACCCGGCTCATCGTCGGCCACACCGATGATCATCCGGCGGAGCCGCCGACCGACGGCGCGTACGCCTCGGCCTCGACCGAGTCGATCCGGCTGGACAAGATCAACAACGTCGTGGTGACCCGGGTGGTGACCAGGCCGGAGCACTACACCGGTGCCGCCGACGCGGTGGTGGAGACCTGGCTGACCGTCGGCTGGGGCGCGATGAACCGGCTCGACCTGGAGCCGGCCGGCTGCAGCGACCCGAACTGCGAGGCCGATCACGGCTACACCGGCAACCTGTCCGCCGACGATCTGACCGTCCGGGTCAGCGCGGCCATCGAGGGCACCGAGAGCGTCACCCGGTTGGTCCAGTTCGCGACCAGCCTGCAACGGGCCACGTCCTGACCAGCCCGGCTCCGAGCAGCGTGCCGCCGCAGATGATCTTGCCACGGTACGGCGACTCGACCCTGGCCGAGTTGCTGTCCGGGGTGGCCGCGCATCTCGGCGTCGCCCCGTTCGACGCCGACCCGCTGCGGCTGCCGAGCGCGCGGCGCTATGTGGTGATCGTGATCGACGGCCTCGGCTACCAGTTGGTCCGGCGATCGATCAGTCGGGCCCCGTATCTGGCCGGGCTGCTCGGCGACGCCCGACAGATCACCGCGGCGGTGCCGAGCACCACGGTGACCAGCCTGACCTGTCTCGGCACAGCCGCACCGCCCGGCCGGCACGGCATGGTCGGCTGGACGGCTCGGGTGCCGGAGACCGGCGAGATCCTGAACCACCTGTTCTGGGAGTCGGCCGTCGATCCGCTGACGTACCAGACGTTGCCGACCGTGTTCGATCGGGCGCGAGCCGCCGGCGTCGCCGTCTCCACCGTGTCGCTGGAGCGGTTCGCCGAGAGCGGGCTGACCCGGGCCGCGCTCCGCGGCTCGGACTTCCACGGCTTCCGCAACGAGGGCGATCTCGAGTTGCGGGTCCGGATGGTGGCCGCCGCGGCGCGACGCGGCGATCGCAGCCTGGTCTACGCCTACGAACGGCGACTTGATCATGCCGGGCACGCGCACGGCGTCGGTTCGTCGGACTGGACCAAGGCGCTGGCTGCCGCCGATGACTTCTGCAGCCGGCTCCGGGACCGGCTGGACGACGATGTCTGCATGATCATCACCGGTGATCACGGCATGATCGACATCCCCGATGATCATCGGATCGTGGTCGAAGACGATCCGCAGTTGGATGCCGGCGTCTCCGATCTCGCGGGCGAGGGCCGCTTCCGCCAGGTCTATGTCGATCATGATCGGCCGGAGATAGTCGCGGCGAGGTGGCGGGACCGGCTCGGCGACCTGGCCTGGATCCGGACCCGGGACGAGGCGATCGACGAGGGGTGGTTCGGCCCGGTGCGCGACGAGGTCCGGGAGCGCTACGGCCACGTGCTGGTGGCGATGCGGGACGACTGGGCGGTGATGACCCGGCGGATGGAACGGGAGATGGGCCTGGTCGGCATGCACGGCTCGCTCACCGAGGCCGAGATGATCGTGCCCCTCTTCCTCGACTGAAACACCGCGACCCCGGTCCACCCCTAGACTCCCGGCCATGCCCGTGCCACTCGATGAGGAACTGGAGCCCTACACGGTCCGGTCCAAGCACTCGGTGTTCCTGGGCGTGCTGTGTGCCCTGTCGTCTGCCGCCGCCGCGGTCTGTTGGTTCAGCACGACCGTTGTGTACAACCGGCGCGCGGCCGACCACACCTCCGAAGACGGACCCTACGAGGCGTTCCTCGATCAGGAATTCGTGACCTGGTGGAACTGGGCCTGGATCTTCGTCGTGGCGGCGGTCGTCCAGTTCGTCGGCGCGGTCATCGCTGACGCCATCAATGTGCACTCGACCCGCCTGGCGTACCTCCTGCACCATCCGATCACGACTGTCGCCGAGCCGGAAGCAGGTCGTCCCGACGAATCCGCCACGAGTGACGACAGCGAGAAGCCGCCGCGGTCCGGACCCGCCGAAGGCGACAAGGCCTGACCATCAGGTGCGTCGGCGCAACACCTCGCCCAGCCGGCGGGCGCCCTCGGCGATCTGCTCCGGCGGGTAGGTGACGAAGGACAGCCGCATGGTGTTGGCCGGAGCGTCCCCCGGGAAGAACGGTGCGCCGGGCACGAACGCGACGTCGTGGTCGATCGCGGCGCCGAGCAGCCCGGCCGTGTCCGTGCCCTCCGGCAGCGTCGCCCAGATGAACATGCCGCCCGCCGGCCGGTTCCAGCTGCTGCCCTCCGGCAGGGCTTCGGGCAGGGCCGCGAGCATGGCGTCGCGGCGTTCGGCGTAGCCCGCCCGGGACCGCTCCACCGCCTGGTCCAGCCGGCCCGAGGCCAGATAGCGGGCGGCGGCCGCCTGATCCAGCGTCGACGTGTGCAGGTCGGCGGCCTGCTTGGCGATCACCACCGCCGGCTTGATCGACGGGTCGGTCCGGATCCAGCCGAGTCGCAGCCCCGGCGCCAGGATCTTGGAGAAGCTGCCGGTGCTGACCACCCGGCCGGGCTCGGCACCGATCGCCAGCGAGGGCGGGGCCGGGCTGCCGTAGCTGAGTTCCCGGTACGGGTCGTCCTCGATCACCCGGAAGCCGTACCGGTCGGCGAGCTCGACGATCCCGGCCCGGTTCTCCGGCGGCAGCGTCCGGCCGGTCGGGTTGTGGAAGTTGGGCACGGTGTAGAACGCCTTCGGCCGGTGCCGCTCGGCCAGGTCGGCCAGTGCCTCCAGATCGACCGCCTCCACCGACCCGGGGACCCCGATCAACTGGGCGCCGGCCAGGGTGAAGCACTGCAGCGCGGCCAGATAGCTGGGCCGCTCGACCAGCACCACGTCACCCGGGTCGACCAGGGTCGAGGCGAGCAGGCTGATGCCCTGCTGCGAGCCGGTGGTGATCACGATCTGCTCCGGATCGGTGGCCAACCCCAGGCTCGCGTACCGCTCGGCGATCCGGGCCCGCAGCTCGGCATTGCCCTCGGTCGGGGAGTACTGCAGCACCGACGGCGAGGTCAGCACCTCCTGGACCGCGGCCAGCGCGCCCTCCAGGTCGAAGAACTCCGGCGCCGGCAGCCCGCCGGCAAACGAGATCACTCCCGGCCGCTGGGTCAGCGCGAGCAACTCCCGGACCACCGACGGCTTGACCGTTGCGAACCGCTCGGACAGGGCGGGAAGGGGCTGCACGCGGGTGGTCACGGACCGATCTTAAGGAAATTCTCAACTCGCCGTGCGCGGTGTCCGCCGAGCGGCACGAAGTTTGGCACACTGCGTCGGTGGCCGAGTTCGTGTACTTCACCGGGCCGATGGATTGCGGGAAGTCGACCCTGGCACTGCAGTTCGATCACACACACTCGGCCGGCGGCCGAGCCGGCCGGCTGTTCACCAGCCAGGACCGGGCGGGGGAAGCGACCATCTCCTCACGCCTCGGGCTGGACCGGCCGGCGATCGAAGTGGTCGAGGGGCTCGACTTCTGGCGCTACGTCGTCGGGCAGCTGACCCAGGGCAGCCGGATCGACTATCTGATCTGCGACGAAACGCAGTTCTACCAGCCGGAGCAGATCGACGACCTGGCCCGGATCGTGGACGAGCTGCAGATCGACGTGTACGCCTTCGGCATCCTGACCGACTTCCGCACCACTCTCTTCCCGGGATCGCAGCGACTCGTCGAACTCTGCGACCGGATCGAGCTGCTCCAGGTGCAACCACTCTGCTGGTGCGGCGCCCGCGCCACCCACAACGCCCGGACCGCCGACGGGAAGATGATCACCGAGGGCGCCCAGGTGGTGGTCGGCGACACCGAGGCCGAGATCTCGGAGAACATCGGCTACGAAACCCTCTGCCGCTCCCACCACCGCCGCCGCCTGACCCGTGCCATCGCCAAGGAAACCCTCTCCGAAGCCGCCTCCGTCCGCTGACCCCCATCCCCGCGATCACCAACCACCGCCCGGCGCCGGTAGGCACGAGCACCCTCATCCACCTTCGCCCCACTTCTGAGGCTTCGCGGCCGCTTTCTGGTGGGGCGAAGGTGAAGTGGGTGGGGCGAAGGTGGACGTGGGGTCGACTCGGCGCCGGGGAGGGTTGGATCTGCGGCGAAGTGCGTCGTGCTCGGTCGCCGGCGCGCGCGGTCCCGTCTTCGCGGCAGTTTCTTCGTCTTCGCCCCCGCTGTAGAGGTCGCGGAGTCGGGGAAGGTGGGGCGAAGGCAGCAGCCGGACCGGAGTAGGTGCCGGCAGTTCCGCCGAGCCGGCCCCGCGCCGCACCCAGTCCGCCTTCGCCCCACCTTCTCGGCCTTCGCCCCCGTTATAGAGGCCGCGGAGGCGCAGAAAGTGGGGCGAAGGCGGTAGCACCGGCGGTGGGCTTGGGGCGGGCGGTCAGGTTTGGGAGCTGGTTGGGCGGAAGGCGTAGACGGCGGCTAGGCGCTGGTGGGTGAGGGCTCGGTAGGTGGGGAGGCGGGAGGTGATCGCGGGGGTCGGGTCGTAGCCGGCGAGGACGGTGGCGACCAGCGGGACGGGATCGGACAGGAGGCCTTGGGCGGCGCGCAGCTCGAGGTGGGTGATCAGGTTGGCCAGGTCGAGGGCCGGGTCGCCGATTGCCAGCAGGTCGAAGTCGAGCAGACCGGCGCGGCCGTCGTCGTCGATCAGGAGTTGACCGTCGTGCAGGTCGCGATGGATCAGGGTGAGTTCCGCTGGGTTGGCCGGGTGAGGGGGGAGTTCCGTCGCTGGGTTGGCCGGGTGAGGGGGGAGTTCCGTCGCTGGGTTGGCCGGGTGAGGGGGGAGTTCCGTCGCCGAGCCGGGCGGGTGAGGAGAGAGCTCCGTCACCGAGTTGTTCAATGCGTCGGTGCCGTCGACCAGCGCGGGAGACGGGTCGACCGGCGCGGCGGGCTGAGACCGGCGATGGCGGCCGGGCGCACCGAAGTTCGATGGGGCCGGCGGGTGGGATCGGGCCCGCCCTTCGACAGGCTCAGGGGACGAAGTCCCGGTGACTCCGTCGATCGGGCGGAGGGGTGCGCGGTGCTCGCGGGCCTGCCGCAGCCAGGTGTCGGTGACCGCCTGTTCGGCCCGAAGATCGTGCTCGGCGAGATCGCGGAACGCGGCGGAGCGGGGGTCGATCCGGTGCAGGGCGGCCAGGGTCCGGCCGGCGGCGCGGCAGGCGTCGACGGCCGCGGAGTCTGACAACAGGTCGGTCAGGGTGCGGCCCGGCAGGGCGGCGGCGGTGATCGACGCCGCGGTCGGGTCGGCGGCGAGCAGCCGCGGGGTCGCCAGCGGCAGCGCCTCGGCCAGTCGAGCCGTGGCCAGCAGCCGGCTCCAGCGGTCCGGCCGGACGAACTTGGTGAAGCTGCCGTCCGGCTCCCGGATCACCGCGCGCCGTTCCGGTCGGTGCCCGATCAGCCGGGTGCCGGCGACGGCGAGGCGGGCGGCGACTGTGGGCAGTCGCCGGTCGGCGCCGCCGGGTTGCAGCACGAACTCGCCGATCATGGTCGCGCCGGGGGTCGCCGCCGCCACCGCGGCAGCACGCTGCGGCGTCGCGAACCACTGCCCGGCGATCGGCTCGCCACCGTCCGTCGGCTGGAGGTCGAGCAGCAGTCGCTCCGGCCCGCGCGGCCAGGACCGGTGCAGCCGAAAGCCGTGCCGGGTCAGGCGTTCGGTGATCTCGGCGAGCCCCGGGTGCGTCACGACAAGGCCTCCTCGATCCGGGTGAGTCGCTCGGGGATCGCAGCGGCCCAGTCGGCGGCGCCGGACCTGAACGGCTCGGCGGCGCGGAGCAGCAGGGCGTGGGCGAGGTGCCAGTCCAGCCCGGCCGGCATCGGGCGTACGGTCCGGTAGCCGGCCAGCACCCGGTCAAACGCCGCGGGTCCCAGACCGGCGGCCGGCAACCCGGCCAGGTCGGCGGCGGGATCGCCGAGCCCCGACCGGTCGAAGTCGATCAACCCAACCGACTTGTCAGAACCCAGTTGTGTCATAGGGCTACTCATTTCTGACAAGTCGGCGTGGTGGTTGTGGATGATCACTTGGTCGGCGGAGAAGTCGCCATGGCAGGGTTGCGGTGCGACGGCGGCGGGCGCTGTGGCTCGGAGCCGGGCCAGGATCCGCTCCGCCCGGGCCGATTGCTCCGGCAGCAGGACGCCGATCAGGGCCACGGTGGCGGCCGGATCGGCCTGCCGGACGGTCGGGCCGGACAGCGGCGGATGATCATGGAGCCGGGCCAGGGCCACGCCTGTGTCGTGCAGATTGGTGTCCGTGGCTGTGCCGTGGTCGATCAGGTCGGCCAGGCTGGCTCCGGGTTGGAACGAGGTGGCGATCACGCCGGACCGGGGCTGCCAGCCGACGATCCGCCGGCCGCCGGTGAGGTGCTCGTACCAGGTCAGGCGTCGATGGGCGTCGGCGACGGTCGCCGGTCGGTACGCCCGCAGCAGCAGCGGTGGTTCGCCGGCACGGCTGGCCAGGCCGACCCAGCGCCGCTGCGGCTTGTACGCCAGCGTCCGCAGCGTCGCCGACGGGCCGGGCCGGATCGCCGCCAACGCAGCGTGCGGATCGGCCAGGGCGGGCAGGTCGCGATCGGCCCGGGCCCGGGCGATGATCAGATTCCGGTCTCGATCATGGACCAGGACGGCCGCCGGATCGGTCTTCCGGATGATCTTGTCCAACTTGGGCCCGGCCGAGTCGGCCACGGCATAGCCGAAAGCGACGCCGTCGTCCAGGACGATGCCGGCCAGACAACTGGTCCCAGGCTTGTAGCGCAGATGGCTGCGTCGGGCCAACCGGACGCCGGCCCGCTCGAGGACGGAGCTCAGCCGGTCCGGATCGAGCAGCGCGGCCAGCCCTCGCAACCCGGCGTCGATGATCATGGTCGACGTCGCGCTCATCGGATCGCCGTCCGTTCGCCCAGCACGGCGGCCGGGGCCCCGCCGCGCACGACCCGGCCACCCTCGAGCCAGAGCACCAGATCGGCGTCTCGGGCCGCGGCCAGATCGTGGGTGATCACCAAGGTGGTCCGGCCCTCGGTGAGCCGGCGCAGTGCGGCCGCGACGTCGGCCTCGGTGCCCGGGTCGAGCCCGGTCATCGCCTCGTCCAAGATCACGATCGGGGCGTTCCGGATCGCCGCCCGGGCGATCGCGATCCGCTGCCGCTGCCCGCCGGACAGGGTGGCGCCGCGTTCCCCGACCACCGTGTCGTAGCCCTGCGGCAGCCGGTCGATGAACTCGTCGGCGCCGGCCAGCCGGGCGGCCCAGCGGATCCATTCGTCACCGACCGGTTCCGTGGCACCGAAGGCGATGTTGGCCCGGATGGTGTCGGCGAACAGCACGCTGTCCTGGAGGACGACCGCGATCTGCGATCGGACCGAGTCGACGGTCAGGTCGCGCAGATCCCAGCCGTCCAACAGAATCTGCCCCGAGTCCGGATCGCGGAGCCGGCAGAGCAGGGTGGCGATCGAGGACTTGCCCGAGCCGGACGGCCCGACCAGCGCCACCCGGCGGCCGGCCGGGATGATCAGGTTGACCCCGGCCAACGCGCGCTGGCCGCGCCGGTAGCTGAGCTCGACCTCGCGGAGTTCGATCATGCCCCGGAGCCGCGGTGCCGGCCGGGCCCAGCTGGCGTCGGTGATCTCCGGCTGCGCGTCCAGCACGTCGACGATCCGCTCCCCGGAGGCGGCGGCCTTGGCCAGCCGGCCGGTGTATTTGGCGATGTCGCGCAGCGGCCGGAAGGCGGTCTTCAGGTAGGTCAGGAAGACCGTCAACTCACCCGGGGTGAGCGCGCCGGCCAACACCCGGTGGGCCCCGAGCAGCAACACCACGCCGGTGGCGAGGCCGACCAGCACGTCGGTCTTGCGTTCCAGCCCGGCCGACAGCTTCTTGGCCTGGACCCCGTCGGTCAGGGTGCGTTCGTTGTTGCCGCCGAACCGCTGCTCCATCCGCGACTCGAGCGAGTAGCTCTGCACCACGGCCATCGCGCCGAGCGACTCGGTGGCCAGTGAGGCGAGCTCACCCTCGGCCTTCCGCTGTCCGCGGGATACGTGGTTGATCTTGCGGCTGAGCCGGCCGCCGAGCAGCAGGAACAGCGGAAACACCACCGCCACCGCCAGGGCCAGCTGCCAGTCCATGATCACGATCACCACGAACATCCCGAGCAGGGTGATCACGTTGCCGGCCAACGGGATAGCCGCGGTGACCGTGGCCTCCTGCAACCGACCGATGTCACCGGTCACCCGGGTGACCAGGTCGCCGGTCCGGCGGGACTCGTGGAACCGCATCGACAGCCGGTTCAGGTGGCTGTACAGCTCGGTCCGGACCCGGGTCAACACCCGGTTGCCGGCCAGCGCGAAACAGATCGTCATCGCGTACGCGGCGGCGGCCCGGAGCGCCACGGCGCCGACCACCGCGACGGCACAGACGATGATCAACGCGGTGATGTCGGCCAGGCCGGGGATGGCGGGGATCGGGCTGGTCCGGGTGGTCAGGTCGGCGCCGGTGGCGGCGACGATCGCGTCCAGCACGTACGCCAGCGGCCACGGCTCCAGCAGCCGCAGGCCGACCTCCGCGAACAGGGCCAGCAGGCCGAGCGCGATCAGCCGCCGCTCGGCCGCGATCTGGTGCCGGAACCGGTGCAGGGTGCGACGCAGACCGGGCAGCGCCCGGGTCAGACCACCGGTCCGTCTACCGGCGGTGGCGGCGGTCCGGCTCATCAGGCGACCGCCGCGAGGTCGAGCAGCGCCAGCGACCGGTTGACCACTCCGGCCCAACTGTGCCGGGTCAGCGCGGCTTCGCGGGTGCGGGCCCGCAGCCGCCGCCGCTCATCATGATCACGGCGCAGCAGCACCAGCTCGTCGGCCAGCGCGGCCGGATCCCCGGGCGGGGCCAGTCGGCCGAGCCGACCATGATCGAGAACGTCGGGGATCTCGCCGATCGCGCTGCCGATCACCGGCAGCCCGGCCGCGAGGTACTCGTACACCTTGAGCGGGGAGAAGTAGAACCGGCCGAGCGCCGGGTAGGGCGCGCAGGCGATGTCGAATCGCCGCAGCTGACCGGCCACCCGGTCGCCGGTCACGGCGCCGGTGAACTCGATCGCCTCGGCCACGCCGAGGTCGTCGGCGAGGCGGGCGAGATCCTGCCGCATCGGCCCGTCGCCGACGATCAGTCCGCGCCAGGGATGCCGATCGCCGCGCAGCCGGGCCAGCGCCCGGATCAGGGTGTCGACGCCGTGCCAGGCCTTGAGCGAGCCGATGAAGCCGACCGTGAAGTCGGTCGCTTCGGCCGCCGCGACCGGGCGCCGGGCCGGGCTGATCCGGGCCGGGTCGACCCCGTTGCCGATCACCGCGATCCGGTCCGACCGCCGGCTGACGACCCGGGCCCAGTCGGCCACGCCGGCGCTGACACAGACCACGGCCGACGCAGTGCTCAGGGCATCCTCGGCCACCCGTTCGGCGCCGCCCTGGTCGACCAGGCTGCGGAAGGTCGCCTGCTCGATGGTCAGCGGCGCGTTCACCTCGAGCAGGCTGGGCACGCCGTGCGCCGCTGCCCAGGCCGTGCCGGTCCTGCCCCACAACGCGTACCGCTCGTAGACCAGATCCGGCGCGACCGCGTCGAGCGCGGCGGCCACGGCGGCATCGCTGGCCTGGGCCGACCGTTCGCGCTCGGCCGCCGCGTTACCGGACACCGCCGGCAACTGGTGGATCGGCACCGGCAGCGTCGGCCGGTCGCCCGGCCGGGGCGTGATCAACTGCACCTCGTGACCCTGCCGGAGCAGCTCGGTGATCACCGCCCGGACGTGGATCGCCGCGCCCTTGGTGCCGAAGATCTCGATCCCGGGATCGGTGCAGACATAGGCGATGCGCATGATCAACTCCTGCTCGGTACGAGGACGTCGGCGATCTTGGTGGCCTGCCGGGAGGCGTCGAACTCCAGCTCGATCAGCTCCCGGGCCGCCTTGGCCAGGCCGCTCCGCAGGTCGGGCTGGTGCAGCAGCCGGGCCAGCGCTGCGGCCAGACCGGCCGGGTCGTGCTGATCGATCAACAGCCCGGTCCGGCCGTCGTCGAGGATCTCCGGCAGGCCGGTGACCCCGGTGGCGACGACCGGCGTGCCCAGGGCCATCGCCTCCAGCACCACGGTCGGCAGGCCGTCCCGGTTGCCGTCGTCGCCGATCACACAGGGCGCGGCGAACGCCGCGGCCGAGCCGACCAGCCGGGCAACCGCCGTCTGCGGCAGCGCGCCGAGCAGTCGCACCCGATCCTCCAGACCGAGCCGGCGGACCTGTTCGGCCAGGGCCACGGCCAGCGGCCCGGTCCCGGCCAGGTCGACCCGGAAGGTGTGACCGGCGTCGCGGAGCAGCGCTGCGGCGTCGATCAGGTCGCCGAATCCCTTCTTCGGCACCAGCCGTCCGACGGCCGCGATCACCGGCACGCTCGCCGGGTCGTCGAGTCGATCGGCCGGTGAGGTGAACGGGAATCGGGTCAGGTCGATGCCGTTGTAGATCCGGCCGACCCGGTCGGCGTCGGTGCCGAAGGTCCGCCGCAGGTGATCGAGATTGAAGTCGCTGACGGTGATCACCCGCCGGGCGTCGGCGACCCGTTCCCGAAGTCGATCATGGTCGACCTCGGCGTGGAAGATGTCCTTGGCGTGGGCGGTGACGGTGTAGTCGATGCCGGCCAGCCGGGTCGCGACCCGGGCCACCGCTGCCGAGATGGAAGCGAAGTGGGCATGCAGGTGGGTGACCCGCTGCTGCCGTACCGCCTGGGCCAGCTCGATCGCCTGGTGCGCCGAGGCGTGGTCGAGCTCGAGCAGGATCGGCAGCGCGGCGGTGAAGCCGGGCAGTCCGGTCGCCCCGGCGGCGGCCCGCCACAGCTCCTCGGCCCGGATGCCGGAGTGCCGCAGGTAGTGCACCGGCGCGGCCACCTCGGCCAGCGCGGGATGGAACCGGCCGTCGTTCGGCAGCCGGAGGGAGAAGATCGTCAGGTCCAGTCCGAGCCGCTCCAGCTCGAGGATCTCGGTGACGATGAAGGTCTCGGAGAACCGGGGATACATCTTGACGACGTAGCCGATCCGCTCCTGATCACGCCGCATGATCATCCACCGCCAACAGCGCGTCGGCGAGCTCCGGGATCCGGCGCAGCCCGTCCAACCGGATCTCGGTGGAGCCACGCAGCGTGGCCTGGGCCGAGCCGGCGACGGCGGACCGGAGCCAGTCGGCGATCCGGCCGGGGGAGAGGTCCGTCGGCTCGAGCAGGTCGACCAGGCCGAGGGCGGCGAACCGGCCGGCCCGGATCAGCTGCTCGGTCCGTGGCCGGGTGCGCGGCACCAGCAGCGCCGGGGTGCCGGTGGCGAGGATCTCGCAGACCGTGTTGTAGCCGGCCATCGAGACCACGGCGGCGGCCCGGTCGATCACCGCGTCGGCGCCGGGGGCGACATCGATCAGCACCAGGTCGGACCGGCCGGCGGCGATCTTGCGCAGCCGGGCCCGCTGCTCGGCGGCCAGATAGGGGCCGCAGATGATCACCCCGAGATGATCATCCGGCAGCGTCGCCCGGGCGAAGGTCAGGGCCAGGTCGTCACCGTCCTGGCCGCCGCCGACCAGGCAGGCGACGTAGGGCCGCCCCGGGTCGAGTGCCAAGTCGTTCCGGCCGGCGGTGAGACCACGCGCCCTGCCACGGCTCAGATAGCCGGTGAATTCGATCTTGTCGGTCACCGAGGCGGGCAGCCCGTACTCCGTCCGCGGATCGTAGACCCGGGGATCCCCGTAGACCCAGACCGCGTGGTAGTGATCATCGATCGCCTGCGCGGTCCGGTCGGCGAGCCACTCCGCCGTGGTCGAGACCGGGTCGTCCAGCACCTCGCGCAACCCGAGCACGGCGCGGCCGCCCTGCGCCGCCAGTTTGATCAAGGCCGGCTCGAGCTCACCGCCGGCGCCGCGGGGCACCTTGTCGACGATCAACAGGTCCGGCCGGAACTCACCTATCACCGAGCTGAGCAGCGCGCGCCGGATCCCGATCACTTCCCGGTACGGCAGCGACAGCGACCGGGCGCGGTAGTCGCCGGCCGGATCCTTGGCGATCGCCGGCATGGTGATCACGTCCGTGCGGTGCGGCTTCGGCAGCACGGTCGCCTCCGGATTTCCGGTGATCATGACGAGGTCGGCGGAGCGTTGGGCCAACGCCGCGGCGATGGTCAGATTCCGCCGGGTGTGGCCGAGACCGACCGTGTCATGGGAATACAGGGCGACTCGCAGTGGACGCATGATCAACTCCTGAGCTCGGGTTACTTCGCGTTCATACTCTGATCACGACTGGTTAACCCGCGATGAGCCGCGGATGAGGATGCTTTCATCAAGGTGGCGTTGATCAACTTCATCCGACAGGCTCGGGGTCATGTTGATCTCCGTCATCGGTTGCGGCTACCTCGGTGCCGTCCACGCCACCTGTCTCGCCCACCTCGGTCACACGGTCGTCGGCATCGACTCGGACCGCGAACTGGCCGCCCGGCTCGACTCCGGTCGGCCGTCGGTCTACGAACCTGAGCTGGAGTCGCTGTTGACCGCGACCCTGGCCACCGGCCGGCTCCGCTTCACCGCGGATCCCTCCGCCGCCGCCGGTGCGGAAGTCCATTTCCTCTGCGTCGGCACGCCCCAGCTGCCGGATCGTCCGGCCGCCGACCTGGCCGCGCTGGACTCCGCGGTCGACGCCCTGCTGCCGTACCTGACGCCCGGTGATCTTGTGGTCGGCAAGTCGACCGTCCCGGTCGGCACCGCCGAACGGCTCAACGACCGGATCGCCGCCGCCGTGCCGGGCGCGAGCTGCGCCTGGAACCCGGAGTTCCTGCGCGAGGGCCACGCCGTCGCGGACACCCTGCGCCCGGACCGCCTGGTCTACGGCAGCGCGCCCGACGACGAGCGGGCGACCGCGATCCTGAACCGGGTCTACGCCTCGGTGGTGGCCGCCGGCACCCCGGTGATCGCCACCGACCTGGCCACCGCCGAGCTGGTCAAGGTGGCCGCCAACTCCTTCCTGGCCACGAAGATCTCCTTCATCAACGCGATGGCCGAGGTGTGCGAGGCGGCGGGCGCGGACGTCACCGTGCTGGCCGACGCGATCGGTCACGACGAGCGGATCGGCCGCCAGTTCCTGGGCGCCGGCCTCGGCTTCGGCGGCGGCTGCCTGCCCAAGGACATCCGCGCCTTCGGCGCCCGCGCCGCCGAGTTGGGCGCCGATCGGGTCGCCGATCTGCTGGCCCGGGTGGACGAGATCAACCTCGCCCGCCGCGATCACCTGACCCGGCTCGCGACTGAGGCCTGCGAGGGCAGCGTGATCGGCCGTCGGATCGCCATCCTCGGCGCCGCCTTCAAGCCCAACAGCGACGACGTGCGGGACTCACCGGCCCTGGCGGTGGCACTCGACCTGCAGCGCCGCGGCGCCCACGTTCGGGTCACCGATCCACAGGCCGGCGACAACGCCCGCAAGCGCAGCCCGGAGTTGACCGTGGTCGACTCCGTCGCCGAGGCCGTGGACGACGCCGAAGCCGTCCTGCTGCTGACCGAATGGCAGCAGTACCGCGACCTTCGCCCGGCCGACCTCACCGGCGTCCGGCGCCCGGTGATCATCGACGGCCGCAACGCCCTCGACCCCACGACCTGGCGCGAAGCAGGCTGGCACTACCGCGCCCCCGGCCGCCCGTCTCCGACCCGCCAGAGGTGAGACCCGGTCAGACCTGGCAACTCAGCGGGTAGGAGGCGGTGCTGTTGCGGATCTCGAGGCGGGTGGGGAGCACCAGGGTCTGCGGCTCGCTGCCGGGAGCCGGGGCGGCGGCGAGGCGGTTGAGCAGCAGCTCGGCCGCGGTCCGGCCCAGGTCGAAGATCGGCTGGGCCACGGTGGTCAGCCGCGGCGACGTGTACGCGGCCAGGTGCACCCCGTCGAAGCCGACCACGCTGACGTCGTCGGGGACGCGCAGGCCGGCCTCCGTCAGCGCCCGCAGCAGGCCGATCGCCCCGAGATCGTTGGCCGCGAACACGGCGGTGATCCCGGCGGGCCGGGTGAGCAACTCCCGACCGGCCGCATACCCGCCGTCCTCGGTGAAGTCTCCGCCGACGACCAGGTCCGGCGTCGGCTCGACGCCCGCAGCCACCAGCGCCTCGCGCCAGCCCTCGCTCCGTTCCTGACTGCTGACCACGTCCGCCGGGCCGGTCAGATACGCGATCCGGCGATGGCCGAGCCCGAGCAGATGCTCCACGCCGAGCCGGGCGCCGGCACGGTGATCGACGGTCACCAGGTCCGCGTCCAGCCCGGGCACCCGGCGGTCCAGCACGACGGTCGGGATCCCGGCCGAGGCCGCGACGACGCCGACGCCGGGCAGGGTGCCGGCGACCAGCAGGATGCCGTCGACCCGTTTCCGGCGCAGCAGGACGAGGTCGGCGATCGCCTTGTCCTCGTCGTCGGCGTTGTGGCACATCAGCAGCAGGTGGCCGCGCTCGTCGGCGACCGTCTGCACACCCTTGACCAGCTCGGGGAAGAACGGGTTGGTGATGTCGGGCAGCAGCAGCGCGATGGTCCGGGTGGCCATGCCGGCCAGGCCGCGGGCCAGGTCGTTGGGGTGATAGCCGAGTTCGGTCGCGATCCGGAGCACCCGGTCGCGGGTCGCGGCAGACACCCGGGACCGGTCGTTGAGGGCGCGGGACACGGTGGCGATCGAGACTCCCGCATGGCGAGCCACATCGTGCACCGTGACCATCAACGACCTCTCGGATCAGCCGTCGTCATCGTCGGCCAGCTGCCACCGGACGTCCGGATCCGGCACCGGGATCGAGCTGATCAACAGTTTGGAGTACGGATGCTGCGGCGCGTCGATCACCCGCCGGGTGTCGCCGCGCTCGACGATGGAACCTTTGTAGAGCACGCAGATCTCGTCGCCGACCTGATAGGCGGTGCTCAGGTCGTGGGTGATGTAGAGGAACGAGATCCCGAGCTCGTCGCGTAGCCGCAGCATGATGTCCAGGATCATCGCACGAAGCGACGCATCCACCATGGACACCGGCTCGTCGGCCACGATCAGCCGCGGCTTGAGCAGGTAGGCCCGGGCCATCATCATCCGTTGTCGCTGCCCGCCGGACAGCTGGTGCGGGTGCTTCTCCAGCACCTCGTCGCCGCGCAGGCCGACCATCTCCAGCGCTTCCTCGATCATCCGCCGCGCCTCGGCCGGGTCCGACGTCAGCCGGAACCGCTTGATCGCCGTGTTGAAGACGTGCTTGATCCGGTAGAACGGGTTGTAGACGCCGAACGGGTCCTGGAAGATCGCCTGCACCTCCCGGCGATATTCCAGTTGCTGCCGCCGGTCCAGCGTCGACAGCTCCCGACCGCGGTAGCGGATCTCGCCGGAGCTCAGTTTGGTGAAGCCGAGCACCGCATCGGCCAGCGTGGTCTTGCCGCTGCCGCTCTCACCGGCGATCGTGGTGATCGCGGCCGGCTCCTCGGACAGGATCAGGCTGACCTGGTCGAGCGCGGTCGTCTCCTCCTTGCCCTTCTTGTAGATCTTGGTCGCGTCGCGGACCTCCAGCAGCGGCTCAGCCATGGGCGACGGCCTCCTCGTGATCATCGACGACGGCGGCGAAGTGGCCCGGCGAGATCTCGGCCATCACCGGCGTCGGCCGGGGGATCCGCAGGTCGGGGGACTGCAGCCCGCTGATCACCAGTGGTTTGCGTTCCCGGATCGACGGGATGGAGGCGATCAGATGCCGGGTGTACGGATGGTGTGGGTTGCGGAACAGCTCCCGGACCGGGCCGATCTCGACGATGTTGCCGGCAAACATCACCGCCAGCCGGTCGACCAGCTGCGCCTGCAGCGCCATGTCGTGACCGATCAAGATCATCGAGCTGTTCAGCCGGGACTTCACCTCGAGCAGGGTCTGCGCCACGGTCCGCTGGACGACCACGTCGAGGGCGCTGGTCGGCTCGTCGGCGATGATCACCGACGGGCTGAGGGCGATCGACATCGCGATGCAGACCCGCTGCTTCATCCCGCCGGACAGCTCGTGCGGGAAGAGGTCGTACACCTTCGCCGGCAGCTTGACCGTTTCCAGCAGTTGCAGGATCCGCGGCTTCAGCACCCGGGTGGACTGCTTGCCCTCGTGGGTCTCGATCGCGTCCCGGAGCTGATCCCGGACCCGCATCACCGGGTTCAGCGAGTTCATCGACCCCTGCGGGATCAGCGAGATCTCGGTCCACCGGCGGCGCCGCAGCTGCTCCTCCGACAGGCTCGCGATGTCCTCGCCGGCGAGCTTGATCGATCCGTCGACGATCCGTCCGGGCGGAGTGGTGAGCCGCAGGATGGCCATCGCCACGGTCGACTTGCCGGACCCGGATTCGCCGACCAGGCCGAGCGTCTCGCCCGGCGCGACGTCGAAGTCGACGCCGTTGACGGCGATCACGTCGCCGCCCTCGGTGCGGTAGTGCACCCGCAGGCCGCTGACCTGCAGTACGGGAGCGGTCATGACGCCAACCTCCCGCGCAGCCGCGGATTGGCCACCTCGTCCAGCCCGACCGCGACCAGGAACAGGCCGATGAAGATGATCATCAGCACCAGCGACGGAGCCCCCCACCACCACCACATCCCGCGCAGGATGGCCGAGCCCTGGATCGCGTTGGACACGGTCATTCCGAGCGTCGGGATCCGCTGCGGGCCGAGGCCGAGGGCCTCCAGCCCGACCGCGGCGAGGATGCCGCCGGAGGCCGCGCCGATGAAGCCGGCCGCGAGGAACGGCAGCAGGTTGGGCAGCATCTCGGCGAACATGATCCGGGGCGTCGACTGCGCGGTCAGCCGGGCCATCCGGACGTAGCCCTGCTCACGCATCGTGAGCACCTGGGCCCGGATCAGCCGGGTCGGCCCGGCCCAGGCGAAGAGGGCCACGATCAACGCCATGGTCGTCACGTCCATCTCCCGCACGTAGGCGGAGATCACGATCAGGATCGCCAGCGACGGAATGGTCAGCGCCGTGTCCGACAGCGTCCTGATCACGACGTCCGCCGGCCCGCCGAGATAGCCGCCGGTGAAGCCGAGGACGACGCCGATCAACATGCTCGAGGTGCCGACGATCAACCCGACCTGCAGCGTCGTCGGGCCGCCGACGACCAGCAGGGCCAGCAGATCGCGGCCGCTGTTCTCGGTGCCGAGTGGATGGTTCGGGCTGCCGCCGGCCCAGACCGGCGGCAGGTTCAGCGGCGAGCTGGCCGCCCGGGCCAGCTCGGTGTCCCAGACCAGGTGGCCGATCAGGGCCACCAGCAGCACGGCGGCGACCATGATCAACCCGGCGATCAGCTTCACGTTCTGCCACGGCGGTCGGGCCTTGGTGCCGGAGTCCGCCGGCAGGTGGGGGAGCACGGTGGGATCCATCGCTACCTCCCCTCGTAGGTGATCCGCGGATCGAGCAGCGGATAGATCAGGTCGATGGCGAGCACGGCGGTGACCGTGGTCAGCACCAGGATGAAGACGATGCCCTGGATCACGGTGAAGTCGGAGTTGCTGATCGCCTGGTAGAGCAGCGCGCCCATCCCCGGATAGCCGAACAGGTATTCGACCAGGATGGTGCCGCCGACGATGCCGCCGAGACCGATCACCAGCGCCGTCACCTGAGGCAGGATGGCGTTACGCACCTCGTAGCTGAACAGCACCTGCAGCGGCCGGATGCCCTTCGCCCGGGCCAGCGTCAGGTAGTCCTCGCCGGCCACGGTGATCATCATCCCGCGCATGCCGAGGGCCCAGAAGCCCATGCTGGCCAGCACGATCGACAGCGCCGGCAGGGTGCCGTGCTGGATCACGCTGTTGATGAACCGGAGGTTGAAGCCGGGTTCCAGCCCGCTGCGATAGCCGCCGGAGACCGGAAACAGCCCGATGGTGAACACGAAGATGTAGATCAACACGATGCCGAGGATGTAGAACGGGATCGCGGTGAAGGTGAGCGAGACCGGCAGCAGCGCCCGGAGCAGCCGCGGCGTCCGCCGCCAGGCCATCAGCGCGCCGATCACCGACCCGATCAGGAAGGACAACACGGTGGCGACGGTGAGCAGGCCCAGGGTCCAGGGCAGCGACCGGCCGATCATGGTGCCGACCTCGGCCGGGAACTGCGACAACGAGTAGCCGAAGTCGAAGGTGATCATGCTCTTCAGGTAGCTGAAATACTGCACGTAGAGCGGATCGTCGAGGCCGAAGCGTTCCCGCCAGGCGGCCACCAGCTTGGCGCTGCCCTCGACGTGGCCGCCCTGGGCCTGCATCCGGGTGATCATGGACTGGACCGGGTCGCCCGGCGCCAGCCGAGGGATGACGAACATGATCGTCGTACTGGCCCAGATGGTGAAGAGGAACACTCCGATCCGGCGCACCAGATAGCCGAGCGTGATTCCCCGCATACGCGTCCTCCCGAGGGATTGTCAGCCGGTCTAGGCGTTCGCGGGCTGCAGGTTGTGGATGATCTTGTGGGCGTTGCCCCACTCCAGGGTCGGCTGCAGGAAGTTGTTCTCCTTGCTCGGCCAGCCGGTCCAGTAGGTGGTGTCGAAGGCGTAGAGCTTGCGGGCGTGGGCGATCGGCAGGAACGGGAGATCCCGCAGCCACAGCTTGGCCGCGGCGACGAACGGGCCGTCGATCGCCGCGTCACCGAGCGGGATGTCGGCGAAGGACAGCACCTGGCGGGTGTAATCCTCGTTCTTCCAGCGGATCCCGTTGCCGGCGGCGGTCTTGCCGATCGGCACCACGTCGGCGGCGTTGTACAGGCTCATCGACAGCCACGGCTCGGTGACCGACCCGCAGGCGCCCCAGTCGGAGATCGCCTCGAACTTGCCGCTGGCGATGTTGTCACCCCAGGTGCCGCTGGCCAGTTTGCGGACCGTCGCGTTGATGCCGATCCGCTGCAGTTGCTCACCGACCACCTGGGCGTAGCGCCAGATCTCGATGTATTCGGTCGGGGCGTCGATCTGCAGCCGCAGTTCCTTGCCGCCCTTGGTGTAGAAGCCGTCGCCGGACCGGGTGTAGCCCTTCGATTCGATCATGGACTTGGCCCGGTCCGGGTCGTGGGTCAAGATCGGGAACTCGTCGAAGAGGCCCTCGGAGTCGAGCAGGTCGACGTACTTCTGCATCGGCGGATAGTCGGGGAAGAAGAACCGGGCCGGCGTCGTGGTGCCCTCGTACGCGATCCGCACCACCTCGTCCCGGTCGATCGCGTAGTTGATCGCCCAGCGCATCTCGCGGTCGTTCCACGGCTCCAGGGCGTTGTTGAACGAGAGCAGCCGGGTGCACGGGTCGGTCCAGGCGAACGGCCGGTCCGGCAGCCAGGTGACCATGTCGGGGTTGCGCGACTTCAGGCTCTCGAACGCGCCGGCGGTGAGGTCGGCGACGCTGTCCAGTTGATGATCACTGGCCCGGGCGACCCGGATCTCCTCGGTCTCGATCGCCGACCACTCCAACCGCTCCGGCTTGGGCAGCGGCTTGAACTCGGCCTTGGCCCCCCACCAGTCGTCCCGCCGGGTGTAGACGAAGCGGGTCGGCTCGGCCGACTCCAGCCGGTAGGGCCCGGTGAAGATCGGCCAGCCCTTCGCCTTGTCGTAGTTCTTGAACTGCAACGGATCCTTGCCCTGCCAGATGTGCTCGGGCACGATCGGGAAGCTGTTGTAGGCCTTGACCGAGAAGTAGTCGAGCAGGAAGCGGGGATTCGGCTTCAGCAAGGTGAATTCGACCACCAGGTCGGAGACCTTCTTGACGCCCTTGACCCACTCCTGCATCGCGGCGGCGTTGGTCATCTCGGCGCCGCCCTTGATCAACAACTCCAGGGTGAACACCACGTCGTCGGCGTCGAACACCTCGCCGTCGGCCCAGGTGATGCCCGGTCGCAGAGTCAGCGTCCAGAGATCCTGGCCGGCGTTCGGCTCGAACTTCTCACCCAGCCAGCCCTCGATCTGTCCGCTCTCGTAGTCGAGGATGAACAGCGGTTCCATGATCGCCTGGTGGAAGCCGGCCCCGGTCCGGAATCCCGGCACGAACGGGTTCCACAGGTCCGGCGACTGGACCCGGCCGCCGTCGTGGTCGAACATCACCGTCCGCGCCCGCTCGCTGTTGCCGTCATCGGGCGTCTCGTTGATCGAGCCCTCGCAGCCGGTGAGCAGCACCCCGCCGGAGCCGGCGGCGACGCCGGTGGCGGCCGCGGCGCGCAGGAAGGAGCGTCGCGATCCGGAGGTCGCGAGGGGTTCGGGGATCGGAGTCGTTCTGCTCATCGGGGCCTACCTCCGTTGGGGCTGCGAGCAAATTGATCTCGGTGCACGTAGCGCTTCGCGGTCCGTGCGGAAGCGTTTACGCAAATCGATAGTGAGTATGCCCGACGCACCCGCCCGTGGCAACGGGATGATCATGAATTCGGTCCCTTCGACAGGCTCAGGGAACGAAACAGACGCCCTTCGACAGGCTCAGGGAACGAACGATCCGCTCAGTCCTTGCGCGGGGGGCCGCCGAACATGATCTCGTCCCAGCTGGGGATGGAGGCCCGCTTCTTCTTGGTCCGCTTCGGCTTGACCGGCTCCGGTGCGGGTTCGGGCTCAGGCTCAGGATCCGGCTCGGCCGCGACCAGCTGCTCCTGCTCGAAGCTCGGCTCGGCCTCGGGGACCTCGGCCCACTCCTCCTCGACCGGCTCGGGCCGGAAGTCGGGCTCGGCGTCGACCTCGGGCTCCGGATCGGGCGCCGGGCGGAGACCGCGGCGGTTGTTGGCGGGCGACGGCTGGTCGGTGGCGGCCGGATGGTCGACCACGATCTCCGGCTCCCAGCCGACCGGACCGTGGCTCTCCTCGCGCAGCCCGGAGTAGACGGCGACGGAGTCCTCGGCATAGCCCTCGCCGCCGAGCATCCCGTACAGGGTCTCCAGGCCGGAGTCGGACTCGGCCTCCTCGAACGCGGCGGCCTGGTGCCGATCCGGGATGCCGCCCTCGGAGTCGCCGATCTCGGTGTCCTCGGACTCGATCGGGGGATCGGGCTCATCGACCTGGACCGCGCGGACCAGGGCGAGCTCGTCGTTGAGGTCGAGGGTCGGCTCGGCCGCCTCGTTCTCGTAGCTGTCCTCGACGGCTCGGACGGGGCGGCGCCGGCCCGGCTGCGGGTCCGTCGCCGGGCTGGCCTCGCCCAGCACCCAGCGGGCCTCCTCGTTGCCGGCGAGTGAGTAGCGGCCGCGCGGATCGAAGTGGAATTCGGCCAGCCGGGCGTTCTCACCGGAGCGGTATTCGGCGGTCACCGCCCAGCGTCCGTCGTCCATCCGGCGAGCGTCCCAGTCGACCTTGTCGGGATCGATGCCGCGGTCGGCCAGGCGTTCGGTCACCGCGAGGCGGAGGTTCTTGTGGCCCGAGGTCTCGCCGCGGCGCCGGACCGAGGAGGCCATCGCCTGACCGGCCATGTGATCTCGTTCCAACAGCACCGGTCCGGCGAATCGTTCGACCCGGTCGGCCGGCATCCCCGAGATCCGGGCGACCTCCTCCAAACTCGCCCCGGCCCGGATCCGTGCCTGAATATCGCGTGGGCTCAGTACGCTCTCCATCTCGATCTCCAGTTGTCCGAGTCGGGGACGATCACCGCGCAACGTCGCACGCAGTCGATCGTCGACCGGAAGCGCAAGCTCCTCTCCAGCATCCGTCGCGACGACAAGGGACTGTCCGTCCTGACTCAGTCCCACCAGTCGCGCCGTGCGCATCGCCTCAGCCGATCCTCCCCGTGGTATTCGTTCGACGTTAACCTACTCCGCCGTCTGGGACCGGCGCGGGAGGCGACGCGAGGACGCACTGATGTCCGGCGATACTTCGACCTCTACCTGAGATTCACCGCGACCCGATGCTGCCCGGCGGGCAGCGGCTCGGGGGCCGTCAGCCACCGGCCATCGGGTCGGAGCCGGCAGGTCCGACCGTCGATCTCGACCTCGTCGGATGACCCCGTCCCGGCCGGCAGGGCCAGCTGCGCGGTGCGGCCCGGCGGCACGTCGACCAGGAGCTCCAGTCGATCATCGGTCCGTTGGTACGAGGCCACGATGGTGCCATCGGGCACCGGCAACCGGACCTCGGCCCGCTCCGGACCACGGTCGGGCTGCGGCCGGATGGTGAACGACCGGTAGCCGGGTTGCAACGGCCGCAGCCCGAACAGGCCCTGCGGCAGCAGGAACGCGGGCGAGGCGCCCCACGGATGGGAGTGGCTCAGGTTGGGCTTGAACTCGACGTCCCAGGCCTCCATCGTCGCGCCGGCGCCGAGGTCGAGCATGTGCCGCCAGCTCCGCCGGCCCGGCGCGGTGATCAGCGGCAGCGCGACCGCACCGGCGGCGTGCTCGAACAGTCCCTCGAGCAGGAACGCCGCCGAGTAGACGCTGCAGGCCATGCCGCGCCCGGCCAGGTCGGCGATCACCCCGGCCACACGGGTCGCCGGGACGGCGCCGGCCCAGAGCGGATACAGCTGGGCGTGGATCGCATGATGATCGATCCTGGTCCCGTCCGGATCGAGCCCGTCGACGTAGCGGCCGGCGTCGGGATCGAACAGGTGCCGGTCGATCGCCGCGGCCAGCCGGTCGGCCGTGCTGTCGTACCGTCCGGCATCGACCTGCTCGCCGACCGCCCGGGCCAGCTCGGCCGCCGCCCGATAGCAGCGGTACGCCAGCGCGTTGATCACCGTGTTGACCTCGCCGAACCGGTAGCCGTCCCGTTCGCTCGGCGGCCAGTCGACCAGATCCCGGTCGAACCCGCCGCGGTCCAGGTCGCCGGCGGCGCCGCCGTCGCTCGGCTTGCGGACGAGCCCGGTCGCCGGGTCGAGCCAACGGGTCGGCAGCAACCCGGCCAGCCGGTGGTACTGCTCCCGGACCTGGCCGAGGTCGCCGGTGGTCCACCACAGATCGTGCACGGCCAGCAGCGCGAACAGCGGCCACTCGGTCGGCCAGGTCCGGTTGGCCAGGGTGAAGTCGACCGAATAGCGGGCCAGCGCCGGATCCCGGTCCAGGGCCAGGTGGGCCCGCTGCTGAAGGTAGGCGTCGGCCTCGTACGGCAGCCGCTCCCGGGTCCAGGAATCCACGTACAGGTTGAGGTTCAGCGCCTCGATCGTGTCGGCCGACAGCTGCCAGACCCGGTCCAGGACGGGATCGGAGGAGGCGAAGGTGGACGCCTCGGTGTCGTACCGGTAGCGCAGGGCAGCAGCCCGGATGCCGCTCAGCTCCGGGGCGCCGTCGAGGTAGCGCAGCTCCAGATAACGGAACACCCGGAGCCCCCAGCTCGCGAGTTCCTGCGGCCCGTCGGTCAGGGTCCAGACGTCGCGGTAGACGTTGCCGGTGGTCAGCCGATACCGGACGGACGGCCGGTCGCCGGCCTCGAGCACCTCGCCGTAGCGCAGCTCGATCCGGTCGCCGGCGGTCGCGACGGCCCGGAGCAGCGCACCACCGGCCCAGGCGCGGCCGAAGTCGATCACCATCCCCGCGGCGTCGTCGACCAGGATCGCGGCCGGCTCGGCCAGGTGTCGCTCGACCGGCGCGAGCGGCGAGGCGACCAGCCGCTCGAACGGAGCCCGCGGCATCGCGGCGGGCCAGCGGTCCGGGAAGTCCGCGGCGTCGAAACCGTGCGGATAGACCCGCGCGTCCAGGTCCTCCACCGGCGCGGCGAACACCTTCGTGCCGATGCTGCCGGCCTCGGGGAAGCAGTCGGTCGCCGACCGGGCCCGCCAGTCCTGGCCGGTGCCGATCGTGATCATGGCCCCGTCGACCGGTTCGATCCGCAGTTCGGCCTGGAACCGATGATCATCCGTGGTGTAGAGCAGGGCACCGATGGCGTTGCGGCCCGGCGTGATCAGACCGGTCACGTCGTAGTGGTCGTAACGGGTCTCGTCGGCGATCGGCCGGGTCGGGCCGACTCCGAGGACAGTGCCGTTGAGGTGCGCGCGGTAGACGTACTGCAGCGAGGGGAGGGTCGAGGAGGCGGTGATCAGCAGGGTCGCGCGGGCGATCGGCCGATCGTCGAGCTCGAAGGTGTGCCGGACGAAACACCAGTCCGGTACGGGATCGCCGGCTGCCCAGATCGGGGTCGAGTCCATGCCCGCCTCAGCCGACCCCCGGCGGCATCGCCCGTTTGTGGACGGTCCGGCGATGGGTGGCGATGATCGTCGCGGCCGCCTTCTCGTCGACGTCGCGGCCTTCGAGGAAGTCGTCGATCTCGTCGTAGCTGACGCCGAGGGCGGCCTCGTCCGGCAGCCCCGGGTTGTTGGTCTCCAGGTCGGCCGTCGGCACCTTGCCGGTGATCTCCGGCGTTGCGCCCAGTCGTTCCCCGAGCGCCCGGACCCGGCGCTTGGACAGCCCGGACAGCGGGGTCAGGTCGCACGCGCCGTCGCCGTGCTTGGTGTAGAAGCCCATCACCGCTTCGGCCGCATGATCGGTGCCGACCACCAGCCCGTTGCGCGCCCCGGCCACCAGATACTGCGCGACCATCCGCTGCCGGGCCTTGACGTTGCCGATGTGGAAGTCCTCGCGTTCACCCAGCCCGGCGTGCCGCGCGGACTCGACCATCGCGTCGGTGGCCGGCTGCACGTCGACCGTCAGCGTCTCGTCGGGCCGGATGAACTCCAGCGCCCGCTGCGCGTCGGCCTCGTCGGCCTGGACGCCGTACGGGAGTCGCATGGCGATGAAGGTCGCCCGGCCGCCCTCGGCCCGGATCCGTTCCACCGCGAGCTGACACAGCCGGCCGGCGGTGCTGGAGTCGACGCCGCCGCTGATGCCGAGCACGTACGACGTCGCGTGGGTGCTCCGGAGCCGGTCGGCGAGGAACTCGGTCCGGCGCTCGAGCTCGCCGTCCGGGTCGAAGGAGGCCGGCACGCCGAGCTCGGCGATGATCAGTTCCTGCAGGTAGCGCTGTTCGTCGTTCATCGGGCTCCCTCGCGGACGGTTCGATCGCTCAGCCTAGGGAACCGGTCTTGCGGCGCGGTCGTAGGGTCGAAACATGACCCTGGCACACAACCTCGGGTCGCTCCGCGCGACTGGCTACGAAGCACGAACCGTCAAGGAAGAACTTCGAGACAATCTGCTGCACCGGCTCAGGTCCAACGAGGAACCGTTTCCCGGCATCGTCGGCTTCGGCGACACGGTGCTGCCCGACCTGGAGACCGCGCTGCTGGCCGGCCACGACCTGGTGCTGCTCGGCGAGCGCGGCCAGGGCAAGACTCGGCTGATGCGCACCGTCGCCGGTCTGCTCGACGAGTGGGTGCCGGTGATCGCCGGCTGCGAGATCAACGACGACCCGCTGCGGCCGGTCTGTGTCCGCTGCCGCCGGCTGGCCGACGAACGTGGCGACGACCTGCCGGTGAGCTGGCTGCACCGCGACGACCGGTACGCCGAGAAGCTGGCGACGCCGGACACCTCGGTCGGTGACCTGATCGGCGACGTCGACCCGGTCAAGGTCGCCGAGGGCCGCACCCTGGGCGATCCGGAGACCGTGCACTACGGCCTGGTGCCGCGCGGCAACCGCGGCATCTTCGGCCTGAACGAGCTGCCCGACCTGGCCGAACGGATCCAGGTGGCGCTGTTCAACGTGCTCGAGGAGCGGGACATCCAGATCCGCGGGTACTCGCTGCGGCTGCCGCTGGACCTGTTCCTGATCGCGACCGCGAACCCGGAGGACTACACCAACCGGGGCCGGATCATCACGCCGTTGAAGGACCGGTTCGGCGCCGAGATCAGGACCCACTACCTGTCCGAGATCACCGACGAGGTGGCGCTGCTCCGGCAGGAGGCCCAGGTGGCGGCCGAGGTCGGTGATCATCTGCTCGAGGTGATCGCGCACCTGACGGCCAACCTGCGCGAGTCGTCGTCGATCGACCAGCGGTCCGGCATCTCGGCCCGGTTTGCGATCGCCGCGGCCGAGTCGGTGGCCGCGGCGGCCCTGCGCCGCTCGGCGCGGCTCGGCGACTCGACGGCGGTGGCCCGGGTCGGTGATCTTGCTCCGGTGGTGCCGACGCTGCTGGGCAAGATCGAGTTCGAGCTGGGGGAGGAGGGCCGGGAACGGGCGCTGCTTGATCATCTGCTCCGGCTGGCGGTGGCGACGACCTTCCGGGATCGGCTGGCCGGTGAGGATCTGTCCGGGTTCACCGCCGTGATCGGCGAGGGCACCTTGATCGAGACCGGTGATCAGACCACCGCCGACCGGCTGCTGGACCAGGTCGGGCCGGTAGCCGGGTTGGCCCGGGTGCTGGACCGGCTGGGCTACCACGACGGCGCCGACCGCGGTCAGGCTGCGGCGGCGGTCGAGTTCGTGCTCGAAGGTCTGCACCTGACCCGGCGGATCGACAAGGACCTGATCGACGGCCGTGCCGTCTACGGTCCGACCGAACCGCGGGGCGGGCTGGAATGAGCAAGTTCCGGTACGGGCCGTGGCGCGGCGGGCCCGATCCGCTGGCGCCGCCGTTCGACCTCCGGGCGGCGATCGACAAGATCGGCGACGACGTGCTCAACGCATCCAGCATCGACGAGGCGATGCGGGAGCTGCTCCGCCAGGGCCTGGACGGAAGGTCGGGGCTGGATCGGCTGGCCGAGCGGCTCCGCCGGCTGCGTGAGCTGGCCCGCCGGCGCGGCGATCTCGGCGGCACCCTTGATCAGGTCCGGGCCGCCCTGGACCAGGCGCTGGCCACCGAGCGGGACGCGCTGGCCCGGTCCGACAGCCCGGACGCCCGGCTGGCCGAGCTGGAGCTGGCCACCCTGCCCGACAACGCCGCCGGCGCGATCCGGGCACTGGCTGACTACCAGTGGACCTCGCCGGAGGCCAAGGAGATCTTCGAGTCGATCACCCAGCAGTTGCGCCGGGAGGTGCTGGACGCCCAGTTCGCGGGGCTGAAACAGGCGATGGAGTCACCGGACCCGGCGGCGATGGCGGCGATCAAGGACATGCTGGCCGACCTGAACGCGCTGCTCGCCGCCCATGCCCGGTCCGAGGACACCACCGAGCGGTTCGCCGACTTCATGGCCAAGCACGGCCAGTTCTTCCCGGAGAACCCGCAGAACGTCGAGGAGTTGATCGACGCCCTGGCCCGGCGCCAGGCAGCGGCGCAACGGATGATGAACTCACTCAGCCCGGAGCAACGTGATCAACTCGGCCAGTTGATCAACCAGGCGCTGGGCGATGCCGATCTCGCCTCGGCGATGGCGCAGCTGTCGGACAACCTGCGCAACCTGCGGCCCGGGCTCGACCGCGAGTCGGCGGTCCGGATGCGCGGCGACCAGCCGATGGGCTACTCGGAGGCGGTCCAGGCGGTGTCGGAGCTGGCCGAGCTCGAGGACCTCGGCTCCCAGCTCGGCCAGGCCTATCCGGGCGCGACCCTGGACGACATCGACGTGGACGCGCTGGAGCGGCACCTCGGCCGGGAGGCCGTGAGCGACCTGGACGGGCTGCGGCAGTTGGAACGGGAGCTGGAGCGGCAGGGCTTCCTGCGCCGCGACGCCGACGGGCTGCGGCTGACCCCGCGGGCGGTTCGCCGGATGGGTCAGACGGCACTGCGCCGGGTGTTCCAGCAGCTGGCCGCTTCCGGACTCGGTGATCACGATGATCACCGGACCGGCGCGGCCGACGAACTGATCGGCTCCACCCGGCCGTGGACGTTCGGCGACGAGCTGCCGATCGACGTACCGCGGACGGTGACCAACGCCTACCTCCGCACGGCCGAACGCGGCCGGCCGACCGGCCCGGGTGACCGACTCCGGTTGGACGTGGCCGACTTCGAGGTGGCCGAGACCGAGCGGCGCACCGCCGCCGCGGTCGCGCTCTGCGTCGACCTGTCGTTCTCGATGCTGCAGGACGGCCGCTGGGCGCCGATGAAGCAGACCGCCCTGGCGCTGAGCCAGCTGATCGAGACCCGGTTCCGGCAGGACGCGCTGCAGGTGATCGGGTTCAACCGGCTGGCCCGGCAGCTGAACGGGGTGGAACTGGCCGAGATCGAGCCGGAATGGATCCAGGGCACGAACCTGCAGCACGCGTTGATGATCGCCGGCCGGCATCTGCGCCGGCATCCGGAGGCGGAGCCGGTGGTGCTGGTGATCACCGACGGCGAACCGACCGCCCATCTCACCGGTGACGGTTCGGCGCGGTTCGCGTACCCGACGACGGCGGAGACGGTCCGGGTCACGGTCGCGGAGGTGGACGAACTGGCCCGCTACGGCGCGGTGATCAACACCTTCATGCTCGGCGACGATCCCGGCCTGGCCCGGTTCGTCGACGCCATCGCCCGTCGCTGCGGCGGCCGCGTCTTCACCCCCGACACCGACCGGCTGGGGGAGTACGTGGTCGCCGACTACCTGAGCGCCCGGCGCGGCCGAAACCGCTAGTCGCGCCGGGAGTCCTGACTCTCGGCCGCGAGCTCGTCCTCGATCGCCGCCAGCTCCGCCTCGTCGTCGTCGACATCCTGGCTCGGATGGAAGTGCTGCTTGTCCACCCACCATTCAAGATCAGGCAGCTCGGTCCGGTCGGCCTCGACGATCTTCAGCGACTTGAGGATCGCCAGCGTCGCCGCCTCGTTGCGTTCCTGCTCGGCATGGGTGTAGACGTTCTTGGCTTCCAAGATCAACGCGATGATGTGGGCGCCGGTGATCAACCAGAGCACGGCCGCGACGGCGATGAACACGCCGCCGAACAGCCGGCCCAGGTCGGTGGTCGGGTAGAGGTCGCCGTACCCGACGGTGAAGAAGGTGACCACCGCCCACCACAGGCCGTCGCCGAAGTCCCGGTCCGGCTCGACCAGGGCGAAGAGGGCGGCGTTGGCCACGAAGACGATCACCATCAGCAACATCACCCAGCGCAGCCGGTTCATGATCCGGCGCACCGCGGCCACCATCGGATGGCCGGGATCCCTGCGTTCGTTCGGCATCGTCGCCCCCTCGGTCGGACTGGCTACTTCAGCTCGTCGGCGACCTCGGAACCCTCGTTGCCGCCGGGGTAGAGCGTAAGCAACGTGTGGGCCAGCTTCTCGCCGTGCGTCACCGCGAACTCGACCTGGTCCAGGGCCTCGTCGGAGAGCGCGAACCGCTCGAACGAGATGTACTTCTCGCCGTCGGAGGTCTTGAACTCGGCGAACTCGACCCGGCCGCGGGTCGGCGTGTCGGTGTTGCCACGCGCCGCGAACGAGCCGTAGCCGGCCTCGTTCCGCGAGTAGGTCACGTCCTGGTAGCGGATGTCCATCACGCCGATCGCGAAGCCCTGCACGTCGCCGGCCGGGATGTTGCGCCATTCGGTGACCTCGGCATTGCTGCCCGGCTCGACCGAGATCCAGGCGTTGTCCTCGAGGTGCACCTCGTACCAGACATAGCCGGTCGAGTCGACCGTGCACTCGATCACGCCCTTGACCATCCGCTTGTTGCCGGGCAGGTCGAGATAGGACAGCCAGTCGCCCGGCTGCATCCGGGTCAGGTCGCTGTTCGGTGACAGGTCGTCCGGACCCATGTACGCGTCGGCCTCGCGGGACGCCTTCAGGTAGTCGGCGCGGCTCTCGGCGCGTTCCTTCTCCACCTTCTGCTTGATGTAGTGCCGCCAGAACAACAGCCCGGCCACAATCGCGATGATGATCAAGATGATCACGAAGATCACGCCCAGCACGTCCACGTCGGTTCTCCCTCGGTCGATTCGACGGCTCGTGCCGTCACAACATCACGGTGATCAGCTGGTTGACGCAGAACCCCAGCATCACCACCATGATCGAATTCACGATCGATCCGGCCAGCCCGGTCGATCCGGCGTCGCTGCTGTCGTGAAGGCTACGCCCGGGGCCGAAGGTGCGCAGCAACAGCCAGATCGGGTAGAGCAGCACGAACGAGCACACCGCCACCAGCACGAACAGCGCGATCCCCATGCCCCAGCCGTCGAGGTCGCCGGCGACCGCCGGGCTGACCGCGAGCGACATGGCCAGCAACAGGCCGCCGGTCTCCAGGCCGGTGCTGGGGCGCCCTTCGATCAGCCGGGCCCGCAGGTTGTAGCGGGTGATCCCCTCGTGGATCCAGAAGCCGGCGAACTGCCAGCCGATGCCGAGACAGTAGAAGACGAACGAGCTGACGATCGTCAGCCAGACGCCGCCCGCGGCGGTCCCGACCAGCGACGAGCCGAGCATCACCCCGATGCCGAGGTAGGCGCCGGCCTCGGCGAAGCCGACCGCGAGGTTGCCCTCCCGCAGCAGTTCGAGGTTGTTCGCCTTCCACAGCACCAGCCGGTCGACGATCGGGCGGCTGAGCAGCAGCACCAGATAGATGTAGAGGCCCTCGGCCATCATCCAGCCGAGGAACTCCCACTGGATGAAGACTCCGGGCTGGTAGGTGTAGTCGGTGATCGAGAACGTGAGCGCGATCGCGTGGGCGGCGACCAGGCTGCCCCGGCTGACCGCGTAGGCCCGGTTGTCACGCCGGGTGATCTCGTCGTTGTCGTCGAAGCGGGTGATCAGGTTGATCGTCAGCCACAGCGCGGCCAGCCAGAACACGAAGATCGCGCCGGCCAGCGCGATCTCGGGCATCCGGGCGGCGTACCCGACGAGATTGTCGAGAACCATCGAGTCTCCTTAGCGGAACGTGGCGACGGTGACCCGGCTGATTCCCGCAGGAACCGGCGGCTCGTAACGTCGCACCGGCTCCTGTGGGGTGTAGGTCGAATCGGCGTTGTCCGGGATCGAGTGCGGTACGAAGAAGCTGAGGTTATCGGTCACGAACCCCGAGCTCTCCCGCACCGCCAATCCGGCCGGATCGCCGTCGATCATCCAGACCCCGAGGACCGGATGCACGCTGCTGTCGCCGTCGGGATCGGGGAACTCCGGCAGCGGCACGAACTCCTGCACCACGAAGCCCTCGTCGCCGTAGTCGCCCGGCACCTCCAGCGTGGCCTCGCCGTCGCGATAGATCACGACGTTGGCGCCTTCCCGGCCGAGCAGCGGCTTGCGGACGTAGTCGGTCAGGCCCGCCGGCTGCTCGCCGTCGAACCAGGTCGGGATCAGGTATTTGGCCTGCTCGGTGCCGGCGTAGAGCTGCCACAGCACGGCCAGTACGCCCTTGTTGCTCCAGAGCATCTTGTACGGCGGCTCGATCCAGATCGTGCCGCCGGTGTAGCTGTCACTCTCGTCCCGCCGGCCGATCGTCTCCATGTCCCGGAAGCAGGGCTCGCCGTACTCCTCGTTGACCATGTATTCCCAGGGATAGAGCTTGAAGATCACGTCGATATGGACGCCGTCGGGATCGTAGAAGCGGCCGTCGTCGCCGAGCTCGATCGTCTCCATGAAGATGCCCTTGGTCGCATAGCCCGCGTCCTCGCAGGCGTCGCGCAGATACCAGGTGTTGAGGACGTCCTCGCCGGACTCCTCTTCGTTGCTGCAGGCGAAATGGACCAGCGGCCGGTGGCCGAGCCGCTGCTCGATCAGGCCGAGGTTGCGGGTCCAGGCCTGGATCAGCCGTTCGAACATGGAGTTCCACTGGTCGGTGCCCTGGCCGGTGTGCTCGAGCCAGTTCCATTGCACCCAAGCGGATTCGAGCAGGCAGGTCGGGGTGTCGGCGTTGAACTCGTACACCTTCGGCACCCGCATCCCCGGGTCCGGATGATCAAGACCGCCGAACCGGAGGTCGTAGCGGCCGTACACACTCTGGCAGGCCGGCTCGTCGTTCCAGGTCTTGATCACCTGCCGCCAGGCGTACTCGGGAATGCCCATCTTGGTCATGATCTCGGGGTGCTCGACGATGTAGTCCCCGGCGGCGATGAACATGTCGAAGATCTCGACCGCGGCCCGCTCGAGCAGCAGCACCTCGTCCAGCGGGATCGAGTAAAAGGCCGATTCCTTCCAGTACTGCATGATCGTGCCGTTGGGCTTCTCGGTCGGCGAATAGACCAGACCGTCGGTCAGGATGATGTTCTGCCAGTCCTGCCGGGGTTTACCGCTGCAGCGTTGCATCAGCCACCGGACTTGCTGCCGCCGCCCCAGCCGCCCTTGTTGCCGGAGTCTCCCGAGCCGCTCTTGCCGAACCCCGAAGTACTCTTCGAACCGTTGGAAACCCGCCCCGACCCTGGCAGCCCGGCGCGCTCGCGGCCCGCCCGGTCGGTGGAGCTGATCCGCTGGCCGCGGCTGCCGTCCAGCCGGGTGCCTGGGCCGTACCCCCCACCGAAGGCGCCGATCAGGAAGAAGAACCCGCCGCCACCGCCGCCCGAGTCGTCGCACTTGCTCTCGTCGACGACCACGTTGTCCTTGTCGACGCAGTAGACGTCCTCCTGGCCGCCCAGGGAGCAGGCGCTGAGGACACCGGTCATGGAGATTCCGACCGCGGCCGCGGTGACTATACGCGGCGCCTTGTTGAAGCCCGACATTCGCCGTGTCACAAGTCGTCCCTTTCCCGTGCCTGGCGGAAGTTGATCATGGGTGCGACCCGCGCGCTCCGTCGCCCGACACGCCGGAATGCTAGCCTGCCGAAGTGTCATCGGTAGGAACCAACCACCGGAGTGTCTCGGGGCGTCACCTGGTCCTGGACCTGTTCGGTTGCGATCCTGGACTGTTGGACAACCCGACCTCCCTACGCAGCCTACTGACCCGGGCCGCGACCGAAGCCGGGGCCCACGTGTTAGAGGTCAGTTCGCACCGCTTCGAGCCGCACGGGGTGACGATGGTGCTGCTGCTGGCGGAGTCTCATCTGGCCATCCACACCTGGCCGGAGGAGCGGTTCGCGGCGATGGACATCTTCACCTGCGGCGACACGATGCGGCCCGAGGCGGCTGCCGAGATCGTCGCCGAGGGGCTGCGGGCGGAGAGCTACGCGCCGACGACGATCGCCCGGGGCGGCGAGCGGTGAGCCTTTTGGGCACGGTGCACGAGTCGGACGGGCGGACGTGGTTCACCGAGGTCGAGCTGCCGCACGGCCGGCGGGGCCTGAAGATCAACATCGAGGTCGCCGAGGTGCTGGTCGACGAGCGCTCCGAGTGGGGACTGCTGCAGGTCTTCGATACGCCCTTCTTCGGCCGGCTGCTGGCGATCGACGGGATCGTCCAGGTGACCGAGAGCGACGAGTTCATCTATCACGAGCTGATGGTCACCCTGCCCGGCGTGCAGCACGGCGCGCCCAGCTCGGTGTTGATCACCGGCGGCGGTGACGGTGGTGCGCTGCGCCAGGCGCTTCGCTTCGGTGGCTTGGCATCCGTGACCCAGGTCGAGATCGACGAGGCGGTGTCACGGGTCTGCCGCCGCTACCTGCCGTCGGTCAGCTCGGGGGCGTTCGAGGATCCGCGGACGCGGCTGGTGTGGCAGGACGCGTACGCCTTCGTGGCGGAGACCGACCAGCGGTTCGACGTGATCGTGCTGGACCTGACCGATCCGGTCGAGGGCAGCCCGGCGGAGCGGCTCTTCGACGCCGATTTCCTGAAGCTGGTCGCGGGGCGGCTGACGCCGGACGGGATCGTGATGACGCAGTGCGGGTCGTTGATCTTCCAGCCGGACGAGGTCCGGCAACAGGTCGAACGGCTGAGCCGGGTCTTTCCCCACGTCCGGCTGCACCAGGCCGTCGTGCCGTCCTATCAGCTGACCAGCTTCGGCTTCGTGATGGCCTCGGCCGCGGAGCTCGACCGGCTGGATCGGGCGGAGTTCGAGGCGCGGTTGGGTGGTGTCACGGGGGAGTCCGGCTATCTCGACTACGACAGCTATCGGGCGTCGATGACGCTGCCGCCGTACCTGCGCCGGCAACTGCTCGGTCCGGCATGACCGCCGTGTCCTGGTCCGAGGCCGCGGGCGACTGGCTCGAGCGGAACGAGCTCGCCGGCCCGGTGCTGCTCGTCGACGCCGACCGGGCTGCCGAACGGGCCCGGAAGCTGCGGGCCGAGCTGCCCGGCGTCGGGCTGTACTACGCCTACAAGTGCTTCGGCCACGGGTCGGTGGTCCGGGCCCTGGATCCGTGGCTGGCCGGGTACACCGTGGCCAGCGCCCAGGAGTGCCGCGAGTTGGTGACGGCCGGCATCGAGCCGGGGCGGCTGCTGTTCGCGAACCCGGTGAAGATTCCCGATCACATCGCGTACGCGGAGCGGCTCGGCGTGCTCGGTTACGCATTCCAGTCCCGCGACGAGGTGGACAAGTTGGCCCGGCTGGCGCCCGGGGCTCAAGTGCAGTGCCGAGTCCGGGTGCCCGACGATCTCAACGTCGACGGCCAGCGGATGTCGGCGAAATTCGGCGCGGATCCGGCGGCGGTTCCTGAGCTGGTGGCCTACGCGCAAGCTGTGGGTCTGCAGCCGTTCGGCCTGACCTTCCACGTCGGCTCGCAGAGCAGCGTGCCGAAGCTGTGGACCGAAGCGATCCGGATCTGTTCGACCTTGATCGACGACCTGCGCTCGGCCGGCATCCCCCTCACCACGCTGGATCTCGGCGGCGGCCTGCCGGTCGACTATGCCGAGGCCGGCGACGCCGCGCTGGAATCGGTCACAGCCGAGATCCGGGCGGCCCTGGATGATCACCTTCCGGCCGGAGTCGACGCCATCGCGGAGCCCGGCCGTGCCCTGGTGGCCGACAGCGCGGTGATCTTGACCAACGTGATCGGCAGGGAGACCCGCGACGACGAGGAGTGGCTCTATCTGGACACCGGTGTCTTCCAGTCCCTGCTGGAGACCCTCGAATTCGGCCGGCTGCTGCAGCGGATCGAACCCATTGCCCCGACCACGGAACCCCTGACCCGCTTCACCGTCGCCGGCCCGACCTGCGACGGCGACGACGTGCTCAGCCACGACGTACGGTTGCCGGCGGGCACCCGCACCGGCGACCGCCTGATGATCACCGGAGCCGGCGCCTACACCCTGGCCTACGCCTCCGACTTCAACGGCATCCCCCGCCCGACCGTGATCGACCTCGAGACCCACAAGGCGGTCTGAGCCGTCCGAGCGGGTCGGTGATCCGCGGGGCCTGGATCAGCCGGCGGGCTCTTCCTCGTCGGCATCGTCGATTTCGTCGGGATGGTGGGTGGCGGTGAAGTCGTTGATCATGGTGTCCCAGATCGTGCGGGCATACTCGCTCTTGCCCAGGGACAGGGTGCCGGCCGGGTTGATGAGAAAGTGCCAGCCGTGTGGGCTGCGCCAGAGCTGGGTGCCGACTTCGGGCGTGCGGACCTGCCAGCCGCCGTGGGTCTTGAGGCGGTGGCCTGTTCGGCCGAGCCGGATCACCTTCTTGATCGAGGTCTGACCCGGCGGACCGTCTGGGGGTGGCCGGTAGGGGACGGCATGATCGTGATCGATCCGACGGGACGTGTTGGTGCCGTAGGGAAAGGCCTCCGCGGGGGTGATCATCCGCAAAGCGTCCTTGATCCGGTCCGAGGTCTGGTAGCCGTCGACTGCGGGCGTATTCGCGGGGTCGATGACGGGGGTGATGGTGACGTGTTTGCCGCGGATCCAGTGTTGGAACTGTTCGGCGGTGATCGGTCCAACGTCTTCGACCCGGACTACGCCGGAGTCGTTGAGGATCGTGTCGCGGTCGACGTGCAGGTAGATCACGGTCTTGGGTAGCAGGTCACGCGGCGTGATCCGGTAGCGGTTCAGGATCGCTTGCAGGTCGGCGGCGTAGTCGACCGGATGATAGGGCTCGATCTCGGCCGGATGCAGATCAGCTTCGGTGATCACCACCTCCTCGTCGTGTTCGTTCCCTGAGGTTGGGGACGGCCGGTTCGGATGATCATCCGGACCGGGTGCTGGCCACGGTCCGGTTTGCCCTTCGACAGGCTCAGGGAGCGAGGTCGGTCGTCCGGGTCGGTCGAGGTGTTCGTTCCCTGAGCTTGTCGAAGGGCAGGCCGGATGATCACCGGAAGCCGGGCGTGACTGGTCTGGCGTTTCGGCGGGCTCGGGCAACGGATCGCCGGATGTCTCCTCGGTGAGCCGGATCTGGGTTTCGTGATCTACGGCGTGAGTGGTGGGTTCGGCTGCGTCGGTGACGTTGCGACCCTCGTACTGGGCGAGGAGGGCGATGGTGCGCAGGGGGTTGGCGATGATGCCGATGGCTTTGGATCGGCGGAGGTCGAGTGGGGTGGTGTCGCCGTTCAACTTCAGGATCTGGGCGATCCGGTCGCAGAGAGCGGTGAACATGATCACGTCGCCGGCCTCGGCTCGGGCGATCAGGGTCTTGATCCCGCAGTCGGTGGTCCGGCCCGTCCGGACGAAGCGTTGGGCCTGGTAGAACCTGGCGCGGGCTTCGGCGTCGGCCGGGTCGGCCTCGATGATCTTGGCCTCGAGCAGCGCGAACAGCCGCGGTGCGGGCAGCGAGGACAGGTAGGGTGCGATCGCCGCGTCGACATACCGAGCCGCCTCCAGTGACAGGATTCGGGTCTTGTCGGCAACCCGGCGGCAGACCCAGATCGGGACTTCATAGCGGCCGATCCGAGCCCAGGTCTGCGGGAAGCGGTGTCGCAGATCGAGCGCGTCGGCAATCAGCCTCGTCCCGACATAGGTCGACACACCGGCGACGGCGGCGAACTCGCCGACGCAGAATTCACCGATCGCCGGGGTACCGTCGCCGCCGATCGTCCGGGCGCGTTCTCGGCCCGGCCGGGCGGTCGTGTTTCGGGCGAGCGCGTCGCCGGAGTGCAGATCGGCCCAATGAGCCGCGATCTGCAGCTGGTTGGACTCGGCCCGGGTTTCGAGCGCGAACGCGCCTTTCAGGAACTCCAACGCCTGATCGGAATCGAGCTCGGGAAGATCGACGACGACCCCGTCGCCATCGATCAGTTCAGCCCCCGATTCCATACCCACAACGCTATCCGCCACCACTGACACTCCAGGACGACCGCGGTTCCGGTTCAGCCGGATCCCACCGATGATCTTGAACTCGGGTAGTGCCTATCGCATCCGCGAACGGGTTCGAGGCCGAATTCGGCGATCTGAACTGCGCGTGACTTGATATTGAGCAGAACCCATAGGGCCTGCCCCTTCGACAGGCTCAGCCTGGGATCCACCGATGATCTTGGAACTGTCGTGTTGCATCCCCTGTTCGGGCGGAGCTGCCGCATGTTCGTTCCCTGAGCCTGTCGAAGCATGTCTGAGCCTGTCGAAGGGGGCAAGCCAGGACCGTGCGCCTCTCCTGGGAGTTTCGGCCTGTCGGACGGAAAGACGCACCAAGGACTCCGCGAGTGGTCACTTTGGGCGCGGATCCTCGCCTGGACCTGCCCAAACTGTCCACTCGACGCAGGCCGGCAGCGATCTCGGTTGCGGATCGGCGCCGACTGCGCCGAGTGTGACCTTATCCACGCGAGTTGGACGAATTCAGGTGGAAAAGTGCACTCTCGACGCAAGCTCGGCCACGCACCGTGCCGACTCAACGTCCGCAGCGGAACGCGAGCGGGCGGACCGGAGC
>NZ_VKCZ01000020.1 GCF_009299835.1 Microlunatus speluncae
TGGATCCGGACCCCAACCCGGCGCGTTGGTCGCGTAGCGCAACCGGCTTCCGGTCCGGCAGCCGTCGAGTGTGACCTTTTCCACCCGGGTTCGCAGATTTCGGGTGGATAAGGTCACTCTCGACGCAAGGCCTGGCCACGTACCTGGCCGAACCGGGCCCCGTCCAAGGCTGGTGCGCCCGATCGGTGGATCCAGGCTGGGAACGGAACAAGCGGCTCGTACCGGCACGGTGCGGAGGTTTGGGTGTTCGTTCCCTGAGCCTCAGGGCGAGCCGGATCAGCGGTCGCAGCCGCCGTCCTGGTCCGGCCGCGAATGCATCCGCGATTCGTCGGTCAATCCCTTGTAGGCGTACGGATCCCGGCCGGCGACCAGCTCGACGTCGCGGTAGTCGTACTCGCCGAAATGATCACCGGCCGGCCGCTTCCAGGGCAGCAGCGACTCCGCACTCATGTAGTGCTGGGCCAGCGCCCGCCGATAGCCGTGCCGGCCGGAGTTCTGCAGCGAGCGGTGCAGCAGGTAGCCGTTGAAGATCAACGCGGTGCCGGCCGCAATCTCCACCGGCACGGCGTCGGCGTCGCTGTACGGGAAGTCGAAGGCCTCGTTGGTGCAGTCGAAGCGGGCGTCGTCGGTCTCCCGGTCCGGGTAGAGCACGCCGCGCCGGTGCGAGCCGGGGATCACCCACAGGCAGCCGTTCTGCACGGTCGCGTCGTCCAGCGCGATCCAGGCGGCGGTCAGCGAGCGGTCCCGGGTCGGGATGAAGTGCTCGTCCTGATGCCAGGCCTGGCCCGGCTTGCCCTCGGACTTGATGAAGAACATCGACTGCATCGCCTTGACGTTGGGACCGATCAGCCGGGTCAGCACGTCGACGATCGGCCGGTGCGCCAGCGCGGCGCGGAACAGCTCCGATCCCTTGTGCGGATAGTGGATGCAGAGGAAGCGGCGGAGCAGGTCGTCGTCGGACTCGTCCGGCCGGCGCGGCCGGTCGGTGCCGGCGGCGAACGCCTCGACGATCCGCAGCCCCTCGGTCCGCAGCCGGTCCAGCGCGTCGGCGTCGAACGCGTCCGGGACCAGGACGAAGCCGTCCCGGGCATACCGTTCGGCCAGCGCATCTGTCGGCTGCCCGGTGCCGCCGGTGATCGGCTCGGTGCTGATCATGTCGGTGCTGATCATGGTTTCTCCTCCTGTGGTCGCCTTTCATGCTGGCCGGGAACCGGACCCGGGCCAATGGCGGCGACCGACCGGATAATGTCGGATCATGATCTCCGGATCGGTGTCGGCGGTGCCGCACTACACGGCCCGGGAGGCCGGTTACCCGGCCGGCGCGCGGTTCGGCCCGCGCCGGCTGGCCGAGTTCGAGTTCGTCTGGCTGCTGGCCGGGTCGGCGCTGTGGTCGTACCAACCACCCGGCCAGGAACCGACCGTCGCCGAGAGTTTGACGCCGGGCCTGGTGCTGCTGGCCCGGCCCGGCGGGACCGACCGCTACGCCTGGGACCCGCGCCGCCGCTCGGTCCACGGCTACCTGCATTTCGACCTGCCGGACCTCGGCGCGGACGACGTCGCGGAATGGCCCTTCGTGCGCCCCGCGCCGTCCGGCGGACTGCTCGACGGACTGTGCGGCTACCTGCTCCGGCTGTCCCGGCAGGGCGACCCCGATGCCGAGGCGCTGACCGCCCAGGCCCTGTCGCTGCTGGTCACCGCCTTCGTCCGCGGCGACCCTCCGGCTGTCGACCGGCGGCGACGGGCTCTCGTACCACGTGGCCCAGGGCCTCGAAGCGCTCGATCATGTCGACACCGTCTTCGTCCCCGGCTACCGGACCCCGGCGGACACCGATCCGCCGGCGGTGGTGGTCGATGCGCTCAAGGCCGCGCATGCCCGCGGCGCCCGGCTGGCGGCGATCTCGACCGGGGCGTTCGCGCTGGCCGGGACCGGGCTGCTGGACGGCAAGCGGGCGACGACGCACTGGCACTACACGAAGGCGCTGCGGGAGCGGCATCCGCGGGTGCAGGTGGACGAGAACGTGTTGTTCGTCGACGAGGGGTCGGTGCTCACCTCGGCCGGGGCGGCGTCCGGCATCGACCTGTGCCTGCACCTGGTCCGGCGCGATCACGGCGTCGGCCTCTCCAACGTCGTGGCCCGGCGACTGGTGGCGGCTCCGTACCGCAGCGGCGGGCAGGCGCAGTACGTCCCGCGCAGCGTGCCCGAACCCCTCGGCGACGTGTTCGCCGACACCCGCGAGTGGGCCCTGAGCCACCTCGCCGAGCCGCTGACCCTCGACCTGCTCGCCCGCAACGCGCGGGTGTCGGCCCGCACCTTCTCCCGGCGCTTCGCCGAGGACACCGGCTACACGCCGATGCAGTGGGTGCTCCGGGCCCGGGTGGATCTGGCCCGGGAGTTCCTCGAGCGCAGCGACCTGACCGTGGAGCAGATCGCCCACCGCGTCGGCCTCGGCACCGCGTCCAACCTGCGGCTGCACTTCCACCGGATCCTCGGCACGTCTCCGACGGAGTATCGGCACACCTTCTCGGCCTGATCCCGACGCCTTGGCGAGATCCTTGCGGCCGATGGCAAAAGCTACGGCGTGATCCTTGCGCATGCGGTCGTTCCTGCCACTGTTGAGGCGCCGTGCGGCCGCCGACCATGGCAGGTGACGAAAGGATCCCGATGACCCGCATCGCCATCAACGGCTTCGGCCGGATCGGTCGCAACACGCTCCGCGGCCTGCTCGAACGCGACACGAAGCTGGAGGTGGTCGCGGTCAACGACCTGACAGCTCCGGAGTCGCTGGCCCACCTGCTCAAGTACGACAGCTCGCTCGGCCGCCTCGGCAGCCCGGTCCAGGTCGACGGCTCCGACCTGGTCGTCGACGGGCAGCGGATCGCCGTGCTGGCCGAGCGCGAGCCGGCCAAGCTGCCGTGGGCTGAGCTCGGCGTCGACCTGGTGCTCGAGGCCACGGGCCGGTTCACCGCCGCCGACGCCGCCCGCGGCCACCTCGAGGCCGGCGCCCGGAAGGTGCTGGTCAGTGCTCCGTCCGCCGGTGCCGACGTGACGCTGGCGTACGGCGTGAACACCGAGGCCTACGATCCGGCCCGGCACGTGATCGTCTCCAACGCCTCCTGCACCACCAACGCACTGGCGCCGCTGGCCTCGGTGCTGGACGACGCGGCCGGGATCGAGCACGGCTTCATGACCACGGTGCACGCCTACACCCAGGAGCAGAACCTCCAGGACGGCCCGCACCGCGATCTGCGCCGGGCCCGCGCCGCCGCCGTCAACATCGCCCCCACCACCACGGGAGCGGCCAAGGCGATCGGGCTGGTGCTGCCGAACCTCAACGGCAAGCTGTCGGGCGACTCGATCCGGGTGCCGGTGCCGGTGGGATCCCTGGTGGAATTGAACACCACGGTCAGCCGCGAGCTCGGTCGCGACGACCTGCTCGCCGCCTACCGGGCCGCCGCCGACGGCCCGCTCCGCGGCATCCTCGACTACTCCGACGAGCCGCTGGTCTCCAGCGACATCACCGGCCAGCCCGCGTCGGCGATCTTCGACGCCGCGCTGACCCGGGTCGACGGCCGGCACATCAAGGTCGTCGCCTGGTACGACAACGAGTGGGGCTTCTCGAACCGGGTGATCGACACCCTGGAGCTGCTCGCGCGCGACTGAGCAGCCGCACGCTCGGATCCCTCCGCGTCAGGTGACAACTCCCTCACGGTTCCGCTAAGACGGCCGGGTCTGCTACCACCCCGGCACTATGATCGGGCGGCCGTCACATTCGGGGAATTCACAGACGCGGAGGGCACCAGCCGATGCCGGACACACCGGTGGACATGTTCACCTTCACGGAGGACGAACCGCCGCAACAGCGCCCACAACCGGCGAAGAAGAAGCGCGGGCGGGCGCTGCCGGCCGTGCTGATCGCCGTCGCCGGCGTGCTGGTGCTGTCCCTGGTCGCCGGCTTCCTCTACGCGGCCTCGCTGAACAAGACCGTCTCGGACAACATCCAGCGGCGCGACGACACCATGCCGGAGGAGTCCGACAACGGGCGGCCGGACAAGCAGCCGTCCCAGGAGAAGGGGGCGGTCAACTTCGTCCTGCTCGGCTCCGACAGCCGCGACCCGAGCGACAGCGGCAACGGCCGCTCCGACGTGTTGATCGTCGCCCACCTCAACGCCGAACGGAACAAGGCGTACCTGATCTCGTTCACCCGTGATCTCTGGGTGACCATCCCGGGCAAGGGCAAGGCCAAGATCAACGCCGCCTACTCCTGGGGTGGCCCGAAGCTGACGATCAAGACCGTCGAGTCGATCACCGGCGCCCGGATCGATCACCTGGCCTTGATCGACTTCGAGGGCTTCATCCAGCTGACCTCCGATCTCGGCGGCGTCACCGTCACCAATGATCAAGAGTTCAGCACCCACGGCTTCACGTACCCGAAGGGCGAGATCACCATCTCCGGCGAGGAGGCGCTGTGGTTCGTCCGGGAGCGGAAGAAGCTGAAGAACGGCGACCTGGACCGGGCCAAGAACCACCGCAAGGTGATCCAGGCGATCTTGGAGAAGGGCCTCAGCCCGGAGACCATCGCCAACCCGCAGAAGTTCACCAGCTTCGTCGGCGGCGTCGCCTCGCACCTCACCGTCGACAGCGCGCTGACCGACGACAAGATCCGCGACCTGGCGTTCTCGCTCCGGCTGCCGCCGTCGCAGATCTACAGCCTGCAGGCACCGATCGCACGGTTCGGCACGTCCGACGACGGGCAGGCGATCGACATCGTCGACGAGGAGAAGATGGCCGAGCTGTCCAAGGCGCTGCGCGAGGACAAGCTGGACGAATACGTCGCCAAATACCCGCCGAAGGAATGAGCTCGTGGGGCCGCGGCCCGGGCTCGGTGTCGGGTAGGAAAGACTGACGCGATGGAGTGGATCCGGGCCCTGCGGCTGTTGTGGCGACACGGCTTCTTCCGGCGCCTGATGGCGGTCCGGATCGCCACCCAGGCCTGCGACGGCCTGCTCCAGGTGGCGCTCGCCTCGTACGTGCTGTTCTCGCCGGAACGGCAACCGGACGCGACCGCGATCGCCGCCGTGCTGGCGATCACCCTGCTGCCGTTCTCCGTCCTCGGGCCGTTCGTCGGCGTGATCTTGGACCGCTGGTCTCGCCGCCAGGTGCTGGTGATCGTGGACCTGATCCGGGCGGTGCTGGTGCTCGGCCTGGCCGCCCTGGTCGCCACCGGGTTGCGGACCGGCTCGGTCGAGGCCCTGTTCTACGGCGGCGTGCTGCTGGCGATGAGCCTGAACCGGTTCCTGCTCGCGGCCCTGTCGGCGGCGCTGCCGCACACGATCGAGCCGACCGAATACATGGTGGCCAACTCGGTCGTGCCGACGGTCGGTCCCGCCGGGGCGCTGATCGGGGCGGCGGTCGGCACCCTGCTCCGGCTGGTGCTGGGCAACCAGGTCCCGGCCTATGCGGCCGACGCCACCCTGTTCATCGTGGCCAGCTTCGGCTACGTGCTCAGTGCCTGTCTGGCGCTGCGGATCCCGCGCCACCAGCTGGGCCCGGACGAGCGCGGCACCCGGACGGCCAAGGACGTGATCGCCGGCCTGGCCGGCGCGCTGCGACACCTGCGCGAGCGGCGCCCGGCCGGGATCGGGCTGCTCACCATCGGCCTGCAGCGGTTGATCTTCGGCGTGGTGACGGTCGCCACCATCCTGGTCTTCCGCAACTACTTCCACACCGTCGACGACGTCAACGCGGCGATCGCCGATCTCGGGCTGTTCGCCGTCCTGACCGGCGCCGGCTTCGTCGCCGCCGCCGCGATCACGCCGTTGATCACCGCCCGACTCGGCGTCCGGGCCTGGGTGATCATCGCCCTGTTCGTGTCCGCCGTGCTGCAGGTGTTCCCCGGATCGATCTACACCAAGATCACGTTGATGATCGCGGCGTTCCTGCTCGGGGTCACGGCGCAGAGCGTCAAGATCTGCGTCGACACCCTGGTCCAGGCCCACGTCGACGACGACGTCAAGGGCCGGGCCTTCGTGATCTACGACATGATCTTCAATGTCGCCCTGGTGCTGGCGGCCTGCATCACCGCGCTGACCTTCCCGGCGGACGGACGTTCGGTGCCGATCCTGATCACCCTCGCCGTCGGTTACGCCCTGCTCGGGCTGGCCTTCCTGCTCGTCACCCGCGGAATGGATCTCAACTCCGGCACCGAGTCGATGCGGGCCGTGATCGCGGACTCCGAGTCGATCACGCCGGCCGACACGGCGGCCGACTCCGGCACCGAGCCGACCCGGGATCCGGACCAGCGCGGCTGATCATCCCGGCGACCGAGCAGATTCGGTCTTAGGGCAGCGGGATGACAGCGACCGACTTAGCCTTGAGCCATGCGGATACGCACACTCGGGGTGGCCCTCACCTTCCTGGCTCTGGTCGCTGCCGGCTGCGGTGCGAACGAGGGGTCGGGATCGGCACCACCGCCGGAGCCGGTGGCCTCCACGCCGGTCGAGCCGGCCCCGCCGGAGACGCCGGAACCGCTGTCCAAGGACGCGTACCAAAAGCTGCTGACCGGCTCGGAATCCACGATCCGCAAGGCCTTCGACCAGGTGATGGCGGCCAAGTCCCTGGCTCAGGTCAAGTCCGGGGCCGACGCCCTCGATGCCGTCCTGGCCAAGCAGTCCCAGACCTTCGAGGCGACCCTGCCGCCGGACTCGGCGGCCGACGCCCACAGCACCGCGGCCACCCTGCTGTCGCAGTCTCAGGTCGGTTTCGAGCCGAGCAAGGCCGAGGCCAACGAGTGCGGGATCAAGCCGAACGACACCGAGCAACTGATCCAGGCCAAGCAACAGGTACACGACACCCTGCCCGGCGAACTGTTGAAGGAGACCGCGGGCGACTTCAAGAGGGCCGGTTTCACCTGGGGCGGCAAGCTGCTACCGGCCCGGCCGGAGACCCCGAAGGGCAAGAAGCGGCGGGCCGACAACGGCGAGATCGTCGAGCGCAACGGCAGCCGCGGCTACAACCTGCTGCAGATCAAGAACGACACAAAGGAAGACGTCGTGATCGCCGCGGTGACCAAGAACCCGAAGAAGCCGATGGCCAGCATCTACGTGCGGGCCGGCAAGGACGCCACCCTCGAGGGCCTGGCCGCCAAGAAATACACGGTCTACTACAAGTCGGGCACCGACTGGGATGACGACAAGCGGACCTTCACCCGGAGCTGCGCGTTCTCCAAGTTCCGCCAGTCCTTCACCCCGGAGTCCAACTGGTCGATCGAGCTCCAGCCGCGCCTCGGCGGCAACGCCCCCACCGACGACACCGAGCCCTTCTGACCCCTCTGGTATCGCCTCTGGCCTCGATCTTCGTGATCTTGGTGGCGACGGGTTTGGCGACCAACCGGAACGTTCGTCCTGAAGCGGAAGGCGGGATGGTCGGAGTCTCGAGGACCCGTTCAGCATGTGGCGCTCTCCGAGTGCGGTGGCATTCCGGTCGCTGCCCGACCCTGGCGCCGTGGTCGTCGCCACAGGGGATCAGCCGTCCTGACGGGTACACCGTCACAAATCGGGGGCGCAACCCGGTCCCACCGGGCGATTTCCGGTCCCGCGGGGCGTTGCGCCCCCGATTTGTGCCAGTGCGCCACCTTGGCTGGATGCGCAACCGAGCCGCAGCCCCAGGACACCGAACGCTAGCTGGATGCCCTGGTTCTGGGCGGTCAGGTTGGCGGTTCCGGCCCGAGGCGGCGGCCGAGGCCATCCAGTCTGCCGGCCGCTTCCTGGCCGAGCGGTCAGTGGCCGGTGTCTCGGACATCACCGGCTGAGGGCCAGCGCAGCAGTTCGGTGGTCAACTGCTCAAGGTAGTCGGGTGGTCCGGCTTCGAGGAACCACAGCCAGAGCTCGGCGGCATGGATCGCCGACCAGGACCGCACCTCGGCCAGGTCGGCACCGTAAGCCTCGACGATGATCTTGAACGCCCGGGGATCACGCCGGGACGCTCCCCAGGCCACGCGCGACAACTCTCGGAGCGGATCACCGACGTGGGTAGCTTCCCAGTCGATCACTCCGGTGATGCGGCCGTCGACCGCGAGCAGATTCGCATCGGTCCAGTCGCCGTGGCAGAACACCGGGCGGTGCGGTGCCGGGACCGACAGGGGCAACGGCGGGCCGCCGGCGGCCCGGTAGCGCCGAATGATCAGCGCGTCGTCCGGTGGCGCCGGCAGTCCCGGCGGCGCCGGTACCTCATGCAGGGAACGCAGCAGCGGCACCGAGGCACTGAGACCGGCCAGCCCGGCGTCGGCGCCGACCTCGTCCAACCGGTCTCCCGGCAGCAGGCTGATCAGGATCGATCCCGGGTCGACCTTGATCAACTCCGGCACCGGCAGGGCGCCGTGCGCGAGAGCCCGCAGCGCGAGCACTTCCGTCTGGTGCCGGGCCGGATCGGTGAACCGCTTCTCCACCAGCGAGCGCCCGGCGTGCTCGACCAACCGCACCTGGCCCACTGCTCCCTGCCGCACCGCACCATCCTCCGACCAAAGACCGGGCCGGACCCAGCCGGACGGCGAGTCGGCGCCGACGCGCCCAGCCTCAGGCGGCGTCAGAGGTGCGGCCGGAGCCGAGTTCGACACCGGTCAGCAGCTCGGCCTCACTCCAGAGCAGGGCGGCGGTACGGGAATCCTGGGCGCGGCGGGGAATCCGGGCGGTGCCGGTGGGGCCGACCAGTCCGAACCGGCCGGTCGGGCCGTAGTAGCCGCCGTTCTCGGCGGCCGGATCGGCGGCCGCGTAGAGCAGCGGCTCGGTGCCGGTGTCGACCTCCTGCGAGGGCAGGAACGGGAACTCGAACGAGCGCCGCTGGCTGTCCTTGCCCAGATTCGGCCCGGTCACCTGCAGGTTGGTCTTGGTGAAGCCGGGGTGGGCGCCGACACTGAGCAGATCCCAGCCGCGTTCGGTGGCGAGCCGGGCCAGCCGCAGGGTCAGCATCAGATCGGCCAGCTTGGATTGGGAGTACGCACCGTTCGGGGTATAGCGGCGTTCGGCCTGCAGGTCGTCGAGCCGGATCCGGCCGATGGCGGCCAGGCCGCTGCTCATCGTCACCACCCGGGCACCCGGCGCCTGGACCAGCTTCGGCAGCAGCCGCAGGGTGAGCGCGAACGGGCCGAGGAAGTTGCTGCCGAACTGCAGCTCGAAGCCGTCGGCGGTGGTGTGCCGGGTCGGCACCGCCATCACCCCGGCGTTGTTGATCAAGGTGTCGACGCGGTCGATGCCGGCGGCGAACTCGGTCACCGAGGCCAGGTCGGCCAGATCGATCCGGCGCACCTCCAGGCTCGCGTCCGGGTGCTTGGCCAGGATGTCGGCCTTTGCCTGCTCGCCCTTCTCCGGCGTCCGGACCGCCATGATCACGTGCGCCCCGGCCCCGGCGAGGCGAGCGGCGGCCTCCTTGCCGGTGCCGCTGTTGGCGCCGGTGACGATGATGATCTTGCCGGTCTGATCGGGGACCTGGTACATCGCGTACTCCCTGCCTCACCTGGCCGAAGAGACCAGCGGTCTGTTCTGATACCGCCAGATTAACGGACCAGCAGTCTCTTATCAAGAGACCGGTGGTCTGAAATACTGGGAGCATGAGCCACTTCCGCCGAGCCCGCAGTGAGGAGCAGCGTGCCGAGCGACGCGCCGCGATCCTCGGGGTCGCCGCGACGATGCTCGCCGATCGACCGGTCGCCGACCTGAGTCTGAACGAGCTGGCCCGCCAGGTCGGCCTGGCCAAGTCCAACGTGCTGCGTTACTTCGACTCCCGGGAGGCGATCCTGCTCGAGCTGCTCGACGCGCAATCGGGCGAGTGGCTGGCCACGCTCGAGGCGGCCCGACCGTCCCGGGGAGGGCTGCCGACGCGGTGCCGCCGGCTGGCCGAACTGATCACCGCCTCGCTCGCCGAGCGACCGGTGCTCTGCGATCTGATCAGTGCCCAGACGGCGGTCCTGGAGCGCAACGTCTCGGTCGACGTCGCGATCCGGCACAAGCGGTCCTCGCTGGCCAACATCAAGCGGCTCACCGAGGTCGTCCGCTCCGCCGTACCCGAACTGGCCGAGCCCGCCGCCGTGAAGTTCGCCGCCGCGACCCTGCTCACCGCCGGCGCGCTGTGGACCCACCAGCGGCCGTCCGAGGCGATGCTGGCCGCCTACTGCGCCGACCCCGAGCTCGCCGCCCTCCGGATCGACTTCCACTCCGCCCTCGGTGAACTCCTCACCGTCATCCTCACCGGCCTCCTCGATCCGACTTGTCAGAACTGAGTTGTGCCAGGGCACAACTCAGTTCTGACAAGTCGGGGATTTTGGGGTGGCTGCGTCGTTACGATTTTCCGGATCGGTGCCGCTTCGGCACCCGGCTTCGCGGAGGCCCCGGATGGACGCAGTCAGCGCACCCGATCGGCAGCTGATCGACATGATCGCCGCCCGCCAGCAGGCCCTCGGCGACTACCTCCGCGGCGCCCGGCCGCGCGGCAACCGGCTGGCCGTGACCGGCATCGTCTGCAGCGGCGCGTCGGCCGCCTTCACCGCCGGCCCGGCCTTCGGCGGTCCGGGGTTCGCCCAGACGGCGACCGAGCTGCTCAACCTGCCGCAGACGTCGGTCGTCTGGCAGGTGCTGTGCCTGCTCGCGCTGATCGTCTCGGTGATCACCACGGTGACGATCAACCTGGCCACCAGCCAGCAGCTGAGCAGCCGGGTCGCGGCCGCCGAGACCTGCTCGGCCGAGCTGGACGGCCTGCGTACTCTGCTCGACTTCGGCCAGATCCCGGTCGGCGACGCCGCCCGGCTTTACCACGGCTACATCTCCAAGATCGGCTTCCTCCCGATCCGCTGAACGCCGGTCACCTCCAAGACCCTTCGACAGGCTCAGGGCACGGACCGAGAGGTGTCAGGGGCGGGAGGACCACCAGGTGCGGAGTTCGGCCTCGGCGGTCTCGCGGTCCAGCGGGCCGCGGTCCATCCGGAGCTCCAGCAGGAACTTGTACGCGTCGCCGACGGCGCGGCCGGGCGGGATGTCGAGGATCTCCATGATCGCGTTGCCGTCCAGGTCGGGCCGGATCGAGTCCAGCTCCTCCTGCTCCCGCAGCTCGGCGATCCGCTGCTCCAGCTCGTCGTACGCGGTGCGCAGCCGGGTCGCCTTGGCCTGGTTCCGGGTGGTGCAGTCGGCCCGGGTCAGCACGTGCAACCGGTCCAACTGATCACCGGCGTCGCGGACGTAGCGACGGACGGCCGAATCGGTCCATTGCCCCTCGCCATAGCCGTGGAAGCGCAGGTGCAGCTCGACCAGCTTGGCCACCGCGTCGACCTCCTCGCTGGAGTAGCGCAGCGCCGCCAGCCGCTTCTTGACCAGCTTGGCCCCGACCACGTCGTGGTGGTGGAACGACACCTTGCCGCCCGGCTCGAACCGTCGGGTCTTCGGCTTGCCGACGTCGTGCAGCAGCGCCGCCAGCCGGTTGATCAGGTCCGGCCGCTGCGGCAGCCGGTCCTCCAGCTCGATCGCCTGGTCCAACACGGTCAGGCTGTGCTGATAGACGTCCTTGTGTCGATGGTGTTCGTCGCGTTCCAGCCGCAGCGCGGGCAGCTCCGGCAGCACCCGATCGGCCAGGCCGGTCGCGACCAGCAGGTTGAGCCCGGCCCGGGGCCGGTCGGCCAACAGCAACTTGGACAGCTCCTCGCGGACCCGTTCGGCCGAGACGATGTCGATCCGTTCGGCCATCGCGGTGGCGGCCGCGACCGCGTCCGGCGCCGGCTCGAAGTCGAGCTGGGCGGTGAAGCGAGCCAGCCGCATCATCCGCAGCGGGTCGTCGCTGAAGGACTGCTCCGGCGTCGCGGGCGTACGCAAGCGGCGCGCGGCCAGATCCTCCAGGCCGCCGTACGGGTCGTGGAACTCCTTCTCCGGCAGCGCCACCGCCATCGCGTTCACGGTGAAGTCGCGCCGGATCAGGTCGCCGTCCAACGTGTCGCCGTACGCGACCTCGGGCTTGCGGCTCTCCGGCCGGTAGACGTCGGCCCGGAAGGTGGTGATCTCGACGACCCACTCGGCCTGGCCGACGCTGATCTTGGCGCCGATCGTGCCGTACTCCTTGCCGATGGTCCAGACCGTCTTGGTCACCGACCGGAGCAGCCGCTCGATCTCGTCCGGCCGGGCCGAGGTGGTGAAGTCAAGATCATGACCGAGCCGGCCGATCAGGGCATCCCGCACGCTGCCGCCGACCAGGAACAGCCGATGCCCGGCCGCGGCGAAGACCCGGCCGAGCTCGTCCGCGACCGGCGCGATCCGCAACAGCTCGGCGACGGCCTTCGCCAGGTTCGCCGATTTCGGTCGCGCCGCTGAGGAGGTCACGATCGATCACTGTAGCCGCGTCGCCGCCGGCCGGCCGAGCGGCGGGGAACGACCGCCGCCGGTGACTCGTTCGGTCCTGGGACCGCGCCGACGCATTCGCCGAACGGATATGACAGTCAGCAGAACATTAGGATGACGGAGTGGGGAGTCCGGTGGCTAGGGGGAAAGCGACCGCGGCCCGACGACCCCGGCGACATTCGCGGACGTTCCAGCGCCTGTTGCACGGCGTTCCGTTGGTCGCGGCGCTGATCCTGCTCGCCGGATTCCTGACCCTGGCGCCGGTGCTTCCGGCCCACGCCGACGAGCCGGATTCGCTGGTCTCGATCCAGATCACCTCGATGACCCCGGCGCTGCCGGCGCCGACCGACCCGATCACCCTGACCGGTACGGTCACCAACACCAGCAAGAAACCGATCGACAAGCCCCGGGTCTACTTCTGGCGCAACCAGGCGCCGATCACCGACCGGGAGGGCTTCGACGCGGCGCTGGACTCGGCGGCCAACGATCCGCTCGGCGCCCGGGTGACGGCCGACGTGCAGAACCGGGAGCACCTGTGGACCGAGGAGGACCGGACCCTCGATCCCGGCGAGACCGCCCCGTTCACGGTGTCGGCGACACCGGAGCAACTCGACTTCCCGGCGGCCGACGGCATCTACCTGGTCGGCGTGCACGTGCTGACCGGGACGGACCAGCCGCCGGCGATCGGCCGGTCCCGGGTGTTCGCGCCGATCGTCACCGACCTGCCCGACCAGGTGCTGCCGACCTCGTCGGTGGTGATCTTGAACTCCCGGCCGGCCCGGCTGCAGGAGCAGGTCTTCGCCGATGATCATCTGGCTGCGGAGGTCGGCCCCGAAGGCCGGCTGACCCGGCTGCTGGCGGCGGCCCAGCGAGAGGGGATGACGTTCGCCGTCGACCCGTCGCTGATCGACGAGCTGAGGGCGATGCGGTCCGGCTACCAGGTCCGCGACGAGGACGGCGAGACCACGGCCGGGGCCGGCAGCGAGCAGGCCACCGACTGGCTGCGCACCTTCGGCGAACTGCTCGACAGCCGACCCGGCTACCGGCTGCTGTACGGTTCGCCGGATGTCGCCGCCCTGGTCCGCAGCGATCGCGAAGCCCTGCTGGAACGGGCCAAGGCGGTCGGTGCCGCGGTGCCCGAGACGTCGGAGCTGCCGTTGCTGGTCTGGCCCGGCGACGGGGCCGCCGATGCAGCCACCATCGCCGCCGCCGGCCGGCTCGACCCGGCCGGGATCCTGCTGTCCGACGCGACCACCCGGAGCACCGCCCCGCTGCTCCGCGACGGCGACGGGCCGTTGATCATCAACTACGTCGGCGCGTCCTCGCTCGGCGGCCCGGGGCCCGATCCGCGCGATTCGCCGGTGCACCAGCGGGAACGGACCCTGTCGGAGACCTGGCTGCAGGCCAGCACGGAAGATCTGGACCGGACCCTGGGCCAGGTCCGGCTGATCACCACGCCCGAGGAGGCCAGCACCGAGCAGCAGCTCGCGGCCCCGTGGCTGCGGCAGATCCCGCTGGCCGACCTGCTCCGGCAACCGCCGGAACGGTTGACCGACGAACCGCGCTACCCGAAGGCGGCGCAGGCCGCCGAGCTCGACCACGACGAGCTGCGCCGGGTGGACGACCTGGCGGAGGCGTACCAGACCTATGTCGACCTGCTGGTCGATCCGGCCGAGGCCCGCACCGACGCCGACGCGGCCGTGCTCAAGTCGGTCTCGGCCACCTGGCGCGGCCCGGACTCGGACTGGCCCAAGCTGCTCGACCTCCGGCTGGACCAGCTCGACCAGGTGCTGACCGACGCGGTGAAGATCGGGCTGGTGGGCCGGTTCACCACCACCGGGCAGAGTGACATCAGCTTCCCGATCACGATCACCAACACGCTGATCGACCCGGCCGAGACCGGCACCGCGAACGCGATCCGGGTCGGCGTCGAGTTCAGCTCGGCCCAGTCGCAGCGGCTGCGGGTGAAGCCGCTCGACCCGGTCGTCATCCAGGCCAACGACGCCGGCAACGCCTCGATCACCCGGAACACCCAGATCGAGGCCCAGGCCAACGGACCGGTGCAGGTCACCGCCCAGCTGGTCACCGCCTCCGGCAAGCGGGTCGGCAAGCCGACCACGGTCGAGGTGACGGTGACCCAGGCCGGCACGGTCGGCTGGATCATCGCCGTCGCCGCCGGCGTGGTGCTGATCGGCACGACCGTGCTGCGGATCCGGCAGGTCGCCCGGGAGCGGGCCCGCGACCGCGACGACGACGACACCCGGTCGCCGCCGCCGGCCTCTCCGGTCAGCCCGCGCCGGGCGACCCCGGCCGCCTCCGGCGCGGCCGGCCCACGGCGGGGTCGCCCATGAATCCTGCCCGATCCTCCACGACGGCGCCGAGCAAGACCTCGGGGACGGCTTCCCGCCGATCGCCCGACCCGTCTCGACGCAACCGCTCCCGACTGGTCTCGGCCACCGTGCTGATGGCCGGCGGGACGGCGGTGTCGCGGCTGCTCGGGTTCGGCCGGTTCGCGCTGCTGGTGGCCCTGTTCGGCAACGCCACCCAGCAGGCCGACATGTTCAACTACGCCAACACGGTGCCGACCAGCATGTACATCCTGCTGGCCGGCGGCATCCTGAACACGGTCCTGGTGCCGCAGATCGTCCGTGCCATCCGGCAGGATCCGGACGGCGGCGAGGCCTACACCAACCGGATCATGACGCTGGGCATCCTGGTGCTCGGCCTGCTCACGGTGGTGCTGACCGTCGCCGCACCGCTGGTGATCTGGATCTACACCCCGGAGTCCTGGCACACCCCTGAGCTCTCCCGGGCGTACGACTCGACGGTCCGGCTGGCCTACTACTGCATGCCGCAGATCTTCTTCTACGGCATCCATGTGCTGGCCGGCCAGGTGCTGAACGCCCGGGACAAGTTCGGCCCGATGATGTGGTCGCCGATCGCGAACAACATCATCTCGATCGGCGTCCTGTCGATCTTCTTCGTCGTCTTCGGCACCGGCGACGGGGTCGGCGCCTTCACCGCCCAGCAGGAGCTGCTGCTCGGCCTGGGCTCCACCCTGGGCATCGTCGCCCAGGCGGCCGTGCTGGTGCCGTACCTGAAATCGATCGGTTACCAGTTCCGGCCCCGGTTCGACTTCAAGGGCACCGGGCTCGGCCGGACGGTCCGGCTGGCGAAGTGGACCCTCGGCTTCGTCCTGGTCAACCAGGCCGCGCTGGTGGTGATCCAGAAGGTGGCCGGCGGCGCCACGGCCGAGGGCTCGGGCGGCGGTCTGACCGTCTACATGTACGCGTTCGCCGCCTATCAGCTGCCGCACTCGCTGATCGCGGTGTCGCTGGCCACCGCGATGCTGCCGTCGGCGTCGCGGCTGGTCGCGGCCGGGGACCTGGCCGGCGTGCGGGACGAGACGATCGGCACGATGCGGTTGCTGCTGACCGCGATGGTGCCGGCCGCGGTCGCCCTGTTCTCCCTCGGCGTGCCGATGGCCGAGTTCGTCTTCGGCTTCGGCCGCGGCGTCGACGACGCCTACCTGACCGGCTGGACGCTGATGGCGTTCGCGTTCGGCCTGATCCCGTTCACCCTGCACTATCTCTGTCTGCGGACGTACTACGCGCTGGAGGACAACCGGACCGCGTTCCTGATCCAGATCGCGATCGGCGCCGCCAACGCCTCGCTCGCGGTGCTGATCGTGCTGCTGTTGAACTCGCCGGCGACCACCGCGGTCGGCCTGGCGATCGCGCACGTGATCTCGTACTCGATCGGGCTGGTGCTGGCGGTCGCGATCCTGTCCCGGCGGCTGCCCGGGATGCCGGTCGGCGGCCTGGTCGGGCACGGGCTGAAGCTGCTGCTGGCGGTCGCGCCCGCCGGTGGCGCCGCGTACGGGGTGACCGCCGCCTTCAAGCTGTGGTCGTCGGCGAAGCTGGTGCAACTGCTCGCGCTGGCCGTGGCCGGTGTCGTCGCGATCGTGATCTTCCTGCTACTGGCCCGGCTGCTCCGGATCTCCGAGGTCAGCCAGATCCTCGCCTTCGTGCTGCGCCGCCGGCAGCCGGCCCCCGCGCCGATCGAGGACGAGGCCAGTATCCAAACGGTGATCAGGCCGCTTCGCGAGTTCTACGGCGAAACGGGAATGCCGGAGCCTAGGATCGACCAAGGTCGCCAACAGCCTAGGATCGACCCCGATGCGAAGCATCACCGAATCACAGCAGTCCGGTCATTCAGCACGGGTGGCCGTATCTCAACGATGTCAGCAAAGCCAGGGTCCGAGATGACCACACCATCGCCGCCCTCGGCTGACACCCCGGACCAGCCCGGTCCGGCGGAGTCCCCGAGCGCCGCCTTGGCGACGCCACCCGGCGGCCCGGGCCCGGCCGCTTCGATCACCTCGCCCGGCACCGTCCTCGCCGACCGGTATCGGCTGGAGGAGATGCTGGCCGCGGACGATCCGACGATCACCTGGCGCGCCTTCGACCAGGTGCTGTCCCGGTCGGTGTCGGTGCACCTGCTGCCGCCCCGCGATCCGCATGCCACCGAGGTGCTGGACGCCGCCCGGCGCGGCGCCGCCGCGACCGATTCGCGCTTCCTCCGGGTGCTCGACGCGGTCTATTCCGACGATCCGCGGATCGGCTCCTACATCGTCTGCGAGTACGCGACCGGCCAGCCGCTGAGCGCGATCCTGGCCCAGGGTCCGCTGTCCGGCCTGGAGGCCGCCTGGGTCACCCGCGAGGTGGCCGACGCGCTCTCCGCCGTGCACGGGTTCGGCCTGTTCCACGAGCGGATCAGCCCGGAGACCGTGGTCGTCACCCCGACCGGCAACGTGAAGATCGTCGGCCTGGTGATCGAGGCGGCGCTGCGCCCGGCCCGGGGGGGCGAGCCGGAGGGGCACGGCGAGCGGGCCGACGTGCACGACCTCGGCCGACTGCTCTACGCCTCCCTCGTCTCCCGCTGGCCCGGCGGTCCCGCGTACGGGCTCGGCCCGGCACCGGTGCTGGGCGGTCGCTGGGCCACCCCGCGGCAGGTCCGGGCCGGCGTCTCCCCGGCGCTGGACACGGTCTGCGACCAGATCCTCGGCCGGCCGCCGCGGCATCACGCGCCCTCGATCACCACCGCCAACGAGGTGGTCAACGCCCTGACCAAGGTGCTCGGCACCGCCGACGCGACCGGTGACCTGGAGCGCCGGCTGCGGCAGCCGATCCCACGGGTGACCCCGGACGAGACCGGCGAGATCCCGCTGTCGGAGCAGCCGACCGGGATGATGGCCGCGGTCGACCGGCCGGGCTCGCCGGACACCAACCCGACCGAGGACCAGCCACGGGTGGCCGGCTCGCCGGCGCTGCCGATGGCCGGCTCCATCTCGCCCAGCAGCCCGGAGTCGGCCCGGTCGACCATGATCAGGCAGCCACCGCCGCCGAACGGGGCGACCGCCCTGATCCCCGCTGTCCGCAACGGCAACGGCGCGCCGAGCAAGCCGCAGCGCTGGATCGTGCTGCTGGTCGCGCTGGTGGTGCTGCTGGTGATCGGCGCGATCGTCGGCAGCCTGGTGATCCGGCCGAGTGGGCTGCCGCTGCCGGGCCCGAACCCGCCGAACTCGTCCGCGCCGCCGACCGAGGAGCCGCCGGCCGACCCGGTCAAGGTGCCGATCAGGGACGGCCGCGACTTCGATCCGCAGGGCGACCCGTCGGAGGAGAACGGCGACGAGGTGCCGAACGCCTTCGACGGCGATCCGGAGACCCGCTGGCGTACCGTCCAATATCGCAACAACCCGGAGCTCGGCGGCCTGAAGCGCGGCGTCGGGATCGTCTTCGACCTGGGTGAGCCGGTGCCGGTCCGCGAGCTGAAGTTGATCTTGACCGGCGAGGGCACCGACCTCGACATCCGGGTGCCGGAGGACGATCCGGCCGGCACCGTCGACCCGCCGATGAACTCCGACCGCGACTGGCGGGTGGTCGGCAAGGTCACCGATGCGGGCGAGACCGCCGACGTGACGCTGGCGGAGCCGGTCACCACCCGGTATGTGCTGGTCTTTCTCACCTCGCTCCCGCAGGAGGAGCCTCGGCGCTTCCGCGGAGGGATCCACGAGGTCGAGGTCTATCGGTGACCGGATCGCCGGCGGGCGGTCCCAGCGATCAGGAACTGCTGCGCGCCCACGTCGACGGGGACCCGAACGCGTTCAGCACCCTGGTGACCCGGCACCAGGAACGGCTCTGGGCGATCGCGTTGCGGACGATGCGGAATCCGGAGGAGGCCGCCGACGCGCTGCAGGACGCCTACATCTCCGCCTTCCGCCGGGCCGGCAGCTTCCGCGGCGACGCCCAGGTGACCACCTGGCTGCACCGGGTCGTGGTCAACGCCTGCCTGGACCGGATCCGCCGCAACAAGGTGCGACTGGCCGATCCGCTGCCCGACGATCCCGACCGCGCCGCCGAGCTGGGCGTCACCGAGTCGATCGATCCGTTGGAACTGAAGGAGCAGCGCAGTGATGTGGCGGCGGCCCTGTTGCAGCTGAACGCCGATCAGCGCGCTGCCCTGGTGCTGATCGACATGGAGGGCTATTCGGTCGAGGAGGCGGCGACGATCCTCGGCTGCGCGCCGGGCACGGTCAAGAGCCGCTGTGCCCGCGGCCGGGCCAAGCTGGTGCCGCTGCTGCGGCATCTGCGGGTCGACGCCGATCGCGACGAGCACGACCTGGTCGAGGTGGATTCCGGCGGCCCGGACGTACGATCTCCGGGTCGGCAACGCGACGGCCCGGCGCCCTGACCGACTCCCGCACCCCGCATCCAGCCGCAGCCGCGTCCTCGTTCCCTGAGCCCGTCGGAGGGCCGGCCGCAGAATCGATCAGCCCGTGTCCCATCCGCTCGATCTGGCCTACAACTGGCGGACGCCGATCATCATGACGACCGTCGGCCTGGTCGCCTGCGTCACGCTGCTGGTCAGCCAGCGCACGCCGGGCTGGGAGTCGACGATCGCGGTCCTGGTCGGTTGCTGGGTCGTGCTGCTGGTCGTCGTCTGGTTCCGGGCCCGGGCCTATCTCGAGGTGGACGGCGCGACGCTGACCGTGCGGCGGTTCCGCGGCAAGCACGTGCTGGCCGGGTCCGACGTCGTCGCCGTACGCCAGGTGCGGATGCTGACCGGTCCGGGCTACCGGCTCACCATCGCCGATGGCGCCGCCCACCTGGTCGGCGTGTCGTTGCTCCGGGAGGGCACCCCGACCCTGCTCCGCTGGGTGGCCGCGCACGCTCCGGAGGCGACCCTGGACCCGGCGACCGAGGCGACGATCGACCGGCTGCGAACCCAGGGACTGGTTGAGTGACCGGCGGTGAGCAACGAACTTGAAGCCGAAACAAATCCGCGGCGACCGGGAACCGAACCCCGCGCGGCGGCCGTCCAAGACGACGGTGCCCCGGCACCCGCCCCTGACCGATCTTCTCGTCCGCTTCCCCGATCGAGCCCAAGGAACCCGTTGTGGCCGAACATCTGACCGTTGACGAACTGGCCGACGCCGCGGCCGGTCTCGTCGACGCCGCCCGCGGGGCGGAGATCACCGAACACCTGGCCGGCTGCCGGCGCTGCGCCGCCAGCCAGGCCGAGCTCGAGCAGGTGAGCGTACGGCTCGCCGCCGAACCCACCCCGCCGATGCCCGCCGCCGTCACCGCCCGACTGGCCGCCGTCATCGACGCCGAACAGAACCGGCGGCAATCCGGGCAGGCGAGCTCCGACGATGAACATCGCTACGAACTGGCCCACCGGCACAAGCCCAGCCTCGGCACCCTCGGCAGCGACCTGGCCAAGCCCTCCCGGTCCCGTTTCCTCGGTCGCGCCCTGGTCGCCTGCGTCGCGGCCGCCGCGATCGGCTTCGCCGGCTACGCCGCCGGCGCCCGCGCCGGGCTGGGCGAGCCGCAGGCCCTCCGCTCCCCGCTGACCAGCCGCAACCTGGCCCCCCAGGCCGAAGAACTCCGCTCCAAGACCGACCTCGACAGCCACTGGCTCTCCCTCGCCTGGAGCTGCGCCCGCAAGGTGACCGACGGCCGGATCACCGACATCGCCCGCGTCGTCGTCGACGGCTCCCAAGCCCTCCTCGTCTACACCAGCACCGGCGGCAAGTCCTTCGTCACCGTGGTCTCCGGCTGCCCCGACGACCCGAAAGCCAGCACCACCACCGAACTCCCCCGCTGAGCAAGCCCCGGCCGTGTCCGTACCACCGATCGGTCGGCCCGTTCCGCCGCCGATCCAGGACGGCTAAGGTCGATCTTCATACGAGCCGGTGATCCGCACCGGCATGGGTGGGTGGGCAGCCTCCTGGAGGTATGCCCAAGAATGCCCAATCCCTACCGCACCCTGTGGTCGACTCCGGCCGTCCTACCGGCCCTGACCGCCGTCTTCGTCAGCGCGCTGCCGATCGGCATGGCCGGCCTGGCGATCATCCTCACCGTCCAGCACTGGACCGGCTCACTGCCGTTGGCCGGGCTGCTGGCCGGCGTGTTCAGCGCCGGCAACGCGGTCGGCCTGTTGGCCCAGGGACGCATCCTGAGCCACTGGAACCCGGCGTTGGTGATCATGATCACCGGGCTGGTCTCGGCCCTCGGCTTCGCGCTGTTGATCATGATCGGGTACGGCGGCGCGACGCCGGTGATCATGATCATCCTGGTGGCGATCTGCGGAGTCACCGTGCCGGCGATCACCACCGCGGTGCGGGCCTGGCTGCCGCTGGTGGTGGCCGACGACGCCGGGCGCACCGCCGGGTACGCGCTGCTGACCGTGCTGTTCCAGGGCGCGATCCTGCTCGGCCCGATGCTGGTCAGTCTGGCCGTGGCGGCCGCGCTGCCGGCCGCCAGCCTGGGCTTGATCGCGCTGCTGCTGCTCGGCTCGGTGGTGCTGTTCCGCCAGGCCGTACGGACTCGGCAGGCCGGCGCCGCGCCCCGGCCGGTGACCCGGGGCTGGTGGCGGCACGGCCTCGGCTGGCTGCTCGCTGTCAGCGCCGGGTCTGGCCTCGCCACCGGCATCACGACCGTGGCGGTGCCCGGGGTGATGACCGTCGCCGGCGTCGTCGTCCTGGCCGGCGTCGTGGCCTCGGCGGCGGCGCTGGGCGACGTGGTCGGCGCCCTCGGCTACGGCTCCCGCGCCTGGCCCGGACGGCCGTGGACCAGGCTGGCGATCGTGGCCGGCGGCGGTGCGACGGTCGGGGTGATCGCCCTGCTGGTCGCCGGGGTGCCGTGGCTGCTGGTGTTGACCGGATTCGCCGGCGGGCTGCTGGCCGCGCCGCAGGGAGTGGTGCTGTCCGGGCTGCTGGACCGCGTGGTGCCGGCCGAGGCGCTGGCCCGCGGCTACTCGAGCATGGTCTGTGCGGGCCTGCTCGCCGGGGCGGTCGGCAGCACCCTGGCGGCGGCACTGCTGCCGGTGCTCGGCGAGCGCGGGCTGCTCCTGCTGCCGCCGATCGCCCTGGCCGGGGCCGCCACGGTGGCCCTGATGGCGCGCCGATCCACGCCGGAATAGCTGCACCGGGGCGAGCGTTCGGTCACTGTAGGGTTGCGGTCCAGAACCCAGAACCCAAACCCAGGACTACGCACCACAACGAAGGATCTCGATGAGCAACGTCTCCGGCATCCCGGCCGTCAATGCGATCACGATCTCCACCCCCGCCGCGGCAGCGGTCGCGGCCAGGCCCTCGGCCGAGGTCCGGGATGTGATCATCGTGGGCAGCGGTCCGGCCGGTTACACCGCCGCGATCTATGCCGCGCGGGCGGCCCTGAAGCCGTTGGTGTTCACCGGTTCGGTGGACGCCGGCGGCGCCCTGATGAACACCACCGACGTGGAAAACTTCCCCGGCTTCCCCGACGGCATCCTCGGCCCGGATCTGATGGAGAACCTGAAGGCGCAGGCCGAGCGGTTCGGCGCCGAGTTGGTCGCCGAGGACATCACCGCGATGGACCTGACCGGCGGGATCAAGACCGTGCAGGACGCGTACGACAACACCTTCTCGGCCCGCACCGTGATCTTGGCGATGGGCTCGGGCTATCGCAAGCTCGGCCTGTCCGACGAGGACCGGCTGTCCGGGCACGGCGTCTCCTGGTGTGCCACCTGTGACGGATTCTTCTTCCGGGACAAGGACATCGCGGTCGTCGGCGGCGGCGACTCGGCGGTCGAGGAGGCCACCTTCCTGACCCGGTTCGCCAAGTCGGTCACCCTGATCCACCGGCGCGACGAGCTCCGGGCGAGCAAGATCATGGCCGCGCGGGCGAAGAACGATCCCAAGATCAAGTTCGGCTGGAACTCCGCCGTCTCCGAGATCCACGGTGAGCACGCGCTCAGCGGAGTTACGCTGGAGGACACCACCAGCGGCGAGCAGCGGGAGCTGCCGATCGAGGGGCTGTTCATCGCGATCGGCCACGACCCCCGGTCGGAGCTGGTCCGCGGCCAGGTCGATCTCGACGACGCCGGCTACGTGCTGGTCCAGCCCGGCAGCACCCGGACCAACCTGCCCGGCGTGTTTGCCTGTGGCGACCTGGTCGATCACACCTATCGGCAGGCGATCACGGCGGCCGGCACCGGCTGTTCCGCCGCGCTGGATGCCGAGCGCTTCCTCGCCGACCTGGCCGACGAGGTCACCCAGGTGCCCGTAGCGGCCGGCGTCTGAACCGTCACCGACCCGAAGAACCCAGAAGGAAAGCAGGAACGATGAGCGCTGTCATCGAAGTCACCGACGAGACCTTCGACCAGGTCGTGCTGAAGTCGGACAAGCCGGTCATGGTCGAGTACTGGGCCGACTGGTGCGGGCCGTGTAAGCAGGTCGCCCCGGTGATCGAGGAGCTGGCCCAGGCGCACGGCGACAAGGTCACGATCGTCAAGATGGACACCAACGTGAACCCGGTGACCCCGGCCAACAACCACGTCCTCGGCCTGCCGACGATCCAGGTGTACGTCGGCGGCGAACTGGTCAAGGCCTTCAAGGGCGCCAAGGCCAAGTCCGTCCTGCTCGGCGCCATCGAGGAATACCTCTGAGCGCTGGCTGAAGCTCAGCCGATGAGGCGGGCCAGCACGAGCGGCGTCGCGACCAGCAGGGTCGCGACGCCGACGCCTGTCCAGTCGACTCCGCGCCACGGCGACGGCAAGGCGAAGGTACGGTTCCGGGCGCTAGCGAAGCCCCGGGCGTCCATGGACAGCGCCAACTCCTGAGCCGCGCGGAGGGCGTACACCAGCAGGGCGAAGGTCATCCCGGCCACGTGCCGGACCCGGCCGATCGGCGACCGCCCCGGATCGAGCCCGCGGATCCGCCGCACGTCGGCCATGGTCCGCCAGACGTCGATCAACTGCTGCAGCCGGAGCAGTCCGGCCGCCACCGCGACCACGGGGCGATGCGGCAGCCGGCAGCGCTGGGCCAGCGCGTCGCCGAGCCGGCTCGGCGGCAGCGACGGGATCAGCAGCACCCCGGGGATGACCAGGCAGCCGATCCGGGTCACCTCCGCCGCCGCGATCGGCCACGACTGCGCAGCCAGGAATCCGCGGTCGGAGAACGCCAGCGCCGACCAGCCGACCGTCAGCGCCGCCAGCGTCACCGGGGTCAGCCGGGCCAGCGTCGAGCGCACCCCGCGGACCGCCAGCGGTGCGAGCAACGCGGTCACGGCCAGGGTGAGCAGGCCGGTCAGCCAGTGGTCGACGAAGAACGAGCCAATCGCCGCGCCGAGCGCGATCAACAGCAGGGCCGCCGGGTTGCACCGCGCGGCCGGCGGATCGCCCGGGTCAATCACCTCGACGATCCGGTGATCGGGTTTCGCATCCGGCGCCTCCGTGGCTGCACCGAGAATCAGCCGATCACCGGCTCGGTCGGCCAGGTCGGCATCGTGGGTGGCGACGACGACCGCGGTTTCGTCCGCCCGCAGCGCCTCGATCACCCCGGCCACCGCGGCCCAGGTCTGCCGATCCTGACCCACGGTCGGTTCGTCCAGCAGCACCACCGCCGGCCGGTGCGCCACCGCCGCCGCGAGCGCGACCCGGCGTTGCTCCCCGCCCGACAGTTGGTACGGATCCGCCCCGCGGAGCCGGTCCAGCCCGAGCGCGATGATCATCGCCTCGGCCCGCCGCCGGGCGGCCGCCAACTCGGCCGGATCGTCGGCCAACACCGCCTCACTGGTCGCCAGCACTTCGGCCTCGACCGTCCGCCGGGTCAACTGCTGCTCGGCATGCTGCGGCTGCCAGGCCACCACCCGCGCCAACTCCCGCGACCGCCGCGCCACCCGCTCCAGCGAGATCCCGCCTCCGCTGCGCCGAGAGTGCACTTTCCCACCTGAAATCGTCGGATCCGCGTGGACAAGGTCACTCTCGACGATCACCTCACCCGCGCCGGCAGGGAGGAGACCGGAGAGGACCCGGAGCAGGGTGGACTTCCCGCTGCCGCTGCGACCCTGCACCGCCACCAGGTCGCCACGGCGCAACTCCAACTCCAGCCGGTCGACCAGGCGATCGCCACTCCTCCCGGCGCCCCGGCCCGGTGCGTCGATCGAGAGATCCAGGGCGCGATAGATCACCGCTCCCTCGGTTGAGTGGCCCGGGTTCGTCGCCGAGTGTTCAGCTCCCGATGAGGCTGATCCCGCGCCCGACTCCCGCGTACCCAAACTCTCCGAACCGGCCAGCCGAGCCTCGACCGGATCCGAACCCGAAGGCCGAGCACCACCCGAACCGAATCGCGGCGGGCCCATGGCCTCCGAGGTGCCCGGCACCTCCGACCAACGGATCGACCCGGATTCACCCGGAGCCGATTCGGTCGCACGACCACCATCCGACGCCTCGCGCCACTCGCTGACCGGGGCACTCGGGTCGGCCGGCCGCGGACTCGTCCAATCGATCCGGACCGGATCCGGCGGCGGTTCACCCGGCACCCAGACCCCGGCCGCCAGCAACTCGGTCCGCCGCTCGGCCAGCACGGTCCGCGCCGGGCCGTCGGCCAGCAGGCGGCCGGCCGGGTCGAGCACGATCATCCGATCGCAGAAGTCGAGCCAGTCGCCGGGCCGGTGATCGACGACCACCACGGTGACCGGCCGATCACCGACGACGTTGATCACCGCATCCCGCACCGTCGCGGCGCCGGCCGGGTCGAGCATCGCCGTCGGCTCGTCCAGCAGCAACAGTTCCGGATCGAGCGCGAGGGCGCCGGCCAGGGCGAGCCGCTGCTGCTCGCCGCCGGAGAGATCGGTGGACCGTCGGGTCGCCGGATACGGGAAGCCGGCCGCGGCCAACGCCCGTTCCGACCGGAGCAGGATCTCCGGCCGCGGGGCCCGCCGGTTCTCCGGTCCGAACGCCACATCACGCCCGGCATGCTCGGCCACCACCGCGTGCGTCGGATCCTGCAGCAGCAGCCCCGCCCCGCCGGGCCGGCTGCCGCCCGGGGTACGCAACTCGCCGGTCAGCTCGCCCAGGCTCTCGTCGGCCAGCCCGGCCAACAGCCTCAGCAACGTCGACTTCCCGGACCCACTGGCCCCGGCGAGCAGCACCCGTTCCCCGGGCCGCAGCGTCACGGTGAGATCGCGCAGTGTCGGCTCCCGCCGACCGTGCGGGCGCCAACTCAGCCCGCGAACGACCACCGCCCCCGGCTCCGATCCCGCTGCCGGCGCACCCCCTTCTCGCCCGACTCCGTCGACCTCGGTCCCGGACCCGCCACGATCACCGGCCGCACCAACGTCACCCGACCCGAGCCCAACCGGTCCCGACCTGCCCTCATCCGGCATGGATCCCCACTCCGCCCGAAACCGACCCATCGGTCCTCGACCCCCGCCCCCACTCGCCCACCGACTGTGCCGTTTGCCGGCTCTCCACGCGCCGAGTGGACGGGAAACGTCCCACTCGATGCTCGCCAGAACGCGCCGAGACCCGGCCACGTAGCCTCGACCCCACCCAGTGCGGGTCCGCGGACAGCTCGTAGACCCCGCCGAGGCCAGCGCCGGCCGCACCGAGACGCCCACCGACCCGGCCGGACACAGCCTCGCCCGATCCCCGATGCAGGCGGGGCACGCCCAGTCCCGATCGGCCGACATCCGGCGGACCACCGCGCCGCGCCAAGGCGCCGGCAGCCGCCATACCCGAGACGCCCACCGCCGGACCGGACGCAACCTCGCCCGAGCCCTGGCCAGACACCACGGCACGGCACGGCGAGTGTGACGTTTCCCGGCTTCCCGGGCCCGGCGAGGGCGGGAAACGTCCCACTCGATGCTCGCCCGGTCGCGTCAGGACCTGCGGCCGGGCGAGGCCGGCATCTTCCGACCAAGATCGTCGGTCCACCGGACCGGCCGCACCCGTCCCCAAGACCACCCGGCGCTCACGTACGTCCATCAAGGCGGGTGGGCGGTGGTGCCCATCGAGGGTCAGATCCGGTGGGCGGCGGCGCGTTCGCGGCCCGGCGGGAAGGGGGCGAGGACGCCGGTGGCGGTGAGGGCCTTGACCAGGGCCAGGCCGACCAGACCGCCGAGCAGGGCACCGGAGATCATCATGGCGACGCCGTAGATCAGCACGTAGCCGACGGCCCACTCCTGGTAGTAGGTGAGCCATTCGTACGGCGTCTCCAGCAGGCCGGCGAGCAGCCCGCCGAGCATGGCCGACAGCGCGGTGAAGCGCCGGTAGCCGAAGATCAGCAGGCCGAGCTCGACGCCGATCCCCTGGAACAGCCCGGAGCCCAGGGTGCTGATGCCCCACTGCCCACCCAGCAGCGGTTCGACGCTGGCGCCGACCAGCATCGCCAGCAACGCCGCCCCCGGGCGCCGGATGATCAGCCCGCCGACGACGGCCGGCAGCCACCAGAATCCGCCGAGCAGGCCACCCAGCGGAGGCAGGGCGAGGAAGAGTGGTTGGGTCAGGTTGGTCACCTGCGCCCAGCCGATGAAGGCGATGCCGAACGCGACGCCGATCATCACCGCGGTGATCAGGTCGACGGTACGCCAGCGCAGCAGTGGCCCGGTGGCCAGGTGCGGATCCGCCGAAGCTTCGGTGGTCATGATCATTTTCCTTCCAGTCTCGTGGAAGGGAAGCCGAGACGGATCGCTCCGTCGCGGCTCGAGATGGCCCGACTCCCTACGCCGGTGTCAACCGGATCAGGTTCGAGGGTCTGCGATCTGTCGCACTCTCAGCGCCCCAGGTGCGGCGCTCCCCTGTCGTTCACCGCAACGATAACTCGCCGCCGCCGAACCGGGCGGGTCGGAGCCGGAGGTCCGGCCGCTGAGACTGTCCGAAAGTGATTCCCGAATCGGGTTCCGGTCAGCCCACCGGCTGGGTAATCTGAATCCTTCGGCTGCGGGTCGACTCCGGGTCCCGTGATCGAAAACTTTGCGTCAGCACCAGCTTGACAACGGACGTCGATCGGGGACGTTCGCCGTTGCAGCACGTACCGCGCCGGGGGCCCGAAGGCGTGGTGAGGAGGTCCTACTCGGTGTCAGGCCGACCCGCAGCCTCGTCCGATCCATCCACCAGCCCACGGCGGGCGACCGCTCCGCCGAAAGACCCCCCAGGGCCCCTCAGACCTTTGTTCAGATCCACCGGCCTCCGCCGGCTGTTGGTGATCGGCGCCGGCTTCGGCCTGTCCCTGGCCATCAGTTCGACCGCGGTGCTCGGCAACCAGGGATCGATCACCTCACCGGAGGCGCCCGGCAGCCGGGTCATCATCCCCGGCGTCTGGAAGGCCGGCGCCGAGCCGCCGAGCAAGAGCGAGACCGACCGGCAGGCCGCCGAACGGCAGCGACAGCTGGAGCAGGCCCGCCGCGAGGCCGAAGACCGCAGCCGGCAGTCCGACCATCCCGGAGTCGGCATCCTGCTCGACCCCGGCCCCACTCCGACCGAACCACCCGCGCCGACCGAGCCCGCGCCAACGCCGCCCGCCGACGAGCAGCAGCCGCCGGCTCCGGACGACACCAACGATCCGCCGGTACGCCAGCCGGAGCGGAGCCCGCAGGGCACGGTCGACGAGCCGAAGCCTTCCGCCGACGAACCGCCGCCCAGCAAGGAGCCGAAGCGGGTCGCGCCGACCAAGAAGCCGCGCGCGACCGAGCAGCCACCCAAGCAGCCCGAGCCGGCCCCGCCGACCAAGGAACCGACCCGGCAGCCGAAGCCGCCGAAGGAACCGGAACCGACCAAGAAGCCCGAGCCGACCAGCCGGCCGACGGATGATCCCGAGCCGACCAAGAAGCCCGAGCCCACCAAGGAACCGACGAAGCGGCCGGAGCCGACCAAGGAACCGACCACGAAACCGACCAAGCCGCCGACCAAGACCCCGAAGCCGCCGAAGCCCGGCGACGACGATGATCGCGAGTGCAAGATCATCGATCTGCTCGGCCTGGTCTGCATCTGACCCGAAGCCGACTTGTAGCGGCTGAGCGCTATGTGGTCCAGGCACGTGGGCCCGGCCGCTACAAGTCGGCTTTGATCTTGGGGAACCTGAGGCCCACCGCAGGACAAGATCAAGATTTCTTGAAGCCGGTTCCCCCGAGACCCGCCCGCTCAGTAGCCTTGGCGCGTCGCCGAATCGGTTCAATGATTCGCACGTGTAAGTGGTTCAGCCAAGTCTGACAACGGACGTCGATCGGGGACGTTCGGCCGTTGGAACAGATTCCCGCGTCGGGGGGCCCGATGGCGCGGTGGAGGAGGTCCACTTCGTGCCAGGCCGAGCTGCGTTCCCACCGGACAGTTCAGATCAGCCACGGCGCGCCCTGCGGCGGCCAACGAACGGTTCCCCCGATCGCCCGGGCTTCCTCGCGCGGACCGGCGGGCTCCGCGGACTCCTGTTGATGTGCGCCGGGTTCGGGTTGACCCTCGCCATCGGCACCACCACGGTGCTCTACCAGTACCAGCCTGACTCCGCCGCCGGCAGTGACATCATCGCGCCGGCCGGCTGGGGCGAACCCGAGGCCGAAGCGGACCACTCCAAGGCGGCCCGCCGGGCCGCGGAGCGCCAAGCCGCGCTGGATGAGGCCCGCCGCGCGGCCGACCGGAGTCAGCGGTCGAACACACCGGGGACCCCCTCGAGTACGGCCGGGAACGAAGATCAACAGGAACCCGACGACAACGAGGGGCCGCCGGTCGGGAAGCTGTCGCAGAGCCCGCAGGGCCACGGCGAACCGGACGGGGACGACGACCACACCGCGCCGCCGGAGGATCCCGAACCGACCAAGGAGCCGCGGCAGAGCAAGGATCCGGAGCCGACGAAGGATCCGGAGCCGACCCGGCCCGCACCGTCCAAGGAAGCCGGCTCGCCGCCCGTGCCCACCGAGGAGCCGGCGCCGAGCAGCACGCCGCCGCGGCCGCCGACGCCGTCGGCCGGTCCGTCCGGAGATCCCACTCCGACACCGTCGGCGACGCCGTCCGGATCCTCGCGGCCGGGCGAGGAGGATGACGAGGACGAGCGGGACTGCAAGATCATCGACCTGCTCGGCCTGGTCTGCATCTGATCACCACCCCCGAAACCTGAAACGAGCCTGTCGAGGAGATCCTCGGCAGGCTCGTTTGAGGTTTCAAGATCACCAGTCGTGCACGGTCCCGTCGGCCAACCGGTTGTAGGGCAGATAGGCCGTCTGGTACGGATACTTGCCGGCCTCGTCCACGTCCAGCTCGACGCCGATCCCCGGCTGATCACCCGGGTGCAGGTAGCCGTCCTCGAAGGTGAACGACTGCTTGAAGGTCCGGTTGGTGGCGTCGCCGTGCTTCATGTACTCCTGGATCCCGAAGTTGTGGATCGCAAGATCAAGATGCAGGGCGGCGGCCATGCCGACCGGTGAGATGTCGGTCGGGCCGTGGATGCCGGACTTGATCTGATACTGCGCGGCGAATTCCAAGATCTTCTTCAGGTGGGTGACGCCGCCGGTGTGGGTGACCGCACTGCGGACGTAGTCGATCAACTGCTCGCTGATCAAGCCCTGGTAGTCCCAGACGGTGTTGAACACCTCGCCGATCGCCAGCGGCGTCGTGGTGTGCTCGCGGACCAGGCGCAGCGCCTGCTGGTTCTCCGCCGGCGTGCAGTCCTCGAGCCAGAACAGGTCGTACGGCTCCAGCGCCTTGCCCAGCTTGGCCGCCTGGATCGGCGTCATCCGGTGATGGCCGTCGTGCAGCAGCGGCAACTCCGGGCCGAACTCGCCCCGCACCGCCTCGAAGACGGTCGGCAGGTGGCGCAGGTAGGACCGGGTGTCCCAGTCCTCCTCGGCCGGGCGCAGGGCCCGCTGAGCCGGCTCGTAGTCGTACCGCTTGCCCTCGTTGCCGGGCTGGGTGACGTTGGCCGCGACGCCGTAGATCGACTTCAGGCCGGGCACGCCGGTCTGGATCCGGATCGCCCGATATCCCTGCTCCTGATGGGATCGGACGCTGTCGAACAGCGCCTCGGTGTCCTTGCCGCTGGCGTGACCGTAGGCCAGGATGCCCTCCCGGCTGGCGCCGCCGAGCAGCTGGTAGAGCGGCAGCCCGACCGACTTCGCCTTGATGTCCCACAGCGCCACGTCGACCGCGGCGATCGCGGCCATGGTGACCGGGCCGCGACGCCAGTAGGCGCTGCGGTAGAGGAACTGCCAGGTGTCCTCGATCCGGCTGGCGTCCCGGTCGATCAGCAGCGGCACGACGTGCTCGCTCAGATACGACGCCACCGCGAGCTCACGGCCGTTCAGCGTGCCGTCGCCGATCCCGGTGATCCCGTCGTCGGTGGTCAGTTTCAGGGTGACGAAGTTGCGGTCCGGCGAGGTGACGATCACCTCGGCGCGTTCGATCTTCACGACGGTGTCTCTCCTGTGGTGTGTAGCTCGGTCAGCCGGGCTTCGGTGTCCCGGGCAAGGTGATTATCGTCGGCCGCCTCCGGGCCGAGCACGGCCAGGGCCAGCCGGACCCGGTCGGCGTCGCCGGCCGCTCCGGCCAGGGCGGTGATCAACTCGACGGCGCCGGCGTCCTTGACCAGGTCGGTCTGCAGGTGGCAGATCCAGGCCGCGACGGCCAGCGGCAGCGCGGCTCCATGATCAAGTCCGGCCGACCGGCGGTGCCGGTACACGTCACCGAACCGGACCGGGAACTTCTGCGAGCCGTCGGCGGCGATCTGGGCCAGCCGGTGCTGGATCCGCGGATTGCCGAACCGGTCGCGCAGGGCGGCCGTCGCGGCGTCGATCTCGGCCTGCTTGAACGGCAGCACGGCGGCGGCGTCCCGCCACGCGTCCTCCATCGCCGCGACACAAACCGGATCGGCCATCGTCTCGGCGATCGTGCTCAGCCCGCGCTGCAGGCCGAGATAGGCCAGCAGGGAGTGAGCGCCGTTGAGCAGCCACAGCTTGCGCTGTTCGTACGGTTGCACGTCGGCCACGAACCGGACGCCGGCGACGTCCCAGGCCGGGCGTCCGGCCGGGAAGTCGCCCGCGATCACCCACTCGCTGAACGGCTCGGTGATCACCGGCGCGCGATCGTCCCAGCCGGACAGCTCCTTGGCCACGACAAGATCATCGGCCGTTGTCGCCGGGGTGATCCGGTCCACCATGCTGGACGGGAAGGTGACCGATCCGGCGACCCAGTCGGCGAAGTCAGCACCAAGATCACCGGCGAGCTCCAGCACCCGCCCGCGCAGCATGGTGCCGTTGTCGGTCAGGTTATCGCAGCACAGCACGGCGATCGGCGCGCCGCCGGAGCGGTGCCGGCCGCGCAGGCCGTCGACGATCCGGGCCGGGACCGAGATCCCGGCCTCGCCGGCCGCCAGTCGCTGCCGGTCCTGATCATCGATCAGGTACGCGGCCTCGGTCACCGTGGTCGTCAGCACCGAGATCTGATCATCGGCCAGCACCGACCGCCAGGATTCATGATCACCACCCGGCAGCGCCGCCGCGTGAGTCTCGATCATGGTCGCATGATCACCGTCGGCGGCCCGCTCGATCAACGTGTACCGGCCGTCCTGATCACTCAGGATCCGAGCCAGCTCGACCTGGCGACCGGTGAAGGCTGTGATCAGCCAGGGATCGCCCGACTGATCAAGGTTGGCCCGGTGGGTGTACCAGGCCTGGTGGGCGCGGTGGAACGCGCCCAGTCCGAGGTGTGCCAGTCGCGCGTTGACCTGGGTCATCGGATGGTCATGATCGGGCTCAGCCCTTCGACAGGCTCAGGGAACGGATCAGGCAACGTCATCACGAAGCTGCTTCGACCTCGACCGGCCGGCCCTTGATCACGGGCTCGACGTCGTCGTACTTGCCGTGCAGCACGTCATCGAAGGCGACCGGCTGGCCGAGGGTCGCCGAGACGTAGATCGACCGTACCAGGGCCAGCGACAGCAGCGCCTCCTGGGTGTCGACCAACGGGCGACCGCCGTCCTTGATCGCCGCGGCGATGTCGTCGTACTGACGCAGATGGCCGGCCAGGAAGGAGTTCGGGTCGTTGCGGCTGCCGGAGAACTCGTCCTCGGCCTTGCTCGCCTGCTCGGCCTGATTGCCGCGGGACTTGGCGCTGCGCAGGTTGGCGTCCACCTCGCCGTCGCCGGCGTGCAGATACTTCAGCTCATCGTTGTCGATGATCGCCGAGCCGAGCGAGCCGTGCACCTGGAGTCGGACGGTCAGGCCCGGGTAGGCGGCCGTGGTCAGGTGCAGCGCCGCCAGCGCGCCGGACTCGAACCTGATCGTCGCCGTCGCGGTGTCCTCGATCTCGATCCGCTCGTGCGCCAACTGCGCCGTGTGGGCGAAGATCTCGACCGGCCGGCCGAGGAACCAGCGCAGCAGGTCGACGGTGTGCACACCCTGGTTCATCACGGCGCCGCCGCCGTCCAGCGCCCAGGTGCCGCGCCAGTCCCCGGAGTCGTAGTAGGCCTGGCTGCGGAACCAGGCCATGCTCGCCATCGCCGAGGTGACGGTGCCGAGCTTCTTCTCCTCGATGATCTTGCGGACCACCTGGCTGCCCGGGTCGAACCGGTGCTGGCTGATCACGCTGACCACCTGTCCGCGCTCCTCGGCCGCCTCGACCAGCCGCCCGAACTCGACGCCGTGCTGCACGCTGACGTCCAGCGGCTTCTCGATCACCAGGTGCACGCCGGCGGCCAGGCACTCCTCGGCCTGGTCCAGGTGCAGCCCGCTCGGGGTGCAGATCGCGGCCACGTCGGCACCGGCGGCGAGCGCATCGGCGATGCTGCCGTACGACGTCGGCCGGTCGGCACCCTCGGCGACGACGACCTCGGCCACCCGCTCCATCGCCGCCGGGTCGGTGTCGACCAGCCCGGTCACGACGAAGTCCGGGTGCTTGGTCGCCACCAGCGCGTGATGCTTGCCGATGATGCCGCAGCCGATGATCACGATCCGGCGCTGCCCCGGCGTGGGCGTACTCGAAGCTTCAGGGGCCGTCATCGAAGATCACTCCTTGGGTGTGGGTGAGGAAGGCGAAGGCGCGGGCCGCGCGTCCGAACGCGGCCGGCCCGGAGAATCCGCCGAGTTGCCCGGCGATGGCGAGGTGCGGCTCGAGCGAGGCGAAGCCGTCGAAACCATGATCACGAAGCCCGGCCACGGTCTCGGCGAGCTGGCCGTCACCCTCGCCGGCCGGCGTCACCTGGCCGGTGTCGGCCTTCGCGTCCTTGACCTGCAGGTAGGCCAGGTGCGGCAGCAGCAGGTCGAAGCCGTCGGTGTAGGGCCGGACGCCGCACTGGACGAAGTTGGCGTTGTCCCAAGCGACCTTGAGCGCGGACGAGCCGACGCCGGTGATCAGGTCGTGCACCCGGGCCGGCACGTCGCCGTAGATGCCCTTCTCGTTCTCGTGCAGCAACACCAGCCCGGCCTGTCCGGCCCGCTCCGCCAGTGCCCCGAGGTGATCGATCACCCGGTCCCGGATCGCCTCGACCGCGATCCCTTCGCCCCGGTAGAAGGAGAAGATCCGGATGAACCCGGCGCCGAGCAGCTGGGCGGCGTTGATCGCGGCATCGAGCCGCTTCAGCTCGGCCTCGATCGGTTCGGCTACGTCGACCTTGCCGATCGGCGACGCGATCGCCGAGACACCCATCCCGCGTTCGTCGAGAATGATCTTGAGCTGGGACAGTTGATCACCGGACAGCTCGACGATGTTGGTGCCCCAGGCACTGCGTACCTCGAGGTGGTTGGCCCCGAGCGCCTGCAGGACCGCGATCTGTACGACCGGGTCGGGGTCGATCTCGTCACCGAAGCCGGACAACGTCCATGTGGTCACGCTTCCCGACCCTAAGCTGGCGCCGATCCGGAGGGCAAACGCTTGCCAACAGTTGCCATTCGCATCGCGGAATTGGCCTCACGTCCCCTGAGCCTGTCGAAGCATGTCCTGAGCTTGTCGAAGGGGGCCAGGCCCGACCCTGCTGAGGTCCCGGAATGCAATGGGTTGCATCACGGCTGCCCCCTTCGACAAGCTCAGGACATGCTTCGACAGGCTCAGGGAACGAACGATCAGAAGTCGTCGGGGCAGAAGGGGGCGCGGGGCCAGCTGAAGGCGTGTGAGATCGCCTGCACGCTGCCGGGGGTGTGCTCGTCGATCAGGCCGGCGCGCTGCAGGGTGTTCAACGGGGTGCCGCCGAGGTAGATCGTGGCGAGGTCGCGGACGGTCAGGGCGACATCGGCCGTCGCGTCGGTCCGGGTGACGTCGGCCCCCTCCGGGCCGGCCTGGACCCGGAAGCGTCCGGCCACCTCCGGCAGGAAGCTGTCGGCCACGTCGAGGACGACGTCGAGGTCGCCGGTGTACTTGCGGGCGGCCAGGGAGCGCGGGATGTCGGTCAGCCGGGCGTACGAGGCGTCGTGCAGCTCGGTCTTGATCGCGCGCTGGTCGGCGACCAGCTGGCGCAGCGGTTCGTCGGTCGGCGCATGCCCGAGCCGGAAGACGCGGATCAGGTCGAGGTCGAGCAGGAACCGCCACAGCCGGGCATAGGCCTGCGGGGTCGCGGCGTCGAGATCGTTGATCATCACCTCGCCGCCGTCGTCGGTCCATTTGGTCCGGAAGCTGGCGAACCCGTCCGGCGTGCCGTCGGCCGCGAAGTGCAGCAGGAAGCGGCGGGCGGAGGCCCCGCGCCGCCAGGCCTCCGGGTCGTGCACCATGCCCTTCCACCACGCCTCGGTCCGGGCCAGCGCACCCGGCCGGTCGGCGAAGAACCGGTCCCGGGCCTCCGGAGCGGCGGCCAGATATTCCTCCACGCTGACCTCGTCCACCGACCCGTCGCCGAGATCGACTCCCGGCAGGAAGGCCATCTCCCGGGTCTTGCCGGAGATGCTGAGCAGCGAGGTCGTCCGGCCGTAGCCGAACCGCCCGTAGATCAACGACTCCGACGCCCAGAGCAACGCCAACGGCTCGACCCCGCGATCCATCACATCCACAGTCAGCTGGTGCCGCATCATGTCGGTCAACAGCCCTCGCCGCCGATAGCCCGGCGCCACGGTGACGACGGTGACCGCCGCCACCGGCACCGAGCCGCCGGGCGTCGCCATCTCCCGGGTGTACGCGCCACAACTGGACACCCACCGGTCGTCGACCCGATGACCGAAGTTCCGCTCCGGCTCGAACAGATCCCGCGCCGGCCCCCAGACCTCGGCGTCATAGGTGTCATGAAAACCGCGCGCGATCGCGGCGAAGAAGTCGTCCTTGGTCTCCTCGGTGGTGGTGACCAGCTCAGGCTTGGCGAGATGCGGCGCGGTACGTGTCGACATGGACCCAGTCAACATCGCCGAGCCGACAGCCGCACCCCGATATTCGAAATCGAAGGATCCTGTTCCGTTCCCTGAGCCCGTCGAAGGGCCGGCCCGGGCTTGCCCTTCGACAAGCTCAGGGAACGAAACAAGCAGACGCAGCGTCCCCGCACCTGCTCTGCCCTTCGACAAGCTCAGGGAACGGAACAAGCCTTCGTGATCAGCCATACGCTCGGTGAGGCAGTCGGCGAAACCAGGGTTCCGCTCGGCTGAGACGGTTAAACCCCTGTGCGGCTAAAAGGAAGCGGTGGGGTCTGGGGGATAGGTGCGCGGGCGTGGACGGGCCTGGCGGGAGCCCGCGAACGCAGTGCCGCGGCAGCCGCACCCACACTTGCTCGCGGGCGGATGGTTGCCCGCGCACCTATCCCCCAGACCCCACCGCGAGATCAGCCCCCTACTTGAGAAAGATCTCCACGACAGGCACGGCAACGGATGGAGGCCGTACGGGCAGGGTCAGGGTGACGGTCCCCGCGTCCTCGGCCCCGGGCGTCGTGTTCTGGGCCACGGCATGCGGATCGGCCTCGGTGAAGTGGATCTCGGAGGCGTCGTGCAGGAACTGGGCGTACTCCACCCGACCGCCGAGCCCGGCCAGATGCACGTGCTTCATGGGCCAGGAGAACAGGTGCAGGTAAAGCCGGTCCCCGTTCTGAGTGAAGCGGCAATCGGCCGGCGCGGTGAAGTCGGCCGGCCCGGCGCCATAGATGGATCGGTCGTTGTAGTCCATCCAGTCGCCGATCTCGGCCAGCGTGGCCCGGGCGCGCGGATCGATCTCGCCGCGACCGGTCGGACCGACGTTGAGCAGCAGGTTGCCGCCCTTGGCCACGCCGTCGATCAGCATCTTGATCAACAACTCGGGGGACTTGTAGTCGTCGTTGTCACGGTCATAGCCCCAGCTGCCGTTCAGCGTCTGGCAGGCCTCCCACAGCACCGGCTCGCCGTCGCGGAGCATCGGCCCGCTCGGCTGATACTGCTCCGGGGTGACCAGGTCGCCCGGGATGTCGAGGCGGTCGTTGATCACGATGCCCGGCTGCAACTCGCGGCAGAGCGCCATCAGGGTCTCGGAATCCCAGTCCTCATGGCCCTTGCCCGGAGCGCCGCCGTTGGGATGATCGCGGCCGGGGTAGGAGAAGTCGAAGAAGAGGTAGTCGATCTTGCCGTAGTGGGTCAGCAGTTCCCGGACCTGACCGTGCAGATATTCCCGGTAGCGAGCCATGTCCCGGCCCTCGTTCTGCTCCGGGATGTCGTCGTCCTCCCGCCGCGGATTGATCAGGTCGATCGTGTAGTCGGGGTGATGCCAGTCGATCAGCGAGTGATAGAAGCCGACCTTCAGCCCGGCCGCGCGCAGCGCCTCGACGTAGGGGCCGATGGCGTCCTTGCCGTGCGGGGTGTTGGTGATCTTGTAGTCGGTCAGGGCCGAGTCCCAGAGGCAGAAGCCCTCGTGGTGCTTGGTGGTCAGCACGACGTACTTCATGCCGGCGTTCTTCGCGGTCTCGGCCCACTGCTCGGGGTCGTACAGATCGGCCTCGAAATACCGCAGGTACCGCTCGTAGTCGGCGATCTTGGTCTGTTCCCGGTGCATCACCCACTCGTGCCGGGCCGGCAGAGCGTAAAGGCCCCAGTGGACGAACATCCCGAATCGATCGTGAGTGAACCATGCGTGGTCCTGCGTCATCGCCGTACTCCTCCACTGGCTTGGCGCTTTCGCGCCGGGTCCGTTGGCATCGCCAAATTCATCCGATGATTACGTTAGATCTTCGCAGTGATCGGCCTCATTCACCAGAGTTTCGTGCAGATTTTTCGGATTCGTCGGACACGCCGTCGGGGGTCCTTGACAACGGTGGAACACCGAGCGGAAGTTATTGACGACCCTCGATCGCCGGGTTACGTTCTAGCGACGCTGATGGCTCCTACAACGTCATGTGGGGGACCCGATGCGTCAATGCTGTGGCCATATCCATCGAGCACCGTGCGCTCAAGAAAGCTGTGGTTCAAGCACTCACAGGGGGAACACCAGACATGAAAACCCGTACCATCCTTGCCCTGGCCTCGTTGGCCGGGGTCGCTCTCGCCGGGGCCGCGACCACCCAGGCCTCCGCTGATCTCGTCACCCGGTGCATCGGCACCGGCGGCGCCGTCACCGTTCCGGGCGACCTGGTCGTCCCGGCCGGCAAATCCTGCGTGCTCGAGGGCACCATCGTCGAGGGGAAGGTGACGGTCCAGGCCGGCGCCGACCTGGTCGTCACCGACGGCACCTTCAAGGGCGCCGTCATCGTGGCCGAGAACGGCTACCTCGATGCCTACAACACCGCGGTGACCGGCAAGGTCACCAGCCGTGGCGGTTACGGCGCGACCTTCGGCGGCGGCTCCAGCCTCGGCGCTGGTTACGCCGGGCAGGCACCGGCGGACGCGTCCGTCGTGCCGTTCGCCTACTTCGAGGACACCAGCGTTACCAAGAACGTGCAGTCCGTCTCCGGCGAGCTGTACCTCGGTGGCAGCAAGGTCGCCGGCTCGGTGACCGGCGACGGCACCGTCTACACCGACGTGATCAACTCGACCCTGACCGGTGCGCTCACCGTGAAGGGCAGCGTGGACGGCTCCGTCGTCTGCGCCAGTGAGGTCGACGGCAACGCGGCGTTCGACGGCAACGGCACCGTGCAGGTCGGCGGCGGCGGTCTGATCGACGACTGCGACGACGTCAACTACTTCGGTGGCAACGTCCTGATCGCCAACAACAACGGCGGTGTCGCGGTGAACGGCAACATCATCCGCGGCAACCTGGGCGGCGAGGGCAACGACCCGGCACCGACCGGCGCCGACAACCGCGTCCGCGGCACCCTCTCCGGCCAGTTCGTCGACCTGCAGCCCGCCGCCGCAGCTCGCCGGGCCGCCCCGGAGGATCGTGAGCTCGCTCTGAAGGAGAAGGTTGCTGAGCGCAAGGCGGCTGCTGTCGCCGAGGGCGAGGCCGCCGGATCTGCTGGTCTGTGAGTTCTCTTCACAATCGCTAGTACGAGATCATCCCGGGCTCCATTCTTTCTTTGGAGTTCGGGATGATCTTGTCTTCTTTCCGGGTGGTTGATCATCTCGCGGCGGGGTCTGGGGGATAGGTGCGCGGGCAACCATCCGCCCGCGAGCAAGTGTGGGTGCCGCTGCCGCGAATCTGCGTTCGCGGGCTCCCGCCAGGCCCGTCCACGCCCGCGCACCTATCCCCCAGACCCCACCGCTCCCTTTGCAGACGCACATGGGTTTACCGCCTCAGCCGAGCGGAACCCTCGTCTTGCCGACTGCCAAACCGAGCGTATGGCTGATCACGAGGCATGTTCGGTCGTCGCGTCTCGCCGACGCTTCACCGAACCCCAACTGATCACGAGGGCTTGTTCCGTTCCCTGAGCTTGTCGAAGGGCAAGCCGGATCAAATGGGTGAATCCTTCGCTCGATGACCCGGACCTGCCCTTCGACAAGCTCAGGGAACGGAACAAGCGCTGTGGTCGCCGTCATCCACAGTTCTTTCCACACTTCCACAGGCCCATGATCACGAACCATGATCACATCACATCGTCTTCCACCTTCGTGATCACCCATACGCTCGGTCTGGCAGGCGGAGGCATCATGATCAGCGTGCGGCTCAGACGGTAAAAAATCGGTGTCCCACAAAGGGAGCGTCGGGGTCTGGGGGATAGGTGCGCGGGCGTGGACGGGCCTGGCGGGAGCACGCGGACGCCTGAATCGCGGCAGCTGGCACCCAAGCTACCCGCGGGCGGATGGTTGCCCGCGCACCTATCCCCCAGACCCCGACGCGGGATCCAGCCCTCAGCCCGTTCTAGCCCTTCACCCCAGTCAAGGTGATCCCCTGAATGAAGGTCCGCTGCGCCACGAAGAACAAGATGATCACAGGTAGGACAGCCAGGGTGCTCACGGCCATGAGCGGCCCGAACTCCGTAGCGTACTCACCCCTGAAGAAGTTCAGGCCCAAGGAGATGGTGTAGAGGTTGGGGTCGGTGAGGTAGATCAGCGGGCCCAGGAAGTCGTTCCAGGAAGCCAGGAACTGGAACAAGCCTACGGCCACGAGGGCGGGTTTGATCAAGGGCAGGATCACTCTGATGAAGATCTGCCATTCGTTGGCACCGTCGATCCGCGCGCTCTCCGACAGTTCCTTGGGCAGGGAGCGGAGGAACTGGCGGAGCAGGAAGATGTAGACCGGGACACCGAGCCAGTGCGGCAAGATCAACGGGACCCAGGTGTTGGTCAGGCCGAAGGTGCGGAAGATCTCGAAGGCCGGGAACATCGTGACGTAGAACGGGATCATCATCGTCGCGAGGATGGTCACGAACAGCACGTTGCGGCCGGGCCAGTCGATCCGGGCCAGACCGTAGCCGACCATGGCCGAGGAGAACACGGCACCGAGCACGGACAGCAGCGAGATCACCAGGGTGTTGAAGAAGTAGCGGGCCAACGGAAACAGCGCCGCGGCCTGGGTGAAGTTGTCGAAGGTGATCTCGTCCGGGAGCCAGACGATCGGGCTGGCGTTCAGGTCCACCGCGGTCTTGAACGCGCCGGTGGCCATCCAGATCAACGGGATCAGGAAGATGATCGACAGCCCGATCAACACGGCATGCTTGGCCAAACCGGCCAGCAGTCTCCGCCCGAGCGGCCGGCGGCGGAACTCCAGATCCCGCCGGCCCACGTCAGCCAGAGTGGTGGTCCTGCCCTCGCCGACGAGGGCGCTACCGGCAACAGTGTCGGTCATGATCAATTCCCCCCGTAGTAGACCCGGCGGCCGACCGTTCGGAACACGATCACCGCACAGATCGCTGCGAGTACGAACAACACCCACGCCATCGCGCTGGCATAGCCGATCTTGAAGAAGGCGAAGATGTTCTGGTAGAGGTACATGCCGGCGACCATGGTGGAGCCGGCGGGGCTGCCGGTGCCGCCGGTCAGCACGAACACCTCGGTGAAGTACTGGAACCCGGCGATCAGTCCGGTCACCAACGCGAACAGCAGATGGGGCGACATGAACGGCAGGGTCACGTGCCGGAAGCGGGAGAAGACGTTCGCCCCGTCGATCTTGGCCTGCTCGTACAGCTGCACCGGCACGTCCTGAACGCCTGCGAGCATGATCACCATCAGGTTGCCGACACCCCACACCGCCATGATGATCAAGGCGGGCTTGGCCCAGTCCGGGTCGGCCAGCCAGGACGGCCCGTCGATGCCGATCGCGCCGAGCATCGAGTTGAGCACACCGTACTGCGGGTTGAAGACGTAGGACCAGATCACCGCCGAGGCGACCAGCGGCACGATGCTGGGGATGAAGAAGATCACCCGATAGACCGACCGGCCGCCGACGTTCATGTTCAGCAACAGGGCCAGGGACAACGCGGCGACGATGCCGAGCGGCACCGACCAGAGCAGGATGTAGATGGTGTTGCCCATCGCCCGCCAGAACGTGTCATCACCGAACAGGTCTGCATAGTTGTCGAAGCCGAGCCAGCGGCCCGCCGTCAGCATGGTGCCGGAGGTGAAGCTCGCCTGCAGCGAACGGAGCACCGGGTAGGCGGTGAAGATCAACAAGCCGGCGATCGCCGGGGAGCAGAAGATCAGTCCCCATCTGATGTTGCTCTTGGTCTGCCGGGACATCGGGCGGCGTTGCCGAACGGGCGTCGTCGTCCGTTCCGTGGTTGCGACGGCCATCGTGATCACCCCACCCGTTCGAATCGCTCGGCCTCACGCACGGTGAGTTCCCGGACCCGTTGCAAGGCCTGCTGCGGCGTCAGCTGGCCGTACACGGCGGCCTGGATCTGGGTCTCCATCTGTTGGTGATGGAACTCGCTGACCGTGATCAGCGGCCGGGTGTTGATCATGTTGCGCAGCGTCTCGTGGTAGACCCCGGCGTCCGGGTCGCTGGCGATCACCTCGTTGACCGGTGCCTTCTTGTAGCCGACCGGGAAGCCGATGTGCTCCCACTGGGCGCGGGTCCCCTCATCGGCGGTGGAGAACCACTTGACGAACTCCCAGGCCGCGTCCGGCTGCGGCGCGGCCGCCGGGATGAAGCAGGACCAGCCGCCGAGCCAGGCTCCCTGGCCGGGCCGCTCGGCGCCGGGCGGCTGGTACGGCAGCAGGGTGGAGCCGATCTCGATCTCCGGGTGCAACTGCTTGATCTGCAGCAGGTTGGGTGTCACCAGACAGGCCATGCCGAGCTTGCCGGTGGAGAAGGGGTGCAGCTGCAGCGACGGCGGCGCGATCGCCGCGGCTTCGGCGCCGCCGATGCTCTGCGCCGACTTGGTCATCCACTCCAGCGCCCGGATGTTGGGCTCGTCGTCGGTGGTCGCCTCGTTGGTGCCGGGCTTCCAGAATTTGCCGCCGAAGGAGTAACCCCAGGTCAGCATGGAGTTGGCACCGCCGTACTGGTTCCACGGCATGATGCCGATCTGGGTGGCCTGACCGCCCTCGACCCGGTTGATCTCTCCTGCCATGGCGTCGACCTCTTCGATCGTCGTCGGCCCGCGCTCGGGGTCGAGCCCGCATTCCTCGAACAGTCCCTTGTTCCAGAAGAACGGGAAGTTGGCGTCCGCGTCCCACTGCATGCTCCAGACCCGGTCCTGGTAGGCCATGCTGCGGGCGCAGACGTCGAAGAAGTCCTCGAGCCGGAGCCCGTCCCGCTCAAAGTAGGGCGTCAGGTCCTTCATGATCCCGAGCGAGGTCCAACTCGGCGCCTGGGCGGCGTCGCAGAACCCGATGTCGGGCGCCTGGCGGCCGGCGATCGCGGTGAACAGCTTCTGCTGGACGGTCGTGCCGGTGCTGGGGGCGAAGGTGATCCGGACGCCGATGTCGGGCTGGGACTGCTCGAACAGCTTGGCGCACTCGACCAGGCCGCTGCCGGTGGTCGAGCCCCAGATGTTGTAGATCTCGATGTTGGTCTTGCGGCCCGGTGCCGGCTCCTTGTTGGGCCGGACCGCCGCGGCGTCCCGGCCGGAACTGACGACGGCACAGCCGCTCGCCGCGCCGAGGCCGGCCACGCCGGCGGAAAGGGCGGCGCCGGCTCTCAACAGTGATCGGCGGGACAGCAGTCCACGGCCTTGAGCTCGAGGCTCGACGGGGGGACTCGACGCTCCGGGACCTTCCGCGCTCGGATCGGCCCCCGGGTCGAGGTCAGCGGCATGCGTCACCGGCTCGTACCTCCTCGTACGTTCACGACGGTCGTCTATTGAATCGTTTTGATCGTGGTGAGGTTTGCAACACTAGGGCAGCCCGGCGAGCCGGTCAATAGGTCCCGGAGCCGGTTCCGGGCGCCCCTCGACGGGCGGCGGAGACGTCGTGTCGGAGGTGCTGGCTGATACCTTTCAGCGCCCGCGGGGTCAGCTCGCGCTGGTCGCGAACGGGGCCCCGAGGTCGGTGAAGGTCCGGTGCTCGTACGCGGCCCGACGGACCCAGTCGGCAACGCCCGGGATGGCCAGCCGGGACTCCGCGTCGGCCCCGAGCAGCCGCAACTCGTCCACCGCGATCTGCAGCGGCTCGGTCGCCGCCACCGCGTCCACCACCCGCATGAAGGCGCCGGTGTTGATCAACGGGCAGAGCAACTCGGCGCCGTCGCGGCGATGGGCGAGGAGGTTGTCCAGCAGGCTGACCCGCTGGTAGTCGAGCCGCTCGGTCGGCTCCGCCTCCAGCTCGCCGGCCGGCCGCAGCTCGACCAGGTCCTGGGTGTAGAAGAAGCGGGCGGTCTGCTCGGTCCCGACCACCTCGACGTACGGCGCCTCCTTGGACTCCTCGGCACACAGGGTCAGCCCGAGCGTGATCTTGACGCCGGCGTCGGTGATCACCCGGACCACGGAGGTGTCGTCGGACTCGATGGCGTTGGCCCGGAACAGGTCGACCTCGACCTCGACCAGGTCCTCCGCCCGCTCGGCCCGGCCGAGCCGCAGCGCCGCCGAGGTGGCGTGCGCCAGCGGGTTGGTCACCACGCCGTCCATCACCGGGACGCCGTCGATGGTGCGGCAGCCGGCCCAGCCGGATCGCTGCCAGTAGCCGAAGGTGCGGACCCAGAGGCCGACGCCGGAGATCCCGACCAGCTCGCCGAGTCGGCCGGAGTCGATCATGGAATCGAGGGCGGCGAAGGCGGCCGAGCCGAGACTCTGGAAGCCGACCTGGAGCACCCGGCCGGTCTCCTCGGTGACGCCGAGCAGCTGATCGAACTGGGCCATCGTCGCGACCGGCGGCTTCTCCAGCAGGACGTCGGCCCCGGCCCGCAGCGCCGCCTCGGCGAACGGCAAGTGGGTGTGGATCGGGGTGGCGATGGTCACCAGCTCGGGCCGGGTCCTGGCCAGCAACTCGGCCACCTCGGTGAACTGGGGCACCGACGGATCGATCCGGCCGCTGTCGTCCGGTGCGGTGTCGCAGACACCGACCAGCTCGACCGTGTCCCGCCGCTCCTGGGCGGCCCGCAGATGCGCCGCGCCGTACCCGTGAATTCCGATCACCGCGAGCCGCGGCATCCCCTCCGACATGGCTCGTACTCTTTCAGATGTCGATCTTCGACCTTCCGTCACCCGCCCAGTCGGTGCCGGATCCAGCCGAGCAGGAACAGCCCGGTCTCGGCTCGGACCCGCGGCTCCGCCAGGAACAACCGCTCGAACTGCGCCTCGAGATCGTCGGGTCCGGCCAGGTCCCGCAGGTGCGGCCGGACCGAACTGTTCGGCGGCAGCGGTCGATCATTCGCGGCCCACAGGCCCTCGATCAGTCCCCAGGAACTGGTGCTGAGGCAGTAGACCGCCCGCAGCAGATCCCCGGACTCGAGCCCGACCCTGATCTTGTCCTCAGGATGCCCCAACGCCTCGGCAAGATCAGCTTTCAGCTGGCGCGGAGCCCGGAAGTCGCGGTAGACCCGTTCGGCCACGGACCGGAGCCGGCTCAGGGCGCCGTCGCTGTCGTAGAGGATCCGGCCGTCGAGGTAGGCGTAGACGTGCATCGGATTCGCCGCCAACTGGGTCTGGGCGGACCGTTCGTCGGTGAACGTCCGCTCCAGCAGCAGGTCGTCCCGGTTGTCGCGCTCGAACTCGCCCGGACCCTCGCCGTCGCGGAGAATGCGGACATCGATGTCGGTGCCGGGCAGCGCGTCGCGCCGGGCCAGCGAGCCGGTGAGCAGCACCCCGGTCACCGCCGAATCCTGTCTCGCCTCGGCAACCAGCGTCTCGATCGTTTCGGCGTACTCGGGCGGCAGGGAGCCACGCACCCAGTCGAGGACGCCCTCGAGCTCGTCCCGATCAGTCTTCTCCACCGCAGTCCTCCGTTCGCGTGCCGGCAGTCTTCACCGTACGGCTACCGCTGTCGATCTTGGTCGAGGAGTCGGACCAGGTCGCGATGCCGGGATTCGATCAAGGTCGGCAGCGCCGCGCGCAGCGACGCCACGTAGTCCGGGTCGTCACCGTCCAACTCGCCGGTCAGCCGTTCCTTGATCAACTGCAGGAAGTCGCTGCCCGGTCGGGCCGGCCCGCCGGCGCGGCGATAGGCCGCGACGAAGTCGACGGCTCGGTCGGTGATCATGTCCTCCCCCGCGGGCGACTTGGTCAGTTCCCAGGTGACCCAGGCCAACTCGGCGTCAAGACGTTCGACCCGGACGTCGTCCCAGTCGATCAGCCCGGCGATCCGGCCGTCCCGGCAGAGCAGGTTGCGGGAGTAGAAGTCGCCGTGCACCAGGCCCTGGCCGGCGGTCACCGATCGGCCCGTCTCCCGCAGCAGGTCGAGCCCGGCCCGATGCAACCGGGCCAGCAGGTCGGCCGCCGCGTCCCGCTGAGCTTGATCATGATGATCAAGGAAGCCGCCCTCGACGTACGGCCACACGCTGACCGGCCGTCCCTGCCACGGCAGCACCACCGCGCCCGTGGTCGTCCGGAGCGGAGCCGTCACCTCGGGCACCCGGTCGGCCAGTGCCCAGGCCAGCTCGTACGACTCGGCCAACTGGGCCGGGTCCCGGGAGGCCGGCGAGGCCCGCACGATCAGCCGAGGCTCGGAGTCCACCCGCCAGACCGCCGCCTCGTCACCCTGTCCGACCACCGGCACCGTCGCGGTCGCCCGGATCCCGAAATTCCGTTCCAGCAGGGCTCGCAGCGACTCCGGCAACCTCACCGGAGCAGCGTCTCACGACTACTTCGGCGGTGAACCTGTCGGGGCGACCGTGATCGGACGTACGATCCGGCCATGAGCACCCAGCGTCGGGTGCGGGTGTGGCCCGCCGTGCTGATCGTCCTCGGAGTCGAGGCCGCCGGGCTGACCGCGGTGACCTTGATCAGCTACCTGACCGAGGACACCTCCGGCGCGCTGCGCTGGGTGCTACCGGCCGTGGTCGCGTTCGGCTTCGCGATGATCAAGGTCGGGGTCGATCTGAGTCGGGCCGAGCCGGCGCACCGGCGCGCCGATCCCCGTCCGGGCAGCCGGCCGGGCCGGTCTATCGGCGTAGTCATGATCGTTCTACTGCTGCTGGCCGGCAGCGGGATCTTGGTCGGCCTCGGCGCCCGGGCCGGCTACGGCTGGCTGACCGGGAAGCAGGACGCCGTGCCACGGCTGGCTGAGCCGGCGGAGAACAGCGAGTCCGGCCTCGGCCTGGAGGTGACCGAGGTGCTGGTGTCACGCGACTTCACCCGGGTCGCCATCGCGGTGATCAACAACACCGAGAACACCGTCGTCCTGCCGCTCTATCAGAACTGCCTGCTGACCGCCGCCGACACGACCCTGGAGGCCAGCACCCTGCCGACCCGCGGCCGCTGGAGCGAAACCGTCCCGGTGGCTACCCGAACCAGCGGCACGATCGTCTTCGACGGCCCGCTGCCCGCCGGAGCGGAACGCGCCGAACTGAGCTTCGGCACCGTCTTCCGGCACGGCTTCGACGGCCCCGACACGATCGCGATCACCCTGCCGCTGCGGGAATGATCTTGGAGTCACCCGATCGGCAGTGGCCGAGGGTAGGGAGTGTGCAGGTTGCCGTCGAACAGGCGGCGATAGAAGCTGAATGTCCGCCAGGCGGTGGCCGCGTGGCGTTCGAGGATGCCGACGGCGATCGCGGGGAGGTCTCCGGGCACGTCACCCTCCGCGCACCGCCGGACGAAATCCGCTCGGACCCGCCAGTTCGGCCGGTCGCCGGTCACGGGGTCGACGGCGCCAGGATCCGCCACGCCGCAGACCGCCGTGGCCAGCCAGTTGACCAGCCGCATCGCGGCATAGTCGGCATCGGACGTGGCGATGCTCCGGACGAATTCCGACTCCGGCGCGGACAGGTCGAACGTCGGCGAGGTGGCGAGCCCGAAGTCGGTGCAGTAGATGCGATGGCCGTCGCTGCGCAGGTTGGCGAGCTGCCCGTCCAGATGCAGCAGCCGGCGGTCGCCCAGGAACCGTACGATCTCGAACCACTGCCGCTCGAACGAGGCGGCCCGGCCGACCGGATCGTCGTCCAGCCAGTCGGTCACCAGAGCCGGGACGTGCTCGGAGAACAACAGCAGACTGTGCGAGGCGGTGCGGAGCCCTTCCAGCCGACCCCGTACGGCCGGAGAGCCCTCCAACGCGGCAACGACCGCATCAACGTCGGCCGGCTGGGCCGGAAGCTCCGGGGGCACGGACAGCACGCGCCAGTGGTGCAGCACCGGGAACCACTCCGTCTCGCCGGCCAGCACCCCGTCGGTCACGATCAGGTTGGCGGCCAGTTCGCGCCAGCCGTTCAGCGCCGGGCCGCCGAAGCCATGCCGGGTGAACCGCGGCAGGCCGAAGAAGTAGTGGCAGAACATCGGCAGCTCGAACAGGTTGGCCGTGGATCGTGGCTGAGCCAGCTCCCGGTCGGTCAGCGGGATCCGCTTCACGAACACCGGCCGGCCGGCGACCTCGATCGTCATCGAGCCACCGCGACCTACCGGCGAATCGGCGAACAGTGCGCTCAGCTCGCGGTCGCTGTGTCCGGCCAGGGCCTCCGACACCACGGCGTGCCGGGACCGGCGGGCGCTCAGCCGACGGGAGTCGGGGCTCGGTTCGGGATCAGCCGGCACGGTCGAAGCGGGCCGGCTCGTAGTTGGCCGGCTCCGGCGGGGCCGGTCGGGCCACCAATCCGGTCAGTCGACTGAGCACCGCGGTCAGTTCGAACCGCCGGCGTACGGTCGACCGGAGCTCCATCCGCAGCCGCGGCGTGACCGGATGCGGCCGGGCGATCTCGAACCCGACCGCCGTCAGCCAACCGACCGGCAGCAGCGGACCTGGCCCCGGCAGACTGGTGCCGAACGCCTCCAGCGCCCGGTAGGAGCGTCGGACGCCCAGCGCGGCGACCGACTGGACCAACTGCCGGCCGACGCCGTGGCCGCGGAACTCCTCGACCACGAAACCGGTCAGCAGCACCGCGGCATCCCGGCTCGCCCCGGCGGCGAAGGTCGCATCCTTCGGCAGCAGTTCGGGCGGGGCGGCGATCAGATAGCCGATCACCCGGCCGGCGTTGCTGGCCATCACGCCGCAGGAGCCCCACTGCCGGGTGACTTCCTCGGCCCAGTCGGCGTCGGCCACCCAACCGCGCGGCTTCCCGTTCGCAGGAGCGGATCCATGATCATCGTCGGCGTACGGACCGGGCAGCCGGTCCAGGTCACGCGGAGTCAGCGGCCTGATCCGGCGAGACCGGATCACGGGGAGTCACCGACCGACAGGCTGGCCGTGGCGCGCGGCCTGGTCAGCCCGGCCGCGAATCCGATCAACAGACCGGCCGCGAGGCCGGCCATCAGCCAGCCGAGCCAGCGCCGCCACCGCGGCCCGTCGGCCGGGCCCTGTGCACGCTGCGACCTTCCCATGCGGCCATGCTAGTGCTGTCTTCCCGGAGGTGGCGGGAGATGCCGGACGGCCTGGTGGCGAGACGGTACTGCCCGGGGCCGCCCGCGTGAGGCACCCTTGGTGGGGTGACCTCCTCACTTCCCCCCGAGCGACCGCCGGGCTCCGCGGACGAGCTCGCGACGCGGCGCCGGGACACCCGGATGGACCACTACATCGACCGGTACGCGGTCCGGACGCACGGCATGACCGCCTCGGCCATCCGGGCCCTGTTCGCCGTCGCCAACCGGCCCGAGGTGGTCTCTCTCGCCGGCGGCATGCCGAACATCTCCGACCTGCCGCTGGACGTCGTCGGCTCCTCGCTGCAGCGGCTGGTGCTGGACGACGGTCGGGTCGCGATGCAGTACGGCAGCGGACAGGGCGAGGCGGTGCTGCGGGACGCGATCTGCGAGGTGATGAGCCTGGAGGGGATCTCGGCCCACCCCGACGACGTCACCATCACGGTCGGATCGCAGCAAGGACTCGATCTGGTGACCCGGCTGTTCTGCGATCCGGGCGACGTGGTGTTGTGCGAGGCGCCGTCCTATGTCGGTGCGCTGGGGGTGTTCCGCGCGTATCAGTGCGAGGTGAAGCAGGTCGGGATGGACGCCGAGGGGCTCGACCCGCAGGCGCTGCGCGAGGCGCTGGAGGCGATGCGACTGCAGGGGAAGCGGGTCAAGTTCCTCTACACCATTCCGAGCTTCCACAATCCCGCCGGCGTGACCCAGTCGGAGCAGCGGCGGCGGGAGATCCTGGCGATCGCCCGCGAAGCCGACCTGTTGCTGATCGAGGACAATCCGTACGGGCTGCTCGGATTTGATCATGAACCGCTGCCGACCCTGCGCTCGCTCGATTCAGAGCTGGTGATCTATCTCGGCACCTTCTCCAAGACCTTCGCGCCGGGCTTCCGGATCGGTTGGGTGCTGGCGCCGCACGCGGTCCGCGAGAAGCTCGTGCTGGCTCAGGAATCGGCGACCTTGTGTCCGCCGGTTTTCTCCCAGTTCGCGGTGGCCGGCTATCTCCGTGATCATGACTGGCGCGGCCAGATCAAGATCTTCCGGGAGATGTACCGGGAGCGACGGGACGCCATGATCGCCGGGCTGGCTGATCATCTTCCGGCGGGCTGCTCCTGGACCACCCCGGCCGGCGGGTTCTTCGTCTGGGTCGGGCTGCCGGCGGGCTTCGACTCCCAGGCGATGCTGCCGCGGGCGGTCACGGCCAGGGTCGCGTACGTGCCCGGGACCGCCTTCTACACCGACGGTCTGGGCAGCCGCTTCATGCGCCTGTCGTACTGTTATCCGACGCCGGAGCGCATCATCGAGGGCACTCGGCGACTGGGTGAGGTGCTCAGCCGCGAGTCGGCGTTGCAGGAGACGTTCGGTACGGTCGGGCCGGCCGATCACCCGGGTGGACCGGTGCAGCCGTACCAGGCACCGCAGCCGAACCAGAGTTGATCATGAAGGGACGTGAGCAGGTGACCGACGTCGGAACCGTCGTCGTGCTGTCCGGCGGTCTGTCGCACGAGCGGGAGGTGTCGCTCCGGTCGGGACGGCAGGTGGCCGAGGCCCTGCGAGACGTCGGCCTGGACGTGGTCGAGTCCGACGTCGACTCCGGCCTGGTCGATCGGCTCGCCGAGCTGCCCGGCGCCGTGGTGTTTCCCTTGCTGCACGGGGAAACCGGCGAGGACGGCGCGCTGCGAGAGGTGTTCCGGCTGCTCGACGTACCGTTCGTCGGCTCGGAGGGCGCCGCCTGCCGGGTCGCGTTCGACAAGTCGATCGCCACCACCGTGATCACGGAGGCCGGCATCACTACGCCGGAACAGGTCGCGCTGCCGCACGAGATCTTCCGCGAGCTCGGCGCCCAGAGTCTGGTCGCCGCACTGGGCAAGCGGATCGGTTTCCCGATGATGGTGAAGCCGTCCCGGAGCGGATCCGCCCTGGGCTGCACGAAGGTCGAAACCGCGGAGGAACTGCCGGCCGCCATGGTCGCCGCGTTCGCCTACGGTTCGGTGGCCGTGGTGGAGAAGTTCATCGCCGGGACCGAGGTGACGGTCGCCGTGATCGACCGTGGCGACGGACCCGAGGCGTTGCCCGCGGTCGAGATCCGGCCCGATTCCGGCGTGTACGACTACGCCGCCCGCTACACCGCCGGCGCGACCCGGTTCCTCTGCCCGGCCGATCTGACCGACCAGACGTCGCGACGGTGCGCCGAGATCGCGCTGGCCGTGCACGAGCAGCTCGGCCTGGCCGACCTGTCCCGGACCGACCTGATCGTCCGTCCGGACGGGGAGCCGGTCTTTCTCGAGGTGAACGTCGCGCCGGGGATGACCGAGACGTCCGCCGTACCGCTGGCCGTCGAAGCGGCCGGTTGGGGCTTCGGCGCGACCTGGGCGGCCGTGGTGCGCAACGCCGCGATGCGGCATCGGGGTCGCGGGTGATTCCGATGCCCGTCACCGATCGCCCCGGTCCGTCGACCGGTTCGAGCCGGCTGGTGCCGCTGCAGCGCGTGGGGGTGATCCTGCTCGGGCTCCTGCTGGCCGCGGCGATGGGGGTGCTCGGCTACTGGCAGGCCCAGGTCTATCAGTCGCAGGGGCTCGAGGCGGCGGCCCAGCGGGCGGCCGAGCCGGCCCGGCCGTTGACCGAGGTGGCTCCGGTCGGTGTGGCCGTGGCCGACGGTTACGGCCGGACGGTGACCATGACGGGCTCGTACCGGAGCGATCTGCAGCTGTTGGTGCGCTCCGGCGACGGCCAGGTGCGGGTGCTGACCGGGTTCGAGCAGGCCGACGGCAGCCTGGTCGCGGTCGTCCGCGGCCTGCTGCCCGCTGGGGCTTCGACCCCGCCGCCGCTGCCGAGCGGCACGCTGACCCAGACCGGCTTCTTCCTGCCGTCGGAGGACGACGGTGAGGCCGGCGGTGATCGGGCGGGCGAGATTCCGGCCATTCGGGTGCAGCGGCTGGCCCAGACCTGGCCCGGCTCGCTGGTCAACGGCTACGTCACGCTGGCACCGGCCGACGCCGACCGGCAGGGCATCGCAGCGGCCCCGTACCGGCTGCCGGATGCGCCCGGCCGGTTGCGCAACGGTGCCTATGCCGTGCAGTGGTGGGTGTTCGCGGCGTTCGCGATCGGGATGTCGATCAAGGTGTCCCGGGACCTGGGCAAGCCCCGGCAACAGCCGCCGGCAACTACGACGTAGAGTCGTAGTCATGCGTGGCGCGTTGCTCCGGTATCGGATCATGGCCTATCTGGTCGGGGTCCTCTTGGTGATCTTGGTCTGTGTCGGCGTGCCGATGAAATGGATCTGGCACGACGAGACCGTCGTGACCTGGACCGGGATGCCGCACGGCTGGCTCTACATGGTGCTGTTGATCACCGCGTTCGACCTCGGCCGCCGCGCCAAGTGGAGCTGGAAGCGGCTGATCTTGATCGCCCTGGCCGGCACCGTGCCGTTCCTGTCCTTCGTCGCCGAGCGGTCCGCCACCAAGGATGTCCGCGCCAAGCTCGCCCAGCAGGAGGCCTCCGAGCAGGCCGCGTCGACGGCCACCGAGCCGGCGACACCTGAGCCCGGCCGCTGATCGTCGCCGGACTCGGCATCCTCCTCTTCTCATCGCTGTGTCGTCGCCACCGATGACTGATCCCTTGCCGTCGCCAAAACCTTTAGTCAGCTAAACCATAAGTCGACATATCGACAGATGTATCTAGCGACGTCTACTGTCCTGAAGGTCAGGCTCTGAGAAGGTCTGCCTTACGCCTCGGTGTCTTGGTCCGATTCGTCGGCAGGTGTCGGGTGACCCCCAACGGGCGGGAGATCCATGGAGCCGACGATCCGTTGCAGGTCGTCCACCGTGGCGAACTCGATGACGATCTTGCCCTTGGTCTTGCCGAGATCGACCCGCACCCGGGTCTCGAAGTGATCCGACAGGCGTTCGGCCAGCTCGGCCACCTTGGGCGCGAACGGTTTTGACCGCCGCTTGCGTACCGGCTCGTCGTCGCTGCCGGTCTCCCCCAGCGCCACCATTTCCTCGACCGCCCGGACCGACAGCCCTTCGGCGACGACCCGTTGGGCCATCCGCTCCTGGGCCGACTGATCCTCCAACGACAGCAGGGCCCGCGCGTGTCCCGCGCTGAGCACGCCGGCGGCGACCCGGCGCTGAACGGTCGGCGGTAGCTTGAGCAGGCGGATGGTGTTGGAGATCTGCGGCCGGGATCGCTTAATCCGTTGGGAAAGCTCCTCGTGCGTGCAGCCGAAGTCTTCGAGCATCTGCTGGTAGGCCGCGGCCTCCTCCAGCGCGTTCAGCTGCGACCGGTGCAGGTTCTCGAGCAGGGCGTCGCGAAGAAGATCATGGTCCTTCGTCTCACGGACGATCGCCGGGACCTTCTCCAGCTCGGCCTGCTGGGCGGCCCGCCACCGGCGCTCGCCCATCACCAGCTCGAACTTCCCGTCCGCGATCGGACGGACCACGATCGGCTGCAGCAAACCGACTTCCTGGATGGAGGCGACGAGCTCGGCCATCGCGTCCTCGTCGAAGACCGTGCGCGGCTGCTTCGGGTTCGGCGTGACCGCGGTCGCGTCGATCTCGGCGAAGTACGACCCCTCCGGCACCGGGTGGGCCGGTGCGGCCGGCCCGTCCGTCGAAGCCGGCTCCCGCGGTTCGGTGCGCTGGAACAACTCGCCCAATCCACGGCCCAGTCCACGTCGCTCGGCATTCACGGTCATCAGTTCTCCTTAGCTCCACGCTGGGCGATTTCCGTGGCGGCCGCCAGATACGACTCGGCGCCGGTCGACTCCGGTTGGTAGGTGAGCACGGTCTGCCCGTAGCTCGGGGCTTCGGAGATCCGCACCGATCGAGGAATCACCATGGGTAGCGTCTGATCACTGAAGTGAGCCCGGACCTCATCGACGACCTGGGCGGCCAGCTTGGTGCGGGCGTCGAACATGGTGAGCAGCACCGTCGAGAGTTCGAGGCTGTCGTTGAGCTCGCCCTTGACCAGGTTGATCGTCTGCATCAGCTGGGACACGCCCTCGAGTGCGTAATACTCGCACTGGATCGGGATCAGGATCTCGTTGGCGGCGACGAGGGCGTTCAGCGTGAGCAGGCCGAGAGACGGCGGGCAGTCGAAGAAGACGTAGTCGACGGGATTGTCGCGCAGGTAGGTCCGGAGCGCTTTGTGCAGCCGGTTCTCCCGCGCCACCATCGAGACCAGCTCGACCTCGGCGGCCGCGAGATCCACCGTGGCCGGAAGCACCCGCAGGTTCGGTGCCTCGGGCGAATCGACGACAAGGCTCTCGATCGCGTCACCGTCGAGGAGGACCTCATAGGTTCCTCGGACTCCGGCCCCATGGTCCACGCCGAGTGCCGTGGAGGCGTTGCCCTGGGGATCGATGTCGATGACCAGTACGGACAGCCCGCCGATGGCGAGCGCGGCCGCAAGGTTGACGGCCGTCGTTGTCTTTCCGACGCCGCCCTTCTGGTTGGCGATGACGATCACTCGCGTCTCCGGCGGGGCCGGCAGCGGTCCGATGATCGGGGTGAGTCGCGGGGCGGATCCGTCGTCGCCGAGCTCGGCGCCGTCGGCCGCCGGGCTCGGTAGGTCGTCGTCCTCTGCGTGGTCCGGGTCCTGGGATAGCTCAACCCCGGCCAGGTCGGGCTCAACGACCTCGTCAACGTCCGGGGCTGGTGCCACTTCGGCCGGGAGAGTCGCGGTGGCAGTGCCTCCGTCAGGGCGCGGCGGGGACGTCCCGTTCGCGGGGGTATGGATACGCACGTCCTCACCGCCGGTTTCCCGTGAAACAACCGGCCATCCAAGAGACGTTGCTCGGTGAGCAACGCCGGGCCAACCCAGACCAGCCGACACCCCCGGTCGCTTGGTCAGGACATCGAGATTCCCAGATGCAAGCACTTCTTCCTCCCCTACCTACGGGATCACATTACTGGTCCGGGACTGACAATCTCGCCACCCACACCGCCCCACGGACGGCCGACCTCTCACCGCCCGACATTCCATCGAGCTGAAGGCTGCTTCCCGCCCCCAAGGACCGCCTCAACTTGCCCGATCGACGGTGACGCGGGTCAGCTCGAACGCTGAACAGCGACGGATTCGCCAATAGTCGGCTCACCCTCCAGATCCGTCTCGTGGCGTCGACCAGCGTTTCGCAGACCCACCGACGCCCCTGAATCGGTGCGCACCATCGATGAGTGCCGATCTGATCCGGACGCGTTCAGAAGAGGCCAAAGCGTCGCGATCCTTCTAGCCGAACTCGACGCTCGGCTGCCGTCGATACTCTGGCGCGGCCCACCCGGGATGCTTCTATCCCGCACCCGGAGCCATCCCTCCGAGCGAACCTGATCCCGCTCGAAAACGCCCGGCAGTCGGGACGTGCCGCTCGCCGAAGGGTCCGGGCCCACTGGCGCGTCCGCTCACTTTCATCCGGAGGTTCTCGGCGTAGGTCGACTCACATCGGCCAACATCCCCGAGCGCCCCGGCGAGGCCCACGGCCTCCAGGCAAGCGTTCGGTAGGTCGGTGTGATCCCCGGAGAGACTGCCCGCCCAAGCTGCTCGCAGAAGCCGCACTCGCTTCATCGGTTGTCTGGGAAGGCAGCCACGAAGTGGTCGCGATCGACGTCTGGACCTGCGCCCGGCACTCGTCTGCTTGCCGACGATCGTGGCGCGTGGGACGCCGTTCAGGGGGAGGTGATCGCGCGAGCTGGGAGCTTGTGTCCTCTCACTCCCGCGGCTGGCCGACCCCGAACCAAGCCAGCGTTGGGTAGATACGAGGCGAACCGGAGGTGGTGTGGAACACCTTTGGCACCGACGGCTCGTCAACGCACGGTGCCCACTCCGCCCAACTGAACAGAGGTCCGACGACTCACCATTCTGGAGCCCTCGATGAGTCCGGCTGGAGATCGGCTCGATCGCATCCTTGGCCAAGCCGGGCACACCCAACCGCTCTGCCCGCGTGCTGAGCCAAGGAACGGTTCACCGCGACCACGCGAACGGTCCATCGCGCGGGTCGGTCTCGGCTGACCCCTCGTTGACAACCCCATGGTCTTTCCCGGCGGCATGGCTCGGGCAACGAAGGCGCTTTCGGCAACCGCAGACGAAGGAGCAGCAAACGCCGCAATCTCCAACCTCTTCCTCGCCGACGGTGCTTCATTTGTCGACCTCGGCGCCCAGCAGACGGTGTCCGGGGCCGGAACGGCCCGGCGCCGTCGGCGTGAGGCCGACATCCTGTCCGTGCGCCGGAGATGGGCGCGGTGTGCATCGACCCCCGCGGCGATACACGGAGTCGCCGTCCTCCGATCGCGCCCGCCACAGGGCACGGCCGAATTCGAGATCGTCGAGCGTGGACCCGGCATCCGGCCGGGCCGGAACGGGCAAGCCATGCCGGCGAGGCCACCGCCGACGGCCGAACGCCGTCTGCGACCGGGACCTGGTCGACCTCGACCGGCATCGTCGCCAGCCCGTTGGCCAGGGCGCGCGCGACCTCGACCGCGGTCAGCGAACCCTTGAACTTGTCCGGGCCATCACGATGTGCACGCGCAGAGTTTCCCAGTCGGACCGAGCCTCATCACGCCCGGCCCGGCCTTAGCCCGCGCCGATGCACCGCGTCGGACGTTCTCCAGTCCCCCATGACAAGGCACGGCAAAGCTCGAGATCGTCGGGCATAGCCCCGCCATCCGGGCGGGCCGGAACGGGCGAACCGTGCCTCAGCCGGCGTCGATGCACGGCGTACTCCAGTCCCCCACTCCAAGGCACGGCGAAGCTCGTGATCGTCAAGTGTGCATCGACCGGACCACGATGAGATCGTGCTGTCCTCGACCGATTCTGGGCCACAGTGCCCTTCAGCCTTGGGACTGGACGACTCTGGGTAGGCCACCTGAGCCGGGGATGGTTCACACGATGATGTGAGGGCCGCTCGCCCGGCAGTTCGATGTAGCGACTGGAAGCCTCGCGATTCGAGCAATCAGGAACAGCCCTATGGCTGGGCCCCGATCCGGCTGGATGCCCGCCGATCCCAGGGACGGATCGGCGATCGAACTCAGCACGTGTCCGTGGATGCGGTGGGGATCCGCCAGGTCGGCCGGTGGTCCTGTGATGGCGATCGGGCGGCGGGGCGCGACGTCCCTCGGCGACGGTCCGCCCGCCGCGGTCGTCAGCAGGCAGACGAGCACTGGCCCCTGGCCCACACGTCGATCAGATCGTTCGGGTGGCTTCCTTGCAGACAACCGACGCAGCTTCGGAGAAGGAGTTCTGGGTGCATCGGGGTCTGCTCCCGACCTGGATCGCCGGACCTTGGCCCGCCGAGCTGTGGGCCGCCCTTGGTCCAGAACACCGAAACGCTCCGTAGGCAGCCGGCGGGCAATCAACTTGGTAACCATGCCGATGGTTGCTGTGAGATCGGAGCGCGCGGCTCCCGGCGGCTCTCTTCGTCTTCGGTTCACGTGAAACATTCGGGTGACCGCCGATTGCGGAAGCCGCGAGTGCTCCGTCAGTCGACATTCGCAGCTGAGTTGACCTCAACGCGGAGCTGGCGATCGCGGACACCTTCGTGACTCAGTCTCGCGGAGAAGGCCCGCAACGGCAGCTGCCCGGAAGTGGCAGCCAGACCTGTTCGATGAGTAGAGCTGTGAGCAAGTCCGCGGGATGGGCGTCTCTGGACAGCAGGCAGATCCCGGGGGCGCGGACCGGTGATCACAGACGTCCTCGTCGCGCGGTCCGCGGCGAGGGTCATGTCACCCGTGTGGAGTCGCGCCGGCGCGGCTTCTGGTCGACCGCTTCGATGCGCGGCCCGGTTGATCGCGGTGATCTTGGTGAGGTGCCGGGCGCTGTCCAGGATCGGGCCCGGGCCCGACCACGCTGCCCCCGGACTGCGCCCCGGGTGTGACCGCCACCCCGGCGGTCCTGGCCGCCGCGAGCGCGGACCAGCGCCTCCTCGCTGAACGGTTCCCACACGAAACACCAGGCAGTCGGCACGAGCCGCTCGCCGAAGGGTCGGGGCCCACTGGCGCGTCCGCTCACTTTCACACGAATGTGCTCGGCGTAGATCGCCTCACATCGGCCGCTGTCTCCGAGCGCCCGGGCAAGGGCAGCGGCCTCCCGGCACTTCGACGGAGGCGCTGATCGTCGCCATCCGGTCCCGCCGTTGACGCCGGCCGCCGCGGCCGCCAACCTCATCCCGCGCCAAGAGATGGACGTGGACGGATCACTTGACTGTCTCCACAGACCGAACAGCCACACCCAGCCGCCGCCACTCCGGCCGGGAAGCGAAGCAGCACCGATCTCGTCATTGGCACTCCTTGAGTTCGGCTGCCGCCCGGCCGGAACGAGACCTCCGTGTACAGCCCCACTCGATGCCGAAGGGTTGTACTTCGTCGAGATGGACGCGACCGCGGTCACGCCGAAGCAGCGGCAGGCAGGATTCGATCGGATTTGGCGCCCTCCTCCCGATAGAGCTTCATCGTCTCCTCGCCGAGCTTCTGCCGGTCGTCACAGCACTTCTTCTGCAGCTCCGCCGAGTGCGCGTCCTGGAAGCACGAAGGCGGCCAACACGGTTTAGTGCCGCCGCGCTGCGACCCGACCTGTTGGATCGCAGCTGCGAGCTCGGCCATCGCGGTTCTCGAGGTGAACGTCGCGCCGGCGGTCACCGAGATGTCCGCCCGTAGGTCCACAACTCCACAAGAGCCCGGAACATCTCGCGGCTCTAGTCCGGCACCTGGTTTCATCGACCCGCCAGTCCTGGCAGCCGGAACTGCGCGCTTGTCTGCGAGCTTGGCAGGTGCCAACTGCTCCGCGAAGACGCGCGGCTCTGCCGTCGGACGAGCCATCTTCGTCCCCGCCCACGACGATGCTCCGCCTTCGATGTCGGTAAGGTCGCCTCGAGCTGCGGGCTGCGACTGGCCGAAGCTCGGTCCCAGCGCGATGATCGGCTGCGCGCACGCCGGCGCGCCAACGGCGTCTTGCGGTGGCTCCCCTTTCGCCGCCTTCGATCTGCCAGACCGCGAGCCACTCGCCGAGCGGCCGGCACACAGCTCGCAGATCCGCGCCTGGTCTCAGGTGATGCGGTGGTTCGCACGACGTGGCCACGCGCCGTCAGTTCACGGGGCGCCGTCCGTTCTCGATGATCTGCGGCGAAAATTGCGGCCGCACCGGAACGTGTTGGCCGCTTCACGCTTCCAGGACGCGCACTCGGCGGGATGGCCGACGCTCGTCTCTGACCGCCGAACACGCAGGCTGAAATGCCACTGCTGCTGCCCGCCGCACACAGTCAGGCAGGTGCGGCTTCGTGTGGTCTGACGCCGCACTCGCGTCGTTTCACGTGAATCGACGGGCGCGCCTTCATTCGCGCCCCTGGTCGTGTTGGCCCAGGGAGACTGTCACTCAGCCGAACCCATCCAGGCCGAGCAGCGGCCGACCCCTGCCGCCGCGAGCACCAAGCCGATTCAACTCCGGCTGACTCGGCCCCGACAGACTCCGCTCCGACCAACTCCTGTCCGACGGCCGCCTCGAAACTCAGATCTCGCCGACCCCCGACGACCCACAACTCGAGCATCTCCCGTCCGCCCCAAGTGCGAGGTGGGCCCGGCCGGGCCTGCTATTGCACAGCCTCAGTTCTCCGCGAGGCCCCACCACACCTCTGACTCCGAAAGGGACCTCAGCGACAATCACTTCCCCATCGGGCCGCAACCGCCTCGGCTGGCCAAGCAGGTACCGGGATCGACCTGCATCTCCTCAGAACCCTGCCCACTCGCACTGACAATCTCCCACCCCGAAACGGGGCTACCGACCGACACCCGCCCAGAACTTGGATCCCAGGCTGTGGTGCCCCCGAACGATGCTGGGCTCCCTTCGGAGCCGAATCTCGTTGTTCAGCGCGACCGCCCTGCCGCTCCAGGCCACGCTCTCCTTCCGGGCTCAATACGCCGACCGAGCTTGGACAACATGGTCGGCTCGGCCGCCAGAGGTGATCAGCGCGGACGGCTGGCTCAGGTCCCGACCGGCGGGTCCTGGTGACCGCGGTGCTGGCATCGAGGTTGCTGGGTGACGCGGCACGCGAGGTTGGATCTCATCGCGTATCCAGAGATCCATCATCGCTACCGGTGATCAACTTCCGCCCTTCCGGCACAGGTTCGGGACTGATGATCAAATCACCGTGTAGCTGAGAATCCCTTGCAGACAAGGACATCCCCTGAGAACGACAGGTGATGATCATGAACTCCGGGACATTGAACGGTGGCCACGACTGAACCCCATGGGCAGCGGCACCAGGACCGTTTGGATCCGATCTTGTCCGGAAGCCCGGGCCCTACATCCGGCAAGCCCAGCACTGACCCTGCCGGCTCACCCCCGCACCAGCAGATCCTCGGCGATCGGCTCCGGTTGAGGAGGAGTCCGGTCCAGCACGAGGAGTCCGGTCGAGATGGCATGGGCAAGGCCGAAGGCGATCAGTGTGAGCAGGGCCGGGAACCGAAGCGCTCGGTGGGGACGCCGAGCACGATCAGTGCGGCGCCGACGGCCGTGAGGATCGCCGGGCCAGGCAGGAGGGTCAGGCCGACTAGGGCGACGATCGCGGTGACCGGCGACCGGCGGGTGGTCCCTGGGGGTGGTCATTCGAGCCCACCCGCAGCCTGGACCTCACGGGGACCGACCTCGACAGCCGGGGCGTCACAGCCCGCCTTTGCCGCCTGAACCAATCAGAGGCCGCCGGCTTCGGGCGCCGGAGATATGGCGGCTTTGTGTCGAGCAGGTCAAGCGATCCCGACATTGACCTGGGACCGGGACCTCGGGCCTGAGTCCAAGTCTCACGAGACAGTGCACTTCCCCCTCAGACCCGGGTGGATCCACCCGCAGAGGAGGTACCCGGCGAGTTCCTCCGATCGAGTGGCGAACCGACAAATGCCGGAGCTTCCGCGACGCCGGGTGCGGTTCTCTTGGGCCGGAGCGCGTCGCCATTCCTCTCATCGGCTCGCCCGACCAGCAACAGGAGACCGCAGCCGATCGGGGTGGATGGTCGGGCCGTCCACAGCCAGGGCCTCGCGGATCAGATCCGACGGACCGGAGAACCTGAGCGACACAGCCCGCTGTTGCCACTCGAAAGCCGACCGGACGCGGTCGGCTTCAGGCGCCGGTGGAGCCAGTCGGCAGGACTCGCACCACGGTCGCCGTCTCGGGCCACTCCGGCTCACCCAGCAGCAGGACCTCGGCATCGAGTCCCAGCTCATCGAGCACCGGGCCGGCGTCGGTCACTTCCCGCGCCGCCGACGCACCCTTGATGGCGAGAACCTGTCCCTCCGCGGACCGCAGGGGATTGCACCAGCCGACCAGCTTGCCCAGCGGTGCGACGGCGCGCGCCAGGACGGAGTCATAGCGTCGGTCATGGTCTTCGGCCCGGGCCCGGACCACCTGCACCCGTGGCGCCAGGCCGAGCTCGTCGACGACGCCCTGCAAGAAGGTCGACCGACGGAGCAGCGGTTCGAGCAGGACCAGCTGGACGTCCGGGCGACTCAGGGCCAGCGGGATTCCGGGCAACCCGGCCCCGCTGCCCACGTCGACGGCTGTCGAGTCTGCCGGTAGCAACGACCGGGCAGCCACCGAGTTCAAGATGTGCCGCTGCCAGATCACAGCGGCTTCCCGTGGCCCCAACAACCCCCAAGCGATACCTCGATCAATCAATATGTCGACATATCGCTCTATTGCTTCAGTCTGGTCCCCGAAGATCGGCTTGAGCTCGGGGCGGGTCACGCGGTCGGGAGAACCACCACGTGGCGGTTCGGCTCCTCGCCCTCCGACTCGCTCGCCAGGCCGGCGGCCGCGACGACGTCGTGCACGATCTTCCGCTCGAACGCGTTCATCGACGCCAGGGCAACCCGCTCCGAGCTCTCCTTGACCTCGGTCACCGCGTCGCTCGCCAGATCGGTGAGCTCCTTCCGGCGCCGCTCCCGGTAGCCCGCGACATCCAGCATCAGCCGGCTGCGGTCCCCGGTCTCGGTCAGCACGGCCAGCCGAGCCAGCTCCTGCAGCGCGTCGAGCACCTCACCGTTCGGCCCCACCAGCGCTTCCGCGTCGGTCAGGATCGACACGTGCGCCCGGTCGCCGTCGACATACGTGTCCAGGTCGCCGTCCAGGTCGGCGATGTCCAGCAGCTCCTCGAGGTAGTCGGCGGCCACTTCGGCCTCGACCTCCAGCCGGCTCGTCGGACCCGCGTCCTCGCCGTCCTCGTCGTCTCCGTCGGAGTCTTCCGACTCGTCCGCGTCATCCGAATCCTCGGACGGCACGACCGCCTCGGCCGGCGCCGCGGCCACCACCGGCTCCGCGTCATGATCTTGCTCAGCGTTCGGCACCAGGTCCTCCGTTGCGGGGTCGGCCACCGCCGTCTGGTCCATCTGTCGGGTGTCGTCCACCGGTCCTCCTGATTGTGCGCTCACCGTTTACGCTGCGATCTCGTCTGCCGTCGTGGTTGCTGTCGAACCACCCTCGGCCCCTCCGGTTCCTCCGGAACCGTTGCCGGCTCGGCACCCTTGCCGTTTCGCCGGGCGACGCCATTGGACGTCGCTGACTTCCCTTTGTCGGTACCGGATCCGTTCACGGCCACCGTGGTCGACTTGCCCTTCGCCTTGCGCCGCGCTTCCCACGCGTCGAACGCGGGAGTGCCCGGCGACGGGTTGCGGCGGATCACGTAGAACTGCTGCGCCATCGTCCACAGGTTCGAGGTGAACCAGTAGATCAACACACCCACCGGGAAGTTGATGCCACCGACGGCGAAGGCGAGCGGAAAGATGTACAGCATGATCTTCTGCTGCTGCGCGAACTGACCGGTCAACGCCTCCGGCGGCATGTTCTTCCGCATCAGCTGCAGCTGCGTGATGAACATCGACCCGGTCATCGCCACGATCAAGATCACGCACAGCACGTGGATGCTGGTGATCCCGTTCGCGAACCCGACACCCATGAAGGTGTCCGAGATCCGGGCGCCGAAGATCTGCGCGTTCTGCAACGAACTCAGCAGATCAACGCGATCCTTCAGCCATTGGCCGCGCGGGATGCCGTGCGCCGCACCGTCCAGCACCCGGAACAGCGCGAAGAAGATCGGCGACTGCAGCAGCAGCGGCAGGCAGGACGCCATCGGATTGGCGCCCTCCTCGCGATAGAGCTTCATCGTCTCTTCGCCGAGCTTCTGCCGGTCGTGACCGTACTTCTTCTGCAGCTCCCGCACCCTGGGCTGGATCAGCTGCATCTGCCGGGACGACTTGATCTGCCGGACGAACAGGGGGATCAGCAGCATCCGGATGATGATCGTCAGGCAGACGATCGACAAGGTCCAGGTCCAGCCGCTGTCCGCGCCCAGCACCGGCGACCAGAGGAAGTGGAACAACACCAGCAGCCCGGAAACCGCCCAGTACAAGGGCTGCATCAGGGTGCTGCCGAAGTCGACGAACGGTTGGTACCAGGCGTCCATCGGCACCAGCAGCGGGATCAAGCCCTCAATCACGACAACACTCCATCACTGCAGCACTCGGCCTGCTTGATCGCACCATGACGCTCCATTGTGGTCGCCTTCTCCGCCCGCTCACGCATCTCGCGCTCGAATTCAGGGGTTCCCGGTACGGGATCGAACCCACCCCGGGCCCAGGGATGACACCGGATCAACCGCCGCGCCGCGTACCAGGACCCGCGCAGCGCGCCGTGCACCTCCACCGCTCGCAGCGCGTACGCGGAGCAGGAGGGGTAATAGCGGCAGACGTCGCCGTACAGCGGGCTGATCAGCAGCCGGTACGCCTTCAGCAGGCCGATCACTACATACTTCATGGCCGGGATCGATTCTTGTCGGTCAAGCCAGCATGCCAGGCCGACGAAAGATCCTCGATCAGCCGCTCGGGCCGGCCGGCCGCCGCCGGGAAGGCGCGGATCACGAACCGGGCCTCGCTGGGCTGCTCCTGGAGCAGGCGAGCCGCGCCATGGCGGAGCCGGCGCTTGACCCGATTCCGCTGCACGGCGTTGCCGACGTTACGGCCGACGACGAGCCCGACCCGCGGACCGATCGCGGTCGTCGCGACGGTCTCGGCGGAGGGTTCGGCCACGTAGAGCATCAGTGTGGAACGTCGGATCTTGCGTCCGGTCGAGATGGTCGCGCGAAACTCGGCGGAAGAACGCATCCGCAGTCGCGCGGGCAACACCCGGACCGCACTCCGCTCAGCCCGACAGTCGCGCGCGCCCCTTGCGGCGCCGCGCGGCCAGGATGGACCGACCGGCGCGGGTACGCATCCGCAGCCGGAACCCGTGGGTACGGCTCCGACGACGAAGACTCGGCTGGAACGTGCGCTTGCTCACGGGACTTCTCCCATACCTCTAGTACTGAAACATGTGCTCGGAATAGGTCCCGCGGTCTACAGCTAGCGATCACACGGGCACAACGAACCGGGCGCCGGAGCCCCGGCAACCGCACCAACGGTACGGGGCCGAAGACACCCCGGTCAAACCAGTGCAGGTCCGTCATCCCGAACGGTACCCGGTTCCGAGCCCCCGCGACACGCACCACAATTCCTGAGACCCGTCCAGCCGACACGCCGCCCAGATGAACAAAAGCACCGGTGTGGGTTGCAGAAGCATGACGCCGATTGCTACCGTCCTGGATCGCAGGTGATGCGGGATCCCCTGCTACTGGGCTGCTACGCCCGGACGGACCCATAGTCATCGCATGACGACCGCCTCCAGGGGAGGGGCGGGCCGAGGCATTGCTTCAACTGCCCACAGGTTGTGGATAAGAGTGTGGAAGCATCGCTAGGGTGATCCCGAGTCCAACCGGTCCGGCTGGCCGTTGACACAACATAATGGCGGAGTGATCTTCAACGAGCCAGGAGCTGGACGTGTGTGAGTTATCGGCAGCGGAGCTACCGTGAGCGAGCCCGACCGCTCTACTGATGAGAGCCTGCTGGCTTGGCAGCAGGTGCATGCCGAGGCCGAGACCCGGTTGCGTCCCTGGTGGATCACGAGTCGTCCGTTCGCCTTGCAGCAAGATCAGTTCGTGGTCGCCGTGCCGAACAACTTCACCCGTGATCAACTGGAGAGCCGGTTCCGGGAAGAGATCGAGTCCAGCCTGCGCCGTCGCTTCGATCGGCCGATCCGCCTCGGCGTCGTGGTGGACGAAACGCTGGAGACCGCCCCGCCGCTCGATCTGGAGACCGGCGCCGACGACGATGATCACCGCCGCGACGATCCCAACACGGCCGACCCGCACGACCGGCACGATCCCCATGCCGCCGACGACGATCCCGGGCCGGACCGCGACAGCGCCGGCGGCTATACCTATCCCGAGCCGGCGCCGGAACGACCGCAGCTGGCCGGACTGCACTCCTACGACGCCGACGGCCGCCCGCACGACTCGACCGGCCGGGCCCGGATCGACGGCAACTCCCGGCTCAATCCCAAGTACTCCTTCGAGACCTTCGTCATCGGCGGCTCGAACCGGTTCGCGCACGCGGCCGCGGTCGCGGTGGCGGAGAACCCGGGGAAGTCGTACAACCCACTGACCATCTACGGCGACTCGGGGCTGGGCAAGACCCACCTGCTACACGCCCTCGGTCACTATGTCCGCAACTACTTCGACCGGGTCCGGGTCCGCTACGTCTCCACCGAGGAACTGACCAACGACTTCATCAACGCGATCAGCCAGAACAAGGGGGCGGAGTTCCGCCGCCGCTATCGCGACGTCGACGTGTTGTTGATCGACGACATCCAGTTCCTGGAAGGTAAAGAGCAGACCCAGGAAGAGTTCTTCCACACCTTCAACACGCTGCACAACGCGCAGAAGCAGATCGTGATGACGTCGGACCGGCCGCCGAAGCTGCTGGAGAACCTCGAGCCGCGGCTGCGCAGCCGGTTCGGCTGGGGGCTGATCACCGACGTCCAGCCGCCCGACCTGGAAACGCGGATCGCGATCCTGCGGAAAAAGGCGGCGCAGGAGCGACTCACCGCCGGCTCGGACGTGCTCGAGTTCATCGCCAGCAAGATCCAGACCAACATCCGCGAGCTCGAGGGCGCCCTGATCCGGGTGACCGCGTTCGCCAGTCTGAACCGGCAGCAGGTCGACATGGCTCTGGCCGAGGTCGTCCTCAAGGATCTGATCCCGGAAGGCGGCGAAGCCCAGATCACCAGCGGAACGATCATGGGCCAGACCGCCGCCTACTTCGGCCTGACCATCGACGACCTCTGCGGTCAGAGCCGCACCCATGCCCTGGTCACGGCCCGGCAGATCGCCATGTACCTGTGCCGCGAGCTGACCGACCTGTCGCTGCCCAAGATCGGCCAGCAGTTCGGCGGACGCGACCACACCACCGTGATGCACGCCGATCGCAAGGTGCGCAATCTGATGGCCGAACGCCGCAGCATCTTCAACCAGGTCACCGAGCTGACCAACCGGATCAAGAACCAGTCCCAGCGCTGATTCCTGCTTGTTTCGTTCTCCAGAAAGCATTCTGAGCCGAGTCGCGGCACGATCCCGGGTCGAGTTCTCGCTGTCCGCATCCGGCCAGTTCGGTCCGACACGTCCTTAAGTGGACACAAAACCCAAACCTGAACGAACAGGGAGAAATCCCACACAGGTGGGGATAGAACTGTGGACAACTGTGGACCTGAGCCCGAACGGTCTGGACGGACGGTGGATGGAGCTACCGGCACCAACAGCGTGTCCCAAGATCCTCCCCGTGTAATTTTTGTTGTTACACAGGGTCGTCCCAGTCCCGAATGACATTCCCACCAGCGGATTCGGGGAGTTGTCCCCAGGCTGCACAACCCCTACGACGAGTACTGAGTTACAACCATCACCTCAAAGGCCGAAAGTCAGTGCGCTCGTTCTCTGTGCACAACCTGCCGGTCGGGCCTACCGCCGCCTGCGGCGCCGACTTCACAGACCGGCCTTCGTCGGTATGATCGTCGGGCACTCGGCGGCCCGTGCGGGATTTTGTACGCTCTCGGCGCCGAGTCGACCGTCTTAGCAGTGGCTTGACCCGCGGGATGCCCGCACTGAATAGGCTCCGTACGACCAGTTCACTCAGTGGTCCGAGGCGCAGGAGGAACCGTGAAGATCCGACTCGAGCGTGATGTGCTGGCTGAGGCCGTGCAGTGGGCGGCCCGAAGCCTGCCCACCAGGCCGAGTGTCCCCATCCTGGCCGGGCTGCTGGTCCGGGCCGACGCGTCCGGAGTGACGTTCTCCAGCTTCGACTACGAGACGTCGGCGCAGATCAGTGTGACCGGCACCGTCACCGATGAGGGCGAGGCGCTGATCTCCGGCCGCCTGTTGGCCGACATCTCCCGCTCGCTGCCGGCCAAGCCGGTCGACATCGTCACCGACGACAGCAAGATGGAGCTCACCTGCGGCAGTGCCCGCTTCACGCTGCAGGCGCTGCCGGTGAACGAGTACCCGTCGCTGCCGGAGATGCCCGAGTCGACCGGCACCCTGCCGTCGGACGGGTTCGCCCACGCGGTCGCGCAGACCGTGGTCGCGGCCGGCCGGGACGAGTTGTTGCCGGTCTTCACCGGGATCCGGATCGAGATCGAGGGCGACCAGGTCTCGCTGCTGGCTACCGACCGCTACCGGATGGCGCTCAAGGAACTCACCTGGGATCCCGGCACGCCGCAGGCTTCGGCGACCGCCCTGGTGCCGGCCAAGGTGCTGTCCGACACCGCCAAGTCGATGACCGCCGGCGACAAGGTCACGCTCAGCCTCGCCTCCTCCGGCGCCGGTGACGGGATCATCGGCTTCGAGGGCGACGGTGCGGCCGGCCGGCGACAGACCACGACCCGGTTGCTCGACGGCGAGTTCCCGAAGGTCCGGCACATCATGAACTTCGCGCCGGCGCTGACCGTCCGGATCAACACGGCCGAGGCGATCGCCGCGGCCCGCCGGGTCGCGCTGGTCGCGGAACGGAACACCTCGCTGCGGATGTTGATCAACGAAGGCTCGATCACGCTCGAGGCGGCGACCGGTGATCAGGCCCAGGCCTCGGAGGCGATCGAGGCGGTGGTCAACCAGCTCGACGGCGGCGAGATCGCCGTACCGGCGGCCGGCTTCAATCCGACCTACCTGCTCGATGCGCTCGGGGTCTTCGACACCCCGTACGTCAACCTCTCCTTCACCGCGCCGAGCAAGCCGTGTCAGCTGACCGGCCTGCCCGAGCTGGACGGCGAGCCGTTGACCGACTACCGGCACGTGATCATGCTGATGCGTCTGCCCGCCTGAGCCCACCCGATTCCCAGGAGTAGCCTGCAAAGGCTGGAACTCCGACGAGCGCTGAGGACTGCGATGCAGCTGGGATTGATTGGCCTGGGCAAGATGGGCAGCAACATGGCCGAGCGGCTGCGCCGCGCCGGTCACGAGGTGATCGGGTACGACACCAATCCGGAGCTGTCCGACGCCACCGATCTGCCCGACCTGGTCGCCAAGCTGACTGACGGTCCGCGGGTGGTCTGGGTGATGGTCCCGGTCCAGGCGCTCGATGCCGTGGTCAAGGAGCTGGCCAAGCTGCTCGCGCCGGGCGACATCGTCGTCGACGGCGGCAACACCCGCTGGGACGGCGACGCCGGTCGGGCGGAATTCCTTGGTGGCAAGGGAATCAAGTTCATCGACTGCGGTGTGTCCGGCGGCGTCTGGGGCCTGGACAACGGCTACGCGCTGATGTGCGGCGGAGACGCCGAGGATGTCGCGGTGGTGCAGCCGATCTTCGACGCGCTCAAGCCGGAGGGCGAGTTCGGCTTCGTGCACGCCGGATCGCACGGAGCCGGGCACTTCGCCAAGATGGTCCACAACGGCATGGAGTACGCGATCATGCAGGCCTATGCCGAAGGCTGGGAGCTGCTGGAGACCGCCGACGTGGTGACCGACGTGCCGGCCACCTTCAACTCCTGGCGCGAGGGCACCGTGATCAGGTCCTGGCTGCTCGATCTGCTGGTCCGGGCCCTGAACGACGATCCGCAGCTGACCGAGATCAGGGGTTACGCGGAGGATTCCGGCGAGGGCCGGTGGACGGTCGACGCGGCGATCGACCTGGCCGTGCCGGTGCCGGCGATCTCGGCCGCCCTGTTCGCCCGCTTCGTCTCCCGGCAGACCGATTCGCCGGCGATGAAGATGGTCGCGGCGATGCGGAACCAGTTCGGCGGCCACGCGGTGCAGAAGGAAGCCGCCCAGCTCGACGAGATCTGATCTTGGCTTGTTCCGTTCCCTGAGCTTGTCGAAGGGCAAGCCGGATCAATCAAAGATCATCTGGCCTGCTCCCTTCGACAGGCTCAGGACGGCGCTTCGACAGGCTCAGAGAACGAACAGGTGCCGCCATCTGCCAGCACGTCTTGATAGACGCCGATCTTGAACCGGATCAGGTCCCGGCAACGATCAAGCTGCTCCCGTTGCTCGGCGATGCGTTGCTCCTGCCGGTGCAGCAGTTCCAGCCGCTCGAGTTCGTTGCCGTCGCCGGCGCGCACCAGTTCGGTGTAGCGGCGCAGGTCGGGCAGCGGCATCCCGGCACCGCGGAGCAGAGTGCAGACGAACAGCCACTCGATGTCGTCCTCGGTGAAGATCCGGCGGCCGCCGGCGGCCCGGCGCACCGGCCGGGCGAGGATCCCTTCCCGCTCGTAGAAGCGCAGGGTGTGCACGCTCAGCCCGGTCCGTTCCGCCACCTGGCCGATGCTCAGTTCCGTCAGCCGCTCCGTCATGCCCCGATCCTCCCCTGAGCTTGAGCTAGAGCCGACTCTAGGATCTACCGTCGCGGCCATGACACTGCGCTATCGCCGACTCGGCGGCACCGGCATCGAGGTCAGCAGCTACTGCCTCGGCGCGATGATGTTCGGCTCCGAGGGCAATCCCGATCATGACGAGTGCATCGGGATGATCCACACCGCGCTCGACGCCGGGATCAACTTCATCGACACCGCGGATGCGTACGGCGGCGACAACGGCGAGTCGGAGGAGATCGTCGGGGCCGCCCTCGAGGGCCGGCGGGACGAGGTGGTGCTGGCCACCAAGGTGCACTTCCCGATGTCGGATCGGCCCAACCACCAGGGCAACTCGCGGCTGTGGATCACCCGAGCGGTCGAGGACAGCCTGCGCCGGCTGCGGACCGACCGGATCGACCTCTATCAGGTGCACCGGCCGGATCCGCACACCGACATCGAGGAGACCCTGTCGGTGCTCAGCGATCTGGTGCACCAGGGCAAGATCCGCGCCTTCGGCTGCTCCACCTTCCCGGTCGAGGAGATCGTCGAGGCCCACCGGGCCGCCGCTGATCATGGTCTGCTCCGCTTCCGGACCGAGCAGCCGCCGTATTCGATCTTGACCCGCGGCATCGAGCGCACGATCCTGCCGCTGGCCCACCGCTATCGGATGGGCGTGCTGACCTGGGGCCCGCTCGGCTGGGGCTTCCTCACCGGCAGGATCCGGCGCGGCGAGGCGATCGACCTGACCACCGGCCGGGCCCGACACGCCCCGGATCGCTTCAATCCGGACCTGCCGGAGAACCAGCGCAAGCTTGACGCCGTCGAGGAGTTGATCACTCTCGCTGACGAGCTCGGCTGTACGTTGCCGCAGCTCGCCGTGGCCTTCCCTCTCGCCCATCCGGCGGTCAGCTCGGTGATCCTCGGCCCGCGCACCCCCGAGCAACTCGACGGCCTACTGGCCGGCGCCGAACTCACCCTCGACGACGCCACCCTGGACCGGATCGACGAGATCGTCCCGCCCGGCACCGACCTGATCGACCTCACCTGGAAACCCCCGTCCCTCACCGACCCCACCCTCCGCCGCCGCCCCGTCCCAGATCGAGCCGCAAGCAAGTCCAATCGCCTGAGCCCGGACCAACAACGAGTTCAGGCCTGAGGAGTGGGCGATGGGTCCCTGCACAAGGTTGATGGGGACGTTTGGGTGTTTCGTTCCCTGAGCTTGTCGAAGGGCAAGCCCGATCACATACCGGCTCGTTCGGAAAGATCATCCACCGGCATCAGCTGGTCTGCCCCCTTCGACAGGCTCAGGGAACGAAACAGGCGAACCGAGGAGCTTGGTTTCACGTGGTGAGTGACTTCGCGTAGCGGTGGGCCGGAACGCTGATCGGGCCGTTCGGGCCCGGGGCCTGATGATCAAACTCGCCCTCGTCGACCCAGCCGTTTCGTTCGTAGAAGCGGCGGGCACGGGCGTTGCCGGCGACGACGGCCAACCAGGCCCGATCATGACCGGCGGCGGCGACCCGGCGCTCGGCCTCGGCCAGCAGGGCGTCGGCGACGCCGATGCCGCGGCCGCCCGGAGCGACGTAGACCTGCTCGACCTCGTCGCCGATGATCATGACGAAGCCGGCGACCGCCCCAGCCAGCTCGGCCACACTGCTGTCCCGGACATGATCAACAGCACGCTCGTCGAAGGTCTCCCGGGTGCGGACCGCGACCAGCTCGTCCGGCACCCGGCCGCGGTGTGCCTCCTGCCAGCCGTCGTACCAGATCCGGGCGATCGCCGGTGCGTCGTCGGGCTCGGCCTGGCGGACCCGGAATGCCGAATCGGTCACGACCGTCAGCGTACGGCCATGGCCTACTGTGGTCGGGTGTTCGTCGATCATCTGCAGCTGGCCGACTTCCGGTCGTACGCGGCGGTCGACATCCCGCTCGACTCCGGGGTGACCACGTTCGTCGGCGCCAACGGGCAGGGCAAGACCAATCTGGTCGAGGCGATCGAGTATCTGTCGACGCTGTCCTCGCACCGGGTGTCCACCGACCTGCCGCTGGTCCGGGCCGGAGCCGATCACGCGATCGTCCGGGCCGGAGTCCGGGCCGGCCTCGACGATCCGCGCCGGCTGCTGCTGGAGCTCGAGATCACCCCGGGCAAGGCGAACCGGGCCCGGCTGAACAAGTCGCCGATGCAGCGGCCGCGGGAGATCGCCGGGGTGTTGCGGACGGTTGTGTTCGCGCCGGAGGACCTGGCGATCATCAAGGGTGATCCGAGCGAACGGCGCCGATTCCTGGACGAGCTGCTGGTCGCCCGCTGGCCGCGGATGGCCGGCGTCCGGGCCGACTACGACCGGGTGCTGAGGCAACGCAACACGCTGCTCAAGTCGCTCGCCGGGCGGGCTCGCGGCGGGCGCCGCCCCGGTCCGGAGGCCGAATCGACGCTGGAGGTCTGGGATTCGCACCTGGCGCGGGCCGGCGCGGAGTTGCTGGCGGCCCGGCTGTCCACCCTGACCGACCTGATGCCGCAGGTCTCCAAGAGCTACGCCGACATCGCGCCGACCAACAACAACGCGACCGCCGACTACAAGGCCTCCGCCGACCTGACCGGCGCGACCGGCACCGAGGCCCTGACCGAGGCGCTGCTCACGGCCATCCGGGACCGCCGCTCCGACGAAATGCAGCGCGGGGTCTCGCTGGTCGGGCCGCACCGCGACGACATCGTGCTGTCCCTCGGCCCGCTCCCGGCCAAGGGGTACGCCAGCCACGGCGAGTCCTGGTCCTACGCGCTGGCCTGCAAGCTCGGCAGCTTCCAACTGCTCCGCGACGACGGCATCCAGCCGGTGCTGCTGCTGGACGACGTCTTCGCCGAACTCGACACCACCCGCCGCGAGCGGCTCGCCCGCGGCGTCCTCGGCGCCGAACAGGTGCTGGTCACCGCCGCGGTCGGCGCCGACGTCCCCGCCGAACTCGCCGGCACCCGGTTCCTCGTCGCCGGCGGCGAGGTCCGCCCCGACCCGCTCACCCCGCCGCTATCGACGACCTCCGGAACCACATCGACCGACTCCGAGTCGCCGTCGGCCGACCGCGCCGAGCCGGAACCGACGGACAGCGAACCCCCACCTCCGGACCCCGACCGGCCGGCCGCGTTCCCCGAGTCCGCCGAAGGGCAGGACAGGTGAATTGCCCCGCCTCCCGTCCCCGCAGGTGGGTATCGAGCAACTGGTTCCGGTCCCTGAGCTTGTCGAAGGGCAGGTCCGGTGAGTGACTCGATCGGTCCTGTGGCCGTAGGTGGTCGTGAGTTCGGCACGACGGCACAGGCCTCGTTCCGTCCGCGCCGCACGTCCGGCACGATGCCGCAGACTTCGTTCCCCAGCCTGGATCCACCGACGCCTGCGCGGCGGGCGTCGGTTTGGGCTAATGGCGGAGAGACGCGCCAAGGACGGGCGGGCCGAGCCGGGGGCTTGGCCGAAGCGGCCGGCTTCCGGTTGGCTGCGCCGGGTCCGCGGGTCCGCGAGTGGACGCTTTGGCCGCGAATTCGTGCCTGGAGCGTGGCCAAAGGGTCCACTCACCGCACAACCCGACCTCGGCTGGCCGAAACCCCATCCGACAGCCGGCCGCGTCGCTCGAGCCCGTACCAACCCGGTCGTCCTTGGTGCGTCTTTCGGCTTTCGAACGGCCCGGAAACCGATACTTTCTCGGGCTCCTCACTCCTCGGTCACTCTTGCGTCCGCGACTTGCCAGCACACTTCACTGGTGCCACCTGCCGCGTGGCCCAGCGGTGTGAGCCTGTCGAAGCAGGTCCTGAGCCTGTCGAAGGGGGCAGGTCCGATGACTGACCCAGCCGGCCCCGGGCCCGATCTTGCCAACGGATCCGACCCGGAGTCGCCGAACGATCCGGGTGCGGCCGAGCCGAAGCCGGCCGTTGATCATGATGCGACCGGGCTCGACCTGGCCCGCACCGTCGCCCGCTCGATCGGCGCCCAGTCCCGCCGTCGGCGGCGCCGTCGCGGTGGACCGGGCGCGGACCGCCCGGCGCCGACCGAGCCCCAGTCCTCCGGAGCCCGGCCCGACGACCGGGACCCGCAGCTGCTCGGCCGGGCGATCGACCGGCTGGTCGACAGCCGCGGCTGGACCACCGAGGTCAGCGTGCACCTGTTGCTGTCGAAGTGGCCGGCGCTGGTCGGTCCGGCCAACGCCGAGCATTCCCATCCGGAGAGCTATGTCGACACGGTGCTCACCGTCCGGACCGAGTCGACGGCCTGGGCGACCTCGCTCCGATCGATGGCACCGCAGCTGGTCGCCAAGCTCAACGCCCAGCTGGGCGACGGGACGGTGACCAGGATCCAGGTCCTCGGGCCGGACGCCCCGTCCTGGAAGCACGGCCGCCGATCGGTTCGAGGCCGCGGACCTCGGGATACCTACGGCTAGTGGCCATCAATTCCTGATAGACACGCGCCAATCTCAGCCTGGTCACAGGTTCCGTAGCCCACTCGCCGCTACCCTCTGCGAGTGGAATTCACCCTGGACTTCAGTCCCGAGTTGCTGGTCGCCTTTCTCACCCTGTTCGTGCTCGAGGTGGTCCTGGGCGTCGATAATGTCATCTTCATCTCGATCCTGGCCAGCAAGCTGCCGGTCGAGCAGCAGGCGAAGGCCCGCAACCTGGGTCTTTCGCTGGCCATGATCATCCGGATCGGGCTGCTGTTCGCGGCCTCCTGGATCATCAGCCTCAAGGCCGACCTGTTCACGATCGCCGGCATGGGTTTCTCCGGTCGGGATCTGATCTTGATCTTCGGTGGTCTGTTCTTGATCTACAAGGCGGTCAAGGAGATCCACGAGAAGCTGGAGGGGGCGGAGCCCGGTCACGGGACCAAGACCGCCCGGGCCAACTTCGCCTCGGTGATCGTGCAGATCCTGTTGCTCGACATCGTGTTCTCGTTCGACTCGGTGATCACCGCGGTCGGCATGATCGACAACCTGCTGGTGATCGTCGCCGCGGTCGTGCTGTCCTTCGCGCTGATGCTCTTCTCGTCCCGCTACATCTTCGCCTTCGTCAACAAGCACCCGTCGGTGAAGATCCTGGCCCTGTCGTTCCTGGTGATGATCGGCGTCTTCCTGATCGTCGACGGCTTCGGGATCAAGGTGGACAAGGCGCTGATCTACGTGCCGATGGCCTTCGCGATCGGGGTCGAGGTGCTCAATCTGGTCTACCGCGGTCGGCAGCGGCGCAAGCACAACCAGCCGGACGACTCGGTCCACCTGCGCAACGCCCCGTCCCGCGCCGATGATCAAGAAGCCCTGGCCGCGTCCACCGGCGAGTCCGATGGCTCGGTCAGCCTCTCCAACCGTCCGGTCAGCGGGAAGTCCGACAAGGATTGATTTGTTTCGTCCCCTGAGCCTGTCGAAGGGCAAGCCCGATGATCACCAGGGCCCTTCGACAGGCTCAGGGAACAAACCAAGCGAAGCTCAGGCGTTGCCGGCGGGCGAGGCGCCGTCGCCGCCGTTGATCGCCATGGTGTGGAAGTTCGGCGCTTCCGGGCGGTTGGTGCTCGGCCGGTCCAGGTAGAACCAGGCGGTGGAGGCGATGTCGTCGCGCAGCGGCAGATAGCGGCCGCCGCTGTGCCAGCCGAGGGCCTGGATATCGACCTTGCGCAGCCCGGAGGCGAAGCGGATCGCGTCGACGATGTGCCAGCGGTACATGCCGAACCGCTGCTGGCTCCGGTAGAGCCCGTCCGGCCGGATGACCTGCGGCATCCCCAGGTACGGGGTGCTGAAGCTGGTGTAACCCTGGCCGGGCACGTCGAAGTTCCAGGCGCCGCCGAAGTAGTCCTCGGTCCCGGTGCCGGCGATGGTCGGGAAGTCGGTGTCGTCGTCGAGGAAGAACTTGATCTCGCCCTCGCCCCACCAGCCCGGCGAGTTCACGCCCCAGGCCAGGTAGGTGCCGACGTAGTGCCCGGCCCCCTCGACGCCGTCCACCAACACGTGGGTGGTCCGGTCCTCGAGCGGGTTGCTCCGCCGCCACTGCGCGTGCAGGTAGCCGCTGCCGGAGTAGTCGTCGCCGAGCTCGTACGTCACCTGGTAGTAGACCGTGACGTCGGCCTCGGCCGTGTTCTCCACCGTCAGCAGCGCCGACTGCCCGAACGGCATCGGCCAGTACGAGTTGAAGCCACCGTTGGGATTGGCAGCGACCATCTGCGAGCTGACCTGGTCGAAGACGCCCCAGCCGCTGCAGAAGAAGTCGCCGTACGGCACCTCGATCGCCGGCTCGGCCGCGCCGTCCCAGTAGGCCCGCAGGATCAGGTGCCGCCAGTGGTTGGAATGGGTGGTGATCCAGATGTGGGTGATCTTGCCCGGCTGATCGATGTCGGCCAGGGTGAAGGTCTCACCCGGCTTGACCACGACGCTGGGCGAGACCTTCCAGCCCTGGCCGAGATCGCGGGCGGCGCGGGCCCCGGTCCCTTCCGTCGCCTTGCCACCACCGCCGCGGCTGCCGTCGAAGTTCTCCGGACTGATGGACCGCGTCTCTACCTGACGCAGCGTGGCGAGCGAAGCGATGTCGGACACGAATTCTCCTTGTTGTTCGATGGTCCGACAAATTCAAGCATGGTCGTGTAATCGATTTCAATGTGCCGTCCGCAGCGGGTAGGGTTTGGTCCGGAAGCGTGTGCATCGCCGCTGCCGCCCGGCATCGGCGATACTGCGAGGCACAAGGTCCCACGATCGGCCGTGTTCGCGCGGCGCCGACGTCGTGACGCGACGGGGGCTGAACCGAACCGGGAGGTCAGGGATGGCGACGATCTTCGAGGTGGCGGCCCGGGCCGGAGTGTCACCGGCGACCGTGTCCCGGGTCTACAACGGGACCCCGGTGTCGGAGGAGAAGTCGCGGCTGGTCCGCCAGGCGGCCGAGGAGCTCAACTTCGTCCCCAACCGGACGGCCCGCGCGCTGCGCCGGCAGGCCTCGGAGGTGATCGCGTTGATCATCCCGGACATCGAGAACCCGTACTTCACCTCGCTCGCCCGCGGCGTCGAGGACGTCGCCCAGGCCGCCGGCTACTCGGTGGTGTTGTGCAACAGCGACGACGATCCGGCCAAGGAGGCGACGTACGTCGACATCGCCGCGCTGGAGAACATGGCCGGCGTGATCATCGCCGCGGTCTCCGAACAGCCGCGGATCGAGCGGATGATCGACCGCAACCGGCCCGTGGTCGCGGTGGACCGGCCGATCGCGTTCGAGGTCGACGAGGTGATCATGGCCAACCGGGACAGCGGCGAGGTGGCGGCCCGGTCGCTGATCGAGGCCGGCTACCGGCGGATCGCCTGCATCACCGGCCCGGCCGACGTCGGCACCGCCCGGGAACGGGCCGCCGGCTGGGAGGCCGTGGTGACCGAGGCCGGCCAGTTCGACCGGCCCGAGGACTACCTGCGCTTCGCCAACTTCCGGGTCGAGGGCGGCCGGGAGACCCTGGCCGAGGTGCTCGCCCTCGATCCACCGCCGGACGCCGTCGTCGCGGCCAACAACCTGATGGGCGTCGGCGCCCTGCAACTGCTCTCCGAGCGCGGCCTGATCCCGCCCAAGTTCGGCGTCGCGGTGATCGGCGAACTCCCGTTCACCACCCTCACCCCGACCGCGATCACCCTGGTCCGCCTCCCCGCCCGCGAAATGGGCACCCGCGCCGCCACCCTGCTCCTGGAACGCATCAACGGCGACAAGTCGGCCCCCCGCGAGGTCATCGTCCAGCACACCGTCGAACCCGCCACCGCCCTCCGCTGACTGCTTGAACAGGCGGCGCTACCAGGGGCCGGAGCGGAACTGCAGGCCGGCCTCGGTGAGGGCCTGGCGGAGCAGCCTGATCCCTTTCGGGCCGAAGCCGTGCAACTCGAGGAGTTCGGCCTCGGTGTGCTCGGCGACCTGCTCCAGGGTGGTGATGCCGGCCTCGGTCAGGGCGTCGTTGGCGGGTCCGCTGATCTTGGGCACATCGGTCATCACCCCACTGTGTCAGGTGGTCTAACAGGGCCGCCCACAATCTGTCCGAACGGCTTGCAGCTGAAATCGATTTCGGGAATGCTGGACACCGTGCCAACAGCTGAGCCGCGCTATGCATCGACCGAAGCCCTCGACCAACAGGCCACGGTGGCCGCGTTCCCGCTCGGCGGGATCGGCACCGGCAACGTCTCGATCGGAGCCCGCGGAGACTTCCGCGACTGGGAGCTCCAGAACTGCCCGGGCAAGGGCAACCGGCTGCCGTTCACGTTCTGCACGATCGACGTCCGGCCGCCGGGCAGCACGGATCCCGGAGCGGCGGTGACCAAGGTCCTCGAGGGCCGGTTCGCCGGCCCGCACGAGGGCGACAGCGGTTATCCGTGGGGCGTCGTGGCCGGGTTGCCGCGCTTCCGTACCTCCTCGATGCTGGGCCGCTACCCGCTGCTGGGGATCGACTTCGAGGACGACCGGGTGCCGGTCAAGCCGTCGCTGGAAGCGTTCACGCCGCTGGTCCCGCTCGATCCGGCCGAGTCCGGCCTGCCGACCGCCGTGTTGCGCTACCGGGTGCACAACCCGACCGACCAGGAGCTGCAGGTCACCCTCGCGCTGTCGCTGGCCAGCCCGGTCGGCATGGACTCCTGGAAGTCCGACGGTTTTCCCACCTTCTCCGAGGCGCCGACGGTCGACTTCCGGGAGGACGGTGACGTCCGCGGCCTCAGCTTCACCGCGGCCGGCGGGACCGATGATTTCCGGTACGGCACCGCCAGCCTGACCACCCGGCACGACGACGTCTCGGTCAAGCCGCGCTGGCTGGCCGGCGCCTGGTCCGACGGCGTGCAGGCGTTCTGGAACGACATCACCGCGGACGGCCGGCTCGAGCCGGAGACGCGGGAGAGCTACGACGACAAGACGCCGACCACCGGCACCCGGATCGGCAGCCTGGCGCTGCACCGGACCCTCGCTCCCGGCGAGACCGGCGACTACGAGTTCCTGCTCTCCTGGCATGTGCCCAACCGGCACCAGGCCTGGCACCAGGGCAACGAGGGCTGGGACGACGTCGTGCTCAACCACTACGCGACCCGCTTCCCCGATGCCTGGGCGGTGGCCGGCCACGTGCACCAGAACCTGCCGCAGCTGGAGGCGAGCACCCGCGGCTTCACCGACGCGTTGTTCGGCTCGACCCTGCCGGCGGAGGTGATCGACGCGGCCGCGGCCAGCCTGTCGGTGGCCCGCAGCACCACCTGTTTCGTGATCGACGACGGCACCGCCGAGGGCCAGTTCCTGGCCTGGGAGGGCAGTTTCGATCATGAGGGCAGCTGCCTCGGCACCTGCACCCACGTCTGGAACTACGCCCAGACGCTGGCCTACGTCTTCCCCAGCCTGGAGCGCAGCGCCCGCCGCAACGAGTTCCTCCGCGAGGTGGAGGAGAACGGCCGCATGCACTTCCGCAGCGTGCGCGGTTTCGGCGGCGACAAGCATTGGGATTTCCGCCATCCGGCGGTCGACGGGCAGCTCGGCACGGTGCTCCGGCTGTATCGGGAGTGGCGGCACAGCGGCGATGATCAATTCCTGGCCGAGCTGTGGCCGCAGGTGGCCAAGGCCGTCGATTTCTCCTTCGACTACTGGGATCCGGACGGCGATCTGATCTTGGAGTCGGTGCAGCACAACACCTACGACATCGAGTTCCACGGGCCCAACCCGCTCGGCAGCGTGATGTTCTACGGCGCCCTCCGGGCCGCCGCGGTGATGGCCGAGGCCAGCGGCGACGGCGAGCGGGCCAAGCGCTACGCGGTCGCCGCCGAGAACGGCGCCGCCGCGATGGATCAACTGTTGTTCAACGGCGAGTTCTACATCCAGAAGCTCGACGACGTGGACGCCTACCGCTATCAGTTCGGGGTCGGGGTGCTGTCCGATCAGCTGCTCGGCCAGTTCCTGGCCCACCTGACCGGGCTCGGCCACGTCGTCGACGCCGATCACGTCAAGTCCGCGATCAAGGCCGTCTTCGATCACAACTTCCGCAGTGATCTTTCCGAGCACGTCAGCGTACAGCGGACGTACGCGCTCAACGACGAGGCCGGATTGATCTTGTGCTCCTGGCCCGACGGTGGCCGGCCCAAGCTCCCGTTCGTCTACAGCGACGAGGTCTGGACCGGCATCGAATACCAGGTCGCCGCCCATCTGATCTTCGAGGGTTTCGTCGAGGAGGGCCTGACGATCACCCGCGCGGTCCGGCAGCGCTTCACCGGCCGCAACCGCAACCCGTGGAACGAGGCCGAGTGCGGCAATCACTACGCCCGGTCGATGGCCAGCTGGGCCTTGATCATCGCCTGCACCGGCTTCGACTGGGACGGCACGGCCAAGCGGCTCGCCCTGGCCCCGGTCGTCGGTGATCGGAGCCGGCCCTTCACTACGGTGTTCACCACCGGCACGGCCCAGGGGCGGATCGTTCTCGACGGTGACTCGGCGGAGATCACGGTTGATCACGGAACCCTCGACCTGGCCGAGCTGGTGATCGACAACCGCCCCTACACGTCCGATGATCAAGGTCCGGTGCCGGCCGGCCACACCCTCCGGTTCACCCCGGCCTGAAGAGTCGACCAAGGAGATCAGCACCATGTCAGCGAACACCTCGTACGCCCTCCCCACGCCGCTCGCCCGACCGGACGCGGCGCCGAAGACGGCCTATCTGATCGCCAGCGGTGATCTCCGCGAGTCGGCCAACTCGGCCGGCTGGCCGACCCAGCAGGAGCTCGAGGCCGGGGTCACCAAGGCGCTCGAGGCACAGGGCTGGACCGTCATCCGGGCCAACCCGGTCGACCCGGTCACCGGGCACGGGTTCATCAGCAGCCAGCGGATGGGCCTCGAGGTGTTCAAGCAGATCCCGAGCGACGCGCCGCTGGTCGTCGCGGAGGCCGTCTGGCAATACAGCCACCACGTCCTGGCCGGGCTGCGCACCCACCGGGGCCCGATCCTGACCGTGGCCAACTTCGCCGGCGACTGGCCGGGTCTGGTCGGGCTGCTCGGCCTCAACGCCGGGCTGACCAAGATGGACAAGGCGTACAGCACGATCTGGAGCGTCGACTTCACCGACGACTACTTCACCGAGGGCATCGCCGAGTGGGTCAAGAATGGCACGATCACCCACGACGCCGGCCACGTCCGCACGATCAACGGCTTCACCGACGGACCGGAGCAGGCCCTGGGCGCGGCGCTGGCCGATCAGCTGCTGGACGAGAAGGCGATCATCGGCGTCTTCGACGAGGGCTGCATGGGCATGTACAACGCGATCTTCGACGACGAGTTGCTGAACCAGCTCGGCATCTACAAGGAGCGGCTGTCGCAGAGCGCGCTCTACGCCGAAATGCTCACCGTCGACGACGCCGAGGCCGACCAGATCGGCACCTGGCTGACCGACAAGGGGATGACCTTCAAGCTCGGCACCGACGAGGCGACCGAGCTGACCGAGGCCCAACTGCGCTCGCAGTACAAGATGTACATCGCCGCGCTGCGGATCGCCGACGACTTCGGCTGCGACGCGATCGGGATCCAGTACCAGCAGGGCCTGAAGGACCTGGTGCCGGCCAGCGACCTGGTCGAAGGTCTGCTCAACAACGTCGACCGGCCGCCGGTCACCACCCGCGACGGCTCCCGGGTGATCGCCGAGGGCGCGGCCTTCCCGCACTTCAACGAGGCCGACGAGGGCGTCGCGGTGGACACGCTGGTGACCAACCGGATCTGGACCGCGATGGGCCTCGACCCCGCCAACACCCTGCACGACGTGCGCTGGGGCGAGGACTTCGACGGCCAGTTCGTCTGGGTGTACGAGATCTCCGGCTCGGTCCCGCCGTCGCACCTCGGCGGCTACGAGCACGCCGAGGGGTGGCGGCAGGGCCCGGTCTTCTTCCCGGCCGGTGGCAGCACCATCAACGGCGTCTCCAAGCCGGGCGAGATCGTCTGGTCCCGGGTCTACATCGCCGAGGGCAAGCTCCAGGTCGACCTCGGCCGCGCGTCGGTGGTCGAGCTGCCGGCCGAGGAGACCGAGCGCCGGAAGCTTGCCACCAACCCGGAATGGCCGATCATGCACACCGTGCTGCACGGGGTCAGCCGGGACCAGTTCATGGCCCGGCACAAGGCGAACCACGCCCAGGTCGCGTACGCCCCGGACGCCGAGACTTCCGACCGCGCCCTGGTCGCCAAGGCCGCCCTGTTCGCCCAACTGGGCCTCCCGGTCCACGTCTGCGGCGACCTCGGCGAGGTCGGCCAGGCCCTGATCCAGTCCTGACCAAGCGTTTGTTCCGTTCCCTGAGCCCCCACCTCTTCGTTCCCTGAGCCTGTCGAAGGGCAAACCCGATGACCCTGGCTCGCCCTTCGACAGGCTCAGGGAACAGAATCTGCATCGTGACCGCAAACGCTAATAGGATGCGGAGGCGATGAACCCGCTGAGCCTGCTCTGGACCGACCTCCGGATCCTTGTCGTCGACACGGTGAAGGTGTGGTGGCGGCTTTTCCCGCAGATCGCGGGCATCTACCTGCTCGGTTGGCTCGGCTTCCAGGTCGCGCTCAAGATCGCCGCGTACACCGAGGACCTGAACGTCTGGGTGACCATCGCGGTCTTCTCGGCCGGCTTCCTCACCCAGCTGATCCCGATCGTGCTGATCCTGCGGCTGGTCGGCCGGGAGCTGGGCATCCGGGAGATGGTGCCGGAGGAGGACAACGCCCAGGATGAGCGGGACAACTCGATCACCCACCTGCTGGCGGTCACGCTGCTGCCGTTCATCGGCATCTACGCCGCATTCGGCCAGCTGAACGACGCGGCCAACGAACTCTGGGTCAACCAGATGGTCCGCACCGGCGCCTTCAGCTCCGATAACGTGCTGGCCGCCCTGAGCAACATCGCCAAGGACCAGCCGGTGTTGTTGATCGGGGTCGTCATCGGTTCCTACGTCGTCCGCCGGGTGATCGACCTGCTGCACGAGCGGACCGGCTGGCGGGTGCTCGGCATCGGGGTGGCGCTGATCGAGTCGTTCTTCATGATGGTGGTCGTGCTCGGCGGCGTCCGGCTGTTCCAGACGATCACCGGCTGGTTCATGGATCGGGCCGTGGTCGGCTGGTTCGCGAGCGGCCTGGACGCCTTCCGGGGTCTGCTGGCCAGCCTGAACCTGCGGTTGCCGGAGCTGGTCGATCAGTGGGTGACGTTCTATCTGGACGAGGTCTGGCCGTCGTTCTGGGAGGTCTTCAGCCAACCGATCATCTGGCTGGCCGTGGCCGCCCTGGTCTACGGCTCGCACGTGATGTCGGTGGCCGAGCTGTGGCGTAAGCGGACCCCGATCACGACCCGGCTGAAGGGCGCGACGTCGTTCGAGCCGCGGAGTGACCGGCGTCGGCTGCAGGGCATCAAGCCGCCGCCGGCGGGCGTCCAGCGGGCGGCCGTGGAGTTCAAGGAAGCCCTGCTCGGCGACATCGACGACAAATACCTGCCGACCATCAACTCGGTCCGGCTGATCCTGCGGGCCGGTGTGATCTTCCTCGGCGCCTACATCGCGGTGTACGCCGTGCACCAGATCCTCAACAATTACGCCCACGTCCTGGTGCAGTCCATCGTCGGCGGCCACGACATCACCTTCTGGGTGACCTGGGGCCCGGTCTGGGATCTGCTCTACGGACTGCCGTTCGAGCCGTTGCGGCTCTGTCTGCTGGCCGTGGCGTTCCGGCGCTGCCTGGAGCTGTTCCGCGCCCGCGCGCACCCGACCGATCAGGTCGTGACCCCGGCGGCGCCGGAGAAGGTGGCGGCATGAGCACTGTTCCGGGCCCGTCGGCCACCAGCCCGACCACTCCGGAGACCCCGGCCACCCGACGCCGGCTCCGTGATCAACAACTGCAGCGCTCGAAGCTGCTGGCGGTGATCGTCGTGCTGGCCTGCGTGATCGTGGCCACGGTGGGCTTGAGGGTCAGCGACCCGGGCGACAACTTCCGCGCGGTGACCGGCGAGCTCGGCACGATGCTGAAGGTCGACGGCGTCGAGCTGACGATCAGCGACGTCCGGGTCGGCCAGCTGATCGCCGACGACGAGGAGATCCAGAGCCGCACCGCCGGCATGTTCGTGCTGCTCCGGGTCCAGGTCGCCAACCCGGACACGCTGGACAAGTACATCCTGAACCACGCCCGGCTGCTCAGCGGCAAACGGATCTACGAGACGTACGGGCTGACCAACATCTCCGCCGAGCCCGGCTACGTCGCCCGGGCCGACTACCTGTTCGAGGTCGATCCGGAGAAGATCGACGGGCTCACCCTCGAGATCTGGAACCAGGGCATCGTCTCCGGCTACCACAACCGGGCGCAGATCCACCTCGGCATCACGGCGGGCAACGCCGACAAGTGGCGTGACGCCGCCAAGAACGGGCTGATCATGAAGCAGCCGTTCACCGAGACCGAGGTGCTGCGATGAGCGGGCCGCAGCAGCCGGGTGACTGGCACCTGCACGAGCACGCCGGTCCGCGACCGGCCGAGCACGACCCGGGCGACCCGGGCACCGGGGTGGCCTGGGCGCAGCCGACGGTCGAGCAGCGGGTGCCGGGGCGCCGGCCGCTGACCAGCAAGGGCCGGTCCTGGCTGCTGTTCCTCACCGCCGGCTGCCTGGTGTTGATCTACATGGTGATCTGGACCGTGTATGCGGCCGCCCACACCGACGACCGCTACGTCCAGTTGCCGCCCGGGCAGCCGTCGGCGACCTCGGTGAACAAGATGCAGTACCGAGTGCACAGCCTGGTCAAGACCGAGCGGATCAACAACCCGGCCGAGCCGGACGAGCCCTATATCGCCGATGCCGGGACGGTCTATGTGGTGGCCGAGGTCGAGGTGTTGCGGGTCGCGGAGAACGACGTGTTCTACTGCCAGGCCGAGTTGGCCGTCGAGGGCACGCGGCGGATCGCGTCGGGCGGTGGCAGCATCTACCTGGATGGTACGAAACTGCCCACCAGTTGCCCCTCGGACGAGTTGAAGGTCGGTCATCCGTTCCGGTTCTTGGCGATCTTCGTGGTGCCCACGGAGTTCGCCGACCAGATCTACGGCATCGCGGTCCAGTACACCGACTACGGGGCGCCGTTCCAGGTGATCCGGCCGCCGGCCTGACCGAACGTCAGTCGTCGATGTCCTCGGGCAGCACGGTGACCGGCAGCCGGTAGACGAAGGTGTCCCGGCCGTTGTTCCAGGTCTTCTCGCCGGTGTCCAGGATCGTCGGGTTGCTGTACTCGATCTCGCTCACCGCCAGTTGCACGTCCTTGGACGGCTCGTAGCGCTCGCTGAAGGTGAATTCGACCTGGTACGGGACCGGCGGCAGGCCGGGGGTGAAGTCGGAGGCGCTGTCCAGACCGTTGGAGGTGCCGATCATGTCCGTGTCCGACTCCGGCGTCTCGACGGTGAGCGGATCCTTGGCCAGGAACATGCCGGTGCCGCCGGTCATCGGCGACATGCTCTCGTCTCCGGTGGTCCGCCCGGTGCCGCGCACGATCAGCGTCCACTTGATCGAATCGTCGTAGTCCTTGATCTTCTGCACGGTCGCGTCGTTGAACGTGAACTCGTACGGCCCGGACTTCACCAGCTGTCCCGGCTGGACCACGGTGCGTTCGTCGGTCCGCACCTTGAACCCGCCGAGGGCCCAGATGCCGCCGATCACGACGACGATCGCCAAGATCACGATCGCGGCCTTGGCCGGCCCCGGCAACCCGCGCCGCTCGTCGTCCTGGGGCGGCGCCCAGTCCGCGCCGACCTCGGCATCATCGAGTCGCGGCGGCCTGAACTGAGGCTGCTGTCCGCCCGGCTGAACCTGCTGCTCCGACACGCGCAGCAGTGTAGTGCCGGCAGTGTCGCCCGGAGCGACGCGGCCGATCGGTCGAATCTCTGAAACGGCCTCAGGACGCCGTGGAGGGATCGGGCCTGTACGGGGACTGTCACCCAGGCCTGAAAATCGAGCAGATCCGCCTCCCACAGTCTGTGAATGGGCATTGGTGGTCGATACCCGGCCTCCCAACGCGCGGTTTCGGGCCGTAACAGGCTAAGATGGAGAAGACAAGTTCGGCGGGCTCGGCCGGCGTCGAAAGCGTTGGCGCCCAGGCCCGAAGTTCTGCCGAATCGTTTGACCGCGCCGTCCGCCGCGGAGCCGAGTTGCCCCGGGGTCCTGGACGGCGCCTGTGTGACAGGAGCCTATGCGCGTGACCGATCACGAGACCGTGACGCCAGAATCCCCCTCCGACGACACGACTCCGGATCTGTCGCAAGTGCAGATGCCGGTGTCCGATCTGGAACCACAGCCGGGGATGGGTGTGCCGGGAGAGTACGACTCGGAGTCGATCACCGTGCTGGAGGGCCTGGAGGCCGTCCGGAAGCGACCCGGCATGTACATCGGGTCCACCGGTGAGCGCGGTCTGCACCACCTGGTCACCGAGATCGTGGACAACTCGGTGGACGAGGCGATGGCCGGCTTCGGCGACGCGATCGACGTCCGGATCATGCCCGACGGCAGCATCAAGGTGATCGACAACGCCCGCGGCATCCCGGTCAAGGAGCACCCGACCGAGAAGATCCCGGCCGTGACCCTGATCCTGACCGTGCTGCACGCCGGCGGGAAGTTCGGCCAGGGCGGTTACAAGGTGTCCGGCGGCCTGCACGGCGTCGGCGCCTCGGTGGTGAACGCGCTGTCGCAGAAGTTCGTCGTCGAGGTGCGACGGGACGGCTACCGCTGGACCCAGTCCTTCACCCTCGGCGTGCCGGACGGGCCGCTGGAGCAGCACGAGGCGACCGACGAGACCGGCACCACGACCCAGTTCTGGGCCTCGGAGGACATCTTCGAGACGACCACGTACAACTTCGACACGCTGGCCACCCGGTTCCGCGAGATGGCGTTCCTCAACAAGGGACTGCAGATCAGCATCACCGACGAGCGACCGGACCGGATGGACGAGAACGGCAAGCCGTTCTCCGAGACCTTCCGGTACGAGCAGGGACTGATCGACTACGTCCGCTACCTGACCGGCAGCAAGGAGCCGGTGCACAACTCGGTGATCGCGCTGGAGTCCGAGCGGCGCGAGGCCGGGCTCGGGCTGGAGGTCGCGCTGCAGTGGAACATGTCCTACCAGCCGTCGGTGCACACCTTCGCGAACGCGATCAACACCCACGAGGGCGGCACCCACGAGGAGGGCTTCCGGGCGGCGCTGACGTACACCGCCAACAAGTGGGGCGAAAACTGGGGCATGCTCAAGAAGGCCGACGACAAACTCTCCGGTGACGACATCCGCGAGGGCCTGACCGCGATCATCTCGATCAAGCTCGAGGAGCCGCAGTTCGAGGGCCAGACCAAGACCAAGCTGGGCAACACCGAGGCCCGGTCGTTCGTGCAGCAGGCGGTCAACGCCGCGCTGGGCGACTGGTTCGAGCAGAACCCGGCCGAGGGCAAGATGATCATCCGCAAGGGCCAGGCCGCGGCGATCGCCCGGATCGCGGCCCGCAAGGCCCGCGAGGCCGCCCGCAACCGGAAGGGTCTGCTCGGTGGCGGCGGGTTGCCGGGCAAGCTGAGCGACTGCCAGTCGACCAACCCGGAGGAGTGCGAGGTCTTCGTCGTCGAGGGCGACTCGGCCGGCGGTTCGGCCAAGGGTGGCCGGGATCCACGGATCCAGGCGATCCTGCCGATCCGCGGAAAGATCTTGAACGTGGAGAAGGCCCGGATCGACAAGATCCTGCAGAACAACGAGGTCCAGGCGATCATCTCCGCCCTCGGCACCGGTGTGCACGAGGACTTCGACATCGACAAGTTGCGCTATCACAAGATCGTGATGATGGCCGACGCCGACGTCGACGGTGCACACATCCGGACGCTGCTGCTGACCCTGATGTTCCGGTTCATGAAGCCGCTGATCGAGGCCGGTCACGTCTACCTGGCCCAGCCGCCGCTGTTCAAGATCAACTGGACCAACTCCGCGCACGAGCTGGCATACACCGACGCCGAGCGGGACGCGCTGCTCCGGGTCGGCGCCGAGGAGGGCAAGCGACTGCCCAGGGACAACGCGATCCAGCGCTACAAGGGTCTGGGCGAGATGAACCCCGATCAGCTGTGGGACACCACGATGGACCCGGACAACCGGATCCTGCTGCAGGTCACCTTGGACGACGCGGCCCGGGCCGACGAGATGTTCTCGATCCTGATGGGTGAGGACGTCGAGCAGCGCCGGGTGTTCATCCAGCGCAACGCCAAGGACGTCCGTTTCCTCGACATCTAGTCCGTCCCCTGAGCCACACTCTCCGTCCCCTGAGCTTGTCGAAGGGCCTCTTTGCAGGCCGTACGCTGAAAATGATCATGGAGTAGCTGAATGAGCGAGACCGCACCGCCCGCTGACCGTCGGGAGCCGGTGGATCTGCAGGAAGAGATCCAGAAGTCCTACCTCGACTACGCGATGAGCGTGATCGTCGGCCGGGCGCTGCCGGATGTCCGGGACGGGCTGAAGCCGGTGCACCGCCGGATCCTCTACGCCATGTACGACGGCGGTTACCGCCCCGACCGGGGCTGGAACAAGTGCGCCCGCGTCGTCGGCGAGGTGATGGGTCAGTATCACCCGCACGGCGACAGTGCGATCTACGACACCCTGGTTCGGCTGGCCCAGCCGTGGGTGATGCGGGCGCCACTGGTGCAGGGTCAGGGCAACTTCGGCTCGCCGGGCAACGACCCCGCGGCGGCGATGCGCTACACCGAGTGCAAGATGGCGCCGCTGGCCATGGAGATGGTCCGCGACATCACCGAGAACACGGTCGACTTCAAGCCCAACTACGACGGCAAGGAGCAGGAGCCGACGGTCCTGCCGAGCCGGTTCCCGAACGTCCTGGTCAACCCCTCCCCCGGCATCGCCGTCGGGATGGCGACCAACATCCCGCCGCACAACCTGCGCGAGGTCGCGGCGGCGGTGCACTGGCTGCTGGCGAACCCGGAGGCGACGGCGGAGGAGTTGCTGGAGGCCTCGATCGAGCGGATCCCGGCCCCGGACTTTCCCAACGGCGCGCTGATCGTGGGTCGCAACGGCATCGAGGACGCGTACCGGACCGGGCGCGGCTCGATCACCATGCGCGCCGTGGTCGACATCGAGGAGGACAAGTCCGGCCGGGCGCTGCTGGTGGTCACAGAACTGCCGCACATGGTCAACCCGGACAACCTCGCGGTGAAGATCGCCGATCTGGTCAACTCCGGCCGGATCACCGGGATCGCCGACATCCGCGACGACACCTCGGCCCGGACCGGGCAGCGGCTGGTGATCGTGCTCAAGCGTGACGCGCAGCCGCGGGTGGTGCTGAACAACCTCTACAAGCACACCCAGCTGCAGGACACGTTCGGCTGCAACATGCTGGCCCTGGTCGACGACGTGCCGCGGACGCTGCGGCTGGACCAGTTCATCTCCTACTGGGTGGCACACCAGATCGAGGTCATCCAGCGGCGTACCCAATACCGGTTGGATCAGGCGGAGAAGGACGCCCACATCTACCGCGGCCTGGTCAAGGCACTGGACGCGCTGGACGAGGTGATCGCCCTGATCCGGCGCAGCCCGAGCACCGACGAGGCGCGCGAGGGCCTGATCGGGCTGCTGGAGATCGACGAACTGCAGGCGAACGCGATCCTGGACATGCAGCTGCGCCGGCTGGCGGCCTTGGAGCGGCAGCGGATCATCGACCGGCTGGCCGAGATCGAGGCCCGGATCGCCGACCTGAAGGACATCCTGGCCCGGCCCGAGCGGCAGCGGCAGATCATCGGCGACGAGCTGACCGAGATCGTCGACAAGTACGGCGACGATCGGCGGACCCAGATCATCGCGGCCGACGGTGATCTCGGCGCCGAGGACCTGATCCCGGACTCCGAGGTCGTGGTGACCATCACCCGCGGCGGGTACGCGAAGCGGACCAACACCGACCAGTACCGGGTGCAGCGTCGCGGCGGCCGGGGCGTGCGCGGGGCGACGCTGCGGGTGGACGACGAGGTCGATCACCTGTTCGCGACGACCAATCACCACTGGATCCTGTTCTTCACCAACAAGGGCCGGGTCTACCGGTCGAAGGTGTGGATGCTGCCGGAGGCCGGCCGGGACGCCAAGGGCGGTCACGTGGCCGGGCTGCTCTCGTTCCTGCCGGACGAGGAGATCGCGCAGGTGCTGGCGATCCGCGACTACGAGGCGTATCCGTACCTGTTGCTGGCGACCAAGCACGGCCTGGTGAAGAAGACGGCCCTGTCGGCGTACGACTCGCCGCGGCAGGCCGGCGTGATCGCGATCAACTTCCGCGAGGACGACGACGAACTGATCGGCGCCGAGCCGTGCGGGCCGACCGACGACGTGCTGCTGATCTCCCGCAAGGGCCAGTCGATCCGGTTCTCCGCCGGCGACGACCAGTTGCGGCCGATGGGCCGGGCCACCTCGGGCGTGACCGGGATGAAGTTCCGGGCCGGCGACGAGCTGCTGTCGATGACCACCATCCGGGAGCAGGCGGCGGAGGACGAGCTGTTCGTCTTCACCGTCACCGACGGCGGATTTGCGAAGCGGACTAAGGTCTCCGAATACCGTCAACAGGGCCGCGGCGGGCTGGGGATCAAGGCCATGAAGCTGGCCGAGGATCGCGGATCTTTGGTCGGAGGGCTGGTTGTAACAGAGAATGACCAGGTGATCGCCATCAAGGCCAGTGGTCAGATCACCCGGAGCGCCGTGACTGAAGTAGCGGTCAAGGGTCGGGACACCATGGGCGTCAAGTTCGTTGGCGTACGCGAGGGGGATTCGGTGGCGGTCATCGCGCTGAATCCGGAGACAACTGCAGAAGCGGTCGAGTTGGACGGTTCCGAGGGCGGTGAGCCCGTAGACGCCGAGGGGCAAGCGGCGGTCACCGATCCGCAGGACGACTCAACTGAGGCCGTGACAAACACCCCGCAGTCGACGGATGCTGGTGTCGCAGACGCTGAACCGGAATCCGGCGGGGCCGAGGAGGATGAGACGTGAGCGAAGGCAACCGGAGCCAGGTTCCCCGTGAGGGAACCCCTCCCCGGGGCACGGGACCCGGCGGAGGTGACAGCCCGGCCAACGCCGCTCGGGGTCAGAACGGGGCCGGTCCAGGAAGTCCTGGATCGCGCAACGCACGAGTCGCCACCGGGAACCGACCGGGCATGAACCCCCGGCCGGTCTCCTCGCCGCCGCCGCAGAACGGGTCTCCCGTGCGGCCGAGCAACGGGAACGGCAACGGGAACTACGGGCGGAACGGTTCCGGGCAGACCCCGGGACGGGTCGGCCAGCCCGGCCCCGGCTCGGCCCAGTCGCCCCGCCCGGCCCAGAGCCGGCCCGGCGCGCCGCAGGGCGGTTCGGACCCGTCGAAGGAATCACTGCGCAACAAGCTGGGTCTCGGCCAGAAGCCCCAGCCGGGCGGCAGCCGCCCCGGCAGCTCGGCCGCCTCGCCGAATGCCGCCGGACCGGGTGTGCCCGCCGGTCGGCCGCCGGTCGCGCGACCCGCCGCCGCCCGCCAGCCGGGCACCCCGGCCGCCCGGGTGAACCAGCCCGCCGCTCGGCCCGGCCAGCCGGCCACCGCCCGGACGACGCCTCAGGTCGATCCCGGCCGCCCCGGCGTTCCGACCGAGGACCGCACCGAGGTGCGTCCCGCCTCGGCGCTGGCCGTACCGTCGCCGACCCGGACCGCCGGCACCGCCGCGTCCGCCGGCTCGCCGACCGACCGCGCCCGCGCCGAGCTGGGTCTGCCGCCGAAGCCCGGCACCGCGCGCCGGACCCGTAAGGCCCGACTGCGGCTGTCCCGGCTGGACCCGTGGTCGGTGATGAAGACCTCGTTCCTGTTCTCGATCTCCGCCGGCATCGTGCTCGTCGTCGCCGTCTACGCCGTCTGGACCGTGCTCGAGGGATCGGGCCTGTTCGAGTCGATCAACGTGATGATCGGGTCGGTCACCGACGCTCCGAACGACACCACGCCGTTCCGGATCGAGGAGTACGTGAACACGCCCAAGGTGATGGGTGTCGCCGCCCTGATCGCCTGCGTCGACGTGGTCATCCTGACCGCCCTGGCCACCCTGGGCTCGTTCCTCTACAACCTCGCCGCCACCATGCTCGGCGGCCTCGAAGTCACCCTCGCCGAAGACTGATCCACTCCGACCCCCGAGTCCCCCTCTCCCTGAGCTTGGGCAGGCCGCTTGGGGTGTTCGTCCCCTGAGCCTGTCGAAGGGCAAGCCGGTCGGGGTGTTCGTACCCTGAGCCTGTCGAAGGGCAAGCCGGTCGGGGTGTTCGTCCCCTGAGCCTGTCGAAGGGCAAGCCGGTCGGGGTGTTCGTCCCCTGAGCCTGTCGAAGGGCAAGCCGGTCGGGGTGTTCGTCCCCTGAGCCTGTCGAAGGGCAAGCCGGTCGGGGTGTTCGTCCCCTGAGCCTGTCGAAGGGCAAGCCGGTCGGGGTGTTCGTACCCTGAGCCTGTCGAAGGGCAAGCCGCTTGGGGTGTTCGTACCCTGAGCCTGTCGAAGGGCAAGCCCCATCCGCCCGAAGCACAAGCCGGTCAGCTCGGCGACCGGATCCTTCGTCTCCGCACCACCTACTCGTGCTTCGCGCCCGCCGTAGGTGCCGCGAAGCTCTAGAAAAGGGCGCGAAGGCCGGCCAGCGCGCCGCGCCGCGATCACCGATCTCGCCACCCGCTCCAGGCGCGACCGTTATCGGCCGCCGCGACCGCTGCAACGGTCGCGCGGGCCGACAACAGTCGCGCGACGCGGGGTTCGGACTGGCCTGGGCTCAGTGGCCCTCGGGCAACTCCCAACCGGTGCCACACGGGCCGCCGGCGGCGGACTCGTCGATCCACACCTCGTCGCCGGCCGGAGTCAGCAACGGCTGGTAGAACGTTGCGATCTCCACGCTGGCCTGCGGCACATAGTGGAAGATCAGCGACCGCCGAAACCGAGTTTCGCTGGAGTTGGGCAAGGATCCGTGCACGGTGCTGCCGTGGAAGAACAGCACGTCCCCGGCCCGCATCTCGGTCTGGACGGTGCTCAACCCCGGCGGGATGGACACCTGGACCGACGAGAAGGACTCGCTCTCGTCGGCCGGCTCCGGGCATTCCAGGTCGTACACATGGGAGCCGGGGACGACCTTCAGACCGCCGTTCTCCGCATCGCAGTCGTCGACGGCGATCCAGGCGGCGAGGCAGGTCTCCGGATGGGCCCGCAGAAACAGGTTGTCCTGGTGCAGCGCCTGACCCCGCGCGGTCGGCGGCTTGAAGTAGAACATGGACTGCGCTGCGAACGTCGGCCCGAGCAGCTGCTGCACGCGCTGCATGATCCGCGGCTCCAGCATCCAGTGCCGGGACAGCCGCCCGACCTCGAGCTCGGGCCGCCGGTGCGGCTGGACGAATCGCGGGTAGCGGGCGAGCGGATCATCGTCCGGCACCCCGTCGTTGTGCCCGATCGAGTTGTCGAGCTCGACCTGCTCGGTGAACGCGACCTTGATCGTTTCGATCTCGTCGGCGGTGAGCAGCCCGCGGACGTGGACCACCCCGTTGTCGCGGTAGGCGTCGGCCAGCTCGACGTCGGGCTCCAGCAAGATATGTGACATAACCCGATCCTCCGTGCTGATCATGGACCGAGCCATGGAGTCTGCGGCCGACTTCATGGAAGATCATGCTGTGGGCACCACGCGGATCGAGTCCTACACGCCGCAGGTCGAGGCGGTCGAGGCCGGGCACCTGACCGAAGGGGCCGAGTACGCGACGTACCGCAGCGGCGGCACCACCGACTGGTTGCTGATCCAGACCCTGGCCGGCGCCGGCCGCTTCGGCATCGACACCGCCGAGGTGATCGTCGGCCCGGACTCGGTGGCCCTGCTCCGGCCCGGCACCGTGCACGACTACGGCTCACATCATGATCACTGGGAGCTCCGCTTCGCCCACTTCCATCCCCGCGCCGAATGGCTGGCCCTGCTCGACTGGCCCGAAGCCGCCCCCGGCCTGCGCCTGCTGGACCTCTCCCCCGCCCTGTCCCTGCGCGTCGCCGACGCCCTCGCCCTGGCCGCCCGGCACACGATGAGCGGCGTGGCCCGGGCTCAACTGTTCGGCGCCAACGCCGTCGAGCTCGCCCTGCTCTGGTGCGACACCCAGAATCCGGGCGAGGGCGAGATGGACGACCGCGTCCTCGCCGTCATCGAACACATCGGCCGCCACCTGACCGACCCCCTCTCCATCGCCGACCTGGCCGCCGTCGCCAACCTCTCCACCTCCCGGCTCGGCCACCTCTTCGCCGAGCAGGTCGGCAGCAGCCCGCAACAGTTCGTCCAGGCCCGCCGGATCGGCCTGGCCAAGCAACTGCTCGATCTGACCAACCGTCCGATCGCCGACATCGCCGCCGAAGTCGGCTACCCCGACCCCCTCTACTTCTCCACCAGATTCCGCCGCCAGGTCGGCCTCAGCCCCTCCGCGTACCGGGCCCGGAGCAGGGGCTGAGGTTACCGATTTGAGGCAGGTCCTTGCGATGCACTAATCTGTCCGTTCGTGCCCCCGCGGGCACTCCGCAGTCGCGGGCCTATAGCTCAGACGGTTAGAGCGTTGCCCTGATAAGGCAAAGGTCAGTGGTTCAAGTCCACTTAGGCCCACCCCGCAATCCCAGCCCATGATCATCCAGCCTCGCTGGAACGGCTTCAGTGGGCCTTGAGAAGTTCCCAGTGGCCCTCGGAGACGACGTCGACCGAGCCGTCTGCCGCTACCGAGATCGCGGTCTCGTCATCGATCGCGTACGCCGCTCCCGGAAGCTTCGTCGCCCACCGGCGTGCGCTGTCCAGGGTGTTGTCGGGCCAGTCCGGGTAGTCCAGGTGCGGGAAGATCGAGAAGTCGACGATCCCTAGGGTCTCGTCGCTGGCGGCATCCGGCCAGGCGACGAACTCGTCGCCGATCCGGGGAGTCATCACCATGCTGCCCGCGCTCATCCCCACCCAGACCGTCTCGTCGAGGGATGGCAGGAGGTCGGCCAGCCCGCTCTGCCGCATCCAGTGACACAGGTAGGTCGCGTCGCCACCGTCGGCCAGGAGGACATCGGCGTTGCGAACCCAGGAAACCCAACGCTCCGCAGCGATGCTGGGCAAGGCCGTGAGTTCGAGCATCCCGACCGACTTCCAGCCCGCGTTGCACAGGCTGCCCGTGACGCCGTACCAAACCGTCTCCGGCGTGCAACCGGGGTGGCCGTACTTCGCCGTGGGGATGAACAGCGCGGTGCTCTCGGCGATCGGTTGGCCCAGCAACTCGGTCAGCGCGTGCCGGATGGTCGAGTTCTGGATGCCCCCGGAGGTGAGGAGCAGCTTCATGTCAGGCAGCCTACGGGGCCGACCGGCCCGGCTACGCTGCGGAGATGCCCGACCCGCTGCGCCATCGGATCGCGACTCTCCCCGGCACTCCTGATCGTCCGAACGAGGACTACGCCGACGTGAAGGGCAACGTGGCCGTGCTCCTGGACGGTGCCGGCATCAAGGCCGTGCCCACCGGCTGCCGGCACAACGTGCACTGGTTCGTGCAGCAACTCGGCCCGGCCGTGCTGACGCACGCGGCCGGGGCGATGGGGCTCGACGAGGCGCTGCGCCGGGCGATCAATCAGGTCCGTGAGCTGCACGTCGACACCTGTGATCTTGATCATCCCTATTCACCGGCGGCGACGGCGATCATCGTCCGGGTCACCGAGCAGGTGGAGGCGCTGCTCCTCGCCGACTCGACGCTCGTCGTACGGCACCCCGATGAGCAACTGTCGGTGATCACCGATGAACGGTTCGCGACGCTCCAGGCTCGGCTCATCAGCGAAGGTGTGGTGCCGAAACCCGGCTGGATGGGGCCCTACATCAACCGGCCGGAAGGCTACTGGATGGCCGGAGCCGTGCCGGTCGCGGCCGACAACGCCGTCCTCCGGTCCTGGCCCGCCGATCAGGTCAGCTCGCTGGTGCTGCTGTCCGACGGGGCGACCCGGCCGGTCGACCTCTTCCACCGCCAGACCTGGCCGGAGTTGATCAACACGGTTGCCGGCGAAGGGCCGGGGCGAGTCCTCGAACAGGTCCGGGTGATCGAGGACACCGACCCGGAGCACGAACGTTGGCCCCGCGCCAAGACCCACGACGACGCCACCATTCTGGCTGTCGACCTCGGCTGACCGCCGCATCGTCGCGATTGCTGCAAAGCTGGGTGGATGACAGGTCTTCTGCGTTTCAGTGGCCGGACGGTGCTGATCACCGGCGCCGGGTACGGGATCGGGCGGGCGTGTGCCTTTCGGCTGGCCGCCGAAGGGGCGCGGACGGCGGTGACGGATCTGGACGAGTCGGCCGCTCGGGCGGTCGCGGCGGAGCTTCCCGGTCCGGACGGCGTTGATCATGCTGCCTATCCGATGGACGTCACCGACACCGACTCGGTGAACCGCACAGTTGATCAAGTTGCCGCGGACCTGGGCGGGCTCGACGTCCTGATCAACGTCGCCGGCGGCGACACGATGCACGGCGCCTTCGAGGAGACCGAGGACGAGGTCTGGGCGCGGATGCTCGACCTCAATCTGCTTGGCGTCGTCCGCTGCTGCCGGGCCGCGACCCCACACCTACGCCGGAGCACCAGGGCCCCGGGGATCGTGACGATCAGTTCGATCAACGGCTTGACCGCGTTGGGCAGCGAGCCCTACTCGGCGGCGAAGGCGGGTCTTTCGTCGCTCACGACCAATCTCGCCCACTCGCTCGGACGCGACGGGATCAGGGTCAACGCGGTGGCCCCGGCCACGATCAAGACCCGGGTTTGGGATGACCAGCCGGGCGGGGCCGATCGGCTCCGTGGTCTCTATCCGCTCGGCCGGGTCGGTGAACCCGACGATGTCGCCGCCGCAGTGGCGTTCCTCGCCTCGAGCGACGCGGCCTGGATCACCGGGCACGTCCTCCCCGTCGACGGCGGACTGCTGACCAGCCACGGCTCCATATCCCAGTGTCGGCCCAACTTAGCTAGACGGCATGAGGTTCGAAACCGCTAGGTGGCTCGCGAGCCATCTCAGAACTAGCCACGGGCGACCGCTGGAGCAGCTGTTGGGCTGGTGGTGCCGTCTTGAGGACGACGGCGTAGCGAGCCTAAGATCAGAGCATCGTCAAACACGACGTTGACCGCTTGCCCTCTTAACCAAGAATAGCTGCGTCACCGCGAGACGGAGGGTAGCGTCGAAGCATGACGAACGCAGGGCGCTGGATACAACGTGTGCTCAGGAACGACGACCTTGACCTATACCTAATGGTAGGTGTTGCGATCGTCTTCACAGTTCTCGGGATTACAGGCGTTGATGCAAAATGGGTCACCGCCTGCGTTCTGGGCCTCCTTGCCCTTCTTGCCTTCTCACAGATTCGATCACGTCGCCAAATTGCATCAATCGCAGGTCGTGAACACCAGGACCCATTGCGACGTATCCTGCCCAAGTTCCCCAAAGATCTCGAGGCCCGTCGCATGACGGGGACAAACGTAATGCTCATCGGTATATCACTCTCGCGGACTATACAGTCATACCGCCGCGCCATGCGTCACACACTGATGATCGGAGGGAAGGTGCGAATCCTCCTTCTAGATCCGGAGACTCTGGATCCGCGCGCACAGGGCGAGACGCTGCACGTTCGAAATAGAATCAACAATTCGCTGCAGGAATTGGCCGTGGCCAAGACCGAGTTTGAAATGCTAGAAGTGCGCTTAATGGTTAACGAGCCAGCATGTGGGATGAATCTTATCGATGCCGACAGTCCGGCAGGCTTGATTGTCGTACAACATCGCGAGTTCGATCCTGTTGGCGAGGCGTCACCCATAATCGCGCTCGAGCAAAAAGACACCCCATGGTATATCCACTTTCGGAACGAGGCGGAGCGAATCTGGGAGGCGAGCATGGAATGGCCACAGGCGGGGAATTGGGTTGAAAGGCGCCGCGGCAGATCCCCATTCGTAGCAGACTTCGGAACAGACCACATTGCCGCAATTGGCAATTGCCGATCGGCGCTCATAACTGGCGTAGCCCGGAATGAACTAATACGTAGCAACTTCCAGGTGTTTCAAAGAGCGCTCCAGCGAGGTTGCAAACTCCGCTTCGTTCTCATCGATCCGGAAAGTCCTGCAGTTGAGATTGCGGCCGACAGATACTATGCGGATCGTTCGCCAGAAAATCTGCAAAATCGCATCCGTCAGTCGACCGAACTGCTAACCGATTTACGTGAACGGACAGATGGGGATCTAGAACTCCGATACACCAGCTGCGCAATCGCGATGGGATGCATCGCTACGGACACCTCTCAAGGCGGCAACCCGGGTGCCCTTTTCCTCGAATACTACACACATCAGGTAGCGAACGAGCCAAAGCTCATACTCCGCCCAGGGGACGAGCCTGAGTTCCACTCTCTTCTTCGGGAAGCCGAGACTATCTGGAGTCTAGCGAGGACTGTCGGTCCAGGGCAGACCACAACACCATGAACCTGAAAGGTTGGATTCAAACGTGTGCTACTTCCGAGAGACCAGAGATTAGCCGGCACAATTTCAGCACATTCGTGAGTAGCTCGGAACCCTGTGGACGCGATAACCGAACAGCTCAGGTGGCAGAGAAGACTATCGAGTGGCCGGACCTCGCGCCAAGCCGCCGCGCTTCAGTACGTGAACAAATGCTCGAGCCGCGATCTGAGATGCAAGAAGTTGCCGTTCCTGTTTATCTTGATGCTTCTTCTCTGCATAGTCACAGACCGCCTTTACAACTAGCCATTCGACTGTCGACCTGTAACTTGCCGAAAACACGCCTGCGCCTTCCATTTCACCACCCATGGCATCCGGAAATCGGTCCAACAACTGTCGCTTGAAATCTGCGTTGTCTATAAGCTTCTCCCCCGAAAGCAACTGACAAGGAAGAAGATCGATTCCCAATTCCGATGCCAATCCGATGTCACGGAATCGACTGAGCAATGTTGGAGAACACGGTACATCGGACCCGCGACTGACCACATCCATCTCTCCAACTCGCTGAAGTTCGTAGGAGGTTAGCCTTTCGGAGAGTAGAAGTTGACCAATCGGTTGCCGATTCTCATCCATACCAAATGCGACACCGACGGCCAGCACAGCCCAGGGTTCCAACTCCCTTATGGCGTCACTGACGGTAAGTTGCGCACCTCCTGGCCCACCGGAACCCATCGAGCACCTGACATGCGCTACAACGGCGCCTCCGATCGGACCATAGATCGAGTAGGTGTTGCGATGGCCCAAATGAAGCTGAGGAGGTTGACCTATCTCAGCGAAGGCGTGCCTGAGGCTCGTTGTCTCTATCTCATTCACGGTCACCACCACGACATCGGCGCGCGTAAGCATGACCTGGCTCCTTGTCATCTCGAGTTCACGCTCCAATGCGCGATCGTCCTTCGAAAGTTCACCAGCTGTCCACAACAGGAGTCGGTGGGCCGCTTCGAACGAATCTCGAGGCGCGGCGATGGATCGGGGTGCATCGGCGCCCGCGGTGAGTCTCAGGCTCTGCCGTACCCGCGCGAGGATACGACTGCGAATACCATCTAGAGAATGAAACTCTCCGGGCAACTGCGAGGGCGGAACGGGACGTTGCCGCTCGACGGTGTGCATTGCACCTGAGATCCATCGCACTGCGGCGGTGAACAGAAGAGCCTCCGGGTGACCAGTCGCTTCAACGTAGGAGATCCATCTATCTGTAGAAGTTTGATGGGGTTCGATGAGCTCGGCCAACCCACAAGTTGCCATGAACCCAGCAAGAACCCGGCAGTCGAAACGTGGAAAGTCACGTGACAAATCATCGAAGATCGTCAATCCTCGAATCCCGGTTACTATATCTCCATCTCGAAAGTTTAGATAGTCAAGGGTGAACCCTCGACTAATTTGCCGACGCAATTCGGCCTCAGCAATTGGCCGTCGAGCAAGATCTCCCAGAAATGTGGAAAAGTATGGCCAGGTGACAGCCTGTGCCTCCCTGTGCGTGAGCGCCGCCTGCACCGGTGCACGCATTGCCAGGATGGTGGGCTGAAAGGGTGACTTCGCCAAAGTCCCTAAACTCCACGTGAATAGGTGAGACACTAAAGGGGCAGTACTGCCCCCCTCTTTGCGCTGTGTGGGAATTGCCCATCCAAGATCAGATTCGGATCTAAGGAAGTAGCTCGGGTATCGCAGGTGGTCATGCGCGTAGGCTTCTCGGCGACTTTCAATGAACTCAGTCTGAGTCGAGTCGGAACTGACTGTGTCAAGTCGCTCGATCGACAATAGAGCCTCTAAATGGAGTCGAGCGGCGTCGTCTAAGGCATCGTTCTCCCATACCGCGGAAAGGCCGCAGTATAACGGAGTGGACGTGCACAACGACGTTAGCCGCAACAACCGTACAATTTGTTCCCCGCGCAGCTGGCTACCCGCGGCCAGATTGAGCTCGCGATCTAGGAAGTGCAAATATATGGATGAGCGAGCCATTTCCCCGAACCTTCTTCACGAGAACGTCAGTTCATTAGTTCTACCTAGGGCCATCATCACTGTGTCGAGTTCTCCGCGTGCGATTCTACTCCGCATCTCATCGGTCGGAAGTCCGGTTACGTCAGACACCTCTGTCTCGAACTCAAGACGATTAGTCGGTATATCTCGAATCTCGGCCAGCTTAGCTCCGATTGAGAAGAATCGGACCGGAATGTTCAAGCGCGCCGCCTGGGCGATCTCCACAAGCACGCCGTCGGCCAAGCGGTCACCGAAGACCCAAACTTCGTCGGATGCAGCGATTAATCGGTGATTGCCGCGGCGAACCTGATCACGTGGAACCCGGTCGCCCAGGAAGTAGTCGAAAACCCGGAATGGATTCAGTGGAATAGACCCTCTGTGAAAAACGAACTCACAGACAACGTCTCGGCAGTAGAAGTACTGCTTAGATTGAGCTGTGTACACGAGCAACTGATTCATCTCAGGACTCCTAATTTCTTGGCCGCAGCACTGCCGGCGATGTGGCCACTCACTAGTGCCGCGACTAAACCCCGAAAGTCCCCGGCTGTGTCACCAGCAATCCAAACATTGTCGGCCACACGGAGTGCATTGTCATGTGAGGGGTACAAGCCCACACCCTCAATTGTAGGCGCGAATACCTCCGCTCTTTCTAGATGATCTCTTGGAAAGTCTCTCATAAGGAGTCGAATACCGGCAATAAGGCGCGCCGAGATTTCCGGCCCAAAGTAGGCTCTGAGTGGTGCGGCACTCTTTGGTGAGCCGATCAGGCTGCCTAACGTGGTAGTCAAGGGTTCGGCCTGCATGCTCAGTAGATTTCGCACCGTGGTCCAGTGGCGGCGGATCTCAGTCGGATCCCGCATTCGAATGTTGAATCCGACATTCGATCTACCTGTGGGCGGGCAATCGGCGCGGCCTGAGAAGCTGCGTACTCTATTGAATTCGGTTTCCACGACGATTCCGTCGCGGCAACAACAGAAAGTTCTCCACTCATCTCCAGTTAGATCGTTTCGCCATATCAACTTCGGATCGAGTTGCTCGTGGGAGCGGAGGAAGAACTCACCCGACGGTTGCTGGATTCTTATCCCAACCTCGAGCCGAACCGGTCTTAGCAACCTTGGGGATTCTATGGGTTCAAGTAGGAGAGGTCCGAACCGGCCTGATGCGATGAGAATACCCAAGGACGTGATCAAGGATCCGTCGTGGAGACGAACCAGCCATCTCGAGCCCACGGCAGCTACGCTTCCGACCGATGAGTTGGTCAGAAGGCGCGGGATGCGACTTCTGAGACTATCAATCAAGGCTGATCGTCGAGCGAGCGGCATGTACTCCGAGGGATAGGACTTGACTCGGTGACTACCAATAGTGCGTAGGGGCGATTGGTTCTGGACGCGAACGGGAACACGGATTCCAAACGACTTAGTCAACTGGGTGAGTTCACACTCAGCAGCACGCAGAAGATCTGACTGAAGTTTCCACAGTTTGGACGCCGATGGTCGAAATGAGAACTTGCCGTCACTGAACAGGCCGGCGCCACCGACGCCGCGGACGAGGTCGGAGGGCGATGCAGGGTCCCGAAGGGATCGCTCAGGCCCGGACTCGAGAACGAGTGGATGCAGCGCCGCCGCGGCGACTGCGGCCATCAACCCGGCGGGCCCCGCTCCAACTATTATCAAACTTTCGACCCCTTCGTCCTTATGCATCTGGACAATTCTACGGCCAGCCACGCCGCACTGCAGGTCGAAATCGCGTCGGCGAAGCTGCGAAACAACGCAGTCCAAGCGTGGGAAGTCGGTTCAGGGAGCCGGACCACGGAGAATAGGCCGTGCACTGGTCTGGCTCTCGACGCGACAGTGCAGCCCCTTCAGCGGACCGAGAACACGGAGAACGCGGCGAAGAGTCGGGCCGCGCCCCCTTGCTAGGTCACTACCGGTGCCGAGGGCCGGCTGCCAGGTCGACAACGGCGACCAGTATGGGGCGGCCGTCCAAGACGGGTAGTCGACCAGGTAGGCAGCGAAGTCATCCGGTTGTGCGTCGACGAGGCGCAGATGTGGCCCACGATTCCTAGGACGCGTCGTAGCCGATCAGGTGTCAGCCGTCTGCGACAAGCACAGTCCATGGCGGATCGCTAAGGGTGAGCGGAATCGGGATCGGGCCAGCGGCTCGGCGTCGTCGGTGCCCATCGCGACCAGGAGTGGCCAGAACGCCGGCCAATCCGACTCCTCGACCCGCCTGATCCTGACCATGGCCTCAGTCTGGCCGCGCCCGGCGTGATCGGGGAAACTTGGGCCGGGTAGTCACGGCGAGAAGCTCCCCGATCCCGCGGTCGGGATCGAGCCGGTCCGGGCCGCCATGGAAGGCTGTCCGTTGCAGACGACCAGAACAGAGGACCGGAATGATCACTGAGTTCGCCCGCGACGGGCTGTTCACCGCCGCCTGGTTCGGGCTGATGACGGTGGTCTGGCTCGGCTGGGCCCAGGAGGATCCACCGCGCCGCTGGCGCTTGCCGCTCGGCATCGGGTCGGTGCTCGGGATGATCTTGGCCATCGGGTTCGGCGTGCTCACCGCTTTGAACTGGTCGGCACCGACGGCGTTGGCCGGCCGCTATCAGTGGTTCGGCGTGCTGGTCGGCGCCGAGGTGATCGCAGCCGGGCTGGGCTGCCTGCTACTGGCCCGGCGATCGGCCGGTCGGTGGATGGCCTGGTGGGTGGCCCTGATCGTCGCGCTCCACTTCGTGCCGCTCGGCTTGCTGCTGAGTGATCCCAGCATCGCGGTGTTCGGGCTGATCCAGGCAGCGTTGGTGATCATCGTCGGGGCTCGGCTGCGCGGCGCGACCGATCCCACCAGCCGGCTGGTCGGGCCGGTGATGGGCGCCACCCTGCTCGGTTACGGTCTGATCGCCGGCATCCTGCAGCTCATCCGAGGGCTGCCCTGACCGGCTCCCACGAGCCGCGTACGCTCATCGGCGTGACCACCCGGCGCCTGTCGTGGAGCGAACGCGACCTCGCTGATCAATCCGGTCGCACGGTGGTGATCACCGGCGCCAACTCCGGGCTCGGCCTGCGGGCGGCGACCGTCCTCGGCGAGCACGGCGCGCGAGTGCTGCTGGCGTGCCGCTCCCGCGAACGCGGCGAGCAGGCGGTCAGCACCGTCCGGGGCGGCGAGTTGGTGCTGCTCGATCTTGCCGATCTCTCCTCGGTACGCAGCGCCGCGGCCGAGATCAGGCAACGCACCGGAGACCAGCTGGACATCTTGATCAACAACGCCGGGATCACCTGGCCGCCGTTGCGCCGGACCGTCGAGGGATACGAGTCGACGTTCGCCACCAACCATCTCGGCCATGCCGCTCTCACCTGGCTGCTGATGCCCGCGTTGCGCGGCGGCACCGACCCGAGGGTCGTGCACGTGGCGAGCATCGCGGCACGGAGCGGGATGCTCGATCTGCACGATCCGAACTTTCATCGGCGTCGTTACAACGGCGGCCTGGCGTACGGGCAGTCCAAGCAGGCCAATCTGATCTTCGGGCTCGAGCTGGAGCGGCGCCTCCGGGCGGCCGGTGATCAGATCCGCAGCGTCGTCGCCCATCCGGGGATGACCGACACGGAACTGTTTCCGAACTCGATGCGCGACCGCGGCCGTCTGCTGCTCCGCGCGAGCCGGGTGCTGAACTCCTTGATCACGCAGCGGGTCGGAGCCGGCACCTTGCCGATCTTGTACGCGGCCACCGCCCCGGAGGCTCACGGCTACTACGGACCGGGCGGGCCGCTCGAGATCCGCGGCGCCGTCGGGCCGGCGAGGATTCCACGAGCGGCCACGGCCGAACCGGTGGCCCGACGCCTCTGGGACCTGACCGCGGAGCTGACGGGTATCGCTCCGGATCCCGGCTGACGGCCGCCCGACGGTACCCATATGATCACACGCGCTCAGCAGGTGATGATCCGCGTCCGGGCTTCGTCGTGAGCCGTCGGAACCGCGAGGTGGGCCCGAGAGTCGTAGCCAGGACGCGACTCGCTGCGGACCGCAGATGACGGGGACGATCCGATGGATGACTTTCCGAGGTACACCGACTATCGCTCGGGGCAGCCGACGAACGACTCCACGCGCCCGAACCCGACGAAACCGTTGCTCACTCCCCGAGCCCGACCATCGAGCAACACGACCGGCCATCCCGCCCCCAACGAGGGCGTCGGCGCCCTGGTCTGCGGAATCCTCGGCCTGTTCTTCTGCGGGGTGGTGCTCGGCCCGATCGCCATCTATCTCGGCAGCCAGAGTGAATCCGGCCTGGCGAAGGCCGGCAAGGCGCTCGGCATCGTTGCTGTCATCGGCTGGGCCGTGTATGTCGTCGTTGTGCTCGCCGGCAACGCCTGATCGTCTCGTTGATCTTGCGTCGATCCGATCAAATTCGTCGGCCGGCGGAGACCTCGAGCAGCAGGTCCACCCGGTCGTCGATCACGAAGCTGCCATTGTCCAGCGCGGAGATCATCCGGACGCCCCAATCCTTGCGGTTGACCGACGCCCTGCCGACGAAGCCGACCCGGAACCCGCCCGCAGGATCGTGATCCGTGCGGGTCAGTTCGACGGTCACGGCCACCGGCTTCACCGCGCCGCGGATGGTCAGGTCGCCGGTGATCATGAAGGTCGACGACCCCTCCGCCCGGATCGCGGTCGAGGCGAAGGTGATGGTCGGGTGAGCTTCGACCGCCAGGAACTCGCGGCGGAGGTGATCATCACGGCGCCGGTTGCGGGTCTGGATCGAAGCCGCCTGCAGGGTCAGTCGGACCGAGGATTTCGTCGGGTCGTCGCCGTCGAGCTGCACCACACCGTCGAACCGCTCGAACCAGCCACGCACCTTGGTGATCTTCGTGCTGCGGACGACGAAGCCGATCCGGGTCCGCGCGGGGTCGATCACGTATTCGCCGGTCAGTTGGTCCAGCCTGCTGGTCGTGGCCATGTCTCGCTCTCTCTCGTGGAACCGCACTGGGCGCATCCGACCCGCTCGATTCCGGGCCGGTCTACGCTCTCGATCGGGAAGACACGCGGCGGCGCGGAAACGTGACGTCACATTCGGCGCGCGGGACGGGTCTGGTGGGCATGGACGAGCACGACTGGCTGGCGGAACGATTCCAGGAGCACCGACCCAGGCTGCGGGCGGTCGCGATGCGGATGCTCGGCTCGGGCACCGAGGCGGAGGACGCGGTCCAGGAGGCGTGGCTGCGGCTCAGCGGCGCGGACGCCGACGAGATCGAGAATCTCGAGGCCTGGCTGGTCACCGTGGTCGGCCGGGTCGCGCTCAACATGCTCCGCTCCCGCCGGACCCGGCGCGAGGATTCGCTCGAGGCACGGCTGCCGGATCCGGTCGACGACGAGTCCGGCGGCGCCGATCCGGAGCAGGAGGCCGTGCTCGCCGACTCGGTCGGGCTGGCCCTGCTCGTCGTCCTCGAGACCCTGACGCCGGCCGAGCGGCTGGCGTACGTCCTGCACGACATGTTCTCGGTGCCGTTCGAGGAGATCGGCGTCATCCTCGACCGCTCGCCCGAGGCGTCCCGGCAACTCGCCAGCCGGGCCCGGCGCCGGATCCGCGACGGCAATTCGAACCCCGAGGGCGACGTCACCACCCAACGTCGGGTCGTCGAGGCCTTCCTCGCCGCCGCGCGGGGTGGCGACTTCGAGGCACTCGTCGCCGTGCTCGACCCAGAGGCCGAGGTGCATGAGGACAGCGGCTCCGGGCTGCAGCTGGCCGCCACCGGCGCCGAGAACGTCGCGCGCCGGGCCCAGTCGGTCTCCCGGACCGGCGTCGACGCCTATCCGGCGATGGTCGAAGGCCGGGTCGGGTTCGTCGCCTTCCTCGACGGTGACCTGTATGCGATCGGCGCCCTCACCCACCGTGCCGGTCGGATCGCCGTCCTCGAGATCACGATCGATCCGCAGCGCCTGGCCGAGCGCGAGTACACCGTCCTGGACTTCCTCTCGAACTAGTGGCCCTGGTTTCCGACCACCAGTCGCCCGACGACCCCGCCGAACGCGGCGTGTCGCGGGGCCCAGGCCGGGATCGTGGTCGAATTCCAGGGTTCAGACCGGCGGACTGAACTCCGACGCGATCCACGCCGGCCGGCGCAGCCCGCCGAGGTGCTGGATGCTCTGGATCACCAGCGGATGCATCAGTTCAGCGGTCGACAGCTCGGTTTCGGTCTCGGCCCTGGCTCGCAGGGTCCGGGCCGCGAGGTCGACGATCTGATCATGAACCGGCCAGCCGGTCAGCAGCCCGAGCACGCCTCGGGCGAGCGTGGTCCACGGTCGATCGGATTCGTCAGCGAGGACCCGGACGTCGCCGTCGGAACGACAGGTCACCGTGCCGGTCGACGGTCCAAGATCATGGTTCGACAGGCTCAGGGAACGTGAGGGCCCGATCGGCCGGGTCGTCGGCTGCAACCGCCACTCCCGCGGGTTAGGGAGGTAATGGGCGTGCCGCGGGCTGGCACTCTCGATCGCGATCATGTCGCCGAGCCACAGCTCCTGGAACTGGTCGGACGTCGCGTCGACGATCCTTCCCTTCCTCGAGCTGGTTCGAGCAGTGCACCCAGCTGAGGTGTCGTCCAGCAGCAACAGATAGCCGTTCCGCCGATGCCAGCCGACTTGTCAGAACTGAGTTGCGCCGGGGCACAACTCAGTTCTGACAACTCGGGAGCGGAGGGTCAGTAGACCTCGATGTCGTCGATGAAGACGCCGTCGGCGGACTTGGTGAAGGTGCGGGTGAAGGCGACCTTCACGTGTTGAGCCTTGACCGGAGCGAAGCGGACCTCGAAGCGGTTGCCCGAGGGGTCGTTCGGTCGGTCCACGCCGCCGCGGTCGGTCCACTTCACCCCGTCCGTGCTGGTCAGCACCCGGACGGTGTCGGGCCGGTAGCCGGAATACTCGACGTAGCCCTGGACGTCCACCTGCCGCACCGTCTTGGCCGCGCCGAGGTCGAAGGTGACGTCGAAGTCCTTCTTCTCATCCGGCTTGCCCTGGATCACGTACGGCCGGCCGTCGCCGAAGTTGTCCGAGATCACGCCGTCGGTCGATTCCAGCCCGGTCAGATCCTTGAACGTCTCGGGCAGCGTCGCCGGGATCTCCCACGACTTCTGGTACGTCAGCCCGCCGACCAGGTTTTGCCGCGGGAGGGCGAAGCCGGCGACCTTGAACTCCAGCAGCCCGGGGGTGGCCGTCTTCAGCCGGAGGTAGCGCGCCTTGCCGTTGATGCCGACGAAGTCCTCGCCGCCGTTGGCCTTGGTCCGCCGGACGGCGTCGACCCAGCTCTTGCCGTCGTACGACGTCTGGATCGTGTAGTCGGCCGGATGATCAGCACCCCACTTGAGGAAGACGCCGTCGACCTGATGCTGCGCGCCGAGATCGGCCGCCGCGCCGGTCTTGATCGTCGCCGCCAGATCCTTGGCGGCGAACGGCTTGCCGGCCGCGGCGTCGAGCACGAGGGTACGGATTCGATCAAGGAACGTGACGTCGCCGGTGAAGGTGCCCGGCTTGCTGGCCAGGGCCAGGGCAAGATCGGTGGCCAGGTCCGGGTGCGTCTCCTTCAAGATCGTGACGACCTCCCAGTCCTCGATCCCGTCACGCATCGACTCCAGCCGGATCGTCCGCTCCAGCAGATCCTTGTGCAACTTGTCGGGGTTGACCACCCAGAAGTCACCCTTGACGTCTTGATCATCCATCGAGATGTTCCAGTTGTTGAACGCCCAGTGCAGATGCCCGTTCGCGCCGCGGGCGGCGGCGAGCCAGCCGATCAGGCGCTGGTAGTACTGCGGCTGATCGATGAAGCGATTGAGGAAGCCCAGGGTCGGGATGTTGCAGTTGTAGAGCCACAGATCCTTGCCCTCGGCCCGTCCCTTGTCGTAGGCGGCCGGATGGGTCTCGTAGTTGAGCAGGTTCGGGATCAGGATGTCCTCGCGCGCCGCCACCTCGCTGGCGACCGGCTCGTGGAAGGTGGCGTCGCCGATCTTGAGCTCCGGCCAGACCGCCTTGACCTTGTCGTAGATCCCGTTCCAGCCCGCCCGGCCCGACGCGCCCTGCGGCTCGTCGCCGATGTGGCCCCACCAGATGTCCTCCCAGCCCTTGGCCCTGACATGATCACGCATGGCGCCGACGTACTGCGTGATCCACCGGTCGGCCTCGGCCGACTCCCACGGGACGTACTTCTTGATCGTCTTCCCGTCCGGGCCCTGGGCCAGGGTCTCGACGTCCCAGTTGGTCCAGTAGCCGGGGCCGCCGTTGACCCAGAAGCCTTCGAGCCGGCTGACCGTGCCGCGGTCCATGAAGAACTCGACCACCTCGTCGATCTTGCTCCAGTCGAAGTGCACGGTGCCGTCGGCGTCGACCGTGGTGTTTCCGGCCAGGAACAGCGTGTTCATCGGCAGGGTCAGGTTGTTGTTGCGATAGTCCTTGCGCAGTTGGGCATAGTCCTCCATCAGCTTCCACCACTCCGGGCTGAACGGGGAGAAGCCGTAGTTGGCCAGCATCGTCTCGACCCCGCTCGGCGGCGGCTGATGCGACACGGTGCCGAAGAACAGCGTCCACTCGACGTCGGTGAAGCCGCTGTCCTTGGGGTCCGGGATCGTCACTGCGCGGACGTTGACCGACAGCGGCAGGTTGAGGGTGCCGCGATCGGTCTCGACCAGGATCCGGCCGCGGTAGATCCCGCCGGGGGTGGACTTCGGCACATGGACCCGGATCCAGAACGGCTGCGTCGTGTTCGCCGGGACCTTGATCGACTGATCGTTCGACAGCCCGTCGGGAAAGTTGTCCGGCGCCGGCCGGCTCGGCGCGTAGACGTACTGGTTGCCGCCGAATACCGAGTTGTGGTTCAGCCCGGTGAACTTGACGAAGTTGTACGTGAGGTTCGGTGCCTCGATCCGGTTCCGCCCGGCGCTGAGCGGCGAGAAGCTGACCTTGTTGATCGTCAGGTCCTGGTTCGAACGAATCACGGCCTGGCCGGCCTCGAACTCGTTCCGGGCGGTGTCGAGGGCGAGCGCCGACAACGCGCCGGAGTCGCTCGGCCGTGAATCGGGGAAGACGTGCGTCGATGCCCGGGTGGCCCAGACCTCGGTCGTCGGGGCGGCCGCGGCGCGGACCGGAGTGATCATCAGGGCGGCCACACACAGTGTGGCCACCAGGGCGGCGAACAGCGGGGACGGCTTCATCGGCGGGCTCCCAGTCGGTCGGGTCGAGAACCTCATTTTTCAAGTACACAAGGGAGATCGACAACCATCCCGATTAGACCACTGTCCGCCGCACCCCGCTGCGGCGCGGTCGGCCCGGGTGACTCAGTAGACCTCGAGCTCGTCGATGAAGACGCCGTCGGCCGACGGGATGAAGGTGCGGGTGAACGCAATCTTGACGTGCTGGGCCTGGACCGGCGCGAAGCGGACCTGGTAACGGTTGCCCGAGGCGTCGTTCGGACGACTGACCCCGCCGCGGTCGGTCCAGGTCTTCCCGTCGGTGCTGGTCAGCACCCGCACGGTGTCGGGCCGATAGCCGGCGTACTCCGCATAGCCCTGCATGATCACCTCGCGCACCCTCTTCTCCGCACCGAGGTCGAAGGTCACGTCGAACGACTTCTGTTCGCCCGCCTTGCCCTGGATGACGTACGGCCGCTGGTCGCCGAAGGTGTCCGAGACCACGCCGTCGGTCGACTCGCGCCCGGTCGTGTCCGGAAAGCCGCTCGGCGGCTCCCAGGACTTCTGGTACGTCAGCCCGCCGGCCAGATTCGGCCGGGACAGCGGTGAACCGGCGACCTTGAAGCCGATCAGGCCCGCGGCGGGGTCCTTCAGCCGGACGTAGCGACCCTTGGCGTTCAGGCCGACGAAGTCCTCGCCGCCGTCGGTCTTGATCCGCCGGCCGGCGTTGACCCAGTGCTCACCGTCGTACGACGTCTCGACGATGTACCCGCCGGCCGGGGGAGTGTCACCCCAGGTGACGAAGACGCCGTCGAGCTGCTGTTGTGAGCCGAGGTCGACGGCCTTCCCCGTCTTGATCACCGAGGCCAGCTCGGCCGCGGCGACGCGCTTGCCGGCCGCCGCGTCGAGCGCGAGCGCCCGGATCCGCTCGAGGTAGGTGACGTCGGGAGTGAACGTCCCGGGCGTGCTGGCCAGCGCCTTGGCGAGATCCATCGCCAGCTGCGGATGCCGCCGTTTCAAGATCGTGATCACCTCCCAGTCCTCGATCCCGTCGCGCATCGACTCCAGCCGGATCGTCCGCTCCAGCAGGTCCTTGCGTTCCTTGTCCGGGTTCACCACCCAGAAATCGCCCTTGAGATTCTGATCATCCATCGAGATGTTCCAGTTGTTGAACGCCCAGTGCAGGTGCCCGTTGGCGTTGCGGGCGGCGGCGAGCCAGCCGATCAGGCGTTGGTAGTACTGCGGCTGATCGACGAAGCGGTTGAGCATGTCGGCCCCGGGGATGTTGCAGTTGTAGAACCAGAGATCCTTGCCCTGCTTGCGGGCCTCGTCGTAGGCGCGGGGATGGGACTCGTAGTTCTGCAGGTTGGGAATCGCGATGTCGACGCGCTCGCTCACCTCGCTGGCAACGGGTTCGTGGGCCGTCGCGTCGCCGATCACGACCTCGGGCCAGACCGCCTTGACCTTGTCGAAGATTCCGTTCCAGCCGTCGCGACCCGGCGCACCCTGCGGTTCGTCGCCGATGTGCATCCACCAGATGTCGTCCCAGCCCTTGGCCTTGACGTGATCACGCAGCGCCGTGACGTAATCGTTGATCCAGCGGGAGGATTCGGGCGAGTCCCACGGAACGTACTTCTTGATCACGTTCCCCTCCGGCCCACGGGCGAGGGTCTCGACGCCCCAGGTGGTCCCCGAGGTCGGACCGCCGTTGACCCAGAATCCTTCGAGCCGACTGACCGTGCCGCGGTCCATGAAGAACTCGACCACCTGGTCGATCTTGCTCCAGTCGAAGTGGACGGTGCCGTCGGAATCGATCTTGGTGTCCCCGGCGAGCAACAGGGTGTTCATCGGCAGGGTCAGGTTGTTGTTGCGATAGTCCCGGCGAAGATCGGCGTAGTCCTCCATCAGCTTCCACCATTCGGGACTGAAGGGGGAGAAGCCGTAGTTGGCGAGCATGGTCTCGACGCCGCTGGGCGGTGGTTGGTGGGACACGGTGCCGAAGAACAGGGTCCATTCGACGTCGGTGAAGCCACTGTCCTTGGTGTCGGGGATCGTGACCGGCCGGACGTTGATCGACAGCGGCATGGTCATGGTGCCGTGATCGGTCTCGATCTTGACCGTGCCGCGGTAGATCCCGCCGGCCTGGGTCTTGGGGACCTTGACCCGGACCCAGATCGGCTGGGTCCTCTCGGCCGCGACCTTGATCGACGGCGCGTTCGACAGCCCCTCCGGGAACTCGCCCGGCGCCGGGCGGCTCGGCGCGTAGATCGATTGGCTGCCCAGGCGGGAGTTCCGGTTCAACGAGACGTACTTGACGAAGTTGTAGCTCAGCTCGGCCGCGGGGATGGTGTTCCGGCCGGACTTGAGCGGGGTGAAGGCGACCCGCGCGATGGTGAACTCGCGGTCCCACCGGATCATCACCTGTCCGGCCTCGAACTCGTTCCGGGCGGAATCCAGGGCGAGGGTCTGCTGCCCGCCGGTGTCGCCGGGGAGGGAATCGGGGAAGACATGAGTCGAGGCGCGAGCCGCCCAGAGTTGAGGCCTGGCGGCGGACTCGGCCGGCGTCGGTACGGAAAGCAGGGCGGCCACACACAGGGTGGCCACCAGGGCGGCGAACAGCGGCAACAGCTTCATCGGCGGGCTCCCTGTCACTGGGTCGAGGGCCTCATCCTTCGAGGCGCGCAGGGAGATCGACAACCAACCCGGCTAGACCACTGCCGGCCGAAAGCTCCGGTGCCGGCAGCAGATCCCGGCTGCCGGGTGATCAGCTCCCGCCCGACGATCCATCGTCCGGCTCCCGGCCGGTGACCCTCCGAACGTCACCGGCCGGCAGCCAGACCCGGTGCCGGCGAGCGTCGTGCAACTCGACCAGCACCACCGGTCGCACCCAGCGGGTCACGTGGCCGCGCACCCACTCCTCGCCGTCCCGGGCCCAGACCACGCGGGCCTCGACCTCGATCCTGGTGTGGTCCCGCAGAAACCGGGCGGTCTCCCCCGCCGGCCACTCCTCGTTGTCGACCAGTTGCTCTTCACCCGGGGCGAGCTCCTCCCACCAGAACGAATCCCTGACATCAGACATTCTGTCAGTATCGAACACCTGATCGATTTATCCTAGGCCCAAGTGTCCGTGATGTGGGACACCTGGGGCGGTGGTTGATTCCGAGCCCAAGGGTCGGGAATCATCGATCCAAGGTCATGAGTGTCAGCGTCAAGCCCCGGCTCGCTGGCCGGCAACCCTCGCGGAAGCGGGTGGGGTGCTCCGGGTGAAGACCTGGTCCGACACCCCGTCGGGCAAGCCACTTCCACGACATGCGGAGGCACCATGAAGAGCAAGGGATCGGCGGAACCGCTGTGGCGAGACCCAGCGGCGACATTCCGTGCCCGGCTACATGTTGATCTTGCTCGGACGGCCAGTGCCGTCTGTTGTTGTCGAATGCGCTGACCCGGCCATCGACAACCCGCCGACGCCGCGCCCGCACGACGAGCGCGGTTGATCGGCTTTCTTCGAGGATCACCAATGTCTGATCAGGATTCGACCATTCCCGCTGTTCCCATTGTTCCCACCATCCCAACCCTGGTCCGCCACGCGCGGATCATCGCGGCGACGCCCCGGCTGTGGCACTCCGCGGTCACCTTCGATCCGGATTCCCGGTTCCGCACCCACCTGCATTCCGCGCCCGAGTACGAGGCGTGGCTGCAGACCTGGCTGCCCGGCCAGTCGACCGACTGGCATGATCACGGCGCCGGCAGCGGCGTGCTGGTCGTGCTGCAGGGCCGGCTGCTGGAGCACCTGGCCTGGGACGACCCGACCCGCCCGGCCCAGATCGACCCGGAGCCGCTGACCCATGACGCCGGCCGGCCGGCCGAGTTCGGCCCGTTCCACATTCACCGGCTGGTGAACAGCTCGCCCGACCCGGCGATCAGCCTGCACCTGTATCCGCCCACGGTGGTCGAGGCCCGGCACTACGCCCGGTACGGCGATCTGCTCGACTCGGTCGACACCAGGCTGATCGGGGCACCCCGGTGAGCACCCTGATCGCGGGTGCGGTCGACCAGCTGGTTCCACGGCTGCCGGCGCTCAGCCCGACCGAGGCCCGGCACGCCTGGGACGCGGGCGCGACGGTGATCGACCTCCGCTCCCCCGGCGAACGGCTCCGGGACGGCGACCTGGCCGGGGCGCTCCGGCTCTCTCCCGACCAGCTCGCCGATCTCGACCTGTCCGACGAGACCACGGTGATCTTGGTCTGTGGAGCCGGCGACCGGTCCGATCGACTGGCCGGCATCCTGCACCGGCGCGGCTTCGGCAACGTGACCTGGGTCGGCGGCGGCTACCGGGCCTGGCTGGAAGCGATCTGGCGGCAGTGGTCGGAGATGTTGGTCTGCGATCCGGGCACCCCGGCGGCGCGGTTCGCCCGGTTGATCACTCACCGGACCGGCGTGCCGGTTCCTCGTCGTGATCACGAGGGCGCTGCCCACGCGGCCGGTTGACCAACCGCCGCAGCAACCACTCGGCCGGTCCCGGTCGGTCCAGCCGGTGCAGGATGTTGGCCAGCACCGCCGCGACGAGCCAGGCGACGATCGCGATCACTGCCGCCCCGGCCGGCCCGACCCGGGCCCCGAAGCCGAGGAAGGCGGTCGAGGAGATGAAGATCAACGCCGCCTCCATCACGATGTAGCAGGTCAGTGAGCGCTGCCCGATCGCCGTGAGTGGTCGGGTCCAGTGCGCCGTGGGCGGCACCCGGCCGCCGATGAGGCCGAAGATCGCCGCGTACGCGAAGCCGCCGGCGAGGCCGCTGAGCACGTGGACGGCCTGGGCCCACCAGCCGTGCCCCGCGGTCAGCATCCCGGCGTTGCTCAGAGCCAGCGGCACCGCGCCGAAGATCGAGATCGGCAGCCCGACGGTGACGATTCGGCGCAGCAAGATCAGATTGCGCTCCGGCTCCTCCAGCAGCCGGCGCCGCCCGGCCCAGACGCCGACCAGCACGGCCAGCGCCACCGGGAACAGTGCGGTGTTGATGATCACCGACATCAGCCAGCTGACCACCCGGAAGGCCAGGTCGGCCGGCGCGTAGCCGAGGTGGCCGATCGCCATCATTTGATCCTGCTCGCCCGGCCCGGCCGACAGCATGAAGCCGAGGGCGATCGAGGCGAGCACCGCGACGCCGGCCAAGATCATGATCATCTTCCGCAGTGCCCGGTCGTCCCGGATCAGCACGCCGGCCAGCAGCACGGTGATCAGGCCGTACGCCCCGAGGATCTCGACCGGCGTGACCAGGATCGCCATCCCGAGACCGAACACCAACATCCACCAACCCCGGCTGCGGACCCGGGCCCGGATCTCGGTCTCCGGTTCGCCGCGCCGTCGCCGGCTCTCGATCACCAGCACCAGCCCGTATCCGAGCAGGGCGGCGAACAACGGATAGGAGCGGCTGAAGACGAACACCGTCATGCCGAGATTGACCAGCTGGTCGGCCAGGCTCGCCGCCGGTGGCAGTCGTTCATCGAAGGTCACCGGCTCCGGGCCGGTGATCAACAGTGGGGCGTGGGCCAGCGCGATCAACAACAGCATGAAGCCCCGGGCCAGATCCGGGGCGAGCATCCGCGCAGTGCCAGGTCGGGCAAGAGTGTCGGGCATGACGACGAGTCCACCAGCCGCCGGGTCCGAAGGCGAGACGCCGATCGGCCAGAACGGCTGGACGATCGGCCAGAGTGTGCGCCCCAGCCCGGCCGGGGGACTTCTTCCGGTCGGCCGATGAGTTCTCGCCGGGACGGGAGTCGAAGGAGGGGAGAGCACGGAACCCGGATCAGAGGAGAATGATCATGTTCGAGCAGACGATCGGCCTTGAGGTGCACCACCAGCAGCGAGCCGAGCTGGCGGCCATCGCGGAACAGGATCGGCTCGGCCGACGGCTGCTGCGGGAGCGGAAGGCGGCCCGGCGGCGGGCTCGGCGGATCGAGCGCCGGCGGCAGCTGTGGCCGAGCACTGCGACCAACCGCCCGGCCTTCTCGTGACCCGATGATCACCGGGCGGCACGTCAGCGGCCGATCGAGCTCTCCCGGAGCCGCAGGGTCCAGGGGACGGCGACGGACTCGGCCGGTCGGTCGGGGTCGGCGATCCGGGCCTGGAGCAGGCGCAGGGTCTGCTCGGCGAGTAGGTCGAGGTCGGCGGCGACGGTGGTCAGGGTCGGGTTGCTGAAGCGGCCCTCGGCGATGTCGTCGAAGCCGGCGATCGCGATCCGGTCGGGCACGGCGACTCCGGCCTCGACGCAGGCGCGGATCGCGCCGATCGCCATCAGATCGTTGAAACAGAACACGGCGTCCGGCGGCTCGGGCAGCGCCAGCAGCTGCTCCATCGCCGCCTTCCCGTCGGCCCGGTCATAGCGCGCGACGCCGATCACCAACTCCGGCCGGTACGGCAGCCCGGCGGCCTCCAGGGCCCGCCGATAACCCTCCAGCCGGACCGAGGCCGTGCCGGCCACCGACTCCCGGCCGATCGCGGCGATCCGGGACCGGCCGAGGGAGATCAGATGGTCGGTCATGGCCAGTGACGCGGTGACCGAATCGACCGCGACGTGGTCGTAGCCGGGCGGCACGGCCCGCTCACCGAGCAGCACCATCGGCACGTCGTCGGCGCGGGCCGCGATGTCCTCCGGGCCGACCGCCAGGGGCGAGAAGATCACGCCGTCGATCACGTGTGATCGCATCCCGTTCAGCACCACCTGCTCGGCCGCCGGATCGGCGCCGGTGGCGTCCAGCAGCAGCAGATAGCCGAGCCGGGACGCCGCCGCGCTGAACCGGGCGCCGAGCTCGGCGAAGTACGGCGAATCCAGCTGGGGCAGGGCGAGGGCGAGGAAGCCGGCCCGGCCGTGCTTGAGCTGCCGGGCGCTCACGTTGGGCTGATAGCGCAACTGCTCGATCGCCGCCCGCACCTTGGCCCGGGTCTGCGGGCTGACGTGCACGTACTCGTTGACCACATTCGACGCGGTCTTGACGCTGACCCCGGCCAGCGCCGCCACGTCCTTCAACCGCGCAACCACGCCGCCATCCTCCTCGCAAACCCCCACTTGTCAGAACCAGGGGACGCTCTAGCGTGCCCTAGTTCTGACAGGTCGGGGTTTTCAGCCCTTGATGCCGCTGGTGGCCACTCCCTCGATCACGTACCGCTGGACGAACGCGTACAAGATCAACACCGGGATCGCGGCCACCGTGGCGCCGGCCATCACGACCGGATAGTCGACCGCGAACGCACCGCGCAGGCTGGACAGGCCGGCCGGCAGGGTGAGCCGTTCCGGCGAGAACAGGACGAAGATCGGCCAGACGAAGTCGTTCCAGTTGCCCAGGAACGAGAGCACCCCCAGGGTGACCAGCGCCGGCTTGGAGATCGGGATCACGATCCGGGTCAGGATGGTCCAGGTGTTCGCGCCGTCGATCAGCGCCGTCTCCTCCAGCTCCCGCGGAATGGAGAGGAAGAACTGGCGCAGGAAGAACACCCCGAACGCGCCGGCGGCGCCGGGCACGACCAGGGCGAAGATCGTGTCCAGCCAGCCGAGCTGGTACATCAGCAGATAGTTCGGCATCAGGAAGATGAAGCCGGGCACGAACATGGTGCCGATCAGCACGCCGAAGATCAGGTTCCGGCCGCGGAACTTCATCCGGGCCAAGGCGTACGCGGCCATCGCCGAGATCGCCAGCACCAGCAGCGCGTGCAGGGTGGCGGCGACGAGGGAGTTGACGGCCCAGAGCAGCACCGGATTCTGGGCCTGGCCGAAGATGATCCCGAACGCCCGGAAGGTGATCTCGTCCGGCACCAGCGAGATCGGGATCCGCCGGGCGTCGGCCTGACTGCGGAACGAGGTCAGGAACATCCACAGGATCGGCGCGACGAAGATCACCGACAGCAACACGATGCCGACCCAGAAGCCGGGTCCGTTGCGGTCCCGGCGGAACGCCTTGCGGTGGGTCCTGGTCGGCCGGCTCCGGCGTGGCGCCTCGGGCTCGACGGTGGTGGTCATGACTTACGCTCCCTCATCGCGAAGAAGTTGATGATCGAGACGATCGCCAGGCAGACCGCCAGCACGTAGCTCATCGCCGACGCCGTGCCCATCTTGAAGCCGCGCAGGCCCTCCTCGGTCATCACCATGATCGCGGTCCGGGTGCTGTCACCGGGGCCGCCGTTGGTGACCAGATAGGACTGGCCGAACATGTTGGCGCTGGCCAGGATCGTCATGGTCACGATGAACACCAGCACCATCCGCAACCCCGGCAGGGTGATGTGGATCAGCTTGCCCCAGCCGCCGGCGCCGTCGATCTCGGCCGCTTCGTACTGCTCGCTCGGGATGCTCTGGATGCCGGCCAGGTAGATCACCGTGTTGAACCCGAGGGTCCACCAGACCGTCATCCCGACCAGGGCGACCCAGGCCGCCGGCTGGGTCTGGGTCCAACCGATCGGCTGGTACGACCCCAGCGGCAGGAACAGGTCGAAGAACCGGTGGAACAGCTCGATCACGGCGTTGATCAAGCCGAAGTCGGTCTCCAGCAGGTAGTTGAACAGTACGCCGATCACCGCGATGCCGAGCACGAACGGGGCGAAGATCATCGCCCGGAAAAACGTCCGGGCCGGGAAGCGGCGGTTCAGCAGCAGGGCGACCCCGAGCGGGATGACGACCAGGAACGGCACGCTGGCCACGGTGAAGATCGCCGTGTTCTGCATCCCGATCCAGAAGTTCTCCGAGATCACCGACTCCGGGTCGAACAGATCCAGATAGTTCTGCATCCCGACGAACGGTTTCGCCTCCAGCAGGAAATCCCAGTCGTGCAGGCTGATCCAGATGCCGAAGATCGCGGGCCCGACCACGAACGTGAGCAGCAAGATCACGTACGGAGCACAGAGCGCATAGGGCGTCAGCGGGTGATGCAGCCGAAGCCCTCGGCGTCGCTTGGCGGGCGAACCGTCGACCGTCCGGGACGCAGCCTGCTCCTGGACGGTCGCGCTCATCGGCCGTACTTCTTGCGGTTGGTCTCGAGGACCTTGTTGCCCTTCTCCGCGGCCTTGCCGAGGACATCGGCGATCGGCTGGTTGCCGGTCATGGCCGCGTTGACCCCGGTGGTCCACTCGCCCATCACGTCGCCCACGCCGGGGATCGGCGGAGTGAACTTGATGTAGTCGAGCTGCTTGGCGAACTCCACCACGGCGGTCTTCTCCTGGAATTCGGGCAGCTCGCGGACCGAGTTCCGGGCCGGGACCATGCCGGCATCGGCCCAGCCGAGCGACTGCTGGGTGATCCAGTTGACGAAGAAGCGGGACGCCTTGGCCTTGTTCTCGTCGGGCTTGGTCTGCCGCGGCAGCACGAACTGGTGCGAGCCGGCCCAGGTGGCCTGGGTGGTGCCGATCTGCGGCACCGGCGCGCAACCCCACTTCAGCTTCTTGTTCTCGTTCAGCGGCGTGGTCATCCACGGACCGTTGATCATGAACGCGCCCTTGTCGCTGTTCAGCGACACCTGATCACCGTCGCCGGCGGCGTTCTTCGGGCTGTAGCCCTTGTCGATCAAGCCCTTGAGCCAGGTGATCGCCTTGACCGCCGGCTCGTCGGCGAAGCCGACCGCCGAACCGTCGTCGGCGACCATGAAGCCGCCGTACTGGTAGACGAAGGTCTGGGCCAGCAGGCCGGCCGCGCTCTGCGCCGACACCCAGAATCCCTGAATTCCCTTGGACTTGCACTGCTCCAAGATCGTCATGAATTCTTCTTCGTTGGTCGGCGGCTTCTCCGGATCGGCGCCGACCTTCTCCAGCACGGTCTTGTTGTAGTAAAGGCCGGCCGGGTGGATGTCCAGCGGGATCCCGTACCGCTTGCCGTCGTAGAGCCCGCCGTTCCAGGCGATCGTCGCGAAGTCGGCCTCGGTCAGCTTCAGCGCGGTCGCGACGTCGTCCAGCGGCTGGATCACATTCCGGGCGGCGTTGGTGGCCAGGTCGTCGGCGTGCATGATCCCGACGTCCGGGCCCTTGCCGCTGCTCACCGCGGCCGGCAACTTCTGGAAGTACTCGGCCCACTCGATCGAGGTGGTGGTGATCTTGATGTTCGGGTTGGCCTTGGTGAACTGGTCGGTGAGCTTGCGCATGATCGGCCCGTCGCCACCGGTCAAACCGTTCCAGTACGCCAGCGTCACCGGCGGGCCGTCATAGCCACTGGCGCCGCCGTCACCGCTCGGTGCCACCTGTTGGCCCGGGGTGCCGGCCGAGCCGGGGCCGCAGGCCGTCAGCGCCAGGCCGCCGGCGACGCCGAGCGCACCGCCGAGCAGTCCCCGCCGACTGATCGACCGTGTCCCTGCGGAGCCGAATGGATTGACCTTCGTCATGTCTTCCTCCTTGAAGCTGCGAAATCTCCCGACGCTCACCGGCACCGGGCTGCGGGTTTCGACGGCAGCGAACCAGCCGGTCCCTTCATCGGGCGCGGTGGATTCGGTCACTCGGTTACAACGATTACTCGGGGACGATACCGGTGCACTCCAGAACCTGCAACGGCCCCGGACAACTTCTTTACAACGGTTAACAAGTGCTGTGAGAATGCGGTTCGAGCGGCCGTTGAGCCCCGTCCCATCGAGGGAGGCCGTGGCCAGCGACAGGGATGTCGAATGCCGGCCGGTGCGTCGAGCGCCGGACGACGGAGGAGGAACGGTGACCGAACAGCAGCAAGCCGGAACAGCTTCGACCGAGCGTGGCGCGGCCCGCATGAAGGTCGATCCGGACTTCCGGGTCGGGCCGTTGAACCGGCGCATCTTCGGCTCGTTCGTCGAGCACCTGGGCCGGTGCGTCTACACCGGCATCTACGAGCCCGAGCACCCGACCGCCGACGAGTACGGCTTCCGGGCCGACGTCGCCGAGCTGGTGCGTGAGCTCGGCCCGACGATCATCCGTTACCCCGGCGGCAACTTCGTATCCAACTACCAGTGGGAGGACGGGATCGGCCCGCGGTCGGAGCGGCCGGTGCGGCTCGACCTGGCCTGGAAGACGATCGAGACCAACCAGGTCGGCACCGACGAGTTCCTGCAGTGGTGCGAGCGACTTGATCTTGAACCCATGATGGCGGTCAACCTGGGCACCCGGGGGATCACCGAGGCCAGCGATCTGTTGCAGTACACGAATGCCGAGACCGGCATCGAGCTGGCCGACCGGCGGGCGAAGAACGGACACACCGACCCGTACGGGGTCAAGGTCTGGTGTCTCGGCAACGAGATGGACGGGCCGTGGCAGATGGGCTTCAAGACCCCGGAGGAGTACGGCCGGCTGGCCGAGGAGACCGCCCGGGCGATGAAGCGGTTCGATGAGAACCTCGAGCTGGTCGCCTGCGGTTCCAGCAACCGGTCGATGCCGACCTTCGGCACCTGGGAACGGGTCGTGCTGGATCGCTGCTTCGACCTGGTCGAGCACATCTCGGCCCACGCCTACTACGAGCCGATCGACGGTGATCATGACTCGTTCCTGGCCAGTGCCGAGGACATGGACCGCTTCATCTCCTCCGTCGTCGCGACGGCTGATCATGTCGCGGCGGCCAAGGGCTCGAGCAAGAAGATCATGGTCAGCTTCGACGAGTGGAACGTCTGGTTCCAGAAGCGCTGGGCGGGCGAGAAGAAGCTCGAGATCCGGGAGACCTCGGCGCTGATCGAGGACGTCTACGACGTCGAGGACGCGGTGGTCATCGGCAGCCTGCTGATCGAGCTGATGCGGCACACCGACCGGGTCTCGATCGCCTGCCAGGCCCAGCTGGTCAACGTGATCGCGCCGATCCTGACCGCTCCCGGCGGCGCGGCCTGGCGGCAGACGATCTTCCACCCGTTCGCCCTGACCGCGAAGCACGCGCACGGCACCGTGCTGCAGCCGGCGATCAGCGGCCCGGGCATCGACACCGCGCGGTACGGCGAGGTCAGCGCCCTGCACGCCACCACCGTGTGGAACGCCGAGGCGGGGGAGCTGGTGATCTTCGCCGCCAACCGCGATCGGGCCACCGAGCTGGACCTGACGGTGGATCTGGCCGGCTTCGATGAGCTTCGGATCATCGAGCACGTGCACATCGCCGACGACGACCGCCGCGCCTTCAACTCGCCCGAGCAACCGGACCGGATCGTCCCGAAGCCGGGCGTCTCGACCCTGACCGACGGGCGGCTGACCGGCGTCCTGCCGGCCGCCTCCTGGCACTGCATCCGCATCGCCACCAGCTCACGCTCCGAGGACTGACCTCACCCCTTTCAACGACGAGGAGATCAATGATGATCAGACCCCGACCGCCCCACGCTCTGCGTACCCTCCTGATCATGGTCGCCGCGGCGGCCGTGATCGCCGGGCTCGCCCTGGCCGGCCCGGCCGCGGCGGACCAGGCCAAGCCCGGCCGCTTCACGAACGCGATCAGCGACAGCTTCGCCGACACCTTCGCCGATCCGTCGGTGATCTTGGGCAAGGACGGCTGGTGGTACGCGTACTCGACCGCCGACCCGCTCCGCTCCGGCGACCCGTCCGGGATCATGCACATCGCCCGGACCAAGGACTGGATCACCTGGGAATACCAGGGCACGGTCTTCGACGCGTCGAACCGGCCCTCCTGGGCGGCGCCGAACTCCTTCTTGTGGGCGCCGGATATCCGTTATATCCAAGGCAAGTACGTGCTCTACTACACGGTGATCGACACCCTGCTGAACCCGGGCGAGGACGAGGCGATCGGGGTCGCCACGGCGCCGACGCCGACCGGACCGTGGACGCCGACCGACGCGCCGGTGATCGCGCCGCGGGCGAGTGGCGGCACGTTCCTCGGCACCATCGACCCGGCCGGCTTCACCGACGTCAACGGTGACTCCTACCTCTACTTCGGCGGCTACCACGGCGGCATCTGGGCCAGCAAGGTCAGCGCCGACGGCCTGACCGCGACCGGCGAGCTGACCCAGGTCGCCATCGACAACCGGTACGAGGGCGGCTATGTGATCCGCCGCGACGGCTGGTACTACCTGATGGCGTCGTCGGCCAACTGCTGCGCCGGCCCGACCACCGGCTACACGGTCTTCGCCGGCCGGTCCAAGAGTCCGCTCGGCCCGTTCGTCGATGCCGACGGGATCCCGCTGCTGGCCTCCGCGGTCGGTGGCACCACGGTGATCACCCAGAACGGCAACCGCTGGATCGGCACCGGTCACCATGCGATCGCCACCGACGCCGAGGGCCGCGACTTCATCGTCTACCACGCGATCGACCGCAACGAGCCCTGGCTGAACCAGCCGTTCGGGATCAACCGCCGGCCGATGCTGCTGGACCGGATCGACTGGATCGACGGCTGGCCGCGGACGCGGGCCGGAGCCGGCCCCAGCGACAGCCCGCAGCCGGCGCCGGTCACCGGCTCGGCGCTCGGCATCATCGCCGACGATCCGGCCGCCCGTGGCTTCACCGGTCTGCAGCCCGGGCCCGCCGATGATCAGGCCGGCAAGACCGCCCTGGTCGACGGCGACGCCCGGTCCAAGGCTCCGGCGCCGGGCAACCGGGCGCGGGTGCGACTGGACGTCCGCGCCGACCAGGCGCTGACGATCACGCTCGGCTCCGGCCGGCAGCAGGTGACCGCCACCGTCGACCCGGCCGAGCAGCAGTTGCACGTCACCGCCGGACCGCAGTCGATCGAGGGCTCCGCCGCGCTGAAGCCGACGCCCGGTTGGCAGTCGGTGATCATCGAGGTCGACCGGAGCCGGGTCACGGTGTCGGTGGGGGACTCCGATCTCGCCGATCCCAGCGCCGAGGTGCGGCTCGACGTGCCCGGACTGCGGCTGCGCTCGGCTCCGCTGAGCCTGAGCGGCGACGGCGCCGTGATCGACAACCTGTCGGTCCGGTCGATCGCGGTGCAGGCCCGGGAGACCGTGCCGACGCCGGGGACCGGCAAGCTGCTCTGGGCCGACGAGTTCGACAACGGTGACCTGACCGGCTGGAACTGGCTCCGCGAGGATCCGGCGGCCGAGGTCGCCGACGGCGAGTTCACCTGGCCGCTGCAGGCCGGCGACCTGGTCGGGACGGCCAACACCGCCGGCGCGCTGCTGCGCACCCCGCCGAAGGGGTCCTGGATCGTGGAGACCAAGGTCGAGCTCGATCTCGGCGCCGACACGGTCCGCAACTATCAGCAGGCCGGCCTGGTGATCTATCGGGGCGACAACGATCTGGCCCGGCTGTGCAGCGTGGCGATCTGGAACACCCGGCAGGTCGAGTACGGCCGGGAGTTGGTGGGCGACGCTGCCGGCCGGCTGTCGTACGGCGCGGCCATGATCGGCACGCCGGCGAAGGAAACCTGGTTCCGGGTCGCCTACCACCGGGGCGCCAAGGGCGAGCACCACTACCGGGCGGCGAGCTCGCGCGACGGTGAGCACTGGACCTGGGGTGCCACCTGGGTGCTGCCGGCCGGCGAGGCACCGAAGATCGGCCTGGTCGCCCACGGCGGCGCCAGCCCGGCCACCGTCGCCTCGTTCGACTACCTGAGGTTCTATGCCGTGCGGTAGAGCGCCGATCGCTCTCCCGGCCATGATCATCGCCCTGGTGGTGATCATGGCCGGGTGCACGGCCCCTGTCGATCCAGTCCCCGAAGGAGCCGAGGAATCACCCATGGGATTCACCAATCCGGTCTACGCCAGCAACTTCCCGGATCCGTTGATCATCACCGGCCCAGATGGTGCGCCGACCGAGGACGGCCGCTACTGGGCGTACGCGACCAACGGCAACGGGGCCAACGTGCAGACCCTGACCAGCACCGACCTGGTCAGCTGGGAGCAGGGGCCGGACGCACTGCCGCAACTGCCGGACTGGAGCAGCTCGGGCAAGGTCTGGGCGCCGGAGGTGATCAGGCATCCCGACGGCCGCTACCTGATGTATTACACGACCCGGGCGCCGGACCCGTCGATCCAGTGCGTCGGCCTGGCGATCGGCGACGCCCCCGGCGGGCCGTTCGTCGATGATCATGACGGGCCGCTGATCTGCGAGACCGATCAGGGCGGTAGCATCGACGCGCATCCCTACGTCGACAGCGACGGGAATCGCTACCTGTACTGGAAGAACGACGGCAATCACGTCGGCGTCGACAGCTACATCTCGGTGCAGCGACTGAGCGCGGACGGCACCGAGCTGGTCGGGGAGCCGAAGCAGTTGTTCAAGCAGGACCAGCCGTGGGAGGGACCGCTGGTCGAGGGGCCGTTCCTCTGGGAGCGGGACGGGACCTACTACCTGTTCTACTCCGGCAACGGCTTCACCTCCCCGGACTACGCCGTCGGCTACGCCACCGCCGACAACCCGCTCGGCCCGTTCACCAAGCACCCGGACCCGATCCTGACCGCCAACGACGTCGCCGCCGGACCGGGCCACAACGCCCTGTTCGAAAAGGACGGACGGGTCTGGACCGTCTATCACGGCTGGGCCCCGGACGCGGTCGGCGAGTCGATCCCCGGCCGGATGATGTGGCTGAGCGAGGTGATCTTCGGCGCCGACGGCAGCGTCTCCATCGAGCCGCCCCAGCTCGACTACCCGACGAAACCCTGAGTCGTGTTTCGTTCCCTGAGCCTGTCGAAGGGCAGGCCACATCAGCCGGGCCCTTCGACAAGCTCAGGGAACGAACACCCAAGACGTCCCCTTCGAACTGACCGCTACTGCGAGGAGATGATCATGCGAATCCGTACCGCCATCGTTGCCGCTGGCGCCGCACTGTGCCTGGCGCTCACCACCCTGCCCGCCACCCCGGCCTTCGCCGCCGGAACCGTCGCACCGCAGATCCAGATCAACCGTGACTTCCCCGACCCCGACATCGTCGCCGACGGCAACACCTGGCACGCGTACTCCACCAGTGCCGGCGGCATCGGCACCGTCCCGCACGCCTCCGCGCCGAGCCCGACCGGGCCGTGGACGGTCGTCGGTGACGCGCTTGATCACAAGCCGGCCTGGGCCCGGGACAACCACGGCTTCTGGGCGCCGGACGTCTCCCGCCGCCCGGACGGCAGTTGGCTGATGTACTTCACCGCCAGGCACGACGCCAACGGCCGGATGTGCCTCGGCGCGGCCACCGCGGCGACGCCGAATGGCCCGTTCATCCCCACCAGCGAGAACACCCCACTGGTCTGCAACGCCGGCGAGGGCGGCGACATCGACCCGTCCAGTTTCGTCGACAGCGACGGGAAGCGTTACCTGCTGTACAAGAACGACGGCAACGCGGTCAGCCAGCCTTCGATCCTGTGGCTGCAGGAGGTCGACGCGACCGGGATCGGCTTCATCGGCGGCCGGACCGAGCTGCTGCGCAACAGCGCCCCGAGTGATCAAGGAGTGATCGAGGCGCCGACGCTGGTCAAGCGTCCCGAGGGCTATGTCCTCTTCTTCTCCGCCGGGGTCTACTCACAGGGGACCTACCACACCAGCTATGCCCGATCGGCCACCCTGCGCGGCAGTTACGGCCGGGCGTTCCGACCGTTGATCACCACCGAGACGGTCGACGGAGCGGTGAACGGACCGGGCGGCCAGGACGTGATCGGCAACCGGATCTGGTTCCACGGTCACCTCGCGGCCGGCGGTCGCGGGATGTACACGGCCGAGGTCGGCTGGTTCGGCGGCAATCCGGTGGTCCGCGGCTCCCGGGTCCGCTACGAGGCCGAGCGGGGGACGTTGAACGACTGCGTCGTCCGGGCCACCTCGAGCGCGTCGCAGGGCGAGGTGGTGGCCAAGATCGACAACCCGACCTCCTGGGTGCAGAACACCGTGCACGTGCCGACCACCGGTGACTACACGCTGCACATCTTCTATGCCGCCGGGTTCGGTGACGCTGAGCATGCGTTGTCGATCAACGGCGGAGCCCCGGTCACCGTGAGCTATCCCAACCGTGGTTGGGAGAACTGGACCGAGGTCGCGGTCGACGTACGTCTCAACGCCGGCGCCAACACGATCCGGCTGACCCACCAATCCCGCTGGGCCGAGATCGACCACCTCGAAGTCGCCTGACCCGACCTTCAGCCGACTTGTCAGAACTGAGTTGCCCCAGGAGGCAACTCAGTTCTGACAGGTCAGCGGGGGAGGGTGGAGCTGTCGATCACGAACCGGAAGCGGACGTCGGAGGCGAGCACCCGGTCCCAGGCCTCGTTGATCTGATCGGCCGCGATGAGCTCGACCTCGGGGGCGATGCCGTGCTCGGCACAGAAGTCGAGCATCTCCTGCGTCTCCCGGATGCCGCCGATCGATGATCCGGCGAAGGAGCGACGGTTGTTGAACAGGGAGAACACCTGGATCGGCAGCGGCTCGGGCGGGGCGCCGACATTGATCATGGTCGCGTCCAGCGCAAGCATCCCCAGGAAGGCGCCGGTGTCGAGCGGTGCGCTGACCGTGTTGAGGATCAGATCGAACGAGTTCGCCAGCTTCTCGAAGGTGGCCGGATCGCTGGTGGCGTAGTAGTGGTCCGCGCCCAACGCGAGCCCGTCGTCTTTCTTGCGCAGGCTTTGCGACAGGACCGTGACCTCCGCGCCGAGCGCGTGGGCGATCTTGACGCCCATGTGCCCGAGCCCGCCGAGGCCGACGACTGCGACGTTCTTGCCGGGACCGGCACCCCAGTGCCGCAACGGCGAATAGGTGGTGATCCCGGCGCAGAGCAGCGGGGCGGCCTTCTCGAACGGGATCGCCTCGGGCACCCGCAGCACGAAGTCCTCGTCGACGACGACGTGGCTGGAATAGCCGCCCTGGGTGATCGTTCCGTCCCGGTCGCGGGCGCCGTAGGTGCCCACGTTTCCGTTCAGGCAGTACTGTTCCTGGCCGGCCTGGCAGTTTGCGCACTCGCGGCACGAGTTGACCATGCAGCCGACGCCGACCCGGTCGCCCGCCCGGTGCCGGGTGACCTCGGCCCCGACCTCGGTGACGATCCCGACGATCTCGTGACCGACCGTCAACGGATACGGCACCGCGCCCCATTCACCGCGGACCGTGTGGATGTCGGAATGACAGATCCCGGCCCAGGCGATCTCGATCAACACATCCTTCGGCCCGACCTCGCGACGCTCGATCGTGCCCGGCTCGAGCGGAGCATCGGCCGCGGCGGCGGTGTAGGCGGTGGCAACAGACATCGGAAGCTCCTGAAGTGAGGTGTTCTGGACCCGTCCGGCGGATCCTCGTCCACCCCTGAGATCGTACGGCTGCCTTGACGCTGCTTGTTCCGTCCCCTGAGCCTGTCGAAGGGCAAGCCAGACGGACCGTCAGGGAACGGAACCAGCAGCGAGGGCGGGCCCGGTGGAGGCGGCGAGTTCGAGGTGGCAGGGGATCAGTTGGGGTGGCGGGGGCTCGTGCCCCTCGATCACCTGGATCAGCGCTTGGACGCCGAGCCGACCGAGCTCGGGGCCGGGGGAGCGCATGATCGTGAGCTCCGGGTCGCTCAGGGCCGGCAGCTCTTTGGAGGCGACGAGCGGGAGGACGGAGATGTCGCCGGGGATGTCCCGGCCGCGCCGGCGGAGCTCGGAGACCAGGCCGAGCGAGGCGTACTCCTTCATGATCAACACTCCGGTGGTGTCCGGCTGATCATCCAGCAGGCGGCCGGCCAGCTCCCGGCCGGCGGCGGCCGTCGGTCCGCAACGCAGGATGGTCGGCTGGATCCCGCGGCTCTCCGCCTGGCCGGCGAACGCCTCCTCGGCCCGCACGTAGGGCCCGTAGTCGATCATGGACGGATCGGTCCGGTCGCCGGAGACGAGCACGATCCGGCGATGCCCGAGCTCGTGCAGATGGGTCAGGGCGTCCCGGATGGTGGCCTCGAAGTCGATGTCGACGTGCACGAACGGCGCCGGGTCGGCGGTCCGGCCGATCAGGGCGAACGGCACCCGGGAATCGGTCAGCGCGGCCACCCGCGGGTCGTCCAGCTGCACCTCCATCAGCAGCACCCCGTCGACCAGACCCTGGCCGAGCAGTTCGGTCAGCTCGGCGGCGTCGTTGCTGACCGGCCAGAGCACCAGGTGATGATCAAGCTTGGCCGCGGTCGCGGCCGCGCTGGTGAAGAACTCGAGCGAGGACGAGCTCAGGTCGTGGTCCAGCGCCGGATAGGCCATGGCCAGGATGTGGGTGCGACGACTGGCCAGTGCCCGGGCGACGGCGTTGCGGCGGAAACCGAGGTCGGCCATGGCCTGCTCGATCCGCTGCCGGGTGCCGGCCGAGACCGGCTTGGTGTCGTTGACCACGAAGGAGACCGTGGCGATGGACACGCCGGCCCGGTCCGCGACATCCCGCATGGTGACCATCCGTTCCCGTCCTCTCCGCTCCGATTCCACGGCCGCTGCCGATCCTTGACAGTGTCGAACTCGTCGTTGCAGTATCGACCCTACGCACTAGTTAAGCGCTTAAATCCCGTCCAGGTCCTGGCTGTCGGGCCGAGGTGGTCGCCGCCGGGATCGCGTTGGCGCGATGACATGATCAAGACCACGACGACAGGGGAGCAGCACGTATGACGTCACCGATTCGGGTCCTCGTCTGGGGCGAGAACCGGCACGAGCAGGTCGAGCCGCACGTCCGGGAGATCTACCCGAACGGGATGCACACCACGATCGCCGAGGGGATCAGCGAGTTGCTCGGCGACCGGGCGCAGGTGAGCACCACCACCCTGGACGAACCCGATCATGGTCTGACCGAGGAGGTGCTGGCCAACACCGACGTGCTGGTCTGGTGGGGTCACGCGGCGCACGGTGAGGTGTCGGACACGGTGGTCGAGCGGGTGCACCAGCACGTCCTGTCCGGGCTCGGCCTGCTGGTGCTGCACTCCGGTCACTGGTCCAAGATCTTCGGCAAGCTGATGGGCACCACCTGCACCCTGCGCTGGCGCAGCGAGCAGGACCGGGAGCTGGTCTGGACCGTCAACCCGACCCACCCGATCGCCCAGGGCGTGCCGAACCCGATCATCATCGAGCAGCAGGAGATGTACGGCGAGTTCTTCGACATCCCGACCCCGGACGAGTTGATCTTCATCTCCTCCTTCACCGGCGGCGAGGTGTTCCGGTCCGGCTGCACGTTCCGCCGCGGCCACGGCAAGATCTTCTTCTTCTCGCCCGGTGATCAGGACTATCCCGTCTATCACCACCACGACGTCCGCCAAGTGATCGCCAACGGCGTCCAGTGGGCCCATCCGGAGGTGCAGCGGAAGGCGCCGATCCTGCTCCGCTACGAGACCGACGACTTCTTCCACGGCCACGGCTACACCGGGGCGATCAAGTCCGAATCCCCCGAGGTGGGGGCCGATGGCTGATCAGATCCGGCTGATCCAGGTCGGCGCCGGCGGGATGGGCAAGGGCTGGCTGCGCAACCTCGCCGCCAACCCCGACGTCGAGCTCGTCGGGCTGGCCGACCTCGACCTGGCCACCGCCGAAGCGGCCGCGGCCGACCATGGATTCACGGGGATCGAGATCGCCCGCTCGCTGACCGAGCTGCTCGACCGGACCGATGCCGACGCGTTGATCAACGTCACCACCCCGGATGCGCACCGGGCGACGTCGGAGAAGGCGCTGGACCGCGGCCTGGCCGTGCTGTGCGAGAAGCCGCTGGCCGAGTCGGTCGCCGAGTGCCGGTCCATGATCGACACCGCCGCCGCGGCGGACCGGCTGCTGATGGTGTCCCAGTCCCGGCGCTACGTCCGTACCCTCTACGCCTTCGAGCGGCAGCTGGCCGAGCTCGGTCGAGTGGAGCAGCTCAGTTGCGAGTTCTTCAAGGCGCCTCACTTCGGTGGGTTCCGCGATCAGATGGACGAGCCGCTGCTGATCGACATGGCGATCCACCAGTTCGATCTGGCCCGCAAGCTGATCGGCGCCGAGCCGGTGTCGGTGCGTTGCCGGTCGTTCAATCCGTCCTGGAGCTGGTACGCCGGCAACGCGGCGGCCGAGGCCACCTTCGAGTTCGAGAACGGCGCGGTGTTCAGCTTCGTCGGCAGCTGGTGCGCCCCCGGCCTGGAGACCTCCTGGAACGGTCGCTGGCGGGCGAGCACCGCCGCCGGCACCGCGATCTGGGACGGTGATCACGAACCGGTCGCCGAGACCGCGGACGGCACGGAACTCGCGGCCGAGGTGGGCGACGAGCCGGAGGGGATCGCCGGCAGCCTGGCCGAGTTCGTCCAGGCCCTGCGGACCGGATCGACGCCGCAGAGCGAGGCCCGGACCAACATCAACAGCGTCGCCATGGTCGAGGCGGCGGTCCGCTCCAGCCGGCTGGATGCCACCGTGTCGCTGCAGCCCGCCGCGTGATCAGCAGGACGGGTGCCGTCCGTTCCAGCGGATGTTCTAGGTGGCGTGGCGGGATCGTCCATGGTTGGGACGAGTGCAGCGCGGGGACAATCGGGGTATGACGCAGGTTGAGTCCGAGCGGGCACTGCCCCTGACCGACGACGAGTTCCGGGCCTGGGACTCCGACGGCTTCCATGTCGCCCGCGGGTTGTTCGCGGCCGAGGAGGTCGCCGCGATCCGGGACCGGTTCGACCGGATGGCGGAGCGCCGGGAGCCGATCGAGGGCCATTGGGCGTACGACAGCGCGGCGACCGACGCGCTCGGCCGCTACCCGCGGGTGATGCATCCGCACGAGATCGACCCGGCCAACGTCGACGTCTACCTGGACCGGCGGGTGCAGCGGATCCTGCGGCAGCTGATGGGCGAGGAGATCGTCGGCTGCCAGACGATGTTCTACTTCAAGCCGCCCGGTGCCCGCGGTCAGGCGTTCCACCAGGACAACTACTACCTGCTGGTGCAGCCGTACACCTGCGTCGCGGCCTGGCTCGCCGTGGATCGCTCGTACCCGGAGAACGGCGGCCTGCAGGTCTGTCCCGGCACCCACCGGATGGATCTGGAGTGCCCCGACCACGCCGACCTGTCGGAGAGCTTCGTCGACGACTACGTGCGGCCGCCGGAAGGGCACGAGCCGGTCGGGCTGGATCTGGCGCCGGGCGACATGCTGTTCTTCACCGGCAGCGTGATCCACGGCTCGCAGCCGAACTCGACCGAGGACGAATGGCGCCGCTCCTTCATCAGCCACTACATGCCGGTCAGCGCCACCCACATCGGCGGCTGGTATCTGCCGCACATGATGGATTTCGACGGCAACCCGGTGACCCGCGAGACCAACGCCTGGGGCGGCCCGTGCGGCGAGGAAGACAGCCACTTCCGCGGCTTCCACTGACCGTCCTAGGTGGGGCCTTAGGTACCTCAGACCCGCCGACCCGGGTCGCCGGCGGCGAAGATGAGGCAGTTGCCCCATGTGCCGGTCGGGGTCTTAGAACGAGGCTTTAACCATCGAGAAAGACACGATGGGAAGGGCACTCCGATGAGCCTCAACAGCGACTACTTCGTCAACACCGCCGTGCAGCAGCGCCGCGCCGACCTGATCGCCGAGGCCGAGAGCGACCGACTGGCCCGGCTGGCCCGGTCGACCCGGACCGGCTGGCTGCGCCGGCTGCGCTCCGCCCTGCGCCGGCCGCAGACCCCGGTGTCCGCTCCGGTCACCGAACCGGCCGTACGCGAGCCGGAGCGGGAGCCGTCTTCCGAAGCGCGGCAGCTGGTTGGCGCCGGCCGGAGCCACGGCGCCTGAGCGGTGGGTCAAGGCTGAGCGACCTGGGGAGCGTCGGGCCACCGCCCGACGCTTCTCCACGTCGGGCACGCACGTCCTCCCGGGTGATCGAACCTCGTCGATCGTCTAACACAGTGTGTTAGTCTCGTACTAACACACTGTACTAGTCGTTTGAGGGGTACTTAACGTGACGACCGAGAGCGCGGGCTCGGCGGCGGCGACCAGGACGAACTGGCTGGTTGGTCGCAGTGAACCGATCCGTCCGGCCGCGGTGCCCGCCGGAGTCGAGTACCACCGGGTCCTGGCCGGCGAGAAGCGACGGGTCGGCCGGGGCATCCTGGCCATCCTGTTGCTGCTGGTCGGCTTCCTCGGCTTCCCGCAACTCATCGGGCGGCCCCTCGGACTGATCGATCTTGCCCAGGGTCGGACACCGCCGATCTTCGGCGGCACCGACTACACCCAGCTGGCCCACGCCGGCTCGATGGTCGCCCTGGGTCTCCTGATCCCCTGGAGCATGATCATCCAGCGGGTGCTCTACGGTGTCCCGGCCGCCTCGTTGCACTCGGTGATCTCACGGTTCCGGTTCGAGTTGTTCGGTAAGGCGCTCGTCGTCCTCGGTCCCGTCTGGTTGATCGCCAACGCGTTCGGATTGCTGGCCCCGGCCGCCGAGGTGCCCTGGTCGCAGCTCGATCTGGTCGGGATCTTCCTGGGCACGCTCCTGCTCACCCCGTTGCAGACGACGGGGGAGGAGTACGGGGTGCGCGGGCTGATGTTTCGGGTGATCGGCGGCTGGGCCCGCAGTGCCCGAGCCGGCCTGGTCGCCGGCGTGCTCGTGTCCAGCGCACTGTTCACCGCGGCGCACGGCGCTACCGACCCATATCTGATCAGCTGGTATTTCGTGCTCTGGACCTGTCTGGCGCTGATCACCTGGCGCACCGGTGGGTTGGAGATCGCGGTGGTGATCCATGCGGTCCTCAACACCGCCAGTCTGTTGGCGGCGCCGTTGCTGCGGATCGACCTCGGAGCCGCGCTGCTCGACCGTTCCGCCGGGGCCGGCTCGCCGATCCAACTGATCCCGACGCTGGTCGTGATCATCTTCACCGCCATCGTCTGGTGGGCCACTCGGCGCACCGGGCCGGCGCTCACGCCCACGGGTTAGATCGCCGCCGTGTTGATCAACACGTGCAGGAAGATCCGGAAACCGTTCGGTGGAACGGTTCCGGCGGATCCTGGTCGGGGGTCGCCGGTCACGGCAGGATCAGTGGTCGGCGGCGGCGTATGCGGCCTCGGCCTTGGCCCACTCCGGCGCGCGGAGCTTGGCCAGCCGCATTTCCTCCGCCTCGTCGAAGACGTACCACTCCAGGCTCGGCCGGTCCGGCAGGGCTCCACGCAGATGCTCGCCGAGGAAGTGCAGCGGACCCTCCCAGCCGATCGCCGGGCTGAACTTGTCGCCGCTGAGGTCGGTATGGAAGACGTCGGCGACGGAGGCGTGCTCGAGCTCCAGCCAGGTCGCAGCCGGGCCGTCGGCGGTCAGCCGCAGCTCGACCTGATCGGCCTCGCCGCGGTCCGGCGGCAGCCACTCGACTCGCACCAGGTTCGGCGCGTCGCAGGCGAGGATCCTGCCGCTGGCCTGCCCCTGGAATGCGTAGCTGCCGTCCTCGGTGTCGATGGTGACCGGCAGGAAGAACCGGTCGATCCGGTCCGCGGTCGTGATCGCGGACCAGACCTCGGCGATCGGCGCCTGGTAGCGGCGCCGCAGCGTCGCGGCGCGGGCCGGACCCTGCGCGATCTCGCGGTCGCCCATCGTCCGCTCGATGGCCTGCAGGGTCGTGTCCTGGCTGGCGATCTCGGTCAAGGTCAGCTCCTTCATCAGCCCGAGTGGGGGATTGGGCCCCCATGCTAGAAGTCATATGACCATCTGGCAATATGAGGTACGTGAGCGCCTACGCCGCCCTGGCCGAACCACACCGCCGGCAGATCCTCGACCTGCTGCGCGGCGGCGAGCGATCAGCGGGCGACCTGGTCGACCACCTCGACCTCAGCCAGCCCGGCGTGTCCAAGCACCTCAAGGTGCTGCGCGAAGCCGGGCTGGTCGCCGTCCGCGCGGAGGGCAAGCGCCGGCTGTACGCGCTCCGCCCCGAGCCGCTGGCCGAGGTCGACCAATGGCTGGAGCCGTATCGTGCCTACTGGGCCGGCCGCCTCGACGCGCTGGAGCAACACCTGAAGGAGAACCCATGACCGACGGCACCCTGGGCACGATCGACGGGCGATCGGCCCTGGTGTTCGAGCGCCTGTTGGCGCATCCGATCGAACGGGTCTGGCGGGCCGTCAGCGATCCGACCGAGCTCGGGCACTGGTTTCCCGCCACGGTCGACTGGTTGCCCGAGGCCGGCGAGGTCCTGCAGGCCCTTGGCATGACCGGCGAGGTGACCGAGGTCGAGCCGCCCCGGCTGCTGGCCTGGGTCTTCGCCGGCGACTCGTACCGCTTCGAGCTGACCGCCGAGGATGACGGCTGCCGGCTGGTCTTCACCCACGTCTTCGACAACCGGGACCTGGCGGCGCAGATCGCGACCGGCTGGGCCAGCTACCTGTCTCGGCTCGAGCCGCTGCTCGCCGGCCACCCCGTCTCCGAGGATCTGGCGCACGAGTCGTGGGCCGAGCTGCACGAGCGCTATGCGGAACGGTTCGGCGTCGATCCGCCCCGGGCCGCCGGTTCGCCGCCGCCCTGCGGTCAGAGGAGAACAGAGCTGACGGAACCGTTCCGGAGGTGCCTTAGGTACCTTAGGCGCCTCCCGGCGGTCCCTCAGTGGCGAAGATCGGGCAGTTGACTCATGTGCCGACCGGGGTCTTAGGACGAATCTGGACACATCGAGAAAGAAACGATGTGGAAGGCACTCCGATGAGCCTCATCAACGACTACTTCATCAACTACGAGGTCCGGCAGCACCATGCCGAACTGATCGCCGAGGCGCAGAACAACCGGCTGGCTCGGCTGGCTCGTCAGGCCCAGAAGGCCCGGATCAAGCTGCAGCGGCGCCTGCTCGGCTCGCAGCAGCCGGCTCCGCTGGACCCGCACGCGCCGGTGGACGCGCCGGCCGAAACCCTGACGGACGCGGACTCGGCTTCGGCTTCGACCGTCCGCGTGCCGGTCGGGGCGGGCCGGATCAACAGCCTCTGAGCCGAGCGGGTGCGTCATGGTGACACGATGGACGGGTGACCACGGCCCGCGGCTCGAGATTCGGCCATAGCATGCCGAAGCTGATGGTCGGGCGGGCTCCGCAACTGGCGGAGCTGCACCGCACGCTGGACATCGCCGCCGCCGGCAACAGTCGGCTGGTGCTGATCGGCGGTGACGCGGGCGGCGGCAAGACCACCCTGGTGCAGGCCTTCGGGCGGGAGGCGATCGACCGGCCGGCAACGGTCGAGCTCGGCGAATGTCTCCCGCTCGAAGGCCTGGCCTATGCCCCGGTCAGCCGGCTGCTGCGCGGCCTGATCGATACCTACAGCGCCGGCCGGGTGCTCGACTGGGCCGGGGCGGCGCGGGTCGGCCTGTCGGCCGTGCTGCCCGACCTGGTGCCGGCGCCGGAGGCCACCGACACGATGCGGCTGCAGCTGTACGAAGCGGTGACCCAGGTGATCGAGCGGGCCAGTCGGGACCGGCCGCTGATCCTGATCATCGAGGACCTGCACTGGGCCGACCAGCCGACCCGGCAGCTGCTCAACTTCGTCGCCCGGGCGCTGACCGATTCGCCGGTGATGATCATCATGACCTACCGCAGCGACGAGCTGACCCGGCGCCATCCGGTCCGGCCGTTCCTGGCCGAGCTGGCCCGGCTGCCACAGCTGCGCCGGATCGACCTGCCCCGGCTGAACCGGCCCGAGACCGTCGAGCTGCTGACCGATCTGATCGGCCGCGAACCCTCCTCGTCCATGATCGACGTGATCACCGCGCGCAGCGAGGGCGTGCCCTACTTCATCGAGGAGCTGGCCCGGGCCGCGGTCGACTGCCGCGACTGCCTGCCGGACAATCTGCGGGACGCCCTCAGCGTCCGGATCCAGGGCCTGTCGGAGGAAACGCAGTCACTGCTGCGGGTGCTGGCGGTCGCCGGCCAGCGAGTTGATCACGACATCCTGGAGGCCGTCGCCGGCCAGGAGACCGGTGCGGCCGACCTTGATCATCGACTGCGCGAGGCGATCGACGCCCAGGTGCTGCGGGTCGACGCCACCGGCTACGTGTTCGGGCACGCGCTGTTGCAGGAGACGGTGAACGAGGACATCCTGCCCGGCCAGCGGGCCCGGCTGCACGGCCGCTACGCGACGGTGATCGAGGAGTTGCCGCGGCTGTCGGAGCTGGTCCGGGCGCGGGAGCTGGCCCGGCACTGGTTCGAGGCGCACGAACAACACCAGGCCTTCCGCTGGGCGTACCGGGCGGCGCGCAGTGACGACGTCGCCGCGCACGACTCGCTGCTGATGTACGAGCGGGTGCTCGAGTTGTGGGATCGGGTGCCGGACCCGGCGGGCTTCGCCGGCCCGCGGGCCGAGGTGCTGCAGCGGGCGGCCGAGGCGGCCCGGGCCGCGATCGACCCCGAACGGGCCCTCGCGTTGATCAAGGAATCGGTGGCCGAGACCGCTCCCGATGATCATGAAAGGCTGGCCGAGCGGCTGATCTACCGGAGTCGGCAGCTGACCACCCTGATGCGGTCCGGGGCGGTGATCGACGCCGAGCGGGCCCTGGCCCTGTTGCCGGCCGACCCGCCGACCGAGGTGCGCGCCGAGGTGCTGGAGCGGCTGTCGGTCTGCCTGATGTTGGAGCAGGGCCGGGCCGCGGAGGCGCTGCGGCGATCGCGGGAACTGATCGAGACCGGGATCGCGCTCGGTTCGCGCCGGCTGGAGGCCTCGGGCCGGAACTGGGCCGGGTCGGTGATGGTGGCCCTGGGCGACGAGGAGGCGGGGCTGGCCGAGCTGCGCCGGGCCGAGCCGTTGTCCCAGGGCGACGCGGATTCCATGATCAGATACTTCGTCAACCTGTCCGACGCCCAATACTGGGCCGGCCGCTTCACCGCCGCCGTGGCGACCGCCCGGGCGGGACTGGAGGCGGCCGAGCCGCTCGGCCTGGACCGGACCATGGGCGTGATGCTGGCCGGCAACGCGGCGGTGGCCCTGCTCGCGCTCGGCGACTGGCCGGAAGCGCAGCGGCTGATCGATCAGGCGCTCCGGCTGGATCCGCCGGCCAAGCACGGCGCCCACCTCCGGCTGCTCCGCGGCTGGGTGTCGCTGTGGACCGGTGACCTCGACGGCGCCGAACAGATCCTGATCGAATACCGCTCGCTGATCATCAACGACGTCCCGTCGCCGCAGTACGCGATCATGGCGATCGGGCTGGAGATCTGGCTCGGCCTGTGGCGCGACGATCCGGAACGGGCCTGGGGCGGAGCGCAGTTCCTGTTCCAGAACTGGGATCGGCTGCATGCCAGCATGGTGTTCGAGCCGCTCGCGGCCGCGGCCCGTGCCGCCCGGCTGCTGGACGGCGGCGAAGGGGAGCGGACCGCCGCGATCCGCCGGCACCTGGCCCACTCGGTCCGGACCACACTGGGCCGGCACTGGACGCCGACCATCGAGGCCGAGCTGGCCGGCACCACCGAGGCCTGGCGGACGGCCTGGCAGGACACGGAATCCTGCGGTGGCCAGGCGACGATCCGGCCCTACGCCGGGCTCCGGTTCGCCGAACGGCTGATCGCCGACCATGATCATGATCATGAGGTGGCCGGGGTGATCACGACGGCGCTGGCCGCGGCCGACCACCTGGGTGCCACCCGGCTCTCCGTACCGCTGCGGGACTTGGCCGGCCGGGCCGGGGTCGCGCTCGAAGCCCCGGAACCGGTCGCCGCGGCGCCCGATCCGGCCGGCCCGCTGAGCAGCCTCACCCCCCGCGAACGCGAGGTGCTGACCCTGGTCGCCCAGGGCCGGACCAACGGCGAAATCGCCCGCGAACTGGTGATCAGCACCAAGACCGCGAGCGTGCACGTCTCCAACATCCTGACCAAGTTCGGCGTCACGAACCGCGGCGAGGCCGCCGCCCTGGCCCACCACCACACCCGCTGACCCGCCACTTGTGCACCGGTGGAGCCTGTCCTGAGCCTGTCGAAGGGCGGCGTGTCGGTGCACAAGTGACGTCTCGACGCCGCTTCGGCGATGTGTGATCCTGCGGGGATGAGTACGGTCTACGAGGCGATGGGCGGCCATGACGGAGTGGTCCGACTAGCTCATGCCTGGCATCAGCGGGTGCTGGCCGACGAGGTGGTGGAGCACGCCTTCAGCCACGGGTTCCGGCCCGACCACACCGAACGGCTCGCGGCCTACTGGGCCGAGGCGCTCGGCGGCCCGGCGACCTACAGCGAGCAGTACGGCGACGAGTCGACCGTGGCCCGGATCCACAGCGGCAACGGGCCGCACGACGAGATGGACCGCCGGGCGATCGCCTGCTTCGACGAGGCGCTGGGCGATGCCGGGATCACGGACGAACGACTGCGCCGGGTGCTGCACGACTACTTCGCCTGGGCCACGAACACGTCGATGGCCCGGTTTCACGGGTCGAAGGCGGACGTGCCGGACGGACTGACCATCCCGCGCTGGTCCTGGGACGGCCCGCTGCCCTGATCAGGGTCGGCGGCCGACGCCGTCCTCGACCATCCAGGTCAGCAGGTCGTAGGTGTCCTGCCCTCGTCGCCCGGGGTCGTCGTACCCGCTCGGGGTGTCGGGCCGCTCGCGGATCCGTAACGCTTCCCGAGCGATCTCGGCCCAGCGTTGATCGAGCTCCAGCAGGTAACGGCCGGCTCCGCTCTTCGAGGTCATGACCCGACGGGTGAGCAGGTGATGCAGTCGGGCCACGCCGAGCGCGATCCAGGAGACCGCGCTCTCGTTGCGCCCGAGCCGGTCGAAGCCGGCGTCCTCGACCTGGGCGATGGCCCCGCGCCAGTAGCTGTCCAGATTGCCGCGGGTGTACGCGAGCAGCGCCGGCCGGTCCGTGTGCACCGGCGGGAGCTCTCCGCGGATCGTCACTGCGCGCTCGGCCAACTCGTGCCAGGTGACCAGGCTGAGACCGGCCCCGCCGGCCGGATCGAAGGTGCCCTGGAAGAAGGCCGGCCGGTGGTCGATCAGGGCCGGTGAGCCGGCCAGATCCGCGGCGGTGCCGTGCAGCCCATCGAAGACGCGGTCCGGGTGCCGGGCCCGGGTGCTCTCATGCGCCGCCCGCAGCAGGTCGAGGTCGGCACCGGTCGGCAGCCGGTCCCAGACCGCCAGGAAGTCGATGTCGCTGCCCGGGAAGAATTCACCCCAGCAGAGTGAGCCGTGCAGGAACAGCCCGCCCAGTCGCCCGGGAAGCCGCCGGTCGACCTCGGTCAGGAAACACCGGGTCACGGCATCGACGGGAGCTGGCAGCGGCACCCGCCGAGCCTAGTGTCGTCCGGCTCCGGCCGGCCACGGAGTCACGGGTCCCGGCCTCCGTGCCGGGAGGCCGGGATCCGTCCACTCAACAAGCCCGCCGGCTTTCACCGAGCCGTCACTTGTGCACGGACACGCCGCCCTTCGACAGGCTCCACCGGCGCATAAGTGACGGGTCGGCGGGGGTTAGGTGGCTTGGGCGAGGGCGGCGGCGGGTGGGACTCGGGCGGCGCGGAGGCCGGGGAGGATCGAGGCCACGCCGCCGGCCAGGAGGGCGACGATGACCACGACCGCGGTCTGCGGGGCCGACACGGCGAGCACGGTGTCGGACATCCCGGCGTCGCGGGCCAGGGCGGTGGTGCCGAGGAAGCCGAAGCCGATCCCGGCGGCGATCCCGACGATCACGGCGACCAGGGCCAGCACGATCGCCTCGATGGCGAGCATCCGGCGCAGTTGTCGCCGCTCCAGGCCGAGCGCCCGGAGCAGGGCCGACTCGCGTTGCCGCTCGATCACCGACAGGCCGAGGGTGTTGCCGACCCCGATCAGCGCGATCACGATCGCCACGCCGAGCAGCGCCGTCGCACCGGCCAGCAGCGCGTCGATCAACTGACCCATCTGCGCGGCCTGGGCCAGCGAGCCGCCGATCTGGAGCCCGGGGCGCTGATCGACCACGGCGACCACCGCGGCCGAGACCGCCTGGGCGGCGGACCGGTCGACGGCGGACGCCCAGACCGCCGCGACCGGGGCCTTCGGCGCCAGCGCCGCCAACGTCGAGCCGCGGACCACGAGCGCGAAGTCCTCCGGGACCCGGCTGAACCGGAGCCGGTAGGTCGCCTCGCTTCCGCCCGTGGTCACCGTGACCTGTTGACCGTCGGTGAGCCCGAGGATCCGCGCCGTGTACGGGCCGATCAGCGCGACGTCGGCGGCATCCAGCCGGTCCAGCCCTTCCCGGACCACGGAGTCGGCGTCATCGGCCAGGCCAGCGATCGTGAATTCGGTGCCGTCCGACTCGGCGAGCGCGGCCCGGACCTGGCGGATCTCCGTCGTCGCCCCGATCCCGGGCACCCGGGCCAGCGCCGGAGCAAGATCACCCGGCAGCGGCTCGGAGCCGGCGGAGACGGTCACGTCGACCGGATAGCGCTGCTGCGCGTCGACGTCCGTGGTCGCCTTCACGCTGGCCGCACCGACCTGCAGCGTCACCACCAGCCCGACCGCGATCATCAGCGCGGCACAGGTCGCGGCGGCACGGCCGGGATGGCGTGCCGTGTTGGCGGCGGCGACCCGGCTGACCGGGCCGAACCGGCGCAACACCAGGCCGAACCCGCGGACCAGCAGCGGGACATAGACCGGCGCGGCCGCGATGATGCCGACGGCGAACAGGAACGCGCCCGCGATCGCCGGCAGCAACACCCCGCTCGGCTGGCTCAGGGCCAGCCAGATCACGCCGGAGCCGGCCAGCATCAGGCCCAGCGCCAGCAGCCCGATGATCATGGTCCGCCGCCGCTCCACCCGGTGATCATCGACCGGTCGCAACGCCTCCAGCGGAGTGATCCGGCTCGACCGGGCGGCGGGCACGCTCGCGGCGACGACGGTGACGATCACGCCGACCGCCGCGGCCAGGGCCAGCCGGACCCAGGGCAGGGCCAGCCCGTTGCTGATCGAGCCGGACAGGGCCGCGCCGATCGTGGCCAGCCCGATGCCGAGCCCGATCCCGATCGCCGCGCCCACCACGCCGACCAGGAAGGCCTCGGCCAGCACCATCCGCCGGACGTCGCCGCCGGTCGCGCCGACGGCTCGCAGCAGTCCGATCTGCCGCCGCCGCTGCGCGATCAAGATCGCGAACGTGTTGGCGATCATGATCCCGCCGACCAGCAGGGCCACGGCACCGAAGCCCTGCAGCAGGATGCCGTACGTGTCCACGCCGCCGGACAGGCCGAGCAGGGTCTGCTGGGCCACCTCCTCGGACGCGGCGACCACGGCGGTCGTCGGCAGCGCCGAACGCAGCCCGTCCAGCACCTGACCCTGATCGGCGCCGGGGGCGGTGATGATCAGATAGCGGACCGCCCAATCGGCCAGGGTCTGCCCGGGCGCCGCCTGCGCGGTCGACTGCTCGAAGTAGGCCTGGGTCACGTAGCCGGAGTCGTCGATGCCGGCGAACAGCGACCGGGACTGGTCGACGATGCCGGACACGGTCAGCGGGTGATCGGCACCGGTCGACTCATCGGAGACGGTGATCACCGAGCCGACCTCGAGTCCGTGCTGCTGTGCGGTGGACTGGCCGACCGCGATCTGGTCGGCGCCCCGGGGCCAGTCGCCGGCGGTCAGGTCGGCCCAGCGCAGGGCCGGTTCGCCCGGGACCGAGGTGATGCCCAGCCGGCCGGAACCCTCCGGGCCGCGGAACTGCAGCCCGCCGGACCAGATCGGATCCGCGGCCGCCACGCCGGCGACCGATCGGATGGCGGCGAGATCTTCGGGTCGCGACTGTTCGGCGTCGACCACGATGTCGCTGGTCGACAGCGACCGGGTCGCCGCGGCGGCGACCGCCGCCTGTTCGGTCTCCAGGAAGGTCATACAGGCGGACAGGAACCCGACGCTGATGGCGATCGCGCCGAGCACGGCCACCATCCGGCCGGGAGTGTTCCGCAACTCCCGCAACGCAAGCCGCAGCATCTACTGTCCCAGCTCCTTCATCGTCGCCAGGATCTCCTCGGCGTCGGGATGATCGAGATCGTCGTTCAGCCGGCCGTCGTTCAAGATCAACACCCGGCTCGCGTAGCTGGCGGCGATCGGGTCGTGGGTCACCATCACGATCGTCTGACCGAGCTCCCGGCTGGCCCGGCGCAGCTCCGCCAGCAGTGCCTGCCCGTTCTTGGAGTCCAGCGCTCCGGTCGGCTCGTCGGCGAACAGGACGTCCGGCCGGGTGATCAACGCCCGGGCGATCGCGACCCGTTGCTGCTGGCCACCGGACAGCTCGCTCGGCCGGTGTTGCAGCCGGTCGGTCAGGCCGAGGGACTCGACCACGGCCGAGAAATGATCATGGTCCGGCTTGCGGCCGGCCAGGTCCAGCGGCAGCACGATGTTCTCGGCCGCGGTCAACGCGGGCAGTAGGTTGAACGACTGGAAGACGAAGCCCACCTTGTCCCGCCGCAGCCGGGTCAGCTCCCGGTCGGAGAGGCCGCTGATCTCGTGGCCGCCGAGGAAGATCCGGCCCGAAGTGATCGAATCGAGGCCGGCCAGGCAGTGCATCAGGGTCGACTTGCCGGAGCCGGACGGTCCCATGATCGCGGTGAACGTGCCGCGATGGATGTTGACACTGACCCCGTCCAGCGCCCGGACCGCGGTCGCTCCGGACCCGTACACCTTGGTCAGGTTGAGCGTCGAGGCGATCACGCGGGACAACTCCGGATCGGCCGGGGCCTGGGTCACTGCTGCGGTGGACATCAAACGAACTCCTCGGTGGATGACGATGCACGTCACAACCTAGGAATCCCGCCGGAACCACACATCGGAGCGCGGACCGGACCGGGCTACGACCCCGGTCGGAGACCGCTCAACGGTCGACGAGTCCGACCTCGTACGCGAACAGGACGAGGCCGACCCGGTCCCGGATCTGCAGCTTCGACAGCAGCCGGCCGATGTGGGTCTTCACCGTTCCCTCGGCCATGAAGAGCTTGCCCGCGATCTCGGTGTTGGTGGCGCCGGCGGCGATCTCGTTCAGCACCTCGATCTCCCGGGCAGTCAACACCTCGAGCCGCTCATCCGTCTTGCCGGGCAGGGTTCCGGGCAGCTTCGGCACCACATGATCAAGAAGTCGTTTCGTCGCGCTCGGCGCCACCACGGCGTCGCCGGCGGCGACATTGCGGATCGCCGACAGCAGGTCCTCCGGCCGCGAGTCCTTGAGCAGGAAGCCGCTGGCGCCGGCCTTGAGCGCGGCGAAGACGTACTCGTCCAGGTCGAACGTGGTCAGCACCAGCACCTTGGCCGGATTGCCGCTGGCCGCGAGCCGCTTGGTGGTCTCGACGCCGTCCAGCCGGGGCATCCGGATGTCCATCAGCACCACGTCGGCCCGGATCCGCTGCAGGGAGGCCAGTCCGTCGGCGCCGTCGGACGCCTCGCCGACCACCTCAAGATCATCTTCGGCCTCGATCAACATCCGGAACCCGCCCCGCACCAGGGCTTGATCATCGACGAGAAAGACACGGATGGTCACGCTGGGAACTCCTTGTGGCTGGTCGGTGTGCCGCACTGTCGAAACGGACGTGGCCTACGGCGTCGGTTGGGCGCCACCCAGCGGCAGGGACGCCCGCACGACGAATCCGCCCCCGGGCCGCGGTTGTGCGCTGAGCCTACCGCCGTGCACGGCGACCCGCTCGTACATGCCACGCAGCCCGTTGCCGCGGCCGTCACCGACCACGGCGGCGCCGCGGCCGTCGTCGGAGACCTCCAGCTCGATGCTGGCCGGCAGATAGGCGATCCGGACCCAGGCCCGGGCGTTCGGGCCGGCGTGCTTGAGCACGTTGGTCAGCGACTCCTGCACGATCCGGTACGCGGTCAGGCCGAGCGCCTGGTTGACCACCGGCCGGTCCCCGTACTGGTTGAACTCGGCCAGCTCGCTGGTCCGCCGGACCAGGTCACCAAGATCATCCAGCCCGGGGGTGGGCACGTATTCGGGATCGGATCCCTCCGCCTCGCCGCGGAGCAGCCGGACCATCTGCCGCATCTCGGCCAGCGCCTGCCGACTGGTCTCGGCGATCGTGCCGAGCACCTCCGGCGCCCGCTCCGGCCGTTTGGCCGCGATCGCCTTGCCGCCCTCGGCCTGGACCACGATCACCGACAGCGAGTGGGCCACGATGTCGTGCAGCTCGCGGGCGATCCGCTGCCGCTCGGTCATCGTCGCGGCGCGATCCCGTTGCGCCTCCTCGGCGATCAACAGCCGTTGCCGTTCCAACTCGGCCTGGGCTCGCTGCCGGGCGTTGTCGGCCCACTCGTTGCGGCGCCGGCCGAGCAGGTAGGCGCCGCCGGTGATCGAGGCGCAGGCGAACGCGGTGACGACCAACAGCGCGCTCTTGTCGAGGTCGTACCCGTAACGGAACACCCAGCGCACCGGACCGACGATCGACCCGAACATGGCCAGGGCCAGCGAGATCCTGCCCCAGCGCCGTTCGGTCCACCGGGCGGCCGAATAGACGATGATCGGCACCACGATGATCGCCATCACCGGCTCGCTCAGCGCGACGGCCATGATCAACGCGATCCCGGCCGCGGCGATCACCGCGAGCCGCGGCAACTGCCGCCGGATCATCACGGTGGTGGTCAGGGCGAAGGAGAGCGACACCGCGAGCAGTCCGTTGGTGCTGGTCAGCCCCTCGTACCCGAGCAGGTACGGGACGACGCAGAGCACCTGCAGCGCGGCGCAGAAGAGGAAGTCGAAGGCCCAGTGCGGATCGCGGATCGCCGGCGGTGGGCCGCCGGGAGCCGTGCTCATCTGGCCTGGGTACGTCATGACCCGGCCAGACTAGAAGGTGCCCCCGGCCCGTTCATCGGTCCACGGTCCGATCCGGCCCGTGTCCTGAGTCGGATCAGCCGTGTCCTGGGTCGGATCAGCCGCCCTCGTCCTCCCGCTCGGCCGGGCCGATGAAGGTGACCGGCTCGTTGAGGTCGTCGCCCGGGTCGACGGTGACCGCGATCGACTTGATGGCGCTGAACGGCACCGCGAAGCCGAGGGTCGCCGTCGCGTCGCTGTCCGGTGGGACCGGTTCGCCGAAGCCGGCGCGCAGATCACCGGTGTCGTCGATGATCAACGGCGCGTCCTCGACACCCTGATACTGCAGGGTGATCAGGGCGTCCTGGGCGTCGAACGGCTCGGTGCCGGTGTTGGTGATCAGGACGGCGACGACCACCAGCTCACCGTTGGTCGACTCGGCACCCTTCTCGTGGTCGCCGGCGCGGCGGGCCAGTGGGGTGCCGGAGATCTCGATGGTCAGCCCGTCGTCGAACTCCGCCGCGTCCTCGAAGGTGAAGTCGTCCTCGCCGGGGGTCTGGCTCGCGGCCGGCGAGCCGGCCGGGGCGCTCGGCGGTGCCAGCGGTGGCGCCGGGTCGGACGGCGTACAGGCCGTACCGAGGAGTGACAGGCCGGCGACGAGCACCGGGATGATCAGTCGGGGGAGTGGACGCCGGCGGGCGGAAGACCCCGACCTTGCGGCGGCGACCGGTGCGCAAGTCATGCCCACACGGTAAACCGGGCCGATCCGGTTCCCGACCCGCACCGCCGGTCAGCCCCGGCCCGCGGCTCGGGGCCGGATCGGCCGTTGGGTTCCCGCCCTGGTGTTCCTGGCGAGGGGCACTAGTAGCGTGTCGCGGCTGAAGCGGGCCGTTTCGCGGCGTCCAGGTGCGTGCAGCGCAAGGCCGACGAGGAAGGAATATCGGGTCATATATCGACTGAGGAGAACGCCGCGATGTGCGTGCCTGGGCGTCGCGAAGCGGTTCGCTTTAGCTGCGACGCGCTACTAGGGTGGGCCAGGTGAAATGGAAGGTCTTACTGGTTGTCGGCGCCGTTGCGGCGGGGGTCATCATCGCGGCCCGGCGACGAAACCTCCAGCTGCAGGCGGATGCCGAACTCTGGGCCGAGGCGACCGACCCGGTGCCCAGCTCTCACCGCTGAGCCGAGCCGATGCTCTCCTCGGGGACTTGTTCGTTCTTGAATACATCACTGGACAGTGATATCAATGAACGGTGATGAAAACCTCCGACGGCATCTTCGAGGTGCTGGCCGATCCGGTCCGACGCCGGCTGATCGAGCTGCTGTCCGAGGGCCCGCGCACCGCCGGTGACCTGACGACGGCCGTGACCGGCGAGTTCGGGGTCAGTCAGCCGGCCGTCTCGAACGCGCTACGGATGCTGCGCGACACCGCCGTCGCCGACTGCGCGCCGGACGGGCGGCGCCGCATCTACACCCTGCGACCGGAGGCACTCGCCGAGGCCGAGCAGTGGCTGCACCGCCGTCGTTCGCTCTGGGCCGGCGCGCTGGAAGCCCTGCAGACCGAGGTGGCCCGCGGCCGGCGCGGCGACCGGTCCGCCGGAGCCGCGCATCGATCCCGAAAGGCGTCAGCATGAACCTCGATCAACTCTTCGATCGGTCGGCCAGCCGGACCGCCACCGGCTTCGACCAGACCTTCCGACATCGCTATCGGACCACCATCGACGACCTGTGGGCTGCCCTGACCACACCCGACCGGATCGGTCGGTGGCTCGGCCCGGTGGCCGAGCGGTCGGCCGACGGCTCCACGTACCTGATCAACATCGGCAGTGGCGAATCCTTGGCCCCGGCCCGGATCGTGATCCGCCACTGCGCCGAGCCGACGGAGTTGATCGTCGACTGGGAGTGGCAGGGCCAGCCGGCCGCGCGGGTCTCGGCGACACTCAGATCGATCGACCATGATCAGGTCGAGCTCACCCTCCGGCATGGCGGAGTCTCCTCCGAGTCGCTGGTCGTCGGGTACGGTGGCGGCTGGGAATGGTGCCTGCTCGCACTCGGGGTCGAGGCCGGAGCCGAAAGCTGGACCGCCGAGCAGCTCGACGATCATGAGCGCGCGGCCCAGGACGCCTGGCGACGCACGCTGGAAGGAATCGACTGACGATGGGGTCTCGATATCGACGGGTCGTGCTCAAGCTCAGCGGCGAGGCGTTGTCCGGCAACGACGGCTGGGGCGTCGACCCCGAGGCCCTCGACCGGTTGGCCGACGAGGTGCTCACCGTTCATGATCTTGGCATCGAGGTCGCCGTGGTCGTCGGCGGCGGCAACTACTTCCGCGGCCGGATGGCCGACGCCTGGGGCATCGGCCGGGCCGAGGCCGACAACATCGGCATGCTCGGCACCGTGATGAACGCCCTGATGCTGCGCGGTGCCCTCACCGCCAAGGCCAAGACCGAGGTGCGGGTGATGACCGCGATCGGCATCCAGAGCGTCGCCGAACCCTTCATCCGCCTCCGCGCCATGGCCCACCTGTCCCGCGGCTACATCGTGATCCTGGCCGGCGGCATCGGTCAGCCGTACGTGACCACCGACTACCCCTCGGTCCAGCGCGCGCTGGAGATCGAAGCCGACGCCCTGCTGGTGGCCAAGCGCGGTGTCGACGGGGTGTACGACAGCGATCCCAAGATCAATCCGGACGCCAAGCGTTACGACGACCTGACCTACTCCGAGGCCATTCGGCGCGGGATCACGATCATGGACGCGGCCGCCTTTGTGTTGGCTGGGGAGCAGAAACTGACCATGCATGTGTTCGACATCGATGCTCGGGGTGTGATGAAGCGCATCTGCTTGGGCGAAGATCTGGGGACTGTCGTTCATAGCTGACTGGGGGCTGCCTGCCGCGGTGGGGTCTGGGGGATAGGTGCGCGGGCAACCATCCGCCCGCGGGCAGTTGAAGTGCCGCTGCCGCGGTTCTTGCGTCCGCGTGCTCCCGCCAGGCCCGTCCACGCCCGCGCACCTATCCCCCAGACCCCACCGCTCCCTTTGGATCCCGCATAGTTTTACCGCCACAGCCGAGCGCTGATCGGACCTGCTGGGACTGCCTCACCGGAGCGGTTGGAGTGATCACGACGGCAACGCCGCGGGCTCGCCGCCGAGGTGTGGGTGTCCGTTCCCTGAGCCTGTCGAAGGGCAGGTCAGGGTTCCGGGTGATCAACTGATGATCTTGCTTGCCCTTCGACAAGCTCAGGGAACGGACACCTTCGTGATCAGCCATACGCTCGGCTTGGCAGTCGGCAAGATCAGGGTTCCGCTCGGCTGAGGCGGTAAAAAAGTGTGCGGGGGGCAAAGGGAGCGGGGAGGGTTGGGGGTCTGTGCGCTGGCGTGGCTGGGACTGGCGGGAGCACGCACACCCAGACCGCGGCAGCGGCACCCAACGTCCCGCGTGCGGATGGTAGCCAGCGCACAGACCCCCAACCTTCCCCGCGGCAGTTCCCCTCCTAGGAGCCAGGGCGAGTCCAGGACCAGTTCTTGATCTCTGGCAGATCTTCCAGCTGATCAACGACGTAGCGCTCGTGCTCGGCTAGCTTCTCTTCGCACCAGGCCAGCAACTCCGACGCCCCCGGAGGCGTACGGCGGGCGTTGTTGATGGCGTCCATGACCAGGTGGTAGCGGGAGGCGCGGTTGCGGACGGTCATGTCGAACGGGGTGGTCGTGGTGCCTTGCTCGATGAAGCCGCGGACGTGGAAGCGGTCGGCGTCGGGGCGACCGTGGACCAACTGGTGGATCGCGCCGGGGAAGCCGTGGAAGGAGAAGACGACGTCGACGTGGTCGGTGAACAGCTCGCGGAAGTAGGTGTCGGAGAGGCCGTGGGGGTGATCACGGCGGCGGGGCAGGGCCATCAGGTCGACGATGTTGACCACCCGGATCCGCAGCTGCGGCATCCGGCTGGTCAGGATCTCGGCCGCGGCGATCGTCTCCATCGTGACGACGTCGCCGGCGCAGGCCAGGACCACGTCCGGGTCGGCGGTGCCGTCGTCGTTGCCGGCCCAGGGCCAGATGCCGCCACCCCGGTCGGTGTGCTTGATCGCCTCGTCCAGGGTGAGCCATTGCTGCTGCGGCTGCTTGTCGATCACGATCAGGTTGACGCAGGACCGCGACGTGAAGCAGTGCTCGGCGACCCGGAGCAGGGTGTTGGCGTCCGGCGGCAGATAGACCCGAGACACGTCACCGCGGTGGGTGATCACGTTCTGGATCAGGCCGGGGCCCTGGTGGGAGAAGCCGTTGTGATCATTGCGCCAGCAGGTCGAGGTGAGCAGGATGTTGAGGCTGGGCACCTTGGCCCGCCAGGTCAGATGGTTGGCCTCCTCCAACCACTTGCCGTGCTGCACGGTCTGCGACGCGCTGACCATCGCGAACGCCTCGTAGCTGGCGAACAGCCCGTGCCGGCCGGTCAGCGTGTACCCCTCGAGCCAGCCGTGGCAGTTGTGCTCGCTGAGCACCTCCATCACCCGGCCGGTGGCGGAGAGCTTGACGTCGTCGTCGGTCGTCCGCTCCAGGAAAGTCCGGTCGGACACGTCGAACACCGCGCCCAGCCGGTTGCTGTTCACCTCGTCCGGGCAGAACAGCCGGAACCGGTCCGGGTTGCGCCGATAGAGCTCGGCCATCAGCTCGCCGAGCCGTCGGGTCGACTCGACGGCCGTACCGAACTCGTCCGCGGTGACCGCGAAGTCGGAGAGGTCGGGCAGCTCGAGATCACGGGTGAGCAGGCCGCCGTTGGCGTGCGGCGAGGCGCTCATCCGGCGCGGCCCGGACGGGTTCGCGGCCAGCACGTCGGCCACGGGGCCGCCGGCGGCATCGAACAACTCCTCCGGCCGGTACGACCGCAGCCACGCCTCCAGCAGCCGGCGGTGATCGGCGTTCTCCCGGACCCCGGAGAGCGGCACCTGATGCGCCCGCCAGGTGCCCTCGATCTGTTCGCCGTCGACGACGTCGGGGCCGGTCCAGCCCTTCGGGGTGCGGAGCACGATCATCGGCCAGTGTGGTCGCTCCGACACCGTGCCGGCGGACCGGGCCTGCTGCTGGATCTCGGTGATCATGGCGTACGCCTCGGCCAGCGCCGCGGCGAACCGGTGATGCATGCCGGGAAGATCATCTCCGGTCACTTCCAGCACCCGGTAGCCGTGACCCTCGAGCAGTGACCGTACCTCCGCCGGGTCCTTCCGGCCGAGCACGGTCGGGCCGGCGATCTTGGCGCCGTTGAGATGCAGGATCGGCAACACGGCCCCGTCGTGCACCGGGTTGAGGAAGGAGATGCCCTTCCAGGATCCCTCCAGCGGACCGGTCTCGGCCTCGCCGTCGCCGACCACGGCGATGGTCAGCAGGTCCGGATTGTCGAAGACGCTGCCGAACGCGTGCATCAGCACGTAGCCGAGCTCGCCGCCCTCGTGGATCGAGCCCGGCGTGGTCACCGAAACGTGGCTCGGGATGCCGCCGGGAGAGGAGAACTGCCGAAACAGTCGGCGCAGGCCGGACTCGTCCCGGGTCACCTCGGGGAACACCTCGCCGTAGGTGCCTTCGAGCCAGCCGGCGGCGACCAGTGCCGGCCCGCCGTGGCCGGGCCCGGTGAGGTAGATGCAGGACTGGTCGGACTCGCGGATCAGCCGGGACACGTGGGCGTAGCTGAAGGAGAGCCCGGGACTCGTGCCCCAGTGCCCGAGCAGCCGGGGCTTGATCTGCTCCGGCGTCAGCGGCTCGCGCAGCAGCGGATTGTCCTGCAGATAGATCTGGCCGACCGTCAGGTAGTTGGCCGCGCGCCACCAGGCGTCGATCGTGCGGAGCTCGTCGTCGGGCAGTTGATAGGTCATCTGTTCCCCTCGTCGTGATCCGAGTGGCTTCCACCGTAGGTACCCGGCCGGTGCGCTGGCTACACCCTCATAGGGTCGGACCATGGCCTCCCGACGGATGATCGCGATCGAGTTGTTCTTCGATCCGCCGACCGATCGCGCCGTCCGCGACGTCTGGGCGGCGCTCGATCGGGCTGGAATCGGATCGTTGGCGACGACGCACAGCCGGCAGCACCCGCACCTGACGCTGGCCGTGACCGACGAGCCGCCGCCGATGATCATCGATCGGCTCGGAGCCGAGCTGCCCGCCCTGCCGCGGATCGGACTCGACGCGGCCGGCTGCTTCCCGGGCCGGGGCGGCGTCGTCTTCCTCGCCGTCCGGGCGACCCCCGAGCTGCTCGCCTACCACCAGGCGTTGCACACGATCCTGGACGAGTACGAACCGCGGCAGGTTGATCAACTCCGGCCGGGCCGCTTCTTCCCCCACTGCACGGTGGCCAAGGGTCTCGACGAGGATCGGATCGGCCCGGCCGTGGCGGTGGCGCGCGGCCTGGTGCCGATCAGCGGGGCGGCAACGTCGATCAACGCGGTCGTGGTCGGCAGTGGCGAGATCACGTCGATCGATCGGCCGCGGCCCGCCCGTTGATCAACCAGCGGACCGTGCCCGGCAGCGCCAGCGAGACCCAGAGCAGCAGCAGGGATCCGGCGGCGATGATCATGATCGGGGTGATGATCACCGGATACCAGGCCGCCTCCAGCCGCTGGCCGACGAGCCGCAGCGGCGCCTTCCAGCCGGCCGGGTTGATCAACAGACAGACGTAGAGGACGATCGGCCAGGCGCCGGCGACCAGGCCGGTGGCGATGGCCCCGAAGGTGCTCCGGCCGCCGCGGTGGAAGGTCCGGGCCAGCAGCGCCGAGACGACGACGCCGGCGATCAGCAGGCCGGCCAGGGTGAGCAGCCGGAACAGTGCCTGGTTGAGGAATTGCCGCAGCGAGTACGGTTCCGGCCGCATCGCCCCGGCCCGGCCGACCAGGTCACCGAAGGCCACACCGTTGACCGTCAAGATCACGAGCCCGGCGCCGGTGAGGGTGACCAGGCCGATGGCGGCGAGCAGCGCCGGCCGGGGCCGGGTCGTGATCGGTGCGCTGCGACTGCGTACCTCCGCCGTGGCCGACGGGCCGCCGGCCAGGACGACGACCGCGATCCGGGCCGCGACGATCAGCACCAGCAGCATCGCTCGGACGTATTGGTAGCCCAGCGGCCCCGGCGCGATCTCCGGCATCCCCGCGTCGCCACCGCCGAAGGTGATCACCCAGAGCGGGTTGGCCCAGGCCGTCCCGGCCAGGAACAGCAGGTTGGCCGTCGTGGTCAGGCCGAGCACCAGGAACGCCGGGCCGGCGCTGGTGGACAGCCGGCGCACGATCAATCGGTCGGCGAGCGTCAGGACCGCGGCGCCCACGATCGCGAACGCCAGCGGGCCGAAGGAGATCGGGACCATCGGGAGGTCGTTCGGGGTGTCCAGCAGACTCATCCCCGGGAAGGCCATCGACTCGCCGAACATGGCGACCAGGCCGACCGCCGCCGTGTCGTTGATCAACAGCGCCAGCCAGAGGACGGGCATCCACCGGAGCAGTCGGACGGACGGGCCGAGCCGGGGCGGCAGCGGCCGGTCGACAGCGATCATCCTGCCCAGAGTAGTGATCAAAGGTGCACTTGCCTTCGAGTGCGGTCTAAGGTCTAGCTTCGAAACATGACCCGAACCCGACGCATCCGACTGGGCTACCAGATCCCCAACTTCACCTATCCCGGCGGCCCGGAACAGATCTTCAACACCGTGGCCGCGCAGGCCCAGGAGGCCGAGGCCGCCGGTTTCGACACGGTGCTGGTGATGGATCACTTCTATCAGTTGCCCATGATCGGCAAGCCCGAGGAGCCGATGCTGGAGGCGTACACCACGCTCGGCGCGCTCTCCGCGGTCACCGACCGGATCCAGCTGTCCACGCTGGTGACCGGCAACACGTACCGCAATCCGGCCCTGCTGGCGAAGACGGTCACCACCCTCGACGTGATCAGCGGCGGCCGGGCGGTGCTGGCGATCGGCGCCGGCTGGTACGAGCTCGAGCATGATCAGATGGGCTACGAGTTCGGCACCTTCACCGACCGGTTCGAGCGGCTCGGTGAGGCGCTGGACATCATCGAGCCGATGCTGCGCGGTCGCACTCCCGATCATGACGGCCGTTGGTACCAGGCCCACGGAACCCTGAACCAGCCGCAGCTGCGGACCGATCTGCCGATCATGCTCGGCGGCAGCGGCGAGAAGAAGACCTTCGGCCTGGCCGCTCGCTATGCCGATCACCTGAACATCAACACATCACCGGGCGAGATCCCGCGCAAGCTGGACGCGTTGGCCCAGCGGTGCGAGGAAGTGGGCCGGGACCGGTCCGACCTGGAGACCAGCTTCCTGGCCACGGTGATCATGGACGAGAACGGCGATGAGGCCCGACGGATGTTGCGCCGGCACCTGGCCAGGACCGGGATCGATCTCGACACGATGCCCGACGAGGCCCGCCACCAGCTGACCGACCGCCTCTTCGTCGGCACCCCCGACGACGTGGCCGATCAGCTGCAGCGCCAGGTGATCGAGGCCGGCATCGACGGCGTGATCATCAACCTGGTGCCCAACGGGCATCTCCCGGGCACCGTCGAGCTGGCAGGCAAGGCACTCTCGCCGCTCGTCGCCGGCTGAGCGTCAGCGGGCCGCGCCGGACCTGGTCGACGCCTGGGCGCTGAGGAACTCGTCCCAGGACCGGCCGCTCCGTACCGGATCGGCCGCCAGGTTGACCCCGGCCCGGTAGGCCCGGCCGACCTTGCCGGCGAGCGGCACGGGCAGGATCGGCCGCCGCTTGCCCTGCGCCGCCAGGTAGCCGCGGACCAGGTCGGCCATCGGGTAGACCCGCGGCCCGGCCAGCTCGTCGACCACCCCGGCCGGCGTGCCGAGCGCCAGTTCGGCGATCCGGGCCGCCACCGCGGCCGAGTCGACCGGCTCGAATCGCAGGTCCCGCGGCGCGGGGACGACCGGCAGCCGGGCCATCGCCCGGACCGCGGTCAACGTCAGCTCGTGGAACTGCGCGGCCCGCAGGATCGTGTGCGGCACCCCGGACTCGGCGATGGCCCGCTCTGCGCCGGCCTTGGCCCGGAAATAGCCGAGCGGCATTCGCGCGGCACCGATCACCGAGATGTGCACCAGGTGCCGCACTCCGGCCGCCGCGGCCGCCCGGACCAGGTGCCGGGCCGCGATGTCGTCGCCCTTCGGCCCGCCGGCCAGATGCACCACGGTCTCGATCCCGGCCACCGCTGTCTCGATCCCGGTCCCGGCGATCAGGTCGCCGGTGACGTACTCGATCGCGGTGGTGTCGGCATGCTCACGCCGGCTGAGCAGCCGAACCCGGTGCCCGGCCCCGATCAGCAGCGGCGCGACCTGCCGGCCGAGAGTGCCGGTGCCGCCGGTGAGCAGAATGGGTGCTGACATGATGAGATTCCCTTCGCTGTTTGCCCCGGTCCGGGCGCTGTGTACTCTGTCCGGCCGGGCCGATTCGGTCGGTTCGTCCGGTGTTTGCCCTTCAACTTCGATGACAACCGGCGATCGAGGAATGTGACGGCGTGACTGACGACGACTGGCTGGCCGGGCAGTTCGAGGGCCAGCGGACCCGGCTGCGGGCGGTGGCGTACCGGATGCTGGGCTCGATCAGCGAGGCCGACGACGCCGTCCAGGAGGCCTGGCTGCGGGTCAGCCGGGCCGGCGTGGACGGGGTGGACAACCTGGCCGGCTGGCTGACCACCGTCGTCGCCCGGGTCAGCCTGAACCTGCTGAAGGCGCGGGATCGGCGGCGGGAGGAGTCGATCGAGCTCCGGGTGCCCGACCCGATCCTCAGCCCGGAGTCCGGGGTCGACCCGGAGCAGCAGGCGGTGCTGGCCGATTCGGTCGGGTTGGCGCTGATGGTCGTGCTGGAGACGCTGACGCCGGCGGAACGAGTGGCGTTCGTGCTGCACGACCTGTTTGCGGTGTCCTTCGACGACATCGCGCCGTTGCTCGACCGGACGCCGGCCGCGACCCGTCAGTTGGCCAGCCGGGCCCGGCGCCGGGTGCAGGGCCAGGCTCCGGTCGGCGACCCCGAGACCGTACGGCAGCGGGCGGCGGTCGACGCGTTCCTGGCCGCGGCCCGCGACGGCGACTTCGACGCCCTGGTCGCGGTGCTCGATCCGGACGTGGTGCTGCGGGCCGACGGCGGTCGGGCCCGGGAGCGGTTCACGATGACGATCAGCGGAGCCCGTACGGTCGCGTCACAGGCCCAGCTGGCGCAGAAGCTGGCGCCGTTCGCCCGGCCGGTGTTGATCAACGGAGCGGCCGGCGTGATCACCATCGCCGGCGACCGGGTGTTGTCGATCATGGCCTTCACCGTGGTGCACGACAAGATCGCCACGATCGACGTCCTCTACGATCCGGACCGGCTGGAGAAACTGAAGATCCCCCGGCTTCCGCCGACAGAGTCGACGGACACCGGGGGCATCAGCCGGTGAGCTACATGATCTTGGCGACCGCCGGGATCCGGCGGAGCAGGCTCGCCACCAGCCAGCAGGCCGGGACGGACAAGATCAGCAGCAGGGCGAACTTGACGATCGCCGGGGCGACCAGGCCCTGCATCGCCACCGCGATGGCGACCAGGACGACCGGGTGGATCACGTACACGGTGAAGGCGTTCGCCGCGGCGAACCTGCGGATCGGCCCGGTGCCCGGCGCGACGCGGCGGAACAACATCAACAACGCGACGCTGATCCCGACGCCGAGGATGGCCATGGCGACGCCGCCGCCGGCCGCGGCGACCGCCGGGTCACCGGACATCAGCATCGGGCCGAACACCAGCACCGCCAGCACCGACAGGCCGAGGCCGACCCAGCCGAGCGAGCCGGGCATCCGCTCCAGCCACCGCCGCCGGGCGGCGAGCACGCCGGCCGCGAACATCAGTGCGTACTGCGGCAGGAAGGCCGGGCTGGGCAGCCCGATCACCGGCCAGTAGGTGCCGTCCGGCACGAACTGCCGCCACACCGCCAGCAGCACGCCCATGATCACCATCAGACCGACCAGGACGCCGAACGCGACCCACCAGCCGAGCTTGCGATCCGTGTCGTACGGCTTCGGAGTGCCGCCGCGGAGGGCCCGGAACCCGGCGTAGATCAGGGTGAAGACGAGCAGCACCTCGAGGAACCAGGTGGGCCCCGGATCCCAGCTGAGGAAGTAGAAGATCGGGAACGGCGGCAGGTCCGGCGTGGTCAGGTAGGCGTGCAGATTGGCCAGCGGCCGGAGCAACAGGATGAAGCCCAGCAGCGGCAGGCCGAGCCGGATCAGCCGGTCCCGGCTGAACGAGCCCGGGCCCTTGCGATCGATCGACCGCGGGATGAAGTAGCCGGAGATGAAGAAGAACAGCCCCATGAAGAAGCTCTGGTTGATGATTACCAGGAGGTCCAGCGCCGAGGCGGACGGATCGTGCGGCGTCTCGTTGTAGAACCAGACCGGGATGTTGCCGTACGTCACGCCGCAGTGGTGGGCCAGGACCAGGATGGTCAGGGCGACTCGCAGCGTGTCGATCCAGTAGACGCGGCTGCCGGCCGGCCGACTGACCGGGTCGGCCGCGGCGGCGGTGCGGGTGGGGACGGGATTCATGACGATGCCCTTTTCGACGAAGATTTCTTGGCGGTGGTGGTTTTGCGAGCGGTCCTCGATCGCTTGGCCGGGGGTCGGGGGGAGGGGGACTCGGGGCCGGCCCGGACGGCGTGCACGATCAGGTCGGCCAGCCGGTCGGCGTGGGCGACAAGATCATGATCGGGATGGTTGCCCCAGTAGGCGAACATGGCGTCGATCGCCGCCTGTTGGGTGATCGCCATCACCCGGACGTCGAAGTCGCGCAGCTCACCGGCCTGCTGTCCGTGCTGATACATCTGTTCCAGGCCGGGATAGAGGGCCTCGTTGCTCTCGGCGCCGAAGTGCAGCCGGCCGTCCGACCGGCGCAGGTTGCCGGCCACCTGACCCAGCGCGATCAGCATCGAGCGGTGATCGAGGGCGTAGAGCGCGAGCTCGTGCAGATGGACGTGGATCCCGGCGATGGTGCCGTCCGCGGCCAGGATCTTCGGCACGACGGCCTCGATCATTCCCTCGAAGCAGTGCTCGACGACCTTGACCATCAGGGCGTCCTTGCTCTCGAAGTGGTACGAGATCACGCCCTTGGAAACCCGCAGATCCTTGGCGATCCGGGCCAGCGAGGCATTCGCGAACCCGACCTCGGCCAACGTCTCGATCGCCCCGTCGAGGATCTGCTTGCGCCGGGTCGCCTGGATGAAGGTCTCCGCCTTCTGGCCCTCGGACTCAAAATCTGACCGCATGGCCAGAAATATATCCCCAGGGTCAGATACTGAGCAATTCGGGTAAACCCTGAACCTTCTCGGGCACCGGTCGGTTCTTCACCTAACGGGAAAGGCTGACGCTTTAGGAACGTTGCAAACCACAAAGTGACAGGAACGTGGGTGAAGCTTGCCGGCGATGCCGGTCAGCCGGCGGTCGAACCGCGGGTCGTCAGCGCGTTCGTCAGCGGCTCGAGGTCGTCGATGATGACGTCGGCGCCGGCCAGGTCGAGCCCGGGCCGGCGGCCCGGCCGGGCGTAGCCGATCACCGGCACCCCGGTGATCATGGCGACCTCGACGTCGGTGACCGAGTCGCCGATCAGCAGGCCTTCGGTCGCGGGCCGGCCGAGCCGGACGAGGGCGCGGCGGATCGGATCCGGATCCGGCTTCATCAGGTCCGGCCGGCCGGGGAGGCGGGCGATCACGCCGGTCACCCGGTCGGCCAGGCCGTGCCGGTCGAGGAAGACGGCGATCGCCGGCGCCGAGTTGTTGCTGACGATGATCACCGGCAGCTCGGCGGCCTGGCAGGTCGTGAGCAGCTGAGCGGCGCCGGCGGTGAGCGGGGCCAACTGCGCGGCCTCCACCTCACCCTGGATGCAGGCCAGCTCCACCGCCGCGGCGGCGTCCGGACCGAGGTGTTGAGGGGTGGCCCAGCGGAGGATCCGCAGCGGGTCGACGGTGGTCCGAAGCTCCGCGGGCGGATCGACGCCATGTTCGGCCAGGACCTGCCGCATCCGGTCGGCGATCCGGCCGTCGCGGCCCTCGGCGAGCAGCGGGGTCACCGGACCGTCGAAGTCGAGCAGTAACGCTCTGGTCGGTGCCAGGATGCGGGCCAGGGATTGGTCGAGGGCGGTCGGCGTTTCGTACCGGAGCACGGCGATGTCACCCAGTCGGCGTACCTCGGCCAGCCGGACGTGATCATTGATCGGTCCGATCCCGGCCCGGATGAAGCGGGGCGCCCGGTCGTCCCCGACGACGATCGGCGCGATCGCCAACTGCAACTCGTCGTAGCAGCGCCGGGCCAGGAACTCGGTCAAGATCATCCCGCCGCCTTCGACCAGCAGCCGGCCGATCCCGCGCTCGACGAGATCACGCAACAGCCGGTCGAGATCGATCCGGTCACCGAGGTCGACCACCGACGCCGGAAGGGCTGTCCGGCCGAGCTCGGTCGCCGCGGGGGACGTCGCGTAAATGATCTTGTCCGCATCGCCGGCCGCGAAGAACGCGGCTCCCGGATCGAGCTCACCGGAGCCGGTGATCGTGATCTTGGTCGGGTCGACCGGCAGTCCGCGCGCCACGCGGGCCGCCCGGCGCGACTCGGACCTGATCAGCAGCCGTGGATCGTCGCTGCGGATCGTCGTGGCGCCGACCAGAATGGCATCGTGCCTGGCCCGGACGGCGTCGACCCGGTCGAAGTCGGCCGGGTTGGACAGCAGCAGCCGGTTCGGCGAGGCGTCGTCCAGGTAGCCGTCCAACGACACGGCGCAACTGAGGGTGACGTACGGGCGGTCGATCATGGTCGGTCCCTGCCGATGTGGGACGATCGGAGCAGCCGACCGGCCCAGGGAGACCGATGCAGAACGACCGCCGACCCGCTGATGATCATCACTGGATGCAGCTCGCCGTCGAGCTCGCCCGGCTCTGCCCGCCCAGCGACTCCGCCTTCGCCGTCGGCGCGGTGATCATCGACGCGGATGGCAACGAACTGGCCCGCGGCTTCTCCCGCGAGTCCGATCGGGTGCACGCCGAGGAGTCCGCGCTCGGCAAGCTCGGCCCGGACCCGCGCCTGGCCGGGGCGACCCTCTACTCCACCCTCGAGCCATGCTCCATCCGCGCTTCGCGGCCCGACAGTTGCACCCGGCTGACGATCAAGGCCGGCCTCGCCCGGGTGGTGATCGCCTGGCGCGAGCCGCCGATCTTCGTCGCCCGGTGTGAAGGAGTCGAGCTGCTCCGCGCCGCCGGAATCACCGTCGACCTGCTCCCCGAGTTCGAGGCGGCCGCCAAGGAACCGAACGCTCATCTCGGACTCTGATCATCGATCTCGAGACTCGGCAGATCGTGAGCCGCAGCCGGGGTCACTTCTGCGAGCGGGGTAACTCGAACCCCCGGAGTCGCTTCTGGGACAAGGCGAGCAGGGTCGATCCGAGGACGATCACGCCGCCGCCGATGAACGGCACGCTGGCGCCGAACGGTCCGGTGAGGAGCCCGGTGAGGGCGTGACTGATCGGGACCACGCCCTCGAGTGCCAGGGTCAGCAGCCCCATCACCCGGCCGATCTCCGCCTTGGGCGTGATGGTCATCAGGTGCGCGAGCAGCAGGGTCCCGTACGCGCCGGTGCCGAGGCCGAGCAGCACCGCCATGGTCACCGCGGCCTGCAGTGAGGTGGCGATCCCGTGCAGGATCAGCGAGGCGCCCATCACCCCGAGCGCGGTGAACGCGAACAGGCCGGCCCGGGGCGGTCGCTTGATGATCAGCAGCACGGTCGCGGTCACGGCCGCCCCCAGGCCGAGGCCGCCGAACAGATAACCGACGCCGATCGGTCCCCAGTCGTTCTGGTTGCCGAGCAGCGGGTAGCCCACCGTGACCGGCCCGGCGAAACCGAAGTTGGTCGCCGCGATGACGACCAGCAGCCAGAAGACCGGCCGGTTGGCCCAGGTCGACTTCAGGCCGGTGACAGTCTCGCTGAAGATCGATCGCTCCGACATCATCCGCAGCTCGTACGGCAGCGGCCGCGGCACCCGGAGCAGCAACAGGGAACTGACCGACACCACGAACAGGACGGCCGCTCCGCCGAACGCGGCCGCGGGTCCGAACAGGGCGAGCAGCCAGCCGGTCAGCGGCCCGCCGATCACCAGCACCAGGCGCTGCCCGACCGTCCGCACCGCCGCCATCCGGCTGAGCTGGTCATCGGAGGCGATCCGGGCCGGCACGGCTCCCATCGCCGGCGCGAAGAAGCCGTCCAGCGCACCGAAGATCAGCGCGATCACCAGCAGGCCGACCGCACCGAGCGACTCGGCCCCCAGGAACAGCACCGCCGCGAGCGCGATCAGGATCGCCGCCCGTGCCGTGTCGGTGACGAGGATGATCCGCTTCGCGCTGACTCGGTCGGCGATGGTGCCGCCGATCAGCAGGATCAGCAGCCGCGGCACCGAGGCCGCGGCCAGGATCAGTCCGGTCATCGCCGGATCCGTGAACTCGCTGGCGACGACGGAAAGAGCGATGAAATAGACCTGGTCGCCGAGCAGTGACGAGACGAATCCGACGATCCAACCGACGACGTTACGCGGCGCGTTCATCGGGAAGACGGCGCGGCGCGGAGCGATCACCGCGTCAACCTATTCAGTCCTTGTCGGCTCATCCCTACCCGCTCGTAGCCATCGACTGCACGTCCCGGTCGGCCCCCGTGAGCCTACGAGTCACCTCTCTTTCCTTCCAAGCGGGACGCTCCGATTCTGGAACCTTCCCGCCACCATCGGTGCACCCACCGACTCCCCGACAACAGATCACTCCACCGAACGACACCTCCGCCCGCTCGGACAACACCTCGGCCAACACCCGCTCGGCAGCATGGTGCCAACGGACAACGCCTTGGAAAGGAGCCCGAACATGCGAACTGCTTCGGACCGCTCGATGCCGGCCGCTCTGCCAACGGAGTCCGTCACCCTCGCGACCTGTCGGTGGGTGTCGTCGGGGGAGACCCATCGGCACGGTCGCGAACCAAGAACGTCGATCCGGGCACGGACCGGAGGTCGGGTGGCCGCCCACGGAGGTACTCCAGGGCCGTGCTCGGATCGGCATCCAGCCTGCCAAACCGGCACCCCGACACGCCCAAATCTCGACGTCCACTTGAGGACATGTCATCAACCGGACACAGGGTTTCCGATGGGATGCGCGGCGCGTTGGCATAGCTTTAGAAATCGCTTCACACTCCGAATCGACATCATCGCGGACTCGATTCGGCGACCGTCCATGGCGCCGGTGGACGCGGGGATGACAGGTGCTCAGGGATGTAGTGGGTCGCGCCTTCTCGCGACCGTTGACGAAGGAGGATCTCGATGACTCAGCTGCGGCGTCAGCTCCAGTTCCTGATCGGCACATTCGTCTGGCTGCGGTCGCCGGCCGCGCGGGACGAGCGCGGGCTCAGCCAATCGGCGGAGAACGCGATTCTTCTGGCCGGCGCCGTCGCGGTGGCGACGATCGTGATCACGACGATCTCGATCTACGTCAGCAACCACCTGCCCAAGTGACCTGCCATGAGGGCAACCCACCGGCACCGGTCGGAACGCGGGGCCGCCGAGTCGTTGCAGTTGGTGCTGATCTGGCCCGTGGTGCTGCTGGCCACCGTCGCCGTGATCCAGACCGGCCTCTGGCTGCATGGCCGCAACATCGCGGTGCGGGCCGCCGCGGTCGCGGTTGACGAGGCCCGTGGCGCCACCGGGACGACGGACCGGGGACGAGCCTTGGCCATCGACCTCGCCACGACCGCGGGTCTGACCGAGGTCAAGGTCGTGGTCCTTCGGATCGGTGACCAGGTCGAGGCCCGGGTGACCGGCCGAGCCGCGGTCATCATCGACTTCGGCCTGAGCCGGATGGACGAGCGGGCGGTCGCTCCGCTGGAGCGGGTGCCGGGTCGATGACCCGGTCCGGCGATGGTCCGCGGCGGCGGCGGACCGGTGATCGCGTACGTGGTCAACGCGGTGCGGCGACGATCGAGCTGGCCCTGGTGGTTCCGGCACTGATGTTGGTTCTGGGACTACTGATCGCCGGCGGACGGCTCTGGTACGCGCGGACCGTCGTCGCCGAGGCCGGCTACGCCGCGGCGCGGGCCGGCTCCCTGGCCCGGACCGCCGCCGAAGCCCGGATCGCGGCGGGATCGGCGGGAAGACAGTCCCTCGCGACCGCCCGGCTCGACTGCGAGCAGGTCCGGGTGAAGGTGTCGACGGCCGCGTTCCGGGTGCCTGCCGGGCGACCCGCGACCGTCACGGCGACCATCCGGTGTTCGGTGCCGCTGACCGACGTCGTCCTGCCGGGACTGCCCGGCCGGATCGAGCTGGATGGCACCGGCGCGGCGGCCCTGGACACGTACCGGGGGCGGGGATGAGCGGACCACCGAGCCGCGATCAGCGGGGACAGTCGATCAGCGTGTACGTCCTCGTCGTGCTCGCCGCGTTGATCATCAGCGCCGGCCTGGTCATCGACGGCGGACAGAAGATCGCCGCGGCCAGCCGGGCCGAATCGGTGGCCGCCGAGGCCGCCAGGGCCGCGGGCAATGCCGCGGCGACGCACCGACTGGCCGGGCACAAGAAGGCGTCGGTCGCGGTCCGAGCGGCGAAGAGCTACCTGGCCGGACAGCCGGAGGTGTCCGGCCGGGTCCAGGTCAGCGGCGGGGTGGTCCGGGTGACCACGGTGGCCACCCGGCCGACGATGTTCCTTGGCGCGATCGGGATCCGGACCGTGACCGCCACCGGCTCGGCGGAAGCGACGCTCGTCCCGACCGGGGCGGACGGCTGAACCAGGACGGCGAGACCACCAGGAAGGGGGAGGATCGGATGCTCAGGATCGAGAAACGCGGGTCGGCCGGGGCCGACACCGCCCCGGAACCCGGGGTCGAGCAGGAGTTCCGGGACGGCGCGACGGCCCAGCCGCCACGGTTGCCCGGGCGGCGGAACCCGAAGTGGATCGCGCTCGGGGTGATCGCCATCTGCCTCGGCGCCCTGCTCTCGTACGTGATCTATGCCAAGGTCGCGGCCGAGAGCTCGGTACTGATCATGACCAAGACCGTCTATCGCGGCTCGGTGATCATGGCCGAGGATCTGGCTCCCGTGACGATCAGCGGCACCGCCGCCGGCAACGCGGTGCTCGCCGACCGAGCCGGCGAGTTGGTGGGTCGGGCCGCGATCTACGACCTGGTGGCCGGCAGCATCGTGCCGGCCGGGGCGATCGGCGAGGTGATCATTCCGGCCGAGGGCCGGGCCGTGGCCGGACTCCGCCTGGTCGAGGGGCGGGCGCCGGTCGGGCTGTTGCATCCGGGCTCCGTGATCCGGCTGATCGCGCTGCCTCCGGAGGGTGCCGAGCCGGACTTCGCCGACCAGTACACGGGGGACGCCTTCCCGGCCACCGTGGTCGACGCCGTGGCCGGGGCGGACGGCATGTCGACCCTGGTCAACGTCGACGTCGCGGCCGACCAGGCCGCGGCCGTCGCCTTCCTGGCCGCGCAGGATCGGCTGGCCGCCGTGCGCGACTTCGACGGTGAGCGCTGAGCCGTGGCGATCATCACGCTGACCGCCGCCGGTGGGGCGCCCGGCGCCACCACGACCGCCGTCGGGCTGGCACTCTGCTGGCCGCGCTCGGTGATCTTGGTCGACGCCGACCCGGGTGCCCACCAGGCGGTGTTGGCCGGGTTCCTGGCCGGTCAGGACCCCGGCGGTCGCGGACTGGTCCGGGTGGCCGAGGCGCACCGGGATCGTCGACCGCTGCGGGAGGTGATCATCGACCAGTCCCTTCCGCTGACCGGCGACGAGGGCACGCGGCGCCTGTTCCTGCCCGGGTTCGCCAAGCCCGGCAACGCCCGCCTGTTCTCGGGAGTCTGGCCGGAGTTGATCGAGGCGATGCGCCGGCTGGACGAGTTCGGCATCGACGTGATCATCGACCTCGGTCGCTGTGCCGCGGACGGATTGCCGCCGGCGCTGATCGAACGGGCCGACCTGACCGCGGTCGTGCTCCGGTCCAGCCTGCGGTCGGTGATGTCCACCCGGGTGCTGCTGTCGACGCTCGACGACCAGATCGCTGTGACGGGCGGCTCGGTGAACCTCGGACTGATCGTCATCGGCGACGGGCATCCGTACGCGAGCCGGGAGATCGCCGCGGCACTGGGCCGGCCGGTCCGGGCCGACCTCGCCCTGGATCCGCCGGCCGCCGAGCACCTGTCGGACGGAGGTCCGCGGCCCCGCCGGTTCGAGCGATCACCCCTGACCCGATCGCTGCACACCACCGCGCAGGCACTGCGTGATCATTGCGTCGCGACCGACGAACTGGTCGAGAGGTGATCATGGACGACTCCACCGGTCCGGCGCTGGCGGACAACCCGCTGTTCGCGGGATACCAGTCGGCCGATCAGACCGGGCCCGCCGAGACGGCCGGCCTCCCGGTGACGGCCGGCGACCAGTTCCAGCGGCTCTCCACCTTCGACCGGCCGGCACTCGAGGGCCACCGTGACGCGCTGCCGACCCACGACGTCGACTGGTCCCAGGTGGTGGAGTTGCGCCGGCTGGCCTCGGCGGCGATCACCGGCGAGACCGAGGCGCTCCAGTCCAAGTCCGGCACCCCGCTGACGGAGACGGACCGGGTGTTGCTGGGGCGCTCGCTGATCCGCCGGATCGTCGGCGATCACGTCCGCGCCCTGCATCGAGCCGGGGCCGAGCTGTGGTCGACGGCGCAGGAGGAGACCTACGTCCAGGCGGTCGAGGATGCGGTGTTCCGCTACGGCCGGCTGCAGCCGCTGCTGCACCTGCCCGACGTGGAGAACATCGAGATCAACGGCTGGGACTGCGTCATGGTCCAGTACGGCGACGGTCGCCGGGAACGGATGCCGCCGGTCGCCGACAGCGACGCCGAACTGGTCGACGCGATTCGTTTCCTCGGTCAGAACGGGCAGCCGTCGCGGCCGTTCGACGATGCCCATCCGACCTTGACCCTGGCACTCGGCGACCGGTTCCGACTGCACGCGATCGGGTTCGGGCTGTCCCACCGGCCGAGCGTGGTGATCCGGCAGCACACGCTGACCACGGTCACCCTGGGCGACCTGGCCCGAGCCGGGACGATGCCGAACGAGGTCGCCCGGTTCCTCGACGCGGCGGTGCTGGCCCGCAAGTCGATCGTGATCTCCGGTGATCAGGGCGCCGGCAAGACCACGTTGTTGCGGGCCCTGATCAGTTCGATCCCGATCACCGAACGGTTCGGCACGCTGGAGACCGACTACGAACTGATGACCCATCTGCAGCCGGGCCGGCACAACGTGCTCGCCCTGCAGTCGCGGGTCGGACACGGCGAGACCGCCGGTGGCTCGGCCGTGGGCGAGTTCGGGCTGTCCGACCTGATGCCCGAGGCGCTGCGGCAGAACCTGTCCCGGCTGATCGTCGGCGAGGTCCGCGGCCGCGAGGCGGCGGCGATGTTCGAGGCGGCCCAGACCGGCCTGGGGACGATGAGCACCACGCACTCCCACTCGGCCGAGTCGACGATGGACCGGCTCGCCTCCCGGGTCGCGCAGGGCGGGGTGCTGACCATCGACGAGGCCTACCGCCAGATCGCGCTGAACGTCGACCTGCTGATCCACATCCGGCTGGTCGACGAGACCTGGAAGGGCGGCATTCGGCGGCGCTACCTGTCCGAGATCCGACAGCTCACCCGCGCGATCGAGAACAACCGTCCGGTCACCCACCTGACCTACCAGGCGGACCCGTCCGCGTCCGGGCCGGCCGGATACTTCCCGGATCCCGACTTCGAGGCCGAGCTGCTGCCGTTCCGGCGACAACTGCCCGACGCCGCCGAAGGGTCACCACGATGAACGCGATCGCCGCGGCGGCCGCCGGGATCCTTTGTGTGGCAGGGGTCCTGGCCGTCTTCGCCGGTTTGCGCCGAGGTTGGAGGGAGCCGATCAGGCGTCGGCCCGGGCTGGTCGACGGTTGGGTACGGCTCAGCCGGCGCCCACCGGGCCGCCGGGGTCGTCGGCGGGATCTGATCTTGGCCGCCAGTCTGGCCGGGGGTTTGATCATCGCGCTGATCACCGGGTGGCTGATCGCGATCCCGTTGGCTCCGGTGCTGGCGTTCGGAGTGCCGTACCTGCTGCTGTTGCCGAAGGCGCACGACGTGATCATGCTCGAGGCGCTCGACCGTTGGGTCCGTTCGCTCGCCTCGACGCTGTCCACCGGCCGGTCGATCACCGATTCGATCCGGACCTCCCGCCGGACCGCGCCACCCGTCATCGCCGACCAGTTGCAGCTGCTGGTGACCCGGCTGAACAATCGCTGGCCGACCTCCGACGCCTTGCGCCGCTTCGCCGATGATCTCGACTCGGCCGATGCCGACTCGGTGATCGCGGCGGTGATCCTCGCCGACCAGCGCGGCGCGACCGGGGCGTCGATCACCCTGCACGCACTCGCGGACTCCCTGCAGGCCCAGCTCAAGGGCCGGCGGCTGATCGAGACCGAGCGGGCCAAGCCGTACATCGTCGTCCGCCAGGTCACGGTGATCACGTTGATCGCCTTGGGTGGTGCCTTCCTGTTCAACCCGACGTTCTTCGAGCCGTACCGGAGCCCACTCGGCCAGGCGATCCTCGCCGTGTTGATCACCGGCTACATCGGGTCGTTGGCGCTGATGCGCCGCAAGGCCAGACACCGGACCGGAGAGCGGATCCTGATCGGGCCGGGTTCATGACCGCCGGGCTGGTGCTGTTGGCCGGGTTGCTGGTCGCCGGTGGAATCGTCGCCTGCGTCGCGGCCCTGGTCCCCAGCACGCCGCGGTTGTCGGTCGCCCTGGCCAGGATCGAGGGTGCAACGCCGTGGACCGCCGCGGCCGGCCGGGAGCAGGTCGCCGCGAAGGGCACCTCGGAGCAGCTCGGTGCCTGGATGTATCGGCGGCTGCCGATGGCGATGACACCCGGTCAGCGGCGCCGGCTGGTGCTCCTGGACAAGTCGCTGGCGGAGTTCTACGCCGACAAGATCGTGATGGCCGTCGTCGGCGCGGTGATCCCGGCGATCGTCTGCACAGCGATCAGCCTGCTGACCCAGTCGACGCCCGCCCTTCCGGTGATCACCGCCCTGGCCGGGCTCGTGATCGGCTTCTTCGTCCCGGATCTGTTGCTGTTGCGGACCACGGCCAGGTCCCGATCCTCGGCAGTGGAGGCCCTGCTGGTCTACATCGACCTGGTGACTCTGGAGCGGTTGGCCAACGCCTCGGCCACGCAGGCGCTGCACAACGCGGCCCGGATCAGCGACGTCCCGTTGTTCCGGCAGCTCCGGCTCGCGCTCGATCGGGCCCGACTGGAGCAGCAGTCGCCCTATGGCGAGCTGCGCCGGCTGGCCGAGCAGCTCGAGCTGCCGGAGCTGACCGACCTCGCCGACATCATGCAACTGGACGAGACCGGCGCCGCGCTGGCCGGGACGCTCCGGGCCAGGGTCCGCGAGCTCCGCGATGCGCACAGCAATGCCCAGCAGGTCGCGGCCAGCAGCGCGGCCGAAGGCATGACGATCTACATGACCGTGCCGGTGTTGATCTTCGGCCTGATCTTCATCACACCGGCCCTGCTCCGGATCGTCGGAGGCTGGTGATGATCATGGATGGACAACACCGTCGGGCGACGGACAACACCGTGCCCCTTCAGGTCCGCCGGCCCATCGACCAGGCTGGTCGGGTGACAGGACCGCACTGCTCGAGACGAGTTCCAGGGGGCGGTGGATGATGGGACGGATCCTGCGCGGCCTCGCGGCCCTGCTCGTGCTGATCGCCGGTGTGGCCGGCGTGCCGCTGGCCCTGATCCTGCTGGGTGGCAATCCGTTCCCGAGCCGGCTCAGTTGGGGCGATCTGGTCCAAGCTCTGTTCCGACCCGACGACGGCACGGTCCTGATCGGCTTGATCACGATCATCGCGTGGTTGGCCTGGCTGATCTTCACCGCCTCGGTGTTCATCGAGGTGACCGGTCGGCTCGCCGGCTATCGGATCACGCTGCAGCTGCCGGGGATGGCGGCACCGCAGCGATTCGCCGCCGGACTCGTCATCGCCGTGGTCACCATGATCGGGACCCCGGCGCAGGCGGAGCCGGGGCAGCAACCGCCGCCGGCGGCCCGGGTGGTGCCGCTGGACCACGGCGACACCGATGATCGCCCCGGTGCCCGCCCGGCCGACGGAGGGTCTCGGGGTGATCATGACCAGGCCCGCGCCCGGCAGCCCGGGTCCGAATCCGAACGTGCCGATGAAGTCCGGCACCGGGTGAAGGCCGGCGACGATCTGTGGACCCTGGCGGAACGCTATTACGGTGACGGCTGGGAGTGGCGCAAGATCGCGTCGGCGAACCCGGAGCGACTGAGCGGCGGTCCGGACGTGCTGCAACCCGGCTGGATCCTGGTCATTCCCGACGTCGAACGACCGGCCGCGGCGGCCGCCAAGACCGTCCGGGTGCGGACCGGCGACTCACTCTGGGCCATCGCCGACCGGGCCTACGGTGATCCGGAGCGTTGGCCCGAGATCTACCAGGCCAACCGGTTTCAGCTCAGCGATCCGGACGAGCTCGAGATCGGCATGCAGTTGGTGCTGCCTCCCTCCGGATCCGTCGAGGACGCCGACCGCCCCGACCGGCGGCCGGAGGCGGGGGACGAGGACGGAACCGGTCCATCGCCACGGGATCGGGGCGGTCAGGGTTCGGCTCCGTCCGATCGGCAGCCGGCTCGGTCGGGCGAGCCGGAGCGATCGCCGGGTGGCTGGCTGCCGGCCGGCCCTGGCGATCGTGCGGGAGAGGAACGTGGCGCGCCACCGGCGGCCGGCCAGGATCCCTTGGCCGGGGCTCCCGCCACCCCACCCGGGACAGTCGATCCCCCGGCGGCCACCGAGCCGCCCGTCCCGAGCGAGGGGCCGATTCCGACGGGTCCGCCCGTCCCCGCAGATCCGCCCGTCCCCGCAGATCCGCCGGATTCGCCGGAGTTGCCCGTCCTGACGGAGCCGCCCGTCCCGAGCGAGGGGCCGATTCCGACGGGTCCGTCCGTCTCCGCAGAACCGCCTGTCTCCGCAGAACCGCCTGTTCCGACCGAACCGCCCGTCCGGGCGGACCCGCCTACCCCGGCCCGGAGCGATCCGCCCGTCCTGACGAATCCGGCCGAGCCGCTGGTGCCCACGGACCCGATGGTTCCGACTGGCCAGGGTGTCCCGACCGTGCTGGCCGGAGGTGGCGGCGCTGCGGCGGCCGACTCGGTCGCGTCCGAGGTCGGCCCGGCGGAGACTGCCGCCGTCGCCGGACTGGCCGGGGTCGGCGGGCTGTTGGCCGCGGCAGTGATCGGTGGTCTGGCGGCGCGCCGGCGGGTGCAGTTGCAGCGGCGACCGCTGGGTCGCCGGTTGCCGCCGCCCTCCGCGGCGGCCCGGGCGGTCGAGTCGGCCCTCGGTCGTTGGCAGCGACCACTGGGTCTGCGCGCCCTGGACCAGGCATTGCGGGCGATCTCGGCTCACTGTCACGCGACGGCGACGCCGCTGCCGCCGCTCCGCCTCGCCGCTGTCGGTGAGGACGAGCTCGAGTTGATCTTCGACGGCCCGGTCGACACCGCGCCCGCCGGGTTCACGGTCCGCGACAACTCGTGGCTGGTCACCGCTGACGACGTCGGCTATCTACGCACGATCCCGGGGTTTGCCGAGGCGACCCGGCCCTACCCGGCGCTGGTCGGACTGGGTACGGACGCCGCGGGCCGGCCGGTGCTGGCCGATCTCGAAGGAGTGGGGGTCCTGGCGGTGGAGGCCGAGGACCCGGCCCTGGCCCCCGCCCTGCTCGCGGCGATCGCGACCGAGCTGTCGTTCTCACCGTGGGCCGACGAGATGATCCTGACCCTGGTCGGCGATCACCCGGACCTTGCCGCGGCGCTGGGTCGGCACAACGTGACCCGGACCGACGATCTCGACGACCTGCTCGACCAGCTCGAGCAGCGGGCGCAGGTGCAGCGCCGGGAGCAGGCCGACGTTGCGGTGGCCCGGCTGCGCAGCGATCCGGACCTGGCCGACCCCTGGGCCCCGGAGATCGTCCTGGTCGACCGGCTGCCGACCGATCGCCAGCTCGATCGCATCACCGAGATCGTCGCCGGCCGGCCGGCGGTCACGATCGCCGTCGTCGTGCCCGGTGGGTCCGCGCGGGCGGAGTGGACGCTGCGGCTGCGCGCCGGTGAGCACCCGGCGGAGGCGGCTGACGTGGGGCCGGGGCGATCGGCGGAGGATCCGGCGGCCCGAGCCGAACCGAATGCTGCGGCCGCCTCCGGTGTCCAGGCCGAACTGCTGCCGATCGGGCTCCAACTCGAGCCGCAGCTGCTCCGGCCGGCGGCGGTCGATGCCGTGGTCGAGCTGATCGCGGCCACCGGCACCGAGGAGACCGACCCCGCGCCGTGGTGGGCGCACGAGGTGAACGGCCGGGAGCTGCCGCGTCGTCGGATGAGCGAGGGGTCGGTGCCGGACACCTGGCTCGAGCCCGCCCTCACCGACGAGGAGTCTCCACCACTCGGCACCGACCCGCCGGACAACGTCGCCCACCTCGGTCGGCGGCGTGGGGGTTGGGGAGAAGCAGCGGCGGAGCATCAACGAACGAGGGCAACCATGCAGGGTCAGGGAGAGCAGGGACCGGGACCGGTCCATCACCCGACGCTGCGAATCCTCGGCGCGATCGAGCTCGCCGGAGCCGCCGGCCCGGTGCCGCCACGCGCCGACAAGCAGTGCCTGGAGTACTGCGGCTGGCTGCTGGAGCATCCCGGCAGCACCGCTCGGGTGATGACCGCGGCGCTGGCCGTGGCCGAGGGCACCCGACGGTCGAACATGAGCCGGCTGAGGACCTGGCTCGGGGCCGCGCCGGACGGGGACCCGTACCTGCCCGATGCCTACAGCGGACGGATCGCGCTGCACACCGCGGTCAGTTCGGACTGGCACCGGGTGCAGATCCTCACCCTCGGCGGCGTCAACCGCGCCGGCGACGACTCGCTGTTCGCGGCCCTGGAGTTGGTTCGGGGTGCTCCGCTGGCTGATGCGGCGCCGGGCCAGTGGCACTGGGCCGAGGAGCTGCGGACCGACATGATCTCCGCGGTCCGCGACATCGGCGTCGAGCTCTGTCGGCGGGCGCTGGACCGCAATGATCTCGACCTGGCCCGCTGGTCGGCGGCCCGGGCCCTGGCGGCGGCGCCGGGCGACGAGCTGCTCCTGGTGGCCCGGATCCGGACCGAACACCAGGCCGGCAACCACGCCGAAACCGAGCGGCTGGCGCTGCAGCTGGCCGGTCACGCCCGGCAACTCGGCGTCGATCTCGATCCGGACACGGTTCGGGTGCTGCAGCAGGTGATGGAGGGGCAGGTCAGGGCACGGCTCGCGTAACGGTCGCGCCCGTTCAGCGCCGGGTCGCCTCGCGTGCGGCGGGTCTCCTCGGCCGTGCTCGGAGCGGTCAGGACCGGACGAGCCGGGCGATGGCCTGGGTCGCTTCGCTCAGCTTGGCGTCGGCTTCGGCGCCACCGTTCTCGATCGCGCCGGCGACGCAGTGGCTCAGGTGTTCCTCCAGCAATCCGATCGCAACCGATTGCAGGGCGCTGGTCATGGCCGACACCTGAGTGAGGATGTCGATGCAGTACTTCTCTTCCTCGATCATCTTCTGCAGTCCGCGGGCCTGGCCCTCGATCCGCCGCAACCGTTTCAGGTAAGCGTCTTTGTTGCTGATGTAACCATGATCATGTTCGTCGGTCATCGCTGCTCCTCCACCACTAACTTACCCCCCTAGGGTATATGGCTTCCGGGATCGCGTCGAGCGCCCCGGATTCGACATGTCGACATGTCCTCATGTCAATGGACTGCTTTGGTTATCCCCAGCCGTTGTGCGTAAGTACTGGCTTCCGGATGACGTTGTCAAGTTGGACGATGGTCGGCGGGGGGAGCCGAGAATCCTCTCCACCGATTTTCATCCACCGTGTGCAGCCAGCGTTCTCCCTAGTAGAAAGCGCTTTACCCAGGGGCTGGGGAAGTTGTCCCCAGATTCGTACCCAGGCTGCGCACAACGCTTCCGCGTGTCCTTCACAAGCATCCACCGGTTGTCCCCAGGGCCTGTGGATAACCGACTTTCCGGGTCACCCGGGTGGGGCGTACGGTTGCGCGAGTTGAGCGTGTTCGGGGGACGGTTCAGGTGCTGAGTCTGCGGGGATGTCAGTGCCTGGGCCTAGCGTCATCTGTCCAGCGGTCGTCGCCCTCCGGTGTGTTGTACCGGAACGGGCGGGCTGGCGGTGCGACCGTACTTGAGGAGGTTCCGCGACCCATGCCCGCCCGGATGGTTCCGGTCGGCATGACGTCGCGGACGGGACGGGAGGTGCGATGAGCGTTGCCGAGGTGATGCCGTCCTACAGTGACGGGCCGGCCCGAGGAGCCGACCGCACCCCACCGCAGGATCTGGCCGCCGAGCAGTGCGTGCTCGGCGCGATGCTGATGAGCAAGGACGCGATCGCCGACGTGGTCGAGGTCCTCCGCGGCGTTGACTTCTACCGGCCCGCCCATGAACTGATCTACGAGGCGGTGCTCGATCTGTACGGCCGCGGCGAACCGGCCGACGCGATCACCGTCTCCGACGAGCTGACCAAGCGGGGTGAGGCGACCCGGGTCGGTGGTGCTCCGTACCTGCACACGCTGCTGGCCAGCGTCCCGATCGCGGCCAACGCCGGCTACTACGCCGAGATCGTCCGGGAGAAGGCGATCCTGCGCCGGTTGGCCGACGCGGCGTTGCGGATCAGTCAGCTGTCGTACGCGGGCGAGGGCAACGCCGACGACATCGTGGACCGGGCGCAGGCCGAGGTCTATGCGGTGACCGATCGGCGGGCCAGCGAGGACTACAAGCCGCTGTCGGAGCTGATGCAGCCGACCCTGGACGAGATGGAGGCGATCTCCTCCCGCGGCGGCACCCTGGCCGGCGTGCCGACCGGCTTCGCCGAGGTCGACGAGCTGACCAACGGGCTGCACCCGGGGCAGATGGTGATCGTCGCCGCCCGACCGGGTTGCGGTAAGTCGACCCTGGCGCTCGACCTGGCCCGGGCCGCCTCGATCAAACACGGCCTGACCTCGGCGATCTTCTCGCTGGAGATGAGCCAGATCGAGATCACCATGCGGTTGCTCTCGGCCGAGGCGTCGATCCCGCTGTCGCACATCCGTGGCGGCCGGATGAGCGACGACGACTGGCAGCGGGTCGCCACCAAGATGGGTCAGGTGTCGGAGGCTCCGCTGTTCATCGACGACTCGCCCAACCTGACCATGATGGAGATCCGGGCCAAGGCCCGCCGGCTGAAGCAGCGCAACGATCTGAAGCTGGTGCTGATCGACTACATCCAGCTGATGTCGTCGGGCAAGAAGGTCGAGTCCCGCCAGCTCGAGGTGTCGGAGTTCTCCCGCCAGCTGAAGCTGCTGGCCAAGGAGCTCGAGATCCCGGTGGTCGCGCTGTCCCAGCTCAACCGTGGCCCCGAGCAGCGCACCGACAAGAAGCCGATGCTGTCCGACCTGCGTGAGTCCGGCTCGCTGGAGCAGGACGCCGACCTGGTCATGCTGCTCAACCGGCCCGACCTCTACGACAAGGAGTCCGAGCGGGCCGGCGAGGCCGACTTCGATGTCGCCAAGCACCGTAACGGCGCGACCAAGACGATCACCGTCGCCTTCCAGGGCCACTACTCCCGCTTCGTCGACATGCAGCACTGAGCGTCCGGGCCACGACCGATCCGGTCACGCGCCAGGCTCCGATTTCGGGCCGACCTCGGACAGCGCGGCGATCGCGGCCCGCGCGCCGTCGACCCAGGCGGGGTCGGAATCGTCGAACTCGACTCCCGGCCAGATCGCGTTGAGGTCGTCCGTGATGTTCGAACGAACCCCGGCGTCGTAGGCGCCGATCAGGCTGCGGCCGTGGCGGTTGGCTATCGGGAGGGCGGCGAGGCACTCCTTCAGTCGTTCGACGTAGTACGCGTCCAACCGACCGGCTGGGACGGACGTTGCCAGGGCTCGGCTGCGCTCGGCGAGCTGGGCGTTCACGGAGGCCGCGCGGTCTTGGTGTTGGACGAAGAGGTGTAGCCCGATGATCGCCACCGTCGCCGCCGTCAGGAGCAGGAAGTAGGCGACCCCCAGCGCGAGATCGAACCCCTCGGAGGTCGGCGACCGGTCCGGGGACGACGAGTCACCCCCGCCGGTGAACGGACTGCCGACCGAGGGTTCAGCCTGCACGCCGCCGCCGAGCACGTACGCCAGCAGGGCGGCAGTTGCGCCGACGAGGGCGAGCCAGCCGATCAGCATCCGGCCGCCGTAGGCCCGGATCACGCCCGGATAGGTCAGATGGAGCATGCGCGCACCGATGACCGCTCCGATGGCCAAGATCACGGTCAGTACGAGACTCGCCACGATGGACTGGAGCTCGCTGATCCCGGTCACCAGCCGCTGCCAGAGCCGTTGCCCGATCAGAGTCTCGAAGATCAGCACCAGGCCGATCAGGACGATCGTGAAGACGAGGTGGATCCAGCTGACCCGGTGCTTGATCTCCATCGGGGAGACGCGGCCGAGCTTGCCACTCCGGTAGGCCTTGCCGATCGAGGCAACGGCGCTGCCCAGGGCGATCCGGGGGATTTGCGCGATCTCGCGCACCGCGACCTGGTGCGGCAGGACAACGTCGACGCTGTCGGCGTCGCGATTGGGCTGGAGCCCGTCGGCGAGCCCGATTCGTTTCGCGTGATCGTAGGAGTCGGTGGCCGGGGACACCCGGATGGCCGAGCTCGCATCGCCGCGGATGACCGTGTCCTCGCTGAGGCGGAGCTTGCCGAGCAGGGTGTCCAGCTCGTCCGGCACCCGCGAGACGTGGACTCTGTGCTTCATGATCGACTCCTTCGGATCAGGTTGACTGGAATTCGATGGCTGCTCCGGTCCGCTGCCCCCACGATCTGTACACCGCGCGGAGCGTCGCGAGCTCGACCGGCGTGAGCACTGTGCCGCGGCCCAGTCCGACGAACACGATCCGAACGCCATCGAGGGCCGGGCAGAGAGCCGGGGGAAGACTGTCGACGAACCGGCCGGGAAACTCCGGATCGTTGAGTTGTTGGCGCCGGCATGTCCCGCTGGTCTCCCGGTTCGAGCAGCCGTCGGTGACGACCTGGATGAACCGGCTCCTCGGGAAGAGGGCATGCATCTCGGCGATCGCACCGAGGATGGCCGACCCTCCGCCTGAGGGTTCAGTGACGACGCACTCCTGATAGCGCGAGTAGCGGTCCGACAGAGCGCCGAGAAGATCTCGGCGGAACTCGGCGTCCTCCTCGGGGTTGGCCTGCTTCGCCAGTTGAATCTGAAGCGGAGCACACCTGGCGCCGGCGTTGACGCGGAAGAGATACACGATCACCTCGTCGCCGGGCGCGGCGTTCGCCACGGCCGTGAGGGTCCGCTGCCACCCGAGGTCGTCATGGCCTCCCTCGAGCGCCGAATCGGACACGTCGGTGATGATCAAGGACTGCTGTGCGCCGGCCGGTGGGTGGTCGGTCGATGGTCCGGATCCGGTCGACTGGATGGACGCGCAGCCGGAGATCACGAGGACGCACACGGCGACCAGGATCATGATCGACAGGAGGTGCTGGTTCATGGCCTTCTCCTTCGAAGTAAGGGAATGCGCTGCACTTGATCACCGGTCGCGGGATCGGGCGGCAGGTGACCTTCGAGGGGCTCCGGTAGCGGCGCGAGCCAGCCCAGCTCGGTCGCGGTCGCCCGGACGGCTCGGACGATCGTCAGCTGGCCCAGGTCGAGCGCGCGGGCCGGGACGGTGACCAGCGGGATCGCGACGTCGGTGAGGTGTTCGCGGTGTGGATGGTGCGACTTCCAGGCCGCCACCTGATTGTTGATCAACTGGTTGTACGCGGCCGCGATCGAGTGCAGCACGGCGGCGTGATCTTCGGCGGTGAGCTGGATCTGGGCCGAGGCCTGACGGACCCGTTGCCGAAGATCGGCGATGCGGCGGTGATCACGCTGCACCAGCTCCTCGGCTCGGTCCACCGGTCGGGTCATCGGCACCGGCTCGGTCTCGTACATGCGGGTCAGGTTGGCCAGCACGAACTCGACGCGGTCGCGCGAGGCCCGGATCCGTTCCGACTGTTTGCTGTACATCGCTTCCACAGCACGGATAGCGGTCGTGGTGATCGCCTCCGGCACCCGTGATGGTCTCAGCACGTCGGGATCGCCCCGGAGCCCAGCCTTGGCAGCGGCCCTGATCGCCTTCCGTACCGCCCTGTTGTTGATCTTCCAGACTTCGACGTGGTCCATGGCCGGCTCCTCACGTTTCGCTGTCATTTCCAGCGTTACCCTCGGCGGCTGGATCCCGAAGACGGCGTGAGGCAGCTGTGCACAATTGCGCCGATCTGTGCGTTTTTCTTGTTTCCCTGATCTTCAGGCACCGAGTCATTAGCATCGCGGTATGGCCGCAAGAGATCCTGCCTGGGCGAAATTCAAGGAGCTGCTGTCCACCGCCATGGTGGAACTGGGCTACACCGCCGGAAGCCTGTCGGGAGCACTGGGGGTCAAGCGGTACACGATCGAGAACTGGCGCCGGGGGAGCGCGAAGCCGAATCTCTCGCAACTGCGCGAGATCAGCCGGGCCCTCGGATCCGCTTCGGGCGACTATCGGGATGACCCGCTGCTGCTCCTGCGCGGCATGGGCATCCTCGGTCCGGCGCCGGAATCGGATGTCGTGATCGATACCGCGTTCCGGCTGATGAAGCTGCAGATGAAGATCGAAGAGGCCAGTGAACTCGCGGTGGCATCCGGCCGGAAGGGGGGAGCCGCACGGATCGTCCAAGCCGCTATGGATTCGGGAAAGTGGGCGGCGGCCTGCTGGCCCGCGACCGAGGGTCCACCGGACTGCCGGATGCGGGTCGCCGATCGGATCGACATCAGGCGCGTCGACGGAGCGGACATCGACAGCGACGACATCTGGGCGGATCCGACGATGAAGAAGGCGCTGCGATCGGCTCGTGCCTTCCCGCCCACCACGGCTCCGGCGAGCCCTCACTTGCGGCCCGAACGGTGGCCGAGCCCGGACGACCGGGCCAAGGTGTCGCAGTGGTTCATCAGCCATGTCGGAGCGACGAAGAGCCCCGTGGTGCCGAGTGCGAAGCCCGAGCTGCTGACGATTGCGTTCACCGCAACGACGGTGGACTCCTGGGTCAACGACGTCGCCAGCCTCACCGCGTTGCTGATCGGGTACGGGTTCACGAGCACGCGTGACATGGCCGTGGAGATCACCGGGACCACCTCCCACAGCGATGCCTCTCGGGCCAAGATCCATGAGCGGTATCTGCGTGAGATACCGCGCCGCCGGGTCTGGAGTCATGTGACGGGCACCGGGCCGACGCCGTTCGCCGACGCCGCCAAGGTCGTCAACGACCAGGTCTTCCGGGTCCACCTGGCTGAATCGGAGGACCTGCTCCGGGACAGCGCGACCGAACGCGACATCGACTTCGGCGAGCTTCGCGCGACCGCCGAAGCGGCCCGTCAACAGGCCCTGCGGCTGCAACACCGTGGCCGGCTGATGTTGATCAACACCCGCCTCTGCGAAGATCGGGATTCGCGGTGGCTCCAGGCCCTGAACACCGTGCGCATCGTTTACAAGGAGCTCGCCAAGCGCAGGCTGCTGCCGGACAACATCGCGGAGATCCACCAGACGCAGTGGTTGCGGGAACGGGACATCGTGGAGCCCTTGTTGGGCCATCTCGGCCTGCCCCGCCCGGCGATCACCGGGGTCGGGCCCGGCAGCTGACGCCGGCTACCGGCCACTACCGATCCCGGATCGCGATCAGGGCGGTCACCAGGGCGGCGGCTATCGGCACGATCATGATCAGGTAGGTGGCGCCGGTCGCCGGGCCGAGCGCGGAGAGCAGAGCCGTACGGGATTCTCGGTCGAGGACCAGCAGCGCGGCGATGCCGTCTCCGGCGAGCTCCGGTGCGCCGGCGTTGATCATGATCGTCAGGATGGTGGCGCTGGTCGCGATGCCGAGCGCGCTGGCGATCTGTTGCAGGGTGCCCATGATCGCGGCGCCGTGCGGGGTCTCGGCCGGGCTGAGGCGGCGCAGGGTGTCGGTCATCGCCGGCATGATCGCGGCGCCGGAGCCGACGCCGAGCAGCAGGTTGGCGATCATGATCACCGGGTACGACGCGTTGGCGGCGACGGCGGCGGCGAGGCCGGCCATCCCGACCAGACCGGTGACGATGCCGAACAGCACCACCCGGCGGGCGGAGACCCGGTCGATCAGCCGAGTCGCGACCTGCATGGTCAGCCCGGCGCCGAGGGCGGTGGCGATGCCGAGCGTGCCGGCCTGCAGGGCCGAGTCGCCGCGCACGGCCTGGACGTAGATCGGCAGCACCGTCCCGGTGCCGAAGTAGGCTGCGCCGAAGCCGAACAGCACGGCGGTGCCCGGTGCGAAGCCGGGGGAGCGGAGCAGGCGCAGTTGCAGCAGTGGGCGTTCGACCCGGAGCGAGCGGTGGGCGAAGCCGACCAGCAGGGCGGCGGCGACCAGCAGCGCGAGCAGCACCGGCCAGGACACCGCACCGCGGCTATCGCCGATCATGGTCGCCGCGAGCACCAGCAGGAGCACGCCTGGGACCAGCAGCAGCAATCCGGGCAGGTCCGGCCGCCGCCGTTCCGGAGCGGGCTGCCGGGGCAGCAGCCGGGCGGCGCAGATCGCGGCGATCAGGCCGATCGGCAGGTTGATCGCGAAGATCAGCCGCCAGGAGGCCGCGTCGACCAGCCAGCCGGCCAGGAACGGTCCGGCCAGCGGGCCGATCAGCACCGGCAGTCCGAGATAGCTCATCACCCGGCCACGGCGCTCCGGCGGCACGGCGCCGAGCGCGATCGTCTGCCCGACCGGGTTGAGCAGGCCGCCGCCGAGCCCCTGCAGCACCCGGAACGCGATCAGGGACTCGACGTTCCAGGCCAGCACACAGAGCCCGGAGGCTACGGTGAAGATGATCAAGCCGGCCAGGTAGACGGGCTTGGCGCCGAACCGGCCGATCAGCGCGGCCGAGGTCGGCAGCACCGCGACGATGGCCACGGTGTAGCCGGTGGTCACCCATTGCAGCACCGGCAGCGACGAGCCGAACTCGGCCACCATGGCCGGCAGCGCGATGATCGTCGCGACCATGTCGAGGACGACCAGCAGTCCGCCGAGGACCAGCACGACGGCCAGCCGGCGGACGCCGGTGGTGAGGCCGGGCGAGGTCCCGGTCCGGGGTGCGGCGCTGCTCACGGCTGCCACACGAACGGACTGGTCCGCCGCTGGTGCCGGAGCGCGGACGCCCACCAGCTGAGCTCGCGGATGCCGAGCCGGAGCGCGCGTACGGCCGTGGGGCCGGGCTGCAGCCGGCCGTGCTGATCGAGCAGCGACCATGGCTCGGCGACCCCGACCGCCTTCCGGGTGGTCACCGCGTGCAGCTCGGCGAACACGCTGCGCAGTTGCTCGGCCGCCAGCAGGCCACCGTAGACCCCGTAGGTCACCGGCAGCACCGGCTTGAACATCCACTCCAGGAAGTGACAGTCGATCGCGTGCTTCACCGTCGACGGGCAGCCACGGTTGTATTCCGGCGTGATGATCATGAATGCGTCGGCCGCCTCGAGGCGAGGCGAGATCTCACTCGGCTCACCCTTGCCACCCGGCCGGAGGTCGGTCGGGTCGGGCAGCGTGACCTTGGCCAGATCGATCACGTCGACCGCGAACTCCTCGCTCACCTCGAGCGGCTCGATCGCCCAGTCGGCTACCGCCGGCCCTACCCGCTCGGATCGGACGCTGCCCTGGAGGACGACGATCCGCAGCGGATCCGGCTGATCATGAGTTGGCATGATCAACACCGTAGAACTTCAATGGAGCTTTAAGTCAACAGCCGGTACGGCAGCCGGACCGTGACCGCGATCACCGCTGGTCAGGGCCGGTTACCGCGCGGCCCACCAGGCCCGGAAGCGGTCGAACTCGGCTCGTTCCGGATCGTCCAGGTCGGACCAGGGTTGCAGCTCCGGCAGCCGTCTGCTGGTCGCGGTCCAGTCGCCGCGGACGGCGGCGTCGGCCGTGATCAAGGAGCCGGGCATCGCTCCGCCGTGCACCAACCGGGCCTTGGCTTCGATCAGGCCGATCGAGGTGTCGCGGGAACAGAAGTAGACGTTGTCGAACTCGGGCAGCACGACGCTCGGCCGAGGTGACTGGTCGATGATCGGATCAACGTCGTAGGCCGCACCGGAGCGGCGGTCGGCGACCTCGGTCAGGACCGGTCCGAGCCGGGTCAGTCCGGACCAGTAGGTCGCGTCCGCGACGGTGCGGGGGCCGAACGCGCGGAGGAAGGATCGGATCAGGTCGGCGGTGCCGGCAGCGGCGTCGCCGAGGGGTTCGCCGATCGCCTGATCGGCCAACAGGTATCGGGTCCGGCCCGGGCTCCAGCAGGACTCGTCGGCCAGCTGCACGACCGGCAGCAGCAGCCGAATGGCGAACCCGAGCCGGCGCGGCTCCGGACCCGGGAACGACGGGCTGAGCGCGTCACCGATCTCGGCCCGGGTCAGGCCGGGCCGCTGCCTCAACAGCTCGGTCCCGGCGGCGAGCAGTCGATCATGGTCGACCTGCTGCCACAGGCCGGGACAGAAACCCCGGACCGTCCGCTCCAGCATCGGCTGCAGCGCCGGCCGCCAGGCCAGGTATTGCCGGCGGGTCACCAGGTGCACGGTGCCGCGGAGCAGATTCGCCTTGATTAGTCGGTAGTCCCGCAGGGCCTCGTCGAGCCTGGGCAGAGAAAGCCGAGCCAGCCGGGTCCACAGCCCGACGATCGGGCCGTGGGCGGTTTGGGCGTTGAGCCCGGCCACGGCCTCGACGAGATCCTCGGCCGTACGCCGGGACCGTTGTCCCAGCGCCTGTCGGCGGAGGAAGGATTCGGGTTCGTGCATCGGGCCCATTCTGGGCCACCGGCTGGCAGGATCGGGGTCATGCCGCAAGATCACGATCGGCCGAAACTGCAACGGGTCAGCTCCAGCAGCATTCGCGCCGTCGGATACGACGACGAGCACGGACGCCTGTTCCTGGAATACACCAACGGAGGCCGGTACGTCCATTTCGGCGTACCGGCCTCCGTGTATCGCGACCTGCTGGCGGCCGAGTCGATCGGCGCGTACGTCAACCGGGTGATCAAGCCGCGCTATCCGGTCGGCGACGCCGACTCCTGACCGGCCGGCGATCGGCGGGGTCAGGAGCCGGCCGAGATCACCGCAGCTCGGCGACCTCGGGCTCCGCGGCCGGTTCGCCCGGCTCCTCGGGCTCGATCTTGGTGGTGCGGAGGAAGGCCGCGAGCACGATCGCCGCGATTCCGATCAGCGCGGCGACCCCGAACGCCAGCTGGATGCCCTGGTTCTGGGCCGCCAGGTCGGCGGTCCCGGACGCGGCGGCGGTCTGGGCGCGGATGGTCATGATCGTCACCAGCAGCGCGACGCCGGCGGCGCCGGCGACCTGTTGCAGGGTGCTCAGGACGGCGCTGCCGTGCGAGTGCAGGTGCGGCGGCAGCGGGTTCAGGGCGGTGGTGAAGGCCGGGGTGAACATCGAGGCCAGGCCCAGCGACAGGATCAGGTGCAGTCCGAGGAGCTGCCAGATCGGGGTGTGTTGGTTGACCGTGGTCAGACCCCACAGGACCAGCACCATGACGGTGGCGCCGAACATGGCCAGCGCCTTCGGCCCGTACCGATCGAACAGTCGGCCCACGATCGGGGCCAGGACGCCCATCAGCACGCCGCCCGGCAGGACCAGCAGCCCGGTGGTCAGCGGGTCGAGGCCGCGGATGTTCTGCAGGTAGATGGGGAGCAGGATGATCGACCCGAACAGCGCCATCATCGCTACGCAGAGCAGTCCGACGCCGGCGCGGAACATGCCGTAGCGGAACACCCGCAGGTCGAGCAGCGGGTTCCCGGGCCGGTAGAGCCGGGTCTGGCGCCAGACGAAGATGATCAGCGAGATCACGCCGATGGCCAGCGCGGCCAGGGCGAGGGCCAGGCTGCCGCCGTGGCTGACCTCGCCGAGCTGGCTGAGGCCGAACACGATGCCGCCGAAGCCGGGCACGGAGACCGCGATGGAGAGGAAGTCCAGCCGTGGCTTGGACCGTTCGCCGACGTTGACCAGTTTGAGTGCCCCGTAGGTCAGCGCGATCAGCGCGATCGGCAGCACCAGCAGGAACATGAACCGCCAGGACAGGAATTGCAGGATCAGTCCGGACAGGGTCGGCCCGATCGCGGGGGCGACGGAGATCACGATGCTGACGTTGCCCATCACCACGCCGCGGCGGGCGACCGGGACCAGGCCGAGCACGGTCGTCATCAGCAGCGGCATCATGATCGCGGTGCCGGAGGCCTGGACGACGCGGGCGAAGAGGAGCAGCTCGAAGCCGGGCGACACCGCGGCCAACAGGGTGCCGGCGGAGAACAGTGACATGGCCAGGATGAACACCTGCCGGGTGGTCAGGCGTTGCAGCAGGAACCCGGTGGTCGGGATCACGATCGCCATGGTCAGCATGAACGCCGTCGACAACCACTGACCCAAACTGGCCGTGATGTGCAGCTCGCCCATCAGCTTGGGCAGGGCCACCCCCATGATCGTCTCGTTCAGGATCACGACGAACGCCGCAATCAACAGGGTGACGATGATCTTCGTGTGCGAGGCGGAGTTGCCGCTCGGTGTGGTCGCGTCGACGGGCTGGGTTGGCGCGGTCATCCGGTGGTCCTTCGTGACGTCTGGCTGGGTTGGGTCAGCAACGGCGCTGGTCATGCGTGGTGTGACTGGTCGTCGGACCGAAAGTCATCGGGTTGGAACGTCTTTCCACGGGGATTTAGTCCCGTCGTGGGCCCAGAAGATCTGAATCCGGCCGGCCGGACGTCCGGGCGCGTGACTTTCTCACATGGCGTCAACGATAGGTGCCCCCACCGACAACCGTCACGAGGTTTTCGAAGCCGTCTCCGTGACCCGCCTCACGGGCATCTCCCAGGGAGCCTGCGGCAGTGGCTTGCCGGTCTCGAGCAACGACTTGAGGTTGGCCAGCACGGCCGGCCAGCCGTTCGCGGCGCCCGCGGCGGGATCCATGTTCTCGTGGGTCACGGTGAGGCGCACGATGTCGCCGTACGGCTCGATCTCGAAGCCGACCCGCTCCGAGTCCGCGGTCTCCGGCGCCCCGTCCTCGACCCAGTTGAACAGCAGCCGTCGCGGCGGGTCGGACTCGATGATCGTGCCGCCGCCGTCGTTCAGGCCGCTGCCGTCGATCCGCCGGTGCTCCCAGCGCGAGCCGGCCTTCCAGTCGGTCGAGACGTTGCTGTGGCCCCAGTAGGAAGCGGACAGCTCGGGATCGGTGATCGCCTCCCAGACCCGCTCCGGGGTGCTCTCGATGTAGGTGACGTAGACGTAATCGGGCTTGTTCGTCATCTCGGCTCTCTCCTTCATGGACGCGAGCGCGGCCAGTCGCGGTTGCTCGAACCGGCCGATCCAGCGCTCCTGGATCTCGTTGATCGGCACCGGGTTGAGGTAGTGCAGCTTGTGCCGGCCCCGGCGCGTCGTGCTGATCAGGTTGGCCGCTTCGAGCAGAGCGAGGTGCTGCGTCGCGGCCTGCCGGGTCATCGCGACCCGTTCGCACAGCTCGCCGAGGGTCTGCCCGTTCCGCTCCCGCAGGCAGTCGAGCAGGAACCGGCGGGTCTCGTCCCCTAGCGCCTTGAACACCTGATCCATGGACACGCTTCGACCATAGGCAGGTAAATGCCTGCATGTCAATCAGCGACGCGGCCCCCTTCCCGGCCGAGTTGTCAGAACTGAGTTGTGCCCTGACACAGCTCAGTTCTGACAAGTCGGTGAGACTGGGAGTGGCACGTTTCAATCGGGGCGGGCAGGATGGTGCAGCATGACTCGCCGGCTCCGTGTCGATGATCAGCCCGCACCGCTCGCGGTGGCCGGGGACCAACCACGATTCAGCTGGGTCGGGCCGGCGGACGAGGGGCGGATCCGCGTCTGGCCCGCCGCGAATCCGGAGCACCCGGTCTGGGAGTCGGCGGTGGTCGGCGATCCGGCCACCGGCATCGCGTACGCGGGCGCGCCGCTCGAGCCGGGCACCCGGTATCGGTGGCGGGTCGAGGCCGGGACTTCGACCGGCGCGGCCGAGTTCCGGACCGCACCGGCCGACTTCCCGTCGGTCGGTCGCTGGATCGGTGCCCCGGCCGGTGCCGAGGTCGCCGAGCCGGTGCTGCGCCGCGCGATCCGGATCGACCGGCCGGTGGCCGAGGCGGTCTGGCACGTCTGTGGCCTGGGCCTGCAGCGGCCGGCGATCGACGGCCGGCCCGCCAACGATCACCGGCTGAGCCCGCCGTTCGCCGCGTTCGACCGGACCGTCTGGTACGTCAGCAGCGACGTCACCGGGCTGCTCGACGTGGGCGAGCACGAGCTCGAGATCACCCTCGGCAACGGCTTCTTCGCGCTGCCGACGCCGAACGTCTGGAACTGGCATCAGCCGCCCTGGCTCGGGCCACTGTGCGCCGTCGCCGAGCTCGAGTTGATCTTCGTCGACGGCAGCCGCGAGGTGATCGGCACCGACGACCGGTGGACCGTCAGCCGCGGCGGCACCACGCTGAACTGCTACTACGCCGGCGAATCCTTCGACGCCATGCCGCCGGCCGGTGACCCGCTGCCCGCCGCGGCCGCAGAACCGCCCGCGGGCCGGCTGCGGCCGCAGGCCCATCCGCCGGTCCGGGTGACCTGGACCGGGGCGCCGAGCTGGACCAGGGTCGGCGATTCCTGGGTCGCCGACTTCGGCCGGACCACCGCCGGCTGGGTCCGGCTGCACACCGATCAGGCTGCCGGGCAGGAGGTCATGATCACCTACGCCGAGACGCCGGACGATGACGGCCTGCTCCGGCCGCGGACCGGTCACGTCGAGGGCGACCGGTTCCAGGTCGACAGCTATCGCGGCAACGGCGAGCTTGATCAACAATGGGAGCCGCGCTATTCCTACAAGGGCTTCCGGTACGTGCAGCTGGACGGGCTCAGCCACCTTCCCGATGCCGGCACGCTGATCGCCTGCGAGGCGCACAACGACGTCGATCGGGTCGGTGCCTTCGAGTGTGGCGAGCCGCTGTTCGGGCGGTTCGCGGACGCGATGGCGCGGACGATCACCAACAACCTGCACCATCTGCCGACCGACACCCCCAAGTACGAGAAGAACGGCTGGACCGGCGACGCCCAGCTCGGCGCCCCGACCATGCTCGGCTTCTTCGATCTGCGCACCCTGCTGGGCAAGTGGCTCGATGATCTTCGGGACAGCATGACCGCTGAGGGCGCGTTGCCGGTGATCGCGCCGACCGCCGGCTGGGGTTACCACCAACTGGCGCCGTCGCCGGAGTGGACCACGGTGTATCCGTACCTGTTGCGCGAGTTGTACCGGCACTACGGTGACACCGGCCTGCTGGTTGATCACTGGCCGTCCATGATCAAATATCTGGACTGGGAGCTCGGCAAGCTGGTCGACGGCCTGCCGATCTCCGCCCTGGGCGACTATCTGGCGCCGGGCACCCACGGCGTCGGCCCCGACGACTCGGTGCTGACCGCCTCGGCCTTCCTGATCCGGGCGCTGCGGGCGGCGGTGGAGATCGGCGAGCTGATCGGCCGGCGCGATGAGGTCGTGCGGCTCGGGCATGCCGCTGACGATGTGCACGAGCGGCTGCTGGCCCGCTGCCTCGCGCCGGAGCGGGACGCCATCGTCGTCGGTGATCATTACAGCCAGACCGCGAACGCGACCGCGCTGGTGCTCGGCCTGATCCCCGACGATGCCGCGCCCGCCGTCGCGGCGCGGCTCGCCGCTGATGTGACCGAGCGCGGCAACCATCACAACGTCGGCTGCATCGGCGCCCAGACTCTGCTCAAGGCGCTGACCTGGCACGGCCACGGCGAGCTGGCCCTGGCAGTGGCCCGGCAGCGGACCCATCCGAGCTGGGGCTACTGGTTCGACCAGGGCGCCGACACGATGTGGGAGATGTGGGACGACGAGGTGCGCTCGCGTGATCACTACTTCCACGGCACCGTGGTGCAGTGGCTGATCGAGGACGTAGCCGGGCTGACCTGTGGTGATCATGGATGGCGTACGTTCCGGGTCCGACCCTGGCTGCTCGGCGATCTTGATCATGCCTCGCACGCGATCGACACCGTCCGCGGCCGGGTCGCCGTCCGCTGGTCCCGTGCCGGTGATCAACTCCGGCTCGACGTGACCGTGCCGACCGGCGCTACCGCCGCGGTCTCCGTGCCGGGGGTGGAGTTGACCGCCCCGGCCGGTGTCGAGCGCAACGCCGACGGCGAACAGGTGATCGGCACCGGGACGTGGACCTTCACCGCCACGCTGGGGTGATCATCGAGGTCGGGCTTCGCTCCGGTCACCACAGGTAGAAACGGCTGGGCGGGTCGGGGTTGGTGCGGAAGTCGCCACAGGTAGAGAAATGTGCCGGTCCCGGCTGTTTGGGGGTGCGGAAGTCGCCACAGGTAGAGAAATGTGCCGGTCCCGGCTGTTTGGGGGTGCGGATGTCGCCACAGGTAGAGAAACGTGCCGGTGCCGGCTGTGGGGTTGGTGCGGAAGTCGCCACAGGTAGAGAAACGTGCCGGTCCCGGTTGGTTGAGGGTGCGGAAGTCGCCACAGGTAGAGAAATGGTCCCGGGTCCCGTACGACTGCTTGGTGTCGGACCGGGTCGTGGCCGTCGGCGACCAGGCACGGATCGTCAGGGCGTCGCTCCCGTCGGCAGCGGGAAGGTGGCGCGGACCGACCAGCCGTGGGGGGCGCGGGGGCCGGCGACGAAGGCCCCACCGGCGCGGTGCACCCGTTGGGCCATGCCGGGGAGACCGTGGCCGGGAGTGATCGCGGTGCCCGGCCGGGCCGGGCCGTCGTCGTCGACGGTGAGGACGAGAGTGCCGCCGTCCCGGGCCAGCACGATCCGCGCCGTCGATGCGCCCGAGTGTCGGATCACGTTGGTCACCGACTCCTGGACAACCCGGAACGCATCGTGCGGGATCCGCTCCGGGCAGGCCGAGTCGACCTCGACGGTGATCGCCGGCAGCTGATCGCCGGCCTCGCGGGCCAGCGCCCGGAGTTCGGCCAGCGGCACCGGCGGTGCCGGCTCGTCGGCGCGCAGCAGCTCGAGCAGCCGCCGGATCTCGGCCAGCGCGACCGCCGAGGTGTCGGCGATCGACTGCAACGGCTCGGCGGCCGCGGACGATCGGTCGGCCAGGGCGCCGACCGCCCGCAGCCGGATCGAGCTGAGGTGATGGCCGACCGAGTCGTGCACCTCCCGGGCGATCCGGGTGTGGTCCTCCGCCCGGATCCGGCGATGCGTGGCCTCGCGCAACTGGGCCTGCTCCCGGGCGCGGTCCCGCTGCATCCGCAACACCCAGCCCAGGGTGACCGGCAGCAGTGCCGAGGCCAGCACCATGAACACGTCCGACGCGGCCGGGGTCAGGCGGCCGACCAGGCCGAACCACAGGAAGATCACGATCAGCGCGGCCAGCGCCGGCCGCCACCAGCCGCCGCGGTAGTAGGAGGCCGAGGTCGCGGCGACGAACCCGATCAGGACCGGCAGCCCGCCCCGGAACGTCGGGACGCCGAGCGTGCCGGCGAGCACCATCACCGCCCCGATCGTCACCGTGCTGAGGATCGGGAAGCGGCGCCGGACCAGCAACGGCGCGCACAGACAGGTGACCACCGCGATGTGCAGGCCGAGGTCGCCGGCCGTCCACGGCACCGGGTTCGGCGGACCGGCGTCGGTCAGCCTGTCCAGGGCCGGCAGCAGCACGATGATCAGCCAGGCGGTCGCCGCCAGGATCGCGTCCTGACCGAGCGCCGGCAGCCGGCGCCAGGCAGCCGGAACCCCCGGCCCGTCCCGCCGCCGCTGCCGGATCACCGACTCGCTCACGCCCACCTTCTCCCGATCGCCCCACCCAAGCCGACTTGTCAGAACTGAGTTGTGCCCTGGGGCTACTCAGTTCTGACAAGTCGGCCTTGAAAGTCGAGGATGCGGTCGATCGCGGCTGCGACTGCGGTGGGGCCGGCGGCCAGGGACAGGCGGATCCAGGAATCACCGTGGACGCCGTCGAAGTCGAGGCCGGGGGTGATCGCGACGCCGTGGTCTTCCAGCAGCGCGGCGGCCCAGTCGGCGCTGGTGCTGAACCGGCCCCGCAGTTGATCATGGATCCCGGCGTAGACGTAGAAGGCGCCGTCGACCGGGGCCAGGCCGGACCAGCCGAGGTCGTCGACCGCGTCCAAGATCACCCGCCGGGCTTCGGCAAACCCGGCGACGGCCGTCTCGGCTTCGGCGTACGAGGCGTCGGTGAAGGCGGCGATCGCCGCATGCTGAGCCGGGACCGGCGGGCAGAGGGCGATGTTGCCGGCCAACGCGTCGAAGCCCGGGACGAGATCGTCGGGCAGCACGGCCCAGCCGAGCCGCCAGCCGGTCATCCCCCAGTATTTCGAGAAGGAGGAGATGATCACCGACTGTTGATCATGGGCCAGGGCGCAACTGCCGACCGTGCCGGTGTAGCTGATCCCGTGATAGATCTCATCGCTGATCAGCCGCACCTCATGATCACGGCACCAGTGGGCCAGGGCGGCCAGGTGATCGTCGTCGATCATGGTGCCGGTCGGGTTGGCCGGTGACGCGACGACCAGGCCGGCCACCGGGCCGTCCCGCAGTGCCTGATCGAGTTGCTCGACGCTGGGCTGGAACCGCAGCTCGGGGCCGCAGTCGAGCTCGACCACGGTGCAGCCGAGCGAGGTCAGGATGTTCCGGTACGCCGGGTAGCCGGGCCGGGCCAGCAGCACCCGGTCGCCGGGGTCGAACGCGGCCAGGAAGGTGAGCAGGAACGCGCCGGAGGAGCCGGTGGTGATCGCGACCCGGGCCGGGTCGACTTCGAGGCCGTACCAGCGGCCGTAGTGCGCGGCCAGTTGCTCCCGCAACGGCCGGATGCCGAAGGTCTCGCTGTAGCCGAGCGGCAGCGGCTCGCTCATCAACTCGGCCAGCCGCCGCCGCACGTCGGCCGGCGCCCCCTGCGACGGCTCCCCGGCACAGAGCGAGATGACCTCCCGCCCGGCCGCCCGCAGCTCGGCCACCCGGGCCAGCACGGTCATCACCGTGAACGGCGGGACGCCGGAGCGTCGGGACGGGCCATGGGACTGCATGCCGCCAGCCAACCAGATGCGCCACCGGGCTCGACCATTGAGCGGGTGGTGTGTTGGTTCCGTTCCCTGAGCCTGTCGAAGGGGGGCAGACCACACTTCGCCGTGCTCCAGGGATTTCGGCCTGACGGCCGCGGAAAGACGCGCCAAAGAGACGGGTGGGGTTCGCGGTCGGCGGAGAATCGCGGCCGGGTGCCAGTTTCGATGCCGTTTCCGTGCGGCGGGAGCCGATTCCCGCCGCAAGGTTGCTCTGGGGTCATCGACTGTGACGTTCCCCGGCTTCAGATCGACGATCGGGCCGGGGAACGTCACAGTCGATGAACACCGAACCCCCGATTGACCTGCGAGGGCGCGGGCCCGGTGAATCCGACACGGGCCGCGGTCTGGCTTGCCCTTCGACAGGCTCAGGGAACGAACACGCGCCCGGCCGCTGTAGCCGGCCGACCGCAACAACCTGCCCGCCCCTTGGCGCGTCTTTCCGCGGCCGTCAGGCCGAAATCCGTGAGAACGGCCGCGGTCCGGCTTGCCCTTCGACAGGCTCAGGGAACGAAATCCCCGCTCAGCTCACCCTCGTAACCAGGACGGACCCGCGCAGCCCCCGCCAGCCACGTGCCACGGCGCCCTCCGGTGGATCCAGGGAAGCGAACGCTCCGGTCCGGTCGGCGGCGGACGACTCACCCGCGTCCGGACGCGGTTAGCCCGGGCGGGGGAGGTCCGGTGCGGCGGGTGGCGCGATCGTGAGGGGTATGACGTCGGTTTCGAGCGGTGAGTGGGCCGGATCCCGATCGGCCGAGCGGTTGACGATCGCCGCTGGGGTCGCGCTGGTGGTGATCGCGGCACTGCATCTGATCATGATGAGTCTGCACGGAGGGTGGGCCGGGTGGCTGGCCGGTGGGCTGCGCGGAGCTCCGCCGGGCGATCCCGAAGTCGGCGCGTTCTGGGCCGGGATCGGCGGGTTCGCGGTGCCGGTGGCGCTGCTCGGCGGCATGATCATCCGCACCGCTCGCCGTGGGCTGCGGTGCTCGCCGGTCCTGGGCTACGGACTGCTCGGGTGGGCCGGCTGCTGCGTCTATCTGCTGGGGCCGAGTGGATTCCTCACTTTCGGAGTCCCCGCGGCGTTGTTGATCATCGCCGACCTGCTCGCGCGGTCCGGCGATCGGCACCGCCCTGGAATTCGTCCCCGATCCAGCGATTCGGTCGCGACACGCCGGTGATCACCGGCCGCGGCGCCGACTGGCGGTCGAATTCCAGGGAGTCAGGCGACCACGGGTTGCGTGGCCGCCTCGACCGAACGCAGGGCGGCGAGAGCCGCGACGCGGCCGGCCCGATTGGCGCCGATGGTCGACGCCGACGGGCCGTAGCCGACGAACTGGATCCGCTGGTCCCGCGCGGCGGTGGTCGGGGTGTGCTGGTCCAGCCGGGCGATCAACCGGATCCCGCCGGACTCCTCGCGCAGGCGCAGCGGCGCCAGATGGCCGACCGACGGGCGGAAGCCGGTGGCCCAGATGATCACGTCGGCCGGCTCGAACCGGCCGTCGGCCCAGCGCACGCCGTCCGGCTCGATCGAGGCGAACATCGGCTCTCGTCGGTACGCCCCCAGCTCCTCCGCCCGCCGCTCCTGCGGCCGCAGTTGCAACCCGGTCACCGAGACCACGCTCTGCGGCGGCAGGCCGCGGCGAACCCGTTCCTCGACCAGGGCCACGGCCGCCCGCCCGGCCTCCGGATCGAACTCGGCGGTCCGCCACACCGGCGGCCGCCGGGTCACCCAGAGCGTGGAGGCCAGCGGCGCCAGCTCACCCAGGATCTGCACGGCCGAGGCGCCGCCGCCCACCACCACGACCCGCCGGCCGCGGAATGCCTCCGGGCCCTCGTAGTTGGCGGTGTGCAACTGCCGGCCGCGGAAGGTCTCCTGTCCCGGGTAGTACGGCAGGAACGGCGTCCGCCAGGTGCCGGTCGCGTTGATCAACGCGCGAGCCCGCCAACGGCCCAGATCCGTGTCCACCAAGAGATTCCCGGATGATTCGCCCGCGACCCGGTCGACCCGCACCGGCCTGATCACGGGCAGTCCGAACCGCTCCTCGTACCGGGTGAAATAGTCGGGCACGACATCGCGCGCCGGCACCCGTGGGTCGTGCTCGGGGAGCTCCATCCCGGGCAGTGATGCGACACCGTGCACGTCGGCCATGGTCAGCGTGTGCCACCGATGCTGCCACGCTCCGCCCGGCCGCTGGTCGGCGTCGAGCACCGCGAAGTCCGCGCCCAACCGCTTCAGGTGATAGGCCGCGGAGAGGCCGGCCTGGCCGGCCCCGATCACCAGCACGTCGACCTCGCGAACCTCCACGCCAGCGCAACAGCGCCCGGCCCCGGATTGTTCCGACTGGTTGATCAATCCGCCGGGCCGGGGTTATCGTTGCGGTGGCTGAACAGGCAGCCTCCGGTCCGTGGAAAGGGCGCAGCCCACCTGATTCCTTGATCATGAAAGACGGCTCTTCACGCCTCCTTTCGCCCGGTGACACGGACCTCGGGCACACCGAAAGGAGTCGGCATGCCGACCAAACACCTGCCCGACCGTCCCCAGCTCGATCACCTGCGGAACCAGGCGAAATCCTTGCAGCGCGCCGTTCGCGGCGGTGACACCGAAGCCAACCAGCGGGTCGAGGACTGCTATCCCGGCGGACTGCCCGCCGATCACACCGGTTTCGGCCTGAGCGAGGCCCAGCTCGTCGTGGCCCGCGAGTACGGCTTCTCCAGCTGGACCCGGCTGAAGCGCTACCTACAGACCGTCGCCGACTTCAGCTGGGAGCTCACGCCGCGGGCCGACGGCACACCGGCGGACGAGTTCTGCCGCCTGGCCTGTCTCACCTACAGCCACGAGGACGGCCCGGATCGGTGGGGCCAGGCCCGCGCCATCCTGGCCGAGCAGCCCGGGCTCACCGCCGATCATGTCTGGGCCGCCGCGGCCGCCGCCGATCTGACCGCGGTGCAGCGCCTGATCGAGGCCGAGCCGGCGCTGGCCGGCCGGCGCGGCGGGCCGCACCGGTGGACCCCGATGTTCTATCTGGCCTACTCCCGGTTGGATCCCGAGGTGCCGGCCGACCGGGTGCTCGGCATCGCCCGGCTGCTTCGTGATCATGGTGCGGATCCCAACGAGGGCTACCTGTGGAACGGCGGCCCGTACGCGTTCACCGTGCTCACCGGCGCCTTCGGCGAGGGCGAGCAGGGGCCGACGCGGCAGCCCCGGCACCCGCATTCGCTCCAACTGGCCCGGCTGCTGCTCGAGGCCGGCGCCGATCCGGTCGATGATCAAACTCTGTACAACCGGATGTTCCGGCCGGACGATGATCATCTCCAGCTGCTGTTCGAGTACGGTCTCGGCCGCGGTGATCAACCGGGCCCGTGGCGGGAGCGGATGACCGATCTGCACGCCGACCCGGCGACCAAGCTCCGGGTCCAGCTGCGCTGGGCGATCGAGCACGGGTTCGCCGACCGGGTCCGGCTGCTGGCCGGGCACGCGGTCGACGTGCAGAGCCCGTACGAGGACGGCCGGACTCCGCTGGCCATCGCCGAGCTGTACGGCGGGCCGGCGGTGATCGAGGCCTTGCGCGAGGCCGGGGCGGAGCGGCCGGTCCCGGACAACCCGGCGGATGCGCTGGTCGCCGCGGTGTTCCGCGCCGACCCGGCCGCCGTCCAGACCCTGGTCCGGGACCATCCGGACGCCGCCGAGGCGGTCCGGCGCGGCGGCCGGAACCTGCTGCCCTGGGCGGCGGCCGCGTCCGGCCGGGAGGAGACCATACGGCTGCTGGTCGAGCTCGGCCTCGACGTCAACGCCCTCGGCCGCTCCGACGTGCCGGTCGACGGCGGTTGGATCGAGACCGGCTGGGGCCAGGCCGGCGGCGAGCGGGGCGGCCACACCGCCCTGCACGAGGCGGCCTACCGGGGTGACGCCGGCTTGGTGCGGACCCTGCTCGACCTCGGCGCCGACGCCGGCCGGCACGACACCGACCACGACGCCACCCCGCTCGGCTGGGCGCAGTACGCCGAGCAGCAGGGCGAGGACCGGGAGGCGGTGATCGAGCTGCTCCGGCCGCTGACCACCGCCTGAGCCGAGCCAGGCGGACCGGCCGGGCCGACCGACTGCTGATCCGGCGGTTACAGGCCCGGCCGCTCCGCCTAAGCTTGTGTCCCGTGTCGAAGGTCTGCCAATGTGTTCGCGGCCACCAGCTGCGACCCCTCGGGTCGTTGCCGGCCTGCACTCGGGGAATGCGAACCTGAGGAGACGCCGACCACATGATGCGCACGATGTTCAAGTCGAAGATCCACCGGGCCACGGTGACGCAGGCCGAGCTGCACTACATCGGCTCGCTCACCGTGGACGTCGAGTTGCTCGAGGCTGCGGACCTGCTGCCCGGCGAACAGGTCTCGGTGGTCGACATCACCAACGGCGCGCGGCTGGAGACCTACCTGATTCCGGGCGAACGCGGCTCGGGCATCATCGGGGTCAACGGTGCGGCGGCCCACCTGATCAACGTCGGGGACCTGGTCATCGTCCTGTCCTACGCGGCGATGACGGACCAGGAGGCGCGGGCGTACAACCCGACCGTGGTGCACGTCGACGGCGACAACAAGATCATCACCGTGGGCTCCGATCCGGCCGAGGCCGCGCCGGGTCTGGTGCTGATCTCCAGCGACCGCAGCGGGACGGGTGATGGCTGAACCTGCCCCCTACGGCTCCGCGACCGGGCCGGCCCAGCGCCGGCTCCGGATCGGCGATCTGCAGCGCGCCAAGGAAGCCGGTGAACGCTGGGCGATGCTGACCAGCTACGACCAGTACACGGCGTCGATCTTCGAGGCCGCCGGCATCGAGGTGCTGCTGGTCGGGGATTCCGCCGCCAACAACGTGTACGGCTACGAGACCACGGTGCCGATCACGGCCGAGGAGCTGATCCCGCTGGCCCGGGCCGTGGTCCGGTCGACCCAGCGGGCGTTCGTCGTCGCGGACCTGCCGTTCGGATCGTACGAGAGCGGGCCGGAGCAGGCCCTGGCCACGGCGGTCCGGTTCATGAAGGAGACCGGCTGCCACGCGGTGAAGCTGGAGGGCGGCGTCCGGGTGGCCGCCCAGATCGCCGCGATCACCACCGCGGGCATCCCGGTGATGGCGCACATCGGCTTCACCCCACAGAGCGAGCACGCCCTCGGCGGCTATCGGGTCCAGGGCCGGGGCTCCGGCGCGGCCGCGCTGCTGGACGACGCCCGGGCGGTGGCCGAGGCCGGCGCCTTCTCGGTGGTGCTGGAGATGGTGCCCGGTGAGCTGGCCCGCCGGGTCACGACCGAGCTGGCCATCCCGACCATCGGCATCGGCGCCGGCCCGGACTGCGACGCCCAGGTGCTGGTCTGGCAGGACATGGCCGGGCTGCGGGACGGCCCGCTGCCGCGGTTCGTCAAGCAGTACGCCGACCTGGCCGGCGAGCTGCGACGGGCTGCCGAAACGTACGCCGCCGATGTCCGGGAGCAGCGGTTCCCGGCTGCCGAGCACACCTTCGGCGATCGCCGGATCACCGCCATCGATCGGAGCGCCGGATGAACTCACCGCGGGCCAGCACTGCACGTTTCCGGGGGCCGGCCGATGAATCGGGCCCCTGGAGGCGCTTCGCTCCGCTCAACGTTTCGGAGGGGACACCGATGAAGGTCGTGCACAGCATCCATGAGCTGGAGCTGATCCGGGCGCAACTCGGCGACGCCCAGGTCGGCCTGGTGCCGACGATGGGGGCGCTGCACCCGGGGCACATGTCGCTGGTCGACCTGGCCCGCAAGGTCTGCGACGTCGTGGTGGTGAGCATCTTCGTCAACCCGCTCCAGTTCGGCCCGGAGGAGGACTACGCGCGGTATCCGCGGCCGCTGCAGCACGACCTGGACATCTGCGAGCAGGCCGGGGTCGAGCTCGTCTTCAACCCCGGCGTCACCGATCTGTTCCCGGCGCAGCGCCAGGTCACGGTGCAGGCCGGCCCGCTCGGCTCGGTCTTCGAGGGCTCGGCCCGGCCCGGCCACTTCGACGGCATGCTGACCGTCGTGCTGAAGCTGCTCAACCTGGTGCAGCCGACGATGTCGATCTTCGGCCGGAAGGACGCCCAGCAGCTGGCCAGCGTGAAGCGGATGGTCACCGATCTCAATGTCGACGTCGAGATCGTCCAGGCGCCGATCATCCGGGAGCCGGACGGCCTGGCCATGTCCAGCCGCAACCAGTATCTGTCGCCGCCGGACCGGCAGTCGGCGACCGCGATCTGGCGGGCGCTGGAGGCCGCGAGCACCGAGGTGACGGCCTCGGCCGCGAAGCGGGCGGCGACCGAGGTGCTGGACGCAGCGGCGGCCGCGAACCCGAATTTCGTCCTCGACTATGCCGAGGTCGTCGATCCGGAGACCTTCGCGGTGCTCGACGACGAGGACAGCGGCCCGGCCCTGCTGGCCACCGCGGCGACGGTCGGCGCCACCCGGCTGATCGACAACACCGAGCTGACCCTGGCCGGCCCGCCACGGACCGATGAGGACGAGGACGCCGACGGCGACCGGATCGGCGCCTTCCGGGGCGCCCGGGCCTGAACAACGCCCGGGGGTCGCCGCGCGGCCCACTCCGCCCCGGTGTTCGGAATTCGACCAGGGTCGACTTTCGCGCGGTCGCTTGGCCGGTGGGGCGTACGGAATTCGACCAGGGTCGACTTTCGCGCGGTCGCTTGGCCGCTGGGGCGTACGCAACTCGACCGGGGTCGACTTTCGTGACGCAACGTTGACCTCCGGGCATGCAACCTCGCCGGGGTCGGCTGGCGTAACAGGGGTGTAGTCCGTAACGCTCGGGCAACGGTTGGGGCGGCGGATTCGCATTCCGCGGCCGACGCCGCTCCCGCGTGTTACTCCTGTGCTTTGTGTGACGCCTGAGTTTTCGGCGTCCCGGTCGAGGGGAGGCCGCAACGATGGCCGATCATTGGGTACGACTCCGTGGGCTGAAGCTCCTGTCGGGGCTGGCACTGGCCGGCGCGTTGCTGGTCGCCGGGTGCGGCGTCCCGCTGCACGTCGCCGACCCCCTGCCGCCCGCGGAACGACCGCCGGCCACGGCCGGTCCGACGCCGGATGAGACCGAGCCCTCGGCCACCCCGGCCCCCACCACCTCGCCCGCGTCGCCCACCCCGGAGCCGACCCCCACACCGACGCTCAAGCCGTCGGCGACCAAGCCGCCGGCCCGGCCGATCCTGTCCGAGGGCGACTCCGGCGCCAAGGTGAAGGAGTTGCAGGCGCGGTTGAAGCAGCTGGACTGGTTCGCCGATTCGATCACCGGAACGTACGGCAAGGTCACGGCCCGCGGGGTGAAGGGCTTCCAGGGAAAGCGGAAGCTGACGGCGACCGGCGCGGTGGACCAGCGGACCTGGGAGACCTTGATCGGGATGACCCGGACGCCGACCGAAGCCGAGCTGAGCAACCGCCCCGCGCTGCTCTCCCGCGGCGACTCCGGCCGCAAGGTGAAGGAACTGCAGGCGCGACTGAAGCAGCTTGATCATTTCGACGAGTCGATCACCGGCAGCTATGGTCCGGTCACGACGGCCGCGGTCCGGGACTTCCAGCGGGACCGGGGCCTCGGGGTGACCGGCGCGGTGGACCAGCAGACCTGGGACGCCCTGGTCGGGCGGACCCGGAAGCCGACCGCGGCCGAGCTCGCCGACGCGGTCCCGAGCAGCTCCACCGCCGGGCTGGACGAGCGCTGCCTGACCGGCCGCGCGGTCTGCATCAGCAAGCGCACCAACAAGCTGGTCTGGTTGATCAACGGCACCCCGAAGCTGCGGATGGACGTCCGGTTCGGCTCCGACGAGCTGCCCACCCGCGAGGGCACGTTTTCCGTGCTGCGCAAGAAGAAGGACGTGATCTCGAACATCTATCACACGCCGATGCCGTACTCGATGTTCTTCAGCGGCGGCCAGGCCGTGCACTACTCGGCCGACTTCGCCGCCCGCGGCTACAACGGCGCCTCGCACGGTTGTGTCAACGTCCGGAATTGGGACGCGATCGTCGCCCTCTATGCCCAGACCCGGGTCGGCGACAAGGTGATCGTCTACTCCTGATCATGATCGACAGATCCATGATCAGGAAGCCGGTTCAGGGAAGGTCGGCGTTGACCAGGTCGGCCAACACGGTCTGCCATTGATCATCGGTGAGCTCGCTCAGCATCCGGTCGGGCGGCGGCTCGCTGGTCGTCTTGGGGCATTCGGTGTCTTCGCCCTCGACGACGACCGATCGGATCTGCCGGTGGGTGCGGAGTTCATAGACGCGGACCCGGTAGGTCGCTCGTACCATCGGCACCGAGATCCCTGACCCGAGCCCGGTGGGGCTGTACGGACCGCAGGTCAGCTCATCGGACCGTTGTTCGCCCTCCAGCGAGCCGCAGGCAATCAGTTGCACGGCTTCCGGTTCGTCCGGATCGGCTACCGGCCAGACGGACCCGTTCGGCAGCCCCGGCGTCTCGATCAAGAGTTGACCGGTCTCGGACGGCATCTGGACGGTGACCGGATGCGGAGCGGGACCCGCATAGGGTGTGGCGTCGTCATAGGTGGTGCCGTCGCAGGCCCGGTCCAGCTCGTACACGTCATCGGGCAGGCCGCCGGGAAAGTTGACGACGATGAATGCGGTCCCGATGCCGAACGCCGCGACGAGAGCAATCACGGTGACGGCGATCCGATGCTTCTCCCGCCGGTCTGCCGGAAAGGCGACGGCCAGGCCGACGGCGAAGGCGACCAGGGCGATGCCCAAGATCATCATGATCACTGAGTCGGCCACGAGGTCGCCGTCCGGCCCGTCGTCGCTGCTGATCATGGTCTCGAGGGGAAACCAGACGGCCGCGAGGCCGCCGACCGCGAAAGCGAACACCACCAGCAGCACCAGGACCGACAGAGCGACCTCGCGCAACACCGCAGCCAACGACGACACCTCGCTTCGATCAAGTGTTTCGTTCGCAGCACTCTAAGGGTGCTGCCACCGCCGGTGAAACCTCATGATCACGCAGCCGGACTGGCTTCCAGTGCCGTGCGGATGCCGGCGGCAACCTCGGCCACCGCAACCGGGGACGAGGTGTCGACCCGCACCAACGGACCCATCGCCATCGGCTCCATCTGCTCGGCCAGCGCCCACCAGCCCTCCCGGGATTCCGGTCCCTGCGGATGGATCGCATGCCTGGCCCGGGCCAGATAGCGTGCCCAGGCGAGCTCGGTCGGCACGTCGCACCAGAGCTCGACCAGGTGGTCGACGCCGGCGATCTTCAGGCCACGCTCGAAGTGCCCCCGGTTCCGGGTGGGATTGGCGACGGTCTCGACCAGCACCAGGCCCGGCACCTCGGCGGCGAGCAGCCAGATGGTCTCGCCGGTGACCGCGCCGAGCCGCTGCGTCGGGATGGTCCCGACGCCGACGGCGTCGGCCAGGGCTTCCTTGATCCGGTCCTTGCTCAGCCAGGTGGCGCCGAGCTCGGGCGCCAGCGCTCGGGCCAGGGTGCTCTTCCCGGCGCCGGGAAGGCCGTTGATCAACACCATCGTGGTCGCCATGGTGCACGACGCTAGCGACTTGCTAGAAGCGGATGGTGACGAAGCGGGGCCGGTTGTTGTTGACGTTGTACGAGATCACCAGCTCGCCGGGCTGGCTGATGCCGGGATGGGCGGCGACGTTGTACGGCGCGTAGAGGTTGCCGACGCCGCCCTCGGGGGCGGTGTAGACCGCGGTCCGCGGGCCGAACGGGCCGGCCGGGGTCGGCGCGGTGGCCACGTACACGCGGTGGTCGGTGAAGATCGCCGCCGAGGTGGTGGTGAGCACGAACTGCCCGTTCATCGGGGTCACGCTGTAGGAGGCGCCGACGTCGGTGGTGATCGCGACCGTCGAATCCGGATCGGAGGTCCAGCGCGTGCCGTTCCAGAACTGCCAGTCCTGCCGGGTCAGGTGACCGGCCCGGGCGCGGGCGAGGTGGATGGAGCTGTCCTTGAGGCCGTAGATGTAGGTGAAGCGACCGCACTGCACCAGCTCGGTGCCCCAGCTGACGCCGCCCGCCTTGCCGTAGGTCGTGGTGACGTCCCGGACCTTGAAATCCTTGGTGTACGTGACGATGTCGGTGCTGATCCAGCCGAAGTTCCAGGGCGGCTCGCCGTCGGTCTTGCCGGTCCGGTACTCGAACACCTTCAGCTGGCCGCCGTCGACGATGCCGTCTCCGTTCCAGTACCAGGGGTCGCCGTCGACCGCGCCCGGCGGATCGGCGATCGAGTGCGGGTCGTGCTGGGTGCCGCCGGTGATCGTGGTGTCCGGCAGGCCGTCGGCGCCGCCGAGCACGATCGAGCCGTGGATGAAGCCGGGCTCGGTCATGCTCTCGTCGGCGTTGACCGGACCGAGGAAGGTGTCGTTCATCAGCCACACCACGCCGTAGCCGCGGACCGTCGTGGAATAGACCCCGTCCGACGCCGCCCAGCCACCCTGGTTCGGCCAGCCGCCGCCGCTGTTGCCGAAGGCGCGGAACGCCTCCGTCACCTCGGTGTTGGCGGTGGCCGTCGGGGCGCCGAGCGAGCCGCTGGAATGGTTCGGGGCGCCGGCCGAGCACTGGTCGGCCGGCGGCGTCGCGGGTACGGTCTCGGCCCGGGCCGCTGGGCCGAACAGGCCGAGCGCCGTGACACCGGCGAGCAGGGTGGCGCCGAGGGTGGTTCACGGTCCAGGTCTCATGGGAATCCCCTTCCGGCCCGATCGCGTCCACGGACGCCCCGGCCACGAAATGTCAACGTTGTCAATCGCGTTCGGACGACTCTAGGCAGGCTGGCCGCCGGGTGGCAACACCCCACCTACAATCCCGAGATGAGCACCGATCCGCCCGCCGCGCCGCCGCCTCGGCCGGGGTCGCCGCAGCCGGGGCCTCGGCGGCCGCGACTGCAGGAGGTGTCGGCCGCGACCGGGGTCAGCATCAAAACCGTCTCCCGGGCCCTGCGGGGTGACGCCGGGGTGCGCGAGTCGACCCGGCAGCGGATCGTCGCCGAGGCCGACCGGATCGGCTTCCGGCTGAACGACGTTGCCGCGGGGTTGCGCCGCAAGAGCCAGGCGATGACGACCATCGGGGTGACCCTCGGCGACAGCGCCAATCCGTTCTTCGCGCCGATCCTGCGCGGCATCCATTCCATCGCCGCCGAACACGGCTATCTGGTCCTGACCGCCGACGCCCAGAACGATCCCGGGTTGGAGCGACGTCAACTCCAGGCCTTCTTCGCCCAACGGGTCGCCGGGCTGATCATCGCTCCGGTCGGCGACGACCTGGGCTATCTCGCGCACGAGGCCGCGTACGGTTCCGCGATCGTGTTCGTCGACTCGCCTCCACCCGGGCTCGGCTCCGCGATGGACTCGGTCACCACGACCAACGAGGCCAGCACCCGGGCCGGGGTCGAGCACCTGCTGGCGGCCGGCCGGCGCCGGATCGCCTACCTCGGTCATCCGCGCCGGGGCAGCGGCGCGATGGAACGCTGGGCCGGCTATGTCGCCGCCCTGACCGGCGCCGGGCTGGCTGTTGATCATGAGCTGGTCCGCGACGAATTGGTGACCGAGGACGACGCGCATCGGGCCGCCGAGGATCTGCTGGGCCGCGCCCGGCCGGACGCGATCTTCGTCGACAACAATCGGCTCTGCACCGGCCTGCTCCAATCCCGGGCCTTCGCCGCGACCCGCCCCGACGTCGTCAGCTTCGACGACTTCCCGCTCGCCGCCGCCTTCGGCATCACGGTGATCGACAGCCGCCCGTACGAGGTCGGCCGAGCCGGCGCCGAACTTCTCTTCGCTCGCCTCGCCGACCCGACGGCCGCACCGCAGCGCCGCGAGCTCCCCGCTCAGTTGATCATCAACCGTGACCCGAGCTACTGACCTGGTGCGCTGAGTCCGATCCTCGTAATCTGAAGAGATGCGGCTCCCCTGGCATCGACATCGATCGCAGCCCGAGAGCAGGTCTGCGAGGTATCCGACGGTCGTCCACTGTGACCTTGCCAAGGATGACGCCGAGATCCCTTGGCTCGTCTCGTTCGTGCTCGAGCGCTTCGAGGAGGATCAGGCGGTGGTCGATCGTTATCGGCGCACGCGCGGCCGGGGCCCGCTGCCGCAGCCTCAGCAGAATGTCCTGAACAGCCCCGAGCATGGTCCACCCTCGGCTGACGGCCTCGAGCGCGTCCAGGTGCTCCTTGATCACCAGGCGAGGAGACGGGCTCGGTTCGAGGAGATCGAAGCCGCCATGGTGGCCGAGGGACGGATCACAGACCAGATGTTCGCCGATCTGATGGTCTACGCGGGGCACTTCCGTACTCACCCCGACTTCCTCCGTGCCTGGAGCGTGATCAATTACCTGAATCCGCCGGACGCCGGACGAGCGTGATCGCGGCGAAGGTCTGGCGGTCATCCGAGGGGACAGCGTCGCCGAGCGAGGACGCGATCGCCCGCCGGACCTGACTCCGGAGGGCGATCGCGATCCGGTCGCTAGTCCCGCGGGCCGCCGCAGGACGGGCCGTTGGCGCCGTCAAAGCGGAGGGAGCCGAAGAAGTCGCGGTAGGTGGAGAAGAAGTTGCCCTTGTCGCGCGGGCCGGTGACGGCTTCGCAGCCGGCGTAGTCGACCTCGGAATTGAGGTGGATCCAGGAGTCCGTCCGGTTCCAGTCGGACTTCCCGCGATCGTTCATCGCGCCCAGGTCGGAGACGTCGCCCTGCACGGCGAGGATTTCGCCGCCGCCGTCCAGCCCGGAAAACATGCAGTAGTGATTGTCGGGGCAACGGTCGTAGCCCGTCGCAGCCTGGGCCGGCAGGGCCGGCAAGAACGTCAATGCCGTGATCGCGCCCGCCGCCAGCAATGCCTGAAACTTTCTGCCCACGATTCCTCCTCGGCCGTAATTAATTGCCATCCTGAGGATTGTAAGCAGCAGTTGCGGCAGCCGGAAGCGATTCGGCCAACTCCGATCGTGGCGGTTTCTGCGACACAACCTCACCGGGCCTGCCCTCCGACAAGCTCCTCAGCCCAAGATCATCCGCGCGCTGCTCTTCGCCCACCTTTCGGTTGCTTCGCCCCCGCAACAGACGATGCGTTGGTCGAGTAGGTGGGGCGAAGAACGGTGGAACCAACACTCAAGCGCCCCGGATCAGGGCAGTCGGCCGGCCTCGTGCAGGGCGTCGAAGACCAGCGCATCCACGACCGACACCCGATCCCGATCGGCGTGCCGGAGCCATGCCTTCTCGGCGATCTCCCGCGACGGCACCAACTCGCCCTGATATGCCGCCGTGTAACAGATCATCCGGAACGGCCCGTGGGCCGGATGACCGGGCGGGATCTCCGCGGTGTGGACGTGTCGCATCGTGTCGGGGTCGATCACGACCTGCAGTTCCTCGTCGATCTCCCGGACCAGCGTTTGGCGGTCGGACTCGCCTTCTTCGCGCATGCCGCCGGGGAGATAGAAGAGTTCCCGGCCATGGACCCGGGTCACCAGAAGTTGATCATCCCGGATCAGGATCCAGGCGACCTTCTCCCGGACGCCATGATCATCGATCACGGTCGGAGCCCAAGGTGGTCACGTCCAGTTCGTCCTCCCGGTAGGACCGGCGGATCCGCTTCTTGTCGAACTTGCCGACGCTGGTCTTGGGGATCTCGGCCACCAGGGTCCAGCGCTCCGGGAGTTGCCAGCGGGCGACCTTGTCGGCCAGGAAGGCGCGCAGGTCGTCGAAGGTGATCTGCGCACCCTCACGGAGGACGACGGCGGCCAGCGGGCGTTCACCCCAGCGATCGTCCGGCACCCCGACGACGGAGGCCTCGACCACGTCCGGGTGGGCGATCAGGTGCCCCTCCAGCTCGACCGAGCTGATCCACTCGCCGCCGGATTTGATCACGTCCTTGGACCGGTCGGTCAGCCGCAGGTAGCCGTCGGGGCTGATCACGCCGACGTCGCCGGTCCGCAGCCAGCCGTCGTGGAACTTGTCCGGGTCGTCCGCGCCGTAGTAGGCGTCCGCGATCCAGGGTCCGCGCACCTCGAGCTCGCCGACCGACTCGTCGTCCCAGGGCAGTTCGTCGCCGTCCGGGCCGATCAGTCGCGCCTCGACCGACGGGACGAACCGGCCCTGGGTCAGCCGATAACGATCATGGTCGGCCTCGGCGGCGCCGGCCGGCGGCCGGGCCAGGGTGCCGAGCGGGCTCATCTCGGTCATCCCCCAGGCGTGCAGTGCGGTGATGCCGCGGGCGTCGAAGGCCTTCATCATCGCCTCGGGCAGCGCCGAGCCGCCGACGACCACCTCGGTCAGCGACGACACATCGGCGTCCGGGGCGGCCGCCAAGTGCTGCAACAGGCCGGCCCAGACCGTCGGCACGCCAGCGGCCTTGTTGGGCCGGGCCGCGGCGATGAACCGCGCCAGCGGTTCCGGCGCGAGGAACCGGTCCGGCATCGCCATCGAGCAGCCGGTGGCGAACGCCGTGTACGGCAGCCCCCAGGCGAGCACGTGGAACTGCGGCACCACGCCCAGCAGCAGGTCGCGGTAGGACAGGTCGAAGACGTCGGGCAGCGCCTCGGCCAGCGCGTGCAGATAGATCGAGCGGTGGCTGTAGACGACGCCCTTCGGGTCGCCGGTGGTGCCGGAGGTGTAGCACATCGCGGCCGCGCTGCGCTCGTCCACGTCCGGCCAGTCGTACGTCGTCGCCCGGCCCTCGAGCAGCGACTCGTAGGAGTGCACCGCGACGCCGGCGTCGTCGAGCACGGAGAGGTCGGCGTCGCCGGCCACGATCACGTGCTCGACCGAGGTCAGTGCCGGCAGCAGTTTCGCGAAGCCGGGCAGCAGCGAGTTGTCGACGATCACCACCCGGTCGGCGGCGTGGTTGGCGGTGAAGATCAACTGCTCCGGGAACAGCCGGATGTTCAGCGGGTGCACCACCGAGCCCATCGACGGCACAGCCAGATAGGCCTCGACGTGCCGGTCGTTGTTCCACTGGAAGGTGCCGACCCGATCGCCGGCCCCGATCCCGAGGTCTCGTAGCCCGTGTGCCAGCTGGGCCGCCCTGGCCCCGATCTCGGCGAACGTCCGCTCCCGGAGCCCGTCGTCGGTCGCGGTGATCACCCGGCTCGCTCCGTGCACCCGGGCCCCGTGATCAAGCAGTCGGCGGACCTGCAGCGGGATGTCCATCATGGTGCTGGCGAACCCAAGATCTTCGACCATCGAGGCCTCCTCGTCGAGTGCTACGGCTACCGCAACCATGCCGTACGAAATCGGCTGACGGAAGCACTCCGGGGAGCCGCATCGCGGGACCGTAGGCTGAAGCGATGCGAGTGCGCGCGATCGGTGTTGATCAACTGGTCGAGGAACTCGTGGCCCGGCTCGCCTCGTTCGAGCCGGACCGGTGGCTGCGGGTCGCGGTCGACGGCCAGCCGGCCACCGAGCCCGGCCGGCTCGCCGACGCCCTCGTCGCCCCGCTGCGCGTCCTCGGCCGGGACGTCCTGCGGGTGTCCGCGGCCGACTTCCTCCGGCCCGCCTCGCTCCGGTTCGAGCGCGGGAAGCAGGACGCGGAGGCGTTCTACGAGGACTGGCTGGATGCGAACGCGATCGCCCGCGAGCTGCTCGATCCGCTCGATCCCGGCGGCACCGGCCGGGTGCTGCCGAGCCTGTGGGACACCGAGCGCGACCGCGCGACCCGGGCCGACTACGTCGCCCTGCGGCCCGGCGCGGTCGTGATCCTCGACGGCACCCTGCTGCTCGGCCGCTGGCTCCCGTTCGAGTTCACCGTGCACCTCGCGCTGACCCCGGCGGCCCGCGAACGACGGCTGCCACCGGAGGAACGCTGGACCCTGCCCGCGTACGAGCGCTATGACGATGAGGTCGACCCCGAGACGACGGCCGATGTCGTCGTCCGGTGGAACAGCCCCGACCGACCCACCCTCCTCGACCCCACCTGAGATCCGACACCGTGACATCCGTCCAGGACCGGCTGCGTGATCTTGACGCCCAGCGAACGTTCGATTGGGATGATGTTGGGAGGCCTGCGGAATGTCGAAACCTAGCTACGTCGACTCAGTCGTCCTGGCCGTGATCGGCGTGGTGATCGGGTTCATGTTCGGCGCCTGGTTCGGAGCGCTGGTCGGCTGCTATTGCGGCTGGACGGCCGGGACGGCTTCGGCCAACGGTCGGCTCGTCATCCAGTTGGCTGGCCGCGATCGATGGCTGCGGTCCGAGGGCATGGCCGAAAGCGGCCGCGGTTACGGATCGGTGGCTGGGGCCCTGGCCGCCTTGGCCCTGGTCTCGACCTCGGTCGTGACGGCACCCCTGGGGCTTGCGACCCTCGTCGGCTACGCAGCCGGCGGCGCGCTCGTCGGCGTGCTCCTGTCCCGGAACTTCGGCCGCGCGATGTTCTCGATCGCGTTCATCGCCCTGCCGACGGCCGGCGCCGGGCTCGGTCTCTGGGTCGCCACCTCGCCGGCCGCCTCCCTGCCGTTGTGGTTGAGCATCGTGATCGGGCTGGCGGTCGGCTGCGTGGGAGCCGCGGCGGGCAAGTTCATCGCCGGCTTCCTCAGTGCCGCCGCCGGCTTCCGCGAACCGAGCCTGGTCAGGTACGAGCCGAGACCGTCCTACCTGGGCGACGTCGCCTACCGGACGGACTTCCTGAGCCCGGACGATGGCGATGGCCGCGACGCGTACCGGACGCCCTCCTCGCCAACGACTCCGGTGCCCCGGTCTGCGGCCCCGGTGCTACGCATGTCGGTGCTGCACCTGTCGACGGCGGAAGACCTGCCGCTGCAGTACGAATACGACGGCCTGGCCCGCTCCTTCCGGACCCTCGGCTTCGTCCGCGCGAGCGGCGCCATGATCACCGGGGTCGACCATCCCGGAGCGGACACCCCGGCGGAGCGGGACCGGTTCCTGCACAAGGTCCTCGCCGCACTGGGCGTGCCCGCCCAGCGCGCCCAGCGGATCGTCCGGACGGCCTCCCACCTCAGATAGGTCGACGGTCCAGGGGTCGAGTCGGTCCAGCCCACCTGGACCGACTCGACTCCGGTCAGTCCCCGCTGCCGCGCGGGTCGACCACGTCGGCCGCCCCGCCACCACCGCGGACGGTCTCGGCGGCGGCGGTCATCAGCTTGGGCTCCAGCGAGATGCCGGAGGCGTTGCCGATCCAGGTGGTCGATGACAGCTTGTGGCCGAGGTCGGTCAGGGCGGCGCCGGTCGCGGAGTCGGCCAGGCCCAGGTCGGCCTCCTCGGTGCCGTTGCGGGAGCTCAGCCGGGGGGCGGCGATGGCGTCGACCAGGGCCAGGTCGCGGCCCAGGTGGCCGGCGATGATCTGGGCGACCGAGGTGATGATCGTCGCGCCGCCCGGGGTGCCGGCGGTGAGCACCGGACGCTCGTCCTCGAACACGATGGTCGGGCTCATCGAGGAGCGCGGCCGCTTGCCCGGGCCGGGCAGGTTCGGGTCCGGGACGCCCGGCGTGACCGGCACGAAGTTGAAGTCGGTCAGCTCGTTGTTGAGCAGGAAGCCGTGCCCGGGGACGGTGATCCCGGAGCCGCCGGTCTGCTCGATGGTCAGCGTGTACGCGACCACGTTGCCCCAGCGGTCGACCGCGTTGAGATGGGTCGTCGAGCGGCCCTCGTACGGCTCGGCCTGGCCGTCGCCGGTGCCCGGCGGATCCTCGTAGTCGCCGTCCGGGAAGCCGAACGGGATCGGCCGCGGCTGCGCCTTCACGGGGTCGAACAGCTGTGACCGCTCGTGCGCGAATCCCTTGCTGAGCAGCTCTTTCACCGGTACGTCCGCGATGTCGCCGACGTAGCGGTTGCGATCGGCGAAGGCGGTCGCCGAGGCCTCGGAGAACTGGTGCAGATATTCCAGCTCGCTCAGGTCGGCCAAGGTGCGGCCGGAGATCTCGATGTAGGCGTCGAGCAGGTTGAGGATGGCGCCGACCGCGATCCCGCCCGAGCTGGGCACGCTCATCCCGTACACGTCGAAGTAGCGGAACTTGCTCCGGGTCGGCTGCTGCACCGGCGCCTGGTAGCGGCCCAGGTCCTTCAGGGTCAGCTCACCCGGCAGCACCTCGACGCCGGCCACCGTGGTCGGCTGGCGCGCCTCCTTGATCAACGCCCGGCCGATCTTGCCGCGGTAGAACTCGTTGATGCCGCGCCGCCGGAGCAGCCGGTAGGTGTCGGCCAGGTCGGGGTTGCGCATCGCGGCGCCGACCGCGGGCACCTCACCGCCGGGCAGGAACACCTTGGCGGTCTCCGGGAACTGGGCGAACCGCTCGGCGTTGGACGCGGTGTGGTCGTGGTAGTTCTGGTCGACCACGAAGCCCTTGCGGGCGATCAGCTCTGCGGGCAGCAGCAGGTCGGCCAGCCGCCGGGTGCCGAACTTCCGGGCCGCGACGGCCCAGGTGGCGAGCGTGCCGGGCACGCCGATCGACTGGCCGGAGTTGACCACCGCGTCGAAGTCGAGGGCGTTGCCGTCGCCGTCGGTGAACTGGTCCTCGGTGTAGCTCTGCGGCGCGGTCTCCCGGCCGTTGATCGTCCAGGTCTGGCGCTTCTTGGCCTGGTGATAGACGAAGAAGCCGCCGCCGCCGATGCCGGCGGAGAACGGCTCGGTGACGCCGAGGGTAGCCGCCATCGCGATCGCCGCGTCGACGGCGTTGCCGCCCCAGCGGAGCACCCGGATGCCGACCTCGCTCGCGTACGGGTCGACCGAGGCGACGGCGCCACCGCGGCCGATCGCCTCCGGCACCTTGATCGGCTCCGGGAATGGTCGGCCGCGATCGGCTCGCGCGCTCGGCACCCCCACCACGCCGGCGGCGGCCGTGCCGAGCGCGGCCGAGGCTCCGGCCGCGAGGAGGGTTCGTCGGGAAACTGGATCGGTCATCGCCGGTCTCCTTTGTTCGCAGGCACCCCATTCTTCGCAGACCGGGCGGCCGCTGCCAAGCGAGGGTCCACGCGTTGTCACCCTCGCTCCCTCAGAAATCCCGCTTCCGCGCCGACCGGAGCCGGCCGATGACCGAGATCAACAGGGCGATGATCAACAGCGCCAGGATGGCGACCGCGATCGGGCTGGAGACGAAGACGGCGTAGTCGCCGCCGGAGCTGAGCAGTGCGTCGCGCAGGCTGGTCTCCGCCAGCGGGCCGAGCACCATTCCGATCAACAGCGGCGCGACCGGGAACTCGTAGCGGCGCATCACGAAGCCGAGCAGCCCGATCCCCAGCAGCAGAAAGAGATCGAACACCGACGCCGACGTCGCGTAGACGCCGAGCGCGCAGAAGACGGCGATGCCGGCATAGAGGTACGGCCGCGGGATCAGCAACAGCTTGGCCCACACCTGGGCGAACGGCAGGTTCAGGATCAGCAGCACGATCATGGCCAGGAAGAAGCTGGCCAGCAGCCCCCAGACCAGCTCCGGCGCCCGCTCGAACAGCAGCGGGCCGGGCTGCAGACCGTACTGGCGGAAGGCGGCCAGCATGATCGCCGCGGTCGCCGAGACCGGCAGGCCGAGCGCCAGCAGGGCGCCCATCGCGGTGCCGGTGGTGGCGTTGCCGGCCGCCTCCGGCGCGGCCAGGCCGCGGATCGCGCCCTTGCCGAACTGGGGCTCCGGGCGTCGCCGGTCCAGGGCCCGTTCGGCCCCGTACGCGATGAAGGTCGGCACGTCGGCGCCGCCGACCGGGATCACGCCGAACGGCAGCCCGATGCCGGTGCCGCGGAGCCAGGCCGGCAGCGCCTCACGGAATTCGCGCAGCGACAGGAACGGCCGGCCGGACCGCCGGATCGTGTTCGACGCCGGATCGCGGCGGATCCGGGAAGCGATGTGGAACACCTCGCCCAACGCCAGCAGCGCCACGGTGACGGTGACCAGCGAGACGCCGTCGAACAGGTCGGGGACGCCGAAGCTGAGCCGCTCGGTGCCGGTCACCGAGTCGATCCCGATGGTGGCGATGCCGAGGCCGAGGACCAGCGAGGTCAGTCCCTTGATCACCGAGTCGGCGACCACCGACGAGGTGGCCAGGAACGCGAACAGGGCCAGCGCGAAATACTCCGCCGGGCCGAAGCTGGTGGAGATGTCGGCCAGCACGGGGGCGAGGAAGACGACGACGATGCAGGAGACCATGCCGCCGATGAAGGCGCCGATCGCCGCCGTCGCCAGGGCCTGCGGAGCGCGTCCGGCCCGGGCCATCTTGTGTCCCTCGTAGGTCGACGCGATCGCCGACGCCTGGCCCGGCGTGTTCATCAGGATCGCCATCGTCGAGTCGCCGAACAGCCCGCCGAAGTAGACGCCGGCGAACATGATGAAGGCCGCGGTCGGGTCGAGCGCGAACGTCATCGGCAGCAGCAGCGCGACCGCCATCGACGAGCCGAGGCCGGGCAGCACGCCGACCGCGGTGCCGAGCAGGCAGCCGACCACGACGAACAGCAGGTTCATCGGGGTGAAGGCGTGGCCGAAGCCTTCGAGCAGTAGCCCCAGGGCCTCCATCAGAAACCACCTCCGAGGATCCCGGACGGAAGATTGAGCCCCAGCGCGACGCCGAAGGCGAGGTAGACCAGACTGCTCACGGTCAGCGCCAGGGTCAGGTCGAACAGCGGCCGGCGGCTGCCCATGGCGCGGGCCACGCACCAGAACAGCAGCGCGGCGGCGATGATCCAGCCGGCGAACTCCAGCACCGCGGCGAACGCGGCGAAACCGCCGACGGCCCAGGCGATCGAGCGCCAGTCGGAGAAGGCTCGATAGGGCACCTTGGCCGCCTCCTCGGCCTCCCGGCGCTGCTCCTCCGGCACGTCGTCGTCCTCGGCGAAGGTGGCCGGCCGGGCCGGGGTCGGCGTCCGCAGCCAGCTCACCGCCAGCAACACCGCGACCACGTAGCCGGCGATCGCGATGATCATCGGGAACACCTCAGGCCCGGGCGGATCGGTGCCCTCGGGCACCTCCATCACCGCCACGCCGATGATCAAGTAGGTGGCGAACGCGGCCAGGATGCCCGCCATGATCAGCCCGGAACGTCCCTCGCCCCACGGCCGTACGCTCGCCGCGGTCACAGGCCCAGCTCCTTGATCAGGTCGGCGATCCGTTGTTGATCTTGGGTGATGAACTCGGCGAACTCGTCGTCGGTCAGATAGGAGTCGATCCACTTGTTGCGGCTCAGCGCGTCCTGCCACTCGGCCGAGTTCCGGGTCTCCTCGATGATCGCCTTGAGCTCGGCCAGCTCCTCGTCGGTGATGCCGGGCGGGGCCAGCACCCCGCGCCAGTTGACCAGATCGACCCCGTAGTCGAGCTCGGTCAGTGTGGGCAGGTCGACCCCCGGCAGGCGTTCCGGCGCCGAGATGGCCAGCGCCCGGACCCGGCCGGACTCGACCTGATCGGCGATCTCGTTGTAGCCGGTGACCGCGACGTCGGAGGTGCCGTTCAGCACGGTCTGCATCGCCTCGCCGCCGCCCGACTTGGGGATGAACGTCATCGCCGCCGGATCGACGCCGACCTCCAGCGCCAGCGCCGCGATGATCAGATGGTCGATCGAGCCGGCCGAGCCGCCGGTCCAGGTCACCGCCTTCGGATCCTGCTTCCAGGCCGCGACGATGTCGTCGATGCTCCGGTACGGGGAGTCGGCCGCGACCACCACGGCGTCGTAGTCCTCGGCCACCCGGGCGATCGGCCGGACGTCGCTCAGGTCGACCGGGGAGTCGTTGAGCTCGATCCCGCCGAGCATCGCCGTCCCGGTGGCCATCACGTTGGTCGCCTGCCCGGTCATGGTGCTGAACCGGCTCAGCCCGATCGTCCCGCCCGCGCCGGGGATGTTGACCACCTGGACGTTGTTGACCACCCCGCCGGACCGCATCGCCTGCTGCTGCTCCCGGGCGAAGGAGTCCCAGCCACCGCCGACGCCCGCCGGCGCGATGTAGGTGAGGTTGGACCGCAGGTCGGTGCCCGAGCTCGCCGCCCGGACCGAGAAGACGACGGCCGTCGTGGTGACGGTCACGAAGACGACCGCATAGATGATCATGCCGATCAGCTTCGACCTGGTGCGCGGTGGAGACATGGGACCTACTCAGCGTCGGGTGGGCTCGGCCCCGAGGCCCGGTCGCAGCATCCGCAGTGAACCCCGAGTTCCCGGCAGGCTACCGCGCGCCGCGCGACCGATACCAGCCGACGCGACCACTGCAGCGGTCGCGTCGGCCGACACGGGTCGCGCCGTCTCGACTAACCATATGGTAAGTTGACTGACCACAAGGTTAGGAGCTGCAGATGTCGAAACGTCGAGGCCGGGTCCTGGTGCCTGTGCTGGTGGTGATCGTGGTGCTGATCGGGGCGGTGACCTTCGTGCTGCGGGAGCCGTCACCGGTCGGGCACTTCCGCTCGGCCGAGGGGTACGACAGGTTTGCGGCCGCCTACGATCGGGCGATGGCCGAGCTGCCGGAGCCGGAGCGGACGCTGGAGCTGCGGACGAGCTACGGCGTGGTCCGGCTCTATCGCTGGTCCGGGGCCGAGACGGGGGTCCCGCCGGTGGTGCTGCTGCCCGGCACGTCCGCCTCGACGCCGATGTGGGCCGACAACCTGCCGTCCCTGCTCCGGGTGAGCGACGTCTACTCGGTGGACATGATCGGCGAGCCGGGCCGCAGCGTGCAGGAGCGGCCGATCGTCTCGGGGGAGGATCAGGCGCGCTGGCTGGACGAGGCGTTGGGCCAGTTGCCCGAGGAGAAGCTGCTGCTGTTCGGCTCCTCGCTGGGCGGCTGGAACGTGATGAACCACGTCGTGCACCGCACCGGGAAGGTGGCCGGCGCGGTCGTCCTCGACCCGGCGACGACCTTCAACGACCTGCCGCTGTCGGTGATCCTGCGGTCCATCCCGGTGGCGTTGCCGTTCGCGCCGAAGAGCTGGCGGGACGACTTCAACAGCTGGACGGCCAACGGGGCGCCGGTCGAGGACGTACCGGTCGCCGACCTGATCGAGGTCGGCATGCAGAGCTACGCCAAGCAGTTGCCGTCACCGACCCGGTTCCCGGCCGAGCAACTCGCCGCGATCGACGTGCCGATCCTGGTGATCATGGCCGGGCGCTCGGTCATGCACGACTCGGCCGCGGCCGCCGCCTTCGCCGAGCAGACCCTGCGGCGCGGCACGGTCAAGGTCTATCCCGAGGCCTCGCACGCGATCAACGGCGAATATCCGGACGAGATCGCCGCCGACGTCGCCGAGTTCGCGAATAGTCTGGCCTGATGCCATCACGGAAAGGCTCCGCTCGGGGGGCCGGACGGCAGGCGACCTTCACCGAACAGGCTCGCCGGGCGCAGCTGATCGAGGTGACGATCGAGCTGGTCGCGGCCCACGGTTACGCCCGCTGTTCGCTGCAACGGATCGCCGACGCCGCCGGCATCACCAAGGCCGCGGTGATCTATCACTACGCCAGCAAGGCCGCGGTGATCAAGGCCGCGTACGACTCCGTGATCACCGCGATGATCGAGCACGTCACCGAGCGGATCCTGGCAGCGGAGTCGGCCGAGGGCCGGGTCGAGGCCTACCTGACCGCCATGATCGACTACGTCGCCCGGCACCCGACGCACGCCCGGATGATCACCGAGGCGATCGTCGAGAGCGACGAGACCGGCGTCGCGGACCGCCCGGAATCGCCCGCCCGGCACCAGGAACTTGCCCAGTTGATCGCCGCGGCCAAGACCGAGGGCAGCTACCGCCCCGACCTCGACCCGACGTCCCTGGCGATCATCCTCGGCGGCGCCGTAGACGGCATCGCCAACTCCGCCCTGGCCGACCCCACCCTCGACCTCGCCCCCGCCACCACCCAACTCCTCGACCTCCTCCACCACGGCGCCCGCAACCCCGCCACCTGAACGCCGACTTGTCAGAACTGAGTAGCCCTATGGCACAACTCAGTTCTGACAACTCGGTGGAGATCAGGCGGTGATCAGGTGGTCGGCGGCAGGGCCGGTCGTCCGGTTGTCGTAGCGGTCGCGGGCGTCGAGCACTCGCTCGATGTGTTGCTCGGCCCAACGGCCCAGGGCACCGAGCGGTTCGTGCAGGGTCCGGCCGAGTTCGGTCAGTTCGTACTCGACGCGGGGTGGCATCTCGTTGTACGCCGAGCGGAGGACGATCCCGTCCCGCTCCAGGTCGCGCAGGGTGTCGGCCAGCACCTTGCCGCTGATCCCGTCGACGGCCTGCCGGATCGCGCCGAAGCGCAGCGGCCCGTCGCTGAGCGCGATGACGATCATCGCCGTCCACTTGTTCGCGATCCGGGCCAGCGAGGTGCGGGACGGACAGGTCGCCAGCATCACGTTCCAGTCGGGCGTGGCCATCGAAATCTCCTCGAGCTCGGGCCTTTAGTTACGTTGAGGTAACAGGTAACCGATTGTAATCATTGGATCTGACAAGGGAAATTCGACACCGGAAAGTGAGATCAGGATGTCAGATCAGACTCCGGCTGCGGTGGTCGCCGGCTACTTCGAGGCCCTCGGCCGTGGCGATGTCCCGGCGGCGCTCGCGAGGTTCAGCCCGGCGGTGCTCTGGCGCCAGCCGGGCGCCAACCGGTTCTCCGGTGATCATCGCGGCGCCGAGGAAGTGGCCGCGTTGCTGGGCGGCATGATGGAGGTCAGCGAAGGGACATTCCAGCTCGCGGTCACCGGTCCGGCGATGACCAACGGCGAGCTGGTCGCGGTGCCGGTGCGCTTCTCCGGCCGAACCGCGACCGCGGCGATGGACATGGCCGGAGTCGACCTGTTGACAGTTCGCGACGGTCGGATCGTCGAGGTGCACCTGTTCTCCGCCGACGGTCCCGCCGAGGACACCTTCTGGGGCTGAAGCCGACTTGTCAGAACTGAGTTGCCCTCTGGCACAACTCAGTTCTGACAACTCGGTGGGGGTCAGCCCTTGGTGGCGCCGGCGGTCATGCCGGCGACGATGTAGCGCTGGGTGAACAGGGCGATGATCATGATCGGTACGGTGATGATCACCGAGGCCGCCATCAGGCCGCCCCAGTCGATGCTGGCGTACGCGATGAAGTTGAAGATCGCCACCGGCAGGGTGCGGGTGTTCTCGCCGGACAGCACCAGGGCGAACATGAAGTTGTTCCAGGAGAAGATGAAGGCCAGGATGCTCGCTGTCGCGATGCCCGGCGTGGACAGCGGCAGGGTGATCCGGGCGAACGCGGCCAACGGGGTCAGCCCGTCGACCTGGGCCGACTCCTCCAGTTCCTCGGGGATCTGGTCGTAGTAGCCGATCATGATCCAGACGATCAGCGGCAACGCGACGAACATGTGCGACAGCACCAGCGCCGAGTAGTTGCCGACCAGCCGAAGGTTGGCGAAGACGTAGAACCACGGCACCAGCAGGCTGACACCGGGGATGATCCGGGCCAGCAGCACCACCCCGGCCGAGCCGCCCATCCGGAATCGGCTCATCGCATACGCGGCGGGCACGCCGAGCACCAGCGACAGCAACGTGGACAGGGCGCCGACGATCAGGCTGTTGCCGATGAACGGCAGGAAGTTCTGTTGCCCGAACACGGTGCCGTAGTTGGCCAGGGTCGGGGTGAAGACCAGGGTCCGGGTCGGGTCGGTGATGTCCAGACTGGTCTTGAAGGAGGCCAGCACCATCCAGATCAGCGGGACGGCGAAGCCGATCACGATCGCCGCCAACGCGATCACGCGGCCGACCCGGAGCCACTGTCGCCGAGTCCGGCCCGGCCGCTTCCGCCCGCGGTTCACGGTGCCGCCTTTCCCCGACGCAGGACGAGCACGGCGACCACCGCCACGATCATCAGGAAGAAGATGATCAATACGGCCGAGGACAACCCGTACTCGTTGTAGTCGAAGCTCAGCCCGTAGGCGTAGATGTTCAGGGTCTCCACCTCATGCGCCGAGCCACCGCCCTTGCCCTTGGTCGCGTACAGGATGTCGAAGGTCTTCAACGCATCGATGCTGCGCAGCAGTACGGCGGCGATCACGGTCGGCGCCAGCAGCGGCAGGGTGACGAACCAGAACCGCTGCCAGCTCGACGCTCCGTCCACCCGGGCCGCCTCGTCCGGCTCGCCCGGCAGGGCGGTCAGCCCGGCCATCAGGATCAGCGTGACCATCGGGGTCCACTGCCAGACGTCGATGAAGATCAGCGTCGGCAGTGCCTGGTCGGGATCGGAGATCCAGCCCTGGGCCGGGATCCGGACCAGCTCCAGCAGCTGGTTGGCCGCACCGATCGTCGGCTCGAAGATCAACAGCCACATCATCCCGACCGCGACCGGGGTCGCGACCAGCGGCAGCAGGATCGCCAACCGGACCAGCCCTTGACCACGGAACGGCCGCCACAGCAGCAGCGCGATGATCATCCCGAAGATCAACTCCAGCACGATCGCGCCCACCGTGAACACGGCGGTCCGGCCGACCGCAGGCCAGAACCGCTCCACATCGGTCAGGATCTCGACATAGTTGTCCAGCCCGACGAAGATCTTGTCCGCCCGGACCGAACCCGAGGCGTTGGTGACGCTCAGATAGACGGTCCAGGCCACCGGGAAGGCGATCATGGCGACGACGAAGATCATCGCCGGGCCGGCCAGCACCCACTTCCGGTGCCGGTTGAGATACGTCCCGACGGAACTCATCGGCGCTCCTTGGCCAGCAGTTCGTTGTATTCCTCGGCTGCCTTGGCCGCGGCCGCCGCGATGTCGCCGCCCTCCTGGCCGGTGACCAGCGGACCGCCGACGATGTCACGGGCCTGTGGCACCTTCATCAACCGCGGCCGATCATGGCCGACCGAGCCGGAGAAGCTGTCCTTGATCACCCGGACCAGCTCGGGCGGCAGGTTCGCGGTGCTGGACGGGTCGGCCCAGACGGAGTCCCGGGCACTCGGAGTCCCGGCTTGCTGCATCCGCAACGTGACCTCCGGCGAGGTCGCCCACTGGACGAAGCGCCAGGCGTTGTCCTGGTGGGTCGAGACGTCGTTGATCGCCAGCCCCCACGAGGTCACGTTGTACGGCTTCGAACCGGCGCTGCCGGCCGGGAAGCGGGCGAAGCCGACCTGATCGGCGACCCGCGACTTCTCCGGATCGGTCAGGTTGGCGAACAGGCTGTCCGCGTCGGTCAGGAATGCCGCGCGGCCTTGCTGGAACACCGCGAAGGCGTCCGGCCAGTTCATGTTCGAGGTGCCCGGCGGGCCCACCTCGCGGAGCAGCTCGGTATAGATCTCGTACGCCCGGATCGCCTCCGGCGTGTTCAGGGTCGACCTGGTGCCGTCGTCGAAGTCGCCGCCGCAGGAGAACAGGTAGCTGGAGAACTGGGTCACCGCGGGCGAGCGCTGGCCGCGGGCGACGAAGCCGAACGTGTCCGGCACCCGCTCCTTGACCTGCCGCGCCGCGGTGATCAGGTCGTCCAGCGTCTCCGGCGGTCCGTCGATCCCGGCCCGCCGCAGCAGGTCGGCGTTGTAATAGAGGATCTCCCGCTCGGTGATCAACGGCACCCCGTACACCCGGTCGCCGTCGCTGACCGCGCCCCGGGCCGACTCCATGAAGTCGTCCCAGCGATAGGCCGCGTCCCCGGTCCGGTCGGTCAGGTCGGCCAGCCACTTGTTGTGGATGAACTGGCGACCCTCCTGCAACGGCCGGAACATCATCACGTCGATGTCGTCCGTGCCGGCGTTGAGCTTCACGTTGTACTGGTCGGACAGCTGGTTCTCGCCCAGCGTCGAGACCGTCACGTCCAGCCCGGTCTCGGCCTCGAACTCCGGGATCAGCTTCTGGATCGCCGTGCTCCAGACGTGGTTGGCCAGCGTCACCTTGACCTCGTTGGCGCGGGCGGCCGGATCGCCGCAGCCGGCCAGCGCGGTCACCAGCAGCAGCGCGGCGAGCAGCGCGACCCCTCGGACGTCGGTTCGGCCCACAGTCCCCTCCGATCGGCATCGACCTCAAGAAAATTCCGCCGACTGTACGGAATTTATTTCAGGTTGCTTGCGTTCAGCACCCTAGCGACCCTTGAATCGTCGGGTACGCTCACGCCCGCGCCGAGTCCGGCGCTCACCCACGGCACGCAGGAGCGATCCATCCGTATGAGTGTTCCGTCCGCTCAGTCAGAGATCACCGCCGAACAGAACTACGTCGACACCATCTACGCCCGCCTCGACCACCTCCGCGCGGAGGCCGAGCGCCAGCTCACCAGCACCATCCGCGACTCCACCACCGAAACCGACCAGGGGGTACGGGAGCGGCAGCATCTCGCCGAACGCCTGGCCCAGCGCGCCGCCGGCCTGACCGCGGCCGAACGGGGCCTGGTGATCGGCCGCCTCGACACCGACGACGGTGACCGGCTCTATCTGGGCCGCACCGGCATCGCCGACGACAACCGCGATCCGATGTTGATCGACTGGCGGGCCCCGGTTGCCGCCGCCTTCTATCGGGCCACCCCGGCCGAGCGGCTCGGCATTCGGCTGCGCCGGCACATCCATCTCCGCAACCGGCAGGTGGTCGGGGTCGACGACGACGTCCTCGACTTCACCGGCGTCGACGGCGATGATCAACTGACCGGCGAGGCCGCGCTGCTGAACGCGCTGCGGCAGGCCCGGACCGGCCGGATGGCCGACATCGTCGCCACCATCCAGGGCGAGCAGGACACGATCATCCGCTCAGGCCTGTCCGGGATCCTCGTGGTGGAAGGAGGTCCGGGCACCGGCAAGACCGTGGTCGCCCTGCACCGCGCCGCGTACCTGCTCTACACCCACCGGGATCGCCTGCAGGACAAGGGAATCCTGGTGATCGGCCCGAACCGTACCTTCCTCCGCTACGTCGAGCAGGTGCTGCCCGGCCTGGGTGAGACCGACGTCGTGCTCAGCTCCGTCGGTGATCTCTACCCGCCGCTGCGGACCACGACGATCGATCCGCCGGAGACGGCGATGATCAAGGGCGATCCGCGGATGGCGGGCCTGCTCAGCGCCGCGGTCGCGGATTATCAGCGGGCGCCCGAGGGTGGCCTGCACGTCGTCGTCGGTGAGGACGAGCACGAGCTGGACGCGGACTTCTGCCGCGGCGTCCGGGACCGGGCCCGGGAACGGGCCGGCCACCTGCAGCTCACCCACAACCGGGTCCGGCCGTACGTCGTCGGCCTCCTGCTGGACGAGCTGGTCGGCCGCGAGATGGATCGGCTGGAGCGGATGATCGACGAGGTCGAGGTGCCCGACCTGATCGAGGGCGAGGAGGACAAGAGCCTCAAGGACATGCTCGACCCGGTCGGCACTCGGGCCCTGCTGGCCGCCTCGGACGGTTTCGCGCGAGCGGCCGATCAGGTGTGGCCCGAGCTCACCCCGGAGCGCGTCCTGACCGATCTCTTCTCCGACGCTGAGCTGCGCCGGCGGGTCGGCGCCGACCTGACCGAGGCCGAACGCGCCGCCCTCGCCGATGACCCGACAGCGCCCAGCCGCTTCGAAGGGCAAGCCGGATCCGCGTCGGGTCCGTTCCCTGAGCCTGTCGAAGGGCAGGCCCGATCGACTTCGTCCCCTGAGCCTGTCGAAGGGCAGGCCCGATTCACCTCCGAACCATCCCCCGACCACCGAGCTTGGACCGTCTCCGACGTACCCCTGCTCGACGAACTGGCCGAGCTCCTGGGCCCGGCCCAGGAGCTGCTCGACGCCGAAGCGGCCCACCGGCGGCGGACGGAGTCGATCCGGGAGACCGAGGGGCACGAGCTCGACCTGGCCGCCGAGGAGGCGGCCGAGCTGGCCCTGGAGTACGCCGACGAGGACTACGGCGAGATCCGGATCGAGGGCTCGGAGGTGCTGGCCCGCTACTACGACGCCGGCGTGATCGAACCGCTGGCCGACCGGGCCCGCCGGGACCGGGAGTGGGCCTACGGCCACGTGATCATCGACGAGGCCCAGGAGCTGTCGCCGATGGCCTGGCGGGTGCTCGCCCGCCGCTGTCCGACCGGCTCGATGACCGCCGTGGGTGACCTCGCCCAGGCCTCGTCTCCGGACAGCCCGCATTCCTGGGCCGGCGCGCTCGATCCCGTGGCGGCCGGGCGGTGGCGGCGCGAGGCGCTGACCGTCAGCTATCGCTCCACCGGACCGATTCTGGAGTTCGCCGGCCGGATCCTGGCCGCGAGCGGCTCGGACGGCACGGTGCCGCGGGCCGCCCGGCCCGACGGGGACGAGCCGTGGACCAAGCCGACCACGGCCGAGGCGCTGGCCCGGGATCTGCCGGAACTGCTGACCGCGGAGCGCGACCTGCTCGGCGCCGGGATCGTTGCCGTGATCACGACGGCGGATCGGGTCGAGGCCTGCCGCGAGTTGGTCCGCACCGTCTGTCCGGAGGCGACCACCTTCGCCGAGAAGGGGTTTCTCGACGCCCCGGTCGCCGTGCTCACCCCGGAGGAGTCGAAGGGCCTGGAATTCGACGGCGTGATCATCGTCGCGCCGGAGGAGATCCTCGCCGCCGGCCGCCGCGGCGAGCATCCACCAGGGCCGCTTCGCGGCCACGCCGACCTCTACGTCGCCGCCACCCGCCCCACCCGCCGCCTAGGCCTGATCCCCCTATCCGACTTCACCCTCTGACCCTGCGCCGTCAGTCGCTGCGCCCGACCAGCGCAAACGCGGCAGTTACGCGCATCCGCGGCCGTTGCAACTGCCGCGGATAGCTGTAACTGACGCGTTCGCGGCACTTGTTGGTTAGCAGCTAACCTGTCGGTACGTACTTCTGAAAGGTTAGCTTTGACACTATCGTCGTGATCATGCTGATCGAGGTGTTCTCGGATCCCGTCTGCCCGTGGTGCTACATCGCCAAACGCCGGCTCGACCAGGCGCTGGCCGTGGTCGACCTGCCGGCGGAGGTGGTCTGGCGGTCCTTCCAGCTCGACCCGACCTATCCGGACGATCTCGATTGGACGCTGCCGGAGTTTCATCTGCAGCGGCTCGGCATCGGCTCGGTCGAGAACGATCGCCGGCTGGCGCTGGTCACCGCGCAGGCGCGGGAGGCCGGGCTCGACTATCGGCTGGACCGGGCCCGGCCGGCGAATACGTACGAGGCCCATCGGTTGATCAAGCACGCGAGCGCGCACGGCCGGGGGCTGGAGGTCGCGGAGGCCCTGATGCGCGCCTACACGGTCGAGGGTCGCTGGATCGGTGACCCCGAGGTGCGGCGGGAGATCGCCGCGGCGGCCGGGCTGGAGGTGCCGGCGCCGGATGCGTACCGGGACGCGATCGCCGCCGACCGGGAGCTCGCCGACCGCTACGGGATCCGGGCGGTGCCGACCCTGGTGCTCGACCGGCGGGTCGGCCTGGTCGCGGCCGGGCTGGACGACTTGATCAACGCGCTGGCCGCCGCCTGACGATCACTGGCCGGACGATCACTGGGCCGCGCTGCGGGCCTGTGCGGCGACGATCCGGTCCGACCGCCGGATCACCCAGTCCACCAGGCCCTGGATGTGGACCGACAGCTCCTGCCCCAGCTCGGTCAGCTCGTACGACACCTGGGGCGGGCTGGTCGGCACCACCTCGCGCTCGACCAGTCCGTCGGCGGCCAACTGGCGGAGGTTCTGCGACAGCATCTTCTCGCTGATCCCGCCGACCTGGCCGCGCAGCTCGGAGAAGCGCCGCGGCCCACCCCGCAGCGAGCAGATGATCAAGATGCCCCAGCGGCTGGCCACGTGGTTGAGCGCCATCCGGCTCGGGCAGTCCTGATCGAACGGGTCATCCCGGGACGCTCGCGCCATCATGATCAACTTTCCATCGGAGAGCTACCTGCCGTGAAGTTAGCTCTGCTCGGATTACCGGTCAAACCCGCCGGGCGCCGTTGTCAGTCCCCGGTCCTACGCTTGGCCTCCCGAATCGCGGAAGGGATGGACCGTTGCCCACCATCGAAGACAAGATCAACACCCTGCGGGAGCTGCACGAATCCGGCTGCTTCGTGATCCCCAACCCGTGGGATCCGGGCAGCGCGAAATACCTGGAGTCCGTGGGATTCCGGGCGCTGGCGACGACCAGCGCCGGGTTCGCCTTCACCCGCGGCCGGCCCGACGGCGGCGTGTCCCGGGACGAGATGCTGGCCCACCTGGCCGACATCGCCGCGGCCACCGACCTCCCGGTCAGCGCCGACTTCCTGAACGGGTACGGCGAGGATGCCGATCAGGTCGCCGAAAACGTACGGCTGGCGTTGGCGACCGGCATCGCCGGGCTGTCGATCGAGGACTCCACCGGTGATCCGGAGCAGGCCCAGTTCGACCTCGAGACCGCGACCGAGCGGATCCGGGCTGCCCGGCGCGCGATCGACGAGAGCGGCAGCGGCGCGGTGCTGACCGCCCGGGCCGAGAACTTCTTCGTCGGCAATCCGGATCTCGACGACACGATCACCCGGTTGCAGGCGTACGCGGAGGCCGGCGCGGACTGCCTCTACGCCCCGGCGATCCAGACCGACGAGCAGATCGCCGCCGTGGTGTCGGCCGTCGCGCCCAAGCCGGTCAACGTGCTCCATTTCCGGCCGGACCTGACTGTCGCCGACTACGCCGAGCGGGGTGTGCGACGGATCAGCATCGGCGGCGGCCTGGCCTTCGCGGCCTGGGCGGGTGTCTTCCAGGCGGCCTCGCGGCTGGCCGAGTCCGGATCCTTCGACGGCTTCCCGACCGAGCGCCCGCCGGTGAACCTCAACGCCCTGTTCGGCTGACCGGAACGCCGGCCGCTGGCCGTACGGAATGGAAATAGTCTCTTTCTCATGTCCGAACAGCCCGTCAATCCGGTGATCGCGATCCAGGTCGGTGCCATCTCGTTCGTCGACGAGGGCATCGAACCGGTTCTTGATCAATTCCAGACCCGGGCGGGGGTGAACAACCTGTTCCTGGCCACCCCGACCTGGACCCGCGGCACCGGCGGCCGCGCCGTGCCCGGGCACCCTATCCCGGACCACGGCGGGCAGGCGTACGACCACGACTTCGTCGGCGGCAACTACGCCACCACCCATCCCGAGTACTACCGCAACACCAGCCTGCCGCCGGTGCCGAAGAACCCCGAGCACCCCGACTTCGACCTGCTCGGCGAGGTGATCGCCGAGGCGAAGAAGCGCGGCATCCAGTCCTACGCCTGGATGGAGGAGAGCAGCTACATCCAGGCGGTGCGGGACATTCCGGGCATGCCGGCGACGATGGAGGTCGACGTCTGGGGCCGGCCGTCGTCGCGGCCGTGTTTCAACAATCCGGACTACCGCAACTGGCACCTCGGCATCGTCGAGGACTACGTGCAGAGCTACGACCTGGACGGGCTGGCCTGGTGCTCCGAACGGCCCGGCCCGCTGAACACGACCCTGCAGGGACCGATGTCGGCCACCGGGATCACCTGCTTCTGCCGGCACTGCAGCGCGATTGCGCGGGACCGCGGGCTCGATCCGGAACGGGCCCGGCAGGGCTATCAGGAGTTGCTCGACTGGAACCAGAAACTGCAGGCGGGGGAGCGGCCGAGCGACGGGGCGTTCACCGCGTTCTGGCGGGTGCTGTTGCGCTATCCCGAGGTGCTCGGCTGGCAGAACCTGTGGACCGAGAGCCAGCGCCAGCTCTACCGCGACATCTACGGGGTGGCCAAGGCCGCGAACCGGCAGGTGCAGGTCGGCTGGCACGTCTTCCACGACATCTCGTTCAGCCCGTTCTACCGGGCCGACCAGGACTACGCCGAGCTGGGCAAGCTGTCCGACTTCATCAAGGTGGTCGCCTACAACAACTGCGCCGGCCCGCGCTTCCATCACTGGGTGCACTCGATCTCCCGGTTCCTGTTCGCCGATCTCGGCCCGGAGAAGTCGTACGGGGTGCTGCAGGGGCTGCTCAACTACGACGAGGCCGATCTTGATCAACTTCCGCAGGTCGGCTTCACCGCCGACTACGTGAAACGGGAGACCGAGCGGGCGCTGGCCAGTGTCGGCCCGGACACCAAGATCTTTCCGGGGATCGACATCGACATCCCGGTCGGCTCCGCGCCCGCCGCCGTGGCCGACCGGAAGAAGCGGAACGAGAGCGTCACCGGCCTCGCCCTCAACATCGATGTATCGACCGGCGACGACCTGACCCAGTGCACCCGGGCCAGCGTGAAGGACGCCGTCCTCGCCGCCTTCAACGGCGGCGCCCACGGCGTGGTGCTGAGCCGCAAATACTCCGAGATGTTCCTGGAGAACCTGTCCGGGGCCGGCGATGCCCTGGACGAACTCGGCCTGCGTTAGTGCTCTGTGCCCGGAGCCTGGTGGAGAGAGCGGGGAGAGTTGGTGTGGAGGTCTGGGTCTACGTTCCCTGAGCCTGTCGAAGGGCAAGCAAGATCATCCAAGATCATTTCGATTGGCCCAGGTAACGAACAAGTCGTGCGATCCCTCGGCCCCTTCGACAGGCTCAGGGAACGACACTAGTCTCCGCACTCGAGGTTCCGGGTTCGGCGGCGGCCGCAGCGAGAGCTGCGTCGTCGAGCTCGATCATGGTCTTCATGCCTTGATTGAAGAACAACGCAGGCCGAGCCGCAAGACTTTGTGCGTCAGAAAAGTGGCGACTGATGGACGGGCGGCTCGGGTTCGGCGGGCACGATCAGGCGGCTGCGGGCGGAGCGGTCGAAGCCGTGGCGACGGCGGAGCGGAGCAACGGTGGTGGCCAGCTCCTCCCGGTAGGACTTCGGGGCGTAGGAACCACGGCCGTACAGGGTCCGGTAGCGCGGGACCAGGCCCGGGTGGGTCCGCGCCAGCCAGCCGAGATACCACTCCCGGACGCCGGGCTTCAGGTGCAGGGCGCCGACGTGCACGTTGGTCGCGCCGGCCTCGCTCAGCTGCCCGAGGGCGGCGTCGAGGTGATCATGATCATCGGTGAGGTACGGCAGCACCGGCATCAGCAGCACGGTGCAGTCGAAACCATGATCACGAATCGCCCGGACCAGGCCGAGCCGGGCCTTGGTGGTCGCGGTGTGTGGCTCGGCCGAGGCGCGGAGCTCGTCGTCGCCGTAGACCGCGATCGACACGGCCAGGCTGACCGGCGTCCGGTCGGCGACGTCGGCCAGCAGCGGAAGATCACGTTGCAGCAGGGTGCCCTTGGTCAGGATCGACACCGGCTTGCCGTGGTCGGCGAGTGCGCCGATGATCCCCGGCATCAGCCGGTAGCGACCCTCGGCCCGCTGGTACGGATCCGTATTGGTGCCGAGGTTCACCCCCTCCACCCGGTCGCCCTTGCGGCGCAGCTCCTGCCGCAGCCGGTCGACGATGTTGATCTTGACCACGATCTGGGTGTCGAAGTCGGTGCCGGTGTCGAGGTCGAGATAGCTGTGGGTCGGCCGGGCGAAGCAGTAGACACAGCCGTGCTGGCAGCCGCGATAGGGGTTGATCGTCCAGGCCCCGGGCATGATCGCGCTCTGCGCCGACACCTGGTTGAGCGCCGACTTGGCCATCACCTCATGGAAGGTGATCCCGGCGAACTCCGGCGTCCGGACGCTACGGACCAGCCCACTGAACTGCCCCAGGCCGGGAAGCGCGGAGTCGTCGACCGCATCGACTCGTCGTCCCTCCCAGCGCACCGGACCACCTCACGACCCTCGTCTCCTCCGCGAGATTGAGTCGAACACAAGTTCGAATCGATGTCAATCACGGCCGGGCTCTGGCCGGGGCTCTGGTCCCCCGTCGAGCCAGCCGGCGAAAGTCGGCGCCTCGTCGTCGCCAACCGGCCAGTGCGCCGGCGCCTGCCAGATCACCCGGGCCACGCCGTGCCGTCGCGGTCCTTCGTAGAGCACGAGCTGGGCGCCGGCCGGCGCCCGATCCCGCCACAGCGGGACCTGCTCGGCGAAGGGGACGACGATCACCGCCTTCGCCGGATGACCGCCGGGATGAATCACCTCCCGGTCGAAGCCGAACACCGGGGCCCCGGTCTGATCCGGCGGGGTCATCCCGGCCAGGCACCAGTTCGGCCGATAGCGGAACCGGTCCGTGCGGTGGCTGACGATCGACCGGAGCCGGCCGCCCTCGCCGGCCGAGTGCAGCCAGAGCAGCAGCCCCAACGCGACCGTAGGCGTCATGCCCCGATCGTGCCATGGCCGTGCGGTCTGTCCCTTAGCCCGCCGAAGTGCGGGCCGGGCCGCGCGCTTGTTCTTTTCCCCGAGCCTGACGAAGGGGAGACCAGCGGGTGGCGCGTCGACGCTCTGGTCGCACCATCGAGCGCCGCTGGATGACGAAAGGCGCGCCAGGGACGGGCGGGTTGGGCAGGATCGAGCCTCCACTGCCGACCGTCGGCTGGTTGCCGGAGTCGCCCTTCGCCCTTCGGCGCAGTTCGCTCACCGAGTGGACGCGTTGACCAGCCTCGCGGCAGAAACTCGCGGCCAAAGCGTCCACTCGCGTGCTTCGGAGACCCTCCCGGAGCTGCCGCCACCCGTACCGAACCGGAGGTAGGCGGGATCGGCTCCGTCTGACCGGCCCGCCGTCCTCGGCGCGTCCTTCCCATCCGGCGCACAAGCGCCGGAGGAGCGGGTTGGATCCGGTTCCCTGGCACAGTCCGACGAGTTGATCAGCACCCGTCATCTCCGTGTCGTAGCGGCCGTACGCCCCGGAACGTACCCGAAAGTCGCGATCCGGCGGACGACACACGCCGGCGCCAGGACGATGCTCGGGGGTGATCATCCGTCTGCGCTGGAAGGGGCCCACATGGCGGTCAACGAACCGTTGCATCTGGAGGAGACCGAGGTCGTACGACGATCGCGCTGGCCCTGGCAGCTGTTCCGGGTGATGGTCCTGCTCGAGCTGCTGTCGCTGCTGCTGCAGACGGTGACCGCGGGCCAGTTGCTCGGCCGCGGCACGCTGGGATCCTTGCACGGTGCCGGCGCCACGTTCGTGCACCTCTTCGCCCTGTTACTGGTGGTCGCGGCGATCTTGCTGTTCCGCCCGGGTCGCGGGCCGGCCTGGCCGATCGCGGCGGCCGCGGTGATCTTGGTCGGCGGCATGGTGCAGAGCGCACTCGGTGGCGGTGGCACGATCATGGTCCATGTGCCGCTCGGGGTCTCGCTCATCGTGATCACCACCTGGCTGCTGTTCCGGCCAGGCAGCCCGGCTCCGCTGATCGCGCGGGCCGGCGGGTGACGATCGCCGCCGAGGACGAAGTGCTGGAGTCGCTGCGGCGACGTGGCCAGGAGATCATCGACGCCGAGCTCGGCCGCCTCCGCCGAGCTGCCCCGACCCTCACTGAGCCGATCGTGATCGAGGTCGACCGCACCCTGCAACGACTGCTGGACGGCTGGCTGCTCACCCCGGTGCGGCTCCATCCTGACCGGCTGCGCGACGTCTCGGTCCTGTTCGGTCTGATGCCGCAACAGCCGGGAGAAGATCGGCTGTCTAGAGTGGCCTGACCATGACGACTCTGACCGATCCCTGGCCGCATCCGGGCACCCCCGGACCGGCGATCACCCTGGTCCAGCTCCCGGTCCCGCTGCTGCACGAACTGGCCCGCGGCGACGGCGGGCCGGAGGCCGAAGGGAGCGACCTGCTGACCCCGTACCTGATCGGCGAGGAGTGTGCCTGGCTGTGGCGGTTCCGCAGCGGGCAGGTCGAGACCGAGCCGGCCGACGCGCCGTGGATCAGCCGACTCGCGGTCGTGCCGGGGATCACCGGCGCGGTCGGGATCGCCGGGTTCCACGGCCGGCCGGACGCGCGCGGCATGGTCGAGATCGGCTACCGGATCGACCCGCAGCACCGCCGGAACGGCTACGCCCGTGCCTCACTGGAGACGCTGCTCGCGGTCGCCCGGGACCAGCCGGACGTGGCCGTCGTGCGGGCCACGATCAGCCCCGACAACGTCGCCTCCCGGACGCTGGTCGAGCAGTACGGCTTCGTCGAGGTCGGCGAGCAGTGGGACGAGGAGGACGGGCGCGAGATCATCTTCGAGGTCCCGGCTCGACCCTGAGCGTCGGTCCAGGCTCAGGCTCAGGCCGGAAGCTGGACGGCCAGCGCGGCGATCCAGTGATCACCGAACATCGTCGGTCGCTCCTCCTCGCGCAGGAACAACTGCACCGCGACGAGTACGGCCAGGTCGGGGTGATGGTTCCGCTCGGGATGATCATCCGGTTCCGGGTCCTTGATCATGATCGGCAGATCGAGGGCGGCGGCCATCGCGGCATAGCCGGCCGCGGTCGGATGAAGATGATCACCCGGGTCGAAGGCCGCCCGGAGTCGTGCCGGATCGTTCGGGTCGCGGAGCAGCCGGTCGAAGTCGATCACCGCGTCGAAGACGCCGCTCGACCGGATCCACCGGTTGACCGTACGCCGATCCTGCTCGCCGGCCGCGGTGAAGCCGCCGGAGCCGCCGAACGGGGTCAGCGTCGCCCCGACCACCCTCAAGCCACGGGCGCGGGCCCGGCGGACGAGCTCGGCCTGGGCCCGGATCAGCTGCTCCGGCCGGACGGCGCCGCGGCTGTGGATGATGTCGTTGATCCCCTCCAGGATGATCACCGTCCGCACCCCGGTCTGGCCGAGGACGTCCCGGTCGAAGCGGGTGAGCGCGCTCAGTCCGGCGCCGTCGGAGAGCAGGGCGTTGCCGCTGATGCCGGCGTTGAGCACGGCCGGCCGGTCGGGGAACCGGTCGCGGAGCCGCGCCGCCAGCCGATCCGGATAGCTGGCGTCGGCATCGATCGATCCCGCCTCACAGCAGCCCTCGGTGATCGAATCCCCGAACGCCACCACGGCCCCGGCCGAACGGGTCAGCACGTCGACCCCGGCCAGGAAATAGAAGGACGGCCCGATCGCGGTGAACCGGCCGGACCGCGCATCGGCGCTGGCGTCACCGGCGGCCCGATAGCTGGTCGCCCAGCCGTGCCGGTGCCAGGTGGCGCGGCCGGTCGGGACCGGCAGATACAGGCTGATCACCAGGTGGCTGCCGTCCGGCACCGGCAGCGCGACGGGGTCGGACAGCGCCTCGGCGCCGACCGGGATCGTCGTCGCCGTCGCGCCGTGGAAGGTGAGCCGCAGCGGCTGTCCGGCGGTGCCCGCCCCGGCCGCTCCTCGGCGCAGGGCGACCGTCGCGGCACCGATCCGCAGGTCGCGGTCGCCGAAGACGTTGCTCAGCCGGACCCGGATCCGGTCGCCGCCGAGGGACAGATCGACGACCTGTCGCAGCGTCTGATCGGTGAAACCCGAGGCGGCCGGCTCGGATCGCCCGGCGCGGTCGACCGCGGTCATCCAACTGCCGACCCAGCCCGCCCGCTGCCCGTTCAAACCTTCAACGGGTACGTCATCGACGGCAAGACCGAACGCCTGGGCGGTGGGGATCGCGCCGAACAGGATCACGCTGAACGCGAGGGTGGCCACCGCGACCCGCGGTGACCGGCGGCCGATCCGGGCGAGGTTCCGCAGCAGGGCCGGGCCGTGGAAACGCCGCAGCGACGCGAGAACCGCAGCGAATCGAGCCATCGTGACTCCCCCGTCGGACCAACGGAATCAAGCAGAACCTTAAGCGCTGTTCGGCCGGGTTCCAATCCCCCGAAGCAGGTTCGTTCGCTCCCCGAGCCTGTCGAAGCATGTCCTGAGCCTGTCGAAGGGGGCAAGCCCGATCTGCTACGCCTTCCGCTCCACCGGCATCCGGAACGAGAATCCGGCCGCCACGAAGATCAACACCGCGCCGACCCCGAACGCCACCGGATAGGAGACGTGGTCGGCCAGCACCCCGGCGACCAGCGGCCCGACGATCGCACCGAAGTCGGCGCACATCGAGAACACCGCGACCCCGCGCCCGGCCCGGCCACCGGCGGCATCGCCGACCGCCGCGGCCGGGGCGGTGCCGAGGAAGGCGGCGGCGACGCCGTAACCGCAGAGGATGATCACCAGCAGCACGATGTTCGACGCGAACGGGATCGCCACCACGGTCGCGCCGGCCAGCAGGCAGCCGATGATCATGGCCGGGCGACGGCCGACGGTGTCGGTGATCCGGGCCGCCGGCGCGACCGCGATGGTCTGCACCACCGCGGCGACGGCGAAGGCGATCCCGGTCCAGGCGGGCTCGCCGTGCAGCACGTCGACGATCAACACCGGCACCAGCGAGCTGCGGACGCCGAACGATGTCCACCCCTGGGCCAGGTTGGTCACACAGGCGGCCTGGAACCGGCGGTCGGCGAGCAGGGTCCGCAGCGGCACGGGCTGGATGGCCGCGTCGGTCGACCCCGGTCCGGGCGAGCGGAGCAAGATCAACCCGACCGTCCCGGCGACCACCAACGCCCCGGCGTAGAAGAAGAAGGGAGCGTTCAGCGAGATCGTCGACAGCCCGCCGCCGATCGCCGGCCCGGCCATGCTGCCGATCAGGAAGCCGCCCTGGAAGAAGCCCGTCGCCCGGCCCCGCCGATCCGGCGCGACCGAGGCCAGCAGCAACGTCATCGCCGACACCGTGAACATCGCCGACCCGATGCCGCCGACCGCCCGCAAGATCAACAACTGCGGGTAGGTCTCGGCCAGCCCGGACACGCCGGCCGACGCCGCGACCAGATACATCCCGACGCCGAGCACCAGCCGCTCGCCGAACCGGGTGATCAACCGGGCACAGAGCGGTGCGCTGAGCAGCCGCATCAGCGCGAACGCCGAGATCACCGCGCCGACCTCGAAGTTGCCGACCCCGAACGAGCGCGCGAACACCGGCAGCACCGGCACCAACACCCCGAACCCGACCGCCACGCAGAACGAGATGACGCCGAGCACAACCACAGCCCGCGGCAGACCTCGGCCGATCACCCGTACCCGTGCCTCCTCTTGACTGCCACAAACGCGGCAGTTACAGCGATCCGCGGCAGTTGCAACTGCCGCGAACGAGCGGAACTGCCGCGTTTGGTGTGGTGGAGTGCGGGTTTAGGTACGGGCGGTCAGGATCAGGGGGCCGTCGTCGGTGATTGCAATGGTGTGCTCGGAGTGGGCGCCGCGGGAGCCGTCCTGGCTGCGCAGGGTCCAGCCGTCCTTGTCGGTGAAGATCTTGTCCGTCGTCTCCAGGAACCACGGCTCGATCGCGATCACCAGGCCGGCCTTGAGCGGCAGCCCGCGGCCGCGGCGGCCGTTGTTGGGCACGTGCGGATCGCCGTGCATGGTGCGGCCGACACCGTGGCCGCCGAAGTCGGTGTTGATCTTGTAGCCGGCCTTGCCCGCGATCTGGGCGATCGCGTACGAGATGTCGCCGAGCTTGTGACCCACCCGGGCCGCCTCGATTCCGGCGGCGAGCGCGACCTCGGTCGTCTCGATCAGCTTCAGGTCCGCCGCCCGTGGCTCGCCGACCACGAAGGAGATCGCCGAGTCCGACACCCAGCCGTCGACCTCGCAGGCGAAGTCGACGCTGACCAGGTCGCTCTCTTCCAGCCGATAGTCGTGCGGCAGGCCGTGCAGCACGGCGTCGTTGATCGACGTGCAGAGCACCTTGCCGAACGGGCTGGCCCCGAAGGACGGGTGATAGTCGATGTAGCACGAGGTCGCGCCGCGATCCTTGATCATCTCGTGCGCGATCTCGTCCAACTCCAGCAGATTCGTGCCGACATCGGCCTGGTTGCGCAGCTCGGTCAACACGGACGCGACGAAGCTCCCCGCGGCTCGCATCTGCTCGATCTCTGCCGGCGTTCGGTACTCGATCACACGACGATTCTGCCTTGTCCCGCGCTCGGCGAAGCTTCCGGGGCCTTTCCGGTCGGGGTCGGTCGGGAACGGGTTCCGCCCCGGCCAGGGGTCGACGGCGCCCGAGGTGGTTGTTCGTTCCCTGAGCCCGTCGAAGGGCTGACATGGTCGAGTCCGGCCGCCTGGCTCAGAGAACGAACGTGCATCAGGTCCATTCCCGGCAGCTTACCGCGGCCTTCTTCCTAGACTGGTGCCTCGTGACAGCCGAGACCGTGCTCTGGTCGAAGACCATCCCGGAGATCACCGTCCCGCACCGGATCGACCTCGTCCGCTCCGCCGCCCATCCGCCAGCTGAACTGATCACCTGCGGCTTCGTCGTCGCCACGGAGCTGGGCGGCCGGATCGCGATGACGTTCATCGACCGCCCGGGCCGCGGCTGGGACATCCCCGGCGGGCACCTGGATCCGGGCGAGTCCGCGGCGGAGGCGGCGCTGCGTGAGTTGGCGGAGGAAACCGGGCTGCGCCTCGATCTCGCGGCCCTGCGGCTGCTCGGTTGGACCCGGATCACCCGCGAGCAGCGCCCGCCCGAGGACCGCTACCCGTACCCGGTCAGCTTCATGGTCTTCTTCGCCGCCGCGGTGCCGCAGCCGCTCCCGCTCGGCCCGGAGCCGGGTCACGAGAGCACGGACGCCGCCTGGCTGACCCGCGCCGAGATCCAGTCCCGCTGCACCAACCCGGACTGGCTGCCGCTCCTCCCGGCCTGATGCGGCGCAGCGGAGAGTCGGTTAGAAGAAGAGACGGGAGGCGCCCCAGGCCTTGCGGTGCGGCCAGCCGCGCGGCACCGGCTCGATCGGCGGCGCTTCCGGGCACGGCTCTTGGGTGGAGCGCCAGAACTCCTCGTCTCGCTGCAGGATCCGCCAGGCCCCACAGGCGCAGCGCTGGTAGCTCCGATCGCCTGGCTCGAACGTCGACCCGGCCGACCATCCGTGCGATCCGGCGGGGCGTGGAAACTGATGCGGCGGGAACACACCCCTATCCTCCGGTCACGCCCTTACCCCTAACAACCCTTACATCGGCCCCTGACCTGTGCCTCCGCCAACTCCGCCGGGGTCGGCGCGCGCTGCGGGGAAATTCCTGCCGGTCAGTCACCGGTCAGTCCCGGCGGGATCTTCCCCGATCTCCGGACGACCACGGTTCAGCGGCGACGACACCGCTCAGCTTGGGGTCGCCGGTCGCCGAGGCCGAGGCCGGGACCGGGGTGCGACGGATCCGGGGCTTCTCACCGCGGGTTGTCAGGGGGTGAGCGTCGCCAGGTAGGCCAGGCTGCGCGGCACCTGGGGGGCGACCGAGGGGCTCTCGTCCTCGATGTAGTAGTGGCTGATCGACGAGCGGGCGGCCGCCTGCAGGATCCCCGGCAGGTCGAGTTGTCCGTCGCCCAGGGCGACGTCGTTCTCCTGCGCCGTCTTGCCGGTCAGATCGCCGACCACGCCGCGGCGCAGGTCCTTCAGATGCATCAGGTGGAACCGCTCCGAGTACGTGCGCAGGAGTTGCGCCGGATCGGCACCCGGGAAGTGGGCCCACAGGATGTCCAGCTCGAAGCCGACGGTCTCGGGATCGGTGCTCTGCACCATCAGGTCGAAGAGCGTCTGCCCGTCGTGCGGGGCGAACTCGTAGCCGTGATTGTGATAGCAGAACGTCAGCCCGTGATCATGCAGCGATGCTCCGATCCGGTTGAAGATCGCGATCGCGTTCTCGGCGTCGGCCGGTCCGAACGGGGCCTCGTGCGGGATCCACGCGACCCGCACGAAGTCCGCGCCCAGCACCTTCGCCTCGGCGATGATCTCCGCCGTCCGGCTCTGCAGCTCGGCGAAGCCGACGCCGTACGAGGAGCACTGCAACCCCCGCGCGTCCAGCAGCCGCCGGAGGTCCTCGGCCGAGTGATCGAACAGGCTGGAGAACTCGAGGTCGGTGATCCCGAGACCCTGGACGAGGTCCAGCGTCGCGCCGACATCCTGCTGGAACTCGTTGCGGTACGTGTAGGAGACCAGACCCGGCGTGCCGGTCGGTGACGTCGTCATGGATGCACTCCGAGCTCGTGGTGTCGTCGGCCGAACGGCCGGATCCCAGTCTGCCCCGGGCTTGATCGTCACCGAGGCCGGGGCGCCGGCAAGATCATCGTTCGAGACGGCATACGGCCGGAGACGTGATCACCCGCCGGCTCGGTCAGCGGTCCACGGTCGGGCGGATGTCGATCACGTCGTTCAGCACCTGCTCCCGGTTGGTCTCGTTGAAGATCTCATGCCGGGCCTCGGGTTAGCCGATCTGGCGCAGCGCGGTGCCGCGGATCCGTTCGATCCCGGCCCGGCTCGGCCCGATCGGGACCAGGGTGTCGGCCTCGCCGTGCACCCACAGGGTCGGCAGGTCGCCGAGATCGCCGTTGTCGATCACGGCCAGAGTGCCCGATCATGATCACCGGCCGATCGGGTTGGTGGTGGTGCAGGGCAAGATCGACTGTCGCGTCGAGATCATCGACCACGGCCTCGTAGTCGGTGATCAGCACCCGGTCGCCGGCCGACAACCCGTGCCCTCATGATCGGGACCGGTCACCACCGCGCCGGCCGCTGAGCCAGTCCGCGACGTGCGGATAGCGCCCGCGGCCCGCGTGGGCCGGCCCGGACATCCCGCAGAACGTGACTTCTCCGCCCGGGCCGGCGACACGCACCTGGTCCGCAGTCTCGACCGGCACGACGGCAGCACCACCGTCGCACCCCGAAGTATGGACCAACCCGGCGCCGGAGGTGCTGACGGCCGTCTCTGTGTCCCAGGGGTGTCGAGTTGGCGCGGGCGCGTTTCCGCGTCGATGATCACGGGCACGGGCACGGGCACCCGGCCACCGCCCGCATCGGGTCGGGACGAGGACGGAGTCCCGGACAATGATCGGATGCGGCAGGGAGCGGTGGGTCACGTCCGGCTGGTCGAGCACGACGGGCGATCGGTGGTCGAGAAGCGGATGGCGGATCCGGCGCGCCATGACACCGAGGTGCTGGCCCTGCGGGCTCTGGCGCCCACCGGCCTGCCGGTGCCCGAGTTGATCCGGGTCGAGCCGGGTTCGATCCTGATGACGCTGCTGCCGGGTCGACGGTTGGACGGCGACGAGCCCGACATACGCCTCGCCGGTCTCCGCGCGTCGATGACGTTGCTGCGCGAGGTGCACGGGCTGCAGCCGCCACCGGGACTGCCGAGTGCCCCGGACGATGCGTTGATCATCCGGCGCTACCGCGAGGCCGGCGGGCCGCCCCTGCCGCTGGCCATCCCGCCGGCCGGCCCGGCGGTGTTCTGCCATGGCGACTGGACGGACGCGAATCTGCTGGCGATCGACGGCAGGATCACGGCCGTCGTCGACTGGGAGGCCGCGCACCGCGGCGACCCCCTTCGCGAGCTGGCCCGGGCCGCCTGGGGTGCCGCGCAGAAGGATCCGCGGGCCTTCGACGTGATCGTTGACGAGTACGGCGCCGACCGGGCCGCCGTACGGGCCTGGTCGGCGATCCATGCCGCCGAGCTCTGGCTGTGGTTCGCCGAGGCCGGACCGGCCGACTATCTCGAGCAGCTGACCGTCACCTTGCGGCGCTGGCCCGAGACGCCCGGCACGACGTAGCGAGGATCGGGTCGGGCGCCTCCGGTGCGGCCCGTCGTCAGGGATCAGGCGTCGGCGAGGATGAGGTCGGCCGCGCGCCAGGCCAGCGCCGAGACGGGCCCGTTGAGGTTGCCGGACACCATGATCGGCAGCACCGAGGCGTCGACCACCCGCAGGCCGGCCACGCCACGGACCCGCAGTCGCGCATCGACCACATCGTCGTCGTCGGGCCCCATCGCGCAGGTCCCGACGGCGTGGTAGCCGCAGGTGCCGTGGTCGAGTCCGGCGCCGATGATGGCGTCGTCGGTGTCGACGGCGGGCCCGGGTACGGTCTCGTGGCCGATCCGCTGGGCGAGTGGCTCGGCGGCGAACAGCCGGCGCATGGCGCGGAAGACCCCCACGGCGACCGTCCGGTCGTGATCGGTCGCGAGGTAGTTGGGGTCGATGTCCAGAGGGGCGTCCGGATCCGCCGAGGTGAGACGAAGGCTGCCCTCGCTGTCGGGCCGCAGCAGATAGCCGATGCAAAGCATCCCCGGTTCGGTCTCGAGGCGCAGCGCCTGCCCGGGCTCCAACGGCGCCATGGAGAAGGGCGCGATCTGGAGCTGGGCGTCGGGACGGTCGAGCCCGGCCCGGGTCTTGAGGAAGGCCACCAGGTCGAACCCCGGCGCTGCCAGCGGACCCCGCCGCGTGGCTTCGTACTCCGCTGCCGACTCCCGCCGGCCGGCCTCGGTGCCGAGCAGCCGGTTGTAGCCGAGGTCTTCGGCCAGCCGGACCTGCAGGGACCAGACGAGGTGCTCGTGCAACCGGGCACCGACGGCCGGGCGGTCCACCGCGACGCCGAGCCCCACGGCGCGAAGCACCTCGGCGGGCCCGATGCCGGAGAGTTGGAGGAGCTTCGGAGTGCCGAGAGCGCCCGCGGCGAGGATCACCTCCCGGCCCGCGAGGTGCTCGATCACCTGACCGCGGTGCCGGCCGAGGACCCCGACCGCCCGATCTCCGCGGAGGAGCACCCGGTCGACGGTCGTGTCCGGGGCGACCGTCAGGTTGGGGCGGTGCTCGACGGGATGGAGGAAGGCGTCGGCCGCGCTGACCCGGCGGCCGTCGCGGATGGTGGCCATGGCGTAGCCGATGCGTTCGTCGTCGGTCTCGTTGAGATCCGCGACGCGCCGCCAGCCGAGCCCGGTGCCGGCGGCGATCACGTCCTCGAGCAGCGGGTCGGTCCCGGTGGTGGTCGAGACCTGCAGAGGGCCGCCGGCACCGCGGACCGCCGAGGCGCCGAGCGAGTTGTCCTCGATGGCGCGGAAGGCGGGCAGCAGGTCGTCCCAGCCCCATCCGGGATTTCCCCGCTGCTCCAGGGCATCCCAGTCGGCGCGGCTGCCGCGGTTGTAGATCATGCCGTTGACCGAGCTGGAGCCGCCGAGGGTCCGGCCGCGCACCCAGGTCTCGACCCGCTGCGCCGGGCCGATCGGGCGGGTCGGGAACTGCCAGGTGATGCTCGGATCGCCGATCAACTGGCCGAACCCTCTCGGCACGGCGATCAGCGGGTTGGTGTCCGCCGCGCCGGCCTCGATCAGCAACACGGTGGTCCCCGGGTCGGCGGAGAGCCGGTGGGCGAGCACACAGCCGCCGGGTCCGGCGCCGACGATGACGTAGTCGTACATGGTCATCGGGGTCCGTCCTCCTCGTGCCTGGCGGCCGCCGAACCGGGCCCCTCGCCCGACGGTGGTGCCGCCCGGTGGGTCGGGGGCGCGTCGGTGCGAGCGAGTCGGATGAGGTCGGCCACCGGGCCGGCGGACTCGCGGTGCTGGACGCGGAGTGGCGTCTGCCCGATGGCCGCGGTCAGCGATCGGGTGAGGCTGGCGCCGCCGATGGCGGTCAGGACGCGGCTCAGGGCCCGGCGGGCGGGGCCGGGTGGGGTCTCGTAGAACCGGCCGAGGACCCAGATACTGCCCCGCGGCGCGAGCACCCGGGCCGCCTCGGCCAGCGCTCGGCCGGGGTCGCCGACGACGCTGAGTACGAAGCTGAACACCACCACGTCGAAGGAGCCGTCGGGGAAGTCGAGATCCTCGGCGGCCATCTGCAGCAGCGTCGCGCCGGGCCGGCGGGCACGGGCACGGGCACGGGCCAGCATCGCGGGCGACAGGTCGACACCGGTCACCTCCGCCCCGGCCGGCAGGTGGACCAGGTCCTGACCGGTGCCCACCCCGACCAGGAGGACGCGCTGACCGGGTCGGATGGCGGCGAGAGTGAACAGCCGCCGCCGCAGGCGCGCGATGAAGGGCAGTCCGGCGGCGAGGTCGTAGCCCACGGCCAATCGCCGGTACAGGGCGTGGACGTCACCGTTCCCCGCCTTCTTCGCCGACGCTCCGGCCCCGGCCGACCGGCCCCGGCCGGTCGCGGCCAGCGTTCGGCCGCCGACCACCACCAGCCACGCCCCGCAGCGACAGCGGACATAGCCGACGGTGCCCGAAGCTGTCAGATGCGTGGACCGCGTCTGCCCATCCGCGGGGTCGTGGTGGTCACACGTCGGCTGCGGGAGCTCCCGCCATCCGCCGCCCGCGGGCGACCCCGGAGAGCTGCGGCGGGCGGGCGATTTCATGGATTCCCCTCGGGTGGTCGGGTGCGTTGCCGACCCCGACTCTTCCGCCCGAGCTCCGCCCGCGACAGGTCGCCGACCGGTCAGTCGGCGGACACCTTCCGGACCCGTCAGGTGGGTACGACGACAACCGCAGCGCCTCGTGGTCCGCGCACAAGCTGTGATCACCCGGTGACACCTAGCCTGAGGTCATGGCGGAACAGCGCATCGCACTGGTCACCGGCGCGAACAAGGGGATCGGGTTGGCCGTGGCCCGCGGCCTGCTCGCGCTGGGTCTGGTGGTGTATCTGGGTTGCCGCGACCCGGAGAACGGACGGCGGGCCGCCGCCAGTCTCGAAGACCTCGCGCCGGGTGCCCGTTCCGTGCGGCTCGACGTGACCGAGGCGGCGTCGATCACCGCCGCGTTCGATCGGCTCGATCGCGAGGAAGGTGTCCTGGACATCCTGGTCAACAACGCCGGCATCGTCGGTCCGCTCGACCCGCCGAGTGCGTCGTCGATGCAGGGCCTGCGGGAGACGTACGAGACGAATGTCTTCGGGGTGGTCGCCGTGACCAATGCGATGCTGCCGCTGCTCCGGAGATCACCGGCCGGTCGGATCGTCAATCTCACCAGCGATCTCGGATCGCTGACCCTGGCCTCGGCCGACCCGTCGTTTCCCCAGCTGCTGGCCTACAACTCGTCCAAGACGGCTCTCAACGCGATCACCGTGACCTACGCCAACGAGCTCCGCAGCGACGGCATCCTCGTCAACGCCGTTTCGCCCGGCTCGGTGGCCACCGACCAGAACGGGCATCGCGGGGAGCTCACGCCCGACCAAGGAGCGCGGCTGCCGATCAGGTTCGCGACGCTGCCCCAGCACGGTCCGACGGGCACCGCGGTCACGGCCGGTTCCGACCTCGAGGAGCGCCCGCTTCCCTGGTAGCGCCGGGGCGACGGCCGGCGGCGGTCAGCAGGAGCCGTCGTACTCGCCGATGGCGGTGACCTTGGCGGCCGAGGCGGAGCCGGGGTCGAAGGTGTAGCCGAGCCATTCCCGGGCCAACCGGCGGGCCAGCTCGATGCCGACGACACGTTGACCGAAGCAGAGCACCTGGGCGTCGTTGCTGAGCACGGAGCGTTCCACCGAGAACGAATCGTGCGCGGTCACGGCCCGGATCCCGGGGACCTTGTTGGCGCTGATCGCGACGCCGAGCCCGGTGCCGCAGACGAGCAGCGCCCGGTCGGCCTGGCCGTCGGCGATCAGCCGGGCCGCGGCGACGGCGACGTGCGGATAGGCGGTGTGCTCGTCCGCGCTCACCCCGACGTCGATCACCTCGGTGACCCGGTCGTCGCCGGCCAGGTCGGACTTCAGGATCTCCTTGTACTGCAGGCCGGCGTCGTCGCAGCCGACGACCACCCGCCAGGTCTGCTGGTCACTCATCTCAGTCCTTCCTCACGACTCCGGTAAAGCTCTCCCACCACGGTGACACAGCGCGCGAACGAGACCGCGCCCGCGTCCGGGGTGCCGACGCTGCGCTCGGCCAGCGGGCGGGCCCGGCCGACCTTGGGCCGTAGTCCGGCGGTCCGCGCGGCCGCGTCGGTGGCGGCGACGGCACCGGCGGTCCAGGCGTCGAGCCAGCCGTCACCGCGGGCCACGCCGGCCTCGACGGTCTCGGTGAACGGTAGCCAGGCGTCGAGCATGGTCTTGTCGCCCGGTTCGGCGCCACCCAGCTCGATCAAGGCTTGGTACGAGGCGCGGACCGCGGCCGCCACCGTGCCGGCGTCCGGCGCCCCGAGGTCGCCCAGCCCGTCACCGAACGCGGTCAGCGCCGCACCCCAGAGGACGCCCGAGGTGCCGCCGGCCTTGGCGGCCCACTGCTCCCCGGCGGCGCGGAGTGCACTCCCGGCGCCGGCCCCGGCGGCGACCGCCGACCGCGCGGCCTCGCTCGCGGCGCTGGATCCCTTCACCATGCCGCGACCATGATCACCGTCTCCGGCGACGGCGTCGATCCGGCCGAGCTCCTCCTCGTCGGCGACCATCGCCTCGGCGATCGCCTCGATCGCCGTCGCGACCCCGCCGGCGATCACTCGGGACGCCTCGTCCGCGTCGCGCGGGTCCGGCCCGGGCGCCACGGCCGCGCCAGCGGCCTGCTCGGGGGTCCGCCTCGCGCCACCCGCTCCGGCGGCGATGCCGCGCCGGAAGGTGGGCGTGTCGGCCGGGGCGAGCCAGAGCCGCTCCAATTCCTCGTCCAGCCAGGTGATCGTCAACGAGCAGCCGGCCATGTCGAGGCTGGTCACCAACTCGCCGACCTCCGGCCGGACCAGCTCGAAGCCGGCCTGCCGGAGCAGCCGCGCCGCGTCGCCCCAGAGCACGAACAGCTCCTCGTACTTGGTCCGGCCGAGCCCGTTCAAGATCACCGCGAGCCGCTTCGGCGCGCCGTCCGGGACCTCGGCCAGCACCCCGTCGACCAGCAGCTTGGCCAGGTCGGCGGCCAGGAATTGATCTTGCTCGTCGACGCCGGGCTCGCCGTGGATGCCGAGCCCGACGCCCATCCGGCCCTCCGGCACGGTGAACAGGGGATGATCGGCGCCGGGCAGGGTGCAGCCGTCGAACGCGACGCCCAGGGTCCGGGTGGCAGCGTTGCTCGCCTCGCCGACGCGGACCACGTCGTCGAGGCCGTACCCCTCCTCGGCGGCGGCCGACATGATCTTGAAGACGGTGAAGTCACCGGCGATGCCGCGCCGCTTGGCGAGCTCGTCCGGTCCGGCGCTGGCGATGTCGTCGGTGATCGCGACGTAGCGGGCGTCGATCCCCTCGGACTGCAGCTGTTGGACGGCGAGGCCGAAGTTGAGCACGTCGCCGGCGTAGTTGCCGGTGGTCAAGATCACCCCGGCGTCGCCGTGCGCGGCCCGGGCCACCGAGGCCGCCTCGGAGGCCGAGGGTGAGGTGAAGACGTTGCCGACCACGGCCCCGTCGGCGAAGCCCGGCCCGACCGTCCCGCAGAACGCCGGATAGTGCCCCGACCCGCCGCCGGTGACGACGGCGACCTTCCCCGGCCGGGTCGTCGTCGCCCGCACCACACCCCCGGGAACCCCGATCACATACTCGGCATTCGCATCCAGGAACCCCACCAGCATGTCCTCGGCAAACAACGCCGGATCATTCCAAACCCTCGTCATACCCCTACCCTCCTAACCCGCCGAGACGGCACTAACGCACGCGGTTCTGCGGCGTGTCGGTGCACAAGTGACGTCTCGGCGATCAATGAATCCGTTCGCCCGACTCCGGATCGAACAGGTAGACCCGCCCGGGCGAGGCGGTCAGCCGGGCCGAGTCGCCCGAGGCGTACGTCTCCGCCGCCGGCGTCTGGACCACGATGTCGGCCGACCCGCCGGTCAGATCGAGGGTGGCCTGGCCGAACTCCATCAGGTGCTCGAAGTACTGCACCGTCACCGCAATCCCGGAGCCGGGCACTGTGGCTTGCCCTTCGACAGGCTCAGGGATCGTGGGGGAGTGGGCCGGATCAGGGATCGTGGGGGAGTGGGCCGGATCAGCGATCCTGGAAGAGTGGACCGGCTCCGGGACCGTTGGGGTCAGCCGGGCGTCCTGCGGCCGGATGCCGACCTTGACCCGATCGCCGTCCCGACCGCCCGTGGCGGCGACGGCCAGTTCACCGTCGCCGATCCGGACCCGGCGTTGATCACCGTCGACGACCAGGGTGCCGTCGATCACGTTGATCTGCGGTTCGCCGACGAACTGCGCGACGAACAGGTTGGCCGGGTCGTCGAAGACCTCGTCCGGGGTGCCGAACTGCCGGATCACGCCGCCGTCCATCACCGCCAACCGGTCGGCCAGGCTCAGCGCCTCCACTTGATCATGAGTGACCACGATCGTGGTGTAGCCGAACTCGCGTTGCAGCAACTTCAACTCGCGGCGCACCCGGTCCCGGGCCGAGGCGTCCAGGTGCGACAGCGGCTCGTCCAGCAACAGCACCGGCGGATTGCGGACCAGCGCCCGGGCCAGGGCGACCCGCTGCTTCTGACCGCTGGACAGGGCGGACGGGCGCAGCCCGAGCAGGTCGGTCATCTCCAACCGGTGCGCGATGCCGTCGACCAGGCCGGCGGCGCCGGCGACCTTGCGCGCCTTGAGCCCGTACGCGAGGTTCTCCCGCACCGACAGCGGCGGATAGAGCGCGTACGACTCGAAGCCGACGCCGATGCCGCGCTTCCCGGGCGGCAGTTGGCTGATCTCCCGGTCGCCGATCTTGATCGAGCCGCTGGTCACCGTCTCCAGCCCGGCGATCATCCGCAACGTGGTGGTCTTGCCGCAGCCGGACGGCCCGAGCAGGGCGATCAACTCGCCGGGCTCGATCTCCAGCTCGATCCCCTTCACGGCATGGAACTCGTGCCGGCCGCCGGGGTTGTAGACCTTGTTCAACTCGGTCAGGGTGAGGCTCTGCGCAACCTCGGTCGCCGTCGTCGTGGTCATGGCCGTGCCTCCCGCTGATCTTCATCGGATCCGCCGCGATCTTGGTCCGGCCGGCTCTGATCTTGATCCGGCTCCCGCGGGGCGGCGCTGCCGATCCGCGCCGTGTCGCCGTCCCCGGCCGCGAACAGGTGCAGGTGGTCGAGCCGGACCAGCGCGGTCACCTCGGCGCCCTCCGCGGCCAGTGGACCACCGGTGGTCAGTCCGATCAAGGTCGTGCCGCCGAGGTCGAGCGAGACCTCGATGTTGCGGCCCAGCCGCTCGGCCAGCTCGACCCGCGCCGGGACGGCTGCGTGACCGGGCCGCGTCGTCCGCGGCTCGGCCAACTCGAGGTCGCTGGGCCGGATCCCGACCCGCAGCCGATCACCGCGGGACAGTCCGAGCCGGGCCGGCACCGGGATCCGCAGCCGGCTGCCCGGCACGGTCAGCCGGCCGTCGTCGATCAGCGCGTCGAGCAGGTTCATCTCCGGCTGACCGAGGGAGCGGGCCACGAACGTGTCGGCCGGGTGATGCCAGATCTCCGCCGGAGTGTCGACCTGGACCAGCCGGCCGTTTCTGATCACCGCGATCCGGGTGCCCAGCGCGAGGGCCTCCTGATAGTCGTGGGTGACGTAGATCGTGGTCGTGTTCGACATCGCGCCGAGGCTCTTCAGCTCGGCCCGCATCTCGGCTCGGAGCTTCGCGTCGAGGTGACTCAGCGGTTCGTCCAGCAGATAGACGTCGGCCGGCCGGACCAGCACCCGGCCGAGGGCCACCCGCTGCCGCTGCCCGTTCGACAGCTCCCGCGGAAAACGATCTTGCAACTGATGGATGCCGAGGGTGGTGGTGACCTGGTCGATCCGCTCCTGCTGCTGGGCCGCCGTGTACTTGCCGGTGCGACCCGACTTCAGCGGCGAGGCGAGATTCTGCCGGAGCGTCTTCTGCGGATAGAGCGCGTACGACTCGAACGCCATCGCCACGTTGCGGTGGTACGGCTCCACCCGGGTCATGTCGATGCCGCCGATGGCGACCGACCCGGCGTCGATGTCGAGCAGCCCGGCGATCGACTTCAGCGTGGTCGTCTTGCCGGCGCCGGACGGCCCCAAGATCACGAAAAACTCGCCGTCGCCGATCTGCAGCGAAAGATCATCGACACCGACGGTCTTCCCGTAGTGCTTGGTCAGGTTGGAGACTTCGACTGTAGCCATTACGCCTTCACCGCCCCGAACGAAAGGCCCTGCACCAGGTAGCGCTGGATGGTCAACGCCAGCACCAGCGGCGGCAGGGCGCCGATCACCGCGGCTGCCGCGGTGAGGTTGTAGTAGGCCTGGCCGCCGCCGCCGAGGAACTTGGTGATCGCCACCGTGACCGTGCTGGCCGCGGTGTCGGACAAGATCAACGGGAAGACGTAGTTGTTCCAGGCGAAGATGAACGCCAGCAGGGCGGCCGCGGCGATGCCGGGCCGGACCAGCGGCAGCGCCACCATGACGAAGGCCTGCCGCCGGGTGTAGCCGTCCAGCAGTGCGGCCTGCTCCAGATCCTCGGGAAGATCTTGGAAGTACGACCGCAGGATCCACACCACCAGCGGCATGGTGACCAGTTGCAGCACCCAGATCATGCCGACCTGGGTGTCGAACAGGCCGACCTGGTTGTAGATCACGAACAGCGGCACGATCACCATCAACTCCGGCGCGAACCGGAACGACAGCATCTGGAACATCAGGTCGTTCGAACCCTTGTATCTCCACCGGCCCGCCGCATAGGCCGCGGGGATGCCGATCAGCAGCGAGACGATCACCGCGCCACCGCAGTTGATCAAGCTGGTCAGCAGCGCCGCCTTGTAGTCGACGCTGGTCAGGTCGGTGCCGCGCTGGGACAGCACGGTGGCGAAATTCTCCAGGGTGGGGGAGAAGACGAAGAACGTCGTGGTCTGCTCCGCCCCGGTCTTCAGCGACAGCAGCACCATCCAGATGATCGGGAACAACGAGAAGATGAACCAGCCGATCAGGATCAGGTCGCCGCCGACACTGGCCGGGGTGAACCGGCGCTGCCCGGGCAGCAGTTCGCGAGCCGACATGGCTCAGCCCTCCGATCCGGCGGCGCGGGCCTGGGCCTTGCCCAGCACGCCGACCAGGTAGCGAGCGGTGATGAACACGATGATCCACAAGATCAACATGTACGTCGAGCCGCGGGAGTAGTCCATGTTGGTGATCGAGTCCTCGAAGGCGCCGATCTGCAGCGTCCGGGTGGCCACGCCGGGACCGCCGGCGGTGAGCACGTAGATGTGATCGAACACCTTGAGGTTGTCCATGAACCGGAAGATCACCGCCACGAGAATGTAGGGCCAGATCATCGGCAGCATCAGCCGACGGAACATGTAGAACCAGCTCGCGCCGTCCACGTCGGAGGCCTCGAACGGCTCCTTCGGCAGCGACCGGATCCCCGCCAGCACCAGGATCGCCACGAACGGCGTGAAGATCCAGATGTCGACCAGGATCACCGAGGCCAGCGCGTTCTGCCGGCTCAGCCAGTCGAAGGTCGCGCCGAGGCCGAAGATGTGGTTGAGGATGCCGAATTGCGGGTTGAACATCAGCTTCCAGATCACGCCGGCGATCACCGGGGCGATCATCAGCGGCAGGATCAGCACCTTCTCGAAGATCCGGCCGATCAGGCTGGACCGGTTCAACAGCAGCGCGATGATCAGCCCGATCACCGTCTCCAGCGCGGTCGCCGCCACCGCGAAGATCAAGGTCACCCCGACGCTGCCCCAGAACTTGGAGTCACCGAGCACGGAGGCGAAGTTGGCGAACCAGACGAAGCGTGGGTTCGGGTTCACCGCTGCATAGTTGAGGAAGGTGTAGATGGCGCCGATCGCGAACGGGTAGAGGATCCCGATGATGATCGCCACGGCGGGCACCGAGAGCAGATAGGGCCGCAGCTTGCGACGCCAGGTCGGCACCTCGGGCGGCGCGCTCCGGCCTGCTCGTTCCGTGGTATCGGATCCGGGTGGGGTCTGAGTGGTCGTCATTGATCAGCCCTCCTCAGAGATTGATCTTGGAGGTGTTGGTCCGAGCCAGGCTGTCCAGCCGGCTACGCGCGTCTTCGCCGCCGTAGATGTCCTGCAGCGCGACGGCCCAGTCCTCGGTGGTGCCGAAGAACTTCTTCTGCGGCGAGAACTGGATCTTGGAGTCCTTGATCACGGTCTCGAACGCCTCGAGATAGCCGGGCTGATCACTCAGCTGGCTCTTGAACACGGTGTCGAAGACCGAGGCCCGCACCGGGTCGGCGTACGTCCCGCTGCTCACCGCCTTGCTCAGTGCCTCCTTGCCGGTCGCCCACTGGATGAACAGCCAGGCAGCGAGCTTGTTCTTGGCTTGGGAGTTCATCGCCCAGGACCAGGTCCACAGATTGGTCTTGTAGTTGCCGTCCGGCCCGGCCGGACCCGCATACCAGCCAAGGTTGCCGGACTCCTTGGAGACGCCGGGCCGGTTCTTCGGATAGGTGGCCGAGTCGGCGTCGTAGCACATCATCGCGACGCCGTCACCAAGATCACCGGTCGCCTGCGGATACTCGTACGTGGTCCACGAGGTCGGCCCGGCCCGCTGCATCAGCTCGATCCACTTCTGGTGGAAGGCGACCGAGCCGTCGGAGTTCATCTGCGCCTTGAACTGGCCGTCCTCGAAGACGTAGTCGACCCCGCCCTCGCGGCTGAACTGGGTCATGAATCCCGGATGGATGGTGGCCCAGGACTTGGAGCCGCGGGCGGCGACGCCGTAGCGGTTCTCGGTCCGGTCGGTCAGCTCGATCGCCAACTGGATGAAGTCGTCGAACCGGTCCGGCAGCGTGATCCCGCGAGAATCGAAGATCTTCTTGTTGTAGGTGACGACGTTGTTCTCGAAGCCCCAGGGGATCGACCACTGGCCGCCGGTGCCGAGCGGGCTGCCGGTGTTGAAGTCCCACTGGGTCGACTGCCGCAGGCCGGGGTAGATGTCCTCGAAGTCGTACTCGTCATTGGTCGCCGAGGAGTTCTCGATCCACGGCTTGAGGTCCTCCAGCCAGCTCGGCGGGCCGTACTGCCAGATGAAGTAGGCGCCGAGCATGAACGCGTCGTGCTTGCCGGTGCCGCCGGCCAGCTCGGTGTTGAGCTTGGTGAAGTAGCTGCCCTCCGGCACCAGGTCGGTGATCACCTCGATGCCGGTCAGCTCGCTGAATTCCTTCAGCAGCGGCTGAAACGCCTGTTGGTACGGATGCGGGGTCTGCAGCAACTTGAGCGTCGTACCGGCGGCCTTCTTCCAGTCGAAGCCGCCGCTCACCGCCGACGCCCCGTTGATCGCCGGCGGGGCGCCGCCGATGCCGCAGGCGCTGAGCAGTGGTGCCGCAACGCCCGCCGCGCCGAGCCCGAGCGCCGCGCGCCGGGACAGTCTGTGTTCAGCCATCGCTACCTCTCCGTTGAGTGCCTCGCTTGTTCCGTTCCCTGAGCTTGTCGAAGGGCAAGCCCGATCTGGTCTGCGCTTCGACAGGCTCAGCGAACGAAGATCAAGGGATCAGGGAGACCTTGATCGACTTCGTGCCGTCGGAGACCAGTTCCAGGCCCTGCTGGAAGTCGGCCAGCGGCAGTTGGTGGGTGCAGATCTTGTCCATCGGCAGCCGGCCGGACTCGATCAGCCGGATGGCCGCGGGCCAGCAGTTGGGCCCGAGGTGGGCGCCGAGCACGTCCAGCTCCTTGTCGTCGCTGATGATCGACCAGTCGACGGTGACGTCGTCGCGGAAGACGCCGTACTCGACGTACGTGCCGAGCTTGCGCAGCAGCTTCAGCCCCTGCGGTACGGCAGCCGGGTGGCCCGTGCCCTCCAGGTAGACGTCGGCGCCGTAGCCGTCGGTGAGGTCCTTGACGATCGTGTCGGCGTCCTCCTCGGCGATGTTGATCACCAGGTCGGCGCCGCACTCCTTGGCGATCTCCAGCTTGTGCGGCGCCATGTCCAACGCGATCACCGTGGCCGGGTTCTTCGACTTGGCGCCGGCCACCATGCCCAGGCCGATCGGGCCGCAGCCGGCGACCACGACGACGTCGTCGAAGCCGATCCCGGCCCGCTCGACCGCGTGCAATGAGCAGGACAGCGGCTCGGCGAACGCGGCGTGATGGGCCGGGATCTCCTTCGGCACCTTGTGCACCAGCGCGTCGACGTTGTAGATCATGTATTCCGCCATCGCGCCCGGCGTCCGGCGCTTGAACCCGTAAAGATCATGCGGACCGCACATCCAGTACTGCCCGCGGAGGCAGTAGCGGCACTTCCAGCACGGCACGATCTGTTCGCTCACCACCTGGTCGCCGGCGGCGATCTTCCACTTCTCGGCCGCCACGTCGTCCAGCTGAACAACGGTTCCGGCGAACTCGTGACCGGGGATCACTTCGGTCTCGGCCCAGGCCGGTCGGGTGGCGTCGCCCCAGAACTTCGCGGCCCCGTGGTAGCACTTCAGATCACTGGCGCAGATGCCCACCGCGTCGACCTTGACCAGGGCCTCGCCCGGCCCCGGCTTGGGCACCGGAACCTCTTCCAGCGTGTAATTCTCGGGGCCGTGACAGATGACGGCCTGCATCGTCTGCGGAATCTCCGCGGGGTTCGACATCGAGCTCCTCCAAGTGATCCACGTCGTCCGATCCGCGCGATCGGGGGATGGCTGCACTCTAACCAGCGGCTCGTACATATGTCCAGAACAAAGTTGCAGGCACGGGACAGTTGTGCACATCTGCTCACGTGAGCACCGACGTGGGTCATACTGTCCCCATGGCAATGACCAGCCGACCCGACTCGCCGCCGGAGCGCCCGGCCGATCTCGGACGACGCGGCCGGGCTGCGGAGGCCGGTCACTTCGCCGCGTCGCTGCTCTACACCGCGGCCAAGATGTACTACGACGAGGAGGCGACGCAGGCCGACGTCGCCAACCGGCTCGGCACCAGCCGGGCCACCGTCTCCCGGATCCTCGCCGAGGCGCGCCGCCGGGGCATCGTCAAGATCGAGATCGTTCCGCCGGACGAGCACGCCGACGCCGGGCTGGCCGAGCGGGTCGCCGCCCTGCTCGGCCTGGAGCGGGTCTATCTCTCCGCCCCGCTGCGGAACGGCCAGCGCGGCGGCGACGGCCTGGGGCCGGTCCTGGCTCCGGCGGTGAGTACGGCACTGACCGAGGCCGGCCTGGCCTCCGGCGACGTGCTGCTGGTCTCGTCGGGGCGGACGATCTATGAGGTGGCGCGCTATGACCTGCCGCCGCTGCCCGGGGTGGTCGTGGCGCCGACGGTCGGCGGTCAAGATCAACCCGAGGGTTGGTATCAGACCAACGAGATCACCCGGATGGTCGCCGCCCGGATCGGCGGCCGGGCCACCTATCTGTTCGCGCCGGCGCTGCCCGGGCCCGATCTCTACAAGACGTTGATCAAGGACCCGTCGATCCAGCGGGTGCTGCACCTGTGGCCGCGGGCCCGGTGCGTGCTCAGCGGTGTCGGTGCGCCGCCGATGGTCCGCTCCGACATGCCGCACTTCGTGCCCGCCGGCGAGGCGTCACTGGTCGACGCGGTCGGCGACGTCTGCTCCCGGTTCTACGACCGCCAGGGCCGGCCGGTTTCCTACGCGGGCAGCGAACGGTTGATCGCCCTCTCCCTGGCCGAGTTGAAACGGATCCCGATCACCATCGCCGTCGCGTCGGGCCCGGACAAGATCAACTCCATCCTGGCCGCCGCCCAGGCCGGCTACTTCAAACGTCTGGTCACCGACCCGGCCACCGCCGAACGGCTGCTCGAGGTCGCCGCCTGAGCTGCCCGGGCGGAGTGAGTGCGTACGGATTCGGACGGGTCGTCGCGCGCTTGCGCGGCGTTCGGCCACCGGACCCCGACTTCGCCGATGACCTGGTCGAGGTGCTCGACTCGGTGAGTGAAGGTCCCGCGGATCCATGGGCATGATCGTCGATACCCCGGTCTTCATCAACCTGGAACGGGCATCGGGAACAGATCGGAACGCGGATCTGTTCCGGCGATCGATGTCGATCTGTACACGGCCAGAGCGCGCGCCGGATTGTGGGCGGACCTAGCCGGCAATCTCCGCCATTTCGATCGGGTGCCGGGCCACGAAATCGTTGCGGTCGGTTAGCCGGGGCCCCGACCTCAGCGCGGGCGATCCCGACCGGACAGGCGTTGCAGCAGTTGCTTGAGCCGGCGCTGGTTCTCCGGCTTGCTGAGCTCGTGGCGCCCACGGTCCATCACCTGCCGGCCGCGCGGGGTGTCGAGGAAACGGCGGATCCGGTCGAGCAACGTCATCTCTGGCTCCTGATTGGGGTCGGAGGCTGGCCAGCCTAGCTCCGCGGCGGTAATGGGGCGGAGGTTGCGCCGTCGCCTGGCCCGGCTGAGAAAATCTCCCCGTGACCAAGTTGCTGCTCGATGTCGACACCGGGATCGACGACTCGATCGCCCTGCTCTATCTGCTGGGCTCGCCGGAGGCCGAGATCCTCGGCATCTCCTGTACGGCGGGCAATGTGTCGGCCCGGCAGGTGGCGATCAACAACCTGGCCTGGCTCGAGCTGTGCGGTGCGGGGCCGATCGAGGTCTGCCTCGGGTCGGAGATCCCACTGATCCAGCCGCTCAAGACCTCGCCGGAGACCCACGGGCCGCAGGGGATCGGCTGGGCCGAGTTGCCGGCGCCGAGCCGGGAGATCTCGGCGCGGCACGCGGTCAACCTGTGGAGCGAGGTCGCGCGGCGGCAGCCGGGTGAGGTCGTTGGCCTGGTCACCGGCCCGCTGACCAACCTGGCGCTCGCCGTACGCACCGATCCGGAGCTGCCCCGGCTGCTGCGGCGCCTGGTGGTGATGGGCGGATCGTTCGATCATCCCGGCAACACCACGCCGACCGCGGAATGGAACATCGCGGTCGATCCGGATGCGGCCAAGATCGTCTTCGACGCGTTCAGCGGGTTGCCGGCCGATCAACAGCCGATCATCTGCGGCCTCAACATCACCGAGACGATCGCGCTGGCACCGGCCCAGTTGGCCCGGCTGGCCGAGGCCGCGGGATCGACCCCGGTCGAGACGCCGAGCCCCGACGAGCCGGTCGGGGCCCGGTCCGCGGCGAGCAATCCGCTGGTCCGGCACGTGGTCGACGCGATGCGGTTCTACTTCGAGTTCCACCGGGACTGGAACTGGGGCTGGTTCGCCCACCTGCACGATCCGTTCGCCGCGGCGGTCGCGCTGGACCCGGACTGGGCCGAGCTGCGGCCGGCCACGGTCGATGTCGAGCTGGCCGGAGCGCTGACCCGCGGCACCACGATCGCCGACTGGGGCGGCAAATGGGGCCGTGAACCCAACGCCTGGGTGGCGATCCGGACCGATCCGGAACGGTTCTTCGATCAGTTGATCGACCGGATCGGCGGGCTCGCCCGCCGGCTTCCGGGCGCCACCACGGAGACGGCAGACTGATCCCGTGACCGAGCCCGCGCACTACGCCCGCCTGTCCCGCAGCTACTACCCGATCATCACCGCCCTGTTCACCGCGACCTTGATCATCTCCAACGTCGCGGCCAGCAAGGGAGTCAGCTTCCTCGGTGATCAGTCGCTCATGCTGGGGCCGCTGCAGATCCTGCCGATCAACACCGACGGCGCGTTCTTCCTGTTCCCGTTGGCCTACGTCCTCGGCGACGTGCTGAGCGAGGTGTACGGATTCCGGGCGGCCCGCCGTGCGGTGATCACCGGCTTCGTCGCCCTGCTGCTCGCCGCGGCCTGTTTCTGGATCACGATCCAGCTGCCGGCGGCGGCGTTCTACGAGAACCAGGCGTCGTTGGAGGCCGTGATCGGGGTCGTGCCGCGCCTCGTGCTGGCCGGCCTGATCGCCTATCTGGCGGGGCAACTGCTCAACTCCGCGGTGCTGGTCTGGATCAAGAACCGGTGGGGCGAGAAGCGGCTGTGGGTCCGGCTGATCAGCTCGACCGTGGTCGGTGAGTTCGCCGACACGTTGATCTTCTGCAGCATCGCGGCCGGGGCGATCGGCATCACCACCGGCGCCGACTTCGTCAACTACGTGATCGTCGGCTTCCTCTGGAAGACCCTGGTCGAGATCCTGGTGCTGCCGATCACCTACCGGGTGATCGCGATCTTGAAGAAGCGCGAGCCCGGCTACGCCGAGGAAGCTCCGGCCGCGGAGCCCGCCCGTACTTCCTAGGTGCCGATGGTGCTCCGGACGTCCAGCAGTTCCGGGAAGAAGGTGAGGTCCAGGGCCCGGCGCAGGAAGGCGACGCCGCTCGAGCCGCCGGTGCCGCGTTTGAAGCCGATCACTCGCTCCACAGTCTTCAGGTGCCGGAAGCGCCAGAGCTGGAAGCCCTCTTCGACGTCGACGAGTTCCTCGCAGGTCTCGTACGCCGCCCAGTGCCGCTCCGGGTCGTCGTAGATCACCTTGAAGACCGCGGTCACGGCCGGGCTGGCCTGGTACGGTTCCGCGAAGTCCCGGTCCGCGATCTCGTCCGGCACGGCGAATCCCCGCCGCCGGAGATGACGCAGGAAGCTGTCGTACAGCGACGGCGCCCGCAGGTCGGCGGTCAGCTGCGCGTGCGCCGCCGGATCGTGCCGGAACACCTGGGTCATCCCCGGCGTCTTGTTGCCCAGCAGGAATTCGACGGTCCGGTACTGCAGCGACTGGAAGCCGGAGGCGTGGCCGAGCACGTCCCGGAACTGGGCGTACTCGATCGGTGTCAGGGTCGCCAGCACGGCCCAGGCGTCGAACAGCTGCTTCTGCACGTGCTTGATCCGCGCCGTGCGCTTCAGTGCCGGAGCAAGATCATCAGCGTCGAGCAGCGCGATCGCCGACCGCAGCTCATGGATGATCAACTTCAGCCAGAGCTCGGTGACCTGGTGCTGGATGATGAAGAGCAACTCGTCGTGGTGATCGGACCGCGGCCGTTGCGCGTCCAGCAGCCGGCCGAGGTCGAGATAGTCGGCATAGCTGAGCTGCCGGCCCAGATCGGTCTCCATCCCCTCCTCGATCGGCCGGTACGTCATCGCGCCACCCCGGTCAGCAGCTCTGCCCGGATCCGGGTCGCCGACTGCTCCGGCGACAGCTCGGTCACGTCCAGCACCAGGTCGTCGATCGCCGCCCGATCCAGGATCGCGTCCAACTCGCCCGAGCGGTGCAGGTGCCAGTCCCGGACAGCCGAGTCCCGCTCATGCCGGCGCTGCAGTCGCCGCCGGATCAGCGCCAGATCCGCCGTCAATCGGACCAGGCCGACCGGTCCGCCGACGGCCTCGGCGTGCTGTCGCCGCTGCTCCGCCGTCTCGATCACGCCGGCCATGATCAACACCCGGGCTCCGGCGGCCCGGAAGTTGGCGGCGACATCGCGCAGGTTGGTCAGCGTGATCGCTAGGTTGAACGGGTCCCCGGGCGGGCTGGGCCAACATTCGCGGAGCCGGTCCAGGTCGATCAGGGCGCCCGGGATCCCTTCCCGGTGCAGGATCTCGGACAGCCTCTGAGCCACCGTCGTCTTGCCCGAGCCGACGGTGCCGTTGATCAACACGGCTTGAAAGTCCTCGCTCATGGTCCCGAGATTAACGACATCCGACAGCAGGGGCTCCGTCGACGTCGTCCGCCGGCTGGTCGATGGAGACGTTGGGGAACGTCTTGTCGACCGGACCGCGCCGGGTCAGTCGGGTGTCCGCTCGGGCCGGAAGCCGCGGGCGCGTTGCAGGGCCAGCGCGAGCAGGCCGGTGATCGCACCCCAGGCAGCGTTGCTGAGCAGCACCGCGATGATCGCCCCCGGCATCGCCAGCGGGCCCTGCAGTCGGCCGGTGACGATCGGCGAGGCGATCGCGCTGAACACGGTCGAGAAGACGGCGTAGGCCAGGGCGGCGAACACCAGGGTGAGCACCGGATGGCGGACTCGGGTCAGGCCGACCACCCCGATCCAGGCCGCGGAGATCAGGATCGTCAGCGTGATCGCCACGGCCGGCGGCCGGTCACCGCCGACGGCCGCCACGACGGTGCTGACCAGAGGGCGCACCATGGCCAGGACCCCCAGTCCGAGGATCAGTGGCCAATGCAGTCTGGTGATTATGCCCATGTGATCAAACCTAGGCAGCGGCCCGGCCGGCGCCATCCGCCCGAAAGCGTCAGCGGGGGTCGCTTCTCGACGATCCGTGGGCCAGAGCAGAATCGGGCTCATGGGGACCGAAGAGTTGCTGCGCCGGATCACGACCGTGCTTGACGAAGACCCACGGGTCCGCGCGGCCTGGCTGGTCGGCAGCTACGGCCGCGGCACGCAGGACGAGTTCAGCGACATCGACGTGTGGCTGGTGGCCGACGATCGGGACGGGCTGGCCACTGACTGGGCGGACCTGGGTGACCGGATCGCGCCGTCGATCTATCGCGAGCGCCGCGACTTCGGTCCGGTGACGCTGTTCAACCACGTAACGCCGGAGTGGTACCGGCTGGATTTCACGATCACCGGACCGGACGCCGTCCCGGGCCGGGCGCGCAACCTGGTCCGGCCGCTGCTGGACCGCGATGATCTTGCCGCCCGACTCGGCCCGCCCGCCGAGCCGCTGCAGCCCGACCCCGGCAATGTCGAGCGGTTGATCAAGGAATTCTTCCGGGTCCTCGGCCTGACGCCCGTTGTGCTGGGCCGGGCCGATCTGATCACCGCGGCCTCCGGGGCCGGCCTACTCCGGGACTTGTTGATCAACCTGATGCTGGAGGACGTCGCAGTACCGGATCGAGGCGGGGCACTGCACACCTCGGCCCTGTTGCCGCCGGACCGGCGGGAGCAGGTGGAGCGACTGCCCGCGATCGAGGCGACCCGAGAGTCGGCCGTCGCGGTGCACCGGGCCTGCACCGAGCTGTTCCTGCCCCTGGCCCGCGACCTCGCTGCGCGCACCGGCGTGACCTGGCCCGATGAGTTCGCCCGGGCTGCGTTGGCTCGGGTCCGGCCGCTCGGCGCGGATCCGACGGTCGCGCAGGACTGATCGGGTCACCGCCGACCGGTCCGTGCCCGTACTCCCTGGAATTCGACCGGCAGCGGGCCAGAGTCAGCGGTCCGACCGGCGTGTCGCGGATCGGAGTCGCGACTGGCGGTTGAGTTCCAGGGACGGACCTCAGGACCGGCGCAGGTCGGCGCCCGGATCGAGGGAGCGGGCCGTGAGCGCGTCCCGGAGCTGATCGACCGTGGGCAGCGGTGAAGTCCGGCCCCGGTGGTCCCGGAAGAGCCGGCAGCTCAGCCCGCCCGCTCGCCGGTCCTCCTCGCTCGGCGGGAAGGCGTCCGTATCCTCGACCAGCAGCGTCGGTGATCCGGTCATCCCGCGGCTGGCCGCGAGCTCGATGGAATCGATCATGGTCGTCGTCACCGGCAGGTGGGTCACCCGCTCCAACAGCTTCAGCAGCGGCGACACCTGCGGGCAGTCCGGCACGTGCAGAATCTCCAGTTGCACCACGCCCTCCTTCCGGTCGCACCCCTACCTCTCCGGGTGCCCCCACATCGTGGACGGACTCCCTCCCGGCCACCAAGGCAGGTTACCCTCACCTAATCAGCTGGGATCGGAGGACCGGTGGGGAAGAAGGACAAGCAACGCGCGCCGCGCAGCCCGGCCGCCACCGTCAAGAAGCTGATCAAGGCCGGCAAGGTGAAGGGCCGGTGCTGCCGCTCCTCCTCGCGGTGCAAGAAGTGCCCCGTGCTCGCGCTGCGCAAGGCCAAATCCAAGTTCGCGGCCGCCGCTTGATCCGATCGCGCGGCCCGGTCATCGGCAACGACTCGGCCACCGATCCGGGCCGGGAAGAACCGAACCGGACGATCCGTACGGAGCGCCGCAGGCCGAGGTGATCACCCGGCCGCTGGCCGGACGGCGCCGGCTCGAGCCCCCGTCGGCACGCCGTAGGCCGGGTCGCGGAGGTCGATCAGCCGATCGCAACGGGCGATGGCTCGGGGGGCGTGGGTGATGATCAACACGGCGGCGTCGGCCGTGATCCGGCCGAGGTCGTCCAGCAGCCCCTCGGCCGTGGGCGCGTCCAGGTGTTCGGTCGGCTCGTCCAAGATCAGGATCGGATGCTCGCCGAGCAGGACCCGGGCCAGGGCGAGCCGGCGGGCCTCGCCGCCGGAGAGCCGGCTGCCGTGCAGTCCGACCAGGCGATCGAGGGCCAGGTCGAGGCCGACCCGGTGCAGCGCGGCGGTGAGCTCGTCGTCGGTCGCGTCGCGGCGACCGAGGCGGAGATTCTCGGCGACGGTCGTATCGAACAGGTACGCGTCCTGGGCGAGATAGCCGACCGATCCGCGGACGTCGACCCGGCCGGCCCGGGCCGGGATCAGGTCCATGATCGTCGCCGCGATCGTGGTCTTGCCGCTGCCACTGGGCCCGATCAGCCCGACCCGGTCGCCGGGCCGGAGATCGAGGTCGAGCCCGGTCGCGACGGCCGGCCCGTCCGGCCAACCCGCGGTGACCTGCCGCAGCCGCACCCCGGGCTGACCGGTCGGCTCGGCCGGCGGTCGGTCGCCGGAGCCGATCGGCGGCGCGTCGATCACCTGTCGGACCCGAGCCAGGGCGGTCCGGGTCCGGGCTCGCACCTGGAGCGCCGCCGGGATCGCGGCGGCCACCTCGGCCAGGGCCAGCGGGGTCAGCACCAGCACGGCCAGCTGCACCGGCGGAACGTTCCCGGCGACCACCGCGGCGGCGCCGAACAACAGGGCGGCGATCACGGCGGCGCCGATGCCCAGCGTCTGCCCGGCCGCGGCTACGCCCTGGGCCAGGGCGGCCCGGCTCTCGGCCCGGCGCAGGGCGGTGTCGGCTCCCCGGATCCGGTCCAGGGCCACCGTGCGGTCGTAGGCGATCAGGTCCGGCGCCGCCTCGGCCGCTTCGGCGACGGCACCGGCCAGGTCGCCGCGGAGGTGCGCCACCGCGCGGTCCAGCCGGGCCGACAGCCGGGGAGCGAGCGCCGGCACCAACCCCGCGGCCACGGCCACGCCGGCCAGCGTGGCCAGGCCGGTGACGGGTGCCAACACGGTGATCATCAACTGGCCGCCGATGATCACCACCGCGGCCGAGACGACCGGCACGATCACCCGGACGATCACGTCCTGCACCGCTTCGACGTCGTTGATCATCCGGGACAACAGGTCGCCGCCGCGCCGGCCCAGCCAGGTGGTCCGGGCCAGGGCCCGGAAGCTGTCCAGTCGCAGTGCCGCCTGCGCCCGCAGCGCGACGTCGTGCCCGACCAGCCGCTCCAGATAACGGAACACACCCCGCCCGAGACCCAGCGCTCGCACCGAGACCACGGCCACCAGCAGATAGAGCACCGGCGGGTGCTCGGCCGCCCGGGACAGCAGCCAGGCCGAGGTGGCCAGCAGGCCGACCGACGCTGCTTGGGCCAGCACGCCGAGCCCGACCGCCCCGACCAACCGGGATCGATCGACGGTGATCATCGCCCGCTCCTCGGTCCACGCTCCGCGGCGGCACGTCCGTTGAGCCGGCTGCCCCGTCGCCGCCGGAGCTCGGCGGAGCCCTTCGGCGCCTCAACCGTCCTAGGGCCGCCGAATTCGAGGAATCTGGCCTGCCCTTCGACAGGCTCAGGGAACGAACGGGCCGCCGGCTCGGGGATCGAAGGGGCGGCTGGCTCGGGGATCGAAGGGGCGGCTGGCTCGGGGAACGTACGGGCGGCCGGCTCGGGGAGCGTACGGGCCGCCGGCTCAGCGGGTGAAGGGGTCGGGCGGAGGGGCACGATCCGGTCGGTGGCGTTGAGGACGGCGGGCCGGTGGCTGACGACGAGCCCGCCGACGCCCAGCGCCCGGACGCCGGAGATGGCGGCCAGCTCGGTCTCCGGGTCCAGGCCGGCGGTCGGCTCGTCGAGCAGCAGCCAGCGGGCACCCCCGCAGTCGATCTTGAGCAGCGCCCGCGCCAGCGCGACCCGGCGCAGTTCACCGGCCGAGAGCTCGGCCCCGGCTGCGGGCAACGGTCGGTCGGGATCAAGCTCACCGGCGCCGGCCCGGGTCAGGGCCGACCGGATCCGGGCCGGCGGAGCGCCGGCAGCGCCGAGGGCCACGTTGTCGCCGATCGTGCCGCTGATCAGGGCCGGCTGCTGCGGCACCCACGCCAGCAGCGAGCGCCAGCGCTCCGGGTCGAGCTCGCTCAGCGGAGTGCCGCCGACCAGCACTCGGCCGCGGGTCGGCTCGCGGAAGCCGAGCAGCAACTGCAGCAGGGTCGACTTCCCGGCGCCGCTCGGCCCGGCCAGCCCGACCAGCTCACCGGGCCCGAGCACCAGATCGACGTCGCGGACCGCCTCGCTCGCCGCCTCGGGGAACCGGACCGCGATCCCGGTGAGTTCGATCGTCGACCGGGCGGGGTCGGGCGGGTCGAGGGTGCCGCGGGGTGCGGTCCCGGGCTCGTCGATCACGGCGAAGGCCCGCTCGACGGCGGCGACCCCGTCCGCGGAGTCGTGGTAGTGGGCGCCGACCAACCGCAGCGGCAGGTACGCCTCCGGCGCCAAGATCAACACGAACAGCCCGACGGTGAGCGTCAGGTCGCCCTCGACCACCCGCAGCCCGATCCCGACCGCCACCAGCGCGACCGACAACGACGCGAGCAGCTCGAGCACCAGGGCCGACAGCAGCGCGATCCGCAGGGTGCGCAGAGTCTCCCGGCGGTGCAGCTCACCGGACCGGCGAAGTCCCTCCGCCTGGGCCCGGGCGCGGCCGAACACCTGCAGCGTCGGCAGCCCCGCGACCAGGTCGGCGAAGTGCTGCGCCAGCCGCGACTGGGCGGCGAACCGGCGCCGGGTCAGGGCAGTGGTCATCCAGCCGACCAAGATCATGAAGATTGGGATCAGCGGCAGGGTGAGGGCGACGATCAGGGCGGACAGTGGATCGGCGAGCAGGATCGCGGCGCCGATGATCAACGGCACCGTGACCGCCAGCACCAGCTGCGGCAGATAGCGGGCGAAGTAGCCGTCCAGGGCGTCCAGGCCACTGGTGATCATGGTCACCAGCCGGCCGGCGGGGATCGCCGGGGTGCCGGGCGCGGACAGCCGCGCGGTCATGATCTCGGTGCGCAACTGGGACTTCACCGCCGCCGCCGCGCGGGCGCCGACCGTGCTGTTCAACCAGCCGAGCCCGGCGCGCAGCGCGACCGCCGCCGCCAGCCAGGGCAGCGCGGTGACGACCGGCTCCAGCCGCGGCTGCGCGAACACGGCGCCGACCGTGCTGGCGATCAGCCACGCCTGCCCGACGATCACCGCGGCGGTGGCCGAGCCGATCAGCACCGCCACGACCAGGAAGCGCCGGACCGGCGCCGCCCGGCGCAGCAGCCGCGGATCCACCGGTCCCCGGCGACGACCGGCCACGGATCCGGGGTCAGTGCGCATGCTGATCATCCGGGATCGAAGCGAGGGTGATCCGCTTCCGGAACACCCAGTAGGTCCAACCCTGATAGCCGAGCACCACCGGGGTGGCGACCAGGGCCGCCCAGCTCATGATCGTCAACGTGTACGGGGTCGACGCCGCGTTCGTCACGGTCAGGCTCCAGGCCGGATCCAGGTTGCTCGGCATCACGTCCGGGAACAAGATCACGAACAGGTTGGTGAAGGCGGCGGCGATCGCCAGCGCGGTGCCGATGAAGGCCCAGCCCTCCCGGCCGAGGCGGTTGGCCAGCAGCCCGCCCATCAGGCCGAGAGCGGCGACTCCGCCGAGGCCCCAGGCGACCGTCGAACCGCCGTCCAGGTTGAGCCAGACCAGCAGCGTGACCGCGAGCGCGGTGGCGACCAGCCCGACCCGGCCGGCGAACCGGCGCGCCCGGTGCCGGATCTCGCCGTCGGTCTTCAGCGCCAGGAACACCGCCCCGTGGGTGAGGAACACGGTCAGCGTGACCAGGCCGGTCAGCACCGCGAACGGGGTGAACAGGTCGAGCAGCCCGCCGACGTACTCGCCGTTGGCGTCGATCGGCATGCCGTGCACGATGTTGCCGAACGCGAGGCCCCAGACCAGGGCCGGCACGGCCGAGCCGCCGATGATGCACCAGTCCCAGCGTCGGCGCCAGGCCGGGTCGGTCCGCTTGCCGCGGAAGTCGAATGCGACGTTGCGCAGGATCAGCGCGACCAAGATCAACAACAGTGGTAGGTAGAAGCCGGAGAACAAGGTGGCGTACCACTCCGGGAAGGCGGCGAAGGTGGCGCCGGCGGCGACGATCACCCAGACCTCGTTGCCGTCCCAGACCGGCCCGATGGTGTTGATCACCACCCGGCGCTCGCGATCGTTGCGCCCCAGGATCCCGACCAGCATGCCGACGCCGAAGTCGAACCCTTCGAGCACGAAGTAGCCGATCCACAGGAAGGCGATCAGGCAGAACCAGAGCGTGGTGAGTTCCATGATCGTCTTTCCTCAGTAGGCGAAGGTCAGCGGCGCTTCCGCGCCGTCCTTGGGCTCCGGCGGCGTCACGTCGGGCAGGCCGGCGCGGATGTACTTCAGCAGCAGCCGGACCTCGATCACCGCGAGCGTGCCGTAGATCAGCGTGAACGTGCCGAGTGAGATCGCCACCTCGACCACCGTGGTGCCGGGGGAGACCCCGGCGGCGGTGGGCAGCAGCCCGAACACCAACCAGGGTTGGCGGCCGGTCTCGGTGAAGATCCAGCCGAAACTGTTGGCGAACAGGGGTAGCAGCGGCAATCCGACCAGCACCGGCGTCCACCAACGGCCGGCCAGGGTCCGGTCACGCCGGGTCATCCAGAGCAGCAGCGCGCCGACCGCGACCGAGCCCAGCCCGAGACCGATCATCAACCGGAAGGTCCAGTAGGTGGTCGGGATGATCGGCGCGTAGCTGCCGGGACCGTACGTCTCCTCGTACGTCCGCTGCAGTTCCCGGATCCCCTTGACCTCACCCTGCGGATCGCCGGTGCTGAGGAACGACAGCAGGTAAGGGATCCGGATCGAGAAGAGCTCGTGCTGGCCGTCCAGGCTGCCGATCGTCAGCACCGAGAACGCGGCCGGCTGCTCGGTCTCGTACAGCGCCTCGGCGGCGGCCATCTTCATCGGCTGCACCTCGACCATCACCTTGCTCTGCGCGTCGCCGCTGATCGCCACTCCGGCGCCGGAGATCAACATCACCACGGCGCCCAGCCGCAACGCGGTGCGGAAGGCGGAATGATCATCCCCCTGCGCCACACCGTCCTCGACCCTCTCGGGCTCGGGGCGCGGTCGACGGAGGTGCCAGCCGGCGACGGCCACCAAGAAGGCGCCGGCGACCAGATAGCAGGCGAAGATCTGGTGCGGGAAGGTGACCAGCACCACCGGATTGGTCAGCACGGCGACGAAGTCGGTCAGCTCGGCCCGCTCGGTCACCGGGTTGTAGCGGAAGCCGACCGGGTTCTGCATGAAGGAGTTGGCGGCCAGGATGAAGTAGGCGCTGAACACGGTGCCGATCGAGGCGATCCAGATCGTGGCCAGATGGACCTTCCGCGGCAGCCGGTCCCAGCCGAAGATCCACAGGCCGAGGAAGGTGGACTCGAGGAAGAAGGCGAGCAGGCCCTCCAGCGCCAGCGGGGCGCCGAAGATGTCGCCGACGAACCGCGAGTACGAGCTCCAGTTCATCCCGAACTGGAACTCCTGCACGATCCCGGTGACGATCCCCAGCGCGAAGTTGATCAAGAACAGCTTGCCGAAGAACTTGGTCAGCTTGAGGAACGATTCGTTGCCGGTGCGGACCCAGATCGTCTGCAGGATCGCCACCAGTCCGGACAATCCGACGGTCAGCGGCACGAAGAAGAAGTGGTAGACGGTGGTGATCCCGAACTGCCACCGGGCCAGGGTCAGCGCGTCCATCTCTCATCCTCGTCTCGTCGTCCCGCTCTCGTTCTCAATCTACTACGGAGCGTCGTACTAGGCAAAGTAGTACGAGGCCGGGTAGTAGACTCGCCACGTGGCCCTCGGAGAGCTGGAACGCAAGGTGATGGAGCGGCTGTGGGATGCCCCGGACCCGCAGTCGGTCCGCGACGTGCACCAGACGCTCAGCCAGGATCGCGAACTCGCCTACACAACGGTGATGACCGTGCTCGACCGGCTGGCGAAGAAGGGCGTGGTGCGCCGCGAGCGCGACGGCCGGGCCTACCGCTACGCGCCGGTGCAGAGTCGCGAGGAGCTGGTCGCCGAACTGATGCACACCGCGTTGGAGACCGGCGCCGACCGGACCGCGGCGCTGGTGGCGTTCGTCGGCCGGGTCAGCGACAACGAGGCGGCCGCGATGCGCGCCGCCCTGGATCGGTTGGAGGCGGAGCCCGGCACCCCGGAGCCGGCCGGTCGCCGGCGGAAGTCGTCGAGTCGAGCCAAGGGCTGACGCGTGCTGTCCGAGCCGGGCCGCGACGCGCGGGTGCGCGCCCGACCGGCCGTCCGCGGCGGACCTGCGGTCGGCGGCGGTCCTGCGGTCGGCGGCGGTCCTGCGGTCGGCGGCGGACCGGCGCCGTTCGGGTCGGTCCGGAGGTGCGGATGACGACCGTCACGACCGCGGCGGCGGCACTCGGCCTGCTGGCCGTGATCTTGGTCGGGCCCGGTCCGCTCTGGGTGGGCCGGTGGACGTTCCTGCACCAGGTGCCGCGAGCGGCGGTGGTGCTCTGGCAGGCCGGGACGGTGGCCGCGCTGGTCTCGGTGATCGGCGCCGGCGTGCTGATCGCGCTGCCGATCATGGGCGATCCGGGGCTGGTGCTGCGGCTGCCGCCGGCCGAGGCGATGATCACGGTGCTGGTCGCCGCGTTCACGGCGATCGTGATCGGCCGGCTGATCTGGTCGTTGATCATGGTCGGGGCCGACACCAGCGCCCGGCGTCGGCGGCACCGGGTGGCGGTCGATCTGCTCGGCCGGACCGACGAGACCAGATCGATCCGGGGGCTGCGGATCCTGGCCGAGAAGCTGCCGATGGCGTACTGCCTGCCGGGCCTGCGCGAGTCCCGGGTGGTGCTCAGTGCCGGCGCGCTGGACCGGCTCAGCGAGGATGAGGTGACGGCCGTGCTGGAGCACGAGGCGGCCCATGTCCGGGCGCGTCATGATCTGGTGCTGGACGCGTTCCAGGCGCTGCACCGCGCCTTCCCGGTGATGGTCCGCAGTGAGATGCCGTGGCTCCGGTCGCAGTTGCTGGTCGAGATGCTCGCCGACGACGCGGCCCGCCGCCGGACCGGTCCGCTGCCGTTGGCCCGGGCCCTGGTGGCGATGGCCGGAGCCCCCAGCCCGTCCGCCGCCCTGGCCGCCGGCGACCGCGACATCGCCCTCCGGGTCGCCCGCCTGGCCCATCCGGACCCGCCCCCGAAACGCCGCCACGCCCTGGCCGCCCTGGTCTACCTCCTGTCCACCACCCTGCTCCTCCTCCCCCTCCTCCCGCTCGCCCTCGCCCCCTGGACCCCCTAAGAATTCCGCCGACCCGTCACTTGTGCACCGGCTTTTGCGGCGTGTCGGTGCACAAGTGACGGGTCGATGAGAAATGGGCAGGCGTGGCGACCGGGATCAACGGGGTGCCGCCGGGCGAGGACGAGCCCGGTCGGCGTGGCGGTCAGGCGGTCGGGTCGACGATCAGCTCGTACAGCACGGTCGAGCTCTCCGCCCCGCGCCCGGCGGCGACGGCGCGGCGATAGAGATCGCGGACGGCGGCGGGCAGTCCGGGGTCGATCCCGGCCTCGATGCTGGCGTCGGTGATGTGCTCCATCCCGGCCGCCATCATCGCCGTGTTGCCGCCGGGATCGGGATAGCTCCGCTCGCTGATCTCGGTCTCCATCCCCTGCATGAAGTACGGCATCTGCCCGATCAACTCCTCCGCGTACGGGAAGAAGTCCTTGGCCGGCACCCCGGCGGAGCCGAGCAGTGCGGCCGCATGGGTGGTGCTGGCCAAGATCGTCATGAACAGGTCGAGCATCGCCTGATACCAGACCTGCGCCAGCTCCGGCGCCTCGCCGCGGTAGTTGACCCGGCCGAGCACCGCGAGCGTTTCGCGATGGCGCTCGACCACCTCGGACGGCCCGCTGTAGAAGACGTACGAGCCCTCCTGGCCGACCAGCGGCGGATTGACCATCACGCCGCCGGTGAGGAAGGTGGCGCCGTGTTCGGCCGCCCAGGCCGCGGCCTTGATCGACGCGCTAGGGGTGTCGGAGCTGAGGTTGACCAAGATCTTTCCGGCCAGCCGATCGGTCTCGGCTCCGAGCAGGTCGTACATCGCCTGGTAGTGGGTCAGGCTGATGATCACGATCGGGCTGGCGGCGAGCGCGGCCGCTGCCGACTCGGCTCGGACCGCTCCGGCCGCGACCAGGGCGTCGGCCCGGCTCGCGGTGCGGTTGAAGACCGTGGTCGGGTGGCCGCGGTCGAGGTAGCTGCGGGCCATCGCCTGGCCCATCGGACCCAGTCCGATGACGGTGACGGGAGTGAGGTCTGGCATCAGGTCTCTTTCATGATCATTGCGGAGTTACGGACACGGCGCCGTGTCGATCAACCTTCACCCGGGTTCCGGAGCCCTTCAAGTACGCACTTCAAAGTGGGTCACCTACCCCGAAGTCAGTAAGGGAGTGGCCTTGACTCCGATACCCGGTCGGGGTATACAGTGAGTCACGAAGGTACCCCTAGGGGGTATAAATCGCGAGGGAAGGATCCGAAATGACTGTCGCCGAGTACCAGGTCACCGGGATGTCGTGCGCGCACTGCGAGGCGGCGATCCGGTCCGAGGTCGGGCGGATCGACGGGGTCGAGTCGATCGAGGTCAGCGCGGACACCGGTCGGTTGGTGATCACCTCGGCCGCGGACGTCGCGACGGACCAGGTCCTGGCCGCGGTGGACGAGGCCGGCTACACGGCCCAGCCGAAGCCATGAATCCGGGTCTGAAGTTCGGCGGCTACGCGGTCGCGCTGGTGCTGCTGCTGGCCGGCGGTTTCGTCGCCGGCCGGGTCCTGCTGCCGGGCAGTTCGGCGGGACCGGTGGCCCAGCCGGAGCCGTCGGCGACGCCGGGCGGGCACGGTGGCGGCGAGGAGCACGGCGGCGCCGACCCGAATCCGTCGGGCGAGCCGGAGGAGGGTGAGCACGGCGGCCACGAGGCGGCCGACCCGGTGCGCGGCCTCGCCCTGGAGCAGGACGGGTTCCGGCTGTCGGGTCCCGCCGCCCCGACCCGGATCGATCGCGACGGCACTCTGTCGTTCAAGATCATCGGGCCGAACGGGAAGCCGGTCACGGATTTCCAAGTCTCGCACGAGAAGCGGCTACACCTGATCGTGGTCCGCACCGACGGCACCCGGTTCCGGCACGTGCATCCGATCATGGCGAAGGACGGCACCTGGTCGCTGCCGTGGCGCTGGACGGAGCCCGGCAGCTATCGGATGTTCGCCGACTTCGTCCCCACGGCGACCGGCGATCCGACCACGCTCGGCTACGGATTCGACGTGCCGGGTGAGGTTCGCCCGGCCAAGGCGAGCAAGATCAGCACCACCAGCACGGTCGACGGCTACCGGCTCACGCTGGCCGGAGAGCTCAAGGCGTCCGGCGAGTCGGCGCTGACCGTCACGGTCACCCGGAACGGGAAGCCGGTGACCACGCTGCAGCCCTACCTGGGCGCGTACGGCCACCTGGTGATCCTGCGGCAAGGCGATCTCGGCTATCTGCACGTTCATCCCGAGGGCGCCGAACCGAAGCCCGGAGCGACGTCGGGGCCGGAGGTGGCCTTCATCGCGCAGGCGCCGACCCCGAGCCGCTACCTGCTCTACTTCGACTTCCAGGTGGACGGGGTCGTCCGGACCGCGGAGTTCGTGCTCGGCTCCGATCCCAACGATCAAGCCGGCCACGAAGCCAGTGATCACGAACACGAATCAGGGGAACAGGAAGAGCGATGACCACCACCGAGCCGGAGCCGACGAGAGCCGTCGAGCTCGAGATCAGCGGCATGACCTGCGCCTCGTGCGCAGTCCGGATCGAGAACAAGCTCAACCGCCTCGAGGGCGTCACCGCCACCGTCAACTACGCCACCGAGAAGGCGACGATCACCGCCCCGGTCGAGCTGGCACCGGCGTCGTTGATCAACGTGGTGGAGCAGACCGGTTACACCGCGACGGTGCCGGCAAGCCCGGCCGACCGGGATGAGCCCGACCGACCGGATCCGGCGGAGTCGGAGCTGACCTCGCTGCGGCAGCGGCTGATCGGCGCCATCGTGCTCGGCGTCCCGGTGATCATCCTGGCGATGATCCCGGCGCTGCAGTTCAACTACTGGCAGTGGGCCTCGCTGGCGCTGGCCGCCCCCGCGGTGATCTGGGCCGGTTGGCCGTTCCACCGCGCCGCGCTGCTCAACCTGCGGCACGGCGCCGCAACCATGGACACGCTGATCTCGATCGGCACCCTGGCCGCATTCGGCTGGTCGCTGTACGCCCTCTTCCTCGGTACGGCAGGGATGCCGGGCATGCGGCACCCGTTCCGACTGACCATCGAACCGTCGGACGGCGCCGGCAGCCTCTATCTCGAGGTCGCCGCCGGCGTGATCATGTTCGTGCTCGCCGGCCGCTATCTGGAGAAGCGCTCGAAGCGGCAGGCCGGCGCGGCACTGCGGGCCCTGCTCGATCTCGGCGCCAAGCGCGTCGCGGTGCTGCGCGGCGGCGCCGAGACCATGATCGACGTCGCCGAGCTCGCCGTGGGGATGCGCTTCGTGGTCCGGCCCGGCGAGAAGATCGCCACCGACGGAGTGATCACCGAAGGCCGGTCGGCCGTGGACGCGAGCATGCTGACCGGCGAGTCGGTGCCGGTCGAGGTGGGCGAGGGCGACCCGGTGATCGGCGCGACGGTGAACGCCGGCGGCCGGCTGGTGGTCCGCGCGACCCGGGTCGGCGCGGACACCCAGCTGGCCCAGATGGCCCGCCTGGTGGAGGAGGCGCAGTCCGGGAAGTCGGCCGTCCAGCGGCTGGCCGACCGGGTCTCGGGCGTCTTCGTACCGATCGTGATCGCGATCGCCGTGGCCACGCTCGGCTTCTGGCTCGGCACCGGCGCCGGCCCGGCCGGCGCGATCACGGCGGCAGTCGCGGTGTTGATCATCGCCTGCCCCTGCGCCCTGGGCCTGGCCACGCCGACGGCCCTGCTGGTCGGCACCGGCCGCGGCGCCCAGCTCGGCATTCTGATCAAGGGCCCCGAGGTGCTGGAGGCCACCCGGGAGATCGACACCATCGTGCTGGACAAGACCGGCACGGTGACCACCGGCACCATGACGCTGCACCAGGTCGTGGCGGCCGACGGCACCGAAACCGAGGAGGCGCTGCGGCTGGCCGGGGCGGTGGAGCACGCCTCCGAGCACCCGATCGCCAAGGCCATCGCCAAGGCCGCGGCGGAGGCCGGTGAACTGCCGGCTGTCACGGACTTCGCCAATCTGGAGGGCCGCGGCGTCCGCGGCACCGTCGCGGGCCGGGAGATCCTGGTGGGCCGGCCATCCTTCCTGGCCGAACGCGACGTGGCCGTCGATGATCAACTGACGACGGCCCGGGCGAAGGCAGAGGACGACGGTCGGACCGCGGTCCTGGTGGCCTGGGACGGCCGGGCGCGCGCGGTGTTGAGCGTCGGCGACGCGATCAAGCCGACCAGCGCCGAAGCGATCCGCCGCTTCACCGCCCTGGGCCTGACTCCGGTGCTGCTGACCGGTGACAACCGGGCGGTGGCCGAGCGGGTCGCGGCGGAGGTCGGCATCGAGCGGGTGATCGCCGAAGTGCTGCCGCAGGACAAGGTGGAGGTGATCACCAAGCTGCAGGCCGAGGGCCGGGTGGTCGCGATGGTCGGCGACGGCGTCAACGACGCGGCCGCCTTGGCGGCGGCCGATCTCGGGCTGGCCATGGGCACCGGGACCGACGCGGCGATCGAGGCCGCCGACCTGACCCTGGTCCGCGGCGATCTCCGGGTCGCGGCGGACGCCATCCGGCTCGCCCGCCGGACCCTGGGCACGATCAAGATCAACTTGTTCTGGGCCTTCGCCTACAACACGGCGGCGATCCCGTTGGCCGCGGCCGGCCTGCTCAACCCGATGCTGGCCGGGGCCGCGATGGCGGTGTCCAGCCTGTTCGTGGTCGGCAACAGCCTGAGACTGAGGAGCTTCCGGTGACCGAGGTGCAGCACCAGCACGACGCGGGGCACGACGCCGGACACCGTGATCATCACCAAGGTCACGGAGCGGGTCACCACGGCCACGGTGATCATGCCGGCCAGTTCCGGCGGCTGTTCTGGGTGATGCTCGTGCTGGCGCTGCCGGTGATCGGCGCGTCGCCGATGTTCGCGATGCTCCTCGGCTACGACCTGCCGGCCTGGCCGTGGCTGGGCTGGGTGTCGCCGGTGCTCGGCACGGTGATGTACGTGACCGGCGGTCGGCCGTTCCTGACCGGGGCGGTCGGCGAGCTCCGGGCCCGCAAGCCGGGGATGATGCTGCTGATCGCGCTGGCGATCACGGTGGCCTTCCTCGCCTCCTGGGGTGCCAGCCTCGGCCTGCTGCACCACGAGCTCGACTTCTGGTGGGAGCTCGCGCTGCTGATCGTGATCATGCTGCTCGGGCACTGGGTGGAGATGCGCTCGCTGGCCCGGACCACCTCAGCCCTGGACTCGCTGGCCGCGCTGCTGCCCGACCGGGCCGAACGGGTCGAGGGCGACGAGATCGTCGAGGTCGCGCCGACCGAGCTGCGGGTCGGCGACCTGGTCGTGGTCCGGCCCGGCGGCAGCGTACCGGCGGACGGCCGGATCACCAGCGGGACCGCCGACCTGGACGAATCCATGATCACCGGCGAGTCCCGGCCGGTCCGGCGAGCACCCGGTGACCCGGTGGTGGCCGGCACGGTCGCCACCGATTCCGGGCTGCGGGTCGAGGTCACCGCGGTCGGCGACGACACCGCCCTGGCCGGCATCGGCCGGCTGGTGTCCGAGGCGCAGAACTCCTCCTCGCGGGCGCAGCGGATCGCCGACACGGCGGCCGGCTGGCTGTTCTGGTTCGCCCTCGGCGCCGGCGTGATCACGGCCATCGCCTGGACCGTGGCCGGGCTGCCGGACCAGGCCGTGGTGCGGACGATCACGGTGTTGGTGATCGCCTGCCCGCACGCGCTGGGCCTGGCGATCCCGCTGGTGGTGTCGATCGCCACCGAACGCGCGGCCCGGGCCGGCGTCCTGATCAAGGACCGGCTGGCGCTGGAGACGATGCGTACGGTCGACGCGATCATGTTCGACAAGACGGGCACGCTGACCAAGGGTGAGCCGGAGCTCGGCGCGGTGGCCACGGCCGGTGATCATGATCAGGACCAGGTGCTGGCTCTGGCCGCCGCGGCCGAGGCGGACAGCGAGCATCCGTTGGCCGGGGCGATCGTCGCCGCCGCGGCCGCCCGCGGCCTCGAGGTCTCCCCGGCGACCGAGTTCAGCTCAGCGCCCGCGGTCGGCGTCACGGCCCTGGTGGCCGGGCAGCGGATCCGGGTCGGCGGCCCGCGGCTACTGACCGACGAGGGACAGCGCGAGTTGCCCGAGGTCGAGGCCTGGCGGGCCGACGGCGCGATCATCCTGCACGTGATCGCCGACGGGACGGTGATCGGCGCGCTGAAGCTCGCCGACGCGATCCGGCCCGAGTCGACCGACGCGGTCCGTGGCCTGCGCGACCGGGGCATCGAGGTGGTGATGATCACCGGCGATGCGGAATCGGTGGCCCACGCGGTGGCCGCCGAGCTCGGCATCGACCGGGTCTACGCCGGGGTCCGGCCCGAGGACAAGGCGGCCATCGTCGCCGAGTTGCGCGGCGAGGGACGTCGGGTGGCCATGGTCGGCGACGGGGTGAACGACGCCCCGGCGCTGGCCGGTGCCGACGTCGGGATCGCGATCGGCGCCGGCACCGACGTGGCGATCGGCTCCGCCGGCGTGATCCTGGCCGGTTCGGATCCGCGCACGGTGCTGTCGGTGATCGAGCTCTCCCGAGCCTCGTACCGGAAGATGAAGCAGAACCTGTGGTGGGCCGCCGGCTACAACCTGCTCTCGGTCCCGCTGGCCGCCGGCGTCCTGGCCCCGATCGGCTTCGTCCTGCCGATGGCCGTCGGCGCCATCCTGATGTCCCTCTCCACGATCATCGTCGCCCTCAACGCCCAACTCCTCCGCCGCTTCTCCGCCGACCCGTCACAAACGCACCGGGTTTGACGGCGTGTCGGTGCACAAGTGACGTCTCGATGAGAGCGTAAGGGGGCGTGGTGGAGCGAGATCGCGGCACGCCGGCCGAGCAGGTCGGCCTCGCCGTGCAGCGCTGGGGCGCAGACTGGGTGATCCGGGTCTGCGCCGAGACGCTGGCGCTCGACCCGGACTCGGTCGCCGACGGCGACCCGCTCCGGCTGGCGGCGATGCTGACCGGTCGGACCGAGCTGGACGATGCCGCGATCGAGGAGACCCGGGCCTGGCTGGCCGGCGGGAAGCCGCCGGGACATCGTTACTGGGCTCGGGTCTGGGCCTGCCGCGCGCTGCTCTACGTCTGGCACGACTCCACCGGCCCGGCCGTCGCCGCGGCCCTGGCCGATGATCATTGGCGGGTACGAGAGCTGGCCGGCAAGGTGATCACCAAGCGCGAGATCCCGGACACCGCCGACACCCTGGCGACCTTGATCAACAACGATCCGGTGCCCCGGGTCCGAGCCGCCGCCTGCCGCGCCCTGGCCGTCGTCGGTGAAGGCGAACACCTGCGCGCTCTGGCTGCCGCGACCGATGATCACGAGTCCCTCGTCGTGATCGCCGCGGACCGCGCCCTCGACCGGCTCCAGGACCGCCTCGATCGCCGTACCGGCGGGTGACGCGGTCCGCTGGGGATCGAATCACGTCGTGGTTGGGTTGGACACCACGGGGTCGGGCTTGCCCTTCGACAGGCTCAGGGAACGAAGACTCCAACCTACGTACCCCCTCCCGTGGCGCCGTGGCAGCAATGCCGCATATCGCCGAGACGTCACTTGTGCACCGACACGCCGCAAAAGTGCGTGCACAAGTGACGGGTCGGCGGGGTTTAGAGCCAGCCTTTGAGTTCGGCTAGGCGGGCGGCTTCGACGCGGTTCTTGGTGGCGAGCTTGCGGATGGCGTTGGAGAGGTAGTTGCGGACGGTGCCGGGGGAGAGGTGCAGGAGGTCGGCGACGGTCTCGATCGAGGCGCCGCCGGCGGAGGCACGGAGGACATCACGTTCCCGGTCGGTGAGGGGGTTCTCGCCCTCGCGGAGGGCGGTGATCGCGAGGTCGGGGTCGATCACCCGCTCGCCGGCGAAGGCGCGGCGGACCGCGTCGGCCAGCTCGGTGGCCGGGGCGTCCTTGAGCAGGAAGCCGACCGCGCCGGCGGTCATCGCCCGGCGCAGATAGCCGGCCCGGCCGAAGGTGGTCAGCATGATGATCTTGATCGTCGGCACCCGCCGGGTCAGCTCGGCGGCAGACTCCAGACCGTTGCCGCCGGGCATCTCGATGTCCAGCAGCGCGACGTCGGGCAGCGCGTCCAAGGCGGCCGGCAGCACCTCGTCGCCACGCGCCGCCTCGGCCACGATCTCGATGTCGGGCTCCAGCGCCAGCAGGGCCGACAGGGCGCCGCGGACCATGGCCTGATCCTCGGCGATCAACACGCGGATGCTCATCCGGCTCCTCCGGTTTCGGTCGGCACACAGACCCGCAGCCGGAAGCCCGGCTCGAGATTCTCGGTGGTCAGGGTCGCGCCGGCAACCTGACGGACCCGTTCGGCGAGACCGACCAGCCCGCTGCCGCGGCTGCTCGGACCGTTCCAACCAAGATCACGTGCGGCCGCTTGGTCCGTGACCGATCCCGGGTCGAGGACCGGTGCCGGACCACCTCGGCCGTCGTCGGAGACGGCGAGGCAGATCGTCTCCTCGTCCCACCGCAGCTCGATGGCGCAGGTCTGCGCCCCGCTGTGCCGGACGACGTTGGTCACGGCCTCGCGGACCGCCCAGGCCAGCAGCACTCCGTGCTGCACCGGCCGGCCGTTCAGTTGATCATCGATCCGGGCGGCGACCCCGGCCGATTCGAGCATCTCGGCGGCACCGTCCAGTTCCGAGGACAGGGTCGGCTGCCGGTAGCCGGCCACCGCCTCCCGGACCTCGCGCAGTGATCGCCGGGCGACCTCGTGCGCGTCGTGGATCTCGGTCCGGGCCCGGGCCGGGTCGGCGTCGATCAGCCGTTCGCCCAGCTCGGTCTTCAAGCTGATCAAGGACAGGCTGTGGCCGAGCAGATCGTGCAGATCCCGGGCGAACCGGAGCCGCTCCTCGGCGACCGCGAGCTCGGCCAGTCGCCGCCGGGCGTTGGTCAGCTCGGCCACGGTCGCGGTCTGGCCGACCGTCGCCGCGGCCCAGAGCCCGAGCACCCCGGCCGGCAGGCCGATGAAGCTCAGCCCGTACGGCCAGCCGACGATCAAGATCACCAGGGCCAGCCCGACCAGCCCGGGATACGCCTCCCGGGCCGGCAACATCACGCCCATGGCCACCCCGACGTGGAAGAACAGCGACAACCAGCTCGGACTCGCGAACTGGACCATCAGCACCACCAGCACGACCAGGGCGATGATCAGTCCGCGGCGCAGCCAACCGCCGGCGGTGGAGACCCGGCCGACGACCAGCCGGGCCGGCCGGATCCAGCACATCAGCACCAGGAAGGCCGCGGCGAAGGCGATCGCGCCGCCGTAACTGAGCAGCGATTCCGGTGCCCAGGGCCCCGACTGGATGGCAAGCCGGAGTGGATAGCCGAGGAAGATCAGGCTGATCGGCGCCAGCACCTGCCACCACTGCCGGAACACCCGGTCGAACAGACCGTGCACCCCACCCATGGGACTCACCTCCTCGGATCGGATCGTCCCACGGACGCGCGGCCGGCGAAACCGGCGACCCGGGTCAGCGCCGGCGCTTGATCAACAGCACCACGCAGATGCAGATCGCCCAGGCGAAGTGGCTGAACCGGCCCAGCGGGATCAGCGGCGTGGCGTAATAGATGGCCAGCGACAGCAGCGACAGGATCGAGAGCACCCCGGACACCAGGCCGAACCAGGAGAAGCCGCGGGCCCACGGCCGGGCCCGGAGGGCGATCAGGCAGCTGGCGACCGCGAACACGCCGAGCAGCGCGACGTGGATCGTGCCGCCGGTGTAGAAGTTGGTCAGCCGCAGGGCCTGCGCCGCCCCCTCGCTCAGCCCGGTGGCGGACAGCGTGGCGTACACGTTGACCCCGGCCGAGATGATCAAGGCGACGGCGGCACCGATCCCGCCGGCCACGGCGACCAGGCGCAGTGTGGCCCGGGCCGGCGCGACCCGGGCGAGCACCTGGCCGACGGTGAGCACGAAGCCGATCAGCAACAGCGCGGACACCGCATGGAATGCCGCGTGGGCGGTGATCGCCGTACCGCTCTGCAGGTAGTACGTCAGCATGGCGGCGGGCGGATCGGTCGGTAGGGTGGCCGGCGCCTGTTGCAGCGGCCGGGTGATCGTGTCGGAGAGCAGGAAGAGCACGGCGAACGCGGCGCCGCAGCTGGCACCCACTGGATTCGTCGTGCGGGCCGGCGAAGCGGTCGAGGTGGACATGGTCCGGGCTCCTTGGGTCTGAATATCGGGACAGTTCGAAGCTAAAGCCGCGAGCCCGGCGGCGGCAGTGAGACCGGTCCCCACCTGGGCATGACAAATGTCCCTGTCACCCCTGAGCAGGGAGACCAGCCGACCACTTCGTGCACTGGACGCGCACCCGGACATCCCTTCCCTTGTTGGCCTCGGCCGCGCCGCCGCACCGTCATGATCATGAACCGCGATCATGCTTCCCTGCCGGCCCATCCGATCTCCCGGCGCCGCGTCCTGGCCGCGACAGCGGCGGCTGTCACCGGTGGTGCCGCCGTGGCCACCGGCCTGCCCACAGTGGCCTGGGCGGCCGACGACCTGGTCATCGACCTGCGCGAGTACGGGGCCAAGGGCGACGGGGTCACCGACGACACGGCCGTGTTCAACCGGGCCCTGGACGCCATCGAGGAGGCCGGTGGCGGGACGATCGTCATTCCCGCCGGCCGCTACCCGGTCGGCAACGCGGAACGCCCACGGCTGCGGGACAACCTGAAGATCGTCGGCCAGGACGCGACCCTGCTCAAGGCCGGCCCCAACGGTGCGCTGTTCGTCGCGCTGTCCCGGGGCCGCACCGGCTACGGTTCCGGCGTCCGGAACGTCCGGATCTCCGGCCTGCGGTTCCTCGGCTCGTACCCGAACAACCGGCTGGTCTGCCCGTTCGCGTTGCACCACGCGAGCAACGTGCTGATCGAGGACTGCGTCTTCGAGCAGGTCCAGGGCTCCCGGCACTGCGTCGATCTGAACGGCTGCGAGGACATCGTGATCCGCAACTGCCGCTGGCTCGGCTACAACAACAACGAGGGCGCGGCCTATCTCGGCGCGGAGTGCATCCAGGTCGACTACAGCTACAACGGTGCCTTGTCCTACAACGACTCCGCCGGCTCGCACGACGGGCTGATGAGCCGGCGGATCACCGTGCAGGACTGTGAGTTCCGGCCGATCACGGTGAACGGCGTCGAGTATCCCTGCCCGAACCCGTTCGGCAGCCACGGTCTCAAGGAGGGCGCGCGGTTCAGTGATCTACGGTTCGTCGGCAACCTGGTCGTGGACCCGATCCAGGGCCCGTCGCTGGACGACAGCACCGACACCGGGATGGCCCGCGGCGCCGTGCATCTGCCCGCTTCGTCCCGGGTGTTGATCGCGGACAACCGCTTCGTCCAGACCAAGGGCCGGATGATCCGGGCGGTCTCCTTCGGTGCCGGCGCGGTGGCGATCACCGAGGAGTCCGACCCCAACGCGTCGCCGCCGATCAAGAAGGTGCTCGACGAGCCGCTCGGCTGCAACGACATCACCATCCGTGACAACCGCTTCGAGGGCTTCGTGTCGCCGGACGACGACACCCCGATCCAGCAGGTGATCTTCCTGCGCGGGCTGCCGAACGGCGGCGAGATCCGCGACGTCCGGATCAGCGGCAACACCTTCGTCGGCCTCGACCTGGCCGATCATCCCAGCACTCCGGCGATCGAGGCGCGGCACACCACCGGCCTGACGATCACCGGCAACACGCTCGAGCGGGCGAGCAAGATCGCGATCATCGACCCGTCCTGCTCCGACGTGATCATCGAAGCGACCAAGGCCACCAAGATCACCGGCAGCGGCCCGGCCGTCGACGTCGCCGCCGAGCGCTACCGGATCGAGGGCAACACGCTCACCGCCGGCAGCCCGAAGCCGGGCTGCGCGATCGAGCTCGGCGACGGGACGCCCGGCCGGGTGGTGCGCAACAGGCTCACCGGCTTCACCGAGCCGATCCGGCACCCCGATCCGCTGCCGCGCGGCGTCACGGTCCGGGGCAATCACCTGGGCTGAGCCGACCCGGAGCCGCGCACCGGAGCGCTGCTCCGGCCCGTCGCCCGCCCGGCGAGCTCGGCGTCGAGGGTCTCCTGCGCGATCCGCATGCCGTCGGCGTACACCGGATCCTGCAACCGCTGCCACATCACGTCCTCCGGCACCTCCTCGACCTGGCTCAGCACCCACCAGATGTTGCCGAACGGGTCCTTGATCCGGCCGCCGCGCTGACCGAACGCGCTGTCTCCCAGCGCGGTCACGACCGTGGCGCCGGCCGCCAGCGCCTTGGCGAAGGCCCGGTCGGCGTCGGGGACGAAGACCCGCAGCAGGCTCGGCAGCGCGGGCCAGTCGGTGCGCCGGTCGAAGGCGAGCAACACCGTGTCGCCCACCCGGATCTCACCGTGACCGATCGAACCGTCCTCGACCGCCACCCGGGCCAGCTCTTCCCCGTCGAAGACCTCGGCGACGAAGTCCAGCAGGGCGCCGGTGTCGTCGGTGACGACCCATGGGGCGATGGTGCTGTAGCCGGCCGGGGTGGTGCTCAGGTTGTTCATGATCAAACTCCTCGTTCCGTCGGGTGCTGCTGAACGGTTCGAACGCTAATCCGAAACTAGGATTGATCCGGTCCTAGTTAACGACGAGGATGGGCACCGTGCCCGGACCGACCTCCCGCCTGCTGGCGCTGCTCTCGCTGTTGCAGACGCCGCGCAGCTGGCCCGGCAGCGAACTGGCCGAACGGCTCGGCGTCACGGATCGCACGATCCGCCGCGACATCGAGCGGCTGCGCGAGCTGGACTATCCGATCGCTGCTGAGGAAGGGATCCACGGCGGCTACCGGTTGATCGCGGGGTCGGCGCTGCCGCCGCTGCTGCTGCAGGACGACGAGGCGGTGGCGGTCGCGCTCGGCTTGCGTACGGTCGCCTCCCGCGGGTTGCCCGGGCTCGACGACGCCGGCGTACGGGCACTGACCAAGCTCAGCAACGCCCTGCCGGCCAAGCTGAAGCGCCGCGTCGCCGTGCTCGCCTCGAGCACCACCACCTGGGGCTGGCCGGCGGCGACGACCGAGGCCGACCCGGACACCCTGACCCTGCTCGCCGGCGCGATCGCCAACACGGAACGGATCCGGATGCGCTACACCGGCCGCGACGGTTCCACCGGCCGCCGGCACACCGAGCCGCAGAAGTTGATCAGCTCGGGACCCCGGTGGTATCTCCTCGGGTACGACCTCGACCGCGACGACTGGCGCAGCTATCGGGTCGACCGGATCGCCGCCGCTGAGCCGACCGGGGCCCGGGTCACGCACCGCCTGCCCGATGATCAGATCCCGCGTCACCTCACCGAATCCGCCGCCCAGTTGGGCACCACACACTCGGCCCGGATCACCCTGCGGCTGCCGTACGCGGAAGCGAGGACCCGGCTCGGTGATCATCTCGGCCGCGGCAGCCTGGCCGCCGACGGCACCGCCACGACCTGGACGACGCACCCCGACTCCGTCGAATGGATCGCCTGGCGGTTGCTCGGTCTCGACTGTGCCTTCGTCGTGCACGACCCGCCCGAGTTGATCACCTTCCTGACCAAGATCAACGACCGGACGTCAGGCCTGCCAGCGGCGGCGGCGCCACTCGCTGGGCGGCAGGCCGTACCGGCGGGCGAAGACGCGGGCGAAGTAGTGCGAGTCCGCAAAGCCCAGCCGGCGGGCGATCTGGGTGATCCCGAGCAGGGACTCGGTGAGCAGTTCGGTGGAGCGCTCGAGCCGGATCCGCTGCACCCAGAGCAGCGGCGATGAGTCGAGATGGCTGCGGAACTGCCGGCGCAGGGTGGACGGGCTGACGTCGGCGGCGGCGCAGAGATCGGCAACCGTGATCGGCCGGTAGAGATGCCCGCGGGCCCAGGCCATCGCCCGCCGCAGCCGGGGCGGCAGGGCTTCGTCGTCGTGCGGCTCGGTGTGCTGTTCGCCGGAGTTCAGCTCGAAGACCAAGATCGATCCGAGCCGGAGCGCCAGGCCGATCGGCGGCCGGCCGCGCCGCCAGGTCCGGCCGAGGTAGTCGATCAAGGAAGCGAGACCGGGCCGGGCCCGGCCGTCGCTGAGGAAGGGCCGGTCCGGGATCAGCAGCGGGCCGTCGGCCCGCCACGGCACGTCGGCCAGCGGCTCGTCCGGCTCGTGCGGGACGGCCAGCTCGATCGGATGACCGAGATGATGCCGCGGGATCAGGTGGACGGTGCTGATCAGCAGCGGATCCCCGCGGCTGGGCCGGTAGCGGACCGCGTGCAGCCAGGGCATCCCGACGATGTCGTGCGGCCGGACCTCGAACGCCTGCCCGTTGACCTCGACCCGGCCGGTGCCGGCCAGAACGTGCAGAAACATCCGGGAGGCGACCCGGGTGAAGCCGAGCCGTTCGGCGTGACTGAGCCGGGTGATGTGGGCGGTCGCGATCACCGGCGCCCACCGGTCGGTCAGCGGCCGGGCCCGGGGCACCGGACCGGGCGGCGGGTGGCTTCGCGGCGGCGATCTCTCCGGATCGCCGCGATCCTCCGGCATACCGACAGCTATGGCGCTCACCGCAACGCCCTCCCCCGGGTCTCCCCTACACCTTCGATAGTGACTCAAAGGCGGGAAAGTTGCGATGGACAAACGCTCAAACGGTCGGTGAATCTCGCCCCAACCCCGACCTGTCAGAACGAGGGCACGCTATAGCGTCCCCTCGTTCTGACAAGTCGGGGTTGGGGGTCAGTGGGGGCGGGGTTTGCGGATGCGGGACCAGGGTTTGAAGACGGCCAGGATCATCGCGATGGTCAGCGCGGTCGGCGAGACGATCGGCGGGTAGATGATGCCCTGCAGGTCGGCGGTCGCGGTGGGGTCCTGCGCCAGTACGGCCCCGAACGCACCGACCGCCTGGACGCCGCTGCGCAGCGCGACCAGCACCAGGGCGGTCAGGATCAGGTTCAAGATCAGCTTGATCAGGACCCACCAGTAGCGGACGACGCCGTACTTCGATCCCCAGCCGAGGAACAGCCCGGTGATCAGGCAGACGATGCCGGTGGTCAGCAGCGGCAGCACGGTGATCGTCTCCAACGCCTGGAACAGCGCGGCCGCCAACTGGGGGTCGTCGGTGTTCAGCCCGGTGAAGATCGCGACGGCCATCGCCACGTCCAGGCCGAGCCAGGCCCCGGCCGACATGATGTGCAGCAGCAGCACCAGCTTGCGCACGCCCGGCCGCAGTCGCAGCCGGATCGGCGACGGGGCCGTCGTGGTCGACATCTCGATCACCCTCCTCGGGTCGTACGGCCTCCAGCAGTGGCGCCGCCCGGAACTCCGGACGACCCTGCCACAATGCCCGTGGCGAAAGGGCCCGACCAGTGATTTGTGTCATCGCGGCCCCGGAGTGCGGACCCCGAGGCCATGTGGCTGAGCAACTAGCGTGTTACAGATCGTGTAAATCCTTGACATGGCCAGTTGCCGGACCCTACGGTCTCTCAATACCCTGCCGGCAGGCTGCGGCGATGAGGAGAAACTAGGCCATGACACGACGGCCCTCGGCCCGACGATTCAGGATGCTTCACCTTCGCGCGGCCGCGGTGGTGTGCGCCGCCGCGATGTTGATCACCGGCTGCAACGCCGGCGGTCAGCAGGCTCCGGGGCAGGACGGTGGCGAACAGCCGGTGCTGAACGTCCACGCGAGCTCGACCCCGACCTATCAGGCCAACTTCAACCCGATCTCGGTCACGTTCCTGCCGGGCACCCGCGGATTGATCTACGAGCCGCTGATGGCGTACACGCCGATGAAGCCGGGCGAAGGCCAGCCCTGGCTGGCCGAGAAGGCCGACTTCAACGACGACGGCACCGAGCTGACCCTGAGCCTGCGGCCGGGCGTCACCTGGTCCGACGGTGAGGCGTTCGACGCCGACGACGTCGCCTTCACCTTCAACCTGTTCGTCGAGCAGCCCGCCGCCAACACCGGCGCCCTGCCGGTGAAGGGTGCGAAGAAGGTCGATGATCACACGGTCACCGTGTCGTTCACCGAGCCGGTGTTCGCGCGGATGCCGAGCATCGGCAACACGACGCCGCTGCCCGAGCACATCTTCGCCGAACAGAACCCGATGGAATACACCAACGACAAGCCGATCGGCACCGGGCCGTACACGCTGAAGTCGTTCAGTGATCAGGTCTACACGCTGCAGAAGAACCCGAAGTACTGGGACGCGCAGTCGATCAAGGTCGAGCAGATCGCCTTCCCGGCGTCGACCACGCAGACGTTCACCACCAGCCTGCAGCAGGGCAAGCTCGACTGGTCCGGCGGCTTCGTCGCCAACATCGACCAGATCTTCGTGGCCAAGGACAAGGAACACAACAAGTACTGGTATCCGGGCGACGGCATGGTCAGCCTGCTGGTCAACCAGCGCAAGGCGCCGTTCGATGATCTTGAACTGCGCAAGGCGCTCAGCCTCGCCGTCGACCGCGACGTGCTGTCCAAGACCGCGATGCAGGGCTACACGCCGCCGGCGCACCCGACCGGTCTGGTGCTGCCCGCCTTCGAGTCGGCGATGGCGGCGGACTACAAGGACGCGAAGTTCACCCGAGACGTGGCGCAGGCCAACCAACTGCTCGACCAGGGCGGGTACAAGCTCGGCGAAGACGGCATCCGGACCTCCCCCGACGGCAAGAAGCTCAGCTTCGACCTGACCATCCCGTCCGGCTACGTGGACTGGGTGGCGATGAGCAAGCTGCTGCAGGAGCAGCTCAAAGAGGTCGGGATCGAGCTCAAACCGCAGGGCGTCGCGACCCAGAACTGGGCCGAGAACCGCAACGGCGGCAAGTACGACATCACGATCGCCTCGCAGGCCGGCGGCACCGCGCCGTACTTCCTCTACCGCTCCTTCATGAGCTCGGAGTTCAAGGTCGCCGATGACAAGCCGGCCGCCTCCAACTACAACCGTTGGTACGACCCCGAGACGGACAAGCTGTTCGACGCTTACGAGGCGAGCGACGACCCGGCCGAGCAGCAGCAGGCGATCGCCGGGCTGGAGAAGATCGTGGTCGAGGAGCTGCCGGTGATCCCGCTGCTGCAGAGCCCGAACTGGTTCCAGTCGCGCACGGTCAACTTCGACGGCTGGCCGTCGAAGGAGGACCCGTACGCGCTGCCGGCGCCGTTCTCCTACCCGGACAATCTGTTGGTGATCAAGCGACTGCACCCGACCCGCTGATCGGAGCGTCGACACCTTCCGATGCGCTATCTGCTACGCAAGGTCGCCCTCTATCTGTTCATTGCGTGGTCGGCGATCACCCTCAACTTCCTCATCCCGAGGTTGATGCCGGGTGATCCGATCGACCTGCTGACCGAACGGATCGAGGGGACCCTCGACCCGGCCGCCCTGGCCGCGCTCCGTGAGGCGTACGGGCTGACCGAGACCAACCTGCTGCTGCAGTACCGGGACTATCTCGGCTCACTGTTCAGTGGTGATCTCGGGCTGTCGATCGCCTACTATCCGGTGCCGGTGGCCAAGATCGTGGCCGACGCCATGCCGTGGACGATCGGCCTGATCGGCATCACCACAGTGATCAGCTTCATCATCGGCACCTTGATCGGCGTGCTGCTGGCCTGGCGGCGCGGCAGCTGGACCGACCACCTGTTGCCGATCCTGACCTTCCTCAACGCCATTCCGTACTTCTGGCTGGCGCTGATCCTGGTGTTGATCTTCGGCGTGAACCTCGGCTGGTTCGAGATCGCCGGCGGCTACGACCCGGCGCTGACCCCGGGATGGAGCGCCGACTTCATCGGGTCGGTGCTCTACTACGCGGCGCTGCCGGCGGTGACCATCGTGCTGGCCTCGTTCGCCGGCTGGGTGATGGGGATGCGGAACATGACCGTGACCATCCTCGGCGAGGACTACGTGACGCTGGCCGAGGCGAAGGGTCTGCCGAAGCGGATGGTGATGTTCGGTTACGCCGCCCGGAACGCGATCCTGCCGTCGGTGACCTCGTTCGCGCTGTCCCTCGGCGCGGTGGTCGGCGGCTCGATGCTGACCGAGGTGATCTTCAACTATCCGGGCATCGGGTATGCGCTGTTCACCGCCGTGCAGAACCAGGACTTCCCGCTGATGCAGGGCATGTTCCTGGTGATCTCGTTCGCGGTGATCATCGCCAACCTCGCGGCCGACGTGATCTACGTCTTCCTCGACCCGCGGACCCGGCAGGAGCAGGCATGACCGGCAGCAGCGGCGCCGCCCGCGTGATCGGGCGACTGGTGCCCGAGTCCGGCAAGGTCCGGGCGGGGATTCTGATCGCACTCTTCTTCGTCCTGCTCGCCCTGCTCGGGCCGCTGCTGGCGCAGTATTCGCCGGACGCGACCGGGCCGGACGTGCTCGCGCCGCCGTCCGGGCAGCACTGGCTCGGCACCACCCAGCTCGGCGAGGACGTCTACGCCCAGTTCGTCTACGGCGCCCGGGTCTCGCTGGCGGTCGGCGTCTTCGCCGCGATCATCTCCAAGATCATCGCGGTGCTGATCGGCGTGATCGGCGGCTACATCCGCGGGGTCACCGACGACCTGCTCTACATCCTGACCGCCGTCTTCCTGGTCATCCCGGGGATGCCGCTGCTGATCGTGCTCACCGGCTATCTGCCCAACCGCGGCATCCAGGCGGTGGCCGTGGTGATCGCGATCACCTCCTGGGCCGGCTCGGCCCGGGTGCTGCGAGCGCAGACGATGTCCTTGCGCAGCAGGGATTTCGTCGAGGCGGCCCGGGCCACCGGTGAGTCGCGCTGGCGGATCATCTTCACCGAGGTGATCCCGAACGAGCTGCCGCTGATCGCCTCCGGCTTCCTGTTCATGGTGATCGGCGGCGTGATGGCCGAGGCCGGGTTGTCGTTCCTCGGCCTCGGCTCGCTGACCACGGTCAGCTGGGGCTCGATGCTCTACTTCGCCCAGAGCCAACAGGCCTTCCTGTTCGGCGCCTGGTGGTGGTTCGTGCCGCCGGGCCTGGCCATCGCCCTGCTCGGCGCCGGCCTGGCCTTGATCAACTTCGGCATCGACGAGTACGCCAACCCGCGACTGCGGACCGGCCGGAAGCAGCGCCGATCGGGCGTCGGCCGGCGGGCGGCGGCGCTGGATCTGACCGCGGCCAGCACTCCGGTGGGCGCTCCGGCGGCCACCGGCGGCGGCCTGGCCGAGGTCGTCGAGAGCGAACCGGCGGTCGAGTCGGCCCGGGCGGCCGGTCGGCGGACCTTCGACGAGGCGGTGCCGGTGATCCGTGATCATGGCGGCCGCGACGGCGACCCGGTGATCGAGATCAGCCACGTCTCGGTCGACTACCCGACCGATCATGGCGTGGTGCACGCCGTGCAGGACGTGTCGCTGACCCTGCACCGGGGCGAGATCCTCGGCCTGGCCGGCGAGTCCGGCAGCGGCAAGACCACCCTGACCAACACCGTGACCCGGCTGCTTCGGGCCCCGGCCCGGGTGGCCGGGGGCGAGGTCACCTATCACCGTCGGGCCAGTCGATCCGCTGCTCCCGGGCCGGGGTCTTCGTTCCCTGAGCCCGTCGAAGGGAAAGCAAGATCGGCCGTTCCTCCCGTCGACACGCGGCCGATCGACATCCTCGGCCTGTCGACGCCGGCGCTGCGCGCCCTGCGCTGGTCCGAGATCGCGATCGTCTTCCAGTCGGCGATGAACGCGCTCAACCCGGTGACCACGATCCGGGCCCAGTTCGACGACGTGCTGCGGGTGCACCGGCCGGGAATGACGCGGGCCGAGCGGACCGCCCTGGCCCAACAGATGTTGATCAAGGTCGGGATCGAGCCGGACCGGGTGCACAGCTATCCGCACGAGCTGTCCGGCGGGATGAAGCAGCGGGTGGCGATCGCGCTGGCCCTGGTGCTCGACCCGGACGTGATCATCATGGACGAGCCGACCACCGCGCTGGACCTGCTGGTGCAGCGCGAGGTGCTGGATCAGATCATGGCGTTGCGCGACGAGTTCGGCTTCGCGATCATCTTCACCACCCACGATCTGGCCCTGCTGCTGGAGATCAGCGACTCGATCGCGATCATGCGCGGCGGCGTGCTGGTCGAGTACGGTCCGTCGGTCGAGGTCTACGCCGAGCCGGGGCACCCGTACACCCGATCGTTGCTGTCCTCGCTGGCCGACCTGGGAGCGCGACTGTGAGCGACTACATCCTCGAGGCCCGGAACCTGACCAAGGAGTTCCGCCAGCCCGGCCGGCGGATCGGGTCCAAGGCCCGGTTCCGGGCCGTGGACGACGTCTCGGTCGGTCTGTCCGCCGGCCGGGTGACGGCACTGGTCGGCCAGAGCGGCTCGGGCAAGAGCACCGTGGCCCGGCTGCTGGCCCAGCTCTACCCGTACACCTCGGGTGAGATCCTGCTCGACGGTGCCCCGGTCCGGGCCCTGCGCGGCCGCGCCTTCACCCGCTACTGCGGCTCGGTGCAGATGATCTTGCAGGACCCGTTCGCCTCGCTCAACCCGCTGCACCGGATCGGCCACGTGCTGGGCCGGGTGCTGCGGATCCACGGCAAGACGACGACCGCGGAGCAGACCCGGCAGCGTTCGCTGGAGCTGTTGCGCCGGGTCAACCTGGAGCCCGCCGAGCGCTACCTGGACCGGTTTCCGCACGAGCTGTCCGGCGGCGAGCGGCAGCGGGTGTCGGTCGCCCGCGCGCTGGCCGCGGAGCCCCGGGTGCTGCTGGCCGACGAGCCGGTGTCGATGCTGGATGTGAGCATCCGCAAGGAGGTGCTCGACCTGCTCGACGCCCTGCGCCGCGAGGAGAACCTCGCCATCCTCTACATCACCCACGACCTCGGCAGCGCCGAGGCCTACTCGGACGAGACCCTGGTGATGTATCGCGGCGCCGTCGTCGAACGCGGCCCCAGCCGCGAGGTCATCGCCAACCCGCAACACGACTACACCCAACGCCTCCTAGCCGCCGCCCCCGACCCCCGCCGCCGCCTCCCCACCTAAACCCCGCCGACCCGTCACACCCGCGGGCATTTTTGCGGCGTGTCGGCGCACTTGTGACGACTCGATCGGATGGTCGGGGCTGAGGAGTACGGACAGCAGCGAGTCGAACAGCTCACCTCGGACGATCAGGCCGACGACCATCACCAGGGCCAGCGCCGCGCCGAGATAGCTGATCGGGAAGACGATCAATCGGGCCAGCCAGAAGCGCGACCGGACCAACCAGGCGATCGCCACGCCGAAGATCAACATCCAGGTCCCGGTGCCGCGTTGGGTGGCGTACCAGACCTCACCGCCGGTGGCGAACGACGCGGAGGCGAGCGGTGCCAGTTGGCCGAGCAGTGGGTCGGCGGCTCCGCGGCCGAACTCCGGCAGCCAGTAGGCGACGAAGAAGGCGACGTTGGTGATCACCGTGATCAACATCGGCTGCCACAGGCTCCGCCAGGCCGTGACCACGGCCGAGCCGGCCTCGATGGAGGGTCACGCGACCGTTGTCGGCTCGCGCGAATGGTGTGGTGGTCGCGTCGACCGATAGCAGTCGCGCAGCCAACGACCGAGATCGCCTTGAGCCGGTTCGGTGGGTGTGGCGGCCACTGACGCGACTGATATCGGCTCGCGCGACCACCACAGCGGTCTCGTCGACCGATAGCGGTCGCGCCGGCGAGGCTGCCGCGTGATCTTGGTTCGGCCGCGGTAGGACGATGGCCGCCCTGAAATCGTGCCGGCAGTTCAGCGTCCGGTCCGCCGAATGCGGCGTGTCGGTCGGTCCATGATCGGCTGGTGGTCGAGTTCCAGGGATGCGCCGGCGAACGGGTCCCGGTCGGAAGTCGGTCCGATTGCCTGGATCGTCACACTCGGTTGCGGCGGAACCGCCCGACGCCGCCGGTCCGGATCCGATCCCGACGACCGCGGCCCTGCACGCCGGACGCGACGACGCGACCTGCCCGCGGTGATTCGGTTGCCATCGCTCGGAGCTCGTTACTCATCGGTCCCACGCCGTTGACGGTCGAGCAGGCTGCCGACCTCGGCCGCCGCGGTACGGCACAGTGATCTCCTTCAGACCGCCCATCCCACCTCTCCGGCGCAGCTCTTCCTCCAGCCCCGCCGGCAGGTCGCCAGGGCACCGGCACGCCGCCATAAGCGCGGGCACTCGTGCCGTCTCGGCCGGGTTGGGAAGCGTTGACCGGGGTGGAGAAGGCGTGGAAGGGTTGGAATGGAAATCAGTTTCTGAGGTGTGGAGCCAATGATGGCGAAGATGACGCGGCGTGGGGTGCTCGGGCTGGCCGGTGGGGTCGCGGCGGTGGGGCTGGTGGGCTGCGGACGCAACAGCGGGCAGCCCGAGTCGGGCGGGGCGAAGCTTCGGATGGCCTGGTGGGGCAATGATCTGCGCAACGCCCAGACGACTCAGGCCCTGGACACCTACCTGAAGCAGCATGCCGGGCTGGCGATCGACCCGCAGCCGGCCGAGTTCAGCACGTACTGGGATCGGCTGGCGACCCAGACCGCCGCGAACGATGCGCCGGACCTGATTCAGATGTCCGACTGGTATCTCGGTGACTACGGGGTCAAGGGCGCGCTGCTCGACCTGACCGACCACGTCGACGTGTCCAAGTTTGCGCCCGGGACGCTGGACACCGGCCGGGTCGACGGCAAGCTGGTGGGGATCAACGCCGGCTTCAATACGCCGGTGATCATGGCGCATCCCAAGGTGCTCGAGTCGGCCGGCGTCGAGTTGCCGGACGACCAGACCTGGACCTGGGACGACTATCGCGCGCTGGCGGTGGAGATCACCGCGAACTCGCCGGACGGCACGTTCGGCACCGGGAGCCCGTTCAGCGACAAGGCGTTCCAGACCTGGCTGCGCCAGCACGAGGCCGACGTGTTCCTGGCCGAGGGCGGGCTCGGGTTCGCCGCGGCCGAAGCCGAGTCCTATTTCGCCCTGCTGGCGGATTTCCTTCGGGACAAGGCGATGCCGCCGGCCGAGGCGATCGTCGAGAACGAGGGCAAGTCGCTGGAACAGTCGGCGCTGGCGCAGGGGACCACCGGGTTCGCGATCTTCTGGTCCAATCAGCTCGCCGCGCTGACCAAGGCGGCCGGGACGGAGATCGCGATGCTCCGGCTGCCGACTGTCACGGGATCGTCGGCGGACCTCAAGGCCTGGTATCGGCCGTCGATGTTGTGGTCGGCGTCGAGTCGTTCCAAGCATCCGGACGAGGCCGGCCGGCTGATCGACTGGTGGGTGAACAGCGTCGAGTGCGCGTCGATCTGCCTGGACGAGCGCGGCTATCCGGCCAGCACCGAGGTCGCCGCGGCGATCTCGGCCAAGCTGACTCCGGAGGGCCGGCGGGTCGCGGAGTTCATCGCGGCCGTGGAGCCCGAGCTCGGTGACACCCCGCCCGCTCCGCCGCCGGGCGGTGGCACGGTCCTCGGCGACATCCTGACCCGGGTCCACGCCGACGCCCTGTTCGGCAAGATCAACGCCAAGGCCGCGGCCGACCAGCTGCTCACCGAGTCCCAGTCCGCCCTGACCTGACGGCGCTCGACCCCGGACCCGCAAATCGGGGTGCGGGATCGACCGGAAACGGCTGGGATGGGGCGATGACGTGGATCGCTCCGGAGGTGGAACTGCTTCGTGAGCGCCCGATCCGGACCAAGCCGACCGGGATTACGCGACCTTGCTGGCGGAGTGGGAGTTGTGTCGGGCGGCGGCCGCCGGGCAGCCGCTGGACCGGACGTTCAGCCATCATCGCTACGGCGAGCTGTCGCTGCGCTGGCTGTATCTCCATCTGATCCGGGAGTACGCGGGTCACCTCGGTCACGCGGATCTGCTCCGGGAGCGGATCGACGGCCGCACCTTCGACTGAATATTGACCCAGCTCTGCATCGTCATTACTCTGACTGAGAAACCACTTTCTCAGCGTGGAGGAACGATGGCAGAAATGACTCGGCGGGCCCTGCTCGGAATCACCGGTGGGCTGGCGGCGGCCGGCCTGGCCGGCTGCGGCCGCAACAGCGGCGCCCCGACGAGCGGAACGACGACGTTGCAGTTCGGCTGGTGGGGCAACGAGTTGCGTAACGCCCAGACGAGCCAGGCGATCGCCGCCTACCTCGAAGATCATTCCGAGCTGGCGATCGATCCGTTGCCGGCGGAGTTCTCCGCCTACTGGGAACGGCTGGCGACGCAGACCGCGGCCAACGACGCGCCGGACGTGATCCAGATGGCGGACGGCTTCATCGGCGACTACGGCTCCAAGGGTGCGCTGCTCGATCTTGCTGATCTTGTCGACACCTCGAAGTTCGGCCCCGGGACGCTGGACTCCGGCCGGGTCGACGGCAAGCTGGTCGGGATCAACGCCGGCATCAACACGCCGGTGATCATGGCCAACCCGAAGGTGCTGGAGCGGGCCGGCGTCGAGCTGCCCGATGATCAGACCTGGACCTGGGACGACTATCGCGATCTTGCTGCCGAGGTGACCGCGAACTCACCGAAGGGTACGTTCGGCACGGCGAGCCCGTTCAGCGACAAGACGATGCAGGCCTGGTTGCGGCAGCACGGCGCCGACCTGTTCACCGCCGACGGGCAACTCGCCTTCACCGCGGCGGATCTCGAGCCCTACTTCGCCCTGCTGCAGAGCTACGTCGACGCGAAGGCGCTGCCGCCGGCCGAGATGATCACCGAAGAGGAGGGCCGATCGCTGGAGCAGTCGAGCCTGGCCGAGGGCCGGACCGGCTTCGCGATCTTCTGGTCCAATCAGCTGGCCGCGATCAGCAAGGCCGCCGGCGGGGAGGTCGCGATGCTCCGGTTGCCGAGCGTGACCGGGAAGGCAGCGGACCTGAGGGCCTGGTATCACCCGTCGATGCTCTGGTCGGCGTCCAGCCGGACCGAGCACCCGGATCAGGTCGGTCAGCTGATCGGCTGGTGGGTGAACAGTGTCGATTGCGCGTCGATCTGCCTGGACGAGCGCGGCTATCCGGCCAACACCGAGATCGCCGCCGCGATCGAGTCCAAGCTGACCCCGGAGGGCCGGCGGGTGGCCGAGTTCATCGCCGAGCTGGAGCCCGCTCTGGGCGACACCCCGCCGGCGCCGCCGCCCGGCGGCGGCACCATCCTCGGCGACGTGCTGGGCCGGGCGCACGCGGACGTCCTGTTCGGCAAGATCACCGGCAAGGCCGCCGCCGAACGTTTCGCCGCCGAGTCCCAGGCCGCCCTGGCCTGAGTCGGTCCGTCACGGCAACTGCGTGAGAGCGATTTCTCGGGCTGAGGTGTCGGATTTCTGCTCGAACACCGCCTCGACCAGCCGGGCGGCGGCGTGGCCGTCGTCCAGGTCGAGGTAGGTCTCGCGGAACTTCTGGTACGCCTCCCGGTGTTCGACCGCGACCTCGTCCAACCGGCGCAGGGCGGCGGCGGTCTCCTCGGTGCTGCCGACAAACGGCCCGGGCGCGGTCGGCTCGAAGTCGAAGAGCCAGCCGCGGGTCTCGACGTACCGCTCCAGGTCGGGGACCAGGAAGATCATCGGCTTGCCGGTCAGGGCGTAGTCGAAGCGGAGCGAGGAGTAGTCGACGATCGCGGCGTCCGAGGCGAGATACAGGTCGGCGACGTCGGGATAGTCCGACACGTCGATCACCCGGTCACCGGAGAACCGGCTGCCGGCCCGCGCGTTGAAGGCGTGTCCCCGGACCAGCAACACGAAGTCGTCGCCGAGCGACTCGGTGAGTTGATCCACCTCGATGAACCGCACTGCCTCGGCCGAGGTGTCGTTGGTGGACAGGTAGTCGCGGAACGTCGGCGCGTAGAGGACGGCGGTCTGCCCGTCGGCCACCCCGAGCACCGAACGGACGGCGTCTCGCCGCGGACCGGTCCCGGGCGTCAACAGCACGTCGTTGCGCGGGTAGCCGATCTCCAGCACCTCGCCGTCGTACCGGAAGTCGCGGCGCAGCAGCGGGGTGGCGTAGCGGGCGGGCGAGACGAGATAGTCCCATTCGGCGGCCCGGCGATCGAAGGTCTCGATCCGGACCCGGCTCAACCCGAGGTTCTCCCAGTGGGCGTGGCCCATCACCTTGAACGGATATCCGTGGAAGGTCTCGATCACCTTCTGGCCGGGCGACTTGACGTGGTAGATCGGCTGATGGGTGTTGTCCATCACGAACTCGGCGGTCCGCAACAGCCGGTAGTACTCGCGGCTTTCGAAGATCACCGGAATGCCGCCCTCGGGCACCGGCACCGAATGATCGGTCACGGTCCAGTGGACCTGGATGTCGCTGTCGCGGCGGCGCAGCTCGGCGTGGGTGGCGCCGGCGTTGCAGGCGGTGTTCTCGCCGTAGTACGAGCGGAACAGGGCCACCCGGGGTGTCACCGTCGGCTCGAGCGCGGCGTGCCAGTCCTGCAGTTGCCGTTGCTGCCGCGCGCCGCGCTCCGTCAGGGCCAGCGGGCGCACCACGACCAGCATCAATTGGTTCCGGGGCGTTCGCTCGACCCGGAGGTGCAGCTTGTCGCCCAGGACGTTCTGCGGCAGCCGGCTGACCAGCTCACGGCCGAGGTCGACCTGGATCCGGTCCTCGGCGCCGCCGGTCACGGCCAGCCGATACCGGCCCAGCGGCAGCGGCAGGCCGTCCTCGGGCCACAGCCGGGCGCCTCCCCACCGATCGGCGGTCAGCGGCAGCCGGACCGAGCTGCGACCCGGCTGGAGTTCGACGGTGCCGGCCACGGTGGTGGCCGCCCCGGCCAGCTCGAACCGGGCCGCCGGCACGGCGCGCCCGGTCACGTCGCTGGTGACGGTGAGCTGCGGCCGCCCGGTCTCGGGATCCTCGTCGACCTCGAGGTCGACGATCTCGATCATGGTCTCGGCGAGGTCGACGCCGAGGTTGCAGGCCCGGGTACGGAAGGTCCGCGGCCCGACGCCGTCATGCACGGGCACCGGCACCGACTCCGGCCAGACGATCGGGCTGGCCGTCCCGGAACTCTTCACCGCCCGGACCAACCACGCCTCCGGCCGGTCGTCCTCGGCCAGCTCCGGCAGCGTGAAGGAGGCGGACAGCTGATGGTCGGCGTCCCGCCGCAGGGCGACCTCGACCACCTCGCCGGCCGACCGGTGGGTCAGCCGCAGCGTCCGGTAGCCCCGGCCGGTGACGCTGAGCTCGGTCCGCGGCCCGTCCTGACTGATCGCGCTGAGCACCAGCGGCGGCTGGCTCAGCCCGATCTCCAGGTTGCGGGCGGTGAAGCGCGGGGTCAGCCGGATCCGGTCCTCGATCAACCGGCTGAACGGATAGCTGGCCGACCCGCCCTGAGCGCAGCCGGCCAGCCGGCCCACCGCGGTCAGTCCGGCCGCCTCGGCGGTCAGCTCCAGCTGCCACGCGGACCGCCGGCGGTCGCCGATCAGCGCGGCCGACGTCCGCAGGTCGATCCGGAATCCGGCGGACTCGTAATCGCACCAGCGCTGCTTGGAGATCCGGCTGACCTCCGGGTCGGGGCGCGGGTCGACCGCCAGCTCGATCCGTTCGCCGGTGCCGAGGTCGACCAGGGCCGCGGTCAGCCGGACCGGATAGCGCGCGTGGTCGACGTTGTTGACGTACGCCCAGCCCTCGATGGTCAGCGTCTCGGCGTCGCTCCACCAGAGCCGCCGCACGGCGGTGACCAGCTTGCGCTGCCGGGGGAGCAGCTCGAACCGGCTCCGGGGGATCGGCGAGTCCTGGTCGTCATAGTGCGGCAACCGGGCGTAGAGCCGGCCGTCGACGATCTCGGTCGGGCTGTTGGCCAGGTTGCCGCCGCCGCCGTCGAAGAACTCGACCACCTGATCCCGCTCGCCACGCAGGACGAGCTCGTAGCCGATCCGGTGCTGCGGCGGAATGGCGGCCCAGATCCAGTCGTCGTCACCGCCGGACTCCGACGTCCGGGCGATGGTGAACATCCGGTGCAGGCCCGCGGTCAGCAGGTCCCAGTACTCGTCGTCGCCGCGCCCGACCGCGGCGATGGCGAAGGTGAAGTCGTTGCCGAGCAGCTGCGACAGCCGGTGCGACGCCAGGTCCTCGGTGCCGTACTGGAGGTAGTGGTCGAGGGCCGCCTCCGCCGCGGCGAGCCGGTGCCGGAGGTCGTCGGCGGTGCCGAGCTGCTGGCTGATCGAGGAGCCGTCCTCCCGCGCCCGCCAGCCGAGGAAGGTCCGGTCCAGGACGTCGATCGCGTCGGCGACCGCGTACGCCTTGGCCAGCACCGGCTGGTCCTCGTACTTCACCCCGACCGGGAACTTCAGCTCGTGCCGGTGCCAGAACTTCTGCCGGTAGAGCTTGGCGCAACTGATCGTGTTGGCGATCACGTCCGGATAGTCCGCGGCCCTGATCCCGACCTGGCGGCGCTGGTGGATCTGGGTGATCCACGGCGCGGCGGACCAGCGCCGGGTCGAGTTGAACCGGTAGTAGCCGAAGACGGCGAAGTCGGATCCGGAGCGGTCCAGTTGCTGCACCGTGGCCGCGCAGGCGTCCGGCGCCAGGACGTCGTCGGAGTCGACGAAGCACAGGTAGTCGCCCCGCGCCTTCGCCACGCCGGCGTTACGGGCCGCGCTGAGCCCGCTGTTGCGGGGTTGGCGGATGATCTTGATCCGCCGATCCACGGCCGCATAGCCGGCGGCGATCTCCATCGAGGAGTCCGGCGAGCAGTCGTCGACCAGGATGATCTCGATGTCGGGCAGGGTCTGGGCGATCAGGCTGTCCAGGCAGGCCGCGATGTAGGCCTCGACGTTGTAGACCGGGACGATGATGCTGACCCGCGGCCGGACCAGCGCCGGTGGCGCGTGCCGCCGGAGGGTCCGAACGACCCGTACCCGCTCCCGTCCCGCTCGATCCCGGACACGTCGCAATAAGCGTGCCAGCCTGGTCTTCACCCGTTTCCGAACCTTCCCGACTTGCTTTCCCCGGCCGTCGACCAGGCATCCTAGTGCCCCCGTGCTCGTGCCCCCGTTGCACTGCGGTCAGCGCAGTGCACTGCGGTCAGCGCAGCGCGGTGCGCATCAGGTCCTCCCAACGGTCGGCGATCGGTTCGGGCGCGTACTGCTCCGCCTCGGCCCGGGCCGCGCTTCCGAGCCGGGTGCGCAGGTCGGCGTCCTCGATCAGCTCACCGAACGCCGCCGCCAGCGCGTCGACGTCGTTCTTCGGCACGATCCGTCCGGTGGCGCCGTCCCGGACGATCGCCCGGATCCCGGGCGAGGAGTCGTACGTGACGGTCGGTACGCCGGCCATCGCGGCCTCGATGATCGAGATCGGCAGCCCTTCGGTCTGGGAGGACATGGCGTGCAGGCTGCTCCGGGCCAGCACCCCGCCGACGTCGGCCGCGATCCCGTCCAGGGTGACGACGTCGCCGAGGCCGAGCCGGTCGATCAGCTCTCGCAGCAGTGGTTCCTTCGGTCCGGCGCCGTAGAGCCGGAGCCGCCAGTCCGGATGTCGCTCGGTCACCGTCCGCCAGGCCTTGATCAGGTGGTCCAGCGACTTCTCCGGGCTGTACCGGCCGAGGCTGACCACGACCTTGTCCCGATCGCCGTCCCGGGCGTCGTTCAGCGGCACCGGGTTCGGCATCGCGATCACGTTGTTCAGCCCTGCTCGCCGATAGCTGACGGTGTCGGCCTCGGTGAGGCAGCAGAACTGGTCGACGTCCTTGAAGATCTTCTTGATCCGGCGCAGGTCGCGGCCGGACTCGGCGGCGTGGAAGGAGCCGTGGTACTGGCCGATGATCACCGGCCCGGTCCGGTCCCGCGGGTTCAGCCCGCCGGCGATCATGATCTCCATCGGCCAGACGTGACAGCAGATGATCAAGTCCTCCGGACCCCAGTCGGCCTTGACCGCCGCGAACCGTTCCAGCCCGTACGCGTGCGCGTCGAGCTCCGGATCGGCGTCGCGTTCGGCCTGGGTCGGAAACAGCACCGTCTGTTGCCAGTCGGCCGGCCGGATCAGCGGATAGTTGCCGCGCGGTTGCTCGACGCCGAGCAGCCGGATCTCGTAGCCGCGCCCGGCCAGCGCCCGGCCGAGCACCGTGATGAACGACGACACCCCGCCCAACCGGTCCGGATCGGTGGCGACGAACCAGACCCGGCGGATCCCGGTGCCGGTCATCGGTCTAGCCCCAACAGGAACCGGGCGGACCGCTCGGCGGCGTGGCCGTCCTCACCGGAGCAGAACCGCTCGAAGAACTCCTTGCGACGGACCCGGTAGCGGTCGTCGCCGGCGGTCCGGATGCCCTCGGCGAGCTGGTCCGCGGAGGTGACGAACGGTCCCGGCGCGATCTCCTTCAGGTCGAGGTAGGTGCCCCGCTCGTCACGCGTGTAGTCGTCGTAGTCGTAACAGAAGAAGAGCATCGGGCGGCGCAGGGTGGCGTAGTCGAACATCACCGAGGAATAGTCGGTGATCAACAGGTCGGACGCCAGATAGAGCTCGTTGATGTTGTCGACGTCGGACACGTCGAGGCAGTACGGCGCCAGGTCGCGGCCGATCTCGACCCGGTTCAGGTAGTGCGCCCGGACCAGCAGGTAGTACTCCTGCCCCAGCTCCTCGCGCCACCAGTCAAGATCGAACGGCAGCTGGATCGCGCTGGACCGGTTGGCCAGCGCCTTCCGGAACGTCGGTGCGTAGAGAATGATCTTGCGATCCGTCGGCAGGTCAAGCCGCCGCCGGTACTCCTCGGCCAGGCCGGCGTCCGTGACCAGGACGTCGTTGCGCGGGCTGCCGTACCGCAGCAGCCGGCCGCGGTAGCCGAACGCCGGGACGAAGGTCTTCTCGAAGTGCTCGTTCGGCACCACCAGCGCATCCCAGCGGTTCGCCCGGTCCACGGTGCCCTGCTTGGCCGCCGCGGATCGCTTGGCGAAGTTGGGCTCGTCCAGCCCCATCGTCTTCAACGGGGTGCCGTGCCAGGTCTGCAGATAGCGCTGGCCGGGTCGTTGCCAGAAATAGGTGGGCAGCGACTGGTTGTCGATCAGGAACTCCGACCGCGCCAGCGCCAGCACGTAGCCGAGGCTGTTCTTGATCACGGTCGGGAACGGCACCTGTTCGGAGGGGAATCCGGGCTTGGTCACCCAGATGATCTTGAGGCCGGGCCGGAGCCGGCGCAGCTCCTCGACCACGTAGCGGGGATGGTCCCAGCCGCTCTGGCCCATGTGCGACTCGACCAGCACGGTGTTGCGGTGCAACGGCAGGCGCTGCAGGCGGGGGAAGTTCGCCACCACCCATTCCCGGCTGGGCTGCCGGTCGAGATCGAGCCGCGGCAGCCGGGTCCGGACCCGGTTGCCGGCCCCGGTCAGCAGCCGGTCGACCTGGCCGCGACGACCGCGGGCGGGCTGCAGCCGCAGCCCGACGTTGCCGCCCTTGGTCCGGTAGAGCCGATAGCCGCGCCGCAGCAGCCGCTGGGCCTGGCCGCCGGCCGGGATCGGCCGGGTCAGGGCGCGGCTCAACCGGTGCCGCAACAGTCCGACCGTCTCCCGGTCGTCGACCAGGAACCGCAGATACAGTCCCCAGACCTGCGGCCGGTCCCAGGCCAGCCCGGGCGGGAAGGCGAACTCGGCCTCCCACTCGAGCGTCTGGTCGGGCCGCGCGGTGAAGGTGAGCGGGACCTCGAACCGACCGTCGGCGTTGCGCCGCTCGGCCAGCACCGACCCGGTCACCGTCCCGGCCAGCTTCCGCAGCGGGTCGTGGGTGACGCCGCGCAGGGTGACCCGCCCGCCCCGGCGGACGACCGAGGTCAGCATGTGATTGAAATGGACCGCGCGCAACGGGCGGTCGGTGAACCGCGGATCCTCGATCCGCAACAACCGCTCGGCGACCGACCCGGGCTCGGGCGGGGTGAAGCCGGGGACGGCCGGCTGCCAGGACCGGCCCTGGTCGTCGGTCACGATGCGCCCGGCGAGGGTGCAGTCGCGGCGGCGATACATCAGGGCCTGGCGCAGCCCCTCCGGCTGGTCGAGCAGCACCATGGCCCAGGCCGCCCGGAGCATCGGCGGTGCCTCGTCGAACGCGTCCTCCGGCGCGGCTTCGACCAGCGGGCGCAGCGTCGCCAGCCGCTGCCGGCGGTCCGGGCCGGACAGCTCGTAGGCATCGCCGAGGAAACCGATCAGCGGGCCGCGGATCAGGTCGCCGATCCAGCTCCCGGCCAGCCCGGCGACCGCCGGATCGTCCGACTCGGCCAGGCCGATCAGCTCCGCGACCAGGGCGGACACCTCGGCTTCGGCGCCGAGCCGAGCCGGCCCGGCCTGGTAGACCAGCTCGGGCACGTGCCCGATCCGGGCGGCCGCGCGATAGCAGTGGGCCAGCAGGGCGTGACGTCCTTGGCCGTCGGTGGCCTCGATCGCCCGGCGGAGCAGGTCGGTGCCGATCAGCCGACCGGTCAGCCGCCGGTCCCGGCCGAGACCCGGTTCGTCGGCCAGCGTCGCGGCGCCGCGCGGCCGATCCAGCTCGGCGTCCGTGTCGGCGCTCGCCGACGGCTCGACCCGGCCGATGACCAGCTCCGTCCCCGGGGCGGACTCGGCCGCCAGCAGCAGGTTCTTCGCGGCGTGCAGTTCCAGCGAGCCGCCGGGATCGACGAAGATCACGAACCCGTCCCCGGCGTGCTCGGCGACGGCCCGCTCGACCGCGAGCGGCTGCTCCGCGGTTGCCTGGTCAACGGTCAGATCGAGCAGCTCGGCCCGCGGCTCGGCGGCGATCAGCTCGGTCAGCGCCGGCCGGTCCTCCTCGGTCCGGAGCAGCACGACGATCCGCTCAGTGCGCAGGGTCTGATCGGTGATCGAGGCGAACGACCGCCGCCGCCCATCCGGACTGGGGTCGGGGTCGAACACCACGGTGACGGTGCCACCGGACGGGGCCTTGCTCATCGATCTCCTCGGATTTCGTACCTGGTTCGACGTCGGTTCGATCGAGGTCTACCTGGTCACTGAATCAAATCAGCCTCCCACAGATCCCGGCCCCGCCCGCCCGGACCACCGGCCGCGGCTGTCGCGGTTACAGTGGGAGAGCGGTTTCTCAGGTCCACGACGGAGGTGCAGGGATGATCGATGGTTGAGTTCAGCGCCGAGGAACTGCTCGCCGACCTCGACCGGTCGGCCGCCCGACGCCGGGCCGAGCTGGGCGCCGGCCCCGACCACGGCCAATTGATCAAGGAATATCTGCACCGGCTCGCCGAGCCGTTCGCCGGCCGGCGGCTCGCGGCGGCACCGACGGTCATCGAGCAGGTCGAGTGCGACGGCTATCGCCGGGACCGGATCGAGCTGTCGACCGTGGCCGGGCTGCGATTCCGGGCCTATGTCCTGGTCCCCGGCGGGCCGCCCGGTCCGTGGCCGACCGTGCTCGCGGTGCACGGTCACGGGTACGGCAGCCGACAGCTCTGCGGCCTGCTGCCGGACGGCAGTCCCGACCCGGATGATCATGACGGGCATCACCACTTCGCCGTGTCGCTGGTGCGGCGCGGGTTGCTGGTCGTCGCGCCGGACGTGGTCGGCTTCGGCGAGCGCCGGAGCGCCGCTGATCAAGCCTTCGATCCGGAGGCCGGCAGCGCCTGTTACCGGCTGGCCACCGCCCTCGCGATGGGCGGGGCGACCCTGACCGGACTGCGGGTCGCCGAACTGCTCGGCGTGGTCGACCACCTGGCCGACCGGGACGAGGTCGACCCGGAGCGGATCGGCATCGTCGGGCACTCCGGCGGCTCGATGCTCTCCATGATCATCTCCGCCCTGGATCAGCGGATCGCCGCCACTGTGCTCTGCGGCTATCCGAACACCTTCGCCGGCTCGATCCGCTCCGTCCGGCACTGCCTCTGCAACTACCTGCCGGCGTTGCAGCCGCTCGCCGAGCAGCCCGACCTGCTCGGCCTGATCGCGCCCCGGCCGCTGTTCCTGGAGTCGGGCGCGCGGGATCCGATCTTTCCGCGGGCCGGCTTCGAGGAGGCGGTGCTTCGGGTCGGCGCCGCCTACACCGCGGCCGGTGCCGCCGATCGCTTCGGCGCCGACCTGCACCCGGGCGGTCACGAGGTCAGTGGCCGGCGCGCGTTCGACTGGCTGGCCGACGCCTTGACCGGCCGGTTGGCGTTCTGGCCCGGCTGACCCTCCGGCCGGGAACGTCGGCGGGGCCGCGGGTTGTCGATTACCCTCGGGCGCATGGACGGCTTCGTGATCACCCGGGCGGACGGCGGCGACGACGGCGAGAACTGGGAGCAGAACTACACCCAGCTGCCGGGCAACGCCAACATCTCGATCATCCTCGAGTCGACGACGGCGGAGGGTGTCGGACCACGGCTGCACAAGCATCCGTACGCCGAGACCTTCATCATCCGGCGCGGCTCGGCCACCTTCACCGTCGGCGAGGAACAGCTGGTCGGGAAGGCCGGCCAGGTGCTCGTCGTGCCGGCCGAGGTGCCGCACAAGTTCAAGACCAACGCCGGCGGCTACGAGGCCGTCCACATCCACGCGGGCAGCGAGTTCGAAACCGACTGGCTCGAGTGATCAGCGGCGGCGGAGTCAGCTGACGTTGATCGAGACCGTGTGGTAGCCGGAGGCGCCGTCGGGGGCGGGTGGGGCCGACTGTTCGGTCTGGACCTGGCCGGTGGCGTCGGTGGCGCGGACAGTGATCATGTGGTTGCCGGGGCTGGCTGACCACTCGTAGGACCACTGGCGCCAGGTGTCCGGGCCGGTCACGTCGGCGATCCGGGCCTCCTGCCAGGCATCGTTGTCGATCTTGACCTCGACCCGGCCGATCCCGGTGTGCTGGGCCCAGGCGACGCCGGCGATCATGACGGTGCCGGCGGTCACGCCGCTGCGCGGGGTGTCGATCCGGGACGCGATCTTGATCGGGCCGAGGGCCGACCAGCCGAGCGGGGTCCAGTAGCCCATGTCCGCCGCGAAGGTGGTCACCTTCAGCTCGACCACCCACTTCGTCGCCGAGACGTAGCCGTACAGGCCGGGCACGACCATCCGGACCGGGAAGCCGTGCTCCACCGGCAGCGGCTCGCCGTTCATGCCGATCGCCAGCAGCGACTGCCGGTTGCGATCGGTCAGCACCTCGAGCGGCGTCCCGGCGGTGAAGCCGTCCTGGCTCTTGGACAGCACCATGTCGGCGCCGGCCTTCGGGCGGGCGGCGGCGAGCACGTCGCGGATCGGATAGCCCAGCCAGCGGGCATTGCCGATCAAGGAACCGCCGACCTCGTTGGAGACGCAGCAGAGGGTGACCAGGTGCTCCTCCAGCGGCTTCTGCAACAGCTCGGCGAAGCTGATCGTGATCTCCCGCTCGACCATCCCGTAGACCCGCAGCGACCAGTTCGCCGGGTCGATCCGCGGCACCTGCAGCGCCGTGTCGATCCGGTAGAAGGCGTCGTTCGGAGTGACGTACGGCGTCAGGTCGGGGATCCGGAGGTCGGCCCCGGCGGGCACCGGGGCGGCGGGCCGGGAGGGTGCCGGCAGCAGCACCCTGTCCCGGGCTTCGGTGATCGCCTGAGAAGCGCCGGCCAGGGCTCGGCCGGCGACCGTGCCGACCGCGCCGAGGGCGGCGACCAGGATGGTGCTGCCCAGCAGGTTGCGGCGCCCGGCCGAGACCGGGCCGGTCTGCCGCGGCCGCAGTGAGGCCAGCAACGCCCGCAAGATCAGATACGCGACCACGCTGCCGATGATCATCGGGACATACGCCAGCGCCGAGTCCGGACCGCGGGCGCCGATCGCGAACAACGCCAGCCCGGCGAGCACCGCGACCGGCACGATCCCGGCGAACCGCACCCGTAGCTCGGACCAGCCGGCGAGGCCGGCCACGGCCAGGCTGACCAACGCGATGATGATGATCAACACCGGCTTGTCTGCGGTGCCCAGCACGGCCTTGCCGAAGTTGATCATCGGGCCGGGCAGGGTGGCGATCACGGCATCGCCGACCGCGACCAGCGGCGAGCCGTCGGGAGCCAGCAGTGCGGCGCCGAGCTCGGCGATGCCGAGCCCGAGCAGTCCGGTGGCGAGGCCGACCAGCACCGCGGTCCCGCCCCGTGCGGCCGGTGCCGGTCCGGGTGGTCGCGACCCGGGCCGGGGCGGCTCGGCGGGCCGGTGTTCGGTCGCCCGAGACTCGGTGTCTCCTGCGGTGGTCACCTCTCCATGGTGCGCCCGGGCGCCCGACCGGGCAATGCCGGGGCGGCCGCCGTTACCGTTTGACAATATCTCTTATTCTAACGATCCTTGGATTATGAGTCAGAAGGTGATGCCCGAACGCGGGCCGATCGGTGCCGGCGACCGCTGGCGGGACCTGTTCGGACCCGGAGCGCGCGGGCCGGTGACCGTCCTCGCCGGCGGCGTCTCGTTGTATGCGATCAACGTTTATCTGACCACCAGCCTGCTGCCGAGCGCGGTCGCCGAGATCGGCGGGATGGAGCTCTACGCCTGGGCGATGACCAGCTTCCTGATCGCCTCGGTGATCACCTCGATGCTGGTCAGTCGCACGCTGGCCCAACGCGGCCCTCGGCACTCGTACTGGATCGGGTTGGGTCTGTTCGGGGCCGGCAGCCTGGTCGCGACGCTGGCCCCGAGCATGCCGGTGTTGTTGGCCGGCCGGGCCTTGCAGGGTCTGGGTGGCGGGCTGCTGGCGGGCCTGGCGTTCGCGGTGATCAGGCGGGTGCTGCCGGAGCGGCTGTGGAAGCGCTCGTACGGTCTGCTGTCGGCGATGTGGGGCATCGGCAACATCGTCGGCCCGATCCTGGGCGGCCTGTTCGCCCAGCTCGGGGCCTGGCGGGGCGCCTTCCTGTTGTTGGCGGTCGGTTCCGTCGCGCTGGCGCTGCTGGCCCGGCGGGCGATGCCGAACGACTCGACCGGCGGCCGGCCGGGCCGGATCCCGATCCCCTCGTTGGTGCTGTTGACGCTGGCCGCGACCGCCGTCAGCATCGCCTCGATCGCCGGACTGTCGCCGATCATGATCGTGTTGATCATCGTCGCGGCGGTCCTGATGATCGGATTCTTCCTGGTGGAACGGAACGGATCGACCCAGGTGCTGCCGGCCGGGACGTTCCGCCGCGGGTCGGTGCTGATCTGGATCTACCTCAGCGTGGCCGCGCTCGCCGTCACCTCGACGGTGGAGGCGTTCCTGCCGCTGTTCGGCCAGCGGATCGGCGGCCTGTCACCGCTCGGTGCCGGCCTGCTCGGCGCGTCCCTGTCCTGGGGCTGGAGCTTCGCCTCGATCCTGAACAGCGGCATCTCCCACCCGGGGGCGACCAGGGCGGCGCGGATCGCCGGGCCGATCCTGGTGGCGGTCGGGCTGGCCGGCTACACGGTGCTGCAGGTCGAGGCGGCCGGGCCGGTCCGGATCGGCCTCTGGTTCGTCGCGCTGTTCGTGGCGGGCTCGGGCATCGGCATGTCGCTGGTGCACTGGCTGCCGGCGGTGATGTCGAGCTCGAGCGACCCGGCCGAATCGCAACAGGCCGCGGCCGGGGTGAACACGGTCCAGTTGATCGCGAACGCGTTCGGCTCGGCGCTGGCCGGGCTGCTGGTCGGCGTCGGCGGTCCGGGGATCATCGGATCGGCCCACGCGTTGGGCTACGGCTACGCTGTCGTCGGCGTCCTGGCCTTGGTGATCGGGCTCCGAGGATTGCGAGCGGCGTCGTCGCGGAGGGGATGATCATGAACCGACCGGAACCGAGTGAACTGCAGGACAGCGGGGTCTACGAACAGCTGGCCCGGCTCGGCAAGGCGCTGTCCAATCCGGTCCGGCTGCGGCTGCTCGACCTGCTGGAGCAGGGCGAGCACACGGTCGAGGAGCTGGCCCGCGCGGCCGAGCAGCCGGTCAAGAACACGTCGGCCCAGTTGCAGCAGCTCCGCGCCGCGCAGCTGGTCGAGACCCGCCGGGAGGGGGTCCGGATCCACTATCGGCTGGCGGGCCGGAAGGTGTCGAAGTTCCTCGGCGACTTCCAGGGCTTCGCCGAGGAGACGCTGGCCGAGATGAAGGTCGAGCTGGCCGAGCTGAGCCGCCAGCCGGGCGGGCTGCAGCGGATCTCGATCAAGGAGTTCCGGCAGCGGCTTCGGGACGATCAGACGGTGATCATCGACGTCCGCGCGGCCGAGGAGTTTGCCCGTGGCCACATCCCGGGCGCGGTCTCGATCCCGCTGGCCGAGCTGCGGCAGCGGATGGACGAGCTGCCCGATGATCATGACGTGATCGCCTACTGCGAGGGCCCGTACTGCTTCGCGTCCGGCAAGGCCGTCGATCAACTGGAGCGCGCCGGCTTCCCGGTCCGTCGGCTGGATGGCGGCCTGGCTCGCTGGGTCCGTTCCGGCGGCCGCCTGCAAGCCACCACCCCCTGAGACCGGCTTACGGGCGGCCCCAGGTGGTGGCGGGGTCGGCGTGGACCACGTAGTAGGGCTGGTTGGCGAGGTCGGTCGCGAGGCCGGGGTGCGGCCAGGCGGCGTTGGCGGCGAGGATCTCGAAGAAGTACTGCACCGGGTACGGGCCGCCGGTCAGCTCGGCCGGAATCGATCCGCTGAAGGTGTCGCCGTCGCGATCAAGGTCGACCACCTGGTAGGCGAGCGCCTGGTTCACCGGCCGAAAGCGCAGCCGCACGCCGGTCACCCGGTCGTCGTCGGTCCGCCAGCTGACCGGCAGGGCCGCGCCGGGCTCGAGCCGCTCCGGCGGCGTGTGGCGTCCGAGCGGTGCCGGCGCGGTGATCAAGGACGCCTCGACGCCGTCCGGATCCACCCGGCCGTCGTCGGGCGTCGCGGCCAGCTCCCGTTCCAGGGTAGCCAGATCGGCCGCCAGCACCGGCCGTCGGGCGGCCCAGGCGCCCCGGGAATAGTCGGTCTGCCCGAACGGAAGATCATCGACGTACGGCTCGGCCGCCGTGATCACCGCCTCCCAGGCCGTGATCGCCGTCCGGTAGTGATCAACGGCCCGGGCCAGCATCGGCCGGCCCAGCGAGCGCAGGGCGTAGGCGACCCCGGCCCGCAACGAGGCGGCGAAGTGCCGGGCCAGCCCGGCCTGGATCCGGATGTCGGTGGCCATGATCACGAACTCCGGATCGCCGGTGTCGGGCACGGCCGCAGCGGCTGCGGCGAGACGCACCAGCGCGGTGTCGGCCAGGTCGTCCAGCCGGGCCGCGATCTCGATCGGTGTGTGCTTGCCGCGCCGGCGACCGGCCAGCACGTCCGCGGCGAACTCGTCCACGCCGTAGATCAACTCCGGGTCCAGCGGGCTGACGTTGCCGAAGCCGTACGGCGGGATCATGTCGAAGTCGGAGCTGGCCGGCCAGCCGTGCTCCTCCCGGAACGGATCCGAGACCGGGCCGGTCCGCGGGACCAGCGGCACCGGGGTCGCCACCTCGGGCCAGTAGACGTTGCAGGCCGTCGACGGCGCGTGCGCCACGGTGATCAACGGCAACACTCGGGCGGCCGCACCGAGCGCGTCGGTGATCATGGCGGCCGCCGCGCCGAAACTGCCGCGCAGTGATCGGGTCAGCTCCTCGACCGGGGTGTCGGGCTCGTAGCCGGCCCGGCCGAGCAGTCGATAGGTGTAGCGAAACTTGCGCCAGTCGTCGCCGGCCGCCTGCAGGGCGGGGTCGCGATAGAGCGCGCGGCTGGTCCGCGGCCCGCCCGGCGAACCGGTGGCCGAGCTGTCCTTCTTACCGAAGAACGACAGCGGCTCGAACCACTCCAGGCCGAGCGCATCGGCGAAGCTGCCGTGCCGGCCGTAGCCCGCGGCCAGTGCCGGATCGCCCCAGAGCAGCACCCGCTGGGTGCCCGGCCAGACCCGGTGCAGCAGCGAATACGGCCGGTCGGTGTGCGCGAAGTCGCCGTACCCGTAACGGGTGAAGCTGCGCTGGCTGGTGGTCTGCGTCCCCCGGGCCCGGGCGTCCGGATGACCGGTCCCGCGGGCGGTGGCCGGCCCGGGATCGCTGCGGCGACGGCCGAGTCGCTCCTTCTCCCGGATCGACGCCTGGTGATACGGCAGCCCCTGGTGCTCGCCCCAGTGCTTGGCCGACAGGGTCAGCGGGAGGCCCAGGTCGGTGGTGATCGCCAGCAGGTCGTCGCCGACCCCTTTGGCATGCAGGTCGAGGCCGATCGTCCGGCCGACGTCGGGCAGCCCGCCCAGCACGACCCGCCAGAACTCGTGCGTCGGCTCCGGCACACCGCCCTCGAAGTGCACCCGGAAGGTCAGCCGGCGGACGTCCGGCACCGCGGTCAGCAGCGTTTTCAGCGCCGCGCGGCAGTAGGGCGCATGACTCTCGGCGTCCAACCCGGTGATCGGCCAGCGCTCGGTCTCGGCCGCCGGGTCGTAGCGGTAGGCGTGGTTCCACAGCCCCAGCCCGAACTCGATCCCGCGCCGGGTCGCCTCGGCGCCGATGAACCGCAACGTCGCCAGGTTGAGGTCCCGCTCCGCGTCGTCGACCCCGGCGGCCCGGACCTCGTAGCCGGGCACGTCGAGCAGGAACGGGTAGGCGAAGCACAGGTAGTTGTCGGCGACCCGGCGGTCGATCAGATAGTCGTAGCCGGTGCCGAGACCGAGGTTGAACCGGTTGAACCGCTGCCCGGCGAGCTCGGACAGATACTCGGTCCAGAACGCCCGGTCGTGCAGCCAGGCCAGGTCGGTGGCCGCCGAGGTGAAGATCCGGGTGATCGCGCGGACCGGGTTGTACGGCCGCTCCAGGTAGTCCCGCAGTTCGCGGAAGGCGGCCGGCACGTCGTCGGCGTACCGGGCGAGATCGGTCAACTCCTGCAGTGCGTACCCGAGACCGCGGTCGTCGGACCCCGTGATCGTCACCGTCGCGCCGTCGCTGCCCATCGCGAACGACTCCGGCGTCGCCGCGAGCTCCGCACCGTGCCGCTGCCGCCACCGGGTGACCAGGGCCCGGGCCGGCTCGCTGTCCGGTGGACAGATCAGCAGCCGCAGTTCCGGCGGTGATCCCGACGCGGGAGTCGCGATGCCCCGCTCCAGCAGCGTGGCCGCCAACTGCTCCTCGGCCCACGGCGCCACCGGCCCTCGATCGAACTGGTCAAGGATCATCGTCGGCCCGGGCATCCACGGCTCCTTCGATCTGCGGACTCAAGATTCCGTTGTGTGGAGTCGACACTAGGTTGCGGGCGCGCGCTGCGGGCTGCACGTTCCGGTCCTCGGTCCGGGAGTGTCGCGAAAGCTCTTCGTACGGGGTATTGCCACGCGGTAATGGCCGTTACCGACCAGTACGAAGAGAAATCGCGACAACGCCCGTGGGAACCCGCAGTCTCTGGCACGCTGCCTCCAGGAGGCGAGATGGCGGGATCACCGACTTCGGTCAGGACGACCATGATCATGGCGGCCGCGGCTCTGCTGCTGAGCGGCTGCACGGGGCTCGCCGACCCCGACCCACCCGATCCGACGCCGAACGGGACCGCGTCCGCGCCGGCGGAGAGCGGCAGCCCGAGTGCCCGCGCCGCCAAGCCCTACGACGAAGATCGACAGTGGGGTCGGCATCGCTGGTCGGACGGGCTCGAGCTGGCGGTCGTGGACTGGCAGGACTGTGTGCCCAGCGGCAACGCGCAGCCGAAGGACGTCGAACGCGCCGTCGTAATCACCGTCCGGGCCAGCAACGGCGGCACCAAGCCGTACGAGCCGGACGATCAGCAGCTGAGCATCGGCGCAATGGTCGACGGAAGGCCGGCGGTCGAGGTCAACGATCGCGGCGGTCCCTGCTCGAGCAACCTGTACGACTTCGGGGGCCTCGACCCGCAGGAGGAGAAGGACTTGACGATCTCCTTCGCGGTGCCCGAGGCCGGAGGTGCCCTCCTGCTCGAATTCCGGCCGATCCTCGACGGCGAGGCCTACACCGGCCGGATCGATCTCTGAGCCTGCCGGGCCCTGCCGTCCGCGGGTCACTCGGCGGCGATCACCCCATGGTGGACGAGCATCCGGCGGGCGTCGTTGAGACCCTTCCAGTTCTCGGCCTCGTCGTCGATGCCGGTGAGGTCGGACGTCGCGAGTCGGATGGAGAAGACCATCGCCTGGATCGCTCCACGGAATCGGCGGAAGGCCGGGCGGTGGGTCTGGAATTCCTCACGCCGGTCGGCCGGGACCCGATCGAGGTAGGCCGACCAGAAGGTCTGCGCCGCGTCGAAGCCGCCGAGATACATCTCCACCGACGCCAGATCGAACAGGGCCGGACCCCGCTCCGACCCGGTCCAGTCGATCAACCCGACTGTGCCGGTCCGGTGATCATGGAAGAAGGCCTCGGGCGTCGGGTCGACGTGCACGATGCCCCAGGTCAGCGGTGGCAGTCGGTCATACTCCGCCCGTACGGCTCAGGGGACGAGGGCCCCGAACCTCAGCACCTGATGCGCCGCTCAGGTCGTGCCACTGAGCCTGTCGAAGGGTCGAGGTGATCATCACTCAACGGACCACAACGCACCATAGCGGTCAACTTGGCCGCGACTACCCGGCCAAGTTGACCGGTATATCGGTGAAGGGACGGAGCTTGCCGGATTAATCCGGTGCGCATGGCCGCGACCGCGCTCTAGATTGCCTTCGTGACCGCGGACGACGACGTGCCCTCGGACACCGAATCGCTGCGGGCCAGGCTGTGGGGGTCCGTGTCGCGCACGGTGATCTATGTCCGCCTGTTGTGGGCGGCGGGTCCGGGCTGGGCCGCGGCGGCGTTGCTGCTGACGGTGGCGAGTGCGGCGACGTCGACGGTGTTGCTGGTGGCGATCGGGGAGCTGGCGAACGCGCTGGTCGCGGCGGTCGGCCAGGGCGCGGGATCGGTGGCGGCCCAGGGGATGTGGTGGCGGCTCGGGCTGGTGGGCGGGTTGCTGCTGCTCGGGCCGGCGCTGGGGGCGGCGCTGGGCTGGGTGACCGAGGTGGTGACGGCGCGCTACATCGTGCACGTGCAGACCCTGGTGGCCGAGACCGGGGTCCGGCCGCCGGGACTGACGGAGCTCGATTCGCCCGGATTCTCGGGCCGGCTGGAGTCGGTCGTCGCGGCCACCCGGGACTGGACGTTCTGGTTCGGCACCCAGAGCACCTGGTCCGTGCTGAGCGTTCGGCTCGGCGGCGTCGGGGCGTTGGTGATCTTGCTGTCCTGGCGCTGGTGGGTGGGGCTGCTGGTGGTCGGCGCCTTCGTGATCGTTTCGCGGAGCTTCACCCGGTGGATCGAGTCGTCGTTCGATCAGGTGCTGACCACGGGGTCGGCGGACATGCGGCGGGCGAAGTACGCGCGCGGACTGCTGGTCGAGCCGCCGGCCGCGAAGGAGGTGCGGATCTTCGGCCTGACCGACTGGCTGGTCGAGCGCTACCGCTCCCACTGGTTCGCCGCGATGACCGAGCTGTGGCCGAAGCGCCGGGTCGGGCTGCGGCCGGTCTACCTGGCCTGCCTGGCGATGGCGGTGGTGATCGGCGGCGCCCTGGCGCTGCTGGTCTGGGACGTGTCGACCGGAGCGGTCGGGGTCGGCGGCGTGGTCACGATCGTGCCGGCCATCTTGGCGTTGGAGGCGTTCGGGATCCTCGGTGATCAACAGACCTCGCTGACCCAGAACATGACCACCGCGGCCGCGGCGGCCAGGCTGCGCGAGCGGGTCGGGCTGCCGCCGACCCGGCCGGCCCCCGAGCTCGGGGCGGCCCGGAGCACCCTGACCGCGCCGGCCGAAGTTGATCTTGAGGCAGTCAGCTTCAGCTACCCGACCCGTGATCAACCGGCGCTGAGCGCGGTCAGCCTGCACATCCCGGCCGGCCAGTCGGTCGCCATCGTCGGGGTGAACGGGGCGGGCAAGTCCACCATCGTCAAGCTGCTCTGCGGCCTGTACGAGCCCGATCGCGGCCGGGTGCGGATCGGCGGCCTGGACCCGGCCGACCCCGGCGCGGCCGGCCGGGTGGCGGCGATCTTCCAGGACTTCGTCCACTACGAACTCCCGCTGCGGGACAACGTCGTGCTCCGTGCCTCGGCCACCGAGCCCACCGAGAACCACGAGCAGGTCCGGGCCCGGGCGCTGCGCCGGGCCGGTGGCGATGCCGTCCTCCAGACTCTGCCCGACGGCTGGGACACGATCCTCTCGCCGGAATACGAGGGCGGCACCGAGCTGTCCGGCGGCCAGTGGCAGCGGGTCGCGCTGGCCCGGGCATTGGCCGCGGTCGAGCAGGGTGCCGGCCTGTTGATCTTGGACGAGCCGACCGCCGCCCTCGACGTGCGCGCCGAGGTGGCGCTGTTCGACACGGTGCTCGACGTCGGCCGGTCGGTGACCACCATCCTGGTCAGCCATCGGCTCTCCGGGGCCCGGCGGGCCGACCGGATCGTCGTCCTCGACCCGGAGCGCGGCATCGTCGAGGACGGCAGCCACGACGAGCTGATCCGGGCCGGCGGCGAGTACGCCACGATGTTTACGTTGCAGGCCAGCCGATTCACCACGCCCGACGGGGCGGGTGATCAAGAATGAAGCAGCACCCGTTGCGCGGCCTGGGCCTGGTGCTGGCGATGTCGTTCACGGTCAGCCCGCGGCTGGCCGTCCTGACCTTCGGTGAGCTGGTCGGCAAGGTGCTGTCGGCGCTGGTCCCCTTGTTCATCGGGATCTTCGCGGCCGGTGCCGTCGCCGGTGATCTTCGCCAGATGCTGCTGGCCGCCGCCGCGCTGGTCGGCTCGACCGCGGTCAACAACTACCTGCAGGTGGTCGGCACCAGCGCCCGGGTGGACCTGATGGAGCGGGTCGGTTTCGCCTTCGACGAGAAGATCGCCCGGATCACCGGTGAGAGCGAGACCGTTGATCATCTCGAGTCGCCGAAGTACCTTGATCAACTGCAGATTCTCCGCGACGAGGGCGATGCTCTCGGCGCCGCGTACAACATGACGCTCAACATCGTGAACACCGTGGGCTACACGGTGACGATCCTGATCGTCGCCGGCACCGCCGACTGGCGGCTGCTCGCGCTGGCCCTGTTCGGCGCCCCGCGCCTGTTGGCTTCCAGCCTGCTGTCGCGGTGGGGCCGGCAGGCGGAGGAGCAGGGCGCCGCGCCGAGCCGGCTCGCGCGACACCTGGTCGATCTGACCACCACCCCGACGCCCGGTGCGGAGCTCCGGGTCTTCGGCCTGCAGCGGCGACTGGTCGCCCGGACCCGCGAGGCCCTGACGGCGTGGCGCCGGCCCGGCATCCGGCTCGCGGGCCGGGCCGGCTGGCTGGACGCGGCCTTCTCGATCCTGTTCTTCGGCGCCGCCGCGGGCCTGCTGGTCTGGATGACGTCCGACGTGCTCGGCGGCAGCGCGACCATCCAGTCCCTGGTCGTCGCGCTCACCGTCGTCCGCAGCCTCGAAGGCGTCAGCGGCACCGTGTCCAACACCGTGCAGGGCCTGCTCCGGGTGGTCCGCAACACCGATCGCTATCTGTGGCTGGAGGGCTACGCGGCCGAGGTCGCCGGCCGGCACCAGGGTCGCGCGCCGCTGCCGGCCGCGCTGACCGGCGGCCTCCGGCTGGACCGGGTGTCCTTCCGATACGGCGGTGCCGAGCGGGACAGCCTGTCGGAGGTGACCCTCGACCTCGCCCCCGGCACGGTGATCGCGGTCGTCGGCGAGAACGGCGCCGGGAAGTCCACCCTGGTGAAGGTCCTGGCCGGCTTGTACGAACCCACCGCCGGCCGGGTCATGATCGACGGGGTCGACCTCGCCGATTACGACACCCCGGCCTGGCGGCGGAACATCGCGGCCGCGTTCCAGGACAACGCCCGGTTCGAGTTCACGGCGGGCACGGCCATCGGTCTCGGGGACGTCACCGCGCTGACCGACCGGTCTCGGATCGATCGGGCGGTCGAGATCGGCGCCGCCGGCCCGGTGCTGGCGGCGCTGCCCTGGGGCCTCGACACCCAGCTCGGCACCAGCTGGGACGACGGCGTCACCCTGTCCGGCGGCCAGTGGCAGCGGCTGGCGATCAGCCGGTCGATGATGCGCCCGAGCCCGCTGCTGCTGATCCTCGACGAGCCGACCTCGGCCCTCGACGCGGCCACCGAACACGAGCTGTTCGACCGCTACGCCGCGGCCGCGCGCCGGGCCCGCGAACGCAACGCGATCACCCTGCTGGTCACCCACCGCTTCTCGACCGTCGCGGCCGCCGATCTGGTGGTGGTGCTGGAACACGGCAAGATCACCGAGCTCGGCAGCCACGCCGAGTTGATCGCCGCCGGCGGCCACTACGCCGAGCTGTACGAGCTCCAGGCCGCCGGCTACCGCTGACTCCAACGTTGCCCCAACCGGTCGGACGGCATGCATCGGTGCCCTGTCGGATCGGCCTACCGGCGGGGAAGACGCGCCAAGGACGGGCGGGTCAGGGTTCGGGTCCGGAAGTCGCCACAGGTAGAGAAACGGTCCGGTCGGGGGCGGGTTGGGGGTGCGGAAGTCGCCACAGGTAGAGAAATGTCCAGCCCGGCCGCCTAACCCAGGAAGCGCCATCACCCACCCGTCCTTGGCGCGTCTTTCGGGCCGCCAGGCCGAGAACCGGACAGGCGCACCGACTGGCTTGCCCCTTCGACAGGCTCAGGACATGCTTCGACCGGCTCACGGGACGAACGAGCGGACCCGGCGCCCGATGGGGCGCCGGGTCCTGAGCTTGCTACTTCGGGTTGATCAGCGGCGCATCGCGGGCACGGCGGCGGCCGGGGCGCCACCGCCCTGGCCGTCGGCCTGGTCGTCGACCTCGATCGCTCCGGCGAACTGCGAGTTGTAGAGGTCGAAGTAGTGACCGCGACGGTCCAGCAGCTCGTTGTGCGTGCCCTGCTCGACGATCGCGCCGTGCTCCATCACCAAGATCACATCGGCGTCGCGGATGGTCGACAACCGGTGCGCGATGACGAAGCTGGTCCGGTCGGCACGCAATGCCGACATGGCCTGCTGCACCAGCACCTCGGTCCGAGTGTCGACCGAGCTGGTCGCCTCGTCCAAGATCAACAGAGCCGGATCGGCGAGGAACGCCCGGGCGATGGTGAGCAACTGCTTCTCACCCGCGCTGACGTTGCTGCCTTCCTCGTCGATCACCGTGTCGTAGCCGTCCGGCAACGAGTGCACGAACCGGTCGACGTAGGTCGCCTCGGCGGCCGCGATGATCTCCTGCTCGGTCGCGCCCGGTCGGCCGTACGCGATGTTGTCCCGGATGCTGCCGTGGAAGAGCCAGGTGTCCTGCAGCACCATCCCGATCTGGGAGCGGAGCTGGTTGCGCGGCACCGAGGCGATGTCGGTGCCGTCCATCGTGATCCGGCCACCCTTGAGCTCGTAGAACCTCATGATCAGGTTCACCAGGGTCGTCTTACCGGCACCGGTCGGCCCGACGATGGCCACGGTCTGGCCCGGCTCGGCGGTCAGCGACAGGTCGGTGATCAGCGACTGCTCCGGCTCATAGCTGAACGACACGTTCTCGAACGCCACCCGGCCACGGGCCGGGGCCAGCTCACCGGTCGCCTCCGGCGTCTGCTCCTCGGCGTCCAGCACCTCGAACACGCGCTCGGCCGAGGCCACTCCGGACTGCAGCAGGTTGGCCATCGACGCGACCTGGGTCAGCGGCTGGGTGAACATCCGGGTGTACTGGATGAACGCCTGCACGTCGCCCAGGCTGAGCGTCCCGGTGGCCACCCGGAGGCCGCCGACCACCGCGATGATCACGTAGTTCAGGTTTCCGATGAACATCATCGACGGCATGATCGTGCCGGAGACGAATTGGGCACCGAAGCTCGCCTTGAACATCCGCTGGTTGCGGTCGCCGAACTCGGTCTCCACCTCCTTGGACCGGCCGAACACCTTGACCAGGGTGTGGCCGCTGAAGGCCTCCTCGATGTGGGCGTTGAGCTCACCGGTGCTCTTCCACTGCTCGACGAACAGCTTCTGCGACCGCTTGCCGATCAAGGTGGTGATCACGATCGTCACCGGTACGGTGATCAGCGCGATCAGCGCCAGCACCGGGGAGACGACGAACATCATCACGATCACGCCGATCACGGTCAGCAACGCGGTGAGCAGTTGGCTCAGCGTCTGCTGCAGCGACTGGGAGATGTTGTCGATGTCGTTGGTCACCCGGCTGAGCAGCTCGCCCCGCGGCTGCTTGTCGAAGTAGCGCAGCGGCAGCCGGTTGATCTTGGCCTCGACCTCGCCCCGCATCCGATAGATCGAGCGCTGGATGGCGCCGTTGACGATGTAGCCCTGGAACCACAGCACCAGCGAGGCGATCAGGAAGAGCCCGACCCCCAGCGCCAGGATCTGCGCCAGCCGGGCGAAGTCGACGCCCGCGCCGGGGATGATGTCCAGCCGGGCCGCGACGTCCTGCGGCACCTGCGCCGGCGGCAGCTTGCTCAGGAAACCGGCGAAGATCACGTCCGTCGCGGCGCCGAGGATGACCGGCCCGACCACGTTCATCACGATGCCGACGATGGCCAGCAGGATGGCGCCGGTGAGCAGGAAGCGCTCCGGGCCGAGGTGGCCGAGCAGTCGCTTCAGCGACGGCAGGAAGTTCATCGACTTCTCGGTCGGCTTGGGTCCGGGCGGGCCGAGGCTGGGCCCGGTCGGCCGGTACTTGGGCCGCTCGGGCGCCTTGGCCTTCGGTTGTTCCGAGATCTCGGTGTTGGTGTCTTCGGTCATGCCGCAGCCTCCTCGGCGCTCAGCTGGGAATCGACGATCTCGGCGTAGGTCGGGCTGGTGGCCAGCAGCTCGTCGTGGGTGCCGCGGCCGACGACGGCGCCGTCCTCCAGGACGATGATCACGTCGGCCTCGGCGATGGTGGCGACCCGCTGGCCGACGATGATCACCGCCGCGTCCCGGGTCTCGGCGCGCAGGGCCGCGCGGAGCCGGGCGTCGGTGGCGACGTCGAGCGCCGAGAAGGAGTCGTCGAAGATGTAGATCTCCGGCTTCTTCACCAGCGCCCGGGCGATCGCCAGCCGCTGCCGCTGACCGCCGGACACGTTGGTGCCGCCCTGGCTGATCGCCGCTTCGAGCTGGTCAGGCATCTCCCGTACGAAGTCCTCGGCCTGAGCCACGCGGAGCGCGTGCCACAGCTCCTCGTCGGTCGCCTCCGGGTTGCCGTACCGGAGATTGCTGGCGACCGTGCCGGAGAACAGGTACGGCCGCTGCGGCACCAGTCCGATCTTGGACCAGAGGGTGTCGCCGTCAAGATCACGGACCTCGGCGCCGTCCACCGTGACCGATCCGCCGGTCGCGTCGAACAACCGGGGGATCAGCGAGATCAGCGTGGTCTTGCCGGCACCGGTGGAGCCGATGATCGCGGTTGTCTGACCCGGGCGCGCGGTGAGCGAGACGTCCCGGACCACCGGATGATCGGCCCCCGGGTAGGTGAACGTGGTCCGCCGCAGCTCGACCTCGCCGTAGCGCTCCGCCCTCAGCGGGATCGGGTTCGGCGACATCTCGACCGACGATTCGGTGTTCAGCACCTCCGAGATCCGTTCGGCGCAGACGATCGCGCGGGGCGCGATCATCAGCATGAAGGTCGCCATCATCACCGACATCAGGATCTGGATCAGGTATGTCAGGTAGGCGGTCAGCGAGCCGACCTGCATGGCTCCGCTCTCCACCCGCTGGGCGCCGAACCAGAGCACCGCGACGCTGGACAGGTTCATGATCAACATCACGATCGGGAACATCGAGGCGAACAGCCGGCCGACCGCGATCGCGGTCCCGGTCAGCTCGCCGTTGGCCTTGTCGAAGCGCTCGATCTCCTGCGGCTCGCGGACGAACGCCCGGACCACCCGGATGCCGGTGATCTGCTCCCGCAGCACCCGGTTGACGGCGTCGATCTGGGTCTGCATCACCCGGAACAGCGGGCCGAGCTTGCGCACCACCAGGCCGATCGAGACGGCCAGCACGGGCACCGCGACGGCCACCAGCCAGGACAGCCCGACGTCCTCCCGCAGCGCCATCACGATGCCGCCGATCATGGTGATCGGGGCCATCACCAGCAGGGTGCAGGTCATCAGCACGAGCATCTGCACCTGCTGCACGTCGTTGGTGTTGCGGGTGATCAACGACGGCGCGCCGAAGTGGTTCAGCTCGCGGGCGGAGAACAGCAGCACCCGGTCGAAGATCGCGGCCCGCAGATCCCGGCCGAACGACATCGCCAGTCGCGCGCCGAGGTAGGTGGCGCCGACGGCGGCGACGAGTTGTACGGCACTGATGGCCAGCATCACCATGCCGGTGCTGGTGATGAAGCCGGTGTCGCCCTTGGCCACGCCGTTGTCGATGATCGAGGCGTTCAGGCTGGGCAGGTAGAGCGAGGCGACGGTGCCGATCAACTGGAACAGCACGACACCTGCGACGAGAGGCCAGTAGGGCCTCAGATAGATCCGGAGAAGCTTGATCAGCATCGGGGCCCCCGCGGGAACGTGGAGCGAAGCGGAGCGTTTTTGTGGGGTGATTTCATGAGCGTCCTTGGAGTTCGGTGGTCGGTCGTGGAGCGCGGACGCGCGACGAGGGGGTCAGGGACATGTCTGGGCTCCCGGTTGGGAGAGGGCTTCGAAGGCGGTGGCCAGGTCGACCCGCTCGCCCGGTGGGCCGGTGGCGTCGATGCCGTGCAACAGCAGGTCGACGATCGCGGCCGGATCGGTGGCCTCGGTGGAGGTGCCGTGCATCCAGTTGATCATCGGGTGCGACAGCGCGAACACCACCGAACGGAGCAGGTGCGCCGCCGCCGGGGCGTCGACCAGGAGCTGATCGTCGTCGCTCCCGATCAGGTCGATGATCGTCTCGTTCAACAGCGTGTTGTCGGCGATCATCTTGTCCCGGAACTTCCGGCGTTCGTCGGCCTTGGGCTCGGCCGGCGGGCCGAGCGCATGCATCAGGGTGAAGCTCTCGATCATCCGCTGCTGCATGATCCGGGCGGCCTCGATCAGCCGCTCGACCAGGCCGTCGTCGGGCGGGATGCGGAGGATCCGTTCCCGGGTCACCTCGGAGCTGAACGCGCGCTCCAGGACGGCATCGATCAGGGCCTGCTTGCTGTCGAAGACGCGGAAAATCGTGCCCTCGGCGACGCCCGCCGCCTCGGCGATCTGCTTGGTGCTGACGGCGCGACCGTGCTCACGGAGCAACGGCTCGGTCGCGTCGATGATCATGGCGCGGCGGTCGTCCGCGGACATCGGATTGGCTCTGGGCACGAACCGAGAGTATATGAGTGAGTACTCACTCACAACTGGAATTCGGAAGATTCTTGCAGCGGATCGACACTACGCCCGTCGTCAGCACCCGCGCACCCGACTTTCCCCCGGACCCACCCCACACCGAGTTGTCAGAACTGAGTAGCCCCCTGGCACAACTCAGTTCTGACAACTTGGTGGGGGTGGTCCTCGTCGTGGTGCGGTGGGGTCACCTTCGGCAGGAGCTGGGTGAGGGTCCCCGGTTCGCCGGCGGCTGATTCAATGATCGGGTCGGGTGGGTCGAGGAGAGAAGGAGCGGGCGAGTGGGGCAAGGCGTGCAGGGGCTGGCCGGCCGGCGCTTCGCGGGGGTGATCTTCGACCTGGACGGGACCTTGATCGACTCCACCCCGGCGGTGATCCGGTCCTGGACCGCCTGGGCGATCGAGTTCGGGTTCACCGCCGCCGACCTGGCCGGCTTCCACGGCGTACCGTCGGCCGACGTGGTGCGGCTACTCCTGCCGAAATCCCAACAGGAGAAGGCGATCGCGCGGATCGACGAACTCGAGTTGACCGATGTCGGCGACATCGTGGTGCTGCCCGGTGCGGCTCAGGCGCTGCTCGATCTGGCGACCGCCCGGACCGCGATCGCGACCTCGGCGAACCGGATCCTGGCCAAGGCGCGGATCGGCGCCGCCGGGCTGCTGCCGCCCACCGTGATCATCACCATCGACGACGTGAAACGCGGGAAGCCGGAGCCGGACCCGTTCCTCGAGGCGGCCCGGCGGCTCGACCTCGATCCGGCCGACTGCCTGGTGGTGGAGGATGCGCCCAAGGGAGTGCAGGCCGCGCGCCGTGCCGGCTGCGCCACGCTCGCCGTACTCACCACGTCGCCGGCCGAGGAACTGGCTCAGGCCGACGCGATCATCCCCGACCTGTCCACCATCCGCTTCGCCACCGCCAATGACGGCACCATCACCCTGACAACCCCAAGTTGTCAGACGTAGACCACGCTCTGGCGTGGTGTGCGTCTGACAACTCGGGGTTGGGGGTCAGCCCGTTTTGCGGCGGAAGGTGCGCTTGGCCTCGATCTGACCGTGCGGCTGGACCTGGGGGTCGTTGCTGTCGATGTGGTCTTCGCCCTGGCGGGCCTGCTTGGCCTCGAGTGCCTCCCGGAACTTCCGCTTGGTCTCGCTCTCGGCCCCGCCCGCCGGTTGCTTGGACTTCTTGTTCTTGTCGGCGCTCATGGGTCAATTCTTACCAGTCGCGGCCGTGACGGCTAGCCGGCGGGCGGCCAGGAGGACGGCGGGTCCGGACGCTTCAGGGTGGTGGCGTCGGACTCGGTCGCCGACCGGGCCGAAACCGGCGTGATGTGCTCCGCCGGCGAGCCCAGCGCGGCGGAGGTCGGGGTGCCGGCGCTCCCGCCGCCCGGGCCGGTGTCGTCGGCGGCAGCCCGGAGCGGAGTCGCCTCGGCCTCGTTCCGGTCGTGATCAGCGGCCTCGGCGGGGTCCAGCTTCACCGCGGTGCCGTACGCCGAGACCTCACTCAGCGACTGGGTGATCTCGCTGGAGTCGAAGCGCAGCCCGACCACCGCGTCGGCCCCGGCGGCGGTCGCCATCTCGATCATCCGGCCGACCGCGTCCTGCCGGGACCGGGTCAGTAGCGCGACGTAGCTCTCGGCCGGGTTGGCGGTCCGCAGTTCGCGCGGCAACTCCCGGGCCCGGGCGACGACGCCGACCACCTCGCCGAGGATCTCGGTCACCGCGCGGCCGGGCACGGTATCGGTCGTGCTGACCGGGATGGATCGCTTGATCAACTCCGGCGGCTGTGGTCGCTCCGGCTGCTGCGGCCAGGGCTGCTGTTGCTGCTGGCCGTAGGGCTGCTGACCGTACTGCTGCTGGCCCGGCTGTCCCTGTTGTCCCCAGCCGGGCTGCTGCCCGTACTGGCCGGGCCGCTGCTGCTGTTGGCCGCCGTACGGCTGCTGCGGTTGTTGGTACGGCTGCTGACCGCCGGGCTGCTGCGGGTACGGATTCGGCTGGCCGTACGGGTTCTGGCCGTAGGGCGGCTGCTGGCCGTAGTTGCTCATGCGGCCAAGATAGTGGTCCGGCGAGCCCTGCGGCCATGCTTCACCGAGGCCGGTTAGGAGGGTGCTCCTAGCCGGCGATGGCGGACACGATGCCGACCACGATCAGCAGCAGGATCAGTGCGACCGGGATCGAGATGATCACGATCCACGCGACCATGCCCGGTCGCGGCTGCACCTCGTACCCCATCCGGCCGGAGCCGAACGTGACCACCGGGCCGGTGTAGTGCACCTCGACCGACTGACCGGGCGGGATGTCCAGGGTCATCGACCCCGGCCCGAACTGCCACATGTAGTTGGAGGAGCAGTCGATCTGGTGGTGCCCGGCATGGGTCGGATAGAAGTTCTGACCCCAGCGCGCCGTGGCCTGATGGCCGTTGATCCGCACGATCGGGCTCACCATCTGGTCGGCGAGCAGTCCGAACGGCTTACGCAGGTTGACGATCAGTTGGGATTGACCGACCGGCTGTTGCGGCTGCTGGCCGGGCTGGGGCTGCTGCCCGTAGCCGGGCCCTGCCTGCTGTCCGTAACCCGGAGGGCTCTGCTGCTGTCCGTAACCCGGAGGGCTCTGCTGCTGGCCGTAGCCGGGCGGGGCCTGCTGCTGCCCGTAGGCCGGAGGGCTCTGTTGCCCGTGGGCCGGTGGACTCTGCTGCCCGTGGCCGGGCGGAGCCTGCTGCCACTGGCCGGGTGCGTTCTGCTGTCCGGGGCCGGGCGGGGTCGGCTGCCCGTAACCCTGCGGGCCATGCGGTGGTTGAGCCATGGGGCCACAGCGTAAGGGGTGCGGTGGTCAGCCGGGTGAACCGCCGGTCCGCAGCGGCGACAAACCCCGCGAAACCGCCCGATGACCATCGCTACGCTGTCCCGGTGAGCCACGAGAGCGACGTCGAGGAATCCGAGCAACAGCAGATCCGGACCCAGAAGCGGGCCGACCTGCTGGCCGAGGGGATCGCCCCCTATCCGGTCGCCGTGCCGCGCACTCACACCCTGGGCCAGATCCGCAAGGACTGGGCCCACCTGAGTGCCGGGGAGGAGACCGACGACGTCGTGTCGATCACCGGCCGGGTGATCTTCGTCCGCAACACCGGCAAGCTGTGTTTCGCCACCCTGCAGGAAGGCTTGTCCTTCGACGATTCCGGGGTACGGCTGCAGGCGATGCTGTCGCAGGCCGAGGTCGGCGAGCAGGCGCTGGCGGACTGGAAGCGGATCGTCGATCTCGGCGACTTCGTCTCGGTCACCGGCCGGGTGATCTCGTCCAAGCGGGGCGAGCTGTCGGTGCTGGCGACCTCGTGGCAGCTGGCCAGCAAGGCGCTCCGGCCGCTGCCGACCCTGCACAGCGAGCTCTCCGACGAGTCCCGGGTCCGCCGTCGTTATGCCGACCTGATCGTCCGCGAGGAGGCGCGCGACATGGTCCGGACCCGGGCGATGATCATGCGCAGCATCCGGGAAACCCTGCACGAGGGGGGATTCCTGGAGATCGAGACCCCGGTGCTGCAGCTGTTGCACGGTGGCGCCCATGCGCGCCCCTTCGGCACCCACCTGAACGCCTTCGACATCGACATGACGCTGCGGATCTCGCTCGAGCTGTTCCTGAAGCGGGCCGTCGTCGGCGGCATCGAGCGGGTCTACGAGATCGGTCGGATCTTCCGCAACGAGGGGATCGACTCCACCCACAGCCCCGAGTTCACCATGCTCGAGGCGTACGTGGCCTGGGGTGATCAACGCACCGTGGCCGACCTGTTGCGCAAGATCATTCTCGACATTGCCGACAAGCTCGGCAGCCGGGTGGTGCAAACCGCGGCCGGTCCGGTCGACCTCGGGGTCGAGTGGCGCTGGCTCGGGGTCTATCCCGGGCTGTCCGAGGCGCTCGGCGAGGAGGTCACACCGGACACGACGGCCGAGCGGCTGCGGGAGATCGCCACCGAGCGGTCGATCCCGTTCGAGCCGGCCTGGAACGCCGACAAGCTGATCATGGAACTGTTCTCCGAGCTGGTCGAGCCGACGCTGATCCAGCCCACCTTCATCCACGATCTGCCCGCGTCGAAGGAGCCGCTGGCCCGGCCGCACCGCAGCGATCCGCGGCTGATCGAGGCGTGGGATCTGATCATCGGCGGCACCGAACTGTGCACCGCGTTCTCCGAGTTGATCGATCCGGTGATCCAGCGGGAGCGGCTCTATCAGCAGTCGCTGGCCGCGGCCGCCGGCGATCCGGAGGCGATGCAGCTGGACGAGGACTTCCTGACCGCGTTGGAGTACGGGGCGCCGCCGATGGGTGGCCTCGGAGTCGGCATCGACCGGTTGGCCATGTTGTTCACCGGGGCCGGGATCCGGGAGACGATCTTGTTCCCGTTGCTCCGGCCGGAAGCGCAGCGGTGACCGGATCAGCCAGCGCAGCGGTGACCGGAGCGGCCGTTCAGCGATTCACGGTCGTCCCGGCCGCGTACCTGATCTTCCGGCGCGGCGAAGAGGTGCTGCTGCAGTACCGGTCCGGCACCGGCTACCGCGATGATCACTGGGCGATGGCCGCGGCCGGGCACGTCGAGGCCGGGGAGTCGGTGCTCGCCGCCGGGGTCCGGGAGGCGGCCGAGGAGCTCGGTCTCGTCGTCCGGGAGTCGGACCTGATCCCGCTCTGCACCCTGCACCGGACCAACGACGACCCGGCCGACCGACGCGGCACCTACGAGGACGAGCGGTGCGACTACTTCTTCGTCGTCACCGCCTGGCAGGGCGAGCCGGTGATCATGGAACCGGAGAAGGCCGGCGACCTGCGCTGGTTCGGCCTGGACCGGCTGCCGGAGCCGGTGGTGCCGCATGAACTGATGGTGCTGGAGGCGCTCCGGGACGAGTGCGCCGGCGGCCCGCGGGTGCCGCCGATCATGCTGCACGGCTGGTAGGGCTTGCCACCTCCGGCGGTTCGGTGGAGAGTGTCCTGACCTCGAAAGGTGGCCCCCGATCATGCCTTCGCCCCGTACGTCCTCGCGCCCGACCTCCGTCTGGGCGCCGGTCGCCGCCCTGACCCTGCTCGCCGTGACCGCGCTGGCCGCCTGCTCGCCCGGGCCGGCCGGCGGAGGCACCAATCAGCCGGGCGGTGATCAGGGCGGCGGTGCGCTGGTGGTCGGCGTGACGTCGGACCCGGACACCCTGTTTCCCTGGAAGGCGACGCAGTTCCAGGCGATCAACGTGGTGCAGAACCTGTACAGCACGCTGACCGAACTGGACACCAACCTCGAGGTGGTGCCGGGGCTGGCCGAGGAGTGGCAGACCGCGCCGGACGGGACGTCGATCACGTTCCAGCTGCGGGACGGGATCAAGTTCGCCGACGGCTCCGAGCTCGACTCGGCCGACGTCAAGGCGTCGCTGACCCGGATCCAGGACGAGAAGACCGCCGCCGTGGCCGCGGCCACCCTGGCCTCAGTGACCGGCATCGAGGCGCCGGATCCGGGCACGGTCACACTCGAGCTGAGTGCGCCGGACGCCGGCCTGCTGTCCGGCCTGGCCAGCATCAACCTGGCGATCATCTCGACCGAGGACAGCGAACAGAGCCTGACCACCAAGGCCAACGGCAGCGGACCGTTCACCCTCGGCGAGCGGGTGCCGAGCGAATCGCTGACCCTGCAGGCCAATCCCGGCTACTGGGGCACCGCGCCCAAGATCGACTCGGCGGAGTTCCGGGTGATCCCGGACGAGGCCTCGATCGTCTCCGCGCTGCAGTCGGGCAACGTCCAACTGGCCGTGTTCGACGACCCGCTGGTGGCCAAGACGGCCGAGTCCGGTGACGTGTCGTTGATCAAGACGCCGCAGTTGAGCTACCACGCGCTGCAACTGAACGCCCGCCGCAAGCCCTTGGACAACAAGTTCGTCCGGCTGGCGATCCAATGCGCGATCGACCGGCAGGCCGTCCTCGACACCGCGGCGATGAGCGAGGGTGAGGTGACCGGCCCGATCACCTCGCCGGCCTACAAATCCGATCCGAACGCCCGGCCCTGCCCGCAGCGCGACCTGGCCAAGGCCAAGGACTACCTGGCCCAGGCCGGTCACCCGGACGGGTTGACGATCAAGACCATCGTCTCCCAGGGCGAATACGCGACCTCGGTCGCCGAAGCGCAGGCGGTCGCCGCGCAGCTGGCCGAGGCCGGCATCACGCTGACCATCGAGCCGATGGAGATCGGCACCTTCGTCGACCGCTGGGTCGCCGCCGACTTCGACACCGCGATCGCGCTGAACGGCGGCCGCCCCGATCCCGACGGGATGTACGGCCGCTACTTCACCAGCACCGGGAACCTGAACAAGGTCGCCGGCTTCGCGTCGCCGGAGTTGGACGCCCTCTTCGCCGAGGGCCGGGTGAGTCAGGACGAGGCGAAGCGGAAGCAGCTCTACGCCGACGTGTCCCGGCAGCTGGAGGACAACGCGGTCTGGATCTGGCTGTTCACCAGCTTCAGCTACACCGCCACGACCGGCGACGTCGGCGGGTTCACCCCGATGGCCAACGGATCGATGCAGAGCCTGCGCGACGTCACCTTGAAATGATCATGCTGCGCCGGCTGGTCCGGCACTCGATCGCGCGCCGAGTGATCGAAATGGTGCTCACCCTGCTCGGCGTCGCCGTGCTGGTGTTCATCATGCTCCGGGCGATCCCCGGTGATCAGATCACCGCGTCGCTCGGCACCGAGGCGGCGGCGCTGACCCCGGAGCAACGGGACGCGCTCGCCGCCTACTACGGCATCGACCAGCCGCTGCCGGTGCAGTTCCTGTCCTGGTTGGGAAATCTGCTCACCGGCAACCTCGGCGTCTCCCAGCGGACCGGGCAGACCGTGCTGGACATGACGGCCCACGCGTTGCCGATCACGGTCGAGCTGGGGGTGCTGTCGCTGCTGGTCGGATTGATCATCGGCGTCCCGCTGGCCATGATCAGCGCCTCCCGGCCGGATTCGCTGCGGGACGGGGCCGGGCAGGCGGTCGGCCTGGCCGGGCTGAGCATCCCGGCCTTCCTGCTCGGCTCGGCGCTGCTCGCCGCCTCGGCCCGGTTTCTCGGCTACAACCCCAACGCCGAACGCTTCGCCACCCTGCTGCAGGACCCCGGCCGCAATCTGCAGCAGCTGCTGATGCCGGCTCTGGTGCTCGGCTTCGGCATTGCGGCCCCGATCATGCGGACCGCCCGGTCGGCGCTGCTCGAGGTCCGGGCCCAGGACTTCGTCCGGACCGCCGAGGGCAAGGGTGTGCCGCCGGGACGGATCCGGCTCCGGCACGTGCTGCGGAACGCCCTGGTGCCGATCGTGACCATGACCGGCATCCAGTTCGGCTATCTGCTCGGCGGCGCCGTCGTGGTGGAACAGATCTTCTCCGTCCCCGGCATCGGCCGCCAGGTGCTGACCGGGATCAACCAGAAGGAGTACGCCGTCGTCCAGAGCACCGTGCTGGTGATCGCCTTGGCCTTCGTCCTGGTCAACCTCGCCACCGACGTGCTCTATCGCATCATCGACCCCCGGGTTCGGGCCGAATGATGACGCACTCCCGTTCGTTTCCTGAGCCTGTCGAAGGGCAGGTTCGATGAGCGTCGAGGGGTCGGCCGCGGCCGAATTGGAGGTGGCCGTTGGTGCGGCCGCGCGAGGTCGGGGCTCGCTGTTCGGGCGGCTGGCGCGGAGCCCGTCCGGGCTGGCCGGTTTGATCATCACGGTGATCGTGATCATGGTCGCGCTCGGCGGGTTGCTGGGCCTGTTCGGCCACGATCCGGTCGCCCAGGATGCGCTGGCGCGGCTCCGGCCGCCCTCCGCGGAGCACTGGCTCGGCACCGATCAGTTCGGTCGGGACGTCTTCGTCCGCTCGGCCGTCGGCGCCGCCAACTCACTGCTGGTCGCGGTCACCGCGGTGGCGATCGCGACCGTGCTCGGCACCGCCGGCGGAGTGCTGGCCGGCTACTTCCGCGGGCCGGGATCGCGATCCGTCCTCGGCCTGAGCAACGTCCTGTTCGCGTTCCCGCCACTGCTGCTGGCGCTGGCCCTGGCGTCGGCGTTCACCCGGACCTGGTTCACGGTGGCCGTTGCGATCGCGATCGTCTATCTGCCGATCTTCGTCCGGGTCACCCGGGGGCCGGTGCTCTCACTGCGCGAGACCAACTTCGTCCGGGCCGCGGTGGTGCTCGGCTTCGGCGTGCCGCGGATCCTGATCCGGCACGTGCTGCCCAACCTGGCGGCGATCGTGATCGTACAGGTGACGCTGTCGCTGTCCTGGGCCGTGCTGACCGAGGCGGCGCTGAGCTTCCTCGGCCTCGGCACCCCACCGCCGGCGCCGTCGCTCGGCTCGATGGTGCTGGAGGCACGCTCGCTGGTGACAGCGGCCTGGTGGACCATGGCCGCGCCCGGCCTGGTGATCGTGATCATGGTGGTCGGGCTCAACCTGCTCGGCGACGGTCTCCGAGACGCCCTCGACCCCCGACTTGTCAGAACTAGGGGACGTCATGACGTGCCCTAGTTCTGACAATTCGGGGTTGGTGTTGCGGGTGGAGGATCTTGCGGTGGCGGCCGGTGGGGTGGAGATCATCCACGGCGTGGATCTGACGTTGCGGCGCGGCGAGACCGTCGGCGTGGTCGGCGAGAGCGGCTCGGGCAAGTCGGTGACCATGCTGGCGGTGATGCGGCTGCTCGGCACGCTGGCGATCACCCGGGGCAAGATCGAGTTCCAGGGTCGTGATCTTGCTCGGCTGGGTGAGGCCGAGCTGCGCTCACTGCGCGGCCGGGAGCTGGCCATGGTCTATCAGGACCCGATGACGTCACTGAACCCGTTGATGCGGGTCGGCGCCCAGGTGACCGAGGCGCTGCTGGTGCACGGGGTGGCCAAGGAGGAGGCCCGGCAGCGTTGCCTGGAGCTGTTCCGCCGGGTCGGCATCCCGGATCCGGAGCGGACCGTGCGGGCCTTTCCGCACGAGTTCTCCGGCGGCATGCGGCAACGGGTGGTGATCGCCATGGCCCTGGCCCTGCGGCCGGCGCTACTGATCGCCGACGAGCCGACGACGGCGCTCGACGTGACCATCCAGCAACAGATCCTGGCCCTGGTCGCCGAGCTGCAACAAGAGCTCGGGATGACCACGATCTGGGTCACTCATGATCTTGGGGTGGTGGCCCGGCTGGTCGAACGGGTGATCGTCATGTACGGCGGGCGGATCGTCGAGGACGCCCCGGTCCGGGACCTGTTCGCCCGGCCGCAGCACCCGTACACGGAACGGCTGCTGGCCTCGCTGCCCAACCCGGCCGACGAATCCCGGCCGCCGCTGGCGCAGATCCCCGGCCGGCCGCCGGCGCCGGGTGATCATGACCCCGGCTGCCCGTTCCGGCCCCGCTGCGCCCAGGCCCGTCCGGAATGTACGACCAACCCGCCGCTGACCCGGCGCGGCAACACCCGGGCGGCCTGCTGGGTCCCGGTCGAGGAATGGGTCCGCTGATGCTCGAGGCGATCGAACTGATCAAGCGCTTCCCGGTGCGGGATTCGAGCGCGGAGGTGCACGCGCTCAACGGGGTCTCGCTCACCGTCGCGCGGGGCGAGACGCTGGGCATCGTCGGCGAATCCGGCTGCGGCAAGTCGACGCTGGCCGAGGTGCTGGTCCGGCTGCAACAGCCGACCTCCGGCCGGGTGATCTTGGACGGCGTGGACCTGACCGCGCTGCGCGGTGCGGAGTTGCGCCGGCAGCGGCGGAAGATCCAGCTGGTCTTCCAGGACCCGTACTCCTCGCTGCAGCCGCGGCAGACGATCGGCCGGACCCTGACCGAGGTGCTGCGGGTGCACCGGATCGGCGCGACCGCCGCGGCGCGGGCGGGCCGGATGCGTGAGCTGCTTGATCAGGTCGGGCTCGCGCCCGGGCATGCCGATCGCTACCCGCACGAGCTCTCCGGCGGTCAGCGGCAGCGGGTCGGCATCGCCCGCGCCCTCGCGGTCGAACCGTCCGTGCTGCTGCTCGACGAGCCGGTGTCGGCGCTGGACGTCTCGGTCCGGGCCGAGGTGATGAACCTGCTGGCCCGGCTGCGCGACGAGCTCGACCTGGGCTTCCTGTTCATCAGCCACGACGTCGCGATGGTCCGCCAGCTCAGCGATCGGGTGGCCGTGATGTATCTCGGCCGGATCGTCGAGCAGGGTCCGTGGCGGCCGGTGCTGGACGCCCCGATCCATCCGTACACGTCGGGATTGCGAGGCGCGGTGCCGATCCCCGATCCGGCGATCGAGCAGCCGATCACCGCGACGGTGATCGGCGAAGTGCCCAATCCGGTCGATCCGCCGGCCGGCTGCACGTTCCATCCGCGCTGCCCGTTGGCCGAGGAGCGCTGTGCCGAGGAGGAACCGAGCCTGACCGAGCTGGCGGCCGATCATGCCGCGGCGTGCCATGTGATGGCACGGCGCTTGATCAACTAGCGATCAGCTGCGGGTGATCACCGAGCCGGTGCCGTACCGGCTCCAGACGTCGTTGCAGGCCTCGCAGGCGCTGGCCGGGATGATGCCGACCCGCATCAGCAGCGCGAACATCCAGCAGCCGGCGCAGAACCCGACCACCGACTCCAGGGTGGCGAAGATCAACAAGATCACGATCAACACCGTCGCGGCCGTGGTCAGGCCGAAGGCCAGGCTGAGCACCGCGGCGACTGTGGTCAAGATCAACCCGATCGCCTGGGCGAACCGTTTCGGCGGGCCCGGAACGAACTTCGGCAGCCCCAGTCGTGGCGCGATCACCTGCGTCGCCAGCCGGCCGAGCAGGCTGAACCGCGGACCGGACGCGACCCGAGCCGCGAATCCGACTGCCAGCAACACGATCAACCAGGGCCAACCGGTGATCAAGGTCAGCCCGGCCAGCAGGACCACACCGCCCGCAACGACCCGCGCCGCCTTCTCGTTGACCGGATTGGGGAATTCCCACACCGACGCCATGGAATAACCCTAGGGCGATCCCGCGGCCGCCGACCAGGCGTCCGGTCCGTGAGACACCGGTCTCGTTCGTGGTCGTACGGACCCCTGATGACGGACCGTGCAGGGATGACCGAGCGACCCGACCTGACGCAACGGACCGGCCCCTTCTGGGACGGCGTGAACGGACGGCTGCCGATCCCCCAGGCGGCCCTGACCCTCGGCTTCGAGTTCCTCGACGCCGATCCGGACCAGGGCACGATCGAGCTCGCCTTCACGGCGAGCGACGCGTTCACCAACCCGGCCGGCAACGTGCTCGGCGCCTTCGTCGCGGCCATGCTGTACGACACCCTGGGGCCGGCCCTGCTGGCCACCCTCGAACCGGATCGGTTCCAGGAGACGCTCGACCAGACCACCCATTTCCTCCGGCCGACCCGCCCCGGCCGGCTGCTCGGGCACGGCCGGGTGCTGCGCCGGGCCGGCGACATCGCCCATCTGGAAGCCACCCTGACCGAACTCGACGGCACCCTGATCGCCACGGCCACCGCGACCGCCCGGGTCATCCCCCTCACCGACGCCCGCACCGCCGTCTGATGCCCCACTTGTCAGAACTGAGTTGTGCCATGGGGCTACTCAGTTCTGACAACTCGGTGTTCGTCGCGGAGGAGGCCGTAGATGGCGCCGTCGTGGAAGGTGCCGTCGTCCTCCCAGGAGTAGGACCGGCGGAGGCCGTCGCGTTGGAAGCCGAGCCGGCCCAGCAGCCGTACCGACTCGTGGTTGTCGGCGATCGTCTGGGCCTCGACGCGGTTGAGCCCCATGGCGCCGAATCCGAACCGCAGCATCGCGTCCAGGGCCTCGGTCGCGATCCCACGCCCCCAGTAGTCCCGGCGCAGGTCGTAGCCGATGTCGGCGCGCCGGTGGCCCCGCTCCCAGCCGGCGAAGCCGAACAGCCCGACGGCGCGGCCCTCGTCCCGCAACGTGACCGCCCACGGGATTCCCGTCCGGCTCGCGTACTCCTGGCGTAGCTCCTCGATCAGGGCGGCGGCCTCGGCCACCGCGCGCATCGGCTCGGAGTTGTACTTCTGCACCACCGGGTCGCTGCGCCAGACGAACAGGTCGGCGGCGTCGTCGGGGCTCAGTTCGCGCAGCACCAACCGGTCGCTGGTCAGCGTCGGAAAGGTCGAGAAGTCGAAGACGTCACTCACCCCGGGTGCCTCCTGTGGTCGCCTGTCGACAGCCTGGCAGACCGGTGACTGCGCGGACAGCACCAAGGACCATTTGAGCGGTCGCTCAAAAGCTGGGCTAAGCTTGGGGTACGGACGGAGAGGACCAGATGAAGATCATCATCCCCGGTGGCAGCGGGCACCTCGGGCGCATCCTGGCGGCCGAGCTGGCACGGGCGGGGCACGAGATCGTCGTGCTGACCCGGCAACCGCCGACCGACCGCATCCCGGGCATCGTCGAGCGCGGCTGGGACGGACGGACGCTCGGCGCCTGGGCCGCGGAGCTCGACGGCGCCGACGCGGTGATCAATCTGGCCGGGCGCAGCGTCGGCTGCCGCTACACCGCGGCCAACCTGCGGCAGATGATGGACTCCCGGGTCGAGTCGGCCCGCGTGATCGGTCAGGCCATCGCGGCCGCCGCCCGGCCGCCGGCGGTCTGGCTGCAGATGAGCACCGCGACGATCTACGCGCACCGCTTCGACGCCGCCAACGACGAGGCCACCGGCGTGATCGGCGGTGCCGAGCCGGGCGTGCCCGACTACTGGGCCTACAGCGTCGACATCGCCCGAAACTGGGAGGCCGAGCAGGACCGGGCCGACACTCCGGACACGCGGCGGGTCGCGCTGCGCACCGCGATGGTGATGAGCCCGGGCCGCGGCGGCGTCTACGAGATGCTGCGGCGGCTGGCCCGGCTCGGCCTGGGTGGTCCGGTGGGCGGCGGCCGGCAGTACGTGTCCTGGATCCATGATCATGATCTGCTCCGGGCCGTACTGTTCCTGCTCGACCGCCCCGACCTGGTCGGCCCGGTCAACCTGGCCTCGCCCCATCCCTTGCCGCAGAAGGAACTCATGCGGGTGCTGCGGCGGGCGATCGGCCAGCCGATCGGCCTGCCCGCGACCCGCTGGATGGCCGAGCTCGGCGCCTTCGCCCTGCGCGTCGACACCGAGCTGCTGCTGAAGAGCCGACGGGTGGTGCCCCGCCGCCTCCTCGACGCCGGCTTCACCTTCGACTTCCCCGACTGGCCCGCAGCCGCAACTGACCTAGAACGCAAGACCCCGCCGACCCGTCACATCCGCGGCCGTTCTGGCGGCGTGTCGCAGCGGTTGTGACGGGTCGCCGGGGTTGGAGGTCGGGGCCAGTAGACGCTTGATTCGGCTCGGAGCGCCGGCTTCTCGGGAGGTGGAAGGGCGGTCGGGTGCCGGTGGACGGCCGGCAGCGACGGCAGAAACCTGGTCGCCCGCGTCCTCAGCTCGATCGGCAGGATCACCCACCGGCATCGCCAGGTCTGCCCTTCGACAAGCTCAGGGAACGGAACAAGCGGTGCGGCTTCGTCGTTCACGGCCGCCGGGCCGCGCGCCGATCAAGCCGAACGGTGTGGGATGACGGGGAGCAGGAGGGAGGAGTCGCCGAACTCGTGCCAGAGATAGCCGCGGCCGACGGCGGCGTCGTAGGCGCGCTGGGTCAGGTCGGGGCCGGCGACCGCTTCCACCAGCAGCAGGTGGGAGGCGTCGGGGTTGTGCCAGCCGGTGATCAAGCCGGACACGGCCCGGACCGGGTGGCTGGGGGAGATGATCAGATCGGTCCAGCCCATCCGCGGCCGTACGGTCCCGTCCGGATCGACCGCCGACTCGACCGCCCGGGTGGCGGTGGTGCCGACGGCGATCACCCGCCGGCGCCGGGACCGGGCGGTGTTGATCATCCGCGCCGTGGCGTCGGGCACGGAGAACCACTCCGGCATCGGTGCCTCGCCGGCCTCGGTCGAGGAAACCGTGGTGTGCAAGGTGATCGGCGCGAACTGGACGCCGGCGGAGATCAGCCGGGTCACCAGTTCAGTGGTGAACGGCCGGCCGGCGCTGGGCATCTCGGCCGAACCGGGTCGCAGTGCGAACACGGTCTGATAGCTGGCCATCGGATAGGTGCGCTTCAGATAGCCGTAGCTGATCGGCCGGGCATGATGATCAAGATGCGCCTGCGTCGCGACCGGAGTGTGTACGGCTCCGCGCCAGAGGCGATTGCCGACGCCGGTCGGCGACGAGCCCGGCTCCGGATACGGTTCGATCAGGGTCACCGTGCCGCCGGAGGTCAGCGTGATCACCTCACCCGCCTCGCCGTCGAGCACCGGCGCGGCGGCGTCCGGGTGACTGCGCAGTTCGATCACCCGGCGGCCGTCGGCCAGCCGGTTGGCGATGTGCACCACGACCGGGCCGTGGCCGGCTCGCTCGGCGTCCAGCTGGCCGGGCAGGGTGCCCGAGTTGTTGATCACCAGCAGGTCGCCGGGCACCAGCACGTCACCCAGCTCGCGGAACCGGAGATGATCGATCCCGGCGGAGCGGGCGACCAGCAACCGGACCCCGTCGCGGGTCAGGCCGCGCAGCTCCGGCGGCTCCGGGGCGGTGCCGTCGTCGGTGACCTGGAACGTCGTCCGCGGATGCTCACGCAGGATGCTCACCGGTCGGCCCCGATCAGCTCGGTCGCCCGATAGCGGCCGCTGGCCGGGCGGTCGCGGATCAGTTGCAGGAAGGCGGGAGTGATCGTCTCCGGCAGCGGCCGGTCGCTGATGTCTTCACCGGGGAACGCGGCCTGGTGCATCGCCGTCCGCAGGTCGCCGGGGTCGATCGCATACCAGCGCCGGTCCGGCTCCTCCGCGGCCAGGGTCAGCGTCAGGTGATCCAGTGCCGCCTTGCTGGCCCCGTAACCACCCCAGCCCTCGTAGTGATCGGCGGCGGCGTCGGACGAGATGTTGATGATCGTCGCGTCCGGCGCGAGATGGGGCCGGGCGCTGTTGATCAACTCCAGTGGGGCGACCAGATTGACGGCCAGGATGCGCTCGAAGGTGGCTCGGTCCAGATCCCGCAGCTGCGGCTGCGGGCTGCCGCCGAGCTCGCTGGCGTTGTTGATCAACACGTCGACCGGGCCGTCGGCGGCGGCCAGCGCGACCAGCCGGTCCCGGTGGTCCGGATCGGTGACGTCGCCGGCGAGCTGCCGGACCCGGCCGCCGAGGTCGGCCGCGGTGGCGGCCAGCGCGTCGGCGGTCCGGGCGGTGATCGTGACCGTGAACCCGGCACCGAGGAGTTCCGTGGTCAGGGCCCGGCCCAATCCGGCGGAGCCTCCGGTGATGATGGCGTTCGGCATGGTGTCCTCCTTGTGCTGGGAGGATCCAGTATTGAACTTGAAGTCAGCTTGAGATCAAGAGCGAACGCCGGGAGTGCTCTCCCGGATCACCACCGACGACTTCGCGGTCCAGGCGATGCTCATCTCACCCGCCGGGCCGGTCGGTGCACTCAGCGCGTGCCGTACCGCTTCCCGGCCGATGTCGGCGAGCGGGATCCCGACCGTGGTCAGGCCCGGGGTCACGTCCTGCACGGTCGGGATGTCGTCGTAACCGGCCACCGCGATGTCGATCCCCGGCCGCAACCCGGCCGAACGCAGTGCCGACATCGCGCCGACCGCCATCACGTCGTTGACCGCGAAGATCAATTCCAGGTCGTCCGTGCCGTCCTTGATCAACTCAAGGGCGCCGGAGTAGCCACCGTCCCGGGTGAACTCGGTGCTGATCACCCGGTGCTCCGACAGCTCGACCCCGTGCGCGGCCAGGCCATCGCGGAAGCCACGGGTCCGTTCGTTCGAGGTCTCCAGGGCATCGCCGCCACGCAGCACCGCGAACCGCCGATAGCCGAGCTCGGCCAACGCTTCGGCGAGGTGCCGGGCGCCGGCCACGTTGTCCATCGCCACGGTGCGGAACGGCAGCACCGGCTGACTGATCATGATCACCCGGCCGCCGGACCGCTCCAGCGAGGCCAGCTCCTCGATCAGCGCCGGCTGGTCGGGGTTGTCGGCGATCCGGCTGCCGGCGACGATCATGATCCGCGGCCGCTGGGCGGCCATGGTGCGGACCAGGTCGAGCTCGCGGCCGGCGTCCCGGCCGGTCGCGGCCATGGTCACCGCGAGCCCGGCGACGTCGGCCGCCTCGATCACGCCGGCGGCGATCCGGGAGAAGTACGGGTCGGACACGTCGCCGACCAACAGCCCGACGGTGGAGGTGGTGCCGCGGGCCACCGCCTGCGCGGCGTAGTTCGGCTTGTAGTTGAGTCGTTTCGCGGCAGCGAGCACCCGGGCCCGGTAGTCGTCCCGGACCCGGCGAGCGCTGCCGTTGATCGCGCGAGAGGCGGTCGCCAACGAGACGCCGGCCTCCCTGGCGACATCGTGCAGCGTGATCGGGCTCGGCCCGTTCGGTCGCGGCATGGGGTCATTGTTGCAGTCAGGACGCCGCGAGGCCGGGCAACGCGGCCAATGAAATGATGGTGGCGCAGGCTGACCGGGATCGAATCGTCGTCCCAGGAGAGGGGACCCATGTCAGATCGTCCGCCCATCACCCAACCCGGACTCGACCAGGCACTACGCTCCGCCGCGCGCGCGGCGACCGCGCTGGCCACCGCCGAACCGGCCACCCGGGCGAGCTGGCTGCGGGCGATCGCCGACGAGCTCGACGCGCACTCCGACGAGCTGGTGGCGCTGGCTCAGGAGGAGACCCGGCTGCCGCAGGCGCGGCTGGCCGGCGAGGTCAAGCGGACCACCTTCCAGCTGCGCTTGACCGCCGACGCGGTTGAGGAGGGCTCCTGGCTCGAGGTCGCGATCGACCACGCCGATCCGGACTGGCCGACCGGACCGCGGCCCGACCTGCGCCGGGTGCTGCGGGCGCTCGGCCCGGTGCTGGTGGTGGCCGCCAGCAACTTCCCGTTCGCCTTCAGCGTCGCCGGCGGGGACACCGCCTCCGCGCTCGGCGCCGGCTGTCCGGTCGTGCTCAAGGTGCACCCGGGCCATCCGCGACTGTCCGACCGCACCGGTGAACTGGTGCTCGCCGCCCTGGCCGAAGCCGGAGCGCCGGCCGGCACGTTCGCGCTGATCAGCAGCGAGGAGGATGCCCAGGCGGCGCTTCGCGACCCGCGGATCAAGGCCGGGGCCTTCACCGGATCGATCCGCGGCGGCCGGGCGCTGTTCGACATCGCGGCCGGCCGGCCCGACCCGGTGCCGTTCTACGGCGAGCTGGGCAGCGTCAACCCGGTCTTCGTCCTGCCGTCCGCGCTGCGCCGGCAGTCCGAGACCCTGTCCGGCTTCGTCGGCTCGTACACGCTCGGGGTGGGTCAGTTCTGCACCAAGCCGGGCGTGCTGTTCGCGCCGCGGAGCCAGGGCATGCTGGACGAGTTGGCCGAGCTGGTCGGCGGCGTCGCCCCGGCCCGGCCGCTGAACGACCGGATCGCCCAGGGCTTCACCGGCCGGCTGGCCGAGCTGAGCGAGCTGTGGCAGCCGGTCCGGGAGGGTTCGCACGGCGAGGACGGGCTGACCCCGTCCCTGTTCGCGACCACCATCGACGAGGCGCTGAACGATCTGGACGGCCTGTTCGAGGAGGCCTTCGGGCCGGCCTCGGTGGTCGTCGGCTACGACGATCCGGCCGAGCTGGTCGCGCTGGCCCGGCGGCTGCCCGGCCAGCTGACCGCGACCGTGCACGGCGACGAGGACGACCCGGTCGCCCCGGAGCTGCTCGGGGTCCTCGCCGCCCACGCCGGCCGGGTGATCTGGAACGGCTGGCCGACCGGCGTCTCGGTCACCTGGGCGATGCAGCACGGCGGCGGCTGGCCCGCGACCACCGCCTCGGTGCACACCTCCGTCGGCCCGACCGCGCTGCGCCGCTTCGTCGCACCGGTCGCCTTCCAGGACGTACCGGAGGCGCTGCTGCCGGCGGCCGTCCGCGACAGCAACCCGCTAGGCATCTGGCAGCGGATCGACGGCAAGCTGACGCCGCCCGCCTGACCGCTGGGCGCCGTCGGTCCCCGGTGCGATCACCTCGAGCCCGGTAGCCCTGGCGGCCTCGCCCAGTCTGCGGTCATAGGTGAGGACGGCAGCGACGTCGAGGCGTATCGCTGCCTCCAGGTGCAATGCATCGAGGGTGCGCAGATAAGGCATAGGCAGGAATCCGGCGCCGCGGTAGACAGCCCGGTCCAGTGCTGCGAGAGCCACGCCCTCGAGGATGCGGCTCACGTCCGGTTGCTCGAGCCCCTCCCGGATCGCCACTCGGCGCAATTCGGTCTCGAGCAGGTCACTGGAGACCAGCGTTGCCGGAGTCCGGTCGAGCCAGTCCAGGAGCGCTTGGCTCTCGGGCTGGTCGATCAGGAGCGCGCCGAGGGCGGACGTGTCAACATAGACGACCGGAGGAGCTGTCACAGTCGGTCCTCGCGCAGATCGTCGAGGATCGCTGCGTTGTCGCGGCCGGTCTTTCGCTCGATGGCCAGGGCTGCCCAACCGCCCTTGCGGCGTGCCGGACGAGCGATCGCCAGGGTCGGGGCGGGTGCGTCGAGCGGCACGATCCGGCCAACCGGCACTCCGCTGTTGGTCAGGACGAACGAGTGGCCCTCACTGACCGCGCGAAGAACGCGGCCGGATTCGTTGCGCAACTCTCGCTGCGAAAGGCTTTCAGGCCAAGGTTCGGCGGCGCTCATGCGACGAGCGTAGCACGCGTGCGACACCTAGCTCCCCGCTCGGCGCCGAAGTCGCCGCCGGTCCCGCTTGCCGAGCTTGATCACGTCGCCGGTGCTGATCGAGATCGACGCGTCCGGATCGGTCAGCTTGGTGCCGTTGACGGAGACACCGCCCTGGGTGATCAGCCGCAGCAGCTCGCTCCGGCTGGCTTCCGGCCGGGCCCGGCGCAGCAGTTCGATCACCGTGAGTTGATCATGATCGAGGGCGAGCGTCGGCAGGTCGACCGGTAGCTCACCCGCCGAGAACAGGCTGAGGAAAGCGGATCGTTCCCCGGCGGCCGTGGCGGCGCCGTGGTAGCGGGCGACGATCGCCTCGGCCAGATCGAGCTTCGCGTCCCTGGCCTCCCGGCCCCCGGCCGCTGCCCGCCGGGCGAGCTCGGCGACCCGATCGGCGGGTAGGTCGGAGTAGATCGTCGCGTAGGTCCCGATCAGCGGATCCAGCAGCCGCATCAGCTTGCCGAGCTTGTCGGTCGGGCTGTCGATCAGGCCGACGTAGTTGCCGAGCGACTTGGACTGCTTCGGTCCACCGTCCAGCCCCGGCGTGATCTTGGTCGTGATCACAGCCTGTGGTTCGGCGCCGAGGCGTTGTTGCAGGTGCCGGCCCATCATCTCGTTGTAGAGCTGATCGGTGCCGACGATGGTGAGATCGCTCTCCAGGGCGAAGCTGTCGTAGCCCTGCAGCACCGGGTAGATCAACTCGTGCCCCGCGATGTCCATCCCGGCGGCGATCCGCTCGGCGAACATGTCCCGCGCGATCAACCGGCCGTGAGTGACCAGGGCCAGCACGTCCAGCAGTCCGCCGACGCCGAGCGGCTCCAGCCATTCGGAGTTGCGGCGCACCTCGAACAGGTCGTCGTCGGATCGCAGCACAGTGCTGACCTGATCAAGGTACGCCGCCGCGTTCCGATCGATCTCCTCCCCGCTGAGCACCGGCCGGGTTTCGGACCGGTCGGTGGGGTCGCCGATCCTGGTGGTCACGTCGCCGAGCAGGAAGATCACCCGGTGACCGCGATCCTGCAGGTAGCGCATCAGCCACAGGTTGACCGCGTGGCCGAGATGAAGATCGGGAGCGGTGCAGTCGACGCCGTACTTGATCCGCAGCGGCCGGCCGGACTCGAGCCGTTGGACGAACGTCTCCCGGCCGACGATCTGTTCTGTGGTCCGGGCGAAATGATCAAGGATGTGCTGTGCTGCTGAAGACATGGGATTCCCTCGGTGAGCCGGATGATCAAGGATCGGGGACGGCTCTGCGGAGGGCGCCGGACGGCTAGGAGCAGGACGACAGGACCGGAGCTCCTCCCAGAGCCCGGCTATAGTCGATCGCTCGCTGCGGCACGGGCCGACCATAACATGCGACGGAGGATGCGGTGGGCGTCGACGACGAGCGGCCGGATGGCTACTCCGACCGGGAATGGCGGGACTGGCAGCGGCGCCGCGGCAACCGCGATGCCGAGGTGCGGCGGCTGCAGGCGGCCGGGCAGTGCTACCAGTGCCATGATCAACTCCTCGGCGGGACACTGCTCGGCCGGGACACCGTGATCGCCCGCCGTGGCCCGGTGCAGGCCGCGCTGTCGGCCGACCCGCGGGCCCCCGGCCACACGATCGTCGGCTGGCTGCCACACGTGCAGGACTTCCTCGGCTTGGACGAGGCCGAGACCGCGACGCTTTTCACCGCCGCCCGCGAGGTCGGACTGGCCCTGCGGGAGGCGGTCGGCTGCGAGCGGGTCTACCTGGTGACCATGTCCGACGGCGAGCTCAACCACCTGCATCTGCAGCTGATCCCGCGCTACGCCGGCACCCCGATCGGGTCCCGCCGGCTGCTCGATCCGCGCCGGCCGCTACGCGGGGCGGCCGAGCTCACCGCTGCCGTACGCACGCGCCTCGGACCCACCTGGACCGCGCCCTCCTGACCGGATCGGCGAGGCTCGACGAGCGGGAAGTTGATCTTGGTTTGAGGTGGGATTCGGGTAGGATGTTGATCATGACCTCGACGATCTCCCGGTACGACGACCATGCCGACTGGTATGTGGATTACACCCGCGAATGGGGCTCGGCCGCGACGGATTTCCTGCCCGAACCGCTGGTCGGGCAGCGAATCCTCGACCTCGGCTGCGGCTGGGGACAGCTGAGCCGGGTCCTTGCCGACCGAGGTGCCCGAGTGACCGGCGTCGACCTCTCCGAACGGCTGCTCGGGCGGGCGCGGGAGCTCGAGGCGGAGCGGCCGGCCGGCATCGAGTACCGGCACGGCGACGCGACCCGGGCGGATTGGTGGGACGGCGTCGGGTTCGACGGGGCGGTCTGCAACATGGCGCTGATGGACATGGACGACCTGGCCGGCGCGCTGTCCTCCGTGGCGACGGTGCTGGAGCCGGGCGGCTGGTTCGTCTTCACCCTGTTCCACCCGTGCTTCCCCGGTCGCCCCGGTGACGGGGCGACGCTGTCCAGCTGGCCGCCGGAAGGCGGCTACGCGACCGAGGGCTGGTGGAGCACCGAGCAGACCGGCGTCCGTGGCCACGTCGGCGCCAACCACCGGATGCTGTCGACGTACCTCAACGCCGTGCTTGCGGCCGGCCTGGAGTTCGTCCGCTTCACCGAACTCGGTGACGACATCCCGCAACGGCTCGTCGTCCACACCCGCCGCCCTGCCTAGCCCACTTGTCAGAACTGAGTTGTGCCAGGACACAACTCAGTTCTGACAACTCGGAGTTAGGAGGGCGGTGTCAAACGGTGGCCGCTGCGAGCGGCGCCCGGGCACGCACTGGACAGCGTTGTCGTCGGTCGACGTAGAACACCGCTACGCCTCCCTCCTCCGCCTTGTCCAGCACGCACCCGGGCACCGCTCGCAACGACCACCGTTCGACACCACCCTCCTAGCGCTTGCTGCCGCCGCCCTGGGTGTCGTCGTCGGACTCGCGGAGATGGGAGAAGTCGCCGAACTCGGCCTCCTCCTTGGCCTCCCGGGCTCGGCGGGAGCGGCCGTGGTCGGTGTCGCCGCGGCGGAACAGCCGGCCGATCGCCGTCTGCGTCATCGTCGACTCGACCTCCGGCTCGCTCGCGCTGGGCGCGGTCCGGCCGGACTGAGGCTCCTCCCGGCCGGTCTGGGACTCCTTCCGGGCGGCGCGGCTCGCGCCGGCGCCACGGTCGGCGCGCCGGCCGGGAGCCGAGGGAGCGGAGCGGACGGCCCGGGTGGTCTCGGTCTTCGGGTCTGCCGCGCTGGGTGATTCCGCGGACCGGGCCGCCGTGCCCGGCGACTCGGCCGACCGACCGGACCGGCCGGTCCGGGCCGAGAACGGGGTGGCCCGGGAAGCCCGGGGCTTGGCGGGGCTGGCCGGAGTGCCGGAGCCGGCGGGCGCCAGGGCGGCACCGCCGGAGCGATCGCTGACCCGGACCACGGCGACGCCGATCACGGTGGTCAGCGGTACGGCCAGGATCAGGCCGATCGAGCCGATCAGGGTCCGGATCACCTCACCGGCAAACTGCTCGGTCTGCACCACGTCGATCAGCGGCCGCTGATAGATCACGATCAGCAGCAGCACCGGCAGCACCGCGCCGGCGGTGGCGAAGGCGATCGTGTAGACGGTCGAGGCGATGTGGTCCCGGCCGATCCGCATCGCCCGGGAGAAGAGGCGCTTCCGATCCGGGTCGGCGTCGGCCAGCTCCCAGACCGCGGAGGCCTGGGTGATCGTGACGTCGTTCAGCACGCCGAGCCCGGCGATGATGATGCCGCAGATCACCACCGAGGTCAGTTGCATGTTGGGCGCCGTCGCGGCCAGGACATAGTCGTCCTCTGCGGAGACGCCGGTCAGGTGCGCCCATTCGGTTGCCATCCAGCCCAGGAACGCGCTCAGCACCAGGCCGAACAGCGTGCCTAACAGTGCTGTTGTGGTTCGCGCGCTGAAGCCGTGCGCCGCGTACAGCACGACGAACATGATCGCCGCCGACCCGATCAGCCCGACCAGGATCGGATTCGACCCGGACACCAGGGCCGGGAACATGAACTTGATCAGGATGAACCCGGCGAATGCCAACCCGATCAGGGACGCGAAGCCGCGCCATCGCGCCACCGCGACGACCAGCACCGCGAAGATCAGGGCGAACACGGCCAGCGGCAACGTACGTTCGAAATCGGAGAACTGATACGCCGGTGGTTGCCCGCTCTCGGCCGGCACCCGCATCAGTTTCAACTTCTGCCCGATCGAGACCCCGGACTTGTAGATCGTGTCCGAGACGGCGATCTGGACGGTCTGCCCCTGCTCCGGCCCCTCGCTCAGCTCGACGGCGAGGTCGGCGCAGACCTGGGTGCTGCCGCCGGTCACCGAACCGGGCAGCCCCTCGCAGGAGATCTCGGTGATGTTGGTGACCTTGCCGGTGACGAACGTGATGTCCGGCGGATTCGCGAGGCTCGGATCGATCTTGGATTCGACGTCACGCGGCCAGAGGAAAATCAGCCCCGCGATGGTCCAGATCAGCAGCGGAATCAGGACGACCACCATGATCCGCAGGGCCTTGCGGTGCCGATCCTTGTCGGTCTCCGTCAGCTCCCGGTCATCGTTGTGGTGAGTATGTGTGTCCGTCACGCTCTCCGCCTTGTGTCGTGTCTCAGACGCACGACACTAGTCTTAGTCCCCGTGAGCCAGATTCCGAAGGGTCAGAAGAACGCTACCCGGTCGAGTTGGCCCACTGCGAAACGCGATGAAGGTCAGGGCTGGCCGCGGGACGACTGGGATCACGACGATGACCGGTCCGACTCCCGGCGCTATGTCGACACCCAGTCGCGCAGGGGGCCGATGGTGATGGTGTGCGCCGTCCTGGTCTGGTGTCTTGCGGTCACGATCGGCATCGTGGCGTGGGCCAACCGGGCCGAGCCGAGTGCCGGTGCCGGTCCGCAGAGCGCCCTGCCGCCGGGAAGTACGCAGCCGTCCCAGCCCGTGGCGTCGAGCCCGGGCGACGCGGAGTCCGTACCGGAGCCGGATCGGTCGGACCGGCCCTCCCGGGACGCGCCGGACGAGGAGGACGAGGGTCCGGTGATCCCGGCCGCCGGCAGCGGGACCTACGTGCGGCAGCAGCAGAGTGCGGAGCCGCGGACGGACAGCGGGCTGGTGATCACCTACGACGTACGGGTCGAGAAGGGCCTGCCGTTCGACGTCGACGAGGTCGCCAGCACGATCCACCAGATCCTGAACGACAAGCGGTCCTGGACCGGCACCGGTGAGTGGCGGTTCGAGCTGGTCGGGCCGGGAGAGAAGGCCGACCTGCATGCCTACCTGGCCACGCCGAAGACCACCGACAAGCTGTGCGCACCGCTGCTGACCGGCGGTGAGGTGTCCTGCCGCAACGGCGACAAGGTGGTGCTGAACGCGAAGCGCTGGGCCTTCGGCGCAGAGGCGTACGGCAAGGACGTCACCAACTACCGCCGCTATCTGGTCAACCACGAGTTCGGTCACGCGCTCGGCTTCGGCCACGTCGACTGCCCGGGCGAGGGCAAGCCGGCGCCGATCATGATGCAGCAGACGAAGGGACTGGACGGCTGCAAGCGCAACCCGTGGCCGGCCGGGAACGACGACGACTGAGCCGCTGGGACCGCTGAGATGTTGATCTTGCTGCCGCCCTCGGAGGGCAAGGCGGCCCCGACCCGACGCGGCCGGCCGGTCGAGCTGGACCGCCTGTCGCACCCCGAGCTGACCGACGCCCGGCTCGCGGTGCGGGACGCGTTGATCAAGGTCAGCGGGCACCCCGACGCGCTGCGGCTGCTGGACGTCAGCCCGGGGCTCGCCGCCGAGGTCGACCGCAACACCCGGCTGGAGACCGCGTCGGGACTGCCGGTGGCCCGGGTCTACACCGGCGTGCTGTACGACGCGCTCGACTACGCCGGGCTGTCGGCCGCGGGCCGGCGCCGGGCGAATCGGGTGGTCCGGGTGCAGAGTGCCCTCTGGGGCCCGGTCGGGCCGACGGACCGGATCGCGCCGTACCGCTTGTCGATGGGGGTTTCGCTGCCCGGGCTCGGGTCGCTGGCCCGGCACTGGCGGTCCCGCCTCGGGCCGGTGCTGGGCCCGCTGGCCGGGACCGGCGCGGTGATCGACTGCCGTTCGTCGTCCTACACCGGGGCCTGGCAGCCGGGCCCGGACGCGATCCGGCGCTATGTCGCGATCCGGCCGTTCACCGAGATCGACGGCCGCCGGGTCGCGATCTCCCATCAGGCCAAGCACACCCGCGGGCTGGTGGCCCGGTTGCTGCTCGAGGCCGACAGCCGGCCGCGGACGCCGCAGGCGGTGGCCGAGCTGGTCGGCACCGAGTTCCGCTGTGAACTGGTTGATCATGGTCGGCGCGGGTTCAGCCTGGATGTGATCCACGGAGCGGTTCCATGATCAGCTTGCGCCGGCTGGACCAGCGGGACCGGCGCGCGTTCGAGGCGTCCGGGATGTTGCCCGGGCCGGCCGACGGGCTGCGCTGGCATCCGGAATATCCGACCGAGAACACGATGATCGGCTACCGGTTGTCGCTCGACGCCGGCCAGCCCGAGCCCGACGCCACTCCCTGGTGGATGTATCACGTGGTCCGTGACGGCGAGGTCGTCGGCAACATCGGCTTCCACGGCCCACCGGACGAGCACGGCGCGGTCGAGATCGGCTACGACATCGTGGAATCGCTGTGGGGGCAGGGAATCGCCTCCGGCGCCTGCGCCGCGATCATCACCATCGCCCGCGCGGCCGGTGCCGTCGTCGTGTTGGCCGAGACCGAGCCGGGCAACCTCGGCTCGCAGCGGGTGTTGATCAAGAACGGCTTCCGGACCGAGTCGCCCGCCGGCGACGATCCGGCGGTGAGATTCCGGCTGCGATGGTGAGCCCCGATCTGGTGACGTCGGCCGCCACCCGGACCGTCGTGCTGGACTTCGAGGTGATGCTGGATTCGATCATGCTCGGGTTGCGGCGCGGGCCCGGAGATCCGACTCACCGCCGAGTCGGCAACGGCTGGCTGCGGGCGTCCCGTACGCCGCTGGGGCCGGTGTTGATCATGCTGAGTCCGGCCGGAGCGACCGCCCGGGCCAAGGCGTGGGGCGACGGGGCCGACTGGGCGCTGGAGCAGCTGCCGCGGTTGCTCGGCGGGCTGGACGATCCGTCCGGGTTCCGGCCGCTGCCCGAGCATCCGCCGCTGGTCGAGGCGCAGCGGCGCTTCCCGCAGTTCCGGGTGGGCCGCACCGAGCTGGTGCTGGAGGCGCTGGTCCCGGCCTGCCTGGAGCAGGTGGTCACCGGCAAGGAGGCGTTCCGGGCCTGGCGGCTGCTGGTCGGTGAGTTCGGTGAGCTCGCGCCCGGCCCGGCGGCGGATCCGGAATCGCCGGCGTACCGGATGCGGGTGCCGCCGGCCCCCGAAACCTGGGCCCGGGTGCCGACCTGGCGCTTCCTGGCCGCCGGGGTGGAGCAGCGCCGAAGCCGGCCGCTGGTCCGCGCCGCCGGCCGCGCGGCGGCCCTGGAACGTACCCTGACCAGGAGTAACGCCGACGCGGACCGGGCCCTGCGCAGCCTTCCGGGGATCGGCCCGTGGACCTCGGCCGAGGTACGACAACGGGCCCACGGCGACGCCGACGCCTGGAGCATCGGCGACTATCACGTCGGCAAGGCGATCACCTGGGCGCTGACCGGGCAGAAGCTCGACGACGACGCCTGCACCGAACTGCTCGAGCCCTACCGCGGCCACCGGTTCCGGGTCCAGTCCCTGCTCGGCCTGGCCGGCCTCCGCCCACCCCGCCGCGGCCCCCGCTTCACCCTCCCGACCCACACCCCCTACGCCACTCGCGGCAAAAGCTGAAACACCCCGACTTGTCAGACTCTGGGCACGCTATAGCGTGCCCTGCTTCTGACAAGTCGGGGTTGGGGTTGGGGTTGGGTTTACAGCTTCAGGGTTAGGCGGGGGTCGGTGGCGATCTTGAGCAGGTCGTCGGCGTCGAACGGGAAGCCGTCGATCGGCTTCAGGTAGTTGTTGGTGAAGGACTGGTCGGCGATCACCAGCACCGCTTCGCCGTCGGTCCGCTCGATGATCACCGCGAAGCCGTTCTCGAAGGTCGCGACCCGACCCGACTTGACGTTGTCGTGCCCGCTGACGTCGATCGTCTTGCAGCTCCAGGTGCCGCCGCAGTCCATCACGCTGCCCTCGAGTGCCTTCAGATCGGACCCCACCTCGACCTCGATCCGCCCGCCGCCCTTACCGTCCTCCCAGCCGAACTTCGAGCCCAGATTCCAGCGCACCTCGCGACCGTCATCGCATTCGAGCCCTCGATGCCCGCTGCTCGACCCCTTCTGCAGGTGCCGAAGCTCCGGATCGAGGGCCCGTACGGCCGCCTCGTAGCCCTTGCGCAGCCGGATCTCCGCCGAGTCCTTCGGCCCCGGCACAGGCTTGCCGGTCGAGTAGCCCTCGCCGGGCATCGACTTGGCCATGTCCGCGCAGGTGTATTCCCAGGCCGGTGGCTTGGCCGCGGGCTTGCGGACCGGGGTCGGCTTCGGGGTCGGCTGCGCGTACACGGTGGGATCCGTGCCACCGGTCACCGCGCCGCCGAGCAACGGGCCGGCGAACTGCGCGGCCACGATCACCGCCACGGTGCCGAGCACCAGGCCACCGGCCACTCGGAGTCGTGATCGCCGGACCGATTGCTGGGCCCGGGCCAGGTCGGCGGCCGGGTCGACGTCGCCGTCACCGGCCCGATCGGAAAGCTGGCGCAACTCCGTGCTCAGCGCTCGTTCGGTCTCGTCGTGTGGGTTGTGCATCATCGTTCTCCCGATCCGTTGGTCGCGCCAGGACCGCCCGGAGCGCGCGCAGCGCATCGAAGGTCTGGCTCTTCACCGTCCCCGAGCGCACGCCCAGGTCCGCTGCGGTCTCTTCCACCGAGAGACCCCAGTAGTGGCGCAGCAGCACCACGCGGCGCTGCTTCACCGGCAGGGCGCGCAGTGCCGCCCAGAGTTCGGCCGAGTCCTCGGCCGAGACCCCGGCGGGCTCGGCGGCCCGGTCGATCAGCTCGACGCCGGTACGCTCTCGCCGCCAGGGCAGCCGGGCCTCGTCGACATGACTGTTGACGATGGCCCGCCGGGCGTAGGCCTGCACATTGCCGGCCCGGTGCACGCGGTGCCAGCTCCGGTACAGCCCGATCAGCGCCCGCTGGACGATGTCCTCGGCCTGATGCGTACCGCCACAGAGGAGGTACGCGAGCCGGAACAACCGTGGTCGTTCGGCAGCGACGAAGGCCGTGAACTCGGCGTCCCGACTCGGCCGCATCCCGTACTCCCGTCAGTCATCCGCCCTGGCCGCCGGGCCTTTCGCGCCCGACCGCCCTGTTCACTTCCTAGACGGTGCCCACCTCGGATCGGTTGGGTCAGGTCAGAATCTCAGGTTGCCGCCACTCCCGGTAGCTCCGGCGAGCTCGGCCCTGCTGCGCGCCGGGGTGGGCCACGGAAGTCGACCCTGGTCGAGTTACGTGCACCGTTGAGGCCTTACGGGGTGCGGAAGTCGACCCCGGTCGAGAAACGTACGGGCCAGGGCGTGGGTTGGGCTGCGGAAGTCGACCTCGGTCGAGAAACGTACGGGCCAGGGCGGGGTGGGGCTGCGGAAGCCCTCAGCGGTCGAAGGATCAGGCCAGCTGTTCGCGCAGCCGGGCGGCGAGCCAGGGGACCTGGTCGATCCGCTCCAGCGTCCAGCGGAACCCCGGATGGTCCAGCGGACGGCGGCCGGCCGCCACGCGGCCGCCGAAGCCGACCGCGGCGGCGACCAGCAGTCGGAAGGCCATGGCCTCGGGCAGGGCGTCGAGGTCGGCCTCGGTCAGCCGCACCTGCTCGCGGTAGCCGGCGGCGACCGCCGCCAGCCGGGCCGGATCGAACGGCACCGGCGGCTCGGAGATGAACCCCCGCGCGCAGGACAACGCCAGGAACGCCAGATCGATCACCGCGGGTCCGGGACCGGCGGCGTCCCAGTCGATCAGCGCCACCGAGCCCGCGGGCGTCAGCACGCTGTTCCGGGGATGGGCGTCGCCGTGCAGAAACACCCTGGTCAGGCCGTCGTTCGGGTCGCTGCCGAAGCTCCGGCCGGCGTAGCAGGCGTCGACCAATCGTTGCCAGAGCGCGCGGTCGGCCGCCTCCACCCGGTCGGCGACCGGCTCCAGCCGGCTCAGGCCGAAGCGGAGCTCGTTGGCGGGCAGCATCACGGCCCGGTCGATCCTGGGCAGGCCGGGCGGCGGTTCGCCGGCGACCGTGGTCGCCGCCTCGCCGGCCCGGTGCAGCCGGCCCAGCGTCGCGGCCAACCGGCCCAGTGGCACCGGCGAGAACGGGGTCGGCTCGCCCGCCACGTAATCCATGATCAACAGCTCGAGCTCGTCCAGCGGGGTGATCAGCCGGCCGGAACGATCCGGGATCACCCGCGGGCCGGGCACCCCGGCGCGGCCCAGGGCCGCCAGCACGGCCGCGTATCGTTCCAGACCGCGGCCGATCCGGATCACGGCGTGCCGGTCACCGGCGATCACCCGGAACACCGGATGATCATCGGAGAAGCGGCTGATGACCGGGTCGGGCAGTTCGTACCGGTCCGTGATCAGCTCACGCAGCCGTTCCGGGTCCGGGGTGATCACCCGACGAGCCAATCCGAGATCGCGGTGCGCGGCAACTGAATAGGGTGGCCGGAACGAGCTCGGAGGTGATCATGAACGAGGTGCTGCTGGATTCGTTCCGGCACAACAGCGTCCTGCGGTGATCTTGGATCATGGGGCGATGCGGTTTCCTTTGCCGAACGGTCCGAGGTCCCGGATCACCGCCGTCTTCGCGCACCCGGATGACGAAGCCTTCTTCGCCGGAGCGACTCTGGCCGGCTATGCAGCCGCGGGCTGCGACCTCCACCTCGCGACCTTGACCGGCGGCGAGGCCATCGGCCCGGCTCAGCTGCGCAACTACGCGCAGGCGGCCCGGTTGCTGGGCGCCGCTGAAGCCCGCCAATTGCGGCCGGGGAGGTGGCAGGACCTTGGCCGAGCAGGGGCGCCGCGTTCGCCGGCGGCCGCGCCGCTCACCGACATCGTGACGGCGATCGAGGAGTTCCTGCGGGAGGTCCGCCCGGACGTACTGATCACGACCGATGGCGACGGAGTGACCGGACATCCCGACCACCGCCGGGCGCAGGAGGCGGTCCTGGCGGCCCGAGGGCCGGTCCCGGTCGTGCTCGCGAGCTGCGTGCGCGGTGCCGATGTTCGAGCGGCAACGTCGCGGCTCAGCGCACTCGCGCCCAACGCGACGATCGGCTCCGGCGGGATCCGCGGTGTCGAGTTCGACCCGCTCGAAATCGAACCGACCGCTACGGCGATCCAGTCGCGGGCGGCAGCACTGGACACCTACTATCCCGGCCTCGGTTCACGACCGTTGTCTGAGCTGGTGGACCTGGCCGGCCCGGTCGGCGACGGGCTTGTCCTCCGCGCGGTCGCCGAGGCGGCTCAGCACCGCGAGTACTTCCGCGAGGTCTAGTGGCGTGGTCAGGAGCGACAACTGTCAGGCGATCGGAATCAGGTCAGGGGTGGCGGTGCACTCGTGATCAAGTCGAGGTCGCGGACGCAGAATCTGTGGTGCTCGAAGGTCTCGTTGAGCACCGTGCCGAGACACCGCCGCACCGAGCGGCCCCTGGCGTACGGCGGCCAGACGTCGTCGGGTGGCACCGGCGCAAGCGTGTCGAGCTGCTCGGCGGTGGCGTCGTCGAGCCAGCCGTCGAGTTCGGCTGCCTGTGCGTTGCGCACGCTGATGACCTCGTCCAGGGTCGGATCGAGCGAGAGATCAATCCCGTGCGCATCACGGTAGGGCTCGACGGCCGGCCCGATGCCCATCGGCGAGAACAGCTCCGTGGAGCCCAGGCAGCAGCGACGGAACCACGAGTCGTGGACGAAGATCAGATGGCGCAACGTCTGGACGGCCGACCACTCGTCGTTCACGCTGCGGCGTTCGATGCCGGGCGAGCGGCGGATTCGCTCAATCGTGGCGGCCCAGTCGGCGTGGAGTTGACGAGCTGCCTGGCGCAGATCGGCTGGATCCTCGGAGCGGAGCAGCGCGCGCACCGGATGGCGCCGGTCGAGCTCTGCTTCGACGTACCCGGTGACCTCGACTCCGTTCACCACGAGGTTGGTGACGAGTCCGTCGATCGTGGCGTTCTGCATGACGACGCCGACCAGGCGTGCCCCGGTCAGATCGCACTCGCGGAACTCCGCTCCGCCCAGGTCCTCGTCCAGATATCGCGTCATTCTCCGCATGCTAGGTCAGCGCACCGACAGTGAACGGACGCTCCTGGGTTCGTCAACCGGGGATCTGGCCAGTCCCCGGCCCACGGCCGCTATGGGGCCATCACGATCAGTCGCTGCCGCGGCGGGGGAGATCGGACCGCCCGATCGTTACGTTGCCGGACTCAGGCAACCACGATCGGTCTACGGAGCTGCGCCATGGACGAGCGAACGAACACCACGCCGACCCGCCGGGTCGCGATCTGGATCTCGGATCCGGTCGACGCGCCGTTGTACGGCTGCACGTTCGGGCAGGCCGTGGGCCGGTTCTTTCGCCGCTACGCCGGCTTCTCCGGTCGATCCAGCCGCAGCGAGTACTGGAAGGTCAATCCGCTGATCGGCGGCATCCTGCTCTTCGGTCAGCTGGCCGCCACCGGCGGGTTCGAGGAAGCTCACACCGTGACCAAGGTGATCATCGTCTCGGCCCTGGTGCTCGGGGTGGTGACGTTCGTACCGTCCCTCGCCCTGTTGGTCCGCCGGCTCCACGACGTCAACTTCTCCGGCGGGTGGGCGGTGCTGGTGTTCGCCCCGTCGCTGATCTTGGCCGCGATCCCGTTCCTGGACGTCGATGTCGGCTTCTTCACCGTGCTGCTGGGACTCGTCTCCGTGGTCGGTGGACTGTTCGTGCTGATCCTGCTGCTGCTGGACAGCAATCCGGTCGGCGCTCGGTTCGACAACGCGATCCAACGCTGGGTGCGACCCGGACCGTAGCAGCTCGCACCGGGCCGGAAGCAAGATTCACTCACGGTTCGGTTACTTGCCTGGCGCGGATTAGGAGGCGTACGGCGCGAGGGGTGTACCTTGCTGACTCATGTCAGTGCGGAGCGCCTGGGACTCGACCCTCTTTCTCGGAGCCGCGGAGTTCTACGAACTGGGGCGATTGCCCTACGCCGAGAACCTCGCCGGCGCGTTCCGGGCTGCCCTCGGCGCGGACGGTTCCGGTCGATTGCTCGACGTCGGTTGCGGGCCGGGTTCGATCGCGTTCCGGCTGGCCGGCGTCTACCGCGAGGTGGTCGGGCTCGATCCCGATCCCGGGATGATCTCCGAGGCGTCCCGTCTCGGCCGCGAGCGCGGGGTGGACAACGCCCGCTTCGTCCGGGCGGTCGCCGAGGACCTGCCGTACGGGCTGGGCGAGTTCGACACGATCACCTTCGGCGCGTCCTTCCACTGGATGGACCGCGAGCTGGTCGCCGACGCGGTGCGTTCGATGCTGCGGCCCGGTGGCATGGCGGTGCAGATCGATTCCGGCCCGCTGGCGGACGGTCCGGCCGGGGCGTTTCCGGCGCCGCCGCAGGAGCTGATCCGGGATCTGGTGCGGCACTACCTGGGCCCGGAGCGCCGGGCCGGGCAGACCTACGGCTTCGTCTCGCCCTCCGATGAGCGCGAGGTCTGGCGGGCGGCCGGCTTCGTCGCGGTCGCCGACGTGCGGGTGCCCGACCGGCGGATCCTGACCCGGACGATCGACGAGGTGATCGCCGGCACCCTGTCGCTGTCCAGCTCGGCGCCACACCTGTTCGAGGACCGGCTGTCGCAGTTCCGCAACGACCTGCGCTCCCTGCTCGAGGCGGCCTCGCCGTCCGGCCGGTTCAGCGTCCCGCTGGCCGACAACACGCTGCACATCTGGCGCCCGGCCTGACCCGGCTCTGACCAGTTCGGGCCGGTCAGACGGCACGGCTCCTGGTCAGCTCGGCGGCCCGCTGACCGGAATCCAGCACTCGTTCGCGAAATGGGCCGGGAATGGGTCGACTCCGCCAACGGTTGCTGGATTTCGGTCAGTACGGCTCGAACAACCGGTCCTCGGCGACGTCGAGGTGCCAGTCGACCACCTCGGGCGACTCGAGCTGCAACGCCCAGTGCAGTTGATAGAGCATCCGGTGCGCCCAGTAGCGCCGTAGGTCCGGCGCCTTGAGCCGCGCGCTCAACACCCGATCGAGCCGCTCCGCCGCCGCGACACTCGCCGGAGCCGGATGATCGGACCGCAGCGCCCATTCCAGGTCGAACCGCGTCTTGACCAGGGCGAGGTGCCGGTCGCCGCGATAGGCGCCGAGATTCCAGTCGACGATGCCGGTGACGGCGCCGGTGTCGTCGACCAGCACGTTGGGCGGCGTGAGGTCGATGTGGACCAGGTCGTCGCCCGGCAACTCGCCCGGGAGCTCCCGGCCGACGGCCCGGATCGCGGCCAGGATCCGCCGGCTCCGATCGGAGTGGCCGGCCAGCACCTCATGTCGCGGGTACGGATCGCCGCTCGCGGTCAGGCAGAGCGGCAGGCTCGGCACGTCCGGCCGGTCGGCCAGCAGGTGGGCGAACCGGTCGTTGAGTTCGATCATGGCCTCGACCACCGCCGGGGTGATCTTGGTCGGCGGCGACCCCGGCAGTCGCTGCTGCACCACGAAGACGTCCTCGCCCACGGCCACGACGAGGTGGTGCCGCGGGACCGGCAGTCCGCGGCTCCGGGCCAGGTCGAGCACGGAGGCCGTACGTCTAGTGGCGTGGTCAGGACGTTCTGTGACGTTTGCCGGCGCCCAGGCACGCACCTCGCGGCGTTCTCCTCGGTCGATCTATGACCCGATAGGTCTTCCTCGTCGGCCTTGCGATGCACGCACCTGAACACCGGCAAACGTCACACAACTTCCTGACCACACCACTAGCCTCGGCCAGCGAACCCAGGTAGTAGGTGACGACCCCGGCCGCACCGTCGGGCAGCTCGACGAAGATCGCCCCGCCGAGTGTCCCCTCGTCGGCCCGCCCGGTCCGCACCAGCCCGGCCCCGGTGTGCGCGTTGATCGTGTCGACCACCGCCCCGTCATCCACAGGCTCCACCTTTCCACAGCCCCCCGAAGCCGAGTTGTCAGAACTGAGTTGTGCCCTGGCACAACTCAGTTCTGACAAGTCGGCTCAGGAGGAGGAGGAGGACGAGGAGGAGGAGTTGCGGCGGTTGGTCGGGTCGGTGGCGGCGAGGCCCTCGAGGGTGGTGGAGCCGGGGAGGCGCATGGTGAACTCGGCGCCGCCCTGGGCCGATCGGCCGGCGACGACGCGGCCGCCGTGGCGGTGTACGGCCTGGGCCACGATGGACAGGCCGAGGCCGGTGCCCGGGGTGTTGCGGGAGGTGTCGGAGCGGTAGAACCGGTCGAAGACGTACGGCAGGTCCTCTTCGGCGATGCCCGGGCCCTGGTCGGCGACGCGGAGCCGGTCCCCCTCCAACTGCACCCGGACGGTGCCGCCGGGCGGGCTCCATTTCACCGCGTTGTCCAGCAGATTGGTCACCGCGCGCTCCAGGGTGTCCGCCTCGCCGATCACATAGAACGGGTTCAGCTCGACGTCGAAGGTCAGGCTGCGCCCTTCGGTGGGGCCCACGCCCCGGGGCCCACGTCGGCGCACCCGGTCCAGCGCCGCGTTGACCACGTCCCGGAAGTCGATCGGCTCGGGCGCCGGGATCACCCGGTCCTCCCGGGCCAGCTGCACCAGGTCGCCGATCAGGGCGGTGAACTCGGCCAGCTGGGCCGAGACGTCGTGCAGGATCTCGGACCGGTCCGCGCTGGTCAGCATCCCGGTGCCGGCGTCGGACACCAGCAGTTCGATGTTGGTCCGCAGGCTGGTCAGCGGCGTCCGCAGCTCGTGCCCGCTGTCGGCGATCAGTTGCCGCTGCCGTTCCCGGGACAAGGCCAGCGAACGCAGCATCCGGTTGAACGACTCGGCCAGCCGGCTGATCTCATCGTTGCCGGCGGCGACCTCGATCGGCTTCAGCTCATCGGTGACGGCGACCCGTTCGACGGCCCGGGTCAGGGCGCGCACCGGCCGCAGGCTGGACCGGGCGATCGCGGCTCCGGCGGCCGCGGAGATGATCACTCCGGCGCCGCCGAAGATGATCAACACCAGCCAGAGTGAGCTGAGCGCGTCCCGGGTCGGCTGCAGCGGCCGGCCCAGCACCAGGGCGTACGCGTCGAGGCCGTTGATCGGCACCGCGACGATCCGGTACGGCTCACCGGCCGTCGTCTCGCCGGTCCGGGCCGACGGTTCACTGTGCAGCCGGGCGACCGCGAACTCCTTCGGGCCGAGGACGAGCCGGGTCTGCTCGCCGGGCAGGTGGAAGGTCTTCTTGTCCGCCCGGACCACGGTGACCGCCATGCTGCCGACCCGCAGGCCTTCCTCGGTCAGCCCGCCGAGGCGCTGCGGATCCCGGGCGACGATCGCGGTCAGGTCGTTGGCGATCTCGATCAGCTCGACGTCGACGGCCCGGTAGAGCGACAGCCGGATGGTGACGTAGCCGGCGATGCTGCTGACCGCGACGGCCAGGGCGACGGCGACCGAGGTGAGGTAGGCGACCCGGCTGCGCAGCGGCAGCTTGCGCCACTTCTTCCTCAGCGGGTCGACCACGAGGCCTCCATGATCACGGCGGGGTCTCGCGGAGGACGTACCCGACGCCGCGGACGGTGTGGATCAGCCGCGCCTCGTGCTCGGCCTCGGTCTTGCGGCGCAGGTAACCGATGTAGACCTCGAGCGAGTTGGCCGTGGTCGGGAAGTCGAAGCCCCACACCTCGTTCAGCAGCCAGCTGCGCTCCAGCACCCGGCGCGGATGCTCCAGGAACGCCTGCAGCAGCGCGAACTCGGTCCGGGTCAGGGTGATCGAGCGCGGCCCGCGGAGCACCTCGCGGGTGTGCGTGTTGAGGATCAGGTCGGAGAACGCGAGGCTCTGCTTCGACGGGTCGGACGACTCGGCGGTGGTGCCGGCCCGCCGGACCAGTGCCCGCAGCCGGGCCAGCAGCTCGTCCAGCGCGAACGGCTTGACCATGTAGTCGTCGGCGCCGGCATCCAGCCCGTCCACCCGGTCGCCGACCGCGTCCCGGGCGGTCAAGATCAGGATCGGGACGTCGTTGCCGGCCGCGCGGAGCATCTGGGTCGCTTCCAACCCGTCCACCCGGGGCATCATCACGTCCATGATCACGGCGTCCGGCCGGACCGCGGCCAGCCGGGCCATCGCCTCGGCACCGTCACCGGCGGTGCTCACCTCGTAGCCGTTGTAGGTGAGGGAGCGCTTCAGAGAGTCGCGAACGGCCTGATCGTCGTCGACTACGAGGATGTGCATCGTCTAAGAGTGCCAAACGCTTCCGCCGGTCAGGACACGACCGGCCGGGTGATCGCCCGGATCAGCAGATGAAGTGGCCCCAGATCGGGTTTGGTCTCATCCAGGGCCGCCAGCACATGGGCGTGCTGGTGTACGGCGGCGCACAGGGTCACGGCATCGCCGACGGGGATGGTGAACTCCTGGCCGACCTCGTGCAGCAGGTCGTTGATCAAGACCCCGATCCGGGCCAAGCACTCGTCCTTGTACGCCGCATACTGCCGGCGGACGCCCGGTTGCCGCGCGGCATAGAGCATCAACTCCTGCTGGATGAAGATCAACTCGGGGTCCGGTTGCGCCGCTCCCTGCAGTACGTCGAGGGCCGGCGCGATCAGGGCGTCGATCGAGTCGTCGGCATGCCGCGGCAGGTCGGCGATCTTCGCCAGCGCCACGTACTGCTGCTCGACCTGGCGCCGCAGCAGCGCCATCACCAGCTCGTCCTTGTCGGCGAAATTGGAGTAGAAGGCGCCCCGGGTGAAGCCGGCGGCCTCGGAGATCTCCTCCACCGACGCGCCGATGATGCCGCGCGCGGCGAAGACGCCGACCGCGGCGGCCATCAGCTTGTCCTGCGTCTGCGCCCGCCGGGCCGTCAGCTGTGGGCTGGGCTCGGCCCGCTCGGCTCCCGCCTCCGACATCTCTGCTCCCCCCTTCGACAGGCTCAGGACACGCTTCGACAGTCCAGGACCCTACCGGTCGGATCCGGCCGCGTGTGGTGACGATCACGACCGCCGGACTTTTGAATACACTTCTGTATTCAGTACATTACTGTATCGAACGTTGTTCCTGGCGGTTCAAGACGGGGGTGGGACATGTCGACACTGCTGTACCGGCTCGGTCGGTACGCGGTCCGGCGCCGGCTCACCATGCTGATCGCCTGGCTGGTCATCCTGGCCGCGGTCGGCGGCCTGGCCGGGCTGCTCGGCAAGTCGTTCGACGACGCGTTCACGCTGCCCGGCACCGAGTCCCAGGCCGCCCTCGACTCGCTCTCCCGCACCTTCCCGGAGGTCAGCGGCTCGGCCGCGCGGATCATCGTGGTCGCGCCCGAGGGCGAATCGGTCCGTGATGCCGCTGTCCGGGATGCGATCGAGGACAGCGTCGACCGGATCGACGACCTCGACCTGGTCAAGTCCGTGGCCTCGCCGTTCGACAAGAACATCGACGGCGCCATCTCCGACGACGACAGCGCCGCGATCGTGTCGGTGCAGTTGGAGGGCGCGGCCGCCACGATCCCGGAGGACGTCCGCGAAACGCTGAAGCACGAGGCCGACTCGATCGCCGCCGCGGTGCCCGGCTCGACCACCTCGATCGGCGGCGAGGTGTTCAGCGAGAACATCCCCAAGCTGACCCCGACCGAGGCGATCGGCGTCGTGATCGCGTTGATCGTCCTGTTCTTCACCCTCGGGTCGCTGCGGGCGGCCGGGATGCCGCTGCTCACCGCGGTGCTCGGCGTCGGCATCACCATGGCGTTGATCTTCGCCGCCACCGGCCTGGCCACGGTCTCGTCGACGACGCCGATGCTGGCGCTGATGCTCGGCCTGGCCGTCGGGATCGACTATGCGCTGTTCATCCTGTCCCGGCACCGTGATCAACTCGCCGCTGGGATGGCGGTCGAGGAATCGATCGCCCGCGCGGTCGCGACCGCCGGCTCGGCCGTCGTCTTCGCCGGGCTGACCGTCATGATCGCGCTGGCCGGCCTGGCCGTGGCGCAGATCCCGTTCCTCACCGTGATGGGCATCGCCGCCGCGATCGGAGTGGCGATCGCCGTCGCGGTCGCACTGACCCTGCTGCCGGCGCTGGTCGGCTTCGCCGGTGAGGCCTTGCGGCCCAAGGAACGGAAACGCCGGAAGAGCCGCGCCGCCCGCGCCGCCGAGCCGGCGGAGGGCACCGAGCCGGCCGAGATCCCGGCGCCGGCCAAGCCGTCGCTGGGCGCTCGCTGGGTCCGGCTGGTGACCAAGGTCCCGGTGATCACCGTGGTGATCGTGGTCACCGGCCTGGCCGTGATGTCCTTCCCGGCCAAGGATCTGCAGCTGGCCCTGCCGAGCGACGGCGCCGGCGCTCCCGGGGCGCCGGCCCGGGTCACGTACGACCTGATCAGTGATCATTTCGGGCCCGGGCACAACGGGCCGTTGATCGTCTCGACCACCATCGTCACCTCCGACGACCCGCTCGGCGTGATGGACGGCATCGCCGACAAGCTGCGCGCGCTGCCCGGCGTCGCCGAGGTGCCGCTGGCCACGCCCAACCAGAACGCCGAGGTCGGCATCGTCCAGGTGATCCCGGAGACGGCGCCGGACAGCGATGAGACCAAGGACCTGGTGCTGCGGATCCGGGCGCTCAAGGCCGAGATCCAGGAGGAGTACGGGGTGACCATCGCGGTCACCGGCTACACCGCCGTGGCGATCGACGTCTCCGACCGCCTGGGCAACGCGCTGCTGCCGTTCGGCGTGCTGGTGGTCGGCCTGTCCCTGGTGCTGCTGACGATCGTGTTCCGGTCGATCGCGGTGCCGATCAAGGCCACCGTCGGCTATCTGCTCAGCGTCGGCGCCTCGTTCGGTGCGACTGCCGCGGTGTTCCACTGGGGCTGGCTGTCCGGGCCGCTGAACGTGCACCAGACCGGCCCGGTGATCAGCTTCCTGCCGATCATCCTGATGGGCATCCTGTTCGGCCTGGCGATGGACTACGAGGTCTTCCTGGTGTCGCGGATCCGCGAGGATTACGTGCACGGCGGCGACGCCCGGGCCGCGATCGGGACCGGCTTCACCGCCTCGGCCAAGGTGGTGACGGCGGCCGCCGTGATCATGTTCGCGGTCTTCGCCGCCTTCGTGCCGGAGGGTGAGGGGGCGATCAAGGCGATCGCGTTCGGGCTGGCCGTCGGTGTGTTCGTCGACGCCTTCCTGGTCCGGATGACCCTGGTGCCGGCGGTGCTGGCGTTGCTCGGCAAGACGGCGTGGCGGTTGCCGCGCTGGCTCGATCGGCGACTGCCGACCTTCGACGTGGAGGGCGAGGCGCTGGCCCACCAGCTCTCGCTCGCCGACTGGCCACGGCCCGACGATGATCACCTGATCTACGCCGAGGGGATCCGGGTCGGAGCCGGCGATCCGCTGTCCATCGCCGTCCGGCCCGGTGACCTGTTGATCATGGACGGCCCGGACGCCGCCGCGCGGCGGTCGCTGCTGCTGACCCTGTCCGGCCGGATGAAACTGCCGGCGGGTCGGGTCAAGGTGGTCGGCCTGGTGTTGCCGAGCCAGGCCGGCGAGCTGCGGGCCCGGACGGCCGTGCTGGACGGCGCCTGGACGGCGGCCGAGCTGGACGAGGCGGTCCGCAGCCGGGCGGAGTTGATCTTCGTCGACGGTGAGGGCAGCCCGGACGGCCGCGCCGTGCTCGGTGATCAGCTGGAGCTGTTGCGCGAGCTCGGCCGGGCGCTGGTCTGGTCGGTGCCGGACCGGGCCCGGGTCGAGGACCTGGTCGGCGGCCCGTACAGCTATCTCACTCTCGGTCGGGAGCATGACCTGACCCCGACCCACTCCTGATCAAGGAAGAACCGACGATGTTGAAACTGGAACGAGTCAGCTCCGGCGGCCGGGTGCGGCCGCTGGCGATCATCGGCCTGATCCTGATCCCGTTGATCATCGCCGGCGGCATGCTGCTGGCCACCTGGGACTCCGACGCCCGGCTGGATCGGGTGCAGGCGGCGATCGTCAATCAGGACGAGGCGGTCAAGATCAACGGGCAGACCGTGCCGCTGGGCCGGCAGCTGGCCGGGGCCCTGGTCGACGGCGATCCTGATGACCCGGATCTGCCCAACTTCGACTGGGTGCTGAGCGACGAGGAGGATGCGGCCGACGGCCTGTCCTCCGGTCGCTATGCCGCCGTGGTCACCATCCCCGAGTCGTTCTCGGCCGACGCGACGTCGTACTCGAAGAACGACGGGGACCAGGCACGGAAGGCGACCCTGCAGGTGGCCACCTCGCAGGTGGCCGGGATCGCCGACCCGGTGGTCGGCCAGGCGATCGCCGCCGCCGCGCAGAGCGGGGTGAACAAGCAGCTCACCGAGGAATACCTGAAGAACATCTACGTCGGCTTCAACGACACCGGCAAGCAGTTCGCCGAGGTGGCCGACGCCGCCGGGCAGCTGTCCGACGGGTCAGGCGACCTGGCCGACGGCCTGAAGCAGACCAAGGACGGCACCGGTCAGCTGGCCGATGGGCTGGGTCAGCTGGACACCGGGGCCAGGGGTCTGGCCGACGGGGTGCGGGAACTGGACAGCGGGGTCGGCGACTTCGCCGAAGGGGCCGGCGAGTTGGCCCGGCAGACCGCCCAACTGCCGGACCAGGTCGGGCAGCTCGCCGGCGGTGCCCGGAAGTCGGCCGACGGCGCGGGTGAGCTGGCCAAGGGGACCGCGGCGAGCGCCCAGGGCGCGCGGCAGTTGGCTGCCGGGAGCCGGGAATCGGCTGGTGGGGCGGAGAAGCTGGCCGACGGTGCGAAGCAGACCGCGGGCGGCGCCGAGGATCTCGCCGGAGGCATCCGGCAGTCCGCGGCCGGGGCCAAGGAACTGGCCAAGGGCGCGCGGGCGACCGCCGACGGCACTGAGCAGCTGGCCGGCAACGCCCGGAAGTTGGGCGAAGGGGGCGAGCAGCTCGGGGCCGGAGCGAAGGACGTCGCCAAGGGCGCACGCGACTTCGCCGCGGGGACCGAGCAGCTGGTCGGCGGGGCGGAGGACAACGCTGCGGGGGTGAAGAAGTACGCGTCCGGAGTCGCGGACTATGCCGACGGGGTCGGTGGACTTGATCAAGGTCTGAACCAGTATCAGAGCTCGCTGGAGAAGTTGGCCGCCGATTGTCCGGCGGACCTGACGAAGGAGGAGTGTGCCGGGTTCAAGCAGGGCATCGGTGCCGCGCTCCAGGGCCTGAAGAAGAAGCAGGGTGACAATCCGAGCCTGATCGGGCTGTCCGGTCGACTGGCCGAGCAGGGGCCCGGGCTGGCGCAGGGTGGCGAAGAACTGGCCGCCGGCGCGGCCGAGCTGGCCAAGGGCCTGGCCGGGCTGCCCGCGGGGGCCAACAAGCTCGCCGCCGGGATCGAGGAGTTCACCAAGCCGATCCAGCAGTTCGCCGGCGGCTTGATCAAGTTGGCCGCCGGGGCTGATCAACTCGGCGGCGGTTCGGGGCAGGTCGCCGACGGGATCACCGGTCTCGCCGGTGGCCTTGATCAACTCGCCGACGGTGGTGATCAACTGGCCGGTGGAGTCGGGCAGCTGGCCGGCGGAAACCAGCAGCTGGCGGTCGGCCTGGACAAGCTGGCCGACGGCGGCGAGGGCCTGGCCGACGGCAGTGATCAACTCGCGGCCGGCACCAAGTCGTTGGCCGGCGGCCTTGATCAACTGGCCGACGGCACCGACCAGCTGGCCGGCGGGATGCCCGCGCTGTCCGACGGGATCGGGCAGCTGGCGGCCGGTGCGGCGGACCTGAAGTCCGGCACCGCGCAGCTCAGCGACGGCGCCGGCCAGCTGGCCGACGGCACCGGACAGTCCGCCCAGGGTGCGGCCGACCTGCACAGCGGGATGGTCCAGCTCGCCGACGGCGGGGCCAAGCTGGCCGACGGCACGAAGCAGTTGGCCGACGGGCTGGCCGACGGCGCCGAGCAGGTGCCGACCTACGACAAGTCGTCGCGGACCGCGCTGGCCGACGTCGTCTCCACCCCGGTCACCTCGGAGCGGCCCGAGCAGGCCTTCGCCGACAGCGCCACCACGACCTTCCTGGCCGTGATCGCGCTCTGGATCGGCGCGCTGGCCACCTATCTGATCGTCCAGGCGGTCAGCTCCCGGGTGCTCACCTCGATGAAGTCCTCGGTCCGGATCGCGTTGGAGAGCCTGCTGCCGGGCCTGATCATCGCCGCGATCCAGTCGGTGATCCTGGCGACCATGCTCAAGGTGCTGCTCGATCTGTCGGCGGCCCAGACGGCCGGGCTGATCGGCTTCACCCTGCTCGGCGGCGCGGCGTTCGTCGCGGTCAACCACGCCCTGGTCGCCTGGTTCGGCGGCGTCGGCCGGTTCGTCTCGGTGATCATGGCGGTGCTCGCCACCGCCGGCGCGATCACCGCCGCCGTGCCGCCGATCTTCGACGTGATCCGACCCGCCCTGCCGCTGACCCCGGCCCTGGACGGGATGCGGGCGATCGCCACCGACGGCCCGGGCGCCGGTGCCGCCGCGGCGGCCCTGCTCGGCTGGCTCGTCGTCGGCGTCGCGGCCGGCTTCCTCGCCGTCGCTCGCCGCCGGATCCTGCGGCCGCTCGCCGTACCGGCGACGTAGCGGTCCGTTCCCTGAGCCTGTCGGACCGTTCGTTCCCTGAGCCCGTCGAAGGGTAAGCCCGATCCCTACCCCGAGCCCAGATCGAACGGCATCACGGCTGAATCTGCCCTGCCCTTCGACAGGCTCAGGGAACGAATCCCGTCGGGCTGGGCGCGGACACGGGGATCGCTGCTGTTACCGTGGGGGCAGTGCACGGGAGTCCGGTGAGCCGGGCTGAGAGGGAGTACTCCAACTCCGACCGTTGAACCTGATCTGGATCATGCCAGCGCAGGAAGCGATGCAGGAAGGGAACACCGTGTTCCCGCCCTCCCGTGCCAGGACGCAAGGGGGAGGAAGCATGTCCGAGACCACGGTTCCTGCTGTTGATCAACGCGATGATCCGCTGCGGTTCGGGGTTGGTGCGCGGGTCACGGTGGCGGTGATGACCGACCGGTACGTCGACGTGATCATGGACGCGCTGCGCCGGGCCGACGCGACCGGGCTGGTGGTGCAGACCGGCGACGTCAGCACCTACCTGGGTGGCGCCGAGCCGGAGCTGCTGCGCTACCTGACCGAGCTGTCGGCCGCGATCGCCGAGTCCGGCGAGCACGCGGCGATCACCGTCCACCTCTCCCGGGGCTGCCCGGGCGAAGTGATCTGCGAACTGCCGGGCGGGGCCGGGCCGCGGGCCGTCGAGGTGGCGCCGGGCCGGGTGACGGGGCGGTACGCGGCCGCCGAGTGGGCGCTCTATCCGTTGGCCGACGACGTCCGGGCCGGGGTCGAGCCCGATCACATGCGCGACATCTACGCGGCGATCGAGCTGGCCAAGGACAACGGGACGTTCCGCGCCTCCGAGCACTTCGTCACCCGGCTGGAAGGCGATCTTGGCACGGTGCTGGCCACCGTGTTCGCCGGCTGGACCATGGTCGGTCGCGGCGTGCAGCACGTGACCAGTCACCTCACCCTCTCGGTCAACAGCCCGAGTCATGATCATGTCGCCGGCTGAGCCGGCGGGCCGGCGGCGGCTGCCGCTGCGCGACATCGTGTTGCTGGTGATGCTCGGGGTGGTCTTCGGCTTCCTCTACTGGGCTCTCGTCCAGGGCTGGAACCTGCTGGCGGTCGCGATGGGCCCCGCCGGTGATCTTGCTCAGCACGTGCTGCTGGGCGGCTGGTTGCTGGTCGCGCCGATCGCGATCGCGATCATCCGGCGGCCGTTCGTCGGGATCATCGCCGAGGTGATCGCCTCGGTGGTCGAGGTGGTGTTCCTCGGCTCGGCCGTCGGTCCGCTGCTGGTGGTCGCCGCCGCGCTGCAGGGTGCCGGCAGCGAGCTGCCGTTCGCGTTGACCCGCTATCGGCGGTTCGGCTGGCTGACGTACGCGCTGTCCGGGCTGCTCGGCGCGGGCTTCGTGTTCGTCTTCTCCGCGTTCCGGTTCGGTTGGTTCGGCCAGGATCTGCTGCTGCTCCGGTTGGGGCTGCAGCTGTTGTCCGGCATCGTCCTGGGCGGGCTGCTGGCCAAGGTGATCATCGGTGCCCTGGTCCGCACCGGGGTGCTGGACCAGTTCGCGATCGTCCGTGAGGACGGGTCGGCGCGACCGGCCACCGTCCGTCGTGAACGGTGATCATCCGGTCGTCGCGACCGCCGCGCTGACCGCCGTCTATCCGACCGGCGACGGCATCGGTCCGGTCGACCTGACGATCGACGCGGGCGAGTACGTCCTTGTCCTCGGCCCGTCCGGATCGGGTAAGTCGACCGTGCTGCGGATGCTGCACGGCGCCGTCCCGCAGGCGATCCACGCCGAGGTCACCGGCGAGGTACGGATCGCCGGCCGGCGGGTCGCCGACGCCGGCGTGGCCGACCTCGCCGAGCTGGTCGGCGTCGTGGCCCAGGATCCGGAATCCGGCGTCTGCCTGCCCGACGTGGCCGACGAGGTCGCCTTCCCGCTGGAGAATCTGGCCGTCGACCCGGCCGCGATCGGTCCGGCCGTCGACCTCGCGCTGGCCCGGGCCGGGGCCGGCGGGCTGCGCGACCGGGCCACCGGAGAGCTGTCCGGTGGAGAGTTGCAGCGGATCGCCCTGGCCGCGGCGATCGCTGCCCAGCCGCGACTGCTGCTGCTCGACGAACCGACCTCGATGCTGGACGCCGCCGGGATCGACGCGGTCCGCCGCGCCATCGCCGGCGCCCGCCGGTCCACCGGAGCCGCCTGCGTCGTGGTCGAACACCGGCTGGACGAGCTCGCCGATGATCATGGCGCCGATGATCATGGGGCCGATGATCATGGGTTCGGCGGACTGCCGGGACGCTGGATCGTGATCGGCCGGGACGGCCGCGTCCGGCACGACGGGCCGCCCGGCGCGCTCAGCCGCGCCGACCTGCGGGACCTGGTCGGACAGGGCTGCTGGCTGCCGATCGACCTCGAGCTGCGCGCCCTCCTCGATCACGGCCCTGATGATCAAGATCCGGTCGGCGTCGGAGCTGATCATGGTCGCGGCCTCGATCACCCCGAGATCCTCGAGACACTGCTGAGCTCCGGCCTGCCCTGCGACCGGCTCGGGGAACGGTCCGGGGCTCCGTCCTCGGACGGGGATCGTACGGGCGAGCGGCTGATAGCGCGGGCGGTGGTGGTGGGGCGAGGCTCGCGGTCGCGGCGGCGGGTGGTGCTGGCCGGGGTCGACCTGGAACTGCGGCCGGGGGAGACGGTGGCGTTGGTCGGGGCGAACGGGAGTGGCAAGTCGACACTGCTGACCTGCCTGGCCGGGCTGGAGCGGCCCGACGCGGGCGAGGTGTCCGGACCGCGGCCGGGGCTGGTGTTCCAGAATCCTGAGCACCAGTTCGCTGACGCCACGGTCCGGGCCGAGCTGGCCTTCGGGCTGCCGGAGTCGGAGGCGCCACGGGTGGCGGCGATGCTGGACCGGTTCGGGTTGACCGGGGTGGCCGACCACAACCCGTACCGGCTCTCCGGCGGCCAGCAGCGCCGGGTCAGCCTGGCCGCGATGCTGCTGCACGACCGTCCCTTCCTGCTCGCCGACGAACCCGGCTTCGGGCTCGACCGGCAGGCGACGATCACCGCGCTGCGCACCCTCCGCGACACCGCGCGGGCCGGCCGCGGGGTGCTGTTCTCCAGTCACGATCTGCGCGCCGTCGCCGGCTACGCCGACCGGGTGCTGGTCCTCGGCGCCGGCCGGCTGCTGGCCGACACCACCCCGCTGCGTCTGCTCCGCGACAGCGCCCTGCTGACCGAGGCGCGACTCCGGCCGCCCCGGCTGCTCCGCCGTCTCGCCGACCGGGTCACGACGGACGCCGATCTCCGCGCGATCCTGCAGCACCTGGACACGCTGGCCCTCCGGCTGGCCGCCGGGGTCGGGGCCGGGGCGAACGGGGTGTTCCGATGAGCCGGACCATCCCGGCCGGAGCGGGCGACGGGGCCACCGGGAGTTGGCTCGCGCGCCGAAATCCGACGGTCAAGGTGGCGGTGTTGCTCGCCGTGTCGCTCGGCACCCTGGGCCTGTTCGATCCGGGTCCGCTGGTCGCGCTCTACCTGCTCGCCGTCGCGGCAGTCCGGCTGGCGGCGCGGGTCGAGTGGCGGACGCTGCTGCTCGGCCAGGTGCCGTTCCTGCTGTTCGGGATCGGCCTGGTCGCCGTGAACGCCCTCAGCCGGCCCGGCCCGTCGCTGCTGCCGGACGGGCCGCTCCGGATCACCGCCGACGGGCTGACGATCGGGGTCGCGCTGGCGCTGCGCGGCCTGGTGATCGGGGTGCTGACGATCGGGTTCCTGGCCAGCACGCCGCCGCGGGAGCTGATGGTGAGCCTGATGAGGCAGGCCCGGCTCAGCCCGCGCTATGCGTACGCCATCCTCGCCGGGCACCGGATGCTGCACGCGATGCCGAGCCGGTGGTCGACCATCCGCGCGGCCCACGCTGTCCGCGGTCCGGCGCGGCGGGACGGTCGGCCGCGGTTCGGCCCGGTGGAGTTCGGCCGGGCCGCCTTTGCCCTGCTGGTGGCCTCGATCCGGTCCTCCGAACGGATCGCGCTAGCCCTGGAATCCCGCGGCCTCGGCGACGGACCGCGGACCGTCTGGCGTCCGGTGCCGCTCGGTGGTCGAGACGCCCTGCTCGCGGTGATCGTGCCCGTCACCTTCCTCCTCGTCGTCCTGGCTCAACTCCTGCCGCTGTAGCCCGGCCCCTCCCCGACCGATCATCCGGCCGGGAACGCGGCGCGCTCTCCGAGAACCCTGGTGGTGCGGAACTCGCCACAGGTAGAGAAATGTGCGCTCTGGGGCCTGGCTGGGGTGCGGAACTCGCCACAGGTAGAGAAACGCACCTGCGCGTAGGGCCGAGGGCCTGGTTGGGGTGCGGAACTCGCCACAGGTAGAGAAACGCACACCTGCGCGTAGGGCCGAGGGCCTGGTCGGGGTGCGGAACTCGCCACAGGTAGAGAAATGTGCGCTTGGGGGCCTGGTTGGGGTGCGGAACTCGCCACAGGTAGAGAAGCGCACCCTGCGCGCTGGGCCGAGGTCTGCGTTCGATCCGGCCGGGAACGCGGCGCGGTGATCATGGTGTCGGTTCACCCGGGCAGGGGAGCCGACTTCGTTCGTCGGAGGGAGGCCCTGGTCGGCGGCGACGGGCAGGCTGGAGGCCGAGGGTGCCGGATTGCCATGATCGGGACCCGATGACAGGAGACGACATGATCAACGCGCCGGCACCGGTGAAGCGGGCGGCCGCCCCGACTCGGGGCCTGCGCCGGGTGGCCTGGGCCGCGGCCGCCTGGTGCGTCGGCTTCGCCGCGGTGAACCTGATCCAGGACGCGTCGGGGCGGTTCGATCACGGCGCGCTGGTCGACTACGCCGCCGGTCTGGCCGTGATGGGCTGGCTGGTCGTCGCGCTCAAGCTGCTCGGTGCCGCGGCCGCGTTGCTCACCGTCCACGAAGGCCCGCGATGGGTCCCGGCGCCGCTCCGGCTGCTGCTGATCTGGGGCGCGTTCGCCCTGCTGGCGCTGTATTCGGCGGGCAACCTGGTCGAGGCCGGCTATCTGCTGATCACGAACCCCGGGCTGATCACCGGACGGTCGCTGGGCTATGTCGCCTTCTTCCTCGCCGGCGCGGCCGCCTTCGGCGCGCTCGCGGTCTCGTATCGGCGCCGGACCGGGCAGGGCCGTCGCCTGATCATCGTCGGGGTGGTCGGGGCACCCGTGCTGCTCGGGCTGCTGCTCGTGGTCGCCCCGGCGATCCTGGCCGCGGCCGGGCTGTTGCCCGGCTGACCGGAGCGCGCCACTACTGACTCACGGCACTAGGGTCGTCACGGCACAGAGTGCCGGACCGGCCCGAGGAGGATGTGGATGAGGCGACGGTGGATCGCGATCCCGGTGGCGTTGATCATGGTCGCCCTGGCGGCCTGCGGCCCGGAGGACAAGCCCGGCGCTCCGGTCACCCCGGTGGCCTCGGACACCGCGGCACCGACCCCCAGCGCGCCGCCGCCGCAGAGCCACGACCTCACGCTGGCCAAGAAGTTCGCGCCGCTGGTCCGGCTCGGTGCGGCCGAGGAGTTCCTGCCGATCGATGCCGTCACCTTCATCGACCGGTCCGAGCTCCGCTGGAACCGGAAGGCCGGTCTCGTCTGCCCGGACCAGAAGGTGGACAAGGATCCGACGGCGCAGAAGCTGGCCGACCCGGCGAGTTACCGGACCCGGCGGACCGCCCCGCGCGTCTGCACGGGCCGGGTCGGCGACGAGTTCAACACGACCGAGAAGACCCGGCCGTACACCAACGACAAGCTCGGCGCCGAGGGCTACTTCCTGGACGCGGACAACGACGTGCACCAGGACGGCAGCGCCTCGGCCCCGGCCTACGTCGAGTACGTCGACGGGAAGGATGCGGGCAAGCCCGGCTGGACCGGCTACGTGTACTGGTTCTTCTATCCCTACAACCGCTGGACCAACCCGATCGGCGGCTTCGGCGGCAACCACGAGGGTGACTGGGAACGGGTCACCGTGGTCATCGATCCGTCCGGGAAGGCGGACGGCGTCGTGTTCTCCCAGCACCGCAAGAAGTGCCGGATGGCGTGGCCCGAGGTCGCGGGGAAGGACGGGCACCCGGTGGTCTACGCCGCGGTCGGCACCCACGGGTCCTACCCGGTCGGCGACGCGCGCTACGCCATGCACGTCGAACCGCTGCCCGACCAGGAGGTGCTGGAGGACGAGACCAGCACCAAGGGCGAGCAGTGGAAGACCTGGGACACGCTGCGCGAGGTCAAGGCCGAGCCGTGGTGGGGCTACGGCGGCGGCTGGGGCGAGGTCGGCAGCGGCATCCCGAAGCTGAGCGAGCTGCAGACCGGTCCGGCCGGACCGAGCACGTACAAGAGCATGACGGCCGAGGCCTTCAGCACCGACTCCTGCCCGAAGCCGGTCTCGGTCGGGGCCAAGCCGACCGCCGATCCCAAGCTGGCCGCGGTCAAGCGGCTGGAGGAATACCTGCATGCCGTCGGTCGCGAGGACGCCGAAGCGGCCTGCAAGATCTCCGTGCCGGAGTCGCGGCCGCTCTGCCGGATGGCGCTGCCGATCGCGTTCGGGGAGCTGAGCAAGAAGGAACGCTCCGCGTTGAAGACCGCCACCGTGGACCTCGGCAAGGTGCGGAAGGCGGCGAAGGATCGCTACGAGATCCCGACCGACGCGATCCCGGCCGACGTCGGCGGCTCCGAGGGCACGTTCGTGATGGTCCACCGCGACGGCGAGTGGTACCTGACGGAATGACTCAGCGGAAGGAGCGCAGCGCGGCCGGGAAGGCGGTCGGGCTGAGGTAGGTGCTGCTGGACAGCTCGAGGGCGAAGCCGTCGACGGGACGGCTGAACTCCCCGCGATACGGCAGCACGACCAGTTCGTGCAGCCCGCGCCGCCAGGCCCCGGCCAGCTCCTCGACGTACTTGCCCTCCGGGCTCTCCTGCGCGGCCCGGCTGCGGTCGGAGTCGATCAGGGTCGTCTTCCAGGCGGTGAAGGCGTCCCGTTCGAAGTAGGTCCCGAGCTCCATCGGCCACAACGGCGGCTTCCCGATCCGGGTGAACAGGCCCTGCATCGTGCCGGAGTTGCGGCAGCCGTCGAGCCGGTGCCGCCAGGCCCAGAGGTCACGCCAGTTGCGGTCCCAGGCCGCATCCCAGTCGGCCCGCTGCTGCCGGGACAGCGGCCGGGTGCTCTGTGGCGGCTCCGGCTCGAGCTCCGGGATCCGGGTCGCCGGCTGCAGCCCGTACGCGGAGTGCAGGAACAGGAACTGCAACAGGAACTCGTCATCGACCGTGGTCGTGATCCTCATCTCGCTCGGCCACGGATCGTGCCAGGCCGCAGCATATTTCTCGGCAAACCGCATGGTCCCACCCCTCAATTCGACCAACGCTGTTCCCCGATCTGCCTATCTTGCGTCAGATTCGCACCGATTGGGAGGCCTGGCCGAAAGATCATGCGTGCGGGGTACGGCCGCCGGGCGATCAGCGGGGCCGGTAGCGCAGGTGCAACGTGCCGTTGCCGAAGCGGTGCACCAGGTCCAGGTCGAGGTCGAGGTGGACGCCGTCGGGGAGGTAGGCCAGCCCGCCGCCGACCACCGCCGGGACGGCGAACAGGTTGAACTCGTCGACCAGCCCGGCGCGGATCGACTCGGCGGCGAGGGTGGGCCCGCTGATCACCAGATCGTGGTCGACCGACTGCTTGAGCTCGCGCACCCGGTCGGTGGTCAGCCGAGGCTCGATCGTGGTCCGCGCGGTCGGCGCCTCGGTCAGGGTCGCGGAGAAGACGATCTTGTCGGCCGCCTGCCAGATGTGCGCGAAGTCGATCATCAGCGCGGTCTGCCCGGGCTCGGCGTCCAGCGTCTCCCAGCCGATCATCATCTCGTACATCCGTCGCCCGTAGAGATAGGTGCCGGCGCTGCGTTCATGATCATTGATGTAGCCGAAGACCTCGTCGTCCGGCTCGGCCCAGTCGAACTTTCCTTCCTGGTCGGCGAGATAGCCGTCCAGTGAGGCGATCGCGGTGTAGATCAGTCGTCCCATCGGGTCAGCCCTTCCGCTGGAAGCGCAGGTGCAGCACGCCGTTGGCGAACCGGCGCTCGGACACCAGGTCGAGGTCGAGCCGGACTCCCTCGGGGAAGAACCGGTTGCCGCCGCCGACGATCACCGGGCAGACGATCTGATGGATCTCATCCACCAGCCCCGCCTTGATCGCCGTCGCGGCCAGGGTCGGGCCGTCGACGGTGAGATCGTGGTCGCTCTCGGCCTTCAACCGCCGGATCTGCTCCGGGTCGAAACTGCGCTCGAGTCGGGTCCGTTGACTGGCCGTCTCGGTCAGCGTGGCCGAGTAGACGATCTTGTCCGCGGCCTGCCAGACCCGGGCATAGTCGTATATCACCTGTGGCTGGTCGGGCAGTTGATCGGCGGTCTCCCAGTAGACCATCGTCTGATACATCCGGCTGCCGTAGAGGTAGGTGCCGACGCCGGCGTACTCCTCGGTGACGAACGCGTGCACGTCGTCCTCGGTCGCGGTCCAGCCGAAGTCGCCGTTCGCGTCCTCTGCGTAGCCGTCGAGCGAAGTGATCATCGAATAGATCAGGCGGCCCATGGTGATCCTCTTCCTTCCGGGTCTGCTTGCGGGATGCAATCGGAAGAATCGTAAGCTAATATGATTGCAGAACGCAACTAGTCCTATCCGGAGGAGCGGACATGGCCGAAGGGCATCGATCGGGCTGCCCGATCAACCTTTCGCTCGAGGTGTTCGGTGACAAGTGGAGCCTGTTGATCCTGCGGGACATGATCTTCGGCGGGCGTCGGCACTTCCGCGAACTGCTGACCAAGTCGGACGAGGGGATCGCCTCCAACATCCTTGCCAGCCGGATGAAGCGTCTGGTCGAGACCGGCATGCTGACCAAGGCCGACGACCCGAGCCACAAGCAGAAGGCGATCTACAGCCTGACCGAAGCCTCGATCCAGCTCGTCCCGATCATGGCGGCGCTGGGCACCTGGGGCACCCGCTGGCTGGACGTCAGTGAGGAACTGTCGATCCGGGCCCGGCTGCTCACCGACGGCGGCGAAGAGTTGTGGGACCGGTTCATGGAGGAGCTGCGGGCCGAGCAACTCGGGAAGAAGATCACTCCCGCCCCGGACGGCAAGTCGGTCCGGGAGCGGCTGCAGGAGGCCTACCTCGAGGTCGTCGCCGCCCAGCAGGCTTCCTGATCTTGTTCCGATCGACTGGCTCAGGTGCGCGCCGAGGCGAGGTCGCGGGCTCGGTCGATGATGGCCGGCATGGCCGCCTCGACGGCGCGCAGGGTGTCGTCGAAGCCGGTTTCCTCGCCGTACCAGGGATCGGGGACGCCCGAGCCGGGCTCCGCGTCGGGATCGAAGTCGGTCAGCAGGGCCACGTCGACGTCGGGGTCGACGGCGTGCAGCTTGCGGACGTGCAGGTCCTCCATCGCGATCACCAGGTCGGCGCCGGCCAGCTCGGCGGCATCGATCCGGTGGGCGACATGATCATCGGCGTCGTAGCCGTGCCGCCGCAGGGTCCGGGCGGCGCGCGGATCGATCGGCGCGCCCAGCTCCTCGCTGCTGGTCGCGGCACTGGTGAACTCCACGCCGGTCAACCCCGCCTCGCGGGCCTGCCGGACGGCGACCCGCTCGGCCATCGGCGAGCGGCAGATGTTGCCCCAGCAGACGAAGATCACGCGGACCGGATCGCGGTCAGCCACGCCGGGCCTCGTTCTTGTCCTTCAGGAACGCGTTCAGGATGAAGCTGACGACCGATACGATCAAGGCGCCGAGGACGGCCCACCAGAAGTTGGACACCTGCCAGCCGAGCCCGACCAGGCCGGCGATCCACGAGGTGAGCAGCAGCATCAGGGCGTTGATCACCAGCAGGAACAGGCCGAGGGAGAGCAGGACGATCGGCGAGGTGACCAGGGTGAAGATCGGCTTCACCACCGCGTTCAGCACGCCGAAGATCAAGGCGATGATCAACAACGCGATCACCTGGTCGGTCAGCGAGTCGGCGGTCAGCGAGATGCCGGGCAGCAGCCAGGTGGCGACGGCGAGTGCGGCCGCGTTGGCCAGCAGGCGGAGAATCATCCTCATGGTTCGATCGTGGCACGTTCGGCCAAGGAGTGCCTCCGGGACGCGCGCGCCCGCACCCTGCGACCGGCTCAGGGTGCGATCAGGGTCCCCGACCCCTAGTGCCCCCCGCCAGGGATCCGTCACATAATTCGGCGCGCTGAAGCGGCGATCTGCCGCGTTGTCGTCAGTCGCCGTACGACCCGGTACGCCTTCCTCCTCCGCCTTGCAGCTCACCACTTCATCCCACCGACTTATGCAACGGATCCCTGGCGAGGGACACTGGCGGCAACGTCCGCCGGAAAGGATCACGAGGGTGAAGAAGTACGTGCTCTTCGATCATGACGGCGTCCTGGTGGACACCGAGTTCTGGTACTTCACCGCCGGCGAGCGCGCACTGGCCGACGTCGGCTTCACGCTGGACCGGGAGCAGTATCTGCGGGACATGCCGCAGGGCCTGGCCACCTGGGCCCAGGCCAGGGCGGCCGGTGTCGATGAGCAGACCATCAGCCGGCAGCGTCCGGTCCGGGACGCCTACTACCAGGAGTATCTGAGGACCGAGGCGATCGAGATCGACGGCGTGGTCGACACCCTGGCCGAGCTGTCCCGGCACGTCCGGATGGCCATCGTGACGACGTCCAAGCGGGTGGATTTCGACCTCATCCATGAGTCTCGGCAGATCCGGCCGTTCATGGAGTTCGTCCTGGCCCGCGAGGACTACGAGCACGCCAAGCCGCACCCGGAGCCGTACCTGGCCGGACTGGAGCGCTTCGGCGCCGGCGCCGCGGAGACGTTGGTGGTCGAGGATTCGGCCCGGGGGCTGAGCTCGGCCGTGGCGGCCGGCATCGACTGCGTCATCGTCCACAACGAGTTCACCAAGGCTCAGGACTTCTCCCGAGCCGGCCACCGGATCGAATCACTGAGTGAACTGAAGGAGATCATTCTTCATGCCGCCTGAAGGAACCCGACCGTCCGTCGACCAGCAACTCCTGGACCATTGCCTGACCGATGCGGAGTTCGAAGAACTGCCGGGCTTCTCGCGCAACAAGGTGCGGGACACCTACCGGCTGCCGGGCCGGCGCCGGTTGTTGATCTCCACCGACCGTCAGTCCGCCTTCGACCAGGTCCTGGCCGCCGTGCCGTACAAGGGCCAGGTGCTGACCCAGACGGCCCGCTACTGGTTCGACCAGACCGAGACGGTGTGTCCGAACCAGGTGATCTCCTACCCGGACCCGAACGTCGTCCTGGTCCAGGACCTCGACATGCTGCCGATCGAGCTGGTGGTGCGGTCCTACCTCACCGGGTCCACCAACACCAGTGCTTGGTCGCTGTACGAGCGCGGCGAGAGAATGCTGTACGGCCACGAGTTTCCCGACGGGCTGGTGAAGAACCAGCAACTGCCCGCGCCGATCATCACGCCGACGACGAAACCCGCCCAGGGCGGGCACGACGCGCCGATCACGGCAGCGGAGATCCTCGAATCCGAACTCGTGACGCCCGACCAGTGGCACGAGCTGGCGGAGAAGAGCCTGGCCCTGTTCGCCCGCGGGCAGGAGCTGGCGGCCGAGAAGGGCCTGATCCTGGTCGACACCAAGTACGAGTTCGGTCTTGATCACCACGGCACGATCGTGATCGCCGACGAGATCCACACGCCGGACTCCAGCCGCTACTGGATCGCCGACACCTATCGGCAGCGGTTCGAGGCCGGGGCGGAGCCGGACAGCCTGGACAAGGAGTTTCTGCGGCTGTGGATAGCCGCTCGCTGCGATCCGTACCGGGAGCCGATCCCGCCGATCCCGGCCGAGACCTTGATCGACTTCAGCAACACCTACATCGCCCTGTACGAGCGGTTGACCGGGTCGGAGTTCGAGCGACCCGACGCGCGGATCCCCATCCGGGCTCGGATCCGCGCCGCCCTGGCCGAGGCGCTGCCGGAGTATTTCTGACCGGGATGATCAAGCGTCGGCCAGGGCCGCCCGCTCCGCGCCGATCGTGGTGTCGTCGCCGTGCCCGGTCTTGACCACGGTCTCGTCCGGCAGCGCGAACAGCTTGGCCCGGATCGAGGCCACGATCGTGTCGTGGTCGCTGTAGGACCGGCCGGTCGCACCGGGGCCGCCGTTGAACAGGGTGTCCCCGGTGAACACGACGCCCAGCTCGGGGGCGTGGAAGCAGACCGCGCCCGGGGCGTGGCCCGGAGTGTGCAGCACGGTCAGCGTCGTGCCGGCCACCACGACCCGCTGCCCGTCGGTCAACTCGCCGTCCGGCTCGGTGTCGTGGGTCAGCCGCCAGACCACCAGGTCCTCTGGGTGCAGCAGCACCGGCGCCTCGAACCGCGCGGCCAACTCCGGCGCGAACCGGACATGATCATCGTGGGCGTGGCTGCAGAGCACGGCCAGCACCCGGCGATCACCGATCACCGCGGCGATGGCGTCGACATCGTGCGGCGCGTCGATCACCACGCACTCGGCGTCGTCGCCGATCACCCAGACGTTGTTGTCGACGTCGAAGGTCTGCCCGTCCAGCGAGAACGTGCCGGCGGTGACGGCATGATCAATGCGGACCGAGGTCACCAGACCACCACCGAGCGCAGCACGTCGCCGCGGTGCATCTTGTCGAACGCGGCCTCGATCCCGTCGATCCCGATCTCCTCCGAGACGAAGGCGTCCAGCGGCAGCCGACCCTGCAGATAGAGGTCGATCAACATCGGGAAGTCCCGGTCGGGCAGGCAGTCGCCGTACCAGCTGGACTTCAGCGCGCCACCGCGACCGAACACGTCCAGCAGCGGCAGCTCCAGCTTCATCTCCGGGGTCGGCACGCCGACCAGCACCACGGTGCCGGCAAGATCACGACCGTAGAACGCCTGCCGGTACGTCTCCGGCCGGCCCACCGCCTCGATCGCGACGTCGGCACCGAAGCCGCCGGTCAGCGCCTGCAGCTGCTCCACCGGATCGCCGGTCGAGGAGTTGATCACGTCGGTCGCGCCGAGCTCCTTGGCCTTGCTCAGCTTCCGATCATCGATGTCGATCGCGACGATCTTGCTCGCGCCGGCCAACCGGGCGCCGGCGATCGCGGCCGAGCCGACCCCGCCGCAGCCGATCACCGCGACCGTGTCGCCGCGACCGACGTTGCCGGTGTTGATCGCCGCGCCGAGGCCGGCCATCACGCCACAGCCGAGCAGGCCGGCGGCGGCCGGGCGGGCCGCCGGGTCGACCTTGGTGCACTGGCCGGCATGCACCAGCGTCTTGTCCGCGAACGCGCCGATGCCGAGCGCCGGGGACAGCTCGGTGCCGTCCTCCAGGGTCATCTTCTGCTCCGCGTTGAAGGTGGCGAAGCAATACCAGGGCCGGCCGCGGCGACAGGCCCGGCAAGTGCCGCAGACCGCGCGCCAGTTCAAGATCACGTAGTCGCCCGGCGCGAGATCGCGGACGCCGTCGCCGACCGCCTCGACGACGCCGGCCGCCTCGTGCCCGAGCAGATACGGGAAGTCGTCGCCGATGCCGCCCTCGCGGTAGTGCAGGTCGGTGTGGCAGACACCGCAGGCGCTGATCTTGACCACCGCCTCGCCCGGCCCCGGGTCGGGGATGTTGATCGTCACGAGCTCGGTCGGTGCCCCCTTGGCGCGGGCGATGACACCTCTGACTTGCTGCGGCACGACTGCTCCTCGGGAGTTCGCGATCGGGACGTCCCCGCATCGTATCCGGGCCCCACCGCGCGAGGGTTAGGTGTCAGGAGGTTCATTCCCTGTGCCCGTCGAAGGGAGGGCTTGGGTGCTCGTTCCCTGAGCTCGCCGAGGGGATGCTTCGGTGTTCGTTCCCTGAGCCTGTCGAAGGGCATGCCAGTCGGCGCTGTTCTCCCGCGGTTTCGGCCTGACGGCCAGGAAAGACGCAGCAAGGTCGGGCGGGATTGCGGTGGGTGGGGGAATCGCGGCCGGGCCCCGGTCGGTTTGGGGCACGCCATTCGGGGCGTCCGGAGGTGTTTCGGCTGCTCGGGGTGCTCTGGGTTCATCGAGTGTGACCTTTTCGACCTCGATTGTCGGTTCTCAGGTGGGAAACGTCACTCTCGATGAACGACACAATTCCTCGACGCCCGGCGGGTGCGGGACCGGTCGAGCATGGCAGCCGGCGGCAGCAGCCATCGCCGGAACCGGCGCCCGGGCGCGATGCGGACCGACCGCACCAACCCGCCCGCCTTTGATGCGTCTTTCCCGGCCGTCAGGCCGAAACCCGCGGGAGAAGGCGCGGTCTGGTCTGCCCCCTTCGACAGGCTCAGGGAACGAAACCCCGAGCTCAGCTCACAGGCACCGCACAGGTTGCGCCGGTAGGGTCGCGGAGATGGAGCAGACCGGGTGTGTCGTCGTCGGCGGCGGTCCGGGCGGCATGATGCTCGCCTATCTGCTGGCCCGGCACGGCGTCCAGGTGACCCTGCTCGAGGCGCACCGAGACTTCGACCGCGACTTCCGCGGTGACTCCTTGCATCCGTACACGCTGGAACTGCTGGACGGCCTCGGCCTCGCCGACGAGTTGCTCCGACTGGATCATTTCCCGGCCCGGCGGTTTCGGATGCACACGCCGGCCGGCACGATCGTGACCAGCGACTACGGCCGGCTGGAGTCGAAATACCCCTACGTCGCGTTGATGCCGCAGGCCCGGTTCCTCGACTTCCTGGTCGAGCGGGCGCTGGCCCTGCCGACCTTCCGGTTGATCACCGGCGCCCGGGCCCGGGAGTTGATCACCGACCCGACCGGCGTGGTCCGCGGCGTCGCCTGGTCAGGCAGTGGGGTCGCCGGCGACGGCGAGCAGCGGCTGGGTGCCCCGTTGATCATCGCCGCGGACGGCCGGAACTCCAAGCTGCGCAGGCTTTCCGGGCTGCCGCAGACCAAGCTCGGGGTGGGCAGCGACCTGCTCTGGTTCCGGCTGCCGCGGCGCCCGGAGGATCCGCCCGAGGCCGATGTCGATCTCTACTTCGGCCGCCGGAACTATGTCGGTCTGCTCGGCGGTGATCATGACTGGCAGCTCGGCTACACCCTGCCCAAGGGTGGCTACCCGGCGGCACGGGCGGCCGGCGTCGAACCGATCCGGGCCTTCCTGCGTGATCATGTCGGCTGGCTGGGGGAGCGGATCGAGCAGCTGACCGACTTCTCCCAGACCACCCTGCTGTCGGTCGAGATCTCCCGGCTGGACCGCTGGCACCGGCCCGGGCTGCTGCTCATCGGCGACGCCGCGCACGTGATCTCACCGGTCGGCGGAAACGGGATCCTGATGGCGATCCAGGACGCCGTCACGGCCAGCAACCTGCTCCGCGGGCCGTTGCTGGCCGGCGACGATCCGGTCCCGGACGCCGTCCTGGCGCAGATCCAGGCCGAGCGGATGCCGGCCATCCGCGAGGTCCAGGCGCAGCAGGCCGACATCGAGGGCCGGGCCAAGCAGGCCCGGGAGCGCGGTCGCCCGCTGATCCCGGGTCGGCTGCTCAAGATCGTCACCGCGTTGCCGGGAGCCCGGGCCCGGTCGGCGCGATCCAACGCGTACGGGCCCTACCCGCCCCGCCTGGTGCTGCCCTGACCGGCGCCGATCAGCCCCACTGACCCGGCTGCTGGCGGGTGCTGACGTTGAGCCGGTTGTACGTGTTGGTGGTGGCGATCCACAGCACCAGCACGGCCAGCTCCTTCTCGTCGTAGTGCTCGGCGGCGGCATCCCACACCTCGTCCGGCACCGGATCGGGCCGATCACTGAGCCGGGTGACCGCCTCGGTCAGTGCCAGCGCGGCCCGCTCGGCATCGGTGAAGTAGGGCGCCTCGCGCCACCCCGGCACCGTCGCCAGCCGTTGATCGGACATCCCGCTCTTCCGGGCCGCGCCGAAGGCCGACTCCAGGCACGGTGCGCAGCCGTTGATCTGGCTGGCTCGCAGATGGACCAGCTCCAGGGTCTCCCCCGGCACCCCCTGATCGCGGATCGACAGGGCGAGCGCGTACAACGCCTTGCCCGCGTCGGGGAAGAAGCTGGCCGGGTTCTTGATGCGTGGTTCCATGATCGTTTCTCCTTGGTTGTCACACGGACCCCGCTCGGTCCGTCAGGGCAGTGACGGATGCCGGCGAGAGGATGTGACAGATGCACGACGACAATCTGGGGATGGGTGAGCCGACCGACGAGCTGCTGGCCGCGGCCTTCGAGGAGAACCGGTCCCGGCTGCGCAGCGTCGCGTACCGGATCCTGGGGTCGACCGGCGAGGCCGAGGACGCGGTGCAGGAGGCGTGGCTGCGGCTGAACCGGTCCGCGGCGGAGCGGATCGACAATCTGGGCGGCTGGCTGACCACCGTCGTCTCCCGGATCTGCCTGGACCAGCTGCGGAGCCGGAACACCCGGCGCGAGGACTCGCTCGACTCTCGGCCGATCGAGCTGCCCACGGATGAAGATCACGGCCCGGAGCAGCAGGCGGTGCGGTCGGACGCGATGGGCGCCGCCCTGATGATCGTGCTGGACACGCTGGCCCCACCCGAACGGTTGGCCTTCGTCCTGCACGACCTGTTCGGGGTGCCGTTCGACGAGATCGGCCCGATCATCGACAAGTCGCCCGCCGCCAGCCGGCAGCTGGCCAGCCGAGCCCGGCGCCGGGTCCGCGGCGGCTCGGACCAGGACAGCGGTGACCGGGATCAGGCCCGGCAGACCGAGGTGGTCGCCGCGTTCCTCGACGCCACCCGCAACTCCCGCTTCGACCGGCTGCTGGCCCTGCTCGATCCGGACGTGGTGCTGCGGGCCGACGGCGTGGCCGTCGCGGCGGCCCAGCGGTTCGCCGATCGGGGCGCGCCGCGGATCGCCGCCGAACTGCACGGGGCAGAGGCGGTCGCCAACGCTCTCGCCGGCACCGCTCAGGCCGCGCAGGTGGCGCTGCTGGACGGCTTCGCGGGAGCCACCTGGGCGCCGAACGGCACGCCGCGGTCGGTCTTCGAGATCACCATCCGGGACGGCCGGATCGTCGCCATCGACCTGTTCGTGAGCCCGGACCTGGTCGAGTCGTTCGAGGTTGAGCTGCTGGCCTGAGCCGGGCATTGCCCGGCCCGGGCCGTGGGGTAGCGTCGCGGGGAATTGCTCACAGCGGGGAGGAGACTGCGATGTCGGAGCCAACCGGTCCCGAACTCTCGGACGTCGAGGGACCGAAGGACGACATCCCGACCGGCTCCGAGTTGCGTGGTGGTCGGCTCACCGTGTCGGACGAGCCGTTCGGCGAGACCGCCGCCGGCGAGGCGGTGCGGCGCTTCACCTTCGGCACCGAGGGTGGGCTGCAGGTGAGGATGCTGACCTACGGCGCCACCATCCAGTCGATCGAGCTGCCGGATCGTCGCGGCCGGCGCGCGGGGATCACGCTCGGGCTGTCGACGGTGGCCGACTACGAGGACCACAGCCCGTACTTCGGCGCCACCATCGGCCGCTTCGGCAACCGGATCGCTTCGGGGCGGTTCAGCATCGACGGCGAGTCCTTCCAGGTCCCGGTCAACGACGGCGACAACGCGCTACACGGCGGCACCACCGGCTTCGACAAGCGGATCTGGGACGCCACCCCGATCGACGAGGACGACCGGGTCGGCGTCAGCTTCCGCTACGTCAGCCCGGACGGCGAGATGGGCTTTCCGGGCACCCTGGACACCACCGTCGACTACACCCTCGACCGGCGGCACCGGCTGACCATCGCCTATCGGGCCAGCACCGACCGGCCCACGATCGTCAACCTGACCAACCACGCGTACTTCAACCTGGCCGGCGAGGGGGAGGGCACCGTCGAGGACCAGCTGCTGCAGGTCGCCGCCGGCCACTACCTCCCGGTCGGCGACGGCGCCATCCCGCTCGGCCCGCCGGCCCCGGTCGACGACACCCCGTTCGACTTCCGCCGGGCCAAGCCGATCGGCCGCGACCTGCGCGTCGGCCACGAGCAACTGCTCCGCGGTCAGGGGTACGACCACAACTGGATCCTGGACGACTACGAGCAGGGTCGGCTCCGTCCCGTCGCGGCCGCCTACGACCCGAAGTCCGGCCGCTGGCTGCGCTGCTGGACCGACGAGCCCGGCGTCCAGATCTACTCCGGCAACTTCCTCGACGGCACCTTCACCGGCCGCTCCGGCACCGTCTATCGCCAGGGCGACGCCTTCACGCTGGAGACGCAGCACTATCCGGACTCACCCAACCAGCCCGACTATCCGTCGACCGTGGTCCGACCCGGCACGCCGTACGAGACCACGACCGTCTTCCAGTTCGGCGTCGCCTGAGCATGCGGCAGTTGATCCGGGTCTTCTGGGGCCCCCGACCCGAACCGATCGAGTCCGTGACCGAGCGGTGGCGCCGGACCGTCGAGGAGCTGGCCGCGTTGCTTCCAGCGGCGAGCCGTTCCTGGGGCCGGGTCCATCCGGACCCGCCCGAAACGAAGATCATCCCGGATGCGGCGGGCCTGCTCGCCGCGTTGCGGGCGGTGCAGCAGGCACCGGACTGGTGGGAGGAGCTCGGCACCGGCCTGAGGCTGCTCGGCACCGGCGCACCGGGCTGGGAGGTCGAGGTCAGCGGGCTGGCCGGCGGTTCCGCGGAGTTCGTCCTGCAGTCCCTCGTCGTCGCCCTGCAATCACCCGGCGACGAGGCCCCGGCCGACCTCGGCGGCCGGCTGCTGACCCGGCTGGCCCTGATCTGGGAGCCGGACTTCGGCGACGCCACCGACGACGACATCCTCGACGCCCTCGAGGACGCCGGCTTCTCGATCGGCGACCCGTTCATCGGACGCTCCGGCTATCTCTCACCCGGCCGCGCCGCCCTCGTCCCCGATGCTCTCGGCGCCCGGATCGAGCCGCTGCCGGACGGCGGCGTCGTCCTGCACGTCGCAGCCGCGGATGATCAAGCTGTCGTCGTCGCCGCGAACGAACAGCTCCGCCGGGCCGGCGCGCTGGAACCGTTGCCGCGGCCCCTGGCCCGGCCTCGCCTCTGACGGCCGATGCTCGAAGCCGAGCCGGACGAGGCGGTGAATCAGCCGCGTCTCGGCCCGGCCGGATCATGATCGACGAGGTTGACGGAGAGCAGTGTTGCGCCGGAGTCGCGAAGGTGGGCCAGGATGCCGTGCAGGTGGGCCTGGTCGGTGACGGTGCCGGTCAGGGTGGTGCTGCCGTCGAGGTTGCGGATGATCATGAAATCGTCGAGCCAGGCGGCCCAGTGGTCGTCCAGGTGACCGGCGACCAGGAACGCGTACGTGCTCGATCCCGGGGTGATCATCGCGGCACCGTCGCTCGGGGCCGGCGGCGGATCGCGTACTCGGCGACGCCGAGATTGATCAACCAGCCTGCGGCCTTGGCCAGGTCACCGGTGAGTTCGCCGGTGCCGAAGACCGCTTCCGTGATGCCCTCGGTGAAGGCCTGGGTGCCGGCGGCGACCGCGATCGCGTACGCCCTGATCATCCAGGCCCGATGGGCGACGAGGTCGCGCCGACGGATGGCGACGAAGCCGAGGACCAGGCAGGCGGCGAGGGCGGCGCCGAAGATCAGGCGCAGGACATAGAGCAGGTCGCCGCTGCCGGGTTGGCGTTGGAAGGCGAGGGTCAGCCACAGCGCCGAACCGGCGACGAGCAATCCGGCCACGACCAGCACCCGGCCGCTGCGCCGGTGCCAGGCCGAATGCCGGCGGCGGATTCGCGGCACGAACTGGAGGATGCCGAGCAGCGCGTACGTCGCGGCGCCGACGATGTGCAGCACCAGCGGCAGCGGGAAGCCGGTGAACCGTTCGTTGGCCGGGATGATCGCCGGACCGCCGGCGAGTTGCACCAGTCGCAGCGCGCCGGTGGTCAGCGGGATGGCACTGAGCAAGATCAGGACGACCGGGACTGGCCAGCTGCGCGGGATGGTCGGCCGCCCGGCCGGCTCCGCTGATCGCGAAGCCGGCGGGCTGCCCAGCGGCCGACTGGTCATCGGACCGCGGGCTGGTCGACGCCGACGGCCGGCCGCTGGTTGATGATCTTGGACGGCCGGGTGCTCCGCCACAAGGAGAGGCCCAGTCCGATCAAGGCGACCGCGGTGGGCACGGCGAACGGCCGGTTGAACGCGTCCGGCAACAGTTGCAGCGCCAGCGTGGCGCCGGTGCCGACGGCGAGCAGGGCCGCGGCCCACCGCGCCAGCACTCGCGCCCGGAACAGGGCGATCCCGAAGAGGAGGCCGCCGACGATGTAGCCGATCCCGGAGAGCGTGAACACGACCTGCATCAGGCCGATGTCGCCGACCGGGGTGCCGCCACCGGCCGCGACCAGGATGTCCTCGACGTAGCCGGGAGCCGTCCGGGCGAGCGTCGGCAGCACGAACGCCGCGATCACCTCGACGACGAACATCGCGAAGTAGCCGAGACCGAACACCAGATAGCCGAGCAGGCCGAGGACGCCGGCCTGGCGGATCTGACGCAGATACATCCCGGTGATCCCGGCCAGCACCAGCATCGCCATGATCGCCTTGGCTGCGTTGCGGATGATCATTTCGGTGCCGACCACCGAGGCCAGCTCGAGCGGCGGGTGATTGACCTGGACGCCGAGGAAGATGGCGCCGGCGACGACGGCGCAGAGACCGGCGGCGCCGGTCAGGCGTTCGGAGTTGATGATCATAAAAGGCTCCCCCTGTGACTGTCGGACCGAGTCGTCCGGTGATACCGAGGACGGTAGGAACCGACGAGGTGAGGTGACATCACCAGATCGGGTGATCGAGGTGGTGATCTGTCCGGAAGGTCGGGCGCAGGACCCTAGAGCAGCCCGAGGTCGGCGGCCCGGAGGATCGCGGCCCGGCGGGTGTTCACCGCGAGCTTGCCGAAGATGTGCTTGGTGTGGGTCCGCAGCGTGTTCACCGAGACGAACAGTCGGCGGGCGATCTCCGGGCCGGTCAGCTCGGTGGCCAGCAGCCGGAGCACCTCCAGCTCCCGCTCGCTGAGCCGATCGTCGTTCGCCGCCGCCGATCGGACCGGCGGACGGTGGGCCGCCGCGCTCAGCAGCAGCTCGGCGTGGCCGGCCGACCCCGACTCCCCGCAATGCTCGGCAAAGTCCCGGAGCAACTCCAGCAGCGACGGGCCCTCGTCCAGGAACAGCCGCCGATAGCCGGCCGGCACCCCGGCCTCGAGCGCCGCGGCCAGGTCGGCGTGCGCCCCGGTCGGGTCGCCGCCCTCGCGCCGGGCGAGCGCGCGGACCAGCCGGGCCTCGATCAGGCTGCCGTCGCGCCCGGCGGCCGCGGCGTCCTCGATCACCCGGCCGAGCATCGCGATCAGCTCCGGCGGCGCCTGCCGGGCGTCGGCGCGGGCGGGGTCGAGCCGGCCCTGGGCGATCAGCAGCCGGGCGTACGTGAGCTGGTTGAACTCGCCCAGGAACCTCGGCCGGGCGGCGACCTCCAGCTCGTACGTCCGGGCCCAGTCCCACGCCTCGGCCAACCGGCCCTGGGCGATCCGGACCCTCGCCCGGGCCGCCGGAATCGGCCGCAGGTCAGGGAAGAAGCCCGGCCGGTAGAGCGGCTCCGCCTGCTCGAGCAACCCGACCGCGCCGTCGAGCTCGCCGCGCGCCCGGAGCAGCCCGGCCATGGTCGTGAACCACCGATGCCGGTTCTCCGGGAAGGAGGCGGCGTCGCCCAGCTCCCGCGCGAGCTGCAGCCGGCGGTCGGCCTCGGCCAGCTCGCCCTGCTCCCGGAGCACCTCGGCCAGCCCGACGTGCAGGTCGCCGGTCGCGGCCAGCGGCCCCGGCGCGAGCTCGGCCCGGGCCAGCGCCTGCTCGTAGCGGCGGCGGGCCTCGGCCGGCCGGCCCCGGTCGAGCCAGATGCCGGCGAGGACGACGGTCGCGCCGAGCTCGTCCACCAGTTGACCGGCCGCCCGCAGCTGCCCCACGGCCCGCTCGAACGTGTCGACGGCGGTGGCCAGGTCGCCCGCGGCCCAGGCGGCGAGGCCGAGGAAGCCGTACGCCGCACCGCGGGCCGGGTGGTCCTCCGGCCGGGACGAAGCCAACGCCCGGTGGGCGTACGCCACGGTCCCGGCGACGTCGCCCCGGGCCTGCGCGACCGAGGCGCGATAGACGGACACGGAAGCCGGCACCCCGCGCAGCTCGGCGTCCCGGGTCCGGACCGCCTCGACCAGCGGACCGGTGGGCCAGTCGACGGCGCCCCGGCTCTCCGCGGGCCGGGCCTCGGCCAGCTCGAGCCAGCCCTCGACGGCGTCCAGATCGCCCTCGGACAGCCGGGCCCACGCTTGGGTGACGGCGAGCAGCGGGCGGCGGCGGATGATCGGCTCGGGCACCGCGGCCAGTAAGTGCCGGATGGCGTACTCCCGGCGCTGCCGACGCAGCTCGGGCAACGCGAACTCGACCAGTTCGGCGGTCAGCTCGCCGTCGCCGCTGCGGCCGGCGTGCCTGACCGCGTCAGTGATCAGGCCGTGCTCGGCCAGCCAGCGCGCGGCGGCCGCATGCAGGGACGCCGATCGCTCCGGGTCCTGGGCCCGCAGCCGGGCCCGCAGCGCCTCGGCGAACAGGTGGTGATAGCGGAACCACTCGCCGTGGTCGTCGAGCGCGACGACGAACAGATTGCCCCGGTGCAGTCGCTCCAGGATCCGGCCGCTGCCGGCTCCGCCGGTGATCGCGTCGCAGAGCGGCCCGGTCAGCTGGTCCAGCACCGAGGTGTCGAGCAGGAACTGTCGTACGTCCTCGGGTTGATGATCAAGAACCTCCTCGACCAGGTAGTCCAGGACGAACCGGTGGCTGCCCGCGAACGCGGCGATGAACGCGTCGATCGGTCCCCGAGCGTTGACGGCGTGCTCACTGACGGCGCGGCCGCGCACGGAGAGTGCCGCCAACTGCAACCCGGCCGCCCACCCTTCCGTCCGGGCCTCGAGCGCGGCGACCTGGGCCGGATCGAGGTCGAGCCCCATCACCCGGTTCAGGAGCTCCTCGGCCTCGGCGGCGGTGAACCGCAGGTCGGCCGCCCGGAGCTCGAGCAGCTCGCCCCGGGTCCGCAGCCGGGCCAACGGCAGTGGCGGATCGGCGCGGGTGATGATCACCATCGTGACCTGGGGCGGCAATTGGTCGAGCAGGAACGTGACCGCCCGCTGGACCGCCGGCGCGTCGATCAGGTGATAGTCGTCCAGGGCGAGCACGGTCGGCCCGGCCAGCTGATCAAGGTCGTTGATCAAACTCACCAGGACGTCCTCGACCGGCCCGCCCCGGTCCCCCTCGGCCAGGGCCAGCGCCTCGGCCCCCAGCTCCGGACCCGTGGTCCGGATCGCGGTGATCAACTGGATCAGGAACTGGTGCGGGTCGGTGTCCCCGGCATCGAGGGAGAGCCACGCCACGGCCCGGCCGGTCTCGGCCAGCCACTGACTCATCAGCGTCGTCTTCCCGAACCCCGCCGGTGCTGCCACCAGCACCAGTCGCGGCAACGTGTCGGGCGCCAGCAGCCGCTCGGTCAGTCGACCCCGCGGCACCAACGGCCGCCGCACCCGCGGCAGCCGCAGCTTGGTCCCCACGACCGGCATTCCCTCACGGTAACGCGCGGATTTGTCAGAGGCCGGAGGAGAGGACGATCCGGGCCAGGATGAAGGCAATGCCGTTGTTGACGGCGTGGGAGATCACGGCCGGCCAGATGGAGCCGCTGCGTTCGTACAGCCAGGCGTGCACCAGGCCGAGCAGGATGGCGGCGGGGAAGACGGCGTTGATGCCGTGGGCGAGGCCGAAGACCCCCGAGCTGAGCAGCGCGGCGATCAGGAAGCCCCAGCGCCGGAGCCAGCCGAAGCCGATGCCGCGGAAGAGCAACTCCTCGCCGATCGGGGTCAGGGCGGCGCCGAAGAGCACCAGCAGGCCGAACTGCCACCACAGTCCGCCCATCGCGGTCTCGGCCATGCCCTGCTGCGGGCTGGAGTGATCACCGGTGATCGCGACATAGCTGACCACGACCACGCGATTGACCAGGAAGCCGGCCAGGCCACAGCCGGCGCCGATCAGCAGCCAGCGGGCGGCGGGCCGGACCAGGCCGATCGCGGCGGCCGACCGGACCCGGATCAGACCGGCGGCGACGGCGGCCAGACCGGCCGACACGGCCGCGGTGAGGACCACCAGCAGGGTCGGCAGGGCCTGGCCCGAGGTCAGGGCGTCTCGGCCGAATGCGACCAAGATCACACCGGCACCGGCGAACTGGACCGCCAGATAGATCAGGGTCGCGAGCAGCACCTCGGGCAGTCCGATCCGTCGCCCGGTGGCGTTCCGGCCGATGGCGATCTTGCTCTCGGGCGCCGCCTGTGGCAGCGGTCCGGCGGCTCCCTCCGGCTGCTCGATCATGCTCAGACCCTACGGCTCAGTAGGTAGCCGTGGCACCCCGTCAATGTGACTCCAATCACTGATCCATGATCTATCACCGTACGCAATGAATACCCCAAGGGTCGGGAATATTGCTTTGAGAGGGCACCTTGCATGAGGTTGGATAGTTACCACGGTTCGTAATCTGCTACGTACTTCTCTCACCGTTCGAGGACTCCCTTTCATGTCTGCCGACTTATCGGCCCCATCGTCCTGCCCGCCCGTCGACACCAACCAGCCGGAACAGCCCACCCGCACGGTGGCCCCGGCAGCACCGCCGACATCGCTCGATCGCCCGCCGCTGATGGCTCCCATCGGTTCCGGACGGCTCGGCCTCGGCAAGTCCCAGCCCGACGGCACCGAACGACGTAGTCGTGTCGTATCCCTGCTGCGGTTCCGGCCCTATCTCCGGCCGCATCTGTGGCGCTTCATTCTCATGATCATCTTCGCGGTGGCCGGGGTGGCCACCAGCATCGTCGTGCCGCTGGTCACCCGTGCGGTGATCGACGGCCCGGTCGCGCACAGCGACCGCCCGGGGCTCTACACCCTCGGCGTGGCCGCGCTGGCGATCGGCATCATCGAAGCCCTGGTCGTCTTCGGGCGGCGCTGGGTCGTGTCCAAGGGCACGCTCGGCACCGAGACCGCGGTGCGCACCGACCTGTACGCGAAACTGCAGCGGCTGCCGATGAGCTTCCACGACCGCTGGCAGTCCGGTCAGCTGCTGTCCCGGATGATGAACGACCTGTCGACGATCCGCCGCTTCATCAGCTTCGGCGCGATCTTCCTCTTGATCAACATCATCCAGATCGCCGTGGTCACCGGCCTGCTGCTCAACATGTACTGGCCGCTCGGCCTGGTGGTGCTGGCGGCGATCGTGCCGATCACCGTGATGTGCCTGAAGAAGGAGCGCGAGCTCACCCGGCTGTCCCGCAAGATGCAGGACGAGACCGGCGACGTCGCTTCCTCCGTCGAGGAGAGCGCCCACGGCCTGCGGGTGATCAAGTCCTTCGGCCGCTCCGAGCACATGTTCAAGAAGTTCGACGCCCGGGCGACCCAGCTGTTCGACACCTCGTACCAGCGGATCAAACTGCTGGCCAAGTTCCGGACCTTCCTCGAGGTGGTGCCGAGCGTCACGGTGATCATCGTGCTCGGGCTCGGTGCCCTGGCCGCGGGCCGCGGCGAGGTCACGCTCGGCACCCTGGTCGCGTTCATCACCATGCTGCTGTCGCTGGTCTGGCCGATCGCGGCACTCGGCCTGCTGCTGTCCCAGGCCCAGGAGGCGATGACGGCGGCCGACCGGATCGCGGAGATCTTCGACGAGAAGAACGAGATCACCGACGGCCCGAAGAAGCTGGCCCAGGTCCGCGGCGAGGTGAAGTTCGAGGGGGCCGCGTTCCGGTTCCCCGACGCCGACACCGACGTGCTGCACGACCTCAACCTGACCATCAAGCCGGGCGAAACCGTGGCCGTCGTCGGGGCCACCGGCTCCGGCAAGACCGCGCTCACCGCCCTGGTGCCGCGTCTGTACGACGTCACCGCCGGCCGGATCACCATCGACGGGGTCGACATCCGCGACCTCAAGCTGGAGCAGGTCCGGACGATCGTCGCCACCGCCTTCGAGGACCCCACCCTGTTCTCGATGTCGGCCCGGGAGAACCTGACCCTGGGCAATCCGGAGGCGACCGAGGCGCAGGTCACCCAGGCCATCGACGTGGCCCAGGCGCACTTCGTCTACGACCTGCCGTGGGGCCTGAACACGCGAATCGGCGAGCAGGGGATGAGCCTGTCCGGCGGTCAGCGGCAGCGGCTCGCGCTGGCCCGGGCCGTGCTGGCCCAGCCCCGCGTGCTGGTGCTGGACGACACCCTGTCGGCGCTGGACGTGCACACCGAGGCGCTGGTCGAGGAGGCGCTGAAGCGGGTCCTGGTCGGCGTCACCGGCATCGTCGTCGCACACCGCGCGTCGACCGTGCTGCTGGCCGACAAGGTCGCGCTGCTCAGCAACGGGACGATCAGCCACGTCGGCACTCACGCCCAGCTGCTGAAGACCGTGCCGGAATACCGCGAGCTGCTCAGCGCGGACTTCGACACGGAGGAGGAGTTGGCCGAGCGGGACCGGCTCGAGCTCGAGGAGGCCGTTCGATGACCGCCCTGAAGAGCAACGAGGACGCGCGCACCGCCGAGACCGAGGCGAAGTCCAAGCTCGCGGTCGAGGCCTGGCGCGGCGTCGGCGCGGAGGAGAACGAGGAGATCCAGGCCCGCGGCAGCGTCTTCCTGAAGCGCCGCAGCCGGGCCCTGCTCGGCAGCCTGCTCAAGCCGTACCGCAGGTTCATCCTGGTGTTGATCTTGATCGTGGTGGTCGAGAACGCCGCCCGGCTGAGCATGCCCCGACTGGTCCAGATCGGCATCGACCACGGCGTGCCGCCGCTGATGAACGGCGGCATGCCGACCGAACTGCTGCAGGTGCTCGGCGTCATGGTCGGCGCGCTGGTGTTGCAGGGCATCGCCCGGTCGCTGTTCCTGCGGCATTCCGGCCGGGTCGGCCAGGAGGTGCTGCTGGCGATCCGGCGGCGGCTCTACCGGCACTTCCAGAAGCTCGACGTGAAGTTCCATGATCGCTACACGTCCGGCCGGGTGATCTCCCGGCTGACCAACGACATCGACGCGATCATGGAGCTGCTGGCCGGCGGCTTCGACGGGCTGGTCACCGCCGTGCTCACCCTGGTCGGCGTCGCGATTCTGCTGCTGACGATGGATCTGCATCTCGGCCTGATCTGCCTGGTCGGGTTCCCGATCCTGATCTTCCTGGTGCGGTGGTTCTCGCGTCAGTCGCAGCTGACGTACCGCAAGGTGCGGGAGCACTCGGCGATGGTGATCGTGCACTTCATCGAGACGATGACCGGGATCCGCGCGGTCGGGTCGTACCGGCGCGAGCCGCGCAACCAGCAGATCTTCGAGGACCTTTCGGAGCGCTACCGCGACTCCAACCTGGTCTCGTTCCGGCTGGTGGCGATCTTCCAGCCGGGGATCAAGCTGATCGGCAACCTGACCATCGGCGCGGTGCTGCTGTACGGCGGCTACCGGGTGATCCAGGGCGACATGACGGTCGGTGTGCTGGCCGCGTTCCTGCTCTACCTGCGGATGTTCTTCGAGCCGATGCAGGAGATCAGCCAGTTCTACAACACCTTCCAGTCGGCCTCGTCGGCGCTGGAGAAGGCGTCCGGAGTGCTGGAGGAGAAGCCGGGCGTGCCCGATCCGGTCGACCCCAAGTCGGTCCGCAACTCGAAGGGCGAGCTGCACTTCGACGACGTGACCTTCGCCTACGTGCCGGAGCGTCCGGTGCTGCCGGGCCTGGAGCTGAACATCCCGGCCGGCCAGACCGTCGCGCTGGTCGGCACCACCGGTGCCGGCAAGACCACGATCGCCAAGCTGATGGCGCGGTTCTACGACCCGACCGACGGCCGGGTCACACTGGACGGAGTTGATCTTCGTGAGATCGGCAACGATGACCTGCGGCGCTCGGTGGTGATGGTGACCCAGGAGAACTTCATGTTCGACGGTACGGTCGCCGACAACATCGCCTTCGGCAAGCCGGAGGCCACCCGGGCCGAGGTGATCGAGGCGGCGCGGGCGGTCGGCGCGGACGAGTTCATCAGCGCACTGCCGCAGGGTTACGACACCGACGTGGCCAAGCGCGGCTCCCGGCTGTCCGCCGGTCAGCGCCAGCTGGTCGCGTTCGCCCGGGCCTTCCTGGCCGACCCGGCGGTGTTGATCTTGGACGAGGCGACGTCCAGCCTGGACGTGCCGAGCGAGCGGCTGGTGCAGAAGGCGCTGCAGACGATCTTGAAGGATCGGACCGCGGTGATCATCGCGCACCGGCTGAGCACGGTCGAGATCGCCGACCGGGTGCTGGTGCTGGAGCACGGCCGGATCCTCGAGGACGGCAGCCCCGCCGCCCTGACCACCCGGAAGGACGGCCGCTACGCCGCCCTGCACAACGCCTGGACCGAATCCCTCGCCTAACCCCAACCCCGACTTGTCAGACTCTCACCACGCCAGGGCGTGGTGAGAGTCTGACAACTCGGGGGTTTCGGCTATTTGAGGGCGTTGAGTTTTTCGGTGAGGTGGTCGGGGAGGTAGTCGGCTACGTCGCGGAGCGAGCTCGCGGAGCGGCCGAAGTTGGCGTACTTCTCGTCGCCGGTGCCGAGCTGGTCGGCGACGGTGTGGACGGCGCGGTAGCCGAGCAGGCCGGGGATGCCGAAGGCCGCGCCGTAGACCAGTGGGCCGACCATGCCGCGGGTGGACAGGGATCCCGGCTCGCTGTCCGTGTCCTCCAGGACGACCGCGGTCGCCACAGCCGTCGCCAGGGCGTGCAGCACGGGGCGCTTCCGGGTCAGCCGCTCGGCGACCACCCCGAGGGCGGCGACGGCCCCGACCAGGGCGCCGACATGCACGGTGCCCCAGCCGGCGTCGTCGACGTAACTTCGCTCCTCGACGGCGCTCGCGGCCTGCTGGAACGCGGCCGCCGGCTGGCTTCGGATGGGTTGTTCGATCAGTCGGCCGGCGACGTAGCCGAGGCCGAGCCCGATGGCGCGGGACAGACGCATGGACGCAGACATGATCGTCGATTCTGCCGCACCTCGGCCCCGACTGTGGGGAAGGCACAAGTCGGAGGGGTGAAAGTTGGTGGGGTCTGACTCGACGGCAGCGCCCCGAGCCTGGAAATGTGAGACTTTGGTCCGTTCGGTCGGCTTCGCCGGGCCGAATCGCGAGGTCAGGAGGCAACGCTCAGTGTTCAGGCGCATCGCCATCGTCAATCGGGGGGAAGCCGCGATGCGGCTGATCAACGCGGTCCGCGAGTTGAACGCCGAGCGGGGCAGCGAGATCGAGACGGTGGCGCTCTACACCGAGGCCGAGCGCACCGCGATGTTCGTCCGGGAGGCCGACCGGGCCTATCCGCTCGGACCCGCGGCGAACCGGCCCTACCTCGACCTGGCCCGGCTGGAGCAGGCGCTGACCGAGACCGAGGCGGATGCCGCCTGGGTCGGCTGGGGCTTCGTCGCCGAGGACCCGGCGTTCGCCGAGCTGTGCCAGCGGATCGGGGTCACGTTCATCGGCCCCAGTGCGGAGGCGATGCGGCACCTGGGCGACAAGATCGGCTCCAAGCTGATCGCCGAGGAGGTCGGCGTCCCGGTGGCGCCGTGGAGCCGCGGGTCGGTCGACACGGTCGACGACGCGATCACGGTGGCCAACGGGATCGGCTATCCGGTGATGCTGAAGGCGACCGCCGGTGGCGGCGGCCGCGGCATCCGGGTGATCGAATCCGACGCCGAGCTGAAGGAGGCCTATCAGCGCACCCGGGACGAGGCCGAGCGGGCGTTCGGCAGCGGCGTCGTCTTCCTGGAGCGGCTGGTCACCGGGGCCCGGCACGTCGAGGTGCAACTGATCGCCGACGGCCAGGGCACGGCCTGGGCGCTGGGGGTCCGGGACTGTTCGGTGCAGCGGCGGAACCAGAAGATCATCGAGGAATCGGCCTCACCGGTGCTCAGTGCCGAGCAGGTGGCCGAGCTGAAGTCGTCGGCGGAGCGGCTGGCGCTGAAGGTCGGCTATCGCGGCGCCGGCACCGTCGAATTCCTCTATCACCCGGGCGAGCGGCTGTTCGCCTTCCTCGAGGTGAACACCCGGCTCCAGGTCGAGCACCCGATCACCGAGCTGACCCGGTTCGTCGACCTGGTCCGGCTGCAGCTGCAGGTCGCGGCCGGCGAGCGGCTGACCGAGGAGCCACCGGCCGAGCTCGGCCACGCGATCGAGGCCCGGCTGAACGCCGAGGACCCGGACCGCGACTTCGCCCCGTCGCCCGGCCGGATCGCCCGGCTGGATCTGCCCCGCGGGCCGGGCATCCGGGTCGACACGGGCATCGGCGAGGGTGACACGATCCCGGCCGACTTCGATTCCATGATCGCCAAGATCATCGCGTACGGCCGCACCCGGGACGAGGCGCTCGGCCGGCTCCGCCGGGCGGTCGGCGACACCACGGTGGTGCTGGAGGGCGGGACCACCAACAAGAGCTTCATCCTGGAGCTGCTCGACCAGGCCGACGTGATCGACGGCAGCGCCGACACCGGCTGGATCGATCGGGTCCGCGACGAAGGCCGGTTGATCACCCACCGGCATTCCGGCGTGGCGTTGGTCGCGGCGGCGATCGAGGCCTACCAGGAGGCCGAGGAGGTCGAACGGCAGCGACTGCTGGAGACCGCGTTCGGCGGCCGGCCGCAGGTGCAGCACGAGGTCGGTCGGGCGATCGACGTGAAGCTGCGCGGCGCCGCGTACCGGCTGGTGGTGGCCCGGACCGGAGCCGAGCGCTACCGGGTCGCCATCGAGTCCGGCGACGAACTGCACACGGTCGAGGCCGAGCTGGAGCGCTACGACGGCTACGAAGCGCGGCTGGTCCTGGCCGGCCGGCGGTTCCGGTTGATCACGGCGACCCACGGCCCGGTGCACTTCGTCGAGGTCAACGGGGTGACGCACCGGGTCAGCCGGGACGAGGGTGGCGTGCTGCGGGCCCCGGTGCCGGCGCTGGTGGTGGCCACGCCGGTGTCGGTCGGCGCCGAGGTCGAGGCGGGCGCTCCGGTGCTGGTGCTGGAGAGCATGAAGATGGAGACCGTGGTGCACGCGCCGTTCCGGGCGATCGTGCGCCAGCTCGCGGTCGCTGCCGGGGCCCAGGTCGAGACCGGGGCGCCGCTGGTCCGGCTGGAGCCGCTGGCCGGCGACGCCGGCGCGGTCGTCGACACGGTCGCCGGTGTTGATCTTGAACTGCCGGAGCCGGTGGCGCGGCCGACCGCCCCCGAGCGGCTGGCCCGCGGCTACGACGAGCTGCGCAGCGTGCTGCTCGGATTCGATCTTGATCCGCGGGACGAGGGCCGGGCGCTGGCCGGCTACCTCACCGCCCGGGCCGAGTTGCCGGCGCCGCCGCTGGCGGAGGACACCGGGTTGCTCCGGCTGTTCGCCGATTTCGCCGACCTGAGCCGCAACCGGCCGGCCGCCGAGGAGTTGGACACCGAGCTGCGGGTGCACTCACCGCGGGAGCACTTCCACACCTACCTGAAGACGCTGGACGTCACCCGTGGCGCGCTGCCGGACTCGTTCGTCGAGCGGCTGTCCCGGGTGCTCGGTCACTACGGGATCACCGACCTGGATCGCAGCGAGCCGTTGGTCGACGCCGTGTTCCGGATCTTCCTGGCCCAGCAGCGCACCGCGCCCGACCTGCAGCTGGTCACCTCGCTGTTGCAGCGCTGGCTGGCCGAGCCGCGGCCGGAGCCGGAGCGCCGGGAGGAGGCGCACGCCGTCCTTGATCATCTGGTGCTGTCCACCCAGCTCCGCTTCCCGGCGATCGGCGATCTGGCGCGGTCGGTGCGGTTCCGCTGGTTCGACGCGCCGCTGGTCGACGAGGCCCGGGCCGAGGTGCTGGCCAGCGTCCGCAGCGAGCTGGCCGACCTGGCCGAGCACCCCGATGCGCCCGGCTATGCCGAACGGGTCGCCGCGTTGGCCACGATCCCCGAGCAGTTGATCAGATTCCTGGCCGAGCGGCTGGAGCAGGGCGTCGTGCCGACGACCGAGCCGATGCTGGAGGTGCTGATCCGTCGGCACTATCTGGAGTACGGACTGCACGAGGTACGGAACTCCCGGCACCATCGGCGTCCCTACACCACCGCCCGCTACGAGCTGGACCAGCGAAAGACCTATCTGGTCAGCACGATCGGCACCGTCGCCGAGCTGGCCGACCTGCGCAGCACCCTGGTCCGTGATCTTCGTTCCGCCGTCGCCGCCAAGCCGGCCGGTCATGAGCCGGTGGTCGATCTCTACCTGCACTGGCCCGAGGCGCCGACCGACGTGCAGGAGGCGTCGGACCGGCTGCGTGATCTTGTCGCCGCGCTCCCGATCCGCAAGCGGTGCCGCCGGATCGCGGTGGCGATCGCGCCGGGCGAGGGCCGGCCGGTGTTCTACTTCACCTACCGGCCGCAGCGGCGGACCGTCGTCGAGGACGACAACGTGCGCGGGGTGCACCCGATGGTCGGCCGCCGGCTCAACCTGTGGCGGCTCCGCGATTTCATGATCACCCGGCTGGACGCGCCCGAGGACGTACTGCTGTATCACTGTGTGGCCAAGGAAAATGCGGCCGACGAGCGGCTGGTCGCGCTGGCCCAGGTCCGCCAGTTCGCGGTGGTCCGGGACGACGAGGGCATGATCACCTCGCTGCCGCACGTCGAGCGGGCGATCACCAACTGCCTGGAAGGGATCCGCCGGGCCCGCACCGAACGCGGCGCTGCCGGGGCCAAACTGGACATGAATCACGTCTGGGTGACCGTCTGGCCGGCGATCGACGCCGAGGTGGCCGAGCTGACCGCGCTGGAGCGCAACATCACCCCGCTCACCGTCGGCGCCGGGATCGAAGAGGTGATGATCCAGGGCCGGGTCACCGGCTCGCACGGCGTCCCGTTGCCGGTGGTCGGTCGGTTCTACAAGCAGCCCGGCGCCGGCGTGCAGACCGTCGTTGAGCGGCCGCCGACCGAGCAGCTGAAACCGCTGGACGACTATGCGCAGAAGGTCGTCCGGGCCCGCCGCCGGGGCACCGTCTACCCGTACGAGCTGGCCGGCATGATCGCCGGCACCGGCGGCTCCTTCGTCGAACATGATCTTCGGCCCAACGGCACCCTGGCGCCGGTGAAGCGGCCGCGTGGCCAGAACACCGCGGGCATGATCACCGGCGTGGTCAGCACGCCGACCAAGCGGCACCCGAAGGGGATCAACCGGGTGGTGCTGCTGGGTGATCCGACGAAGTCGCTCGGGGCGCTGGCCGAGCCGGAATGCGCCCGGGTGATCGCCGCGCTCGACCTGGCCGAGAAGCAAAAGGTGCCGGTGGAGTGGTTCGCCATCTCGTCCGGTGCGCGGATCTCGATGGCCTCCGGCACGGAGAACATGGACTGGGTGGCCAAGGCGCTGAAGCGGATCGTCGAGTTCACCCAGGCCGGGGGTGAGATCAACATCGTGGTGGCCGGGATCAACGTCGGCGCGCAGCCGTACTGGAACGCCGAGGCGACCATGCTGATGCACACCAAGGGGCTCTTGATCATGACCCCGGACAGCGCGATGGTGCTGACCGGCAAGCAGACCCTGGACGTCTCCGGCGGCGTCTCGGCCGAGGACAACTTCGGTATCGGCGGCTACGACCGGGTGATGGGGCCGAACGGGCAGGCGCAGTACTGGGCCCCTGATCTGGCCGGCGCCCGCGACATCCTGATGGCGCACTACGACCACAGCTACGTGGTGCCGGGGGAGCGGACCCCGCGACGGGCCGAGACCACCGATCCCCATGATCGGGACGTGACGGTCTTCCCGCACGACCCGGCGGACGGCGGCTTCCGTACTGTGGGGGAGATCTTCTCGGCCGAAACCAACCCGGACCGGAAGAAGGCCTTCAACATCAGGACCCTGATGCGGGCCGTGGCCGATGCCGATCACCCGGCGCTGGAACGCTGGGCCGGGATGGCCGACGCCGAGATGGCCGTGGTGCACGACGCGCGACTCGGCGGCTTCGGAGTCTGCCTGCTCGGCATCGAGTCGAAACCCGTGCCCCGGCAGGGATTCCCGCCCACCGACGGCCCGGACACCTGGACCGCCGGCACGCTGTTCCCAAGATCATCGAAGAAAGCGGCGCGGGCGATCAACACGGCCAGTGGCAACCGGCCGCTGGTGGTGCTGGCCAACCTGTCCGGCTTCGACGGCTCGCCGGACTCGATGCGCAACCTGCAGCTGGAGTACGGCGCGGAGATCGGCCGGGCGATCGTCAACTTCCGCGGCCCGATCGTGTTCTGCGTCGTCTCCCGCTATCACGGCGGCGCCTTCGTCGTCTTCTCCAAGCAGCTCAACCCGTCGATGACCGTGCTCGCCGTCGAGGGCGCGTACGCCTCGGTGATCGGCGGTGCCCCGGCCGCCGCGGTCGTGTTCGCCGGCGACGTGAACGCCCGCACCGCGGCCGATCCCCGGGTGGTCGAGCTGGAGTCCAAGATCGCCGCCGCGCAGAGTGATCAGGAGAGTGGCGCCTCCCTGACCCCGGTGGATCGCGCCACCCTGGCCGCCGAGCTGGCCGAGGTCCGGTCGGCCGTGCGAACGGAGAAGATCAGCGAGGTCGCCGACGAGTTCGACCGGGTGCACAGCAGCCGCCGCGCCGTCGAAGTCGGCTCGGTCGACGCGGTGATCGCCCCCGAGGAACTCCGACCCCAGTTGATCATCGCGATCGAACGAGGGCTGCGCGGGAACTGATGTCGTCCGCGCAGCGAAAGGCGACCCTCGAGGATCTGCACGCGATCGCCTCGGGAATGCCGCATGCGGTCCGAGGCCAGGGTGGTCGCGGGCAGGAGATCTACTGGGTCGGCCAGAAGTCGTTCATCATTCTCGGTTTGCCCAAGGTCGATGCCTTCGACCCGGCGACCGGCGAACGGCTCCGGGACGTGATCGTCTTCCGGGTGCCGTCGGAGGGCGACAAGGCAGCTCTGCTGCAGGACGGATCTCAACCGTACTTCACCACTCCGCATTTCGATCGCGGGATGTCGGTGCTGATCCGAGCCAGCCGGCTCGGCGAGCTCAGCCGGGCCGAGTTGACCGAGTTGATCCAGGAGGCCTGGCTGAGTTGTGCATCGGCCCGCAGAGCCGCTGCCTGGCTCCGGCACCACGAGCTGCGGTGATCCGACTCGGTCGTGCGGACCGGTCTGATCGAAACGTCTCGTGACTTGGTACCTGGCGGATTCGCCCCCGATTCATCGGTTGGCTGGAGGCTTCTTGCCGGGTCCTTGGCGCCCGGCCCCACTAACCTCAGCCGGGTGAACCTACGCGTGGCTGTCGATCAGATCCGTCGGCACCCGTCCGCGGTGCTGCTCGCGGTCCAACTGATCGGCGTGCTGATCTATCCGTACATGGACGACTCGACGCCCGGACGGCTGGCGTTCGAGACGTTCGGTCTGTTGGTGCTGCTGCTGGCCGTGCTGTCGGTACGCGAGCTGCCCGGCCCGACCTGGTTCGTCGTGTCGCTGGCCGGTGCCGCGGCTGGGCTGGCGATCGTCGACATCTTCTGGCACAACGTCGCGGTGCAGGCCGTGTCGGCGGTGCTGCACGCGATCTTCTACTTCTGGGCGACCGCGACCCTGCTCGGCTACATGCTGCGCGACCGCAAGGTGACCACCGACGAACTGTTCGCGGTGGGGGCGACGTTCACGCTGGTTGCCTGGGGCTTCGCGTACCTGTTCCTGCTGCTGCAGATCCTGCAGCCCGGCTGCTTCATCGCGGCAGTGAACTCGGCCGACCCACGCACCTGGACCGAGCTGCTCTTCCTCAGCTTCACCACCCTGTCCAGCACCGGCCTGTCCGACATCATCCCGATCACCGCCCAGGCCCGCTCCGTCGTCATGCTTGAGCAACTCGCCGGCCTCGGCTACGTCGCCCTCGTGGTCTCCCGCCTGGTCGCCCTGACCACCCTCCGCACCCGCGGCGACACCTGATCCCGGTTCCTGATCTTGACCGTGGCCCCGGAGCGTGGGTCGCGGCGGTGTGTGGGAGTCGACCGTGGTCGAGAAATGACCGGGCACGGGGCTGGATCTGCGTGCGGAAGTCGACACCGGTAGAGAAATGAGCACTTACCGGGGACCAGCCGGGTCAGGAGCCGGGAGTCGACTCTGGTGGAGAAGCATCGGGTTCCTGGCCGGTTCGAGGGCGGAAGTCGACACAGGTCGAGAAAGTCCGGGTGCTGGGCTGGTTCGGGTGCGGAAGTCGACCGTGGTGGAGAAACGTCCGGGCACGGACTGGTACGGGGTGCGGAAGTCGACCGTGGTCGAGAAACGACCGGGCACGGGCCGGAGCTGGGTGCGGAAGTCGACACAGGTAGAGAAACGACCGGGTACTAGCCGGGATCTGTGTGCGGAAGTCGACACAGGTAGAGAAATGAGCACTTACCGGGGGCCGGCCGGGTCGGGATACGGGAGTCGACTCTGGTGGAGAAGCGATCGGGATCCTGGCCGGTTCGAGGAGCGGAAGTCGACACAGGTAGAGAAACGCCCCGGGATCGGCGGATCGGGATTCGTGCCGAGGGACCTCGGACGGACGTCGGGCGACCGAGTGGGGCCGGCACCATGATCATGAAGGCTCGAGGCGGCGGCGTGCCCTCGAAGACGATCAGGATGTCACCGGCATCGGCCGACCGCGGATGCCTTGCAGCTGGGCCCGCGCTCAGGACCCAGCACCGCGTTGAGGTAGGTCGACAGCATCCGGTGATTGGCGCCGACGTGACCGCGGACGCCGGTCTGCTCGGTGGTCCTGCAGGCTGGGCCAGCCAGCGGGTGACGGTCGGGTTGAGGTTCTGCGGGCTGAAGAGCCCGTCCAGCACCATGGCCGCGGCGCCGCCGACCACGGCTCCGCCCACAAGATCGCACTCACCTACCCCTGAAACCCCACCCCGAGCCGACTTGTCAGAACTGAGGTGTGCCAGGGGGCTACTCAGTTCTGACAAGTCGGGGGGAAGGGTCAGCCGAGGCGGTGCTTGGCCTTCTTCATGCCGCGCTTCAGGTCCTTGGCCAGGTCGTCGCCGGTCTCGGTGAGCACGTCGACCGCGTCCTCGGCCTTGGCCCGGCCCTCCTGGATCAGGTCGTCGATCGCGCCGACGAGCTGGCTGTAGCGCTTGTTGCCCTTCGCGTTCCGGGTGGCGAAGCCGACCACCGCGGCCGCCAGGGCCACGATGACCCCGAGGACCAGCCAGCCCGGCATGCCGCCGTTCTTCTTGGATTCAGACACCGCAGATTCCTCTCTCTCACGCCGGATCGCCGTGCTGGGCCGATCCGCCTTGACCACGATGAGATTAGCCCCGTACCCACTTCCGACCTGGGGAACCGCCTGCCGACCGGGTTACGTGTCATCGAGCCGCCTGCGGGGCCTCGGGTAGCGTGGCACGCCATGTCACCTGCAGCGCCGGCGTTGGCCGAGATCGCGGAGCGGCACGGCGTCGCCCCGGCCGCCGTGACCGCGGTCCAGTCGGGCGGCGAGGCGAACCACGTCTACTTCCTCGGTGACCGGCTGGTGCTGCGGATCGCCCGGGACCGGCCGGCCTTCGTCGCCGATCTGGTCAAGGAGGCCATGATCATTCCGGCGGTACGGGAGCTGGGGGTACGGACGCCGGCCATGATCGAGTTCGACGACAGCGGGACCGTCACCGCGACGCCCTACCTGGTGCTGGAACGCGCTCCGGGCGGCCGGCCCGAGGTGCCCGAACGGCCGACCGATGATCACTGGGGTCGGCTCTATCGGGAGGTCGGCGCGGAGCTGGCCGGGCTGCACCGAGGAGCCCCGCACCCCGCCGGATCACCACTCTCCGGCCGGTCCGAGATCCGGGTGGACAGCCGGGAGGATCCGCGGGACGGGATCCCCGCCCTGGCCGCCGCCGGGCAGCTGAACGCCGCCGACGTCGACTGGTTGATCACCTGGTTCGACCGCCTCGCCGCGATCCGGCCCGATGATCATCAACGGACGCTGATCCACGGCGACCTGTCGCCGACCAATCTGCTGGCCGACCCGGCGACGGCCGCGCTGACCGCGATCATCGACTGGGGCGACGCGGCCTGGGCCGATCCGGCGACCGACTTCGCCAAGTTGCCGCTGCGTGCCGTCCCGTACGCCCTCGACGGCTATCTCGCCGCCCTCGGCGTCGGCGATCCGGAAATTGCCCGGGCCTGGGCGTCACGGATCCTGTGGCAGCACCTGAGTTGGGCGATCAACCGGCTCGGCAGCGAACCGGCCGCCGGCGCACCCCACTGGAGTGCGCCGCCGGCCAGTCGCCTGCTGGATCTGTTGCGGTTCTTCCTGACCGACCCACCCTCGCCCTGGTCGGCCCTGCGCTGATCCCGGCCGGATCAGTGATCAACAGCGGTGCGATCACGATCCTGGCGTACGGTCTTGATCACTCCGTCGGCCGCGCTCCAGACGGCGATCACGATCATGATCACCACGCCGATGGTGGTCGTGGTCTGCTGCGCCGACGCGGCCCGGTCCGGCGCCACCGCCTGGAAGAAGGCCGGGTTGAGCAGGCTGCCGGTGGTGAGCAGCACCACCCCGACGACACCGGCCACGACGGCCAGCAGGGCGTTGACCGCGGCCAGCGCCGGCGTCCACCGGCCCCGCCGGTAGAGCACGATCCCCAGCGCCAGGCCGGCGACGGTCAGGACCAGCAGGATGCCCAGCCAGAGCGGCCATCGGGTGGGCTCCAGCACCGGGAGGCCAACGCCGCCCTGTTGCACGAAGCCGGCGAAGCGGTCCCAGCAGACCGCCGCGATCATCACCACCGCGAAGATCAACGAGGCGACCACGTCGGCGAGACCGAGCCCCTTGGGCCGGGGTTCCGGCAACGCGTCCAGCGACCAGCCGTCGCGTGATCGCCGGGTCCCGGTGCGTTCCACGATCACGAAGACGAGCGTGGTCCAGAACCCGAGGTGGACGCCGACGGTCAGGATCGACGTGACGATGGAGGCGATCACCTCACCGACATTCGCGCCGCTGAGCACCCGGCCGAGCGCGATGCCGGCCGCCGCGATCGGCAGCACGATCAGGAGCAACAGCTTCAACAGCCGCCACCAGTCGAGGTAGTACTCGGGGCCGATCAGGTGCAGCGGGCGGTCGACGTAGCCGGCGGCCAGCCGTTCGGGATCGCCGAGCCCGGTCAGCACGGCCCGTTCGGCGGCCTCGGGCGGTTCACCGTTCGCCGTACGCGCCTCGATCGCATCCTCGATCGAGGCCCGCAGCTCGGCCTCCAGCTCGGCCCGGCCGGACTCGGGCACGGAGCGGGTGGCGGCCAGCAGATAGCGGTCGGTGTAGTTCGTCATGTCAGTTGTCCTTCGGCAGAGATTGGATGGCGGTGCTGAGGGAGTGCCAGTCGGCGGTCAGTTCGGCGGCGAGCTGCCGGCCGTCCGGGCTGGTGCGATAGAACTTGCGCGGCCGGGCCTCGTCGGTGTTCCACTCGCTGGCCAGGTAGCCCTGCTTCTCCAGGCGACGGAGCAGGGGATAGAGGGTGTTCGCGTCGACCGTGAAGCCGCGCTCGACGAGCTCTTCCAGCAATCCGTAGCCGTAGCCCGGATCGCGCAACAGCTGCAGGCAGGCGAGGACGACCGTCCCCCGCCGCAGCTCCTGGAGATGCATCGCCAACACGTCGCCCGTTGTCATGTCGAACACAATACTGTGTGTCACACACTATCGTCAATGGCGCATCATAGGTCTACGGACGATTAGGGGATCGTGGCTCGTCAAACGGCGATCGCGACGATCATGGAAAGAGCCGGCGACACGATTCGTCCGGCCGGGGCGACACGAGTCGCCAGCAGCCCTGAAGTTGTAGTACTGTCCTGCTCGGTTGCCGGAGGGCACGAACCCCCGAGCGTTCTCTCCGGCAACCACCTTCAATATCTCGGCCGGTTGCGACGGCCTTCCTCAGCGAATGCCGATCAGGCGAATTCGAGCCCGGCCACGGCACCGATCACGGTGATCGCCGGCGGCCTGATCCCCGCAGTCACCGCCCGCTCGGCGATGCCGGCAAGATCACCACGGACCACCCGCATGCTCGGCAGGCCGCCGTCGGCGATCGTGGCCGCGGGCAACCCGGCCGGCATCCCCTGCTTGATCAACTCGGCGGTGATCGCCGGCAGGGTGGCCACCCCCATCATGATCACCAAGGTGGTGCCGCCGCGGGCCAGCGCGGCCCAGTCGAGGGTGCTGCTCGGGTGGCCGGGTGGCACGTGGCCGGACACGACGGTGTAGCCCTGGACCAGATCCCGGTGGGTCAGCGGCACCCCGGCCAGCCCGGGCACGCCGGTCGAGGCGCTGACACCGGGAATGACCCGGATCGGCACCCCGGCCGCCAAACAGGCCTCCCACTCCTCGCCGCCGCGGCCGAAGATGAAGCCGTCGCCACCCTTCAGCCGCACCACCAGTTGGCCGGCCCGGGCTCGGTCGACCAGAAGTTGATCAATGGTCTCCTGCCGGGTTGTCCGGCCGCCCGGCACCTTCCCGACATCGATCACCTCGGCGTCCGGCCGGGCCTCGGCCAGGCTGGCCAACGGGGCCAGTCGGTCGGTCAAGATCACGTCGGCGCGGCGCAGCGCCGCCAGCCCGCCGACCGTGAGCAGGTCCGGGTCGCCGGGCCCGCCGCCGATCAAGATCACCTCACCGGTCCGGGTCGGCCCGGCGTCGCCGTGGTCCGGCCGGCTCGAGCGGTGCATCGGCCGGCCCAATCGGCGGCAGCGCTCGGCCAACTGCCGATCGAGTTCATGATCATCGTTCGCCGCGACGACCAGCGCCGCCGCGCCGATCGCACTGTCGGTCACCGGTCCGCGGTGCCAGGCGAGCAGCTCGCGGTCGGCCAGATCCTCCAGGCTGGCGACCACCTGCTCGGCCGCCACGGTGATCTCGGCCGACGCCCGCTGCAGCTCGGCCACCACGGTCAACGCGGTCGGCCCGCCGCCCACCACCAGCACTGAACAGCCGGCCAACTCGAGCTCATGCACGCTCCGACCGTACCGGGCGAGCCCCGGTGCTGCGCGTTGCCGGCCTGCTCGGGGTCGACGCGACCCTTGTCGGCCGCCGCGACCGCTGCGGTGGTCGCGCCGGCCGGTATCAGTCGCGGCAGCGGCTTGCGACCATCGCGGGAGCCGGCGACGGCGGCGCGGCGCGGGCGTGGCCGTAGAGTTCTGCCGTGGACGACGACGCGGGCTCCGGACGGCGCCGACGCGGGCCGTCGCGGGTGCTGCGGATCGTGCTGGTCGGGATCCTCACGCTGGCGTTCGCGGGCGTCCTGCTGGTGACGGTCCGCTGGCCCGCCGTGTCGGCCGTGACCTGCCCGGAGTGTTACGGGATGCAGCCGTTGACCTCCGACATCTACGTCGAGCGTGACCTGCCGCCCGCCGAACGCGAGCGCGTGGTGCGGGTGCTGACGGCGGCCCGGCAACGGATCTCGGCGTTCTACGGCCCGGCCACGACCGCCCCGCGGATCCTGGTCTGCACCACCACGAACTGCTACCGGCGGATCGGCGGCGGCGGCGAGGCCGGCGTCGCGGTGCTGAACCGGGCCCTGATGCTCGCGCCGCGCGGCGTCACCGAGGTGATCGCCTCCCACGAGCTGTCCCATGTCGAGCTCCGGCAACGGCTGCGTGGCGCAGGGGTGCCGCAGTGGTTCAACGAGGGCCTGGCCGTCGTGGTCTCCAATGATCCGCGCTACCTCCGGCCCGAGGGCGCGGGGGACCGGTGCCGGGTCGAGCCGGCCGGCCCGCTCCCGGAGACCCTGGACGCCTGGCTCAAAGCCGGCGCCGCCGACGACCGCGTATACGCCCGCGCCGCCTGCGCCGTCGACCGCTGGGCCCGCGCCCGCGGCGGCCGCGCCGCGATCACCGACCTGATCGAACGCCTGGCCGCCGGCGAAACCTTCACCCACGCCACCCGCTGACCCCCGCGCCCGGCCGGATCTGGCCCGGGTTGGTGCGTTTCTCTACCTGTGGCGAGAAATGGGCGGGATCGGGCCGGAATCGTGCCCACTTCTCTACCTGTGTGGAGAAACGTCCGTCGCGGTCGGCTGGCTGGCTCCGCGCAGGCGTGGTTCGGCCCGGCTTGGTGCGGTTCTCTACCTGTGGCGAGAAATGGGCGGGATTGGATGGAGTTGGGGCTGATTTCTCTACCTGTGTGGAGAAACGTCCGTCCCGGTCGGCGGTCTGGCCCTGCGCAGTCGTGAGTTCGGCCGGGGTTGGTGCGTTTCTCTACCTGGGCGGAGAAACGTCCCTCCCGTCCACGGCGGCGTCACCCAGACGGGCGAGGAGGGGCGGGGGTTCAGGGGTAGGCGCGGATCCGGGCGACGTGGGATTCGGTGAGCCAGGGGACGGCGGGGTTGCCGACGCGTGGGGCGAGGTCGATCAGCATGGCGGCGCCGGCCCAGCGGCGGAAGTCGGGGTCGAGGTCGTCGGCGGCGTCGTAGCCGGTGCGCCAGGCCGCGATCGCCCGGTCGAGCAGTGGGGCCAGGGTGCCGTCGGGATCGGGGGACAGGGCCAGGATCGACTCGGTCCGGGCCCGGTCGTAGCGCGGGTCGCCGAGCGTCGCGTTGGCCCAGTCGAGCACGGCGACGATCTTGTCGTCGCGGACCAGGACGTTGAGCGGGTGGTAGTCCAGGTGCAGCAGCCGCGGCTCGCCGACCTTCAAGGCTCGGAGCCGCTGGTCGACCGCGTCGCCGGTGCTGCGCCGCTCGATCCAGTCGGGCCCGCGGTCGGGCAGGTCCGGGCCGGTCAGCTCGTTGATCATCCGCTGCAGCCGGCCGAAGTCGATCATCAGCCGATCGCGTACGTTCTCGTCGGTGGCGGGATCGAGCAGCGCCTCGGCCAGCGGCCGGCCGGCCACCCAGTCCATCAGGTAGGCGGGCCGGTCGGCGTCGACCGCCGTGGCCAGCACCTCGGGCACCGGGATGGCGGTGCCGGCCAGCGCGCGGAAGATCGCCACCTCCTGCTCGGCCTGCTCCCGGCGACCGTCGCGGAGCACCCTCAGGGCGTACGCCTGATCATCGACGGTGGCCCGCCAGAGCAGCGCATCCGCGCCGCCGGTGACCGGCTCGACCGCCGTCGGCTCCGCCAGGCCGAGCCGGCGCAGCACGGCCGTGGGGTCGACGGAGTCCGGGGAGTCGGCGGGCATGGATCCGACCTTAGTCGCCGCCGAGGGGGACGTTCGCGTTTCGTTCCCTCCGACAGGCTCACGGTACGGGAGCATGTCCGATCCGCAGGGCGCGAAGGCCGCAGGTGATCATTTCGCCGAGCAGGCCGATGCCGATCGAGAACGGATAGGAGCGGGTCTCCGGGTGGACGCCGAGTTGGCCGCCGGCGTACCCGAGACCGAAGCTGACCGCGGTGCCGAGGATCCAGACCGTGAGCGTCGGCCAGGTGTAGCGCTGATGCAGCACCCCGTCCCGGACGAAGAGGCCGCTGGTGCCGCCGCGGATGGCGCCGAAGACCAGGCCGACGACGATGCCCAGAGCCAGCCAGGCCAGGTCGATCCCGGTCCAGCCGGTGACCTTGGTCAGGCTGTACGCGCCGATGCCGATCATGATCAACGGCGTCGCCACGAGGTCCTTCGCCACCAGGGGCTCCCCGCGGAAGCGGCGGACGATGGTGTAGATCACCAGACCGATGATCGCCACCGGGATCAGCAACTCACGCACCAGAGGTTCCTTCCAGGATTTATCACAGTCGAGATATAAACAGATTAGCACAAGTGAGATAAAATAGGCGGATGCCGAAACTGGTCGACCCGCAGCAACGCCGCCGGCTGGTGATCGACGCCTTCTTCCGACTCATCCGCGACGAGGGGATCGAGCGCGCCTCGCTGCGCAATGTCGCGACCGAGGCCGAGCTCAACATCGGCTCGGTCCGGCACTACTTCGACGACTACGACGACCTGCTCACCGCGGCCGTGGACGAGTTGGTGGACCGGATCAGCGCCCGGCTGCTGGCGCACGTGGATCGGCTGCCGCCGCCCGGCGACACCGCGGGGCGCTATCGGGTCGCGCTGGACATGCTCGAGGAACTGCTGCCGCTGGACGAACGGCGTCGGGCCGAGACGACGGTCTGGCTGACCCTGGCGGAGCGGTCCCGCACGGTGCCGGCGCTGCGGCCGGCGGCCGAGCGGCTGTTCGAGGGCACCCGGACGATGATCAAGCGGATCGTCGACCGGGCCGGCGTGGACCAGCCGGCGATCAGGGTGGAGACGATCGCCAGTCTGATCGACGGCCTGGCGTACAACGGGGTGCACTTCCCCGACCGGCTCAGCTCCCGGCGGGCGCGGCAGGTGCTGAAGCTGCACCTGGAGACGCAGCTGAACCATAGGATCGGCACCAGCACGGACTGAGCTCCGGGCCGTCGGGGCGAGCTGACTGCTCCCGACCCAGCTTCCGAGCCCGTGGGAGTGCGATGCGACCCCGAGGTCCCTGGATCGTCGCCGGCCTGCTGTTCGTCGTGCTGATGGTGCTGGCGTCGAGGTACGGCTTCCATCGCGACGAGTTCTACTTCATCGAGGGCGGCCGGCACCCGGACTGGGCGCAGCCGGACAACCCGATCCTGATCCCGCTGCTGGCCACGGCCTGGCACGACCTGGTGGGCGGCAACCTGATCGCGTTCCGGATCCTGCCCGCGCTGGCCGGCGCCGGGACGATCCTGATCGCCGCCGCGACCGCCCGGCAACTGGGCGGCACCGACCGGCAGCAGACCATCACCGCGCTGGTCACGGCGCTCAGCTCCTTTCCGATGGCGATCGGGCACCTGTTCTCGATCTCCACCTTCGACCTGCTGCTCACCTCGGCGGTGATCATGCTGCTGATCCGGGCCCTACGCACGCCGGACCGGCTGCCCGGCTGGCTCTGGCTCGGCGTGATCACCGGGATCGCGCTGGAGGTCAAGGTGTTGCCGGCGCTGGTGCTGGCCTGCTGCCTGGCCGGGTTGCTCCTGCTCGGCCCGCGCGCGCCACTGGCCCGGCCCGGACCCTGGATCGCCGCCGGGATCGCGCTGCTGCTCGCGGCGCCGAACCTGATCTGGCAGGCGGTCCACGGCTTCCCGATGCGGGAGATCGCGGCCAACATCGCGGCCGGCGGCTCGGCGTCCTCGGCCGACCGGATCATGATCATCCCGATGCACCTGCTGTTGATCGGACCGCTTTTGTCGGTCTTGGCGATCGCCGGGCTGGTCGCCACGTTCGTCGTCCCCCGATTGCGTGATCACCGCTGGGTCGCGCTCGCGTACCTGCTGTTGTTGATCATCATCGTGATCACCGGCGGCAAGCCGTACTACCAGGCCGGGCTGTTTCCGGTCGCGCTCGCGCTGGGCGTGATCGCCGTCTCCGGCTGGCTGCTCCGGGTGGTCTGGCGTCGGATCGTGGCGATCGCGCTGCTGGTCGTCGTCAGCGTGCCCACGGCGGCCTTCTCGCTGCCGGTGGCCCCGGTCGGCTCGACCGTCTTCGAGATCGCGGCCGCGGTCAATCCCGACTCGGCCGAGACCGTCGGCTGGGACGACTTCACCGAGACGGCCGTCCGGGTCGCCGCCCGGATCCCGGCCGCCGACCGGGCCGACGCGATCGTGCTGGCCAGCAACTACGGCGAGGCCGGATCGCTGGCCCGGGCCCGGCGGCTCGACCTGTCGACGCCGGCCGGCCCGGCCGGAGCGCTGCCGCCGATCTATTCCGGGCACAACGCGTTCGGGGCCTGGGGGCCGCCGCCGGCCGCGGTCCGGACCGCCGTCGTGATCGGCGAGTTCGACCAGGCCGAGCTCGACCGCTGGTTCTCCCGCTGTGAGCCGGTCGAGGAGTTCGCCTCGCCGCCCGGCGTGGACAACGAGGAGGACGGCGCCCCGTTCCGGCTCTGCACCGGGATGCTGCGGCCCTGGCCCGAGCTGTGGCCGGAAGTACGCCGACTCGGCTGACACCCGGCCCGCCGACCTGGTTAATCTGACCTCGGCCGACGGTGGGTCGAGCCCGGTTGAGGGTTGGAGTCTTCCCTGAACTGTCACGCGTGTGTAAATCTTCACCCCGGATCGGTAGAACCTGCTGCCGGACCGCGCCGGACGACATAGTTTGTGCTGAGTTCTTCGACGTTCTTAAAAGGGGCCGGACATGAATGCCAAGCCGAAACGGCTCGCGATCGCGCTGCTGGCCGCGCTCGCGATCCTGCTGCCGATCTCGCTCTCCGGACCGGGGGTGCAGCGGGCCGTCGCCGACGAGCCGACCACGGCTCCGGCGATCAAGGTGGCGATCACCAGCGACATCGACACGCTCAACCCGTTCCTGGCCATCCTGGCCACGAGCACGGCGATCCTGCGCTTCCAGTACGAGAGCCTGGTCACCTGGGGCAAGAACAACGAGCCGGTGGCCGGCCTCTCCGACAAGTGGGAGACCTCGCCCGACGGCAAGACCTGGACCTTCCACATCCCCGAGGACCGGAAGTGGTCCGACAACACGCCGCTGACGGCGGAGGACGCGGCCTGGACGTTCAACGCGATCAAGAGCAACGAGAAGCTGCAGCAGGCCAACGGCGGCCTGGTGGAAAACGTCGCCTCGGTCACCGCGAAGGATCCGCAGACCCTGGAGATCGTGCTGGCCGCCCCGCAGGCGGCGAACCCGGGCGGTGAGCTGCCGATCGTGCCCAAGCACGTCTGGGAGAAGCAGGACGCGGCGACGTACGAGAACGACACCGACACGGTCGGCTCCGGGCCGTACCTGATCAAGGCCTACGCGCAGAGCCAGACCGTCGAGATGGTCGCCAATCCGAACTTCTGGCGCGGCCAGGCCAAGACCGGCGGCATCACCTGGGTCTACTACAAGAACGGTGACGCGGCCGTGCAGGCCCTGAAGACCGGCGAGGTGGACGTGATCAGCGGCATGACAGCGGCCCAGTTCAAGTCGTTGGACGGGCAGGCGGGGATCAGCACCGTCACCGGCGCCGGCCGCCGCTACTCCTCGATCGCGATCAACCCAGGCGCGATCGACAACGAGGGCAAGCCGTTGGGTGACGGCAATCCGGCGCTGCAGGACGTCAACCTGCGCAAGGCGATCATGATGGCGGTCAACCGGCAGGAGCTGCTGGACAAGGTGATCCAGGGTCTGGGCAAGCTCGGCCAGACCGAGATCCCGACCGTCTACCCGAACTACTACGGCTTCGCGCCGGGCGTCGAGGCGTTCCCGTTCGACCCGGCCGCGGCCAACAAGCTGCTCGACGACTCGGGCTATCAGAAGGGTCCGGACGGGATCCGGCTGGACAAGCAGGGCAAGCCGTTGAAGCTGCGGCTGATGGGCCGCAACACCGAGCCGTCGCACCAGCTGATCGCCGACTTCCTCAAATCCTGGCTGAAGGACATCGGGATCGAGATCACCGTCTCGATGGTGACGCCGCAGCAGGTGAACGACGACTCGACGCTGGGCAAGTACGACCTCTACTTCACCGGCTGGGGCATCGGACCTGATCCGGACTTTCAGCTGTCGATCAACCAGTGCAGCTCCCGGCCGGCCGCCGACGGCTCCGGCGCGACCAGCGAGAACAACTGGTGCGACCCGGAGTTCGACAAGCTCTACAAGGCGCAGCACACCGAGCAGGACCCGGCCAAGCGAGGCGAGCTGGTCAAGCAGGCGTTCAGCCTGATCCACGAGTCCGCGGTCAACATGGTGCTCTGGTACGCCGACAGCCTGGAGGCCTACCGCAGCGACAAGTTCGACGGCTTCGTCCGGCAGCCGGAGGGCCAGGGCCCGATCACCGGCCAGAACAGCTACTGGGGCCTCTACAGCGTGCAGCCGGTCGGCGCCAACGGCGACGGCTCCGCGGGGTCGAACGGAGCCTCGGGCGGCCTGCCCGGCTGGGCGATCGGCGTCGGCATCGCGGTGCTGGTGGTGATCGCCGGCGGTGCCGTCCTGTTGGTGCTCCGGAACCGGCGCACCGCCGAAGACCGCGAGTGACAGGGGTGATGATCGACTTCAACGGGTCCGTGGCCCGATGAGCATCACGCCGGCCGGCGAATCGCTGGTCACCGAGGAGGAGGCGCCGCGCGGCTCGACCCTGCCGCGCTATCTGCTGGTCAAGGCCGGCGGCGCCTTGATCAGCCTGGCGATGGTGGTCGTGCTCGGCTTCTTCTCGTTCCGGATCCTGCCCGGCTCCGACCCGGCGATCAACATGACCCGGGGCCGCCGGGTCAGCGCCGAGGAGGTGGAGCGGCTCCGGCACGAGTTCGGGCTGGACCAGCCGTTGATCATCCAGTTCTTCGACTTCGTCGGGGACCTGTTCCGCGGTGATCTCGGCTGGTCCTACGTCTACAACCGGCCGGTCAGCGAGTTGATCATCGATCGGCTGCCGGCGACCCTGTTGTTGACCGGCACGGCGGCGCTGTTGTCGATCGTGCTCGGCCTCTGGATCGGGCAGCGGGCGGCGTGGAAGCGCGGCAGCCTGTTCGACAAGGGGCAGACCGGGCTGGCGCTGATCTTCTGGTCGGTGCCGACCTTCTGGCTCGGTCTGCTGCTGTTGTTGATCTTCGGTGGTGGGTTGCGGCTGTTCCCGGCCGGCGGCATGGTCACGCCGGGCACCGACGCAACCGGCCTGGCCTACGCGGTCGACGTGGCCTGGCACCTGGTGCTGCCGGTGATCACGATGGTCGCCGTCGTCTACGCCCAGTACCTGATGGTGATGCGGGCGTCGGTGCTGGAGGAGATGACGTCGGACTACCTGACCACGGCCCGGGCCAAGGGCCTGTCGGAGGACAAGGTGCGGTCCCGGCACGCCGTGCCGAACGCGCTGCTGCCGACGGTGACGTTGATCTTCCTCACCGCCGGCGGACTGATCGGCGGCGCGGTGACGGTGGAGACCGTGTTTTCCTGGCCGGGCCTCGGCTTCCTCACCTTCAAGGGTCTGGACGCCCCAGACCTGCCACTGCTGCAGGGCACCTTCGTCGTCTTCTCCGCGCTGGTGATCGTGATGAATCTGATCGCCGAGCTGGTCTACCGACTCCTCGACCCGAGATTGAAGGCGGCATGAGTCAATCCACGCAGGAGCGACCGCGGACCAACGCGGCGGCCGAGCGCCGGCGGCAGCAGGCCAAGCGCAACTGGGCCGAGTTCGCTCGCACCCGCTCCGGCCTGATCGGGGCGGTGCTGCTGCTGGCGGTGATCATCCTGGCGGTGCTGACGCCGATCCTGGTCCCGATCGAGACCCTCGACGTCACCAAGATCACCGCGGACCAGAACGAACCACCGTCGGCGGCCCACCTGCTCGGCACCGACCCGGCCGGCCGCGACGTGCTCGGCATGCTGCTCTGGGGGTCCCGGATCTCGCTCCTGGTCGGCTTCGCCGCAACCGCGGTGTCCATGATCATCGGCACCGTGGTCGGGATGGCGGCCGGTCACTTCACCGGCGCCCTCCAGGCGGTGATCATGCGGATCATCGACTTCTTCCTGGTCATCCCGGGCCTGGTGCTGGCGATCGTGCTGTCCTCGGTGCTCAGCCGCGGCGTCTGGACGATCATCATCGCGATCGGCGTCACCAGCTGGGCCGGCACCGCGCGGGTGGTCCGGTCGCAGACCCTGACCATCGAGGCCCGGCCCTACATCGAGCGGGCCAAGGCGCTCGGGGCCGGAGACGGCCACCTCCTCGGCAAGCACGTGCTGCCGGCGGTGTTGCCACTGGTGCTGGCCAATACGACCCTGACCGTCGGCTCGGCGGTGATCTCGGAGTCGACGCTGAGCTTCCTCGGCCTCGGCGATCCGGGCACCGTATCGTGGGGCTCGATGCTGAAGACCGCCCTGGACACCGGCGCCGCGACCGCCGGCTACTGGTGGTACGTGATCCCGCCCGGCGTCGCCATCGTGATCGTGGTGCTCTGCTTCACCCTGGTCGGCCGCGCCCTGGAAGCCGTCTTCAACCCGACGCTGCGGAGCCGTTGATGGCCGCCGAGCCGGATGGTGGCGGCGGGCCCGCGCTGGAGTGGCGGGACGTCAAGATCGCGTACCGGACGGCGCGGGACGCCTCAGGCGAGATCGTCGCCGTCGACGGGGTCTCGCTGCGGATCGAGCCGGGCGGGACGGTCGGCATCGCCGGGGAGTCCGGCTGCGGCAAGTCGACCCTGGCCCTGTCGGTGCTGCGGCTGCTGCCGCGCAACGCGGAGATCACCGGCGCGATCGAGCTGGCCGGCGAGGACATCACGACGATGCGGTGGGGCCGGCTCCGGGCCGTCCGCTGGACCGAGGCGTCGATCGTCTTCCAGGGCGCGATGCACTCGCTCAACCCGGTCCGTACCGTCGGCCGCCAGATCGCCGAAGCCCTCGAACTGCACGGCACGTCGTCGGCCCAGGCCCGCGACGCCCGGGTCCAGGAGTTGCTGGCGCTGGTCGAGTTGCCGGCAGCCCGGGCGCAGTCGTATCCGCACGAGCTGTCCGGCGGGCAGAAGCAGCGGGTGATGATCGCCATGGCGCTGGCTTGCGATCCGGACGTGATCATCGCCGACGAGCCGACCACCGCGCTGGATGTGGTGATCCAGGCCCAGGTGCTGGAGGTGCTCAGCGGCCTGGTCCGGGACCGCAAGCTCACCCTGCTGATGATCAGCCATGACCTGTCGGTGCTGGCCGCCGTGTGTGAACGGATCGTCGTGATGCGGGACGGCAAGATCGTCGAAGAGGGCCCGGCGGCGCGGGTGATCGCCGAGCCGCGACACCAGCACACCAAGGAGCTCGCCGCCGCCTTCCCGGTGATCGGCGACCCCAACTCCCGGCTCAAGGTCGGCCGCACCGCCGAGTTGTCAGAACCCAGGAGCCCCGGGGCACAACCCAGTTCTGACAAGTCGGCGCCGGTGTTGGAGGTTGCGGACCTGGTGGTTGATTTCCGTGCTCGGGGACGGCAGACGCGGGCGGTTGATCATGTGTCGATGGAGTGCCACGCGGGGGAGATCGTCGCCCTGGTCGGGCAGTCCGGTTCGGGGAAGACGACGCTGGCGCGGACGATCTTGGGCCTGCAGCAGCCGACCTCCGGCCGGATCTCGTACGCGGGCAAGCCGATGCCGACCGACCGGGCCGGGCTGAAGGCGTACCGGCGCACGGTGCAGTTCGTGCTGCAGGACCCGAGTGCCTCGCTCAACCCCAAGCACAGCGTGTACGAGGCGGTCGCGGAGGGAATCCGGATCCACCGGCTGCCGGGCGACGAGCGGGACCGGGTGGCGACGGCGCTGACCCAGGCCGAGCTGACGCCGCCGCAGCGCTACCTGTCGGCGATCCCGCAGGAGCTGTCCGGCGGCCAACGGCAACGGGTGGTGATCGCCGGCGCGCTGGCGCTGGAGCCGTCCTACCTGGTCGCCGACGAACCGGTGGCCAGCCTGGATGCCTCGGTCCGCGGTGAGATCCTGGCCCTGCTGTTGCGGCTGAAGCGCGATCTCGGACTCGGCGCGTTGGTGATCACCCACGATCTCGGGCTGGCCTGGAACATCGCCGACCGGGTGCTGGTGATGCACCAGGGCCGGATCGTCGAGTCCGGCCCGGTGGAGCAGGTGCTGCTCGAGCCGCAGCACGACTACACCCGGACCCTGCTCAGCGTCGTGCCGTCGAAGTTGGGCGAGGCCGAGAGCGGTCGATGATCACCGGTCGCCGCGAGCCCGCACCGGAGCCGAGCTGATGGAAAGGCGTTGATCATGGCCGACCTGTTGATCACCAACGGCGCCGTGCTGGACGTGGTCGCCGGCGACTATGCCGAGGCCGACGTCCGGATCGCCGACGGCCGGGTCGTCGAGGTCGGCCCCGGGCTCCGTGCCCCCGACGTCTCGACGATCGATGCCCGCGGGCGATTCCTGATCCCCGGACTGATCGACGCCCACGTGCACGTGATCGCGGCGACCGCCGATCTCGGCTCGCTCAGCACCTGGTCGCCGAGTTACGTCGCGCACCGGGCGGCCGGGCTGATGGGCGCCATGCTGGACCGCGGCTTCACCACGGTCCGCGACGTCGCCGGCGCCGACTTCGGCCTGCATGACGCCCAAGCAGAGGGACTGTTCCGCGGGCCGCGGCTGTTCTTCGGCGGCAAGGCGCTGAGCCAGACGGGTGGGCACGGCGATCCGCGGCCGCGCGGCGGTCACGTCCACGACCCGCATCCCTGCTGCGCCGGACTGTCCCGGCTGGCCGACGGCGTCGACGGGGTCCGGGTCGCGGCCCGGGACGAGCTGCGCCGCGGCGCGCACCATCTCAAGATCATGGCCTCCGGCGGGGTGGCCTCACCGACCGACCGGGTCGACTCGGTGCAGTATTCGATCGAGGAGCTGCGGGCGATCGTCGACGAGGCCGAGGCGGCGAACCGTTACGTCACCGCCCACGCCTACACCGCGCGGGCGATCAACCGAGCGCTCGAGGCCGGAGTGCGGTGCATCGAGCACGGCAATCTGCTGGACGAGAGCTCGATAGCGCTCTTTCGTGATCATGACGCCTACCTGGTGCCGACCCTGGTCACCTACTGGGCGCTGCACCGCGAAGGGACCGAGCATGGCCTCAGCCAGGACAGCTGGGCCAAGGTCGCCGACGTGCTCGACGCCGGGCTGCGCGGACTCGAGCTCGCCGTCCGCGGCGGCGTGCCGCTGGCGTACGGCACCGATCTGCTCGGCGGGATGCAGCGGCACCAGGCGCGCGAGTTCTCGATCCGGGCCGAGGTGCAGCCGCCGATCGACGTGATCAGATCGGCCACCGTGATCGGCGCCGACCTGCTCCAGCGCCCCGGCGAGCTGGGCGTGATCGCCCCCGGCGCGTACGGCGACCTACTGATCCTTGATCGCGACCCGCTCGTCGACCTCGGGGTCCTCGCCGAATCCCGGGTCGAAACCGTGATCCAGGGCGGCCGGATTGTCGCCGCCACTGACGCCTGAGTCTGAAGGACCAGCTGCTGTTATGTCAGCAGATTGGCTGGAAAATCAGCAGTTCTGCTGATATTATGGCAGTCGAGTTTGGGAGGTTGACACGTGCTGCTACAGCACCCCTTCGAAGTCATCACCACCGCAACTGAAGGCCCGGTCTTGGAAGTGCTGGCGGGTGCCGAAAGCTGGTTCACGATCGCCCAGGTGTGGCGGCTGTCCGGGGTGCGAAGCAGGGATCAGGTGCGCCGGGTGTTGGCGCGCCTGGCCGGCACCGGGATCCTCGACGAGGAGAAGGTAGCCAGCTCGCTTCGATACCGACTCAACCGGGAGCACCTGGCGGCTCCGTCGATCGTGGCGATCGCGTCGATCCGGCAGACCCTGATTGGGCGTCTCAGGGAGACGTTGGCGCCTGCCGCCGGCTTGGTCTACGCAGCGTTGTTCGGCTCTGTGGTGCGTGGGGACATGCACCGGACCAGCGACATCGATGTCTTCCTGGTCCGGGTCGATGGGCCTCACTCGGATGAGGGCGACGACGGGACATGGGAGGCGTGGGTCCGGGGCCTCGAGGCCACGATCACTCGGTGGACGGGGAATCCCGTGAACGTCTTCGTGATGCTCGAGTCGGAGGTCCGTGCAGCGGGAGACACTGCCGCCGTCGCCAGCATCGTCCGGGAAGGGGTAGGCCTCTACGGCGGCGCATCCTGGTTGTCCACGGCCGTAGGCAAACTGAGGGTCGAATGATGAGCGGGAGAACCAGGAGCTGCGATGCGGCTGATCGACAGGGCCGGATGCGAGTGGCCCAGCAGTTCTCGCTGGCTGCGGAGCTAATCGAGGAGTTCACGGGGGAGCCGGGTGAGGGCACCGTGAACAACGCGTACGTCACTCTGTGCGTCCACAGCGGGATCGCGGCCGCCGACGTCCTGTGCTGTGCGCGGCTAGGCGAGTATTCGCGGGGTGAGGATCACAAAGCCGCAGTTGCCTTGCTGAACAAGGTCGACAAGAACTTGGGCAACGCCCTTGCACGCTTGCTGGCCTTGAAGACCGCTGCCGGCTACCAACCGTTCAGTCTGGCTCGTCAGCACGTCATCACGGCCAGGCGTCAATCAGAGTTGCTCTTGGCCGCGGCCCGCGATCTTGGCTGAGCTGAGCCCGGCCATATCGACGACGATCGTCGATGGGGCCAGCGAAATCCTTGCACGGTGGCGATTCCGGCGATGACCAGAGCGCCGCCGATCAACTGGGACGGACTCAGTCGGTCGGCCAGCAGCACGGCGGCGAAGATCACTGCGAAGATCACCTCGGTCAATGCGACGAAGGAGGCGACCGAGCCACCCAGCCGGCGGACCGCGACGATGCCGGTCAGGTAGGCGGCGACCGCGGTGATCAACACCAGCAGCAGCGCCGGGACCCACCACGGCAGGTCGGCGGCCGGCAGGCTCACCGGAGCGGTGTTCGCGGTCATCGGCAGCACGCCGAGACCACCGGCGGCCATGATCATGGCCGCGCCGACGCCGGTGCCGACTGTGGTCATCATCAGCGGCGGCACGGGCGTGCCGCCGGCGCCCTCGTCGCCGAGGATGAAGTAGCAGCACAGGCAGACGGCGGCGCCGAGTCCCCAGAGCAGGCCGAGCGGATGCACCGTGGCCCCGCGGAAGACGTCGAGCACGAAGATCAGTCCCAGGATCGCTAGCCCGGCGCCGACGAACCGGCGCGGCGCCGGCCGGGTCCGCGTCCGGGCCCAGTGCCAGCCGATCAGCAGCACCGGCGCCGAATACTCCAGCAGCAGCGCGACGCCGACCGAGACGTACTGCACGGCGCTGAAATAGCAGAGCTGGGCCAGCGCCATCGCCGTCGTCCCGTACGCGATCATCCGCAGCCCCTGGCGCCCGGTCGGCCGGCCGTACCGGCGGAGCAGTAGCAGGCAGGGCAGCAGCAGCACCAGGAACGCGCCGCCGATCCGGACCGCGACGATCGCCGCCGGCGACCAGCCGGTCTCCAGCAGCGGCTTGGCCAGCGAGCCGGAGAGGCCGAACGCCATCGCGGAAAACAGCGCCAACGGCAGCGCGGACCGCGAGCCGTGCAGGCGGGGCTCGACCGGACGTGCTTCGGTGGTGGACATGGGGCGCCTACCCTGGATCAATGTAAGGGGTAAAACTGAGCTATGGCAGTGACACTAGTTGGGCCGAATGTCAGGAGTCAAGATGATTTTTGCCCATGACACGGAGACGATTCTGCGCGCCGCCGCCCGGCTGGTGAACAGCGACAGCCCGACCAGCGGCGACCTGCTGACCGAGCGTGCCCAACTGGACGAGTTCCTGGCTTCGGAGGGCTACTCCGGCGAGATCCTCGGCACCGTCGCCGAGCTGACCCGGGTGCGCGCGCTGCGGCCGCGACTGCGCCGCTTCTGGGACGTGCCCGACCGCGACGAGGCGGCCGCCCTGGTGAACGAACTGCTGGTTGAGGCCGACGCGCGCCCGTACCTCTCCCGGCACGACGAGCTGGACTGGCATCTGCATCTGACCAGGGACGATCAGCCGCTGGAGCACCGGATCGCCGCCGAGACCGCGATGGCCTTCCTCGACCTGATCCGGACCGACGAGTGGGCTCGAATGAAGACCTGCGGCGCGACCGACTGTGCCGACGTGCTGGTCGACCTGTCCAAGAACCGGTCCAAACGCTTCTGCGACGGCGGTTGTGCCAACCGGATGCACGTCACCGCCTACCGAGCCCGCCAGCGGGGCTAGGGCCTAGCTCGAAACCCCGACCTCACCAGATGGCGTCGGCCCACTCCGGGTGATCGATGAACGGATTCCGGTTGTGCTGGTAGTCGGCGTAGACGAGGTCGTTGCGCCGGGTTTCCGCAGCCGACACCGGATCGGCGTCGTTCCAGGTGAGTAGCACCGAGATCCGGCCGTGGAAGGGTGCGGAGCCGTTGCCGACCTCGTCGTTGAGCTCGAGATCGGCCCTGCCGTCGTCCCCCTCGTACCGGACGGCCATATAGAACAGCATCCGCGCCACGTCGCCCTTCACCACGTCCGGCGGCTCGAACGAATCGCCGTCGCGGCGGCAGCCGGCGCACTCGTCGACCGCCGAGCCGCCGAGGTCGAAGTCGAGGTTGCCGCGGTCGGCGTTGACCGAGACGTCGGCCGGCCGCAGATGGTGGATGTCGGTCCCCGGTCCGGGCGAGGTGCCGAAGTCGCCGTGGCTCTTGGCCCAGGTGTGCTCCCGGTTCCAGTCGTCCGGATCGCCGCCGTTGGACGATTTCGGCACCGAGCGCCGGGAGTAGAGCTCGATCACGTTGTTCGCGTTAGCCGGATCCTCGTCGGTGCGCTTCAGGGCATCCCAGACCTGGTCGTAGGACAGTTGGGTGTTGCCATCGATGATGTCGTGCAGCGCGGACTTCAGGGCCACGCCGGTCAGGCCGTCGGCCGCGTCGTAGTAGCCGTCAGGCTCCGCCGCCTGGGCTTGAACAGGTGGTGACAGGGCCGGCGCGACGAGGCCGGCGAAAGTAGCGAGGATGACAACCAGGGCACTCCGCATGGTGTGGTCCATACCGCAGTCTCGACAGATCCCGGGCCGACACGCCAGCCCTTCGTGCAGGAGGGCGGTGTTAAACGGTGGCCGCCGCGAGCGACGTCCAGGCACGCACTGGACGGCGTTGTCGTCGGTCGACGTAGAACACCGCTACGCCTCCCTCCTCCGCCTTGTCCAGCACGCACCTGGACGCCGCTCGCAACGACCACTGTTTAACACCACCCTCCTAGGACATCAGAGTAGTTTTCACCGACGCGCTGACCACGATGTACGTTGTGGGCACGGTCGCGATCGACGCCACACCCAGCAAGATCGGCGACCCGGTTCCGCGGCCGCGGAACCCCTCAAGTTCACCCGGACACGGCCATCCCGCGACCGGGTGCCGGCAAGCACGGATACCGACGTGTCCCGACGAGAGGATGTACGAGTGACCGAGGTCAGCGACGCCGACGTCGAGCTGGTCCAGCTCCTGACTCCAGAGGGTGCGCGGATCAGTCATCCCCGTTACGCCTTCACCGGCGATGACGAAATGATCAAGGGCTATTACCGCGACATGGTGATCACCCGGAAGATCGACACCGAGGCCACAGCCCTGCAGCGGCAGGGCGAGCTCAGCCTCTGGGCCTCCTGCCTGGGCCAGGAAGCCGCCCAGATCGGCTCCGGCCGCGCGATGAACGATCAGGACTTCGTCTTCCCGACCTACCGCGAGCACGGCGTCGCCTGGTGCCTGGGCGTCGAACCGGCCAAGCTGCTGGCCATGTTCCGCGGAGTTGATCTTGGTTCCTGGGACACGGTGCAGACCCGGTTCCACCTGTACACGATCGTGATCGGCGCGCAGACCCTGCACGCCGTCGGTTACGCCATGGGCGTCGAGCGCGACGGCCACGTCGGCACCGGCGATCCGTCCCGGGACACGGCGGTGATCGCCTACCTGGGCGACGGCGCCACCAGTCAGGGCGACGTCAGCGAGGCCATGGTCTTCGCCAGCTCCTACAACGCTCCGGTCGTCTTCTTCTGCCAGAACAACCAGTGGGCGATCTCCGAGCCGATGGAGCGTCAGTCCCGGATTCCCTTGTATCGCAGGGCTGCCGGCTTCGGCTTTCCGGGCGTACGAGTGGACGGCAACGACGTGCTGGCGGTCCAGGCGGTCACTGCCGAGGCGCTGGAACGGGCCCGCTCCGGCAACGGGCCGACCTTCATCGAGGCCTACACCTATCGGATGGGCGCGCACACCACCGCCGACGACCCGTCCAAGTATCGGCTCAGCGCCGAGGTCGAGCACTGGCGGCTGAAGGATCCGATCGAACGGGTCCGCGCCTACCTGACCCGATCCGGCGTTGTTGATCATGAGTTCTTCGAGGCTGTCGACGAGGAGGCGCAGCGGGTCGCGACCGAGCTGCGCCGGCTCTGCCTGACGATGCCCGACCCGGAGCTGGCCGAGCTGTTCGATCAGGTCTACGCCGACACCACGCCCTACCTGAACGAGCAGCGCGCCGGTTTCCAGGAATACCAGGCCTCGTTCGCCGAGGCGGCCGACGGGGGGCAGGCATGACCAGGATGAGCATGGCCAAGGCGTTGAACGCCGGCCTGCGCCGCACCCTCGAGGCCGACCCGCAGGTGGTGCTGGCCGGGGAGGACATCGGCAAGCTCGGCGGCGTGTTCCGCGTCACCGAAGGACTGCAAAAAGACTTCGGCGAGCACAGGGTGATCGACTCGCCGCTGGCCGAGGCCGGCATCATCGGCACCGCGGTCGGGATGGCGCTGCGCGGCTATCGGCCGGTCTGCGAGATCCAGTTCGACGGGTTCGTCTTCCCCGCCTTCGACCAGATCGTCAGCCAGGTGGCCCGGCTGCACTACCGGTCCGGCGGCCGGCTGAAGATGCCGATCGTGATCAGGATTCCGTACGGCGGCGGCATCGGCTCGGTCGAGCACCACAGCGAGTCGCCGGAGGCCTACTTCGCGCACACGCCGGGGCTGAAGGTGGTGACCTGCTCCAACCCGATCGACGGCTACTGGATGATCCAGCAGGCGGTCGCCTCGGACGACCCGGTGATCTTCCTCGAGCCGAAGCGGCGCTATCACGAGAAGGGCGTCGAGGTCGACGAGAAGGCCAGCCCGCCGCCGCTGCACTCCGCGCAGGTGGTCCGGCCGGGGCGCGATGCCACCCTGGTGGCGTACGGGACGATGGTGAACGTCTGCCTGGACGCCGCCGCGGCCGCCGCCGAGGAGGGCCGTGATCTTGAAGTGATCGATCTCCGCACCATCGCTCCGCTCGACCTCTCCAGCACCGTCGAGTCCGTGCAGCGGACCGGCCGGTTGATCACCGTGCAGGAGGCCCCGCTCAATCTGGGCGTCGGGTCGGAGATCTCGGCCCGGATCACCGAGCAGTGCTTCTATTCGCTGGAGGCTCCGGTGATCAGGATCGGCGGCTACGACATGCCCTATCCGCCCAGCCGGGTGGAGGAGGACTATCTGCCCGATCTTGATCGGATCCTCGATGCTGTCGACCGTTCCCTGGCCTACTGAGGAGGTGGCTGCTTCATGAAGAACTTCCTGCTGCCCGATCCCGGCGAAGGCCTGGTCGAGGCCGAGATCGTCACCTGGCGGGTCAAGCCGGGTGATCAGGTCAAGATCAACGACATCCTGGTCGAGGTGGAGACCAGCAAGTCCCTGGTCGAGCTGCCCAGCCCGTTCGAGGGAACGATCAAGGAACTGTTGGTGCCCGAGGGGCAGCTGATCGACGTCGGCACTCCGATCGTCAGCATCGACGACGGCAGCGGCGACGCGGACGACGACGACAAGCCGATGGCCAACCTGGTCGGCACCGGACCGAAGAAGTCCGCCACCCTGCGCCGGCCGCGAAAGGCCGGCGCCGCGTCGGCCGAGCAGGGCCCGGTCCAGGCCCATGATCAACTGGCCGCGGCGTTCGACACCGACGTCCCGGTGTCCCGGCGCGCCGACGAGCAGGCCCCGCTGCAGCCGGACCGCGCCGAGCCCAGCGGCGATCCGCTGCCCGCCCCCGGCCCGGCCCCGGCCGAGCCCGCGCCGATCGGCGGCGCCGTGCTGGCCAAGCCCCCGGTTCGCAAGCTGGCCAAGGATCTCGGCCTCGACCTGGCCACGATCACCGGCACCGGCGACGGCGGCGTGATCACCCGCGCCGACGTCGAACAGGCCGCCCAGGCCCCATCGTCCCCTGAGCCGGCGACATCGTTCCCTGAGCCTGTCGAAGGGCAAGCCCGATTCGTCGGGGTGGCCAACTACGACGGAATCGGCACGCCGATCACTGAGGAGCGGATCCCGATCAAGGGGGTGCGCAAGGCGACGGCCGTGGCGGTGACCTCGTCGGCGTTCACGGCGCCGCATGTGAGCGAGTTCGTCACCTGCGACGTGACCGCGACGATGGAGCTGCTGGATCGGCTGAAGCAGCGGCGTGATCTTGGTGAGGTCCGCTGGACCCCGCTGGTCCTGGTGGCCAAGGCCGTCCTGCTCGCGCTGGGCCGGACGCCCGAGATGCATTCGACCTGGGACGAGGCCAACCAGGAGATCGTGCTCCGCCGCGGCGTCAACCTCGGCATCGCCGCGGCCACCCCGCGCGGGCTGCTGGTGCCCAACCTCAAGGGCGCCCACGCCGATGATCTGGTCACCCTGGCGCACCGGATCGATCAGCTGGTGAAGGTCGCCAAGGAGGGCAAGACGCAGCCGGCCGACACCAGCGGCGGTACGTTCACGATCACCAACATCGGCGTCTTCGGGATCGACGCCGGCACCCCGATCCTCAACCCCGGGGAGGCCGGGATCCTTTGCATGGGAGCGATCCAGCGCCGCCCCTGGGTCGTCGGTTCGGGTGCCGAGGAACGCATCGAGCCCCGCTGGGTGACCACCCTCGCCGTCTCCTTCGACCACCGCCTGGTCGACGGCCAGCAAGGCTCCACTTTCCTCGGCAACGTCGCCACCCTCCTCTCCGACCCCACCCAGGCGCTGCTCTACTGAGGTCGACCGGTGCGATCGAACGGGTTGATCACCTGGAGCCCGGCGGCAGCGAACGGGGCCACGTCGCGCGTGGCCACCCCGAAGTCGTGGGTAGCAGCGATGGCGGCGATGTACCCGTCCGTGGTGGCGATCGCATGCCCTCTGGCGCGGGCGTACGCGCGCAACCTGGCATAGTGCACGGTCGACGGCTCGTCGAATGAAAGGAGTCGCCCGGCGAACATCGGCATGACCTCCTGCTCGAATCGGTCGGCCAGTGTGCTTCGGCGCCTTCCTTGAGGCAGCGCCGCGATGTCGAAGCGCAATTCGGCGACGGTGATGGTGGTCAGGAAGAGCGTCTCGAGCACCTGCTGGTTCAGCCAATCAGCAACGGCCGGATGCGGCTCGGGTCGTAGGGGCTCCGAGAGGACGTTGGTGTCGAGGATGATCATTCGAAGGTGGGTGGTTCGCTCGCCCGCGGATCTCGGAGATCGTCGAGCTCAACGCCACCCGCCTCTTGCCCGATCCGAAGGAGCACCGATCCAAGGTGCACCCGATCCGAGGGCGCCACCGCGCTCTCCAGGATCGCCCTGACCTCCGCTTCGGTGCTCCGGTGATGACTGGCCGCCCGCGCCTTGAGGGCACGATGCGTCTCTTCGGACAGGTTTCGCACTGTTATGGCAGCCATGACCCACCACCCCTCATCTGATATCAGTCTAGCTTTGTTGATATCACGCGGGGGTTCAGCCCTTGAGGACGAGGCGGATGGTGAGGGTGCAGCGGGTGGTGGTGCCGGCTAGGCGGAGGAAGCCGCCGAAGTGGGTGAGGCGGGCGAAGGTGGCGCCGGGGCCGGTCAGGGAAAGGGTGGTGCCCTCGTCGAGCCAGCGGATGCCGTCGGCGCTGAGCTGGACCCGGAGGTCGATCCGGGCGTCGGCGGGGGTCTGGTCCTCGGCGGTGATGAAGTAGATGGCCTCGTCGGCCCAGCCGCATTCGTACGGGAAGGTGTCGAAGTCGCCGGTGAACTCCTGCCGGAGGTCGGTGACGCTGGTGGCGAAGGTTCGCATCAGTGATCACCTTCCCGGGCATAGGAGATCAGCACCGAGTCCAGGTAGAGGTTGACCCGGCGGTCGGTGTCGGCCTCGACGAAGAAGACCGGATTGATCAACTGGCCGATGTTGGCGTACGGGTCGGCCAGCGTCGGCCCAGCGCCGGGCGGAAAGGTGTAGCTCCGCGGGCCGCAGCGGAAGCCGGCGTAGCGGCGCTCGGCCAGGTCGATGGTCAGCGACAGCGGCATCCAGTTGATCTTGTCGTCGGTCTCGTTGTAGATCAACGGCTGCGGGTCCGCGTCGAGCCAGGTGGTCGCCGCCGTGCTTCCGTCCGGCTCTCGGATCCCGAACCACTGCGGGTCGATGCCGGCGCGGTGCCAGCCGGGCCGGCCGTAGTTCCAGGCCCGATCGTCGGCGTCGGTGCGGGAGTAGAACTGCCAGCGCCGGACCGGTTCGCCGTCGGCCGCGTTGACGTACCGGACGCCGGGCATGAACCGGTGATCATCGTCCTGCAGATCGATCATCAGGCCGAACGCGCGCATCGCGTCGATGGCGAAACCGGGCCGGTCTTGATCCGTCGTGTACGCGAACAGGCCCTCGACCCGGAGCAGCCGCGCCTCGGCCGGCCGGGACAGCCGCTTGATCGCCAGGCTCATGCTGCCGCCGGCCGGCGGCTGATCCGCCGCGGCCGCGGCGCCGCGGGTGGCCAGCTTCAGCGAGTAGATCCCGGTGGCCGACCCGTGACTGCCGGCGAACGGGAACGTCGCGCTGCTGATCATCACCGAACCCCAGTGCTGCAGGTCGACGGTGTCGTCGTGCACGGCGAAGCCGGGCCGGACGAAGTTCGGCCGCAGATCGAGCCAGCCGGACGGACCGTGATCGAAGTCGTCGGCGGCCAGGATCCGTGGCAGCGGTTCGAAGTAGCCGGAGTAGGCGGGGGCGGTCATGATCACCTCAGGCTGGTGACGGTGGACGTGACGGCCGGATCGTCCGTGCCGGGCCCGACCCGGGGGAGCTTCGCGGTGCCGGCCGCGCAGATCAGGCACAGCACGGCACAGTAGATGCAGACCAGCCACGGGGCGCCACCGAGGGAGCCGGTCAGGGTGGCCGCCAGGAACGGCAGGGTGCCGCCGATCAGGGCGCCGGTGATCTCCCGGCTGAACGTCACCGAGGTGTAGCGCACCCGGACCGGGAACAGGCTCGACATCATCGCCGCCTGCGACGCCAGCGTCATGTCGCAGCACAGGGTGAAGATCATCACCAGCGCGGCCCAGATGATCACCGGGGTGCCGGTGTCGAGCATGAAGAAGAACGGGAAGAACAGCACCGCGCCGGCCAGCGAGCCGATGATCATGATCGGCTTGCCGCCGAACCGGTCGGACAGCCAGCCCGCGGTGGGGATGGTGATCACCTTGAGCAGGTTGGCGATGATGATGCCGACCAGACCGACCCAGGACTGGGCGCCGACCGAGGTGGCCAGGTAGCTGAGCGCGTACACCGAAGGCAGGTAGCTGAGCACGTTGGGCGCGATGCTCATCAGCATCGCCAGCGGGATCCGCGATCCGCCGAGCCGGAACATGTCGGTGAACCGGGACCGAGCGACGCCGTGCTCGGCGACCGCGCCGGTGAACTCGGGGCTGTCGGTGACCCGGAGCCGGATCAGCACGCCGGCGATCGCGACCCCGATGCTGAGCAGGAACGGGACCCGCCAACCCCAGCTGAGGAACGCCTCCTCCGACATCAGCGCCTGCACCCCGAAGAAGACGGCGGTCGCCACCACCGAGCCGACCGCGTTGCCGACGCTGGCGATCGAGGCGTTCAGGCCGCGGTGCTTCGGCGGCGCGTGTTCGGCGGAGAGCAGCATCGCGCCGGCGTACTCACCGCCGGCGCCGAGGCCCTGCAGCACCCGCAGCGCGACCAGCAGCACCGGGGCCAGCAGGCCGATCGAGGCGTAGGACGGCAGACAGCCGATCAGCAGCGACGAGACCGACATCAGCAGCAGCGTCACCAACAGCATCTGCCGGCGGCCGAACCTGTCGCCGAGGATGCCGATGATCACGCCGCCGATCGGCCGGGCGAAGAAGCCGACGGCGAAGGTGGCGAGGGAGGACAGCACGCCGACCGTCGGATCCTGGCTGGGGAAGAAGACCTTGGGCAGCACCAGCGCGGCGGCCGTGCCGTAGAGCGAGAAGTCGTACCACTCCAGGGCGGTGCCGACTGTCGCCGCCATCGTCGGGAACTTGATGCGTCTGGTCCGGGCCGCCATCGCTGCCTTCCTCGTCCTGGGTGAGCTTCGCGGCTCAACGTACGACTCATTTCGAACGGAAGTCAATATTTCTACACTTCTATAACGTGATGTAACGTGACGGCATGAGTTCCTCCTCAGTGGATGTGGCGACCCTCCGGCAGGCCTTCCGCAGCGCGGATCCGGCGCTGTCCCGGTTCAACCCGCTCGCCCGGATCCTGTGTCACGACGACTTCAACACCGGCCTGCACGGCTGGGTCGAGCTCGGCGGCAACTACAACGGCACCGGCGACTACGCCTCGCTGGACCGGCACTTCCGGGACTTCCGGCCGCCGCAGCTCTCCTCCTGCGACTTCTTCGACGTCGGCACGCACGGCGCGATGTCCGGCACCTACGCGATGAAGCTGGCCACCCGGCCGCACCCCGGGCACACGGCGACCGCGATCCGGCGGCTGACCATGAGCGGTCGCGGGCTGCTGCAGATCGAGGCCTACCTGGCGTTCAAGACCGAGGCGACGGTCGGCGGCGACGAGGCCGAGAACGCGTTCGGCGACATGGCCTGGGACGGCAACCAGCATCCGTCGGAGGCGCAGTTCGGCGCGTTCACGGTGGCCACCGACCTGTGCGGCGACGGCGGCCTGCGCTATCACAACGTGGCCCGCTACCAGAACGCCGACGCCGACGGCCGGTTGCTGCGGCAGTGGATGTATCCGACCGTGCCGGAGCCGACGCCGCGTGATCATCATCAGGGTCGGGTCGACTTCCCGTACGCCGCCGACTTCACCGCGCCCGATCCGGACGACTGGCAGGTCTTCGGTGAGCCGCAGGAGTTGTGCGTCAACGAGGTGCCGACGAAGGTCAATTGGCACTACCTGCGGTTCTTGATCAACACCGAGACCCGGAGCAACGTCGAGGTGCAGCTGAACGACCGGGTGATGGACTGGCGCGACGTGCCGGTGCCGCCGTATGAAGATCGCTACGGCTCGCTGGAGAACCTGCTCAACTTCTACTTCTCCGTCCGTACGCTCTCGGGCAAGCGCAACTTCCTCTTCCTCGACTCCCTCGTCATCTCCGCGGATTGGTGAGCAACAACTATGCGTGAATCACAGACGGCCGTGCTGGAGCGCGGCGCCGAGCTCCATGATCAACTACTGACCGAGCCGTTCGAGACCGCCTGGGCCGGCGAGGCGCGCTGGTTCGTCCAGTTCCTGCAGCCCGATCCCACGGCGGAGATCACGATCACCCCGCAGGTCTCGCCCGACGGGCTGGCCTGGGTCGAGCACGAGGCGTTGCCGGTGACCGTGGCCGGCGACGGACTGATCACCATCCCGCTGAGCGACTTCGGCCACTGGCTGCGGCTCGAGGTGCGCCGATCCGGCGGCACGACGCCGCCGCTGATTCGCGTCTACCTTGCCCTCAAGGAATAATCCTCAGCCGAGAAGGGAGACAGATGACGGGCCGGCGTACCACCCTGGGTGATCTTGCTGCGGGCCTCGGCCTGTCCACCAACACGGTCTCCCGCGCACTGGCCGGGAAGGACGGCGTCAGCGACCGGACCCGCTCGCTGGTGCTGGACGAGGCCCGGCGGACCGGCTACCTGCCCGTCCCCGAGTCGGGCCAGCCGGGCCGGCCGGAGCCGCGCTCCCGGACCGTCGCGGTGACGATTCCGTCGGCGACGCACACGTTCTCCGCCGAGCTGATCGGCGCGATCGAGGCCGGCGCCCGGTCGGCGGGCTACTCGCTGGACATCTTCACCACCGAGGAGAGCGAGCGGGAGGAGCAGCAGATCGCCCGCCGGATCGTCGACAGCGATCTCGCCGGGGCGATCGTGATCCCGGTCCAGGGCCGGCCCGAGCCGTGGGCGGACGTGCTGGCCGCGGGCGTGCCGCTGGTCGTGGCCTCCCGGGAGGTGCCGGAGCTGCCCTGCGACTTCGTCACGGCCGACAACGTCGCCGGCAGCTACGCCGCGGTCAGGCATCTGCTCGCCCAGGGCTGTCGCCGGATCGTCCAGTTCGAGGAGGACCTGGCGATCAGCACGATCGGCAATCGGCGGGAAGGGTACGCGCGGGCCATGGCCGAGGTGCCGGACGCGGCCGGGGAAACGATCTTGGTGCCTACCCGGCGGTTCGAGACGGCCGAGCCGCGGTGGCGGGCCACCGAGGCTCATCGTGCCTGCCTGACGCTGCTGGACCGCCAGCAGCCGTTCGACGCGATCGTCGCCGGCGATGATCATTTCGCGCTCGGCGCCCTGGCGGCGCTGACCGAACGCGGTCTCCGGGTGCCCGATCAGGTGCGGCTGGTCGGCTACGGTGATCATGCCTACTCGCCGTGGCTGAACCCCGCGCTCACCTCGGTCCGGATCCCCACCAGGCTGATCGGCGAACTGGCCGTATCCCTGCTGCTGAAACGGATCGGGGGCGATGCCGGGGCCCCGGTCCGGCGGCAGCTCAAGCCGGAGTTGATCATCCGCCGGTCCAGCGTCGCCGCGGGCTGAGACGGCACAACGCCGCGACCCGGAGTCGGGCCGCGGCGTTGCTGAGGTTGATCAGGAGGCGGAGTCGTCGTCTTCGTCGGCGAGCTTCTCCCGGACCACGCGGATGTCCGTCGCGGTGCGGACGTTGGCCACGGCCGCCTCGAGCCCGACCCGGAGGATCGCGATCCAGAACAACACCGGGATCCAGCCGAAGATCAAGGCCAGGATGCCGAGCACCGGATTGCTGTCGCCGGTGATTCCGGCCCCGACCGCGCCGATCGTGAAGCCGCCGACGATCGACATGATCCAGTAGAGGACGCCGACCACGATGCCCGCCAGGAAGACGATCTTGGCGATGCCGGGCGTCGCGTACTTGGAGAACGACAGGTCGAAGATCGCCGAGATCGGATTCGCGTCGGCCGGCTTCTGCAGGCCGCCCTGTTGCGGCGGCTGATAGCCGTACTGCTGCTGACCCGGCTGCTGGCCGTACTGCTGTTGATCACCGCCGTACTGCTGTTGCTGCTGCCCATACTGCTGGGGCTGCTGCTGCTGGGCGCCGCCGTACTGCTGGGCCTGGCCGTACTGGGGCTGCGGCTGGCCGTACTGCTGCTGCCCGTACTGCTGCTGACCCTGCGGCGCGCCGTACTGCTGCTGCGGCGGTTGCTGCTGCTGTTGATTGCCCCAGCCGAACTGGCCGGGCGCGCCGAGCTGCTGGGTCTCCTCCGGCACGGAACTGGAGGCCGGCGACCCGGTCGGGGAACCCCAGGACTGCTGACCCGCGGCGCTGGGCTGCGAGCTCGCCTCCGGCGCGGGACCGGACGTCGGGGAGCCGGCCGGCGATCCCCAAGGCGCTTGGCTCGGCGCACTGGACTGCGACCCCGCCTCGGGCGCCGGTCCGGAACTGGGCGAGCCGGTCGGAGATCCCCACGGGTCCTGGCTCGGGGCGCTCGGCTGCGACGTGGCGCCGGGAGTCCCGGGCTGGCCGGATCCGGGCGGCGGGGACAGCACCGTGGCGTCCGGATCCGAGGCCGAGCTCGCCGACTCGTAGGCCCGAGCGGGATGCGGCTCGCCCTGATCCGCGCCCTCCGGCCGGCTCGGCGTCGGCTGGCCGAAGGCCTGGCTCGGATCGTTGGCCGGCGTGGACTCGGACTGACCGCGCTCGGACGGATCTCCTGGCTGTTGTGACATGCCTCCCACTATCTCCTAGTTGTCGCCGAAGGGCTAGGACCGGCGCGGCCTACGAGTCGCCGGCCGACTGACGCCGACGGACCACCGAAGTGATCACCAGTGCGGCACCGCCGAGCACGGCGATCCCGGCGATGATCAACAGCGCGAGACCGATGTTTGAGCCGGTGTTCGGCAGTGCTCCGTCGTCGTCGCCGGGGTTCGGCGACTGACCGTCGTCAACGCCCGGTCCGCTCCCGGCGGCGGTGATCACGATCGTCACCGTGGCCTGGAAGTCGCCGGACCCTGCGACGATCTTGTGCTCGCCCGGCGCGGTGTCCGCCGGAATGACGGCGGTCAGGCTGCCGGCGCCGTCCGCGTCGATCGCCAGCATCCCCAGCTCCATCGGCTCGGAATGCAATGTGACCGGCACGGTCGATCCGGCCTCGAAGCCGGTGGCCTCGACCTCGATCTGATCACCCGGCGCCGCCTGTCCCGGTCGTACCGTGATCTTGGGCTCGTCCGCCGGCTCCGATCCGCCGCCGGTGATCGTCACCGGCAGGGTGATCGTGGTCTCGGTCGGAGCCGCAGTGATCACCAGCGTCGCCGGACCCGCCGGCACGCCGGCCGGCACCTCGATCGTCAGCGTCGCGGCGCCGTCGGTGACGGTGGCAGTGCCGACGGTTTGATCACCGATCTTGGCCGTCAGCGCCGTGTTGGCCGGAGCCTCCGCGCCGCTGAAGTCGATCGTGTTGAGCGGGCCGCCGGTGGTCCGCTCGGTGCTGCCGACCTGCAGTTCGTACGCCTCACCGACCGCGAGTTCGCTCGGGATCGGCGCCGCGGCGACCGCCCGCTTCGCATAGGACGGGCTGAGCGGCGAGGCCGCCTTCACGAACTCGGTCCAGGAGTCGAGATCGATCAGCCCCGAGTCACGCTTGTCGGCGGCATCGGCGAGCACGTGGAAGTTGTCGCCGCCCGCCGCGAGGAAGCTGGCCGTGCCGATCCGATAGGTCGCCGCCGGGTCGTACGGCTGGCCGTCGATCATGATCGACGTGATCCGCTCGCCCTGGGCCTGCGACGCGTCATAGGTGTAGCTGACGTTGTCGGACACGCCGAGCTGCAGATACGGCCGGGACCCGGTGAACGGCGAACCGTCGGCGTTGGTCTGCCACTGCTGCTCGAGCAGCGTCTTGAACTGGGCGCCGGTCAGATCCAGCGTGACCAGCGTGTTCGCGAACGGCAGCACGGCCGCCGCGTCGGAGTAGGTGATCTCTCCGGCGTCGAGATCCTCCCGGTTGCCGCCCGGGTTCTGGATGCCGATCTGGGCGCCGCCGCGCTGGGGGTCGGACAACTGCTCCCGGAACATGTTGGCGACCAGGTCGCTGATCGTCGACTCGGCGGCCCGGTCCTCGAGCGTCCCGTCGTCGGTGGCGACCGTGCCCCGGGTGATCGGAGCCGTGGCCTCGCCGATCACCACGCTGCCGAGCTCGTCGGCCTTGGCCAGCGCGTCGGCGACGATCTCGGAGATCTTCTTGACCCGCGGGTAGGTGTTGATCAACTCCTCGTTCGGCGTCTCGGTGATCGCCAGGTTCTCCACCGTGTACGAAGCGACCGCCCCCGACTCGTCGAAGCGCAGCGTCACCTTGCCCAGCAGGGCACCGTAGGACTCGGCCTGCAGGATCGGCCGGGTCTTGCCCTGCACCCCGGGGATCGGGCCGTCCCAGGCGTAGGCCTGGTGGGTGTGACCGGTGAAGATCGCGTCGACCGCGGCCGAGGTCTGGTTGACGATCTTGGCGAACATGCCGCCCTTGGACACCTCGTCGGCCAGGGTGCCGTTGGGCTCACCCTCGACCGCACCCTCGTGGTATTCGGCGATGATCACGTCGGCCTCGCCGTTGGCCTCGTCGCCGTCGGACAGCTGCTGCGCGACCCGATTGACCGCGTCCACCGGATCCCCGAAGTCGAGGTCGGCGATGCCATCGGGCGAGACCAGCGAACGGGTCTCGGCCGTGACCGTACCGATCACGGCGACGGTGCGGCCCGCCTTCTCGAACGTCGCGTACTCCGGCAGCGCTGGAGTCTTGGTGCCCCGCTGATAGACGTTCGCACCGAGGTAGTCCCAGTCGGCCCGGTCGTCGACCCGGCCGGTCAGGTCGGCGAAGCCTTTGTCGAACTCGTGGTTGCCGACCGCCGAGGCGGCCAGCTCGGCCGCGTTCAGCACGTCGATCGTCGGGTTGTCCTGCTGGATCGAGGAGGCGAACAGTGAGGCGCCGATGTTGTCGCCGGCGGACAGGAACAGCGTGTTGTCCTCGCCGGCCTGCTCGCGCTGCTGCTCGATGGTGCCGAACACCGCGACGGTGTTCGGCGACTCCGCGGCGATCCGGCCGTGGAAGTCGTTGATGTTCAGCAGGGTCAGCTCGGCCGGCCCCTCGGCACCCGCGGCCAGGCCCATGATCACCGGATCATGATCACTGGAGCGCCGGGCGTCGTCGTCGTAGTAGTCGATCGCCGTGGCGCCGAAGGTGGAGTATTCCAGCGCCGCCGATTCGCCGGCGTTGATGTTCCAGACGGCGGCCTCGGACTTGCGCTCGGCCAGCGCCGAGTTGATCAAGATGTGGTCCAACGACCCGGCCAGACCGGAGAAGTTGTACGAATACTGATCGGCCGGCGCGGCCTCCTCGAAGCCCGCGGCGGCCAGCCGCTGCAGCGGGTCCTCGCGGGTGTAGGAGTTGAAGTCGCCGATCAGCGCGACGGACTCGGTGTTCGCCGCCTGCTGCAACTCGGGCAGCCATTCCACCAGCGCCGTGGCCTGCCGGGTCCGGTCGCCGTTGAAGGCGCCCTGACCATCGCCGGAGTCGGCGTTGTCGCCGGTCGCGTCGGAGCCGCTGCTCTTGGACTTGAAGTGGTTGACCACGACAAGGGTCGGCTCGCCGCCTCCCGCTGCGGTGAAGCTGGCCGCGATCGGAGTCCGGGCATTGGCGAACGCCCCGCCGTCACCGGCCGCGGAGCCGAGCGCGTACGCCTTGCCGTTCAGCTCGACCTCGGCCGGCTGATAGATGATCGCGTTGGTGATGAAGTCCTGCTGGTCGGTCGGCTGCAGCTGATCGGAGGAGGGGACGAACGCCCACTTCTCCGACCCGGCGGCCTCGTTCAGGGCGGCCACCAGGGTCTTCGTCGCCTCGTCGGCGTCCTCGCCGAGCCGGGCCGAGTTCTCGATCTCCATCAGGCCGGTGACCGAGGCGTCGAGTTCGTTGATCGCGGTGACGATCTTGGCCTGCTGCCGCTGCAGATCCTCGGCGTCCCAGGCGCCGCGGACGTCGCAGTCGAAGGTGACGTTGGGTCCGTCGGAGCCGGCCGGCTCGTTGCCCTCGCAGTCGGCCCGTCCCTCGCCGGTGGTGGTGAAGTAGTTGAGCACGTTGAACGACGCGATCGTGAAGTCGCCGCCGACCTGCGGCGCGTCCGGGGTCGCGGCCGGATCGATCTCGGCCACCTCATCGCCGGCCGCGATCGGCCCGACCGGGTTGAACTTCCACTTGCCGTTGCGCCAGTCGATGATCACCGGGGCGCTGAGGCGCAGCGTGTCGCCGACGGTGACGCCCTCGCCGGTCTTGAGATAGGGCAGCGTGTCGTCGGAGCCGAACTGCCGGTTGGTGCCGTCGTCGAGGTTGACCTGGATGGCCCGGTTGGTGGCTGCCTGCGCGGCGGCCTCGGCCGAGCCGGGCCGGCCGGCGTCGGTCGGCTGCACCGGCAGTTCGCCGCCGGCGGCCAGGCCGAGCTCGCCGTACGGGAGCAGTGGGTAGGTGTCGCTGACCAGGAAGTCCTCGTCGCTCGCGTACAGCATCGACTCGTAGTTCTCGCGCTGCGCGGCCGTGTCGGCCCAGGCCGTGGTGATCGGCTCCGGATCGGCCAGGTTCGGCCGCGGGACCACCTTGACGTCGCGCGCGGCGGCGATCGCGAGCTGGGTCAGCCCCTGGTATTCGCCGGCGGTGCCGGTCACCTGGACCTGGTCGCCGACCTCGACCGCCCGGAACGTCACGTTGCCGGTGTAGACGAAGATCGCGTCGGAGCCGGCGGCCGGATCCTTGTCCTCGCCGCCGCTGCCCGGTGCCTGGATGACGAAGCCGTTGAAGCCACGGTCGTCCTTCGGATAGACCGCGGTGACCACCGCCGGCTCGGTCTGCACGACCTGCCCCTTCAGCGGGGTCTCGGCTCCCGTGCCCTGGATGTCGGCGATGGACACCGGCTCGGCCGCGCCGGCGGGCGGCGGACTGATCAGCAGCAGGCCGAGTGCGAGCGCCACGGCGAGCAGGGACGAGAGGGTGATTCGGGCACGAGAGTAGTGACCTGACAGCACTGAAGCTCCTCCGAGCGACCAGGCCCGCCGCAGCGAGGGTGGGCGGGCATTCCCTGGGACAACCTCTCGCGGTCCGGCCGGCTTCGCAACCCGATCCGGGGAAATTCGCCCAGCCGTCATTTGCCGCCCGCCGGGCATCACGCCGTCGCTGCGCGGAAGAACCGGACCGCGTGTTCCAAGAGCTCTCGTCTCGCCGGCGAGACGTAGGCGTCCTCGCGCCAGACGACGGACAGCGTCCGGAAACTGTCCGGATGATCCAGCCGTACGGCCACGGCCGACACCCGTGGCTCCGCCGCCCGGGCCATCGCGGGGGCCAGCCCGATCCCCAGCCCGGCGTCGATCAGGTCGACCATCACGGTCGGCTCGTCGCACTCGCAGACGATGTCGGCCTCGACCCCGGCGTCGACGAGCAGCCGGTCGGTCAGCACCCGGAGCCAATGGCCCGGCCGGTTCACGATCAGCCGCTCGCCGGCCAGCTCGGCCACGGCGACCCGGTCCCGGGATGCCAGCCGATGCGTGGCGGGCAGGGCGAGCAGGACCTCCTCGCGCAGCAGGGCCCGGGACCGCAGCTCCGGGTCGGTGAGCGGCTGGGAGGCGAAGGCGAGGTCCAGGGTGCCGTCCCGAAGCTGCCGGACCATCGCGGCCGGTGCGGCCTCGGCCAGCCGCACGTCGATCTCCGGGTGATCGGTCAGGAACGCCGTGAGCATCGGGGTCAGCCTGCGTAGCGTCTCCGTCGCGATGGACACCCGCCCGTGCTCGAGACCGACCGCGTCCGCGAGCTCGCGGCGCCCGTCGTCCAGTTCGGCCAGCGCGCGATCGACCCGGCGCAGGAAGGTTGCGCCGAAGGAGTTCAGTCGGAGATTGCGGCCCCGGCGGTCGAACAGCCGGACGCCGAGGTCGGACTCCAGCCGCTTGAGCACCCGGCTCAGGGCGGGTTGGGCGATCCGGAGCTGGTCGGCGGCGCGGCTGACGTGCTCCGTCCGGGCCACAGCCTGGAAGTAGCGCAGGGCGAGCAGATCCATCAGTCCATCTTATGGCCCGGTGGTTATGAATCAGTCTCCGAACTGGTCTTGGACGCCATGGATGCCGCCTCCCTAACGTCGTGGACTGTGCGAACCTCAGCGAACGATCCGGCCGTCCTGAGCCCGGCCGTCCCGAGCCCGGACAGCCCGAGCCCGGAGGGGGCCGGGCGTGGGCGGCGTCGGGCCGGCGCCCGTGGCCTCTGGTGGGCTGTGCGAATCGTCGCCACCCTGCACGGCGTAGCTGTCATCGGCCAGCCGACCTTGGCCGGCGCCTACCTCGGCGGCAACTACGACATGCTCGTGCTGCACGCCCGCGGTGCCGACCTGGTGACCTCACTGAGCTTCTTGCAGTTGATCCTCGCGGTGCTGCTCTGGATCCTCGGCGGCCCGCGCTGGCCCACCCTGGCGACGCTGCTGCTGGTCACGGCCGAGACCGCCCAGTACTTCGCCGGGTTGGCCGGCGCCCTGGAGCTGCACGTCCCGCTCGGCGTGGGCGTGGTGACCGGCTCCCTGTTCCTGATGATCTTCCTCTGGTGGCCGGCGACCTCTCGTTCCCTGAGCCGGTCGAAGGGCAAGCCTCATGATCAGGAAGCGGATCGGTGAGCGGTCGCCTGTCACGCCGCCGCTTCGCTGCCCTCGCTGCGGCCGCCGGGATCACGCTCGGCGGCAGTGTCGCCGGCTCGAAGCTGCTGGCCGCCGGCGCCGGGACCGGCGAACTGCTGCGCAGCCGAGTGCCCCGGCCCGCGCCGTTCCAGCGTCCATTGACGATCCCGCCGGTCCTCCGGCCGATCCGCGACCGTGATGATCAAGATCATCCGGCCGACGTGTACGAGATCGTCCAGCGGCCGGCGACGGCGGAGATCCTGCCGGGCCTGCCGACCGAGATCTGGGGCTATCAGGGCATCTTCCCCGGGCCGACGATCGAGAGCCGCAGCGGCCGGACCACGATCGTGCGACACCGCAACGAGCTGCCGGTGCCGACCGTGGTGCATCTGCACGGCGGCCACACCCCGCCCGAGTCCGACGGCTATCCGACCGATCTGGTGCTGCCGGTCGACGGGCTGGGCCCCGCCCGGCCGGGGCACCACGCGATGAACGATCCGGGCGCGGTGATCCGCCGGGGCAGCGCCGACTATGTCTATCCGCTGCGCCAACGTGCCGCCCTGCTCTGGTACCACGATCACCGGATGGACTTCACCGGCCCGGCGGTCTATCGCGGCCTGGCCGGCCTGCACCTGATCCGGGATGCCGAGGAGGATGCTTTGGCGCTGCCGCCGGACGAGCTCGAGCTGCCGATCATGATCACCGACCGGTCCTTCGGCGAGGATGGCTCCTTCCGCTATCCGTCCATCGACCCCGGCCTGCGGTCGATCCCCGGCGTGCGGGATGACTTCGTCGAGGGCGTGTTCGGCGACGTGATCCTGGTCAACGGCGTGCCCTGGCCGACCCACGAGGTGGCGGCGGTCAAGCACCGGCTGCGGATCCTCAACGCCTCCAACGCCCGCCGCTACGACCTCGCCCTCGACCCGCCACCGCCGGGCGGGGCCGGCCTGGTCCAGCTCGGCTCCGACCATGGGCTGCTGGCCGGGCCGCAAGCCCATGATCATCTCCCGATCGCACCGGCCGAGCGTTACGACGTGATGATCGACTTCGGCCGCTATCCGGTCGGCTCCGAGGTCACCCTGATCAACCGGCTGGGCAGTGGCGGCACCGAGTTGATCATGCGATTCCTGATCACTCGCCGCGGCGTCGAGCACAGCCAGATCCCGGACCGGCTCAGCGAGCTCGAGCCGCTGACGCGGTCGCAGGCTGCGGTGACGCGCGACTTCCGGTTCCGCAGCGGCAGGCTGCACGACGGCCGCCGCGGCTGGCTGATCGGCAGCGAACCGTTCTCACCGACCCGGGTCGACGCGGCGCCGCGACTCGGCGACGTCGAGATCTGGCGCTTCATCACCGACCTGCACCACCCGATCCACCTACACCTGGTCAACTTCCAGGTCCTCTCCCGCGGGGGCCGGGAACCGTCACCGTTCGACGCCGGCCTGAAGGACACGGTCGACCTCCGCCCCGGCGAGGCCGTCGAGATCATCACCCGCTTCACCGGCTACCGCGGCCGCTACGTCTTCCACTGCCACAACGCCGAACACGAGGACATGGGCATGATGGCCAACTTCACCGTCGTCTGATCCGTCACTGAGCCGTCGGATCGGGCACGATGACGAGGTCGGTGGGCGGATACGACTGAGACCGGAGAGTGCGCGCTGTGGCTGATCAGTCCCGAGGTGGGCGGGTGATCGGCGGTCTTCGACGGTCTCCCGTTCTGGTGGCCATGGCACTCATCGGGCTGCTGGCGGTGGCGTCTCTCACCACCGGCAACCAGGACTGGAATGCCGAACGGGTCGATTACGGAGTGGAGCGCCGGACCGAGCGCGACGTCATGGCGATGGGCCGGGTCGACGCACCGGTGGTGCTGATCGGGTACGCCGACTACCAATGCCCGCCCTGTCGAGCGTTCGCCCGTGAGACGATGCCGCGACTCGTTGAGGAGTACGTCGACGCCGGTCTGCTGCGCTACGAGTGGCGGGATCTGCCGGTCTTCGGCGAGGAGTCGTTCGACCTCGCCGTGGCGGCGCGCGCCGCCGGCCGGCAAGGACACTTCTGGGCCTACCAGGCAGCGATGTTCGACGAGTCAGCCAACAGTGGGCAGCTGGACTCCGAGCGTCGCCGCTTGCACGACTATGCCTACACTGCCGGGCTTCCGGACCTGGATCGGTTCGAGCGCGACCTCGACGACGCGACTTTGGTCGATCAGGTCTATGCCGACGTCGACGAAGCGGAATCGATCGGCGTAACCGCGACCCCGGCGTTCGTGGTCGGGCAGAGGTTGGTGTTCGGGGCGCAGTCGTTCGATTACTTCCGGCAGGTGATCGACAGCGAACTCGTCCACGCCGGCGCCCGCTGACGCTCGTCAGTGCGCCGGTCAACGAGGCTGAGGTCTCATGCGGCGGCACGCGATGGCGAGCTGAGGTCGAAGAGGACGCCGACGGCGGCGTGGAGGTCGAAGCGTTCGCCGTATTGCTTGGGTTGGATGGGGCGGGCCTCGGGATGGTTGAGCCGGTCGATGTGATCAACCGGGTGGGGCCTGGTGAGGCGCTGGATCAGCCAGTCGGCCGAAGGTGTGCTCCAGGCGGGTTGATCGACGGGTTGTCCACTGGGCAGGGTGAACTGCCAGGGCGGGCCTCCCGGTAGGCCGGTCGAGCGGTGTGGGGCGGCGGGGTTGCGGGTGATCATGATCCGGCCCTCGTGGACGCAGGTGTGGTGGAAGCGGCAGAGCAGGATGAGGTTCGTCAGGTCGGTCGGGCCGCCGTCGGCCCAGCTGATCCGGTGGTGGGCTAGTGCCCTGCGCCCGAAGTTCGCTACATAATTCAGCGCGCTGAAGTGGCGATCTGCCGCGTTCTCCTCCGTCGCGGTACGACCCGGTAGCACTCCATCGTCGGCCTTGCAGCTCACCACTTCATCCCACTGACTTATGCACCGAACTTCGGGCGCAGGGCACTAGGAGGTGGTGGCTGCTGGTGCAGCCGGGGTATTGGCAGCTTTGGTCGCGCAACATCAGGGCTCGTCGTTGGGCTTTGGAGGCGAGTCGGCGGCCGTGCCCGAGGGCCAGGATGTCGCCGTGGGTGTCGATGATCGCGCCGAGGAGGGTGCCGGTGCAGAGGTGTCGGCGGGCGGTCTCGGGTTCGATCCCGCCGACCCCGCGGATGGTGCAGATTCCTTCCCGGAGGGACGGTCCGTCGGGAACGCGTCTGGTTCCGCCTACCGTGTCGGGTGTCATCGCGGTCGGGTCGGGGTCGGTCCGCGTCGGGCAGGTCGGTGGGTGTATCGGGAGGTCGTGTCCGGCTTCGGCCGCCGTGCTCGTGGTGCCGCCTCGGGCCCGGTCGATCCCCGCTGGGCGGACGGGCGGCGTTCCCGCGGGAACGTTTGCGTCGTTGCTGGGCGAGTCCGGGGTGGCGGGCCCTTCGTGCGGTGCGGGGTTGGGGTCGAGGAGTTGTTCGGCGGCGATCTGGATGATGACGAGGCTGCGGTCTTCGCCGGATTCGTCGTCGGTGGTGGCGGTGTTGAGGTAGTGCTGGCAGATGTCGCGCAGGGCGTCGGCGTTGACATAGCGCGGTGTGGCGTCGGCCGTGTCGGTGTCGGTGTCGTTTCGGGGTGGTGGGGTGGAGTTGAGGTCGCGGGCGCGGCGGAGGGCGGCCGCGACGATGGCGGCTTCGTCGGCTGGTAGTTCGCCGGTGAGTCCGGTCATGGTGTCGTCGCGGTTGATCAGTCGGAATCGACGGCGGTCGTGTTGGGCGATGCGGGTGCCGCTGGCGGCGCGGTAGCCGGCGATGGTGCGGGCGAGTTGGGACGCGGAGGTGGCGCGGGCCAGTTCGCAGAGGCGGGCTTCGTCCAACTGGTCGACCAGGCGGGTGGCTTCGCGGACTTTGGAGTAGGACAGTTCGCCGGTGCGGAAGGCGGCGGTGATGGTCGGCATGCGTCGTAGGGCGCGGGCGATGCGGACGTGTTCGCGGGCGACGCCGGGGGCCATGGAGCAGGAGTGGGCGATCCAGTGTGCGACGGATTTCACACCGGACAGGTAGCCGAGTCCGCCGCGGGCGTCGAAATCGCCGATCAGTTCGAGTAGGTGGCAGGACGCGACGGCTTGCTGGGCTGCCCGGGCGCAGATCCTGCCGGCCAGGGCTTCGGCCGCGGCCTTGTCGAACGGCTCCGCATCATGATCAACTTTCGACATTGCCTGACCCCCGTATCGCCTTGCCTACTGACCAGGACGCTAGCCACGACGACTGACACTCTCGGCTGCACAGCGAGGATTCCGCAGGGAAGCGATTCGCCGCAGGATCGAGCGTCGGCGTACGTGCAGAGTGATCGTGACCCCGAGCGCGAAGGTGCCGGCAGCCGACCGCGCTACCGGTGGCCGGCGGCAAGCCCGTCCAGATAGTGCCGTAGGGCGAGTTCGAACACCTCGTCCAATCCCTTGAGGCCGAAGGTGGCAACGGGAAGGGCGGCGAGCTCCGCCAATCGCGGGAAGTCGCTTCGGAGCACCTCGGTGGCCTGGCCGTCGATCGTCTCCCACCATTGCGCGTTCGCCAGGCGGGTCTCCTGCACTGCGCGGTGTTCGTGCAGTGCGGTCAGCGCGAGGCCATGGACCAGGGCGGGCAGGGCCAGTGCGGATCGGACCCGGGTCGCTGGATCGAGGTCGAGGTCGGCCAGCGCCTCGAGGGTCCACTCGGTGTGCAGCATCGCCTCCGGCGCGAGTGGTGGGCGGGTCACCAAGGTCAGCTCGGCCAGCCAGGGATGCGAGCGGTACAGCTGCCATTGCAGGCGATAGACGGTTTCGACTCGCTCTCGCCACCCGGCGGGCATCGGGTCGGGCAACGGATTCGCGCCGAAGACGGCCCGCACCATCAAGATCTCCAAGGCCTCGCGGCCCGCGACATGGCGATACAGCGACATCGGCGTCACCTTCAGCACCCCGGCCAGGCGGCGCATCGACACCGCCGCCAACCCCTCGCGGTCGGCCAGGCGCACCGCGACAGCGACGATCCGGCTGCGGGTCACCGCGGCAGGCCTGGTGCCCCGGTCACCGCGGACCACTGTCCCGGAGCCGGGCCGGGTGATCACCACCCCCTCGTCCCGGAGCGTTGCCAGCGCCCGGCTCGCCGTCGCCATGGCCACACCCCACTCGCGGACGAGCTGCCGCGTCGACGGGACCCGATCACCGGGCTGCAGGTCGCCGTTGGTGATCTTGTCGCGCAAGGCGGCGGCGATGCGTTGCGACGGCTGGTCCTTCGGTCCGGGCATAGTGCGATGGTACTAGTGCGCTTGCCGTCGTCGCGTACGTGTACCTGCGGTGCGAGTGAGCCGAGAACGCTTTTGGAGAAAGAAGTGCACTAGGAGTACTCGGCGGTTGATAGAGCGTCAATACGCTGTAGACATGAACCGATCAGACCTCCAGGCCTACGTCGGCGCCACGGTGATCGATGCGACCGGCGCCCCGCCCCGCCCGGACCAGACCGTGCTCGTCGTCGACCAGATGATCAAGACCGTGGGACCGGCGGCGCAGGTCCCGATTCCGGACGGCGCCCTGGTGTACGACCTCGCCGGCAAGTATCTGATCCCGGGGCTCACCGACATGCACGTGCACAGCGAGTCGGAGACCGACGATCCCCGGCACTTCGCCGGCCTGTATGTCGCGAACGGCGTGACCGCGGTCCGCGAGATGTGGGGGAGGCCGAAGCTGCACCGGATCCGCCAGCTGATCCGGTCCGGCGAGGTGCTCGGCCCCCGGATGATCATCGCCAGTCCGTTGCTCGATGGCGATCCGGGCCTGTGGTCCGACGTCCCTGACGCTCCCGTCATCATGATCAACACGGCGGATCAGGCGCGCCGAGCCGTGGCCGAGTCGATCGAAGCGGGAGCCGATTTCATCAAGGTGTATTCCCGGCTGTCCCCGGAGGCCTACCGCGCCGTGCTCGCGGAGGCGGGGCGGCGGGACGTCCCGGTCGCCGGTCATCGGTCGGACCAGGTCCCGTTCGTCGAGCAGATCGAGTCCGGCCAGCGGTCGTTCGAGCATCTCTTCGGCGGCGTCTGGCCCGCCAGCTCGACGGATGCGGACCGGCTGGAGGCGGCGATGGCGGCGATCGAGACGGCACCCGAGTTCCACCTCGGCAGCTGGCTGCGGCAGATCTCCCGGGTGGAGTGGGACGCCGTCGCCCGGCACGACCCCGGCGCGGCGACCTCGGTGTTCGAACGGCTGGTCGCCGCCGATGTCGCCATCACGCCGACCCTCGCGGTGCATGCGGTGATCGACCACCCGGAGTCGGTCCGGCTCGATGATCAGCGGATGGACTACCTGGTGCCCGGCACTCCGGAATCCTGGGCCTTCCTCACCCAGCAGATCTACTGCGGCGGCGGCCGGACCGTCGAGGAGACCGCGCGGCATCGAGAACTGCTCACCTGGCGACGCGCAACAGTGGGCGCCATGGCCGAGGCCGGGGTCCGGCTGCTCGCCGGTACGGACTCGGTCGGCCCGGGGTTGTTCCCCGGAGCCAGCCTGCACGTCGAGCTCGAACAACTCGTCGCCTCCGGCCTGTCACCGCTGCACGCCCTGCAGTGCGCGACCGTCGAGCCGGCCCGGTTCCTCGGCCGCGAGCAGTGGGCCGGCACCGTCCAGCCCGGCCGGGTGGCCGACCTCGTGATCTTGGACGCCGATCCCCTGGCCGACATCAGCAACACCCGACGGATCCACTCCGTCGTCGTCGACGGCCACTACCTCGACCCCGTGGCGCGGCGCCGACTGCTGGCGACCGTGCACCGGATCGCGCACGGTGATCAACGGGATTAAAGCGATCGAGGACCCACCAGACAGCACCGAGCGGGGCGTCTCCTTCACTTCGGGGGGATGAAGGAAGCTTGAAACGTCCCCGCCCGGTGGGTCCTAGAAGGCCGAGTCTGGCAGGTCCATGACCGCGTTGTCGGTGCCTTCGGCAATTGCCCGCTCGGCGGTCAGCTTGGGCAGGGTGGTGCGGGCGAACCAGCGGGCGGCGGCGACCTTGCCCTCGTAGAAATCCCGGTCGGCCGGCTTGAGGTCGCCGGACAGCGCGGTCAGGGCCACCTCGGCGCCGCGGAGCAGCAGCCAGGAGCAGATCAGGTCGCCGACGGCCATCAGCAGCCGGGTGGTGTTGAGGCCGACCTGATAGAGGTCGCGCGGCTCGCCGGCGGCGGAGGACTGCAGCTTGGTGATCATGGCGGCGACGATCGAGCCGATGTCCTCGAGACCCTTCTGCAACAGCTCGCGCTCTTCCTTGAGCTGCCCGTTGCCCGCCTGGCCGGCCGCGAAGGTCCCGATCTCGGCCGACAGGGCACCGATGGCGCGGCCCTGGTCCTTGATGATTTTGCGGAAGAACAGGTCCTGGCCCTGGATCGCGGTGGTGCCCTCATAGAGGGTGTCGATCTTGGCGTCGCGGACGTACTGCTCGATCGGGAAGTCGGCGATGAAGCCGGAGCCGCCGAAGGTCTGCAAGGACTCGGTGCCGAGCAGGACCCAGGAGCGCTCCGAGCCGTAGCCCTTGAGGATCGGCAGCAGCAGGTCGTTCAGTCGCTCGGCCGCCTCGTCCCGCTCGCCCGCGGCCTTGGCCAGCGCCACCTTGTCCTGGATGCTCGCGGCATACAGCACCATCGCCCGCATCCCTTCCACCGCGGACTTCTGGGTCATCAGCGACCGCCGTACGTCCGGATGGTTGATGATCGCGACCCGCGGCGACGCCTTGTCGGTCGCCTTGATCAGATCGGGGCCTTGGACCCTGGCCTTGGCGTAGTCCAGCGCGTTGAGATAGCCGGACGACAGGGTGGCGATGGCCTTGGTGCCGACCAGCATCCGGGCGTGCTCGATGATCTCGAACATCTGCTTGATGCCCTGATGCACCTCGCCCAGCAGCCAGCCCCGGGCCGGCGTGTCGCCGTCGCCGAAGGTGAGCTCGCAGGTGTTGGACACCTTGAGCCCCATCTTGTGCTCCAGGCCGGTGACGTTGACACCGTTGCGTTCGCCGGTCAGCTCGCCGGTCTCATGATCGAAATGGAACTTCGGCACGATGAACAGGCTGAGCCCCTTGGTGCCGGGCCCGCCCTCGCCCTCGACCCCGTGCGGCCGCGCCAGCACCAGATGGATGATGTTTTCGGTCAGGTCGTGCTCGCCGCCGGTGATGAACCGCTTGACGCCCTCGAGGTGCCAGGAGCCGTCCGGCTGGGGGATGGCCCGGGTCCGGCCGGCGCCGACATCGGAGCCGGCGTCCGGCTCGGTCAGCACCATCGTCGCGGCCCACTTCCGGTCGACGATGTGCTTGCCGATCAGCTTGTCCCGCTCCGTGCCGTTGCGCCAGACCGCGTAGCCCATGTGCGGTCCCTCGGCGTACATGTAGATCGACGGGTTGGCGCCGAGCACCATCTCGGCCAGGCCCCAGGCCAGGCTCGGCGGGGTCGGCTGGCCGTCGAGCTCGGTCGGCAGCACGACCCGCCACCAGTCGGAATCGATGTAGGCCTGGTACGACTTCTTGAACGACTCCGGCAGCGGCGCGGTCTGGGTCACCGGGTCGAAGACCGGCGGATTGCGGTCGCCGTCGACGAACGAATCGGCCAGCTTGGTCCGGGCGAGCAGATCGACCTCGGCCAGCATGGCCTCGGCGGTTTCTTGATCAAGCTCCGCGTACGGCCCCTCGCCCAGCACGCGTTCGGTGTGCAGCACCTCGAACAGGTTGAACGCGATATCGCGGACATTCGACTTGTAGTGAGACATGAAACCCCTCGACAGACGCAAGTTACCCACCAGTAACTAACGATTATGCTACTCGTCGGTAACCGGGGCAAGTCGTCGGAGCGAAGGCACAGCTTGATTCGCCGGGTGGGGCATCCCGCCCCACCCGGCGGCCACCCTCATTCAGGAGTGAGATCAGCACGGACGGGTAGCTCGGCCGACACTGGCCACGACATGTGGGTTGGTGGACTTACGAGCTTCGCCGATTGACACTCCTGACCTGCCGGATACCGGGGAGACACCCGGCAGAGAGAGAAGCTCATTCTAGATTTTGCGTCCGCTCCGCGATAGAGGTCGGCGGGCCCATTTTGTTGCCGTATAAGAGAAATCACGGCAAACGGTTCCCCGCCGGGACGGGCGCTGGCGGGGCGACGGTTCGGGCCCCGGTGTCGGCCGGACATGGTTCGATGGGCCCATGACGAGGTACGTCGCGCTGCTCCGAGGGGTCAACCTCGGCCGGCGCAAGGTGGCGATGGCCGAGCTGCGCGAGGTCGCCGAGGCGGCCGGCTTCACCGAAGTCCGCACCCATCTGAACAGCGGCAATCTGATCATCGAGTCCACCGGCGACGCCGACTCGGTCCGGACGACGCTGGAGCCGGTGATCGCCGAGCGGTTCGGCTTCGAGGTCCCGGTGGTCGTGCGGTCAGCGAAACAACTGCGTGCGGCCCTGGCCGCCAACCCGTTCGACGCCGCCAATCCGTCCCAGCTGATCATCACTTTCTGCGCGGCCAAGCCGTCGGCCGCCGCGGTGTCGAAGCTGCGTGCCCTCGCCTCCGATCAGGAGGAGTTGGCGGTGCACGGCCAAGAGATCTTCATCGACTACCGCGGCGGCCTGGCCCGGAGCAAGCTCGGCGCGTCCGGTGACCCCGGGACGATCGCGACGGGCCGCAATCTGCGAACGGTTCAGAAGTTGGTCGAGCTGATGGAATGACGCGGGCTACTTCGGCTGGTTGATCCGGATCGCGTTGCCGAACGGGTCGCGCAGACCGCAGTCGGTGCCGTACGGGCGCTCGGTCGGCGGCTCGGTGAACTCCACGCCCTTGGCGCGAAGATCTTCATAGGTCGCCTGGACGTCGTCGGTGGTCAGTCCGATCCAGCCGCCGCCGGCCCCCTTGGTGACCAGCTCGCGGACCTGCTCGGCGGTGCCCTCGTCGTGCGCCGGCGCGCCGGGTCGCTCGAGCAGCAGCTCGCGGCCGGGCTGGCCGGGGACGGCGACGGTGAGCCAGCGCATGAAGCCGAGGTCCTGGTCGGTGTGCACCTCGAAGCCGAGCTTGCCGACATAGAAGTCGAGGGCTTCGTCCTGGTCGAGGACGAAGATCGATGAAATCGTGATGGCGTTCAACATGTCTGTGAACCTACGGCCCGCCGGCCGCGACCTGCTTATCCGAAACTGCTCAGCTCAGGACAGACTGCTGGGCCGCATCCAGGCCTTGGCGAAACAGCTCGGCGCGGTGATCGCCGGCAGGCCCACGGTGCGGCGCCGGAACTCGGTCGGCGACTCGCCGATGATGTCGCGGAAGGTGCGGCTGAACGTGCCCAGGCTGGCGAAACCGACCTCGAAGCAGATCTCGGTGACGCTCCGGTCGGTCTCGCGCAGCAGCCGCATCGAACGTTCCACCCGGCGGCGCTGCAGATAGCGGTGCGGCGTCTCGCCGAAGGTGGCCCGGAAGGTGCGGATGAAGTACGCCTCGGAGACGTGCGCGATCCGGGCCAGGGCGGGGATGTCGAGCGGCTCGGCGTACCCGCGGTCCATCGCGTCACGGGCCCGCAGCATCCGCCGGTTGCTGTCCTCCGCCGCGCCGCTCACGTCGGCCATCCTGCCTGATCATCGGCAAATGCTGTTGTCCCCGGAACGGACCGTTCGCCACACTGGGCCGGTGCCAGCTGCCTTCCTGCCCGGTCTCGAGCTCTCCCGCCGCTACTACCGGGAGGTGGTCCGGCCGATCGTGGCCGAGGGTTTCCCGGAGTTGTCGTACGCGGCGGGGTTGATCGGTCACGGCTCGGAGGTGCTCGGGCTGGACACCGAGCGGTCCACCGATCATGACTGGGGCCCGCGGTTGTTGATCTTCCTCGCCGATGATCAGGCGGACCGGGCCGCGGAGCTGAAGGCGACCGTCGGCGACCGGCTGCCGGAGACGTTCCTCGGCTTCCCGACCGTCTTTCCCGAGGGCACGCACCGGGTCGCGGTCAGCGGGATCGGCGACTGGCTCCGGTGGCGGCTCGGGTTCGATCCGCGGCAGCGGCTGGAGACCGTGGACTGGCTCTCGGCGCCGACCCAGGTGCTGGCCGAGATCACCGGCGGTGCGATCTTCCACGACGGGCTCGGTGATCTTGGTCGGGTACGGGAGCAGCTCGGCTGGTATCCCGATGATCTCTGGCGCTATCTGCTGGCCTGCCAGTGGCAGCGGATCGGGCAGGAGGAGGCGTTTCCGGGCCGCACCGCTCAGGTCGGCGACGATCTCGGCTCGGTGATCATCGCCGCCCGGCTGGCCCGGGACGTGGTCCGGCTGTGCCTGCTGATGGCGCGCACCTATCCGCCGTACTCGAAGTGGCTCGGCTCGGCATTCGCCCGGCTGCCGATCGCCGAAACGGTCGGCCCGCGGCTGAGTGAGGCACTCGCCGCCCGGGACTGGCCGGCCCGGGAACGCCACCTGAACGCCGCCTACGTCGAGGTCGCCCGCGCCCACAACGCGCTCGAACTGACCGAACCGCTGGACCCGGAGCCGGTCCAGTTCTGGGACCGGCCGTTCTTCGTCCCGGCCGGCGAGCGGTTCACCGAGGCGCTGCGGGCGACGATCACCGACCCTGCCCTGCGCCGGCTGCCGCCGATCGGTGCCGTCGATCACTTCATCGACAGCACCGACGCCGTGAACCAGTACGAGGTGCGGGCCGCCGCCGTGGCCGCGGTGCTGCGTCAGGCCGGTGATCAGGAACCGGTGGCGGCCGAGACGGCCTGAGCGGTGATGATCATGGGATGCCTGGGGTCGGTGTTGTCGATCACCAGGTCGGCGCGCTGCCAAGGTCGGCAGGCTTCGAAGTAGAGGCGCTGACCCTCGACGTAGCGGCGTTGCGACGGGTGCTCCGGGTCCGGTGACCCGCCGTCGCGGCCCGCCATCCGGGCGACCGTGATCTCGAACGGCGCATCGAGGAAGATCGAGAAGTCCCAGCGCTCGACCAGCTCGTCGCGGTGCAGGAACAGGCCTTCCAAGATCACCACCGTGCCCGGCTCGGCCCGGCGGGGCGGCTCGTCGACGTGACAGTCGTTGACCAGGTCGGTCCACCGGCTCCGATAGGACCCGTCGCCGCCCGGGCCGAGCGGTTCCAGCACCAGGCGGTGCAGGGCCGGATAGTCATAGGTGTCGAGCCAGAAGCCGAGCGGTGAGTCCCGGCCGCGGCGGTGTCGCTCGGCCCGCGGCCGATGGAAGTCGTCGACGTGGATCACCAGACATGCCCGCCCCTGCTGGCGCAGCCGGGCCGCCACCGTCGCGGCGAACGTCGTCTTGCCGCTGCCGTCGACGCCGTCGATCGCGACCAGGGTGTAACCGTCGCCGGGAGGCGGCACCCGATCGGCGATCACCTCGTACGGATCGATCATTCCGTGCAGGCTAGCCAAAGGATTCGAAGCTCGGGTTTCCAGGGCCGGCCGGGGCGTTTCCCCGATGCCGGAGCCGGCGGCATGAAGCGAGCATCAGGTCATGATCAGGAACCGAGTCGCGCGAGCGATGTTCATCGTGGCGGCGACGGGTCTGCTCGTCGGGGCCCTGCTGATGCGCCCGCTGGCCGAAGGCATCGAGCCGGGACTGTGGTGGACGTCGGCCCACGTGGCGTGGTTGATCGGCTATCTCGCGTTCGTCCCGGTGCTGCTGGAACTGCGCGCGCTGGCGCGGCCGAGCCTCCTGGGCAACATCGTCGGGCTGGTCGGGGTGCTGGGTGCGCTGGCGATCTCGGTGCAGATGGTGGCCGACCTGGTCGCCGGTCTGCAGGCGGCAACCCGCGACGAGCTGCGCGCCGGGACCGGCGCCTTTCGAGCCCTGCCGGGGGTCGACCTCGCCGTCTATGGCGTCGGGCCGCAACTGCTCTATGTCGGCGTCCTGGGTCTGGTGTTGCTACTGGCTCTGCGCCGGACGATCCCGCTCCTGCCGGCGGTGGGCGTCGGCGTGGGCACGGTGCTGTATGCCGCGGGGATGATCGCCGGCCGCAACCCCGTCCTGCAGGTGACCGGGCTGGTGGTGCTGTGCGTGGGTCTGGTCGGCATCGCCTACGCCGGCCGACGGCAGACAGGGAAGGTCATCGCCTCGGCGCCCTGAAATCCGACCAGCAGATCGTCGCCGACTCCGGTCCGGCCGCGTGTCGCGGGTGCGGTCGGCGGCTGGCGGTCGAATTCCAGGGATTGCCGGGCGCGGACTTCTCAGCGGTGTCAGCGGCGGGTGTAGTTGGGGGCTTCCACGGTCAATTGGATGTCGTGCGGGTGGGACTCGCGCAGGCCGGCGGAGGTGATCCGGACGAACCGACCGCGCTGCTGCAGTTCCTTGATCGTCGCGGCGCCGGCGTAGAACATCGATTGCCGCAGCCCGCCGACCAGCTGGTAGGCGACGGCCGCCACCGGCCCGCGATAGGGCACCTGGCCCTCGACGCCCTCCGGGATCAGTTCGTGCTCGGCGGTGACGTCGTTCTGGAAGTAGCGGTCCTTGGAGTACGAGCCCCGGCGGCCACGGCCGGACAGCGCGGGGAGTGAGGCCATGCCGCGATAGGACTTGTACTGCTTGCCGTTGATGAAGATCAACTCGCCCGGCCCTTCGTCGCAGCCCGCGAGCAGTGATCCGAGCATCACCGTGTCGGCGCCGGCGACGATGGCCTTGGCGATGTCACCCGAATACTGCAGGCCGCCGTCGCCGATCACCGGGATGCCGGCCGGCCGGGCGGCGCGGGCCGCCTCGTGGATCGCGGTCACCTGCGGCACGCCGACCCCGGCCACGACCCGGGTGGTGCAGATCGAACCCGGACCGACGCCGACCCGGATCCCGTCGACGCCGGCCTCGACCATGGCCTGGGCGCCGCGGAACGTGGCCACGTTGCCGCCGACGAGGTCGACGCGGTCCGCCCGCGGCTCGGCCCGGAGCTTGCCGATCATGTCGAGCAGCGCCCGGGAGTGGCCGTGCGCGGTGTCGACGACGAGCAGGTCGACGTCCGCCTCGATCAGCGCCATGGCGCGCTCCCAGGCGTCGCCGAAGAATCCGACCGCCGCGGCGACCCGGAGCCGGCCCTGATCATCCTTACTCGCGTCCGGGTGCTGGTCGGCCTTGACGAAGTCCTTCACCGTGATCAGCCCGCGCAGTCGATCATGGTCGTCGACCAGCGGCAGCTTCTCGATCTTGTGTGTGGTCAGCAGCCGGAGCGCCTCGGCCCGGTCGATGCCGACCCGTCCGGTGATCAACGGCATCGGTGTCATCACCGCGCCGACCCGCCGGGACGGATCGGTTTCGAATCGCAGATCCCGGTTGGTGACGATGCCGACCAGCCGGCCCTCCTCGTCGACCACCGGGACGCCGGAGATCCGGTAGTGCGCGCACAGTTCCTCGACCTCGCGCAGGGTCGCGTCCGGCGCGATGGTGACCGGATCGTCGATCATGCCCGACTCGGACCGCTTCACCTGGTCGACCTGACGGGCCTGCTCGTCGGGCGGAAGGTTGCGATGGATCACCCCGAGCCCGCCGACCCGGGCCATCGCGATCGCCATCCGGGATTCGGTCACCGTGTCCATCGGCGAGCTGAGCAGCGGGACCTTGAGCTCGATGTTGCGCGACACCCGGCTGCTCGGGTCGGCGGCAGAAGGAATGACGTCGGACTCGCAGGGTTGCAGCAGGACGTCGTCGAAGGTCAGCCCCAGCGGGGCCGATGCGGGGTCGTTCGGTGCGGCTCCGGCCATGGCCGGCGGCTCCTCTCCTCGGGGTTTCGGGCGAGCTTAGACCTTAGTAGTAGTTAAGACAACTACTAGCTGTCCTTTCCTGAGTCTGTCGATGGGCAAGCCAGTGCGCGCCGTTCTCCCAGGGTTCGGCCTGACGGCCGGGAAGACGCATCAAGGGGCGGGCGGGTGTTTGCGGTCGGTCCGCATCGCGGCCGGACGCCGGTTCCGGCGGCGGCCTGCTGTCGTGTCCGACGGAGCCCGCACCTCGCCGGCCGGAGCAAACCCAGCGTCGGAATGGCTCCCCGCCGCCTGCAATGCCGACGGAACCCCCCGATCGTCCGAGCAGGCCCGACCCGACCCGTCACTCCGACCGACACCCGGCCGCGATTCCCCACCGACCGCTGCAACCGACAGGAGAGCGCGGTGCGGCTGGCCCCCCTTCGACAGGCTCAGGACAAGCTTCGACAGGCTCAGGACAAGCTTCGACAGGCTCAGGGAACGGAACCCGCCCGGCTCGGTTGCGGCGCGCCCATCGGTAGACCCGGGCTGAGGAACGAACACCCAAACGTCGCCATCGTCCAGGAGGCTGGGCGTGATCGGGATGGTCGTAGGTTGGACGGATGGATGACGAGGCGAAGCGGGCCGATATCGCGCTGATGTGGTTTCGGCGCGACCTCCGGCTGGCCGATCATCCCGCGCTGAGCCGGGCCGCGGAGTCGGGTCGGGTGCTGCCGCTGGTGGTGCTGGACCCGACCCTGCTCCGGGACGGGTCGCGGCGCCGGGATCGCTACCTGGCTTCGGTGGCGGCGCTCCGGGACACGATCGGTGGGGCGTTGGAGATCAGGACCGGCGATCCGGCGGAGGAGGTGCGCGCGGCGGCCCGTCGGGTCGGTGCGACCGCGGTGCACATCAGCGCCGAGACGACCCCGTTCGGGCGGCGGCGGGACGGCCGGGTGCGCCGGTCGCTGGCCGAGGCCGGCATCGAGTTGATCGCGACCGGGAGTCCGTACGCGGTCGGGCCCGGGGCGGTGCGGAACGGGAGCGGAGATCCGTACAAGGTGTTCACCCCGTTCTCCCGCGCTTGGCGGGAGCACGGCTGGGCCGATCCGGCGCCCGCGGCCGAGGTGGCCTGGCACACCGATGACGTGAAGTCGGAGCATCGGCAGCTGCCGGATCCGGATGATCATGAGGCGGGGGAGGTCCGGGCCCTGGATCGCTGGCGGGCGTTCCTGGACGAGCGGATCAACGACTACGAGACCACCCGTGACCGTCCCGATCTCGACGCGACCAGCCGGCTGTCGATCCCGCTGAAGTACGGCGAGATCCATCCGCGGACGATCTTGGCCGATGTCGGCGCCGAGTCCGGCCGGGGCGCCGCCGCGCGGGAGAAGTTCGTCGCCGAGCTGTGCTGGCGCGAGTTCTATGCCGATGTGCTGTGGCATCGGCCGGAGTCGGCCTGGCAGGACCTGCGGCCGGAGTTCGGCTCGATGGAGTATGCCGATCCGGATCAGGTCGCGGACTTGATCACCGCCTGGAAGCAGGGCCGGACCGGCTATCCGGCGGTGGATGCGGCGATGCGGCAGCTGCTCGGCGAGGGGTTCATGCACAACCGGATGCGGATGGTGACGGCGAGCTTCCTGGCCAAGGATCTGCACGTCTGGTGGCCGCTCGGCGCCCGGCACTTCCTTGATCAACTCCTGGACGGCGATCTCGCCTCCAACAACCACAACTGGCAGTGGGTCGCCGGCACCGGCACCGACGCGGCGCCGTACTTCCGGGTGTTCAACCCGATCACCCAGGGCAAGAAGTTCGACCCGGACGGGCACTACGTGCGGCGCTGGGTGCCCGAGCTGGCTCACCTCGACGGCGCGGCGGTGCACGAGCCGTGGAAGGCCGAGGACGGCTACGCCGACGGCTATCCGGAGCGGATCGTCGACCACGCCGAGGAGCGCCGGGTCGCCCTGGCCCGCTACGAGCAGGCCCGCTCCTAAGGGCTAGTCGTCGATCACATTGAGTTGCAGGTGCCGGGCGAGCAGCGGCCCCATCCGCATCAGCTGCAGGTCGCTGATCGTCGCGCCGGCGATCCCGGCCAGGCCGTTGATCGTGGCGAGGTCGGCTCCGCGCAGGTCGACGTCGGTCAGCTTGGCGCCGTTCAGGCCGAGGGTGCCGACCTGGCAGTTGCGGAAGGCGAGCCGGGTCACGGTCGCGTCGTTCAGGTCGAGCTCGTCGATGCCGCAGTCGGAGATGATCACGTCCCGCCACTCCGAGCCGCGCAGATTGAGATAGCCGAGCTTGCTGTCGGTGATCGTCACGTCGCGCCAATTGGACTCGTACAGCTCCGCCGAGCCGATCCGCGACCGCGCGATGATCATCCTCCGCCAGGACGACCGTGGGCCGCGGAGCACCGGCGCGTCCACGTCGGACCAGCGCCCGCCGGTGAAGTGGGCCCCGCGCAGATTGGCGCCCATCAGCTGCACCTGGTCGAACTCGCAGCCGGTGAACGAAGCCGCGTCCAGGTCACGGTCGGTGAAGTCGGCCCGGACGTAACGCTCACCCTCCCGCATGTCGCCATCCAGCACGTCCCGGTGATCCGGGGTGGTCAGCTCGCCCAGCGTGACCTTGCTGATCTTGGGCGGCTTCGGCTCTTTCGGCTCCATGGCGATCACCGTACGCGGAGGGACTGACCGGAATCGACCCGACGTGAGGCGATGGGGGCCCATGTCGGGCCCCATCGGTCGACGTCGGGTCGATCCCGGACACCGCCCGTCGGTCAGTCGCTCCCGAGCCGGTCGTTTGCGATCGCCAGCCAGTGGTCGACGGCTCCCGGCCCGTGGTGCCGGATCATCCAGTCCACCTGCCGCAGAGCGAGGTGGGCGCGGTAGCCGCGCAGCGTGTCGGCCGGCACGGCGCTCATGATCAGCTCCTCCACCCGGCGCACCAGTGCGGCGTCGGCGTGCCGACCGGACAGGTCGAATGACAGCACGGTCAGCGCGAACCAGCGGTCGCCGCGGGCCGAGCCGTCCCAGTCGATCACGCCGGTGATCACGCCGTCGTCGTCGACCAGGACATTGCCCAGGTGATAGTCCAGGTGCACCAGGTCGTCGCCGGTGATCACGCCCGGACCGGACCGGCCGATCTCCTCGACCCGCTCGAGCAGCCGTCGGGTCCGGTCGTCGTAGTGGGCCAGGGATTCGTGCAGACAGAATCCCGGTCCGCTCTCGGCGAGGTGGAGCGAGGCGGGCTCGGCGTCGAAGTCGGCCAGCAGACCGGTCCAGTCCTCGGTCACCATGATCATCCGGTCCACCAGCCGGGCGTCCGGACGGGCCGGTGGTGTGCCGGCCAGCCGTTCCTGGATCACCACGTGGGTCCCGTCGACCGGCACGACCAGGTCGTAGCGCGGGACCGGAACACCCCTGGCCCGCGCCAACTCCAGCACCGTCGCGGTCCGCCGCAACCGCTCGCCCCACTCGTCGCTGTCGTCGCCGACGCTGGTCAGCACACTCTCGCGGCCGTCGGGCCAGCGCACGTACGCGGCGCCGACCTCACCGCCGGCGGCGGCGCCGACCAGTTCGAGGGTGATGCCATGCTCGGCCGCCAGCGCGCTGACCAGCCTGGCCGGGTCGAGCCGGGGGATGGGCGGCGGGATCTTCGCGGGATCTGAACTCATCGTTCCTCCAGATGTCGTCGGGTCGGATTTCACCCCACTGACATCGGCGATCGCGGATCGCATTCCACCAGGGGAGACAGGCTATCGGTCCCGTCAAGCTCCACCCCACGGCAGTGATCGAGCCGTCACTTGTGCTCCGACACGCCGCCAAAACGCGTGCACAAGTGCCGGGTCGGCGGTTTGGGCGGGGTGTCAGGATGCGGGGATGGGTTCAGACGTCTGGGTCGGACGGGTCGATCTGACGCGGGAATGGACGAGCGCGGAGTGGCGCGCGGCGGCCGAGGCCTGGATCGGCGAGCGGCTGGCCGAAGCCGGCATCGTGATCACCGGACCGATCGAGCAGCCGCGGGTGCGGCCCTGGTCGACTCAGCTCAAGGTGCCGACCGACCGCGGCCCGTACTGGTTCAAGGAGAACAACCCGGCCATGCGGTTCGAGGCCGAACTGGTCGCCGAGATCGCGCGGCTGGCACCGGAGCGGGTGATCGTCCCGGTTGCCGTCGAGCCCGGCCGCGGCTGGATGCTGGGCCCACACGGCGGCCGCACCGTGCGGGAGGCCGGCGCGACGGACGAACGGACCTTCACCCGGATCCTGACCGAGTACGCCGACCTGCAGCGGATCCTCGGCGACCATCGCGACGCTCTGCTCGACACCGGGCTGCCCGAGCTGGAGCCGGCCGACACCCCCGACCACGTCGACCGCCAGGTGGCGACGCTTGCCGAGTTACCCGCCGATCACCCGCTGCACGCCGACGCCGGGCTGAAGGATCGTGCGGCCCGGCACCGGTCGGTGATCCAGGGCGCGGCCGAGTGCCTGGCGGAGCTTCCGCTCCCGTCGACCGTGCAGCACAACGACCTGCACCAGAGCAACACGTTCGCGGCGCCGGCGGGCGAGGCACTGCGGTTCTTCGATTTCGGTGACGCCGTGTGGAGCCATCCGTTCGGTTCGCTGCACGTGACGGTGGTGGCGCTGAGCCGGGAGTGGAACTGCGCCGAGGACGACCGGCGGATCGTCCGGCTGATCGACGCCTATCTCGATCGGTGGGCCGACCTGGCGCCGCTGCCGGAGCTGCGTCGGCTGATCGGCCCGTCGATGGTGATCGGCCGTCTGCATCGTTACAACTCCTGGCACCGGCTGCTGGCGTACCTGCCGGAGGAGATGATCGAGGGCAAAGTCGGCTACCTGAATTCACTCCTGTGTGGTTCCGAGCTCACCTCGGAATGGGTCGCCCACGCCGGGCCGCGTTAAGGTCGAGCAGCCGGACGCTTGGATAGGATCGTCCGGCTCCCCGGGCAAACCCGGGCCGGAACACCACCCCTGAAGAAGGACATATCGCATGATCGCGTTGGCCGGTTCGTACCACTGCGCCGAGCTGACGTCGTCGGACGGAACGATCGAGTTCAGCGGCCGGCTGCGGGGGACGGCCGAGCTCGTGGCCGCGATGCAGCAGGCCGACGCCGATGCCGCGCCGGAGGCCGGCGCCGACGACGCCACGCTGGCGTTGCAGGCGTACCGGATCTGGGGGATCGACGGCTTCCGTCGCCTCGCCGGGACGTTCGCGCTGGCGGTGCTGGACGCCGACCGGCTGGTGCTGGCGCGGGATCCGCTCGGGGTGGAGCAGCTCTACTTCCGGCGCGAGGCCGACGGGCACCGGATCCGGTTCGGCTCGACCATCGCAGCCGTGCTGGCCGACGGACCGGTGCCGACGCCGTCCGCGCGGGTGGTGCACCGCTATCTGTCCACCGGCGCGCTGGACGACGAGCCGGCGACCTTCTTCGAGGGCGTCGAGCGGGTGCTGCCGGGCGAGGCGTTGATCGCCGAGCCGAGCGGGGTCCGGCGGCAGGCGTTCCTGCGGACCAAGTCCGAACTGCTGCGGGCCCTGGGTGCGCGGCCGGGCGATCCGGATCCGGCGGCGGAGTTGCGGCGCCGGTTGCAGGATTCTCTCGGTACGCCGGAGCAGCCCGTGGCTGTGATCCCGACCGGGCCTGGCTCGACTGCCCTGTCCGGGTTGGCCGACCGCACGCTGGTGCCGGAATATCCCGACCACACCGAGGCGGCCGTCGAGGCCCAGCCCGGCCGGATCCGGCTGACGGCCGACCAGTTCAAGGCCGACTGGTCCGACTTCATCCGGGTCGAGGAGGAGCCGACCGGCTCGGCGGCCGCCTACCTGCACTACCGGCTGGCCCAGGACGGCGCGGACTACAACACCCTGATCGGTGCCGAGGGCGCGGCCCAGCTGCTGCTCGGCGCCGACCCGGCATCGAATCCCGTGGCGGGCGCGGTCCGGTTGGTCGGTTCGGCGGTCCGGGGCGGCGTGCGTACGGTCACCCGGGCGGCCGGTGGCCGACGGCCCGAGCTGGCGATCAGCCTGCTGTCGGACGAGCTGCGGTCCCGCTACTCCGACGAGGGCCCGGCGCCGCTCGCCGCCGAGGCGACGCTGCTCCGGGTGGACGCCCTGACCACGACCTCGCTGCCGTACCGGCTGCGCTCGCTGGCCAAGACCGCCGGCCGGTTCGGCACCCGGTTCGCGCTGCCGTACCTCGAGCTGGACACCGTCCGTTGGCTGCTCGGCCACGACGACGAGACGCTCGGCGCGCTGCTCGGCGGGACCCGGCAGGGGGCGGCCGAGCCGCCGCAGGCCGACTGGCTGATGCGGATCAAGAACACCGTGTACGACGTGTTCATGAGCGAGTCGTTCGCCAACCGCGGCTACTTCGATCAGACCGCCGTGGTGGAGGCGTTCGAGGCGTTCATCAAGCGGCCGAACAGCTCCGCCGCCGCCGTCTTCTGGCGCATCCTCAACGTCGAGCTGTGGTGCCGGGAGTTCTTCGACGCGGCGCAGCCGGCGCCGGAGGTCAGGATCAAGACCGACCTCGAGGCCAACGACGGCAAGGCGCTCGACCTGGTGCTGCCGGACGGGACGTCGGTCCGGCGCTACCCGCTGCGGACCGAACTGTTCAGCGCCAGTGACGACCTGACCAGCCGGGCAGTCAGCCGGGTGGGCGAGTTCTTCGAGACGCTGACCGGCACCGACGAGCAAGATCATCTCGCCGCGACCACCGGCCGCTGGTATTTCTTCATCAGCGAGAAGATCGTCGCCATCACCCAGGGCCGGTCCATGTTCGTCTGGGACATCAAGGTGAGCTGGGCGGCGCGGGTGCTGTCCCGGTTCGTCGTCCGGACCCCGACCGGAATCGGCCTCGGCTCGCCGTTCACCATGCAGCTGGCGATCGGAGAGGCCGGACTGCCGCGGATCCTGTTCGCCTCCGCGGGCAGCGTGGTCGGCAAGCTGGCCGGGAAGCGCGGCGTCTTCTACGACCTGGTCGGCAACAACGTGCGGGCGATCGACGGGCCGACCGAATACTCCGCGTACCCGTCGAACGTGTCGGCCAAGCTGCCGCCGAAGGACCCGGACCAGGTCGCCGCGGCCCTCACCGCCGCGATCCGGCCGATCCTGCCGGAGCCGTACGCGAGCACCTTCGGCGGCACCGTCGTGATGGACGCGAATGATCTTGGCCGCAACGCCCTCGGTCAGGACGTCCCCGGCGAGCCGAAGAAGTACGAAGAGATGTTCGCCGACAACCCCCTCGGCCAAGGCAGCCAACAAACCCCCCTAGCCATCGTCTTCGAACGCCCCTGACAACCCGCCGACCCGGCACTTGTGCACCGGTTTTGGCGGCGTGTCGGTGCACAAGTGACGGCTCGATCGCGGTGCTCAGGGCAATCCCTGGGCCACCTCTCCGGGTAGGGCTAACCCGACAACGATCCGGGTGACTGCCTCAATGTGCTGACCGGCGGTTTTGCGTTGGATAGTTGACATGGAGACGCTGACCGATTTCATCTTGGGCGCCGCTGGTTCCCCGTGGATCTACCTGCTGGTGGTGCTGGTGGCCTGCATCGACGGGTTCTTCCCGCCGGTGCCCAGTGAATCGGTCGTCGTGGCGCTGGCGGCGGTCGGTGTCGCGACCGGTCAGCCGTGGGTGATCGGGGTGGCGGTGGTGGCCGCGATCGGCGCGATCGCCGGCGACAACATCGCCTTCTGGATGGGACGGAAGCTCGGCGTCGGCCGGTTCGCCTGGATGCGGCGGCCGAAGGTGGCCAAGGTCTTCGACTTCGCCCGCCGGCAGCTGCAGCACCGCGGCGCGTTGTTGATCTTGACCGCCCGCTACATCCCGGTCGGCCGGGTCGCGGTGAACATGACCGCCGGCGCCACCGGCTTCTCCTGGAAGCGGTTCTTCCCACTGAGCATCCTGGCCGGCACCTCCTGGGCCGTCTACTCGATCGCGATCGGTGCGCTGGCCGGTCACTGGGTGAAGGACAACCCGCTGCTCGGGGCCGGCATCGCCATCGTCGCGGCCATGATCATCGGCTTCGTGATCGACAAGATCGTCGGCCGGGTGACCGGGCGCCAGGTCCGGTTCAACGAGGTCGAGGCCGAGTCCGACGTCACGGAGTCGAGCAGCAAGGGTTCGCCCGAGACGCGGGATGCCGTGCCGGCGATCGCCAAGCCGCTTGAGTCCTGAGCCGGCAGCTGCCGCGGCAGCGAACGCCACCTCAGCCGGATCGCCGGCCGGGGTGGCGTTTCGGTGTTCAGGACCTACGCCGGTGCGGGCTCAGGATGTACGGCGGTGCAGCGCGGTGACCCGGGCGCGGATCTCGGCGACGGTCTTGGCCTGGCTCCGCTCGTCGGCGGTGACCTGCTTCAGCTCCTCGGTCAGCGCGCTCTGTCGCTCGCGGAGCTCGGTCAGCACGGCCGAGGCCGCCTCCAGTTCGCCGTTCGCCTCGTCGAGCTCGGCCTGCAGGGCCGCCCGTTCGGCCTGTTCCTTCTCGGCCCGCTCGCGTTCGGCCCGCTCCTGCTCGGCCTTCTTCCGGTCGGCCGGATTCTTCGTCGTCGGCTTGGCGGTCTCGTCCTTCGACTCCGCCGGGGCGCTCTTCTCCCGCGCGGCCGGCGGCACGGCGGTGAGGGAGAGCGGGCCGAACCCGCCGTAGGCGACGACCTGGTGGACCCAGCCGTTGCGCAGCAGTTCGGCGAACTCGGGATCGGTCCAGGCGGCCTGCAGGGTCGACGACACCTCCTGCAGGGCGGAGTCCGTGGTGCTCTGGCCGGCCTCGGTGGCGAGCTCGGCCGCCCGGCGGGACAGCTGGCGCGCGGCGGTCGAGCGCTGGGTGTTGAGCTCGCGCAGTTGATCACCCTGCAGGTTCTGCTGCGCCTCGGTCATGGCGACACCGAGCTCGAGCCAGGACTCGATCCGGTCGGGCTCATGATGGGCCAGCAGGTTGACCAGCCAGGCCGACTTGGTCGGCTTGCGCAACGCCATCACCTGCTTGGCCAGCTCCTTCTCGCCGGCCTTCTTGGCCTGATCGGCCAGCTCCTTGCGCCGGGCGACGAACTCCTCGGGCGCGCCCGCGTACAGCTCGGCGGCTATCTCGGAGAAGTCCACGGCCCGATTGTGTCAGCCCGATCCGGTCTGCAGGTCAGCCGTGCCGGATGGACGCGACCCAGGCAGCGGCGCCGTCCGGGTGGAATCTCGTCTCGAACCGGTCGGCCTCGATGGTGTCGACCTGCCAGCCCGATCCCGGGCCGAAGGTGCCGCGCAGCTCGTCCCGACTCACCCGGCGCGGGCCGCCGGTGCCCGGCTCGGCGTCGCTGAAGCAGAGCAGGTGCAGGGTGGCGCCGGGTACGGTGACCGCGGTCAGGCTCGCCACATAGAGCAGCCGCTCCTGATCATCGAACGTGTGGAAGAGCCCGCAGTCCAGCACCGAGTCGAAGGTGTGATCAAGATCGAGTCGGAGTGCGTCGGCGATCAGGAACGTGGCGTCGAGCCGACGCTCGGCCGCCTTCCGCCGCGCCTCGGCCAGGGCGGTCTCCGCCACGTCGACACCGACCGTCGACAACCCGAGTGACGCCAGGTGCAGCGCGTTCTCCCCGGTTCCGCAGCCGGCGTCGAGCACCCGGCCGGTGAAGGCGCCGCGAGCGGCGAGCCGGACCACGGCGGGCTGTGGCCGGCCGGTGTCCCACGGTGCCGGACCGTCCTGGTACGACGTGTCCCAGGGCCGCCCGGTCAGCCGCTCGTGCAGCGTCGGCGCCCGATCACCGTCCGGGTCCGTCGTCGGCTCGGTCATGACAGTGACGCCTCCCGTTTCCGAGGTCGGGACGAGTTGATCATGACTCGCGGCGGTTGTCCACCGGTGCCGAACCCAGCCGTCGGCGATCCGTAGGCAGGAAAAGGGCTGGTCCGAGTGCTGCGGGGGTGCGACGATCACCGGGTGACGCGCACCGCCGACGGTCCCGCGGACGTCCACTCGATCCGACGGGTGGCCGACGAGGCCGAGCTCCGAGCCGTCTTCGCCTTCCTGGCACCGTTGTTCGCGGCCGATGTCGGCGGGGACGGGGACTTCCGGCTCGAACGGCTGCTCGAGCGGTTCAATGATGATCAAGCTCTGATGCTGGTGGCGGTGGACGCGGACGAGGCGTTCCGCGGCGCCGCTCTCGGCTTCCGGGACGGCCCGAGTGGTGTGAAGCTGCAGGCCCTCGCCGTCGATCCGGCCCATCGTCGCCGCGGGATCGCCTCCCGCCTGCTGGGAGACTTCGAGCAGGTCGCGACCGGCCTGGGAGGATCATCGATCTTCCTCGGCATCGAGCGGGCGGCGAGGGCGTTCTATGAGGCGAACGGCTATTCCGGCCGCGGCACGGTGCTGCGCAAGAGCCTGACCGGCCGCGCGCTGGCCGAGTCGCCGTCCACCCGGCAAGATCGCCTGGCCGCCCTTCGCGCGGCGCGAGCACGACGACTGGCCACCCCGGTCTCCGAGTCGGAGCCGCTGAACCGTGACCGCTGAACGGAATCTCGTCGAGGTGGTCGACTGGACCCCGGAGTGGCCCCAACGGTTCGCGCGGGCTCGCGGTGAACTCGTCGCTGTGCTTCCCGACGACGTGACGATCGAGCACTTCGGTTCCACCAGCGTGCCGCGACTCGCGGCGAAGCCGATCATCGACATCCTGGCGGTGACCGACCGGCCGGCGGGGGAGACCGACGGAGCCCTGGCATCCCTGGGATTCTTCGCCATTCCGCGGTATTTCACCGACGATCCCGATCACCGGTGCTTCGGGCGCAACCGGGACGGTCGGCGGGCGGAGAACCTCCATCTGTTTCATCCCCGATCGCCGCACCCCCAATGGAACCGGGATTTCCGCGACTATCTGATCGCCCGGCCGGACGCCGCCGATCGCTACGGGAGGGTGAAGCGGGCGGCGGCGATCGTCCATCCCGGCAGCCGTGCGGACTACAGCGACGAGAAGCTGGCGATCATGCGGTCCCTGGCCCGCGAGGCACGGGACTGGGCCGCCGCGCGGACCAGGATCTGACGACGATCAAGGCTTCATGATCATTGCCCGCTGACGTACCGTGCTGGGAGGAATCATGATCGAGCAGCGACCTGGAGGTCTCGTGTCCGGCTATCCCGTACTTCTGCACACCGCCCTCGACGCCCGGGACTGCCGAGGGCTGGCCGAGTTCTACCGGGAGCTGCTGGGGGTGCGCTACCGGCCGGGCGACGAGCCGCCCACCGACGGGTCGGTGGACGAGGCCGACTGGCTGGTCCTGGTCGACGCCGACGGGCGTCGCGTGCTGGCCGTGCAGGAGAAGGCGGACACGACGCCACCGACTTGGCCGTCGGAGGAGGTGCCGATGCAACTGCACCTGGACTTCCGGGTGCCGACGGTGGCGGAGCTGGAACGGCATCGGGATCGCGCGATCGGTCTCGGCGCCGCCGTCCTGTTCGACCGGTCGCAGGATGGGGGCGAACCGTTGTACGTGCTGGCGGATCCCGCCGGCCATCCGTTCTGCCTGCTGGTCCAGTAGCCGACGTCGGAAACTCCGTTGTCTCTCGGCCGGCGGTAGGTGATGCTCCGGAGATGACAGCTGATCTTGATCCCGGTCCGTCGCTGCCGCTGCCCGCTCCCCTCGTGCGTGCGGCCGAGCGGTTCGCCGGCTATGACCGTGAGTGGTACGTGTGCGGCGGCTGGGCAACCGACCTGCTGCTGGGCCGGCAGACCCGCGATCATCTCGATGTTGATCTTGTGGTCTGGCAACACGATCAGGCAACCCTGCGGTCCCACCTGGAGGGGTGGCAGCTGCTCGGTCACGACAACGCCGTAGCCGGCGACTGCCCCGATCAGTGGGACGGGCGCCGGCTCGAGCCACCCGCTCACATCCATGCCAACACCCCGACCATGGCCGGCACGGAACTGGACATCCAGATCTGCGAGCTGGCCGGCGACGAGTGGGTCCTCGCCACCGAACCGCGGATCACGCTGCCCCGGTCGGCGTGCCGCGGCGAGGCCGCCTGGGGTGACCTACCGGTGGTCTCCGCGGCGATCATCGTCTACTACAAGGCGATCCCGCCCCGCTGGCGGACCGACCCGCGGCCGGCCCGGCGGCCGCACGACGAGGCGGATTTCCTGGCGCTGCTGCCGACACTGTCCCGATCGCAACGCAGTTGGCTACGGCACGCCATCGCGGCCGATCAACCGGACCACGACTGGCTGCGCCGGCTGTGAGCGTAGAGTCCTGACGGTGACCGTCGAGGATCTCCGAAACCTCTTCCGCTTCTTCTCGACCACGCAGTGCCGGGGGCGATCCGCCGTCTACCAGGAGCTGGCCACCCGAGTCGCCGACGATGATCAACTCCTGCAGCTGGTCATGATCGCGCCGCCGGCACAGCGTCGGCCGAGTCTGCTGTTCGCCTCGGTCAACTGGCTGCTGGCCCGAGATCCGGATGCCCCGCTGCGGCGCTACTACCCGATCCACGGTGGTGATCAAGGAGTCGACGAGGAGCTCTATCCGATGTTCGCCGACTTCTGTCGGGAGCATCGCGCCGCACTGGCGGAAGTGCTGGCTCATCGATCCACCCAGACCAATGAGGTCCGGCGGTGTGTCGCGCTGCGGTGGGGCCTGAGCCGGCTGGCCGCGCGCTGGCCGGGAGCGGTGCACCTGGTCGAGGTCGGGACGAGTGCGGGGCTCAACCTGTTCTTCGACCGCTACACGTACCGCATCGGCGGGCGCGAACTCGACGGACCCGACTCCGACGTCGTGATCGCCACCGAACTGCGCGGACCGGCGGATCGCCTGGCGTGGGCTGATCGGCCGAGCCCGATGATCTTGCGGCGACTGGGCCTGGACCAGGCGCCCGTTGATCTTGCCGACGAGGAAGCACGCCGCTGGCTGGAGGCCTTCGTCTGGCCCGAACACCGGTCCGAGCTGGCGACGTTGCGGGCGGCGATCAGCACCTTCCGGGCCAGCGATTCGGAGCTCGCACTCGTCCGCGGCGACGCCCTCACCGACACCGCCGCGTTGATCACCGAACTGCCGGGCGACGAACCGGTGCTCGTGTTCACGGCGACGCTGCTGAGCTATCTGTCCGCCGTCCAGAGCCACGCCTTCGTCGAACAGTTGGAGTTGGCCGCCCGGCACCGCCGCGTCGCCTGGGTGTTCGCCGAGTCCGCGGCCCTGGTCGCCGGTTCCGGCGTCAGCACCCCCGGGCTCGCGGGGCCGCTGGCGAAGGCCGCCGCCGTCTGCGCGGTCGGCGTGAGCTTCCGCGGCGATGGTGATCAGGAGGAGGACGTCCTCGCCCTCGCCGACCCGTACCTGCGCTGGGTCGCTCCCGCCCGGACCGACGATGACGACTTCGCCTGGGCCGCGGCGGAGGGCCTCTACTGACCGTCCGCGCCGGGACTCCTCACCCCAGCACCTGCTCGACCTCGGGCTGGTTCCAGCCCTCTTCGGGCAACGTCAGTCGGGCGGCCAGGGTGGGCAGGACGACCACGGCGATCAAGGCGACCAGCGCGATCGTCCAGATCACGACGCCGACGCCCCGCTGCAGGTGCAGCAGGTCGTGATTCGGGTGGGTCGCCGCCATCGGTTGAGCCTACTCCGGCCCGTCGACGACTGCCTGGACCGATCTGCGGTAGTCCTCGAACGGTTCGAGGCCGACCGAACGCCGTCGTTCGTCGAGCTCGTCCGGTGCCTCGATCGGCCCGGGTGTCCAGCGGCCTTCATGATCAACCCGCCCCTGGGTGCCGTAGCGCTGGGGTTCGCCGGCGGCCGTCCTGACCCGATCGTCGAGGTAGGCAAGATCGGCACGGGTCGCCTCGCCCGCGTCGCAGGCCTGACGCAGCAGCGCCAGACAGTCGCGCTGGAACTCCGGATCCTGGTCGGCGTGCTGCGCCAACAGCCAGGCCGCGTGGGCGCCGGCGACGCCGACCAGCGAGGCTCCGGGCCAACCGTGCTCGGCGATCACCGCCGCGAGCCACGTCCGGTTGTCGGCGTCGACCGATTCCAGCCTGGCCTCGTCGAGGCCCGCAGGCCAACCGGTCCGCACCTCTTGATCGAGCCCGAGCCGACGCGCGAGTTCGGCGGCCAGCTCGGGATCCGAGACGACTTCGTCCCGGCCCTTCATCGAGTCGTTTCCCATCTCCAAAGTCTGCAGCAGCGAGTGCCCCGATCGTTCATGATCTTGGTTCATGATCTTGGTTCGGGTTCGGGTTCGGGTTCGGGTTCGGGGTTCCGGGGCTACGGCTGGGTTGCGCATCCAGCCGAGGTCGGTCTCGGAGCCGGGTTGCCGCGATGTCACGTCCGCCGGGGTTCAGCTGATCGGTCGTGGACCTTGATGAGGGGGTGGTCGGCAGGCCGGGCTGGCGCACTGGCACAAATCGGGGGCGCAACGCCTCGCGGGACCGGAAATCGCCGGGTGGGACCAGGTTGCGCCCCCGATTTGTGACGGTGCACCCCGAACATCCCGCCTACCGCTTCAGGACGAACGTTCCGGTTGACCGGCCGAACCTGGCGCCACCAAGATCACGAACGATCGAGGCTAGAGTTTGGGAGCGATGGCACGATGTGAAGCGGTTCTGTTCGATCTGTTCGAGACTTTGGTGACGGAGTTCGATCCCGACTGGCGACCGCCGGCGTCGCCGGCCGAGCGGCTCGGCCTGCCGGCGGAGGCCTTCGCTCGCGTGTGGCGGGCGCGCCATGCCGCGCGGATGACACGGGAGCTGGATTTCCGCGACGTCCTGCGGGAGAGCTGCGCCGCCGCGGGAGTGCAGGTCGACAGAAGGCGCGGCAAGATCATCGAAGACCTGTACGCCGAACGCCTGGCAGCCAAGGCCAGGTCGTTGACCACCGTCGACCTCGGCATCCTGCGTGCCCTTGATCAACTTCGGGCGGGCGGCCTCAGGATCGGGCTGGTCAGCAACTGCGCGGTCGAGGAGGTCGCGGCCTGGTCCGCCAGTCCCTTGGCGGCTCGGTTCGACGAGGTCGCGTTCTCCTGTCGAGTTGGTTGTGCGAAGCCGGATCCGGCGATCTATCTGCGGGCCTGTCGCGGGCTCGGAGTCGTTCCGGATCGGGCCGCGTTCGTCGGTGACGGGGGCAGTGACGAGCTCGCCGGCGCGACGGCCGTCGGCTTGACCGCCCATCGGGCCCGGTGGTTCCTTGATCAGTGGCCGGCCGAGCGGCGCGACCGCGATGTCCAACGTGGGCAAGGATTTCCGGCGATAATGGAACCGGCCGAACTGGTCGCCGCCTTCACCGACTAGGAGTGGACCGGATGGACTATCGCGACATCCGCTTGGACGACTGTCCGAACGGAAGCGAGGGGGAGCTGATGCTCTTCGCCCTCGACCGGGTTCATCGCGAGTTCGCGTGGAAGACCGGCGGGCTCGACGCCGAGCAACTGCGGCGCCGCCACCCACCGTCGAAGCTGACCCTGGCCGGACTGATCAAGCACCTGACCGGAGTCGAGTCGGGCTGGACCGCCCGAGCCGTCGGCCCCTCCTACGAGACGCCGTGGGGCAAGGTCGACTGGATCGCGAATCCGCGCTGGGACTTCGATTCGGCGGTCACCGACGATCCGGAGGAGCTCTACGCGACCTGGTACGCCACCATTGAACGGTCCCGCCGCACCTGGGCCACCATGATCAACAACGACGGGCTCGACGTCACCCTGCCCTGGGGCGGCGACGACTACATCGTGAACCGCCGCCGCGCCCTCACCGACATCCTGGAGGAGAACCTGCTGCACACCGGCCACGCCTCGATCATTCGGGAAGCGATCGACGGACTGGTCGGCAACGGCCCGCCCTGACGAAATCTGGTTGTCCGGGACGGCTTGAGAGACCAGACTCGGACCGCATCGATCCTGGCGAACGGAGTGAAGTCTTGCGGCCCGAGTTGTTGTCCCTGCCGGAACGGTTTCCGCGATCGTCGACGTACGACCCCGAATGGTTGCTGTCGCTGGACATGGGCCCGAATCCCTTGTGGCAGTTGGAAGAGCTATGGGACGAGCTCGGGCTTCGGCCGGGTCAGCGGGTGCTCGACATCGGGCCCGGGCGCGGCGCGACCGCGGTGTTCCTGGCCCGCGAGGCCGGCGTCACGGTCGACGCGCTCGACCTGTGGATCCCGGCCGAGGAGGCCGCCGCGAACTATCGGGCGGCCGGCGTCGACGATCTGGTCACCCCGCTGCACGGCGATGTCCGTACCGTTGAACTGCCGGAGGCGGGCTATGACGCGATCGTCAGCCTGGACGCGTGGGAATACTTCGGCTCCGACGTCTACTTCCTGCGCCGGCTGGTCGCCGCCCTCAAGCCGGGTGGGGTGCTGGGCTTCGCCACGCCGTCGTTGCGCGACGACCCGTACCTGATCGATCCGCTGCCGGTGCTCGCCGACGTGGCCGGGTTCGAGGTGCTGACCTGGCATCCGGCCGAGTGGTGGGCGAAACACACGGCGATGACCGGCGGGCTGGTCGACGTCAAGGCGTGGGTGCCGCCGGACAGCCTGGACCTGTGGTCGCGCTGGGACGAGGCGGTCGGCGGGGAGTCTCCGATGCGATCGGTGATCACCGCGTACCGGGAGTTGGGTGGCACCACCCCGCCGGCGCTCGGCCTGGTGCATGTGGTCGGTCGTCAGCGACGCTGACCTCGATACCTTGGCTCCATGGAATGCGACGACTACCAGCGTGCGGCCCTGCGCACGGCCCGCGATCCGGAGGCCAAGGACGAGTTTCTGCACCTGGTCCTCGGCCTGGTCGGTGAGTCGGGCGAGATCGCCGAGAAGGTCAAGAAGTGGATCCGGGACGAGAACAGCGACCTGACCAAGCTCGACCGCGACGATCTGGCCGCCGAACTCGGCGACGTCCTGTGGTACGCGGCGGTGCTGGCGAACTACCTGGGGTTGTCGCTCGATGACGTCGCGCAACGCAACGTCGACAAACTCGCGGACCGGCAGCGGCGCGCGGTGATCGGCGGTTCCGGAGATCGTCGCTGAACCGATGGGGTAGGGACTGCCGCACGACCCTTGGTGATCATGATCAAATGTGTGAAAATAGGTGTAGGCCCCGGTCCAAGTATGAGTTGGACCGGGGCCTACTGGGTGATCGGCCATGTGACGCTGACTGATCATCAGAAGTCTTCCGTGTCCCGCGGTTCGTCACCCCCGACGCGGCGGGCCGAGGCCCTCCGTTTGAACACTTCCCTCTTCTGATCCCGGGGCCTTGCGGCTTCCGGTGAGTAAGTTCTACACCCGCCGCAAGGGGTCCGCAACCCTTCTGAGCAAGAATTTTCCGGCGATCCGTCATCCACCGGTTGATCCACAGGAACCGGCCGTTTACCCACCGTTTCAGGCGGCTGTCCACACGTCGTGCACAGCGGCCTGGGGATGAACCGCCGGTCAGGCGATGGTGGTGATGTGCTCGATGATCGCCGTGGTCGAGACCGACGGCGTCCGGGGCAGATAGACGACCTTGCAGATGTCGTTGAGATGATCGAACTTGCCCGACCAGTCGTCGCCCATCACCAGGATGTCGGCCCCGTGCTCCTCGACGTACTGCCGCTTCAGCTCGAGGCTCTCCTCCAGGAACACCCCGTGGACGGACTTCACGTTGGAGATGATCTCCATCCGCTCGTCCTGGGTGAACACCGGCCGCCGACCCTTCTTGGCTTGGTTCAGCTGATCCGACGAGACGCCGACCAGCAACCGGTCGCCGAACTCGGCGGCCCGGTTGAGCACCCGTACGTGACCGACGTGGAACACGTCGAATGTGCCGAACGTGATCACTGTTGTGCCCGCCATGGAAACGCCCTTCGCTTTCGTGTACGCCTTCGCTCTCGCAAACGCTTCGCTTTCGTAAACGTCCGCTCAACTCTACGCGAATACCGCGCGACGGCCCGATGACGTCGCCGAGCGGACCGGGGATTGGACTCTGACACCGTGTCAGGGCGCAGGATCGGGCCATGAGCACTTCTCTCTCACCCGAACGCTTCGCGGCTCACTCCGCCTACAGCGATCCGGGCCGGCACGCCGCGCTGCTGCGCGAGCCGGACGGCATCGACGAGGTCTGTGCGGTCGCGCGCAACCTCGTGTTCCACTATCGCGGCGAGGCTTCGCTGCTGCGCGACGATCGCCGCGACGAGATCCATTCCCGCTGGGTCTCGGTCATTCTCGACCTTGATCAAGAACGGCATCCGGGCCCGCTGGCCGGGCCGCGGCCACCGGGCGACCGGGTGGCCGGCTGCTGCCGTGATCATTCCCTGCTGACGGTGGCGATGCTGCGCGAGCAAGGTGTTCCGGCCCGGACCCGGGTCGGCTTCGCCGGCTACTTCGAGGCTGGCTACCACCATGATCACGTCGTCGCCGAGTGGTGGAACGGCACCCGCTGGCAGCGGGCGGATCCCGAGCTGACGCAGGAGAATCACGCGTTCGACGTGCGCGACCTACCGACCGGTGAGGGGACGCCGTTCGAGACCGCGGCCGAGGTCTGGACCGGCTATCGGGCCGGCCGGATCGACGCCACCCGCTATGGCGTCATGCCCGACTCCGAGTTCTCCGGGCCGGGCTTCGTCCGGTTGTACGTGGTGCAGGAGGTCAATCACCGCTACGGCAACGAGCTGCTGCTCTGGGACGGCGTCGGGGAAGGGATCGACGACGAGCTGGCCGACGAGCTGGCCCGGCTGCTGATCGAGGCGGACGGCGGCGACGCCGAGGCCGAGGAGCAGCTGGAGCGACGGTTCCGCGAGGATCCGCGGCTGCGGCCGACGGACACGGTGGTCCGGTTCTCGCCGTACGGCGACCCGCCGGTGACCGTTGACCTGGCGGGCGGCCCACCGGTCCGGCCGGAACCGGCGCGATGAGCGCGCCCTGGAATTCGACCGCCAGTCGGCGTCCGCCGGGCGACACGCCGCCTTCCGGCGCTCCGACCGGCGACTGGTGGTCGGATTCCAGGGCTCAGGAGGCGAGCCCGGCGGTGGCGGCGCTGCGCGCCAGCTCGGTCCGGTTGGCGATGCCGAGCTTGGCGTACACGTGGGCGAGGTGGGTCTTCACCGTGCCCCGGCCGATGAACAGTGCGGCGGCGATCTCGGGATTGCTCAGCCCCCGGACCGCCAGCTCGACCACGGATCGTTCGGCCGGCGTGAGGCTGGCCCAACCATCGGCCGGGCGGTCGGCCCGGCCCCGCGCCCGGAGCGCCCGGTCGACCGCCTGGTCCAGACCGAGGGCCCGGCCCCGGTCGAGCCCGACGGCGAACTCGGGACCGGCGGGAAGGTCGGGCGGTCCGGCCCGGAAGCCGGTGTCCCGGCGCGCCCGATCGGCGGCACCGTAGAGGATGGCGGCCCGCTCGGGGGAGCCGGCCAGGGCGGCCAGGGATTCGAGGCTGTCGATGGTGTCGAGGACCAGGCCGTGCTCCCAGCGCAGCCGAAGGGCCTCGCGGTGGGTCGCTGTGGCGCCGATCGGGTCGGACGCGGCGCGGAGCCGGGCGCGTTCGGCCAGGTGATCGGCGCGGATCGCCGGCATGGACTCGAGGATCGGGGAGGCCGCGGCCCGATCGAGCAGGGTGGCCGCCGCCGTGACCTGGCCGAGGGCCCGGCGCGCGGCGGCCTCCGCCAGGTGCAGGTCGGGGGTGTGGCCGAAGCGGTCCCGGTCGCACCAGCGCACGGCCGCCTCGGCGTCACCGCTCCACAGCGCGACCCGGGCCCGGGTTGCGTACCAGCCGGGAATGTACGGCTCTTCGCCGGCGCGATCGATCAGCCGCTGCAGTCCGGCCAGCCGGGCCTCGGCCTCGACCAGGTCGCCGCGGAAGGCGAGGATCCGAGCCAGCCCCCAGGTCGCGACGCCGACCCGGCCGAAGTCCTGCAGCGGTTCGGTGACCCGCAACCCGTGCCGAGCGGTGTCCTCGGCCCGGGCCAGGTCGCCGACGGCGGCGTGGCTGAGGGCCAGGGCGCACAGCCCGGTGCCGGCGATGCCGCGGTCACCGCGGGCGAGCAGGCCGGGGGTCGAACGGCCGAGCCAGTCGATTGCTTCGGCGTGGGCGTCGTGCAGGGCGGCCACCAGCCCGACCAGCGTCCCGCCGCCGTCGCGGGCCAGGCTGTCGTCGTGCGCCACGGCTTCGTCATGGCAGCGCAACGCCAGTTCCCGGGCGTCGTCGAGGTCGGAGCCGAGCCGGCCGATCGCCACCTGCAACCGGGCCAGCCGCGCGGTCGCCAGGTCGCCGGCCGCCAGGCTCAGCTCCAGCCCCTGCTCCGCCGCCGCGGACTCGGCGTCGGGCTGCACCATGTCGGCGACCAGGGACAAGGCGACCAGGACCCGGGCCTGCAGGGCCAGGTCGCGGTCCGGCTCCATCGCCGCGGCGCGCCGGAGCAGGCCATAGCCGGCTCGGTCGCCGGTCAGATGCCACCACCAGCCCGCCGCCGCGCAGAGCCGCCGACCGAGGTCGGGATCGCCGCCGGCCAGGCACCACTCCGCCGCCGAGGCCAGGTCGGAGCGGAACTCGCGTACTCGCTCCCGCCAGGCGTCCTTGTCGGTGGACAGCAACGGCTCGAGGCCGGTCAGCAGGTCGAGCTGGATCCGGGCGTGCCGGTGCCGCAGCGCCTCCTCCTCGCCGGCCTCGCGGAGCCGGGCCAGAGCGAACTCGCCGACCACCCGCAGCAGGTGATGCCGGGACCGTGGTCCGCTGGTGTCACAGACCACCAGCGACTTGTCGATCAAGCCCTTCAGCGCTCGCAGTTGATCTTCCGCCTGCCCGTCGGCCAGCATCCGTACGGCGTCGAGGCCGAATTGCTGGAACGGTGCCAGCCGGCGCAGCAGGAGCTGTTCGTCGGCGGTGAGCAGCCGATGACTCCACTCGATCGAGTCGGCCAGGGTGCGCTGCCGGAACGGCGCGCTCCGCCCGGCCCCGCCGAGCAAGGGATGGCCCGACTCGTTGATCAACAGTTCCGCGATCTCCTGCAGGGCAAGGGTTTCCGACCACGACGCTGCGAGCTCCAAAGCCAGCGGAAGCCGGTCGAGATGATCACAGATCCGTCGTGCGGCGACGCGTGCCTCCGGTGACACCGAGGCGGTGCCAGCCCGGTCGAGGAACAGCTCGATCGACTCCTCCAAGATCATCGGCGGCAGTCGCCAAACCCGCTCGCCGGGCAGGCCGAGCGGCTCCCGGCTGGTGGCCAGGATGGTCAGGTCGGGGCAGTGGCGCAGCGCCGACTCGGCGAAGTCCGCGACTGCCCCGCGCACCTGCTCGCAGTTGTCGATCACGATCAGGGCCGGCCGATCACTCAGCGCGGCGACCACGGCGGCCGGATCGCTCTTCGACCTCGGGGTGGCGACCGCTTCGGCGACCCGCGGCACCACATCGTCGCTGGACGTCTCCTCCGACAAGTCGACCCAGATCGTGTCGGCGAGGCCGGCCTGCCGAGCGGCCCGGATCGCCAGCCGGGTCTTGCCACAGCCACCGGGCCCGGCCAGCGTCAGCAGCCGGGCGGCGGCCAGGGCCCGGCCGACGGCCTCCAGCTCGGTGGCCCGGCCGACGAACGAGGACAGCTCCCCCGGAAGACCGACCGTCATGGCTGGGAGTCTGCCATCCCCGCCGGGAAGATCGGCCACCTGGCAGATGTAGCCCGGTCCGTGCGCCACCAGGATCGAATCACTGCCGAACAGCGCAGGAAACCAGGAGAGGATCACCGAGATGACCGAGCAGCAGACCGCCGACCGGACCGTCGTCGCCAACTTCAGCATGTCGCTGGACGGCTACGTCACCGGGCCGGGCGGACCGACCGACATGGGCTGGGTGGCCCGCCACGCGGTGAGCGACCAGGCCCGCGACATCATGACCCGGGTGGTCAACGGCACCACCGCCGTGCTCGGCCGGCGCAACGCGGAGGGCTTCCGTGGCTACTGGGTGCCGGTCGGCCAGGACGAGAACGCCGATCCGCGGGACCGGGCGTACGGGCAGTGGATCGAGCGGGTCGAGAAGGTGATCTTCTCCACCACCCAGACCGAGACGGACTGGAACAACGCGCGGATCGTCAACGACGACCCGGCCAAGATCATCCGCGAGCTGCGGCAACAGCCGGGCGGCGACATCATGATCAACAACAGCCTGAGCCTGATCCGGGCCCTGCTCGCGGCCGACGAGGTGGACCGGTTGATGGTGATGCTCTGCCCGGAACTGTCCGGTGGCGGGGTGCGGATGTTCGAGGACGGCTTCGCCTCCACGTCCTGGGGGCTGTCCGATGTCAGCAGCACCGACACCGGCGCGCTGAACCTGATCTACGACCGGCTCAGGTGAGGCGGGAGTAGAGGGGGTCCCAGAGGCGGAGGCATTCGTGGGCGGCCAGGACCGAGCCGGAGTTGAGCCGGGAGTCGGTGTAGCCGACCCGGCCGGCGCGGACCGCGGGCAGTCGCTGCCACAGTTGATCCTGCTCCAGCTCGGCCCGGATCTGTGGCGTGTTGGCAACGACCATGATCACGTCGGCCGGGGCCAGCCGGTCCAGCTCCTCGGTGCTGAACTTGACGTAGGCCCCGTCCGGTCCGTACGGACCCGCACCCTGCTTGGCCTCGTCCAGGAAGGGCAGGTAGCGGCCACCAAGATCACGATGGGTCCGCGCCGGCAGGTAGAAGCCGTCGGCGTTGGACGAGGAGAAGGTGCCCTCGTTGCCGGCCTGGATCACAGCGGCCACGGCCGTGCCGACCGCCGAGTGCTTGGCCCGGAAGTCGGCCAGGGCGGTCTCATAGTCGGCGATCGCCCGGTCGGCCTGGGCACTCCGACCGGTCCAGCGACCGGCGTCCAGCAGGCCGGTGCGCCAGTCCAGCCGGTCGATCTCGACCGGGATCAGCGGTGCGAACGGGGCCAGCCCGTCCTTGACCTGATCAAGGTTCATCGCCCGGCCGATGATCAGATCCGGCCGCAGCGCCAGCACGGCTTCCACGTCAGTCTCGCCGCCGGGGATGATCGTGATGCCGGCCGGGTCGAAGTCGAGGTACGGAGCGATCGTGTCCCCAGCGCCGAAGGCGTTGCTGCCCAGGCCGACCGGCCGCGGCAACTCCAGCACCAGTGAGACCTCCAGATCCTGCCGGCCCTCCAGGACGACCAGTCGTTCCGGAGCGCTGGGCACCTGGAAGGTTCCGTACGGGGTTTCCGCGGTGAGCGTCGTCCCGGCCGACGGGCCGGCCGGCCCGGCGTCGCCCTGGCGGCAGCCGGTGAGCAGTGCGGCGCCGGCGGCCGTGGTGAGGAACCCGCGCCGGGTCAGCTGAGCGACGAGCTCGTGCCAGCGGGACTCGACGTCGATCAGGCTCGGGGCAGGTCGGGTGGTGATCATCGAAGCCTCTCCGGACCGGCACGGACGTCCTGGCCCGCGACAGCAGGATAGGCTAGCCTTAGTTATCAGTCGAGGGGGATCCATGAGCAGGCACGCCCAGTTCCACGAAGCGATCGTGACCGGCGCCGAACGGCTGACGCCGAACATGGTCCGGATCCGGTTCGGCGGAGTTGATCTTGGCCGCTTCGTCAGCAGCGGGCAGGCCGACGAGCGGCTGTCGGTGATCTTCCCGCTGCCGGGCACCGATCGACCGCCGAGACCGACGCTGAGCAACGGAATCTACGGCTACCCGGACGACGCGACCCGGCCGCCGATGCGCAGCTACACGGTGCGGCGTTGGGATCCGGTTGCGGCCGAGATGATCATCGACTTCGTGGTGCACGAGGGCGGCGTCGCGGCCCAGTGGGCGCTGGCCGCCGCGGTCGGCGACCGGGTCGGGATGACCGGCGCCGACGGCTGGTACGGGCCGCCGGTGGACGCGGGCTGGCAACTGCTGGTGGCCGACATGACCGCACTGCCCGCGGCCGGCCGGATCGTCGAGGAGCTGCCGCCCGGGGCCCGGGCGCACGTGATCATCGAGGTGATCGATCCGGCCGACGAGCAGCGCTTCGAGACCCGCGGCGACGTCACGTACCAATGGCTGCACGGGACCGGTCACGGCCGCACCGAGAGCGCGCTGCCGGCCGCGGTCCGGGCCTTCCCGCTGCCCGACGGGCCCGGCTATCTGTGGTTCGCCGGCGAGGCGTCGGCCTCGCGGACGGTCCGCAAGTACGTCCGCGGTGAGCTGGGCTGGCCGGCGAGCCGGTTCGAGATCCTCGGCTACTGGCGGGTGCGCAAGGAGGAGTGGCTGGCCCGCTTCGATGTCGTACGGGACGAGATGAAGTCGGCCCTGGCGCATGCCAATTCCGTTGGCAGCAACAAGAACGAGGCCCGCGCACTCTACGACGAAGCGCTGGAACGCGCCGGCCTCTGACCCTTGTTCCGTTCCCTGAGCCTGTCGAAGGGCAGGCCCATGATCATCGGCACCGGCTGCCACGCGATCACCTGGTCTCGCCCTTCGACAAGCTCAGGGAACGGAACAGGCGCCCTTCGACACGCTCAGGGAACGGAACAGGCGCCCTTCGACAGGCTCAGGGAACGGAACAGGCGAAGATCATTCGCCGATCGCACGGAGATAGCGATGGGCGACGGTGCGGAGTTGATCAACCAGTTCGGGCGGGTCGGTGACGCGGAAGTCCAGGCCGAGCATGCCGATGTAGACCGAGACGGTCTCGACGCTGTCGGCGCCGGTGACCAGCACGCAACGCTCGTCGTCGATCTCCTCGACCAGCCCGACGGCGGGATTGATCCGGGCCAGCACGGTCGCGGCCGGTGCCAGCACCATGATCCGGACGTGCACCTTCCAGCCGGTGGCGGCGACGTCGCGCAGCACGAAGGCGGTGTAGTCGCCGCCCGGCAGGGGCACCGGGGCGAAGCGCCGGCCGGTGGCCATCCGTGGCTCGATCCAGTCCGCCCGAAACGTACGCCAGCGGCCCGACTCGCGGCCGACCAGATACCAGCGGCCCTGCCAGGCGACCAGCCGGTACGGCTCAACGGTGAGCGGCAGCTCGGTGCCCGGGTAGTCGAAGCGGACCAGTTCCCGGTCCCGGATCGCCGCGGCCAGGGTGGTCAGCAGGTCGGCATCAACCTCCGGATCGGGATCGGCCGTGTCGGTGTTCCGGGGGCCCTGGCTGGTCGCCTGGTGGATCGCGGTGACCCGCCGCTTCAGCCGGTTGGGCAGCACCTGCTCCAACTTGGCCAGGGCCCGGGCGCTCGCCTCTTCCGTGCCGCCGACCCCGGTGGCGGCCCTCAACCCGAGCGCGACGGCGACGGCCTCGGCGTCGTCCAGCAGCAGCGGCGGCAGCTTGCCGCCGGCGCCGAGCCGGTAATGCCCGGTCGAGCCCCGGACCGCATCGACCGGATAGTCCAGGTCGCGCAGCCGAGCGATGTCGTTGCGGACCGTCCGTTCGCTGACCTTCAGCCGCTGCGCGAGCTCCGGACCCGTCCAGTCCGGCTTGGCCTGGAGCAGGCCGAGTAGGGCCAGCAACCGGCCCGCCGTGTCGGCCACGAAATCCTCCAGCATCTTTTTCTTCAAACAGGAACGAAACGTGCCTGATGAGGATCCAGAGTAGTGCTCATGACGAACCACACTCCGTTCACCGTCCAGATCCCGCAGACCGACCTCGACGACCTCCAGGCCCGGCTCGAGCGGACCCGGCTGCCGCAGGCCGCGCCTGGCGATGATTGGTCCTACGGCACCCCGAACCACTACCTGGCCGAGACCGTCGCCTACTGGCGCGACGAGTTCGACTGGTCGGCACAGGAGAAGCGGCTGAACGAATTCCCGCAGTACCTGACCGAGATCGACGGCCAGACGATCCACTACCTGCACGTCCCGTCCGCGGTCGAGGGCGCGAAGCCGGTCTTGCTGGTGCACACCTACCCGGGCTCGTTCGCCGACTTCCTCGACGTGATCGGCCCGCTGGTCGACCCCGAGGCGCACGGCGGCAAGGCCGAGGACGCCGTCTCGGTGGTGGTGCCGTCGATCCCCGGCTTCGGCTTCAGCACCCCGCTGGTCGACGGCGGCTGGACCCTGGCCCGGGTGGCCAAGACCTTCGACACGCTGATGCGCGAGCTCGGCTACGAGTCGTACGGGGTGCACGGCAGCGACGCCGGCGCGATGGTCGCCCGCGAGCTCGGGCTGCTCAAGCCGGAGGGCTTCCTCGGCCTGCATGTGCTGCAGCTGTTCTCCTTCCCGAGCGGGGATCCGGCCGAGTTCGAGAACCTCGGTCCGGCCGACTACGCGGCGCTGGAGTTCATGCAGTGGTTCCAGTCGGTCGGCGGCTACAACGGGATGAACGCCGCCCGGCCGCAGACCATCGGCGCCGCCCTGGCCGATTCCCCGGTCGCCCAGCTGGCGTACTCGGAACTGTTCGAGTCCTTCGGCAACGGCACCAGCCTGGTCACCAAGGACCAGCTGCTGACCCAGGTCTCGCTCTACTGGCTGACCAACACCGGCGCGACCGCCGCCCGGTTCTACTACGAGGAGGCTCGGGCCGGCGCCGAGCCGCAGGTCAACCAGGCCCGGACCGGGATCGCCGTCTTCGCCTCGGACTTCCAGACCATCCGCGCCTTCGCCGAGCGGGACAACTCGGCGATCGAGCACTGGGCCACCTACCCCGAGGGCGGCCACTTCGCCGCCCTGGAGCGCCCGGCCGACGTGGCCGCCGACATCCGGACCTTCTTCGCCGGCTGACACACGACGGGCGAGCCCGCCGGGAGAGTGGTCCCGGCGGGCTCGTGCCGTCCATGATCATGGTAGGCCGGAAGACGGACGACGGTGTCGCAAAATAAGATGACCGCCATGGCGACGAGGCGAAAAGTAGCGATTCTTGGGGCCGGCATGATCGGCGAGGTGCATCGACGGGCGGCCGTGCTGGCGGGGGCCGAGGTGGCCGGGGTGATGGCCTCCACGCCGCAACGATCACGGGAGGTTGCGGATGCCTGGGGGGTCGAGACCGGGTACGCGAGCATCGACGAGGTGGCCGCGTCCGACGTCGAGGCGGTGCACATCTGTACGCCGAACAGCTCCCACGTCCCGTACTCGATCCAGCTGATGGAGGCCGGCAAGCACGTCCTGTGCGAGAAGCCGCTCGGCACCGGGCTGGCCGAGGCGCGTGAGGCCGCGGCGGTGGCCGAGCGGACGGGCATGATCAACACCATCCCGTTCACGTACCGCTTCCATCCGATGGCCCGCGAGCTGCACGCCCGGGTGCACGGCGACGAGTTCGGCGCGGTCAACCTGATCCACGGCAGCTATCTGCAGGACTGGATGCTCAACCCGCTGGCCAGCGGCTGGCGGGTCGATCCCCAAGCGGGCGGCGCATCCCGGGCGTTCGGCGACATCGGCTCGCACTGGTGCGACCTGGCCGAATGGGTCACCGGTGACCGGATCGCGGAGCTGGTCTCGACCACGTCGATCACCATCCCGAAGCGGCCGGCGGCGACCGCGGCCTCGTTCAGTGCGGTCGACGGCGACGCCGCCGAGTTGGTCGACGTGACCACCGAGGACAGCGCGTTGATCTTGTTCCGGACGGTGAAGGGGATCGCCGGCTCGGCCGTGATCTCCCAGCTCAGCGCCGGCCGGAAGAACCGGCTCTGGATCGAGGTCGACGGCGGGAAGCAGAGCGCCGTTTTCGATCAAGAACTGCCCGAGCAGCTGTGGATCGGTGAGGACGCGCAGACCACCCTGCTGGTCCGCGATCCCAACCAGGGTTCGGCCGAGCAGCGCCGGCTGGCCGGGCTGCCGGCCGGTCACGCCGAGGGGTACGCGCAGTGCTTCGAGCACTACGTCAACGACTCCTACGCCGCGATCGACGCCAAGACGTCCGGCACCGGGGAGGTGCCGCCGGGCCTGCCCACCTTCGCCGACGGTCTCCGCGCCGCCGAGATCTGCGACGCCATGCTCCGCTCGGCCGCGGAGAAGTCCTGGGTCTCGGTCGGCTGATCCCACCGTTCCCTGAGCCGCAGGCGTCAGTATCGAAGCGCCGCGCGACTGCTACCGGCCGACGCGAGCACTACAACAGTCGCGTGGGCCGATAGGGGTCGCGTCGCCTGCCTGGAGACCTTCTTTTGCGCCGAAGGGGGTAGGTCCGGGAGCTAGGGCCGGCCATGATTCCCGCGGTCGCGCCAACCCGGCGGCCGGCCGCGATTCTCGCCGGTCGCGCCAACCAGCCCGCCCTTGATGCGTCTTTCCGGCCGTCAGGCCGAACCCCCATGAGAGCCATCGGATGGTTTGCCCTTCGACAGGCTCAGGGAACGAACGGGCCGGCTCGGGAACCGAACAACGATCACGGGGCGGCGGTGCTGCCGCGGACGACGAGGTCGATGGCGAGGTCGACCCGTGGGGCGGGGGCGGTGTCGTCGAGGTCGAGGACCATCTGGGCGGCCTGCCGGCCCATCTCCTCCAGTGGCTGGCGGATCGTGGTCAGCGGCGGGCCGGCCCAGCCGGCCATGGTCAGATCGTCGTAGCCGATCACCGACAGGTCGCTCGGAATGGACAGTCCGGCCAGCCGGGCCGCCTCGTAGACGCCGAACGCCATCAGGTCGTTGGCGGCGAAGATCGCGGTCGGCCGGTCGGGGCGGTCGAGCAGTTCCTGACCGCCGTGCAGCCCGCTGTCCCGCTCGAAGTCGCCGGCGACGATCAGTTCCTCGCAAACTGGTGCGCCCGCCTCCTCCATCGCCGCCCGGAAACCGGACAGCCGGGCGCGGGAGCACATCGTGTCGATCGGCCCGCCGACGACGCCGATCCGGCGGTGGCCGAGGGAGAGCAGGTGCCGGGTCGCGAGCAGCCCGCCGTTCCAGTTCGCGGAGCCGACCGAGGCGACGTCCGGCGCCGGGTCACCGGCGGGATCAACCACCACGAAAGGGATCCCGCGGGCGCGTAGCTGATGGCCCTGCGCACTCGTGACCCCGGACAGGACGATCACGATGCCGGCCGGGTTGCGGGTGACTGCGCCCTGGACCCACTCCGGGCCGGGGGCGGAATGATCACCGCTCTCGGTGACGACGACGCCCAGCCCGCGAGCGCGCGCGACCTGTTGCACCCCGCGCAGGATCTGCAGCGCCCACACCGTGGAGAACTCGGCGAACACCAATTCGATCAAGGGTGCGGCCTCCCGCAGGCCACGGCGCTGATAACCGTGCCGGTGCAGCAGGGCCTCGACCCTGGCCCGGGTCGCCTCGGAGACACCGGCCCGGCGGTTCAGCACCTTGGAGACGGTCGAGGTGGACACGTCCGCGGCGGCGGCGATGTGGGACAGGGTCGATCGCTCGCTCATGCCGTCGACCGGCTCCGGTGCCGCCATCACGTCGTCTCCTCCCCGGTACGCACCCGTCGGTGCTGCGGCCAATCCTGCACCAGGTGCTCGGCCACCCGGAACGCGTTCGCGACGATGGTCAGGGTCGGGTTCACGCTGCCGTTGGTCGGATGCAGCGAGGAATCGCAGACCACGATCCGGCGGCTGCCCCAGAGCCGGCCGTACGGATCGGTCGCGCCGTCCCGCGGATCCGCGCTCATCCGCAGGGTGCCGCAGGAGTGCTCGCCGGCCGCCGACGCCGTCCCGCCGCGGGTCTGGCGCTCGATCTCGCGGGCCCCGGCCGCCTCGAGCCAGCGGGTCCCGAGCGCGGCGAGCCCGTGCTCGACCTCGACCGAGGCCGGGTGGACGTCCTTGCGCAGTCGCGCGCCGGGTCGGCCCCAGCGGTCCCGGAGTTCGCGGGCCAACGTCACCCCCGAGGTGGCGGCCGGGATCTCCTGGCCCATGCCGAACACGCCGAAGGCGTACGGACGCCCGTCCCGCATCCACCGCTTGTGCCCGGCGCCCCAGCCCGGCACTCCGGAGCCAACCGGGTCGAGCGCGCTGGTCAACGGCAGCACGCTCATCAGGTCGACGATCACGCCGCCGCCCCACGGGATCGAGTCGGCGTGCACATGATCAAGGGTCGCGATCGAGTGCCCGGGGCCGAGGCCGTTCTTCACCGGCTCGTCGACCAGGGCCTGGATGCCGACGAACCGGTGATCATGGAGGTGTCGGCCGACGTGATCGTTGCCCAGCCCGCTGGCGAGCAGCAGCCGGGCCGACTCCACCGCGCCCGCAGCCACGACCACCACCTCGGCCCGCACGGTCTGCCGGCGCGGCGAGCCGGAGGCGCCGGTGATCAATTCGACCGACGCGCCGCCGGGCTGATCATGGATCGAGATCGCCTCGGCGTCGACGATCAGCTCGGCCGCGCCGGTGTCGAGCGCGCGCGGGAGGAACGTGTTGTGGGCACCGTTCTTGGCGTCGACCGGGCAGGCGTGGCCGACACACTGCGAGCAGCGGACACAGGCGGCGCGGCCGTGCGCCGGGACGCTGTTGATCGCCAGCGGGATCGGGCCCCAGCCCCAGCCGAGCCGGTCCGCGGCCGCGCCCAGCAGCTCCCGGGCCGGCTCGCTGCCCATCGGCGGCATCGGATAGCCGCCCGACCGCGGCGTCCGCCGGGTCAGCGCGCCGGTCGCCCCGGCGACGCCGAGCTCCTGCTCGGCCCGGGTGTAGTAGGGCTCCAGTTCCTCGTAGCCGAACGGCCAGTCGGCCAGCGTCGCACCCGGCGGATTGCCGTAGTGGCTGGCCATCGCGAAGTCCTCCGGGAAGAACCGCCAGGCCATCCCCTGCCAGATCCGGGTGCCGCCGCCGTAGGCGTACGCGTTCAGCCCGTAGGCCCACATGTCGTCGTCGCCGTCGACCACGCGCTCGGCCCGCGGACCGAGATCGGCCAGTCGGGGATGGCCGGTCCCGGGGCCGACGACGGACCGGTAGACGGCGTTGCGCTTGCCGTGCAGATGATCACCGCGCAGCGCCTCGTTGCTCCGGGCGGCGGCGCGCTCGACGATCAACACCGTGTGGCCGGCCCGGGCCAGCACCTGGGCCGCGACCCCGCCGCCGGGGCCGGATCCGATCACGATCGCGTCGTAGTGCGGCTGCAGCGACGCCGGATCCAGGGGCCGGGGCGGCTCCGGCTCGACCGGCCGCACGCCGTCCGGGACATCCTTGAAGTCGATCATGGTGAGCCCGGCCGGTCGGTGCCAGTCGCCGGCGGGCAGGCGGCTCTGCGCGTAGTAGCCCTCCCAGCACAGCCGGCGCAGGGCCGCCAGGTCGGCGCCGAGGCCCGGGTCCTGCTCGAGCCGGCCGAGCACCGCGTCCTGATCGGTGATCGGCAGCGCGCCGAAGCCGTGCCGATCCAAGGCCGCGATCAGCCGGGTCAGACCCGGCCCGGCCCACTGCAGCTCGGCCCCGGCCTCGCGCAGGTAGCGGCCCACCCCGCCGGCCCAGCCGCCGGGCCATTCGTCCTCGGGGATGATCCGGTCGATCGCGGCCCGGAGGGCGGCCGAATCGATGATCCGCGACCAGGTGGGCCCGGCGTGATCATCCGCGGGATCACCGCCCGGCGAGGGCGCCACCGATGCCTCCGACGCTGAAGTATTTGTTGAGCGCGGCGAACAGGATCACCGGCGGCAACATCATGATCACCGCCACGGCCATCACCGGACCCCAGTTGGTCGCGTTCTGCTGGAAGAACGTCTGCAGCCCGACCGGCAGGGTGTAGTTGACGTCGGAGCGCAGGAACACGACGGAGATCAGATAGTCGTTCCAGGCCAGCAGGAAACAGAAGATCGCCGTGGACAGGACGCCGGGCAGCGCGTTGCGCAGGACGATCCGCAGGAAGCCGCCGAAGAGCGAGCAGCCGTCCATCCAGGCCGCCTCCTCCAGCGAGATCGGGATCGAGTCGTAGTAGGCCGCCATCATCCAGGTCGCCACCGACAGCGTGGATCCGACGTAGATGATCGTCACCCCGCCGAGGTTGTCCACCAGGCCCAGCATCGAGAACAGCATGAACAGCGGGATGACGGCGGTGACCACCGGCAGCGACTGGACGATGAACAGCGTCAGCGAGTAGCCCGACACCAGCCGGTTCCGCACCCGGGACAGCACGTAGCCGGCCGGCGCCGCGACGGCCAGCGAGATGATCACCGTGACGATGGTGACGCCGAGGCTGTTCTCCAGCCAGTAGTCGACGTTGGTCTGGCTGAAGACCATCGCGAAGTTCTCCAGCGTGACGCCGGTGGAGGTGCTGCCCAGCCCGGGCAGCACGGAGAGATAGACGACCGCGGCGATCGGAATGATCACGACGGCGGTGATCACCAGAACCAACACGAACCGCCACCACTGGCCGCGTGCCTCGGGAGGCACCTTGCGGTTCGGCCGGGCCGGCGTCGGCTCGCGTACGGCCGGGGTCGGATCGATGCGGGTCATTCGATCTCCACCTTCCTGATCTGCCGATAGAGCAGCACCGAGATGATCACCAGCACCAGCGTCATCAGGAACGCGATCGCGACGCCGGGGCCGGTCTGGAAGTTCTGGAAGACGGTCCGATAGGCCATCACCACCAGCGAGGTGGTCGCGTTGACCGGGCCGCCGCCGGTGAGCAGGAAGATCGTCGGGAAGTCGTTGACGCAGAAGATCGTCATCAGGATCCAACTGATGTACGTCGATCGGGAGATCAACGGCATCGTGATCGACGTGAAGGCCTGCCACCCGGTCGCGCCGTCCACCTTGGCGGCCTCGTACACCCCGGTGTCGACCGAGGCGAGCGCCGAACTCATCATCATCATCATGAACGGGAAGCTGATCCACACCTTGAACACGCAGACCGTGATCTTGGCCAGCAGTGGATCGGCCAGGAACAGGACGTTACCCAGCCCGATCGCCTCGGCCAGGATCGGCAGCGGGCTCTGCGGCGTCGCGACCAGCCAGTTCCAGGCCGTCGCCGACACGACGACGGGCACCACCCAGGGCAAAAGCAGCAACACTTTGAACAGGCCGCCGGCCGGGATCCGGGTCCGCAGCAGCATCGCCAGGGCCAGACCGACCAGCCAGCTGCCGAAGACACCGGTCACCGTGAAGATCACGGTGAACAGGGCGGAGCTCCAGAAGTCGGGGTTCTGCAGCACACCGACGTAGTTGTCCAGCCCGACGAACTTGCCGAGCCCGATCAGGTTGCCGCTGCGCACCGACTGCATGCCCGCATAGAGCAGCGGATAGAGATTGATCAACAACAGCAAGATCAACGACGGCAGGGCAAGCAGCAGCAGAGTGATCGCCGAGCCACGACGGCCGCGGCGCCGCGGGGCGGGCCGGCCGGACCCGCCGATGCCCACGCCGCGGTGGGCCCGCTCGAAACGTTGCGCCAGGGTCGATCCGGACATCTCGGATCCCCGCCCGTCAGCCCTGGGCCTGGATCGCCTTGACCGTCGCGCCCTGGAGTTTGGTCAGAGCATCCCGGGCCGTGGTCTTGCCGCCGAGGACGGACTGGGTGAACGTGTCCATCGCCGGGGTGCCGTCGACAGTGGTCACGCCGAGGAACAGGGCATCCGAGCCGGGCGCGGCCCAGGTCTTGGAGATCGGCTGATATTCGGTGATCGCCTTGACTGCGTTGGCGTCCTTGCGGAAGCCCTCGGTCTCGGTGATCGACTTCAGCGGCGGCAGCCCGATGCCGGTGTTCTGGGTCCACAGCGGCGCCATGTTCTTGAAGTAGTAGGTGAGGAAGGCCTCCGACGCCGGCTGGCTCGGGGTGTTGGTGTACATCATGATGTTGTTCGGGAAATACAACATGCCCTTCGTGCCGGCCGGGCTGGTCAGCGGGCTGCCGACGGTCAGCTGCTCGGCGATGTCGCCGCCGACGTTGTTGGCCAGGCCGGCGGTGTCGAAGCCCATCCCGTACTTCTGCGCCTTCCACTGCGACTGGGCGTTGTCGCTGGTGTAGGTCGGGCTGGCCGGATCGACGTAGCCCTTGTCGACACACTCCAGCACGAACTCGATCGCCTCGACGTTGGCGTCGGTGACCATGTCCGGCTGCTGGTCGGCCCCGAACAGGCCACCGCCGTTGTTGATCATCCAGCTGACCAGGATGTGGCTGCCCGTGAACGCGCCTGCGCCGGCCGCGGTGCCGTAGCCGTACACGCCGATCTTCTTCAGCGCCGCGCAGGTCTCGAGGAAGCTCGGCCAGTCCTTCGGTGCCTCGGCATCGGCCTTCTGCAGCAGGGTTTTGTTGTACCAGAGCACCCGCATGTCGAGGTTGTACGGGACGGCCGCGAACCCCTTCTCGACCTTCATGGTGTCGATCAGGCCGGGCAGGAAGTCGTCGTAGAGCCAGTCGGCCTTCCAGGACTCGAGCAACCCGTCGGCGTAGGCGATCTTGCCCTGCGCCTCGAACTGGAAGGCCTGGGTGCCGCCGCCGGAGCTGACCGCCGGGCCGGTGTTGGAGGCGACCGCGGAGGAGAACGTCTGGGTGAAGTTGGCCCACTGGATCACCTGATAGGTGGCAGGGTTCAGTCCGTTGGCCGGTTGGTAGGCCTTGGTGATCTTCTCGTCCTCGACGTTGAACTCGGTGTTGCCCCAGGGCATGTTCCAGAACTTGATCGGCGTCGCGCCGCCGGCGCCACCGTTGTCGGCGGCCCGGTTGCAGCCGGCCAGGGCAGCGGCGAGGCCGACCCCGGAGGCGACGCCGAGAAAACCGCGGCGGGAGAGAGCGGAGCGTGCGCTGGGAGCTGCCATGACCTGTCCTTCCGAGCCCGCTCGACCAGGGCGGGCCGCTGTTCAACACTGAACGAAAAGTATCGTGAGATCACGAAACAATTCGTGCTCGATCTGCTCAGAATGCGCCGAGGTAGTTGGAATGTCAACCACCTGCATGCCAGAAACCCGAGCCATCGTGGCGAAGGCTCGGGTCGTGGCAAACAGTCTAGCTAGGAAGAATTTCTACACGCCGGCGAAAACATTCGGGGCCGTCGAAAGGTCAGGACTGCCAGAGCGCCAGGCAGAAGGGATGCCCGGCCGGATCGAGCAGGACCCGCCAGGTCTCGCCCGGCTGCTGCTCCGGCACGGTCGCCCCGAGCTCGACGGCGAGCTTCTCGGCGGCCGGGATGTCCGCGACCTTGAGATCGAGGTGGAACTGCTTCTCGCTCCGGTCGTCGGGCCAGGCAGGCGGCGTGTAGTGGTCGACCTTGCCGAAGCCGATGGCCGGGCCGCCGCTCTCACTGGTGAGCATGGCGGCGTTCTCGTCCTGGTAGGCGACGGTCATCCCGAGCAGCCGGGAATAGAAGGCGGCCAGCGGTGTCGGGTCGGCACAGTCGATGGTGAACATGGCCACGCTGGCCGGAGCCGGGGGTAGTTGGTGTTCGGTCATGGCGCCGAGTCAACCGCGTCCGGAGTCGGTCGGATTGGACGAATCCGACATCCGCGGCAGTCGGCTGGCGGTATCGCCGCTTGCGCGTCCGGCTTGGGCGGGGGCTGTTCGCCGGGATAACGGGTACGAACGTCAACGGCAGCCGGAGTTCGTGCAGGGCAAGCGCCAAACGCAGCACCGCTGGATGACCACGATCTTGCGCCAGAACCCATGACCACGGTGCCGCGACCGTGACGAAGAACTCGGAAGCCAGTTGTCGGAAGGCCAGCGATTCGCGGTCACTGAGGTCGGACATTCGGATCGGTCCTTCACCGCGAACCCGATGAAGGAATGCCGACTCGTCCGCAGTCAGCGGGAGGCACAGGTCACGCAGGGTGTCGAAAATCCTGTCACCGGTGATCTCGCCGAAGCCGGGTTGAAGCTTCAGTCTGAGCGTCGCGGCCATTCGGATCGAACCTAGTCAGTCGGAACGGTGAGTCGGCGGTATATCGCGAAGCGCCGCTTTCGCCGCCTAGTCTGTAGATTCAGTGCGACGTCATGGTTGTTCCGTAGCTCGACGTCGCATTAAGGACCGAGCCTTCGACGACCGGTGCGTCGACCAGGAGGACCGACCCATTGAGGTTGGCGATGGCCGAAACGATCATGGCGCCACCGATCGCCGTCGCAATGGAAGGGCGCTCCGCTGATGGGATGGCGGAGTAGTTGTCGCACCTCCATGACTGTCGCTGTGAATCCCGGCCCCGAACGACAATGAAGACTTGTCGGCTTGGAGGATTGCCTACCCTACGAGCGGGAGCGCAAGGCGACCGCAGCCGCAGCACAGAGTGCAACAGTCAGCGGAACTCCGAGCAGGAGCACTATGATCCCGCCAGGATCCAAGGACCAAGATGGTGGGATCTCGCTTCCCAGAACGGTTACCAGGTTGGGGACGGCAACGTCCTCACGATTCTTGAAGGCGCGATCTGAAGCCACCAGAAAGAGGATGAAGGCGATCGCTGTCGCGATGCCGATGCCGATGCAGAAGACGAGTGTGAACACCTTTATCACGCTGCCGTTCGGGCTGCTGGCGACAGCAGGGCTGTTCATGTGAGGATCCTTTCTATCATCCGGCTCGCGTCTGGAGCGAGGTCTCGATCGGGACCTGTGATTTGCCAGTCCTCGCAGGATAACTTCAAGGAGAGTGTGGACCTCCGGATCCAAGCCACTGAACGGCTCGTCGAGGAGCAGCAGTCCTGGTCGACCCAGCTCGGCGACAAGGTGCAATTTCTTGCGCATGCCGTGGGAGTAGGTGCCTATCCAGTGAGATAAGCGGGTAGTTCTAGTGTATCCGGCACGAATTTAAGACAGGTCTTCGCGCTGGTGCTCGACGCATCTTGATCAGCGATCATGATTTCTCCGTTGTCTTGGGTGGCGACGCCGAAGTGTCGGTGATGAACACCGACACTTCGGATCCCGCGGCCAGGTTGCTAGCATATAGATGCATGAGGTATGAGTCGCGGGTCGTGAATCTGCTGGGCGCGATCGTGGTCGGGGCGCACGACCGGCTGGCCGAGGTCACCCAGCGGGCCGCGGGGCGCACCGGGGTGACCGCGGCCGCATTGGCCACGCTGGCCCAGTATCCGGGGTTGACCGTGGAGCAGTTGCGGCGCTGCTTGGGCATCAGCCAGCCCGCGACGGTCCGGACGGTCGATGCCCTGCAGGCGGGCGGACTGCTGGTCCGAGGGCCCGGAGCGGACCGCCGGTCCCTGGCGCTTCGGCTCACGCCGGCGGGGCTGGAGCGGGCCGGCCAGGTGCTGCGGGCGCGGGCCGAGGTCCTCGATCCGCTGCTCGACGGGCTGGGGGACGCGGATCGCCGGGCGCTGGAGACGGTGCTGGAGCACCTGCTGGATCGGCTGACCACCAGCGCGCGACGGGCCGACGAGATCTGTCGGCTGTGTGACCTCGGTGCCTGCCCGCCGGACCGCTGCCCGGTCGAATGCGCCGGCCGGCGACACGAACGCGTCGACCAGGATTCAAGAGACACGCCCTAGGAGCGGAGATCATGATCGACATCATCGAAGTGCCCTTCAACTCGGCCGGCACGGCCGACAGCGTCGCCGGTGGTCCCGCCGCGCTGCTGCACGCGGGGATCGAGCAGCGGTGGCGGAAGCCGACGGCGATCGGCCGGGTCGGTGAGGTCGACGTCGGTGCGCCGTCCACCGTCCGTGACCCGGCGAGCGGACTGCTGGCCCTGGACTCCTTGATCACCATGACGGCAGCGGTACGAGACGCGGTGCGACGATCCTTGCGCGGCGATCACTTCCCGCTGGTCCTGGGCGGCGACTGTTCGCTCCTGTTGGGGACGATGAAGGCCGTCCAGGACGTACGGGGCGCCGCCGGACTGCTGTTCGTCGACGGCCACGAGGACGCCTGGCCACCACGCCGGAGCACGACCGGGGAGGCGGCCGACTGCGAGCTCGGTCTGGCCCTCGGGCTGCATCGTGACGGTCTGCCCCCGGCCCTGATCGCCCAGCTTCCCGACCTCGCCGCCGAGCACGTGGTCGCGCTCGGACCTCGTGATCAGGAAGAGATCGCCGCTCACCGGGCGGCCTCCGTCGCCAAGATCATCAGGCTGCACCGGGACGAACAGCTCCGCGGCCGAGCGGCCGGACCGGTCGGCGACGCGGTGCAGCGGTTCCGCAGCGCGGGGCTGTCGTGGTGGCTGCATGTTGATCTTGACGTGCTGACGACCGAGGCCCTGTCGGCGGTGGACTACCGCCAGCCCGGTGGCCTGACCTGGGCCGAGCTGCGCGCGATCACCACGGCCGGGCTGGCCGACGGCTGCCTCGGCCTGTCGCTGACGGACTACAACCCCGACCTCGATCCCGGCCGGCACCAGGCCCGCGCCATCGTCGACTACCTCGTCACGGCGTTCGATCAGGACCTCGTCGCCGCGGCCGCGGCGCGATGAGCTGGCTGCTGCTGGTGCTCGCGATCGGAGGGGATGTCGTCGGCACCGTCGCGCTCGACCGGGTCGCCGCCAGCCGGCGCCGCCGGGATGCCGTGGTCCGCTTCGTCTTCGCCGCCGCGGCCTACCTGATCGGCCTGTGGGCCTTCGCCCAGGCGCTGCGATCCGTGCCCACCGCAGTCGCCGACGCGATCTTCTTCGCCGGCGCCACCGCGGTGATCGCCGTCGTCGGCGTGGTCCGGCTCGGTGAGGTCGTCACCGTCCGCAAGGTTGTGGCGCTGGCCTTGATCATCATCGGCGTCGCGGTCCTCCGGCTGGGACCCGGCCATGGCTGAATCCGCACCGCAGCAGCGGACCGGCGGGAATGATCATCGGCACGGCCGGCGCCGCTTGCTGGCGTGGGGCGCGCTCTTCCTTGCCATCACCCTGGACGTCGCGCAGGTGTTCGCACTCGAAGCCTCCGCCGGCTTCACCAGCCCCCTGCTGACCTCGGCGGCCGTCCTGGCCTTCGTCGCCGAGCTCGTCCTCTTCACCCTCGCCCTGCGGCACATCCCGCCCACCAACGCCTACGCGCTGCTCGGGTTGAGCACCGTGGCCGTGTCCGTCATCAGCATCGGCTGGCTGGGGGAACAGGTCACCATCGTCAAGGCCGTCGCGCTGGCCGCCGTCATGGCCGGCGCCGCGCTGCTCAACTCCGACGCCAGCTCCCGTGATGAACGTCGCATGAACACTGGTTGACCTCCGGCTGAACAAATGTTTAGCCTAGTGGGGTGGAGATCGACTCGGCAGCCGCGCGGATCCGGGAGGCGGCGATCGACCAGTTCGGCCGGACCGGCTTCGCCGGCACGACGGTGCGTGCGATCGCCGCCCGGGCGGGGGTCTCGCCGGCGTTGATCATGCATCACTTCGGCACCAAGGACGGGCTGATCGAGCACTGTGACGGCTACGTGCTCGCCCACGTGGAGCGACTGCGTGGCGACTTCCTGCGCGGCGAGACCAAGATCGACTCGGTCACCGGCTATCTGGCCGACCGGCCGGAACTGTTGCCGATGACCCGCTATCTGAGCCAGGCCCTGATGGCCGGCGGCGCGGCCGGCCGGAGCGTGTTCGACCGGATGATCGACGTCGCCCGGAGCAATCTGGAGACCGGCATCGAGGTCGGACGGATCCGCCCGACCGACGACCTGGAGGCGCGCGCGGCCGTGCTCGCCGCCTGGAACGCCGCGGTGATCATGCTCGGCGACGCGATCGCCGCGCGGCTCGATGCGGACAACATCCTCGACCCGGCGATCGTGGACCGGGTCCAGGCCACGGCCCTGGACATCTACACCCGCGGACTGTTGATCAATGAGGAGAGCCCTGATGACGTACGTTCGTGATCTTGCCGACGCCGGCTCGGGCCTGGCCGAGGTGGGCGGCAAGGGCAACTCCCTGGCGGCCATGATCAGCGCCGGATTCGACGTGCCGGACGGCTTCCAGGTCGTCACCGACGCCTATCGGGACTTCATCGATGATCATGGGTTGCAGGAGCCGATGGCGGCGATCCTGACCGAGGTGACCACGGCCGACCCGGCGTCCGCGACCCGGGCCGAGGCGTTGATCGGCGAGCTGTTCGCCGCGCACCCGGTGCCGGCTCCGGTGGCGACCGCGATCGAGAAGGCGTACGCCGATCTCGGCGCGCCGCCGGTCGCGGTCCGGTCCTCGGCCACCGCGGAGGATCTCGACTCGGCCTCCTTCGCCGGCCAGCAGGACAGCTTCCTCAACATCCGCGGGCCGGAGCAGCTGCTGGTCGCGGTGCGGGACTGCTGGGCCTCGCTGTGGACCGACCGGGCGATCGGCTACCGGGCCCGGCACGGCATCGACAGTGATCAGGTCGCGCTCGCGGTGGTGGTGCAGCGCCTGGTCGAGGCCGAGGCATCCGGCGTGATGTTCACGGTCGACCCGGTCACCGGGGCGACCGACCGGGTGGTGATCAACTCCGCCTGGGGGCTCGGCGAGGCCGTGGTCAGCGGCGCCGTCACCCCCGACGTCTATCGCGTCGACCGGGCCGATCGTTCCGTGGCCGAGACCGTGGCCGAGAAGACGATCATGACCGTGCTGACCGAGCGCGGCACCGAAGAGGTGCCCGTCCCGGAGTCGCGGCGCACGCGGCCATCGCTGACCGAGGAGCAGGCCAGGGCGCTGGCCGACCTCGGGATCCGGCTGGCCGCCTGGGCCGGCGCCGAGCGCGACATCGAATGGTGCCGCACCGGCGACCGGCTGCAGATCGTCCAGTCCCGGCCGGTCACCACGGTCACCACGGTCGCCGCGGCCGCTGTCGTACCGAAGAGCGGGCCGGACCCCTGGAACGACGCCAAGCAGGAGCGCCAGCTCTGGGCCAACACCAACGTCGGTGAGGCGATGCCGGACGTGCTCACCCCGGCCTCCTGGTCGGCGGTGCGGCTGTTCCTCGACGCCACCATGCCGACGGTCACCATTCCCGGACTCAAGGGGTACGGCCGGATCGCCGGCCGGATCTATCTCAACCTGTCGGCCCAGGCCGGGTTGCTCCGGTCGATCGGGATCGGCACCGGGCGCTATCGGTCCATGGTGAGCTCGGTCTTCGGCCGGATCCCGGACCGGTTGCCGATCCCGGTGCTTCGCCGGAGCCGGATCCGGGTGCTGCGCAGTCTGATTCCGATCGTGGTCCGGTTGCGCGCCGAGGTCCGGCGCAACGCGCCCAAGATCGCCGAGTTCGGCGCCGAACACCCCGCTCTGTGCGAACGCCGGCGGGCCGAGATCGCCGCGGTCGAGGACCCCGCCGAGCTGGCCCGGCTGTGGCCCGAGGTGCTGCGGCCCGAGCTGGACCGGGCCAGCGTGATGCTCACCGCCGCGACCCGGGCGAGCGGCGGGGCGCCGATCTCGACGCCGGCGAGGCTGGCCAAGCTGGTCGGTGAGTCGGATGCGGCCGCGATCACGTCCGGGCTCGGTGCGTCGGCCGGTGAGCTGGCGAGCCTCGGCCTGGTCGCCGGGCTCGAGAAGCTGGCCACCGGCGAGATCGACACCGAGACCTTCAACCGGACCTATGCCCATCGTGGTCCGAACGAGTTCGAGCTGTCCGTGCCGCGGCCGGCCGAGGATCCGCACTGGATCGAGAGCCAGTTGGCCGAACGCCAGGGGGCGCCCGGCTTCGGTGACCTGATCGGACGGCAGGAGGAGCAGCAGCGGGCGGCCTGGCACCGGCTCGATGCGGCCCACCCGAAGGAGGCCAAGCGACTCCGGCCGCTGCTCGATCGCTGGGCGCGGATGAGCCGGGACCGTGAACTGACCCGGACCGAGGTGGTCCGTTACTTCTGGGTGATCCGCGCCTTCGTGCTCCGGGCCGGCGAACTGACCGGGCTCGGCGACGACGCCTTCTTCCTCACCCTGGACGAGCTCGTCGCCGTCCTCAGCGGCGCTCCGGTCGATCGGACCATGATCACCGAGCGCCGGGATGCCTACGACCACTACCGGGCGTTGCCGGCGCCGCCGAGCTTGATCATCGGCCCGTTCGATCCGTACGCCTGGGCCCAGCAGCCGAGGCGCCGGACCGATGTCTATGCTCCCGGCTACGACGACGATCATGACGCCGGCCCGATGATCACCGGGTTCGCCGGAGCCGGTGGCGTCGTCGAGGGCGTGGCCCGGGTGATCGACAACCCGGACCAGGGTGATCAGCTGCGGACCGGCGAGGTGCTGGTCACCTCGATCACCAACGTCGGCTGGACTCCCTTGTTTCCCAGGGCGGCGGCCGTCGTCACCGATGTCGGCGCGCCGCTCTCGCACGCCGCCATCGTGGCCCGCGAGCTCGGCATCCCGGCGGTGGTCGGCACCGGCACGGCGACGATGCGGATCAGCTCCGGCGACCGGGTCAGGGTCGACGGGTCGGCGGGCACGGTCGAGGTCCTGTCCAGCCGTGGTTGATCTTGCTCGGCCGGTGGAGCAGGTCGCGCCGCTGCTGCTGAACGCGATCTTCCGGCACGGCGAGGTGGCGGTGCGGCTGACCGAGGTCGAGGCGTACGACGGCGCCAACGACCCGGCCTCGCACGCCTTCCGTGGTCGTACCCCGCGGAACGCGATCATGTTCGGCCCGCCGGGCTTCCTCTATGTCTACTTCTCCTACGGGATGCACTGGGCGGCCAACGTGGTCTGCGGCCCCGACGGCCGGTCGTCGGCGGTGCTGCTGCGGGCCGGCGAGGTGGTGGACGGGATCGAGCTGGCCCGGTCCCGCCGGCCGCCGACGATCCGCGACCGCGACCTGGCCCGCGGCCCCGGGCGACTCGCTCAGGCCCTCGGGCTGACCAAGGAGCAGCTGGGCAGCGACCTGTTCGGGCCCGGGCCGGTGACGCTGACGCCGGCCTCCGTGGCACCGGCCGGGATCGCCTCCGGGCCCCGGGTGGGGGTCTCGGTTGCGGCCGATCGGCCGTGGCGGTTCTGGATCACGGGCGATCCCTGCGTGTCGCCGTACCGAAGGAGCCCACGAGCCCCCGCTCCGGGCTGATTTCGGACCACTCAAAGCCGCCGGAATCGGCTTTTTTCAAGGGATTTCGCCCGAAGGGTTTGGGTACCGGCCCGGAGTGTGCTTAGACTGCCAGCGTTTGGTAACGGTTTGATAAACGCAGGAGGCAGTTTTCGTGGTACGTCCCCGCCGCGCGGTGCGCCCACCCATGATCGTCCGGATCGCCCGCATCGGGATCCCGGCCATGGTGGCGGCAGCACTGGCAGCGGGTGTCGCAGTGGCCTTCTGGCCGAAGGCGGAATCGGTGACCGCAGAGCCACCGCTCCCCTCGGCCGCCAGCCCACTGACCGGCACCCGAGAGGACCGGCCCGACCGGAGCACCGACCGACCGTCGACTCCGCCGACTCGGGATCAAACTGCGGACAAGAAGGCTAAGGAGGAAGCGGCCAAGAAGGCTGCGGCGGAGAAGGCCGCGGCGGAGAAGGCCAAGAAGGACGCCGCCAAGAAGAAGGCGGAAGCCCAGGAGAAGGAATCGGGCGACGACTCCGAGGGAGCGGGGTCGCAAAAGTCCGACGGTGACGATGCCAAGAAGGAATCGGACACCGGCTCGGAGGAGAAGTCGGGGGACTCGGGATCCGAGAAGGACGCCGGGGACACGTACCGGGCGCCGACTGATTGGGAGGTCGTCGGCGACCGGTACGTGACAACGGCGCTCAACCTGCGCGTGCAGCCGTCGTCCGACGGCGAGATCGTGAAGGTGTTGCCCGAGGGCGAGAAGGTCGAGGCCACCTCGACCAAGGAGGGCGACTACACCCTCGTGATCTACTCCGACGACCCGCGCTGGCTCGCCACCGAATACCTGTCCAAGACCAAGCCCGAGCCGCGGGAGGACGACAGCGACTCCTCCGGGAGCGACGAGTTCTCGATGGAACCGTGCCCCAGCGGCTCGAAGATGGAAGAGGGCCTGACCGAAGACGGCATCCGGGTGCACCGGGCCATCTGTCACCAGTTCCCCTCGGTCAAGGACTACGGCGGCGTCCGGTCCGCGGCGTACGGCTACCACGGCTCCGGCCGCGCGGTCGACGCCATGGTGGACGGCGATCTCGGCTGGGAGGTGGCTCGCTGGGTCCGCGCCAACGCCAAGAAACTCGGCGTGATGGAGGTCATCCACGCGCAGAAGATCTGGACGGTGCAGCGGAGCAGCGAGGGCTGGCGTTCGATGGAGGACCGGGGCTCGGCCACGGCCAACCATTACGACCACGTCCACGTGTCGGTCTATGGTTCGTCCGGCACCGGCTAGTCGCGGACGCTCTGGCAGGTCTGAATCCGAAGACCTCCGGGACGGCGTGGGTGATCACACACCCAGGCTCGTCACCGGGGGTCTTCGGCTTTTCCTGGTGGCGTGGTCAGCTCGGCCAGGCGGTCGAACAGGAAGCGGCGCTCGGCCTCGTTGTCGGCCAGCCGCAGCGCCTCCCGATACAGCGGTACGGCCTCGTCGGTCCGCCCCAGCCGGCGCAGCAGGTCGGCCCGGATCGCCGGCAGATAGCGATAGCCCGCCAGCCGAGGATCGGCAGCCAGCCGGTCGACCTCGCGCAGGGCGGCCGCCGGGCCGTCGACCATGGCGACCGCGACCGCCCGGTTCAGCGCGACGACCGGTGACGGCCAGCCGGCGAGCAGCGCGTCGTAGAGCTCGACGATCTGCGGCCAGTCGGTCTCGGCGTAGCTCGGCGCGCTGGCGTGCAGGGCCGCGATCGCCGCCTGCAGTGCATACCGGCCGGGGCGGCCGCCACGCAGGGCCTCGACGATGAGCCGGTCGGCGGCCGTGATCGCCTCCCGATCCCACAAGGTCCGGTCCTGATCCTCGAGCAGCACCAGCCGTCCGTCGGGGGTCGTCCGGCCGGATCGCCGGGCGTGGTTGACCGTGATCAGGGCGAGCAGCCCGGTCACCTCGCGCTCGTCCGGCATCAGGTCGCGCAGCAGCCGGGCCAACTCCAGGGCGCGGACCGCGAGGTCGGTCCGGGCCAGGTCCGATCCCGACGGGGCGGTGTGCCCGGTGGTGAACAGCAGATAGATCACCGACAGCGCCGCGGTCAGCCGATCCGGCAGCTCTGCCGCCGTCGGCATCCGGAACGGGATCCGGGCGGTGGTGATCTTCTTCTTCGCCCGGGTGATCCGGGCCGCCATCGTCGACTCGGAGACCAGGAACGCGCGGGCGACGTCGGACGTGCTCACGCCGCAGACCAGCCGCAACGTCAGCGCCACCTGTGCCTCGGCAGCCAGGGCCGGATGGCAGCAGAGGAAGATCAGCCGCAGCCGGTCGTCCTGGACCGGATCCTCGGCGACCGCGGGCTCGGTGTCGTCTGCCGTCTCGGCCGGGTCGGTCTCGGGCTCGACCAGCAGGTGCAGCTTCGAGCGCAGGGTGCGGGCCCGACGCAACGCGTCCAGCGCGTTGTGCCGGGCCGCCGTGGTGAGCCAGGCGCCGGGACGATCGGGAACGCCGATCCGGGTCCACGCGGCCAGCGCGTCGGCGTAGGCGTCCTGCACGCATTCCTCCGCGAGATCGAGGTCCCGGGTGACCCGCACCGTCGAGGCGAGCACGGCGGCCCACTCCCGACGGTGCGCGTCGGCGACGGCCCGGCGGACCGTCGCCTCCTCCTGGACCGGCCTCACACCACTTGGAAGTCGAACAGCGGCCGGACTTCGACGCCGCCGGCCACGATCGGCGTCAGCCTGGCCAGCTCGAGCGCGTGATCGAGGTCGCGGGCCTCGAGCAGGAAGATGCCGGCGATCGCCTCCTTGCTCTCGATGAACGGGCCGTCGGTCACCAGGTCGCCGCGGAGCGAGGTCGAGGTGCTGGTCGGCTCGAAGGCCAGCCCGGCATAGATCCGGCCGCCCTGCTCGGCCACCCGGTCGGGCAGCGCCTCATGCGCCGCCATCACCTCGGGCGGGATGTCCGCCACCCCGCCCGGGGTCTCCTGCTCGTACATGAACACTGCGTACTGAGGCATCTGTCGCTCCCGTCAGTTGTCGAACTCGGCGCCGTAGAAGCCGGTACGAAGCTCGCCGGCGCGGCGGTAGGTGCTCATCGTGACACCGTTGGCGGTGGTCCTGGTCTCGACCAGGCCGAGGCTGCGCGGCATCGTCCCGGCGCCGAACAGGCGCTTGCCCGAGCCGATCAGCACCGGAAACACCTTCAGCTCGAGCTCGTCGACCAGATCGTGCCGGAGCAACGTCTGGATCAGGTCGATGCTGCCGTGCACGTGGATCTCACCCTCGCCCGGCTGCCGCTTGAGCTCGGCCACCGCTTCGCCGACGTCACCGGTCAGTACGGTCGAGTTGTGCCACTCCGCGGTCTGCACGGTCCGCGACGCGACGTACTTCGGAATCTTGTTCCAGCGGGCGGCGACCGGGTTGTCGTCGCCGACCAGCGGCCAGCTCGCGGCGAAGATGTCGTACGTCCTGCGGCCCAGCAGCAGCGCGCCGACCCGTTCGAGGCCGGCGCCGCTCTCGGCCAGCATCTCGTCGATGTACGGCACCATCCAGCCGCCGTGCTCGAATCCGCCGTCCCGATCCTCGTCGGGCCCGCCGGGCGCCTGCATCACTCCGTCGAGCGAGCTGAACGCCGCGACCACCAGTTTGCGCATCAGATACTCCTTCCCTTCGATTTGGGACTACTACTGAGTCCGGCGAACGGGGAGTGGAGAATCGACAGCGCGGTGGGGGAGACTTCCTCAGGACCGGATGCGCGGTGTGAGTTCGACGGTGATCGGTGGCTCGCCGTACGGCGAATACTGGGTCACCGTCGTCGCCGGCTGGAGCCTCGGATCGGTCCGGAACCTGTGCTCCAGTTGATCTTCGGCGCTAAGGTCACCGGCGTCGGCGGCCAGCAGCAACCGGGCGAGCTCGTCGGCGTCGGTGTCGGTGATCCCGGCCGCGACGTCGTCCCAGAGCAGCGCCTCGTGCCCCTGCCGGTGCAGGAACTCCATGATCACGTACGTCCGGACGAAGCCCGCACCGGACAGCTCGGTATCCCGGGCGACGCCGTAGTTCGTAGGGTCCAGTCGGCCGGCGCGACAACCGGTCCAGACCTCGGCGGCGGTCTCGAAGAGCTCACCTTCACCGGTCGGCAGGTCGCGGATGTCGAACGACCGGGTCCCCGGCGCGAGCTCGGGATCGAACCGCTGCCACCGGCTGCCGTTCCACCAGTCGGCGACGACATGATCACCGCGGAAAGTGGGATCGGAGCCGGAATCGAAGTAGCCGGTGAAGCCGACCCGACTCCGGGCCGGGACGCCCCGCTCCCGCAGTGCCGCGACCGCGAGCAGGACATGATCACGACAGCACCCTGCCACCCGGTCGTCGGGCGGTCGCGGTGTCAGCAGCGAGCCGGGGTGCCGTTCTTGATCAAGATCCAGGACGGCGGCGACCCAGCGCGAATTGATCTCGCCCCGCCGATCATCCTGAAGCAGGTGCGCCTCGGCACGATAGTGCAGCACGAGATTGCTGACCACGAAGGAGATCTCCTCGATCCCGGACAGCTCCCGGAGCAACGCCCCGTGCCGTCCCGGATCGGAGAAGGCAGAGTGTCGAGCCCATCGTTCTCGAGTGTCCATGAGGCGATCCTCCCTTGATTTCAAGGGACATTTCAGCTCGTACGGAAGAATCGGGTGATCAACGCCGCTGGGACTCGGGACCGTTGTCGCGAGCGCCGGAACCGTTCCCCGGCTGTTGCCCACGGGCTCGGCGCTGCGCCAAGGCCTGTTGGCCCGCGGCACTGCAGCTCGGGCCGAGGAGCCCACGGGCAACGTGGATGTCGAGCACGTCGGCGACGTCGGAGGCGGCCTGCTGGACTCGTCGGCTCAACGCCTCGGTGACGGTCGAGCCATCCGGGAGCTGGTCCAGGGCGGTCCGGAGGTCGCGGAGTTCACCGGTCAGGCGACTGTCGTCGCCGAGCAGCCGGAGCGCTTCGGTCGCGCTCTGCGGCACGGCTCCGGTGATCAAAGCGGTCAGCACGCTGCACAGCCGGCCGACCGGCTTCCGTAGCTCGGCCGGGTCTCGGCCGTCGAAGTAGCCATGATCGAAGTAGGTCGCCAGGACCAGCAACGACTCCCGCCGGCCTGGTCCCGGGTGCGTGGTGGCGGCGTCGTATCCCACGCGAATCCGCTGAGCCGGTGTGACTTCCGCAGATCGCGGGTCGGCGGCGAACCGGTCGGCGTCGATCACCTTCAGATCGACCTGGTCCTGCCAGGGCTGCGCAGCGAGGGCCACCCCACATTCCTGTTGCGCTGCCAGGTCTGTGGCACCCTCGGCGCCCGAGCACAGTCCGAGGACGTCGATGTCGCTCGACGGCCCGGCTTCGCCGCGAGCCTGGCTGCCGTGCAGGAACGGCCCAGGCGGCTCGACTCGAAGCGAACGGTCACCGGCGCCAACAATCGGGCCAACTCCGTGATCAAGGTCGTGTCCGCCATCTCGGCCGAGAGTACCAACCGTCCGTCGCGGTGCCGTTGCGGTCGCTGAGCCCTAGCCTCGATCTCTCATGATCTTGGTTCGGGTTCGGTGTTCAAGGGCCGTTGGTCCGAGGTGTCGCGGTCAGAGGTGTGAGAAGTCGCCGCCAACGATCCACGGAGCCCGGACTGCGGGGCCGCGGCTGGTTTGCGCGTCGAGTGGGACTGTGTCCCGGCCGTCCGGCGCCGCTCGAGCCGGGTGCCGTCTCACTCGACGACCTCATCCAGCCGCACCGGCACAAATCGGGACCGCAACGCGCCGTGGGACCGGAAATCGCCAGGTGGGACCGGGTTGCGCCCCCGATTTGTGACGGTGCGTCGTCAGGACGGCTGCCTCGTCTACACAGGGAGTGCCTCGGTCGGCTCCTCGGGGCCGCCGACCATCCCGCTTGTCTCTTCGGGAGCGGCCGCAGTTCGTTGGCCCGAGACGTGCCTTCGCGCCAGTTGTCCACAGGGTGCGATCGCTCGGGCGCGGCTGTGGGCAACGTCCGTCGATTCTCCATGAAATATGGGATTCTCTGGTATTCGCCTGTCTGTTCGAATATGATGTGATCATGGACTCGGGGACCACCACAGACACCACGCCGGTCGAGCATGCGCTCGGCGGCGTGGAGGTCGCGGTTGCCGAGTTGATCACCGTGCTACGGCAGGGCGGGCTTGATCATCATGATCAGGCCGGGCTGCTGACCCTGCTGGATCGGGCCGAGACCGTGCGGAAGCAGTGGCAGGCCGTCGACGCCGAGATCCTGGCGGTCTGTCGGGACCGGGGGATCGCGGAACGGGAATGCCAGCGATCGATGGCGAAGGTGTTGGAACGGCGCTGTCTGATCAATCCGGGTGAGGCCCGGCAGCGGGTGAAGGCGGCCGAGGCGGTCGGGCCGCGGGAAACGCCGACCGGGATGCCGTTGCCCCGGCTGCGTGACCAGGTCGGTGCCGCGATGGTGGTCGGGGTGATCGCGGCCCAGCAGGTCGCGCTGGTCAACGACACCCTCGAACAGCTGGACCAGGCCGGGATCGAGCCCGAGCTGGTCGGGCAGGTCGAGACCGAACTCGTCGAACACTGCCGCCAGTACGGGCCCAAAGAGCTGAAACAGCTCTGCCAGAAATACCTCGACACCTATGATCCCGACGGGCCCGAACCCAACGAGCAACGCAACGCTGAGCGGCGGTCGTGGCGGATGCACACCACTCGGTCCGGAGCCGTCGTCGGGGAATTCCGACTGACCCCGGAAACCGGAGCCAAAGCCCAAGCGATCTTCTCCTCCCTGGCCGACCTCCGCGCCAACACCACCGGCCGCACCGCTGGCGGCACCGCCGGCGGGAAGGTCGCCAAGGACCCCCGCAGCCACGGACAACGCATGCACGACGCCTTCGACGACCTCTGCTCCCGCCTCCTCCGAGCCGGCGGCCTCCCCGACTCCGGCGGCACCCCAGCCACCGTGATCGTCACCATCGACCAGATCGACCTACTCAACGACCTCGCCGAAGCCGGACTGTTCAAACCCACCAGCGCCACAGCCGGGTTCGAGGTCCCGTTCAGCGGCACGTGCCCGACCTGCGGCCAACAACCGTCGCAGACCGCGCCGGCCTCGCCGCCCCGAACCGGTGATCACGACCCCAACCGGACCCAGACCCGTGCGCAAGATCAGGAGCGGAAGCAAGAGCAGCAACGTGATCCGGTGGCGCGGTCGCAAGACCTGCAGCCAGAACAGGCAGCTCGGGACCTAGAGCAAGAGCCGGCGCCGGGAAGACAGGAGCGGGCCGAGCAGGGCGAGCAGGAGCGGGCCGAGCAGGGCGAGCAGGAGCGGGCCGAGCAGGGCGAGCAGGAGCAGGGAGAGCGGGGAGTGCGGGAGCAGGGAGAGCGGGGAGTGCGGGAGGAGGCGCCTGTTCGTTCCCTGAGCCTGTCGAAGGGCAAGCCCGATGCTCCCGCCCCTTCGAAAAGATCGAGAACCGAAGATCATCCGGCCTGCCCTTCGACAAGCTCAGGGAACGAACACGCACACCCCGGGCCCCGACGGCCGGGACGGGTCAGACGGTCCCGACCGAGACACGGCATCACCAGCCACGGCATCCACCTCACCGTGCCCGAACTGCTCCGACTGGCCGGCGAAGCCGAGATCTACCCCGTCGTGCTCACCAACCACGGCAAACTCCTCGACTTCGGCCGCACCCGCCGAGTCGCGAACAAGCACCAGACCCTTGCGTTGATCGCCCGCGACGGCGGCTGCTCCTTCCCCGGCTGCCAACACCCACCCGAATGGTGCGAACGCCACCACATCCTGCCCTGGCACCAGAACGGCCTCACCAACCTGCGCAACCTGACCCTGTTGTGTTCCTACCACCACCGCCACTTCCTCGACTGCGGCTGGCAGGTCCGACTGAACGATGACGGTCTGCCGGAATGGATCCCACCCCACTACCTCGACCCCGCCCAGACACCCATGATCAACAACCGGATCCTCGCCCGGATCCACCAATCGCCACTCTTGACGTGAGGCGCGGAGACTGTCCCGTACGGGCCGGTACGAGTTCCGCTCCCGACCAGCTTGGAGGGCAGTGCCCAAGAAGGTCATTTACCGCATGATCGACTTCGACAGGTCAGGTCGTGATGCCCCGGACTCGGAAGTCGCGCCAGCGCGCATCCAGACCCTGGTCGCTGAGCGAGCGGCTCCGGCCGTTCCGGATCGGCAGCATGGTCCAGATGCCGAAGCCGAGGCACAGCCGCTGCGGGATCAGGGTGCCTTCCGCCCGAAAGATCACCTGGCCGTCGACGGTCCAGGTCGCGGTCGAGTTGGCCGCGTCGAGCGTGATCTCGCAGGTCCGCAGCCGAGTGAAGTCGTCGTCGAAGTCCTCGTACGGCGATTCGATCACGTGATAGAACGGGTCGGCCGCGCCCCAGGCACCCAGCTGTTCGTGCAGCGCGAGGACCCGGGTCGAGGTGCCGCAGACCGCAAAGACCCGCCGACTCTCCTCGACATCGAAGACGTGGAAGGCGGCCATGGCCCGGCGATAGTCGGCCGGGTCGCCGCCGAGGTTCTTGATCGCGAGCTCGACGGCAAACGTCACCGGCCGGTCCGGCGGCAGGTCGAACCGACCGGTCGAGAAGATCAGATACTTGGGGCTGTCGCCGGTCTGGAACTCGTCGTCGGCCAGCGAGAACCGCGGAATGGTGACCCGCACCTCGCCCTCGCCGACGGTCACCCGGGCCTCGGGGTCGATCGGCAGGTGGACCTGCCCGCCCGGCCGCGGCATCGGCATCGGCTGCCACCGGGCCGGGTCGAGCTCCGGCCCGCGGAGCTCGTCGTACGTGGTGAAGCCCTCGTCGGTCGGCATGCTCTGTCCTCTCGTCGCCACTCATTTCCCAGACCCCCGGAACCGCGGAAACGTGACGGGACCGCCGGGTTGAGTCAGGAAGTTGTCCGGTCACCCGGAGCGAGGGCCCAAATTCCTTGTGTCTCTCGTCACAAACTGCCTATCGTTCAGGTGTGGGATGGCTGGTGATCGGTTACGTGCTCTTCGCCGGCCTGTTGTTAGGACTGGCGGCCCTCTGGTGGGCTGCGAGCCGATGGCTCCGGCAACGCCGGGTCCGGCTCGACTCGGGATCCGGTCTGTCCGATGACGACCTGATCGAGCGGGTCGCCGAAGCGGTACGACAGCGGGCCGAGCATCGTCGAAACGTGTCCGCACTCCGGCACCAGTGCGGCATCCCGATCGAACGACTGGCCGCCGACCTGCGCCGGCTACGCCGGATCATCGCCGCCGACGCCGCCCGTTCGGCCGCCCATCAGCTCGGCAACCGGCTGGCGTACGACCGGCTGCTGATCCAGTGCTGCGAAATGCTCGGCATCGTGCACGAGCTGGACCGCGAGACCGGCGGCCACGACCGCGACATCGAGCGGCTCCGGGTCGAGGCCGAACTCGAACGCGCCGGCCTGATCCTCTCCACCGGCTACGGCCGCGCAGCCTGACTTATCCACACCCCGGTCGCCGAGTTGTCAGAAATGAGTAGCCCTATGGCACAACTCATTTCTGACAAGTCGGTCAGGGGAGGGTGAGGAGGGCGTCGGAGAGGGTGGCGCGGAAGGGGTTCATCTCGGACCAGTCGCGGGACGGGTGGACCCGGTTGGTGAGCAGCACGAGGACCAGGTCGCGCTGCGGGTCGATGCTGATCGAGGTGCCGGTGTAGCCGGTGTGGCCGATCGCCGGCGACTCCGCGAGCCGGCCCATGAAGCCCGTCTGGCCGATCCGGAATCCCAAGCCCTGTTGGAAATCGGGGTTCAGGCCGTCCGGCAGTTGCGGTCGGGCCATCTCCTGCAACGTCGCGGCGCTCAGCCCGAGGCCGGACTCGCCGCCGGCCAGGCCGGTCAGCACGGCGCGGCCGAAGATCAACAAATCGCCCGCGGTGCCGAACAGGCCGGCGTTGCCGGCGATCCCACCGAGCGAGGCGGCGTTCTCGTCGTGCACGATGCCCCGGCTGTCCTGCGCCGGCTCGTCCGGGCCCGCGGGCGACAGGTCCGGTGACCAGGCGATCGGCCGCATCTCGGTCGCCGCGATCTGTTCCCGGCCGATGCCGGCCTGCAGCGGCCGGTAACGCGTGTTGGCCATCCCCAGCGGGCGGCAGATCCGGTCCAGCACGGCCTGCCCGAGATCCAGGCCGGTCATCCCCTGGAAGAGCAGCGCCAGGTTGAGATAGCCGATGCAGGAGTAGCAGAACCGGGTGCCGGGCTCGGCCTCGAGCGGGGAGTCGAGCACGGCGCGGATCCGGGCATCGACGTCGGGCTGGTCCCAGAGCCGCTGGATCGCGGCCAGCCCGCTGGTGTGGGTCAGCAGTTGTCGTACGGTCACCGCGGACCGGGCCGGATCGGACCAGTTCTGGAGGTAGTCCGCGACCGGGGCGTCCAGCTCGAGCTCACCCTGTTGCACCAACTGCATGATCAACACGGCGGTGAAGAGCTTGGTCACCGAGGCGAGGTCGTACCAGGTCTCGGTGGTTGTCGCGGTCCGCTGCTCGGCCGGCACCGGGGTCCCGGCGAGATCCGCGTACCGATAGCTGTCGCCGGCCGCGAAGACCGTCCGCTCGCCGCCGCGGTCGATCCCGCAGACGGCCCCGGGGAAGAGTGGTCGGGGCTCGGTGTCGATCCCGCTCCGGAGCAGCCGGGCCAGCGGTTCGGTGTCCATGATTTCGACCCTATCCGGAGCCGATCCGCGCTCTCAGTCCGAGTCCGCCTCGGCGCCACGGACGGCGGCCAGGACCTCCGGATCGGTGCAGCCGCGGGCGAATCCGGCGATCCGGCGCCGGATGTCCCGGCCCAGCAGCCAGCTGCCGACCGGATGCAGCAGCGGCCGGAGCCAGGCCGGCCGGCAGCTGAACGTGTACTTCCAGGTCGCCTCGGTGCCGCCCTCGCCGTCGGCCACGAACCGCCAGCCGCCGCCGAACGTCTCGAAGAACCAGGGCCCGCGATCCATCGTCATGCCGACGTTGCCGACGTCGCGGCTCGGCGTCGGCGGGGCGTAGGAGACGTACCGGCTGATCATGGACAGGCCGTGCCGGGACCGGGTGAAGGTGCGAACGCCGCGGTCGGCCCGGGTCGCACCGTCGAGGAAGTGCTGTCGCCGGATGAACGGATCCCAGCGCAGCCGGGTCTCGCCGGTCGTCTGGGACACGGCGAACGCGACCGCAGGGCTCACCGCGATCCGGATCCGGGCTTCCACCTGCGGCATTGTTTCCCTTTCAAACAGGGGTTCTGGCTGTGGTCAAGGTCATAGCCCGAGGCCCGCGGCGCACTTGTTCGGCGAGGTAGACTTATTTCGAAATCGAAAGTTTCGACGCCGAAGCTGCCACCAGAGCAAACCCCCCGAAAGGACCCAGCATGTCACGCCTCGCGAAGGCTCTCCGAAGCCGCCGTGAGATCAATCGGACCCGCCGCGAGATCAACCGGGCCATCTACAGCGCCGCTACGCCGGCGATGCGGGATGAGCTGATCATGGTCGCGCAGCGCAACGGCGTCTTCACTCCCCACCGCTGACCCAGAGCTACTCCCCCTCCCCCTGAAGGAAAGGGCTTCCGGCATCCCAGCCGGAAGCCCTTTTCCTGTATCAAGGGGCGAACAAGGCTTGTCAGCGGACCAGGGCGCTCGCGCGGGCGGCCAACTCCGGTAGCAGGAAGGCGATGCCGAGGATCAGGCCGGCGACGTTGGCCAGCAGGAAGAAGACCGACCAGGCCAGGGCCGGGATCGGGGTCAGGCCGGCGAGCTGGTCGGCGTCCGAGGCGGTCGCCTGCCGGCGCCGGCGTTGTCGCATCAGTTCGATCACCGGCTTGGGCGCGGCGATCAGCAGCAGCCAGGTGATCAGGTACGCGATCCCGGACTGCACGGTCGGCGGCGCGAACCAGGTGATCGCCACCAACGCGGCGCCCAGTCCCAGGATCACCAGCAGGCCATAGAAATTCCGGATCTGCACCAGCAACAGCGCGAGCAAGATCAACATCAGCCAGAGCAGTCCGACGCCGCGGCCCGCGGCCAAGAGCAGGGCGGCGCCGATGCCGAGCAGGGCCGGCCCGAGATAGCCGGCGGCCAGCATGATGATCATGCCGGGCCCGGACGGCCGACCGCTGGACAGGGTCAGCCCCGAGGTGTCGGAATGCAGCCGGATGCCGTGCAGCCGGCGCCCGGTGAGCAGCGCCGCGACGCCGTGCGCACCCTCATGGGTCACGGTGACCAGCAGCCGGGTGACCGGCCACACCGGCCGGATCACCACCGCCAGCAGGGCGATGCCGGCGATGACCATGATCACCTCGGCCGGCGGGGCGGGCTGGACCGAGAGCGCGCGCCGGAAGATCTCCTGAACGATCTCCACGATGCTCAGAGCGCCCCGGTGCTCCACAGCACCCCGCTGCCGCCGGACAAACGCGACGAGAAGGCGATCGCCTGCTCGTCGGTCAGGCCGCTGACGAAGTCGATGATGCCGCGGCCGCGCCCCATCCGGACCAGCTCGGCGTCGCCGGTCCGACCGCGCACCCCGTCCGGTTCACTGACCCGGCGCGAACCTTCCAACCAGCCGGGCTCCTCCTCGGCCACCCGCCGGTACGCGCCCGTCGCCACCCGGACCAGGTCGAGCAGCCGGCGCGGCGCCCGGGCCGCGTCCAGCCGGTCCGACAGCCACTCGTCCAGCGCGGCCACCAGCCGCTGCAGGATCTCCGCCTGGCCGCGTTGGAACATGGCCAGGTCAGGCCGGTCGAGGATGAAGTACTGATGCACGAATTTCAAGATTGACACCTGATGCCAAGCCTCCGGGGACAGGTTGACCCAGCCCGCCCGCAGCGTCGGGGCCGGGTCCAGCCGGACGGCGCCGATCAGGTGGTCGATCCAACGACCGGTGAAGCCGGAGATCGCCCGGTCGGCCGCCATCGAGCCGTCGTACGGAGAAGCGAGGACACCGTCGACGAACTCCTCGCCGACCCGGATCACCCCGGCCTGGAACAGTTCCTCGTCGAACACCCAGCGGTCCCGCTGCCGGAGCCGGCGGCGCAGCCGCTCCAGGCCGGCGCCGGGAGCGCGGTCCAGCCGGTCCAGTTGATCATCGCCGAGCCGGTCGAGCTGATCCCGATCGTTGACCCAGGCCCGGAACTCGGCCGACACCGGCGAGAACTGCAGCACTCCGGAGCGGTGGAAGTCCTCGACGTCGTGCAGCGAGTAGGCGATGTCGTCGGCCAGATCCATCACCGAGCACTCGACGGTCTGCTGCCCCGGCCCGAGCATCGGGAACGCCGCCCGCGCGGCGAGCAGCTCGGGCAGATCGATCACGTACGCGGAGAACTTCCCGGCCCCCGGTCCGTCGCTGCCGATCCGCGCCCCGCGGGGCAACACCGGCCAGTCGGTCGGATGCGGATCCGGCACCGCGAAGCGCCCCCAGGGGTACTTCAGCACGGCGGCCCGCACCGCGGCGGTCAGGTTGAGCCCGTCATCGCCGGGCCCACGCACCTCCAGCTCGGTGATGATCCGGAACGTCTGCGCGTTGCCCTCGAAGCCGTCGTGCAGCCCGAACCGCTGCCGGGCCAACCGATCCAGTACGCGCTCGCCCAGGTGTCCGAACGGCGGATGGCCGAGATCGTGCGCGCTGGCCGCCGCCTGGACGACGACCTGGTCCAGCCCGCCGAGATCGGCGAGCAGCCCGGCCGGCTCGGCCCGGGCCACCTGGTTGGCGATCGCCCGCGCGACGGCGGTGACCTTGATCGTGTGCGACAGCCGGTTGTGCACGACGCCGACCGTCGCCGCCGACGTCACCACCTGGGTCACTTCGGCCAATCGGGAGAAGGCCGGCGCGAACCGGATCCGTTCCAGGTCGGTGCGAAACGGCGACTCCGCCACCGGCGCCCCGTCCCGGGCATCCTGCTCCGGGCGGGCCCGTTCGTGCCGCGGATCCGAGGTCATACCGAGGAAACCTACTGGGCATCCATCCACCGGTGCCGTCCGCCACATACTTGTCCAGGAGGAAACAATCGGCTACTTTCCTAGTAGGCAAGTAACTGAGGAGGCGACGATGGAACCAGGAGCGGCGGCTGACGCGCTGGGGATCTTGCGCGACGGACAGCGCCACGTCCGGCAGGAGGAACGGCGGCAGCAGTGGCTGCTGCTCGGGGTTCGCGCGGCGACGACCGTGCTCTGGATGGGGCGCAAGGACATCCGCGACCCGGTGCGCCGGCGGCTGGCCGGGGCTGGAATGGCGCTCGGTCTGGTCGGTCTGGCGGTGTGGGAGTTCGATCGGTCGAAGGTGTCGACGCTGTGGTCCGAGCGGTTGGTCGAGCAGCGCCCGGATCTCCCCGAAGGAGAGACCGAACGACGCGATCCGGACCCGAACGCCGAGCACCCGCCCGCGGGTGAGTTGCTGCGCGAGCTGTTCTCGTCGTTGAGCCCGAGGCGGAAGCGGCTACTGGCGGCGAGCACCGCGGTGGGCCTGGCCCGCCCCTTCGTCGTGGCGGCCTTCCGGCGGAGCGGGATCAGATATCCGCATCTCGCTGCCGGCGGTGTCGCCGCGGCGATGTCCACCGCAGTGGGGGTGATCGGGATCCTGACCCGACCGGCGGCCGACGGTGACTGAACCGACCAGCGGACTGCACGACCTGTTGCTCGACCCGACCCGGCTGCGCATCGTCGCCGTGGTGGCGCCGGCGACGCAGGTGGAGTTCCGGCTGGTCCGCGAGGCCACCGGGCTGAGCGACTCGGCCCTGTCGAAGCAGTTGCGGGTGCTGAGTGAGGCGCGGATCGTGGAGTTGGAGAAGCGCCGCACCGGCCCGGCCCGATCCCGGACCTGGATCAACCTGACCGTGGCCGGCCGCGAGGCGCTGACCGCCCACATCGCCGCGCTGACCGAGATCGCCGGCCAGCCCCCGCCGACCTGAATCCGCCCCTACCCTCACTGACCCTGTCGCCACTTCGTTCCCTGAGCCTGTCGAAGGGCAGGGCCAGATGGGTGCCCTTTCGGTTTCGGCCAAACGGCCGGGAAAGACGCGCCAAGGAGCGGGCGGGTCAAGGCGGTCCGCCGCGTTATGCGGCCGGGCGCCGGTGTTGGCGGTGAATGTCGCCGGCGGGGCATCGACTGTGACGTTTCCCGCCTGTTCGGTGCCGATCGAGTCGGGAAACGTCACAGTCGATGATCCCGGCCACAGCACAACCGGTACCCGGCCGGAAGTTCCCAGAAATGCCGCAACCCGCCCGTCCTTGGCGCGTCTTTGGTCCTCGGCGTGCACCGAGCGGACTTGCCCCGCCGACCTCGAGCGACCGAAGCCTGTCGGCTCGGGTCCATTCGATGGGGGCACAGGTCCCGCGACCCGGACCCGAGACGGGGCTTGCCTGGTTTGCCCTTCGACAGGCTCAGGGAACGAAGGGCGACAGGCTCAGGGAACGAAGGGCGACAGGCTCAGGGAACGAAGGGCGACAGGCTCACGGAACGAACACTCCGGCCGACTGTGCCCGTCCGCCGACCCGACCGACACCGCCGATCCAAGATCATCAGTGGATCCAGGCTGAGCCTGTCGAAGGGCGGGCCAGATCAGGTTGGTGAGGCCCGCCGACCGAACTCCTCGCTTGCCCTTCGACGGGCTCAGGGAACGAACATCTGGGCGGTCTGAGCTGGAACTCAGGGCAGCGGCGGGTCGCCGAAACGCTTTGGCAGGATGGCGCTCATGAACGCACCGGTCGACCCGACCCAGACCGACGCCTGGCGGACCCTGTCCGACCTGGCCGAATCGCTTCAGCCCGATCTGCGGGGCTGGTTCGCCGACGACCCCGGGCGGGTCGAGCGGCTGAGCCTGCCGGCGGCCGACCTGTGGGCTGACCTGTCCAAGAATCTGATCACCGACGAGGTGGTCGCGGCACTGCTGGCGCTGGCCGAGCAGGTCGGGCTGACCGACCGGATCGAGGCCATGTTTGCCGGTGAGCACATCAACGTCACCGAGGATCGGGCGGTGCTGCACACCGCGCTGCGCAAGCCGGACGGTGATCAACTCGAGGTCGACGGTCACGAGGTGGTCGGCGAGGTGCACGCCGAGTTGGCCAAGGTCTACGCGTTCGCCGAGAAGATCAGGAACGGCAGCTGGACCGGGGTCACCGGCAAGCCGATCAGCACGGTGATCAACATCGGCATCGGCGGTTCTGATCTTGGTCCGGTGATGGCGTACGAGGCCCTGCGGCCGTACGTGCAGGACGGGCTCGAGGCCCGCTTCATCTCCAACATCGACCCGACCGACCTGGCCGAGAAGACCCGCGGCGCGGATCCGGAGACGACGCTGTTCATCGTGTCGTCCAAGACCTTCGGCACGCTGGAGACGCTGACCAACGCCCGGCTGGCCAAGGCCTGGTTGCTTGATCGACTTCGGGCAACCGGCGCGATCGGCGACGGCGATGATGCGGCCAAGCAGGCCGTGGCCAAGCATTTCGTCGCGGTCTCGACGGCGCTGGACAAGGTCGAGGCGTTCGGCATCGATCCGGCCAACGCGTTCGGCTTCTGGGACTGGGTCGGCGGCCGCTATTCGGTCGACTCGGCGATCGGCACCTCGCTGGCCGTCGCGATCGGCCCCGAGCGGTTCGCCGAGTTCCTGGCCGGCTTCCATGCCATCGACGAGCACTTCCGCAGCACCGAGCCGGCCCGCAACCTGCCGATCCTGCTCGGCTTGATCAACATCTGGTACGGCAACCACCTCGGCGCCGAGACCCACGCCGTGCTGCCGTACGCGCAGTATCTGCACCGGTTCCCGGCCTACCTGCAGCAGCTGACGATGGAGTCCAACGGCAAGGGTGTCCGCTACGACGGCTCACCCGTCGCGACCGACACCGGCGAGGTGTTCTGGGGCGAGCCCGGCACCAACGGCCAGCACGCGTTCTATCAGCTGATCCATCAGGGCACCCGGCTGATCCCGACCGACTTCATCGCCTTCGCCAACCCGAGCCATCCGCTCCGCGACGGCGACACCGACGTGCACGAGCTGTTCCTGGCCAATTTCTTCGCCCAGACCGCCGCGCTCGCGTTCGGCAAGACCGCCGACGAGGTCCGGGCCGAGGGGACCGCCGAGGCGATCGTGCCGGCCCGGGTGTTCACCGGCAACCGCCCGTCGACCTCGATCATGGCCCCGGCCCTGACCCCGGCCGCGCTCGGCCAACTGATCGCCCTCTATGAGCACCTGACCTTCGTCCAGGGCGCGATCTGGGGCATCGACAGTTTCGACCAGTGGGGCGTCGAGCTGGGCAAGCAACTCGCCCAGCAAGTCACCCCCGCCGTCGCCGGCGACGCCGAAGCCCTGTCCACCCAAGACCCCTCCACCCGCTCCCTGATCACCTACTACCGCTCCCACCGCACCTAAAAATCCGCCGACCCGTCACCTCCGCGGCCGTTTTGACGGCGTGTCGAAGCGGAGGTGACGGGTCGATCTCGGTGGTGGAGCGGCGGGCCGACGATCAAGGGTCGGCGGGGGAGCGACGCCCTCAGTCTCGGGGGCTGTCGGTTCGGCCGGGGTCGGGGAGCTTGGTCGCCCGGAGCTCGGCCAAAAGCCGCAGGATCAACGGTTGGGCGGGGAGCCCACCCGACCCCGGCTCCCGGATGAACACGCGGGAGCCGGGGATCCAGAGCGAGGCGACGGGCTTTCGTGACTCATCCCGTTCGCCGGGCACGACTCAGTCCCGTGGTTCCGGATCGTCGTCGGATTCGGCGCGCAGCCGGTCGACGTCGTCGTCGGACAGGTCGTCGCGTTCGGCGCGCAGGTTGTCGACGTCGCGATCGGTCAGGTTCGGGCCCTGGGCCCGCAGCTTCTCGACCTCGGACATCGCGTCGCGCAGGCCGGACAGCCAGCTCTCCGTGTGTTCGCCGACCAGCTTGACCGCCCAGGCCAGGGCCTCGGAGCGGGAGCGGGCGACGCCGGCATCGACCAGCGTGTCCAGCACCCGGCGCTCGGGCTGCCGGAGCCGGGTCATCACCGGCACGGAGATGTGGGTGAACAGCACCCGGACGTCCCCGAGTTCGGCGCCCCAGGACACCTTGCGCCCGTAGCGGGCCTGAGCCTCGTCGGCGATCTGCATCCGGGTGCCGCGGGTCTCGGCCCGGTGCCGGCTGATCCGCCCCTCGGCGGCGGCCTCGTCGGTCGTGTCGTCGGGCAGCGTGCCGATCACGAGGATCTCCTCGCGGTCGACGCTGACATCGACGTCGCTGAACCAGCCGTCGGGCAGCCGGCCCTCGAACCAGGCCTGGGCGTCGTCGGCCGGCGGCAGGTCGACGTTCTGCCAACCTCCCGGTCGACCGAAGCCGCGCCCGCGCCGTTCGCCACGTCGTTCGCCACGCTCACGATGCCGACCCCGCGGCCCGTCTTCGGGCTCCTCGGCTGTCGGGTCCTCTGCTTCGCCGCGGCGGCGTCCCCGCCCGCGGCCTTCGCCGGCACCACGCCGGCGGTCGTCTCGTAGTCCGGGGCCGCCGCGGCGTTCCCGCGCGCCCTCGTCCCATGGTGAGTGCCAGGTCATCTGACTCTCCTCTCTGTCTTACGTGATTACAGCATTACACGCTTGCATGTGTATGTCAAACCTGATAGTGCGGATCGGGAGGTGGTTCAGCGGGCGGGATGGACCGGATCGCGGCGGCTGATCAGGTCACCGGCGGCCTTCAGGTACGCGAGCTGCTCCCGGGCCGTGCCGATCAGCCAAGGCCGGCGGAACCGCCGGACCGAGCTGTCGCCGACGCCGTGGGCGACCAGGCCGAGGCGTCGGGCGATGCCGATCGCGCGCGGCAGGTGATAGGTCTGGCTGACGATGATCAACTCCGAGCAGCCGTAGGCCGTGCGGGCCCGCAGACAGGAGTCGTACGTGTCGAGGCCGGCCCGGTCCACCAGCAACCGCTCGGCCGGGACTCCGGCCGCGAGCAGGTAGTCGATCATGGCGCCCGGCTCGTCGTACTCGGGCCGCACGCCGTCCCCGGACAGCAGCAGCCGCTCGACCTTGCCGGCCCGATAGAGCCGCAGCGCCAGGTCGAGTCGCGCGGCCAGGAAGGACGACGGATGCCCGTCGGGATGCACCTTGGCGCCGAGCACCAGGGCCACCGGCGCGGTCGGCACGTCGGCCACCGAGTGCAGGTGGCGACCGGCGCCGCCGCGGACGTACCGGATCGTGGCCAGCAGCCCCAACCCGCCGACGATCAGCCCGCCGAGGGCCGTACCGCCGATCCTCAGCAGAATGGAACGAGCCGATGAGGCGGGGTTGTTCACGAAATCCACCGTAGACGGCGAGAATGGCTGACATGCCTGAGGGCGACACGGTCTGGCTGGCCTGTCGACGGCTCAACGCCGCGCTCGCCGGACGCAAGATCGCGCGCGCCGAACTCCGGATCCCGAGCCTGGCGACGGTCGATCTGAGCGGGAGCCTGGTCCTCGAGGTGGTGCCGCGGGGCAAGCATCAACTGTTCCGGTTCGAGGACGGGCGGACCCTGCACAGCCATCTGCGGATGGACGGCAGCTGGCGGATCTTCCGCTCCGGCCAGTCCTGGCGCGGCGGGCCGACGCATCAGGTCCGCGCCATCCTGATCACCGAAGATCACGCCGCGATCGGCTATCGACTGCCGGTCCTCGAACTGTTGCCGACCGCCGAGGAAGATCGCGTCGTCGGGCACCTCGGCCCCGATCTGCTCGGCCCGGACTGGGATCAGGCCGAGGCCGTACGCCGGATCACGGCCGATCCCCGCCGCACCATCGGCGAGGCGCTGCTGGATCAACGCAACCTGGCCGGGCTCGGCACCTTCTATCGGGCCGAGATCTGTTTCCTGCAAGGGGTTCACCCGCGCACGCCGGCCGGCGACGTCGCCGAGCTCGATCGGTTGGTCGACCGGGCGCAGTGGTTGATCATGGCCAACCGCGACCGGCCCGAGCAGTCCAGCACCGGCGATCTGAGATCGGGCGGCCGCAGCTACGTCTACGGCCGCGCCGGTCAGCCGTGCCGCCGCTGCCGCACCATGATCAGGACCGAGGAGTTCGGCCCGCCGGGGCAGGACCGGCGCAGCTACTGGTGCCCCAACTGCCAACCCGCCCCCTGATCGCCGACTTGTCAGAAGTGAGTTGTGCCCCGACACAACTCAGTTCTGACAACTCAGCTGGTGAGGTGGGGGAGGGCTTCGGCGACGGTCACGGCGGCGGCCGCGGACCAGGCTTGAGGTCGGCAGGCTGCCGGGTACGGGACCGGGCGGCCCTCGCCGGACCACAGCTCGGGCACCCGTTGATCAAATTCGACCGAGGCGCGGAGCAGGCCCTCGACCAGACCGGCGGCATGCTCGGCCAGCCCGGCCCGGACCAGGCCGTTGATCACGATCGCCGTGTCGTGCGGCCAGACCGAGCCGCAGTGATAGCTGAGCGGGGAGTAGCCCCCGTCCTTGATCGACATCGTCCGCAGGCCGAGGCCGGAGTCGAGCTCGGGGACGGTGACCATCCGGGCCACCTGGCGTTCCTCGTCCGGATCGAGCAGCCCGGTGCCCAGCAGATGGCCGATGTTGCTGGTCAGCGAATCCACCCGGCGCTTCTCGCCGTCGAGGGCCAGGGCGGGGAACCGTTCGCCGTCGCGTTCGCACCAGAAGGCGGCCCGGAAGGCGGTCGCCAACTCCTCGGCCCAGGTCCGGTAGCGCTCCGCGCCCAGCAGGCCGAGCGCGTCGAGCAGGTCGGCCCCCTTGGTCGCGGCCTCGTACGCGTAGCCCTGCACCTCGCACAGCGCCACCGGCCCGACGGCCTGGGTGCCGTCGGCGAACCGGACCGCGTCGCCGGAGTCCTTCCAGCCCTGATTGGCCAGGCCGCGGCCGCTCTCGTCGATGTATTCCAGGAAGCCGTCGCCGTCGGCGTCGCCGTAGTCGATCACCCAGGTCAGGGCGGCGACCAGGGCCGGCGCCAGCGTGCGCAGCTCCTCGGTCGGCAGCGCGCCGGCCTGCCAGCAGTCGTGCAGCAGGCAGATCCACAACGGGGTCGCATCGATGGTGCCGTAGTAGCGCGGCGGCAGGGTGCCGTGATTGTGACCGGGGGCGTCCCGGCGCAGCTCGTGGATGATCTTGCCCGGCTGCTGGCCGGTCGCCGGGTCGACCACCGTGCCCTGCATCCCGGCCAGGGTGCGCAGGGTGCCGAGGGCCGGCCGATGATCAAGCGGCAGCAGCAGCCGGGCCGTCCAGACGCTGTCCCGGCCGAACAGGGTCAGATACCAGGGTGCGCCGGCGGCGAAGAACGTGTCCGCCGGGGCCTGGGGTAGGGCGATCCGCAGGCCGTCGAGATCGGCCAGGGCCAGCGCCAGCCAGCGGTCCAGCCGCGGCTCCGGATGCCCGGACAGCCGGGCATCGACGGCCCGTACCTGATCTTCGACGGCGATCCGCGCATCGGTCGGCGCGATGATCACCGGCTGCAGGTCGGTGAACTCCGCCCGCCAGGAGCGCTCGACTGCGCCGCGGGCGGGGACGGTGACCGGCCATTCGATGATCATCGCGCGACCGTCGGGGGTGCGCCGGAGCCGACCGTCGGCCGCGGTGATCATGGTCGAGGTGCGGTCGTCGGCCCAGGTGACAGAGTCGTCGTCGGGCTCCGGCAGCTCGATCGTCGTCGTCTCGGACCCGGACCGGACCAGGGCCATGCCGGCCAGGTCGGTCGCCAGCCGGAGCCGGATCACACAGTCGACCGACTGGTCGAGCACCGAGGAGATCCGGATCCGTTCCGTCATCGCACCGGGCACCACGGACCGCTCACGATCGACGCGGAGCTCCGGATCGGGCGTCGGGGCGGACAGTTCGCGGAGCAGCCCGGTGAAGGTGGCGGAGTGGCCGCGGTTGTCCAACGCGATCGACTCGGCCGCCGAGCCGGAGTCGTCCGACCCACCGGGCGGCCCGACGGTCACGGTCGCCTCGCTGATCACCCGGCAGTCCGCGTGGAACACCCCGTGGGCCGTACGCGGATCGGCCCGGAGATCACCGTCCGCCGCGGACAGGACCTGGGTCGGCGCCGCGACCAAGATCACCAGTTCGTGCAACAACGGATGCAGCCGTTTCGCCATGTCCCCATCTTCCCCGAAACCAAAGCCGACTTGTCAGAACTGAGGCTTGCTAGAGCCGGCATCAGTCCTGACAAGTCGGCCGAAGGTGACCTACTGACTTATCGACGCACCGACGGTCAGTTGAACTCGTCCGGGTGCGGGTTGTTGCGGCCGTCGACGTTCACGGCGTCGACGGCGGCGACATCGTCCGCGGACAGCTCGAAGTCGAAGATGTTGAAGTTCTCCTCGATCCGGGCCGGGGTCACCGACTTCGGGAAGACGATGTAGCCCTTCTGGATGTGCCAGCGCAGGATCACCTGGGCCGGCGTCCGGCCGACCTTGCCGGCCAGCTCCTGGATCTGCGGGCTGGCCAGGTCCTTCGACAATCCGAGCGGGCTGTACGACTGCGTGACGACGCCCAGCTCGGTGTTGACCGCGACCAGCGGCTCCTGGCTGAAGGTCGGGTGCAGCTCGATCTGGTTCACCGTCGGGACGGTCGAGCTCTCCGCGACCACCTTGCGAAGATGATCTTCCTGGAAGTTGGAGACGCCGATCGACCGGCTCCAGCCCTTGTTCTTGATCTCTTCCAGCGCCAGCCAGGCCTCGAGGTAGTTGTCCTTCGCCGGAGTCGGCCAGTGGATCAGGTAGAGATCGACGTACTCCAGGCCGAGCTTCTCCAGGCTGGTCTGGATCGCGGCCAACGCGTCGTCGTGGCCGTGCTTGTCGTTCCACAGCTTGGTGGTGACGAACAGCTCCTCGCGCGGCACGCCGGACTCGGCGATGGCGCGGCCGACGCCCTCCTCGTTGCCGTAGATCGCCGCGGTGTCGATGTGCCGGTAGCCGACCTCGAGCGCCTTGCTCACCGAGCTCACGATGTCGTCGGTCGAGACCTGCCAAACCCCGAAGCCGAGCTGCGGGATGGTGTTGCCGTCATTCAGGGTGATCGTAGGCACCTGGCTCATGACCGTTGCTCCTTCTGTCGCTCGTGCTGAACAGCGAGTATTTCCGATCCGCGATACGGAAGTGACCCGGGTGTCGATCAGGTCGCCGCCGGCCGCACAGCCAGGATCGTATGCACCGCCGGCCGGTTCCGTTTGATCGCCCGGCAGGTCAGGAGCTCCGGCTCGCCCGCGGTGGTCAGCACCTCAGCGATCCAGTCGCCGGCGCCGGTGACCGCGAACCGGCAGCGGGTCAGTCGGCCGTCCGCCTGGTCGGTGATCTCCCGCCGGAGCAGTCGTACGGCCTCGATCCGGTGCTCGTCGCTGGCCCGGCGGACGGCGATCTCGGCGGCCTGGACCGGGGTGGCGAACCAGCTGCGGCCGCGTAGATGATCAAGCTCGAGCTCGCCGGCGAGCAGGCGGTGGGCGACCGAGACGGCCGCGACCGGGGTCAGCCGGCCGAAGTAGAAGCCGCCGGGCAGGGTGACCAGGTTCGCCGCGTAGCGGTCGCCGCCGACGTGCGAGCACTCCCAGGTGTGGTCCGGCAACGCCGCGGCCAGGGCCGCCGCCACCGGCCGGCCGTAGCTGGCGCAGCAGGTGTCGTGCCGGCCGTGGGTGCAGACCGCGAGCACCGGCTCGGGATGATCTTGGAGACCGAGTCGCTCACCGCGACTCAGCGCGTCCAGGTCGAGGTCGGCCAGCGCGCCGTAGCCGTCGAGGGTCGTCGTCTCACACCACGCCCGGTCGGGTCGGGTGTGGGCCACGAAGATCCGCGGCCGGGCCGTCGCATGGCCACGGCGCCGGCGGAAGCGGCGGATCAGCAGCGCCCGGACCCCGGTCCGGCCGGCTTCGCGGCGCAGCCGGGCCAGCACGGCACCAGGCAGCCGGGAGTCCTCGAGCGCCTCGGTGCCCCAGGGTCCGTCGTGTTCGATCAGCAGGAAGGCGCGGATGCCCGAGGCCGTACCGGCGAGGCTTTCACCGCGGGCCTGACTGCGCGGCGAACAGTCGGTCTCCGGTACGGCGGCGGACACGTTCTCCTGATTGATCATCGATCGAGTTCGAGCAACCCTTCGATGATCAACCGCCGGCACAGCACCAGCGCACTCTCCGGGTCGAGGTCCAGGTCCGCGGCCCGGAAACGGTCGTCGAAACCCAGCAGTTGATCGATCACCGGCCGCAGCCGGCCCGGCACATCCAGTTCGCGATCACCGAGCAGCAGGACCAGGCGATCACCGCGCGGCTCGGGCACGCACCGGCTGCCCGGCCGGCGACGCAGCGTCGTGGTGGCGATCAGGCCGGCCAGCTCGAGTCCGTCCAGCAGTGCACCGCGCAGCCGCGGATTGCGCCCGGTCAGGAACCGGTGCACCTGACCGGTCGCGACCTGATCGGCGTCGGCCTCACCCAGCCGGCGGGTCAGCTCGGTGATCTTGGTCGCCAGCGGACCGGACAACCGGCTCGGGTCGTCCGGATAGCCCGCGGGCAGGTGCTCGTCGTCCATCCCGGCCAGAGTTTCGGTGATCACCTCGGTGAGCAGCCCGCGCCAGGTGAGCTGGTTGATCCCGATGGTGACGTGCAGCGAGACGCCGTCCTCGGCCCGGGCCGCGTGCGGCGTGCCGGTGGGCAGATACATCACCAGCCCCGGCGTGAACCGGACCTGCTCCGGCACCCGCTCGCCGGCCTCGTTTCGATCATGGATCTCCCACAGTTTGCTGCCGTGGGTCTGGAACACGAAGACGTCGTGGGTGTCGGAGTGCACCGCGAACCCCTGCGCGCCGGGCGGCGTGAGGTAGGCGTTGGCCTGGCAGGGGTGGCCCAGCTCCGTCTCCAGGGCGCCGATCAGCTCGGTCAGCGGCGGCCAGTAGCGGTGCAGGCCCTGGAAGACGATGGTCGCGCCGTCGCGGAAGAGTCGCAGCGTCCGGCGGACGTCGATCAGCCCGGTCAGCGGCTTGCCGGCGATGGTCGCACCCTTGCGGGTGTAGCTCGCCTCGGGCAGCACGGCCCCGTCCCGGGCCAGCCGGAGCTGCGGCGTACGCATCGCTGAACTGGTGATCAACTTGTCGGCGTCGTCCAGGGACAGGCGATCGACCAGCGACTCCGGGTCTCGGTCGTACCGGCCGACGCGGTGCGCCCAGACCTTCTCGGAGAAGGTCTGGGCGTCACCGGTCAGTAGCTCAAGCGCGTCCACTCGGTGCGTCTCTCTCAGCCGTCGGTTCCGTCGCCGTCACCGCCGGCACCATCGGTCCCGTCGTCATCGCTGCCCGCGCCGTCGGTTCCGTCGCCGTCACCGCCCGCGCCGTCGGTGCCGTCACCATCGCCGCCCGCGCTGTCGCCGGTGACCCCGTCGGTCCCGTCGCCATCGCCGCCGACTCCGTCCGTGCCGTCGGCATCCCCGCCGCCGGGGCCGGTGCCGGAGCCTGCGCCGGTCACCATGTCATCGTCGTTGAGCGGATCACCGGAATTGGTCGTCATCGCACCTGCCTCCTTCAGTTGGCCGTTGTTGGGTCAGCCGCTTAGTACCCAACCTCTTGCCTCATGACACTACTGCCGGTTGATCGATTTCGCGCAAGCCCTGTAGCGCGAACAGTTCGTCGCCATAATGTGTCATCGAAACCAGCGGCGACCGGTGATCAGGAGGCGCGAGTGAGCGGTCAGAGCCGACCGGACGGTCCCGACATGATCACGATGTTCACCGACGCCTACCGCGTGGCCGGTGACGGTGGGGCGAGGCTGCCCTGGGACTGGTCGGCCCCGCACCCGCACCTGGAGCGATGGGCGCGCGAGCGCCGCACCGCCGGAACCGGACGGTCCGCGATCGTCGTCGGTTGTGGGTACGGAGACGACGCCGCTTTCGTTGCCTCGTTGGGCTTCCGGACCACCGCCTTCGACTTCGTCGCCGCCGCGATCGAGGGCGCTCGCCGGCGTCACCCGACGGTGGATCTTGATCTTCGGGTGGCCGACCTGTTCGCGTTGCCGCCGCAGTGGGCCGGCGCCTTCGACCTGGTGGTGGAGAGCCTGACCGTCCAGTCGATCCCGCCCGCGCGGCGGGCGGAGGCCGTCGCCGCGATCGCCCGGCTCGCCGCGCCCGGCGGCACGGTGCTGGTGATCGCCTCGGCCCTGGAGGACGAGCCGGACCGGGCGGGGCCGCCGTGGCCGCTGGACCGGGCCGACGTGGAGCGCTTCGCCGAGCACGGGCTCGAGCCGGTGATGATCAATCGTTGGGAGCGACCGGACCGGGTCCAGTTGTCACCCTGGATCGCCGAGTATCGCCGCTAGAGGCACTTCGAGTTGGAACGGGTGCACTGGATCGCGTAGCCGGCCATCGAGAACAGGAATGCGATCCAGCCGAGCCCCAGGGCCAGGCAGGCCAGGGTTGCGACCGTCGCGGCGACGGCGACGCCGGGCAGGCCGCCGCGCCGCACCAGTTCGGCCGCCGCAGACACGCCGGGCAGGTCCGGCTGCTCCCGCACCAGGCCCTCCAGGTAGCGGAACCGGGCCCGGCCGGTGGCCGTGAGCGAGATCAGCAGGCCGATCAGGATCAGCGCGACCAGGACCGGCACCCCGAAGAAGAACAGACCGATCAGGGCATACCCGGCAGCATCGGTCGCCCGGGGTTCGATCAGGCGAGTGATCACCTGCAGGCCGGCCAGCCCACCGACCAGCAGAAACAGGGTCACCACCACGAACGTCAGCACCGGCCGCGGGCCGGCCCGGGTCGCGTCGAAGCCGGCCAGGATCGCCGGGTTGCCGCCGAGCTCCTGCCGCGCCTTCAGCTGGTGGTTCCGGGCGATCAGGTACGGCGGCAACAGCAGGGCGAGCACGAGGAACACCCCGAGGACCAGACCGATCTCCATGCCCACATGCTGCCACGCCCGGGGTCGTGCTTAGGTTGGATCGTGGCCGACCCCGCGCGTCGTCGTGCACCGCTGCTGTGGCAACTGCTCCGACCCGGCACGGCGATCTTGATCCTGCTGCAGGCGCTGCTCTGCCACCTGTTGCTCGGCCTGCCGGCGCCGCACCCGGTGGCCGCGTTGGGCGGGGTGCTGTTGATCGCGTTCTGGTACGCCCACGCGGTCGCGATCAACGACCTGAGCGATGTGGCGGCCGACGCGATCAATCTGGCCGGCGCCGGCGACCGGCCGTTGATCAACAAGTCCGCCTCGACCCGGACCGTGTGGGTCGCGGCCTGGATCCTGTCCGGGGCGGTGATCGTGCTCGGCCTGGTGTTGTCGCCGTGGCTCGCCCTGGCCGGGCTGATCATGGTGCTGCTCAATCTTGCCTACTCGCTGCCTCCGGTGCGGCTGTCCGGTCGCGGGGTCGCGTCCCAACTGTTGTTGCCGATCGGCTACGTGATCTTCCCGGCGGTCGTGGTCTGGGGCATCGCCGGCCAGTCGGCGGTCTCCTGGCGCGGGGTGCTCGGCGTTGCCGGCCTCTATCTGCTGTTGGTCGGCCGGCTGTTCCTCAAGGACATCCGTGACGTCGAGGGTGATCGCCGGACCGGCAAGCGGACCTTCCTGGTCCGGCACGGGCTTCGGATCACCCTGGTCGCCGCGGCGGTCGCCCTGACCGCCGGCGTGCTGATCATGCTGCTGGCGATCGTGCCGCCGCTGCGCTGGGCCCTGATCGCGGCCGCGGTGATCACGATCGTCGCCGAGCCGCTGCTGTTGATCACGGTGTACGCCGAGCCAGAGCTGGACCGGCAGTTGCTCCTGGTCGGACTGGTCGGCCGGGTGGCGAGCCTGTGGACCTTCTGCTGCACCATCGCGCTGGCCGTGACCCAGTGGGGCTCGGTGCCGTGGTGGCAGCAGGAGCTGGTGACCGCCCTCGGCGTGATCATGTTCGGCGCGTCGGCGTACCCCTTCGCCGAGGAGCTCAGGCGAGCGCGCTGAGCAGAGCCGCCGTGACGATCGGGACGGTGAGGTTGTCCGTCCCGCGCGGGCTGATCAACTCGGCGAGTGCACCGACGACGGCGACCACCGCCGCCGGGCCAAGCCCGGCCGGCAGTGCGACCAGGAACGCGATGGTCAGGAACGCCGCGCTGCCGCCGGCCGTCCGGCCGAGGATCAGCCGTCGCAGCGGGAACCGCCGACCGATCAGGTGCGCCGCGGTGTCGGCCAGGCCGAGCACCAGCACGGCCAGCACGAACGGGGCCGTCCCGGTCGCGATCAGGGCGGCGCCGGCCACGCCGATCCCGAACAGCAGCTCACCCCAGGACCGCTCCGCCCGCGCGCTCAGGCTGCGCAGCGGCAGGAACCGCCGGGCCAGCACCAGCGCGACCGCGAAGAGCACGCCGATGATCACGTACCAGCGGTGGTCCAGCCAGAGACAGGAGATCGCCGCGATCACCGCCGAGCCGACGTGCGCGGTCTTGCGGCTGACCTCGGCCGGCGGCTGCCAGCGGCGGGCGACGTATTCGTTCAGCAGCAGGAACCCGGCCAGCAGCAGCACCGTGATCAGCACACCGGGCAGGGCGTCCGTGATCATGGCCAGAGCTCCAGGATCCGCCGCACGCAGACCTCGACCGGATCGCGGGTGTCCAGGACCTGATCAGCCAACCGGCGGCCCAGCTCGATCTCCGCGGCGAGCACCTCGGGTTCCGCCCGTTCCAGATCACCGCGCCGCTGCAGCCGGTCGATCAACTCCGGCACCGGCGCTTCGACAGCGACCACCTGCAGGTCGGGATGCAACTCCCGGAGCCGGCCGAGCACCACGGCCCGGAGACACGTGGCGACCGGGACGTCGCCGTGATCCAGCTGGGGCAGCGCGTAGTCGTACCCGTAGTGCTGATGCACGCCCAGCGCCTCGGCCCGGTGGAGGGCGAACTCGGCGGGCGTGACGAACTGGTGGGTGTCGGACGTCTCACCGGAGCGGCGGGGCCGGGTTGTGATCGTCCTGACGGCGCGGAGCTCCGGGAGCTGCTCGGTCAGGGCCCGCAGCAGGGTCGACTTGCCGGCGCCGCTGGGCCCGATCAGCACGAGGGCGGGAGGCATGGCGGCACTGTACGGGGTGGCACTGCAGGGGGTGGCGCGGTGGGGCGGCGGCAAACCCGGAGGAAGCCGGCGGCCGGGAGTGGAATACTGGACGATCGTGTCATCCATTCCCACTCAGCTGAGCTCCGCGGTCGAGGCGATCACCGGCATCGACCCCGAGCTCCGGCCAGCCACGAAGCCGCAGTTCGGTCACTTCCAGTCGAACGTCGCGCTGCGCCTGGCCAAGGCCGAGGGGAAGCCGCCGCGCGACGTCGCGGCCCGGATCGTCGAGACCCTGGACGTGTCCGCGTGGTGCGAGCCGCTGGAGATCGCCGGGCCCGGCTTCATCAACTTCCGGATCAAGGCCGACGTGCTGGCCGACGAGGCCGGCCGGCAGTTGACCGATCCGACCCTCGGCGTGGTGCCGGCCGACCAGTCGCAGCGGGTGGTGATCGACTACTCCGGGGCCAACGTGGCCAAACAGATGCACGTCGGCCACCTGCGGTCGACCGTGATCGGCGACTGCTTCAACCGGGTGCTGACCGCGCTCGGCCACACTGTCATCCCGCAGAACCACCTCGGCGACTGGGGCACCCAGTTCGGCATGCTGGTGGAGCAGATCCTCGAGGAGGGGCTGGACGCGACCACCTTCGACCTGATCAAGGCCGAGGAGCTGTACCGGCGGGCCAATGCGCACTTCAAGGACGATCCGGCCTTTGCCGACCTGGCCCGGAAGCGGGTGGTCGCGCTGCAGGCCGGCGACGAGCAGACCCTGACCATCTGGCGACAGTTGATCACGCTCTCGGTGGCGGGGTTCAACGGCGTCTATGCCCGGCTCGGGGTCAAGCTGACCGACGATGATCTTGCCGGCGAGTCGACGTACAACGACGATCTGGCCGTGGTCGCGGCCGAACTGGAGGACAACGGCACGGCGGTGATCGACGACGGCGCCCTCTGCGTCTTCGTCGACGGGTTCCCTTCGCCGATGATCATCCGGAAGACCGACGGCGGTTACGGCTACGGCATCACCGACCTGGCCGCCGTTCGGCACCGGGTCCGGGACCTGGCGGCCGAGCGGATGATCTATGTCGTCGGGACCGAGCAGACGTATCACTTCAACCAGGTCTTCGCGGTCTGCCGCAAGGCCGGCTACCTGCCCGACGAGGTGCGCGCCGAGCACGCCGGCTACGGGCTGATCCTGGGCGCGGACGGCAAGCGGCTGCGGACCCGGGACGGCGGCACGATGAAGCTGGTCGACCTGCTCGACGCGGCCGAGGAGAAGGCGTCACCGCCGATCGCGCTGGCCGCGATCAAGTACGCGGACCTGTCCAGCGGGCTGCAGAAGGACTACGTCTTCGACGTCGACCGGATGGTCAAGGCCCAGGGCAACACCGGCCCCTACCTGCAGTACGCCCACGCCCGCTGCTGCCAGGTGCTGCGGAAGGCCGAGGCCGAGGGGATCCACGAGCCGACCAAGATCAGCCTGCTGGCCGAGCCGGCCGAGCAGACCCTGGCCCTGCAGCTGACGAAATACGGCGAGACCGTCGCCGAGGTCGCCGAGACCCTGCAGCCGCACCGGCTCTGCGGCTACCTCTACGACCTCGCCGTCGCCTACACCGACTTCTACGAGCGCTGCCCGGTGCTGAAATCCGAAGGCGAGATCCAGCACTCCCGCCTCGCCCTCTGCCGGGCCACCCAGCGCGTCCTCGCCGCCGGCCTCGACCTGCTCGGCATCGAAGCCCTCGAACGCATGTAGCCGTTCGTTCCCTGAGCCTGTCGAAGGGCAGACCACATCGTCTCGCACTGAACCGGTGCGTCATCGGGCCTGCCCTTCGACAGGCTCAGGGAACGAACAAGCCGGCAGGCCCAGGTGCGAACCGACGCTCAGGTGGCGCGGGGGATCGGGTCCGGGTGCTCCTCGGCGTCGTGCGCGAGCCAGGCGGCGCCGATGATGCCGGCCTTGTTGCGGAGCTCGGCGGGAACGATCTTGGTCTTCAGATCCAGGTGTGGCAGGAACTCGTCGGAGTCCTTGCTGACGCCGCCGCCGACGACGATCAGGTCCGGCCAGAACAGGGCCTCGACCACCTCGTAGTAGCGCTGTAGCCGCTTGGCATAGTCCTGGTAGGACATGCCGGTCTTGTCCTTGATGCTGGCGGCCGCACGGCTTTCGGCATCGTGACCGTCGACCTCGATGTGGCCGAGCTCGGAGTTCGGGATCAAGACCCCGCGATAGATCAGCGCGCTGCCGATGCCGGTGCCGAGGGTGGTCATCAACACCAGGCCCGGATGGCCCTTCGCGGCGCCGTACTGCACCTCGGCCACCCCGGCCGCGTCGGCGTCGTTGACCAGCACGATGCCGCGGCCGAGTTGATCTTCGAAGATCTGCTCGGCCGGGGCGTCGATCCAGGACTTGTCGATGTTGGCCGCGGACCGGGTCTGGCCGTGGGTGACCACCGCCGGGATCGTGATGCCGATCGGGCCGTCGCCGATCTGGTCGGCGAAATGATCAACGATCTCCTTGACCACGGCGGCCACGTTCTTCGGCGTCGAGTGCTGCGGCGTCTCGATCCGGAGCCGCTTCGTGGCGAACTCGCCCACCGTGAGATCCACGGGTGCGCCCTTGATCCCGCTGCCGCCGATATCGATACCCAGCACTGGTCGTTCGGTCATGCGGGGAGCTTAGCCTCGATGGCTGAGGTCGCGCCGCAGCTGTTCCACACACCAGGAATAGATCGCCGGATCGTCCGCGAAATAGAAGGCGTAGAAGCGGCGGTAGACCTCGATCCAGTGCCGCGCCTCGTCGCCGAGCCGGGCGACCGCAAGGTCGGTCAGCCACGCTTCGTCGTCGGCACTCGCGGTGCCCGGCTCGAGCCCGAGGAAGGCGATCGCGCCGGCGACGTCGAGCAGCGGATCGGCGGCCAAGGTGTGCGGGCTGAAGTCGACCACGCCGGTGATCGTCGCGGAGCCGTCGTCCTCCCGCCGGACCAGCACGTTGCCGGGGAAGTAGTCGCCGTGCACCAACGCCGGCCAGCCCTGCCGCTGGGCCAGTTCGGTGAACAGTTGCTGCCACCGCTCGGCCAGGTCCGGCAGATCGGCCTCGAGCTTCGGCCGCACCGGGCCGACGGTCCGGTTCAACTGGGCGGCCAACACGTCGGACAGGCTGCCGTACTGCCGCGGCGCGTCCGGCCCGATCAGCTGGGCGAAACCGGCCACCGGCACCGGGAGCCGCTGCAGATCCATGGCCGCGGTCAGGTAGCGCTCCAGCGTCACCCGCCGGGCGTCGGGGTCGGGCCCGGAGGCGAGATAGCCGCGCAGCTCCTCACCCTCGATCCGCCGCTCGACCGTGTAGCGCCGACCGGCGAACTCGCCCGCGTCCAGCACCTGCGGGACGGCGTAGCCGAGGTCGACCCCGGCCCACAGGTCGGTCAGCGCGCGGCGCTGAGCCGTGACGTCCGGCCCGGCGCCGGGCGACTGCAGCCGCAGCACCCGCTCGTCGTCCAGGGCGAAGACCCGCGACTCCGAGCCGCCGCCGAGGTAGGCGTCGGCGGTGATCCGGAACCGGTCCAGCACGGCCAGCTCGCCGCGCGGATCGGCGACGCCCGACTGCCCACTGGTCTGCTTCCGCAACCGATCGGCCTCCCGAGCGGTACGGGCCCGGTCGAGCTGGGTCAGCGCCAGCTGCCGGGCGGCGTCCTGATCAACCTGCCGGGCGACGGCGTTGACCGGGCCCTTCGGGGTGTCGACGTGCACGTCGGCGAGCCGCAGTCGCCGTTGCCACGGGCCCTGCTCGATCCGTACCGACTGGTTCTTGGCGTGCGGGACGATGTCGCGGTGGTGGGTCATCCAGCCGTGCTCGGTGATCAACACCCGGTCGTCGAAGCCGTACTTGAGCGTCCAGAAGTTGAACCAGGCCAGCCAACGGGAGCGACGCGGCGAGGGATGCAGCTCGATCGCCGCGAGGTCGACGCCGGGTAGCACCCGGTCGAGCGCAACCGCCAACTGATCGCGGGTCGCCACCGGGAGCAGCACGTTGGTCGCGTTGTCCTGGTTGTTTTCGCCCTCGCCGGAGCCGTATCCGAGGATGTCGACGTCGACCCGCCACCAGCCGAACTTCTTCCACAGCAGGGGTTGCGACACGGACAGGCCCTGGATCCGGTCCAGCGGCACGGACTGGCTGGTCAGGTTGGTCAGGCCGCGGGTGATCCTCAATCCCCGGGACGAGTCGGCCAGGGTGAAGTTGAACATGGAGATCACCCGGCGGCTGATCAGCGAGACCAGGCCGATCACCGCCGGCAGCAGACCGGGCAGCGCGTAGAGGACCCAGCCCATCACCGAGGTGAAGATCAACGCGCCGATGGTGAAGAACGCGGTGATCAAGAACTCGCTGGAGAGCAGGAAGCTGGCCACCAGCATCTGCGGCTTGACCACCACCAACGGGCGATCGGACTGGCTCGCGTCGGTCAGCGCGCTGGTCGTCTGCCCGTGCTCGTCGCTCTCGATGCTGGTCTGCTCGCCATGGGCCCGGACCAGCAGATAGTCCCGCAGCCGGTTGGCCTTGGCCCGGGCCAGATAGCGCAGCTTGATCGTGTTGTCGCCGGCCCCGACCTCGAGCCGGAGCTCGACCAGGCCGAACAGTCGGGCGGCGAACGGCTGGATGATGTCGACCGACTGCAGCCGCTCGAACGGCACCTTCTTGGAGCTCTTGAACAGCGCCCCGGTCTCGACCCGGAGCTCCTCGTCGTCGATGACGAAGCGGGTGAAATACCAACCGACAAAGCCGATCGCGGCCGCCAGCACGACCGCGATGGCGATCACCAGCAGGATCCAGCGCAGCTCCGGCAGGACGAATCCCCGGCCGTTGGACGAGTCCGGGATCAGCTCCCGGCCGCCGTACACGATGATCGCGACCAGCAGGATCCAACCGCGGATGAACGGCGTCAGCGGGTGCGGGCGCTCGGTCTGCTTGACCTTCGGGGCACCCTCGACCACCGGCGCCAGCTCCTGGGCCGGGGCGGGGTCGGTCGCCTGCTGATCATGATCTTGGCGGGACTCGGTCATCGGTGATCCTCGCGATCACAGACCGGACGCATGAGCCTCGCCCAGCTGGGTCAGCGTGTCCCGGAGACGGGCGGCCTCGTCGGGCACCAGGCCCGGGATCGTCGCGTTGGTGGAGGCGCTGGCGGTGACCAGGGTGACGTGGGCCAGGCCGAACGCCCGCTCCAGCGGCCCGGACTCGACCTCGACCAGCTGCATCCGCCCGTACGGCACCGCGACCAGGGTCCGGAACATCACGCCGTGGGTGATGTAAAGATCATCTTCGCGCTCGACGTAACCCCAGGAGCGGTAGTGCCGCTCGATCAGGATCCACCGCGGGACGGTGAACGCGAGCCCGACGACGGCGACGATCAGGCCGATCCACCACACCTGCGGCAGCAGGACGGCGAAGATCACCGCGGGGATCACGAACACCGCGGCCGCGATCGCCGTGGTGATGCGCCGCAACGTCCGGTACGGGGGTGCCAGCCGCTTCCATTCGTACTGTGGCGGCGCGAAGAGGTCATCCATAGCGCACCAAGCCTAGTGGGGCGTCGTCAACGATGTCCCGCCGTGTCACTGACCCTTCTTCGACTTCTTCGGGCCCTTGACGCTGACCCCGCCGAACAGGCTCAGCCCCTTAAGCACGATCACCGGCGCGCCGGGCACCGGATCGCCGAGTCGGCTGATGTCGGTGCCGCCGAAGACGCCCGCGGTCTGGTCCCGGACCTCGACGCCGTCGGGCACCAGCACGTCCATGCCGCCGAAGCACCAGAGGCCGAGGATCTCCACCACCGGGCTCTCGAAGGTGGCTTCGCGGAAGTCGAGCTCGACGCCGCCGAACACCGCGATCGCCGTGCTGGAGCGGCGGACCCGCCACTTTCCTTTGCGGGTGGAGCCGCCGAAGATCGCGATCATCGTGTCGCGCTCGTCGGTGGAGCCCGAACGGTCGATGCTGAAGCCGTGGTCCGGCTGCTGTTGCGGCAGCGGCGACGGAGTGGTCGGCACCAGGTCGGTGGTGATCGGGACCAGGTCGGTGGTGATCGGGACCAGGTCGTCGAAGGTGCGCGCGGTCATCGCCTGCTCGAGGCGTTCCTCGTACTCGTCGTGCGTCAGCCGGCCCTCGGAGAAGGCGGTGCCGAGCAGCGTCGCGACCTGCTCCCGATCGGAGTCGGAGGCCCGCAGATTGCCGCCGGCGATGGGCCCGACGTGCTGCGGTTCCCGGCCGGTCGGCTCGGGCAGGTTGTTGCTTGCGGTCACTCTCGTACCGTAACGCGTCGGGTCGAAGGATCGGCCGGTCCGAGGGGCCGTCCGGTGGGGAACCGGGGCGATCCCCGAGGGCGCCTACATCATTGTGGTCAGTTCGACGCCAGGACGGGGCCGAACTGACCACAATCCTGTCGTCAGTGCGGGCGGCCGATGTCGAAGACGTTGCCCTCCGGATCGGCCAGCGTCACCCACGCCGTGCCGTACTCCTCGAACTGGCCGACCTCGGTCGCACCGAGGGTGACGGCGCGGTCGGCGGTCGCCCGGAAGTCGGCGGAGACGAAGTCGATGTGCAGCCGGTTCTTGCCGGTGCGCGACTCCGGGACAGCGAGGAACATCAGGTGCGGCACGCCGTTGGCTCCGGCGAGCTGAGCCATGTACTGGTTTCCGCCGGGCTCGATCGGCCGGTCCAGTAGTTGCGAATAGAAGGTGGCGAGGAGCTGCGGGTCAGCGGCGTCGATGACGAGCTGGCCCAGGGTGAGTTCGGACATGGTGGATCCCTTCGAGCTGGTTCTGGTGAGTGGAGCGTCAGGCCGCGATGGGCCAGCACAGCCGGGTGAGGAAGTCGGCCGGGTCGGGCACGTCGCCCGGCCCGGTCAGGTAGATCTCCCGCACCGGCCCCGGCGCCAACCGCTCGTGCTCGGCGACGTAGCTGCCCAGGGCGGCATAGGTGCGGTCGATGTCGGCGAACGAGCCGCGGTGCTCCGTGACCGCGAACCGGCCGCCGGTCAGCGTGAGCTCGGTCAGGCCGGCCGGTGCCGGGCCGGTGATCGGCAGGTAGGCCATCACCTCGCCGACGTCGTCGGTGAAGAACGAGTTGTCGTACGTGGCCGCGCCCGGCCCGGCCGGCTGCATCCCGGCGGCGGCGAGTGACCCGTAGAGCCGCCCGTAGGCCTCCTCGCACCAGGCACCGATGTCGTCCCGGGTGACCCGATCGATGATCGCCGCGACCCGCTCCGCCGGCTGATCCCGCCGGCCGAACTCGTACCCGATGGTCGGCTGGGACAGCAGTCGGCGCAGCGACCCGACGATCTCCCGGGTCCGGCTGAGCTCGGCCTCCATCCGGCGCAGATGCTCGGCGATGATCGCGTTCCGCGACGCGTCGGACTCGGCCCGGACGACGGTGCTGATCTCGGGCAGCGGCATGTCCAGGTGGCGCAACCGCGCGATCAGCAGGGCGGTCGGCACCTGATCGATCCCGTACCGCCGATAGCTCGTCGCCGGGTCGATCTCGTACGGCTCCAGCAGCCCGATCTCGTGGTAGTGCCGCAGCATCTTCACGCTGAGATGGGTCAGCCGGGAGAACTCCCCGATCGGTACCGATGCGCTCATGGGCAGCACCTTGCACCCTCCGACAGTGGGAGGGGCAACCCGTCACCCACCGAGTTGGCCAGACTGCTCCCCGCCCCAGTACACTGCTCGGGCAACGCGGATGTAGTTCAATGGCAGAACATCAGCTTCCCAAGCTGAGAGTGCGAGTTCGATTCTCGTCATCCGCTCCAAGCTCGAAACCCCTAGTGGCAGTCCAATCGCGGCCAGGCGTTCTAATCGAACCTTGTGATCAGCCAGTTTGCGTGCCTTCAACGTGCCCCGAACTGCGCGCCTTCGCCAGCCGGCCCGTGTGCTCCTGACCCCACTCGGCGATCACGCGGCGCTAATCCTGGATGAGGGTGGAGGTCGGGCGGGGTGCGGTGATCGGGTCGGCGTGGCGGTGGCAGATCTTCCAGGTGCCGTCCTCGCGGCGGAAGATCACAGTGACACGGAGTTCGTGGGTCACTGGGTCCTCGCCGCCGGTGAGGCGGCCCTCGAAGTGTTCGATCTGGACGACGTAGCCGAGGTCCGCGGTGGCGTAGCGGGAGATTTCGTCGAAGCGGCTCGTCACCTCGTCGAAGTGCAGCGGGGCGCCCTGCTGGAAGTTCGCGGCCGCGTTGCGTGCGACTTCGCTGACGCCGGCGGGGCCGCGGCGCGGAGGTCCGAGGGGGTTGGCGAGGGTGACGTCGTCCCGGTCGGACATGAAGCTCAGGGCGGGCGTCGGGTCGCCGGTGATGAAGACGCGCAGGGCGTCGCGGTAGGCCGTGACGACCTCATCGAGTCCGTGATCAGTCATCCGATCCCCCTCACCTCGGTCGCATCGTCCCGAATGGGCGTCAAACACCCAAGGTAAGCCAGTTTTCAGTGTCACAAGGGAGAATGGTCAGATTGCGCGAGGCGAATCTCCGGCTCTCTTCGACAAGATCACGACGGCGACAGGTTGAGCAAACCGATGCCGATCAACACCACGACGGTGGCGGCGATCCGGGGGTGGCCGAAACGCTCCCGGAAGAGTACGGCGCCGATGATCGCGCCGACCACGATGCTGGTCTCGCGCAGCGCGGCGATCGGGGCCAGCGGCCCGCGGGTCTGGGCCCAGAGCACCAGCCCGTACGCGATCAGGCTGAGCACACCACCGAACGCACCCCGCACCCACACCGGCCGGACGGCAGGCCACAGCTTGCGCCGGCGGACCAGCACGGCCATGCCGAGCACGGCGATGCCCTGCAGCACCATCAGCCAGGCGATGTAGCCGATCGGGCTGCCGGACGCGCGGACGCCGACCCCGTCGACCATGGTGTAGGCCGCGATGCAGACGCCGGTGCCGACCGCCGCGGCGACCGCCGGCACGTGCAGCCGGGCGCCGCCGCGACCGAGCAGGGCGACCGCGACCAGCCCGCCCGAGACGATGATCACGCCGGCGATCTGCGGGCCGGCGAGGTGTTCGCCGAGCAGGACCGCCGCGGCGATCGCGACCAGCAGCGGTGCCGTCCCGCGAGCGAGCGGATAGGACTGGCCGAAGTCGGCCAGCCGGTAGGACAACATCAGCAGCAGGTTGTACGCCAGGTGCAGCAGCACCGAGATGCCCAGGGACGGCCAGCTGGCCGGACCGGGCGGCGGCGCGACGAAGATCAACACGGCGCCGCCGACCGCTCCGCCGGCGGCGACCAGGGCGAAGGCGGCCCAGCGGTCGGTGATCGCGTGCGCGATCGCGTTCCAGCTGGCATGGGCGATCGCAGCGATGCAGACCGCGACCGTCACGCCGAGGGACAAGGTCATCGACGGCTCAGCCGGCCGGAGGCAGCAGTTCGCCGTCCAGCCGAGCGACGCCGATCTTGGAATCGGCCATCCCGTAGAAGACGTAGTGCACGCCGTCGATCACCTCGATGGCGGTCGGGAAGACGACGTTGGGCACGATGCCCTCTCGTTCGTCCTCGGTCTCGGCCGCGAGCAGTGGCTCGGTGGTCCGGCGCCGCACCAGCCACGGCCGATCGGCGTCGAGGATCATCGCGCCGGCGGCATAGTTGACGCCCGGCTGCTGATCCACGCCCGGGGCCAGCCGACCGGCGACGCCGTGGTGGATCAACAACCAGCCTTCCGGCACGCGCAACGGCGGCGGGCCGGCGCCGATCTTGAGCTCCTCGAACGTCTCTTCGGGCAGCGCGACGACCCGGTGCTGCCGCCAGTATGTGAGCGACTGAAGATCATCGTCGGACTCCCGGAGCGGGATGAAGGAGATCCAGATCCCGGGCCGCGGATCGGCCAGCCCGGCCGGCGGCCGGTCGCCCTGACCCGGCTTGATCGCACCGAGATCCCACATCGGCCGGTGCAACACGGCCAGGCTCGGCTCGCCGTCCGGCCCGGTGACCGGCTCCGGGAAGAAGACGCAATCCTTGTTGTGGAAGAGATTCAGGTCGGTGTCGAGCTCGTCGTCGTAGCCGAACAGGACCGGTCCGAGCCGGCGCCACTGCCGAAGATCATCGGAGACCGCGAGCGCGGTCCGGGGGCCGAGCGGGCCGTAGGCCACATAGGTCATCACGTGCACGCCGAGCGCCGGGACGAACGTGACCCGCGGGTCCTCGGTGCCGGCGTTGCCCGCCCCGCGTTCCCACGCCCGGTCCGGTGCCAGCACGACACCCTCCCGCTGCACCCCGACGGGGACACCGTCCTCGATGATCAGCCGGGCCAGCCCGACCCGGGACACGTTGCCCGCCGCGACCAGCCGCGGCAGCAGGTAGGGCGTCCCATCGGGTCCCCGCCCGGTGGCCGGATTGAGCACCCCTTCGACCTCGTCCGGGTTCCCCGGCTCGGGGCTCATGATCACGCCGACCCGGGTGAGCCGGCAGCCGAAGTCACTCATGTCGCCCCGATCAGTTCCATGCGCGACGATCTCCGTTCAGGTGGCTGATGTTGACAGCCACCCTAGATCGGGAGCTAGCGCTGCGGCCCGGCGCGCACCAGATCGTGGACGGCCGCGAGATCGAGGGCGTGCGGATCGAGATCGGTGAGCAGCCAGGTCGCCCCGGCCGCGACATACGGCGCCGGGTCGGTCTCCGGCTCCAGCGCCACGACGAAGTCGTACGGCGCGGTCGGATCCTCGCGCAGCGCGGTGACGGACTCGACGGCCTCGGCGAGTTGGTCCGGATGGGTCAGGTTGACCGGGAAGAAGCCGTCCCAGGCCGCCGCGCGACGGCGCGGCCGGATCTTCCCGGGGAAGCCGGCGACCCACACCGGGATGCTCGGCTGGGCCGGCCGGGGCAGGAACTCGAGGCCGTCCACGGTGTAGTGATCACCCTGATGATCAACACGCTCGCCGGACCAGGCGCGGCGCAGGATGGTGAGCGACTCGTCGAGCATCGCGGCTCGGGTCGGCTCGTCGTTCTGCTCGCCGGTCCGGGAGTACTCACCGCCGAATCGATCACTGCCGACCCCGACGCCGAGCACCAGCCGACCGTCGCTGAGCAGGTCGAGCGCCGCCGTCTCGCGGGCCACCCGGACCGGCCGCCGGCGCGCCAGCGGCGACACCATCGGGCCGATCCGGAGCCGGCTGGTGACCGCCGCGATCGCGGACAGCGGCACCCACGGATCGAGCACGGCCCGCACCGGCTCCCGCCAGTTCACGTGGTCCCAGACGAAGAATCCGTCCCAGCCCGCCTCCTCGGCCGCCACGGCGAGCCGGAGCACGGCCCGCGGGTCGGCGAGGTCGTCGAACAGCGGCAGCCAGACCGCGGAGTTGATCACCGTCTCGGAACTCATGGGATGACGGTACGGCGACCGGGTCGATCTGAACAGCGATCCTTTCCGATGCTGATGATCGCGTCCTACGATGTTCCCGTGCTCGACGACATGATCATTTCCGCTGCAACCGTCGACTGGGCCGGGACGGCCGACGGCACCCGCGAATCGGCCGAGTTCGTGATCAGCCGCGACTACCTCACGTTCACCATCGCCGGCAGCGACTACGAGTTCGTCAGCTGCCTCGACCTGATGATCGACGGCGCGATCGTCCGCAGCGAAACCGGCCGTCGCTCACCCACCCTGGAGCCCGCGACCTGGCGGGTGAGCGACCTTCGAGGCCGGACGGCGCGACTGCGGCTCGTCGACCGCGCCGCCGCCGAAGGGGGACGGATCGAGGTCGGGCCGATCACGCAGACCGACCGGCCCGCCGTCCCGCCGGTGACGGTCGAGCCGCTGTACCGGGAGGCGTACCGACCGCAGTTCCACTTCACGGCCAGACAGTGGGCGATGACCCGGCTGAATCCCCAGCAGCGCGAGGAAGGCTGGCTGAACGACCTCAACGGCCTGGTCTTCTACGACGGCGAATACCACCTGTTCGCCCAGCGGTGGAACAAGTGCTGGATCCACGCGGTCAGCGAAGACCTGGTGCGCTGGACCGAGCTGGAGCCGGCCTTCTTCGAGGAGGCTCTGGGCACCGGCGTACAGTCCGGCAGTTGCGTGATCGACTACCAGAACTCCTCCGGCCTGAGCCCGGATCCGGCGATCCCGCCGATGGTGGCGTTCTGGTCCCGCTGCGACAACCGGTCCCAGTGTCTGTCCTACAGTCTTGATCATGGCCGGACCTGGACCCACTATGCCGGCAACCCGATCTTCGATCGCCCGGAACGGGACCCGATCGTGTTCCGTGATCACCGCCGGGATCGGTGGGCGATGGTGCTCTACGGTGATCAGCAGTATCACGTCCTGACCTCGGACGATCTGCTGCACTGGACCGACACCGGCCAGCCCATCGCCGACAGCTTCGAGTGCCCCGACCTGTTCGAGCTCCCCGTCGACGGTGATCATGAGCAGAGCCGATGGGTGCTGGTCCGCGGCGACGGACAGTATTCGGTCGGCACCTTCGACGGCGAGCGATTCCAGGCGATCAGCCCGGTCCGCACCGTCGATCTCGGCGAGAACTTCTATGCGACCCAGAGCTGGGGCAACACCGACACCGGCGACGGCCGGCGGATCCAGGTCGCCTGGATGCGGGACGGTGTCTTTCCGGACATGCCGTTCAACCAGCAGGTCAGCTTCCCGTGCGAATTGAGCCTGCGCAGCACTCCCGACGGGCTTCGGCTGCACCGCCGGCCGATCCGGGAGCTCGAGACCCTGGTGCTGGCCCGCGACCTGCCACCGGGCGGCACCCTCGAAGCCGACGAACCCTGGGAGCTCGAGCTCGGCTCGGAGCTGGCGTACGTCCAGCTCGGACTTCGGCTCGAAGCATCGGCCAGGCTGATGATCACCACGGCCGGTCAGTCGATCACGCTCACCCGGGACGCGGTGATCGTCGCCGGCCGGCCGACGCCGTTGACCCGGCCGGTGACCGAGATCGCCCTGCTCCTCGACCGTACGTCCACCGAGATCTTCGTCAACGACGGCGAGCTGTCGATCACCCGGTGCCGACTGCCGGCCAAGCCCAAGATCAACTTCCGGGCCGAGCACGGCGCGGTCCGGTTCGAATCGGTTGACCTCGCCCAGCTGACCTCGGCCTGGCCCGACGACGGCCGCTGATCGGGGAATCCGCCGCCGGGTCTGACCGGTCGGAAGTTCCCCGTTCCGCCAACGATCGTGGGAGCTCCGACTCCGGGTGGGTCACGTGTGTCACGACACTATGACCGGGGACCAGCGGCCTCATCCTCGCGGGCAGCAGTTCGGCACTCGCGGTGGAGGCCGGCGGCGGGGTCGGATTCCTAGCGTGACGTCATGACGATCCTCCTCTCCGACCCGCAGGTCCACGACGTCCCGGTCCACGACGACGGCGAACCGATGGTGCTGCTGGACGCGTCGTTCGGTCCGGCCTACGCGGCGGTGCGGGCCTCCTTGGCACAGCGGCTGCTGCTGGCCCGGGACCGGCTGCCGGCCGGTGTCGGTCTGCGCGTCGCCGACGGCCACCGCTCGCTGGCCGACCAGCAGGCGATCATCGCCGGCTACGCCGCCCAGCTGTCCCGGCTGCATCCGGGCGTCGACGCCGACACGCTGGAGCGGCTGACCAGTCGCTTCGTCGCCCCGGTCGCGGTGGCCCCGCACGTGGCCGGCGCCGCGGTCGACATCACCCTCGCGTCCACCGTCGATGGCCGCGAGCTCGACCTCGGCACGCCGATCGACGCGACCCCGGAGCAGAGCTGTGGCGCCTGCTACTTCGACGCCCCGCAGGTGACCGGCCGGGCCCGGGCCAACCGTGACCTGCTGGCCCGGGTGCTGTCCGGCGTCGGGCTGGTGAACTACCCGACCGAGTGGTGGCACTGGAGTTACGGCGACCGCTACTGGGCGCTGGTCACGGGCGCGCCGGCCGCCCGCTACGGCCCGGTCAGCGCCCGACTGGTCCTCGCATGACGGCCCTGTCCGAGCTGGCCCCGCCCGCCACCGCCCGGGAGGCCAGGCCGGCCGACAGATCCGCCCTGCTGACGGTCGACCTGGCGGCCGTCGCCGGCAACGTCCGGACGATCGCCGCCAGCACCGACGCCACCCTGATGGCCGTCCTGAAGGCCGACGGTTTCGGGCACGGCGCCGTCGCCGTCGCCGAGGCCGCCTTGGCCAACGGCGCCACCCGGCTGGGCGTCACCGGCATCGGCGAGGCGCTGGCGCTCCGGGCTGCCGGCGTGACCGCTCCGGTGCTGAGCTGGCTCAATCCGGTCTCGGCGCCGTTTCGGGAGGCGATCGCCGCCGACGTCGAGCTGGCCGTGCCGGGGCTGCCGCACCTCAACGCGGTGATCCAGGCGGGGCGCGGCGCCAAGGTGCATCTGCAACTCGACGTCGGGATGGCGCGCGACGGCGCTGCGCCGGCGGACTGGGCCGAGCTGTGCGCGGCGGCCCGGGCGGCGGAGAAGCGGCGGCTGATCCGGGTGGTCGGGGTGATGGGCCATCTCGGCTGCGCCGACCGACCGGGCGATCCGTGCAACGCGGCCAGCCGGGCCCGCTTCGAGTGGGGTGTGCAGACCGCCCGGGACACGCGGCTGCGGCCGACCCAGTTGCATCTGGCGGCGACGGCGGCCACGGTGACCGATCGGCGCAGCCACTACTCGATGGTCCGGGTCGGCGCTGGGCTGGTCGGCATCGACCCCTCGCGGACCGTACGGCTGCGGCCGGCGATGACCCTGACCGCACCGGTCGTGTCCGTCCGGCAGGTCCGGGCCGGCACGCTGGTCGGCTACGGCCACGCCTGGACCACGCCGACCGCGACCCAGCTGGCCCTGCTCCCGCTCGGGTACGCCGACGGACTGCCCCGGGCCGCCTCCGGCCGAGCCGAGGTCCTGGTCCGAGGCCGGCGCCGGCCGGTCGTCGGCGCGATCTCGATGGACCAGACCGTGGTCGACCTCGGCCCCGACCCGGTCGACCCGGGCGAACCGGTGACCGTCTTCGGCCCGGGCGACGGCGGAGAACCGACCGTCGCCGACTGGGCCGAATGGGCCGGCACGATCGAGCATGAGATCGTCACCGGCATCGGGTCGCGGGTGCCCCGGAGGCTGCGATGAGCCGCCGGATCGCCGTGATCGGCGGCGGCCAGAACTGTGAACACGAGGTCTCGCTGGCCTCGGCGGCCGCGGTCGCCGACGCGCTGACCGAGGCCGGCTACGCGGTGCTCCGGCTGAGCATCGACCGGCGCGGCGGCTGGCGGGTCGAGCCCGGCGGGGCGATCGACCTGGCCGACGCGGTGCGGGTGCTGCGCCGGTGCGAGGTGGCCGTGCCGGTCGTGCACGGGCCGCACGGCGAGGACGGCACGCTGGCGGCGCTGTGCGAGCTCGCCGGCGTCCGCTATGTCGGCTCCGGCGTCCGGGCCGGCGCGCTGGCGATGGACAAGTGGGCGACCAAGCTGGTCGCCGCCGAGCTGGGCATCGGCACCGCGCCGGGCGTGCTGCTCGGGCCCGCGACCGCGCCGGCGTACCGCTGGATCGGGCCGGTCGTGGTCAAGCCGGTGGCCGCCGGCTCCAGCCGGGGCGTCACCCTGGTGACCGAGCCGGAGCGGCTGGAGCCGGCGCTGGCCGCGGCCTTCGCGCTGGACGACCGGGTGCTGGTCGAGGACGTGATCATCGGCCGGGAGATCGACCTGGCCGTGCTCGGCCGGCCCGATGGCTCCCGCGATGTGGCGCCGAGCCTGGAGATCGTCGCCGATGGGCTCTTCGACTACGCCACCAAATACGGCGGGCGCGCCGACTTCCGGATCCCGGCCGGGCTCAGCGAGGCCGAGCGGAAGTCGCTGGCGGAGGCGGCGGTGGCGATGTTCGACGGGCTCGGCTGCGCCGGGGTGGCCCGGATCGACTTCTTCCTCACCGAGGACGGTCCGGTGCTGAACGAGGTCAACACGATGCCCGGGTTCACCGCGGAGTCGCAGGTGCCGAAGATGTTCGCCGCCGCCGGGCTCTCGTACCCGCAACTGTTGAGCCGGCTGGTCGAGGACGCGTTGACCGGGTACGCATCGACCGCGTGAAGGGCGGTGCCGGCGATGGCCGGTGACCTACGCTGCCTGTTTGTGGAGCTCTCCGCTGATCGGCCGGCCGGATGACCGCCGTCGCCCGGCGCCCGGCCCGGCACGGCGCCGCCCACTGGGTGCCGGACGTCCTGGTCGGTGTCGTCGTCGCCCTGCTCGGCCTGGCCGAGATCGCGACCACGCCGGTGACCGTTCCGGACGAGCGAGCGTCGATGCTGGCGGTGGCCGTCGTGACCGGCCTGACCGTCGGCCTGATCCGCCGGCTGCCGGGCCTGGCCCTGGCGCTGGTCTGGCTGACCTGCTCGGTCCAACTGCTGACCGACACCGGTCTGATGCTGGTGCAGCTGTCGGTCGCCCTGGTCGCGTTCGGCACCGCTCGCTGGGGCCGCGCCGCGACGGTGTGGCTGAGTGGACTGTCGATCCCGGCAGCCGCGGTGATCGTGCTCGTCATCGTGTACGTCGGCGGGCTCCGCGGCCTGGCCCAGCTGGCCGGCAACAAGCTCCTGGTCGACGCGCTGCGCGAGCTGGGCACCGTCTGGCAGCTGACCGCGGCCGGCGTCGGCGTGCTGACCCTCGGCGCGCCGTGGCTGATCGGTCTGGTGCTGCGGTTCGGCGCCCGGGCCGAGGAGTCGCGGGTGTCCCAGGCGGTGGCCGAGGAGGACGCCGCCCGGGCGTTCCGGGAGACCGAGCAGGCGCGGGAGATCGCCCGGCTGCGGGAGGAGCAGGCCCGGCTGGCCCGCGACGTGCACGACGTGGTCGGCCACTCGCTGGCGGTGATCTTGGCCCAGGCCGAGTCGGCGCAGTATCGCGACGATGCCGACACCGCCCAGTTCAAGATCACCATGGCCAACATCGCCACTTCGGCACGGACCTCGCTGCGTGACGTCCGCCAGGTGCTGTCGGAGACCCAGCAGGGCAGCAGCCAGCACGGCGGGCTGGACACCCTGATCGGTGGCGCCCGGTCCAGCGGCCACGAGGTGGTCACCTCGGTGATCGGCACCGCGCGTCCGCTGCCGCCCGAGTTGGCGGAGGTGGCGTATCGGGTGCTGCAGGAGATGCTGACCAACGCGATCAAGTACGGTGACCGGGATTCTCCGGTGGCCGTCGAACGAGAGTGGGGCAACGCGTTGCGGATCGAGGTGCGAAACGTCATCGGTGATCATGGATCGACCGGGACCAGCGCCGGCGGCGGCCAGGGGCTGGACGGGATGCGCCGGCGGCTGGAGTCGATCGGCGGTCAGCTCGAGCTGCGGCGCGCCGACGGTTCGGCCGGAACGACGTTCATCGCGACCGCCTGGCTGCCGATCCGAGCCGGCACGCGATGATCACCGACGACATCTCGGTGCTCCTGGTCGATGATCAGGAACTCTTCCGCGAGGGCGTCCGGGTGATCATCGACGCCCAGGACGGGATGGCCGTGGTCGGCTCGGTCGGCGACGGGCTCGAGGCCGTCCGGGTCGTCGACGAGCTGCAGCCCGACGTCGTCCTGATGGACATCCGGATGCCGGAGATGGACGGCGTCGAGGCGACCCGGCAGATCTTCCTGCCCGAACGGGTCGCCCGCCGCGCCAAGCCGGTCCGGGTGGTCGTGCTCACCACCTTCAACCTCGATGATCGCGCCGCGACGGCGATCCGGCACGGTGCCAGCGGCTTCCTGCTCAAGGACACCACCCCGCTGCAGTTGCGCGACGCGATCCGGACCGTGCACGCCGGCAACGCCGTCCTCGCGCCGCAGGACCTGTCCACTCTGCTGGACGGCAACCTCCGGCCGCGCACCCCACCTCCACCGCCCTTCCTGTCCCTGACCGACAAGGAACGCGAGGTCTTCGCCGCCGTAGCCCGCGGCCGCTCCAACACCGAGATCGCCGCCCTCGTCTTCGCCAGCGAGTCGACCGTGAAGACCCACGTCGGCGCGATCCTGCGCAAACTGGAGCTTCGTGATCGGGTCCAGATCGTCGTCTTCGCCCACGAGCACGGCTTGATCAGCTGACCGATCGCCAGAGCGTGCTGATCATGATCACCCGGGATCGGGTTGGTCGCCCAGCGATCCCCGAGGGGCCGAGCTCAGTCCCGTCCGGCGAGGGTCCGGATGGATTTCGCGAGCTGCGCGCCGGTCGGCAGCGAGTCGCGATCGATCAGCGCCTGCATGCTCAAGCCGATGATCATGGAATGCACCAGCGATCCCAGACCACGGGCCGTTTCGGGGTCGACCTCGTCCCGGTCGATTCCCAGCGCCAACGCGGCGAAGGCCACTCGAGCATCCCCGTGGACCCGCGCCAGAGCTGATCGGATGTTCTCGTCGTGGGCGGCCTTGGAGAGACTCTCCGCGCTCGCCACGAGGATCTCGCGCTGTTGATCGATGGCGTTGACCAGGGTGTCGATGCAGATCCGGAGGCGCTCCGCGGGACTCCCGGCGGCGGCCGCGCGTAAAGCGTCGTCGATCAACGCACCCCACTCGCCTTGGGCCAGCACGGCCGCTTCGGTCATCAACGCGTCCTTCGACCCGAAGTGGTAGCCGATCGAGCCCAGATGTGACCCCGAGGCGGCGGCCAGGTCGCGGGCCGTCGTGCGGTCGTATCCCTTCTCGACCAGAAGCCGCCGCGCCGCGGCCAGCAAGTCATCCCGTTGGCTCACGCCGTGATCCTAGTGAGGCGTCGTCGCGGACCGGGGGTTGACCCGTGTTTTGGACGTACGTACGATCTAGGAGTGAATCAGGCCGGATCGCAGGCAGCAACCCGCAGGAGGTGGGCGGGCCTCGCCATCCTGCTGCTGCCCGCTGTGCTGACCTCCATGGACATCTCGGTCCTCTTCGTCGCCGGTCCGACCATCACCGATCAGCTTCGGCTGACTCCGACCCAATGGCTATGGGCGATGGATCTCTACGGCTTCGTCATGGCCGGGTTGTTGATCACCATGGGTGGTCTGGGCGACCGGTTCGGGCGTCGCCGACTGCTCCTGATCGGCGGGCTCGGCTTCGGGGCCGCCTCGGTGCTGGTCGCGTTCGCTCCCACGGGCGAGCTCTTGATCGCGGGTCGTGGCCTGCTGGCCGTCGGTGGTGCGGCGCTCGCACCGTCGACGTTGTCCCTGATCCGCGAACTCTTCGTCCTCGACCATGAACGTCGACTGGCGTTGGGCGCCTGGACCGCGGCCTTCGCCGGTGGGGCGGTCTGCGGCCCGATCGTCGCCGGCATCCTGCTTGATCACTTCTGGTGGGGCTCCGTGTTCCTGTTGAACGTGCCGGCCATGCTGCTGCTGCTCTGCCTGGCGCCGATCTTGGTGCCGGAGTCGCGCGTGCGTTCGCGGACGCGGTTCGATGTCGTCGGCGCGGGAACATCGCTGCTGACCGTCCTGTGCCTGGTCTTCGCCCTCAAGCGGGTGGTGCTGCACGGGTTCGACCCGTCGGCGATCGGGGCGGCGACGATCGGCCTGGCGAGCATGATCATCTTCGTGCTCAGGCAACTCCGGACCACCGATCCGCTGATCGACGTGACCCTCTTCCGATCACGGCCCTTCTCCGTCGGCGTGGTCGCCAATGTCGTGGTCGCCGCGACGACCGGTGGGGTCGGAGTGCTGGTGTTTCCCTATCTGCAGGTGGTTCACGGCCTGAGCCCGTTCTGGTCCGCCGTGTGTGGATTGCCCTGCCTCGCCGGGTCGTTCCTCGGTGCCGCCGTGGCGGCACGCCTCGCGCCGCGGCTGCCGACGGGTCCGGCGATCAGCCTGGGGCTGGTCTGCTGCGCGATCGGTCTCGCCGGTTCCGGGTTGACCGCCGGCAGCCCGACCTACGGTGGATTTCTGGTCGGGTACACGATTCTGATCTTCGGCTGCGGCCTGACGGCGACGTTGGCGACCTCGGTGGTGATCGGACAAGCGCCGGAGACCGGCGTCGGTGCGGCGGCCGGGCTCTCCGAATCGAGCAATCAGCTGGGCACGGGGCTCGGCATCGCGGTCTTCGGTGTGTTGGCGACCGCCAGTTATCGGGAGAACATGGATCCAGCGAACGATCCGTCGGCGGCGCGATCACTCACGGACGCGATCGTTGCCGCCCAGACTCTTTCTGATCATGAAGCCGGGGCACTGTTGCACCGGGCGCACGCCGCCTATGCCGCGAGTCTCGAGGCCGTCGTCCTCGTCGCGGCGCTCGGCACCGGTCTGCTCGCCGCGGCTCCGGCTGTGCTGCTGCACCGGTCGCGCGGGCGGACCGACCTCGGCGGACCTAGCGCGTGATCAACTGGCCTTCGCCTTGGCCTTCTGGCGCCCGTTGGGCACCACGCGCTTCGGGCCCTGCTGCTCGGCCCGGGTCGGGTAGGTGACGATCAGGTGCTCGTACCAGTTCTTCGGCATCGGCTTGGCCGACAGTTCCTTGATCCGGTTCTCGCCGACCTGCAGCAGGAAGCCGGACATCCGCTTGCACTCGCCGGCCCACGCGTCGAACTCTTCCTGGCTGTCCAGGATCGGGCAGGCGCCGACGACCTTGACGATCCGCGCGGTCGCGTCGCTCACCGGCCCCGGCGTGTACAGCCGGGCGGTCGCGTACGTCTCCATCACCGACGACTGGGCCTCGGTGAGCGCCAGGGCGACATCGACGTTGGACTGTCGCCCGAGGGTGGCGTCGGCGCGGAGCAGCATTGCCCGCCGCGAATACTCCTGCAGATCGTTGAACAGCGCCACGCAGGTCTCCCGGGTCCGGCCGATCTCGTCGATCGTCACGGCGCGCGCCTGCTGGTCCCGACCCCGGGCCAGATCGAACTTGCGTTGCGCGGAGGCCGCCCGCCAGGCGCTCGCCGCGCCGACGACGCCGCCGACCAGGACCGCGATCAGGAGAGTCCACCACGGCGCGTCGGCTTGCGACAGCAGCGTGAACATGTCCCCCGGCATGCGGAACACAGTACGGCGCTACCCCCTTGCTCGTCTCCCCGGCCGGTGCCTGTCTTACGTGGCAACCACGTCGCGACCCCCGTTCGGTGCAACATCGGCGGGCTCGGCTGCGTGTAGTCGCCGAATCGGGACTCGTTGCGCGGCAACCTTTCCCGGCTCTGCTCCGTAGGGAGGCAAAGCAGTGCGGGCTGTCGTCGTCGTATCGGTTACTCCATACGTCCGGGCAACGCCGCACTTCCTTGACTGGGTCAACGTACGGTCGTCGGCGGGAACGGGGAAAGACATGTGTGGAATCGCGGGCTATGTCGGGTTGCGGGCGGAGCAGGGTGAGCCGTTGCTGCGGATCCTGGCCGACGCTCAGGCGCATCGGGGCCCGGATGGGGCGGGCTGTTTCGTGCACGGGACCGTCGGGCTGGCACACCGCCGGCTCGCGGTGATCGATCGGATCGGCGGGGATCAGCCGTTTCGCTGGGGTCGGTACGTGCTGAGCTACAACGGCGAGGTCTACAACTTCCGCGAACTGCGGGACGAGTTGCGGCGGCTGGGCCTGGTTTTCCGGACCCGCAGCGACACCGAGGTGGTCGCGGCCGCCTGGGCGACCTGGGGCGTCGCGGCGCTGGACCGGTTCAACGGGATGTTCGCCCTCGCGGTGACCGACACCGAGACCGGTGAGACGGTCCTGGCGCGGGACCAGTTCGGGATCAAGCCGCTCTATCTGGCCTGCGCGCCCGGGCGCGTGCTGTTCGCCAGCGAGCTGAAGCCGTTGCTGGCCACCGGGCTGGTCGACCGGCGGCCGGACGAGGTGACCCTGTTCCGCTATCTGCGCTTCCGGGTGCACGACGACACCGACCGGACGTTCTTCGCCGGGATCAGTCGGCTGCTGCCGGGCGAGCTGGCCCGGATCTCGCCCGACGGCACGGTGGTGCGGCAGCCGTACACCTCGCTGCCCGCTCAGTTGCGGGAGGCGGCGGCTCAACCGGGACGGCCCTACGGACCGGCCGCCGCCGAGGAGTTCGCCGCCATGTTGCAGGCCGCGATCCGGCGTCGGCTGGTCGCGGATGTGCCGGTGGGTACGGCCCTGTCCGGCGGCCTGGACTCGTCCACGGTGGTGGCGACGGTCAACCGGCTGCTGCTCGACACCGACGGCGAGGTGGGCCCGATCGGCCACCGGCAGCAGTCGTTCTCCGCGGTGTTTCCGGGCGAGCTCAACGACGAGGAGCGCTACGTGGACGCGGTCGCGGCCCGCTGCCGGTCGCTCACGGTGCACAAGGTGCGGCCGTCGCCGGTCGGGTTCCTGGCCGACCTGGAGGATTTCGTACGCACGCAGGAGGAGCCGACCATCTCGACCGGGCCGTATGCGCAGTACTGCGTGATGCGGACCGCCGCCCAGCACGTCACGGTCATGATCGACGGACAGGGCGCGGACGAGCTGATGGCCGGCTACGTGCCGTACTACCTGGTCAAGCTGCGCGAGCTGCGCCGGCTCGGTGATCATCGACAGTTGATCATGGAACTGGCCCGCGCTCAGGACGTGCTCTGGCGACTCGGCCGGTTCACCGTGCGGGATCGGCTGGCCGGTCGGGCCGCCGTCTCGGCCGGCTCCGTGCTCAGTGCGGATTTCCAAGCACAGCACGGAGATCAGCAGTTGATCACCGTCATCGACGACCTGAAGGCACGGCTCGAGAACGACCTGTTCCGGACCAGTCTGCAGTCCCTGCTCCGGTACGAAGATCGCAACACGATGCGCTTCTCGATCGAGGGCCGGGTGCCGTTCCTGGACACCGAGCTGGTGCGGCTGCTCTGGTCCCTGGATTCGAGCGCGATCCTGCACGCCGGGTGGAACAAGCGGGCCCTCCGCGACGCCGCCCGGCCGCTGCTCCCGAGCTTGATCACCAAGCGTCGGAACAAGATCGGCTTCACCACCCCGGAGTCCACCTGGTTTCGCGCGATCGGTCCGCGGCTGCGCCGGATCCTCGCCAGCGACTCCTTCGGCAGCCGGCCCTACTTCGACCAGGCCGCGGCCCTGGCCGCCTTCGACGCCTTCCTCGCCGGTCGGGCCGCGGCCGAGACGATGCTCTTCTGGCGGATGATCAACGTCGAGCTCTGGCTGCGCGAGTTCGTCGACGTGCAGCAGGCCTGGCCCGCCGCGAGTTCGGCGTTGGCCGCCGCCTGACCACCGATCGCCCCCGGCCCGTCGAAGGGTGGGCGAGCCGGCGTGTTCGTTCTCTGAGCCTGTCGAAGAGCAAGCCAGATCGGGGTGTTTCGTACCCGCAGCCCGCCGCAAGGCCGGCGAGGGCATTGCCCGCCTGCGAAACTGCCGGGATGGAGTCCTCGCCGCCAGCCGTCCCGGGCGAGCCGATGCGTTTCCGCGGGAACGCATCCGACTGGCTGATCGCCTGGCATTCGGCGGACGCCATGCTGGCCGGCACGTCCAACGGAGCGGCCGGGATCTGCGTCGCGGGCGGCCGGTTGGTGCTGATCAGTCCGGACAACGTGCACTGGGGATTCCCGGCCGGCAGGCCCGAGGGTGACGAAACGCCGGCAGAGACCTTGCGTCGCGAACTGCACGAGGAGGCCTGTGTCGAAGTCCTCTCGGCCAGGCTGCTCGGCTTCGCCCGGAGCGAGTGTGTCGGCGGCCGACTGCACGGGACGGTCCTGGTCCGTTCCTACTGGCGGGCCGAGGTGCGGATCGGGCCGTGGGAACCCGAGCACGAGATCCGGCATCGGCGGATCGTGCCGGTCGAGGAGGCGATCCAGGTGGTCCGGGATCCCGACCATGTGGCGAGCAGGATCTCGCACCGCGCGCTGACCGAAGCTGGTCTAGTCCGGGTCGCAGATTGATGTGACTTGGTTCACTTCTGGGTCTAGGCAAGTCCACGTCCGTGCCGTAGGTTCCATTCCGGGGGGATGGTAAATCTCAACCTAAGGAGTGGGCATTATGGGAAGTGTTCACCTACGACGTTGGGTGCGGACTGCGGCGGTTGCCTTGGCTGCGGTCTCACTCACCTTCACGTTCGCGCAACCTGCGCAAGCGGCACCGGCCGGGTTGCCCGGCATCGACGTGTCGCACTGGCAGGGCTCGATCAACTGGACGGCGGTCAAGAACGCGGGCATCAAGTTCGCCTACATCAAGGCGACAGAGTCCACGAACTACAAGGACCCACGGTTCAACGCCAACTATCCCAACGCACACGGCGCCGGGGTCATCCGCGGCGCGTACCACTTCGCTCGGCCCAACGGCGATCCGACGGCGGACGGCGCGGCCGAAGCGAACTACTTCGCCTCCAACGGAGGAGGCTGGAGTGCCGACAACCTGACCCTTCCCGGCGCGCTGGATCTCGAGGGCTCGTGCACCCTCGGCCAGGCCGCCACCCGCACCTGGGTCAGGAGTTTCTACAACACCTACAAGGCCCGCACCGGCCGGGACGTGGTGATCTACACGTCGCGCAGCTGGTGGAATGCCTGCACGGGCGGCACGAGCGAGTTCGCGCCGCTGACTCCGCTCTGGGTGGCCAGCTGGACATCGGCGTCCAGCCCGACCATGCCGACCGGGTTCGGTGGCTACACCTTCTGGCAGTGGACCGATTCGGGTTCGGTGTCAGGCATCTCCGGAGCGGTTGACCGGAACGTGTTCAATGGCAGCGACGCCAGACTGTTGGCGCTCGCGAACAACACGCCCTGAGGGAGGGGTCGATGGGCCCTGAGTTGATCGATTCGACCGGTGATCATCGGTGTGACGCGATCACTCAGGGCCTGATCGGCATCATCGACATCGCCTTCCCCGATCGACTCCGCGGGGTCTATCTGCGCGGCAGCCGGGTCGGCGGCACGGCCGTCGAGGGCAGCGATCTCGATCTCTTCGCGATCTTCAAGGGTCAGTTCGCCGATCGGGCCGAGTTTGACCGGGCCCGCCGGCTCGTTGATCATTGCGCGCGGCTGAGCCCCGTGCTGCTGGAGGTGATCGTGCTCGGCGAGCAGGTGCTGACCCATCCGCAGGCGATCAGTACGGCGCTGAACCTGAAGCTGGCCACCCGGCTGCTGTACGGAGGGGACCTCCGGCCCGGGCTGCCGGACTTCGACGCGGCCGGCTATCTGCGCTCGGTGATCCACACCCCGCTGAACAGCTACCTCTTCCCGGATCAGCGCACCGAGCCGCTGCCCTTCCCGCTCTGCCACATCGAACCCGATGGGCCGTTGTTCGGATTCGACCGGTGGCCGACGCCGGATGTGGAGGGCATCGAGCGGCCGAGCACGAAGTTGCTCGTCGCGACGGTCGGCTGGACGGCCACGGCGATCATCGCGCTCCGCACCGGCCGGTACGTCCGCGACAAGGGTGACTGTGTCGCGCAATATCGCCAGTACGTGGGCGACGAATGGGCCGAGCTGGTCACCCGGACCCATGACCTGTGCCGCAACCACTGGCACTACCGGATTCCCACCGATGATCATGACCGGCGCACCCTGCGCGAACTCTGCGACCGGACCCTGCAGTTCCAGAACCACTTCCTGGCCTTGTATCGCGACTTCCAGCGCGCCGAGCTCGGCTCCGGCGACCCGGACCGGCAACGGCTGGCCGAGCAACGGCTGGCGCAGATCGCCTACCCGCCGTCCTGATCGATTCTCGACCGCGTGTGACCGAAATCCAGCGCCAGTCGCGGGATCACACCGCTCGGGACCGGTCCCGGCGAACGCGCGCTGGATTCCGGTCACCAGCAGCACCCCGGCCGCGCAGCGAGTTGATCAAGCCTTGGGCCGGAGCGACGGGAATCAGCCCGGCGCCGGGCCGCTTCGCGCCCATTCCGTCGGCTTCGCGGCAGCTACAGAGGGGGCGAAGGCAGGAGAAAGGGGGCGAAGGGGCAGGAACGGCCGGAAGCAAAGCGCAGCGGTCCCGGGTGATGGTCAGGCTGGGCCGCTGATGCACACGCGCTGATACTCCGGGCGTCGTACTGTGGAAGCTGCCGGGCTTCAGGTTCGCGGACGCTCTCCGATCGTCCCGCCCGCAGCCCTTCGCCGGCCGCATCCGATTCCACTCCAGCCGACCATCCCGCGCTCAGCCTCGCCGAGACGTCACTCGTGCACCGACACGCCGTCAGAACCGGTGCGTTAGTGACGGGTCGGCGGGTGGAGGGTGGCCAGGGCTCGGCGGAGTTGGGCGACGTTCTGGTCGGTGCCGTCGCGGTCGCCGATCGTCACATGGTGGGCGATGTGACCGATCTGCAGGGAGACGGTGGCGGTGGCGATCGTCCGCCGCAGGTCGTCGTCGAGTTGGCGGCCCTGACCTTCGAGGATGGTGGCGAGATCGTCGGGGGCGAAGGTCGTTGACAGGTAGGCGAACTCGCCGAGGGCCGAGCCGCCGTGCCACATGCCCCAGTCGATCAGGCAGCTCACGCTGTGGTCGGCGGCGACGAAGACGTGCTCGGGGCTGAGATCTCCGTGGCAGAGCACGAAATCCGCGGCCGGCGGATTCAACGACGGCTCGAGGGCCGCCAGGGTCTGCTCGAGTTCGGTGGGGGTCAGTCCCGCCGCCGCGAGTCGATCATGCTCGGCCCGACGGTCCCGGATGTAGCCGTGCCGGACGCCGGCCGGGTCGGGCCACCGGCCGTCGTCGTCGGGTCGCCACACCCCGGGGGTGCGGATCTGATGGAGCCGATCGATCACCCGGCCGAGATCGGTCAGCACGGCTCGGCGTTCGGCCGGGCCGAGCGAGGGCAGGAGTTCCTTGAGCTGCCGGCCCGGAGCCGGCGTGATCACCATCGCGGCCCGCGGTCCTCGTTCGTCGGGCACCTCGTCGACCCCGATCACCTCGGGCACCGGGACACCATGATCACGGGCCTGGGCCATCGCCCAGAGCTCGTCGTCGAATCCGCCCGGTCTGCGCCGGATCCGGACGAAGACCCGGGTCGACGGTTCAAGATCAACTCGGTAGACCTCGTTGTCGTAACCACGGACGATCCGTTGTGTGGCTGCGACCTCGGATCCGGTGACCCGATGGACCAGCGCCGCGACCTGTTCCCGCGGCGTCGCGAACTGTGCATGCAGATGTGCCAGGAATCGCGACTCCGTCATGGCACCATCGAGTCACACCGAGTCGCCGCCCGCAAAGGGTTTTCCGAGGATTGACGCCGCTCGGAACGGTGCACGAAGGTGTGTGGTGTTCACCGTCGGACCTTGGGGGCAAGGAATGGCAGACGTTCGATTCATGACCAAAGAGCTGTCGAAGAAGACCTGGCCGGACTACGAGCGGTTCTTCCACGGCAACGGTCGCGGCAGCTGTGGCTGCATGCTCTATCCGCGCGGTCGACCCCTGGCGGCACCGCGTGCCACCGACCCTGGCAGCAAACAGCTGCCCAGCCGTGATCTTCGCCGGGAGCAGAGTCTGAGCGAGATGCGGGGCCTGGTCGAGGGTGGGCGGGGGCACGGGATCCTGGTGTACGGAGAGGGGCAGGTGGTCGGCTGGTGTCAGTACGGCCGGGTCGAAGATCTTCCGGTCGCGCCGACCAAGCGGACCCCGGACTGGATGCTGGCTGCGGACCCGACCTCGGACTGGCGGATCACCTGTTTCCTCACCCTGCCGGGATATCGGCGGCGCGGTGTGGCAACTCTGGCGCTCGCGGTGGCCGTGCAGTCGATCCGTCAGCGCGGCGGCGGCTGGATCGAGGCGCGGCCGGTCGTCCACTGTCATTACGATCCCGAACTGGGCAAGGCGCGGCGAACCTTCGGCCCGCGATCCCGGGAGGTCGCCGAGCACCTCGAGCTCTGGCCGGTCCAGAACGTGCCGCGAGTCGGCTGGGTCCGGGCCGCCGAGTCCGGTGGCAAGACCGCCCCACACCGCGGCACGATGTCGATGTTCGAACGGCTGGGCTTCACCGTCGCCGGCCGGGACGGCGAGACCGGCGTGCTGATGCGGCTACACGTCTGACGTCGGCCAGGCGGCGCGGATCCGGTCGGCGTAGGTGCGCATCCGGTCGGCGTCGACCCAGTCGCCCCGGGTGCCGTAGAGGCCGTCGTCGCGGAAGCGCGGAAAGACGTGCAGGTGGTAGTGCCAGACGTCCTGGTTACCGGCCGGCTCGTTGTGCTGCCGGGTGGATACGCCCGCGCAGTCGAATGCGGTCTTGAGCGCGAGGGCGGTGTCCCGGATCGCTTGCTGCATAGGGGTTCCGAGGTCGGCCGGCAGGTCGTAGACGTTCTCGTGATGATCATGGGGCACGACCAGCGCGCTGCCCGGGTTGTTGGGCCACCACTTCGGGTTCAGCCGCACCGTGACCCGCTGATAGCGGCGCAGGATCTCCAACGGCCGGGTGGCCCGAGCCGGGTCCTCGCGGCAGAACGGGCAGTCGTAGTCGGCCGGCTCGTGGTTGTACATCCCCCGACGGTAGCCGGTCGCAGAATGATCAACTGGGCCAGGTGACCGGTGGGCCGAACGGGGCGGGGAGTTCGGTCAGCGGCTTGATCGCGGCCGGCGGGAAGTCGGTCCAACCGGCCTGGGGGTAGCGGTCGGCATGCAGATGTCGATCAAGGAACCGTTGCCAGCGGCGCAGGGCATCGACCGCCTGCGGGACGGTGATCTTGCCGCCCTCGATCGCGTCGCCGAACTCGTCCAGATCGAGCATCCGGTGGTGCCGGGCATCGGCCGGGATCATCACGTCGATGAACAGGTCCCGCAGCACGAAGGTGGTCGGGTCCGGCTGGTCGACCGTGATCAGGTCGACGTACCAGGTGCCTTCGTCGGCGGCCGGGACCTCGACCCGGTTGCCGTTGCGGAGCGTGGCCTTGCGCCAGCAGGGGATGTTGAGGCTGACGCCGAGGTCCAGCAGGACGAAGGTCCGTTGCAGGCTGGTCCGGTCGGGCCAGGGCTCGAACCGTTCCGGGGCCGCCATCTCGTACGCCAGCACGTTGTCCAGGCGGACGCCGGGTAGCGGACCGAACAGGTCGTCCGGATCGTGTTCGTAGCCGCCGCAGTGAACCTCGACCGGTTCCGGCTCGTTGATCACGACCGGAACGGTAGCAGTCGTGGAGGTGCCGGCCCTGAGCCTGTCGCGGGTGGCCCGCTCAGGCTTGCCCTTCGACAGGCTCAGGGAACGTTGGGTGGGTGTGAGCTCAGGCAACTGTCGGGTGGGTGGGAGCTCAGGGAACGTTGGGGAGTGATCAGGCGGCGGCGGGGCCGAAGACCAGGTGCAGCACACCGTTGTCGTATGCCTCGGAGTTGATCAAGGACAGCGGCAGCTTGTCGGTGCCCTCGGGGAACAGTCGGGCGCCGGTGCCGAGCACGACCGGGTAGGTCAGCAGGTGCAGCTCGTCGATCAGGCCGTCGGCCAGCATGGCCCGGACCAGGGTGCCGCTGCCGCTGACGTACAGATCGTTCTCCGCCTTCAGCTTCCGGATCACGTCGGGGTCGTAGCCGCCGATGACCGTCGAGTTCTGCCACTGCGACTCGGGGTCCTCCAGCGTCGACGAGACGACGTATTTCGTGCTGTCGTTGAAGAAGGCGGCGCCCGGATCCTCCTCGGCCGTACGGTCCTTCCAGGCCGGGGCGAAACCCTCGAAGGTCGTCCGGCCGAGCAGCAGCGCGTCGCTGCCGGCGGTGATCGCGCCCATCCGCTCGAACATCGCGTCGGTCCAGCCGTACTCGAAGGTGAAGCTCGGATCCTCGAAGCTGCCGTCGAGGCTGATGAACTCGTGTACCCGGATCTTGCCCATGATCGGTTTCTCCTCGGTGTCTTTCAAGTGGTTACGTGGGGTGAGACCGGGGGTGGATCAGAAACTCATCGGCTCGGCTGCGAATTCTCCAAGCCGGCGAGGTCGACCAGCTCGAGATCGTGCTGATCCTGGGCCAGCGCCGCGCGCAGCGGCCGTTCGTGTGAGCTGCCGACGATGGCGAGCAGCCGGCCGCCGGGGATCAGACCGGATGCCTCGCGCAGCCGGGCTGCCATGGCCAAGTTCCGAGTGCGCCACTGGGCCAGCCGGGCCCGCATCGCGCCGGTGGGGTCCGGGAAGGTGACCCGGCTGCCACTTTCGTTCTGCTCCAGGTATTCGGAGAACTCGGGCGTCGTGACGCCGACCCACTTCAACCAATGATCATGATCGGTGTCGTTGCCGGGCGGCCGGGTCGTCGTCAGGTTGGCATGCTTCCACCAGGATCCGTCGGTCGAGGTCCAGTCGTCCGGCATCCGATCGAGGAGACCGACCCCGGCGTGATCATCAAAATGGATCAGCTCGCGGTGACCGAACTCGCGGGCCAGCGCGACGCCGACCCGGACCCGCTCCGACGGCGAGGTCTCCAGCCGGGCCAGGAACGAACGGGCCGGCTCGCGAAGATCGGCCTCGCGCCACGGCAACAACAGCGCGTTGTCGGGCTCGCGGGCCAGCAGCCAGCCCAGCACCCGGTCGGTCAGTGACGACTGCGGATCGGTGGCCACCCGCCGGGCCTGCCACACGGACCACGGCCGCTCGCCGGCCACGGCTGCCGCCCCGGTCCGGGCATCGGGCGCGCCGCCGACCGAGAAGTCGGCGAAGGCGCCACCGCGCTCCTCGTACTCGACCACGAGGTGCCCGGGGAGGTTCTCGATGCCGATCAGGTCCGGGCGCCAGGCCCGGAGCAGGTCCCGGCCGCGGGCGATCGCCGCGTCCGGCACCTCCGCGCTGAGGTGTGCCACCCCGACGATCAACAACTGCGTCGATCCCGACCCCCGAAGACGAATCATGATCAGACCGTAGCGGAACAACTTCGACCCAGAAACGAAACTGAGATATGTAACCACCTTGACTAACTGGTTCGGGCTCGGGTTTGATGAGCGGAAGGCGAGGGAGAGGGCGGGTCGTTGGGACAGGGAGTGCTGTCGGCCGAGCCGACGAAGGCCGCGGCCGACGCGGTGGCTGAACCGGTGGCGGTGCGCCGCCGGCGGACCTTGCAGCGGCGGCTCTGGCAGGCCCGCTGGTGCTATCTGTTCATCCTGCCCGGCCTGGTCTATTTCGTGATCTTCCGGTACGTCCCGCTGCTCGGCAACGCCGTGGCCTGGCAGGACTACAGCCCCTTTCTCGGGTTCGAGGGGAGCCCGTGGGTCGCCTGGGACAACTTCGCCCGGTTGCTCACCGATCCCGAGGTCGCGAACGCGTTGATCAACACGCTGTGGCTGAGCGTGCTGCAGATCGTCTTCGCCTTCCCGGCGCCGCTGCTGCTGGCCCTGTTGCTGAACAGCATCCTCAGCGACCGGATCAAGCGGTTCGTCCAGTCCGTCGTCTATCTGCCGCACTTCATCGGCTGGGTGATCGTGGTGTCGATCTGGCAGGCGTTGTTCGGCGGCACCGGAGCGATCAGCGAAGTGCTCTCCGGGCTCACCGGCAGCTCGGTCAATCTGATGACCAATCCGGACACCTTTGCGCTGTTGATCACCTCCCAGGTGATCTGGAAGGAGATCGGCTGGGGGACGATCATCTTCCTGGCCGCGATGGCGCTGGTGCCGCTGGAGCGGTACGAAGCGGCCGCGGTGGACGGGGCCGGCGGCTGGCGTCGGATCTGGCACATCACGCTGCCCGGGATCGCTCCGGTGATCGTGTTGTTGTTGATCTTGCGCCTCGGCTCGGTGCTCACCGTCGGCTTCGAGCAGATCATCCTGCAGCAGGACGCGGTCGGCGCCGACGTCGCCCAGGTGCTCGACACGTTCGTCTACTACCGCGGCGTGCTCGGTGGCGACTGGGGCCTGGCCACCGCGGCCGGCCTGGTCAAGGGCCTGGTCGGCACCGTGCTGGTGCTCGGCGCCAACTGGCTGGCCAAGCGGCTCGGCGGAGAGGGGGCGTTCTGATGAGCGTTGCCGCTCGCGTGACCGAGGCGGCCGCCAAGCCGGAGTTCCGGCCGCGCTGGAACCAGCCGACCCTGACGTCCACGGTGGTCAAGGCCGTCGTCCTCGCGGTGACCGTGGTGGTGATGATCTATCCCTTCCTGTACGTGATCGCGCAGAGCTTCGCCGCTCCGCCGGGTGAGGGCACCGGCTTCTCGCTGGACGCCTACGCGTCGGTGCTGTCCGGCGGCATCGTGGTCCGGGCCCTGCTGGTCAGCATCGGGGTGACCGTGGTCGGCACCCTGCTCAGCGTGGTGCTGACCATCCTGCTCGCGTACGGGCTGATGAACACCCGCGAGGTGCCCGGCGGCCGGGTGATCTTGTATCTGGTGCTGTTCACCATGCTGTTCGGAGCCGGGATCATCCCGAATTACCTGCTGGTGAAGGAACTCGGGTTGCTGGACAGCTACTGGTCGCTGATCCTGCCCGGCGCGATCAGCGCGTTCAACATGGTCGTCATTCGCAACTTCTTCCAGGGCATCCCACGCGAGCTGATCGAGTGTGCCCGGATCGACGGCGCCAATGACTGGCAGATCCTGAGTTTGATCATGGTGCCGCTGTCCAAGGGCGTGATCGCGGTGATCGCGCTGTTCTACGGTGTCGCCTACTGGAACGACTTCTTCAGCGCGATGATCTATCTCAACGACACCGCCAAGTGGCCGGTGCAGTTGGTGCTCAACCAGTACGTGCTGCAGGGGACCCCGCTGACCCAGCTGCAGAATCCGGCCGCGCCGCCACCGCCGGCCAAGTCGGTGCAGATGGCGGTGGTGGTGCTGGCCACCGTGCCGATCCTGATCGTCTATCCCTTCCTCCAACGGTTCTTCACCAAGGGCGTCCTGACCGGCGCGGTCAAGGGCTGACCAACAAGCAGGAGATTGCCATGATCAACAATTCGTCGTCACCCGGGCTCACCCGCCGGGGCGTCCTCGGGCTCGGTCTCGGTGCCGGCGCCGGACTGGCCGCCCTGGCCGGCTGTCGTACCCAACCGACCGGGCCGGCGCCGGGCTCGGAGCCGACGGCGAAGTTCCGCGCGCCCAACTTCGTGCCGCCGGACCAGGTGCCCGGTGCCATGATCAGCGACATCGACGGTGTCTCGCCGGCCTACAGCCAATACCCACGGGAGCAGCAGAAGTCGGTCGCCGAGACGCCGGGCAGCGGCGGCGAGGTGTCGACCTTCCAGGTCCTGTTCCAGGCGCCCCCGCCGTCGGACAACCCGTGGCTGACCGAGTTCGACCGCCGGCTCGGCGCGCGGCTCAAGGCGACCTTCGGCGCCGGGGATTCGTACGGCCAGAAGGTGCAGACGCTGATGGCCAGCGGTGATCTTCCGGACATCGCCTTCGTCGAGCGCAGCGCGGCGCCGGCGGTGGTCAAGCCGATGCAGCAGGGCGCGTTCACCGATCTGAGCGACGTGCTCGCCGGATCTGGCATCGACCCGTACCCCAATCTGGCCCGGATCCCCACCTATGCATGGAAGAATTCCAGCATCAACGGCAAGATCCTCGGCGTCCCGCGGCCGCTGCCGCTGGTCAACGGCGTGACGATGTATCGCGCCGACTGGGCCGCCGACCTCGGCTTCACCGCGCCGCCGCAGAACGCCGAGGAGGTGAAGGAGCTGCTGGTCGGCTTCACCAAGGGTGATCATCGCGGCAAGGCCAAGGGCGACACCTGGGGCCTGGCCACCCTCGGCAACGGCGTCAGCTGGGCCGACCAGATGTTCCGGGTGCCCAACAACTGGCGGCAGAACGACGACGGCACGTTGATCAATGTGATCGAGACCGACGAGTACGAGGCGGCGCTGGTCTGGCTGGTCGACCTGTGGCGGGCGGGTGCCTGGCATCCCGACGCCGCCACCCTGCCCACGCTGGACTCCCAGGATCTGTTCATGAGCGGCAAGATCGGTCTGATGCCGGCCGGGATCGCGCCGCACTACCGCAGCATGGTGCCGACGCTGCGGAAGAACGACCCGGCGGCCGAAGTGGTCGCGGTCAGCGCCCCCGGTCACGACGGCGGCGACCCGGTGATCCACCAGCAGGGCGGCTACTTCGGCATCGCCGCGATCCCGTCCGAGGTGGGGCAGGACGACCAGCGGCTCGAGGAGCTGTTGCGGGTGATCAACTACTGGTGCGCCCCGTTCGGCAGCGAGGAACACACCTTCATCAACTACGGCATCGAGGGCCGGCACTTCAGCTACGACGACCGCGGCACGCCGATCGCCGTCGACGGTGATCGGCCGCTGACCGAGGTCGCCGGACCGTCCTTCCTGGTGCAGCCGCTGGAGGCGGTGTTCTTCTTCCCCGGCGACGACAGTGCCGCGACCGAAGCGCAGCAGAACATCGCCAAGGCGGTGCCGCTGTCGATCGAGGACCCGACCCGCAGCCTGATCTCCGAGACGGACATCCGGCAGTCCGCGGCGCTCGGCCAACTCAACGACGACTATCTGTACGGCATCATCACCGGGCGGCGGCCGCTCAGCGAGCTGGCCACCTGGCGGGAGCGCTGGCGGAGCACCGGCGGCGACGCCATCCGGAAGGAATTCGAGGCCGGCCTGGCATGAGCGTCCCGACTTCGCCGCAACCCGATCGGCACGGCCCGCTGTCCCGGGGCGCGGTCTGGATCACCGCGGCCGCCTGGCAGGCGGATCCGGCCGGCCCGCTGCCGGTGCTCGGCACCGACTTCCGCTGCCCCGACCGGCCGACCTCGGCGGTGCTCCGGATCGCCGGCCTCGGGGTGTTCGCCGCGTCGATCAACGGCTGTCCGGTGTCGCCCGATCTGCTCGAGCCCGGCTATGCCGACTATGCGCAGCGGGTCGACTACTGCAGCTACGACGTGACCCACCTGCTGTCGGCCGGCGACAACGTGCTGGTGATCGAACTCGGCCCGGGGATGTATCGCTCGCAACGCCTCGACGACCGTTGGACCAAGATCAAGAGCAACTACGGGGATCTCGCCGCCTGCGCCGCGCTGACCCTGAAGTACGGCGACGGCGGCGTCGAGGAAGTGATCAGCGGCCCCGGCTGGGGCGGGACACTGGGCCAGACCAGGTCCTCGAACTGGACCGGTGGTGAGGATTTCGACGCCCGGGTCCGATTGGACACCTCGGTCGACGGGGTGCCGGACTGGCCGCGGGCCGTGGTCGCCCGGACGCCGCCGAAGCTCCGGCTCAGTGCGAAGACGGCGCCGCCGTTGCGGGTCCGGGAAGTGGTCGACCCGATCGGCATCCGGCCCGACGCCGGCGGCAACCAGGTGATCGACTTCGGCGTCAACTTCGCCGGCTGGGTCGAGCTCGATCTGCCGGCCGACAGCCGAGTCACCCTCCGGCCCGCGGAACTGCTGCACGACGACGGCACCATCGATCCCCGGACCGAGGGCTGGGATCCCGTCTATCACACGGTTTCCACCGGCTCCCGGCCGCTGACCTGGCACCCGCGCTTCTGCTACAACGGCCTGCGCTATCTGGAGGTCGGCGGGCTCGACCGGCCGCTGCGGGCCGAGGACGTGCGCGGCCTGGTGATCTCCGCGGCCGTCCGGGCCACCGGCGACTTCGCCTGTGCCGATCCCAGGATCACCGACCTGCACCGGATCGTGCACCGGGCGGTCACCTCCAACATGTATTCGGTCTTCACCGACTGCCCGCACCGGGAGAAGCTCTGCTTCCTGGAAGAGCTGCACCTCGCCTTCCCCGTGCTGCAGTGGAACTACGACGTGCAGGCGATCATGATCAACACCCTGCAACTGGTCCGGGAGGCCCAGGCGGCGGACGGACACCTGCCGCTCTACGTGCCGGAGTGGGACCCGTTCCCGGACCCTTGGCGCGGCGACGTCAACTGGGGCGGCGTGATCATCATGCTGCCGTGGCTGCTGCACCGCGGCTACGGTGATCGGCGGGTGCTGCGGGACAACTACGAGGCGATGACCCGCTATGCCCGGCACCTGCTCGACGCCCGGGTCGACGGCCTGCTGACGTACGGGCTCGGCGACTGGGACGGGCGTGACTTCCGGTCGGTCCCGCTGGTCGGCACCGCGACCCTGGCCCGGCTGCTCGCCGTGCTCGGGCAGGTGGCCGACGAGCTCGGCCAGGCCGGGGACGCCGCCTGGTGGCGGAACGAATCGCGGCTGGTCGCCGACCGCGTCCGGGCCGAGTTCTGGAACGAGCGAGAGCTGACCGTCGGCGAGGACAGCATCGGCGAGGTCGCGATCGCGCTGCGGTACGGCATCGTGCCGGAGGACCGGACGGTCGCGGTGCTGGACCGGCTGGAGCAGCGGATCATGGCCGCCGGCTACGTCGTCGACCTCGGCGAGGTCGGGCTGCCGGCCATGATCGAGATCCTGGCCGCCCATGATCGACACGAGACGATCTTCCGGTTCGCGGTGCAGTCGGAGCAGCCCGGTTACGGCTACCTGCTGCGGCACGGGGCCACCTCGCTGACCGAGACCTGGGACGGGCCGACCTACGGGATCAGCCAGAACCACTTCATGCTCGGCGCCATCGACGATTGGTTCTACGCCCATCTGGCCGGGCTGCAACAGACGCCGGACAGCCGCGGCTTCCGCGAGTTGATCATCCGGCCGCGGCCATGTGGCGGCCTCGGCTCGGCCCGGGCGGCCTACCGGACCGACCGCGGCACCTTCGCCGCCGAGTGGCGGATCGAGGCGGGCGAGTTCCGGCTGGAGGCCGAGGTCCCGCTCGGCTCGAGCTGCCTGATCGAGACCCCGGACGGACACCGGGAGAGCGTCGGCAGCGGTCGACACGTGATCATCCGACCCTGGGCCGAGGCTGCCCCGTCGACCGGCGCGGGCCGCGACGCCGATCGTGCCCTGGAGGAAACCTCATGACCAACCTCGCCGAAGCACCGAGCCCGGACCGGGTGATCACCGACCCGGCCGCCGACCCGACCGACCGGCCGGCGACGCTGCCGTCGCTGCGGCACTGGACCGACGGGTCGGGCCGGCTGACCCTCGGCCGACCGGGCGTGATCAGCTGCTCCGGCCCGGCGGCGACGGACGTCGCCGAACTGCTCGCCGGCGACCTGGAGCTGTTCCGGGGCGCGCGCCCCGCGATCAGCGCCGGCGACGGTGCGGACGGTGGGATCCAGTTGATCATGGACCCGCGGGCCGAGCTGCCGGCCGAGGGCTATCGGCTGGAGATCGGCGACGCGGTCCGCGTCGTGGCCGGCACCCGGTCCGGACTGCTCTACGGCTGCCAGACGATCGGCCAGCTGCTGAAGCAGGATCCCGAGCGCCGGTCACTGCCGCGCGGCGAGGCGATCGACTTCCCGCGCTGCGCCGTCCGCGGCCAGATGATCGACGTCGGCCGCAAGTTCCTGCCGCTGTCGTACCTGCGGTCGGAGATCCGGCGGATGGCCTGGATGAAGCTCAACAGCCTGCATCTGCACCTGACCGAGTGGAACGGCTTCCGGTTCGAGAGCCTGGAGTTCCCGGGGCTGGCCTCGGCCGAGCACTACACCCAGGCCGAGCTGCGCGAGCTCGATGCGTATGCCGCCCGCTGGGGCGTGACGATCGTGCCGGAGATCGACCTGCCCGGGCACGCGGTCTGGCTCACCCGCTATGAGCCACGGCTGCGGTTGCGATCACCGGGCCTCGACCGGGCCGGCTGGCCGGGCGGTCGCGGCGGCGGTTGGACGATGGACGTGACGTCGGACTTCGCGCGCGACTTCGTCCGGCGGTTGGTGATCGAGGTCGGCGGGGTGTTCAGCGGCGACGTGGTGCACATCGGCGGCGACGAACTGCCGCTGCAGACCGCCGAGCAGCAGGACCCGGTGCTGCTCGAGTACGCGCGGTCGCGGGGGCTGCGCTATGCCGGCGACGTGCTGGTCGACTTCATCAATGATCTTGCCGGAGCCCTGCGTGAGCACGGAAAACGGGCCGAGATCTGGGAGTGGTGGAACTACGGTGATCAGCCGATGAGCATCGCCCCGGATCGGGACATCATGATCGACAAGTGGCTGGACGGCGACCCGGCCGAGCTGGCCCGACAGGGCTATCAGACGGTCGGCGTCAACTGGGGCGGCAACTACGTCACGCCCGGCTACAGCACCACCCCGAACGGCACGTCGCCGCAGGGCTTCGAGGGCTACATGCCGGCCGAACGGATCTACGTCGACGACGACTATCCGCAGGGGGAGCGGTTGTTGGGCTATCGGCTCGGGCGGTGGATGGACAAGTCGGAGGCCAGGAGCACGGCCTGGGTGCACTTCTTCTCCCACCGCCCGTTGCAAGTGCTCGCCGACCGGACCTGGGGCGGCCCGTCCGCCACCTCGGCGCCGGGCTTCTATGCCAAGGCCGACGCGATCGGCGGACCCGGCGACGCGCTGACCGCCGTCCCGACGCGGGCCTGCCGCATCGCCCGCGCGAGCAGCGAGGAACTCGACGCTGAGGACGGCGCGGTCCGGCACCTGCTGGACCCGGATCCGTTGACCCAGTGGGTGACCCGCTATCGCAACGATCTGATGATCACGCCGCATCAGGTGGTGATCGATGTCGGGGCCGAGCGCCCGCTGGCCGGGGTCGAGCTGTGGCCGCGCCAGGACGGCCGGGTGATCGACGAGTTCCACCACACCAAGGCCCGGCCGCGCGGGGTCCGGATCGCCCTGAGCGCCGACGGCACGGACTGGTCCGAGGTCTGGTCCGGCGAGCTGCCGAACGAGCAGCCCGCCCAGGCCGTACGGTTCCCGGTGACGCCGGCCCGCTATCTGAAGTTGATCATCGACAGCGACTGGGACAACCTGTTCGTCACCGCGATCGCGTACCTGAGCGTGTTGCAGGGGCCGTTGACCGCCTATCGTGAGGTTCCTTGATCGTCTTCAGAACGGAAGGGCTGGGCGTGCAATGCGGGCTGAGGAGACGTCCCCACCGACGTTGACGCTCAAGCAGGCGATCGACGTCTACGGCGCGGAGACGTCGCTGCTGCGGCACCTGAACCGGAACGAGGTGCTGCGCTTCCTGCGCACGTCCGGCGAGGCGCACGGGATCTCGGCGGTGGCCAAGGGTACGGAGCTGTCCCGGCCCACCGTCGATCTCGCCCTGCGCGACCTGACCGAGCGCGGGCTGGTGATCGAGTCGGTGCAGCACCCCAGCTCGCCGCGGGGTGGCCGACCGGCGCGGGAGTATCGGTTCGACGCGCGGTCGGGTTGTGTCGCGGCGGTCACCGTGACCAACCACGAGGTGCTGGTGGTGATCGCCGACCTGCGTGATCAGGTGCTGGACGAGCGGCGCATCCGGTTCGCCGACCTCAACGCGGAGCCCGATCCGCCCGCCGGCCTGCGGGCCGCGGTCGATGACGCCCTGGCCGGCTGCGCCCTGCCGCCGGAGCGGCTCCGGGTGGCGGTGATCGGCGTCCGCGGCATCGTCTCCGACGGTGGCGTGATCCTGACCTCCGGAGAGCTGCCATCCCTGGTCGGCGAGGACGTGCACCGCCGACTCCGAGACAGCTTTCCCTGCCCGTTGCTGGTGGAGAACGACGCCAACCTGGCCACCCTGGCGGAGTTCAGCGCCCTGAACGGGCCGAGCAACGTGGTCGGCCTGCTGATCGGCGAGGGGATGGGCTGCGGCCTGGTGCTGAACGGCGAGCTCTATCGCGGTGCGCACGGCGCCGCCGGCGAGTTCTTCGGCGACGACCGGTCCCGGGCCTGGTCCGCGACCAATCAGGCGATCCGGCACCACGCGAAGGATCACGACCTGACCTTCACCGAGGTCTTCGTCGCGGCGCGGCAAAAACGCGGCCGGGCCCGGACCCTGGTCACCCGGTACGCGACCGACATCGCCGAACGGGTCGAGGGACTGCTGGTGCTGGACCCGCCGGTGATCGTCGTCGGCGGCGAGATCGTCGAGGCGGGCGAGGTGTTCATGGACGCCTTCCGCGCCGCCCTGGCCCCGGTCCTGTACAGCGACACCAAGATCATCTACTCCGACCTCGGCGCCGACTGCCTCCGCGCCGGTGCCCTCCAGGTCGCCGCCAACTGGACCGCCCACCACCTCTTCCAGGTCTAAGCCGACGTGAGTGCGCCGGGCCAGGTCTGGCCGGTGAGTTGCTCGTAGATGGCGAGGTAGCGGGAGCGGGTCAAGGCCGCGATCTCGTCGGGGATCTCGGGGCCGGGGTAGGTGCGGTCCCAGTCGAGCGAGGCGGACCAGTTGCGGACGACCTGCTTGTCGTAGGAGTCCTGCACCCGGCCGCGCTCGTACGTGCTTGCCTGCCAGAACCGCGAGGAGTCCGGGGTCAGCACCTCGTCGCCGAGGGTGAGCACGCCGGCCGGGTCGAGGCCGAACTCGAACTTGGTGTCGGCGATGATCACGCCGCGCTCCCGGGCCAGCTCCGCGCCGCGGGTGTAGAGCTCGACGGTGAGCCGCTCCAGGTCGGCGGCGGCCTGCTCGCCGATCAGGGCCACCGCGTCGGCGCGGGTCATCGGCTGATCATGACCCTCCTCCTCCTTGGTGGTCGGGGTGAAGATCGGCTCGGGCAGCCGGTCGGCCTCGTCCAGCCCCGGCGGCAGGGCGATGCCGGACACCGTCCCGCTCTCCCGGTAGGAGACCAGGCCGCTGCCACTCAGGTAGCCGCGGGCGATGCACTCGATCGGGATGATCTCGAGCCGGCGGCAGCGGATCGCGCGGCCGCGCCACTCCTCCGGTACGTCCTCGCTGATCACGTGATTCGGCACCAGGTCGGCGAACTGGCGGAACCACCACAGCGACAGCTGGGTCAGGATCGCGCCCTTGTCCGGGATCGGCGTCGGCAGCACGACGTCATAGATCGACACCCGGTCGGAGGCGACCAGGATCACGTCCTCGCCGTCGGCGTAGACCTCGCGCACCTTGCCCCGTCGAATCAGTTCCACGGCAGAGATTCTGGCATCAGCGCCCGGCCGGGTCCGAGGCGGTCCACCCGGACCAGCGGTCCACGGCGATCAAGATCACCGGGCCGCCGGGCGGATCGGTCCGGTAGTGCGGATACTTCCGGACCAGGTCGGCGACGGCCGCCTCCCGCTCCGCGCCGTCGGTCAGCACCGTGGCGGTGCCGTCGACCCGGACCCACCAGAGCCGGGTCCAGTCCGCCTCGTAATGATCAGCGAGGACGGCCACCCGCGGGTTGTCGGCGATGTTGCGCAACCGGCGCAGATCGTAACCGGACTTGGGTTTCTGGTCGATGCCGATGATCACGATCTCGCCCCGCACGGCATACGTGATCGGCACCAGATGGGGCTGCCCATCGGCTCCCGTCGTCGCCAACCGGGCCACTTCGGCCCCGGTCAGCAGCGCCCGACAGGTGCCGACGTCGAGCCTCATCCGCTGACGAAGGCGGCCAGGTCGGCCGACTGCTGCAGCCGGATCGGCTCGTTCACATACATCATGTGGCCGGCCTCGTAGTAGGCCCATTCGATCCGCTCCCGGGCCTCGGCCGGCAGCTTGAGATGGGCGAAGACGTGCTCGGCGGCGAAGTGTGGCGTCGCGCCGTCGTAGTAGCCACAGGACACGTGCACCCGCAGGTGCGGATTGGCCCGCATCGCCCGGGCCAGGGCGGTGCCGACCTCGACCGACTCGCCCTCGAACTCCTTGTAGGACCACGGCTGCACCTTGGGCGTCAGCAGGTTGTAGGCGACATCCGTGGAGTAGCCGAGCTCGGTCCGGACATAGCCGTTGAGCGCCGCCGAATACGGCCCGGTGATCGCGGCCAGCGACGGGTCGTAGTCCATGTGATCACCGTTGTGATCGATCGGCCAGCCGGCGAACCGCATGTCCAGCCGGCCGACCACCTGGCCGCGGTCGCGGAGCAGTTCGGCGCAGAACGCGTGCAGGCTGACCCGGAGATCGGACCGGTCGACATAGTCGGGATCGAGGCCGGTCAGCGCGGCGAACCGCTGGATCAGGTCGCTGCGTTCGCCGACGGGCAGCCGGTTGCCCCGGCCCAGGCCGTACCAGAGCGGACCGGCGGCGAACTCCTCCGCCTCGGCCACCCGTTCGCGCAGCGAGCCGGAGACCTTGCCGTGGTAGTGCGCGGTCGCCGTGAACGTCGGCAGATAGAGCGCGTACGGAAGATCATTCCCGGCGCTGTAATGCACCGATCCGAGGTCGAGCACCGAGGAGATCAACATCAGGCCGTTGACGTACATGCCCTCGTTCTCGGCCAACCGCGCCGCCAGCGCCGCCGCCCGGGTGGTGCCGTAGGACTCGCCGGCCAGGAACTTCGGCGACAGCCAGCGCCCGTTCCGCGACGCCCAGAGCCGGATGAATTCGGCGACCGACTCGATGTCGCGGCCGTAGCCGTGGAAGTCGTCGGCCTGGTGTCCCTCACTGGTGCGCGAATAGCCGGTCGTCACCGGGTCGATGAAGACCAGGTCCGACACGGTGAGCAGCGTCTCGAGGTTGTCGGCCAATCCGTACGGCGGCGGGGCCAGCTCGCCGGCGTCGCCCATGATCACCCGGCGCGGGCCGAACAGGCCGAGATGCAGCCAGACCGACGACGATCCCGGGCCGCCGTTGAACGCGAAGGTGACCGGCCGGGTCGCCGGATCGGCGCCCTCCACGACGTAACTGGTGTGGAAGATCTGCGCCCGCGGCTGGTGCCCGGCGAACTTGCCCTCGGTGATCACTTCCTCGCGCAGCACCACCCGACCGGTGGTGGCCGTGTAGTTCAGCTTCGACCGGCCGCTGCCGATCTGGTGCTGGGTCGCCACCAGATCGTCGGTCGGCTCCGGCTTCTTGCCCTGATCGGCTGCGGGTGCGTCGCTCATGGTGGTCATCATCCCAGAGACGCCAGTTCCTCAGCACGCAGCGCGTGCTGAGGAACTGATCAGTGCAGCCTCAGATCTTGGGCGCTTTGCCCGCCAGCTTCAGCTTTCCGATGATGCCCTGGATCTGGGTGTTGGCCGCCTCCATGGTCTTGGGGATGTCGGCGCCACGCATCGACTTCTCCATCGCCTGACCGAACGCCTCGGCGACAGTCCAGTCGTACTGGGGTTCCAGCGCCGAGGCCGGCAGCACCTGATCCTGGATGATCTTGCGCCACGGGTTGACCGTGTCGGCGTCCGGAGCCTTGGACACCGCGTCGATCAAGGACGTCCGGGTCGGGAACTTCGAGTAGCCGGTCGCCTTGAAGTAGTCCAGCATGGTCGCCGGATCCGGACCCGCCAGCGCCCAGAGGAAGAACTTCGCCGTCGCCTCGATGTTCTTGGACTTGGCGTCGATCATCCACTTCATATTGCCGTTGGTCGCCGGAGCCGTGCCGGTGCCGTCGTGGGTGGGGATCGGGGCCACGCCGACGTTGTCGCCCAGGCCCTTGAACTCGTCCAGGATCTGGCTGATCGCCCAGGACCCGTTGATCATCATCGCGGCCTTGTTCTGGCCGAACGGGGTGGAGTCGTTGGCCGCGCCGAGCGACTGCCGCGGGATCACCTGTTGATCGAAGAGATCCTTGTAGAGCTGGGCGAGCTTCTGGTACGCCGGATCGTTGGCCTGCGCGGTCGACCAGTCGTCGCTGATCGGCAGATGCCCCGCGACGTTGCGCTGCCAGGGCCAGGACTGCCAGCCGAAGTCGCCGCCGGTGACGCCCATCACCAGGCCGAACCGGCCGTCCGCCTTGGTCTTGGCGCCGAAGTCGACCAGCTCGGCGAAGCTCTTCGGCGCCACCTCGGGATCGAGGCCGGCGGCGGAGAAGAAATCCTTGCGGTAGTAGAGGACGGTCTGCGGCTCGAACAGCATCGGGTACGCATACCGCTTGCCGTTCACCGTGACCAGGTTGCGCGCGGTCTCGGTCAGGTCGTCCCAGGACTCCTGCGGCAGCAGGTCGGTCAGATCGGCCAGCTCGCCGTTCTCCACCTGGACCCAGACGTTGTTGCCGACGCCGATGTACATGTCCGGGGCCTTGCCGGCGGCCTGCGCGGCCTTCAGCTTCTGCTCCCACGCATCGCCCGGCACCTGGGTCAACACGACCTTGACCTCGGTCTGCGCGGCGTTGAACTGTTGGACCATCTTCTTGTACCAGGCGTCCTCACCGTTGGTGAGCTTGGCCTGCCAGAACTGGACGGTCGTGGTCGATCCCGCCGAGGGCGGGTTCTGGGCCTCGGACGCGGACTGTCCGGGGGTGCCGGAACCGCAGCCGGCGAGCAACGCTCCACCGCCGACGGCCGCGCCGGCGGCGAGCAGGTTCCGGCGGGTCAGCAGGTGCTGAGCAGGCGTGGTCACAGGCACTCCTTCGTGATGGCGGGACGGATCGGACCGGTCCGTCGGGCTGCTATGAAATCGTTTTCGAGTCTCACTATCTGTCCTTCCTCGGGTCGCGTCAAGTTACAAATCCACAACGCGCCCTGAGCTGATTTCCCCCAACGCGCCCTGAGCTTGTCGAAGGGTTATTTGAGGCCGGCGATCTTGATGTTGCTGATGATCCGGCGCTGGAAGATCATCACCAGCAAGATCACCGGCAGGGCGGCCAGGAACGAGCCGGCCATCAGCAGGCCGCGCTCCGGCGCCCGTTCGGAGCGGAAGTTGGCCAGATACTGCTGGATCTGAAACAGCTCCGGGCTGGTGATGGTCATGATCGGCCAGACGTAGGCGTTCCAGTACGCCAGGAACGAGATCACGCCGACCACGACGAAGGCGGGCTGGGACAGCGGCAGGAAGATCCGGGTGTAGATCCGCCAGCGGCCGGCCCCGTCGATCATGGCCGCCTCCTCCAGCGCGGTCGGGATCGACAGGTAGAACTGGCGGATGAAGAACATCTGACCGGCCGAGGCGATGCCGGGCAGGATCAGCACGGTCAGCGTGTCCAGCATCTGCAGCCGGGTCACCATCACGAACGAGGTGAGCAGGATCGCCATCGACGGCACGAACATGGTGCCGATCGACAACACCCAGAGCAGCGGCTTGAAGGAGAACTCGAGCCGGGCGAAGACGTACGCCGCCATCGAGTTCACCGCCAGCGTGCCGACGGTGAAGATCACGGCGCCGACGAAGGTGACCAGCATCGCCCGCTGGAAGTCGGGGTCGGTGGCGATCGTGGTGTAGTTCGACCACAGCCACTCCGTCGGCAGCAACCGGAACGGGGTCGCGGTCACCTCACTGCTCGGCTTGAAGCCGGACAGCACCATCCAGAGCAGTGGAAACAGGGCGAATGCGGCGAACAGCAGGCCGACAGCGACGCGGGCGACGCGGACCGGGGTGGGACTCTTGACGGCCACCGATCAGCCCTCCTGCGTCTTCTCGGAATTGATGAAGCGGAAGATCAACACCGACACCAGGCCGAGCACGACGAACAACATCAGCGCCGCGGCCAGCGGCTGGCCCTGCCGCTGGTCCTGGGTGAAGTGCTGGAAGATGTAGAGGTTCGGCATCATGGTCGAGTTGAGCGGGCCGCCACCGGTCATGATCAACGGCAGCTCGAACTGCTGGATCGCGCCGACGCTGCCCGCGATCAGCAGGTAGATCAGCACGTTCTTCAACATCGGGATGGTGATGAAGAAGGTCTGCTGCCACCAGGTGGCGCCGTCCAGCGACGCCGACTCGTAGTAGGAGTCGGGGATGTCCAGCATCCCGGCGAGCATGATCAACGCCGTTACGCCGAAGCCGATCCAGACGGCCGGCACGGCCAGCGACGGCAGTGCGGTGGCCGGGTCGCCGAGCCAGGGGATCGGCTCGAACTGCCGGAACGGGCTGATCAGCAGATCCAGGAACCAGTTCAGGATGCCGCCGTAGTAGTCGAAGATCAACACGAAGACGATCGAGGCGATCACCCCGGAGATGATCGTCGGCAGATAGATCGATGTCTTCACGAACGAGGCGAGCTTGCGGCCCATCCCCTTCACCACCGCGGCGAAGATGTAGGCCAGCACCAGCCCGACCGGCACCACCAGCACCATGAACAGGATGCCGCGGACGATCGACTGCACGAAGATCTCGTCGCTCAGCACGTTGGCGTAGTTGTCGAGGCCGATGAAGGTCGACGGCAGGTAGAAGGAGAAGTCGAAGAACGACAGGTAGGCGGCCTGGAAGAACGGGACGATGACGAAGATCGCCAACAGGATGATCAGCGGCGCCAGCATCAGGTAGGCGATGCGGTTGGAGCGATGCAGCCGGCCGCGGCGCCGGGGTGCGGGAACGGCGTCCGGGGCCGGTTCGAGCTCGGCGGTGCCGGACGGGCGGCTGGGGATTGCGGTTGCCAACTGACACTCCTCGGCAATGGTCGGAACGGCCCGACGATAGGTGATTGTAATCGATTTCACAACTGGGTTCGGCCGTTGCCGGGGCAACCGGTCCGGTCACGATTCGGCCACCCTAAGAGCGGCTCAGGACCGCCTCAGGGCGACGGCTCAGCTGAGCAGCAGCCGGGCGATCGCCACCACTCCGAGGATGACGATGATGGTGCGCAGGGCGATCGGCGGCAGCTTGCGGCCGACCGAGGCGCCGATGAAGCCGCCGACCAGCGTGCCGGCGGCGATCAGCCCGGCGGCGGGCCAGCTGATCCGGTCGAACGCCACGATCGTGTACGCCAGCGCGGCGACGATGTTGACGCCGAGGGCCAGCACGTTCTTGAGCGCGTTCAGCCGCTGCATGCTCTCCGGCATCAGGGCGCCCATCACCCCGACCAGCAGGATCCCCTGGGCCGCGGTGAAGTAGCCGCCGTAGATGCCGATCAGGAAGACGAGGAAGATCAGCAGCACGGTCTTGGGCCGGGACAGGCTGCTCCCGTCGTCGCCGGCCGCTTCGGCCCGGCGCCGGGCCCAACCCTGGATCCGCGGCTGCAACACGACCAGGATCACCGCCATCGCCAACAGGACCGGGACGATGATCTTGAACACGGTCGGCGGCAGGTGCAGCAGCAGCCAGGCGCCACAGACCGCACCGAGCAGGGACGCCGGGAGCAGTTGCAGGACGCGCTTCCGCTGGCCGCGCAGCTCGCGACGATAGCCCCAGGAGCCCGACGCGCTGCCGGGGACCTGCCCGATCGCGTTGGACATGGTCGCCACCACCGGCTCGTAGCCGAAGGTGATCAAGGTGGGGAAGGTGATCATGGTGCCGGATCCGACGACCGCGTTGATCGTGCCGGCGCCAACCCCGGCCAACAGGATCAGCAGGATCTCCACGGGGCTCACCCGCCCGACCCTACGAGACCTCGGCCCAGCCCCAGAATCACCCCCCACCCATCGGGACGCCATCCAAATCCCGCCGACCCGTCACCAATGCACCGGTTTTGGCGGCGTGTCGGTGCACAAGTGACGTCTCGATGAGACCGGGCGGGGTGCGGGAGAAATCTGATCGCGTCCGGCCAGCGGGAGATCTAGGGTTCATCCTCGTGGGAGATCCAGCGCAGTCCGTACGCGAGCCTGAGCCGACGCCGCAACTGACTGCGGCCGAGATCGGGAAGCTGGCTGAGCGTGCCCTCGGCACGACGGTCGACGCGTTGACGCCGCAGGCGGGCTCGGTCGGCAACCAGAACTTCCGGCTCGACACCGGGCGGGGCCGGTTCGCGCTGAAACTGGCCGCGGACAGCGAGCTGGCCGCGGAGCGCTGGGGCCTGGAACGCGCGGCCGAGGTCGCGGTGCCGGTGCCGCGGGTGGCCGCCGCCGGGCCGCTGCCCGGTGACCGGGGCTTCTTGATCACCGAGTGGCTGGTCGGCCGACCGGCCGACCCGGCGACGGACCGGGCGGCGCTGGTCGAGGCGGGCCGGGCGCTGCGCCGACTTCATCAGGTCACCGGGCCGGGCCATTGGCGGGTCGAGGTGGTGTCGGGGACGACTCGAGGGAGCCACGATTCCTGGGCCGGAGTGATCGATTCCATCCTGGCCGGCACGGACGATCTGGTCCGGCACGACGTGATCACCGCGTCCGTCGCGGAGCGGCTTCGGTCGGCGGTTGCCGATCACCGCGACGCGATCGCGTATCCGGGCGAGGGCGTCCTGCTGCACTGCGATCTGAAGCCCGCGCACCTGTTCGTCGCCGACGGGCGGCTGGTCGCGATCATCGACTGGGGCGACACCGCCTACGGCGATCCGCGCTGGGACCTGGCCCGGCTGTCCCATTCCGGCGACGCGCTCTTCGCTCCCGTGCTCGAGGGGTACGGGCTGGTGCTCGACGCCGACCTGGCCCGCACCCTCGCGTGCTACCGGGCGATCCTGCGCCTCGACGCCCTGCACTACGAACTGATGGCGGGCGGGGACTGGTTCGACGTCTATCGGGCCACGCTCGACGAGTGGCTCGCTTCGTTGTCCTGACCCGATCGCCCTGGAAGGCTGCTGCCCGTGCGCCTCTATCTGTCGTCGTTCCGGATCGGTGATCACCCGGACCGGCTGATCGAGCTGACCGGTGCCAATCGCCGGACGGCTGTGGTCGCCAACGCCGTTGATCACCTGGCGCCGGCTGACCGGCAGCGGAGCGTCGCGGCGGAGCTGACGGCGCTGCGGGAGCTCGGGCTGGATCCGGTCGAGCTCGACCTGCGCCGGTTCGCCGGGGCGCCGGACGCGTTGCGGGGTGAGCTGGCCGGGGTCGGGCTGGTCTGGCTGCGCGGTGGGAACGCCTTCGTGCTGCGGCACCGGCTGGCCGACTCCGGTCTTGATCAGCAACTGCTCGACGGCCTGGCGACGGACCGTTTCGTGGTCGGCGGTTACAGCGCCGGCAGTTGCGTCCTGGGCCGCTCGCTGGCCGGGCTGGAGGAGTGCGATCCGATCACTGACCTGGCGCAGGTCGCTCCCGGGGCGCCGGTGATCATGGACGGCCTCGGCCTCCTCGACGGCACCGTGGTGCCGCACCTGGCCTCCCCCGAACACCCCGAATCGACCGTATTGACGGCGGTGGCGGCGAAGCTTCGCGCCGACGGCCGGAAGATCATCGAGCTCCGCGACGGCGATGTGCTGTTCGATCGCGGTGCCGGCCCGACCCTGCTGCCGCGTTCGCGCTGAACTCTTGGATCGTCGGCGCCGAAGAGAATCCGGGCGTCAGTCCAAGATGATCATGAGGGCTTCGAAGCCGGTGTCGGTGCGGCTGGAGTGCCCGGATCCGATGGTGTCCTCGACCAGCAGCAGATCGCCCGGCCGGCCGATCACGGTCTCACCGGAGGCAGTCACCTCGCATTCGCCGGAGAGGACCACCATCAGGCGCCGGCCGGCCTCGGGCTGCTCCGGATGACCGCCGCCGGCCGGCGCCCGGACCACCAGCGAGCCGGTCGCCCGCAAGGGCGTCGAGACGCTCAACTCGCCCGGCTCCGGCACGTCCGGCCACAGGTCCGGTTTCCAGTCCTCGAATCGGGCCGCGCCGCCCGGTCCGGCGTACAGCCGTCGCATCGTCATAAGTCACGATAAGGCGGATCCGGCGGCCGCGCCGGCGAAAGTCAGTCGCGGGCGGCGGCGAAGGCGATGATCTCCGGCAGTCCGGGGCGGTAGCCGTCGGAGCTGTCGACGTCGAGCGTCGGCACGTCCAGGGTGATCGGGTCGAAGTCGAGGGTCCGGGTGCGTACCTCCTCGAGATGAGCAAGATCACCATGAGCCGCGCCGCGGAGGCCGTTCTCGTCGAACCGGCGCTGGATCCGCTCCGCGGCGGTGTCCGGGTCGACCAGGCAGCGGACCAGGCTGATCCGGGCCAGGTCGAGCAACGGGGTCAGGCCCGGCCGCCACAGCTTGTCCTGGAATGCCGCCTCGGCGACGACGGTGATCCCGGCCCGGAGCAGGTATTCGACCGTGCCGAAGAAGGCCGGCAGAGTCTTCAGATTCAGCTCGTCCACCGGCCCCGGGACGAAGCCGGGATGGGCGTGCACCATCCCCTCCTTGAGCTCGTCCCGGCAGATCGCCGGGCAGCCGACGCCCTGTGCGACCAGATGGGCGAGGGTGGTTTTGCCGGAGCCGGGCGGTCCACTGACGACGATCAAGGAGGGGGAGGCCATTCCCCGATTCCTAGCACAGTCAGCCGGAGACGGGAACGAGGCCTTCGAAGTAGGCGCGCTGGGCCGGGAAGTAGTCGTTGAAGTCCGGGTTCACGCCGCCGGTCATCGAGGCCAGGAGTTGATCAAGGTAGTACTCCCAGCCCGGCCCGACCTCGCCGACCATGGCGGGGTCGATCCGGTGCATCACGAACCGCAGCTCGGCGGTGTCGCCGGCCGCGGCCAGCTCCAGCGAGAGGTCCCACGTGCCGGCCTGGTCGAAGGTCAGCACGCGGAGCCGGCGCGGTGCGTCGCACTCGGTGATCTTGACGTCGGTCCAGGGCGTCTCGTCCTCGAAGCCGAGCCGGAGCTTGATCGTTTCGCCGATGGCGCCGGTGCCCTCCCAGTGGCCGATCCAGCGCGCGGTGCGCTCCGGTTCGGTGATGCTGGCCCAGGCGTCGTCGACCGTGCCGGGCAGCACCCGGGTCAACTCGAGGTCGTGGCCGTCGCCGGTCGGGATCAGTCGGCCGGTCGGGGTCGGTGCGTTCATGCGGTTTGCTCCTTCGTCTCGGATCGGGTGGAGGTACGGCGTTCCCGGCGGGTCCGGGCGACCTCGGTGGCCAGGGCGTCCAGGTGGGACGGCAGTCCGGGCCCGAGCAACCGGGCCAGATAGTCGGCGACCTCGACCAGCGGCTCCCGGCGCAGGGTGTAGATCCGTTGCCGGCCGTGCACGTTCGCCTCGATCACGCCGCACTCGGCCAGGATCCGCAGGTGCTTGCTCACCCCCGGCCGGCTGATCGCGAAGTGTTCGGCGATCCGTCCGGCCGGCAGCGGCGATGCCTGCAACAACACCAGGATCTCCCGCCGGACCGGATCAGCAATCGCCCGCGCTCCCTCCATGCCGAAAGCGTAACCGATCGGTTACGCATTGTGCAATCGTCGGCATTGGCGAGCCGGTCGGGTCGGGGTGAGTGTCGGTGGGGCGTGCGAGGATTTTGGGGTGGCTGAGTTTTCCGAGGGGGAGCTGGAGCAGCACCGGGTCGGGCTGACCGGATTCTGTTATCGGATGCTCGGCGGGGCGGGCGAGGCCGAGGACGCGGTGCAGGAGACCATGCTCAAGGCGTGGAAGGCGGCCGAGGACTACGATCCGGGCCGCGCGGCGTTGTCCACCTGGCTCTACCGGATCGCCACCAACGTCTGCATCGACCTGACCCGGGGCGCACGCCGGCGGGCGGTCGCGATGGATTTCGGTCCGGCGGCGACGGGGCCGGAGATCGGGCCGGCGCTGCCCGGCCGGTGGGTCGAGCCGATGCCGGACGCGCGGATCCTGCCCGACGATCCCGCCGAGCTGGCCGCTCAGCGCGAGTCGGTCCGGCTGGCGTTCGTCGCCGCGCTGCAGCAGTTGCCGCCCCGGCAGCGGGCCGTGTTGATCTTGCGCGAGGTGCTGGCCTGGCCGGCGGCCGAGGTCGCGACCCTGCTCGACACCACGGTCGCCTCGGTCAACAGCGCCCTGCAACGGGCCCGGGCCGCGATCCGCCGGCCGGTGCCGGCCGCGCCGCTGGACGACGAGCACCGCGCCCTGCTGGACCGCTACGTCACGGCCTTCGAGCGCTTCGACGTCGACACCCTGACCGCGTTGTTGCACCAGGACGCCACCATGTCGATGCCGCCGTTCGCGTGGTGGCTGCAGGGCCGGGCGGCGATCAGGTTCGTGCTGGAGCGCTCCGACGGCGGCTGCCACGGTGCGCGGCTGCTGCCGACCGGCGCGAACGGCTCGCCGGCCTTCGGTCAGTATCGTCCGAATGGCGACGTGTTCCGGCCGTTCGCGCTGGTCGTGCTGGAGCTGTCCGGTGGCCTGATCGTCAACACGATCACCTTCCTCGACGCGGTCGACGACTTCCCGCGGTTCGGTCTGCCGGCCGAACTGCGCGCCGATGAGTTTCCGGTCCGCCCGTCGTAGAACGGTCATGATCAACGAACCGAGAGTCGAAGACCGCTCCGAGCAGCCGTACGTCAGCATCCGGACCCGCGCGAATTTCACCGAATGGGGTGGGGTCAACGCCCTGATCGGCGAGGTCCAGGACTGGTTGGCCGCGCGCGAACTGGCCCCGGCCGGGCCGCCGCTCTACCGCTATCACCTGATCGGCAATCTGACCGACCGCTTCGACGTCGAGGTCGGCTTTCCGGTCGCTGCGCCGGTGGCCGGGGACGAACGGGTGATCACCGGCGCCTTGCCGGCCGGGCGCTATCTGGTGCTCGAGCACCGCGGCCATCCGGACTCGATCGGCGGATCCCACGCAGCGCTGGTCGACTGGGCCGAGGCCCACGGCGTCGCGCTGACCGGAAGCCCGGATCGGCTGCGCTGGGGGCTGATGTTCGAGTCGTACGTGACCGATCCGGCGGAGGTGCCTGAGCCGGGGCAGTGGGTCACCGAGTTGGTCTACCAGGTGGCCTGATCGGATCTCACGCCGCGACCCTCGCCTGATCATGGGTGGTCGCGGGCCGTACCGTTGACCGGGCCGAGATCGTGGGCAGGGGCTTGCCCTTCGACAGGCTCAGGTGACGAACAGGCACGGGACTTGCCCTTCGACGGGCACCGGGCCCGAAGTGGACGGGTGATCGATGGGCCGAGGGCGCGGGTCGGCGGTCTCCGTCGTCCTCGGGTCCCGGTTCTTCCGATCCGCCGTGATCGGCCTGTTCTTCTCCGGCATCGGGGTGTCGGCGGTGATCCCGCAGCTGACGCTCTTTCTGGTCGACGAGCTGGGCGCTTCGCTGCCGGTGGCCGGACTCTATTACCTGACCAATCTGGCGGCGCCGTTCGCCGGCTATCTGGTCGGCCGGGCGTCGGATCGGCAGCAGGACCGGCTGATCATGTTCCGGATCTGCGCGGTGGTCGGCGCGGTGGGCTGGCTGGTGATCGGTCTGGCGCAGGCGATCTGGGTGCCGTTCGTGGTCAGCGTGCTGGCGCTGAGCGTCGGCGGCGCGGCGATGGGTCAGCTGTTCGCCGCCTGCCGAGACGAGCTCAGCCGCAAACCGACGCCGGTCGACAACCAGGTGATCGCGCTGGTCCGGATGGCGTTCACCGCCGGCTGGGTGCTGGGGCCGGTGCTCGGCAGCTGGTTCGGCAGTGCGGTCGGGCTGCGGCCGATGGTGTTCGCCACCGCCGCGTGCCTGGTGCTGCAGGTGATCCCGCTCGGCCGGCAGCGGGTGCCCCGGTTCGTCCGCCCGGTCAGCGCCGGCGATGCGACCGCCGGCCCGGCCCGGCTGCTGCCGTTGTTGATCTTCATGGCGCTGACCGTGTGTGCGATGGCCGGGGACACGATCAAGTTCGGCTACCTGCCGATCTACATGGATCAGCAGCTGCACTTCTCGCCGTTCCTGCGCGGCGCGGTGATCGGCATCCAGCCGCTGCTGGAGTTCCTGTTGATGCCGGTTGCTGCCCGGTTGGCCGACCGGTTCGGCCCGCTCAAGGTGCTGCCGGTCGGCGTCGCGTTCGGGGTCCTCGGCAACCTCGCGTACGCCACCAGTGACGCGGCGCCGGGTCTGTTCGTCGGGCAGTTGCTGGTGGCCGTGCACTGGGCCTGCCTCGGCGTGCTCGGCGTGACGATCGCCCAGGAGCTCTATCCGGAACGGGTCGCGACCGCCTCCGGACTGTTCATGAGCGCGATGCCGATCGCCGGTGCCGTCGGCGGGGTGATCGGCGGACTGGGCGTCGCGACGTACGGCCTGCCGCGGGTCTTCTTCCTGCCCGCCGGGATCGCCTTGATCGGCTGTCTCGGGATGATCATGCTCGGCCGCTGGCAGCAGCGGCGGGGCCGGCCGCAAGTTTGATCACGGCCCGGGCCGGAGGGCCGGACCCGACGAGACATGCACGTGTAGGTGCTTGGAATCCTGGTAGTCGCCGAGATTGGTCAGCACCCGGGCCGCACCGAGCCGCTCGGTGACCTCGGCCGCGACCGACCGGATCACCGCCAGCAGTTCCCGCAGGTCCGCCTCGTCGGCCGCGGTCACGGTGATCAGCGAGGCCAGATGGCGCTTCGGGATGACGACGACGTGCTCCGGCCAGAACGGCCGGGTGTGCTGGAAGGCGAGCACCCGCTCGGTCTCGGCGACGACCCGGAGCTCCGGGATCCGGCGCAGCGCGACGTCGCAGTAGAAGTCGTCGCCGGCATAGTCGGTCAGCTCATCCATCGGGGCAGTCTTCCACTCCGCGGCTATCCTGAACCGCGTTGTCGACAGGGTGGAGCGGGAATGCGCGGACCGGCGAGGCGATTCGTCTCGGCCATGATCATCCTGCTGGTGTTGATCATGAGTGGGGCCTGCACTCCCCAGGAGTCGCCCGCCGTGCGCCCGTCGGCGGACCGCTACCAGCCGGCGGATCCGGTCGGCGAGGACAGCGAGGCCCGGCCGGTGCCGCCCGGTGCGGCGACGACGCTGACCGCACCGCTGGTGGGGCTGGGCGCCTTCTGTGCCCAGATCCGGAGCAACGCCGAGGGCCGGGCGATCTGGTGTCGCAACGTCGACGCCGACGATCCGTGGGTGGCCCAGTTCCTGTTCGACGCCGAGGATCGGCTCGCCTGGGGCTGGATCCCGATGCCGGGGTCGCGCCGGAGCGATCCGTACCGGTTGTCCGACCTGGCCGGGGCCGCGTTCGGCGCGCTCTGGCCGGGCACCGCCGACCGGATCTCCACCGAGGTGGTGCAGTTCGTCCGGGAGAACGAGGCCCGACTGGGCCGGCCGAAGTCGGGCGAGGGGTCCTTCCGGCACACCTGGCGCGATGGTCATGCCGCCTACTCCGTGGCGGGCCGGGACGGGCTGATCGTCGCCGGGCGCGACGCCGAGGTGTCGCGTTGGCCCTCCGACGCCGGGCACTACGGCAGCCGGATGAGCGTCGCGGTCGGTGACCTGCAGCAATCCGGCTTCGATTGCCACTATCCGGGGCAGACGTCGTGCCAACGCGGGAACAGCGCGTTCCAGGTGTCGCTGCGCGGCGACCGGATCATCACCGCGGATTTCATGATCTTCGGCAACGAGACGCTGGCCGACACCTTTCCGCGCGGGCTGACCTTCCTCACGCCGGCCGTGCGGCCGGAGGTGGCGGCCCGGATCGAGCAGTCCCGGAAGGCCCGGACCGATTTCCTCGGGGTCGTCGCCGGCACGCTGCTCGCCATCGACGCCGCGCCGGTCCCGCCGGTCGGCGGCACGGTGCCGGTCGAGGTCCGGGTCGGTGCCCCGCTGACCGGCACGTTCCCGATCTGACCGAAATCGACCCGACGTGCCCGGATCGAAGCCGAATCCGGGGCCCTGCGGGCGAAGTCGGGTCGATTTCGGTCAGGATGGGCGGGTGACGCTCCCGATGCCCGAACTTCCGCCCGCCATCCGACCCGCGGCCGAGGCCGACGTGCCCGACCTGATCCGGCTGATCAAGGAACTCGCCGACTACGAACGCGAGCCGGACGCGGTCAAGATCACGGCCGAGCAGCTGGAGCGACTGCTGTTCGGCCCCGATCCGCGGGTCTTCGCGCTGGTCGCCGAGCACGAGCAGCGGGTGGCTGGGATGGCGATCTATTTCCTCAACTTCTCCACCTGGGAAGGGAAGTTGGGCATCTATCTGGAGGATCTCTACGTCAGCCCGGAGACCCGCGGCACCGGCCTGGGCAAGGCGCTGCTGCAGTCCCTGGCCGCGATCGCCGTGGCCCGCGACTACGCCCGCTTCGAATGGGCCGTGCTCGACTGGAACCAGCCGGCGCTCGACTTCTACCGCGGCCTCGGCGCTGTACCGCTGGAGGAGTGGACGGTGCACCGGCTGCACGGAGACGCCCTGGCCCAGATCGCCAAGCCGTACGCATGAGCGCGGCCGGCGCGCTGCTCCGGCGGGCCTATCTGTCCGGGCTGCGGCGCGAGTTGCGCAGGCTGCCCCGGCCGCGGCACATCGCGCTGGTGATGGACGGCAACCGGCGCTGGGCCAAGCAACAGGGCTTCGACAACCCGAGCGTCGGCCACGCCCACGGCGCCGAGCACGTGGACACACTGCTCGGCTGGTGCGATCGCTACGGCATCGACCAGGTGACGATCTTCGTCTGCTCGACCGAAAACCTGCAGCGCCGCCCGGCCGAAGAGGTTGACTTCCTGCTCGACGCGATGGAGCGGGTGGTCACCGACCGCGCCACCCGGCCGGACAACGGTTGGGCGATCGAGCTGATGGGCCGGCTGGACGTGCTGCCGGACCCGACCCGGAACGCGCTGAAGCGAGCCGCCGAGGCGACGGCCGAGCTGACCGGCAAGCGGCTGGCGCTGGCGATCGGCTACGGCGGCCGGCAGGAGATCGCCGACGCCGTCCGCGAACTGCTCTGGGACGCCCGGGCCGACGGCACCTCGCTGGCCGAGCTGGCCCAGCGGGTCGAGGCGAGCGATCTCGCTGCCCGGCTCTATGCCCCGACGATGGCCGGGGTCGATCTGATCATCCGGACCAGCGGCGAGCTCCGGCTGTCCAACTTCCTGCTCTGGCAGAGCGCGCAGGCCGAGTTCTCCTTCTGCGACACGCTCTGGCCCGGCTTCCGCGAGCTCGACTTCGCCCGCGCCCTCCGCGACTTCGGCCGTCGCCGCGCGCTCGATCCGGATCAGTGAGTGCGATCCGGCCTCGACTCCGGCCCGGTTCAGCGGCTGAGCGCCGGTTGGGGTGCGGAAGTCGACCCTGGTGGAGAAATGTTCGGGCCGGGGCCGGTTGGGGGTGCGGAAGTCGACCCTGGTCGAGAAACGTTCGGGCCGGGGCCGGCTCGTGGTGCGGAAGTCGACCGTGGTCGAGAAACGTTCGGGGCCGGGGCTAGGGCCGTTCCTTGATCCCCGCCTCGAGCAGCCGGACGACCTCGGCGATCCGTTCGGGCCGCAGCTCGGGACGCCGTTTGGTGGCGTCGATCCAGCGCAGATAGCCGCGTCGATAGAACTGGGCCAGCGAATCGAAGAACGCCCCGGCCGCCGGGGAGGCGTCCAGGGCGGCGGCGACGTCCTCGGCGAGGTCGGCCCGCTGCGGTCCCTCCGGCGCCAGCGCCACCGTCACCTCGGTGCCCGGTTCCGGGCCGCAGCGCAGCCAGGCGGGGCCGAGCAGAAAGCCGCGCTCGCCGTCCTGTTCGGTGATCACGGCCCGGACCCGGATCCCGTTCACGGTGCCGGCCACGTGATGCACGGGCTTGGCCGACCAGGCCGCATCCGGGTCGAACGGCACCGGGACGAACATCCGCCCCTGCCCGCCCGACCGGCTGGCCGCGGTGTAGCGCTGCTCCTGCATGGTCCGATCCTGCCAGTCAGCGTCGCCGCCACGGCCCGGTGATCGCGAACGTCGTGCCGGGGTTGTAGCAGTTGACGTACATGGTCCGGGCGTTGTCGGCGAAGCTGACTCCGGTCAGCTCGGCGAACTTCGGCTCGGCAGCGGTGCCGACATTCTGCCGGTTGCGGCCGAACAGGTACGGCTCGCCGGCCTCGGTCACCCCGATCAGATAGTTCTCGCCGTCGCCGTCCTCGCAGACCATCAGCCCGCCGTACGGGGAGACGCAGATGTTGTCCGGCGTCTGGAAGAGTTGATCTTCGGCCGTGTCCGGATCGCGGCGGAAGATCACCGCGAGCCGGAGCAGGTTCCGGTCCGGCTGGTAGTGCCAGATCTGCCCGTCATGGGTCGCCTCCGAACCGTCGGACAGCTTGGCGAAACTGGCCGAGAAGAAGACCCCGTCCTGCCCCCACCAACAGCCCTCCAGCTTCTGCGAGTGCGTCATCGGGCCGCCCGCGAAATCCTGGAACCGGATCCCTTCGCTGCTGGCCAGGGGATCGGGCACCTCGACCCATTCGACGTCGGTGAACTCGGTGCCGGCTTCGCTGACGGTGGACAGGTCGGCGACGCCGGGCACCCGCAGCGCCTCCAACAGCCCGCCGGCCCGCAGACTGCCGTACCCGCCCATCGGCTTGTTCGGCGAGAACCGGTAGAACAGCCCGAACGGGTGATCGAAGGAGTCCTCGGTCTCGTAGACCCGGCCGGTCCGCGGGTCGACCGCGATCGCCTCGTGCGGATAGCGGCCCATCGCGGTCAGCGGCACCGGATCGGCGTTCCGGGCCCGGTCGAACGGGTCGATCTCGAAGATGAAGCCGTGGTCCTTGGTGTAGCCGTCCTCGCCCGCCCGCTTCTCGGTCTCCTCGCAGGTCAGCCAGGTGTGCCACGGCGTCTCGCCGCCGGCGCAGTTGACGGCGCTGCCGGACAGGCTGACGTACTCCTCGGCCACGGCGCCGCGCGGCCCGAGCACCAGCGTCGTCGTGCCGCCGGCGCCCTCCGGGTCGTACGTGTGCGAGCCCCGCGGCACGTGGTGCGGCGCCGAGGGATGGCATTCGTGGTTGCGGACCAGCCGGTCGGCCGGCCGGCCGACGCCGCGGCCGAACACGCCCATCCCGTCGGCCCGGCTCGGCACCAGCCCCTCACCCGAGCGCAGTTCGTCGCCCTCCCGGCTGAGGATCCGGTACGAGAAGCCGCGCGGCAGATCGAGCACTCCGTCCGGATCCTCGACCAGCCGCCCGTAGCCGCGCTTCGGCGGCGCGGCCGCCGCGGTCCCGGTGAACAGCGCGGCCAGCGAGCCCTGGAACGCCAGCGACACCCCGGCCACCGCCGTCCCCTCGGCCAGCAGCCGGCGGCGGGAGAGAGTCATCTCGAGCCTCCTCGACGAGTTCGATCCTCCCGCCCCACCCTGCTCGGTCGGCACGGCCGGGGCAAGGCCTGTTCGCTCCCCGAGCCTTGTATCTTGTCCCGTTCTCTGAGCCTGTCCACGGGCGGGCCAGACACATGCCCCCTTCGGTTTCGGCCTGACGGCCGGAAAGACGCGCCCAGGACGGGCGGGTCAGGGCCGTCCGCCGCGTTCTGCGGCCGGGCGCCGGTGTTGAGCGGCGAAAGTCGCCGGATGTGCATCGACTGTGACTGTGTCCCGGCCGTTCGGTGCCGGTTGAGCCGGGAAACGACACACAGTCGATGATCCCGTCCGCCGCGCAACCGGTACCCGGCCGGACGTTCCCAGGAACCGCCGTAACCCACCCCTCCTTGGCGCGTCTTTGGGTTCTTGGCGTGCACCGAGCCGACTTGTGCGGCCGGCCGACCTCAAAGCGACCGAAGCCTGTCGGCTCGGGTCCGGACTGTCGCGAAAGCTCTTCGTGCCGATGGTTTCCACGTGGCAATGGCCGTTATCGCCCCGCACGAAGAGGTTTCGCGACACCGCGACCAAGATCATCGGTGGATCCGGGCTGTCTCAGGGAACGAAGAGGATCAGGGGTTCGCCTTGACCGAGCGGGTGACCAGGTAGTCCCGATCCTGGGTGATCACCTCGGTCGGCCCGACGGATCGGCGGAGGGCGGAGCGGTAGGGCAGGTGAGTGTTGTAGACCAGCCACAGTTCGCCGCCGGGGCGGAGCACCCGGCCGGCGTCGGTGATCATGGTCAGCGCGGTCGAGCTGTCCTTGGCCGTGCCGCGATGGAACGGCGGATTGCAGACGATCAGGTCCACCGACTCGTCGGCCACCTCGACCAGCCCGTCGCCGCGCCGGACGTCGATCCGGTCGGCGGCGCCGTTGGCCGCGGCGGTGGCGACGGCCGACCGGACGGCGGCCCGGGAATGGTCGATCGCCGTGATCTTGGTCGCGGCGTCGAGCCGGGCCAGGGCGACGGCGAGCAGGCCGGTGCCGCAGCCCAGGTCGATCGCCGATTCCGCCGCCGGAAACCGGGGCGCCTGGGCGAGCAGCAGCCGGGTCCCGGCGTCGAGGGACGCACCGGCGAAGACCCCGCCGTACGCGACCACCTCGAGCCCGTCGACCGCCGCTCGTCGCGGCTGGGGCTCGGGGCCGGGCCGAGCTCGGGCACCGACCAGGGCTCGGGCCTTGCCCAGCCCGAGCGAGCCGCGGACCTCGCCGAAGTGCCGTTCCAGCACGCCGTTCATCGAGCGGTTCAGGTGCTTCACCCGGCCGCCGGCGATCAGCACCACCTCGGGATCGCTCGCCCGGGCGACGGCGCCGGCCAGCAGTTCGAGCGCGTCCAGGCCCTTCGGCAGCCGGGCCAGTGCGAGCCCGGCTCCGGTCGTGGCGAGACCAAGATCATCCGCGGCCGTCACCCGGAGGCCGGCCCGGTCGGCGGCGGCCCGGCAGGTCTGCTCCTCGTCCAGCGCGTCGCAGTGCAGCCGGAGCTCGGCCTCGGGCCACCGCTCGGCCGCCGCCAGCAGCAGCGACCCGTCCTGATCATCGATCACCACCACGGTTCCCGGATCGATCCCGATCCGGTCCGCCTCGGCCATGATCACCCGTGACACCTGGTCGGCCATGATCAACTCGCCGTCGTCAGATAGGCGTCGATCTCGGCCACCAGCTCGTTCTTCCCGGCCGGGTCCAGGAAGCTGCACCGGACCGCCGTCCGGGCCAGCTCGGCGACCCCGTCCCGGTCCAGCCCGAGCAGGTCGGCCGCGATCTCGTACTCGCGATTCAAGGTGGTGTTGAACATCGGTGGGTCATCGGTGTTGATCGTGACCACCAGCCCGCGCTCGACCATCCGGGTCACCGGGTGTTCGCCGATCGCGGCGATCACTCCGGTCGCGACGTTGGACGTCGGGGAGACCTCGACCGGGATGGCCTGCTCGGCCAGATGATCAAGGAGCCGCTCGTCCTGGACACAGGAGGTGCCGTGGCCGATCCGTTCCGCCCCGAGCGAGTTCAGCGCGTCCCAGATCGTCTCCGGACCGGTGGTCTCGCCGGCGTGCGGCACGCTGTGCAGCCCGGCGGCGATGGCCCGGTCGAAGTAGGGCTTGAACTGCGGCCGTGGCACGCCGATCTCCGGGCCGCCGAGCCCGAACCCGACCAGCGCCTCCGGGCCATGATCAAGAGCGATCGCCAGCGTCCCCTCGGCCGCAGGGATCCCCGACTCGCCGGGGATGTCGAAGATCCAGCGCAGCCGGATCCCATGATCACGTTCCGCCGAGATCCGGGCGTCCTCGATCGCGGCGACAAACTCCTGCTCCGGGATCCCGCGGATGATCGACGTGTACGGGGTCACGGTCAGCTCGGCGTAGCGGACGTTCTGCGCGGCCAGGTCGGCGGCCACCTCATACGTCAGCATCCGTACGTCCTCGGCGTCGCGGATCAGATCGACCACGGACAGATAGACGTCGATGAAGTGGGCGAAGTCGGAGAAGGTGAAATACGCCGCGAGCTCGGCCGGATCGATCGGGACGACCCCCGGATAGCGGGCCGCGAGCTCGGCGACGATCCGCGGCGACGCCGAGCCGACGTGGTGGACGTGCAACTCGGCCTTGGGCAGGCCGGCAATGAAGCCAGAGAGATCGGACACGGGCACCAGTGTGCTGCGCCGCCGCCGGGCGCGCCGGCCCGGGCCTGTCCCGAATCGAGGGATGGGCCCGGGCCACGGCCGGCCGAGGCAGGTAAGGTCGACCTAACCAAATGTTGGGGGAGGACCGTTGAATCAGCAGCAGACCCGGCGCAAGCGGGTGGCCCGGACCGCCGTGGTGAGCCGTACCGAACAGCTCGCGCCGTCGATGGTGCGGGTGATCTTCACCGGCGAGGAGTTGCGCCAGCTGCCCGAGCTCGAGTTCACCGACCACTACGTCAAGCTCCTGTTCCCGCCGGCCGGCGCCGACTACCGGTGGCCGTTCGACCCGGACGAGTTGCGGGAGACCGAGCCGGCCGAGTTGTGGCCGGTGACGAGGACGTACACGATCCGGTCCTACGATCCGGACAGCAACGAACTGGCGATCGACTTCGTCGTGCACGGCGACGAAGGTCTGGCCGGACCCTGGGCCGCGGCCGCGCAGCCGGGCGACCAGCTGGGGTTCTACGGCCCGGGCGGTGCCTACGCGCCGGATCCGGAGGTGGACGCCCATCTGCTGGTCGGCGACGAGGCCGCGATCCCGGCGATCGCGGCGGCGCTGGAGCGGCTGGCCCCGGATGCCCGCGCGGCGGTCTACCTCGAGGTCGCCAACGCGACCGAGGAACTGCCGCTGCGTGAGACCGAGCAGATCACCGTCACCTGGGTGCATCGCGACGCCGAAGGTTCCGACTACGGCGTCGCTCTGGCCCGGACGGTCCGCGCGGCCGGGCTGCCGGCGGGCCGGGTGCAGGCATTCGTGCACGGCAATGCCTACCTGGTCCGCGATCTGCGCCGTTATCTCTTCGTCGAGCAGGGGATCGAGCGTTCCCTGGCGTCGATCTCGGGTTACTGGCGGACCGAATACACCGAGGATCGGTGGCAGTCGACCAAGGGCCAGTTCGTCCAGGAAATGGAGGCCGCGGAGCAGGCCGCGCTGGTCAGCTGAGCGGTCTCTTGCTCCCCGTTTCGCCCCCGGACCACCGGGAGCGGCTTTTCATCCCCTGGTAACGCGTGGACAATAGGCACGATCATGCCCGGTCGGAGCACTGGTGGGGACTCCGCTGGTTACGGGCGGCGATCGGGGGATCCGGTGCGGCGCGTCGTGTTTCAGGCGCCTGCCTGCCGGTGAACGGCAAACGATGGGAGAGCACGTGTCCAACACAGCTGGGTCCGTTCGTGCGACGTACGGGGGAGTCGAGGATCACCACTCCTCCTCGTTCGGCGACCAGGACAGCGGCCAGGTGAGCCGATGGCGGGCGGCGTACACGCCCGGCGACTGGGTCATCCTGTCCGGCCCGACCTCGCTGGTGGTGCTGGAGCCGTCGTCGATCCGGCACGGATCGCTGATCAACACGCTGTGGGCCGAGGTGATGAGCTCCTCGTCCCTGGCGGATGTTGCGGAACGCCTGGCCGGCTACCGGATCGACGACATGGCGAGCTTCGCCGCGTTCTTCTGGTCACCGGACGGGATGCGATCGCTGGTGCGCGGCGGCATCTCGGTGATGAATCTGGGCAACGGCAAGATCGTGGCCGACGGCTCCGGCGTGCAGACCTGGCGTGAGGTCGGGCTGGAGGACGTCGAGCAGGTCCGGATCGAGCTGGCCCACGACGGCGACCAGACCCTGCTCGAGCTGCCGCTGGTGGTCGGGGTGGTGACGGCGTCCTCGATCACTCTCGACGCCGGCGCCGACGCCCAGGTGATCTCGCCGCAGGCGGCACCGACCCAGGGCGCCGAGGATCTCGGCCGGCAGCCGGATCTGGAGTCGGAGAACGCCGACACCGAGGTGATGGCGGCCGAGTCCGCGCAACAGAACTACGGCTACGTCGACAACGGCCAGGAGTACGGCTTCGACGACCAGTACGCCGACGCCCAGGACTGGCAGCAGGACGAGCCGGACCTCGAGCCGACCCGCCGGGTCAACGACCAGTACCGCGAGGAGGAGCCGTACCTCTCCGCCGCCGAGGCGGCCGGGGTCTACGCGGAGGAGCCGCGGGGCCGGCGGGTCGCGTCGGCCCCGGATGCGGACCTGATGGCGGGCGAATCGCTGATCATGGCCGTGCTCTGCGTGCAGCAGCACAGCAACCCGCCGGAGAGCATCAGTTGCCGGGTCTGCGGCGACCGGGTGCCGCACCAGAATCCGCGGCTGGTCACCCGCCCGGCCCTGGCCACCCTGCGCGGCGACAACGGGGCCGAGGCCGACCTCGACGTGCCGGTGGTGATCGGCCGGGCCCCGAGCGCGGATCGCAGCACGGTGGAGAATCCGCGGTTCCTGACCGTGCTCAGCCCGGGCCACGACATCAGCCGGACCCACGCGCAGGTCGAGCCCGACGGCTGGGAGATCGTCGTCACCGACCTGCATTCGACCAACGGGACCGCGGTCGTGCTCGGCGGACCGGAGATCGTCCGGCGGCGGCTGGCTCCCGGCGAATCGATGGTGGTTCCGCTGGGAAGCGTTCTTGAGCTGGGGGATGGCGTGAGCGTTGCTATCGATTCGCCCTCCTAGGCCATAGGTTGTCGTTACAACCAATAGGTTGTGGTTTGACCACCAGTCAGTCGGGATAGGAGCCGCAGATGGGATCGCCGCAGCCAGTGCCGGCGCCGGGTTCGGGCCTGCCACCGGGCGTCGAGTCGGGTGACATCGGCAAGCGGGTCGTCGCCTATCTGATCGAGTGGGCGGCTCCGGCCGTGATCGTCTGGGCGCTGTCGCTGATCGGTGCGCTGGCGCAGAACGTGATGGTGTCGCTGATCATCAGCCTCGTGTCGTTCGTCGCGGTGATCGGCTGGGTCGTCTTCGTCTGGTGGAGCTACGTCACCAAGGCCGCCGGTCCGGGCAAGCAGCTGATGGGCCTGCAGGTCGTCGGGTTCTCCGACGGGCGCCCGCTCCCCTGGGGTCGGGTGATCCTGCGCTGGCTGATCACCGGGGTGATCGCCGGCACCGGGGTCGGCGCCATCGTGTTGATCATCCTCGCGGTGCAGAACCCGCGCCGGCAGTCGCTGGCCGACCAGGCCGTCGACTCCGTGGTGATCAAGGAACGGCAGTTGGCGCCCAAGCAGGTGCCGGGTCAGCAGCAGGGGTCGGTGCAGCCGAGCCAGCAGTCTCCGGCCGCGCCCTACCAGGCCGGCCCGGCCGGCCCGACCGATCGCGGGTTGTTCCCGCCGCAGGAGCACAGTCAGCAGACCCCGGTGCGCTACGGCCAGTCCGACCGCTACGGCCGGGAGCAGCAGGGGGCCGCGGCGGGCGGCTACGGCGATCAGTCGCAGCAGAGCCCGTACCCGCGGCAGGATCAGTTCGGCGGCCAGGACGAGGGTCGCTACGGTCAGGATCAGTACCAGCAGGGACGGTCCGACTCCGGCCGGAGTCAACCGCGCCAGGGCCAGTACGGGCAAGATCAGTACGGCCAGGATCAATACGGCCAGGACCAGCACGGGCAGGATCAGTACGCGCAGAACCTGTACCGGCCGGACGAGCAGCAGGACGCGTACGGGAGCGCCCGGCAGACCCCGAGCCAGTATCCGCAGGATCAGTACGGGCAGCAGCCGGGAGCGGGCCAGTACGGCCAGGACCAGTATCAGCAGGGCCAGTACGGTCAGGATCAGCACGGTCAGGATCAGCACGGTCAGGATCAGTACGGCCAGGATCGGTACCAGCAAGATCAATATCAGCAAGATCAGTACCAACAAGATCAATATCAGCAGGACCAGTACCAGCAAGATCAATACCAGCAGGATCAGTACGGTCAGGACCAGTATCAGCAGGATCAGTACGGCCAGGACCGTTACGGGCAGGATCAGCGTGGCTACGGCCAGGGCGGGCCGGCCGGCTCCGGCGTGACGCCGGTCGCGGCACCCATCCCGGGCGCCACCCAGTTCCCGGCCGCGCCACCGCCACCGGTCTCCGGGGGCAGTGCCGCCGACCACCACGATCCGCGGCCGCTGGACCAGGGCTGGCGGGCGTCGCTCGACGACGGGCGGGAGATCGAGGTCAGCCGGCTTGTGCTGATCGGTCGCAACCCGCAGGCCCGGCCGGGCGAGGAGGATGCCCAGCTGATCAAGATCTCCGACGAGACCCGGACGGTGTCCAAGACGCACCTGGCGCTGGGGGTCGACGCGGGCGGCATGTATGTGATGGACCGGGGCTCGACCAACGGCTCCACCGCCACCGATCTCGACGGCCAGAGCCGGCCCTGCGCGCCCGGCGACGTGGTCCAGGTCGACGCCGGCACCATCGTCTCGTTCGGTGATCACTGGCTCGAGGTCCAGCGGCCCTGACGTCGATCCGTCGAGCCGGTTCGCGGCCCTGGCGCCGCGAGCCGGTCGTTCGTCGATAGGGTCCTGGCTATGTTGCTGTCGGATCGCGACCTCAAGGCCGAGATCGAGTCGGGCCGGATCGGGCTGGACCCGTACGACGTGGGTCTGGTGCAGCCGTCCAGCATCGACGTGCGCCTCGACCGTCACTTCCGCGTGTTCGAGAACCACCGCTATCCGCACATCGACCCGGCCGAGGAGCAGCCCGAGCTGACCCGGCCGGTTGAGGTCTCCGGCGAGGATCCGTTCATCCTGCATCCGGGCGAGTTCGCCCTCGGCTCGATCTTCGAGCTGGTCACGCTGCCCGACGACGTCGCCGCCCGGGTGGAGGGCAAGTCGTCACTGGGCCGGCTCGGCCTGCTCACCCACGCCACCGCCGGCTTCATCGACCCCGGCTTCTCCGGCCACGTCACGCTGGAGCTGTCCAACGTCGCGACTCTGCCGATCAAGCTCTGGCCCGGCATGAAGATCGGCCAGCTCTGCTTCTTCCGGCTCAGCTCGCCGGCCGAGCACTCGTACGGCTCGGAGCGCTACGGCTCGCACTACCAGGGCCAGCGCGGCCCCACCCCCAGCCGCTCCCACCTCAACTTCCACCGCACCCCCATCTAAACCCCCCGAGTTGTCAGACTCTCACCACGCCAGGGCGTGGTGAGAGTCTGACAACTCGGGGTTTGGTGGGTCAGTCGCGGGCTCGGGAGATGTCGATCTCACCCGAGGCGGTACGACAGCGGAGGGTGACGTACGGCTGACCCTCGGTGGGCTGCTGGCTGGGGTCGAGGTCGATGCTGATCTCGCCGGTCACCGTGTTCAGGTCCAGCCAGGCCGGCAGTCCCTCGGCGACGCCGACCGCGATCGAGCCCGAGGCGGAGCGCAGGTCGACCGAGCCGGTGGTGGACGGCACGCTGATGTCGCCGGACCCGGTCGAGCCGGTGAGCGCCGCCGACCGGAGGCGCTCCAGTCGGATGTCGCCCGAGCCGGACTTCGCGGACACCGGGCCGGTCGCCTCGCGGATCGAGATGTCGCCGGAGCCGGTGGTCACCTCCGCACCCTCGTGCACCCGACTGACCGCGACGTCGCCCGACCCGGACTTCGCCGACAGGTTGACGGCGGTGCCGACGGCGATGTCGCCCGACCCGCTGGCGAGCCGTCCGGAGCCCAGGTCCGCGTTGATCACGATGTCACCCGACTGGGTGTTGACCGAGATGTCGAGCCCGGCCGGCACCTCGAGGAACAGATCGGAGTTGGAGCCGCGGCCCCAGGACTCGGGGGCGGTGATCACCAGCCGGTCGCGCCGCTGCTCGACCCGGAGGGCGGTCGGATCGTCGGCCTCCCAGTCGTCGATGGTGCATCGGATCTGATCGGAATCGGCTGCGGCGTTGATCAGCACGTCGCCGCGGCCACGCTGCTCGACCGAGACCGAACTCACGCCGCTGAAGGTCTGCTCGAACAGGCTCACTGGACCCACCCCTGGACGTTCTGTCCGCCGGGGCCGGAGCGGCCGGGCCGACCCTCACGGTGCCGGGTCTTGCCCGGGCCGAACGGTCCACCCGGACCGAACACTCCGTGCGGTCCGAAGACGCCGTTCGGGCCCAACGGGCCGTCCGGTCCGAACACGCCCGCGGGCGGCCCGGGCGGGCCCGGCGGGTGCGGCGGCCGGCGACGCTCGTTCAGCGCGTCCATGATCGCCCGCTGCAGCCAGGCGTTGGTCGAGATGCCGTCGGCGTCGGCGAACTCGTCCACCTTGGTCTTGACCGAGGCCGGCAGTCGGAGGCTGATCCGGGCGACCGGCTCGTCCTCGTCGATCACGGGTTCCTCGGGCTCGGCCGGTTCTTCCGCGGTCGGGGTGATCATCACCGGCTCGGCCGGCGCGCTCGGCACCGAGACGGCGAACTCGGGGTCGCCGCCGACGATCCGGACGTCCACCGAGGCCGGGGCGAGGTCGGCGCTGATCGTGCTGGCCGCGTCGGACAGGGCCTGGATCAGGGCCAGGCGGGTGGAGGAGTCGATCGCGGTGCCGAGGCGCTGCGCGACTTGCTGCGTGTTGTCATCGGCCAGTGCCGCGGCGTTCTTGACGCCCTCGCGGACCGAGGCCAGATACGGTGAAAGGTCCATGACGCCACTATGACACCACAGTGACGTCAACTCAAGCCGAGTTGTCAGAACTGAGTTGTGTCATGGCACAACTCAGTTCTGACAAGTGGGTGGAAGGATGAGGCTCATGAGTGATGCCAACGAGTATGACGTCGTGGTGATCGGGGCCGGGCCGCCCGGGGAAAACGTGGCCGGCCGGGTGGTGGAGGGCGGGCTGTCCGCGGCGATCGTCGAGGCGGAACTGGTCGGCGGCGAGTGCTCGTACTGGGCCTGCATGCCGAGCAAGGCGCTGCTCCGCGGCACCGAGGTGCTGACCGAGGCCCGGGCCGTCGCCGGCGCGGCCGCGGCGGTGACCGGTGAGCAGGACGTCGCCGCGACGCTGGCCCGGCGGGACTCCTTCACCTCGCACTGGAAGGACGACGGTCAGGTCAGCTGGCTGGACGGCGCCGGGATCGCCCTGCATCGGGGTCGGGGTCGGCTGTCGGGTCCGCGGCAGGTCACGGTCGAGGGCCCGGACGGTGCCAGCACGATCCTGACCGCGCGGCAGGCCGTCGTGGTCGCGACCGGTTCGGTGGCGTCGATCCCGCCGATCGAGGGCCTGGCCGACGTCGAGCCGTGGACCAGCCGCAACGCCACCTCGGCCCAGCAGCCGCCGGCGTCGCTGGCGATCATCGGCGGCGGCGTCGTGGCCTGCGAGATGGCGACCGCCTGGAACGCGCTCGGCACGACGGTGATCATGCTGGTCCGGGGGGAGCGACTGCTGGACCGGCTCGAACCGGAGGCGGGCGAGGCCGTCGCCGCCGCGCTGCGGGAGAGCGGGGTGGAGATCAGGACCGGCGTGCAGGTCGACGCCGCGCGTCGCGAAGGTCCGGAGGTCCGGCTCAGCGTCGGCGGCGAGACCGTGATCACCGAGCAGGTGCTGGTCGCCGCCGGGCGCACGCCGGCGACCGGTGATCTTGGCCTGGACACGGTCGGGCTGCAGCCCGGCCGCTACCTGACCGTGGACGACACCTGCCGGGTGACCGGGGTCGAGGACGGCTGGCTGTATTCGGTCGGCGACGCCAACGGCCGGAATCTCCTGACCCATATGGGCAAATACCAGGCCCGGATGTGCGGAACGGCGATCGTGCAGCGGGCGGCCGGTAAGCCGGTCGATGATCAACCGTGGGGTACGGCCGTCGCCACCGCTGATCATGATGCGACGCCGAGCGTGGTCTTCACCGTGCCCCAGGTCGGCGCGGTCGGCCGGACCGAGGAGCAGGCGAAGGCCGCCGGGCTCCGGGTGCGGGCGGTCAGCTACGAGATCGGCAACGTCGCCGGCGCCTCGCTGTTCGCCGACGGCTACGCCGGCACGGCCAAGATCATCGTGGACGAAGATCGCCGGGCCCTGGTCGGTGCCACCTTCGTCGGCCCGGGCATCGCCGAACTGCTGCACTCGGCCACGATCGCGATCACCGGCGAGGTCACGATCGACCGCCTCTGGCACGCCGTCCCCTCGTACCCGACGATCAGCGAGGTCTGGCTCCGCCTCCTCGAAACCTACGGCCTCTGACCCCTCCTGAACACCCCGACTTGTCAGAACTAGGGGACGCCAGGGCGGCCCCTAGTTCTGACAACTCGGGGTTGAGGGGGGGTTGGGGTGGGGTGTAGGTCACAGTCGGTTGATGTCACATCGGCGCGTTCCGATCGGTCCTTGAGGGTGTAAGGAACTACGAGAGGGAGTGCACGATGGAAGCACGGCTGAATATTCACGGCAGCGCGGTCGGCGGGAAGGTCCTGAAATACATCACCTCGGCCGGGCGGGCGGCGGAGGACGGGATCGTACCGGCGGCCACGGCCGAGCTGGTGAAGATCCGGGCCAGTCAGATCAACGGCTGCGGGTTCTGCACCGACATGCACACGAAGGACGCCACGGCGGCGGGGGAGACGCAGCAGCGGCTCAATCTGGTCGCCACCTGGCGCGAGGCGACGGTGTTCACCGAGGCCGAGCGCGCGGCGCTGGAACTGGCGGAGGAGGGCACCCGGCTGGCCGACGCGGCCGGTGGGGTCCCGGACGAGGTGTGGCAGCGCGCCGCCAAGCACTTCGACGAGGAGCAACTCGCCGCCCTGGTGGTGCAGATCGCGATCATCAACGCCTACAACCGGGTGAACGTGATGATCCAGCAGCCGGCCGGCTCCTACGTCGTCGGCCAGTTCGGCTGACCCACCCGAAGCCGACTTGTCAGAACTGAGTTGTGTCCTGGCGCAACTCAGTTCTGACAAGTCGGCGGGTGAGGGCGAGGGTGAGGAGGAGGGCCGGTACGGAGAGCGCGGCGCCGACCAGGGTGACGCCGGTGAGGCCGAGCTGGCCCAGGGCGAGGCCGCCGAGTCCCGCCCCCACCACGATCCCGACATTGAAGCCGGACACGGCGAGCGACAGGGCAAGATCACCGCCGGGCCCGGCCGCCCGAAACAGGGCCACCTGGACCATCGGGACGAACGACCACGCGGCCAGCTGCCACAGCGGCACCAAGATCATCGCCGCCACGGCGGTCGAACCCGGCACGATCAAGATCAACGTCACCGTACTCACGGCGGCGGTCACCACCAGCGCCAGCCGGAGCCGGAGATCGGCGAGCCGGCCGCCGAGAGCGGTGCCGGCCACGGCCGCGGCGCCGGACAGCACCAGCAACCCGTTCAAGGCTGCCCCGTTCAGCCCGGCCCGATCCTGCAGCAGCGGCATCAGATAGGTGAACACCGCGAACGAAGCCGCCCAGAAGATCATGATCAGGGCGAGCGCCATGATCACCTCGCGGCCGGCCAGCGCGGCCAGCCGCCGGCGCAGCGAGGGTCCCTGCTCGACCACCGGCGCCCGGATCGCGAGAGCGATTAGGAGCAGCGCGATCACGGCCGCCCCGGCCAGGCCGCCCAGCACGACTCGCCAACCGATCCCGTGGCTGAGCACGCTGCTCAACGGCACCCCGATCGCCGAGGCGGTGCTGACCCCGGCGCCGACGGTGGCGATCGCCCGGGCCTGCCGCTCCGGCCGGGCCAGCCGCGCGGCTGTCGCCACCGCCGAGGCCAGATAGAGCCCCATGGTCGCGCCGCTGATCACCCGCGACGCGAGCAGGATCGGGAAGCTGGGGGCGACGCCGGCCAGCAGCTGGCCCGCCGCGTAACCGATCAGCGCGCCGATCAGGATCCGTCGCTGGTCGAACCGGCCGAGCAGGGCGGCCAGCAGCGGAGCGCCGACGGCCAGCGCCAGCGCGTTGACGGTGACCAACTGTCCGGCGAGGGCGACCGAGACGCCGAGGTCGGTCGCGATCTGTGGCAACAGGCCGACCGGCATCAGCTCCGTACTGGCCACCACGAACGCGCCCACGAAGAGAGCCACCGCCGGACTCCGCCGCCACAGCCGGGCGGTCCGGTCGTCGGGCGGTGCGGTCAGAGTCGAGGTCACGAGAACTCTTCTCCAGGTCCGTAACTGGTCATCTATTTATACTGGTTACGGACCCGGCTATTGTCAATAGCTGGTTATGATGGAAGCATGAGCGACAGTTGGCCGGGCCACCGGGATCCGTCGACCGCCCCGGGCTCGCTGCGCCTGATCGAGGACCTGATCAACAGCCGCAGCCTGGTCTACGGCGCGGACGACCTGACCGGTCCGGATGAGCTAGCTCGCTGGCTGTCCGAGCGCGAACTGCTGACCACCGCTGCCCAGGTCCGGCCGGCGGATCTGCGCCGCGCCGTGATCATCCGCGAGGGGCTGCGGGCGACGATCGCGCGGCGACTGGGCGGGCCGGACGCGGTCACCGACCCCGAGCCGATCGCCGCGCTCGACCGGCTGGCCGGCGACCTTCCGTTGACCGTCGCGCTGGATCCGGCGACCGGGCCACGGCTACGGCCGCGCGCCACGCAGCCGGTCGACGCGGGCCTGGCCCGGTTGCTCGGCGTCGTCGCCGAGGCCGCGCTCGACGGCAGTTGGCAGCGGCTCAAGGTCTGCCACAACCCGGCCTGCCGCTGGGCCTACTACGACCACTCCCGCAACAAGTCCCGCACCTGGTGCTCGATGGAGACCTGCGGCAACCAGGCCAAGGCCCGCGCCTTCCGCCGCCGCCACTGACCCAACACCCCGAGTTGTCAGACGCACACCACGCTCTGGCGTGGTCAGAGTCTGACAACTCGGGGTGTTGGATCAGGGGCGCTTGACGGATTCGAGGAGGAGTTGGGCCACGTCGAGGACCTCGATCGACTCCGGGGCCGATTGATCGGCCTGCTTGGCGGCGAGGCCGTCGGTCAGCATCACTCGGCAGAACGGGCAACCGGTGGCGATCGCGCCTCTGCCGCCGTGATCAACGCCGTTGGTTGCGGCCAGGGTGGCGACGGCCTCGTCGGTGCGGTTGGCGTTGATCCGGGTGCCGATGGTCTCCTCCATCCACATCCGGGCGCCGCCGGCGCCGCAGCAGAAGGAGCGCTGTTTGTTGCGCGGCATCTCGGCCACGGTCGATCCGGGGATGGCGTCGAGCAGTTCCCGCGGCGCCTCGTAGATCTCGTTGTGCCGGCCCAGATAACACGGATCGTGGTACGTGATCGTCCGGCCGGCGACGGAGCCCTCCGGCGGCGCGACCGGAGTCAGCTTGCCCTCGCGGACCAGCCGGTTGAGCAGCTGGGTGTGATGCACCACCTCGAGCTCGCGTACCGGACCGTCGGGGGCGACCTGCGGATACTCGTTCTTCAACGTGTTCAGGCAGTGCGCGCAGGTGGTGATCACCTTGCTCGCCTTCGCCTCGGTCAGCGTCGCCGCGTTCTCCAGTGCCAGCTGCTGGAATACGAACTCGTTGCCCGCCCGCCGCGCTGGATCCCCGGTGCAGGTCTCGCCGTTGCCGAGCACCGCGTACGACACGCCGGCCAGCTGCAGCAGCTCGGCGACCGCGCGGGTGGTCTTGATCGCCCGGTCCTCGTACGCGCCGGCGCAGCCGACCCAGAACAGGTACTCGACGCCGGTCAGGTCCTCGACGTCGTTGCCGACGACCGGCACCTCGAAGTCGAGGTCCTTGGCCCAGTCCATCCGCTTCCGCGGGCTCTGGTTCCACGGATTTCCCTTGCTCTCCAGGCCCTTGAACAGCCCGTTCAGCTCGGCCGGGAACTCCTCCTCCATCATCACCTGGTAGCGCCGCAGATCCATGATGTGATCGACGTGCTCGATGTCGACCGGGCACTGCTGCACGCAGGCGCCGCAGCTGGTGCAGGACCAGAGCACGTCCGGATCGACGATCCCGGCCAGCCCGTCGGTGACCTGGATCGGCCCGACCAGCGGCCGCGCGGCCTCGTTGCGCAGCTCGGCCGGCAGCGTCTCCCGGGCGGCCTCGGCGGCTTGCAGATAAGGCGCCTTGGCGTACGCGTGCTCGCGCAGGCCCATGATCAACAGCTTCGGCGACAGCGGCTTCTCGGTGTGCCAGGCCGGGCACTGCGACTGGCAGCGGCCGCACTCGGTGCAGCTGGTGAAGTCGAGCAGTCCCTTCCAGGTGAAGTCCTCGATCTTGCTCACCCCGAGCGGGGCGTCCTCGTCCAGCTCCTCCAACTGCTCGAAGTCCAGCGGCTTGCCGTCGACCATGATCGGCTGCAGCGCTCCCAGCGCCGGCTTGCCGGAGGACTCCCGCTTGAACCAGATGTTGGGCCAGGCGGTGAACCGGTGCCAGGCCACGCCCATCGTCGTGTTCAGCCCGATGGTGATCATCCAAGCCATCGAGATGATGATCTTCAATGCCGCGATCACCACGATCGCGGTCTCCAGGGCACTCGCCGACAAGTCGGCCGGCAACAGCCAGAAGGTCAGCGGGAAGTGGACCACCGACGTCTCGGCGCCGAGCAGCCGATACTCCAACCCCCGCAGGGCGATGACGCACAGGCCGATGGCGAGGATGGTCAGCTCGACGTAGACGGCCTGCCAGGTGCGGGAGCCGAAGAAGCGGGACTGCCGACCGCGGTTGCGCAGCGCGAACCGGATGATCATCAGGAACAGGATGCTGACGACCATCACCCAGGCGATGAGCTCGCTGACCCATTCGTAGACCACCCAGTGGCCGATCAGCGGCAGGGCGAAGCGTTGATCGAACAGCTGCCCGTACGCGGTGATCAGCGTGAAGAAGAGCGCGCCGAACCCGACGAAGACAAACCAGTGCGCGATCCCGATCTTGGTCCACTGCAGCATCCGGGTGTGCCCGAGCGACTCGGCGAGCAGGTGCTTCCACCGCTCCGCCGGCGCCGTAGAGCGTAGTCCGGCGACCGGTCGGCCGAGCCTGACCACCCCGACGATCGCCGCGATCGCCCGACCGAAGACGGTGACGCCGACGACCGAGACCGCCAGCGCCAGCACGATGGCCATGATCTTCACTCGGCACTCCTCGGGGGCCTGATCCGGTGATCCGCGGCGCACCCGAACTGCGGCCCCTGGGCCCGCCGATAGAGCACACCTTACTGGTCAGTAACCCCGGCGCCCGGACGCCGGTGGCGTTCCGGGCTGCAACCGGGCAACGCTAGAGTCCGAGTCGCCGTTCGCTCATCGATCGGCGACCTGACTGGGAAGGATGCGCGTGCCGATGGGAAAGCCCAATCCGCTGCTGGTGATCCTGACCGCGATCTGGCGGCTCGGCATCGCGATCTGCGCCTTCAGCGGCTGGTGGTTGTACGGCCACGATCCGGCCGAGCTGCCGTTCCTGACCCAGAGCGGCAACCTGCTGGTGTCGATCGTCTACCTCGGCCTGGCCGTCTACTACCCGGTGGCCAGCCTGGCCACCGGCAAGGAGCCGGGATCGGGCAAGCTCCGCGGCGCGATGACGCTGCTGATGATCGTGGTCGGCTGCACCTATGTGGGCGTGATGGGCGGCGACATCGGGGAGCCGAAAGATCTGCTCACCCACGTCGTGACGCCGTGGCTGGTCTTCCTCGACTGGTGCTTCGTCGGCCGCAGCCAGAACCGGACCCGCTGGTGGCACCCGTTCCTCTGGATCATCGTCCCGGGCGTGTGGCTGATCGGCTATTCGATCACCGGCGGCTACCGCTGGGTGCGCGGCAGCTCCCCGCTCTACGGTTTCGCCGATCCGCGGGACGGCGACTACGGCGCGATCCTGATCGGGCTGGTGTTCGCGACGATCGCCGGCGGCTATCTGCTGTACGGCATCGGCAAGCTCAAGGGCGTGCTGTCCCGGGCGGTCCGCGGCGAATCGGCCCCGACCCGCGGGCCGCAACCCGGCCCGCGGCCCTACCCGGGCCAGCAACCGCCGCCGGGCCGGCCGCCCTACGGGCAGCAGCCGCCGCACCAGCAGCCGCCGTTCCACCCGCAGGCGCCGCAGTACCAACCGCAGTCGCAGTATCAACCGCATTCGCAGTACCCGGCCCAGCCGCAGCCGTACCCGCCGCAGCAGTATCCGCCCCAGCCTCAGCCGCAGTTCCCGCCGCAACCGGCGCCCCCGCCGTACCCGCCGCAACAGTCGCCCCATCCCCAGCAGCCGCCGAACCAGCCGGCGCCGTACCCCCAGCAGGGCCACCCGACGCAGCCACCGCCCCCGCCGCAGCGGTGGTGAAGCCCGGCCCGATCTGGGGCGCCGCTACGGCCGGGTAACAAAGTTCCAGGTTGGCCGTGGAGTGGGCCGAATCGTGGCATGATCCGACTCACCCGTGACAAGGACGCCGACCGGGAGGACCACGATGGCGCTCAGCCTCCGCCCCACGATCAAGACCTCATTGGCGGCACTCGCCGCTGCCGCGCTGCTGTTGACCGGCTGCGGCGGGGGAGGCGGCAACCAGGGCGGCGGGCAGGATCCGGCCGAGCCGAAAGTGGTCCGGCTGGCGCTGACCCAGGACGTCGACACCCTGCTGCCGATGGACTCCAACGTGGGCGACAACATCGCCGTGCTGGACGTGATCTACTCCGGACTGGTCCGCTACAAGCCGGACACGACCGAGCCGTACAACTATCTCGCCGCCGACATCGCCTCCGATGATCAGACGGTCTGGACGATCAAGATCAAGGAAGGCTTCACCTTCCAGAACGGCGAACCGGTGGACGCGGCCGCCTTCGCCCGGGCCTGGAACTACGCGGCGTACGGCCCCAACGCGGTCTCCAACAACTACTTCTTCGAGCGGTTCAAGGGCTACGAGGAGATGCAGGGCGAGTACGAGGAGGACGACGAGGGCAAGGTCACCGTCACCAAGGAGCCGTCGGCCAAGGAGCTGTCCGGCGTCGAGGTGGTCGACCCGCTCACCCTCAAGGTCACCCTCAACGGCCCGTTCGTCGGCTTCTCCACCATGCTCGGCTACACCGGCTTCTTCCCGGTCGCCGAGGCCTGCATCGCCGACGTCAAAGCGTGCGCGGTCAAGCCGATCGGCAATGGGCCGTTCCAGGTCGAGAAGTGGGACCAGGGCGTCAGCCTGGCGGCCGACAAGTGGGCCGACTACAAGGGTGAGGAGACGCCGAACTACGACCGGATCGAGTGGACCGAATACTCCGGCTCCTCGTCCTGGCCCGACTTCCAGGCCGGCGACCTGGACACCGGCGCTCCGCCGCCGGCGGAGTGGCAGAAGGCCAACAACGACCCGGACCTCACCGCGCGCAAGGTGGAGCGGCCGGGCGCCGGGCTGACCTACCTCGGATTCCCGCTGTACAAGGGATCCCCGTGGGACAACATCGAGTTCCGCAAGGCGATCTCGATGGCGATCGACCGGAAGTCGATCATCGAGCAGGTGCTGCCCGGTCAGGCCGTGCCGGCCGACAGTTGGGTGGTGCCGGGCGGTGTGCCCGGCGGCGCGGCCGGCACCTGCGAGTGGTGCAAGTTCGACCCCGAGGCGGCGAAGGCGGCGCTGGCCAAGGCCGGCGGCTGGCCGGCGGGCAAGACGCTGACCATCTCGCTCGGCCAGGACGACACCCAGGAGCAGTACTTCCGGGCCATCGGTGATCAGATCAAGCTCAATCTCGGCATCCCGTACGAGCTCGACCCGACGCCGGACTTCTTCTCCCGCCGCTCGGCCCGCAACTTCGAGGGAGCCTTCCGTAACAATTGGTTCCCCGATTACCCGCTGAACGAGAACTACCTGGCTCCGGTGTACGCCAGCGGTGACGCCGAGAAGGGCAACACCAACTTCGGCTACTACAACGCCGACTTCGAGAAGTTGATCTCCGAGGGTGATCAGGCGGCGGACATCCCGCAGGCCGTGGCCAAGTATGCCGAGGCGGAGAAGGTGCTGGCCGGGGACTTCCCGACGGTCCCGCTGAGCTTCGCGCTGGCGGTCACCTTCCACAGCGACCGGGTCGACAACGTGGTGATCGATCCGTTCAGCGGATCGACCAAGCTGCGGCTGCTCAACTACGTCGGCTGAGCTGACGGCTCGGTTGATCACCGGGAAGCGGCAGAGGCTTGGGTAGCTACATCGTCCGGCGCGTGCTGCAGGGCATCGGCTCCTTGATCGGAGTGATGCTCCTGCTGCATCTGCTGATGACTGCGGCGATCCAGCTGAACGGCAATCCGGCGCTGGCGTTCTTCGGCGACCGGGTGCCGTCCAAGGCCCAGCTGGCGGCGGTGCAGGAGCGGTTCGGGCTGGCCGACCCGTGCTACGAACAGCTCGGCAATCCCTGCCTCGGGCCGTTCGTGCACCGGATGGGCGGCTACCTGACCGGCGACTTCGGCACCAACCACCGCGGCCGGGAAGTGCTCGACATCGTCGCCACGGCGGCGCCGAACACGCTCCGGCTGTTCCTGGTCGTCACGATCACCTGGATGCTCGTCGGGATGCTGCTCGGCTCGGTCGCGGCCCGGTATCGCGGCCGGGCCCCCGATCACTCGATCCGGTTCATCAGCATCCTGATCGACGCCTTCCCGGTGTTCGTCACGTTGCTGGTCTACAAGTTCATCGTGACCGTGCCGGTGAGCAACTGGATGAGCGCGCAGTTCGGCGACGAGAGCATTCCGGCGCTGCTGTTCAAGCCGTCCTTCTCGGCTGATCATCCGTGGGCGACGGTGATCATCCCCGGACTGCTGCTCGGGCTGGTCGGGGCGGCACCGTTCCTCCGGCTGGTCCGGGCCAGCCAGCTGGAGAACTACAACGCCGATCATGTCCGGACCGCCCGGTCGAAGGGGCTCGGCGACGGCCATGTGACCGCGTACCACATCGTCCGCAACTCCTCGATCCCGGTGATCACGGCGGTCGGTTTCGTCTTCGCCGAGGCGTTGGCCGGGGCGGTGATCACCGAAGGCATGATGAACATCTACGGCATGGGCGGCGTGCTCTGGGACGCGGTCCGCGACAGCGAGGTGTCGGTGGTGATCGGCGTCGTCTCCATCCTGGCCGTGGTCACCATCGTGGTGATGTTCGTCGTCGATCTTCTGTACGCCGCCCTCGATCCCCGGATCCGCTATGACTGAGGGGGTTTCGCCATGACCGATCTGGCAACGTCCGCGGCGATCGCGGCCGAGACCGGCGGCCCGGCGCGGCCCGGGCGATCACTGTGGTCGGATGCGTTCCGCCGGATGCGGCGCCGGCCGGATGTGATCATCGCGACCGTGGTCGGGTTCTTCTTCCTCCTCGTGGCGATCTTCCCGACCCTGTTCACCGCGACCGATCCGCAGCGCTGCGACATCTCGAAGTCGCGGGTGTTGCCGCAGGGGTTCGGCGCCGAGTATCCGTTCGGCACCAACCTGCACGGCTGCGACGTGCTGGCCCAGCTGGTGCACGGAGCGCGGCCGTCGCTGCTGCTGGCGTTCACCGTGGTCGGTGCCTCGTTGATCATCGGGTTGTTGCTCGGCACCCTGTCCGGCTTCTATCTCGGCTTCGTCGATGCGGTGATCTCCAGGGTGCTGGAGATCTTCCTGGTGATCCCGTTCCTGCTGGCCGCATTGCTGCTGCTGTCGCTGTTCCGCAATGTCGATCTTGGTGGCGGGCAGGTGGCCTCGATCATCCAGCCGGCGATCGTGCTGACCGCGTTCGGCTGGATGGGTTACACCCGCTATGTCCGGGCCAGCGTGCTGGAGACCAAGAACCTCGACTACGTCACGGCCGCGCGATCACTCGGCGCCTCCGATCTGCGGCTGATGTTCTCCCACATCCTGCCGAACGCGATCGGGCCGGTGACCGCGCTGGTGCCGACCTCGATCGCCGGCGTGATCGCGACCGAGGCCGTGCTGGCGTTCCTCGGCATCGGCGTCCGGCCACCCGCGGTCAGCTGGGGGATCATGATCTCCGACGGAGCCGAGTGGTTCACCGGCGGCTTCCCGCACCTGCTGCTGTTTCCGCTGGGCTGCCTGCTGGCCACGATCCTCTCCTTCGTCGTCATCGGCGACAACCTCCGCGACGCCCTCGACCCGAAGCTGAGGTGACCCGTGCACCCCCAGCACCACCACAAACGCGGCAGTACGGACGATCCGCGGCAGTTGCAACGGCCGCGGATGAGTGCAACTGCCGCGTTTGCGGGTGGAGAGGTGTGCCGTGGGCAGCGGTGAGGTGTTGCTGGAGGTGGATCGGCTGGCGGTCGAGTTCCGGACCGAGGACGGGTTGGTGCGGGCGGTCAACGGGGTGTCGTTCTCGGTCGAGGCGGGGCGGACGCTGGCGATCGTGGGTGAGTCGGGGAGTGGCAAGAGCGTCACCGCGCAGGCGGTGCTCGGGCTGCTGCAAACGCCGCCGGCCCGGATCGCCGGCGGCGAGATCAGGTTCCGCGGCACTGACCTGCTGGCGCTCAGCCGGCATGATCATCGGGCCATCTGCGGCGAACACATCGCGATGGTGTTCCAGGACGCGCTGGCCGCGCTGAACCCGGTCTACAGCGTCGGCTTCCAGCTGACCGAGGCACTGGTCGCCCGGCGCGGCATCTCCCGGCGCACCGCGCGGCGGCGGGCCGTCGAGCTGCTCGACCTGGTGCAGGTGCCGAACGCAGTCCAACGGGTGAAGGAGTATCCGCACCAGTTCTCCGGCGGGATGCGGCAGCGGGTGATGATCGCGATGGCGCTGGCCCTGGAGCCGGAGGTATTGATCGCCGACGAGCCGACCACCGCGCTCGACGTCACCGTGCAGGCGCAGATCATGCGGTTGCTGGCCGAGATCCAGGCCGAGCGGTCGATGGGCCTGATCCTGATCACTCACGATCTTGGGGTGGTGGCCGACGTGGCCGACGAGATCACGGTGATGTACGCCGGCCGGGCGGTCGAGCAGGCCTCGGTCGAGGACCTGTTTGCGGCCCCGGCGCATCCGTACACGCAGGCGTTGTTGCGGTCCATCCCGCGGGTCGACCGGAAGGGTCAGAAGCTCGAGGTGATCGCCGGCCGGCCGCCCGAGCTGACCCGGATCCCGACCGGTTGCGCCTTCCATCCGCGTTGCCGCTTTGCCGCCGACGTCTGCCGCATCGACCCGGCACCGCCCACCGAACCGGTCGGCGACGGCCGCCTCTCCGCCTGCCACTTCGCCGCTGACGTCCTGGCGGGACGCTGAGCGGTCCATGGGCGATAGCAGGCGGGGCGGGCGGAGTCCAGCCGACGGACCGTGCCGGTGGTACGGATCCTGAGCCACGCCGGGCTGGTTCCACTGATTGTCAAGCGGTCACCTCTAGCCTCGGATTCGTGGCTAAGTCTGCCCCCGTGGCCACAGAAAACTTCCCCGAACGGTTGGGCAGAGTAGTTGGTGATCGTTGTGATCGAGTTCGAATCGGTTAGTAGGCCGCCCAAGCGCGGCTCGGATCCGGTGACCGAGGTCACCTTCGCGGCCCACCAGGACCAGATCACCGTGCTCCTCGGCGAACCCGGCTCCGGGACCAGCACGGTCCTGCGCATGATCAATCGCCTGATCGAGCCGGTCGAGGGCCGGATCATGATCAACGGCAATCCGCTCAAGTCCCTGCGCCGGAAGGCGTTGCGCCGCACCCAGGGTTTCCTGCTCCGCGAGGGCGGGCTGTTTCCGCACCGGGACGCGGTCGACAACATCGCGATGGTGCCGCGGCTGAAGGAGCACGGCCGGGGCAAGGCCCTGGTCGAGGCGGGCGACCTGCTCCGCGCGGTCGGCCTGGACCGGGCCACCGGCCGGACGAGGCCGTCCCGGCTGACCGCCGACCAGCGGCAGCGCGTCTGCCTGGCCCGCGCCATCGCCGGCGAGCCGACCGCAGTCCTGCTGGACCATCCGTTCGGCGATCTGGATTCGGGTGACCGCGTCGCGATGCAGGGGCTGCTCCGCCGGTTGCACGCCGAGCGGTCCTTCACCGCGATCGTCGCCACCGACGACGTCGACGAGGCGCTCGCGCTGGCCGACCGGCTGGTCGTCTTCGCGGGCGGCCGGGTGATCGACTCCGGCCCGCCGGAGGCCGTGCTGGACGCCCAGAACCCGTTGGTCGCCGAGATCGTCGGGGCCGAGCGCGGCTACCGGGCGCTGGCGTACGCGACGACGATCGGACTGCCGCTGCAACGGGTCCCGGTGGTCCGCGACCCGGCCTCGGCCGATCCCGGCGCCGGCGCGACGCTGCTGGTCGACAACGACGCCAAGCCGCTCGGCTGGGTCGATCCGGACCAGTCCGGTGCGGTGCTGCCGCTCGGTGACGTCTTCGATCCGGGCAGCGGCTCGCTGCAGCAAGCGCTGAACGCCTCGCTGACCTCGCCGGTCGGGCTGGCCGTCGCCGTCACCCGGGGCACCGGGCGCTACGCCGGAGTGCTCAGCGCGGCGGAGATCGTGGCCGCCGCCGTCGAGCAGCGCACCGCCGCCGTCCGGGCCGGGATCGAGTCCGCCGTCGTCGAGTCGGCCGCGGCCATCGACACCGAAGAGGTCGCCGCCGCGCCGCCGGAGCCGACCAGTCCGCGCTCGCCCGAGGTGCTGGCCGCCGACGCCGATCAGGACCCGGCCGACGAGACGGCCGAGGACACCGTCGTCACCCCGGCCGCGGACGTCGCCGAGGCCGACGCCAAGCCGGGGACCACCGTCGCGCGCCGGGCGCAGTCGGCCGTGGACAAGGTCCGCGATGGCAAGGACGACGAGCCGAAGACGGACACCGAGGACCGTGAGCCGGTTGCCGCCGGGGGCGGACGGTGAACTGGGATTGGGTGGTCCAGAACGTCGCCTATCTGGGCACCCTGATCGCCGGGCACGCCATCGTGCTCGGGTTGTCGCTGGCCGCCGGCGTGCTGATCGGCGTCCCGCTGGGCTATCTGCTGGCCAAGCTCCGGGTCGGCCCGGTGGTCGCTCCGGTGCTCGATCTGCTCTCGTACGCCTCGCCGTTCGGGCTGTTGCTGATCGCGCCGATCCTTCGCGGTACGGCGATCGACGACCGGGTCAACCTGGTGCTGGCCTTCGGCACCCTGGCCATCCTGCGGATCTGCCGGTCGGTGCTGGTCGCGCACCGGCGGAACCGACCGGCCGCTCCGTATGCTTACCTCAAGGCGGCCGGGCTCGGCGCCGGCACCCGCTTCCGGCTCGACTTCACCTACCTCGCGCCGCGGGTGCTCGGCACCATCGGCCGGGTCGCGGTCGCCACGGTGGTGCTGACCACCGTCGGCGGGGCCATCGTCTCGGCCCGATTCGGGCCGGGCGGTGAGCTGGGCAGCCTGATCTATCGCGGCCTGGACGCGCGTGATCTGACCCAGGCGGTCACCGGACTGGTGCTGGTCGCCGTGCTGGCGATCCTGGTCGACCTGATCTTCCGCGGCCTCCGGCGACTCGCCGCCGCGGAGCCGATCGCGGAGGTGGCAGCATGAATCTCACCGGATACCTGTTCGACCCGGCCAACTGGACCTGGACCAGCACCCTGGTCAACGCCCTCGGCGTGCACGCTCTGGCCAGCCTGGCCCTGCTCGTCGCCGGAGGGCTGCTCGGTCTCGCTCTCGGTTGCCTGTTCGGGGCGTTCCGCGGCAGCCGGCCGGTGCTCCGGGTGATCTCCTGGCTCGGCGCCACCGTGCCGGTGCTCGGTCTGCTCGGCGTCGGCGTGATCATCTTCGGCGGCGGACTGCCGGTGCTCGGCGCCTGCCTGCTGCTGTTGATCACCCTGGCCGTGGCCGGGACGACCGCCCGCGCCCTGCGCGCCACGGACCAGCCGGTGATCGAGTCCGGGCGCGCGATGGGACTGTCCCGGCTGGCGATCTTCGTCGGTTATCGGCTGCCGTTGCTGCTGCCGCGCCTGCTGCACACGCTGGCCCGGGTCGGCGCGGCGACCGTGACGATGCTCGCGGTGGCCGGGATCGTCGGCGCGCCGGGGCTCGGCGCAGTGATCAAGGTCGGCTTCGACGCCGGTTATCCGCAGGTGTTCGCCGGTGCGGTGCTGCTGATCGGCCTCGGCTGGCTGTTCTACCTGATCTTCGCCGGACTGGGCCTGCTGGCCCGGCGACGCGTCGCCTGATGATGAAGACCCAACGCATCGTCCGGCCACTGGCCGCGCTGCTGCTGGTGTTGATCATGGCCGGCTGCAGCCTGTCCAGCGACCCGCTGCGCAGCAGCGGCCAGACCTCGGCCGCCCCCGATCTGGTGGTCGGAGCGCCCGAGACGGCCGAGGGGGCGGTGCTGGCCCAGCTGTACGCCGGTGCCCTGCAGACCAAGGGAATCACGGTCGGCATCGAGCCGGTCGGTGAACGGGTCGACTATCTGCAACAACTGCGCGGCGGCACGATCGCGCTGGTCCCGGACCACACCGGCGCCCTGCTCACCGAGCTGAAGCCGGACCAGGCGGCCAGCACTGCGACCGAAGTCGATGATCAACTGCCGGCGGCCGCCGGCGCGGACCTGACGGTGATCACTCCCGCCCCGGCCACCGCCCAGACGGTGTACGTGATCACGAAGGCGGTGTCCGACCAGCGCAAGATCACCACGCTGGACGAGCTCGCCGCGATCACCGCCGGCACCGTGCTCGGCGGGCCGGCCGGGCTGGAGCAGCAGAAGTACGGGCCGGCCGCGCTGACCGCGATCTACGGGATCACGTTCGCCTCGGTCAAGGCCTACCCCGACTCCACCGCCCTGGCCCGCGACCTCGGCACCGGCACCATCTCCGCCGCTGCCTTCGCCGCCAACGACCCGGTCCTGGCCGGCGACAGCTTCGTCCGCCTCGCCGACCCGGAGTCCATGGTGCTGCCGCAGAACATCACCGCCGTCGCCGGCCCAGCCCTCAAGGCCAACCCGACCGCCATCGCCGCCATCGAAGCCGTCCACGCCGCCCTGACCACCCAGGAACTCACCGTCCTGCAGAGCCAGGTCGGCAGCGGCACCCCCGTGGAACAGGTCGCCGCCGATTGGCTCAAGGCCAAATCCCTCGCCTAACCCCCGTCGGGGTGTGGAGGTCGGGGGTGTTCGTTCCCTGAGCCTGTCGAAGGGCGCCGGTGGATGTTCCTTCGCTGGTTGGTGTGGAGGTCGGGGGTGTTCGTTCCCTGAGCCTGTCGAAGGGCGCCGGTCGATGCTCCCGCGCTGGATGATGCGGAGCCGAGGCTCGTGTTCCTCCCATTGACCTCATCGCGGGGCCTGGGGTGAATCTGGTCTGCCCTTCGACAGGCTCAGGGAACGAACACCAGCCGGCCCAGGGCGCATCGACCGGAACGAACGGGCCGGCGGAAGGGTCAGCGGTTGACGGGGCGCTGGGCGTCCCAGGAGTAGTCGCGGTCGAACAGGAAGCGGCGTTCGGGGTCCGGGGTGAGGACGAGGTCCTGGTCGTCGCCGGTCAGCCTGACGGTCCCGTCCGGCGCGGGCGCCCAGCGCAGGGAGAGGGTCGTGGCCGGGTCGTCCGGCGCCCGGGTGTCGCCGCGCAGCGGCGGGTCGAGCTCGATCCGGACGGAGTCGGGTCCGGAGTCGCGAACGGTGCCGATCAGCAGGTCGCCGTTGGCCAGCCGGATCGTCGCCCGGGCCTTGCCGCCGGCGATCCACTGGCCGAAGGCGACCTGTTGCCACCGGGTGTCCCGGGCCAGCTGCGCCGCCGGCTCGGCCCGATCCTCGGTGACCCGATAGACGCCGGCCAGCGGATGACCCTCGGTCGGCATCGGGAAGGACAGCCGGAACAGCACGCCGGAGGCGATGATCACGGCGATCGCCAGCACCGGGGTGATCACGTTGAGGACGGTGCCGACACGACCGGTGACGATGGTCGGGATCGGTCCCCGGGGAATGGCGCCGGAGCCGAACCCGGCCCGGAGAAACCGGCTCACGTACGGGATCGCAGCGACGGTGGCGCCGATCGCGAGGGCCAGTGACAGCTGCTTCACCGGCACGTCGTAGGCCTGGTTGAGCAGGAAGACGAATAACATGTCGAAGGCGGCGATCACGGCGCCGACCCCGGCGGTCCGGCGCCACAACAGGAGCGCGGCGGCGAGCACCTCGGCGACCCCGGACAGCACCTGGAACGGAACCGAATAGCCGACCATCCGCCAGAGCAGGCCCATCGGGCTCATCTCGCCGTAGTTGATCAAGGCGTCGCCGTAGTCGGCCCGGCCCATCTGAATCAGGAAGACCTTGGACCAGCCGTAGACCAGCAGATAGACGGCCAGGCCGAGCCGCAGCAGCAGGTGCGCCGACCAGGCGATCCGGACCGGCCAGCTCGGGGACGGACGTTCGGTCAGCTCAGAAGTCACGGGTCCGATCCTGGCAGCGGGTCCGGACCGCCGCATCTGACCGGCGTCACAAGATCATGATGAATCCGTCATACCGGGTGTCGACGGAGCGTGAGCTCAGGTCGCGGGCGCGTCCGCGGCCGGTGGCGGCTCGGCGTCGCGTTCGTCCCGCTCGGCCCACTGCAGAAGTTGATCAAGGCTGTAGATCGTGTCGTCGAGATCGGCATGCAGGTCGCCCAGCTCGGCGTAGCGGGCCGGCATGGTGGCGATGGTGAAGTCCCGCGGATCGGCCTGGTCGATCTCGTCCCAGCGGACCGGGGCGGAGACGATGCCCTCCGGCGTGCCGCGGACCGAGTAGGCGCAGGCGACGGTGTGATCACGGGCGTTCTGGTTGTAGTCGACGAAGACCGAAGCCGGGTTGCGGTCCTTGCGCCACCAGGTCAAGTCGACCAGCCCGTCGGCCCGCCGCTCCACCTCGCGGGCGAACGCCCAGGCAGCCCGGCGAACATCCGCGAACCCGTACACCGGAGCGACCCGGACATAGATGTGGATCCCCTTGCTGCCGGACGTTTTCGGGAATCCGGTCGCGCCGAGCTCGGCCAGCACCTCGCGGGTGACACCGGCGACCCGCTGCACGTCGGCGTAGGTCGCCTCGGGGCCGGGATCAAGATCGATCCGCCACTCGTCGGGCTGCTCGACGTGTTCGCTGCGCGAGTTCCAGGGATGGAACTCGACCGTCGACATCTGCACCGCCCAGATCACGTCGGCCGGATGATCAACACAGAGCTCGTACGCGTGCCGGCCGGACGGGAAGTCGACCCGGACCGTCTGCAACCAGGGCGGGGCGCCGTGTGGCACCCGCTTCTGGTGCACCTTGTCGCCGTCCACGCCGTCCGGGAACCGGTGCAGCATGCACGGCCGGTGGTGCAGCGCGTTGACGATGCCGTCGGAGACCGACAGGTAGTACTGCGCCAGGTCGAGTTTCGTCTCACCCCGGGCAGAGAAATAGATCCGGTCCGGGTTGCTGATCTTGACCACCCGGTCGCCGATCTCGAGCTCGACGCGCTCCACCACCATGTCCCCGACCCTAACCGAGTTGTCAGAACTGAGTTGTGCCCGGACACAACTCAGTTCTGACAACTCGGTGGGGATGGGGCGGATTTACTCGCGGAGGCGAGTGGCCAGGCCGCGGCCGGCCAGCAGGATGGCAATGCAGCCGAGGACCGCGATCACCGAGGTGACTAGCCAGGGCAGCGCCGGCGTGGCGGCGAAGGTGATCGCGAAGGTGCCCGGAGCCGCGATGGTGGCCAGCGCGAACGAATACTGGAACACCGACAGATAGCTGGCCCGCGCGGCCGCCGGAGCGGCGTCCGAGGCCAGCCCCATCGACACCGGCGCGTGGGTCAGCTCGGCCACCGAGTAGATCAACACCGAGATGATCAAGCCGGGCACGATCAGCCACAGCGGGGCCAGCCCGAGCGTGGCGGTGACCGCACCCCAGACGGCCCAGATCAGCCCGGCCACGACCAGCACCCGGATCCGGCGGAACCGTCGCGTTGCCCGCACCGCGATCCCCTGGCAGGTCGCGCCGAGGATCGTGTTCAACGCCAGCAGCGGCCCGATCAGCCAGGCCGGCGCGTCCAGCCCCTCGACCACGTACAGTGGCAGCCCGACGCCGAGAACCGTGCTGCAGAAGGCGAACAGGGTGTTCGCGGCGATCAGCAGCAGGTACGGGCGATCCCGGTGCACACCCCGCCGCGGTTGATCATCGGCCGGCGGCGGGACGATCTTCGGATGGCCCGGATCGCGGGCGAGCAGCACGGCCGCGGCCACGAAGCTGGCAGCGTTGACCGCCAACGCGATCAGGTACGGCAGCGATCCCGACATGATCAACAACGCGCCCGCCAGCAACGCGCCGACGGCGAACCCGACGCCCTGGGTCATCCCGGACAGGGCAAACCAGGCGTCCTTGCCGGACCGGCGCTCGTTCTCCGGCTGGTCGTACGCGGCGGCCGCCTCGGCACCGTCGGCCGCGTCGGCGATCAACGAGAACACCGAGGACCAGAAGGCTCGACCGCCGACCGCGTTGAGCAGGCAACAGGCGATCAGGATCGGCAGCGCCCGACCGGCCGGCACCGCGGCGAGCAGCAGGCCGGCGGTGCCGACCGCCTGCAGGAGCAGGGCGAAGATCACGATCGTCCGCGGTCCGACCCGGCCGGAGATCGCGGCCGACAGGGCGGGCACGGCGAGCGAAAGCACTCCCGACGCGGTCACCACGATGCCGGCGGTCGCCACCGGCAGCCCGGCAACGGTGATCAGATACAGCAGCACCAGCGGCCCGGCCAGGCCGGTGCCGATCGCGTCGACGCAGAGCGCGACGACGAGGGGGACGTGGCCCCGGATCGAGGGCAGACCCAGCAGCCGGGTCAGCGTGGGACGGGTCTTGGATCGAGAGTTTTCGGGCAGCGACGAACGGCGCATGGAAGATGCCTCCGTGTCAGTGCCCACTCGTCCGCTTGTTGTCTCTGGACGCCTCCGGCGCCTGCGCGAAACGAGACCACTCCACCGGGATCGATCCCGACTACAGTTGGGGCTGTTTGCAAGGTTTTCCCGATCGTACGACAGGGTCCGCGGGCTGTCGACCGGCATGAGTGGGGAATCCGTCGCCGGGTAGTCCCGGCCGGATCCTCCCCAATCCCGCCGGGGATCCGGCCCGAAATCTCTTCGGCTCGTTGAGGATCCTCTTTGCCCTTCGACAGACTCAGGGACCGAGCAAGCGTCGGTGGGTCCCCTCGAAGGTGCGGGCAGGGTTTGGGGTTTCGTTCCCTGAGCCCGTCGAAGGGCAGGCCGGATGCGTCCGCCGCTCCTCAGACCCAGTCGCGGCGGTGATCAGCGACCGGCCAGCCAGCGTTCGGCGAGATGCCGGGCGTGGTGATGCATCCGGTCGGCGGCGACGGAATCGTCCTCGCGGAGGTGGACGGGCCAGACGAAGAGGACAGTCGCCAGCCCGGACGCGACGACCGTGCGGTCCAGTTCGACGGGGTCGAGGCCACGGAGCTCGGCGTACAACTCGATCATGTCGGCCAGCGGCACGGTCGCGCCCGAGGGCGTAGCCCGGCCGGCGGCGAAGGCCAGCTCGCCGCCGGGGCGGCCGATGCCGGTCGACTGCCAGTCGACCCAGATCAGTCCGTCGTCGTCGACCAGCAGATTGTCGGTGTGACAGTCACCGTGGTTGAAGCACCGCGGCACCGTGCGGGCGGCACTGATCAGCGACTCGGGATCGTCGAAGAACGGTCGGAAGAGGTCGGCCTCACCGGGGCGTCGCCAGAAGCTCCGCCATCGCTCCGGATCGCTGCCGGGCACGATCCCGTCCGCGCCGTGGCGCCATTGACCGCCGGGCGGCTTCGGCGTCTCGTGCAGCACGGCCAGATCCCGGGCGAGGGCCAGCCACAGCTCACGGGTCCACCGCTCCGCGGGCCTGATCGACGCGTGCGCCGAGAGCAGGATCGCCACGCACTCGTCGGATCGATGGTGGCCGAGAAGCTCGGGGGTCCGGACGCCGACCTGGGCCCGCAACGTTCGGTAGAACGCGAGCTCGCGTTCGGCCGCGGTCCGATCCCAGCCGGACCGGGAGAAGGTGATCTTGACCACCGCCGGGGTCCCGTCGGCTCGGGTGGCGCGGCGCACCTGGGAACCCGACAGCCCGCCGTCAAGCCCGTCCGCGGCGATGGTGACGGCCAGTCGTGCGGCCACCTGCTCCAGCTCCGCCGCCGTCATGCTCGGGACCTTAACCGGCCCGTCCGACACTTCGCCAGGGTTCGCCGCAGACCCACCGGGCGGCCGTCGATCCGGGACGGTGTCGGTGCCGCGCCGTAGAGTCGGCGACCGTGGAGGAGATCGCGGTCGCGGTCGAGGACGACCGGGTCGTGCTGCAGGGGCTCGACGGCGCGACGCGGCAGGAGCTGGATCGCGACGAAGCACCGGTCCGGTTCGCCGAGCTGGAGCGGTCGGGCGCGCGCTGGATCTGGGCCGAGACCAAGGACCTCTATCCGGAGTTGCTGCGGGCCGGGATCCGGCTCGAGCGCTGCGTCGACCTCCGGCTCGGCCACGCGATCCTGGCCCGGTCGACCTATCTCACCGAGCCGCCGGCCGCGACCGACGAGTTCTGGCACCGGTCGCCGGCCGACCTGGCCGAGGACGAACAGCCGACCCTGCTGGCCCGCCCGGTCGAGCGGGCCGATCTTGATCAGGTGATCGCGGAGCACCGCCGGCAGACCGAGGCGGTCGCCGGCTCACCGCACCGTGGCCGGCTCCGGCTGCTGCTCGCCGCCGAGTCGGCCGGCGCCCTGATCGCCGCCGAGCTGCATCACCACGGGCTTCCGTTCGACGTGGCGGTCCATGATCGACAACTGACCGGGTTGCTCGGACCCCGGCCACGGTTCGGCGGCCGGCCGGCCGTGCTGGAGGGCCTGCTCGGCGAGGTCCGGTCCGCGTTGCGGCTGCCGAGCCTGAATCCCGACTCGCCGCCCGAACTGCTCCGCGCGCTGCACACCGCCGGGCTGGATGCGACCAGCACCCGGCAGTGGGAGCTGTCCAAGCTCGATCACCCGGCGATCGCACCGCTGCTGACGTACAAGAAGCTGTCTCGGTTGCTCGCTGCCAACGGCTGGGGCTGGGCCGATCAGTGGGTGCACGATGGCCGGTTCCGCCCCGACTACGTGCCGGCCGGCGTGGTCACCGGGCGCTGGGCCACCCGCGGCGGCGGGGCGCTGCAGATCCCGAAGCTGCTCCGCGGCGCGGTGACCGCCGATCCGGGTTGGCGGCTGGTCGTCGCGGACGCGGCCCAGCTGGAGCCGCGGGTGCTGGCCGCGATGGCGAGTGATCATCGGCTGGCCCGGGCCGCGCGTGGCGGCGATCTCTATCAGGGCCTGGTCGACGAGCGGGTGGTCGAGACGAGGGCCAAGGCGAAGGTGGCCATGCTCGGCGCCCTGTACGGCGCGACCACCGGCGAGTCCGGCCAGCTGATGCCGCGGCTGATCCGGGCCTATCCGCGGGCCACCGGGCTGGTCGAGGACGCCGCGCGGGCCGGCGAGCGGGGTGAGGTGGTGACCACCTGGCTCGGCCGGAGCTCACCGCCGCCGGGGGAGTCCTGGGCCCGGGTGCAGTCGGCCGCGAGCGACGCCGAGGCCGGGCCGGCTGAACAGCGGCGGGCGCGTCAGCAGGCCCGTGACTGGGGCCGGTTCACCCGCAACTTCGTGGTCCAGGGCACCGCCGCGGAGTGGGCGCTGTGCTGGATGGCCGATCTGCGCAATCGGCTGGCCGGGTTGGGGCCGCCGGAGCAGCGACCGTACCTGGTCTATTTCCTGCACGACGAGATCATCGTGCACACCCCGGATTCGCTGGCGGAGCAGGCCGAACAGGCGGTACGGGAAGCCGCCGCGACCGCGACCCGGCTGATGTTCGGCAGCTTCGAGATCGACCTGGCCCTCGACCTGGCGACGGTCACCAGCTATGCCGAGACCGAACCCGCGGCCGATCCGGTCGAACTGCTGGACGCCGAGGAAGAGCCCGCCGTCCTCGACTGACTCCCAACCCCGACTTGTCAGACTCTCACCACGCCAGGGCATGGTGAGAGTCTGACAAGTCGGGGGTTGGGTTACGCCGACGGGGGGATGTTGGCGTTGTAGCGGAACACGTTGCCGGGATCGACCCGTGACTTGATCTTGGTCAGTCGGTCCCACGCGTCCGGGTCGAAGGCTGCCCGGACGTCGTCCGGGCCGGCGGTTCCACCGAGGAAGGTGAACAGTCGGCCGGCGCTGCGGCCGGACAGTTGTGCCAACACCCGGCCCTGGTGCGCCGCCACCCGGTCCAGCTCGGCCGGTTCGGGGTCGGCGGACGACAGCCCGTTGATCATGGCCGCGCTGAAGCCTGCGGTGCGGTTGCCGACCGCGTTGGGTACGGCCGGCGGCTGGGCCAACGCGCCGCCGAGGTGACGCAACTCGAACACGGTCGGCACCGCCGCGCCCGGGCCGACGGCGGTGACCAGCTCCGTGATCATCGACTGATCAAGATCACTCAGCAGGGTGCTGCGGTTGCGGTGCGGTGCCGGGTCGGTCGGGTCGTTGTTGATCGTCGCGATCTCCGCGTACGGCAGCACCCGGAACCCGCCGAGCAGCGGCTCACCGATCGCCTGCAACGGTCGGACCAACTCCTCGGCCTGGTCGGCCGGGCCGGTCGAGGTGACCCGGATCGACAGCACGTGCCGGCCCCGGAGCGGCGGCGGCAGCACCGGCAGATCGGGCAGCGGCACCATCACCGCCGTCGAGGTGATCTCGTCGGGCACGGTGTCCAGCCATTCCCGCCAGGCCTTGAGTCCGCTCTCCAGCAGCGGCGTGTCGAAGAACAGCGACCCGCCGAACAGGTGCGGCTGCTCGAACAGTCCGATCTCGATCCCGGCGACGACGCCGAAGTTGCCGCCGCCGCCTCGGACCGCCCAGAAGAGGTCGGGATCGCTGTCGGCGGTGATCATGGTGCGCTCACCGTCGGCGGTGATCAACTCGATCCGGTGGACATGATCAGCAGCGAACCCGTAGCGGCGGGCGATCGGGCCGATCCCGCCGCCGAGGGCGTACGAGATCACGCCGACGCTGCGCGCGTTGCCGGCCAACCCGGCCAGGCCGTGCGCGGCGGTGGCTGCGACGACCTCGTCCCAGCGGGTGCCGGCGGCGACCCAGGCGGTGCGCCGCTCCGGGTCGACCTCGACTCCGGTCAGCCGGGTGGTGTTGATCAACAAGCCGCCGTCGGTCCGGCCCGGGGTGCCGTGTCCGGTGGCCTGGACGGCGATCGGCAGCCCCTGGTCGCGGGCGTAGCGGACGGCGGAGGTCAGTTCTTCGGTGTCGCTCGGGGTAGCGATCAGGTCGGGCCGCAGCGGCCGGAAGGTCTGGAATCCGGTCCGGTGGTCGTCGTACCCGGGATCCCCGGGCCGGATCACGTCGATGGTGTCGGTGGTCATGCAGGCGATCCTAGGAAGCCTTGAGGACAGATCGTGTCCGCAAGGTGAAAGAATCTTGATCCCATGGATGTCACCGACCGCTCGCTGGCCCTGCTCGCGCTGCTGGCCGCCCGGTCGGCCTGGACCGGGGCCGAGCTGACCGAACGGCTCGACGTCACGCCGAGGACGCTGCGCCGCGACATCGCCCGGCTGCGCGTGATCGGCTACCGGATCGACAGCACGACCGGCACGGCCGGCGGCTACCGGCTCGCCGCCGGCACCCGGCTGCCGCCGCTGGTGTTCGACGACGAGGAGGCGGTGGCGATCGCGGCCCTGCTGGGTCAGGCCGAGGCCAGCCCGATCGAGGGCATCGAGATCGCGGCGGTCCGGGCCCTGGGCAAACTGGAGCAGGTGCTGCCGCGCCGGCTGCGGGGCCGGGTGGCCGCCGTTGCCGCGGTGGCCCGGACTCCCGCGTCGAGCCCGGTCGGCGCGACCGGGGTGCGGCGCTGGCAGGCGCCGATCGACAGCGAGGTGCTGGCCCGGCTCGCGCTGGCCAGCCGGGACGGCGAGGTGATCGGCTTCGACTACCGGGATCGAGCCGGCCGGGCGACCCGGCGCCGGGTCGAGCCGCACCGGGTGATCACCGGCTTCGGCTGGTGGTATCTGATCGGCTTCGATCTCGACCGGGCCGACTGGCGCACCTTCCGGCTGGACCGGATCGACCGACCCGCCGGCACCGGTCAGACCGTGCCGCCGCGGCCGCCGCCCGAGGGTGGCGCGCAGGCGTACCTGTCCAGAACCCTGGCCGGAGCTCCGTACCGGCATCGGGTGATGATCATCATCGCGACGACGGAGGAGGAGATCCGGTCCCGGGTCGGCTTCCTGCTGCCCAGCCGGATCAGCCGGCTCGATGATCAACGGCACCAGGTGGACTTCGGTGCCGATGATCTTGGTGACGTGCTCACCGTCGCGCTGGCCCTGATCAGCCTCGGTCGGTCGTACGAACTCGACGGCACCCCGGAGCTGATCACCACCCTCCGACAATCCGCCGCCACCCTCGCCGACCACCTCCCACCCGAAGCCAGCCGCGACCGCTGATCGCCGCCGCGACCTTTGCAGCGTTCGCGGCTGCCGATAGGGGTCGCGGCTGGGGTGAGGGTCGCCGCTGGGTCGAGGCTCGGGCCGCCGCGGGCTCGGGGCCGGCGGGCAGTAGGGGGTCGAGTCGGCCACCGGCTTGCCGACCTGGAGCAGGCGCCGGAGGGGACTCGGGCAGCGGCGCACGCGACTGTTGATCACTACCGCGACCTTTGCAGCGTTCGCGGCTGCCGATAAGGGTCGCGGCTGGGGTGAAGGGTCGCCACTGGCTGGAGGGTCGCGGCTTGGGCCGTCGCGAGCTTGGGGCCGGCAGGATGCGGGTGGACTCGGCCACCGGCTTGCCGACTTGGAGCCGGCGGAGGATTCGGGCAGCGGCGCACGCGACTGTTGATCGCCGCTGCGACCTTTGCAGTGGTCGCGGCTGCCGATAGCGGTCGCGGCTGGATGAGGGTCGCTGCTCGAGTCGGTCAGGCTCAGGGATTGGCGGGCCAGGTGAGGGGTGGAGTCGGGTGATGGGGGGACTCGGCTCGGCGCGCGACTGTTGATCGCCGCCGCGACCCTTGCAGCGGTCGCGGCTGCCGATAGGGGTCGCGGCTGGGGGCCGTCGGGCTCAGGCGCCGGCGGGCTGAGTGAGGGGTGATGGGTGGCTCGGGCTTAGGCGCGCGCGACTGTTGATCGCCGACGCGACCCCTGCAGCGGTCGCGTATGCGGAGAAGGGTCGCGGCTAGGCGGCGCCGGTCGGGGTGAGGGCGGGGTCGGCGAGGAAGGCGCGGGCGGCGGCGCTGGGGCGGCGGCCGGCGGGGGTGGCGACGGCGAGTTCCCAGATCGGGGCCGGGTCGGCGAGGGGGACGAAGCGGGCCCGGGTCCGCTTGTCCCGGAAGCTTGTCGGGACCAGGGCGACGCCGAACCGTTCGGAGACCAGGTCGAGCAGGAAGTGGACGTCGTTGGCCTCCAGCGCGACCCGGCGTTCGATCCCCTCGGCGGCCAACACCCGGTCGGTCAGGTCCCGGGTGATCCAGCCGGGATTGAAGTCGACGAACGTCTCCTCCTTCAGGTCAGTCAGCCGGACCACCGGCTCGGCGGCAAGCGAATGATCGGGCGCACAGGCCAGCAGCAGCGGCTCGGCGGACAGCGGGCGCAGCGCGGCACCGGCCGGCTCGGTCGGCGGGATCGAGACGAAGGCGACGTCAAGATCACCGCCGCGGACCTGGTCCAGCAGGTCGGTCGAGCCGGACTGCCGGAGCCGCAGCTCGACGCCGGGGTGGGCGCGGTGAAACCGGGTCAGTAGGGCCGTGACATCCAGGCCGCCCAGACATTGCAGGGTGCCGATCGCCAGTCGCCCGGTGACCACGCCCTGGACCGCGGCGACCGCGTCCCGCGCGGCCTCGGCGGCGCCGACGGTGTGCCGTGCCTCGGACAGCAGCGCCCGGCCGGCGTCGGTCAGCTCGACGCTGCGGGTGTTGCGGATGAACAGTTCGGCGCCCAGCTCACGTTCCAGGGTCCGGATCGCGGTCGACAGGCCGGACTGGGCGACGTGCACCCGCTGCGCGGCCCGGGTGAAATGCCGTTCCTCGGCGACGGCGATGAAGTAGGAGAGGTGGCGGAGTTCCATGAGCGACCTTGATCCGAGATGGTGATCAGTGAGATCCGATTCTTCTGTTGGACAGGATAAAGCCAGGGCCGCAGGCTGGGTACGTTCACACCTTTCACGACCTAGCAGGGGAGCAAGCACTGATGGAGTACCGCACGCTCGGCGGCACCGGGACGATCGTCTCGACGCTCTGCCTGGGGACGATGACCTTCGGCCGGGAGAGCGACGAGGAGGTGTCGCACGCCCAGCTCGACCGCTTCGTCGAGCAGGGAGGCAACTTCGTCGACACCGCCAACGTCTACGGCCGCGGAGTTTCGGAGGAGATCGTCGGCCGCTGGCTGGGCAAGCGCGGCAGCGCGGTCCGGGACCAGCTGGTGATCGCCACCAAGGGCCGGTTCGCGATGGGCGACGGCAAGAACGACCTCGGACTGTCTAGGACCAACCTGACCCGCGCCCTGGACGCCAGCCTGGCCCGGCTCGGCGTCGAGACGATCGACCTCTACCAGGCGCACGCGTGGGATCCGATCACGCCGATCGAGGAGACGCTGCGCTTCTATGACGACGCGGTCCGGGCCGGCAAGATCCAGTACGTCGGGGTGAGCAACTTCCTCGGCTGGCAGCTGCAGAAGGCGGCCCTGCTGGCCGAGCTGCGCGGCCTGCCGAAGATCGTCACTTTGCAGCCGCAGTACAACCTGCTGCAGCGCAGCCTCGAGTTCGAGCTGACCCAGGTCTGCGAGAACGAGAACATCGGCATCCTGCCCTGGTCGCCGCTGGCGGGCGGCTGGCTGACCGGCAAGTATCAGCGGGACAGCACGCCGACCGGTGCCAGCCGGCTGGGCGAGGACCCGGGTCGCGGGATGGAGGCGTACGCCAAGCGCAACGCCGAGGAGCGGACCTGGCAGGTGATCGGCGCCGTCGAGGAGATCGCCAAGGCCCGCGGCGCGTCGATGGCCCAGGTCGCCCTGGCCTGGCTGAACGACCGCCCCGCGGTCACCTCGGTGATCTTGGGCGCGCGGACCATCGAGCAGTTGGACGACAACCTCGGCGCCGCCGGCCTGCACCTCTCCGAGGCGGAGACCAGCACCCTGACCGAGGCCAGCCAGCCGATCGTCGACGACTACCCGTACGGCATCCCCGGCGCCAACCAGCGCTCCCGCACCCTCTAAGAACCCCGCCGACCCGTCAATGTCACCCCACGAAACGTTCCGCTTCGCTCCACGTTCCGCAGGGACCCCGAGCATCCGTGGCCGTTGGCGCCTGTCCTGAGCCTGTCGAAGGGCGGCGTGTCGCAGCGGATGTGACGGGTCGGCGCGGTGGCGGTGCGTGCTCTCGGGCGGCAGGTGACCGGAATCCAGCGCTCGTTCACAGAACCGGGCGATTCAGCGGCGGTACGTCCAACGAGCGCTGGATCGCGGTCACTCCGCGGGAGGAACGACGATCCGGTGTCCGGCCCGGACGGGCAGGCCGCCGGCGCGCGGCCCGGCCGCGGTCCGGCCGGCGGTGAGCAGTAGCAGCGAGCCGGTGATCACCAGCAGGATGTGCGCGGCCCGGACCAGCGGGAAGTACGGCGATGTGGCGGCGCCCAGCGCCTCGGTCAGCCCGGCGCCGGTGCCCAGTTCGCCGATCAGTGGCACCAGCAGCGACCCGGTGCCGAGCACGCCGAGCAAGATCAACACCAGCCAGCGGGCGATCCGACTTCCCCGCCAGGCCAGCCCGATCAGGACGAACGCGACCAGATAGACCGCCACCCGGACCTGGATCTGCGGCGTGGCGTCCGGCGATGGTCCGGTGACGGCGAAGCTGGCCACGGCGATCGCCAGCTCGGCGACGCCGGCGAGCACGGCCAGGGTGAGCAGGACGCAGGCGGGCCCGAGCCTCGATGATCTGTTCATGATCATCAGCCTGGTCGAATCCACCGGCCGGGGCGATGAGGCAGACCGGCCGATCGATCCGGGGGCTATCCCCACCTTCACTACGCTGGGCCGGTGCCGAACTATGACACCCGCATCGTCGAGCTGTACGACGTCGATAACGGGGACGGACCCGACCATGATTTCTACCGTCAGCTGGCCGACACTCTCAATGCCCGTACCGTGATCGATCTTGGTTGCGGGACGGGGCAGCTCACCGTCACCCTGGCGACTCCGGGCCGCGAGGTGGTCGGGGTCGACCCCTCCTCGAACATGATCAACTATGCCCGGGCTCGCCCCGGTGCCGAGCGGGTGCAGTGGATCACCGGTGACTCCCGGGACCTGCCGCCGGGCCGGCACGACCTCGCGTTGATGACCGGCAATGTGGCCCAGCACATCCTCGACCCCGACTGGCCGCGGACCCTGTCCGACCTGCACCGGACGCTCCGACCCGGCGGCACGGTGGCCTTCGAGACCAGGAATCCGGCCGGCCGGGCGTGGCAGCGGTGGGTCACTCCGGAGGCCGAGGCGACGACCAGGTCGACCCCGTTCGGACTGCTGCGGGAGTGGCTGGAGCTCGAGATCGGGGATGCCGGAGTGATTACGATGATCGCGCACAACGTCTTCGAGGAAACGGGCGAGCACGTCGTCGAGCGCGAGTCGTTGGTCTTCCGCGACCGGGCGACGGTCGAGCGGCAGCTGGCCGCCGCCGGCTTCGCGGTCGAAGCGACCTGGGCCGGCTGGGATCGCAGCCCGCTGCGCAGTGACTCTCCGTTGATGATCTTCCAGGCCACGAGCCGCGGCTGATCAGCACGGTTCACGCCTTGCGGGTCTCGATCCGTCGGGTCCGGAGGGCGATGAGCCGGTCCCGGGCGACCTGCCCGAGAGTTCGCCCAACCTCGTCGAGACGTCACTTGTGCACCGACACGCCGCAAAAACCGGTGCGTTAGTGACGGGTCGGCGGAATTTTAGGTGGGGTGGCGGAGGGGGAGGTTGGCGGCGCGGTAGATCGCGTCGATCACGGTCATGGTGGCGACGGAGTCCTCGGGCGGAGTGAGGATGGGGGTGCCGTCGCGGATGGCGGCGGCGAAGGCGTCCAGTTGGTAGGCATACGTGGGGCGGCGGGAGAAGCGTTCGGTCCGCCGGTGATCACCGGTGCGGACCGTGAGGCGGTGGAAGAACTGGGGCGCGTACGGATTGATCACCCGCAGCTCGCCGTGCTCGCCCACCACCCGGGCCGACATCCGCAGCACGTCGCGCGACCACATCGAGCAGGTGATCGTCCCGGTGTGACCGGCGGGGAACCGCAGCTCGGCGCGCATCGCCCGGTCCACCCGCGGGTCGCGCAGTTCGGCCGTCGCGGTGATCACCTCGGGCTCGCCGCCGAGCAGCCGGGCCAGGTGCACGGCATAGCAACCGGCGTCCATCAGCGCCCCGCCGGCCAGGCCGTAGTCGTAGCGGATGTCGGAGAACCGGGGCAGCGGGAAGCACATCGCCGTCATCACCCGGCGCAGCGGGCCGAGCTCACCGGACTCGATGATCTCGCGCAGCCGCCGGGCCAGCGGGTGATACCGGTAGTGGAACGCCTCCATCACCACCAGGCCCGACTCGCGGGCCGCCGCGGCCACCACCCGGGCCTCGTCGGCGTTGGCGGTGAACGGCTTCTCACACAGCACGTGCTTGCCGGCGGCGAGGGCGGCCAGGGTCCAGCGCCCGTGCAGCCCGTTCGGCAGCGGGTTGTAGACGGCGTCGAGCTCCGGGTCGTCCAGCAGAGCCTGATAGTCGTCGTACGCCATCGGGATGCCGTGCTTCCGGGCGAACGCCTCGGCCCGCGCCCGGTCCCGCGCCGCAACCGCCGCCACCTCGACCGCCGGATCGTCCCGGGCCGGCCCGATCAACGCGGCCGGCGCGATCCGCGCCGCCCCCAACACCCCGATCCGCAACCGCCGCACCCGCAAATCCTCCCACCCCAGCCGACTTGTACCGGCTGAGCGGCATCTGGCCCCCCTTGGACCAGACAGCGCCCAGCCGCTACAAGTCGGGGTGGGGTCAGCGGGATTTGAGCCAGGCGAGGACGGCCAGGACGCGGCGGTTGTCGGAGCCGACGTCGGGCAGATTGATCTTGCTGAAGATGTTGGAGATGTGCTTCTCGACCGCGCCACCGGTGATCACCAGTTCCTTGGCGATGGCGGAGTTGCTGCGGCCCTCGGCCATCTGGGCCAGCACCTCGCGCTCCCGGGCGGTCAGCGCCGCCAACGGATCCGACCGGCGGGCGACCAGCAGCTGGGCCACCACCTCGGGGTCGAGCACGGTGCCGCCGGAGTTGATCGTCTGCAGTGCCTCGGCCAGCGTGTTCAGCGAGGTGACCCGGTCCTTCAGCAAATAGCCGACCCCGCCGCGGCCGTCGGACAGCAGCACGTCGGCATAGGACAGCTCGATGTAGGCCGACAGCATCAGGATGCCGAGCGCGGGGTTCTGCTCCCGCGCGGCCACCGCCGCCTTCAGCCCGTCGTCGGTCATCGTCGGCGGCATCCGTACGTCGACGATGGCGACATCGGGCCGGTGCTCGGTGGCCGCCGCGATCAACGACGGGGCGTCGTCGACGGCGGCGACGACATCGCAGCCGACCTCGTCGAGCAGGCGGATCAGGCCCTCCCGGAGCAGGACGGAATCATCGGCGAGTACGACGCGCATGCCCTAACTGTGCCAGCACCGGGCCGAGCTCACCTCCTCCGGCCGCAACCGGTAGCGTTGGCCGGCGTCGAGGGGGAATGATCATGCGATCCGAGGAACTCCGATTCGGGCCGGCCGAGCGACAGGTGGTCGACGTCCGGCTGCCGGAGCGGCCGACCCGCACCGTCGGGCTCTATTACATCCATGGCGGCGGTTGGTATGCCGGCAAGCGGCAGGACTTCCACGGCCATCTCGATCACTTCGCCCAGCGGGGCTTCGTGGCCGCCGCGACCGGCTACCGGATCGAGGAGAGCGCCGGCTACCGGGACAAGATCAACGACGTCACCGCCGGCCTGGCCGCGTTCCGCGAGTGGCTGGCCGACCAGGCGACGGAGGTCGACCGGGTCGTCGTCCTCGGCAGCTCGGCCGGGGCTCACCTGGCCACCATGGTGGCGCTGCGCTCGGCGGAATCCGATGATCAGCGGAGCCCGATCGCCGGCTGTGTCTCGGTCAACGGTCCCGGCACGTTGGTGCCCTGGCCGGAGCTGGACGGCAACATCCGGACCAAGATCGACTGGCTGCGAGCCGACGGCAGCAGCCTGGACGAGCTCTCGCCCGATCGGCGGGTCCGGGTCGGCTGCCCGCCGTTCCTCTTCCTGCTGGCCGAGCACGAGCATCTGTTCCCTCATGATCAGGTACGAAGCCTGGCCGGACTGATCGAGCAGCACGGCGGCTGGACCGAGACCGCCGTGGTGCCGGAGACGAAGCACGGCTTCGTCTACACCCTGGGCGGCCCGGCCCAGGACCGAGCGCTGGAGCTGATCACGGCCTTCCTCGACCGGATCAGCCCCAGCTCCCCCTGATCAGCTCCCGCCGATCAGGGCCCGATGATCAGCGCAGCTCGCTCGCGGCCCGCTGATCCTTCGCGTTGACCGGCACAGTCGCGGTGATCATGGTCGGCCCGCCGATCGGTGACGAGACGATCAAGGTGCCGTCGACGCCGGACAGCCGGTCGCTCAGGCCGGCCAGGCCGTGACCCTTGGCGACGCTCGCGCCGCCGACGCCGTCGTCGCTGATGGTGATCACCACGATGCCGCCGACCCGTCGGATCTCCACGGCGCAGCCGGTGGCGGCGCTGTGCTTCTCCTTGTTGGCCAGGGATTCGGCGACCACGAAGTAGACCGCATTCTGGGCCGCGTCGGACAGCGCCCGGGAGTGATCAAGCTCCTCGTCGATGTCCACCGTGGTGGTGATCATGCCGCGCGCGGCCAGGGCGGTCACCGCGGCCCGCAGGCCGTGCTCGGCCAGGATCGGCGGCGCGATGCCGCGGGACAGGGTGCGGATCTCGGCCAGCGCCTCCTGGGACTGTTCCATCGCCTGGCGCAGGATCTGCCGGGCCGACTCGGGATCGGTGTCCAACCGGCGATCGGCGGCGCCCAGGTCCATGCCGAGCCGGACCAGTCGCTGCTGCGGCCCGTCGTGCAGGTCTCGCTCCAGCCGGCGCAGGGTGTGCACCTCGGCCTCACCGGCGGCGGCGCGGCTGGTGGTCAGTTCGCTGACCTGCTGCCGCAGGTGGGAGGCCTCGTCGACCAGCAGGCCGCGGCCGATCGCGGCCTGCAGTCCGACCAGGCCGCGGAGCACGAACGGGGCGGTGACCAGGAAGACCACGCCGAGCACACTGTTCAGGGCGATCTCGGGCAGATCGCCGGGGAAGCCGAGCAGCCAGGCCAGGCCGCGGCGCTCGCTGTCGTCGGGCAGATACCGGCTCCAGAACCAGAAGGTCAGCCCGGCCGGCCCGGCCACCACCCACGGGATGGCGATGCAGAAGCTGGTCGTACCGATGATGAAGGCGATCGGAATGTGCAGCAGATCCCGCCAGGACTGGGCCGACCGGAGCCGCCGCAACTTGCCCCAGAATCCCTTCCGGCCGACCGGATAGACCGGCCGCCGCAGCTGGTAGCCGGCTCCGGCCAACAGATTGCGGTGGAACTGGGCGAAGCCGCCGGCGACGACCAGGCAGGCGGTCAGCACGAACAGCCCGAACACGATCGGGATGGTGCCGGCCCCCGCGCTGAACATCGGCACACAGACGATGAACCCGAACAGGGCGATGAAGAAGCCGCCGACGATGCAGGCGAGATCCCGGCCGGACTGCCGGATGATCCGGGCCAGTCGGGTGCTGCCATCGATCGGGGACGGCTCGGTGGTGTCACTCATGTCGAGTCCATTCTGGGGGTTGGCGCCGAGCCCGAGGGTGTCTACCGGTTCGAGGGCGCCGCCGGTTGTGATCATGGCACCAGCCTGCCGTCGGCGACCCGGGCCGGCCCAACCGGCAGACCGGCCGATTCGGGGTGGGGGAATCCCGACCATCCGCCCGTCCCGGGCGACTCAGGACAGTGCAGAAATAGTGCAGGGTGGCCCGGAATCGGTCCCCGACCGGTCGTCGCGGGGTAACAGGGCCTGTACGGGTCATGCTTCCGCCCCCTAGGTTGGGCACCCGTAGTTCCCTTCCCGACCAGACTGCGGAGTGATCTCGAACACATGCTGGCTGCGGATACGTCTCAGCACCACCTTGTCGGCCGACGGCAGGAGCGCCAGATCCTGGCTGACTTCATCGGCACGCCCGAGGCCCGGGTGCTGGTCGTCTCCGGCCCGGCCGGCATCGGCAAATCGTCCCTGGTCGAGGCGGCCCTGGTCGACGCCGAGGTCGAGCTCGACGTCACCCGGATCCGGTACACCCCCAGCGACGAACCCTTCCGGACCGCGCTGGATCTGATCCACGGGCTCGGCCTGCGCCGCTTCGCCCGGGGCGGCGGCGACGCCGCGCTCCGGCTGTTCCGCTCGCTGGTCCTGCCCGAGGACGGCAGCGAGGCGGACTGCGGCCGGGTGGTCGACCGGCTGTCCGGCTTGATCAGCAAGATCGGCCGCGGGGTCCGGCGGCGGTCGGTGATCGTGCACGAGAACTTCCATCTCAGCGATCCGGCGACCGTCGAGCTGTGCTGCGAGGTCCTGCGCCGGGCCGACCTGTGGCCCTGGCTGCACCTGGTGGTGGTCGACTCGACCCTGGCCGAGCGGCTGAGCCGGCACCCGACGATCGAGCTGGGTGGACTCGACCACCAGTCCTGCCGGGCGCTGGTCGCCGAGACGACCGGGGCGCCGGTCGCGGCGGCGGTGGCCGACCAGCTCCGCCGGCTCAGCAACGGCAACCCGACCCTGCTCCGATCCCTCGCGGTGCAACAGACGCCGGACCGGCTGGCCGGCGCCGCGCCGCTGTCGGTCGACCTGGGCGCGACCGGCGAGGCGACCCGCTGGGTGGCGGACCGGACGGCCGGGCTGGCGCCGTCGGAGCTGGCCCTGCTGGCCGTACTCGCCGATCACCGGCGGATACCGGCCGAGGTCGTCGCCGAGCTCGGCCCCGACGCGGCCGCCGCCGCGGCGCGGCTGGCGCACCACGGATTGCTGCGGTCCGACGGCACCGGCTGGCTCGTCCTCGAACCGTTGGTCGCGCACTGGGCCGAGACCCAGGCGCGGCCGGCCGAGCGCGAGCGCTGGCACCGGCGCACCGGCGAGGCCTTCGGCCGCACCGGCGACCGGGCCGCGGTGCTCGGTCACCGGTCGCGGCTGCCCGACGAGCCGGCGGAGACGTTCCAGCGGCTGGCCGCCGTCGGCCGCCGGCTGCTGGCGGACGGCGAGAGCGAGGCGGCGACCCGGCTGCTCGACGTGGGGCTGCAGCGGCCGCCGGCCGGCTCGGTGGCCGAGCTGTCCGCGCTGCGGGCCCGGGCCCGGCTGGAGCAGGGGTTCGTCGAGGCCGCTCTGGCCGACACCGACACCGGGCTGGCGCACGCCGTGGACCCGCACACCGAGCTCGCCCTCCGGGTCACCGAGCTGGAGGCGCGGAGCCTGTCCGGCGAGCACGACCCGAGTCCGCTGACCCCGGACCGACTGCCGGGCCGGTTCGGCTCTCCCGCCGGAGAGTACGACTGGCTGCTGCTCCGGGCGGCCCACCTGAATGTCGCACTCGGCGCGCTGACCGAGGCGACCGCGATCCTGGACCGGGTCGAGGCCGCCGCCGACGCGCCGCCCGCGCTGCGCCGGGTCCGCGACGTCGTGGCAGCACTGATCGCGGTCCGGGCCGGCGGCGCCGGTACGGCCTCGGCGGTCGGACTGCTCCGCGGCGGGCTGCCGGAGGACTGCCCGGCGGGCTGGTCGGCGCTGGTCGCCGACATGGCCGACGTGCTGCTCGCCGCCGGCGAACCGCGGGCGGCCCGGGATCTGGTGGTGCCGCAGCTGACCGACCCGAGCCGGCACTCGATGCTGGCCGAGGTCAACCTGACCGCGCGGCTGATCGCGGTCGACCTCTGGGACGGCCGCTATCCGGTGGCCGACCGGCGGATCGGCGAACTGGTCCGGCGCTACCCGCCGGCCGGTGGCATGCTGCCGCTGGCCGGCGCGGCGGTACGGATCCGGGCCGCGCTGGGTGAGCCGCCCCGAGCCGAGGAGGCGGTCGCCCTACGATCGCGGCAGCCCAGCGCGCCGGGCCTGGCTCCGTTCGACGCCGACCTGGGTCAGGCCTTCCTGATCACCGGTGATCACCGCCGGGCCGCGACCCTGTTGGACGGCGCCCTCCGGTCCTGCGCCCCGTTGCGCCGGCCGGCGGCCGCGGTGCGGGCGGACCTGATCGAGGCGCTGGTCGCCCTCGGTCGCCACGACGACGCGGTCGCGGTGCTGCGCGGGCACTGCCAGGATCTGGACCCGGGCAGCGCCCGGACCGGTGCGCTGCTGGCGCGCTGCCGGGCCCTGACCGCGGCCCCGGAGGCGGCCGACGCCGCCTTCGACCAGGCGCTCGAGCTGTGCACCGACGAGGTGCCCGAGGTCGATCGCGGACGTACCCTGCTCGCCCGGGCCCGCAGTCGGCTGGCGGCCGAGGACCGGGATCGCGGCCTGCGGGATCTTCGCGGTGCGCGCGACCTGATGGGGCTGCTGAAGCTGGAGGGCTGGGTCCGGCACATCGACCGGCTGGCGCAGAGGCACGCGGCACCACCCCTGGTGCTGGCCCCGCCGGTGCCGGCCGATCCCTGGCGGGGCGTCGTCCGGGACAGTGACCGCGAGCTCCTGGTCGGTGTGGCGACCGGGCTCACTCATGATCAACTCGCCCGGAACAGCTACGTGTCGCGGCGGACGATCGCCAACCGGCTGAAGACCCTGTACGACCTCGTCGGCGTCGGCAGCAAATCGGAGCTGGTGATGCTGGTGATGCGCAACCCACCGACCTGGATGGGTGATCAGGTTCGGGAGGGACCGCCGTCGACCGAATCGGCGTGATCGGCGTCGAGCTCGGCCGCGGTCCGGGGAAAGGTCCAGGCCTCGATCAACTCGAGCCGGTCCAGCAGCTCATGCCGTGACCGGTAGCGCAGGGCGTCGGTGGGCCGGTCGAACTGCAACGGCCCCTCGACCACATACCCGCCGGCAGCATGATCGACCAGGACACAGGCGCCGGTCGCGAACAGCCGCGGATCGGGCCGTCGGCCCCGGTGGCACCACTCCCAGGCCCGGTGGTCGTCGATCGACCGCCAGCCGCGGCTGAGCAGGATCGCGCCGAGCACGGAGTCCGTGTCCTGATCGGTGGTGTGAGTGTCCCCGATCGACAACTGCCGCTCCTCCCGAAGTTCTGCGGTCAGGTCGAGTTCTCACCGTAACGCGCATCTCGGGTCTTCGGGCGGGGTGTGGAAAAACGACGAAGGTGTGACCGGCTGATCATTACCTCGGGGAGTGAGTTCCGAGGCCGACCCACAGCCGGTCACACCTTCGTCTTCTATCTTTCAAGCTCCCCGATCGGTGCCCGGGTCACTCCTGCAGAGCGTGACCCGGGACGACGATGCGAGGTGTCGTGGGGCGAGCGAACTCAGTTCTCCTGAACGGAGTCCTGGCTGCAGGCGCGAACGAACTCGGCCGAGTTGTCGTCGGACAGGATGCCGACCAGACCGCTGACCACACCGGCGCCACCGACCGCGTTGATCGGGACGTCGTTGTTGCAGACCTGGAACGGGCCGACGTTGTTGTCGCTGATCTCGACCAGCGAGCCGCCGGAGCCCATCTCGTACCAGGTGGCCTTGTCCAGCGTGACCGGGCCCTCAGCGTCGTTGTACTGCGAGTTGACCTGATCGCAGTTGCGGATCTCGGTCAGCGAGTTGCCATCGGAACCGAGGATGGCGAACAGGCCGGAGGCGTCCACAGCGCCACCAACGGCGTTGATCGGGACGTCGTTGTTGCAAGCCTGGAACGGGCCCAGGTTGTTGTCGGTGATCTCGACCAGACCGCCGCCGGCCTTCTGGACGCCGTACCAGCGGGTGCCCTCGTCGCCCGGGGCGAGCGCGGTCTTGGCCTGGCCTTCGTCCTGGCTTCCACCGAGGAGCCCACCCAGGATGGGCAGCTCCGGCAGGCCCGGAATGATCTCGGCGCTCGCGGTCGAGGCGGCGCCAACGGTCAGGAGCGCGGCAGCAGCCGCGGTCACTGCAACCCTACGGAAAACAGACATGCAGAGTGAGCCTTTCAGGGGGGTACTTAGGGGGATGACTTCCTTGCGCTCCCAAGCTAGGGAAGGCTCATCGGTCTGGCCACGCCGAATGCAACGATCCGCCCGGCTCTGCACGTTTTCTGCACACATTGCATTCCCGGGCCCCCGAACCCGCGGGTCATTGACCTCAACCTCTGTTGAAGTTCTACATTGTTCCGCGTGAGCATGGAGATCGTTGCCTGGAACTCGTTGTACAACGCGATGCACGCCGCCCAGGACCGGCGTCCCTTTTCGATGGCGACCCTGCGCCGGATCTTCCGGTTCGTCCGGGGTCATCGCGCACAGTTGATCGGCTTCGTCGCACTCAGCGTGGTCACGGCCGTGCTGGCCGTCGCGACCCCGCTGCTGGCCGGCCAGGTGATCGATGCGCTCTTCGCCGGCACGGCGTTCGCGGTGGTGTTGCGGCTCGCGATCATCATCGCGGTGATCGCGATCGCCGAGGCCGGGTTCGGGATCGTGACCCGGCTGCTGTCGGCCCGGATCGGTGAGGGTTTGATCTTGGACCTGCGCCAGGCCGTCTACGACCACGTACAGAAGATGCCGATCGCGTTCTTCACCCGGACCCGGACCGGCGCGCTGGTCAGCCGGTTGAACAACGACGTGATCGGCGCCCAGCGGGCCTTCTCCGAGACCCTGTCCGGAGTGATCGGCAACATCGTTGCGGTCGTGCTGACCTTGATCGTGATGCTCAGCCTGTCCTGGCAGGTCACCGTCTGCGCGTTGATCTTGTTGCCGATCTTCGTCCTGCCGGCGCGGCGGATGGGGTCGCGGCTGGCCCGGCTGGAGCGCGAGGCGGCCAACCACAACTCGGTGATGAGCACGACGATGACCGAGCGGTTCTCCGCACCGGGCGCGACCCTGGTGAAGCTGTTCGCGCAGCCGGAACGGGAGTCGGCCGAGTTCGGCGCCCGGGCCGCGCGGGTGCGCGACATCGGCGTCCGGACCGCGATGGTGCAGGTCGTCTTCGTCACCGCGCTCACCCTGGTCTCGGCGTTGGCCCTGGCGCTGACGTACGGGCTGGGTGGGTTCTTCGTCCTGTCCGGGTCTCTGGAGGCCGGTGCCGTCGTGTCGCTGGCCCTGTTGCTGACCCGGCTGTACGCACCGCTGACCGCGCTGGCCAGCGCCCGGGTCGAGGTGATGAGCGCGCTGGTCAGCTTCGACCGGGTGTTCGAGGTGCTGGACCTGAAGCCGTTGATCACCGAGAAGGAGGAGCCGGTCGAGCAGGCGCCGGACGGCCCGGTGTCGGTCGAGCTGGACGGCATCGACTTCGCCTATCCGTCGGCGGACAAGGTGTCGCTGGCCTCGCTGGAGGAGGTCGCGGTGCTCGATCCGCGGGCCGGCGCCCAGGTGCTGCACGAGGTGTCGTTCCGGGCCGAGCCGGGCCAGATGGTGGCCCTGGTCGGGTCCTCCGGGGCGGGCAAGTCGACCATCGCGCAGTTGATCACTCGTTTGTACGACGTCGACGGCGGCGCGGTCCGGCTGTCCGGCGTAGACGTCCGTGATCTTTCCTTCGCGGCCCTGCGCTCGACCGTCGGCCTGGTCACCCAGGACGGCCATCTGTTCCACGAGTCGATCCGGCAGAACCTGCAGCTGGCCAAGCCCGGCGCGACCGACGACGAGATCTGGAGTGCGCTGGAACGGGCCCGGCTGCGGCCACTGGTCGAGTCGCTGCCGGACGGCCTGGACACGGTCGTCGGCGAACGCGGCTACCGGCTGTCCGGCGGCGAACGGCAACGGCTGACCATCGCCCGGCTGCTGCTCACCGGCCCGCGGGTGGTGATCTTGGACGAGGCCACCGCCCACCTCGACTCGACCTCCGAGGCCGCCGTCCAGGCGGCGCTGGAGAATGCCCTGGAAGGCCGCACCGCGATCGTGATCGCGCACCGCCTGTCCACCGTCCGCAACGCCGACCAGATCGTGGTCCTGGAGGCCGGCCGCGTCGTCGAGCGGGGCCGGCACGAAGAACTGCTGGCCGTCGGCGGCCGCTACGCCGAGCTCTACGCGACCCAGTTCGCAACCTCGCCCACCTCCCCCGCCGAAACCCCAACCCCCACCCCCGCCGTCTGACGCCGAACCCCATTAACCCCGCGACCGCTATCGGGCCGCGCGACGGCTGCAGGGGTCGCGCCGACCGACAACGGTCGCGTCGCGTGCCCGTGACCGCCGATGGGACTCCACTTCCGGGCCGCGACCGCTTTCGGCCCGCGCGACGGCTGCAGGGGTCGCGCCGACCGACAACGGTCGCGTGGCCGCCTCTCCCTGCCGACGCGGGGACGCCCAGATCCCGGGCCGCGACCGTTGGCCCGCGCGACCGCTGTAGGGGTCGCGCCGACCGGCAATGGTCGCGTCGCGTGCCTGCGACCGCCGATGGGACGCCGCTTCCGGGCCGCGACCGGTATCGGCCCGCGCGACGGCTGCAGGGGTCGCGCCGACCGGCAAGGGTCGCGTCGCGTACCCGCGACCGCTATCGGCCCGCGCGACCGGTATCGGCCCGCGCGACCGCTGTGGGGGTCGCGCCGACCGGTAATGGTCGCGTCGCGTGCCCGCGACCGCTATCGGCCCGCGCGACCGCTATCGGCCCGCGCGACCGCTGTGGGGGTCCCGCCGACCGGAAACGATCGCGTGGACCCCGACCATCCGCCGACGAGGCGCGCCCGATTCAACGCCCGCGGCTGACGGCAATGATCAACACCACGGTGCGATCACCATCAACCAGCTGGAGAACCGCAGCAATGTGTCGGCGAGTCTAACTTAAATTGCTGAACGAAGATCGGGACTATCAGTCCGCGAGGCTGGCCTGCAGCACCAGCGCCGCGGCACCGATCGCCGCGGCCTCCAGGTCCAGCGCCGACAGGGTCACCGTGACCGGGGGCGTGCCCGGGCGATGCACCTGGGCGAGCCAGTCGGCGATCACCCGTTCATAGATCCCGCCGGCCTCGGTGAAGCCCGGGCCGGACAGGAAGATCTGCTCCAGGCCGAGCACCGTGACCAGGTTGGCGATGCCGACGGCCAGGGCCGCGGCGGCGTCGGTGATCGCCGCGACGCAGGTCCGGTCGCCCTGCACCGCGCCCCGCGCGATCCGGCTGTAGTCGGCGGCGAGGTGGGCCGGGCTGCCGACCAGGCCGAGCCGGGCGGCGTGGGCGCCGTTGGTCAGCACGTGGGCGACGACAGCGGCGGGGGCGGCCAGGACATCGACGCAGCCCCGGGCGCCGCACGGACAGGGCGGGCCGTCCCGGTCGATCGACATGTGCCCGAGACTGCCCCGCGGGACCGGGTCCTGGGCCCGGCCGTTCAACACCAGGCCGGCGCTGATCTGGTCGGACAGGTAGACGGTGGCGAAGCGGGCCTCGGCCCCCATCGATCCGGTCCACAGCTCGCCCATCGCCGCGCAGGTGGCCTCGTCCCGGACCACGACCGGGCGGCCGGCGGCGGCGCGGATCCGCTGCACGGTCGCGCCGATCGGGGTCGCGGCTGACTGAAATCGGCCGCCGAGCGAGGGGTCGGGGTCGGTCGGTGGCGGCCAGGGCGCGGCCCCGCCGGGCGCGTCGGCGATCCCGACGCCGGCGACCGAATCCGGGGCGATGCCGACCGCCCGCAGCGCGCGGCTCAGCCGGTCGTCGATCACCTGCTCCAGCTCGCCCTCGGCCGGCATCGGGGTCACCGCTTGACCGACCAGGGCGCCGGCGAAGTCGGTCAGTGCGATCGTCATCCGGACCCGGTCGAAGCTCAGCCCGACCGCATACCGCGAGGCCGGATTGAGCTGCAGCAGCGTCCGCCGCTTGCCGCCGGTCGAGGCCGAATGTCCGCGCTCCACCAGCAGGGCGCCGGCCAGCAGTCGCTTCACCACGTTGGTGATCGTCGCCGGGGTGACGCCGAGGTCCTCGGCCAGCTCCAGCCGGGTGACCACGCCGCGCTGCCGGGTCAGGTCGAGCACGGCACCGTCCAGGGGGCGTCGGGTACGGCTCATCGGGGTCCCCGCGGCGGAGTCCGGGGGAGCGGAGCGGAGGAGGGGGCCGTCGTGGGGTGGTTCATCCGGCACGCCTCCTTCGGGTCCTGTCGACAAACCCTTGCACAGTACGGGGCGGCCCGGCTCCGACCGGGCCGAGGTCGCTGTTCGGCCACGGTCCGGGGCGAATCGTTGACAATCCTCGCTCTCGGACTGCAAACTACCGCAAGTTTATTCATTTGCTTAAGGAAGTGTCCGACGTCGGGCACCTCCTGGTTCATCGACGCACCTGGGGAGAGCGGATGTCACGCACGACTTTGCCGATCAAGGGACTGGTCGCCGCCGCGGTCGCCCTCTGCCTGACCGTGGCCGGCTGCAACGCCGGCTCCAACCTCGAGCAGCCGCCGGCCGCCTCGGGCTCGTCCACCGCCGGTGCGAGCAAGCCGGTGATCACCGTCGGCGGCGGCGCCGGCCCGTTCGCGGAGAACTTCAACCCGTTCTCGCCGAACGTGATGACCCTGGTCCAGGGCGTGATCTATGAGCCGCTGTTCTACTTCAACCAGCTCAAGCCGATCGACCAGGAGCCGGTGCCGGTGCTCGGCACCGGCTACACCTGGAACGCGGACGGCACGAAGCTGACGATCGAGATCCGGTCCGGGGCGACCTGGAGCGACGGCAAGCCGTTCACGGCCAAGGACGTCGCCTTCACCTTCAACCTGATCCAGCAGACCGAGGAGCTGAACACCTCCGGCCATTCGCCGAAGGCCAAGGAGCTCAGCGAGAGCTCGGTCGAGATCGAGTTCGATCAACCGTCCTTCGCCGAAGGGGCGAACGTGCTCGGGCGGACCTACATCGTGCCCGAACACGTCTGGTCCAAGGTCTCCGATCCGGTCACCGAACCGAACGAGGAGCCGGTCGGCACCGGGCCGTTCATGCTCGACACCTTCACCCAGCAGTCGTACGCGCTGAAGGCCAACCCGACCTACTGGCAGCAGGGCAAGCCGGCGATCGGCGGCGTCCGGGTGATCACGCTCTCCGGCAATCAGGCCGCCACCGACAAATACCTGGCCGGCGAGATCGACTACCAGAGCGCGGCGATCCCGAACCTTGATCAACTGATCAAGAACAAGCCGGAGCTGTCCTACATCAACACCGGCACCGCCCAGGCCGCGCTGTTCACCTGCGCCAATCCCGAGCTGGGTTGCACCGGGCCGCAGATCGATCCGGCGGTGCGCAAGGCGATGTATCTCGGGATGGACCGGGAGCAGCTGTCCAACCTCGCCTTCTACAAGCTCGGCAAGCCGGTCACGCCGGCCTTCGCGCTGCCCGACCGGGACCGCGCCTTCATCGACCCGAGCATCGCCGACGCGCCCTGGACCGCCGATGTCGCGGGGGCGAAGGCGGCCCTGGAGGAGGCCGGCTACCAGCTCAAGGACGACGTCTACGCCAAGGACGGCAAGCCGCTCAAGCTGACGGTGAAGGTGGTGTCGGGCTGGACCGACTTCATCACCGCGATCGACACGCTGAAGCAGCAGTTCGCCGCGATCGGAATCGAGCTGGTGCCGCAGCAGGTCAGCGTCAACGAGTGGAACAGCGCCAAGGCGACCGGCAAGTTCCAGCTGGTGATCGACTCGCTCGGCCAGGGTCCGGCGCCGGATCCGTACCACGTCTACAACAACTTCTTCGGCACCGAGAGCACGGTCAAGGTCGGCGAGAACGGCAACCCGTACGGCAATTCGTCCCGGTTCTCCAACCCGGCGGTCGATGCGGAGCTGCGGAAGGCGGCCGGCACCAACGACGTCGAGGTGAAGCGGCAGGCCTACTTCGCGATCCAGAAGATCATCTCGGCCGACCTGCCCTACGTCCCGCTGCTGATCGGCTCGACGCTGACCGAGTTCAACACCAGCAAGGTCACCGGGTTCCCGACCACGGACAACCTGTACGCGTTCCCGGCGGCGTGGGCCGCACCGGACAACGCCCAGGTGCTGATGAATCTGGTCCCGGTCGGCTGAGCACGAGGAACCGCCTCCGTGTATGTGATCAGAAAGCTGGGGTTCTATCTGGTGGCCGCCTGGGCGGCGGTCACCCTGAACTTCCTGATTCCGCGGGCCCTGCCGGGCAGCCCCGTGGACGCCATGCTGGCCAAGCTGGCGCTCCGCGGGCCGGTCAGCCCGGAGACCCGGAAGTCGATCGAGCTGATGTTGGGGGCCGACACCCAGCAGTCGCTGGCGCAGCAGTACGTGGACTATCTGTCCGGGCTGTTCCGCGGTGATCTCGGGGTGAGTGTGACCTTCTTCCCGGAGCAGGTCGCGCCGGTGATCGCCAACTCGCTGCCCTGGACGTTGTGGCTGGTCGGCCTGTCCACCGTGATCACGTTCGTGCTCGGCGTCGGCATCGGCATGTTCGCCGGCTGGAAGCGCGGCACCTGGCTGGACGCCCTGATCCCGTCCACCACGGTGCTGCAGTCGATCCCGTACTTCTGGCTGGCGCTGGTCTTCGTCTACATCTTCGCGGTCAACCTCGGCTGGTTCCCGATCAGCGGCGGCTACGACGTCAACCTGGTCCGGCCGGCGTTCGACCTGCCGTTCATCGCCAACGCCACCTACTACGGCATCCTGCCGGCGCTGACCATCGTGTTGTCGTCGATCGGCGGCTGGCTGCTGGGCATGCGCAACATGATGGTCTCGACGCTGAGCGAGGATTACGTGCTGACCGCGGAGGCCAAGGGTCTGTCGCCGACCCGGACCATGATCACCTACGCCGCCCGCAACGCGGTGCTGCCGAGCCTCAGCGGCTTCGCCATCTCGCTCGGCTTCGTGGTCTCCGGCTCGATCGTGGTGGAGACCGTGTTCAGCTATCCGGGGATCGGGTTCACCATGCTGCAAGCCGTGCAGAACAACGACTACGCGCTGATGCAGGGCCTGTTCCTGGTGATCACGCTGTCCGTGCTCGGTGCCAACCTGCTGGTCGACCTGATGTACGGCTTCATCGATCCCCGCACCCGGTCCGGACACTGAGAGGAGGCGGGCATGATCAAGAGTTACCTCAATCGCAAGTCGGTCGTCGGCCTCGCCGTGGTGGTGGCGATCTTCCTGTTCGGGATCGTCGGGCCGTTCCTGGTCCAGGACCCGCTGGCGATCAACAACATCGGGATGGCGCCGCCGAGTGCCGATCACCTGCTCGGCACCACCCAGACCGGGCAGGACGTGTTCGCCCAGCTGGCCTACGCCACCCGCGGGTCGTTGATCATCGGGGTGCTGGTCGGGGCGATGGCGCTGTTCCTCGCCTTCCTGTTCGGCGTGCTCGGCGGCTACGCCGGCGGCTGGCTGGACGAGGCCTTCTCGCTGTTCACCAACGTGGTGCTGATCCTGCCCGGGCTGCCGCTGATGATCGTGATCGGCTCGTACGTGCCGCAGAAGGGGATCCTGTTGATCTCGGTCGTGCTGGCGATCACCTCCTGGGCCGCGAACGCGCGGGTGCTCCGGGCGCAGACCCTGTCGCTGCGCAGCCGCGACTACGTGCTCGCCGCCCGGGTGGCCGGGGAGAACCCGGTCCGGGTGATCGCGGTGGAGATCCTGCCCAACCTGTTGCCGGTGATGTCGTCCGGCTTCGTCTTCGCGATGATCTGGGCGATCCTCGGCGAGGCCGGACTGGCGTTCATCGGGCTCGGCGTGGTCGGCACCCAGACCTGGGGGTCGATGCTGGCGTACGCGCAGAACGGGCAGGCGTTGACCCTCGGCGGCTGGTGGTGGTTCGCCCCGCCGGGCGCCATGATCGCACTGCTCGGGATGGGCCTGGCCCTGATCAACTTCGCCATCGACGAGGTGATCAATCCGCGGCTGCGGACCCAGCACCTGCATCTGAAGAAGAAGCCGGCCCGACCAGGCCGACGCGCGGCGGAGGTGGCGGCATGACCGCCGTCCCGGCCGGTGGCCGCCGGGCCGCCCCGACGGCCGAGCCGACCGCGGACCCCACGGCGGACCGGGAGGTCACCGCGGTCGAGGCCTCGCTCGATCTCGGCCGCCCGGTGATCGGCGATCCGGTGCTGACAGTGCGGGACCTGACCATCGACTATCTGGTGGCCGAGCCGGTGCACGCGGTGAAGGCGGCGACGTTCGAGTTGCGCCAGGGCGAGATCCTCGGCCTGGCCGGCGAATCCGGCTGCGGCAAGACGACGCTGGCGTACGGCCTGAACCAGCTGCACCGGCCACCGGCGGCGATCACCGCCGGCTCGGTGATCTTCCACGACGCCGACTCCGGCCGGGACATCGACGTGCTCGCGCTGGCGGGGAAGGAGCTGCGGAGCTTCCGCTGGTCCAAGGTGTCGATGGTCTTCCAGGGGGCGATGAACTCGCTCAACCCGGTGATCAGCGTCCGGGCCCAGCTGACCGACGTGATCGCCACCCATCGGCCGGAGCTGGGCCGGGAGGATCGGCTGCGCCGGGCCGAGGAACTGCTGGAGCTGGTCGGGGTCGACCCGCGGCGGATCACCTCCTTCGCCCACGAGCTGTCCGGCGGGATGCGGCAACGGGTGATGATCGCGATGGCCCTCGCCCTCGACCCGCAGCTGATGATCATGGACGAGCCGACCACCGCGCTGGACGTCGTGGTGCAACGGGAGATCCTGCAGGAGATCCTCCGGCTGCGGCAGGAGCTCGGCTTCGCGGTGGTCTTCATCACCCACGATCTGCCGCTGCTGTTGGAGATCTCGGACCGGATCGCGGTGATGCGCGGAGGTGAGATCGTCGAGCTGGCGACCGCCGAGGACCTCTACTTCGAACCGCGACACGACTACACCCGGACGCTGTTGTCGTCGTTCCCGTCGCTGACGGGCGAGACCGGCGACTTCGTCCGGGCCGGCTATCAGGAGCGATCATGAGCGCAACGCTGGCCGTCCGCGAACTGTGCAAGGATTTCCGGCTGCGCAGCGGGCTGCGGGTCAGCACCCTGGCCGCGGTCCGCGACGTCTCCTTCGAGCTGATCTCCGGCCGGACCGTCGCCCTGGTCGGGCAGTCCGGGTCGGGCAAGTCGACCGTGGCCCGGATGATCACCCAGCTGGAGCGTCCGACCTCGGGTCAGCTGCTGCTCGACGGACGACCGGTCGGTCGGCGCGGGGCGGCACTGCGGCGCTACCGGGCCGAGGTCCAGCTGGTCTTCCAGGACCCGTTCGCCTCGCTGAATCCGTTCCACACGATCGGCCACCACCTGGAGCGGCCGCTGCGGATCAGCGGCCGGGCCACCGGCCGGGCGGCCCTGCGCGCCGCCGCCGTCGAACTGTTGGAACGGGTCAACCTCACACCGCCGGAGCAGTATCTCGACCGGCGACCGCACGAGCTCAGCGGCGGCCAGCGGCAGCGAGTCGCGATCGCGCGGGCGCTGGCGCCCGGGCCGTCGGTGCTGGTGGCCGACGAGCCGGTGTCGATGCTCGACGTGTCGATCCGGCTCGGCGTGCTCAACCTGCTGGCCCGGCTGCAGCGGGAGGAGGGCCTGGCGCTGCTCTACATCACCCACGACCTGGCCACCGCGCGGCATTTCTCCGACGAGATCCTGGTGATGTTTCAGGGCCGGGTGGTCGAGCGCGGCGCCGCCGACGAGGTGATCCTCAATCCGCAAGCCGACTTCACCCGGGCGCTGCGCAACGCCTCGCCGGAGCCGGCGATGAGCCGTCGCTTCCTCGACGAGGCCCGCCGCCGCGGCGTACCGATGCCCGACCATGTCCGCGGGTGAGGAGCAAACGGGATACAACTGTGGTTGTGCCGACCTTCGGGATGACCGTGCAGCGCAACGGCTGGACGCCGCGCAGCGAACACTTCTACAACCGGCTCGAGTCCGGGCTGGAGGAGGAGTTGATCCGGCACGGCCACACGGTGATCGTCAAGATCGTCGCCGACCGGGACGAGGAACGGGCCACCTTGGTCCGCTGGGCCGAGGACGGCTCGGTCGATGCCGTGGTCTGCAAGGACATCACGGTCGACGAGGACCTGGAGCAGGAGCTGCAGTCGCTCGGTCTCCACTACGCGGTGCTCGGTGACTCGAACCAGCCGCTCGGCCCGAACGCGGTGACCGTGGACAATGCCGGCGCGTTGCGCGAGGTGCTTGATCACCTCCGGGCGGCCGGCCACCGGCAGATCGACTGGCTCAGCGGGCCGCAGGCCCAGTGGCAGACCCACACCCGGCTCGGGGTCTTCGACTCCTATGTCGCCGACGGCCGGATCGAGGGCCGGGTCAGCGCGGCCGAGTACGACGAGGAGCGGTGCCGGGAGCTGGTCGCCGCCGCGATGATCCGGGACCGGCCGCCGACCGCCTTCGTCCTGGACGGCGGCCATCTCGCCAGCGTCGCCGTCGAGGTGTTGCGCAAGCTCGGCTTCTCGGTCCCGGCCGACGTGTCCCTGGTCTCCTGGGACGACTCCCTGGCCTGCCAGCGCGCCGTCCCGCCCGTCTCCGCCCTTGATCATCATGTCGAGGAGCTCGGCCGCGGCGTGGCCCGCTGCCTGATGGACGCCGTCGCCGGTCGCCCCCGCCGCGAAGCCGGCCCCCGCCCCGACCTCGTCGTCCGCGCCTCGACCGGATCAGTCGCCGTCCCCCGAGCCTGACGGACGGTTCCTCAGCCCTCCCGGCCGTCGACCTCGTACCGGTCGTGCAGGCGCATCCACTCGTACGGCGGATCCTGCGGCCGGCCGGGCGGCGTGTTCTCCCACGACTCCTGACGGCCGAACGGCGTCAGGTCGAGCAGGTCGAAGACGACCATGAACGGCTCCTCGCTGCGGGCGTAGCCGATCCAGGTGTGGAAGATCCGGGCACCGTCGCGCAGGAAGACGCTCATGCCCTGTCGTTCCTCGCCGTCGACGGTGACCCCGAAATCCTCGTTGAAGGTCGTGCGGCCGGATGAAACCCAGGGATAGGACCAACCCATCCGTTTCGCGAACCCGGTCAGCCGGTCCACCGGGGCCCGGGAAACCATGGCGAAGGAGGTGCGCCGGGCGTGCAGGTGGGACAGTGGGCCGATGTGATCGGCCATCATCGAGCAGCCGTCGCAGCCCGCGTCCCAGTCCGCCCCGTACATAAAGTGCTGCAGGAACAGTTGCCGCCGCCCGTCGAACAGATCGAGCAGCGTGACCGGCCCGTCGGGACCGTCGAACGTGTAGTCGGCGGTGATCTCGACCATCGGCAGCCGTCGTCGCTGCGCGCTCACCGTGTCCTTCAACCGCATCAGCGCCTTCTCCTGCAGCAACAGGGTGTCGCGCGCCTGCTGCCATTCCTCCCTGGACACGATCGGCGGGAGCCCGGACTGATCATTCATGGCCGGATCATCGCAGGCGCGGGTGACAGAGTTGGCCTGGGCTGCCGAGGTGGAGCACGAACTGCGCGATCGTCCCCTGCGACGGCTCAGGACAATGATTTGATCAAGAGCTCGAACTGCAGGTCGTCCCGGCGCGGGATGCCGAACCGTTCGTCGCCGTACGGGAACGGCGACAACTCACCGGTCCGGCGGTAGCCGCGCCGCTGGTACCAACCGATCAGGTCGTCCCGGGCGGTGATCACCGTCAGCTGCATGGTGCCGACGGCCCAGCTCTCGACCGCGATCCGCTCTGCCTGCTCGAGCACCGTCCGCCCGAGCCCACCGCCCTGCTGGCCCGGATCGACCGCAAACATGCCGAAGTACGCGGCATCACCGCGGTGCTCCAGTTGGCAGCAGGCGACGATCAGTCCGCCACGCTCCGCGATGATCATCCGGCCGGCCGGGGAGTTGATCACCGCCCGCACACCCTCGGGATCGGTCCGCTGCCCGTCCAGCAGATCAGCCTCCGTGGTCCAACCGGCCCGACTGGCCTCGCCGCGATAGGCAGACTGGATCAGCGCGACCAGCCGGTCCACATCGGCACCGGTCGCGTCGCGGAAGCTCAACCCCGTGCCGACGGAGACGTCATCCATCCGAACTCCTCCGGTCCAAGCAGTCGAGTCTGGCCGAGCTCACCTCGGGCACCAGTCCTTCGCCGGCCCGCAGTCGTTGCCCTGCACGGCGATGATCTTGCCGGCCGCGTCGACCCAGACCCGCTGCTTCGGTGCGTCGACCCCGATGCCGTACGACAGCGTCGGTTCGCCGCCGCCGGGCGGCCGCATGATCCGCCAGTCCCAGGCCTGGCCGTCGAGCTTGGCCTTGGCCGGGATCGAGTCGAGCAGGTCGAGGGCCAGGGTCGGATCGACCGTCGTCGGATCGAAGATCGACTTGCTCGGAAACAGGGCGTCGGTGACCGAGGCCTGCGGCGCGGTCGTCGGATAGCGGATCACCCGCATCCCCTTCTCGGACCCGGCGACGTTGAGATCGACATGGACGAAGTCATTGAATCCGCCGACGCTCTCGGCCTGGTTGCCGTAGCTCGCGACGATCTCCTCGATCGCCCGGACGACATCGGCGGGGACATCGTCACTGAGCTCGGCGACCCGGGCGGAGCCGTCGAGCAACAGCCCGCCGGACTGCTCGGCGCCGGAGGCCCAGAGCTGGAGCCGCCCGACCTCGTCGACCCGGAAGGTGAGCCCGTCCTCCGGTGGTCGCAGCAGTTTCTCCCACTGCGGCAGCCGGTCCAGGTGAAGGTCGGCCAGCGGGACCGACGTCGGTGGATCAACCTCGGGATCGAGCTCCTCCGGCGAGTGCGGCTCCTCCCAGCCGGTCTTCTCACTGAAGTACTGGTACCCCCGGACCACCCCGTCGGAGGTCAACAGGTCGACCGCCAGTGCGCCCTGCTGGATCCACAGGCGGCGGAAGTGATCACGTCCGGTGGCGGCGATCAGCTTGTCGAGGCGGTCGACGACCCAGTCCGTGCTGGGCAGGATTCCCTGCGGCTGAAGGAATCCGGGCACGCATCCCGCAGCCAGCAGTCCGGTCCCGAGGATCGCGGTGCCGAGCAGGGAACGTCGCGTCAAGCTCACCCGGCGACTGTAGCGGTCGCGGTGGCACCGGGCGCGGGACCCCGAGCCGGGTCACGGCGCCGCGTCAAAACCGAGGAGCGCGCCGGCGAAGCTTCGGGGAGGATGGCCTCGATCCGATTGCCCCCGACCGATGAGAGAAGGCGTACCGAGCATGAACCCCACTGTGGCCCGTGACGAGGTGCCCGACCTCGGCCCGGTCCCGACCCGTATTCCGGTCGACGAACGCCTGGTGCGCGAGTTGATCATGACCCAGTTCCCGCAGTGGTCGGAGCTGCCGATCCGCCGGGTGGCCGAGGAAGGGTGGGACAACCGGACCTTTCATCTCGGCCCGGAGTTGATGGTCCGGGTGCCGAGTGCGTACGAATACGGGCTGGCGGTGGAGAAGGAGCAGCGCTGGCTGCCGGTGCTGGCGCCGCAACTGCCGCTGCCGATCCCCGAGCCGGTCGCGCTGGGGGAGCCCGGCGCCGGCTATCCGTACCACTGGTCGGTGTATCGCTGGTTGCCGGGTGACCCGGTGAGCCGCGACGCGATCACCGACCTGACCGGGTTCGCGACGGCGTTGGCCGACTTCCTGCTGGCGCTGCGGGCGATCGATGCCACCGACGCACCCGGACCCGGCCTGCACAACTGGTTTCGGGGTGGCACCCTGCTGACCTTCGCGGCGCAGCTGGAGGAGAACCTGATCACGCTGGCCGGCTTGATCAACACCGAGGTCGTCACCGAGATCTGGCGGCTCGCGCTGGAGTCACCCTGGGACGGCGTCCCGCTCTGGTTCCACGGTGACGTGGCGTCCGGAAACCTGCTGCTGCGCGACGGGTCATTGGGGGCGGTGATCGACTTCGGCACCTGCGGCGCCGCCGATCCGGCCTGCGACCTGACCATCGCCTGGACGCTGCTGACCGGGGAGAGCCGGGCCGCGTTCCGTGATCGCTTGGCCGTGGACGAGGCGAGTTGGGCCCGTGGGCGGGGTTGGGCGCTGTGGAAGGCCCTGTCCGGCTATGCGGGGGCGGTCCGTGATGATCAAGCCGAGCCGATCGAGTCCCGCAGCGTCCTGGAGGAGATCGTCGCCGATCACCTCGCCCGATGATCAACGCACGACGTCGTGGGCGATCCGGAGCGAGTTGGCCAAGATCGTCAGCACCGGATTGACCCCGCCGTTGGTGACGTGGGTGGAGCCGTCGACCAGCCGGACGTTGTCGTGGCCCCAGACCCGGCCGACCGGGTCGGTGACCGAGGTCCGGGGATTACTGCCCATCCGGCAACTGCCGGCCTGATGCTGGCCGCCACTCGGCCCGCTCGGCCGGCCGCCGCGTGGCGCGATCACCCGGCTCGCGCCACTGGCGGTCAGCCACTCCGCCGCCCGTTCGGTGAGGAAGTCGCGGCCGCGGACGTCCTCGGCGTGCAGCGTCCCGCTGAGCCGAGCCACCCGGCTGCCGTACCGGTCGGTCACCGTCGGGTCGAGCCGGATCCGGGAGTCGGCGGTGGTGAGCTCCTGATACGGCCCGACCACGCGCAGGATCCGGCGCAGCCAGTGCCGCATGCCATCGCTCGTCGCGCGCCCCTGCGGCGGGATGACGCCCATGCCGACCAGATAGTCGTACGTGCTCGCCGGGGTCGGCACGAACTCCTCGGCGATCATGCCGCCGCCGATGATCCCGTCGTTGCCGTGCCGGAAGTCGCAGCTGGCGATCGCCGGGCCGGGCCCGACCAGGTCGTTGATCTCGTCGTCGAACAGCCCGAGCGCGCCGCCGTACGGGTGACCCTGCAGTTGCCGACCGACCTGATCGTGATCATTGCCGAGGCCCGCCGGTTCGTGATCATGGGCCGAGTTGAGCAGCAGCCGGGCGGTCTCGATCGCCCCGGCGCCGAGCAGGAACTCCGCCGCGGCCACCTCGCCGTGCCAGAGCCCGCCGCTCGGATGATCACCGACCAGGGCCACGGCGATCACCCGTCCGGTCGGGTCGGTGATCAGCCGCTGCACCGTCGTGCCGAGCAGGACCGAACAGTTGCCGGTCGCCACCGCCGCCGGGATCGCGGTGTTGTGGGTGCCGCCCTTGGCCTCCACCGGGCAGGCGAAGCCGACACACTGGGAGCAACGCCGACAGCCCGGCCGGCCGCCGTGATCTTGTGAGTTGATCAACAGCGGCACCGGCACCGTCGACCAGCCGAGCCGCTCGGCGCCGGCCGCGAGCCGGTCGCCCGGCCGGTTGCCGGCAATCGGGGGCATCGGATACTCCCGGCTGCGCGGGCCCGCCCACGGGTCACCGCCGCTCGCCCCACTGACGCCGAACCGCCACTCGGCCTCGCTGTAGAACGGCTCCAGGTCGGCATAGCTGATCGGCCAGTCGGCCAGAGCGCTGCCGTCCGGGATCCCGTAACGGCTGGCCATCCGGAAGTCGTCCGGCGCGAACCGCCAGGCCTGCGCCCCGTAGACCCGGGTGCCGCCGCCGAGCGTGTGCGCGTTGCCGCCCCACCCCGAGTCGCTGGGCCCGACCTCGGTGACCGTGCCGCCGATCTCGAGCGTCCGCGGCCAGCCGCCGCCACGCAGATCGGTCAACCGGTCCAGCCCGAAATTGACCCGTGGGTTGCGCAGATGATCACGGCTCAGCTCGGCCACCGGCGGCGCCGTGCCCGCCTCGATGATCAATACCGACCGACCGGACTCCGCCAGCACCTGCGCCGTCGCCCCGCCACCCGCCCCGCCGCCGACAACCACCGCGTCGTAGCGCGGCCGAAGCTGCGCCGGCGTGATCCAGCCCTCCTGCCCGTACGAGATCGTCGGCAACGGATCGGGCCAACCGTCCGCCGCCGCGGCCGACCAGCCGACCTGGGACCAGGCGTGCGGCGTGCTGTAATAGTGAGCGTTGATCAGCCGGGCCAGCCAGGGATAGCGCGGATCCTGCTCGGCCAGGCGCTCCAGCACCGCCAGGCGTTGATCATGATCGAGCGCGATGAACCCGCGACCGTGCTCTGCGTTGGCCAGACCATCGGCCTGGTCCAGGACGGCCTCGACCTCCGGCCCGAGCTCGGCGCGCTCGTTCCGTTCGACCTCCTGGAGGAAGCCGACGACATCCCAGGGTCCGGGATCGTCAGTCCCGATGATCGTCTCGGCAACAGCGGTGAGCAGTCCGGCCCGATCGTTGATCATCCCCCTATCCTCTCCCGCCCCCTGGCCGCCGCGTCGCCGGGAGTGCCGGATTCGGGACGGAATCCCGGGCGTTCGGACCGCGGCCGGCCGCGGCGCAGAGGATCGGGGAAGATCGAGCCGGGTGTACCCGGCTGCGGATTCCCCAATGAGGCCGGTAGCACTACGGCTGAGCAGAGGTAGGGGGTTCGGAGCCGTTGGGAGGTCTGGATCGGCCCAGCCTTCGGTGCTCCGGATGGCTACTGGGCGGCCTCCTGCGTCCGCGCGCTTCGAACTCCGAACGGTGGACTCTCCTTCAGGGCGAGTTGGGTGCCCCCAGGTGTGGGGTGGGCCGGACCGGCAGCGTGATCGTGAATTCGGTGTGGCCGGGCTCGCTGGACACCGAGACGGAGCCGTCGTGGGCCTCGACCACGGCGGCGACGATGGCGAGGCCGAGGCCGGTGCTGCCACCCTGGGCGGCGCCGGCGGTACGGGCGCGGCTGACCTCGGCCCGGGTGAAGCGCTCGAAGACGTGGTCGCGGATATCGGGCGGGATGCCGGGGCCGTTGTCGCGGACGGAGATCATGAGTTGATCGTGTCCCGGGGTCAGCCGGGTCTGCACCACGGTGCCGGCGGGGGTGTGGGTGCGGGCGTTGGCGAGCAGATTGACCAGGACCTGGTGCACTCGGTGCTGATCGAGCATCGCCTCGACCGGCTCGGGCGGCAGGTCGAGCTCCCAGCGGTGATCGGGGCCGGCGGCCCGGGCGTCGCTGACCGCGTTGATCACCAGCTCGGACAGGTCGGTCAGCCGAAGATCGAGTTCCGGCCGGTCATCCAGCCGGGCCAACAGCAGCAGATCTTCGACCAGCACCGACATCCGGCCGGCCTCGGCGTCGATCCGGTCCAACGCGTGGGCGGTGTCCGGCACGAGTTGATCACGGTCCCGGCGGGTCAGTTCGGCGTAGCCGCGGATGGCGGCCAACGGATTGCGCAACTCGTGCGAGGCATCGGCCACGAACCGCCGGACCTTGGTCTCGCTCGCCTGCCGGGCGGTCAGCGCGGCGTCGACGTTGGCCAGCAGGTGATTCAGGGCCTGGCCGACTCGGCCGACCTCCGACACCGGGTCGGCATCGGCCGCCGGCACCCGGACCCCGACCGCGACCTCGCCGCGATCCAGGCGAAGCGCCGACACCTGTTGGGCGACCGCGGCGACCCGGTTCAGGGGTCGCAGGCTGCGGGTGATCAACGGCCGCGCGACCACCCCCGCCCCGACCGTCGCCAAGATCACCAGGATCCCTTCCACGATGATCAAGTTGGCCAGGGTGCGATCCACCGCGCCGGCCGGGATGCCGGTGACCAGGGTGAACTGCCCGCCGGGCAACAGCGAAATCTCCTGCGCGATGATCCGATAGCTGCCGAGCCCCGGCAGCACCACCGACCGCGGCTGCCGGTCGGCGGCGACCTCGGTCAGTGCCGCCGCCGCGGCGGACGGGAGCTTGCGTCCCCGCTGATCGGTGAGCAGCTTGCTGTCGGCGTACTTTCCGTCGTCGTGCAACAGCACATAGAAGGTGCCGTCCGGCTGTCCGCCCGGGGTCAGGAGCAGGCTTTCCGGGCCGGGCTTGAGCATCCCGGCGACATCCTGGAGTTGGCCGTCCAGGGTCTGCAGCAGGAGTTGGCGCGTGGCCAGCGCGGTGATCATCGCGAGGGCGATGGCGACGCCGGCCACCAGGGCGACGACCCGCAGCACCAGCCGACGGCCGAGAGTTCCCTGGGCCGCGCCGAACACACCCGTCGGGACCGGCGGCGGTTGGGGTCGTTTGGGTGGCCCGGCAGCGGCCCGACCGGGATCAGTCGGCGCGACTTCGCCGGACATGATCATCACCACCCATCGACCCGAGGACCATGATCAGTTGCGGACGACGGCAGCGTACCGACAGCACTCAGGCCGCGGGCCGCAGCACATAGCCGGCGCCGCGCATGGTGTGGATCATCGGCGTCCGGTTGGCGTCGATCTTCTTGCGCAGATAGGAGATGTAGAGCTCGACCACGTTGGCCTGACCGCCGAAGTCGTAATTCCAGACCCGGTCCAGGATCTGTGCCTTGCTCAGCACCCGGCGCGGATTGCGCATCAGATACCGCAACAGCTCGAACTCGGTCGCCGTCAGATGGATCTCCTCACCGGCCCGGGTCACCTCGTGGCTGTCCTCGTCCAGCGAAAGATCACCGACCACCAGCAGCGAATCGTTCCGCGACTGGGCCGCGCCGGAACGGCGGAGCAGCCCGCGCAGCCGGGCGATCACCTCTTCCAAGCTGAACGGCTTGGTGACGTAGTCGTCGCCGCCGGCGGTCAGCCCGCTGATCCGATCGGCCACCGCGTCCTTGGCGGTCAGGAAGATCACCGGCACGTCCGGCAGTTCGGTACGGATCCGGCGCATCACCTCGAGCCCGTCGAAGTCGGGCAACATGATGTCGAGCACGATCGCGTCCGGCCTGGTCTCCCGGGCCACCCGGACCGCCTCCGACCCGGACGCGGCGGTCGCTACCTGCCAGCCCTCGTACCGCATCGCCATCGAGAGCAGCTCGGTCAGGCTGGGTTCGTCGTCGACGGCGAGGATGCGGATCGGCGATCCGTCCGCGTGGACCAGGGACTCCCGGCCCGTTTCGGTTGCTGCCATGCAGTCAGCGTGACACGCACAGCCGCGACTCAGCTATGCCAAACCTGTGGGAAACCTGTGCATCCCCCAGCCGAGTTGTCAGAACTGAGTTGTGTCCTGGCACAACTCAGTTCTGACAAGTCGGGAGGGGGTTGTGGATAACGGCGTAGACGGTGATGCCGGAGAGGTCGAGCTGGTACGAGGTCGCGGCCGTGGACTGGTCGGTCGGTACGGATGGGTCGGTTGGTACGGATCTGTCGGTCGGGACGGATCGGTCGGTCGGCACAGGGCGGCCGGTGGTCCCCAGCTCCGGACTGAACATGTGCGGCTCGGTCCAGCCGTCGACCCCGTGCAGGGTGACGGTGATGGCGTCGACCGGGTTGTCGGAGGCGAGGTGTTCGAGCACCGGCCGTTCCCCCCGCTCCAGCGCGGTGGGATGCGGGACGCCGCGCAGCCGCAGGTTCAGCACGTGCAGCGCGAGTCCCTGCGGATGCCGCCGCAGCCGGACGGCCCAGCCCGAGTCGGCCGGCGTCACGGTGACGGTCGGCGCGAGCAGGCCGAGGTCGAGCAGCTCCCGGACCGGGTCGTGGGCCGGCGCGGCCTCAGCGGCGATGTCCAGCGACGGCTCACCCCGCCCGTCCCGGCCCGGCCCCGGGTCGCCCGGCCTGGGATCGGGCGGGGTCGGATCGGGCGGGGTCGGATCGGCGAGGACGTGCAGCCCGGGTCGCGCCGCGGCCAGCCATTCGTCCAGCAGAGCCTGTTCGCGCGGTGTGCCGTCGGCCTGATGCGTCCCGTACGGTCCGCTGACCCAGACCCGCCCGCCGCCGGCCAGGTGGGCGGTGATCGCGGCGTGCAGCCGATCGGATACGCAGGCCGCGCCGTCCAGAATGATCGGCGTCGGATCGGCCGCCCCGTCCTCGAGCTCCGCCGGTCGGATCAGCCGATAGCCGACCTGATGCCGGACCAGCGCCGCGGTCCAGTCCCGGATCCGGTCCCACTCCTCGCGACCCTGGTCGTCCCGCCAGCCGGCGGTCCGCGCGTAGGTGTCGTTGAGCAGCCGGACGTCGACGACTTCGGTCGCCGGCAGCGGATCCAGCGGGCTGACCGCGAGGCCCCAGCGGTTGATCGGGCCCATGATCTCGGCCTCGCCGAGGGCGTCCGGAGGAGCGAGTTCGAGCCGTCCCGGGATGGTGCTGGACCAGGTCGAGGTGCCCCAGAACCGGGCCAGGGCCCAGCCGAGCAGGCCGCCGTCGTGCCCGAAGGTGTACGTCAGCGCGAGCACCGGCACCCCGCCCCGCTGCCGGCCCAGGTCGCGCTGCTGCACCGCCTCGGCCTCGAGCCGGAGCCAGGAGGCGCCGTCCAGACCGAGTCCGACGTTCTCCAGCATCAGCAGGTCGACGTGCGGCAGCAGTCGTTCGAGGTTGAGGGCGCGGCCGCCCAGATCCATCGGGCCGGTGCTGGCGCAGCAGGTCATCAGCGGCCGGTCGCCCAGCACCTCCTTGATCATTGCGAGGTGATCGACCATGGTCTGCTCCCGCATCGCGATCCACGCCTGGAACCGCCGGTCGGCGTAGTTGCCCCACCGATAGGGATGGCGGCTGGTGTCGCCCCAGAACGAATGATCATCCAGCGGCGGCAGCCGCAGTCCGAAGTCTCGGAGGTAGCGCTCCCGGCAGTAACGGCAGCCGCACGAGGCGACCCCGCCGTAGTCGGCCATGTCGTCGACCTCGAGCCCGTCGACGTCCACCTCGGCGAGCAGCCGGGTCAGATATTCCCGATGCATGGCGAGGAAGCCGGGATGGTTGGAGCAGAACTGCTCGGTGTCGTACGGGGTCGCGTACGCGGCGCTGCCGTCCCGGACGTCGACGGTACGAAGATCATCGAACCGGTGCCCGGCGTACTCCTGCAGCGGCGCTGCGACCGCGTCGGGATAGAGCAGCACGTGGTGCCGGTTGCTGCGGTGCAGGTGTTCCCGGCCCTCGGCGCCGCGCGGCCGGGCGACGATGTTGCAGCTGTAGTGATCGAAGAAGCGGATGCCGACCCGGTGCAGTTCGTCGGCGACGTCACCGAGATAGCCGTGCAGGGCGCCGAACATCGTGGAGAAGTCGAAGCGGGTGTGGCAGCCGTAGTTGATCGCCAGGTCGACGCCGGCCGCGGCCAGCGAATCGGCCCGCCGCCGGATGTCGTCCCGGACCGAACGGTTGGGCCACTGCAGCTCGTTGATCGTGGTCCACCAGGAGACCGCTCGCCGCGGATACCACGTCTGCCAGTCGATCGAGGTCATCGGTGAATCATCCATGATCATGAAATCCGGTCCGACCCCGGCCGGTGATCATGGATTCCGGATTACGGCCCGGAATACGGTCCGGGTGCCGTGGTGGGGGTGTCGTCGTAACCCTGATCCTGCTCCGGTTCGTCGACCTTCTCCCGCCGGAACAGGCGGTCGATCGAGGCCCGGCCGGCGCCGAAGACGAGGAAGATCAACGCCAGCAGGCCGACGACGATGCTGTTCATCATCTTCTCGGTGACGGCGAACTCGGGCACGTTGGCGGTCAGGAACTGGTAGCCGTACCAGTTGGTGTAACAGATGATCAACACCTGCTGCACCAGCACCGCCGCGGCGATCAACGGGGTCAGTGCGCCGACGATCAGGAACAGCCCGCCGACCAACTCGAGGATGATCGTGACCCAGACGATAACCTGCGGATACGGGGTGCTGAACTGGGCCAGATAGTCGATCTGGCTCTGCGGCCCGACCACCTGCCAGCGTCGCCAACCGTGCACGATCAAGATCGCGCCCAGCCCGATCCGGGAGATCAACAAGACGATGTCGCGCAGCACCTGCAAGGTCTTCGCCATGACGTCAGCTCCGTTTCGCCGAACCTCTCTGGACCGACCCTATCGGCCGCCGACCTCGGCCGGACAGACCTGGCGTACCGGCGCGGCTCTCACCAGCTGAAGCGCTCCGGATGCTGCTGGGCCTCCGCCCGGATCTTGGCGAGTTCGCCGGCGAAGACGGTCGCATGCCCGGCCGGGACCGGGCCACCGATCGGCGATTGGCTCTGGAGCCGGCCGCGGTCCGCGTCTTGACTGGGACGCATGATCTCCCTCGCCGCGGTGGCCGGCGTCGCCGCGATCGCGCTCGGCCTGGTGCTCACGCCCGGGCCGAACATGATCTATCTCGTCTCCCGCAGCATCACCCAGGGCCGCCGGGCCGGCCTGGTCTCGCTGGGCGGGGTGGCGCTCGGCTTCGCCGTTTATCTCGCGGCGGCGACCCTGGGTCTGACCGCGATCTTCGTCGTCGTGCCCGAGCTCTATCTGGCGCTCAAACTGGCCGGAGCCGGCTATCTGGCCTACCTCGCCTGGAAGACACTGCGGCCGGGCGGCGGCTCGGTCTTCCAGCCGCAGGCGCTGCCGCCGGACTCGCCGCGCAAGCTGTTCCTGATGGGTCTGGTGACCAATCTGCTCAACCCCAAGATCGCGATCATGTATCTGGCGCTGATCCCGCAGTTCATCGACGTCGCGGCCGGCCGGGTGTGGCTGCAGAGCCTCACCCTAGGCGCGATCCAGATCGCGATCGCGATCACCGTCAACGGGCTGATCGTGCTCGCCGCCGGCGCCATCGCCGGGTTCCTCGGCCGGCGGCCGACCTGGCTGAAGGTGCAGCGCTACCTGATGGGTACGGTGCTCGGCCTGCTCGCGATCAAGCTCGCCACCGACAAGGCCCGGCCGATCACCCCGTGACCGCCGCCGGGGTCAGCTCGTCGCCGAGAGCAGCAGGGAGACCAGCAGGGCGATGATCACGGTGTTGAAGACGAACGCGACCACGCTGTGCGTCGACACCACCCGGCGCATCCGGCGTTTTCCGATGGTGACGTCGGAGGTCGAGAACGTGGTCGTCACCTGGATCGCCAGATAGAGATAGTCGACGAACTCGGGCGGTCCCTCCTCTTCGGCGTTCGGGAAGTCGAGGCCGCCGAAGTTGCTGTTCTCCCGGGCATAGTGGACGGCATAGACGACGATGATCAAGGTCCAGGACGCGGCGACGACGAGGAACGCCAGCGCGATCACCGCCGGCACGCCACGCAGCTCGGGTAGGGTCGCCGAGATGATCACCGCGCCGACCGCGACCACGCAGAAGCCGACCGCCGCGGCCGGGCCGCCGCTGCCGGACATCAGCTCGTGCAGCCGGCGCCGCTGTCGTCCCGCGTTGTCCTCGCGCAACCAGCCGGCCAGGGTCCGGCCGTCAGGCGGCCGCAGCGTGCGCAGGGTCAGGCCGAGATAGATGACGCAATAGATCGTCCAGGCGCAGAAGTAGATCAGAACGAAGTAGTCGCGGCGCAGCAGCACTTCGGCCGGGATCGCCTCGGTCAGCGTCCCGATCGCCGCGAACGCGACGGCGCCGACCATGACCAGGACGGCCATCGCGGTGGTGCTGATCCAGGTCCGCCGGACGTCGTCGACCATCCGGGGCGCCGGCGGGCTGTCCGGCGAGGCGTCGGCATCGGGCGGTGGCATCGGGCAACTCCCAGGTCCGGTACGGGCTCCGGCGAGAGCGTACCCAACCGGCCCGGGGAACGGATCCGGCGCGAGGGTTGAGTCTCCTCCGCTCAAGACATTTGTGTCGGAGACCACGTCGATGCATAGTTGAGTCCGATCGACTCAACAACTAAGTTGAGCGGCGAAGACTCAAGCATCGCAAGCGGTTCACACGGAGGAATCAACCATGGCTCGTGCAGTCGGTATCGACCTCGGGACGACCAACTCGGTTGTCGCGGTTCTCGAAGGTGGCGAACCCACCGTCATCCCCAACGCCGAGGGCTCGCGGACGACGCCGTCGGTCGTGGCCTTCGCGAAGGGCGGTGAGGTGCTGGTCGGTGAGGTCGCCAAGCGCCAGGCCGTGACCAACGTCGACCGCACCATCCGCTCGGTCAAGCGCCACATGGGCACCGACTGGAGCGAGAAGATCGACGACAAGAACTACAAGCCGCAGCAGATCAGCGCCTTCGTGCTGCAGAAGCTGAAGCGCGACGCCGAGGCCTACCTGGGCGAGCAGGTCACCAACGCGGTGATCACCGTCCCGGCCTACTTCTCCGACGCGGAGCGGCAGGCGACGAAGGAGGCCGGCGAGATCGCCGGGCTGACCGTCGACCGGATCATCAACGAGCCGACCGCCGCCGCGCTGGCGTACGGCCTGGACAAGGGCGACACCGAGCAGACCATCCTGGTCTTCGACCTCGGCGGCGGCACGTTCGACGTGTCCCTGCTGGAGATCGGCGACGGCGTCTTCGAGGTGAAGGCGACCAAGGGCGACAACCGGCTCGGTGGCGACGACTGGGACAGCCGGGTCGTCGACTGGCTGGTGAAGCAGTTCAAGAACAAGAACGGGACCGACCTGTCCCAGGACAAGATCGCCCGGCAGCGGCTGCAGGAAGCCGCGGAGAAGGCCAAGATCGAGTTGTCCTCGGCCAGCGAGACGCAGATCAACCTGCCGTACATCACGCTCGGCGAGTCCGGTCCGCTGCACCTGGAGGAGAAGCTGACCCGGGCCGAGTTCCAGCGGCTGACCCAGGATCTGCTCGACCGCTGCCGCTCGCCGTTCAACGCGGTGATCGAGGACGCCAACTTCTCGGTCGGCAAGATCGATCACGTGATCCTGGTCGGCGGTTCGACCCGGATGCCGGCCGTCGTCGACCTGGTCAAGGAGCTGACCGGCGGCAAGGAGCCCAACAAGGGCGTCAACCCGGACGAGGTCGTGGCTCTCGGCGCCAGCCTGCAGGCCGGCGTGCTGAAGGGCGAGGTCAAGGACGTCCTGCTGCTCGACGTCACCCCGCTGAGCCTCGGCATCGAGACCAAGGGCGGCGTGATGACCAAGATCATCGAGCGCAACACCACGATCCCGACCAAGCGGTCCGAGGTCTTCACCACCGCGGACGACAACCAGCCGTCGGTGATGATCCAGGTCTATCAGGGCGAGCGGGACTTCGCCCGGGACAACAAGTCGCTCGGCAACTTCGAGCTGACCGGTCTGCCCCCGGCCCCGCGCGGAGTGCCGCAGGTCGAGGTCGCCTTCGACATCGACGCCAACGGCATCGTGCACGTCCACGCCAAGGATCTGGCCACCGGCAAGGAGCAGTCGATGACTGTCACCGGCGGCTCGGCGCTGGGCAAGGACGAGATCAACAACATGGTCAAGGAGGCCGAGTCACACGCGGAGGAGGACCGGAAGCGCCGCGAGGCGGTCGAGCTCCGGAACGAGGCCGACGCGCTGGTCTTCCGGACCGAGAAGTTGATCAGTGAGAACGCCGACAAGATCGACGACGAGGTGAAGAAGCCGGTCGAGGAGGCCATCGCCGAGACGAAGACCGCGCTCGAGGGCGAGGACAACGACAAGGTGAAGGCCGCCGTCGACAAGCTGAACCAGACCAGCGCCGCGCTGGGTGAGGCCATGTACAAGGCGGCCCAGGCTTCTCAGCAGTCCGAGGGGGCCGCGGCCGGTGCCGACGGTGCCGAGGGCGCGGCTGCTAGTGATCAGAGCGGCAGCAGCAACGGCAGCGATGACGACGTTGTCGACGCCGAGATCGTCGACGAGGACAAGCCGAGCGACGCGAGTGATGCCAAGTGACTGATCCCGATCGCCGCGCAGAGCAGGGCGAAGAGGAGCCGCAGGGCCCGGTGATCCGGGACAAGCGTCGGATCGATCCGGACACCTTCCAGGTACGGGAGCAGCAGCAGACCGCGGCTCCCGCCGCCCCGGCCGCCACCGCGGCGGCCGGGGAGCCCGATGCCGGTTCGGAGCCGGCGGAGGAGTCACCGCAGAATGGTGAGGTGGCAAACCTGAAGGCGTCCCTGGCCGAACGCACGGCCGACCTGCAGCGGCTGCAAGCCGAATACATCAACTACAAGCGCCGGGTGGAGCGGGATCGCGAGCTGGTCCGCGCGGTCGCGGTCGAGAATGTCTTCCGCGATCTGCTCGGGGTGCTGGACGACATCAAGTCGGCCCGCGAGCACGAGGAGCTGACCGGCGGCTTCAAGGCGGTCGCCGAGGAGCTGGCCCGGGTGGCCGGGAAGTACGGCGTCGAGGCGTTCGGCAGCAAGGGCGACGCGTTCGACCCGCACATCCACGAAGCGCTGATGCACGTCCCGGCGCAGCCGGACTCGCCGGCGAGCGACGGGCCGAGCTGTGTCGAGATCCTGCAGCCGGGTTACAAGATCGGCGACCGGGTGCTCCGCCCGGCCCGGGTGGCGGTGGCCGATCCGCCGGAGTCGTCCGCTCCGGTGGCCGCGGCGGCCGAGCCCGAGACCGTACTGGATGATGATCAACAGTCAGCTGATGATCAACAGCCGGGTGCATGATCAACCGGGCGGTTGATCACGTCGCCGATCGCCGGATGATCTTGAACAGGGTGAGCGAAGGAGGGCGTCCGTGAGCACGAAGGACTGGCTCGAGAAGGACTATTACAAGGTCCTGGGCGTTTCCTCCGACGCCAAGCCGGAGGAGATCAAGAAGGCGTACCGCAAGCTGGCCCGGGAGAACCATCCCGACGCCAACCCCGGCAACGCGGAGGCCGAGCAGCGGTTCAAGCAGGTCTCCGAGGCCAACGACGTGTTGGCCGACACGGCCAAGCGCAAGGAGTACGACGACGCCCGCCGGCTGTTCGGCGGCGGGGGTTTCCGGTTCCCGCGCGGCGGCCAGAGCGGCGGGCCGTCGGTCGACGATCTGTTCCGCAATGCCTCCGGCGACGGCGGCATCGGCGATCTCTTCGGCGGCCTGTTCAACAACGCCAACCGCTCCCGCACCACGACCACCCGCGGCCCGCGCCGCGGCAGTGACGTCGAGGGCGAGGTGACGATCGACTTCAACGACTCGATCGACGGCGTCACGGTCGGCATGCAGATGGTGTCCGACGCGGCCTGCGCCGGCTGCCGGGGCACCGGCGCCAAGGCCGGGACGGTGCCGCGGGTCTGCCCGACCTGTGAGGGCAGCGGGATGCAGACGTCGACCTCCGGCGGCGTCTTCGCCGTCACCGAGCCGTGCCGCGACTGTCGCGGTCGCGGCATGGTGGTCGACGATCCCTGCCCGGTCTGCCACGGCTCCGGCCGGGGCAAGTCGACGAAGTCGATGCAGGTCCGGATCCCGGCCGGCGTCACCGACGGGCAACGGATCCGGCTGAAGGGTCGCGGCGGTGCCGGCGAGAACGGCGGTGCCGCGGGCGACCTCTACGTCGTCGTCCACGTCCGGCAGCATCCGATCTTCGGGCGTCTCGGGGACAACCTGACCCTGACCGCACCGGTCACGTTCCCCGAGGCGGCGCTGGGGGCCGAGATCGAGGTGCCGACGCTTGGTGCCGCTCCGGTCCGACTCAAGATCCCGGCCGGTACGCCGAACGGGCGCACCTTCCGGGTCCGCGGCCGCGGCTCGACCAAGCGGGACGGCTCCAGGGGCGACCTGCTGGTCACCGTCGAGGTGGTGGTCCCGGACCAGCTCGACGACGCGGCCCGGCAGGCCTTGGAGACGTACGCCAACGCCCTCGGCCCGTCCAATCCCCGGGCCCAGCTGCTGGCCGAGGCCGCGGGGACCGGACGGTGATCGTCGATGACCGCCAATCTTCCCCAACGGATCGACAACGACGCGCCGGTGTTCGTGATCTCGGTGGCCGCCGGCCTGGCCGGGATGCACCCGCAGACCCTGCGTAGCTATGACCGGATGGGCCTGGTCTCGCCCCGCCGCACGGCGGGGCGCGGCCGGCGCTACTCGGCCCGGGACATCGCCAAGCTGCGGATGATCCAGCGGCTCAGCCAGGACGAGGGGATCAACCTCGAAGGCATCCGCCGGATCCTGGAGCTGGAGACCGAGGTCGAGGAGCTGCGCGCCCGGGTCAACGAGCTGGCCACCCTGCTCGCCGCCGACCGCGCCGTCTCCTCCGCCCGCCGCGTCTTCACCGCCGACCCGATCGGCGGCGTCCGCCTCGGCCGCTCCGGCCGTCGCCCACCTCGCGCGCTGCCGAGCCGCTGACCGGTTCTGGGGCGGGCCGCGGACGGGGGATGGTCGCAGAGTCGGTCCGCAACCCAAGCCGGGGCTAGTGGCACGAAGCGTGGGGTGCAGGTCGTGGACGACGCGGGCCGGGAGTGTGATGCTGGACTGATGAAGTCCCGCTCCGTCACGTTCGTGATCTTCGAGGACCATGATCAACTCGACCTGACCGGGCCGTACGAGGTGTTCGCGGAGGCCGGCTACCGGTGCACCGTGGTGGCGCCCGAAGCCGGGCCGGTGCGGTCCGATCTGGGGCTCTCGATCGTCGCCGACCGGGCTCTCGCGGGCACCGATCCCACCTCCGTCGACACCTTGATCGTCACGGGTGGCCGGGTCCGGTCGGTCCGCCAGAACCGTGAACTCATCGACTGGATCGCGGCCGCGGCCGGGAAGGCCCGCCGGGTCGCCTCGGTGTGCACCGGGACGTTCCTGCTCGCCGAGGCCGGGCTGCTGGACGGGCGGAGGGCGACGACCCACTGGGCCGAGGCGTCCCGGCTGGCCGCGGACTACCCGGCGGTCACGGTCGACGCCGACGCGATCTACGTCAAGGACGGGCGGATCTGGACCTCGGCCGGCGTCACCGCCGGGATGGACCTTGCGCTGGCCATGGTCGAGGCCGACCTCGGCCGCGCCGCCGCGCTCGACGTCGCCCGGACCCTGGTCCTCTACCTGCGGCGACCGGGCAGCCAGTCCCAGTTCAGCGTCCCGCTGTGGTCGTCCCAACCCGACAGCGACGTCATCCGAACCGTCGTCGACGCCGTCCACGCCAAGCCCGGCGACCGGCACAGCATCGAGGATCTCGCCGCCCTGGCCGGGCTGAGTCCGCGGCATTTCCAGCGCCGCTTCACCCGGGAGGTCGGGATGCCGCCGGCCGGCTACCTGGAGCGGGTCCGGATCGAAGCCGCCCAGCAGGCGCTGGCGGAGACCGAGCTCACCCTCGACACCATCGCCCGCCGGTACGGCTTCGGCACCGGCGAGACCCTCCGTCGCTCCTTCCACCGGCTGATCGGGATCGCACCGTCGGACTACCGCGACCGCTTCGGTACGACCGCCCGTCGCCCGCCCTCGACCCTGGTCGACTAGGGCGTCGAGTGGAGACGAATCCCGACCCGAGATCGCCTGTCCGGCCGGGAACGTCACAGTGGGCGCGCGTCTTGCGGCGCCCGGCGCGGATTCACCGGAACCGGCCCGGCCGGGCGGTCGGACCGGGATACTGAGCGGGCAGGGCAGCCGACCGCGGCAGATCGGCGGCGGCAGGCCCGACCAGGACGCTCCGGAGAGGAACCACCGATGCCCCCGACCGTGACGAACCTTCAAGATCAACTCCGGGGCGCGGTGCTGACCCCGGACAGCCCGGATTATGACCGGGCGCGCACCGTCTGGAACGCGATGGTCGATCGCCGGCCGCAGCTGATCGTGCGCTGCGCAAGCCCGGACGACGTGGCCACCACGATCCGGTACGGACGCGAGCACGGCCTCGAGCTCGGCGTCCGCTGCGGCGGCCACAGCATCGTCGGCCACTCCATCCCGGAGGACGGGCTGGTGATCGACCTGACCCCGATGAACCAGGTGACCGTCGATCCGGCGACCCGCCGGGCCACGGTCGCCGGCGGATCGCTGCTCGGAGCGCTCGACGTGGCCGCCCAGCAGCACGGCCTGGCCACCACGGCCGGCAACGTCTCGCACACCGGCGTCGGCGGCCTCACCCTCGGCGGCGGGATGGGCTGGCTGGCCCGCCAGCACGGGCTGACCTGCGACAACGTGGTCTCGTTCGAGGTGGTGACCGCCGACGGCCGCACCGTCCGGGCCGATGCGACCGAAAACCCCGAGCTCTACTGGGGCCTGCGTGGCGGCGGCGGGAACTTCGGCGTCGTCACCAGCTTCGAGTTCCGGCTGCACGAGGTCACCGATCCGGCCGTCCAGGCGATCCTGACCTTCCCGCTCGACTCGGCTGCTGCCGCGTTCCGCAACTGGCGCGACCTCGCCCGGGACGTGCCCCGGTCGGCGACGATGACGGCCTGGGTCGGCGACGTCGACGACGCCCCGGTGGTGAGCCTCGGCTTCGTCTGGGTGGGGGATCCGGCGGGAGCGGACGAGCTGGTGACGCGGTTGCGGTCGATCGGCCGCCCGGTTGACGAGCAGTTGCGCCGGATGTCGTACCTGGAACTGCAGCAGATGGACGACTATGACCTCGAGGCGCCCTCGCACCGGCGCTACTGGAAGGGGCAGTACTGCCGCGAGCTGACCGACGCCGCGATCGAGGCGTTCATCCTGCGCGGCTCGCCGGACGGCAGCGGTCAGGGCCTGCCGTACGCCAGCCTGCAGGCGTACGGCGGCGCGATCGCGGACGTGCCCGACGACGCCACCGCGTTCAGCCAGCGGGAGACCTTCGTCGAGTTCGTGTCCGCTTCCCGCTGGACCGATCCGGCCGAGGACGAGGCGCGGATCGCGGCCTCGCGCCGGTACGGAGTCGCGATGGCCCCGTTCGCGAGCGGCTATTACGTCAACGCGCTCACCGACGAGGGCGCGGCCGGCGTCCAGGGCGCCTACAGCCCGGCCAAGCTGGTCCGGCTGACCGCGCTGAAGGACGCCTGGGACCCCGACAACGTCTTCCACCTCAACCACAACATCGTCCCCACCCCGACCCCCTCCTGAGCCGAGTTGTCAGAACTGAGTTGTGCCAGGACACAACTCAGTTCTGACAAGTCAGTCGTTGCTGGAGGCCGTCGAGCATCAGGTCGAGTCCGTAGCGGAAGTAGTCGTCCTGGAGTTGCGTCGGGGATTTGGCCTCGTTGGCGCGCAGGCTCGCCACCACCAGCGGGTGGGCCTCGGCGGTGGCCTCGACCGCCTGCTTCAGGCTCTCCCGCCAGCCCTCCTCGCTCTGCCCGCTGTGCTCGCGCAGCGACTGGTACGCGACCTCGCTGGTCGCCATCCCGGTGACGTAGGCGACCAGCGCGCTCATCGCCAGATCGGCGGCGGCGGCATCCAGGCCGGCCGAGCCGAAGACGGCCAGGAGCCGCTCGGACTGCCGGCCGAGGTTCGGGCCGAGCCGGGCCAGCCCGACCTGGCCGAGCACCGACACCACCCACGGATGCCGCAGCGCCATCGCGCGCAGGCTGCCGGCGGCGGCCACCACGGCGGGCCGCCAGCCGTCCGGGCCGGGCGGCTCGGGGATCTCGAGCTCGCCGTAGACCTCGTCGACCACCAGCTCGATCAGTTCGTCCTTGTTGGATACGTGCCGATAGAGCGAGGCGGCCCCGGCATCCAGCCGGGCGCCGAGGGTGCGCATGCTCAGCGCGCCGAGTCCCTCCTCGTCCAGCAGTCGGAGCGCGGCGGCGACGATCTGGCCCTGGCTCAGCGCCGGACGGTCCCGGCCGCTGCGTTTGGTCCGGGTCCAGACGGACGGGACCGGATGCTCCGCGGTGCGGCGGTCGGTCGGCACGGTGCTCCTCTCGGCGATCGGCTGGGCGCCATCGTACGCGCTTGCGCACAGTGGTCGCATCTGCGTACAGTGTTCGCATCAAGGGAACAATGTACGCAACGAGGAGACTCCGATGACTTTCGATCGTGATCACTGGCAGCGGCGCTTCGACACCCTGCGCCAGGCCCATCACGTGCCCGGCGCCGCGCTGGCCGTCCTGGCCGACGGCGAGCTGCACGAACTGGCCGGCGGCGTGCTGCACCGCCGGACCGGGGTCCCGGTCACCCCGGGCGCGATCTTCCAGTCCGGCTCGGTGGCCAAGGTCTACACCGCGACGATGATCATGAAACTGGTCGACGACGGCCGACTTGATCTTGAAGCCCGCGTCGTCGACGTGCTGCCCGAGTTCGGCACGCCCGACCCGGAGGCGACGAAGTCGATCACCGTCCGTCAGTTGCTGTCGCACACCGGTGGCGTCACCAACGACTTCAATCTCGACACCGGCCGCGGGGACGACTGCCTGGAGAAGTATGTGGCCGCCGCCCGCGAGGTGTCGCTCGACCTGCCGCCCGGCGTCACGGTGTCCTACGGCAGCCTCGGCTATGTCGTGCTCGGCCGGCTGGTCGAGGTGATCACCGGGACCACCTGGGATCAGGCCCTCAAGGATTTGATCTTCACCCCGCTGGGCCTGCGGCAGTCGATGTCGCTGCCCGAGGAGGCGCTGGCCCACCCGGCGGCGATGAGCCATCTCGGCGAGCCCGGCACCGACCCGGATCCGGCCCCGCACTGGGATCTGATCCCGCGCGCGTTCGGCCCGGCGGCCCGGGTCCTGGTCTCCGCCGGCGACCTGGCCCGGCTGGCCAAGCTGCACCTCGACGGCGGGGTGGCGCCCGACGGTCGCCGGCTGCTCGGTGCGGAGACGGTCGCGGCGATGCAGCGGCCGGAGGGGAAGACCAAGGACAAGTGGACCGTCGGCTCCGACGCCTGGGGTCTGGGCTGGACCCTCTACGACTGGACCGGTGCCCGCGGTTTTGGTCACGACGGCGCCGCGATCGGCCAGTACGCCTACCTGCGGGCCTTTCCCGATGCGGGCATGGTGGTCGCGCTGATGACCAACGGCGGCGGTGCCCGCCAGCTCTACGCGGACTTGTTCCGAGAGCTGTTCGCCGAGCTGGCCGGGCTCTCCATGCCGGACCCGTTCGAGGCGCCCGAGCCGGCACCCGCGGTGGACCTGGCGCCGTTCCTCGGCACGTATCGCCGGGAGGGCGTGGACATCACGATCAGCGAGACCGACACCGGCGGGCGGATCCGCTATGCGTTCACCGGCACCATGGCCAAGTTGTCGCCGCCGATCGAGGGCGACCTGCTCCCGGTCGCGCCGGACGTCTTCGGCGCCACCGGCGCCGGCCCGTCCTTCAGCGAGGGCCTGATGCCGGTCGTCTTCAGCCGGATCAACGGCGACCTCTACTGCTTCGTCGGCATGCGCGCCACCCCGAAAGTCGCCTAAACCCCCCGAGTTGTCAGACTCCCACCACGTCATAGCGTGGTGAGAGTCTGACAACTCGGGGTTGGGCGGGCGTAGAATTCGGAGAAGTTGGGAAGGTGAATTTGGTGGCTGGGTTGGCGAACCGAGATACCGTACGCCGTCGGCGGGCGATCGCCGATGCGCGGCGGACGTCGGAGCTCGAAGGGTCCCGCAGCACCGACGAGACCCGGGCCGACCAGGACGCGTACGTCCGAGGCGAGATCGACATCGATCAACTCGGCCAGCGGGTTCGCGCTCGCTACGGTCTCGCTTGACCCAGCCGGCGCCGTGGACGGTCGGCGACGACGAGGACCATTGGTACGGCTACCTGATCCCGCCGGACCACCTGGTGCTCCGCAACCTGGTGGGCGCGACGACGGCCGAGGCGCTCGAGGCGGCCGAGAACGACCTGCTGGAGTATCGGCTGGCGGAGCTCCGCGAGCACCCGGAGCTGGTGCCCCGCAGCTACGACCTTGATCATCTCTGTGGCCTGCATCGCCAGCTCTTCCAGGACGTCTACGCCTGGGCCGGCGAACTGCGCACAGTCGGCCTGGCCAAGGGTGAGGGCGATTCGTTCATGCCGCCGCACGGCATCGGCCGGCCGGTCGCCGACGCGGCGGCGCGGATCGTCGAGACCGAGCTGCTGCGCCGGGTGCCGGCCGCGAAGCTGCCGGCCGAGATCGCTTCCCTGTATGACTTCCTGAACTTCGGCCATCCGTTCCGCGAGGGCAACGGCCGGACCCAGCGGGAGTTCTTCGCGCAGCTGCTGGCCGAGTCCGGCCGCGGCCTGGCCTGGGACCGGATCGAGATGCGTGAGCTTCATTCGGCCTGCGACTTCGCCCGCAATCGCGGCGACCTGTCCTACCTCAGGGAGATCTTCGAGAAGATCCTGACCGGCCAGCCGAGTTACTGACCGGTCAGGACCCCGCCGCGAGCTCAGGTGTAGAGGTTGTAGGCGTCGGTGGCGTACGCGATCCGGCGATCGGTGTGGCAGGTGCCGCAGCCCTCGTACTTGTCCTGGAACGCGATCACCGCGGCGTTGATCGTCGTCGCGGCCCGCAGCTGCGGCAGCCCGTAGTAGGAGAACTCGCTCAGTTCGTACCAGATGAAGTCGAGCTGGACCTGCAGCCCGTAACGGTCCACGCCGGCGTTGTTGGCGAACTCGACCAGGTTGTCGCCGGGGTAGGTGTCCCAGCGGCCGCCCGCGCTCCACTGGGCCAGCCCGCGGCCGGGGCCGCCGCCGATCTGGTGGATGGTCGGGTCCATGTAGGACTCCTGGTCGAGGTTGCCGACGACGCCGGCGGCCTGGATCGGAGTCAGGCCCTTGCCGACGAAGTAGTTGAAGGCGGCCTCCTCGTTGGCGCGGATGACGCCCGCGGCGGCCTCCTGGACCGGTTGGGCGCTGGCGGCCGGCGCTGTGACGGCCGAGCCGATCAGGGCCAGCACGAAGGCGCCGGCGACGGCGAGACTGCGGAATCGGAAGTTGATCCTGCTGTGGGGCATTGGGGGACCTCCTGGTCATCGTTGGTCGAAGAGTTGACCCCCGAGTTACCCGTTACCCTTCCGTGATCAGGTCTCGATCCTGCCAGGTTCGTCATGAATTGTCGAGACCTGGGTCACAGTTGGAGAATTTTTACCTGGCGTGGGCGCGGTAGCCGCGCAGCGTGTCGGCCGGCACGTTCATCCCGGGATCAGAACAGGCGGAGTATCGCTTCGGCGACCAGGCTGTGGCCCTGCTCGTTCGGGTGGTTGACGTGGGACATCAGGTCGGCCGGGTCGGTGCCAGCGGCCGTCGCGGCGAGGAACGCCGCCGTGCTGTCGGCCACCGGCAGCCCGTGCCGCTCGGCCAGGTTGCGGACCTGATCGGCGTGCCGGTTGAGGTCGTCGGCCGGGTCGGTCAGGTCTGATCGGAGGTCTCCGGTGGGGGTGAGCAGGACGACCTTGGTCCCGGCGGCGACCGCCGCGGAGATCATCGAGGTCCAGGCTGTCTCGGCCTGTTCCAGCCCGATCGAGCGATCGTTCAGGGCGTAGTCGAGGAACAGCACGTCCGGCCGGTGGGCCACCACGGCGTCGAACCGGTCCGCGCCCTGGGCTGAGTGTTCGCCGCCGATGGCGGTGACGATCGCGTTGATCACCGCGTACGGATAGCGCCGCTTCAGTCCGTCCTGGACCAGGCGCGGATAGGCCAGGTCGGTCCGTACGTCCGGGGTGTCGAAGTAGCCGGCCGGCACGCTGTGGCCGTGGAAGATCAGGTTGACCGTCCGGTTGTCCGGCCAGGCCCGGGTCAACTCGGCGCGGATCGGGTCCAGGTAGTCGCTCGGCATGCCGGGGCCCTTCGTCGGTTCTCGTCGGTGGAACGGCGGTGCGCAAGGATGGATCGCCCGGACCGAAGGATGCCGTATCGGTGTCCATCAACTGCGAGGAGTCCCCATGTTTCCGCTGATCGGACCGACCGAATTCATCATCATCCTGGTGATCCTGCTGATTATCGGCGGCGGGGTGGCGCTGGTGGTACTGCTGGCCCGGGCGGGGCGGGAGCGGCCCGTCGTGCCGCCTCGGCCGCCGACGCCGCGCCCGGATCCTCCGTCCAAGAGTTGAGTGGATCACGCTCAACCGTGTTGAACCGGGACCGACGGCAGCCTAAAGTTGAGCCCGGAAGACTCAACTAGGTCGTTCACAGGAGTGCAGCCCCGGCATGGACACGAACAAACTCACCACCAAGAGCCGCGACGCGATCTCGGCCGCCCTGCGCAACGCGCTGACCTCGGGCAACCCCAACGCCGAGCCGCAGCACCTGCTGCACGGGCTGCTGATGGTGCCGGACAACACGGTCGGCCCGCTGCTCGCCTCGGTCGGCGCCGACCCGCTGGTGGTCGACGCGGCCGCCCGGGGAGCGATCGCGAAGCTGCCGTCGGCCAGCGGGTCGTCGGTCACTCAGCCGCAGGTCTCCGGGGCCCTGGCCCGGGTGCTGGCCGACGCGGAGACGCGGGCCGAGCAGCTCGGCGACTCCTTCGTCGCGACCGAGCACCTGCTGATCTCGCTCGCCGCGGTCACCTCGGACGCGAAGAAGATCCTCACCGATCTCCACGTGTCCGCCGACAAGCTGACCGGTGCGTTCAACGAGAGCCGCGGCAGCAAGCGGGTGACCAGCCCGGAGGCGGAGGGTACGTCCTCGGCCCTGGAGCAGTACGGCGTCGACCTCACCGAGAGCGCCCGCGAGGGCAAGCTCGACCCGGTGATCGGGCGGGACGCCGAGATCCGCCGGGTGGTCCAGGTGCTGGCCCGGCGGACCAAGAACAACCCGGTGCTGATCGGCGAGCCCGGCGTCGGCAAGACCGCCGTGGTCGAGGGCCTGGCCCAGCGGCTGGTCGCCGGCGACGTGCCCGACTCGCTGAAGGGCCGCCGGTTGGTCTCGCTCGATCTGTCCTCGATGGTCGCCGGGGCCAAGTATCGCGGCGAGTTCGAGGAGCGGCTGAAGGCCGTGCTGACCGAGATCCGCGACGCCGAGGGTCAGATCATCACCTTCATCGACGAGTTGCACACCGTGGTCGGGGCGGGCGCGAGCGGCGACTCCTCGATGGACGCGGGCAACATGCTGAAGCCGATGCTGGCCCGGGGCGAGCTGCGGATGATCGGCGCGACGACGCTGGACGAATTCCGGCAGCGGATCGAGAAGGATCCCGCGCTGGAGCGGCGGTTCCAGCAGGTGTTCGTCGGCGAGCCGAGCGTGGAGGACACGATCGCGATCCTGCGCGGCTTGCGGGAACGGTACGAGGCGCACCACAAGGTGGCGATCACCGACACCGCCCTGGTCGCGGCGGCGTCGCTGTCGCACCGCTACATCACGTCCCGGCAGCTGCCGGACAAGGCGATCGACCTGATCGACGAGGCCGCCTCCCGGCTGCGGATGGAGATCGACTCCTCACCGGAGGAGATTGATCAACTTCGCCGCGGCGTGGAGCGGATGAAGATGCAGCAGTTCGCGCTGGAGAAGGAGCTCGATCCCGGCAGCGCCGAGCGGCTGCAGCGGCTGCGCGAGGAGCTGGCCGACGCCGAGGAGAACCTGCGCGGCCTGGAGACCCGGTGGGAGTCGGAGAAGAAGGACCTGAACCGGGTCGGTGAGCTGAAGGAGAAGATCGACGAGCTCCGCGGCGTCGCCGACCGCGCCCTGCGCGACGGTGATCTGGTCCGGGCGAGTGAGCTCAGCTACGGCGAGATCCCTGCCCTGGAAAAGGAATTGGAGTCCGCCAGCGAGGCCGAGAAGCAGACCAAGCCGATGGTCTCCGAAGAGGTCGGCGCGGCCGACGTCGCCGAGGTGGTGTCCAGCTGGACCGGCATCCCGGTCGGCCGGCTGCTGGAGGGCGAGAGCGAGAAGCTGCTGCAGATGGAGGACCGGCTGGGCGAGCGGCTGATCGGCCAGCGGAAGGCGGTCGGCGCGGTCGCGGATGCGGTCCGGCGATCGCGGGCCGGCATCTCCGACCCGAACCGGCCGACCGGCTCGTTCCTGTTCCTCGGCCCGACCGGTGTCGGCAAGACCGAGCTGGCCAAGTCCTTGGCCGAGTTCCTCTTCGATGACGAGCAGGCGATGATCAGGATCGACATGAGCGAGTATTCCGAGAAGCACTCGGTCGCTCGGCTGGTCGGTGCCCCGCCCGGCTACATCGGTTACGAGGAAGGCGGCCAGCTGACCGAGTCGGTCCGCCGTCGGCCGTACTCGGTGATCTTGCTGGACGAGGTGGAGAAGGCGCACGCCGAGGTCTTCGACATCCTGTTGCAGGTGCTCGACGACGGCCGGCTGACCGACGGCCAGGGCCGTACCGTCGACTTCCGGAACGTGATCATGATCTTGACCTCCAACCTGGGTTCGCAGTTCCTGGCCGACCAGACCCTGGATGCGGATTCCAAGCGCAATGCCGTGATGGGCATCGTCCGCGGCGCGTTCAAGCCGGAGTTCCTGAACCGGCTGGACGAGGTCGTGCTCTTCGATGCGCTCGGCACCGAGGAGCTGGCCAAGATCGTCGAGATCAACCTGCACCGGTTGAACGAGCGGCTGGCCGACCGCCGGATCGCCGTCGAGGCGACCCAGGGCGCGAAGGACTGGCTGGCCATGACCGGCTTCGACCCGGTCTACGGCGCCCGTCCGCTGCGCCGGCTGATCCAGTCGACGATCGAAGATCAACTGGCCCGCCGCGTGCTGGCCGGCGAGATCGGCGACGGCGCCACGATCACCTTCGACGTCGACGACTCCAACGACGGCCTGGTGATCACCTGACCCACACCCCAACTTGTCAGAACTAGGGCACGCTCTGGCGTGCCCTAGTTCTGACAACTCGGGGTTGGGGCGCGCCTAATCGAGGTCGAGGAGTTGGAGGCGGGTCGAGCCGGAGTGGCTGATCAGCAACTGGGAGTATGCGACCACCCGGACGGACCCGGTCAGTTCCTTGGTCCGCGGCGTGCCGGTCTGGTCGTAGCCCCGGACTCGACCGGAGGCCTGGCTCACCCAGACGTAGTCGATCAAGCCGACCTCGGCCGCGACCGCGTCGTCGGGCAGGGCCGTCGGGCCGATGGTGACCTCGCCGTCGTCGTCGAGGGTCTGTAGCTGCGGACCGCCCGATGCTCCGCCCGCGCCCGACGCGGGCACCACCCGCCAGGCCAGGGGCCCGCCGAGCCTGGGCGCGATCCAGTCGGCCCCGGCCGGCGACACCGGCGGCAACGGATGGGTGTGGCCGGAGGGGCCGCTGATCCAGGTCCGTCGTGCCGGTGCCGGGCCCCGGCCGGCGTCACCGACGTCGGCGACGATCAACCCGAAGCCGCCGATGCTGCTCCAGCGCACACTGGTCGAGTCCGGCATCGACCACAGCCGGGATCCGAGCACGGCGTCCACTCCGACCGGGACCCCGCCGGCCGCGCCCGGCCGGGACGACCGCTCCAGGCCGATCACGACGTCGCCGTCGATCACGGTCTCGGCCGCGAATCCTTCGATCCGCCACCGCACCCAGCCCATCGCGGAGTCGTACGCGATCGTCTGCGGCTGCCGATCCGGCGACTCCCACTCCAGGTCGGCGAGGTAGTTGCCGGCGACACCGAGGGTGACCAGCACCGTGCTCGAGGTGGCGCCCACGACCTCGAACTTCTGGAATCCGGAGGTCTGGGGCCGATCGGTCCGCGGAGCGGCGCCGCGGACCGGCGCGGTGTGCCAGACCTGCCGGCGATCGGCCAGCGAGAAACCGACCAGACCGTGCTCGCGATACGGCTTGAGCTCCTTCGCCGGGCACTCGTGGCCGCCATCGCGGCAGGATCCGAGGTGGTACGGCAGGATCAGCATCCCGTCGGCCAGGCGCTCGACCGCCCAGCCGGCGCGTTGGCTGAGCCGTGCGGTGGGACGGTCCGCGGAGTCGAGCCGGAACTCCCGGGGCAACTGGCCGGCGCGCCAGCGGACCTTGCCGTGATCAGCATCGATCACCACCGATTCCTGGTCGTTCCGCGTCTTCTCCCACCCGGTGATCACCAGCGAGCCCGCGATCACCTCGGCACTGTCGATCTCGGCCAGTGGCTGGTCGTCGTTCTGCCACAGTTCGGTCAGCTCGAGCGGCGGCTTCCCAGGGCCGGCATAGGGAGTCGGCACCGGCGCTGGGGCGGGTTCCGACGAAGCCGGTACGGGAACCGGGTCGGTCGGCCGCGGCGGCCGGGTCGAGACGCAGCCGGCCAGCAGCAGCGTCACGGCGGCGATGATGATCATGGTGCGGAGGACCGGGCCGTGGCCCGGGACGGGCTCGCGCGGCGTCACCATGATCAACTCGTGCCCCGCCGCAGTGACCATGCCAGCACCCTAGGAATTCGACGGGCGACTCGGCCACCGCGGGAGGACGTCAAAAGGCAATGCGCCCATTGCGATCCCGCTGCAACCCCGGCCTGTCAGAACTAGGGCACGCTCTGGCGTCCCCTCGTTCTGACAACTCGGGGTCTTCGTGGGGGATGGCGCGTTTCGTGGGATACGTGTCGTGGACGCCATGGGGTCTCGGGGCGCAGCCTGGGGGCATGAGAGCCAGTGTTTCGGTTGGCCCGAGTTCCGGCGGGCTCGAGCTGCTGCCCCGGCCGGCCGCCGGCCGCGTCCGCTGGCTGCTGTTCGCGGCCGCCCTGGGCTGGGGTCTGGCCACCACGGGGACGAAGTTCGCCCTCGAGGGTTTCGACCCGATGACCATGCTGACGATCAAGCTGCTCGCGGCCGTCGCCACCCTGTGGATGATCTTGCTGCTGCGCGGCCGGTGGTCCGCTCGCGGCCTGTGGCGGGCCGCCCTGCTCGGCGTCTTCGAGCCGGGCCTGGCCTACGGCGGGTTGACCTTGGCGCTGGCGTACACCTCGGCGGCGAACGCGGCGGTGATCTCGGTCGCCGAATCATGCTTCGTGCTGGCCCTGGCCTGGCCGGTGCTGCGCGAGCGGCCCGGGGCCCGGGGCCTGCTCGGGACCGCCATCGCCGCAATCGGAGTGCTGTCGTTGGGACGGTTCGATGTCGCCGCCGGCTTCAACGTCGGTGACGCCCTGGTGCTGGCCGCATCGGCCGCCGCCGCGGCCTACGTCGTGCTTGCGGCCCGCACCGTCAGAGCCCAGGACCCACTGGTGGTGACGACGATCCAGTTCAGCTTCGCCGGCACGCTGACGGCCGCGGTCACCGTGATCCTCTGGGCGACCGGCCGCGTCGAGCTGCCGGTGGCGGTGCCGGTCCGCTACTGGGTGGTCACGGTGATCATCGGCGGCCTCTGTTACGCCGGCAGTTTCGTGCTCTACAACCACGCCATCCGTACGGTCTCGGTCAGCTCGGCCGGCGCTGTGCTCAATCTGGTGCCCGTGATCGGCGTCCTCAGCGCCGCCCTGCTGCTCGCGGAGCCGCTCACCGGCTGGCACCTGCTCGGCACCGCTTTGGTGACCATCGGCGTGTTCCTGGTGCCGGCGGCTCCGACCGACCCGAAGAGAAGGCGATCATGATCACCGCCGCGACCGGCCCGGACCCGGCGGTGCTGTCGTGGTCGTCGGTTCGCCGGCTGTTCGACGTCGTGGCGGACGGCCGCCGGGCGCAGCTGGCGGGACTCGGCCTGCTGGTGCTGCTCGGTGCCGTGCTGCCGTTGATCGGGCCGCAGCTGGTGCGGCTGTTCATCGATCAGGCGGTGGCGGGCAGCCCGCTGTCGTGGTTGGCCTGGATCGCGGTCGGCTTCCTGGTCGCCTCGCTGCTGCACCGGGTGGTCGGGATCTTCGTCGGCTATGCGACGACGCAGGTCGCCTGGGCCGCGACGAACGCGCTGCGGGAACGGGTGGCCCGGCACGTTCTCGATCTTGATCTGGCCTTCCACGACGACCACTCGCCGGGCGAGCTGATCGAACGCACCGACGGGGACGCGAGCGCGCTGTCGAGCTTCCTGTCCTCGTTCCTGAGGTATGTGGTCGGCAGCCTCTTCACCCTGCTCGGGGTGCTCAGCCTGGTGCTGATCGAGGACTGGCGGATCGGGCTGGCCCTGGTGGTCTACGTGCTGATCGCGGCCGCGGTGATCATGAGCCTGCGCAACTTCGCGATCCCGTCGGCGATCGAGCGCCGGGCCGCCTCGGCCGAGCTGTTCGGCGTGGTCGAGGAGGAACTGCACGGGGCCGAGGACCTCCGGGCCAACGCCGGTGGTTCCTACGCCCTGCACCGGTTCCGGACGACGCTGGCGCGGTTCATCCGCGCCGGCCTGCGCTCCTCGGGGACCAGCCGGACCACCTGGGTGATCACCGGGGCAGTGTTCGCCGCCGGCACGGTGCTCAGCCTCGCGGGTGGCGTCTGGCTCTACCAGGCCGGCTCGATCACGCTCGGCGCCGTTTACGTCCTGTTCCGCTACACCAGCCTGCTGCGTGATCCGCTCGACGCGATCGCCGAACAACAACAGCTGGCGCAGGAAGCCATCGCCGGCTTCAGCCGGATCCAGCAACTGCTCGCGCTCGAGCCGTCGATCCGCGACACCGGACGATCTGCCGGGCCGGCCGGTGCCGGTGCGCCCTCCGTACGACTTGATCACGTCGGCTTCGCCTATCCGGGCGGCGCCCCGATCCTGCGGGACATCGACCTCGCTGTGGAGCCGGGCGAGGTGCTCGGCCTGGTCGGCCAGACCGGCAGCGGCAAGACCACCCTGGCCCGGCTGCTGCTGCGGCTGCTGGATCCGAGCCGGGGCACGGTCCGGCTCGGCGGGGTCGACCTGCGGGAGATCCCGCTGGCCGAGCTCCGCGGCCGGATCGCCCTGGTCACCCAGCACGTCCAGCTGTTCCACACCACGGTGCGCGACAACCTCACCCTGTTCGGGACCTGCCCCGCCGCCGATGACGCGGTGATCGACGTCCTGTCCGACCTCGGCCTCGAACCGTGGCTGCGTTCGTTGCCGGCGGGCCTGGACACGGAGCTGGGTCCGGGCGGCACCGGGGTCTCCGCCGGCGAGGCGCAACTGATCGCCTTTGCGCGGGTCTTTCTCCGTAATCCCGGTCTGGTGATCTTGGACGAGGCCACCTCCCGGCTCGACCCGGTGACCGAGCGACAGGTCGAACGAGCAGTCGACAGTCTGCTGACCGGCCGGACCGCCGTGATCATCGCGCACCGGCTCGACACCCTCGACCGAGCCGACAGGATCGCCGTCCTGGACGCGGGCCGGCTGGTCGAACACGGCGACCGGCAGGCGCTCGGCGCCGATCCGACCTCGCGCTTCGCGCACCTGCTCCGCGCCGCCCGAGCCGGAGCCCTCAGATGATCAACCAACCGACATCGCCGCCCTCGCCGTGGCTGGTCGCGGCGCGACTGGCGCTCTACCGCCCGGTCCTGTTCGGCCTCAGCTTCGGGCAACTGGCGACCTGGGACAGCCTGCTGCTGGTGACCGGTTGGCTGTTGCAGCAGGTCTTCGACGCGCTGACCGGTGATCGTCCGGCCGGACTCGACGTCTTCAGCATCATCGCGCTGCTCGCGGCGGCCGAGGCGGCCCGGCTGCTGGTCATGTGGACCGGCGTCGTCCGGACGAAGACCTCGCAGCAGTTGCGCGGCCTGCTCCGCCTGAATCTGCTCCGCGCGCAGCTGCACAGCGGCGGCGGCGAGGCCGGGCCACCGGCGACCTCGCCGGGGGACGCGGTCAGCCGGATCCGCGACGACGTCGACGACTTCCAGGCCTTCCTCGAAACGATCATGAACGTCGCCGCTCACGTGATCCTCACCGTCGGGTCGCTGACGATCATGCTGCTGGCCGAACCGCTGATCGCTCTCGCGGTGGCCCTACCGCTGTTGGCGGTGATCGGCGTCACCCGGCTGGTCCGACGTCGGATCGGAGTGGACCGGGCCGCGTTCCGGCAGGCGACGTCGGCCGTGACCGCCTTGCTCGGCGAGACCTTCGGCTCGGTCCTGGCCGTGAAGTCGGCCCACGCCGGCGACGGGATCGTACGCCGGTTGGCGACGCTCAACGAGCGCCGGCGCCGAACCGGGCTGCGTGATCAGGTGCTGACGTCCGCGCTCGGCGGGTTCAACCGGATCACCGTCGACCTGGCCATCGGCGTCGTCCTGCTGCTGGCCGTGCACGCCCTGCGGAACGGCTCCTTCACCGTGGGCGAGCTCGCGCTCTTCGTCGCCTATCTGGGCCATCTGGTCTGGCTGCCCTACTACGCCGGTCAGCTCCTCACCCGGCATCGCCAGGCCCGCGTCGCTGTCGAACGCATGACCACGCTGCTGCCGGCACACTCCGCCCCGGCGCTGGTACGACACCGGCCGTTGCACCCGGTCGACGAGCCGGCCGGTCCCGGTCCGGTCGCGGCGGCGCCACCGCTGCGCCGCCTCGCTGTCACCGGGCTCACCGCCGTCCATCCGTCCGGCCGCGGTGTGCACGACGTCGAGTTGATCATCGACCGTGGCTCGTTCACCGCCATCACCGGGACGGTCGGCGCCGGCAAGACGACCCTGGTCCGGGCGCTGCTCGGCCTGCTGCCCAGCCGGGCCGGCACGGTGAGCTGGAACGGCGCCGTGATCGACGATCCGGCCGCCTTCTTCACTCCGCCGCGGTCCGGCTATGTGCCCCAGGTGCCGCTGCTGTTCAGCGAGACCCTGCGCAACAACCTGCTGCTCGGCCGCGACGACGCCGAGCTGGACCGGGCGGTGCGGACGGCCGCCCTGGACCGCGACGTCGCCACGTTGCCGGCGGGCCTCGACACGGTCATCGGGGCCCGCGGGGTGCGGCTCTCCGGCGGTCAGGCCCAGCGCGCCGCGATCGCCCGTGCGCTCACCGCCCGGCCTCAGTTGTTGATCTTGGACGACGTGTCCAGCGCCCTCGACGTCCGGACCGAACGCGAGCTCTGGGATCGCCTGTCCGGCACGGGATTGACCCTGCTGGCGATCACCAACCGCCCGGTCACCCTCGCCCGGGCCGATCAGGTGGTCCACCTTGATCACGGACGGATCGACCGGGTTCGGGCCCGGGAGCCACTCCTGGCACCGGGTCGGGTGACCCTGGTGTCCTGAACCGACCCCGCGGCCCACCTGCGTGATCCCTCGGTTGGCCCGGCGAAAGACGAAAGACGCGCCAAGATCGGCGGATTGTGCCGGGCTCGAGTCTCTGCCGCCAGCCTCCGGAGGGCTGCCGGAATCGGCCCCCGCCCGATCGGGCGGTTCGCTTGGCGAGTGGACGCGTTGGCCAAGCCGTTGGGCGAAATTCGTGGCCAACGGGTCCACTCGCACTCGGCAGATCCTGATCACGCCGCGCTCGGCTGGGCACCGGGCAGACGGTCGACCGGATCGACTGTGTTCCGCTCGGGTCGCCGTCCTTGGTGCGTGTTTCGTCCTGTCGCCGAAACAGCCGGTGAGAGTGGATTGATCATCGGTTCCGCCCCCTTTGACAGGCTCAGGACATGCTTCGACAGGCTCAGTGAACGAACACCCGAGCGTCAGCGTCGGCCAGCACGCCCCGGTCTCAGTCGACGGAGAAGCGCTCCCAGGCGGCCTGACGACTGATGCCGAGAGCCTTGCCGATCTCGGCCCAGGTCACTCCCTGGCGGCGGGCCAGGTGGACGGACTCGGTCAGGGTTCCGTCGAGTGACTTGATCCCTTCGGTGATCCCGGTGATCACCTTCAGCGGCTCGGACCGCCAGTCGCCGGTGATGCCCAGTGTGACCTCGACGTGCACCGGCGCGTCCGAGGTGTCCTCGTGTTCCGTGATCTTCAGCATGCTGTCAAGAGTCCCTGACGCCGCGAGATCTGTCAAGTAGTCCTGACAAGGTGCCGGTCCGGTTGACAGTGATCGAGGACCCATCAGACAATGTGAGCAATCCGTTCAGTAGTGAATAGGTATGCCATATGGAATCTCTGAAGCCCGCTGCCGAGCAGCGACAGCGCTGGATGGACCTGGGCCGGCGGCTGGATCGGGCCGATGACGCCCAGTGGGCGGAGCTGATCGCGGCGGCCGCGACGCGGACCCGGCGCCGGGTGGTCGAGATGATCGCGGCGGCGGGGGCCGGGCACATCGGTGGTGACTTCTCGGTCACCGACATCTTGACGGTGCTGTTCAACGGCGTGCTCCGGATCGACCCGGCGCGGCCGGACCAGCCGGAGCGTGATCATGTCATTCTGAGCAAGGGACACTGTGCGGCGGCTCTTTACGCCACCCTGGCCTCCTGCGGCTACTTCTCCCCGGCCGAGTTGCCGACCTTCATGGCTCCGCTCAGCCCACTCAACGGCCATCCCAACCGGGTCAAGGTGCCCGGGGTCGAGACGAACACGGGGCCGCTCGGCCACGGGTTGCCGGTCGGGGTCGGCACGGCGCTGGGCACCCGGCTGGCCGGCCGGGATTCTCGGACGTTCGTGGTGCTCGGCGATGGGGAACTGCAGGAGGGCAGCAACTGGGAGGCGATGATGGCGGCCAGCCACTACGGGCTGACCGAGTTGGTGATCATCATCGACCGGAACCGGCTGCAACAGGGGGCCCGGACCGAGGAGACCAACCGGCTCGACCCCTTGGACGACCGGTTGGCCGCATTCGGCTGGGAGGTGCGTACGGTCGACGGTCATGATCATCGGGCGCTGCGCAGCACGCTCACTCCGGCCGGTCGCGATCGCCCGGTCGCGGTGATCGCGAACACGATCAAGGGCAAGGGCGTTTCGTTCATCGAGGACCGGGTCGAGTGGCATCACAAGGTGCCGACCGACGAGCAGGTACGGCTGGCGCTGGCCGAGCTGGCTCAGGCCGCCGAGGAGGAGGTGCCGGCATGACCGCGCTCAGCGTCGCGACCGATGCCCCGGTGTACGACAACCGGTCGGCGTTCGCCGAGACCCTGATCGAGCTGGCCGAGCGGGACCCGCGGATCGTCGCGGTCTGCAACGACTCGGTCGGGTCGAGCAGTCTCACCGGCTTCAAGGCCCGCTTCGCGGACCGGTTGATCAACGTCGGCATCGCCGAACAGAATCTGGTCGGCGTCGGGGCCGGCCTGGCCAACGCCGGACTGATCCCGTACGTCTGCGCGGCGTCACCGTTTCTCACCGGCCGGGCCTTGGAGCAGATCAAGGCCGACGTCGCCTACAGCGGCCACAACGTGATCTTGTGCGGGATGAGCCCCGGGATGGCGTACGGCGAGCTCGGCCCGACGCACCACTCGGTCGAGGACCTGTCCTGGCTGCGGGCACTGCCCGGGCTGGACCTGATCGTGCCGGCCGATCGGCGGCAGACCGCCGCCGCGGTCCGGCAGGCAGCGGAGCACCCGCGGCCGACCTTCATCCGGGTCGGCCGGTTCCCGGTGCCCGACGTGACGCCGGCCGGTTCGGCGCTGGAACGCGGCCGGTTCCAGCGGCTCCGGGAAGGGGCGGACGTGACGCTGATCGGCATCGGCACCCTGGTCTCCCGGACGCTGGCCGCGGCCGACCTGCTGGCCGCCGACGGGGTTTCCGCCCGGGTGCTCAACGCCGCCTACCTGGCGCCGCTGGACGTGGCGGCGATCGAGCACGCGGCGGGGGAGACCCGGGCGATCGTGACCGCCGAGGAGGGCAACCTGGCCGGCGGGCTCGGCGCCGCCGTGGCGGCCGAGGTGGTCCGGCTGGATCGCCGCCGCCGGGTCCCGGTGCGGATGCTCGGGCTGCGCGAATTCGCGCCCACCGGCAGCACCGCCTTCCTGCTGGACCATTTCGGACTCACCGCGAGCGGGCTGGCCGCCGCGGCCCGGGAGGCTCTTGATCATGACTGAACCGGCCAGCCCGATCTTCGACGGTCACTTCTCCGGCCGGACCGTCCTGGTCACCGGCGGTGCCCGCGGCATCGGTCACGGCATCGCGACCGCGTTCGCCCGGGCCGGCGCGGAGGTGATCATCGTCGACCGGGATGATCACGTCCGGCAGGCCGCCGAGCAGGGCCGGGCCGACGGACTGAAGATCACCGCGGCGCAAGCCGACGTCACCTCCGAGTCGGAGGTGAAGGCCGTGTTCGAGCGAGTCGCGGCCACGACCGGCCGGCTCGACGTACTGATCAACAACGCCGGCGTGATCACCATCAACGAGCTGGAGAACACCGGCCTGGAGGATTTCAACCGGGTCCTGGCGGTGAACACGACGGCGGCCTTCCTCACCGCCCGGGCGGCGCTGCCGCTGCTCCGACAGCGTGGCGGCGTGATCTTGAACGCCGCGTCGGGCCAGGCCCGGCAGGGCTTCATCTACACACCGGCCTACGCCGCCAGCAAGTTCGGCATCGTCGGCCTGAGCCAGTCCCTGGCCAAGGAGCTCGCCGCGGACGGCATCCGGGTCAACTGCTACTGCCCGGGCATCGTCCGCACCGACATGTGGGCCTACAACGACCAGGAGTGGGGCCGCCGGCTGGGCGACTACGCCCCCGGTGAACTGATCGAGGAATGGATCTCCGAGATCCCGCTGAAGCGACCGGCCGAGGTCGCCGACGTGGCCAACCTGCTGCTCTTCCTCGCCTCCGACGCCGCCGGCTACATCACCGGCCAGGCGATCAACATCGACGGCGGCATGTTCATGAACTGAGCCGGTTGAACTGCCGGATCCGAACCCTGACCGGCACAAATCGGGGGTGCAACGAGCCGCGAGTGCCGATTTCTGGGGCCGAGACCGCGTTGCGCCCCCGATTTGTGACGGTGGCTGAGTGGTTCGCGGGCTGATTCACCGATCGCCGTGGGTTCGGTGGGGCGAGGCCCACTCCGGATACGCTGAGGAGCATGCTCGATCGTCCCGCGTCGCCGCGCACCCGGTTGAGCACCGACCGGCTCGCGCTGCTGACCAAGATCGCGCGGATGTATCACGAGCAGGGGGTGCGCCAGCCGGAGATCGCCAGTCGGCTCAGCATGTCCCAGTCCCGGGTGTCCCGGTTTCTCAAGGAGGCGGCGCAACTCGGCATCGTCCGCACCGTCGTGGTCGCGCCGTCCGGGGTGCACACCGACGTCGAGGACGAGCTGCGGCAACGCTTCGCGCTGACCGATGTCGTGGTCGCCGACTACGACGGCGACTCCGAGTCGACCCTGCTGCTGGCGCTCGGTGCGGCCGGTGCGGCCTACCTGGAGACCACGCTGACCGGCTCGGACCGGATCGGGATCAGCTCCTGGTCGGCCACCCTGCTGGCCACCGCCGAGGCGATGCGGCCGAGCACGATCTCGACCGCGACCGACATCGTCCAAGTGATCGGCGGCGTCGGCGATCCGCGGGTCCAGGTCAACGCGACCCGGTTGACCGAGCAGTTCGCCCGGGTCACCGGGGCGACACCGAAGTTTCTGGCCGCGCCGGGCATCGTCGGGTCCCCGACGGTGCGCGACGCGTTGATGCAGGACCCGTTCATCGCCGAGCTGACCCGGGAGTGGGACGCCCTCACCGTGCTGCTGGCCGGCATCGGCAGCCTCAGCCCGTCCCCGCTGCTCCGGGAGTCCGGGAACGCGATCTCCGACTCCGAGTTCGACTCGCTGCGGGCGGCCGGCGCGGTCGGCGACGTCTGCCTGCGGTTCTTCGACGATCTCGGCCAGTTGATCACGACCCCGCTGAACGACCGCGTCGTCGGCATCGCCAGCGAGCAGCTGCGGGCGGTGCCGCGGGTGATCGGGATCGCCGGCGGGGAACGAAAGGTCGAGGCGATCCGGGCCGCCGCGTCGGGCGGCTGGATCGACGTCCTGATCACCGACCTGCGCACGGCCCGGATGATCATCGCCGAGCCGCCGGCCGCGACCCGGCCACTGACCCGGGATCGGGTGTGAGCGAGCTGCAGCTCCGGCCGGGCGCGGGTGGGGTGAAGCTGATCCGCGACCTGGCCTACCCGCGGGCATACACGCTGCGGATGGGTTTCACCGATCAGTCCTACGTCGACCTCGACGACCCGCTCCGGCTCGAGTTCGACTACATCCAACGGATCGCGGACGCAGTCGACGCGCACGCCCTGCCCGGGAAGCGACTCCGGGTGGTGCACGTCGGCGGCGCGGCGATGACCCTGCCACGCTACGTCGCGGCGACCCGGCCGACGTCGGCCCAGATCGTCCTCGAACCGGACCAGGAGCTGACCTCATTCGTCCGGCAGCACCTGCCACTGGACAAGCGGAGCGGGATCAAGGTCCGGGCCGCCGACGGCCGGACCGGGGTGGCCGAGCTGCGCGACGACTACGCCGACTTGATCATCGTCGACGCGTTCGTCGGGGCCCGGGTGCCGGCCGAGCTCGGCACGGCGGAGTTCTTCGCCGACACCGCGCGGGTGCTGGTCGACGACGGAACGGTCATGATCAACATCACCGATCGATCGCCGCTCGGCTATGCCCGACGGGTGCTCGCCGCGATCCGGACGGCGTTTCCCGAGACCGTCTTCATCGCGGAGTCCTCGACCCTCAAGGGCCGCCGCTTCGGCAACATCTTGATCTTGGGATCTCCGCTGCCGCTGCCGGTCGGACGGCTGGCCGAACGGGCCGGCAGCGCCGCCTTCCCGTACCGGGTGGTGCACGGCGACCGGCTGGATCAGCTGGCCGGCGCCGCGGAGCCGTACACCGATGCCTATGCGGAGGAGTCGCCGGCACCGCCGGACGGCCTGACCCACTTCAGCTGAGGCCGGCTCAGCCGAGCTCGCCCTCGATGCTGCGGATCGTCTCGACCACCTTCTCGGCACGGCTGCGGCCGAGGGCGGCGGAGTAGGTGTTCCGGGTGCCCTGCCAGGCCTTGCCGAGCATCGACGAGCCGAGAATGATCACCTGCACCCGCCGCGAGCCGTCGTCCTCGCGGACGAAGAGCTGGATGCACCACCGGGTGATCAGGTTCTTGCCCGCCGCGTAGGCGGCGTAGACATCGGGCTGTCCCGCGCCGATCTCGATCGGCCCGAAGGTGGCGTCCGGGTTGCCGGATCTGATCACCCGCCGGAAGACCGTCGCGATCTGATCAACGGTGAGGCCCGTGTCGACCTCCACGCTCTCGTACGCCATCGGGCAACGCTATCGTCTGCGCAGTCCCGGCCGTTACCCGCGCCGCAGCCTAGGCTGTCCTCCGTGCAGTACGCCCTGGCCGTCCTCGACGGCGTCCGCTGGCAGGGCGAACCCGTCCCCGGGATCCGGCCGCAGACGCTGCTGGCGGCCCTGGTCCGAGGCGGAGGCGGAGCGGTCGGCGACGGCCTGTTGATCGAGGAGATCTGGGGCGACGAGCCTCCGGCCGACGCCACCAAGGCGTTGCAGGTGCTGGTGTCGCGGACCCGGGCCGCCTGCTCGGCCGAGCTGATCACCCGAGGTCAGGCCGGCTATCGGCTCGGCGTCGCGGCCGGCGCGGTGGACGTCCTGGCGCTGGCCGACGCGGTGGTCCGGGCCCGGGCCGCGCTGGTCGGCGGCGCCACCGCGGCGGCGCTGCAGCTGGCCGAGGAGGCACTGCGGATCCCGGTCCAGGACGCGGATCCGGCGCAGCCCGAGTCGCTCAACCTGCTCCGCGCCGCGGCCCGGCGGCACCGGGCCGAGCTGGCCGCCGTGCTCGGCCAGGCCCAGAGCCGTGGTGGTGATCATGCCGCCGCGGTGGCGACCCTGACCCCGCTGATCGACGCGGTCGCGGTCGACGGCGGGATGGACGAGCAGGTCCTGGCGGCCCTGCTGCGCAGCGAGGCAGCGGCCCGCGGGCCGGGCCCGGCCCTGGAACGGTACGAGAGCTATCGCCGCGACCTGGCCGACCGCCTCGGCACCGACCCCGGCCCGGAGTTGCAGCGGGTGCAGAGCCACCTGCTGGCGTTGGACCGGCCGGTCCGGGAAGGCCTGCACTTCGACCCGACCCGGCTGATCGGCCGGGACGACGACGTCCGGGCCGTGCTCGGGCTGCTCGGCACCGGCCCCGCCGGAGCGGGATCCGTCGAGCACCGGGTGGTGTCGATCCTCGGCCCGGGCGGGCTGGGCAAGACCCGGCTGGCGCACGCGGTCGGCCGCGCGGCGTCCCAGCCCGTGGTGCACCTGGTCGAGCTGGTCGGCATCGCCGGCGACGACGAGGTGATCATCGAGGTCGCCTCGGCGCTCGGGGTGCGTGACTCGGTGGCCACCTGGCGGGCGCTGACCCCGGAGCAGCGGACCGATCTGCGGTCCCGGCTGTCCCAGAAGCTCGCCGGCGCGCCGACGTTGTTGATCATCGACAACTGCGAGCACGTGATCGACGGCGTGGCCCGGCTGGTGTCGTTGTTGATCACCAACCTGCCCGAGCTGTCGGTGCTGACCACGACCCGGGCGCCGTTGGGCATCGCCGCCGAACGGGCCTACCCGCTGGCGCAGCTGAGCCGGTCCGACGGCGTTGCCCTGTTCCGGGAGCGGGCCTCGGCGGCCCGGCCGGACGCGCTGCTGGACGACGCGGCGATCGGTGCCCTGGTCGAGCGGCTGGACGGTCTGCCGCTCGCGGTGGAGCTGGCCGCCGCCAAGATCAGGGTGATGTCGGTGGTCGAGATCGCCGTGCGGCTGACCGACCGGTTCGGACTGTTGCGCAGCCGGGATCCGGCCGCGCCGGACCGGCACCGCACCCTGGAGGCGGTGATCGACTGGTCGGCCAACCTGCTCGACGAGGACGGCCGGACCGCGTTGCGCCGGCTGGCGTCCTTCCGCGACGGCTTCGGCCTCGACGGTGCGGGGGCCCTGATCGGCGGCGACTCGCTCGGCCGGGATGTGGTCCTGTTGCTGGAGGAGCTGGCGGACCAGTCCTTGATCACGGTCGAGGAGGGTTCGACGATCAGATACCGGATGCTGGAGACGGTCCGGGAGTACGGATTGCTGCAGCAGGGCCGGGTCGGCGAGAGCGAGACGGTGGCCCGAGCGTTCCGGGCCTGGGCAGTCGCCCTGTGCCGGGACCTGTTCGAGACGCTGTTCAGCACCGAGCAGTACGCCACCGTCGATCAGCTGGCGATCGAGGAAGGCAACCTCAACGAGGCGCTGCGGCAGGCGATCACCGACGGTGACGCCGATGCCGTAGTGGTGATCATGGCGGCGATGGGCGGGTTCTGGTGGATCCTCGGTGATCATCAGCGGATCGTCGGGATGCTCGGCGGGGTCCAGGGCCTGCTCGAGGGCTACGACCCACCACCGCACCTGGCCGACGCCGCCCGGGCCACGGTGGCCAGCCTGCTCACCAACTCGGTGATCTTCTACGCCGACGATTCCGTCGACGTCAGCATGGACCTGCTGAAACGGCTCGGGCCGGGCGAGGGCAACCCCAAGGTCGCCGCCCAGTGCCGCAACGTCCTGCTGCTCGGCCTGGACCTGACGGTGCAGGACCGGATCCATCGGCTGGTCGAGGCGACCCGTTCCGATGATCGTGATCTTGCGTTACAGGCGAGCCACTGGCTCTGTCACCTGGCCGAGAACGAGGGCGATCCGCAGACCGCGATCGCCGCCGGCGAGGCCGGGCTGCGGATCTGGCGGCCCAGCGACGGTCCCTGGCTCCGGGCGGTGCTGCTGAATGCGCTGGCCGAGCTGCACCTCCAGCTCGGTGACTGGCGCAGCGGTGAGCGGTTCGCCGCCGAGGCGTTGCCGATCATGGAACGGCTGCACGCCAGCGACGACACCGGCCATCTGCGCGGGCTGCTGGTGATGACGGCGATCTGGGGTGGCCGGCTTGATCACGCCGCCGACCTGCTGGCCGAGCTGCGGGAGCAGCAGAGCCGGTCGCTGTTGCAGGGCGGCGACACGGTGGTGGCCACGGCCGACGCCGAGCTCGCCTTCGCGCGGGGCGACATCCCCGCCGGGCTGGACGAATACCGCCGGGCGCTGCCGCGGATGCGGGAGTTCCGGATCCCGGGCTACGGCAGTCCCGAGCACGCGCCATGGCTGCTGTTCACCGAGTCGGCCGCGCTCTGCGCCTATCACCGCTACGGCGCCGACGACGAGGCCGACGCGCTGTACGACGCGCTGCTCGGCAAGCTGCATCGCTACCTCGATCCGCCGGGCGGCTTCACCGACTATCCGGTCGTCGGCACGGTGCTGTTCGCCCTCGGTGCCCGACGGTCGGTCGACCGGCCGGACCTGGCCGCGCGGCTGCTGGCGTACGCGCAGGCGTTCACCGTGGTCCGCACCCTGCCGTCGACCAACGCCGAAGCGGTGGTCGAGACGGTCGAGCGGCAGCGGCCCGGCCTGCTGGCCAAGCTCGAGGCCGACCTGGCCGGCCGGATGCCGCGCGATCTCCGCGACCAGGTCGGTGACCTGATCACGGAGATCAACGCGGAGCGCAAGGCTTGATCAGAGCTTGCGCTTGTACGACCACACCGACAGCGGGGCGAAGACGGCGATCACGATGGCGAAGCCGAGCAGGGCGAACGCGACCTCGATCGTGACCGTCCCGGTGTTGGCCAGGTCGCGGGCGGCGGACACGATGTGCGAGACCGGGTTGAGGTTGACGAACCACTGCAGCCAGGTCGGCAGCGTGTCCACCGGGACGAAGGCGTTGGACAGGAAGGTCAGCGGGAACATGATCATCATCGAGATGCCCTGCACCGCCTGGGCGGACCGGGCGATGGTGCCGACGAAGGTGAACGCCCAGGCCAGCGACCAGCTGCCGATCATCACCAGCAGGATGGAGCCGATCACGCCGCCGACGCCGCCGCCGGGCCGGTAGCCCATCGCGATGCCGGCCGCGAACGTGAGGGTCGAGGCGATCGCGTACCGCACCAGGTCGGCGACCATCGGCCCGGCGAGCGGAGCGATCCGGGCGATCGGCAGGGCCTTGAACCGGTCGAAGACGCCCTTCTCCATGTCTTCCCGGAGTTGCACGCCGGTGGCCATGCACGCGGTCAGCGCGGTCTGGGCCAGGATGCCGGGGATCAGCAGCGGCAGGTAGGAGCCGACGTCGCCGGCGATCGCGCCGCCGAAGATGAACGCGAACATCGCGGTGAACAGCAACGGCTGGATGGTGACGTCGAAGAACTGCTCCGGATTGCGGCGCATCTTCTTCAGCGCCCGCCAGGCCATGGTCAGGGTCTGACTGATCGTGTCGGCGAGGTCGAGGTGGGCTCGCGGGGCGGACCGGGGTCCGGTGACCGCGACGGGCGGAAGATCAACAGTGGTGGTCATCGGGACAGCTCCAGGAGTGCGTCGGTGTCATCGGATTCGTCGTCGTTCGGGGTGGCCTCGTGGCCGGTGAGGGTGAGGAAGACCTCGTCCAGCGTGGGCTTCTGGACACTGACCGAGGCGATCGAGACCTGGGCGTCGCGGAGCGCGATCAGGATCTCGGCCGCCCGGTCGGCGTCGGGCAGCGCGACGTTGATCGCACCCACCTCGGGGGTCAGCACCGGCTCGGAGCCGGTGGCCCGGGTGATCACCGTGCTGGCCGTACCAAGATCATCCGCGTCGGTCAGCCGCAGTTGCAGGGTGGAGTTGCCGACCGAGGACTTGAGCTCGTCCGGGGTGCCCTGGGCCACCTTGCGGCCGCGGTCGATCACCGCGATCCGGTCGGCCAGCTGGTCGGCCTCATCCAGGTATTGCGTGGTCAGCAACAAGGTGCAGCCGCTCGCCACCAACTCCCGGATGGTGTCCCACATCTGGCCGCGGGTGCGCGGGTCGAGACCGGTGGTCGGCTCATCGAGGAAGATCAACGGCGGCCGGGTGATCAGGCTCGCGGCGAGATCCAGCCGGCGCCGCATGCCACCGGAGAACTGGGCCAGCGGCCGGTTCGCTGCCTCGGTCAGCCCGAACTGATCCAGCAGCCGGTCGGCGATCTTGCGGGCCTCGGCCGAGCCGATCCGCTGCAGCCGGGCGAACAGCCACAGGTTCTCCCGGCCGGTCAGGTTCTCGTCCACGGAGGCGTACTGGCCGGTGACGCCGAGCAGTTGGCGTACCTGATGGGGATGCCGGCGGACGTCGTAGCCGAAGATCTCGGCCTGGCCGGCGTCGATCCCGATCAGGGTCGCCAGCATCTTGAGCACGGTGGTCTTGCCGGCGCCGTTGGGCCCGAGGACGCCGAAGATCTCGCCCGGGTGCACCACCAGGTCGATCCCGTCCACGGCGCGATTGCTACCGAAGACCTTGACCAGACCCTCGGCGTTGACGGCGAGTGACGGAGCTGAAGAGTTCATGGCGCCGATGCTCCGCCGGCCCGGTTTCACGGTGCCATCACGCCGGTATCAGCCGGTCGCCGGGCTCCGCGGCGCGCGTAGGGTGAATCCATGACGCAGCCAGGGGGCAACGCGGGCTCGCCGTACGGCGGCTACGGCGGCGCCCTGCAGAACTACGGCCAGAGCCCGGCGGAGCAACAGTTGTCGCCGGACCAGCAGCCGACGATGCCGATCCCCACAGTGGACCAGCAGCCGACGATGCCGATCCCCACGGTGGACCGGCAGGCGCCGCCGACCCGGATCGATCCCTACGTCGGCCCGCCGCTGCCGCCGCCGGTCCCGGCGCCCGGCCCGGCGATGCCGTACCAGCCGGCGCCGATGGCCGGTGCCGCCTTCCCCGGGGTGTACGGGGCGCGGACCCGGCCGCCGATCCAGCGGCCCGCGGTGATCGCGATGTCCGCGACCCTGGCGGTCACCGCCTCGCTGCAGTGGATCTGCGGCCTCAGCTTCGCCTGGCTGATGGCCGCCGTCGGCGCCCAGAGTCTCGGCACCGATGGGATCGACGGCGCGCTCTATCACATGCTGCAACGCTTCCACTACGGGATGATCGACGGCCTGGCCTGGCCGCTCTACCTGTTTCCGACCGCCGCGTTCGTCACCGGCTTCCTGGTGCTGATCCGCCGGCCGTGGGCCCGGATCGTGCACTCGGCCGTCGGAGCAGGGGCCTTGGCCTGGTCGGCCTGGTGGCTGTACGAGACCTCGCTGCTGTGGTGGATCGCCCCGGCCGTCTACATCGCCGTCGCCTGCCTGATCCTCTGGCTGCCCGCCGTCACCCGCTGGTATCGATCGGCGCCCTGAGGTCAGTCAACCTGCTCGACCCTGACCGTGGAACCAGCCAGGAGAAGCCGCAGGTCACCGGGATCGGAGGTGAGGACCACGACCGGATCGGGAAGCGTCATGGCGGTTGCGGCAACGATGGCATCCACCGTGAGGTCTCTCGGCTTGCGGCGCCTTGCGGCGGTCGCACGGAGCCGCCCGGCCCCGTAGCCGACCTCGGCCGTCACCTCCAGCAGTCGGATCGCCTTGACCACTCGGTGCACGTTCGCATCTCGTGGCGAACCGTCGGTGACCTCGGCCAGGGTGACGGTTGACGCGTACAAGATCGAATCGGTACGACGCGCAACCGTCGCCCACGCCTGCATCCGGCGATCGGCGGACGCCAGGGCGGAGAGCGCCTCTGCGTCCAACAGAATGGATTGCGGACGGACGATCACCGAGCGAGTCGGTCCATGATCGTGGAGACCTCGGCCTCGTCGACCTGACCGTGATCGGCCGTCATCCGCGTGATCGCATCGTCCAGCGCGTCCCGCTCGAGCTGGCGAGCCACCGCCCTGGCGACATAGGCGGAGAAACCACGTGAACCGACGCGGTCGCGGACGCCCTCCGAGGTGCCGACCGGAATCGTGATGGAGTGCTTCTCGACGCTGGGGTTCGTGCTCATGCATCAATCCTACTCGAAGTAGGACAGGGTCATGGGGTGAAGTGGCGGAGCCGGGTCACGGCCTCGTCCATCACCCTGGCCGACTTGCAGAAGGCCCAGCGCACGTAGGGTCGGCCGGCCTCGACGTCGTCGTAGAACACCTGGTGCGGGATGGCGACAATGCCGCAGTGGCCGGGAAGATCACGACAGAACTCGACCCCGTCGGTGTAGCCGAGCGGCCGCACGTCGGTGGTCATGAAGTACGTGCCGCGCGGGATCACCGGGTCCAGCCCGATCCCGCGTAGCCCCTCGGCCAGATGATCACGCTTGTCCTGCAGTTCCTGGCGCAGCCCGGCCACCCAGGCGTCGCCCTCGTTCAGCGCCTTGGTGATCGCCGGCTGAAACGGAGCCCCGGAGACATAGGTCAGGAACTGTTTCACCGCGGTCACCTCGGTGATCAACTCGGCCGGCGCCATCGCCCAACCGATCTTCCAGCCGGTGGCCGAGAAGGTCTTGCCGGAGGAGGAGATCCGCACCGTCCGCTCCCGCATCCCGGGCAGCGTCGACAGCGGCAGGTGCTGGGCGTCGTCGTAGATCAGATGCTCATAGACCTCGTCGGTGATCACGACCAGGTCATGCTCGACCGCCAGCCGGGCGATCAGGCCGAGCTCGTCGGTGTCCAGCACCACGCCGGTCGGATTGTGCGGTGAGTTGATCAACAACGCCTTGGTCCGCGGCCCGATCGCCGCCCGCAACTGTTCGGTGTCCAGCCGGAAGTCGGGGCCGAACACACCGACGCCGACCCGGACGCCGCCGGCCAGCTCGATCGCCGCCGCATAGGAGTCGTAGAACGGCTCCAGCGCGATCACCTCGTCGCCGGGATCGACGAACGCCAGGATCGCCGCGGCCAGCGCCTCGGTCGCCCCGGTGGTGATCAAGACCTCGGTCTCGTGGTCGTAGTCCAGGGCGTAGTGCCGGCGGGCATGATCGGCGACGGCCCGCCGCAGCTCCTCGATGCCGCGGCCGGGCGGATATTGGTTGATCCCGTCGGCGATCGCCCGGCGCGCTTCCGCCAGCATGAAATCCGGCCCGTCGGTGTCCGGGAACCCCTGGCCGAGATTGATCGATCCGGTCCGCACCGCGAGGGCCGACATCTCGGCGAAGATCGTCGGTGCCGACGAGGCGACCCGGGACGCTTTCCAGGCGGTGGACACGTCGCGAGCCTACGCGGCGAGCGCTTGATCGGCCGATCGGCCGTCCGGACTGCCGAGACGGCGGGCCCGCGGTGAGTGCCGCCGGGCCGCATTCGGGCGCGCCTGGCATGTGCGCCGATGACCGGGCAGAATGGCCCGTCGTGAGCACCTTGATGGATGAGTTCGGACGAGATGAGGATCCGGACGACGGCGGGCGGCAGGTGGACACGAAGGCCCGGCGATCGGCCGGTGGGCCGCGGAAGTCGAAGCGCGGCATGTCCCCGTTCACTGCGGTGGGACTGCTGCTGTTGATCGTGGGCGTGGTCAGCCTCGGCTGGGTCGCGTACCAGTACTTCGGCACCAACGCGGCCGCCGAGCAGGCCTTCCAGGACGAGAAGGGTCAGCTGCGCCAGGAGTGGGAGCAGAAACCGGCCGCTGACACCGAGGAGAAGGTGAAGGGGTCGGTGATCCCCGGCAAGGCGATCGCGCTGCTCCGGGTCCCGGCATTCGGCAAGGACTTCGAGGTGCCGATCCTGTCCGGCACGGACGAGGGGACCCTGAGCCGCGGCATCGGGCACTTCGAACCGACGGCGATGCCGGGCGAGGTCGGCAACTTCGCGATCGCCGGCCACCGGATCACCCACGGCCAGCCGTTCGCCAAGGCGCTGGAGCTGAAGACCGGCGACGAGATCATTGTCGAGACCCGGGACGCGATCTACACCTATTCGATCGACACGCCGCCGAAGGACCTGACCGTGAAGTCCAGCGAGACCTGGGTGACCGATCCGGTGCCGGGCAGCAAGGGCAAGAAGCCGACGAAGGCCGGGATCACCCTGGTCACCTGCGAGGACCTGTTCCACTCTCCCGACCGGTCGATCGGCTTCGGTCACCTGATCAACACCGAGCACAAGAACAAGGACTGAGTAGCGCGCGTGTCTACCGCTGATCGCGGCGTCCTGATCGACGCCATCAACCGCCTGGCCGTGGTCCGGGGTGAGGTCACGTTGTCCTCCGGCAAGAAGGCCGACTACTACGTCGACCTGCGCCGGGTCACCCTCGACGGGGCGGCCGCGCCGGTGGTCGGGCGGGTCTTGCGCGACCTGGTGGCCGACTGGGACTTCGAGGCCGTCGGCGGGCTCACCCTGGGCGCCGATCCCGTGGCCACCGCGATGCTGCATGCGGCGGCGGCCGAGGGTGAGCGGCTGGACGCGTTCGTGGTCCGCAAGGCGGAGAAGGCGCACGGCCTGCAACGCCGGATCGAGGGCAGCGAGGTCAAGGGCCGCCGGGTGCTGGCGGTCGAGGACACCTCCACCACCGGCGGCTCGGTGATGACCGCGGTCGACGCGCTGCGCGAGGCCGGGGCCGAGGTCGTCGGCGTCGCGGTGATCGTCGACCGCGACACCGGGGCCCGGGAGCGGATCGAGGCGGCCGGATTGCCGTACCGGTTCGCCGTCGCGGTGACCGACCTCGACGTCGGCTCCTGAACGCCGCGGATTCTCCTACGCCAGCCACTACCCTGGTGATCCGGTCACGCTCTAGCGCGAGGGAGTTCCGATGGGTACCGCCATCGTCGTCATCGTCATCATCCTGGTCATCGTCGCCATCGTCGCGCTGGTGGCGATCGGGTCCTACAACGGCTTCGTCAAGGGCCGGAACCTGATCCAGGAGTCCTGGCGACAGGTCGACGTCGAGCTCAACCGGCGCTACGAGCTGGTGCCCAACCTGGTCGAGACCGTCCGCGCCTATGCCGCGCACGAGCGCAACACGCTGGAGGACATCACCCGGCTCCGCAGCCAGGCGCAGCAGCTGTCCCAGTCCGAGGGTGCGTTGCCGAGCCAGCAGCGGGCCCAGGTGGAGGAGGCGCTGTCCGGCGCCGTGCACGGCCTGATGGTCAGCGTGGAGGCGTACCCGGACCTGAAGAGCAACCAGAACTTCCTCGAGCTGCAGCGGCAACTGGCCGAGACCGAGGACCGGATCGCCGCCGGCCGCCGCTTCTACAACGCCAACGTGCGGGCGTACAACACCAAGATCGACTCGGTGCCGAGCAACATCATCGCCGGCATGTTCAAGTTCGAGAAGGCGACCTACTTCGAGGTCAATGACGCGGCCGTGCGGCAGGCGCCGGACGTCAGCTTCGGCGAGATCGCCTACCGCGGTGATCAACAACAGGGCGCGCCGCAGCAGGGTCAGTTGCCGCAGCAGTCCTCGGGCCAGCAGTTCAGCGACCCGAACCAGCTGCCCAACCCGCAGTCCCAGCAGTCCCCACCGCAGCAGTTCCAGCAGCAGTATCAGCAGCCGCCGCAACAGCAGCAGCCGCCGCAGCAGTGGGGTAACCAGCAGCCGCCCCAGCAGTAACCGGTTCCGCCGGCGTTGAGAGAATGGCCGGCGTGACCTCACAGATGACGTACCGCCAGCTCGGCGGGTCGGGCCTGACCGTGTCCACCGTCGGCCTCGGCTGCAACAACTTCGGCGGCCGGATGGCCGATGATCAAGTTCCTGATGTGGTGGCGGCGGCGATCGATCACGGCATCACGCTGTTCGACACCGCCGACGTGTACGGCAACCAGGGCGGCTCGGAAACCCAACTGGGCAAGGCTCTCGGGAAGCGCCGGGACCAGGTGATCATCGCCACCAAGTTCGGCGGCGACATGGGCGGCTCCAACGGCCCGGACTGGGGCGTCCGCGGCTCCCGGCGCTACATCCGGATCGCGGTGGAGAGCAGCCTGCGCCGGCTCGGCACCGAGTGGATCGACCTCTACCAGATCCACCGGCCCGATCTGCTGACCCCGATCGAGGAGACCCTCGCCGCCCTGTCCGAGCTGGTCACCGAGGGCAAGGTGCGCTACCTCGGCAGCTCCAACTTCGCCGGCTGGCAGGTGATCGACGCCGACTGGACGGCCCGGTCCGGCGGCTACGAGCCGTTCATCTCGGCCCAGAACGGCTACAACTGGCTGAAGCGCGACATCGAGTCCGAGCTGGTGCCGGCGCTGGACCACACCGGCCAGGGCCTGCTGCCGTACTTCCCGCTCGCCTCGGGCCTGCTGACCGGCAAGTACCGCCGCGGCCAGGCCGCCCCCGACGGCACCCGCCTGGCCGGCCGTCCGCAGCTGCTGGAAGACGCCGACTTCGACACGATCGAAGCGATCGAGGCCTTCGCCGCCGACCGCGACCTGACCATGCTGCAGGTCGCCATCGGCGGCCTGGCCGCCATGCCGACGGTCGCCTCGGTCATCGCCGGCGCGACCACCGCCGACCAGATCGCCGCCAACGTCGCCGCCGGCCTCTGGCAACCCACCGACGAAGACCTGGCCGAACTGACCCGCCTCACCACGACCTGACCCCAAAACCGCCGACCCGTCACATCCGCGGCCGTTTTGGCGGCGTGTCGACGCGGATGTGACGGGTCAGCGGATTTGGGGGAGCTGGCCGGCGAGCTTGGGGAGCGGGTCGGCGGACGGGTACGGGTCAGCTGGATGGGTCGGCGGGATGGGGACGGGTCGGCGGGATGGGTCGGGTGGCCGCCCTGGAATCCGACCACCAGATCGCCCGCGGTGCCCGCGCACCCGGTGTGTCGCGCCCCTGTCCGGAGCTGGTGGTCGAATTCCAGGGCAGGTCCTTCGACCTAGGCTCGGTGGATGACGACCGCGCCCGGCTGGTATCCCGATCCGGGTGGCCGGGCCGGTCACTTCCGCTACTGGGACGGACGGAACTGGTCGGCCGCGACGACCACGCAGCCCAGCGCCCAGCCTCCGATGCCGGCCGGTTCGTCGCAGTCCGGACCATCGGCTCCGACAGACCCGGCGCCGCCGCGCCGCAGAGCAGGTCTCGGCTGGCTGCTCGCCCTGGTCGGTGTCGGCGTCGTCGTGATCGCGGTCGTCGTGGTGCTGGCGGTCCGCAGCCTCGGATCCGCCGGGCCCGACCCCGACCCGGGCGGACAGCCGACCGCCGACCTGTGCCAGACGGCGAGCGCCGCCGGCCCGACCGCGCCGCCGCCCGCCGGAGAGCGGGTGATCAGCGGCCGGCTGTCGGTGATGCGGATGCCGCCGCCGTTCGAGGCGCCGAAGTTCGACCAGCGGGTGCCGTTCGGGCACGACGTGCAGAGCCAGGATGCAGCGGTCGAGACCAGCGCGGACGGGACCCCGACCTGGCAGGCCGGGGTGTTGATCGCTCGGCTGCTGGCCGGCGACGGATTCTACGGACCGGAGCAGGGTGCGAAGCTCGTGGTCACCTGCATCCTCGGCGTCTTCTACGGCAACACCGTCGTCAACCGAAACGACGTGGCGGACCAGGCGACGACGGTCGACGGCCACGACGCCTGGCTGATCGAATCCAAGCTGACGTTCGATCTGGCCGGTGTCCGGGCCAAGGGCGAGTTGCTGATCGTCACGGTGGTCGACGTCGGCGAGGGCGAAGCCGGCCTGTTCTACGCCTCCATCCCCGATACCACCCCCGAGCTCGTACCCCCGGCCCGTAAGGCCCTAGCCGACCTCCGCATCACCTGAATCCCGAGTTGTCAGAACTGAGTTGTGTCCCGGCACAACTCAGTTCTGACAAGTCGGCGAGAATGCGGGGCGTGACGGAGGATTTCACGGATTCGCCGGGGGTTGGGCCGCATCCGGAGCCATGGCCGGACGACCCACGGCTGGATCCGGAGCTGCTGGCCGCGGGCGATCGGCGCAACGTGATCGACCGCTACCGCTACTGGCGGCTGGACGCGATCGTGGCCGACCTTGATCAACAGCGGCACCCGCTGCGGGTGGCGATCCAGAACTGGGAGCACGACTTCAACATCGGCTCGATCGTCCGCACCGCGAACGCGTTCAACGTCGCCGGGGTGCACATCGTCGGCCGGCGACGCTGGAACCGCCGCGGCGCGATGGTCACCGACCGCTATCTCACCGTCGAGCACCACGCCGGAGTCGGCGAGCTGGCGGAGCGGATGACGGAGCTGGACACGACCATGATCGGCGTCGACAACCTGCCCGGATCCACGCCGCTGGAGCGGACCGAGCTGCCGGAACGGGCCTGCCTGGTCTTCGGTTCGGAGGGGCCGGGCCTGACCGAGGAGATGATCACCGCCTGCAGCGGACTGGTCGCGATCACCCAGTTCGGCTCGACCCGGTCGATCAACGCCGGCGCGGCCGCCGCGATCGCCATGTATCACTGGTCCCTGCGCTGGGCCGCGCCCTCGTCGTCGTGACCCGACCCCGGGCGTAGTCGGTCGGCGAGCCTCCCGAGATCCGGGTGGAAAAGTTCCGCCGGATCGTTGTCGATTTCTCCCGGCGGCGTACGTGGAGCAGGTGTCAGAATCAATCGCACCCGCTCACGGGAGGATCATCATGAAGTACGTCCTGATGTACAGCAACCGGCCGGATCTCGACGAAGCGGTCCCGGCCGAACGCCAGCAGGAGGTCTATCAGGCCATCTACGGCTGGTTCGAGAAGCACGGTGCCGTGTTCACGGATTCCGGCGCCGAACTGCAGGGCCCGGAGACCGGGACCACGGTGAAGTCCAGCGGCAACGGCAGTGCGCCGCTGGTGGTCGACGGGCCCTTCATCGAGGGCAAGGAGAACATCGGTGGGTTCTCCGTCATCGACGTGCCGGACCTGGACACCGCGATCGCCATGGTGAAGGAATGGCCGAGCCTCGGCTTCCCCGGTGTGGCGGTGGAGATCCGGCCGATCGTCGATCGCATGTGAGGTCGGCCGTGCCCGACCCCGATCCCGATCGGGTCGCGGACGTCGAGCTGGCCCGGCTGGTCCGGGCGGAGTCGGGTCTGATCGTCGCCCAGTTGCACCGCCGCCTCGGTGATTTCGATTGTGCCGAGGAGGCGGTGCAGCTCGCGATCACCGACGCGCTGCGCTCCTGGCGGCGCACCGGTCCGCCGCCCAACCCGGGTGGCTGGCTGGCCACGACCGCCCGGCGGCGGGCAATCGATCTGTTGCGCCGGAAGGCCCGGGAGCAACGGCTGATCGACGATCTCGGTGTCGACGAACCGATCGAGTCCCTCTTGCTCGAGCCCTCGCCGGCCGAGCACCCGGACGAGCGGCTGCCGATGCTGTTCGCCTGTTGCCATCCGGCGCTCAACGTCGAGGCCCGGATCGCCCTGACCCTGCGCGCGGTGGTCGGCCTGACCACCGACCGGATCGCGCGCTCGTTCCTGGTGTCCACCGCGACGATGGCGCAGCGGCTGGTCCGGGCCAAGCGCAAGATCACCGTGGCCGGGATCTCATTCGGCATCCCGGACCATGATCAACTCTCGTCCCGGCTGGACGACGTGCTGACCGTGGTCGCGGTGGCCTACAACGAGAGTTATCTGAGCACCGATGATCAAGGTCTGGCCGGCGACATGTTGTGGCTGGCGGAGCTGGTCGCCCGCGAGCTCGTGGACCAGCCGGAGGCCTGGGGGCTGCTGGCCCTGCTCACGTTGCAGCAGGCCCGGTCGGCGACCAGGTTCGACGCCGAGGGCCGGCTGGTGCTGCTGTCCGATCAGGACCGGGGGCGCTGGGATCGGGCCATGATCGACAAGGCGGAGCGGATCCTTGACCTGGCCGCGCATGCCCGCCGGCCGGGTCGCTTCCAGTTGCAGGCGGCGATCGCGGCCTGCCATGCGGTCGCGCCGTCCTGGCCGGAGACCGACTGGCTGCAGATCGTCACCCTCTACGACCTGCTGTTGCGGCACGACCCGTCGCCGGTGATCCGGCTCAACCACGCCGTCGCCCTGAGCGAACTGTCCGGTCCTGGCACCGCCCTGACCGAGGTCGACCGACTGGCCGACCGGCTCGACGAGTACTACCTGATGCATGCCGTCCGCGGCCGCCTGCTGCACCGGCTCGGCCGGCACGACGAGGGCGTCGCGGCCAATCGCCGGGCCCTCCACCTGGCCGTCAACCCCGTCGAGCAGGAACTGCTGCGCGCCCGGCTGGCCGAGTTCGACGTCTGAGGCGGGCCGGTGCCCGGAGCGTTCGTTCCCTGAGACCTGTCGACCGAGCCCAGTCCGACTGCCGGTGTGCGCCGAGTGGACTGTGTGGCCAACCTCAGGTCAGGACTCCGCGGCCAAATCGTCCACTCGAGGAGTGCGGTAACGCCGATGTCCGGAATCGACCCGACGTCGCCAGAAACTGACCGAGATCGCGCAGATTCAGTGACGTCGGGTCGATTCCGGTCACGCGGCCCGAACCACTACGACCCAAGCCGCGCACCCAATCCCAGCCCGGCCGCGAGATCTGGCCGATCATGCCAATCCGCCCGTACTGGTCGCGTTCTTTCCGGCCGCAGGCCGAACACAGAGAAGGGCGCCAACTGGCCTGCCCTTCGACAGGCTCAGGGAACGGACGCCCGCCGTCACGCGCCCACAGAGCCGAACAAGATCATCGGTGGATCCGAAGACCGCCCACCTGCGAGGTCCGCGAGATCATCCTGGTGGTCCGATCCGTGCCGAGCCTGATCAGGAGGCGCCGGGGTGACGTTGACGTGAACCTTGGGCGGGCCTGAGCCCGCCCTGCTTGTGGTGGCCGAAACGTGTCCGTAATACTGGACTGGTATTGACTGGTCTACCAGAGGAGCACGATGCGAGCGACCCGGTCATGGACGTGAGGTCCCCCACGCAGGAGGCCGACGCGACCGGCATGCTGACCCCGGCCATGGACATCGGCCGCTACCGGATCGACCGGCCGATCGGGGCCGCGACCACCAAACGGGCTCAGGTGCGCGACATCCTGGAGCGGCTGATCGACGCCGAACTCCATCCGGGCGACGCGATCCCTTCGGAGCGGGCGCTGGTGGTCCGGCTGGGTGTCAGCCGGGTGACCGTGCGGCAGGCGATCGCCGATCTCGTCGAGGCCGGGGTGCTGGAACGGGTGCACGGCAAGGGCACCTATGTCACCGGGCCGCAGGTCGACTCGAGACTGCACCTGACCTCCTTCTCCCGGGAGATGCGGGACCGCGGTCTGATCCCGGCGACCGTGGTGCTGTCCGCCGCCGACGAACCGGCCGGCGACGACGTCGCGTACGCGCTGCGGATCCGGCCCGGCCAGCCGGTGATCAGGGTCGAACGGCTGCGCACCGCCGACGGCACCCCGATGGCGTACGAGGTCGGCTACTACCCGGCCGCCCTCTTTCCCGGCCTGCTCAAGCGCGAACTCGGCACCCTCTACGACATCTTCGCCAGCGAGTACGGCGTCGTCGTCACCAGCGGCGAGCAGACAGTCCGGGCCGAATCGGCCGACGCCCACCAGGCCCGGATCCTCGGCATCGCCCGTCGCGCCCCACTGCTGGTCCAGGAGCGGGTCACCCACGCCGGCGACCGGGTGATCGAGCTGTCCACCTCCTGGTATCGGGCCGACCGCTACCGGATCCACATGGCGATCACCCCGCGCGGCGCCCGCGAGAACTGATCATCGTTCCAGGGGAGCGAAACACCCGTATCCCACCGTGTCTTTAACGTTGTAACGTGTCCTCAGCCTGATCCAGGCCCACGAGAGGATGCCAACGATGACACCCCGCCCGACCTTGATCATCCTGTTCACCGCCCTGCTGGCGCTGGCCTTCGGCCCGGCCCTGCCGGCGGCTGCGGAACCGGCTGCCGGCCCGGAGACGCTGGCCACCGGAACCCCGCTCTACAACGCGACCAGCATGTATCCGCGCGCGATCCGGCTGCAGCACGGCGACGCGGCCGGCCAGATCCTGGCCAGCGCAACTACGTTCACGGCGCGCGGCGGGGAGGTGGCGATCTTCCGCAGCACCGACGATGGCGCCAGCTTCAAGCACGTCACGCTGATCCCGGCGGCGCAGGGATTCGGCAAGCCCGGCCTGTGCTGCGGGTCGATCTTCGAGCTGCCGCGGGCCGCCGCCGGGATGCCGAAGGGCACGCTGCTCTGGTCCGGCACGATGGGTCAGGAGGCCCGGCCGATGCGGACCGGCCTCGACGTCTGGCGCAGCGACGACGCCGGCGACACCTGGCGCCGTCTCGGCACGATCACCACGTCGACCCACGACGGCGGCACCTGGGAGCCGGAGTTCTCGGTCGACGCCGGCGGCCGGCTCGCCGTCTACTTCGCCGAGGAGACCGCCGACCATCCGCGGGACCAGCGGCTGGCCCGGATGACCACCAAGGACGGCGTGACCTGGGGCAGTAAGCGGTATGTCGTCGAGACCCAGCCCGGCCTCGGCCGCGCCGGGATGCCCAACGTCCGCAAGCTGCCGAACGGCAACTACCTGATGGTGTACGAGATCTGCGGCGCACCGGGCCAGTACGACTGCGCCGTCTACACCCGCCTGTCGCCGGACGGCAGCCGCTGGGGCGATCCGTACGGCGGGCATCACCGAGTGGTCAGCACGAAGGGCAACTACTTGGTGGCGGCGCCGACCTTCACCTGGGCTCCGGACGGGACCCGGGACGGCCGGCTGGTGGTCGTGGCCCAGCAACTCAAGAACCCAGACGGCACGCCGGCCGCCGGAAACGGCAGCACCCTGTTCGTCTCCGACGGCAATCCGGTCCGGCCGTGGCGCGAGGTCCCGGCTCCCGTCGCGGTGCCGGACCCGTTCACCCATCCCTGCCCCAACTATTCCTCGACCCTGCTGCCCGTCGGCTCGGCCGGGTCCGTCCTGGAGATCGCTACCGACTTCGTCGGCGGTGACTGCCGCGCCTTCTTCGCGACCGGCCCGACCGGATGATGTCGCCGATCTGACGATGGTTGGCCGGAGTTGCCGTTTCCAACGGCGGATCACCCAACGAGTGTCAGATCTGCGACACCCGCTGTCAGAATGTCCGGATGACCGAAAGCAGCGTCGAGGCGCTCGCCGTCCCCTATGACACGCAGGCCGCGGACGAACGGGTGGCCCGGCGCCGCCAGCAGCTCCGGATGCGGCTGATCAGTCTCGGCATCACCGTGGTGGTCATGATCGTCTTCTACCTGTGGCAGGGGCGGTCGATGAGCGGCGGCCTGTTCATCGCCGGCTATGTCCTGGTCTTCGCGGTGGCGCTCGGCTGGCTCGCCTTCTGCTGGATCGGCCTGCGGATCGCCCGGCAGGAACGCGCCGAAGTCGGTCAGGGCACCGCGCTGCGGATCGACCGGGTCGGGGTCGAGCTTGCCGGCACCTTCGCGGCCTGGCCGCAGATCGTCGGGCTGGCCGCGGTCAAGGGCGGCTTCCTGCGGGCCGAGCGGTTGCAGCTGAACCGGACCGACGGCGAGCCGGTGTCGGTGGCGTTCGAGGCCATGCCGGTCCGGCCGGCGACCATCGACCAGACTGCCCGGGCCTACTCGGCCGGCCGGCACGGCGTCGACCTCTCCGAGCTCGAAAGCTGAGCGCATTCGCGGGAGTTTCGCCTGAGCCTGTCGAAGGACCACCAGGGGCACCGGTATGGAACGGGCCGGGTCGGCTCTGACAGACTGCGGGCTGATAGCACACGTACGGCTAGAAAGTGGTGACCGATGCCCATCGCATCCCCCGAGGTTTACGCCGAGATGCTGCAGAAGGCGAAGCAAGGCGCCTTCGCCTACCCGGCGATCAACATCAGCTCTTCCCAGACCCTCAACGCCGCGTTGCAGGGATTCGCCGAGGCGGGCTCGGACGGCATCATCCAGGTCTCCACCGGCGGCGGCGAGTACGCCTCCGGGCCGACGATCAAGAACATGGTCACCGGAGCGGTTGCCCTCGCGGCGTACGCGCACGAGGTGGCCAAGAACTACCCGATCAACGTGGCCGTGCACACCGACCACTGCCCGAAGGAGAAGCTGGACGGGTTCGTCCGGCCGCTGCTGGCGATCTCCGAGGAGCGGGTCGCGCGCGGCGAGAACCCGCTGTTCCAGTCGCACATGTGGGACGGCTCCGCGGTGCCGGTGGAGGAGAACCTGTCCATCGCCGAGGAGTTGCTGGCCCGGACCAGCAAGGCCAAGATCATCCTCGAGATCGAGGTCGGCGTGGTCGGTGGCGAGGAGGACGGCGTCAGCCACGAGATCAACGAGAAGCTGTACACGACGGTCGAGGACGGCCTGCGCACCGTCGAGGTGCTCGGCGCCGGTGAGAAGGGGCACTACATCACGGCCCTGACCTTCGGCAACGTGCACGGTGTCTACAAGCCCGGCGCGGTGAAGTTGCGGCCCGAGGTGCTGAAGGAGATCCAGGACGAGGTCGGCGCCAAGATCGGCAAGGAGCGCCCGTTCGACCTGGTCTTCCACGGCGGCTCCGGCTCGACCCTGGAGGAGATCCAGGCCGCGGTCGACTACGGCGTGATCAAGATGAACATCGACACCGACACCCAGTACGCGTTCACCCGCCCGGTCGTCTCGCATATGTTCAGCAACTACGACGGGGTGCTGAAGATCGACGGCGAGGTCGGCAACAAGAAGGCCTACGACCCGCGGGCCTGGGGCAAGGCCGCCGAGGCCGGCATGGCCAAGCGCATCGTCGAGGCCTGCGAGCATCTGCGCAGCGCCGGGACCTCCCTCAGCTCCTGACCCGCACCCCCTGCCTTTTCGCCGACTTGTCAGAACTGAGTTGTGTCATGGCACAACTCAGTTCTGACAAGTCGGCGTTTAGTCGTTGCGGAGGGTGTGGCTGGGGGCGATTCCGTAGGTCGAGCGGTAGAGGGCGGAGAACTGGCTCGGATGGGGAAAGCCCCAGTGGGCCGCGATGGCGGTGACGGTGGTCTGCGTCGGGTCGGCCGCCTTCAGTTCGCGGTGGGCCTGATCGAGTCGGGCCCGGCGCAGGTAGGTCATCGGCGAGATTCCGTAGTGCCGGCGAAAGGCGTATTGCAGGGCCCGGATCGTGACGTGCGCCGTGGCGGCGATGTCGGACGCGCTGATGTCCTCGCCGAGATGGCTGTCGATGTAGCCGACCGCGCGCCGGATCACTCCGGAGTTGATGTCGGCCCGATCGTGGCGCGGCGGCGGGGTGTCGGACCAGGTCGTGTTCGGGAAGCAGGCCAGTGCGGCGGCCGCGATCATGCGACTCAGCTCGCCCAATAAGAGAGATCCGGGATCAGGTTCCGGACCATTCAGCGTCGTTTCGGTCAGCGCGATCGCTCCGGTGAGCACCGACGCGGCGACCGGATCGGCGGGATCCAGATCGAGAAATTGCGGTGGATCGAAATCGCCGGCCACGGCGGCGAGATCCTGCCGATTGATCTCCACCCATTCAAGATCAACATCGTCCGTCCGACCTCGACAGGCGACGTCCGGGTCGGCGGTGAGGAAGCAGTCGTTTTTCCTGTAATAGTTGTTGTTCTGGCCATTGATCAACTCGCGGCCGAAGCCGCCGTTGATCACTCGGCCGATCAGTAAGCGTCGATCACCGTCGGTCGTGCTGGTGATCGACGACGTGTGGCTCATTCGGGCCAGAAAGAATCGGCCGCGACTCCAGACCGCGTCCCGGAAGGTGAACTCCGCCGGATTTCCGATCAGCTCGATGCGGGCGTCCACGTAAAGGTCGCGCAGGTAGTGCCTGACCTCGTCGACATTCGTCGTCTCGTATCGCGTCGGTTGGGCGATCTCCCCCGTGCTCACCATGCCTACATCTCCCCCGTGAGTGCAGAAACTTGTCTCGACTCGCCGGCGTGCTGGAGCCGAACCTTGCTCGGGAACCGAACGTGACCAGTCGCCTGGAGCGAGCCAGGAATGGCACCACGGGGGTGGCAGCGCCTCGTGGGTACGAAGATACGCCGGATTTCGTTTTCCTGCTAAGGAACTTCGCGAATGATGCTGCCCGGGATGTTGCCACCGTGATCGACTCGGGCTTGTGACTTGGGGGCGCGCTGATGTCATGCGCCGACGATCTGTCGTCGGCGAGGCTGCTGCCGCGCCGATCCTCCGCTCTGCGGCGATGATGATCATGGTCCTCGGCTTCGGTCTGGCCCTGCTCGCCGCGACCGCCGACTCGGCTCGGGCCGACGATCGCGACCCCGACGACGACCGTGGCGGCTCGGTGCTCGGGCAGCTCGTCGGTTCGCTGGATCGGCTGGTCGGATCCGCCGGCGACGACGCCGACGAGAAGCCGGCCGGCGCGACGAAACCGAAGTCGGAGAAGCCGAAGGAATCCTCGCCGAAATCCAACGCTGCCAAGGAATCCGGCGATCGGCCCGCGGCCGATTCGAAGGCGTCCGGAGGCGGCGACCAGGACTCGGAGCCGCCCGCCCGGAGCCGCGCCCGCGGTGGTGAGAAGGCCGAGGACTCGGGCCCGGCCAAGGCCGCCCCACCGGCCGACCGCGGCGCCGCCGACCCGGGTCGGCAGCAGCGCAAGGCCGATCGGGACGGGACCGGCCCGAAGCAGGCCGCCCCGCCGTCGAAGCGGGCCGACGACGCCGCTCCGAAGAGCGGAGCTCCGAAGCAGGGCACCGCTCCGAAGCAGGGCGCCGCTCCGAAGAAGCACCAGAACGACCGGGACACTGCGGATTCCGACCGCCCGGCCAAGCCGGAACGATCACGAGCAGGCGGATCATCCGCCGACAGCGCCGGAGATGATCAAGGTTCCGGGCGGAAGGACGATGCGACGGCGGACCGGTCGGAGCCGACAGCGAAGGCCCCGGCCGCCAAGCCGGAGCGGCCGAAGGTGGCCAAGTCGCCGGGCGAGCAGCGAGCCGGGCTCGGTTCGCTGCTGTCCGGGCTGAGCAAGGCACCGGCCAAGCCGGATCCGGAGGACTCCCAGGGAGAGAAATCCGACTCGAAGGCTGAGTCGGACAGCCGGTCGGGCGGCGCCGTGGAGGAGGCTGCTGGGGCAGCCCCGGCGCCGTCCCGATCGGCCCTGTCGGACCTGCTCGGTGACGCCCTGCCGCTTGGTGACGCCCTGCCGCATGGTGACGCAAGGCCGAGCGGAGAGGCCGTGCCGTCGGAAGACCCCGCACCGGTCCAGGACCTCGTGCCGCTCGATCGGGTCGCCGGGCCGGTCACCGGCCTGCTGCGCCCGGTCGCCCGGACGGTGGAACCGGTCGTCGCTTCGGTCACGCCGGTCCTCGATCCCGCGGCCGAGGTGATCAAGCCGGTCGCATCGGTCCTGGCGCCGGTGACGAGCTCCGTCGCGCCGATCTTGGAACCGGTCGCGCCGGTCGTGCGCTCGGTGGCGCCGATCTTGGAACCGGTCGCTCCGATCGTGCGGCCGCTCGCCCCGATCCTGGATCCGCTGGCCCCCATCGTGAAGCCCGTAGCGCCGATCCTGGAGCCGCTGGCGCCCATCGTCGACCCGGTCGCCCCGATCGGGAACGATCCGGTCGGACCGGGCGGCCCGCCGCCGGGCGGCACGGTCGAACCGGATCCGCCGGCCGTCGATCCGACGCCGCCGATCGTCGATCCGGCGCCGGGGCAGGATCCGCCGCAGCAGCAGGATCCGGGGGCCGCGACGCCGACAGTGCCGGCCGGTGCGCCGGCACCTGTCGCCGACGATCCGGCGGCCGAGCTCGTACCGGCTGAGGCCGACCCGGCTGCGGCCGCCACCGATCCCGTACGCGAACCGGCCGCCTCCCGTGGCAGCGATCCGGGGTTGATCATGAACCCGGAATCGACGAGCTCGACGGCACCCGTACAGCCGAAGATCATCACCGACTGCACCGACTGCACCGACGCAGCGCCGGACGCCGGACCGAGCGCCGACGATCCTCAGGGCCCCAGCGACGAGAGCTCCGATCCGTCCGGGTCCGGAGCACCCCTGGCACCCCGCGCCGCCGCTGACGGTGGCTCGGCTTCGCCGACTGCGGGACAGACCGGCATCGCCGGTTACCTGGCGGTCGAGCCGAGTGCGGCCCGACTGGTGCAGGCGGATTCTGCGCACCACACGCATGGCAACTCAGCCTTGTTGACGGCGGCGAAGCATCGCCCCGGCTGATCTCTGATTGATCACCCAGTGGCCCGGATCCCGGGCCGAACCGCGGAACCGGTGGTTCCGCGTTCCCTCAGATCAATCATTCAGGAGATCAGCATGTCTGCACGAAAGAAGCTCTTACGTGCCTTGGCGCTGTCGACGGTCGCGGGAGGATTCTGGCTCTTCGGCCAGGGTGTCGCCCAGGCCGAAGACACCGGGGTACTGAACAACCTCAAGGGAACAGCCAGCTCACTGATCAGCACCCTCGGCGGTGACCGTCAGGGCGCGAAGCATGATCAGGACAAGGGCGACGGCAAGAAGGATCACGGGCCGTCGGATCGTGGCGGCAACGCCAAGTCGGACACCAAGGGTGGCGACTCGGGCGATGCCAAGGCGAAGTCGAACGGCGACTCCTCGGCGCGTGGTGGAAAGGGTGGCGACTCCGGCGACGGGGGCGACGCCTCGTCGAAGAACAAGGCTCGGAGTGGCGACTCGGGTGACTCCGGAGACTCCGGTGACACCGGGGGCAACTCCTCCTCCAGCAAGGCCGAGAGTGGCAAGTCCGACCAGGGCGGCCACGACAAGTCCAAGCGCGACAAGCATGACAACGACAAGGGCGATCGGAGCAAGGGCGACGCGAAGTCGGAGTCGAAGGCCGGCTCGGGCGATTCCGGTGACACGGGATCGACCGGAGACACCGGTGATGCTTCGAACCACTCCAAGACCCGTGGCGGAGATTCCGGCAACGGTGGTGACGGTGGCGACGCCTCTTCCAAGGTGAAGTCCAACAACCACGCGAAGTCCGGGTCGTCCGACACGAAGTCCGAGACCAAGTCCGGTGGTGGCAAGCACGACAAGGATCACGGCTACGGCAAGGGCAAGGGTGATCACGACAAGGGTGATCACAAGTCGGATCGCGGTGGCAGCGCCAAGTCGGACACCAAGGGTGGCGATTCCGGCGATGCGAAGGCCGAGTCGAACGACAGCTCTTCCGCTCGCGGTGGCAAGGGCGGCGACTCCGGTAACGGGGGCGACGCCTCGTCGAAGAACAAGGCTCGGAGTGGCGACTCGGGTGACTCCGGAGATTCCGGCGACACCGGGGACAATTCCTCCTCCAGCAAGGCCGAGAGTGGTCATGCCGACAAAGGGAAGTCCGATCACGACAAGGGCAACCACGACAAGTGCAAGCACGACAAGGGCAAGCACGACAAGGGCAAGCACGACAAGGGCAAGCACGACAAGGGCAAGCACGACAAGGGCAAGCACGACAAGGGCGATGCCCGTGCTGACTCGAAGGCCGGCTCAGGCGACTCCGGTGACACCGGTTCGACCGGGGACACCGGCGATGCTTCGAATCACTCCAAGACCGCTGGTGGCGATTCCGGCGACGGTGGTGACGGTGGTGATGCCTCTTCGGAGGTGAAGTCCAACAACCATGCGAAGTCCGGGTCCAGCGACACGAAGTCCAGCACCTGGTCCGGAAATGGCAAGGGTGATCACAAGTCGTCCGGTGGCAGCGCCAAGTCGGACACCAAGGGTGGCGATTCCGGCGACGCCAAGGCCGAGTCGAATGACAGCTCTTCCGCTCGTGGTGGAAAGGGCGGCGACTCCGGTGACGGTGGCAATGCCAATTCCAACAACAAGGCGCGGAGTGGCGATTCGGGTGATTCCGGAGATTCCGGCGACACCGGCGGCAACCAGTCCTGGGCTGTCGCCATCTCGATCTTCGGAGATGCCACGGCGATCTCCCGGGCTGATTCGGGCGATTCGGGTGACACCGGATCGACCGGTGACACGGGTGACGCCTCCAACCACTCCGGGACCAGTGGGGGCGATTCCGGCGACGGTGGAGACGGCGGGAATGCCTCCTCGGAGGTGAATTCCGGCAACAACGCCAAGTCCGGATCGACCGACACGAAGTCCGACACCAGGTCCGGAAACGGCAAGGGCAGCCAGGCCGGTTCCAAGACCGCTGGTGGTGATTCGGGAGACGCCAAGGCCGCGTCGAACGACTCTTCCTCCGCTCGTGGCGGAAGTGGCGGCGATTCGGGAGACGGCGGCAACGCCAATTCCGAGAACGAGGCGCGGAGTGGTGATTCCGGCGATTCCGGAGATTCCGGTGACACCGGCGGCAACCGCTCCAAGGCGTTCGCGCTCTCCATCTTCGGCGATGCGACCGCGATCTCCAGCGCCGATTCCGGCGACTCCGGTGACACCGGTTCGACCGGTGACACCGGCGACGCCGCCAACCACTCCTGGACCGGCGGCGGCGATTCCGGCGACGGTGGAGACGGGGGCAATGCCTCCTCGGAGGTGAACTCCGACAACCAGGCCGAGTCCGGCTCGACCAACACCCGCTCCGTTCTGGGTGGGGGTCTGGTGGCGATGCTGCTGGGTTGATCGGCAAGCTGATCAAGATCCTGGTCGTCCGGGAACGGATGATCAGCGGGTGAGGTAGTTCCTCACCGACGAGGTGTCGGTGGGTGGTGGCTCTTGACCGGCCACCACCCACCGGGGCACGCCCACTGAAACACCCCGAGTTGTCAGACTCTGGGGCCGCTATAGCGTCCCCAGAGTCTGACAACTCGGGGTTGAGTAGGGTGCGAGAGTGAGTGACGTGGGTGAGGTGGGTGTGGGGCCTGCGCCGCTGAGCCGGGTCTGGTCGGGCAGCCGGGTCATTGCCGAGAACCTGGACGGCGATGATCTTGGTGACGTGCTCGAGCTGCACTCCGGGTCGTCCGCCTGGTGGGTGGTGCCGCGGGAGGCCGACCTCGATGTCCGGCTGCAGTCGCTGGCTCGGGAGCTCGACCTCGACACGGGCGCGATCCACGACCTGCTGGCGACCGACCGGCGGGCCAAGTTCGAGACCTTCGGCGGCACCCAGTTGTTGATCACCAACCTGATCACCGTCGATCGCGCCACCGCGGCCGTCGAGGCGCAGCCGATCTCGATGGTGGTCACCGATCGGGTGCTGATCTGCCTGGCCGTGCCGGAGGCTGCGACGCGGACCGCGCGGGTGCTGGCCGGTCACGGCCAGCAGCTGGCCACCGGCGGGGTGGGCGAGGCGTTGCAGGCGCTGGTCAAACTGGCCGTGCAGAGTCAGGCCGAGGCGATCGAATGGCTGGAGACGGCGAGCGACGACCTGGCGAGTGCGCTGTTCGACGAGCGGCCGCTGGACAAGAACGAGCAGCTGTGGGCGTTCAAGCTGCGCCGGGCGCTGACCCAGGTGCGCCGGGTGGCCCAGCCGACGCTGGACGTACTGACCGATCTGACCCAGACCGGTGATCAAGATCGGGAGCTGACCCGGCGCTGGACCCTGTTGACCGAGCGGCAGGAGCGGGTGGTGCACGCCTCGGACGCGGTTCGCGACGCGCTGGCCTCCGTCTTCGACACCAGCCTGGCGCTGTCCAACCAACGGATGAACGCCGACATGCGGCGGCTGACCGGCTGGGGCGCGATCATCGCCGTGCCGACCCTGGTCAGCGGCTTCGCCGGGATGAACGTCGGCATCCCGCTGGACGGCACCCAGGCCGGGCTCTGGCTCTATCTGGTGATCATGGTCGTGACCGCCGTGGTGCTGTTCATCCTGTTCCGCCGGTACGACTGGATCTGAGCCGGTAGGGTGCCCCGGCACGGTGGGATACATTAATCCGGATGAGTACGGATCACACGCACCAGAACCTGTTGGCCGCACCCGGCACAGGTCCGGCGCCGACCCAGCTTCCGGCCGATCCGGCCGTGGCCCTGCTGGCCGAGAACGGCCGGGAACGTTTCATGGAGATCGTTGCCGCGAATCCGTCATCCAGCCTCTGTTGGGCCCTGCTCGCTGAAGGATCGCTGCGGATCGGGTCGAGCGAGGGCGATGTCGCCGCCTACGCCTACGCCCGGACCGGCTACCACCGCGGGCTCGACGCGCTGCGTCGGGCCGGATGGAAGGGGGCCGGGCCGGTTCCCTGGGAGCACGTACCCAATCGCGGGTTCCTGCGTGCCCTGTGGGCGCTGGCCCAGGCGGCCAAGCGGATCGGCGAGGCCGAGGAGTACGAGCGCTGCGCCCAGTTCCTGCGGGATTCCTCCGAGACCGGATACGCCGAGCTGACCCAGGCCAAGGAGCAGAAGCCCGCGCCGGTCGTCCCGGAGCGGGCCGCCCCGGAGCTGGCCGCCGCGGAGCCGGTCGAGACCAAGTCGGTCGAGACCAAGTCGGCTGAGACCGCCACGGAGCCGGCCACAGCCGAGCCGACGGCAGCGAAGCCGGCGCCCGCGAAGTCGGCCGCCGCCAAGCCGGCCGCGGCGAAGCGGGCCTCGGTGACCCGGCGAGCCCCCGGAGCCAAGCAGTCGTCGGTGACCAGGTCGGCGGCCACGGCCAAGCAGGCGGCCGCCCAGTCGGCGGCCCGGGTCAAGCCGGCCTCCGCCGGCTGACCTGGCGCAGGCATCAGGCTTCGGCGACCGGCAGCCGGCGCAGGGTCCGCAGCGGACTGATCAGCGCCGCGCCCACCCCGATCAGCATCACCACGCTGCTGATCACCAGGGTGGCGCGGAAGCCGACCAGGGCGCCGAGGGTCCCGCCGAGCAGTGCCCCGACCGGCTGCATGCCGTACACCAGGAATCGCCAGGTGGCCTGCGCCCGAGGCAGCAGTTCGGGCGGGACCATGACCTGCCGGATGGTCTGCTGGTTGATCCCGTACAGCGACGGTCCCCAGCCACGCAGGAGTTGCGCGGCGATCAGGATGCCGAGCAGCAGCACCGTCGGCCCGGCCGCTGTCGCCATGACCAGGCCGGCCAGGCTGGCCAGGACCATCCCGGCGATGAACGCCGGGCCGTTGCCGAGCCGGGCGGAGATCGGGACGCCGACGACGGCACCGACGATTCCGGCCAGGCCGGCGACGGCGATGACCAGGCCGACCAACCCCGGCGACAGGGCGAGGTCGCGGACCAGGAACAGCACCACGATCACGCCCTGCAGCTGACCGGCCAGTGCACCGACGGTCGCCGCCACGGTGGTCGCGCGCAGCACGGGCTGAGCGAACACCACCCGTAGTCCCTCGAGCATGTCGCGGACCAGCGGTTGCCGCTTCGGTGGTGTCACGGTCGGTCGGCCCGGAGCCGTGATTCGCGCCTTGGCCAGGGCCGACAGCAGGAACGATGCCGCGTCGACGGCGATCGCCACCGGCGCGGTGAGCAGCTGGACCAGGACGCCGCCGAGGGCGTTGCCGCTGGTCGCGACCACCGAGTTGCTGAGGACGAGCGCACTGTTGGCGGGCAGCAGTTCGCGGCGGGGGACCAGGGTGGGGGTGAACGACTGGGCCGCGATCGCGGTGAACAGGCCGCAGGTCCCGGTGATCAGGACGATGACGTACAGCTGCCACATCCGCAGCAGCCCGGTCGCGGCCAGCACCGGAACCGCGACCAGCGCCGCCGCGGCCAGCAGGTCGGCACCGACCAGCACCCGGCGGTACGACAGCCGCTCGACCCACACCCCGGCCGGCAGCCCCAGCACCAGATGCGGCAGGAACGACGCCGCCCCGAGCAGCCCCATCTCGACCGGCGACGCTCCGAGCAACACCACCGCGGTCAGCGGCAGTGCAACCGTCGTCACGCTCGACCCCAACAACGAGATCGAACTGCCGCCGAACAGTCGCCGGAAGTCGGCGTATTCGACCAGGACCCGCCACTGCGCCATCACCGGCCCAGCGAACCGTCAGAGCGTGATCGGGGTCAATCAAATCTGCTGGAGGCAAAGCCGCTGCCGATCATGATCAGCTTCCGGGGGACGCCACGAATCCGCCTTCGGCCACCGGCCGGACCTCGACGCCGCCGCCTTCCTGACAGGCCGGATTGAGCCGGGCGATCGCCAGCGCCGCGTCGAGATCGGGCGCTTCGAGGAGATAGAAGCCGGCGACGATGTCCCGGTCGCCGAGGTAGGGCCCGTCGGTGATCGTTTCGCCGTGGACGGAGGTGGCCAGGTCGCGTGGGGTGAAGGCCCAGGCTGCGACCATGGCACCGGTCCGTTCGAGTTCTTCGGCATGCCGGTCGCAGGTCTCGGTCTCCGCGGCGGTGTGGTCCGGCCGGTGGGCGGAGTCGTTGTTGTAGATCAGGACTGCGTACTGGGCCATGGTGGACCACCAATCTGTCGTGAGGTTCGGTCTGACATCACTACGTCGTACGGGCGCCGAGAACTGGACAGCCTCGCGGCACTTTTCTTTCGGGAGGCAGCAGCTGAGCGAAGATGAGGCTCGTCGTCCGTGGTTCGCCGGCTCGCAGAACTGTCCCGAAGGGATCAAGATCATGACTCAGTACGCAGTGCTGATCTACAACAACGACTCCGCCCACCGGCCCGGCCACACCGCCGAGGAGACCGTCTCCAGTGATCAGTACGCCGACGAGTTGGAGCGGTCGGGCGCCCTGGTCGCGGCCTGGGCGCTGACTCCTCGGCAGCACGCGACGTCGGTCCGCGGCGACCTGGTGACCGACGGCCCGTTCGTGGAGGCCAAGGAGATCGTGGTCGGCTTCTACGTCCTCGAAGCTCCGGATCTCGAGGCCGCGCTGGCGATCGCCCGGCGCAACCCGGCCTGCCGGGAGGGCGGCGGGGTCGAGGTGCGGCCGATCGCAGCCGGCGGATCATGAACCGGATTGATCAAGCCGAGGTCGAGGCGGCGATCGTCGACGCGCATCGCCGGGAGTGGGGCCTGGTGCTCGCCGCGACGATGCGTACCGCCGGTGATCTTGATCTGGCCGAGGAGTGTGTGCAGGACGCGTACGCCGCCGCATTGCAGAGCTGGCTCCGCGACGGGATCCCCAGGAATCCCGCGGCCTGGCTGACGACGACGGCCCGACGACGAGCGGTGGATGCGATCCGGCGGCAGCGTACGTTGCGCTCGAAGTTGCCGCTGCTGCTGGAGGTCGAGGAAGCGGCGCCGGACGAACCGTCATCGGAGGGCGACGATCCCGACGGGACCGTGCCGGATGAGCGGCTCCGGTTGATCTTCACCTGCTGTCATCCGGCTCTGGCTCCGGAGGCCCAGGTGGCGCTCACACTGCGGCTGGTGTGCGGGATCTCGACGGCGGACATCGCCCGGGCCTTCCTGGTGGCGGAGCCGACGATGGCGAAGCGGATCAGCCGAGCGAAGGGAAAGATCTCCGCCGCCGGGATCCCGTACCGCGTCCCGGGCGCGGCCGAACTGCCCGACCGGCTGCGGCCGGTGCTGGCCGTGCTCCACCTGCTGTTCACCACCGGGCACACTTCGCCGACCGGGACGACGCTGATGCGGGTCGACCTGGTCGATCGGGCCATCCAGCTGACCCGGGTGTTGACCTCCCTGATGCCCGACGAGCCCGAAGTGCAGGGCCTGCTTGCCCTGCAGTTGGTGACCGACGCGCGCCGAGCCACCCGGTTGGCTCCGGACGGTCGGCTGCTCAGGCTGGAGGAGCAGGACCGGTCCTGGTGGGACCGGGCGGCGATGGCCGAGGCACACGAGTTGATCATGAAGCTGCTGCGGGGCGGGCGAGTCGGCCGCTACGTGCTCCAGGCGGCGATCGCCTCGCTCTATGCGCGAGCGTCCTCGTACGAGGAGACCGACTGGGCTCAGATCGTCACCCTCTATGACCGGCTGCTCGAGGCCTGGCCGTCACCGGTGGTCGCGCTCAACCGGACAGTGCCGTTGGCGATGGTCGCCGGCCCGGCCGTCGCCCTGGCCGAGGTCGAACGGCTCGAGGACCGTGGTGGGCTGTCGGAATATCAGTACCTGCCCACGATCAAGGCGGACCTGCTGTCCCGCCTCGGCCGCCCGGCCGCGTCGGCCGCCGCGTACCGCCGGGCGTTGGAGTTGATCGACAACGAAGCCGAGCGGGCATACGTGATGGAACGGCTTGCGGAGGCGGAGCTGGACTGAAGTCGGGCGAGCAGTCGGTCGGCCAGCTTGATCTGAGGATGCTGACAACTCGACGATGATTGGTGCCATGGATTCCGACACCGCCAGCCCCATCGCGGGGCCGCTGAGCTGGGTGCTGGCGTCCATCGCTGCCATCGTCGGAATCGCACCGCTCCTCGCCTTGGGGTTGGTCATCCCCCCGCAACTGATCGTGCCGGTGGCGGCGCTGGCCGGCGGCCTTCTCGCGGGACTCGTGTCCAGCTGGATCCGCAACGCCTTCACGTCCGACTCGAGCAGCCGCCTCCTCACTGTTGTCGGGGTGACCGCGGCGGCGGCGCTCGTCGTCGCGGTGGGCATGTTCCTCTGTCTCATGTTCCTGCCGGTGCCGATCATCGTCTATCTCCTGATTGCGGCACTGATTCTCGGCGGGGTCGCCGCCTGGGCCGCATGGCGCTTCCGGTCTCCCAACCGCAACCTCGGCCGCGACGCCCTTGTTTCACTCGGGCTGCTGGTCGCCGGTGCCCTGGTGATCATGGCCGTGCTCTTCGGCTTCTGCGGCACGCTCCTCACGTGCAGCGCCTACTCGGGGCCTACCTGACCCACCACCCCGAGATCCGAGGTGTGACTTCGCAGGTCACACCGTGCGGGCGAAAGCGAGGCCCGGTTTCCTTCTCCATGACGAGAGAGGTGCTGAGCATCGGCGGACTGCGTGGTGGTCGCGGACGGCGAGTTGCTGATCAACGTCGACTGCAGCGAGTGACCGAAATCCAGCACTCGTTGAGGGAACCGGTCCTGGATCGGCCGAATATGGCGACTGGTGCTGGATTTCGGACACCCGCCCGGATCAGCTCAGCGGGGCAGGGTGTCTCGGACCGCGCGGGTCAGGCCGGCGACCACGAGTTGGTAGGAGTGGTCGATCAACTCCCGCAACTCGTCGGCGTCGACCGAGCCGTCCAGCGCGATCGTGTTCCAATGCCGCTTGTTCAGGTGATAGCCGGGTCGGATCGCGGGATGACGGGCCCGCAGTTCCAGGGCCAGGGCGGGGTCGCATTTCAGGCTCATCGTCGCTGGGTCGGCGCCGAGCGGGACCAGGGCGAAGATCCGGCCGCCGACCTTGAACACCGCGACGTCCTCGCCGAACGGATAGTCCTCGATCGCTCCGGGCAGCGAGCCGCACTGCTCCAAGACCTCGTCACGCCTCACTCGCCGAAATCTATCCGGAATCTGCTGCCGGCAGAGGAGCCGTGCTTCCGGTTTGGCCGTGCTGCCAGGATGAAATGACCCGAGGGAAGGCGGCCGAAGATGGCGCGGTACGACGGACAGGCGGACTGGTACGAACTGAACAACCGGGATCGCTCCAGCCGCAACCTCGACCCCCTGCGGGAGTTGCTGGGTCCGGGCACCGGGCCGTGCCTCGACCTCGGCTGCGGCACCGGTCGCTACGCGGAGTTGATCAAGGACACCGGTCGTACTCCGGTCGGGCTCGACCTGTCCAGTGATCAACTCCGGCATGCCCGGCCGCGATTCCAGGGCCGGGTCGTGCTCGGCGACGCGCAGCGCCTGCCGTTCACCGATGCGGTGTTTCCGACCGTGCTCGCGGCGTGGATCTCCACCGATGTGGACGATTTCGGTCAGGCGTTGCGGGAGATCGCCCGGGTCCTGGTGCCCGGCGGAGTGCTGGTCGGCTTCGGTGCCCACCCGTGTTTCAACGGTCCTCAGGTCGCCGTCGAGGGGCAGACCCGGGTGATCCATCCGACCTATCGCGAGTCCGGCTGGCACACCTCGGCGCCCTGGTGGGGTGAGGACGGGATCCGGTCCCGGTTCGGGATGCGGCACCTGACCCTGGCCGACTACTGGAACGCCATGATCAACAGCGGCCTGACCGTCGACCGGGTCGTCGAACCCGACCGCGGCGACGACATCCCCTTCTCCCTCGGCCTACGCGCGCACCGCCCACCGCTGATCCCGCCGGACCGGGCGACCGCTCACCAGGGCAGCGATCGCGGCCGCGACCACTCCGGCGCCGCGAGATAGTCGACCAGCAGCCCGGCCAGACCACCGGGCACGATCGGCTGATCGGTCCGGACCAGTTCGGGAAGCGGCCACCACCGATGATCGCCCAGCGCCGCGCGCTCGTATTCCGCCATGGCGTCGGTCGAAACCCGACTCTCGGCGACCCTGGCCAGGAAGAAGTCGTCCCGCATCGGCCCCGACAACGTGCCCAGCGTGCCGAACCCTTCGGCGTAGGCGATCGGCACCAGCCGTTCCTCGTCCAGTTCGATGCCGGTCTCCTCGGCGAGCTCCCGCACCGCGGCCCGGCCCACGGACTCACCCGGCTCCAGCCCTCCGCCCGGCACGAACCAGGCCCACTCGAGGCCCGGAATCTCCGACCGGAACCGGGATCGCAGCAACAGCACCTCGTCGGCCGGGTTCAACAGCACCACCCGCGCAGCTCGCCGCACGTACATGACCCCACAGCCTTCCACGCACAATTCCCGAAGTGATCGCCGGTTCGTTCGCTGAGCTGGTCGAAGGGCAGGCCCGATGCGGATCCTGGACGGATCGGGGATCATCGAGCTTGCCCTTCGACAGGCTCAGGGAACGACCGAGGCCCGGCTCTTCAGTTCTGGGGAACCTCCGGCCGGGTCTGACCGGTAGCAGATTCCCCAATGACCGGGTCGGCGACCGGCCGGACCGAGGGCACTGGTGGGGCGAAGGTCGGCTGGCAGGTTCAGCAGGGATCGACCGAGGTCGATCACCGCATCGGGGATCGGTCGCCAGCGACCGGTAGGCCGGCGACCGCGTCGAGGTGGGCGGCGCAGAAGTAGAAGTGATCGTTCGGCCGGCCGTTCGGCGTCGTTGGTCCGAACGGATGGCCGGTGGCGACCAGTCGCACGTTGATCCGGTGATCAACGCGCAGCAACTCCAGCAGCCGGCGCAGCCGCGGATCGACCCTCGGGTCGGCGAGATCGCCGAGGGCCTCTGGTGTGCCAGTCAGGTTGGCCGATGTCATCGGGGTCAGCCTGGCGAATCGAGTTGATACCGGTGCAACCGGAGGCCGCGGTAGCGCGCGGCCATGATCGTTTCCGGGACGGTCCAGACGGCGCGCGGGCTGCACCAGGCTTGCGACGGCTTGCTCAGGGCATACCCGTCGCCGATGGTGACGGCGGCGTGTTCGGCGGTGCCGGCCGAGTTGCGCCAGACCAGGACGACGCCCGGGTGATGATCATGATCCCGGCGGTGGATCGGGGTGGTGCGGTTGACGAGCCATTGTTCGAGCGGTTCCTGCAGGACCCGCTTGGTCGCCGCGCCGGGCACGCCGGCGGCGGCCAGCACGGTGCCGAAACAGTTGGGACCGGAGCCGGCCGGATAGGTGCCGGCGAGGTCGGGCGCGGCCGGCAACAGCCGGGCGGCCGCGGTCCAGGCCGAGCTGCGGATCTCGCGGTGCCGGCTGGGTCGTACGCCCTCGTCGACGTAGTCGAGCACCGGGCGATCACCAACCCGGGCCAGCACGGTCGGCCACCAGACGATCCGGGTGTCGGTCAGGTGAGCGCCGACCCGGCGTTGCGCCGACGGGCTGAGCTCGCGCAGCCGACCGGTGGCCTCGCGCTTGAACAGCAGGGCCCTCTTGATCTTCAGCGGCAGCTCGGCGAACTCGGGTTCGGTCAGCCAGATCCGGTTCCCGGAGTAGAACCAGAAGGTGTCCCGCACCTCCAGCGTGGGCTTCACCCGGCGGCCGGCCGGCACCAGCTCCGGGTCCAGCCCGACGAGTCGTTCGGTCGAGAACGGCTGCACCTCGGGCGCGAACCAACCGCGCCATCGCTCGAGCAGGTCGGTCGAAACGTTGATCCCCAAGACGCGCGCCACCGGGTCACGGTATCCGGCCCGCGACCCTCGTACACCCGGATTTCGGTGCCGATCAGCCCCGACCCGACCAGCCGTCCGGATCGGTGGCTCGGATGATCACCTCGATGCCCTGATCACGGAGCTGATCGATGATCATCCGAGCGAACCGGCGAAACGTGTCGTCGGCGGGCCACTGATCGACATCGATCAAGATCGACCCGGTGCCCCCTCGATCAAGGTCGGCCGGACCCGTGGCGTCACCGAGCGCTGCCCGCGGCGACGGCCCGGACCCCAGCAAGCCGGCCGCCGGGCGACCCCGCGCGGCCTGGTAGGTGATCGAGGCCAGCTCGTCCAGCGACGGGACGACGAAATAGCCGTCCACGCCGGCCTCGGCGGTGCGGGCGACCGGCCCGGCGAAGTCGGCGTCGAAACGCGGATCGGTGAACTCGGTGACCAGGATCCGCGCCCCCGGAAACAGGCGCCGGAGCCCGCCGATCAGTCTCGTACTGACCGCCGGGATCAGGACCAGATCGGCGGTGTCGCCCGCCTCCCGGATGTCCCGCACCACGTGCCCCGGCCCCAGTCGCTCGGCCAGCGCCTGCCGCGCCTCGACGCTCAGGTCCATCGCTGTGACCACGATCACCGGGCCGGCCTCGCGCACCTCATCGCCGGCCTCCTCGGGCCGCTCCCGATGCCGTTCGAGCTCGTTCATCCCCACCCCGCCATTCGTCCGGAATCCCGCCCGGTCAGGGACGCGACCCGCGCGCCGGCCCTGTCCGTACCCCGTCAGTGGAGCACATCCGAACGGCAGTTCGGTACAGTGTCGACGCACGGAGTCCCTCTCAACCGTGCGCCGCCGACCTTCGGGCGTCGGCCTTTCCGGGGGACCCACGCTGCAGTGACAGCATCGGTTGTAAAGGCGGTGATCAGGATGCCTGGCATCGTTGTCGTCGGAGCCCAGTGGGGTGACGAGGGCAAGGGCAAGGCGACGGACCAGCTCGGCGATCGTGTCGACTACTGCGTCCGATACTCGGGTGGCAACAATGCCGGACACACGATCGTGGTCAACGGGGAGCGGTACGCACTGCACCTGTTGCCGTCCGGCATCCTGAACCAGAACTGCACCCCGGTGATCGGCAACGGTGTCGTCGTCGACCTCGACGTCCTGTTCCAGGAGATGGACGGGCTGGCCGCGCGCGGCGTGGACGCCTCCCATCTGATGGTGTCGGCCAACGCCCACATCATCGCCTCCTTCCACCAGACCATCGACAAGGTCACCGAACGGTTCCTCGGCAAGGCCAAGATCGGCACCACCGGCCGCGGCGTCGGCCCCGCCTACGCGGACAAGGTGAACCGGATCGGGCTGCGGATCCAGGACCTGTTCGACGCCTCGATCCTGCGCCAGAAGGTCGAGGCCTCGCTGGAGCAGAAGAACCACCTGCTGGTGAAGGTCTACAACCGGCGCGCGCTGGATCCGGTCCAGGTGACCGAGCATCTGCTCTCCCACGCCGAACGGATCGAGCCGCACGTCGTCGACGTCAGCCGGGTGCTGAACGACGCGCTGGACCGGAGCAAGGTGGTCCTGTTCGAGGGGGCGCAGGCGCACCACCTCGATGTTGATCATGGGACGTATCCGTACGTGACCTCGTCCAACCCGATCGCCGCCGGCGCCTGTGTCGGCGCCGGGGTCGGGCCGACCCGGATCGACCGGGTGGTCGGCATCGCGAAGGCGTACACGACTCGGGTCGGCGAAGGCCCGATGCCGACCGAGCTGCTCGACGCCGACGGCGACCGGCTGCGTGAGGTCGGGGCCGAGTTCGGCACCACCACCGGCCGGAAGCGGCGCTGCGGCTGGTTCGACGCGCTGGTGGTCGAGTCGGCGACGCAGGCGAACGCGTTCACCGACATCTTCCTGACCAAGCTCGACATCCTCACCGGCTGGGACAAGGTGCCGGTCTGCGTCGGGTACGAGGTCGACGGCGAGAAGCACGACACGATGCCGATGTCGCAGTCGGATTTCCATCACGCGAAGCCGCTGTATGAGTTCCTGGACGGCTGGACCGAGGACCTGTCCGGCTGCCGGTTCTTCGGTGACCTGCCGAAGGCGACCCAGGCGTACGTCCGCCGGCTCGAGGAGCTGTGCGGCACCCGGATCTCCGGGATCGGCGTCGGCCCCAGCCGGGAACAAGTGATCGTGATCAACGACCTGCTCGGATGACACGTCGCTCGGCCGCCCGGCCGATCGTGATCATTTCCGGCATCACCGTGATCATGGCGGCCGGGGCGACGGCGCTAGCTGGTCAGGGCGGCATCGCCTTCACCGCTTCGTCGTCGATCGCGCAGAGCGTGATTTCGATCGGCGTGCCGATGGTGACCGCTGTGCTCGGCGCTCGTTGTCGGGGCCGGGCCCCGCTCGCGGTCGCTCGGCTGCTTCCGTACGTGATCGGCTTCGCGGTGATCATGGCGGCGGTCGGCGTGTTGATCACCGTCGTCGTCACCGCCGCCGCCGGTGGCACCTGGGGCCTGGCCGGGCCGGCCGTCATCGGGTCCTTCGTCGCCCAGTCGGTGGCGGCCCTGATCGGTCTCGGCCTCGGCACCTTGATCGGCCGGCCGGTCATCGCCGACCTGATGACGATCATCTTGCCCTTGGGCCTCTTGTTGCTGCTGGGTCTGATCGCTCCGGCCGCGCAGCCGTGGCTGACCCCGTTCCCCAACGCGTCCCGCTGGTGGTCCGGCACGATGGCCGTCGACGGCCTGCCGCCGTTCCTCGTCATGGTGCTGCTCTGGGGCGTCGTCCTCAACGCCGCCGGCTGGATCGCCCAGTCCCGGCGCCGGCCGGAACCCACCGCGGCGACGGAGTCTCAGCCGGTCACCGCCGATTGAGCGCCGAGCCGCGCGGAGAGTTGGTTACGATCCGGGCATGGGGCGGCGGCGTGGTGCAGGCAAGCAGCCCGCTCGGGCCACGTCTCAGGATGTCGCCGACCGGGCCGGCGTATCCCGCAGTGCCGTTTCGCTGGTGCTGAACGGCCGCGGGGCGGGCAACATCGCCGAGGACAAGCAGGCGGCGATCCGGCGCGCGGCCCGAGAGCTGAACTACTCCCCGAACTCGGTGGCGCTCAGCCTGCGCAATCAGCGGACCCGCACCATCGGACTGGTCACCGACGAGATCGCGACGTCCGCGTTCGGCGGCAAACTGCTCCGCGGCGCGACCGACACCGCGATCGCGGCCGGCTATCTGTTGCTGGTGATCGACACCCAGGGCGATGTCGGTCAGGAGGAGCAGGCGTACGAGCTGCTGCTCGACCGGCGCGTCGACGCGCTGATCTTCGCGGCGATGAGCATGCACCCGCACCCCGCCTCACCGGCCATGATCAACATCGCGTCGGTGCTGGCCAACTGCTACGAACCGGACGGGCGGCTGCCGAGCGTCTGCGCCGACGAGGTCGAGGGCGGCCGGACCGCGGCCCGGATCCTGCTTGATCAAGGCCATCGCGACATCAGACTGCTCGCCGGGACCACCGACGTCGACGCCGCCCGACTGCGGATCGACGGCTACCGGACCGCCCTGGCCGAGGCCGGTGCCCCGGTGCCGGAGCCCGTAACCGCCGGGTGGACGATCGAGGCCGGCTACGCCGCGGCGATGCAGGTGCTGGACCGGCCCGACCGCCCGACCGGCGTGCTCTGCGCCAACGACCGCTGCGCCGTCGGCGTCGCCCTGGCCGCCGCCCAACTGGGCCTGTCGGTCCCCGAGGACCTGTCCATCGTCGGCTACGACGACGACGAGAACATCGCCCCCGCCATGCACCCCCTGCTGACCACCGTGCAACTCCCGCATCGGGCGATCGGCGAGACCGCCACCCGCCTCCTCCTCGACCACCTGGCCGACCCCGCCGCCCCCTCCGCCGCCCCCCTCCTCCTCCCCTGCCCACCCGTCCTCCGCGATTCCGTAGCCCCACCCCGCCCCTGAAGCCGAGTTGTCAGAACTGAGTAGCCCTATGGCACACCTCAGTTCTGACAAGTCGGCTGGGTTGGGTGGGTGTCGTGAGGCCGGGAGGGGGTGTGCGCTCCCACCCACACCGAGTTGTCAGAAGTGAGTAGCCCTATGGCACAACTGAGTTCTGACAAGTCGGCTGGGTTGGGTGGGTGTCGTGAGGCCGGGAGGGGGTGTGCGCTCGCACCCACCCCGAGTTGTCAGAAGTGGGTAGCCCTATGGCACACCTGGGTTCTGACAAGTCGGCTGGGTTGGGTGGGTGTCGTGAGGCCGGGAGGGGGTGTGCGCTCGCACCCACCCCGAGTTGTCAGAAGTGAGAAGCCCTATAGCGCACCTCAGTTCTGACAAGTCGGCTGGAGGTGGGGTCAGGGGAGGGCGTGGCGCCAGGCGGTGAGGTCGGGGGCGAGGGTGTCGACGTGCCAGGTGGAGTCGGCGGTCGGGTAGGCGCGCAGGGTCTGGGGCTGTTGGCCCTCGACGTACACCTCGACCATGCTCCCGTCCACCAGGACCCGCACCTCCGCCGACTTGTCAGAACTGAGTTGCGCTATAGGGCTCCTCACTTCTGACAAGTCGGAGAGGGTGAGGGTGAGGGGGTGGGTGGGGGTGAGGGTGGCGGTGAGTTCGAAGGCTTGTTCGCGGATCGGGTGGGTGGGGTCGAGCTCGGAGCGGCGGAGAGCGGTCAGTTCGCGGGCGGGGCGGCTGAGCAGGACTCCGTCGACGACGTTCAGTTCCCGCGGGTACGTGAGCACGCTGGCCCAGCCGACCGCGTCGATCTGTTCCTGGGTGCGGCCGAGCTCGCGCGCGAAGCCCCAGAGCAGGGTGCGGTCCGGCAGCGCGACCAGCTGCGGCGCATAGAAGCTGCCGTCGACATCGAGCTGCCCACCCGACTCCGGCACGAACCGCAGCCCCGGCCCGTCGGTGATCAACTCCCCGACCAGATAGCTGACCGAGTTGGCCCGCGGACCGCTGGCAGTGGAGTCCCAGAGCGAGACGATCAACACCCAGCGGCCGTCGATCAGGGCCAGGTTCGGGCACTCCCAGATCTCACTCCGCGCGACCTCGCGGACCAGCGGATCGGAGTAGTCGAGGAGGGCACCCAGCTCGGTCCAGTCGTCCAGCCGATCAGCGCCGTAGAGCAGGATCGACGGCTCGCCACCGGCCCGGCCGGCGCCCTGGATCACATAGCGCCGACCCTCGTGGACGAAGACGAACGGATCGCGGACGTCGGAGATCGCCGGATCGTTCGGCGGCGCCATCACGCCATGATCATCCTGGGTCCAGGTGATCAGGGACCGATCACTCCGGGCCAGCGCGGCCTCGGCGTTGCCGGCGTGATCATGGACGGCGGTGTAGATCGCGGTCGGCACGCCCCCGTCGTCGACGATGCAGCCGGTCCAGCAGCCGTTCTGCGAGATCGTGCCGGCCCGCCGGACCAGTCCGGGCGGGTGCTCGGCCCAGTGCAGCAGGTCGGTCGAGCTGACGTGCCCCCAGACGATGTCGCGATGCCGGGGCGAGTCGGGGTTGTACTGGAAGAAGACGTGATAGCGGCCGTCGATCCGGCACACGCCGTTCGGATCGTTCAGCCAACCGGCGGCGGGCCGGATGTGCAGGCCGGGGAAGGTCGGATCAGAAGAGGTCACTTGCTGGCTCCTGCGGTCAGGCCCTCGCGCAGCGGTCGCTGGCCGAGGACGAAAACGATCATGGCGGGAATCATGGAGATCACGACTCCGGCAAGCACGGTGGACATGCTGCCGGTGCCGAGCCGGCCCTGGAGTGAGACCAGGCCGAGCGGCAGGGTGAAGTTCTGTTCACTGATGGTCATGATCAACGGTCGGAAGAACTCGTTCCAGTGGGCGTTGAAGGCCAGGATGCCGACGATCGACAGCCCGGGCAAGGCCAGCGGTGCGTAGATCGAGGCGAAGGTACGGAACGGCCCGGCCCCGTCGAGCGCCGCCGCCTCGGCCAACTCGGCCGGCAGGGTCAGGAAATACTGCCGCATCAGGAAGGTGCCGAAGGCGGTCGGCAGCGCCGGCAGGATCAGGGCCAGCAACGTGTCCGACAGCCCCATGCCGCGGATCAGCATGAACACCGGCACGATGGTGACCTGGATCGGCACCATCATCGTGGCCAGCACGACGCCGAAGATCACCGCGGAGCCACGGAACGGCACCCGGGCGAAGATGTAGCCGGCCAGCGCCGCTGTGAACATCTGCCCCAGCGCGCACAACCCGGTGACCAGCACGCTGTTCCAGATCAGCAGCCCGAGGCTGACCTGGCTCATGACGTCGGTGTACGCGGCGAAGCCGGCCGGTCCGCCGTCCCGCGGAAAGATCGAGGTCCAGACGGTCCAGACCACCGGCCCGAGGGTGAAGAACGTCGCGATCGCCAGCACCGCGATCCGGCCGGCCAAGCCGGCCCGGGAGAGCCTGTGCATCACGCACTCCTCACTGATAGAAGACGCTGTTCCTGTTGGTAGAAGACGCTGTTCCTACTGGTAGAAGACGAAGGGACGACTGAGCCGGAACTGGATCGCGGTCGCGGCGATGATCACCAGCATCAGCACGATGCCGATGGCCGAGGCTCGGCCGAACTCGAGCTGACGGAACGCCGACTCGAAGATCACCATCACGGCGGTCCGGGTGGTGTCACCCGGGCCGCCGCGAGTGAGCACGTACGGCTGGTCGAAGATCTGCAACGCGCTGATGATCGCCATCACCGACGCGACCAACAAGGTCGGACTGATCAACGGCAGGGTGATGCCGCGGAACTGCCGCCACCCGGTCGCCCCGTCGATCGCCGACGCCTCGTACACGTCGCGGGGGATCGAGGCCAGCCCGCCGATGAACAGCAGGAACGAGAAGCCGAAGTTCTGCCAGACATAGATCGCGATCACCACCGCGGCCGCCCCGCCCGGGGTGGTCAGCCAGCCCACCGCCGGCAGTTGCAACGCCTGCAGCACCTGATTGACCAGGCCGAAGTCCTCGTTGAACAGGTAGGCCATGATCAACGACACCGACGCCGCGGACAGGATCAGCGGGAAGAACAGCGCGGACCGGAAGAACGCGCGCCAGCCGTTCGGGATCCGGGACTGGACCAGGACGGCCAGCCCGAGCGAGACCGCCAGCTGCAGGGTGACCGCGATGATCACGAAGCCGAAGGTGTTGAGGAAGGCGATCCGGATGGTCGGGTCGGTGCCCAGGTCGGCGAAGTTGGCCAGACCGACGAACTCGGGGGCGGAGATGATGTCCCAGCGGAAGAAGGCGAGCACGACCGACGCGACGATCGGCAGCAGCGTGAAGACCGCGATGCCGATCAAGGTCGGGGCCAGAAACACGACGGCCAGGACGGCACGGGCACGGCGTGGTGATCGGGTCGACATCAACGTCCTCCCAGGGCTCGTTCAAGATCACGGTGCATGGTGTCCAGGGCCGGCCGGACCGCTGCCGGCGGGCCGTTGAGGGCGCCGAGGACGTTCTTGATCAAGGCAGTCTCGACCGCGGCCTGCTGGGGCGGCGCGGGGATCGGACCGGTGGTCGGGAACCGATCCAGGGTGTCGTAGAAGACCCGCCAGTGCCGCGGTCCGGTGCCCGCGTAGAAGGCCTCGTCGACCAGTGATCGCCGGGTCGGGGTGGTGCTCGGCTCCGGGATCGACAGCCGCATCCCCTCGGCGGAAGCGCAGAATTTGATCCACTCCCAGGCTTCGTCCTTGCGTCGTGAGGTGCGCAGCATGGAGTAGCCGGCCGCGCCGAACTGATGCCGTTGGGTACGCCAGCGGGGGAAGAACGCGACATCGAACTCGTCCGGCCCCATCCCGCCCTCGGCCAGCCCCTGGGCCCAGAAGCCGCCGGCCGGCGTCATGCCGATCACCCCGCTGGCGAACCGGTCGGCGACCTCGCTGCCGCCGCCGGACGCCGGATTGGAGCCCAACCCCTCGGCCACCATGGCGCGGAGAAACTCGAACGTCTCGGCCACCCGCGGATCCTCGGCGTTCGAGGCCGTCCATCGGTAGCCGCCACTGCGCTCGGTCGCGCTCGGGTCGTCGGGGTAGAACCGCGGCCAGAACCAGTCGCCGCCCGGCCACCGGCTCTCGACCAGGAAGCTGGTGTCGTTGACGTACAGCCAGGGGACGACCCCGCCCCAGAGCCGGTTGGTCCAGAAGTACGGGCGGAACGTCGACGGCGCGGCCCGGCGCATCGCCCGCAGCGTGTCCAGGAAGTCCTGCTGGGTCCAGTCGTCGGCCGGCCGGCCGAGCCCGGCCCGGCGCATCGCCTCGGTGTTGTAGTAGATGTTCGCGGCGTTGAAGTCGATCGGCAACTGATACAGCTGGCCCTGATACATGAAGCTCTCGATCAACGACGGGTGCACGTCGGCGAAGTAGTCCCGCAACTCCGCCTCGTCCCGGAGCACGAACTCGTCCAGCGGATGGGCCAGCCGGTCGGCGAACAGGTGGGCTCCCTCGGTCGCGACCACACAGACGTCCGGTGGTGTGCCGGCCGCGACCAGGGTCAGGATCTTGGCGAAGAAGTCGCCCCAGTCGGCCCCCTGGACGGCGATCACCGAGACGGCGATCTCGGGGTGCTCCCGACGGAACGCCTCGACCAGCCCAGCCCGTCCCGCGGCGTCCTGCGCCGTGCCGAAGATCGCGACCGTGAGTGCGTCGGCGTTGCGGCCGGGGATGTCGGCGGCGGTCAGCCGGGGCCACGACAGCGCGGTGCCGACGACGCCGGCGCCGAGCACGCCGATCATGGCGCGGCGAGTCAGATCCGGCATCGGACGTCTCCCTGGTTATGGATGCACGAGTTGCGGAATATTAAGAACTAACACGTGTGAGGTCAGATCTAGACTGCTCTCGCTCAGCCTGGCTGTCAAGGCTTGGTCGCTCGGTCCGGGGTAGAGTGCGCGAGGTCGGCAGCGGTGCCGTACGACTCCCGAGTGAGGATGATGATCATGGCCGATCACCTACTGATCCCCGGCGCCGACGGTCGCTCGTGGTACTGGCATCGGCTGGTGCCGGAGCTGGAACGCCGCGGTCACCGGGCGGTCGCGGTGGAGTTGCCGTTCGCCGCGGAATCGACCCTGGACGACTATGCAGCGGCGGCGGTCACCCAGGCCCTCGCGGCCGGCGCCGACGGCGGCTGGGTCGTGGTGGCGCAGTCGCTCGGCGCCTTCACCGCACCGCTGTTGTGCTCCCGGATCGCCGTCGATCAGTTGGTGCTGCTGAACCCGATGGTGCCCGGCCCCGGAGAAACCGCGGGCGACTGGTGGGACAACACCGGGCAGGACGAGGCCCGGCAGGAGGCGGCTCGCCAGGATCACCGACCGGCCGATTTCGACGTGGTCCGCGACTTCTTCCACGACGTGCCGCCGGAGATCACCGAGCGCGCGTTCGCCGACGCCGAGGTGGCCGCGCTGGACTCGGTCTTCGGGCAGCCGTGGCCGCTCGCGGCCTGGCCCGAGATCACGACTCGGGTGATCCAGGCCACCGATGATCGCTTCTTCCCGCTCGAGTTCCAGCGGCGGGTGGTCCGGGAACGGCTCGGCATCGAGCAACTCGAACTCATCCCCGGCGGCCACCTGAGCGCACTGAGCCGGCCGGCCGAGGTCGCCGCTGCGCTGGCTCGGTGATCAACAACCGCACTGCGACAGCCGGACGGCTCGGGCATCCCTGACCGTACCCACTGATCGCAGTGGTCTACCCGGATCCCTGGACTCCGGCGGCGCCGACCGGATACCAATTCCAAGAGCCCTGCCACGCAAGGCCGGCCGGGGACACGGGGATGCGAGGAGGCGTGCGGATGCGCAGGTGGAGCGGGTTGGTGTTGATCATGGGGATCGTGGCCGGGCTGGCCGTTATGTCGCCGCCGCGGGCCGCGGCCGCGGACGAGGTGTTGACCAGCGTCTGGACGGCGACCTCGTACGACAACGTGTTCGCCGCCGACGTCGCTCCGCGGGACGCGACCACGGCGATCGAGCTGCTCGCCGCCCGCAACGAGTTCGAGTCCGGGCAGGTGCTGATCCGCAAGACCGCCGACTTCACCATCGAGGGGGTCGAGTTCAGCGACCTCGCCGGCCCGGGCACGCTGTCCGCCGACAATCTCGACTACCGCTTCGTCGAGTTCGAACAGCTGCCGGCCAACTCGGCCTTCGGCGGCGGCCGGCAGCCGGTGACCAACCCGATCCGGAAGGCCCCGGACGCCTTCCCTGATGCGCTGAGCAACGATCCGACGATCGAGGTGCCGGCCAACACGACGCAACCGATCTGGATCCGCGGGTTCGTGCCGAAGGACACCAAGCCGGGCGAATACCGGGGCACGGTGTTGGTGATCACCAGCCAGGGCACCAGCAAGATCGATCTCACCCTCACGGTGGCGGCCGCGACCATCCCGGACGCCGGCCGGAGCAGCTTCACCACCGACCTATGGATGCTGCAGTACGGATCGTTGTCCTGGGACGAGGGCGACGGTGACACCATCGAGATCTTCTACGGCCACAAGAGGCTGAGCCCCGTGTGGTGGCAGCTGATGGGCGAGTTCGCCAAGTCGATGAAGGAGAACCGGCACAACAACCTGCCGGTCAACCTGGTTCAGCTGTTGATCGGCGGTGGCAGCAAGCCGGACGCCGGCGGCAAGTTCACCTTCGACTGGTCGGTGTTCGATCAGTTCGTCCAGTTCTTCGACGACAGGGGCGTGGTCAAGCAGCTCGAGGGCTTCTGGATGGCCGGACCCAACGTGCACGGTGACCCGTACCCCCAACTCGAGGTGATCAACAGCGAGGGCCGGCGCGACTACGCGCATTGGGACAGCACCGAGGCGACCAGCTTCGTCGATCAACTCGTGCCAGCACTGCGTGATCACCTGAAGGAGAAGGGCTGGCAGGACAAGTGGTGGATGCACGTCGGTGACGAGCCGAGCGGGCCGGAGACCCTGAAGATGCAGGTCGGCCTGGCCGCGAAGTACCGCAGCCACTGGCCCGAGGTCCGACTGGCCGACGCGGTGGTCGACTTCGGCTCGGTCGAGACGGTCGGCAAGCACCAGACGTTCCTGATCCCGAACGAGTTGATCTTGAACGAGCACGAGAAGTATTACGCCGACCAGGTCGCGGCCGGCAAGGACGTCTGGCTCTACAACTGCAACGTGCCCACCTGGAGCTATCTCAACCGCTTCATCGATCAGCCGGTCTGGCATCAGCGCGCGACCATGTGGTACGCCTACAGCCGCGACCTCAGCGGCTATCTGCACTGGGCGTTCAACAACTGGCAATACAAGATGCAAGATCAGGAAGTCCGCGGTGACGGCTGGATCACCAAGCCGGACAAGAAGAACAACAAGCTCAAGGGCACCATCCGGCTGGAGTCGCTGCGCGACGGGCTGGAGGATCGGGAGCTGCTCGAGCTGGTCGGCAAGCAGAACCCGACCCTGGCCAAGGATCTGGCCGGCAGCCTGGTCAGCACGGCCAACCGCTACAGCCGCGACACCGCTTACATGCAACGGATCCGGGCCCTGCTGGTCCGCGCCGCCGCGGGTGAGGATCCGGTCCGGCCGGACGAGCAGACCGGTCGGGACGGGGTCGGCGTGATCGATCTCGGTGCCCAGTATCAGGTCGACGGCGTACGGCTGCGCAACGCGAAGTCGGGCGCCACGATCGAGACCTCCTTCGACGGCAAGCGCTGGAGCAAGGCCGTGAGCACCAAGCGGCCGGTGGAGTTCGCCGGGCTGAACGCCAAGGCCCGTTACGTTCGGGTCACAGCGAGTCGGCTGACCGGATTCACCGTCGCCGGGGCCGAGTTGGCGCGGCCCAATCTGGCCGGCGGACGGACCTATCAGAAACCGGACGGGGTGAGTGGCGATTACGCCGACACCGCCGATTCCGAGGCGACGGACGGCCTGCTGGCCGGCCATTTCGACGACCAGCGGTCGTTTGCCTACGACCTGCCGGCCGACTCGACCGAGGACTACGCCGTCGTCGTCGATCTCGGTGATCAGCGATCGGTGGATCAGGTCAAGATCCATCGCTACGAGGAGTACGACGCGGCCAAGTACGCCCCCGACGGCATCACGGTGGCGATCAGCGCCGACGGCAAGACGTACCGGCAGAAGGGTGTCTCGACATCGCCCAGCCGATACGGTGTCTGGTACGACGTCCGGTCCCCGGTCGACCAAGCCCGCTACGTCAAGATCACATACCGCAAGGCGGCCGCGGCGAACGCCGACATGATCTTCCTGGACGAGATCGAGGTCTACGGCCCGGCGGACGGGCTGACCAACCTGGCGGCCGGGGCGAGGTACCAGAAGTCCGCCGAACCCGATGATCCGTTCTATCGCGACGATCGCGGCCGCGAATCGACCGACGGCGTGATCGCCGGAGACGGCCGCGACGGCGTCGGCTACGCGTACTACCTGGGCGGTGAGGAGTCGCGCCGCACCGTCTCGGTCACGGTCGACCTGGACGGGCCGAAGTTGATCTCCGAGGTGCAGCTGCAACGCTACTTCGACGGCTTCCACCAATACCAACCCGACCGGGTCAAGATCGCGATCAAGCCCACCGGCGGTGACTTCAAGCAGGTCGGCGACCTGGCCTGGCCCACCGGCACCTGGTATCGCGCGGCCTTCGATCCGGTGGAGGCGACGGCGGTCCGGATCGACGTGACCAAGGCCGACGGCAGGTTCGCCGACTATCTGTTCCTGGACGAGCTCGCGGTGATCGGCGACCCGGCCGAATCCCCGTCCAATCTGGTCGCCGGTGCCGATTACACCCGGAGCGCGGAGTTCCAGGACCCGAGCTACGGCGACGCCGGTCACGAGTCGACCGACGGCGTCCTCGCCGGGCACTACAGCGACGGCGAGTCCTATGCGTACTACTTCACCGACAGTGGCCCGGAGCGGACGATCATGATCGACTTCGATCTCGGCCAGGCCCGGACGATCAGCATGGGCCGGTTCCGGCAGTACTTCGACGGTGAGCACGACTACGCCCCGGACAAGGTCACCCTGCTGACCAGTGACGACGGCCAGACCTGGACCGAGCGCGCCAGCACCGACACCGCGGCCGAACGTTGGTTCGACCTCGGCTTCGCCCCGGTCGACGCTCGCTACGTCCGGTTCGCCGCGACCAAGAAGCCCGGCTACTTCGCCGAATACATCTTCGTCGACGAACTCCAGATCTTCGGCCGCTGATCTTTGTTCCCTGAGCTTGTCGAAGGGCAAGTCAGGATCGCCCAGCCCTTCGACAGGCTCAGGGAACGGAACAACGGTGGCGGATCGTGCACGAGGACAGCACGATTCTGTGTTCCCGTGGCAACCTCCACGGCCTAGCGTTCGGCAGGTGAAGCCGACGCTGACGGCGCTGCTGGTTGCGGCCATGGTCCTGCTCCTGTCTCCGCTGCCGGCCCGGGCGGCCGACCGGCCGATCCCGGTGCAGGTGCTCGGGATCACCGACCTGCACGGCTACCTGGACCCGGCGCACAACCAGAAGGTGACCGGGCCGAACGGTCCGATCGACGTCGGCGGTGCTTCCTACCTCAAGGCACACCTTGATCGACTCCGGAGCGACCAGCCGAATTCGTTCCTGGTCGGCTCCGGTGATCAGTTCAGCGGCTGGCCGGACTACACCCAGGCGTTCTCCAACGAGCCCACGATCGAGGTGCTGAACGAGCTCGGGATGGACTTCGACGTGGCCGGCAACCACGAGTTCGACCGCGAGTTCCCGTTCCTGAAGCGGATGGTGTCCGGCGACTGCTACGGCAAGCCCGGGTTCGACAGCTGCTTCAGCGACTCGACCGGGCAACCGTTCGCCGGCACCGGGTACGGCTATCACGCGGCCAACATCATCGATCCGCAAACCAGGCGGACGGTGCTGCCGCCGTACTGGATCAGCGAGGTCCGCGGGCCGAACGGCAAGATCATCCCGATCGGCTTCATCGGGCTGACCCTGCCCGGCACGTCGGAGGAGTGGCTGTCCATCGGCGGCGGCGGCTTCGAGTTCACCGACCTGGTGACCGGAGCCAACCGAGCGGCTGATCAACTGCAGGCCAAGGGCGTCGAAACGATCATCGTCTCCGCCCACGACGGCGGCCAGCACGGCGGCCTCTACAACGAGTGCAAGAACCCGACCGGCCCACTGTTCGACGCGGCCCGGACCATGTCTCCCGCGATCGACGCGATCTTCGGCGGGCACTGGCACACCCAGTTCAACTGCATGATCCCCGACCCCAACGGCGACCTGCGGCCGGTGATCGAGGCGGGCGACAACGCCAAGCTGATCGGCGAGGTGCAGCTGTCGATCGACCCGGCCACCGGTGATGTGATCCGCGAGGCCACCCGGGCGACGAATCATCCGGTGACCAAGGACATCGCCCCAGACCCGACGATCGAGAAGATCGTCTCCTACTGGCTCGAGAAGTGGCGGGCGCGACAGGACGAGCCGCTGAGCAGCATCACCCGCGACTTCGAGTTCTCGACCACGGTGGAGAGCCGGATCATGAACCTCGCCGCCGACCTCTACCTGGCCGAGGCCAAGCACCGGCGGCGCGGCAACGCCGACCTGGCGCTGGTGCCGTCGGACATCGGTGTCGACGTGGTGCCGCAGGGTCTCAGCTACGCCCCCGGTGCGTCGCCGGCCGACGCGCCGGGCCGGGTGCTCTACGGCGAGGCCTGGCCGGTCTTCGGCATCTCGCCGATCACCACGGTCAGCCTGACCGGCACCGAGCTCGATCGGGTCTTGGAGGAGCAGTGGCTGCCGCCGGCCTACGGCTGCAGTCGGTCCACCGCGCTGGCGGTGTCCGGCAACGTCTCGTACCGCTACGACGAGGGGAAGCCGCCCGGCCAACGGGTTGATCCGGCGGAGGTGTTGATCAACGGCCAGCCGCTGCGTGAGTTGCGCACGTATCGGGTGGCCACCTCCCCGGTGCTGCTGCTGCACGGCCGTCAGCACGGCTACCCGACCGTCGAGGAAGATCACGAGGACATGGTCCGTGCCCCGCTGATGGGCCAGGACGTCTTCCTCACCTACCTGCGCACGCACTCGCGGCTGGCCGACCCGGGCCTCGGCCGGGTGACCAAGATCGCCGGCACCCCACCGCCGGCCGACGGGCCGTTCGGGCCGTTGAAACTCCTTCCTCAGCAGGAGATCAAGGCGACCGCGACCAGTCAGGGCAACGCCGCGCACGGGCCGGCCGGCGCGGTCGACGGCAAGTGCTCCACCATGTGGCATTCCGCCTGGGCCCCGCACGCTCCGCTGCCGCAGTCGATCACTCTCGATCTTGGTCGGACGCGGGCGATCGAGGCCCTGGTCTACACCCCGCGGCAGGACGCCGACGTGCCCAACGGCCGGATCTCGGAGTACCGGATCGAGGGCAGCACCGACGGCCAGACCTACACCACCATCGCCACCGGCACCTGGGACGGCACCATCGAGGCCAAGCTCGCCAGGTTCGCGGCCGGCACCCAGGCCCGCTACGTCCGCCTGGTCGGCGTCGCCGGCGGCGCCGACTACGCCGCCGCCACCGAACTCAACCTCGCCCTCACCCCCTAACAAACCCACAGCCCGGGTCGGCGGTTTAGACGGGGGAGGAGGTGCGGCGGAAGGCGGTGGGGGACTGGCCGAGGCGGCGGGCGAACTGGCGGCTGAAGTAGTGGGGCGAGTCGAAGCCGACCGAGCGGGAGATCTGGGTGATCGACAGGTCGGTTGCGGCCAGCAGTTCGGCGGCGCGTTGCAGGCGTAGCGCGAGCACGACGTTCATGATCGAGTCACCGACCTGTTCCTTGAACAGATGGGCCAGCCGGGAGACCGACACCTGGGCCAGGGCGGCGAGCTGGGTCAGGGTGTGACTCTTCGCCGGGTCGGTGGTGACCGCGTCCAGCACCAGTTGGACCCGGGAGTCGAGCTGCCGGGTGCCCTCGCGCAGGCTGCTGATCGCCACCAGCAGCACCTCCTCGATCCCGTTCAGCGCCAGCTGGGTGGCCAGAGTTTGATCAAGCAGGTGCAGGTACGTGTCGCCGGTGGGCGAGAGGCCTGCCCGCTGCGCGTCCAGATGCAGCCTGGTGAACGCGGAGACGACCCGGTCGGTCTCCGACGGTCGCCGTAACCGGACGTGATGCAGTCCGGGCAGCGTCTCGGGCAGTGCGAACCAGGAGTGCCAGTCCCGTCGCGGCTGGAAGTGGGCCCACCAGTTGTCCCAGTGCGCGCCGACCGTCGCGTAGTCGTGCTCGGTGCCGGGCCGGACCAGGGCCAGGTCGCCCTGCCGCAACGCCAGGGTGTTGTCGCCGACCTTGAACCGGCCGGCCCCGGCGACGGTGTAGACGAGATACCAACTGCCGACCCCCTGCGGACGGACGACGCGATAGTCCGGTCCGCTGTGGAAGTGGCCGGTCACCAGCCGGCTCGGTGGCGGCGTCTCGCTGTACAGCTCGATCAGGAGCTGGGTAGCAAGATCGTGCTCGAGTTCAGCAGGGTCGGTCATGGTGGTCTCCCCGGATTCCGCTCTAGGTTGAGCAACATCCTGCTAGCCGAGGAGCACCGAGTCCATGCCTTTCGCGCCGATCGCCGAGATTCCGTACGAGTCCGGGGCCACCCGGATCTACGAGCACGGCTGGCAGTCCTGGAGCCCGAGCGGCTGGTATCGGCCGGAGCAGCAGCCGCCGCGGGCGACCGCGCCGAACCACCAGGTGATGGCCTACCGCCCGGTGGCCAACCGCACGGTCGAGCCACTCGCCGCCGGCACCTTCCAGGGCGAGGGGATGCTGGCGGTGGCGACCGGTGACGAGGTGGTCGTGTTCGCCGCGCCGACGCCGGATCGGGTGCCGACCATCCGCTGTGAGCCGCGGGCCGGCCGGTTGTTGATCACCGCCGACGGCGAGGTCGAGACCCTGCGGGGCACCTCGCCCGACCCGGATCGCGTGCTGGCCGCGTGGGCGGACGGGTTCGGCCGCCGGCACGGTGCGGTCGACACCCAGGTCTTCGGTCCCGGTTGGTGCAGTTGGTACGCGTACTGGGGCAAGGTCACCGAGCGGGACGTGATGACCGACGTCCGGGCGTTCGATGATCATCAGCTCAGCGTCGACCTGGTGCTGTTGGACGAGGGCTACCAGAGTGAGATCGGCGACTGGCTGACCACCCGGGACGACTTCGGCTCGACCGTGCGACTGGCCGCGGACATCCGTTCCTCCGGCCGCCGAGCCGGCATCTGGGTGGCGCCCTTCCTGGTCGGAGCCAAGAGCGAGGTGGCGCGGCTGCACCCCGAGTGGCTGGTCGGTGCCGCCGACGCCGGGCACAACTGGCAGCAACAGCAGTTGATCTTGGATGTCACCCATCCCGGCGCGGCCCGGCACGTCACCGATGTGTTCACCGAGCTGTGCCGCCAGGGGTACGACCACTTCAAGCTGGACTTTCTCTATGCCGGCGCGATCGAGGGCCGGCGGCACGAGCCGGTGGACGGGATCGAGGCCTATCGCGCCGGGCTGACCTTGATCAGGAGGGCGGTCGGCAGCAACCGGATCCTGCACGGCTGCGGCGCGCCGATCCTGCCCAGCGTCGGCCTGGTCGACTGCATGCGGGTCTCGCCGGACACCGATCCGCTGGTCGAGCCGCCGAGCGGCGACATCAGCCAGCCGGGCCAGCGCGGCGCGCGATCGACCTCGCGGGCCCGCGACTTCCTGCACGGCCGGTTCTGGGCCAACGACCCGGACTGCCTGATCGTCCGGCCGGAGATCCAGGCCCGCGAGGCCTGGGCCGATCACATCGCCGCCTCACCCGGCCTCCGTCTGGCCAGCGACCCGATCGCCGCCCTCGACGACTGGGGCCTGGCCCGGACCCGCGAACTCCTGATCGCCAGCTCATCGGACCCGGTCGATGTCGATCACTGATGCACGTTCCGAAGGTGTTCGTTCCCTGAGCCTGTCGAAGGGCAAGCCCGATGATCTTCCGCCGGGCGAGACTGCCACCCAGCCGCGGCGCTTCCGCCGGCCCAGCCGCGTGCGCCAAGGCCTGACCGGCTATGCGATGCTCGCGCCGAGCATGATCGGGATCCTCGGCTTCCTGCTCGCGCCGGTGTTGATCGTGATCATCGTCAGCCTGTTCGACTGGAAGCTGCTCGGCACCCCGAAGTTCGTCGGCCTGAAGAACTACGCCGAGCTGCTCGGCGACGCCGACGTCGGCCACTCGCTGCTGGTGACGATCCTGTACGTGCTGATCTGCGTGCCGGGCACGACCATCCTGTCCCTACTGCTGGCGACGCTGGTCAACCGGAAACTCAAGGGAATGAAATACTTCCGGGCCCTGCTGGTGATCCCCTGGATGGCCGCCCCGGTCGCCCTCGGCCTGGTCTGGGGCTGGATCTTCGACCCGGCCCGCGGCGCGATCAACGCCTTCCTGGCCCTGTTCGGTCTCGAGGGCCCGGCCTGGCTCGCCACGCCGGAGCTGGCGCTGCCGGCCGTCGCCGCCGTGCACGTCTGGCAGTTCGCCGGCTACAACATGCTGTTCTTCCTGGCCGGGCTGCAGAACATCCCGGAGAGCCTGCGCGAGGCGTCCGCGCTGGACGGCGCCTCGGCGGTGCGGCACTTCTTCACCATCACCCTGCCGCTGCTCCGGCCGACCCTACTGTTCGTGTTGATCACCAACGTGATCGGCTCGTTCCAGGCGTTCGACACGATCTACGTGATGACCGAGGGCGGGCCGGGCGACAGCACCGAAGTGATCACCTACCACATCTATCGAGAGGCGTTCCTGAAGTTCGACTTCGGCTACGCGTCGACGGTGTCGGTCGCGCTGTTCCTGATCATCCTGGCGGTCAGCCTGGCCCAGTTCGCCTACTTCGAGCGTCGCACGACGTACGACGTCTCGTGAGGAGCCGAGGAATGTCTCGATCATCGATTCCGGCCAGCGTCGCGGCGTACGCGATCCTGGTGGTCGGCGGCCTGTTCGCCGTCTTCCCGTATCTGATCACCGTGCTGACCGCCTTCAAAGGCCCTGGTGAGTTGTTCGCCACCCTGCCCTGGCAGCCGAGCTGGCCGCCCAGCCTGGACGCGTTCGGCCGGCTGTTCGACTCCGGCTTCGGCAACTACCTGCTGAACACCGTGTTGATCACGGTCGTGATCGTCGCCGGCCAGTTGATCTTCGGCACCCTCGCCGCGTACGCCTTCGCCCGGATCCCGTTCCCGGGGCGGGACGTGCTGTTCTGGGTCTATCTGTCGACGATGATGGTGCCGGCCGTCGTCACCATGATCCCGCTCTATCTGATGATGCAGCGGCTCGGCCTGATCGACACCTGGGCCGGCCTCGCGCTGCCGACCGTCTTCGGCACCCCGTACGCGATCTTCCTGCTCCGGCAGTTCTTCCGCAGCATCCCGACCGACCTGGAGGACTCCGCCCGGATCGACGGCGCCGGGTTGGTCCGCACCCTGGTCTCGATCATCCTGCCGCTGTCCAAGCCGATCCTGGTCACCGTCACCACCTTGGCCGTCGTCGGCAGCTGGAACAGCTTCCTCTGGCCGTTGATCATCACCAGCAGCCAGGACAAGCGGCTGCTGTCGGTCGGGATCGCCTTGTTCAAAGGCGAGATCGGGGTCGACTACAACGCGATCATGGCCGGCAGCCTGATCGCACTCGCACCGCTGCTCGTCCTGTTCGTCTTCTTCCAACGATTCATCGTCCGCTCCGTCGCGGTCACCGGCCTGAAATAGCCGGCTCTATCAGGAGGCACTCACATGTCACGCACCTTCCAGCGCCGCACGCTCCTCATCGGAGCCGCCGGCACCGTGGCCCTGTCCGCCTGCGGCAATCAAGAGCCCACCGGCACCCCGGGGGAGAAGGTCGAGCTGGTCTACCGGCTCTGGGACGAGCAGCAGGAGGTGGGCTACCGGGACGTGTTCGCCGCCTTCACCGCCGATCACCCGGACGTCACCGTCCGGATGGAACTGCTGCCCTGGGACCAGTACTGGACCAAGCTCACCGCCGAGCTCGCCTCCGGCAACGGCCCGGACGTGTTCTGGCTGACCAACGACCGGCTCCCCGACCTGGCCTCCAAGGGTGTCCTGGCGCCGATCGATGATCAACTGAAGACCGCCGGGATCGACCTGGCCAACTATCACTCGAATGTCGCCCAGTCCTTCCGGTGGGAAGATCAGCAGTACGGCATGCCGAAGGACATGGGCGTCGTCGGCCTGCTCTACAACAAGGATCTGTTCCGGGCTGCCGGCGTCGACGAGCCGGGCGAGCTGGAATGGAACCCGGGCGGCACCGGCACCTTCGAGGAGCTGGCCCGGAAGCTGACCGTGGACCAGGCGGGCAAGACCGCCGCCGAGGCCGGGTTCGATCCGACCAAGATCAAACAGTGGGGCTGCCTGTCCTGGAACCACGGCCAGACCACCTGGCTGAACTGGATCGCCTCCAACGGCGGCCAGGTCCGTGATCCCGGTGGGCAGTTCACCTACGGTTCGCCGAAGTCGGTGGAGGCGCTGCAGTGGGCCCGGGATGTGATCTTCAAGTGGCACCTGTCACCGGACGGCACCCGGACCAACCCACCGACCGGCCAGGCCACCGAGATGTTCTATCGCGGTGAGGTCGCCATGTTCGACGCCAACAACGCGCTGCTGCCGTTCGCGCTGCCCGAGGTGAAGTTCGAGATCGGCGTCGCCACGCTGCCCAAGGGCCCGGCCGGGCGCACCGTGGTGATCAACGGCCTCGGCGAAGTGGCCTACTCCGGCTCCAAGCATCCGGAGGCCACCATGAAGCTGATCACCTTCCTCGGCTCCGAGCGGGCCCAGAAGATCATGGGCGACGCCGGCTACATCATCCCGGCGTTGAATGACGCGGGCGCCGGCTACGTCGACTTCTGGAAGGGCAAGGGGATCGACGTGCAGCCGTACCTCGACTCGGCCGCGGGCAACACCGTCAACATGCCGGTCGGAGACGATTGGCTGGCCAGGGATCCGGAGATCAACAAGGCCGCCTCCGACCTCTTCCTGAACCAGCTGCCCGTTGCCGAGATCGCCGCGAAGATGGACGAGATCGCCAACGGTTCGTAGCTTGTCCGTTCCCTGAGCCTGTCGGCGTGTTCGTTCCCTGAGCTTGTCGAAGGGCAAGCCAGACGGGTGCCGCCCCATCGGGTTTCGGCCTGACGGCCGGAAAGATGCGCCAAGGATGGGTGGGTCATGGCGCTGCCTGGGAACTGCCGGCCGGCCGCCGGTTGCGCCGTGGCCGGGATCATCGACTGTGACGTTTCCCGGCTCGATCGGCACCGAACGGGCGGGAAACGTCACAGTCGACGCGCAGTCGGCGACTTTCGCCGCCCAACACTGGCGCCCGGCCGCCTGACGCGGCGGGCCGCCTTGACCCGCCCGCTTCTTGGCGCGTCTTTCCGGCCGTCAGGCCGAAATCCGGAGGGGGCAGCATCTGGCTTGCCCTTCGACAGGCTCAGGGAACGAAGATGCAGACGTCCCTTGTTCAGCGGCCGGTCTTGCCATCGAGCTGTTCGCGGATGATGTCGGCGTGGCCGGTGTGCTGGGCGGTCTCGGTGATCACGGCCAGGATCGCCCAGCGGAGATCGCGGGTCTTCCCGTTGTGGGTCAGGGGTGCTGTGGGATCGCCGATCTCGCGGATGATCACGTCGCTGGCCTCGCAGGCGGCCCGGTAGTCCGCTCGGAGGGCGCGCAGCGACACAACCGGATCGACCTGCATCGATCGCTTGCCGCGACTGGGCTTGCGGCCGGCGACGATCTGTTCGATCCACTTCGCCTCGACGAAGGTCAGGTGCTGGATCAGGCCGGCCAGGTTGGTGCCGGACGGGACGGTGCTGCGCCGGGCGTCGGCCTCGCTCAGCCCGGCGAGCTTGTCCAGCGCGCTCGTACGAAGTCCGTGCAGGGTGGCGAGCAGCGCATCGAGCTCACTCATGATCACAGCGTGACACGGGAAGCCGTGGCTCAGGAGACGTTGAGCGGATCGAGTTGTTCGGCGTGGTGGCAGGCGCTGAGCCGATCGCTGTCACCGGCCGGGATCCGCAGCTCCGGCACTACCGACCGGCATTCGTCGGTCGCCAGCCAGCAGCGCGGATGGAAGCGGCAGCCGGCGGGTGGGTCGACCGGCGACGGCGGCTCACCGGACAGCGCCCGGCGGCGGCCGAGCTTGCCGCGTTCGGCCCGGCTGGCCGGCGGGGTGGCCGAGAGCAGGGCCTGCGTGTACGGGTGCCGCGGGCGCTGATAGATCTCCTCGGTCTCACCGAGCTCGGCGATCCGGCCGAGATACATCACGGCCACCTGGTCGGCGATGTGCCGGACGACGGAAAGATCATGCGCGATGAACAGCACGGCCACCCCGAGCCGGGTCTGCAGGTCGCCGAGCAGATTGATCACCTGGGCCTGCACCGACACGTCGAGGGCCGAGACCGGCTCGTCGCAGACCAGCACGTCGGGATCGAGCGCCAACGCCCGCGCGATGCCGATCCGCTGCCGCTGCCCGCCCGAGAACTGGTGCGGGAACCGGCCCATCATGCCCGGATCGAGCCCGACCAGACCGAGCAACTCGGCCACCCGGTCGCGTCGCTGCCCGGCCCGGCCGGTCCGGCCGGCGGCCAGCGGTTCGGCGACGATGTCGAGCACCGTCATCCGCGGATCCAGCGAGGTGTACGGATCCTGGAAGATCATCTGGACACCTTGCCGGAGCAATCGCCGGTCCTTGCTGCGACCGGCCGTCACGTCGGTGCCGCGATAGCGCAGGACCCCCGAGTCGGGGCGATCCAGGCCGACCAGCATCCGGGCCAGGGTCGACTTGCCGCAGCCGGACTCGCCGACCACGCCGAGCGTCTGGCCGCTGCGCAGCTCGAGGCTCACCCCGTCCACCGCGGACACCCGGGACCGGCTGAAGGCCGAGCCGGTGGGAAAGCTCCGGACCAGCTCGGACGCTGCCAAGATCACGTCAGCCACCACTGATCAACGACCTCCCGTGATCAGTTCCGCGGTGATCAGCTCGCCACTGATCAATTCGTCGGACCGGTGACAGGCGGCCAGCCGACCCGGCTGCGGCTCGACCAGCAACGGCCGCTGCTCCCGACAGATCGGCAGCTGCACCGGACACCGGGGATGGAACGAGCAGCCTGGTGGAGTCTGGGCCGGGTTGGGTGGCGACCCGGGAATGGCGAGCAGCGGAGCACCCCGTCCGGCCGCCTGCGGCATCGACCGCAGCAGCGCTGCCGTGTACGGATGCGCCGGCCGGTCCAGCACCCGGTCCGCATCGCCCGCCTCGACCACCCGGCCGGCGTACATCACCGCCAGCCGGTCGGCGACCTCCATCACCACGCCAAGATCATGCGTGATCAACAGGATTCCCATGCCCAGTTGCTCCCGCAGCCGGTCGAGCAGGTCCAGGATCTGGGCCTGCACCGTGACGTCGAGGGCTGTCGTCGGCTCGTCGGCGATCAACATCCGCGGCTCCAGGGCGATCGCCATCGCGATCAGGATCCGCTGCCGCATGCCGCCGGAGAACTGGTGCGGGTAGTCGTTGATCCGCCGCTGCGGCGTGGGGATGCCGACCAGCCCGAGCAGCTCGATCGCGTGCGCCTTGGCGGCCGCGCGCCGTTCGCCGCGCCGGACCCGGAACAGCTCGCCGAGTTGATCACCGATGCTGAGCACGGGATTCAGCGCCGACAACGCGTCCTGCATCACCAGGCTGATCACGGTGCCGCGCAGGCCGCGCCGCGTCCGTTCGTCGAGCGTGGTCAGGTCGTGCCCGGCCAGCAGTAGTTCGTCGGCGGTGGCGTGGGCGTTGTCTTCGAGCAGACCCATGATCGCCCGGGCGGTGACCGACTTGCCGGAGCCGGACTCGCCGAGCAGGGCCACCGTCTCACCGGCGGCCACGTCGAGGTCGACCTCGCGGACCACCACCGCGTCGCCCCCGCTCGCGGCGAACGTCACCCCGAGGTTGCGGACGCGCAGCACCGGGTCGGGTCGAGGCGTCTGCACGGGACTCATCATGACACGGCTCATGTTACCGATTTGTGTCAACTCTGGAGCATTTGTGCCGAGATTCATCAAAAAGGTTGACATCTGTGCCGAGGACTACGCACGCTAGCCGTCGTGGTGCCAGATCGTGCGCCACCGATCGCAAGCACGACGAAGGAGCGAGTCAACCGTGCTGGAGCCCGCCAAGCGCTACACCGGCTACAAGGCCTACGACTATCTCGAGCCCGGCAAGGACTTCCGGGAGTTCGATTACGCCAAGCAGATCAACCGGGTCCCCGAATACGCCGGACTGGACCTGTCCGACGACCAGACCGCCCGGACCAAGCGACTGCTGGCCGACGAGCTGGTGATCTCGCTGCATGATCACGTCCAGGTCTTCCCGGAGGACCTGGGTCAGCTCCGCGAGCACATCCGTCAGGGCCGCGAACCAACCGGCTATGAGGGCTTGTCCCGGTCCGGCCTGACCGCGGTCTTCGACAACGGCATGGACGGCACCTGCTGCATCAGCAGCGACGCCGGCTGGAAATACACCGACGTGCTGTTCGACCTCGGCGTCCGGATGGCCGACCTGGCGCACCAGGACTTCGTGATCAAGGCCGAGACCGTCGCCGACCTGGAGTACGCGCACCAGACCGGCCGGCTGGCCCACGTCTTCGCCCTCGAGGCGTCGACCATGATCGAGAACGAGGTCGACCGGCTGGATGTGCTGTACGGGTTCGGCGTCCGGCAGATGGGCATCGCCTACTCCGAGGCCAACACCCTGGGCAGCGGGCTGAAGGAGCGGCGCGACGGCGGGCTGACGTACTTCGGCGAACGGGCGGTCGAGCGGATGAACAAGCTCGGCATCGCGATCGACATCTCGCACTCCGGCGACCAGACCTGCGTGGACACGATCAAGGCCTCGACCAAGCCGGTGTTCATCACCCATGCCGGCGCCCGGTCGGTCTGGCCGACCAACCGGATGAAGACCGACGAGACGATCGTCGAGTGCGCCAAGCGCGGCGGCGTGATCGGCCTCGAGGCGGCGCCACACACGACCCTGTCGCCGCAGCATCCCCGGCACTCGCTGGAGTCGGTGATGGACCACTTCGTCTACTGCGTCGACCTGGTCGGGCTGGAGCACGTCAGCTTCGGCCCGGACACCCTGTTCGGTGATCATGTCGGGCTGCATCACGCGTTCGCGGGCAACCTGTCCATCGGGCAGGCGCACGCCGGCGTGGAGTTCGAAGAGGTCGAGTACGTCGACGGTCTGGAGAACCCGGCCGAGGAGTTCTTCAATATCATCGGCTGGCTGGTCAAGCACGACTACTCCGACGACGAGATCCGAGCCGTCGTCGGCGGCAACACGCTGCGGGTTCTCAAGGAGGTGTGGATCTGATGAACCCCCGTCCGTCCGGACCGCTGGCCCGGCGACTCGCCCTGCTGGCCGGCGCGGCCGCGATGATCATGGTCGCCGCCTGCGCGCCGACGGCCCCGACGGACGGCGGTCCGTCCGGTCCCGGGTCCGGCGCGGTCAGCGATCCGACGCTGACCATCGCGACAACCACCGACGTGGTCAACTTCAACCCGTTGATCGGCAACAGCCGCAGCGACTACTGGATCACCAACCTGATGTATCCGCATCTGCTCGGCATCGCCGACAACGGCAGCAAGACCGCCCATCTGGCAACCGAATGGGGCTACGTCGACGCGACCACCGGTTTCTACGAGATCCGGGACGACTTCAGCTGGAATGACGGCACCAAGCTGACCGCCGAGGACGTCGCCTGGACCCTGAACGCGGTGAAGAAGGACAAGCCGTCCGGCACCTTCTACGGACAGCTGGCCAACTTCACTTCGGCCGAGGCGGTGTCGCCGACCAGGGTCGAGCTGAAGCTGGCCAAGCCGGACACGTCGATCATCGACGAGATCGGCTTCTGGGGAAACATCGTGCCCAAGCACGCGTTCTCCAAGGCCGAATCGGTGGCGACCTTCGCCAACGACGGTAAGGACGGCGGCTGGGTCAGCGCCGGCCCGTACCAACTGAAGACGGTCCAGGCCGGGCAGAGCTACACGCTGGACCGGGTCGAGCCGTATCCGCTGACCGACGGTGGCAAACCCCGCGCGAAGCAGGTCATCTACCGGGTCTACCCGGACGTGAACACCGAGATCCTCGCGTTGCAGAGCGGCGAGGTGGACGTGATCGCCAACGCGCTGCCGCCGGCCCAGGTGGAGAAGCTCCGGGCCACCCAGGGGATCAAGATCGCCGAGTCCAAGGGCCTCGGCTATGCCCACCTGACCTACAACATGACCAAGCCCGACCTGGCCAAGGTCGAGGTCCGGCAGGCGCTGGCGCACGCGGTGGACTACAACGCGATCCGCACCGTGGTGCTGCAGGGGCAGGCGGTCTCCACCGGCTCAAGCCCGCTGATGCCAGTGCTCGAGGACTATCACGACCCGTCGATCACCGAATACGAGTTCGACACCGCCAAGGCGCGGCAGTTGATGGAGCAGGCCGGTTTTCAGGCCGGGGCGGACGGGAAGTTCGAGCCGACGTTCCGAATGATCTATTCGCTGCAGGACGCGGTGACCGCGCAATGGGTGACGATGATCAAGGACTCGGCCGCCGAGGCCGGGATCAAGATCGAGTTGCAGGGTCTGGAGCGTAACGCCTATCTGGCCAAGACCGACAAGGGTGACTTCGACATCTATGCCGGCAACTTCGCGATCATGGACGACCCGGTGACCAACATGACGCTGACCTACCTGCCCGGTGGCGTGATCAACTACAGCTACGTGGACGACCCGGAGCTGAGCAAGCTGATCACCGACGCCGCCGTGACGCCGGACAAGCAGCAGAAGATCACCCTGATGCGCCAGGCGGCGAAGATCGTCCGGGACAACATGTACGACAACATCATGTACACCCAGAACCTCTACTTCGCCTACTCCGATGAATGGGACGGGTTCCAGGCCAAGCCGTCGGAGCTGTTGTCGATCGTCAATCCCGAGTCCGTGGCGAGCGCGACGAAGGTCAAGTAACTCGATGCTGAGGTTCGTGGCCGCCCGGCTCGGCCGGGGCGTGGTGACCGTCTGGTTCGCCGTGACCGTGACGTTCCTGATGCTCCGGCTGCTGCCGGGCGACCCGGCGCTGGCCCTGGCCAGCACCAACATGACCGCCGAGACCCGGGCGACGATCCTCGCGTCGTACGGGCTCGATCAACCGCTGCCGATCCAGTACGGCCTCTACCTCGGCCAACTGCTGCAGGGAAACCTCGGCATCTCCTTCACCCAACAGGTCCCGGTGCTGGACGTCTTGCTGGCCCGGTTGCCGTGGACCCTGTTGCTCACCGGCGCGGCGCTGGTGCTGACGATCATGATCGGGATCCCGCTCGGGGTGCTGGCTGCGTCCCGGCGCGGCGGCTTCCTCGATCGCGCGATCCAGGTGCTCGGCGTCACCGGCCAGTCGATCTTCGTGCCCAGCCTGGCCGTGTTCCTGCTGTTCACCTTCGGGCTGCGGCTGGGCTGGTTGCCGATCGGCGGCGCGTACGACACCGGCGTCTACGGTCTCGACTGGTACGGCAACGTGCTGCGCCACCTGATCCTGCCGGCGGCCTCGCTGATGTTGATCCAGCTCGGCTCGTACGTGCTGACGATGCGGTCGACCTTGATCGAAACCCTGGGCGAGGACTACATCACCCTGGCCCGGGCCAACGGGCTGTCGCCGGCCCGGGTGCTGTGGAAGCACGCGCTGCGCAACGCGCTGCTGCCGACCACCACCCTGATCGGGCTGCAGCTCGGCTTCCTGGTCGGCGGCGCCGTGCTGACCGAGACCGTGTTCGCCTACCCGGGGATCGGCCGCGCCATCTACGAGGCGGTGACCCAGCTGGATTACGCCGTGCTGCAGGGCGCGTTCCTGCTGCTGGCCGCGACCGTCGTCGCCGCGAACATGATCACCGACCTGATCTACGGACTGCTCGACCCGCGGGTGAAGGCACGATGACCGCGACGACGGCCACCGCCGAGCCGGTCGCCACCGACAGCCCCCGGGCCGGGATCGCGACCTGGCGGGCCTTCCGGCGGGAGCCGCTCGGCCTGGCCGCGGGCGCGATCATGATCTTGTTGATCGTGATGGCGGTTGCTGCGCCGCTGCTCGCCCCGTACCCGGAGAGTTACGGCGTGAACGTGCTGCGGCCGCCCGGCGGAGCGAACTGGTTCGGCACCGACGCACTCGGCCGGGATGTCTATGCCGAGGTGGTCTGGGGCAGTCGGCAGAGCCTGCTGGTCGCGTTCGCCGCGTCGGCGATCGCGATCGTGATCGGCACCCTTCTGGCCCTGGTCGGCGCCTACCTGCGCTGGCTGGACAAGATCATCAGCGTGCTGGTCGACCTGGTGCTGTCGCTGCCGGTGCTGCCGTTGATGATCTTGGTCGCGGCGTTGGTCGGGCCGAGCACGGGCACGATCATCGCGGTGGTGGCCGCCTTCTCCTGGCCGGAGGTGACCCGGATCGTCCGGTCGCAGGCGCTGACCGTGGTCCAGTTGCCGTACGTCGACGCGGCCCGGCTGGTCACCACGTCACCGGCCTGGATCATCGGCCGGCACGTGCTGCCGGCGGTCGCGCCGGTGATCGTCGTCTCGGTCGTGGTCACCGCCTCCCGGGCCGTCCTTTCCGCCGCCGGCCTGTCCTTCCTCGGCCTCGGTGACCCAAACACCTGGTCCTGGGGCCGGATCCTGTACGAGGCGCAGCAGTCCGGCGCGATGTCCAGCTCCTGGTGGCTCACCCTCTTCCCGTCCTTGGCGATCTTGCTCCTGGTGCTGTCCGCGACCTGTCTGTCCATCGCCTACAACGACGCCCGCAACCCGCGATCCCGGAAACGCTGAGGAGTGATCATGTCGGTCGATTCGTCCCCTGAGCCGTTTGGTTCGTTCCCTGAGCCCCTTGGTTCGTTCCCTGAGTCCCTTGGTTCGTTCCCTGAGCTTGTCGAAGGGCAGACCACGTCCACCTTCAACCAACGCCTGGCACCCGAGTTCTTCGACCGCGTCCAGGCGCGGGTGGTCGAGCGACTGACGGCGACGGGCTTGACGGCGATCTTGACCGACGACCCGGAGGACGTCGCCTACCTGACCGGCTTCTTCCACCACCCCTGCGAACGCCCGGTCGCCGTCTGGCTGCAGGCGGACGGACGCTGCGTCCTACTGCTGCCGGAGCTTGAACGCGAGCACGCCGAACTGCAGCAGGCCCGCGCCGAGTTCGCCGTCTTCGGCGAGTATCCCGGCGTCCGGCCCCCGTTCGGTGCCCTGGCCGGGGCCGTCGGATCGCTGCCGCCGGCGACCCCGGTCGGCTTCGGCAGCCAGATCAGCCACGCCCGGTTGACCGCGGCCCAGGAAGCGATGGGACCCGCCGACTGGCGGCCGACGACGTTGATCACCAAGGCGCGCTTCCGGAAATTCGACGAGGAGATCGCGCTGCACCAGGAGGCGGCCCGGATCACCGACCTGATGATCACCGGCGGTGTCGAGCTGATCACCGAGGCGGTGGCGGCGGGCGGCGAATTGCCCAGTGAGGCTGAGATCGCGGGCCACATCAGCAAGATCGGCACCGGCACCATGTATGCGGAGCACCAGGGCGTCGTGGTGGTCGAGATGCTCGCCGGCGGCCTGGTCTACGCCGCCGCCAACAGCGCCTACCCGCACGGCCTGCCGAGCGGCTACCGGCTGCGGCCCGGCGACACCTTCATGCTGTCCCTCGGCTGCGCGGTCGGCGGCCGCTACGTCGAGGGGGAGCGGACCTTCGTCCTCGGTGAACCGAGTGCCGAGCAGCGGGCGTACCACTCGATCATCGAGCAGGCTCAGCGAATCGGTGGCGAGGCGATCCGGTCCGGCGCGGAGTGCCGGGAGATCAACCGGACCTGCCTGGACGTGATCCGCGAGGCCGGATTCGGCGAGTTCCTGCGGCACCGGCAGGGGCACGGCATCGGGCTCGGCATGCACGAGCCGCCGTGGCTGGAGGACGGCGACCCGACCGTGCTGCAGCCGGGCATGATCGTTTCCAACGAGCCCGGCATCTACATCCGTGATCATGCCGGCTACCGGATCAGCGACAGCATGCTGGTCACCGCCGGCGGCTCCCGGTCGCTCACCGCCTATCCGCGAGATCTCGCCTCCTGCACCATCCCCGTCTGATCACCGACCGCAAGGAGCTACCGCCGTGTCCGGAACCGACACCACCGCCGAGTTCGCCCGCGCCGAAGGCGAAGCGGAGCTGATCACGATCAACGGCAACCGGCTCGCCGTCGAAGTCCTCGGCCCGGAGGACGCGCCGGTGATCATCACCCACCACGGTGCTCCGGGTCTCGGCTCCCGGGCCGAGCCGAAGGCCAGCTTCGGCCGGCTCGCCGACGCCTACCGGGTGATCACCTTCGACGCCCGCGGCTCCGGCCAGAGCGAGGGCAACGGCACCTTCAGCCACGAGCAGTGGGCGGCCGACATCGAGGCGCTGCGGGAGTGGTCCGGCGCCAACCGGATCTGCATGGCCGGCGGCTCGTACGGCGGCTTCATGGCGATGGAGTATGCGATCCGCTACCCCGACCGGGTCGCCGCGCTGGTGCTGCGCGACACCGCCGCCGACAACTCGCACTCGGAGCTGGCCCGGCAGAACGCCCTGGCCTCGGACCGGGTGACGGTCGACATGGCGAAGTTCGACCGGATCGACGCCGGACTGGTCCGGGACAACGACGACCTGCGGGACTGCTGGCGGGAGATCCTTCCGCTGTACGACTTCAATTACGATCCGTCGTCGGTGGAGAAGAAGGTCGCCGCGACCCCGTACCGCTATCAGGCGCACAACTACGCGTTCTCCACCAACCTGCCGGGCTTCGACCTGAAGCCGCAGTTGCCGGGCGTGACGGCGCCGACCTTGATCACGGTCGGTCGCACCGACTGGATCACCCCCGTATCCTGCAGCGAGACGATCGCCGGGCTGATCCCCGACTCCCGGTTGGTGATCTTCGAACGATCGGGGCACTCGCCGCAGATCGAGGAGGCGGAAGCATGGACGAAGACGGTGCGGGACTTCCTGGCCGAGGTCTACCCGGGGGTCGCGACTCCTACGACGAACTGACCGCGCCCGTGGAGCTGCGTACCATCGACGACCTGACCGAGCTCGACCGACGGATCATCGTCGCCCTGCAACAGAACGGGCGGGCCAGCTGGACCTCGATCGCCGAGATCATCGGGTCGTCGGTGCCGACGGTGACCCGGCGCGGGCAGCAGTTGATCACCGACGGCGTGGTCAAGATCACCGTGCTGCCGACACCGACCAGCTTCGGTCAGGTCGACATGTTCGTGGTCCGGATCAACTGCACGCCTGGCACCCAGCTCAAGGTCGCCGCCGAACTGGTCTCCCGTCCCGACGTCCGATTTCTCTCCCTGGTCACCGGCAAGTACGACATCGTCGCCGAGATCATGGTCCGCGGCGGCGCCTCGCACTACCCCGATCTGATCTCGCCGGTGCAGTCGATCGCCGGGATCGAGCGGTGGCGCAGCGATCTGCTGCTGCACGTCTACAAGGTCGGACACGACTGGAGCCGGCAACTGCTGGCGGAGCGGCTCGCCGTGCTGGAACGGGTCGAGGACGACACCGAGACCGACACGGACGATCAGCCGCCGGCCAGCACCCCGGCCATCTGCTCACCGGATCATTTCGACGACGTCGACTGGCAGATCCTGGCCACGCTGAAGCAGGACGGCCGGACCACGTTCAAGGCGATCGGCGCCGACCTGGGCCTGAACGAAAGCAGCGTGCGGCGCCGGTTCGAGCGGATGCGGCAGAACCGCTGCGTCGACGTGCTCACGCTGGTGCCGGCCGCGGCCCTCGGCATGGGCGCCGAGACGTTGTTGATCGTCAAGGTCCGGCCGGGCCACCTGGACGGCGTGGTCCGCGGCCTGGTCCCGCACTCCGCGGTCCGCTATCTGGCCGCCACCCTGGACCAGAACTCGCTCTTCTGCGAGGTGATCGCCGGCAGCAACGACGACCTCTACCGCTTCATCACCGAAACCCTGTCCCACCTCGACGGCGTCGAAGGCTGGGAAGCCAGCATGGAACTCCTCAACCCCAAACGCGGCTTCGCCGAAACCCCCTGGTGGCGCACCCAGGTCACCTGATCACTCAGCGGATTTTGGCGCCGTAGACGTGGTTGACCTTGAGGATCAGCAGGACGCGGCGGTCGGAGACCATCACCGAGCGGTACTCGGCCCAGTCCGGGTGCTCGCCGCCGGCCTTGCGGTAGTAGTCGACCAGGGCCTCGACCTCCGGTCCGTGCGGGTCGGTGCCGGGGCCGATCAGGGTCGCCGGACCCTCCGCGGTGGCCCAGGACCAGCCGTCGGGGCTGGTCACCTCGAGCGCGGCCCGCGGATCGCGGCGCAGGTTGGTCGTCTTGGCCCGGCCCTCGGTGATCGAGACCAGGATGACCTCCGCTTCGCGGTCGTAGTACGGCGTCACCGGGGACAACTGGGGCAGACCATCGGCCTTGATCGTGGCCAGGACGCCGATGCCGCTCTCGGCCAGAAGCGTGCGTGGGTTGAATTCCGTCACATCGGAATGCAAGCGCCGCCGATCGCCGGTTATTCCGCGACGAAGTCCGGCCGATAGGCTGGCGGCATGCGCGTCCTGATCATTGGTACCGGTGGGCGCGAGCACGCGCTCGCCCTGGCGATCGCTGCCGACCCCGCCGTGACCGAGGTGCACGCCGCGCCCGGCAACCCGGGCATCGCGGAGTGTGCCACCAACCATCCGGTCGATCCGCTGAGCGGGCCCGAGGTGGCCGCGCTGGCCACCCGGCTCGGCGTCGACCTGGTCGTGGTCGGGCCCGAGGCGCCGCTCGTCGCCGGAGTCGCCGACCCCGTCCGGGAGGCCGGGATCGCCGTCTTCGGACCGTCCGGCGCGGCGGCGAAGATCGAGGGCAGCAAGACGTACGCGAAGGAGATCATGGCGGCGGCCGGCGTGCCGACCGCCCAGGCGCGGACGTGTGGAACCGCGGCCGAGATCGAGGCCGCGCTGGACGAGTTCGGCCCGCCGTATGTGGTGAAGGACGACGGACTGGCCGCCGGCAAGGGCGTCGTGGTGACCGAGGATCGCGGCATCGCGGTCGAACACGCGCTGCGCTGCGCGCCGGTGGTGATCGAGGAATTCCTGGACGGGCCCGAGGTGAGCCTGTTCGCGATCACCGACGGCACCACGGTCCGGCCGCTGCGGCCGGCGCAGGACTTCAAGCGGGCGTACGACGACGACGCCGGCCCGAACACCGGCGGGATGGGCGCCTACACCCCGCTGCCCTGGGCGCCGGATGATCTTGTCGACGACGTGCTGGCCCGGGTGCTGCAGCCGACCGTGGACGAGCTGCGGCGCCGCGGCACTCCGTTCGTCGGGCTGCTCTACGCCGGGCTCGCACTGACCTCGCGCGGCCTGCGCGTGATCGAGTTCAACGCGCGGTTCGGTGATCCGGAGACCCAGGCCCTGCTGCCACTGTTGAAGACCCCGCTGGCCACTCTGTTGGCCGCCGCGGCCGCCGGTGAGCTGGCCGCGCAGCCCGAGCTCGAGTGGGCCGACAGGGCGGCGGTGACGGTCGTGCTGGCCAGCAACGGTTATCCGGAGTCGCCGCGCCAGGGTGATCAGCTGACGGTGGCCGAGCTGCCGGCTGGATCCCATGTGGTGCACGCCGGGACCGCCCTCGATGGTCAAGGTCGGCTGGTCAGCGCCGGCGGTCGAGTGCTGGCCGTGGTCGGCATCGGCGCCGATCTCGACGACGCCCGCGAGCTGGCGTACCGGGCGCTGACCAAGATCGAGCTCGAGGGCTCGTTCTACCGCCGCGACATCGCCGCCGCGGCCGCCGCCCCGGTAGGGAGTTGATCATGGTCCCGAACGTCCTGGCCCAGCGCTACGCCTCGGCCGAAATGCGGGCGATCTGGTCGCCGGAGCAGAAGATCATCGCCGAACGCCGGCTCTGGCTGGCCGTGCTCGCCGCGCAGCGTGATCTCGGGGTCGAGTTCGGTGGCGACGACCCGGCCGCGGTGCTGGACGCGTACACGAAGGTGGTGGAGCAGGTCGACCTGGCGTCGATCGCGGAGCGGGAGAAGATCACCCGGCACGACGTCAAGGCGCGGATCGAGGAGTTCAGCGATCTTGCCGGCTACGAGCACATCCACAAGGGGATGACCAGCCGCGACCTGACCGAGAACGTCGAACAGTTGCAGCAGGTCGATTCGCTGCGGCTGGTCCGGGACCGGATCGTCGCCGTGCTGGTCCGGTTGAGCCGGCTCGCGGTCGAGTACGGCGAGCTGGCCATGGCCGGCCGGTCGCACAACGTCGCCGCCCAGATCACCACGCTGGGCAAGCGGTTCGCCACCGCCGCCGACGAGTTGATCATCGCCTACCGGCGGATCGAGGAGTTGATCAACCGCTATCCGCTGCGCGGGATCAAGGGCCCGGTCGGCACCGGCCAGGACATGCTCGACCTGCTCGGCGGAGATGCCGACAAGCTGGCCCAGCTGGAGCAGCGGGTGGCCGACCACCTGGGCTTCGCCTCGGTGTTGATCAGCACCGGCCAGGTCTATCCGCGGTCGCTGGACTACGAGGTGGTCACCGCGCTGGCCCAGGCCGCCGCGGCGCCGTCCAACGTCGCGACCAGCATCAGGCTGATGGCCGGGCACGAGCTGGTCACCGAGGGCTTCCGTCCCGGCCAGGTCGGCTCCAGCGCGATGCCGCACAAGATGAACACCCGCTCCTGCGAGCGGGTGAACGGGCTGTCGGTGATCATCCGCGGCTACGTTTCCATGATCGGCGAGCTGGCCGGTGATCAGTGGAACGAGGGCGACGTGTCCTGCTCGGTGGTCCGCCGGGTCGCCCTGCCCGACGCCTTCTTCGCCCTGGACGGCCTGTTCGAGACCTTCCTCACCGTGTTGGACGACTTCGGCGCCTACCCGGCGGTGATCGACGCCGAGCTGCGCCGCTACTTGCCGTACCTGACCACGACCAAGATCTTGATGGCTGCCGTGCAACGCGGCGTCGGCCGGGAGGTCGCCCATGAGGCGATCAAGGAACACGCCGTCGCCGTCGCCCTGGACCAGCGCCAGTCCGGCCGTCCCGACAACGACCTCTACGACCGGTTGGCCGCCGACCCCCGGCTCGGCCTGACCCGGGCCGACCTCGACGCCGTGGCTTCGAATCCCCTCGAGCTGGCCGGCATCGCCCCCCACCAGGTCCAAGCCCTGGCGGCGCAGATCGAGCGGATCGCCGGCAGCCACCCCACGGCCGCCGCGTACGCCCCCGGCCCGACCATCTGACCTGATCAGATCCGCGACGACACGTAACCAGCCGTAAAACGATCATCGCGGGCCACAGCTGCCTGCGCAGCTGTGACCCGCGACGGATCATGCTTCGTGATCAGCCGGTTCGCCCGCGCCGGCGACGGCCGGCCGTCAGGGCGGCACTACCCGCCGCCACCAGCAGACCTGCCGCACCGAGCAGCCCGATCATGCCGGCGTTGGCGCCGGTGTCGGGCAGCTTGTCGCCGTCGTTGGAATCCGCCGGCGGCTGAGTCGGCTCGCCGGCCGGAGTCTCCGAGTTGGAGGGTTCCTCGGTCGGCTCGCCCGACGGGGACTCGGACGGTTCGTCGGTCGGCTCGTCGGACGGAGTTTCCGAGGGAGTCGGCTTGTCCGACGGGGGTTCGGTCGGCTCGTCGGACGGGGTCTCCGAGGGAGTGGGTTCCTCGGTCGGCTCGTCCGTCGGGGGCTGGCTCGGCTCGTCGGTCGGCGGCTCGCTGGGCTCGTCGGTCGGCGGCTGGGTCGGCCCACAGTCCACGTCGTCGGCGACCACCTGGATGCCCTTGCTGACGAGGTCCTGCGGCGGGCTGCCCTTACTGGCGTGAATGAGGTCGAACGGCACCCGGCCGCACTCCTCCTTGCCGTCGTCGACGGAGTGCTTGTTCGCCAGCGACACGATGCCGGGACCCTCGACCCAGGCGCCGTCGACGTTCACCGGCGCGTACGGCTTCTCGGCGAGGTTCTCCTCGCCGAGGAAGGTCAGCGTGGTGAAGGCGGCATCGTTGTTGTGCGCGATCACGAACGCCGAGAGCTCGTCGGAATACTGCCAGTCGGCCGAGAAGGCGTTCGCCACCATGTAGCTGCGCGAGTTCTGCTGCGTGTGCGGCTGCCACGCCGAGCCGGTGAAGACCTCGGTGCCGGTGGCGAAGGTCGGATCGGCCGAACGCCACGCGAACTGGCCGGCGCCGTTGGGCAGCGTGCCCGCTCCGGTCGTGTCGGTGAAGATCAAATAGAACAGGCCGTCCTTGATGATCACACTCGGCTGACCGGCACCGTAGTCATTGCCCCGGTCGACCTGATGCGATGCGGTGATGATCGGGGTCGCGGTCATCCGCTCCCACGACAGCCCGTCGCTGCTGCGAGCCACGCCGATCGAGGTCTCGCCGTCGTTCACCGCGGCGCCGTAATACAGGTAGTAGGTGCCGTCGTCGGCCTTGACCACCGACGGGTCACACGTGTGCTGTCCGTCGAAGCTGCCGTCGCCGCGCCCCTCGAAGACGATGGTCGGGGCCCCGCCACCCGGACCGGTGAACGGCCCGGCCGCGCTGCTGGACTCGGCGTACAGGATGTCGTCGCCCGCGACGTCGCCGTCGGGGTCCTGAGCGCAGTACCACATGCGGTACACGCCGTTCTCGACGATGATCGTCGGCGCGTACTCGTACGCGGCGTCGCCGCCGGTCAGCGCGCCGCCGGGAGCCCGGTAGTTGTCGGTGGTCAACGTCTCTTCAGCTGAAGCGGTCGGCGCCAGTGCGACGGCCATTGCCACACCGCAGGCGAGCCAGCCGGCGATGCGCCCGGCTCGTCTACGGGTGGGCTGCTTTTCGCGATGCATCGATTGATTCCCCAAGGATCGGTTGTCTGGTCGGGCGGAAAGCACGCCTCCCGCCAGCAGGGGATGCTAACAGCACCAGGGGCACCGGCCCCGAGTTGTCAGAACTGAGTTGTGCCATAGGGCAACCCAGTTCTGACAACTCGGTGAGGTTGTCCACAACCGAGGGCGAGTGAGTTTGGTTGTCCACAGATTTTCTTGGTGGGCGTACGAATGGGTGAGCGGGTCGCAGAGTTTCTGGCATGTTCGCCAGAGTCTCCTCACCCGAGGTTGCTGATCTTGCGACCCGGCAGGTCGGAGTCGCCACCCGGCAGCAGCTCCGGGTGGCCGGTTGCAGCCAGACGCTGATCCGATCACAGGTCGCCGCGCATCGCTGGACCGAGTGGGGATCGCACGTCGTGATCTTGCACAACTTCCAGCCGAGTCGGCATCAGTTGATGTGGGCCGCCGTCCTCGACGCCGGTTGGCCGGCCGCTCTGGCCAGCCACACGTCCCTGGAGCTGGCCGGGTTCCGGCCCTTTGCGGTGGAGGCGATCCCGGTCCATCTGATCGTTCCGCGGGGAGCGAAGGTGCAGCCGAATCCGCACGTGGTGATCCACGAGTCGCGGCGGGTGCGGCCGGAGTTCCACGTGGTCGGTCAGGGCCCGCCGAGGACGCCGATCGCCCGGTCCGCGGTCGATGCCGCGTCCTGGCAACCGTGGCCGAGATTCGCCTGCACGTTGCTGGCGGCCGTGGCCCAACAACGATTGTGTACGGCCGACGATCTCGACCGGGCCCTGCGCCAGGTCGGCCGGGTCCGGCACAAGCGACACCTGCGCGACACCGTGCTCGAGATCAGCGCCGGCTCGGCGGCGATCAGCGAGATCGACCTGGTGAAGGCCTGTGCCCGGCACGGGATCGTCCGTCCGCATCAGCAGGTCCGGCGCAACGATGTGGACGGGAAGCCGCGTTACCTCGACGCGTCCTGGCGCCTCCCGGACGGCCGGACCGTTGTCCTCGAAGTCGACGGGCGGCACCACCTGGACATCGCCCAATGGCAGGACGACGTCCGCCGGGAGCGGGCGGTCGTCATCGGCGGAGCTCAGGTGCTCCGGGCCACCGCGATCGAACTCCGCACCGACCAAGAACGCGTCATCGCCGACCTCCGCGCCATCGGAGTGCCGAGTTGTCAGAACTGAGTTGTGTCATAGGGCTTCTCAGTTCTGACAAGTCGGCTGGGGGCGACACGCCGGGGGGCGGTGGGGACACTCCACTAGGCGTTGACCGGTGGGGTGGGCGTGCATAAAGTCCCGCGATTGTGCGTACCTTCTTCGAGCTCGCCCGGGCAGAGTTCAGGAGGTTCAGCAGTTACCGGCTGGCGGTGGTCGCGGGAGTGTTCACCAACTCGGTGTTCGGGTTCATCCGGGCCAGCGTGCTGCTCGGGGCGGTGGACAGCGCGGGCGGGAATCTCGCCGGTTACACGCGGGAGCAGGCGTCGAGCTATGTCTGGCTGGGTCAGGCGCTGCTCGCGTCGGTCGCGATCTGGGGCTGGACGGAGATCGCCGACCGGGTGAAGAACGGCGAGATCGCGGTCGATCTGGCGCGACCGGTGGATCTCTACTTCTCCTGGTGGGCCAGGGATCTGGGCCGGGCGGCGTTCACGCTGCCGGCCCGTGGGCTGCCGCCGTTCCTGGTCGGGGCGCTGCTGATGGGGGTGGTGCTGCCGACCGCACCGTCCTCCTACCTGCTCGGCGTGATCAGCCTGGTGCTGGCCGTGTCGATCAGCTTCACGCTGCGCTTCTTGATCAATCTGGCCGCCTTCTGGGTGATCGACATCCGCGGCCTGATCGGGATGTCGGTGGTGATCAGCAGCTTCTTCTGCGGCCTGTTCGTCCCGGTCCACCTGTTCCCGGACTGGCTGCGGACGATCGCGTACGCGACCCCGTTCCCCGCCCTGCTGCAGTACCCGATCGACGTCTTCTCCGCTCGGGCCACCGGGCTGGCGGCGCTGCAGGCGGTCGGGGTGCAGGCGGCCTGGCTGGTCGCGCTGGTCGCCGTGTCCCGCCTCGTGCTGCACCGGGCCTCGCAGAAACTGGTGGTGCAGGGTGGCTGAGCTGAGTCTGCTGATGTCCTACCGGACCGTGCTCGCATCGCGGATCCGCGCCCAGGCCTCGTACCGGCTGAGCTTCACGGTCGAGACCTTCAATTCGATCTTGATCGGGATCGTCGAGTTCGCCGAGATCTACGTCCTGCTGGCCAACGTGCCGCAGCTCGGCGGGCTGTCCCTGGCCCAGGCGGCCCTGGTGTTTGCCCTGGCCAACCTCGGATTCGCGATCGCCGACATGATCTTCGGGCAGCTCGACTCGATCCCGCAGTATCTCCGGATGGGGCGACTGGAGTCGTTCCTGACCCGGCCGATGCCGCTGATGGCCCAGATGATCACCGCCGACATCCAGCTGCGCCGGCTCGGCCGAGCCTTGGTCGGTCTGGTGATCTTGGTCATCGCCTGGTCCTTCCTCGGCCTGCCGATGACGCCGGGCACGCTCTGGTTGTTGATCTTGACGCCGATCACCGGAGCGGCGATCTACGGCGCCATGTTTGCGCTGGCCGGCGGGATCCAGTTCTTCGTCATCGACGGGGCCGAGTTCACCAACGCCTTCGTCTACGGGGGTGGCTACGCCGGCCAGATCCCGGGCAGCGTGCTGCTGCTGCCGATCCGGGTGCTGTTCACGTTCGTCATTCCGGCGACCGTGACCGCCTACCTGCCGGCGTTGTTGATCATGGGATTGCCCGGCCCGGCGCTGCTGCCCAGCTGGCTCGGCTGGTTCGCGCCGCTGTTCGCGATCTGGGCCTGGTGCCTGGCGGCGTTGACCTGGCGCGCGGGCGTACGAAGGTTCACCGGAGCAGGAGGGTAGGCACTATGGCCGAACCGATCATCGAGTTCACCGACCTGCGCCGGACGTTCGTGGTCCGGACCAAGGCCGGGCTGTTGCGCCGCGCCAAGCGTGAGGTGCACGCGGTCGACGGGATCAGCGTCACCATCGCGCCGGGCGAGGCGGTCGGCTACATCGGCGCCAACGGTGCCGGCAAGTCGACCACGATCAAGATGATCACCGGCATCCTGGTGCCTTCCTCCGGCGAGGTCCGGACCTGCGGCATGGAGCCGGTGGCCAACCGGCGCCGGCTGGCGCGCGAGATCGGGGTCGTGTTCGGCCAGCGCAGCCAACTCTGGTGGGATCTGCCGTTGCGGGAGTCGTTCCGGATCCTGGCCGCGATCCACCGGATCAAGCCCGCGGACGCGCAGCCGCGGATCGACGAACTGATCGCCGACCTGGCCCTGGACGAACTGCTGGACACCCCGGTCCGGCAACTGTCATTGGGCGAACGGATGCGGGGCGAGGTCGCCGCCGCGCTGGTGCACCGACCGCGGTTGCTGGTCCTGGACGAGCCGTCGATCGGCCTGGACATGATCAGCAAGGAGCGGCTGCGGAACTTCCTGTACGCCGAGCGGGAGCGGCAGGGCACCACGCTGCTGCTGACGACGCACGACATGGGCGACATCGAGCGGCTCTGCGATCGCGTGCTGGTGGTGGATCACGGCCGGCTGGCGTACGACGGAACGTTGGCCGGGCTGACCGAACGGGTGGCGTTGCAGCGGGTGCTGGTGGTTGACCTGCCGGCGGCGCACGAGCCGTTGCGGCTGGCCAGCGCGGAAAACGTGGGGGTCGAACTCGAGGGACAGCGGCAGCGGCTCGCGTTCTCCCCGGAACAGACCACGGCGGCGCGGGTGCTGGCCGAGGTGTCGGCCCAGGTCGACGTGGTCGACCTCACCCTGGAGGAGCCGGCGATCGAGGAGATCGTCCGGACGCTCTACCACGGCCAGGTGCGGTCCTGATCGGACCGCACCTCGTGTGGGTGGGCTCAGGCGAAGGCCAGGTCGGGCTCGCCGACCCGCAGCCAGGTCCAGATGGTGGTGCCGGTCGCGACGGCCAGCCGGCGGGCGGTCTGCAGGTTGATCGACCGGACGCCGGCCAGGATGTCCTGCAGCAACTCGAGCGTGATCCCCGATCGGGCGGCGAACCCGGCGACCCCCCAGCCGCGAGCCTGGATTTCCTGGGCCAGATAGTCGGCCGCGGTGGGTGGGGGAAGAACTGTCTCCTTCATTCCGTGTCTCCTTAGTCTGCTGGCCGTAACTCTGCACCTGAGGTCTGACAGAACCGGCCGTTATCGAGGCAACGTCTCGATGACCTGGCCGGGTTCCGGGTGGTGACCCGGTTCACAGTCGGGACGAGCCCTCCTCGGGGATCAACAGCCAACCGCCGATGTAGATCAGGATCTGCGGGCCGGGCAGCAGCATCGACAGCACGAAGATGATCCGGACGACGTTGGCGGAGATGCCGAACCGTCGACCGATCGCCGAGCACACGCCGGCGATCATCCGGTCGTTCCGGGGACGGGCGAGGGTGCTCATGGTGTCCTCCTGGGACTGAGTCGGTGAAGTTCTCTTGTGGTGAACCGTAGGACCCACTCTGCCCCATCAGAACGATCCGAAACCGTGTCTTGCAGGCATCCTCCGGGAGCCACTCAGGGACCCGATGGGTGACACCCCGAGAATCGGTGCGCGACCGTCGATCGTCCTCCGATTTGGACACGTACCAGGGGTTCTGGGCGGTACGCGGTCGAGCGCTGTAGGTTACTCCCAAGGCCCGGCGACTCACACGAACCCGTGGCCGATTTTGGGCGGCGTCGGGGGTCAGCTGCGCATGTACCTTCTCCGGATGAGGTAGGCGAACGTGGTACATCCGCGCCGTGGATTCGATGGCGACGCGGTTGACCCTGCGCAGACGACGGCACCGGTGCCGACGATGGAAACCGGTGCTGCGTCGCGGGGGCAGCCGCGCCGGGCTGGGGCCGCACGAGCGGCGCCCGGCTCTGATGCCGCGCCCGCCCCCACCGCTTACGGTCGCCACGACCCGTCCTTCCCCGACGATCAGCCCTCCGGGCGGCGGTCACAGCCCGCACCGACGCGTTCGGCCGTGACCCCCGAGTACGGCGACCCTGGCCGGATCGAACCACCGCGGTCCCGTCGCTCCGCCGACGGTCCGACCCGATCCTTCGAGACCCCGCCTCGATCCGCCGCCCCTTCCCACTCGGCGGCCCCTTCCCGATCAGCCGGCCCGACCAGGTCGTTCGATCCGCCGGCGCGCCCGGCCGAGTCGCCGAACCGCTGGGTGGAGGCGCCCGCGCGGCCGTCCCCGTCCTCGTCGCCGACCCGGTCCGCGGCGGAGCCCGATCGCACCGACCGGCCCGCGGCTCGACGGTCGCCGGCGCCGACCCGGTCAGCCGCCGAACCCACCCAGCCGGTACGACCTCCGTCCCGCTCGGCCGTCGACCCCACCCGGCCCGCCGCGTACGACAGTGGATCCTCGGCGTCCCGGGATTCCGACGGGACCCCCGGCCGGCGTTCGGCCGCCACCAACAGCTGGGGGCCGCCACCGATCTGGTCCGATCCCTCGTCCGCGCGGTCCGGATCCACCCCGGGACGCTCGGATCGCTCGCTCGGGCGAGCGGAACCGGCTCCTGACCACTCCGTCGCTCGATCGGACGACGGCCCGGCCCGGCCCGGTCGTGCCGCCCGGCCCGCCGAGCCGCGGCCGAGCCGCTCGGCCGAATCCGCCGGCCCGCCCTACCAGGGCCGCTCGGCCGAATCCGCCGGCCCGCCCTACCAGGGCCGCTCGGCCGAATCCGCCGGCCAGCTCTACTCGGGCCGCTCGACGGGCGGAGCGTCGGCCCGGTCGGCCGGCACCCCGGCCCGGTCCTACGACCCGCCGGCGCGCTCCGAGCCCTCTTACCCGCCAGCCGAGCCGTCGGCCCGTGACCTGGACCGGCCGTCCCGCGCGGCCCGGTCCCGGTCCTACGATCCGCCGGCGCCGGATCCGGGGCCCCGGTCGGCTCCGGCCGAGCCCACGTCGCGGATCGATCGCCCGGCTCCGGTGCCGGAGCCGCGATCCCGGGCCTATGAGGAATCGCCGCGGTCGGCCGAGCCGCCGGCTCGATCCGATGACTCCTGGTCCCGACTGGGTGGGTCGTCGCGATCGCGCTCGGCCGAGCCGCGATCGCGGGCCTACGAGTCACCGTCGCGTTCGGCCGGGTCGGCCCGGTCCGCGCGGTCGTACGAGACGCCGTCCCGGACCGCCGAACCGGTCCGTCCCACCGAGCCGTCCTGGTCGGACGAGGCTCCGTTCCGGTCCTCCGAGTCACCGTCGCGTTCGGCGGGATCGGCCCGGTCTGCGCGGTCGTACGAGACCCCGTCCCGGACCGCCGAGCCGTCCCGTTCGGACCAAGCTCAGTTCCGGTCCGCCGAGTCGTCGTCGCGGTCCATCGAGCCGCAGTCCTTCGAATCCCGCTCGTCCGAGCCGGGGGCGCGGGGCCAGGAGCCGTCCCGATCGGCCGAGCGACCCAGTCGGCCGGCCGAGCCGTCGTCGCGTTCGTACGACTCGCGATCCCTTGGCTCACCGTCCCGCCCGGCCGATCCGCCGCACCGGTCGCGCGAATCATCGAGCCGTTCGGCGAGCTCGTTCGACGACTCCACCCAGACCTTCGCCGCGCTGGACGACACGACCCGCACCTTCAGCGCGGCGTCCGGCACCTCGGTCGGTTCGCCCGGCGTCTTCGACGATTCGACCCGGACGTTCGCCGCGTACGACGAGCCGACCAGCACCTTCGACGCCGTGCCGCGGTCCGGCGAGTCACCGACCGGCCTGGCCGATCGGGGCCGCACCCGGCCGAACGAGCCGGCCACCCGGCCGGTCGACCACCGCACCCGCCGGGTCGAGCCAACGATGCACACGGCCCAGACCCCGCCCCGCCCCGAGTCGGTACGGGCTCGGGCCGCGACCGACCCGGCCCGCTCGGCAACCAGCGCCGGACCCGCCGCCCGACCGCGCACCGCGGCCCGCACCGGCACGACCGAAGGCCTGTTCCCGTCCGAGGACCGGATCCCCGCCGCCGACCTGCTCCCGTCCGAAGAGCTGTTCCGCTCGGCCCCGCGGTCGAGCGAGCCTCGGTCCGCCGACCGCGGTCGGTCCGAGTCCCGGCAGTCGGAGCCGGCTGAGCTGCCGCGTTCCGCCGATTCCGCGTCCCGCGCCGGCCGGCCGGCCCCGACGTTCGACCGGACCTTCGGCGCCCTGATCGCCGAGCCGGAGGCCGGTGCGGCCGAGCTGCCGGTCAGCCGCCCCGCGGTGGCCCGGTCGGCGGGCACCGCCCGGCCGCCCGCCTCGCGCCGGCCCGGTGACGAGGCGCCGGCCCGTCCCGATCGTCGGCCCACACCGCAGCGATCCGGCGCGAGGTCGGAGGCCTTGTTCCCGGCCGAGCCGGCGCTGCCATCGGAGTCGCTGTTCGACGCCGAGGCGATGTTCGCGCCGGAGTCCCGGGCGGCCGCCGCGCCGGAGCCGACGATCCGCACGCCGCGGCCGCCGCTCGATCCCCGGATCGGATCGGTCCGGTCCCACCCGGACGCGCGGCACCAGCCGGAGCCGGACCTCCCGGAAGAGCCCGAATACCAGCCTGAGCCGGAGGCCGAGTCGGAGCCGCGACCGGAGGCTCGGGTCTACAAGGATCCGCTGCACCGCCTCGAGTCCCGGTCCGCCGCTCCCGAAGCCCGTTCCAACCTCCGGACCCGGCCCGGCCAGTCCGCCGGCGGACGTACGCCCGGAGCCGGCAAGGCCGCCGAGGAGCCGGACCGGAAGCGGGACGGTTCGCTCCAGGTCGACGCCAACCTGCTGCCGACGATCGAGGTCGAGCCGATCAAGATCAACGGCCTGAGCAAGCAGTTCGACGACAACTGGGCCGTCCGCGACCTGAGTTTCACCGTGGCGCCGGGCCGGGTCACCGGTTTGCTCGGGCCGACTGGCGCGGGGAAGACGACCACGCTGCGGATGCTGGTCGGGCTGACCCGGCCGACCAGCGGCACGGCGACGTTCGGTGATCACGGCTATGCCGCGCTGCGGCACCCGCAGCGGATGGTCGGCACCGTCCTCGGCCGCAACTTCCATCCCCGGCACAGTGGCCGTGATCATCTCCGAGTCGCCGCGGCGACCGCCGGCGTGAGCGATGATCAGGTCGACGATCTGCTCTATCTGGTCGGCCTCTCCGACGCGGCCAACCGCCCCGCTGACTCGTACTCGCTCGGCATGCAACAGCGCCTCGCGATTGCCGGCGCGCTGCTCGGCGAGCCCGAGTATCTGATCTTGGACGAGCCCGCGATCGGCCTCGATCCGGACGGGATCCGCTGGCTGCGCGGCTTCCTGCGGTCGTTCGCCGCGACCGGCCGCGCGGTGCTGATCTCGTCCCATCTGCTGAACGACGCGCAGCGGATCGTCGACGACGTCGTGGTGATCCGGGACGGCCGGTTGATCAACCAGATCAACATGGCCGATCTGGCCGGCAGCCAGGGCACCACCCGGCTCCGGGTCGATGACGTCAGCGCCGCCCGGGCCGCGTTGGCCGATGTCGCCGAGACGCTCGTCTGCGGTGACGAGGAGGGCCGCTACCTGCGCGTCCTCAGCCAGGACGTGGCCGAGATCGGTTTCCGGCTGTACCGGTCCGATGTCATCGTCTACGAACTGGTCCGGGAGGAGCTCAACCTGGAGCAGCTGTTCTTCAGCGCTCTCGAAGGCGCTGCATGATCGGTGTTCTCCGGGCGGAACTGATCAAGGTTCGCGCCGACCGCCCGTCCCGGGTGCTGTTGATCCTCGGCTTCGTCCTGGGAATCGGTTCCGCGGTGCTCACCGGCGTGCTCGCGATCAGGCCCGAGCTGGCCGCCGGCCAACCGGCTACCGTGCTCGGCCGGGACGCGAGCGCGGTGATCGGGATCTACAACGGGGCCATCCCGATGACCCGGATCCTGGCGCTGGTCGCCGGTGCGTTGGCGATGAGCCGTGAATACAGTCACAAGACCCTGGCCCTGACCTATCTGTCCACACCCAACCGCTACAGCGTGATCGGCGCCAAGGCCGGTGCGCAGGCCCTGATCGGCCTGATCATCGGGCTGGTCAGCGTGCTGATCGGCTTCGTCGTCGCGACCGTGTTCATCATCGTCACGTCGGGCTCGTTCTTCCTCGACCAGGCCGGCACCTGGGGCGCGCTGCTGCTCGGCGTGCTGTCGATCGCGGTCTGGTCCCTGATCGGCTGCGCGGCCGGGGTGCTGATCCGCGACGTCGTGATCACGCTGGCGATCACCCTCGGCTTCTGCTTCCTGGTCGACCCGACCGTGGCCGTGATCTTCGCCGACCAGGGCTGGACCCTGGCGCAGAACCTGCTGCCCAGCGGCGCCACGGCCGCCATGGTGCAGAGTCACAGCGTGCTGATGCTGGCCAGCGCCAATCCGTTCCCGCCGGGGCTGGCCGCGCTGGTGCTGATCGGCTGGTGCCTGATTCCCGGCGTCATCGGCACCGCGCTCACGATCAGCCGCGATGTCGAGTGAGCGCTCGGCTGCCGATAGGATTCCCGCATGGCGCGCGTAGTGGTAGATGTGATGCCGAAGCCGGAAATCCTTGACCCGCAGGGCAAAGCCGTCACCGGCGCGCTCGGCCGGCTCGGTTTCTCCGGCATCTCGGTACGGCAGGGCAAGCGGTTCGAGCTCGAGATCGAGGGTGACGCGACCCCCGACCGGCTGGCCGAGGTGGAGCGAGCGGCCGAGACGCTGCTGGCCAACACCGTGATCGAGACCTTCGAGGTCCGGATCGACGCGGCACCCGAAGAGTCCGCCGCTCCGGCCGACAGCGACGGCGAGGCCGGCGCCTGATGCCACCCCGGATCGGCGTCGTCACCTTCCCCGGGTCGCTCGACGATCACGACGCGCTGCGCGCGATCGAGCTCAACGGCGGCCAGTCCGTGCCGCTCTGGCACGGCAGCGACTCCCTGACCGGCGTGGACGCGGTCATCCTGCCCGGCGGCTTCTCCTACGGCGACTACCTGCGCTGCGGCGCGATCGCCCGGTTCGCCCCGATCATGGCCGAGGTGATCCGGTCCGCGGAGGCCGGAATGCCGGTCCTCGGCATCTGCAACGGCTTCCAGATCCTCTGCGAGGCGCACCTGCTGCCCGGCGCGCTGGTCCGCAACGACGTGCGGACCTTCGTCTGCCGCGACCAGCGGCTCCGGGTCGAGTCCACCGACACCACCTGGACGTCGGACTTCCGGATCGGCCAGGAGATCACCATCGTGCTCAAGAACGGCGAGGGCGGGTACGTCGCCGACCAGCCGACCCTGGACATGCTGGAGTCGGAGGGCCGGGTCGTCTTCCGCTATCTGGACGGCAACCCGAACGGTTCCTACCGCGACATCGCCGGCATCTGCAACGAGCGCGGCAACGTCGTCGGCCTGATGCCGCACCCCGAGCACAACGTCGAGGAGTTGACCGGCCCGTCCACCGACGGCCGCGCCTTCTTCGGCAGCGTGCTCAACTTCCTCGCCGCCCGGGCCTGACCGGCCCCCCAATCCCAGAGATCGGTAGTTTCTTCCTGTGGCCGACACCGTCGAGAACGCGAGTAAGACCCCGGACCAGGCACTGCCCTGGGCCGACCTGGGCCTGAAGGCCGACGAGTACGAGCGGATCGTGGCGATCCTGGAGCGCCGGCCCACCGCGGCCGAGCTCGCCATGTATTCGGTGATGTGGTCCGAGCACTGCTCGTACAAGTCGTCCAAGGTGCATCTGCGCCGGTTCGGCGAGCTGACCCAGGAGACGCCGGTCGGCAAGATGCTGGCCGGGATCGGCGAGAACGCGGGCGTGATCGACGTCGGCCAGGGCTATGCGGTCACGTTCAAGATCGAATCGCACAACCATCCGAGCTACGTGGAGCCGTTCCAGGGGGCGGCCACCGGGGTCGGCGGCATCGTCCGCGACATCCTGGCCATGGGCGCGCGACCGGTCGGCGTGATGGACTCGCTCCGGTTCGGTCCGCTGGACGCGCCGGACACCGCCCGGGTGCTGCCCGGCGTGGTCGCCGGTGTCGGCCAGTACGGCAACTGCCTCGGCCTGCCCAACATCGGCGGCGAGGTCGGCTTCGACACCACCTACCTCGGCAACCCGCTGGTGAACGCGCTCTGCGTCGGCGTGCTGCGGCACGAGGACCTGCATCTGGCCAAGGCGACCGGCACCGGCAACAAGGTGATCTTGTACGGCGCGGCGACGGGGGGCGACGGGATCGGCGGGGTCAGCGTGCTGGCCAGCGAGACCTTCGACTCCGACGGCCCGGCCAAGCGGCCGAGTGTCCAGGTCGGCGACCCGTTCATGGAGAAGCTGCTGATCGAGTGCACGCTGGAGGTGTTCGCGGCCGAGATCGTCAGCGGCATCCAGGATCTCGGCGGCGCCGGGCTGTCCTGCGCGACCTCCGAGCTGGCCAGCGCCGGCGACGGCGGGATGCATGTTGATCTTGATCTGGTCCCGCTGCGCGACTCGACGCTCAGCCCGGAAGAGATCCTGATGAGCGAGTCGCAGGAACGGATGATGGCCGTCGTCGAGCCGGGCAACGTCGACAAGTTCCTGGAGATCTGCCAGAAGTGGGACGTCCAGGCCACGGTGATCGGCGAGGTGACCGACTCCGACCGGTTGGTGATCAACTGGCACGGCGAGACCATCGTCGACGTGCCGCCGCGGACCGTCGCGCACGAGGGTCCCGTGTACGAGCGGCCGCTGGCCCGGCCGGCCTGGCAGGACGAGGTGCAGGCCCGGACGGTTGATGATCTTGTCCGGCCGCAGACCGGCGCCGAGCTGGCCGACACCCTGCTCCGGCTGCTCGGCTCTGATCAACTCTGCGACCGGTCCTGGGTGACCGATCAGTACGACCGCTACGTCCGCGGCAACTCGGTGCTGGCCCAGCCGGACGATGCCGGCATGATCAGGATCGACGAGCAGACCGGCCTCGGGGTGGCCCTGGCCACCGACTGCAACGGCCGGTTCTGTTACCTGGATCCCTACCGTGGCGCGCAACTGGCGCTGGCCGAGGCGTACCGGAACGTCGCGGTGAGTGGCGCCAAGCCGGTCGCGGTGAGTGACTGCCTGAACTTCGGTTCGCCGGAGGAGCCGGCGGTGATGTGGCAGTTCTCCGAGGCGATCCGCGGCCTGGTCGACGCCTGCGCCGTCCTCGGCACCCCGGTCACCGGCGGCAACGTGAGCTTCTACAACCAGACCGGCGAGACCGCGATCCTGCCGACACCGGTGATCGGCGTGCTCGGCGTGATCGACGACGTGGCGCGGCGGACGCCGTCCGGCTTCCAGCAGGCCGGCGACATGATCTTCCTGCTCGGCCGGACCGCCGACGAGCTGGCCGGCTCGGCCTGGGCCGGGGTCGTTCATGATCATCTCGGCGGGCTGCCGCCGGCGCTGGATCTCGAGCACGAGCAGCGACTGGCCGAGTTGTTGATCAGTGGGGCGCGGAAGGGCATCCTGGCCAGTGCCCACGACCTGTCCGACGGCGGCCTCGGCCAGGCCATGGTCGAGGCCATGCTGCGCCGCGACCTCGGCGCCCAGATCGTGCTCCCTGCCGGCCTCGCTCCGTTCGTCTCCCTGTTCTCCGAGACGACCGGCCGGGTGCTGATCTCGGTCCGGCCGGAGACCCGGGCCGAGTTCCTCGGCCTATGCGCGACGCACGGGATCTCCCGGACCGAGCTGGGCGTGGTGACCGAGCAGCGGGACTTCGCCGTCTCCGGCCAGTTCACCCTGCCGCTGGACCGGATCCGGGAGACCTGGGCCGGCTCCATCCCGGCCGCCCTCGGCGTCAGCTGACGGGCTCAGAGCTATCCGACCAGGGCGAACGGCCACGGCCCGGGCCATCTGGGTGTGACGCGTGGCAGTGATCAGAGCCAGGGCGCGGGCGGCGGGGATTCAGCTCCCTCGAACAAGTACTGGTACGCGGCCTGGAGGTAGGCGTACAGGGCGTCCTCGTCGTCGAAGTCCAGATCGTTGATCAGCCCCCATCCGCGCAGCGTCAACGATCGCGTGTCGAGTAGCTCGCGGAAATGATCACGCAACGTCGCGTATGCCTCGTCGCCGCGCCAGGGGAGGTCCCGGCGAGTGTTTTCCATATCAACCGCCCCATCGGAGGATAGGGCGACGCTGAGGAGGGACTCGAGGTCACGATCCATGACTACCTCACGTGTTTCGGCTGCGATCGGTTCCGTGGCCTTCGTTCTTCAGCTCACCGATCGCCTCCGAGATGACTTCCGGGTCGGCCTTGTTGTCCTTGCTGCTGGACGCCTCGTGATCTTGCACGACTCCTTCGGACGGTCGGCCGGGCAGCCGGCGCGGATGCTCGGCTAGGTCCGGCTCAACGAGGTGGCTCTGCTCGGCGGCACTCGCTTCGAAGTCTTGATCACTCTTCGCAAACGGGTTGTCCTCCGGCCGGTCGGCGGCATCCGACGGGGGAGTCTTCCGCTCCGGATCTTCGTCCTCCGGCGGCCCGGTCCGGTCCACCGCCATCAGCGGGCCCTCCGATCGAGGAAGTGTCGGGCCGGCCAGTCGGTCACGAGAAGATCGTCGAGGAGCACCGCCAGTCGGGCCGACCAGAACGGGCTGTCCGCCTCGCATCCGACCGCCAGTTCCAGCCGGGAGGGCGTATCCGCACCATGAAGGATCAACCGGACATCGACAATATCCATGGCACTTGTGACGCACCATCGGTGCCATTCGCCCGATTCGCAGCCGGACTTGTTGTCGTTCACCCAGCCGTTGATCGCGGCATTCACGTGCTCGGCCAGCGGGTCAGGGCTCAACCGAGTGGCGAACGCGATCGCCCGCGACGCGACAGCGCGGTCGACGGCGTGCGAGATCGTACACTCGCGATGCCGTGGCCCGAACAGCGCGAGCCCGTCGAGCAGCTCGGACTTCAGGACCGGCATCGGTTCGCCGATCAGATGGGCGACAACGCTCAGCTCGGCCCAGACGACGAGCAGCGGCTCACGTTCCAATTCCCGCTCCGCATGACGGATCTGGCGTAGGGTGCACGGCTCGGCCCGACACGCCGCTCCGCAGGTCGCACTGCGCGGCGAGACCAGCGGCGCCGCCGAGGTCAGTGTCGCGGCCAGCGCGGCTGCATCCGCTGTGTTCTCCCGCACCAGGCCAGGCTAATGCGCGACCTCGGTGCCGGGGCCGCTCGACTGCTGCCGGCCGGGCTCAATTCGGGTCGGTCAGCGACGCCGGATCGATCCGACGAAGGCCGAGGATCCCGTCGAAGGCGCTGTCCGGCGACACGATGACATCGATGCCGTGGACCAGCGCCGTTGCGGCATGGACCGCATCTCGTCCCCGAATGGTGGGGACATGCTCGATCAGGTGCAGTGCGGCGTCGAGGATCGGGACATCGAAGGCCAGCACGGTGCACAGACTGGCAACATCTCGCCCATCGGCGGCCGCGGCGGAACGATCACCGGTCCGTCGCAGCCGGTGATGGACCAGTTCCTGGATCATCTCGACGCTGGCGAAGGCCATGAATCTGCCCGTCGCCGCCCAGCGAAGCACGCTCAGACAACGCTGCTTCCAGCTGCTGTCGTCACCGAGGGCGTAGGTCGGAACAGCACTGTCGATCAGGGCTCGACCTTCGATCACGGGAGATCCTTCAGATACTCGCGCTCGAAGCTCTCCTTCTCCTCGTCCCAGTCGATCGGGCCCTGGTTGGGATGGGCCTCGGCCCTGGCCAACAGTCGCGCCAACGCCTCCTCTTTGGAGCGCTGACCCCGCCGCAACCGCTCGTCGACCGCCTCGCGGACGACCGCCGCGACGCTCTGTTTGCTAGCCCGGGCCTCATCCTCGAGTGCTGCGTATTGGGCTGGATCGAACAGGATCTGGACCCGTCGCTGCAACGTAGCCATGCACATACTGTAGCATGCACATGTTCAGCCGGTCAGGAATCGAGAAGCGTGGGCGGCGGGTCCGGATCTAGCGTGATGATCATGAACTCCATCGATTCTGTGATCATCGAGACGCCCGATCCCGACGCCTCGAGCCGCTTCTTTTCCGCCGCCTTCGGCGTCGCCGGTCTGCTCCGGGTCCGGGAATCGGAGGCGGCGACCAGCGGCTTCCGCGGGTTCACGCTGTCCCTCGTCGTGGCCCAGCCCTCCACCGTCGACAGCCTGGTGGCCGCCGCCCTCGCCGCCGGCGCCACCGAGGTGAAACCGGTCAGCAAGTCGCTCTGGGGGTACGGCGGCGTCGTCCAGGCCCCCGACGGAACGATCTGCACGATCGCCAGCGGCTCGAAGAAGGACACCGGCCCGGCCACGTTGCAGATCGACGACTGGGTGCTCCAGTTGGGCGTCGACGACGTCGGTGCGAGCAAGCGGTTCTACGTCGACCGCGGTTTCACCGTGGCGAACGGCTTCGGCGGCACCTACGTCCAGTTCGACGGGGCCGAGGGGTCGGTCAAGCTCGCGCTCTACAAGCGGCGCGGCCTGGCCAAGACCACCGGTGTCTCCCCGGACGGCTCGGGATCGCACCGCCTCGCCGTCGTCAGCGACGCCGGCCCCTTCACCGACCCCGACGGCTACACCTGGGAATAGCCGGTTGGGTTCAGCGGCGGAGGGTGTCGAGGAAGTCGGCGATCCGCTCGATCGCCTCGGTCAGCACCTCGACATCGGGCAGGGTGACCAGCCGGAAGTGGTCCGGCTCGGGCCAGTTGAAGCCGCTGCCGTGGGTGACCAGCAGTTGCTTGGCCCGCAGCAGGTCGAGCACGAACTTCTCGTCGTCGTCGATGCCGAACAGCTCGGTGTCCAGCTTGGGGAAGCAATAGAGCGCGCCGCGCGGCTCGACGCAGCTGACCCCGTCGATCTCGTTCAGCAACCGCCAGGCGAGCTTGCTCTGCTCGTAGAACCGGCCGCCCGGCTCGATGAACTCGTTGATCGACTGGTAGCCGCCGAGCGCGGTCTGGATCGCGTGCTGGGCCGGCACGTTGGGGCACATCCGCATGTTGGCCAGCAGGGTCAGACCCTCGACGAAGTCGGCGGCCAGGTGCCGCGGCCCGGAGATCATCACCCAGCCGGCCCGGTAGCCGCAGACCCGATAGGCCTTGGACAGCCCGGAGAAGGTCAGACAGAGCACGTCGTCGGCGGCGAAGGCGGCGCTGTGGTGATGGACCGCGTCGTCGAAGACGATCTTCTCGTAGATCTCGTCGGAGAAGATCACCAGGTCGTGCCGCCGGGCGATGTCGACCAGGCCACGCACCGTCGCATCGGAGTAGACCGCACCGGTCGGGTTGTTCGGGTTGATGATCACGATCGCGTGCGTGTTGTCGGTGATCTTGGACTCGATGTCGGCCAGATCCGGATCCCAGCCGTTGTCCTCGTCGCTGCGATAGTGCACCGGGGTGCCGCCGGCCAGCGTCACCGCGCCGGTCCACAGCGGGTAGTCCGGCGCCGGGACCAGGATCTCGTTGCCGTCGTCGACGAACGCCTGCAGCACCATCGTGATCAACTCCGACACCCCGTTGCCGATGAAGACATCACCGACCTTGGTCTCGGTCAGCCCCCGGGACTGGTAGTACTGCGCGACCGCGGTCCGCGCCGAATAGAGGCCCCGGGAGTCGCCGTACCCCTGCGAGGTCGGCAGATGATGCATCATGTCGGCGACGATCGCCTCCGGCGCGTCGAACCCGAACAGGGCCAGGTTGCCGATGTTGAGCTTGAGGATCCGGTGCCCCTCGGCTTCGAGCCGCTCCGCCTCGGCCAGGATCGGGCCGCGGACGTCGTACCGGACCCCGCGCAGTTTGCGGCTCTGGATGATCGGGCGCATGACGCGATTCTCCCATTTCGTAGGGTGTCGGACATGACAGTACGTGCAGCGGTCGAACGGGTGATGCCCGGAGTCCTGGATGATCTCAAGCGGCTGGTCGCCGTCGAATCGGTCAGTGCCGACCCGGGCCGCGCGGACCAGGTCCAGCGCAGTGCCGAACTCGTGGCTGAGCTGGCCCGCGACGCCGGGGCGGCGTCGGTGCGGATCGCCACCGAGGCAAGCCAGCCGGCGGTGATCGCTTCCTGGCCGGCGCCGCCCGGAGCCCCGACGGTCTGCCTGTACGCGCACCACGACGTGCAGCCCGAGGGCGATCCGGCGCTGTGGGACTCGGCCCCGTTCGAGGCGACCGAGCGCGACGGCCGGTTGTACGGTCGCGGCACCGCCGACGACAAGGGCGGGCTGGCCGTGCACCTGGCCGCGCTGCGGGCCTTCGACGGGAAGCCGCCGGTGGGAGTGAAGCTGTTCATCGAGGGCGAAGAGGAGATCGGCTCGCGTGGCCTTCCGGCGCTGCTGCAGGCCCATCGCGACGATCTTGCCTCCGACATCTTCGTGATCGCCGACTCGGCCAACTGGGAAGTCGGGCAGCCGGCGTTCACCACCACCCTGCGCGGCCTGGCCGACTGCTACGTCGAGGTCCGTACCCTCGATCATGCGATCCATTCCGGCTCCTTCGGCGGCGTCGCGCCGGACGCGCTGACCGCCCTCTGCCGACTGGTTGCCACGCTGCATGATGATCAAGGAGACGTCATGGTGGCCGGTCTTGCGAGCAGCGAGGGCCCGGATCTGGAATATCCCGAAGATCGTTTCCGGTCCGAGTCCAGCATGCTCGACGGTGTACGTCAGCTGGGCACCGGATCGATCGTGCAGCGGCTGTGGACCAAGCCGGCGATATCGGTGATCGCGCTCGACGCCACCCCGGTCGCCAAGGCCTCCAACACCCTGCATGCGGTCGCCCGAGCCAAGATCAGCATGCGGCTCGCACCCGGCGACGACGCGCCCACCGCGCTCGAGGCGCTGACCAAGCACCTCGTCGCCAACGCCCCGTGGGGCGCCCAGGTGACAGTCACCGCGGGCGATGTCGGCCAGCCGTCGACGATCCCGTTCACCGGCCCGTACGCCGACGCCGCCCGGTCCGCGATGGCCGAGGCCTGGGGCGTCGAGCCGGTGCAGGTCGGCCAGGGCGGCTCGATCCCGATGGTGGCCGAGTTCGCCCAGGCGTTCGAGGGCGCGACGATCTTCGTCACCGCCGTGGGCGACCCCGACACCCGCGCCCACGGCGCCAACGAATCCCTGCACCTGGGCGACTTCCGCGCCGCCTGCCTCGCCGAAGCCCAGTTCCTGGCCAACCTGGCGACCCCCTGAACAAACCGCCGACCCGTCACATCCGCGGCCGTTTTTGCGGCGTGTCGAAGCGGATGTGACGGGTCGGCGGAGTCGGCCGAGGGTCAGCGGAGGGCGGGCCAGTCGGAGCGCTGCTGGTCCGCCGAGGCGGGAGCGGCCTCGGCGGGCGGCTGGTGGTCATCGACCATGGTGGTCTCGTCGAACGGGTCCTGACCGCCGAGGACCTTGTACACCTGGCCCATGTCGATGGTCCGGGTCCAGGTGCCGACGAGGAGGGTGGCGACCGAGTTGCCGGCGAAGTTGGTCAGGGCTCGGGCCTCGGACATGAAGCGGTCGATGCCGACGATCAGGCCGACGCCGTCGACCAGCTCCGGGCGGTGCGAGTTGAGCCCGCCGGCCAGGGTGGCCAGGCCGGCGCCGGTGACGCCGGCCGCGCCCTTGGAGGCGATCATCATGAACACCAGCAGCGAGATCTGTTCCGGCAGGCTGAGCGGGTCACCCATGGCCGAGGCGATGAACAGCGAGGCCATGGTCAGATAGATCGCCGTACCGTCGAGGTTGAAGGAGTAGCCGGTCGGCACCACGACGCCGACCGTCGACCGGTTCACGCCGAGGTGCTCCATCTTGGCGATCAACCGCGGCAGGGCCGACTCCGACGACGAGGTGGAGACGATCAGCAGGAACTCGCGGCCGAGATACTTCAGCACCCGGAAGATGTTCAGTCCGGTGAAGATCTTCAGCAGCAGCCCGAGCACCCCGAAGACGAACACGATGCAGGTGGCGTAGAAGCCGACCATGATCACGGCCATGCTCTTCAGGGCGTCCACGCCGGTGGCGCCGACCACGGCGGCGATTGCCCCGAAAGCGCCGATCGGGGCGGCCCACATGATCATCGCCAGCACCCGGAAGACCAGCTTCTGCAGGTGACCGATGCCGCGCAGGATCGGTTCGCCGGACTTGCCCATCGCCTGCAGCGCGAAGCCGACCAGCAGCGCTACCAACAGCGTCTGCAGCACGGTCTCCGTGGTCAGTGCGGAAAACAGGGTGTCCGGGATGATGTTGAGGATGAATTCGGTCGTCGACTCCTGACCGCCCTCGGCCTGCTGTTTGCCCTGGCCGGCGAGCTCGTCGGTCAGCCGCAGCCCTTCGCCGGGATGCAGCACGTTGCCGACCAGCAGCCCGATCGCCAGCGCCACGGTGGACATGCCGATGAAATAGATCAAGGCGATGCTGCCGACGCGGCCGACCTGTGCCGCGCTGCGGACCGAGCCGATGCCCAGCACCAGGGTGCAGAAGATCACCGGAGTGATCATCATCCGGATCAGGTCGACGAACCCGGTGCCGAGCGGCTTCAGGGCCTTGCCGACGTCCGGAGCGACCAGCCCGACGATGATGCCGAGCACCACGGCAAGGATCACGGCGAGATAGAGGAAGTGGGTACGGTCTCGCTTGCGGGGTGGCGGAGCGGTGGGGGTTTCGGCACCGGTGGACGACATGGTGACTCCTCGGGACGACGCTGTTCTCGAATCCGGACGCTCCAACGGTGGGGCAGCCTGAGCGGGACCGGCGGGTTTCGTACATAGAGTTCTTCCAACCCGAGTGCGATGGAGGACGGCGGTGGAGCGACACGGTGTGGCCCGGCGGCGCGGCCTGACCGTCGCCGGGCAGGTGATGGTGTTGCAGTTGCTGGCCGCCCTCGCCGTGATCGCGCTCGCGGCGGGTTTCGGGTACGTCGACGCCCGCGGCGACGTGGAACGGTCGGCGGGCGAACGGGCCCTGGCGATCGCGCGCAGCGTCGCCGACTCCCCGGAGATCGTCCGAGTGATCGGCACGGCCGACCCGTCGGCCCGGCTGCAGCCGTACGCGGAACGGGTCCGGCAGGACACCGAGACCGACTTCGTGGTGATCATGACGCCGGCCGGGATCCGTTACACCCATCCGAATCCGGACAACATCGGTGAACGGTTCATCGGCACCATCGAGCCGGCGCGGCAGGGCCGATCGCACGTCGAGCAATATGCCGGCACGCTCGGACCGTCGATGCGCGCCGTGGTCCCGGTGACCGACGACGGCACCGTGGTGGCGCTGGTCTCGGTCGGCATCACCATCGCCCGGTTGGATGCCGCGGTGTTGCGCACGCTGCCGGCGCTGGGGCTCGCGATCGGCCTCGCCCTGGTGATCGGGGTGATCGGCGCGGCGGCGATCGGCCGCCGGCTGCGACGGCAGACCCGCGGGCTCGGGCCGGCCGAGCTGAGCCGGATGTACGGGTACTACGACGCCGTGCTGCACTCGATCCGTGAGGGCCTGGTGTTGCTGGACGGGCGGGGCCGGGTGCAGCTGGTCAACGACGAGGCGATCAGGCTGTTCGGCCTGCCGCCGGACCCGACCGGTCGCTCGATCGAGACGCTCGGCCTGCCGGAGACCTTGACCCGGTCGTTGCGCGGCGACGATCCGGTCCGGGACGAGGTGCAGCTGGTGGCCGACCGGCTGCTGGTGCTCAACCGCCGGCCGACCACCATCGACGGGCGGGCGCTGGGCTTCGTGGTCACGGTTCGTGATCACACCGAGCTGCAGGCGATCGCCACCGAGCTGGACGCCGTCCGCGGGATGGCCGACTCGCTCCGGGCGCAGAGCCACGAGGCGGCCAACCGGCTGCACACGGTGGTCTCCCTGATCGAGATGGGCCGGGCCGACGAGGCGGTCGAGTTTGCCACCGCGGAGCTGGAGTTGGTGCAACGGCTGACCGACCGGGTGGTCGCAGCAGTCGACGACCCGGTCGTCGCCGCCCTGCTGCTGGGCAAGACCGAGCAGGCCTCGGAACGCGGCGTCGAGTTGGTGATCAACTCCGCCGACGTGGTCGGTGATCACCGGTTCCAGTCCCGGGATCTGATCACCATGATCGGCAACCTGATCGACAACGCGGTCGACGCCGCGGCCGGCCGGGTCGACGGGCTGCGCCAGGTCGCGGTGGAGATCGCGCTGCAGGACGATTCGCTGCGGATCGTCGTCGGCGACAGCGGGCCCGGGCTGAGCGCCGCGGCCCGGTTGCACGCCTTCGACCGCGGCTGGTCAAGCAAGTCGGGCGGCAGTCACGGCCGGGGGATCGGGCTGGCCCTGGTGGTGCAGACCGTGCGCCGCCTCGGCGGCCGGCTGGACGTGCAGCGCAGCGATCTCGGCGGCGCCGAGTTCGTGATCATGGTCGATCCGGCGGCGGGCCGGCGATGAGCTTCCGGGTGCTGGTGGTCGAGGACGAGCCCATCGCCGCCGAGGCCAACGCGGAATATCTGCGCCGGCTGGCCGGATTCGAGGTGGCGGCGGTGGCCCACTCCGGCCTGGAGGCGGTGCGGGCGCTGAACGAAGATCAGGAGGTCGACCTGATCCTGCTCGACATGAACCTGCCCGACACCCACGGGCTCGACCTGCTGCGCCGGGTCCGCGGCGCCGGCCGGGCCTGTGACGTGATCGCGGTGACCTCCGCCCGCGAGGTCGCCCTGATCCGGCAGGCGGTCGCCCAGGGTGTCGTCTCCTATCTGCTGAAGCCGTTCACCTTCGCCGGGTTCCGGACCAAGCTGGAGGCCTACGCCGCCTACCGGGAACAACTGGCCGGGGGTGCCGAGGTGGTGGATCAGTCGGCCGTCGACGCCATGATCGGCCGGCTGCGACCGGCGGCCGGCCTGGAGGAACTGCCGAAGGGACTCAGCCGGGACACCCTGACCCGGGTCGTCGGGCTGCTCCGCGACGCGCCGTCTTCGGCCTCCGAGCTGGCCCGGGCGATCGGCGTCTCCCGGGTCACCGCCCGGCGCTACCTGGAGCATCTGGCCGACGCCCGGTTGGCCGAGCGGGACGCACGCTACGGCGGGGCCGGCCGGCCCGAGGTCGAATACCGCTGGGTCAGCGGTCCAGGATCGCCTTGACCCGGTCCAGGAACGGCTCCGCGGCTTCCGGCCCGAGGCGATCACCCAGGCTGTAGCGGCGGAAGGCGAGCCGCTGCTCCCGGAGCTCGTCCGGGCCCAGGAGTTGATCAAGGACGGCGTCGAGCCCGGCCAGCTCCGGCTCGATCACGTACGCGGCCTGGGCCACCTTGAACTCGGTGCGGAACTCCTCGGCGCCGACCTTGGTCGACACCATCGCGAACGGCTTGCCCGAGGCCAGGAAGTCCGAGCCGACCGAGGAGACGTCGGTGATCAACGCGTCGGCCGCGTTCGAGCAGTCCGCCACGTCGAAGTCCCGTTCGGCCGCCGCCCCCCAGCGGTGCTCGCGTCCGGACTGACGTTGATCATCGGCCAGCAGCCGGTGCAGCTCGGCGATCCGTTCGGCGTCGCCGGGATCGCGGTAGCTCACCGGGTGCGGCCGGAAGATCACCGTCGCTTCCCGCTGCAGCAGGGCCCGGACGATGCCGGCGCCCCAGGGCAGCGAGGAGTAGTTGGTGCTCTCCCGTCCGCCGCGCCAGGTCGGGGCGTAGAACACGGTGCGCGGGCCGGCCGGCAGTAGGTCGTCGCGGACCATGATCTTCTCGATCTGCGGCCGGCCGACCAGGACGAACTTCTCCTCCGATACGTCGATCCCGTGGGCCGCGTACCGGTCGGCACCGAGCTGCCCGGCGACGAACAACAGGTCGTAGCTGGCGTGCCGCGGATGGAAGTTGGCCGGCTTGTCGGAGTCGCCATGGTTGAGCCAGACATGGGTCAGCTTCCGGAACCGCTGGAACGTCTGATTGGCCGGGCTGCCCTGGACGTAGAACGCGGCCCGCAGCGTCGGCACCACCATGGTGTCCAGGCTGCGGGAAACGTCGCTGGCCAGCGGGACCAGGATCGGCGCCGTGGTCAGTTCCTTGATCACGGCGATCGTCGCCGGCTCCCGGGTGATCACGACGAACGGGCGACCGATCCGCTCCAGGTACGGCAGCCACATCCCCAGCTGGTAGCCGGCGCCGGAGCTCGCCGCGTAGTAGACGGCGAACTCGGGCCGGAGCCGTTCCAGGGCCTGCGGGATGTCGCGTACGGCCCGCCGGCTGGCCACCCGCGACCGCACCGCGGCCAGCAGCACGACGGCGTTCAGCGGCACGGTGACCAGCACGACGATGATCAACCAGATCCAGCCGGGCAGGGCGAGGAGGGCCATCACCGCGCCGACCATGATCACTCCGAGCCCGGCCGGCGCCAGCACTCCGGGCGGCACGCGCGGACTAGCCGCGGCCGGCACCCCGGGCAGGTTGACGGCGTGCTGGAGCTTGCTGGTCAGGATCGACTTGATCATCGGCTCGCCCAGGGTGACCATGATCGCCACCCCGGCGGCGGTGAACGCCCAACCGGCATCGCCCGGCCGGCGAACGGCGGCGCCGGCGGCCACGGCGAGGAACAACAGCGACCGGACGCTGACGTAGTAGCCGATGAGTCGATCGCCGGCCGGCCGGACCAGCTCCCGGCGTCGCTGCCAGATCAGGGCCACCAGAGTGGCCACTCCGCAGGCCGCGCCGATCGTCCAGCTGACCGGGTCGCGACCGGCCAGCAGCAGGCACACGGCGGCCACGGCGCCCAGGTTGATCAGGCTCTTCCGGGTGTAGTCCGACAGGTGCCGACGCAGCATGCCGAGGCGGGCCCGGACGTCGATCATCCGGTCAGCGTAGTGCGTCGACTCGGCGAAGTCGGGGACATATAGAGCCCAGCTATGACCCCATCACCGGATCGATTCGCCGGATCACGATTCGCCGGCCGTCGTCCGTGTAGCGTTTCGCCCGACCAAGGAGGCGGGACCGAGGGATGGGGCATGATCTGCGGGCGGCTGCGACGCGCCTGATGGCGGTGCTGCGGCGCCGGAGCGAGACGCCGGACGTCACGCCACTGCCGGTGATCAGCACCTGGAACCTGCCCGGGGCCCCGGCGACCACGCCGACCGAGCCGCGAGCTGGCCGGGCGGCCCGGATCCGACTCGGCAAGGCGTTGCGGGCCCTCCGTCCTCGGTTCGCGATCGCTTATGCCGGCCACAACGGCGCGCAGTACCAGTGCCGGATGTGGGAGCCGTATCTGGCGGCGTCGGGCGAGCCGTACCTGATCGTCACCGACGACGCCCGGGCCGCCGACCTGATCCGCCGGATCAGCACCGCGCCGTTGATCTTGCTCGCCGAGCCCCGCCGGTCCGACCTCGAGCTGGTGCTGCCGAGGACGGTCCGGGCCGCCTTCTACGTCCAGAACAGCAAGCGGAACCGGCCCTTCCTGAAGCTGAAGCAGATCACTCACGTCTGGCTCAACCACGGCGACTCCGACAAACCGGCCAACTTCCGCAAGACCCACGCGGACTACGACCGGATCGTGACCTGTGGCGAGGCCGGCGTCGAGCGCTACGCGGCGCACGGCATCGTGATCGCGCGGGACCGGTTCGACATCCTCGGCCGGCCGCAGATCAGCGACATCGTCGATGGTCCGCGACCGGGCGGGATGCCGCCGACCGTGCTCTATGCCCCGACCTGGCGGGGGATCAGTCCGCGCAACGACTACACCTCGGTGCCGCTGGCGCCACAGCTGATCGCCGCGTTGCTCGAGCGCGAGCTGACGGTGATCTTCCGTGGCCATCCGTTCAGTGCCAAGCGATCCGAGGACCAGCGGTCGATCGCCGAGGCGCACCGGCTGCTGGCCGATGATCGAGAACGTAGCGGTCGCCAGCACGTCTGGGGTGCGGCCGCCGAGCGGGAGCGCTCGCTGGCCGACTGCGTGAACCTGGCCGACGCGATGATCGCCGACGTGACCGGCGCGGTCACCGATTTCCTCGCCTCGGGCCGGCCGTACGCGATGATGGCGATGTCCGAGCCGGACATCGAATCCTTCCGGGTCGCCTTCCCGATCAGCCGTTCCGCGTACGTGATCGAGCGGTCCCTGGCCAACCTTGACCTGGTCCTCGACGACCTGTTGATCACCGATCCGCTCGCCGACTACCGCGCCGAGCGGCGCCGCTACTACCTCGGCCCGCTGACCGGCCAGGAGTCGGCCGTGGCCGTCGCCGATTACGTCCGCCGGCTCGCCCGCGGCCGGCTGCCCGTCGGTTGATCAGCGCGGCTCACTCGATGGTGAGCTCGCCCATGGCGTCCCAGCCGTCGCCGTCGACCGACCGGCTGATGATCTTGGGCGTCGACGCCAACGCCTGCGGCAGGTCCTGCATCGCCCGCTTGAAGTGATCGCTGTTGACGTGCGGTCCGGCGCCGTCGTCGGTGAAGGCCTCCACCAGCACGAACTCATGCTCGTTGTCGACGCTGCGGGACCAGTCGAACCAGAGATTCCCGGGCTCGGCCCGCGTCGCCGCGGTGAAGCCGGCGACCAGCTCCAGCCAGCGGTCGGACCACTCTGGCTTGGTGGTGAATTTGACGACGATGAAATGCATCAGAGCCTCCGGGGGTACGACGAGCCGACGGCGTCATGATCCCACCGAATCGACCGGCGGTCAGGCCCCGGACAGGTTCTTCCGCCATCTGATTGCAATATGCAAGCAGTTGGATTAGGGTTCAAGGCATGGGAACGAACGGATCGGTACGGAACTGGCTCGGGCTGGTGGTGCTCGGGCTGCCCACGGTGCTGCTGTCGCTGGACATGAGCGTGCTCTATCTGGCGCTGCCGCGGCTCAGTGCGGATCTCGGCGCGAGTCAGACCGAGCAGCTCTGGGTCACCGACATCTACGGCTTCGTCATCGCCGGGTTGTTGATCACCATGGGCAACGTCGGCGACCGGATCGGCCGCCGCCGGCTGCTGCTGATCGGCGCGGTGGTCTTCGGCATCGCGTCGCTGGTGGCGGCGTTCGCTCCGACGATCGAGGTGTTGATCGCGGCCCGGGCCCTGCTCGGCGTGGCCGGCGCGACGGTCGCCCCGTCGACCCTGGCGTTGATCAGCAACATCTTCACCGATGACCGGCAGCGGGCGATCGCGATCGGGGCCTGGATGTGCTGTTTCATGGGCGGCAACGCCGTCGGCCCGTTGGTCGGCGGGCTGCTGCTGGAGCACTTCTGGTGGGGCTCGGTGTTCCTGATCGCGGTGCCGGTGATGATCATCCTGCTGGTCGCCGGACCGTTCCTGCTGCCGGAGTATCGGGCACCCGAGGCGAGCCGGCTGGACGTCCCGAGCGTGCTGCTCTCGCTGGCCGCGATCCTTCCGTTCGTCTACGGGGTCAAGGAATTCGCCCGCGGCGGGCCGGTCTGGATCGGGCTGGCCGCGGTGATCATCGGCGTCGGCTCCGCGGTGATCTTCGTCCGGCGGCAGCGTCGGCTGACCGCGCCCCTGCTCCAGCTGAGACTGTTCGCCGACGCCACGTTCCGGACCGTGATCGTGACGATGATCGTCACGGCGGCACTGATGGGCGGCACGTTCCTGCTGGTCTCGCTCTATCTCCAGTCGGTGGCCGGGCTGACGCCGCTGCAGGCCGGCGTGTGGCTGCTGCCGCAGATGGTCGCCATGATCATCGGCACCCTGGCCGCACCGGTGTTGCTGCGCTGGGTCCGCCGCGGGGTGCTGATCTGCGCCGGGATCGGGATCACCATGATCGGTTTCGCGGTGCTGATCGCGACCACGGCGACCGGCGGCCCGCTGGTGCCGGTGATCGGCTTCACCATCGCCTGCGCCGGCATCGGCGGCGCGACCGCACTGGTGACCGACATCGTGGTCGGCTCGGCCCCGGCCGACCAGGCCGGCTCGGCCTCAGCCATCTCGGAGACCGGCGGCGAGCTGGGCATCGGCCTCGGCATCGCCCTGCTGGGCAGCATCGGCACCCTGGTCTACCGGGCCGGGCTCGGCGCCGGCGCCCCGGCCGACGCGACCTCCGGCATCTCCCGCGCCCTGGCCCTTGCTGCCGAACTGCCCGCCGGCCAGGCCGAAGCCCTGATCGCGACGGCCCGAGCGGCGTTCACCCAGGGCCTGGTCGTCGTCGCCATGGTCGGCACCGTCGCGCTCGCCGCGGTGCTGGTCGCCTGCTGGCTCCGGATCGGCCGCCGCTCCGCCGTACCGGCCGAGGCCTCGGAGCTCCAGCCGACCTCATGATCCTGGGCGACGGGGACGCGGGCTTGTTCCGTTCCCTGAGCCTGTCGAAGGGCGGGCCCGATTCACCTTGGCCCTTCGACAAGCTCAGGGAACGGAACAAGCGATTGCCCGTGCCCGGCTTTGGTCGAACGGAACAGGCCCGCCGGCCCCGATGTCGAAATGCGGTCGGACCAGCCGGTCAAGCTACGATGAGGCCGTGGCGAGTGCTGATCACCGACCGGCCCACCCCTGCGACAGTTCGACCTCTGCTGAAGACGGCGACACCCCCAAGACCGACGACAGTCCGCGTGACGCGTGTGGCGTGTTCGGCGTCTGGGCGCCCGGTGAGGAAGTCGCCAAACTGAGCTATTTCGGGCTCTATGCGTTGCAGCACCGCGGCCAGGAATCGGCCGGGATCGCGGTCAGCAACGGCTCCCAGATCATGGTGTTCAAGGACATGGGCCTGGTGTCCCAGGTCTTCGACGAACGCTCGCTCGAATCCCTCCGCGGCCATGTCGCGGTCGGCCACACGCGCTATTCGACGACCGGGGCCAGTGTCTGGGCCAACGCCCAGCCGACGTTCCGGCCGACGGCGACCGGCGGCATCGCGCTGGGCCACAACGGCAACCTGACCAACACCGTCGAGCTGGCCGACTGGCTGGCCGAGCGGGACCGCTCCGGCGGCTCGCTGGTGCCCGGCGCGCTGTCCGGCGAGACCGCCAACGACACGTCCCTGGTCACGGCGCTGATCGCCACGTACCCCGATCTCAACACCGAGGACGCCGCGGCCGAGGTGCTGCCCCGGCTGCGCGGCGCGTACTGCCTGGTCTTCATGGACGAGGAGGCCCTGTACGCGGCCCGCGACCCGCAGGGCATCCATCCGTTGGTGCTCGGCCGGCTCGAGTCGGGCTGGGTGATCGCCAGCGAGACGGCGGCGCTGGACATCGTCGGCGCGACGTTCATCCGCGAGGTCGAGCCGGGCGAGTTGATCACCGTCGACGCCGGGGGACTGCGGTCCCGCCGGTTCGCCGAGCCGGAGCCGAAGGGCTGCCTGTTCGAGCACATCTATCTGGCCCGGCCGGACACCACCATCTCCGGCCGCCGGGTGCACTCGACCCGGGTCGAGATCGGTCGGATCCTGGCCCGGCAGCACCCGATGGACGCCGACCTGGTGATCCCGGTGCCGGAGTCCGGCACCCCGGCCGCGATCGGGTACGCCGAGCAGTCCGGCATCCCGTACGGCGTCGGCCTGGTCAAGAACTCCTACGTCGGCCGGACCTTCATCCAGCCCAGCCAGACCATCCGCCAGCTCGGCATCCGGCTCAAGCTCAACCCCCTCCGCGACGTGATCGAGGGCAAGCGGCTGGTGGTGGTCGACGACACGATCGTCCGCGGCAACACCCAGCGCGCCCTGGTCCGGATGCTGCGCGAGGCCGGTGCCGCCGAGGTGCACGTCCGGATCTCCTCGCCGCCGGTGAAGTGGCCCTGTTTCTACGGGATCGACTTCGCCACCCGGGCCGAGCTGATCGCCAACGGCCTGAGCACCGACGAGATCTGCCGCTCGATCGGCGCCGACACGCTCGGCTACGTCAGCCTGGACGGTCTGATCGAGGCGACGACGGTGCCCAAGAACGACCTCTGCCGGGCCTGCTTCGACGGCGTCTATCCGGTCGAGCTGCCGATGTCGGAGCGGCTGGGCAAGCAACTCCTCGACGTGGAACGCCGCACCGACCTCGACGGCGTCCCCACCCTCACCGCCGGCCTCGGCGCCGCCGACGCCCTCACCCGCCCCTAGGGATTTGCCGAGTTGTACCGGCTGGGCGGTATCTGACAACCTGCGCCGACGGAGCAAACTGGAAGGTAACCGCAGCACCATGAGTAACGAGCAGCAGTCGGCGTATGCGGCGGCGGGGGTCGACATCGAGGCCGCGGACCGGTCGATCGACCTGATCAAGGAATGGGTCGGCAAGACCAAGCGGTCGGAGGTGATCGGCGGCATCGGCGGGTTCGCCGGGCTGTTCGACGCGTCGGCGCTGAAGCTGTACGACCACCCGGTGCTGGCCACCTCGACCGACGGCGTCGGCACCAAGGTGGCGATCGCGCAGGCGATGGACACCCACCACACGATCGGCTTCGACCTCGTCGGCATGGTCGTCGACGATCTGGTCGCCTGCGGCGCCGAGCCGCTGTTCATGACCGACTACATCGCCTGCGGCAAGGTCGTCCCGGAGCGGATCGAGGCGATCGTCCGCGGCATCGCCGAAGCCTGTCTGGCCGCGGGCTGCGCCCTGATCGGCGGCGAGATCGCCGAGCATCCCGGCCTGCTCGAACCGCACGCGTACGACGTCGCCGGCGCCTCGACCGGCGTGGTCGAACGCTCGAAGATCCTCGGCCCGGAGCGGGTCCGGCCGGGCGACGCCGTGATCGCGATGGCCTCCTCCGGCCTGCACTCCAACGGCTATTCACTGGCCCGCAAGGTGCTGCTGGCCGACGCCGGCTGGGCCCTGGACCGGGATGTGCCGGAGCTCGGCCGGACCCTGGGCGAGGAGCTGCTGGAGCCGACCAAGGTCTACACGCTGGATTGCCTGGCCCTGCTCGACGCGGTCGAGGTGCACACCTTCGCCCACGTCACCGGCGGCGGCCTGGCCGCCAACCTGGCCCGGGTGATCCCGGAGTCGGTCCGGGTCGTGATCGACCGGTCCAGCTGGGCCCCGAAACCGGTCTTCGAGCTGATCCGCGAGGTCGGCGGGCTGTCGCTCGCAGACGTGGAATCGACGCTCAACCAGGGTGTCGGGATGATTGCCGTGGTGCCGGCCGATGCGGCCGACGCCGCCCGGGCCGTACTGGCCGAACGGGGCGTCGAAGCCTGGATCTGCGGCGTGGCCGAGGCGGCGGACGAGGGCACCGCCGGGCCGCGGGTCTCACTGAGTGGAAATCACCGCCGAGGGTAAGCGATGTCCCGGTCCGGATTTCGCCACCAGCGCGCCGGACCTCAGGTTTGCAGAGTGGGGAGCATTGGGTAGCCTGTGTGTCACGACATGACCACTTGAGCCCGCGGCTGAGTCCGCCGGCAGACACAAGCGAGGGGGTCGACCCGATATGGGGCGCGGCCGTGCAAAGGCGAAGCAGACCAAGGTTGCCCGCGAACTGAAATATCGTCCGATGGACATGGATATTTCTTCGTTGGAGCAGGAGCTTCAGAGTGACTCGGGGGGCCAGCACGTACCCCCGGCCTACGAGGACCTGGCGTCGGAATACGACCAGGACTCCGGCCCCGGCTCGGACGAATACCTCCGCAAGTCCGGGTGACGACCGGGGCGACCGGTCTACGCTGAAGTCATGAGTCACGACCCTCAGCCTGGTCCGGGCGGCCCCAATCCACCCGGTGTCGGCCCGAACCCACCGCTGTCCCAGGGTGACGAACGGCTCTGGGCAACGGTGGCCCACGTGTCGATCCCCTTCCTGGGGTTCATCGGCTCGCTGATCGTGTGGGCGGTGTTCAAGGATCGCAGCGGCTGGCTCCGTGAGTCGGCGACCGAGGCACTGAACTTCTCGATCCTCTACACCATCGCCCAGTTCATTGCGGTGGTGCTGATGGTCGTCGTGATCGGAATGCTGCTGCTGCCGCTGATCGGGATCGCCGGGCTGATCCTGTGCATCCTCGCGGCCATCGCGGCCAACCGGGGTGAGCCGTACCGCTATCCGGTCAACCTGCGCCTGGTGAAGTGACTGTCCGAGCACCGATGACCGACTGGCGTCCCGACGTCCTGGACGGTTATCAGCAGTTCGACCTGCCGTTGCCCGACGCCGAGTCGGCGGTAGGGGAGGATCCGGACACCGAACTGGTCGCGACGCTGGTCCGGCGGCTGCGGCCGGGTGCGCGGACCAGGACCGCTGTGCTCTACGTGCACGGCTGGAACGACTACTTCTTCCAGGTCCATCTGGCCGACGAACTCCTTGATCACGGCTATGACTTCTACGCCCTGGAGCTGCGCCGCTACGGCCGCAGCCTGCGCCCGGGCCAACTGGCCGGCTTCGTGTCCGACCTTGATCACTACGACGCGGAGCTGGACGCGGCCGCCGACATGATCCTCGCCGATCATGATCAACTGGTGCTGATGGGCCACTCCACCGGCGGGCTGGTCGCGACCCTTTGGGCCGACCGGCACCAGGACCGGGTGGCCGCGCTGGTGCTCAACTCGCCCTGGCTCGACCTGCAGGGGTCCTGGGTGGTCCGTGCCCTCGGCTCGCCGGTGATCGACGCCCTCGGCGAGCGGCGGCCGACGGCCATCCTGCCGATGCCCGATCGCGGCTACTACGCCCGCACCCTGCACGCGGGGCTGGGCGGGGAATGGGACTACGACCAGACCTGGAAGCAGTCGCCGGGCCCGGCCGTGCGGGTCGGCTGGCTGCGGGCGATCCTGCGCGGCCACCAGCGGATCGCGGCCGGGTTGTCGCTGCAGCAGCCGATCCTGGTGATGGCCGCCGGGCGCAGCGACGTCGCGGTGCGCTGGAAGGAGACCTTCCTGCGCTCCGACATCGTGCTCGACGTCGACCAGATCGTCGCGCGGGCGCCGAAGCTCGGCCGGCAGGTCACCGTCCTCCGCTTCGAGGATGCGATCCACGATCTGGTGCTGTCCGCGGAGCCGGTCCGGGCCTGCGTGATGGCCGACCTGCGCCGCTGGCTGCGGGCGTACGGTCCGGCCTGCGACTGAGCCTTCGCCGCCCCGGGGTTTGCGGGGTGGCCCGGAGGGGCACTGGTTGAATGTGCCTATGACCGAGATGCCTCATGTCGTGGTGCTGGGGGCAGGGTTCGCCGGGATTGCGGCGACGGCCGAGTTGGCCCGGTCGGGGTTCCGGGTCACCCTGGTCGACCATCACCCGTACAACACGTTCCAGCCGCTGCTCTATCAGGTCGCGACCGGCGGGCTGAATCCCGGCGATGTGACCTATTCGCTGCGCTACTTCGCCGCCCGGCGCCGTGGGGTGCGGTTCCGGCGAGCCATGGTGACCGGGATCGATCATGATCGGCGCGAGGTGATCTGTGCCGACGACCTGTGCATCCCGTACGACTATCTGATCATCGCGACCGGCGTCACCACCAACCATTTCGGCATCCCGGGCGCGGCCGAATACTCGATGTCGATGTACACCCGGGCCGACGCGCTGCGGGTCCGGGACACGATCTTCGGCGGCCTGGAGACCATTGCCAGCCACTCCGAACCGGGGGCCGGGAAGTTCACCGTGGTGGTGGTCGGCGGCGGTGCGACCGGAGTGGAGATGGCCGGGTCGCTGGCCGAGCTGCGGGACAACGCGGTCCGGACGGTCTATCCCGAGCTCGACCCGGCTCGGGTCAACGTCGTGCTGGTCGAGATGGGCGACGCGGTGCTGCCGCCGTTCGACGAGTCGCTGCGCCGCTACGCGCTGCGCGAGTTGATCAAGCGCGGCGTGGACGTACGGCTGAAGACCACGATCACCCAGGTGCACGCCGACAAGGTGGACTTCGCCGACGACACCTCGATGCCGGTCGACCTGGTGATCTGGGCGGCCGGGGTGGCCGGCGACTCGGCGTTGAAGGAGTGGGGGCTGCCGCTGGGCAAGGGCGGTCGGATCGAGGTCGAGCCGGATCTCCGGGTGATCGACCGCGATCGGGTGCTGGCGGTCGGCGACATCGCCTTGATCGTCAAGAACCCGCAGGCCCAGCTCGCCCAGCCGGCGATCCAGATGGGCAAGCACGCCGCCCGTCAGGTCGCCCGCCTGCACGCGCACGCGCTGCCGGAACCCTTTGCGTACCGGGACAAGGGCACCATGGCCACCATCGGCCGGGCGGACGCGGTGATGGAGCTGCCGATCGGGATCAAGGGCCGCGGCCTGATCGCCTGGCTGCTCTGGATCGCGGTGCACATCGTCACCCTGCTGGGCAACCGGAACCGGGTCCAGACCATGATCAACTTGATTTCCCGGTACGGCGGCCCGAAGCGATCCGGCGCCATCGTCGGCGACGTGCTGGACACGCCGGCCCGGAAGAAGGCGATCGAGGAGTCGTGACCCGGCCGGCGTCCGGGGCGTCCCTGATTGGATCTGACCGGGTGCCGGATTAGGCTGCGCGCATGGCGCCGCTGGACGACGATGACGACCGCGTCCTCGATCATTTGATCAATGGCGGATTCCTGTCCGCCGACGAGATCAAGAGCACCTTCCTGGACGAGTTCCTGGATGGCGCGGTGACCGAGGCCGATCGGGCGGAGATCGGCGCCGAGGTCGATCGCCGGGTTGCCGCCGCGGAGGAACTGCAGCGGAAATGGACCGGCGCGACGACCTACGACCGGCTCGAGCGGGCCTTCGCCCGGCTGAACCGGAGCGACCAGGTGGTCGCGATGCACAACGCCGGCTTCACCCGGGAGGCCGCGATGGAATTGGTCGCGGCGGAGTGCAAGGAGCGCGGCGGCTCCCGGGCCGGGATCCTCGGTGGCGTCTACTACACCGAGCAGGATCTCGAGACCGCCCTGGACACCCGGGTGCTGCGGCTCGGCTACTTCGCCATCGGCCCGGACGCCGCCGCCTGTGACGCCGGGATCGCCAAGATGATGCCCAAGGTGCTCAGCCGGCTGATCGCCGAAGACCTGCCGGCCGCCTGGAACGGCGATCAGACGAGCAAGATCGACATCACCCCGCTCGACTGGACCAAACGCCTCCCCACCATCGAAGCCACCCCCACCCCCCGCCCCAACCTCCTGTCCCGCCTCTTCGGCTCCACCACCCCCACCCCCTCCTAACCCCCGCCGACCCGTCACTTCCGCGGCCACTTCGGCCGCGTGCAATGGGCGGTCGCTGGGTTCGTTCCCTGAGCTTGTCGAAGGGCAGGCCGGGGTTGCCCTCGCCTGGGGCTTCGGCCGTACGGCCGAAAAAGACGCGCCAAGGACGGGCGGGATTTGCGGTCGGCCGGGGGTCGCGGCCGAGGACCGGTTATGCGCTGGGCTTCGACTGCACTCCGCGAGTGGACGCTTTGGCCGCGGATCTGCGTCTGGAAGCTGGCCGAACTGTCCACTCGCCGCACGTCGACGGGTGAGGTCGGTGAACACGATCCTGCTGAACCCGGCCGAGGACCCAAACCGGCGCGTGAGAGGCGAGCTTCGCGGCCGAGGTGTCGTTCCGGATGGGGCTTCAGCCGCGGCAGTAGCGGGGCAGGGTTCGGCGTCGGTGGCGTAGCGGCAACCGGCTTCCGGTCCGGCAGCCATCGAGTGTGACCTTTTCCACCCTGGTTCGCAGATTTCAGGTGGATAAGGTCACTCTCGACGCAAGGCCTGGCCGAACCGGGCCCCTTCTGACGCCAAGAAGGTCCCCGAAGACCCAATCGGAGACCGCCGATGATCTTGGGCCTGTGGTGTTGTGTCCCTGTCCGAAGCTGGTGCGCCCGATCGGTGGATCCAGGCTCCGGGAACGAACGGCCTCAGGACGCCCGGTCGGCCAGCAGACCGTCCAGCAGGGACTGCGCGGTGGTCAACTGATCGATGTCGGCGGACATCCGGGCCCGCTCCACCAGCAGCCGGTCCCGGCAGCCGTCGAGCATCCGGGCCTCGTCGACCATGCAGGCCAGGATCTGGGCGATCAATTCGGTGCCGAGTCCCGCGGCGAGCAGCAGGCGGATCCGCTGCACGGTAGCGAGATCGGACTCGCCGAAGTGCCGGTAACCCGACGGCGAGCGGTCCGGGCGTAGCAGCGCCTTCTCCTCGTAGTAGCGCAGCGCCCGGATGCTCACCCCGGACCGTCGCGACAGCTCACCGATGCGCATGATCCACCTCCCTCCCGCACCTCCACCGACTTGACTCTCACGTCGACGTGAGGCTTTAGCTTACCCGGGTGACTCTCCTCGTCCTCCTGCTCTGCGTCTTCAGCATCACCACCGGTGAGTTCGTGATCTCCGGCATCCTGCCCGCCGTCGCCGCCGATCTCGGCGTCACCCCGGGTGCGGCCGGGCTGCTGGTGTCGGCGTACGCGATCGGCATGATCATCGGCGGGCCGGTGCTCACCGCGCTCACCGCCGCGCTGCCGCGCAAGCCGCTGCTGCTGGCCCTGCTCGCCGTGGCGGTGATCGGTAACCTCGGCTCGGCGCTGGCGCCCGATTACGAGATCCTGCTGGCCGCCAGGTTGATCACCGCCCTGGTCACCTCGACCTTCTTCGCCCATGCCGTGGTGGTCGCGGTGCGCTCGGGGTCGCCGGAGCGGGCGGCGTCGACGGTGGCCCGACTCGCGTTCGGGATGAGCCTGGCCATGATCATCGGCGCACCGCTCGGCACCATGATCGGCCAGACCTGGGGCTGGCGGTGGACCTTCGGCGCCATCGCGCTCGGCTGTCTGCTCGGATTGATCTTGGTGGCCGCGATGATCAACGCGCCGGCCGAGCCCCGCTCGTCCGCCCGGTCCGAGCTGCGAGCCCTCGGTGCCCGGCCGGTGCTCGCCGCGCTGTTGATCACCGCTGTCGGCAACATCGGCGCGCTGGCCGTCTTCACCTATCTTGCGCCGCTGCTGACCGGCGTCGCCGGGCTGGCCGCCGGTCAGGTCCCGCTGCTCCTGCTCGGGTACGGCCTCGGCGGCACGGTCGGCAATCTCCTCGGCGGCCGGCTGGCCGATCGAGCCCCGCGGCCCGCGGTGCCGGTGCTGCTGGCCGGTCTGGCCGGACTGCTGGTCATCGCCTGGGCGGTGGCCGACCGCCTGCTGCCGGCCGGGATCGCCGTCGTCGGGATCGGCCTGCTGGCGTTCGCGGTCATCCCCGGCCTGCAGGCCCGGGTCCTCTCCGCCGCGGCCGCCGCCCCGACCCTGGCCATGGCCGTGAACGCGTCGGGCTACCAGGTCGCCGCCGCCGTCGCGGGCTGGCTCGGCGGGATGATCGTCGACTCCGCCGCCGGCCCCCGGCCGCTCTATCTGGTCGCCGCCGCCGTCACCGCGATCGGCGTCCTCCTCGCCGCAGTGCTCCGCTCCCACCCGGCCCCGCGCCCGAATGAGCTAGAGGTAGCGGAGGGCTAGGGCGGCGGCTTCGGAGCCGTAGGAGGGTCCGTGGGAGACCGCGTGGACCAGGAGCGGGTGCAGCTGGTGCAGGCCGATCAGGGCTCGCCAGCCGGACGGGAGGGCGGCGGCTTCGGCGTAGGCGGCCAGGATGGTCTCCAGGTGCGGGGCTCCGAACAGGGACAGCATCGCCAGGTCGGTCAGGCCGTGGCCGCCGTGGGCGGCCGGGTCGATCAGCACCAGACCGCGAGCGGTGCCGATCAGGTTGCCCGACCACAGGTCGCCGTGGATCCGCGCCGGCGGTCGGTCGTCGTCGAAGTCGCCGGCCGCGATCCGCTCGGCGACGCGTTCGATCGGCACCAGTTGCTGCCGTGTCAGGTGGCCGAGGTCGCGGGCGGCGCGGGCGTACGGAAGCATCCGCTGTTCGGCGTAGAACCGGCCCCAGCGCGCCTCCGGCCGCAGCGTCAGCCGCTGCCGGCCGATGTAGCCGTCGCCGTCCCAGCCGCTGGGCGGTTCGCCGAACGCGGCGGCGCCGGCGGCGTGGGTGCGGGCCAGGGCCGTACCGAAATCGGCGGCGGCCGCCGAGGTCGGCGGCACGGGGAGGAGTCGAGCGACGGTGATCGAGGCGCGGTCGGCCTCCAGCACTTCGACGACAGGGGCGGCGGCCGCGGCAGCGAGCCAGCGAAGTCCCGCGGCCTCGACAGCGAAGAAGTCGGCTGGCGCCTCAGGCCAGTGCTTCCGGAAGTGGGGGGCCAAGATCATCCTAGGGACGCGGGCCTGGCGGGCCAGGAACGCGGGACTCAGCGGGCTAGGAACGCGGGGTCTGCGGGGCTCGGCCCCGCAACGAAACAACGACGAGACCCCGGGAAGGTGGCAACAGCCACCGAACAGGCTTGACGTCTCGGAGTGGCCAGGGCCGGGTTCGAACCGGCGACCTTTCACTTTTCAGGCGAACGCTGCTACCAACTGAGCTACCTGGCCGTGGCCGGCGCCAAGCCGGCCGCCTAACCTTCGGCGGTGCTGCCGATCTCGACAGCACCACCGTTGCGACCCCGACGGGACTCGAACCCGCGACCTTCGCCGTGACAGGGCGACGCGCTAACCAACTGCGCTACGGGGCCTTGGTGAGGTGCACCGCTACAACCTCGGTGCCCGCGAAACTATAGCGCACGCTTGGCCGGGAGTAGAAATCATTCCGGGGCGATCAGATCAGTGGGCCGCGGAGCATCGTGTCGCCGGAGTGCTCGGGCTTCCCGTCGATCAACTGATAGCTCACCTCGACCGTCTGATAGTCGGTGAGATCGAGGCCTGGCGGCAGCGGGAAGCGACGTTCCTCGCCGATCATCGCGCCGAGCGGGTAGTACCGCTTGCCGTCCTTGGTGACCAGCCAGACCTGGCGGTAGCCGTCCCGCGCCGGCGGGGTCGAGACGCGCGCGATCAGGTACCGCTCGCCCTGCGGTGTGACCTCCACCGTGGCGTTGCCGGTCGCGGTCGGCCAGTCGGCCGTCGGCTTCATCGTGGCGCTGGCGATCACGGTCGGCTGCGGCTGCCACCAACGACCCCAGCCGAGCCCGATGCCGAGGCCGACGGCGACGCCGAGCAGGGCGGTGAGCAGTGGCACCAACCACGGCAGCCGGCGGCGCCGGACCGGGGGCGGGGGCGTGCCGAGGTCGCGGTCGAGATGATCGGGCGCCTCGAGTTCGCGGACCGGCGGATCGGCCGGCCGCGTCCGTTGGGCGTCGTCCTCGGTCGGTGTAGTCAACGTCGCGCTGTCTCCTCGGTTGGCGCGGTCCGGTCGAGGTGAGGGCTCGTCGGCGGACCCCGAGCCGCTGCAGTGCCCGATGGTAGGCATCCCGCCGGGCGGCTCGCCACCGGGATACGCCGCCACCGAGCCCGTCGATGGCGGAACTGAGATTGTACGGCGACGAGCCGACACCGTCCCGGGCGCCGAACCACTCCGATCGGACGGGTGCCGGGATTAGACCAATCCTGGTCAGTGATCGCGCAAGCCCAAGAATGCAAGGGGTCTGCGTCGGGATCGGCGACGGTGGTCTAGACGAAACCGGTCGACCACTGGTCACCGCCGCGGTCGATCAGGTTCGCTGGCCTGGTGAGCCGCCCCGTTGAACCCGGACCGTCGGATCCCGGCCTGCTGGCGAGCGCGGCCACGACGGTGATCACCCCGAGTCGGCCCGGCCCGCTGGCGGGCTATGCGGCGCGGGCCGGGGCGCTGAGCACCGGCACCCATGACGACCTCGAAGCCGGGGCGGTGTGGCTCCGCGGCGCCGGTGGGGATCCGGGCCTGCTCTGGCTCATGCTGGACGTGATCGGGGTGACCCCGGTGCTGCGGGACGCCTGCCGGCGCCTGGTGGCCGCGGCGTTCGATCGACCGCCGGAGTTGATCATCACCGCGTCGCACACCCATGCCGCGCCGTCCGGCTGGGTCGGATCGATCCACCCCGGGCATCCGGCCGAGGTGGATCCGGCCGCCCTGGACGGGCTGACCGGCCGGCTGTCGGCTCTGTTGCGGGCCATCCATGATCAGCCGGCGGATGCGGTCCGGCCGGTCTTCGCCGAGCGGCCCGTGCGCGGCGTCGGCAGCAACCGGCTGCGGCCCGACGGACCGTACGACGACAGCGCCGGGATCCTCGTCCTGCAACGGATCCTCGACGGCAGTCCGGCCGCGGTGATCATCGATCACGGCTGTCACCCCACCGTGCTGCCGGCCGGCAACCTCGAGCACTCGGCCGACTGGCCCGGCGCCGCGCGGCGTTCGATCGCCGCCGAGTTGCCCGGCCACCCACCGGTGCTGTTCCTGCAGGGCGTGGCCGGCGACGTCAGCACCAGATTCGTGCGCGCCGACCAGTCGTTCGCCGAGGCGGACCGGATCGGTGGCCGCTTGGCCGAGATCGTGCTCGGCGAGCCCGGGCCGGCGGAGCCGCTCATCGGCACCCCGCGGATCGCCCGTCGCACGCTGTCGGTGCCGGCCCGGTCGATCCCCGATCATGATCGGGCCCGGGCCGCGGTGGCCGAGGCCGAGGCAGCCCTGACCCGGCTGTCCACCGAAGTTGATCATGGAGCACTACGGATCGCGCAGACCCGGCTGGACGGGGCCCGGGTGCTGGCCGAGCTGGCCGCCGCCGAGCTGCCCGCGCGGTGGGCGTTGCCGATCACGGCGGTCGCACTGGCCGACGTCGCCTGGATCACGCTGCCGGTGGAGCCGTTCACCTCCCTCGGATTGCGGATCAAGCGGGCCAGTCCGTACCGGCACACCAGGGTGATCGGCTACACCGACGGCTACCTGGGGTATCTGGCCGACCCGGAGGCGATCGCCGAGGGCAGCTACGAGGCGCTGAGCAGCCTCTTCGACGAGGCCGGCGCCGAGGCCGTCGTGACCGGCGCGTCCGATCTGTTGATCAACCTGCACCGAGAAGGACACCGATGAGCTATCGCTATCCCGAGCTGGCCAAGGCCGCCATCGATCGGCTGCTCGATGATCAACTGGAACCGATCGACGCCGCCGCCGATCTGATCACGGCGGCGCTGACGGCCGGTGGGGTGCTCCAGGCCTTCGGCACCGGGCACGCCCGGCTCGTCGTCCATGAGATGGCCGGCCGGGCCGGAGGGCTGATGCCGATCAACCTGATCCGGGTGCAGGACCTGGTCTTCTTCGGTGATCGGGAGCCGAGCAGCCTCCTCGACCCCACCCTGGAACGCGATCCCGGCCTGGCCGCCGACATCCTGGCCCTGGCCGCGCCGAGGCCGGGGGACCCGTTCCTGATCGCGTCCAACTCCGGCATCAACGGATCCGTCGTCGAGCTGGCCCGGCTGGTCCGCGAGGCCGGGCATCCGGTGATCGCCGTTTGCTCGGTGGCTCACGGCAGCGTGGTGCCGAGCCGGCATCCGAGCGGACTGAAGCTGCTCGATCTGGCCGACGTGGTGATCAACACCGGCGCGCCGGCCGGCGACGCGGCGCTCGAGCTGCCGGACGGGACCCGGATCGGCGCGCTGTCCAACCTGGTCGGCGTGGTGATCGTGCAGTTGCTCACCGAGGGGATCGCCCGCCGGATGCTGGCCGCCGGCATCACGCCGCCGGTCTATCGCTCGATGAACCTGCCCGATGGTGATCAGGCCAACGCCGCCCGGCTGGCCTCCTACGGGACGCGGATCCGTCCGATCGAGCCCTGAATCCGGGCCGTCAACGGTCGAGGCTGGGCAGCCGGTCGAGCAGCCGGAAGATCACGGCGATGACCGCGGCCGCGAGCAGGATGATCACGATGTTGCGCAGGGCGATCGGGAAGCCCAACTGCGTGACGTTGAGGAACGGGTACGGATACCAGCCGCTGATCGCCCCGTGGATCAGGGTGTACGCGATCCAGGCGGCGGGCCAGGCGAAGGCCGCGGCCACGGTGATCCAGCCGATCCTCGGCCGCGGCCCGACCAGGAGCCAGCAGGCGAGGAACAGCCACGGGCTGACGTAGTGCAGCAGCACGGTGGCGAGGAGCGCCGTGCCCTCGAAGTGGGCCAGTGGCGCCAGGATGGTGGCGTACACGATGCCGGTGATCACGATGCCCAACAGCGCGTCCAGCCGGACGGTGCGCCAGAACGCACCGTCCCGGCCGGGCCGCAGCGCCAGCAAGATCGACACGACCAGCACCAGGATGTTGCTCTGGATCGTGAAGTAGCTGAAGAACCGGAGCAGCCGCGTGCCGAGCGGGACGGCCGCGGCACCGCTCCCGGAGTTGACGTCTTCGCCGCCGGCGAAGAGCAGCGCCAGTTGGATCACCAGGCCGGCCGCGGCGACCGCCGCGATGGCGACATGCAGCCACCGCGCCACGTCCCGCCGTTCGCCGACCGCCGCCGGTGCCTGCGTCGAGGTCGTCATCCCCTCATCCTGGCGGCTCCACGTGGTCGAGAGCCGGAACGACGCGACGATACAGCGAAGGCTGTAGCGTGATCGCCGAGCCCGAGGGCCGGCAGGTGCGGTACGAGGTCTCCGATCCTCACGTCGTTCGAGCGCTCGGTGACCTGGTCCGCGTCGTGCTCGCCCGTCGACGAGTCGGCCGAGTGCCTCGACCCCGTCTGTCCGGTGCCCGGCTGTGGTGAACGCCGCTGATGGCGTCGACCCTCATCACCACCTGAGCATCGTGATCATGCCGCCGGACCGTCCCTCAGGTGAGTTCCCACAGTCGCCGGTAGTAGCGAAGGCGGAGCGGATCGGCCGGCACCCCGTACGCCTCCAGGTAGAGCTCCTCCCAGCCGGGCCCGTAGTTCCACTCGGTGCTCCAGGTCCCGATGGCAAGATCAGCCCACCGATCGGCGACGCCGAGGTCGCCGAAGTCGACGTGACCCGCGTAGCGCCCGTCCGCGTCGATCAAGGTGTTGGGCGAACAGGCGTCGCCGTGGCAGACCACCAGGCGGTCGACCGGCGGGGCGTCGGCCAACAGCTGGTCCGCGGCCGGTCCGGAGAGTCCGCGGCGGCCGATCCGGGCGCCGACCGACCAATCGAACGGGCAGTCCGCCACCGGAAGCGCATCGTGCAACGCGCGGAGGGCGGCGCCGCCCACCCGGACGGCCGTCGCGGGATCGGCCTTCCAGCGGTCCGAGATGGCGGTCTCACCCGGCAGGGCGGTGGTGACCAGCCACGATCCGTCGGGGTCTTCGCCCGCGGCGAGCACCTGCGGCACCCGCGCGAAGCGATGGGCCCAGCGCAGCCGTTCCGCCTCGGCGGCCAGATCCAGCTGCGATCCGGCGGGAGCCCATTTCGCGAACCGGTCCGGCCCGGAACCGATCCGAAATGCCACGCCGCCGGAACCGTTCACCCACACAGCCGCGACGGGCTCACCCGCGCTCAGGCGGCGGATCGCCGGCGGGACGGGCTCATCCGGCCCGGCGAAACCGCTGTCGTTCGTCGAGTGCACCGGGCCACGATCCCACGTGTCCCCGCGGTGCGTTTCGGCCAGTTCGGCCAGTTCGGCCAGTTCGGCCCGGCGGGCCTGACGCGCCGTCGACTACCCGGCACGCCAGACCACCCGCACGGGGCCGGCGGTCACGACAGCTGGTGGTTCAACCAGCGTGACCTCGGCACGGCCGGCCTCCCAGGCGGTCGGTGTGCCTGACCGACCTGTACCCAATTCCGTGGCCCTTCATCGGATTCGGTCAGGCCGGCTCGGGGCCGGCGACGGCCTCGGCGGCGGCCAGGGTCTGCCGGCCGAGGGGCTGGACCTCGATCTCGGTGCAATGCAATCCGCTCGCCACCCGCTCGATGACGCCCCACTCCCAGATGGCCGTGGCGTCGAGGCCCGACCGCGCGCCGAGCCGCCGGGCCCGCTCCCGCGGGTCGCCCTGGAGCAGTTCGACGGGATCGCCCCGCATCACCGTCCCGAGGTCGCACTCGGGCTCGGCCAGCAGACCGTCCGGATCGACGAGCTTGAACTCCGGGCCCGCCTGGAGGGCGTTGAGCTGATGCACGTCGCCGTGCACCAGCACGGCCCGCTCGTCGTCGTGAGCGGCCGCGCGCCGGTGGGCACAGGCGAGCGCGTAGTCGATCGCCCGCTCCGAGCAGGGACGGTCGAGTCTCTGCCACGACTCGGTGACGAAGGTGGCCAGGTGCCGAGCTCGGTCGGCACCGGTCGGGAGCCCGCTGTCCGGCGCCGGGCGCCACAACTTCGCCGCCGTGTCGACCAGGATCTCGTGCCGTTGCGCGGTAGGGAGGCCCAGCTCGTACAGGGGTGGACCCAGCCGCTCGAGCAGGAGCGCGCCCAGGTCGGGGTCGTCGCGGAGCAGGGCCACGCATCCCCGGCCGTCGGCCAGCCGCAGCGCCGTGATCTCGTGCCGGGCCCGGCCCCCGCTCAGCGGCAGCAGGACCTTCAGCACGGCCGGCTGCCCGGCGCCGGTCGTCACCTCCGCGACGTACGCCTCGGTGGCCCCCGCGAGCGGGCGACCGAGGGTGAGGTCCCACTGCTGCTCGAGGTGGTTCACGAGCTCTGGCAGGTCGGCAAGCCAGCGTTCGGCGCCGGCGGCGACCGCGTGATTTCGGAGGGCCTCCGGGACTCTGATCAACTCGCGCCTGCGCTCTCGCCGTGTCCCGGGCAGCCGAAGCGTCCGGGAGTGAAGCGGCCCCGACTCGGTGTTATTCCTAGTCGGGGCCGTTTCCGTGTGGCATCCCCAACGGGATTCGAACCCGCGTTGCCGCCTTGAAAGGGCGGTGTCCTAGGCCTCTAGACGATGGGGACTCGGACCGGAAAACTGTAGCCGGAATCCGCGCTTCTGCCCAAACCGTATCCGGCGGCCGGGGTTCTGTTACACGGTTGGCACTCGCCCTCTCTTGTCTGCTAACCCCGTGATCGTTGATCATGAAATGAAAGCCCTGGCTTTCAGGGTCCTCGTCGGGAGGGGATCATCATGGACGATCAACGATCCGGCTCGATTGAGATCGCACCGCTGCAGTCGCAGGGATCCCTGTACGGATTCATCGTTTCCGGGCGCTGGCCGGCGGACATGGTCGAATGGTCCAAGATCCTGATCTTGGCGGTGCAGCTCGCCGCGGTGCCGGGTCTGGTGCCGACGACGACGGTCTACCGGGTCCGGGAGGACAAGCCCGACATGACCCCGGCCGCGGTCGGACTGGTGGTGGCCGAGGGCTCACTGATCGGCGACGACGCGCTGCAGCCGGGCCAGTTCGCCCGGGACGAGCAGCCGCCGGGCCTGTTCGTGCTGCATCCACCGGGGCAGACCATCACCTCGGTCCGCGATCACGAGGTCGCGTCCGGCTGCGTGTTCCTGCCCGGCTTGCCGTACCTGGGGCTCGATCACCGGGCGGCATGGGTGGAGGCCGACATCGAGGGTACGGTGACGCACCTGGTCAGCCGCGGCGATCTCGACCCCAACACCGACGCCGACACCGCCGCCCTGGCGATGCTTCTCGCCGCCTGAGCCCCTCCATTTTGCCGAGTTGTCAGAACTGAGTTGTGTCCTGGCACAACTCAGTTCTGACAACTCGGCTGGGGTGGGGGTTCAGAGGCGGGTGAGGGCGGCGTCGACGGTTTGGGCGAGCAGGGTGGCGATGGTCATCGGGCCGACGCCACCGGGCACCGGCGTGATCCAGCTCGCCCGCTCGGCCGCCGCCGCGTACTCGACATCGCCGACGTTGCCCGGGTTGTAGCCCGCGTCCACGACCACGGCGCCGGGCTTGACCCAGTCACCGCGGATCAGCTCCGGCCGGCCCACCGCGGCGACGATCAGGTCGGCGGTCCGGACCACCTCGGCCAGGTCCCGGGTCCGGGAGTGGCAGTAGGTGACGGTCGCGTTGCGCTCCAGCAGCAGCATGCCGACCGGCTTGCCCAGGATCGGGCTGCGGCCGACGACGACCGCGTGCTGGCCCTCGAGCGGCAGTTGGTACGCGTCCAGCAGCCGGATGATCCCGCCGGGAGTGCAGGACTGGAAGCCGGTCCGGCCGAGGCCCATCGCCGCGAAGGAGGTCATGGTGACGCCGTCGACGTCCTTGTCGGCCCGGATCGCCTCGAACACCGCCGGCTCGTCGACCTGGCTCGGCACCGGGTGCTGCACCAGGATGCCGTCGACCGTGTCGTCCGCCGAGAGCTCCTCGACCCGGGCGACCACCTCGGCGGTGGTGCTGGTGTCCGGCAGCTCGATCCGGCGCGACTCGAGGCCGTACTTGGCGGCCCGGTTGGCCTTCATCTTCACGTACGTCTTCGACGCCGGGTCCTCACCGACCAGGACGGTCACCAGGGACGGCTTGCGGCCGAGCCGTTCGGTGATCTTGGCCGCGCGGTCCGCGGTCTCCTCGAGCAGGGCTTGTGCGGTGGCGGTTCCGTCCAGGATGCGTGCGGTCACGTGCCTCATTATGGCCCTCGGCCCGCACCCGGCCGACCGGCCCCGAACAGAACCCGACCCGCAGCTCGGTGTGAACTGCGGGCCGGATCGTCCGTGGGCAAGCGGGTGCTGCCGGGTTACAGGATCTCGTACTTGACCGGAACCACCCCGGCGTTGAGTCCGCCGATCTCACGCATGGCCGCCTTCGACAGGTCGAGGCAGCGGCCCTCGATGTACGGACCCCGGTCGAGCACCGGGACCGTGACGGTCTTGCCGTTGACCAGGTTGGTCACCTTGACCTTCGTGCCGAACGGCAGCGACTTGTGCGCCGTGCTCAGCTGCTCCGGGTCGAACCAGCCGCCGGTCGCCGTCTCCTGCGGCTCGTCGTAGAACGAGGCCTTGCAGGTGCCGGTCTGGCCCGACTCCGAGCTCGACTTCTTCTTCTTGTTCTTGCTCGGCTTGTCGACCTGGCCCGACCCACCGGCCGCCGGGTGACCGGAGGAGTAGGTGGTGACGTGGACGTGGTTGTAGTGGTTGGCCGAGTCGTCGCCGCGGTCGGCCATCCACCGCCAGCCCTCGCCGTTGCGCTCGATGTTCCAGATCCGTTGCTGCCAGATCAGGTAGTTGATCCCCAGCGACTTGTGGTTCTTCTTCAGCCAGGCGGCGATGTCGTCACCGAGCGCCTTGCCGGAAGAGCTGCTGTAGTTGGGCACCATGATGTCGATCGCGCGGCCGTCCCGGTGCTCGGCGTTCCAGGATCCGGGGCGCACCCCGTAGAACGTCTTGACCTGCGGGAAGTGCTCCAAGATCGCGCGGTGCACCTTGACCGTGTTGTTCTGCAGGCCCTTCTCGTCGGCGTAGTCGCCGGAGTCCATCGACGGCCCGCCGCCACCCGATGAGCCGCCGCCGGAGCTGTCGGCCTTCGGCTTCGTCTTGGACAGATACTTGGCGGTGACCCAGCGGACCGCGTTGTCGTACACGATCTGGGCCCGGCCGCTCTTGATCACGCCGGTGATCTTGAGCTTGGTGCCCTTGCCGACGTCACCGAGATCCTTGAAGTTGTCGGAGCTGGTGGACCTGATCATCAACTCCGTGGTCGCGTACCGGGTGCCGGTGATCTTGGGCAGCTTCGGCACCGACGGCGCGTTCACCTGAGTGTTGGACAGGTATTTGGCGGTGACCCAGCGGACGGCGTTGCCGTACACGATCTGGGCCCGGCCGTTCTTGGTCGCGCCGGTGACCTTGAGCTTGGCGCCCTTCTTGACCTCGGTGATGATCCCGAAGTCGGCGTCCGCGGTGGTCCTGATCAACAGGTCCGTGGTCGCGGTCCGGGTCCCGGTCGTCTTGGGCAGGCCGTTGGAGCTGGCCAGATACTGCGTGCTGACCCAGCCCTTGCTGTCGCCGACGGTCACCTCGGCGAAGCCGCGGGACACCTTGCCGGTGAGCGTGACCTTGAATCCGTCCGACAGGGTGGTGATCTTGTCGTAGGAGAGGCCAGGGCCCTTGCGGACGTTGAGATCGGTGGTGGTGATCTTGACGCTGCCGGTGTTGATGTCACTCGGCGCCGCCAAGTCCTTGTCCTTGGTCAGGTATTTGCTGGAGATGTAGGCGATGTCGCCGTTGAACCTGACCTTGGTCCAGCCGCTGCTGGAGCTGAGGGCGGTGATGGTGCCGCCCCGGTAGAGACCGCCGATGATCGACTTCGCGGTGCTCGGGCCGGACCGGATGTTGACCCCTTCGGTGGCGGTGGCCTGCCAGCCGGCCTCGGCCGGTTGCATCCCCATCAGGGCCACCACCACGCCCGCAGTCAGGGCGAGGGCCGACACGGTCTTGGCCGCGCGGATGGTGATACTCACGGACTCTTCCTCCTCAACACGGCCTTCCCGGACCGATTGAACGGATTCCCTCAGGACGCAATCACCGCCGTCCCCCAAGTCACGCCAGTAACTACAACCCCAAGCTGCGCAGGACTTTAATCTCGTAACATCAGCCACGGCAAGGGGTTGAGTAGGGGTTGAGGGTTGGAAGCAAGGCGACACGCCGCGTGCGGGGCAGAAATAACAGCCGTGTCATTCCGCTTTGACCAGCGGTGGGACCGGTTTCGGCCCAGATCGGTACGATCGGCGGCACGGGGTCCGAACCCTCAGGGAGAACTCGAACCGGTACGGCGAATTCTCAGCGGCCCTCGATGGGCGGCTCAGGTTTGCGCGAAGGGCAGAGGTGGCGGAGTGGCGATCGAGCTGTCGGTGGAACGCTTCGAGGAGCTGGTGTCAGCGGCCTTGGACGAGGTCCCGCCCGAGCTGGCCGCCCTGATCGACAACTGCGTGATCCTGGTCGAGGACTCGCCGCCGCCGGGCGAGAACCTGCTCGGACTCTATGACGGCATCCCGCTGACCGAGCGCGGCACCGATTACGCCGGCGTCCTGCCCGACCGGATCTTCATCTACCGGCTGCCCACCCTCGCCATCTGCGACACCGTCGAAGACGTGGTCGAGGAGGTGCACATCACCGTGGTGCACGAGATCGCCCACCACTTCGGCATCGACGACGCCCGCCTGCACGACCTCGGCTACGCCTGACTCGTGATCGCGGGCTCAGCTCGTTGCGCGGTCGAGGCGGCGGAGGGCGTCGAGGGCGTGCCGGACGGTGTCGAGGTCGTCCGACTCGAGGTTGCGGGCCAGTCGCTTGATCGTGGCGGGGTCGAGGCCGTGCCGTTCGGCGGCGGCCAGGTTGGCCGGGGTGGTCAGGTCGAAGGACAGCACCGTCGTGGCCTCGTGGCGCAGGGCCTGGCTCCGGGTCACCGGCTTCTTGGCCGCGGTGACCTGGCGCTCCAGCGAGGTCGGGTCGAACACCGACCCGGTCAGTGCCGGTCCGATCAGGGCCGCGTAGCCGACGTTGCCGGCGCGGTTGGGATGGTACGACTCCTCGACCGGATTGCTCAGGCCGTTGATCCACTCCGGGTCGTCGCACACCGCGTGCCCGTCGAAGGCCGACCGCGGATCGACGAAGGTGAAGCCGTGGTTGCCGGCCTTGGCCGCGATGAGGGCGTCGAGGTCGTCGACGCCGGCGTTGAGCGCGGCTTCCTCCTCCGGGCTGAAGAAGGTCGCGGCGTTGCAGTCCTCGCCGTTGAAGATCCACGGATAGCCGCCGATCGCGACCGTCGCGTCGGGCGCGGCGGCGCCGATGGTGCCGAACAGCGAGTCGTAGCGGCCGGGCAGGACGTTGGCGATCACGGCGTTGCCCTTCGCGATCTCCCCTTCGCAGTCGCTCAGCCAGCCGGGCAGCGCGCATTCGGTGAGGACGTCGGCGAAGCCGGCGTCGTTGCCGCCGATGGTCATCGACACGTGCGTGGTGCTGCTGCTCAGCGCCTGGACCTGGTTGCCGGCGACATCGGCCGTGACCGCTCCGCTGCAGGCCTGGTAGTCCAGCGTCAGGCCGTACGCGTCGCCGATCAGGGCCGGATAGCCGTACGGGGAGCGATAGCAGTCATCCTGCTTGTCCCGGGTGCCGACCCCGGCCGAGTAGGAGTCGCCGAGGGCGACGTAGTGGGTGGCGGCCGCCCGTGCCGGCGTCGCGCCGAGCGTCGTGAGCAGGGCGAGCAGGACTGTCGTGGTGGCGGTGACGATCAAACCCCGCCGCAGTGTCGAGGACATCACCCGATCGATCCTCGCAGGTTTTTCGCCCGTACGGAAGGGATGACGGTAATCCTTGACGTGACGGCTAGGCGACCAGGACGTAGCCGATCGCGCCGAGGGCGATGATCATGACCAGGGTGGTGAGGGCGGCTGCGGTGCGGCCGTCGGTGCCCAGCCGGGGTGCGGCCCAGGTGGCGTTGTTGATCTTGTACCGGCTGGCGGACAGTCGGCCGAGGGTGATGGCGGCGATGATCGCCACGGCAGCGACGGCGATCGCGGTGGCAGGGGAGTGGCCGAAGATCAATCGCGAGATGATCAAGGCGCAGGCCAGGCCGGACAGGGTGGTGCGCTGCCAGGCCAGCGTGGTCCGCTCGTTCTGCAGTCCGGGGTCGGCGGGCATGATCGACTACTGCAGGACGACCACGACCGCCACCACCGCGACAGCGGCGATGCCGACCGCGACCACCGTGAACAGCGGCGACGACGGCAGCGGGTGCTGCTGCCGGAGGGCGCGCTCGTTGCGGACCCACCGGGTCAGCCCGCCGACGCCGCAGGCGACGCCACAGACGATCAGTGCGATGGCCGCCGCCCGCACCTCGAGGCTGACCGGGCCGCTGAGCCCGGCGATCGCCATCACGCCGACGCCGCCGGCGAGGAAGCCGAGCGCGGTCCGGATCCAGGCCAGGAAGGTGCGCTCGTTGGCCAGCGTGAACCGCGGATCGGGCTCAGTACCGACGCCGTAGACGTAGCGCGGCCAGCGGCGGTCGGGCTCACCGGGTGGCTGTGCGGTCACGACTGTGATCGTAGCCGTGACGCCACGATCAGTGATCGGCGGCCGCAATCACCGAACTGCGACGGGATTCGGCCACCCAGCGGTCGCAGCGGCCGAGATGATCATCGGGCAGATAGCCGGCCTGCAGGTCGCCGGCGGAAGCCGCGACGGCCTCGGTCGCGGTGATCGCGGCGGCTCGGGCATCGTCGTCGGCGATCAGGGCGAGCACGTTCAGCATGTTTCTGATCCGGTTGACCTCGAGCGTCTTGCGTACGTCCTCGGCAAACTCGGGCGCCATGATCACCAGCGACTGCCGGGCGGCGATCATCCGTTCCAGCACGCTGAGCAGCTCCCGGACCGAACGGATCGGGTCGGCACAGACCAGCACTCGCGGCCGGTCCAGCACACTCCAGCCACTGGTCTTGTCGGTGATGAAGAAGTCGGACGCCCGCCGGGCGGTGATGATCGTGGGCGAGGAATCCTTGAGCTGGGTGGAGATCTCGGTCCGATCCTCGGCGGACAGCTCGGTGCTGGTCGCGTCCTCCGGTGGCCGGTGGGCCTCGAGGTCGGTCAGGTAGCGCGGCGGCTCGGCGTCGGGGGCGAACCGCGGGATGTCCCGCTTCGGCGGCGACTTGATCGCGGCCAGCGCGCGTTCGCGGCGCTTGCGGTCCGCGATGGACCCGTACCCGATCACGACGACGCCGATCACGAAGATCACCACCAGCGCGATCACCCAGGGCTCCATGGCCACAGCCTGCCACGCCGCCGCGTCGGACCGCCCGATCACGGACTGGGCTGCCGGGATTCGTCCGTGTTCGCTGGTTTACAGTCAGCCCATGGTGGAGACGGCGCGGGTCGGGTCGGTGCTGGTCGGAGCCGGGCATTACCAGCCCGAGCGGGTGATGACGAACGACGAGATGGCGACGATCGTCGAGACCTCGGACGAGTGGATCCGGCAACGGACCGGGATCGTGACCCGCCGGATCGCGGCCGACGACGAGACCGTGGTCGACCTGGCAGAGGCCGCGGCGCGGGACGCGCTGACCTCGACCGGGGTGCCGATCGCCGAGATCGATCTCGTCATCGTGGCGTCCTGCACCTCTGATCAACGCTCGCCGAACACGGCCGGCCGGGTCGCGGAGCGGCTCGGCCTGCACGGTCCGGCCATCATCGACGTCAACGTCGCCTGCTCCGGTTATGTGCACGCGCTGGCGGTCGCCGATCAGGCGATCCGGGCCGGGGCGGCGACGACGGCGCTGGTGATCGGCGCCGAGAAGCTGTCCGCGGTCACCGACTGGACCGATCGGACGACCTGCGTCCTGGTCGCGGACGCCGGGGGTGCCTTCATCCTGCGGCGCAGTGATCAGCCGACGGTCAGCGATGTCACCTGGGGCTCGGTGCCCGAGCTGGCCGGTGCGGTGCGGATCGAGCCTCCGGTCAACAAGTTCGCCCAGGAGGGCAAGTCGGTGTTCAAGTGGGCCATCTCCGAGGCCGAAGGCCTGGCTCGCAAGAGCGTCGAGCGCGCCGGCTACGAGCTGTCCGACATCGGCATCTTCGTCAGCCACCAGGCAAATCTGCGGATCATCGAGCCGCTGGCCCGGCAGCTCGGCCTGACCTCGGCCATCGTCGCCACCGACATCACCGCGTCCGGCAACACCTCGGCGGCGAGCATCCCGATGGCGTACTCCAAGCTCGCTCGGGCGGGGGAGTTGCCGGCCGACACTCCGGCGCTGCTGTTCGGGTTCGGCGGTGGGTTCGCGTACGCGGGCATGGTGGTCCGGACGCCGAAATGATCATGTCGCGGTCTTGAGCTCAACCCGGCTTGAGGTTGCACACTCGCTGCATGCGACATGTAGAGGTGACTGAGTTCGGTGGGCCCGAGGTCCTGGTGATCAAGGAATCCGCGGACCGGCAGCCCGGCCCCGGTGAGGTGCTGCTGGACGTGGCCGTGTCCGGCATCCAATCCCTGGACGGCTATCTGCGGCGCGGTGCGTGGCCGGAGTTTCTGGCTTCGCCGCCGCCGTACGTGCCCGGACTGGAGGCGGCCGGAGTGGTGGCCGCCGTCGGCGACGGGGTGGACCCGAGCTGGCTCGGTCGCCGGGTGGCGGCCAGCCTGCCCGGCGGCGGCTACGCGAGCCGGGTGATCGCCACGCTGGACGAGATCTTTCCCGTCTCGGACGACCTGGCGCTGGAGCAGTCGATGGCTCTGCTGAACGACGGGAGCACCGCGTACGCGCTGCTGGAGCACACCCCGGTGCAGCGGGGTGAAACGGCGCTGGTGCTGCCGGCTGCCGGCGGCCTGGGCACCGTGTTGGTGCAGTTGCTGGCCCACGCGGGGGCGCGGGTGATCGGCGCCGCTCGGGGTGCCGGGAAGCTCGCCCTGGTGCGGGAACTCGGCGCCGATCAGGTGGTCGACTACAGCGAGCCGGACTGGCTCGACCGGGTCGGCCCGGTGGACGTGGCCTTCGACGGGGTCAGCGGCGAGCTCGGTCGCGCGGCGTTCGACCTGGTCCGGCGTGGCGGCCGCTACAGCAGTTACGGCAACGCCAGCGCAGCCGAGACCTTCGTCGGTCCGGATGACGCGGCCGGGCGGGAGGTCCGGCACCTCGGCATGGACCAGCTGGGTGACTTCCAGGCCGAGCGGGCCCGCCGGTTCGCCGCGGTGCAGCAGTTGGCCCTGACCGGCGAACTGCGACCGGTGATCGGCCGGACCTATCCGTTGGACGAGGTCCGGGAAGCCCACCGGGCGGTCGAGGCGCGGGAGTTGCAGGGCAAGATCGTGCTCACGCTTCGCTGATCCGCCGGGCCAGGTGCAGTGTCAGGTCGGCGGTGAATTCGATCACCTCGGGCATCGCCGACCGCACCTCGTCGAAGGTCTGCCGGCGTTCAGCCGGATCCATGATCAGGAACCGGGACTGGGTGCCGATGTGGCCGATGAAATCCTCCAGGGAGAGCCGCAGCGGACGTGGGATGTGGTGCTGCTCGACGGCACCGAACCGGGCGTCGAGCCGCAGCTCGTTGGCCGGCCACTGCCAGCCCTCGGAATCGCCCGGCATCGGCACCCCGGCCTGATGATCGGCCCGGTCGCCGATGGCCTCGTTGAACCGGGCCCGGACCGCGGGATCGGTCAGCTCGAGCTCGCCGCCGAAGAAGGCGGCCGTGGCGCCGATCGGCAGGATCGCCGCGGTCCGGTCCCAGCGGGTCTCGGGATCGGTCCAATGGAACGCCGCCGCCGCGTACAGCAGCTGGACCCGGCCGGCCAGCTCCGGGATCGACAGGTCCTCGAAAGTGCCGACGATCGGGGTCACCGGCAGGCCGGCGGTCTGCTCCTGCAGCACCGCCAGCATCCGCTCGTCCGGCTCGCTGGCCAGCACCGTGATCTTGTGCGCCGCGATCAGCCGGGTCGCCTTGCCCGTGCCGGCGCCGACCTCGAGGGCGGTCCGGATCGGCAGCTCTGCGTAGTCGAGGATCCGTTCGATGATCGCCTCCGGGTAGCCGGGGCGGTGGAGGTCGTACCCCGCCGCGTTGGAACCGAAGGTCAGGGCGCGATTGGACATGATCCTCATCCTTCCCCACCGGTCAACGTGATTTCGAGGGTCGGTAGAATGAGCCGATCCCTGGCGGAGGTGATCATGATGAACGATTCCTGGATCGACGCTCAGATCCGTGAGGCCCAGGAGCGGGGGGACTTCGACAATCTCCCGGGCGCCGGCAAGCCCATTCAGGGCTTGGGCCGGCGACAGGATCCGAACTGGTGGCTGAAGGGCTATCTCAAACGCGAGAAGCTCGACCTGCCGCTGCCGGAGAGTCTGGCCCTGCGCAAGGAACTCGAGCAGTTGGCCGACACAGTGGCCACCGAACGCTCGGAGAAGGTCGTCCGCGAGCTCGTCACCGAACTCAACCGCCGGCTCGTCGACGCCCGCCGCCGCACCGACGGCCTCAAGATCACCATCAAGACCGTGGACGTCGACCAGGTCGTCGACGCTTGGCGCTCCCGGCGCGAGGCCGAAGGCCGCCCCATTCGCCCTTGAGGCTTGTTCGTTCCCTGAGCCTGTCGAAGGGCACGCCAGGTCCGTGCGCCTCTCACTCCCACCGGGGTATCGGCCTAACGGCCGGAAAGACGCGCCAAGGACGGGCGGGGTGACGCGGTTGGTTGGAATCGCGGCCGGCCACCGGTTACGCGCCGGGTTTGGAATTGCACCCTCGAGTGGCGCCCTTCGTCCGCAGATCTCTGCCTGGAAGCTGACCGAACAGTCCGAGCTCAGGGAACGAACCTCGAGTCAGCGAGGTGCGTGGCCGAGCTTGCGTCGAGAGTCGCCTTTTCCACCTGAGACCGTCGAATCCGGGTGGAAAAGGTCACACTCGATGACTGCCGGACCGGTAGCCGGTTGGACCCGGGTCCACCGCTGAGTTCGGCAGCATTCAGGGATCGAATCACGAGATCGCCCGCCGGCGGGCGTCGAGTGGACTGGTTGGCCAGCTTCCAGGCGGACACCTGCGGCCAAAGCGTCCATTCGAGGAGTGCAATTCGAAACCGGCGCCTAACCGTTGGTCGGCCGCGATCCCAACCAACCGCGTCACCCCGCCCGTCCTTGGCGCGTCTTTCTGGCCGTTATGCCGATATCCCGGTGGGGACAAGGTGCACGGAACTGGCTAGCCAAGCGGCCGCCTTCCCCGAGCCTGGACAGAGCCGAGGCTCCAAGATCATCGGGTGGATTCGGGCGCAGGGAACGAACGAGCCCTATTCCGTCTCGGCCGTCGCTGCCGCCTCGACCAGCTCGACCGCCCGGACGGCGCGCAGCCCGTCCTCACCGCTGACCTCGACCGGGGCACCGGTGGTCGCGGACCGGATGAACGACGCGAGCTCGCGTCGCAGGGACCCGCCGGAGACCAGCGGATCGTGGGTCCAGTTTCGGGTGTCGATCCGCACCGACCGATGATCGTCGTCGGTGATCAACTCCAACTCGTCGGTGGACAGATCGATCAGGGCCGATCCCTCGTCGCCGAAGACCTGCACGCCGGCCAGGCAACTGCGGGCCGACGACGGGTGCAGCAGCCAGTGGTTCTCCAGCACGGCGAGGGTGCCCGCGGACAGGTCGAGGGTGGCGACCGTCACGTCGGAGTAGGCGCCGAACACCCGGCGGCCGGCCGCCTTCGCGGACTCGATCTCCTCGCCGGTGAGCCACAGCAGCAGATCGAGATCATGAACGCCGAGGAAAGCGGTCACCGAGGCGCGGGCGGCGACCCGCTCGGCGGTGGCCCGGGTGTTGACCCGATGGATCCGGACGTAGCGGAGCTTTCCGAACACGCCGGCGTCGATCCGCCGCTTGAGCTCGCGCAGCCGTTCGTCGAAGCGCAGCACGTGACCCACCATCAGCCGGCCGGGCAGCGGCTGCGCGGCCAGGATCGCCTCGCAGTCCGCGGCGGTGGTCGCCAGCGGCTTCTCGACCAGGACATACTTGCCGGCGGCCAGGGCGAGCAGGGCGGCCGGCAGATGAAGATCATCGGGCAGCGTGATCGACACCGCGTCGACCTCCGGCAGCACCGACTCGAGATCGGGCCGGACCTCCAGGGCCAGCTCGGCCGAAACCTCCGCGGCCCGATCCGGATCGGTCTCGACCCCGATCACGGCCTCGACGCCGGGCTCGCTGAGGAGCACCCGACTGTGCAGCTGGCCCATCATCCCCAGGCCGACGACCGCAACCCTCATCCATCCTCCTCGATCTGCTTGACCTTGATCATGACCGATCCGTACCCTCGTTGCAATCGATTGCCGTCATGCCGGCAGCGCTCCGCGACCGAAGGAAGATGATCTTGAATCAGGACCAACGGATCGTCGCCGTCGGCATCATCGGCGCGGGCATCATGGGGCGGAGTCACGCGGCCTCGGCGGTCGGTGATCCGCGCGTGCGGCTGCGGGCGGTGGCCGGCGTCCCGGTCGGCACGGCGACCGAGCTGGCGGAGACGTACGGGATCGAGCGGGTGACCGACGACTACACCGAGCTGCTGGCCGATCCGGTGATCGATCTGGTGATCGTCGCGACGCCCGATCACCTGCATGCCGAAATCTGTCTGGCCGCCTTGCGCGCCGGAAAGCACGTCCTGGTGGAGAAACCGCTGACCACGTCGTTGGCCGAGGCGGACAAGATCATCGCCCTGGAACGCGAATCCTCCTCGACCCTGATGGTGTCCTTCAACCACCGCTGGATCCCCGCCTACGCCCAGGCGCACGCGGAGATCGTCGCGGGCCGGATCGGCCGGCCTAGGCTGGCGTACGCCCGCAAGAACGACCGGATCCACGTCCCGACGACGATGCTGTCCTGGTCGGAACGGACGACCTGCGCCTGGTTCCTGTCCAGCCACGACATGGATCTGGTCGGCTGGTTCCTCGGCGAACGGCCGGTCCGGGTCTATGCCAACGCGGTCTCCGGCGTGCTGCGGGAGCGCGGCATCGACACCCCCGACGCGATCCAGGCCCAGGTGACCTACGCCGGCGGCGCGGTCGCGACCTTCGAGTCGTGCTGGATCTATCCCGACACGTTCCCGACGATGACCGATTCGTTCATCGAGGTGATCGGCGAGCGCGGCGTGATCCAGCTGCCGCGGGTCGATGATCAACTTCAGCTGGCCACCACGGAGACGTACGAGTATCCCCGGATGTCGATCGGGGTCGATCTGCACGGCCGGCGGGGCGGTGCGGTGACGGCGGCGCAGCAGCACCTTGTCGACTGTATCCTCGCCGGCCGAGCGCCGTTGGTGGATCCCCAATCATCGAGGGACGTGATCGCGTTGCTCGAGGCCCTGCACCGCTCGCTGGAGACCGGTCAACCCGAATCGGTCGGCTAGCTAGCGCACGTCGCTGGCCGGCGCGCGGAACGTGTTGCACTGATAGATGTCGCGATACCGGTAACCCTGCGCGGTCCAGGCCAGATAGTGATCGGCGGAGCCATGGGTCTCGGAATCCTGACGCCCGTCGGACCACTGCAGCATCTCGGACTGCGACACCTTGCCGGACCGCTTCATCGCCATCCCGGCGAAGCAGTTGGCCTGCAGCTCGATCCGCCGCCTGATCAGCAGCGAGTCCTGGCGATCCTCCACCTGCTCGTGCCAGCCGGCCGCGTTGAGGACGCCGGTCCGGGCCTGAATGTGATGGCCGTACTCGTGGTCCATGGTGTGCAGATAGTCGCCCCAGACGTAGCCGCCGAGGTTGCGCGAGGCGCCGAGCCCCTTCGCCATGTAGATCTGCTGGTTGCCTGAGCAGTAGAAGCCGGCGGTGCCGTATCCGCCCGCCCGGCCGCACGGCGTCTTCAGCTCGCCGCGATAGGTGCGGAACTTGACCTTGGTCGCCTGAAAGCCGGCCTCGGCCATCGGCTTCTTCCACATCGCCGCGGCACAATCGGCCATGATCTGCAGCCCGCTGCGCAGCTTCTTCTCCGACAGCTGGGGATACGGATAGCTGTAGAGGTTGGGCATCTTCGAGCAGGTCGACTTCGACACCTTCTCGCCGTAGAGCGAGTTGTCCATGGCCACCCGCGCCGCCTGCTCCAGCGTCGACCCGTAGCCGGGCAACGGCACGTCGTCGTAGCCGCGCTGGGGCTGGAGGTGCGCCGGCCGGCTCCGCTGCGGCGGCTTCTTGGTCTTGGGCGGCGCCTTGGTCTTCGGCGGTGCCTTGGTCTTGGGTGGTGCCTTGGTCTTGGGCGGAGCGGTCGTGCGCGGGGGTGCGGTCGTCCGCGGCGGAGCGGTGGTCGCCGGTCGCGTGGTGCTCCGCGGCGGCGGCTTCGGCTTCGCACTGGCCGTGGCCGTCGGCCGCTCCGACGCGCTGGCGGGTGTGGCCCGACTGGTCGCCCCCGAGGACGCGGCACCGAACGTCCGGCCGGCCAGCCCGTTGACCAGCACCAGGCCGCCGATCACACCGACGATGATCACCGTACCCACGACGATGATCACGCCGACCCCGCCACCGGACCGTCGTGGCGGACGCGGCGGTGGCCGCATCGGCCGCGGTCCCTGCGACGGCCACGGGGGCTGCATCGGGCGCTGGCCGTGCATAGGGCGCGGCCCGTGCATCGGTCGCGGTGCCTGCCAACTCCACGGCTGCGGAGCCTGCTGCCAGCCAGGCTGCGGGCCGTTACGGGGCGGCGGCCCAGGCTGCTGCGGCCAAGCCATCGATCCCCCTCCCGCTCGCCGGCACGTCGGAGGCGATCGTAGCGGCCCGCGGTCCGACAATCGGTTGGGTCTTCCGTCCCGTCGCTGGGTACAGTACGTACGCGCAGCGGGCCTCTAGCTCAATTGGCAGAGCAGCGGACTTTTAATCCGCGGGTTGTGGGTTCGAGTCCCACGGGGCCCACTCCTCGAACCCATTCTGACTAGGTATCTAGCTCCGGGCGAGCTGTCTTCATCGAGTGCACCGTGTCTCGCTGTCAATGGCTCTGGCAAAGGCGCAAGCGGAAACGATGTTAGTTCCGATGCGTATGCGACCTGGCTGCCGCCAGAGTCTCGATGGATCGGTGTAGACGCTTCCCCGACGGGGTTGGCCCAAGCGGGCGCACGTCCAGTAGTCCAGGCCGACCCTCGGCATTACGCGTTTAGCGACGACACTCTGGGCACAGTGCTGTGCCGCAATATGCTCTACCACCTCGCGCAGTCCATGTCTTCGCAGGGGGCCAGTCTCAAGAGGCGGGTGGTCGGGCAGAGTGCCGGCCGTCGGGAGGATCACTGTCGGTCGAACGGGGCGGCGAAGTGGAACGGGCCCCGAAGACCCGGTTCGTACGCCGCGAGCGGCCGTGCCTGGAAGTGGTCGCCCCACTCCGGGTCTGGGGATTCGATCCCGAGCGAGGAGGCGGGCACGAACCCGAAGCGGCCGTAGAAGGCCGGTGAGCCGAGGAGCGCCACGACCGGCTCGCCCATAGCGTCGGCGGCGCCGAGCAACGCGTGCATCAGCGCCGAGCCGATCCCCTGGCGCTGACGTTCGGGGGAGACGCTCACCGGTCCAAGACCGAGCGCGGGCCGCCCGGCGAGGTCCCCGCGAGTGGCTACGAGATGACCGACGATCTCGCCGTCGATCTCGGCGACCAGCGAGAGCTCCGGGATCCAGCCCTGATCCTCGCGAAGTCGCCCCAGCAGCGTCGCCTCACCGGGCCGGGAGAAGGCTGCGGCGGTGACCGCATGGATGTCTGCCACGTCCTCGCGGCATTCACGTCGGATCAGCACGGTCCGACGCTAAACCGAACGACGACCCCGGCGCTCCTGGTTATCGTCGCGTCCATACCAGTGCGAGAGGCGACGACGGTGCACCTCGACGTTTCTGCACAGACCCTGCGCCCCTGCGCCAATCCCAAACGTCAGCGAAATCCGTTAGAGGGTTCCGACGCGTCGGTCTGCTGCGTTCATAGGGTGCGGCAGTTGCACAGGTCTCTGCGGAGGAGTGCCAGGGGTTGTCCTGCGGGTGCTAATCCGACGTCCCGGGAGGATTCGCCCATTCTTCAGTCCATTCGGGCCGTGGAAGTCATGATGTCTCATGGGCTGGAGCCGGGAGGTGCTTCGGGGGCTGCTGGGATCGGATGACCAGCAGTCGCGGCTCAACGCTGCGGTGCGGCTCGCCTATCTCGGCTGCGCGGACGGCCTCTCCGAGTTGGTGCAGGGACTCGCCCATCCCGAGGCTGCGATCAGGCTGGTCCAGGTTCCGGAGGCGCTAGCGCTGCTTGGTGATCTTGGTCTGGATCGAGTGCGCGCGATCGCCATGGAGCCGGGGCCAGCGCGCCTTGGGGCCGCCCGGACCTTGACGCGTGCCGGAGAGCTGTCCGGCGTCATTGCCGCGATTGTCGGTGCGCTCTCGGATTCCGATCCGGTCACTCGGGATGATGCTGCCTGTCTTGCCGGAGAACTTGGACCGGCTGCTGTCGATGCGTATGACGCCCTTACTCAATCTGATGCGCCTCACGCTCTGACAGCCTTGGTCGCGGTCGGCGGGGCTCGGGCTCTGGGGGCCGCGACACAGGCCCTGCGCTCTGAGGCCAGCCAGGTGACAGCGTTGCGGGCGCTCGCTGGCCTTGGACATCTCGCGCACGACAGCTGGCCGGCGGTTGTCGCGATCCTGCGGGATGCTTCGGCCCTTCTGCGTACGCGACTTGCGGCCGCACACGCCCTGATCCGGATCGTCGAAGACGGTGACGCGGTCGCCGAGCACCTTGCGGCTGAGATGGGCGAGGCCAATCGCTGGCTGCGTATTGGCCTCATCCGTGCGGTCGCCCAGTTGAGCCCGCGGTATCCGCGGCTGCCTGAACGGAGCGTCCTGTGGCCCGAGTGGGAAGATCGGCTGATCTGTTCTGTGCCTGTCGCGTCCGTGACGACCCGCGCGGATGCAATCTTGGCCACTGTCACAGAGCAGCTCGCACACCCCGATTCGGACGTCCGCCGGAACGCCGCGGTTCGCATTTGCCCTGCACTGTCGGGCGGCGCCAGACGACAGGCTCGAACCGGGCCTGAATCATGAGGTGGCGACTCTGGTAACGAGGGCACCACGCGTCGACCCCGACCCGGCCGAATGGCCCTGGGGATTCCACATGAGGCTGCCGGAGGTCGATCTCGACGCGATTGCGGACTTGTGCGACCGGCAGTGGGCTACCGCCAATGGCGGGGACCTCACCTACTCCATTGCCGTACCGAAGTGGCAGTTCTTGCACTATCTGGTGGAGCGGCGCGGCCTGCTGCTACACGGGTCCCAGACCCCCGGCATCGATCTGCTAGAGCCCCGAAGCCGAAGCTGGGGCGGCGGGCGGGTAGCCGGCCAGCCCGGCGTCTTCGCGGTAGATCACGCACTGTTCGCGATCTACTTCGGCATCATTGACAAATCGCGCGTCCCGAACATGTCGAACGAGATCTCCTGGCAGCGGCGACCCGACGGCCAGCGCGAACGTTGCTTCATTCTCTCGATCAACGGCATAGCCCTTGCAGACCGGCCGTTCTGCAACTCCACCATCTATGTCCTGCCACCGGACACCTTCAAGAAGAGCGGCGAGCTGACGAGTGTCGTGCCCGTACGGCCACTGGCGCGGCTCGCCATCAGCCCGTCGGACTTTCCGCTTCTTGATCGCCTGTGGGGCAGTGATCTAGGGCCCTTGAGCTTCCAGTTTGGTGACCGATTCCCCTTCCTTCGCGATGTCGGCTCCTGGCCGACCAAAACACTCGACGGCCGGGACGGCTGAGACTCAGACCTGCGGACAGTCCAGACAGCACACCCGGCCAACGACGGCCGGCATGATTGCAGCGCTCCACCGCACCACGTCACAGCGAAGTGGGGCAGCCGGAGGGGTGAATTCGCCGTCGTTGTCGGTGCTGGTGCGTATCTTCGGCCGGACACTGTTCTCGATGTGGATGGGTGACGACGTGGATCAGGCGGCTTCAGCGGCACCAGATGTAGTCAGTGACGCGGATCGCTGGTCACCGCCCGACCTCAGTGGTTTCGTGGCCGTGGTGACTGGGGCGAATCGAGGTGCTGGCCGAGGTGTCGCTCGAGTGCTCGGCAGGTGCGGCGCGACGGTGTACGTGACAGGCCGCAGCAGGGCGGGCCGCAGCTCAACGACTGCCGGCGAGGACGTGACTCTGTCTGAGACGGCCCGGATGGTGTCCGATCTCGGCGGGATCGGTATCGCGGTGGAGGTTGACCACGCTGTCGACGCCGAGGTCGAGGTGCTGTTCACGAAGGTGCAGCACGAACAGGGCAAACTCGACATCTTGGTCAACAACGCCTGGGGCGGATACAGCGTTACGGACGGCACGTTGGACGAGCCGTTCTGGTTGCAACCGATGCTCCGGTTCGATCGGATGTGGACGGTGGGCGTCCGGTCCAACCTGGTGGCGACTCGCTTGGGCCTTCCGCTACTACTTGCGGCAGGGCGCGGGCTGGTGGTCAATACGACACTGATGTTCGCCGACCTGGCACACGACATCGGTGCACTCGTCGGTGAAGCTCCCGCCGATTTGGAGAAGCCGGCTTCCGAAGGGCATGCGGGATGCGCGCTCTTCTACCGAACGGCGAAATTGGCCATCAACCAAATGACGTTATACATGGCCAAGGACCTCGCCTGGAATGGGCACCGAGTGGCCATGGTCGCGCTCTCGCCGGGCTTCATGCGCACTGAGGCGATCATGGACGAGGTTGGCAGCGACGCGGGGCACTGGTACACCGAGCCGATCCTTGACGGAACTGAATCAACCGAGCTGACCGGCCGAGGGGTTGTTGCGCTCGCGACAGACAACGAGATCCTCGCCAAGTCTGGCCAGACCCTCAGCACTCGCCAACTGGCGCGGGACTACGGGTATTCCGACGTCGATGGACGATCACCGGTCTAACAGTCCAGGCTCAAGGAACAGCAAGAAAGATGCACGAGTCTTCGAAGTCGATGTTTATCACGTCCAGCCCTGGGTGGGTACTGAGAGTCTGTCGCGCGCGGCACGCGGAGGCGGATCCGGGTTCGAGCGCCGTGATCTTGAGACCCTTTTGCGCGATCGGCAAGGTGGCGTTTCCGGGTCCTGCGCCGATCTCCAACAGGGTGGCATTGTCGCCTAGTCCGCATAGTTCGATGAGGTCGTCGAACAGTTGGGTCGGAAAGCTCGGTCGCGCGGAGAGGTAGAAGTCTGCGGACTGGTCGAAGGTCTCGCGCAGGGTGGAATCTGGTGCTGTCACTGTGGGCCTCCTCGACAGGTCGTCTGAGTGGTCAAAGTTGATCAAGCCGTGTAGTCGACGGCGATCGTCGACCAAACCGTTTCGAACCATTGCTGCGCTTGGTGCGCGAACGACGGTGAGCCGTCGTCGCCCTTGTCCGCCTGCCGGTCGAAGGTGGCACTGTCCCAACCTGACGGGTGGTGCAGGGTGAGGTCCCGGCCGTGCAGCGTCACGGAGTGCTCGGTGATCGGGTAGAAGCCGATCAAGGTCCGTTCGCGGTTCAGCGTGTACATCTTCATGACCGGCGCCATCCGATGAACCCGGACCGCGACCGTTGCGGCGTGGATCAGACCAGTGCTGGTCAGTTCCTCGACCGAGGACTTGATCCTGGCAACGGCACGCTCGGTCAGCGGCGCGAGGCTCTCCTGTAACCCCGTCGCATCTTGGGATGGGTCTACAGGTTGCGGCAGCGCGACGTCGACGGCGGGATCGGTGAGGAGCAGACGGATCCGAAGAGCCCGCACAGCGGCCTGCCCGGACCGGACCACGTCGAGCGCGCCGGGCAGCATGTGACTCAGGGTTTCACCGCGCCACCCGGCGTAATCGATCGACACATCCGTACGGTCCAAGGCCGTGCGCAAGTAGCTGCGGATGTCGGTCGGCACCGACTGACGGGTCCGGACGAATGATCCGCTGCCTTGGCGGCTGACGATCAGACCCTCGCGATCCAGGATCCGCAGTGCCGCCTTGACCGTTTCTCGCGCCACGCCGTACCGCTCGGCCAGCTGCAACTGGGTCGGCAGTCGCTCACCCGACGTCAACCGACCGGACAAGATCGCAGCCCGCAGCGCGTTCGCAATCTGCTGCGACGGCGTGCGCGGGTCGTCGGGGTCGAATTCAATGAGGCGATCAAGTACCGAAGACACGGAGCTCCTTGATTTGACTAGCCAAACTGGCCAAAGTGTATCTTGCTTGTTCGCGCAATCAACCCGGTGCTGCACAGATGTCTTCGGCGTTGTCTCGCTTGGACTGCAAGATCCCTTACTGAATCTATGATTGACTAGGTAAATCATATGCACGTTAGGATTCTCATGACGGACTACCGGGACACCCTCAGCTATCGGCTCGTCCGACTCGGGCGGGAGACGGGCGCCAAATACGCCGCACGGCTCCGGCAGATGGGACTGCGCCCGCTGCACGTTCGACTCCTGACCGCGATCAGGGCTGCGGATCGCACGCCGCAGAACGAACACGCGGCGAATCTGGGCATCACCGGCGGATTCGTCGTGAGGCTGGCCGACGACCTCGAACGAATGGGCGCAGTGGCGCGAGAAAGGGATACCCAGGACCGACGCCGACAGTTCCTAGTGATCACCGCCACCGGAGAGTCCCTGCTACGCGAGGCGACACTTGCCGCAACCGGCCTCGACGAAGACCTGGCACGCGGGTTGTCTCCAGATGCGCTCACTCAGCTTGCGGAGTCGCTCGACAAGATCCGGGCCTCACTCGCATCCGGAGAGGACTGCACCAGTAGCGCCTGACAGGAGACTCCGGCCCAAGCTTGGCAGCGTTCAAAGGATGAACACGGCTCCACAACTGATCGGCCTGTGCCATCTCGTCCCTATGTCGAGCGGTGGAAATGAGGTTGGCTGACCCCATGGGCAACGCCGCCGTAGTAGTCGATCTGCTTGGCCAGGACCGTCCCATCGAGCTTGTCCGCAGGTTCGACCATGGGGCCGGCGGCACGTCGCTCGCCCGCCTCGACGGTCATCCAGTGGTGGTCAAGGCCTGGCCGACATCGCCAGCCTGAGAGCAGACCCTCACCATCGGCCTCAACAACGCGAGAACGATGGTCGCTCGGTCCGTAACTGGGGCGACAACCGTACCAACTGCCGGAGCCGTCCTTCACTCTCACCAGGTCCGATCCGGGTGTGCCCAATACATTCCCGTACCTGCCGGACGGCTAGATGACGACCACAGTCACGAAGAACTCATGGTCCTGCTTGCGTCGCAAGCCACTCAGGTCCCGCGAAAACAATTCTGGGTCATCAATACGATGCTCAGGGTCATAAACCACAGCGAATAGTCTTCGGCACTCGGCATAGTCGTGATAAGACTCGAAATCTACCTTCAACTCGTCCGCAATGTATTTCGCGTTAGCCTGATGAGCGTACTTGCATTCGACAACCACACCAACGCTCGGCACAACTAGGTCGATTCGCTTTGCATTTCCGGCACGTTTTGGCGTCCATTCTTCTCGAACGACGTCGACGTATATAGATCTCAACACTGTCTCAACAAGGTCTTGAACATCGTATTCATTCTCGACAACGAAGGCCGTCCGACCATGGGATCGCGATCGAAGCCGCCGGGCAGAAACCGCAACCGATTTAAGTGCGTTCAGGACGAGCTCGTCTTGATTTGACTGAGGACCAAGCCCGGGCATCGGGACGTATCGATCTCGTCGGAGGCCGCAGACAAGAGCCTCCAGATCCTCTCCTAGAAAGCTAGCCGTACATCCTCGAATATCCCATTCGTCGCCATGGCGCGTCCGCGACTTGCCGTAGTTCCCGTACTCGGTTATCCGTTTTCTATATTTATCACTACGAATCGCTAAAACGGAAGCGGTGAAATCTCCTGTCTTTCCTAAGGCAGCGATGAACTCCTGCTCAGCTAGGGACGCTTCAACGTACTCGAAAATTTCGGCCGGAGTGAAGACGACTCGATAACGGGTAAACGTGGCTCGGCCGCCGCGATCGGACTCGGGATCTGCAAACTCGGCATAGATGGCGCCTTCTGCCTCGAGTGTGCGAAGTTGCTCGGCCATCTCGGGTATCAAGTCGTGGAACGTGTGGCCAAAGGCGTTGATGGTGACAGTCTCGATCAAAGACCCGAATCGACTCACGGTTCCGACCAATCTTAGGTTCGCACTGCTGGCCAGGTTGCGTCATCGGCCGACAGAGTCACAGACTAGACCGTCTGCGGCGCGGCCCGCAGCAGGGCGAGGATACGCGCCGACTGGCTGAGCGCAGCCCGGCCTTGATTTCCACAGTGTCAGACTCGGCCGTGCCTGCCTTCAAAGCTGACCGCTTCCGTTCCGTCCTGGCCGGCTCGGTCAAGGGCGACGCCCTAATCGTGGACAGCGTCCCGTGGGCGTGCCGGCCTTGGCTGCGTCACTCGGATCGCCTCCTGTCATGTCAGGCACATTATGTGTGTGGACCGACCGTAGGCGACGGCTCGGCCAGCAGAACCGGCCCGCATGGATGAGGCGGCGACGGCGTCAGTCGGACAGGATGGCTCGATGAGGATGATCAAGACCGCCAATGAGGCGGAGATGATCGCGCTTTTCCTGCTCACTGAATGGGAGTCGAGCAGGTTCGGATCGGCTCTCCGTGAGGTCATCCATGAGATGGACCAACCTTCAGAGTTGGTGACTCGGCCCGACCTGGCCTCTGGCGCAGACAACGCGGCCAGACGCGACGTCCTGGCTCGCTTTCGCGGCTTTGGTCGGGATGAGGATCTCTTCGCGGGGTTCCCGCAGTCCGATGAAGTTCAGTGGGAGTGGGCTGAACTCGATCCCGGGGAGGTGCTCGCGATCCGCTATATCCGGTATAGCTACTGGGATGAGATCAGCGGCGGGACACGGCTGCCGCCGGCCGCTGCACAGTTCGTGCGCCGCGGCGACAAGGTCTTTGGCCACATGACGACCGCTCATTTCCTCGACGCGGCAGATCAGGTCAAGGTCAGCTGGCCTGACTGGCCACCAATCATCGCCGTGCGTGCAACTCCGGCCGATCGGCCCGTCGTCCTGGAAGGCCATGCACGGCTAACGATCATGGCGATCGCAGCTGAGGCGATCCCAGACGTCAGCAGCGTTCTCATCGGCACATCGCCAGCGATGCCCACCTGGTCCGGCTACTGAGCAGGACGTCGGCAAGATCGGCCTCCTCCCGTCGCGCGCACGCCTTCGGTCGAGGGTTGGGTTCGCTAGTAGAGGTATCGACCATGATCAACTCGAGTTCGCTGACCCGCTCGCCGAGCAGCGCTCCGCTGTCGGCCTTGACTCCGTAGTTGGGTCCAGGGTTGACGATTGGAGTATGCGAACCAGTGAGTTGGCCGGCCGGGTGGGTGTGAACTCGGAGACGTTGCGCTATTACGAGCGGCGCGGGCTGCTGGAGGAGCCGCCGCGGACGCCGGGCGGCTATCGGGACTATCCGCTCGGGACGGTCGGGTTGCTGCGGTTCATCAAACGGGCCCAGGAACTCGGCTTCACCCTCGATGAGGTCGAGGAGCTACTGCACCTCGACGCCGGCGGACCGGATAGCTGCGAGGTGGCCCGGGCGTTGGCCGAGCACCGCCGCAGTGATCTCGCGGCCCGGATCCGCGATCTGCAACGGATGCACGATTCATTGGCCGAGTTGGCTGCGACGTGTGACCTACCGCGAGCTGACCGGCGGTGCGCTCTGCTGGCGGCGATCGATCAGGAGGTGGGGCGATGAGGCTGGAGGTGCTGCATGTCGACGAGTGCCCGAATCTGCCGCCGCTGCTGGCCCGCCTCGCCGAGGTCACCGACCTGCCCGTGGTGACTCGACAGGTCGAGACTGATGCCGAAGCGGCCGCGCTGGGGATGGCCGGTTCGCCGACGTTGTTGATCAACGGCACCGATCCGTTCGCCGGTCCGGAAGCGTGTCAATGTGGTGTGTCGTGCCGGCTATACCGAGACGAGGCCGGCCGGCTGGTGCCGGTCCCGACTGTTGATCAACTTGGGGCTGCGATCACCGCGGCCGGCCTCAACCGGACTCGAAAGGCTGACCCATGACCACTCTCAGCACCGCTCAAACGGCGACACGTTCGAGTTCGCCGCCATCCTCGGCCGGCCCGGCGTCGTCGAGTCCGTCTGTGCTGGCACCGGCCAACCCATCCGCATCGAACTCAACCCCGATCGGGTGATCTCGGTCGACCCACCTGGGCTGGACCAATGGCGACGAATGAACGAGACCCGCCGGTCGCGGAGTCCGGTCATGATCAACATTGTCGACCCGGGAGAGTTCTCGAGCTGCACGGCTGGATCCGCGGTTGCATTCCGGACCTAGGTACGGGTCTACGCTCACCGAATGACGTCCGGTTCGAACGGCGAAGACGGAAGCGGCGGCGGTGCCGGGATGCGGGCTGGGCAGGTCGCGGCCGCGGCCGGCGTGAATCTGGAGACGTTGCGCTACTACGAACGGCGCGGTCTGCTGGACGAACCGGCTCGAAGCTCCGGAGGTCACCGGTGCTACCCGGAGTCGGCGGTCGACCGGGTGCGGCTGATCAAGGCGGTCCAACGACTCGGGTTCACCCTGGCCGAGATCGCGGACCTGATCCGGTCCCTGACCCGCCGCCCCGACCAGGCTGATGCCGAGCTGCTGTCCCGGGCAGGCACCAAGATCACCGAGATCGATCAGAAGATCACCGACCTGACCGCTATCCGGACCACACTGCAAGCGGCGGTTGCCGGCGGCTGCGCAAGCCCGCTGGCCTACCTCCAAAGTCCCGCCTTCGTCCTGGCCGGCCCTCAAGCCCGGTCAGCGCGGACCGAACAGCCGGAAGGACTCCACATGTCGACGATCAGCACCGACGACCCGCTCGCGGTCGCCGTCGTCAAGGCGATCCACACCGGCGATCAAGCCACACTGCAACAGCTCCTGGCCGACAACCCGGACCTGGCGACGGTTCGCCTCGGCGACGACAGTCCAGGCGGGATGTCACGCACACTGCTGCACATCGTCACCGACTGGCCCGGACACTTCCCCAACGGCGCCGCCACGGTGGCGCTCCTGGCCGCAGCTGGCGCCGACGTGAACGCCCGGTTCCACGGCGGCCACGAGGAAACACCACTGCACTGGGCCGCGAGCAGCGACGACGTCGCGGTCCTGGACGCACTGCTCGACGCCGGCGCGGACATCGACGCACCAGGATCGGTCCTTGGCGGCGGCCCTCCACTCAAAGACGCAACCGGATTCAGACAATGGAAAGCCGCACGCCGACTGGTCGAACGGGGCGCGGAGACGGACCTGTTCTCCGCAGCCGCCCTCGGCCTGATCGACCGGCTGAGAGACCGCCTCGCCACCGAGGAACCAACCACCGAGCAGATCAGCCACGCATTCTGGGCCGCCTGCCACGGTGGCCAGCTCGACACCGCCCGCTACCTCCTCGACCACGGCGCCAATCTGAACTGGCTGCCCGCCTGGGATTCCCTCACCCCACTGGACACCGCGGCCACCAGCAACGCCCCCGATCTCATCAGCTGGCTGCACAGCCGCGGCGCCCGAACCGCCGCCGAACTCCATGACGACTGAGTGGGGTGCTGTACCTCGTGTTGGTGGGAGTTGAAACCACCTGACGGGCGCGCAAGCGGAGCTCGTAGTGCAGGCCAAGTGGCGGGAGCACCCCAATCGGGACATGGCCGATGATCCGGGTTCGTGGCGAACGGTCACCGATCACCTCAAGCTACGCTTCTAATCAAACTTGACTAACTCGAGCCAATCCGTTCGCAACACCGAGAGAAGGAATCGAACCCATGGGAAAGCTCGCGATCGAGACGAGAGGGTTGAGCGGAGGTGGGCGCGTGTCGGCGACGAAGCTCCTGGTGCTCGGTATCGTGCACCTCGCCGGCGGCGCGCATGGCTACCAGGTGCGGTCCGAACTGCAGAGCTGGGGTGCGGAGAGTTGGGCCAAGATCAAGCCCGGCTCGATTTATCACGCGCTGAAGAAGGCGGCGGCTGATGGCCTCCTCACCGAACATGCCGAGCCGGGCAACTCTGGGCCGGAGCGCGTTCTGTACCGCGCGACAACTCGAGGACGTGACGAGATGGTCGAACTGGTCCGCGACGGTCTGCGGCGCACCCACGACCCGGACATGCTCAACGCGTCCATCGCCATGTTGCCCATGCTGACCAGGTCAGATGCCGTCGCGCACATTGACGAGCGGGTCGCGCGCCTGGAAGCGGAGCTCGAAGTGCAGGCCAAGTGGCGGGAGCACCCCAATCGGGACACCCCCGAGCACGTCCGCGATCAGGCCGAACTGTGGGCCGGACACGCACGCACCGAACTGGAGTGGGCGAAGAGCCTGAGCAAACGACTGTCTGAGGGCGCCTACACCATGGCCGATGATCCGGGTTCGTGGCGAACGGTCCCCGACCACCTCAAAACACACTCCTAATCAAACTTGACTAGATGTTTCCTCCTCGTTTACTCTGGCCAAGTAATCAAACTTGACTAGCCTCAACCAATCCGTTGGCAACACCGAGAGAAGGAATCGAACCCATGGGAAAGCTCGCGATCGAGACGAGAGGGTTGAAGAAGAGCTTCGGCAAGACCCGCGCGGTCGCCGGTGTGGATCTGGCCGTGAGCGCCGGGGGCGTGTACGGCGTGCTCGGTCCGAATGGGGCGGGCAAGACCACGGCGATCCGCATGCTCGCCACGCTGCTACGCCCCGACGCCGGAGAGGCGCAAGTGCTCGGGTACGACGTCGTGCGCGACGCCCGCGCGGTGCGGAGCAGGGTGGGCCTCACCGGGCAGTTCGCGTCGGTCGACGAGGACCTCACCGGGGTGGAGAACCTGGTGCTGCTCGCCAGGCTGCTCGGCTACTCGCGCCCGCGGGCCAAGCGGCGAGCGGCCGACCTGCTCGACGCGTTCGGCCTCGCCGATGCCGCCGACCGGCAGGTGAAGAAGTACTCCGGCGGGATGCGCCGGCGCATCGACATCGCGGCGAGCCTGGTCGTCACCCCCGAACTGATCTTCCTCGACGAGCCGACCACCGGCCTCGACCCGCGCAGCAGGAACCAGGTCTGGGAGATCGTCCGCGGCCTGGTCGCCGAAGGCACCACCGTGCTGCTGACCACGCAATACCTCGACGAAGCCGACCAGCTGGCCGACCGGATAGCGGTGATCGACCACGGCAAGGTCATCGCCGAGGGCTCGAGCGGCCAGCTCAAGGCATCGGTCGGCGCCGGCTCGCTGCACGTACGGCTACGTGCGCCCGAGCAGCGGGCCGAGGCCGAACGGGTCCTCGCCGCCGCTCTCGACGAGCCGATCGAGCTCTCCGCTGACCCGGTCGCACTGTCCGCGCGGATCTCCGACCCCGAACGGGTCGCCCGCGCCCTGGCCGAGCTGTCCCGCGGTGGCATCGACGTCACCGAGTTCGCGCTCGGTCAGCCGAGCCTGGACGAGGTGTTCCTCGCCCTGACCGGGCACGCCGCCGAGGAGACACCCGAGGAGGATGCCGCATGAATGCCACGACCGCGGAGCAGGCGTCGGCGCCGGTCACCGAGGACGCGCTGCGCAGTGTGCTGTTGGCCGGCGAGCGCCCGTCACGGCCCGGTCCTGTCCGTACCTCGTTGACGTTCGGCTGGCGCGCTTTGCTGAAGATCAAACACGTCCCGGAGCAGCTCGTCGACGTGACCATGTTCCCGATCATGTTCACGTTGATGTTCACCTTCCTGTTCGGTGGCGCGCTCGCCGGGTCGACTCAGGAGTACCTACAGTTCCTGCTGCCGGGCATCCTGGTGCAGTCGAACGTCATGATCACCATGAACACCGGCATAACGCTGAACACCGACATCCAGAAGGGTGTGTTCGACAGGTTCAGGTCGCTCCCGGTGTGGCGACCGTCGCCGCTGGTCGGCGCCCTGCTCGGCGATGTGATGCGCTACTCGATCGGGTCGGCGATCGTGATCACGCTCGGCCTGGTCCTCGGGTTCCGGCCGGAGGGTGGCGCCGGCGGGGTGGTGCTGTCGGTGGCGCTACTGCTGGTGTTCTCGTTCTGCCTGTCGTGGCTGTGGACGATGCTCAGCCTGATCCTGCGTACGCCGAACTCGGTGGCGGGGGTCAGCATGATGGTGATGTTCCCGCTGACGTTCGTGAGCAACATCTTCGTGGACCCGAAGTCGATGCCCGGGTGGTTGCAGGCGGTCGTCGAGGCCAACCCGATCACCCACCTCACGACCGTGGTACGCGGCCTGATGCACGGCTCGGTGCCGGCCGGGGAAATCGGCTGGGTGCTCGTCTCGTCCGTGCTTCTCGTCGCGGTCTTCGGTCCCATCACCATGGTCCTCTACCGCAACAAGAAGTAGAGGCGCTAAGACAACCTCTCGAACGGAGATGTGAGATGAACGAGATGCCCTTTCGCGTGACATCAAACGATGGCACCACCATCGCCTACGACAGGGAAGGAAGCGGTCCGGCCGTCATTCTGGTGGGCGGAGCACTCGACGAGGGGGTGGAGAACGCTCCCTTGGCGCCAGCTCTCGCCGAGCACTTCACGGTCTACAACTATGCCCGTCGGGGACGCGGCGCGAGCGGCTTCACCGAGCCGTACGCCGTGGAAAGGGAGATCGAGGACCTGGATGCGTTGATCGCGGAGGCGGGCGGCTCGGCACACCTGTTCGGGGCGTCCTCAGGCGGCGCGCTGGCGCTGGAAGCCGCCGCGGCCGGGGCAGCCATCGACACGATCGCCGTCTGGGAGGTGCCCTACGCGGTTGGGGACGACATACGCCCTCGATTCGAGGAGTACGTCGCGGACACCCGACGCGCCTTCGACGCCGGGCGAGACGAGGAGGTTCTCGAACTGTTCATGCGCCTGTCGGGCGCCTCCGACGACAACATCGCGGCCAGGAAAGCGGCAGGCAAGCAGACGTCGCATTGGGCGGATTCGGTCGCCCTCGCGCCCACGCTGGTCCACGACAGCGTCTTCCTCAATCGCTACCAATTGACGGCCGATCGACTGGCAACGATCACCCAACCGGTCCTGGTCACCACCGGAGGGCCGATCACGGTCCCTTATATGGCAGGCCTGCCCTCGGACTTCTTCGACCGCGCAGCCGACGAGCTGGCAGACCAATTGCCCCACGCTCAACGGGAGACCCTCGAGGGGCCGGATCACGTCGTCGACCCACAGATCGTCGGCCCGCTGTTGCTACGGTTCTTCAGCACCGAACACTGAGGGGCCCGCGAGGTGTTGCTGTGGCCGCTCAAGACAGCGGTGCGCGCTGACCAGTAGTCGGCGGGTCGAGGGCCAGCAGGGCCGCGATCCAGTCGAGATTGATCACCGCCAGTTTTCGGAGGACCCGGCCCAGCCATTCCGGGCCGTCGGAGAAGTGCATCGCCCGGTGGACTGTGGGGCCGGCGAGCCGGGTCACGGTCTCGACCTCTCCTTGGAACACGGTGGCGGGATCGGGGCCGCCCTCCAGCCGCACGGTCGGCAGGAACATGATCAAGTCCTGCCAGCGATGTCCGGCGCCGGACATCGACCAGTCGACCAACCTGGCGCGACCGTCCGGCAGAATGCAGAGATTGTCGCTGCGGACATCTCCGTGGACGACACAGTCGGTACGAGATTGCGCGCGTTCATCGGTTTCGACGAGCAGTCCCCCGTGCCGTTCCAGCCACTCCGGTGTGCACAGCCCAGCGTCGATCAGGGCGGGGTCGTCGACCAGTTGATGCCAGGTCGGGTCGGGCCACCATGCCAGCGGCATATCGGCCGGAGGCGTGACCGTCCGCAGCTCGGTCAGGGCGGAGTGCACCGCGCCAACGTCGCCGGCCCGCCACCTCGTTGTTTGGTCAGCGTCGGCCGGCCAGTAGTCGGGCAGGTGCTCGGTGATCAGAATGGGCCGCTCGCCCGGCAGCCAGCTCACGATCGCCGGGCCGAATGTGCCGCCGACCGTCTTCAGCGTCGCGTGCTCGACGCGGAGGTATTCCGCAGTTTGATCATCGGCTGCGCCCTTGACGAACACGGCGCTGCCGTCGGCGAACCGGATCGCATAACGGTGTGCGGCGGTGAGCCCGCATTGCGGTCGTTCCCACGTGACCGCGGGCTTGCCGACGACGCGCTCTGCCACCTGGACGACCTCTGGCAGTTGGGTGCTCGCTGTCCGCCGAAGAGGATCCTGGTCGGATGCTGACTGGGCCATCTGGGCTACTCCTGACTGGGCATGGTCCACGTTGCGAGGTGGGCATTGCCCCTTCGGCGAGTGCCGTCGCGCCCTCATCAGCAGCAACCGCATCGTGCCGCTCGAACTGCTCACTGTCAACCGTTGAAGCTCGGGCTGAGCGGCGGTGGCGGAAGCTCTAAAGCGTTGGAGTCCGCAGGCGCTTCACCAGTAGGTTGGCGCGATGACCAGCGACGACGTTGCCGGCCAGGATCTGACGGACGACGGCGATTGGCGGGAGAACAAGTTCTTCCGGCGCCGACCATCCACCGAAACCTTGGCCTGGGCGGCCGCTTCCCTGGGTGCAGGCAGTCGCATCGTCGGCCACCGTCGGTTGACCGGCGGCGTCAACTCTGCCGTCCATCGCCTGACAGTTGAGCGAGGGGACACCCGAACGCTCGTCGTGCTGCGGCAGTACCCGGCGGGAAGCATCGCGCTTCGGACCGCGATGGACGAGGAGATTGCCAACCTCAAGGTGGTGGCTAGCAGCGGACTTCCGGTTCCGACGATTCTGGCCACCGATGTTGCTGGCGCTGCTACTTGCGGAGCGCCGTCGCTGCTGATGACGCGGCTACCTGGCCACGTTCACCTCAATCCGGCGGAGCGCCTGCCGTGGATCGAGAGGATCGCCGAGTTCGCTGCCCGGCTCCATGCCGTTGACCTCCCGGCCCCGACCTTCAGAGCTTGGGAAGACTCATGGATCACACCTCTTGGCCAGTTCAAGGTTCCGGTCGGCGCGCGGAACCCTTCGGTCTGGAAAGCCGCCTTCGAGGCCATGGAGTCACCGCCGCCTGAGGATGATGCCGTCTTCCTGCACTGTGACTACCTGCCGGTCAATCTGCTGTGGTCGCGGGGGATGATCACCGGACTCACCGACTGGAACGGCATCCACCGAGGGTCTCGCGCCATCGATGTCGGGCAGTGTCGGCGGTATCTGGCCTCGCTCTACGAACCCGATTGGGCGGAGGATCTGCGCTTGCTCTATGAATCGATCGTGGGTGCACCGCTTCACCCGTGGTGGGACTTGCACAGCCTCCTTCACCACAACGACAGCGGACCGCAATCCATATCTCGCCAGGTTGCTGGGCGCCGTCCGGTCGACGTGTCGGGCCTGACAGCTCGTGTCGAGATCGTCGTAGAACAAGCACTACGACGCCTCGGCTGAACACGGGCGTCGCTCTTCGGCGACGTCGGGTCACCGTCAATGACCGTCAGCGGGCGGCTCCACTTCTGGTCGATGAGTTCTCGATCATCCGATGGTCTAACCGACCGAGGACAACACCGATCAGGAAGGGCCCACCATGGCCAAGATCATCGCTCAGGCATCCGTCTCCCTCGATGGCTTCATCGCCGGCCCCGACAACACTGGTTTCGACCGACTGTTCGCCTGGTGCACCGCCGGCGACGTCGAGACTCCATCGGCCGAGCCCGACCGGCTCACCTACCGTACGTCAGCAGCCACGGCGACCTATCTTCAAGATCAAATCGAACGGACCGGTGCCTTCGTGGTCGGACGACGACAGTTCGACGAGACCAACGGCTGGGACGGCTCGCACCCGGCCGGCCAACTGCCCGTGTTCGTCGTCACTCACCAGCCGCCGGCGGGCTGGGTCAACACCGGGACGCCGTTCACCTTCGTCACCGACGGTGTCGAATCAGCAATCCAGCAAGCGATCCGCGCCGCGAACGGCAAGGATGTCGGCATCGGACCGGGCAGCACGGTCGATCAGGCGCTCGATCTCGGCCTGGTCGACGAGCTCCTGCTCGACCTCGTTCCCCACCTCCTCGGCGGCGGCACCCGAATGCTCACCAACATCACCAGCGCCCCACTCGGCTTCGCCGACCCCGAAATCATCTCCGGTGTCGGAGTCACGCACCTGATCTACCGCCGGTGACGCGGGCATGCTCAGCCGGGACCTAGACCCAGTGGTCCGTACATAGTACGGTACGTTGTACGGAAACTGGATGCTGCCCTTCCAGCGCCGTCCTGGTGATCTTGAGATCGGCACCATTTGCCACGGCCGTTTGGTCGGCATGCCCGAATGGCAGCTCGGTCGGATCCCAAACCTAGAAAGGAAGCATCATGCGCAGGATCATCGTTTCTATCCACAGCACAGCCAACAACATCGTCACCGGCCCGCCGTCCGGTGACGACACCGACTTCATGCAGTGGGCGCACCCCGGCATCGAGGATTCGCTGGACGCTCTGCTGGCCTCGTTCGACGGGGTCGACACCATCTTGTTCGGCCGTGGCACGTACCAGGACCTGGAGCGGAAGTGGCCGAATGTCAAAGAGTGGCCGGACGTCAGCGAGGTCGCGCTTCGCATCGGTCACCTGGTCAACACCCTGCCCAAGCTCGTCGCAACGGGGGCGACGGCACCGGAGAGCCTGCGCTGGGGTGCCCACGAGCCGGCAACGCCCTTCCCGGGGCCTGGCGTCGAAGGACGGCTCAAGGCGCTGAAGGAGGGCGAAGGTGGCGACATCATCACCTTCGGCAGCCCGAAGCTGGTGCAGAGTCTGGCGAATGCTGGGCTGGTCGACGAGTACCGCATCCTGATCCACCCCGTGATCATGAACGAGGGTGGACTCCTGTTCGAGAATCTGAACGGGCGCACGGATCTCCGCCTGGTGAACGTCGAGACCTTCCAGGGAGGCGCCATGATGATCACCTACGCGACGGCACTCTGAGCCGGCGACCGAGGCCCAAGATTTCGGACCTGTCCGACCTGCTCAAGGACATGCCGACCGATTTCGGTTGTCGTCGCCAGCGGCAGGTCCGATGGTGTCGGTGACAGCTGCTGCAGACCCCGAACCGAAGGATGCAACCGTGAGACCACTGATCATTTCCTGCAACGTGACGGTCGGGAGTTCGATGTTCGCCGACGTTGCCGATCGCCGAACCCTGAAGCTCAACAGTCTCAAAGGATTCCCGTCCGGCATGGTCGACGTCACCTACGCCGCGCAGTAGGACACCCGACCAATCAGTTTCCGGAGGGGAGACATGGTGAGAGCGGAAGATGGCCCCGGAGTTGATCACATCAGTTCGTCGGGTCGGGACCAGGTGACGATCGATGCGGCGATCCAGCGTTACTACAGCGCGGACTTCGACGAAGGATCACGGCTGACCACCCGCACCACCGCAGGGAAGATCGAGTTTCTCCGCACCCGGGAGTTGATCGAGCGTCAGCTCGAACCGGGCAGGAAGCTGCACATCGCCGACATCGGCGGCGGCACCGGCGTGCATGCGACGTGGCTCGCCGAAGCGGGCCACCTGGTGCGGCTACTCGATCCGGTCCCGGACCAGGTCGAGCGGGCAACCAGAGTCGGCACCTTCCAGGCTGTCGTCGGTGATGCCCGCCACCTCCCGTGGCCCGATGATCATTTCGACTTGACGCTGATCCTCGGCCCGCTCTATCACCTTGCCTCGGCGCAGGACCGACACCTGGCGCTGGCTGAGGCCGTCCGGGTCACTCGACCGGGCGGCGTGCTGTTCGCGGCGGCGATTCCTCGATTCGTCGCCTTCGGCGCGGCCTGGCTCGGCGAAGAGCCACCTTCGCCGCTTCCCGCCGCACTGGCCAAGCTGCTGGAAGCCGGCAGCTTCCAGTTCGACCACGTCGCCTTTCCCGGAGCTCATTTCCATACTGCCGAGGAGTTGATCACCGAACTTGCGACCGCGGGTCTTACCGACATCACCTGCGAAGGTGTTGAGGGCCCGGCCGGCCCGGCCCTCGAAGTCCGCGGAACCCACGACGACGATCTTCTGGATCCAGCCTTGACGATCGCCCGGCGCGTCGGCCCGATCCCCGGCGTCCGCGACCTGAGCAATCACTTACTGGCCTGGGGCCGGGTGCCACCGTTGGACCGCCCAATCTGATCTTGGACGCCGCCCGGTTCCGTTCAGCCGAGCGGGTGTTATCAGCGGGAGTAATAGAATCCGCCGTCGTAGCAGTAGTACTGGGTGCAGTACGGTTTGTGGTATCCCCACACGTCCACCCCGTTTCTCGCGAACCGGTAGAAGATACTCCTGCATTCGCTGGCAGACATTTTGGCCACCGGGCACGTGTACTTCGCCGTTCCGGCCATCGCATCGGGCGCTGCGGTAAAGGACAACACCACGGCGCCGAGTGCGGTGGCCAGCGCCAGGAATATCCAATTGCGAACTCTGCGAATCATTGTCAAGCCTTCCCTGAATCTCGGGTGAACCACGGAACTGGGTCCATCATTCGAGGCTAGGGAGGGCTACTGACGCGGCACTGACAGCGCTGGTCGGCGCGCGAAACCCGGGCGAACCTAGCGCGGACACCAGCCTCCGTCAGGGTCGCATGCCCTGGTGATCTTGATGATCTTGCCGGACTGGTTCACCCAGACGACCGGGTCGGTTGGTCCGTCCTCGCTGACGCGAAAAGACAGGTGCGGGTCGCTGTCAGCGGTCGGGCGGGAGAACTGCCAATCCGTGGCCTTGCCGGCAAGGTCGGCCTGGCGGGCGATCGTCGGCAGCAGTTCGATGGCGAGGGTCGGGTCGATGCCGACGGGGTCAAACAGCCATGACTCGGGGTGACGAGGTATGACGTCGATCTGGTAGGGGCTCTCCCGTGGGTGTCGGACCACCCTGACCCCATGTTGTCGTCCATCCAGGTTCAGGTCGGCGTGGACGTAGTACTTGTCGGCGGATACCAGGTAGATCCTGCTGCCGTAGGCCTCGACGATCTCTTCGATCGCGCCGGCGACGTCGGTAGGGTCGGACAGATCGACGGTCGGCACCCGACCGGTGCCGTCGACCTTGATGCCGGCGCGATCGAAGTCGCCGACTCCGTCGTCGGCCCAGATCCGCAGCCGTCCGGTGTCGTCCAGCTCGAAGACGAGAGCCTCTGCCTCGGGCCCCGCATGCGCGACGAACTCGGACAGCAGCTGCAGCGGCAACTGATTCAGCCGCGTCGACGTCGTCGGCTGATGATCACCGGCGGGCTTGGCGCCGTTGTCCCAAGGACCAGCTTCGGACCGGGTGAACCTCAGAGTCTCACCGTCGGCCATCAGCAGTGTCACTGCGACCTTGTTCCTCCTCAGTTCAAGAGACTGGATGGCGTCGCGGCCGGTCTGATCGACGAGCTGGCGCAGCGCGTCGATGACCTGTTGGGTGGCCGGGAACGGGTCCGGAGTCGGGTCTGGCTCTGGTCCTCGGCGGGGCAGCAGGCAGCCGCCGGACAGCACGCCGACGCCGAGGAGCGTCGCTCCGAACAGCAGCCGACGCCGCGGCAGGTCCGCCGAAGTCATGGCACGATCTTGGATCGCTTGGTGCAACATCAATCCTCTCAGGGGTACGGATCGGCGGGGGTGACCGTCCGTCGGTGAATGATCACGTCGGCCCAGTCGGCCAGGATGCCGCCGGTCGCGTCGGAGGCGTGGCCGGCCTCGGGATAGCCGCGGGCCCGGAACGGGGCGGCCAGCCAGTCCCGCACGGCGCCGGGGGTGCGCTCGGTCAGGTCGAGGGCCGACTGCTCATGATCAAGATCGCGGAACCGGTGCTCGTACCAGGTGGGCAGGGGTCGGGGCAGCTCGACCGTCGCCCCTTGCAGGGTCCGGTAGGTGCCGTGGTCGAAGGCCAGGCAGATCACGCGGTAACGGCTGCCGTAGCGGCGGGCGAGGTGCGAGCCGGCCGGCACGTAGGACGTTGACCCGGCGGGGGTGTTGATGCTGATCTTGGGTGCTCGGGAAGTGTGGGGGGTCGCGGCCCAGTAGACGGCGCGGGTACGAGAGTGACCGAGCCACCATTCGATCGTCCGGGCCGATCCGGCGTCGCGGTAGGAGGGGATGTCGGCCCAGAGCAGGCTGTAGTGGATGTAGAAGGCCTCGATCTGCCGGGCCATCTGCCGGGCGAGGGAATGGTGCCGATCCCCGGCCGGGCGGCCGATGCCGTCGACGATGGCACGGAGCCGTGCGGCCCGGCGGAGGTACAGCTGCTTCGTCTCGGCGGAGTAGTTTTCGTGGTAGTCGCGGGCGTACTGTCCGATCGTCTGCTTCGGGTCGGGCAGCAACGCGGTGATCAACTCCTCGGCCTCGGGATGCTGACCCGGTGCGACCTCCGCGACGTAGCTCGACAGCCGGCGGTAGACGTGACTGCGGGTCGCGTAGTGCTCGGCGCCGACGAAGTGAACTTGATCATGAGGATGGCGGGCGTTGTAGGCCCGGACCCAGGTCAGCAGGTCGATGACCTCCTGGTTGCGCCAGGCCGGGCTGAAGTCCTTGATCAACACCTCGAGATCACCGGCTCCGGTGCGGACGTATTCGTCGACCAGGAGACCGGTGGACCAATCCTCCTCCCAGATCAGGCTGCGGAAGCCGCGCTGCTCGACCAGGAAGCGGACCAATCGGTGCTTCAGGGTGGAGACTTCCGCGATGTTGTGGCCGGGCTCGCCCAGCCCGACCAACGTGCTTCCCGCCAGCGGTCGGTGCAGCGCCCGCAGATCATCCAGTGACGCGGCCGGATCCACGGTCGCCAGGCCGCGTGCGTTGGCGGTGATCCACTGCTCGACCGGGTGGCCCGCGGCCCGGGCCGCCGTCGGTACGCCCAGGGCCGCGGCTCCCGCGGCCGCGATCAACAGTCCCCTCCGAGTGATCATGGTCGGTGTTCTCCTTCTGCTCCCTGCGCCGTTGACGAACAACAGCCAGACTCCCCGGAGCAGCCGAGCGACGGTAGTGACAACAGTCACCGGTGCGGTCCTCGCAAAGTCACCTCCGTTCTTGATCATGATCAAGAACGGAGCTCCCGCTAGAAGCGGTCGAGGCGGCAGCCGTCCAGGCTGGGCTCGGCAGTGCCGTCGACCAGTTCTCGGGCGGCCAGCCGACCAACCGCTGGGGCCAGGGTGACGGCGGCATGCAGCACCGTCAGATAGAGCCCGGGCGCGTCAGGGGCCGGGCCGATGATCGGTTCGCCGTCGGCCGGCATGGGACGGTCGCCGACCCGGGCGCTGAGCAGCTCCACGCTGTCGGCGGCGCGGAAGGTGGACCGGATGGCGGCCAGGGTCGGCTCGGGTGAGTCGGCCGCGGCGATCAGCTGGTCCGCGGCGACCTGTCGCAGATCGAAGTCAGAGGTGTTGATCACCGTACGGACCAGGCCGGCCGGGGCACGGAACCGGAACAGGGTCGCCGGCGACGGCTCGACCGGCACCGTCACGCCGGCCGTCGCGGCGAGGGCGGCCGTGGACACCCCGGCCGCGAGGACAACGGTCGCGGCGGGAAGAAACTCGGCGGCGGTCTCGACACCGACCACCCGGCCCGAAGCGTCGCGGCGAACCGCGGTGGCCGGGGTGTCGCGAAGGACCCGGGCACCGTGATCCCGGGCGCCGGTGATCAGGCGATCGACGATCCCGACCGCGTCGACCGCGCCCTCGTCGGGTGCCCAGACGGCCCATTCCGGCGGCTGCCGCAGGGCCGGCTCGATCCTCGCCGCGGTGTCCGCGTCGACGAGTTGCCGGCCGGGCCCGAGCTCAGGGGCGCTCTCCCCGATGCGCCAGGACAGCGAGCCGGACCAGGTCACAGGTAGCCCCGGGAGTTCGGCTTCGAGTCGGCGGTATTCATCGGTCGCGGTGGTCCGCAGCACCGCGGCCGGGCCGGAGTCGAGCCGCGACGCCGCGATCCAGGCGAACGAGTCGGCCGTCACCCCACCGCCGGGCCGCCGGGCCTCGATGAGGGTCACGGGCGCGCCGGCCCGCGCGGCGTGATAGGCCACGGAAGCGCCGACGATGCCGGCGCCGACGACGATGATCGGCCCGGCGCCGGTCCGGGAGGGCCGCGATTCCGGTGTCAGGGTCATCAGGAGGCCTCTCGGTGTTGGTGCAGCAGGTCGGCCGCAACGGTCGTTCCATCGGTACGGATGGTCCCCGCGACAGCGGTCGCTCGGGCCCGGACCTCGCCGGTCAGGGCCGTGGTGAGGGCGGCGGTCAGCGACTCGACGGTGGGGGTCGTGCCGGCGTGGGCGACCCCGATGCCGAGCTCGGCCACTCTCCGCGCCCAATACGGTTGGTCGCCGATCTGGGCCACGACCACCTGCGGCGCTCCGGCCCGGGCGGTTGTGGTGGTGGTGCCGGCACCGCCGTGATGGACGACGGCCGCGACCCGGCGGAACAGTTCCTGCTGGTTGACCTCGCCCACGACGAAGCAGTCGTCCCGGTCGTCGATCAGGGCCAGGTCGGCCCAACCGCTGGCCAGGACAACCCGCCGGCCGACGCCCCGTACCGCCTCGATCGCGACCCGGGCGACATCGGTCGCGGTGTGCAGGCCCATGCTGCCGAACCCAACGTAGACGGGTGGATCACCGGCATCGAGGAACGTCACCAGGTCGTCCGGCAGCGGCCGGCGGTCGGGCCGGATCCAGGCGCCGGTCCGGACGACCGCGTTCCCGTTCTGCGGCCACGGCGCGAGGACCGGGTCGGCGGCCAGCCAGGGCCGATCGGTGAAGATGTGATCGCGGACGTGGTCCACCGGCGGCAGGTCGAGCAGGGCCCGTTGCTGGTTCAACGGGCCGCGGTAGAGGGCGTCGGCCCGTTGCACGGCGTCCCGGTCCCACTGCTCGCGGTCATCGATCTCGGCCTGGGTAGCCGATTCACCCGGCACCGGGCCGGTCGGCGCGGGCAGGCCTTGGGGTTGCAGGCAGGCGAACACGTAGCGGATGCCCAGCTTCTCGGCCGCCTCACGCGCGCCGGCCGGCATCAGCCCGGTGGCGACCAGCACGTCGCAGTCCCGGGCCGCCGCGCTGAGGACCTCGTACCGCTCGGCGACCAGGTCGGCCGCGATCTTGAACGCGTCCTGCGCCGACGGCGGTTTCGCGCCGGCGACCAGCGACCGGACCGGCCGGCCGAGCGGCCGGAACTCCACTCCGGAACCGTCCAACAGCTCCGCGAAGTCCGGCGACGCACACATCCGTACGTCCACGCCGAGCTCACGTAGCCGCAGCGCCAGCGCGATCACCGGCTCGACGTCTCCGCGCGACCCGACCGTCGTCAACACCACCCGCATTTCCGCGACCCTCCTCATCCTCTGTTGATCATGATTTCGGTACGGCCGGATCGTCACCGGTCGCATACGTGCTGAGGCCCGCGGCCAGGAAGTCGAACGCCTCCGCGGCAGCCCGGAGCATCCGTCGGCTGAGCGCTGCCGCGGATTCGGCACCGGGCAGGCCGGCGCGGTATTCGGCCAGGACGGCCTGGTGCACCGCGATGACGGCGTTGGCGACCACGGTCGGCCGAAGATCTCCTGGCCGGGCGCCGACCTCGGCGGCGAGTTGTGCGCCGATCCGGTCGGCGAACCGGGCCAGGATCTCCCGCTCCCGCGCGCGCAGGGCCGGGCTGCCGGCGACCAACTCGGCGATCCTGGCCGCGCGGCGTCGAATCTCCACCTCGGCCGGGAACCGCTGGGCATAGCCGTCGAGGAAGAACGTACGCAGAGTCGCGAGCGCGGAGGTGCCGGCCGGCCGCCTGCGCAACGCCTCCAGCACCTCGGCTTCGAGGTCCTGGCCCTGCGGGTGGGCCAGGTCTTCTTTCGAGGCGAAGTGATTGAACACGGTCTTCTCGGTGACCCCGGCCGACGCGGCGATCTCGGCCACCGACACGTGCTCGAACCCGCGGTCGAGGAACAGCTCCATCGCGGTCGCGGCGATCCGGGCCCGGGTGGCCGCCTTGCGCTGCTGGCGCAGCTTCGGCCGGCCCGGGTCCTGATCCGCCTGCGAGTTCGTTACAGTCACTGTAATCTCATCATAACGACTTCCGGGCGGGCCGCGAGCACCGTCACCCACGTCACGTACCGCGTGCAGACCTGAGCAAGGATTGAAGCCGATGCAGCCGATCTCATCCACGACCACCGAACTCGAACTCGACGCGTACCTGCTCTGCGCGACGCCTCGCTCCGGCAGCACGCTGCTGTGCGGACTGCTCGAATCCTCCGGAGTCGCCGGTCACCCGGCCTCCTACTTCGACCCGCGAATCCTGGATCGCAACGCCGCGGAATGGCAGATCGCCAGATCGCCTGATGGACGAATTGACGACGCGTACCTGCGGCACGCCCGGATCGCCGGCAGCACCACGAACGGCGTGTTCGGCAGCAGGATCATGGGAGCGACGTTGCCGGTACTGACCGGCGATCTGGTCGCGGCCGCGCCGGACCGGGCCGGGACCGATCTGGATCGATTGACCGAGCACCTCGGGCGGATCCGGCTCGTCCATCTGCGGCGGCGCGACGTCGTGGCGCAGGCAGTCTCCTGGGCCAGGTCGGAGCAGACCCATTTCTGGCATCCGGGCGAGGAGATCGCGCCGGGAGCCCAGGAGGCTCACTACGACGAGGAACTGATCGATCAGCTCGTGCGGAAGATCGAGAGTTTCGAGGCCCGCTGGTCCGACTGGTTCACCGCTCAGCGGGTCACTCCGTGCGAGGTGGCGTACGAAGATCTCGCGGCGGATCCAGTCGGGGTCGCCGGCGCGGTCCTGGACTATCTCGGTCTGCAGGTGCCGCCGGATCGGACTATGGAGGTGCGAGCCCGGCGCCAGGCCGATCAGCTCAACGAGGACTGGATCGAGAGATTCAAGGCCGGCCGAACGGGATGATCACCGCACCCACCTGGCCGATCAGCGCCGGGTCGTGACCGCCTTCCGAAACCCTGGCGATGATCATGGTGTCACCAGGTGACATCATCGAGCGCCGGCCAGGGCGGGCCGTCCCGGAGAGCGTTGAGGAAGGCCACTCCCGATGCCCGGCCACTCGGGTGCTGGTCGTCGCGACGCCACCGGTAGGTCGCGACCATCGCCAGCACGAGGCCACGACACTCATCAACCAGATCTTGGTCGGCATCGGCGTACCGGTCGCTCACTTCTTGCGGCACCCAGCCGAGGTCGTACTCGATGGGGCCGTGCGCGGTGTTCTCGAAATCGATGAAGAGCGGTCCGTTCCTCGTGATGATCAAGTTCGCCGGGTGCGGCTCGCCGTGCAGCACCTGCTCCGGAGCGCGACGATGGGTGATCGCCCGGCTCAGCTCGCGCAGCGCATCGGCCAGGAACGTCCGGTCCGGGTCCGTGAGATCCGGCGTGAGGTCGCGGCGGTCGACGTCTTGTTGCACGGCGGCGACGCGATCCAGAGCGTGTGGCGTCCTGAGCTCAACCTGCCGCAAACCGGCATGGAGATGCTCAAGGGCCCGGGTGTAGTCGGCCGGCGGAACTGGCGCGGCCGGCAGCGGTTCGTGGTAGGTCCAGAAGGCGATCTCGAAGCCGTCGCGGACGAGGACCCGGGGCTCGACGCGAGGATCGAGCGCGGCCACCGGGCTGTCCGTCCGGGCAAGCTGTTTCACCACTTCGACTTCTCGCTCGGGGCTCATCTCGTGGCCCTCGTGATGCGTCACGGGTGTGACTCGCGCGACGGTGTCGCAGGGGAGCAGGCGGACGACAACACGATTGGAGTCATTGAGGACGACGGCGTCATCGACTCCTAGCCCGAGTGCTGAGGCGGTCGCGATCGCTGTTGCCACGGCCCGCCGTGCCTCCGCTGATTCCATTTCCGAGTTCCTCCTCGTGTGCATCCTCACCCTGGGCGTGGACTGCCTCAGGACGGTTGGACTTCGTGACGGCTATTCGAGGTCAGCTTGGATGAGGTCCTGGCCAAGTCTGGCGACCGCATGCTCGGGTGCCTCGATTCCGGCGGTGTCGATCATGGTCGTCAACCAGGGCAGGGATTCGAAGGTGCGCACGATGCGGAGTGTCAGCATCCTGCTCCAGCCGAGGCGCCGGTCGGTTGTCTCGCCGGTTCGCTGGTCGAGCTTCTCCAGGTAGAGGTTGAACAGTTCCTGTTCGGCCCGTCCGGTCTGGGCGGCGATGGAGGGGAGCATGCCGGCAAGGTCGGTGTATTGGGGTCGCAGCGACATTGTTTCAAGATCGAATACGACCAACCGCGGATGGTCGTCGTCGGGTGCGGCGGTCCATCCGACCTGCTGGTAGCTCAACTCGTTGTGGTTCAGCGCGAGCGGCATTTGTCGGGCGCCTTCGGCGGCTTGTCGGTAGGCGCGCAGCCAGCGGCTCGCCTCGGCGGGAGTCGGCAGGAGGGCGATCAGCGACTGATGGATCCGGTCTTCGTAGCCGGAGGTTCCCGGCGGTGGCCTGAAGATGTTGGCGGGCGGGTTGCTGATGCCGTTGATGGTGGCGATGAGTTCGAGGAGATCATCGGCCTGGTCGGGGGTGGTGCCGATGGTGGGCAGGAACTGCAGCATGAGGATCTCGCCGGCCGCGGTCGTTGCCGCTCCGAGAGGCGGCGCGACCGGGGCGTGGCGTGACATGAGGTAGCGATACTTCGGGATCTCCGGCCGAGCCGGGTTGGTGAGCTTCAGGAAGATGGTCCGGTTCTGCAGCCGTCCTTCCTGCTCCGCATAGCGGATCGTCAGAATCTGTGATCGCCCAGTTTGGTGCAGCCCCTGGATCTTGTGGGTCCTGAACGCGCCGATCGGTCGGTGCAGGGTCGGGATGCGGCCGCGCAGGTCGTCCCAGGTCAGGTCCCACGGCAGCTCGACCGGTACGGGGTCCTGCCTCGCGGGCGAGCGTCCGTCCCGTTCTTCGGAGTAGTGCCGAGGGGCGAGGGCCACGCATCCACCCTGCCAGCGCGCGCTGTTGATCGCGAACGGTTTGATCTGGTGCCCGCTAGGGCTTCCGGCCGATCACGGCACCGTTCGCTCCCGCTGCCTCGAACCAGATCGTCTGGATGTCGTGGAAGCCTAGGTCGGCGAGCCAGGCGCTGTACTCCGCCGGTGTGTAGTTGCGGCCCTCGGTCTCGACCAGCATGTTGAGGCTCATCAGGGCCGCGGGCCGCGGGCCGGTCCGTTCGTCGTTGACCAGCAGCTCGGAGATGATCACCCGTCCGCCGGTCGGCAGGGCCGCCCAGCACTTCTGCAGGATCGCGCGGGCACGATCTTCCGCCCAGTCGTGCATGATCATGGAGAGCAGGATCGTGTCGTGGCCATCGGGCAACGAGGCGTCGGCGAGGAAGTCGCCGGCCACGGTGTCGATCCGCTCCGAGAGGCCCGCTTCCTTGATCTTTCCCGCAGCGATGTCGACGACCTTCGGCAGGTCATAGACCGTGGCGGTCAGGTCGGGATACAGCCGGCACAGCTCGATGTCGAACGCTGCGGAACCTCCGCCGACGTCGAGCAACCGGCGCGAGCGACTCAGGTCAACGGCCGCTCCCAGCGCATGGGCGGTGAAGATCGAGAGGGAGTGCATCGCCTCCCAGAACACGGCCAGCAGTTCGGGATCCTCACCGTCGAAGATCGATCTCTGCCGGTCCGGATCCCAGGTCGTCGGGCGGTTCGTGAGGATCGCCTCCGTCAGCCGACCCCACCCGGCGTACAGCCGTCGATCGAGCATCTGCACCCAGCCGCCGAAGAAGTACGGCTTGCCCCGGACCAGGAACTCCTCGGCCAGGGGACTGTTGCGGTAGCGCCCGTTGATCTTCTCGAGCAGCCCGAGGGCAGCGCACCCGGTGAGCAGCATCTCCGCCGGCCGCTCCTCGATCGTGAGTGCCTCGGCGAGCTCGCCGGTCGTCGTCCCCGCGGTCCCGGACAGGCGCGAGAACAGGCCGAGCTCGTGGGCAGCAGCCAGTGTCTTGAAGGCCCAGAAGCCGGTGGTCAGCTGCATCAGGGGGAGGGGAGAGAGGGCTTGATCGGCGTCCGTGGTCATGAAGTCTCCTCCGGCGACTCGGCGGGCATCGTGATCGGTGCGAATCGGTGGCCCGATTCGTTGAGCCTGGGACTGGGTGCAGTTCCGGACCGTCGAGCGGCGCTCATCCGTCCTCCTTCTCGGGTACGTGACCACAACTCTTCGCTGTGGCACGCCCGGAGGACAGGTCGTCGACCGGACAACTGGCGGACATTTCGAGAGTCGGGCGGAGGCGGGGCGTGGCCGAATTCGGCCGGCTGCCAACGGCATGATCACGATTCGGTAGACCGTCTGACAGCGCCGCAGGCTGCGATTAACCTTTGTGGTGTAGGGGTGTGGAGTTGATCCGGCGTGACCCGCAGCGCGCCGAGATCCTCCACACCCCGGCTACGTTTCGGGACCGTTCAACGGTCCTCGCTTGCGGGCGGGCCAGGATCGCGACTATCGGGCACCCCGCTCGCTCACGAAGTCGGCCATCCGGGGGACGTCCGCCTCGTCGGCCACGTCGACCTGAACTGGGGTGCCGTCCCGATCGCCGAATTCACGTCAGGCCGCGGTGGCCCGGTCAAGATCACGATCGGCCACGATCACCCGGTTGAGCCTCGCCCCGTCTGCTCGGCTGACAGGTGGTCAGGCGGCTCGCTCGAACCAATCGAGGGTGAGGTCGGCGACGGCGGCGGGGTCGTCGTCGGTGATGAAATGCGCGGCGTTGTCGACGTACGCGAACTCGTGGCGATCGGCGTACCGCTCCGGCCGGCGGCAGACCTCACGCACCAAATCCTCGGTCCACGGGCGGTCGCGGCGGCCGAAGACGACGAGGGTCGGCACGGTGAGTCGCCGGCGGCGATAGACGCCGCGGCTCAGCCGGATGGATTCGGGCAAGATCATGCCGCGGGTGAGCGGGCGCACGGCGGCGTCGATGTCGGGTCGATGCAGCGGGGCGAGGTGGGCCTCGATGGTCGCCTCCGACATCGGGTGGGCGACGTAGGCCTCGGAGAAGATGCCGCGCAATGAGGCGCCCGGACGATGCCAGATGAAGCGCGGGAGGTGCCGGAAGCCGGGGATGGCTTTCGGGCTGAACTGCATGAAGAACGGCGGCACGGAGAGCTGGACGGCGGTGCGGACCCGCTCGGGGTGGTCGTAGCTCAGCTGCAGGGCGGTGATGGTGCCCATGTCGTGGGAGAGGACGTGCGCCCGCTCGATGTCGAGGGCGTCGAGGAGGGCGATCAGGTCGCGGAGCCGGGTCTCGCGCTCGATCCGCGGGTCGTCGGCCACGGTCCAGCCGGCCCGCGCAGATCGGGGCAGATGGCACGGTAGCCAGCGGCGGCGATCACTGGGGCGACGGCGTGCCACTGCCACCAGTGCTCGGGAAATCCGTGCAACAGCACGACCGGCTCGCCTGCACCGATGGCAGCGACGTGGGTACGGAGGCCGGGGGTCTCGATCACGTCATGATCAAATCCGGACGCCTCCGGGAGCGGCGGCGACCAGGAGGAGGTTGGGGTGGACATCGCGACTCCTTTGTCCGATGGATATACTACGTTCATAGTAGACCTCGCGGAAGGGGGTGTCGATGCCGGCGGCAACCCGGGATCGCGGGCTCGAGGCGGCCGTGGAACTGCTCGGTGCGGAGGGGATGCGGGCGCTGACCCACGCGCGGGTTGATGATCGGGCCGGTCTCCCGCCCGGGTCGACTTCGAACTGGTTCCGCACCCGCCGGGCGCTGATCGGCGGCGTCGTCGACTGGATCGCCGAGCACGAGCGGGCCGACTTCGATCCGGCCGCGCTGGCGTCGATCAAGGGCGTTGACGATTTGATCGAGGGCTTGGCTGCGATGACCGAGGTGCAGGCCGGGCCGTTCGCCGCTCGCACCCGTGCCCGCTACGCCCTCTTCCTCGAGCTCACCGGTGATCCGGAGCTGGCCGAGCCGTTGCTGCGGCAGCGCCGCGAGTTCGAGCGGTGGACCGAGCGGATCGTGATCACCGTCGGCATCGCGGATCCCGGGCCGGCGACGCGGGCGATCATGGCCCTCTGCGACGGGCTGCTCCTGCACCGGCTCACCGTCGACCCGTTGCTCGACCTGCGGCCGGCGATCGATCGCGCCGTCCGCGCTCTTGCCCAGTCCTGACGCGAGGGGCGGTCCGGCTTGTTGATCACTGCCGCAGGAACGCGCTCACCATCGGCAGGACGAGGTCGGGCCGGATCACCTGCAGGTGCTTCGTGCCCGGCAAGATCGCCAACTGCGCGTTCGGCAGCAACTGCTTCATCTCGACGGCATGCTCGAGTCTGACGAAGTCGGTGTCGCCGATGATGATCAAGACCGGCATGGTGAGCCCAGCCAGCTCCTCGTCGGTCCATGCCTCGAAATCGTGCACCGCCGCCTGGGCCTTCGCCACGAACGGGTAGAAGTTCTCGGGGTGCGGCGCCGCCTCTTCGTAGGCGCGCTGCATGGCTGCGCCCTCCTCCGCGGTCGGCATCCGAGGCGACTCCAGGTCCAGCTCGGTGATCTCGGGGTAGTAGGCCACGGTGCGGGTCGGCTTGAAGTGCGCGGCGGCCAGCACCAGCCGGCCGACCCGACCTGGTGCCAGGACGGCGACCTCGGTGGAGACCAGCCCGCCCAGGCTGTAGCCGAAGAAGTCCGCCTGGTCGATGCCGAGTTGATCAAGGAGCGCGATCACGTCCTCGGCGCACTGGCGGATGGAGAACGGCCGGTCGCCGTCGGCGGTGTGCCCGTGGCCCTGCAACTCGACGCCGATCACCTTCCGCTCGGCGGTCAACGCCGGCAGCACCGAGTCGAAGCTCAGATGGAACGTGTAGACGCCGCCATGCAGCATGATCAACGGCGGGCCGGGCCGGTCGGCGCCGAGGATCTCGTAGTAGAGGTCGATGCCGTTCACCGAGGCGTAGGCGCCCTGAGTCATCTCGATCCCTTCCGTCACTGGCCGGTCAGCGGCTCAGGGCGTACGACAGCACCACCGTGCCGTTGCCGAGGTCGGTCACACCGGTCAGCTCCATGGCGGTGGTCGCCAGGCCCTCCAGCAGCGCCTCTCCGGATCCGGCGACGAAGGGGGAGACGCTCAGATGCAACTCATCGAGCAGTCCGGCCTCGACCAGGGCCCGGCTGAACGCGCCGTTGCCGTACTTCACCAAGGTGCCGTCGCCGGCCTCCTTGAGCCGGGCGACCGCCTCGACCGGATCGCCGGTCAGCACTTCGGCGTTCCAGGCGGTCTCGGTCAGCGTTGTGGAGGCGACGTACTTGGGCAACGAGTTGATCTTGTCCGCAACGTCGCCGGTCATGGTCGGCCAGGTCTGGGCGAAGCCCTCGTAGGTCACCCTGCCGAGGACGATGCCGACGGCCGAGGACAGCAGCTGGCGTTGAAAGGCGAAGTGGTTGTCGTTCGGGACGACAGCCTGCTGCCCGGCCCACCAGGCGTCGCCGGACATCCGTCCGTCGATCGAGAGGTGGTCGTATTCGATCAGTTTGCGCACGACCGGGAGTCAATCACCCGGCCGATCGGTCCGTCTTGTATCGAACCGAAGCCGATTCACAACGCCAGAAACGAGATGCCGGACCGCAATTCACTGGGCGTGTGACCGGTCGCCCACCGCATCGCGCGGGCGAGCTGGGCCTGGTCGTAGTAGCCGCCGGCGGTGACCACGTCGTTGATCGAACTCCCCGCCGTGAGGAGCCGGGCGGCGTGCCGGGCCTGCTCGATGCTGACGACCTTGCGGTGCGAGAGCCCGACGGCCCGGCGGAACCGGATCTGCGCCATCCGTTCCGACAGGCCGCGCGGACGTTCGCCGTGGCGAATCTCGTCGACCAGCGGGTCGAAGATCAACAAGCCCGCGCGGACCAGCCGGTGGACGAACACTTCGACGTTCTGCGCGGTCGGCATCTCCCACCCCCGGTTGTCCAACAGGATCCGGCCGTCCGACAGGGTCGGCAACAGCGCATCCTTCTGGTTGGACAGACCGGAGGGCGGGAAGAGCCGCAGGGAGGCTCCGAGCCGCAGATCGACGCCGAAGTATTCCGTGCCCTCCTCGCAGATCATCGCCGTGCTGACCGTCTCCGGTCCACGCAGATGCACCGACCAGGAGCCTGCACCGCTTCGCGCGAACGCGATCATGGACGAGGTCTTGACCGCCGAGGCGAAATCGGTCGTGGCATCGCAGCTCGACGTCCACACCCGCTGCACCAGCGGGAGGTCGCCGGCGACCTCATCGAAGATCAGTCCCACGGCGCGAGCATAGTTCTCGCGGGGCGATCGAGTCAGCCGAAGTACGTGAAGCGGTTGAGCTTGTTCCAGTCGACGATCTTCTGCTTGGACCGCCAGACCCCGTTGCGATCGGGGTCGTAGGGATCGGCGATCTGGTAGCGCTCGGCCCCGTAGCCGACGATGGCGATGTAGTGGCCGTCGAAGTGATCATCGTCGACCTGGTTCATGTTGATCACGACCGGATAGCCCGCGTCGATGCTGGCCCGGACCTTGGCCTGCAGGTCGGCGTACAGCGTGCCGCTGGGTGAGATGCGGAACCGGAAGCGCTTGGCCTTCCCGTTGAGGTTGAGCCGGTTGTTCAGCACCGTGGCGATCAAGGTGGGGACCTTGAGCCCCATGTTCTCCAGACCGGGGCCGTCGTACGGATGCAGGTTCAGCCCCTTGGCCAGGCTGTTCTGGCTCGGAATCTGCCGGTTCTCCGAACTGTCGCGCCGCAGGATCGGTGCACTGATGGCGATGCGGGTGGAAGCGGCCGAGCAGTAGTAGCCGTTGGGCTGCTTCTGATAGCGGTACTTGACGCCCGCGGCACTGGCTTGCGTGGTGCCGAGGGTCAATCCGATCCCGGCTCCGGCGCCGGCGATGAGCAGTGATCGACGAGTCAACTGGTGTGTCATCAGATCCTCCGTTGGTTGGTGACGTCTGCATCTAAACACGGTGCAGGTCCAGCGCTGTCGTAGCGCTTCATGATCATCTTTCCGTCGTCGCCGCCCGGGAGGTGATCGCGTACCGGCAAGGGCTGGGGCTTCGGCGGGTGACCCGGGCCGGCCGCTACTGTGACCGGCGTGCCGGAGCCCTTGGTGTACGTGATCGGGACGCTGTTCGTGGTGGCTCTGGGCGTTGCCATCGTTGCGCTGAGGTTGTTCAAGCTCTCCCGGATGCCGAAGCTGGAGCTGTCCGACGGCCCGGCCGAGGATTCCGGGCGGCGCGCCGGGACGATGCCGCGCTGGCTGTCGACGATGATCTTCGCCGGACTCGTGGTCGGGGTGCTCATCGCCTTCGACCTGTCCGGTCGGATCGGCAATCAGCAGGCCTGTGATCAGGGGCGCGAGATCTTCGCCGCTGCGCAGGACGGCGGCCGAAACCTCGACCGGGCCCGGGCTGCGGCGGCCGAACGCGGGTTCGAGCTGGACGTGATCGAGGAGAGCGACGGGGTCACCAAGGTCGACGTCGTCAAGAACGGCCGTCGGATCGGCTTCTGGCGGATCAACTACGGCACACCCCGCTACGACTGTGTGCGGTACCGCCGCAGTTAACTCCGGTCACTCACGCTGGGATCAACCGCCGCCTCGCGTGTCAGTGCGGAGTCAGTGGGGCGGGCTAGCGTCTGGGCCTGCCGCCACCCGGCGGTCACCACTCGAGAGGCAGTCGTCATGCCGAAGCTGATCAAGACCAGCAAGGTCGCCGAACGGCGCCGGGCCCGGCGCTTGTCGATCCGCGTCCTCGCCGCCTTCGTGATTCTCGCTGCCTTCGCGGCCACGCTGGTCACGCCGGCCGCGGCCGTACCGGATCCGGGTTCGGGCACGTGGCCGGCCGGCGAGGTCAAGGCACGGCACGATGCCGAGCCGATGCCGCTGGTCGAGCTGGTCGGTGCCGCCGGGACGGGCCGGCTCTACACCACGGACCTCGACGAAGCGCGCGCCGCGGCGGCCGGCGGGATGCGGCGGGAGCCGCAGGTGGTCGGGTATCTGCCGATCGGCGGCTCGATCGGCACGGCGCACGCGCTGTACCGGCTCAAGCCGTCGGCGACGGCGACCCGGTGGCTGCTGACGGCGTCGGCCGACGAGCGTGACGCGTTGGTCGCGCAGGGCTGGCGCTACGAGGGCGTCGTCGGTCACAGCTACCTCCGTCGCGGCGCGGGCATGGCCCAGCTGCAGCGCTTCAGCAACGGCCGCGAGTGGCGGGTGGCGCTGGAGTCGCGGCGGGCCGAGCTGATCGCAGCCGGGTACCGGTTCGACGGTGGCCTGGGCTACGTCTACCCGACGTGGGTGCGGGCCGGAGCGGTGATGTTCCCGATGTGGCATCCGGGCGGACATGCCAAGGAGAACGGCTGCGAGCGGATCTACGATCGGCGCGACGTGTGGTGCGGGGTGCGCGACTTCTACGACGGTCACCCGCTGGGCACCGACACCTGGCCCGACGCCGACTTCAGCTGGCTGCGGCCCTCGGCCGGCTACTACGACGACGCCGACCCGAAGACCTGGCAGCGGCACATCGACACCGCCACCTCGGCGGGCCTGAGCTTCTTCAACTTCTACTGGTACTGGGATTCCAAGCAACAGGTCGAGTATTCCAGCGACGTCGGCCTGGCCGCCTTCCTCCGCGCCCCGAACCAGACCGACCTCGATTTCATGGTGACGGTGTGCGCGCATGACTATGCCCCGTTGGAGATTCCGGTGGCGCAGTATCAGCGGACCGCGTCGATCATCGTCGAGAAGTACGTTTCGCAGCCGAACGCGTTGCGGACGAACGACGGCCGGAAGATCATCGGCATCTGTGATCCGCGAGGTCTGGGCGCGGGCTCCAAGGCGGACATCGCGGCCTTCGTCTCGCAGTTGCGGGCCGAGGCCCGCGATCAACTGGGCGAGGACGTGTACGTCTCGATGAGCCATCCGGCGTTTCGCGGCGCCGACGTGCCCGCGGTGGGAGCCGACGGCGCTCACTGCACCACCGACTCCGCGGGCATCGAGAGCCAGTCCTTCAGTCGCTACCTGTCCGGGCAGCGTGCCTTCTACGGGCAGGTGCCGGCCGGCACCGACCTGATGCGCTGCGTGCTCTCCGGCTTCGACGAGCGCACCCGCTATCCGGTGCAGAAGGCCGACGTGAACAGCATTCGCTACTTCCGCGACTACCAGAAGGAGGACTTCGTCCCGGCGGTCCGGAACCTGCGCGACGACCAGCGCGCGGCGCCGCGCTTCCCGAACGTCGACAACTTCGCGATGATCTTCGCCTGGAACGAGTGGGACGAGGGCGCTTCGATCGAGCCGAACGAGCGCGACGGCTGCTACTTCCTCAACACGCTGAGGTCGGGTCTCGGCCTGGTCCGTGGGGGCGGTTGCTCGGTCAGGTGATCTTGCCGATGATCATGATCATGGGCCGATCCCGGAGTCACCGGCGCAGCGCGGATCGCAATTCGATGGCCAACTGCACCGCGGCCTCGATCTCGGACCGGCGGCTGGACACGCTTTCGACGTTGAGCCCGACCGGAATGTCGAGCCGGCGACAGTAGGCCAGCATGTCGTGGGCGACGGCGCGGGCATGATCGTACGACGACTCCAGCGTGTCCTTCGAGCGGGTGAGGTCACGCTGGATCCACGGCGGGACCTGGACCCCGAGCCAGGTCAGGAACTCCAACGTCTTCGCCGAACCGCAGACGGACAAGGTGAACGCGATCGGTCGCGGCCGGATGCTGCGCGCGTCGCACTCGTCGCGGTAGTCGGAGACGAGGTTCTTGGCCGCGTTGACGTCGTAGAGGATCTGGCTGACGAAGAACGAGCACCCGGCCGCCTGCTTGTCGATCATGCGCCGGTGCTCGTCACCGCGGGCCGCGTGTCGCTCCGGGATCACCACGGCGCCGATCTTCAGGTCCGGTTGCACCGTCTCGCGCAGCGCGTACGCCTGACGCAGCGAGGTCAGGCCGGTGCTGCGACTCGACGAGGAGCCGACCAGCACCGAGAGCACCCGGTCCGGCGGCTGGGTCTGCAACCACTCCTCGAGGCTGGCCTCCGAATACTTCCCCACCGATCGATACACCACCACCGGGTGCGGCCAGCCGCCGAAGTGCTCGGCCAGATAGGTGGCCGGATCGACGGTCGGCAGGAACGGGAACGGCCGCTGGTCCGGATTGCGATCACCCTCCTCGGCGACGTCGTACAGCAGCACCCCGTCGGGATCGACGGAACGCAAACGGTCGAGGGTCTTCTCGGCGATCGCCCGCATCCGCTCCGGCCCGGTCGAAGCGCGGGGAGGGGTGATCGCGAACAGGAGGAACTCGCCCTCGCCGGCACCGACTCGCTGCAACAGATCCACGAAGCGACCGTAGCCGTCCGCCCCGATATTGCGTCGACATGGGGCCGGCGTTCCTGATCTGATCATGGGATGTCGATCAAGGGACCAGGGGATGCAGAGCGAGGATGAGACGCCGCTGACCGGCGGCTTCGTCAACGAGGTGACCAAGGTCGGCAACACCGTCCGCCGCACCTCGGGCCCGTGGACCCCGGCGGTCCAGGCCCTGCTGCACCACCTCGAAGCCGGCGGATTCACCGAGGCGCCGCGGGCGCTCGGCATCGACGACCGCGGTCGGGAAGTGCTCAGCTACCTCCCCGGAGAGACCATTCCGTGGACCGACTGGCCGGCCGAACTCTGCGCCGCGGACGGGGTGGGTCAGCTCGGCCGGCTGCTGCGTCGCTACCACGACGCCGTCCGCACGTTCACTCCGCCGGCCGATGCCGTCTGGCGTAATCCGCTGGCGCGATCCGGCGAGCTCATCCGGCATGGCGACTTCAGCCCGTTCAACACCACCTGGGTCCGCGGGCAGGTGGTCGGAGTGATCGACTGGGATTTCGCCCAGCCGGGCAGCGCGCTCGATGATCTTGCCTACCTGGCCTGGCAATTGGTGCCGCTGCAACCGCGGGAACGGGCCCGGCAGTACGGCATCCCGGCCGAGGTCGATCTGCGGACGCGACTGCGGGTGCTGTGTGACGCCTACGGTGGTGATCATGCTCCGGCGGCCGTGATCATGGCCGCGGTGAAGGTGATCGAAAGGGAACGGGAGCACACCGCCCAGCTTGCCGCCGAGGGACTCCACCCCTGGACCGGGTTCGCCCGCGACGGCAGCCTCGAAGCGTTCGCCCGAGAGGCTGACTGGCTCCGCCGGACGATGGACTGGTGGATCGGCCAGGAGTAGTTCTCCCTCCCGTACCGGACACAAGATGTCTTGTACGGGCGCCAGACTGGAGTCATGCTGAGAATCGGATCGATCGTCTGGCACACCACGGACAACAGCCGGGCCGCTCAATTCTGGAGCAAGGCGCTCGGTTATGAGCAGGACGAGAATCCTGACTTCCTCTACGACAAGCTCGGCAACGGCGTCCGGCTGCACCTGGACTCGACCGACCGCACTCACCTCGATCTCTGGACCGAGAACGAGGGTGAGCGGGAAGCCGAGGTGGAGCGGCTCATCGCGTTGGGCGCCACCCGCGTGGACTGGGAGTATCCCGAGGGCGCCGACTTCGTGGTGCTCGCCGATACGGAGGGAAAACTGTTCTGCGTGATCGGGTGATCCATGCTGTGATCAACCGTGACCAGATGGAGCACGAGCCTGACGGCGACGGCGGTCGCCGAGTTGCTGGCGGTCGTCCGCCGGCGCAAACCGGAGATCGTCGAGGCGCCGGCCGAGTTGATCGGCGAGGGCATCAGCACCCTGACCTACGGGTTGTCCTCGTCCAGCGGCGAGTGGGTGTTGCGGGTGTCGCGGCAGCATCCCGAACCCTGGACCTGGCGCGGCGGGCGTGGGCACGAGGTCGAGTTGCTGGCCGAGTTGCGCCGCCGCGGGCTGCCGGTGCCGGCGGAGGCGGAGGTGATCGAGCAGGTCGACGGCCGGCCGGCCGCGATCCTCGAGCGTCGGGTGATCGGAGCGCCGCTCAGCGCCGACCAGGTCCGCGATGATCACGAGCTGACGATGACGATCGCCGCGATCCTCGACCGGCTGCACGGCTTCGAGGTCGACGACGCGATCCGGCGCGGGGTGCCCCAGGACGATCCGGTGGCCGAGTTCCGCCAGGCCCTGGACGTGGTGGACCTAGCCGACGACGGCCTGCGGCGCCGGGTGGAGTCGGCGATCATCGTGCTGGAGCGTCGGGCGCGGCTCCGGGTGTTGTGTCATCGGGACTTCCGAGTCGATCACCTGATCATCGGTGCGGACGGCGGACTGGCCGGACTTCTCGATCTCGGCGAAGTCGGGATCGACGATCCGGCGGTCGACCTGGCCTTCCTGCACGGCGAACTCGGCGCCGAGAAGGTGGCCGAGATCTGTGCGGCGATGAAGACCGCGGACGCCGGGCTGGCCGAAGCGGCGCGGGTCGTCTACAGCCTCTGGCCGTTGCTCGAGTTGGCACCCGGCGGCGAGACCTGGGGCGATCCGGCCACGGCGCGGGGTCGGCTCGAGGCCCTCGTCTGACTTCGCCAGGCTGAGCGTGAGGGGTTGAGACGCCCCGGGCCGCTCACTCCGGTAAATAGATCGTCGGCCGGTGATCGCTTGATCGATTTGTGGGTACAAGGGTCGGGACAGCCGAATTTGGAGCAGTGAGATGGGGACCCTCGACCCGTACGACGCCGCGGCCGGTCTGGCCCGGGTCGACAGCTTTCTGTCCGACCTGGCGCCCGGCGCCGGGGACGCCTCGGCGGCGGAGGTGTCCTGGGCCGGATCGGTGATCGTGGCCGAACTCCGGGTCGCGCCCGCGGTGGCCCAGCGAAACGGGGCCGAGCAGGCGGCGCTGCACCAGGCCTGGTCGTCGGAGATGATCACGGTGCTGACCGACCCGCGGATCCGCCGGATCGAGACGATGGGGGACCGGCTGTGGGCGATCTACGCGACCAGGACCGATGCTGACGTCGCCGCGGTGTTCGATCTGGCCGGCCGGGCCAACGCGTTGCGGTGGGTGATCAACACCGCGCTGCATCGGCACGGGCAGGAGCCGATCGATGCCGGTCTCGGGGTGGAGTACGGGCAGCTGACCCGGGCGGCCGCGGTCGGCGAGGCGGGCGGCAACCTGACCTTCATCGGTGAGCCGATCGCCCGGGCCGAGCAGCTGGCCGAGCGAGCCGGCCATGGCAGCCCGGCCCCGATCTGGTACGGCTCCGACTTCGCCGGCCATCTCGACGATCACCGCCGGCAACTGCTGACCGAGCCCGTCGACTGGGGCGACGGAGGCCGGGTCTACACCGGCAACGTCGTTGATCAGCAGACGTTCGCCTGGATCGAGGAGCAGGCCGGCGCCCGGTCGGCGGATGATCCGACTGAGTCTTGATCAACGTGTCCGGCCGACCCGGTGATCATCCGGCTCAGGGTTGTGGTCGCGGGTAGACGCGGGAACCGCCGCCGGCCGCGGGTAGCCCGGGCAGCGTGCGGGTCACGATCAACTCCAGGGCGATGGTGCGGAGTTTGGTGTTGGACTGCTGGGAATAGCGGCGCAGGACGCCGAACGCCTTGACGTCGTCGATGCCGTACCGCTCCATCAGGATGCCCATCGCCTGCCCGACCAGCTTGCGGGCGTCGACCGCCTCGGCCAGGCTCTCCTGCTGCCGGGCGACCGCGACCGCGATCGAGGCGTGCCTGGTGACGATGTGGGCGATCGCTTCCTCGTCGACATCGAAGGCGGCCGGCTCGGGGTGCCCGGCGACCAGCACCCCGGCCGGGTGATCGGCGACCTTGAAGCGCAGCACCAGCAGACTCCGCAGCCCGTGACCGGGGTCGGCCACCGGTGGCCAGTCCGGCCAACGGGTCTCCGCCGGCAGATTGTCGATGATCACCGCGGTGTCGGAGCCGAACGCGTCCCGGTAGGGGCCCCGGCTCGGATCGGCGGCGACGATCTTGCCGAAGGTGTCATCGGTCGAGGCGGCCAGCTCGAGCTGCGCGGCCTTCTTGCCGAGCAGGATCGCCGCGGCGGTGCAGCCCAACGAACCGACCGCGAAACCGGCGACCGCCTCGACGGTCTCCTCGATCGTGGTGGCTTCGTGGACGGAAGTGCTGAGGCGGCCGAACTCCTGCAACGGAATGATGATCGGATTGACGGCTGTCACGCCATCACGTCCTTCGAGCGGGTACGTCACCCGGCGGTCTGCTCCACCAGGAGGTGACCACCACACGCGGAAGGATTTGCTAGGGCCTCCAGCAAGCAGTAGAACCATCCATCATCCTCTATCCGGCCTTGATAAACCAGCGTCGCTCGGAGAAGGACGGATCGGCCCTACTCCCGGCGGGTTTCGCGGAGCTGATCAGGACCGCGATCGCGTGGATCTCGGGATCGGCGTTGATCACGCAACGGGGCCGGCACCCGTCGGTCTACTCAGCCGAGCCACGAGTTCGCCGGGTCGGGAGGCGGTCCCGTCGGTTAGCCCCCACAATGGCAGGCATGGTTCCAGCTGATGCCAGCGCGAAGCGCGACACCGACGCCGCCGAGGGTGAGGCGGCGCAACAGGTCCGGGATCGGACCGAAGAGGTCGATGCGGCTGAAGATCATCGTGATCAACGTGCGGCGATCGTGTACAACCCGATCAAGGTCGATCTCGAGGTGCTGCGCGCCGCGGTGGCGGCGGCGGCCGAGGAAGCCGGTTGGCAGGAGTCGCTCTGGCTGGAGACCAGTGTGGACGACCCCGGCATCGGCATGACCAAGGAGGCGGTCGCCGAGGGCGTGGATGTCGTGCTCGCGGCCGGCGGCGACGGCACCGTGCGAGCGGTCGCCGAGGGTCTGCAGGGAAGCGACAGCGCGCTGGCGCTGCTGCCGGCCGGCACCGGGAATCTGCTGGCCCGCAACCTCGACCTGACCCTCGACAACCTGACCGAGGCGGTCTCGACCGCCTTCGCGGGCAGGGATCGCAATGTTGATCTTGGCCGGATGCGGCTGCACCGCGCCGACGGCAAGATCGAAGAACACGCGTTCGTCGTGATGGCCGGGATCGGCCTCGACGCCCAGTTGATGGCGAACACCGACGACGACCTGAAGAAGAAGATCGGCTGGCTGGCGTACGCGAAATCGATCGGCCAGGCCTTGAAGGGTGGCCGCCGGATCCGGCTGACGTCTGCGTACGACGGCGGAAAGGCGCACCGGCGACGACTGCACACCTTGCTGATCGGCAACTGTGGATCGTTGCCGGGCAACATCCTGCTGCTGCCGGAGGCGGCGGTCGACGACGGCGTGCTCGACATCGTGGCGCTGCGGCCCGACGGCCTGTTCGGCTGGCTGCAGATCTCGTGGAAGGTGTTGGTGGAGAACGCGCTGCTGCACCGGACCGGCGCCGGTCAGCGATTGAAGGGGGCCGCGCGGGACATTCGCGCGCTGAACTATCAACATGCCGCGTCGATCGACGTGACACTGCGGGCACCCGAAGAGCTCGAACTCGATGGCGACGGGTTCGGTGAGGTCGTCAAGTTCGAGGCCTGGGTCGACCAGCACGGCCTGCGCGTCAGGGTGCCCGACCCGGACGGTCGGTAACCTTCCGACCCATGACCACGGTGCCGGAGATCCAAGCCAAGCTCGAGTCCGCAAGCTCGGCGGTACGGGAGCGGGACCTGATCAAGGGCCAGATCGACTCGTTGCAGCAGCAGCATCAGGCCGCGCAGGAGCAGCTCGCCCAGCGGCGCGGCGAGCTGCGGGACGAAGCGCGGGATGTCGACAAGCTGGAGAAGTTTTCGCTGACCAAGATCATCGCCGGCGTGCGCGGCTCCCGCGCAACCGATCTCGAGCGGGAGCAGGCCGAAGCTCGGGCCGCCGAGCTCCGGGTCGCCGAGGCGCAGGCTCGCTGCGACGCCCTGCACGCGGAGTGGGATCAACTGGCGGAGCGGGGCCGCGCGCTCGGCGATGTCGATGCCCGATTCCGGGAGTCGCAGGCGGTGAAGGAGCAGTGGCTGGCGACCCAGGGCGGGCCAGGGGCGCAGCGGTTGGCCGGCCTGGCGGAGGAGCGGGGGCGGTTGCAGGCCGAGCACCGCGAGCTGGCCGAAGCCGACCGGGCCGCGGGCGATGCGAGCCAGGCGCTCGGAGAGCTGAACGACATCCTCGACAACGCGGCCGGCTGGTCGACGTACGACACGTTCTTCGGCGGCGGGATGGTGTCGAGCCTGGTCAAGCAGGACAAGCTCGACCAGGCCTCGGCCGCCGCGGCCCAGGCCAACCAACAACTCGCCCGGCTGTCCCGCGAGCTCGCCGACGTCGGTGGCGGCACGGTCGAGGCGCTGGACGTCGGCGACATGACCCGGTTCCTCGACGTCTGGTTCGACAACATCTTCACCGACCTGTCGGTCAGCAACCGGATTGAGGAGGCCAAGGCCCGGACCGCGCACAGCCTCAGCGCCATCGCCGGCCAGCAGCGGCAGATCGCCGAGCGGCGCGCGGACGTCGAGCGTCGGCTGGAGCACGTCGACCGCCTGCGGACGGACCTGCTGGCCGAGCCGCAAACCTTGCGCTGAGCCCGAAGCTCAGCCTTCCGGCGCGGCGCCGAGGGTGGGGGCCGCGGCCGTCAAGATCGCCGCCGTCACGGCCGCGGGCCAGAGCCGGCTGAGCTGGGCCACAGTCCGATCGACCAGGGCCGCGACATCGGCACCGGCTCGGTCGTGGACGGCTTCGGCGACGATCAGCACCCGCCTGGTCCGGTCGGTGATCGCCGACCGGGCGCTCTGCCGATGGGTCCAGCGCCGGGCGTGCGCCCGGCCGGCGGAGTCGACGAAGATCACCTCGCCGGGGCGCGGCCGCTCCTCGTCCCCGGAGAAGGCCTGATAGGTCTCGGTCCCGTCGGCGTACCGGACCTCGAGTTGATCATCGACCCGGTCAAGATCGAAGACGGCGATCGGGATGGCGTAGGCGATCGAGATCGCGTTCAGCAGGTCGACCAACGGGTGGATGCGCGGCAGCGAGCCGTCCTTGCCGAACCGGCGCAGCAGTGACTCGGCCGCACAACGATACTGCGTGGGCTTCAACCCCATCCGGGCGAAGATCCGGCGCCACGCCTGGATCTCCGGCAGCGCTCTGATCTGGTTTTCGGCCAGCCTGGCTTCGGCTTCCGCGCTCAGTTCCGCCACGACGTCGGTGATCACCGCCGAGGAATCGATGCCCTCGACGATCATCGCGCCGGCGACGAGCTCGGGATAGTCCTGCCAGATCTGTCCGGAGTGTCGAAACTGCACCGGTCGGCTCCTTTTCATGAGAGTTCCGGGCCACGATAGGCATCCGGCCGGCTCGCCGACAGGGCCAGATCCGCTCGATGTTCCTGGGCCAACTCCAGGATCGTTGTCACTACCGGAGTCGGAGCCGGGCTGCCAGACTTCGGTGCATGTCCGACGTCTCGAGGTTGTACGACGACGAGGTGAAGATCGACTCGGCGCTGGTGGCGCGACTGCTCGTCGAGCAGTTTCCGGAATGGGCCGAGGCCCCGATCAGGGGCGTCGCGGCGTCGGGCACGGACAACGTGACGTTCCGGGTGGGCGCCGATCTGGCGGTCCGGCTGCCGCGCACGGAGGGATCGCAGGATCAGGTGCGGAAGGACGCGACCTGGCTGCCGCGGCTGGCACCGCACCTGCCGCTCGCCGTACCGGAGCCGCTGGGTCTCGGGACGCCGGGCCAGGGCTATCCCTTCAATTGGGGGGTGTATCGGTGGTTGGCGGGCGAACCCTTCCAGCATGATCAACTGGCCGACCCGGTGGCGGCCGCGCGCGGACTGGCCGAGTTCGTTCGCTGTCTGCAGACGGTCGACCCGACCGGGGCACCACTGCCGCCGGACAGTCCGTTCAGCCGCGGCACACCGTTGGCGCCGCGGGACGGGCTCTTCCGGGAGGCGTTGGACGAGTTGCGGGACGAGTTCGACACCGGACTCGTTCTCGCGGCCTGGGAGGCGGCGCTGGCCGCCGATGTCTGGGACGGCACGCGCCGGTGGATCCATGGCGACCTGATGGCGGGCAATGTCCTGGTGTCCGGCGGCAAGCCTTCCGCGGTGATCGACTTCGGCACGGCCTGGGCCGCCGACCCGGCCGGTGACCTGCTGGCCGCGTGGTATCTGTTCGAGGGCGACTCGCGGCACGCCTTCCGGGACGCGATGGCGGTCGACGACGCGGCCTGGGTCCGGGCCCGCGGCTGGGTGTTGTCGATGGAGCTGATCGTGATCCCGTACCTCCGGGCCCGCGACCCGGACGCGGAACCGGACACGGATCATTCCTTCATCGAAGGGATCCTGGCCGAGTTCGCCGCCGAGCTGTGATCATCCGTGATCAGGCTGTGCTCACCATGAGGTAGACCCAGCCCAGGCTGGAAAGCGCGGACAGGCCCACCGCGATCCAACCGAACACGTAACCGACCTGAAGCGTCCCGCGATCGGGATATCCGGCCGGCTGGAAGTAAGCCGCGTAGTAATCGATCAACCGGAGCTGGTAGCGGTGCATGATCACCACGCCCAGGCCGAACAGCAGCCCGATCAGCGGCAGCCAGAAGATGACGGCGGCGATGATCCCCATGGCCATGGTGCCCGAGGCACTGATCATCCGAACGACGTGGCCGCGAAGGTACTCCCGCATCCACGGATCGGCCGGCGGCACGGGTGGTGGAGCATGCGGCCCGCGAGCCAGCGGTGGAGGCAGCGTGATCACGCCCGGCTGTGTCATGGCCCGCATTCTCACATGATCAGGGACCGGCCATCAGTGTCGAATGTCATCGGTGGTCGCTGCCGGGCTCGCATCCGCCACCGCTCAGCCGTTGGCCACTTGGGACACCCGACCCGGGGTCTCGACGGCCTGCTGGACGGCCGGGTCATCGATGCGATACTCGAAATCGGTGTGGACCTCGGCGTCGTCGGGCAGGTCGTCGGCGAGGATGATCACCTCGCGGACGTACTCGCGGAGCCGGCGCAGGGTGGAGGCGAAGGTTGAGGCTCCCTAGAGTTCGGGCACGTCGGCGAGCCAGTCGTCACCCTCGCGGGTGACGATCACTCGGTAGGTCTTGATCACAGCAGCCATCCTCTCCCGAACGCGGCTTCCATCTGGCGCTGGATCGAGCGGAGGGTCCCGGTCGGGATGTCCTTGCCAGCGTGGACCTGCACTGAAGTGAAGCAGATCGAGGTCCTCGGCTTACCGTCGTCGTCGAGTTCGGGCCGTCCATTCTCGTCGGTCACGGTGAAGCTGGCCTTATAGCGTGCGTGCGATCCTGTCTGTCGGACGAAATCGCCGCCGAGGCTCTACACCCCGACCCGCCGCTGTCGAGCCGTCACAGCTGCTTCGACACGCCGACAGATCGGCCGCGGAGGTGACGGGTCGGCGGTAGCAGGGTGAGCAGGTTGTGGTCGGCGAGGATCTGGGAGCGGCGGACCGGTTGGCCGTCGTGGGCCAGGCTGCGCTCCATGGCCTCGAGTAGGGCGAGGGTCTCGATGGCTTCTGCCGGGCCGGGTCGGGGGTCGAGGCCCGAGTCGAGGCAGGTGGCGAAGTAGTCGAGGTAGTTCTGGTATTCGCCGGCGTGATGGCTGGTGCCTTCGAAGCGGAAGTAGTGCCCGGACAGGGCGGTGAAGTCGTGGCTGCGGGGACCCTCGCCGGCGAAACGCGTGTGGTACGTCAGGCCGGGATAGTCGGCCCGGCTGCTGCCCTCGGTGCCGCGGATCAGGCAGCCGATGGACGGTTCGAGTCGTTGATCGATCCCGGGCAGGGTGTAGTTGCCGGACACGGTGGCGAGTTGGCCGGAGGGCGTACGCAGTACGAAGCGCAGCGAGTCGGGGCGGTCCAGGCCGGCTCGGAGGGTGTTCGGGCTGACGGTGCCGAAGCCGGTCACCTCGTCGACGTCGGGCAGATACCAGCGGACCAGGTCGACGGCGTGGATCAGGAAGTTCCACAGCCAGGAGAAGGTCGTGCCGGTGCTCCAGTCCCTGGACAGGAACCAGCGGGCGTCGGTGCTGTAGTGCGCGTCGACGGCGACGAGCTCGCCGTGCCGGCCGGCCTCGACATCGCGACGCTGGTTGATCATCGGCTCGAAGAACCGGGTGCTCTGACCGACCATCAGCCGCCCCGATGATCTTCGGGCCGCGTCGAGCAACCGGTCCGCGCCGATCAGCGAGTCGAGCAGCGGCTTGGTGCAGATCACGTGCTTGTCGGCCGCGAGGGCGCGCAGGCAGTGATCAAGATGGAGGTGATCGGGGGTGTAGATCGCGATCGTGTCGATCTTCGGGTCGGCCAGCAGGTCGTCGTAGGCGGTGGTCCAGCGGTCCAGGCCGAACTCCTCGATCCGTTGCCGGCACAGGGTTTCGTCAAGATCGCAGACCGCGGCCACCTGCCACCGGGGGGACGACCGGGCCGCCGACAGGATGCTGCGCCCCTCGCCCAACCCGACCACGCCGAGCCGACGCTTCGGCGGCATCACTGCGGCCGGTTGTCGTAGGCCCGCTGGTAGAGCTCGAGGTACGCGCCGACGCCGATCGCGTCGAACGAGGCGACGTAGTCGTCCCAGGCCCGGTCGTCGTTGATGTCGGTCTCGCCGATCGCGAACGCTGCCATCGCACTGCGCACCCGGTTGTAGATCGTGGCCGCCGTGTCGGCCTTCGTCACGGCGTCGCTGTCGCCGAAGATCAACGGCGGGACCTGCATCGTCTCCGGCTCCGCGAACTGTTCGTAGGACTGCGCGGAGCGATACAGCTCGGCTTCGAAGTTCGGGTTGGAGGCGTTGATCTGGATCCCGAGCCGGGCGTCGTTGGAGTTGTACATCGCCCCGTACTGACTCCAGGACGTGCCGACCGGCGGCGGGAACGCCTTCAACTGATACAGCGCCTGCTTGTCGTTGATCCCCTTGGTGCCCTTCGCCGACCAGTCCCAGTTCTCACCCTGGTTGCCGGCGACGTGATGTTGGAACGCCTCCAGCTCCATCTGCGCGTCGGCCCACTGGATCATGATCTCCGGCTGCTTGCAGGCCGAGGTGATCAAGAACGGCGACGTCTTGTAGCCGAAGTGATCCCAGCGCGCATACTGGACGCCGGCCGGGCCGCGCAGCGGCGGCACCGCCACATAGTCCTTCCACAACGCGTCCGGCTGATAGGCGATGTCGGCGAAGGAGCCCCAGTAGTAGGCGCGGACGAAGCCCAGCCGGCCCTGGTTGCCGGCCTGGAGCAAGGCGGCCTCGGTCATCGTGAACGCATCCCGGCCGAGTGTCCCGTCGTCGTGCAGGGTCCGCAGGAACCGCAGCGCCTCCCGCCATTCCGGCTTGGTCGCGACCAGCTCGACCCGGCCGTCGGCCAGCGCCAGCCAGCCGCCGTTGACGTCGCCGCCCGGGTTGTAGAGGAAGGCATTCATGATGAAGTTGTCGATCGGACTGTCCACCCCCGCGGCGAACGGGATCACGTTGCCCCGCGGCGTCGGATCCTTCTCCTTCAACAGCAGCAGGACTTCGCGCAGTTCCTCGGTCGTGGTCGGCATCGTGGCGCCGATCTGATCAAGGTAGCGGGAGTTGATCCAGGCCCGACCGGGACTGGACCTGCAGTGGTAACAGTCGTTGATGCCGGCGAACTGATAGATCTTTCCGTCGGCCGCCCGGGTCAGCGCCTGGTGCCCGGGATAGTCCGCCCGCAGCTGTCGCTGATGCGGTGCGTACACGTCGATGTAGTCGTCCAGCGCGACGAACAGCCCCTGCTGACCGTAGACCGACACTTGATCATTCGAGAACGGCAGGCCGAGGAAGGCGTCGGGAAGATCACCGGCTGACAGCATCGCGTTGACCTTGGTCAGGTCGGGCGATCCGTCGGTCGCGGTGGAGAGCACGGATTCGAACCGAACCTTGACCCCGGTGCGCTCCTCGAACCAGGTCGTCATGTCGTTCTTGTTCCAGTCGCCGACCACCTGCGCGTCCTGCGGCACGACCACCCGGAACTCGGTGCTGCCGTCGCCGAACGGTTCGATCTTGGAGGCCCGGGCTCCGACGTAGCCGTCGGGATAGTTGACCCCCGGCGTCGCCGGCCCGAATTCCTTGATCGGCACGTTCTCCAGAGACTTCGGCGCGTCGCCGCCGCCGCCACCGTCCGCACCGGTGCAGCCGGCCAGCCACCCGGTCGCGGCCAGCGCCGCCGTCGCGGTCCCGGCACCGAGCAGTGATCGTCGTCTGATCGGGGTCATGGCGTGACGATAGGCGCGTTCGGCGGAAGGTTCCTCCGGTCTTGCCCGGCAGACTTCCGGTATCCTCAGGTCGAACGACGGAGGTGCCAGGTGACGATCACCGAACCCGCCACGTACGGCCTGGCCTGTCAGAATCTCCGGTCGCCGGCGATGGCGCAGGCCCACCAGCACAACGACATCGAGCTGAACTACGCCGGCGAACCGCTGCAGTACCTGATCGGGGGGCGCCCACTGACGTTGCGGGCGGGCCTGGCAGCGGTCTTCTGGGCCGCGCAGCCACACCAGTTGCTGGTCCGGGGGGAGCGGGTGCAGATGACCTGGCTGACGGTGCCGCTGGCCCAGTTCCTCACCTGGCCGATGGCGGCGGAGAACGTCCGGCGGCTGCTCGACGGCGAGGTGATCATCGGTGCCCGCGACGTCAGCGCCCTCTACTCCGCCGGGCATCTGCGGCAGTGGGAAGTTGATCTTGCCGCTCCCGATGCTGCCCGGCGGGAACTGGTGGCGCTCGAGTTGCGGGCCTTCATCACCCGCGTCCTGCAGTCTCCGCCCGCCACTCCCGACGGTGCCGGCCCGGCCGCCCGGTCCGTCTTCTCCCAGGCTGCCGAGATGGCGCACTTCATCGCCCTGCACTGCCATGAACCGCTGCGGGTCAAGGACATCGCCGACGCCATCCACGTCCATCCGCACCATGCCATGGGGATCTTCAAGCAAGCCCTGGGCCGGACCATCAACAGCTATCTCACCAGCTCCCGGATCGCCTTGGCGCAAAGGATTCTGCTGACCACCGACGCCTCGGTCGCCGAGGTCGGGCACCGTTCGGGCTTCGGCTCCCTGTCCCGCTTCTACGAGGCCTTCACCGCCCACTGCGACGTGCCGCCGTCGGCCTATCGCCGCCGCCACGCGCCACCGCTGCCGGCCGGCCAACGGCACCGGTAGATCACGATCGGCAATGAGGCCATCACTCTCCGGGTCGGTCGGAGTCGTGTCGGCTGGGCTGCTTGATCAATACCGTGGTGGGTCCGGGCCGTTTCGAGCGGCGGTGCCGAGGCACCACGAAAGGCGGAGGGTCAACCGATGTTCGACACGTCGGCCTTGCGGGAGCCGGTGGACGAGGCCGAGGTGCGGGCCTTCCGGAAGGAGACGCTGGCAACCGGGGATCCGGACTGGAGTCCTCAGGTCCCCCTGCGTTCGGTCCTGGGCTGGCTCGCCTCCCTCGTCATCCTGCCGGTGGTCGGGGCATCGATCCTGATCAACATCGCACACGCCCCGTCGTCCTGGCACCCGTTCATCTGGGGCATCTTCATCCTGATCGTGATCGCCGACGGCGTCTATCTGTTCCGCCGGGACTTCGGTCGCAGCCGGTGGCGTGATCATCTGCGGTGCGTACGGTTCGCGGCGGCCAACGAGCTGTCGTACGCGCCGCGGACCGTCGTTGCGACCCATCCGGGGTTCATCTTCCGGGCCGGCAGTGAGCAGGAGACGGTGCTGCGGATGTGGTCGGAGACGGGTCCGATCACCGACTGTGGTGTCCACCGCTATGTCACCGGGTGGGGCCGGAACCGACAGCAGCACGAATGGCAGTACGCGGCGATCCGGTTGCCCGGGGCGCTGCCGTACCTGATGTTGGACGCCAAGGCCAACAACACCTTCGCCGGCGACCTGTCCGAGCGGTTCGTGCCGGGCTTCAAGCAGTCGCTCGGTGGGGACCTGGACCAGCATTTCGATCTCTACTGCGCACCGGAGCACCGGGTCGACGCCTTCTACATCGTCACGCCCGACCTGATGGCGCACCTCATTGATCATGCCGCGCACTTCGATGTCGAGCTCGTGGGCCGCTGGATGTTCCTCTACACCAGATTCGGCCTGTCGGTCTCGGATCCGGAGACCTGGGTGCGGCTGGGTGCGATCGAACAGACGGTCGCCAGGCTGGTCCGCCGCCGGGCCGAGGCCTATCGAGATCTCCGATAGCCGAGCCCCTCGGAATCGGCGGTGATCACCTACTGCAACCGGGGGTCCTGGGTCGGGTCGGCGTAACGGTCCGGGCAGCCCTGATCATCCGCCTTGGGCCGCAACTCGTAGTGCCACGGCTCGTTGTCGTAGATCTGGCACAGCCCGTAGTCGGCGCCGTGTTGGGACAGCCACTTCGTCGCCTCGGTGGGCCCGAGGTCGATCGCGTCACCCGATACGTGCAACGACTTCTCGGGGGAGGCGACCCAACGGAGGGCCTCCTTCTTCGAGCCGTACTTCTTGATCGCCTCGCGCAACAGTTGATCTTGGTATTCGGCCGAGCGCCAGCCGCTGTTGACGAAGATCTCCACCCCGTCGTCCGCGGCGTCGGTCGCTGCCCGGCGGAGGGCGGCCAGCAGGTCTTGATCAAGCTTGGCCACGCCCGGCACGTCGTCGTCGAACACCGTCACGCCGTCCGGGACGGCGCCGGCCGCCTCGCCGTGCCGGCGCTTCGCGGGGGTCTCGGTGGGCGAGGCCTTGGGGGAGGACGACGCCTTCGGCGGAGCGGGCGGGGCAGCCGAGGAGCGTGATCCGGCCGGCCCCGTGGCCGCCTCGGGAGACGATCCGGTCGCCGGAGCCTGGCAACCGGCGGCACCGGCAACGACGGCGATGATCACCGCCCCGGCCAGCAACGATCGGACCCGTGATGTTGCGCATTCCCTCGAGGACATGCCTCCAGTCAAGACAGTGCGACGTTGCCGGCCCGTATGCGGATTTCGATATGCCGACGATATGGTCCGGCACCCTGATTCGCGGTGTCGGGGTGACTCCCTGGAATTCGACCGGCAGTCACCGACGCATCCGCGAAGCGTCGGCGTGTCGTCGGTCTGCTGCCGACTGGTGGTCGGATTTCAGGGCGGACCGGGTCTCTCGCCTCTCGATCGAGCCGTCACATCGGCTGCGACACGCCGCCAGAACGGCCGCGGGACTGACGGGTCGACGAGATGGTGGTGAGGATGTGGCGGGCCAGGACGACGTCGGCGTCGGGGGCACCGGCGGCGGAAGCGTTGGCCGACATCGCCGCGAGCCGCTCGGGATCGGCGAGGACCGGGATCACGTTGCTCTCGATCCAGGCCGGGGTGATGTCGGCGTTGTCGACCAGCAGGGCGCCGCCGGCCGCGACGACCGGCACGGCGTTCAGCCGCTGCTCCCCGCCGCGCAACGGCAACGGGACGTAGGCCGCGGGCAGGCCGACGGCGGCCAGCTCGGCACAGGTCATCGCGCCCGAGCGGCAGATCACGAAGTCGGCGGCGGCGTAGGCGTACTGCATCTCGTCGACGTAGCGGACGACGACGTAGGGCGGGTCGGCGGGATCACCGGCCGGCACCTCGACCTCGTGCTGCGGTCCGGTGACGTGCAGCACCTGGACCCCGGCCGCCCGCAGTGCCGGAGCCGCGCCGGACACGGCGGCGTTGATCGCCCCGGCGCCCTGCGAACCGCCGGTGACCAGCAGCACCAGCCCGTCGGGACGCAGGCCGAACCGCTGCCGGGCGGCGGCCCGGAGGGCGGCGCGGTCGAGGCCGGTGATCGCCGGCCGGAGCGGGATCCCGATCGCGGTGGCGTGGGCCAGCCGGACACCGGGGGCGGCGGTGAACACGTGCCGGGTCAGCCGGGCCGCGAGCCGGTTGGCCACGCCGGGCCGGGCGTTCGCCTCGTGCACGACGATCGGCAGGCCCCGCCGGCGGGCGGCGAGATAGGCCGACACGGCGACGTAGCCGCCGAAACCGACCACGGCTTCGGCCCGGACCCGGTCGAGCACCGCTCCGGTCGCCCGGACCGACTCGCGCAGCCGGCCCGGCGTCCGGAGCAGCTCCCGGTTCAGGGTGCGCGGCAGCGGCACCGGCGGGATCAGCTCGAGCGGGTAGCCGCGGGCCGGGATCAGCGTCGTGTCCAGGCCGCGAACGGTGCCGAGGGCGGTGACCTCGGCCGTCGGTTCCAAGCGGCGCAGCGCGTCGGCGAGGTTCATCGCGGGCTCGATGTGCCCGGCCGAATGGCCGCCGGCCACCACGACCCGCGGCGCCGTCACGCCGGCACCGCGCCGCTGCGGTCGAGGTCGCGGATGAACCGGGATGATCGTGGGGTCTGGTCGAGGTAGCCGCGGCTCCGGTAGAGCCCGTGCGCGTCGTCGCGGTAGTTGGAGCTGGTGACCTCCATCCGTTCGCAGCCGTGCTCGGCGGCGAACTCCTCCGTCGCCGCGACGAGCAGGCCGCCGATTCCCCGGCCGCGGGCCTTGTGGGAGACGACCAGCGCGACGATCCGGGCCCAGTGGCCGTTGCGTTCGAAGAACGGACAGAGATGGACCGCGACGACACCGAGGACGTCACCGTCGGCCTCGGCGACGTAGGCCGCGCTGGACTGATCGTCGGCCCAGCCCTGGATCCGTGCTGCCGTGGTCGACTCGCCGTCCTGCGGATAGCCCAGTTGCTCAAGCAATGCGGTGACGGCCGCGGCGTCGGCGGGTTGCGCCGGTCGGATCTGCATGCGTTCCCTTGTCGACGAGATCGGTGATGGGGAAATCGAAGTACGTGTCCGGATGGGGCTCCTCCCGCAGCGTGTAGTGCCACCACTCGCAACGGTAGGAGTCGAAGCCGGAGCCCCACATGACCGAACGAAGATACTGCCGGTTCCGCGCCTCGGCCTCGGTGACCCCCGCCGCTCCATGATGCGAGACGGTGTCCATCAGGTCATGATCACCGCCCATCGAGACGAGCTCCCCGGTCGTCAGCCGGAAGAGCGTCAGGTCAACGGCGCTGCCCCGGCTGTGGCCCGACCGGGTGGCCACATAGCCCTGGGCGAACAGGTCGGACCGGTCGAGGTTCGGGTAGTACTGCGGCTTCGTCCGGCCGTCCTCCGGCTGCCGCGACCAGTGCAGGAAGTCGTCCACCGCGGACTGCGGTCGATAGCCGTCCCAGAGGAACAGGCCGAAGCCGATCGAGGCGGCCTTGTCCCGGGCCCGTTCCAGGGCGGCACACAGGGCCGGGGTGCCGACGATGCGATTCGCCCGATAACCCGCCACCGGCCGCCCGGTGAAGTTGTCGCCGCCGGCGTATCTGGCGTCCCAGCGGATGCCGGGGACGACCGAGTCGACGAAGACGAAGCCGTCGTTCATCGACCGGGGCCGGCCAGGGCCAGTCCGATCACCCGGTCGATCACCTCGGACAGCGGCATCCCGGCGGCGGCCATCATCCGCGGATAGCGGCTGTACGAGGTCAGACCCGGCAGCGTGTTGACCTCGTTGAGGATGGCCCGGCCGTCCTCGGTGAGGAACAGGTCGACCCGGGCCAGGCCGCGGCAGCCCAGGGCACGGTAGATGGCCTTCGCCGTCTCCCGGACGAGCTCGCGGGACGCGACCGGAATGTCGGCGGGGACGATGAAGGTCGCATTCTCCGAACCGCTCTCCGGGTCGTCCTCCTGGTGGATCTTGAAGAAGCCGTGGGTCAGCGCGACCCGGTCGACCTCGCCGGTGATCAACTCCCCGTCGTTGCCCAGGACTGCACAGCCGATCTCGCTGCCGACCACCGCCTCTTCGATCATGATCTTGGAGTCGAACTGGCCCGCGGTCCGCAGCGCGTCCGGGAGTTCGTCCTTCGTCGAGACCTTGCTGACGCCGAACGATGATCCCGACCGGGCCGGCTTGACGAAGATCGGATAGTTGAACCGGTCGGCATCCACCTCGTCGCCCGCCGCGACGATCCAGAACTTGGGCGTCCCGATGCCCGCGCCGGCGACCACGGAATAGGTCAGCGACTTGTCGATGCACAGCGCGGAACTGGGGATGTCGCAACCGGCGTAGGGGATCCCGGCGATCTCCAACAGGCCCTGGATCGCGCCGTCCTCGCCCAGCCGGCCGTGCAGCACGGGCAGCACGACGTCGAGCTTGATCGTCTGGTGGTCCCCGGGGTCGAGCACCAGCAGGCCGGGATTGCTCCGGTCCGGCGACAGCACGACCGGCCGGCCGGGGCCGTCCTCCCAGCCGTCCTCGGGGCCGTCGCAGAGGGTCCAGGCGCCGCTCTTGGTGATCCCGATGTAGAACGGCTCGTACTGGTCGAGATCGAGGTTCTTGGCGACTTCCTGGGTCGACTTGACCGAGACGGGATGCTCCTCGAAGCCGCCCCCGAAGATGATTCCGACGTGCAACTTAGTCATGCTGGCTCCTGCTTTCGAATTGGCGGCAGTTGATCATTGAGTTCTCGACCGTGTCCCGCAGGGCATGATCGGTGTAGTAGGCGGTGTGCGGACTGATCAGCACGTTCGGCAGCGCCTGGAGTCGCGGCAGCAGTTCGTTGTCGATCGCGGTGTCGCGGTGGTCGATGTAGAAGATCCCTTCCTCTCCTTCGAGGACGTCCAGCGCCGCGCCGCTCACCCGGCCGCTGATCAGGGCCGCGTGCAGGGCCTCGGTGTCGAGCAGGGCACCGCGGCCGGTGTTGATCACCAGGGCGCCGGGCTTCAGCCGCTCGAACTCGTGCCGTCCGAGCAGATGGTGGGTGTCCGGCGTGAGTGGAGTGTGCAGGGTGATCAGATCGCTCTGTTGCAGCAGTTCGTCGAGCGGGACGTAGTCGGCCGCGATCTTGGGACGGAGGTCGTAGGCGAGGATCCGGCCGCCGAAGCCATGCAGCCGATCGATGACGGCGGCGCCGATCCGTCCCGTGCCGATCACTCCGACGGTCAGGTCGCGCAGCTCCCGCCCGCGTACGTCGTTCAATCGGTAATCATGAAGATCGGTGCGGCGGACCATGGCCTTCGCCTGGCGCACCGCCATCAAGATCAACATCAGCGTGTAGTCGGCCACGCTGTCGGGTGAGTAGGTGACGTTCTCGACGGTGATGCCGACGCTTTCGGCGAAGCGCGGATCGAGGTGGTTGTAGCCGATGCTCCGGGTGGAGATGTACCCGACGCCGATCCGGCTGAGCGCGAGCAACGTCGAGTTCGTGATCTTGGTCTTGTGGCCGACGCTGATGCAGCGGTTGCCGAAGGCGAGCTCGATCGTGGCCTCCGACACCGGTGCCTCGGTGATCTTGGGCAGGACGCCGTACTGTGGTGCCAGCTCGCGGAACAGGACGGCCTCGTCCGGCCCGCAGCCGTAGATGGTGATCTCCAGCGTGGCGGACCTCGAGCGAGGGCGGCGGATCGCCGTTCGGGCCGGATCGCTGGAGCTCATGCCGCCAGCTAAGAGAAGGCGGTGTTGCCGGCGCGTATCGGCTTTTCGATATGCCGACGATATGCCGTGATCACTTGACTGGGAGGCATGAATTCCAGCGAGTCAGCATGATCCCGCTCAGCCTCGACGAGATCGCCAAGATCGTCGGCGGCACCGTCGCGGGAGACGGTGCCGTGACGGTGACCGCGCCGGCCGTGCTCGACGGGCGACAGGCCGAGCCGGGTGGTCTGTTCGTCGCCTTCGCCGGCGAGCACGTCGACGGTCACGGTTTCGCCGACCAGGCCGGCCGGGCCGGGGCGGTGGCCGTGCTCGGTTCTCGGCCGACGGCGTTGCCGACCGTGGTCGTCGACGACGCCCAGGTCGCGCTGCAGGCCCTGGCCGCCGAGGTCGTCGGCCGGCTCCGGGACGGCCTGACCGTCGTCGGGCTGACCGGCTCGCAGGGCAAGACCAGCACCAAGGACCTGCTGACCGCGGTGCTGTCGAGCACGGCGCCGACGGTCGCCACGATCGGCTCGCTCAACAACGAGCTCGGGGTGCCGCTGACCATGCTGCGCGCCGACCGGGCGACCCGCTTCCTGGTGCTGGAGATGGGCGCCCGGCACCTCGGCCAGATCGCCGACCTGACCCGCCTGGTCGCCCCCGACATCGCCATCGTGCTCAACGTCGGCCGGGCCCACCTCGGCAAGTTCGGATCACGCGGAGCCATCGCCACGGCCAAGGGTGAACTGGTACAGGGGCTGGCGCCGGGCGGCACTGCCATCCTCAACGCCGACGATCCCCGGGTGGTCGCGATGCGCGCGCTCACCGACGGTCCGGTGCTGACCTTCGGCCTGGCCGAGCACGCCGACGTCCGGGTGACCGACCTGGCGCTGGACCGGCTCGCCCGGCCGTCCTTCGTGCTCCGGACCACCGCCGCCGCGGCCCCGACCACGCTGCCGATCCTCGGGGCGCACCAGGCACTCAATGCGTCGGCCGCCGCGGCGGCCGGACTGGCGGCCGGCATCCCTCTCGACCGGGCCGCGACGGCACTGGCCGACGTCGCGCTGTCGAAGTGGCGGCTGGAGCTGCGCGACCTGGCCGGCGGCGCGACCCTGCTGAACGACTCCTTCAACGCCCACCCCGAATCCACCCTCGCCGGCCTGGACGCGCTCGCCGCCATCGAGGGCGGCCGCCGGATCGCCGTGCTCGGCGAGATGCTCGAGCTCGGCGAGGACAGCGACGCCGAGCACCGCGCCGTCGGCCGGTACGCGGCCGCCCGGGCCGATCTGGTCGTCGGGATCGGCGCCGCCGGCCGGCAGATCGTTGCCGGCGCCGGCGAGCGCGCCGTCGCGCTGGCCGACAACGCCGCCGCCGTCGACTGGCTGCTCCACGAGCTCGAATCCGGTGATGTGGTGTTGATCAAGGCCTCCCGCGGCGCCCACCTCGACGAGGTCGCTGCCGCGCTGACCTGAGCGCGTTCCGTTCCCTGAGCCTGTCGAAGGGCTGGCCAGGTGATTCCATGATCATGACGGACCATGGGATGCATCGGGCTTGCCCTTCGACAGGCTCAGGGAACGGAACAAGCGTCCCTGTCGGGCTTGCCCTTCGACAGGCTCAGGGAACGGAACAAGCGTCCCTGTCGGGCTTGCCCTTCGACAGGCTCAGGGAACGGAACAAGCGTCCCTGTCGGGCTTGCCCTTCGACAGGCTCAGGGAACGGAACAAGCGTCCCTGTCGGGCTTGCCCTTCGACAGGCTCAGGGAACGGAACAAGCGTCCCTGTCGGGCTTGCCCTTCGACAGGCTCAGGGAACGGAACAAGCTCGTTCAGCGGTTGCGGTTGAGGTAGAGGTCGAAGGCTCGGTAGAGGAGGGGGCGGAGGGGGAGGTCCCATTCGCCGACGTAGCGGACGGCTCGGCCGCCGGTGCCGACCTTGAACTGGATCAGGCCGACGTGCGGGTCGTCGGAGTCGATCGTCGGGGTGATGCCGCGCAGGTCGTAGACGTCGCAGCCGGCGGCCAGGGCGTCGCTGATCATGGCCCACTGGCAGGCGTTGGAGCCGCGCACGTCACGCTTCGCGGTGCTGGAGGCGCCGTAGACGTACCAGGCGTGACCGCCGACCCGGATGCCGATGGTGGCGGCGACCAGGTCGCCCTGATGCCGGGCGAGATAGAGCTTGATCCGGTCGGGATCCTCCGCCCTCAGGGCCCGGAACATGGTCTGGAAGTAGGGCAGCGGCCGGGGGGTGAAGTGATCCCGTTCGGCGGTGTGGACGTACAGCTGATGGAAGGCTTCAAGATCATCGCCGACGGTGACCTCGACGCCGGCCTTGGCGGCCTTCTTGAGGTTGCGGCGCCAGAGCTGGTTCATGCCCTTGAGCAGGTCGTCCTCGGTCCGGCCGGCCAGCGGTAGCTCGAAGGTGAACTGTGGCTGCCCGACGCCGAAGCCGTCGGCCGTGCTCTGCGGCCGCCAGCCCGCGCTGCGGAGCCAGCCGGTCACCCGGGCGCCGACCTGATCGGACTGTCCGGGCAGGTCGGTGAGCCGCCGGCGGCCCGGGTCGGCGATGCCCTCCTTGACCTGGCCGGCGGTCCAGGTGTCGGTGCGCACCGGCGGGCCGAGTCGGAGCGCGAACGCGCCGCGGGCCTTGAGCTGGGTCGCCAGCGGGTCGAGCCAGGCGCCGAGGTCGCCGGTCCAGTCGATCGCCGGCCCCTGCGCCAGGTACGCCAGCGTGAAGCGGCGGAGTCGCGGCACCGGGCGGTGCAGCACCAGCCCGGCGCCGACCAGCCGGCCGCTGTCGTACCAACCGAGGGACTCGCTGCGCCACTCGGTCTTGACGCCGGCCCAGGCCGGGGTCTGCAGGAAGCTGACCGAGCGCTGCTCCCGGACGAATGCCAGGTGCTCGGCGGCGCCGATCGGCCCGACGGTCAGCCCGAGGCTCGATGCTGGTGCGAGGTCGTGCGCGCCGGTCACCGCTGCAGCCGCGGATCGCGTGACGGGTCGGCGTACCGGGGCGGGCTGCCGTGCTCGATGGCCTCGGCGCGAAACTCGTAGTGCCAGGGTTCGTTGTTGTAGATCTGGCACAGCCCGTACGCCGCACCGTGCTCGAACAGCCACGCCTTGGCCTCGGAGTGCCCGATGTCGACCGCCTCGCCGGACACGTGCGGCGACGTTTCGGGGGTGGCGATCCAGCGGGCGGCCTCCTCCTCGGAGCCGTACTTGACGATCCCGTCCCGGCGCAGCTGATCTTGGTATTCCGGGGAACGCCAGCCGCTGTTGACGTAGAACTTCACACCTTCCGCGGCGGCAGCCGTCGCGGCCGCGCGCAGGGCCCGGAGCAATTCCGGCCTGAGGTTGGCGACGGCCGGATAGCCGTCGTCGAACACGGTCACGCCTTCGGGGACGGCGCCGTCGGCCTCGGTGAGCGTACGACAGGTGGCTCGAGTCATGTCGTCAGTCAAGAGCGCGCGGTGTTGTCGGCGCGTATGGGCTTTTCGATATGCCGGCAATAGGCCCCGCCCGGTACGGTCGTGGCCAAATGCGCGTGTTGATCGTCGAGGACGAGCCCCTGCTGGCCGAAGCCATCCGTGATGGGTTGCGGCTGGAAGCGATCGCGGCCGACATCGCCGGCGACGGCGACACGGCGCTGGAACTGCTGAGCATCAACGCGTACGACATCGCCGTGCTCGACCGCGACATCCCCGGCCCGTCCGGCGACGAGATCGCCAAGCGCGTCGTCGCCTCCGGCAGCGGAATGCCGATCATGATGCTGACCGCGGCCGACCGGCTGGACGACAAGGCCTCCGGCTTCGGGCTCGGCGCCGACGACTATCTCACCAAGCCGTTCGAGCTGCAGGAACTCGTGCTCCGGCTGCGCGCCCTCGACCGCCGGCGCGCCCACAACCGGCCGCCGGTGCGCGAGATCGCCGGGCTGCGGCTGGACCCGTTCCGGCGCGAGGTCTTCCGGGACGGCCGCTACGTCGCGCTGACCCGGAAACAGTTCGCCGTGCTCGAGGTGCTGGTCGCCGCCGAGGGCGGGGTGGTCAGCGCCGAGGAACTGCTGGAGCGGGCCTGGGACGAGAACGCCGACCCGTTCACCAACGCCGTCCGGATCACCGTCTCGGCGCTGCGCAAACGCCTCGGCGAGCCCTGGCTGATCGCGACCGTGCCCGGCGTCGGCTATCGGATCGACACCGGTTCCGGACCCGAGGGAGACCGTGGATAGGCAGCCCGGGCTGAGTGTCCGGATCAAGCTCGCCCTCAGCTACGCCGGGGTGATCATGCTGACCGGCGCCCTGATGATCGCGGTCGTCTGGGTGTTCCTGCTGCGCTACGTGCCGCGGGTGGTCTACCTCCCCGAAGACGTGCCGGGCAGCCGCGGCGGCCGGCCGATCCCGACCCAGTGGGAGCTGTGGGAGGCGTTCGCCCCGCGCGCGGCGCAGGCGCTGGGTTGTCTGTTGATCTTGGGCCTGATCGGCGGCTGGCTGCTCGCGGGGCGGATGCTGGCCCCGCTGAACCGGATCCGGAACGCCACCCGGCAGGCCGCCGGCGGGTCGCTGTCGCACCGGATCCAGCTGGAGGGGCGCAAGGACGAGTTCCGCGAGCTCGCCGACGCCTTCGACACCATGCTCGTGCAGCTCGAGGCCCAGGTCGCCGAACAGCAACGGTTCGCGGCCAACGCCTCGCACGAGTTGCGGACCCCGCTGGCGATCACCCAGACCCTGCTCGACGTGGCCCGCAACGATCCTGATCATGACAACGGCGAGCTGGTCGACCGGCTGCACCTGGTCAACAGCCGGGCGATCGATCTGACCGAGGCCCTGCTGCTGCTCAGCCGCGCCGACCGGCGATCCTTCACCCCCGAGCACGTCGACCTGTCGCTGGTCGCCGAGGAAGCGACCGAGACCCTGTTGCCGCTGGCCGAACAGCGCGACGTCACCCTGCAGACCTCCGGTGACCAGACCCCCACCAACGGCTCACCCGCCCTGCTGCAGCAGCTGGTCACCAACCTCGTCCACAACGCGATCGTGCACAACCTGCCCGAGCGCGGCACCGTCTGGGTCACCACCCGGCAGCGGCCCGAGGCCGTGGTGCTCACCGTCGAGAACACCGGCGACAAGCTCACCCCGCAACTGGTCACCACCCTGACCGAGCCCTTCCAACGCGGCTCCCAGCGAGTGCGTACCGATCACGGCGGGGTCGGCCTCGGCCTGGCCATCGTGAAGAGCATCACCAAGGCCCACGACGGCACCCTCACTCTCGCCCCCCGCCCCGCCGGCGGACTCCGCGTCACCGTGGTCCTGCCCGCGGCACCGTAGCGTCGCCGGGGTCGACCGCTGTGCCGGGGTCGACCCGGCCGGTGGCGTCACCAGAGGCCCGGTCCGACCATGGCGTGGGTTGCGCAGATCGCGGGCACTCCCGCGACCGCGGCAGCCACGAGGCCGTACTGGATCCGGCCCAGGACCGTCCACCAACGCCGCGAACAGGCGACGACCACCGCGATGACCGATCCGAAGGCCCCGAGGAGGCCGAGGCAGGAGAGCACCCGGACCATGATCAACAGCGGCGAGTCGCCGAGGAAGAGGGTCTCGTTCAGCGCGGCCCCGTCGGTCAACAGCAGCAGGATGGCGCCGGTGTAGCCGAGGTGGGCGAGGACGGTGCCACCGGCTGTCCAGCGGGCGATCCGGGCGCCGGCCGGCGGTCCCGGTCGCTCGGTCCGCCGTCGCCAGGCTGCTGCGATCAGCCAGCCGACGACGCCGGCGAGGCCGATCGCCAGGCAGGCCGAGAGCACGATCTGGTGGAGCATCGGCGACTCGTACCAGGGCAGCTCGGTGAAGGTGTAGATCGGCTCGCCGGTCATGGTCAGCGAGGTCGCGTCGGCGGAGAACGCCAGCAGTTCGGTGCCGCCTCGCTCGCGGAACAGCCGATCGCCGATCGGGTCCCACCGCTGCTCTGCCCAGGCGGGGTCGTCCGGGGCGGCGTTGGTGGTGACCAGGGATCCGTCGGGCTCAGCGGTGACGGTGACGCCGCCGACCAGCCCGGCGGCTCCGATGAACTCGCTGTGGCTGATGTGCAGGCCCCGGTAGGTTCCCTCGAACCGTGCCGATCCGGCCGGGGGTACGGATGGTGGGTCGGTGGGCTGTGACGGTTCTCCCGGGTCGCCGGCGATGAGTTGGTCGACGAACCAGCGCTCGAACTCCCGGCCGGCGAGCCATCCGGTGTTGCCGTCGCCGTCACCGTTGAAGGCCACATAGATCCCGACATCGAGAGCCGGCAGCAAGATCAGATTGGTGTGGAAGCCCGGCATGTCGCCGCTCTTGGTGACCAGACGCTGCCCGTTTCGGTCCCGCAGCTCCCACAGGAACCCGAGACCGGGCAACCGCTCGTCCAGGCCGGCCTGCCGGGTCTGCATGGTCCGGATCGAGGCAGGGTCCAGCACCCGGGCGTGGCCGCCCGGCAGCTGCGAGAGCATGAACCGGCCCATGTCCTCGGCCGTGGTGACGGTCGCCGCTCCGGTCGGGGTCAGTGGGCCGTACTGTCCGGTTGCCGCGACGTAGTCGTCGCCCGCGACGCGGTAGCCGGTGGCCAGCTGCCGCCGGAGGTGATCCGGTTGCGGCTGGGCCTGGGTCGAGCGGTCCATCCCGAGCGGCGCGAAGATCCGGTCGGCGACGTAACGCTCGAACGGTTGACCGGCCACTTCCTCGACCACGAGGCCCGCGAGCGCGACCCCGTAGTTGTCGTACGACGCGAGGCTGAGATCCGGCGGCCGGAGCCGGTCCGGTTGGGCCCGCGCCAGGTAGTCGGTGAGAGTCCGGCCGTCCCGGTCGGTCGCTCCACCGCCGCCGAGAACGGCGAAGTCGAACCCGGCGGTGTGGGTCAGCAGGTGGCGCATGGTCACCGGCCGGCCCGGGAAGGTGTCGGCGATCTCGAAGCCGGTCAGGTAGTCGTTGACGTCGCGATCCAGGTCGAGCCGGCCTTGCTCGACCAGTTGGAGCGCGGCGGTCGCGGTGAACAGCTTGGCCACCGAGGCGGTGAACAAACCGGTGCGCGCCGGATCCAGCTCGGCTCCGGTCATCAGGTCGGCGGTGCCATAGCCCCGCGCGGCGAGTTGCCGACCGCCACCGACCACGACCACCGCGGCCCCGGGGATCCGGTGTCGCTCCAAGATCGCCGGCAGTTCGGCGTCCAGCCGTTGAGTCAGGTCGTCCGGTATCGGGTCAGGTCGGGGCTTCGCTCCAGCCGGTGCTGCGACGGCGAGCAGCATCACGCCGGTCATGATCATCGAAAGCAGCGCCCTCATCAGGCGCCGTCGGCTGGGCATCGGATCTTGCTCCTGACATCGAGACGGCCGGCACGGCCGAGGCAGCGGGTTCATGGGCTGGGCCAGCACCGGAGTCGATTGTAGTAGTACGACTGTGCTAGTAAAGTTCAGTCTATGGAAGCACAGTCGTATCAGCAAAATCGTTCGTCGGAATCGATCGGTGGGCCCGTTCCGGCGCCGCTGCGCGGACTGGTCGTCGGGGCGGTGCTCAGCATCGTTCTGCTGATCGGGCTGCCGGTGAAGATGATCATCGACCGGGACGGCACGCTGGCCACGATCCTGGTCGATCAGCCCGGCTTGGACGAGCAGGCGCAGGGGATCGCCTTCGTTGCGGTGATCCTCTACACCGCGGTGCTGCATGTGATCGACGTGGTGCTGCTGGTCTGGTTCACGATCAAGGTGTGGCGGGGCCGGGGCTGGGCCCGGATCGCCCTGACGATCTATCTCGTGGCGGCATCGATCCTCGGGCTCATCTCGGCGGGCAAGGGGATCGAGTATCTGCTGGTGGTGATCACGGCCAACCTGATCCACATGATCATGCTCGCTCTGCTCTGGCTTTCGCCATCGGTCCGCGCCTTCTTCGCCGCGCACCGGGCGGCGGCCAGGTCCCGGCGCCCGGCCGGTGCTCCGGTCGCAGGCCAGGGCTGAGATGCCGCGGCTGATCGATCACGACCAGCGCCGGCAGGAGCTGGCCGAGGCGACCTGGCGGGTGATCATGCGCGACGGCGTCGGCGGCGCATCGGTACGGTCCGTGGCGGCCGAGGCCGGGCGATCACCCGGATCGCTCCGGCACCTGTTCGCCTCGCAGTCCGAGCTGCTTGCCTTCGCTCTGCGGTTGGTCGTCGACCGGGCCACCGCCCGGGTGGCCGACCTGCCGCCGCAGGACACGGCGATCGCGACGGTGATCGCGGTGGCGGCCCAGATGCTGCCGCTGGACCCGGAGCGGCGAGCCGAGATGGAGGTCTACCTCGCGCTGTTCACCGCGGCCAACGCCGATCCGGCGCTGCGCGTGCCGCGCGACGAGGCCTACCGCGAACTGCGCCAGGCCTGCGGCTGGATGATCGCCCAACTCGACAACGGGGTCGACCTCGACCCCCGGGCGGATCAGGAACTCGAAGCGCTCCGGCTGCACGCCTTGATCGACGGTCTGGCGACCCACCTCGTCTGCGAGCCCGCCGACGCCGACCCCGAGTGGGCCCGACGGGTCCTGACCCACCACCTCCGTTCCCTCCACACCGAAAGCAGAACGCAGCGATGACTCCGACGACCAGACCGCGGGGCGGCCCGGCCGTTCTGACGTTGGCACTACTGATCGCGTTCGTCTGCACGGGCTGTGCGCTGATCCCGCGGCCGGGCGACGCCCCGCAGACCGTACGGATCGACACGGGTGTGTTGCGGGGGGTCCTCAGCGATCGGGCCCGGCTCTTCTACGACATCCCGTACGCCGCGCCGCCGGTCGGCCCGCTGCGCTGGGAGCTACCCCAGCGGCCCGGGAGCTGGACCGGCGAGCGCGCGGCGAAGACGCCCGGGGTGGCTTGCCTGCAGGAAGGTTCGACCGAGCAACTGCCGAGCTCGGAGGACTGCCTCTATCTCAACGTCACCACGCCGCGTGAGGTCGCCGCCGATGCGCAACTGCCGGTGATGGTGTGGTGGCACGGCGGCGGCTTCACCCGCGACGCCGGCAACTACTACGACGCCCAGCGGCTGGCCGACCGCGGTCAGGTCGTGGTGATCACGGCCAACTACCGGCTGGGCATCTTCGGCTACCTCGGGCTGCCCGGTCTCGAGGGCTCGGGCAACTTCGGTCTCGCCGACCAGCTCGCAACCCTGGAATGGGCGAAACGCAATGCCGGAGTCTTCGGTGGCGACCCGGACAACGTCACGGTGTTCGGACAGTCCGCCGGCGCCATGTCGGCCTGCGCCGCGCTCACTGCGCCGCGAGCCGCCGAACTGATCGACAAGGTGGCCCTCGCCTCAGGCTCCTGCAAGCTCAGCTGGCCGGCCGGTGGGCTCTACCCGAAGGCCCCGGCCCAGCAGCCCTACGTCTCCCTCGAACGGGCCCAGGCCGACGGCCTGGTCGCCGCGCGTGAGCTCGGCTGCTCAACCGATCAACCGCTGGAATGCCTGCGGGAGAAGAAATCTGACGAGCTGTTGCCGGTCAACCAGGGCTTCGCCAACCACGTCGCCCACGGCACCGAACTACTGCCACGGCATCCCGCTACGGCCCTGGACCAAGGACGCTTCGCCCGGGTGCCGGTGCTGTCCGGCGGAACCCGGGACGAGGCCCGCTCCTTCGTCGGCGGCGCGATCGACTTCGATCCGGCGACGATCACCGCCACGACCTATCCGACGCTCCTACGTCGCGCGTTCGGCGACGACGGCGCCGCGGTCGCGAACCGGTACCCGCTGGCCAGGTTCCCGTCGGCCGGACTGGCCTGGGCCACGGTGCTGTCCGACCAGTCCTGGGCCTGCCCGACCCAGGAGGCCCAGCAGCGGCTGGCCGAGCACACCACGGTCTTCCCCTACGAGTTCGCCGACCCTCAGGCGCCCAACCTCAACAAGATCAAAACACCCGAGGTGCCACAAGGTGCCGCCCACGGCACCGACCTGCCCTCACTCTTCGACCTGTTCGGGATCGACATGCTGCCGACCGACCCGCAGCAGCAACTGTCCGAGACCATGATCGACTACTGGGCCACCTTCGCCCGGACCGGCGATCCCAACCACGACGGTGCTCCGCGCTGGACCCGGGCGGATGATCATGGTCGGGCCCTCCGGCTGGCCCCGAGCGAGATCGCCGTCGCCGACGTCGCTGCCGACCATCAGTGCTCGTTCTGGGCCGAGCTCGGCCGGGGCGAGTGAGTCGGAGAGCTGAGAGCCCGAGGCAGTGGTGCTCCCCTCGGCACCGTAGTCGCCACTCGGCAAGGCTCGGATGGCAACCGTTGGCCGGACGCTTCCGCGTCCGGCCACCAGTTCGGTTAGCGGCGGGTCATGGTGGAGTCGTAGCCGCCGCCACCGGGGTAGACCCAGGTGCCGTCCAGGACCCGGTTGTCGTCGTCGAACTGGCCGCGGAAGTAGGCGGGACTGCCCTTCGGTCCGCCCCAGATGGTGAGGGTGTTCCCCTCGAGTTCGTAGGTGTAGTCGAGGGTGTTGCCGAGCGAGTCGTAGAAGCGGGAGGCGAGGTCGGTGCCGGCCGGCTCGCCGAACGGTCGCAGGTGGCCGATCACCTCGATGCCGGTGATCTGCTGGCCGAACTGGACGAGTTCGACGTGCTGGAGCAGGAAGTGCCGTCCGGGCAGCCATTCGTAGCGCACGACGCCCTCGACGCCTCCGGTGACGGTCCATTCGCCGACGAGCCGGTCGAGGGCGGTCACGGCGGCGCTGGGGACGGGAGGCTCGGCGGCCCCAGCGACGCCGGGATCCGGGTCGGCGCTGGGATTCGGGTCGGCGCTGGGATTCGGGGTGGCGAGCAGGAAGGTACGGGCCTGCTCGGCGACCGGGTCGGGTGCGGTCCAGAAGGCGGAGTGATCATGGTCGGCCAGGGTCAGCACGGTGACGTTCGGCAGGATCGCGGCCAAGGCGTTCGCGCCGGCGCGGATGAAGGCCTCGCCGTTGCCGCCGACGGCGACGGCGATGGGGGCGGTGATCGTCCAACGGTCGGTCGGCAGCGGGGT
>NZ_VKCZ01000013.1 GCF_009299835.1 Microlunatus speluncae
GCAGCGTCCAGGGATCTCCGAACGTCTCCAGACCGTAGTTGATCGGGCAGTGCGACTTGCCACTCGATCGCTTCACCGAAATCACCTCCGCGAGGGCTTGACTACTATCATCATAGCGATTAATTTAACTATTGTCATCATAGTGATTGTATCGAGACCAGGAGCCCGACATGAGCACCACCGGCACCGACCAAGCCACCGGCGGACCGTCCGCGGCAGCCGCGGCGAAGCTGAGCCCGGCCGACCCGGCCGTGCGGACGTTCCTGCGACTGCTGGCGAACGTGCTCCCGGTGTCGGTGATCAACCTCTCGATGTGGTTCGCGGTCACCTTCTTCGTCTACCTGCAGACGAAGTCGGTCTTCGCGACCGGAATCATCGCCGGCATCTACCTGATCAGCACGGCGGGCACCGGGATCTTCTTCGGCGGCATCGTGGATCATCACCGCAAGAAGAGCGTGATGCAGGCTTCCGCGGCGATCTCGCTCGGCCTGTACGCGGTCGGGCTGGTCTTCTACCTGGCCACCCCGGCCGTGGCGTGGCAGAACGCGACGGACCCCCGGGTCTGGGTGCTGGTGGTGCTGCTGATGGCCGGGATGATCGTCGGCAATCTGCGCACTATCGCCCTGCCGACCGTGGTCACCGCGCTCTTCGACGAGGCGCGGCGGGGCAAGGCCAACGGCCTGGTCGGCACCACCTCGGGCGTCTCGTTCCTGGTCAGTTCGGTGATCAGCGGCCTGCTGGTCGGCGCCACCGGCCTGCTGGGGATGCTGGTGCTGGCGGTGGTGGTGCTGGCGGCCTCGCTGGTGCACCTGCAGACCGTACGGGTCCCGGAGCGGCTGGCCGCCGTGGCTGCGACCCCGGCGGACAAGAAGCTCGATCTGCGGGGCACCATCCGCATCGTCGGTCAGACCCGGGGGCTGTTCGCCTTGATCATCTTCACCACGATCAACAACTTCCTGTTCGGCGGCTTCATGGCGCTGATGGACCCGTACGGCCTGTCCATGATGTCGGTCCAGACGTGGGGCCTGGCCCTCGGCGCCCTGAGCACGCTGACGATCATCGGCGGCCTGTTGATCACCAAGACCGGGCTGAGCTCCAACCCGGTGCGGCTGCTGTTGATGATCAACCTGGCCCTGTGGACGGTGACGATCATCTTCCCGCTGCAGGCGTCGGTCATCCTGTTGCTGGGCGGGATGGCGATCTTCATGCTGCTGATGCCGTTCGCCGAAGCCTCGGAGCAGGCCGTGTTGCAGAAGGTGGTGCCGTATGAGCGGCAGGGCCGGGTCTTCGGCTTCGCCCAGAGCGTGGAGCAGTCCGCCTCACCGCTGACCGCGTTCCTGATCAGTCCGCTGGCCCAGTTCGTGTTCATGCCGTTCATGACCGACGGCGCCGGCGCCCGGCTGATCGGCGACTGGTTCGGCACCGGACCGGAGCGCGGCATCGCCCTGGTATTCGTGGTGATGGGCGTCGGCGGCCTGCAGTTGACTGCCTACGCGTTGACCACCAAGCACTACCGGGCGCTCAGCGATCGCTACCGGAGCCAGGCCGCCGCCGAAGCCGGCACCGTGGCCGATGATCAGCCGGAGGTCGACCACCGCGTCCCGGTCGGCGCGGCGGCCTGATCGACAAGACCTTGATCAACAGGCCTTGACCCACTCGAGTTCACAGCTCGGCTGATCACTACGCAGCGTCCCCGGTGTCACCTTTGCCGGAGCCTGGTCCGACCAGGAGGCGAGGGTGACACCGACTGCGTCCTCGACCGGACGCGGGCTGACCAGGTAGTTGTTGCTGATCATGGAGAAGACCAGCAGCCGGTCGTCCTGAGTCGTGACATAGCCGGACAGCGCGGTGACGCCGGTCAGCGAGCCGGTCTTGCCGCGCAGGTTGTCCGCGGCCGGGGTGTCCAGCATCCGCGACCGCAGGGTGCCGCCGACCAGCCGCTCCGGATTCCCGGCGACCGGCAGCGCGTCGTGCCACTGCTGCCACCACGGCTCCTGCCGCACTCCGATCAGCAGGTCGGTGATGCTGTCCGCGGTCAGATTCACCTTGCGGGAAAGGCCGGAGCCGTCGGAGAGCCGGATCCGGGCGGTGTCCACGCCGACGCCCTTGGCATAGTCGGCCACGACGCCCAGCCCGGTCGGCCAGCTGCCGTCCGCCTCGGCAACCGCCCCCATCGCCTTGACCAGAGTCTCGGCGTGCATGTTGTTGGAGAGCTTGAGGAACGGTGTCATCAGCTCACCCACCGGCATCGACTGGTCGTCGGCGAGCTTCCGTGCTCCGGCCGGCGTGGCCGAGTTCGTGATCTTGCCGTTGATCTTGATGCCCTCCGCCTCGAGCGCCCGCCGGAACACGTCGGCGGCATAGAGCTCCGGCTCCCACACGGTCACCCAGGTCTGCCCCGACGCCGCGCCGAGCGGCACCGAGCCGGTCACCCGGACGAGGTTGCTGCCGTGGTCGCGGGCGATCCGCAGCGTGTTGGCCGACCCGGCCGGGCCGGTCTTCGCGGTGTTGATCAACTCGAGCACGCCGTTCGCCGGGACCAGCTTGAGCTGCACCGGCGCACCGACCTCGGCCCCGGGCCCGCGCTCCACGATGGCGGTGCCCGAGTCGTAATCGGTGTTCGGGGCCAGGGTCAGGGCCGAGATCTGGGCCGCATAGTAGGCCGACTCGTCGTCCCAGGCCCAGCTGTCGCCGAGCCGGACGTCATCGAAGTACGAGTCGTCGGCGACCAGGTCACCGTGCACCCGCCGGATTCCCGCCGCCCGCAACTCCTTGGCCAGCCCCACGTAGTCGGACTCCAGGGTGGTGGGATCGCCGTACCCCTTGAGGAAGAGGTCGCCGCGCAGGGTGCCGCCGCGGACCGGCGCGGTGGCCAGCACGTCGGTGTGGAACCGGTACGAGGGCCCGAGGACGTCCATCGCCGCGGCCGAGCTGAACAGCTTGGTGTTGGAGGCGGGCAGCATCCGCTGATCCCCGTTCCGCTCGTACAGCGTTTCGCCGGTCGCCGCGTCCCGGACCACCAGCGCGACCTGAGAACCGTCGTAGCGCGGGTCGTTCAGCAACGTGTCCAGCTGTTCCGGCAACAGCGCTCCGGGCACCGCGGTCGACGGTCCGGCCGACTGGGTGATCACCAGCCCGACGATCAGCACCCCGGCCACCGCCAGAAACGCTGCCCGCTTCGAAACCCTGCGCAACCAGCCCATGAGAACTCCTCGACCCGGCGAAGTGATGTCGCGCCAGTCTCGCTGCCCTGCTCCCACCGGTCAACGTCAACCGACCGGGCGCGGGCCACCCCGAGCAGGCTCGCCCGGTCAGTTGATCTTGTAGACCTCGAAGGGATGGCCGTCGTCACTCTGGCCGGCGGTGGTGGCGACGAGGAATCGGTCGGACACGGCGAGCAGGTGCCGGCCCGGCAGCCGGGCGCGTTTCGCTCCGGTGCGGTCCAACGCGAACGTGATCCACTCATCGGGATGCTCGGTCGGGCTGAGTTCGTACCACTCGGCGCCCCAGAGGTAGCCGTTGACCGCGGCCTCGACCTCGACCTTGATGTGGACTTCCGAGCCCGGGTCGAGGTCGACCGCTCCGCGCTCGGTCTGCTCCGTGCTGATCACGCGGGTACGAAGATCGCTGTCAGTGAGCCAGGCGAGCATTCCGTGATCGCAGACCAGCCGGCCGGTCGCCTTGATCTTGGTGCTGGCCGAGGTGCGCAACTCGACGGCTTCGTAGCCCGATCCGTCGGCGACGAAGACGGCGTGGGTGTCACACACGGCGGCCAGGTAGGCCGGGCCGGCTCCGGTCCAGCGGGTCTTCCCGGTGCGGGCATCGAGGACGACGGGGCGACCGGCCTGATCGCCCGAGTCCGATCGCGCGATGATCGAGTCGTCCACGGCCGCGAGGGCGAGCAGGTCATCGGTGGACCAGAGTTCGGTGCCGGTCTGCGAGTCGAGCGCGATGGTGGTGGCCGGTCTCCCGGCGCCATCCGAATCGGCGAACCCGCCACCCGGTGCCTCGAGGTTGATCACGACCGCCGAACCGGTCACCGCGACCACCTTGGCCAAGGTGTCGGGGCGGGCACGGGGATCGCCGACCGGGAGTTGGGGAATCGCGGGGTAGGCCCAGCGCGGCTTGCCGTCGGCGAGGCTCAACCCGACGATGGCCCAGCCGTCGGTGTAGCCCTCGCCGGGCGCGGCGCTCGCGGCCTGCGAGTAAGGCACCGCGACGATCCCGCCGGCCGCCTTCGCCGCCCCGCCCCGCGAATCGTGGTTGTAGAAGTACTCGACGTCGGGCCGCGCCCGGGTGAGACCCGTGCCGGCGATGACGGGAGCCAGCGGCGTGTCGTGGTCGACGCGCCACCGGAGCTCACCGGTGGCGGCGTCCACGGCCGCCACCGACTGCTCCGTGCGACCGGGACGCTTGTCGCTCTCGGTCGGGACCTCCGTCAGGACCACCGTCTCGCCGAGCACCAGGGCGTAGCTTGCGTGCTCGATCCCGCTCGCCCCGCTGTCCCAGATCTTCTCGAGCCGGAGCTCCGGAGCCGGCGGCCCGCCGTACTCGGGGTCGGTGCTCAACAGAGCGCACCCGCTCAGGGCCAGCCCGATCACGATCGGCAGCACGAGGCGATCGAGCGCACGTCGGCGGTTGTCCTTGGTCATGGCGGGCGGTGGTCTCCTCCGGTCAGGGATTTCGCCCTGAGCCTAGCGTGAGCTATAACGCTGTTATCCTCGGTTCGCTCGCTGCCACGTCCACGATGTCCGCCGAATCGGACCGACCGACAAGGAATCCTGTGATCCCCCTCGCCTTCCCGCTCGGGCCGATCGAACTGATCTTCCTCATCATCGTCGTCCCGGCCGTGATCGCCGGGGTGATCCTGCTGATCGTCCTGAGCCGCCGTAAGACCAGCACCCCGCTCCCGCGTCCCCCGTACCCACAGCAGCCGCACCCCCAGCAGCCGCACCCGCAGCAGCCGCACCCCCAGCAGCCGCACCCCCAGCACCCCCATCCGCCGCACCCGGGGGCGACCGGTCCCGGCCAGGGCCAGCGTCCGGGCTGAGCGTCGTGAAGAGTGGCAATCGCCGGCTCCGCCTGGTGCTGGCGCTGGGCCTGTTGGCCGCGATCGCCACGACGGTGTTCGTCGTGGCCGGCGGCCCGCAACGCCTGCAGCTCGCGGTCCAGTCGGAGCTCTACGGGAATGTGCCGTCGCTGCGTGGCTGCACCGACTCGCCGCTGAAGTCGACGGTTCAGGCCGAGCTGGCCCGGGAGAACCCGTTCCTGATTCGCGACGACATCTACGACGCCGGCGCCTGGTCGCTCGATCCGTGCCCCGACCGCGCCCACATCCGGGTGGACTTCGCCGGCACCGATGCGCGACGACAACTGGAGGCCTATCTGGCAGGCGCCGGCACCTGGGAACCCACCTCGGGCTGGACCTGGCGGGGCATCCCGGTGTCGCTGATCAACGTCTGACCAGCCCGTACACTCGGGGATCGAGGAGATGCCCATGCCGAGTCAGCCGCCCCGGACCACCCGCTGGTGGCCGGTCACCACGATCGTGGCCGTCGTCGCCCTGGCCGGCCTGACCCTCGTGCTCGGCCCGGCGATCCTCACGGCCGCCGGCGTGGCACTGACCGTGCTCGGCGTCGCCCGCCGAAAACTCCGCATCCCGGTCCGGCTCGCCCTGATTGCCGTCGGCCTCACCCTGGCCATCTCGACCGGCCTTCTGCTCCTCGACTGGTCCACCGGTTCGGTCGGGTTCGAAACAGGTTCTTGACCGACGACGAACCAGTGTCGTGGGCCGAGTTGATCTTGCCTGAACACCCGACCCACGGATCGGGGGTGAGCAGGGTCGTCGGAATCGGGTGGAGCTAAGGGGATTCGAACCCCTGACCTTCGCATTGCGAACGCGACGCTCTACCAACTGAGCTATAGCCCCGGATACGGCCTCGGGCCGCTACCAGCACGCAGACTTTATCATCAGCCGCGCGGTGCTTCGAACCGGTTCATCCCGGCGTCGCCTCGTGGTCGTTGCCCTCGGCGTCGAGCTGGGGTTGAGTGGGGAACGGTACGAGTTCGTGATCCCCCCACGAGAGGTCTCCCGCCATGACCCGGACCCGCGTACGCACTCTCCTGCACGGCCTGGTCGCCCTGGCGGCCCTGCTCGCCGCCTTGTTCGCCACGCTGGCCTCGACCGGCGAGGCGGCGGCCGCCGCGAGCTACTCGGCCCCGCTGAATTCCGCGATCGCTCACCTCGGCGTCGCGACCGAGCATCGCGACGGCTACGACCGGGACAAGTTCGTCCACTGGGTCGACGCCGACGGCGACGGCTGCGATGCCCGCGACGAGGTGCTGATCGAGGAGGCCGACGACCCGCCGACCGTCGGCTCCGGTTGCTCGCTCAGCGGCGGCCGCTGGTTCTCCTACTACGACGGCGTCTCGCACACCCAGACGTCGGACGTCGACATCGACCACCTGGTCCCGCTGGCCGAGGCCTGGGATTCCGGCGCCTACCGGTGGCCGGCGAGCCGGCGGCAGTCGTACGCCAACGATCTCGGCGACCACCGCACCCTGGTCGGCGTCACCGACAACGTGAATCAGGCGAAGGGCGATCAGGACGTCGCCGAATGGCTGCCCGCGCAGCAGCAGTGCCGCTATCTGCGGGAGTTCGTCGCGGCGAAGATCCGCTGGAGCCTGGCCGTCGACAGCGCCGAGAAAGCTGCGATGGAAGACCTGGCCGGCGGCTGCGACAACACCACCATCACGGTCCAGGTCATCTGACCGGGGTCAGGCGGAGGCGGCGCGCTTGTCGCCCTTGCCGTCCTCGTCGGATTCGCCGGTCTCGGGGGCGTCGGCGGTGGGAGCATCCGCGGTCACCGGTACGGACTGGCGGGCGGAGCTGGTGACGTCCGGGCTGGACAGGTCGATGGTCCGTACGGTGCGCGGCGCGAGCGGCTTGGAGACGTAGGTCGGCATCGTGATCGGCACCGGGTCCCACAGCCCGCCCGGCTTCGACTGCTGGGCCGCCTCGCCCAGCGCCAGCGCGCCGGTCGCCTCGTCCGGGGTCCGCTGCAGCTTCGGGCTGAGGAAGATCGTGCTCTCGTTGCTGCCGCCGCGCTTGATCGACTGGAATCGCGTATCCAGATCCCGGCGCATGCCGCGGACGCTGATCCGGGCCACCACGACGAAGCCGACCAGCAGGCCGCCGGGGATCGCCACCGACCACCACGGGATCAGGCCGAAGGCGCAGATCGAGACGACCGCCGAGGTGATCATCATCAGCGACACCAGCACCCGCAACCGCCGCCGCGCGGCCAGTCGCTCCAGCCGGCGCAGGTCGGCCAGCGCCGCCCGCCGGGTCAGCGGCGTCGACACCTCGATCGAGGGGATCTCGGCCAGATCCTGATCAAGCAGTGGGGCCATGCCCTGCCGGATGATCCGGATCGAATCGGAGAAGCGGTTCGCCGGATCCTCACCGTCGACCTCGTGGTCGTCCTCCCGCTTGAGAAACATGGGGACGAGATAGATCAACCACGCCACCGCGATGGCGCCGAAGATGATGCCAGTCGTGCCCACACGCTGACGTTACGGTCAGATCACCACGAGAGGTCCGACCTCCGGCGGTGTGTCGCGAAGAATCATTGACGCGTCAAGCGGCACCATGATCATTTTTGCGACTGGCCAACCAGCGCTTGAGCATCCCGCCGGGCACCTCCTCGGCGTTCAGCGCGAAGACAAGATGATCACGCCAGTCGCCGTCGATGTGCAGATAGCGCGGCCGCAGCCCCTCCGGCCGGAAGCCCAGTTTCTCCACCACCCGCAGGCTGCGCTCGTTCTCCGGCCGGATGGCGATCTCGATCCGGTGCAGCCGCATCACCGCGAAGCAGTAGTCGGTGGCCAGCGCCACCGCGGTCGGGATGATGCCGCGGCCGGCCAGCCGCTGGTCGATCCAGTAGCCGATCTGGCCGCAGGAGGCGGACCCGCCGACGATCCCGCTGACGGTCAGTTGTCCGGCCAGCTGGGGTCCGCCGGTCGGCCGCAGCCCCTCGGCCTCCCGTTCGGCGGCGAAGTCGTACGTGACGAACCAGGGCAGCATCCGGCCTTGCCGGGCCTGGCGTTGCAGCATCCGGACCAGCGCGCTGTAGGAGGACGGCCGCTCCTCCGCCCCGGGCGGCCGGGTCGCGTCCCACGGCTTCAGCCACTCCTGGTTGGCGCGTCGGACCCGGTCCCAGGCGGCCCGGTCACGCATCCGCATCGGCCGCAGCTGGACCGGGCCGTGGCTGAGCGAGACCGGCCAGCGATGCCGGTAGAGGATCGACGGACCCGCCGGCTGCGGCCACTCGAGGTCGGGCACCTCAGCCGTCCCCGGCGCCGGCGTCACTGCCTCGCTGCTCACTGGTCCGCTGGTCACCGGCCCGGTGATCGGAGCCTCGTAGCTGGCTGACGGCATGCGGCAGCACCTCCTTCAGTACGGCCATCCCGTCCCGCGCCCCGCCGCTGGATCCAGGGAGATTGATGATCAAGGTCCGGGAGGCGACGCCGGCCAGGCCCCGGCTGAGCACGGCTGTCGGCACTCCGTGATCGACACCGTAGCGGGCGATCGCGGCGGCCAGTTGCGGCAGCTCGGCGGTGAGCAGGCCGCGGGTCTGCTCCGGCGTCTGGTCGGTCGGGTTGATCCCGGTGCCACCGGTCGTGATCACCACATCGACCGCGGCCTGGAAGACCAGCTCGCGCAGGATCTCCCCGACCGGGAGGCCGTCGGCGACCACGTACGGGCCCGTGACCTCGAACTCCAGCTCACGCAGGGACTCGGCGATGATCGGCCCCGACCGGTCGGCGTAGTCGCCCGCCGCCGCCCGGGTGGACACCGTGACGACCGCCGCCGTCGGCCGCGCCTCGTCCGTCACCGGTCCCCCGGCTCCGCGTCGGCCCGCTCGACGTCGTCCCGGGCGAACGTCCCGCTCCGGCCGCCGGCCTTGGCCAGCACCGCCACGTCGGTGATCATCGCCGAGCGGTCGATCGCCTTGATCATGTCGATCATGGTCAGGCCGGCCACGGCCACCGCGGTCAGCGCCTCCATCTCGACCCCGGTCCGGTCCGTGGTCCGGACCGTCGCCGTGATCCGTACGCCCTCGTCGACGACCGCGCAGTCGACGTCGACCCCGCTGATCGCGAGCGGGTGGCAGAGCGGGATCAGGTCCGGCGTCCGTTTGGCGCCCTGGATCCCGGCGATCCGGGCCACCGCCAAGGCATCGCCCTTGGGCACCGTCCCGTCGCGCAGCGTCGCCACCGCCGCGGCGCAGAGCCGGACCAGGCCGCCGGCCGTGGCCGTGCGGGCGGTGACCGGCTTGGCCGAGACGTCGACCATCCGGGCTTCGCCGCTCGCGTTCAGATGGGTCAGGCCGGCGTCCGGACCCGAGCCGTCAGTCGTCATCGTCCAGCAACCAGACGTCGACCTCGTGGCCGGCCGGGATCACCTCGACGTCGCGCGGCACGATCACCAGGGCGTTCGACCGGGACAGGTCGCCGATCAGATGCGATCCGTGGCCGCCGGCGAGCTCGACCTGCCGCTCGCCGTCGGTGTCGAGAGTGACCAGGCCGCGGGCGAAGTTCATCCGGCCGAAGGTCCCGCTGATCGCGGTCCGGGCCCGGCAGCGGAATGCGGTCCGGGTGTACGGAGTCACGCCCATCAGCTTGCGGATCACCGGCCGGACGAACGCCTCGAACGAGACGAACGCGCTGACCGGATTGCCCGGCACCATGATCATCGGGGTCCGGTCGTCGCCGATCAGCCCGAAGCCCTGTGGCTTGCCCGGTTGCATGGCGACCTGGCAGAAGTCGGTCGAGCCGAGCTCCGGCATCACGTCCTTGATCACGTCGTGATCACCCTGGCTGACCCCGCCGGAGGTGAGCAGCAGATCGGCCCGGATCAGCTGATCGGAGATCACCTGCCGGACCTGCGCCGGGTCGTCGCCGACCAGGCCGACCCGGAACACCTGGGCCCCGGCCGCCTTCGCCGCCGCGGCGAGCAGGAACGAGTTGGAGTCGAAGATGTGCTGCGGGCTGGGCAACTCCAGCCCCGGGTCGACCAGCTCCGAGCCGGTGGCGAGCACGACCACCCGGGGCCGGGGCCGGACCAGCACCTTGTCCTTGCCGACCGCGGCCAGCAGGCCGATCCGGCGCGGGTCGAGCCGGTCGCCGGAGGCCAGCACCAGCTCGCCGGCGGACACGTCCTCGCCGGTCCGCCGGACGTGCCGGCCGCGCTCGGTCGGCTGAAAGATCTTGACGTCGTCGGCCCCGCGATCGGTGCTCTCGTACGGCACGATCGCGTCGGCCTGATCCGGCAGCGGCGCCCCGGTCATGATCTTCATCGCGGTGCCCGGGGACAGCGGATGCCGCGCCGCCTGTCCCGCCGGGATCTCACCGACGACGGGCAAGATCACCGGTCTGTCCTCGCTCGCCGCGGCGACGTCCTCGGCCATCACCGCGTAGCCGTCCATCGCCGAGTTGTCGAAGCCGGGCAGGCTGACCGCGGCGACGATGTCCTCACACAGGCTCAGCCCGACGGCGTCCAGCAACTGCTGCCCGAACGGCGGCAGTTCCTCGACCTGACCGAGCAGGTAGTCGCGGTGATCGGCCATCGACCGCAACCCGTTCTCGTCGACCTGCGGCGGGTCGGCGAGCGGCGCCGGCGGCTCGGCGACGAATTCCGGCTCGTCCTTCCTCTTCCGACCGAACAGTGGCATGGCCAACACACTAGTGCCCCGTCAACTGGGGTAGGCGCGGAACTCGGCGCCCCCCCCTCCGCCGACTTGTCAGAACTGAGTTGTGCCATGACACAACTCAGTTCTGACAGGTCTGCATAGACTGACGCGATGCCTTCCGATGCCGAGGCGCTCGACGGTGCCAAATCGCTGCTGCGCAACGCCGTGCTGCTGCGCCGGGACTCCCGGCCGGCCGAGCAACGGCAGGCCGACGACGAGGCCCGGTTCGGGCTGGTCCAGCAGGCCCTGCTCAGCCGCGGCCCGCTGGACCGCCTGGCCTGCTACCTCTCCGCCGCCGCCGAGCCGGGCACGCTGCAGCTCGTCGGCTGGCTCGCCGCGCAGGGCGTGGAGGTCCTGCTGCCGGTGCTGACCGACGGCGCCGGCCGGCTGCTCGGCGAACCCCGCTGGGCCTGGTATTCCGGCCCGGACGGGCTGCGGACCGGCCGCAAGTCGATCCTGGAGCCGACCGGCCCGGTCCTCGACGCCGCGGCGTTGAGCCAGGCCGAGGTGATCATCTGCCCGTCGCTGGCGGCCGATCCGGCCGGACAGCGGTTGGGTCGCGGCGCCGGCTGGTACGACCGCGCCCTGTCCCCGCTGCCGGCCGACGCCGAGGTCTGGACCATGATCAACGACGACGAGCTGCTGAGCGAACTGCCGGCCCAGGAGTGGGATCGCCCGGTCCGCCGGATCATCACCCAGACCCGGATGATCATCGTGCCGACCGCGGACCCAGGCTCAGGGTCAGCGGCGGCGGGCCCGGAAGTTGATCTCCGGAGCGAGCCCGACGGGCAAGATCAGGATCGATCCAACGGCCGCCTGTAGAGAGCTCGGCCGAACGACCTTGCTGGTGACGACCGGGCGGCGGGCAGGACCGGGCTCGGACCGCCGGCTCAGCCGGGTTCTGCGTCGAGAAGGTACAGCCCGGCGATCGTCCGGTCGTCGCGGAAACTGACCCGGGCGGTGAAGTCCCCGGCCTCGAACGCGAGTGGCGTGTCGGTGATCGTGACGTCGGCGGTGCGCACCGCGGTGGGCTCGCCGCGGCTCTCGTACGCTCCCGCCCGGCCGACGATCTGCGCCCAGGCCGCGCTGAGGCCGTCGGCCGAGAGCGCCCCGGTCATCGTCGGATCGAAGCGGGCGGTGACCGCGGACCAGTTGCCGGCGGCGAGGTCGTCGATCACGGTCGCGGCCAGCCCGCCGGCCGCGGGCAGTGGGGTGGTGTTCATCGGGGCTCCTGTTCGTGGATCGATGGGCTTGCCGTAGCGCTGGAACGCGGCCTGCCGGGTGACCCCCAGGGCGTCACCGATGGCCTGCCAACTCGTCCCGTCGCGCCGCGCCTGCTGGATCGCCGCGGCGACGGCCCGCTCGGCCGAGTCCCGGATGCCGATCGCGCCCCGGATCAGGCGGGTGCGATCGTTCGGGTCGCCGAGCACCGGAACGACGCGCAACGCCTCGGTGCGGTCCTGGAGTTCGCGCAGTAACGCTGTCAACGTATCTTGCACGTGTCAAGCTTAGCTTTACATCGACGGCCGGACAAGGGAGCGCTCGACCGAGTCGGCCGGCGTCAGCGGCGGCGGACCAGGACGATGATCTCCAGTACGAGGACGACGGGCAGGGCCAGGCAGGCGCCGACGGCCGCGATCAGGAAGCCCGGCCGAAATCCCCACCCGGTGCCGATCACCAGGCCGATCAGCCAGCCGGCCGCGGCGCCGACGACGACGGCCACGCCCAGCAGGATCCACGCCAGAGCAGGGCCGGGCGACCGTACGGCCAGCGCGATCGCGGTGCCGAGGGCGAGGCCGGCGCCGAGCCCGAGCCCGGCCAAGGCCACCAGCAGCACCCGCGGTTCCGGCGCCAGCATGCCGATCAGGGACCCCACCGCGCTCACCACGAGGGCGATCGGCAACGTGGCCACCGGTGCCCGCCGGCCGACGACGACCCCGATCACGCCGGCCAGCAGCAGTGCGACCACCAGCGCCGGCCAGGACGCGTTCGTGTCCAGGTCGCTCTGCCAGAGCGGGGCGAGCTGAGCGGCCAGGGCACCGGCCGACCCGGCGGCCAGCACCGCGAGCACCGGCCCGATCACCGCCCAACCCGGTCGCGAATTCTGACTCACCCCCGGACCCTACTAACCCCCAAGCCCACCCCGGGCGCACAAACGCGGCAGTTCCGACCATCCGCGGCAGTTGCAACTGCCGCGGATGAGTGGAACTGCCGCGTTTGTCGCTACGGGTGGCCGGCGCGATCGGCGACGCCGCGGATCAGCGCGGCCTGGCCGAGGTGTTGCAGGCAGTCGCCGATCACGCTGACCAGGCGTACGGACACGGTCACCGGCGGATTCCAGTTGGTGTCGACGACCCGCTCGAGCTCGGCGGCGTCGAGCCGGTCCAGATAGCGCAGCGTCGCTTCGTGCACGGCGGCGTGATAGCCGTCCAGCAGCTCGGCCGGGACCCGGACCGCGGCGACGTCGTCGCTGCTCTGGCCGTAGCCGGTCGCGTCCGGACCGAACGGCAGCCCGAACCGGTCCCGCCATTGCGGCCAGACCTGCTCGGTGCCGGCGGCGTCGGCCAGATGATCATCCTGGACCCGGGCCTGATGCCAGATCAGCCAGCCGATCGTGTTAGCCCCGGGATCGAGACGATAGGTCGAAGTCTCCTCCGACAAACCCTCGGTCAGCTCACTGACGAGCTCCCGGATCCGCCCGAAATGATCAACCAGCAGCTCCTTGGTGATCTTCACCTCAGCCACGACCACTCCTCTCGCCGACCCCTCGACCCTAATCCCTTGCGCCGAGGGTCAGGAACGGCCGGTGATGGCCCAGTCGCGGATCAGGTCGATCCGTTGTTGCAGTTCCTCAGCGCTGGCCATCGCGCTGGGCGGGCCGCCGCTGGCGGTGCGCAGCTCGGTGTGGATCACGCCGTGCGGCCGGTTGGTCCGGTGGTGCCAGGCGGCGACCAGGCCGTTCAACTCCTTGCGCAGCTCCCGCAGCCGGGCGTGGGTGCTCAGCTCCGGCGGCGCCGTCCGCGGACCGCGGGCGACGTGTTCGGCCTGCCGGCGGCGGAGCAGATCGCGGACCTGATCCGGCTCCAGCAGGCCCGGGATGCCGAGGTAGTCCAGCTCCTCCTCGCTGCCCGCCGAGGCGGTGATGCCGAACTCGCCGCCGTCGAAGACGACCCGGTCGAAGTCGGCGTTGCTCTCCAGCGCGGCGAACCCGCCCCGCTCCTCGTCGGCGTCACCGTCCGGCTCGGTCTCGGTCTGCTCGGCCAGGTCCAGCAGGTCGGACTCGTCCGGCGTCGCCGGCGCCTTCAGGACGTGATCACGTTCCCGCTCCATCTCGGCCGCGAAGAGGAGCAGGTGCGGCACGCTGGGCAGGAACACCGACGCGGTCTCACCCCGGGCCCGGGCCCGGACGAACCGGCCGACGGCCTGGGCGAAGAACAGCGGCGTCGCGATCGACGTCGCATACACGCCGACGGCGAGCCGGGGCACGTCCACACCCTCCGACACCATCCGCACCGCGACCATCCAGCGATCGTCGCTCTCGGCGAACTTGGTGATCTTCTTGCTCGCCTTGGGGTCGTCGCTGAGGACGACGGTCGGCTTCTTCTTGGTGATGGCGTGCAGGATCTCGGCGTACGACCGCGCCGAGTTCTGATCACTGGCGATCACCAGCCCACCGGCATCCGGTACGTGCTCGCGGACCTCGGTCAGCCGGGTGTCGGCCGCCCGGAGCACGCTGGGGATCCAGGCGCCCTCGGGATCCAGCGCGGTCCGCAGCGCCTGGCCGGCCAGGTCCCGGGTCATCGGCTCGCCGAGCCGGGCCGCGACCTCGTCACCGGCGCTGGTCCGCCAGTGCAGGTCGCCGGAATAGGCCAGGAACAGCACCGGCCGGACGATCCCGTCGGCCAGCGCCGGCGCGTACCCGTACGAATAATCGGCCCGCGACCGGTGACCGCCGCCGGCCTCGGGCTCGTAGGTGACGAACGGGATCGGGTTGGCGTCGGACCGGAACGGCGTCCCGGTCAGCATCAGCCGCCGGGTCGCCGGCTCGAAGGCCTCCCGCACCCCCTCGCCCCAGCTCAGCGCGTCGCCGGCGTGGTGCACCTCGTCCAAGATCACCAAGGTGTTGAACGCCTCGGTCCGGATCCGCAGGCCCAGCGTGTTCTGCGCAACCCCGGCGTAGGTGAGGGCGATGCCGACGAAGTCGCGGCTGGTCTTGCCCTGCTTGACCCCGAAGTTCGGGTCGATCGCGATGTTGATCTTGTCGGCCGCCTCGGCCCACTGGGTCTTCAGGTGCTCGGTCGGGGCGACGATGATGATCCGGTCGATGATCCGCCGGTCCAGCAGGTTGGCGGCCAAGGTGAGCGCGAACGACGTCTTGCCGGCACCGGGCGTGGCCACCGCGAGGAAGTCCTTGGGCTGAGTCTCGAAGTACTGCGTCAGCGCCGCCGCCTGCCAGGCCCGCAGTTGCTTGACCGTGCCCCAGGCCGCCCGATCCGGGAACGCCGGCGGAAGACCGGTGGCCTTGATATCGGGTTGTCCGGCTGTCACCGGCGAGAGTTTAGACGAGTGATCAGACTTTCCGGGGACGCCCCATCCGGGTCGAGCCGGCTACCCCGAGCAGGGCGACGATCACCATCGCGGCCATCACTGTGCCGAAGATCACGCGTTCATCGCCGGTCGGGTGCAGGGCGGCGAAGATCGTTCCGCTGACCCCGGCGAACAGGGCCGCGCCGAGCGAATCACCGAGCTGCAGCGAGGACGCGTTCCGCCCCTGCTCGTCGTCTCGGGACAGCGCCATCGCCGCGATCGAGGTGGACGCGATGCCGAGGCCCATCCCGAACCCGCCGATCACCCAGCCGACGGCGACCAGACCGACCCACAGTTGCGGCAGCAGCGCGGTGCTCGCGACCAGCATGAGGCCGGCGGCGACACAGATCGTGCCGAGCGAGATCAGCCGGTTGCGGGGCAGCTCGATCCACGGCCGGGACTGGAGCCAGGCCCCGGTCGACCAGCCGACCGCCCCGCAGGTGAGGACCGCCCCGGCCCAGAACAGGTCCACGCCGCGCTGCTCCACCAACATCAGCGGTACGAACACCTCGGCACCGAAGAACGCGCCGGGCAACAGGCCGCGGACCATGATCACCATCGGCAGCCCGCGGCGCAGCCGGAGGAACCCCGGCGGCATCAGCCGGGGCAGGCTGAAGCCGAGCCCGGCCAGGCCGGCGATCACGAGCGGGACCGACAGCCAGTCCAGCCGTTGCCCGGCCAGCTGGATCGCGGCCGCGGAGACCGCGACCAGGCCCGCCGCCCAGAGCGGTGCTGGTCGCTGCCGCTCCGCGTCGGCGGCCGGATCCGGCGGCGGTGCCGCGGCCCGGGCCCGGATCAGGGCCCGCAGCGTCGGCAGCACGATGATCAGGCCGACCGCTACCAAGGGCAGCACACTCCAGAACACCCAGTGCCAGCTGAGGTTCTCGGTCAGCCAGGCCGAGATCGGCGGCCCGACGAACGACGGCACCACCCACGCGGTCGAGATGTAGGTGAACATCCGCGGCCGGGTCCGCTCGTCGAACACCTGGGCGATGCAGACGAACGAGGCGACGTTCATCACCCCGCCGCCCAGGCCCTGGATCAACCGGCCGCCGATCAACTGCCCCATCGACAGCGACGTGGCCGCGACGACGATCCCGACCGTGAACAGCGCTACTCCCGCCAGGAACGGCCAGCCGGGCCCGATCCGGTCGCAGATCCGGCCGGCGACCACGGTGGCGAGCAGCATCCCGATCAGGAACAGCGAGAACGCCCACGCGTACACCGAGATCCCGTTGAGCTCCCGGGCCGCGGCCGGCATCGCGGTCGCGACCGCGATCGCCTCGAACGCGACCGCCACCACCACCGTGCAGATCCCGATCGCCAGCGCCCGCCGGGAGACCGCGGGCGGCTGAGTCGCCGACTGGCGGCCCTGGTCGGTTTCGGTCGGCTCCGCGTTCACCGGGCAACTTCATCACCTCAACCGCGGTCGAGGTCAATGGGGTTTCCCTCCGACAGCTACCTCAGCCGTCTCCTAGACTGACCCAGGTGAGCCAGCAACTGAGTCCCGGAGCGGAGACGATCGTCGATGAACGGACCGATTTCCGGCCCGAGGAAGGCGATCACGAACGTTTCTCGCACTACGTACCGAAGGACAAGCTGACCGAGGCGATGGTGATGGGCACCCCGGTGGTCGCCCTCTGCGGCAAGGTCTGGGTGCCGAGCCGCGACCCGCAGCGCTTCCCGGTCTGCCCCGAATGCAAGGAGATCTGGGAGAGCCTCCGCGACGACAACCCTCCCAAAGACGAATAACCCTCAAGACGTACCCGAGTTGTCAGAACTGAGTTGTGCCAGGACACAACTCAGTTCTGACAAGTCGGTTCTGGGTCGGGTCAGGGGACTTCGGCCGGGACTTCGGCGATCAGTTCCTCGCCGCTGACGTCTCCGGTCTCACCGGCGTTGGCGGCCCAGCGGCCGAGGGTGAACACGTACACCAGGAAGCCCGCCAGCGCCGCGCCGCCGATCGCCAGCCGGGCCCAGGCGGGCAGCGGTGAGGGCGTGATGAAGCCCTCGAGCAGGCCCGAGATCAGCAGCCAGACGGCGAGCCCGAGGGCGATCGCGCCGGCCGCGCGTCCCTCCACGGCCAACGCCTGGGTACGGCTGCGCCGGCCGGGCGCGATCCAGGCCCAGCCGAGCCGGAGCCCGGCCCCGGCGCCGACGAAGACCACGGTCAGCTCGAGCATCCCGTGCGGCAGCAGCAGCCCCCAGAAGATGTCGGCGCGGCCGGCCTCGATCATGTAGCCGGCGATCAGTCCGACGTTGGCGATGTTGTTCCAGAGCAAGATCAACACCGGAACGATCAAGATCCCGAGCAGCAGGCAGCTGGCCGTCACCCGCGCGTTGTTCAGCCAGACGTGCAGGAAGAAGTCGAAGGCCGGATTCTCGAAGTAGTACTGGGCGAACTCATAGTCCACCAACTGCTTGGCCTGCTCGTCGCTGAGCAAGGATTCCGCCAGCCCGGGTGTGTTGATCACCCGCCAGGCGACCAGCGTCGCGACGACGATGTTGATCACCGCGGTGATCCCCCACCACCAGCGGGCCCGATAGACCGCGGCCGGGAACACGACGGTGAAGAACCGGCCGATCGAGCGCCACAGCGGCACGGTGGTGCCGGTGACCGTGGCCCGCGCCCGGACCACCAGGGAGGACAGCCGGGCCTCGAGCACGGCGTCCGAGCCCGTGCTGCGGACCACCGACAGATGGGTCGCCACCCGCTGATACAGATCGACCAGCTCGTCCGCCTCGGCCCCGGTCAGCCGGCCGGGCCGGTCGGTCAGAGACGCCAGCCGGTCCCACTGCCGGCTGTGCCGCAGGATGTAGGAGTCCAGGTCCATCGGGCCAGACTATTGACTCCCGGAGTCGTCGGCCCGGACCGGTGCACCGAGTGATGCAAGACTGGGCCCGTGAGCCAGATCGTGACCGGAGACGCGGTGCTGCTGGACCTGCGTCCGGCCCGGGTGCCGAGCATGCTGCTCGCGGCGGTGATCGACATCGCCCTGATCACGCTCGCCTCGTCGCTGTTCGGCTACGTGATCTCCGTCGTCGCCGGTGGGTACGAGTACCGGGAGCAGACGATGACCATGATCGGATCGATCATCATCGCCTTCGGTTATCCGATCGGCTGCGAGACCGCGACCCGCGGCCGCACCCTCGGCAGCTGGGCGCTGGGCCTGCGGGTGGTCCGCGACGACGGCGGCCCGATCCGGTTCCGGCAGGCGCTGCTGCGCGGGCTGACCTTCTGGTTCGCCGATTTCGCGCCCTGGACCGGCTTCTGCGGCGGGCTGATCTGCGCCTCGATCAACCGGCAGTCCAAGCGGATCGGCGACCTGGTGGCCGGCACCCTGATGGTGCGGGTCCGATCCCCCCGCCGCCCGCCGGCGATCCCGCCGGTGCCGCGCGAGCTGGCCGACTGGACCTCCCAGTTGCAGCTGAGCGGCCTGCCCGACGAGCTGGTCACGGCGTCCCGGCAGCTGGTGCAGCGCTACGACGACCTGCTGCCGTACCCGAAGGAACAGCTGGCCCAGGAGCTGGCCCGACAGGTCGCGGCCCGCACCGCCCCGGCCCCGCCGGTGCTGCTGCCGGCGAGGGAGTTCCTGGCCGCGGTGATCGCGGAGCGGCGAGCGCGGGAGCAGCACCGGCTGGCCGGCGGCCACGTACCGACGGCTGCGGAACTGCCGCAGGGCTGGCGCTGAGGCTCGCGGCGTACGCCCTCCGGAAACTTGGACCGGCCTGAGCGAGTGGCCACCCTGCGGTCTTCTGGCCGTAACCTTGGCCTCGCTTTCGGCGCCTAATCTCGGACCATGACACCGCCGAACGATCCACCTCGGCGAACGCTGCTGCTGGCCAGGCACGCGAAGTCGAAGTGGGGTCTCGAGGTCGACGATCATGATCGTCCGCTGTCCGGTCGCGGCCGGCGGGACGGGGTCGCCCTCGGCGAATTCCTGGCCGGAAACGGCTACAAGCCGGACATCGTCATCTGCTCCACGGCCACCCGGGCCCGGCAGACCTGGGAGCGGGCGGTCCTCGGCGGCGCCGTGGCGCGAGAGGTGCGCTACGACGACCGGATCTACGAAGCCTGGGCCGGCGCCCTGGCCAAGCTGGTCCGGCGCCTCCCGGAGGACGCGGAGACGGCCCTCCTGATCGGCCACTCCCCCGGCCTGCCCGAGCTGGCCCGGCTGCTCGCCGACCGACGCGGCCAGAAGAAGGCCTGGACCCGACTGGAGACCAAATATCCGACCAGCGGCCTGGCGATCCTGCAGACCGACCTGGACTGGTCCGAAGCCCACCCGGGCACGGCCGTCCTGTCCGACTTCGTCGTCCCCCGCGGCTCCGACTGAGCCTGAAACGGACGGCTAGCCGAGCGCCTCGAGCAACGCCGCGACCCGCGTCCGCAACTCCGACGCCGCGGTGGCATCGATTTCGCCGGTCAGCAACTGCTCCATCTCACGAGCCAGCTCGGAAGCACGGGCGTTGCCGAAGGTGCCGGCCGAGCCGGCGATCTGATGGGCGAGGTCCTTGGCCCGACGCCGGCCGTCCGCGGCCGACCCGTCCTCGGGCAACTCCTGGATGAGCTGATCCAGCGCGGTGACCCGGATCCGGTTCGTCTCCTGCGCCTGGGCGCTGATCGAGTTGAACACGGCCTCGGTCGTCGGATCGGGCACGCCGGACGGGTCGCTCATCGCTGCCATCCCAGCAGGGCGGCGACCTCATCGGCCAACGTCATCGGATCGAACGGTTTGGCGATCACGCCCGCGGGCGGGCCGTCCTCGCCCTTCTGCTGCTCGATGCCGCCCACCTTCGCGGTCAGCAGGATCACCGGAATGTCCCGGGTGACGGGATCGTCACGCAACCGGCGCAGAGCGGTGAGTCCATCCATCCCCGGCATCATGACGTCGAGCAGCATGGCATCCGGCCGGTCCGAAAGCGCCCGCTGCCACCCCTCTGTGCCCGAAGCCGCGGTGGTCACCCGCCAACCTGCCACCAGCTCCAACGCCAGGTGTGCGACCTCCCGGATGGAGCTGTCGTCGTCCACGACGAGGATGTGACGGTCTGCCATAGGGATGCTCAGCCCCCGCGGCGCAACGTACGTTGTTTCCCGCGTCGGCTTTCCATGCCCATAGCGTCGCCTCCAACCGCCCCGTCCAGTCGCCGTTCAGCAGTTTCCGGCGCACCAGCGCCGCCCAACTGCGACCGAAGTTGAATCACGTGCCCGCAGGTACACAGTCGGGGGCCATCGTAGCGCCTCCCATTAACCACACCAGAGGGGCCTGAGAATCCGGCGCTGCCGCCGCTGCGGTCGCTGATACGACCTGAAAGCACACTTCGGGCGATGATAGCGTCCGAGCATGACGGAGTCGGCTGGGGACCCCGGATCGATTTCCCGGCAGTCCCGCCCGCGCGGTTTTACCGCTTTCATCGTCTGGTGCCTGCTCGCGGCCGTCGCTCTCCTCGGCAGCGGAGTGCTGCTCTCCAGCCCGCTTCCCCAAGCCACTCGCCAGCTGTGCAGCCAGTTGATGCTGTCCGTCGGCGGTCTCGTCGTCGTGCTGAGCTGTGGCCAGCGCGGCATCCGCAACCGGCACGAACGCCGGTCCCGGGCTTGGTTGTTGCTCGCCGTGGGTGCGCTGATCGGCCTCGGCGCGAACTTCTACTCCCAACTGGTCACCGATCAGCCCCGGCCCGCCACCGACTTCGGCGACATCGGACTGTTGGTCGGGCTGCTCTGCGGCATCCTGGCCATGATCAGCTTCCCGTCGGCCCGCCGCCGGCACACCGACCTGGCTCGCATGATCCTGGACGGGGTCGTCGTCGGCGGATCGATTCTCTTCCTCACCGCCGTCGTCGTCTACCCGCCGCTGCTGGTCCGGCAGTCGATCCTGGCGATCACCGACGTGACCGCGCTTGCGTTGCCGATCGCGGACGTCGTCGCCGCGACCCTGGCCGTGTTGTTGATCATGCGCAGCGGCGTCGATGATCGTCCTGCTCTGCTCCTGGTCGGGCTCGGGTTCACGCTCTACGCGGTCTCCGATCTCTCCTTCGCGGTGCTCAGTGCGCAACAGGCCTTCAGATTCGGCACGATCGCCGATCTTGGCTGGGTCGCCGGCTATTTCTTGTTCGCACTGGCCGCCCGGCATCCGGCCGCCGCTACCTCCCCGGCCACGGGACCGGCCCGGGAAGCCTCACCGGTAGCCGGCACCGTGATCATGTTCACGGTCTTCATCGCTGCCGCGGTCGTCGGACTGTTCGGTGAAGTGAGCCCGCTGGCCAACGTTCTCTGGTTGATCGTTCTGATCACCGTCGCCGTTCGACAGATCCTGTTGATCGTCGACAACAACGCCCTACGCCAGGGGCTGGAACGACGTGTCGCCGAACGCACCCGGGACCTGCGTCGGCTGACCGAACGAAGTGAGTTATTGCTGAAATCCGTCGGCGACGGCATCTACGGGGTCGACACCAGCGGACGCATCACCTTCGTCAACCCGGCCGCGGCCCGAGTGCTGGGTTTCCCACCCGCCGAACTGATCGGCCGCAGCGCGCATCACACGTTTCACGCCCGGCATTCGGATGGCTCTCCGACGCCGGAGAACCAGTGCTACATCACCGAGGCGGTACGCGACGGGTTCGCGGCGATCTCGGAGGAGGACAACTATGTCCGGGCCGACGGCCGCCAGTTCCCGGTCGAAGTGACCGCGACCCCGCTGACCGTGGGGGGATCCGCGGCTACCGGACCCGGCTCCACCACGAGCGGTGCCGTGGTGGTGTTCCGCGACATCACCCAACGGCGCGAGGTCGACCGGATCAAGAACGAGTTCGTTTCCATGGTGAGCCACGAACTGCGGACGCCGCTGACCTCGATCCGCGGTTCTCTCGGGTTGCTCGCCGGCGGCGCCCTCGGCACGCTTCCCGAACGGGCCGATCACCTGCTGGCGATCGCACAGGAGAGTTGCGAACGACTGACCCGGTTGATCAACGACATCCTCGACATCGAGCGTTACGAGTCCGGATCGATTCCGATGGAGATCGGCCGGCACCGGGCGGCGGACCTGATCACCGCGGCGGTGCAGCAGGTCGACCAACTGGCCGCCGAATCGCACATCGTCCTGCAGATCACCCGAGCCGACGGTGTGGTCACGGCCGACGCCGACCGGGTGCTGCAGGCGTTGATCAACTTGATCAGCAACGCGGTGAAGTTCTCCAACGCCGGCAACGGGGTGACGATCGCGGCGGTGCCTCGCGGAGGGTTCGTCGAGTTCAGCATCACCGACCACGGGCGCGGGATCCCGCCGGACCGACTGGAAAGCATCTTCAACCGGTTCGAACAGGTCGACTCCTCCGATTCCCGGGACAAGGGCGGGAGCGGTCTGGGACTGGCCATCTGCCGCAGCATCGTCGAGCGGCTCGGGGGCCGGATCTGGGCCCGCAGCGATCCCCAGCACGGGACCGTCTTCACCTTCACCCTGCCGCGCGCCGAGCGGTCCGAGCCCGAGGGCAGCGGCGACCAACCGACCGTCCTGGTCTGCGACGACGACGACTACGCGGTCGAGGTGATGTGCGGTCTGCTCGAGGCTCGTGGCTACCGTGCGGTCGGCGTCAGCGATGGCCGCCAGGCGATCGAGCGCGCCTTGTCCGACCCACCCGCAGTGGTGGTCGTCGATCTGGCCATGCCCGGCACCTCCGGAGCAGATGTCATCGCCACCCTCGGCCGCCACGCCGCGACCCGTTTGTTGCCGATCGTCGTCGTCTCCGGGCTGAGCCCGAGCGGGCACCCGAACCTCGCGGCCAAGGTCTCCGAGTGGCTGGTGAAGCCGATCGACGAGGAGCGACTCGCGCACGCCGTCAGATCGGCCCTGATCGGCTTGGACACCGGGAACCTCGTCTTGCTCGTCGAGGACGACGAGGTGCTCTCGGCCGGTATCACGACGTTGTTGGAGCGCCGTGGACTGACAGTCCAGCAGGCGAGATCGGTGGCGGGGGCTCTCGAGTTCTGCCAGCGGGCTCGGCCCGATCTGATCGTGTTCGACGTCCAGCTGCGCGATGATCAGGGCGCACACCTGCTCACCGCGCTCCGGCAGCACGCGATCGCCGTACCCGGTGTGGTCGGCTACAGCGACACCGAACTCGACGGTTCCGAGTACGCGCCCTGGGCCGACGGCCGGGCCGTGTTCCTGACCAGGGGTAATGTCACCGCCCAACAACTCGAGGACAGCGTGATCGAGTTGCTCGACCTGACTCCGGCGAGCCCGGCCCGGGCCGCCGACCGCGAGATCGACGACAGGGGGGATGACGAGGACGAACCGCGCCCGCGAAGGGCTCTCGATGCATCGATGACCAATCCATAACCCAAGTCGCTCCAATGCAGCACTGGCGGCGCGACTCGGGAAGAATGGGCCGCGATAGAAACCGCACTCTCACGGGCCGACCTGCACCCGCATGCGATCGGCCGTGCGGAACCGCGAAGGGACGACATGACGCAGGACAATGTCGGCGCGTTCGAAATTCGAATCAGCGCCGGCCGGGGGATTGGCCTTACTCGACTCTCCGCCTTCGATGCGGCGTTACGTGACGCCGGCGTCGCCGATTTCAACCTGATCCGATTATCGTCGGTGATCCCTCCTCGCGGCGTCGTACGAGAGGTGACCGGGAACGAGCAGCTGAAGGGTGGCATCGGCGACGTCCTCTACTGCGTGTACGCCGACTCCTACGCCAGCACGCCGGGAGAGGAGGCCTGGGCCGGCGTGGCCTGGGCGCAGCGGGAGGAGTTCGTGCCGGGGCAACCGGCCTCGGGGCCCGGTGAGCTGGCCGGATCCGGGATCTTCGTCGAGCACAGCGGCATCTCGCAGGCGCTGGTCGAGCGTGACCTCCGGGCCAGCGTGGCCGATCTGACCCGCAACCGGCTCGGCGAATTCCCCCATCGCGGGAGGCTCCTCAGTTCGGCACGTTGCGTCGACCACCCGGTCTGCGCCATTGTCGTGGCTGCCTACGCATCCCAGTCGTTGGCCCAGCTCTGAATCGGAGGCGGCTTGTGGCCGATGCGGTGACCGTGACGGTGGAAGCAGAAGTTGATGGGCCGACACTCGAGCGGTTCCGCAGCCTGTATCGCCGGGCCTTCGATCCGCTGCGGACTCTCTCCGCGGCGCGTCAAGTGCTGACGGACGACGAGTTCAGTGCCGAGATGGTCGATCCCCGGGTCGACAAGTACGTGGCCTGGGAGGATGACGAGCCGGTCGGGCTGAGCACGCTGACCAGGGAGCTGGAAACGGTGCCCTGGATCAGTCCGGAGTACTACCGCGCCCGCTTCCCTCAGCACGCCGCCCGGGATGCCCTGTTCTATCTGGGCTTCGCCCTCGCCGATCCCGGGCGCCGGCAGCTCCGGGCGTTCGCGGCGATGGCGTCGGCGGTGGTGACGACCTTGTCGGAGGCCGGAGGCATCTGCGGCTACGACGTGTGCGCGTACAACCGCGACGAGGTCCGGTTCGCCGACAACCTCGAACGGTTCATGAAGCGACAGGCTCCGGCCGTCGTGAACGTCGTCGATTCGCAGACCTACTACACGGTCGATCTCGCGGCGGCACTCGATCCGTCGACAAGTTCGGCAGCCGGTTAGATACGGTATGGCCATGTCAGATCGCGTGGCGGTGATCATCGAGGACGACGCCGACATCCGGAACCTGCTGGAGGCCATCCTCAGCCAAGCGGGTTTCACGACGCATGCCTTCTCGGAGGGTGCCGAGGGTGTCGCCGCGGTACGGGACCAGCAGCCGATCCTGACGACCCTGGACATCAGTCTGCCGGGGATCGACGGGTTCGAGGTGGCCCGGCAGATCCGGCACTTCAGCGACACGTACATCATCATTCTGTCCGCGCGGACAGAAGAGGTGGACACGTTGATGGGTCTCGACGCCGGGGCCGACGACTACCTCACGAAGCCGTTCCGGCCGAGGGAGTTGCGGGCCCGGGTCGAGGCGATGATGCGCCGGCGGATCGCGTACGGGCAGGAGTCGCCGGGGTCACTCGACTCGGCCCCCGACGACCTCGAGGCGCCGGCCGCCACTTCGGCGGACACGGCGCCCGAGGACGACGGGTGGCTCAGCCACAACGGGCTGCGGATCCATCCGGAGATGCGGTTGTGCGAGCTGGACGGCGAGCCGGTGACCCTGACCCGGAGCGAGTTCGATCTGTTGCAGGCGATCATGAACGGCAAGCGGCGGGTGGTCTCCAAGGACACGCTGTCACTCGAGTTGCGCGGTGATCACTCGATGGGCGGGTACGTCAGCGAGTCCGATCGCCGGGCGGTCGAAGTGCACCTGGCCAACGTCCGGCGCAAGCTCAACGACCCGGTCAACGCGCCGCGTTTCATCGAGACGGTGCGCGGCGTCGGCTATCGGCTCGCCACGCACCAGTCCTGACGGCGGCCCGACGGATCAGTCGGCCGAACCGTGGTCGTCCCGCGCCCGCTCCAGTCGTGACCGGTCTGTGGTCCGGGCCCGCCGCAGCGCGGCCAGCCTGTCCCGAGCCGAGCCGAAGTCTCCTTGGCCGACCGCCACCCGGATCGGTCGCACCGCCCGCACGATCGCGTCGGCACCGACCATCAGACTGGTGCTCTCCAGGCTGAGCAGCGCGACCTCGGCGCGTTCGGCGTTACCGGCGGTGATCGCCGTCTCCACCGCGGCCATCCGGTGATCCAGCAGATCGAGGTAGTCGCTGACGAACTGCCAGACCACGGTCGCGTCGCCGCCGACCTCTGCGGTCAACTGCAGCAGCGCCGGCCCCGACTTCTGGCTCGGTCCGCCGTTCGGATCCTTGGCCCGCCGCGGCTTGGCCGGACCGGGCACCGTGTTGGAGGTGGATCCGCCGCCACTCGTCGCGCGTCGAGGGGTCGCCGTCGGTGGTGCGAACGGCTCCGCGGGGTCAGGCTCAATTCCAGCAGTGGTCATCTTCACCCCGTTGCCCGATCCTTCGCTCATCGTCCCGCATAACCTCGGAGTCCCCGGCACGCTCTCGGCGTCCGGCTCCGCGCGGTAACGATGGGGTCTGGGGCACCTTCTCCCTCGCTGACCGCTGATCAGGTTCGATCAGGCAATGTTCCTTGTAAGAGAATGGTCAGGCCGGGGCGGCACAGGCACATCGCAGCTGCGGGTCTACGACGCCGGCCACACCCGGCCCGACAACAAATAGTTTGCCGCGCCACGGTCAGTGGGTCGTTCGTATTGGCTCAGGGGATTCTCAAGATTGGATCAAGAACCGGGCCGCCGAATTCGACCGCAAACACACCGACGTTGCGCCGTGAATTGTCACCGGGGTGACGGCAAATGAGGGGTGGGAATTGACCCTCGATCGGACGCCGGAATTGCAGGTCAGGAAGGCATCGCGCGACGGCCGGCACCGGCGCCGGTGAGCCGCTCCCGTACCTCCACGCCGATCACCGACGTCGAGTGGCGGCCGTCGTAGGTGGTCGCCTCGTAGCCGAGCTCGGCGGCCCAGCCGAGGAAGCCCGGCTCGGGCCGGATCTCGACCCGGCCGTCCTCGATCACCCGGTAGCGCGCCTCGCCCGGAACGAACAACTCCGTCCCCGGAACCCCCGTGGCCGGGTCGAGCAGGCGCACGGTGCCGGGGTTGAAGGCGGCGTCGGACTCCAGCACGCCGTCGTTGGCCAGCGGGTCGAAGACCAGCGCCTGGCCGGCCACGACGACCGGGAAGTCGGGATTGCTGACGCCGGGCTCGGCCGGAATCTCGCCGAACAGATGTCCGCTGGAAATCCCGCCCGGCCCGAGGGAGATCTCGATTTCATCGTCATTGACCAGGACGCCGCCGATTCCGGCATACTCCGCGCCGTCTCGATATTGCTTCGGCTGGTGTTCGGAAACCCGATAAGTGCCCGGCCGGAGACCCTCGAAGGCGAATTGCCCCGCATCATCGGTCTGCACCGTGCCAATCTTCACCCCACCGGATTCGAGGGTGATCTCGATGCCCGCGACCGGAGCCTCGTCGACATCGAAATAGCCGTCGTTGCCCGCGTCGGCGTACACATAGCCCTTGACGACCCCCGAACCCCCGGGGTCGGCGACGGCCGGTGTGGCCGTGAAGCCGAAGAGGAGGAGAGCACCCGCGACCACCGCGAGTGGCCCGTGGCGCCACGATCGTGAAGAGATCGAACTGGCGATTCCGCAGGGAAGCGCCTGATTCATACCCCGTCCTGTCGGTTCGGCCCGGGGCACAGCACTTTCCGTGTCACTGCTCCCCCGAGCGATCCTGCTGGCAAATCGAGCATGCCGGTTGACGAGCCCACCGTAGGTGGGGCCTTCTGAGATTGTCAACGCGTCGCGCAGAATTTCGGACGGCACAAAAATACCGCGGTCGGGGCCCGCATTCCCCGACCGCGGAAGAATGATGATGTCGACGAAGCTGCTTTCGCGCCTCGATCGACCTCCTGGTCCGCCGCTCCGGATTCGGGTTCCCGGTCCGGTTCAGCAGCCGTGGTGAAGGTATCCCGGCGCCTGTACATCCGTCGTACATCGGCTCCTCGAGATGCGATATCCGGGCGCCCGATTCCCCCGTTCGGCTATCGGTAGGGTCAGAATGAGGCATGTCGGAGGCGAATCAGGACCGGCGGAGAAGGATACGAATGGCGTGATCTTCCAGATCCTCGGTCCGATGCTGATCACCGGTGAAGCGGCGGCGCGCTTCATTCCGGGCACCAAGCCGCGCCAACTTCTGGGCTTGCTGCTGCTGCACGCCAACCGCTTCGTCTCCACCGACCACATGGCCGACAGCCTGTGGGACGGTGAGCCGCCGGGGTCCGCCGGCGCGAACCTGCGCAGCTACATCCGCAAGCTCCGCACCACCCTGCAGCAGCGCGGCGTGGCCGCGACCATCGAGACCCGACCCGGCGGGTACGCGCTGATGGTCGGCACCGACGACGTCGACACCTCGCGGGTCGAGGCGATGCGATCCGAGATCAGGCACCTGACCACCGTCGGCGACTTCCCCAGCGCACTGGTGCTGCTGGACACCGCCCTCGATCTGTGGCGCGGCTCGCTGCTGGAGGACGTGCCGGTGTGCCTGTCCTGGCAACCGCAGCTGACCCGCTGGGACCTGACCCGGGCCGAGATGCTCGAGGACGCGATCGGGCTGCAGACCGAGCACGGTGATCCGCGCCGCGCGGCCCAGCTGGTCCGCGAGGCCCTGGACCGGGACCCGTACAACGAGGATCTCTGGTGCCTGCTGCTGCGGTGCCTGCTCGCCGCCGACCAGCCGAGCTTCGCCCGCTCCGCCGCCCAGGAGGGCGAAACCCTGTTCGCCGAGGAGCTGGGGGTCGCGCCGGGCGAGGAGTTCGCGGCGCTGGCCGCCCAGGCCCGGGCGACCCCGGCCCGTCGGCCGGCCCGGACCGTGGCCCGACGGTCCCCTTCCTCGCCGTACGAGGCGCCGGCCCCGCCCGATCCGGCCGGCTCCTCCGCTCCGTACGTCCACCAAGGCGCCGCCCACCCCGACGGGCGGGGCGGCCGGGACAGTGGGGAGCCGGAGCGGGCGGACGCGGACGAGCCCGACCTGGCGCCCCGGCGCGAGGTGCCGACCCAGCTGCCGATGGACGTCGCGCACTTCACCGGCCGCACCGACCAGCTGACCGAGCTGGTGGACGCGCTGCGCACCCGGACCGCCGACCGGCCGTTGGTTGCCGCCATCTCCGGCCCGCCGGGGATCGGCAAGACCGCGCTGGCGATCCGGATCGGGCACCTGGCGCGGGACTCGTTCCCGGACGGCCAGATCTTCCTCAGCCTGCACGGTGACCGGCTGGTCGACCCCGGCTATGCGGTCTCGGAGGCCCTCGCCGCGCTCGGCGTCCAGGGCGCTCCGGAACGGCTGGATCGCGCGGCCGCCCTGCTCCGCTCCGAGCTGGCCAGCCGGCGGGTGTTGTTGATCATCGACGACGTCGGTACGGCGAGCCAGGTCACCGAACTGCTGCCGGGCACCGGCGACTCGGTCACCCTGCTGACCAGCCGCCGCCGGCTGACCGAGATCGCCGGCATCAGGTCGCTGGAGCTGGGCGAGCTGGAACCGGCCGACGCCGAGGCCCTGATCGAGGAGATCGCACCGGGCCAGGAGCCGGGCGGCCGCCGGCAGCTGGCCGCGGCCTGCGGCCGGCACCCGCTCGCGCTGCGGATCGCCGCGGCCCGGCTGAGCCGGCGGCCCGACCTGACCGTCACCGAGCTGGTACGCCGGCTGTCCGACCCCAACCAGGCGCTGAACGAGCTGACCCTGGGCGAGACGGCCTTCCGGTCCAGCGCCGATCTGAGCGCCCGCTCGCTGGTGGCGGCGGACGCGATCGGCTATCGGGTGCTCGGTGCGCTGGAGGCGACCGAATTTCCCGGTTGGGTGATCGAGCTGGCCAGCGGGTCGACCGCGACCGCCGACAACCTGCTGGAGGAGAACCTGCTGCAACTGGCCGGCCCGGCCCGCGGCGGCCCGATCGAATACCGGATGCACGATCTGCTGCGCTGGCATGCCCGGGAATGGGGTGCGGCGGTGCCGGGCGAGGCGTCCGCCGGCGTGCGGCGGGTGCTGCTCGGCTGGCTGGTACGAGCCCGGCAGGCCGTCGCCGCACTGCCCTTCGAGTTCCTCGGCGTGGCCTTCCCGGTGCCCGACGGCGCTCCGGAACCGCCGGCCGACGGCCCACCGGAGGACTGGTTCGGCGGCGAGCAGGGACGCCTGATCGACCTGATCGCCACCGCGCAACGGCATCGCGCCGACGACCTCGCCTGGCGGCTGGTTTGCACCTGGTCGGCGTACTTCGATCTGCGCGGGCACACCCAGCTGTGGCACCGGACCCTCACCGCGGTGCTGCCGTCGGCCAACGGCCTGGACGATCCGCTGGGCGAGGCCACCGTGCTGCGCGACCTGGCCCAGATCGATCTCTATCGCGGCGACTTCGGCAGCGGCGCCGAGCACTTCCGCCGCGCGCGGGCCCTGTTCGAGGGACTGGATCACCTGACCGGCGTCGGGGTGACCGAGATCGGCCTGGCCACCACGCACCGCATGCTCGGCGTCCTCGACGTCGCCGGTCAGCACGCGAAGGCGGCCCTGGACTGCTTCCGCGCCTCCGGCGAGAACAACCTGCTGGCGACCGCGATGAGCGCCGTGGCGGCCATCCAGCTGGCCGGAAATCACCCGGCCGAGGCCGAATCCTGGCTGCTGCGGGCCCGGGACCTGGCCGCGAAGGTCGGCGACCGGCACCGGGTCGCGACGCTGCTCCGGCGGCTGGCCGGGGTGCACAACGCCCGGAACGACCTGTCGGCCCGGCTGGCCGCGATGAAGGAGGCGCTGGCGATCTTCGACTCGCTGAGCGACGATCGCTGCGCGACGCAGCTGCGGGTCGACCTCGGCATCGTGCTGACCAAGGCCGGCGACCTGGCCGGTGCCCGCCGCGAACTGAACCGCGCGCTCGCCTCGGCCGAGCGGGCCGGCGAACTGGACGATCAGGCGCTCATCCTGGAATCTCTCGGCCAGGTGAGCCTGCAGGCCGGCCGACGGGCCGAGGCGGGCCGGCTGCTCCGCCGCAGCGCCCGGCAGTGGCAGGTCTGCGGGATGCTCGCGGAAGCCGAGCGGGTCGAACGGCGGCTGCAGGAGATCGCGGCCGAGGCCGCTTCCCGATAGTCTCCTCCGGGGCCGTCGCGGGTCACCGAGATATGCGGGAAATGTACGGCTCCGGTCCAGGTTAGGCATCATGCGGGAAGCTCAGGGGAATTGCTCTGCGGGGCGCCGAGCAACCAGCCAACCTGCCCAAGGAGAGATCGGGGGAGCGCGGTGATGATCACCGAAACAACGCCACGTTCGGTCGAGGAAGCGCTGCGCTGGCAGCTCGACCGGATCGGCAGCAGTGCCTGGGAGGGTTGGGCGCTGCGGTTCCAGCGGCTGGCGTTCGGCTATGCCGGCGAGGCCGGTTGGCGACACTGCTCCGAAGCCTTCGACTGGTTCCGCGGTCATGATCTGCTGTCCGACGGGGCGCCGCCCCGGGGGGCACTGGCCTGGTTCCGGGTCGGCGAAACGATCACCGTCCGCAGTGGTCTCGGCGACGGTGAGGTGATCGGCCCGGGCGTCAACGGCCGGATCGGCGTCATCGACCACGAGGACCTCGGCCGCTACCTCGGCTGGACCTCGGCGATCTTCCCGTTCGCTCGCTGACCCACGACATTAGGGTGGCCGGATGCGATCAGACGCCGACCGGGAGCGACTCCGCCAGACCTTCGCGACAGCGGGCGAGCGGTACGACCGGGTCCGGCCGGGCTACCCGCCCGCGATCCTCGATCGGCTGGCCGAGCTGGCCGCCCTCTCCCCCGGTGATCGGGTGCTGGAGATCGGCTGCGGCACCGGACAGTTGACCCGGTCGCTGCTGGAACGCGGCTATGCGGTGACCGCGGTCGAGTTGTCGGCCGAGCTCGCGGCCCTGACCCGGAGCAACCTGCCCGAGGTCGAAGTGATCACCGGCGCCTTCGAGAGTTGGCCGTTGCCGGCCGAGCCGTTCGCGGCGGTGGTCGCGGCGACGTCGTTCCACTGGATCGACCCGGCGATCCGGTTCGCCAGGACGGCGGCGGCGCTGCGGCCCAGCGGATCCCTGGCGATCATCAACACCGGCCACGTCGAGGGCGGCAGCAGCCGGTTCTTCATCGACGCACAGCGCTGCTACGAGCGGTGGCAGCCGGAGAACACCCGGCCGGGGTTCCGGCTGACCCCGGCGGCGGCGGTCGCCGATGACTTCGACCTGACTCCCGGCGGCTTCTTCGAGCCGGTCGGCACCGGCCGCAGCGTACGCGAGATTCCTTACCACACAGAGGAATACCTCGATCTGCTGCTGACGTATTCGGATCATCTGGCCACGCCCGACGAGCAGCGGAACGGGCTGCTCGGCTGCATCCGATCGCTGATCGATGATCATTACGACGGTCGGGTGACGAAGGCCTATCTGTTTCAGTTGGCCGTGGGCCGGGTCACCGGTCGAGCCTGATCACCGGCTCGGCCAGTTCCAGGCCGGCCGGTCCAGCCGGCCCTGGCCGTTGATCACGGTCTCACCGAATTCCTTGATCAACTCGATCCGGACCAGGTCGTCGGCCTCGGCCCGCTCGATCCGCTGCACCAGGTCGGCCGCGTGGCTGACGATGATCACCTGCGTCGACCGGGCCGCCGCCACGATCAGTCGGGCCAGGCTCGGATAGAGGTCGGGATGCAGGCTGGACTCCGGCTCGTTCAGCACCAGCAGCTCCGGTGGCCGCGGCGTCAGCAGGGCGGCGACCAGGATGAGATAGCGCAGCGTGCCGTCGGACAACTCGGCGGCGGTCAGCGGCCGCAGCATCCCCGGCTGCCGCAGCCGCAGCGACAGGCCGGCGCCGCTGTCGCCGAACTCCAGCTCTGACCCGTCGAACGCCTCGGCGATCGTCCGCGCCAGCTGGGCCGCGTCGCCGATCTCCTCGATCGTGGCCAGCGCCGCCGCGACATCGGAGCCGTCGTGGGCCAGGATCGGCGTCCGGGTGGCGATCCGCTCGGCCCGCGCCGGGGCCCCCGGGTCGGTCCGGAGCTGGTCGTAGCAGCGCCAGTCGCGCAGCCGCTCGCGGAGCGCGCCGATCTCCGGCGACGCCCCGGCGAGCTCGGCCAGCACCGAATCCGATCCGCCCAGTGACGAGGACAGTTGGGCCCAGGAGCGGCCTTCCCGAGTCCGCGCCAGCCCGCCGGCCCGGTCGATCAACGTCGCCGCCGGCCGGAGCAGCGGACCGGACCAGATCGCCTCGGCCTTGATCCGCGGGTCCAGCGGAAACCGGCCCGCCTCCGCCGGCGTCGGCAGGCCGAGATCGACCGCGTACCCGAAGCCGTCGCCGGAAACGCCGAGCCGCAGCCGGACCGGGCCGGTGCGCCGCGTGCCCTGGATCGGCGCCCGGCCCCCGCGCATCGTTGCGCTGACCGTCTCCGGGCCCGCCCAGCGCACCGAGTCGAGCCCACCGGCGCGGGCCAGGCTGCCGATCAGCTCCCCGCGGCCGGCGTCGGCCAACAGCCGGATCGCCCGGTACAGATTGGATTTCCCCGTGCCGTTCGCGCCGGTGATCACGGTCAGATTGCCGAAGCCGATCACCACATCGCGCAGCGAGCGATAACCCTGGACAGCGAGGGTCTTGATCATCCGGGCATCATGCCAGCGGCGACCGACAGGCCCGGCTCACGGGCTGGTCGACACCCAGTAGCGCCGCTTGCCGGACCGGGAGTCCTCGTACACCCCGCCGTTGTGTTCGATCACCTTGGCCGAGGCGAGGTTGTCCTCGTCGCAGGTGACGAGGGCCGAGTCGATGCCGAGTTCGTACGCCAGCGGCAGCGCGGCCTTGAGCATCGCCGTCGCGTGGCCGCGCCGCCGGGCCGAGGGGCGGACGTCGTAGCCGATGTGGCCGCCGACCTCGAGCAGCTTCGGCGTCAGCCGGTGCCGGATCGCCAGCCGGCCCAGATAGTCGTCGCCGTCGACGTACCAGAGCGTCGTCCCCGGCACGTAGCCGGCGGGTCGCGGCGCCTCCTCCTCGGCGTCCGCCAGCAACGTCGCCACGAAGCCGGCGAAAGCGGCCGGATCGGACCAGCGGTCGGCATGACCGCGGATCTCGCTGCCGACCATGGAGAGGTCGTCCGCCGCCCCGCGCCCCTCGGCCCGGAACTCCTCCATCGCCGCGACGAACGACCGGTGTACCCGCTCCAGCGGGCGAATCAGCTCTGGCACGCGCCCATTGTGGTCCGTCCGACCAGCCCTCGCACCGGATTTCCGAGTTCACCGCCCCACTCTCCCGGTCGGCGGCGGGGTTTAGGGTCGGGTGGTGCGGATCGGGCTCGGGTATGACATCCATCGGTTGGTGTCGGGGTGTCGGTTGGTGCTGGGCGGGGTGGAGATCGGGGCCGAGGTCGGATTCGACACGCATTCCGACGGGGACGTCCTGTGCCACGCGCTGGTGGACGCGATGGCCGGGGCGTTGGCCGACGGGGATCTCGGGACGCACTATCCCGAGGACGATCCCGCGGCTGACGATGCGCGCAGCCTCGACTTCGTCGCCGAGTTCGCCGCGGTGGTGGCCGCGGCCGGCTACCGGGTCACGTCGGTCGACAGCTTCGTGGTGCTCGGGACGATCCGGCTCCGACCGCACCTGGACGCGATGAAGCTCAACCTCGCCGGGGCGCTCGGGATCGATCCCGGCCAGGTGTCGGTCAAGGCCCGGTCGAACGACGGGATCGGGCCGGAGGGCGAGGGCCGGGCGGCGAGCGCTACCGCGGCCGTCCTGCTGCAGCCCGCGTGACCCGGTCCTGCGCCAGCCGGTGCCCCAGGTAGCCGGCCACGGCCATGATCAACAACGGGCCCCAGATCGGGAACGGCAGCACCCAGGCGGTCAGCAGGCTGCGCGGAAACTCCTGCACCAGCTCGGTCATCGCCTTCGGCAGCATGGCCAGGAACGCGAGCCCGGCCAGCGTTCCGGGGACGACGGCCAGCAGGATCGGCACCCGGCGGTCACCGACGAACGGGAACCAGCGCGGGAAGGTCTCGCCCCAGCGGAGGATCAGCCCGAGCACCGCCACCCCGCCGAGGATCGAGGCGACGCCCAGGCTGGCGCCCCAGAGCCGGGTGCCGAGGTCGAGCCCGGTCGGACCGTCGAGCCCGCCGACGCCGAACAGCGGACCGTCCAGCGCGATGCCGGCCAGCCAGAGCAGCCGGATCACGGCGTACGGCAGGAAACAGCAGGCGGCGGCGATCGTGATCGGCCGCCGGTGCGCGGTGACCCAGCCCAACAGCCGGCTGAACGGAGCCGGGTTGATCGTGACCGCGAGCCAGAGCCAGGCGCAACAGACCGCCAGGGTGAGCAGCACGCCGAACACGATCGGGCCGCCGAACACCTTGGCCAGGTTGTCCAACAGTCGCTGCCAGGTCGCCGGATTCGCATATCCGGCAAGGATTCCGACGATCGCGACCGCTACCGTGATCAAGATCAACGGCAGCCGCAGCCAGCTGATCCTGATCAGGCCGACGACGAGCCCGACCAAGATCAACAGCGGTACGCAGACCGCGAGACCGTAGCCGATCGCCGACAGGGTGCCGTTGCCCTGGTACGCGGCGAACACGCCGATCCCGATCATCGCCGACGCGACCTGGCCGACCACGACCGGCAGCCGCGACAGCACCGCCACCAGCACCAGGCCGGCGATGCCGCCCAGCAGCAACGGCCATCCGGCCTGGTCGTTCGGCAGCAGGGCGCTGATCCGCAACTGGGCCAGGCCGACGAACGGGATCTGGGCCGGCGCCAGCAGCCACCAGCCGCCGACCGCGATCATGATCAACGCCCCGATTCCGGCCACCGGCCGGGCCGGACGTGTGGAAGAAGCCATGCCTCGACCCTCGCCCGGCCGGAGGGCTCGTCGCCTCACCCGACCGGGGGAAACCCGTTCCCGAGCGGGGTGAATCCCTGGCCGGCCGCCGACGGCGCGCGGATTTGATCGGGGTTCGGGGGTGTGAGAATCTGGAGGTGCCTGACTGGCACCGGACGAGGTGCGTCGTACCCGGCCAGCGACAAGACGACGCAAGAAAGCCTGTCATGTCGTGGATCATTCTGATCATCTCGGGAGTCCTCGAAGCCGTCTGGGCTACCGCACTCGGTAAATCCGAAGGCTTCTCCAAACCCATTCCGTCGATCACCTTCGTGGTCGGCCTGGTGCTGTCGATGATCGGCCTGGCCTTCGCAATGCGCGAACTGCCGACCGGCACCGCGTACGCCGTCTGGGTCGGCATCGGCGCGTCACTCACCGTCGGTTACGCCATGATCACCGGCACCGAGCCGTTCTCCGTGATCAAGCTGCTGCTGATCCTCGGCATCGTGGCCTGTGTGGTCGGCCTCAAGGTGCTGCACTGATCCGACCGCCGAGGCGGCACCGGGTCAGCCGTGGCTGATGTAGGCCTCGAGCTGCTCGGTGCTGTCCTCGAGCTCGCGCATCCGGACCTTGACCACGTCGCCGATGCTGACGATGCCGACCAGCCGGTCGTCCTTGAGCACCGGCAGGTGCCGGATCCGGCGCTCGGTCATGATCGAATTCAGCCGGTCCACGCCATCGTCCGGCCCGCAGCTGGCCACGTCGGTGGACATGATCTCCGACACCGGCCGGTCGAGCAGTTCGGCGCCCGCTTCGTGCAGCCGTCGGACCACGTCGCGCTCCGAAACGATGCCCACCATGCCCTCGGGTGCCAGCACCACCATCGCGCCGATGTTGTGCTCGGCCAGTCGGCCGAGCAGGTCGGCCACGGTCGCGGACGGCCTGATCGTGGCCACCACCGATCCCTTGCCCCGCAGAATGTCAGATACACGCATCGCCGGCCTCCTCGTGAGTGAGCTAGGTCACACAAGGCTACGACGGACGTGGCGTCGGCGGAACCCCGTCGGGCGGCCTGCCCGTCAGTCCCCGTCCTCGTCACCGGCCGGATCGGTCAGCAGGGCCGAGGCGACCGAGGCCAGAAGGGCCACCGGCAGCGGCACCAACCACCACAGCGGCGCATAGAGCGTCACCGCGAGCCAGTGCCCGATGGTGCCGACGGCGAGCGCTCCGATCGGCGGCAGCGGGTTTCGCGCGGTCGCCGCCAGGGCCGCCGGCCAGAGCCTCCGCAGCCGCAGGTCCGTCCGGCGCAGGCTCAGCGGCAGCGTGGTCACGACGGTCAGCAGGGTGATCAGCACGGCCGCACCGCAGAGCCCGTACGGGATCACGACCAGCGGCTGACCGGTCCGCTGCCAGACCTCGCGGGCGGCCAGCAACAGGGCCAGGAAGCCGACCGGCACCGCCGCCACCGCGACGCTGCGCCCGATCGCCCGCGGCGCCGACCGGAAGAGCTCGGCGATCGTGGGCTCCTCCCCCGCGACGGTACGGGCGGCCGCGCGCACCACCAGGCCGGCCGTCGGAGCGATCAGGACGAGGATCGCGACCAGGGTGAGCGGGCTCAGGCCGGGAGCCAGGATCATCGTCAGGGTCTGGGCCGCGCCGACCAGCGCGGTGCCGACGGCGAGGGCCGGCAGGGCGCGCCAGCCGCCGAAGACGGCCCGCCGCAGCAGCACCAGCAGCCGCGAATCGGCCGTCGCGGTGGCGCGGGCCCCTGCGGCGTCGGCCGGAGGCAACGATCGGGCCCGCCCTTCGACGGGCTCAGGGATCGAAGCTCCCGGGCTCATCCGCGGATGCCGACCGTGGCGATCGAGGAGACGAACTTGTTCTGGAAGATGATGAAGAAGATCAGCACCGGCAGGGTGACGACGGTGATCGCGGCGAAGATCACCGCCGCCGAGACGCCGCCGCGCACGTCGGAGAGCAGCACCAGGCCGACCGGCAGGGTCATGTTCTCCGGCGACGAGAGGAAGATCAGCGCGCCGAAGAAGTTGTTCCAGGACGCCTCGAAGGCCAGGATCGCCAGCGCCGCGATCGCCGGCGAGGACAGCGGCACGATCATCCGGAACAGGATCCACAGGTGGCCGGCACCGTCCACCCGGGCCGCCTCGTCCAGCTCCCGCGGGATCGAGTTGAAGTATTGGCGGAGGAAGAAGATCTGGAACACGTTGATCAAGGTCGGCAGCCAGAGCGCCGCGATGTCGTCGACCAGGGCCAGCCCGCGCATCAGCACGAAGACCGGGATGATCGTCAGCTGCACCGGGACCATCAGGGCGCTGAGCAGCACCAGCATCAGGCCGCGGCTGCCCCGGAACGGCAACCGGGAGAACCCGTACGCCGCCAGCACCGAGAACAACAGCGACAGGCTGATGCTCGCCGCCGCGACCAGCACCGAGTTCAGCACCATCCGGCCCAGCGGCACCAGGTCGTCGATCGCCTCGTAGTTGGCGGTGGAGAACGGGATCGGCAGCCAGTTCGGCGGCAGCGCGAAGGCGTGCGACGGCTCGGTCAGGCTGGTCACCACCAGCCAGATCAGCGGCGCGACCATGATCAGCCCGAGCAGGACCAGCAGCAGGCTGATCAGGGCCCGGCCGATCCGGCGCCGGGACCGGCCGGCGCTCGGAGCAGCGGTGGAGGCGGTGGTGGTCATGATTCGTACACCCAGCGTCGGGAGAGCCAGAACTGGAGCGCGGTGACCAGCATGATCACCACGAAGACGAGCAGCGCGATCGCCGAGGCGTAGCCGACCTGGAAGGCCTGGAAGCCCTGCTCGTAGAGATACATCACGATCGACTTGGTCGAGTTGTCCGGGCCGCCGTTGGTGATGATCTTCATCGGGTCGAAGATCTGGAAGGCTCCGATGAAGGTGATCACGGTGGCGAAGAACAGGGTCGGCGACATCATCGGCACGGTGACGTTCCAGAACACCTGCCAGCGGGTGGCACCGTCGACCCGGGCCGCCTCGGTCAGCTGGGCCGGCACGGTCTGCAGCCCGGCCAGCATGATCACGAAGGTGTAGCCGATGGTGTGCCAGAAGTCGATGCCGATGATCCCGGGCAGGGCCCAGGCCGGATCGACGAACCACAGCGGTGGCGTGATTCCGAGCTGGTTCAGGTAGTACGTCACGTAGCCGAACTCGGGGTCGAGCACGTAGCGCCAGAGCAGCGACACGGCGGCCCAGGAGATCAGGAACGGGAAGAAGATCGCGGCGCGGAAGAAGCCGGAGACGAGTCTGTTCATCTGCCGGTTGGCCAGCAGCGCCAGCAGCAGGCCGCCGATGATGTGGGTCACCACCGAGGCGAAGGCGAACAGGAAGGTGGTGCCGAACGCCCGCCACACCATCGGATCGCCGAACAGCTGGGCGTAGTTGCCGCCGCCGGCAAACGTGGCCGGCGTGATCAGATCCCAGTTGAAGAAGCTGTAGCCGATCGCCACGACGAACGGGCCGGCTATGAAGATCAGGAACCAGAGCAGGGCCGGGCTGACGAAGACCCAGCCGAGCCAGCGACTCCGGCCTCGCCCACCGCGGGCGGCGGGACGGACCTCGGTCGTGGCTCGGGCGGCCGAGCCGATCGCGGTCACAGCAACCCCCGCAGTCGCTCGTTGGCGCTCTTGAGCCCGTCGACGACGTCCCGGGTGCCGCTGACGACGCTCAGCCAGGCTTCCTCGATGATCGTCTGCGCCTCCGGCCCGCGGTTGGGTGACGGGATCGGCGTCGCGTACTCCATCGATTCGAAGAACAGCTTGCTGCCCTCCGGCGCGTTCTCCAGATATTCGGCACTGGTCGCGCCGGACAGTCGCGGCGGCACGCTCGAGCCGGTGGCGAAGAAGCTGTTGCACTGCCGGGAGACCAGGAACTTGATGAAGGTCCAGGCCTGCTCCTTCTTCCGCGACTCCTTCATGATCGGGAAGGCGTCCCAGCCGACCGGCGTGCCGCGGCCGACCCGCTGGGGCCAGGGCAGGATCCGCAGCGACTTGATGATGTCCAGGTCCTGGAGCTGGCTGAGCACCCAGCGACCGGCCGGCAGACAGGCCAGTTTGCCCCGGGCCAGCTGGGTCGGGGCGTCGAACTCGCCACCGGGCTTGGGGCTGAGGCCGTCGTCGATCAGCGCCTTGGCGAACCGCGCGGCCTCGATCGCCGGCTCACTGTCGAAGGTCGGCACGGTCCAGTCCCCGTTGAACGTCGACGCGCCGTTGGTGGTCAGCCAGGGCATCACGCTGACGAAGTAGGCCTCGGACACCGGCACCAGGAAGGCGTCCAGCCGATCCCGCAGGGCGATGCCGGCGGCCCGGAAGTCGTCCCAGGTCCAGTCGTCGTCCGGCGGCTCGAGACCGGCCTTGCGGAAGGTGTCGAGGTTGACGTAGAGCGCCATCGTGTTGAAGCCGCCGGGCATGAAGTAGGTGGTCGTGCCTTCGGCCGAGCCGTAGCGCAGGTTGTATTCCTTCAGCGACGGATTGAGATCGGCGAAGAAGTCGTCGATCTCCGCCTTGTCCCGCTCGATGTAGGGATCGAGCGGTTCCAGCAATCCCTTGCTGGCAAAGATCCGCTGGCCCTCGGTCGCGATGTCGACCACGTCCGGCGAGAGGCCGCCGGCGATCCGGGTGGTGATCGCGTTGGCGAAGGCCGCCCAGTTGTCGGCCGGCACGTTGGACGCCTTGAGTTTGATCTCCGGATGGATCTGATTGAAGTCGGCGAACAGCTTCTGATAGCGGGGCAGCGACTGCGCGTCCCCGTAGTACATGAACTGGACCTCGTCGCCACCCGGACCGCCCGGCGAGCAGGCGGTCAATCCGGTGCCGGCCGCGGCTCCGCCGAGCAGCCCGAGGGCACGCCGGCGGGTGATCGATGGTCGGTTGGTGGTGAAGCCGGTCGTCCGCGTCACGGGGGACACCGCCGATCCTTCCCTTCCGAGTTCCTGCACTGGCTTCTTGATCAACTTCAGCCATCGAATCAGCTGAAATCGATTTCGTCAAGGTTTCGGAGGTATGGGCTCACATTTCGTCGTCCCGCGGCGTCTGCCGGGTATGGATCTCCAACTGACCGACAAGATCATCATCGTCACCGGCGCCTCGAAGGGCATCGGCCTGGCCACCGTCGCCCGCCTGGTCGACGAAGGCGCCCGGGTCGTCGCCGTGTCCCGCAGCCGCAACGCCGACCTGGACCGGCTCGGACCCCGCGTCACCCACGTGGCCGCAGATCTGGCCCAGCCGGACGGACCGGCCGAGGTCGTCGCCGCCGCGGAACGTGAGTACGGCCGGATCGACGCCGTGATCAACAACGCCGGCGGCCCGCCGCCGGGGACCAGCATGCCCGTCTTCGGCTTCCTTGATCGAACCGATGCCGACTGGCTGGGCATGATCGAATTCAACCTGCTCTCGGTGGTCCGGCTGTGCCGGGACGCGATCCCGATCATGCTCCGCGGTGGCGGCGGGGCGATCGTCAACGTGGCCTCGACCCATGCCGTGGTCCCGTCGGCGATCAACGTCGACTACGGGGCGGCCAAGGCGGCGATGCGGAACCTGACCCAGGCCCTGGCCGAGGAGTTCGGCCCGCAGGGCATCCGGGTCAACACCGTCACCCCCGGCCCGGTGCTCACCCCGTGGTGGACCGATCCCGGCGGCGCCGCCGACGTGCTCGCCGAGCAGACCGGGCAGTCGCGGGACACAGTGATCGACCAGCTCGCGCCGCAGTCGATGGCCCTGACCACCGGCCGCCTGGCCCGGCCCGAGGAGATCGCCGACTCGATCGCCCTCCTCTGCTCCCCCCGTTCCGGCAGCACCATCGGCGCCGAACTGGTGATCGACGGCGGCCTGGTCAAGACCGTCTGAGCCTCCGTCCCCTGCCCGGGTCCACCGATGATCTTGGATCTGTGGTGTGGCGACTTCGGTTCGGGCCGGGCGGCTGGCCGCGGCCGACCGGTCGGAGGGAGGGTGATCGTTCCCTGAGCCTGTCGAAGGGCCGGCCACCTGGGTGCCCCCGTCGGGTTGCGACCTGGCGGCCGGAAAGACGCGCCAAGGACGGGCGGGTCACGGCGGTCCATTGAGTCGTGCGGCCGGGCGCCGGTGTTGGGCGGCGAAAGTCGCCGGCTGGCCCCAAGCGACCGAACTCTGTCGGCTCAGGCCCACTCGCTGGGTGCACCTGGCTGGTTGTCGCGAAAGCTCTTCGTGCGGGACGTTTCCACGTGGCAATGGCCGGTTTCGCCCCGCACGAAGAGCTTTCGCGACACCACGACCGTCGAGTGGTCACTTTGGGCACAGTTTCGGCCTCGAGTGCCCAAACTGTCCGCTCGATGCCTGCCGACGGGCGAGTCATAGCGTTGCCTGGGAAAGACACCCACACCGGCGCCCGGCCGCAAAGTCCACCGACGGCCATGACCTGCCCGTCCTTGGCGCGCCTTTCCGGCCGTCAGGCCGAAACAGAGGCACCATCTGGCCTGCACTTCGACAGGCCTAGGGAACGAACCTGCCGGCGTCAGACATTCGTTTCCTTGATCACGACCACACCACCGGCCGGGACGGAGATGGTGCCGATATGGGGCTGGCCGGTCAGCAGGTCGAGGCCGGACGACGTCACGGTGCGTGCCGCGTCGGCGTGGTTGATCACGAACAGATAGCCCTGGTCACCGATGCGGCGTCGGACGACCTGAAGATCATCCTCGGCCTCGGCCACGGGGGCGGCGCCGGCCAGCGTGAGCAACTCGTCCACCAGCACCTGCAGGTGATCATCGGCCGGCCGGGTGGCGAGATAGGTGGCGCTGCCGGCGCCGACGGCGCGGCGGGTCAGGGCCGGGGTCCCGGCCAGCGGGCCGTCGGCGTATTCGGCGATCGCGGTCGCCCCGGTCAGGTGGACGTGCTCGGTCCAGGAGGACACACTCCAGCCGTTGTCCAGTCGCCGGGTTTCGCCCGCCAGCAAGGGATGCAGCTCCTCGCTGCGGACACCGAGCAGCTCCCGGTAGGCGCCCGGATAGCCGCCGGTGATCACCCGACCGGCCTGGTCCGTGATCCCGGAGAAGTACGTGATCAGGACGTGCGCGCCGGCCTCGGCGGCGGCGGTGAGCCGCTCGGCCAGGGTGTCGTAGGCCAGATACAGCATCGGCACGATGATCACCCGGTAGCCGGCCAGGTCGGCGTCCGGACCGATCACGTCGACCTGCCGGTGCCGCCGGGTGCAGAGCCGGTGCAGCGTGGTCGGCAGGTCGAGCGGATCGAGCTCGACGGTCGGCTTGCCCCAGGAGGTCAGCGCCCACTGCGATGCATAGTCGGTCAGGATCGCGACCGACGCCGGCTCGACCGTGCTGCCGCGCAGCTCGGCCAGGGCGCCCAGGTGCTCCCCCAGCCGGGTCACCTCGCGCCAGACCTTCGAGTCCGTGCCGGCGTGCGGCACCATCGCCGAGTGGAACTGCTCGGCCCCGGCGGTCGACTGCCGCCACTGGAAGAACATCGCGCCGTCGGCGCCGCGGGCGATGTGGGTCAGGCTGTCCCGCAGCAACTCGCCCGGCTCCTTGGCCCGGTTGCGCGGCTGCCAGTTCACCGCGCTGGTCGAGTGCTCCATCAACAGCCAGGGCCGGCCCCGGCCGACGCCGCGGGCCTGGTCGGCCGACATCGCCAGCGACCAGTGCCGGTCCGGGTCGGCCGCGGTCGTGTAGTGATCATTGGCGACCAGATCGACCTCCTGCGCCCAGGCGGCGTAGTCGACCGGCGCCATGGTCGGCTTGACCATGAAGTTGGTGGTGATCGGCACGTCCGGCGTCAGCCCGCGCAGCAGGTCCCGTTCGAACCGGTAGTGCTCGAGCAACTCGTCGGAGCTGAAGCGGTGGAAGTCCAGCACCAGGCCCGGGTTGTGGTGGCCGCTGATCGCCCGCGGCAGCGGCACTTCGGCGAACTCCCGGAAGTGGTGGCCCCAGAAGGCCGTTCCCCAAGCCTGGTTGAGCTTCTCGACGCTGCCGTACCGTCGCTCCAGCCAACCCTGGAAGGCCCGCTCGGATTCGTCGCAGTAGCAGCGCGCGTTCTCGTTGCCGATCTCGTTGCTGACGTGCCACAGCCCGAGCGCCGGATGATCACCGTACCGGCCGGCAAGAGCCTCGATGATCTTGGTCGCCCGGTCGCGGAAGACGGCCGAGCTGGGACACCAGCCGAGCCGGGCGCCGGGGCCGTTGCGCCGGCCGTGCGCGTCGACCGTCAGCACCTCCGGATAGCGACGCAGCAGCCACGTCGGCGGTCCGGCGGTCGGCGTCGCCAGGGCGGCCGCGATCCCGGCGCCGTGCAGCCCGTCCAGCACCCGGTCCAGCCAGCCGAACTCGAACCGGTCCTGGTCGACCTCGAGCAGCCCCCAGGCGAAGATGCCGAGGCTGACCGTGTTGACCCCGGCCTCGGTCATCAGCCGCAGATCCTCGGCCCAGACCTCCTCGGGCCACTGCTCCGGGTTGTAGTCGCCGCCGTAGAGCAGGCCGTCGGCCGGCCAGGGAAAGGACCGCGCGGCCGGAAGATCGGCAGCCGCGCTCTCGAAGCCGGGCCGGCCGGTCATGAAGCCGCGTCGAGCCAGGCCCAGGTCGCCGGCAGCGCCTCGGCCAGCGGAGCGAGCTCGGGATGCCACTTCCGCTCCCACTCCAGTGACTGGGCCCAGGACGGGTCCATCACGGCCATCAGCGAGGCGACCGGATAGTCACCGGTGCCCGGGAACACCGGCCGGAAACCGTCGCGCGAATCGGTGTCCTTGACCTGGACGTACGCGATCCAGGGCCGGAGCAGGTCGACGCTCTCGGCCGGGGATTCACCGGCCCGCCAGGAGTGGGCAGCGTCCCAGATCACCCGGACCGGATGATCGCCGAGCCGCTCGTCGACGGCGCGCATCAGCCGCGCCAGCCGGGCGCCGGCCGAATGGGAATCGTGCAGTTCGACGAAGATCGAGACGCCCAGCTCGCGGGCCAACTCGGCGCCAGGCTCGAGCCGATCCAGGGCCTTCAACTCGCCCGGCGTCAGCCCGCCGGCACCGTCGCGGTCGGGATCGCCCGGGAAGACCCGGACTCCGTCGGCGCCGAGATCGGCCGCCAACCGAAGGTGCGCGGCAAGATCATCGTCCATCTCCTCCTCGCCGCAGATCCGCACGTAGGAAGCCACTGTCAGCACATGCAGCCCCGCCGCCGCCAGCTCCTCCCGCATCGCCGCGCGATGATCACCGGCGAGGCCGGTATGCACCACTTCGTCGATCGCGGACCGCAGTTCCACTCCGCTGCACCCCGACTCGGCGGCCAGCGTGATCACCTCCGGCAGGGTCGCCCCGGAACACCCCAGCGTCGAAAACGCACGCATCGCCATGATCACGATCCTAGTACCGAGGCTGTCGGCCGCCGGGGCCGGCGTCCGGATTCGGGACGGCGGAGAACGGCTGGCACAATCGATTCGTGACCGAGCCGACCGAGACCGATGTGCTGGTCGTCGGTGCCGGGCCTGCCGGATCGGCGGCGGCGGCCTGGGCCGCCCGACACGGCCTCGACGTGGTGCTCGCCGACGCGGCCGTCTTTCCGCGGGACAAGGCCTGCGGCGACGGCCTGACGCCGCGGGCGATGGCCGAACTGGACCGGCTCGGGCTGGGCGACTGGTCCCGCGCCCGGGTCACCAACCGGGGCCTCCGCGCACACGGCTTCGGGCAGGTGCTGGAGTTGCCGTGGCCCGGTGGTTCGCTGCCGGCGTTCGGATCGGCCGTGGCCCGGACCGAACTGGACGACCGGATTCGGCAGACCGCGCTGACCGCCGGAGCGACCCCGGTGGACGATGCCCGCGCGGTCGAGGTCGGCCGGGCCGGCGACCGGGTGACCGAGGTGATCTTCAGCCGGTCGGACCGGAGCCGGTTGGCGATCCGATGCCGCCGGCTGGTGGTCGCCGATGGCGTACGGTCTCCCCTCGGCCGGATCCTCGGCCGGACCTGGCACCGGGAGACCGCGTACGGCGTCGCCGGCCGCAGCTATCTGGACACCGGGCGGGACGACGACTGGATCTCCTCCCACCTCGAGTTGCGCGGCGAGCAAGGCGAGTTGCTGTCCGGCTACGGCTGGATCTTCCCGCTGGGCAACGGACGGGTGAATCTCGGCGTCGGCACCCTGGCCACCGCCAAGCACCCGGCGAACGTCCAGCTCAAGCCGCTGATGGAGTTCTACGCCCGGCAGCGCCGGGACGAGTGGCAACTCGGCGACAAGCTGGCCGAGCCGCGGTCGGCGATGCTGCCGATGGGCGGCGCGGTGTCCGGCGTCGCCGGGCCGAACTGGGCCCTGATCGGCGATGCCGCCGCCTGCGTGAATCCGTTGAACGGTGAGGGCATCGACTACGGCCTGGAGACCGGACGGTTCATCGCCGACCTGTTGGCCGCCGGCAATGATCTTGACCGGGCCTGGCCCGCACTGCTCCGTGATCACTACGGCAAGCCGTTCTCGATCGCCCGTCGGCTGGCCGGCCTGATCACCGTCCCCGGACTGCTGGCACGGCTCGGCCCGATCGGGATGCGCTCGCGTTTCCTGATGACGATCGCCCTGAGGGTGATGGGCAACCTGATCACCGATGAAGATCACGACCTGGTCGCCCGCCTCTGGCGCAGCGCCGGCCACCTCTCCTCCCGCTTCGACCCCCGTCCCCCCTTCGCCCCCGCCTAACCCCCGACTTGTCAGACGTAGACCACGCTATGACGTGGTCTACGTCTGACAAGTCGGGGTTGGGGTGGGGTTACGGGACGATGATCAGCTTGCCGCGGGTGTGGCCGGCGCGGCTGAGGTCGAAGGCTTCGCCGACCCGGTCGAGGGTGAAGGTGCCGGCGATCTCGACCTTGAGCCGGCCGGCTTCTGCCAGCTCGGCCAGGCGGGCGGTTTCGGCGCCGTCGGGGCGGACCCAGACCACGGAGCCGCCGTGCTCGCCGACCGAGCCGTCGGCGATGGAGGCGTGCCGACCGCCGTCCTTGAGGACGGCCAGGGTCGTGGTCAACTGGCCGCCGACCAGGTCCGCCACCGCATCCACCCCGTCCGGGGCCAGGGCACGCACCCGGTCGGCCAGGCCGTCGCCGTACTCGACCGGCTCGGCGCCGAGGCCGGCCAGGAAGTCGTGATTGCGCTGCGAGGCGGTGCCGATCACCCGGGCACCCCGGGCCACGGCGATCTGCACGGCCAGGCTGCCGACGCCACCGGCGGCGCCGTGGATGAGTACGGTCTCGCCCTCGCTCAGCCCGACCCGGTCCAAGGTGCGCAGCGCGGTACCGCCGGCCAGCGGCAGGCCGGCCGCCTCTTCCCAGCTCAGCCCGGCCGGCTTGCGGGCCACGTAGTCGGCCGGCACCGCGACCAGCTCGGCGAAGGTCCCGGCGTGCAGGGTTTCCTTACGGGCGTAGGCCAGCACCTCGTCGCCGACCGCGAATTCCGGCGTGTCCAGGCCGACCTCGACCACGGTGCCGGCCACGTCCCAGCCGGGGATCACCGGGAAGACCGTCTCGATCAGCGGATCGAGCCCGCCCGCCATCACCTTCCAGTCGACCGGGTTGACGCCGGCCGCCCGGACCTCGATCAACACCGATCCCGGGGCCAGCTTCGGTCGGTCGACCTCGGTCACCTCGAGCCCGGAATTGTCCGTGCCGTAAGCGGAATACGTGACTGCGCGCATGATCATCCTCTCCGTGGAACCCGCTGGGCCGTCCGGCCGAGCACGGGGCACAGCAGAGTAGGACGCCGCGGCGCCGCGAACTATTCCCTGCCGATCAGATGCCGGTCTTGCCGAAGCCCTCCGGCATCCGGAACGGGCAGTAGAGATCCATCTGCGGCGCCACCCGGGCCTGCGCCACCTGCAGCGCCTCGACCGGCGAGGCCGAGCCGAGCTTGATGCTCTCCTGGGCGGCAAACATCGCCTCCCACCAGACCTGGCTCACCGGGAACGGCGGCCGCGAGGTCGAGTAGGCCAGCTGATCGATGAAGAACGAGGCGTCGGCGAAGGCCTGATCACCGAGCAGATCGCGATAGGTCGGCAGTTCGCCGGTCTGCGGGATCATGATCGACTGGCCCTGCCGGCCGGCGTAGAACTTCATGAACTCCCAGGCTGCCTTGGATTTCGACGATCCCTTCGGCATCACCAGCGAGAATCCGCCGGACCAGGTGTAGATCGGGTCGGCCGGGTCGAACACCGGCAGGTTGGTGTAACCCAGCTCCAGGTCCGGCGCGTACTTCTCCACCGAGGTCCGGTAGTTGTTGGTCTGGATCACGAACCCCTGCTGCCCACCCAGGAACGAGGTCTGGGCCGGCGGATGGTTCGGCGGCTCGTAGGTGGCCTTGAACGCGTCGACCCGGTTGTAGTCCTTCTCCCGGGTCCAGTCGTTCAGATAGACGTACGCGTCCAGCGTCGGCTTGGCGGTCAGGTCGACGCCGCAGGTCGCGTCGTCGAAGAAGCTGGCCCCGTTGCCCAGCGCGTACAGGTAGCCGGAGCCCTGGTCCGCCCACGGGATCAGCCCGAGCTGGGTGTAGTTGCCCCGGTTGTCGGTCTTGATCAACTGGTCGCTCAGCTCGTCCAGCCGGGCCACCGTCGGCGCGCCGTTGGCCGGATCCAGCTCGTCCAGGTCGATCCCGTTGTCGCGCAGCACCTTCTTGTTGAAGTACAGCACCCGGGTGTCGGTCGACGTCGGCAGGCCGAACGTCTGGCCGTTCAGCCGCAGCTCGTTCATCGCGAACGGCAGGTACTGTTCGCGGATGTCGCTGTCCTCGTAGCGTTCGATCAGGTCGTCGATCGGCTCGAGCAGGCCGAGCGCGGCATACTGCGCGCCGCTGAAGCGGTCCATCCACCACAGGTCGGGGGCGGTCCCGGCCCGGACCGCGGTGATCACCTGGGTGGCGTCGCCGGTGCCGGTCGAGGGCACGTTGTTCACCGTGATCTTGATCTCCGGGTGTTCCTTCTGGAACGCCGCGACGACCTCGGCCTCGTACTCGCGGGTGCTGCCGCCGACCCCCCAGACGACGAGCTCGTTCTCGCCCCGTTCCGGTCGGGTGCAGCCCGACAGCGTGCTGCCGCCGGCCACGGCCAGACCGGCCGCGGCCGCCCCGGTCAGGAATCCTCGCCGCTTCATCGCCTACCTCCTGATCCGTGGGTGCTGATCCGTCTGTTCGCCGTCGCGATCACTTGAACCCTCCGAGCGAGATGCCGCGGATGAAGTAGCGCTGGAAGACGAAGAACAAGATCACCAGCGGCACGATCACCAGGAACGAGGCGGCCATCAGCTGGTTGAACTGGATGTCTTCGGACTCCGTCTGGCGGAAGCTCTGCATGCCGATCGACAGGGTCTGCACGTTCTCGTCCTGCAGATAGATCAACGGCCCCATGAAGTCGTTCCAGGCGCCGACGGCGGCGAAGATCGCGACCGCGGTGAGGGCCGGCAGCGCGTTCGGGAAGACGAGCCGCCACGCGATCTTCCACTCCCCCGCACCGTCCACCCGGGCCGCGTTCAGCATGTCCCGCGGGATCTGCAGCAGGAACTGCCGCAACAGGAACGTGTAGAAGGCGCCGGCGAAGAGATGCGGCACCACCAGCGGCGCCCAGGTGTTGACCCAGCCCAGGTTGGCGTACAGGTCGAACATCGGGATCAGTGTCACCGGGAACGGCAGGAACATCGTCGCGATCACGATGTAGAAGACCTTGTCCCGGCCGCGCCACTCCAGGCAGCCGAAGCCGTACGCGACGATGAAGCTGGACACCACGGAGAACACCACGGACATCACCGTGATCGCCGCCGTGTTGACGAAGAACCGGGCGAACGGCATCGCGTTCACCGCGTCGACGAAGTTCTCCCAGCGCAGCTCGGTCGGGAAGAACGTCGGCGGATACTGGGCCAGTTCGGCCTCGCCCTTCAGCGCCGAGATGATCATCCAGTAGAGCGGCAACAGGAACAGGCAGCTCATCGCGATCATCAACACCCGCGCGACCACCGAGCTGTACCAGCGTTGCCGGCTGCCGTCCTTGGCCAGCCCGGTCTGTTCCTTGCCCTGCTTGATCTCCCGGCCCTCGTCGTACGCGGGACCGGTCTGAGTCGTCAGCGTCATCTCTGCTCTCCTCTCAGCCCGAAGCCGTGTCGTAGTTGACGAATCGTCGAGACAGCCAGTACACGAGACCGGCCAGCAGCATCCCGACCAGGAACAGCACCACGGCCATCGCCGAGGCGTAACCGAGCGAGGCGTAGCGGAAGGCGTTCTGGTACAGGTACATCATGTAGAACAGGGTTCCGTTGTCGGGCGCGCCGGTGCCGTTGGTCAGGACGTAGGCCTCGGTGAACACCTGCAGCGCGCCCGAGATGCCGGTGATCAGGTTGAACAAGATCGCCGGGCTGAGCAGCGGCAGGGTGATCGACCAGAACTGCCGGAAGGGCCCGGCCCCGTCGACCCGGGCCGCCTCGTACAACGTCTTCGGGATGTTGTTCAGCCCGGCCAGGAAGATCAGCGCCGCGTTGCCGGCCCCCAATTGCAACATCAACACGATCACGACCTTGGCCGAGATCGGCTCGCCCAGCAGGTTGACGCTCTCCCGGCCCAACGCGTTGTTGAGCAGGCTGAACAGGCCGAACTGCGGGTTGACGAAGACCACGAAGATGAAGCTCAGCGCGAACGCCGGGACCAGGGAAGGGATGTAGAGCGCGGTGCGATAGACCGCGACCTCGCGCACGTTGCGGTTCATCGCCAGTGCCAGCAAGATCGCGACCACCAGTCCGATCGGCACCGCCAGGCCGGCGTAGAAGAGGGTGTTGAACGAGGCGGTCCTGATCAACGGATCCGTGAAGATCGTCACATAGTTGCCGAACCCGACGAAGAGCGGCGCCAGCATGCCCGAGTAGCGGGTCATGCTGATGATGATCGAATAGATCAGCGGATAGGCCACGAAGACGGTCACGCCGATCAACCAGGGGGCGATGAACGTCAGCCCGAGCCGGAGGTTGCGCTTGTCCCGGGCGCTCCACGATCTTCGTGACCGGGGGGCGACCGAACCGGCCGCCGAGTCACCCGGCCCGGTTCCGGGCGCGACCGTGGGCGTCACGACATCCGTCCGATTCGACATCGAATTCCTCTCCAGAGGCGGCTGTGACCGCAGAGCGTCCACTACCTGATCACGGGCGTGCGTTCCGCAGCAGCGACCGTTACGGTGAAATTACTCCAACACTTGGAGTTTGTCGACACTATGTTCTGACAAGACCGACAGAGACGAGGTCAACCGATCGTGGCCAACCCCCTCAGAGTCGCCGTGCTGAGCTTCTGGCACGTGCACGCCGGCGACTACTCCCGCTCCACCCAGAATCATCCTGACACCGAACTCGTCGCCGTGTACGACGACGACACCGAGCGCGGCTCGGCCGGCGCGAAGGACTTCGGCGTCGAGTTCACTGATGATCTTGACGCACTCCTGGCCAGGGACGACATCGACGCCGTCACCGTCACCACCGAGACCACCCGGCATCGCGACGTGATGGTCGCCGCGGCGCGGGCGGGCAAGCACATCTTCACCGAGAAGTTGCTCGCGCCGACCGTGGCCGAGGCGGAGGAGATCATCGCGGCCGCCGACGAGAACAACGTGAAGTTGATCGTCTCGCTGCCCCGGCTCTACCACGGCTACACCGCGAAGATCAGTGAGATCCTCGCCACCGGCGCGTTGGGCGAGCTGACCTACGGCCGGGTCCGGCTGTCCCACGACGGGGCCGTCGCCAACTGGCTGCCGGAGCGGTTCTACGATCCGGCGACGGCGATCGGCGGCGCGCTGACCGACCTCGGTTGCCACCCGGTCTACCTGACCCAGCTGTTCCTCGGCGACGATCCGGACACGGTCAGCGCCACCTACCGGTCGATCACCAAGCGGCCGGTCGATGATCATGCCGTGGTCACCGTCGGCTATCCGAACCAGCGGATCGGTGTGATCGAGGCCGGCTTCGCCAGCCGGACCCCGTTCAGCATCGAGCTGTTCGGCACCGAGGGCGCGCTGATCTACAACGACGCCGAGAACGTCGTCCGGGTCTCCGCCGGCCGGGACTGGACCAGCCACGAGGTGCCCGAGCACAGCCAGGACGCCTACGGCCAGTGGGTCGACCACATCCGCAACGGGACGCGGGCCGACGACAACCTGGCCCGGGCCGTCGAGCTGACCCGGTTGGTCGTCGCCGCCAACGAGGCGGCCGCGAGCGGCAACTCCGTTTCCTACTCTCACTGATCTCACCGAGGAGCGTTCATCACATGAGCACGATCAAGGTCGGCCTGATCGGGGCCGGCGGCATCGCCTCCGCTCACATCCGCGGCTATGCCACCCACAGCGACAAGATCAAGATCACGGCGGTCGCCGACGCCGTGCCGGAGACCCTGGCCAAGCGGGCCGAGGAGCTCGGCGCCGAATCGTTCGCCGACTACCACGACATGATCAACTCGGCCGACATCGACGCGGTGGACATCTGCCTGCCGCACCATCTGCACGCCGACGCGATCCTCACCGCGGCCGGAGCCGGCAAGCACATCCTGTGTGAGAAGCCGCTCTGCCTGAACGCCGACGAGGCGCGTCAGGTGCTGGACGCGGTCTCCTCCGCCGGGGTCACCTTGATGAGCGGTCACAACCAGCTCTTCATGCCCGCCGTGGCGAAGGCGAAGGAGCTGATCGAGTCCGGCGCCCTCGGCAAGGTGTACGAGGTCCGGACCACCGACAGCTTCTACAACAACTTCGACCCGGCCAACATGGGCTGGCGGGCCAGCAGCAAGACCAGCGGCGGCGGCGAGCTGATCGACACCGGCTACCACCCGACCTACCTGATGCTGCACCTGGCCGGCGGCGTCCCGGTCGAGGCGACCGCGATGCTGTCGACGCACCGACTGACCTTCGCCGAGGGCGAGGACTCCGCGCAGGTGTTGATCAGGTTCGACAACGGCGTCGTCGGCCAGCTGGTGACCAGCTGGGCGTACACCCCGGCGTCGGTCACCGAGCGGTTCTCGGTGGTCGGCGAGCTCGGCTCCCTGTACGGGACCAAGTCGGAGCTGTCGTACACGCTGCGCTCCGGCGAGTCGAAGACCGAGGAGTTCGAGGAGGTCGACACCTTCACCGCCGAGATCGGCCACTTCGCCGATTCCTTGATCAACAAGACCCGGCCGCTGCACACCGAGAAGGAGGGGATCGAGGCCCTCGGCATCATCCTCGCCGCGTACGAGGGGGCGAAGACCAAGACGATCGCCCCGGTGATCCAGGTCTAGGGAGGGTGTGTCCGGGCCGGGGGCGTGAGAGCGTCCCCGGACCGGCACTAACCTGGGCACCATGTCCGGTCCGCTGATCCTCGCCTACGGCGACAAGTCCCCGCAGCTCGATCCCGATGCCTGGGTCGCACCCAACGCGACGGTGGTCGGCGAGGTGACGCTGGAGGCCGAGGCCAGCGTGTTCTACGGTGCGGTGCTGCGCGGCGACATGGCCGCGATCAGGCTCGGGGCGGGCAGCAATCTGCAGGACAACGTCGTGGTGCACACCGACACCGGCTTCCCGGCGATCATCGGTGCCGGAGTCAGCGTCGGCCACGCCGCCGTGGTGCACGGCTGCACCCTCGAGGACGAGACCTTGATCGGCATGAACGCGACCGTGCTGAACGGCGCGGTGATCGGCCGGCATTCGCTGGTCGCGGCCGGGGCCGTGGTGCTGGAGGGCACGATCGTCCCACCGCGTTCGCTGGTCGCCGGCGTGCCCGGCAAGGTGCGGCGAGAGCTGACCGACGCCGAGGTGGAGAAGGTGATCGGCAACGCCAAGCACTACCTCGAGCTCGCGGCTGTTCACCGCACGTTGCGGTAGCGCTCGGGGTATCGTCACGGTGCATGGGGTCGGTGCCGTGGCTGGACGAGTGCGAGCAGGATTGCTGGATCGCGCTGATGAACATCTCGATGAGGCTCGAGGGCACCCTTGATTCCCTGCTGAGCAAGGAATCCGGGCTGCGGATGATCGACTACTACGTGCTGGCGATGCTGTCGGAGAGCCGGGACCGGACGCTGACCATGGGCGAGCTCGCCGCCCGGACCAACTCCTCCCCGTCCCGGATGTCGCATGTGGTCAAGCGGCTCGAGGGGCGCGGCTGGGTCCGCCGATCGCCGTCCGAGGTGGACGGCCGCGGCACCCTGGCCAGCCTGACCGACGCCGGGCTGACCAAGATCGAGGACGCGGCACCGGGGCACGTGCGGCAGGTCCGGCGGTTGATCTTCGACGCCCTGGGCGCGGAGGACCTGGGGCCGCTGACCGACAGCCTGACCAAGATCGCCGAGCGGCTGACCCCGCCGCTGGCCCGGCGTTCGGTGGCCGACACCCAGGCCGGCCGGACCTGAGTCGAGCCGTTCCTGACCGATCTGTTCATGACAGGGCGGCTCCGGCGCGCCAGGCTGGAGTCATGTCCATCGATCTGTTCGAGGCCGAATCCTTTCTCACCCGGCACGGCCGGCTACTGGACCGGCGGCGGTTCGAGCTGCTGCTCGGCCGGGGGTCGACGGATGCCGTGCTCGCCGCGCTCGACGGCTACCGCAACCCCGACGGCGGCTACGGCTGGGGGCTCGAGCCGGACCTGCGGGCTCCGGAGAGCCAGCCCGGCGGCGCCCTGCACGCCTTCGAGGTGCTGGCCGAACTCGGGGCGGTGACGACGCCGCGGTCGGCGCAGCTGTGCGACTGGCTGGAGTCGGTCACTCTGCCGGACGGCGGGCTGCCGTTCGCCCTCCCGGTCGCCGACGGCCGTGGATCCGCGCCGTTCTGGGTCGAGGCCGACCCGACCGAATCCACCTTGCACAGCACGGCTTTCGTCGTCGGGGTGGCACTGCGGGTCGCGGTCCATGATCGCGCCGTCGCCGATCATGCCTGGATCGAGCGGGCGATCGCGTACTGCCTGGGTGAGATCGAGAAGCTGGACGCCGCCCCGCACGCGATCGCGCTGGCGTTCACGATCCAGTTCCTGGATGCGCTGAGCGACAGCCGGCCGGCCGAGGCGGCGGCCCTGTTGGAGCGGCTCGGCCGCTACCTTCCGGAGGACGGTGTGGTGCCGGTCGCCGGCGGCTCGCCGGACGAGGCCATCCGGCCGCTGATCTTCGCCCCACTGCCCGGGCGGCCGGCGCGACGGCTCTTCTCCGACGCCGTGATCAACGCCGATCTTGATCGGCTGGCGGCGGCACAGCACGAGGACGGCGGCTGGCGGGTCGACTTCGCCAGCTACTCCCCCGCGGCCGAGCTCGAGTGGTCCGGCTACGAGACCGTACGAGCAGTCTCTGTGCTCCGCGCCAACGGACGCACCTGACCCGGCGCGGTCGCGGTGATCAACCGGCCGGTCACCGCACTGCCAGGGCTGCCTGATACTCGTCGCGGAGCTTGTCGCCGCCGCCCTTGCGCCAGGTGTCGGCGAGCCCGGCGAGTTCGCTGACGTTCTTCCGGCCGACGACGACATCGTTGACGGTGTCGGTGATCTTCTGCTCGACGCTGGCCATCTTGGCGGCCGATTCGGCGTAGACACCGGCGACCGGGTTGTCGAGCCGGTGATCGGAGACTGCCTTCTGGTAGTCGTGCATCTTCCTGACCATGGTCTGGTCGCCGTTGGACGCGAACAGCACGTCCGGACCGCCGGCGACGAACCGCAGCGACAGGCTGGTGGTCTCCGCCTCGCCTCGCTCGGTGAGCACCGGGCGCTCGCCGTCGATGGTGTGATCGGCGCCCTCGACGCCGTACGTGCGCAGGAAGTTCTCCTGGCTGCTGAACGGCGCGGAGAGGAAGTCGAGGATGCGCAGGCACTCGGTGATCTTGGCCTCGTCGGCCTTCTTGATGAAGGTGAGGAAGTCGGTGGCGGCGGTGATGTGCTGGGCGGCCGGCCCGCCCTCGGCCAGGAACGGCCGGAGCAGGTCGACGGTGAAGGTCAGCTTGCCGCGCACGGTGTAACGGACGAAGTTGTCCGCCCGGACCAGGATCGTGCCGTTGGAGAACAGCGGCTCCATGTCGAACTGGGTCGCGCCGGCACTGCTCGGATGCCAGTAGCCCTTGCGCCAGGTGTCGGCGGTGTAGCCGATCGCCGCCTGCCATTCCTCGGTCTCGATCTGGTACGTCAGCCCGCCGGCCGGCTCGGCCCGCCAGCCGTTGGGCACGCCGAACATCGGATGGAACAGGGTGCTGAGCCAGTCACCGGCGTCGCCGAGGGCGAAGCGCTTGTCCTTGGCACTGGTGACCGCCGCGCACATCTCGTCGAACTCGTCCCGGCTGGCCGGATTCGGGTCGGCCCCCAGTTGTTCGATCTTGTCCGACCGGGTGAACACCGCGCTGCCGGTCCGGATCCGCAGCGTCGGGGTGGCGAAGATCTTTCCGCCGACGATCGTCGGCAGCCAGGACTCCTGCGGCAGCCGGGCCAGGTTCGGATACTCCTTGACGGCATCGCCCGACATATGCGGGCTCAGGTCCGCGAACTTCGCCTCCGCGACCGACTCCCAACGTTTCAGCCCCCAGGCCTCACTCGGATACATGGTGACGATGTCGGGGATCTGATCACCGGTCAGCACGGCGGCCAGCTTGGTGGCGAAGTCGGTCGGCACCAGGGTGGAGGTGAGCTTCGTGTTCAGCGCGGCGTTGATCGCCTGCCAGTAGGCGTTCTGGCCGACCGCGGCCGGCGGCGGGCTGAAGGTCACCACCAGGTTGCTGGTCGTGCCGCCGCTGCCGACCTCCCGATTGACGGTCCGGGTCTGCTGCTCGGGCCGTGGATAGGCGAAGTAGCCGTCGTTGATGCCGGCGGCAAGATCACCGGGCAGGTCCGGTTTACCGCCGGTGAACGGTACGTGGGTCGGCAGCGGCACCCCGTCGGCGGCGTTGCGCTGCGCCGGAGTGCTCGACCCGGACGGACCGCAGCCGGTCATCGCGGCGAGACCGAGCCCGCCGGCGAGGCCGATCAGCGAGCGGCGGGTGAGGGCGACGGACTGATGATCTTGAGTCATGATCGACTCCTGTCGGTGTTGGGTCAACCCTTCACGGCACCGGTGAGGACGCCGCTTCGGAAATGACGTTGCAGGAAGGGATAGATGCAGGCGATCGGCAGGATCGCGAGCACGACGATCGCCATCTGGAGCGCCTGCGTGGGCGGCAGCGCGCCGACCTCGGAGGCCTGCTTGCCCATCGGCGTGCCCTGCAGCACGTACGTGCGCAGCACCAACTGCAAGGGCCATTTGGACGAGTCGTTGAGGTAGAGCAGGGCGTTGAAGAAGGAGTTCCAGTAGCCGACGGCGTAGAACATGCCGACCACCGCGATCACCGCCTTGGACAACGGGATGACGATCTGCCAGAGCACCCGGAACTCGCCGGCCCCGTCGATCCGGGCGCTGTCCATCAGCTCCGCCGGGATGCCGATGAAGAAGCCGCGGACGATCACCAGGTTGAACGCGCTCACCGCGCCCGGCAGGATCAGCGACCAGTAGCTGTCCAGCAGGCCGAGCTGCTTCACCATCAGGTAGACCGGAATGATGCCGGGCGTGAAGAGGAAGGTCAGCAGCACCAGGGTCAGCAACGGCTTCTGCAGCAGTGCACCACGCCGGCTCAGGGCGTAGGCCGCCAGCACAGTGCTGATCAGCGACACGGCGGTGCCGACCACGGTGATCCCCAGGCTGACCACGATCGCCCGGGACACGACGCCGCCCGCCAGGATGGTCCGGTACGCCTCCAGGCTCGGATCCTGAGGAATGATCAGATAGCCGCCGGCGGCATTGATCGCCTCCTCCGAGGCGAGGCTGGTGGAGATGACGATCATGAACGGGAAGACGACGATCGCCACCACGGCCAGCAGCGCCAGACCCTTGAGCAGGACGACGATCGCGCTGGGCCGGCCCATCCAGACCGGTCGCTGCACCGCCACCTTGGCCGAGTGTCCGGTGCTGGCCCGCCGGGCCGGCCTGTCGATCACCTGGTCAGCCACGGGAGTAGACCCCTTCCTCGCCCAGCACGTGCGCCACCTTGTTGGCGGCCAAGATCAACAGGAACCCGACCAGACCCTTGACCAGGCCGGCGGCGACCCCGATGCTCCAGTCGCCGTCGACCACCCCGCGGAAGTAGACATAGGTGTCCAGCACCTCGGCCGCGTCGGCGCCGACCGCATCGCGCTGCAGCAGGATCTGCTCGAAGCCGACACTCAGTGACGTGCCGAGATGCAAGATCATCAACAGCACGATGATCGGCCGGATGCCGGGCAGCGTGATGTGCCAGAAGCGGCGGCCGGCGCCGGCGCCGTCGATCGCGGCGGATTCGTAGAGGCTGGCGTCGATGGTGGCCAGCGCGGCCAGGAAGATGATCGTCCCCCAGCCGGCGTCCTTCCAGACCTGCTGCGAGACCAGCAGCAGCTTGAAGGTGGACGGCTCCGTCATCAGGTCGACCGGCCCGCCGCCCAGGGTGCGGGCCACATCGGCCACCGCTCCGGTGCCGCCGAGGACCTGCTCGAACATCGCCACCACGATCACCCAGGAGAGGAAGTGCGGCAGATAGATGATCGACTGCACCGCCCCGCGGAGCAGCGGCGAGATCAGGCTGTGCAGCAGGACGGCGAGCAGGATCGGCAGCGGAAAGGACAGCACGGTCTGCAGGGCGGTGATCTGCAGCGTGTTGGCGAACGCGGTCCAGAACGCGGAGTCCTCCACCAGCACGGTGAAGTTCTCCAGCCCGATCCAGCTGCTCTCCGACAACGGCAGATACGGCACGTAATCCATGAAGGCGACCAGGTTCCCGATCAACGGGATGTAGGTGAACACCAGCAGCAACAGCACGACCGGCAACGCCATGATCAACAGCGGTGCGTCGTTGCGCAGCCGGGTCGGCAGCGCGGTGCGCCGCCGGCGCACCGCGGGTTTCGGCTCGGCCGTCGTCCGTTCGACGGTCACCGCCATGAAGATCACCTCCGTTGGTGAGTGATGCATCTATAGCACCACTTGCTGATGCTAACATAGCAACATGCGTCCCGCGCAACCGAATCAGTCCCTGATCGACGGACTCGCCTGCCTGCAGGTCCTCGCCGCCCACGACACCCCACTCGGGTCGCGCGAGTTGGGCCGCATGCTCGGCCTCGAGCCCACCCGGGTGAACCGGCTGCTCAAGACGCTGGCGTACGTGGGCATGGCCCAGCAGGACGACTCCCGCAAATACCTGCCCGGCCCCGGGATCCACGTCCTGGCGGCGCAGAGCCTGCACGGTTCGGGCCTGTTGCGGCGGGCCGTCGGTCCACTGAACAGCCTGCTGCCGCTCGGCCACATGGTCGCCTTCGGTGTGCTCTGGCGGACCCGGGTGTGCTATCTCTACTTCGCCGATCAGCGCCGCACCGCCGCCGAGATCTTCGGCTCCGAGGCCGCGTTCCCGGCTTCGGAGTCCGGGCTGGGCCTGGCCCTCCTGGCCGATCACTCCGAAGCCGAGGTGCGAGCCCTGTACGAGAACGCCGCCGACGCCGAACTCAACGGCGACACCCCGGACCTGGACGGCCGGAACGGCCTGCTGGCTCAGGTCCGCCGGGCCCGCCGCCGCGGCTACGGCCTGACCCTCGGCTACGGCACGCCGCTGGTCCGGACGGTCGCCGTCACCGTCGGGGATCCGCCGGTCGCCGCGATCGGCCTGTCCGGCACGCTGACCGACGACGAGATCCCCGGACTGGTTGATCAACTACGCCGGACCGCCGACCAGATCTCCGTAGTCGATCAGGTGTAGACGAACTGCGCGGAGGCGCGGCAGTGTTCCGAGGGCACCAGCCGGATCCAGTGGGCGCTGAAACCGGCCGGGAAGGTGAAGCACTCATATCCGTTGGCAGCAAGGGAAAGCGTGTGATACCTCACCCAGCGACCGTTCCCCATGAAGTCGATCTCGAGGTCGACGTCCAGCGCCGTGTCACCGTCATGGACGACGTGCAGGCACTTCGCGTCGAACCCGGTCATCAGGTACGGATCCGACGGCTCCCCCGCCACGACGTCGGTGTCCCACCAGGGGCCGCCCCAACCCTGCGGCCGGCCCCAGGCCCAAAGATCATCGGTCTTGCCGAACCACAGGCCGGCCTGCGGCTGCCCGGCGACCGGATTGGAGTCGTTGATCGGCGTGGTCTGATCACCGGCCAGCACCAGCAATCCGTTCCAGGAACAGAAATCACCGACGATGCGCAGGTGGGACGAGATCGGCCGCAGACCCCAGACGGCGTTGTCGTACGTCATCGCCGGCAGCTCGTAGAACATGCCGCTGGCATCGAGCAACAGCCGCTCCGACTCCACCTCGCGGATCCGCGGCCACTCGGTGGTGAAGGCGTGATCTTGGGTGTGCGTCGCCTTCGGCAGCCGGTACACCTGCCACCCGGTGGCGGGCAGGTAGACGTGCAGCAACGCCGACGCCCGGTCCTGACCGACCGCGAACAGAGCATCGCCGATCCCGTTGGCGCTGCCCAGGGTGTTGAACTGCGTCCTGGCCAGCACCGTCCAACTGCTGCCGTCCCACTCGGCCAGCCGGCCCTCGCTCTCGCCGGTCGGGAAGTCCTTGTCGTAGTAGGAATTGTTGACCACCACGACCCGGCCGTGCCGAGTGAAAGCGTCCTTGAAGTGCGGATAGCCCTTGACGTCCAGCTCGAGCAGCAGGTCGGCCAGGTGCTTGACCTCCAGAGTGCGGACGTCGACCTCGAAGAATTCACCCTCCATCCCCAGCACATAGACCTTGTCGGCCGGTTCGGTGAGGTGCCGGCAGGTCGCGGTGATCCTGATGTCCACCAGCTCCGGGATGGTCCGGACGTGGCCCTCGGTGTCGATCACGTGCGGGCCGATGAAGAGCTGATCGGATTCGCCGTGCACCATCCGGTTCGCGTACGTCCCGACCACACTCTCGGGATGCTTGGTCAGGGTGAAGTCGTCGTCGACGGAGAAGAGCCCGGTGCCACCACCCGACGGCGCCTTGTGCGCGACGTAGCTGACGAACCAGAGCCGGTCGGCCCACGGCATCAGGGCGCCGATGCCGGTCTCGGTGCGGCGCGGTGCGTGGTCGGCCTTGACGGCCAGGCTGGGAACGACACCGCTGATCGAGAACGGTTGGCTGGACATGGCCTCACTCCTTCGCTGCTGCGCCGGCTGTGGCAACCGGCATCCGACGAGTCTGGCGAGGTCGTCGATCGCGCGGCAACGGCCGATGCGCGCTCTGCAGGTTCTCGCGACCCAAGCTGCACACTGCGCATAGTCACCGGAGGTTGACGATCATGGCCACCGACCCGGATACGCCGCGCACCCAATCCCTCGGCCGGGGGCTGGCGGTGCTCGATCTGCTGGTCCGCGCGCCGGGCCCGCTCACCGCCACCGAGGTGGCCGGCCGGGTCGGCATGCACCAGACCACCGCCTCCCGGATCCTGGCCGACCTGATCGCGGTGGGGTATGTCCGCAAGATCAGCTACCGCGAGTTCGCGCCGGACTTCGGGCTGCTGGCACTCGGGGTCGAGGCATCCCGCCACTTCGCGCTGCTGGACCGGCCCCGGCTCGCGATGGAACGGTCCGCGCAGCTCTGCTCCGGGCTGACCGTCTCGCTGTGCATGCTCTGGCGGGACCGGCTGCTGTACTTCGACCGCGCCGCCCGCGGTGTGGAGACCGTGTCCTTCACCGGTCAGGACTATCCGCTGCACCTGTCATCGCCCGGCCTGCTGTTCTGCCTGAAACTGCCGACCGCCGTGGCCACCGAGCTCCTGACCGGATCGCGGGCCAAGTTCGGCTGGCCCCAACCGACCGGCAAGGTCCCGCCGACCGAGGAAGCCGTGCTGACGACGGCCCGTCGGCACTACCGCCACGACACCCTGGTCCTGGACGACTGGGCAGCCCTCGGCCACATCACCGCCGCGATCCGGCTCAAGCCCTACGAAGGCCACCCGCTGGCCCTTGCCATCTCCGGCGCCGCCGACGTCATGACGGCAGAGACCCTGCGGCTGCGGTTGCACGAGGCACGGCGGCTGATCGAGCCCACCCTCGGCTGCTGACCAGTGCCACTCGCGTCCCCACCGACCGCTCGAAACCCCACCTAAAACTTCGTCGAGCCGTCACATCCGCTGCGACACGCCGCAGAATCGGCCGCGGATGTGACGGGTCGGCGGGGTTAGGAGGGCGCGCGGGTGGTGGCGGTGGCGCGGACTCGGCGGACCTGGTCCCAGATCTGGAGGACGCGGACGCCTTCGTCGTGGAAGGACTGGAGGGCCGGGTCGTCGCCGGGGTCGAGGGCGGCGGCCTCGTCCCACAGGGCGCGCTCGGTCTGCCGCCACTCCGGGCGGTCGACCACCTCGATGTCGACGAAGCCGGCGGCCGCCAGGCCGGCCCGCAGGTCGACGTCGGCCAGCCGCTCCGGCAGGTCGGGAGCGTGGTCGGTCGGCTCCCAGCAGGTGAGCACGGCCCGGCCACCGGGCACGAGGATCCGGGCCAGCTCGGCGTAGGCCGCGGCCGGCGGTTCGGCGAACTGGATCGCGTCGACGCAGACCGCGGCGGTGATCGACTGCGACTCCAGCCCGGTCGCGGCCAGGTCGCCGACCCGGAACTCCGCGGTGCGACCAAGATCATCGGCGTGCGCCCGGGCCTGCCGGATCGCCTCGGCGGAGAAGTCGACGCCGATCAGCCGGGCCTCGGTCCGGCGGGCGATCTCGAGGCCGTACCCACCGCGGCCGCAGGCCAGATCGGCGAGCACGTCACCCGGCCGCAGGGCGAGTTCGTCGACCACCTCGGCCAGCCCGGCCCAGCTGAGCAGGCTGGACGACAACAGCTCCGGCGGCAGTCCGAGGTGGCGCCAGTGGGCGCGATCCACGTCGGTCGTCTCGGCCATGTCGGCATACCAGGTGTCGAACTAGTTGGCGGCGCGGTCGCTCGGATCCTGCTTCGTCTCCTCGGTCACCCGGCCAAGGTAGCGCGTGTCAGGAACGTGACAGGGCGATGTCAGGCTCGGCGCCGAAGCTGGTTCTCACCAAGGATTCCGACCCGACGAAGAGGACGTACACGATCATGAGCACAACCAGCGGAGCAGCGGTGCAGGGCCACGTCGAGGAAGGCTGGGGCAAGGTCGCCGACGCCTTCCGGGCCAACTTCGACGGCGATCCGGGTGAGGCCGGCGCGGCCTGTGCCGTCTACGCCGACGGCCGGCCCGTCGTCGATCTCTGGGGTGGCCTCGCCGACAGTGCGGCGCAGCGACCGTGGCAGCGCGACACCATCGCGCTGGTCGCCTCCACGACCAAGGGCGCGACCGCGATCTGCGCCCACCTGCTGGCCCAGCGCGGCGAGCTCGACCTGGACGCGCCGGTGATCAACTACTGGCCGGAGTTCGGGGCCGCCGGCAAGGAGGAGATCCCGGTGCGGTGGCTGCTGTCGCACCAGGCCGGGTTGCCGGTGGTCGACGGGCCGCTGACCTTCGCCGAGTCCTGCGCCTGGGATCCGGTGATCACCGCGCTCGAGGCGCAGCGGCCGCTGTGGCAGCCGGGCACCGAGCACGTCTACCACAGCGTCACCTTCGGCTATCTGGTCGGCGAGGTGGTCCGCCGGATCACCGGCAAGTCGCTCGGCACGTTCTTCGCCGACGAGGTCGCCGGGCCGCTCGGCCTGAACGCCTGGATCGGTCTACCCGAGGCGGAGGAGCCGAAGCTGGCCACGACCGAGTACGCCAAGCCGTTCACCCTGGAGGAGATGACCGAAGGGATGATCGCGACCATGGGGCTGGATGCCGACACGGTCACCCGGTGGATCCAGGCGGTCTGGGGCGAGGATTCGGTGCAGGCCAAGGCCGGCGTGCTCGGCGGCGCCTGGGCCGACCCGTCGGTCTTCAGCACCCGGGAATACCGGGCGGCGGAGTTTCCGGCGGCCAACATGCATTCCGACGCGCGGTCGCTGGCCCGGATGTACGGCGCGACGGTGAGCGAGGTCGACGGCATCCGGCTGCTCGAGCCGGCCACCGTTGAGCGGGCCATCGAGGTGCACACCGACCGGACCCGGATGCACGGGCTGCCGGCCGATCTTGATCTTCCCGCCAACCGCTCGTTCTATATGTCGCTGGGGTTCTGGCGGTCCTGCCCACCGATGCCGCTGACCGGGCCGAAGGCCTTCGGTCATCCGGGTTCGGGCGGCTCGATCGCCTTCGGGGACCCGGACGCCGGGATCGGCTTCGGCTACGTGCCCAACCGCTGGTCGTTCCGGATCGGCGAGCCGCGGGCCTCCAGCCTGGCCGAAGCGGTTCGGCAGAGCCTCTGACGAGTCAGCTGAGGGCGGGGACGGGCTGCTCCCGCCAGGGGCGGGCCCGCTCGAGTTGGGCGGCGACGGAGATGATCATGGTGTCGGCGGCGTACCGGCCGGTCAGCATCACGCCGATCGGCAGGGTCACGCCGATCTTCGCCCGGTGCAGCGGCAGGCTGATCGACGGGCGGCCGGTCACGTTGGCCAGATTGGTCCACGGCGTGTACGCGTACTGGGCGGCGAACTCGGCCTCGGGATCATGATCATTCCGCAGTCCGCCGATCGGCATCGGCGGCTGGGCCAGGGTCGGGGTCAGGATCAGGTCGTAGTCGCGCCACCGGTCGGCCACCTCGCGGGTGATCAACTGCGCGGTCTGGATCGCCTGGGCGAAGCGCAGGCCGCTGACCTCGCGGCCGATCCGGCGGAGATGGCGGGTCAACGGGGTGAGCCGGTCCTCGGCGTCGTCCGGCACCGGCGCCCCGAGTGCGCCGACCGACCACAGCGCCTCGAACGCTTGCAGGGCACGGATCTGGGAGTCCGGGGTCAGCGGCGCGGGGGCCGGCTCGACCCGGTGCCCGAGCTCGGCCAGCAGCCGGGCGGTCTGGTCGGCGGCATCCAAACAGACCGGGTCGACCGCGCCGGGCGTGCCGTAGAACGGCTCGGTGATCACGCCGATCCGCAGCCGGCCGGGATCATGATCACAGGCGGCCAGGAAGCCGTCCTCCGGCGGCGGCGTGACGAAGCTGTCGCCGGGCCAGGGCCGGGCGATCTGGTCGAGCGCCAGGGCGGTGTCCCGGACGTCACGGGTGACCACACCGCCGGTCGACAGCCCGGCCGTCTCGGCCCCGTACGGACCGGGGCTCACCCGACCACGGGACGGCTTCAGCCCGACCAGCCCACAGCAACTGGCCGGGATCCGGATCGACCCGCCGCCGTCGCTGGCGTGCGCGATCGGCACGATCCCGGCCGCCACCGCCGCCGCGGCCCCGCCGCTGGAACCGCCGGCCGAGCGACCCAGGTCCCACGGCGTCCGGGCCGGCGGGGCGACCTCCGGCTCGGTGTAGGGCGGCAGCCCGAACTCCGGCGTGGTGGTCTTGCCGATCATGATCGTCCCGGCCCGCCGGAACAGGGTGACGATGCCGTCGTCGACCGGCGCCGGCGCCCCGGCCAGCGCCGCACTGCCCCGCCGGATCGGCACCCCGGCCACCTGGTTGAGGTCCTTGATCGGGCACGGCACGCCGAGCAGCGGCGGCACTTCGTCGCCGGCCGCCAGCCGTTCTTCGGCCTCCTTCGCCTGGCCGCGAGCCAGCTCGGGCGTCAGCGCCACGAAGGCCCCGACCCGCGGGCCGAGCCGCTCGGCCCGTTCCAGCGTGTGATCGACGACCTCGGTCGGCGAGACCGTACCGGTGCGGATTGCGGCCGCCAGTTCGTGAGCGGTCAACTGATGCAGTTCGGGCACCCGGCTGACGCTACCCGGAGCTATCCACACCCCATCCGCCGACTTGTCAGAACTGAGTTGTGCCGGGGCACAACTCAGTTCTGACAAGTCGGCGTGGTGGGTGGCGTTCAGGCGGCGAAGAGGTCGCGGATGTCGTCGGCGGTGAGGCCGGCCGAGGACATCGAGTCGTCGCCGAGGACGCTGTCGAACAGCTCGGCCTTGCGCGCCTTGAGCGCCATCACCTTCTCCTCGATGGTGTCCCGCGCGACCATCCGGTAGACCATCACGTTGCGGGTCTGGCCGATCCGGTGCGCCCGGTCGACCGCCTGCGATTCGGTGGCTGGATTCCACCACGGGTCGAGGACGAAGACGTAGTCGGCCTGGGTCAGGTTGAGCCCGAAGCCGCCGGCCTTCAGGCTGATCAGGAAGATCGGCACCTCACCCGAGGTGAAGCTGTCGATCACCTTGGACCGGTTCCGGGTGCTGCCGTCGAGATAGCCGTACGCCAGGCCCTCGGTGTCCAATCGTTCCTTGATCAGCCCGAGGAAGCCGGTGAACTGGCTGAACACCAGCGCCCGATGCCCCTCGGCGATCACCTCGGACAGCTGCTCGGTCAGCAGTTCGATCTTGCTCGAGCCGACGCCGGCATATTCGGGGTCGACCAGGCTCGGGTCGAGGCTGAGCTGGCGCAGCTTGGTGATCGAGCTCAAGATCGTGAACCGGTTGGCGTCGAGGTCGTCGACCAGGCCCAGCACCTTCTGTCGTTCCCGCTGCAGATGGGTCTGGTAGATCCGCAGCTGCTTCGGATCCAGCACGACGTCGAGCACCTGCTCGATCTTCGGCGGCAGGTCGAGCGCGACCGATTCCTTGGTCCGGCGCAGCATCAGCGGCCGGATCCGGCGGCGCAACCGGCTCAACCGCTCCGGGTCCTCGCCGCGTTCGATCGGCCGGCGGTAGTACTCGGCGAACCGGTCCGGATGCGGGAACATCCCGGGCGCGACGATCGAGAACAACGACCACAGGTCCATCAGGCTGTTCTCCAGCGGGGTGCCGGTGATCGCCAGCTTGACGTCGCAACGCACGCGGCGCGCCGCCGCGTAGGTCCGCGCCCGGTGGTTCTTGACGAACTGAGCCTCGTCCAAGATCATCCCGCCCCACTCGGCGGCGGCGTAGGACTCCGCGTCGATCCGGAGCAAGGTGTAACTGGTGATCACCAGATCGGCGCCGGCGATCGTCTCGGCCAGCGGCACCCGGCTCTTGCCCTCGGTCTTGTCCACGGTGACGACGCGCAGCCCCGGTGCGAACGTCGCGGCTTCGCGGGCCCAGTTGCCGACCACGCTGGTCGGGGCCACGACCAGGAACGGTGGCGCGTCGTCGATCGTCTGTGCTTCTTCGGCCAGTTGGGCGACCCGGCAGACCAGCGCGAGGGCCTGCATCGTCTTGCCCAGGCCCATGTCGTCGGCGAGGATGCCGCCGAGCGAGTTGCGCCAGAGGGTGGTCAGCCAGCGATAGCCGTCGAGCTGGTACGGCCGCATGGTGGCGTGCAGCCCGGCCGGCGGCTCGCTGTCGCCCTCGGCCAGCGTGGTCAGGCCGCGGACGGCGGTGGCCCAACGATCGGACTGGTCGAGCACGACGCCGAGCCCGACCAACTCCTCCCAGACACTGACGGCGAGCCGGCTGACCCGGATCGTGCCCGGCTCGTCGTCGCTGTCGGTGATCGTCCGGGCCTCCTCGATCAACTCCGCCAGCCGGGCGAACTCGGGCCGGTCGATCTCCAGATAGACGCCGGTCTCCAAGATCAGGAACTCATCGCCCCGGGCCAGCGCCGCAAACAGCGCCTCGAACGGCACCTGCTCGCCGTCGATCGACACGTCGATCTTGAGATCGAACCAGTCCGACGACTCGGCGGTGGTCTCGACCCGCACCTCGGGCTGCGCTTCGGACAGCCGGTAGTCGAGTCGCTCGCCCTCGATGATCACCGTCACGCCGGCCTGCTCCAGCTCGGTGATCACCTCGGACGAGAACACCGCGGCCGCCATGCCGGACAGCTCCGCCCGCGGTGCCGGCCCGGACCCGGCCCGCCGGCTCGCGGCCAGCTCGGGCATCCGGTCGTACGGCAGCGGCAGCGCGGCGGCGATCCGGGTCTCGGCCGCCGGGTCGCGCACCGTCGGCTGCCGGACCGGCTCGTCGAGATCGAATCGGTGGGTCGCGCCGGCCACCTCGTACTGCCAGCGCCAGCGCAGCTCCAGCCGGTGCGCCGGCTGATAGCGGACCACCAGCACCGGGGTCGGCGGCGCCACCTCGGGCAGCGTCACCGTGCCGTCAGTGGAGACGATCTCGGCCTTGCGCCGCACCTGCGGATAGAACTCATCGGTGAACCGATCCGCGTCGGCGGCCGGGATGTCGACCGACCGGCGTTCCATGATCAACTGCCGCAACTCGCGCGGTAACGGCTGGGCCAGCCGAAGTAGGGTGATCATCGGGTCGGAGTTTCGTCCCAAGCCGGCCGAGGGAGCGAACATGCCGTGCGCCGGCTCGCCGAGCAGGCCGACCCGATCCGACCCGAGGGCCACCTCGCCGACCATGATCACCGGGCTGAGCAGGATCGAGCCGTCGAGCAGTCGTCGAGCGTCCAGCCGAGCCGAAGCATGATCATCGGGCAGCCCCACGGCGGTCCGGCCGCCCTGACTGATCAACTCCAGCCCGGCCGGGGGCGCCGCCTCGAGCAGCGACCAGATCCGCGGCGCGACCGCGTCGAAGGAGATCCATGGCGACCGCCCGTACACGTAGCGGGCCATCGGGCCGCAGGCGAACCGGATCTGCAGCAACAGATCCTGCTGCTGCTGCGGATAGCCGAGATGCCGGGCGTCGAGCTCGTCCCAGGAGATGCCGCCGCGGACCCAGCCGCCGGACTTGTTCCGGCGGACCGGCCGGGCCCGCAGACTCGGCGTCTCGGCCATCCCGGTGACGCTGCCCTGGCCGCGGTACGACGTCTTGACGTGCACCTCGAACTCCAGCCCGAGCGCCGTCCCGACATCGGCCGGCGTCGGGTCCGGCGCCGTGCTCAACCGGGTCAGGATCTGCTCCCACTCCGGCCGGTCCAGGCTGCGCACCAGCCCCTCCAGCCCGCGCGCCGTGATCAGCACCGCCACCGCATGCTTGCAGTTCCGCGCCACCGGGCAGCCGCACCGCCCGAACGGGATCGACCCCCGCCGCGGATCCGCGTCGTTCAACCCCACGACGGTCCGGTACGTGTTCCCGCCACTCCCCAGCACCGAAGCCGTCAGGGTCTTGGTCGCCGCATCGAACTCGACCCCCGACACGTTCCCCCGCCGGGCATACACCAGGCCGCGGGCGTACGTCTCATGACCGGCCATCATGATGATCGCCTCATTGGCCAGCGCCGCTGACCACCCGTTCGCCCCGCTCACCCCGGTGAGCCTAGTTCCTGGCACTGACTCGCATGGTGCGATGTGGCTGGCGACGGAGGCAAGGGAATCCCGCGGGGAGTGCTGGGGGTCTGTGCGCGGGCAACCATCCGCCCGCGAGCAAGTCATGGGTGCCGCTGCCGCGATACTGCGTTCGCGGGCTCCCGCCAGGCCCGTCCACGCCCGCGCACAGACCCCCAGCACTCCCCGCTCCCTTGGAGCGGCGAGCAGTATTTTTCCGCCTCAGCCGAGCGGAACCCTGATACCTACGACTGCCAAACCGAGCGTATGGCTGGTAACGAGGGGTGTTCGTTCCCTGAGCTTGTCGAAGGGCCGACCAGATCCACTTCAGATCGCTCTCGATAGTCCGACCTGCCCTTCGACAGGCTCAGGGAACGGAACAAACCCTCAGGGCAAGTACCCATCGATCACGAGGGTTCGTTCGTTCCCCGCGCCTGTCGAAGGGCAGACCGGATCACCCAATGGCTCGATGCTCGGACCTGCCCTTCGACAAGCTCAGGGAACGAACTAGCCCTCGTGATCAGCTATACGCTCGGTTTGGCAGTCGGCGAGATCGGGGTTCCGCTCGGCTGAGGCGGTAAAAAGTGTGGACGCTCCCAAAGGGAGCGGTGGGGTCTGGGGGATAGGTGCGTGGGCGTGGACGGGCCTGGCGGGAGCACGCGGACGCTCAGACCGCGGCAGCGGCACCATGATCACCCGCGGGCGGATGGTTGCCCACGCACCTATCCCCCAGACCCCACCGCGGGCATGACAGTAAGGATCAGGATTCGATCAAGAGTTCCAAGGTCCGATGAGCCCCATCGTTGATCAAGGAATCCAAGGCCCAAGAGTAGGCCTGAACAAAGCGATCATGATCAACGATATCCCCGAAAAGATCACGATCAGCGATGAAGGCAGTGCGGTCGTCGCGTTGGGTCAGGGCTCGCGCGGTAAGTTCGTCAGCAAGACGGTCGACGACGGTGATGGGTTGGCCCTTCTCGTCGACCCCCTCGGCATAGCGGGCCCAGCTGGCCACGATCGCGGCCGACAGGCGGACCGGTCCACCCGATGCCAGGTTGGCGTTGATCACGGGGACCAACCATTTCGGGATCCGGTCGGAGGACTCGGCGGCGAGGCGGGCGATGGTGTCTTTGACCTCGGCGTTGGAGAAGCGCTCGATCAAGGTCGCCGTGTAGTCGTCGAGATCGATGCCGGGGACCGGGCGCAGGGTGGGGATTGCCTCGGTGTTCATGTAGTTGAGCAGGAAGGTGGCGACGACCGGGTCCTGGGCGGCCTCGTGGGCGTAGGTGTAGCCGGCGAGGTGGCCGAAGTAGGCGATGCCCTGGTGGCTGGCGTTGAGCAGCCGCAGCTTCATCAGCTCGTACGGCTCGACGTCGTCGACCAGCTGCACGCCGGCCTGATCATAAGGGGGCCGGCCGGCGGCGAAGGCGTCCTCCAACACCCATTGGAAGAAGGGCTCGGCGACCACGGGCCAGCCGTCGTCGACGCCGAACTGCTCGGTGATCTCGGCCCGGTCGGTGTCGGTGGTGACCGGGGTGATCCGGTCGACCATCGAATTCGGGAACGTGATCTCGGCGGCGATCCAGTCGGCCAGGTCGAGGTCCAAGGCCTGGGCGAAGGCGGTGTAGGCGCTCTGGGCGACGTGCCCGTTGCCCTGGATGTTGTCGCAGGACATGATCGTCAACGGGCCGGTGCCGCGGTCCCGGCGCCGGCGCAGCGCCTCGGTGATCAGGCCGAAGGTGGTCTGCGGCACGGCGCCGTCGGCCAGGTCGGCGGCGACGGCCGGCGTGGCAAGCTCGAATTCGCCGGTGACCGGGGAGATGTTGTAGCCGCCCTCGGTGACGGTCAGCGAGATGATCTTGGTGTCCGGGTGGGCCAGCCGCTCGATCACCGCCTCGGGATCGTCCGGCGCGTACAGGTAGTCGATGATCGAACCGATCACCCGGGCGTCACGACGGCCGTCCGGATGCTTCTCCACCAGGGTGTAGAGGCCGCCCTGCTCGGTCAGCACATCCCGCATCCGGCGATCACCCGGCAGCAACCCGATCCCGCAGATCGCGTACTCGCGGCCCAGACCCTGGCGCAGCAGCCGGTCGATCACCAGCGCCTGGTGGGCCCGATGGAAGCCGCCGACGCCGATGTGCACGATCCCCGCGGTCAGCCCGGTGCGGTCGTAGTCCGGCCTGGCCACGGCGTCGCTCGCACCGCCCAGCAGGCGGCTCGACGCCGGATCCTGAATCTCCATGTCCTTCTCCTCCGCCGTTCTCGGAACCCGCACCATCTTGCTGCATCCCCGGCCGGCCGGGACGACGGGTGCGCCGGCCGGGTGGGCCAGACTGGACCCATGGCACCGTGGCGGCGACGACTGGTCACTCTGCTGGTCGGCCTTGCCCTGGGCGCGCTCACGTTGCCGGCGTGCACCCGGGCCGAGCAGGCACCGCCCGAGCCGTCCGTCGAGTGGGCCCGGCTGGAGCAACTGCCGGTGACGTTCCGAGCCGAGACGCTGGACACCGGGTCGGGCCGGCTGATCATCGCCGGCCGCTCCAGCGACCCGGACCGGCCGACGCTGTTGATCTCCGATTCCGAAGCCGTACGGGAGGTCCGGCTGGTCCCGGAGTCGTCGTACGGCCGGACCGCCGCGCTGTCCTCGATCGCCGTCACCGCTGATCGGGCGTACGCCATCGGCGGTGACCGGGGCGGCGCGCACGGCAACGTCCGCTGGAGCGTGTGGTCCGGGAATCTGGACGGTCTGACCGAGCACGAGCAGATCTTCTGGACCTTCGGCGGCCAGAGCGCGGGCAGCCTGACCACGATCGTCGCCGGCCCGGACGGTCCGATGATCATCGGCAACTGGGGTTCGCCGCACGGGCTCGACATCACTGTCTGGACCGAACGCCAGGACGTCTGGACCCGGCATGACTCCCGCGGCTCGGCGCTGGCCAGCACGGCCCGGGAGCTGCTCAGCGAGAAGGCGACCGCGGTGATCGACAACAGGGTGATCATCGCCGGCACCGCGCTCGGCCTGACCAACGGCCTGGTGCCGCGGGCCGCGACCTGGAGCCGGGACGGAGGCACCGGGGACTGGCGCCGGACCGACCTGCCCACCGACGGGACCGCCAGCAGCGCCCTCGACGTCGCCTGTGCCGAGGAGTGTCTGATCGCCGGCGTCGTCGACGGCCGGGTCGCCGCCTGGTCGGGCGACGGGACGACCTGGCGCGCCATGCCGCCGACCGGTCTGGCCGCCGACGAGAAAGCGGTGACGATCCGAGCCTTCCGGGTCGACGCGGGCTGGCAGATCGCCGTGGCCCGGCAGCCCGAGATCACGATCATCGACGTCGCCACCGGTCGAACCCACCCCGGACCCGGCGGCACGTTGATCGACGCCGTCGGAGTCGGCCCGACCGCCCACCTCCTGGTCGAGGACGACACCGGCACCCGCGCCACCTGGCGGGCCGACCTCCACTCCTGATCATCGTGGTCAGTTCGGCCCCGTCTCGGCGCCGAACTGACCACGATCCGAGTTCCGACGGGCGGGAAAGGGCTTGCCCGAGCGGGGTCCGGCTACTTACGATCGAGGCAATGTCTGTCATCGACGACGGCGCGCACGCTGTCGTCGGCGCAGCCGTTCCCCGCGGCGACCGGATCCGGGTCGCGCTGCAGGAGGCCGTCCCGAACGGAAACCCGACGTCGGGCGGTCCGTCCGACGCAGGAGGAGCAGCATGACCACCCCTGATCTCACCCACGACTATTCGCCCTGGAGCTTCTACGGCCGGGCGACCGACGCGGAGCAGAAGCTGCAGTTGGAGCATCAGCAACTCCTGCTCGAGCAGCATCCCGGCTGGACGCTCGGTGAGCAGGTGTTCCTCAGCCCGCTGGCCGCGATCCAGTGCGAGAAGTTGATCATGGGGAAGCGCTGCTACGTGGCCGCGCACGCGTACCTCTCGCACGAGGTGACCATGGGCGAGTTCTGCACCGTGAACGCGTTCACCGTGGTCCGGGGCAAGATCACTATGGGCGACGCGGTCCGGATCGGTGCGCACACGTCCATCCTGGGTTTCAACCACACCATGACCGACCCGGACACCTGGGTGTTCCGGCAGCCGACCACGGCCCAGGGCATCACCATCGGCACCGACGTCTGGATCGGCTCGCACGTGGTGATCGTCGACGGGGTGACGGTGGGCGACCGGGCCATGATCGCCGCCGGCGCCGTGGTGACCAAGGACGTCCCGGCCGGGGCCGTGGTCGGTGGCAATCCGGCGCGGGTGATCAAGTGGCGGGTGCCGGCCTTGGCTCAGGCACCCAAGGATGAGCTCGGTGGCGCGCTGACCGCGTTCGTCGCCCGGGCCAAGGAGCAGGCGCCGGCAGTGCTGGAGCACTACTGGCAGGCCGACGGCCCGGATCTCACCGGCACGCCCGGCCGCGGCTGTTACGTCGATCCGCAGGCCGGCCGCTACAACGTCCGGGCGCAGTGCGACGCGATCGAGATCGCCGCCCTGCTCACCGGGAGCACACCGCCGCCGTGGACCGCAGACGAGGCGATCGCCGCGCTGGCCGGGCTGCAGGATCCGGCGACCGGCCTGGTGCCGGACCTGGACGCCGACGGGAAGCCGCTGCCGCCACCGAGTGACCTGCTGGCCGGCGGCAGCTACGAGATCCTCTGCGTCGGCTACGCGCTGGACCTGCTGGGCGCCCGCCTCCCGCATCCGATCACCGCGGTGACCGGGCTGTCGACCGACCGGTTGGGTGAGCTGCTGGACGGGCTGAACTGGGCCGGCAACCCGTGGGGCTCCGGCCACATGATCGACGCGATCGGCACCGCCCTGCTCTGGGACAGTGAGCGGCCGGCCGCGACCGGGCTCACCGATTCCTTGATCGGCTGGATGGTGCGCAACGCCGATCCGGCGACCGGGATGTGGGGCCGGCCGGAGACCGCCGGGCTGCTCCAACTGGTGAACGGCTTCTATCGCGCCTCGCGCGGCACGTTCGCGCAGTTCGGGCTGCCGGTGCCGTACCCGGAACGGGTGATCGACACGGTGCTGCGGCACGTCCGCGACCGCACGCTGTTCGCCCCGGAACGGCAGAACGCCTGCAACGTGCTCGACGTGGCTCATCCGCTGTGGCTGGCGACCCGGCAGACCGACTATCGCCACGACGAGGTCGCCGCGGTCGGCCGGACCCTGCTCGGCGACGCCATCGGCCACTGGGTCGATGATCAAGGATTCGGCTTCCTGGCCTCCCGTCCGGAGAACACCGGGCTGCCGAAGGCGGTGCCCGGCCTGCAGGGCACGGAGATGTGGCTGGCGATCATCTGGCTGCTGGCCGACCTCTCCGGGATGAGCGACGCCCTCGGCTACCGGCCACGCGGCGTGCATCGCCCGGAACCCGCGCTGCGGTTCGGCCGGGTGCCGCGCGAGACCGCCTGACCGTGATCAGGATCGTCCACCGGGCCGGAGCCTCGCCGCGGGTCCGGCACGGGATCGAGCTGGTCGCCGCTGCTCTCCGTGCTCAAGGAACCGAGGCTGTTGTCTCCTCATCGGCCGATCGATCCGTTGCACATCGTGGCCTGCCCTTCGACAGGCTCAGGGAACGAACAGACCAGCGGGTGATCTTGGTCGGCGGCCGGGGCGACGCCGAGATCGCCGCGCTGGAACGCGATGATGTGCTGCTCTACACGACCCCGGAGCCGGCCGGGGACGGGTTCTACCTGGCCGGGCTGCCCGGCGGACTGACCGTGATCACCGGCGGTAACGACACCGGCGTGTTGTACGGCTGCCAGGAGCTGGCCCGGCAGGTCCGGCGCGACGGCCGACTGCCGGACGATCTTGATCACGGCGAGAACCCGGATCTGGAGCTGCGCGGCCCGGCGATCGGTTTGCAGAAGACCACGCTGGAGCCGCCGCGGCAGACGTACGAATATCCGATCACGCCGGACCGCTTTCCCTGGTTCTACGACCGTGATCACTGGCTCGAGCTGCTGGACACGTTGTGCGCCCAGCGGGCCAACGTGATCTATCTGTGGAGCGGGCATCCGTTCGCCTCCTTCGTCCGGCTGCCCGACTTCCCGGAGGCGCTGGAGGTGAGCGACGCCGAGCTGGAGCAGAACGCCGCGCTGCTGCACTGGCTCACCACCGAGGCGGACCGGCGTGGCATCTGGGTGGTGCTGAAGTTCTACAACATCCACATCCCGCTGCCGTTCGCCGAGCACCACGGCATCCCGTTGCGGCAGCCGAAGCCGACGCCGCTGGTGGCGGACTACACCCGGGCGGCGATCACCGCCTTCGCGGCCGAATACACCGGCGTCGGGTTGTATGTCTGCCTCGGTGAGGTGCTGCAGGGCGACATCTACGGCGCCGAGTGGTTCACCGACGTGATCTTGGCCGCGGTCGACGACGCGGTGGCGCTCCGGCGATCACGTGGCGAGGCGGCCGATCCGCCGCCGGTGATCGTCCGAGCGCACGCCCTTGATCTTGCACCGGTGCTGGAGCGGGCACTGCCGCGGTATCCGCGGTTGTTCACCGAGGCCAAATACAACGGGGAGTCGTTGACCACCCGGAGCCCGCGGGGTGCCTGGCAGGAGAAGCACCGGCACCTTGCCGCGCTCGGCAGCGTGCACATCGTCAACGTGCACATCCTGGCCAACCTGGAGCCGTTCCGCTACGGCGCGGTGTCGTTCATCCAGCGCTGTGTGCGGGCGATGAAGCACCGGCTCGACGCCGGCGGGCTGCACCTGTATCCCTTGTTCTACTGGGAATGGCCGCACTCGCCGGACCGGCTGGCGGACGGCACCCGGCTGCGCCAGCTGGACCGGGACTGGATCTGGTACGAGGCCTGGCACCGCTACGCCTGGCAGGCCGATCGCGACCCGGAGGCGGAGCGGGAGCACTGGATCGGCCGGCTGACCGAGCAGTTCGGCGACCGTGCGGCCGGGGCTGCCGCCCTGGACGCGTACGAGGCGATGGGCCGGATCGCACCGCAGCTGGTGCGGCGGTTCGGGATCACCGAGGGCAACCGGCAGACGCTCAGCCTCGGCATGACGATGAGCCAGCTGACCAACGCCGCCCGGTTTCGGCCCTGGGCCGATCTGTGGGATTCCCATGCACCGCAGGGCGAACGGCTCGACACGTACGTCGAGCGGGAGCTGGCCGGGCAGCCGCACCGGGGCGAGACGCCGTTCGACGTCACCGCCGACGTGCTCCGGCTGGCCGCGGCGGCGCGGGTGGCGATCGACCGCGGTGCCGCAGCTGTGATCACGAACGCCGCCGAGTATGCACGGCTGCGCACCGACGTCGAGGCGCTGGGTCTGTTGGCCCGGTGCTACGCACTGCGGGTCTCGGCCGCCGTCGACATCATGAGCTACCGCGAGACCCATCGCGGTGATCACTCCGACGTCGGCCGGCTCAAGATCGCGGTCGACAAGATCGGCGACAGCGTCGCGGCGTACCGGAAGCTGGCAGCGTTGACCGACCGGACGTACCACTACGCCAACAGCATGCAGACACCGCAACGGAGGATCCCATTTCGGGACGGGTCGGCGTACGGCCACTGGCGGCAGTGCCTGCCCGAGTACGAGGCCGAGCTCGATCATGTCCGCCGCACCGTCGAGTTGCTCGACCGCGGCGAGCTGCCGGCCGCGTTGCGCCCGGCGGCGGACGCGCCGGAGCCGTACCGCCCGGCCCCGTTCGAGCTGCACACCCCGGACGCCGAACGGTTCGAGGTCGGCAAGGGCACCTCGGTGTTCGCCGACAGTGACGGCAACATCCGGCAGCTGGCCGAGGAGCTGGCCGGGCTGACCGGGGTCCGGATCCCGCGCCGCGCCGGCTTTGCCGGGCAGGTCGCGCTCGAGCTCACGCTGCCGGAACCGGCCGTCATCCTGATCGGCTACTTCGGCGACCCCGAGCCGGTCTGGCTGCAGCTGCCCGACCTGGAGACCGACACCCACGCCGACGCCCGGGGCGGCCTGGAACCCGTGCTGCGCAACGGGATCGGCGTCGACTTCCTGCCCAAGATCAACGTGCACGCCTTCCGCTACGAGGCCGGCCGGCACACCCTCGCCCTCGGCCGCGGCGCCTACGTCGTCGCCGGCGTGGTGGCCGCCGACCAGCCGCTCACCCCGCGGCTGGTGGTTCACGACGACACCATGCCGGACACCCTGGACTGGCTCTACGAGGACCCGCCGGCCCGGACGTGATCATCGGGGAATTCCCCACCGGTCAGACCCGGCCGGGAGTTCCCCGATGCGTGGTCAGCCGGTGGCGGCGATCAGCTGATCGATCAGCTCCAGGGTCAGCGGCCGCCGGAGCTGCTCCGGGACCTCCCGTCGGGCGAGGTCGGCGGCGTCCGGATCCGCCGGCGAGATCGCCTCACAGAAGGTGTTGTAGGCCCAGTTCAGCTGGCTGTTGACCGCCAGGCCGAACGACTCCCGGGTGAGCCGCGGAAAGGTGCCGGCCCGTTCCCGATAGCCGTCGGCGAACGCCCGCGCGACGACCGGGTTGAGGGCAGGTCGAAGGGCCCAATGGGCCAGCAGCCCGGCGACCTCCTGCTCCGCGGTGTGCGAGCCGGCGAAGGTCCACTCGAGCACGATCAGCTCGTCGCCGGGACCGAGCCGCAGCGTCTCCGGAATCAGGTTGCAGTTGCACAGCAACAACCCGTCGGTGGGCACCGCGGCACCGAGCACGCCGACCTCCGCGACCGTCGGCAGCAGGGCCGCCAGGTCGTCGGCCCAGGGCCGGCCCGCCGTCCGGGCCCGCCGGACCAGTTCCTGCCAGTCCGCGTCGGGCCGGCGGCTGGTCAGGTAGGGATTGATCGGGTCCTCGCTGGGAATCGCCAGCGCGTGCAGCGCCCCGGCGATCACCCCGACCCCGCGCGCGACGCCGGCCCGCGCCGGCAGGCTGGGCACCGGCCCCTGTTCGAGCCATTCGCTGACCCGCCAGGGTCCGCCGGCGATCGTCTCGACCAGCCGGCCGGACCGGGATCGTCGCGGGGTCGGCGATCGGACCCCGGCCTCCGCCGCCGCCGACCGCAGCCGTTCCCCGGTCTCGGCCTGATGATCACCCATCCACGGATAGCCCGGCACGGCCAGCCATCGACCGCGGTCCGTGATCACCGACCAGTGCCGGCCGAGTGGGCTGTACGACACCGGCCGGACCGCGGTCACCGGCCCCAGGTCGAACGCCTCGACCAGCCCGTCGACCAGCTCGTCCGGGGCGATCGGTGGCTGCCGCCGACGTTGATCGACTTCGGTCTTCAACGCCGACCAGCCCGCGAAGCCGTACTCGACGGCCAGTGCCCGTTGGGCGTCTCCGAGGGATGCGCTCGGCTCGGATTCGCGCAGGGCGACCAGGAGATCCTTGGCCTCTTGGCGCAGGAAATCGAGATGGGGATTGTCCGGCAGCACACGCACAGCACACCTCTTCCTCACCCGGACTCGCACGGGCCGAAGAGTGGCGGCACGACCGCTCGATTTCGAAGTGAGGGTGGCTTCCAGCCTTGAGGCGAGTCACAGCGCGTCCCACACACGCTGCCTGAACGGTAAGCCCGACGGGTCGCCGGGGTCAACTGTTCGAACCGTCGGCCGCGCACCAGATAGCGCGGGCGAACGGCCCGGACCCAAGATCATGAGTGCCGGAAGAGTTGGTGAGCTGGTAGTCGCCGTGCGGTGATCGGAAGATCATCGTCCCCGGCTCGGGTTGTCGTCGTTGCCACCCGCCATGGGTCACCGCTCGGTGCTCCCGCTTGGCCAACGGGGCGAGCTTCTCGATGCCGGTCTGGCCCGGCGGACCGCCCTCATCCATCACCCGGTACGGCCTGCAGTGATCAAGCTCCAACCCGCCCGTTGCGGTCGACCACGGGAAGGCGCTGCCCGGTCGGGCGTAGCGAAGGTAGCGTTTGTGCCGGTCCGGGATCTCGTAGGCATCGACCGGTGCCGGCGGATCGTTCAGATCGATCACCGGGACCACCTTCACCCGATCATGACCGAGCCAGTCGCGCACCACCCCCAGGGTGGTGGGCCCGATCCCGGGCACCCGACAGATCCCGAAACCGGACTCCAACGACTCCGCCGCGAGGTGCACGACCAAGGTCGAGGTCGGGACCAATCGGGCCGGGTCCAACGTCTTCACCAGGTGCTCGATCGCCGCCTTGAAGATCGCCGCTTCGACGTCGATGATCTTGACCGGCTCGTCCCGCAGGGAAGGATGCAGCTCGGACTCCTCGACCGGCTCCCCGGGATCCTCGTCCGCGACCGGCTGGACAGCCGCGGCGAACTCCTCGCCGAACAGGTCGGGCTGGCGGTGCTTCGCCAGAATCCGGGTCGCCTCGAGTTCGTTGCCCAGCAAGGCCAGAGCGGCAGCTCGCCGCTCATCGTCGCTGCCGCTGTCGGCCGGAAGCGCGTCGGCGATCTCCTGGATCCGGGCGTAGAGCCGGATCGCAGCGGCAGGCTCGAGCCGTCCGAAGATCGCTTTCAAACCTTCATCACTGGTCTGCGAGAGCCACACGCCGAGCTGACTCTTCCGCTCCGCCGCCCGTCGCTCGACCCCTTCGGCATCGACCCGTGCGAGCGAAGCCTCGGCCCGGTTCTGCAGTTTCTGGAAGCCGACCAGGCCGGCCAGGCCTGCAACGTCGGAATCCACCTGCAAAGCCTGCTCCTGGGTCAGGTGATGGGTCAGTCGGGCCAGGCTGCGAGCCTGCCACCCCTCGACCTCGCACAGCATGACCTTTTCCCACACCAGCGGAAGCCGGTGCCGGACGTCCAGCACCTCACCCACGAACCTGGTGCAGGAAGTTTCGCCCTTCTTGATCTTGACGGCCAACTCGACCAGAGCAAGATCATTGACCTCGGGCGTGCCTTCGCCGCCAGGCCGCACTCCACGCGGCCCACCCAGCAACTTCAGTTCGTCAGGATGGATCGAATCGGCCGAGTTCGCGTCGGCCCACGCCGCGGTCCAGGCCAGCAACTCGTTCTCCGCCTCGACCCGGGCCCGCACCGCCGCCCCGGCAGCCTTGAGGATGTCGTCGGTCCCGTACCCGACAACTCTCGCCTCCAGCGACTCGAACATGTGTTCTATTATACTCGAGATGACCCACAATCGCTGTCATACAAGGAAAAGGCAGCGGTCTATCTCTGAGGCAGCAGCTGTGCGATATCGGGCTTCTTCAGCAGCCCGACCGACGAGGAGACGATCAGCTCGTCGATGCGCACTCGATCTCCTAGCCGGCCCGGCGGAGGGCGGCGGCGAGGTTGCCGCGGCCGGTGATCTTGATCGAGTCGAGTTGCAGCCAGTCGCGCAGCAGGGCCAGTTCGGCGGCGAGTTCGCTCGCCACGTGGCCGGGGTCGCGGCCCGGCTCGACGTACGCGCTCTGGACGAGCAGGGTGCTGCGGTCCCGATCGGCCTTCAGGTCACACCGGCCGACCAGGTCGTCACCGAGCAGGAACGGCAGCACGTAGTAGCCGTAGACCCGTTGCTCGGCCGGCACGTACAGCTGTTTCGCGATCGGGTTGGTGAACCCGAAGCACGGCTGCGCCGAAGCACGGAGGAGGGAGTCGAACGGCGACAGCAGGGCACGCGCGCGCAGGGAGCGCGGCAGCCTGACGCCGGGGACGACGTAGCCGGGGTCTCGCCAGCCTTCGACGGTGACCCGAGTGAGCTGGCCCTCCTCGACGAGCTCGCCGAGCAGCCTCGGCAACGGCACCTTGATCACCTTTCCGTCCGGCTGCCGGATCCGGAAGCTGGTCAGCCCGAGGTAGTCGCGCAGACCCCGCCCGGTGCTGATGCCGACGGCCAGTGCCGAACGGTGCAGCAGTTCCTTCTGCGCCTCATCGGCGGGCGGGGCCGGCGCGTCCAGGAACTCCCGCGGAACGACCCGCTCGACGAGGTCGTAAACCCGCGTGAAGCCGCGGCGCCCGGCGACCGCGAGCTGGCCGCACTCGAGCAGCGCCTCCAGCGCCTGCTTGCCCTTGCTCCAACCCCACCATTTCCCGGTCCGGCCGCCTCCCTCGGTCAGGTCGCCGACGGCCAGCGGGCCCCGCTCGGCGATCTCGTCGTAGACCGCCCGCACATGATCATGGTCGGCCACCGGCCCGCCCAGCGAGTAGGTGCGCCCGGTCTGCATCATGATCATCCGGTGCCGCAGCAGCGGGAACAGCTCGACCGGCAGCAGGCAGGAGGCGTGGCTCCAGCACTCGAACAGTTCGTGCCGACGATAGGTGAGCCGGTCGAGCGAATCCTGCGGGTACGGCCCGAGCCGCGAGTAGACCGGAAGGTAATGGGACCGGATCAGCACGTTGACCGAGTCGAGTTGCAGCGCGAGCACCCGGCGGGCGATCTTGCGGACGCCGTCGAGGGTCGGCCGGACCGGTCGGGCCCGGCCGAAGCCTTGCGCGGCCAGGGCGATGCGCCGAGCCTCCACGCTCGAGATCTCCATCAGAGCACGTTAGCGCCCGGCGCCGACACCATCAGCTTGCTCGAGCCGCAGCGCGTTCCACAACGGCAGCGCGATCACCCAGGACGGGTTCCAGGTGTTGCTCGCACCCCGCTGCTGCCAGTCGGTGACGAAGAACGCCTCACCCTGCTCCCCCACGACGTCGAAGCCCCAGTCGCCCGGACGCCGGCAGATCCCCTGCCGCAGGGCCGTGTCGATCCCCTCGGCCCAGATCCGGAAATGATCATGACCGGTCAGCCCGCCGAGCCGCCACAGCTCGTAGGTCGGGAAGAACACGTCCAGGTGATGGTTCTGCACGCTGACCCCGGGCCAGCCGGCCGCCGTGAAGCCGCGCCGGGCCAGCGTGCTGTCCACGTCGAAACGCGGCGACCAGTGATAGACCCAGCTCAGCAGCCATTCGGTCGCCTCGGTGGCCCGATCCAGATAGCAGCGGTCGCCGGTCAGGTCGAAGAGTTCGAGGCAGAACCGCAGCCAGTAGAGCCCGGCCTCCTTGTCTTCGCAGGCCGCGTCCAGGGTGGCGTGGGAGTACGGGCGATCGAAGGCCGGGCCGGGCAGCGCGTGATAGGCGTCGCCGAGCTCCCGGGCCCGATCGAGGAACTCCGGCCGGCCGCTCAGCCGGTAGGCGGCGGCCACCGCGTGCGCGGCCGGGACGCCGGCGGCACTCGGCGTCGCCGGTACGGGCTCGCCGGCCGGCGTCCAGCCGAGCGGGACCAGCCCGCCGACCAGGCGGTCGCCGACGAACTCCGCACCACTGATCACGGCGTCACTCCAGGACCGCGGCACCGAAAGACCATGATCACCGAACAGCCGGATCACATCGGCCAGGTCGCACAGGCTCTCCCCGTGGGCTCGGGCGAAGATCAGCTCGGCGCCGAACCGGCTCGCCCCGATCCAGTTCCGGTCGTCGTGGACATAGCCGGTGTAGCGCAGGCCGGGCACCGCGGCCGGCGACTCGGCGACGTAGAAGTCGATCACTCGGCGGCAACGATCGATCCGCTCCGCCGGAGCCACGCCGCTCGGATGATCACGCAGCCCGAGGATCGCGTCACACCAGGCGAGCCGCAGGCACTGCCCGGTCCAGCCGTAGCTGAAGTCACGATCCGGGCGGCGCTTGGGGCCGGTCCGGTTCCTCGGCTCGCCCCAGGCCGGGAACTTGAGGTAGCCGGCGACCGGGCCGTCGGCGTACCAGCGCGCATCCAGGGCCGCCGCCTTCAACGCGATGGCGGCCCGCCGCCCGGCCGGGTCGGCCGGTGGTGGCGGCCACAGCTCCCGACCGGCCCGGGTCAATGCGACGAACCCACGCCCGGGTGCCGGCAGCCGGCCCCACTCCAGCAGCAGCTTGCGGGTGATCACCGCGCCCGGCTCGAGGGTGCGATAGCCCCGCGGGTTGGGCGCGGTCGTCGCCTTGTGCACGTAGTCGAGATCGGATTCCCCGTCGAACATGATCACGCCCGAGGCGGCGATCAGGGTGCCCGACTCGGCCCCGATGGTGTCGTAGCCGACGCGTCCGGTCTCGTCGACGGTCGGCTCGGGGCGGCCGATGATCATGACGTAACGGCAGTCGGTCGGTTCCACGCACACCGCCGGAATCGGCAGCCGGTCCTCTCCCGTGACGAACCCTCCGCGGCCGACGTGGGGCACGGTCCGGGCCGGATCGGCCGACGGGTTGTCGTGCTGGATCACCTGCGGCATGGTGACCCGTGAGCCCGGCGGCCCCACGGTCAGTTGCACGCCGACCGCACAGTCCACCAAGGCTGTGGTCCCGCTGTTGGTCCAGCTCAGGTCGAGCGCCAGCCGACCGTGCTCGGCCCGGAAGGTGAGCTCGACCGCCAGTTCAGCCAGCCCGGCGGTGATCACGATCCGTTCCCGGTCCATGATCACCCGCTGCTGCCGCAGCCCGGGCCAACGCCGTCGCCAGGGGCGGCCGGTCGACACGAACAGGACGTCGTCGAGCACGCCGGCCCAGACCGGGCCGTCGTCGCCGAGCAACCGCAGCCCGACCCCCGGCCGGTCCGGATCGACGGCGACCAGCCGGCTCAGCATCGGGTCACGCGGATCGCGTGATAGAGCCGCGGCGGCAGCGACACCGTGAAGCGTCCGCTGTCGGACCGCAGCACCTCCTCGATCGTCAGGTCCCAGGTGTTGATCACTTCGACCCGGTACGCGCCGTCCGGCAGCTCGAACGACCGACTGCGGAACCGGTGGGCGCCGAGATACTGCAAGTAGTACTCCCCCGGGATGCCGAGCGTCGACGCGTCCGGCCGCAGCCGCAGGTAGCGTGGATCGCCCGGGACGTCGGCCAGGACCTGTCGCAGGAACGCCAACCGGGGCAGCGATTCGCCGCGCAGCTCACCGCCGTTCGCCCACCAGGGACCAAGATCGGGATGCCTCGGCAGGAACCACTCCCCATGGGCCGCAAATCCACCGCGGACCGCCGTTTCCCAGGCATGCAACACCACCTCCTCCGCGGTCAGGCTTCCGACGGGATCCCCGACCGGCTCAGGGCGAGGCCCAACCCCGCGCCCTGAGCCGGTGGGGCAACCCGCCTGTTCGTTCCCTGAGCCAGTCGAAGGGCAAGGTGATGATCCCGCGACGGCTACCGGGCGCGATCTGACCTGCCCTTCGACAGGCTCAGGGAACGAAGTGGCCGTCGGCTCAGGGAACGAGAGGACCGGGGCGTCGCCCTCCAGGACGGCTCCGTCCATGATCACCGGTTTGGCGAAGTTGTCGTTGAGGGTCGAGCTGGAGCGGGCGTGATCGGTGCGGACGCTGCAGTGGCTGATCCGGCGGTCGCCGAAGTCGAAGCCGGGGTCGGCGTGCACGGTGCAGAGCCGGTGCCCGTGATCATGCTCGGCCAGCAGCCGCAGCGCCTCGTCCCAGCGGGCCGGTTCGATGCCGGACCGGTCGGCATCGGTGGCCAGACACCAGGAGACGTTGCGGAAGGCGGCGAACCGGGCGACCACCGCGCGCAGGTGATCGGACCAGCCGGGCCGATCCAGTGCTCGACCGTCGCCGAAGATCACCAGCTCGGCCTGCAGGCCGACTTCGTGCAGGGCGGTGATCGCCCACTCGACCCGGTCCAGCTCGCTGTCGTCCGGCCACCCGGTCTCGTCGGGCGGCAGGACGGACTGCCGCACCGCGGTGATCGGCGAACTCCGCAGGGCGTCCAGGGTCTGCTGCCGGACCGGCTCCGGCTGCCGGTGCCACCAGAGCGCGGTCGTCGGCAACGGAACGTGGGCGGTCCCGTCGGCGTGCCGGAACCGGGTGCTGTCGACCTCGACCGGTCCATGATCACCGGCGGCGGCCGGGTCGCAGTCGAGGACGCCCTGGTCGATCGAGGCGCCCGCGGCGTCGATCACGACATAGGTCCAAGCACCCTCGTGATCCGGCGCGAACCGCGCCAGGGTCCGGTCACCGTGATGGAACATGTCCGCAACCGCTCGCCTCGCGCCGAGGCTGAAGATCACCGAAGCGGCGGCCGTGCCGGACAGGTCGAGCTCGGCCAGCTCCCAGCGCCGGACCCTCATCGGGCCCCCTCCGTCACCGGATCGACGCGGCGGATCCGTACCGCCAGCTCGGTCCGGCCGAGCGGGATCCGGCAGCGTCCGCTGAAGCGGCCGGGCAGCGCCTCGATCGTCATCGCCCAGGTGTCGATGAGCTCCACCCGGTGCTCGGCCTCGCCCAGGTCGAGCTCGTAGTAGTCCGGCCGCCGGTCGCCGAAGTAGTCCAGCCGGTATCCATGATCACGAGCCGCGATCCAGTCGGCCGGTCCCTCATCGATGATCCGGCGCAGGAAGGCGATCCGCTCCGGGCTCTCGCCGATCAAGGTGCCGCCGCTGGAGATCCAGCGGTGATCGGTGTCGACGAAGCACTCGCCGTGGCCGACGAAGCCGCCGGCGGTCATTCCCTCCCAGAACCGCCGGGTGATCGTCTGTCCGGTCAGGTTGCCCCAACGCCGGTCGATGTCGCCCTCGTAGCCGAGCTCGTCCAGCAGCACCGGCTTCGGATGCTGCTCCCGCCACTCCCGGGTCAGCCGGGCATCCCAGTGCTGGATGCTCTGGTGCGTGGTCCACGGCTTGCCGAAGTCGTAGATCGACGCGTGCTCGAACATGGCGGTGCCGTTGTGGATCGAGGCCGGCCGCCGGTACGGATCGATCCGCTGCAGGTACTGCAGCAGCCGGTCCCAATCGATCATGGTCTTGGCCCGGTTGAAGTCGAACTCGTTCGACATCGACCACCACACGTTGCGGAAGGCTCCCAGCCGTGCCACCACATACCGGACCAGGAACCGGTCCTGCTCCGGCGTCAGGTTGTCGACGCCCCAGTGGCCCTTGTCGTACGGGTGGAAGATGATCACATCGGCCTCGATCCCGAGCCGGAGCAGGTCGGCGATCCGGGCCTCGAAGTGGGCGAAGAAATCCGGATCGAACCTGGCCGGATCGAGCTGCCCCGGCGTGTCCCCGACGAACGCGAGCCGGGGCGGGGTCATCGCGGCGGTCGGCAGCAGGCACATCCTGACCTTGTTGAAGGGCGACGCGGCCAGCGATGCCAGCGTCCGCTGTTCGTGATCTTCGTCGCCGGTGTGGGTCCAGTGATAACAGGTGGTGCCGTATGACTCGTGCCGGGTCCCGTCCGCGTACTCGAACCGCCAGCCACCGACCACCCGGACCGGGCCGTGGTTCCCCGCCGCCGGCGGACCCACCTCGAACTCGCCGGTGAGGCCGGTCAGCTCCGCGGCCGAGCTCGCCGTGCGATACCACCAGCGGCCCTCCTGATCGGGCGAGAACCTGATCTTGTAGCTGCCATCGCCGTCATAGAAGCCGTCGACCACGACGATCCGGTTGCGGAACTGGAACTCGGCGGTCAGCTCGACGTCGACGAACGGATTCCCGTCGGCCGGACCGGCCAGCGTCAGCTCGAGGATCCCCCACCGCTCGACCTGCTCCACCATCAACCCGCCACCCAGTCGGGGTCGAAGCTGACGTGCTTGATCGCCTTGCGCAGATACGAATACGCGGCGTGCACCCGGCCGTCGGCGGTATGCAGCAGCGTCGGGTACGAGTAGCCGAGCGGGGCGTCGCGGTATTCGAGATCGGCCAGCTGCAGGTTGCGCCGGATCGGCCAGGTCGCCCCGTCGTCCGCCGACAGGGCGAGGGTGAGCGGGGTCCGGACCGCCTTCTTCCGCGGCCGCTCCGGATCGCCGACCCAACGGAACTGATCACGCTCCAGCGACGCATCGTTGAAGATCACCAGCAGCCGGCCGTCGGCCAGCCGGAGTTGCTGCACGGCGGAGTTGTTGTTGGCCAGTTCGATCCGCTCCGGGACGGTCCAGGTCAGCCCGAGGTCGGCCGAGGAGGCCGCGTAGATCCGGTCCGCGGCCCGGGAGCGGAACAGCGCCAGCAGGCTGCCGTCGGACCGCGGCACCACACTCGGCTGCACCCGGCCCAGGCTCTCCGGCACATCGTGCTCGGTCCACGTCGCGCCGCCGTCGCGGGTGATCGCGACCAGGCTGCGCTCCCCGTCCGGGGTGCACAGGTAGGACGGCAGCAGCCACGACCCGTCGGGCTGGAACAGCGGCGGGTTGCGCAGGAAGAACCCCGGTCCGGCGAACAGGACTCGCGGCTCGGACCAGGTCAGACCATGATCGGCCGAGGTCCGGGCCAGCACGTGCGCCGACTTCTGATCATGGGGTTCGTTCGAGGTGTGCAGCAGCCAGACCGCCCCGTCCGGGGCGACGAACAACACCGGGTTCTGCTCCGACCGCTCCGGATCGGCGGCGATCAACTCCGGCTCGGTCCAGCTGTCGGTCCCGGCGGGCAACCGGGACACCACGATGTTGGTCCCCGGCTCCCCCTCCCCCGGCCCGTTGAACCAGGCGCAGAGCAGGTCGCCGTTGCCGGCCTCGGCCAGCGTCGCCGCATGGCTGTCGCCCGGATGCAGCACCGGCAACAACGCCTCGGTCAGTCCCTCGGGGCCCGGTCGCAGCCGTCCGTCGAAGCGTGGATCGCGTTCCATCGTTCGCCTTCCTCTCTTGTTCCGTTCCCTGAGCCTGTCGAAGGGCCGGCCCGATCGAGCCTTCGGAGCCGATGCGCACACACCCGGCCTGCCCTTCGACAAGCTCAGGGAACGAACACCCAAACCGCCACTCCATCGAACTCAGGAACGATCACCCGGATCGCCATGGCTCATCGATCATGAAACTCCCCCTTCGATCCCGCGGAGCTCGAGTTCCTCGGCGAAGTGGCAGGCGGAGCGGCGGCCGGGGCGGATCTCGCGGAGGGCCGGGACCTCGGTCCGACAGCGTTCCTGGGCGTAGAAGCAGCGCGGGTGGAAGGGGCAGCCGGCCGGGACCTTGGACGGGTCGGCGACCTCGCCGCGCAGCACGATCCGCTCGGGTCGCTTGGCCGCGTTGGGATCCGGATCCGGCACGGCCGAGAGCAGGGCCTCGGTGTACGGATGCAGCGGCGCGCCGTACAGCTCGGTCGTCGGACCGGACTCGACGACCTTGCCGACATACATCACGACCACTTCGTCGGCCATGTATTCGACGGTGCCGAGATCATGGGAGATGAACAGATAGGTCAGGTTGCTGTCGTCCTGCAGATCCCTGAGCAGGTTGAGGATCTGGGCCCGGACGGAGACGTCGAGCGCGCTCACCGCCTCGTCGGCGACGACCAGCCGCGGGTCGAGCGCCAGGGCCCTGGCGATGCCGACCCGCTGCCGCTCACCGCCGGAGAAGGCGTTCGGGTAGCGGTGCCGGTATTCGGCCCGCAGGCCGACCCGTTGCAGCAGCGCCGCCACCCGGTCGTCGATCTCGCCCGGTGGCACCACCTGGTTGACCCGCAGCGCCTCGCCGACGATCTGGTTCAGCGTGAACCGTGGATTGAGCGAGGAGAACGGATCCTGGAACACCATCCGGATCTCCCGCCGGTACGGCTTCAGCTCCCGTTCCCGCATCGCGGCCAGATCGACCACCCGCCCGTCCGCTGTGCGGTAGTTGATCACTCCGGCGGTCGGGGTGTTGGCCCGCAGGATGCACCGGCCGAGCGTGCTCTTGCCGCAGCCCGACTCGCCCACGAGGCCGACGGTCTGACCGGCCCTGATCGTCAGGTCGACCCCGTCGACGGCCTTGACGTGGCCGACCGTCCGGCCCAGCATCCCCTTGCGGATCGGGAAATGCATGGCCAGTCCGCGGGTCTCCAGCAGGGTCGCCTCGGTCCGTACGTCCGGGTCATCGATCACGGTCATCGGAGTCCTCCTGATAGAGCACGCAGCGCACCTCGTGATCGTCGGCGGTCCTGATCACCGGCGGCAGCGCCGTGTCGCAGCGCCCCGGGATGAAGGAGTCGCAGCGATCATGGAACGGGCAGCCGGCGGGGCGATGGTAGGGATGCGGCACGATGCCGCGCACCGGTGCGAGGCGGACGTTGCGATCACGGCCGAGCTTGGGCACCGACCGCAGCAGGGCCTGGGTGTACGGATGCCGCGGCTCGGCGAACAGCCGGCGCAGGTCGCCCTGCTCCACCACCCGGCCCAGATACATCACTGCCACCCGGTCGGCCAGCTGGGCCGCGACCCCGAGGTCGTGGGTGATCAGCATGATCGACATCTCGAACTCGTCCTGCAACGAGGTGAGCAGCTCCAGGATCTGCGCCTGGGTGGTGACGTCGAGCGCGGTGGTCGGCTCGTCGGCGATCAGCAGCTCCGGGCCGCAGGACAGCGCCATCGCGATCATGGACCGCTGCCGCATGCCGCCGCTGAGCTGGAACGGATAGGCATCGATCCGCTCCTCCGGCGCCGGGATGCCGACCCGGCCGAGCAGGTCGATCGCCTTCTGCCGTGCCTCGTCCTTGGTCATCGGATCGTGCAGCCGGATCGCCTCGATGATCTGGTTGCCGATCGTGTGCATCATCGACAGCGACGTCATCGGTTCCTGGAACACCATCGCGATCCGCTTGCCGCGGACGCCGCGGACCAAGTCCGGCGCGGCACTGACCAGATCGATCATGCCCGGCGGCGCGTCCGGCAGCACCTTCTCCTGCCGGGCCCGTTCGCGTCGGGCCCGGAAGCCACGGGCTGCCGGGCCCGGCTCGGCCGGCGGCGCGGGCACCCACACCTGGCCGCCCATGATCTTGCCCGGCCGATCGACCAGGCCGAGCACCGAGCGGGCCATCACGCTCTTGCCGCAGCCCGACTCACCGACCACGGCCAGCGTCTCACCGCGGCCGATCTCGAGATCGACCCCCTCGACGGCGTCGACGACGCCGTCCTCCAGTTGGAACCGGGTGCGTAGTCCGCGCAGCCGCAGCACCGGCTGCGACTCGCTCGGCGTCTCACTTGTACGGGTCGGCAGCATCGCGCAATCCATCTCCGACGAAGTTCATGGACAGGACGGTGACGAAGATCGCCGCCCCGGGCAGCATCAGCCAGGGCGCGGTCTCGATCGCCCGGATGTTCTGCGCATCCTGCAACAGCACGCCCCAGCTCACCGCCGGGGACTGCAGGCCGAGCCCGAGGAAGCTCAGCGACGTCTCGCCCAAGATCATCGCCGGCACACTCATCGTCAGCGAGGCGATCATGTGGCTGCTGAACGACGGCACCATGTGCCGGAAGATGATCCGCGGCTGGCTGCAGCCGTCCAGCCGGGCGGCGGTGATGAAATCCTCCTCGCGCAGCGACAGGAACCGGCCCCTGATCACCCGGGCCATCCCGGTCCAGCCGATCACCGACAAGATCACGCTGATCGCGAAGTAGCGGGTCAGCGGACCCCAACTCGACGGCACCGCGGCCGACAGCGACAGCCACAGCGGCAGGGTCGGGATCGCCATCAGGAACTCGATCACCCGCTGGATCAGCGTGTCCGGCTTGCCCCCGTAGTAGCCGGAGATGCCGCCCAGCAGCAGTCCCAGGATGAAGCTCACCGCGACGCCGACCAGGCCGATCGACAGCGAGATCCGCGACCCGTAGACGATCCGGCTGAGCATGTCCCGGCCCGCCCGGTCGGCGCCCCAGAGATAGAACGGCTGACCCGCCTCGGTCGGGCCGATCAGGTGCACATCTCCCGGGATCAGGCCCCAGAAGCGATACTCCGCGCCACGGACGAACAGCCCGACCGGGATCCGGTTGGCCTCGTCGACGGTGAAGGTGCGTTCGAACGTGTCCGGGTTCTGTTGCATCCGGTAGCCGTAGACGTACAGGCCCAACCCGTGATCGGGATGGTAGGCGTGCAGCTGCTGCGGCGGCGCGTAGGCGTACTGCTCGTTCTGCGCGTCGGTGGTGGTCGGCGACAGGAACTCGGCCAGGGCGACCACAGCGTAGATGAAGATCACCGCGACGATGCCGATCTTGGCCAGCTTGTGCCGGCGGAACTTCCGCCAGATCAGCCGCCACTGCGAGGCAGTACCGCCGCGGATGGTGACCTGCTCCGGTCTGCCGCCGTCGGGAGCCTGGTCGGTCCGGGCGGCCACCTCGATGGTGTTCTCGGCCATGATCAACCTCCTTCGTAGCGGTGCCGGATCCGCGGATCCCACCAGGCCAGCGCGATGTCGCTGAGCAGCGTCCCGATCACGGTCAGCGCGCTCAAGATCAACACGAAACTCCCGACCAGATACATGTCCTGACTCTCCACCGCGCCGAACAGCAGCGGGCCGGTGGTCGGCAGGCTGAGCACGATCGAGATGATCGTCTCGCCGCTGATCAGCCCGGGCAGCAGCCAGCCGACCGTGCTGAAGAAGGGGCTGAGCGACATCCGCACCGGATACTTCAGCAGCAGCTTCCACTCCGGCATGCCCTTGGCCCGGGCGGTGATCACGTACGGCTTGTACAACTCGTCCAGCAGATTCGCCCGGGTCACCCTGATCAGACTGGCCGTCCCGGAGATCCCGATGATCAGGATCGGCAGCCAGAGGTGTGACGCGAGGTCGATCACCTTGCCCAGGTTCCAGACCGCGTCGGCGTACTCGGGTGAGAAGAGCCCGCCGACGCTCGACCCCCAGTAACGGACCCCGAGATACATGAAGACCAGCGCCAGCATGAACTCCGGCACGGCCATCCCGACGAAGCCGAAGAACGTGCCGGCGTAGTCGCCCGGTGAATACTGCTTGACCGCGGAGTAGATGCCGATCGGGAAGGCGATCGCCCAGACCATCAGCATGGTGCTGATCGACAGGAAGAACGACAGCGCGACCCGGTCCCAGATCAGCGTCGACACCGGCCGGTTCCAGGCGAACGATTCGCCGAAGTCACCGTGGAAGACGATGTTTCCGATCCAGTTGAAGTACTGCACGATGAACGGGTCGTTCAGCGCATACCGGGCCCGCAGCGCGGCCAGCCGTTCCTGGCTGATCTCCTCACCTCGGGTCTCGGCCGCCGCCTGCAGCGTGGAGACGTAGTCGCCGGGCGGCAGGTTGATGATCCAGAAGGTGGCGAACGAGATCGCCGCCAGGGTGATGATCATCAACCCGACTCGTCGCAGGATGTATCGCAGCATGGAATGGGCTCCTCGGCAGCGTCAGGCCGTGAAGTAGAAGTGCTCGGGATTGCTCGGGCCGGGTGCCATGTAGCCGACCGAGCCGGGGACTCCTTCGGGCACGTTCTTCATGGTGTTCTTGACGATCCCGTACTGCTCCGGCGGCGTGCAGATCCCGACATAGACGAAGAGGTCCTTGGCCAGGCTGATGATCTCCTGGCCCAGCTTGGTCGCCACCTCCGCGTCGTAGGTCGTCCGCATCCGGTCGAACAGCTCCAACTGCTTCTTCACCGGGGCCGGCGGCTCCTCGCCCTCCTTGCCGTCGGTGGAATACCAGAGCGCCCAGGTGTTGCCGTAGCGGGAGGCGCCGCGCGGGTTGGTCGGCAGGAAGTAGTGGTTCGAGCCCTGGGTCGCGCGGATTTCGAAATCGCCGCCGGTCCAGCTGGAGCACTCGGCCTGGTTGGCCTCCACCCGTTCCCAGTAGAGGGTCTCCGACACCCGCTGCTGCTGCAGCTCGACGCCGACCGCCTTCCAGTCCTCCTTGATCAACTCGAAGGCGTCGACGTGATCGGGCATCGCCGAGTTGACCACGACCGGAATGATGATCCGCTTGCCGTCGGCGAGGCGGTAGCCGTCGCCGTCCCGCTCGGTGTGTCCGGCCGCGTCCAGGTGCTCGTTGGCCTTGGCTTCGGAGTATTCGGTGTACTGCGTGCCGAACTCCTCGTCGTAGACCGGATCGCCCTCCAGCGGGGCGCCCTGCCACGGCTTGCCCTGACCGGCGTAGACGGTGTCGATGATCCGCTGCCGGTTGATCGCGTACGAGAGCCCGACCCGGAAATCCTTGTTGGCGTAGAGTTCCCGCTTCGCCTGATCCTTGAGGGTCTGGTTGAAGCCGATCACCATGGTGTTCGTGCCGGTCGCGCCGACCGTGAACATCCGGTAGTCGCCCTCCTGCTGGCCACGCGCGACCACGGGCTTGTTCCGCACCGTGCCGAAATTGCGCATCTGCAGGTCGAGCTCGCCGTTGACGATCTTGAGCAGCTCGACCTCGACATCGAGCAGCACCTCGCACTGGATCTTGTCGATGTAGGGCAGCTGACTGCCGTCGGGGTCGGTCTTCCAGTAGTACGGATTACGCTCCGCGATCACCGAGGTCCCCTCGCCCAGCGGAGTGATCAACCGCCAGGCGTTGAGCGTCGGCACGTCGGCGTTCATCCACGGCTCGGCCTTGTTCTCCATCAGCTGGATCCAGTCGTTCAGCCGGGCCTCCTTGACCAGCTTGTCGACCTCCTTGTTGTACTTGGGATGGAACTGCTGGAAGTAGTGCTTCGGCAGCACCATCGCCAAGCCGCTCGCGATCTCGTTCAGGAAGCCGGGCTTCGGCGCGGTGAAGGTGAACCTGATCTTGGTCTCGTCGACGACGGTCAACTCGGCCGGCCGCTCGGTGTCCGGGCTGAGCCAGAGGCTGTAGATGCCACCGGGATGCATCTCCGGATAGATGCTGATGTCCTCGTAGGCGTAGCGGAAGTCCTCCGCCGTGCACGGTTCACCGTCGGACCAGCGCAAACCCTGCCGCAGCGTGAACTCGAAGACCTTGCCCCCTTCGAGCTCCTCGAAGGCCTCGCAGACGTTCGGGATGATCTCGTCGGTGCCGGCCGAGCCGGTCCACTCCCGGGTCCAGCGCACCAGCGGCTCGTAGCCGATCGCGGTGCCGAGCCAGCTGGCGTCCTCCTGGGTGATCATGGCCGACTGCCAGGTGCCGCCGTACCGGCCGACGCTCTCGATCGGCTCCACCACCAGGGGCTTGGCCGGCATCCGCTCCGCCACCGGCGGCAGCTTCCCGGCCTCGACCTGCGCCGCCAGACTCGGCGCCTCCTTGCCCTTCGGCGCATCGGGACTCTGATCGTTGCCGCTGCCGTCGCGCTGCACCGGCGCAGTCTCCAGCAGACTGCACCCGGAGAGCGCCGATCCGGCCAGAGCGGCGCCGGCGATCACACCGGACCCGGACCTGAGCAGCAGCCGCCGGGTCAGCGGCAGCCGGCCCAACGGTCGCGGCGAGCCGGCCGGTCCGTCCATGATCTTCGTGGTCTGAGACATCGTTGACTCCTTGTGACTCGGGTGTTCGGTGACCGTCACCGGCGACGGTCCCGGGGCCGCTAACCGGACGCGGCAGTCTCCAGGTGCTCGATCAACGGCAGGGCATTCAGGTCCAGCTGCCGACGTTCGTCGTCGGTGAGCCGGGACAGCGGCGCGGTGGACTGCTCGCTGCCGATCCAGCCGCGGCGGACCAGCAGGTACTTGTAGATCGCGGCCGTGGCCGAGGCCGTCGAGGCCCGAGCCAGCCGCAGCCCGCGCAACAGGTCGTTCGAGCCCTCCTGAAGCTCGCGGACCGCGGCCCAATCGCCCCGACGAGCGGCCCGATATTGCGCCACGATGTGGGCCGGGACCAGATTGGCCAGCGAGCTCATCGTGCCGCGAGCCCCGACGAAATAGCCGAGATCGGGCACCGCCGAACCGCCGGTGAAGCCGTGGAACGTCACGCCGGCCTGCCGCGCGCTGCTCAGCAACTGCCGGAACCAGACCAGGTCGGAACTGCTGTCCTTGCCGCCGTCGAAGACGCCCTCGCCGGCCAGCTCGACGATCGCGGCGATGCTCAGGCCGGGCCCGGCGAGCCGCGGCAGGTGGTACGCGAAGACCGGACCGCCGGCCACCTGCGCGATCGCCCGGAAGTGCGACTTCAGCTCGTCCTCGGTGAAGTCGGCGCAGTACGGCGCCAGCACGGACAGCCGGGCCGCGCCGGCGTCGATGGCGGCCCGGGCGTGATCAAGGGCGAGGCCGGTCGCCGTGTCGCCGACGTGCGCGATGATCGGGACCGACCCGGCGACGATCTTGACGCACTCCCGCACCACCCGGGCGCGACCCTCGACGTCGAGCGCGTAGAACTCGCCCGTGGTGCCGTTCACCCACAGCCCGCTGACTCCCGCACCGACCAGACGACCGACCAGGCGCTCCAGGGAGGCCGAGTCGAGCGACCCGTCCTCGGTCAGCGGCAGCACGATCGGCGGGAACACGCCGTGCGGCTGGCCGGTCGACTGATCATGATCGGACCCGGATGCGTTTTCAATGAATGCCGGTGGCATACCAGTATGATGTGAGTCGGCCCGCACCGATGTCAAGACTTGCCCGCCGAGAAGTTGAAGCGCTTTCCGCAGCACGCGACAGACCGGCACCGGAACTGGCACCGGGCATCGCCCGCCCGGCATACCATGATCGGAAACAGGAAGGACGTTCGATGGCCCGAACCGCAGCACCGGTCGACTCCGAGAGCCTTGAGAGCCGCGCCCACCAGGCGCTGGTCACCTGGCTGACCGAGGAACACCCGGCCCCCGGCCAACCGGTGCCGATCCGGGAGTTCGCGCGCAACCTCGGCATGAGCCGGACGCCGGTTCGCAGCGCCGTCGGTCGGTTGTACGAGCGCGGACTGCTCTCCTACGATCCGATCGCCGGGTTCACGGTGGCCGTACCGTCGCTGAGTTCGCTGTACGAGCTGTTCGAGCTGCGGGTGATGATCGAATCGCACAGCGTGCGCCGATTCTGCGAACGCCAACCGGACGGGCCACTGCCCGAGCTCGAGGAATCGGTGGCCGAGGCCGCAGTGCTGGCGACCAGGGCGGTCGACGACCAGGCGGCCTACATCGCATTCCGGGACAACGACAGCCGGTTCCACCGGTCGATCGTCGCGCTGGCCGAACTGCCCCGGCTGGTCTCGCTCTACGACGATCTGCACCTGAGCATCCACGTCACCCGGGCCGGGATGGAGGCACCGCTCACCCACAAGCGGCTGGACACCGCGGTGGACGAGCACCGGGAGATCATCGCCGCCCTCGAGGCCGGCGACGCCGACCTGGCCCGGGAACGGTTGGAGTCCCACATCCTCCGGGTCCGCGACCAGACCATCGTCTTCCTCACCCAGCCGCGGATGAACCCCACCCGCCGCTGACCCCTTCGGACGGACGTTCGGTTCGTTCCCTGAGCTTGTCGAAGGGCAAAGATCATCAGGCCTGCCCTTCGACAGGCTCAGGGAACGAATCAACCCGGGGGTGGCATACCAGCTGAATGCCAGGTAGTGTTGATCATCATTCGAGGAGGCGTGCCATGCCCGATTCCCTCGGGGATTCCATGATCGACAAGCTTGCGCCGGCCGGGCCGGTCGAGCTCACCGGTGACTCCGTCGCGGTGCAGCGACCGGTGCCGCCGGTGATCATCACCGGTGGCCTCTGGCACGAGCGGCAGCGCATCAACCGCGAGGCCAGCATTCCGCTCGGCATCGGCAAACTGGCCGAGGCGGGCAACTTCGATGATCTTCGGCTGGCCGCCGGCGAGCGCCTCGACGTGGCCTATCGCGGCCCCGTCTACATGGACACCGACGTCTACAAGATGCTCGAATCGGTGGCGTACGAGCTCGGCGCCGGAGCCGGCGACGAGGCCCTGGCCACGTTCCTCACCGAGGCGATCGGACTGATCACCCGAGCCCAGACCGACGACGGCTATCTCAACTCCTACTACCAGGTCAACGCGCCGGACCAGCGTTACGCCAAGCTGGAGAACAGCCACGAGCTGTACACGGCCGGGCACCTGTTCCAGGCCGCCGTCGCACTGGCACGCGCCGGCGACGACCGGTTGCTGCCGATCGCCCGGCGGCTGGCTGATCATCTGGTCCGGGTGTTCCTGGACGAGCGCAAGCCACGGCTGGACGGGCATCCCGAGGCCGAGACGGCGCTGGTCGAGCTGTACCGGCTGACCGGCATCGAAAGCTATCTCGACCTGGCCCGCCGGCTGATCGATGATCGCGGCCGCGGCCTGGTCGGCCACAGTCCGGTCGGCTCGGCGTACTTCCAGGACGCGTTGCCGGTCAGGGAGATGCCGATCTTGACCGGGCACGCGGTCCGGGCCATGTATCTCGAGGCCGGGATCGTCGACGTCTACCTGGAGACCGGCGATCGGTCACTGCTGGACGGATCGATCACCCGCTGGGAGGACGCCGTCGCCACCAAGACCGCGATCACCGGCGGGCACGGCGCCCGGCAGCTCAAGGAGGCGTTCGGCGAGGGCTACGAGCTGCCGTCGGACCAGGCCTACAACGAGACCTGCGCCGCGGTCGCCAGCATCCACTGGAGCTGGCGGCTGCTGTTGGCCACCGGCGAGGCGCGCTTCGCCGACCTGATCGAACGCACGCTGTACAACGTGTTCGCGGCGTCGGTCTCGCTCGACGGACTGGAGTTCTTCAAGGGCAATCCGCTGCAGCGGCGGCATGATCATGAACAGGTGATCGGCGATCCGCGGTATCGCGGTGGCTGGTTCTGGTCGGCCTGCTGCCCGCCCAACGTGACCCGACTGATGTCCTCGCTCGGCCACTATGTCGCGACCACCGACGCCGAAACCCTGTACCTGCAGCAATACACAGAAGGCGTGGTCCACGGGTCGGTCGCCGGCGGCGAGCTGGCCGCAACCCTGCGGACCGACCTGCCCTGGTCCGGCCGGGTGATGATCACGATCGACCGGGTGCCGGACGGTCCCTGCGGGCTGGCCCTCCGGTTGCCGTCCTGGAGCGAGCGGACCGAGCTCTTCGTCAACGATGGTCCGGTGCCGGTGCAGCCGGACGATCGTGGCTATCTGGTGCTCCGTCGGGCCTGGCGGGCCGGCGACACGATCCGACTCGAGCTGGACCTGAGCCCGCGGCTGATCACGCCACACCCCAAGATCGACGCGGTTCGCGGCTCGGTGGCCTTCGAGCGCGGGCCGCTGGTCTACTGCTTCGAACAGCTCGATCAACCCGAGGGAGTCGAGCTGGAGCGGCTGCGGCTGGCGCCGGAGCCGGAGCTCCAGGTCCGGCCGGTCGACGATCATCCGGGAATCGGCCGCACCGTGCTGCTCGACGTCTCCGCGGACGTGCTCGCCGACCTGCCCGACACCGGCCTGCCGTACTTCCGCACTCCTCCGGCCCCGACTCCGCGACCGGTCACCGCGACGGCGATCCCGTACTTCCAGTGGTCCAATCGTGACCGGCGTGCGATGCGGGTCTGGCTGCCGACCTGCTGAGACCGGCGCCCGCCGAGATTGTCTGTGCCCTGGACCAGACTGGCCCGAACCACAGATCAGGCAGAGAATGGACGGGGTCTCGATGTGTCCGAAGCGAAACCGGAGGCGGTCATGCCAGGACTTGAGCGCAGGAGCATGTCCTACCAGGAGTGGTGGGCTCTGCCGGCCAAGCCCAAGTCGGAATGGGTCGACGGGGAAGTGGTCGTGAACTCCCCGGCGTCATTCGCACACCAGGACGCGTCGTTCCTTCTGACAGCACGGCTCCGCGCCGGGCTCTCCGGCCTGCACGTTGTCCAGGACGTCGGAGTTCAGCTCCCCAACAACCGGGTGCGAGTGCCGGACATCTCGGTCATCCGACAACCGCCCCAGCAGTTCCTTGTGTCCGAGGCTCCGCTGCTGGTCGTGGAAATCCTGTCGCCGAGCACGCGCGGTGAGGACACGGTGCGCAAGTCGGGCGAGTATGCCGCCGCGGGCATCGGACAGTACTGGATCCTTGATCCGGAGCTGGCAGCCCTGGACATCTATGCGAACTCCGGCAGCGGCTGGACGCCGCAGCTCCATCTCGACGCTCAGGTTCCACGCGGGACGGCGCTCGTCGACGGTGCGCACGAGATCGAGCTCGACCTGACTTCGCTCCTGGCCGGCTGACGCCTGGTCATCGACCGCCTCATCTCCTTGATCAGGAATTGACCCGCACTTCGGCGAAGTCCGCCGAGGCGTAGTTGTTGATCGCGTTCGACTCCTTGTTGGCGTCTACCACGAGGCCGATGTGCACCCGGTCGGCCAGGTGGATCCGTTCGTAGCCGATCCGGGTCCACTGCAGCGAATCGTTGCTCAGGTGCGCCTCGAACTCGCTGCCCCGCTTGATCACCCGGATCCAGTACGGCTGGTCCTCGAGCTCCTCGTCGTCCCACGGGTACGGGCTGATGCTCGGCTCGTCGCCGAACCGGGCGAAGCGCGAGACCATGCCCTTCAGCCCACCGTCGGACCAACTGATCCCGCCGGTGAAGTAGGGCGAGTCCGGCTCCAGTGACTCCCTGATCATCAGGCCGGCATACACGCCCTCGTACACCCGGGACAGTCGGTCGATCCGGGCGATGATCTCGACCACCGACGACGGGCCGGCGTCGATCTCCTGGTGGACGAACTGGAACGCGTCCTGCTTGGCCCAGATCTTGCCCGAACCCTTGATCGTGAATGCGTCGTCGCCCTTCATCGCGGCCGAACCGGCGATCGGCACGTCGCCGATGTCGGTCGACGTCCAGCCGGGCAGCTCGGTGGTGCGGTTGACGTGCACCGGCGTGCCGGTGGACTGGGTCTGCAGGCCGCGGCTGTCGGTGGCGCGGGCGGTCAGGTACCAGGTGCCGTCGGTGACCCCGGCCCAGGTGATCCGGTACGGCGCCGAGTCGGCCTTGCCGATCGAGGTCGCGCCGGCAAAGAACTCGACCGCGGTGATCGTCGCGTCGCCGTCGGCCGACGCCTCGGCGCTGATCTCGATCTCGCGCTCCGCCGCCGGTCCGGCGAACACCTGATCGCCGGTCGGCGACGTGATCACCACCTCGGGGTTGGCCGCGCTCGACCGCTCGATCGAGTTCAGGTACAGCTCCAGGTTGGAGAAGCCGCCCTTACCGATCGCGGCGCCGTCCGCCGGGTCCTTGGGATCGAGCCCCTGGGCCAGCTCCCAGTCGTCCGGGATGCCGTCATGATCGGAATCGACCGGCGGTTCGGCCGACTTCAGCACCGGGAAGCCGCCCACCTCGGTCTGCGAGTTGATCAATCGGCCGGTCCCATTGCCGACGTCGGCGAGCAGCCGGGCATCGGCGGCGTCGTAGCGGGGCAGGCTGGCTCCGACCCCGGCCAGTACGGTGTCGTACGCCTCCAGGGCGGTCTGGGTCCTGATCTCGTTCGGGAACGGGAACGGGATCGGGTCGGCCGCGTGGGTGATGCCGCCGACCGGCACGGTGATCCCGGCCAGATTGTCCTCGGTGATCTCGGGATGGCCTTCGATCTCGTTCTCGGACAGATGCCAGCGGCCGCCACGCCCCGGCGCGACGAGCTCGGGCGCGATCTCGGCCAGGGTCGCCGGTCCGGGCTTGTAGTAGTTGGCCACCAGGTTGATCCCCTCGCACCACTCACCGCCGTAGCAGGAGGTGAAGCCGTAGTCGTAGATCACGTTGTTCCGGTGGTCGACGAGTTGATCAAGGTGCTCGACGAAGCTGAACCGCGGGTTCCGGCCGCCCTGGTGGACCAGCAGGTTGTGGTGGAACGTGACGTTCTGACCGCCCCACAGGCCGCCGTAGCCGTGCCGACCCTTCTCGTGCGCGGACATGGTGAGGCCTTCGGCGATGATGCAGTGCGACACGGTCACGTCGTAGTTGCCGTACAACGAGAAGCACTCGTCGACGCCCCAGCTGACCGAGCAGTGATCGATCACCACGTTGCGCCGGCCCTCGCCCTTGAACGTGTCGATCGGCGTGCCCATCCGGTCGCCGCCGCGGACCCGGAGGTAGCGGATGACGATGTTGTCACCGGCGATGGTGAACTCGTTGTTGATCACCGCGATGCCGTCACCCGGCGCGGTCTGGCCGGCGATGGTCAGGTTGGAGCCGGTGACGTCCAGACCGCCTTCGAGTTCGATCGTGCCGCCGACCCGGAATACGATCATGCGATTGCTCTGGGCGACCGCCTCCCGCAGCGAGCCCGGCCCCGAATCGGCCAGTGTGGTCACCTCGTACACCGGATGACCGCGGCCGCCGGTGCTGAACTTACCGGCGCCCTCCGCTCCGGGGAAGGCCGGCACCGTGTTGTCGACGACCGCGGCCTGCCGCGCCGGCGGCTTGCGCTTCTTGATCTTGCCCGAGTCGATCGGCCCCGGGGCCGGCACGTCGGGTTCGGCCCGGGCGACCGGTGCCGCCTGGAACTGTTGGACGGTCATGATCGCCGGCGGGGTCAGGGCGGCGCTGACGAGGAAGCCTCGCCGGCCGAACCCGCGGGATGGTCTGGAGGAAGATGCTTCGGTCACCGGACACTCCTTTGGTCACAACGGTGCACAGAAGAACGTCGCGACCTCCCCCGAGCCACCGGAGGTCAGCGAGGATGAATGCCGGTGGTATGCCAGACTCTAAGCGAGCACGACTGACAGCGTCAAGGACTCTTCAGAGTCCTGTCATCAAAAGAATCCGGGCCCTCACGCCCGGCATGCCGGGAGGCTCGATCGTTCGCCGCGGCGTCGCCCGCCGGAGGCGGCGTCGACCCTCCTCACCGGCCGCGGCGTCCATGGGATCCTCACAGCAGGGCCACAGGGCCGGCCCAAGCTGTCCGGTCAGGCTGGGTTTCGTATCAGCACCGTGACCACCGTGGAGGACCCCATGCACCCGACTTCTCGCCGCTACCAGGGCCGACGGCTACCTCGGCCGGACGAGGAGGTTGTTGATCAAGGGCTCGGATTTGATCTTGGCACCCTGTTCAACCGACGCTCGCTGCTGCGCGCCCTCGGCGTCGGTACGGCGGCGGCCGGCCTGGCGGCCTGCGGCGTCTCCGACGCGACCACGCCGCAGACCGGCGGATCCGACACCCTGGCCGAGATCCCCGACGAGACGGCGGGACCGTACCCGGGAGACGGCTCGAACGGCGCCGACGTGCTGGAGCAGGCCGGCATCGTCCGCGGCGACATCCGATCGAGCTTCGGCAACTCCTCCGGGACGGCCGAGGGCGTGCCGATGGAGTTGACTCTGAGCATCGTCGACCTGGCCGGCGGCGGTGGCCCGTTCGCCGGCGTCGCCGTCTACGTCTGGCAGTGCGACCGGGAGGGCCGCTACTCCCTGTATTCCGAGGGCGTCGAAGATCAGAACTACCTCCGCGGCGTCCAGCTCGCCGACGCCGACGGCCGGGTCACGTTCAACAGCATCTTCCCCGCCTGCTACTCCGGGCGTTGGCCGCACATCCACTTCGAGGTCTATCCCGATCAGGCCGGCATCGCCGACGCCTCGAACGCGATCGCCACCTCCCAGGTCGCCCTGCCCGAGGACGTCTGCCGGACCGTCTATCAGCAGCCGGGCTACGAGCAGTCGGTGTCGAACCTGTCCCAGGTCAGTCTCCAGTCCGACAACGTGTTCGGCGACGACGCCGCGGCCAGTCAGCTGGCCACGGTCACCGGCGACGTCGGCACCGGCTACCAGGTCGCCCTCCGGGTCGGCGTCGACACCACGACCACCCCGAGCGGCGGCGGTGCACCTCCGGGCGGTCAGCCGCGGTCCCGATAGCCTGCGGAGAGCCCCGACCGAAGGAACCGCACCTTGACCGAACCGCGAGTCGCCGCCCGCGCGCCCCGCTCCGCGACGCGTCTTGTCGCCCACCGCGGCGTCCACGACGAGGCCGCCGGGGGTCCGCGGGAGAACACGCCGGCGGCGATCCGCGCGGCCCTCGCCCGTGGGGTTCGGATGATCGAGATCGACGTCCGGGTCAGCCGCGACGGTGCCGTCGTCCTGCTGCACGATGCGACACTCGAACGACTCTGGGGTGATCCCCGCCCGGTCGGCGAGGTCGACCTGACCGACCTGCGCGAGCTCGGCGGTGGCGAGCGCCGGATCCCGCTGCTCGCCGAAGCCCTCGAACTGGTTCGGGACAGCGGGGCGATCCTCTTGATCGACATGGACGAGCCGGCCCCCGCCGGTCCGGCCGCCGAGGTCGTACGAGCCGCCGGCGCGACCGCTTTCTCGGCCTGGTGCGGTCATCCGGAGGCGATGCGCACCATCCGCGCCGCACTGCCCGGGGCCGAGATCTGGCAGCCCTGGTATGCCACCGAGCCGCCGACCGCGGCCGACCTGGCCGAGCTCCGGCCCGCCGTCGTCAACGCCGAGCAGCTGCTCGTCGGCCGGGCCTGGGTCGAGGCGGTCCACGCTCTCGGCGCGGCGGTCTCCTGCTGGACCGTCGACGACCCGGCCCAGGCGGCCCACCTGGCCACGATCGGTGTCGACTCGATCACGACCAACCGGGTGACCGAGGTCCGCGACGCCATCGCGGCCGGCGCGATCGACGAGCGCGGCCGCCAGATCATGATCGCCACCGAACTCGCCCAGCACGCGGCCGAGGTCACCCGGCACGCGCGCGCCAATGGGGTCGGGGCCGTCGACACCAAGACCGGCCCGGCCGACCACGTCACCGAGATCGACCGGACGATCGAGCGTCGCGTCCGCGCCGTGATCGGCGCCCAGTTTCCTGATCATGATCTGGTCGGCGAGGAATTCGGCGGCACGTCCGACGGAGCCCGGCCGTGCTGGTACGTCGACCCGATCGACGGCACCGCCAACCTGGCCAACGGCGTACCCTGGACCAGCTTCTCGCTGGCCCTGGTCGAAGCTGATCATCCCGTCGTCGGCGCCGTGATCGACCCGGTGCTGCTGACTCCGGTCGTCGCCGCCAAGGGTCGCGGCGCCTGGCGCGACGGCCTCCGGCTGCGGACGACCCCGTGGCCCGGCCCGTCGCCCCTCGCCGGTGCCGTCGTGACGACCGAACTGGCCGGCGCCCGCCCCTGGAACGGACTCACCACGCTGATGGAGCGGCTGGCCGAATTGCATTGCACACTACGGATCCCCGGCTCCGGCACCGCGACCCTGTCCGGTCTCGCCACCGGCCGCGGCGCCGGCGCGATCATCCACCGCTACAGCCCGATCGATCATGCCGCCGCGATCTTGATCATCCTCGAGGCCGGCGGCACCGTCCTCGCCCCAACCGGCGAACCCGGCCTCCCCGCCCTCGGCGATCCCGTGATCGCAGCCTCCGACCCGACCACCGCCGCCGCCCTCTGGACCGAATGGAACACCGCCCTGACGCCGATTTCGCGTCGTTGACGTCACAGTCGGCTCCGACCGAACGCATGGCGCGGCCAGCGCAGCCCGGCGTTTCGTTCCCTGCCCGGATTCATCGATGATCTTGGTCGTGGTGCACCCAGCCGGCAGGCTTCGGTCGCTCGAGGTCCGACGGCCGGGCAGCCCGCTCGGTGCGCGTCGAGACCAAAAGACGCGCCAAGGGCGGGTGGGTTGCGGCGATTCCTGGGCACTTCCGGCCGGGCACCGGTTGCGCTGCGGCCGGGAACATCGACTGTGACGAAACCCGGCCCAACCGGCACAAAACGGCCGGGGAACGTCACAGTCGATGCCCAACCAACGACTTCGCCCCAACACCGGCGCCCGGCCGCACAACCCGACAAACCGCCACGACCCGCCCCTCCTTGGCGCGTCTTTCCGGCCGTCAGGCCGAAACCCGACAGGGCACGCGTCTGGCCTGCCCTTCGACAGGCTCAGGGAACGAACACCCTCGCTTCGCCGATCGACCAACTCAGGGCCCGTTCGCCTCAGTTCCGGCGGCGAGGGTTGGCGGCCCGGCGGCGAAGCTGGGCTCGGCCCAGCGCCTCGTAGATCGCGTCGTAACCGGCCATGCCGAGGCCGATCAGGCCGACGATGCCGATGATCACGCCGGGCGTGACCAGGCTCAGCACCAAACAGAAGGTCGCGACGATCACCAGACCGAGCCCGATCCACAGACTCCGCCATCCAAGTGTGCTCATGATCAGCCCTCCGTGATCAACCGGGCGAACTGTTCGGCGCCGATGTTGCCGCCGGACAAGATCACCCCGATCGGTCCGTCACCGATCGTGATCTTGCCCGTCAGCAGGGCGGCCAGCGGCGTCGCTCCGCTCGGCTCGAGGACGATCTTGAGGCGCTCGTACGCCCAGCGCACGGCCTCGACCAGCTCTGCGTCGCTGACCAGCACGATCGAGTCGAGCAGCCGGCGGTTGATCGCGAAGGTCAGTTCGCCGGGCTGCGGCACGGCCTGACCGTCGGCCAGGGTCCGTGGCACCGGTACGGCGATCCGCTCCCCCGCTGCCAGCGAACGGTAGGTGTCGTCGCCCTCCTCGGGCTCGATCCCGATCACCCGCACCCCGGGCGACAGCTCGGCCGCGACCAGCGCACAGCCGGCCGCCAGTCCGCCCCCGCCGACCGGGACCAGCAACACGTCCAGCGGACCGGCGTCCTCGATCAGCTCGAGCGCCGCGGTGCCCTGCCCGGCGATCACGTCGCGATGATCGAACGGCGGGATCATGATCAACCCGCGCTCCTCCGCCAGCGCCGCGCTGATCGCGTCCCGATCCTCGGTGTAGCGGTCGTAGTGCACGATCTCCGCGCCGTAGCCGGTGGTCGCCTCGAGCTTGAGCCGGGGCGTGTCCTTCGGCATCACGATCACCGCATGGGCGCCGAGCTCGCGGGCGGCCAGGGCGACCGCCTGTGCGTGGTTGCCGGACGAGTGCGCGACCACACCGCGGCGCCGTTCCTCCGCCGACAACTGGGCGATCGCGTTGTAGGCGCCGCGGAACTTGAAGGCACCGATCCGCTGCAGGTTCTCGCATTTCAGCAGCACCGGGGCGCCGACGAGCGCGTCCAGGGTCCGCGACCGCAGTACCGGCGTCCGGTGCGCCACTCCGGCGAGCCGGCCGGCCGCGGCGTGCACGTCGGCAGCGGTGACCGGGAGTCCTGAGTCGGTGACTGGCGGTGTGGTCATTCCTCGATCCTCCCAGGCCTCGGGCGTCAGAGGTCGACCGAGGTCAAGCTCAGACGACGGCGGTCATGCCGCCGTCGACGAAGATCACCTGGCCGTTGACGTAGTCCGAGGCCGACGAGGCCAGGAAGACGGCGGGACCGAGCAGATCGCCGGCCGTGCCCCAGCGAGCGGCCGGCGTCCGACCGAGGATCCAGTCGTTGAAGTCGGGATCGTCGACCAGCGGTTGGGTCATCTCGGTGTGGATGTAGCCCGGAGCGATGCCGTTGATCTGCAGTCCGGCCCCGGCCCATTCGGCGGTCATCGCCCGGGTCAGATTGCGCAGCCCGCCCTTGGCCGCGGTGTACGCGGCGATGGTCGGCCGGGCGAGCTCGGTCTGCACCGAGCAGATGTTGATGATCTTGCCCGCCCCGCGCGGAATCATCCGCCGGGCCGCGGCCCGGCCGACCAGGAAGGCGCTGGTCAGATTCGTCGTCAGCACCCGCTGCCAGTCCTCGACCGCCACGTCGAGCATCGGTTCCCGGTGCTGCACTCCGGCGTTGTTGACAAGGATCACGATCGGGCCGACCTCGGCCTCGATCCGGTCGACCGCGGCGTCGACCGCCGCAGCCTCGGTCACGTCGAACGCGTACCCGTGAGCCCGGTCCGCACCGAACTCGGCGGCGAACGCGGACCGGGCCCGCTCCAGCCGGCCGCCATCCAGCCCGTTCAACACCACGGTGGCGCCGGCCCCGGCCAGCCCGGCCGCGATCGAACTGCCGATCCCGCGGCTGGAACCGGTCACCAACGCGATCCGGCCGTCGAGATCGAACAGCCCACCGGGCTCGAATATCCTGCCGACGCTTCGTGGTTGCACCCCCCGATTCTGGTGGGTGCCGGGACGTAACGATCACGCAGGCCACCGATTCGTTCCCCGAGTGGCCCTGCTCGGTGGGCGGCGCCGGTGCGCAAGACTGTGCCCCTCGGGCAGCCACTCACGCGTCCCAGGAGAGACCATGCGACCCAGCCCCGTCCGACGTTCCATGATCATCGCCGCGGCCATCGGCGCGCTGCTGCCGGTGCTGGCCACCACGCCCGCGTACGCCGACGACGGTGGCATCGCCGGGCTGCTCGGCGACCCGGTCACCGTGGCCGACGGAGCACTGACCGACCTCAGCCCGGCGGCCGATCTCACCGACGGCGCCGACGGCCGGATCATGATCATCCGCGGCCTGGTCGGCAGCGTGGCCGAGCTCCGGCTGACCGGGCTCGATCCCGCCGCGGCCGGGCACACGGTGGGTGTCCATGTGCACACCGGCCGCTGCGTCGCCGGTGCTGGCGCCGCCGCCGGGCCGCACTACAACCACGACCGGGCCACCGGTCGGGAGCCGGCCGAGATCTCCGCCCGGACCGAGGTCTGGCTGGACATCACCGTGGACGAGCACGGCCGCGGCCACGCCTCGACCCTGGTTCCGTTCGTCGTCCCGTCCGCCGGCGCCGGCATCGGTTCCGTCGTCGTCCACGAGCACCCGACCGACCACGGCGGCATGGCCGGCGGCCGCCTCGCCTGCCTGCCGCTCGAACCTAGTTAACGCGACGATAGTTGCATTAGAGTGTTAACCTGGACTCATGTCCGGAACCGTAAGGCTGTCCGAGGTCGGCTTCGGCTGGCCCGACGGCGAACGCGTGTTCGGCGGGCTGGACGGGACCTGGACGGACCAGCGGGTCGGGTTGATCGGCGCCAACGGCAGCGGCAAGACGACCCTGCTGCGGTTGATCACCGGCGAGCTGGCACCGACCGAGGGAGCGGTCACGGTGACCGGGCGGATCGCCGTGCTGCCGCAGACGATCGCGACCGTCGATCGGCGCACGGTGGCCGACCTGTTGCAGATCGCCCCGGTCCGGGCCGCGACCGGCCGGGTGCTGGCCGGCCGGGCGACACCGGCCGATCTCGAACTGTCCGCGGACGACTGGCAGGTGGAGGACCGGGCGCTGGCCGAGCTGGCCCGGGTCGGCGTGCCGACTCCGCCGGGCATTCTGGACCGGCCCCTGGACACTCTGTCCGGCGGCGAGGCGACCATGATCGGGATCGCGGCGACGCTGCTCCGGCCGGCCGAGGTCACGGTGCTGGACGAGCCGACCAACAACCTCGACCGGGCGGCCCGGGAGCGGCTGTTCCAGCTGGTCACCGAGGCCTGGCCCGGACTGTTGATCATCGTCAGCCATGATCGGGAACTGCTGGAGCTGGTCGATGCGATCGCCGAGTTGCAGGACGGCCGGCTGCGCCAGTTCGGAGGCCCGCTCAGCGCCTATCGGGCGGCGCTGGCCGGTGAGCAGGAGGTGGCCGAACGGGCTGTTCGCGACGCCCGGGCGGTGCTGCGCCGGGAGCACCGGCAGTTGGTCGACGCCCAGGTCGCGCTGGCCCGGCGGCAGCGCTACGCCAAGACCGACTACGCCAACAAGCGGCGGCCGAAGGTGATCATGAAGCTGCGGGCCCAGGAGGCCGAGATCTCGGCCGGCAAATATCGGCTGCTGCACGAGGGCAAGCTGGACGAAGCCCGGGACGAGGTCCGGCAGGCCGAGAGCCGGGTCCGGGAGGATCCCGCGATCCGGCTCGATCTGCCCGGCACCGAGGTGCCGGAGCGAGCCCGGCTGGCCGAGCTCGCCGTCGGTGACCGGACGTTGATCATCCGCGGCCCGGAGCGGATCGCCGTCACCGGGGCCAACGGGATCGGCAAGACCACCCTGCTGAGCCGCCTGGCCCAGTCGGCAGCGACCGACCGGATCGGTTGGTTGCCGCAGCGGCTGGATCTGTTGGACGACGAGTTGACGCTGCTGCAGAACCTGGCGGCCGTGACGACCGCGGACGACCACGAGATCCGGGCCCGGCTGGCCCGGTTCGGGTTCCGCGGCGAGACCGTACAACGAAGGGCGGCCATGCTCTCCGGCGGCGAACGGTTCCGCGGCACGCTGGCCACCCTGCTGTTGCAGCAGCCACCACCGCAGCTGCTGATCATGGACGAACCGACCAACAACCTCGACCTGACCAGCGTCGAACAGTTGATCACCGGCCTGACCGACTATCGCGGCGCGCTGGTCGTCGCCGGGCATGATCATGATCTTTTCGACGCGATCGGGATCACCCGCCGCTGGCAACTCACCGGCACGCCCGACCGGCTCCGCCTCGAGGATCGGCCGGTCGGATGAGCGGCACCCAGGCCCGGCCCGGTGGTCGTACCGCCCGCAACACCCGGGCGATCTTCGACGCCCTGTTCGTCGAGCTGGTCGACGGCGGCCTCGCCGGCCTCACGTTCGAAGCGATCGCGACCCGGGCGGGCGTGCACAAGTCGACGCTCTATCGCCGCTGGCCGACCACCGACCTGTTGCTCGCGGCCGCGCTGACCGAGCATCCTCGCAACGACTGGACCCCGCCCCGGACCGGCGACCTGGAGCGCGACCTGATCGGCGTCGGCCGCGCCGTCCTGGACGGTCTGGACGACCCGCAGCTCGGCCCGATCTCCCGGGCCTGCATCGCCGCCGCCTTCGACTCCGTGCCGGCCGCGGAGGCCCTGGCCGCGTTCTTCGATGATCAACATCGACGGGCGGCCGTCGTGATCACCGACGCCATCGACCGCGGTGACCTGCCCCCCGGCACCGACCCCGGCGACCTGCTCGAACGCCTCCTCGCCCCGCTCTATTACCGCCGCCTGATCACCCACCGCCCGGTCACCCAGGCCGACCTCACCGCCACCGCCCGCCGACTTGTCAGAACTGAGTAGCCCTATGACGCACCTCAGTTCTGACAACTCGGAAGGCGGGAGCTGGGCGGAGCGTACGGGTGTCACCTTCTGCCGAGTTGTCAGACCTGAGTTGCGCTATGGGGCTACTCAGTTCTGACAACTCGGTTGGGGGTGCGCTGTGGACCCCGGGTGGGGGCGGGTGCGGGAGGTGGGAAAATGGCGGCGCCCTGGTCCCGGAGTTGAAGTAGAGGTCGTCATGGTCGAACGCCGCCTGCCCCGCCCGAAGGATCTGGCGCCGCTGATGCGGTTGAAGCGACCGGAGCTGAATCCCAAGAAGCGACGGCTCGGCAACGCGTTGACCGTCGAAGATCTGCGCCGGATCGCCAAGCGGCGCACCCCGCGCGCGGCGTTCGACTACACCGACGGCGCGGCCGAGGGCGAGTTCTCGCTGTCCCGGGCCCGGCAGGCGTTCCGCGACGTGACCCTGCATCCCCGGATCCTGCGCGACGTGTCGACCCTCGACACCACGACCGAGATCCTGGGCAAGAAGTCGGCCTGGCCGTTTGCCATCGCGCCGACCGGCTTCACCCGGATGATGCACACCGAGGGCGAGGTGGCCGGGGTCCGGGCGGCCGGCCGGGCCGGGATTCCGTTCTCGCTGTCGACGATGGGCACCACCTCGATCGAGGACGTACGCGCCGCCGGTCCGGACACCCGCAAGTGGTTCCAGCTCTACATGTGGAAGGACCGCGAGCGATCGATGAACCTGGTCCGCCGCGCCGCGGACAACGGCTTCGACACCTTGCTGGTGACCGTCGACGTGCCGGTCGCCGGGGCCCGGCTGCGGGACACCCGCAATGGCCTGACCATCCCGCCGACGCTGACCCCGAAGACGATCGTCGATGCCATCCCGCGGCCGTGGTGGTGGTTCGACTTCCTGACCACCGAGCCGCTCTCGTTCGCCACCCTCGACCGCTGGTCCGGCACCGTGGCCGAGCTGCTGGACGTGATGTTCGACCCGACGGTCGACTTCGATGATCTTGCCTGGATCAAGGACCAATGGCCCGGATCCCTGGTGGTGAAGGGGATCCAGAACCTCGACGACGCCCGCAAGGTGACCGATCTCGGCGCCGACGGGATCGTGTTGTCCAACCACGGCGGTCGCCAGCTGGACCGGGCGCCGATCCCGCTGCGGCTGCTGCCGGACGTGGTCCGTGAGGTCGGCAACGACGTCGACGTGATCGTCGACACCGGCATCATGTCCGGCACGGACATCGTCACCGCGATGGCGCTCGGGGCGAAGTTCACGATGGTCGGCCGCGCCTACCTGTACGGGCTGATGGCCGGCGGCGAGGCCGGAGTGGATCGGATGATCGAGATCCTGACCAGCCAGATCACCCGGACCATGAAGCTGCTCGGCGCCCGCTCGATCGACGAGCTCGAACCCTCCATGGTCACCCTCAACTGACCCCCTACGCCGACTTGTCAGAACTGAGTTGTGCCAGAGCACAACTCAGTTCTGACAGGTCGGGGCGGGTGGCGGCGGTCGGGATTAGGGTGCGGCCATGGCGGATGAGTTCGAGGAACTGACGGTCGCGGACGCCGAGGGCTGGCGGGCCTGGCTGGACGCCCATCACACCGACGTGCCCGGAGTCTGGCTGGTGCTGGCCAAGAAGGGCACCACCGAGCCGACCTCGATCTCGTACGAGCAGTCCGTGCTGGAGGCCCTCTGTTACGGCTGGATCGACGGTCACACCAAGGGCCGCGACGCGGCGACCTTCATCCAGCGCTACACCCCGCGGCGGGCCAAGAGCAACTGGTCGGCCTCCAACGTCGCCCGGGTCGACCAACTGATCGCCGAGGGCCGGATGCGCCCCGCCGGCCAGGCCGAGATCGACCGGGCCAAGGCCGATGGCCGCTGGGCCAAAGCCCTGCAGCCTCGCACTTCTTGAGCCGCTCGTCCCTCGTTCCCTGAGCTTGTCGAAGGGCAGGCCCGATCGCGCCTCGCCGGAATCGGAGTCGCCTCGCCCGCCCTTCGACAGGCTCAGGGAACGAACACCCCTCGCCCGCCCTTCGACAGGCTCAGGGAACGAACACCCCTCGACAGGCTCGGGGCGAACGAGTGGGAATAGCGGGGCGGATCGGTGGGGTTGAGCGGGTCGTGACCGACCTTGCACTTTCTGTCCTCGACCTGGTGCCGGTGCGCACCGACCAGACCACCGCCGCCGCGATCCAGGCGTCGTTACGGCTGGCCGAGACCGCCGATGAACTCGGGTTCACGCGCTACTGGGTGGCGGAGCACCACAACATGCCGGCGGTGGCGGCGACCAATCCGCCGGTGCTGATCGGCGTCATCGCGGCCGCCACCCGGCGGATCCGGGTCGGCTCGGGCGGGGTGATGTTGCCCAATCATGCGCCGCTGGTGGTCGCCGAGCAGTTCGCGCTGCTGGAGGCCGCCTACCCCGGCCGGATCGATCTCGGCATCGGCCGGGCACCGGGCAGCGACCCGGTGACCAACTACGTGTTGCGCAGCGGCGGCGGCCGCGACGACAAGGACATCGAGCGGTTCCCGGACTACGTGTCGGACGTGATCGCGCTGATGGATGCGACCGGTGTCGAGCTCGAGTTGCAGGGCCGGCGCTATCCGCTGCGGGCCACCCCGAAGGCCGAGGGCTCGGCCAAGGTGTGGCTACTCGGTTCCTCGCTCTATTCGGCCGAGTTGGCTGCCGCCCAGGGTTTGCCGTACGTCTTCGCGCATCACTTCTCCGGTGAGGGCACGGCCGAGGCGCTCCGGGTCTACCGGTCCAACTTCCGGCCCTCCGACCTACTGGCCGAGCCGAAGACGTTCCTGACCGTCAACGCGGCCGTCGCCCCGACCAACGAGGAGGCGCAGCGGCTGATCATCCCGCAGCAGCTGGCCATGATCGCGCTGCGGACCGGCGGTGAGTTGAAGCCGTCGCCGCTGATCGAGGACGCCGAACGGGTCGAGCTGCCGCCGGCGCACCGGGACCTGGCCGAGGCGATGAGTTCGCGCTGGGTGGTCGGCGACCCGCCCACCGCGGCGGCGCGTATTCGTGATCTTGCCCACACCTTCGGGGTGGATGAGGTGATGATCAATCCGATCGCCGGGGCGTTGACCGGCACGGCGGCCGACCGGTTCCCCGCGCGGGAGCAGACGTTGCGGCTGCTGGCCGGCGAACTCCTCGGGTCGGAGCCGACCGAGCGAGCCTGAGAAACGTACAGCTCACTGCCAGGAACGCGCCCTAGGCTAGGACGAGTGATCGAAACGTCACCCCAGAAATCTGGCTCGCCCACTTCCGCTGACGAGTTGGCGCTGATCGGCTCACCGCTCGGTGACCTGCGTCAGTTGCGGGAGGACTTCACCCGATTCATGATGCAGTACAAGTTCGGCATCGACGAGATGACGACCAAGATCACGATCTTGCGGGACGAGTTCAACCAGCTGCACGAATACAACCCGATCGAGCACGTCTCGTCCCGGCTGAAGTCGCCGGACAGCATCCTGGAGAAGTTGATCAGGAAGAACTGCGAGCCGACGTTCGAGGCGATCCGCGGCACGATCACCGACATCGCGGGCGTCCGCGTCACCTGCAGCTTCGTCTCCGACGTCTACCGGGTGTTCGACATGCTCGCCGGCCAGTCCGACGTCACCGTGCTGCAGGTCCGCGACTACATCGCCGAGCCGAAGCCCAACGGCTACCGCAGCCTGCACGGCATCGTCGAGGTGCCGGTGTTCCTGTCCGACGGCGTCGTGCCCGTCGTCGTCGAGGTGCAGTTCCGGACGATCGCGATGGACTTCTGGGCCAGCCTGGAACACAAGATCTATTACAAGTACCGCCGCCAGGTGCCGACCGAGCTGCTGCGCGACCTGCAGCAGGCCGCGGAGACCGCGCACCGGCTGGACGGGACGATGGAGCGCCTGCACGAGGAGATCCACCGCGCCGACGTCGACACCTCCGGCTCCGGCGAGGAGCATCAGTTGACGCCGTCCGATGACGTACTGCGGCAGCTCTGGCTGGCCCGCCGGGAGTCGGGGCTGGGCTGACCCGGCCGACCGGCGGAGCCCACCCGCGGCGGAGCGCCGCCCGGACCGGATTCATCGCGGGTGACCGGTGGCGAAGATCAACTCAGGCCGACGCGCGGAGCCGGCCCCGAAGATCATTGCGCAGCCGGATCGGATCGACGGCGAAGCTCTCCAACAGCCGGTGCGCCAGACTGCCGACGTCACCGAGGACACCGAGCAGCACGTGTTCGGCATCGATCCCGCCGCTGCGCAGGTTGATCGCCTCCCGCAGTGACAGCTCCAGCGCCTTCTTCGCCCCCTTGCTGAACGGGATGTGCCCGCGCGGCTCCGGCCTGCGATCGGGCCCGTCGAGCGCACCTTCACCGAACGTGCGCTCGACCCGCGACCGGATCTCGTCCAGATCGATGCCCAGCGAGGCCAGCGCCTGCGGATCCAGCTCGTCGCCCACCAACTGGGCCAGTCGCTCCCGAGCTGTCGGGTAGTCCAGCCCGGCCGCGACCAGCGCTTCCCGCGCGGGCCCGGAGTCCTGCCAGAGCACGCCGAGCAGTACGTGCTCGGAGCCGATCATCGGCTGCCGCAGCTCCCGGGCCACCACCTGGGCCTGCAGCACGCTGTCACGAGCCGCCGGCGAGAAGCGTTCGAACATGTCCGTCCCTCCTCGATCTCAGCGCTTGCCGTGCTTCTTGTGTACCGCCTGCTTGGACACCCCGAGCACGGCCGCGATGTCCTGCCAGGACCAGCCGAGCCCGCGAGCTCGCCCGACGTGCAGCCGTTCGAGCTGGTCGGCCAGGATCCGGAGGCTGCGTACGGCCCGCAAACCCTCGGCGGGGTCGGCACTGCCGATGGCCGAACTGAGGTCCGTGGGGCTACTCATGCCGTCATCCTAGGTTGACGACTTTCCAGAGTCAACCAAAGTTGACGCACTCCCGGCCCGAGTTGTCAGAACTGAGGTGCGCTATAGGGCTACTCAGTTCTGACAAGTCGGCGCGGGGTTGGGGTGGGTGGGCGTGATTAGGGTTGGCGGGTGGTGGAGTTTGCTGCGGACGGGGTGGTGGTTGCCGACGGTGGGTTGGCGACCGAGCTGGAGCGGGGCGGGCACGATCTCTCCGGGCCGCTCTGGTCGGCTCGGCTGCTGGCCGACGACCCGGACGCGATCCGGGCCGTGCATGCCGCCTACTTCGCGGCGGGAGCGCGGATCGCGACCACGGCCAGTTACCAGGCCTCGGTCGAGGGGTTCGTCCGGCACGGCTGGTCCCCGGCCGAGGCCGCCGAGCTGCTCCGGCGCAGCGTGCGGCTGGCCGTCGCGGCCCGGGCCGACCTGCCGGAGCCGGCGGGCCGCTGGGTCGCCGCCTCGGTCGGGCCGTACGGAGCGGCGCTGGCCGACGGCTCCGAATACCGCGGGCGCTACGGGCTGAGCGTGGACCGGTTGATCGACTGGCATCGGCCGCGGCTGGAGATCCTGGCCGAGGCCGGGGCCGACCTGATCGCCTGCGAGACCGTGCCCGACCTGGTCGAGGCCGAGGCGCTGGTCCGGCTGGTCGGCGAGACCGGGGTCTCGGCCTGGCTCTCGTACACGATCGACGGGGACCGGACCCGCGCCGGGCAGCCGCTGATCGAGGCGTTCGCGCTGGCCGAGGCGCCCGGCATCGTCGCGATCGGCGTGAACTGCTGCGATCCGGACGACGTCCCGGAGGCCATCGCCGCCGCCCGGGCGGTGACCGATCGACCGGTCGTCGTCTACCCGAACAGCGGCGAGAACTGGGCCGGATCCTGGTTCGGTCCGAGCCGTTTCACGGCGTCGGCGGCCCGTGATTGGGTGGCCGCCGGAGCCCGGATCGTGGGTGGTTGCTGCCGCGTCGGACCCGACGAAATTACGATTCTGGCTCGAATAATGAGCGATTTCGTGTGAAAACCTGCGCCAACGCTTAGCCTGTGTCCGGGTTGGGTCGCGTCCCACGCGGCTCATTCGCCTGGGGGAAAATTTCATGCGCAAGCTCATGGTGTGCGGCCTCGTGGTCGCAGTTTCGGCCGTCTTCGGCGGCCTGCTCGTCGGTTCGCCGGGGATCAACGGGGTCGCGGAGACGCCACCGCCGGGTCAGCCCGACTACGGACTGGACGGGGTTCGGGTGGTCTCGCTCATGCAGAGCGAGGAGCGCCGGGTCGACGCGACCGTCGCGGTGCACGTGCGTGGCGTCGAGGGCCGGCCGCTGCAGTATCGGAGCGCGGTCGAGCTGCGGTGCCAGGTCAAGGGCGCCGACAGCATCTGGCGGCCGCACTCCTGCTCGGCGAACTTCGGTCAGCGGCTGGTCCGGGACCAGTCGACGGTGATCGAGAGCTGGTCCGAGCTGAGCTCCGACGACGGCGTGATCGTCAGCGTCGGTGAGTGGCAGCCGGTCACCTGTCGCGGCCTCTACACCACCGAACTGGTCGCGTACCAGATCGGCGTGGCGGGCCAGGTCACCACGGTCAAGGGCAATCCCGGCCTCTTCCCGAGCAACGGGGTCTGGGCCGACTGCTAATCGTCCAGCACCCGCCGCAGATACTGATCGGGTTGATCAAGGAAGCGGCGGTAGTGGTCGACCAGATCGAGTTCGTCCCAAGCACGCTCGTGCATGCCGTTTTCGTCCAGTTCCAGGATCCGGGCCGAGGGCAACGCGGCGATGATCGGTGAGTGGGTCGCCAGGAGCACCTGGGCCTCACCGCTGTTGATCATGGAGTGCAGCACGCCGACCAGGGTGAGCTGGGCGGTGAACGAGAGCCCGGCCTCCGGCTCGTCCAGGACGAAGAAGCCGCCGCGCTCGAACCGTGACGTGCTGATCATGGACAGGAACGACTCGCCGTGGCTCTGTTCGTGGAACACCGGCTCCGCTCCGCCGCCCGGATGATCTTCAAGGTACGTGAACAGACCGTGCATCGTCTCGGCCCGGAGGAAGTAGCCCCAGCGCGTGGTGCCCGGCCGGCGGACCAGCCGCAGGCTCTGGGCCAGCACCGACTCGCTGATCCGGGTGCTGTGCCGGGCCCCGGTCGACCCGCCCTCCGGCGACAGCCCGTACGCACCGGCGACGGCCTCGACCAGGGTGGACTTCCCGGTGCCGTTCTCGCCGACCAGGATGGTGGCGGCGCCGAGGTCGAGGCCATCGGCCAGCAGCTGCGCGACCGGCGCCAGGGTGGCCGGCCAGGTCCGAGCCGGCAGCGCGGCCTCCGGATCCCGCTCGACCCGGCGGAGCGGTCGTCGCCCCATCCAGTCAGAGGTCATGACCCACCCTCGTCCGCCGTCCGAGCCCGACTTCACCTATTTTCGTACGCGATGTGAAGGTTGCAACGTTCACATCGCGTCAGATTCTCACGTTGACGTGAAGAATCGACAACTACCGGGTAACCAGGTTCGCGATCGGGTCGTCGGCGAGGAGGGCGCGGACGTTGGCCTCGATCAGGGTGTCGGCACCGAGCGGGCGTCCGCCGGCGGTGTGCGGGGTGATGATCAGGTTCGGCGCGGACCACAGCGGGTCGCCGTCGGGCAGCGGCTCGGTGGCGGTGACGTCGAGGGCGGCACCGGCGATCTCGCCGTCGATCAGCGCCGTCCGCAGCGCCCCCTCGTCGACCGTCGCGCCGCGGCCGACGTTGATCAGCCAGGCCGTCTTCGGCAGCGCCTGCAGCACCGCGGCGTCGATGATCTTGATGGTGTCCGGTACGGCCGGCAGGATGTTGATCAAGATGTCGGTGTCGGGCAACACGCTGTGCACGTCAGCGGCGGCGATCACCGGATAGCCGGCCCGCTCCCCCGCCGACGAGGCGACGCCGGTGATCTTGGCCCCGAGCAGGGTCAGGTACGGCGCCAGCGTCTTGGCGATGCTGCCGAAGCCCCAGATGGTGACCCGGGCGTCGCGCAGCGTGGTCAGCCCCTGCGAATTGTCCAACGGCTGCCGGTAGCCGAGCTCGGAGTCCCAGCTGCCGCCGCGCTGCGCGTCCAGCGCCCGATCGAGCCGGCGGGCGGCGGCCAGGGCCAGCGCCAGGGTGTGCTCGGCGACCGTGAGGTCGTGCAGGCCGCGACCCGAGGCGATCACCGCCTCCGGCGCGAAGCCGGCGGCCACCACCGAGTCGGTGCCGGCCATCAGGCCCTGGATCAGCCGCAGCTTGGGCAGCCGGTCGGCCAGCTCCTTCATCCGGGACGCCGGGTTGAGCCAGAGCACGATCACCTCGGCGTCGGTGTGCTCGTCGGGCAGCTCGGCCTCGGGGTCGTACGCGATCCCCTGGACCCCCTCCGGCAACGTGGGGTCGAGCGGGACGCTGGTCGGCAACAGGACCTTCACTGACTCGCCCTTCCGTTCTGCAGTTGGAGCTCGGGATGCTCGCGGCGGATGTAGTCGAGCACGATGGCCTCAAGATCATCGACGGCACCGACGCCGAGCGCGGTCGCCCGCTCGCCCTCGGTGGTCGGCACCCAGGTGTCGACGATCCGCTGAATCTCCGGATCCGGCTCGAAGGTCACCGGGGCCAGCGCCTCGGCCGGCACCAGCCGCTGCACCGCGGCCAGCATCTCGGCGAACGTCGCGGACACGCTCGGGAACGTCAGCGTGCGGAACGCGCCGATCCGCTCCGACGGCAGTTCGAACAGGTCGGCCAGCCCGGCCACCACTCCGGCGGCGCCGCCGACCGCCATCCGGGTCTCCGGGGCGAGCGGCACCGCGTACGGCCGGCCGGCCAGCGGCTCCCGGAAGACGGCACTCGCGGCCGAGGAGGCTGCCGCGTTGGGCCGGCCCGGCCGGATGATCACGGTCGGGATCCGGCCCACCCGCCCGTCCAGGAAGCCCTTCCGGGTGTAGTCGTCGAACATCAGCTCGAGGATCGCCTTGGTCATCCCGTACGTCGTCCCCGGCCGGGGCGGCGCCTGATCGGTGCCGGCCGGCCCGCTGCCCGGGCCGAACACGGCGACCGAGCTGGTCGCCACCACCCGCGGCGTGTTCTCGTGCCGGCGGGCCGCCTCCAGCACGGTCCGGGTCCCGTCGAGGTTCACCCGCAGCGCGAGATCGAAGTCCTGTTCGCCCTGCCCGCTGACCACCGAGGCGAGATGGAAGATGCCGATCTCCGCCCGGTCCAGCAGGGCCGAGAATCCGGCCGCATCGGTGATGTCGCCGCCGACCAGCTCGACCCCCGCCGGCGCGCCGGCCCGGACGGCCTCGATCGCGGCCGGCTGGTCGTACCAGACGATCGATTCGATCCCGGTCCGTTCGCCGTTGCTCGCGGTGACCGTGCCCCGCTGCAGCAGCACTTCGGTCAGTCGGCGGCCGAGGAATCCCGCCCCGCCGGTGATGATGATCTTCATCGGGTCTGTTCCGGGATCGTGGGCACGTCCCGATCGTACCGAGCGGCGGCGGGGCGACCGGCGACTGCCCCGAATGGCGGGACGCCTCGGATCGGTGGCCTTCGACGCCGTGACATCCTGGCCGGCATGGACCATCCCGTGCCGGAGTCGTCACTGCTCGCCTCGCTGCCGCCGGCCCGGATCGTCCCCGCGGACGAACTCGCGACGGCCTGTGCCTCGGGCCGGCGGCTGGCGGTGCTGGACGACGACCCGACCGGCAACCAGACGATCAAGGACCTGCCGGTCGTCACCCGCTGGGCGCCCGACGACCTGCGCTGGGCGATGCGGCAGGACACCGCGGCGTTCTTCGTGCTGACCAATTCTCGCGGCCTGGCCGAGCCCGAGGCGGCCCGGCTGACCCGGGAGGTGGCGCGGGCCTGCCTGGCCGTGGCCGCCGAGGAGGGGATCGACCTCGCGTTCGCCAGCCGCAGCGATTCCACCCTGCGCGGACACTTCCCGCTGGAGCCCGACCTGCTCGCCGCGGAGTCGGCCGCCGCCGGGCAGCCGGTCGACGCGGTGATCATCAACCCGTCCTATCTGGATGCCGGCCGGATCACCGTCGACTCGGTGCACTGGGTCCGGACCGACGCCGGGATGGTGCCGGTCGGGTCGACCGACTATGCGGCCGACGCCACCTTCGGCTTCAGCAGTTCCGAGCTGACCGCCTGGGTGGCGGAGAAGACCGGTGGCCGCGTCGACCGGAGCGCGGTGGGCCGGATCACCGTCGCGCAGCTGCGCACCCTCGGCCCGGAGGGGGTCGCCGCCGCGCTGGCCGAGCTCGATGATCATGGTTACGTGGTGACCGATGCGGTGACCGATGATGATCTTCGGGTGCTCGCCCTGGGGATCCTGGCCGCCGAACGATCGGGCCGGCGCTTCGTCTATCGGGTCGGCCCGTCGTTCGTCCGGGCCCGCTCGGGGCAGGTCGCCGCGCCACCGATCGACGACGCCACCCTGCGGGCCTTGCTGCCCCCTACGGACACCCCGTCGCCGGGTGGCCTGATCGTGGTCGGATCCCATGTTTCGCTCAGTTCCCGGCAATTGCGGCTGCTGACCGAGCGGGTCGGCGCGGTCGAGCTCGAGCTGGTCCCGGCCAAGATCATCGCCGCGGGCGGCGCGGCCGAAGATCACCTGCGTGACCTCGCCGAACGCGCCGCGGCCGCGCTGCCGCAGGGCAACGTGGTGATCAAGACCAGCCGCGAACTGGTGCGCGGCGATGACGGCGAGCAGAGCCTTGCCATCTCCCGTCGGGTCAGCGTGGCGGTGGTCGAGCTGGTCCGGATGATCATGGAACGACAACGGCCCGCGTTCGTCGTCGCCAAGGGCGGCGTCACCTCCTCCGACGTCGCGACCGAGGCCCTCGGCATCCGCCGGGCCTGGGTCCGCGGCACCCTGCTGCCCGGCATCGTCTCGCTCTGGGAGCCGGTCGACGGCCCAGCCACCGGCCTGCCGTACGTCGTCTTCGCCGGCAACGTCGGCACCGACGACTCACTGGCCGACGTCGTGCAGCGCTTCGACCAGGCGCGCACCTTCGTTCCCTGAGCCTGTCGAAGGGCAAGCCACGTCCACCTGCTTCGGCGTACTCAGAAAAGGCAATCTGGTCAGCCCTTCGACAGGCTCAGGGAACGAACAAGCGACTCGAAGGCGAGCACGGGTCAGTCGAGTCGGCGGCCGAGGAGGCGGGCGATCCAGGTGCGGAACCGGACCAGCCGGAGCTGGAACCAGGACAACTCCCGGCGCCAGAATCCGCGCTCGTCACGGTTCGAATCGATCACCTGTTCGATTGTACGCTGGAACGAACTCCCGAGCCAGAGGCTGATCACGGAGTGAAAGCGGCCCGGGGTCGGCGAACTCTATGCTGTGTCCACCAAGGAGGTCACGCCCGTGAGTCGACGCTCGTCCGCTGTCCCGATGATCCCCCGCCGGCTCGTGCTCGGCCTCGGCGCCGCCGTCACCGGTGGCCTCGCGGCGGGCTGCACGGCCGGCTCGACGGCCGGCGGCGGCCAGCCGACGACGAAGACGTTGACGGTCGGCTTCGTCGCCGAACCGGCCAACCTCGATTTCACCCGGACCGACGGCGCGGCCATCCCGCAGGCACTGCTGGTCAACGTGTACGAGGGCCTGGTGAAGCTCGACCAGTCCGGTGCGATCGTGCCGCTGCTGGCCAAGTCGTGGCAGATCAGCGATGACCGGCTGCGCTACACGTTCGAGCTCGTCGACAACGCCAAGTTCGCGGGCGGCGCGCCGTTCACCGCCGACGACGCGGTGTTCAGCATCGAGCGGGTGACGAAGGACTGGACGGTCTCGCTCAAGGCCAAGCTCGATGTGGTCGAGACGGCCCGCAAGACCGGTGATCACACGATCGAGGTGACGCTGAAGAAGCCGAGCAACTCCTGGCTCTATTCGATGGCGACCCGGGTCGGCGCGATGTTCTCCCGGACCGGCGTCGATGATCTTGCCAACCGACCGGTCGGCACCGGTCCGTACCGGTTCGTCGAGTGGAAGCGCGGCGACGCGATCACGCTCGAGGCCAACCCGGACTACTGGGGCGCGAAGCCGGGCTTGGACCGGGTGGTGCTGCGCTACTTCCGGGACGCGACCGCGCTGAACAACGCGCTGCTCTCCGGCGGGATCGACGTGATCTCCGCCGTGCTCACCCCGGAGTCCCTGGGCCAGTTCGCCGACACCGCGCGCTTCCAGGTGATCGAGGGCACCTCGACCGGCGAGGTGGTGCTGAGCCTGAACAATTCACAACCGCCGTTCGACGACGTACGGGTCCGGCGCGCCGTCCGCCACGCGATCAACCACCAGGAACTGCTGGACACCGCCTGGGCCGGCCGCGGCGAGTTGATCGGCGGCATGGTGCCGCCGAGTGATCCCTGGTTCGAGGATCTGACCGGGCTGTTCCCGTTCGATCCGGCGAAAGCGAAGGCGCTGCTGGCCGAGGCCGGCGCGACCGACCTGAAGGTGCGGTTCCGGATCGCCAACCTGCCCTACGCCACCGCCGCCGCCCAGGTCGTCAAGTCGCAGCTGGCCCAGGTCGGGATCACTGCGACCATCGAGCCGTTGGAGTTCCCGGCCCGTTGGCTGGACCAGGTCTTCACCAAGGCCGACTACGAGATGTCGATCATCAACCACGTCGAGCCGCGGGACATCGTCGCGGTGTTCGGCAACCCGAAGTACTACCCGCGCTACGACAACGCCGAGGTGCAACGGCTGTTCGCCGAGGCCGACGCGGGCACCGAGGCCGAGCAGGTGACGAAGATGAAGGAGGCGGCCAAGATCATCTCCGAGGACGCGGCGGCCGACTTCCTGTTCCTGTTCCCGAATCTGATGGTCGCGACCACCAACGTCCAGGGGCTGCCGCAGAACGTGGTGTCGGAATCCTTCGATCTCACCGGCCTGACCAAGACCTGAGTCAGGGTCGCGGTGAGCCTGTTCCTGATCAAGCGGGTCGGCGTGCTCGTGCTGAGCATGATCGCAGCCACCGTGGTCGTGTTCACCTTCATGGCGGTGTTGCCCGGTGACCCGGCCGAGATCGCACTGGGGGTCAACGCGACCCCGGAGGCGGTGGCGGCACTGCGGGCCCGGTTCGGCACCGACCGGCCGCTGCCGGTGCAGTATCTGGACTGGGTGACCGGGCTGCTGCGCGGCGACTTCGGGGTGTCGTACGTCAGCGAAACCCCGATCACGCCGTTGATCGCCGACCGGTTCGCCGTCACCAGCTGGCTGGTGTTGTTCGGCCTGATCGTCTCCTTGATCATCGCCGTTCCGCTCGGCACCGCGGCCGCGGTCCGGCACCGCAAGGTGTCCGGGCTGCTGCTCTCCGGGATCAGCCAGGCCGGGATCGCGGTGCCGGCCTTCGTCGCCGGGGTCGGCCTGCTGTTCGTCTTCGCGGTCAGCCTGCGAGTCCTGCCCTCCGGCGGCTTCGTCGTGCCGGCCCAGGATCCGGTCGGCTTCCTCCGGCACCTGATCCTGCCGGCCCTGTCGCTGGGTCTGGTGCAGGGCGCCGTGCTCAGCCGCTACCTCCGCTCCGCCGTGCTGGATGTCCTGCGCGAGGACTATCTGCGGACGGCGCGGGCCAAGGGGATGGGACCGTACCGGGCACTACTGCGCCACGGCGCGCGCAACGCGGCCATCCCGGTGATCACCGTGCTCGGGCTGCAGCTGGCGACGCTGCTGATCGGTGCGGTGGTGATCGAGCGGGTGTTCACCATCCCGGGGCTGGGCAGCCTGCTGCTGGACGGCGTGGCCAACCGGGATCTGTTGCTGGTGCAGGGAACCGTGATGGTGCTGGTGGTCGCCGTGCTGGTGATCAACTTCGTCGTCGACGTCGGCTACCTGATCCTCGATCCGCGGCTGCGAGCATCCTGATGGCCGACCCCGGCACGACCGTCCGGCAGCGGATCGGCCCGAATCTGATCATCGGCGCCGCGCTGGTCGGCCTGGTCGTGATCATCGCGCTGATCTCGTTCGTCTGGACTCCGCACGACCCGACTTTCGTCGACGGGTCGGCCCGGCTGCGGCCGCTGTTCGATCCGAGCTATCTGCTGGGCACCGACAAGTTCGGCCGGGATCTGGTCAGTCAACTGCTGGTCGGCGCCCGGACCACGCTGTTCGTCGGCATCGTCGCGGTCGGCATCTCGGCGCTGATCGGCACCCCGCTGGGCATCGCCGCCGGCATGACCGACCGCTGGCCGGGCGAGCTGGTGATGCGGGTCAACGACGTGATCTTCGCCTTCCCGGCGCTGCTGCTGGCGATCATGTTCGGGGCCGTCTTCGGCGCCAGCACGCTGACCGCCATGATCGCGATCGGGATCGCCACCGTGCCGGCGTTCGCCCGGGTGGCCCGCGGGCAGACCCTGCAGGTGATGCGCACCGAATACGTTCTCGCCGCCCGAGCGGCCGGCCGGCGGCGACCGGCGATCGCGCTTCGGCACGTGCTGCCGAACATCGCCAGCATGATCATCGTGCAGGCCTCGGTCTCGTTCGCGATCGCCATCCTGGCCGAGGCGGCGCTCTCCTTCCTCGGCTTCGGCACACCGCCGCCGACGCCGTCCTGGGGCCGGATGCTGGCCGAGTCGCAGGAGCTGTTGTTTTCCGCCCCAAGGCTGGCCCTGATCCCCGGCCTGGCGATCGCCCTGGCCGTGCTCGGCTTCAACCTGCTCGGCGACGGCCTGCGCGACCGGCTCGACCCGCGCCTCCGGGAGCTGCGATGACGACTCCCTTCGAGCCCGCTCGAGATCAGCCGGCACCCAGCCGCTTCGAAGGGCAGGCCACACTTCAGGTCGAGGGGCTGACCGTGCACTCCGGCGGCACGCCGTTGATCGACAACGTCTCGTTCAGCATCGGCTCCGGCGAGCGGGTCGGGCTGATCGGCGAGTCCGGCTCGGGGAAGTCGATCACCGCTTTGTCGATCATGAACCTGTTGCCGGAAGAACTGCGGGCGCGAGGATCGATCCGGCTGGCCGGAGTGGAGCCCGACCTGGTCGGCCTGCCCGAACGACGGGCGACGGCGATCCGCGGCCAGGAGACCTCGATGGTGTTCCAGGAGCCGATGACGGCGCTGAACCCGGTGATGCGGGTCGGTGATCAGGTCGCCGAGGTGATGCTGCTGCACCGCACGACTCCGTCCCGGACCGCGGCCCGGACGGCGACGATCGAGTTGCTGGAGCGGGTCCGGCTGCCCGATCCGGCCTGGATCGGGCGGGCCTATCCGCACCAGCTCTCCGGCGGCATGCGGCAGCGGGTGATGCTGGCGATGGCCCTGGCCAACCGGCCCCGGCTGTTGATCTGCGACGAGCCGACCTCGGCCCTCGACGTCACCGTGCAGGCGGCGATGCTGGAGTTGATCGTCGAGTTGCAGGCCGAGCGAGGCAACGCGCTGCTGTTCATCACCCACGACCTCGCCGTCGTCGCCCGGGTCTGCCCGCGGGTGCTGGTGATGTATCGCGGCGAGATCGTCGAGTCCGGCGCCACCGCCGAGGTCTTCGCCGCCCCGCAGCATCCGTACACCCGGAAACTCTTGGCCGCCTCGACTCTGACCGACCCGTCCCTCCCTGAGCCGCCCCGCACATCGTTCCCTGAGCCGCCCCGCCCATCGTTCCCTGAGCCTGTCGAAGGGCAGGCCACCTCGCGCCCTCGAAGCCTTGAGACCGACGGACCCAGCCCCCTTCGGCAGGCTCAGGACGGCGCTTCGACAAGCTCAGCGAACGAACAAGCAGTGGTCGCGGTCCATGGAGTGAGCAGGATCTTCCGGCGACCGCGGAGGTCGTTGTTCCGGCCCGGCGACCAGGTGCAGGCGCTGAACAACATTGATCTTGAGATCCGGTCGGGTGATCGGTTCGGCATCGTCGGAGAGTCCGGCTCGGGGAAGTCGACGCTGCTCCGGCTGATCTCCGGGCTGGACCGGCCGACCAGCGGATCGATCGCGTTCGACGGCACCGAGATCAGCCATCAGCCGGAGTCGCGGCTCGGGTTCCTGCGCCGGGACCTGCAGGTCGTGTTCCAGGATCCGCAGGCCTCGCTCGATCCGCGGATGCGGGTCCGCGACATCATCGCCGAGCCGATGGTGTCGCTCGGCATCCCCGGCGTCGATGCCCGGGTGGCCGAGTTGCTCGCCGCGGTCGGGCTGCCGCCGGACGCGGCCCGCCGGTTCCCGCACCAGTTCTCCGGCGGCCAGCGGCAGCGGATCTCGATCGCCCGGGCGCTGTCGCCGCGGCCGCGGGTGCTGGTCGCCGACGAGCCGGTCAGCGCCCTCGACGTCACCGTCCGGGCCCAGATCCTCGACCTGCTGCTCGATCTGGTGCGCGACTACCGGCTGACCTTGATCTTCGTGTCGCACGATCTCTCCGTGGTGCGATACCTGTGCGATAACGTCGCGGTGCTGCACGACGGTGAGATCGTGGAGCGCGGCCCGACCGCCGAGGTGTATGCCCGGCCGCAGCACCCGTACACCCGGGAGCTGCTGGCGGCGGTGCCGACTCTGACTGTTGCGGGACAGGTGGCGGAGGAGCAGTGATCGACTTGACCGAGATCGACGTCGACGAAGCGGGCGTGATCGCGTTCACCCGGGCGCTGGTCCGGATCCCCAGTGTGAACGACCCGGCGCACGGCCGGTCGGAGCAGCCGGCCGCCGCGCTGGTGGCCGAGACGATGCGCGGCTTCGGCTGGCAGCCGGAGATCACCGAGCCGGCACCGGGCCGGCCCAACGTGGTCGCGGTGATCGACGGCGGCGGTGGCCCAGGACCGGTGTTGATGTTCGAGGGGCACACCGACGTCGTCACCGAGGGCACTCTCGCCGAGTGGAGTCATGACCCGTTCGGCGGCGAGATCGTCGACGGACGGCTGTACGGACGCGGCGCCGCCGACATGAAGTCCGGCGTGGCCGCGATGATCTTCGGCGTCCGGGCGTTGCAGCTGGCCGGGCCGTTCCCGGGGAAGATCAAAGTCTGTGCCCTGGCCGACGAGGAGGGCATGATGATCGGCGTGCACCACTTCGTCGACTCGGGTCAGGCGGCCGATGTCGACGGCGCCATCGTCTGCGAGCCCGAGGCCGAGGAACTCTGCCCCAGCTCGAAAGGCGCGATCCGGCTGCAGGTGGAGTTCGACGGCACGATGGCCCACGGCGCGATGCCGGAGCAGGGCCGGAACCCGTTGATCACGGCGGCGGAGTTCGTCCGCGGGCTGACCGACGTGCAGGACGCTTTGCAGGTCGATCCCGGGGCGCATCCGCAGCTCGGCACCAGCTATCTCACCCCAACCGTGATCATCGGCGGTGACCTTGATCAGATCAACGTCATCCCGGCCCGGGCCACCCTCGCCGTCGACATCCGTACCGTCCCCGGAGTTGATCATCGTCGGCTGATCGAGCGACTGACCGGTCTGGCCGACCAGCTCGGCGCGAAGGCCGAGACCCCGGCGAAGATCACCATCCCGGTCGATCGGCCGCCGGTGGACACCCCGCTGGACGATCCGGTCGTGCTCGCCCTGGCCGCCGCCCACACCGCCGTCACCGGCGCCGAACCGGTCTACGGCGGCGTCCCCGGCACCACCGACGGCACCATCCTCACCGCCAAGGCCGGCATCCCGACCGTCGTCTACGGCCCGGGCGGGAAGTGGATCGCGCACCAGGCCGACGAGTACGTCGAGGTGGCCGACATCGTCCGCAAGACCCGGGTCTACGCCGAGGCCGCCCGCCGCTTCCTCACCGCCCGGCCGTCCGACTCAGCGTGACCGTCCGAATCAGAGGGTCCAGCGGGCGGGCAGGAACTGGCCGCCGGCCGGGAACGCGTACACCGCCGTCGGAGTGATCTGGTAAACCCGGTAGGGCGGACCGCCGGAGGTCGGCGCACCGTAGTCGGCGTCGAGTTCGTCGCCCGCCACCCGGGTCGGCCAGGAGTAGACGTCGTCGAACGCGGCCGAGGCCCGGCGCAGCGTCTCCTCGTCGACGGCCCGGGTTGCAACCCCCTCGATGACCAGGTGCGCACCGTCCTCCTCGAAGGCGACCGAGCAGCGCCCGTCGCCGTCGAGGTTACGGGACTTCCGCGCGCCCTCCTTCGAGGCCGTGAACAGCACCCCGTCGGCCCAGGCGGCGAACACGGGCCGCGTGTGCGGCTCGCCGTCCGGTCGCAGCGAGGTGAACCAGCGGAAGCCGCCCGTCCGCAGTCGCTGCTCCACGTCCGACCACTCGAACGGCTGGGCATCCTCGGTCACGCCGGTCCCGCGGCCCTCGGTCGAGAGTTCGCGCCTCGTCGGTGTCTGCTGTGTCATCATCGTCTCCGTTTCTGCTTACCTTTCGACAGCAGTCACAGCGTATGCTAGACTGAACCCCGAATGCAACTACTTTGGAAAGTACATCGGAAATGACCAAGCATCGCTCGGAATGCCCGATCAACCTCGCGGTCGAGGTGTTCGGCGACCGGTGGTCATTGCTGGTGCTCCGGGACATCATGTTCGCCGACCGGCGGCACTATCGGGAGCTGCTCGCCTCGGACGAGGGAATCTCGACCAAGCTGCTCGCCGACCGGCTGCGCTCGCTGACCGCGGCTGGCCTGCTCACCCGGCGGCCGGATCCGACGCACAAGCAGAAGGCGATCTACAGCCTGACCGAGCGCTCGATCGCCCTGCTCCCGACGCTGGTCGAGCTCGGCGTCTGGAGCCACCGACACCTCGATGCCAGCGACGACCTGAGCCGTACGGCCGAAGACCTCGACAATCCCGAAGCCCAAGCCGCCTTCACCGCCCACCTCCGCCAAACCCACCTCCGGCCGAACTGAAGGCGGATGCAGAGGCCGTCGTCGGGGCGCAGCACCCACCCCTCTGCCGACTTGTCAGCGATTTCAGGCTGGTGGGGTGTAGCGGCCGTCGACCGCGGTCCAGCCGCCGTCGACCATCAGGCAGCTGCCGGTGACGTAGCTGGCCGCGTCGCCGGCAAGGAAGACCACCGCGCCGGCGATCTCGGACGGCTGGGCCCAGCGGCCGAGCGCGCTCTTCTGGGCGTACGCATCGGACCACGCCCGGTCGGCCCGGATCTGCGCGGTGAGCGGGGTCTCGACGATGCCGGGGGCGACGGCGTTGCAGCGTACGCCGCTCGGGCCGAACTCGGCCGCGGCGGTGCGGAGCAACTGGATCAGGCCGGCCTTGGTCGCGGCGTAGACCCCCTGCCCGGGCTCGACCAGGGTGGCCCGGATCGAGCTGAAGCCGATGATGCTGCCCCGGCCCCGCTCGGCCATCGGGGCACCGAAGGCGCGGATCAGCCGAAACGACGCTGCCAGATTGAGCCCGATCACCCGGTCGAAGTCCTCGTCGGTGTAGTCGACGATGCGCTTGCGGACGTTGGTCGCCGCGGTGAAGACGAGGATGTCGACCTCGTCCAGGTCCGCGGCCGCCGCCCGGATCGCCTCCGGGTCCAGCACGTCCAACTGATAGTCGCGACCGCCGGCCAGCCGCGCCGTGTCCGCTGCCGCAGCACCGTCGACGTCGGCGGCGATCACCTCCGCGCCCTGTGCCGCCAGCGCCAGCGCCGATTCACGACCAATGCCGTTCCCGGCGCCCACCACCAGGGCCTGCCGCCCGTCCAGCCGGAACAGCCGTGCGTAATCATCGATGATCATTTCGGGGTCCCCGCGGCGTTGTTCGGGGGAGCGCAGCGGAGGAGCACAACGTCGTGGGGTGACTGCATGTACTGACCCTAGCGATCCGGGGTCCAGCCGGGCAGGCGCGACGCTCCCGTGCCACTAGCCTTGCCGTCGATGAGTGAACTGGGACCGATCCGGGTCTGCACCGTCGTCCTGCGCAACGACGCGGGCGCCGTGTTGACCGTACGCAAGCGCGGCCGGCGCTGCGGAACGGGTGATCAACGTGGTCGCGGACCAAGCTTTATGAACGTTCCTGGCACTTTGTGAAGGTTGCAACGTTCACAAAGTGCCAGAAACTCACGTTAACGTGAAAAACCGACCGGGGCTCAGTAGCGGTAGTGGTCGGGCTTGTACGGGCCGGTGACCGGGATGCCGAGGTATTCGGCCTGCTTGGTGGTGAGCTCGGTGAGCTTGACGCCGAGGGCGTCCAGGTGGAGACGGGCGACGGCCTCGTCCAGGTGCTTGGGCAGGACGTAGACGCCCACCGGATACTGCTCGGGCTTGGTGAACAGCTCGATCTGGGCCAGCACCTGGTTGGTGAAGGAGTTGCTCATCACGAAGCTCGGGTGGCCGGTGGCGTTGCCGAGGTTCATCAGCCGGCCCTCGCTGAGCACGATGATCGTGTGCGCCTGGTCGGTGCCGGCCTCGAAGGTCCACTCGTCGACCTGCGGCTTGATGTTGATCCGCTCGACGCCGGTGATCTTGGTCAGCCCGGCCATGTCGATCTCGTTGTCAAAGTGGCCGATGTTGGCGACGATCGCCTGATGCTTCATCCGGCTCATCTGATCGGCGGTGATCACGTTGAAGCAGCCGGTCGCGGTGACGTAGATGTCGGCGATCGGCAGCGCCTCTTCGAGGGTGGTCACCTGATAGCCGTCCATCGCCGCCTGCAGCGCGCAGATCGGGTCGACCTCGGTGATGATCACCCGGGCGCCCTGCCCACGCAGGGATTCGGCGCAGCCCTTGCCGACGTCGCCGTAGCCGCAGACGACCGCGACCTTGCCGCCGATCAGCACGTCGGTGGCCCGGTTCAGGCCGTCGACCAGCGAGTGCCGGCAGCCGTACTTGTTGTCGAACTTCGACTTGGTCACCGAGTCGTTGACGTTGATCGCCGGGAAGAGCAGCGACTCCGCCTTGGCCATCTCGTAGAGCCGGTGCACGCCGGTGGTGGTCTCCTCGGTGACGCCCTTGATCGCGTTCGCCAGTTCGGTCCAGTTGCGGCCGGCGTCGATCGAGGCCTTCAGCACCGACAGGATGACGTGCAGTTCCTCCGGGTCGTCGGCGCCCGGCTCGGGCACCTCGCCGGCCTTGCTGTACTCGACGCCCTTGTGCACCAGCAGCGTCGCGTCACCGCCGTCGTCCAAGATCATGTTGGCGTGCTGGCCCTCGGGCCAGGTGAGGATCTGCTCGGTGCACCACCAGTACTCCTCCAGTGTCTCGCCCTTCCAGGCGAACACCGGAACCCCCTTCGGATCCTCCGGCGTGCCGTCCGGCCCGACGACGACCGCGGCGGCCGCGTGGTCCTGGGTGGAGAAGATGTTGCAGCTGGCCCAGCGGACCTCGGCCCCCAGCGCGATCAGGGTCTCGATCAGCACCGCGGTCTGGATCGTCATGTGCAGGGAGCCGGCGATCAGCGCCCCGGCCAACGGCTTGCTGCTGCCGTACTGTTCCCGCATCGCCATCAGGCCCGGCATCTCGTGCTCGGCAAGCCTGATTTCCTTACGACCGAACTCGGCAAGGCCGAGGTCTGCTACACGAAAGTCCATATTCGGCAGCCTAGTGGGCCGCCGCCCCGTTGAGAAAAGGGTTCGCCATCGATCGCCGGTGATCGAGGGAATGGGGCGATCGACCGGAACCAACGATGAACGTGACGGTGTCCGAGCAGTACCTGGGCCACTTGATCAACTCGCCCGGCCCACCGGCGCTCAGGACGTGCCCGCCTGGTGCCGGCCCGGCGTGAAGGGTGGCTGCAGCGCGGCGAGCAGGGCCTGGTGGATGCCTCGGTTGGAGTAGAGGCCGCCACGGTGGTTCGGTGACGTTCCGCCGCGATGGTCGGTGAACGCACCGCCGGCCTCTCGGACCAACAGGATCCACGGGGCGTGGTCCCACGGGTGGCAGCAGTCGACGAGGAAGGCGTCGATTTCGCCGCGGACGAGTTCGATCAGCGGCAGCCGGGTGCGGGCCGGCCGCCTCGTACCTGCCGGGAGTCGGTTCGCGACCGGTGCCGGATGGGCGGCGACGAGCGCTCCGTCCAGCGTCGCCATCTCCGAGACCCGCACCGGCCGGGTCGGCCCGCCCTCCTTGCGTTCGTACGCCCCGGAGCCCGCCGACGCCCACCAGCGCACCCCCAGGGCAGGCGCGTCGACGACCGCCACCTTGAGCTCACCGGCGATCTCGAGGGCGATCTGGACCCGCCAGTTCGGGTCGCCGTGGGCGAAGGCGCCGGTGCCGTCGATCGGGTCCAGGATCCAGGTCCGGTCGCCGGTTCCCTGGGCGCCGAGCTCCTCGCCGAGGATGCCGTCGTCCGGGCGCAGCTCGGCCAGCGCGCCGCGCAGCAGCCGCTCCACCGCGCGATCGGCCTCGGTGACCGGGCTGGCGTCGGCCTTGGTCTCGGTGGCGACCCCGCGTTCGAAATAGTGCCGGGCCACGACCGCGGCGCGATCGGCGAGCTCGTGCGCCAGCTCGAGGTCCGACGCCTGACGGGTGATCGGGGCGGAGGGCGGACGTACCGACGGCGCGCCGGTGGCATCCTTGGCCGCCGCCACCAACGTCGGTCCCCACCACTGGTCGCGCTCCAGACGTTCGGTCAGCATTGCCACCTGGGGAGTGATGTCGGCCCCATTGGCCCAACGGGCGCACAGGTGGTTACCGAGATTGTTCAGGTGGAAGGCGCGGCGCAGGTCCGCCAACAGGTCGAGGTCGCCGAGGTCGGGACCGGCCGCTTCGACGTAGCCACGGACAAATGCGGCCGCCCGGGCCACCGTCGGCCGGGCCATGGAGGCCGCGATGGCCAGGTCCGCCAGGCGCAGGTCCAGGTGCGCGAAGTCCCAGTCGATCACCGCGCCGAGCCGGTCGCCGCGGAGCAGCACCTGGCCCGGCGCAAAGTCGCCGTGGGCGATGACCTGCGGGTACGACGCGATCGACGCCGCGGCCAGCCGCTCGTGCACTTCTTCCGCCTGCCGCCGCAGCCAGGCGCCGGCGTCACCGAAGGCCCGCTCGAACTCCGGCAGCACCTCCGCCATCGTGCGTCCGCCACCGGGACGCGGCAGGGTGAGGAACTCATCCAGCCGGCCCCAGCCGGGCCGCTGCCCGAGTTGCTGCACCGGTTCGGCCGTGTGCTCGTGCAATTCGGCGAGCAGCCGGCCGTAGCCCGACGGGTCCTCGACAGGGACTGCGGGATGCGCCCCGTCGATCCACTCGAAGGCGACCCAGACCGAGCCGTCGATCAGCGTCGGTCCCACATCGATTGCCGCAACGGGTGCGCCCATGCCGGCCAGCGTCCTCAACAGGTCACATTCGTAGCGGACTTCCGGCAACAGTCGGAACGCCGGCGACTGGCGCAGTGCAACCGGTCCGCCGTCGCGCTGAGCCCGCCAGACCTTGCTGACCCGACCACCGGCGATCGGCTCGACCTCCGGTCCGTCCAACCCCAGCGCGGACACAACTTCCGGCCCGATCGACGCTGTCATCGCCATCCCCTCCTCCGCGGGGGCAGCCGACGACGCCCGTGACCGAACCTAGCCGCACCGACCCTGCCGCAGTCGCGACGTCCCGCCCCGCGGTCTTCGTCGGCCAGCTTGAGGTTTCAGCGCCCCCAGTCGGGTGGCGCAAGCTGGAGCGTCGCCTTACGCCATGATTGAGCTGCGACGCACTATGACGAGGGCGCGGGGCTCTCTGCCAGCCGGCGCAGCGCCAACTCGTAGCCGGCGATGCCGAGGCCGGCGATCACGCCGGTGGCGTACGGCGTCACCACCGAGTGCCGGCGAAACTCCTCGCGGGCATGGACATTCGACAGGTGGACCTCGATCAGGTCGGCGGTCCGCTGCGCGACCGCATCGGCGACGGCGATCGAGTAATGAGTCCAGGCGGCGGGGTTGAGCACGACCGGGATCGAGTCGTCTGCGGCTTCGTGCAGCCAGCCGACCAGCTCGCCCTCGTGGTCGGTCTGCCGCACCTCAACCTCGGCCCCAAGTTCCTTCCCGTACGCGATCAGCCGTTCGGCGAGTTGATCATGGGTGGTCGACCCGTACACCTCGGGCTGGCGCTTGCCCAGCCGGCCGAGGTTGGGGCCGTTCAAGATCAGGATCCGGGTCACGGGTGGGCTCGATTCAGTGGGCCGGCGCGGCCGGGCGTTCGGGGCGGTCCTGCGGTTCGTAGTCCGCGTGATAGATGTCCGGTTCGAGATACAGGGCGGTGACCATCGGATCGGCATCCCGGATCGCGGTCTCGGCCCGGTTGATCGTATCCGCGACGTCGCCGGCCGAGTCGGTCCGGCCGACGGCGATCTTGGCCGCGACCAGCACCTCCTCCGGCCCGAGATGCAACGTCTTCATGTGGATGATCTTGTCCACGCCGTCGGTGCCGGTCAGCGCGGCCTCGATCTTCTTGATCGACTCCGGCGTGGCCGACTCGCCGACCAGCAGGCTCTTGGTCTCGAAGGCCAGGGTGACCGCGACCGCGACCAGCAGCAGGCCGATCATGCCGGTGCCGATCACGTCGAAGTACGCGTTGCCGGTGATCAAGGTCAGCCCGACCCCGGCCAGCGCGAAGATCAGGCCGACCAGCGCGGCCAGGTCCTCCAGCAGGATGACCGGCAGTTCCGGCGACTTGGCCGAGCGGATGAACCGGCCCCAGGTCTGCCGGCCCTTGGTCTTGCTCGACTCCATGATCGCGGTCCGGAACGACAGCGACTCGGCGATGATCGCGGCGACCAAGATCGCGACCGGCAACCACCACCACTGGCTCTGGAGCAGTTCGTTGGCGTGACCTTCCTGGATCTCGTGATACTTGTGGTACGCCTCGTACAGCGCGAACAGGCCGCCGACGCTGAACAGCACGATCGCCACGATGAAGGCGAAGACGTAGCGTTCCCGGCCGAAGCCGAACGGGTGCTCCGGGGTCGCCGCCCGCTGGGCCCGCCGACCGCCGACCAGCAGCAGCGCCTGGTTGCCGGCGTCGGCGACCGAGTGGATCGCCTCGGCGAGCAACGACGAGGCCGCACCGCCGGTCAGAGCCCAACCGCCGAACTTGCACAGGGCGATGAACGAGTTCGCCACCAGGGCCGCGACAACGGCCTTCGTTCCACCTTCAGCGCTCACGGCCGCATATCTTGCCATGGCGCCGGAGCGTCCGCGTCGTCGGTGCGGTCAGACCTCGTGGTAGCGGCCGAGCCCGACGGCCAGGTAGACCGCGGCGAACATCCCGGTCTGCAGCAGAGTGACGTAGCGCTCCACGTCGGAGCCGCCGCGGTGGCCGATGGTGCAGGTCCGGACATCGTTACGCTCGGCGGCCGACAGCAGTCCGTTGTGCGCCGCCCTGATCAGGGGATCGGTGTCGCCGTCATCCAGGATCAGCAGGCCGGGCCGGCGGTCCTGCGGCAGGACGTCGGTGAACGGGTCCGCGAACGGATCCCGCGCCGCCGCGCCGTCCAGGATCGGCAACAGCTCCCCGACATCCGCGGCCAGCGCCGCTCGGCCGGTGCCGGCCCGGAGCGCCTCGGCCACCCGGCGCGAGGCCCGAGCGGCGAGCACCGAACCGCCCCAGACCAGCGGATGCGCGTCGGCCAGGCTGAGCGCCAGATCCTTGGCCGGATTCTCCGCCAGATCCCTGTACGGCGAGCACTCCTCGGAGATCAGGTCCATCGCGTCGGCGACCAGATCCGGCCGGACCTGGGGACCGAGCTGAGCCAGATGGAGCGCGTCCAGCACGACGATCGCCGCGGCCAGCGGATCGGCCGTGGTGGTCGGCAGCAGCGTGGTCGAGCGGGAGCTGGTGTGGTCGGCCACCGCCGAGGACTCCGGGCAGGCGACCAGCGACAGGCTGCCCCGCCGGGTCGCCTCGGCGACAGTGACGATCAGGCCCTGCTCGGCACCGTCGCTGGCCATCGCGATCACCAGGTCGAGCGCGCCGACCCAGCCGGGCAGACCGTGGTGCGGCCAGGCGACGAACGGCACCGGGCAGACCGGCTCGAGCATCGCGCGGATGAAGCGGGCCTCGGAGCCGACCGCGACCACCGCCCGGGGTCGGGGGTTGTTCGCCACCTGCCGCTTGGGCCCCTCGGCCAGCTCGGTCTCCCGGCGCAGCCGGGCCCCGGCCTCGGCCAGCCGCCGCAGCACGTGGTCGGCGCCGGTCAGCGCCTGTTTGTCGTCCAGCCAGGCATCGTCGAAGACGGTCATCGCCGGGGCTCCTAGGAGGCGTCCGGACGGCGGGCCTCGTCGATCAACAGGATCGGGATCCGATCCCGGACCGGATACGCCAACCCGCAGTCCGGGGCGACGCAGGTCAGCTCGTCCCGTTCATGATCAACAGCCAGCGATCCGTGACAACTCGGGCAGGACAGGATCTCCAGCATCTCCGCCGCCAACTCAACAGCCATCCCAACCCACACTCCTCGATCTCGCCTTCCGCACGCTAAACGTACTCACCCAACCCCGACTTGTCAGAACTAGGGCACGCCAGAGCGGCCCCTAGTTCTGACAACTCGGGGGTTGGGCCAGGGTCAGGTGCGGATGAGTTTGAGGGCCTCGTCGCGGATGGCGATCATGGTGGGCTCGTCGGCGGCTTCGACGTTGAGCCGGAGCAGCGGCTCGGTGTTGGAGGCACGGACGTTGAACCACCAGTCGTCGGCCGCGACGGTCAGACCGTCCAGCCGGGCCGGCTCGCCGCGGCCCGCGAAGGCCGCCGCCAGCCGATCCATGATCAGCTCCTGGTCGGCGACCGTGCTGTTGATCTCGCCCGACTCGACGTAGGTGCAGAACTCCTCGACCAGCTTCGACAGCGGTACGTCAGCGCGGCCGGCCAGGGCCAGGACATGCAGCGCGGCCAGCATCCCGGTGTCGGCGCCCCAGAAATCCCGGAAGTAGTAGTGCGCCGAGTGCTCGCCGCCGAAGACGGCATTGTACTCGGCCATCGCCGCCTTGACGAAGGTGTGCCCGACCCGGGTGATCACGATCTGACCGCCGCGGGCCCGGACCAGCTCCGGCACCGCCCTGGAGGTGATCGTGTTGCAGACGATCGTGCCGCCCGGCTCCCGGCCCAGCTCCTGGCCGGCGATCATCGCGGTGATCACGGACGGGCTGACCACGGCGCCGGTCTCGTCGATCAGGAAGCATCGGTCGGCGTCGCCGTCGAACACCAGCCCGAGGTCGGCCCGGTGCTCGCGGACCGCGGCCTGGGCATCGACCAGGTTCTCCGGCTCCAGCGGGTTGGGCGGGTGGTTCGGAAACGTCCCGTCCGGGTCGGTGTAGAGGCCGATCAGGTCGAGGTCGAGTGGCCCCAGCACGGCGGGCAGGGTGTGTCCGGCCATCCCGTTGCCGGCGTCGGCGACCACCTTCAGCCGTCGGATCCCGGTCAGGTCGACCAGCGAGTGCAGGTACGCGGCGTAGTCGGGCAGCAGGTCGCGCTCGGTGATGGTGCCGCGCCGACCGTCCGCCGCCGGCTCCTCGACCACGGACCCGGAGCCGGGGAGCACCCACTCGGCCAATGCCTTGAGGTCGCCGGCCGCGACCGGCAGCGCGCCGGCCCGGCAGAACTTGATCCCGTTGTCCGGCGCCGGATTGTGGCTGGCGGTGAACATCGCGCCGGGCAGTCCCAGCGCCCCGGAGGCGTACCAGAGCTGGTCGGTGCTGGCCAGCCCGATGTCGATCACGTCGACCCCGCGCCCGGCCACCCCGTCGGCGAACGCCGCGGCGAACTCGGGGCTGGTCAGCCGCATGTCCCGGCCGATCACCAGGGAGTCGACACCGGGTTTCAGCCCGCTGACGTCGACCCAGGCCGCGCCGATCGCGCGCGCGCCGTCGCTGTCCCAGTCCGGATTCGGCTCGATGGCGCGGCCCCGAATGTCGTTGGCCTTGAAGATTCCCGGTGTGATCATGGCGCGGCCATCCTAGCCAGAGTTGTACCGGCAGGGCGGTATCGAGCCAGGACCACCTGACGCCCAGCCGCTACCCGTCGGCGGGGTGAGAAGGGCTACTGGTCGGGGTCGGCGAGGACGGTGAGGTGGCCGCGGCGGCCGAGCTCGACGACGCCGGAGGAGCGCTGTTGTTGATCATCGCCGGTGCCGGCCGGATCCTCGTACCCGAGGCCCACCTCGCGGACCGCGTCGGCCAGGGCCAGCAGGTCGTCGGTGCTCTGTTCCGGCTCGTCCGGGATGGCCAGCCGGATCACTTCCCAGCCGCGCGGCGCGGACAGCGCCTCGGCATGGCGGGAGCAGAGGTCGTACCCGTGCGGATCGGCGCGCGTGGCCAACGGCCCGAGGACGGCAGTGGAATCGAGGTAGACGTAGGTCAAGGTGGCCACCGCCGTGCCGGAGCACCCAGATCGGGAGCATCGCCTGGAGGTCACAAGAACTGACGCTACCCCCGCCGCTCGCGTAACGGCGGCATCGCCGCGCCGCCATGATCAACAAACCCCGACTTGTCAGAACTAGGGCACGCCAGAGCGTCCCCTGGTTCTGACAAGTCGGGGTTGGGTTGGGGTTAGTCGTCGTAGTCGGTGTCGCCTTCGGGGTCCAGCTCGTCGACGCTGCGGCCGGTCAGGGCGGCGAGTTGTTCGACCACGGTGCGGTAGACCAGGATCCGTAGGCCCTGGCGGGTGGCGGCCCGGTGTTCCAGCGGGCGGCGGTAGACGACGACCTGGCTGAGCCGGTCGGCGTCACCGGAGACGGCCGCGGCGAGGGGCACCTCGGAGCCGGTCCAGGCCCGCTCCAGATACGGTACGTCCTCGATCCCGAAGGTGATCCCGACCAACGCGTCCGGGCAGTTCCGGCCGATCCGTTCGACCGCCTCGTCGACGGCGTCGGCGAAGAAGTCGGCCTTGTTCGGCGACCGGAACGGTCTCGCCGGGTGGCGACTGAAGTTGTTCGGCAGGGCCAGCGGGCCACGCAGGCCACGCTGATGCCGATCCCGACGGCTGGACACAATGATCAACCCTACGTCCGCCGGCCGGTCCGCCGGCGCACGACGCTCAGCGGGCCGACCACGGGTCGTAGCTGGCCGGCCTGATCCGGTCCGCGACGTCCGGCGACGACACGGCGAAGGAGGTGATCCCGGCGACGTCGGAGTTGCCGGTGGCGCGCTGCACCAGCCCGGCGTAGACACCGGCATTGTCGGGGGTCCGGACCACCAGATAGGCGGGCAGCGGTGAGGAGATCGACCGGCTGACCGTGCTCGACGCCGCGATGCTGATCTTCTCGGAACGGACCTCGACCCCGGCCAGGCTGATCACCTCGACGGTGACCTCGACCGGGTCGGCGCCGACGTGGCTCAGCACCAGCTGGCTCTCCAGCCCCGACTCGCCGATGAACGGCAGCACGCCGACCTGCCGCAGCGGTGCCGCGGCGGCCTGGACGGCGAAGTCGGGCACCACCTTGTCGCCGCCGGCGTCCTCGCTCGGGGCGTCGGACCGGAGGGATCCGGTGACCGGCTGCTCGCTGGTCAGCTTGATCGCCGCGGCCTGCTCGACCAGGCCCGGGCCGAGATCGACCAGCGCCGTACTCTCCGGCGGCACGTCGACCTGATCACCGCCGGCCGGGACGAACTCGCCCTGCTGGCCCAGCGCGGCGATCTGCACCGTGGCAGCCGTCCGGCCCGGATTGACGACGGCCAGCTGCCGCGCGCCCGCTCCGTCCGGGACCCCGGGGATGATCACCTCGGTGCCCGGCGCCGCCGAGGCCGGATGCCAGTCGGCGCCGCGCGGATCGTCGCCCTTGGTCCGGTAGTCGCGCGCCATGGCGGCGACCCGGCCGCGCGAGGCAACCACCTCGACGGTCAGCGGACCGTCCACATCGATCAGGGAATCGACGCCGACCACCCGGGACTGCCGGCCGGCCACCTCGATGCCCGGACCGCCCGGCACCGGGACCTGGCCCTCGGCACCGAGGAACCGCAGGTCGACCTGGGCCGGGGTGTCGTCGGGATTGGTGATCACCAGTTCGGTACGCCAGGCCGCCCGGGCCCCGATGCCGACGAAGAGGTGGCTGTTACCGGGCTTGCTGCAGGTCGCGCCGAGCAGGCCGGCATTGGCGCCGCCACTGCCGTTGGTCAGCGTGGCCGCGTTGCTGGCGGTCGCCAGCCCGCGCTCGCCGGTGACGATCAGGGTCGACTTCGGCGCCGACCGGATGATCCCCTTGCCGGCCTCGGTGACCTGGAAGGCGTCCTTGTCGCTGCCGACCGGGGTCGCGGTGAGTTGGCCCGGCCGGTCCTCGGCCTGGTGATTGGCCACCGCCTGCACCATCGAACGGGCCTCGCCACCGCCCGGCGGCGCCGGGCAGACGACGTTGGTCCGGCCGATCACCGGATCCTGGGCCGGCGGCGAGTCGGCGACCGCGGGACGCAGCAGCGTCCCGACACCGAGCAGCACCGCGATGCCCGCGACGACGGCCAGCACGCCCGCGCCGCGCATTCCGGCCTCGCTCAGTCCGCCCCCCTGCGATCCCGCACCGCGCGGACCCGCACCGCGCGCCCGGGTGCCCCGCTGGGGGGTACGGGGTTCGGCCACCGGACGCCAGCCCTCGTTGTCGTTCGACATCAGACCTCCCCCGCCCCGGCCGCGGCGCGCCGGGCCGACTTCGCCGGATCGCGCACCTCGGGCCGGCGGATCGCCGGGGCGGCCAGGATCGCCGCGACGGCCAGCGCCAGGCCCTGCAGGGCGAGCAGCCAGGTCGCGGTCGGCAGTTGATATTCCAGCCGGCCGCCGCGCTCGGGCAGCAGGAAGGCCTGTTGCCAGCCGCCGTCGACCGGGGCCAGCGGGACGCCGTCCAGGGTGGCCCGCCAACGCCAGTCGGAGGGTTCGCCGATCTCCAGTCGCCGGTCCGGCCCACCCGGTTCGATGGTGGTGGCGCCCGGCGGCACCGGAGTCCGGGTCTTCCCGTCGACGATCACCGCGCGGCTCACCGGCGGCTCCACCTGCCAGACGGTGCCGCGGAAGTTTCCGCTGGCCGCACCGAGGCCCGGGGTGTTGGCGATCAGCGCGAGCTCGGCTTCGTCGGCCCCGGTGACCCAGACGTAGCCGACACCGAGCCGGCCGAGCTCCGGCGCCACGTCGGCGTCGCCGGTGCCGGCCACCAGCCGCATCACCAGATCGGTGGCCTGATTCCGGGCATCGGCCGAGCCGGCCAGGGCATAGCCGCGGTCGGCATCACCGAGCCGGGTCTGATCCTCGTCCACCACCGAGTAGCGCAGGTCCTCGCCGCCGGCGTCGATCGCCAGCACCCGGACCTGGGAGGCGGAGGACATCGCGTTCTGCACGTACGGCGGTAACGCGTTCAACGGTTGTCGGCTGATCGGACCGGTCGCCCCGCCGACCATCCACCACACGCCGGCGGTGACGGTCACCGCGCCGATCAGGACCCCGGCCAGCACCGACGCCGGCTGGATCCAGGAGAAGCTGCGGTCGCCGAGCTCGCCGGCCCACCCGTCCAGACCGACCCCGGCCGCGAGCAGCAGCGCGGCGAACCCGAGCAGCAGATATACCCCCGACCAGGGCCGCGCCTGGTCGCCGATCGGCGGCAGGTTGACCACCAGCCGGGAGACGATGATCGCCATCGCCAGCGCCAGCCCACCGGTGGACCACGCCGAGATGACCGTGTACGAACGCGGCCGGCGACCGATCGCCACCACGGCGAGCAGCCAGATCAGGCCGAACACCAGGGCGCTCAGCCACAACGGCGGCAGCCCGGCACCGGCCGGCCGGCCGATCAGCAACTCCCAGACCCGGCTCGCGTCGCCCACTCCGGTCAGCGCGGCGTCCGGGCCGACCAGCACCCGGCCCCAGCTGGTGATCAGGCTAGGCCACCAGGGCGCCAGCACGACCAGCGGGACGCCGAGCGCGATCAGGATCCGGCCGGCCTTGCGCGGCACCCGGCGCAGCACGATCGCACCGGCGGCGCCGACGATGATCGCGAACAGCAGCAGCGACGGCTCGAACGAGACCAGCACGACCAACACCAGCCCGGCCCCCCAGCCGCCGCGCCAGGCTTCCGGGTTGCGCGGCCGGCGCAGCACCAGCGCCCGGACCGCGAGCAGCAGCAGCGGCAGCACGGCCGCGATCACGGCCAGCCCGAGCCGGCCCTGATTGGTGCCGCCGAGCAGCACCGGCAGCACCGCGTACGTCCCGGCGACCCAGATCCGCAGCCGACGGTCGCCGATCATCGGCCGGACCGAGAAGAAGCAGGTCAGCAGGCAGATCGGCACCACGCCGCAGAGCAGCAGCGTGACGAACCATTCCGGCTGGCCGAGGGTGATCGTCGAGCCGAGCGCGACCAGCGCCAGCCACGGCGGGCTGGACTGGCTGGCGGCGCCGATGATCGGATCGATCGCGGCGGCCCAGGCCGCGGCCAGGGACTCCGGGGCCGGCAACAGGGCCGGCGCCGAGAGGGAGCCGAGCCGGAGCAGGTCCCGGGCGGCGATGATGCTGCCGATCAGGGTGACCGCCAGGGTGATCACGATCGGCGCCAGCCAGGGGCTGTGCGACTTCTCGTCCCGGCCGGTGCTGACGAAGTCGTCCGCGGTGAGGTCGTCCAGCAGCGCTTCCTCGCTGGCGCCGGCGACGGACTGGTAGCGGTCGGCGACGGCGCCGCTGAGCGCTTCGCCGGCGAGCCGGAAGCTGCTCCACCAGGGTGGCCGGAGCTCGCGGACGATGTCGCCGGCGCCGGAGACCGGGTCGATCGCGGCGACCCGCTGCCGCATCCGCCGGATCCGGCCGGGGTGGACGACGAACGAGCCGAGGGCCAGGAGCTCATCCAGGGAACGGCTGGGAGCCTTGCCGATCAGGTAGCCGATGGCGCGCAGGATGCAGCTCCAGGCGAGCCTGATCCAGGTCCAGATCACCTGTTGCCCCGGAGCGTGCGCGGTGACGACCAGCATGCCGAGCAGACGGTCGGTCTTGCCCGGCCGGCGGCCGGCGATGCCGCGGCGGCGCAGCCCGGCCCGGCCGACCTGACGGTGCACCATCTCCGCGGCCGGGGTGGTGACGACGCGATAGCCCTGCAGGTGGGCCCGCCAGCCGAACTCGACGCCGTCCCGGAAGACCGGCACCGCGGCGTCCAGGCCGCCGAGCTCGGACCAGGCGTCGGCCCGGACCAGCATGCCGCAGCCGGAGACGCCGAGCCGGGGCCGCGGTTCGTCGTGCTGACCCTGGTCGATCTCACCCGGGTCGAGGCCGAGCTCGCGCCGGCCGGTGCCGGAGATGGAGACGCCGACCTCGCTCAGCCGCCGGGTCGCCTGCCGCCGCTTCGGCAGCAGCAGCTTCGGCCCGGTGATGTCGATCCCGGGCTCGGTCACGACGTGCGCCAGCAGTTGGTAGAGCGCGTCCGGCGCCGGCACCGCGTCGTCGTGCAGCAGCCAGTACCAGTTCTCCCGCTCGTCCTCTTCACGGACGTAGAACAGCCGGGTCTCGGCGGCCTCGTTGATGGCGGCCGAGTCTTCGGCCAGCGCCGTCCGCACCGCGTCGCCGTAACCGGTGCCGGGTTTGCCCTGGTAGACCGCGTCGAGGATGCCGCGGGTCATCGCGTCGTGCAGCAGGTCGAGGGTGGCGTCGGAGGAGCCGTTGTCGATCGCGATCAGCCGGGTCGGCCGGACCGTCAGATGGGACAGGCCGGTCAGCGTCGCGGCCAGCCAGCGCTCGGCGTCGAACGTGACCAGCACCGCGGTGACCTCGCAGCGCGAGACGTCGACCGGGCGGCTGTAGTCGTCCTCTTCCCGGGCCCAGGCCCAGGGATCGACCTCGCCGTCATCGCCGATGGTGATCGCGGACAGCTGGGCCGTGTCGATCAGCGGGTCGAGGTCGTACGCCGCCGGCGGGGGGCCGAGACTGCGCCGAGGTTCGAGAGCATCGTCGGGCACGATATCTCTGGCCATAGGGATTGCTGGAACCTTTGCAAGTCGTCTTCTCCACGGACCCGCTGATCCAACGAGCAACCGATCCGGCCGGTTCCTCGCCGGCCGTCGGACGGGTCGGGTGGAGGGTGATCTCCGATCCCTGATTGTCCACCGGAACGGCACTCGGCGGGGCCGGGCGTCGTCGCGGCGAACAAACAAGGGCGCCCTGATGGGCGCCCCACACTCTATGCGACCTTGTGCCGACACTCCATCCGAGCGCGCTCGGACGTGCCGTCCCCCGAGCCCGGCCCGGAGGGGATCAGACGGCCCGCTTCTTCAACTTCCGGCGTTCCCGCTCGCTCAGACCGCCCCAGATGCCGAACCGCTCGTCGTTGGACAGCGCGTACTCCAAGCATTCGGTACGCACCTCGCAGGACAGGCAGACCTTCTTGGCCTCCCGCGTCGAACCGCCCTTCTCCGGGAAGAACGCCTCGGGATCGGTCTGGGCACACAGTGAGCGTTCCTGCCAACTCAGGGTGCCGAACTCGTCGAACTCTGCCTCTTCGTGCATCAGCTGCGCCTCCTCGACCCGAATCCTGTTTTCGCCCGATGCCCGCATCCCTCCGGCTCGCGAAGCCGATAGGAGACGATCAGGTGTTGTGCGACGACGGGGATGGGGAGTTTCCCATCGGCGAACAACATATGTGAAATTACATGCCTGTCAATACCGAGAAGTCAAGTGCTGACCTGATAATGCACCGTCCGTAGCACACCGGGAGGGCATGCCACGATGACCCCCGGTGCCCCCGATCAGTTCGGCCGATCCCACCAGTTCGGTTGCGCCTGGCGCGAGTCGGATCCGCTCGGTTGCTCCCCCGGCTGGGCCGGCGGTTGCGCCGGCCCCGGTTGGTTGGCGCCCGGTTGGTACGGGCTCGACTGGTGGTCCGGGCTCGACTGTTGATAGGGGCTCGACTGGTCCTGGTGTTGCTGACCGGGGTCCTGGTCGGACCGGTCCTGGTGCTGCTGGCCCGGATACCCGATCGGGGCAGTGGGCTCGTAGCCGCGGGGCTGCTGGCCCGCCGGCGGATAGCCGACGGCGCCGGGCTGGCCGACCGGGCCGGTGTGCTCGTACGCGCTCGGGGCCGACCCGGGCGGCTGCTGGGCCGGTGATCCGCCGGGATCCTGCTGGCCGCTCGGGCCCGGTTGCCCGATCGGCCCGGTGTGCTCGTAGCCGCTCGCGGCGGAGGAGGCCGGGGTCTGGCCGGGCTGCGACCAGCCCGACGGGGACCCGTGTTGATCATGCTGCCCGTGTTGATCATGCTGTCCGGGGTGAGCGGGCTGGGTCGGCGAGTACGGCTGGTTCGGCGAGTGCTGCGGCTGCCAGGCCCCGCCGGGGCCGGCCGCCTGCGGTGGCGGCGGCGCGGGCGGGGGGGCCGACTGCGGCGCCGACGGCTGGGCGCTCGGCGGCTGCTGCGGGGACCAGCCGCCGCCCCAACCCTGCTGCTGAGCCTGCGGCCCTGGCTGGCTCTGTGGTCCCTGCGGACCCTGTGGTCCCTGCGGACCGGGGCCGTACCCGCCGTGCTGCGGGACGCCCTGCTGCGGATAGCCCTGCTGGTAACCCTGCGGGCCGGGCGGCAGTGCGGCCATCGGCCGCGGTGCGGGCGCCGGCAGGGTCTGGAAGACCCGCCACAGGACGAGCACCAGCAGGCCCGGGATCACCAGGGTGGTCAGGTCGGTGAGGAAGCCGAGCACCTTGCTGCTGTGGGCCGGACCGACCAGCCCGAGAATGGTGTAGAGGAATCCGAACAGGATCCCCACGCCGAGCACGATCATGGAGATCAAGGTCAGCAGGCGGGCATTCTGGGTCCGGTCCTGCGCGCACCAGGCGACGCCCACGACCAGCAGCACCGACAGCAGCGGGTCGATCGTGCTGGTCCCGATCACGGCCGCGCCGTAGAAGATGTCGATGCCGTCACCGACGTCGAAGAAGAACACCCCGAGCAGTTGCGCCAACGCGCGCACCGCCGCGGCACCGAGCAGGATGAACACCACCAGTTCTCGAAACCGCTTCAGCTCGTCGAGCATGGTCTCCCTACTTCGCCTGAGGATCTCCGGGCCGGAGATCCCGATCGCTGTGGCCCCCGCGCCCGGCCGCGGCTCCCGATCGGGGCCGTCGCCGTGTTGGTCCCGTACCTTAGCGGCTCCCGCACCGACCTCCGCCACCGAATCGGTGCAACCCGCCGAATCCGAAGCGGGAACGGGCATCCGGGCAGTTCCGCACCCGGGTTGGCCGGACGGATCGCCGTGCCCCAGACTGATCCGGTGGAGATCGCAGTCCTGGCCGGCGGGGTCGGCGGGTCCAAGTTCACGGCCGGGGTCCGGCACGCCTATCCCGACGCGGGACTGTCGGTGATCGTCAACACCGCCGACGACATCACGCTGCACGGGCTCCGGGTCTGCCCGGACCTGGACACGATGATGTACACGCTCGGCGGCGGCAACGACGCTGCTCGCGGCTGGGGCCGAGCCGAGGAATCCTGGCGGATCAAGGACGAGCTGGCCCGCTACGGCGTCGAGCCGTCCTGGTTCGGTCTCGGTGACCTTGACCTGGCCACCCATCTGGTCCGCACCCAGCTGCTCGAGGCCGGCTATCCGCTGTCCCAGGTCACCGCGGCGCTGTGCAGCCGCTGGCTCGCCGACGATCCCGGGCTGCGACTGCTGCCGATGTCCGACGATCGGGTCGAGACCCACATCGTGATCACCGACCCGGAATCGCCGTCGGGCCGACGGGCCGTGCACTTCCAGGAATACTGGGTCCGGCTGCACGCCGAGCCGGAGGCCTTGGACATGGTCCGGGTCGGGTTGGACGAGGCCGGCCCGGCCGAGGGCGTCCTGGCCGCGCTGGCAGCGGCCGATCTGATCTTGATCGCGCCGAGCAATCCGGTGGTGTCGATCGGCCCGATCCTGGCCGTGCCGGGGATCGCCGCGGCGATCCGCTCCGGGCGGGCGCCGGTGATCGGGTTCGCCGGCATCCTCGACGGCGCCCCGGTGCTGGGCATGGCGCACCGGCTGCTGCCGATGATCGGGGTCGAGGTCAGTGCCGCCGCGGTCGGCCTGCACTACGGCGCCCGCGGCGCGGACGGGGTGCTCGATCTCTGGGTGATGGACGACGCCGACGCGAGCTCGACCGACCGGGTCCGCGACGGTGGCCTGGGCGTGATCACCACCAATCTGATCATGAGTGAGCCGGCGGCCACCGCCCGGTTCGTCAGGAAGGCCGCGGCCGAGGTCGGTGCGGCATGATCACGATCTTCGCCCCGGCCGGGATCGGCGAGATCGTCCCCGGCACCGAGCTGGCCGAGTCGATCATCGCCGCCGTCGCGGCCGACGATTCCGGCCCGCTGGCCGACGGGGACATCGTGGTCGTCACGTCCAAGATCGTCAGCAAGGCCGAGGGACGCACCGTCCGGGCCGACGACCGGCAGGCGGCGATCACTGCCGAGTCGGTCGGCACCGTGGCCCGGCGCGGCGAGTCCCGGATCGTGCACACCCGCGGCGGGCTGACCATGGCCGCGGCCGGAGTGGACAACTCGAACGTCGACCCGGGCACGGTGCTGCTGCTGCCGCTCGACCCGGATCTGAGCGCCGAGCGGCTGCGCGCCGAGCTCACCGCCCGGACCGGCCGCCGACTCGGCGTGATCATCTCCGACACCTCCGGCCGGGCCTGGCGGATCGGCCAGACCGACCTCGCGATCGGGGCGGCCGGGGTGCGGGTGGTCGACTCCTACGCCGGCCGGACCGACCCGTACGGCAACGACCTCAAGGTGACCGCGGTGGCGATCGCCGACGAGCTCGCCGCGGCCGCCGACCTGGCCAAGGAGAAACTGACCGGCCGTCCGGTCGCCGTCGTCCGCGGCCTGGACCGGCACGTCGTCGACCCCGGCCCCGACGTCACCCCGGCCCGCGACCTGAACCGCGCCCCCGGCGAGGACTTCTTCCGGCTAGGCGCCCGCGAGGCGACGATCCTCGCCGTGCTCACCGCCATCGGCCAGGCCGATCGCTACGAGGCGGTGCTGGTACACCACGACCCGAAGGCCATGATCGACGACGTGATCACCGGCGCCGCCCTGGACGGCTCCTCGCTCTCCGTCGAGAGCATCGAACTGCTCCGCCGCGTGCTGACCGTCCACGCCGACCTCGGAGCCGTCGTCCCCAAGGTCGACCCCCTCGACCCCTGACCGCGCATCCTCTCCTGATCCACCCGGGCGCGCTCCGCGTCCCTCATCCCCTCGGGCCCGGCCCCTGTTCATTTCTCTACCTGTGGCGACTTCCGCGCACCAACCCGACCCGGACGCGCGCATTTCTCTACCTGTGGCGACTTCCGCGCACCAACCCGACCCGGACGCGCGCATTTCTCTACCTGTGGCGACTTCCGCGCACCAACCGGCCCGGACGCGCGCATTTCTCCACCTGTGGCGACTTCCGCGCACCGAACTGGCCTGGACGCGCGCATTTCTCTACCTGTGGCGACTTCCGCGCACCAACCCGACCCGGACGCGCGCATTTCTCTACTTGTGGCGACTTCCGCGCACCAACCCGACCCGCAAGTGCACGTTTCTCGACCGCGGTCGACTTCCGCACGCCCAACCAGCCCGCAGGCGCGCATTTCTCCACCACGGTCGACTTCCGCACACCCAACCAGCCCGCAGGCGCGCATTTTGAACCGCCCCGGGGTGTCTGGAGACTTCATTAGTTGGAGGATGGAGTTATGGCACGTCCGTCGAAGTATCCCCGTGAGGTGCGGGTGCGTGCGG
>NZ_VKCZ01000015.1 GCF_009299835.1 Microlunatus speluncae
GTGTTGGTGAAGCCCAGTGTTTGGTCGGTGTCGAGCGTGGGCAGGTCGATGACGACTCCGTCGCCGTCGATCACCGCAGCCCCCGATTCCATACCAGCAACGTTATCCGGCACCACTGACACTCTGTTCGGTCACGATTCCGGGACTCGAAACGGCCGCGATCGGGCTTGCCCTTCGACAGGCTCAGGGGACGAGGAGGAGTCGACCGGCTGAGTGATCGGCGGGGACCGGCTGAGTGAAGGCGCGAGCACCGTTGGTCGAGCCGTTCCCGCTGGTCGTGGGGGATGCGCGGGGTGTTCGTTCCCTGAGCCCGTCGAAGGGCGGCCCGTTGATCACCCGGTGCGATCGGCAGATCTCAAGCAGAGCGCAATCCAGCTGGCCCTTCGACAGATGCAGGGGATGAACGCTGACACTAGCCTCGAGCCTTCATGATCTTGGTTCGGGTTCGGTGTCCCAGGGCTGCGGCTGGGTTGCGCAGCCAGCCGAGGTCGGGCAGCGCCCGGAATGCCACTGCACTCGGGGAGATCACGAAATATCGAGGCTAGGTGCGGACGGCGATGCCGGGGCGTTGGCTCTTGTAGAGAGCTACGGCGCGGTAGCGGGCCCGCTGCTTCAGGGATCGTGGTCCGAACAGTTCTCGCTCCAGGCCCGAGATGGTGTCCGTGTCGCGCACGCTGTAGCGCGGTTGCAGCCAGGCACCCTTTTCGGCCGGCGCGCGATCACTGGAGAAGACGCGGCGATAGCCGAGGCTGCGCAGTCTTCCCAGAACCTTGCGGTCGTAGCGGCCCAGCGGCAGCGCGGCCTGGGTGATCGGGCGTCCGACCACCTCGGCCAGTCTGTTCCGAGCGGTGATCAACTCGCGGTCGAGTTCCTGATCATCGAGCGAACGCCAGGGGCGGTGATCGAGACCGTGGCTGCCGATCGCCATTCCGGCCCGGCCGATCACCCGCAGGTCGTCGGGGCCGAGACTGCCAGGCCCGTCCAGTCGGCCGGCCACCGGGAAGAAGGTCGCGGTCAGCCCCCGCCGCAGCAGGCCGGCCAGACCATGATCGAGATCGGAGAGATTCCCGTCGTCGAAGCTGAACCGGACCTCCGGACGATCACCGAACCGATCCAGCACCTCCTCGAACAACCCGGGCTCGATCCAGTAGCCGTCCTCGTCCGGCTCCAGCTCACGCGCCGGCCGGCCGATGCCGTGGAAGCAGATGTTGATGATCATGACCGGGAGGAACTGTCGCTGGTCCAGGCGAGGCCCTGGCGCGATCCGGACCGGGCCAGGCCGGCCGCGATCACGGTGATCGCGGCGTAGACGACTCCGGCCGGAGCCAGCCGGGGTTCGGGGACCACGACATCGCGCAGCCAGGCCCAGTGATCAGCCGGCCGGACGGTCCGGCCGATCAGACCGCCGCGGTCGGCCTGGCGCAGCGCGGTGTTGCCGCGGCGGACCCGGGTCAACCGTCGGATCAGTTGGCCGAGTCGCCGCGGCGTCGCCACCTCGACGGTGACATCCAACCGGAGCTTCTCGCTGTCGTCGAAGATCGAATCGAGGAAGAGATCATCGGCGATCACCTCGGGAAACCGGCCGAACCGGCTCCGGCCGCGGGTCGAGAGGGCGATCACGCCGCGCCCGAACAACCCGTCCTCGTACACCGGAAGCCGTTGATTGATGGCGAAGTAAGCGCGGACCGGCCATGGTCGGCCGGCCAGTTGCAACTGTCGCTTCGGCACCGCCGCGCGGGCCGGGCCGTGCACCGGCAGGGCGCGGTCCAGGGCCGCGAGGTAGCCCGGTGGCAGCAGGATGTCGGCGTCCAGATAGACCCGGCGCGACCCGCGGGCCACCCGGTCGGCGGCGTTCAGCGCCCCGGTCTTGCCCGGCCGCTCCAGATCCAGCACCACCACCCCGGGATGGCGGCCGGCCACGGCGACGGTGTCGTCCTGACAGCCGTTGGCGGCAACGATGATCTCGTACGACGGCGCATCCCGCTGGGCCCCCACCGCGTCCAGACAGGAGTCGATCACCGCGGCCTCGTCGTGGGCCGCGATGATGATGCTGATCGAAGGTTCCGTCGCCGCCATCTGCTCCCCCCGAGTAGTACGACGATCCGTTGCAGCCAACGATAATCCCGTCGGCGCCGGACCGGGCGAAATTCCGGAAACCCCACCCTGGCAAGGATCGATCAACGTATCGTCAGCTTGTGACTGCCGGTGGAGAACTCGACCTCCGCCCGATCACCACGGCGGACGTGGGCGGGGTGGCGGCGTTCCTGCGCGCGGAGCTCAACGGCCGGCTCTCCGTCGAGACCTGGGCCGCCGCGATCGTCCCGCCGTGGCCGGTCGAGGCGCCGAACCACGGCTTCCTGCTCGCGGCCGGCGACCGGATCGTCGGCGTCCAGCTCGCCGTCTATTCGGAGCGGTTGATCATGGGCCGGCCCGAGCGGATCTGCAATCTCGCCGCCTGGTGCGTGATCGAGGAGTACCGGATCCACGGCGTACGACTGCTGCGGTCGGCCCTGGCCCAGCCGGGCTACACGTTCACCGATCTTTCGCCCAGTGGCAACGTGCTCGAGGTCAATCGGCGGCTGCGGTTCACCGAGTTCGACACCCGATCGGTGCTGTTGCCGAACGTGCCCAAGCTCGGCCGCAGCTCGATCGACGTGACCGGATCCGACGCGGCCCTGGCCGGCACCCTGACCGGCGATGATCTTCGTCACTACCAGGATCACCGCGGCTGTCTGGCCGCCCGGCAGGTGCTGATCCGGTCCGGCACCGAGCACTGCCACGTGATCTACCGGAAGGATCGGCGGAAGGGGATCTCCGCCTTCGCCTCGATCCTGTACGCCAGCGATCCGGAGCTGTTGCAACGGGCCCTGCCCGACTTCCGGTCGTACCTGATCCGGCGCGACCGGCTGATGGCGACGCTGGCCGAGATCCGACTCGTCGGCCACCCGAACGGCGCCGTCGACCTCCCGGAAACCCGGCGCAAGATGTTTCGGTCCGACCGGCTCGACGCCGACCAGCTCGACTACCTCTACAGCGAGCTGACCTGCGTTCCCTGGTGAATTCCGAGGCTCCGGTTGCCAACGGCAGAGCCGACCGTTATCGTGCCGTTATATTCGTTCCTGGTTGATCGAGCGCGGCCGGAGCGGAGCTCGAAGTCCAGTTGTGGGGGCATCACAACTGACAGCTCAGGATCGAACGGGGAGTCGTCCCGACGGTGCTGCGCGCTGTCATGGAGGGAAGGCCCCATGGTGTTTCGATCGAAACACGCCATCATCTCGGCCGCCGGCCTGTTCGGGCTCAGTGCGTGCCTCAGTATCGCCAGTACCGTGGCGGCGGTCCCCGGAGACCGTATCGCCCGCTCATCAGCAGAAACGCCGACCGTGGCCTCGGGCCCGGAGGCCGGCGAGCGCCGGTCCGGTGACCAGGACAGCCGCCGCTACGACGCCGGCCAGCAGCACGCCGGTGAGCAGCGCGGCCGGTCGGCCGAACGGGACCGGATCCGGGTGACCCAGGTCGACCTCGGACTCCGCTTCACCGTCGCGTCCGACGGCTCCATCGTCGGGCTGCGCTACCTGCGCACCGACGACGAGTCGCGGGCCCGCCGCGGCACCCTGCGCGACGAGGCCGGGGAGGCCGTCGCTCGGGTGCAGTTCAGCGGCGACGCCGACTCCGGCTGGCAGGACGCCCGCTTCGATCGGCCGGTCCGGGTCGAGAAGGGCGACACCTATCTCGCGACGATCGGGACCAAGACGGGCAAGCGACCGGGCCTCAGCGGCTGGTCATTGTTCGACCGCGGCCGGATCGACGCCGACCAGCTCGTCGACGCTGCCCGGGTCCTCCGGATCGCCGGCACCGACACCTGGCGGACCAGTGAATCCGAGCCGACCAGATCCGGCATCCAGCCGCTGTTCCAGGCCGCGAGCCCGGACCCCGAGCCAGAGCCGACGCCCAAGCCGGATCCGACCCCGAAACCGGATCCGACGCCGAAGCCCGACCCGACGCCGAAACCGGATCCGACGCCGAAACCGGATCCGACGCCCAAGCCGACCCCGACCCCGGCTCCGGACGACGGAAAGTTCCCGGGCCCGGACAACACCGGCGTTCCGGCCGGCACCAAGCTCACCCCCTATGACGGCCCGATGACGATCACCAAGGACGGCACGGTGATCGACGCGAAGGAGATCCGCGGTCGATTGGTGATCGAGGCATCGAACGTGACGATCAAGAGATCCAAGATCAACGGCAACGTTGACTCCGATACCGGCTCCTCCTCGGTGGTGATCGAGGACACCGAGATCGACGCCGGAACGATCCAAGGACCTGCCGTCGGGTTCCGGAACGTCACAGTCCGCCGATCGAATCTCTATGGTGGCAAGGACGGCGTGAACTGTGGCACCAACTGCCTGGTCGAGGACTCCTGGCTGCATGATCAGGCCCTGCCGGCAGGTGCCGATTGGCACAACCAGGCCTACCTGTCGAACGGTGGGACCGGAGTTGTGCTTCGAGGAAACACCTTCCAGTGCTCCCCGAGGGACAACTCGGCGAAGGGCGGTTGCACGGCCGATGTCTCGTTCTTCGGTGACTTCTCCAGGATCTCCGACATCACGATCACCGGAAACCTGTTCAAGGCGACTCCTGGTGGCTATTGCGGCACCTTCGGCTACAACAGTGGCAAGCCGTACGGGACACCGAGCAAGGTTGTCGTCACCGACAATGTGTTCGAGCCCGGATCCGGCGGCAAGTGTGGCTACTGGGGCCCGGTGACCGGATTCTCCGGCGGTGACGGGAGTTCGTGGTCCGGCAACCGTTGGGTCGACGGCAAGGCCATCAATCCGGCCAAATGATCTCTGCGGCGGCGAGGTGCCGGCTCAACTCGGCAGCACGGGCCCTCCGTCCGTCCACGTGTTGTCGGCGAGCACCGATCCCGGTGGGGTCGACGTCACCGGTCCCTCGCCGCCGCAGACCCCGGTCGGGCCGCGGTCGAAGACGTTCCCCGTCAACTCGACCCGGCCCGCCTCGGCGCCGAACTTCTTGTCCGGGTCGTAGCCGAGCCGGACGCAGTAGGCGCCGGGCGTGGCCTGGAACAGGTTGTCCTTGATCACGATCCCGGTGATCGGGGCGAAATCGCCGAAGAAGGAGGCGGCGCCGGAGCAGCCGCCGCCGACGGCATTGTCCGGCGGGGTGCAGGTGATCGTGTTGCCGGTCAGCCGGACGCCGTCGCCGCCGTTGGAGAGGAACCCGTTGTTGTGCCACTCGCCGTCGGCCGGCAGAAACTGGTCATGGAGCAGCGAGTCCTCGATCACGCAGTTGTCCCCGCACAGCACGGAATGCTGGCTGCCACGAACTTCTGTGCGCCGGATCGTCAGGTTCGAGTAGCCGACCGACGGACCTTCATAGCTGCCGCCGTTGATCTCGGAGTCCTCGATCACCACCGACCACTCGGATCCGTCCACATCGACCGGTGGCAGCCGGGACGATCGGATGATCACGTCGGCGGCCTGGATCACCAGGCGGTCGCACTCGATGATCATCCCGTCGAGCTCGGTGCCGGCCACGGTGATCGTGCACGGCCCCTGGTAGGCGGTCAGTTCGGTGCCGTCCGGCACTCCGGTCGTCGTCTCCGTCGGGTACACCCGCGGCGGTGGCCCGGGAGTCGGGTCGTCGTCATCGATCGGGCTCGGCGTCGCGAAACACCCGCCGGCCGCGAGCAGCAGCACGCCGACGGCCGGCCAGACCAGGCCGCGCAGTCGGTTCCTGATCATGGTCGATGGTCCGAAACACGCGGTCAGGCGGTGACGCCGACGAGCTTGTGATCGACGAAGTCCACCAGCGATCCGACCGAGTCGAAGATCTGGCTGCCGAATTCGTCGTCCTCCATCACGATGCCGAACTCGGCCTCCAGTCCGGCCAGCAGATCGAGGACGGCGAGCGAGTCCAGCTCGGGCATGGCGCCGAACAGTCTGGTCTCCGGGCCGAGCGAGCGGCCGCCGTCCGGGAGGCCGAGGGACTCGGCCAGGATCGCCCGGATCCGGTCCAGATTCGTCGCGGTGGTGGTCATGTCTTTCCTTTCGATGAGGGGGCCAAAGTTGCTGGTCATTCAGACCAGCACCTCGGTCGGCGCCGGATGGCCGAGGAAGGCGGTCGGGCTGGCGGTCAGGCCGTACGCGCCGGCCTGGAAGATCACGATCAGGTCGCCGAGATCGGTGCGCGGCAGGGCGACCTGATCACCGAGCAGGTCCAGTGGGGTGCAGAGCCGGCCGACGATCGTGGCCACCTCGTCCGGTGGCTCGGTGATCAGATTGCCGACGGCGATCGGGTAGTTGCGCCGGATCACCTGACCGAAGTTGCCGGACGCCGCCAGTTGGTGGTGCAACCCGCCGTCGACGACGACGAACTGGCGGCCGCGGGACTCCTTGCGGTCCAGGATCCGGGTCACGTAGACGCCGCTCTCGCCGACCAGATAGCGGCCGAGTTCGATCACGGTCCGGGCGTGCGGCAGATGGGTGGCGATCGGCCCGTCGATCAGGCTGGCCAGGTTGGCCGCGATGGGCTCCAGGTCGAGCGGTTCGTCCTTGTCCGTGTACGGGATGCCGAAGCCGCCCCCGAGGTTGAGATAGCCGATCGGGCCGGCCAGGCTCGCGGCCAGCTTGATGATCAACTCGACCGTCCGCCGCTGCGCCTCGCAGAGGATCTCCGAGCGCAGGTTCTGTGAGCCGGCGAACACGTGGAAGCCGATCAGGTCGAGATCGAGGTCGGCGATCCGGTCCAACAGGGCCGGCACCTGTTCGGCGTCCACCCCGAACTGCTGCGGGCCGCCGCCCATCCGCATCCCCGATCCGCGGACGGCGAAGTCGGGATTGACCCGGACCGCGACCCGCGGCTGCAGCGACAACGCCAGGCCGGCGGCGGCGATCCGGTTCACCTCGGTCACCGACTCGACCTCGAGGGTCACCCCGGCGGCGACGGCCCGTTCGATCTCGTCCGGTCCCTTGCCCGGCCCGGCGAAACTGATCCGGTCCGGCCGCATCCCGGTGTCCAGGGCGACCGCCAGCTCACCGGCCGAGGCCACGTCGAGCGAGTTCACCTGGTCGGCCAGATGCTGCACCACGGCGGGCATCGGGTTGGCCTTGATCGCGTAGCTCAGCTCGAGGCCGGCCGGCAACACCTGCCGCAGGCTCGCCACCCGCTCGGTGATCAAGGACCGGTCGTAGGCGAAGAACGGCGTGCCGCCGACCCGCGCCGCGAGCCGGGACAGCGGGATGCCGCCGACCGCGAGCTCGCCGTCGATCACGGCGAAGCCGGCCGGGCCGGACCGCAAGGTGATCATGATCGGAGCTCCGTCCGGATCAGCGTGCGGTCGTACTTCCCGTTGGCCGAGCGGGGCAGTTCCTCGCGGACGATCACTTCGGACGGCACCTGGAACAGCGGCAGTTCGCGCCGCATCGCCGCGATCAGGGCGGTCGGCGTCAACGGGTGGCCGTTCTCGGTGGCCAGCAGCACGATCCGTTGCCCCAGCCGTTCGTCCGCGACGCCGAGGGCAACCGCGTCCCGGACCATGCCGGTGGCGTAGGCGGCCTCCTCGATCTCGGTCGGGCTGACCCGGTAGCCGGAGGTCTTGATCATCTCGTCGTTGCGCCCGACGAAGTAGAGATAGCCGTCCTCGTCCCGGACCACCCGGTCGCCGGACCAGACGGCGAGCTCGGACTGTCGCCAGCCGTCCGTCAGGCCCGGGACCGGGCGGAACCGTTCGCTCGTCCGGACGGGATCGTTCCAATACCCGAGGGCGACCAGGCTCCCCCGATGCACCAGCTCGCCCTCCTCACCCGGGTCGCAACGAGACCCATCCGGACGGACCACGAGGATCTCCGCATTGGGAATGGCCTGGCCGATCGAGTCCGGGCGGAGATCCACCTGAGCCGGCTCGAGATAGGTCGAACGGAAGGCCTCGGTCAGGCCGTACATCAGGTACGGCAGCGCGGTCGGAAACAGGGTGCGCAGCTGGGCCAGCGTGCTCCGCGGCATCCGGCCACCGGTGTTGGCGAAGTAGCGCAGCCGCTCCCGCGCCTCGGCCGGCCACTCGACGCTGATCAACTGCAGCCACAGCGGCGGCACACAGGTCAGCCCGGTCACGCCGTGCCGCTGGCACAGCCGGGCCACCTCGGCCGGCAGCAGATAGTTCATCAGCACGACGTGCGCCCCGGCCAGGAATCCCGTGGTCAGCTGGCTGAAGCCGGCGTCGAAGCTGAGCGGCAGCACGGACAAGATCACGTCGTGATGATCATTGCGCAGATAGCCCGCGACGCTCTCGGCGCCGGCGATCAGGTTGCGGTGGCTGAGCACCACACCCTTCGGACTGCCGGTGCTGCCCGAGGTGTAGAGGATCGCCGCCGGGTCGAGATCGACGCCGGCCGGCGTCGGGTTCGGCTCCGCCCGGGTCGCGGCGGTGATCACCGATTCCAGGGTCTGGATCCGCGGACCGCCGTCCGGCAGCGCGTGCTGGGGCGGTGGCCCGATGATCAGGATGTGTTCCAGCGACGCCATGCCGCTCAGCACCGGCAGCAGCGAAGCCAGCCGTTCGGTTGTGGTGATCAGGAGCCGCGCCGTGCAGTCCCGCACGATGTGGCCGACCTGCGGTGCCCGGAGCACCGGATTGATCGGTACGAACAGCCCGTCCGCGACCGACGTGCCGAAGATCGCCTGCACCGTCTCGATCCGCTTCTCGGCGAACACCGCGACCCGGTCACCACGGCCGAGACCCAGCCCGGCCAGCCCGGCGCCGACGGCGGCGACACCGCGCCACAGCTCCGCGTAGTCGAGCGTCCGGTCTCCGACGGTCAACGCTGCTGCCGTCGGTCGGATCGTCGCGCTGTGTTCGATCAGGTGATGCAGCCTGGTCCGTGGCCCATTGATGATCATGGTCATCGTCTCCCCATCCCCCGATAGGTCCAGCCCGCCGCCCGCCAGCGGTCCGGGTCCAGAGCGTTGCGGCCGTCCAAGATCACCGGCCGGTCGACGAGTTCGCGCAGCACGGTCGGATCCAGCTGCACGTACTGCCGCCATTCGGTGAGCAGCAGCACCAGGTCGGCGCAGTCGACCGCGTCGTCCAACGAGGTCGTGACGCTGAGCCGCGGGTGGCTGCGGGCGACGTTGTCGACCGCCTGCGGATCGGTGATCACGACCCGGGCCCCGAGCGTGGTCAACTGCTCGGCCACGTCGAGCGCCGGGGAGTCCCGGATGTCGTCGCTCTCCGGCTTGAACGCCGCCCCGAGGATGGCGATCCGCCGCCCCGCCACCGAACCACCGCTGGCCTCCACGGCCAGCTCGGTCATCAGCGAGCGCCGGCGCAGGTTGATCGCGTCCACCTCACGCAGGAAGGTCACCGACGACCCGGCGCCGAGCTCGTCGGCCCGGGCGACGAAGGCACGGATGTCCTTGGGCAGGCAGCCACCGCCGAAGCCGAGGCCGGCGCCGAGGAAGCGGCGGCCGATCCGCCGATCATGACCGATCGCGTCCGCCAGTTGCACCACGTCGCCACCGGCGGCCTCGCACAGATCGGCCATCGCGTTGATGAAGGAGATCTTGGTCGCCAGGAACGCGTTCGCCGCCACCTTGGTCAGCTCCGCCGTCGGATAGTCGGTGATCACCACCGGGGTGCTGTTGGCCAACGCCTTGGCGTAGACCCGGTTGAGCAGCTCGACCGCGACGTCGCCGGTCGCGTCGTCGGGCACCCCGTAGACCAGCCGGTCCGGGGCCAGGGTGTCCTTCACCGCGTGGCCCTCACGCAGGAACTCCGGGTTCCAGGCCAGCACGGCCGCCGGCTCGACCGCGTGGATCCGGTCCCGCAGCCGGGCCGCGGTGCCGACCGGAACGGTGGACTTGCCGACCACCAGATCGCCCGGCTTCAGGTACGGCAGCAGCCCGTCCACCGCGGCGTCGAGGTGCCGCAGGTCGGCCGCGTAGCTGCCCTGCTGCTGCGGCGTTCCGACACAGAGGAAGTGGATCCGGGCCTGGCGGACCTCGGCCGGATCGGTCCCGAACCGCAGCCGGCCGACCCCGACGCCGTCGGACAACAGCTCGGCCAACTGCGGTTCGTAGAACGGCGGCCGCCCCTGGGCCAGCCGGTCGATCTTGGGCTGATCGACGTCCAGGCCGATCACGGTGTGCCCGAGGGCCGCCATCGACGCGGCATGCACCGCGCCCAGATAGCCGCAGCCGATCACCGAGACCGTGAGGTAGCTCTCGGCCAGCTCCGGGTCAGGAAGATTGATCATGGTGTGGTCCGATCGCGAATGAACCGACGCAACTCCGATTCGTCGGTGAGGTCGACATATCTGCGGCCCTGCTCGTCGAACGCCGGCTCGAACGACTCGTGCATCAGATCCGCCTCGTCCGGGTCGAACGGCTCGTCGGGCTCGTGTTCCGTCTCGGTCAGCCGGTCGTAGAGATCGACGTACGCCAGCGACTGCGGCCGCCAGTCCAGCTCGGCCGACACCCGCCGCCGGGCCCGGAGTCCGAGCTCCACCCGAAGCCGGGGATCGTCCAACAGGGCGACGACCTGATCGGCGAACGCCTCGCGATCACCGGAGGGCACGTAGCGCACCGAGTCGCCGCCGGAGACCCTGGTCTCGATCAGGTCGAAGGCCACCGACGGCAGCGCGTAGGCCATGTATTCCATCGTCTTGTTCATCGTCGAGACGTCGTTCAGGGGCGTCTTGAGGTCCGGGCTGAGCCCGACATCGGCAACGCTCAGATGCTCGGCGATCATGGACCGGTCGGCCCGCCCGGTGAACGTCACGTAGTCGTCCAGTCCGAGCTCGGTGGTCCGCCGCCGGAGGTCGGCCAGGCAGTCGCCGAAGCCGAGCAAGGTGGCGTGCACGTCGCGCCGGCCGCGCCGGTGGACCAGGTCGTCCATCACGTCGATGATCACGTCGACCCCGTCCTGCGGCCCCATGATGCCGAGATAGACCAGGCTGAACTTCGCCCGCCGCTTCGGCTCGGTCGGATAGACCGGCCGCATCGTCCGGGTGTCCGGGCCGCTGCGGACCACGGTGACGTCGGCCGGTGATCGCCGGCCGCGAGCGATCGCGATGCCACGGTAGGACTCGTTGGTGGAGATCACCTTGTCCGCCACCCGGTACGTCATCCGTTCCAGCCACCGCAGCCCGGCCAGCTCGGCCCGCCCCTTGGCCGACTGCGGGACACCGAACCGGGACAGGAAGAGCTCCGGATTCAGGTCGTGCTGGTCGAACACGAAGGACACCCGCCGGGCCCGCCAGAGCCACGCCAGCAGCCAGTACGTGTCCGGCGGGTTGCATGCCTGGATCACGGTGAAGTGGTGCCGGCGCCAGACCGTCATCGACAGCCAGGCCGTGCGCAACCAGCTGTAACTGAACTCCAGCAGGAATCCGGCCAGCCCGCGGGCCTCCGGTGCCGGCCGGTACTTGTACAGATGCACGCCGTCCAGCCACTGCTCGGGCGGATCGTCGGGCCCCTTGGGACAGATCACGCTGACCCGGTAGCCGGCCGCGACCAGGGCCTGGCACTCCAGCCAGACCCGGCGGTCCAGCGGCACCGGGAGGTTCTGCACGATGATCAAGATGTGTTCGGCCGGGGCGGTCGACGTGGCCGGCACCGACGGCGCGACGAGCGACAGGGCGGTAGTCATGGTTGTGGTCCGTTTTCTCACCGGGAACCTCCTCGTACCACGGCCGGCGAACCGGCCTCGGGGATGGCGATCCGCGCAGCGCCGGTGCCGTCGGCCGGGGTGACCCAGACGTCGGTGACCGTTGCCTCGTCGCCGGGACGCGGGATGGCGTACAGGAGGTGGCCGTTGTCCAGCCACTCCACTTGATCATCGACCGAACGATCGTCGGCGATCATGGTCTCGACCCCGCTGGCGAGATCGAGGACGGCGATCCGCCACTCGACCGGCACCTGCTGCGGGAGTCGCTTCTTGTAGGCGATCTTGGTGCCGTCTGGCGACAGCGACGGACATTCGACGTTGCCGCGGATCGAGGTCAGGGTCCGTTTCGACACCGATCCGCGCATCAGCCAGGTGCTGTCGGCGATGGCGGCGGTGACGTAGAAGGTGTCGTCGTCGGCGGCGAACGTGACGCCCCAGAAGTTGCGGTTGACCGCGGTCATCGGGCGCCCGTCGACGACCGCCGCGAACTCCTCGAGATTGCCGACCCGGCGGCCGTCGTGCCGCACGATCGTCTCGGTGGAGAAGGACGATCCGGCGTAGGAGTGACCGGTGACGAACGTCGTCGTCGCCACCATCGCGCCGTCGGCCGACATCCGCACCCGGCTGGGCAGACCGATGAGCTCCTCCTCGGCGACCGGCCGAAGTCGATCATCGAGACTGATCAGGCGATAGCTGGGCACGATGCCCCGCTTCGCCGCGACGCAGGCACTGGAGCCGGGGGTGGCATAGATCCGTTCACAGCCGAGGTCGAGCACGGTCCGCGGCCCGGCCGCGTCGTCGGCGCCGACCACGGCGAGCTTGCCGTAGTCGGGCCCGAGCCGGCTGGACCGGAAGACGATGTGCGGCCCCTCCAGCGCCGGGATCGAGCCGACCGGCGTGGCCTCGGTCGGCGCCCCGGTGACGGCCCGGGTGCTGTTCTGGACCAGGTAGATCCCGGCCGCTCCGAGCGCGATCACACTGATCGCCACCAGCAGCGTGATCCGGAGCCGGGTGGTGATCATCGGTGGGCTGATCATGACGCCGCCGCCCTGCGGCCGGCCTTGGCCAGCAGCCAGCCGGCGACCGGGATGACGGCCAGCAGCCCGGTGGCGACGACCAGCAAAGCGGTCCGCTGATCGGTGAACTGCCAGAGCACTCCGAAGCCGACCGACGCGCCGAACCGGGCGATCGCGACCACCGTCTGGGCGGCGGCGATCCCACTGGCCCGGCCGCTTTCCGGCGCCTCCTGTGCGGCCAGGGCGCTGAGCACCCCGTCGGTGGCCGCGTAGTAGAGCCCGAGCAGGCCCAGGATCGCGATCACGCCGACGATCCCGACCTCGCCGCCGGCGGTGATCAGGTACGCGACGAGCAGCAGCACCTGGCCGCCGAGGAAGATCTTCCAGCGGCCGAACCGGTCGGCCAGCCGGCCGAACGGGACGGCGAGCAGCAGGTAGGTCGCGCTGGTGCCGACGAAGAGCAGCGGGAAGGCCTGCGGCGGGATGCCGCCGGAGTCGGCCAGCGCCAGATAGATGAAGCCGTCGCCGATCGTCATCAGGCCGAGCAGACCGGCGGCGATCAACAACCGGGCGTTCCGCGGCCGCACCAGGTCCCGCCAGCGGGGCCGGTCGGGGCGCCCCTCGACCGCCGCGGTCAGGGCCCGGTTGCGTTTGGCGCCGGGCACCGCGAGCACCAGGACGGCCACGCCGATCACGGCGAACGCCGCCGAGACGGCGAACACCGACCGGTAGCCGCCGAGCCCGTACGGCACCGTGACCAAGATCGCGAACGCGAGCAGCGGGCCGATCAACGCCCCGGTGGTGTCCAGCGCGCGGTGCACGCCGAAGTTGCGGCCGAGGGCGCGCGGATCGGAGGCGGCGGCGATCATGGCGTCCCGCGGCCCGGTCCGCAGCCCCTTGCCCAACCGGTCGACGCTGATCATCGCGGTGATCGGCCAGAATCCCTGCAGCAGCAGCAATCCGAACCTGGACGCCGCCGAGGAGGCGTAGCCCAGCGTGGCGATCGGCTTCGGCCGCCGGGTGGTGTCGGCCCAGAAGCCGCCGACCAGCCGGACCAGAGCCGACACGGCCTGGTTGATCCCGTCGATGAAGCCGTACGCCAGCGGCCCGAAGCCGAGGACGACGGTGAGGTAGAGCGGCAGCACGGCGGCCACCGACTCCGACGAGACGTCGGTGAGCAGGCTGACCAGACCGAGCCCGATCACCGTCGCCGGGATCCGGCTCTTGATGCCACCGGGGACGCCCTTGGCTTTGGAGCCGGTCGGGGATTCACGCAGCGAGACGTACATCTAGCCCGCCTCGCGGACCCGCACCGGGCCGAGTTCGATCACGCCGGACACCGAGCTCGCGTACCGCCGGCCGCAACGGCAGCGCAGCGCCTTGTCCAGCCGTTGGCCGCAGGCGCAGACCCAGCCGTGCTGGCGCGCCGGGTTGCCGGCCATCAGGGCATGGTCCGGCACGTCGGTGGTCAGCACCGCGCCGGCGCCGGCGAACGCGTTGTGCCCGATGGTGATCCCGCAGACCACGATCACGCCCGCGCCGAGTGTGGCACCGTCGCAGACCCTGGTCGAGAGCAGGTCGGGCCAGCTGCGCTTGATGCTGGCCCGCGGCCGCAGATCGTTGGTGAAGATCACTCCGGGGCCGAGGAAGACATCGTTCTCGATCCACACCCCGTCGAAGATCATCACCTGGTTCTTGACCGTCACCCGGTCGCCGAGCTCGGCGCCCCCTTCGACGAAAGCACCGCCGCCGATATTGCAGTCCCGCCCGATTCGGGCGCCGGCCATGACATGGGCGAACGCCCAGATCCGAGTTCCCGCACCGACCTCGTTGCTGTCGCACAATCCCTGCGGATGGACGAATACCCCGTCCGCTGGGTTGGTGTTCGGTGCCGGCGCCATCGCCGACATCAGCAGACACCGGAGTTCGGTACGGAATTCCGCACATGCAAAACCGCTATTCTGGCAAACATCATGCCCCCCGACTTTCCCAGAAGCTGCCCGTCACCCCCGTGACGGCGCAAGTCAGCAGCCATGACTCCGTGGGTTCGAGTTAAGAGGTGTGAGGAGTCGATCGGGCCAATTCACCGACGCGCGCTCCTACAAACCCCTGAGTAATCTCCCCCCGTGACTCAAGGTAACTGGAGCGTAACCCGTCCCGGGACGCTTCGCTAGAAGTTTCAAGAATTCGTTGCCCAGCACCCTCCTGGAGGGGCGTACGGCGGCCAGCCTCGCTGCAGACGAGGCGCGAGGACGACCTCGCTCGGACATCGGTGGGGGCAAACTTCGATGCCTGGCGATGATCGTCGACCGCCGCACGCGGCCTATGAATTCATCGAAGGTTCTTCCGTTCCTCGCGGCGATTTCGTGCCGTTTCAGACTTGGCGACCGCGTCCGGGCCCAGGACGCTCGTCATGACGACGGCGTCGGCCGTTCGCGTTAATAACCCCGATTTCATAAGGGTCCATCCCCCGTGACCGTCGGACCGGCCCGCCTCCCTTGCGCGGCCGGACCGAACGTCTCTCCAAAGGATACCCTTTCGGCGCTGTTCGGCAGGGAAGGCGAACAACCCGTTCGCGGAGATAAGTTGCAAAGAGTATGCAACCTCGGTGGATTGTTTTCTCCGGTTCTGGAATTCGACGCGGCGTTAACCGACTTCGGCCTTCGACGGAAGTAAGGCAACCTTACCGTCTCGGTTATGACCATGATCGAAGAGCTGGGACGGGATCCGCGCTCATCGGCCCGCGCAGCCGACGAGAAGGGCCAGGGCGAGCCGGGCGGCGGCCACCCACTAGGATCAGCGGCCATGGCGATGTTCGATCTTTCCCTGGATGAGCTGCGCGAATACCGGCCGACGGTGGCCGAGCCCGACGACTTCGACACCTTCTGGTCCGGCTCGATCGAGGAGGCCCGAGCCGCCGGCGGTGCGGTCGAGGTGACCAAGATCGACAACCGGCTCGCGGTGATCGACACCTACGACGTGACGTTCCCCGGCTTCGGCGGTTCGCCGATCAGGGCCTGGCTGCACGTGCCGGCCGGCGCGACCGGGCCGCTGCCGACGGTGGTGCAGTATCACGGCTACTCCGGCGGCCGGGGCTTCCCGCATTCGTTCACCCAGTGGGCGCAGGCCGGCTGGGCGCACTGGGTGATGGACACCCGCGGCCAGGGCTGGTCCTCCGGCGGGGCCTCCACCACCATCGACGCCGCCCCGGAGGCCGGGGCCAACCACGTGCCCGGCTTCATGACCGCCGGCCTGGGCGACCCGGCTCAGTACTACTACCGCCGGGTCTACATCGACGCGGTCCGGTTGCTCGACGCGGCCCTCGGCCACTCGACGACCGACCCGAGCAAGATCATCGTCACCGGCGGCAGCCAGGGTGGCGGGATCACCATCGCCGCGGCCGGCCTGGCCCCGGCCGCCGGCATCGACCTGCTCGGTGCCGCGCCGGACGTCCCGTTCCTCTGCCACTTCCAGCGGGCCCTGCAGATCACCCACCGCAACCCGTACGGCGAGATCACCACCTTCCTCGCCGGCTGGCGGGATCAGGTGGAGACCGCCTACCGCACGCTCGGCTACTTCGACGGGGTCAACCTCGGTCGCCGCGCCCGGGCCGCCGCGCTGTTCTCGGTCGGCCTGATGGACCCGGTCTGCCCTCCGTCCACCGTCTACGCCGCGTACAACTTCTACGGCGGCGACGCGACAGTGGAGAAGTCGATCAACGTCTATTCGCACAATGAGCACGAGGGCGGCGGGATCTACCAGACCGCCGCGCAGCTGGAGTGGTTCGGCGAGCTCTTCGGTTAGTCGGGTTTCACCGCGACCAGGATGTCGCGGTGGATGGAGGAGTCCACCCGGTGGCCGAGGTCGGTGTACGGGCCGTGGTCGAGCGGGGTCAGGCCGGCCTTGATCGTGATCTCGGCCAGATCCGGCCGGCTCAGGCCGTGCGTGTTCCAGGCCAGGCCGAGCGCGCCGCCGGGCCGGAGCTGCTCCACCCAGACCGGGATCGCCTCGGCCAGCAGGGCGGCCGCCGAGCGGTCCCGGGACCGCGGGCCGGAGTGGCTGCCGTGGGCGATCCCGTACGGGGCGTCGGTGATCACCGCGTCGAACCGGCGCTTGCCGTACAGGAAGGCCGACTGTCGGGTGTCGCCGCTGAAGACGGTGATCTTGAACTGCCGGTCCGGCCGGGGCGCGACGGTCGCCTCCAGCCGGCTGCCCAGATGCCGGCCGTCCCGGCGGACCGGGTTCACCTCCAGCGAGTGCTTGATCCGCTTCCGCCGCAGATAGGTGCGCAGGAACGCCGCGTACGCCTCGAACGCCGCCGCATCCAACTCGACGCCGTTGACGTCGTAGCCCAGCGTCAGCCCGGTGCTCAACGTCGTTCCCCTTCCGCACAACGGATCGAGGATGGAGGGACGACGGGGGCGCTCGGTCTGGGCCGCCGGTCGGGCGGCCAGCGTCACGTTGATCAACAGCCGGGTGAACTGCTCGTTGGTCTTGCCCGCGTATTTCGGGATGGTGACCAGATCGTCGTCGAACGCGTCCGGCCGTTCCAGCGGCACCGGCAGCAGATGATCACCGTCGCGCCGGTACAGCGCCAGTGCCGCCGAACCGAATCCCAGTGGCGCCAGGTCGGCCGGATCGTCCGCGGTCAGCGCCAGATAGTCGACCCCGGCCAGCGTGACCGGATCCAGGGACACGTCCCGGCGCAGCAGGATCGCCAGCTCGGCGCCGGTCAGCCGCGCCGCCTGGTCGGTGTAGACCCGGTTGGCCGACGGTGCCAGCAAGATCACGTACTCGGTCATTGTGAGGACTGTAGCGGCTGGTGACCCCAGAGGGCCGAGATCGGGAGGAGGTAGATGTCGTCGCCCAGCGAGCCGGCGAACTGGCCGAGGTAGAGCACGATGCCGGCCGCGAACCGATCCTTGATCTTGCTCCGCAGCCAGCGGAGATGGCGGCCTGCGTCCGAACGCGGAGAGGTCGAGGCCTTGACCTCGATCGCGACGACCCGACCGTCCGCGCCCTCACAGACGAAGTCGATCTCCCGGCCATCCCGGTCGCGGAAATGAAAGAGATCGAAGTCCTCATCGACTGCACGCGACTTCATCAATTCCGTGAACACGAAGGACTCGATCAGGCTGCCTAATCCGGGCGCCCCGGGTGTCAGCAGTGTCTCGCGGCCGACCCTTCGCAGCTGCGCCAGCAGCCCGGTGTCGGTCAGAAACACCTTGGGTGCCTTGGTGATCCGTGACGTCGCGTTGGTGGACCAGGTGGGGATCGTCGAGGTCAGGAACACGGTGTCGAGGTGGTCGAGATAGGTCTGAACCGTCTGATTGGTGATGGCCAGTGACTTCGCAAGGTCACTGAACACCAGCAGACCGCCGGAGCGGGCCGCGACGAGGCTCAGCAACCGGGTGATGAGCCTGGTTTCCTGGGCCGAGGCGAAGACCCCCGCATCCCGGGAGATGATCGTTTGAACGTAGCCGGCGAACCATCGCTGACGAACCCGTGTGTCCGGGAGCCGAAGGGCTTCTGGGAACCCGCCGGCGCAGGCAGCATCGATATAGCCGTCCCTGGTCCAATCCGACGACGTGTGTTCGATCATGGATCTCGGATCGGCGAAGGCCCGAGGAAGAAGGCTCGATTCGGTCGTTTCGGTCAGTTCCGCCAGGCTCATCGGCCAGAGCTCGGTGAAGACGGCGCGGCCGGCCAGGGACTCCGAGATGCCAGGCGTGGTGAGGAATCGGGTCGAGCCGGACAGGACGAATTGGCCGGGGCGTTGACTGCCGTCGACGACCTGCTTGATCGCGCGGATCAGTCGATCGCCCCCTAGCTGAACCTCGTCGATGATCACCGTGCGGTCGGCGGTCCGCACGAATGCTTCAGGATCGGCTTCCGCGAACTCGCGCGTGGCCACCGTGTCGAGTGTTCGGAAGTCGGCTCCGTGATCGCGCTCGTACTGCCGCAGCAGGGTTGTCTTGCCTGCCTGGCGCGGGCCGTTCACGATGACCACTCGGAACGCGGCCGCGGACTCACGCAGTTGGTCCGCAACCGCCCGGGGTAGGAGCGGTGGCCGGTCTCCGCTGCTGGGGATCATCGCCGACGGTGTGCCGAGATTCGGAGAAGGAGTCCTCTCATGCTCGCATCGTACATCTGCCGACTGTCAGATCGTAGATCTGCCGAGTATCGGATCGTAGATCTGCCGTCCCGGAAACCGCCGAACTGCCGACCGCTGGACTCCCGATCTGCCGAGCGGGATGGCTCAGAAGTGCTGCTCCTTGGCCCGCTCGAAGGAGGCGCGGACCTCCTTCTCGGCCTCCTCGACCCCGGTCCAGGTCGCGCCTTCGACCGACTTGCCGGGCTCCAGGTCCTTGTAGACGGTGAAGAAGTGCTCCACCTCGAGCAGCAGGTAGTCGGAGATGTCGGAGATGTCCTTGACCCCGTCGCCGCGCGGATCGCCGGCCGGGACGCAGAGCACCTTGTCGTCGCCGCCGGCCTCGTCCTTCATCCGGAACATCGCGACCGCCCGGCACTCGATCAGGCAGCCCGGAAACGTCGGCTCCGGCAACAGCACCAGCGCGTCCAGCGGGTCACCGTCCTGGCCGAGGGTGCCCTCGATGAAGCCGTAGTCGGCCGGATACGCCGTGGAGGTGAACAGGGTCCGGTCCAGCCGGATCCGGCCGGTCGCATGATCGACCTCGTATTTGTTCTTCTGCCCCTTCGGGATCTCGACGGTCACATCGAAGGTCAGCCGGTCGCTCATCGCTCCTCCTCCACAATCTAGGATGGGCCGGGCACGCCGAGCATAGTAAGCCCGGCGTGGATCGAGATCTGCGACCAGGGGGTGGGCCCGATGCCACGGATCAGTCCGTCGACGCGACGGCTGTTGATCATCGGCGTCGGCCTGGTGTTGGTCCTGGCCCTGGTCGGCGTCGGGTACGCCGTCGGGCCGTGGCGGACGCCCGTCTCGGCCACCGATCCGACTCCGGCCCCCAGCGTGGCGCCGACTCCCACCCCGAAGCCCGAACCGGCCGCCGCACCCGCGCCGGTGCTCAAGCCGGTCAGCAAGGGTCCGGTGCCGGACGCCGACGAGGTCGAGCGGGTGATCGAGAAGGTGGGGTCGTCGAAGTCCGAGCTCGGGGCCGTGGTGCAGGACGTGTTCAGCGGTAAAGAGGTGTACGACCACGACGGCGACGAGCCGATGATGCCGGCGTCGACGCTGAAGATCCTCACCGGCGCCGCGGCGCTGGTCGCGCTCGGGCCCGGGCACGAGTTCAGCACCCGGGTGGTGGCCGACGGCAAGGGCCGGATCATCCTGCTCGGCGGCGGCGACCCGTACCTGACCGACAAGGCCGCGCCGGACAGCTACCCGGTCCGCGGCTCGATCGAGGAGCTGGCCGCCACCACCGCCGAACAGCTGCGCGCCTCCGGCCAGACCAAGATCAAACTCGGCTACGACGCCAGCCTGTTCACCGGCCGGGCCTGGAACCCGACCTGGCCCAGCAACTACGGCGACCAGGTCACGCCGACCTCGGCCCTGTGGGTCAACGAGGGCCGGCATCAGGGCGCACCACGCGACACCGACCCGGCGCTGGCCGCGGCCACGGCCTTCGGCAAGGCGCTGCAACGGCACAAGATCACGGTGACCAAGATCAGCGAGGAGACGGCCGCGCCCAAGGCCAAGCAGCTGGCCGAGGTGACCTCGATGCCGCTGGAGCGGATCGTCGAGCAGGTGTTGCTGACCAGCGACAACGACGGCGCCGAGGTCCTGTTCCGGCACCTCGCCGTCGCCTCCGGTGGGCCGGGCTCGATCGGGCAGGCGCGCGGCTCGATCGAGGAGATCCTGACCGAGCTGAAGGTCTGGGACGACGAGATGGTGATCCACGACGGCAGCGGCCTCTCCCGGGAGAACCGGGTGCCGGCCGACGCCCTGGTCAAGGCCCTGCGGCTGGCCGCGACGAGCGACCACCCCGAGTTGCGCGCGGTGCTCACCGGGCTGCCGGTCGCCGGCGCCGAGGGCACGCTGCGCACTCGCTTCACCGACCCCCGGGCGGTGGCCGGCATCGGCCTGGTCCGGGGCAAGACCGGCACCCTGACCGGAGTCCAGTCGCTGGCCGGCGTCGTCCGGACCGCCGACGGCTCGCTGCTGGCGTACGCGTTCGTGATCAACGAGCCGAAGGACGAGTGGCTCGCCCGAGAATGGCTGGCCAGGGCCTCGACCGCCCTCGCCGGCTGTGGCTGCACCGACTGAGGCGGAGCTGGCCGGGTGTCGCGCGCGAGAGTGACGTTAGCGCCGTAGATGCGCTGGATCGGCGTCGCTTTCGTCCCACTCGGCGCCGCCGTACCGGTAGCCGGACGCCCAGGCGCACCGCTGCTCAACCTGCCCTCCCTTTGCTGCATCTTTGACCCTTTGATGTCGCCCGACCGGTAGTCGGCCGCCAGGACGGACCGACGCGCGACCTGTCCTCTTTGCTGTGTTTGTGATCCCTCCAACGACGCTGACGAAGCGAGACACGAGGGATGGGAAAGTCAGGGATACCGCCGATGGGTTGTCGCACCTGAGCGGCATAGAGTCGGGGGCATGGCTACCACGATGGTCGACTGGAACGTCGCGTCGCAGACTGCTCGCCGGCTGGTGAAGCCCGGTCCCGAGATCTCCCGCGCCGGAGCGCAGTCGGCCGTTGCCGCGCTGCGCGAAGCGGCCGTGCGGGCCGAGGCGTACGTGGCCGAGGTGACCGAGCTGCGGGTGCCCGGTCCGACGGCGCCGGTGCTGGTGGTGGACCGGCCGGGCTGGATCCAGGCCAACCTGGACGGGTTCCGGCACATCGTCGCCCCGCTGGCGGACAAGTTCAACGACCGGCTGGGCGAGAACCCGTCCCAGATGCAGCAGACGATGGCGCAGGTCGGGGCCCGGGTGACCGGGGTCGAGATCGGCGCCCTGCTCAGCTATCTGTCGCCGAAGGTGCTCGGACAGTTCGACCCGTTCCATCCCGGCGCCGACGGTGAGCCGGGTGGCCGGCTGCTGCTGGTCGCGCCCAACATCGTGCACGTCGAGCGGGAGCTGCAGATCGACCCGGCCGACTTCCGGCTCTGGGTCTGCCTGCACGAGGAGACCCACCGGGTCCAGTTCACTGCCGTGCCCTGGCTGCGTGATCATCTGAACGGCCTGATCGCCAAGCTTGTCTCGACAGCCGACCTGGATGCCGACGCGATGGCCGACATGATCAAGACCGCGGCGCAGAAGATCGGTGACGGGCTGCGCGGTGATCAGGAAGTCTCGATCGTCGACCTGATCCAGACCCCGGAGCAGCGCGAGACGGTCGACGCCATGACCGCTGTCATGTCGCTGCTGGAGGGCCACGCCGACGTCGTGATGGACAGTGTCGGACCGGACGTGATCCCGTCCATCGTGCAGATCCGGCGCAAGTTCAACGTCCGCCGGCAGGGCCAGGGGTTCGACAAGATCATCCGCAAGCTGCTCGGGCTGGACGCCAAGATCCGGCAGTACCGTGACGGCGCCGCGTTCTGCCGCCGGGTGCTCGACCGGGTCGGCATGGCCGGTCTGAACGAGGCCTGGACGTCGGCGGAAACCCTGCCCAGCAAGGACGAGATCGCGTTCCCGGACCTGTGGCTGAACCGGGTGCACGGCACCGCGGCCTGACTCTCGATCCCAGATGGCCGTTCGCGCGTTGGGCCCGGCACTGCTGGACGTGGTCCAGGCCGTGTCGGCGGCGTTGACGGAAGCTGATCATGGTCTGCTGGTCGCCTGTTCCGGCGGCCCGGATTCGCTCGCGCTGGCCGCGGGGGCTCGTGAGGTGACTCGTCGGACCGGTCGGCCACTGGCCGCGGTGATCGTTGATCATGGACTGCAAGCCGGCTCGGCCGCGGTCGCCGCCGGTGTCGTTGATCAACTCACTCGGTACGGTCTCCAACCGGTCGAGATCGTCGCGGTCGAAGTCGATCATGATTCCGGCGATGGCCCGGAGGCGGCCGCGCGGTCGGCCCGGTACGCCGCGCTGCACGCAGCCGCGGACCGGCTCGGCGCGACCACCATTCTGCTCGGCCACACCCGGGACGACCAGGCCGAGACCGTGCTGCTCGGCCTGGCCCGCGGCTCCGGGACGCGGTCCCTGGCCGGCATGGCGACCCGGTCCGGCCGGTTGCTGCGGCCGCTGCTCGACCTGCCCCGGACGACCACCGAGCGGGCCTGTGTCGAGGCCGGGCTGACCCCGTGGCAGGACCCGCACAACGCCGATCCGGCCTACACCCGGGTCCGGGTCCGGGAGCGGGTGCTGCCGCTGCTGGAATCCGAGCTCGGACCCGGCGTCGCCGCGGCGCTGGCCCGGACCGCCCGGCTGGCCCGCACCGACGCGGATCTGCTGGACCGGCTGGCCGACCAGGCCGCGGCGGGCTGTCGTACCGGCGACGGGTTGGACTGCGCCGCGACCCTGGCCCAGCCGACCGCGCTCCGGACCCGGATCCTGCGCCGCTGGCTGCTCGAGCGAGGGGCGGCGGAGGTCTCCGCGGCCCAACTCGGTGAGGTCGAGCGGCTGCTCACCGCGTGGCACGGGCAGGCCGGGGTCGATCTGCCGGCACTGACCGTCACCCGACGGGACGGGCGGCTGATCACGTGTGGCAGGCTTGGCGATCGTGGATGACACCGACATCTCCGGCGACCTGACGAGCATCCTCTACACCCCCGAGGACATCGCGGAACGGATCACCGAGCTCGGCGCCAAGATCGACGCGGATTACGAGGACCGGGAGCTCGTGCTGGTCGGGGTGCTGAACGGCGCGGTGATGGTGATGGCCGACCTGTCCCGGGCCATCCGCGGGCACTGCACGATGGACTGGATGGCGATCTCGTCCTACGGCTCCGGCACCCAGTCCTCCGGCGTGGTGCGGATCCTCAAGGACCTCAACACCGACATCAGCGGCAAGCACGTGCTGGTGGTCGAGGACATCATCGACACCGGCCTGACGCTGTCGTACCTGATCAGCAACCTGCAGTCGCGCGACCCGGCCAGCCTCAAGATCATGACCATGTTCCGCAAGCCCGAGGCCCAGCGCAACGCGGTCGACGTCGCCTACGTCGGGTTCGACATCCCGAACGAGTTCGTGGTCGGCTACGGCCTCGACTTCGACGGCCGCTACCGCAACCTGCGCAGCGTCGGCACGCTGTCGCCGCACATCTACAGCTGATCCTGTCCTGAGCGGGTGGACGTCTACCATCCTTCCCGTGGACGGCACAGGGTACGAAGAGCGCTACGGGTTGAGTTTCGGCGAGGCGATCGCCTTCGGTGCCGGTGTGGCGGCTGCGGTCGGCGGTCTGGGGATCCTGGCCACCGGCCACCCCGCGGCATTCGCCCTGGCGATCCCCTTCCTCCTTTTCGGAGTCGGATCCATGGCCGGCGTGGTCTATGTCGCGATCGTGCAATGGGGCAAGCCGGCATTACGGGTAGACCATGAAGGCGTGCACTTCGGTCGGAGGGCGCTCGGAAATCCCGAGCGCCTGATCAGGTGGGCCGAAATCGGCTCCATCGTCCTGTTCCGAAGTCACAAACTGAGCCTTCCGCCCCAGCGCTACCTCGGACTGGACGGCAGAGGGCGACCAGTTCCGGTGCCGGAGTTGCGTGGGCTCGACATGTTCGGCGCGTCCCACGTCTCCCATGTTTCGCACTGGGTCGCGATGTGCAGTCGGCCGATCTCGGGATGGGAACTCGACAAAGGCAAACTCCGGCTGGCGCTGGCCCGGTACGCGCCGGACGTAGAACTGATCGATCTGGACTGATCTTTCAGCGGTGAGGCTGGTCCGGGTTCTCGGCCGGGCCGAGTTCCGGGAGCAGGCGGGCCAGGGCCGGGTTGGTCGAGTCGGGGTGCCAGGCGGCGTGCAGAGTGACGGTGCGGGCGTCGGAGTCGTGGAGTTCGCGGTAGACGACGTTCTCGACGCGCATCGCGGTGCAGGAGCGCGGGACCAGGGCGAAGCCGCGGCCGGCCCGGACCAGGGCGAGCATGGTCGGCACCTGGGAGGCGATCTGTGCCTTCAGGAAATCCTGCACCCCGACCAGCGCGGCGCAGACGTCGTGCAGATAGCGTGATCCCTCCGGGCTGTAGCCGATGTAGTCCGACGCCACCTCGCTCAGCCGGACCGGTCCGGAACCGTGCGCGAGCGCATGCCCGGCGGGGATCGCCAGCACCAGTTGCTCGGTGTGGATCGGCGCCGAGGCAAGATCATCCGGAATCGGCGGCCGGACCAGACCGAGGTCGAGGGTGCCGCTGGCCAGGCCGGCGAACTGGACCTCGCTGGTCTCCTCGGTGAGCGCCACCGACACGCCGGGCAGCGACTTGGTGATCATGGTCAGGAAGTCGCCGAGCACGGCGTACGCGCCGATGGCGGTGAAGCCGAGCCGGATCGTCCCGATCTCGCCGGCCGCGATCCGGCGGGCCGAGTCCGGGGCGGCCTCGACCAGGGCCAGCACCCGGCGAGCGTCGGCGAGGAAGGCGCGGCCCGCGGCGGTCAGGCCGACGCCGCCCGGCCCGCGGTCGAACAGCCGGACCTGCAGCGCGCGTTCCAGGGTCTGGATCTGCCGGGTCAGCGGCGGCTGGGTCATCGACAGCCGGGCCGCGGCCCGGCCGAAGTGGAGTTCCTCGGCGACCGCGACGAAGCCGCGCAACTGGGCCAAGGAATAGTCCATGCCCTGACGGTATCGGTCGATGCCGAGATCGACTTGGACGGGTATCGCCCGGTCACCCTACGGTTCCAGCATGAGACTCGCCATGGCGATGACCCCTGCCCGTGCCGCCGACGTCTGCGACGACGCCACCCGGTCGCTGCTGGAGGAACGGTTCGAGGTGAGCTGGGGCAGCGATTCGCTGGACGCCGCCGAGCTGGTCCGGCTGACCGACGGCGCCGAGGTGTTGATCACCAGCTGGGGCACGCCGCCGATCCCGCCGGAGCTGTTCGCCGGCGCGGCCGACCTCAAGATCGTCGCGCACGCGGCCGGCACCGTGAAGCGGCTGGTCCCGGTCGAGCTGCTGGCCGACCGGCTGACCGTCTTCTCCGCGGCGACCCGGATCGCCTGGTCGGTGGGGGAGTACTGTCTCGCCGCCTGCCTGACCCTGCATCGCCGGCTGCCGGCCTACGACGCGCGGACCCGGGCCGGCGGCTGGAAGCCGGACGCCTTCCGCGGCCGGGAGCTGCGCGGCCGGACCGTCGGGCTGATCGGCGGCTCCTCGACCGCCCGGGCGTTCCGGACTCTGCTCGCACCGTTCGGTGTCCGGGTGCTGTTGTACGACCCCTACCTTGATCAACAGAGGGCCCGGGAGCTCGACGTCACCCCGGCCGACCTGCCCGAGGTGATGACCGCCGACATCGTCTCGGTGCACGTGCCCGACCTGCCCGCCACCCGCGGCATGATCACCGCCGAACTGCTGGCCCGGATGCCGGACGGTGGGGTCTTGATCAACTCCGCCCGGGCCGGAGCGATCGACCCCGAGGCGCTGGAGCGGGAGATACGGTCGGGACGGCTGCAGGTCGCGCTGGACGTGTACGACCCCGAGCCGGCCCGACTGTCGCCCGAGGTGTTCGCCGCGCCCAATGTGCTCCTCACCCCGCACATCGCCGGCGATTCGGTCGAGGGCCATCTGGCCCTGGTCCGCTACGTGCTCGACGACGTAATCGCCTTCCTGGACCACGGATCCCACGGGCCCAGCTGGGTCGATCCCGCCCGCTGGTCGGTGCTCGCATGAGGCCCGGCGCTGATCGGCACGTTCGGGTTGTTCGTTCCCTGAGCCTGTCGAAGGGCAGGCCACATCACCCTTGCCCTTCGACAGGCTCAGGGAACGGAACACGATCCTGCCGCTCGATCAAACCTGCGCCCCCTCGATCCCGGAGGTCTTTATGAGCACGGTGATCACGAAGCTGGAGACCTTCGTGGTGCCGGTCCCGTTCCGGCACGCGTTCGTGATCGGCAGTGGTCCGGTCGGCGGCGCGGCGGCGACCGGGGACGTGATCTTCGTCAAGCTCACCACCGGCGACGGCGTCGTCGGCTGGGGCGAGCAGCGGGCGCTGCCCAGCTGGAGCTATGAGACCGCCGACACGATCCTGACGGTGATCAACAAGGAGCTGGCGCCGTTGCTGATCGGCGCCGACCCGTTCGCGATCGAGGGCTTCCATCGCGCGGCCGACAAGGCGCTCAGCCCGTCGGTGTCCAACGGCTTCCCGTTCGCCCGGGCCGCGGTCGATCTCGCGCTGCATGATCTCGCCGGGAAACTGGCCGCGGTGCCGGTGCACGCATTGCTGGGCGGGGCGGTGCACCAGGAGCTCGCGCTCTGCTCGGCGATCGGGATCGACACCCCGGAGGCGATGGTCGACCGGGTCCGGTCCAGTGCCGACTACCACGCGTACAAGATCAAGATCCGGGGTGACGTCGCGGCCGACGCCGCGGCTCTGCGCGCGATCACGGAACCGGCCGCTGGCAAGCCGATCTGGCTGGACGCCAACCAGTCCTACCGGCCGTCGGCGCTGCACCAACTGCTGCGGCAGGTGGGCGACCTGCCCGGCCTGCACTGCGTCGAGCAACCGGTGCCGAGCACCGACTGGGCCGGGATGATCAAGGTCCGGGAGCGGACCGACCTGCCGGTGGCGATCGACGAGGGCAGCTTCTCCGCCGCCGACCTGGCCCGGACGGCCGTGCTCGGCGCCGCCGACCTGGTGGTGATCAAGATCTGCAAGGCCGGCGGGCTCCGGCCGGCGCTGCGGACCGCCGCGGTGGCCAAGGCGCACGGGCTCGAGATCCTGTCCAGCGGGCTGACCGACACCGGCGTCGGCTTCGCCGCGGCGCTCCACCTGTTCAGCCTGCTCGACCTCGCCCTGCCGGCCGAGTTGAACGGGCCGGAGCTGCTCTCCGAGCTCTACGTCGAGGGACTCGAGATCGACGACGCGATCGCCACGGTGCCGAACCGGCCCGGGCTCGGCGTCGAGGTCGACGAGGACCGGATCCGCGCGACCGCCCGCGAGCTGTAGGAAAGAGGAAGAGGAAAAGATGGTCACCTGGTCGGTCTTCAGCAAGCCCTGGCGCACCCTGGCCCCCGGTCCGCTCGCCGAGCTGATCGCCGGACTCGGCTTCACCGGCGTCGAGGTGCCGGTCCGGCCGGGCTGCTTCCTCGACCCGGACAACGCCGGCGCGGAGTTGCCGGGTTTCGTCCGGACGCTGGCCGAGCACGGGATCGAGGTGATCAGCGTCGCCGCCGACCCCGTCGAGCCGGTCTTCGCGGCCTGCGCCGAGGCCGGGGTCGGGATGATCCGCACCATGGCCCCGGTCGGCGACGACGGCTATCGCGCGTCCGTGGATCGGCTGCGGCGGGACTGGGCCGACCGGGTCGTCCCGTTGAGCGCGAGCCACGGCGTCCGGGTCGGGGTGCAGCTGCACCGCGGCAAGTACGTCGAGACCACCCTCGGCGTCCTGGCGCTGATCGAGGAGCTGCCCGGTTTCGAGCTGGTCTGGGACGCGGCGCACGACGCGCTGACGGGGGTCGACCCGGTGCGCAGTCTCGACCTGGCCTGGCCGCGGCTCGGGCTGGTCAACCTGAAGAACGGCGAGTACTACCGGACGGCCGCGGATTCCGCTTCGAGCGAACCGCGCTATCGGGTCAGGTCGGGCCCGGCGGACTCCGGGATGGCTGACTGGGCCCGGATCATCGCCCACCTCAGGCGTCGCGACTGGGCCGGACCGGTCTGCCTGACCGCGGAATACAGCGACGCATCGGGCCCGGACCAGGTGGCGGAGTTGGTGCGGGCCGACCTGACCACGGCGCGCGACCTCTGGGACCGTACCGACCTGTGAGCCTGCTGTGAGTCCACGGTGACGTAGGGCGCGGTTGGGCGCGAACGATACTCTGGCCTGCGTACTGGTGCATGCCTCGTGCCGTGCACAGGCCGACGAACCCGACTCAGCAGGCAGGTAATGAACTTGAAGCGCATCCTCCGCGGGCCCATCCTCTGGATCATCCTGGGTGTCGTGGTGATCGGCCTGCTGATCGATTTCAGCGGCCGGCTGGCCGGCGGTTTCCAGGACGTGCCGACCTCGCAGGTGGTGGCCCTGATCAACGGCAACGACCACCTGAAGGAGGTCAAGCTGATCGACGGTGAGCAGACCATCCAGGTCACCGTCAACGACCAGCAGAAGCTCAAGGCCACCTGGGTCGGCAATCAGGACGACGCGCTGCGGGAGCGGCTGGATCAGCGCTACGCCGAGAAGACGCTGGACAACTGGGACGGTGAGAACCCGACGCCGGGCTTCTTCTCCTCCCTGCTCGGCACCCTGATCCCGTTCCTGATCATCGGCGTGCTGTTCTTCTTCCTGCTCAACTCCGTGCAGGGCGGCGGCAGTCGGGTGATGCAGTTCGGCAAGTCGAAGGCGAAGATCGCCAACAAGGACACCCCGAAGACCACCTTCAGCGACGTCGCCGGCTGCGAGGAGGCGATCGAGGAGCTCGAGGAGATCAAGGAGTTCCTGGCCGAGCCGGCCAAGTTCCAGGCGGTCGGCGCCAAGATCCCCAAGGGTGTGCTGCTGTACGGGCCGCCCGGCACCGGCAAGACCCTGCTGGCCCGCGCGGTCGCGGGGGAGGCCGGCGTGCCGTTCTACTCGATCTCCGGCTCGGACTTCGTCGAGATGTTCGTCGGTGTCGGCGCCTCCCGGGTCCGTGATCTTTTCGAACAGGCCAAGGAGAATGCGCCGGCCATCGTCTTCATCGACGAGATCGACGCCGTCGGCCGGCACCGCGGTGCGGGCATGGGCGGCGGCCACGACGAGCGCGAGCAGACGCTGAACCAGTTGCTGGTCGAGATGGACGGCTTCGACGTCCGCGGCGGCGTGATCTTGATCGCCGCCACCAACCGGCCGGATGTGCTCGACCCGGCGCTGCTGCGGCCGGGCCGGTTCGACCGGCAGATCTCGGTCGAGGGCCCGGACCTGAAGGGCCGGTTCGCGATCCTGCAGGTGCACGCGGCCGGCAAGCCGATGGCGCCCGATGTCGATCTTGAAGCGGTGGCCCGCCGGACCCCGGGATTCACCGGTGCCGACCTGGCCAACGTGCTCAACGAGGCCGCCCTGCTGACCGCCCGGCAGAACGCGCGGATGATCACCAACCACTTCCTGGACGAGGCGATCGACCGGGTCGTCGCCGGGCCGCAGAAGCGCAGCCGGCTGATGAACGAGCGGGAGAAGCTGGTCACCGCCTATCACGAGGGCGGCCACGCCCTCGTCGCCGCGGCGCTGCCCGGCACTGACCCGGTGCAGAAGGTGACGATCCTGCCCCGCGGCCGCGCCCTCGGCTACACGATGGTGCTGCCGGAGGTGGACAAGTACTCCAACACCCGGGCCGAGCTCCTTGATCAACTCGCCTACATGATGGGCGGCCGGGCGGCCGAGGAACTGGTCTTCCACGACCCGACCACGGGCGCCAGCAACGACATCGAGAAGGCCACCAACCTGGCCCGCGCCATGGTCACCCAGTACGGGATGACCGAGCGGCTGGGCGCGGTCAAGCTCGGCAGCGGTGACGCGGAACCGTTCCTCGGCCGCGACATGGGCGCCAGCCACCGCGACTACTCGGAGCAGAAGGCGGCCGCGGTCGACGAGGAGGTCGCGGCCCTGATCGCCACCGCGCACCAGGAGGCGTTCGACATCCTGACCGCGAACCGCGACGTGCTGGACGACCTGGTCCGGACGCTGTTCGAGCGGGAGACCCTGGACCGGCAAGAGGTCGCGGAGGTGTTCAAGCCGCTGAAGCTGTGGCCGAAGCGCCCGGCCTGGACCGGCTCGGACCAGCGCCAGCCGTCGAGCATTCCGCCGGTGATGCCGCCGCCGCCTCAGCTCGAGCCGGCCTCGCCCAACGGGCAGCACGCCAGCGGCAACGGCGTGCCGGGCTCGCACGGCTCGCCGGGCGGCACGTCGCTGCCGCCGGGGCATCAGCCGATGCCGCCGCAGCTGCCGGGCCAGCCGCCGACCGGGCCGCAGCCGCCGACCGGTGGGCCCGGACCGCAGCAGCCGCTGGACTCGTCTCAGTGGCCGCCGCAGCCGTCCCAGCCGCCGCACGACCCCGAGCAGCGGTGAGTGACGGCAAGCCCTTCGATCATGATCGGATCGCCGCGGCGGTGCGCGAGATTCTGATCGGCATCGGGGAGGATCCCGATCGCGACGGGCTGCAGGACACGCCGGACCGGGTGGCGCGGGCGTACGCGGAGATGTTCGTCGGGCTCACCCAGCGCCCGGAGGACGTGCTGGCCACCACCTTCGACCTGGGCCACGACGAGTTCGTGCTGGTCAAGGACATCGAGGTGTGGAGCTGTTGCGAGCACCACCTGGTGCCGTTCACCGGCGTCGCCCACGTCGGCTACATCCCGGGGGCGCACGGCCGGATCACCGGGCTGAGCAAGCTGGCCCGGTTGGTCGACGTGTTCGCCAAACGGCCGCAGGTGCAGGAGCGGCTGACCACCCAGGTGGCCGACGCCCTGGTCGACTTCCTCGAGCCCGGCGGCGTGATCGTGGTGCTGGAGTGCGAGCACCTGTGCATGACCATGCGCGGCGTCCGCAAGCCCGGCTCCCGGACCGTCACCAGTGCGGTCCGCGGTCAGCTCCGCAACGCCGCCACCCGGGCCGAGGCCATGTCCTTGATCATGAACGGCCAGCACTAAACCCCGACTTGTCAGAACTAGGGGACGCTGTAGCGTGCCCTCGTTCTGACAACTCGGGGTTTACTTCACTGATTTGGAAGTGGCGCGCCAGGTGTTGCAGCGGCCGAAGTCGGTGCTTTCGTAGCCGCGTTCCAGCCAGCGGTACTGGGCCGAGCTGGAGCCGTGATCGGGTTTCCGTGACTCCGGCGGGTCCTCGTCGCCGGTGTAGGAATGCCATTCTCGGATCTCGTAGAGATCATCGCTGTCCAGCTCGATCGAGTCCTCGGCGTAGCTGAGGAACACACCCTCGAAGCACTGCGCCTGCAACTCCAGCCGCCGGCTCAACTCCAGTTGCTTCTTCTCGCTGGCCTCGGCCCAGGCGTACGAGTACTCGCGGAACATCCCGGTCTCCGACTGCAGGTGGTGGCCGAACTCGTGCGCCAGCAGGCCGACGTAGCCGAGCCGGGCGAAGGTGTACGCCTCCCGGTCGTCGTCGCTCGTCACCGGCCAGTAGATCGTCTCGTCGGCGGAGCAGTAGTAGGCGGGCGAACCGTCCTGGTCGAGGTCGCCGCAGGGCGCTTCGATCTTGCCGGAGTACGGCCGCACCTTCGGCGTGCTCAACTCGAAGCCGAGCCCGGCGAACGGCTTGCGGTAGACCTTGACCATGCAGTCGACCAGGTCCTCCAGGTAGGGCTTCAGCTTGGAATTCTTCAGCGCCGGCTTCGGCCGTCGGACCTTGATCGAACACTCACCCGCGCCGCGCTTCAGCTCGAGGTTGTAGAGCGAGTTCTTGGTCAAGCCGGTCTCCGGCTCCTGGCGCGGCGGCTTGGTCGGCGACGGCTTGGTCGGTGTCGGAGTCGGCTTGGGGGAGGGCGTGGTCGGTCGCGGGGTGGGCGTGGGCCGGCGGCTCGGGGTTTCGGTCGGCGTCCAGGTCGGGATCGACCCGGCGTCCTGGTCGCGGTTGCTCAGCGCCGACAGGACCCCGACCGAGATGCCGACCACGGCGATCAGCATCACGACGATCCCGCCGACCAGCAGGATGATCAGCCCGCCACCGCGCTTGGGCGGCGGGGGTGGCGGCGGAGCGGACCAGCCGAACCCCGTCGGCGGTCCGGACGGCGGCGATCCCGGCGGGACGGCGCCCCAGGTTGGCCGGGGATCGGAGGGACCGGTCGACGTTGGACCCCAGGAGGGCTGGCCCGACGGCGGGGGCCAACCCGGTGGTCCCGATTGAGTCATCGGGGGTCAGCATAGACAACGTGAGGCGGCCCGGAACACGCCTGCGGCATCACGATTGAGGGTCAGCTGAAGGCGAGGCCGAGGCCGGGGCGATCCTCGATCCGGATCCGGGCGCCGTCCCGGACCACCGGCGTCGGCGTCGTCACCAGCCCCAGTTGTTCGAACGAGGTGTCCTCGACCTCCTCGACCCACACCGGCCCGGGCAAGGTCACAGCCAGTTGCGCCGACACGTCGGCCAGCAGGTGCGGTGCGAGCTGCAGCCCGCTGGTCGCGGCCAGGTCGGCGATCCGCAGGAACGGGGTGATGCCGCCGACCCGGACCAGGTTGGGCTGCACCACGTCGATGCCACCGGCCTTGATCAACTCGGCGAACCGATACCGGTGATGGACGTTCTCGCCGGCGGCGATCGGGATCGAGGTCCGGCGGCGCAACTCGACGTAGCTGTGGGTGTCGTCGGCGCGGACCGGCTCCTCGAGCCAGTACGGATCGAACCGGGTCAGCGCGTTCGCGCCGCGGAGGGCGGCCGGCAGATCCCAGCGCTGGTTGGCATCCAGCATCAGCGCCACGCCCGGGCCGATCAGCTCGCGGACCGCCGCGACCCGGTCCAGATCGCGCTCCAGCTCGGGGCTGCCGATCTTGATCTTGATCGCCCGATAGCCGACGGCGAGCCAGCGGCGGACCTGCTCCAGCAGTTCGTCGGTCGGATAGTGCAGGTTCACCCCGCTGCCGTACCCCGGCAGCTCCCGATGTCGTACGCCGAGCAGGGCCGGCACCGACCGGTCGAGATCGCGGGCCTGCAGGTCCCAGAGAGCAAGATCGATTCCGGCCATCGCGATCGTCGTGATCCCGCCGCCACCGGCCTCGTGCAGGTGCGCCCAGAGATCGTCCCAGACGGCGACCGGGTGCGCCGGCTTGCCGATCAGGAAAGCGGTGATGTCGTGATCGAGCAGGGCCTGCACGGCCGCCGCGCCGATCGTCGGCGTCCAGCTGAACCCGGTGCCCCGGCGGCCGTCATCGGTGATCACCTCGACCACGATCACGTGCACCTCAGGCACGTCCGGTCCCCAGGGCCGCGGCAGCGGCGCGGTCAGCAGCCGGGTCCTGACCTTCGCGACCGTTCCGATCATCGTCAACCGACGAGCTCGTGGCCGCGGGCGAGGATCTCCCGCAACCGGGCCAGATCCTCGGCGGTCGGGTCGACCAACGGCGGCCGCACACCGCCGGCCGCCAGCCCGCCGTCGACCACGCCGGCCTTGATCAACGAGACGGCATAGCCCGGCACCCGGTCCCGCAGGGCGACCAGCGGCTCGTAGAAGCCGGTCAGCAACTCCAGCCGGCGCGGCTCGTCGCCCTCGGCCAGCGCGGTGTAGAAGGCGGTGGCGATCTTCGGCGCCATCGCGAACACGGCCGAGGAATAGAGCGGGATGCCGACGGCCCGGTAGGCCGCCTGGGACAGTTCGGCGGTGAGCAGGCCGTTGAAGAACTGGAAGTCGGTCCGGCCGGCGGCGTGCACGGCGAGCACGATCCGCTGCGCCTCGGCCAGGTCGCCGACGCCGTCCTTGAAGCCGATCACCTTCGGGTTCGCGGCCAGCCGGGCCATCGCCGCCGCCGTGAACTTCGCGTTCGCGCGGTGATAGACGATGATCGGCAGTTCGGTCGCCGCGGCCACCGTCTCGACGTAGTTGATCAAGCCGGCGACGGGCGCGTTGACCAGATACGGCGGCAACAGCAACAAGCCGTCCGCCCCGGCGTCCTGCGCGGCCCGGGCGCAGTCGATCGCGTGTCCGAGCGGTCCGCCGGCGCCGCTGATCACCGGCACCTTCCCGCCGGCCGCGGCCACGGTCGCCGCGACCACCTGGCCGACCTCGGCCACCGACAGGGCGTGGAACTCGCCGGTGCCGCAGGCCGCGAAGATGCCGCCCGGCCCGTGCTCCAGCCGGGACCGGATCTGCTCGGTGATCAACTCCGGCACGACCCGGGAATGATCATCGAACGGGGTGACCGGGAAGAACAGCACGCCATCGAACTTCATGGACATCGGGCTCCTAGGACAGCGGGGATTCGTCGGAGTCGATCAACTCGGACCGCCAGCTGCGCTTCGGCCGCCAGCCGAGCAGTCGCTCGGCCTTGGTGATCGAGAACGCCGGCTCGGTGCCGGTCAGCCCGGCGGCGAGTTGCTCGGTGCCTGGATGGTACAGCGGCATCAACTCCGCCAGCGGCTTGCGGGCCATCGCATCCGCCGCCCCGACGTAGAAGATCGAACCGCCCGGCACCTCGTCGGCGGCGCCGATCCAGGTGTCGATGAAGTCGGCGGCGTCCCGGGCGTCGATGTAGTTGAACAGCGAGACCGCGGCCAGGCCGGGGTCGTCGAGTCGCTCCCGTACCGTGTGGCCCTGCTGGGTCGGCGCGCCGCGCCACTCCTCGGGCGAGATCACGAAGCACGGCCGGAAGACGCCGAGCCGGACCGAGCCGCCGGTCTGCCGGCTGAACGTCGCCACCGTGTTCTCGATCGTCTGCTTCGACAGCGCGTAGGCGTTCCACGGTCGCAGCGGATGATCTTCGTCGATCGGCAGGTATTCCGGCATCCAGCCGTGCGGCGACCCGTAGCCCAGCGGGGTCGGGCTGGACGCGACCAGGATCCGCCGGGTGCCGTGCTCGATCGCCGCCTGCAGAGTGGTGAACGCGATCGTCGAGTTGGTGGTGAAGATCTGCCGCTCCGGCGCCGCGAACGGCACCGCGATCCCGGCCAGGTGGACCACCGCCTCCGGTCGGACGGCCGCGAACAGGGCGTCGCAGGCCGCCGCATCGGTCAGGTCGACCTGTCGCTCGGTCACGCCGTCCAGCGCCAGCCGCAGCGGCTCCCGCAGGTCGACCGACACGATCTCGTGCCCATGGCCGGCCAGGCCGGCGACGACGCTCCGCCCCAGTCGGCCGGCGCCGCCGGTCACCACGACCCTCATGCGGGACCTTCCTCCAACGGGAACCCGTGGTCGGCCAGCCGGACCGGCAGCCCGGTCTCCAGGCTCTGGTTGCCCGCGACCCCGACCAGCACGCTCCGGATCCCGTCGAGGTAGCCGGCCTTGCGCCCGAGCGCGTCCTCCCGCGGCTCGCGGAACAGGTCGTCGAGCAAGATCACGTCGCCGCCGCCGTGGCCGCCGCTGCTCGTCTGGACCTCCACCTCGGTCGCCTGCTGCCAGTGCTTCTGCAGCAGGATCCGGGCGCCCTTGGGCCGGACGTCGGCATGCTCGCCGTCGTCGTTCGCCGTCGGGTCGACGTTGGTCGTGGCCGGCCGGACCCAGGAGGACTCGACCACCTCGATCTCCAGCCGGCCCGCGGTGCCGGTGAAGCCGACCCGGTAACCCTCCCACGGCGCGTGCGCGGTGAGGTTGTACGAGAGGTTGGCGCCACCGGCGTAGCCGACCAGCAGGCTGAGGTTGTCCTCGATCGTGATGCCGGGGGCGAAGACGTCCTGGTCGCGGTGATAGCCGTCGGCCTGCTCGGCCTCGAGGTAGAGCCGCCGGTTGGTCTCGTTGGCGGCCAGGTCGAAGTGGAACGGGTCGGTGGCCGGATCGGTGTCCCGACTCAGCGCCGGTCGTGGCTCCAGACCGCGGGCGGCGGCATTCTCGTCGCCGTAGTAGCGCAGTCCGCCCCGGGCGTACACGCTCTCCGGTGAGCGGCCGAGCCACCAGTTGGCCAGGTCGAAGTGGTGGGTGGACTTGTGCACCAGCAGGCCGCCGGAGTTCTTCTTCTCCCGGTGCCAGCGGCGGAAGTAGTCGGCGCCGTGCGAGGTGTTCAGCAGCCACTCGAAGTGCACCGCGGTGACGGTGCCGATCTCGCCGTCGGCGATCAGCTTCCGGACCATCGAGTTCCGCGGCGAGTAGCGGTAGTTGAAGGTGACGGTCAGCGTCCCGGACGACTTCTCCACCGAGTCGACGATCTTGCCGATCCGCTCGGCCGTCGTCGTCATCGGCTTCTCGGTGATCACGTCCAGGCCGCGATCGAGGGCGGCGCAGATGTAGTCGGAATGGGTCACGTCGATCGAGGTGACGATCACACAGTCCGGCCGCTGCTCGTCGAGCATTTTCTCGAAGTCGGCGGCGGGGTAGGTGGCCACGGTCGCCGGCTGCAACTGCTCGGAGTGGTACGCCAGCCGGACCGGGTTGGTGTCGCACAGGGCGACCAGCTCGCCGACGTCGGCGTGGGTCTCGGTCAGGGCCTTGAGATACATCCGGGCCCGGGAGCCGGTCCCGACGAGTGCGTACCGTTTCCTGGTCATGATCACATCTCTCCTCGTGGGCGTTACCGCCGTGAGTAACCGATTTCTGCACTCTATTCGGGCAGTCGCGGCAATCGCAAGCCAAAGGTCCCCAGTCTGAGCGGCGACCGGATATGCTGCGCGTTATTGGATTAAATCGACGGGGGTCATGAGGCAAACCGGGATCCGGCCTGGGAGAGAGCGGGGAGTTGATGGCGCGTTCGCGCGACAAGGCCAGAGTCACCATTGCGGACGTTGCCACTCAGGCGGGGGTTTCACGAGCAACCGTTTCCCGGGTGATGAACGGCCTGCCGACGGTTGATCGCGAGATCAGCGAACGGGTGCTCAAGGCGGCCGAGCGGCTGAACTACACCCCCAGCGCCGCCGCCCGCAGCCTGGCTCTGGGCCGGACCCACACGATCGGCTACATCGTCCCGGATCTGACCAACCCGGCATTCCACGGCGCGATGCGGGGCCTGAGCCTCGCCGCCGCCAAGGAGAACTACCGGGTGCTGGTCGCCGACACCGCCGAGCGGGTGGAGGAGGAAGCGATCCTCGCCGTCGAGTCCCGTCGCCGCTGCGACGCCCTGGTGCTCGTGGCGCCGCGGATGCCGGAGGAAGAGTTGCGCCGGCTGCTGCCCGAGCTGGCGCCGGTGGTGCTGCTCAACCGGGAGCCGACCGACGACTCCTCACCGCTGCTCGGGATTGACTGGGCCTCCGGGATCCGGGATCTGGTGCGGCACCTGACCGGGCTCGGTCACCGCCGGATCGCCTATCTCGCCGGTCCGCCGATCAGCGCCTCCAATGCCGCCCGGCTGCGCGGGTTCGAGAGTTTCGCCGACACCATCGAGCTCGTCTCCATCCCCTGCGGGGCGATGTTCTCCGACGGGCACGCGGCCGCCGGCGAGGTGCTCGACTCGGGTGCCACCGCGGTGATCGCGTTCAACGACGTGGTCGCTCTCGGGCTGCTCGGCGCACTGCACGAGCTCGGCGTCGAGGTGCCGGACCGGCTCTCCGTCGCCGGCTTCGACGACATCCCGTTCGCGAAGTTCACCAGCCCGGCCCTGACCACGGCCTCGGTGCCGCAGCTCGAGCTCGGTGAGCTGGCCTGGGAGAGCCTGCGGGCGATGCTGAACGGCGAGAAGCCGCAGCGGAGCGCCATGTTCCGTCCCCGGCTGGTGGCCCGCAGCAGCACGGCCCGCGTCTCGACCGCCGGAAACTGACCGGAATCGGTTTCTGGGCTCTTCTCGCCGACATTGACACAGCCACCTCGGGGCTGTTAGAAAGCGATTACTGAGCTTCCCAACCCAGCTCGGTGAATCGGAAGGACGAGTCGACGATGATTCCAGGATCCCCGAACCAACGCCCGGCGGCACTGAGCCGGCGCTCTGTGCTCGGCCTCGGGCTGTCCGCGGCCGGGGCGGTCGCGCTGGCCGGCTGTGGCCGCGGTCAGAGCGGCGGCGGCACCGGCCAGCTCCGCGTCACCTGGTGGGGCAACGACACCAGAAACGCCAACACCCGCAAGATCATCGAGGCCTTCAAGGCCGTGAAACCGGACGTCACGCTCAGTCCCGAGCCCGGCGACTGGAGTGCCTACTGGGACAAGCTCGCCACTCAGGTGGCCGGCAACGATGCGCCGGACATCATCCAGATGGACGAGAAGTACGTGCGCGAGTACGGCGGCCGCGGGGCCCTGCTGGATCTGAACGGCAAGGTCGACGTGTCCAAGTTCGCTCCGGGTACGGTCGAACCCGGTCAGACGGACACCGGCCTGATGGCGATCAATGCCGGGGTCAACGCGCCGGTCGGAATGGTCCACCCGAAGGTCTTCGCCGCGGCCGGGGTCGAGCCGCCCGACGACTCGACCTGGACCTGGGACGACCTGATCAAGATCTCGGCCGAGGTGACGAAGAACAGCCCGGACGGCACCTTCGGGATGGGGTCGATGATCTCCAACGACGCCGCCTTCAGTGCCTTCCTCCGGCAGCGCGGCAAGGGCCTGTTCACGGCCACCGGACTCGCCTTCGACGAGGCCGACGCGACCGAGTGGTACGCGTACAACCTCGAGGTGATGAACTCCAAGGCCGGTCAGCCGGCCAGCGTGGTGGCCGAGGAGGACGGCCAGTCGCTGGACCAGGGGGCCTTCGCGACCGGCAAGCTCGGCCTCGGCTTCGCCTGGTCCAACCAGGTCAGCGCCTTCGACAACGCCTCGGGCGAGAACATCACGCTGCTCCGGCTGCCGAGCGAGGCGGGCAGCGCCGCCGAGGCCAAGCTCTGGTACAAGGCGTCCCAGTTCTGGTCGATCTCGGCCGAGTCGGGTGATCCGGATGCGGCCGTCGCCTTCGTCAACTTCCTGGTCAACTCCGTCGAGTCCGGCAAGATCGGGCTGACCGAGCGCGGCGTCCCGCCGAACACCGAGGTCCGCGGCGCGATCGAGGCCGACCTGAACGCGTCGGACAAGAAGGTGATCACCTTCCTCGACAAGATCAAGCCCGAGCTCGGCGACACCCCGCTGCCGCCGCCGATCGGCGCCGGAAACCTGCCCGACGTGGTCAAGCGGTACGGGCAGGAGGTGTTGTTCGGCCAGTCCAAGCCGGCCGATGCCGCGGCCAAGATGATCGGCGAGATCAACGCCAACATCAAGAAGTAGGGACAGGGTCACACGATGAGTGTTGTCGGGGAGCTCAGCGCGCTGCGCCGGGCGAAGAAGGGCGGCACCAAGGAGGAGACGCCGGACAACAAGGTCGCCTACCTGTTCCTGGCGCCATGGTTGATCGGTCTGTTCGGCATCACGATCGGGCCGATGATCGCCTCGCTGTTCCTCTCCTTCACCGACTACAACCTGATCCAGGCACCGAAGTGGATCGGGTTGGAGAATTTCATCGCGATGGCGAACGACGCCCGGCTGCTGAACTCGCTCCGGGTGACGTTCACCTACGTGATCGTTTCGGTGCCGCTGCAGCTGATGCTGGCGCTGGGCATCGCGATCGTGCTCGATCGCGGCATGCGTGGCCTGGCCTTCTACCGGTCGATCTTCTATCTGCCGTCACTGCTCGGCTCCTCGGTCGCGGTGGCGATCCTGTGGCGGCAGATCTTCGGCACCACCGGCCTGGTCAACCAGCTGCTGCTGTTCCTCGGAGTGCAGTCGCCGCCGGGTTGGATCTCCAACCCGGACACGGCCCTGGGCGCGATCATCCTGCTGCACGTCTGGACCTTCGGCTCGCCGATGATCATCTTCCTGGCCGGGCTGCGACAGATCCCGCGGATGTACTACGAGGCGGCCGAGGTCGACGGGGCCAGTCGCAGGACCCGGTTCGTCAGCATCACGCTGCCGCTGCTGTCGCCGATCATCTTCTTCAATCTGGTGTTGCAGATCATCGGGGCGTTCCAGTCCTTCACCCAGGCGTTCATCGTCTCGGGCGGCTCCGGTGGGCCGTCGGACTCGACCATGTTCTACACGCTGTACCTGTACCAGAAGGGATTCGGGCAGTTGGACATGGGATATGCCTCGGCGATGGCCTGGCTGCTGGTGGTGATCATCGGCGGCTTCACCGCGATCAACTTCCTGGCTGCCAAGTATTGGGTGTTCTACGATGACTGAGCTGATCGAGGCCGAACGGACCCGGACCGCGCCGCCGCCGGTGCGCCGCAACCAGACCAGGCAGCGCCCGGTCGGGGCGATGGTCCGGTCGGTGATCAAGCACGTGCTTCTGATCGCCGCCGGCGTGCTGATGATCTATCCGCTGCTCTGGATGGCGGTCAGCTCGCTGCGGCCCAACGATCTGATCTTCCGTCAGCCCGGGCTGTGGCTGAGCAGCCTCAACGTGGAGAACTACCAGGTCGGCTGGCACGCGCTGGCCTTCCCGTTCGGGCAGTATCTGGCCAACTCGGCGATCGTGGTGCTCGGCTCGATCGTGGGCAACCTGGTCTCCTGCTCCCTGGCCGCGTACGCCTTCGCCCGGCTGAAGTTCAAGCTGCGCCGGGTCTGGTTCGCGATGATGCTGGTGACGATCATGCTGCCGTTCCACGTCACCGTGGTGCCGCAATACATCATGTTTTCCCAGCTGGACTGGGTGAACACGTTCTGGCCGCTGCTGGTGCCGAAGTTCCTGGCCACCGACGCGTTCTTCGTCTTCCTGATGGTCCAGTTCATCCGCGGCATCCCGACCCAGCTGGACGAGGCCGCTCGGCTCGACGGTTGCGGCCACATCAAGATCTTCGGCTACATCATCCTGCCGCTGATGGTGCCGGCCCTGGCCACCGCGGCGATCTTCACGTTCATCTGGACCTGGAACGACTTCTTCACCGCGCTGATCTATCTGACCGCGCCGGACATGTTCACCGTGCCGATCGCGCTCCGGTCGTTCATCGACTCCACCGGCGGCAGCAACTGGGGCGCCATGTTCGCCATGTCGGTGATCTCACTGCTGCCGATCTTCCTGGCCTTCCTCTTCGGCCAACGCTTCCTGATCAAGGGCATCGCGACGACGGGACTCAAGTGATCGAATCGGGCATGGGCGGATCGGTCGATGATCAGGCGATCAAGCGGGACCGGCTGCTCAAGATCATCGCCGACCAGGGGGCGCAGCGGCTGCTGCTGACCTCGCAGCCGGCCCTGGGCTGGTATCTGGAGGGCGCCCGGGTGCACGTCAGCCTGGCCGCCCCGCCGATCGTCGCGGTCCGGGTCTCGGCGGAAGGCGACGAGGTGATCCTGACCGGCAACGAGTCCGAGCGGCTCCGGGCCGAGGAACTGCCGGCCGGGATCGCGGTCCGCGAGCTCGACTGGGCCGTCGCGCCGGGCGGTGTCGACCCGGGCCCGGGCACGCTGGTCGAAGATCAGGTCGCCGACCAGCTCCGGGCCGCGCGGGCGCCGTTGCTGCCCGGGGAGCTCGGCCGGTTCCGTGAGCTGGGCCGGGACGCGGCCCGGCTGATGACCGAGGTGCTGAGCGCCAGCACGCCGGACGCCTCGGAGCGGGCCCTCGCGGCATCGTTGACCGGCCGGATCGCCGAGGCCGGGGCGGAGCCGCTCGTTGCGCTGATCGGCGGTGCCACCCGGTCGTCGTACCGGCATCCGTTGCCGACCGACGAGCCGGTCGGCCGCCGCTTCCTGGCCGTGATCTGTGCCCGGCGGCACGGCCTGGTGATCAACGTCAGCCGCTGGGTCCGGTTCGGTCCGGCGACCGACGCCGAACGGTCGGCCGACGAGCGGATCCTGGCCGTCGAGGCCGAGTTCCTGGCCGCGACCGTACCCGGGGCGACCCTCGGTGACGCCTTCCGCGCCGGCTGCGCCGGCTATGCCGAACACGGTTTCGCCGCCGACGAGTGGACCCGACACCACCAGGGCGGCATCGCCGGCTATAACGGCCGGGACCCGCGCGGCGTCGTCGGCGCCACCGACCGGATCGTCGCCGACCAGGCCTTCGCCTGGAACCCGACCGCACCCGGCTGCAAAGTCGAGGACACCCTGCTCCGCACCGACCAGGGCTTCGAGGTGCTCACCACCGACCCGGACTGGCCGACCACGGACGTCGCCGGCCTCCCCCGCCCCGCCGTCCTCCCCCTCTGAGCTTCGCTCGCTGAAGCTTCAGGGATCGCTGAGGTTGAGTCTCCGTGCGGGCGTCGGATCGGTCCTCGGAGTGAAAGACGCGCCCAGGACGGGCGCGCCGGGTGGTGTGCGGCTGGTGCGGCCGGCTTTCGGCCCGGTGCCCGCCAAGGGGATCCGCGAGTGGACACTTTGGCCACGATTCTGTGCCTGAAGCGTGGCCAAAGTGTCCACTCGCACAAGAATCGGCGCAGCCGACCACGGCAACCATCCAACAGTCGGCCGCCCTGCTCGAGCCCCGATCAAACCGCCCGTCCTTGCCGCGTCTTTCGTCTTTCAGCGACTCAGGTCGCTGACCGTCAGTTGCTGGACCGGCTGGCCGGTGATCTCCGCGATCAGGCCGAAATCCTTGTCGACCGCGAGAATCGACAACCCGGCGGTTTCCGCGATCGCGGCTAGCAACAGGTCGGGCACGGACGGTGCTCGGTGCCGGCCTGCGTCGGCGAGCAGCAGCTGCACCTCGTGGGCCCGATCCTCAGCACGCGGGGTGCAGTACTCGACCGGCATCAGAGACACCGGCGGGCGGGCGAACGCAGCGCGTCCGTCCTTCCCGGTGCGAACCGAGTAGCCGAGCTCGAGTCGCGTGATCGTGCTGATGTGCACCAAGCCCCGCTGGATTCGCTGATCCCACTCGGCGCGATCGGCCACCTGTCCCTGGGCCAGACGGACGAGAGCAGACTTGTCGATCAACCAGGTCGTCACTCCCAGGCGCCCTTCATCACCACGGGGTCGGACAAGTCGGCGAACGCGTCGGCCGAGTCCGCCCAGTCCTGCGCGGTGATTGCTGCGGGTCGGTTCCGCTGAACATCGGCTTCCAGCGTGCGCACGAGATATTCGTTGCGGGACAGGTTGGCCTTGGCCGCCTGCTCATCGAGATGGGCGACGGCCTCTCGGGAAAGCCCTCGGATCAGAACGTCAGTCACCGGACACCTCCGAACTCGGCTGGTGATATCACGATATCACTGCATGTCAAGGACGACCTGGCTAAGAGCGTGGTGGCCGACGGCGGCGAGCTGGGGGTTGTCGTCGGAGTTGGCCAGCAGGGACATGCCGATCGAGAGGCCCCAGCCCCGGCCGCGTTGCCAGGTGTCCGGGTCGGGGCCGGTCAGCTCCATGTAGCGGTCGCGGAACGTGCGGCGGCCGGCGGCATTGAAGGCGAGCCAGACGGCGGCCAGGTCGGTGGCCGGGTCGCCGACGGTGATGTCGCCGAAGTCGATCACCGCGGCGAGTTGATCATGGTCGGCGAGCAGGTTGGCCGGATGCGGATCGCCGTGCACCCAGACCGGGTCGTGGCTCCAGGTCGGGGTCGCGACGAGTTCGGCCCAGAGGGTACGGAACCGTTCCGGGTCGGGGATCGCGCCGCTGCCGAGGTGATCTTCGGCCAGTTCGCTGCGGCCGGCCAGCGGGATTCCGCGGACCGGATTCTCCGGCCGGTCCGGGCCGGTCACCGCCTCGGCCGGCGCCGGCTGATGCAAGGCGGCCAGGAACTCGGCCAACGGCACGGCCAGGACTGTCCGCTGCTCGACCGGTACGTCGATCAGCGGCATGCCGGTGTGCCAGCGGCAGATCGTCCAGGGCCACGGATAGTCCGCGGTCGCGGCACCGATCCGCACCGGGGTCGGGATCGGAGCCGGCAGCTGATCGGCGATCACGGGTAGCCAGCGCTGCTCGTTGATCACCAGCCGGGCCGCGACCGCGCGGCGGGGCAGCCGGACCAGCAGATCGTCACCGAGCCGGAAGATCACGTTGTCCCAGCCGTTGGCGATCAGGGTGAGTGGGCCGGCAAGATCAGGATGCTGATCGGTGATCAAGGTCCGCACCAGGTCGGCGGACAGGTCGATTTCAGCTTCGGGCATGCGCATGCGAGGACTCCTGCCAGACAAGGGATCCACCGATCCTAGTGAACAGGAGCCCATCCACCAGTGCCGTTTGTCACTCCCCAATTCCGCCGACCCGTCACATCCGCGGCCGTTTTCGGCGGCGTGTCGCAGTCGATCTGACGGCTCGATCGCGGAAATCGGGTTGTCCACCTGTCGGCGATGCGGGACCGTACCCGGATGTCGGCCGAGACCTACTACCGCGGGTTCCCGCACCGCGACCTGACCGGACTGCTGCCCTTCGGTGCGCCCCGGGAGGCGACGTGAGCCGGGACGCCGAGGACCACGGCCGGAACCTCGAGCGGGTGTACGGACCACTGACCTGGACCCTGTACGAACAGCTCGACGTGTCGTCGAATCCGCGCAGCCCCGACTGGCTGCGCGGGCTGGCGGCCGGTCTGCTGCCACCGGACGGCAGCGTCCTCGACGCCGGCTGCCGCGACGCGGCCCATCTGATCCAACTGGCTCGGGACCTGCCGGGCATCACCGGCGTCGGTGTGGAGCCGGTGCCGGTCCATGTCCGGGCGGCGGAGGAGGCGGTCGTCGCGGCTGGCCTCTCCGACCGGGTGAAGATCATCCTCGGCGAGATCGCAACCGTCGCCGGGCAAGGTCGTACCTTCGATCTTGTCTGGTGCCGGGACGTGCTCGAGCAGGTCGCCGACCTGCCCGGAGCCGTCGCTGATCTTGCCCGACTGACCGGTCCGGCCGGATTGCTGGTGGTGTTCACGACCGTGACCACGGAGCTGCTTGCCCCGGCGGAGGCCGCGCTGCTCGGGCATCACTTGGGCAACGTGGCGGCGAACCTGTCCCGGGATGCGGTCGAGGCGGCGTTCACCGCGGCCGGGCTCGCGACGGTGGCGACGCACGAGATCGGCACCGAGTGGCGGGAGTGGTCGGAGGAGCGCGGCCGGCCGGTGTCGAAGGCCCTGCTCCGGCTCGCCCGGCTGCGCCGCGACCGGGCCCGGTTCGTCGCCGCCCACGGCGCGGAGATCGTCGCGCACGTGGAGGCGAACCTGCACTGGGAGGCGTACCAGTTCCTCGGCAAGCTGCTGCCGATCGTGTACGTACTTCGGCCCGAGCCAGACCACTAGGATCACGGCGATGAAGAGGATTCCCGTGGTGACCGGGCTGCCCGCACCAGGGCGGACCACGGTGATGGGTGTCGTCAATGTCACACCCGATTCCTTCTCCGACGGCGGCGAATGGCTCGACCCCGACGACGCGATCCGGCACGGGCACGAGTTGATCGCCGAGGGCGCCGACCTGATCGACGTCGGCGGCGAGTCGACCCGGCCCGGGGCGGTGCGGCCGTCGATCGAGGAGGAGCTGCGCCGGGTGCTGCCGGTGATCCGTGAACTCACGGCGGCCGGTGCGGTGGTCAGCGTCGACACGATGCGGGCCGTGGTCGCCGAGGCGGCCGTGGCGGCCGGGGCGCGGATGATCAACGACGTTTCGGGCGGCCGGGCCGACCCGGCCATGCTGCGCACGGTCGCCGGGCTCGGGGTCGCCTACATCTGCATGCACTGGCGCGGCCACTCCGAGGACATGTACAGCCGTGCCGTATACCGGGACGTCGTCGCCGAAGTGATCATCGAGTTGCGGGAGCAGCTCGATCAGGCCGTCGCGGCCGGGATCGAGCCGGGCCGGTTGATCATCGATCCGGGCTTCGGCTTCGCCAAGACGGCCGAGCACAACTGGGAGCTGCTGCGCCGCTTCGACGAGTTCGACGTGCTCGGCCTGCCACTGCTGCTCGGGGTTTCCCGGAAGCGATTCCTCAGCCGGCTGCTGGCCGACGGCGACCGGCTGCGGCCGGCCCGCCAGTGCGACGACGCGTCGATGGCGCTGACCGTGATCGCCGCTCGGCAGCAGCGGCTGTGGGGGGTCCGGGTCCATGCCGTACGGCCCCATCGGGACGCCATCGAGGTGATCGAACGGCTGCACCGGATCGACTCGGCCGAGCAGCCTGCCACGTCGCAATAGCGGCGCGATCGTACCCAAGACGGAGCGGGAGCGATACCGTCATCGGATTCGCGGACGGGGACTGCCCGTCCGGTAACCGGTTCGATAGGGTCGGCGGGCGAAGGGAGGGTGATGACGGCGGGGGCGAGAGAGTCGAATGCGGCCGCGACGGCCGGGCGGGATTCCGTTGCTCTGCGGGGTATTGTCGGTTTCGGGCACCATGGCGTGTTCGACTTCGAACGGCGTCAGGGCCAGCAGTTCGTGGTCGACGTCACCTGCCAGCTCGATCTTTCTCCGGCCGCGGCCAGTGATGATCTTGATGACACGATCGACTACGGTGCGCTGGCGGCTGCGGTGGTGGCCGACATCGAGCGGGACCCGCTGAACCTCATTGAGGGCTTGGCGGAGAGAATTGCACAGACGTGCCTGAAGCAGCATCAGCGTTTGGACACGGTCCAGGTCACCGTGCACAAGCCGGGGGCGCCGATGCCGGTAGAGGTGGCCGACGTGGCCGTCACAGTGACGAGGAGCAGACCGATATGAGCAGCCCCAACCCATACGCGATCGACGCCGACACGCTCAGTGGCATGAAACCGTTGCGGAAGGTCGTCTACTCGATCGGCTCCAACCTCGGCGACCGGCTGACCATCCTGCAGGGCGCCGTGGACGCGATCAAGGACACCCCCGACGTGATCGTCGTCGACGTGTCCTCGGTGTACGAGACCGAGCCGCTCGGTGGTCCGGACGACTCCAACAAGTTCCTCAACCTGGTCATCGTCGCCGAGTCGACCCTGGAGCCGCGGACGCTGCTCGAGCGGGCGCTGGCGATCGAGGACGCGTACGGCCGAGAGCGGGAGGAGCGCTGGGCGCCGCGCACCCTGGACGTCGATCTGGTGATCGTCGGCAACACGGTCAAGGACGAGGACTACCTCAAGCTGCCGCATCCGCTGGCGCATGAGCGCGGCTTCGTGCTGGTGCCCTGGCTGGAGGTCGATCCGGCCGGCGAGGTGCCCGGGCAGGGCAAGATCTCCGATCTGATCAAGACCGCCGACCTGTCCGGCGTCGTCCGTCGCGACGACCTCGCCATCACCGAATAGGGTCCGCACCTTGGCTGATCCCCAGAACGGCGGGACGCTGAAGACGACCCCTCCGCTCGCGATCGGGGTCGCGGCCCTGTTCGGCGGCCTGACCGGCTGGCTGGTCGTCGTCGGGGCCCGCGCGCTGGGCACCAGTCCGCCGCAGGTGCCGGGGACTGCGCCGGTCGCGGTGATCCTGCTCGCCCTCGCGGTGGGCGTGCTGGCCTGGCAGACGTACGTCCGCATCCATCGGCGCCGGCTTCGGATGGATTCGCAGCGGGCGGTCTCGTTCCTGGTGCTGGGCAAGGCCTCGGCGCTGGCCGGGGCCCTGGTCGGTGGTGGCTATCTGGTCTACGCGCTGATGTTCCTGGCCCGGATCGACGGTGAGTCGCCGCGGGAACGGGTGATCCTGTCCCTGGTCGCGGTCGTCGGCGGGGTGGCCCTCTGCGCGGCCGGGATGCTGCTGGAACGGGCCTGCAAGGTGCCGAAGGACGATCCGGATTCTGAAACCGATTCCGCGAAACGGGACGAACCGGCCGATTCGGGCGACTGAGAACGCCGGTTCCACGCCCGGCGCAGCGGTGACACTCAGCGTGAAATCCCACATCCGCGAGTGCCTGAGACCTATCGTTTCAATGTGACTTCCCCTGCCGATGTCCCTACGCGCCCAGTTACTCCACCACTTCCACCAGCAGCGCGACGACGCGCCGCCACCTCAGCCCTGGTGACGACCTCGAAGGTCGTCCTGGTCCTCGGTATCGCCGTCGCGGTGGCTGCCGCGTTCGGCCCGGTCTGGCTGATCCGCGCCGGTGTCGCCGCCCTGGTGATCGCCGCCGCCGTCGCCTGTGCCTGTGCCTGGCGTGAGCTGGCTCTGGCCCGCCGCGAGCACTCGACCGCGATGCTGTCCGCTGCCCGTAATCACGGCAAGGCCCTGTCGGAGGAACGCCGGCACAACACCTCCGTCGTGGATACGCTCACCGACCGGGCCAAGGCGGCTGCGGGCGAGGCCGAGCGGTTGCGGGTCGACCGGGTTCAGCTGCAACGCGTGATCGCCTCGCTGCACGGCGACAAGGCCGCGCTCAAGGCCGAGGTCGCGCTGCGCGAGAACACGATCGCCGGGCTGCGCGAGCCGGCCGAGTCCGACGAGGCCGCCGAGCACGCCGGCGACGCCGAGGTGCACGCGCTGCCGCGCCGGGTCCGGTCCGAGCACGAGTCGCTCTGGGATCGGGTGCCGCAGGCCGACGAGCTGTGGAGCGACGGTGATCATCCGACGGTGATCGACCTCAAGGCGGTCGCCGCGATGCTCGAACTGGTCGACGCCGAAGAGCGCGAGCAGGCCCATCCGGAGCACAAACAGGCCATGTGATCATCACCCCGGCGGTGCCCGCAGAGCGGACCCGGCCGGGATCGACCCGCGGTGGTGCGGGACGATATTCAGATGCTCGAGACCTTGGGCTCCGTTCCCGCTGGTCCATTGCCGTCCCGTCGAACTGACGGTGCCGGCGCCGCCGATCCGCCGCCGCTGCCCGAGTTGCCGCTCCGGCTGGCGGCCGAGGCTCCGGGGTGGGTCCGTGAGGTCGATGTGGTCGTCGTCGGCTCCGGCATCGCCGGACTGACCGCGGCCCTGGAATGCCGTGACCTCGGCAGGGTCATGGTCGTCACCAAGGACGTCGTCGCGGCCGGCTCGACCCCCTGGGCGCAGGGTGGTATCGCGTCGGTGCAGGACGAGGGCGACACGGTCGAACAGCACGTCAACGACACCTTGATCGCCGGTGCCGGGCTCTGCATCGAGGAAGCGGTCCGGGTCCTGGTCGGTGAGGGTACGGAAGCGGTCGACACCCTGATCTCGCGCGGCGCGGAGTTCGACCGGGATCCCAATGGCGACCTGCAGCTGACCCGGGAGGGCGGTCACCGGCGCAACCGGATCGCGCACGCCGGCGGCGACGCGACCGGCGCCGAGATCGCCCGGGCCCTGGTCCACGCGGTCCGGTCCGATCCGGCGATCGAGATCATCGAACACGCGCTGGTGCTGGACCTGATCCCGGCCGCGACCGCGCCGGGGGAGCCGCCGGCGGTCGCCGGGGTGACGCTGCACGTGCTGGGCGAGGGCAGCCGGACCGGGGTCGGCGCGGTGCACGCCCGCGCAGTCGTCCTGGCCACCGGCGGGATCGGCCAGATCTATGCCGTGACCACCAATCCCGGAGTGTCCACCGGCGATGGGATCGCGGCGGCGCTGCGGGCCGGGGCCCGGCTGCGCGACATCGAGTTCATCCAGTTCCACCCCACGGTGCTCTTCCTCGGCGCGGGCGCCCGGGGCCAGTTGCCGCTGGTCAGCGAGGCCGTCCGCGGGGAGGGAGGCCATCTGCTCAACGCCGCCGGCGAGCGGTTCATGGTCGGCCAGCACGAGCTCGCCGAGCTCGCGCCGCGCGATGTCGTGGCCAAGGCGATCATGCGCCAGATGGCCGCCGCCGGGACGGATCACGTCTTCGTCGACGGCACCATGCTCGGTGAGGAGACCTGGCGGGTCCGATTTCCGACGATTCTGCACAGCTGCCGGCAGATGGGAATCAATCCGGCGAAGGATCTGATCCCGGTCGCACCGGCCTGTCACTATTTCTGTGGCGGGGTGGAAACCGATCTTGACGGGGCGACGAGTCTGGGCGGCTTGTACGCGTGCGGTGAGGTGGCATCGTCGGGTGTTCACGGGGCCAATCGGTTGGCGTCGAATTCGCTGCTCGAGGGATTGGTGTTCGCTCGTCGGATCGCCGCCCGGTTGCGGGAATCGTTGCCGCAGCGGCGGGCCCCGGCGAATGACGGTCGGCCGCCCGGATTGATCAACGCGTCGGTGATCACCGAACTCCAGCAGATCATGAGTCGCGATGCCGGTGGGTTGCGATCGGCGGTGTCATTGGATCGGGCGGCTAGGGAATTGCGCCGGCTGGCGGAACGCAATCACGCCGAGCCCGGACTCGAGGCGTGGGAGGCGACGAACCTGCTCACGGTGGCCGCGGCAATCGTCGCCTCGGGCCGGTTACGCGAAGAATCCCGGGGCGCCCACTGGCGCGATGATTTCGACGCCGAGTGCGCGGAGTGGCAGGGACACCTGATCACCTGGCTGGCGGGGAATTCGGATCCGGCCGGCGCCCGCGGCCCGGCCCGACTTGATCATGGTTTCGAACCGAGGGGAGATCATCGATGAGCATCACCGACCTGGCCGGGGCCGGCGAATTGATCAAGGCCGCCGGGCTGGACGTCGCCGCGGTGTTCATGATCATCGATGACGCGTTGGCCGAGGATCTCGGTGGTCGTGGCGTGCTGCCCGAGGGTGCCGGCTACGGGGTCGATGTCACGTCGGTGGCGACGATCGCCGCCGACGCCCGGGCCGTGGCCCGGCTGGTGCTCCGGGAGGACGGTGTGCTGGCCGGTACGGCGGTTGCGGCTGCGACGTTCGCCCGGGTCTGCGAACCGGCGGGTCCGTACGCGATCGAGGTGACCGGCGTCGACGGCTCCCCGGTGCGCCGCGGCGACCTGGTGCTCACCGTCGAGGGCAACACCCGGGCGGTGTTGACGGGCGAGCGGATCGCGCTGAATCTGATCACGATGATGTCCGGGGTCGCCACCGCGACCAGCGCCTGGGTCGACGCGCTGGCCGGCACCTCGACCCGGGTCCGGGACACCCGGAAAACCACCCCGGGATTGCGCACGTTGCAGAAATACGCCGTCCGGATCGCCGGTGGCGTGAATCACCGCAAGTGCCTCGCCGACGCCGCGTTGATCAAGGACAATCACGTGATCGCCGCCGGCGGAGTGGTCCCGGCCTATCGATCGGTCCGCGCCCGTTATCCGGAACTGCCCATTCAGGTCGAGGTGACGAAACCCGAGCAGGTCGGAGAACTCGTCGCCGCCGGAGCCACCGAGATACTGCTGGACAACATGGCACCGGAAACGATGCGAAGCGTTGTTGCGGAATTCGGGGATGCCGTGGTATTTGAGGCCAGCGGCGGATTGACTCTGGCCGATGCGGCGGCCGCGGCGGCCACCGGGGTGGACTATGTGGCGGTCGGCGCAATCACCCACTCGGCGCCAATTCTCGATCTCGCCCTTGATTTCGTGGAGCCCTGAAAGCACGGTTTGTCCGGACTTTGGACAGGCGATACCATGGCGTGAGTTTTGGGCATCCCACTAATTCTTGACAGCGAGAGGGGCCTTCATGGCACAGCGCGTTCAGGTCATCCTTGAGGATGACTTCGACGGCGGCAAAGCCGAGGAGACAGTGAGTTTCGGGCTCGACGGTGTCGATTACGAAATCGACTTGTCGGCCAAGAATGCGAAGGCGTTGCGTAACGCCCTCGATCCGTGGGTCGGTGTGGCCCGGCGGACCGGCGGTCGTCGCCGGCGCAATTCGACCCGGGCCGTCGCCGCGAAGTCCGGTGGCCGGGGCAGCACCAGCGACATCCGGGCCTGGGCGGTCGACCAGGGTTACGAGGTCAGCAGCCGCGGTCGGGTTCCGGCCGAGATCCGTGAGGCGTACGACAAGGCGCACTGAGCTTGCTGCGTGCTGAGGGGTCGGGTCACTCCGGCCCCTCTTTGCTTGCCCGGACGGCGGCTGAACGGACGGCCCGCGTTTCGCTGTTAGCGATGAGGGGCTCTCGGGGCGGAACACCGGCGGGTCGAGCCGATCCCGCTGAGTACAGTGGTGACGAGATGCGGACTCCGGCTCCAGACGGGCCGCATCCGAGCCGAGGGAGATGGGAATGTTTGAGCGGTTTACCGATAGGGCCAGGCGCGTCGTGGTGTTGGCGCAAGAAGAGGCCCGGATGCTTAACCACAACTACATCGGGACCGAGCACATCCTGCTGGGCCTGATCCACGAAGGCGAAGGAGTCGCCGCCAAGGCGCTCGAGTCGCTGAACATCTCGCTCGAGGCCGTCCGCCAGAAGGTCGAAGAGATCATCGGTCACGGTCAGCAGTCCCCGAGCGGGCACATTCCGTTCACGCCGCGCGCCAAGAAGGTGCTCGAGCTGAGCCTGCGCGAAGCGTTGCAGATCAACCACGCCTACATCGGGACCGAGCACATCCTGCTCGGGCTGATCCGGGAGGGCGAGGGCGTCGCTGCGCAGGTGCTGGTCAAGCTGGGTGCCGACCTCAACCGGGTCCGCAACCAGGTGCTGCAGCTGCTGAGCGGTTTCCAGGGCAAGGAGTCCGCGACGTCCGGCGCGCCGGAGCAGGGCAGCAACGCCCCCTCGTCGTCGATGGTGCTGGACCAGTTCGGCCGCAACCTGACCAAGGACGCGCGGGAGAACAAGCTCGACCCGGTGATCGGCCGGGAGAAGGAAATCGAGCGGGTGATGACCGTTCTGTCCCGCCGCACCAAGAACAACCCGGTGCTGATCGGCGAGCCCGGCGTCGGCAAGACCGCCGTCGTGGAGGGGCTGAGCCAGGCGATCGTCCGCGGCGACGTGCCGGAGACGCTCCGGGACAAGCAGATCTACACGCTGGACCTCGGCGCGCTGGTGGCCGGCTCCCGGTATCGCGGTGACTTCGAAGAGCGGCTGAAGAAGGTGCTCAAGGAGATCCGTACCCGCGGTGACGTGGTGCTGTTCATCGACGAGATCCACACCCTGGTCGGAGCCGGTGCGGCCGAGGGCGCGATCGACGCCGCCAGCATCCTCAAGCCGATGCTGGCCCGCGGTGAGCTGCAGACCATCGGTGCCACCACGCTCGACGAATACCGCAAGTACGTGGAGAAGGACGCCGCGCTGGAGCGCCGGTTCCAGCCGATCCAGGTGGCCGAGCCGACAATCGCCCACACGATCGACATCCTGCGCGGTCTCCGCGACCGGTACGAGGCGCACCACCGGGTCACCATCACCGACCAGGCGCTGGTCGGGGCGGCCCAGATGGCCGACCGCTACATCTCCGACCGGTTCCTGCCGGACAAGGCGATCGACCTGATCGACGAGGCCGGCGCCCGGCTCCGGATCCGCCGGATGACCGCGCCGCCGGATCTGCGCGAGTTCGACGAGCGGGTCGCTGCCGTACGGCTGGAGAAGGAAACCGCGATCGACGCGCAGGACTTCGAGCGGGCGGCCGGACTGCGCGACGACGAGAAGAAGCTGCTCGCCCAGCGGGCCGAACGGGAAGCCCAGTGGAAGTCGGGCGACCTGGACATCGTGGCCGAGGTGGACGAGGAGACCATCGCCGAGGTGCTGTCCTCGTCGACCGGCATCCCCGTCTTCAAGCTGACCGAGGAGGAGTCCTCGCGGCTGATCGGGATGGAATCCGAGATCGCCAAGCAGTATGTCGGTCAGGACGACGCGGTCAAGGCGCTGTCCCGGTCGATCCGGCGGACCCGGGCCGGCCTGAAGGACCCGCGCCGGCCCAGCGGCTCGTTCATCTTCGCCGGCCCGTCCGGTGTCGGTAAGACCGAGCTGACCAAGGTGCTGACCGAGTTCCTGTTCGGTGATCAGGACGCGATGATCACGCTGGACATGTCCGAATACTCCGAGAAGCACACCGCCTCCCGGCTGTTCGGCTCCCCGCCCGGCTATGTCGGGTATGAAGAGGGCGGCCAGCTGACCGAGAAGGTGCGGCGCAAGCCGTTCAGCGTGGTCCTCTTCGACGAGATCGAGAAGGCGCACCCGGACATCTTCAACTCGCTGCTGCAGATCCTGGACGAAGGTCGGTTGACCGACGCCCAGGGCCGGGTGGTCGACTTCAAGAACACGGTGATCGTGATGACCACCAACCTGGGCACCCGGGACATCGCCAAGGCGGTCAGCCTGGGCTTCTCCCAGGCCGGTGACGCCGAGGGTTCGTACGAGAAGATGAAGGCCAAGGTCTCGGACGAGCTGAAGCAGAACTTCCGGCCCGAGTTCCTCAACCGGGTGGACGAGGTCATCGTCTTCCGCCAGCTCAGCATCGAGGACATCGAGAAGATCGTCGACCTTCTGGTCGCCGAGATCGAGGTCCGGCTGAAGGACAAGGACATGGGCATCGAGCTCACCCCGGCGGCGAAGAGCCTGGTCGCCAAGCGCGGCTACGACCCCGTGCTCGGGGCCCGGCCGTTGCGGCGGGCGCTGCAGCGCGACGTCGAGGACGTCCTGGCGGAGAAGATCTTGTTCTCCGAGGTGAAGTCGGGCGAGATCGTGGTCGTGGACGTCGCGGACGAGGGCTCGGAGAACGCCTTCACCTTCGTCGGCACGCCGCGCTCCGATCTGCCGGACTCGCCGCCGGTGGAATTCGACAACATCGTCAAGGGGACCGCCTCTGATGGTGGCGACAAGCAGGCCGCCGCCGAAGGGTGATTTCTTGATCGACAAGGGCCCCGCGACCAAGATCTTCTTGGTCGCGGGGTCCTTTCTTTGGTTCGGTCCGAGCAGGTGGCGCTACTCCTCGGGGTGGTCCAGGGCTTCGGCTTGCTTGGTCTTGCCGGCGGCGATCAGGGCGTCGTCGTCGGTGACGATGCCGATCAGTTCTTCGGCCTGGCCGGCCAGTTGCTTCGCCGGCTCGGCGTGGTCGGGGGTGTCGGGTTCGTCGGTGGCGACCCGGGCTTCGTCCTCGTCGGCGGCGTCGGGGTGGCGGGCGTGTTCGACGCAGAGTTGGGCGACCTGGTCGGCTTGGGCGTGCATGACGGAGTGGGCGCCGTCGGGGATGATCCAGATCCGGGAGCGGGGGAGGAGTTCGGCGGCGCGTTCGAGCCAGGGTCGGGGGCAGAGGCGGTCGTGTTCGCCGGCGATGATCAAGGTGCTGGCGGTGATCTTGGGCAGGGTCTCCTCGATCCGGTACGCCAGCATCTCGGGCAGCGTCCGGGCGAACCAGCGCGGGCCGCAGAGCAGGTAGGCGTAGATCGCGAGCAGGGCGACCCGGGGTGGCTCGCGGCGGCAGGACTGGAGGAAGCGCAGCACCGTGGTGCGCAGCCGGCGCTCCGCCGGATTGATCACCGGGCCGAGCAGCACCACCGAACGGAAGGTGCCCGGCGCCGAGCGGGCGGCCAGTTCGGCGACGATCTGGGTGCCCATCGAATGACCGACCAGGATCGGGTCGCGCAGGCCGAGTCGCTCGATCACGGTGCCGACCAGCTCGGCGTACTCACCGATGCCGAACCGGCGGCCGCGCGGATGCGGTACGCCGCCGAAGCCGGGCAGGTCGAGCGCGACGACCGGGCCGAACTCGTTCAGCTCGGCCGCCAGTTGCTCGAAGTAGTTGGCCGACACCCCGATCCCGGGCACCAGCACGAACGCCCGGGTGCCGGTGTCGCCGACGGTGCTGACCCGGGCGTACACGTCGCCGAGGTAGACCCGGTCGACGGCGACGTCCGTCGCCTTCCGCCGCGTCATTCGCATCCCTTCCTGCCAGCCCCGTCCGAATTCTCCGACCTGCCCGCACCACGGTAGCCGTCCGGCCGCCGTACGCTCCGCCCGCCACGAGGGACCAATCGGTCAGAATTGGCCCTGTCTCCGATCGGATGACGGACGTAAAATTCCGTCTAACGGAAAACATTTCCTGAGTCCGGCGTGCGGGGTGCGACCAGGCACTCGATCGAGGGGGATCAGAGACATGAACGGAAACGGTTCGCTCTCGCGCCGCGGCTTCCTGTCCGGGGGCGTCGCGGCCGCTGTGGCCGGCGGCTCGATGCTCGCCGGCTGCAGCGGTGGCCCGCAGTCGACCACGCCGCCCGGCTGGACCGAGGTGACGTTCAGTTCGATCGGCGACGCGAAGTCGCAGCAGATGTTCCAGGACATGATCGCCGCCGCCCAGACGGAGACGCTGGACGAGCTCAAGATCAAGATCATCTGGAAGCCGGCGCCGGGTGACGGCTGGGACAGCGTGATGTTGCAGTTCGCGTCCGGCACGGTCTGTGACGTGCAGCGGATCGACGATGATCGGGTCTACGCCCTCGCGGTCGACAACAAGATCCACCAGCTCGACCCGTTCATGCTGGATCCCAACCTGGGTTGGGATCTGGATGCCTACAGTGACAGCTTCGCCACCAAGGTCGCGGTCGAGGGCTACCAGTTCTCGGTCACGCCGGCGGTGAGCGCCAACACCTTGTTCTACAACAAGGCGCTGTTCGCCAAGGCCGGGCTGCAGGCGCCGACCTCGTGGGCTGAGGCCTGGGAGTGGGACGAGTTCGTCGACGCGGTCAACCGACTGACCGTCCGGGACGGCGACCGGACCGAGGTGTACGGGATCCAGTTCGCCGCCAACGTGGTGCAGCCGTGCGGTTACGGCGCGGGCGACGTCGCCCTGAACGAAGATCAGACCGAGTGCGGATTCACCAAGCCCGAGACCGAGCAGGCGATCGACGGTCTGATCCAGCTGATCCGCGGTGGCTTCGCGCCGACGGTCGACATCGACACCCTGCCGCTGTTCAACTCCGGCAAGCTGGCCATGGCCTGGCAGGGGATGGACGTCGCCGCGCAGGTCAACGCCGACATCGACTGGGACGTGATGCCCTGGCCGAAGACCCCGCTCTACGCGGCGACCAAGAACTACGCCCGGACCTGGGTCATCCCGAAGACGGCCAAGGATCCGCAGGCGGCGTTCCTGGCGTTGAAGGCGTTGAGCGGGCCGGCCGCCTCGACCGTGCTGGCCAGGTCCCAGTCCGCGGTGCCGATGCTGACCGAGGTGGCCACCAGCGCGGCGTTCACTGATCATGAACGGCCGGCCACCCCGGCGGTGTGGAGCCAGACGCTCGACTCGGTCGGCGACAACCAGGTCGACATCCCGATGCCGCGCGGGCCGATCGGCGACGCGTTCGCCGCGACCTTCGTCGAGGGTCCGCTGGCCAACGGCCTGCTGGCCGGCAAGCTGGATGCCCGGGACTATCTGCAGCAGGGCCGGCAACGGGTCAACGACGAGATCAAGCGCCGGTCCTGGAATTCCTCCAAGGGGATCGAGCAACTGACCAAGGGGGCGCTGGAGTTCCCGGACCAGAAGGTCCTGGACCAATGACCACGATGACCGCTCCCCGACGGGCTCAGGGTGCGTCCCCACCCGCGGGGCGGCCGGTCAGCCCGCAGCGCCGCTCCACCGCGCGCCGCAATCTGATCCGCGGCTGGCTGTTCATCGGCCCGGTGGTGCTCGGCACGTTGATCTTCAACGTGCTGCCGGTGCTGCCGACCTTCGGGCTCAGCCTGACCGCCTGGAACGGGCTCAGCGCGCCGACCTGGGTCGGCCTGGAGAACTATCTGCGGATGTTCAGCGGGGATCCGCTGCTCGCCCAGAGCTTGATCAACACCGTCCTGTTCACGCTCGGCTATGTGCCGTTCGGCATCGTCGTCGGGCTCGCCCTGGCCCTGCTGGTCAATCGTTCGCTGCCGGGGATGGCGATCTTCCGGGCGTTGATCTTCCTGCCGTACGTGACCTCGCTGGTCGCCGTCGGCATCGTCGCCAAGTGGGTGTTCAGTGATCAGTACGGGGTGCTGAACGCCATGCTCGACACGGTCGGGATCCGGGGGCCGCACTGGCTCGGCGAATCCAACACCGCGATGCTGGCGGTGATCATCACCTCGATCTGGGCCAACATGGGCTTCAACATGGTGATCCTGCTGGCCGGGCTGCAGAACGTGCCGGACACCCTGATCGACGCGGCCAAACTGGACGGTGCCGGGCGCTGGGCCCGGTTCGTCCACGTCACGGTCCCGTTCCTGACCCCGACCCTGTTCCTGTTGTTGATCTTGCAGACGATCGGGTCGTTCCAGGTCTTCGCGCTGATCCTGGTGATGACGCAGGGTGGTCCGGGCCAGGGCACGTATGTCTACATCTATCACCTCTGGTACGAGGCGTTCCAGATGCGCAACATGGGGTACGCGGCGGCGATGGCCGTGATCCTGTTCGTGATCATCGCGTTGATCACCTGGGCCCAGGCCCGGCTGTCCCGGAGGTGGGTGTTCTACCAGTGACCACCACGACCGTCGCTCGCCCACGGCCCTTCTCCCGGCGCAACGTCGGCAAGTTCGCCCTCTCGGCCGGCGTGGTCTACCTGGGCTGCGCGATCGTCGCGCTGATCGCGATCGGGCCGTTCCTGTGGATGCTGTCCACCTCGTTCAAGCTGCCGGGCGACGTGGTCGCCATGCCGCCGGAGCCGCTGCCGAACCCGGCGACGACCGAGAACTACACCTCGCTGATCAACAACCCGATCCTGCCGTTCCGGACCTTCGTCGGCAACAGCACCTACATCGCGGTGCTGGTGATCATCGGCCGGTTGCTGGTCTGCGCCCTGGCCGCCTACGGCTTCGCCCGGTTGCGGTTCCGCGGCCGCGACCTCGCCTTCGGCATGCTGCTCGGCTGCCTGATGATCCCGGACATGCTGATGATCTTGCCGCTGTACGCGACCTACGTGCAGGTCGGCCTGGTCAACACCCACTTCCCGCTGATCGTGCCGCCGATCCTGTCCAACACATTCGGCACCTTCCTGCTGCGCCAGTTCTTCCTCTCCATCCCGCGGGAGTACGAGGAGGCGGCGCTGGTCGACGGGGCGAGCCATCTGCGGATCTTTGTCAGCATCATGTTGCCGCTGGCCAAGCCGGCCCTGGCCACGCTGGCGATCTTGACCTTCGTCAGCTCCTGGAACGACTTCTTCAACCCGCTGATCTATCTCAGTGATGTGGACAAGTTCACGTTGCCGGTGGGTCTGGCCTTCTTCCAGAACGAGTCCGGTGCGGACTACGGCCCATTGATGGCCGGCGCGACGTTGTCGATCATCCCGACCGTCGTGCTGTTCGTGCTGACCCAGCGACAGTTCACCCGAGGCATCGCGATGACCGGACTGAAGTCATGACCACGACCGACGGAGGAAGATCGATGGCCAAGTATGTGGTGGGCACCGTGGACGAGATCCCGCCCGGGAGCCGCAAGATCATCGAGGTGGCGCGGCGCTCGATCGGCGTGTTCAACGTCAAGGGCACCTATTACGCGATCCGGAACCACTGCCCGCACGCCGGCGGCCCGCTCTGCGAGGGGGTGACCTCCGGGCTGGTGACCTCGGACAAGCCCGGCACGTACGAGTATCTCAAGCAGGGCGAGATCCTGCGCTGTCCCTGGCACGGTTGGGAGTACGAGATCGCCACCGGCCAGTCCTGGTTCGATCCGGAGCGGACCCGGGTCCGGGCCTACACGACGACCGTGACGCCGGCCGCGCAACTGCCCCGGTCCAACCCCGAGCTCGAAGCGGCGGGTTTCGCGCCGGGTCCGTACACGATGGAGATGTACGACGTCGAGGTCGACCGTGAGTTCATCGTCGTCAGCATCTGACAGGAGTTGATCATGACTGTCGAACTCGCCGACTACCGGCGTCCCGCGGACTGGCCGGCCGAGGAGTTCCTGGTCGACGCCGACGTGCAGATCAGTCCGCCGTCGCTGACCACCCTCTTCCCCTATCTCGATGATCGCTGGCGGGACTACATCGTCGAGGGCGGCATGGGCGGATTGGCCTCCAATCTCTACCCGGGTTCGGCTCCGGGTGTCTTCCTGCCCGGCAGTGCGCCGGCCGCCGGCCCGCCCGGCTCCGATCTCGACCTGATGCGGACCCAACTGCTCGACCCGTGGCGGACCTCGATCGCCGTCCTCAACTGCGTCTACGCCGTTGATCAACTGCACAATGATGATCTTGCCGACGCGCTGTGCCGGGCGGTCAACCAGTGGCAGCTGGAGGAGTGGCTGCTGGCCGATTCCCGGCTCCGCGGCTCGGCCATGCTGCCGCTGCAGAATCCGGCCCTGGCGGCGCGCGAGGTGAAGCGGATCGCGCGGCACGACGAGTTCGTCCAGGTGATCCTGCCGGCCCGGACCCGGGAACCGCTCGGCCGGCGCGGGTTCTGGCCGATCTACGCCGCCGCGCAGGAGGCCGGGCTGCCGGTCGCGATCCAGGCCGCCGGGATCAGCGGCAACCCGCTGACCCCGGTCGGCTGGCCGACCTACTACGTCGAGGACTATGTCGATCTCACCCAGGCGTTCCAGGCCCAGGTGCTGAGCTTCGTCGCCGAAGGGGTCTTCGCCGAGTTCCCCGACCTCCGGGTCGTCCTGATCGAGAGCGGCTTCACCTGGCTGCCGTCGCTGATGTGGCGCTTCGACAAGGACTGGAAGGGCCTCCGTCGCGAGGTGCCGTGGGTGAAGCGGCCGCCGTCGGAGGTGATCCGGCAACATTTCCGGATCACCGTGCAACCGCTGGACGAGCCGGAGGAGCCGCGGCAGCTGCTGGAGATCGTCGATCAACTCGAGGCCGAGCAGCTGCTGTTGTTCGCCACCGACTATCCGCACCTCCAGTTCAGTGCCGGGGAGCGGTCGATCCCGCGCGGGCTGACGCCGGAGCTGCGGTCCAAGATCCTGTCCGGCAACGCGCGGCAGCTCTACCGATTCTGATCATCGAGGTTTGATCATGGAGGGGATTCGATCATGGTGAGTACGACCACCGCGGCGCTGGTGAGCGCGGTCAAGCGACCGCGGCACGCGATCATCGACTGCGACATCCACAACACCGTCTCGGCCGACTCGCTTGATCGTTTTCTGCCGGAGCGGTGGCTGCGGCACAAGCGGACGTTCGGCGGTCGGCAGCACACCGGGGCGGTCTATCCCAAGCAGTCGCCGGGCGGCGGCGCCCGCCGCGACTCCTGGCCGCCGTCGGGGATGCTGCCGGGCGCCGACCTCGATTTCATGCGGGTGCAGCACCTGGACCCGATGAACGTGGAGTTCGGCATCCTGAATTGCCTCAGCGGCGCCGGCACCCAGCTGAACGCCGAATACTCCGCGGTGCTCAGCACGGCGACCAACGAGTGGCAGATCGCCGAGTGGTTCGAGAAGGATCAACGGCTGCGCGGCGGCATCATCGTGCCGGCCGAGGACGGCGAGCTGGCCGCGGCCGAGATCGACCGGATGGCCGGCCATCCCGGCTTCGTCCAGGTGCTGCTGGTCGCCCGGACCGCCGAGCCGCTCGGCCGGCGCAAATACTGGCCGATCTATCGGGCAGCCGAGCGGCACGGCCTGCCGGTCGGGATCCACTTCGGCGGCGGTGGCCGCGGCGTCCCGGTGAGCGCGGCGGGTTGGCCCTCGTACTATCTCGAAGATCACGTCAGCATGTCGCAGGCGTTCCAGGCGCATGTGGTCAGTCTGGTGATCGAGGGTGTCTTCGAGCGGTTCCCGAAGCTGCGGATCGCCTTGATCGAGGGCGGATTCGCCTGGTTGCCGCCGCTGGCCTGGCGGCTGGACGCGCACGTTGCCCGGCTGGCCGACGAGGTGCCGCACCTGACCCGGAAGCCGTCGGACTACATCCGTGATCATCTGTGGGTGACCACCCAGCCGATCGAGGAACCGCACCGACCACGGGATCTGCACACGGTGTTCGAGCAGCTCGGCGGGGTGGACAAGGTGATGTTCTCCACCGACTATCCGCACTGGGACTTCGATTCGCCGACCGGCGCCTTCCAGGTGCCGCTCGATCCCGAGCAGCGGAGGAAGATCTTCACCGAGAACGCCCGCGCGTTCTACGAACTGCCCGGAAGTTGATCTTCGCTGTTGCTGCGGCCGCGCAGCAGGGTCAGCGCCGCCGGGTCGTCGGAGCGTAGCCGTTCGACCTCCTCGCCGTCGTCGCAGCGGCAGAGCGAGACGGTGACCGTGTGAACCGACCGGGTCAGCACGTGCCAGGTCGCGCCGGACTCCTCCCAGCGGCGGAGCCGTTCGGCCAGCTCGGCGGCGGGGATCGGACTGTCCGGGTTTTGCGCTGTCATCCTCCGCCTAGGGTACGAGCCATGACCTTGGACTATCTGGCGCACCTGGCGGCCGATTCGGACCGGTTCGCCACAGTGATCGCCCGGGCGCCGCAGGATCGCCCGGTGCCGAGCTGCCCGGACTGGACGGCCGCGGATCTCTGGTTCCACCTGGCCGAGGTGCAGTGGTTCTGGGCCCGGATCGTGGGCGGCCGGCTGACCGAGACGGCCGGTGTGGAGGCGCTGCCGGCGCCGGAGCCGACCGACGATCCCGGCGCCTTCTTCGCCCGGGCCACCGCGGCGTTGCGCCGGGCCCTCGCCGAGACTCCGCCGGAGACGCCGGCCTGGAGTTGGGCCGAGGAACAGACCGCCGGCTTCAGTTATCGCCGGCAGGCCCACGAGGCGCTGATCCACCGGGTCGACGCCGAGCTGGTCGCCGAGGACCGGACGCCGCTCGACCCGGCGCTGGCCGCGGACGGCGTGACCGAGGCGCTGACCGTGATGTACGGCGATCCGCCCCGCGACTGGGGCGAGTTCCGGCCGGATCCGGCCCGGGTGATCGAGTTCGCCGCCACCGACACCGGCGACCGCTGGCGTACCGTCGTCGGTCGGTTCACCGGAACCAGCCGCAGCGGCGAGCAGCACGACCTACAGACCCTCGACGTCGCCGGCCCGGACGCCGAACCGTCGGCCCGGATCACCGGTGCCGCCGCTGACCTGGACTGCTGGCTGTGGCACCGTCCGCCGCTCGGCGAGGTGATCACCGACGGCGACCCCGCCACCCTCGCCGCGTTCCAGGTCGTCATCCGCGACGGCCTCGACTGAGGGTTCTTCCTTCTTCCTATAGCATCCGGGGTGACCCGGCGTGGCCGGTCGAGGAGTGGAGGCGGCGATGGGCACCGTTGAGGGCCGGTTCGACATCACCCGGCGTGCGCTGCGCGATCAGGTCTACGAGCGGATCCTGGAGTTGTTGCTGTCCGGCGAGATCGCGGCCGGTGAGCGGCTCTCGATCGACACCATGGCGCGGGAGCTGGCCGTGTCGCCGACCCCGGTGCGCGAGGCGCTGGTGCAGCTGGAGCGGACCGGGCTGGTGACCCGGGAGGCGCTGAAGGGGTACCGGGTCGCGCCGCCGCTGGACCATGATCAACTGACCGAGCTGTTCGAGGCGCGGCTGATGCTGGAGGAGACCGCGGCCCGGTTGGCGGCGCGGGATGCCGAGCGGCTGGTGCCGGCGCTGGCCGCGGCGCACGAGCGGCACCGCGTGGCCAGCGCGGCGGTGCTGGCCGCCGGGGAGGGTGGCGCGGCCGTGCCCCTGCCGGTGACGCAGCAGTACTTCGACGCCGACCGCGCCTTCCACGACGTGATCTTCGCCCACTCCGCCAATCGCTATCTGGAGGAGATGTACGACGGCCTCGGCGCCCTGACGCACCGGATGCGCCAGGCCGCGTTGCGCGGGCCGGAGGACGTCCGGGAGGCGATGGCCGAGCATGCGGCCGTGCTGCAGGCGTACGAGAGCGATCCCGAGGCGGCCGCCGCCGCGATGGTGCGGCACGTCACCGGTGTTCGGACCCGCTCGCTGTCCGGTCACTAGCCTCGGCAGCGAGGAAGGCGAGAGCGCGGGCCGGGGCGCCGTCGGAGCGGACCAGGCGCAGCGGCACGGCGGCGAAGGTGCAACGCGGCTGGGTGATCGCGGCCAGGTTGGTCAGGTATTCGATCTGCGGGATGCCCTTGGTCAGCAGGATTCGGTGGCACGGCCAGTCGTCGTCGAGGTCGGCGCTCGGTGCCCAGTCGTCGACGTAATCGGCGCGGATGCCCCGGTCCTGCGGGAAGTCGAAGCCGATCGCGCTCACGCCGGCGGCCAGCACCCACTCGGCCGCGGCCCGGGTGAGCCAGGGCGCGCGGGTCCAGTACTGCGGCGTGCTGGTCGGCCAGCGCGTCTCATGATCACTGCGGACGAGCAGGATGTCGCCGGGCCGGATCGGGGTCCGGTCCAGGTGCTCGACGTCGATCGCCGCGTTGTCACCGAGCGCCGAGACGTCGGCGACGACCGCCGGCCCCATGATCGTCTCCAGCCGTACCTCGTCGAACCAGCCGCCGGCCGGGTCGACATGCCGCGGCGCGTCGACGTGGGTGAAGCCGTGCGCGCCCATCGTCAGCGCCGTGGAGTGGAAGTGGCAGCCGCCCTTCGCGGTCAGTTCGCGGTGGGTGATCGTCGGCGCGAACCGCCAGTGCTCCTCGATCGGCATCGAGCAGTCGATCACCTCGTGATCAAGCAGTCGAAGCACCATCCAACGATCCTATAGGATATAGGTGACCGATGAGATGAGGACCACCATGCCCGAGGCTGCGCCCTACTCGGCCGAGACCTGGCCGATCGCCACCTGCCTGCACGGTATCCCGGTGACCGACCGCGAGGGCGTACCGCTGCACGACGCGCCGCCGAAGTCGTGGGATGCCGTGTTCCTGGAGGTCGCCGAGCTCGGCTTCGACCGGATCGAGCTGTCCGACAGCCACCTCCGGCCGGCCGACCTCGAGCCGAGCCGCCGGGATGAGCTGCTGGCGATCGCCCGCGACCGCGGCGTCGCGATCCCGTCGCTGCACGTGCAGCGCAAGAGCGTGATCATGCCCGGCGACGACGGCAGCCGGAACCTGGCGTACGCCCATCGCTCCATCGACGCGGCCGCGGCCTGGGGCATGGAGGTGTTCTCGACCGGGCTGCACCAGCCGTTCACCGCCGCGCAGCGCGCGGCCCTATGGTTCTGGACCGTGCCCGGGCCGGTGGATCCGGACGATCCGGAGGTGTGGGCGACGGCGGTCAGCCGGATCCGCGAGCTCGGCCGGCACGCGGCCGAGGTCGGGCTGCTGATGTCGCTCGAGTTGTACGAGGACACCTATCTCGGCACCGCCGACAGCGCCGTCCGACTGGTCGAGGAGGTCGGGCTGGACAACGTCGGGCTCAATCCCGATGTGGGCAACCTGATCCGGCTGCACCGGCCGGTCGAGGACTGGCGCGAGCTCTACGCCAGGACGCTGCCGTACGCGAACTACTGGCACCTGAAGAACTACGCCCGGGACGAGGCCGGCGACGGCAGTTGGCACAGCTCGACCCCGGCCACGCTGGAGGCCGGCTTGATCAACTACCGGCAGGTGGTCCGCGATGCCGTCGAGGGCGGGTTCACCGGAATCTTCCTGATGGAACACTATGGCGGAGACAGCCTCGGCGTCTGTGCCACCAACCAGCGCTACCTGCGCACACTGTTGCCGCGGTGAGAGCGAGGAGTTGATCATGACGGAACGGCCCCGGATCGCCCTGACCCTCGGTGACCCGGCCGGCATCGGGCCCGAGCTCGTCGCGCGCCAGCTCGCCGACCCGGACACCGGACGACGGGCGAAGATCATCGTGGTCGGCGACGAACGGGAGTTGACCGACGCGATGGACGACGCCGGCGTCCGGTTCGACTGGTCCCGCGATCCCGCGGACGGACTGCCGACCTTGATCGACAACGGCGGCGAGCGGCCGGCCGGCGGCTTCGTCCGACGTGAGGCCAGCGCGGCCGGCGGCAGCTGGGCGATGGCGAGTCTGCGCCGGGCTCTGGAACTCTCCAAGGAGGGAGCGGTCGACGCGATCGTCTTCGCTCCGTTGAACAAGTCGTCGTTGCACCTGGCCGGGATGACCGAGCCGGACGAGATGTCCTGGTTCGAATCCGTCCTCGACGACGGCACCCGCGCCACCGAGCTGAACGTCCTGCCGGACCTGGTGACCGGGCGAGTCACCTCGCACTGCTCGATCGCCGAGGTCGCCGACCTGATCACCATCGACGTGATCATCGAGCGCGGCGAGCTGCTGGACGGGGTGTTGCGCGCCCGCGGCATCGACCGGCCCCGGATCGGGGTCTGCGCGCTCAACCCGCACGCCGGCGAATCCGGCCGCTTCGGCCGGCACGAACTCGACGTCATCGAGCCGGCCGTCGCCGAGCTCCGCCGGCGGGGACTCGACGCCAGCGGCCCGTTCCCCAGCGACACGATCTTCCTCAAGGCTCGCGACGGCGCGTTCGACGGCGTCCTCACGATGTATCACGACCAGGGCCAGATCGCCGTCAAGCTCCTCGGCTTCGACCGCGGCGTCACCATGGCCGGCGGCCTCAGCGTCCCGATCTGTACCCCGGCCCACGGCACCGCCTTCGACCGCGTCGGCACCCGCTCCGCCAACCCCGGCGCCTACCGCCACGCCTTCGACGTCGCCACCGCCGTAGCCACCCCCTAAAACCCGCCGAGCCGCCCGCGGATGACGGGTCGGCGGGGTTGGGGGAGGGCGGCGAGGGTCTGACAGAGTGGGCGGGTGACGTCAGCGGAACCTGCGGGGGAAGGGGCCGGGGTCGGTGGTTCCGGGGCGGGGCACAGTCGGGTCGACGCGCTGGCCAATCGGGTGCCGGCGGTGTGGTTGGTGATCATCGGCATCGTCTCGGTGCAGTTCGGCGCCTCGATCGCCAAGGATCTGTTCCACCTGGTGTCGCCGACGACGATGGTCTGGTTGCGGTTGGTCAGTTCCGCGGTGGTGTTGATGATCATCGTCCGGCCGCGGTTCCGCGGTCGGAGCCGGACCGATTGGCTGCTGGTGCTGGGGTTCGGCGTCACGCTGCTGGTGATGAACTGGGCGATCTATCAGTCGATGGCCCGGATCCCGATCGGGGTCGCGGTGACGATCGAGTTCCTCGGGCCGTTGGCCGTGGCGGTGATCGCCTCCCGCCGGCTGCGCGACCTGACCTGGGTGCTGCTGGCCGCGGCCGGCGTCGCGCTGCTCGGCTTCACACCCGCTGGGCTGAACCTCTCCGGGGTCGCGTTCGCGTTGCTGGCCGGGCTCTGCTGGGCGCTCTACATCCTGCTCAGCGCGCGTACGGGACAGCGCTGGTCCGGGCTGTCCGGGCTCGCCGTCGCCAGCACGATCGGCAGCGTCGGGCTGACCCCGTTCGCGCTGGCCGAGGCCGGGCCGGGCGTGTTCCAGCCGCAGGTGTTGATCTTGGGCGTGGCGATCGGGCTGATGAGTTCGGTGATCCCATACAGCCTGGAGATGCTGGCCCTGCGGCGGATCCCGCCCGGGGTCTTCGGCATCCTGATGAGCCTGGAGCCCGGCGTGGCCGCGGTGGCGGCGATGATCTTGCTGTCGGAGTTCCTGCACCTGACCCAGTGGATCGCGCTGGCCTGCGTCGTGATCGCCAGCGTCGGCGCGACCCGCACCCGGACCCGCGCCGACCCGCCGCCTGTGGATTAAGGGGGTCAGTGGCCTTGGGTGTCGGAGTCGGACAGGCCGGCGCCGTGGCGGTCGAGGGCGGCGATCGCGACCACCTCGTCGTCGGTCAGCTCGAAGTCGAAGATCGCCAGGTTCTGCTTGGCCCGATCGGGGCTGCTCGAGCGCGGGATGCTGACCAGGCCGAGCTGGTGGTGCCAGCGCAGGATCACCTGGGCCGGTGTCTTGCCCTTGGCCTCGGCGAGTTCGGTGATCACCGGCTCGGAGCGGAGGTCGTCGCCGGAGCCGCCGATCGGGCTCCAGGATTCGATCACGATGCCGTGATCGACGGCGAACGCCCGGTCCTCGGTCCGCGGATGGTACGGGCTGAGCTGGATCTGGTTCACGTCCGGCACGATGCCGGTCTCGTCGATCACCCGCCGCAGATGGGCCGGCTTGAAGTTCGAGGTGCCGATCGCCCGGAGCAGGCCGTCGTCGAGCAGCGCCTTGAGGCCGCGGACCGCGTCGACGTACTGGTCCTGGTCGGGATTCGGCCAGTGGATCAACAGCAGATCGACGTAGTCGACGCCGAGCTTGGCGATGCTGGCGTGGAAGGCCCGCCGGGCGCCGTCGACGCTGTGCCATTCGCGGTTGAACTTGGTCGTCACGAACAGCTCCGACCGGGGCACGCCGGAGTCGGCGAGGCCGGCTCCGACCGCGTCCTCGTTGCGGTAGTTCTCGGCGGTGTCCAGCAGCCGGTAGCCGGCCTTGATCGCGGCGCTGATCACGGCCGCGCCGTCGTCGCCGTTCAACGAGTAGGTGCCGAGCCCGAGCGCGGGGATCTCGGCGCCGTTGCGGAGCGTGATGGTCGGGGCGATGCCGGTCATGGGGCCTCCTGGCGGATGAGTCGAGCCTTGATCATGGTAGTGCCGCGCCTCACGGCAGCCGGAAGCCGGTGGGGCAGGGCCGGATCAGCCCGTCAGTGATCAGGCTGTCCAGGGCTCGGGTGAATTGATCATGGTCCGGCCACGCCGCGGTCAGTACGCCGAGCGGAGCCGGATCGTCCCGGCCGCGGAGCACGGCGAGGATCGCGCCGCGGCACTGTCGGTCGGTGCCGTCGTAGGCCTGGCCGCGGCGCGGCGGGCCGGACCAGGCCGGATAGCCGGCGGCCCGCCAGGCGCAGTGATCACGGACCGGGCAGAGCTCGCATGCGGGCGATCGGGCGGTGCAGACGACGGCCCCGAGCTCCATCGACGCTGCGGCCCAGCGGGCGGCCCGATCGGCTCGCCGGGGCAGGAACGTCGCCGCCAGGGTGCGCTCGGCGGCACTGATCGAGACGGCCGGATATTGAACCCCGGCAGCGATCCGGGTGATCACCCGGCGCACGTTGGTGTCCAGCACCAGGTGTCGCTGACCGAAGCCGAAGCTGGCGATCGCCGCCGCGGTGTAGTCGCCGACCCCCGGCAGGGCGCGCAGAGTGTCAAGATCATCCGGCACCTCGCCGTCATGATCTCGATCGATGGCCACCGCCGCCCCGTGCAGCCGCAGCGCCCGCCGCGGATAGCCCAGCCGGCCCCAGGCGCGGACGGCCTCACCGGCCGGCTCGACCGCCAGGGCAGCCGGCACCGGCCAGCGCTCGACCCATCGTTGCCAGGGTTCCAGCACGCGGCTGACCGGCGTCTGCTGCAGCATGAACTCGCTGATCATGATCTGCCACGGCGTGGTGTCCGGCCGTCGCCAGGGCAGATCGCGCGCGTTGCTGTCGTACCAGCGCAAGATCACCGATACGACCACGGACGGCCTAGCGCTCGACGGTCTCGACCTGACCCGACGTGGCCGACCGGGCGGCCGCCTCCATCAGGGCCAGGGTGCCGAGGTTGCGCCGGCCCGACGTCTCGGGCTCCTGACCGTTCTTGATCGACTCGACCAGCTCGGTCAGCACCCCGGCCCGGCCGAGCCGGGACAACTCGACCAGGTCGGCGGTCTCGGTCTTCGCCTCCTTGGTGCCGCGGCGGACCCGGACCAGCTCGTGCGGGGCATCGTCCTCACCGGAGCGTCCGGTCCAGTAGATCTCGCCGTTCTCGCACTCCAAGTGCCAGTCGCCGCTCCAGGTGGTCGGCTCGCCCGGGCTGACCCAGCTGCCGCGGTAGCTGACCACGATGTCGTCCTCGAAGGTGACGGTGACGGTCGCCGCCGCTTCCTCGACGAACCGGCTCCACGGCGGATCGGTGATCTGGGTGAAGACGGTGCGCGCCTCGCGGCCGAGGATGAAGCGCATCAGGTCGAAATGGTGGATCGCCATGTCGTAGAGCAGCGGGTGCCGCAGCCGGTAGTGCTTGTTGGTGCCCGGCTCGGCGTCGTTGGCCCACTTCCGGAAGTCGATCCGGACCGCCCCGAGGGCGCCGACGGCCTGCTCGGCGACCAGCTTCGCCGCGGTCCGGGCGGCCGGCTGATAGCGGTAGTTCTGGCTCACCATCAGGATCCGGCCGGTCTCCTCGGAGACCGCGATCGCCTCTTTGGCCTCGGCCAGGTTCGCCGCGAACGGCTTCTCGGTGACGACGTGCTTGCCGGCCCGCATCGCCTCGATCGCCAGCGGGACATGCCCGTCGACCGGCGCGGTGATCAGCACGGCGTCGGCCTCGCGGGCCTCCAGCGCCTCCGCCAGCGAGGCGAAACAGTCCTCCGGCGAGACCCCGAGCCGCTGCTGGGCCCGGGTCAGCATGCTCGGTTCCGGGTCGACACAGGCGACCCGTTCCACCTCGGGCACCTGCGGCAGCCGCCGCCGTTCCCAGTCCAGTCCGAAGCCGCCGAGTCCAACATGGATCAATCGGGTAGTCACCGGACAAGTCTGTCGCGGGCCGGGTACGGGACGACCGGCACCCCCCGAATCGTCCGATGACCGGACCCGTACCGGGCTCCCACTAGGAGTGCAGGGATGGCCGACCCCCGGCGTGCCTAGCCCAACCGGGTGTCCGACGTCCCTACGCTCGCAACCATGAGCGGCGTACTGCGGCCGGTCGGACCCGAGCCGACCGGAAGGTACTGGATCCGGCGGGCCCTGGTGGTCGGCGTTGTCGCGCTGTCGATCACGCTGATCGTCGTCGCCGTACGCGCGCTCGGCACGCCGGACCCGACCTCGGCCATCCCGCCCCAGGCGAGCGGGACTCCGACCCCGAACGCGTCCGCGAAGACGAGCTCGACACCGACGCCCAGCGGTTCGCCGAAGCCCAGCGGATCAGCGACGCCGAGTGGGTCCGGCACGCCGAGTGGCTCGCCGAACCCGAGCGGCACGCAGGCTCCCGGGGCGTCGCCGACTCCGACGGCCCCGACGCCGTCCGCTCCGCCGAAACCTCAAGCCTGCAAGGCCTCCGACCTGCGGCTGACCTTGATCGGCAAGCGCTCGGTCCGGGCCCAGCGGGATTCGAGCTACCAGCTGTCGGTGATCAACGGCGGCCAGGACAGCTGCGTGGTCACGGTCGACCAGGACACGTTCGAGCTGGCGATCACGTCGGGCAGCGACCCGATCTGGAGCAGTGATCACTGCAAGAAGACGATCAAGCCGGCGACCAAGACCCTGGCCAGCGAAGAGGCCCTGGCCTGGACGATGACCTGGAACGGCGAACGGTCGCTCAAGGACTGCAAGAACAGCTCCGAGACGCCGCGCGCCGGCATCTACTGGGCGAACGCCGAACTCGACGGCGGCGAGCCGGTCAAGTGGCGGATGACCCTGTCGGAGTGATCCGGGTCAGTCCATCCGTTCGGTGTAGGCGGACTCGGCCAGCCGGACCAGGCCGTCCCGGATGATCCGGGCCCGGCTCTCGCCGACGCCGTCGATCTCCTGCAGCTCGGCGGTGCTGGCGGCGAACAGGGCCTGCAGGCTGCCGAAATGCTCGATCAGCCGGTGTCCGAACGCCGAGGGCAGCCGGTGGATCTGCGCCACCTGCCGATAGCCGCGGGTGCTGATCCGGGTGTCCAGGTGCTCGTGCGGGGTGAAACCGATGGTCCGGGCGACGGTCAGCGGCTCGAGCAACTCGGCAGTGGCGAGCGCGGTCAGCCCGGCCAGCCCCGTCCAGTTGTCGGCGTCGGCCGGCCGGTAGTCCCGCTCCAGCAGCAGCCGCAGCTCGTCGACGCCGCCGCCGAGCTCGTGCAGTTGCAGGGTCAGCATCCGGCCGTCGGTGCCGAGCTCGAGGGCATGCCGGTCGAGCTCGGAGGTGAGCCGGCGGATCATCTCGAGCCGCTGGGCGACCACGGCGAAGTCGCGGACCGTGACCTGATCCTGGACCTCGAGCGAGGACAGCCGGGTGGTCACCTCCCAGAGCCGGGCCTTGTAGCGCTCCAGCGTCTGCAACGCCTGGTTGGCCCGGGACAGGATCTGCTCGGAACGCTCCACCAGGTGCCGGTGCGAATCGAGGTAGAGGGTGATCGTCGCCATCGACGCCGACACCGACAGGGCGGGCAGTCCGGTCTGTCGGGCCACGCGCTCGGCCGTGCGGTGCCGGGTGCCGGTCTCCACCGTCTCGATCGAGGGGTCGGGCATCAGCTGCACACCGGCCCGGACGATCCGGTTGCTGTCCGGGTCGACGATGATCGCGCCGTCCATCTTGGCCAGCTCACGCAGCGCGGTCGGTGTGTACGCGACGTCGAGATTGAAGCCGCCGGTCGAGAGCTTGTCCACCTCACGGCTCACCCCGAGCACGACCAACGCGCCGGTCCGGCCGCGCAGGATCCGTTCCAGCCCTTCCCGCAGCGGTGTTCCGGGAGCCAGTAGGGCCAGATACTCCACCAAGCGGCAATTCGGGTCGTGTGACTCCGACAAATCTTTCCCCGTCCGTTGCTTGTCCCTCGGAATCCCGCATCCGGCAGGCCAAGGCTGGCGCCCATAGTAAATGGTGAGCTGGTTGGGATGTCTTAACCCGACCGCCGGATCGATCAGCGGATCGGGATCGGGCCCGAGCGGTCGGCGGACGGTTCGGGGGGCGCCGGTCGGCGCATCAGGTCAAGGGCGCGCAGGGCCTGGCCGATGGTGGAGACGGTGTGCACCCGGAGGCCGGAAACGATCTTCGGCATCCGGTCCGAGGCGCGCCGGCTCTCCGCCGGGACGATCGCGTCGGAGAAGCCGAGCCGGGCGGCCTCGGCCAGTCGACGGTCCGTGCCCGGGACCCGGCGCAGCTCCCCGGCCAGCCCGATCTCGCCGATCGCGACATAGCGCGGCGCCGAATCGGTGCCGACGGTGACCCGCTCGTTGACCGTCGCGGAGGCGACCGCGATCGCCGCCGCCAGGTCGGCCGACGGATCGGTGACCTTGGCACCGCCGACGGTCGAGACGTAGACATCGCGATGATGCAGGGCGATCCCGGCCCGGCGTTCCAGCACGGCCAGCACCATCGCCAGCCGACCGGGGTCGACGCCGTGCATGGTGCGTCGCGGCGACTGCAGCGACGACGGCGCGACCAGGGCCTGCAGCTCGGCCAGCAGCGGCCGGCGGCCCTCCATGGTGACGGTGATGCAGGTGCCCGGCACCGGCTCGTCGTGCCGCGAGGTGAACAGGCCGGACGGATCGGACACCTCGACGATGCCGGTCTCGCTCATCTCGAAGCAGCCGACCTCGTCGGCCGGGCCGAAGCGGTTCTTGGTCGCCCGGACCATCCGGAAGCCGGAGTGCCGGTCGCCGTCGAACGCGAGCACGACGTCGACCAGGTGCTCCAACATCCGCGGCCCGGCGATCGCGCCGTCCTTGGTGACGTGGCCGACGATGATCACCGCCATGCCGCGCCGCTTGGCCACCCGGACCAGCGCGCCGGTCACCTCACGGACCTGGGTCACCCCACCGGGCGAGCCGTCCGCCTCGGCCGCACCGATCGTCTGCACCGAGTCGAGCACCATCAGTGAGGGCCCGACCTCCTCGATGTGGCCGAGCACCGTACCAAGATCATTTTCGGCGGCCAGATAAAGATCATCGGCGACTGCGTCGGTCCGGCCGGCCCGCAACCGGACCTGGGCCGCCGACTCCTCACCGGTGACGTACAACGTGGTCCGCCCGGCCTTGGCCCAGCGCGCCGCGACCTCGAGCAGCAGCGTCGACTTGCCGACCCCCGGCTCACCGGCGAGCAGCACCACCGCCCCCGGCACCAGGCCGTCGCCCAGCACCCGGTCCAGCTCGCCGACCCCGGTCAGTGTCCGGGCCGCCGCGTCGGCGCTGACCTGGGAGATCGGCACCGCCTTCGACGTCGGCCGGGCCGCGGCGATCTTGGTCAGCTTCGGCGCGCCGGCCTCGACGACACTGCCCCAGACCTGGCACTCGCCGCAGCGACCGACCCAGCGGACGGTCTCCCACCCGCACTCGGTGCAGCGGTACGCCGGACGAGACGATGACTTGGCCATGCCCGACAACCTAGAGCCCGGCGCCGACAGCGGCCTCGCTACGACACGGGCACCGGTGTCAGCACCCACCCCACTAGCCGCGTCCGTCGCGGAATCCGTCGCGCCAACTTGGATACAGCGGGGTCCAGCCGAGCGCGGCCTTCGCCTTGGTGTTGGCCGAGCCGCGTATCCGAGTCGACAGGTGGGCGACGGCCGGGCCGGCCAGCAGCCGGCCGAGCCAGGCGGGGATCTGGCGGGGCGGCTTGGCGCCGAGCTCACGGGCGAGCACCGGGAGCCATTCGGACAGCGGCGCCGGCTCGTCGTCGACCACGTTGTAGACGCCGGGATCGCCCTGGGTGAGTGCGGCGATCGTCGCGGCGGCGGCGTCGTCGACGTGGGTGAAGGACCAGATCCCGGTGCCGCCGCCGATGATCGGGAAGCCGCCGCTCATGATCAGCTTCTCGTAGTCGCCGCCAGCGCCCAGGGAGGTCCCCGGCCCATAGAAGTTGCCGTAGCGCTGCACGATCCCGCCGGTCGCCGGGACCACCCGCTCCAGATACTCGATCCCGGCGAGGGTCTGCCGCTGGGTCGGGATCGGGTGCGGGTCGAGCCCGGCCTCCTCGTCCTGCACCCGCGGACCGTTCGGGTCGTTGGTCCAGTTGGTGTAGGACTGCGCGATGAACCGGCCGACGCCGACGTCCGCCGCCGCGGCGAGCAGATTGTCGGTGCCAGTCGTCCGCAGCGCATTGGTCTGGGCGAACGCCCGGTCGAAGTTGCGGACGCTCGCGCCGCCGAGCGCGGTGAGCTGATGAACGATGGCATCGGGCCTGGCGTCGCGTACGGCCTGGATCACCGCCGACCGGTCCAGGGCGTCGACGCTGCGGATCTCCGCGCCGAGCGCGGTCAGCTGCTCGGCCCGGCTGCTCCGGGTCAGCCCGACCACCTGATGCCCCTGCTCGAGCAGCATCGGCACCAGCCGCCGCCCCACCACGCCGTTCGCCCCTGCCACGAGAACCTTCATGTTCCGCTCCTAAACTCTTGGTCGCCCTCTGAGACGAGGCACCCGGCACGGCTGTGACACGGCAGGAGCAACCAAGATGGATCAGGCTTTGTACGCCGACTACCGGCCGCTGATCTTCTCGGTCGCCTATCACATGCTGGGCAGCGCCGCCGATGCCGAGGACGTGGTGCAGGAGACGTTCCTGCGGGCGCTGCAGGCCCCGGAAATCCAGCACCCGAAGGCGTATCTGACGACGATCGCCACCCGGATCGCGATCGACCAACTGCGATCGGCCCGGGTGAAACGGGAACGCTACTTCGGCGAGTGGATCCCCGAGCCGCTGCTGACCGAGGACGGCGCCTGGCACGCGGAGACCAAGGACGCGCTGTCGCTGGCCGTGCTCACCCTGCTGGAGCAACTGACCGAGGCGGAGCGGGCCGTCTTCGTGCTCCGCGAGGTGCTCGACTTCCCGTATCAGGAGATCGCCAAGATCATCGACAAGTCCGAGGCGAGCTGTCGCCAGCTCTTGTCCCGGGCCCGCAAGCACGTCCAGGCCGATCAGCCACGGTTCGAGGTCTCGCCGCAGCGGCGGGCCGCGGTGGCCGAGCAGTTCTTCCGGGTGTTCGAGAGCGGCGAGACCGCTGGGCTGGTCCAACTGCTGGCGGACGACGTCGTGTTCCACGGCGACGGTGGCGGCAACGGCTGGGGGATCAAGAGCCCGGTGATCGGCAAGCTCCAGGTCACCCGCTTCCTCGGCGGCCTGCTGCGCCAGCAGGATCGGCTGCAGGTCCACCTGGAGCCGGCCGAGATCAACGGCGCTCCGGGAGCGCTGGTCCGCACCGCCGACGGCGCGCTGGTCAACGTGATCAGCCTGGACATCGTCGACGGCCGGATCGCCGCATTCCGGTCCGTGATCAACCACGACAAGCTGCGGCACCTCGGCCCGCTGGCCGACCTCGACACCCTGGTGCCGTGACCTCGGTGTCGCAGGATCACTGCGTGCGGGGCGTTACAACGTCAAACCGGCCGTTAGGTCCCCGCACCAAGAGCTTTCGCGACAACTAACCCAAAGCCTCACGGACGGCGGCGACCCGATCATGGGCGAGGTCCATCGTCCGGCTCCACTCCTCGATCGGGATCCCGTCGCCGCCCCACAGCCCGCGCTCGGCATTGAGGTCATCCAGGCTGACCAGCTCGCCGCCGAGCTCCGCGGCCAGATAACCGGCGACCGTGCTCTTGCCCGAGAACGACCGGCCGCAGAGCAGCACCAGGCCACGACATCCCATCGATCCCTCCTTCAGGTGGTGATCGAGGCGACCGGCACCGGGGCCACCCGGGCGCCGTCGGTGAACGACTCCCAGGCGCGGGCCAGTCGTTGGATGCCGGCTCGCAACACCGGCGCCGGCAGCACGTACGGCAGCCGGGTGTGATCATCGATCCCACCGCCGTAGCCGAAGGCGGTGCCCGGGGCGATCACCACGCCGTAGCGCAGGGCGACATGGCCCAGGTTGGTGATCGACGAGGTCGGCGTCCGGACCCAGAGCGAGGGTCCGCCCCGCGGCAGCGACCAGGTCCAGTCCGGCAGGAACTCGCCGAGCAGCGCCGACAGGGTGTCGAGGCCGGCCCGCAACTGGTCCCGGCGGGCCGCCTGCGCCTCCTCGACCCGTTCCAGGAGGTGCACCGCGATCTGCTGGCTGATCAAGGAAGTGCCGAGGTCGGTGATGCCCTTCATCTGGGCCAGCCGGCCGACCACCTCGGCATTGCCGCGGATCCAGCCGATCCGCAAGCCACCCCAGTAGAGCTTGCTCATCGAGCCGATGGTCAGCAGCCGCTCGCTGTCGGTCAACCCGGCCAGTGGCACCGGTTGGCTGCCCTCCAGCAGGGTCCCGGACAGGGCGGTGTCGTCGACCACGATCACCGGATGGCGTTCGGCCAGCCGGGCCAGCTTGTGCCGCCGGCCGTCGGCCAGCACGGTGCCGGTCGGGTTCTGCACCGTGGACTGGGCATAGACCAGGCGGGGCGGCCGCTGCGCGATCAGCTGCTCCAGCCGCTCCACCACCATGCCATGATCATCGGCCGGCACCGTCTGGATCCGGGCGTGGGCCAGCCGGAACGCCTCCAGCGCTCCGCGATAGGTCGGGGCCTCGGCCACCACCCCGTCGCCGGGTGCGAGGCAGCCGTGGGTGATCAACTCCAGCGCCTGCTGGGCGCCGCTGGTGATCAAGATCTGTTCGGCGGTGGTCGGCACGCCGACCCGGGCATACCACCGGGCCACCGACTCGCGCAGTGCCGGCAGCCCGCGTGGATGGTAGCCGTGATGCTCGGCGCCGAGGGCGAGATAGTCGGTCCGGGTCAGCCCGGCGGCGACCTCGCTGACCAGCGGCAGACAGGGCAGGGCGGCGGTGGAGAAGTCGACCGTGCCCAGCCGCGGACTGAGGAACGCGGAGCCGGAATGATCACCACTGAGCATCGGCGAGGACACGGTCTCCCGCTCACCGGAGCGCAGGTGCGGCGGGCAGACCCGGGTGCCGCTGCCCTGCCGCCGGATCAGCCGGCCGTCGGAGCACAGTGATCGATAGGCGGTGACCACGGTAGTCCGGCTGACCGTCATGGCGTCGGCCAGCGCCCGCTCCGACGGCAGCAGCGCCTCCGGCGGCAGTTCGCCGAGTTCGATCAGCTCCTGGATGCCCTCGCTCAGCTGCCGATGCAGCGGCCCGGATCGGCTGCCGGACTCGAGCAGCATCCGGGCGAGGTGTTCCGCGGTGAACTTCATAGAGGGATAGCAAAGTCCAATTCTGATCAGTTGGCTATAGGAAGCCGTACCCAATCCTGCCAATCTGGAAAGAAGGCTGGACCACTCGCGATCGGACCCGACGGCATGAATGATCATGAGGCTGCACCGCTGCGACTCGGCATCGTCGGGGCCGGGGCACTGGCGTCGCGGCGGATCTATCCGTGGCTGTCGAGACTGCCGGTCGAGCTCACCGCGGTCTGCGAGCTGGATCCCGGCCGCGGCGCCGCCGCGGCGCAGCAGTTCGGGGCCAAATCGGTCTACACCGATCACACCGCTATGTTCGCCGAGGCCGGGCTGGACGCGGTGATCGTCTGCGTCGATCCGGAGGCGCACGCCCGGCTGGCGACCGAGGCGATGCGGGCCGGGCTGCCGGTCTACACCGAGAAGCCGCCGGCGGTGACGGCCGAGGCGGCCGAGGAGGTCGCCCGGGTCAGCCGGGAGACCGGGGTGAGCTGCATGACCGGCTTCAAGAAGCGGTTCGCTCCCGCGTACGCGAAACTCCGCCAGGCCATCGCCGACGGCACGATGGGCGAGCCGAGCCTGCTCAGCATCGATTACGCCAGCGGCGCCTACGCCAATGATCAAGATCGGCCGCGGAGCCAGTTCCTGCTCGACTTCGCCGTGCACATCATCGATCTCAGCCGGTTCCTGTTCGGCGAGGTGGCCGGCGTTTACGCCCGCAGCCCCGAGCCGTCCACCTACGCGGTCAACCTCGGCTACCGCTCCGGCGCGGTCGGCACCCTGGCCCTGTCCGCGCACCGGGACTGGGGCGTCTCCACCGAGAAGGTCGAGATCACCGGCGGCCCGGGGCAGTTCGCCTCGGTGCAGAATTCGATCACCATGGTCCGCCACTCCGGCCGGGAGATCGCCGACTGGCACGACCCGAGCTTCTCCACCGCCGGCGGCGATTCCATGATCGAGACCGGCTTCGCCGGCGAGCTGACCGAGTTCGTCACCGCGGTCCGGGAGCAACGCGAACCGGAGTCGAGCATCCACAGCTCCAGCCGCACCATGCGGCTCTACCAGTCGATCGCCGAATCGGCCGCGTCCGGCTCGGTGATCACGATCGAGGAGCCGGCGTGAAGATCGCGTTCTCCACCATCAGCTGCCCCGGCTACGACGCCGAGCAGATCGCGCGCGCGGTCGGCGACTACGGCTACGACGGCGTCGAGTTGTACGCCCTCGAAGGCGAACGACTCACCCCCGACCTGCTCCGCGACCGATTTCCCGAGCTGCGCAAGGCCCTGGCCGGCACCGAGATCGCCTCGATCAACAGCTGGGCGGCGCTGACCTCGTCGCTGACCCCGGGCGGCGCCGACCCGGAGGCCCAGGTGATCGCGGCGATGGAGCTGGCCGCCGACCTGGGCTGCCCGATGATCAAATCCTTCGGCGGCGCGTTCCCCGATGATCATCCGGCCGAGGCGGTGATCGATCACGTCGCGGCCGCCGCCAACCGGCTGGCTGATCATGGTCGGCGGACCGGGGTCCGGCTGGTGATCGAGACCCACGACGGCTTCTGTCTGGGCCGGACGCTGGCCGCCGTGCTGGACCAGGTGCCCGACGACGGCTGGGTGAACGCGCTCTGGGACGTGCACCATCCGTACCGGATGGGCGAAGCGGTCGCCGACACCGACGCCCTGGTCGGCGACCGGGTCCGGCACGTGCACGTCAAGGACGCGGTCCGCGCCGGCGACGGCTGGAGCTTCGTCCGACTCGGCGAGGGTGAGCTCCCGGTCGAGTCGATGATCAAGCTCCTGGCCGCCCGCGGCTACGACGGCTACGTGTCGGTGGACTGGGAGAAGATGTGGCATCCGGAGATCGAGGATCCCGAGACGGTGCTGCCGCAGTATGCCGAGGTGCTGCGCACCTATCTGGGCTGAAAGGGCTCGCCGCCGAGGGCACCACGCCGTACTCTCGTTCCGCCGGGATCGGAGCGTGGGGATGGCTGGCACGGAGACGGGACGAGCAGCGGCGGAGCTGATCGGGCGGGAGCCCGAGCTCGCGACGGCCGGACGACTGCTGGCGGACGCGGCGCAGGGCCGCGGCCGGGTGCTGCTGCTGGGCGGGACGGCCGGCATCGGCAAGACCCGGCTGGCCGGCGAGATCGCCTTGTTGGCCGAGCGCCGCGGCTTCCTCACCCTGTCCGGTAGCGGGCGGATCCTCGGCCAGGGGCTGGCCTACGCACCGTTGCTGGAGGCGCTCGGTCCCTCGCTGAGCGGACTGGATCCGGCCCGGCGGGCCCGGCTGACGCAGGGGTTGCCGGACCTCGGCCGGCTGTTCACCGAGCTGCCGCTGTCGCCCGCCCCGGCCCTGGGCGACGGCGCGCTGGAGCGCACCCGGCTGTTCGAGGCCGTCACCCAACTGATCGGCCGGCTGGCTCGCCGCGACCCGGTGCTGCTCGCCGTCGATGACCTGCACTGGGCCGACACCGCGACCCTGGAGCTGCTGCACTACCTCGCGCGCGGGGTCGGCGACCGCCGGTTGTTGCTGATCGGCAGCTATCGCACCGACGAGCCGGACGATCCGCCCGCGCTCAGGCTGCTGCTGCAGGACCTGCGCCGCGACCCGATCACCGAGGAACTGCGGCTGGCCGGCCTGACCGACGACGCGGTCCGGGCGCTGGCCGGTTCGGTGCTGGACGGATCGGCTCCGGCGCCCCTGGTGGAGACGCTGGTGCAGCGGTCGGCCGGCAGCCCGCTGCTGGTCACCGCGCTGATCCGGGAGTTGATCGGCTGCGGCTCGCTGATCCGCGGCAACGGGGTCTGGCGACTCGGCCCCGGCGCGCTGGAGCTGGTCCCGGCCGTCGTCCGCGACCTGGTCCTCGGCCGGCTCCGCCACTTGGCCGCAGCCGACCGTGCGCTGCTGGAACTGATCGCGCTGGCCGGCGACGCGGCGCAGCCGGAGATCCTGGCCGACGTGCTCGGCCTGGCCCCGGGGTCGTTGACCGCGCGGCTGCGGCCGATGATCACCAGCGGCCTGCTGGCCGAGGCCGTGCCCGGCCCCGACGTGGTGTTGCGGACCGGCCATCCGGCCTACGCCGAGGTCGCGTACGGGGAGCTGGCGGAGACCGAGCGCCGCCGGTTGCACGCCGCGATCGCCACCTCGATCGAGCGGCACCGGCCGGACGCCACCGAGCTGCTGGCCCCGCACTACCGCGGGGCGGCCGGCCAGGTCGAGGCCGGCCGGGCGCTGGAGGTGCTGCTGCAGGCGGGGCGCCGGGCCCTCGCGGTGCAGGCCGGGGCGGAGGCGGCCCGCTATCTCGAGGCGGCCCGGTCGCACGCCGCCACGCTGGGCGACGACCGGCGGACCGCGATGATCTTGGACCTGCTCGGTGAGGCCGAACTGATCTCCGGCCGGGCCGACGCGGCCCTGGCCACCTGGGAGGTGGCGCGGCAGACCCACCGGCGGCTGGGTGATGCGGGCGGGGTGGCCCGGGTCTGCGCCCGGCTGGCGTACGCGCAATGGGATCAGGGGCTGCCGGCCGCGGCGCTGGCGGTGCTGTCGGACGGCCTGGCCGCGGACCCGCCGGACGCCGAGCTGATCCGGCTCCGCGAGGTCCGGGCCCGGATCCTCGCCCGAATGGGCGAACTGGACGCGGTCGAGGCCGAGGCGGACGAGCTGTTCGTGCTGGGCCGGCGCACCGAGCAGCCGATCGTGGTCGCCTTCGCCAAGCTCTGCCGGGCCTACCGGCAACAGGAGGAAGGCGACTACGAACAGGTCCGGCAGACCTGCCGGGAGGCGATCGCGACCGGCGAACCGACCGGTGATCTGCTGGTCACCGAACACGCCTACCGACAGTTGATCGCGCTGGAGCTGACCCTCGGCCGGCATGATCAGGCCCGGGCCCTCGGCCGGCGCTCGCTCCGGCTGGCCCGGGCCAACGGCCTGCCGACCCACGGCTCGATGGCGGTCTGCCTGTCCGGCCTGTCCGACTTCCTGGCCGGCCGGTGGGACGGCGCCGCGCGGGTCGGCACCGAGCTGGTGTCACTCGGGCACTGGGTGGACAGCCCCCGGGCCGTGGCGCTGGGCCTCGCCGTCAGCGGGCTCGTGCTGGCCCACCGCGGCGCCCTGACCGAGGCGGCCGGCTGCCTGGCCGAAGCGCGCACCCGGTTCGGTGATCATCAGCAGTCGGACCGGCACGTCTTCAGCGTCGTCGAGACCATCGAAGCCCTGCTCCTGCTCGAGCGCGGCGATCCGGTTGCGGCGCTCGCCGCGGTCGCGAACCACGGGTCGGAGTTGATCACGCTGCGGCCGTACCAGCTCGCCGCGCTCGGCGAGATCCAGCTGGCCGCCGGCCGACCGGACGCGGCGCTCGGCACCGCGGCAGTGATCGCCGGGCTGGATCCCTCGGCGCCCTATCCGGCCGCACTGGCCGCCCGGCTGACCGGTCTGGTCGCGCTCGCCGGCGGCGACCACGCCGCCGCCCGCCGCGAACTGTTCCGGGCCGCGGAGCTGTTCGCCGAGTTGCAACTGCCGTTCGACCTCGCCCGCAGCCGGCTTGGCTGGGCCGACGCGGCGACCGACCAACCCGAAGCGGCGGTCGCCGCGGCGCAGGAGGCGGTGTTGATCTTCGGCCGGCTGGGCGCCCGGCGCTTCGGCGACCGGGCCCGCCGCCGGCTGCGCGAACTCGGCGTCGCGCCGGCCCCGCCGCGGCCACCGCGGCAGCCGGCCGGTGGGCTCAGCCCGCGCGAGGCCGAGGTGGTGCAGCTCGTCGCCGAGGGGCTGAGCAACGCCGAGATCGCTCGCCGACTGGTGATCAGTCCGCGCACGGTGACCACCCATCTGCAACATGTGTACGCGCGGCTGGGCGTCGGCTCGCGGGTCGCCCTGACCCGGTACGTCCTCGACCACGCCCGGCCCGACCGGCCGGGCGGCGCTCCGTAGCCTCCGAAATCCGCCGCGGATACGTAGCTCGACGGATGGTCCGGACCGGCGCGGCCGCCGATGATCAAGGGAGCTCACCTCGAAGGAACGCATCATGCCGCTGCAACACCGCCACGACCTGCCGTCGCTTGATCTGCCAGCACTGGATCGGGCGGACCCGCTCGACCCCGACTCGGCCGGCCGCAAGGCCGCGACCCTGGCCCGGCTCCGCGGTGCCGGCTTCCCGGTGCCGGACGGCTTCGTCATCCCCGCGACCGCCGCGCCGCTGGACGCGGAGCTGACCCGGGCCGTGCTCGCCGCGGCCGCGCGGCTCGGCGGCGGTCCGTTCGCGGTCCGGTCCTCGGGCGTCGACGAGGACGGCGATCAGGCCTCCCACGCCGGCCAGTACCGCACCGTGCTCGGCGTCGCCGGCGACGGACCGCTGCTGGCGGCGATCGAGGAGTGCCGGTCGTCCGCCGGCTCCGACCAGGTGCGGGCCTATCGAGCCGCCCGGGGCCTGCCGCCCGACGCCGCGCTGGCCGTCCTGGTGCAGCGGATGGTCGCGGCGGACGTCGCCGGCGTCGCGTTCAGCGCGGACCCGGTCAGCGGCGACCGGTCCCGGACCCTGGTCAACGCCGTCCGCGGCCTGGGCGATCGGCTCGTCGACGGCTCCGCCACTCCGGACGAATGGTCGGTGAGGGGTGGGGTGGCGGAGCGCCGGCCCGGCGGCGAGGAGGCGATCGACGCCGGGCTGGCCCGCGAGGTCGCCGCCCTGGCCGAGCGGGTCGTCGCCGCCGAGGGCGTACCGCAGGACATCGAATGGGCGGTCGCCGCCGGTGAGCTGTTCCTGCTCCAGGCCCGGCCGATCACCGGGCTGCCCGATCCGGCGCCCGAGCCGGTGCCGATCGCGATCGACCCGCCGCCGGGCTACTGGACCCGCGAGGAGAGCCACGCGCCGCAGCCGTGGACCCCGTTCACCCGGCAGCTGATGTCGATCCGCAACGAGGCCACCCGGCGGATGATGGCCGAGTTCGGCTTCCTGCTGGACGGCATCGGCTACGCCGACCTCGGCGGCTGGGAATACATCCGGCTGGTGCCGCTGGGCGGTGTGGACCGCCCCGCCCCGCCGGCCTGGCTGATGCCGCTGCTGCTGCGGTTGGTGCCGGCGATGCGGACCAGGATCCGCACCTGCCTGGCGGCCGTGCGGGACGACACCGCCGGTGCCCTGATCCAGCGCTGGTACGACAGCTGGCGGCCGGAATTCGTCGACCGGGTCGCCCGGCTGCGCGAGGCCGACCTGACCGCCTGCACCGACGAGCAGCTGGACCGGCACCTGGCCCGGACGCTCGCCTGTTACGACGACGGCGACCTGGTCCACTTCCGGCTGCATGCCGCGATCGTGCTGCAGCTGGGCGACCTGCACTTCACCTGCGAGGAGCTGTTCGGCTGGGACACGGTCGGGTCGTTGGCGCTGGTGTCCGGCCTGTCCACCCGGTCGACCGAACCCGGCCGGCGGCTGGCCGAACTGGCCGAGCTGGCCCGGAGCCGGCCGGAGGTCCGCCGGCTGCTGGAGCGGGCCGACCCGCCGGCCGAGCTGCCGGCCGGGCTCGATGCCGACTTCGCCCGGGAGTTCACCCGGTATCAGCACGACATCGGCTGCCGCGGGCTGCGTTACGAGGTGGCCGAGCCGACCCTGGCCGAGGTGCCGCGGCTGACCTTCGGCCTGATCCGGGACCAGCTCGCCACCGGCTACGATCCGGCGGCCGAGGACGCGGCGACGGCCGCCCGCCGGGATGCGGCGATCGCCGCGGCGCGACAGTTGCTCGCCGGCCGGTCGGACGCGGATCGGCAGCGCTTCGAGCGGGCTCTCGGCCGCGCGGAGCTTGCGTACCCGGTCCGGGAGGACAACGAGTTCTTCACCGTCAGCGCGCCGACCGGGCTGGTCCGGCTGGCCGCGCTGGAGGTGGGTCGGCGGCTGGTCGCCCGCGGCCTGCTGGCCGGGGCGGACGACGCCTTCTTCCTGGAGCCGGCCGAACTGCGTGACACCCTCCGCTCCGGGGCCGCACGGCAGGAGTTGATCACCCGGCGGCGGGGCGAACGGGCCTGGGCCCTGGCCCATCCCGGGCCGGTCGCGTACGGCCCGAAGCCCGGTTCGCCGCCGGCGCTGGACGCGTTGCCGGCCGAGGCGCGGCAGGCGATGCGCTCACTGCTGTGGGGCGTGGAACACGTCATCGGCCCGGAACCGGTGGTCGCGGACGGGCCGGCGGGAGCGGTGTTGCGCGGCCTGCCCGCCTCGGCCGGCCGCTACACCGGACCGGTCAAGATCATCCGCAGCGAGGCCGAGTTCGACCGGATCCGCGCCGGCGACGTGCTGGTCTGCCCGACCACCTCGCCGGTCTGGTCGGTGCTCTTCCCGAGCATCGGCGCCTTGATCACCGAGACCGGCGGCGTGCTCTCCCATCCGGCGATCATCGCCCGGGAACATCAGGTGCCCGCCGTCGTCGCCGCGGGCCGGGCCACCGAACTGCTGCGCGACGGCGAGCCGGTCACGGTGGACGGGACGACCGGGACCGTGGTGAGCGGACCATGATCACCGAGCCGGGCGAGCTCCGGCTCGACGATCTCGGCTTCCTCACCGATGCGGTCACCGCCGTCGGCGCGCTGACCGGGGCCAGCCGGCTCGGCGTCCTGGAGCGACTCGACCGCGGCCCGGCCACGCCGGCCGAGCTGGCCGCCGACTGCGGCCTCACCGCCGGCGGGGCCGCCCTGTTGCTCGGAGCCCTGGCCGGGTTGGGAATCGTGCGCAGTGACGAGTCCGGCCGGCACCACCCGATCGGGATCCGGCCGACCGCGCTGGACCGACTGCTGGCCCTGGGCGACGGGCTGCCCGACGTGTTGCGGACCGGCGTGCCGGTGATCGCCGCCGGCACCCCGGACGGGGCGGGACAGCTCTATCCGGCGGCGGTCCGGCACCTCGGCGCGCTGATGGCGGCACCGGCCGCGGCGGCCGCCCGCTGGCTGACCGGGCAGCGGATCGCGGTCGGTGAGGTGTTGGACGTGGGGGCCGGCGCCGCGCCGTGGAGCCTGGCCGTCGCCGCGGCCGTGCCCGGCTGCCGGGTCACCGCCCTCGACCTGCCTGCGGTGCTGCCGGCCACCCGGGCCGCGGTCACCGCCGCCGGCCTGAGCGACCGGTTCCGGTTCCGGGCCGGCAACGCGCTGACCACGGACCTGCCCAGCCAGGCCTACGACCTGATCATGGTCGGCAATCTCTGCCATCTCTTCGACGGCCCGACCAACGCCCGGCTGCTGACCCGGCTGACCGCGGCGCTGCGACCCGGCGCGATCTTGATGATCTTGGACGCGCTGCCCGACACCCCGGCGGCCGACCACCGCTCGATCTCCTTGTACGCCCTGGGACTGCACGCCCGTGCCGGCCGCGGCGGGCTGCATCCGCTCGGCCACTACCGGCAGTGGGCGACCGCCGCCGGCCTGATCAAGCTCGGCCGGGTCGACCTGTCGGACGCGCCGCCGATCACCCTCGTCCATGCTCACCGGGCCGACCTCGCTACCGGGCCGACCTCGCTACCGGGCCGACGGCGCCGCCGGGCTGAGGGTGGCGTGGGCCAGACTTGGGGGCATGGGGTGGCGCAGTGGTGGAGTGACCTGGCAGAACGGTGAGCCCGGGCTGCGCTGGGACGGCGGTCGGGTCAGTGCCCTGGCGTACGGGCGGCTGATCGGCTTCCGGGCCGTCGGCGAGCGGCTGTGCCCGGGCGCCCGGGGCAGTGTCTGCCCGCTCCGGTCGGTGGTCGCCGGCTCCAGCACCGGCGGCCAGTGTGCCGAGTGCAACCGGCTCGACCGACTGCACTCCGTCGCCGCCGACACCATCGCCGACGACCCGCGGCCGTACCGGGTCTATCTGGCCTGGTTCGGGCCCGGAATGATCAAGGTCGGGATCACCGCCGAGGAGCGCGGCGCCGCCCGGCTGCTGGAGCAGGGCGCGATCGCGTTCAGCTGGCTCGGCCGCGGGCCGCTGATGGCCGGCCGGCGGACCGAGGAGGTGCTGCGGCACGCGCTGGCGGTGCCGGACCGGATCCCGTACCGGCGCAAGCGTTCCGTCCGGCATCGGCTGCCGCCGGACCCCGACCGGGCCCGCGGCATCGAGGAGCTGTACCGGCGCGCGGTCGAGGTCGGCGGCTGGACCGAGACCCTGGAGCGACTGCCGCTCGAGGTCCATGATCATGTCGCGGCCTTCGGGATCGCCGACCTGCCGGTCTACGACGGAAACGTCAGTCGTCTGGCGCCCGGTGGCATCGTCGCCGGCCGGCTGCTCGCCGTCGCCGGCCCCGACCTGCACCTGCTCGACCGGACCGGCCGCCACCTCACCCTGGACACCCGCCTGATCACCGGCTGGCAAATCGAAGCCCTGCCGGCCGAGACCGCCGACATGACCGTCCCGCTGACCCTCGAAGACGGCCAAGATCAACTCTTCGAAACTCCGGCCTGAGCGCGGACGTGACCAATCACCGGGAACTTGCGGTGGATAGGCCTCGAGTCAACGCCGCGACCAGTTCGAGCCGTCGATCATGATCGCGCGGCCAGCCCGGAACGTTGCGGACATCCAGGTCGCGAGCAAGCAGACGCCGGTCGCCCGGCCAACGATCGAGTAGCTCGACCAATCGCTGAGGCCCGATCGTCGTCGCGATGTCGGCCCCGAGCAGTCGAGCCGAGGCGAGCTGCAAATCTGCCACTTCGGCGATGAGTACGTCGTTTCCGGCAGGCGTGTCGTACAGGCGGTGTTGGACGACGCGTGACTCCGCGTACCAGAACATGATCAAGCCGAGATCCGCCGCGTCCTTGGTCTCCCGCCAGTTGGAACGATCAAGCCACGCCCCGATCTTGGCCGCCGCATATCCGGCCACCGTCGGGATCCGGATGCTGATCGCCCTGGACAGATTCAGCGGCAGCGCGCTGCGGTAGATCTCGTCGAACGCCCAGACGCTGATCGCCTCGCGCCTCGTCGGCGGATCCACCGTCCCGCGGGGATCCTCGACGTCTCCAAAGGGAAGAAGATCAACAACGACGCCGGCGATGCGGTAGCGAATCCCCGTGTCGCCCAGCCTGGGGAAGGCCTCGGACAGCGCCTCGAATGAGCGCCAGGACGAGAAGGCGAGCGCGAGATCAAGATCATGGGTAGCGGTGGTGGCGAAGGCATGGCCGAGCGCGCGCTGCATGATGTCGCGGCAGTGTGCGCCGACGATCATGATGTCCCTCGCTGCCAGGTGCGAGGTCGTGGCCAAAGCGGCCTCGACGACGCCGGCCAGGGGAGCGACGACACTAGCGGGGACGTTGCTCGGGTCGAACATGACGATCCTTCCACTCGATGGCGGCGGAGCGGACGCGGGGATCATCGCTGCTCAGGAGGTCGGCGTAGACGAGTGGCCAGGGCGCGACGGTCACTGCGGGATCTTCGTCGTTTCGGTCCGGGGCGTCCCAGAACTTGCGCCGAACCGTGATGTTCGATGGACCGTCCGCGCGCCATCGATTCACCAGCGGCAGTCGCGGATCCAGTTCGGCGACGTAGACGATCAGGGTTGTCGGGCGGATCAGATCCTCGACAGCCTGTTCGCCGGACACCAGCACCTGGTCCTGGGCGTTGGCGCCGCGGACCGGGTCGAGCTCGCCGCGGAACGCGCCGAGGGTCAGTCGGCGCGCCAGCCCGACCGGGAACGACGCGGCCCAGAGATCAAGCAGCGACGCCTGCCCGGGCAACTCTGCGCCGTCCTGGTATCCGAGCTCGGTCAGCATTGAGACGGTGTTATGAGCCTGGCCGACCGAGACCCCGGCGGCCTGAGCGAGTTCGCGGCGAGACCCGTGCCAGAGTTCCGGCCAGGCCATCAGCACGAAGACGACCTGAGCGCGCCCCGTGCTGAGGAGATTGCCGACCGGCTGCACCGGGCCGTCGGTGTCCGCCGGTCGGGAACGACCGCGGACGTCGATCAGCACGTCCCCGAATTCGATCCAGGCGTTTCCTGCCGAGTCGAGATACTGGATTCCTGCGCGCCGCAGCGAATCACCTGTCCGGGGTGAGACATACCTGGTGAGGACGAGCAGTGGCAGATCCCCGCGATCGGCCCGCGCAACCTCTGCGAACCGGACTCCGGCCATCACCTTGCAGGAGTAGTTCTGCGCGGACGATCCACGGCTGAGCCGGAGATCCGCCGCATGGCGGGCTTGGTCGCCAGGCGACGGAGTGGCGGCGATTCCCCAGTCCGCGAGTTGCGCCCGGAACTCCTCCACGACGCGCCTCCGTTCATTATCTGTAATTGTTCATGATAATTGAACAGTCAGAAAAAGTGAACACGCGAGGCATGGCGGGTATGGGAGCAAGCGGAATTCGAACTCAGTTGACCAGGGTGCCGGCCACTTCGACGGCCAGGTCGCAGGCCTCCGGCTCGCCGACGGTGATCCGCAGCCCGTCGTCGCCGTAGCCGCGGACCATCAGGCCGGCTTCGGTGAAGGTCTTCACGGCGGCGGTGGTGCGGTCGCCGAGGGGTAGCCAGACAAAGTTGGCCTGACTGTCCGGCACCTCGAGGCCGGTCGCGCGGAGCCGGCTGAGCAGTGCGTCGCGCCGCTCGATGATCACCGCGACCCGGTCCAGCAGCTCGCGCTCGGCTGCCAGGGAGGCGATCACCGCGGCCTGGGCCGGGGCGGAGACGCCGAACGGGATGGCGGTCTTGCGGACCGCGCCGGCGAGAGCGGGATCGGCGATGCAGTAGCCGACCCGGAACCCGGCCAGCCCGTACGCCTTGGAGAAGGTGCGCAGCGAGACCAGGCCCGGATGGTCCTTGATCAACTCGATCGTCCGTGGCGGCGTCGCCACGAACTCGCGATAGGCCTCGTCCAGCACGACCAGGGCCCGGCCGTCGACCGCCGCGATGAAGGCGGCCAACTCGTCGTGGCCGATCGCCGGACCGGTCGGATTGTTCGGCGAACAGACCAAGATCATCTTCGTGGCCGGAGTGATCGCCGCCAGCATCGCGTCGAGATCATGGACGCCGCCCGGGCCGAGCGGCACCATGATCGGTGTCGCCCCGGTCAGCCGGACCGCGATCGGGTACGCCTCGAAGCTGCGCCAGGCGAAGACCACCTCGTCGCCGGCCGTACAGGTCGCCTGGATCAGGTGATACAGCACGCCCGACGAGCCGGAACCGAAGGCCAGTTGATCACCGGCGACGCCGAGCCGGTCGGCCGTCGCCTCGATCACGGCCGCGTTGGCCATGTCGGGATAGCGGTTCATCCGCGCACAGGCGGCCGCCACGGCCTCCAGCACCCCGGGCAGCGGCGGGAACGGGTTCTCGTTGCTGGAAAGCTTGTACGAGACCCCGCCGGGACCGACCGGCGCCGGCTTCCCGGGCACGTACGCCGGGAGCTCGGCCAACTCCGGCCGGACGAACTGTGACATCAGATCCGGACCGGACCGGCCGGCGTCTCGAAGGTCACCGCATCGATCCCCGGCTGACCGTTCGGCGCGATCCAGGAGATCTCAAGATCATCCACGACATGATCGGCCGGGCCGCCGAGCCACTCGTCCACCCGGTGTGAGTCGCCGGCGATCTCCAGCTTGACCAGCCGGATGTCGCCGCCGCCGACCGACGGATGGGACTCGGAGTCGCTCAACCAGTGGATGAAGAAGGGCAGTTGCGGGTCGGCCTGCAGGCCCTTGATCCCGATCTGCTGCCATTGCAACTCATCGCCCTCGGGCAGCCGGCGGTTGCCGGGCACCGCCTTGCGGCCCAGCCGCTGCTCGATCGGAGCAAGATCATCGACGGCGACCACCCAGCCGAGCCAGCCGCCGCCCATGTTGGACCGGGCCCGCACCGCCTGGCCGAACGGGGCCTTCTCGGCGGCCGGGTGATCAAGGACCTCGACCACCTCCAGATACTGGCCGCCGGACAGCGGCAGGATCTGGTTGCGGGTGCCGAACCTGGGGTGGAATCCGCCGTCGTGGAACTCCGCCCCGAGTTGCCGGCTCAACTGCTCCGCAGTCCCCTTGAGTCCCTCGGGGCCCGCGGCGAAGGAGAGATGATCCAGTCGCATACCGCTCATTGTGACCGGACCGGTCGGTCACGATGAGACCGGGGTCACGTCTTCTTCCGCGCTCCGGCCTGTGCTACCGTCGCCCGCCCGTTCTTGCCCCGGGTGCGCGCCACGGCCTGCGCCGGATCGGCGGCATGGCGCATCCCGAGCCCCGGTTTCGCGTCGAAATCGGCGCACAGGACCGCCAGTTGCTCGTACGCCTGCTGGCCCATCAGCGCGGTCAGCTCGGGCCGGTTGGATACGTACACCGGCTCCTGGGCGACGTGCGCCTCCGTGTTCGCGGTGCAGTACCAGTCCAGGTCGTGCCCGCCCGGCCCCCAGCCGTCCCGGCTGTATTCGCCGATGCTGATCTCGGTGTAGCTGGTGTCGTCGGCCCGCTTCACGGTGCGGAACTGGCGCCGGATCGGCAACTGCCAGCACACGTCGGGCTTGGTCTCCAGGAAGTCGCGGCCCTGGCTGACCGCCAGGTGGTGCAGCGCGCAGCCGTCGCCGCCGGCGAAGCCCGGCTTGTTCAGGAAGATGCAGCCGCCGTCGAAGACCCGGGTCTTCCGGCCGGGCTCGTCACCGGGGGCGACGGTCTCGTCCTCCTCGCGCTCGACCCAGCCGCGCTTGCGCCCCTCCTTGTGGTTCTGCCACAGCTCCGGGGTGAGTTGCTTGACGGCTTTACGGACCCGCTTCTCGTCGTCCTCGTCGGCGAAGTGAGCGCCGAGCGTGCAGCAGCCGTCGTTCGGCCGGTCGGCGTAGATCCCCGGGCAGCCGCGGCCGAAAATACAGGTGTAGCGCGAGGTCAACCAGGTCAGGTCGCAGCGGAACACCTCATCGGCGTCCTCGGGGTTGACGAACTCGGCGAAGGCACGAGGAAAAGGGAGCAACACTTCCGGCACTGGGGCAGCCTACGCCCGGGCCCGGTGGGACGCCGGTATCCACGGCCGCGATCGACCCGCGCGTGAGAACGCCGTTTGTGGGTACGCTGATAGTCGTGCCGGATATTGAGAACGACCCGGGGTCTGTGGCCCGGGCCACGACCGCGAAGGTCGCCCTGTCGACCGCTTCGGTCTATCCCGAGACCACCTCGAGCGCCTTCGAGTTGGCCCGCCGTCTGGGCTATGACGGCGTCGAGGTGATGGTCGGCATCGATCCGGTCGCCGCCGACATCGACGCGGTGGAGAAGTTGCGGGACTATCACGGCGTGCCGGTGCTGGCGATCCACGCGCCCTGCCTGTTGATCACGCAGCGGGTCTGGGGCAGCGACCCGTGGGCCAAGCTGGAGCGGTCGGCCGAGGCGGCCCACCGGCTCGGGGCCGAGGTCGTCGTGGTCCATCCGCCGTTTCGCTGGCAGCGGGAGTACGGCAAGAACTTCGCCGAAGGCATCGATCGCCTCAACGGCGCTACCGGGATCAAGTTCTGCGTCGAGAACATGTATCCGTGGCGCACCCCGGGCGGCGAGCTGAAGGCCTACCTGCCCGGCTGGGATCCGACCCACCACGACTACGAGCACCTGACGCTCGACCTGTCGCACGCCTCGACCGCCGGGCAGCAGTCCGTCGACCTGGTCGAGGCCTGGGGCGACCGGCTGCGGCACGTCCACCTGACCGACGGCAACGGGTCGATGAAGGACGAGCACCTGGTCCCGGGCCGCGGCGACCAGCGGGCCGCCGAGGTGCTGAACCACCTGGCCCGCCGCGGCTTCAGCGGCCACGTCGTGCTGGAGATCAACTCGCGCAAGGCGCAGACCCGGGCCCAGCGCGAGGTCGACCTCGCCGAGTCCCTCTCCTTCGCCCGCACCCACCTGACCCGCGCCCCCGACTTCGTCGTCGACAGCGTCGGCGTCGCGAAAACCGGCTGACCCCAACTCCGGATCGGCAGGCTCAGGCGCGGATCACGCGCCCGTTGTGGTCGCCTTCGACGCAGGATCGGAAGTGTCGGGCGACGTCCGCGGCCGGGGTCCCACCCGCGGTGTCGAGCCCGGCGGCGACCAGGCTCTCCCGGATCCACCCCGGCGCGATCAGATTGAGCCGCAGTCCCCGGGGAAGTTCTGCCGCGGCATTGGTGACAAACCCCTCCAGCCCGGCGTTGACCAGGGCACCCAGCGATCCGCCGGGCAGCGGCTCGGCAAAGGTCCCGCCGGTCAACGTGACCGAACCGCCGTCGGGGAGCTCCGCGAAGGCGCGGCGGGCCAGCGCGACCTGGCCGAGCAGCTTGCCCCGCAGCCCGGCCGCGAACTCGGCGTCGCCCGCGCCCATCAGGTCGAGCAGCGGACCACTCGCCGCGCAGCACACCACCGCCCCTGCCCCGGGCACCGCGCGGAACAGCGCGTCGAGCGACGCCGGATCCTCCAGATCGACTCCGGGCTCGGTGCGACGCGAGACCCCGACGACCTCGTGCTCCGCGCCCAGGTCGGCCGCCACCGCGGCACCGAGCGTTCCATTGGCCCCCACCACCACGATCCGCACGTCACTGCTCCTGTCTCGGGTTCGTCGACGGCGGTGATTGTCCCAGGGATCTTCGATCTGAACACCGGACGGCCGCGGGAGCCCGAGTCGGCGCGAAGAACGCCGGTGGGGGCGAGATCCGGCGCGAAGTTTTCCCGGCGTGGTCGGCGGAGTTACGCTTCCTCCGCGCATCGCACAGCGAGCACTGAGGAGGTCGGATGCTGCGTCGGGCTCTGTTGGGGATGTCTCGCAGCCGGGGGATCAAGAATCTGGTCACCAGGCTTCCGGTGACCTCGGACGTGGTGGCCCGGTTCGTCGCCGGGGAGTCGACCGTGCAGGCGATCGCCGCCACCCGGCAACTGGCCGGGGCCGGTCTCAAGATCACCATCGATTACCTGGGCGAGGACACCACCTCGCGGGAGCAGGCCGACGCGGTCGCGCTGGCGTACGTCGATCTGCTGGGCCGGCTGCGCGACGCGGAGCTGACCCCGGCCGCGGAGGTCTCGGTGAAGCTGTCCGCGCTCGGCCAGGCGCTGCCCGAGGGCGAGAAGATCGCGCTGGAGCATGCGCACACGATCTGCGGCGCGGCGGAGACCGCCGGCACGACCGTCACGCTGGACGCCGAGGACCACACCACCACCGACTCCACCCTGTCGGTGCTGCGCGAGCTGCGCCGCGACTTCCCGCGCACCGGCGCCGTGCTGCAGGCCTACCTGTACCGGACCGAGGGCGACTGTCGTGATCTTGCCGTCGAGGGGTCCCGGGTCCGCCTCTGCAAGGGCGCCTACAACGAGCCGGAGAGCGTCGCGTTCACCGATGCGCACGAGGTCGACCGGGCCTACGTCCGCTGCCTGAAGATCCTGCTGGCCGGGCCGGGCTACCCGATGCTGGCCACCCATGATCCGCGGCTGATCGAGATCGGGCTGAAGCTGGCCCGGGACAACGTCCGGCCGATCGACAGCTACGAGTTGCAGATGCTGTACGGGATCCGGCCGACCGAGCAGCAGCGGCTGGTCAACCTGGGGCACCAGGTCCGGGTCTATCTCCCGTACGGCAACGACTGGTACGGCTATCTGGTCCGCCGGCTGGCCGAACGCCCGGCCAATGTCGGCTTCTTCGCGCGGAGCTTGGTCAGTAAGAACTGAGAATCGCGGCGGGATCTTGGGCTTGGGGTTGGCAGCCGCGCGGTTGCGTCGGCGTCCTCAGGGTTTCAAGCGCAGCAAAGGGGCAGGGTTCGGCGTCGGTGGCGTCGAGTTCGCCCCGCCAAGTCCTTCGGTGGTCGTAGACCGCCGAGAGTGACCTTTTCCACCTGAAATCGGAGCGTCAGGGTGGAAAACGCGACTTTCGATGAGCACTGCCCGAGGTAGGCGGCCCGACTCAGCCCGACCGGCGCCGAACCGTGCCCCTTTGCTGCCAAGAAAGCCTTCGAGCTCCGGACCCGACGCGCGAGACCACCCCGACGGTCACCCCCAATCGCGTCATAGGTTCACGCCCTGTCCGACGCGACCGTTATCGGTGGACGCGACTGCTGTGGCGGTCGCGCGGGCAGATATCGGTCGCGGCTGCGCCTTCCGCCGCTTGGGGGAAACTGCGACCGGGACTACCCGGCGGGGCTTTCCCCGTTGTCGATCCCGAGCGCTTGGTCGGCGGCATCATCGCCCCATTGGTAGCGCCGGGTCCGCTCGATGTCGGCCGGGTCGGAGGAGTACGTCTCCTCGCCGATCTCGCACTGTCGGCAGGGCACGAAGCGCAGGTGGCGCGGGCAGACGACGGTCTGATCGTCGGCCTCCGGCTCGTCGAGCCCGGGCCAGCCCGGCCGGGGATCGGGCGGATCAGGTTGCTCGGTCACGGCGCTCTACACCTCCACTTGGTAGCCGAGGGCCAGGTCGGCGGCGTTGCTGCCGCGGATGCCCCAGTTGACCTTCGGCGTCTCGGTCAGGGTGATCTCGACGCTGTGCGGCGCGATGCCGGCGGACTCCTCGATCCGGGTGAAGAGTTCGGCGATCAACCGCCGCTTGGCCTCGTCGGTGCGGCCGGTGAACAAGGAGATCTCGATGATCGTGTAGGCCTCACCGCGATCGGGCGGGTGCACGAAGTCCTCCTTTTCGAGCCCGACGAACCGGTGGAACCGCTTCTCGGCCGGATAGTCGAGCGCCGCCACGACCGCGCCGTGGATCGCATCGGACAGCGCCGCCCGATGCCGGGCGAGCCGCTCCCGGTGTCCGTACACGATGACCTGAGCCATGATCGAGATCCTCTCAGAGCCAGTCGACCTGATCCGCCAGCAGGGAATAGCCAAGGAAGGCGGCGACGTCGAGCAGCAGGTGGGCGACCACCAACGGCGCCACCCGTTTCCATTTCAGATAGATCAGCCCGAACACCAGGCCCATGATCAGATTGCCGATGAAGCCGCCGAAGCCCTGATACAGGTGATAGGAGCCGCGGACCAGGGCACTGGTGATCAAGATCGCCGGCAGCGCCCAGTTGAGCTGCCGGAACCGGGTGAACAGGTAGCCGATCATGATCACCTCCTCGACGATCGAGTTCTGCGCCGCGGACAGGATCAGGATCGGGATCGTCCACCACTGGTCGGTCAGCGCCGACGCCTGCACCTGGGTGTTGATCCCCATGGCCCGGGCGCCGAGATACAACCCGAGCCCGGGGATGCCGATGCAGGCGGCGATGACCAGCCCGAACCAGGCGTCGAAGCCCGGCCGGCGATGATCGAATCCGATCCGCCGCAGCCCGTCGCCGGGGTTGCGGTTGAGCAGATAGATCGCCAGTAGGGCCGGCACCACGGCGAAGCCGATCCCGGCGACCTGATAGATCAGGTCGAGCCAGGGGCGATCGGGGATCACCGAAGGATTCAGGGTGGAGGTCTGCTGGTTCAGCGCCTGCGGTCGGGTGAGCCGGTCGACAATCTGCAAGATCGAATAGATCGCCGACCGACCCAGTGACAGGGCCAGCAGCAGCACGATCTCGAGCCCGACTCGGGGCGGCGTCGTTGCCAGCGGGACATCGCCATCGGGCACCTGCACGGTCACGGGCATATCTTGCCCGAGCCGGGCCCGGCTCGGGCCGGCTGCGCCCGGTCGTCATGGACAGTTTTCATGCTGGTGGGGGGCCGCCCGTAGGCTGTCGGCATGCGCGTTGGAGTATTCGGAGCGACCGGGCAGGTCGGTGGCGTGATGCGTACGCTGCTCGCCGAGCGCCGGTTTCCCCTGACGGAGATCAGGTTTTTCGCCTCGGCCCGTTCGGCCGGGACCAAGCTGCCCTGGGCCGGCGGGGAGGTGACGGTCGAGGACACCGAGACCGCCGACTTCACCGGCCTCGACCTGGCCCTCTTCTCCGCCGGTAAGCATGCGTCCAAGGCGATCGCGCCGCGGGTCGCGGCCGCGGGGGCGATCGTGATCGACAACTCCTCGGCCTGGCGGCTCGACCCCGAGGTCCCGCTGGTCGTCTCCGAGGTCAACCCCGACGACACGCTGAACCCGCCGAAGGGGATCATCGCCAACCCGAACTGCACCACGATGGCGATCATGCCGATCGTGGCCCCGCTGCACCGCGCGGCGAAGCTGACCCGGCTGCAGATCGCCACCTATCAGGCGACCTCCGGCTCCGGCGGCGCCGGTGTGGCCGAGCTGGACCGGCAGATCCGGACCGTGGCCGACCGGGCCTCGGCGCTGGCCTTCGACGGCGAGGCGATCGAGCTGCCCACGCCCGAGGTGTACGTCAAGCCGATCGCCTACAACGTGTTGCCGCTGGCCGGCTCCATCGTCGACGACGGCACGGGCGAGACCGACGAGGAGCAGAAGCTGCGCAACGAGTCGCGCAAGATCCTGCACCTCCCCGAGCTGTTGGTCGCCGGCACCTGCGTCCGCGTGCCCGTGTTCACCGGTCACTCCATGGCCGTGCACGCCGAGTTCGCCGACGAGCTGTCGCCGGCGCAGGCGGCCGAGCTGCTGGGGCAGGCGCCCGGCGTGGCTCTGCTGGACGTGCCGACGCCGCTCGACGCGGCCGGCAAGGATCCGAGCTTCGTCGGCCGGATCCGGGTCGATCAGTCCGCCCCCGCCGGCAAGGGCCTGGTGCTCTTCATCAGTAATGACAACCTGCGCAAGGGCGCGGCCCTGAACGCGATCCAGATCGCCGAGCTCGTCCAGGCCCGATCCACCCAGGAGCAGTTGGTCCATGGCTGATCATGATCGGCTGGCCATCCTCGGGGCCGGCGTGATGGGCGAGACCGTGCTGTCGGGTCTGCTCCGCGCCGGCTGGGATGTCGGCCGGATCGTGGCCACCGATCGGCGACCGGCCCGCGAGGCCGAGCTGAAGGATCGTTACGGGGTACGGATGCTGACCAACCTCGACGCGGTGGCCGAGGCCGACACCGTGATCTTGGTGGTCAAGCCGCAGGACATGCGGGATCTGCTGACCGAGATCCGGCCCGCGGTCCGCGCCGACACCTTGATCGTTTCGCTGGCCGCCGGGGTGGAAACGATCTTGATCGAAGATCTTCTGCCCGAGGGCGTGCCGGTGGTGCGGGTGATGCCGAACACGCCGGCTCAGGTCGACGAGGGCATGGCCGCCGTCTCCGCCGGGCGGCACGCCGGTGATGATCATGTCGGCCGGGTCCGCGACATCCTGTCCGCGACCGGCCGGGTGCTGACCGTGCCGGAGGGCTATCAGGACGCGGTCACCGCGATCTCCGGCACCGGCCCGGCCTACCTGTTCTTCGTCGTCGAGGCGATGATCGAGGCGGGCGTACATCTCGGTCTGCCGCGGGACACCGCGACCGAACTGGTCGTGCAGACGATGCTCGGCTCGGCCAAGCTGCTGCGGGAGACCGGGGAACATCCGACGGTGCTGCGGGAGCGGGTCACCTCGCCCGGCGGCACGACGGCCTCGGCGGTGCGCGAGCTCGAGCAGCACAGCGTCCGGGCCGCGTTCATGAGCGCGATGGAGGCCGCCCGGGATCGCAGCCGCGAGCTGGCCGCGGCGGCCCGGGAAGCGGCGGCACAGCAGAACGATCAGGGGGGCAGCGGGTGAGCGGACGGCTGATCTACGGCGAGGAACTGACCCGGTACGACTTCGGGCCGACGCATCCGATGGGCCCCGGCCGGGTCCGCAGTGCCATCTCGCTGGCTCGTCAGCTCGACGTTCTGGACCGACTGGAGGTTGTCCCGCCCCCGGCGCTGGACGAGGCCCTGGTCGCGTCGGTGCACACGGCGGACTACATCGCCGCGGTCAAGGCCGGCATCACCGACGCCCGGCACGGGCTGGGCACCACCGACAATCCGGTCTTCGAGCACATGCACGACATCGCCGGCCTGGTCGTGACGGCAAGTGTCGCGGCGGCCGAGAGCGTCTGGACCGGCGCGGCCCGCCGGGCCTGCAACATCAGCGGCGGGCTGCATCACGCGATGCCGGCCAGCGCCAGCGGCTTCTGTGTCTACAACGATGTCGCGGCCGCGATCCGCTGGCTGCTCGACCAGGGCTGCGAACGGATCGGCTATGTCGACGTCGACGTGCACCACGGCGACGGCGTGCAGTCGATCTTCTACGACGATCCGCGGGTGACCACGATCAGCCTGCACCAGAGCCCGACCTGCCTGTTTCCGGGCACCGGCTTCCCGACCGAGATCGGCGGGCCGGACGCGCCGGGCACGGCGGTCAACGTCGCCCTGCCGCCGGGCACCGACGACCGGGACTGGCTGCGCGCCTTCCATGCGGTGGTGCCGGACGTGCTGCGCGCGTACGAGCCGCAGGTGTTGGTCACCCAGCACGGCTGCGACACCCACCGCAGCGATCCGCTGGCCGACCTCGACCTCAGCGTCGACGGCCAACGTGCCTCCTATCTGGCGCTGGCCGAGCTGGCCGCCGAGCTGTGCGACGGGCGCTGGGTCTCGACCGGGGGCGGCGGCTACGCCAACACTTCGGTGGTGCCGCGATCCTGGACCCATCTGCTGGCGATCGTCTCCGGCGAACCCCTCGATCCGCAGACGCCGGTGCCGCAGGCCTGGCTGGACGAGGTGGACTGCGACGGCCCGGTGCGGATGAGTGATGGCGTCGAGGTCTCGTACTCGAAATTCGAGCACGGCTACGATCCGGCCAGCCCGCTGGACCAGGCGATTCTGGCGACTCGGCGGGCGGTGTTTCCGGAGCTCGGACTGGATCCCGAATTTTGAGCTTCGAACGCCATCTCGTCAACGACCCCGTCGGCGTGTCGTCGATAAAACTGCCCTGACCACTTTCCCAACAGCCTCAGTTGCCACTACTCTCACAGGATAGGAACGTGCGCCGGAGGGGAAGCCGGCGCGGGCCCCGCAGCCGGCGGCGCCCTACTCAGATTGGGGTTGACGGACGATGGCCGAAGCCATGCACTCGGGAAAGCCCAGGCCGGCGGCTTCCGACCTGGCCGGGGTCAAATTCATGACCGTCGCCGAGGTGGCCGCCATCATGCGGGTGTCGAAGATGTCGGTGTATCGCCTGATCCACAGCGGCGAACTCGAGGCCGCCCGCTTCGGCCGCAGTTTCCGGGTCGCCGAATCCGACGTCGACGCCTATCTGCGCAAGTCCTACGACGCCGCCGGTTGATCAACCGCAGAAACTGCAACCTTCCAGGGTTCTTGGTGTGATTTCTCGCTCCTGAGACGAGTTCTTCGCGCGATCTGTTTGCGAGCAATGTCCCCCGGTGGCACGGTGTCCTCAGGAGGACATCATGTTCGAGGAAGCACAGTTGTACTCCCCGGTTACCACTGGGGAGGACGGTACGGTCACGGTCCACCTTTCCGCTGACCATCCAGGCCGCGACGATCCCGACTATCGGGAGCGACGCAACGCGATCGCGGCTCAGGCCCTGCAGTGGGTGCCGGGAGATCCCCCGCCCACCATCGACTATCTCGAGTCCGAGCAGGAAGTCTGGCGCACGGTCCAGCGCGAGCTGGCGATCAAGCACGAGAAGTACGCCTGCCGCGCGTATCGGGAGGCCGAGGATCGACTCGGCCTGCCGCGTGATCACATCCCGCAGCTGTCCGAGGTCACGGCGGCACTGCAGCCGCTGACCGGATTCCGCTACGTCCCGGCCGCCGGGATCGTGCCGGTGCGGGAGTTCTACGGGGCGCTGGCCGACCGCGAATTCCATTCCACGCAATACATCCGGCATCCCTCGGCGCCGCTCTACACCCCCGAGCCCGATCTGATCCACGAGGTGATCGGCCACGGCAACCTGCTGGCCGACCCGCAGTTCGCGGAGATCAACCGGCTGGCCGGCGAGGCCGCCCGGCGGGTGCACACCGACGCCGGCGTGCAGTTCGTCGCGGACGTCTTCTGGTTCACCATCGAGTTCGGCGTGGTCTACGAGGGGCCGGAGCTGAGGGCGTACGGCGCCGGGATCCTGTCCAGCTACGGCGAGATCGAGGAGTTCCGGGCGATGAACATCCGTCCGCTCGACTTCCACGTGATGGGCACGATCGACTACGACATCACCCACTACCAGGACACCCTCTTCGCCGCCGCGTCGATGACCGCCCTAGTCGAGGAGGTCTGCACCTTCTTCGCCACCTTCGACGACGACACCCCCGCCCGCCTGGCCGCCGCCGCCCTGCCCAAGCACCCCACCCCCGCCTAAAAATCCGCCGAGACGTCAGTAGTGCACGCGTTTCCGCGGCGTGTCGGTGCACAAGTGACGTCTCGGCGGTCAGGGGGTGGGGAAGCGCCAGCGGGTGATGTCGGCGGGGAAGGCGGTGAGGGTCCAACCGTGGGCCTGGCGGGGCTGGAGGCGGTAGATCACCCGGTCGACCGTGGCGTCGGCGGCGCCGGCCGATGCGCCCTCGCCCGCGTACTTCTCCAGCCAGGCGCCGAGGAAGGCTTCGAGCCGGTCCGGCGGGACCTCGCTGACCGAGCCGTCCAAGATCACGACCTCCCGGGCGCTCTCCAAATGCACGGTCGCCTGCGGATTCGACGTGAGATTTCGGGCGGTCCGAGTGGAGCGCAGCACGGTGAACAGGAAGGCCGACTCGTGCCAGAGACCCCAGAGCGGCCGGGGATGGGGCCGACCATCCGGGCCGCTGGTGCTGACCCAGTAGTTGGTCGCGGCGGCGAGCCGCTGCTCCGCCCAGGCCCAGGGCAGCAGCGTCGGCTCCGCGGCCCGGTCGTTGCGGCCCCGGTAGTCGGGGGAGAGATCGGCCCGATCGGCGATCGGCGTGATGGTCATGGAGATCCCCTTGCTGTGGTTCACGGGTGAGGCTTCCTCCGCACCGTACCTGTACAGCGTATAGGAAAGAGTGAAAGAGGCTCCGGTCTGCGGCTATTGCAAGTCAGTTGTATTAATCTGACGTAGGGCAATACCGTTGACTTGGAAAAGTTGAGAGCTGTCAGTTGGTGAGGTGCAGGTGAACGCCGAGGCACGGTCCGGACGGGGCCTGGGGTCCGCGTACGAACAGCGTCGCCGCGAGATCGTCGACGCGGTGGTCGAGGTCGCCGGCAGTGGTGGGCTGGAGGCGGTCAACGTCCGCGACATCGCCGACCGGGCGGGGGTGTCGCTGGGCCGAGTCCAGCACTACTTCCCGAGCAAGACCGACCTGATGGCGGCGGCGTTCGACCAGGTGAGCCGGGCCGCGACCGGACGGATCCAGCAGCGGCTGGCGGACGATCCGGCGTTGCGGAACCCCGTGGCGACCCTCGGTCTGATCGTCGAGGAGCTGATCCCGGACGGCCCCGAGCGCCGGACCGAGCTGGCCGTCGCGTTCGCCTTCACGGCGCGGGCCCTGGTCGATCCCGAGCTGGCGGCGCGGCTGCGGCAGGGGTACGCCGAGCTGCGGGCGCTGGTCGCCCGGCTGCTGGCCGAGGGCGTGGCCGCCGGCTTGTTCGTTCTCCGTGCTACGCCGGAGGCGGAGGCCGATCGTTGCCTGGCGCTGGTCGAGGGGCTCGGGGTGTACGTCCTGCTCGGTCACCGCACTGCCGCCGAGGCGCGGCGGCTCGCCCTCGAGGCGCTGACGCCGGACTGGCTGCGCGTCCACGAAACGCCGACCCGTCACCTCCGCGGCCCTTTTGGCGGCGTGTCGCAGCGGAGGTGACGGGTCGGCAGGGGATGTCAGGGGGTGGGGAAGGTGAGGGTGAAGGTGTGGGCGCCGGGCCAGAGGGCGTACTTGGGCAGCACGTCGATGCCGCAGGAGCGGGAGCCGAGGCCGTGCACCGCGTTGTCGACGAAGAGGTGGATCCGGTCGCTCTTCGGCAGCTGGTACGGGTGCGGGGCGCGATCAAGTTCCTGCGGGGTGTGCCGGGTCAGGGTGAAGCCGGGGCGGTGGCCGGTGTGGTCGGGCCGGGTCTCCACGCGGAGCGCGACCGAGGAGCCGTCGCCGATCGCCAGCCGGCGCAGTTCGGCCCGGTGGCCGGTCTCCTGCGGCCGCGAGTAGGCGACGTTGAGCTCGTCCACCGGGCCGGCGAAGCGGCCGACCCGCGCCGCGATCGAGCTGTCCGGATAGGACTCCAGCGGCCCGGTGCCGAACCAGTCGGCATGATCGAGCTCGGCGGGCAGGTCGAAGCGGACGCCGACCCGGGGCCAGGTGCAGTCCCAACCGGGTGAGGCGGTCAGGTCGACCCGGAGTGTCAGCTCGTCCTCGGCGAGGGTCCAGGCGTAGGTCACGTCGACGAACACGCCGGTGGCGGCGGTGCCGACCCGGACCCGGCTGGTCAGCCCGGTGGCGTCGGCGGTGACCGACTCGACCCGGTGCACCAGGCGGTCCAGGCCGTGCCGGCGCCAGCGTTCGGCCGAGGACGGGCCGGGGGTGCCGCGGCCGTCGGTCGCCTCGGGGGCCCCGAGCTCGTACGATCCGCTGCTGGTCAGCCGGTCGTTGTCGGTCGGCCCGCGGAACAACTCGAGCCGCGGCCCGGCGACCGGAACCCCGTGCAGCTCGGTCAGCGACCCGGTGGCGCCGTCGAAGCTCGCCGGGCCGAGCCGGACCGACGATTCGGCCGGCACGGTCGAAACCGAACGCATCGGCGCCGGCTCCGGCAGTGCCGGCGGGGCAGAGAGCCGCCATTGGTTGCGCGCGACCACATGCCCGGCCTCGGCCCACGCGGTGCCGTCGGCCAGCTCGGCCTGAACGGTCAGCCAGGACTCGCCGGAGTCGGCGGCGGTGATCAAGGAATCGGGCAGCTCGACGGTCACGCTGTCACCGGCGGCCAAGGCCGACACCTTGAGCTCGGCCACGCTGTGCGGCTCGCCGTCGACCTCGAGCAGGCCGCGGATCCGCAGCGCCTCGAGGCCGGCCGAGTGGTAGCGGCTGCGGATGATCAAGGTCGTGCCGTCGCGCTCGAAGATCAACGGCTGGCTGACCGCGGCGAACTCGGCCAGGCCCGGGGTCGGCCGGTCGTTCGGGAGCACCAGGCCGTCCATCACGAAATTGCCGTCGTGCACGACCTCGCCGAAGTCGCCGCCGTAGCCGTAGTAGGGCGTGCCGTCGTCGGCCCGGGTCAGCAGACCATGATCACGCCACTCCCAGACGAAGCCGCCGTGGAACCGCGGATGGGCCTCGACCAGCTCCTCGTAGTCGGCGATCCCGCCCGGCCCGTTGCCCATCGCGTGCACGTATTCGCAGAGCAGGAACGGCATCCGGCGGACCCGCTGCGCCTCGGCGGGCCCGCAGTGGCTGATCTCGCCGGAGTCGCCGCAGATCCTGGCGACCTCGATCAGGTTGGGATACATCCGCGAATACACATCGGTGTAGCTGCCGGTGTAGTCGCCCTCGTAGTGCACGGGTCGCTCCGGGTCGCGCTGCCGCACCCACTGGGCCATCGCGGCCAGGTTGCGGCCGGTGCCGGACTCGTTGCCGAGCGACCAGATGATCACCGACGGATGGTTCTTGTCCCGCTCGACCGTGCGCGCGATGCGGTCGAGATAGGCCTCACGCCAGGCCGGTTCCTCGCTCGGATTGCCCTGCCACTTGAGAAATCCGAAGCCGTGCGTCTCCAGGTCGCACTCGTCGATCACCCAGAACCCGAGCTCGTCGGCCAGGTCGAGCAGCCGCGGATGCGGCGGGTAGTGACTGGTCCGGATCGCGTTGACGTTGTGCCGCTTCATCGTGATCAGATCGGCCCGGGCGTGATCTTCGTCGAAGATCCGGCCGCGCTCGGGATGGGTCTCGTGCCGGTTGACCCCGTGGAAGATCACCTGCCGGCCGTTCACCAGGAGTTGATCACCGACGATCCGGACGCTGCGGAAGCCGAGCTGGAGCTCGATCCGCTCGCCGGCCGAGCGGACCACCGTGGCATACCGGCGGGGCACCTCGGCGCTCCACGGCTGCACCTCCGGCAGCGGGATCGGCGTCACGTCGGCCGGACTGTCGAAGGTCTGGCTGATCCCCAGCTCGGCGATCTCGATCGTGATCGGATACGCATCCGCACCGGCGATCAGTTCCGGGGTGATCACGCCCGATCCGGCCTCGTGGTCGTACGCGGTGCGCAGCCAGAGGTCCTCGATGCCGCCGCGCGGCCGCCCGATCACGGTGACGTCCCGGAAGATCCCCGGCAGCCACCACTGATCCTGATCTTCCAGGTAGGACATCGACGACCACTGCGACACCCGGACCATGATCACGTTCTCACCCGGCCGGACCAGCCCGGTGACGTCGAACTCGGTGGCCAGCCGGCTGCCCTTGCCGACGCCGACCTCGGTGCCGTTCAGCCAGACCTGGAAGACCGACTCGACACCGTCGAAGCGGAGCAGGATCCGCTCGGCGTCCCAGCTCGGCAGGGTGAAGGTGCGGCGATGATCACCGGTCGGGTTCTCGTCCGGGACGTGCGGCGGGTCGACCGGGAACGGGAACTGGACGTTGGTGTAGATCGGCCGGCCGTACCGGCCGTCGCCGTGCAGCACCCAGTGCGACGGCACCGGCAGCGTGTCCCAGTCCCGGTCGTCGAAATCGGGGGCGGCGGCGGAGTCGTCCAGCCGCGCGGTGGGCGACAGCCGGAACCGCCAGTCGCCGTTCAGGCTGAGCCGCGGCGCGTCGGAGTGCAGCCAGGATCGCGGTGCCCGGCGGGGTCCGGAGCCGGGGGTGAGATCGGTGACGTGGGCGGGGGCGACGATGACCATGGGACCTGACTTTCGTGAACGCTCACTATTTCGACGAGGCCCATCATGTCAGGTCCCGGGCGGCCGGGAGTCGACCGGTCCGTCGGAGGCTCTGGTGCCGTACGGATCGTTGTGATACAACGGGTTCAGCGCTTCGGGACAGCGCCGAGACTCGCCGGAAGGTTTGAAGCCACCCGTTGTCGATCATGGTCGAGCGCAATTGCCGACTCGTTGATCACCCGTGCGAGTCCGGGTGAGGAACGAGGATCGCCATGCGCAACCTGCCCGACCGTCCCAATCTCGATCACCTCCGGCAGCAGGCCAAAGAGCTGCGCGTCGGACTCAAGCCCCGCCATCCGGATCTGACACTGTCCGAGGCCCAGGCCCTGCTGGCCGAGGAGTACGGCTTCCGCAGCTGGCCCGACCTCAAGGCCGAGGTGGACCGCCGCCGAACCGACGACCGGGTCGCCCCGCCGGAACTGGCCGCCGCCGTCGCGGTCGCCTTCGGCCTCGGGCGGCCGACCGGGCCGATGCGGCCGTTGGAGCTGGCCTGGGCGGGCCAGATCTGGTCGTTGATCACCGATCGCGGCAGCTGGCGGGTGACCGAGATCTACGAATACACGCCGACCGACAACATCGAGGCGGAGCTCCGGCTGGTCGAGGCGGCGGTGGCCGCCGGCATCTCGACCCGGGAACCGATCCGAAACCGCGAAGATCATCCGATCGCCGAGGTCGACGACCGGCGGTGGCGGGTGCACCGGGATCTGGCGTACGGACTGGAGGTTCGGCCGCCGATCAGCACCGACACCGCGATCATGATCGGCGGGCTCGTCGGCACCCTGCACCGGCTCCGGCTGCCGGCGCCCGGCCCGGTCCACAGCTGGCTGACCTGCCGGCCGGGCGAGGAGCTGTTCCGGCGGCAACTGGCGCGGTCACAGGCGGCCGGCGCACCCTGGTCGGACGCCCTGGAGCGGGCCCTGCCGAGGCTGCTCGCCCTGGCCACGATCGTCGACGACCGGGAGCCGGCCGAGGATCCGATCCTCAGCCACGGCAGCCCGGGCCCGGGCACGATCTGCCGCGGGCCCGGCGCCGAGTTGGTGCTGACCAACTGGGACCACGCCTGCGCCACTCCGCCGAGCTGGGAGTTCGCGTCCGTCCTGGAAAGCTGGAGCGTCGACCCGACCGGCCGCGTGGACGAGGCGGTCGTCGCCGCTCTGATCCAGGGCTATCGGCAGGAGACCGGCGCCACGCCGTACCTGGGGATGGGGATGTTCAGCGGGATGGTGACCGGCTTCCTCAACTGGACCGAGAGCCGGATCAACCTGGCGCTCGGGGCCGACACCGCCCAGGCCCGGGAGGAGGCCGCCCGCGAGCTGACCAGCACGACTCTCCAGAAGCCCCTCACCCGAGCCCACCTGGAACGGATCCTGACCGCCGCCGGCGCGTACGTGTCCTAAGGATCCGTCGGCGGGGGTTAGGGGCGGGTGGCTTCGTCCAGGAGTTCCAGGAGGTGGCGGTAGGGGTGGTGGGTGGCGCGGGTCAGGGCTAGTTCGCAGGTGCGGTTGACCGAGGCGTACGCGTCGAAGTGGCGGGTGCCGAGCTCGGCCGCCTCGGCCCGGGTGGCGGAGGCGGTCAGCTCGGGGTGCAGCAGGCCGCGGTCGCCGGCGAAGCCGCAACAGGCCCAGGCGTCGGGGACGACGACTTCGTCGGCGATCGCCCGGCCGATCGCGAGCAGCGCCGGGTTGCCGCCGTGCTGGGTCGAGGAGCAGGTCGGGTGCAGGGCGAGCGAGCCGAGTCGTCGTTTGATCGTCAGCAGCGGCAGCACCCGGTCGGCAACGAAGTCGACGGCGTCGAGCACCTCGACCCCTTCCTCGCCGAGCAGGGTCCGGAAGCCTTCGGAGCACGAGGAGGCGTCGCTGATCACCGGCAGTCGCGCCGGTCCGGACGCGGCGTCGACGATCGGCCGGACGCGGTCGCGCATCGCGCTCCAGCCGTCCAGCAGGCCCTTCGACTTCCACGGGGTGCCGCAGCAGAGTCCGGCGATCCCGTCCGGGACGACGATCTCCACGCCGGCCCGGGTGCAGAGGGTGAGCAGGGCCTCCGAGACGCCGATGCCGTCGCCGGCGGCGAAGCCGCGCTCCGGCCCGAACAGGGTCTGGATGCAGGCCGGCAGGTAGACGGCCTCGGGCTCCCGGGTCGGGTACGGCCGCCGAGATCGGCCGCCACCCGGCAGGTCGGGCTGCCACAGCGGCACGGTGTCGGTGCCGAGCAGCGCCCGCCCGAGCTGGTTGACCCGGGTCACCGCGCCGGCCGGGGCCCGGCGGGCCACCGACAGGGCAAAGCCGCCGAGCCTGCTGCCGGCGTCCCAGCCGCGGGCGGCGGCGCTCCAGGCGGTCCGGGCCGGGGCGGGCGCCTGCTCGGCCCGGAGCCGCTTGACCAGTTGCCCGGTGTCGATCAACACCGGGCAGGCGGTGGCGCACATCCCGTCCGCGGCGCAGGTGTCCAGGCCGTCGTAGTCGTACTCCCGGCGCAGTTCGGCCGCCAGTTCATGATCACCGAGGGCCTCGGCCCGGGCTTGTTCCCGGCGCAGCACGATCCGCTGCCGCGGGGTGAGGGTGAGATCACGACTGGGGCAGACCGGCTCGCAATAGCCGCACTCGACGCACCGGTCGACCTCCTCCTCGACCTCGGGCGCGGTCTTCAGATGGGTCAGGTGGACGAACGGATCGTCGTTGATCAAGATCCCCGGATTCAGGATCGACCGCGGATCGCAGAGCCGCTTGATCTCCACCATCACCTGATAGAGCTCGTCGCCGAATTGTCGGCGGACGTACGGCGCCATGATCCGGCCGGTGCCGTGCTCGGCCTTGAGGGTGCCGTGCTGGGCCAGCACCAGGTCGACCAGCTCTTCGGTGAATTCGGCGTAGCGCCGCAGATGATCACGATCACCCAGCCGCTCGCTGAGCATGAAATGGATGTTGCCGTCGCGGGCGTGGCCGAAGATCACGCTGTCGTCGTAGCCGTAGCCGGCGAACAGCTTGGTCAGCTGCTCGCAGGTCTCCAGCAGCGACGGCACCGGCACCGCGATGTCCTCCAGCAGGGCGGTCGTGCCCGGGGCCCGGTTGCCGGCGATCGTGGCGAACAGCCCCTTCCGGATGTGCCAGAGATCGCCGCGGCGCTTGGCGTCGGAGCTCAGCTCGGCCGGCTTCGCCAGCGGCAGCTCGGCCATCACGGCGAGCCCGTCGGCGACCCGGCTGCGCAGGGCGTCGGCGTCCGGCTCGGCGTACTCCACCAACAGGGCAGCCTGCTCGGTGACGGCGAGCGCGAGCAGGTCGGCGGTCGCCTGCGGGTCGCGCTGGGCCACCCGTAGCGAGGTGGCGTCCAGCAGCTCGATGCTGACCGGGCCGGAGTCGACCAGGACGGGCAGCGCGCCGGTGGCCAGCGCCAGGTGGTCGAAGATCAACAAGCCGGTGGCGACCTCGGGGTGGGCCGGCACGGTGCGGAAGGTCGCCTCGGCGACGAAGGCGAGGGTCCCCTCGCTGCCGATCACCAGATGCAGCAGGATGTCGACCGGTCGATCATGATCGATGAACGAGTTGAGCCCGTAGCCCATCGTGTTCTTGATCGAATACTGCTCGGCGATGAGCTGCACCGAATCGCGGTTGCCGCGGACCCGGTCCCGCAGTCGGTCCAGCCCGCGATACAACTCCGGCTCGGTCAGCCGCAGTCGGTCGTCGGCGTCGCGGTCGGCGGTGTTGATCATGGTGCCGCTGGGCAGCACCAGCACCGCCGACTCCAGCGTCCGGTACGTGTTCGCGGTGATCCCGCAGGACATGCCGGAGGAGTTGTTGGCCACCACGCCGCCGATGGTGCAGGCCGACTCACTGGCCGGATCCGGGCCGAGCTTGCGACCGTGCCGGGCCAGCCGAGTGTTCACCTGACGCACCGTCGCGCCCGGCTGCACCCGGACCCGGGCACCGTCGTCGAGCACGTCGATCCGGCGGAAGTTGCGGCGGGTGTCGACCACCACGCCGGACGTCGAAGCCTGCCCGGACAGGCTGGTGCCGCCCGACCGGAAACTCAACGGGTGACCGGTCCGCAGCAGCGCGGCCAGCTGACCGGCGTCCCGCGGCGTGACCACCGCCTGCGGGGTGAGCAGATAGTGCGACGCGTCGTGGGCGTACGCGAGCCGGTCCGACGCCCGGGCCCGCACCCCGCCCGGGACCACCGCGTCGAGCTCGGCCAGTAGCCCGGGATCGACCGGCGGCAGGCTCGGCGGCCCGTCGGTGATCATGCGCCGTCTCGTCACTGTCCCCTCCCCGGCCCGGATCTCGCCGGGCGACTCAAGAGCCCAGAGTAGTGTCGCCGCGATCGGCGCCGATCGCGCCCGGACCGTCCGCACTCAACGATCGCCAGGCGGGTGGAGTTGGTTGGTTCCGAACCTGGATCCACCGACGTGCGCACCGCCTCTGGACAGTCACGCAACTCCACTGGCCCAGGATCGTAGGGCGAGGCCGAGCCCTGCGTCGAGGGTGACTTTATCGACCTGAAATCTGCGAATCCGCGTCGATAAAGTCACACTCGGCGCGCTCGGCCGCCGATACGCAACCGACATCGCCGCCGGCGTACGCCGAGTGGACGGTTTGGGCAGGTTCAGTCGAAGATCCGCGCCCAAAGTGACCACTCGATGAGTGCATCCGATCCCAGCGCCGGACCGATGGCCGGCCGCGATTCCCGCCGACCGCACCGACCCGCCCGCCCTTGGCGCGTCCTTTCCGGCCGTGAGGCCGAAACGCCCCAGGAGACGCGCACGGGCCTGGCTTGCCCTTCGACAGTCTCAGTGCGCATCTCACCCCATCCTCGTAGGCTCGGGGAGATGGCGAAGCACCGCGCCGACTGGGACGGCGCCCGCAACCTGGCCGACCTCGGTGGGCTGCCGCTGCAGGACGGCGGCTGCACCCGCTCGGGCGCGGTCTGGTGCTCGGCCGCGCCGGAGTGGCTGACCACGGAGGGCTGGCGCGCCGCCCGGGTCGCCGGCCTGACCCGCGTCGTGGACCTCCGCAACGACCGGGAACGGGGGCGACGGCCGGAACACCCGATCGTCGACGCGACGGTGAAGGCCGGCATCGAGGTGGTGCACGCACCCACCGAGGACCCGACCGACCCGGAGTTCCTCGCCGAATGCGGGCCCTGGCTCGATCACCCGAAGTCCTGGGCGCCGAACCTGGCGCGCTATCCGGCGAAGTTCGCTCGGGTGTTCACGGCGATCGCCGAAGCCGACGGTCCCGTACTGGTTCACTGCGCGGGCGGCCGGGATCGCACCGGGATGGTGTGTTCGGTGTTGCTGAACCTTGTCGGTGCCACGCCCGAGGCGATCGCCGACAACTACGAACGGGGTTTCCGCGGGGCCGCGGCGCACCGCGGCCACGGGATGGCGTACGACCAGACCTCGGGGGAATGGATCACCGGTCCATCCGGTCCGGCGCGGACCGCGGCCGAGCTGGACCGGATGATCGCGGACCGTCGTCCCGCACTGCTGGACTGGGTCCGGACCTTCGACGTGACCGGCTACCTGACAGCCGTCGGCGTCGATCCGGTCCGGCTGGCCCGGACCCTGCGGGATCGGTCGATCAAAGGTTCGTGAGCTTGCTCAGCCGGCGAGCAGCGGCTTCACCTCGGTGCCGATGAAGTGGATCAGGCCGTCGAGGTCGGGCTCGTCCTCGGTCGGCTGGATCACCACCGTCGTGGCGCCGACCGCGGCCACGCCGCGGATCGCCTCGGCGATGGTCGTGGCGTCGCCGGCGACCCCGAGCTCGGGGCCGGCCTCGCGGAACCAGCGGGGCATCTCGGCGTCGATCCGGGCCTGGGCGCCGGGGCCGGTCGCGGTGATCAACGAGGCGACGATCGGGTGATCATCGGTGCCCGCGCCCTCCTTGATCATCTTCGCCGCGGCGCCGACCTCGTTGGTGCTCAGCGGCGAGGCCAGCATGGTGCCGTCGCCGAGCTCACCGCACAGGGCCAGCGATTTGGGCCCGCTGCCGCCGAGCAACAGCGGCACCCGCTGCTGCGGCGGCCAGTCGAGCTTGACCTGGTCGAGGTTGACGTACCGCCCCGAGGTCGTCACCTCCTCGCCGTCCAGCAGCGATCGCAGCGCCGTCGCATACTCCCGCAGCAGGGTCAGCGGCGAGGCGACCCGGCCGCCGACCTGACCCATCCAGTGCTGCACCCCGTGGCCGGCGCCCGGCAGGAAGCGGCCCGGGAACGCGCGGGCCAGCGTCGCGATCTCCATCGCGGTCAGGGCGACGTTGCGGAGCGGGGCCGGCATCAGGCCGAGCCCGACGGTCAGTCGCTCGGTCGCGCCGAGGGCGATCGCCGCGCTCGCCACCCCGGCCTCCTTGAAACAGTCCTCCCACACCCACAGCTCGTCCAGCCCGGCCGCCTCGGCGGTCCGGGCGAGGGATTGCAGCCGCTCCGGCGGCAGGGTCGGGACGAAGGCGAGACCGAGCAACGGGTGCGGTGAAGTCATGACCCCGATAGTGCACGATGCCTCCGACACCCCGCACACCGCCGCTTTGCTGGACGGGTCGTCGCCGTCTCATCGGGGACCAGTAGCCTGCGACCATGACGACCTTCGCCGTACGCCTGGTGTTCGATCGTGACAACTCTGCGCGGCTGGAAGTGCGGCCGAAGCACCGGGACTACCTGACCACGCTGGCCGCCGACGGTCGCCTGCGGCTGGCCGGTCCGTACGCCGACGACGAGGGCGCGTTGTTGATCTACGACGTGGCCGACCGGCCGGCGCTGGACGCGGTGCTCGCGGCCGACCCGTACTTCGACCGGCCGGAGCCGGTGGCCACCGTGGCCGAGATCCGGGAGTGGAAGCTCCTGCCACTCGGCAGCTGACCACGGCCGGCCATTCGGGGATGATCATGAGCGTTGTCGTACCGATCCTCCGATGAGGGCCGACCTGATCGATCGGCTGGGTTGCGTCGGCCGGACCTGGACCCCGCAGCAGCTGCTGCACGTCGGCAACGTCGCCTGGAGTTGGAGCCGCGGCGACGGCACCCCGGACCCGGACCTGTCGCTGGCCTGGGGTGAGCCGCTGCGGGCGTACGCGGATCTGTGGCGGGCCACGCTCGAGCCGGCCACGGCGACGCTGCATATCGATCCCGGGGCCGGAGCGATCGAACGATCCGTCATCCTCGGTGAGCTGCGCTCGTTCGACTCGGCGATCACCCTGTTCGCCTCGCGTCAGGATCAGGCCCAGCTGGCGGCGCTGGAGGCCGCCGGGTTCGTCGACGCCGCGGGCCCCTGGTTCGCCCAGCTGTGGCGGACGATGAGCGACCTGTCCGACCTCGAGGAGCTGCAGCCGCCGGCCGGCTACCGGATCGTGGCGGTCGACCCGGCCGATCCGGCCGCGATCCGGGAGCGGGTCGAGCTGCACCGCCGGTCCTGGCGACCCGACCGGATCCGCCGGCTGCTCGGGATGCCGGATTCCGGCACGACCGCGGAGTCGAGCTATTCCGAGGCGAAGCACCGGGCGGTGATGGCGACGCCGATCTATCGGCCGGAGCTCGACCTGGTCGCCCTCGACCCGGACGGCCGGTGGGCCGGCTATGCCCTGGGCTGGCTGGACCAGCCCAACGGCTCACTGTTGATCGAGCCGGTCGGCACCGACCCCGATCATGTCCGGCGCGGGCTCGCCCGGGCGCTGTGCGCCACCTTGCTGCGGACCGCGCGCGACTTCGGTGCCCGGGAGGCGGTGGTCGGGCCGCGCGGCGACGATCGCTATCCGTTGCCGCGCCGGCTCTACCAGGGGCTCGGGATGCGCGAGGTGGCGCAGTTCGTCCGGTTCAGCGGACCACCTCGGTAGGCCGGCGCTCCGTCGCGTCCGGGCCGCCGCGAAGCCGGGTGATCAAGGTCATCAGGTGGTAGACGACGATCGCCGCGATGCTGCCCAGGGCGATCCCGGCCAGGCTCATGGTCCCGCCGGACAGGGTGAAGTCGCCGACCCCGATGATCAACGCGATCGCCGCCGTGAACTGGTTCACCGGCCGGCCGAAGTCGACCTTGTTGTCCAGCCAGATCTTGACGCCGATGATCCCGATCAGGCCGTACAGGGCGGTGGTGACGCCGCCGAGCACGCCGGCCGGGACGGTGTTGATCACCGCGCCGATCTTGGGCGACAGGCCGAGCACGATCGCGACCACGCCGGCCACCCAGTAGGCGGCGGTGGAATAGACCCGGGTCGCCGCCATCACGCCGATGTTCTCGCCGTACGTCGTCGTCCCCGAGCCGCCACCGGAGCCGGCGATCATGGTCGCCAGCCCGTCGGCGATCAGGGCCCGGCCGGTCAACTTGTTCACCGATGGATCGGTCAGCTGAGCAACGCCGCGGACGTGCCCGACATTCTCCGCGACCAGGGCCAGCACCACCGGCAGGAAGGCCGGAAGCACCAGCCAGAGCGCGGGATTCGTGATCGGGTTGGCCGGTGCCTGGAGCTGCGGCAACCCGATCCACGGGGCCGCGGCGACCGCCGAGAAGTCCACCTCGCCACGGATCAGTGCCGCCAGATAACCGATGATCACGCCGACGAAGATCGACAACCGGCCGATCAGGCCGCGGAACGCGACCGCGGTGATGATCACCGCGAGCAGCGTGATCAACGCGGTCACCGGAGCGGCGACGAAGTTGTTCTTGGCCGCCGGGGCCAGGTTGAAGCCGATCAGCGCGACGATCGCACCGGCCACCACCGGCGGCATCAACAGGTCGAGCCAGCGGGTGCCGGCCAACTGGACGATCACGCCGATGATCAACAACAGCAGCCCGACCGCGACCACGCCGAGCAGCGCCGACGACTGTCCGTGGCTGGCCGCGGCCGCGGTGATCGGGGCGATCAACGCGAATGACGAGCCGAGGTAGCTGGGCAACCGGTTCTTGGTGATGATCAGGAACAGCAGCGTGCCGATGCCGGAGAACAACAACGTGGTGCTCGGTGGGAAGCCGGTCAGCACCGGCACCAGGAACGTCGCGCCGAACATCGCCACCACGTGCTGGGCGCCGATCCCGATCGTGCGCGGCCAGGTCAGCCGCTCGCCGGGCTTGACGATCACCTCAGCGGCGACGTTCTTCCCGTCCCCGTGCAGCGTCCAGGGCAGTCCCATCGCGTCCGTCCTCCCAAGTCGATGGCCTCGGCCGAGACCGTACACCGTCGGAGCCGGCCGCGAGGCTCAGAGCTCGGGAAGCCGGTCGAGGATCCGGCGCGTGAGCGCGTCGCGGTGTGGGTGCCAGACGACGGCGAGCGAGAGTTGGGGGGACCGGTCCAGCGGGACGGCACGGCAGTTCGCGGGTAGCGGTGGCAGCGGGCTGGGCAGGACGGCGATCCCGGTGCCGGCGGCGGCGAGAGCGACGGCCGACGGTGCGTCCCAGGCGTCGGTGATCTTGAGCCGGCCGGTCCGGTTCAACCATTGCTGGACGAGCCGCCGGAGGCCGGGACCCTCGGTCTCCGGGTAGAGGATCAGGGCGCGGTCGCGAAGATCATCGGCGGTGATCGACTCGGTGTCGACGGGGTCGCCGTCGCGAACGACGGCATACAGGGGATCGTGCGCGAGCGTCCGGTGCTCCAGGCCGGTCACGTCGTGCTGCACGGAGTCCAGCCGGATCAGCCCGGCGTCCAGCTGGCGGCTGCGGATCGCCTCCAGTTGCCGAAGGCCGGGACTGGCGACGAGCTGGAGACCGACGCCGGCCTGTCGGGCTGCCGCCGCTAGCACCCCGATCCAGCGGTATGTGGCCGACTGGACATAGCCGATCCGGGCGAGTTGATCATCACCGTCGGCGAGCCGGCTCAGCCCGACGACCGCGGCGTCGGCCGCCGCCACGATCGTGCGCGCGTGCCC
>NZ_VKCZ01000017.1 GCF_009299835.1 Microlunatus speluncae
CGCACGCACCCGCACCTCACGGGGATACTTCGACGGACGTGCCATAACTCCATCCTCCAACTAATGAAGTCTCCAGACACCCCGGGGCGGTTCAGCGGCCACTCGGGCTGCCACCGGAGGACTTCCTCGGCTGGCGTGTGCTCCCCGTCTTCGGCGGCTGGGTCGTCCTCTACATCATCCCGCTGGGCTTCGTGATCAACGACGTCATCCAACTCTGGAACCGGCGAGACCTGCGGGCACTCCGGCAGGGCGCGGTGATCGTCAAGGTCGGCGGGCTCCCCTATCTGGTGCTGAGCTTCCTGCTCGTCGCCACGGTCCTGTTGGTGTCCGCGGTCGCCTTCTTCTTCAGCAGCATGTGCGCAGTGTGCGTGGTGATCGCTCCGGTCGTGATGATCGTGGGCTCGCTCACGGTGTCGGTGCTGCTCGTCGTGCTCTTTCTGGTGCTGCTGCCGACCTCGGTGTACGGGATCGTCTGCCTGGTCCTGCTGCTGCGCGAGCGGGCGATCGGCATCTCCTTCTTCGTCGTCAATCTGATCCTGCACCTGATCTTGGTCCCGGACCTGGTCAGCACGGTGCTGACGTTCCGGCGAGCCGGCGCGGTGCTCGCGGCCCGGCGGCTGCCGCTGGCCGAGGCCGAGGGAAGAGAACGCGAGCTCTATCTGCGGCACGAGGCATTGGAGGGGCAGGCCGCGCGACTCGCGGCCGAGCGTTCCGTGCCGGAGCAGGGCACCCGGCTCAAGGCCCTGCACGAGCGCTATCTGCGGGCGAGCGCGGCCGGGAACTCTTTGGCGGCGGGCGATCTGGCGCGCCGGTTCCACGAGCGGGTCTGGGTCCACTCCGGCCACCTGGACCTGCGGCGGGAGCTGCGCAGGGTGATCATCTCGTTCTGGAAGCGCCGCGTCCCGCCGACCGCGGCGGTCGACGGCCGGCTGCCCGGGTGCGCCGGTGATCATGAAGTGATCCTGCGGGCGATCACCGAACGCCGCCCGGACGAAGCCGAGCGGGCGATGCGTGATCATCTCGCGCGCACCCGGCTCACCCACACCGAGCCGCTCGACTGAGGACTACTACCGCCCGGCGGCGTAGCCCTGTGCGCCGCGCGGATTGGCCGCGGCCTTGAGCCAGCCGCCGTCGCGGGCGACCGCGGAGACCCGGCCCAGCGTCCAGCCGCCGCCGACCTCGACCTGATGGCCGCGGCGCCGCAGTTCGGCGATCACCGCGTCGTCGTAGCGATCCTCGATCAGCAGGTGCCGCGGATGGATGTCGCGCGGATAGAAGGAATTCGGTACGGCGAGCGTATGGAAGTCCGGAGCGTCGATCGCCGCCTGCAGGTTCATCCCGCGATGGATCAGGTTGAGCAGGAAGTGCAGCGACCACTGATCTTGGAAGTCCCCGCCCGGCGTGCCGAACGCCAGCCAGGGTTCCCCCTCCCGGAAGGCGAAGGACGGAGTGAGCGTGGTCCGCGGCCGGGCACCGGGGCGGAGCGAGTTGGGCAGATCCTCCTGCAGCCAGAACATCTGACCGCGGGTGCCGAGGCAGAAACCCAGGCCCGGGATCGCCGGCGACGACTGCAGCCAACCGCCGCTCGGCGTGGCCGAGATCATCATCCCGTGTTGATCAACGACATCAAGGTGACAGGTGTCGCCGCGCAGCGTCGGCTCGCCGGAGCCGGCCGAGGCGTCGGCTTCTTGATCACCGGGATAGCGCGGCAGCCGCGGCGCCCGGCCGCCCGGACTGCCGGGTCGCAGGTCGGGTGACGAGGTGTCGCCGAGCAGGGCCGCTCGTTCGCTCGCGTACGCGGCGCTGAGCAGGTCCGCCAGTGGTACGTCAGCGAACGCCGGATCGCCGTACCAGGCCTCGCGGTCGGCGTAAGCGAGCTTACTGGCCTCGGTGATCAGGTGCACCCAGTCGGCCGTACCCGGTTCGACGTCGGGCAGCCCGGCCGCCTGCAGCAGCGCCAACTGCTGCAGCATCACCGGGCCCTGACCCCACGGCCCGGTCTTGGCGATCGTGTAGCCGAGGTAGTCGATCATCACCGGCTCCTCGACCGGAGCCTGCCAGCGAGCAAGATCATCACCCCGGAGCAGGCCGCGGTGCCGCTCGCCGCTGGTGTCCATCACCTCGGCGGTGCTGCAGAACCGGTCGATCGCCTCGGCCACGAAGCCCGCATACCAGGCGTCGTGGGCGGCCTGGATCTGTTGGTCGCGGCTGCCGCCGGCCTGCGCCGCGATCTCGGCGATCTTGGTGTACGTGTCGGCCAGCACCGGATTGGCGAATCGGCTGCCGGCCGCCGGAGCGGCCCCGCCGGCCAGCCAGATCTCGGCCGAACTGGGCCACTCGGTCCGGAACAGGTCGGCCACGCCACTGACGGCCGCCTCGACCCGGCCGAGCACCGGGCTTCCCTTGCGGGCCAGGGTGATCGCCGGCTCGAGCACGTCGGCGACCGACCAGGTGCCCCATTGCCGCAGCAGCCGCAGCCAGGCGCTGAACGAGCCCGGCACGGTGGCCGGCAGCAGGCCGGTCCCGGGCATCAGCTCCAGCCCCAGGTCGGCGACGGCACCGACCGAGGCCGCCGCGGGCGCCACCCCCTGGCCACTGATCACCTTCAGGTTCCGCTCGGTCTCGGACCAGACCAGGATCGGCACCTCGCCGCCGGGGCCGTTCAGATGCGGCTCGACGATCTGCAACACGAAGCCGGCCGCGACCGCCGCGTCCGCCGCATTGCCGCCGCGCTCGAGCACGCTCATCCCCGCGGCGGAGGCGAGCCAGTGGGTGCTCGCGACCATTCCGAAGTCACCGATCAGTTCCGGTCTGGTGGTCATCATGGGCAGCAGCGCTCCTCGCCGGCAGAACTTGATCATGGTCGAGCCGTCACTTGTGCACCGACACGCCGCAGAAACCGGTGCGTTTGTGCCGGGTCGGCGGGTTTGGTATGTGACATGGTACTACGGCTACGATGAGGTATGGAGAGTGGGCGGCTGGTCGGGCTGAGCACGGCCCCGGCCAAGATCAGCGACGGGGATCTGGTCGTGATCAACGGGATGATCTTCGACGGGGTCAGTGATGGCAGTGTCCCGGGCGGGGTGCGGATCAGGGACGGGCGGATCGTCGAGGTCGGGCCGCGCGTCACGGCGGCGGACGATCCCGCCGATGGCCGCGTGATCGACGCGGCCGGCGGGACGATCATGCCGGGGTTGATCGACGCGCACCTGCACGCGTTCGCGATCGGTCTGACCGGCGAGCTGCAGGAGGTCACGCCGCGGACCTATGTCGGAGTGAAGGCGACCCGGCGGCTGTCCGCGGCCCTGGCCCGTGGCTTCACCACGGTCCGCGACGTCGCCGGCGGGGATCCGGCGTTCGCCCGGGCCGGCGTCGAGGGGCTCTACTGGTCGCCGCGCTACCTCTACACCGGGGCGGCGCTGAGCCAGACCGGCGGCCACGGTGATCGCCGCGGCCCGGAGAGCGAGCACTGCCTGCATGGCGGGCACGGCTGCGAAGTGGTCGACGGCCCCGACGACGTACGGCGAGCGGTGCGCGACCGGTTCCGCCAGGGTGCGCACGCGATCAAGCTGATGACCTCGGGCGGCGTGGTCTCGCCGTCGGATCCGCTCCGGGTGCCGCAGTATTCGGCCGAGGAGATCCGGGTCGCCACCGAGGAGGCCGGCCGGCGCGGCTCCTACGTCGCCGTGCACGCCTACTCCCCCGAGGCGATCATCCATTCGGTCACCAACGGCTGCCGTACCGTCGAACACGGCAATCTGCTGGACGCCGAGGCCGCGATGATCATGAAGCAGCACGGAGCCTTCCTGGTGCCGACGCTGGCCGCGTACGAGGCGATGCGGACCCGGGGTGCCGAGCTCGGGCTGCCGCTGGTCGCGCAGCAGAAGAACCAGCAGGTGCTCGACGCCGGCCGCGACTCGATCCCCACCGCGCGGGCGGCCGGGGTGCCGATCGGTTTCGGCTCCGACCTGATGGGCGACCTGCAGGATGATCAACTGAACGGGCTGCGACTGCAGGCCGACGTCGACGGCTGGCCCAACGCGCTCCGCTCGGCCACCTCGGTCAACGCCGCCCTGATCCAGCGCGATGATCTTGGCCGGATCGCCGTCGGTGCCGTTGGGGACCTGCTGGTGTTGTCCGGCGACGTGTTCGAGGCGCCGGAGGTGCTCTACGACGAGTCCCGGCCGCGGACCGTGATCAGATCCGGCACGGTCTGTTTCGACGGATAGGCGCGCCCGAGCCCCTTGCCACGATCCCCGAGCCCGGTCGAAGGGCCGTCGGCAGGCTCAGCCCGATCACTTCGCCCCACCTCCTCGGGCTTCGCCCCCGCTGTATCCGGCGCGAAGGTTCAGAAAGTGGGGCGAGGCCGCTCGGCTCTCCACTGCGGGTGGATGACCGCTTGCTCCGGGTGCTGGCGGCTCGCTCGACGCCCAGGGCTGAGGGCCACCCGGCTAGCCCTTCGACAGGCTCAGGGAGCGAACACCAGTTGCCGCTCACCACCAGAATCCCGAAGAGGAAGGCACCACCAACAGATCCAAGATCATCGGTGGATCAAGGGTCAGGGGGCGTACGAGCGGGATCGGCGGCGGATCACGACGGCGCGGGCGAGGAGGGCGATGATCACCCAGACCACGCCGACGAAGGTGAGGACGGCGGCGAGGGTCGACCAGAGGACGAGATACCAGGGGAAGCCGGTCGCGATGATCGCGGTGACGTCGTCGAAGTCGCGCGGCTGCCGGACCCAGCCGATGGCCAGCACGGCGAAGATCGCGGTCGACAGCAGGCCGAGACCGCCGATGATCTCGCCGGTGACGACCCAGCCGAACAGCGGCTTGGAGCGCGCGTCGCCGAAATACCCGCCGGACCGTCTCATCCACTCCCCCGTTTCGGGCCAGAGGCGGCCGCACGTGGCACGCTGACGGGATCGTAGATCGAACGCGTGTCTCTCGAAGCGATACGCCTGGATTTCATCCCGGCCGTACGACAAGCTATAAAGTAAGCCTGTCCTAATCTAGGGGGAATCTCGTGCATCGACCGCTCCGGTCCCTGCTGGCCTGCCTGGCCGCCCTGCTCGTCCTCGCCGGCGCCTCGTGCGCCGCGACCGCCGCCCCCGAACCGGAGGCGGAGACCAAGGGTTGGAACTTCGTCGATGACCGCGGCGAGACGATCACCGCGCCGGCGGTGCCGAAGCGGATCGTCGCCTACACCAGCTCGGCCGGCGCGCTCTGGGACCTCGGGATCAAGGCGGTGGGAACGTTCGGACCGCTGTCCCCGGTCGACGGCAAGCCCAATCCCCAGGCCGGCAACGTCGTCCCGGCCGAGGTGACCAACTTGGGCGAGGAATACGGCCAGGCCGACATCGAGAAGCTCGCGTCGCTGCAGCCCGACCTGATCGTCTACGGCACCTGGTCGCCCGACGCCGAGCTGACCGACGAAGAGAAGAAGATGGCCGAGATCGCGCCGATGGTGAAGATCAACCACGGCAAGGGCGCCACCCTGGACAAGACGATCGCCCGCTACGCCGAGCTCGCCGCCTCACTCGGCGTCGACCTCAACTCGCCGGAGCTCAGTCAGGACAAGGCCGACTTCGAGGCCGCGTCCAATCGACTGCGGGACTGGGCCAAGACCAAGCCCGACCTCCGGATCACCGCCGTGGCGCTGGCGACCGAGATGTTCTACATCGCGGTGCCGAAGGACAACGCCGATCTCGCCTACTACTCCAGCCTCGGCCTGAATCTGGTCTCCCCCGACAACCCCAACAACGGCGAGTTCTGGGAATACCTGAGCTGGGAGAACGCCGACAAGTACGCGGCCGACGTGATCATGTGGGACACCCGCTCGCAGGCGCTCAAGCCGGAGCAGGCGGCCAAGGAGAAGGCGTCGTTCGCCAAGCTGCCGGCCGTGGAGACCAAGCAACTGGTGCGCTGGGACTATGTGTCGCCGCCGAGCTACAAGCTGCAGTCGACGGTGCTCAACACCCTGGCCGACGAGCTGGCGCCGGTGAGCAACCTGACCCGCGACGCGCCCGGCTGCTGCCGCCCCGGCGGGAAGTAGCGCGTCACGCTCCGTAGTAGCGCTTCAAGAAGGTGATCTTGAAGTCGGCGTAGCTTCCGTCCTCGATGCTGTCCCGGATCCGGTCCACCAGCGAGATGATGAAGCGCTCGTTGTGGATCGTGCACAGCGTCGAGGCGAGCATCTCCCCCGCCTTGAACAGGTGGTGCAGGTAGGCCCGGGTGTAGTGCGCGCAGGTGTAGCAGTCGCACTCGTCGTCGATCGGGGTGAAGGCCCGGCGGTTGCGCGCGGTGTTGACGTTGAACCGGCCGTCCCGAGAATAGACGGCGGCGTTGCGGGCGACCCGGGACGGGTTGACGCAGTCGAACGTGTCGGCCCCGTTCTCCACCGCCACGAAGAAGTCGTCCGGTTCGGCGATGCCGAGCAGGTGCCGCGGCCGGTCCTCGGGCAGCTCGTCGCTGACCCAGCCGACGATCTCGCCGAGCCGTTCCTTCTCCAGCGCGCCGCCGATCCCGTACCCGTCGAAGTCATGATCGACTCCGTCCGGTCCGGTGGCCCGCAGCGCGACGAGATCGCGGGCGGCCTGCCGCCGCAGGTCTTCGTACTGCGCGCCCTGGACCACCCCGAACAGCGCCTGGCGGGGCCGGTGGCTGCGCTCGTGGTTGAGTCGGACGTGCTCGGTCAGGCACCGTTCGGCCCAGCGCTGGGTCCGGTCGACCGACTGCTCCTGGTAGCCGCGGGTGTTCATCAGCGTGGTCAGCTCGTCGAAGGCGAACATGATGTCGGCGCCGAGCTCGTGCTGGATCCGCATCGAGATCTCCGGCGTGAAGCGGTGCCGGGAGCCGTTCAGGTGCGAAGTGAACGTGACGCCGTCCTCGTCCACGTGGGCCAGCCGGGTCTTGCCCTTGGCGATCACGTCGTCGTCGCCCAGCCCGGCGGTGTCCATCGCCAGCACCTTCTTGAACCCGACGCCGAGGCTCATCACCTGGAAGCCGCCGCTGTCGGTGAAGGTCGGGCCGGGCCAGTTCATGAACCGGCCCAGGCCGCCGGCCTCGTCGACGATGTCCGAACCGGGCTGCAGATACAGGTGGTACGCATTCGCCAGCACGGCCTGCGCGCCCAGCTCGGCCATCGACTCCGGCAGCACCGCCTTGACCGTCGCCTTGGTGCCGACCGCGATGAACGCGGGCGTCTTGATCTTGCCGTGCGGCGTGTTGATCACGCCGGTCCGGCCGCGACTGCCGGGCAGCCGAGACTTGATCGTGAAGCCGAACCGCCGTCCTGAGCCTGTCGAAGGGGCGCTCATCGCAACCTCAATCCCGCCAACGCGACCACGCCGGCCGTCGAAGCCCGCAACACGCCGTCGCCGAGCAGCACGGTGCGGCCCCCGGCCTCGGTGAACGCGGTCAACTCCTCCGGCGCGATGCCGCCCTCGGGCCCGATGATGATCATCACTTGGCCGGCGGTGGGCAGCGGCACCTCGGCCAGCGACGTGGTCGCGGCCTCGTGCAGGACCAGGGCGAGCTCGGATTCCTTGATCAACTCGATCAGTTCGGCCGTGCTCACCGGCTCGGCCACGGCGGGCACGACCAGCCGCCGGGACTGCTTGGCCGCCTCCCGGGCCGCGGTGATCCAGCGGGCCCGCGCCTTGGCCGTACGCTCGCCGGACCAGCGGACCACCGCCCGGGAGGCCTGCCAGGGAACGATCTCGTCGACGCCCACCTCGGTCAGCATCTCCACCGCCAGCTCGGACCGATCACCCTTGGCCGGCGCCTGCGCCGCCACGAAACGCACCGGCGAAACGGGCGTCGGCGACAGGACCTCGGTCACCTCGACCCGGAGCCCGCGCTTGGTCGCCTCGACCACCGTGCCGGCGATCCCGCGACCCGCGCCGTCACCGAGCCGCACCGTCTCGCCGACCCGGATCCGGCGGACCACCGCCGCGTGATGCCCCTCGGGTCCGCCGAGTTCGATCACCGCACCGACCGCGGGCAGCGGATCGGCCAGCTCGGGCAGGAAAAAGAGCGGATCAGTCACGACTGCCCCGCGGCGGGTTTCGTTCCCTGAGCCTGTCGAAGGGGCCAGTCAGATGATGATCTTGTCCGCTCCGACAAAGGCGAGATCCGGCCCGCCCTTCGACAGGCTCAGGGAACGAACCAAGCATCGGCTCAGGGAACGAAGCGGTCACTGCCCGACGAAGGCGTCGCGGATCCGGCCGAAGACGCCCTTGCTGTGCCGCTGCACCATGCCCTCGGGCCGGGACTCGTCCCGGGCCTCGGCCAGGTCGCGCAGCAGTTCGCGCTGGGTGTCGTCCAGCTTGGTCGGCGTCTGCACCAGCAGGGTGACGCCGAGGTCGCCGCGACCGTTGCCGCGCAGCCGCGGGGCGCCCTTGTCCTCGACCGTCACCCGGGTGCCGGACTGCGTACCAGCGGGAACGACGACGGTGACCGCGGTGTCCGCGGGATCGGGATCGGGCAGGTCGGCCTCGAGCGTGGCCACCTGCACCTCGGTGCCCAGCGCGGCCGCGGTCATCGGGATCTTCACGACCATCTCGAGGTCGTCGTTCACCCGCTTGAAGACGTCGTGCGGCACCACGTTCAGGGCCACGTACAGGTCGCCGGCGGGGCCGCCGCCGGGGCCGACCTCGCTCTGCGCGGCGAGCTTGACCCGGATGCCGGTGTCGACCCCCGGGGGCACCTTGACGTCGATCGTCCGGCTGTGCCGGACCCGGCCGTCGCCGTTGCACTCCACGCAGGGGTCGGGGATCACGGTGCCGTAGCCGCGGCAGGTCGGGCACGGCTGGGTGGTCCGGATGTCACCGAGGAAGGAGCGCTGCACGTGGGTGACGTCGCCCTGCCCGTGACAGGTGGAGCAGCGGACCGGCTTGGAGCCTTCGGACGCCCCGCTGCCGCTGCAGCGCGGGCAGAGCACGGCCGTGTCGACCCGGACCGGCTTGGTGGCGCCGAACGCCGCCTCGGCCAGGTCGAGATCCAGCCGGACCACGGCGTCCTGGCCGCGCCGCACCCGGGACCGGGGGCCGCGGGTCTGCTGGCCGCCGAACATCGCGTCGACCAGGTTGGTGAAGTCGAAGCCCTGGGCCCCGCCGTTGAACCCGCCGAAGCCGCCGTTGAAACCGCCCATGCCGCCGCCGAGCGGGTCGCCGCCACGGTCGTACAGGTCGCGCTTCTGCTCGTCCCGCAGCACCTCGTAGGCCTCGGCGACCTTCTTGAACCGGTCCGAGGCGTCCGGCTCGGTGGCGACGTCGGGATGCAGTTTCCGCGCCAGTTGCCGATAGGCCTTCTTGATCTGTTCGGGCGTGGCGTCGCGGGCAACGCCGAGGATCTCGTAGTAGTCCTCAGTCATCTTGGGCACTGGCGTCCTTCGCGTCCTTCAGCAGGAATCGGGGTTCATCCTTCGGAGAGAAAGCGGCCGACATAGCGGGCGACCGCGCGGACCGAAGCCATCGTCGAGGGGTAATCCATCCTGGTCGGCCCGACGACCCCGAGGGTCGCCCAGGGGTCGTCCGTTCCACCGTACCCCGAGGAGACCACCGAGGTCGTCCGCAGTTCCTTGTACGGATTCTCCTGCCCGATCCGGACCGTGACCGCGTCGGCCGTGGTGGCCTCGCCGAGGAGCTTGAGCAGGATGACCTGCTCCTCCAGCGCCTCCAGCACCGGCTTCACCGTGGTCTCGAAGTCGTCGCCGAACCGGGTCAGGTTGGGCACGCCACCGACCACCAGCCGGGTGCTCGTCTCGCTGCCCAACATCTCCAGCAGCGCGGCGATCGCGGACGGCCCGATCGGCAGCAGTTCCGGGGACAACTGGACTGCCAGCTCGCTCAGCCGGGAAGCCGCGATGGCCGTCGGCTGTCCGTCCACGGCCGCGTTGAGGCGGGCCCGGAGGTCGGCCAGCGCACCCTCGTCATGGGGCGGCACCTCGAACGAGCGCTGCTCCACCCGGCCGGTGGAGGTGATCAGGATCAGCAGGATCCGGCCGGGGGTCAGCGAGACCGCCTCGATGTGCCGGACGGTCGCGCTGCTCATCGTCGGGTACTGCACGATCGCCACCTGTTGGGTGACCTGGGCCAGCAGTCGGACGGTGCGGGTGATCACGTCGTCCAGGTCCATCGCGCCGGACAGGAAGGTCTGGATCGCCCGCCGCTCGGCGACGGACAGCGGCTTCACCGTGCCCAGCCGGTCCACGAACAGCCGATAGCCCTTGTCGGTCGGGATCCGGCCGGCGCTGGTGTGCGGCTGGGTGATGTACCCCTCCTCCTCCAGCGACGCCATGTCGTTGCGGACCGTCGCCGGGGAGACCCGCAGGTTGTGCCGCTCGACCAGGGCCTTGGACCCGACCGGCTCCTCGCTGGAGACGTAGTCGGTCACGATCGCGCGCAGCACATCGAGCTTGCGGTCGTCCATTCACGCCTCCTTCGTCTCTGGTCCCGCAGTTTGGCACTCACAGTTAGGGAGTGCCAGTCTATCCCGGGTGAGCGACAGCACGGCGGACGGCACGGCCGCGATGGGACCGGGGACGATCGGGGCCTGGCGGGAGTTGGCGGACCGGGTCTGGGTCGCCGTGGCCGAGCCGGAGGCGGTGAACCTCGGCCTGATCGCCGGGGACGACGGCTGCCTGCTGATCGACTGCGGCAGCAACCGCGAGCACGGCGACCTGATCCGGCGGTCGATCGGCACGGTCACCGCCGCCCCGCTGATCGGCGTCGTCGTGACCCACGCGCACTACGACCACGCGAACGGGCTCGGCGCCTTCGCCGACATCACCACGATCGGCCACGAGTCGGTCCGGGGCGAGTTGCCGGCCGATGTGCCGGCCCCCACCCGCGAGCTGGCCGTTGCCGGCGGCCTCGACCTGGGTGGCCGCCGGGTCGAGATCGCCCACCTGGGCCGAGGCCACACCGAGGGTGACCTGCTGATCGTGGTGCCCGACGCCCAGGTGGTGTTCGCCGGTGACCTGATCGAGTCGGCGATGCCGGACGGCGCGGAGCCGACCGACAGCACCCGGGCCGCACCCTGGTGGGGCTCGGATTCGGTCCCGCATGAGTGGCCGGCCACCCTGGACGGGCTGGTCGGGCTGATGACCGACACCTCCCAGGCGGTGCCGGGTCACGGCGAGCCGGTCGGCCGGGAGTTCGTCTTCGACCAGCGCGGCCGGGTGGCCGCGGTGGCCGGTGAGCTGCAGCGGCTGGCGCTGGACGGGGTGCCGCAGGCCGAGGCGCTGGAGCGCGGCGAATGGCCGTACCCGAAGGAGCACATCGCCGGCGGGATCGCCCCGGGCTATGCGCAACTGGCTGCCGAGCGTCCCGAAGTCGGCCGGCGCCAACTGCCGCTGGCCTGAGCGTCAGCCGTCCAGCAGCTTGGCCGGTTTGACCTCCACCAGGTACGGCGTGGTCAGCCGGAGCGTCTCGTTGCCGATGGCCTCGCCCGCGAGCTCGTACCGACCGCCCCTGAGTTCCCACGCCGTGATGGAGGGGGCTCCGGGATCGATCACCCAATAGGACGGGCAGCCAGCGGCTTCGTAGCGGGAACGCTTCAGGCCGAGGTCGATGTGCCGTGTGCTCGGGCTGAGGATCTCCACGGCCAGCAGCGGAACCTTCGGCAAGTCTCGCGCCGCAAGGTCCGCCCGGCGCGCCACCAGCAGATCCGGCTGCAGCACGGTCTTCTTGGACAGCACCACGTCCATCGGCGCGTAGAAGACCCGCAACTCGGGCGGGCAGGCAGCCTTGAGGATCGAATTCAACTCGCTCGACACGCCTTGGTGTTCCCAGCTGGGTGCCGGAGTCACGACCAGAGTCCCGTCAATGAGCTCGTAGCGATGACCGTCATCGGGCATCGCCGCCAAGTCATCCCGCGTCAAGGCGCGGCCGTGCGGCAAACCGATCGGTGTCGCCGGTGCTGTCATGGATGCCATCGTAAGCCTCCTGATTCCCCGAATCCATGGATCGAGAAGCTAGCCCTCGGTGCTGACACTCAGCCGGTGATCCGGCCGATCTGGTCGACCAGCCAGCCGATGCCGCCGAGCCGCCACAGGGCGTCGCGAGCGACCAGGATGCCCAGGATGGCGACGATCCAGGAGGTCGCGCCGGCGGCGTGCTTGCTCATGAAGCCGTTGATCTTCTGCAACAACGGCTCGACCTGGCGGTGTGCGACCAGGCGCAGCAGGAGCAAGATCAACGCCGGCAGCACCATGATCACGCAGTAGCCGGCCAGCGACAGCACCCGCCCGCTCAACTCCAGGCCGGAGGTGGTGATCAAGCCGATCGCCCCCAGATACGGCAGCATGCTGGCCGCCTCGATCGCGGCGGCGCCAAGCGCCAACCCCATCAGGGCAGGGATCGAGCCGGATCCGGAGGCGTCACCCATCGCCCGTTCGCGCCACTTGGCGATCTTGCCCGGCTGCCCGTCGGCCCGCTCCGGACGCCGCTTCGGGTCGAGCGCGAAGCTGAGCAGGAACAGCCCGACGCCGACGAAGAGCTGCACCACCGAGGCCGTCGGCGTGTCCAGAGCCGCCTTGATCTGATCCATGAACGCCGCCGCCCCGAGCGAGATGATCAAGCCCAGGGTGAAATAGAAGGCGACGATGGTGAAGAGGTAGATCAACATCCGTCCGGTCCGCGGCCGGCCGCTGGCCAGCAGCAGCCAGATCGGGATCAGCAGGGTGCCGAAACTGGTCGAGTCGATCAACGCCAGGACGGCGAGGGAGCCGGCGAGCCAGAGTGTCATGATCACCAGCGTGCCGGGTGCAATCGGCCAGGTCATCGGCCGAAAGAGGGCACTTGTACGGCGCGCGGATACATCCTTCGATGGATGGGATTGCGGGGTTTCCTGTGCTGAGATGGAGCCGTGACCGCGACCGCGACCCTCGGCGACCGGGCCCGGCGATGGCTGGACCGGCTGATCTCCTCCGACGTCGACAGCCGCTGGGCGCCGCTGGTGCTCTGGCTGATCGGGCTCGGCCTGATCGCGGTCGGTCTGGGCGGGATCTGGACCTACGCCACGTGGTGGCGAGCCGATCCCTGGTGGCATGCGGTGCCGCTCACCCTCGGCTGCCTGGTGCTGGTGATCAAGCGCCGGCATCCGGTCCTGGCGCTGGCACTGGGGGCTGTGCTGACGGCAGCGGATGCCTTGATCGGCGGCAGCGTCGGGATGCTGTTGGTGATCTTCGATCTGCTCTTCGCCGCCTTCCGCTACGGCGCCCCGCGGGCCCGCCGGGTGATCAGCTGGATCGTCGCCGGCTCGATCATCGGGCTCGGCGTCTGGGCCGGCATCGCCTGGGACCTGCGCAACGGGGTCGCCATCACGCTGCAACTGACCGCCTTCCTCGGCGTCCCGCTCTGGTGGGCCCGGGACCTGCGGCAGAAGGAGGAGCTGGCCCGGCTCGCCGCCGAACGGGTCGAGTTGGAACGGCAACGAGCCGACGACGTCATCCGGGTCGGCGAGTTGGATCGGCAGCGGGCGGTGCAGGCGGAGCGGGCAGCGATGGCGCGGGACCTGCACGACGTGATCGCCTCGCACCTGTCAGCGACGGCGCTGCAGTCCGGCGCCGCGCTGGCCCGCCCGGCCGAGGCGACCGCCGACCGGCAGGCGCTGGAGGCGGTCCGGGCGTCCAGCCTGGCCGGCCTGGCCGAGATGCGTTCCATGATCATGTTGCTGCGCAACGAGGTGGATCCGGCCGACGAGCCGGTGGCCGCGCCGCCCCGGCTGGACCGGGTCTCGGAGCTGGTCAAGCAGGCCCAGGACAACGGGCTGCGGATCCGGTTCGGCGGCGACGTCGCGACGGTGCCGGCGGCCGTGGACCAGACCGCGTACAAGATCATCGCCGAGGCGCTGGTCAACGCGGCCAAGCACGCCCCGGAATCGACCGTGGAGCTGACCATCGAGGGCACCGATCCGCTGCTGGTGCGGGTCGAGAACACCGCGGGCCGGGGCGGCCCGATCCATCCGGCCCTGTCGGCCGGCCACGGGCTGGCCAGCATGCGCGACCGGACCGCGGCCCTCGGCGGGCGACTGTCCGCCGGCCCGACCGAGCGCGGCACCTGGCTGGTCGAGGCGATCATCCCTGGAGGCGACCGTGTCCAATCCTGATCATGAACCGCCGGCCGGCTCGGCGATCACGGTCGTGATCGCCGATGATCATGGCGCAATCCGGACCGGACTGTCGCTGATCCTGGCCGGGGCGCCCGACATCACCGTCGTCGGCGAGGCCGCGGACGGCGACGCGGCGATCCGGCAGGCCCGGGCGCTGCGCCCGGACCTGATCTTGATGGACATCCGGATGCCCGGCACGGATGGGATCTCGGCCACCCGGGCGATCGTCACCGAACAGCTGGCCCAGGTGCTGGTGCTGACCACGTTCGATCTCGACGACTACGTGTTCGGCGCGCTGCGCGCGGGGGCCGCCGGCTTCCTGCTCAAGTCGGTGGATCCGGCCGCCTTGATCGACGCCGTGCGCCGGGTCGCGAGCGGCGACGGCGTACTGGCACCGGAGGTGACCCGGCGGATCCTGACCGAGTTCAGCAAGGAGCCGCAGCCCGCCGAGCCCGTCGAGCCGGCCGGTCTGGCCGAGCTCACCGACCGTGAACGCGAGGTGCTGGCCGCCCTGGGCCGCGGCCTGTCCAACGCCCAGCTCGCGGCCGAACTGGTGATCAGTGAAGCGACCGCCAAGACCCATGTCTCCCGGGTGCTGACCAAGCTCAACCTGACCTCCCGGACCCAGGCCGCCCTGGTCGCCCGTAACGCCCGCCTGGTCTGATCACCTCAGTCGTCGAACCAGTTGCCGTGGAAGCCGTTCGGCACCCGCCGCGGCAGGTGTACGGCGGCCACGGGTGGCGCGCTGACGTCGCCGGCGTCGAGCACGACCAGATCGCTGCGGTCGGTCTCCGGCCGATAGACGTAGGTCATCAGATAGCCCGGGCCGTCGGCCGACGGCACGAAGGTCGCCTCACCGGGCTCGCCGGTGCCGAACCGGTGGGTGGCGATCCGGCCGGAGCCGAGGTCGTAGTGCAGGATGTCGTGCTCGGCACAGGTGTAGACCGAGGAGGCGGGCAGCCCGGTCAGCCGGTCGTCGATCCGCGGGAACTCGCTGGCGGTGTCGTCCAGCTGCCGTTCGGCGACCTGTCCGGTGCCGAGGTCGAGGGCCCATTCCCACAGCTGTGGCTTGGCCTCGGCCGCGCCGTCGGACCACAGCGACGCGTACCGGGCGGCCGTGATCATGATCTTGTCTCCGGCCTGGTGCGCGTTGGCGACATGGAACACGTAGCAGGGGGCGATCTCGAACCAGCGCACCGGCGCGGCCGGATCGTCGCGGCGCATCACGCCCAGTCGGGCGCCGTACTCGTCGCTCCACCGATACGGCATGCCGGATCCGGCCATCGCCAGGTCGAGCCGGAACACGACCGGCAGGTCGAGGAAGATCACGTAGTCCGCGGTGAGGCAGAAGTCGTGCATCATCGTCAGGCCCGGCACGTCGACCGGCTGATCGATGATCAACTCCCCCGCGGCGTCGGCCCGGTGATAGGTGACGTACGGCTCGCGCAGGTTGCCGTAGCCGAAGAAGTGCAGCTCGCCGGTGGTCGGACAGATCTTGGGATGCGCCGTCATCGAGTCGCGCAGCCGGCCGCCGAAGTCGTGACAGCCGAGCGTGTTGAGCTCGGCGTCGATCTCGTACGGCAGCGACGACTCGACCAGCGCCAGCAGCTTGCCGGCGTGCCGGACGACGTGGGTGTTGGCCACGCTGGCCCGGAGCTGGCGGCTGCCGTCGGCGGGGTCGTAGAGCGGGAACGGATGCTCGAAGCTGTCGGTCCGGACGAACCGGTTGCGATACCACCGGGCCCGGCCGCCGCTGATCCGGACGCCGTGCACCATGCCGTCGCCGGTGAACCAGTGATCATTGGGCGACCGCGGATTCGGGCCGTTGCGCAGGTAGCGCCCGGACAGCTCGGCCGGGAGTTCGCCGGTGACCGGCAGGTCGACGGCGTCGATCTCGTCCGGCACCGGCGCGTAGTTACCGGTCAGGTGGAACTGCTCTTCGGCCGCGGCGGGCTCGATCTCTTCGTGGACGGTCATGCGGGGGTTCCCTTCGGGATGCGCTTCACCAGCGAAGCGGTGTAGCGGATGGGGATGAGGATGGCGAGCACCATCACCGGCACCGTGAACCAGAGCGCGGTCAGGTCGGGGATGGCCAGCGCGAGCAAGATCAATCCCGCGGCGGCGAAGCTGATCAGCCAGGCGCGGCTGATGATCACGTTGAACCGGTAGAACTCGGGCCGGTCCCAGTGCTCCCGTGGCGCCTGGGCACGGGCCAGCGCCAAGGTGAACGGCCGGTGCAGCGCGAGCGTGACGGCGACCGTGCCGGCGAGCCACAGCTCGGAGGCCGAGCCGGCCCAGCGGGAGACGTCGGAGGCCGGTGCCAGGTTGGCGATCAACGCCAGGACGGTGAAGAAGGCGAGCGAGGACAGCTCGATCACCAGTTCGTCCGGCCGGCGGCCCGATCGCCAGGCGAGGCCGAGCGCGATCAGCGCGGTGCCGGCGGCCGCGAGCACCGCCCACCGGTCCGGGAGAAAGGCGCCGAGGACGCCGAAGACGATCCACGGAGCCAGGCTGCGGACGAAGGTCATGATCACTCCTGTGCTGTCGATACTGACATGTCAATTGTGGAATGTCGATCGTGACCTGTCAAGACTGGCATGTCATGATGGGGCCATGAGCCTTCGGATGGCGGCCCTGGGGCTGATCGCCCAGCACCCGCGGAGCAGTGGCTACGACCTGCTGAAGATCTTCGAGCGGTCCCTGGCCAACGTCTGGCCGGCCACCCAGAGCCAGCTGTACGGCGAGCTGAGCCGGCTCACCGATCAGGGCCTGATCGAGGTGTCGGCCACCGGGCCTCGCGGCCGCAAGGAATACCTGGCGACCGAGACCGGTCGGACCGCGCTGCGCGACTGGCTGACCGAGGAGGCGGCGGAGCCGAGCCGGCATCCGCTGATGCTCAAGGTGTTCCTGCTCAGCGAGCTCGGCCGGTCCGGCGCCGCCGACTATCTGGCGGGAATGGCCGCCGGGGTCGCCGAATACCTCGAGGGACTGCAGCGGCTCGAGGAGTCCCTGGACTGGAGCGACTCGCTCGACGACCGGCTCGGCCGGATCGTGCTCGAGTGGGGTAAGCGGACCTGCCGGATGCAGATCGAGTGGGCTACCTGGGCTCAGGATGAGCTGTCGAAACCCTGACGTCGTCCGGATGCTCCGGATCGTCCGGCGCCGGTACGGCGACGACCGGCCGGATCGAGTGGCCGAGGCAGAAGTGGCTCACCGAGCCGCTGAAGAAGCGTTCGATCCCGGTGTGCTCGCGGGTGCCGATCACCAGCAGTTGTGATCGCCGCGACTCGTTGATCAAGGTCTTGCCCGGCGAACCGCTGACGAAGTCGAGCCGCCAGTCGGGCTCCGGCCGGACGGCGCTGAACGACTGCCGGACGACGTCCTTGATCCGCGCCTCGACGTCCTCCGGGGTCGGCGATTCGCCGAGATAGCCGGCCGCGTCGTAACTGGACACCCAGGCCATCGGGTCGGGGACCTGGCCGAGCACGTGCACGGCCCGGACTCGCAGGCCGGCCGACCGGGCGTAGCGCGCCGCCCAGGCCAGGGCCGCCTGGGCCGACGGCGAATCGTCGAATCCGACAACCACCTCGGGCTCGCACGGCGTCCTCGTCGACTCCATGATCGCTCCTTCGCTCGGCTTCAAGCCTGCTCCGATCGGACGGCTCACGCAACCGTCCACACCGGTCGGAGCCTTAGACCAATCCGGACTGATAGGCGATCACGACCAGCTGGGCCCGGTCGCGCGCGCCGAGTTTGATCATGGCCCGGCTGACGTGGGTGCGCGCCGTGGCCGGGCTGACGAACAGCCGGCCGGCGATCTCGTCGTTGTTCAGCCCCTCACCGATCAGGCCGAGCACCTCGCGTTCCCGGTCGGTCAGCGAGGCCAGCTGCGGATGCACCCGGGCCTGGGCCGGGGCGCGGGAGCGCAGCGATTCGATCACTCGCCGGGCCACCGACGGCGACAGCAAGGACTCGCCCGCCGCGGCCAGCCGGATCGCGCGGACCATGTCTTCGGGCTCGCTGTCCTTGATCAAGAAGCCGGACGCGCCGCCGTGCAGGGCCTCGAAGACGTAGTCGTCGTTCTCGAACGTGGTCAGCATGACGACCCGGGTGGAGCTCAACTTCTCGTCCGCGGCGATCGCCTTCAGGGTTTCGATCCCGTCCATGATCGGCATCCGGATGTCCATCAAGATCACGTCCGGATGGGTGCGACGGACCAGGTCCAGCGCCTGCCGGCCGTCCTCCGCCTCGCCGGCCAGCTCGAGATCGTCTTCGGCGTCGACCAGCACCCGCAGTCCCATCCGGACCAGCTGCTGATCATCGGCGATGCCGACCTTGATCGTCATCGTTCGCCCTCCTCGTTGGCGGGTGCCGGGATCGGCAGTTGAGCGCGGACCGCGACGCCGCCGCCCGGCTGCGGCTGCACGGTCAACGTACCGCCTACCGCCCGGGCGCGCTCGCGCATGCCGGAGATGCCATGGCCCTCGGCCAGGGTCTCGGACCGGATCGGCGGGCCGTGATCGACGATCGCCAGCAGCAACCGCCGCCCCTGCCGGGTGATCGAGACGTCCGCGGTCGCGTCGCCGGCGTGCCGGACGACGTTGGTCAGCGCCTCCTGGACGATCCGGTAGGCGGTGTGGTCCAGCGTCGGGGGCAGACCGCCGATCTCACCGTCGACGGTCAGCTCGATCGTCCGGCCGGCCTGCCGCATCGCGGCGATCAGGTTCTCCAGTCGGGCCAGCCCCGGCTCCGGGGCGGTGGGCTCGGACCGGCCCGGGTCGCGGAACACGGCCAGCGTCGACCGCAGCTCGGCCAGGGCGTCCTTACTGGTCTGCCGGATCGCGCGCAGCGACTCCTCCGCCTGTTCCGGACGCTTGTCGAGCACGTGCAGCGCCACCCCGGCCTGCATGTTGATCACCGACAGCGAGTGGCCGATCAGGTCGTGCACCTCGCGGGCGATCCGCAGCCGCTCCTCGTACGCCGAACGTCGCAGGTCGGCATCGCGCTCCTGCAGCACCGCCTCCCGCCGGGTCCGCCGGATCATCCCGACCGTGGCGGCCAGCCCGATCAGCACCAGCGCGAACATGGCACCCGCGATCCGGTTCGGGTCGAAGAAGCCGCGACCGTCCGGCGGCCACAACCCGGCCGCGACCATCGGGATCGTCGCCACCGACCACGGCAGCCAGGCCCGCGGCTCGAACAGCCGGGCCAGCGTGTAGACGGAGATCATCGCCACGATGTTGACGAAGCCCGCAGGCACCCCGGCGGCCAGGGCAACGCCGACCCCGACGACGACCAGCCCGTAGCCGAGCCACGGCTTGAACCGACGCAACGCCAGGCCGACGGTCAGCAGCAGGATCCCGACGGCGAGGGGCACCGTCATCTCGAACGATCCGTCGTAACCCGGCCCGTACGGACCGTAGGGCCCATAGGGGCCGCCCGGCGGTTCCGGATGGCCCTCGTCGCGGGTCCAGGGCGGACCGCCTTGGCCCATCCAGCGGCCGAACACGACGCTCCACCAGGTGAGCATCCCCAGGGCGAGGCCGAGGGGCACGTCGAGCAACAACTGTCTCGGTTCCGGCCTGATGGCCGGCGTCGACCGCGCCATCACCGCTCCTTTCCGCGCACCCGTACCGGGGATCTCGACCGAGCGTAGGGCATGGTTTCCGCGCTCGCATCGGTACGCGCGCGTACCGCGACTACGTCGGAGTGCGTAGCCGGAAAGCCGCTCCACGGGCGATGTTTCGCCGCCTCCGCCGAGCCAGAGTTGTGGTCATGATCAGTTCACTGTTGGTGCCGTTGGACACCGGGTTCGGTCCGCATCGCTGGGCCGACGGTCCGCCGCCCTTCTTTCCCTTTCCCATCATTGGAGGAATCATGTGCTTGCTCTTTCTCGCGCTGCTGATCGGCGGCGCCATCTTCCTGGTCCGGCGCGGCAAGATCGGCCCGCCCCCGTGGGTCAACGCGGCCCGCAGCCCCGAGCACGAGGCCAAGCAGGTGCTGGCCGAGCGCTTCGCCCGGGGCGACATCTCGACCGACGAGTTCCTGGAGCGCGCCAGTGTCCTGAACTGGACGCCGGGCTCGGACCAGTGGCCGGGCGGTGACGCCGGAGGCAAGAAGCGCCGCTGATCCATCCGGTTCGTCGGCTCCGACATCCGTGGCCCGTCCGGGGTTTCTCCCCCGGGCGGGCCCGGTCGTGTTTTAAGGTCGTCGGGTGCCTTCCCCGCATGATCGTTATTCCAGTGACGTGCTGACTCCCGGCTGGCAGCAAGCGAACAAGATCACCAGCCGCCCGGTCCCGGTCGAGCGCGGACTCGTCATCGAGGACGCGACCACCGGCTTCTGCGGCGCGATCATCCGCTACGAGAACGGCATCGTCGTGCTGGAGGATCGGCACACCAAGCGGCGCAGTTTTCCGTTGGGGCCCGGCTTCCTGATCGACGGCAAACCGGTCGAGCTGACCGCCCCGACCCGGCCGCGCGGCGGCAACGAGGCACCGGCCCGGACCGCTTCGGGCTCGGTCGCGACGCCCCGGGCGAAGGCCAAGGTCGCGCTGCCGAGCCGGATCTACGTCGAGGGCCGGCATGACGCCGAACTGGTGGAGAAGGTGTGGGGCGACGACCTGCGCCACGTCGGCGTCGTCGTCGAATACCTCGGCGGGATCGACGACCTGACCGACATCGTGGCCGACTTCGGCCCGGTCCGCGGCCGCCGGCTCGGCGTCCTGGTCGATCACCTGGTGCCGGGCAGCAAGGAGTCCCGGATCGCCGATCAGGTGCTGGCCGGGAAGCACGGCGCATTCGTCTCCGTCCTCGGCCATCCGTTCATCGACATCTGGCAGGCCGTCAAGCCGGACCGGGTCGGGCTGACCGCCTGGCCCGATATCCCGCGCGGGATCGACTGGAAGCACGGCATCTGCGACGCTCTCGGCTGGCCGCACGCCGACCAGGCCGACATCGCTACCGCCTGGAAGACGATCCTGGGCCGGGTCCGCAACTGGGACGACCTGGAACGCCCCCTGCTCACCGTGGTCGAGCAGCTGATCGACTTCGTCACCACCGATCACGCCATCGAATAACTCCCCCACCCCCACCCCGAGTTGTCAGAACTGAGTTGTGTCCGGGGGCTACTCATTTCTGACAAGTCGGTCGGTTATTGGTCGACGACGGAGCCGTCCACGTGCAGGCGGGTGGACAGCGGCGGGATCCGGGGCGGGGCGATCCGCTCGGCACCTTCGCCCAGCCGGACACCGATGCCGGGGGTGGTCGGGATGGTGAGGAATCCCTTGCCGTCATGGGCATAGTCCACCTCCAGCGCCTCGGCCGGGAAGCCGGCCAGATCCACCGTCGGAAACTCCTGCAGGGCGAAGTTCGGCACGCTGGCCGCGATCTGCAGGCAGGCCGCGGTGGAGACCGGGCCGAGCGGGTTGTGCGGCACCACGCCGACGTGCCGGGCCTCGGCCAGCGCGGCGATCTTCTTGGCGCCGGAGATGCCGCCGACCAGACAGACGTCGGGGCGGACGTACTGGACCGCATTGCGGCTGAGCAACATCTCGAAGTCCCAGATGCTCGTCATCCGTTCACCGGTCGCGACCGGCACGTTGATCTTGTCGGCGACGTAGGCCATCTCGTCCAGGTTGTCCGGCAGCACCGGATCCTCGATGAACATCGGCAGGTAGCGCTCGATGCCGGAGCCGAGCAGGACGGCCTCGGCCGGGGTCAGCCGGCGGTGCAGCTCGATGCACAGGTCGACCCCGTCGCCGGCGGCCTCCCGATACTGCTGTACGGCCTCGATCGCACGGCCGATCTTCTGCGCCTCGGTCTCGAAGTACGGCTCGCCCCGCGGCGAGTCGAGGAACGGCGTCAGGTGCCCGACCGCGGTGAACCCCTGCTCCTTGGCCGCCACGATGCCGTCCAGCAGTTCCTGCCGGCTGGCGCCGAAGACGTGGCAGTACGCCCGTGCTCGGTCCCGCACCGGACCGCCGAGCAGGTGGTGCACCGGCACGCCGTAATGCTGGCCGGCGATGTCCCAGAGCGCGATGTCGATCGCGCTCAGCGCGCCCATGATCGCCGCGCCGCGGAAATGGGTGGAGCGATACAGGTACTGCCAGTGGTGTTCGATCAGCAGCGGTGACTTGCCGACCAGATAGCGCCCGAAGTGATCCAACGCACCGCGGGAGGCCTCGAGAAAGCCCCAGGCGCCGGACTCGCCGATCCCGGTCAGACCTTCGTCGGTACGGATCTCGACCAGCAGGTAGCGATCGAGCAGGAACGGTCGAACCTCGGTGATGATCATCACCCGACTGTAGGCACGAAGATCCGGCTCCGCGAGGGTCGGTCCGCCGACCAGGACGACGGGTTTCGTTCCCTGAGCCTGTCGAAGGGCAGGCCCGGGAAGTCAGTCCAGCAGGTCCCGGATCACGCCGTCGGCCAGCAGCCGGCCGCGCAGGGTCAGCACCAGGCGATCGTCATCGATCAAGATCAGCTCGCGCTTGACCAGGTCGGGCAGCCGAGCGCGCTCGGTGTCGGTCAGCAACTCGACGGCCAGGCCTTCGGCCAGCCGCAGCTCCAGCAGCACCCGCTCCACCCGGCGATCATGATCATCGAGCAGCTCCCGGGCCTGGGCCGGCGAGGCACCCGCGGCCAGCCGGTCGGCGTAGGCGGCCGGGTGCCGGACGTTCCACCAGCGGACGCCGCCGACGTGGCTGTGCGCACCGGGCCCGATCCCCCACCAGTGATCACCGGTCCAGTAGGCCACGTTGTGCCGGCAGCGGTGCTCCGGCGACCGGGCCCAGTTACTGATCTCGTACGCGCTCAGACCCGCGCCGACCAACAGTTCCTCGGTCAGCAGATACTTGTCGGCAAGATCATCATCGTCGGTCATCGGCAGCTCGCCCCGCCGGATCCGGGTTGCCAGCCGGGTGCCCTGCTCGACGATCAACGCGTACGCGCTGACGTGGTCCGGCTCGGCGACGAGCGCGGCTTCGAGACTGGTTCGCCAGTCGGCCAGGGATTCGCCGGGCGTGCCGAAGATCAGATCGAGGCTGATGCTGCCGAAGCCGGCCGCCCGCGCCTCCGCCACCGCCTGGGCGGCGCGGCCGGGCGAATGGACCCGGTCCAGGGTGGCCAGGACGTGCTCGACGGCCGACTGCATGCCGAACGAGATCCGGGTGAAGCCGGCCTCGAGCAGCCGGTCGAGGCCGGCCGGGCCGATCGACTCCGGGTTGGACTCGGTGGTGACCTCGGCGCCGGGCAGCAGCCCGAACCGGTCCCGGATCGCGGTGATCATGGTCGCCAGCGACTCCGGCGGCAGCAGGGTCGGAGTGCCGCCGCCGACGAAGATCGTCGAGACCGGCGGCGCGGCGTCGCCGAGCACCCGGCCGGCCAGGTCGATCTCGGCCAGCACCGAGGCGAGATAGCTGTCCTGGCCGGTGCCGGGCGCCGAACCGAGCTCGGCTGAGGTGTAGGTGTTGAAGTCGCAGTAGCCGCACCGGGTGGTGCAGTACGGGACGTGCAGGTAGAACCCGAGCGGCCGGGAGCCGACCTCGGCCCCGGCCTTCGCGGGAAGGGAACCGTCAGCCGGCGCCGGCGTACCCTCAGGCGGCGTGGATGGCATCGAAGCAGGATGGCATGGTCAGGGCAGCTCGAACGGCAGGGTCAGGCCGTCAAGAGCACGGCGGCACTGGCACGTGGCGTCGGCGTCGCCTTCGTCCTGCGGCAGCCTTTCGATCACCTGGCGGAGCAGGATCTTCAGCCGGTCGATATTGGCCCCGAAGATCTTCAGCACCTCGGCATGACTCACCGCGCTGGCCTGATCGACGCCGGCATCATGATCAGTGATCACCGCGATGGTGGTGTAGCAGAGCGCCAACTCGCGGGCGATCGCTGCCTCCGGCATGCCGGTCATCCCGACCACGGTGCCGCCGAGGGCAGCGTGCCATTCCGACTCGGCCCGGGTCGAGAACCGCGGCCCGTTGATCACGACCAGGGTGCCGCCGTCCACCGGGATCCCGGTGTCGGCGCCGGCCGAGTCGAGCACGGTCTGCCGGCCGCGCGGGCAATACGGGTCGGCGAGGCTGACGTGCACGACCGGGCCTTCGCTGTCGTGCGTGCCATCCAGGTCATACAGGGTGTGCGCCCGGCCCCAGGTCCGATCCACCACCTGATCCGGCAGCACCAGCGTGCCCGGACCGTGCTCGAGCCGCAGCGAACCGACCGCGCACGGGCCGAGGACCTGACGCACCCCGACCGAACGGAGCGCCCACAGGTTGGCCCGGTAGTTGACCCGGTGCGGCGGATGCTGATGATCGTCGCCGTGCCGCGGCAGGAACGCCACCCGCCGGCCGGCGACCTCACCGATCGCCAGGTCGGCGCTCGGTGCCCCGAACGGCGTGTCCACGGCAACGCGTTCCGGCGACTCCAGGAAGGTGTAGAACCCAGAACCCCCGATGATTCCGATCTCAGCCTGTGCAACCACGCCCCCGACTCTAGTGCCCCCGCCAGGGCGAGGGACACTAGTGCGTGCCACGCGTCCGTTCTCATCCAAGCGCCGGTGACCGTGTCCGCGGGCCTCGTACCTCAGCGTAGGGACCTCGATCGCAGCAGTGCGATTCCGCCGTGCTGTGGCTTGAGGTCGGGCTGAACGAAGATCGCGATCTCCTGCAGGCCGCGTCACCCACGCCGTAACCGGCTCATCCTCTCGAAGCCCACGATCGATGCCCTTGACCCCATTCTCGGTCGCACGGATCCGGACCGGGACTGGCATCCGCAGGACGGCCGCATCACCGACCTCGGTCTTCACGTCGGTGTCGACAGCACCCTCGGTCACGAGGTCTCGGTGATGATCATCGCCGATCTCGTGCCGGCCTGACACTGGTCAGGTGAGGAGTGGTATCTGGTGGATCCGGGCCAGGATCCGGTTGTTGATCATGGGTGTCTGGTCCGGGTCGAGGTAGCGGGGTGGGATCCATTCGGGGAGTCCGTCATCGTTGAGCCGGACTTCCCAGCCGTGGTCGAGGAAGTGGCGGTGGTGGTAGGAACACAACAGCGTCAGATTCCGCACATTGGTCAGGCCGTTCTGACGCCAGGGCAGGATGTGGTGGCGTTCGCACCATTCGGGCGGGTGCTGGCAGCCGGGGAAGGAGCAGCCTCCGTCGCGGGCGATCAACGCTAGGGTCTGGTGCTTGTTCGCGACCCGGCGGGAACGGCCGAAGTCGAGGAGTTTGCCGTGGTTGGTGAGCACGACGGGATAGATCTCGGCTTCGCCGGCCAGCCGGAGCAGTTCGGGCACGGTGAGGTGGATCCCGTGGCTGGTGATGCCGTGTCTCGGTCGGGACCGCCGGACCCGTCCCGGCTTTCCGGGGTGTGTGTGTTCGTTCCCTGAGCTCGTCGAAGGGCTCTGGTGGTGATCTTCGCTTCCTGGGCTGGTGAAGGGGCCGGGGTGATCATCGGGCTTGCCCTTCGACGGGCTCAGGGAACGACCAAGCAGCTCCTCCCGCTCTCCCTGCACTCCCTGCTTTACCTGCTTTCCCTGCTCTTGCTCGTGCTCCCGCTCCCGTTCCTGCTCGGCCTGCTGCTCCTGCTTTCCCGGCCACTGCTCTTGCCCTTGGTCACGCTCTTCCTGTTTCGGCTGGTGTTCTTGTGTCCGCCCTGCCTGTTCCTGCTGCTGGCCTTGCTCCCGTTCTTGACCTTGCGCACGGGTCTCGGTCTGGGTCCGGTTGGGATCTTGATCACCGGCTCGGCGCGGCGCGGCCGGCGCGGTCTGCGACGGTTCGTGGCCGCAGGTCGGGCACGTGCCGCTGAACGGGACCCCGAACCCGGCCGTGTCGCCGGTCGGTTTGAACAGTCCGGCTTCGGCGAGATCGTTCAGCAGGTCGATCTGGTCGATGGTCACGATCACGGTGGCCGGGGTGCCGCCCGAATCGGGCAGGCCACCGGCTCGGAGGAGGCGGGAGCAGAGGTCGTCGAACGCGTCGTGCATGCGTTGTCCGTGGCTGCGGGGGTCCTTGGCGACCTTGCCGCGGGCGGTGCCGCCGCCGGTGCCGGTGGTGTCGGCGCGGAGGTCGGCCAGGGAGGAGAAGATCGCCTGGGCCTTCGCCCCGGTCTCCGGAGTCAACCGGAACTCCCCGACCACCGCCCCGGACGGAGTGACGTGCATCCGCCACGACCGCCGCTCAGCATTGCGCTGCTCATTCGGCTCCGGCCCGTCCGGGTCAAAGGTGTCGAGATACTTCTGGCAGAGCTGCTTCAGCTCCTTCGGCCCGTACTGACGGCAGTGTTCGACCAACTCGGCCTCGACCTGCCCGACCAGATCGGGATCAATCCCGGCCTGGTCGAGTTGTTCGAGGGTGTCGTTGACCAGCGC
>NZ_VKCZ01000019.1 GCF_009299835.1 Microlunatus speluncae
TGATGATCAAGTCCACCCTGTCGCAATGTGGTGATCAACTCGGCCACCGCGACCTCCACACTGCCGAGCGCATGCTCGACCGGTGTCGTGTCGATCGTGGTCCCCGAGTCCATGATCACAGTATATTCGAACAGACAGACGAATACCAGGGAATCCCTTATTTCATAGACATCCGCGGCAGTTGTCCACAGATTCTCGAACAGGATTCGACCTGTGGACAACCATGCTGCCGCCGCTGCCCGGCGCTCTCAGGACAGAAATGTCGTCGCCTGGGACTGGCTCGCCGACGAACCGTAGGGATTCATCGCGAATGCGCCACTCGATGTAGCAAGCACAGTGAGCCCGGGCGGGCAGACCCGACGTCACCAACGCCAAACCTGGCCCCCTTGGCGCCAAGAAGGTCTTCACAGTCCCATCGTGACTCGCGAGACCCTGCCAAGACGATTGCAAGCTGGGCGATCCAGCGACGCCAAGATCAACTGCCACCGAACGATCAGCTGATCGAGTCCGCGCTTGGAGCAGAGAGGTCGGTCCGATGATCCCTTCGCTGACCACGGGGATCGCCCTTGCCCTTCGACAAGCTCAGGGAACGAAACAAGCGTTGCCCGACTGTCGACTTCACCAGCGTGCTCCGTACGTTGTACCGTTCAACGTACGGCACTAGGGTGCAAGCGTGGTCAGTGATCTTGGAGCCGATCCGTCCCGGGTGTTGCCGCTGTTGTGGCAGACCACGGAGCGCAGGAGTGCGGGGACCCGGTTGTCGGTCGGCCGGATCGTCGATCAGGCGGTCGAGATCGCCGATGCCGAGGGGCTGGACGGGGTGACGATGCGCTCGGTGGCCACGGGGCTCTCGGTGGGCACGATGTCGCTCTACACCCACGTGCCCGGCAAACCCGAGCTGTACGCGCTGATGGTGGATCGGGTGATCGGCGAGGATCTGCATCCGGTGCAGGCCGCGGCAGACTGGCGCGAGGCGGTGCGCGAGATCGCCCGCAACGATCGGGATCGTTACCGGCGCCATCCGTGGTTGCTCCAGTTGATCATCGCCCGCCCGGCCTGCGGGCCGAACGTCACGGCGAAGTTCGATCGTGACCTGAGCGCCCTCGTGGACACCGGTTTGAGTGCGGCCGAGATCAACGCGACGGTGCTCGCCCTCACCGTGTTCGTCCGGGGCGCGGCCCAAGCCGAGGTGTCGGTGGAGGAGTCCCGGGCCGCCGGATTCAGCGATGCCGACTGGTGGCAGGCGCACCAGCCGTACTGGTCCCGCTTGCTCGACCCGGAACGGCACCCCACCTTCAGCCGGATGTACGGCGACATCGGCCGCTCGAATCCGGACGATGATCATGAGTTCGCCTTCGAGTTCGGGCTGGAGTGCCTGCTCGACGGCATCGACGCCCGGCTCGGACGCAATCCGGGATCGTCCGGCTGAGACCCACCTGAAGCGCCGGCCGGGCGGCCGCACGGGCCGAATCGAGGGCGGAGGCCCGTGATTGATCACGACCGGTGTGTCGGCCCGGCCGAGTGGGTACAAGGAAATACAGGTTGTTCGACCGTCCGGGCGGTCGGCCGACTCAGGTCTCGACGGTTGAGCACACAGCCGTTGAGGCCGTTCTCTGTCCGTCATGATCATTGACCGTGACCGAGGCCGCTTGAGGCTGGTCGAGGACGATGCCGGGCAGGGTACGGGTCTCGATCAGCCCCAGCGCGACCGTTCGCAGCTTCGTGTTGGTGTGCTGGGAGTAGCGGGCGAGCACATCGAACGCGCGGTCGGCGTCGAGGTTGTAGCGCTCCATCAGGATGCCCATCGCCTGACCGACCAGTTTCCGGGCGTCGACCGCCTCGACCAGCGTCTCCTCGTGCCGGGCCCGGGTCACCGCGATGGAGGCGTGCCGGGCCACGATGTAGGCGATCGAGATCTCGTCCTCGCCGAACATCCCGGACTCGGGGTGACCGGCCAACACCACCCCGGCCGGCCGGGTGCCGATCAGCAGCCGGACCGCGAGCAGACTCCGCAGCCCCGATTCGGCGCCGGCCGCGGCCAGCGGCTCACAGTCCGGCCAGGCGGTCTCGGTGGTGAGGTCGGCCACGGTCACCGCGGTCGAGGCGTCGAACGCGGTCTGGATCGGGCCGCAGGTGTCGCAGGTCTCGGCGATCCGGGCGATCGCGGCGTCGGTCGAGGTCGCGATCTGGAGTCGTTCCGGGTGCTTGCCGAGCAGGATGGCCGCGGAGGTCGCACCGAGGGCCTGCAGGGCGAAGGTGGCGACGGCCTCGACCGTCTCGTCCACCGTGCCGGCCTCGTGGACCGAGCTGCTCAACTCGTCAAAGGGCAAGATCAGGCGATAGCCATGCTGGTCGTTCATATCGTCGACGTACCTCATGAAAATCTGATCGCACCCGGCGGACTATTTCACCGGTCACAAGGATGGCCGGACCAGGCGTCTGACGCGTGGTCGGCCACGACGATCTTGCAATACCGGGCTCCGTCAGACCAGCCCCCGCTCCGGAACCGATCGGACGAGTCATGATGGGTACGAGGGCATCCGAACCCGGCACGGTCGATTACTGTGACAGTGGCTACTCGGACAGCAGTGGTGGCCAAAGGGGCCAGCGCGGGTGCCTGGCCGGCTACCGAGGGACGGGTCATGGCTAGAGATCGCGATGAGATGCTCGCCGAGTTCGCCGCGCGGGCCAGCGCGGCGCGGACGGTCGACGACACGGTCGAGGAGATCGTCGGTTTCGGCGTCGGTCATCTGTCCGCGGACTACGGCGGCATGACGTTGTGGCGGCAACGGGGCCGGCTGGAGTCGGCCGGCGCGACGGACCTGATCGTCGAGCAGGCGGACAAGCTGCAACACACGCTGCGGGAGGGTCCGTGCGTGCAGGCGGTCGAGGAACTGCGTCACATCGTGTCCCCGGACGTCGAGCGGGACAGTCGGTGGCCGGTCTGGGGTCCTCAGGCCGCCGATCTCGGACTGCGGAGCATCCTCTCGGTCGAGCTGACCACCGGCCCGCGGCGGCTCGGGGCGCTCAACTTCTACGGCGCCACCCGCTACAACTTCACCGAAGCCGACATCGAGCTGGCGCACCTGTTCAGCGCCCATGCCGCGGCCGCTCTGGAGGCGACCCTGACGGCAGAGGGGCTGCGCACCGCGGTCGACACGCGGACCATGATCGGTCAGGCCCAGGGCATCCTGATGGAGCGCTATTCGATCTCGGCGAAACAGGCCTTCTCGGTGTTGCTGCGCTACTCGCAGGACAACAACATCAAGCTCTACGATCTCGCCCGGCGCCTGATCGACAGCGACGATCTCGACATCGCCGCGAACGGCGTGGCCGCGGAGGGATAGTCGCGACGGTGTCAGCCGCGCAGCGCCGGCAGGACCTCGATCCGGTACAGCTCCATCATCGGCTCTCTTCTTCTTTCGATCAGGCCGCGACGATCCGGGGCGTCTCCTCGTCGAGGCCGACCTGATCAAGGTCTTGGCGCAGGTCGGTGAGGATGCGCCGCAGTGATCGGGAGATCTGCATCTGGCTGACCCCGACCTCGTCGGCGATCTGCTGCTGGGTCTTCTCCTCGAAGAAGCGCAGCCGCACGATCCGCTGATCTTCCGGCGACAGGTTCACCATCGCCGCCCGGAGCACGCTGGTGATCTCGATCCGGCCGAACTGCGGATCGGTCCGGCCGAGGACGGCGCCGAGCGTTGCCGACCCCTCCTGGCCCGGACGGGGCGCGTCGAGGGAGGTCGGATGGAAACAGGTGCCGGCGGCGCAGGCCTCGGCCACGTCCTTCGCCGATTCGCCGAGCGAGCCGGCCAGTTGCCGGACCGTCGGGGTGCCGCCCTGATCTTGACTCAGCGTGTTCCAGTTCTCGACGACCTTGGCCTGCAGTTCCTGGACCCGTCGTGGCGGCCGGACCATCCAGCCATGATCACGGAAGTGTCGTTTGATCCGGCCGCGGATGGTGCTGACCGCGTAGGCGCGGAAGTCGCCGCGCTCCGGATCGGCCCGGCCGGCGGCCTCGACCAGGGCCAGGCAGGCAACCTGATCAAGATCGGCTCCGTCGATGCCGCGACTGTGATAGCGGCGGGCTACTGATTCGGCCAGGTCCAAATGCAACAGGACGACCTGCTGCAGGTAGTCACGTCGTTCCGCAGGATCGGCGATGCCGGCGCGACGCAACAATTCGGCGGTGCGGGCCGACTGATCATCGAAGTTTGTGGTGGGCTGCGATGGTGCTGTACGCGTGATCATCAGGTCCCCTCACGGACTTTCTGACTTCGCGGCAGCTGCTCAACCACTTAGTTCTCCAGCCAAGCACTCCGTGATCGATAAGGCAAGCGATGCCCGGCGTTTGAGGCTCCGAACGGAGGGGTAACGATCAGTTCATCGGCCTGGAGAGTGAGGGGCGACATGCCTCAGGAAGCCTGGACTGACAAGCGGGAACGCCAGTACGAGCACATCAAGAAGGGGCTGCAGAAGAGCGACCGCACGGAGGACACCGCGAAGGAGATCGCTTCCCGAACGGTGAACAAGGAGCGCGCGCAACACGGCGAATCACGCACCGCGAGTCGGTCATCGGTCAAGGACGTGTCGTCCGGTTACCGTGGTGGAAAGCGCTCTCACAGCGGGAGCAAGGGCCGGACCAGGGATCAGCTGTACAACGAAGCCAAACAGCGCGGGATCGAGGGTCGCTCGAAGATGAACAAAGAACAGCTCGCCAAGGCCGTCGGGCGGTAGCGTCGATCACTCCCGGTCCCGGAGCTTGATCAACTGCGACCCGTGGAGTCGATCATGATCAAGCAGCGGGCGTCGCGTAGCTGTTGATCACGACGCCGGTCGTGGTCACGGTGGTGTCGGTGTGGCGCAGCCGGAGCGGCAACTCCAGCCGGGGAAACAGCCGCTTCCCGGAGCCGAGCACGATCGGGAAGATCAACAGGTGGTATTCGTCGATCAGGTCGGCTTCGATCAGGGTGCGGAGCAGGTCACCACTGCCGAACACGACGAGATGATCACCGGGTTGCCGCTTGAGGGCGGCGAGCTGCGCCGCGACGTCCGGGCCGAGGATGTGGGTGTTGGCCCAGTCGCCGGCGGCGAGGGTCCGGGACGCGACGTACTTCGGCATCCGGGTCATCGCCGCGACCACCGGCTGGCTCTGATCGGCGTCCGCCCACGCGTCCACGAAACCCTGGTACGTCTTGCGGCCGAGCACCATGCCGCTCGCCCCGATGGTCTTGCCCTGCATGAACGAGCTGAGCACGTCGTCGGCGTACGGCGGCACCCAGCCACCCACCGTGAACCCGCCCTCGCGATCCTCGTCGGCCGACAGGACCGACTGGATCCCGCCGTCCAGGGAGACGAAGTTCACCACCAGCAGCCGACGACCACCTGCGACGGCTCGAAGTCGGGTGTGCTTGATCACGGCCCAGCGTCCTCAGTACGAAAGCCGGCCGCGATCCCTTCCAACATGGCGGTGTAGTCGCTCCACCAGTCGTCGTTGCCGATCGCGTCCCGGTCCGAGCCGGCCCGGCCGTCGATCAGTTCGCGGATGACCTGCAACTGGCCGACGTGCATCGCCGTGTCCTTCAGCACCCGGGCCAGCAGGGCGCCGAGGGTGGTCGTCCGGGATTCCTCGGGCCACCACGGCACGGTCGCCGGGGCCGCCGGTCCGAGCTCGTCGAGGACCAGATCTGCATGCTGGCAGGCCCGGCGATAGAGGCCGAGGAGGTGGTCGCGGGACTCGGCGGCGGTGGCCCACAGGTCCCGGTTGGCCCAGAGCTCCTGATCGGCCCCGGCCGGGTCGTCGATCCACGGCAGCCGTTCGCCGAACGGCCGGCCGGCGCAGAGTCCGAGATAGCCGGCCTCGATCCCGATCAGGTGCTTCACCACGCCGAGCAGGTTGGTCCCGGTCGGGGTCATCGGGCGCCGGACCTGGTAGTCGTCGAGCCCGTCCAGGGTGGCGAGCACCTCGCGCCGGCTGTCCCGCAGATAGCCGTGATCGTCGGAACTGATCGGCGTGCTCGGCATGGCACCCACCCTAGGGTGCAACCGCGCCTGACCGGACAAGTTCCTGGTTACCTTCGGCAGTTACCATCCGGTCGTGCCAGAAGATGAGGACCGTGCCATCGGTGAAGTGCTGACGCGACTGAGGTCGCGATTCCCCGAGGTTGCGGAGGACACGCTGGTCGACACACTCGGGGCGGTTCACAAGCGGTTCGAGGGAAACCCGATCCGCGATTTCGTCCCGGTGCTCGTCGAGCGCGCCGCCGTCACCGAACTCCGAAAGGGCGGACCACCGGACGCCCCCTGACCCCGCCGCCGATCCTTCCGCCGAGTCGCCGACGGCGGGTTCGGCAGGTGATTTCGGCGACCGATGATGCAGAGTGGGCCCTGTGGGCGAGCGAACCGGAGCACGCGGAGTGCGGATGATCGACGTCGCGACTTCGCTCGGGCTCTCCCGCGCCACTGTGTCGCTGGTGATGCGGAACAGCCCGCTGGTGTCGGAGAAGACGCGGGTCGCGGTGCTGGCCGAGGCCGAACGGCTCGGGTACGTCTACAACCAGGCCGCGGCCAACCTGCGGACCCAGCGCAACGACCTGGTCGGGCTGGTGATGCCGGACGTGATCAACCCGTTCGTCGCCGAGGTGTCGCTCGGCGTGCAGGAGGTGCTCGGCGAGGTCGGCTTCTTCGTCATGATCGCCAACACGGTCGACCGGCTCGAGTTGCAGGCGCAGATTCTTCGTTCCCTGGTTGAACATCGGGCCGCCGGGGTGGTGACCATTCCCGCCCTGACCTCGACCGCCGAGGCCTTCGTCGCGCTCCGTCGCAGCGGCCTGCCGACCGTCACGCTGCTCCGCGCCATCGACGGCGTCGACCTGCCGTTCGTCGGCACCGACGAGGCGGCGATCGGCCGGCTCGGTGCCGAGCACCTGATCGACGTGCACGGCTGTCGCCGGGTGGCGTACTTCGGCGGTGATCAACTGGCCTCGCCGCGGATCGGCCGGCTGCGGGCCTTCCGCCAGGCGGCCACCCAGGCCGGGGTCGACTGGGACGACGAATGGTCCGAGCCGGTCGAGGCGACCGCCGACGCCGCGTACGCCCGCGCGACCCGGCTGCTGGCCGCCGGGTCGCGACCGCCGGCCGGGGTGCTCTGTCACAGCGACAACATGGCCTACGGGCTGGTCCGCGCGCTCGGTGATCATCGCCTCGTTGGTGATCATGGGTCGGTGTCGGTGCTCGGCATCGACGACCTGCACCAGTCGGCGATGTGGACCCCGTCGATCAGCAGCATCGCCACCGATCCGGTCGGCCTGGGCCGGGTCTGCGGCCGGGTGCTGCTGGCCGAGATGGGCCTGGCGGTCGAGGGCACTCGGCGCCCGACGGCGCCCGAGGTGCACGCCCGCGCCTCCTGCGGCTGCGTCTGATCCCATCATTCGAAACCTCGACGGAGTGCTTGACGGCACGTTTAGATCGATCTAAATTGACGAATCAGGTCGCCCACTCCAGGAAGGACAGGGATGTCCCCAGCCGTCCGCGCCGCCCCCGTCCGCCGGGCCCGCTGGCACCGGCGCGAGGACGGGGTCGGCTACGTGATGTTGCTGCCCAGCCTGCTGCCGTATGTCGCCTTCGCCCTGCTGCCGATCAGTTGGCTGCTGTGGTTCAGCTTTCAACGCTGGAACGGATTCTCGGCACCGCAGTTCACCGGGGTGGCCAACTACCAGCGGATGATCGGCGACGAGCAGTGGTGGTTCGCGGTGCTGAACACGCTCAAGTTCGGCTTCGGCCGGTTGATCATCGAGATCCCGGTGGCGCTGGTGCTGGCCTACATCTTCTTCCGTGGCGTACGGGCCGGCACGGCCTATCGCACCATCCTGTTCCTGCCGCACGTGCTGTCGCCGGCGATCATCGGGATCATCTTCGTCTTCCTGCTCCGCGAGACCGGCGGCCCGATCAACCAGTTGCTCACCGGCTCGGGGCTGATCGACGCACCGGTCCGGTTCCTCGGTGAGGCCGGCAGCGCGATGGGCAGCTTGATCGGTGTCGGCGTCTGGGCCCATCTCGGGATCAACCTGCTGCTCTTCTTCGCCGGCATGATGACGATCCCGAACGAGCTGCTGGAGAGTGCCGCGCTGGAGGGCGCCGGGCACTGGTCGACGTTGCGGCACATCGTGCTGCCGCTGCTGGCTCCGGTGACCCGGGTGGTCATCCTGATCTCGATCATCGGCACCCTGCGCAGCTTCGACCTGGTCAAGACGCTCACCGACGGCGGCCCGGCCGGCGGCACCGAGGTGATGTTCACCTACCTCTACCGGTTCTTCTTCGAGCCCGATTCCGTGCCCCAGATCGGATACGCGGCCGCCCTCGGCATCACCGCCAGCGTGATCGTCGGCATCATCTCCGTCGCCTACCTGCGGCTCAGCCGCAGCGGCAGGACCGCACCATGACCACGCCCACCCGTTCCCTGAGCCTGTCGAAGCGTCGTCCTGAGCCTGTCGAAGGGGGCAGGCCGGATGACGCTGAAGGGCCCTCGCCGTCGGTGATCGGCACGCGAGTGCCACGACGGCGACGCCGGGTCCGCCCGCTGACGATCCTGCTGCACCTGATCTTGATCGCCGCGGCGTTGATCATGCTCTCGCCGCTGATCTTCGGCCTGCTCGCCTCGGTCTCACCGCTGGACCAGATCCTCAGCCGCAACGGCGGCATCGTGCCGCGGGTGTGGGAATGGGGCAACTACGTCCAGGCCTGGACCACCGCCAACTTCTCCCGCTACTTCGTCAACAGCCTGATCGTCACCGCCCTGGTGGTGGTGCTGGACACGCTCGCCTCGAGCATGACCGGCTACGTGCTGGCCCGGCGCAAGCTCCGCGGCCAGCGGTTCCTGGAGGGGTTGTACGTCGGCACGTTGTTCGTCGGGCTGACCACGGCGACCCTGTTTCCGCAGTACGTGATCGCGGAGGCGCTCGGGCTGGACAACCTGCTCGGCATCGCACTGGTCCAGCTGGCCGGGATCATGCTGGTGCACATCTTCCTGATCAAGGCGTTCGTGCTCGGCCTCGGCACCGAGATGGAGGACGCCGCCCGGGTCGACGGCTGCGGTCTGTTCGGCACCTACTGGCGGGTCACCTTCCCGATGATGCGGCCGATCCTCGCCACCACGGTGATCCTCGGCTTCCAGGCCTCCTGGAACAACTACCAGGTGCCACTGGTGTTCTCGCTCGCCGCGCCGGACCTGCGCACCCTGGTGGTCGGGGTCAGCGCGCTGCAGTACGACGCCGCCGAGGGGATGACGCCCTACAACACCGTGCTGGCCGGCGCCAACATGGCGCTGGTGCCGATCGTGGTGATCTTCATCGTGCTGCAGCGACACTTCGTCCGCGGCTGGACCGAAGGCTCGGTGAAGGGATGACCGGCCCGGCGAACGTGATCTTCGCGCCGGACGGCGCGCTGCTCCGGGCCTGGTCCCGGTGGTGGTTCTGGGCCTGGACCAGCTGCTGCTGGGCCCTGTTCAGCCTGCCCGTGGTCACCCTGCCGGCGGCGACCTCGTGGTTGATCACCCAGCAGCGCCGCTACACCCGCGGCGAGACCTCGCTCGGTCCCGCCGAGAGCCTGCGCTTCCTGCTCCGCCGGCTGCTGCCGACGCTGCCGCTGGCCGGCTGCCACCTGGGGGTGACCGGCCTGGTGATCACCGGCCTGTTCGGCCCGTCGCCCGGTGGCGGGTACGGCTGGCTGGTCTTGATCACCAGCTCGGTCGTCGGCGTGACCTGGCTGCTGCTCGCCCCCTGGACCGTGCTGATCTTCGAACGCACCGGCCGGACGGTCGAGTCGATCCGGCTCGCGTACCGGCTGGCCTTGGCCCGGCTCGACCTCGCCGTGACCGCGACCGTGGCCGCCGTCGCGGCCGCGGCGGCCGTCGTCCTGCTGCTGACCCGGGTCCCGTATCTGGGCCCGCCCCTGGCGCTCGCGGTCCCGGCCGCCGTCGCCACCTTCTTGATCATGCTCCACGACCGCGCGACCCGGCTCGCGACTCCACCTGACCGCGCGAGCCGGCTCGCGACCCGAGATGAGGACCCATCATGACTGCATCGGCACTGAACCCATCGACCCTGACCCGGCGCGGCTTCCTCGGCGCCGTCACCGCCGCCGGAGCCGGCACCGCCGTCGGCTGCAGCGGCGCCACCACCGGGTCGTCGGGCGGGGGGCCGGCCACGATCGTGGTCTGGGACCGCGCCGGCGCGCACGCCAAGGCCCGGCAGGAGTTCTTCCGCACCTGGAACGAGGGCGAGGGCGCCTCGCTCGGCATCACGGTGCAGTACGAACCGCAGGCGACGGACAAGTACGAGGAGATCGTCCGGGTCGGCTTCCAGACCAAGCGGGCACCGGACCTGTTCCACAGCCCCTCCTCCCAGTTGGGCGCCTTCGTCGCCGCCGGCTGGGTGCAGCCGCTGCCCGACCTGGTCGATCAGGCGGTGTTGGACAAGGCGGCGCCCTACCACCAGAAGAACAGCGAACTGGTCTGGGGCGGGGTGCCGTACGCGGTGCCGACCACCGCGTTCACCAACCGGCTGGTGATCAACACGGAGCTGTTCGAGAAGGCAGGGCTCGACCCGGCGTCGCCGCCGAAGACGTTCACCGAGGTGCGCCAGGCGGCGGCCGCGATCACCAAGATCGGCCAGGGCGACGCGTTCGGCATGATCATCCCGATCAAGGCGACGGGCTTTCGGCAGTGGAGCGTCGATATCCCGCTGATGGCCGGCGACGAGGCGCTGGCCCAGTTCGGCCTGTTCAACGCCGCGGCGCAGCAGTACGAGTCGGCCAAGTATGCCCCGGTGATCGAGCTCTACCGCGCCCTGATCACCGACAAGACGGCCTACCCGGGAGCGGCCACGCTGGCCGGGGACGTCGCCGCGAACGCCTTCGGCCAGGGCGAGGCCGGCATGTATCTGACCAGCAGTGCGATCGTCTCCTCGCTCGCCGATCTGGGCAGCACGGTGTCGGCGGTGGCCGCGCCGTTGCCGGTGCCGGACGGCCAGCAACTGGTCCGATCACCGATGAACGCCGGCTACCCGTACGCGATCTCCTCGACCAGCAAGACCCCCGAGCAGGCCGCGAAGGTGTTCGAGGTGATGGTCGGCGACGGGATCCAGGAGGCCCTCGCCGCCAAGGCCGCGCCGCCGATCAACGACACCGTCTGGGACTCGGCCGCGATCAAGGACAACGCGTTCCTGCAGCAGTACCGGCCCGCCGATCTTGATCAACAGTGGCCGAAGACCCCCGGCGGGCTGCTCCAGGTCGACGGGGAGAAGGTCGACCAGACGATCGAGAAGCTGCTGCTCGACCCGGCCGCCGATCTCGATGCGGCGCTGGCGTCCATGCAGCAACGGATGCAGGCGGCCTACGACGCCGCGGTGCAGAGCGGTGACGTCGACCCGCAGGAGTTCGGCGCGTGAGCTCGGCCGGTGTGGTTCGGCCCAATATCGTGTTGCTGCTGGCCGATCAGTGGCGCGGGCAGGACCAGGGCTGGCTGGACGACGAGCGGGGCCGCGCCTCCGAGGTCCGCACGCCCCACCTCGATCGGCTGGCCGCGGCCGGCGTGGCGATCGCGGGCGGCTGCTCCAACGCGCCGGTCTGCGGGCCCAGCCGGGCCAGCCTGCTGACCGGATCGCTGCCGCACCAGCACGGGGTGGTGGCGAATGATCTTCCGCTGTCGCCGCGGCTGGACACGCTCGGCACCGCCCTGGCCGACGCCGGCTACCGGACCGGTTGGATCGGCAAGTGGCATCTGGCCGGACTGCCCCGGGACAAGTGGGTGCCGCCGGTGGCCCGACCCGGCATCGAGCACTACGCCGGCGTCGACTGCTCCCATGATCATGTCGACGGCCACTACTACCGCGGCACCGAGAGCCCGACCCGGGTCGACTTCACCGGCTACGAGCCGGCGGTGCACACCGACCTCGCGATCGAGTTTCTCCAACGGCAGCGGGATCCGTTCTTCCTGGCCGTTTCCTACAACCCGCCGCACGATCCGTACGACTCGGTGCCGGAAGCGTTGCGGAGCTACGCCGACACCGAGCCGACCGTGCCGCCGAACACCCCCGACACCGAAGCCCAGCGCGAGGTGCAGCGGCTCTACTGGAGTGCGATCACCGCGGTCGACGCCGAGATCGGCCGGATCGTCGCCGAGCTGGACCGGCTCGACCTGCGCCGGGACACGATCATCGTCGTCACCTCCGATCACGGCGATCTGCTGGGCGCCCATGGTCTGCGGGCGAAGCAGAGCCCCTACGCCGAAGCGGTGCGGGTGCCGTTGGTGATCACCGGAGCGGGCCTTCCGGCCTCCCGGCCGGCCGGACTGTTCGGGCTGGTCGACCTCGCGCCGACCCTGCTTGGCCTGGCCGGACTGCCGCCGGTCGGCGGCTACGGCCGCGACCTCAGTGATCAACTCCGGACCGCCGGGCCGCTGCGGCAGGAGTTGATCATCGGCAACTGGGTCAGCTGCGACAACGGCTACGACCAGGGGATCGGGGAGTGGCGGGGCGTGATCACCGAGCAGCTGACGTACGCCCGCACGGTCGACGGCCGACCCTGGCTGCTCTACGACGATCAGGCCGACCCGTGGCAGCGGCGAAATCTGGTCGACGACCCGGCGGCGGCCGATCGGGTGGCCGCCGCGGACTCCCGGCTCGGGGACCTGCTGACCGAGGCCGGGGACGCGTTCGATCCGGCCGACCGGCTGCTGGCCGGCCTCGGCATGGTCGAGGACTGGAATCTTCGCGAGACCGAGCTCCGTGGTGATCGGGCCCGCCTGCTGCCGGTGCCCGCACCATGATCACGCTCCGAAGTTCGCTCCCTGAGCCTGTCGAAGGGCAGGCCCGATCGCGCCAGCCCTGCGACCACCCGCCGACCCACGAGGAGACCGAGTCATGACTGACCGGCCGAACGTGCTGTTCGTGATGACCGATCAGCAGCGGTTCGACACGATCGCAGCGCTGGGCAACTCCGAGATCGACACGCCCAACCTCGATCGGCTGGCCGCCCGCGGCGCCGCCTTCGACAACGCCTATTCGACCTGCCCGGTGTGCGTTCCCGCCCGCTACACCCTGCGCAGCGGCTGCGAACCGACCCGGACCGGGATCTACGACAACGCGATGCCCGACGGGGCGCATGCGGCGATCCGGGACCGCTGCGGGCCGTATCTGGGCGAGGCGATGGCCGGTCTCGGCTACCGCACCTTCGGGGTCGGCAAGTTTCACACCACACCGTGGGACGCGCCGGTCGGACTCGACGTGCAGCGGCACAGCGAGGAGTTGTACGAGAGCCCGGAGCAGCGGGCCGGCGACGCCTACGCGTCCTGGATCGCGACCGAGCACCCGGAGTTCGACTGGCTCGAGGCGCTGATGGGGGAGCGGACCGACATGTACTACATGCCGCAGCTCAGCCCGCTCCCCGCCGACTGCACGGTCGAGTCGTGGGCGACCCGGGAGGCGATCGGACTGATCGAGACCGAGGACGACCGGCCCTGGTTCGGCTTCGTCTCCTACATCGGGCCGCATCCGCCGTTCGCGCCGCCGCTGCCGTACAACCGGCGTTACGACCCGGACCGGATGCCCGATCCGGTCCGCGGTGATCAAGACGTCGATCACCTTGATCAACACATCCCGTGGATGAACCACCTGGTCTATGCCGAGGACGTCGATCCGCACCGGGCCCGGGCGTTGCGGGCCCGTTACTACGGCGAGATCAGCTACATCGACGGCTGCATCGGCGAGCTGCTGGACGCGGTCGAGCGGCGGCCGGATGCCGGCAACACGGTGATCTGTTTCTTCGCCGATCATGGTGATCTGCTCGGTGATCATCACGGCTGGCAGAAGGAGAGCTTCTTCGAGGCGGCGGCCCGGGTGCCGTTCCTGATCTCCTGGCCCGGCCGGATCGCCGCCGGTGAGCGTCGCAGCGACCTGGCCTGCCTGACCGACCTGTTCGGCCTGGCGACGTCGGCCGCCGGCGAACCGGACCTTCGGCAGGGCAGTGATCTGCTCGGGTTGCTCGCCGGGACGGCGCCGCCGCGGGAGACCCTGTTCGGCTACCACGGCCGGCCGGGCACGCACCGGTTCAAGGCGATGGTGCGGCAGGGCGACCTCAAACTGATCTGGCTGGCCAACGGCGGCCACCGGCTGCTGTTCGATCTCGCCGCCGACCCGGACGAGATCAAGCCGGTGCAGGCCGAACGTCCGGACGAGGCGGACCGGTTGACGGCGGTCCTGGCCGAGCGGCTCCGGGCCGACGGCGTGGCCGACGCGCTCGACGGTGATCGGCTGCGGGAGTTTCCGTACCGGACCTGGCCGCTGACCCGGATCCACCAGTTCGATCGGTCTCGCGGCGTGACCGACTTCGGGCCCACCGGCACCGAGCGGCACTAGACTCGGCCACGTGACCCCTGCGAAGTCACCGTCCGCCCAGGCTCCGCCGCCGACGGGATCGGCGGGGTCACGGTCCCGATTTCCCTGGTGGGCCCCGGTTGCCGCCGGTTCGGCGGTCATCCTGCTGGTGGTGATCGTCACGATCCTCGGCGTGCTCGGCGCCTTCGGTGGTCTCTGGCCGGGTCGGTCGAGCCCGACCACCCGACTGTCGGTGGTCGATGATCGGATCGCGTTCGAGATCAAGGTGCCGTCGGGGACCATGATCACCCGGTTCTACAGTGGAGCCCGCCGGGAGTGTGCGATCGCGGAGGTCGACTTCTCCGAGCACGGGCTGCGGGCCTACGCCGCCGCTCGGACCTGTGACATTCCGGCCCGAGGCCGGACCGGCAACGGCCATCACGGCCTGTACCGGACGATCGCCGATGTCGCCGCGCCGAAGACGGTGCAGCGGGTGGAGACCTGGCTCGGACCGGCCGACGTGTTCAGTCAGGACTACTACGAGTGCACCAACGCCTGCCGGAACTACACCGAGCCGGTGGCGATCGTGATGTTGCAACAGCCGGTCAATCCCGACTTCCCGACCCTGGTCCTGATCAGCACCAAGGGCGAGCTCGCCCGGCCCGACTTCACTCGGCTCGTCCGCGACCTGGCCGAACCGACCCGGTGATCATCACTTGACCGGATGATCAGAGGCCGACCAGGCCGAGGATGATCAGCACGGTCGCGATCAGGCAGGCCAGCGTCCGGACATGGTTGGCGGCGGTCCACTCCCGGTTGTAGCGGGCCCACTGCTCGGCGATCTCCGGGCCGTCCGGATCGGTCCGGTCCAGCGCGTTGTTCCGCGGCACGTTGTACGCCATCGTCAGGATCGGGCTGCCGACGATGTAGATCACGGCGCCGATCACCAGCAGCCAGGTCGAGCTGCCCGCGGACGTGATCAAGGCGACGATGATCAACACGATGCCGAGCAGGCCGGTGCCGAACAGCACGGTCATCAGCGGCGGCCGGACGACGGTGATGTTGAACGACTGCATCCCGCGGGTCGCGGCGCTCGGGCCGAGTCGGTCGAGGCCCGCCATGATGGACGCGGAGAAGGTCAGGTAGAAGCCACCGGCGAGGCCGCTGCCGAGTGCGGTGAGCAGCCCGATGATGATCAACAGTCCCGATTCCGCCATCGATTCGACCATGAATCCTCCCCTGTCAGTGGCCTGACCGGAGCTCAGGCAGCTACACCGTATCGCCCAAGCCCGGACTCCAGCAGCGAGAACGCGCGATCGCCGTGCTCGCGGACCTCGGCCGCCACCCGGCGCAGCTCGGCGCCGGCCAGGACCCGCCGGCGGACGTGGGCGACCAGGGTGCGATGGACCCCGATCAAGGCGTGACCGACGACCGCCGCGGTGATCGGGTCACCGCCGTCCTCGGCCGCGAGCAGTGCGGCCAGATCTTCGGTGTAGCGGGCGAAGGCACGCTGTTCCCGGGCCAGCAGTGCCGGGCTGTCGCTGATCACGCGCAGGTGCACCTGCAGCCGCGCCGACGCTTCTGCCTCGCTCGGCTCGAGCGAACCGAGCAGGCCACGATCTTGGAGCAGGAACCGGTGGACCGCGGCGAGGGCCGACGTGCCGGCATCGCGGGCGCGGACCGCGTCGATGAGTTGATCACCGAAGGACTCCAGCGGTGCGTAGAACAGGTCCTCCTTGGTCCGGAAGTAGTTGAACAACGTCGCCTCGGAAACCTCGGCCGCGCGCGCGATCTCGGCCACCGTGACCTGCTCGAAGCCGCGGTCGGCGGCCAACCGCCAGGCCGTTTCGATCAGCCGGGCCCTGGTCTGTTCCTTCTTCTGCTCACGAAGTCCCACGAGAAGAATCTAGCACCAAATTTGGAGTAACACTAATTTTAGAGTTACTCTACGAATACGTCAGCGATCGATCGGGTCGCGAGAAGCTCAGGAGGAGACATGTCAACGTCATCGGACGTACTGGAACTGCTGGATCGGTGGGCGTCGGCGGAGCAGGCCGGGGACGCGGCCGCACTGGAGTCGGTGCTGGCCGCCGACTTCGCCGGTGTGGGTCCGGCCGGGTTCGTGCTGACCCGGGACCAGTGGCTGGTCCGCTTCGCCAACGGCCTGCACAACGACGCGTTCGCCGTCCAGGAGCCGCAGGTCCGGGAGTTCGGCGATGCGGCGGCGGTGATCGCCGTGCTGGAGCAGCAGACGCACTTCGGCGGCCAGGACAACTCGGGCCGGTTCCGGCTGAGCCTGCTGGTGGTCCGCGACGCTGATCAATGGCGACTGGCCGGGGTGCACATCGGGCTGCTGCAGTTGCCTCCGGGTGCGGGTCTGGGCCCGGGGACGGGGAACTGATCATGACCAAGGGAATGCGGCTCAGCATCAGCCTGAGCAACCAGTCCTGGGCCGAAGGGCCGACGGGACTGCGGGCGAATCTGATCAAGGTCGCCGAGGCCGCCGACGCGGCGGGCATCGACACGCTCTGGGTGCCGGACCATCTGCTCCAGGCCGACCCGACCGTGTCGCCGGACGCCACCGACATGCTGGAGGCGTACACGACGCTGGGCTTCCTGGCGGCGCGGACCGAACGCGTCCGGCTGGGCACGATGGTCACCGGGGTCACCTTCCGGGCACCGGCGCTGTTGATCAAGGCGGTGACCAGCCTGGATGTGCTGTCCGGCGGCCGGGCCTGGCTCGGCATCGGCGCCGGCTACCACGGTGGCGAGGCCGACCGGATGGGGCTGGAGATGCCGCCGGTGGCGGAGCGGTTCGTGCGGCTGGAGGAGACGATCCAGCTGGCGCTGCAGATGTGGCGGGGTGACGAGTCGCCGTTCGAGGGCCGGCAGCTCAAGCTGTCCGGCCCGGCCGGGAGCCCGTTGCCGCTGAGCGCTCCGCATCCGCCGATCCTGATCGGCGGCGACGGGGAGAAGAAGACGCTACGGCTGGTCGCGCGGTACGCCGACGCGTGCAACCTGTTCGACATCCCCGACGGCGGCCAGACCGTGCGGCGCAAGCTGGCCGTGCTGGCCCGGCACTGCGCCGACGTCGGCCGGCCGTACGGCGAGATCGTGAAGACGATCGGCACCCGGTTGCTGCCGGGGGAGTCCAGCGACGACTTCGTCCGCCGAATGGAAGCCCACGCCGCCCTCGGCTTCGATCAGGTCGGCCTGGTCAGCTCGCAGGCCTGGACCCCGGAAACCCTGGCCGTGCTGGCCGAGGCCGTACCCAAGCTGGCCCAACTCGAACCGACCCCCTCCGCGCCGACTTGTCAGAACTGAGTTGTGCCATAGGGCTTCTCAGTTCTGACAACTCGGCGTCATTGGGGGAGTTCCTGGCGGGCGATGGTGCGGCGGGCGAAGATCAGGTAGCCGACGAAGCCGATCACCAGGGCGACGGCGACGCCGAGGTTGGCACCGGCCCAGTCGCCCTCCCGGCCGCCGATCGGGCCGAGCAGATAGCCCTGCCAGCCGAGCCAGGGTGCGGCGGCGTTGGTGACCAGGCCCCAGCCGAGCAGCGTGCCGGTGACGATCAAGATCACCGGCAGGGCCCGGACATCGCCGTAGCGGCCGTCGGTGCGATAGAGATCCTGCTCGACATAGTCGGCCCGGCGCAGCGCGATGTCGGCGACCATGATCCCGCACCAGGCGGCGACCGGGACGCCGAGCGTGATCAGGAAGCCCTGGAACGGACCGAGGAAATCGCTGGCGAAGAAGACGATGTAGATCGAGCCGATGATCATCAGGCAGCCGTCGATGCCGGCCGCGACCCAGCGTGGCGCGCGCAGTCCGGCACTGAGCAGGGCCAGGCCGGAGGAATAGATGTCGAGTACGGCGCCGCCGACCAGGCCGAGCACCGCGACGACCACGAACGGGATCAGGAACCAGGCCGGCAGCACCGTGGTCAGCGCGCCGATCGGGTCGCTGCCGATCCCGGTGCTGAGGTCGGCGGACGAGCCGGCCAGCAGCACGCCGAAGATCAACAGCAGCACCGGTGCCAGGGCAGCGCCGAAGGTGGTCCAGCCGACCACGGCCGGACCGCTGGACGACCGGGGCAGATAGCGGGAGTAGTCGGCGGCGAGATTCACCCAGCCGAGACCGAACCCGGTCATCATGAAGACCAGGGCGCCGATCACCTGCGGCGTCGTGCCGGCGGGCAGGGAGCCGACCGTGGCCAGGTTGACCTGATTCAGCACCAGGATCGCGTACACGATGGTCAGCGCGCCGGTGATCACCGTGATCACCACCTGCAACCGCATGATCAGGGTGAAGCCGAAGACGCCGCTGACGAAGATCAACGCGGCGACGACGATCAGCGCGACGATCTTGGTCGCGGTCCCACCGTGCCAGCCGAGCGCGGTGAACACGGTCGACGTCGCCAGCACCGCGAGCGAGGTCAACGCGGTCTCCCAGCCGACGGTCAGCAGCCAGGAGAGCACGGCCGGGATCCGGCCGCCGCGGACCCCGAACGCCGCCCGGGTCAGCACCATGGTCGGCGCCGACCCGCGTTTGCCGGCCAGCGAGACGAACCCGCAGAGGGCGAACGAGATCACGATGCCGACGATCCCCACGGCGATCGCCTGTGGCGCCGAGATGCCGAAGCCGAGGACGAAGGAGCCGTAGCTGATCCCGAACACGGAGACATTGGCGCCGAACCAGGGCCAGAACAGGCCGCGCGGCCGGCCCTTCCGCTCGGCTTCGGCGATCGGATTGAGGGCGTTGGTCTCGATCCCGCCGAACACGCGGGACGATCGGCCGCCGGGTCCGGACCGGGCCGGATCGGACTGGGAACCTGACTGCGCTGAGTCGGTCATGAGGTGATCATGACACGCGGGTGCTCCGCCCGGCCGGGGATGGTGCTGTCGGTCCTCGCCGGGAATCTCGCCGACCCGTCAGATCCGCTGCGACACGCCGTCAAAAGGGCCGCGGAAGTGACGGGTCAGCGGGGGGTGGGGGTGGGGGTGCGGAGGTCGGTGTAGAGGCGGTCGACCTGGCGGCGCCATTGCAGCGCCTCGGCGCGGTAGCGGGCCAGGTCTTCCGGCGGGGTCGAGGCCGCCAGGTTGGTGGTCTCGCCCGGGTCGGCGGCGAGATCGAAGACCTCGTCGGGGCGGAAGTCGTAGTGGTGGATGTACTTCCGGGTTCCTTCGATCCGGGCCAGACAGCGGGCTTCCTCGAAGCAACTGATCATGACCGGCGGCCGAGAGGCCTTGCTGAGCAGCGACGGCGACCGGTAGCCGCCGCCGGTGCCGGTGCTGATCCGGTAGCCGAGCAGGTCGGTGACGGTCGGCAGGATCGCCGGGTGCTGCACCGGTGTCGTCACCCGCTGACCGCCGCCGGCCCGCTGCGGATCGTGGATGATCAAGGGCACCTGGACGCCCTCCTGATAGATCGTGTTGTCGTGCTGGCGCAGGTCGTGCTCGCCGAATCCCTCGCCGTGATCACCGGTGATCACGAACACGGTGTCGTCGTAGAGCCCGAGCTCCTTGAACTGCTGGATCACCTGGCCGACGAAGCGATCCTGGTAGCGCAGCCCGTTCAGATAGTCGTTCAGCTCCGGGTCGTCGGACAGGTGTTCGGTCTCGAAGCCGTCCGGCAGCTTGTAGTCGTGGTGCGCGGTGACGGTCAGATAGCCGAGCAGGAACGGGTTCTTCCGGTTGCGTTCGATCCACTCCCGGCTCGGCTGCAGCATCACGTCGTCCTCGTAGCCGAAGTAGTTCGCCTCCGAGAAGCCTTCCTTCGGCAGGTCCTCCAGCCCGTAGAACTCGTCGAAGCCGAACTGTCCGGTGATCACATCGCGGCGCCGGTCGTACGACTCGGTGGCGGACTGGAAGAAGGCCGAGCGGTAGTCCTGCTGGCCGAGCAACTCGGGCAGGCACCGGGCGGCCACGCCGCGGCCACCGGTCCCGTCGCCGCCGGCCTCGCTGTTCTGGGTGTCCATCGGCGGTTCGACGCCGCAGTAGGTCGCGGTGAGCGACTTCGAGGTGTGCGGCATCACGGCGTAGGCCTGCTCGGCCACCAGGCTCGACTCGGCCAGCGCGGCCAGATTCGGGGTGATCGCGAGGTCATCGGTGTACGGCGCGGTGGAGATCGCCCGCTGGGACTCGAGGGTGATGATCACCACGTTGCGGCGCTGCGTCTTCGGGCCGGCGGTCAGCCCGGTGTCGGTCGGCGGGACGATCGTGGCCGGCTCGGGCAGGTCCCGTGGCTTGGTCGCGGCGGAGTCCTCCAGGCCGCTGAGGCCGACCGCGAGCACCGGGGCGCGGGAGAAGTAGCTGGGGGAGGACGGCCCGCTGTAGCAGGAGCCGAGCAGCAGCGCGGTGGTCAGCGCGGCGACCGGGATCAGCGGCCGCCCGGTCGCCCGGCCGGCCCTGGCCGGACCCCGACCGATGATCAACCGGGTGATCACGGCCGGACCGGCGATCGCGTACCCGACGGCGCCGATCAGCAGCAGCACGACCTCGGGGCGGATCTCGGCGGCGACCAGGCCGGAGATCTCGCCGGCCGAGCCCAGCGCCGAGATCAGCCGTTCCAGGGTCAGCGGTGATCCGGTGCGCTGGAAGTAGACGTGGAAGCCGGTGCTGACCGCGGCGACGACGATCGCGGACAGGTGCATGATCATGAACGCGATCGGCCGGGCCGGAGTCCGCCGGCCGATTGTGGCGATGATCACAAGCCAAGCCAGCCCGAATCCGGCGCCGAACATCAGATCGGAGCTGAGTTGGTCGAGCCACTCCAGTGGTCCGGGCAGGCCGCGCCGGCTCATCCGGATGATCTTCAGCACGATGCCGTACCCGGCCAGCGGGATCAGCAAAGTGGCTAGATATAAGGCGGTTCGACGATCCAACCAGCAGATCCGGGTGCGGTTCTGGTGATCGTCGGCAGCGGTCGAACGGCTCGTCGGCTCGGCGGTCATCGATGCCACCGTACCAACCGGTGGTGAACCGTTCGCCCAGTGGTTACCCGGCGGTCGCGGTCCGTTCGGAGCGCCTGAAGATCAGGATCAGTGCCGCGACCAAGATCGCCAGGCCGAGCAGGGCGGTGGTGGACGCGATCAGGTTCTGCGCCGGCGACCAGGTCAGCTCCACGTCGGCGCCACCCGGCAGTTGTTTGTACGGCGCCACCACGACCCAGCCGACGAACGCCCAGCCGAGGATCTGGAACCACAACGGAAGCCGCCGCGGTGGGCCCACCTGCCGCGACAGCAGCGGACCGGCCAGGCAGAGCCCGAGCGGCACGATCCAGACGAAGTGGTGGCTCCAGGAGACCGGCGAGGCGAGCAACCCGGCCAGCCCGCACAGGGCCACCCCGAAGCCGGTCATCCCGCGCCGGTGCCAGAGCAGGCCGACCCAGGCCCCGAGCAGCGCCACCAGCCCGCAGGCGACCAGCGCGATCAGCTGGCTCGGCCGCCCGATGCCGAGCACCCGGACCACATCGGCCATCACCGACTGGTTGGTGAAGTAGACGAAGCTGTTGCCCAGCCCGGTGTCGCCGTGGGCCAGCCGGCCCCAGAAGTCCAGCGAGGTCCGCGGCACGACGACGGCCGTCACCAGCGTCACCGCCGCAGCGGTGCCGATGCTGACCAGGCCGGCCCGGCGCTCCGCGTCCAGGCCCTTGCGGCCGGCGCCGAGCAGGAACAGCCAGAAGATGGCCGGGGTCAGCTTGACCGCCGCCGCCAGCCCGGTCAGCACACCGGGCGGCAGCAGCCGCCGGCCGGGCAGGATCCGCGGCCCGGGGACGAGATCGAGGATGACCAGGGCGGCCAGGAAGATCCCGACCTGGCCGAAGCTCAGGGTCTGGTTCACCGGCTCGGCGATGAAGATCACCGCGGCGCCGATCAGCGCCAGCCGAGCGCCGCCGAGCCCGAAACGGTGCAGGATCGCGAGGATCGCCAGCACTCCGCCGATGGTCCAGGCGACCTCGACCACGCCGAGCGGCAGCAGCGACAGCGGCACCGCCAGCAGTGCGGCGAAGGGCGGATAGAGAAACGGCAGCGAGCCGGGCAGATGGTACGGGTCACCGCCCTCGAGCAGCGTCTTGCCCGCGAGCCGGTAGACCTCGAGGTCGACCATCACCGGGTTCCACGGAAACAGGGTGCCGCCGCGGAACGAGGTCGAGCCGACGTAGAGGCCGATCAGGACCGCCGGCAGGCAGATCAGGAACCCGGTCAGCAAGCGGCGCCAGGTCAGCGGCGGGCCGGCCTCCGGGCCGGTGAACGGATCGGACGGGTGCGGTCGGTCCCGGTCCGGCCGCGGTGCCCCCGGTCGCCCCGAGCCGCGAGGCCCGGACCCCCGTCGCCCCGAGCCCGGACGCGTCGACCCGGACCGAGGCGCGCCCGGTCTGCGTGTTGACGTGCCCATGGGTCGATCTAACCAGTCCCCGCGACCCAGGGTGAGCCGAACCCGCGGACCGGCGACGAGTGACGGACGACACGGTTGACCTCAACTCGGCTTCAGGTCGCACCGTTGATCCCATGAAAGCCATCAGACTGCACGCCTTCGGCCCGCCCGAGAACCTTCGCCTCGACGACCTGCCCGACCTCGAACCGGACGACGGCGAGGTCCGGATCGCGGTCCGGGCCAGCGGGATCCACCTGCTCGACACCGTGCTCCGCCGGGGCGAGACCGGCGGACCGCTGCCGCCCGGCGCGCTGCCCACCGTGCCCGGCCGCGAGGTTGCCGGCACCGTCGACCGGGTCGGTGCCGGCGTCGACGACTCCTGGCGCGGGCGCCGGGTGGTCGCCCATCTGGGGTTCGTGCCCGGCGGGTATGCCGAGCAGGCCGTGACCGCGGTGGACCGCCTGTTCGACCTGGAGGCGCTGCCCGGTCCGGTGACGCCGGCGGACGCGGTGGCGCTGGTCGGCACCGGCCGGACCACTGTCGGCGTGCTGACCGGCGCGGCCCTGACGGCCGACGACACGGTGCTGATCCCCGCCGCCGCCGGCGGCATCGGCTGGTTGCTGGTGCAGGCCGCCCGGTCGGCCGGTGCCCGGGTGATCGCCGCCGCGGGCGGACCGGAGAAGCTCGGCCGGCTGCGCGAGCTCGAGCCCGACGAGTTGATCGACTACAGCCGGCCCGACTGGCCGGATCGGGTCCAGCAGGCACCGACCGTCGTGCTCGACGGGGTCGGCGGCGACGTCGGCCGCGCCGCCTTCGAGCTGCTCGCGCCCGGCGGCCGGCTGCTGATGTTCGGCTATTCCTCCGGTACAGCCACCCGGGTGACCACCGACGATCTGGTCGACCGCGGCGTCGGCGCCTCCTGGGGCTTCGGCTTCCCCCGCGGCAGCGGCCCGGAGGTGCTGCGGCCGTACGTCCTCGAAGCCCTGCGCCGTGCCGCCGCCGACGAGTGGCGCCCCCTGCTGACTTCGTACCCGCTGGCCCAAGCCGCCCAGGCCCACACCGACCTCGAATCCCGCCGCACCCTCGGCAAGGTCGTCCTCCTCCCCGACCCCTCCTGACTCCCTAGTGCGTACTGCTATAGTGCATGTTGCACTAGCAGGAGGTACGGATGGCTCGTGGCCATGATCTGGTCGGTCTCACGGTGTTGGCGATGCTCTCGGTGCGGGACGGGCACCCGTACGAGTTGCAGCGGTTCATCGTCGAGACGCACAAGGACTACGTCACCGGGCTGCCGCGCAGCCTCTATCACGCGGTCGAACGGCTGACCCGGGACGAACTGATCCAGCCGGCGGAGACGGTCCGGGACGGGAATCGGCCGGAGCGGACCGTCTACCGGATCACCGACGAGGGCCGGGCCCAGCTGGCCACCCGGCTGCGGACGCTGATCGAGGTGCCGGAGCTGGATCGGCGGACGTTCGTCGCGGCGGTGTCGCTGCTCGGTTGTCTGCCGGCCGGGTCCGCCCTGGCCGCGCTGCGGACCCGGGCCGCGACGATCACCGGCGCGGTCACGGCGCTGACCGGGCAGCTCGCCGCGCTCCGCGAGGAGGGGCTGCCGGATCTGCTGCTGCTCGAGCTGGAGTACGAGCGGGCGGTGCAGCAGGCCGAGCTCGACTGGATCGGCACCGTGCTGGACCGGATCGAGCGCGGCGACCTCGACTGGTCCGGCACCGTCCGGCTCGACCTCCTGGCCGACGTGCTCCGCGAACCCGCCACCGACCAAGACTCAGGGAGGACTTCATGATCAACTTCAGCATGCCGACGCCGCCGACCGAGACGGCCGAGCAGGTGCACCGGTTGCTGCACCGGCTGACCGAGACCTGGAACGACGGCGACGCCGCCGCCTACGCCGAGCTGTTCACCGAGGACGCCGACTACATCACCTTCTTCGGCCTCCGGTTGCGCGGCCGGACGGCGATTGAGGAAGGCCACCGCGCGTTGTTCAAGCAGCCGATCAAGCTCGAACCCGACAACGGCAGGGCCGACCTGAAGCCGCTCGCCGAGGGTGCGGTGTTGATCGTCTCCAGCGGCGGTTCCACCGTCGACGGTCAGGCCGACCCGAGCCGGGACTCGGTCGTGACGCTCACCGCGGTCGACACCCCCGACGGTTGGCGGTTCGCCTCGTTCCAGAACACTCGGCGGAGCGATCCCCGTGGCTGAGCGGAAGAAGCTGATGGTCGAGGTCGCCGGCCGGATCGATGCCCCGCTGGACCGGGTCTGGCCGGAACTGAAGGCGGGTATCGCGGCCACCGAGACCGACGGGACGACGCTCGCCTACCAGGGCGGCTGGTGGTATCGCGGCGAGTGGTCGGCCGAGTCCGACGGCGCCGGGACCTTGATCATCCACCGGGTCTTCAACGTCGCCGCCTGGATGCGCTGGGGCGTGCCGCTGGCCAACCGCTTCTTCATCGGGTTCCGGGACACCACCCGGTCCGGCTTCGAGCAGGCAATCACCGAAATCGCCCGCCGCCTAGGAACGACAGCCACCCCGCAGCCGACTTGTCAGAACTGAGTTGTGCCAGGGGGCTACTCAGTTCTGACAACTCGGTGGGTGGGTCCAGTGGCCGGCGAGCATCGTGGCGTGCACGGGCATCGTGCGGAGTTGGTCTCGGGTCGCGGTCAGTGGGTCCAGGTCGGTGATCACCAGGTCGGCCGGGTCGCCGGGCCGGACCGTGGCCCGGCCACCGGTCGAGGCGTCCAGGGCGGCGGCGACGGTCAGTCGTTGTTCCGGGTGCCAGGGCTCCCGTCCGTCTCCGGTACGGTGCACGGCCGCGGCGATCGTCCGCCACGGGTCGAGGGGGGACACCGGTGCGTCGGAGCCGAGCCGCAGGGTGGCTCCGGCGGCGAGCAGGCTCGCGTACGGGTAGGCCCGGCCGGTCCGGCCCGGCCAGTGCCGATCGGCCACGTCCCGGTCGGTGATCACATGATCGGGCTGGACGCTGGCGACCACCCCGAGCGCGCCGAACCGGGCCAGGTCATCGTCCTTGATCAACTGGGCATGCTCGATCCGGCCGGGCCGGCCGGCGGCGGCGAACGCGTCCAGGGCGACGGTGTTGGCCCGGTCGCCGATCGCGTGCACGGCGCACTCCAACCCGGCCGCTCCGGCTTCCGCGATCATGGTCGTCAACGACCCGAGGTCGTACTGCAGGATGCCGTGATCATGGTCGGCGTCACCCGGCTCCGGATAGCGGTCCCAGCATGCGGCGGTGCGGGTGTTCAGCGATCCGTCGATCATGATCTTGAGCGGCCCGCCGGTGAGCAGCCCGGCGCCGTCCGGCAGCGGTTCGCCGGTCCGCAGGCCGAGCCGGATCGCCTCGGCCAGGTGCGGCGGATACAGCCCGCACTCGACCCGCAGCGACCGGGTGCCGGCGGCGACCCGCCGGCGCCACACCTCGTGGTTGGCCTGGAACTCCAGCTCGACGATGCCGACCAGCCCGCGCGCCGCCGCGGCCCGGGCGGCCTCGTCGGCGTAACCGTCGGAGCGGTCGGCGACCAGGTCGGAGATCGCCTGCAGGACAGCGAAGGCCGCGTCCTCGCGGATCAGCCCGTCCTCGCTCGGGGTGACCCCGAACCGGCGGAAGGCGGCCGAGTTCAGCCAGGCGCAGTGCAGGTCGTTGGAGGCCAGCACCACCGGGCGGTCCGGCACGGCCCGGTCCAGCGCGGCCCGGGTCGGCCGGTCGGCCCAGGCGGCGTCGCGGAAGCCGTACCCGGTGATCACCGGATCGCTGCCGGCCTGCTCGGCGACGAGCTCGATCACGGCGGCGGCGGAGGTGGTCGGGGTGAGATCGATCCGGCGCCGGGCCAGCGCCCACTGATCGAAATGCACGTGCCGATCCCACAGACCGCGGAGGACGAACCGGCCCTCGAGATCGATCACCTCGCCCGGGTCCACGGCGTCCGTCGCGAGGCCGACCCGGCCGGCGGTGATCAGGAGATCGGTCGGGGCGCCGGACCCGGCGCCGACCAGGCGGACGTTGCGCAGCAGCAACGACGGCGCCGTCATCCGGCCGGCTCGGCCAGCCAGCCGCTGATGGTCCGGCCGACCCCCGACTCGGCGTTGCTCGGCACCACGGCGATGCCGAGGTCGAGCAACAGCGGATGAGCGTTCTCCATCGCGTGTGGCAGGCCGACGACGGACAACAGGTCAAGATCGTTCGGCATGTCGCCGAACGCGGCCACGTCGGCCAGCGCGATGTCGAGATCGGCACACACCTCGGCCAGCATCGAGGCCTTGCTCACCCCGAGCCGGCTCAGCTCGATCAGCCGCGAACCCGGCATCGAGGAGTGCGTCACGGTCAGCACGTCACCGATCAACTTCGTCGCCGCGGCCGCGAGGTCATCCGACGCCCACTCGGGGTGCCGGGCCAGGATCTTGACATGATCACCGGCCAGGGCCAGCTCCTCGGCCCCGCCGATCCGCAGCGCCGGGTCGTCACTGGTGTCGTCGGTGAGCAGATAGCCCGACTCGTGCCCGAACCAGTCCCCGGACTCGAAGCCGAAGCGCACCTCGGGCAACTCCCGGCGGAGCAGGCGGACCGCATCCCGGCCCAGCGTCCGGTCGATGGTGCGCGACCGGAGCACCCGCCGCTCGCCCCGGTCGTACAGGACGGCGCCGTTGCTGGCGATCACCGTCGGATGAGCGCCGGGCAGCTCACTGATCACCTCCAGCCAGCGGACCGGTCGCCCGGTGGCGAAGATCACCGGGATGCCGGCCCGCTGGGCTGCGGCGACAGCCTGGGCGTTGACCTCGGACACGGTGCCGTCCGGGGACAGGAAGGTGCCGTCAAGATCGGAAACGATCAACGCCGGTGCGGGCCCGGCGTGGCGGGTGATCAGCTCGGAGGTCAACGGATCAGAGCCTGGACCGGGGCGACGGCGGCCCGCCACCGGACTGCGACGGGGTCGGTCCGCCGGTGTCGCCCGGCGACGGCGAACCCGACATCGACGGCGTCTGGCTCGGTGACCCCTCCGACGGCGAGGGTGACCCGCTGTTGGGGGAGGGCGATCCGCTGTTCGGCGACGGCGACCCGGAGGACGGCGACGGCGAACCTGACGACGGCGGCGGCGAACCCGAGGACGGGGGCGGCGAACCGGAGGGCGGCGGCGAACCCGACGGCGGCGGTGAGCCGGACGGCGGCGGGCTGGCGGTCGGCGGCACCGGCGGTGGCGGCGACTGCGGCGGCTGGTTGCGGAAGATCAAGATCGCGATCAGTACGGCGAGCGCGGCCAGCAGCATCATCAACAGCCAGGAGATCAGGATGGTCGCCCAACCGGCCCGGGAATAGCGGCCGGGCCAGGGCAGCGGCCAGAGCCGGGCCAGCCCCGGCTTGACCCGGTCGATCCAGTACAGCCGGTAGTCCGGCCCCGCCGGCCGGCCCTGCATCGGCAGCACGGCCAGGGTGACCTCGTTCAGCACCCGCTGGGCCTCGGCCGCGGCGGCCGGCGAGCCGTCGTAGGCGAGGGCCGCCCACGGAGCCGTCGGATGTCCGTCCGGGGCGATCGGGTCGTCGTCGTCGGCCTGGTAGCGCCGGCCGAGCCGACCGGAGTCCTGGCCGTGCCCGCCCCGGGCCAGCACGGTGTCGATGTGCATCTGGTTGACGACCCCGGCGAACCGGTCGCGGGCCGCGGCATCGCCGGCGGCACCCTCCGAGAGCAGCACGATCATCACCGGCACGCTGCCGGTGGCGCCCTCTTGATCGGTCGGCGCGGCGCCGTGGCCGGTGTAGACCACCCCGGACTGGCTGGCGGTGAGCCGCGCGTCGAGCCAGAATTCGCCGATCTTCGGCGGATCGTCGGGCAGCAGTGGGTGGACCGGGACGTACTCCGGTTGTCCCGGCGGCGGTTGGGGTGTTGACATCGCCCTCTATCTCACCACATCGAGGCCTCCACCGACCGCTGCGTCGGCGGCGCGAGAGCGTACGGCAGCCGGACGAGTGTCTCGGCAGCCAGAGCCTAGTGCCGTCGGGGTCGGGACCGCCCCGGCCTCCCTGTGCCGTACCTGTGAATCCGGTCGCCGGACTGCGTAGGTTTGACTGCCTCGCGGCGGCTGAACCGGTCCGGTGGTGGAATGGTCGTCGCCTCGCGCTGTGACACGGGGCCGGGACGGGCGTCTGCGAGAATGACTTGGCGCCGGGGCACCGGTAGGTTCGTGGTGGCAAGCGGGTCCGCCGCGTCGGTCACGGGCGGTCGCTGCGCGGCAGACGAAGGATTTACGAGGAGACTGAGTGAGCAGCGCGACACAGGGCCAGCAGCAGACCCAGGGTGCCAATCAGAAGGTGGCGCAACTGCTGGGCGAGGCCATTTCCCAGGTGCAGCGGGTCATCGTCGGCCAGGAACACATGGTCGAGCAGTTGATGGTCGGCCTGCTGGCCAAGGGACACATCCTGCTCGAAGGCGTGCCCGGCGTCGCCAAGACGCTGGCGGTCCGCAGCTTCGCGACCGTGGTCGGCGGTGAGTTCGCCCGGATCCAGTTCACCCCGGACCTGGTGCCCTCCGACATCGTCGGCACCCGGATCTACAAGGCGAGCCAGGAAGGCTTCGACGTCGAGCTCGGCCCGGTCTTCGTCAACTTCGTGCTGGCCGACGAGATCAACCGCGCGCCGGCCAAGGTGCAGTCCGCGATGCTCGAGCTGATGGCGGAGAAGCAGGTGTCGATCGGCGGCAAGACGCACCCGGCGCCGAACCCGTTCATCGTCATCGCGACCCAGAACCCGGTCGAGTCCGAGGGCGTCTACCCGTTGCCGGAGGCGCAGCGGGACCGGTTCCTGCTCAAGGTCGACGTGCCCTATCCGCGGGGCAACGAGGAGTTCGAGATCCTGCGCCGGATGAGCGTCGATCCGCCGTCCTCGAGCCCGGTGCTCAACCCGGAGATCGTCCGCGACCTGCAGCGGCGGGCCGAGGACGTCTTCGTACACAACCTGGTGGCCGAATACATCGTCCGGCTGGTGCTGGCGACCCGGACCCCGGGCGAGTTCAACATGCCCGACTTGACCTCGGTGATCCAGATCGGCTGCAGCCCGCGCGCCACCCTCGGCCTCGTCGCCGCGGCCCGCGCGCTCGCCCTGATCCACGGTCGCGACTACGTGCTGCCGACCGACGTCCAGTCCGTCGCCAGGGACGTCATGTCGCACCGGTTGGTGCTGGGCTTCGATGCCGTCGCCGACAACATCAACCCGGCCCAGGTGGTGGAGCGGATCGTCGCCATGGTGCCGCCGCCCACGCCGGTCTGGAACAACAACCAGCAGCAGGGCTCGCCGAACCATCAGCAGGCGCCCCAGCCGGACTTCCACTAGGCGGGTCGTCGTTGTCGTCAGGAGCACCGAACTTCCCGCCACCCGCCGGACGGCCGGCCTTTCCGCCTCCGTCCGGAGGCCCCGCGTTCCCGCCGCCTTCCGGCCCGGCCGCCATGCCGCCGCCGGCCGGGCCGCCGCTGGAGTTCGCCGAACCGTCCGCGGACCAGGCGGCCCAGCACGGGGCGTTGTCCTCGGTGCTCGGGATGCCCACCCGGCCGACCATCCCGCTGAACAAGCTGGCACCGGAGGCCGCGCTGCGTCGGCTCGAGCTGGCCATCGTGCGTCGGCTCGAGGGCTACCTGCAGGGTGATCATCTCGGCCTGCTGCCGGGTCCCGGGACCGACGCCAATGACGCCCGGGTCTACATCGCGGGCGAGGACGACGTGCGCAAGATCGACTGGGCGGTCACGGCCCGGACCACGGTGCCGCACGTCCGCGACACGATGTCCGACCGGGAGCTCGAGGTGTGGGGGCTGCTGGACGTCACCCCGTCGATGAACTGGGGCACCGAGGGCGTCACCAAGCGCGACCTCGGGATCGCCGCGATCGCCACCATCGGCTTCCTGAGCCAGAAGATGGGCGACCGATTCGGCGGTTACATCATGCGGCCGGAGCAGCTGCGGCGGCTTCCGGCCCGGTCCGGCCGGGCCGCCCTGTACGGCCTGCTCCGGCGGATGCTGACCGAGCCGTTCGTGCCCGACCACGCCCGCGGCCCGATGACCCTGGCCGCCTCCGTCGAGCAGCTCTCCCGGACCCAGCGGAGGCGCGGCCTGCGGGTGGTCGTCTCCGACTTCCTGACCCCCGGTGATCATGAACTCGACCCGAACGTCGAGCCGGAGTGGGAGCGGTCGATGCGCCGGCTCGCGGTCCGCAACCAGGTGCTGGCGATCGAGGTCGTGGACAAGCGGGAGGTCGAGTTCCCCGACGTCGGCGACATGCTGATCCGGGATCCGGAGACCGACTTCGAGCGGTACGTCAACACCGGCGACGACGGCGCCCGGTCCCGGATGGACGCGGCCAGCGCCGCGCAGCGGGAACGAATCCGGATCGCGCTTCGTCGGGCAGGTGTCGGGCACATCCAGTTGCGTACCGACCGAGACTGGGTGCAGGACATCGCCCGGTTCGTCCTGGCGTATCGCCGGGTCGCGAGCATGTTGCACGCACCGCCGCAGGGAGTGGCCAAGTGAACGGATTCATCGACGACATCGTCGACTTCTTCGTGAACCTGACGTTCCTGTCGGCCGACCGGTTGTTCGCGCTGCTGACCATCCCCCTGCTGATCGCCGCGTACATCTTCGCTCAGCTGCGGAAGAACCGGCGCGGCATGCGGTTCACCAACACCTCGATGCTGGAGGCGGTGATCCCGAAGCAGTCGCAGTGGCGGCGGCACCTCGCCGTCGCGCTGTCGATCATCAGCCTGGTCATGCTGACCTTCGCCTGGGGCCGGCCGGCGACCAAGGTCGAGGTGCCGCGGGAACGGGCCACCGTGGTGATCGCGCTGGACGCGTCGCAGTCGATGCAGGCGGTCGACGTCAAGCCGACCCGGTTGGACGCGGCCAAGCAGGCGGCGATCGAGTTCGTCAAGCAACTGCCGGACAAGTACAACGTCTCGGTCGTGTCGTTCGCCGGATCGGCGACGATCCTGGTCCCGCCGACGCTGAGCCACACCACGGTGGAGAACACGATCAACGGGATCAAGCTCGACGACTCGACCGCGATCGGCGAGGCGATCTTCACCGGGCTTCGGGCGATCGGTCAGGCGCCCAAGGACCCGGACGATCCGAAGAACGTCGCCCCCGGGGCGATCGTGCTGCTCAGCGACGGCACCAACACCGCCGGTCGGGCGCCGACCCAGGGTGCGGCGGCGGCCAAGAACGCCAAGGTCCCCGTCTATACCATCGGGTACGGCACCGAGAACGGTTTTGTCGACCTGGACGGGAAGCGTGAGCCGGTCCCCGTCGATCATGAGCTGATGCAGCGGATCGCCGAGGACACCGACGGCGAGTACTTCCGCGCGGCGACGGCGGATCAACTGAAGCGGGTCTATCAGAACATCGGCTCCGAGGTCGGCTACGAGAAGGTGAACCACGAGGTCACCTCCGCCTTCGCCGGCTTCGGCCTGGTCTTCGCCGTGCTGGCCGCCCTCGGCGCGATCTCGTTGGGGGCGAAATGGCCGTGATCAACATTGCGTGCCCGGCGCCGGCAGCCGGGCCCGATTCCGTCGAAGGACGTCCATGATGACTCCGATGATCGCCTTCCTGTCGCCGGAGCGGCTGCTGTTGTTGCTGCTGATCCCGGCGCTCGTGGGTCTCTATCTGCTGCTGGTCCGGCGGAAGATGAAGCGCAGCAACACCTCCGGCCGGACCATGTTCGACTTCGTCATCCCGAAGGAACGGACCTGGCTGCGCCATCTCGCGGTCGGCCTCGCGGTGCTCAGCCTGGCCAGCCTGACGGTCGCCTTCGCCAAGCCGAAGGACGAGGTCGCCGTGCCGCGGCAGCGGGCGACGATCGTGGTCGCGATCGACGTATCGCTGTCGATGCTGGCCGAGGACGTCGCCCCGAACCGGCTCGATGCCGCCAAGGCCGCCGCGGCCGAGTTCGTCGAGTCGCTGCCGCCGAAGTTCAACGTGTCGCTGGTGTCGTTCGCCGCCGCGACCTCGATCGTGGTCCCACCGACGCTCGACCGGGGCGCGGTCACTGCCGCGATCCAGGCCCTCGAACCCGACCAGGGCACGGCGATCGGCGACGGCATCTACACCTCGCTGGCGGCGCTGAACCAGGTGCCACCGGATCCGGACGATCCGAAGGCGCCGGTGCCCGCGCGGATCGTGCTGCTCAGCGACGGCAAGACCCAGATCGGCAAGTCCTCGGCCAGTGCTGCTGAGGAGGCGAAGGCCAGGAAGGTCGAGATCTACACGATCGCGTACGGCACCGACACCGGCACGATCGAGATCGGCGGCCGGGTCGAGCGGGTCCCGGTCGACCGGGCCGAGATGCAGCGGATCGCCAAGATCACCGGCGGTGAGGCGTACGAAGCGCGGTCGGCGGGTCAGCTCAAGGAGGTCTACGCCGACATCGGCACCTCGGTCGGCACCGAGAAGGTGGAGCAGGAGGTCACCGAGCGCTACGCCGGCTTCGGCCTCGCCTTCGCCATCCTCGCCGCCGTCGGCATGATCTCCCTCGGCGCCCGCTGGCCTTAGCACGCTCCGCTGTCAGAGGGCCGGTCTACGATGGCAACATGACGGCTGGCGCGCGCTCCCCAGATCGGCAGACTCCACCGGAGTTGACGCCACGGGTCATCCGAGCCGCGCTCCTGCCCGAGGACGTCGGCGATTTCGACAGCGAGTTTCGCCAAGTGATGGCCGAGGCAACGGAATCCCTCGACCTGACAATCGTGCATTCCTTCCTCCGCCGCTGGCAGATTGTGGCGTGGTCCTCCCAAGATCCGCAAGCACATCGTCGAATGCTGGAAAACGCTGATCGGCTCAACGCGGGGAAGGAAATCCCTACCGAAACGTGGAGCGTGACAAAGGCCAGGCTCGGCCTTTAGGTGTACACCGTCGATTCGGATCCGGAGGCACGGGCCCGTGGATGATGATCGATGCGGGCCGGCGGGCCCCCGACCAGGTGGGTATGGTTTCGCAACACAGGTATGTCATGAGGGGTCTGATCGATGGAAGAAACCGCCCCGCCCCGCCTCGGCGTCGTCGGCTGCGGCATCCGCGGCTTCCTGTTCGCCACGGCGATCCGGCAGCATCCGTGGGCCGAACTAGTCGCGGTCTGCGACCCCGACCCCGAGGTCCGGGAGCGCGCCGAAGCTGCCCTCGGCGTGCCGGGCTACGCCGATGCCGAGGCGATGTTGAGCGTGCATCCTGAGCTGACCGCTGCGGTGATCGCGACGCCCGACTTCGCCCACCGGGACGCGGCCGTCGGCTGCCTGGAACGCGGTCTGGATCTGATGATCGAGAAGCCGCTGGCCACCACCGTCGCCGACGCCGACGCGATCGTCGCCGCGGCCGGCGCCACGGACCCGAAGATCATGATCGCCTTCGAGAACCGGTGGAATCCGCGCTTCGCCGAGCTCCGCCGCCAGCTCGCCGCCGGCGGTGCCGGCACGGTCGTCAACCAGGTGATCAACCTGAACGACACGATCTTCGTGCCGACCTCGATGCTGTCCTGGGCCGCGCGCAGTTCACCGGCCTGGTTCCTGATGCCGCACAGTCTTGATCTTGCCTGCTGGCTGTCAGACAGCTGGCCGGTGAGTGTCTTCGCCCGCGGCGTGAAGCGGGTACTGCCCGGACTCGGTGTCGACACCTGGGACGCGATCACCGCCTCGTTCACGATGGCTGACGGGTCGGTGACCGTGCTCAACTCGCAGTGGGTGCTGCCGACCTCGATGCCGGCTGTGTTCGACTTCCGCTATGAGCTCAACACGGACACGACCAGCTTCCGGCTGAACGTCTCTGACAGCGGGGTCACCCGCTACGACGATGCCGGCGGGCAGTGGGTCCAGCTCGGCCATCCCGGGGACGGCCAGGTCCGCGGCGTCCCGGTCGACATGATCGGCGACTTCATCGCCGTCCTGGGCGGCGCGGAGCGGGACGTCCCCGGTCTGCAGGCGGGCTATCTGATCACCGCGGCGATCGAGGCCGTGCACACCAGCCTGGCCACCGGGTTGCCGCAGGGAATCTGAATCTCCGTTCGCCCGGCGCCTCTACCCGGGGTTCAGTCCAGGGGGTGGCGGCGGGGCCAGATCAAGGAGTAGAGCCCGAAGGCCGCGGCGCCGACGGCGACGGCGATGGCTGCGGCGGCCAGGTGCCAGCCGTCGGGTTGCTGCAGTTCCAGGAACCGGGCGAACAGCGGCACGGCCAGGGCCAGCACCAGGGCCGCGGCGCAGCCGCCGACCAAGATCAGCTTCCACCACACGTACGGCCGGGCCACGATTGCCAGCGCCGCCAAGGCCAGGCAGAAGAGGGTGATCGCGGCCGTGGTCTGGGGCAGCGGCGAGTCGTAACCGTCGCGGGCGAGGGTGATCAGATAGACCGCGAAGGTCGGCACCGCGCAACAGATCCCGGCCGGGATCGCGAAGGTGAGGACCCGGCGGACGAAGTGGGGCTTGGCCCGGTCGAAGGTCGGCGCCAGTGCCAGCAGGAAGGCCGGCAGGCCGATCGTGAACGCGTTGATCAAGGTCTGGTGGATCGGCAGGAACGGGTACGGCAGCAGCGCGTTGCCGCTGAGTCGCGACCAGATCGCGCCGACGGCGATCACCAGCGCCAGGGTGATCGCGTAGATGGTCTTGGTCAGGAACAGGTTCGAGACCCGGCCGATGTTGCCGATCACTCGGCGACCCTCGGCCACCACGTGCGGCAGGGTCGCGAACTCGTCGTCGAGCAGCACCACCTGCGCCACCGAGCGGGACGCCGCGGAACCCGACCCCATGGCGATGCCGAGGTCCGCGTCCTTGAGCGCCAGCACGTCGTTCACGCCGTCCCCGGTCATCGCCACCGTGTGTCCGCGGGACTGCAGCGCCTTGACGAACGCCTGCTTCTGATGCGGCTGCACCCGGCCGAAGACGGTGGCCCGCTCAAGCAGGTCGGCCAGCTCGGCGGGGTCCTCGGGCAGGTACCGCGCGTCCACCGGCTCGGCCGCACCCACGACTCCGAGCTGCGCCGCGACCGCGCCGACGGCGGCGGGGGAGTCGCCGGAGATGATCTTGACCGCGACGCCCTGCTCGCGGAAGTAGGCGAGCGTCGCCGCCGCGGTCGACCGCAGCCGCTGCCGCAGCACCACCAGGGCCTGGGCCCGGGCGCCGACGACGCCGTCGGCGGTCGAAGCCGACTCCGCGGTGATCAGCACGAGCACCCGCAGGCCCTGCGCCGCCAGGGTTTCGGCCTGCCGACAAGCCGGATCGTCGGGCTCGAGCAGCACGTCCGGGGCGCCGAGCAGCCAGGTGCCGTGATCGTCGAACCGGGTGCCGCTCCACTTGCGGGCCGAGGAGAACGGCATCGTGTCGATCACCGACCATCCGGGGTCGGTGATCTCCAGCGCGGCCAGGTGGGCGGCGACGGCCTGCATGGTCGGGTTCGGGCTGTCGTCGGCGGTGGCCAGCGCGGCGAGCGCCTCGGTCGCGACCGCGCCGGCGATCGGGCGGATCGAGTCGACGTCCATTCCGCCCTCGGTCAGCGTCCCGGTCTTGTCCAGGCAGAGCACGTCGGTGCGGGCGAGGCCCTCGATCGCCGGCAGTTCCTGGACCAGGCAGCGCCGGGCGCCGAGCCGGATCACGCCGACCGCGAACGCAACCGAGGTCAGCAGCACCAGGCCTTCAGGGATCATCGGCACGATGCCGGCGACGGTGGAGACGATCACCTCCCGCCAGCGCTGCGGATCGGCGGCCTGGCTGATGATCAACAGGATCGCGATCGGAACGATCAGCCAGTTGATCATCCGGATGAACCGATTGATGCCCTCGCGCAGATCCGACCGGGCCAGCGCAAACTTGCTGGCCTCCTCGACCAGCTTGGCGGCATAGGACTCCGCACCGATCCGCTCGGCCCGGAACAGCCCGGTGCCGGCCACCGCGAACGAGCCGGACCGCACCTCGGCGCCGGGCTCCTTCGCCACCGGGTCGGCCTCGCCGGTCAGCAGCGACTCGTCGATCTCCAGGTTGCGCGACGTGATCACCGGCCCGTCGACCATGATCCGGTCGCCGGATTCGACCAGCACCAGGTCGTCGCGGACGAGCTGCTCCGGCTCGATCTCCAGCACCACACCGTCCCGCAGCACCCGCACCGTGGCCCGGTTCAGCAGCGACAGCCGGTCCAGCGTCCGCTTGGCCCGTACCTCCTGAACGGTGCCGATCAGGATGTTGGCGATGATCACGCCCGCGAACAGCCCCTGCTTCCAGCCGCCGAAGCTGATCGCGATCACCGCGAGCAGGCCGATGATCGCGTTCAGCGGCGTGAACAGGTTGGCCCGCAGGATCGCCGTGAACGGCCGAGACGTGCGCCGCTTCGCGTGGTTCACGGCTCCGGCGGCGACCCGCTCGGCCACTTCGGCCGCGCTCAGCCCACGCTCGTCGGTCAACTGCGTCGTCCTGGTCGTCACGTCAACTCCCGCGGAGCTCCGGCGTGACGGCCGGCCGCTCCGGTCGTCTCGGTCTCCGCTGGGACAAGACTCCACCCGCCGGCCCCGGGCTGTCGATCACCCACGCTGAGTTGTCAGAACTGAGTAGCCCCAGGGCACAACTCAGTTCTGACAACTCGGCGGGTGGGGAATCGTTAGGCTTGCGGCCAGCCGAGAGAATGGGGTGTGGCGTGAGCGATGGACCGGCGCTGCGTGCGCTGCGCGAGGACGATCTGCCGTTTCTGGAGCGGCTCAGCACCGACCCGGACGCGCTCGGCCCGTTCGAGTGGCCCGGCTTCACCGACGTCCGGCGGAATCGCCGCCGCTGGGAGGAGGACGGCTACATCACGCCGACTTCCGGCATGGTGGCGGTCACCGACGCCGAGGACACGGTGGTCGGGATGGTCGTCTGGAAGTCGGAGGGGCGGGGCGTGCCGACCGGCGTCACGTACGAGATCGGCATCGCGCTGCTGCCGGAACACCGCGGCCGTGGACTGGGCACGAAGGCCCAGCAGTTGTTGATCGACTACCTGTTCGATCACACCACCGCGAACCGGGTCGAGGCGACCACCAACGGCGAGAACTATGCCGAGCAACGGGCGTTGGAGAAGGCCGGCTTCACCCGGGAGGGGCTGATGCGCGGGCGATCGTTCATCGGCGGCCGCTACCACGACACGATCATGTACGGCCTGCTCCGAGCGGACGCCCGGCCCGAGTCCTGATCCTGATCTTGCTCGAGCCCGTCAGCGGCTCGGCGTGCGGTCCGGCACCGGCGGACCAGCCGGCCGGACCGGCGGAGCGAGACCGAAGATCACTCCGCCGGCGAGCGCGAGGTGCCCGATCAGAGCCAGGGCCGGTCCGGACGGCGCCGCGTTCCGACCATCGGTGCCGAACGTGTCAGCGATGGCCATCCCCATCGCGGCGGCGGCGAACCAGCCGGCCAGGATCATCCCGCCGACCAGCAGCAGCCCGTACGCCAGCAGTTGCTGACGGGTCAGCGCCCGGGCCCGCGGCGCCAGGCCGCAATACAACAGGAAACCGATCGAGCTGCAGAGGGCGAGGGATCCCCCGGCGACGACGAAGACCGCCCCGGTGACCTCTCCGGCAGCGGCCAGGTCTGCGTAGATCCGGTCCAGGGCGAAGCCGGGGACCTTGGCCAGCGGATTCCAGACGGCGATGTTGAGCACTCCGAGGGTGCCGACCACCAGCGTCGCGAACCCGAACCCGGCGCCGTAGGCCCAACGCGCCGAAGCCGAAACGGTGCCGCCAGGGCGCACGGCCGTCGGCGCTGCCTGCCGGTCGGGCGGGATCCGGAGCATACCGATCACCATCCAACCACCGGCCACCACACCGACCGTGATGATCACCGTCATGATCATCCCGAGCGGCGAGCCCGGATCGTAGCCCTGAAGGACGGAGCCGGCGGCCAGCAGGGCGGCGGCGGAGAGCAGGGCGGCGGCCCAGCGGCCGCGACGCTGCCGGAGCTCCCAGCGCGGCAATCCGGTGATCAGCGGGTCGGTCCGATCGACCGAGAGCACCGTGCCGAACGCCCCGGCCAGCACCGTCAGGGGAGCCAGGCCGAGCTCGCGGACTCCGGCGAGATCGGCCGACCATTCCTCCCGATACCTCGCGCGGAGCACGGGTGGCAGCGCGAGCACCGCCAAGCGGATCCCGGCCGTGATGATCTTCACGCCTCGGCCACCTTGGGCCGGACCTGGGGTCGCGCCCGGGTGGCACGCAGGGCCGCCACGGCGGCGATGGCGGCGGCTCGCCCGTCGGCGGTGAGCGCGTAGTAGCGGCGTCGCGGGCCGGGCCGGGAGTCGCCGGCGTCCCAGGCGGAGGTGACCCAGCCGAGGCGCTCCAGTCGTTCGAGGATGGGGTAGACGCTGCCGGCCGGTCGGTCGCTGGCCTTCACGACCGCCAGCCCCCAGATCGGCGCGGGATCGGCCAGCAGGACGGACAGCACGTCACCCGTCGCCGGCGTCAGTCGGGTCAGTGGCTCCACGCTTCAAATCTAGCTATATAGAGATAGCGGGGTCAACCTCGGGACGGACCTCGATGATTCCGGCGATCACTCGTCGAGCTCGGCGTGCAGGCCGAAGCCGGCTTGATCGAGATGTCGTTGCATTTCCCGTTCGGCCAGCTCGGGGTCACCGGCCTCGATGGCGTCGATGATCGCGGCGTGCGCGTCGGCGATGTGATCAATGGTCTTGCCGGCGTTGACCCAGCCCCGCCAGCCGACGACGCGGGCGTCGTAGAGCAGCGCGGCGACGGCATCCATCGACATCAGCACCAGATCATTGCGGGCCGCCTCGGCGATCGCGCGGTGCAGGGCGATGTCGGCCTCGAGCAGCTCGGGCGAATCCTGCGGCAGCCCCCGCCACGCGGTGAGTCGTTGACGCATGATCGCGACGTCGTCGGCCGTCGCCCGAGCCGCGGCCAGCCGGGCGGCGCCGACCTCCAGCAGCCGGCGGTAGTCGTGGAACTGCAGCACCGCGTCCGCCTCGCGCCGCATCCGGGACCGGAACATGCCCTCCAGGTCGACGGCGTTCGGCAGCCGGGAGACCGTGGCCCGGCCCTGAGTGCGGGTCAGCCGGCCCTGGCCGGCGAGCTCGGCGATGGCCTCCCGGACGACCGGGACCGACACCCCGAAGCGCTCGGCCAGCTCCCGGGTCGGCGGGATCGGGTCACCGGCGGCGAGCTGCTCCTCGTCGAGATAACGGCCGAGCATGGCGACCACCTGGAGGGACAGCGAATGCCGCTGGACTTCGTTCCTGATCATGATCATGAACCGCTGATCAGGAGCCGACCGGCTCGTCGGCCGAGACGTCGCCCGCCCTCCCGATCGCCAGCACGGCGCCGATCGTAGCGGCGCAACAGAGCACCAGATAGCCGCAGACCAACCAAGGGGTCTGGTTGCCGAGCAGGACCAGCCCCGACGCGATGAACGGCGTCGGCCCGGCGATCAGGACGCCGTTCAACTCCCGCGCGACCGCGACGCCGGAGAAGCGATAGCGGACCGGGAACAGGTTGACCAACATGGCGCCCTGGGCGCCGGCCATCGCGCCGAAGCCGAGGCCGAAGGCGAGCGCCATCACGATCGTCGCGATGATCACGTTGCCGCTGCTCAGCCCCAGGAACAACGGCACCACCCAGACGATCGCGAACGAGGCGCCGAGGATGAAGACCTGGCGGTAGCCGAACCGGTCGGCCGCCAGGCCGAGGAACGGACACAGCAGCATCCCGGTGAAGGCGGCGATCAGGACCGGGATCAACGCCTCGGTGCGGGCCAGGCCGATGGTGGTGGTCAGGTAGCTGAGGGCGAAGGTGTTCAGCAGGTAGGCCCAGGCGTTGTGGCCGGTGATCGACAGGAAGCCGAGCAGCACCAGCCGCCAGCTGTCGCGGAACAGCTCGCGCAGCGGCAGTTGCTCCCGCTGCCGGCGCTCGGTGGCCGACTTCATCGCGGCCACGTATTCCGGCGTTTCGTCCAGTCGGTTGCGGATGTAGAGCGCGATCACGAAGAGCACGGCGGAGATCAGGAACGGGACCCGCCAGCCCCAGGACAGCAGGACGTCGTCCGGCAGCCCGGACACCGCGAGGAACGCCAACGTCGCCAGGGCCGAGCCGCCGGCCGTGGCAGCGTTCGGGATCGCCGTGTAAAGGCCCCGGCGTCGGCGGGGTGCGTACTCGGCGATCAGAGTGATCGCCCCGGCCAGTTCGGCGCCGGCACCGAAGCCCTGGATCAGCCGCAGCAAGATCAACAGCAGTGGCGCCAGCACCCCGATGCTGGCGGCGCCGGGCAGCAGGCCCATCAACACGGTGGCACCGCCCATCAGGGCCACCGACAAGATCATCGCCGGCTTCCGGCCGACCCGGTCGCCGATCTGGGAGATGATCACGCCGCCCAGCGGTCGGACGAAGAAGCCGACCGCGAACGTGGCGAACGCCGCCAGCACGCCGGCCGACGGCACCAGGTCGGGGAAGAACAGGTGGTTGATCACCAGACTGGCTGCCGCCCCGTAGAGCGCGTAGTCGTACCACTCGATCAGCGTGCCGATGGTGCCGGCGACGACCGCCTTGCGGGCACCCGGGGTGAGCCGGTTCGATTCGGCAGAGGTGCTGGACATGGGTCTCCCAACGTCGGCGGCGATGCCGGTGCGGCCTGTCCTCGTAACTTATCTGAGAAGTTGATAGGTTGCATCCTCTGACCCGGCAGGAGGCTGCAGATGAGTGAGTCGACCCCACCGCGCGGCGACGCCGAACGCCTGGCCCTGATCACCGAGCGGCTGTACACGCCCGTCCTCGGCGACGTGCTGGACACCCTCGGTCGGTTGCACCAGTTCCTGCCGGCGGGGATCCGGGCCCTCCGGCCGGAGATGAAGGTCGCGGGCCGGGCGATGCCGGTGCTGACCCGGGACGTGTTCGGCCGCGGCGAGCGACCCTTCGGCCGGCTCACCGAGGCGCTCGATCAACTGGCAGCGGGCGAGGTCTATCTGGGCGTCACCGGGCGGTCCGAGGCGGCGTGCTGGGGCGAGATCCTGACCGCGACCGCCCGGATGCGCGGCGCGGCGGGGGCGGTGCTGGACGGACATCACCGGGACACGCCCGCCGTCCTGGCGCAGGACTTCCCGGTCTTCTCCCGTGGCAGCTACGCCCTCGACTCCGGGCCGCGCACCGCGGTCGTCGACTACCGGGTCCCGGTCGAGCTGGGTTCGGTCCGGATCGAGCCGGGCGACCTCGTCGTCGGCGACGTCGACGGCGTGGTGATCATTCCCCGCGACGTCGAGGACGAGGTCCTGGAACGGGCGCTGCAGAAGGCGTCGGCCGAGAACCTGGTCCGCCGGGAGATCGAGGCCGGGATGTCCGCGACGGACGCCTTCGCCAAGTACGGCGTCCTGTAGCGCCACTAGGGTGGTGATCATGGGTCAGCTCGCAGAGAACCTCGCCGCGGTCCGGGGACAGATCGACCGGGCTTGCGCCGCCGCCGGCCGGGACCCGGCCGAGGTGCGGCTGCTGCCGGTGAGCAAGACCCATCCGCCGGAGTTGATCATGGAGGCGTACCAGGCCGGGCTGCGGCTGTTCGGCGAGAATCGGCCACAGGAGCTGGCGGCCAAGGCGGAGCAGTTGCGGGACGTGCCCGACCTGACGTTCGCGGCGATCGGGCACCTGCAGACCAACAAGGTGAAGCTGATCACCGACTGGGCGAGCGAGTTCCACGCGCTGGATTCGATCAAGGTCGCCGAGGCGCTGGACCGTCGGCTGCAGCAGGCCGGCCGGAGCCTGGACGTGTTCGTCCAGGTCAATTCCTCGGGCGAGGACCAGAAGTTCGGGCTGCCGCCGGAGGAGGTCGAGGCGTTCGTGGCATCCCTGTCCGCGTACGCCTCACTCCGGGTCCGTGGCCTGATGACCCTGGCGATCTTCTCCGATGATCAAGAACGGGTCGGTCGTTGCTTCGCCCTGATGCGCGACCTGCGGGACCGGCTGCGCGACAGCGATGCCGGCAGCGGCTGCGCCGAGTTGTCGATGGGCATGTCGGGTGATCTGGAGCAGGCGATCGGGTACGGCGCGACGACGGTCCGGATCGGCCGGGCGATCTTCGGCTCCCGGCTGGAGCCGAACGACTACTGGCCCGGCGCCGCGCAGTAGCCCGGCCGAGGTCGCGCGGCACCCACCCTCCTGTTTAAGCTTAGGGAAACCTAAGTCGAGGGGTGTTCATGAAGGGTTTGTTCGCGCGCCTGGCCGTGCTCCTGCTGCTGGTCGGGGTGGCCGGGTGTCAGTCGGTGGCCGCTCCGGAGGCCGCGCCCGGTCAGCCGTCCGGGGCGCCGTTCCGGACCATCAGCCATGCCATGGGGGAGACAGCGATCCCCACCCAGCCGCTGCGCGTGGTCGCTCTTGATCAGACCTTCGTCGACGCGGTGCTGACCCTCGACACGGAGTTGATCGGCTACACCACCTATCGCGCGATCGAGGGCGACAAGCTGCCGGAGTATCTCGGCCCGGTGCTGGACCAGGCCGGTGACGCGGTCGCGGTCGGCTCGCTGGAGGAGCCGAACCTGGAGGAGATCGCCAAGCTGCAGCCGGATCTGATCTTGTCGGCCAAGGTCCGGCACGAGAAGCTGTACGACCAGCTGTCGGCGATCGCGCCGACCGTCTTCAGCGAGACCACCGGCGCGCTGTGGAAGGACAATCTGCGGCTGGCCGCCCAGGCGCTCGGCAAGGAGCCGCTGGCCGAGGAGCGGATCGCCGCCTACACCGAACGCGCGACCACGATCGGCTCGGCGATCAAGGAATCGGCGGGGGAGCTGCCCGACATCTCGATCGTCCGGTTTGCCGGGGAGCCGACGATCCGGCTGTACGTGGAGAACTCCTTCTCCGGCCTGGTGTTGAAGGACGTCGGCTTCGTCCGGCCGAAGGGACAGCCGAACGCGACCGACTCGATCGTGGTCGACGTCAGCCGGGAGAACATCCCGGATCTCGACGCCAGCCACATCTTCGTCGCCACCTGGGCCGATCCGTCGGCGACCGAGGCCAAGGAGAAGATCACCAAGGACCCGCTGTGGAACCGGCTGACCGGCGCCAAGCATGATGTCGCCGACCTGACCTGGATGAGCTCGGTCGGCCTGCAGGGCGCCCACGCGATCCTCGACGACGTCGCGACGTTCTTCGACGTCCCACCCTCCGCCGACCTCCGCTGACCCCCTGCCGACTTGTCAGAACTGAGTTGTGCCATAGGGCTACTCAGTTCTGACAAGTCGGCATCAGGAGAGGTGGTAGACGGGGAAGGGGGACTTGTTGACGCCGACCATGATGCGCCGTACGCCGCCGCCCAGCGGATCGGTCTCGACCTTGACGCCCTCCGCTTCCGGCGTGCCGATCCCGTCGACCGTGTAGGTCGTCCCCTGGGTGGTGTTGCCGCCGTTGGTGTACAGGAAGGAGTAGATCGTCGGCGTCTGCCCGTTACCGCCGCCGTAGACGTAGAGGTATTTGTTGCCCGAGCCGACACCGACGATGTCGAAGCCCTGGAACGAACCGTGCGGCCGGCTCGGCTCCTTGAAGCGTGACTTGGTGATGGCGGTGTCGCCCAGGACCGATGCGATCGACAGTTGCTGTCCGGCGGCGGCCAGCATGGCGGCGGTCAGGGCGGAGGTGTCGAAGATGCCGTAGTAGGACGACGATCCCGTTGCCCCCACCTGGACCCGGAGCCCGATCCGGTCGTCGCCGTCGGCCGTCGCAACCGCGACCCGGACTCCCTCACCGGAGTAGCCCGGGGCCACGGCGGCGAGCCCGATGAGCGAGCCGAGCCGGGTGAAGCTCGCCGGCTGACCGCCGGCCGCCGGGTGATATTCGATCAAGGAGACCCGGGTCGACCAGTACTGGGAAGCCGGTCCGGCGCTCGACCCGACCCAGAGCAGGATCCGGCCGTCCTGGACGTACGCTTCCAGCGACTCACCGTGGCCGTAGCCCGCCAACGTCACGCTGTCGGCCCGGGCGCAGGTCCGGCCCGACAGGACACACCGGGTCAGCACGGTGGCGGCGGTGGTGCGTTGGGTGACGAAGGCCTGGTCGGTGCCGAGATAGTCGAAGTTCTGCACGGCCGTCGTGGCCGTCAGTCCGGTTACGGTGAAGTCGAGGGTCGCCGTCGCCGCCGCTGCTCGGCCCGGTGAGAGCACCAGGCCCAGGCAGGCGGTCAGGATGAGGGCGATGGTGGTCCGAAACGTACGGATCAGTGGCATGGCTGGGCCTCCCGCGGCTCGTGCCCAGTTGGCTGACGCCCTGGACTTTGAGCCAGAGGCTAATGAGGTTTCGGACGTGTCGGAAGGCCCAACCTGTGCTGATGGCAGGGCCCTGGACCGTCGCCGTTCCATCGTCTATGGCGACTCCACTACCGAGGGTCGCGGACCACGTCCTGGAGGTTGTCGATCGGGATCGGGGTCAGCTCGTCGGCCGGATCGAAGCCGAAGACCCGGCCGAGGAAATAGAGCTGGGCCTCGGTCGCGGCCTGGATGTTCTCGGCGCGGCGGAAGCCGTGGCCCTCACCGGGATAGATCACCATCGCGACCGGCAGCCCCTTGCTCCGGACCGCGTCGGCCATCATCTCCGCCTGGTTCGGCGGCACCACCTTGTCCTCGGCGCCCTGCAAGATCAGGATCGGTGCGCTCAGTTGATCAACATGGTGGATCGGCGAACGATCATGGTAGGTGTCCAAGGCCTCCGGGTACGGCCCGACCAGACCGTCCAGGTAGCGCGCCTCGAACTTGTGCGTGTCCTTGGCCAGCGCCTCCAGGTCGCCGATGCCGTACAGGCTCAAGCCCGCGGTGAACCGGTCGGTGGCGGTCAGCGCGCGCAGCGTCGTGTAACCGCCGGCGCTGCCGCCCTCGATCGCCAGCCGGGCTTCGTCGGCGAGCCCCTGCTCGACCATCGCGGTCGCGCCGGCGACACAGTCCTCGACATCGACGATGCCCCAGGCGCCGCGCAGTCGCTCGCGGTATTCGCGGCCGTAACCGGTGCTGCCGCCGTAGTTGACGTCCAGCACGGCGATGCCGCGGGAGGTCCAGTACTGCACGCTCAGCCGCAGCGCCGCGGTCGAGAACACGGTCGGGCCGCCGTGCGACCGGGTGATCAGCGGGGGCAGCGTGCCCGCCGGTGCCGTGAAGTCCGGGTTGACCGGCGGGTAGTACCAGCCGAACACCGGGCCCGCCTTGCTGGACCAGGAGACCGGCATCGGGGTCGAGATCACCTCGCGGGGCAGCGTCGCGTCGCCGGAGGCGCGCAGCTCGGTCCAGGCCGGCTGCTCCAGCTCCATGATCATCAGTGCTTGGGGTCGGTCCTCGTACTGCATCACCGTGGCCACCCGGCCGGCGCCGGCGGTCAGCGATCCCGGCTCGCCGCTGTCGGCGAACGGGGTCAGTTCGCCGCTGCGCAAGGTGAGCCGGCCGATCCCGGCGGCGCCGTTGCGGCGCCAGCTGCAGATCAGCTCGGTCTCGTCGATGATCACGTACGGGGTATCGCCGAGCAGCCAGGGCGGATCGCAGAACTCGGCCTCGGCCTGATGCAGGGCGCGGACCGAATCGCCGTTCCAGACGTACAGGTTCCACCAGTTGGTGCGGTCGGAGATGAAGATCAACTCGCCGGACGGCAGCCACTCCGGATAGATCGCGGACTCGGTCGGCCCGCCGGCAACCGGCGTCAGGTCGCGGACCTCGCTGCCGTCCAGCCGGGCGGTCATCAGGGCGGTGCTGTCCCACGGCATGTTCGGGTGGTGCCACTCGACCCAGGCCAGTCGATGATCAGGACCGAGCCGGGGCGCGGCGTAGAAGTCCGCGCCCGAGCACAGGACCGAGCCGCCGGTCGGGTTGTCACCGGCCAGGTCGACCGCGACGACCGTGTTGACCGGCTCGGCATCGCCCTGGTGCTCCTCGCGGACCGCCAGGACCAGCCCCTGCTCGGGATAGAGGCGCAGATCGGCGTAGCGGAATCCGCCCTCGGGCGTGAGCGGGACCGGAGTCGTCCCGGCCGGATCGGTGCGGTACAGCCGTTGGTCGGCGAAGTCGACGAAGACCACGACCCCGTCGACCGCGGCGTACGACCGGCCGCCGTACTCATGCACCCGGCTGCGCACGTTGAACGGTGCCGCCGTGACCTCGGCGAGCTCTCCGGCCCCGTCCCGCCGCCAGATGCTGATCCGTCCGCCCTGGTCCGCGCGGGATTCGGTCCAGAAGGTCAGGTCACCGTCGATGATCGGCGTGCCCAGACTGGTCGATTGAGCGGTCATCAGATGCGGGGTGACGGGCGAGGACCACGATCCATAGGGCTCAACCGGCATGATCACCACCCTAATGGCCCAACACGTAAAGCGTTTGCCGCAATCGGGTCGCTGGTGCAGTTGTGGCGGATGGTGCACAATGGGTGGCGATTCACCCGGAGTGTGCCGAGTCGAGGATGTCGGGGAAGGCAGCCCTCTGGCGCCGGTAAGCACTGGGAGGATCAATGAGCACAACTCGTGGCGTCCTGTACGTCCACTCTGCGCCCTCGGCGTTGTGCCCACATGTCGAGTGGGCCGTCGGAGGCGTGTTCGGCACGCCCGTGCGGCTGGATTGGATTCCGCAACCGATCGAGCGGGCGAGCTACCGTACGGAATATTCCTGGTCGGGTGCTGCGGGCACCGCCGGGAAGCTGGCCAGCGCCCTCAAGGGCTGGCAGCGACTGCGGTTCGAGGTGACCGAGGAAGCGACCGCGGGCTCGGAGGCCGAGCGCTATTCCTACACGCCCACCCTCGGCGTCTTCCACGCCATCACCGGGCTCCACGGCGACATCATGATCCCCGAGGACCGGATCAAGCACGCCCTGGCGACCGCCTCCCTCGGCCGCCGCGACCTCACCGACACCCTGAACGAGTTGCTCGGCAAGGCCTGGGATTCCGAGCTCGAGCCCTTCCGGTACGCCGGTGACGGGGCCCCGGTGCGCTGGCTGCACGAGGTCGTCTGAGGCATTCCCGAGCGGGGAGTTTGCGGATCGGTCGTCGAACCGACAGGGTGGAAAGGCTTCCGCGGCCGGGCTGGCCGGCCGTGCTGGACCACCAGAATGGAGGGGGCGGCACGCATCGCGTCGCTGATTCATACCTGTGACTGATCCCAGTAATCCCCACGTCAAAAGAAGACCCAAAGGCCCACGCAAGGGAGGCGATGCCGCCCGGCGGGTCGTCCACCCGGCGATTGCGGATCCGCCCGGGCCACCGAACCAATCCAACCTCAATCTGGACAAGGTCGTCTTCGGCGTCGCGGCCGTGCTCGCCCTGGCCTTCTGCATCTGGGGCTTCGCCAATCCGATCGGTCTCGGCACCGCCTCGTCGTCCGCCCTGGAGTGGATCGAGACGAACATCGGGTGGTTCTTCGTCGTCGTCGCCACCGGGTTCGTGGTCTTCGTGCTCTGGCTCGCGGCCGGCAAGTTCGGCCGGATCCCGCTGGGCCGAGACGACGAGCGACCGGAATTCAAGACCGTCTCCTGGGTCGCGATGATGTTCAGCGCGGGAATGGGCATCGGGCTGATGTTCTTCGGCGTCAACGAGCCGCTGACCCACTTCGTCGAGCCCCCGCCGGGGACGGCGGAGGCGGGCACCGACGCTGCCCTGCAGACCGCGATGGCGACGACGCTCTTCCACTGGACGCTGCATCCCTGGGCGATCTATGCGGTGGTCGGGCTGGCGATCGCGTACGGCACGTTCCGGCGCGGCCGCAAGCAGTTGATCAGCTCGGCCTTCGCACCGTTGTTCGGCAAGAAGCAGGCGGAGGGCCCGGCCGGCAAGGTGATCGACATCCTGGCGATCTTCGCGACCCTGTTCGGCTCGGCGACCTCGCTCGGGCTCGGCGCGTTGCAGATCGGCAGTGGGCTGGAGATCGTCGCCGGCATCGGCAAGGTCGGCAACGGGATCTTGATCGCGATCATCGTGTTCTTGACGATCGCGTTCGTGCTGTCCGCGGTTTCCGGGGTGGCCAAGGGCATCCAACTTCTGTCCAACATCAACATGGTGCTCGCCATCGTGCTGGCGGCGTTCGTCTTCGTGGTCGGCCCGACGATCTTCATCCTGAACCTGATTCCGACCGCGGTGGGCAGCTACTTCTCCGACCTGGCCGAGATGGCGGCCCGGACCGCGGCCAGTGGCGGCGACCCGATGGCCGAGTGGCTGCAGGGCATGACCGTCTTCTACTGGGCCTGGTGGATCTCCTGGACGCCCTTCGTCGGTGTCTTCATCGCCCGGATCAGCCGCGGCCGGACGATCCGGCAGTTCGTCTCCGGCGTCCTGCTGGTGCCGAGCCTGGTCAGCCTGATCTGGTTCTGCGTCTTCGGCGGTTCGGCGATCTTCCTGCAGCGGTCGGGCGTCGATATCGCCTCGCAGGCCTCCACGGAGGCGCAGCTGTTCGGGATGCTCGGCCAGCTGCCACTGCCACAGGTCACCGCCGTCCTGGTGATGATCTTGGTCGCGATCTTCTTCGTCTCCGGCGCGGACGCGGCCTCGGTGGTGATGGGGACGCTCTCGGAGAGTGGATCGATCGAGCCGAGTCGGTGGACGGTGATCTTCTGGGGTGTGCTGACCGGTGCCGTCGCCGCGGTGATGTTGATCATCGGTGGCAAGGACGCCTTGTCCGGGTTGCAGAACGTGACGATCATCGCGGCGCTGCCGTTCGCGGTGGTGATGGTCGGGCTCGCGATCTCGCTGACCAAGGATCTGCAGCACGATCCGCTGATCCTGCGCGACAACGTGAGCACCGAGGTGATCGAGAAGGCCGTGGTGACCGGTCTGACCAAGCACGGCGAGGACTTCGAGGTCGTCGTCGAGGCCACGTCCCCGGACGGGACGTCGGAGCGGGTGGGCGTCAAGGTCAGTACGGATGACCATCGCTGAGCCGAGCGACTGACCCGACCTAGTCGGACCGCGCCCCCGGAGCTGCCGTGAGGCGGCCCGGGGGCGCGATCCGTTCAGGCGGCCCCTGGTCGGCGCCGCTGCCAGACGCCGACCAGCAGGCCGGCCGCGACGAGGGCCAGGCCGACGAAGCCGAACGGGCCGGGCAGTTCGGCGCCGAGCACCAGGCTGGCGGCGAGGGCCCCGACCGGGCTGAAGGCGTAGAAGAGGCCGGACCGGGCGGCGCCGAGGCGGGGTAGCGCCACGTACCAGGCGGCGTTGGCGCCGATCGAGACCGCCAGGGCGAGGAAGAGCAGGGCTAGCAGCTCCTGCGACGCCTGGGGGACCGCGACGAAGGCGGCCGGGCCGTCGACGATCAGGGCACCGGTCGTCAGCACGATGGCACCGGAGACGGCAGCCCCGGTGGTCGCGGCGAAGGTGCCGAACCGCCGGATCAGCCGCACCGCTAGCAGGGTGAAGGCGAGTTCGCAGCCGAGCGCGCCCAGGCAGAGCAGGATGCCGGTCGGCGACGCGGCGCCGGCGCCGGTGGTGATGCCGGTGCCGACGGTGACGATCACTGCCCCGACCAGCACCTGGGCCGAGGGGCGGCAGCGGACCAGCAGCGGTGCGACGACGGCGAGCAGCACCGGGGTCGCGGCGAGCACCGTGCCGACCAGCGCCGGAGCGACCTGATACGACGCGGCCACCAGGAACAGGTTGAAGCCGGCGATGCCGAACAGGCCGAGCAGGCCGAGGTCGAGCAGGTCGCGCCGGGTCGGTCGGATCCGCGGCAACCGGCGGCTGATGATCATGGCCGCGATCAGCACCGCGGACGCGATCAGATAGCGGGTCGCCTGGCCGGTGACCACGGGGATGTCCCGGATCGTCGAGGCGACCGGGGCGGAGGTGCCGATCAGGAACAGTGACAGGGCGGCCGCGGCCGAGCCGGTCAGCCGGGAACGGCCTGCCGAGCGGGTCTCGGTGGCGGTGAGGGTCTGGGTTGTTCCGGTCACGCTTTCAGCGTGCCCGCGTTGAGCCTTTAGCACCAGCAATGGCTCATGGGGTCAGTGTTAAGCTGAGTTGCATGCTCGACCTGAGACAGCTTCGCGTGCTCTCGGCCGTCGCCGAGTCCGGCTCGATGACCCGGGCTGCTGAGCGGCTGTCGTACACGGCGTCGGCGGTGTCGCAGCAGATGGCGGCCCTGGAGCGTCAGGTGGGCGCCCCGCTGCTGGTCCGGCACGCCCGCGGCGCGCGGTTGACCGAGGTCGGCCGGGTGCTCCGTGAGCATGCCGAGGCGGTCGACGAACGGCTGCGAACGGCCGAGCGGGAGGTGCGGGACCTGATCGAGCTACGCGCCGGCAGGCTAAGACTCGGAGCTTTCGCCAGCGCGGCGTCGCGCCTGATCCCGGACGCGATCACCGAGTTCCGGAGGCGGCACGCCGACATCACCCTGAGCCTCGACATCCTCGACCCGGTCTTCGCGGTAGAGGCAGTGACCGCCGGCCGGCTCGACCTGGCCGTGGTCTTCGACTATCCGCCCGGCCCGACCCTCGACGTCGGCGACCTGACCCGGGAGGTGCTGCTCGACGATCCCGTCCTGGTCGCCGTACAGCCTGGGCATCCTTGCGCGGACAAGCCGGTGGTCAGTGTCGCCGAGCTCTCCACCGAGCCGTGGATCCGGGATTGCGGACCGGACCCGATGTGCCGGGACATGCTGGACCGCTTCTGCCGCGAGGGCGGCTTCAGCCCGACGATCGCGTTCGAGGCCGACAACTACCTGACCATCGGCCGGCTGGTCGAGGCGGGCGTCGCGGTCGCGCTGGTGCCGGGCCTGGCCGCCGATCAGATGCCCGAGGGCGTCGCCCTCCGACCGCTCGCTCCCGCGGTCAGCCGCCGCGTGTCTGCAGTCTTTCGGCCGGGCGCCACGCCGAGCGCGCTGCAGATGATCTCCGTGCTGCGTACGTCCTCGCCGGATCGGTTGTCCACCGGCTGATCGATCCGTCAGATCCGCTGCGACACGCCGCAGAAACGGCCGCGGATGTGACGGGTCAGCGGGTGGCTAGGGCGTTGGTGAAGGCGATGGCGACGTTGTGGCCGCCGAAGCCGAAGGAGTTGTTGATACCGGCGAGGTCGCCGGCGGGGAGGGTGCGGGGCTCGGTGGCGATGTCGACCTCGAGGCCGGGCTCCGGGTTGTCGAGGTTGATCGTCGGCGGGATGGTGCGGTGGTGCAGGGCGAGCAGGGTGGCCATGGATTCCAGGGCGCCGGCGCCGCCGAGCAGGTGGCCGGTCATCGACTTGGTCGAGGTGACGATCGCGGTGGTGTCCTGACCCAGGGCTTCGCGGATCGAGCGGGCCTCGATGCCGTCGCCGGTCGGGGTCGAGGTCGCGTGGGCGTTGACGTGGACGACGTCGGCGGCCGACAGCTCGGCCTCCTTCAGCGCCTTGATCATCGCCACCGCCTGGCCGTGGCCGCTGGTCTCCGGCGCGACCATGTCGAAGGCGTCGGCGGTGATCCCGGCACCGGCCAGTTCGCCGTAGATCTTGGCGCCGCGGGCCTGGGCGTGTTCGAGGCTCTCGATCACGAACATGGCCGAGCCCTCGCCCATCACGAAGCCATCGCGGTCGGTGTCCCACGGCCGGGAGGCGCGTTCGGGCTCGTCGTTGCGCCGGCTCATCGCCTGCATCTGGCCGAAGGAGCCGATGGTCATCGGGTGGATCACGGCCTCGGTGCCGCCGACCATCACGATGTCGGCCCGGCCGAGCCTGATCATGTCCAGGCCGAGGGCGATCGACTCGTTGCTGGAGGCGCAAGCGGAGATCGTGGTGTGGACGCCGGCCTGGGCCTTGATCTTGAGGCTGATGTTGGCCGCCGCGGCGTTACCCATCAGCATCGGTACGGCGAGCGGGCTGACCCGGCGGACGCCCTTGTCCCGCAGCGTGTCCCAGTTGCCGAGCAGCGAACCGAGGCCGCCGATGCCGGTGCCGACGGCGACGCCGAGCCGCTCCGGATCGATCGGGTTGTCATCACCGAACGTGTAGCCGGCATCGGTCCAGGCCTGCTCGGCGGCGATCAGCGCGAACTGGGCGTTGCGGTCCAACCGGCGGGCGGCGACCCGGTCCAGGATCTCGGCGGGATCGACGGCCGCCCGGGCGGCGATCTTGACCGGGAGCTCCTCGACCCAGTCGGCTTCGAGCTTGCCGACCCCTGACCGGCCCGCCAGCAGTCCGTCCCAGGTGCTGGCGACGTCCCCGCCGAGCGGGGTGGTGGCTCCGAGGCCGGTGACAACGACACGGGTGCGAGACATGAGTCGGGGATCGCCTTTCTTGATCAACTGTCCGGGTGCGAGTTGGTCCGTGGGCCGGGGCGGGGTGGTGCCGCGGCCCACGGACCGGCGCGTGCTGGGTTAGGACGACGCGCGCTCGATGTAGGCGACGGCGTCGCCTACGGTGCGGAGGTTCTTGGCCTCCTCATCCGGGATACTCACGCCGAACTTCTCCTCGGCGGCGTAGATGATCTCCACCATCGACAGGGAGTCGACGTCAAGATCATCCGTGAACGACTTGTCCAGCGCGACATCGTCGGCCGGAACGCCGGCGACCTCGTTGACGATCTCGGCGAGGTCGGCGCGGATCTCTTCGGTGGTGGCCATGTGCTGATGGTCTCCTAGGTTCGGACATGCTGGTTGGACATGCATATTGATGGGGTGTTGCGGTCGCGGCCGGCCGGTCGGGTGGCCGCGGGATCGGCGTCAAGGAAGGACGATCACCTGCCCGGCATAGACCAGGCCGGCTCCGAAGCCGATGATCAAGGCGGTCTGACCGCTGTGGGCCTCGCCGGATTCGAGCAGGGCTTCCAACGCGAGCGGGATCGAGGCCGCGGAGGTGTTGCCCTGGTATTCGATGTCCTTGGCGATCACCACCCGGTCGGGCAGTTTGAGCGCCCGGAACATGGCGTCGACGATCCGCAGATTCGCCTGGTGCGGCGCGAACACGTCGATCTGGTCCGGCCCGACGCCGGCCCGGTCCATCGCCTCCGCGGCGACCTTCGCCATGGTGTACGAGGCCCAGCGGAACACCGGGTTGCCGTCCATCCGGAGCGTCGGGAAGTCCTGATGGTTGACCCCGGTCTGCCGGGCCGCGACATCGAACGCGGCGGTCTGGGTGATCAGATCGGCCTGATCACCGTCGGAGCCCCAGACCACCGGACCGATGCCGGGCTCGTCGCTCGGGCCGACCACGGCCGCGCCGGCCCCGTCGGCGAACAGGAAGGCGGTGCCGCGATCATGCTTGTCGGTGATGTCGCTCAGCCGTTCGGCGCCGATCACCAGGACGTGCCGAGCGGTGCCGGTCCTGATCATGGAATCGGCCATCGCGATCCCGTAGCAGAAGCCGGCGCAGGCCGCGGAGATGTCGAACGCGGCCGCTCCCTTGGCCCCCAGCTCGGCGGCGATCCGGGTGGCGATCGCCGGAGTGGCATGGAAGTGGGTGACGGTGGAGACGATCACCACGTCGATCTGTCCGGGGGCCAGCTCGGTCCGGGCCAGCGCCGCCCGGCCGGCCGCGACGGCCATGGCCTGCACGGTCTCGTCCGGCGAGGCCCAGCGGCGTTCCTTGATCCCGGAGCGGGTCTGGATCCACTCGTCGGAGGAGTCGATCATGGTGCAGATCTCGGCGTTGGTCACCGATCGCCGCGGCCGGTAGCCGCCGACGGCGTAGATCTTGGAGTGGGCGGCGCCCTGCGTCACCTGAAGTCCGGTCATCCTGCTGCCTCCGTACCGACTGCGGGCCCGGCGGCCGCATCCCCGTGTTGGTCGATGAAGGCACGCGCCTCCGCGAGCTGGTCGGGCGTGTTCAGCGCGAACAGCTCGACCCCCTTGAGATTGCGCTTGGCGATCCCGGTCAGGGTGCCGGCCGGCGGCAATTCCAGCAGGCCGGTGACGCCGAGGCCGGCCATCGCCTCCAGGCACAGGTCCCAGCGCACCGGCGCGGCCACCTGCCGGACGAGGCGGTCCAGCACCTCGCGGCCGTCGCCGACGACCTGGCCGTCGGCGTTGGACAGCAGCCGGGTCCGCGGGTCCTGGGTGGCGATGCCCGAGGCCAGCTCGGCCAGCCGCGCCACGGCGGGCTCCATGTGCACGGTGTGGAAGGCGCCGGCGACGCTGAGCGGGATCAGCCGGGCCCGCGGCGGCGGGTCGCCGGCGAGCGCCGCCAATTGCTCCGTGGTGCCGGCCGCGACGATCTGTCCGGAGCCGTTGTTGTTGGCCGGGGTCAGCCCGTGCCGCTCGATCGCGGCCAGCACCTCGTCCGGCTTGCCGCCGATCACGGCGGTCATCGAGGTCGGCCGGGCCGCGCTCGCCGCGGCCATCGCCTGGCCGCGCTCGGCGACGAAGACCATCGCCTGCTCCGAGGAGATCACGCCGACTCCCGCCGCGGCGGTGATCTCACCGACCGAGTGCCCGGCGACGACGCCGATCCGGGGATAGGCCTGCGCGGGATCGGGGAACAGTTCGGCCGCGGCCAGCAGTCCGGCCGCCACCAGCAGCGGCTGCGCGATCGCGGTGTCCCGGATCGTGTCGGCGTCGGCCTCGGTCCCGTAATGGGCGAGGTCGGTGCCGCTGACTTCCGACAGCTTGCTCAGCCCGGCCGCGAACCGTGACTCCTCGAGCCACGGATTCAGAAAACCGGGGGACTGGGCACCCTGTCCGGGCGCGACGATCGCGAGCACGGACTCAACTCTCTCCCGTGCGCCCCCGGAACTCCGTACGGGGACCCGACGAAACTCCCGCCGACTGCTTGTGGGAACCCTACAAAGCGGCGCTTCGCCGGGTGACGCCGCTCACCCGGCGGGCGGCTCGGAGCGGTAGCTCAGCGGCTCTCGTTGAATCGCACCGTGTTTCCGGCCGGATCCCGGAACACGCAGTCCCGTACGCCCCAGGGCTGCTCGGTCGGTTCCTGTTCGATCTCGGCGCCGCTCTCCCGTACGCGCGCGAACGTGCCGTCGAGATCGTCGGTGCCGAGGATGATCCAGCCGTAAACGCCCTTGGCCACCAGCGATTCGATGGCGCCGCGCTCGTCCTCGGTGATCGAGTCGTCGGTCACCGGTGGCGCCAACAGGATGGACGTTTCGGGCTGGCCGGCCGGACCGACGGTGAGCCAGCGCATCGTGCCCTGGCCGACGTCGTTGCGGAGCTCGAACCCTAGTGTCCCTCGCCAGGGATCCGTTGCATAAGTCGGTGGGATGAAGTGGTGAGCTGCAAGGCGGAGGAGGAAGGCGTACCGGGTCGTACGGCGACTGACGACAACGCGGCAGATCGCCGCTTCAGCGCGCCGAATTATGTGACGGATCCCTGGCGGGGGGCACTAGCACGTCGCGATAGAACGTCAGCGAAGCCTCAGGATCCTTGTGGGGCAGGAATGTCGTCTGAATGGTGATCTTCATGTCAGCCACCGTGCCAGGTCGTCACCGACCCGGCTTCTCGATTCCTGATCGATCTACCCCTCGTCGAGGACCGAAGCGTGGGCCCGGTCCGGCAGGGCGGTCAGGTACGGGGCTTCGGGCCGGACCAACCGGGTCGACGCCGTGCCGAGGTCGAACCACAGGCCGATCAGCTCGAGCTCCCCGTTGTCTTCGGCCCGGCGGACACAGTCGAAGCTGCGCAGGTTCCGCAGCTGGACGGCGACGTTGGCGACCGAGAGTTTGTCCGCCGCGGCGAGCGGACTTCCGGTGACCGGGTCGACGAGCCCGGGCATCCGCTCGGCCCGGCGCAGCGACGGCTCGAAGTGGCCCAGCCAGGATCGCAGACCGGATCCGGCCGGCGCGGTCCGATGCAGCGCCGCCGCGGCCGCGCCGCAGTGCGAGTGGCCGCAGACGACGATGGACGCCACGCCGAGCACCTCGACGGCGTACTCGACGGCCGCGCTGACCGAATCGCCGCCGGACCCCTGCCGGGGCACCAGATTGCCGATGTTGCGGACGCAGAACTGGTCGCCCGGTCCGGTGGTGGTGATCAGGTTCGGCACGATCCGGGAGTCGGCGCAGGTCAGGAACAGTTGCGTCGGCCGCTGGCCGTCGGCGGCGAGCCGGGCCAGCACCGGCCGGATCTCCTCGGCCCGCTGCTCGAACTCGCGGATCCCGTCCAGGGTGGTCTCGGTCCGCGGCCGGCCGGTGGCGAGCCGGCCCAGCCCGGCCAACCAGCGGAGCCGGCTGGAGTTGCCGCGCAGCGCCGTGAGCAGGGCGGCCTCGTCGAGGTGGACGGTGCCGCCGCGGGCGAGGTGTCCGCGGCGCCAGTCCTCGATCGCCTCGTACGCGGCGTGATCGAGATGATCGATCTGGAGCTCGACCCGGGCGGTCGCTCCGGCCGGCACGGTGCGCAGGGTCCGGATCAGGGCTGCGACGCCGAGGAACACCAGCGAGCCGTCGAGTCGTACGGTCCAGATCCCGTCCCGCTCGGTCGCCGCGACGCTCGACCGAGCCAACCGGTAGAGCACCCGGGCGAGCGCCAGCACGAGACCGGCGAGCACTCCCTCGGCCAGCCCGAGCACGGCGACGCCGAGGCCGGTGACCAGATAGACCAGCAGTTCGTCGTGCCGGCGCAGGGTCCTGATGTGGGCGAGCTGGATCAGTTTGATCCCGGTGACCAGCAGCACACCGGCCAGGGCGGCCATCGGGATCCGCTCCAGCAGGGCGCCGGCGGCGAGCACGAACGCGGCGATCCAGACCCCGTGCAGGATGGCCGACGCGCGGCTCCGGGCGCCGGCGGCGACGTTGGTGGAGCTGCGCACGATCACGCCGGTGACCGGCATCCCGCCGAGCGCGCCGGAGATCGCGTTGGCGGCGCCCTGGCCGACCAGTTCCCGATCAAGGTTGCTCCGCGGCCCGCGGTGCAGCTTGTCCACGGCGACCGCGGAGAGCAGCGACTCGACGCTGGCGACCAGGGCGACGGTGAGCACACCGATGGTGATCTCCAGCGGCCCGCCGGTCGGCAACGCCGGCGGGATCAGGCTGCGCAACGGATCGTCTGGCAGGTCGACTCGGTCGACGGGCAGCCACAGGGCGGCGGAGAGTACGGTCACGGCGACGACCGCGACCAGCGGCCCCGGGACGGCCCGGGCGCGCGGGATCCGTGGCCAGATCACCAGCAGGGCGACGGTCAGCACCCCGATCAACACCGACGGCGGATGGTGGCCGATCACCTGACCCGGCAGCTCGGCCAGGTTCTTGATCAACGAGCTCTGCGGCGAGCCGCCGAGCACCACGTGCAGTTGCTGGAACGCGATCGTCAGGCCGATCCCGGCGAGCATGCCGTGCACGACGGCCGGGGACAGCGAGAGGGCGAGCCGGCCGATCTTGGTGATCCCGAGCAGGATCTGCACCAGCCCGGCGGCGCAGGTGATCGCCGCGGTCGCGGGCCAGCCGAACTGGCTGACCAGCCCGGCGACGATCACGGTCAGTCCCGCGGCCGGACCGCTGACCTGCAGCACCGAACCGCCGAGCGCGCCGGCGACGACTCCGCCGACGACCGCGGCGATCAGGCCGGCGATCAGCGGCGCACCGGAGGCGGCGGCGATGCCGAGCGAGAGCGGGATGGCGATCAGGAAGACGACCAGGGAGGCCGGCACGTCGTGCCGGACGATCGAACGCCACGCCCTCGGTTCGGGAGCGTGGTCAACAGTGGTGGGTGCAGGCATCGGCACAGGTCCCATCGGCATCGGTGTCGCAACATCGATTCGTCGCCGCGGCGACGTGTCGAACTGGATCGTGTCGGTGTCCGTCGAATGATCACGACGGAACGATCCGTCGTCAGACGATCAGGGGATGCTTCCGGCCGCGCCGATGCGCCACGAGGTCGTACAAGATCATCGGGGGCCTCCCGGGTCCGCAGTTCTGGCCGCTGTGGGCCGGCCCCGAGCCCGGCTACTGCACCTCACAACTAGCAGACCCCGCCCCGAGTTCCCGCTAGCGCCGCCCGCCCCACCACCAAACGCGGCAGTTGCGACGATCCGCGGCAGTTGCAACTGCCGCGGATCGCTCGAACTGCCGCGTTTGGGTGGGGTAGGGGCGGGGCGGGTTAGAGGGTCAGGCGGTCGAGGTCGGGGGCGCTGCTGCTCGGGTTGCCGAAGGTGATCTTGTTCGGGCCCGCTTTGAGGTCGACCATGACCTGGAGGGTCTGCGGGGTGTTCCAGTCCTCGTCGTTGGTGCCGGGGGCGTTGATCCAGGTGATCTTGTCGTTGATCGTGATCTTGGCCTGACGGGAGGAGTCGGCGGCGACGTAGTCGATCGTCAGCAGATAGCTGCCGTCGGCCGGGGCGGTGATCGCGGGGAAGCTCATCGTGCCGGAGCCGCCGATGTAGCCGGCCTTGCGGCCGCCGGAACAGTTGTCGCAGTCCCAGATCCCGGCGCCACCGGCGAGCTGGTTGGCCGGGTCCTCCGCCTCGTACTCCCGCGGGCCGTCGGCGCCGGGGGTGGTGATCCGGAGCGGTGCGCCGGGGGCCGAGGTGTGTCGGGCGCCGACCGCCCGGATCTCGAATCGGTACGCGGTCGCCGGGTCCAGCCCGGTGATCACGGTGTCGGTGTCACCGGTGCGGAGTGCTTCCCGGCCGTTGATCAACACGGCGTAGTCGGGTGCCTCGCCGCCGTCGGTCGCCGGCTGCCAGGCGAGGGTGACCCGATCGGGCCCGGCGTCGGTCGCCCGCAGCCCGGTCGGAATCGACGGCTGCGCGGCGTGCGGCTTGACCGGTCGGACGGTGAAGAGCCTGGAGCCGTGCACCGGCAGGTCGGCGCCGATCCCGGAGCGCTCGACCCCGAGATCCTTGCCCTGCCAGACATCGCGGACCTTGGCGGGACCGTCGAAGCCGAGCTCGCGCCAGCTGGCCGAGACCTTGGCGGGCTCGCCGGCCAGGTTGAACAGCGCGACGGTGTTGCTGCCGTCGTCATTGCGCGCCGACCACACCTGCTGCTGCGACGACTGGCTCAGCGGCCGGGCCGCGTTGCCGCGCTGGTTGATCGCGATCACTTCGCGGTTGGTCAGCAACTGCTTGCCGTACGCGTCGAGTCTGGTCAGGTCGTCGCCGATGTAGAGCGGTGCCGCGGCGATCGACCAGAGGGTGACGTAGCTCTGCCGTTCGGCCTTGGTCAGCCCGTCCATCTCGCCGTTGCCGACGTTGAGCGAGTCGAGGTTGGGCCAGAATCCGGCGCCCGCGTCGTCCAGCCACTGCACGGAATCGAACCAGCGTTGCTTCACCGACTGGTCCCACTTGACCAGGGTGTCGCAGTAGCACTCGACGTCGGTGTCCACCCGGACCCCGTTCGACCACTGCTTCCACTCGTCGGCGTAGCGGTGGCTGATCGACCAGGAGAGCAGGAAGTTCATCGATCGCCCGGTCTTCTTGATCGCCTTCGACCAGGCCTCGATGTCGGCCCGGTTGTCGTAGTTGGCGCCGCCCTTGAACGAGCCGGGGCCGACCCCGTCGATCTTGATGAAGTCGACGCCCCAGTCGGCGAACACCCGGGCGATGCTGTCGGCGTACGCCTGGGCGCACGGGCTGTCATAGTTGATCTTGTATGACATGTCCCAGCCGTTGGTGGTGCGCAGGTCGTCGTAGACCAGATCGGCGGTGGTGCAACCGGGCGCGTCCTTGATCGGTGTCGTGCCGTCCCGGTAGACGTCCTTGCCCAGCCCGACCACGGTGTAGATGCCGAACCTCAGGCCGCGATCATGGACGTAGTCCGACAGCGCCTTGATCCCGCTCGGGAAACGATCTTGGTTCACGGTCGGCAGTCCGTGCTCGTCGCCGCCGGACTGCCAGCCCGCGTCGATGTTGATGTATTCGTAGCCGAACTCGGCCAGGTCCGCGGCCATCACATCGGCCTGGGCCCTGACCCGGTCCTCGTGCAGCCAGCTGCCCGGTCCGTCGGGATTGACGCCGGGGTAGTTGGTCGCCTGCAGGCTCCAACTGCTCCAGCCCAGGTACGGCTTCGCGGCGGTCGCCGGGCCGTTGTCCCGAGTCGGTGCGATCGGTTCGGCGACCGCGGCCGGGGCGGCGGTCAGGCCCGCAGCGGTGATCACCAGAGCCAGGGCGGCTGCGGTCAGGCGGGGGAGTCGGGGCCGGCGGACAGGATTCGGATGCGTCATCGCAGTGCCTTCCAGAGGGTCGGTCACTCGACCGTACCGGCACTTACTTCACATCGTCAAATATTTGGTACGGCCACCGGACAGGACCACCGACCGGAGCAGGGCGACGGCCGCGCCGCGAGCCCAGTCGGTGAAGCTGTGCGAGCGGGTGCCGATCCGACACCGATCCGCGGCGCCGAACACATGATCATGGAACTCGTCTCGCATCCGGGCTTCGTAGAGGTCGAAGTCGGCCACCCCCTCGCCGACCACCTGGACCACCTCGGGCCCGACCAGATTGACCACCGTGGCCATCGCCCGGCCGATCGCGGCGCCGGCCTGCTCGAACGCGGCGACCGCGACCGGCTCCCCGGCATGCGCCAGGCGCAGCGCGTTGTCCCAGGTCAGGCGCCGTTTTCCGGTGCCCGCGCGGATCTCGGCCAGGATCGCCGCCGAGGACGCGACGGTCTCCAGGCAGGCCCGGCGACCGCAGCTGCAGACCCGTTCCGAATCGGCCATCGGCAGGTGTCCGATCTCGCCGGCGACGCCGAAGGCCCCCTCGACCACGTCACCGTTGAGATGCAGGCCGCAGCCGATGCCGGTGCCGATCGTGATGATCACGAAGGAGCCGGTGTCGACGCCGACCCCGAACCAGTGCTCGGCGATCGTCAGCGCGCGGACGTCGTTCTCGATCAACACCGGCAGCCCGGTCCGCTGCCGCAGCAGCTCGGCCAAGGGCACCTCCTGCCAACCCAGCCGAGCCGAGGCGCGGACGATGCCGCCGCGGCTGTCGACATCGCCGGACACGGCAACCCCGACGCCGATCACCCGGTCGGACAGCGCGCCGGCCCCGGCGCGGAGCCGGGTCACGAGCTCGGCCGCCGCCGCGACGACGGTCTCCACCTCGTCGCCGGCCGGCTCGATCCGGAGCTCGGCCCGGATCCCGGCGGTGAGGCCGGTGATCACGCCGATCAACTCGCCCGGATTGATCTTGATCCCGATCATCAGCGCGGCGTCCTCGACCACCGACAGCGGATTCACCGGACGGCCCGCAGCCGAAGCGGTTCGCGCCGCCCCGAGCTCGCGGACAACCCCGGCGTCGACCAGCGGCGCGATCGCCTTGGTCACGGCGGCGAACGACAGCCCGGTGGCCCGAGCGATCTCCACCCGCGGCACCGGTCCGCGGGTGAGCAGATGGGTGAAGACGTCGATCGATGCCGGGCCGGTCAGCGGCAGCAGCGAGTGCTCGGCCAACGTCGCTGAGTCGGTCGTGATCCACCTCGCTTCGGGCACTTCGGACGTGGGCACTCTATCCGTCGGCGCGGCGTCGGCCGGGCTCCGACGGCCGCCGACCCGACGTGGTCCACGGGTCAATCGACCTGGAATCGATAGACCGCCGGGGGAGACCGGTCGTCCTTGATCGTCGCGGTGCCAGGCCGGGCGGTCTCCGGAATGTGGACCGTGACGTTGAAGCCGAAGTCCTGGCCGGCGGGCGTGAAACGGCCCAGCCGCTGTGGTTGGCCGCCGGGCAGGGTGAGGGTCAACTCCACGTCCGGCAGCGGAACCAGCGGATCATTGCGACAGGTGTCGTTGCAGGTGCTGGTGTACCAGTGCCCATAGATCTCGACGCTGTCCCCGGCGCGCACGGTAGGGGTTGGTGCGCCGTAGCTGCCAGCTGGTGGTTGGTCGTCGAGGTAGGGCCCGACGCAGGATGCCGCGCAGCCAACGGAAACCGTGCATGCCACGAGCAGCGGCATCAGGAGCAGTAGCCAGCAAAGGCGCTTCATGAATGGATTGTGGTCGAACCGAACTCGGAGAACCGCACGACAGCCAAGATCGCAAACCGATCGTGACGACTATGGACGCTCCGGCACCGGCCTTCCTCAGGGCAAGCGGCGCCGGGACCAGGTCGCGGTTCGACCCACCGAGTCTGGCTCGACGTGGCCGGCGGCTTTGAGTTGATTGAGCACCAATCGAATCGTCTGGTCGGAGACCCCTGGCAGCGCGACCCGGATGTCGCCGATCTGGAACGAGGCGGGTGCGTGGTTGACCACGTAGTCGCGGACCCGGTCTTGTTTGCTGCCGTCTGACCGGGCCCGGGAGGTGAGTGAGGCGAACTCCTCATAGGACCTGGCGACGATGGTGACGATGGTGACGAAGTATCGGAGCCAAGGCCACGGATCGTGTCGGGCTCGGTGCCACTGTGCGGTCGAGCCGAGCAGCGCTGCGTAGTAGGCATCCGCCGACTGCGCGATGGACGTTTCGAGCGAGACATAGCGGGTCACCTCGTAACCGGCATCCTGGAGCAGCGCGTTGGTGAGCGCCCGAGTGATCCTGCCGTTTCCATCGAGGAATGGGTGGATCGTGAGGAGATCGAGCGCGAAGAGCCCGATCATGATCACGGGATGATGCCGGGCATCCTGCTGGGCCGCGAGATACCGATCGATCAACTCGGCGACATGGCCCGGTGTTTCGGCCGCTGAAACGGGAGTGAACCGCTTGACCCGGGTCCCGTCCGGAAGCCGGTCGACGACGACATTGTCGGTCGTCTTGAACGGACCCCCGGTTACCTCGGTGTAGCGGAACAGCAGCCGGTGCAAGTGCATGATCAGCCCGACATTGAGTGGTTGCCATGGTTCGCGGTAGAGGTGGTCGAGGGCCGCCCGATAGCCGGCCAGCTCCTGCTCGCTGCGGGTTCGGAGATGCTCCGAGTCGCCTTGAACGATTTCGGCAGCGCGCCGGCGATCCTCGACGACGACTCCTTCGATGGCTGACGATGCCTCGATGCTGGCGACTAAACTAACTAATTAACAGGGCAGATTAGTTAGTTTGGTCAGTTCTTGGCGGTCAGGACGAGAGCCAGACCCGATGCGGGCCGACCGGGGTGAAGCTGGCAGCGAGGGCGTCGGTCAGGTCCTGGTCGCGTTCGTAGCCGACCAGGTCGCGGCCCGGGAAGAGCAGCTCGGCCATGATCATGATCTCCGCCCAGCCGCCCGGTTCGACATCGGCCCAGACGTTCGACACGGCGACGACTGACCCGGTCCGGTGCAGCACGGCACCGCCGGTCAGCCGGCCGTCCCGGGTCCGGGCCAGGATCCGCAGCTCCGGCAGCCGCAGGGCGGCCTCGGTCAGCACGCCGACGTAGTCGTGCCGCCGGCTCCACTCCGCCAACAGTTCCGGCGACGTGATCACGGACCAGTCCTCGGGGTGAGCGGCTCCCGTTCGGGGCGCCGGCGCGTGCACCCAGGTGGCGTCGAACAGCACGGTGAAGCCCTGGTCGGCAAGATCAAGATCGACGAAGTTGTCGGCGATCGAGGAGTCGAAGTCGGGGCCGAGCAGTTCGATCACCCGGGCCGGTTCCAACCCGGGCTGCAGCGTCATCGCGCCCGAGTGCCAGGGCGGCCCCGGATCGGTGCCGAGCCAGAGCCCGTCGACCGTCCGGAATCCCTTGCCGTGCAGGCCGTAGGCCATTTCGTACCAGGCTCGGCTGGCGCCGGTCGCGGCCGCCAGTCGATCATCCGGAACCCGTACGTCACTCATGGCTTCAGCAGTCGGCCGAGGGTGAGCGCCATCCGCAACGTGTACGCGTCCCGGGGATCGGTCGGGCTGTAGCCGGAGACCTCGTGGATCCGGCGCAACCGGTAGCGCACCGTGTTGGCGTGCACGAACAGCGCCCGCGCAGCGGCCTCGACCGAGTTGCCGTGATCAAGGAACATGATCAAGGTCTCCAGCAGTCCGCCGCCGGCCTGGGTGAGCGGGAGATAGACGTCGTGGGCGAGAGCACGACGGGCGTGCCCGTCGCCGGACAGGGCTCGCTCGGGCAGCAGGTCGAGCGCGTCGACCGGCCGCGGCGCCTCCGGCCAGGCGGCGGCCGCGCGGAAGCCGGAGAGGGCACCGCGAGTGCTCGCCGGGGCGTCCATCAGATGCTCCACGGCCGGGCCGACCACGACCGGGCCCGGGCCGAACCGATCGACGAACCGGGCTGTCGCCTGGGCCGCCCGGCCCGGCTCGGCGAGCTCGGTGCCGCCGAGGATGATGGCCAGCCGATCGCCCTGGACGGCGCCGAGCATGTCCAGGCCATCGTTCATCGCGGCCCGCCGGATCGACTCGACCGCCTGGTTCGGTTCCTTCTCCGGTGCGGGCCCGACCACGACGACGACCGTCGTCGCCGAGCCCCAGCCCAGCGTCGAGGCGCGGGAGAGCACCGCCTCGTCGGTCTCGCCGCGGAGCACCGCGTCGACCACCAACGCCTCCAGCCGGGCATCCCAGGCGCCGCGCAGCTCGGCCGCCCGGGCGTAGATCTCGGCGGCCGAGAAGGCGATCTCCCGGCTGTAATGCAGGATCCCCGCGTGCAGCACCGGTCGGTCGGCGCGCGGCATCAGTTCGTCGATCTGCTGCTCGACCACGTCGGTCGTGGTGCGGACCAGCTCGACGGTCTGATAGAGCGAGATCTTCCGGGCCAGCTCGCGCGGCGCCGAACCGAAGACGTCGATCGTGCTCGGGTCGGCCGGGTCGGGCTCGCTGAACCAGCGGACGAAGCCGTCGATGCCGGCCTGCGCGACCAGCGTGATCCAGGACCGGTCCTTGGCGTCCAGCCGGCCGAACCAGGGGTGCCGCGACTCCATCTCGGCCACCGTCGCGGTCGCCATCGCACCGGTCACGGCCGCCAGCCGGCGCCCGATCGCGGCCCGCGTCTTGGCCGAGGGGAGCAGCGACCTGATGATCCCTCGAGTGGTCGCAGCCATGCGCTGAGCCTATTGCAACCCCGACTTGTCAGAACTAGGGAACGCTCTGGCGTGCCCTAGTGGTGTGGTCAGGAAGTTGTGTGACGTTTGCCGGCGCCCAGGCACGCACCTCGCTGCGTTCTCCTCAGTCGATCTATGACCCGATAGGTCTTCCTCGTCGGCCTGGCGATGCACGCACCTGAACACCGGCAAACGTCACACAACTTCCTGACCACACCACTAGTTCTGACAAGTGGGGGTTGGGCGTCATTAGGGTGAGGGGGTGAGTGATGTCGAGGCCCGGCCGGGGGAGTACGACTGCGGGTCGGCGGGTGCCGAGGGGCCGGAGGCGCTGCTGCTTCCGGCGCGTACGGTCTGGCTGGGCAAGACCACCCAGGTGGCGCGGGCGTTGCCGGACCGCACCGTGCGAATGATCGGCGCCTGGTGCTTCCTCGACCACTACGGGCCGGAGGACGTCAGCGACTCGCCCGGGATGCGGGTCTGGGCCCATCCGCACACCGGGCTGCAGACCGTGACCTGGCTGCTGGCCGGTGAGATCGACCACGCCGACAGCCTCGGCAGCCGGGTCCGGGTGCGGCCCGGCGAACTGCACCTGATGACCGCCGGCCGCGGGATCGTGCACAGCGAGCTGTCGCCGGCCGCCAAGCCGCCGATCAGCTTTTCGGGGTCCCCGCGGCGCAGTTCGGGGGAGCGCAGCGGAGGAGAACTGCGTCGTGCGGTGTTCCTGCACGGTCTGCAGCTGTGGCTGGCGCTGCCCGACTCGGCCCGGTTCACCGAGCCGCGGTTCGTGTCCCATCCGGAGTTGCCGGTGATCACCGGCAACGGCGTGACCGGGATCGTGCTGCTCGGCGAGATCGACGGGGTGGCCTCGCCGGCCGACACGTACACGCCATTGCTCGCGGTCGACCTCGACCTCGAACCGGGAGCCGAGATCACCCTGCCGCTGACTCCGGAGTTCGAATACGGAGCCTTCACGGTGAGCGGGACGGCCGACGTCGCCGGGACCCGGGTCGAGCATGATCAACTGCTGTATCTCGGCACCGGCCGGCGCGAGCTGGGATTGCGCAGCCGGGAAGGTGGTCGGATCCTGTTGCTCGGCGGCGAACCGTTCGCCGAGGAGATCGTGATGTGGTGGAATTTCGTCGGTCGTGATCATGACGAGGTCGCCGGCTACCGACAGGCCTGGCTGGATCGGGCCGATCGGTTTCCGCCGGTGGTCGACCGGTCCGAGCCGGTGATGGAAGCGCCGGCGATGCCCAGTGTGCCGTTACGGCCGCGGCCGCGCCGCCGGCGTTGACCGGCCGAAGCCGACCCTGTCCGGAAGACCGGACGCCTATTCGAGAAGGGGAATGACCGTGGATCCCGTGGTCGCGTTGCGAGAGATCGCCTTCCTGCTGGAACGGAGCCGGTCCGACACCCACCGGGTCAAGGCGTACCGGCGCGCGGCCGACACGGTTGATGCCATGCCGGTCGACGTACGTCATGATCATCAGGAGCGCAACAGCTGGGCCAAGGTGGCCGGGATCGGGCCCAAGACGGCTGCCGTGATCGGTCAGGCGATGGCCGGCTCCGTGCCTGAATATCTGGCTCAGCTGCGGGCTGCGACCGCGCCGCTGGTCGAGGGTGGCGAGACGATGCGGCAGGCGCTCAAGGGTGATCTGCACTGCCATTCCGACTGGTCCGACGGCGGTAGCCCGCTGGACGAGACCATGATCACCGCCCGGTCGCTCGGCCACGAATACTGCGCGATCACCGACCACTCGCCGCGGCTCACCGTGGCCCGCGGCCTGACCACCGAACGGCGGCGGCAGCAGCTGGCAGTGATCGAGGACCTGAACGAGGCCCTGGCGCCGTTCCGGATCCTGAAGGGGATCGAGATCGACATCCTCGAGGACGGCTCGCTGGACGGTGAGGACGAACTGCTGGCCGACCTGGAGCTCGTCGTCTCCAGCGTCCATTCCAAGCTGCGGATGGATTCGGAGTCGATGACCCACCGGATGGTCGCGGCGATCGCGAACCCGCGGACCAACATCCTCGGCCACTGCACCGGCCGACTGATCCAGGGCGATCGCGGCACCCGGCCGGAATCGACCTTCGACGCCGAGGTCGTGTTCGAGGCCTGCCGGACGTTCGGCGTCGCGGTGGAGATCAACTCCCGGCCGGAACGCCGTGATCCGCCGACCCGGCTGCTGCAGTTGGCCGTCGAGATGGGCTGCCTGTTCTCGATCGACACCGATGCTCACGCGCCCGGTCAGCTGGAGTTCCTGGCGTACGGCTGCGAGCGCGCGGAGGCCGCCGGCATCGACCCGGATCGGGTGATCAACACCTGGCCGGTGCAGCGGCTGCTGGACTGGTGCGCGGGCGACCTACCTGGGCGACACGACACTAGATAGGGTCGAGTCCGTGGACGATTCCGATCTTGCCGCGGACCTGGTGCGAGACGCGGGCACGCTGGCCGCGAAAATGCTGGCCGACGGCCTGGAGACGCACTACAAGACGTCGGTCTCCGACGTCGTCTCGGCAGCCGATCATGCCGCCGAGGAACGAGTGCTGAGCAGGCTGATCGAGCATCGGCCCGACGACGGGGTGGTCGGCGAGGAAGGGGCGAGCCGGCCCGGCCGACGGACCTGGTACATCGATCCGGTCGACGGTACGTACAACTTCCTCAATCAGATCCCCTACTGGTGCTCGGCCATCGGGCTGGCCCAGGACGAGCTGCCCGTGGTCGGCGCGGTCTACTACCCGGCGATGGACGAACTCTGGGTCGGCGGCCCCGACCGGCCCACCACCCGCAACGCTGTGCCCGTCCCGACTCTCGAGGACCAGCCGTTGGAACGGATCTCGGTCTGCACCTACCTGCATCCGAACCGGTTCGACGATGCGGACATGTTCGAGCCGTGGCGCGCCGTCATCGCAGCCACCGCGACGATCCGGATGCTCGGCTCCGCCTCGATCGACCTGTCCGGTGTGGCGACCGGCCGCTCCGGTCTGTTCCTGCAGAAGAACCTGAACCTGTGGGACTGGCTGCCCGGCGCAGCCCTGGTCCAGGGCGCCGGCGGCGTCGCCGAGATCTTCCCGCACCGCGGCCAGAGCTGGAATCTCGCCGGCTCCGCCCAAGCCGTGGCCGAAGCCAAGGCCCTCATCCTCGGCTGCTGAATCTCTCGCGCACCCGGGCTCGCGCCCTCGGTGTCTCGCGCTCCGGGTTCGCGCCCTCGGCGTCTCGCCTTCCGGGAGTTGCGTACTCGGCCTCCCTCTCCTGGGGATTTGCCGCTCGCGGCACGTCTTTGCGCGACTTGGGAGCGGCCGGTGCCGGCTGGGCCGTGTTGAGCGGTTGCGCGATGGGCTTCTGCGGTATGCATGGGTGAAGTCGATGGTCGGGTCGAGGGCGCGGCGGGGAGGGCGGTTGCCGGTCTTGGCCGGTGTGGCCGGTTCGATCTGGCTTCGCGGCCGTTTCTGAAGCTTCGCGCCGTCTATTGGTGGGGCGGAGGGCGAGTAGGTGGGGCGGAGGGTGAGATTGCCGGGTCGGGCTGCCCTCCGACTCGCGGTGTTGGGTCTCGCGGTCGTCGGCGTCGTGGAAGGCGGTCCGCGGGCCGAGGTGTTGGCGGCGCGGTGGGTGCCCGCGGTGGGTCCGCGCCGTCACGGGTGGGGCGGTGGTCGGGTCGCCGGCGCGCCAGGAAGGGCGGGTGCCGGTTTGACTGGTGTGGCCGGTTCGATCTGGCTTCGCGGCCGTTTCTGAAGCTTCGCGCCGTCTGTTGGTGGGGCGGAGGGCGAGTAGGTGGGGCGGAGGGTGAGATTGCAGGGCCGGTCGGGCCGGTTGGCTCTCCGGCTCGCCGGGGTTCGGGTCTCGCCGTCGAGTGGGTTTGGCATCGGCGTCGCCTGGGCCGAGGCAAGGCAGCTCATGGCTCGGCTCGCGGGGCCGGGGACTTGCCGGTCCACAGGTCTGCTTCGCTCCACTTTCTCGGGCTTCGCGCCCTCTATTGGTGGGGCGAAGGGCGAGTAGGTGGCGCGGAGCGGGTGTGCCGGCTCGGCCGGGCGTCCGGGTCTCGGTCCTGGGGAGCGGGGATCGCGCCGCCTGTAGCTGGGGCGAAGCCCCAGCAGAGGCCGCGCGACGGTGCCGAAAGGATCGGTCGGGCCGCGGAGGGCCCACGAGTGGACTGGTTGGCCACGGGTTTGGGCGATTCCGGTGGTCAAGGTCCGCCCGCGGGGTCAGGGGGTGTCGGTGAGGCGGTGGGAGCGCGGGGAGGTGCCGTCGGGGTGGCCGGAGCTGAAGACGGCGAGGGGGAGCTGGCTGCGGGACAGTCCGAGGCGGGCGTGGAGGGCGGCGGCGGCGAAGGGCGCGTCGATGATCTCCGAGTGGGGTGCGACGCGTTGGCCGTGCCGGTGGGCGTGCAGCCAGCAGCGGAGCAGGGCTCGGCCGGCCTCGATCAGCGCGGCGGCGCCGATCCCGGCCGGGCTCGTGGACCCGGCGGACCCCGCGGGCCGGGCGGACCCCGCGGGCTGGGCGGACCCCGCGGGCCCGGCGGACCCCGTGGACGCGTCGGACCCGGCAGACTCGGAGGCGAGCCTGGGGTCGGCGATCAGGACGAGATGATCGACTCCGGCGACGTTGCTGACCGGGGCACGGTCCGGTGGGCGGTCGCCGGTCCGGGCTCGCCAGAACAGTTCCAGCGGGGTCCCGATCGCGGTCACCAGCCGCAGGGTGGCCCGAGAACGTGCGGGATGGCGGAGCCAGGAGCGGAGGAGCCGGCCGACCCCGGTGGGTAGGCCGAGGGAGCGGACGTCGAGGCCGTCGCGCCGGGTCCGGGCGTCGGCCGGAGTGAACCGGAGCCAGGCGATCAGCTCCGACAGCACCAGCGGGTGTGAGAGCAGATAGCCGGTGCCGAGGCGGAGCAGTCGGTGCATCGCGGGCGAGTCGAGGCGTCGCAGTTGCAGCCAGGGCGGCAGGTCGCAGTCGGTCAGGTCGTCCCACAGTTGCGGCCCGGGGATCAGCCGACCCCGGAACACGGCTCGCTCGGCGACGTCGGTCGCGCTGAACGGCGAGGCCGCGGCACCCGGGACGAGCTCGACCCGGGCCACGGGCCGACCGAAGTCCGGCGCGCCGGTCAGCTCGAGTTGGTCCACCTGCTCCACCGCCGGCAAGATCGTGATCATGGTCCGCAACCCCGCGGTGGCCGCGACGATGGTGAAGCACTCCAGCCAGGCGCCCAGCGCCAGCAGGGTGTCCCGGCCGGTCTGGTCGCCGGCCGGCAGGGTTCGCCGCGGGTCGACCGCAAGATCAACACCGCCGTCCCGGATCCGGGTCGCCCACGGCTGGGTGTTGTGCGCGGAGGGTGCCCGACCTGCCGCGCGGATCAGGTCCAGCAGTTGATCATGGTCGGGCTGCCGGTGATCATCGTCGGTCGTCGTCACCGGCACCCCGCGGTCGTCCGGCCGGCGGTCAGGCGCGCGGTCGCGGTCATCGGTGCTGCCGGGGATGGGTTACCGGGCGGCGGTAGAAGGTGTAGCCGTGCAGCGGTTGGCCGCCGACCCGGGTCAGTTGCCGGGCGGAGGCGGGATTGTCCCGGCCGATGTAGGTGGTCCGGATCCGTCGGTAGCCGCGGGTCTGCAGGTTGGCGTACAGCTGCCGGACCAGCAGGGTGATCACCCCGCGGCCCTGCAGCCCGGGCACGGTGCCCTGGACGATCCCGATCGCCTCGCTCCGGTACGCGCTCGGGGTGATCAACAACCGAAGCAGCTGCAGCGGCCCCATCCGGCCGCCGGTCCGCTGCAGGAACAGGCTCAGGTCGGGGACGAAGAGCACGAAGGCGACGACCCGGCCGGCGTCGTCGTAGGCGAGCAGCAGCAGCTTCTCGTCCAGCAGATAGGAGAGCCCGTCGGTGGCCAGGGCCAGCTCGGCCGGGGAGATCTCGGTGTAGTACGGAAGTTGATCAAAGCTCGCGTTCAGGGCGACCAACAGATCAGCGAGCTGGCGCCGGATGAACCGTCGGCGGCCGTACTCGATCCGCAGCCCGGCGTCCCGCCACTCGGCCGCGCTCGGGGCGCCGCCGGAACGCTCGACCGTCGCCGCGGTGATCGCCAATTGCCAGGTGTCGGCCGGAAACCACTCCTGGTAACCGTGGGCGGCGTAGTCGAGGAGATAGCGGCCGGGATTCCAGGCCGAGTCGACGAAGCCGCGGTCGCTGAAGCCGCTGGTGATCACGCCGCCGGACTGGTTCGGCAGCAGGTTGACCGGGCCCAGCAGCGCCACCCGATCGGCGTCCGACGCCCGCCGATCAAGGTGTACGGTCAGCGCGCCGAGGGCTGTGGCGTCGGCGAACTCGCACAGCCCGAACAGCTGCAGTCGCTCGCCCAGCTTGGCGTCCAGGCGGGGATCGTGGTGACTGACGCAGCGGCCGACGGCCGCACCGGACGCGTCCCGGGCCAGCCAGAACTCGACCGGCCGGCCGAACGCGTCGCCCTTGGTCCACCAGCGATGCAGCGTCGGTCGCGGCACCGGGACATAGCGGTCGGCCGGATGCAGCCGCAGCGGCAGCGCGACGAAGTCGGCGAAGTCGCGCCGGGTCAGCACCGGCACCACGCGGGGCAGGGCGGCGGGAGTCATCGCCATTCCGGCTGGTCCTCCTCGGCCCGCCAGAGCCCGTTGGTGTAACCGTCCGGATCGCCGGTGTAGAAGCGAATGAAGCCGGCGTCCGCCGGTCGGCGACCGGTCCGGGGGTGGGGCGCCATCACCCAGCGCACCAGGTCCCGGTGGATCGGCGTCCGGGCGAAGGTGGTCAGCTCGGCCCGAGTGCTGAAGCCGATCAACAGGCCGATGCTCCACGGCGGCACCCAGTAGGAGTGGTGCCAGCAGTAGCCGGGCGCGGCTCGGAGCTGCCGGTCCACCCGGGGCCAGCGCAGGATCTGGGTGATCATCGGCCCCGGCCCGCTGAAGCCGTTCAGACCGACGAAGACCGCCTCCGCCCGAGCGTGCCGGGGCGCGGCTGAGAAGTCCGTGCTCCTCATCGGCCGCCGTCCTCACGATCCACCAGATAGACGTTCTTGATCTTGGTCCGGGCGGATGAGAACGGGCCGGTGCCGTGATCATGGACCAGCACCCGCAGCTCGGCCGAGGTCGGGTCCTCGGCCAACGACTGGGCGAAATCGCGGGACACCGACGCCAGATGCCTGATCACCCCGGCCCGGGCCCGGCCGGCGAGGTCGGCCCGTTCGGCGTCGGTCAGCCCGGAGCGCGGCCGCAGCTCGAGATGCACGGAAGGCCGGGCTTCGGAGTCACCGATGTCGTCGACGCTGAGCTTGAACGACTCGATCCGGTCCGCGTACGGATTGTCGTCGTAGAGCCCGTTCTCCACGTCCAGCGGATAGATGTTCGCGCCCAGGTAGGAAATGGTGGAGTCCTTGCGGCCGAACAGCAGCACGAACGGCAGCTTCATCCGCTGGCTGGCGAACGCCCGCTCGAAGCCGTACGCCAACCGGGGAAAGGCCGCCAACCGCTGCCGCAGCTCCGGGAACGTGATCAACTTCGCCTCGTCGCCGATGTTGTAGCGCAGCTTCGGCGCCAGCACGGCGGTGGAGTTGATCGTCACCACCAGCTCGTCGTCCGGCGTCGTCTCGAAGTAGGTCTCCAGCGGGTTGTACTGGAACACCATCGGGGTCCGGTCCTCACCGGGGCCGAGCAGCGCGTGCCGCACCTCCGGCCGGGCCAGCAGCACCCGGCGGATCCACACGGCCAGGTCGGTCTCGCCGCCCATCCCGATGGTCAGATCCGACGCACCGTAACCGGAATAGACCCGGACGAACCTTTCCTCCAGGTAGTCCCGCAGCCCCTCGGTCAGCGCCTCGCCGCCGACGAACCCGTGCAGGGTGTGGCGGTCCCAGTCGAACTGCTCGTCGTCCAGCCGATCTCGCAGATGCTTGAGGAACGGGGGATAGGCGCTGATCAAATAGACGAAGCCGGGGCCGAAGTGCCGCAGCGTGTCGACGATCTTGTCCAGGTCGGGACCGGTGTTCTTCACCATGGCCACCCGGGCCATCGCGATCCCGGTGTTGGTGCCGGTGGCCCAGGCGCCCATCGAGAAGGCGTTGATGCAGAACAGCTGCCGGGAGCCGAAGAGCAGGGTGATGTAGCCCGCGACGTTCTTGTGCACGGTCCGCAGTTCGCGCCGCGACCGGACCCAGTTGAAGGCCTGGCCGGACGACCCGCTGGACTCGTCCACCACGGTGCCGGCGGTGACGATGGTGCCGTGCCAGCAGCGGTCCGCCTCGCTGTAGGCCCGGACATAGCTGTCCTTGGCGGTCGCCGGATAGCTGGTCAGGTCCCACCAGCGGAACCGGAATCCATGATCAGCAAGGAAGGCCGAGTAGGCCGGAACGTCGAGATTCGCGTGCTGGCAGGTCATCCAGGCGTTGAGCCGGGCGAACCGGCCGAGCGCCGGATGATAATTGCGGGCGGTGAAACGCCACAGAGCGGGATGCGACCGGTAGATGCCGTAGACGGCGGTCAACGCGGCCGACCCGGCTCTCAGTGCGGTCCGTCGGATCCGCGAGCCAAGGGCCATCAACGAATCCTAAGGACCCAAAGCTCACGAACCCCCCGACTTGTCAGAGTCTCACCACGTCATAGCGTGGTGAGAGTCTGACAAGTCGGGGGGTTCAGGCGGTGGCGGTGCGGGCGACCGAGAGGGCGGAGGGGCCGTGGATCTCGACCTCGATGCCGTCGGCCGCGACGATGTCCAGGGCCTTCCGGACCAGCCGGACCTGATCACCGGAGCGGTGCAGGTCGACGTCGAAGCCGCGGACCCGTTGATCGAATCGGGTGTCGGTGGACCAGTAGCGCAGCCCGACCCCGTACACGTCGATCCGCCGGACCCCGCACCAGCGCAGGATCTGCAGGGCGCCGAAGATCACGTTGTAGCCGTGCCCCAGGCCGATCCGCGGATCCCGGGAGAAGGTCTCGTAGTCGAGCATCCGGATCGCGATCAACCGGTCGTCGACGATCCCGGCCTGGTGGGCGATGTCGGCGTTGGCGGCGAAGAACCTGGTCCGGCACAGGTACGGCAGCAGGGCGTCGGGCTTGGTCGCGATGAAGCGCTCGTCCTGGATCCAGCACAGGTCGGCCATCGCGTCGTGCTCGGCCATCAACTTCAGGCCGGCGTTGACCGTCACCACCCGGACCGACGGCCGCGGCCGCCAGTCGCTCGCGGACGGTCCGTTGCCGACCAGATCGATCGACGCCCCGGCGAGATGATCACGCAACCGCGTCAGCCCGCTCGCCATGCTCCACCTTCCCGCCGCGATAGATCTCGTCGTAGATGCCGACCACCCGCTCGGCCGACATCACCCGCCAGTAGTAGTCGTGCGACGCGTCCATCCAGTCCGCCAGCAGCCGGCGATCGGAGGCGAGCCGGCCCAGTTGCTCGGCGAACTCGTCCACATCGGTGCGCAGGAACGGCGGCGGCTCGTTGGTCTGGAACCCCATCGCGAAGGCCGCCAGCGACAGCTGGTCGGCGCCGTTGACGACGACGTTGCCGGCCGCCATGCCCTCATAGGACACCAGGTGGAAACCCCCGGTGAGGATCTCGTCGATGCTGACGTCGGCCACCGTCCGGGTCGCCGACAGCCGCTCCGGAGAGACGTCGGTGACCCGGACCAGCTCGAACCGCCGGTTGACGGCGAGCGCCTCCAGCAGCGCATCGAAGACCGGCGAGGTCTTGCTGCTCCATCGGGCCCGGGACGGCGTCGACGGCGAGAAGACCACCCGGACCGGACCGTCGAACCGCGGCCGGGATCGGCGCTGCGGCGTGAGCCAGTCCCGGTACAGACAGTTCGGCACCGGCGTCATGGTCGGGAACAGCCGCGGATGGATCTGCGACACCGCCAGCCGGGCCCGCCACTGCAGGCCGAGCGAGGCCGACAGATCCTGATAGATCGGGCGTTCCCGGGTCGGTGAGTGCACCTGATAGATCAGCGTGCGTTCGTTGATCCCGTCGATCGACGCGAGCCAGGCCAACGCGAACGGGGCGACCAGGTTGTGGACGTGGATCACGTCGGCCTCGGTGACGTGCTGCCGGACCAGCTCGGCATCGAGCGCGTTGGGTCGGACCGGGATGCAGTTGACCGACATCAGGTCGCGGAAATGACCAAGATCACCGGTCCGGAAATGGACGGCATCGTAGCCGTACAACTGATTCTGGGCGCGGGCCAGCATGCCGGGCGCCCCGGCCAGCGCCGAGCCGGACAGGTGAACGATCTTCATCGCGGTCTCCAAGAAGGCGTCGGCGAGGGCGACTGGATCCGCAGCCGCGCGCCACGTTCGATCAACCGTTGCAGCAGGACGGCCGGCTGCTCGGCGCGGATCAGAGTCTCGTGGCTGTAGAGGAAACGGGAATGGACGGCGATCACCAGTGACAGGTCGATCAACGCGTCGAGGTATTCGGCGAAGCTGGACAGCACGCTGGCGTCCAACTCCTCCGGAATGACGCAGACGATGTCGATCTCGGAGTCGACTCCGGCCGGCAGTTCGTCGATGTCGCCCAAGATCGCGAAGTGATAGCCGGGCGGTCGTTCCAGCGACCCGCTGACCAGCGCCTTGATCTGGGCCAGTGCCTCATCGGGCTCGGAAAACGTTGTGGTGAAGGGAATCCGCAGGTCCGCGTACGGCTCCGGGTCGACCCCGTCGGCGATCAACAGGGCGTCGACCTCGGCGAAACAGGACGGTGGGAACGGGCTGGGCCGGGTCAGCACCGCGACGGTCCGGGTCCGGCCCCAGGTCGAGGCCACCGACAACGACGTCCGGGTCGGCGGGTCGAGCACGACGACCAGGTTGCGCTGCTCGGTGAACTGATCGACGGTCGGTTGGATCCGGGTCCGGGACAGCAGCGTGAGCAGGTCGTGCGCCGAGGTGAGCTGCGGATTGCGCTCGTCGATCACGCAGACCAGGTCGCGGTTCTTCGACGGGAAGACCCGGCGGCCGAGCTCGTTGGCCAGGGCGGTGGCGTCGGTGTCCTTGTTGACCCGCCAGACGGCGATGTGATCCCAGCGGGAGATCCGGAGCGGATCGGCCCAGACCACGCCCCGGAGCCCGGCGAAGAAGTCGTCCGCGCCGGGCCCGATGTCGATCTTGGAGCCGACCTTGATCCGGAGCGCGATCGGGACCCGGCTGCCGTGGTGATTCAGTGGCTTCCGGACGATGCTGAACCGGAGCGCCTGGTAGTGGCGATTGCCTCGGATCCGCTCGTTCTTGGTGATTTTCTGGACCAGTTTGTTGCGCGCCAGAGTGCGGACCAGATTTGCCACGGGCAAGACCGTACCAGTCCCGGATGGGCCGTCGGTCCACCGATTTCGGGCTCGGGTTCGTTCGTCAGCTGTCGACCATCTGATGGTCACCTTCCGTTCATCTGAAGGATTCCGGACGGATGCGATCAGTCCCAGGCCTGGGCGATCGTCTGCCGGATGATCTTGCCGTCGCGGACCGTGGAGACGGCCAGACAGGTGACGCTGTTGCCCTCGGGATAGCGGCAGTGCTGCTCGAAGGCGACGCCGTTGGCGTCGGCGACCAGCTGCGGCACCGTGTGCACGATGTCGCGGCCACAGATGTCGCGGAAGTAGGCACCGATCTCCTCGGTGCCAATCAGCACCAGCGGCGATGCCGGTGGATGATCGCGGTCGACGACATTGATCACGGCGTCGCCGGCGTAGAACGCGGTGAGGGTGGCGGCATCGCGCCGGGTGGTGGCCGCGATGAGGGCGGTGCCGTCCACGCCGGCGCCGGTGGTTGTGGTGGTCATGATGATCTCCTTGGATCGATGGTGGCTGCCGTTGGTCGGAGCCGAGTGAAGTTGATCAAGGTCTGGCCTCGAGGACGAGGTTGACCGGACTGGTGGCGGCGACCCGGACCCGGCCGAAGCCGGCGTCGCGGAGCACCGAGCTGAGGACCGCCGGGCCGGCCTGCGTGCCGAGTGCCCGTCGCCCTTCCTGCTGCAGTGAGCAGGGCGTGCAGATCATGGTCGAGGCGCCGTAGAACACCCGGCCGAGCGGATGGAGATTGTCCTCGATCCGGTCGCCGGCCATCGGCTCGACGACCATCAGCGTGCCGTCGGCGCCGAGCAGCCCGCGGGCGGCGCGGGCGGCGGCCGCCGGATCACCCAGGTCGTGCAGGCAGTCGAACATCGTCACCAGGTCGGCCGATCCCGGTGGCAGCGAGGACGCGTCGGCCACCTCGAACGTGACCCGGCCGTCGAGACCGGCGGCCGCGGCCCGGCGGCGAGCGACCGTGATCGAGGCCTCGTGATAGTCCACGCCGAGGAAGGTCGACCGGTCGAAGGCCTGGGCCATCAGCACGGTGGAGGAGCCGTGGCCGCAACCGACGTCGACGACCCGGCCGCCGGCCTCGAGCTTGGCGACGACGCTGTCCAGCGCCGGCAGCCAGGTGCCGACCAGGCTCTCGACATAGCCGGGGCGGAAGAAGCGCTCGGTGCCCTCGAACAGTTCCGGATCGTGTTCGTGCCAGCCGAAACCTGCTTCGGTACGGAAGCACTCCTCGATCTGGTCCACGTCGCGCAGGGTGGCCAGGGCCAGCTGCATCGACGCGGCGAAGAACGCCGGACTCTCCGGCTGGGCCAGGACGAACGACTGCTCGGGGGTGAGCGACCAGGTGCCGGCCGCCGGGTCGTACTGGACGTAGCCGCCGGCGGCCTGGCCGGACAGCCAGGGCCGCAGATAGATGGCGGAGGTGCCGGTCCGCCGGGCCAGTTCCTCGACCGTCACCGGGACGCCGTCGGCCATCGCCCGGTAAAGCCCGAGCCGGTCGCCGAGGACCACCAGGCCGGCGTTGAAGGTCGCCCCGAGGTCGCCGATCATGAGGCCGAGCAGGGCGTTCAGCCGATCGGTGTCGACGGCGCCGGGGCCCGCGATGGTGGTGGACATGAGGCTCTCCTCTCCTCGATCCGCCGGGCGCGGACCGGATGTCGCCGAGCGTGCCCGGCCGGCCGTCGATTCACCGTCAAAACAGCGTCAACGCCAGGAGCCGGGACTTACCCTGGTGAGATGCTCCGCTTGCGGATCTGCGGGCCGATGGCCGCCGATCTGGCGGGGATCCCGCTCGCCCTGCCGAGCAGCGAACGGGCCCGGGCGCTGATCGCCTGGCTGGCGCTGCACCCCGGACGAAACGCCCGGGCCGCGGTGGCCGCCGGGCTGTGGCCGGACGCCGGCGCGGACCGGGCCCGGGCCAATCTGCGCACCGCCGTCTGGGCCGTCCACACGGCGTGGGGCGATGCCGCCGCGGTGCTCGAGACGACCCGGACCACGCTGGCGCTGGTCGACGTGGCGGTCGATGTCGACGACGAGCCGTCACCCGACCGGGCCCCGGACGAGCTGCTGCCGGAGCTGGCCGACGACTGGGTGTTCCGGGCCCGGGCCGAGCTGGTCGATCGCCGGGCCCGGCGCCTGGTCGAGCTGGCCGACCGGGCCGAGACGGCCGGCGCCGGGACCGACGCGGTCGGCTGGTCGCGGCAGCTGGCCGCCCTGCGCCCGCACGACGAGTCGGCCCACCGGGCGCTGGTGGAGCGGTTGTTGCGGGCCGGTGAGCGGGCCGAGGCGGTGCTGGTGACCCGGGAGTTCGCGCGGCGGCTACGGGAGGAGTTGGGCGTACGGCCCTCGCCCGCGACCCGGGCCGTGCACGCGCGGACCGACGGTGGCCGGGGAACGAGCCGACGGATCCAGATCTTCGGCCGGTCGGCGGAACTGGCCTGGCTGGCCGAGCGCTGGCGGGAGGCGGCGAACGGGCGCGGGCAGGTGGTCGTGCTGGCCGGCGAGGCCGGGATCGGCAAGACCACGCTGCTGGCAGAGCTGGCCCGCCGGGTCGCCGATCAGGGTGGTCACACCGCGGTCGCGGCCGCGATCGACGTGGCCGGGGAGACGCCGTTCGCCGCCTGGCTCGAGCTGGCCCGGTCCCTGGTCGGCGGCGTCCGGCAGGTGCCGGCCGCGGCGACCTGGCCGGAGGAGCTGAACCGGCTGTCGCCCGGGCTCGGCGCCCGGCTCGGCCACCCGCACCCGCCCGCGCCGGCCACCGCCCCGGAACTCGAACGGCTCCGGGTGTCCGAGGCGCTGCTGCGGCTGGTCGAGTGGTCGTGTCTGGAGCGGCCGACGCTGCTGGCCGTCGACGACGCCCAGCGTGCGGACCGGGCGAGTCTGCGGCTGGCGGCGTACGTCGGCCGTCGGCTGCCGCAACTGCCCGCGCTGCTGCTGCTCGCCCGGCGGGACGGCGCGCGACGGCCGGAGGTCGACCAGCTGATCGCCGACCTGAGCGGGCACGGGGTCCCGGTGAGCACGCTCGCGATGCCGCCGATCAGCGACCGGGACGTGGCCGCCCTGACCCGCGCCCTGCATGATCTCGACGCCGGCCGGCTGGCCAAGGTGATCGGCGCGGCCGAGGGCAACCCGCTGCTCGCGGTCGAGGCCGCCCGGACCATCGTCGCCGGCGGCGAGGGCCCGCCGCCCAACCTCCGCGCGGCCGTCGCCGCGACGATGAGCCGGCTGCCGGCCGCGACCGTCGCGCTGGTCGAGCTGGTGGCCGCGGCGGGCCGGCCGCTGTGGCCCGGCGAGCTGGCTCGGCTGCCGGTCCCGGTCCCGGCCGACGCGGTGGCCGGCTCGGAGGGGCTGTTGACCCGCCGGGACGGGCGGCTCGGCTTCCGCCACGAACTGCTGCGGGCGGCGGTCTACGCCGACCTGGCCGACCCGGCCGGCCTGCATGACCGGCTCGCCGACGGGATCGAGCCGACCGAGCACGTCGAGCGGGCCCATCACCTGGCCCTGGCCGGCCGGGGTCGGGAGTCGGGTCGCGAGCTGGCCGCCGCGGCCGCCCGGGCGCGATCCGTGGGAGCGCTGGACGAGGCGGCCGAGCTGCTCCGGCGGGCCGTGGCGGTCGATCCGGCGGACGGCGGGCTCTGGCTCGAGCTGGCGGAGGTCTACGCCTGGGCGCACCGGCAACCGGAGCTGGAGCTCGCCTGGTCCGAGGCCCTGGTTCGGCTGCCCGCAGCGGCGCTGCCGGCGGCGTGGTGTCGGCGCGGCCGGCAGTTCCGGACCGTCAGCTGCCATCCGGCGGAGTCACTGCGGGCCTATCGCACGGCCCGCTCCCTGCTCACCGCCGACCCTGATCCGGCCGTGCTGGCCGAGGTGCTGGTCGGCCTGGCCTGGGGCGACGCCGTCGCCGGCCCCGGCACCGACAGCGAACGGCTGCTGGCCGAGGCTTCGGCGCTGACCGACCTGCGCTCCACGCTGAGCGCAGACGTGCTGGAGATCAGGATGCAGGCACTGATCCGGCAGGCTCGGTTCGCCGAGGCGGCGGCATTGATCGCCGACCCGAACGATCCCGTCGTCCGCCGGGTCGAGGCCGCCCCGGACCGGGCGTACACCGTGTTCGTCAACGCCGCCTGTGCCCTGCTCTGCGACGGGCGGGACGAGCCGGCGCTGGTGATGATCGACCGGGCCTACGAGGCGAGTGCGGCGGTGACCGGTCTGGCGCTGAAGACGCTCGCGGCCAAGGCGCAGATCCTGGCCCGGCTGGGCCGGCACGACGAGGCCGCGCGCGCCGCGGACGAGGTGCAGGACTGGGCCGACCGGATCGACGATCCGGTGCTGGCTGCCACCGCGACCCACGACCGCGGCCTGCTGGCGCTGCGCGCCGGACGGTACGGCGAGGCGGCGGAGCTGATCGGCCGTGGCCTGGCGGCGGGCGCCGAAGTCAGCCGGGTGACCGCCGGTCTGGTCCGGGCCGAGGCGCTCGCGCTGGCCGGCCGACCGGAGGAGGCCACCGCCCAGCTCCGCGCCGCCCTGCAGGAGTCGGTCGGCCGGGCCGATCAGGCCTGGGCGCTGGTGCCGCGGGTGGCCTGGGTGCAGGCCCTGATCGCCCAGGCCCGGGGCAGCTTCGGCCTGGCCCAGCGGCGGCTGGCGGAGTCGGCGGCGGCCTGGCAGCGGGTCGCCGGAGCCGCCGCGGGCGAAGCGGGCGACGGCTATCTGGCCAGCCTGGTCGACCTGGGCCGGCCGCCGATCATCGGTCTGGTCGAGCCGGGACGCGAGCTGGAGCGGATCGCGGAACTGAGCGCCCGGGTCGATGCCGCGGCCGCCGTCGAGTCGGTGCGGTGAGTCCGATGCCGTCGTTCACGCTGAACCGTCGCAGCGCCGGTCCGGTCGAGGCGGTGTGGAAGCTGCTGCACGACCCGACCCGGTTCCCCGACTGGTGGCAGGGCGTCGAGACCGTCGCGGTGCGCACGGCCGACCCGGACTCTTCGGCGTACACGATGTGGCCGGCCGGCTATCCCGACTTCCCGATGGAGCAGCGGCTGGACGCGACGCCCGGCCGGGTCACCATCTCCTGCCTGGTCTCGGAGCTGATCTTCGTCTGGCGGCTCCGCGAGGACGGCAGCGGCACCGAGATCGAAGTCACCGTCGAGCTGCCCGAGCGGGAGGCCCGTCGGCTCGATGATCAACGGCGGCTGATCGAGGAGTCGCTGCTGACGTTGGCCCGGCTGGCCGTCGACGACTGACCGGGTTTCTGTCAGCTGTTGCTGGCCTGTTCGTCACCTTCCCGACATCTCCGACCCCTCTGCTGGGTACGCGAGCGGCACCGGCCGCTCGCCTCAGAGAGCTTCAGGGGTGACGATGTCCGCGACGGTCGACGGCGCGCCCCGGCCCGTCCTTGATCAGGAGCGCCGGTCGGTCCGGGCCGTGCTGCCGACCATGATCATGACGGCGATGATCTTGGTCGCGGCCGGATGTGCGCTGCTGCTGCCGCTGAACGGCGACGTCCGATTCGAGGCCGGCGTCGAGCAGACGTCACCCCGGCCGGTGGCCGACACGTTCACCCATCGCCCGCTGGCGTACCGGCTGATCATGTCGGCCGTCTTCGCCCCGGCCCGGCTGTTGGGCGAGAGCAGCCGCGGCTTCGAGCTGGCAATGCAGGCCTCCGCGCTGCTGCTCTGCGTGCTCGCCGCCCTGCTGCTGCACCGCGCGTTGACCGATCGCGGTCTGCCGACCGCGACCACGCGGCCGCTGGCAATCGCGGTCGGCGGCTGCATCGGCTTGCAGGGCGCGGTCTCGGTCTGGGAGCCGGACTGGCTTGCGCTGCTGCTGACCGCGCTCGCCGTGTCGGTCGGGCTGCTCGGCCGCGACGATCGCCGGACCTGGCTGCCGGCGGCGGTCGGCGCCGGCGTGCTGCTGGCCGCCGCGGCGTCGATCAAGTTCGTCACGCTGCCGATCGCGTTGATCGGGCTGGTGCTGATCACCGTCCTGCACCGGCGCCGGGCGATCGCCGCGACGTTGGCGGCCGGGGCCGCCGGGATCGCCGGGATCGGGCTGACGGCCTGGCTCTGGCCGCGTGAGTTGCGGTGGCTGGCCGAGCTCTCGGCCCTGCAGCCGCCCAACACCGAACCGGTCTGGCGGGCCTTGCTCGGGCTGGGCTGCGCGCTGCTGGCCTGGCCGGTGACGATCATGCTCCCGGCCGCGCTATCGGTGCTGATCGCCGGCCGGCCGGCGCGGGTCAGGCTCGGCCACGGTGCGGTCGCGGCCGTGGTGCTGCTGCTCGCGTCGCTGCCCGCGGTCGTCCAACAGCAGTTCTTCATCTATCACTTCGTCGCGTTCCCGGTGATCACGGCCGCCGTGCTGGTGCTGGCCGTCGTCCGGGCCGACCGGCGGACGGCGGCCCGGTTGGTGATCGGCACCGCACTGGCCGGGCTCACGACCGCGGTGATCATCCGGCTGCCGGCACCCTGGCGGGTTGATCATCCGGCCGCGTTCGTGACCGGCCTGATCGCGGCCATGATCATCGCCGTTCTGATCGTGCGCCGGCCCGGCCGAGCGTCCGGCCCGGCGCCGAAGATGGCGGTGACCGCGGCGGCCGCCGTCTGCTGCGCGAGCATGATCGGCATCGTCGCGCCGGGGCCGACCGGCACGGCCCCGCTGAGTGAGCTGCCGCAGACCGGGCTGGTCAACATCTACACCGCCGAGGCGTCCGATCAGCGCCAGGAGTCGGCCCGGCAGGTGCGCCGGTTGATCGGCGTCGACACCCCGGTGCTCTATCTCGCCTTCGGCGACGTCAACTATTTCGTCCGCAACCCGACGCCCTGCGACTATCCGGCAGCCGTCTGGCTGCAGCGCGCCCGCTACAACCCGTCGGTCGTCGACACCACCAGCTACGCCGAGAACCTCGCCTGTCTGGACGACCCGGCGCCGCGGTTCCTGCTGATCGACGGCGGCTGGTTCCAGCTGCCCAAACAGCCGGACCAGGTGCAACGCCTGATCACCACCCGCTACGCCTGCACCGACGCCCGGAAGATCGACGACCTCCTGATCTGCCCCCGCCGCCCCTGAAACCCCCGAGTTGTCAGACTCTCACCACGCCAGGGCATGGTGAGAGTCTGACAACTCGGGGTTGGGTCAGGCGCCGGCGCCCTCTTGGGCCACGCCGGCTACGGCGGTCGGGTCGCCCAGCTCGTACTGGCGGTAGGCCTCGGCGGCGGCGTGGCGGTCGTACTTGCCTTCCCGGGCCAGGGTCTGCAGGGTGGCGACGACGATGGCCTGGGCGTCGACCTGGAAGTAGCGTCGCGCCGCGGCCCGGGTGTCGGCGAAACCGAACCCGTCGGTGCCGAGCGAGCACCAGGTGTGCTGCACCCAAGGGGCGATCTGGTCCTGCACCGCGCGCATGTAGTCGCTGACCGCGATCACCGGACCCTGCCGGCCGTGCAGCGCCTGGGTGACGTAGGGCCAGTGCCGGTCCTCGTCGGGATGGTTGAGGTTGTACTTCTCCACCTCGACCGCGTCCCGGCGCAGCTCGTTCCACGAGGTGACCGACCAGACGTCGGCCGACACGCCCCAGTCCTCGGCCAAGATCTTTTGCGCGGCCAGCGCATTCGGCATCGCGACACCGGAGGCCAGGATCTGCGCCCGGGATGCGTTCTCGTCCTGGTTGGGCGAAGCGGTGTAGTGGTAGAGACCCTTGAGCAGACCGTCCACGTCGAGCTCGGCCGGCGCGCCTGGCTGGTGCACCGGCTCGTTGTAGACGGTGATGTAGTAGATCAGGTTCTCGCCCTCGGGGTGATCATCGTCGGTGCCGAAGCCGTACATCCGGCGCAGCCCCTCCTTGACGATGTGGGCCACCTCGAAGCCGAACGCCGGGTCGTAGTGCACCACCGCCGGGTTGGAGCTGGCCAACAGCGGGGAGTGCCCGTCGGCGTGCTGCAGCCCCTCGCCGGTCAGCGTGGTCCGACCGGCCGTCGCGCCGATCAGGAACCCGCGGGCCAGCTGGTCGGCCATCGCCCAGATGGAGTCGCCGGTGCGCTGGAACCCGAACATCGAATAGAAGATGTAGAACGGGATCATCGGCTCGCCGTGCATCGAGTACGCCGAGCCGGCCGCGATCGTCGAGCCCATCGCGCCGGCCTCGGAGATGCCCTCGTGCAGCAGCTGGCCCTCGGTGGATTCCTTGTACGACAGCAGAAGCTTGCGGTCGACCGAGTCGTACGTCATCCCGTGCGGCGAATAGATCTTGGCCGTCGGGAACATCGAATCCATGCCGAAGGTGCGGAACTCGTCCGGCGCGATCGGCACGATCCGGCGGCCGATCTCGGGATCGCGCATCAGATCCCGGAGCAGCCGGACGAAGGCCTGAGTGGTCGCGACCTTGGCCTTCTCGCCGGCCGACTCCATCAGCGGGGCGTAGATCTCGTCACCGGGCAGCTTGACGATCGTCGGCTTGACCCGCCGCTCCGGCAGATAGCCGCCGAGCGCCTTGCGCCGCTCCTGCAGGTACTCGTACTCGTCGGAATCCGTGCCCGGGTGGAAATACGGCGGGTTGTAGGCGTCGGCGAGTTGATCATCGGCGATCGGCAGGTAGAGCCGGTCGCGGAACGCCTTCAGATCGTCGGTGGTCAGCTTCTTCATCTGATGGGTGGCGTTGCGCGCCTCGAGCGCGTCGATCGTCCACCCCTTCACCGTCTGGGCCAAGATCACGGTCGGCTGCCCGACGTGCTCGGTCGCCGCCTTGAACGCCGCGTACACCTTGCGGTAGTCGTGGCCGCCGCGGGACAGATGGCGAAGATCATCATCGGAGAGACCCGAGACCAGCTTCTGCAGCCGCGGGTCGCCGCCGAAGAAGTTCTCCCGGATGTAGCCGCCGTTCTCCACCGAGTAGGTCTGGAACTGGCCGTCCGGCGTGGTGTTCATCTTGTTCACCAGCACGCCGTCGCGATCGGCCGCCAGTAGCGGATCCCAGTCCCGGCCCCAGAGCACCTTGATCACGTGCCAGCCGGCGCCGAGGAAGATCGACTCCAGCTCCTGGACGATCTTGCCATTGCCGCGGACCGGGCCGTCCAGTTGCTGCAGGTTGCAGTTGATCACCCAGGTGAGGTTGTCCAGCTCCTCCCGCGCGGCCAGGCCGATCGCGCCGAGGGATTCGGGCTCGCCCATCTCGCCGTCGCCGAGGAACGCCCAGACCTGCTTGTCGGCCGTGTCGACGATGCTCCGGTTGAGCAGATAGCGGTTGAACCGGGCCTGATAGATCGAATTGATGCCGGTGAGGCCCATCGAGACCGTCGGGAACTCCCAGAACTGGGGCATCAACCGCGGGTGCGGGTAGGAGGACAGGCCGTTGCCCTGGCCGCGGGACACCTCCTGTCGGAAGCCGTCCAGATGATCGGTGGTGAGCCGGCCCTCGAGATAGGCGCGGGCATAAATGCCGGGCGAGGCGTGACCCTGGATGAAGATGTGGTCGCCGCCGCCCGGGTGGTCCTTGCCGCGGAAGAAGTGGTTGAAGCCGACCTCATACAGGCTGGCGGCGCTCTGATAGGTGGCGATGTGGCCGCCGACCTCGAGCCCCTTCCGGTTGGCCTTGCTGACCATGATCGCGGCGTTCCACCGGATGAAGGCGCGGATCCGGCGCTCGACGTGCTCGTCGCCGGGGAACCACGGCTCCGACTCCGGCGGGATCGTGTTGATGTAGTCGCTGCTGCGCAACGCCGGCAGCCCGATCTGACGCTCCCGGGCCCGCTCGAGCAGCTTCAGCATGATGAACCGGGCGCGGTGCTTGCCCTGTTCATCCAGCAGGCCGTCCAGCGACTCCAGCCATTCGCTCGTTTCCTCGGGATCGATATCGGGGATCTGCGACGGCAAACCCTCGGCGGTGATAGCCGGTCGAGGTCCGGGCTTGGCCATTGAAGGCTCCTCTTCATCAACTCCCGGCGGGGTGTGCCGGGACCCTGCACTCACGGATACACCCAATCCTGTCACTCCGGCGGAAGGAAGTCTCAACCGCGTCCCGGCGGACGAATCGAGCGAGGCTCCCCCGGGAGACGTCCTACCTCCTGGGCCTAGCTCGTGCACGATCGTCGGGCAGATGCGAGAATTTGTGCGAGACTCGCCGGGGCGTGTCCAGGGTTCCCCCAGGACGTACGGCTCTGGCAGGCTGGGCGCCACGTATTAGTTCCCTCGGGTTCGTCCGCGTGCCAGCGGGTGGGTCCGGGGGAGGGGAACTCGAGTGGAGGCAGGGGAGTGAGTTCGTCAAGGCCCGAGGCCGAAGGTCCCGGGGACAACAAGCTGGGTCTGACCAGCGGGCAGGTCGTGCAGGAACTCGGCTGGGACGAGGATGCCGACGAGAATGTCCGAGTCATGGTCGAGGACTCGATCGACGGCGAGTTGTTCGAAGAAGTCATGGAAGCCGCCGAGGTCGTCCTGATGTGGTGGCGGGACAGCGACGGTGATCTTGCGGACGGTCTGGTCGACGCGTTGACCGACCTGGCCGAGGACGGTTACGTCTGGCTGATGACCCCCAAGGTCGGCCGCGAGGGTTTCGTCGATCCGACCGATGTCGCCGAGGCCGCGGTCTCAGCCGGGCTGTCGGTCACGATCGGGGTGTCGGTGTCCTCCGACTGGGCCGCCAACAAGCTGGTGCGGCCCAAGAGCGGGCGGCGGTGACGGCGTAGCACCGCTTCGCACCGGCGATCGGGCGCCGGAATTCGTCACCCGTAATCAGCACGGACAGGATCTGCGGCTGTCCGCGATGCATGGCCGGCGGGTGGCTCTGATCTTCTACCCCTGGGCCTTCTCCTCGATCTGTACGTCGGAGTTGACCGAGCTCCGCGATGCCCAGCCGAGGCTGGCCGCTCTCGACCTCGAGGTGCTGGCCGTCTCCTGCGACCCGATGTTTTCGCTCCGGGCCTACTCCGATGCCGAACGGCTCCCGTTCGACCTGCTCACCGACTGGTGGCCGCACGGCCGGATCGCCGGCGACTACGGTGTCTTCGACCCCGAGCGGGGCTGCGCCCTCAGGGGTACGTTCATCGTCGGCCCGGACGGGGTGCTCGAGCACGCCTCGGTGACCGCCATCGGTGAGCGGCGTGACCTGCTCGCCCTCCTCGGCGCCGGGGGCTGATCCGGTCGGGGTGGGAGTTGCCGGGAGCGCCGTCTCGAACAGGCACTCCCGAAGGGCACCAGCCATGCAGTTCATTCACGAGACATCGTCAGGCATGGGCGCGACGGGCCGTGCCGCCGACGATGACCTCGATCCCGAACCGGAAGTCGTCGGGCACCTGCTCCTCCCGCTCGGCGCCGCGGGGCAGGTGGCCGGCGCGTTCGAGTTCGCTCCGGTTCTGCTCCTCGGCGACGGAGCCGAGCACGTAGAGCACCAGGGTTCTTCCCGCCCAGCGGGCCTGGTCCGACGACAGCCCGCTGCCGAAGCTCTCGTACAGCTTTCGCAGCGGACGCAGGCCGTCGGGACGGAGGGCGAGCGCGAAGGAGACGACTTCGGCGCCGTCGCGAACGGCGAGCAGGGCCGCTCGGAGGTCGATCGCGGCTTCGATCGGATCGGCCGGCGCCGGGCTCAGTGGGGCGATGATCCGCTCGGCCAGGTCGGCCAGGAGTTCCTGCTTGCTCGGCACATGCCAGTAGAGCGCGCCGGGGGCGACGCCGAGATCGGTGGCCAGCCGGCGCATCGACAGCGTCGCCAGGCCGTGCTCGCGGAGCAGCCGGAAGCCGCAGTCGAGGATCTGGTCTCGGTTCAGTGCCACCCGTGCTCCCGTCTCGATCTCGGCGGCGATGCTACTCTTGAACAGTGTTCAAGAGCGCTGTTGAGTTGACTGCCCTGGCCGACCGGCAACTGGCCGGTGGCGTCCTCACCGAGGACCAAGGGCTCGCTCTGCTGGCTACCCCGGGCCACCTGCTGCTCGACCTGGTGGCCGCCGGCGGTCGGCTCCGGCGGGCCGCGTTCGGGACCACCGTGAAGGTGAACTACCTGGTCAACCTCAAGTCCGGGCTCTGCCCCGAGGACTGTGGGTACTGCTCCCAGCGGCTCGGCTCGGCAGCGGAGATCCTGAAGTACTCCTGGCTGAGCACCGACGAGGCCGTCGCGCAGGCCACGGCCGGGGTGCGCGGCGGTGCGTCCCGCGTCTGCCTGGTCGCCAGCGGCCGAGGCCCGGCGACGCGCGACCTGGACCGGATCGCCGACGTCGTCGGCAACCTCAAGCGGGAGCATCCCGAGGTCGAGGTCTGCGCCTGCCTCGGCCTGCTCCGCGACGGTCAGGCGGAACGGCTCCGCGAGGCCGGCGTGGACGCCTACAACCACAACCTCAACACCAGCGAATCCCGCTACACCGAGATCTGCACGACCCACGAGTACGCCGACCGGGTGGCCACCGTCGAGAAGGCCCGCGGCGCCGGCCTGTCCCCGTGTTCCGGCCTGATCGTCGGGATGGGGGAGAGCGACCGCGAACTCGTGGCCGCGGTGTTCGCGCTGCGGGAGCTGGGCAGTGACTCGATCGCGGTCAACTTCCTGATCCCGTTCGAAGGCACGCCGCTGGCCGGGGTCAACCTGCTGTCACCGGAGCACTGCCTGCGGATCCTCGCTCTGGTCCGCTTCGCCTGCCCGCGGTCGGAGGTACGGCTGGCCGGGGGTCGGGAACTGCACCTGCGGACACTGCAGCCGCTGGCGTTGCACCTGGCCAACTCCCTGTTCCTCGGTGACTACCTGACCAGCGAGGGGCAGGCCGCGCAGGCCGACCTGGAGCTGATCGCCGACGCCGGGTTCGAGGTGTTGAAGGCCGGGGCCGATCCGGCTCCGGAGCCGGTACGGGTGCCGACGGTGGTCCCGCGGCGGCGCGGGGCGGGGACGCTGATCGCGCCGAACGCGGAGACCGGACCCGCTGCGGAGCCGGATCCGGCCGAGATCGGCGGCGATCTGATCGAGCGGGATCGCGGCCTGCTCTGGCATCCGTACGCGCCGCTGGACGGACCGGCCCCCTATGCGGTGACCCGGGCCGAGGGAGTCCGGCTCGGGCTGACCGGGCCGGACGGCCGGCGCCACACGGCGATCGACGCGATGAGTTCGTGGTGGACCGCTGTGCACGGCTACCGGAATCCGGTCCTGGACCGGGCGGCGACCGAACAGGTGGGCCGGTTCAGTCACGTCATGTTCGGCGGGCTGACTCACGAGCCGGCGGTCCGGCTCGCCGAACGCCTGGTCCGGGTGGCGCCGGCCGGGCTGCGGCACGTCTTCTTCGCCGACTCCGGCTCGGTCGCGGTCGAGGTCGCGATCAAGCTGGCGCTGCAGTATCAGGCGGCGGCCGGACGACCGGGACGGCAGCGGCTGGCCGCGCTGCGCGGGGCCTATCACGGTGACACGGCCGCGGCGATGAGCCTGGGCGACCCGGACAGCGGGATGCACGCGGTCTTTCCCCGATTGCTGCCGGAGCAGGTCTTCCTGCCGCAACCGCCGGCCGCGGCCCTGGTCGCGGGGCGGATCGCCGGTGAGACGGACCCGGCGGCCGTGGACCGCTGGATCGCCGAGGTCGAGTTGATCATCGCCGAGGCCGCGGATCGGCTGGCCGCGATCATGGTGGAACCCGTGCTGCAGAACGCCGGCGGCATGCACGCCTACCCGCCGCGCTGCCTGGCCGCGTTGCGACGGATCGCCGATGATCATGATCTGTTGTTGATCACCGACGAGATCGCCACCGGGTTCAGCCGGACCGGGCCGCTGTTTGCGGTGGACTGGGCCGGGATCGCGCCGGACGTCGCCTGCGTCGGCAAGGCTCTGACCGGCGGCTACCTGTCGCTGGCCGCCGTGCTGTGCCACCCGCGGGTGGCCGAGGCGGTGACCCGTTCGCCGCAGCGGGCGCTGCTGCACGGCCCGACCTTCATGGCCAATCCGCTGGCCTGCTCCGTGGCCGACGCCTCCCTGGGGCTGCTCGAGTCGATGCCGGTCCGGGACCTGGTGGAAGGCATCGGTGCCGGGTTCGCGACGGCGCTCGAACCGGCGCGGGCGCTGACCTGCGTCCGGGACGTACGGGCGCTGGGCGCGGTCGGCGTGATCGAGTTGACCGGCCCGGTCGACGTGCCCGCAGTGACGCGGGCGGCCCTCGATCTCGGCGTCTGGCTGCGGCCCTTCCGCAACCTGGTCTACGCGATGCCGCCGTACGTCACCGAAGCCGACGACGTGGCCCGGATCGGCGCCGCCATGGTGGCCGCGGTGGACCGGGTGCACGGGCGGTGAACGGGCTCGAAGCACGGCTCGCGACGGCGGCCCGGGGCCGGGCCCGGCATCGGATGATCAGGACGGCCGAGCCGCGCCCGGCCGGGATCGACCTGGCCTCCAACGACTATCTCGGCCTGATCCGGGACCCGCGGCTGGTCGCGGCGGCGGTGACGGCGCTGCAGCGGTACGGCACCGGCGCCGGCGCTTCCCGGGTCGTCACCGGGACGGTGCCGGTGCACCGAGAGCTCGAGGACGAGCTGGCGGCGTTGACCGGTCAGCCGGCGGCGCTGGTCTTCGCCAGCGGCTACGCGGCCAACCTCGGCTTGCTCGGATCGATCGGCGGGCCGGGCACCATGATCGCGCTGGACGCGCACGCGCATGCTTCGCTGATCGACGGTGCCCGGCTGTCTGGCGCGGTCGTGCGTTTCTGGCCGCACAACGATCTGGCCGCGCTGGCCGAGCTGCTGGGCGCCGCCGACCGCCGGGTCGTGGTCGTCGTCGAGTCCGTCTACTCGGTGCTCGGTGACGCGGCCGACCTGCCCCGGCTGGCGGAGCTGTGCGCGGACCGGGACGCGACCCTGGTGGTGGATGAGGCGCACGGTCTCGGGGTGACCGGAGCCGGCCACGGCTCGGTGTGGGCCGCCGGGCTGGCCGGGGTCGGTCACGTGCTGGTCACCGCGTCGCTGTCCAAGGCGCTCGGCGCGCAGGGCGGGGTGGTGCTGGGCTCCGACCGGCTCCGGGAGCACTTGATCAACACCGCGCGGACCTTCGTCTTCGACACCGGTCTCGCTCCGGCGGCGGCTGCGGCCGCCGCCGAGGCGTGCCGGATCGTCCGCTCGGAGCCGGAGCGGGTCGCCGCCCTGCGGGCCGTGGCGGAGGCGATCGCCGCCGGTTGGGGCCGGCCGGTCGCGGCCGGAGCGGTGCAGTCGCTGCCGGCCGGGAGCGCCGGGGCGGCCGAGAGCGTCGCCCGGCAGCTGACCACCGAAGGCGTCCTGGTCGGTTGTTTCCGGCCGCCGAGCGTGCCCGACGGCATCTCCCGGATCCGGCTCACCGCCCGGGCCGATCTTGATCCGGCGATGGCCCTCGGGGTGGCCCGGCGCGTGCCGGCCCTGCTGGCGGGAGCGGAATGACCGGGTGCCCGGTGCGATTCGGCGGGACGGACTATCAGCAGGTCGAGGATCCCGCCGCCGTCCGGGAGGTGTTCGGCCGGGTGGCCGACTTCCCACCGGCGAACGCGCTGACCGCGGCCCAGCCGCTGAGCCGGGCCGCCCTGGACGTGCTGGCCGGCGCGGGGGTCTCGCTGCCCCCGGTGTTGGCGTCGGCGTCCGGGGAGCTGCATGCCCGGACCCGGCGGGTCGTGGCCCGCTTCTTCTCGCCGGGCCGGTCGGCGGCGACGGAGCCGGCCATCGTCGCTCGTACGATCGCGGCGACCGAGCGGATCCGGGCCGGTCTCGGAGCCGGTCCGGTGGATCTGGCCACCGAGCTGTCCCGGCAGGTGCCGGCGGCCGTGCTGGGCGAGCTGATCGGGGTGACGCTGCCGCCGCCGGAGGTGCTGCAACCCTGGAGCCGGGACTCCCTGGAACTGTTCTGGGGCGCGCCGGACGGCGACCGGCAGCTGCAGTTGGCCCACTCGGTGGCGACCTTCTACCGCTGGCTGCACGCTCAGGTCCTGGCCTGCGAGGGGCCGGCGGACGGGCTGTTCGGTGCGCTCCGGGCGGCCGGATTGTCGCTGCGCCAGCGCTGCTCGCTCGGCTTCTTCTTGATCATCGCCGGCCAGGAGACGACCGTCCAGTTGATCAACATCGGGCTGCTGCGAGCGATCACCCGCACCGGTTGCTGGGCGGAGCTCGCCGATCGGGACCGCGCCGGCCACTTCGTCCGGCGGTTGCTCGCCACCGAGTCGTCGGTGCCGGCCTGGCGCCGGATCGCCGGCCAGGACGGCACGATCGCGGGCCGGCCGGTCGTCCGGGGCACCGAGCTGTTGCTCCGGCTGACCGGCGATGATCATGGTCTGGCGTTCGGCTACGGCGTCCACCGTTGTCTGGGGGCGACCCTGGCCGAGCTGGAGACGACCCTGGTGCTGCACACCGCCGCCCGCGAGCTGCCCGGCCTGGAGCTCGCCGGACCCGAACCCGACTGGATCAGGCTGCTCTGCTTCCAGACCCCGCGCACGGTCCTGGTCCGGGCCGGATGATCACCCGTTGGCCGCCGGTCTCGCTGATCACCGGCACCGACACCGGCGTGGGGAAGACGATCACCGCGGCGGCGCTGGCCGCCGTGCTGCTGGCCGAGGGCCGGTCGGTCGCCGGCTACAAGCCGGTCCAGGCCGGGGATCTCGACGAGGAGCCGGACGCGGTCCGGGCCGCCAGGTTGTCCGGAGCGACCTGGCGGCAGGGCATCGGCCTGCGCGACCCGATGGCGCCCCTGGCCGCGGCGGAACGGGAGGGCCGATCCCTGCCCACGCTGCAAGATCACCGGGACCGGATCACCGAACTCCGGCGGAGCCACCGGCACCTGGTGATCGAGGGTGCGGGCGGAGTCCTGGTCGAGCTCGATCACGCGGGCACGACGATCGCCGACCTCGCCCGCTCCATCGGGCCGGCCGCCGGGGTGATCGTGGTCTGTCGCAGCGGGCTCGGCACGCTGAACCACACAGCGCTCACCCTCGAGGCCTTGCGCCACCGCGGCGCCACCGTCGCCGGGCTGGTGATCGGCAGCTGGCCGCCGACCCCGACCCCGATCGACCTCGACAACCGTGACCGCCTGGCCCGCCTCGGCGCCCCGCTCCTGGGCTGCATCCGGTCGGGAGCCGGCCGGCTGACCCCGGCCCGGTTCCGTACCGCTGCGTCCGAATGGTTTCGGCCCTGACCGCGTACGACCTTGATCACGGCGCGGCGGCCCGAGAGAAGCTGATCAAGAAGGGTCAGCCGGCGGCGATGGCCTCGATCTCCACCAGCAGCCGCGGGTCGGCCAGCTGACCGACGATCAGCAGCGTCGCCGCCGGGCCCGGCTGAGGCACGGCGCCACCGCCGGCCTGGAAGAACCCCTCCAGGTTGGCCGGGTCGGTCAGATAGATCGTGTATTTGATCACCTGCTCGGTCGTCAGGCCGGCCTCGTCCAGCACGGCCTGCAGATTGCCGATCGCGATCGTGGTCTGCTCGGCGATGCCCTCGCCCATCGTGCCGTCGCCCCTGACTCCGACCTGACCGGAGACGAACAGCAGCCGCTCGGGCTGGGTGATCAAGACGCCGGGGCTGAGGAAGGGTTGCGGGGCGATGCTGGCCGGATTGATGTGAGTGATCATGATCGGTCCTTGTCTGTCGGATCGTTCCCTGACGGAGCTGCCGGACCGCAATCGGGCGGGACCGGCGGCCCGGGGACTCGACCTCGCACCGAAGGCCCCGAACGTGCACCAGCATGCCGGGCGCCACTGACAACCGGGCTCGGCGACGGGTCGCGCGGCACCGATCGGATGGCCGGGTGGTGGGCGATACTCGCGGGATGACGATCATCCGGCGGACAGTGCGGCGCTGGGTCGCGCTGGCGGTGACCGGGCTGCTGGCGGTCGCCGGCTGTGCGTTGCTGCCGCCGGAGCCGGTGCCGCTGGTGCCGTTCACCGACTTCAGCATCACCACCACCGGCGGCATCGCCGGGATCTACCGCGAGCTGCGGATCTCCGCCGACGGTGACGTCCTGGTGCTCTCCGACGATCCGCGCGTCGGCCGGATCGGCCGGGCCACTCTGGACCGACTGCGGACCCTGCTGGAGTCGGAGGGACTGCGCCGCGACGTGGCGCGGTTGCGGGACGACCGGAGCGAGTCCCGGTGCTCCGACGCGTTCCAGACGACGCTGCGGATGGGCGAACTGGTGGCGACCGGGACCGACACCTGTGGCCTGGTGCCGACCCCGGCGCTGGACGAGCTCGACGTGATCGTCCAGCCGTTCTGGAAGGGCTTCTTCGAGGAACCGCTGCCGGAGGGTCCGCGGCCGCCCCGGATCGTGGTCCAGGCCGTGCAGTCCGGTCAGCCGACGCCGACGCGCATCGAGCTCGAAGGTGACCGGGCCACCCTGTTCTCCAGCGGCACCAAGCCGGACACCAGCGTGCTCGACCCAGAACTGCTGGCCGTGCTGCAGGTGCTGGCCGCGGCGCCGCCCTGCCGGCCCGACCACGAGCTCGACGACGGCTACCGGATCCGGATCGGTGATCAACCGCCGAGCCCAGTGATCGGCGGCCGCCCCGGCCGGACCTGCCCGGAGCTGAGCACGATCGCGGCCATCGCCCTGGACGCCGTCGACGCCTGACCGGGTCCAGCCCTCGTTCGCCGGATCGCCCTTCGACCCGATGCGATATCCACGAGGATGGCGGTACGGCTGGAAACACCAAGTACTCAGCGGAGTTCAGGGCTAAGTGCTACTCATCGACAGCCAGCACGACGGGAGTAGGCAATGGGTGAGCTGATCAGTGCTGGAGGAAGTACCGAACGTCCGACGGGAGCGGAGGTGGCGGGTCCGGTCGGTCGAAGCCTGATCGTCGCTCAATCAGAGCGCGCGGCAGTCGTGATCACTCACATCGAGGCCTACAGCGACGCGCTGACGTTTGATCTCCAGCTTCGAGTAGCCCCTGGCTTCGCCGAGGTGGAATCGATCGCCCATGAGTGCCTATCCCTCGTTCGTCGGGCTGCGGGTCGTTCAGACGGTGAGGCCTTAACTGGGATCAGTTCCGCGCTGGACGGCCTGCAGTTCGACGTCGCTACGGGCGAAACGCCATCCCGGCTGTCCTCGGCCGGCGCCTGGGGCGGCGGTGTGGCCGCTGGGTTCGGTCTCTGGCGCGTGTCCTACGTCCTCAGACCTCGCCCGGAGAGAGTGGAGTTCACTGCTCGGTGGCCGATGCTCGAAGTGCCTGAATCGGCGGCGGTCCTCGACGCAGCCGATCTCCAGGCAGCCGTGGAAATGATCACGACCCTGTTCAGCGATCAAGGTCGATAGCCGGCCGCCCGGCGCGACAACAGATAGTTCATTTTGTTGTCGATCTGGTCGGCGGTCGCCTGGCCGGGTGACTGCGGGGGAAGGCCTTTGACCGATGACACCTGTCTCCAGACAACGCCGACTACTGCCGCTGGTGGCGATCGCCGCAGCCGCCTTGATCACCGGCTTCTTCGCCATCCCGGCTTACGCTGACGACCCGATGAAGCCCGAGCCGTGCCCGACCGAGAACATCGCCGACGACCAACTGGCCGACATCGCCGACTGCGATCCGACCGGGCTGACGATCCGAACCCGCTCCGGAGCCACGATGGGCGTTCCGGAGAAGGGTGTGTCGGTCGTGGCCAGTTGGATCCGCGACGACGGCATCGTCGACCATCCGGTGACGGTCTTCCAGTCGGAGGAGGGTGGAGTCGCGATCAGCGAGGGCAGTTCCGTCTACGCCGGCAGCACCCAGGAAGCACGATCCAGCCTGAACGCTAGACACCAGCGCAACGCCGAGGAGAGCCAGCCCTCGGCGCCGCTGGCGGTCAGCAAGTGCAGCTCGGCCGCACCGTACGTCCGCTTTTCCAAGTGGGGCAACGGCGGTGAGTACAAGTGGTACTACAACTCCGCCGGACAGCCAGACACCTTCGCCCGGACCCGGATCAGCTCCGCCGGCGCCACCATCGCCGGCGGCCTGAGCAGCACGTGCGGAAACCTCTCCAACGGCTCCACCACGCCCTACGGCGGAACAACAACCGGAGCCATCAACGTCAACTCGAACGGCTGTCCCGACAATTACAGCGGCTTCAACGCTCAAGGCTGGGGGGCCCTCACCGGACCCCAAGAAAAGTGGCTCGCGCTCAACTGCACCTGGTACACCGTGTACATACGCCACTCCGACACCAAGTTCGACCTCACCGGACGCTCCTGGTGGACCGGCGCTACGACGTCGGGATGCAGCGGCAAATGGGACCTCCAAGGTGTCGCGACCCACGAGTTCGGACACGCCCTCGGCCTCGACCACGTCCACGAATCGGAGCCCCAGGTCATGAACCCTGGCCTGGCCGGAACCTGCAACTGGTCCTGGCGCCAACTCGGGCGGGGCGACCAGAACGGCCTCCGGGCCCAGTACGGCTCATAGGATTGACACCATGCGAACAGCAACCAAAGCCGCCATCGGCGTCGCCATCGCTGTCGCGGTCGTCATCGGGGTCGTGGTCCTCGTCCGCGCGCTCATTCCCCCGATGATGGTCCGAACCTGCGCGGATACAGGCGAGGCGGATACCAGCTTCTGTACTAGCAGGCCGGTCGGTCCGTAGCAAGAGTGTGGGCAGCCGCAACGCCTCAGCACGCCCGGACACCGCTGTTCGCCGCTCGGCGACCCTGGACCACCACCACCGTCGCCTAGCTTGACCGTCATGGATCAGACTCGGGGGCCCCGGCGGCCAGCGCCCGGTCGACAGCACTACGCCGGCCGAGTTCGCACGCGTCGTCGACCAGCTGGTGGTGGTCCAGCCGTCGCCCGCGGCCGCCAGCAGGGTCGTGGCGCCGTACATGACGGCGCTGCCGGTGCGGATCTCCGCCGACGTCCTGGCCGCCGCCGATCCAACGGCCGCGCTGGCGGCCCGGTTCCTGCTTCGCGTCTCCCGCAACACCCGCCCCGTTTAGGCCGCGGCCCTGGCCGAGGGGTTCAACTTCGCCCGCCAGCTCGACGTCGAACCCCTGCAGGCCAAGATCGACCACGCCGACGTCTACGCCCTGTACCTGCGCGAACACCCGTATCGGGGCGGCCGGCCGTTGAAGTCGGCCACCGTGCCAGCGCAAGCTGCCGACCCGCTCCAGCTTCTACCGCTACGCCGTCGAGACCCGGGTTCTGTCCGAATCGCCGTTCCTCGGCGTCACCCGGCCCAAGCTGCCGGCCGAGTCGACCACGGGTCGGGCTCGGCCCGGTCGAGATGTCCTCGCCGGCCCAGAAGCCGACCAAGATCACGAGTGAACTGCGAGCCGGTGTTCGCCGGGGGGCGGGTTGTTGCCGGAGGGCACGAACCCTGAGCGTCTTCGACAACCGCCTGAGACAGCAAGAGGCCCGCCGCATCAGCATCGGGCCTCTTTCCTGGGCGTCTCCCGAACGTAGCCGTTTTGCGCCAATGGTGGATCACTTACGCCGGCACGGTCCCGCGTTTCCAGCGGATAGCGGTGTGAACTGCCGTTGCCACGACAGCCAGAACCATGAAGACGACGTGCATTTCGTTCGTTCCCGGCGGGTCGGCCCAAGGTCCGTAATAAAACCGAATGCTCATAATGAGCATGGTTGCGCCAAATGCGACGAGCAGAAGCACGCCGAGTTCAAGGACGAAAGTCAGCGCACACCAAACGATCAACTGCCAACGTCCATCGGGTCGAATCATGGGCATGTCATCCCTACCCTCCAAGTGCCGCCAAACAGCCCACTGAGTTTGATCCATTGAGGACCGGACAAAAGATTTAGTAAATCGCCGCGCATGGGGATAGGTGCTAGTGCAGCGACGGCCATCAACGCGACAACTAACTTTCTCCCGACATAAGCTCATCCCCGGTTGAGTTCCTGTGGAGTGACATAAATCACTCCCAGATGGCGACACGCTAACACGACAACGCGGCGAAATTTGGCTACTTCAGAATCTTCGCAGCAGCGAACCGGAGGGCAACTGAGCACGATGACACTGGGACTCATCGGCCGCGCCGCACCGCCCCCGCGCTCTGCTCGTGCACTGTTACGCCTAGGTGCGCGACGAATACGAACGGGTTTACGGCGAGCTCTGAGTTCGTCGCCGCGGTACCGTGAGCCCTTCGCCCCGTGACGATGTGGAGGTGCCGGTGAAGCGGAAGGATCGCAAGCGGCTCGAGGCCTTCGTCCGAGACCGTACCGACGAACTGTCCGATCCGCGGGTCGCGGCGTCCCACCAGGCGTTGTTGACGCTGACCGAGTTGCTACGCAAAGAGGCGGCCCGGGAGGCCACCTGGGACTGGATCGAGGCCGCGGCGCTGGGCGGCTTCGACGGTGGCGGGGGAGAGCGTTGGGCGGACGACCTGATCGGCGAGAACGTCTTCGGCGACGATCCGGAATCCCAGGCGACCACGGTGATCACCGCGATCCACCAGGCGCTGGCGCTGGCGCATGCTGATCATCCCGACTACGACTCCGGCTGGAGTCCGCGCCGCCGCGACTGACCCGTTCAGGTCCGGGTCGGGCGCCCGGCCCGGATCGCCTCGGTGATCAACGGGAGCTGCCAGAACAGTTGGACGACGCCGATCGCCTTGACCCACCGCGGTTTCGATTCGTCACGCAACAGGTCGGCGGTCAGTTGCAGCTTGGCCGGCATCACCGCCACGAAGAACGCGGCGGCGAGGGCGGCCGCGGGGCGCCGGGCCCGGGTCGTGGTCAGGCCCGCGCCGATTACCAGCGCGGCGGAGCCGGACAGGTAGGTGTAGGTCCGGGCCCGGCCCGGCAGCGCCGGCGGGATGATCGCGTCGAACCGGCGCGGGACGAGGAAATGCGCGCAGCCGGCGCCGAGCATGATCACGGCGAGCCGTCGGGCGGCCGATCGTTGCGGCCCGTCGGGCCGTGGGCCGGTCATTGGTGTCTCCGGTTCAGTGTTGATCATGGAACGGCCTGGTAGCGGGGTGCCAGCTCGTCGTAGCGCTGGATCCAGTTCGGGACCGGTCGCTCGGCCAGTTGGGCGGCGAGCCGATCGAGGTAGGCGTGAGTGCCGGGCAGGAAGCCGCGGGCGTTGTCGAGGCCGAGGCCGCGATGGGTGAAGCGCAGCAGGGTGCCGTCGCCGTCCCGGGACAACGCGTATCGGACCACGCCGGGCTCGATCGGTGCCTGCCGCCACTCGTGCTCCAGCACGTGCGGCGGATCCCAGACCAGGATCCGGCCGGTCATCCGCTTGTCCGCCACCGGGGCCGCCGGGCCGGTCGGCACCAACTCGATCAGGCCGCCGACCCGGCCGTCGATGCTGGTCGGGCCGAACCACTGCCGCCGCTGGGCCGGATCGGTCAGGGCTGACCACACCTCCTCGATCGGGTACGGCAGCCGGCGGACGAAGCTGATCACGGTCTGGTCCTGATCATGACCGAGTCGCCCGTCCTGATCACTCATCGGGATGCGTCGTCGGGTCGTGGCGGCTGGCCAGGTGGAGTTCAAGATCAACCAGATGGCCGGCCCAGAACCGGCGATAGCGCTCGATCCACTGATCGATCTCGGCCAGCCCGGCACCCCGCAACGCGTAGATCCGCCGCTGCCCGTCCGGCCGCACCTCGACCAGCCCGGCCTCACGCAGGATCCGAAGATGCCGCGACACGGCCGGCTGACTCAACCGCGGCAACGTCGCCACCAGCCCCCCCGCCGGCTGCTCACCCTCCGCCAGCAACTCCAGCAGCGTCCGCCGATTCGGCTCCGCCACCGCCTCGAACACGTCCACACCAGAAATATAACAGAGTCCCTATATACGCCAACTGAGATATGTCGCCGGGAGAAGTCAGTGGTGGGGTGTTCCAGCACCGACGCCATCGGCGAGTCGCCCGGTGCCGGGGTGGTTGTGGGCGAACCCGATCTGGCGGCGTGCAACGGTGGTCAGTGGAGGAGTGTCGTGATTTCACTGCGTGCGAGGTGGTTAAGCGTTTAAAGTCGAGCTACCCGTCCGCACGCAGTGAAATAACGACACCGGATCAACCCACAGCGATCAGCGAGTCGGCCGACCCGCGCAAGCGGACACCGGCCCGGCCCCTTTCTGCCGAAAGCTGTCCACCGCCCAGGCCGGTGGCGCGGGACTCGGGCTGATCCCCGGAAGGTCGCGACAGGTCGAGTGGTCCGACCGTCGAGCACGCATCGGTGCCCAACGACCCGGGAAATCAGCAGCACGCAGTCGGCGTCCCTGTCGCCGCGTAGGGTGCTGTCGTGGCTGACGACGAGGTGACGCTTCGCCCGATCGAGGAGACCGACCTCTCCTTCCTGCAACAGATGATCAGCGATCCGGAGAACGCCGGATCCTTTATGTGGCAGGGTTTCCGGGATCCGCGTGAGTGGCGGTCGCGGTGGCAGGCCGGCGGTCTGATCGGCGACTCCGGCGGGGTCGTCCTTGTCACGGCGGGCGGAGAGCAGGCGGGCTGCATTTCTTGGGATCGGCACCACTGGTTCGGCCGGGACTGCTGGAGCCTCGGCATCGAGCTCGCCCGGGCGAGGCGCGGCCGGGGCATCGGGACCCGGGCCCACCGGCTCCTCGTCGACTACCTGTTCGCCCAGACGCTGGTGCACCGGATCGAGGCCTACACCGAGACCGACAACATCGCCGAACGGCGAGCGCTGGAGAAGTCCGGCTTCACGCTCGAGGGGACGTTGCGCGACGCCGGCTTCCGCGACGGACAGTGGCGCGATGGCGTGCTGTATTCCCGCTGCCGCCGATCCGATTCACCGGACGAGCCGCCGACCGCGCCATTAGCGTGACGACATGACGATCGAGGTGCGACCGGCGACCCGCTTCGCCGACGTTGCGACGATGCTGGGCCCGAAGAAGAGTCCGGACTCGAGCGTGTGCTGGTGTCTGAGCCATCGGGTCGATGCCAAGACGAACCGATCGCTGGCCGGACGCGAGCGGGCCGACTATGTCCGCAAGCTCTGCCGCCACACGGTGCCGCCCGGCGTGCTCGCCTACGACGGCGACGACGTGGCCGGCTGGGCCGGCATCGCGCCGCGGGCCGAGCTTCCGGTCGCCCGCTCGACCAAGATCAAAGCCGTCGACGACCTGCCGGTCTGGTCGATCTTCTGCGTCCGCGTCCGCTCCGGCTTTCGCGGCCGCGGGATCGCCCACGAGCTCGTGGCCGGCGCGGTCGATCTGGCTCGCAGCCAGGGTGCGCCCGCCGTCGAGGCGATCCCGGTCGACAACCGCGGCCAGAAGGTCGACCTCACCATGGCCTTCGTCGGCACCCGCTCCCTCTTCGAGCAGGCCGGCTTCACCAAGGTGGCCGACACCGAATCCGTCACCGACGGCTTCCCTCGCGTCGTCATGCGACTCCCGCTCGAGTGACTTCCTGCGGGATCAACAAGGAGACTGAGCACGAGATCGTCAGATTTCTGTCGGGCGATGTTCCCGCAGCCTGGAAGAAACTTCTCGCGCAAGATTGGCCACACGCACCGCGGTGAGTGGAAAATACGTCGCCCAACCCTGCGTCCCGCTGGGACCATGGCCGGGTGTTCCACGAATCGGCGGCCGATCAGGAGTTCCGGGACCTGCTGGCGCGGGTCTCCGACGACGATCGCGTCGCCGGTGTGGTGCTCACCGGCTCCCGGGCGCGCGAGGGAGCGGCGACGGAGCGTTCCGACTACGACGTGTACCTCGTGACGTACGGCGACCCGGCCGCGCTGCCGGACGGAGAGCGGCGCCGGGGCAGCAAACTCGACGTCGTGCCGATGTCCCTCGCGGACTTCCGTACCCACGCGACGCCTGGAACGGCGGCCGAGTGGAACCGCTACGCCTTCGCTCACGCCCGTGTCCTCCGGGACACGGGTGACGGCGAGATCGCCCGATTGGTCGCAGCCAAAGGAACCCTGGCCCCGGACGAGGCACGGCAGCGGGCTGCCGGCTGGCTGGACGCCTTCTGCAACTCCCTCTACCGCTGGCTGAAGAACGACCGCGACGGCCGCCGCGCCGAAGCCCGGCTGGACGCCGCGGAGTCGCTGCCCTGGCTGCTCGGCTTCCTCTTCGCGGTGCACGCCCGGGTCCGCCCGTACAACAAGTGGCTGCTGCAAGACCTGGCGGAGCATCCACTCGGGCCGCCCGAGCTCGCAGCCGAGCGGTTCGGGCCGCTGCTGGAAGAGGTCCTGGACACCGGCGCCGCGACGGCCGGCCACCGGCTCTTCGCGATCATCGAGCCGCTCGCGCGATCGGCCGGGCACGGCGAGATTCTCGACGAGTGGGGCGACGACGTGGCGCTGATGCGCGGAGCTGAAGATCGGTGGGCGCAAAGGGACTCGAACCCCTGACCCCCTGCTTGTAAGGCAGGTGCTCTAACCAACTGAGCTATGCGCCCGCAACTGGCCTGCGGTCCGACAACCCTAACGGCGGCCGGGGCAGCCGCCAAAGTCGATTGTGTGCTCACCTCCTTGACACATGTCGATATGGGCATATGATCTTGGTATGCCCAGGGCAGCGACCACCTCCGACGTGTTCAACGCGGTGGCGGAGCCGTGTCGGCGGGAGATCCTCGGGGCGCTGGCGGTGGAGGAGTGTTCGGTCGGAGATCTGGTCGGCTCGTTGCAGCTGTCGCAGCCGGTGGTTTCCAAGCACCTGGCGGTGTTGCGGGCGGTGCGACTGGTGGACGTACGCAATGACGGCCGGCGCCGGGTCTATCGGCTGGTGCCGACGGCGCTGTTGCCGATGGAGGAGTGGCTGGCGGGGTTTCGGCATCTGTGGTCGGCGCGGCTGGATCGGTTCGACGACGTCCTGGCCGAGTTGCGTGATGATCATGACCGGCGGACGGCGGAGTCCGACCGATGATCAACAGCACCAGTGTGACGCTGCCGAGCGACACCGAGATCGTGATCACCCGGATGTTCGACGCACCACGTGAGCTGGTGTTCACGGTCTGGACCACGCCGGAGTACGTACGCCGCTGGTGGACCTCGACCGACGCGCCGCTGATTGTCTGCGAGATCGATCTTCGAGTCGGCGGCCGGTGGCGCTACGTCTCCCGTGACGCGGCGGGCACCGAGCTCGGCTGGTTCGGCATCTATCGGCAGATCGAGGCGCCGCGTCGGCTGGTCACCACCGAGGGATTCGAAGGCAACCCGGGCGTCGAGGCGATCACCGACCTGGCCCTCATCGAACGGGACGGCCGGACCACGATGACGGTCACCGTCCGGCACGCCAGTCGTGAGCATCGCGACAATCACGTCAGCTCCGGCATGGAGGCCGGCCTGAACCGGTCCCTCCGCCGAATCGATGGCATTCTTGACCAACTCATGAAGGAGCACCGATGAATTCACCCGACGTCACGCCGGCCGAGCGCTATCGCCAGGTCGCCGCGGCCTTCACCGATCGGGTCCAGGGCGTCCCGGACGGCGGCTGGTCCCGGCCGGCTCCGCCCGACGGCTGGGCCGCGCGGGACGTGGTCAACCATCTGACCGAGTGGTTTCCCGCGTTCCTCAACGCCGGCACCGGGATCACGCTGCCGCAGGGTCCACCGGTCAGCGACGACCCGCTGGCCAACTGGACCACGGTGAGTGACGCGGTGCAGGGTCTGCTCGACGACCCGGGGACGGCCGACCGCGTCCTTGATCATCCGGTGGCCGGCCGGCATCAGCTTGATCAGGCCATCCACAATTTCTTCACGGCCGACGTGTTCATGCACACCTGGGATCTGGCCCGCGCCACCGGTCAGGATGAGACCCTCGACGCCGACTATGCCGCGGAACTGCTGGCCGGCATGGAATCCCTGGACGAGGTGCTCCGGTCCAGCGGCCAGTACGGGCCGAAGGTCGAGGTGCCCGAGGATGCGGACGTGCAGACGAAACTGATCGCGTTCATCGGCCGGCAGCCCTGACCGGGTGACTGTCGAGATCTTGTTCTCCGCCGCTGATCGGTACTACCGGTTTGCGGTGCAGGAGTTGAAACGATCATTCCCGGTGGTTGATCATGTCGCCGTCGGTGAGGACGCCGGCCTGATCCGGCTGGACGGCGCCGGCCTGGCCGAGGTGGCGGACGCGGCACGAACCGGCGGGCTCCGGTTCGTCCGCCACCTGGCCGAGGTTGCGGAGCACCGGGCGGCCGGCGACGCGGCCGATCCCGAGATGATCATCGAGCTGGCCGAATCGGCCGCCGGTGCGACCGAGCCGATCGCCGTCCAGGTCTGGGCCAGCGGTCGCAGCCGGCATCGTCCGGAGGCGGTACGAGCGATGATCGCCGACCGCCTCACCGCGGCCGGACGGACCGTGCAGCGGGCCGGTTGCGCGACGGTGCTCGCGGTCTGCCTCGGCGAACGGCGGGTGGTGATCGGCCGCACCCGCGTCGCCGACGCGCTGTCGGACTGGCCCGGCGGGCGGATGCGGCTGGCCGAGTCGCCGCAGCAGATCTCGCGGGCCGAGCACAAGCTGGAGGAGCTGTTTTCCCTGCTGCCGTTGACGATCACCGGTGACGCGCTCGACCTCGGCGCCAGCCCGGGCGGCTGGACCAGGATCCTGCTCGAGCGGGGAGCCCGACGAGTGCATGGCGTCGACCCGGGGGAGCCGGCACCGTCGCTGGCCAGGCGGCCGGAGCTGAGCTGGCACCGGACGACCGCGGGGGAGTTCCTGCGTCGCAGCAAACGGACGTTCCAGGTGATCGTGAACGACATGCGGATGGACCCGCTGCTTTCGGTGCAGACCATGATCACGGCCGCTCCGTTGCAACGCCATGGTGACTTGATCATTATCACACTGAAGATCACGACCAACCGGCCGGTTGAGTTGATCGACCGCGCCCTGGATGATCTCGGCGAGCGATACAAGATCATCTTCGCTCGCCAGTTGCATCACAACCGAAACGAAGTTACGGTCGTCGGCCGACGGCGGTAACGTCGCCGTCGCAGATCGTCACGGGGCTTTTACAGCTCGAAAGCTGGCCCTGAGGCTCATTTCTTGAGTATCGTACGAAGGAGATTGTCAACAATCCTACGGCCGCTGGCGCCCGGAGGCGCCGACGACCATGGCTCGGCGCCGCCCGGGCCGGGACGGAGGAGAGTTCGATGACCGATGCAACAGCCGCAGAATCCAAGCCACCACAGGAGGTGGATGCGAAGACGCTCCGCCGAGCGGTGGGGGCGTCGGCCATCGGCAACGCGACAGAGTGGTTCGACTACGGTCTGTACGCCTACGGCACCGCCTACATCACGGCCAATCTGATCCCGGGTGAGAACGTACTCATCACCCTGGGCATCTTCGCCGTGTCGTTCCTGATCCGGCCGCTGGGCGGTCTGGTCTGGGGGCCGCTGGGCGACAGGCTCGGTCGCAAGCAGGTCCTGGCGATCACCATCCTGATGATGTCCGGGGCCACGCTGTGCCTCGGCCTGCTGCCGACCTTCGAGACGATCGGCTACGCGGCACCGTTGCTGCTGATCCTGCTCCGGTTGATCCAGGGCTTCTCCACCGGCGGCGAGTACGGCGGCGCCGCGACGTTCATGGCCGAGTACGCGCCGGACAAGCGGCGTGGCTTCTTCGGCAGCTTCCTCGAGTTCGGCACCCTCGGCGGCTTCTCGCTGGGCGCCCTGTTGATGTTGCTGGCCCAGTTGGTCCTTGGCCAGGAGGCCATGATGGCCTGGGGCTGGCGGATTCCGTTCCTGGTCGCGGCGCCACTGGGACTGATCGGGCTCTATCTGCGGAGTCGGATGGAGGACACCCCGGTCTTCCAGGAACTGGAGGAGACCGGTCAGAAGGAAACCGAGACGAGGACCCAGTTCCGGGACATGTTCCTCGGCTACTGGCGGCCGATCCTGCAGCTGTTCGGGCTGGTGATCGCGCTGAACGTGGTCAACTACACCTTGATCGCCTACACCCCGACCTACTTGCAGGAGTCGATCGGTCTCGACGAGAACGGTGCGCTGATCGTTCCGATCATCGGCCAGTTGGCGATGATGATCTTCCTGCCCTTCGCGGGTGCGCTGTCCGACCGCGTCGGTCGCAAGCCGATGTGGTGGGCCTCGCTGATCGGCCTGTTCGTGATGGCCACGCCGATGTACATGTTGATGGGCACCAACGCGGTCGGAGCGGTGATCGGCTTTGCCGTCATCGGCCTGCTGTACGTGCCGCAGTTGGCCACCATCTCCGCGACCTTCCCGGCCATGTTTCCGACCCACATCCGGTTCGCGGCGTTGGCGATCGCCTACAACGTGGCGACCTCGCTCTTCGGCGGCACGGCTCCGGCGATCAACGAGGCTCTCATCGGCGCGACCGGAAACAGCCTGTTCCCGGCGTTCTACATGATGGCCGCCTGTGCCGTCGGCGCCGTGGCCTTGATCTCCGTGATCGAGACGAAGGGAGCATCGCTGCGCGGCCGCGGCGTGCCCGGCGTGATCTCCCGGCCGGCGGGCCGCCGACCCGGACCGCGTGGGCCGGTGCCGGAGCCGGACGCGAGCTGATCCGTTGTTCTGGGAGCCCGTCGAAGCTTGTTCGTTCCCTGAGCCTGTCGAAGGGCAAGCCAGCTGGGTGCCCTTCGGTTTTCGGCCTGACGGCCGGAAAGAGCGCGCCAAGGACGGGCGCGGCGAAATCCTGCCGTCCGGGTCCACTCGGCGGGTGCCCGGGTCCCGCGACCCGAATCCAGACAGGGCTTGCCCTTCGACAGGCTCAGGGAACGAACACTCCAGCTGGACTGTGCCCGTCCGACACCGCCCGATCCAAGATCATCGGTGGATCCAGGGAACGAACGTGATCACAGCACGGCGTTCACCGCGTCGGCCCAGATCCCGGCGGCCTCGTCCACCTCGGCCGGGGAGACGACCAGGGCGGGGATGAAGCGGACGACCTGGCCGTAGGCGCCGCAGGTCAGCAGCAGGAGTCCGCGGCGCGAGGCTTCCTGCTGCGCCGCTGCGGCGGTCGCACCGTCGGGGTTGCCGGCGGCGTCGCGGAACTCGTTTCCGATCATCAGGCCCAGGCCGCGGACGTCGGTGATCTGATCATGGTCGGCCGCGACTGCGGTCAGGGCGTCCTTGAGTTGCCGCCCCCGTTCGGCCGAGTTCTGCACCAGGCCCTCGTCCTCGATCACCTGCAGGGTGGCGCAGGCGGCGGCGCAGGCGACGGCGTTGCCGCCGTAGGTGCCGCCCTGCGATCCGGGCCAGGCCCTCTCCATCAGCGCGGCCGGCGCCGCCATCGCGGACAGCGGGAAGCCGGAGGCGAGGCCCTTGGCCGTGATCAATACGTCCGGCCGGACGCCGAAATGATCACCGCCCCAGAACGTCCCGGTACGGCCGAAGCCGGTCTGGATCTCATCGATCATCAGCAGGCAGCCGTGCCGGTCGGCCCGCTCCCTCAGGCCGGCGAAGAACCGCTCGTTGCCCGGCACATAGCCGCCCTCGCCGAGCACCGGCTCGACCAGGAAGGCCGCGGTGTCGGCCGGCGCGGACACAGTCTGCAGCAGATAGTCGAGCTGCCGCAGCGCGAAGTCGGTGCACTCCTCCTCGGACCAGCCGAAGTGGCCGGGATCCGGAAACGGCGCCAGGTGCACGCCGCCCATCAGCGGGGCGAAGCCGGACCGGAACCGGGTGCCCGAGGTGGTCAGCGACGCCGCGGCCACGGTCCGGCCGTGGAACCCGCCGTGGAAGACGATCACGTTCGGCCGCCCGGTTGCCTGCCGGGCCAGCCGGATCGCCGACTCGATCGCCTCCGAACCCGAGTTGGCGAAGAAGACCCGGTCCAACCCCGATGGCAGCACGGATCCGAGCCGTTCGGTCAGCTCGAGCAACGGCCGATTGCGTACGGTCGTGTACTGCGCGTGGATGATCGTCGCGACCTGACGCTGGGCCGCCTCCACCACCACCGGATGACAGTGGCCGGTGCTGGTGACGCCGATCCCGGCGGTGAAGTCGAGGTAGCGACGATCATCGGCGTCGAAGATCAGGACACCGGAGCCGCGGTCGGCGAGGATCGGGTTCGCCTGGGTCAGGATCGGGGAGAGCTCGGCCATGATCGTCCTCTCGAAGGCTGCGTCGGATAGTAGGATTGTTGACAATAATCGAGGGTAACAAGAGGGCTGTCGGCAGGTCGAGGCCAGCGAGTACCGTGGCCCCATGAGCGCGACGCAGACCCCGCAGTCCACCCGTCCGGCCGTCGTCGACGCGGTGCCGAAACAGCTCTTCGTCGGCGGCGCCTGGGGGCCCGCGGCGGAGGGGCGGACCTTCGAGGTGCTCAACCCGGCGACCGGCGAGGTCCTCGCCGAGGTGGCCGACGCCAGCCCGGCCGACGGCCGGCGGGCGCTGGACGCCGCGGCCGCCGCCCAGCCCGCGATGGCGGCCCTGTCGCCACGGCAGCGGGCCGACATCCTGACCCGGGCGTTCGACCTGCTGCACGAGCGAATCGACGACCTGGCGCTGCTGATGACCTCGGAGATGGGTAAGCCGCTGGCCGAGGCCCGGGGCGAGATCGTCTATGCGGCCGAGTTCTTCCGCCATTTCGCCGGCGAGGCGGTCCGGATCGACGGCGGCTACCAGACCTCACCCGCCGGCGACGCCCGGTTCTTGATCACCAAGCAGCCGGTCGGCGTCACGTTGTTGATCACACCGTGGAATTTCCCGATGGCGATGGGCACCCGCAAGCTCGGCCCGGCGATCGCCGCCGGCTGTGCCAGTGTGATCAAGCCGGCGCCGCAGACCCCGCTGTCGATGCTGGCCTTGATCGACATCCTGCGCGAGGCCGGGATGCCCGACGGCGGCGTCAATCTGATCACCTGCACCGACGCCGCCGCCGTCCTGGAGCCCATGATCAGATCCGGGCTGGCCCGCAAGCTGTCCTTCACCGGCTCGACCAAGGTCGGCCGGATCCTGCTCGAGCAATGCGCCGAGAAGGTGCTGCGGACGTCGATGGAGCTCGGCGGCAACGCGCCGTTCGTGGTCTTCGACGACGCCGACCTGGACGAGGCGGTGGCCGGCGCGATGCAGGCCAAGATGCGCAACATGGGCGAGGCCTGCACCGCCGCGAACCGGATCTACGTCCAGGCCGGGGTGATCGAGGAGTTCGGCCGCCGGCTGGCGGCGAAGATGGCCGAGCTCCGGGTCGGCCCCGGCACCGACGACGGCGTCCAGGTGGGCCCGCTGATCGACCAGGCCGCGCTGACCAAGGTTTCCGAGCTGGTCCGGGATGCCCTCGATCGCGGCGCGTCGGTGCTCACCGGCGGCGAGCCGATCGACGGCCCCGGCTACTTCTTCCGGCCGACCGTGCTGTCCGGGGTGCCGCGGGAGGCCAAGATGAGCTCGGAGGAGATCTTCGGGCCGGTGGCGCCGCTGACCCCGTTCGGCGACGAGGAGGAGGCGGTCGCGCTGGCCAACGACACCGAGTTCGGCCTGGTGTCGTACGTCTTCACCAACGATCTGCGGCGGGCGCTGCGGATGGCGGAGCGGATCGAGTCCGGCATGGTCGGGCTCAACCAAGGCATCGTGTCCAACCCGGCCGCGCCGTTCGGCGGAGTCAAGCAGTCCGGGCTCGGCCGCGAGGGCGGCGCGATCGGCATCGACGAGTTCCTGGAGACCAAATACATCGGCATCGCGATGCCGAGTTGATCATCACTCGGCCGGGGCAGACAGGACGCTCCGGGCGAGGCTCTGCAGTGCGGCGACCCGTTGCTCGGCGGTGATTCCCTGATCGATCAGGTGCTGCTGAAGTTCGCCGGCCAGCGGCGCGAGCAGAACGTCGGCCAGGGCATCACCCGGGTCGGCAGCGCCGGCATCGCGCAGCAGCACCTGCAGATGCAAGCGCCAGAAGGCATACGCTCCGGTACGAAAGCGCGCGGCCCCGGTCTCCGCGGCCAGCGCCAGCTGCAGATGCCGGTCGAGCAACTCGACCATCGCCGCGTAGAACGCCGCCAGCCGCTCGGCCGCCGGCGCCCCCGGCCCGAGCGGCGGCGGCCCCGAGATCATCCGCTCCTGCAGCCGCCGTTCGTGCTCGTCCAGCATCGCGACCGCGAGCGCCGCCCGGTTGGGATAGCGCCGATACAACGTCCCCTTGCCGACCCCGGCGGCCCGGGCCACGTCCTCCATGCTGACGTCGGTCGCACCGCGTTCGGCGAACAGCCGCTCGGCGGCCGCCAGCACCTTCGCGCGGTTGCGCTGGGCGTCCGCCCGCTCCGGCCGGTCGGCCGGATCCGCCGTCGGTAGCGTCACGCCGCGAGACTACCAACTGGACGCGCGTCCGTTTCGCTTGTACTCTCGAAATCGAAGAAGCGGACTCCAGTCCGTTTCGCTGGTCCGGAAAGGATGATCATGGGCGCACCGTCTCCCGAACTCGTCGACGAATGGCTCGGCCGCGCGTTCAATACCGGCGATGTCGAGGCCGCCGCGGCCCTGTATCACCCGGAGGCGCGGGTGGTCCGGCTGGACCGGGTGCACGGCGACGACGCGGTGGCCAAGGGGGCCGCGGGGATCAGGGAGGTGATGGCCGGCTACATCGGGCTGAACCCCCGGATGGACGTCGTGGTGCACCACGTCACCCGGGCCGGTGACTTCGCGCTGGTGCGCTCCCAGTGGTTGATCACCGGTACGAAGTCGGACGGCGAACCGCTCGAACTGCACCACCACGGGATGGAGGTGATGCGCCGGCTGCCGGACGACAGTTGGGTCTTCTACATCGATCATCCGTACGGTGCCGACTCGTCCTGGGCCGTCGACCGGCCCGCGCCCGCGCCCGCAAACTAGGGCTTGTTGGCCACCGGCGGGACGACCTGGGCCAGCCGGCCGACGGCGTCGGCCATGTGCGCGATCAGCAGCCGGTCGAACCGTTTCTGATCACCCTCCCGCATCGCCTCGGCCAGCGCCTTGTGCTCCGGCACCCGCTCGTCCGGCGGGGGATAGCTGCCGCCGAGCGCGTTGATGCAGAGCTTGGTCTCGGTCATCAGGGTGCGGTGGATCCGAGACAGCCGCGGGCTCTTCGCCTGCGCCACCAGGCACTCGTGGAACTTGACGTCCCACTGACCCATCGCGACGACATCGTTGCGCTTGCCGGCCCGCTCCATGTCCCGCCAGACCTTGATCAACCGCTCACCGGCGCGCTCCGGGTTCCCGGAGCGGAAGATCTCCTGGGCCGCCGACCGTTCGATCGCCTCCCGGGCCAGGTAGATGTCCCGGACGTCGGCCTCGGTCAGCTCGACGACGAACAGGCCGCGGTTCTTGATCGAGACCAGCAGACCTTCCTGGGTGAGCCGTTGCATGCCCTCCCGGAGCGGCCCGCGACTGACGCCGAACTCCCGCGCGAGCTCGACCTCGTGCAATTGTTCACCGGCGGCGAAGTGCCCGCTGTGGATCGCCGAGCGGAGCCGGTCGGCGATGATGCTCGCGGTCGACACGGCCGAGAGCGGCTCGATCAGGCGGCGTTCGGGCATGGCTCCGCCTCACCGATCGGGGCCGGCGAACAACCGGCCGAGACCGGGCCAGTCGAGCGTTCCGCCGGCGATCCGCAGGCCCTGCCAGACGGTCACCTGGTTGGCGGTCAGCACCGGCTTGCCCAGCGCGTCCTCGAGATCATCCAGCCAGAGCAGGGAATGCATCGCCGTGTCCGGCACCAGCACGGCCTCCGCCTCCGGATGATCATGATCGACGGCGAGCTTGATCACGTCCTCCCGGCCCAGCGTGCCGACTTCGGCCGCGGTCATGATGTCCCGGCTGCCCCAGTGCACCACCTCGATCTCGCCGACACCGAGGAAGTCGACGAACCGGGCCGCCACGTCCGCCGGGTACGAGGCCGCCACGGCGACCCGGCGCAGCCCGAGCGAGCGGGCCGCCTCGACGAACGCGATCGAGGTGGAGGAGGCCGGTTTCCCTTGTGCGGCGGCGATCTGCTCGACCTGCTGCCGGGCGCCGTCCCAGCCGAAGACGAAACTGCCCGAGGTGCAGGCCCACATGATCGAATCCGGCTCACTCGCGGCCAATCGCTGCGCGCCCTCGGCCAGCCGGGCGTCGCTGCCGAGATCGAGCAGGGCGTCCACCCGGTGCGCGTCCTCGCCCACGCTGGTGTGCACCAGGGGCAGCCGAAGTCGTCCCTCCAGCCGCTCGGCCAGGGCCGGGAAGTCGTCCTCGGCGCTGAACCCCGGATACAGCAGGCCGACCGTCACCGGTGCGTTCGTCATCAGCTACCCCTCCACCTGTCAGGCCGGCGCTTTGTCGTCCAGCGTGCCGATCAGTCGCAGCGCCGCCAGGGCGTACGTCCTCGCCGCGGTGACCAGGTCGGCCACCGGGACCGACTCGTTCGGCCGGTGTGCGTGCTCGTTCACCGAACCCGGCCCGAGCACGACCACCGGCACCCCGGCGTCGCGGGCGATGAAGCCGCCGTCGCAGGCGGCGGTCCAGCCACCGAGGCCCCAGCGCGGTCCGCTGGCGTCGGACAGCGCCGCCTCCACCGCCTGGACCAACGGATGATCGGGCGGAGTCTCGAAGCCGGGCATGTCCATCGTCATCCGGGCCCGGACCGACAGCCCGCGCGCCGCCAGCCCAAGATCATCGAGCCGGCGCCGGATGTCGTCCAGCACCGCACTGGCGGATTCGCCGGGTAACAGCCGCCGGTCCGCGACCACGGTGCACTCGCCGGCCACCACGGTCGGGCCGGTGCCGCCGGTGATCGTGCCGATGCTCCAGGTCGCCGGCCCGGCCAGCAGGTGGGCGCTGGTCGCCAGCTCGCTCTGCCAGGACTCGATCGCGGTGATCACGGCCGCGGCGCCGGAGATCGCATTCGCCCCATCGGAAGGGTTTCCGGCGTGCGCCGGCCGGCCGGTGATCACGAACTCGACGTAGGAATCGCCGCGGGTGGCGATGATCGTCTGCAGCTCGGTCGGCTCGGCGACGATGCAGCCGGCGAACGGGCCGATCGGGCCGCCGAGGTAGTGCCGGATGCCGAGTCCGTGGTCCTCCTCGTCGACGACCGCGGCGAGTTCGACCGGCCCGGCCAACCGGACCCGGGCCTGCCGGATCGCCGCCATCGCGGTCAGGCAGGCGGCCAGCCCGCCCTTCATGTCCGTGGAACCGCGGCCGTACAGCCGGCCGCCCGAGATCTGCCCGCTCCACGGGTCGCCGGTCCAGCCGTCGCCCAGTGGGACCACGTCGGTATGGCCGAGGAACAGCAGGCCGGGCTCGGTGCCGCCGGGCAGCCGGACCGAGACATTGGATCGATCTTGGGCGACCTCGCTGGTGATCACCTCGAGGTCGAGGCCGGACGCGAGATCGGACAGCACGGCGACGGTCGGCGCCTCGCCACCGGGCGGATTGACATTCGGTACGTGCCGGGCCGGTGCCCGCACCAGCGCCACGGCGAGCCGGGTCACCAGACCCTCGTCGATCTGGTCCAGCACCGCTTGTTCGGTCGTGGAAAGCACCGTGGGGTTGATGGCTATCTCCTCACCTCCAGGTCACGGGGCAACCTGCAGAGCGGCTCGGCACCGCCAGCGGAGATGATCACCGGCTCGGACAACTCGTACCCCCAGCCGTCCATCCACAGCCCCAGAATCACGTGCAAGGCCATGCCGGCGGTGAAGGTCCGAGTCTCCTCGGCTCGGAGGCTGATCGTCCGCTCGCCCCAGTCGGGAGGATAGCCGACGCCGATGGAATAGCCGATCCTCGATTCCTTGGTCAGACCGCGGGCGTTGATGATCCGGCTGAACGCGGAATGTGCCTCTCGGATGGCGGTGCCGGGGGTCATCGCGGCCAGTGCGCCGGCCATCCCGTCCTTGATCACCGCGGCTGCTTCGGCGAGTCGCGGCGGCGGGTCGCCGAGCATGACGGTCCGGGCCAGCGGCGCGTGGTAGCGCTGATAGGCCCCGGCCAGCTCGATCGTCGTCGCCTCGCCGGTCCGGAACGGCCGTTCGGACCAGGTGAGATGCGGGGTGCCGGCGTTCACCCCGGTGGGCAGCAGCGGCACGATGGCCGGGAAGTCGCCGCCGTGATCATCGGTGCCGGCGGCCTGGGCGGCGAGGATCTCGGCCGCGACGTCGCACTGGCGCCGGCCGGGGACGACCGCCTCGAGCGCTACCCGCATCGCCTGCTCGGCCAGCCGGCCGGCGACCCGCAGCCGCTCCTGCTCGGCGGCGGACTTGATCAGCCGGACCCAGTTGACCAGCGCCTCGCTGTCCACCAGCCGAGCTCGGCCGACTCGGGCACAGAGCGACTGGTAGGCGCGCACCGAGAAGAAGTGCGCGTCGCCCTCGACGGCGATGATCGACTCCGGCCCGTCCGGCAGCAGCCCCAGCTCGCGGGCCCGGTCGGCGATCCAGTCGAACGGATGGACGTCGATCCGGTGCACCAGGGCCTCCGGATAGCCCTCGATCCGGTCCGCCGGCAGCCGGGCCGTGGCCGTGGCGCCGTTCGCGTCCATCGCCCGCAGGAACAGCCGCGGCTCACCCACGGCCGGAACGATCAGGCACTGCGGCATGTAGAACGACCAGGCGTCGTAGCCGGTCAGATAAAACAGGTTGGCCGGATCGGCGACGACCAACGCCGACCATGATCGCGGCACCATCGCCTGCTGCACCCGGAGCACCCGGTCGGCGTACTCCTCCTCGGTGACGGGTTTGATCATGCCCGGACCGATCACGATTGTCCGGCCAGCGTCTGCCCGGGGCCGATCAACTGGCGCCCGGTCAGCCGCAGCGCGGCCCAGACCGTCGCCTGGTTGGCCGAGATCACCGGGATGCCGAGATCGACCTCGAGCGGGGCGATCAGGTCGTAGCTGCTCAGGTTGGTGCAGGAGATCAACACCGCCTCGGCGCCGGACCGCGGAATGCCCATGATCATCCGCGCCGTGGTCCGGTACGGGACCTGCCAGATCTTGCCCTTCAGGCCGAGGAATCCCTGCCCGGACACGGAAACCCCGGCCTCGTCGAGGAAGGCGACCAGCCGCTCCGTGACCGCGGCGTCGTACGGGGTCGCCACGCACACACTGCTCACGCCGAGGGCGGCCAGGGCGGCGAGCAAGGCCCCCGAGGTGGTGATCGCCGGGGCGCCGCCGGCCAGCTCCATCGCCACCGCCAGCTCCCGCTCGCCCGCCAGGCCGTGGACGAAGCTGCCCGAGGTGCAGGCGTACGCGTAACCGACCGGCTCGATCACCTTGAGGTCGGTGACGCACTGGCTGATCTGATCAAGGTCGGCCAGCACCTCGGACTGCTTCAGGCTGACCGGCACCGCGGCGTGCGGCGTCCGGGTGCAATGCAGGCTGACATCGTTCGGCAGCCAGCGGCTCAGCTCGTCGTCCAGGGCCATGTCAAAGGGGGCCACGACCCCGATCCGGACCCGGTCCGCAGGGCCGGTCAGGCGGTCGACCGCGCGGGTCCGGGGCGCCGACCTCATCATGGGAGCATCATGCATCCCGGATCAGATTGTTGACAATCCTGTCGCCGGATTTCTAATCTCGCCGTTGTGAGCCCCGCCCGGACCGAGACCGTCATGACGGTGCTCTGCGGGCCGGACGGGGTTCGGCCACGTGGCCTGGAGCGCGTCGCCGAACGGGCCGAGCTCCGCTACGTCGACGCCGCCGGGCTGACCGACGGGCTGGCCGGAGCTCGCGCGCTCTTCCTCTGGGACTTCTTCTCCACCGCGGTCGCCGACACCTGGCCGGCCGCCGCGGAGCTGGACTGGATCCACGTCGCCGCGGCCGGGGTGGACTCGCTGCTCTTCGACGGTCTGGTCCGGTCGCCGATCACCGTCACCAACGCCCGCGGCACCTTCGACCGGCCGATCGCCGAGTTCGTCCTGACCTCGATCCTTGATCACCTCAAGGGTGTGCATCTGACCCGGTACCAGCAGCGCGAGCAGCACTGGCGGCATCGGGAGACCCTGCTGGCCGAGGGGCGGACGGTGTTGATCATCGGCACCGGTCCGATCGGCCGGGCCACCGCCCGGCTGCTGCGGGCCGTCGGGTTCGAGGTCCGCGGCGTCGGCCGCGTCGCCCGGGAAGCCGATCCGGACTTCGGCACCGTCGGGTCCAGTGCGACCCTGGTCGACCAGATCGGCTGGGCCGATCACGTGGTCGCCGTGGCCCCGCTCACCCCGCAGACCTGGCACCTGCTCGGACCGGACGTCTTCGCCGCGATGAAGCCGACGGCGCAGGTGATCAACGTCGGCCGCGGCCCGCTGATCGACCAGCAGGCCCTGCTCGCGGCGCTGACCGGGGGCCGGATCGCCGCCGCCGCGCTCGACGTGTTCGCCACCGAGCCGCTGCCCGCCGATCATCCGCTGTGGAACGCTCCCGGCGTGGTCGTGTCACCGCATCTGTCCGGCGACGTCGTCGGTTGGCGGGACACGCTGGGCCGCCAATTCGCCGACAACGCCCTGCGGTGGTTGGACGGGCGGCCGTTGTTCAATGTCGTCGACAAACGTCGCGGCTACGTGACAGTTTCATGATCAGCTAGGGAGCTTCATGATCAAGAAGGCGTGCCGGCGATGACCGACCTGTCGATGCTCAGCGCGACCGAGCTGGTCGCCGGCTACCGTTCCGGGGACTTCACCCCGGTGGACGCGACCCTGGCCGCGCTGGCCGCGATCGAGGCCCACGACCGGGCGGTCAACGCCTTCGTCCTGGTCGATCCGGAGCGGGCGCTGACCGCGGCCGAGTGGTCGGCCCGGCGCTACGCCGCCGGCGCCCCGACCGGGCCGGGCGACGGCGTCCCGACTTCGATCAAGGACATGTTCCTGACCGAGGACTGGCCCACCCGCCGGGGGAGTGCGCTGATCCCGGCCGACGGTCCGTGGCTGGACAGCGCGCCGCCGGTGGCCCGGCTGCGGGAGGCCGGTGCCGTACTGCTGGGCAAGACGACGACCCCCGAGTTCGGCTGGAAGGGCGTGACCGACTCGCGCGCCTTCGGCGCGACCGGCAACCCGTGGGATCCGGCCCTGACCGCCGGCGGATCGAGCGGCGGTTCGGCCGCCGCGGTCTGCCTCGGCATGGGCGCCTGGTCGATCGGCACCGACGGCGGCGGCTCGGTCCGGATCCCGGCATCGTTCACCGGCACCGTCGCGCTGAAGCCGACCTACGGCCTGGTACCGATCTATCCGCCGAGCCCGTTCGGCACGCTCTCCCACGCCGGCCCGATGACCCGCACCGTGACCGATGCCGCGATCATGCTCGACCTGCTGGCCCGGCCCGACCCGCGGGACTGGTCGGCCCTGCCGACCCCGGCCGCCTCGTTCCTTGATCAACTCGAGCACGGGGTCGACGGCCTGCGGATCGGGTTCTCGCCCGATCTCGGCTTCGTCCGCAACGATCCGGAGGTCGACCGTTGCGTCCGGGCCGCGGTCGACGTGCTGGCCGGGGCCGGGGCCCGGGTGGAGGAGGTCGAGCTCGGCCTGGAGGATCCGGTCGACGCGTTCTCGGTGCTCTGGTTCGCCGGCGCGGCCAAGGTGCTGGAGGCGTACGGGCCGGGGATCGAGGACCGGATCGATCCCGGGCTGCGCCGCGGCGCCGAGTACGGCCGCACCCTGTCCGCCTCGGACTATCTGGACGCGACCGCGGTCCGGATGCGGCTCGGCACGCTGATGGGGGAGCTGCACGAGTCCTACGACGTGCTGGTCACGCCGACGATGCCGCTCGCCGCCTTCCCGCTGGGCCGGGACGCCCCGCCGGACTGGCCGTCGGACGACTGGACCAGCTGGACCTCGTACACCTATCCGTTCAACCTGACCCAGCAGCCGGCCCTGAGCGTGCCCTGCGGCTTCACCGAGGACGGCCGCCCGATCGGCCTGCAGTTCGTCGGGGCGCGCCACGCCGACGGCCTGGTGCTCCGCGCCGGCCGCGGCTACGAGCGGGCCACGGACTGGGCCACCCGGCGACCGGCGCTGCTCTCCCGGGACCGTCCGGCCGAAGCCACCTGACCCGGCGTTCTTGATCACCTGCGAAAGGATCTCCATGACCCGCTACATCACTGTCACCCTCGAGGCCCGCGGAGTGACCTGCCGGGCCCGGCTGCTGGACGACGAGGCCCCCCGAACCGCCGCCGCGGTCTGGGACGCACTGCCGCTGTCCGGGCCGGTGCACCACGGAAAATACGCCCGGAACGAGATCTACAATCTCGTCCCGGCCTTCGCGAAAACCGAACCAGGCAAGGAGAACACGACGGTCACCCCGATCCCCGGTGACCTCTGCTACTTCGCCTTCGATGCTGATGATCTTGGTAATCCGGCCTACGGCTACGAGTCCGACTCCGGCCCGGGCGAGCTGTCCAAGATCATCGACCTGGCCGTCTTCTACGGCCGGAACAACCTGTTGATCAACGGCGACCAGGGCTGGGTCCCGGGCAACGTCTTCGGCACCATCGAGGAAGGCCTGCCGGAGCTGGCCGCCGCCTGCCAGGACGTCTGGATGGGCGGCGCCCGCGGCGAAACCCTGACCTTCGCCCGCGCCTAGCCCGCCGGCCAAGACTCCGCCCAGTGGCCTGACCCACGGTGTCGCAGCGGGGTCGGGGGGCGAAAGTCGCCACAGGTAGAGAAATTCGCCGATTCCGGGCCGAGACAGGTGCGGAAGTCGCCACAGGTAGAGAAACGCACCGCTCGGGTTGGGGTCGAAGGGGGAGTGAATCGGGCGGTCGGGGTGCAGGAGGGGCGTTGATCCGGCACCGGACGACCGAACCGGACCAGGGCGCGCCCCATCGGCCCGGGGAGCCGTAGGGTGAGGCGTGATGGAAGGCAATGACACCGCGCATCCGATCCTCCGGCTGGTTCTCGGCCTGGGGGCCGGCGCGCTCACGCTGATCGGCATGATCCGCCTGGTCGCCGGCAACTTCGACGGCCGGCTGGCGGTGTTCGCCTGGGTCGTGGTGGCCCTGGCCATGATCCCGTGGATCGGCTACTGCGCCTGGCGCAGCTGGCACGGCCGATTGAATCTCAAACGCGCGCTCGTGGTCGCGATCCTGGTCGTGGTCGGGCTGGTCGTGGTGTGGCTGTTCGTGCTGGGCCCGGTGATCGGGCTCGCCTGCTCCCTGGCGGCCTTCGTGCTGATCTGGATCAGCGACTGGCCCGGGAAGCGGGCGACCGGCGAGGAGAAGTTCGTCGCGTTCGAGGAGTTGGCCGAATCGACCGAGGACGATCCCGACCCGGATGAGCCGTCACGGAACGATCCGCCACGGAACGATCCGCCGCGGCAGCACGATCCGCCGCGAGACGACGCCGACCCGGACGCACCGACCCGGCAGCGCAGCACCGCTCCCGGCCGCATCACCGGCGCCCTGGACCAACCCTCCACCTGACCGAGTTGTCAGAACTGAGTTGTGCCCTGGGGCTACTCAGTTCTGACAACTCGGTGGGGTTGGTCAGTTGAGGCCGAAGGCGAGGGCGGCGGCACCGAGCAAGCCCGCGTTGGCCAGGACTGCCGGCCGGACTTCCAGCTCGCTGACGTACGGCAGCACGGCGAAGTCGCGCAGATGCCGGCGCAACGGTTCGAAGATCACGTCGCCCGCCTTGGCGACCCCGCCGCCGAGCACGACGGTGGCAATGTCCAGCTCGGTCGCGGTGGTCGCCAGGCCCGCGGCCAGGGCACGCATCCCGCGATCGATGACGCTGGTCGCGATCGGGTCGCCGTCCCGCGCCGCCGCGGTCAGGGCCCGGGCGTCGTCGGGTCCGGTCCAGCCGGCCTGCCGGGCGGCGGCCACCATCCCGGGCCCGCGCGCGTACAGCTCGACGCAGCCGTAGCCGCCGCAGACGCACCGGGCGCCCCAGGCGTCGACGGTGATGTGGCCGAGGTGGACGGCGTTGCCGGTCATCCCGCCGACCAGCCGGTCCCGCAGCACCGCGCCGCCGCCGACCCCGGTCGACACGACCACGCCGATGATCGAATCCAGATCCCGGCCCGCGCCGAGCCAGTGCTCACCAAGGGCGAAGCAGTGCCCGTCGCCGGCCAGCCCGACCAGCGGCTCAGAACCGGTCAGTTCCTTGATCACCGTCCGGGTGCGCGGCACGATCGGGAAGCCGCGCCAGGCGCCGATGTTGACCGGCGACACGGTCCCGGCCGGCTCGTCGATCGGCCCGGCCGAGCCGATCCCGACCCGCGGTGCCGGTGTGCCCGGCTCGAGCAACTCGGTGACGGCGGTCGCGAGCGCGCCGAACACCTCGTCGGGGTCGGCCGTCCGCGGCGTCGGCTGCTCGGTCTGCCGGCCGATCGCGCCGGTGTCGTCCACCAGCGCGGCCGCGATCTTGGTCCCGCCGACGTCGATCGCCAGCACCTGCTCGGTCATCGGGCTCCTCCCCGTCGGTCGGAGAGCTTAGTGGTGCCTCAGCCTGAACCGGCAGGCGAGTTCAGGGTGAAGGCGGAGTGACCGGAATCCCGCACTCGTCGGCGAGATCCGCCTTCCGGCACGCGTTTTCGGCGACTGTTGCTGGATTCCGGTCACCGAGTCGGCACCCTCATCGAGCGGTCGGTGCCGCGCTGTGGACCGAGTCAGTAGAGTGACCGGTTGTGGCAGTCTCAGATTTTCCCGCAGAGCTCGCCGAGCTGGGCAAGGCCCTGGACTCGATCGAGGCCGTTCTCGACCCCGAAGCCAAGCGGGCGGAGATCGCCGAGCTGGAGATCGAGGTGGCGGCGCCCGACCTCTGGGACGACCAGGCCAACGCCCAGCGGGTGACCTCGCGGCTGTCCGTGCTGCAGTCCGAGGTGGAGCGGATGGCCCGGCTGCGCTCCCGGCTGGACGACTTGGGCGTGCTGGTCGAGCTGGCCGAGGAGGAGAGCGACGCCGGCAGCCTGGCCGAGGCGGAGTCGGAGCTGACCGGGCTGCGGTCCGAGATCGACGCGCTCGAGGTGCGGACCCTGCTGGCCGGCGAGTACGACGAGCGCGAGGCGTTGATCACCATCCGGTCCGAGGCGGGCGGCACCGACGCGGCGGACTTCGCGGCGATGCTGCTCCGGATGTATCTGCGATGGGCCGAGCGGCACTCGTACTCGACCGAGGTCTATGACACCTCCTATGCCGAGGAGGCGGGGATCAAGTCGGCCACCTTCACGGTCAAGGCGCCGTTCGCGTACGGCACGCTGTCGGTGGAGCAGGGCACGCACCGGCTGGTCCGGATTTCGCCGTTCGACAACCAGGGCCGGCGGCAGACGTCGTTCGCGGGGGTCGAGGTGCTGCCGGTGACCGAGGAGGCCGACCACATCGACCTGCCCGAGGCCGACCTGCGGATCGACGTCTTCCGGTCCTCGGGTCCGGGCGGGCAGAGCGTCAACACCACGGACTCAGCGGTCCGGATCACCCACCTGCCGACCGGGATCGTGGTTTCCTGCCAGAACGAGAAGTCCCAGCTGCAGAACAAGGCGGCGGCGCTGCGGGTGCTCCAGTCCCGGCTGCTGGAACGCGCCCGGCAGGAGCGGGAGGCGGAGCTGAACGCGCTCCGCGGCGACGGCGGTAACAGCTGGGGCTCGCAGATGCGGTCCTACGTGCTGAATCCGTTCCAGATGGTCAAGGACCTGCGCACCAACCACGAGGTGTCCAATCCGGACGCGGTCTTCGACGGCGACATCGACGGCTTCATCGACTCCGGGATCCGCTGGCGCCGGACCTCCGCCGCGGCCAACTGACCGGCCGGTGACTCGGGAGGACTGGTCGGCCGAGCTCTCCGCGCTGGCCGTACGGCACGGCGTGCCCGGCGCTGTGCTCGGCGTGATCGACATCGGCGCCGACCAAGCCGCGGACCGTTGCCGGGTTGCCGCGCACGGAGTGATCAACACCGGCACCGGCCAGCCGGTGCTGCCCGAGACGGTGTTTCAGATCGGTTCGATCACGAAGCCGTACACCGCGACCCTGATGGCGCAGGCGATCGACGAGGGCCGGACGGCGCTGGACCAGCCGGTGATCGAGATCCTCGGCCCCGGGGTGGCGCTGACCGCCGATCCCGTGGCGTCGTCCATGATCACGATCGGCCACCTGCTGACCCACCGGTCCGGCATCGACGGCGACCTCTTCGCCGACACCGGCCGCGGCGACGACTGCCTCGAGCGCTACGTCGAACTGCTCGCCCGATCGACCCAGATGTTCCGCCCGGGCAGCCGGTACTCCTATTCGAATGCCGCCTGGGTGGTGGCCGGCCGGGTCCTCGAGATCCTGTACGGGCGCCCGTGGCGGCTGGTGCTGCGGGACAAGATCATCGAGCCGCTCGGCCTGACCCACACCTCGACCCTGGCCGAGGAAGCGATCCTGCACTCGGCCGCGGTCGGCCACACCGGCGGTCCGGGGGAGCCCCGGCACCCGGTTGATCACTGGACCCTGCCGCGGTCGATCGGACCGGCCGGCTTGATCAACTCCACCGCCGCGGAGCTGCTCGCGGTGGCCGCCGAGCACGCCCGGGACGGCGGCCGGCTGCTGTCGCCGGCGGCGGCCGCGTCGATGCGAGCCGACTACGGCGCGAACCCGCCCGGCCTGCAGATCGAGGGCCATCAGGGTCTCGGCTGGATGGTCGGTCGTTGGCAGGGGCACGAGGTGTTCGGGCACAACGGGCTGACCGTGGGCCAGTCCGCGTACGTGATCGTGGTGCCGTCGCTGCGGGTCGCCGTCTGTCTGCTCACCAACGGGCCCGGTGCGGCGAACCTGTGGTTCGAGCTGCGCCGAGAGGTGCTGGCCGACCGCGGGCTGACGGTGCCGCCGAGCACGCTCGAACCGACCGGGACCGAGGCCGACCTCGCCCCCTGGCTCGGCCGCTACGGCCGGGTCGGCGAACGGATCGAACTGGTCCGTTCCGAGACCGGCTACCGCGCCCTGATCGAGGAGGACATCGATCTCGGCGACGAGCCGGAGACCCAGGAGTTGGAGCTGCACCCGGTCCGCGACGGGCTATGGGCCGGCCGCTCCGCCGGTCAGCTGTCCTGGACCCAGTTCCGGGTCGGCACGTTCACCGATGCCGAGCTCCCGCCGACCAGCCCGCCGGCCGATCGCCGCTACCTCTACGCCGGCTCCCGGATCAACCACGTCCTCAGCTGACCGTCCCGGCGCTCACCTGGACCGGCGGAGCTCGGAGGGTGCCGGGGGAGGTGCCGGTTTCGGCCTTGATGTGGCGGCTGAGGTGGCTGACGGAGTCGTAGCCGCACAGGGTGGCGATCTTCTGCAGGGTCAGGGTGGAGTTGCGCAGGTAGCCAAGTGCGTGGCGGAGCCGGACCGATCGCAGGTACGCGCGCGGGCTGATCCCACGGAGCCGGCCGAAGTAGGACCGCAAGGCCGACGGGGAGCAGGACAGCTCGACGCACAGGTCGGCGACCCGCAGCCGGTCGGCGAAGCGCTGCTCGATCAGCCATTCCGCCGCGGCGACGGTCTGTTCGGCGACCCCGACGGATCGTTCGGCCGCAGCCCGGCGCAGCTGCAGGTCGAGCTGTTCGGTCAACAGCGCGAGCATCCGGTCCCGGTCCCGGTCCCGGTCCGGGGCGGGGCGCAGGAACTCGTGGGTGATCGCGTCGAAGAGCCGGCCGAGCGAGCCGGCGCCGTCGTCGAAACTGGCCCGCGGCCAGGCCCGGTCCGGCGGCGCGTCGAGCTGGATGTAGCGGTTGGCGTAGCCGGTCACGGTCAGTTCGGCGTGCGGCGTGGCGGGCGGCGTCGCCAGGATCGTGCCCGGGACGCCGTCGTACGTCTCGTCACCGATCGGGCAGCGGGCCCGGCCGCTGGCGTAGTAGACGACCTCCCAGCTGCCGTGGGAGTGCAGCGGGAAATCCTGCCCGGGCCCGGCGACGTGCGCACCGGCACCGATCAGTCGTGGCACAGCGGGCGGTCCTGGCGGTTCGTGCATAGGGTGCGTCGCCTCCTGCATTCTGCTCGCCTCCCGATCGCGGCAGGGTCGAGGTCAAGCACATCAGGCGGCGACGGGCGTCCGCAACGAAAGGTGCAAGCGATGGACATGGAGACGGCACTGCGCGACCTCGGCGTCGCCGACGACACGTTGACCGCGGCGGAGCGGGAGCAGCTGGACCGGGACGGCTTCCTGCCCCTGGAGGGCATCATCAGCGCCGAACAACTCGCCGCGTTCAACGCGCGGCTGGCCGAGCTGACCGCGGCCGAGGGCGGCCAGGCCGGGGTCGAGGTGCATCAGGAGCGCGGCACCGATCGGCTGGCCGACCTGGTGAACAAGGACCCGATGTTCGAGGTCTGCTTCTCCCACCCGCGCGTGCTGGCGGCGATGCGGCACGTGTTGGGCGCCTCGTTCCGGCTGTACTCGCTGAACGCCCGGTCGGCGCTGCCGGGCCAGGGACACCAGGGCCTACACGCCGATTACGGGGTGCCGGTGACGGCGGGCGAATACCTGGTCTGCAACTCGATCTGGCTGCTGGACGACTTCACCGCCGAGAACGGCGCGACCCGGATCGTCCCGGGCACCCATCGCAGCGGCAAGCTCCCGGGGGACGTGATGCCCGATCCGACCGCTGCCCATCCCGATGAGGTGCTGTTGCTGGCCCCGGCCGGCACCGTGGTGATCTTCAACAGCCATCTCTGGCACGGCGGCACCCAGAACCGGACCGACCGGCCGCGGCGGGCGATGCACTCCTGTTTCGCCAGCCGCGAGCTGCCGCAGCAGCTCGACCAGCAGGCGTACATCCGGGTGAACACGTTCGCCCGGCTGAGCCCCGCCCAGCGGTACGCGCTCGACGTGGCGATGCCCGGCGCCTGACCGCGGCCGCTCGACGCGCCAACGGGTGCCAATGGTCTTGGATCACAGAACGGTCACCTAGACTCTGCTCTGGCCGGTTTCCGGCGCTCTACTAGGAGCGCCCTCAAACGTCTAGCCCGGCCGAGGCACAACTGTGATTCGTTTCGAGAATGTTTCCAAGGTCTATGCCAATCAGCGCCGGGCGGCGCTGGACGAGGTCGACGTCGAGATCGAGAAGGGCGAGTTCGTCTTCCTGGTCGGCGCGTCCGGGTCGGGCAAGTCGACCTTCCTCCGGCTGATCCTGCGCGAGCAGCGGCCGACGGCGGGTCACGTCTACGTCGCCGGACGGGACCTGAACCGGCTGCACTCCTGGAAGATCCCGAGCATGCGCCGCCAGATCGGCACCGTGTTCCAGGACTTCCGGCTGCTGCCGAACAAGACCGTGCACGAGAACGTCGCGTTCGCCCTGCAGGTGATCGGCAAGCCGGCCTCGGTGATCCGCCGGGTCGTGCCCGAGGTGTTGGACCTCGTCGGCCTCGACGGCAAGGGCGACCGGATGCCGGACGAGCTGTCCGGCGGCGAGCAGCAGCGGGTGGCGGTGGCCCGCGCGTTCGTCAACCGGCCGAAGATCCTGATCGCGGACGAGCCGACCGGAAACCTGGATCCGGCGACCAGCGTCGGGATCATGAAACTGCTCGACCGGATCAATCGTTCGGATACGACGGTGCTGATGGCCACCCACGACTCGACCATCGTCGATCAGATGCGCAAGCGCGTGATCGAGCTGGACGAGGGGATCGTGGTGCGCGATCAGAGCCGCGGTGTCTACGGATACTGAGCGCCTGATCGTCGTGTTTCTGCTGTGTTCTGTGATTGAGGTTGATTGATGCGTTTCCGCCACATCGTCTCCGAGACCCTGAATGGGTTGCGGCGCAATCTGACGATGACCCTCGCGGTGATCATGACCATGTGGGTGTCGCTGTCCCTGTTCGGTTCCGGTCTGCTGGCCAGCCAGCAGATCAACCTGATGAAGGGCAACTGGTACGACAAGATCGAGATCGCGGTCTTCCTCTGCACCAAGGACACCCGGGGCCAGATGTGCACGCCGGGCCAGGACATCAGCCAGTCGCAGAAGGACGAGATCGAGCGCACCCTGCGGACCAACCCCGAGGTCGCGCCGGACGGCATCTTCTTCGAGACCAAGGCGATGGCGTTCGCCGAGTATCAGGACCGATACCGGGGCAATCCGCTCGGCGCGGTGCTGACCGAGCAGGACATGCAGGAGTCGTTCCGGGTCAAGCTGAAGAATCCGGAGCATTACGAGGGCGTGGTGAGTGCCGTCGTCGGGCTGCCCGGAGTGCAGACCGTTCAGGATTTGCGAGCGATTCTCGAACCGTTCTTCCAGTGGCTCAATCTGCTCCAATGGACGGCCATTGTCGCGTCCGGATTATTGCTGGTGGCGGCGGCCATGCAGATCGGTAACACGATCAGATTGGCGGCATTCGCGCGGCGCCGGGAGATCGGCATCATGCGCCTGGTCGGAGCGAGCAATCTATATATCACGCTTCCGTTCCTTTTGGAAGCCATCGTCTCAGCCCTCGTCGGGGCTGCTCTCGCATGCGTCACATTGGCCGCAGGCGTTTACTTCGTCATCTTCCAACGGGCTCAACCCTCAATCCAAGGTTTACCCTGGATCCAGTGGCATCACGCCTTGTTGGCCATGGGAGGGGTTGCGATCGTCGGGTTGCTTCTGTCTATTATTCCCACGCTGATAACGACCAGAAAGTACTTGAGAGTGTGACCTGAGTAGAAACTCTCGCGCACGACTCAAGACGCTCTCAGAATCGGGGACTGGGCGGAAAAAATCGAAAATCTGTGATTGGGGAAAGCTGTGGTTCCGGATCTTCCCTGCGCCCGAAAGGGCGCTCCGGGCGACAGCGAAGCGAAGAACGATGGTCGCTTCGCCCGGCCGAAATTGGTGTCCGCCGAAACGGACGCCGCCCGACTCGCCAGTCGGCGACGCTGGTCGCTGCGGGCTCGCCGACTGCGGGCCGGCCTCGTGGTCGTGCTGGCGACCGCGGTGGCCTTCGCGCTGCCCAGTGGTTTGGCGACGGCCGACGACCTCGATGATCAGAAGGCCAAGATCGAGGCCCAGCTCAAGGACACCAAGCAGCAACTGAACGAGTCGACCTCGCAGCTGCAGAATGCCGTCGCCGCCGTGGAGCAGGCGCAGGCCGACGTCGATGCCGCCGAGGCCAAGCTCGCCGCGACCCAGGCGGAACTGGATGAGGCCCGCCGGGTCGATCAGCAGATGGCCGCGAAGCTGAAGAAGTCGCAGGCCGCGCTGAAGGCGGCCAAGGCCGCCGTGGTCGCCGGCCAGCGCCAACTGGAGGCGAAGGAGAAGCGCGCCGCCGCGGTGGTACGGGATCAGGTGCAGCAGCAGACCAACCTGCTCGGGGTCGCCTTCCTGGTCGAGAGCTCGACCCTCGGCGACCTGCAGACCCGGCTGCAGTGGTCCACCACGATGGTGGAGACCTCCAACAGCCAGATCACCGAACTGACCGAGGCCCAGCGCAAGCTGAACGCGGCCCGGTCGCACCAGACCGACGTCGAGAAGGAGGACGCGGCAAATCGCCAGGCCGCCGCGGAGAACCTCGTCCGGAAGCGGAAGTTGGAGCAGCAGGCGCAGGACGAGGCCGCCCAGGTCGCGGCGCTGCTGCAGACCAAGCAGGCGGCCGAGAGCGCCGCCGCCGGTCAGGTCGCGGCGGACAAGGAGCAGTACGCGGAGCAGACCGCCGAGCGGGCCCAGGTCGAGCAGCGGATCGCCGACCGGATCGCCCGGGAGAAGGCCGAGGCGGCGCGGAAGGCGGAGGCCGCACGGAAGGCCCGGATCGCCGCGGAGAAGCGGCGGAAGGCGGCCGAGGCCAGGGAGCGGGCCGAGGAGCAGGAGAAGTCGAACTCCGACTCCGGTTCGAGTTCCGACGATGACGACGATGACGAGCCGAAGAAGAAGCCGAAGAAGAAAAAGAAGTCTTCGTCGTCCTCGGCCTCGCACGGCTTCGACTACCCGGTCAGCGCGCCCATCACGTCCCCGTACGGGATGCGGTTCCACCCGGTGCTGCACTACTGGAAGCTGCACGACGGGACCGACTTCGGCGCCGGCTGCGGCACCGCGATCCGAGCGCCGTACAAGGGCCGGGTCGAGGAGCGCTACTACAACGGCGGGTACGGCAACCGGCTGATCATCGACCACGGCAAGGTCGACGGCCGCTACGTCACCACCGCGTACAACCACGCCATCCGCTACACCGTCGGCGTCGGCGAGCGCGTGTCCAAGGGCGAAGTGATCGGCTACGTCGGCACCACCGGCTATTCGACCGGCTGCCATCTGCACCTGATGGTCTGGCTCGACGGCGACATGAAGAACCCGATGTCCTGGTTCTGACCCCCCTTCAAGCCGAGTTGTCAGAACTGAGTAGCCCCCGGGCACAACTCAGTTCTGACAACTCGGCATGTGGGCGAGGAGTGCGGATTTTTCCAAGTCGGCTGTCAGGGGGCGGTGGCAGGGTGACTTGCTGTGACCGACTCGGTGTTGACCCGGCTTCGCGACCGGCAGGAGTGGAAGTTCTTCCGTGTCCTGCCGCGGGCGGATCTGCCGCTGACCGTGCTGTGGTGGACGTTGCTGTTGGTCAGCGGCATCGCGCCGGCCGTGTTCGCCGTGGCCACCGGGGCGGTCGTCGGCGCGATCGCGGGCGGCTCCTCGATCGTCGGCCCGCTGGTCGCGGCCGGCACGCTGTTCCTGCTGATGCAGGTGCTGCCGCCGGTGCTGCAGGCGGTCAGCATGAACCTCGGCAATCGGGTCTCGGCCTGGCTGAACGATGAGCTGACCCGGACCTGTGTCGAGCCGCCCGGCATCGCACACCTGGAGGACCCCGAGCTGGCCGAGGATCTGACCGTCGCGCGGGAGTTCGATCGCGGCATGACCGGGCCGCCGATGTATCTCAACGTCGACTTCATCGCCGGCGGGCTGCTCGGCGTGGTCGGCGGGGTCGCCTCGGCCGTCGTACTGCTCGGATTCGCCTGGTGGGCGCCGTTGATCCTCGTGGGCTGCTGGGCCTCGACCCACTGGCTGCTCCGGGAGAGCGGGGTCTGGAAGGACCGGCAGACCGCCGAGGTCCGGTCGGCGCAGCGGCACGCCGACTACGCGTACCGGCTGGCCGTCGACCCGCAGCCGGCCAAGGAACTGCGGTTGTTCGGGCTGGCCGGCTGGGTGGTCGAGCGGTTCATCTCGCGGCGCCGCACGTTGTTCGAGCTGCAGTACCGCGCCACCCGACTGCGGGAGAAGTCCGTCCTGCTCAGCCTGGCGATCGTGCTGGCCGGCAACGCGGTCGTCTTCGGTGCGCTGGGGCTGGCCGGGGTCGACGGCACCCTCACCGTGGACCGGATCGTCGTCTTCGTGCAGACCGCGATCGGGATCAGCCTGATCGCCTTCGGCGGCCTGAACTGGGCGCTGGACGGGGCGGCGGCGCCGGTCGCCGCGGTGCTCCGGCTGGGCGCTGCGATGCGGCCGCGGGGTGCGCTGCCGATCGGCAGCCGGCCGGCCGGTGACGCTCCGCTGCGCGAGCTCAGGTTCCGCGACGTCTCGTTCCGCTATCCCGGCACCGACCGGCCGATCTTCGATCACCTCGACCTGACCATCCCGGCCGGTGGTTCGCTGGCCATCGTCGGCCAGAACGGCGCCGGGAAGACGACGCTGGCCAAGCTGCTCTGCCGGCTGTACGACCCCGACGAGGGCACCATCGAGGTGGACGGGGTCGACCTGCGCGAGCTCGATCCCGACGCCTGGCAGCGGCGGATCACGGCCGTCTTCCAGGACTTCGTCCGGTTCGAGTTGCCGCTGCGGGAGAACGTCGCGCCGGGCGGCGCGCTGCGAGTTGATCACGCGCCGGGCGGCGCGCTGCGAGTTGATCACGCGCCGGGCGGCGCGCTGCGAGTTGATCATGCGCCGGGCGGCGCGCTGCGAGTTGATCATGGAGCCGCGGCGGTGGACGAGGCGGCGATCCGGGCCGCGCTGGCCGATGCGGGCGCCGAGGGGCTGGCCGAGCTGGACACGATCCTGGCCAAGGGGTATCCGGGCGGCATCGACCTGTCCGGCGGGCAGTGGCAGCGGATCGCTCTGGCCCGCGCCCTGTATTCGGTCCGGGCCGGTGCCGGGCTGGTGCTGCTGGATGAGCCGACGGCGCAGCTGGACGTACGCGGCGAGCTGGCGATCTTCGAGCGGGTGCTGGCCGCAACCCGAGCGGCGACGACGATCCTGATCTCGCACCGCTTCTCCACGGTCCGCAAGGCCGATCAGATCTGCGTCCTGGAGCACGGCCGGGTGATCGAGCAGGGCAGTCACGACGACCTGATCGAGCGCGGCGGCCGCTACTGCACCATGTATCAGCTGCAGGCCCGGCGCTTCGACGCCGACTTCGACGAGGAGGGGGTGGCCTTCGATGTCCTCGGCTGACCCCGCGGTCGACCGGACCGATCCGGACGCGCTGCCACCGGCCCTGGCGTCGATGTGGCGGCTGTTCCGTCTCGGCTATCAGCACGAGCCGCTGCTGTTGCTGGCCGCGCTCGCGATCACCTTGCTGGCGGCGGTGCCGGATGCCCTGCTGGCGCTCTGGCTGCAGTGGCTGGGCAACGCGATCATCGCCCGTGACGCCGGAATGATCATGGTCGCGGTGTTCGCCATGGCCGGCTCGGTCGCCGCGACCTGGCTGCTGCGGGTGCTCAGTGACCGGTTGACCCGGCGGTTCCGGGACAAGGTCACGATCGCGCTGGAGACCCACATCGCCACCCTGCAGGCGTCGATCACCGGGGTCGAGGTGCACGAGCGGCAGGAGTTCCTGGACCGGCTCGCCGTGCTGCGCAACCAGGTCTTCGTCCTCGACCACATGTATTTGTCGGTGCTCAGCACGCTGGGCTGGATCGTCCGGCTGGCCGTCACGCTGGCCCTGCTCGCCTCGGTGCACCCGCTGTTGCTGGTGCTGGTGCTGTTCGGGCTGCCGCCGGTGTTCAGCTCCTCGATCCGGCCCGCGGTGGAGCGCCGGGTCGAGGAGGGGGCGGCCCGGCACGCCCGGCTGGCGGAGCACCTGTTCACGACCGCGACCACGGCGGCGGCGGGCAAGGAGGTCCGGGTGACCGGGATCGGCCCGGGGCTGGTCGCCCGGCGCCGCAGCGAATGGGAGCGCTGGTTTCGGCCGGTCGCGGCGGCCCGCTGGGGCAGTGCGGTGACCCATGCCCTCGCCTGGGCCGTGTTCGGTCTCGGCTACGTCGGCGCGATCGTCTTCGTGGTGCTCCGCGGGTCGTCGATCGGCGACGTGTTGTTGATCATGGCGGCGGGCGCTCGGCTGTCCTCCTACATCGGTGCCGCGGTGGGCGAGATCGGCTTCCTGCGTGGGATCTGGCTGGACGGCTCGCGCCGGCTGGTCTGGCTGGAGCGCTACGCCGCCCGGCAGCTCGAGGGGGCCGACCGGCCGGCGCCGGAGCGGTTGCAGCGGGGGATCAGCCTGCGGGACGTGACGTTTCGCTATCCCGGGGTCGACCGGGAGGCGTTGTCCGGGATCACCGCCACGCTGCCGGCCGGCGCGGTGGTGGCGATCGTCGGCGAGAACGGCGCCGGCAAGTCGACCCTGGTCAAGCTGCTCTGCGGCCTGTACCGGCCGACCGCGGGCGCGATCATGATCGACGACGAGCCGCTGGGCCGGCTCGATCCGGCCCGGTGGCGGGAACGGCTCGCCGGCAGCTTCCAGGACTTCTTCCGGTTCGAGTTCCTGGCCCGGACCAGCGTCGGTCTCGGCGATCTGCCCCGGGCCGGGGACGAGCCGGCCGTGACCCGGGCGGTGCAACGGGCCGGCGCGGACGACGTGGTGGCCCGGCTGCCGCAGGGGCTCGGCACCCAGCTCGGCCCGACCTGGCCCGACGGCGCCGAGCTGAGCTTCGGTCAGTGGCAGAAGCTGGCCCTGGCCCGGGGGTTCATGCGCGCGGCCCCGTTGCTCACGGTGCTCGACGAGCCGACCGCCGCGCTCGACGCCGAGACCGAGCACGAATTGTTCGAGCGCTATGCGGAGTCGGCGGGGTCGCGCCGTGACGGCGGCATCACGATCCTGGTCTCACACCGGTTCAGTACGGTCCGGATGGCCGACCTGATCCTGGTCCTGGACGGCTCCCGGCTGGTCGAGATCGGCAGCCACGCGGACCTGATCGCCCGCAACGGTCAGTACGCCGACCTCTACCGGATCCAGGCCGGCGGCTACCGCTGATCCGGGGCGAGGAGGTCGCTCCTGATCACGCCGGCCGGGCGACGACGACCAGGTTGTCGGCGTAGCCGCCCCGGGCCCGGTCGTAGGCGCCGATGCAGGTGAGCAGGATCAACCGCGGCGGCCCGGTCTGGGCGAAGACCTCTTGATCATCGGCCAGCCGCCGCCGGTCGACCCGGCGGATCTCGGTGACGCGGAAGCGGCGATGCAGCTCGTCGGCGCGGACTGTGAGGTGATCGCCGACCTTGATCGACCACAGCCGGCGGAAGAAGCCGATGCCCTGCTCGGCCGAGTCGACGTGACCGGCGATCACCGTTGCACCGTACGGATCACCGACCTGGGCGCTGCCGTCCCACCAGCCGACCTGACCCACGTCGTCGGGAACGACCAGGCTGCCGGCCACCGTCGAGACCGGGACCACCGCGGCCTGGATGCCCCCGGGCAGGTCGATCCGGTCGGGCACGAAGCGGGAGTCCGGCGCGGCGTCGGTGCCCACCTCCGCCGCGGCCGGTGGCCTCGGCGAACTTGGAGCGACGCGTGCCGGTGCCGACTCGGGATCGGTGCCGACCGGACGAGGCTGGCAGCCGACGCCTCCGATCAGCAGACCGGCCAGCAGTGCCAGCCCCACCACCCGGTGCTTGATCATCACCGCCTCACGGCCATGATCAACGGACGGCCGACCAGGCCGCCTGCCCGCCGGTGCCGGTGTTGACGTCCTGCGGTCGGTCACTGCCCGCACTCGCCAGTTTGATCGCGTGGCTGGTGTAGGTCATCATCCCCGCCGCCGGATCGCCGTAGGCGAAGACCCGGGTCAGGGTGCCGCCCTGCACCGTCAGCTCCACCGGGCCCATCAGCGCCGGCATCTTCATCTGGGCGTGGCCGGCCGCGACGCACTTGACCTGATACGTGCCCGCGGGCACCACGGTGTAGACGAAGTCGCCGTTGGTGACGTTGGCGAAGATCACCTTGTCGTTGACCATGACGTCGGCCGGCGGTTCGATGCCGACGTGGGCCACGGCCAGCCCCGCCTTTCCCCGGGGCACGGCGGTCAGATCGTTGTCGAAGACGGTGAGCACCGGGTCGCCCTTGGGCACGATCGGCAGGTGAACGGCCAGATCGGAGTTGGAGCCGGCAGCCAGCGTCGTCTCCGACGTCAGGACCGTCCCGCCGTCGACGGTGACCGAGACGGTCACCTTGCCGCTGTCGATCTTGATCGGATCGCTGATCTTGCCGGGACCGGCGTCGGCGAAGACGGTCCGGCCGTCGATCGCCACGGTCGCCGTCAGTCCGGGCAGACCTTGGACGATGTAGACCGTGGCCTGATCGTCGGCTCCCGCGGTCGGTGTGAGCAGTGCCGCCGAGCCGATGATGACGCCGGCGATGATGATGGCACGGCGGAGCCGGCGCGCGTGTGACCTCGACATGAGCGTTCCCCCGAACGTTCCGACCGGCCTCGATGCCGGTCATCCGGCCGTCGATGACGGCTTTCCAGCAATGCCGCTGGTGCGTGCGATCACATTAACTGTTCGGCCTCTGGCCCGTGACCAAAGTGGTATAAAAGAGCCCAGTACTGGGGTCACTGCTCCCGAACGGGAGCGTTTCGGGGGAAACGATGGCACCGGCCCAAGAATGGCGCGACCGCTCGCGGCGGTTGATCGGGGCGATAGTCACCTGCTTGCTGCTGGTCGGCGCAGGGCTCTTCGCGCGGACGGCGGATGCCCTGCCCGCGGCGTCGCCATCGGCCGGACCCTCCTACCGGAGCCCCCTCCCCGTGGTGCCGACGCCCACCCCGACCGTGACACCGGCTCCGACCCCGGCGCCGGCCGCTCCCGGCGAACCCTCGAGGCCGACGTCCGGACCCGGTTTCACCCTGGCCGGGCTCTGGTTCCGGGCCGCTCCGGTGAGTGACGGCAGCTTTCAGGTCGTCGAGGTGATCAAGTTGGCGACGCCGGTGACCAAGATCAAACTGCGCCCGATTCCGCTCGCGGAGGACGAGCCGGGACCTGAGCTGCGGCCGACGGCGAGGACGGTCCAGCTCAGTGCCGATGATCAACCCGTCCGGCTGCCGGACGGGCCGATCAGGCGCTCAACCGTTGTGGAATGGGAGGTTCCGGCCGACCGGATCGAGGTCCGCTACACCCTGACCGGGGTCGGACAACCGAGCCGTCCGTCCAAGCCGGGACGGGCCCTGGCGACGCTGGGCCCGCTGACCGGGGTGCCGTCACGGTTGCCGGTGATCATGCAGGTCGCCGGGCAGGGGATCCTGGCCCTGGACTGTTTCCGGCTGCCGGCCGCCGAGCGCAGCTGTGCGTCCGGTCAGCCGCCGGACCTGCAGACCGCTCGCCCCTTGCCCGCCCGGGACGCCGTGGTCCGAGTGCAGTACGACCTGCCGCTCCCGGGATGAGCAGCCGGTGCTGCCGCTAGGGCCGGAGACGATGGCCGTGGTCGTCGGCGGCCTTCGGATGCTCACCTACGGCGGCTATGTGCTCGTCGCCGGAACCGGCATGTTCTGGGCGCTGGCCTGGCCGGACGGGGTGCACAATCGGCGGCTGACCCGGCTCGCCGCGGCCGGGATCACGCTGCTCGCCGGCGGCACCGTGCTCGGGGTCGTCGCGCCGTTGGTGCTCGCCGGGCGGCAACTGGGCGAAGTGGTCGACGGGCTGACCGGCAGCTGGCTGATCGTTCGGCTGGCCGGGCTCGCCTTCGCCGCCTTCTTCCTGGCCGACCTGCGCCAGGGGCCCCTGGTGGGTCCGCGTCGGGTGGTCGTCCTGGCCGTGATCGTGGTGCTGGCGGCCACCCTGGTGACCCAGTCCAACGCGATGTCCGATCCCTGGCAGCTGGTCAAGATCATCGCCACCTCCGGCCATGTGATGGCGACCTCGGCCTGGCTCGGCGGCCTGCTGGCCCTGGCGACCACCCTCATCCCGGGCAACGAGGTCGACGTCACGGATCGAGTGATCCCGAGGTTCTCGCTGCTGGCGACGGTCAGCATCGTCATCCTGCTTGGCACCGGCATCCTGCACGCGCTCGCCGTGGCCGGCGGACCGCTGCCCCTGCTGTCGTCGTGGTACGGGCTGGTGCTGGCGATCAAGACCGGCCTGTTCGGCGGCATGCTGGTGCTCGGCAATCACGGCCGGCGCTACGCCGCCCGGGCGGTCGCGGCCCGGCGCCTTGCCGCGACGACCCGGGCCCTGGTCGGCGGACCGGTCGACGAGGCGCCCGCGCCCGTGGTTCGGCAGGAGTTCACGACGCTCGGCGTGGTGATCGGCGCGGAAGTGGCGTTGGCCTTCGCGATCCTCGCGGTGACCGCGGTGCTGGTCGCGGTCGCGCCGGTGAGTTGATCTTGTTCGACTTCGGTGGCCGGCGTGGCGGCCGGAAACGCGTCGACAGCCATGGTGCGGCGGCGGATACTCTTGCAAGCTGACGTAGACACGGCGAGGACGGACGATGGCGAAGAAGACGACGAAGAACGGCAAGGCGGGCAAGGACCCGTCCGGCCGGACGATGGTGGCGCAGAACCGCAAGGCGCGCCACGACTACGCCATCGGCACCACCTACGAGGCCGGGCTGGTGCTGACCGGGACCGAGGTGAAGGCGCTGCGCGAGGGCCGGGCCTCGCTGGCCGATGCCTTCGCCACCGTGGACGACGGGGAGGTCTGGCTCCGGTCGGCCCACATCCCCGAATACAGCCACGGCACCTGGACCAACCACGCCGCCCGCCGGACCCGCAAGCTGCTGCTGAACCGGCGCGAGATCAACCGGATCGAGCGGGACCTGGGCTCGGCCGGCACGACACTGGTGCCGTTGTCCCTCTACTTCCTCGCCGGCTATGCCAAAGTGGAACTCGCGGTCGCGACCGGCAAGCGGGAGTACGACAAGCGTCAGACCCTGGCCGAGCGCGAGTCGCGCCGGGATGCCGAACGGGCCCTCGCGGCCCGGAACAGGGGTGAATGAGTCGATGCCGCGGATCGCGCGCCGGGTCAGGGTGGCGGCCGTCAAGCCGGTCCCACGATCACTGATCTTGATCCTGGCTGCGATGATCATCGTCGCCGGCCTGTCCCTGGCCGTGACCGGCCGGGCCTTCGGCGCGTCGGACCAGATCGAGTCGTACAAGATCGACTACCGGGTGGACACCGCCGGGGTGCTGCGGGTCACCGAGACGATCGCGTACGACTTCGGGTCGTCGGGCCGGCACGGGATCGACCGCAACCTGATCACCCGGGAGAAGTACGACGACGAGAACGACGCCGTCTACGACGTCAAGATCATCTCGGTGCAGAGCCCGACCGGCGCCCCGACCCAGTACGAGACGTCGACTACCGAGGAGGACGGCGGCCGGTCTGAGGTCACCCGGGTCCGGATCGGCGACCCCGACGAGACCGTGTCCAGCTCGGAGACGTACGAGATCAGCTACGAGGTCCGCGGCGCGATGCGGACCTCGAACTCCTACGACGAGCTGTACTGGGATGCGATCGGCACCGGCTGGAACGCCGACATCAACGACGTGGCGATCACCGCGACGGTGCCCGGCGGTGCGCAAGACACCAACTGCTACGTCGGCCTGGCGACCAGCCGGACCGAGTGCGACCAGCAGTCCAAGGCCGGCTCCGAGCAGGCCACCTTCAGCCAGTCCGCGCTGACCGCGGGCGAGGGGATGACGATCGCGGTCAAGATCAAGTCCGGCCTGATCACTGACAACAAGCCGCATCTGGAGCCCGACGGCTCCAAGCTCAGCCCCGGCGAGATGATCATCGCCGGCGTGATCGTGGCGCTGGGCGCAGCGGTGATGATCCTGCCGCCGATCATCGGCGTCCTCTGGTGGCGCCGGAACGGGCAGGATCAGCGCTACGCCGGCCTGGCACCCGGCACGGTGCCGCTGCAGGGGCAGCCGAGCCAGGTGGTCCGCAACGACCCGAAGATGCAGATCCCGGTGGCGTTCTCGCCGCCGCGGGTGCCGGTGGCCGAGGCGGGCCTCTTGGTCGACGGAGTTGTTGATCACCGGGAGACCGCGGCGACGATCATCGACCTCGCGGTCCGCGGCGCGCTGACCGTGCAGAGCGAGGGGGAGAGCGACTTCCGGGTCACCCTGGTGGATCCGAGCCGGGCCACGGCGCCGCACGAGATGACGCTGCTGACCAAGTTGTTCGACGGCCAGCCGGCGGGGACGGTCAAGGACCTGTCGGCGCGCGGCACGATGGTCGCGGCGCACACCGCGATGCAGACCGCGGTCCGCAATCAGGTCGCGCAGCGCGGCTGGTTCGTCAAGCTGCCGTCGGCGACCACGGCCGGCGGCGTCGGGTTCGGCGTCGTGATCTTCGGCGTCTTCCTGGCGTTCACGTTCGGGCTGCCGATCCTCTGGCTGGTGATCCCGCTGGCCCCGTTGATCATCACGCTGCTGGTGCTCCGGTCGAAGCTCCGCCGCGGCCGGCGCACCCCGGACGGGCGGGCCATGTGTGATCAGGCCGAGGGGTTCCGGCTCTACCTGGAGACGGCCGAGGCCGAGCAGTTGCGGTTCGAGGAGGGCGACGACATCTTCTCCCGCTATCTGCCCTGGGCGATCGTGTTCGACCTGGCCGACCGGTGGGCGCAGATCTGCGCCAGGCTGGTGGCGCTCGGCCGGATCCCGGACACGACCCCGTACTGGTACTCCGGCAACTACTCCAGCCTGAGCAGCTTCAACACCGGCTTCATCACCGGCAGCCTGATCACCGCTTCGAGCCCGGTCGCCAGCAGCTCCGGCGGCGGCGGCTTCAGCGGCAGCGGCTTCGGCGGCGGCAGCTCGTTCTCGGGCGGCGGCGGCTTCTCCGGCGGCGGTGGGGGCGGCGGAGGCGGCGGCAGCTGGTAGCCACCGCCGCACCGCCCTCCCGACGAGAGCGAGGCCTGCGACTTCGGGTCAGCGAACTCCGAGCAGGTCAACCACGAAGATCAGGGTCTCGCCCGGCGCGATGGCGTTGCCGGCGCCCCGGTCGCCGTACCCGAGATGCGGCGGGATGACGAGCTTGCGGCGCCCGCCCACCTTCATCCCGGCAACCCCCTGGTCCCAGCCCTGGATCACCCGGCCGGCGCCCAGCGGGAAGTCCAGCGGCGCGCCGCGGTTGTAGCTCGCGTCGAACTCCTCGCCGGTCGAATGGGCCACGCCCACGTAGTGCACGCTCACCTGGGTGCCGGGCGCCGCCTCGGCGCCGTCGCCGACGGTGAGGTCGGTGATCTCGAGGTCGGTCGGGGGCGGTCCGTCAGGAAAGTCGATCTCCGGTTTTTCGGTCATAGCCCCACACCCTATGAGGGGGTTCGCGGGACCACTCAGGGGAGTGCCCGATGGTCTGGCGGGCGTCGATCGATCAGGCTGGTGCCCATGACTTCCGCATTCGAACATCCCAGCCTGAAGATGCCGGTCACCGACGATCAGCGGGACCGCGCCGAGCAGTGGCTGCAGGAGGCGTACGCCGAGGGTCGGATCACCGAGCAGGAATTCGACCGGCGCATCGGCCAGGTGATCTCCGCCGGCACCCGGCGCGAGCTGAACGAGGCCTTCTTCGGCCTGGTCCATGTCCCCAGCTCGTCCAAGGCGCTCGGGGTCCATCCGGCCTACCAGCCGATGATCCGGCCGGAGACCAAGCAGCAGGCCGGCCGCGGCGTCGCCGGCCTGGCGCACTTCTCGGTCTTCTTCCTCTGGATCTTCGGGCCGCTGCTGTTCTTCGCGCTGTCCCGCGAGGGCAGCTACCCGCGGAAGGAAGCCGCCAAGGCGTTCAACTTCCAGCTGATCTCGATGGTCTCCTTCATAGCCGCCGCGATCCTGAGCAATGTCGTGCCGTTCGACATCTTCGACTGGATCTTCCCGCTGATGGGCGTCGGCTGGCTGGTGCTGACGATCATCGGCGGTGCCAAGGCCCTGCAGGGCGAGGACTGGAAGAACCCGGTCAAGTCGGTGATCAAGGTCGAGGCGCTGAAGGAGCGCTGACCTCGGCGTACGACAGGGGAAAGGGCCGGCATGGGCGGAACATGCTGGCCCTTCGTCGCGTTGTAAACCATGCTGCACTCTCTGGGTCCCTTGAGCTAGAGTGGGCAGGCACAACTCAACAGGGGGTGATCGGTTTCGACTTGGGACGATAGTTCCAGGGGAAGCGGGCCGAGGATCCAAGGTCATCTCGTAAACGACTCCTTGGAAACCAATAAGTGCCACTGAAAAGCGCACTGACTTCGCTCTCGCTGCCTGAGCAGTGATCGAAGGGTCAGACCGGGCGTGCCTCCGTCCCGGACCCTGGCCTCATCTAGGAGGCTTACCGGTTCCAGCTGCGTCTTAGGGCTGAACAGGGACATCTACTGAGACTGGGCTTGTCTGCAACGTGCTAGCGCGAGTGCAGGAGCCGAGTAAAACGACTTGCTAGCTGCGCCCGGAGAAGACCTGGTTCGTCGCTCGAGGACGCGGGTTCGATTCCCGCCACCTCCACCCGCGAATGAGCGGACCCTGCTCGGTGCCCTGACGGGCACCTTCGCAGGGTCCGCTTCTGTCTGCCGGGGGACCGAGTCCCCCGAACCCCCTACGTTCCTACCGTGCCGGGTTCCTGCCCCGTTGAGTTCCGCCGAGACGCCAGAAGTGCACGTGGTTTGGCGGCGTGTCGGAGCAGAAGTGGCGGGTCGATCGCGAAGCGTTGTCCGAGTTCGGTGCTGTCCGACCGGGTCGCGATGAGGTCAGTAGGCTTCGGCGCCGACCGCCTTGCGGAAGGTGGCGGCGCAGAAGGCGGTCCAGTTGGTGCCGGAGCTGGCTACGGTGCCGGACGTCTGGCCGATGCGGCGCAGGACCTCGGTGGAGTGGGCGCTGGTCTCGGGGCCCCAGTCGCCGTCGACGGCCGTCCCCTTCGCCCAGACGAAGCGGCAGGCGGCTTGCAGGATGTACGTCTGGCTGGTCGAGCCGGTGTTGTAGCGGGCGTTGGTCGGCGAGCCGTAGACCGCGTTGTCGGCGTGGATGTGGTTGTGGTGATCGGCGTTGTCGTAGTAGGTCAGGACGTGCTGGAAGTAGCGGGCGAAGCTGCAGGCCAGACCCCAGTAGCGGGTCCGGTACAGCTCGGCGTTCGCGGTGCCGTTCCACTGGTCGTAGCGGCAGGACATCAGCTTGGTGATGCCCTCGGCGTTCCGGAACCGGTAGCGGCCCAGATCGAACGCCCGGCCCTGCCCGTGCATGCCGGGCTTGTTGACGTACGCGCCGTAGGAGAACACCTCGACTGGCGCGCCCCAACTCTCGGGCACGTTGTAGGAGGTCCACCGTTTCCAGGTCGACAGCTGGTTGTAGAAGGTGTCGTTGAACTGGAGGGTGACCGGATTGCCGGTCGGCTCGTAGTAGAACTTGCAGTCCGGGCTGTCCAGCGTGCTGTGGCCGGTCAGGGCGTGGGCGGTGTCACCGCCGGCGGCCCAGCCGATGGTGCCGGCGGCCAGGGCCGCGCCACCGGTCAGCAGCAGCTCGCGCCGGGTTCGTCGTGGAGTCGGGGTGGATTCGGGCATGGGTCGTCCTCTCGCAGATTGGTTGTGCGGTGGAAACTCGGCGGCGGTCAGGAGCCCCCGGACTGCTGCAGCGACTCGGCGTATTCGGCGGCGATGGTGTCGCCGCCGTCGCGCTTCCAGGCGGCGACGGCCTCGTCCCAGTCCCGCAGAGTGCGCTGCCCGCGCATGATCTCGTCCTGCAGGCTCGTGATCGTCTTGCCCAGGTTGGCGGCCTTGGTCTCCTCGGTCGCTGAGTAGAGTCCCGCCGTCGGCCAGGGGGCCGAGACGGTGACCGCCGACTCCTCGGCCCGATACTCGGCCTCGGCGATGTCGGGGTAGCCGGCGACGTAGTGCACCCGGGGCGGCGACATCACGTAGCCGATGTTGAAGAGCTCCGCCTTGCCGTCCTCGCCGAGCACCGGCTCACCGTTCACCCGGGTGTGGTGGAAGCCCTCCTCGCCGTACGCGATGAACAGGCCCTCCTCGGTGCCGAACGGCGCGGCGAGGTAGTCCAGCATCCGCAGCAGCTCGTTGATCCGATCGGGCTCGGCCTGCTTGAGCGCGGTGGTGCACAAGATCGCCGGACCGAGATACTGCGCCGCGGGACCGCCGCCCTCCCACTTCGGCGGGCGGACCACGGCCACGGTCTGGTTCGGATCATGATCTTTGACGGCCTGCGCGCTGGGGAAGAAGGCGCCCGGTCCGCTGACCATCCGGACCGTGCCGGCCGCGATCCAGGCCGTCACCTGGGCGCTGACCGAACTGAACGAATCGGGATGGAACACGCCCTCCTTCCACATCTGAGCCAGGATGTCGAGCGCCTGCCGATACTCATCGGTGGTGTAGTCCCGAATGAACTTTCCGCCGTCGACCCGCCAGGTGTTCGGGGTGCCGATCATCTGGTTGACGTAGCCGAGCATGTTTCGCGGCGACCGCTCGGCCCAGTGGTTGTTCTTGGCATCGGTGAGCTGCCGGAACATCTCGCGGAACTCCTCGCCGTTGCTCGGCTCGATCGAGACGCCGAGCTCCTTGGCGATGTCGTCCCGGATGATCAACGACACGGTCTGCGGCGTCCGGTGCTGCGGGATGCCGTAGATCGCGTTGTGATACACCCCGGCCGGCCAGCTGATCGTCGGAATGTTCGCCAGGGCAGGAAAGTCCTTGATCGCGGCACCGCTCAGGTGCTCGGTCAGGTCGGCGAACTTCGCTTTGAGCAGGCCGGGCAGCTGGGTGGTCTGATAGAGCTGGACGACGTCGGGCAGTTCGCCGCCGGCCAGGATGGTGGCGAGCTTGGCCGGGAAGTCCCCGGTCGGCGCGCCGAGGATCTTGATCTCCGCGCCGAGCCGCGACTCCAGCGCCTGCCAGTAGCGGTTGTCGTTACGCTCCCGGACCACGTTGTTGATGATCGCCGCAGCGGTGACCGGATCGCCACTGGTGATCGGCTTCGCGCCGGTGATCGACTTCGGCTCGGCCGGATAGCTGAAGAACGCCGGCTGCAGACCGGCCGCGGAAGCGGGCAGATCGCCGGCGACCCCGGTGAAGGGTACGTACTCCGGCAGGGCGACTCCGGTCCGGGAGACCTGGCCTCCGGTCGAATCCGGCCCGCTGGTGCAGCCGGCGAACAGGCCGCCGGCGCCGACCGCGAGCGCGGCGGCCGCGGTGCCGCGGAGCAGTCCCCGCCGGCTGAACAGCTGATCGTTCATGATCAACGCGTCCTTCTCTTGGTCAGGCGGGCCCGGTGGGTTCGGCCGTCGCGATCACTCGTGTCGACCTGGACGGTGATCTTGGTGCCGGCGGCCGACACCTCGACGGTGGGATCGGCCGACAGCGGTTGAAAGCCGACGCCGTCGAGCGTGACGGTCACCGCGTCGACGTTGTGCGCCGGATTGGCCACGCCGATCAGGAGCTCGTCCCGCTGTGACGTGAGGGCGACGGAGCAGAGCTTGGACGCCGACACGGTGCCGCCGGTCAGTGGTCCGGCCAGCCGTACGGACTCGGCCGGATCGGGGATGCCGAAGAAGTTGACGCCGGTGAAGCCCGAGGCGGCCGCATACACGGCGTGGGTGTAGTTGGACTGGGCCAAGATCATCACGCCCGGGTCCCGCTGCCGCTGTTCGGTCACCGCGGCGCTGGCTCCCGGCAGGATCAGGTACGCATAGCTGCCGGCGTTCGGGTCCTTGCCGTGGGCGAAGTACAGGGTCAGATAGCGCCGGGTGTGGGGAGTGTCGTCGTGGCCGGACCAGTAGTGGTTGATGTCCAGCCAGGTCCCGGTCCGTTCCTGCCGCAGGGCGACCAGGTCGGCCGGGGTGCCGGCGGCCGGATCGAGCAGGACGTAGCCGGCCACCGAGGCCAGGTGGGCCCAGGCCGGGCGGCCGAGGTTCGCGGTCCAGCCCTGGTCGGCCGGCTGCCGGACCCCGTCGATGATCAACGCGTTGGACCCGGAGTCGGACAGGTTCCGGTTTTCCATGATCGTTTCGATCGGGTACGAGCCGTCGCCGACGATCCCCGAGCCGAGGGCGACGACCGCGTCGTCCAGGCAGAACCAGGACTTGTTGCCGCGCAGCGCCGAACCCTCGCCCGGCCCGACGATCTTCTGGCCGACCACCGCCCGCACCCCGTCGGCAGAGGCTCCACCGGCGAAGGAGGCCGTGGTGTTCCGTTCGCCCATCTCCGGCAGCGGTCGGCGCTCGGTGGTGATGCCCGGCAGCCGCATCGGGTCGACCGTCGGCCAGAACACGTCGGAGAACTGGGCGTTGTCGCCGGTCAGATAGAGATAGTTCATGCCGCGGCCCTGATTCCAGCCGCGCTTGTTCTCGCCGGTCGACATCGCCTCGTAGGCGGAGATCCCGACCCGGCACATGGCGACGGTGAAGGCCCAACCGGGGCGGCGATGGATCGATCGGGCCATGCTCGGGATCAGCAGGTGGCCGGGTGGCTCGGGGGCCGGCCGGAGGGTCGGGTCATCGAGGACCGAGCGGAACAGGCCGAGCCGGCGCAGGTTCGAGGTGGCCAACGGATCGAGGAAGGTGGCCCGTTCGAACCAGCCGCGGCACCGTTCCCGCCAGGCCTTGGCCCGGTCGGCGGGCACGGCGCCGGCGAGGGTGAGGATGCCCTCGGCGATGTCCAGCGCCGGACCGTGCTCCACCCGATCCCGGCGGGAGGTCGCCCGGCCGCAGATATGGGAGAACGCCTGGTTGTCATAGACCACCGGCGCGTAACAGTTCTCCACCGCGTCGAAGATCAACTCCACGTCGCCGGTCAGCTCCCAGGTCGAGCCGGCGAGCAACGCCAGCAGGACGCTGAGGTCGCGCAGCAGTCCGGAGCCGTAGGTCCCCGTGTAGGGCTGGCTGTTGTGCTGGATGAACCCACCGTCGCGATGGAACCCGTCACCCTTGGTCGTGTAGACGAACACCTCGGCCAGGGCGGCGACTGCGTCCTCGAGCCGCGCCGCGGAGCGGCCGTTGATACCGCGGATGATCACCGCCTCGCAGAGATCGACCCGGTTGGCGCCGGTGGACAGCTTGCGCTTCGGATCGCCGATCGGATAGTTGTAGCGCGGGTCGGGCACGTACCAGTCGATCGCGGCGCAGTAGGCCGCAAGATCATCGGGCTCGGCGTCGTCGCCCAAGATCGCGAAGACCCCGGCCAGATACTGCGGAATGGCGATCTCGTTGTTGTACCAGTTGCCGGACTCCGGAATGCCGTCGGCGTAGTTGTGGGTGAGCACGGTGCGGGCGCCGGCCGCGATCGCGGCGAACAGCGCGGCGTCGTCGTGATGGCGGGAGCCCTCGGTGGCCCACGCGATGCCCATGCTCCGCAGCTGACTGGCGGTGGACGCGACATTCCTTGATCGATTCGGGTCGGACAGGTCGTACGGCAGCTTCGTGAACACCGCGGTCCGGTTCGGATCCGGGTCGAGGTCCGCCACGTAGCCGTCCACCGCGGCATCCTGGGCCGCGATCGCGGCGCGTACGCGGTCGTCGGTGAGATCCTGAACGCCGCCGGTGAGGAAATCGACCCACCACCGGCGCAACCGGGCGAACTCCGCGTCGTCGGCCCAGGCCGGGGTCGGCCGGCCGAGCACGGCGGCGGCGGTCAGGCCGGTGGCAGCACCGGTCGCTCCCAGCAGGAAGCCGCGCCGGGACACGTCCGGTCGGGCCGCTTCGGGATGGTCGGGTGGCGAATCGATGATCATGGGCGGGCTCCTCGGGCTCGGATCGACCGATGGGCTGCAGAGTGGGCCACACCGGTGCCCGCACACCGGTGGCTTCCCCACCGTCCCGTCGCTGGGCCGGATCAGGAATGGCCGTCACATTACGTCGGGTTCCGGCATAAGGTCAAGAGATTGTCGGATCCTGCCACTTGTATCCGTTATGTGTAACGTATTCATTGGCAGGAGCGTTATGATCGGTAGTCGGTCAAACAGCACGCGAATCACGAGTGAGGTGAAGGGAGTGGTCATGGTCGCCGGGTCGACGACGGGTGCCGATCCCGCCCTGCTGCGCCGGTTGAACACCGAGTTGGCCCTGCGGACCGTGCGCGACCTGGGGGCGATGACACTGGCCGAGGTGGCCCGGGTCGCCGGGTTGGCGCGGTCCACCACGGCGGACGTGCTCGGTGACCTGGTCCGGTCCGGCATCGTCGCGGAACTGCAGCCGGCCAGCGGGCGATCCGGCCGGCCGGCCCGACGCTACGCGTTCCGGGCCGAGGCCGGCTATCTCGCCGGGGTGGGCATCGACGCCACGGGCGTCCAGGTCGTGGTCTGCGATCTCTCCGGTCGCGTGGTCGCCTCCCGTGCCGGCGAGATCGACGATCGGCACCGCGCCTCGCCGATCCGGATCGCCCGCCAGGCGGTCGAGGACGGACTGCGGGAAGCGGGGGTCAAGCCGCGACTGCTGCGAGCGGCCGCGGTCGGGATTCCGGGTGTCGTCGGCGCCAAGGGCGACATCCTGATCTGTCACGGGCATCCGGACTGGGTCGGTGTTGATCTTGCGGCCGGGCTGGGTCAGGAGCTGCGATGTCCTGTGCTGGTGGAGAACCGGGGCCGGATGGCGGTCCTCGGTGAGGTGTGGCGGGGGATCGGCGACGGGGTTCAGGATCTGATCTTCGTCCATGCCGGCGCGCGAAACGGCGTCGGCGTGATCGCCGGCGGCGTCCTGCTCCAGGGCCGGCACGGTGCGGCCGGCGAGATCGGGCATCATCCGGCTCTGCACTGGGCCGGCCAGCAGCGTTACGGCGACGACCTGGCCGCCCTGTTTCCCGGGCTCGGCCTGGAGGAGGCGACCGTGGCCGCCTTCGCCGCGGCCGCAACCGGTGATCATCGCGCGGGCCGCCTGGTCGAGCACTACGCCGATGATCTCGCGGCGGGCATCAACGCGCTGGTGTTGATCTTGAACCCGGAGCTGGTGGTGATCGGCGGCCCGATCACCCGCGGCGGCGAGACCGTCCTGGAACTGCTGCGGTCCCGGGTGGAGGAGGTGGCGCTGTTTCCACCCAAGGTGCGATTCTCCGAGCTCGGCGACGACGTCGTCGCACTCGGCGCCGCCCGCCGGGCCCTGCTTCAGATCGACGAGAACCTGCTCGAACTAGCCCGACCCTGACCGCCCCCATGAAGCAGGGGTCGCGGAGCGGACGATCTGCTCGACCAGGTCACCGACGGTGCCGTCGTCGGCCAGCACGCCCGGCAGGGTCAACTGCTCGATGACCAGTCCGTTCAACGCGAGGTAGAGCAGGATCACCGTGCAGCGATCACCGGGCAGGCCGGAGGCGGCGTGGTTGGTGACGTTGAACTCGAGGTCCTCGCGGACCCGACGCGTCAGCATCTGGTGCAGTGCCGGCCGCCGGGTGGCCTCGAGCCGGAGCTCCAGCAGGGCGAGGTAGACCGAGCGGCGATCGATCAGGCGCCGCACCACCGCGCGCATCACCGCGATGAGTTGATCAAGGTCCGCCGGTCCGGCCACCGACCGTTCGAGCTCCTCCGCGTCGGGCGCGAAGCGGAGATACAGGTGGGCGCCGACCTGGGTCAGCAGGTCGTCCCGGCCGGCGAAGTAGTTGGACGCGGTGCCGACCGGCACGCCCGCCCGGGCGTCGACGGTGCGGAAGGTGAGGCCGCGGGCTCCGTCGGCGGCGAGCACCTCGATCGCGGCGTCCAGCAGGGCGGTCCGGCGGCCCGGGTTGCTGACCATCGTGTGCTCCGTTTCTTGTCGCTTGCGCTAACCACTACGTCTGGAGTAGTTTACATCCACGTCAACTGTAGTGGTTAGCCACTGGACTTCGGAGGAACCGTGCGAACCCTGACCTATTTCGTCGCCACCACCATCGACGGCTTCTGCTGCGGCCCGGACGGGTCCTTCGATTTCTTCCCGTTCGAGCCGGACACGCAGGAACTCGTCTCGAATCGCTTTCCCGAGACGTTGCCGGCCGCCGTCCGCGCCATGCTCGGCATCGACGACGCCGAGAACCAGCAGTACGACGCGATCCTGCAGGGCAAGGGCTCGTACCAGATCGCCCTCGACGAGGGCGTGACCAGCCCGTACCCGCACGCGAAGCAGTACGTCTTCTCGACCAGCCTGGCCGCCGACCTCGATCCGGCCGTGACCGTCGTCGGCACCGATCCATGCGATTACGTCCGCGGGCTCAAGCAGGAGCCGGGGCTCGGACTGTGCCTGCTCGGCGGGCCCGGCATCGCCGGGGTGCTGCTGCCGGAGATCGACGAGTTGATGATCAAGCGCTATCCGATCATCGCCGGGCACGGGAAGCCGCTCTTCGCCACCGGGTTCGATCCGCAGGGGTTCACCCGGGCCTGGTCCCACTCCTTCGACAGCGGCGCCGACTACACGCTCTTCCGCCGGGTCGGACAGGGTTGATCACGACCGGCCCCGGCCGGATGTCAGGATGTCCGGATGAGACCACCCCACGGCGTTCTCCTCCTCCGCTGCGTTCCCCCGGACAACGTCGCGGGGACCCCGGGATGAGCCTGTCGTTGCCGCCGCTGACCACGCCGGTGCGGATGATCGGCGGACGCCGCTTCGACTTCGCGCGCGAGATCGCCGTGATGGCGATCGTCAACCGGACTCCCGACTCGTTCTATGACGGCGGTCGGACCTACGAGCTGGACCGGGCGGTCGAGTCGGCCTGCACGGCCGCGGCCGCGGGTGCGGACTGGGTCGACATCGGCGGCGTGCCCTTCTCGCCGGATACGCCGTCGGTGGGCGAGAGCGAGGAGCTCGACCGTGTGCTGCCGGTGATCACCGAGACGGCGCGACGCAGCAACGTGGTGATCTCGGTCGACACCGTCCGGCCCGAGGTCGCGCGGCAGGCGGTCCTGGCCGGGGCGGCGGTGATCAACGACACCAGTGGGCTCCATGATCACGAACTGGCCGAGGTGGTCGCCGAGTCCGGAGCGACGCTGGTGATCACGCACTCGCTGGCCGCGCCCGGTCAGCACCTGCGGCGGCCGCGCTACGACGACATCGTGACCGAGGTGCGCCAGTTCCTGGCCGATCGGGTCAACCTGGCGATGGCGCTCGGAGTGCCGGAGGAGCGGATCGTGATCGACCCCGGTCATGATCTGAACAAGAACACGCTGCACTCGCTGGAGCTGACCCGGCGGATGGACGAGATCGCCGTGCTCGGCCTGCCCCTGCTGGCAGCCGTGTCGAACAAGGATTTCATCGGCGAGGCCACCGGCCTGGACAAGCCCGACCGGCTGGCCCCGTCCATCGCCGCCGCCACGATCTGCGTCTGGCAAGGCGCCCGGATCCTGCGGATGCACGACCCCGCCGCCGCCACCGCCGCCGCGACCATGATCGAAACCATCGCCGGCTTCGCCGACCCCCAATACCTCCGCCACAACCTCGACTAACCGCCGACCCGCCACAAACGCACCGGCTTTTGCGGTGTGTCGGTGCACAAGTGACGTCTCGGCGTGACGTCGGGAGGGGCGGAGTCGGGTCGGGGAGGTCGGAGTCGGGCGGCCCGGGGTGGCACCTCGCCGGCCAGCAGGTGATCGGCGCCGGAGGGGTCGACGCTCAGCGCGGCAGCGGCGGGGTGACCAGAAAGTGCCAGCCCAGCCACCACCAGAAGGCGATGATCACGATCCGGGCGATCCGGGATCGCAACGTTCGGTCGAGCACGGTGGCGAAGGTGGCGACGACGGTCGGCCGCAGCCAGCTGAGGATGATCAGCACGACCAGACCCGCGGCCGCGAGACCGTACGCGGTCAGAATGATCACCCGGCTCATCGGGGCAGCCTTCGGTCAGCCTGCGCGGAGGCTGCCGGCCGCCAGGCGCGGCGGAGCAGCGCGATCCCGCCGCAGACCCAGGCCGCGGCGAACGCGAGCCGGCCGGGATCGGTGTCCAGCAGCGGTCCGACCAGATCCGACACGGCCGGGAACGCCAGTTGGGCGCCGACCCCGGTCCGGCTGAGCAGATAGGCCCCCACCTCGAAGGCACAGGCCAGGATGCAGACCGCGGCCCAGGCGACGCGGCCCCGGTCGAGCGCCGGGTCGGCGGCCGGGATCCGGGGCGTACGGCTCGCCGGCCAGGCCATGATCAACGCGAGCACTCCGGCCGCCCCGATGATCACGGCCAGGGCGGTGGAGTAGCGCGGCGCGGCGGCCAGCGGGACACCGACCGCCACGGCGATGATCGCGAGCACCGGGGTCGGCGGCAGCCACCGGTCCCGGCTCGGCAGCCGGCGCGCCAGCCCCAGACCGTCGATGATCAGCACGACCGGCAGCACCGTGAAGATCACCGCCTCCGGATACGCGCCGCGGATGAACTGGAGCAGCGCCATCACCAGGCACAGGACGAGCCAGAGCCAGCCCCGGCGGAGCTCCGTAGCCCTGATCATCACCTGACCCACCGTAACTCCGTCCGGCCGCGGGTGAAGGATTTGGCCAGGGGCAGCGAATCGGGAGCATTCCCGTGCGGTGGCGGAGAACGTCGCGCCACGCGGCGCGGGCAAACCTGTTCGGGGTCGGAACGGCAGTAGAGTCGCTGCACTCGGGGCCAGCATCCAGAGCTGAGGGGGAGTCGATGACGGACTCCGGATCTCCAGAAAATGCCACCGTCGCGAAGGGGCAGCGTGGGCCGGATTTCGTCGTGCCCGAGCACGGGCCGCGACTCATCGACCCGAGACCACCCACGTTCACCCGGCCGACCGTCGCCTCGGCCGGGCCGGTGTTCCCGCGCGATGGCGTACCCGCATCCGGTGACGCACCGCCCGCCGGATCGCCGCCGAGCAGCGGCGCCCCACCCAGATCATCACCGCGATCCGGCCCGTCCCGGGTGCTGGTCGCCCTCCTCGCCGTCGCGGCCGCCGTGGTGGTGGTCGCCGGCGTCGGGATCGGCGTCGTGATCATGAACCCCGCGACGCTGCCCGTCCGGGCGCCGATGCCCGAGGACACCGCGCGGGCATTCGTCGAGGCGGCCTATCGCAGCGACTGCCCCGCGGTGCGGGCGACGATCACCGACGAGTTCTGGGACGGCGCCGGGCTCACCTGCCTCGACGTCAGCTTCCACGGCGTCGATTTCGCCGACACCACGGTGGCGGACTGGACCTTCACCGACACCGAGATCACCGGCAACGAGGCGAGCCTCACCCTCGATCCGCCGGGCGAGATCCCTTCCACCGCGCTGCGGATGCGGCTCGTTGACGGGACCTGGAAGATCACCAACTGGCAGTTCTAGAGCGTCGTGGCCCGAGTCATGGGTTACGAGACGTCGGGTTGCACGCGGCGGCCGATGGTTGCGCCGATCGGGCGGAGCAGGTCGGCGGCGTGGCGGATGCTGCGGTCGAGGTCGGGTTCCGCGTCGGACAGGGCGTACGCCTCGTCGAAGCCCGCGCTCAGGGCCTGCGCGGCGGAGAGTTGGTTGCGGCCGCAGACGGCGTACACCGTCGGTACGCCGGCGGCGCGGGCCCGGCGGGCGACGCCGACGGGGGACTTCCCGGCCAGGCTCTGGTCGTCCAGGCTGCCCTCGCCGGTGATCACCGCGTCCGCGCCGGCCAGACGCCGGTCCAGCCCGACCAGCTCGCAGACCAGGTCGATGCCGGGACGCATGCCACCGCCGAGGACGGAGAGCACGGCGAAGCCGACGCCGCCGGCGGCCCCGGCGCCGGGTGACTCGGCCAGCCGATCCGGATCGGCGGAACGCAGCGCTTCGGCGACCAGCCGGGCATAGCCGGCCAGAGCCCGGTCGAGCAGCGCGACGTCGGCGGCACCGGCGCCCTTCTGCGGCCCGAACACGGCCGCGGCACCGTCCGGGCCGAGCAGCGGGTTGCTCACATCGGCGGCCAGCACGATCCGGGTCGCGGCGATCCGCGGGTCCAGCCCGGCCAGGTCGACCCGGGCCAGCCGGGCCAGGCCGCCACCACCGGGCGGCACCGGGCGATCGTCGGAGTCGAGCAGCCGGGCGCCGAGGGCGGTCAGCAGGCCGGCGCCGCCGTCGGTGTTGGCGCTGCCGCCGACCCCGATCACGATCTCGGCGCAACCGGCATCCAGCGCGGCCCGGACCAGTTCGCCGGTGCCGGCGCTGGTCGCGGCCAACGGATCGAGCCGGTTCCGGCCGGCCGAGTCGCGCGGCAACACGCCGAGGCCGGAGGCGGTGGCCAGCTCGATCACCGCGATCGGCTTCCCGGTGTCGGACGGCCCGATCGCATAGGTCGCCCGTACCGGATCGCCGAGCGGGCCGGTCACCGCGACCGTCTCGGCCCGGAAGCCCGACCCGTCCGGCGCCGCGCTCAGCGCCGCCTCGACCGTGCCCTCACCGCCGTCGGCGACCGGGACCTGGTCGACCTCGATCGGCATCGTGGCCAGCCCGTCGGCCAGGGCGCGCGCGACCTCGACCGCGGTCAGCGAACCCTTGAACTTGTCCGGGGCGATCACGATGCGCATGCGCAGAGTTTCCCAGTCGGACCGAGCCTCACCACGCCCGGCCCGGATCACCCGACAGTGTCCAACCCGCCGTGAGAGGATCGGCGGGTGAACGCGCCCTCTGTCTCCTACTCGATCACGGTCCGACTGGAGGTCCCGGCCGGTGGCGGCGGAGTGGGTCAGTTGACCATGGCCGTCGAGCAGGCCGGTGGCGCGGTGACCGCGCTCGACGTCACCCGGTCCGGTCACGAGCGGCTCAGCATCGACGTGACCTGCGCCGCCCGGGACACCGAGCACGCCGATCAGCTGGTCGCGGTGATGCGGTCCGTGCCCGGCGTGGTGATCGGCAAGGTCAGCGACCGGACCTTCCTGATGCACCTCGGCGGCAAGATCGAGATGAACACCAAGCATCCGATCCGCAACCGTGATGATCTTTCGATGATCTACACCCCGGGGGTGGCCCGGATCTGCACGGCGATCGCCAAGAATCCCGAGGATGCGCGCCGGCTGACGATCAAGCGCAACAGCGTCGCGGTGATCACCGACGGTTCGGCCGTGCTCGGGCTCGGCAACATCGGGCCCAAGGCCGCGCTGCCGGTGATGGAGGGCAAGGCGGCCCTGTTCAAGCGGTTCGCCGAGATCGACGCGTGGCCGCTCTGCCTGGACACCCAGGACGTGGACGAGATCATCAACGTGGTCAAGGCGGTCGCGCCCGGTTTCGCCGGGATCAACCTGGAGGACATCTCCGCGCCGCGCTGCTTCGAGATCGAGGCCCGGCTGCGGGCGCAGCTGGACATCCCGGTCTTCCACGATGATCAACACGGTACGGCGATCGTCGTGCTGGCGGCGCTCTACAACGCGCTCCGGGTGGTCGAGAAGGATCTGTCCAAGATCAGGATCGTGATGTCGGGGGCCGGCGCGGCGGGCACCGCGATCATCAAGCTGCTGTTGGCCGCCGGTGCGACCGACGTGGTCGTCGCCGACATCGCCGGAGTGGTGCACCGCGGCCGGGAAGGGATCACCGGCGAACTCGCCTGGCTGGCTGAGCACACCAACAAGCTCGGCATCGACGGCACGCTGGCCGACGCCATCGTCGGCGCCGACGTCTTCATCGGGGTGTCGGCGCCGGGGGTGCTGACCGGAGCCGACGTGCAGCGGATGGCCGAGAAGGCGATCGTCTTCGCGCTGGCCAATCCGGAGCCGGAGATCGACCCGGCGGTGGCGATCCAGTACGCCGAGGTGGTGGCCACCGGGCGCTCGGACTTCCCCAACCAGATCAACAACGTGCTCGCCTTCCCGGGCGTCTTCCGCGGACTGCTCGACGCCCGGTCGACCGAGGTGGCGACGCCGATGCTGATCGCCGCGGCCAAGGCGCTGGCCGGCGTGGTCACCGACGACGAGCTGAACGCCGCCTACATCACGCCGAGTGTGTTCCACGCGGATGTGCACCAGGCCGTCGCCGCAGCGGTACGAGAAGCCGCGGGCGGCGGGCCGGAGCCGGTCGAAACCGAGGTCGCCTGAGCCACCGATGCCCCTGAATCCATCGATCAAGAGGCAGCCAGCGGCCGTCGGCGGTGGCTCCGCCGGCAGCCGGATCCTGCTCGGGTTGTTCGTGCTGGGCTGCCTGCTGCAGTTGATCGGTCTGTACCGGCCGACCGGGCCGCCGACGGTGGACGCGATTCCCTTCCTGGACAAACTCGGCCACGCCCTGGTCTTCGCCCTGCCGGTGGCGATGATCTTGCTCTACCCGGCGTCGCGCACCGGGCGCGGGTGGTCCGGTGTGTTCGGCGTGGTCGTGATCTTGATCTTCGCCGGGCACGCCGTGGTCAGTGAACTGCTGCAGGCCTGGCTGTTGCCCGAGCGCAGCGGCGATCCGTACGACGTCCTCGCCGACCTGACCGGCATCGCCATCGGGTACGGTACGGCGGTGCTGATCCAGCGACGGCGGCCGGGGGACCTCGGTGACTGAGGTGTCGCCCAAGCCCGGGCAACTGCTGGTCGCCAGCGTGCTGCTGACCGAGGGGATCTTCAGCCGCTCGGTCGTGCTGGTGCTGGACAGCGACGCCGACGGCGCCCTCGGGGTGATCATCAACGAGATCTCGCAGACCCGGCTGGAGTCGGTGCTGCCCGACTGGGTCGAGACGGTGTCGGAGCCCAAACTGCTGTTCGGTGGCGGTCCGGTGTCGCCGAACGGCGCGATCTGTCTGGCCAGCATCGCCCGGTCCGGCGAGGAGCCACCCGGCTGGCGGCGGTTGTTCGACGACATCGGCCTGCTGCACCTGGACACCCCGATCGAGATCGTCGCCGGCGCCTACGCCGACCTGCGGATCTTCGCCGGCTATGCCGGCTGGGAGCCCGGCCAGCTGCAGTCCGAGATCGCCGGCGGCATGTGGCACGTCGTCTCGGCGACCTACGCCGACGTCTTCGGTGGTCGCCCCGACGACCTGTGGCGCCAGGTCCTCCGCCGTCAACGCAACCGCCTCGCCTTCTTCTCCGCCTACACCGACGACGCCGACGTCAACTGAACCTCCCGGTCAGGATGACGCGCTGGAGTAGCGAGCCAAGGCCAGACGCCAGTGCAGGCGGGTGAGCAGGATGATCACCACCGCGGCCAGGATGACGCCGCCGAGCAGTGCCAGATCGACGCCGTGGCTGAGGAACTGCACCGGCAGGCTGGCCGCCGCTCCGATCGGCACCACGAAGATCAACACGGCCCGGATGGCCGACGGGAAGAAGGCCACCGGATAGCGGCCGGCGGTCAGCGCCTCGCGGACCAGGGTGTGAATGAACGAGGCCGCCTCGAACCAGAAGGCCAGATAGGACAGGTTGGCCCAGAGGCAGCCGATCATGGCCAGGCCACAGCCGAAGACGAGCACCGCCGCGATCACCCCGACCGGTGAGATCGGTGATCCCCACAGCCCGACGATGATCAACGCGACCCCGGCCAGGGCACCGGTGAACGCCGCCGGCTGGATCCAGCGGAAGGTGGTCAGCCACTGGGCCGAGGCCGGCCGGATCAGGATCGTGTCCAGCTCGCCCTCCCGGACATAGCCGTCGATCCGGGTCAGGTTCGGCGCGACGAAGGTGTTGAGCACGCCCATGGCGAGCTGGAACATGCCGGTGACGGCGATGATCTGCCCGCCGGTCCAACCGTTGATCTGCGAGGACGTACGGATGATCAACAGCACCGGGATCAGGCCGGTGGCGATCTCGGCCAGCGCGACCAGCCCGGTGGTCCAGGCCTGGGCCCGGAACTGCGCATCCCGCTTCAGGGCCTGGGTCAGGGCGGCGCGCCAGATCCGGCCGTGTCGAGCCAGTTGATCAAGAAGCCCGTCCCGGGCCGGTGGGGTGAACATCACGCGCCCACCGCCGAGTACGAACGCAGGCCGACCCGCCAGATCACCAGCGCGGCCACGGCGAAGACGATCAACCAGCCGACCTGCTGCGCGAATCCGAACAGCAATCCGCCCGGCACCTGGTCCAGCAGCACCTCCATCGGGAAGGAGAGCATGAACCGGAACGGCTGCCAGAGGGTGATTCCGGCGACCTCCGGCGGCATCAGGGCCAGCGGGACGACCGCCCCGGACAGCACCGGGGTCATGATCGAGATCGCCAGGTTGAACCCCTGGACATCCTCGAACCAGAACGCCAGCGAACCGCGCGCGATGTCGAAGATGTAGGCCATCGCCATCGCGATCAAGATCGCCAGCACGAACAGCAACCAGCGGGCCGGATCCCCGGGCACCGCCAGCCGGCCCGGCATCACGATGATCAGGATCAGGATCAGCGGCGCCAACAGCAGCAGCTTGATCGCCTTCTCGCCGAGGTTGTTCGCCAGCCCGTCGAGGTGGACCGAGGCCGGCCGGATCAGCCACTTGTTCAGCGAACCGTCCCTGATCATCTCGGCCAGGAACCAGGCCGTCCAGGACGAGGTGAGCATGTTCACCACGGCGACCAGGACGAAGTAGGTGGTCAGGAACTCGGCCGTGACGCCGATGGTCGCGCCGGCCGCCAGGGCCGCCTGCCACACCACGAGCGAGACCAGCGGGGTCAGCACCGACGCGATCTGCAGCAGCAGGAAGTCGCCGCGGTAGACGAAGGTCATGCCGATGTTCAGGGCCAGCACCCGGCCGAACACCCGGAGCTGCCGGACCGCGCCCGGCGCCGGCTTCGCCGCGGTGATCATCGGACCCCGCCGCTGAGCACGGCCCGCATCACCTCGTCGAGATCGGCTTCCCCGACCTCGACGTCCACCAGCTCGCCCCAGGCCGGCGCCGCCGACAGCACCGCGGTGATCCGGCTCCGCTCCGCCTCGAGCCGGACGATCGGTCCCTCGTTGTTGATCATGGAGGTGTCCGGTGGCAGGTCCGGCGGCAGCACCGGTGGCGCGGCGTAGGTGAGGGTGAGTCGTTTCGCCGGCCGGGTGGAGCGGATCAGGTCGGCCAGCAGGCCGTCGAAGCCCAGTCGACCGTGATCGACCAGCAGCACCCGCTCGCACAGCGCCTCGACATCGTCCATGTTGTGGCTGGTCAGGATGATCGTCGTCCCGTGCTGCTGGTTCACCTCACGCAGGAAGTCCCGGATCACCGCGGTGGACAGCACATCCAGCCCGATCGTCGGCTCGTCCAGGAACAGCATCTCCGGCTGATGCAGCAGGGCTCCGATCAGCTCGCATTTCATCCGCTCGCCGAGGGAGAGCTTGCGGACCGGGATGGTCAGCAGCTCACTGACCGACAGCATCTCGGCCAGGTCGGCCACCGAGCGGTCGAACGTGGCACGGTCGAGGTCGTACATCGCGCGATGGACCAGATAGCTGTCCATGGCCGAGACGTCCCACCAGAGCATGGATTTCTGGCCGAGCACGACGGCGATCCGGCGGAGGAAATCGAAGCTGCGTCGCCACGGCTCGTGGCCGAGCACCGAGACCGTACCGGAGCTGGGGCGGAGCAACCCGGAGAGCAGCTTCAGGGTGGTGGTCTTGCCGGCGCCGTTGCGGCCGAGCAGACCGACGAACTCGCCCGGTTCGAGGGTGAGGTCGAGCCCGTCCAGTGCGCGGCGGGTCTCGTAGGTGCGGCGGAACAGGCTTTTCACCGCCCCGCCGAGCCCGGGGGACTGGCGGTGGAAACGGTAGTCCTTGGTCAATCCAGAAGTAGTGATCACGGGCATGACGGCTCCTTGCTGCAACGTATCTGCGGCGCCGGGAAGGGTTGCTGACTGGCAGAAGATGTGCAGCCTGGAAGGAGGCGCCCGCGAAGACGCCGACAATCTGAGGTCCGGGCTGCGGACCTAGTTAGCTCGCCCGATCACGGGCCAAACCCTAGCGGAGGTCGCCCCGAACCACGGAGCGATTTATCGCGCCGCTCGTCGTCGACCCGTCACTTGTGCACCGACACGCCGCAGAAACGCGTGCATTAGTGGCGGGTCGGCGGAAAGAGAGAGTTCCGCCTGCGACCGGTCGGTTTGGGTAACGAACGTCGCAGGCGGAACCCTTTCTTGTTGCCGCACCGCAGCCGGTGGGGACGGCTGTCAGGGGGTACGGCATTCGGGGCCGGAACCGAGGCCCCTTGACCGGCGACTCACTGGCACCGGTCGATCTTGGCTACCCCTCTCGGTAGACGTGGGAAACGCGGCTCACAGCGGCATCGACGCCCGGTCGTAGTCGATCGGGTCGAAGTCCTCGCGTTCGTAGATCAACTTCTCGAACGCGGCCCAACCCTCGGCGTCGACGAACGTCGCCTCGGCCGTGGACACGGGGAGCAGCCAGTCGATGTTGACGGCCAGGCCGCCGCTGCGGAACCGGGCGAAGTCGGGCGGCAGGTGCGGCGGCTGGCCGAGGTAGAGCGAGTTCATCGTGGACAGGTCGGCCAGGACGGGGACGTTGCGGACGATGGTGCCGATCTCGGGCAGCTCGCGCAGGGCCACGACCATCCGGCCGTAATCCCCGAGCACGTACGGCAGCGCGCTGTGCCGCAGTCGTTCCGGGGCGATCATGATCAACTCGAGCCGGAAGCGCCCATCGGCGACCGGCGAGTCGAGGATGTAGTCGCTGAGGCCGAGCGTCGAGTAGATGACGGCCTCGTCGATCCGCCCCGGGGCGAACTCGACCACCTGGAAGCCGAGGTCGGCACCGGCCGGGTCGGTCGACCAGGCGGCGGAGACCGATCCGAGGTGACGCGTCAGGTGCCGGAACAGCCGGTCGGTGAGCCCGCCGATCGCCGTCGCGGCCACCGGCGCCCGGCCCGACCGGTCGGCGATCCGATCGGTCAGATTCGGGACGGCGGAGAGCGGGGCCACGGTGGGTTCGTCGCCGCAGTAGGGCGCATACGCCTGGGACTGGTACATCGTGCTCCTCCTCCGGTGGCTCGAGGTGGGAGGCCGCCAGATTCACCCTGGCGACCTCCCGCAGTGCGCCGGCCGGGGCAGTCGGACGCACCACATCCGCGGCCGCAGCCGACAACGGACCACCGCGCCAGCCCGGTTGGGTGGGAGCCGGCGCAGTGGGTGTTCGATCAATGGACGAGATCTCCCCGCCCTTTGACGCGTACGTCCTGTGATGTGAATCACGTGTCGGGCGGCGTCAAACGAGTCGGCCGGGCCACTCTGTGTCCGAGTGGCTGCGGGGTGACCTGCGGTCAGCCGTCGGGCCGTACGTGCAGCTACGGGGTCAGGTGTGCAAGAGTCGGAGAGTTCAGCGAGCAGCTGGATGTTCGGAGCGGGTTGGGGATGCTGTGAGTGGTAGGGGGCAGGGGCGCTCGACGCTGCCGAGCCGGGGTGCGACCGGCGACCTGCGCAGCCGCCGGGGAGACCGGTTTCGGCGAATCCTGGCGGGGCTCGCGGCGGTCGTCATCGGCCTCACCACCGGCGTTTCGCCGTCGCTGATCGACCCGCAGCCGGCCCGGGCGGCCCGGCTCGATCCGATCAGTTGCGGTCAGTTGTACGCCGTCGGTCAGCACGGAAACTCCCGGCACATCTTCACGGTGGACCGCGACGGCGGCGCGCTGACGGAGAACAACTCGGTCTCGCTGCCCGGGTGGCCGTCCCTGAACGCCCTGGCCGTGGACGCGGCCGGCGGCGCCTTCTGGATGGCCGGCCAGCAGTCCGGCCAGACCGGCACGATGATCGTCCGGGTCGAGGCCGAGACCGGGACCCAGAGCACCTTCGCGGCACCGCTGCCGGGGGCACCGGCCGGCAACGGCGGCCTGGTGATGGGAGCACTCAATCCCGACAACGGGATCTACTACTACGGCATGGTCAGCGACTCGAACGTGCTCTCCATCTGGGGCTTCGACACCGAGACCTTGACGCCCGTGCCCGGGATCATTGGGCGGGTCTCGCTCGGCAGCGGCCGCGGCGGCGACTTCGCCTTCGACAGCCGGGGCCGGTTGTACGTCGTCAGCCAGGGCATCCTGCTGGTGCTGAACGAGGAGATCCCCGCCCAGGGCTCGCCGGGCCCGGGCCCCGAGCTGGCCGGCAAGATCATCGCGGCACCGCCCGGCAACTCGGTCGGGTCGATGGCGTTCGGTCCCGACGGCTACGTCTACGTGGCGGGCGAGACCTTGTACCGGCTCAACCCGTCGACCGGCGCCGTCGCGGGCAGCGAGGAGCTCACCCCGGCGTCGGCCTCGATCGCCGACATGGCCTCCTGCGCCTCGCCGAACGTGATCACCCTGGTCAAGGACCTGCCCGAGGGTCGCCATCAGCCCGGTGATCAGTTCCGCCTGGCGATCACCGGCGGCGGGCTGGCCGGCGGCAACCGGGGCACGACCAGCGGCAGCAGGCCCGGAGTCCAGGACCGGACCGCGGGCGCGGTCGCCGGACCGGCGCTCGGCCTGTCCGGGACCAGCTACACGATCACCGAGTCCGCGGCCGGCAGCACCGATCTCGCCGACTACCGCAGCGCCTGGGAGTGCGTCGATCGGGCGTCCGGCGACGTCGTCGCCGCGGGCAGTGGGACCTCGGGCCGGTTCGAGCTTCCGGCCAGTACGGCCCGCGGCGCGGAGATCCGCTGCACCTTCACCAACCGCCCGCGCGCCGCCGGCAACGGCGCTCCCGACGTGGCGGTGTCGCAGTCGGTCGATCCGGTGTCGGGTTCGGTCGTGACGCCGGGGCAGGTGATCAACTACCGGCTGACGTTCCGCAACACCGGCACCGCGGCCGGTCCGGTGGCGATCGACGACGTGATCACCGGCGTGCTCGACGACGCGACCCTGACCTCGGCACCGGTCAGCAGCCACCGGTCGCTGACGGTCTCCGAGGTGATCGACGGCCGGTTCACCGTGTCCGGCCTGCTGGCCGCCGGCCGGACCGTGACGGTCGGCTACGCGGTCAAGATCAACCCGGACGGCCGGCGCGGCGACGACGTGCTGAGGGACTTCGTGGTGGCGGCCGACGCGGCCCCGCCGGCCGAGTGCGAGGCCGACAATCTGCTCTGCACCGAGAACCCGGTGCCGGCGCTCGCGGTGATCAAATCGGTCGATCCCGAGAACGGTTCGGAGGTCGCGGCCGGGCAGCGGCTGTCGTACGCGCTGAGGTTCACCAACACCGGCGCCGCCCCGGTCGCGGTCGGGTTCGACGAGGTGATCGCGGGTCTGCTCGACGACGCGACCCTGGTGACAAAGCCGACCAGTTCGGATCCGAGCGTGACCGTGTCCGCTGTGTCCGACGGTCGGATCCGCCTCGCCGGCAGCGTCAATCCGGGTGCGACCGTGACCGTCCGGTACGCGGTCGAGGTCAAGCCCGACGGGCAGCGGGGCGACGGCCGGCTCGCCGGCTTCTTGATCAAGACCGGCGACGACACACCCAGCGCGTGCCGGCCGCGGAACCCGAGCTGCACCGCGCACCCGATCGACGGCTCGAACTGATGGAAGGGCAGAGCGAGCCGGCCCACGACGATGCCGGACCGAGGGACCATGCCCTGGTCGAGTCCTACCGTTCCGGCAACCCGGAAGCGGCCGGCACGCTGTTCGAGCGGCATCGGAAGGCGGCGCTCGGCTACGCCCGCCACCTCGCCGGAGCATCGCACGCCGAGGACGTCGCCTCCGAGGCGTTCCTGAAGACGCTGCGGGCGATCGTGGCCGGCAACGGGCCCACCTCCAACTTCCGGTCCTACCTGCTCACCACGGTCCACAACACCTACGTGTCGCTGGTCCGGGCCGACGCGCCGTACGTGCTCCAGCCCGACTTCGACGCCGCCGCGATCGACGAGCCGACGGAGGACGAGGACGCTTCCCTGCGGGCGATCGCCGAGGCGTTCGCCGGTCTGCCCGAACGCTGGCAGACCGTGCTCTGGTACACCCTGATCGAGCGGCACACCCTGGACGAGACCGCGGCGGCGATGGGGATCACGGCGCAGGCCGCCGGATCGCTGCGCTACCGGGCCCGGAACGGTCTCTACCAGGCCGTGCTGGCCCAGCTGCCGAGCCGGGATGCCGAGTGCGCCGCCGTGCGCCGGCTGCTCAAGCGGGATCCGGATCAGCTCACCCGCCGGAACCGGCGGTTGATCAACGACCACCTGCCCGACTGCGACCCATGCAGCCGCGCCGCCAAGGCCGCGCCGTTCGGGGTCGCGCCGGCGCTGGCGATCCTGGCCGGCACCATGCTGGGCGGTGGCTACTTCTTGCTCGGTCCGCCCGAGTTGGCAGCCGCGGCCGCGGCGGTGCCGGTCGCGGCCGGCGGTGCCGGCGGCGGGCCGGCCGGTGGTCCCGGCGGTGGCAGCGGGGGAGGACCGCCGCCCGGCGGTGGCCTGGCCCGCAGCCTGGCCCTGCCCGGGGCGGTGGTCCTGGTGCTGGTGTTGATCATCGTCGCAGTGGCTCTCGGCCGGCCCCAGCCCGGCGAGGTGGCCGACGAGGCGCCGCCGCCCGCGCCGGTCGCGCCGGTTGCGCCGACCGAACCGGCCCCGACCGAGGCGCCGCCGACCGAACCCGCGCCGACCGAGCCGGCGCCGACCAGTTCCGCACCGACCCGGCCGCCGACCAGCCGGCCGCCGGCCCCGAGCACGCAGCCGCCGGCGGCCACTTCGCCGGCCCCGCCCGAGAGCACGGCGCCGGCCACCAGCGCACCGGCCGACTCGCCTCCGGTGCAGCAGGATCCGAGCTTCCGGAACGTCTCGGTCAGCAACCCCACCGCCGGGTCCTACGACATCACCTTCGAGCCCAGCGACGTGGCCGCTTCGACCACCATCGACTTCGTCGTCGCCGACCTGCGGGACGTCCGGATCAGTTGGGGGCCCGACATCCCGACCATGAGTTGCTCGGCGCCGGTCGAGGGGAAGTTCCGCTGCCAGGTCCGGGCGGCCGTCCCGGACGGCAAGGTGACCGTTCGCCTCCGGACCGGGTCGCCGCTCAAGGGATCGATGATCATGAGCGACTCCGAGCAGGGCGACGCCGACCCGAGCAACAACAAGATCACCTGGGGCTGAGCCCCGCGCGGTCAGCCGTCGAGGAAGGCGGCGGTCCGGGTCAGGTTGGCCGCGTGCTGCTGCGGCCCGCCGCCCTCGTGGCCGTTGTACGGCCAGACCGCGATGTCCTTCGGTCCGGCGTAGTGGTGATAGGCCGCGAACACCGTCGACGGCGGGCAGACCTGGTCCATCAGTGCGACCGAGAAGCCGGCCTCGACGCCGGCCCGGGCGGCGAAATTGACCCCGTCGAAGTACGCCAGCGTGCCGAAGACCCGGTCGATGCTGTCCCGGTGACCGGACAGGTAGCGGGCGATCTCGGCCCGGGAGCCGGCGCCGCTGATCTCGGTCGCCCGGCGGAACAGCGCGAACGACGGCACGTCCAGCAGCGCCAGGGCGAGGTCGGACCGCAGGCCGGCGACGGCGAGCCCGATCCCGCCGCCCTGACTGCCGGCGGCGATCACGATCTCGGCCGCGGCGCCGACCAGTTCGCGGGCGACATCGACCGAGCGGTAGGCGTCGACGTACAGCCGGCGCAGGTAGTAGAGCTCGCGGTCCTCGATGCCGCGGGTGAGGAAGCCGGGCACCTCGCCCTTGCCCATCCCACTCGCCCCGCGTGGGCCGGGATCGGCGGTGTCGCCGGGATGTTGCGATCCGCCGCCTTGGCCACGGATGTCCATCACCAGCACCGAGACGCCGAGGGCGGCGTAGTCGAGCCACTGGTGCGGGTAGCCGCGGCCGCTGTCGTACCCGGGGAAGTGGAGCACGCAGGCGGTCCGGCCGCGGGGCCGCTCCGGGCGCAGCCACCAGCCGCGGATCGGGTCGCCGCCGTAGCCGGCGAAGCTCACGTCGTGCACGGTCAGCCCGGCGAACGGCGCCGGCTCGGGCCGGGTGATCACGTTCAGCGGCCCGGCGTTGTCGGCCAGAGTCGCCGACCAGAACGCGTCGAAGTCCGCGGGCTCGTCCCGCACCGGGCGGAACTCGCGCAGTTGATCAAGGGGGAGATCGAACAGCGGCACGCCCTAGCCCCGATCCGTTCCCTTGATCACGACCCGGCGGATCCGCAGCGTCCGATCGCCGTCGCCATGATCGAACAGGATCAGGTCGGCCGGCGCCCCCGGGGTGATCACGCCGCGATCCGCGGTCAACCGGCCCGGGTTGGCCGTGGCCAGCCGCAGTCCCTCGGCCAGCGACAGCCCGGCCAGCTCGACCGCTCCGGCGACGCCGGCCGCCAGCGGTAACGCTGCGCCGGCCAGGAACGAGGTGTTGGCGTCGCCGAGCCGGCCGTCGGCGCTGAGCACGACATCGCCGCCGACGGGGGTGCGATAGCGGCCGGGCGGCATCCCGGCGAGCGCGGTCGAGTCGGAGACCAGGAAGGACCGGACCAGGCCCTTGGCCCGCAGCATGGTGGTCAGGGTCGCCGCCGGCAGGTGGTGGCCGTCGGCGATGAAACCGCAGATCAGTCGATCCTCGGCCAGCTGGGTCCAGAGGTAGTTCGGGTGCCGCGGCAGGGTGCCGTGAGCGCCGTTGCCCAGGTGGGTGGAGTAGCGGGCGCCGGCAGCCACCGCCGCGGTGAGCTGTTCGCCGGTCGCGTGGGTGTGCCCGATCGAGACCCGGACGCCGCGGCGGGTCAGCTCACCGACATAGTCGACGGTCTCCGGGAAGTGCGGCGACAGCGTGACCAGGGTGATCAATCCGTCGGCGGCCGCCTGCCAGCGCTCGAACTCGGCCAGGTCCGGCGGCCGGATGTGGGCGGCCGGATGGGCGCCGCGGGCACCGTCCTGGTCGGAGAGGTGCGGCCCCTCGACGTGGATGCCGGCGATCACGTGCGCCGCCAGCGGGTCGGCCCGCCGGGCCTCGGTGATCGCGCGCAGCGAGGCGAGCATCGCCTCCGGCGATTCGGTGATCACCGTGGGGAAGCAGGTCGTCGTCCCGACCGCGGCCAGGGCCGTGATCATGGCCACGATGCCCTCGGGGGTGACGTCCGGACCGTTGGCGTCGTGGCCGCCGAAGCCGTTCACCTGGAGGTCGACCAGCCCCGCTGCGATCCACGGCAGGCCCTCGTCATCGGGGTGCTCGACCGGCTCGAGGCTGTCGATCAGACCGTCGGTGTACCTGACTTCGTACGGCCGACCGTTGCTCGGGTGCCGCCCCACCATCGCCCGCTGCTGGCTCATGCTGCCCAATGATCACATGCAATCGATTGCAGATCAACGGCCCAATTCCGGCTCGCTGGGTGTAATGTCACAGCACGTCGACCCGCGGAGGAGGTTACGTCGATGAGCAAGGTGACAATCTACTCGATCGCCGAGGAGCTGAGCATCTCGGCCTCGACGGTGTCCCGCGCGTTCAGCCGCCCGGAGCTGGTCAAGGCCGACGTCCGGGATCAGATCCTGAACCTCGCCGCGCAGCTCGGCTATCAGCCCAACAAGACCGCCCGGCGACTGGTGACCGGCGTGACCGGGGCGATCGGGCTGTTCGTGCCGGACATCACCAACCCGTTCATGCCGCCGCTGGTGCGGGCGATCCAGCAGGCCGCCGTCGAGCGCGATTCCTCGGTGCTGCTGGTCGACGCCGAGGAGGACAGCAAGGCCGAGCTCGGGTTGATCACCCGGATCGCCGGCCAGGTGGACGGCATGATCATCGCCTCGCCGCGATCGCCCAGCTCGGTGATCAAGCAGGCCGTCGGCCGTAAGCCGGCGGTGCTGGTCAACCGGGTGATGGACGGCGTGCCGTCGGTGGTCTGCGACAACACCTCGGCGCTGCGCGAGGCCGGCCAGCATCTGGTCGACCTCGGTCACTCCACGATCGCGTTGCTGCGCGGGCCGTCGGCCTCCTGGGCCGCCCAGCGCCGCGCGGAGGCCGTTCGGACCTGGGCCCGCAAGGCCGAGGTCAGCTTGATCGAGCTCGGCCCGTTCGACGCCTCCTTCGACGGCGGGCGCGAGGGCGCCGAGGCGTTCGCCGCCTCCCCGGCGACGGCGGCCTTCACCTTCGATGATCTTGCCGCCTGCGGCGTCGTCGCCGGCCTGGCCGAGCGTGGCCTGTGGGCGCCGCAGCACCGCTCGGTGATCGGCTGCGACGACGTGCTGCTGGCCCGGGTGCTCACCCCGAGCCTGACCACGATCACCGCCCCGGTCGACGAGCTCGGCGTCACCGCCGTCCGGCTGTTGGAGGAGGCGATCGGCGGCGCCACCCCCGAGTCCGTCCGCCTGCCCGGCACCTTCGTCCCCCGCGACTCCACCGGCCCCGCCTAAATCCCCCTTCTCTGCCGACTTGTCAGAACTGAGTTGCCCTATAGGGCTCCTCAGTTCTGACAAGTCGGAATTTTGGTGTCTGGAAACTGGCGGAAACATGTTGCCGGAGTCGTGGCGGGCGTGCCAGACTGAGCCGGGTCGGTCGGGGAGGGTGACCGGCGCACGGTCGTGGACATCGAAGGGGACAACCATGAGCGTCTCGCAGGCCGCACCTGATCATGATCGGGCCGAGGTCGCCGGCGGCCGGATCGGGCCGGTCGACCCGAAGGCACCGGTGATCATGACTCCGCTGCCGTTCGACGCGGTCCGGCTCAGCGGCGGCGTGCTGGGCGACCTGCAACGGGACAACGGCGCGCTGTCGGTGCCGCGCGGCGCTGGGCATCTGGAAGCTCAGGGCGCCTGGGCCAACTTCGACAACGTCGCGGCCGGGCGCACCGACGCCGACTACCACGGGCCCTGCTTCGAAGACGGCGAAGCGTACAAGTGGCTGGAGGCGGTGGCCTGGGAGGCCGCCCGCTCCGGTGATCAAGCCTGCCTGGACTGGCTGGCCGGCTACTCCGAGCGGATCGGCGCTGCCCAGGCCGACGACGGCTATCTGAACACGTTCGTCCAGGCCGGTCGTCGAGCCGGCCGGTACGAGCAACTGGCCTGGGACCACGAGATCTTCAACAACGGCGCGCTGATCCAGTCCGCGGTGGCGCAGTTCCGGGCGACCGGGCAGCAGCAGCTGCTCGCGGTGGCCCGTAACGCCGCTGATCACCTGGACCGGACCTTCGGCCCCGGCAAGCGGCAGGGCAGTTGTGGGCATCCGTTGATCGAGATGGCGCTGGTGGAGCTCTACCGTGCCAGCGGCGAGCGACGCTATCTCGAGCTCGCCGGCTACTTCGTCGACGTCCGCGGCCAGGATCTGATCGACCCGGTGCACGGCTTCGGCGATGCGTACCACAGTGATCGGATTCCGGTCCGGGAGACGACCGTGCCGGAGGGGCACGCGGTCCGGGCGATCTATCTCGCCGCCGGGGCCACCGACGTGGCGATCGAGCGTCAAGATCACGAACTGCTGGAGCAGCTGAAACTCCAATGGCAGAACATGATCGAGCAGAAGACCTACCTGACCGGCGGGCTCGGCAGTCGCTGGGAGGGCGAGGCCTTCGGGGATCCGTACGAACTGCCGTCGGATCGCTCCTATGCCGAGACCTGCGCCGCGATCGCCGGCATCCAGTGGAGCTGGCGGCTGCTGCTGGCCACCGGCGAGGCCCGCTACGCCGACCTGATCGAACGGCAGCTCTACAACGCCGTGCTGCCCGGGATCGGGCTGGACGGAGACTCCTATTTCTACGCCAACGCGCTGCAGCTGCGCGCCGGCGCGGTCGCCTCGGACACCCGGATGGCGGCGGCCGGGCGGCAACACTGGTTCGGCTGCTCCTGCTGCCCGACCAACCTGATGCGCACCCTGGCCAGCCTGCACGCCTACGTGGCGACCACCGGCGGCGACGCGTTGCAGCTGCACCAGTACGCCGCCGGGACGGTTGCGGCCGACCTGGCCGCGGGACAGGTGATGATCACCGTCGCCACCGACTACCCGTGGCGCGGCGAGATCAAGATCACGATCGACCGGCCGGCGGCGGGCCCGTGGGCACTGGCGCTGCGGATCCCGGCCTGGGCCGAGGGCGCATCGGTGCGCGTCGGTGATCACGAACAGCCGGCGACGCCGGGGGAGTATCACACGATCGAGCGACTCTGGAGCGAGGGCGAGACCGTCCTGCTCCGGTTGCCGGACGCGCCCCGGCTGGTCACCGGCCACCACCGGGTGGACGCCACCCGCGGCTGCGTCGCCATCGAGCGCGGCCCCCTGGTCTACGCCTTCGAGCAGGTCGATCAAGATCACGGCGTCGTCGTCGATGATCTTGTGCTCACCTCGACCGAGCTCGCCGACGAGTTCGTCGATCAGCTCGGCGGCGTGCCCCAGGTCCTCGCCCGGGCCCGCACCCTCGATCCCGCCGACGGCACCCCCGGCCCGGAGACCACGGTCCGCGCCGTCCCGTACTTCCGCTGGGCCAACCGCGACCTCGGCCCGATGCGCGTCTGGGTGCCGATGGCCCGACCTTGACCCGTCCGAAGACGTCCGGTTCGTGTCCCGGGCCGGGTGATCATGGTGCCGGGGAGACGGGCAGTTCCAGCCAACCGGCGCGGAAGTGCCAGTGGCGACCCTGGCGGAGATGATCATCGATCGCCCGTTCGAGCGACGTGGTGCGGGGCAGCCCGGAGGCGTCGCCCAGTGGTCGGCCGAAGATCGCCTCGACGGTGGGCTGGTCGCCGTTCGCGGGATCGGGATCGTCGAGCAGGGTGAACCGGTCCTGGAATCGGAGGATGTTGGTGCCGGGGTCGAGATGGTCGCGGAGTTGGGGATCGAGCACCCAGGACACGCAGGTCGCCCACCGCAGCGGTTGTTCCTCCGGGAAGTGCGCGGCGAAGAAGTCGCGGGCGGCGGTCAGCGACTCGGTGCACGATTGCGGGGTCAGCCGGCCGCGGGGGATGTGGACCCCGAGCGCCAGGTCCCCCTTCGCCGGGCCGGCTTCGGTGTCGAACCAGCAGCGTTGGCGCTCGTACAGCAGCCGGCCCACCCGATAGAGCACGCCGCGGAAATGGGCGGTCAGCCACTGCTGCGCACTCAGCCCGCCGGTGCCGTTGATCGACCGGTGGTAGAACAACTGCGTCGCGAGCTCGGCCATGGTCGCCGTGGTGATGTCGTCCGGGATGCCGCGGGCGTTGTTGTGCGCCCGCAGTACGGCCACGTGGGCGAGGAACACCCAGACGTAGAAGTAGTGGCCGAGCGCCGGGGTCGGTGCCGGCCAACCGTCGACCGTGCCGTGGCCGCCCATGGTCTGCCGCAGTTCGTGGCAGCAACGTTCCAGCAGCCACCAGCGGTCGGGGTGCCGCTCCGGATCCGGCCGCTCCGCGGCGATCTCGGCCCGGTCCTCCGGCAGGACGCGCAGGCTGGTCAGCAGGTCGGTCAGCTCGTCGCCGGGGACGGTGACCGGCTCGGGCGGGGCGCCGAGGCGATCGAGCCGGGCCAGGACGGTTTCGCTGTCGGGCGGTAGGCCGAGCCGGTCCCTGAGGGCGGCCAGCTCCGCCGCCGGGCCGGTGGCTTCGTCAGCGGTCATGGCTGCCCTCCAATAGTTTCGATATATCGGAAACTAATTCAGCTTATTGGAGAGTCTAGGGCTTGGTTGGTCGGCCGCCAAGGCTGAGGGAACGAGCAGGTTGTTGATCAGTGGGGGCCGGACTCGTCGGTCGAGGCTCGGGCCACCAGATGGCAGGCCACGCGTTCGACACCGGAGTGCGGTTGGCCGGCGATGGCGTCGAGGAGGCGGCGGGCGGCCAGGCGGCCGACCTCGCCGAGGCCGAGGTCGATCGAGGTGAGGGGCGGGCGGGCACCTTCGGCGATGTATTCCCAGTTGTCGGTGCCGATCAGGGCGACGTCGTCGGGGATCCGGCGGCCGGCGTCACGGAGGGCGTCGGCGGCGCCGCGTGCGAGAAGATCACTGCCGCAGTAGATCGCGTCAAGATCAGGATTGGAGCGGAGCAGGATCTGGGTGGCCTGCCGGCCCCAGGCCTCGGTCCAGCCGCCGTACCAGGGCTTGTCCAGCAGGGGGTGCCCGGCGGCATCCAGCACCTCGGCCAGCCCGGCGGCCCGGCGCCGCGCGGCGTCGAACCACTCCGGACCGGTGATGTGACCGACCGCTGTCCGGCCGAGCCGGATCAGATGATCACCGGCCAGCCGGCCGGCCGCCTCGTCGTCCACCACCACCGAACAGTCGGCCGGGTCGGCCGACGGGGTGAGCGCGTAGACCACCGGCACGTCGCGGTCCACGTGCAGCGGCGGTCGTTCGTTGGAGGTCCGGCCGGTCACAATGAAGCCGTCGACCCGGCGGCCGAGCAGCACCTCGACGTAGTGCCGCTCCCGGATCGGATCGTCCCGACTGTCGCAGAGGAAGACCGACATCTGACCGGCGCCGAGCGCGTCCTCGGCGCCGAGCATGACCGGGACGCTGAACCGCTCGAAGCTGTCGGTGGTGATCAAGCCGACCGTGTAACTGCGCCGCTCGAAGACACTGCGAGCCAGGGCGTTGGGCCGGAAGTCGATCTCCTCGGCGGCGGCCACGATCCGGGCCCGGGTGGTCGGGCTGATCTGCCCGGTGCCGTTGAGGGCCTTGGACACGGTGCCCGGCGAGACGCCGGCGCGGGCGGCGACATCGCGGACGGTGGCCCGAGTCGGCCCCGGTCGCTCCTTGTTCACCGTACCTCCTGTTTCAGAACGTTTCCGGAAACCTACCACGACGGATTGCCCGGTTGGTGAGGAGGTGAACTGAAAGCCTTGACCGCAAGGCCTTCGGGTTCCTAGGCTGTAGTGCAACATGTTTCCGTCATTTCCTGATCAGGGAATGGCTCGAATCTCAGGACGGTGAAGGGTCGTGTCGATGACGGTCGAGGTGCCGAGGTTCCGCGGTAACGGGGTGATCGAGTTCGCGCCCCATGATTACCGGGATCCGGGGCCGGGCGAGGTGCTGATCCGGATCGGGGCCAACGCGATCTGCGGCACCGACCGGAACGAGTACTTCAACGGCAGTCCGATCGTCCCCGGGCATGAGGCGGCCGGCGTGGTCGAAGCCACCGGCTCCGGGGTGGACGTGGGCACCGGCACTCCCGGCGTGATCTACCTGATGGACTTCTGCGGCGACTGCCGCAGCTGCCGGGTCGGGGCCACCAACCAGTGCTTCGCCAAGCGCGCCGACGTCGGGCAGAGCACCGACGGCGGTTACGGCCGGTATGCCCTGGTGCACGAGTCCAACTTCTTCCCGGTCGGCCCGGCCCTGCCGCTGGCAACCGCGACCATGCTGCTCGACGTGATGGGCACCAGCGGGCACGCGCTGGGCCGGGCGGAACGGATCCGGGACGACATCGAGAGCCTCTACGTCGCCGGCGCCGGTCCGATCGGGCTCGGCCTGGTGGCGATGGCGGTGATCAGGTACGGCAGCGGATTCCCCATCTACGTCAGCGATCTGAGCCCGTGGCGGGCCGAGTTCGCGGCGTCCTTCGGTGCCACCGTGGTCGACTCCGGCGACGAGGCGGCGCTCCGTGATCTTGCTCCGGACCTGGCATTCGACTCGACCGGCAAGACGGCCGCCCGCCGCACCGCGCTGGCCGCCGTGAGCAAACGCGGCGCGCTGATCTGCGTCGGTCACGGCGAGGGCCTCGAGCTCGACGTCTCCCGCGACCTGATCGCGCCCGAGCGGGCGGTGATCGGCAGCGAATACTTCCGCTACGACGAGCTGGCCGGCAACCTGCGTCTGCTCGAGGACAACCAGGAGCTGATCGAGCGGGTGATCACCCACCGGTTCGACGTGTCCCGGATCGGCGAGGCGTTCGAACTGTTCTGGTCCGGGCAGACCGGCAAGGTCGTGATCACCCAGGAGCTGGACGGATGACCGCGGCGCTGAAGGTGGCGGTGGTCGGCGCCGGCGGTTGGGGCACCCAACACGCCCGGATCTTCGCCGGCCGCGCCGACACCGACCTGGTCGGCGTGCTCGGGCGCAACCCCGAGCGCACCGCCGCCCGGGCCGCGGCGTTCGGCACCCGGCCGTACACGGACCTGGCGATCATGCTCGAGCGGGAGCGGCCGGACCTGGTGTCGGTCTGCCTGCCCAACGAAGATCACTACGAGGTGACCCTGCGACTGATCGAGGCCGGAATCGCCCTGCTGGTGGAGAAACCGCTCGTGTTCGAGCTGAACCAGGCCGATTCCTTGATCGACAGCGCCGAACGGGCCGGGATCTTCTTCGCGATCAATTTCAACCACCGCTACGCCGAGCCGGTGGTCCGGGCCAAGGCAGCGATCGACGCCGGGGAGCTGGGCGAGCTCAACTTCCTCACCTGGCGCTTCGGCGGCGAGCCGAACCTCGGCGCGTCGGCCCACGGCAATCTGATCGAGACCCAGTGTCACGGCTTCGACCTGCTGGAGCACCTGGCCGGGCCGATCACCTCGTTGACCGCCCAGTTCGGGCCGCTGGTCGACGGCTCGCACCGCGATCTCGCGCTCACGCTGGGCTTTGCGAGCGGGGCGGTCGGCACCATGCTCGGCAGCTACGGCTCGTCGTACGCCTATCCGGGATCGCAGCTGGTCGAGCTCAACGGCACCCTCGGCCGGGCCACGATCGAGGACACGGTCCGGCGGTTGACGATCTCCAAGTCCGGCGACGACGTGGCCCGGGTCTGGCAGGCCGGCTACTTCGACGACGAGGCGCGCTCGTTCCACGGCACGTTCGACCGGCATGTCGAGGCGGTGATCACCGCGCTGCGGGCCGGGGCGCCGCCGCCGGTCCACGCCACGGCCGGTCGGCGGGCGCTGCAGCTGGCACAGGCGGCGATCACGTCGAACGAGACCGGACGACGGATCGAAACTCCGATGGACTGAGCCGGCGTTCTTGTTTCGTTCCCTGAGCCTGTCGAAGGGCACCGGTCAGTGGCTTGCCCAACGACCAAGCTCAGGGAACGAAGAACAAGATCATCGGCTAAGGAAACGAACGAACCAAGCTCAAAGGAGAGTGTCATGGCCACACCCTGGCGACCGAGTCGCCGCAGTCTGCTCCGGGCCGGCGCGGTGACCGCCGCCGGCCTCGCGACCGGCGGTCTCGCCGGCTGCGGCGGCAGTTCGCTGGACTCCCGCGGTGGAGGCGGCAACGACGACAGCGGCGGATCCGGCGGCGGGCCGGCGAACATGCAGTTCATGTTCTGGGGCTCGACCGAGGAGCGCAAGGCGATCTCGGAGATGCTGGCGACGTTCAAGCAGGAGAAGCCGGACGTCACGATCAAGCCGCTGTTCACGCCGGCCGACTACGACACCAAGCTGAACGCGCTGGTGGCCAGCAACCGGGCGCCCGACCTGTGCTACATGAACGCCGGGATGGGCTATCGGCTGGCCGAACAGGGCAAGCTGGTCGACCTGTTCCCGTACTTCGACAAGTATCCGGACCTCGCCAATCGCTTGCCGGGAACGTATTTCTGGTGGGACGAGAACAAGACCTACGGCACTCAGAGTGCCAACGAGTCGATGCAGCTGTTCTACAGCAAGGCCGCGTTCGACGAGGCCGGGGTCGGCTATCCGCCGGCGGTCGCCGATCAGGCCTGGTCCTGGGACGACTTCGTCCAGAACGCCTACCGGCTGACTCTTGATCAAGAAGGCCGGCGGCCGGACGAGAGCGGCTTCGACCCGAAGAAGATCAGGCAGTACGGCGTCTCCACCGGCTGGTGGCACGGCAGCTGGTATCCGCTGCTGCTCAGCCGCGGGGTGGACCTGACCGACGAGGCCGGCACCCGGACCATGATCGACTCGGCCGAGGCGGTCGGCGTGTTCCAGGATCTCGCCGACCTGATGTACGTGCACCGGGTGGCCCCGACGCCGACCCAGCTGGGCAACAACGCGCCGAGCACGACGGTGCAGCTGAAGACCCGGCGGGTGGCGATGGCGGTCGACGGCCAGTGGACGCTGCTCGACCTGGCCCGCGGCGACCTGCAGTTCGGCATCGGCGTGCTGCCCAGCCACGGCACCCCGATGACCACGACGATGGGCGGCGCGACGGCGATCTTCGCCTCGACCAAGCACCAAGAGGAGGCGGTCGAGTTCTACCTCTTCCACGACAATCCGGAGAAGGTGAACCTGTTCGCCAACGGCCTCTGGATGCCGCTGGAGACCAAGTACTACCAGGATCAGGCCGCGATCGACCTGTGGACCAAGAACGACGTGCACCCGCCGGAATACCGGACCGCGGTGATCGACTACACGCTGAACAACTCCAAGGTCACCTGTTACCAACGACTGAAGGACATCGACGCGATCGACAAGGTGCTCACCCCGGCGCTGCAGGTGGTGCAACAGGGGAAGCAGCCGGCCGCCGAGGTGCTGAAGCCGCTGGCGCAGAAGCTCAACGGCGGCCTGCTCAAGGGTCGCTATCCGTCAGGGCCGGCGTGACCGCCACGGCCCTCTGCCACGGCACCCGCCGCGGTCGCTCCGGCCTGATCCGGACCGAGCGGCGCTGGGGGATCGTGCTGGCGCTACCGGCGGTGCTGGGCTTCGTGATCTTCACCATCGGCCCGATGATCGCGTCGTTCTTCTTCAGCCTGACCGAGTGGGTGATCGGCGCGCCGCCGGCGTTCGTCGGGATCGGCAACTATCAAAGCTGGCCCGGGACGACCTGTTCTGGCAGTCGCTCGGCGTCACCAGCTACTACACCCTGGCCGCGGTCCCGTTGGTGATCATCGTCGGCTTCGTGGTGGCGCTGCTGGTCAACCACGGCTTCCGCGGCCGGTCGTTCTGGCGGACGGTCTACTACCTGCCGACCCTGGTGCCGGCCGTGGCCAGCGCGGTGCTCTGGATCTGGATCTTCAACCCCGAGTTCGGCCTGTTCAACACCGTGCTGTCGGGCGCCGGACTGCCCACGTCGAACTGGATCTACAGCGAGGAGTCGGCCGTCCCGTCGCTGGTGATCATGAACACCTGGGGCTTCGGCAATGCGATGGTGATCTTCCTGGCCGGGCTGCAGGGGGTGCCGCGGCAGCTGTACGAGGCGGTGTCGATCGACGGCGGGGGAGCGTGGGCGCGGTTCCGGCACGTCACGCTCCCCTTCATGACGCCGACGATCTTCTACAACCTGGTCACCGGCATCATCGGCACCTTCCAGGTCTTCAACCAGGCCTACGTGATGACTCAGGGCGGGCCGAACAACGCCACTCTGTTCTACATCTATTACCTGTATCGGACCGCCTTCACCGAGAGCAACATGGGTTACGCCAGCGCGCTGGCCTGGGTGCTGTTCCTGATCGTGCTGGTGATCACGGTGCTGCTGTTTCGCAACGCCCGCCGCTGGGTCTACTACGAGAGCGCCGGAGGTCGATGATGAGCGGGCTCCTGGAACGCACGCCGATCACCCGGGCCCGGGTCGCGCCGATGCCGCGTCGCCGGCGGAGCACGACGGCGAGCAAGATCGGCACCGCTCTGCTCTGGCTGGTGCTGATCATCGGCGCCGCGGCGATGCTGGTGCCGTTCGTCTGGCTGGTCCGCAGCGCACTGATGAACGACAGCCAGATCTTCGTCTCGCCGCCGGAGTGGATCCCGAATCCCTTCGCCTGGTCCAATTTCACCGAGGCGCTGACCGCCCAGCCGTTCCTGCGCTACTTCCTCAACACCATGATCATCGAGGTCTTCGTGGTGGTCGGCACGGTGCTCACCTGTTCGGTGGCCGCGTTCAGTTTCGCCCGGCTGCGCTGGCGCGGCCGCAACGTCGTCTTCGGGCTGCTGCTGACCGGCGTGATGCTGCCGTACGCGGTGACGTTGATCCCGACCTTCGTCATGTGGGGCACGCTCGGCATGCTGGACACGTTTGTGCCGTTGATCGTGCCGTCCTGGTTCGGCGGTGGGATCTTCAACATCTTCCTGATGCGGCAGTTCTTCCTGACCATCCCGTTCGAGCTGGACGAGGCCGCCTACATCGACGGGGCCAGCCCGTGGCGGGTGTTCTGGACGATCATCATGCCGAACTCGAAGCCGGTGATCGTGGTCGTCGTGATCTTCACCTTCATCGGTGTCTGGAACGACTTCCTCGGCCCGCTGCTCTACCTGAGCGACGAGTCGTCGTTCACCCTGGCGCTCGGCCTGGCCACCTTCCAGAGCACGTACACCGCACAATGGGGCTACCTGATGGCCGCCTCACTGGTGGTGATCCTGCCGATCATCGTGTTGTTCTTCGTGCTCCAGCGCTATTTCGTCGAGGGTGTGACGCTGACCGGCGTCAAGGGCTGACCGATCGGTCGTCGCGGCTGCGGTACGTGAGCAGCCCGTCGACCCCGCGCAGAAAGGTCTCGCAGATCGGCTTCGGGTCGGTCAGGCAGCCGGCCGCCATCGCGCCGTCGCGCAGCATCACGAAGTGCCGGGCGGCTGGCTCCGGATCGGGTTTGCCGGTCGCGATCATGAGCTCGGTGATCAGTTCCAGGAACCACTGGCGGTGCCGGAGGACCGCCTGGTGGACCGGATGGGCCGGGTCCGGAAACTCGGCGGCGGCGTTGAGGAACGCACAGCCACGGAACCCGGGGCTCCGGATGTCGTCGGCGATGGCCCGGCCGACGGTCCGGATGGTGTCCTCGGGGGAGAGGTCCTGGGCCCGCGCGTCGCGTGCTCGGGCTCGCAACGCCTCGTCGGCCTGGGTCAGGTAGGCGACGACCAGATCGTCCTTGCCGGGGAAGTGCCGATAGAGCGTGGCCCGGGTGACCCCCGCGGTGGCGACGACGCGATCGACGCCGACGGAGTGGAGCCCCTCGGCGTAGAACAGTTCGCTCGCCGTACGAAGTAGTCGCGCTCGCGCTTCCGACATTCCTGACTCCTCCCCGGGTTCGGGTCACGAGGCTAGCAGACAGAACGTTCGGTCTTGACAGGTCGGGCATCGAGGGATCAATCTAGTGACGAGACCGATCGTTCTTTCTCTTTCGATCTCAATCCATCGCCCGATCATCGAAAAGAGGCACCGATGTCCACTTCCGTCGCCAACGCCCCGGCCGCCGCCGAATCGGCCCGCGGCACCAAGGCTCTGCGCACCCTGTATTACGTCCGGTTCGGGTTCGCCGTCGTCTGGGCCGGCCTGCTCCTGCTCACCGCCTCGGCGCTCGGCCCGGTCAGCATCGCCCTGCTGGTGCTCTATCCCTTGTTCGACGTTGCCGCGGCGGTGATCGACTTCCGCTCCTCGGGTGCCACCCGCCCGCGAGCGCCGCTGTACGTCAACATGGCACTGAGCCTGATCACCGCCGTCGGTCTCGCCGTCGCCGCGACGTCCGGCATCCCCGCCGTGCTGCGGGTGTGGGGCCTCTGGGCGATCACCGCCGGGATCGTGCAGTTGATCATCGCGATCCAGCGCTACCGGCTCGGCGGCCAGTGGGCGATGATCCTCAGCGGCGGGATCTCCGTCCTGGCCGGCACCACCTTCATCCTGCAGGCCGGCGGCGCCAACGCCTCACTCACCACCCTCGCCGGTTACGCGACCCTCGGCGGCGTGTTCTTCCTGATCTCCGCGATCCGACTGCACCGCCGCGCGAGCTGAGCCGCTGGGGGCGCTAGCGTCCTGCATCATGCCGGACCACCACTCGACGACGCCGCAGCGCCCGCCGGAGGCGAGACCACTGGGCCCGGACGCCGAGGGTCAATGGGTCCGCCGCTGGCGGTCGGCGGAGTGGGACCGGGCCGTCGACGCCTGGGTCGGCGAGCGATTGGCCGCGCGGGGCCGCCGGATCACCGGTGGTCCGGTCACCTTCCGGGCTCGCTTCTGGTCCGTGACCCGCTGCTATCCGTCGGCCGAGGGCCTGGTCTGGTTCAAGGAGAACAATCCCGGTCACCGGTTCGAGCCCGGTCTGGTCGCCGCGATGGCACGACTGGCGCCGGATGACGTGATCAATCCGCTCGCCGTTGATCGCGACCGCGGCCGGCTGCTTGCCGATGATCAAGGAACGACCCCCTCGGCCATCCCGACGTCGCCAATCAGCCGACCCGGTGCACGGTCGTCCGCGCGCTGGCTCGGCTCCAGTGCACCCTGTTCGGTCGGCTGACGATCGCGGAGCACCCTGGGCTGATCATGCTCGCGCCGACCGCCGCCGGTGAGCGGGTGCGCGAGATCGTGGGGGCGTGGGCTGCCATGCCGGCCGGGCATCCGCTCCGGCCCGAGCCGGACCTGCTGGCCCGGGTCGAGCGAGCTGCCGTCGCGCTTGATCACCGTACGGCCTCGCTCAGTGACACCGTCCCGCTCGACCTGGAGCTCAACGATGTGTATGGGGCCAACATCTTCGCCGACCGCTCGACCGGCATGCTCCGGCCGCGGTTCTTCGACTTCGGCAACGCGCTCTGGGCTCATCCCTTCGTCTCGCTGCACGGCTTCCTCGAGTCGGTGGAGGAATGGACCCGTGCCCCGTTGTCGCGACCAGAGCGGGATGACCTGTACGACGTGTACCTGACCGTCTGGAGTGATCACCTCGACGCCGATCCTCGGGTACTCCGAGCCGATCTGATCATCACCGAGACCTTGGTCTGGGTGCACCGACTCGTCTCCTGGACCCGCCTGATCCCGTACGCCGACCCGATCGAGCTCCGCACCCGTGCGGAGGTCCCGCGGCTCTATCTGACCCGTATCGCCGCCCTGGCCAGGTAGTCATCCGGCCGCCCCTTCGACAGGCTCAGGGAGCGTTGGCGCCGTGGCTCGCAAGGGGATGGGGAGGTTTGGGGTTTCGTTCCCTGAGACCCGGATCCACCGATGATCTTGGATTCGTGGTGTCGCGATGCCCGGTCGAGGGGACCGATGTCTCGAATCGACCCGACGTCGTCGAAATCCTGCTGAGGTCGGCCGGATCCGGTGACGTCGGGTCGATTCCGGTCACCCGCCCGAACCAGCACGGCCCCATCCGACACCATCGCCGCGCACCCACCTCGGCCCGGCCGCGAACCTCGCCGAGCACGCCAATCCGCCCGTCCCGGACGCGTTCATTCCGGCCGCAGGCCGAAAGAGCGAGGGGGCTCCAACCGGCCTGCCCCTTCGACAGGCTCAGGACATGCTTCGACAGGCTCAGCCTGGATCGGGCTGAGCGGCCGGGCCGGCGGGTTCGACCGTCGGTGCGAGGGTGTTCGTTCCCTGGGTCTGTTGAAGGGCAGGCCAGCTGGCTGCTCCCTTCGGTTTCGGCCTGGCGGCCGGAAAGACGCGCCAAGGACGGGCGGGTCATGGCGGCCCGTTGAGACTTGCGGCCGGGCGCCGGTGATACGCGGAAAGTCGTTGGGTGGGCATCGACTGTGACGTTTCCCGGCCGTTTCGTGCCGGTTGAGCCGGGAAACCTCACAGTCGATGATCCCAACCGCAGCACAACCGGTGCCCGGCCGGAACTTCCCAGGAACGCCCTAACCCGCCCGTCCTTGGCGCGTCTTTTTCCCTAGGCGTGCACCGAGCGGACTTGCCCGGCCGACCCCGAGCGACCGAGGTCTGCCGTCCGGCCCGCTCGAAGAGCTTTCGCGACACCCCGACCAAGATCATCGGTGGATCCAGGCTGAGCCTGTCGAAGGGCCCTGGTGATCATCAAGGCGGCCCTACGACAGGTTCAGAGCGCGCGGTCGAGTTCGGCCAGGACGACGTCCTCGATCGAGGGGTCGAACCGACCGGGCATGCCGAAGTAGTACGGGGACTCGGCGGGCTCGTAGCCGCCCTGGGCGACCTGCTCGGCGGTGATCAGATAGCCGGTCATCCCGTTGGTGTAGCCGAGGGTGATTGCCGCGCCGCCGGAGCGCTCCTTGGTGTAGCGGCCGAAGCGGGTCACCAGCTCGGCCGAGAGCCCGATGAATCGGGTCGACTCGGTCAGGGTGAGCCGGGTCAGCCGGACGGTCACCGGCCCGGCGTGGCGATCGGGGTCGGCCAGCATGAGCCGGGCCCACTCGCCGCGCGCGTCGTCCCGATCGGCCAGCCCTCGCAACTCCTCGATCGGGATCCGATCCGGCACCGGCACTTCGAACGGGTGCTCGCTGACCGTCACCGCCGGGGCCTCGGCCCGCCAATCCCCGTGGGACAACAGGCCACCGACCGCCGCGGCCAGCCGGCCGCCGAACTCCTCGATCGCCGGCTGGTCCGCGCCGAGGAACTCCACTCCGCGGTAGTGATCGGGATTGACGTCACCGCAACAGCCCTGCAGATAGAGCGCGACCCCGGCGCCGTCGTCCTCCAGCGCCGACATGGCCGCGCCCGAGAAGTCGGAAGTGATCGCGTTGTCGTGATGCAGCACTGGATGACAGGCGTGCTGCACCAGCAGGGCGGCGCAGTCACCGGCCTCGGTGCGGAATCTGATCACCGTCGCCTCATGATCGATTTCTGTCAGCGGGTGGGCGCCGCCGGTGCGCGCGTGCCGCCGGTCGACGCCGAGCGGAACCATGATCGACGATCGCTCGATCGTCACCCGGTCCTGCCCGGCCAGCGCGCGCTTGGCCGAGGCCAGCGTGGTGTCGATCAACAGATCGAGGAACCGATCGTCCGGTTCGCCCAGCGCGGGGAGGAACCGCCGGCCGGCCTGCGGACCGGAGTGGGTGTGGGTCGCGTGCAGGATCAGGTGATCACGACCGATCCCGAACTCGGCCTCGAACTGGTCCTTGATCAGATCGGCGACATCGTCGCCCCAGAAGAGCAGGTCGGCCGAGACCAGGACCACCGGTTGATCATGGTCGGTGCCCAGCGCCAGCGTGCGCAGCCGAAGCGGCGCCAGCACCCGGTCGGTCGGCCCGTCCGCGGCCCGGGCCGCGAATCCGGCCAGCCGGATCGGCAGCGGCAGCGGCAGGTCGGTCCGGTCGGCGCCGATGGTCAGCGGTGCAGTCACGAATGCGTACTTCCTCGGGAACGTGCGCTGGGCAGCGTGCTTTCACTGGGTGAGGGGCAACCTCCCACCGGCCAAGACGGTCCGGTGATCACGTGGACCCGCAACCCGTCCCGGCTAGTGTCGGGACACCGGGAGTTAGCCTATGGCTCGGTCCAGCAGCCCGAGGAATGGGGATGATCATGTCGGATTCCGCACTGCGGCTGGCCGTCGTCGGCGGCCGCCGCGGTCGTCATTTCGGCCGCGCGCTGAGCCGGCTCGAGGACCGGATCCGGCTGGCCGCGGTCTGCGACCTGTCCGGCGCGGTGCTGGACTCCTGGCAGGGCGAGTTCCCCGCGGCGAGGACGTACCGACGCTTCGAGGAGTTGCTCGCCGACGACGGGGTGGACGCCGTCTTCCTGGCCACCCCGTTGCCGTTGCACGCCCGGCAGGCGATCGCCGCGCTGGAGGCGGGCAAGCACGTGCTCAGCGAGGTGACCGCGGCCAACACGCTGGCGGACGGTCAGGCTCTGATCGAGGCGGTCGAGCGGACCGGCCGGACGTACATGCTGGCCGAGAACTACTGCTTCATGCGGCCGAACCTGATGGTGGAGAAGCTGGCGGCGCGGGGCGAGTTCGGCGCCGTCACCTATCTCGAGGGCGGCTATCTGCACGATTGTCGGCACCTGATGCACGAGGCCGACGGCTCGCTGACCTGGCGCGGCCAGCTGCGGGTCGACGCGAACTCGGTCTACTACCCGACCCATTCGCTCGGGCCGGTCGCGCGCTGGCTGCGGGCGGCCAACGGCGACGACGACCGGCTGACCTCGGTCGCGGCCTTCACCACCCGGACGGCAGCCGTTTCCGATCACTTCGCCGAGCGATTCGGCGGCGATCATCCCGGGGCCGCCCCGGATCACTGGCTGCAGGGCGATTCCGGCACGGCGATGATCACCACCACATCCGGGGCGCTGATCTCGCTCCGGGTCGACGCCTCTTCGCCGCGGCCGCACAACATGACCCACTACGCCGTGCAGGGCACCCGCGGCGCCTATCAGTCGGCGCGGCGGGACGGCGAGGATCCGCTGATCTGGCTGGCCCGGGATGCCGCTCCGGCCGCGAACGGCGCCGAGCCCGAGCGGGACTGGTCGTCGCTGTGGGACTACGCCGGCGAGTTCGAGTCGGACCAGTGGCGGGACCGGGTCGAGATCGCCGCCGAGTCCGGGCACGGCGGCGGCGACTTCTTCGTGCTGGAAGAGTTTGCGACCGCCATCGCCGAGGGGCGGGCGCCGACCATCGACGTCCACGACGCGGTGCTCTGGAGTGCGGTGGTGCCGCTCAGCGTCGAGTCGATCCGGCGCGGTGGCGCGCCGGTCGAGTTCCCGGAGTGGCTGCGGCCGACCTCGGCGCCGGAGCCAAGCCTCACGAAGCAATGAGCTCCAGGTCGGGGCCGCGGTGCAGGGCGCGGTAGACCCGGTCACGGAGCTGGTTGGCCTCGGCGTCGGTCAGGGTCCGGTCCAGCGCCTGCCAGGTCAGCCGGAGCAGCAGGTTGTGCTGGTCCGGCCGGATCCGCAGCCGGGTCGCGGCGCCGGCGGGGAGCTGGCCGGCCGGAGTGTCGGCCAGCACGGACAGCTCGGCCAGCAGGTCGGCCTCCGCGTCGAGCGCGGTCCGGGCCAGGTCGCCGAGGAGTTCCGCGTCGGCCGCTTCGTCTGCGACGATCGAGATGTCGCGCCGGATCGCCGGCATCACCGACACCGGCCGCCACGGCTCGAGATCGAGCAATTGCCGTACCGCCTCCGGGTGGGTTGACCGCAACAGCCGGATGTCGCCGATGCCCTTGCGGATCATCAGCGCCCGGTCCAGGCCGAGCCCGAGGGCCAGCCCGGACCACTCCCGTGGATCAAGATCACAATGGCGCAGCACGGTGTGGCCGACCAGCCCGCACTCGGCGAGCTCGAGCCACTCGCCGTCGATGCTGACCTCGACCTGGAGACCGTGCGAGGTGTACGGATGCACGGCCGGGATCACCCGCCAGCGGGCGCCCGGCAGCACCGTCGTAACCACCGTCCGGGCCAACTGGTGCAGGTCGTCCACGCCGAGCCGGCGGCCGTGGGCGAGGCGCCACAGGTCCAGCTGGTGCGGGGTGCCGACGTGGGTCCGGTCGATGCTGTCCCGGCGATAGACCAGCCCGGGCAGCGCCACGAGTTGATCATGATCGACGGGGGCGTCGCGGAGACCGTCGAGGATCCCCGGGATCCCCGCCGTGGTGTGACTTCGGAGCATCACCGACGGGCTGACGTGGCGGGAATAGCGGGCGTCCCGGGTGATGTCGTCCGGCGCGTAGCCGAGCCGGTCGTAGTTGTCGGCGGTCGCGACCAGGGCCGATGCGCGGTGCTCGGTCACCGGCACCCCGGCGTCACGCCCGACGGCGGCGACGAGCTGGCTCAAGATCAACTGGAGCGCGTGCCGGCCCTGGTCCGGGTCGGTCAGGTCGCGGATGGCGAGGGCGGCGGTGAGTTCGGTGGCCGGGAGATAGCGAGTGGAAGCAAGGTGAGACATGAGGAGTGGTCCTGTTCGGTCGAATCGGAAGGGGAGAAGTACCCCTCGACCACTCCGGACCGAATCAGTGCAGCGTCGTCAACGCGCCCCGGCCGGAACGTGGCCGAGGGCGCGGAAATCGCCGATCACCGATCATGCCCACCAGGCTAGCAAATCTCCCGCTTGTTCGTTCCCTGAGAGCTCAGGGAACGAACAAGCTTCAGTCGGCTCGGGTACCGGCGAAGTCGCGGACCAGGGTGTCGGCCGATCGGCGCAGCTCGGCGGCCACGGCCGGGATCTGGTCGGCCGCAAACCGGCTGGCCGGGGCGGAGAGGCTGATCGAGGCGGGCAGCCCGATGCCGACCAGCGGGACCGCGACGCAGCGGCCCTCCTCCTCGTTCTCCTGATCATCGATGGCGTACCCGAGCTCGCGGATCCGGTCCAGCTCGTTGAGGTACGCGCGGACCGAAGTGATCGTCGTCTTGGTCCGCCGCGGCATGCCCTCGGCGGCGAGGATGGCCCGGACCCGTTCCGGATCGAGGGTCGAGGCGATCGCCTTGCCCAGGGCGGTGCAGTGGATCGGGTCCCGATCACCCGGCCGGGCCGCGAGCCGGACGCTCTTCGGGCTCTCCACGATCTCGATGTAGGAGACCCGGTTGCGGTCCAGGATGCCGAGGTTGATCGTTTCCGAGAACTGATCGCGGAGCCGGTTCAGCTGCGGCCGGGCCCGATCGGCGAGCACGCTGAGCTGCTGCGACTGCAGCGGCAGGAACGCCGCGCCGATCCGGAACAGGCCGGTCGGCTCGTCCCGGCGGACGTACCGGCGCTCCTCCAGGGTGGCCAGGTAGCGGAACGCGGAGCTCTTCGGGAAGGCCGCCCGCTCCGCGACCTGGGTCAACGTGAAGCCCTCGGGATTCTCCTGGATCAGGTCGAGGATGTCGCAAACCCGCTGCACGGCGCGGATCGAGTACGCGTTCGTCGAAGCCTGATCCATTCGTTGGCACTCCCGTTCCATGGGCGAGCCAACAAACTACCCCGAGTTGTCAGACTCTCACCACGCCCTGACGTGGTGAGAGTCTGACAACTCGGGGGTCGTGGGTCAGGTGGACCAGGGGAGGGGGGTGTTGTTGGATTCGGCGCTTTGTTGGGCGAGGAGGGCTACGCGGGTGGCAAGGAGGCTGGCTTCGGTGCTGACGTCGGGCTCGGTGCCGGCGATGATCGCGTCGAAGAAGAACTGCATCGGGCGGCGCGGCTGGTCCAGCGGCTCGGTCCAGGTCGGGCGGTCGTGGGTGGCGACGGTCAGCGTCTCGTAGCCCCAGTCGATCTCGGCGGTGCCCTCGGAGCCGGTCAGCCGCATCCGGTAGTGGCCGTGCAGCTCGGCCGCCTCGGGGGAGAGCCAGTTGGCTTCGATCGTGGCGATCACCGAGCCGGCCCGGAGCAGCAGCGCGACATGATCATCGAAGTCCGGGTGATCGGCGCTGCGGACGTTGCCGGTGGCGGCCGAGATCGTACCGCTGGTGGCGCCGGTGAAGAACAGAGCAAGATCGACATCGTGGACGGGCAGGTCGCCGGCGGCGCCGCCGTAGAGGTCGGAGTCGAAGAACCACGCCGGCCGGTTGGCCTGGGTGAGCTTGTGCGGGCCGGTGCTCGCGATCAACGCCAGCTCGCCCAGCACGCCCGCGTCCACCAGTCGCTTGGCGGCGACGGTCGCCGCGGAGAATCGCTTGGTGAACATCAGCCCGAGGTGCCGGTCGCTGCCACGTGCCGCGGCCGCGATCTGATCAAGCTGATCGAAGGTCGTGCACAGCGGCTTGTCGGCGAAGACGTGCGCGCCGGCAGCGAACGCGGCCAGGATTGCGTCGCTGCGCTGGGCGTAGATGCCGGAGACGACCGCGACATCGACCCGGTGCCGGTCCAGCAGCTCGGCGTGATCGGCATAGGCCGGGGCCGAAACCCCGCCGAGGAAGCGATCCCGCATGGCCGCGTCGGGCTCGCTGGCGGCGACCAGGGTGACGTCGTCGCGGCCGGCGATCTCCGCCAGGGCCTCGCCGATGTGCGGGTGGGCGGCGCCGAGGACGGCGATGTTGATCATGTACGGATTCCTCCGGGTCAGGAGAGATGGTCGGGATCGACGGTCCGGCCCGACTCCGCGGCGGCATAGATCGCGCACAGCAGCCGTACGGTAGCGACGGCGTCGTCGAGGTCCGGTTGATCATGGGGATCGGAGTCGAGCGCGGCGAGCAGTTGCCGCCATTGGGTGACGTGACCGGCGATGCCGATGTTGGCCGGGTCGGCGGCACCACTGGCGACCGCCGCCGCCGCCGGCGGCGGATCGGCCGGCACGTCCCAGCGGATCACCTCGCCCTGGCCCAACTCGATCCCACCGGCGGCGAACTGCAGGGTCACCGTCGACGGCGTGCCCGGCGGGGTGGCGGTCGACGTGCTGATCATGCCCAGCGCGCCGGACCGGAAGCGCAGCGTCGCCACGGCGGTGTCCTCGGCGTCGATGGCGTGGCCCAGGGTGGCGTACTGGGCGGTGACCGCGGCGACCGGGCCGGCGAGCCAGCGCAGCAGGTCGATGTTGTGCACGCCCTGGTTCATCACCGAGCCGCCGCCGGCGGACATCGAGGCGCGCCAGTCGACGGCTCGGTAGTAGGCGTCGTCGCGCCACCAGTGCACCTGGGTCGCGGCCAGCCGCAGGTCACCCAGCCGACCGCTGTCGATCAGTTGCTTGGTGTGCGCGTACTCGGTCTCGTAGTGCCGCTGGGCGACCATCCGGACGATCCGGCCGCGCTCCCGGGCCAGCGTGCGGATCGCTTCCGCCTCGGTCACCGAGAGCGTGAGCGGCTTCTCCACCAGCACGTGCTTGCCGGCCTCGAGCGCGGCCAGGGTGAGCGCCCCGTGGTGGTGGGTCGGCGCGGCGATCGCGACCACGTCCACCTCGGGATGCGTGATCACGGCAGCGGGCTCGAGCTGCTCGGCGTCCGGCCAACCGGCCTCGCTGGCGGCGTCAGGTCGGCCGCCGCTGAAGGCCCGCAGGGTGACTCCGGCGGACTCGTCGAGCGCGGCGAGAGCCCGGGCGTGGGTGACACCGATGCTGCCCAGCCCGACGATGCCGACACCCAGGCGCGCGGAGATCATCAAGGTCGCCTTCCTGTCCGAGGTGAGCCCAACCTACGGGTTGGCGAAATCAAGTGCAACCGATTGCAGATTTTCGTTGTCGCGTCGTCGCCCGGCTGCTAGGGTTCCCAGAATCAGCGTCTCGCCGCCCGCACTCCAGAGGAATCCCTCGATGACACGGAGTCCGCAGACTCAGCCCGTCGCCGCTCAGTCCCCGGTGAGTTGGGCCACCCGCCTCGATCAGATCATGCCGTTCGGCTCGAGTACGTCCTCGAAGCGGGCCCGGCTCACCCCGGAGGAACCCGCGGTGATCGTCCGCGGGGACGGTTGCCGGGTCTGGGACGATCAAGATCGGGAACTGATCGACTTCCGCAACTCGCTCGGCCCGATCACTCTGGGCTATCGCTATCCGGCGGTCGACGACGCGATCCGGGCCCAGCTCAACCAGGGCATCGTGTTCGGTCATCCGCATCCGCTCGAGGCCGAGGTGGCGGAGCGGTTCTGTGATCTTGTGCCGGGGATGGAGCAGGCGCGGTTCCTGAAGACCGGCGGCGAGGCGATCGCCGCCGCGATCCGGATCGCGCGGACCCACACCGGCCGGGACCGGATCATCCAGATCGGCTACAACGGCTGGCTGAACAGCCTCGGTGGCGGCGGCGTGGTGCTGCCCGGCCAGGCCGGCGAAGTTCCGGGGGTCCCGGCGGCGCTGAGCGCGCTGCACCACGCGGCCGGCTGGAACGACGTCGACGCGGTGGGCCGGATACTGGCCGAGCATCCGGGCCAGGTCGCCGCGGTCGTGATCGCCGCCGACTACGCCCGGATGGAGCAGGGCCGGGAGTTCTATCCGCAGTTGCGCCGACTGGTCGACGAACACGGCACCTTGTTGATCTTCGATGAGATCGTCACCGGCTTCCGGATCGCCATCGGCGGCGTGACCGAATACTTCGGCGTCCGGCCCGATCTGGCCGTCTTCGGCAAGGGCATCGCCAACGGCATGCCGCTCTCGGTCTATGCCGGCCGGCGCGAGGTGATGGCGGCCTGCGGCCCCGGCCGCGCGGTGGTGTCGTCGACCTTCGGCGGCGAGACCTTGTCCCTGGCCGCGGCCCGGGCGGCGATGGAGGTCTACGCAGGAGGCGACGTGGTCGGCCACCTGTGGCGCCAGGGCGAGCGGCTCTGGTCGGCGGTCGGCGGACTGTTTGCCGAGCACGGGCTGCCGATTGCGATTCGCGGGTTCGCTCCCTGCCCGACCTTCGTGGCCGAGCCGGGCGCGCCGGCCGACACCATTGATCACTTCTTCCGCGGCGCCTTCCGGCAGGGGGTCTCGCTCTACAACGTCTCCTACGTCAACTACAGCCACACCGACGCCGACCTGGACGAGACCTTGAGCCGACTCGGCCGCGCCTGCCGTGATGCTGCCGCCGACGGACCCGGGCCGGAGGCCACCGGATCATGATCATCGACGCCCACACCCACCTGACCGCCGGGGACTCGACGCTGACCGCGACCGCGGTCGCCGAGTGCGAACGGCTCGGGGTGGACCGGATCGTCTGCTCCGCGATCGCCGGCTACCGGCACTATCCGACCTTCGAGCAGGTGCAGCGTTCCAACGACGACCTGCACGGCGTGATCCGGGCGCACCCGGACCTGGTCAAGGGCTACTGCTACGTCAATCCGCGGCACGGCAAGCCCGCGCTGGATGATCTTCGCCGCCGGTTCGAGGACCAGAGCATGATCGGGATCAAGCTCTGGGTGGCGACCCGGGCCGACGATCCGCTGGTCGACCCGGTGGTCGAGCAGGCGATCGCCTACCGGGCGCCGATCCTGGTGCACGCGTGGCGGAAGACGATCGGGCAGCTGTCGTACGAGTCGACCGCGCAGGACGTGGCGCGGCTGGGCGAACGTTATCCGGAGGCGACGATCATCATGGCCCACCTCGGCGGCCAGACCGAGAGCGCGGTCAACGCCATCGCGCCGTATCCCAATGTCCGCACCGATACCTCCGGCTCGCTGATCGGTGGTGCCGAGGTCGCCATCGCGGTCGACCGACTCGGCGCCGAGCGGGTGATCTTCGGCTCCGATCTGCACGGCGGTGACCTGGCCGTCAACATCGGCAAGATCATCGCCGCCGAGTTGCCGGCGGCCGAGCAGGAGCTGGTGCTCGGCGGCAACATGGACGCTCTACTGGCGGCGGTGATCAAGTGAGCGCCACCCGACACGACCCGCTGGCGATCTTCGCGGCCCAGCGGGCAATCGACCTGACCGCGTTCGTCGGCACCTGGCCGTGGCGGCTGCAGGCCGCCGCCGACGCGGCCCGGCTGGGCGAGCTGGCCGACCGGCTCGGTCTGCGGGGCCTCTGCGTCAGCCATCTGGCATCGATCTTCGGCTACGACACCCGCAGCGGGAACGACGCGCTGTGGCGGGAGGTCGAGGGCGACGAACGGCTCTGGCCGTTCGTGATCATCAACCCGACCGAGCCCGGCTGGATGGACGAGCTGGCCCGGGCCGAGCGCAACGCGGCCCGCGGCGTCCGGCTGGTGCCGGCCTATCAAGGCTTTCGGCTGGACTCGCCGGCGGTCGCGGACCTGTTCGAGGCCACCGACGCGGCCGGCCTGCCGGTCCAGGTCTGTCTCAACCTCGACGACGAACGGGTGCGGCATCGCCGCTACGCCGTCGATTCGATCAGCGACGCCGAGATCGCCGAGCTGTTACGCACCCGGGCCGGCCGGCCGATCGGACTGAGCGGCGTCAAGTTCAGCGACTGGCCTGCGATCGCCGCCCATCTCGATCATGGTCATGATCTGTCCCGGGTGATCGTCGACCTGTGGTTCACCAACGGCCCGGTCGGCGCGATCGGTGAGCTGTGCGGCGACGGTCTCGACTCCCTGTTCGGCTACGGCAGCTGTCAGCCGGTGCAGGAGGCGCTGGCCACCGCCTATCAGCTCGGGGCGGCCGGGGTGGCCGAAGATCAACTCCGCCGGCTCTGCGCGGGGAACGCCGAACGCTGGCTTTCATGACGGCCACTTCGTTCCCTGAGCCTGTCGAAGGGCAGGCCAGATCAATGCGAGCTCCCTTCGAAGCTGGATCGGGCGTAGCCCCCTTCGACAGGCTCAGGACGGCGCTTCGACAGGCTCAGGGAACGAACACCCTCTCTCCGACTCGATCCTTGGGAAGTCGGTGATCGGATGATCATGACTCAGGCGGGGTTCCAGGCCGGCCGCGGTGTCGTGGTGTCCGAGGCCGAGCTGGGATCGCCGGGGCCGAACGAGGTGTTGATTGCTCCCGAGTTCAGCTATCTCAGCGCCGGCACCGAGCTGGTGTCGCTCCGCGGGATCCGGGCGGCGGCCGAGAACGGGCGGCCGCCGCTGCGGCCGGGTTACAGCCAGGCTGGGACCGTGCTCGCCGTCGGCGATCGGGTCGTCGGAATGGCGGCAGGCGACCGGGTGGTAGCGGTCGGCGCCGGGGCCTACCACGCATCCCGGACCGTGGTGGCGCGCAATCTGGTGGTTCCGGTGCCGGACGGCATCGACACCGCCGAGGCGGCGACGATGGCGATGTGCTGCTTCGCCCTGGAGGCGGTGCACAAGTCGGCCGTCCGGATCGGGCAGTCGGTGATCGTCTTCGGGGCCGGGATGATGGGTCAGGTCGCGGCCCGGCTGTATCGGATCGCCGGCGCCCGGGTGGCGATCATGGACGGCGAACCGTACCGGCGGTCACTGGTGCCGGACGGCATCGCGACCTTCGGCCTCGATGATCACGGCTGGGCCGGACTGGCCGACTGGGCCGGCCGGTACGGCGTCGAACATGCCTGCGTCTGCTTCGGCGGCGACGCCACCGAGACGGTCGAGCGGCTCAAGCCGATCATGGCGACGGCTCCGGACGGCGTGCCGCACGGCCGGCTGGTGTTTCCCGGCGGCGCTCGGCTGTCGCTCTTCATGGCCTCCAACCTGGGCAACCTGGAGTTCCTCAGTTCGGCCAAGGCCGGGCCGGGCTACCGCGATCCCGACTACGAGAACGGCGCCGACTATCCGGCCGTCTACGTCGGCTCCACGGTCCGCCGCAACGTCGAGACCCTGCTCGAGCTGATGGCACTGCCGCCGGCGGACCCGCGGCGGCTCGACCTGTCCGGGCTGATCACCCACCGGTTCCCGATCACCGAGGCGGCGGAGGCCTACCGGCTGGCCGAGGAGGCACCGGATCGGGTCATGGCGGTGCTGTTCAGCTATCCGCGTTAGTTCAGGAGGCGGCATGTCCAGGTTCGACGGTCGAGTGGTGATCATCACCGGTGCGGGCTCCGGCATCGGCAAGACGTTGGCCGAGGCGTTCACCGCCGAGGGCGCCGCGGTGACCGTCCTGGACACCAACGCCGCGGCGGTCGAGGAGACGGTCGGCGGCCTGCCCGGCGCGACCGGCCGGACCGTCGACGTCACCGACCGCGAGGCCGTCCGGGCGGCCGTGACCACAACCGAGGCTCGCCACGGCCGGGTCGACGTCCTGATCAACAACGCCGCGGTCTGCCAGGACACGCCGTTCCTCGAGCTGACCGAGCAGCAGTGGGACGCCGAGGTCGACGTCAGCCTCAAGGGCGCCTTCCTCTGCAGCCAGGCGGTGCTCCCGGGCATGATCGACCGCGGCGGCGGCAGCATCGTCAACATCGGCTCGGTCAACGGTGCCCAGTTCCTCGGCAACGAGGCCTACAGCGCGGCCAAGGCCGGCCTGCTCAGCCTGACCCGGAGCATCGCCGTCCAGTACGGATCGTCCGGGATCCGTTGCAACACGGTCGTTCCCGGCACGATCCACACGCCGATCTGGGACGCCCGGCTGGCCGTCGAACCGGATCGCCTGCACAAGCTGGCCGCGTGGTATCCGCTGGGCCGGGTCGGCCGGCCGGAGGACATCGCCCACGCGGTGCTCTTCCTGGCCTCGGATCAGGCGGGCTGGATCACCGGGGTGGCCCTGCCGGTCGACGGCGGCCTGCTGGCCGGCAACCTGGCGATGACCCGTGAGGTCGTCTCGGAATGATCAGCACCCAGGACAGCTGGGATCATGATCAGCTCCGCGCCGAGGTCGAGCGCCGCGGCGCCACCGCGTTGGCGGCCACCGAGCTGCCGGTCGACTACTACCGGATCGGCTACCGCCTGACCTGGCCGTTGCCGGTGGCCGCGCGGCCGGATCGGTTCCCGGCCCCGATCCCGGGAATTCCGCAGTACCCGTGGCTGGTCTGGCTCGGCTGGCAGCTGGAAGAGCGTTGGGCCGACCTGATCAACGCCGGCCACCATGATCGGCTGCTGGCCGAGTTGATCTTGCTGGACGGCTGGTCGAGCTTCGTGGCCGACGACGGTCGGGCCGGTCTGGTCACAGCCTGCCTCGCCCGCTGGCTCAGCCGAGGCCGCGGCCTTGCCGCCGGAGCCGATGATCACGCGGTAGCCGCGCGGCTGACCAAGATCGCGGACCGGCTGATCACCGACTCGCTGCTGCCGCGCTACCGGGCCGAACGGGACGACCCGCCCGCGGACGAACTCCGTGCTCTGCAGAACATCCGGCTGATCCCGCTGTTCAGCGCCGGTCGGCTGGCCGCCGAGCTCGATCATCCCGGCCTGGCTGAGATCCGCGAGCAGGCCGACGGCGCGGTTCGGCTGTGGCTGGACGCCCGGCGGACCGGTTACACCGAGGGCGTCGGTTACGACGGCTACCTGATCGACCACCTGCTGGAGTGGCTCGCCGCCGCCCCCGACCCGGCCGCGTCAGCGGAGATCCACCGGGCGGCGCGGAGCTGGGTCGCGACCACGGTCCCCGGCCGGCCGGGGATCCAGGCACCGATCGGCGACATCGAGCCCGAGATGACCCAGTGGCTGACGGTGATCGCGCGGATCGCCGGCGCCACCCAAGATCACGACCTGGCCGCCTGGTGTCGTACCGTGCCGTTGACCGAGCTGCCGGCGGCGGCGCTGACCGCGATCGGGTCCTGGCCCGAGTCCTGCTGGGCAACGCCTCCCGAGCCCGGCCCGGGAACCTCGCCCGGACTCATGATCGGCTGCGTGCGGCAGCAGTCCGTCCTGGCGCTGCGGTCCCGGCTCGGTGATCAGCCGGGCGATGATCAACTCCTGGTCGCGGTCTCGACGCCCAGAGTCGAGGTCGGTCATCTGCACCACGACGCCGGCCATGTCGTGATCGGTTGGCGCGGCACCTGCTGGCTCACCGATCCCGGCTATCAGCAGTATCGGGCCGGCGAGGAGCGGACGTTCACCCTGGACGAGCGGGCGCACAACGTGCCGGTGATCGATTCGGTGGCTCAGCATCGCCGTCGGGCCGACGTGCGGCGATCGACGGACACGGCGGCGGTGATCGAGCTGTCGGCCTGCTATCCGGACGAGCCGGCCGTCCGGCGTACGGTCCGGATCGACGCGTTGATGATCATGGTGCGGGACGAGATCGAGCCGGCCGCCGGCGTTGACGTACGCACGCATTGGCTGGTGCCGCGGCAGGTGGCCTGGCAGTTCGTCGACGGCTGGGCCCGGCTCTCCGACGGGGCCGGATCCGTTGTTTGGTTCGGCTGCGGCACCGTGGCGATCAGCCCTGATCAGCTGATCAGGCAGGCCGGCAGCCGGGGTCAACTGACCCTGACCGTGCCGACGACCACCGGTCGGACCGACTGGTTCATCGCGCTCGATCCGGCAGCCGGCTGGCAGCCGCCGGAGCGGAGCGCGTTCGCGAATTCGATCATGAAGGAGGAACAGTGATGGGCAAGACCGTGAATCGACGTGGATTCCTGGCCGCCGGAGCCTCCCTGGCCGCGGTCGCGACCGGTGTCTCCGTGACGGGGTGCGCCCCCTCGGCCGGCACTCCCGGTAGCGGTGGCAACAGTGCCGAGGCGGTGCCGCCGCCGAACCGGATTCCCTTCGCCGGCGTGAAACCGGACCTGCCCGAAGTGGAGGGCGGGATCCCGGCCGGCTACTTCGCCTATCCGGCCGAGCCGGTCAAGCGGGACGGCTTCCCGCTGTCGCTGTCGGCGCCGGTGACCACGCTGCTGCAGTCGGACCAGGTGATCCTGCCCCGGGACCGCAACTCCTGGTGGCAGGCGATCGAGAAACAGTCCGGCGTCACCGTGGAGATCAACACGGTGACCTCGACGGACTACACCGCCAAGTTCCAGACCACGATCGCCGGCGGTCAGGTGCCCGACCTGTGCCAGCTGACCAACGTGCCGGGCATGCCGGGCATGCTGCAGAAGTATTTCGCCGACCTTTCCGATCATCTCTCCGGCGACAAGATCAAGGACTATCCGGGGCTGGCGTCCATCCCGACGCTGGCCTGGCAGGTGCCGATGCAGGGCGGCCGGATCTGGGGCATCCCGCAACCCCGCCCGCACGGCGGCCAGGTCGCCAGTTATCGGTCCGACCTGCTCGAGTCGTTCGGGATCACCGAACCGCCGGAACTGTCCAGCGGCGAGGACTTCCTGGCCCTGTGCCGGCAGCTGACCGATCCGAAGCGTTCGAAGTACGCCATGGGCGCGCATCCGGCCGACTGGATGCTGCAGTCGATGCTGGAGATGATGGGCGGGCCCAACAACTGGTCGGAGGAGGGCGGCGCCTTCCTGCACGAGTACGAGTCGCCGATCATGAAGGACGCGCTGTCGGAGACCGGCAAGATGTATCAGGAGGGGCTGATCCATCCGGACGGCGTCGCCAACCCGTCGCAGAACTGGCCCTGGTGGATGGGCGGCACGACCTCGATCTATCTGCAGGACTTCTCCCAGTGGATGCGTTACGGCCGGCTCTATCCGGAGTGGCGGATCAACGTCTTGACGCTGCCGAAGTGGGGCGGTGGGGGAGCGGCGCAGAAGCATCTCGGCAACCCGGCGTACGGGGCGTGGTGCGGCGTCCGGGCGGGGTCCGAGGACCGGGTCAAGGAGTTGCTCCGGTTCGTCGACTACATCGCCTCGCCGTTCGGCACCGCGGAATACCTGACGGTCAACTTCGGCGCCGAGGGCACCGATCACACGCTGAAGGGCACCGATCCGATGCTGACCGAGACCGCGGCCACCAACTCGCCGCAGGGCCTGCACTACTGCGGTTCGCAGCAGTACGGCTCGTTCTACATGCCCGGCGACGCGGACTCGGTCAAGGCCATGCACGCGTACGCCAGCCAGGTGCTGCGCGATGGCGTACTGAATGCCGCCCTCGGCCTGTATTCGGAGCAGAGCGTGACCAAGGGAGCCGCCGCCACCGCCCGGATGCGCGACGCCCAGACGGAGATCATCGTCGGCCGCAAACCCGTGTCCTCCTGGGACGACGCGGTCAAGCAGTGGAAGAGCGAGACCGGCGACGCCCAACGCCAGGAATACGAAGCCGCCCACCAGACCCGCTGAGCTCCGCTCGACGCGACTGTTGTGGGTCGACGCGATCGTTGTGGTGGTCGCGGGGGCCGATAGCGGTCGCGGCGGTGGGTGGGGATCTTCAGGCGGCAGCAAAGGGGCGGGGTTGGGCGGCGGTGGTGTCTGGTCGGGCCGGTTCGGTCGTGTCGTGGTCGGCAGTCTGCCGGCGGCTGCCTTAGCCGCGACTGCTTTCGGCGGCCGCGACCGTTGCCTGACCGCGTTCCGCTCGACGCGACTGTTGTCGGTGGACGCGATCGTTGTGGTGGTCGCGGGGGCCGATAGCGGTCGCGGGGGCGATTCCCGTGGGGCGAGTTGGCCTGGCCAGGCCACTTAGCCGACCGGGAGGTCGCGGTGGCGGAGGGCACGGAGGCCGACCATGATCAAGATCAGGGTGGCCAGGATCATGATCAGCAACGGAAGCGGGTGGACCGGTCCGCCGGGGAGTTGGGGCACGTAGTGGAACAGGGACAGGCCCTCGATCCAGTGTCCGGGGGCGAGTTCGCCGGTGATCCAGCCGAAGAACATGCTCACCGCGGCGAGGGCGAAGGTGAGCACGGCCAGGCGCGGCCGCCAGCCGAACAGGGCGAAGGCGATGGCGGTGTAGAGCCAGGTGACGGGGAGGTAGACCAGCGCGCCGGGCAGCACCCGGGCCAGGTCGGCGCCGAGGTCGCCGGTCATCAGGCCGAGTCCGAGGCCGTGGAAGATCCCGGTCGCGAGCAGGCCGAGCGTCGCGTTCAGCAGCGCGAAGCCGAGATGCCCGGCGGCCCAGCGCACCCGGTCGACCGGCGCGGCGAGCAGCAGCTCGGCCCGGCCGTCGCGCTCCTCGACCCGGAGCCGCAGCACCGCGTTGACGGCGCTGCAGGCCGCCACCACCCCGGCCAGCATCATCATCCCGACGACGTACTGGTCGACGACGCCGCCGGGTCCGCCGATCCGGGCGACGGCCGCGCGACCGGCGTCGGTCCGGTCGAGCAGCTCGGCGATGCTCAGCGCAATCGCTCCGGTCAGCAGGCCGAGCAGGGCGAAGCCCGCGGTCCAGCTGATCAGCCCGCCGCGGTGCAGCCGCCAGGCCAGCGCCAGCGGTGATCGCAGGGTCTCGGCCGCCTCGGCCGGGCCCGGTCGCGGCGCGATCACGCCGCTGCCGAGATCCCGGCGGCCCGACACCAGGATCGCGGCGGCAGCGATGATCGCGATGATCACGGCGACGATGGGCAGCACCCACCACCGCTCGCCGCCGTACGGCCGGAGCTGGCTCGCCCAGGAAATGGGAGAGAGCCAGGACAGCCAGCCCAACCCGCCGCCGGTCTGCGCGCTGACGTCGCCGAAGCCGCGGATCACGAATGCCGCGGCGATGATCAGCGTGCCGATCACCCGGGCGGCACCGGCCTCGGTCGTCAACTGGGCGACCAGCGCGCCGATGGCCGCGAAGGTGAGGCCGACCAGGAACAGGCCGATGCCGAACGCAATCGATCCAGCCGCCGGCAGCCCGCTTGCGAGCAGCGCAAGAGTCGAGGCGGCGCCGATCAGCAGGCTGACCGCGGCGTATTCGATCATGGCTCCGGCCAGGGCGGCATGACGGCCCACGCCGGTGGCGGCCACCAGTTCGCGTCGGCCGGCGGCCTCCTCCGACCGGGTGTGGCGCAAGATCAACAGCAGCACCAGGATGGCCACGATGACCGGGATGAAGCCCGACCGCCAGGTCACCAGTTCGCCGAGGCTGGAGCCGTGCAGCGCCCGTAGGTGACGGTGAACGCGGCATTGTGCACGCTGGTCTCGGCGTACGCGATGCGCGCCTCCTCGGTCGGCGCGGTCGCGGTGAACGCGGCGACGAAGACCAGCTGGACCAGGGCCGGGAAGCTGATCACGACCGGCAGGAACCACCGGTCGCGGCGCAGGAACAGCCGCAGCATCGCTCCGGCGCCGGCGAACAACCCGCGGCTGATCATCGCGCGGACCCTCCCGCCGGCACCGGATCGGCCGCCTTCGCCGCGGACTGGTAGTGCCGCAGGAACAGCTGTTCCAGGGTGGGCGGCTGGCTGACCAGCCCGCGCACGCCGGCTCGGACCAGCCGGGCCAGGGCGGCGTCCAGATCCTGCGGGTCGACGTCGAAGCGGACCCGGTGGTCGTCCAGTTGAAGATCATGAATGCCGGTCAGCTCGGTCAGGCCGGTGACGCGTTCGGCGGTGTCGGCCTGGATCGTGGTCCGGGTCAGATGCCGTAATTGCTCCAGTGTGCCGGACTCGACGGTCCGGCCGTCCCGGATGATCGTCACCCGGTCGCAGAGCGCCTCGACCTCGGACAAGATGTGGCTGGACAGCAGCACGGTCGTGCCGGCGCGCTGATGCTCCTCGCTGACGACATCGCGGAAGACCGCCTCCATCAGCGGGTCCAGCCCGGATGTCGGCTCGTCCAAGATCAACAACTCGGCGTCTGCGGACAGGGCCGCGATCAGGGCGACCTTCTGTCGGTTGCCCTTGGAGTAGGTCCGGCTGCGCTTGCGCGGATCGAGCTCGAACCGGTCGATCAGCTCGTCCCGGCGATGCTTGTCCTGACCGCCACGGAGCCGGGCGAGCAGGTCGATGACCTCGCCGCCGGTCAGATTCGGCCACAGCGTCACGTCACCGGGGACGTAGCTCAAGCGCCGGTGCAGCTCGGTCGCGTCGGCCCAGGGATCGCCGCCGAGCAGCGCCACCGCGCCGCTATCGGCCCGCATCATGCCGAGCAGGATCCGGATGGTGGTGGTCTTGCCGGCCCCGTTCGGGCCGAGGAAACCATGGATCTCGCCGGCCCGGACGGTGAGCTCGAAGCGGTCCAGGGCCCGGTTGGCGCCGAAGTTCTTGATCAACCCGGACACCGCGATGGCGTCGGTCATCGACTTCTCCTTGAGGTGGTGGTCTTGCCTGGGCCGGCCGCACGGCCGGCCTGTTGTTCGTCGAGCGCGGCCTGGATCCGGGTCGCCTCGGCGGTGCTGAGCATCGGGCGGGAGTAGAGGTCGACCAGCGACAGCAGCAGCAGCTCCTCGCCCTCGGGGGTGGACAGGTCGGCCCCGATGCCGCGGGACACGTGGGGCCGCAGCACTCCGACCGCCAGGCTCATCGCGGTCAGGATCGCCGCCCTGGCCCGGGCCGGGGAGCGCGGCGGGTTCGGGTCGGCGCGGTCGAGGTCCTCCAGCCACCGGGTGGACAGCTCGACCATGTCGTCGAAGATCGGGCTGGTCGCGCCGTCGGTCAGCGTCCGGACCAGATAGGCCTGGTACGGCCGCATTTCCGTGGCGGGGTTGACGATCCCGACGTTGGGGAACGCGTGGGCCTGATCGTCCAACCGTCGGATGATCTTGGTCAGCTGCTCGTCGCAAGCCTCGCGAAGGGCCTGCTTCGACCCGAAGTGATGCCGGACCAAACCTGAGGAGACCCCGGCGGCGGCGGCGATGCCGCGAATGGTCGCCCGTTCGAAGCCGAGCTCACCGAACTGGGCGATGGCGGCATCCCTGATCCGCGCTCGCGCAGTCAGATCATCCGGATCGGGATTCGTTGACATCGACGACCTCCTCACGTACTGCACGCATGAAGAGAATACTACACAGCTGTGTAGTAACGGATCCGTGACGTCGATCACGAGACCCGGTGGTCGCTGCCCTGACCCGGGTTATCGTCGAGAACACTCCGGGCGCGGGAGGAGGCGGTGATGAACTGGAATCTTTATCGGGATGGCCGATCGGAGGCGGTTCCCGACGAGTCGGATCGGTCGGCGATGGAGCTGGCCGGCCGGCTGCCGCGACGTCGCCCCGCTTCGATGGTGTTGATCGGGTGGACGATCGGCGTCGGAGCCGTCGGTGCGGCGGGCCTCTTGTTCCTGCCGTTGGCAGGAGAACCCGACCACGGGGCCCGACTCCTGGTCGACCTCGTGGTCGCGGCGGTCTGGATCGCGATTCGGACCCTGGCCCGGATCCGCTCTGGCCCGGGCGTTGGGGAGTACTCGATCGATGCGCTGGGAACGGTACGTGCGCTCGGGCCGCTGACCAGAGCGGAGCGAGCGGCCGGCCGATCGGCGTCACGGCGGCGACCGTCGCGGCGGACGATCGTGGCGATCAGCGTCGCGGTGGTCGCCGCCGTCGCGGCGCTGGCGGTCCTGGGTCCCGGAGCGGGCCGCTGGGCTCTGGACCGTGACCCGGGGCTGATCGACACAGCCTTTCTGCTTCCGTTCTGGGCGGTGCTGGCGATCTTCGCGATGATCATCCTCGACGGGACTCAGCTGTTCGTCCGGGACAACGTGGGGGCCCGCCGGGCTGCCCTGGCCGGCCTGCTGGACGACGCCGTCGCCGCCGAGTTGGTCGCCGACTACCTGCGGCGCGGCGGTGACCCGGAACGCTTGCGTACCGGCCTGCCGATCACCGAATTGGCCTCGGCCGAGTTCGCGGCGGCGCACCGGCCGTACGGCCGCCGACGGGCGGACTCCCCTCCGCGCTGACCAGCGGCGATCCGCAGAGCGGGTCGGTCGTTGACTTGATCACCGGTCCGGGATGGGATGGTCGGCAAGACGTCTTGATCACGAATGCCGCGGTGGTCCGCTGTGTCCGAAGGTCCCATGGATCGACCGTGGGGAAGGGATCGAGATGCCTGTACGAGTTTTCGACTATCGCACCGACTCCGGCAACGTGATCGTCACCCCCAACCTGCGCCGGCTGGCCGAGCGGACGAACGCGGCGGTCGCGATCGCCGAGCAGCGGATCGGCGAACTCGCCGCGACGCGGGACAACCCGGCCCGGACCAAGCAGTTGGTCGACGACGTCTGGGCCGGCCTGCGCGAGGTCATCTGGCAGACCACCGCGACCGCCCGGGACTGGAACGAGCTGGCCCCGCGCAGCCAATCGACGCCCGACGGGAGCCGGCGATGAGCGGGCCCATCGGGTACGCCGTGATCGGCGCGGGCCTGGTCGGCCCGAAGCACGCCGAGTTCGTCGAGCTGATCGACGGCGCGGAGGTCAGGGCGATCTGTGATCTTCGGGAGGACCGGGGCCGGGCGCTGGCCGAGCGGCACGGCGCAACCTGGCTGGCCGACTACCGCGAGCTGGCCGAGCGGGACGACATCCAGGCGGTCAGCATCTGCCTGCCGACCTCGCTGCACCTGGAGGTCGCCGAAACCCTGGCGGCAGCGGGCAAGCACCTGCTGGTGGAGAAGCCGCTGGAGACCGATCCCGCTCGGGCCCGGCGGCTGATCGAGACCTGCCGGAGTAACGGCGTGAAACTGGCGACGATCTTCAACCGCCGGTTCGTACACGGGACGAAGACGCTGCAGCGGGCCGTCGCCGCCGGCCGGCTCGGCCGGATCCTGGTCGCCGACATGATCTTCAAGTCGTGGCGGCCGGCGGAGTACTACAGCGACTCCGGCTGGCGCGGCACCTGGGCTCAGGAGGGTGGCGGCGCCTTGATCAACCAGGGCATCCACGGGGTCGATCTGATGACCTGGATCGCCGGCCCGATCGTCCGGGTGCAGGCGGTGTCGCGGCATCTGCGTCATGATCACATCGAGGCCGACGACACCACGATCGCCGTCTGCGAGTACGCCTCCGGCGCCGTCGGCGTGATCCAGGGGACCACCTCGATCTACCCGCGCCAACTGGACCGGATCGAGGTGCACGGCGAGCACGGCAGCGTGTTCCTCGAGGACTACAAGATCAGCAAGTGGCAGCTGGAGGGGAGCGAGCCGGACCCGCCGGATCAGCAGCTCGAGCACCTGCCCGGCGGCCGGGACGGCACCTCGGTCGGCCACTACCTTCAACTGGCGGACCTGATCGCCGCAATCCGCGAGGATCGCGACCCGGTGATCACCGGCGAGGCCGCCCTGCCCTCCCTCGCCGTCGTCCAGGCCATCTACACCTCAGCCCGCGACCGCCGCCCCGTCGACGTCCCCGCACCCCACTGAAGCCGACTTGTCAGAACTGAGTTGTGCCAGGGCACAACTCAGTTCTGACAACTCGGCGGAAGGTGCGTGTCTACGCGAGCCAGGAGTCCAGGTGCTCGGCGACGAAGGTGTCGTCGCGGAGCTGGGGGTACGCGTCCCAGATCCGGTCGATCTCCGCCAGCTGACCGGGGCTCAGCAGCTCGCCCGGGTCGAGGCACCACAGGCCCTGCAGCAGGCCCTGCCGGCGGAGGATCTCGTGAATGCCGGGCAGGCAGCCGTGGAACTGGTTCGCGGCGTCGAAGATCGCCGCGTTGGCGTCGGTCAACGGACCGTCCGCGGCCATCAACCGGTTCAGTGCTTCGGCGTCGCCGGCTTTGGCCCGGCGGCTGTCCTCCAGCATCCGTACCGCCTCGAGGGTCCACAGCGACCATTGGCCGAGCAGACCGCCGACGAACTCCAGCCGGCGCCCACCGGGCAGCGGGAAGTTCATCAGCAGGTCGCCGACGATGTGGTCGTCATTGCCCGTGTACAAGGCGATGTCGAGGGCACGGTCGGATTCGGCGATACCGGTCAGCACGTCCAGCGTCGCGTACCGGTCGAACGGCGCGATCTTGATCCCGACCAGGTTCTCGATCTCCGCCATCCCGGTCCAGAACCGGCGCGGCAACGGCCGCCCACCGACGCTCGGCTGCAGGTAGAAGCCGATCAACGGCAGCACCTCCGACACCGCGCGGGCCCGGTCCAGCAGCTGATCCAGATCAAGATCACGTGCGCCGTACGGAGCCAGCAGCACCGCGTCGTAGCCGAGCTCGGCGGCCAGTTGGCTCTCGGCCACCGCCTGCGCCGTCGGGCCACAGGCGCCGGCGACCAGCACCGTGCTCTCGTCGCCGGACTCGCGAACGACATCGGCGGCGATCGACAGCACCGGCTTGAGCAGATGGTTGTGCTCGAAGTGGATGCCGAACTGGGTGCTGTGCACGCCGACCGCCACGCCGCCGGCACCGGCCGCGAGGTAGTAGCGGGAGAGGGCGCGCTGCCGCCGCTCGTCCAGCTGCAGGGTCTCGGTCAGGGCCAGCGGCTGGGCCGGGATGACCGTACCGGCGGCGAACCGTTGCAGGGCCGCCGAAGGATTGAGCGCTGCGGTCATCAGAAGTTCCCGTCCCGGGTCTCGAAGTGGGTCGGCTTGCCCAGCAGGGCGCCGTCGGCGGCCACCCAGTCAGCGGACCAGTCGATCAGTTGATCAAGCGGCACGCTGGGGTAGCCGAACAGGCGGTGGCACAGGCTGGCATCGGACAGCAGCGCGGTGTCGGCCTCGGCGCCGGTGAAGGACACCTCGAGACCCATCCGCTGGGCCAGCTTGGTCGCCGTCCGCCGGATCGACAGCGTCTCCGGACCGGTCAGGTTGAGGATGAACGGGGGAGTGTCGGCATGGTGCAGCGAGCGCAGGATCACCTCGTTGCAGTAGCCCTGCCAGACCACGTTGGCGAAGCCGGTGGTCAGGTCGACCGGCTGGCCGTTCTTGATCTTGGTGGCCAGATCGATCAGCACGCCGTACTGCATCTCCACGGCGTAGTTGAGTCGGACCAGGGCCAGCTTGGTCTGGTTGGTCTTGGAGAAGTGGGTCAGGATCCGCTCGCGGCCGAGGCACGACATCGCGTAGTCCCCGACCGGCCCGACCGGGTCGTCCTCGGTGCTGCCGCCCGAGGTGACGGGTGAGAGCGGATAGACATTGCCGGTGGACAGGGCGACGATCTTGGCCGCCGAGTACCGTTCGGCCACCCGGCCGGGCAGGTAGGTGTTGGTCGCCCAGGTGCCGGATTCGTTGCCCTGGGTGCCGAACTTGGAGCCGACGAGGAAGATCACGTTCTCCGCGTCGGGCAGGTCGGCCAGTGCCTGATCATCGGTGATGTCGGCCTTGATCACGTTCGCACCGGCCTGCTTCAGCCGGTCGGCGAGCTCGCCCCGGCTGAACCGGGAGACCGCATGCACGGTCGAGCCGGTGCCCGCCGCCGCGATGCCGCGGCAGGCAAGCTCGATCAGGCTCGGTCCGAGTTTTCCGGCTGCGCCGAGGACGACGATGTCACCCCGCAGACGGCTGAGATCGGCGACGAGGTCGTCGCCGGGTTCGCTCAGCGCGTGGTCGAGATCGGCAAGAGTCTTCACTCGAGCTCCCTTTCAGTTCGCGGATTTCAACGCATCGCCGGCGCTGACGACCTTGGTGATGGCGTCGGCGACGGCGTTGGTCTGCTCGGGGGTGCCGAGCAGGACCGTTTGCGGGAACCAGATCGTGTCGGTGCAGACCAGGTCGGAGACCGGGCAGTCGGCCTTCGGGTACGGCTGCCCGAGCCGGTCCGCCAGCGCGGTCGACTCGGCGATCAGGGCCTCGTTGCGATGCAGCGGCACGTACCCGCTGGAGGCGCCGATCACACCCTCGGCGCCGAGCGCCTTGGCGGCGGCGTCGCGCAGCCCGGCGGCACCGAGCTCCGGCACCCGGACCATGAACAGGTGCCGGCCATGGGCCGTCATCTCCGCCGGCTCGCGGTCGACCACGACCCCCTCGACGCCGGCCAGCCGCTCGGTCAGCAGCTTGGCGTTGTCGTCGCGCACCTGCTGCTGCTCGGGCAGCCGGGTCAGCTGGCCGCGGAGCAACGCGCCCTGGAACTCGGTCAGCCGCAGGTTGTAGCCGACCGAGGCGTGCTCGTACCAGCCGCCGCCGCGGACCCGGCCGACGTTGACCAGGGAGTAGACGGCGGAGGCCAGTCGATCATCGTCGGTGACGACGATGCCGCCCTCACCGGCCGTGATGTTCTTGCTGGACTGGAAACTGAAGGTGCCGAGGTGGCCGATGGCACCGACCGGCCGGCCGCGCCAGGCGGCGCCCGCGGCCTGCGCCGCGTCCTCGATCAAGGTCAGGCCGTGGGTCTCGGCGAGCTTGTTGAGCGCGTCCAGGTTGGCGACGGAGCCGGCCAGGTGGACGGCGATGATCGCCTTGGTCCGGTCGGTGATCGCGCGCTCGACGGAGGCCGGATCGATCAGATGGGTGTCCGGCTCGACGTCGGCGAACGTCGGCACCGCACCGACGAACAGAGCTGCCGAGGCGGTCGCGATGAAGGTGTACGGCGGGCAGATCACCTCGTCGCCGACGCCGACCCCGGCGGCGCGCAGCGCGGCGGCCAGGGCGAGGGTGCCGTTGCTCAGGGCGATGCCGTGCCGGGCACCGTGCGCGGCGGCGAATTCCGTCTCGAACTGAGAGACGACCTCACCGTGCGTGCTGCCCCACTTGCCCGACTCGAGCACGTCGAGCAGGGCCCGGGCATCGGCCGCGGAGTGCTGCGGCCAGGACGGGAAGGGCGGCAGGCCATCCAGGGCCGGACGGCCACCCTCGATGGCGAGGGCTGTCGTGGTCTTCACTCGTGTCACCTCTCTGCGACGTCACCGCGTCTCGACTCTCGATCCGAACCGCCACCCAGAGTTTCGGCGCGCAGTATTTTGCATTAGATTAGCGCCTAAATTACCAAGCGTCGAGGTAGGGGACCAGCGATGACCACTACAGAACCGTCCAGCCCGATCCGTACGGCTCCGCTGCCCTCGGTCGGGGATCCGTCCGGCCGGCGGTTCGGGCCCGAGGAGATCGAGGCCGTCACCCGGGTGATCACCAGCGGCCAACTGAACAGTACGGTCGGCGGTGAGACCCGCGCCTGGGAGCAGGAGTTCGGTGCCTACTACGGCGTGCCGGACGTGGTCGCGTGTTCCTCCGGCACGGCCGCCCTGCACCTCGCCGTCGCGGCCGTCGATCCCGGACCCGGTGACGAGATCATCACCACCGGCCTGTCCGACGCCGGCACCGTGCTGCCGATCGTGATGCAGAACGCGATCCCGGTCTTCGCCGACGTCGATCCGCAGACCGGGATCCTCGATCCCGCGTCGGTCGAGGCGGCGATCACCAGCCGGACCAAGGCGATCATCGTGGTGCACCTGTTCGGGGTCGCGGCCCCGGTGGAGGAGTTGCGCGAGATCGCCGACCGGCACGACGTGATCTTGATCGAGGACTGTGCCCAGGCCTATGCCACCCGGACCGCATCCGGCGCGCTGGCCGGCACCATCGGTCACCTCGGCTGCTTCAGCCTGCAGCAGTCCAAGCACATCACCGCCGGCGACGGCGGCATGGTGATCAGCAAGAACCATCCCGAGCTGGCCCGGCGGGCCCGGCTGTTCGCCGACAAGGCGTGGCCGCGGGACACCAACGAGCGAACCCATCTGTTCCTCAGCCTGAACTACCGGATGACCGAACTGCAGGCCGCGGTCGCCCGGGCTCAGTTGCCCAAGCTGGACGGGATCGTCGGCGACCGACGCGCCCGGGCGGCTCAGCTGGCCGCGGCGATCGCCGACCTGCCGGGTCTCCGGCCGGCGCCGGATGCGGGCACCAGCTACTGGCAGTTCCCGATCTTCGTCGATCCCGAGCAGGCCGGTGGCGACGGGCATCCGTACGCCAAGGTGCTCGGCGCGGAAGGGATCGGGGCGTCGGCCGGTTACATCCAGCGGCCGCTCTACCTCACCCCGGTGCTGGCCGAGGCGAAGACGTACGGCGACTCGGGCTTCCCGCTGAGCGAGGCCCGTTCGCGCTACGTCCGGGGTCTGTGCCCGGTCACCGAGTCCTTGATCGACGGCCGGCTGTTGGTGATCAGCTGGAACGAGAACTACACCGAGGCCGACGTCGACGACATCGCCGCCGCGCTGCGCAAGGCCAGCGAGCAGACGCTCGGCTGAGTTGATCATGAGCAGCTCTGCCGAGTATCGGGTCGGCATCGCCACCGCCGACATCACGCCGCCGGTCGGTGGCCCGTTGGCCGGCTTCGCCGCGCGCGGTCCCCACACCAGCACCGGAGTCGATCATCCGCTCCGGGCGGTGACGACCGTGATCGGCGACGGCCGGACCGACCTGCTGTTGGTCAGTGTGGAGTGGCTCGGCTGCTACGACCAGACGTCCCGGCTGCGCCGGGTGCTGGGCGAGCGGACCGGCATCCCGGAGCGGCAGATCCTGCTCAGCGCTTCGCACACCCACTGCGGCCCGGCGATCCGGCACGCCGACTACGCCGAGCACGGCTGGATCGACGAGGACTACCTCGAGGCGGCCATCGGCAAGATCGCCCGGGCGGCCGGGATCGCCGCCCGGCATCGGTTCCCGGCCGTGCTGCGGCAGGGGACGGGGGGCTGCTCCGTCGCGATGAGCCGGCGGCTGCCGGATCCCGATCATCCCGGCCGGGTCTTCGACTCGATGCTGCCCAACCCGGACGGAGTCACCGACCATCAGGTCGGGGTGATCACCGTGGAGTCGGCCGACGACGGGGTGGTCCGCGGCATCATGATCAACTACGCCTGTCACCCGACCTCCCGGGGTGGGCTGAAGGTGAGCGGCGATTTCGTCGGCTTCGCCTACGACCACCTGGACGAGGCGTTCCCGTACGCGCAGCCGAGCTTCCTCCAGGGCTGCGGCGGTGATCAGAAGCCGCGGCCGGTCGAGCCCGGCGCGGCCGCGTTCGGCACCCGGACCCTGGATCAGGTGCGCGACCTCGGGTCTGACCTGGGGCGTGCGGTCCAGGCCGCGATCTCGGCCGGGTTGGCACCGGTGACCGGGCCGATCACGATCGGGTCGGCGATCGAGGTGCTGCGCACCGAGCCGGTCTCCCGGGAGACCCTGGAGGCGGAGCGGGACCGGCCGTCGGCCTCGTACCGGAAGCGGTGGGCGGAGGTGCTGCTGGATCGGCTGGACCGCGGCGTGCCCGACCTCGACCGGGTCGAGTTCGAGCTGCAGACGATCACCTTCGGCACCTCGCTGGCCCTGGTCGCGATGGCGGGGGAGATGACCGTCGAGCACGGCCTGCGGCTGAAACGTGATCATGGAACCCGGTTCGACCAGGTGCTGCCACTGGGCTACGCCAACGGCATGGTCGGCTACGTGCCGGTGGCCCGGCAGTTCGCCGAGTACGGCTACGAGGTGCTGGACTCCAACCAGCGCTTCTTCCGCACCGGCCGCTACCTCCCGGAGACCGAGGACCAACTGCACGCCCGGATCGCCACAATGCTCCCCCCAACCCCGCCGACCCGTCAGTAACGCACCGGTTTTCGCGGCGTGTCGGTGCACAAGTGACGTCTCGACGAGCCGGCGGGAGGAAGTCGGGTCCGTCGGCCCCGGCCTTCCACGATCTCCGGGCGTGAGCCGGTCGCCAGGATCGATCAGCGGAATTCGCTGCGGATCGGGCCGGCGTCTGCTTCACTCCCGTCCGTGGGCATCAGCAGTCGCACAGTGTGTGGACCGACCGACTCGCTGGTCCGGGTCTGGGCCGCCGAGTGTGACCGCGCGACCGACTTCAGCTCGCTGGCGACGTTTACGACCGGGATCGGGTTCGCGCGGATCGGCGGCTTCACGGCGGTGCATCTGCGCGGCCCGGCGACGAAGGCGACTCCGGCCGTCTGCTCGGCCGACTCGGAGTTCTTCGGCGTCGACTTCCGGCTCGGGACCTATCTGCCGATGTTTCCGCCGGCCGGGCTGGCCGACTTCCAGGACGCGGTGCTGCCGATCCTGCCGAGCGGCCGGATCCTGCTGGACGGCCGGGCCTGGGAGATGCCGACCCCGGACAACCTCGACGTCTTCGTCGACCGCCTGTTCCGGTCCGGGTTGTTGATCTTCGATCCGTTGATCGAGGAGTTGCGGCACGGCAGCAAGCTGCCGGAGCGGACCGCGCAGAGCCGGTTCCTCCGGGCGGCGGGTCTGTCCCGGCGCAAGCTGCGGCTGGTCGAACGGGCCCGCGACGCGGCCCGGCTGCTGCGGGCCGGGGTGCCGGTCGGCGACGTCGTGTTCCGGGCCGGCTATCACGATCAGCCACACCTGATCCGGTCGCTGCGAACGGTGATCGGCCACACCCCCGGCGAGATCGCGCGGGGCAAGGTCTTCCTCGACCTGTGATCGGCGGTTCGGTACAAGACCGACGCCGGGTCCGGTCGTTACAGTCCTCGCGGCTCGTCCCCCGAGCAGGAGGGGACGGCCCCGAGAACAGGTGGAGAGAGACGCATGCGCAAGATCATCAATTCGACCTACATCACCCTCGACGGTGTGATCCAGGAGCCGCAGCACTGGCCGTCGCTCGGCAGTTTCAGCGACGACGGCGGCCAGGCCCAGTGGGAGGTGCTGGAGCACTGCGACGCTGTGCTGATGGGCCGCCACACCTACGACATCTTCGTCCCGGTGTGGACCACGTTGTCCGGCGATCCGCTGAGCGACCGGATGAATTCGGCTACGAAGTACGTCGTCTCCACGACGCTCACCGATCCGGAGTGGAACAACACCACCGTGATCAACAGCGACCCGATCGAGGCGATCCGTGAGCTCAAGCAGCAGCCCGGCGCCGACATCGCCCAATACGGCTTCGGCCCGATCGCGCACGGCCTGATGGCCGAGGGCCTGCTCGACGAGTTGCGCCTCTGGGTGCACCCGTTCTTCCTCGGCAAGGGCAGCGCGGACGACCTGATCTATCGCCCGGGCTCGACCGGCCGGTTCGAATTGGCCGACACGTTGACGCTGAAGAGCGGCATCGTCATCCTCACCTACCGCCTCGGGCCGAACTGACCTGAACTGACCGAAAGATCGTGGTCAGTTCGGCCCCGTCACAGCGCCGAACTGACCACGATCCTGCTGATCCTGCCCGGGATCCAGCCGGACCGGCTCGGCCGAGAAACGGGCCTCGCGCGGATCCCGTTCGTCGCCGAACCGCCGGGTGAGGATGTCGTACAGCTCGGGTCGGCGGCCCTTCAGCCAGCGCCGCCCGCTGGACAGCGGCAACAGGTCGAGATCGAGGTCGGCGGCGACCATCGCGTCCGCTGCGGCCCAGGTCTCGGTCAGGATCCGGCCGTACGGGTCCAAGATCATCGCGTTGCCGGTGCGCACCTCGTCGTCGTCCCGGCCGACGCCGTTGCTGAAGATCAGGAACAGGCCGTTGTCGTGGGCCCGCGACGGCAACCAGCGCAGCAGCCACTCCCGACCGTTCGGCCCACGGAACTCGGCCTCGATCCGGGCCGGGTCGCGATCCCTGGCCTCCCACAGGGCGAGCGGGATCGGCGTGGTGCCGTGCGGGCTGCGGGACCGGGTGCCACCGGTCTGATGCGGCGCGATCAACACCGATGCGCCGAGCAGGGTGGTCGCCCGGACGTTCTCGATCAGGTTGTTGTCCCAACAGATCAGAATGCCGGCCCGGACCCCCCACGGCGTATCGAACACCGTGTAACCGTCGCCGCTGGAGATCCCCTCGTGTTCGAACGCGTGCAGCTTGCGGTGCCGGTGCACCAGCCCGTCCGGCAGACACACGGCGTAGGAGTTGAAGAGTTGATCACCGTCGGCCTCCAGGAAGCCGATGCCGATGCCGATCCCGCGGGCGACGGCAAGATCACGAACAGCCGTGACGGACGGGCCGTCGAGCGGCTCGGCCAGCTCGCGCAGCCGCCCGACGGTCTGCCGCCGCAGGTGCCAGTAGCCGAGCAGTCCCATTTCCGGGAAGGCGATCAACTGCACGCCGTCCGTGACGGCCCGATCGGTGAAGGCCGTCATCCGGGCCAGGTTGGCCGCCTTGTCGTCGGGGCGGGGTTCGAATTGCACCGAGGCGGCGCGGAGTCCAGTCACTCACCCAGCAGACCCCGCGCCCATGGCTACTGTCCAATGAATCTCAGTGCGGATTGCATAACCTTCAGGAATGGATGTCAGGCTGCTCCGGTCGTTCCTCGCGGTCGTCGAGGACGGCACGGTCGGTGGTGCCGCCGGTCGGCTCTCGCTCAGCCAACCGGCGCTGACCAAACAGCTGCAGGCGCTGGAACGACAGCTCGGCGGCACCTTGTTTCGTCGGGGCCGGCACGGTGCCGTGTTGACCGACTTCGGATCGGCGCTGCTACCCGACGCGCGGGACCTGGTGGCACGAACCGATGCCCTGAGCCGGCGCGCCGGCCGGGCCGCACGGGGTGAACTGGGCCGGATCAGAGTCGGCTTCGGGCTCTCCAGCATCGAGTACGCCCCGCACGCCGTCGCCGCCTTCCGGCGCCGCCACCCGGACGTGCAGGTCAGCCTGGAGGACCTGCCGTCGCGCGTCCAGCTGGACCGGATCCGGTCCGGTGATCTGCACGTCGGCTTCGTCCGCCTGCCCGAGCGGCCGGAGCTGCCGTACCGGTTCCTCGGGGTCGACCGGCTGGCCGTCGCGGTCGGCCCGGACGCCGATCCGCCGGACCGGGCCGGATGGCCCGCTTGGCTGGCCGGGCAACCGGTGGTCCGGCTGGTGCCGACCCGCGGCCCGGGGTTGGCGGCGCAGATCGAACGGCTCCGCGCGGCCTGGGCGATCGGGCTGAACGTGATCCAGGAGACGGCGGACCTGCAGACCGTGCTCGCCCTCGTCGCCGCCGGCGTCGGCACGGCCCTGGTCCCGGCCAGCGGCCGCGGCATCGCTCCGGCCGGCGTCCGGCTGATCACGCTCGACGACCCGATGGCTGCTTGGCGGGTGGGCGCCGTCTGGCGCGCCGAGGAACCGGTCGCGCACCGCTTCGTCGAGCTGCTGGAAGCCGATCACCCGGAGCACACAGGCCCGATGAGTTGATCATGGTGCGGTGCCGCTAGGGACGCTGGGATGTTCGTTCCCTGAGCTTGTCGAAGGGCGAGGCCCGATCACCTGGCCCTTCGACAGGCTCAGGGAACGAACAAGCAGCCTCTCCCGTACGCCCGCACCGGCGTCGAGACGTCACTTGTGCTCCGACACGCCGCAAAAACCGGTGCATTACTGACGGGTCGGCGGATTTTAGGGGCAGGTGGGGAGGGGGTTGAGTAGGAGGAGGTGGGTCTGGTTGGCCACGGTCCAGTGTTGGGTCGGGTTCTGGGTGGTGGCGCGGTAGACGATTTCGGCTTCGGCGCCGCGGAGTTCGCCGCAGCGGAGGCCGCGGAAGGAGCGGCGGCCGGTCAGGAAGGTGTCGAGAGCGGGGCCGGGCCAGGGGCGGGTTTCGGGATCCTCGTCGCGCACCTTCTGTTCGTAGACGAAGATCCGGTCCGGGACGTACGGCGAGCGCGGGGCGTCGCCGACCAGGGCATAGCCGGCCTCGATCAGCGACCGCAGCCGGGCTCGACGATCGCGATGGGACTGGCCGAGCTTCTGGTCGATCGCCGGGCTGAACGCGTAGGCCCGGTGCCTGACCGGGGCGCCGGTGCCGTGAACCTGGACGAACGTCGAGCCGGCGTCGAAGACCTTCGGGCTGCCCAGGTCGAGCTGTTCGGCCAGGCCGGCCGCCCCGGCTCGCTCGGCCAGGCCGGCCACGAGCTCGGGATCGACCCTGGCCAGCTGGTAGCTGCGCCGCAGATCAGATCCGGAGATCCGGTCCAGCAGCAGGACCCGACCGTCGCCGTAGATCACCAGCGACGGCGACGTCACCGCGTAGAGCGCCGGCGGTGCCAGGCCGCCCGGGTCGCCGGTCACCTCGAGCACGACCTGGCCGGGCGGTAGCGGCGTCGCCCGTGCGGGCTCCTCGGGCAGGCCGGTGCCGCGCGGATCGAACGGACCGAACGGTGGCACGGTGCAGCCGGACACCAGCAGGACGGCGATCATGATCATGATCCAGCCGGCCCGTAGCCGATCGCTGACCTCGACCATGCCTGACTCCCTTCCGCGGACCATCATCGTGGTCCCGCGACGGGTCATCCGGCAGGAGGTGCTTGTTCCGTTCCCTGAGCCTGTCGAAGGGCAAGTACGGTCGGTCCCTGATCCCGGCAAGGCACGACGGCCGAATCGGGCCTTGCCCTTCGACAGGCTCAGGGAGCGAAAGGATTCGGACAGGCTCAGGGCACGCCCTGCTGGCTCAGGAACGTATCGCTGGGGCTCAGCGGGTGAGGCGGTAGCTGCTGGTGCCGGCCGGAAGGTCGACGGTCAGCTCGTAGAAGGGCCGGCCGTGCCGGGTCACCGCGGCGACGCTCGCACCATCGGCCGAGGCCGGGGCCTGATCGACACCGGGCAGTTGCAGCACCAGGCCGGCGTTGGAGATCGGCTGCTCCGAGGTCACCTCGACCAGCCAGCCGTCCTCGTCGGTGGTGATCGACAGCTCGACGCCGCGCCGGCCGCGTTCCCAGTCGTTGAGCTGGCGGGCGGTCCACCATTCCATGCCGCGCTCGCGGGCCAGCCGGGCCACCTCCGGGCAGGATTGCCGGGTCGGCGGCCGGAGTCGCAGGTGCGGGCCGTGGAACAGGAAGTGGGCCACGCCGTGCACCTCTTCGGCGCCGTCCAAGATCACGTCCCGGCAGGCCAGGTGGCCGGCCCAGGCCAGGTCCTGGGTGTGCAACGGCAGATTGATCACGTCCATCGGCCGGTTGTGCACCGAGAGATCACCGATCGGGAAGGACAGGTGCGCGGTGCCGAACGGGAAGCCGACGGTGCCCTGCTTGCTCGGGCCGCGGGACTCGTCGATCTTGATCCCGACCCGCTCGCACCAGCCGTAGAACTCGGTCCAACCCTCCCAGCGGGTGTAGTGGTTCTTGTTCGACACGATGTCGTCGGTGCCGGACACCGCCTGCGCCCAGGCGTACTGCGCCCGGAACTGCGGCCATCCCCACGTGGACAGGTCGGCGTCGCCCATGGCGTTGTAGTGCAGCGCATGCTCGTGCCCGGCCGCGCCGATCGCGGCGTAGAGCTCGGGGGAGTAGCCACCGGGGAAGACCTGGCACCAGGTCACCGACACCCCGGCCTCGGCGAACGCGTCCAGCGCGGCCTGGCCGTCGTCCTCGATGTTGCCGTCCGCGTCGTGCGACATGTGGGCCATCGCCGGCACCCCGGCCGGCCAGTAGTGCAACCAGGCCGACGCCTGCTGCCGATGATCATGGGCCGCCCACAGCTGCTGCAGCAGGGTGACCCACCACAGGTCGGCTTGGGCTTGATCGAACAACGGCACCGCGGCCGGCGGCGGATAGGTGTGGGTGTAGTCCGCCGGCACCTCGGGGGCGCCCGGCGGCAGCGCGCGGTCGGCGTAGTCCAACGCCATCCCGTCCTCGCACTTGAGGATGCTGTCGTCGATCGGCGCGGTGCCGTCCGGCGCGGGCTTGCCGTCGCCGGCCACCGGATAGCCCTGCTGGATGGTGACCACGGTCCGCCACAGGTCGACGCCGTAGTTGATCACCGTCCCGTCGCCCTGCCTGCGGCGGGAGATCGCGGCGCCCCCGTCGGCCCAGGCGGCGAGCACCTCGGTCCCGTCGGCGGGCTCCAGCGCGCGACCGGCGATGGCTCGCAGCGGCCGCGACGGCGAGGTCGTCCAGGACGCGTCGTCGGCCAGGGCCACGGTCGCGTCGGCGTGCGCCGCCCCGGTCGTCGTCCCGGCCAGCGCGTCGAGCTCGGGCACCACCGCGGTGATGATCAAGGTCCCGCCGGCGGTCAGCCAGCCGTCCAGGGCTCGGACCGACTCGGCCGGCACCCGTTGCGGCGAGGCGATGATCAACACGTCGTAGTCGGCCAGGTCGCCGGGCACGGCCGGAAGCCGGCGATAGCCGAGCCGGGCATGATCAAGGACCTCGTAGGCGTACAGCCACCAGGCGTCGTCACCGGCGGCATGGGCCGCGCGGGTCGCCTGCTCGTCGATCACGATCCCGAGCCGGGCGTGGTCAGCCACCGGGGAACCTCCTGCATCGGCGTTCGGCCGGCAGCCGCCGGCCCAGGCTCTAACTCTGCCTCAACCCGCCTTTAGGGGCAAGCAGTAACTACGATTTGGACTCGCCGTTATCTCCATTATTGGACGACTCCAGTCGCTCGCCGAGCAGCTGATATTGCATCGGCGGCCGGCCGACCTTGCGTGATCGCGACGGCGGCATCGGCCACGCCAACCCGGCCCGGACCAGCCCCTGCAGGGTCCGGCGGGCGGTCCGGAGGGTGACCTGCAGCAACTGGGCGACCCGCTCGGCGTCGATCACCAGCGTCTCGGCCTCCTCCTCGCCGAGCTTGTCCACCAGGGTGCGCAACAGGGCCTGGTCCTTCGACTCGGCCGGGCGCGGTGGCGCGGTCTCGGCGCTGCCGTCGGGGCTGGCCGGCAGCCGGAGGGTCAACTCGTCCGGCCCGATCAGGTACGCCTGCCGGGCGCCCTCGGCCGAGGCCTTGCTGACCGCCCGGTACGCGTTGTTCTCGGCCTCGACGGTGGACCGGCCGAGCCCGATCCCGACCTCGAGATCGACGTTCAGCGACGCACTGGCCCGGGCCAGGAACGGCGCCACCGCAAGATCATCGGTGACCGGCCGGAGCATGCCCAGGGTGGTGATCACCATGTAGCTGCGCTGATCATGAGGCAGCACGATCGCATCCATCCGGCGGGCATCGTGCAGCAGTTCGCGATGCAGCGTCAGCCGCAGATCCTGATACCAGTACTGGGCCGGGCTGGTCCGCGGCGGCAGCGCCGAATCGGCCAGTTGCACCAGCACGATGGCGATCCGGGACTCGGAGAACTTCGCCCCGCTGGCCGTCAGCACCGCCGTGTTCAGCGCCTGCCGCAGGGTCAGCGGCGACGGCGACATCTTCAGCGCCGGTACGTTCTCGGCGGCCAACCCGGCCATCACGGTCGGGATGGTGGAGATCGCGCCGCTGGTCTTGCCGGCCCGGAACAGGTCGAGGTGGAACTTCAGATACCCCTCGGGAGTGATCGACTCGTCGTAGCGGACGTAGTGCACGCCGCTCGGATCGACCTCGATCTCGGCGTAGCTGTCCATCACGTCGCGCTCGGTCATCGAGTCGATGCTCACCCGCAGCGGATCGATCACGCCGGACCTCAGGCCGCGGACCAGGGTGCTGTGCAACGCCGGACCACCGGTCGGCACGAAGGTCGTCGGCACCGTCAGGTCACCCGCCTTCATGGCGACGTCGTACGGCAGCGGCCCGGCGAACAGGATCGCGTCGACCCGGTCGGTGATCTTGTGCGCCGCCTCGGCCGCCTGGTCCTCGCGGCGATAGACGGCAGGCACCAGCCGGAGTCCCGGGTAGTTGCTGCCGCGGGCGAGCTCGGCGGTCTTCTGGACGAATTCGTCCGCGCCAACCAGCCCGATGGTCACTTCCTCGCGAGTCGCGTCGGAATTATGGACAGCCATGAGCGGCACTCTATCGCCGAAATTAGGAAAAGTGCCGAAACTCGACCAAATCGGACGGAGAAAAGTGTGATTTGAGTCTTGTCGTTAATACAGAACTTGTGCGAAGGTCAGTGGCATAGATCGCCGCCAGACAGAGGGGTAGGCATGGCTGATCGCGAATCTCACACACCTTTCGGACCGCGCGAGACCAACTCGGCCTTCGAGTTGCCGCCGCGCACCCGGCGCCAGTTCCTGCAGGCCGCGGGACTGGTCGGACTGATCGGCGTCGGCGCCGCCGCCGGTGGCACGCTCGGGGCGACCCCGGCGGCCGCGGAGCCGGTGGCGACGCTGGCCGATGCGCCGGCCAAGACCCGGGCCACCTATTACACGCCGGAGAAGATCGCGGCCGCGCGGGCCAACATCGAGCAGTACGACTGGGCCCGGAAGCTCGCCGACAACGTCCGGCCGCTGGCCGACCGCGTGGCCGCGCTCGCCGATGATCAGCTCTGGGGCGCGGTGTCGACCCAGGGGGTGCCGCGCAGCTATGCGGTGAACCAGGATCTCGGTTCGCCGATCACCGGTCGGGACATCTACGAGTTCGGTGCCTATCCGTGGCGGGCGGATCCGATCGCGCGGCCGTGGAAGATCGTCGATCCGTCCAGCGACTACGTGTTCCCGACCAACGACTTCGCGTCCTACTACGCCAGCGGGCTCGATGATCATGGTGATTTCCATCGGGAGGACGCGGATCCGCAGTTCCTGGTGAACGAGTTGTATCCGGAACGCGGCCCGGACTGGGGCGTCGACGACGGCTTCGGCTGGATCGACGACAACGGGGACAAGTGGACCCTGATCGCCTACTACAACCACTGGTTCTGCTGGTACGGCGCGCAGGTCGACTACTCGATCCTGTACCAGGGTCTGAATGCGCTCCGCGACAGCTACCTCTACACCGGCGAGGCCAAGTACGCGCACGCCGGGCTGATCTTGCTCGACCGGATCGCCGACGCCTATCCGGCGATGGACACCGCGCCGTACAAACGGGCCGACGGCTACTTCCACTCCGACGGGCTACGTGGCACCGGCAAGGTGATCGGCGGCATCTGGGAAACCGGGCTGGCCCGCGGCCTGGTGCAGGCCTATGACGCGTTCTACCCGGCGATCGCCGACGAGGATCAGGCCGGGGTGATCGACTTCTTGAAGGCGAAGTCGGCCCAGTACGGGCTGAACCCGAAGGCGACCACGGCCGACATCCGGCTGAACATCGAGAACGGCGTGCTGCGACAGATCTACCCGGCGGTCAAGACGACCAAGATCTTCGGCAACTTCGGCATGCACCAGAGCACCCTGTCGATGGCCGCCGTGGTGTTGGACGAGCCGGCCGCGGCCAAGGAATGGCTCGACTTCGTCTTCGCCGCCGGTGGCATCCTGAGCAACCCGTATCGCTGCACCGGCGGCAACGTCGGCCCGCAGTTGATCAACGTGTTGGACCGGGACGGTTGGCTGAACGAGGGGGCGATCGGCTACAACCGGCTCGGCATCGCTCACATCAAGACCATCGCCGACATCCTCGACGGCTACGACACCTACCCGGCGGCCGACATCTACGCCAACCCGAAGTACGAAGCGATGGTCACCACCCGCGGCACGATGACCATGATCAACGCCTACACGCCCTGTTACGGCGACAGCGGGACCACCGGTCAGCCGGGCCTGATCGGCTCGGCCGCCGAATACACCGCGGCCTTCGCCAAGTACGGCCGGACGGTCGATGCCCAGCTGGCGTACCGGCAGAACGGGGGCTCGGCCGACAACCTCTACACCGACATCTTCGGCACCGACCTCGAGGGCCTGCAGGAGTCGATCCGGGCGGCCGTCGCCGAGCACGGCGAGCTGAACCTGCCGAGTGATCATCAGACCGGCCACGGCTTCGCCGCCCTGCGCACCGGCACCGGTGATCAGCAGCGGGGCGCCTGGCTGTATCACGGCATCTCCTACGGCCACGGGCACCCCAACACGCTGGCCATCGACCTGTACGCGTTCGGGCTGGATCTCGCCTCGCCGCTGGGCTACCCGTCCTATGCCGACGGCAAGGCGCTGCGCCGGGAGTGGGAGTCGACGACCGTCGCCGAGAACACGGTGCTGGTCGACGCGGCGCCGCAGAAGACGCACCTGGTCGGCCGGCCGCTGGACTTCGGTGACGAGGGCGGCGTCCGCCATGTCGACGTGGAGGCGCCGAAGCCGTATCCGCAGACCTCGCGCTACCGGCGCAGCGTGATCATGGTCGACCTCGACGACGACGACTCCTATCTGGTCGACGTGTTCCGGATCCGCGGCGGCTCCGATCACCTGTTCTCCTTCCACGCCGTGGCCCCGGCGGTGACCACGACCGGGCTTGAGCTGGTGGCCCAGGGACGCGGCAACTATGCCGGCCCGGACGTGCCGGCGCCGGATCCGCTGGGCAACCCGCGGCCGGGCGCGAACGGTTTCGACTATCTGGTCAACGTCGAACGCGACGCCCAGGTGGCCGGGCCGTTCACGGTGGACTGGGCGGTGCCGGACACCTGGAACGTGCATGATCAGGATCCGGACAGCCACCTGCGGCTGACCATGCTGACCAAGGTCGACGAGGTCGCGTTCGCCGACGGCATCCCGCCGCAGAACAAGCCGGGCAACCCCGAATCGCTGCGTTACCTGCTGGCCCGGCGGCGCTCCAGCAAGGCCCTGAACACCCAGTTCGTCTCGGTGATCGAGCCCTATGTCGGGCAGAGCAAGATCACCAAGTCGGAGGCGGTCCGGGTCACCGGACTCGCCGCCGGGTTGGCCGAGGACGACGTCGCCGCGGTCAAACTCACGCTGGGCGGCGGTCGGGTCGACTACGTGGTGCACAACGCGAAGCCGGAGATCCCGGTGCTGGTCGACGGCCGGATCGAGGTCAGCGGCCGGCTGGCCGTGATCAGGTTCGCCGGCGATCGGGTGATCAGCGCGGTCGGCTCCGACCTGACCAAGCTGGCGACCCGTGGCCGCGGCGCCACCACCATCGAGGTCGACAGCGTGCCGATCATCGGCACCATCGCCGACTTCACCCGGGAGCTGGTCAACGAGAACGTGCTGACGATCACGCTGGACCGGCCGTGGGCCGAGGTCGACACCGATCCGGCGGATCTGGTCGGGCGTTACGTCTACGCGGCCGACGACGGCGAACGGAACGCGGCCTACGCGATCACCGCCGCCGAGGCATCGGGCAGCACGCTCAAGATCACCACCGACACCACGTTCGTCCGGGGCTACGTCACCGACACCGACCCGGATGCCGGATTCCGCTACGACGTGGCGGCCGGCCGAGCCGTCCGGATCCCGCAACTGCGGACCTGGCGGGCCTAGGTCCAGGGAACGATACCCCCAGCTGGTCCGCCTGAATCAAGGAGCTCAGTCGATGAAGACCCGCCCCCTCCTGGCCGTCCTGTTCGCGCTGATCATGGTCGCCTTCGGCGGCACGGCTCCGGCGGCCGCGGCGCCGGCCGAGGGCACGTTCACCGATCTCGGCCCGGCCGTCACGTCGCTGACGGTGATGGAGGGAACCTACGGCCGGTGCCCCGGCGGCTCGGACTGCGTCTACGCCGTCGTCGCCGGGGACAACACCTTGCTCAACATCATCGAGGTCCGGACCCGCGAGTTGATCAAGACCGTGGCGCTGCCTGGAGCGTCCGGCGGCTGGGGCGCCACCACGGCCAGCGACGGCAGCATCTACATCGGCAGCTACAACAACGGTCGGCTGTACCGCTACGAACCGCAGGCGGACCGGATGACCGACCTGGGCCAGCCGATCCCGGGTGAAGGGCTGCTCTATCACCTGGTGCCCGGCCCGGACGGCGTGATCTACGGTGGCACGTACCCGAACGCCCATCTGTTCTCGTACTCGCCGACGGCCGGGGTGGTCGACTTCGGCCGGATGGACCCGGAGCAGAACTATGTCAGGTCGGTCGCCTACGACCATGATCACGGCTACCTGTTCGCCGGGATCGGCGCGAAGGCCGCCCTGGTCCGGGTCGACCTGGCCACCGGCGAGCGGAAGAACGTCCTGCCCGAGAGCCTGAGCGGCTACGCCTTCGTCTATGACCTGGATTATGTCGGCGGCCGGCTGCTGGTCAAGGTGCACAACGGCCCGGACATCAAGCTCGCCGTGCTGGACCCGGTCTCCGGCGAGCAGCTTCCGATCATCGACGAGTCGACCGGGCAGACGGTCGACCGGGTGCCGATCGTGTCCCGTGGCACGGCCCCGCTGGCGCCCGACGGGCGGTCCGTCTACTACACCGCCGCGTCCGGCGGACTCTGGGTCTACGACGTCGAGACCAGCCACACCCGGCCGATCATGATCGGCGGCGCCCCGGCGGTGGTCGACGGCGCCGGCATCGGGTTCGGATGGCTGCCGGCGGCCGATGACCCGTCCCGCCAGGTGCTGTACGGCCTGGCCGGAAACTACGGCGGCCGCGCGTTCACCTTCGATCCGCAGGGCCCGGCGCTGGAGAAGTACGCGCTGCCGTTCGAGCCCGTCCCGGTCGACCTGTCCCAGGTGTATGCCGGGGCCGACGGCGACGGCAAGGTGTACGCCAGCGCGTACATCAACGGTGATCTTGGTGTCTACGATCCCGGCACCGAGTCGCTGACCCAGTTCCCGCGGCTGGGTCAGGTCGAGGGCTGGGCGTGGCACGAGGGCAAGCTCTACATCGGCACCTACCCGAACGGGAATCTGCTCGAATACGACCCGAAATCGCCGTGGGGCAACGGAAATCCGCGGCAACTGGCGAGCCTGGCCGCGGAGCACGAGCAGAACCGGCCGACCGCGATGGCGGCCGCCGCCGGCAAGCTCTACGCCGGTACGACGCCGGACTACGGCGAGCACGGCGGGGCCTTGACCGTAGTCGATCTGGCCAGCGGCGACTACGTTGTGCACCGGCACATCGTGCAGGACCAGACCGTGTCCTCGATCGCCCTGCTGGGCGGGGTGCTGTTCGGTGGCACCAGCATCGCCGGCGGTGGCGGGACGGACCCGATCGCGACCGAGGCCAAGATCTTCACCGCCGACCCGGCGACGGGCGAGAAGACGGGGGAGTTCGCCCCGGTGCCCGGCGCGTACAGCATCAATTCCTTGATCATCGGGCCCGACGGCAACCTGTGGGGTCTGGCCGACGGGACCCTGTTCGTGCTGGATCCCGAGTCGCACGAGGTGTTGTCGACGACCAAGATCTTCGACGGCAACGCCGGCGAGACCGACGGCGACCTGGTGATCGTCGGCGGCGAATACGTCTACGGACATTCGGCGTCCCGGCTGTTCCGGATCGACCCGATCTCCAAGCAGGCGACGATCATCCACCAGGGCGGCACCCGCCGGCTCACCGTCGACCCGCGCGGCGAGCTCTACCTGCTGCACGACGGCGACGGCACCAACATCAACCGGCTGCTGCGCTACCGGCCCGCCCCGGATTCCTGCCCCGGTTCGGATCTGCGGGCCTCGGTGTTCGCCGGCGCGGTCGACAGCCAGGTCGCGAACCGCTACACCGACGACGGCTGCACGCTCAACGATCTGATCAAGGACGACCAGGACTGGACCTCGCACGGCCGGTTCGTCGCTCACGTGACCAGCGTGACCCGGCGACTGGACCGGGCCGGCGTGATCACCTCGGCCGAAGCCGAGGCGCTGGTAGCGGCAGCCGGACGCTCGGAGATCGGTCGTTCCTGACCAGGTAGTTCGAGCAGCTGACATCAGAATTGCATGGTCCAGATAGGGAGTGGATATGGAACGACGACGCTTTCTCCTCTCCGCCCTGGCGGTGCCCCTAGTAGCCGGACTGGCCGGCGGGACCCGGCCGGCCTGGGCCGATGAACCCGGCACGCCAGGGGCGGCAGACCTGCCGGCGGGCGGGGTGGCGATCGCCACCGATCAGTGGACGATCGCCACTCGGGCCAAGTCCGCCCCGCAGATCGACGGCCGGCTGGACGATGCGGCCTGGGCCGACGCCGCCATGATCGGCGGCTTCGTCACGCCCTACTACGGCGACCCGATCGACGGCGTGGCCGAGGTCCGGATCTGCTTCGACAACGCCGCGCTGTTCCTCGCGGTGCGCTACACGGATCCGGACCGGGCCGCGTCGCTGACCGGGATCGAGGTCTTGATCAACAACGGCACGGACGACTTCCGGGTCCCGGTGCAGGTCCGCAAGCCCGCCGTGGCCTACCGCAACACCTGGGGACCCGGGCTGACCCTGGTCGAGGACGCGGAGATCGCCACCGGGACCGTCGACGGCGGGATCACCGCCGAGCTCGCCGTCCCGTTCGCCGATCTTGGCGGCGCCGGGGCGGACGGAGCGGAGTGGCGGATCAACGTCATCCTGCAGCACGAGATGATGACCCGTCCGCTGAGCTCCTGGACCCCGATCCGGACGTCGACCAACTCCTACAACGGTTCCGGCTCGGCCGCCGTGCAGGCCGAGGTGACCGGGCACGACCGACTGGGCGGTATGTATCTCGGCGCGCTGCCCGCGGCCGGCCGGCCTGCGGCCCCGGAGCCGTACCCGATCAAGAACGTTGCGCTCACGTACACGAGCTTCACCGAGAAGGTGATCACCTTCGGCCGGGACGGGATCGGCCCGGAGGACGTGATCACCCTGGCCTGGCAGGCGCCGGAGGGCGACTGGACCCCGGTCTCCGATCCGCGGCCGGAGCGCGGCTCCCGGCAGGTCCGGATCCGGTTCGGCCATCCCGGCCCGCTGCGCAAGGGTCTGTACCGGCTCAAGATCATCATCGAGCGGGCGAACCGGCGCGAGCCGGACGGCCTGGCCGTGATCACGTTCGACCGGGTCGACCTGATCCGCGCCGGCGACTCCTCGATCGAGCTGCCCGGCCCCGAGCCGTCGAAGTCGATCAAGGCCGCGCCGCCGTCGGCCGAGGTGCAGCGCCTGATCAGCTGGATCTCCGACCGCAACGGCTTCATCTTCACCGGCATCCCCGATCAACCGCAGCTGCACCCGAACAACCTGTACACCTTCGATCCGGATGATCCGGACGTGCTGCAGTCGGCCTACACCGACGAGCGCTATCCGAACCACCCGGACTATCCCGAGGACAAGCTGCTCACCGTCACCAACCGGCTGGGGCAGCGCCAGGAGTATCCGTACTACGAGGATCCCGGCACCGGCCGGCGCTTCTTCCTCACCGCCCAGCTGTGGTTCCGCCGCCGCGAGTACGTGCTCGGCCGGCTGCAGGAGCTGGCCGCCGCCGACCCGCTCGGCGCCGCCCGGGTGCTGTACAAGTTCGCCCAGGTCTATCCCGGCTGGGTGCCGACCAACGAATACCCGTGGTTCAACCGGCCGACGGATCCGGCCTCGACGCCGGTCAACTACTACTGGGGCGGCACCTGGAGTCGTTGGTCGGCCAGCGAACTGAGCGCGTTCCGCAACCTGCCCTACGCCTACGCGATCGTCGCCCGGAGCAACGCCTTCGACCTGCTCAGCGACGAGGTCGGCGAGGATGTCGCGGCCAAGATCAGCAACGAGATGCTGCTGCCGTCGATCGACTTCTACCGCAGCTACGTGATCTTGTACCACAACATGGACTACCACAACGCCATGGGCCTGATCGCCATGGGCAAGGCGTTCGGGGATCCGAGCTACATCCACGAAACCGTCGAGTGGGCCCGGGAGTACGGCCGGATCACGTACCTGTTCGACGGCTACTACAAGGAGAACACGCTCTCCTACCATGATCAGGCGACCGGTGGTCTGGTCCAAGTGATCGACCAGTTGGCCGGCTGGACCGATCCCGAGGGCTACGCCTCGCCGCGCTCCGGGGAGCGGTTCGCCGAGCTTGATCTCGGGGCCCAGGTGCCGGTGCTGGCCAACGCGATCGAGGTCTCGCAGCGCCTCGTCTATCCGGACGGCAAGCTGTTCCCGATGGAGGACACCTGGGCCTACTCGGTGTCCGGCAAGCCGCAGCACGACGCCGGGTCGTTCCTGATGCCGGCCGGCGGGGTGGCCCGGCTGGCCCGGGGTCGCACGGTCGATCCCGCGGCCTATTTCGGCATCGTCTTCGCCTTCCCCGAGCTGGAGATCACCGCCGAATCCGTACCGCACACGAATTTCCCGGCCAGCGGCACGGTGCAGCTGGAGGCGACCAGCGCCGGCCAGTCGATCACCTTCGCGTTCGAGCTGGACCGGGCCGAGGAGTTCGAGGTCGACCTGCGACCGTTCCGGGCCGGCAGCTACGGCCGCTACCGGGTCACGATCGACGACACCGCGCTGGGGGAGGTCGAGTTCTACGGAACGGGCGGGGTGAACCCGTTCGAGACGATCGGCACCCTGGCGCTGACCGCCGGACCGCACAAGATCACCTTCCTCGGCGTCGGGAAGCACGACGCGTCGTCCAACTTCAAGCTCGGCGTGGTCCAGTTCGCGTTGCTGGACGAGGCCGCGCAGGCCGACCGGGACAATGCCGGCGAGCCGACCGGCAACCCGGCGCAGGCCTACCTGGTGTATCCGCCGAAGTACGGCCACCACCACTACGACCCGCTCAGCCTCGCCGTCTACGCCGAGGGTCAGGAACTGCTGCCCGACATCGGCTACACCCACACCTTCTACCGGCAGTGGACCCTGTCCACGCTGGCCCACAACACCGTCGTCGTCGACAGCAGCAACATGGCGGCGACCGGAAAGTCCCAGCACGGCGGCAATCTCGAGATCTTCGAGCACACCGACGAGCAGCTCCAGGTGATGCGGGCCGCCGAACCGGACGCCTACCCGCAGACCTCGGAATACACCCGCGAGGTGTGGCAGATCGGCTTCGACGACAGCGAAAGCAACGGCGGCTACCTGCTTGATCTGTTCCGGGTCACCGGCGGTGATCGGCACGAGTACGCGCTGCACGGCGACGCCAATCGCGACGCGTCGTTCAGCACGGACCTCGAGCTCGCCGACTACGGGCCCTATCTGTTGCCCGACGGTGTCACGGTGACCGAGCCGACCACCGAGAACGACCCCGGCGACGCCGAGGGCCACTACTACGGCTACATCTACGTCCGGAAGGTGAAGCGGGGCGAGCCGGGCGACGGCGCGTACACGCTGCGGTTGGCGACCACCGCCGACGACGGCGCCGAACGGGCCGGCGCCAAGATCATCGGGCTGACCGGCGACGGTGGCAGCGAGCTGTTCCTCGGCGAATCGCCGTCGGTGCGAGCCACCCGGCTGCACGGCACCGGAAAGGACACCAACAACGAGGCGGTCAAGTACTGGCTGCCGACGGCCGTGCTGCGCAAGGACGGCACCGGCCTGCGGAGCCAGTTCGTGACCATGATCGAACCGCACGGTGCCGGCCAACCGGCCCGGGTGAACGGCCTCGAGCGGCTCACCCCGGACCAGGCCGCCGACGGCTCGATCGCGGTCAAGATCAGCTACGGCGATGTCACCGACCTGGTGCTCAGCTCCGCCGATCCCGAAGCGCCGATGATCGTCGGCGACGTCACCCTGACCGGCAAGCTCGGCTTTGTCCGGATCACGGGCGGCACCGTGACCAAGCTGGTGCTGATCGGCGGCACCACGCTGAGCAGCGGCGACACCGAGGTCACCGACGACGGGCCGGTCACCGGAACGATCACCGGCGTCCGGCGCCGGGCCGACGGCGACCCGACCGACGCGTTGATCACCAGCGTCGCCGTGCCCGAGACCATGGCCGGAAAGATCTTGGTCGTGACCCGGCCGGACGGCAAGACCCACGGCTACCCGATCAAGACGGTGAACGGGACCCAGGTCGAGATCGACGGGATCGATCCTGGCTTCCGGTTCAACGATGACGGCAGCACCGAGCTCCAGTTCCTGCCGTTCACCCGCTGGACCGGGGAGACCGTTTTCCGGATCGAGAATCAGGTCAGCCGGACCTGATCCCCGGCGTCGGCCCCGATCCGGGCTTGGCCGGACAATGTGGAGTTACCTCCATTGTCCGGACCTGCCGCCTCGACGAGGGTTGATCTTGCAGCATCGAGGGATGGTCGTCCGGGGGGATCGACAGCAGGTGTTGCGCGGTCGGAGCCGGCGACGGGGGAGTCGGGGGGCTTCAACACACGGCCTGGAGCCGGCTCCGACCCACACCCGGTGGGCACGGAGGAGCCGAACTTGTGAACCAGACGTCGCGCGCCGTCACTGTGCTGGTGGTCGCCGCGTGCGCCGTGCTGAGTGGTTGTTCCGCGGTCACCGGCAGCGTCGAGGCGCCGCCCCCGTCCAGTCCGGTCGGCCCGGCCGATCCCGGCTACGTCGCCGAGTTGCGGCCCGAGCTGGAGCAACTCGCCGCCGACCTGCTGGTCACCGGAGCGGTGGTCATGATCAGGTCCGCCGAGCTGGGCGACTGGACGACGACGATCGGCACCCGCAGCTACCGTGGCAGTGATCCGGTCCAGCCGTCCGACCATCTGCGGATCGGCAGCGTGACCAAGACCTGGACCGGCACCGTGATCCTGCAACTCGTCGAAGAGGGCAAGATCACCTTGGCCGATGCCGTGTCGCGGTATCGGCCCGAGGTGCCGAACGGGGACAAGATCACCATCGAACACCTGCTCACCATGCGCAGCGGGTTGTCCAACTACACCCTCGGTCTGGAGCTGAACCAGGCGATGGACAGCACACCGGACCGGGCCTGGCAGCCGGCCGAGCTGGTCCGGCTGGGAGTCGCCGAGCCGGCGAGCTTCGCTCCCGGGGCGCGTTGGGAGTATTCCAACACCAACACCGTGCTGCTCGGCATGATCATCGAGCAGGTGACCGGCGAGCCGCTGACCGAGGTGTTTCGGGAGCGGATCTTCGACCGGGTCGGGATGGCGGACTCCTCGTTCCCGGCGGCCGACGACGCCCGGCTGCCCGATGATCATGCCCGCGGCTACACGTACGGGACGAACGTGCAGACCATGGATTCGCTGGTGCTGCCGAAGGAGATCCAGGAGGCGGCGCGAGCCGGCACCCTGGCGCCGATGGATGTCACGAATGTGAACCCCTCCTGGGGTTGGAGCGCCGGCGCCGGCATCTCCACCGCCCCGGATCTGGTGGCGTACGCGAAGGCGTTGACCGACGGGAGCCTGCTCGGGCCGGAGCTGCAGCAACAACGCCTGGACAGCATCCGGCCGACCGATCCGGCCACCCCCGACGGCCCCGGCTACGGGCTCGGGCTGGCCCGGTTCGGCGCGCTCTACGGGCACACCGGTGAGCTGCCCGGCTTCAACACGTTCGTCGGACGCGACCCCGAACGCGACCTGACCGTCGTCGTCTGGACGTCGCTGGGGCCCGCGCCGGACGGCCGGGCCCCGGCGACGACGCTGGCTCGTGCCGTGATCGAGACCCTCTACGCGGGCTGATCGGAAGCGCGAGGTGCCTGTCCCGGGCCGGTCGAGCCAAGATCGACCGGCACCATCCGCTATCGGGGGTAAGCGATTTCTTGACTGGCCCGGTGAGCCGCGCCGATGATGGACCAGAGATGGCAGCGGACCGGGATTCTCGAGGGCGGGCGGCGGCGCGGTCGGGCGCGTCGGTCCGGGCGACGACGCGGCCCCGGCACCGGGGTGAGCCGGTGATGATCATGATCGCCGCGATGGCGATCGCCCTGTTGCTGGTCCAGGTTTCTTTCCTGGTCGCCGTACCGGAGCCGGCACCGTTCTCGATCTCCCTCGAGGTCAGCACCACCGCGCTGTTCCTCGCCGCCGGGTTGATCGCCTGGCGACGCCGGCCGCACAATCGGATCGGGCCGCTGATGCTGCTGACCGGTCTCTCGATCTGGCTCACCAGCCTGACGATCGCTCCGGTGCCGCTGCTCGCCGCGATCGGCACGATCGCCGTGACCCTGCCGCTGGCGATGACCCTGCACCTCGTCCTGGCCTTTCCGTCGGGCCGCGTCCACGGCCGGGCAGCGGTCGCGTTGGTGGTGATCGGCTATCTGGTATCGCTGGTGCTGCAGGCGCCGCTCTACCTGATCGGTTCCGGGCCGCTGGCGCTGACCGATTCGGTCGCGGCCCAGGCCTGGCTGCCGATGATCATGGTGCTGCAGAGCGGGCTCGGCGTTTCGGCGCTGGTGGTGGCGGCGGTGGTGATCGCCCACCGCGCCCGGGGCGCCGACCCGGTCGAGCGCCGGGTGCTCGGCCCGGTGGTCTGGTATCGGATCGCCGTGCTGCTGATCGTCGGCGCGGCCGCGCTGATCGGCCGCTTCTCGGGCGGGTCCGAGGCCGCCTTGATCGCCTCCCACCTGCAGGTCGCGGCGATCATGGGAATCCCGTTGGTGTTCCTGATCGGGCTGCTGTTCGGATCGTTCGGCCGGGCCGGTGAGGTGGACGAGTTGGTGGCGCAGATCGGGGCGGCCACGCCCAGCACGGAGCAGCTGACCGCCGCGGTGGCCGACGCCCTCGGCGATCCGGGAGCCGTCGTCGTCTTCGCCCGGTCCGGTCAGCCGGGCTTCGTCGACGCCGCCGGCGAGAAGATCGAGCTGGCGGCCGATCGGACCCGCCGGCTCCATCCGGTGCGTTACGGCGGCAAGATCGTCGGCGGCATCTACTACCGGCACGGCCTGATCGCCGACGACGCCCTGTTGGACGTGCTGGCCGGGCTGGTCGGCATGGCCATGGATCAACAGCGACTGGTCGCCGAGCAGAGTGCGCTGGTGGCCGATCTGCGCGCCCGGGAGGCCGAGCTGCAGAGCTCGCGCCGGCGGCTGCTGCAGGCCGAGGACACGGAGCGGCGACGGATCGCCCGTGATCTTCACGACGGCGCCCAGCAACACCTGGTCGTGCTCGGGATGAATGCGCGCCAGCTGAGCCGCACCAGCGAAGACCCGTCGATCGCCCGCTCCGCCGCCGAGATCGCGGACGGGATGACCGGGGTGCTGGCCGAGTTCCGCGATCTGATCGCGGGCATCATGCCGGCGCCGCTGCTCGATCGCGGGCTGGTGCCGGCGGTGGAGCTGCTGGCCGAACGGATGCCGATCCCGACCCGGGTCACCGTCCGCTTCGTCCCCGAACGGCTGGCGGCCGATGCCGAGTCCACGCTCTATTTCCTGGTTTCGGAATCGCTGACCAACGTGGTCAAGCACGCCGGCGCGACCTCGGCCGAAGTGATCATCGGCGTGGCCGACGGGGTGACCCCGACGGTGGTGACGATCACCGTCGTCGACGACGGCAGCGGTGGCGTCGATCCGTCCCGGGGCACCGGGCTGCGCGGTGTCGCCGACCGGATCGCGGCGGTCGGCGGGACGTTCCAGGTCGACTCCACCGAAGGAGTCGGGAGCTCGGTGTATGCGGAGGTGCCATGCGGTTGATCATCGGCGAGGACGAAGGCCTGCTGCGCGAAGGCCTGTCCCGGCTGTTGACCGACGAGGGGTACGACGTCGTCGCCACCGCGTCGACCGCGACCGAGCTGGTGGCCCGGACCCAGGAGCTGCGGCCGGAGTTGGTGATCACCGACATCCGGATGCCGCCCAACCAGGCCCGGGACGGGATCGAGGCGGCGTTGATCTTGCGCGCCGCATTGCCCGACCTGGCCGTGCTGGTGCTCTCCCAGCACGTCGACAGCGTCGGCGCCACCGAACTGTTGACCGAGGGGGCGAAGGGGGTCGGCTATCTGCTCAAGCAGCGGCTGATCGACGTGGATCCGTTCCTGCAGGCCGTGCAGCAGGTGCTCGACGGCGGCACCGTGATCGACCCGACCGTGATCGAGACGATGATGCAGCGGTCCCGCCCGGACAACGACATCGACCGGCTCAGCCCGCGGCGCCGGGAGACGCTGGCCCTGATGGCCGAGGGGATGAGCAACTCCCGGATCGCCGCCCGGCTGTTCGTCACCGAGCATGCGGTCGCGCGCAACATCTCGGCGATCTTCGACACGCTTGGCCTGCCGCCCTCAGCCGATGATCATCGCCGGGTGCTCGCCGTGCTCCGCTATCTCGATCGGCAGGTGCAGTAGCCGATCAACGGCCTTCGGCGACCGGCGCCGAGTCCGTACCCAATGATGCGACCAGTCGGTCGGACTCGTCGTTGCGCCAGGGCCGGATCAGGCCGATCAGGACGAAGATCAACAACGCGACCACCACCGGTCCGCCGACGCTGATCGCCGTCGCCTGATCCGGTGCCAGTGCGGCGATCTGGCCGGCCACGACGAACTTGGTGATCACGAAGACGGCGAGGCCGGCGGCCCAGGAGATGATCGCCGCGCCTGGCCCGCAGCGCCGGAACAGCGGCAGCAGACCGAGCAGCATCGGGATCGCGATCGGGCCGACCAGGCCGCCGAACCAGGCGATCAGCAGGCCGAGCACTCCGCCGAACGAGCCGGCGGTCAGCGCGATCACCATGCTCAGCGCAATGAAGCTGAACACGGCGATCCGGCCCACGGTCAGCTCGGTCCGGCTGCTCAGCCCGCTCGGCCGGCGCCAGACCGCGGGCAGAATGTCCCGGGTGACGACCGACGAGATCGCGTTCGCGTCCGATCCGGTCATCGCCATCGTGTGCGAGAACAGCCCGGCCAGCACCAGCCCGATCAGTCCCGTCGGCAGCAGGTCGTGCGTGAGCCGCGCGTACGACTGGGACGGGTCGGCCAGGTCCGGCACCAGTAGCGGCGCCGCCCACATCGGGAAGAACATCACCAGCGGCCAGATCAGGTAGAGGCCGGCCGAGAGCAGGGCCGCGCGGCGGGCCGTGCTGCCGGTCGGCGAGGCGATGAACCGCTGGGCCAGGTTCCAGGTGCCGCCGTTGTACGAGAGCGTGTTGATCAACAGATAGACGACGACGAACAGCACCGTGTATTGCCCATTGAACGCGTCGCCGTGGCCCTCGGGCAGCTTGTCCCACAGGGTCCACAGCGTCGACACCCCGTCCAGGGAGCCGAGCACGACGACGAACAGCACGATGCCGGCGACGAACTGGATCAGGAACTGTCCGGTGTCGGTCAGTGCGTCGGCCCAGAGCCCGCCGATCGTCGAGTAGATGAGCGTCACGCCGCCGGTGAGCAACACACCCCAGACCAGCGGGACCCCGGCGAACACGTTCAGCAGGATGCCCATCGCGGTCCATTTGGCGCCGACGTCGAACACCTTGAGCAGGGTGCCGCTCCAGGCCAGCAACTGCTGGGTCGGCAGGTTGTATCTGATCTTGAGATACTCCAGCGGCGAGATGATGCCGAGCCGCTGCCGCAGCCTCGGCCACCGCGGGGCGAAGATGAACGCGCCGACCACCATCGCGATCGAGATCCCGAGCGCCCACCACACGTACAGGACGAAGCCTTCGGTGTACGCGATCGCGGCGTAACCGACGAACACGGCCGCGCTGTAGCCGGACATGTGGTGCGAGATGCCGGACAACCACCACGGCATCTTGCCGCCCGCGGTGAAGTAGTCGGCGGAGTTCTTGACCCGGGCCTTGGCCCAGAGCCCGATGCCGATCATCACCAGGAAGTAGCCGCCGACGACCACCCAATCGAGTGCCTGCATCTCGACACGGTGGCATGCAATCGGTTGCAGGTCAAGCGGATGGCGAGTGCCCCGGCTCAGTCCCCGGTGGGGCTCAAGGCTTGTCGGACCAGGGGAGTGGTGTCGCCGGCGAAGTAGTCCCGGAAGGAGATGATCTTGTCGTCCTGGATCCGGACCACGTGGACCTGCCGGATCTGTTGCAGCTCGGCCTGGTCGAGGAACTCGACCGTCAGGTCGACCTCGGCCACGACCAGCTCCGGATCGGCTCCCTCGTGCACGGTCAGGCTGGACCGGTCCTCGATCACCCGGGTGCCCGAGCTGCGGGTCCGGTCGAGCGCCTGCAGCATGGTCAGAATCTCATCCCGGCCGTGGAACCGGCCCGGGGTGCCGTCCGGTGCGAACGGGAACTCGACCACCGCGTCCGGCGCGTAGAACTCGAGCTGTCCGGGCCGGTCGCCGGCCCGAGCAAGGTCCAGTTGTCGCAGGTAGATGTCCTTGGCTGTCATGAGTCCTCCCGGTGCCGAATTATTCGGAGTGATCACTCCGTCTCTGACTATACGGAGTGATCACTCCGGTAATCAACCGTGCCGCCAAATTCGTTCCTGAGCCAGTCGAAGGCAGGCCGGTTACCGCCCACGCTCCTCGACGCCCGGACGATAGATTCAGCACAGAGATCCCCGACCCCGGAGTGAGCGACCATGGCCCCCAAGCAGCGCGCGGACGCGGTCCGCAACCGGGCCCGGGTGCTGGCGGCCGCCGAGGAGGTCTTCGACCGCTCGGGTCCCGGGACGTCGACGGCCGAGATCGCCCGGGTCGCCGGAGTCGGTATCGGCACCGTCTTCCGCCACTTCCCGACCAAGCGCGATCTGCTCGCGGCGATCATGAAGGACCGTCGGGAGCGGGTGGCTACGGCGGCGGAGGCGTTGATCGCCGGTGACGATCCCGAGGCGTTCTACGTCTTCTTCACCGACCTGGTGGCCGCCGCGGCGGGACGCAAATCGGTGGTCGACGCGCTGGTCGAGGAGGGCGTCGATCTCTCGGTGGACAAGCCGATCGGCTCGCTGCAGGGGATGATCGCCCCGCTGCTGCGCCGCGGTCAGGAGGCCGGCACGATCCGCGCGGACGTGGCGCTGCCGGAGGTGATGGCCCTGCTGATCGGGACCTGCCAGGCGGCGTTGTCCGGTGGCTGGCAGGCCGAGCTGCAACAGCGCACGACCAAGATCATCTTTGCCGGGCTGCGGCCCGGAGCTTGATCACCGTTCAGATCGCGTTCAACTCCACTTAAGGCCGTCGCCGTGTGCCGCTCGCCCGGGCGGCAGATCGAAGGCTCATGGTCGAACCATGGTGGCCAAACTCTCCCGGGAAGTCGCCGCGGTGCTGGCGGCCGAGATCCGCGAACTGCCGGCCGGTCACCGGCTGGACGGCGAGCACACGATCATGAAGCGGTTCGGGGTCAGCCGCAGCACCGTCCGCGCGGCGCTGAAGGAACTCCATGATCAGTATCTGGTGCGGCGCGTCCAGGGCTCCGGTACCTTCGTCAACCGGCGGATCGATTACGTGATCTCCCGCAGCCGGCGGCCGTCCCTGCACGAGACGGTCGCCAGCGCCGGTGCGAAGGCGTACACCCATCTGGTCGAGGCCGACCTGCGGCCGGTGCCGGCGCAGGTCGCGGATCGGCTCGGGGTGCCGGCGCGGGCCGAGGCCCAACGGCTGGTCCGGCTGAGCTACATCGACGACGAGGTCTCCGGCTATTCGGAGGAGTGGATCAGCCTGGACGTCTGTGATCACATCGAGGTGGGGCTGCGGGTGATCGAATCGCTGGACCAGGTGCTGCGTGGCCGCGGCTACGACCCGGTCCGGGCCTGGTGCCGGATCGGTCTGGACACGCCGCCGGCCGCGATCGGTGAACGGCTCGGCCACGACGGACCCCGGCCGACCTGGATCGTCGAGAGCCTGACCCGTAACCGCGCCGACTCCCGACCACTGATGTGCAGCACCGCCTGGACCCGCCCCGACCTGGTCCGGATGGTTCTCGAACTCGAGGAGTGACCCGCCCGCAGACGGAGTTGTCCGGTAGGTCCGCGGGGATCGTCGGGGCTTGGTCTCCGTTTGTTCACCGGCCGGCCCCGGCCGTCGTCAGGTCCGGCGCCGAGAGTGATCACGACAGACGTCGCGATCGGAATCGGCAAGGAGCGTGGAGCGATGGCTTGGGGCCTGACACGGGGGAGCGCCACGAAGGCGAGCAGGAAGGGCCGGGCCGTCGTCGCCGCGGCGCTGTTGATCGGCAGCGGCCTGCTGGCCGGCTGCGGTGAGAGCGCGGTTGCGGGTCCGGCGCCGGGGAAGGATCCGGACGTGCTGATGCTCGGTCACATTCCGAGCGAGGATTCCAGCAACATCGACGAGGAATACCAGCTGGTGATGGACGTGATCGAGAAGGAGACCGGCAAGAAGGTCGAGTTCCAGCCCGCCACCAGCTACGCCGCGGTGATCGAGGCGCAGCGGGCCGGGAAGGTGCAGCTCGCCTCGTACGGCCCGTTCTCCTACGTGGTCGCCAAGGACAGCGGGGTCGGCGTGACCGCGCTCGGCTTCCTGGCCGAGTCGAAGGACGCCACCGGCGGTTACCACTCGACCGCCTGGGTGCCGAAGGGGTCGCCGATCAAGGATCTGGCCGGCTTCAAGGGCAAGAAGGTCTGCTTCGTCGATCCGACCTCCACCTCCGGCTACCTCTATCCGTCGGCCGGGCTGCTCGAGGCCGGGCTCGATCCGAAGAAGGACGTGACGCCGATCTTCGCCGGCGGCCACGACTCCTCGGTGATCGCGATCGCCAACCAGCAGTGCGAGGCCGGCTTCTCCGAGGACACGATGCCGGAGGAGCTGACCGAGAGTGGCCAGATCGCCGCCGGCTCGGTGATCAACGTCTGGACCTCCGACCTGATCCCGTCCTCGCCGATCGTCATGAGCGATTCGCTGTCGGAGCCGTTGAAGGCGCAGCTGACCGACATCTTCGCCACCAAGCTCAACGTGGATTGGCTGTCGAGCAACGGGTATTGCGCCAGCTCGGACGCCTGTGAGCTGCCGAGCGACAAGGCCTGGGGCTACAAGCCGGTCGAGGATTCGATCTACGACGGCATCCGCGCGGTGTGCGAGGTGACCAAGTCCGACTCGTGCCAGGTGAGTTGATCATGATTCAGGATCAACGCGCGCCGGTGATCGAATTCGTCGGGGTGGACAAGCGGTTCGGTGACACGGTCGCGCTGGACGGGGTCTCGTTCTCGGTCGGTGCCGGGTCGGTCGTGGTGCTGCTCGGGCTGTCCGGCTCGGGGAAGTCGACCCTGCTGCGTCAGGTCAACGGGCTGCAGCAGCCGTCCGCGGGATCGGTGCGGGTGCTCGGTGCCGACGTGCCGGCCATCCGCGGCCGAACCCTGCGGGCGTTGCGCCGGCAGGTCGGCTTCATCTTCCAGAACTTCCATCTGGTCGGGCCCTGCACCGTGCTGGAGAACGTCTGCACCGGCCTGCTCGGTTCGCTGTTCGGCCCTCGCCTCGGGCTCGCCATGTATCCCCGGTCGGTCCGCCGGCAGGCGCTGGAACAGTTGGACCGGGTCGGGTTGGCGGACCGGGCGTTCCAACGCGCGGACACGCTGTCCGGTGGGCAGCAGCAGCGGGTGGCGATCGCCCGCGCGCTGATCCAGCGGCCGAAGATCCTGCTGGCCGACGAGCCGGTCGCCTCGCTCGATCCCGAGTCCAGTGCCCAGGTGATGCAGTTGATCACCGCGATCAGCGCCGAGGACGACCTGACCGTGGTGTGCAGCCTGCATCAGGTGGAGCTGGCGCTCGACTTCGCCGATCGGATCATCGGCCTGCGCTCCGGCGCCGTCGTGCTCGACCGGCCCGCGGCCGGCCTGACCCGGGACCAGGCGATGCAGATCTACGGGGTCGTCGGGGCCGAGCCGACGCCGATGCGACCGGTTGCGGTGGAGCTGCCGGCCATGGCCGGCTAGTCGCCGCGATGACCGTCACCGAGACTCCGGTGCGGCCCGGCCGCGGTGCCGGTCGGCCGCCGGCCGAGTTCCCGTCCCGGCCGGCGACGCCGTTCGGTCATCGGGCGATGAACCTCGTGCTGCTCGGTCTGCTCGGCGCCGCGATCTGGTCGATCATCGACCTCAAGATCAATCTCGCGACGATGACCGACGGCCTGGGCTACGCGGTGGCGTTCCTCGCGCGGGTGGTGCCGCTGGACTTTCCGCCGCTGGGCGAGATCATCACCATGGTCGGCCAGACGCTGGCCATCGTGGTCTGCGCCACCGTGCTGTCGGTGCTGCTCAGCATCCCGGTAGCCCTGCTGGCGGCACGGAACACGACGGTCAATCAGGTCACCCGCGGCGGTGCCCGGCTGATCATCGTGATCGCCCGGGCGCTGCCCGAGTTGATCTTGGCCATGTTCTTCCTGCGCATCTTCGGCCTCGGTGCGATCGCCGGCGTCCTCGCCCTCGGGCTGCATTCGGTGGGCATGGTGGGAAAGTTGTACGCCGACGCGATCGAAGAACTCGACCCCGGCCCGCGGGAGGCGCTACGGGCCACCGGCGCGACCAAGCTGCAGCAGATCACCGGCGCGATCCTGCCGCCCCTCGGCCCGGCCTTCGTGGCCACGGCGCTGCACCGGTTCGACATCAACCTGCGCGGCTCCGTGATCCTCGGCTTCGTCGGCGTCGGCGGGATCGGGCTGGAGATCGCCGGCGCCCTGAACACCATGAACTACCGGCGTGGCCTGGCGCTGGCGATGATCCTGTTGGTGATCTGTCTGATCACCGAGGTGGTCTCCGGGCTGATCCGGATGGCCCTGCTCGGCCGCGCCGCGCCGCGCCGATCACCGCTGGCCTGGCTCCGCCGCCTCACCGACCGTGCCGACCGCAACTCCGGAGGCTGGGTGCGCGGCACCGGCCATGCTGGGCCGCGCGGCACCGGGTCCGGTGGCTCCGGATCGACAGCGGTCGGGACGGGTGGCATCGGGACGAGAGGCATCGGGTCGAAAGGCATCGGGTCGGGGGCCTCGGACCAGCGACGGATCAGTCCGCCGTGGACGGGGGACCGGATCCGCCGGACGATCTCGTACCTGCTGACGGCGGTGGTGATCGGCGCCTCGCTGGCCGGCGCCCAGATCAGCCCGGAACAGCTCGCCGGCGGGCTGCAGCAGGCCACTCACATCATGTCGCTGTATCTCCCGCCGGGCCTCGGCGGCATCGGCGACAAGCTGTTCGCGGCGATGTTGGAGACCGTGCAGATGGGCCTGGCCGGGACCTTGATCGGCCTGGTGACCGCCATCCCGGTCGGCATCCTGGCCGCCCGGAATGTGGCCCCGCGACCGGGGATCGCGACCTTCTTCCGGGTGATCATCGTCAGCGTCCGCGCATTCCCCGACCTGATCATCGCGATCTGCATCGTCGTCCTGACCGGGCTCGGCCCGGTTGCCGGCGCTCTGGCCCTGTCCTTCGGCGCGGTCGGCTTCCTGAGCAAGATCATCGCCGACTCGATCGAGGAGACCGACCTCGCGGTGCAGGACGCGGTCCGATCGGGCGGCGGCGACGGCCCGCAGGTCTTCGTCGCCGCAACCCTGCGCCAGGCGGCGCCGTCCGTGGTGTCGCACGTGATGCATCAGCTGGACGTCAACGTCCGCGGCGCGACCAGCCTCGGCGTAGTCGGCGCCGGTGGGATCGGCTACTACATGACCAACGCCAACCGGGTGCTCAACTACCAGGTCGTGACCAGCTGCATGATCATGATCCTGGTGGTGATCCTGGCCATCGAAGCCCTCGCCCTCTGGGTCCGCCACCGCGTCAGCTGACCCGCCCCCAACCCCGACTTGTCAGACTCTCACCACGCTATAGCCCGGTGAGAGTCTGACAAGTCGGGGTTGGTTGGGTGGCCGGGCCGTCGGGATCGGTGAATCATGGCGGCATGATCACGCTTCCAGCTCGGCTGCGGGCGAAGGCGTCGCTGACGACGGCGGGCCAGGCCTGGTTGGCGACCCTGCCGGAGCTGTGCCGTCGGCTCGCTGCTGACTGGTCGGTGCGGCTCGGCGAGCCGTTCGACGAGTGTCACGTGTCCTTGGTCGTGGCGGCGGATCGGGCCGGTGAACCCGTGGCCCTGAAGGTGCCGCTGCCGGTCACGATCGAGTTGGGCACCTTGGCCGCCGGCGTCCGCTCGGCCGAGGCCGCAGCACTCCGGGTCTGGGCCGGGGCGGGAGCGGTGCGGCTGCTCGAGCATGATCACGAGACCGGCGCCCTGCTGATCGAGCGATGCGTGCCCGGGGAGCCTCTCGCCCGGGCGGGGGACGCCGACGAGGCGGACCTGGTCGCAGTCGCGATGTTGGACCGTCTGCACGGCGCCGAGCCGCCGCCCGGGACGTTCGACCGACTGACCGATCGGGCGGCGCGGCTGGCTCGGGAGCTTCCGGAACGATTCGAACGGCTTCAAGGCTCATTCGATCGGCGATGGCTGGAGCCGGCCATCGCGGATCTGGCCGCGCTGTCGGCGGGCGGCACCGCCGAGGTGCTGCTGCACGGTGATTTCCACCACGACAACATCCTGGCCGCGGAGCGTGAGCCCTGGCTGGCCATCGACCCGCTGCCGATGTTGGGGGATCCGGCTTATGACGCGGTGCAGTTCCTCCTGTTCCGCAAGGGCGACCTGGCCGAGCCGGCGGTGGAGTGGGACCGCGTGATCAGCCGATTCTGCGGGCTGCTCGGTGTCGAAGCCGAGCGGGTGAAGGCCTGGATGTTCGTGCGGCTGATCACGGACGCCGTGGCGGCTGCCGAGGAAGGCGTGACCTCGGCGGAGTCGGATGCTTGGCAGGGAGATCTCTGGACGGCTCGGCTGGTGCACCGCCTTCGGAAGTGATCACCAGGGTGTTGCGGCCGGCGTCCCCTGGAATCCGACCGCCAGCCGCTCCGACACTCGCGACACGCCGCAAGATCGAAGGGGAGCGGCGCGCTGGTGGTCGGATTCCAGGGCGGCGTGCGCCCAGATCACGAAGAAGTCGGCCGGTCGGGTGGGATCAGGGGAGAGGCGTCGATCAGGCGGGCGACTTGGATGGCGACGTCGTCCTGATGCGGCGGCGCCACGACCTGGGCGCCGACCGGGAGGCCGTCGAGGAGTCCGATCGGGACCGTGATCGCCGGGTGGCCCGAGAGGTTGAAGGCCCAGCACAGCTGGCAGGCCGGCAGATGATCTTCATACTCGAGGTAGGGATAGGCGGTCTGCGGCGTCGTCGGTGTGATCAGCGCATCGATCTCCGCGAACATCTCGGCCAGGGCCCGATCCAACTCGCGACGAGAGGCCAGTGCCGCTGTCAGATCTTCATGATCGACCGGCCGGCCCTGGTCCAGTGCATAGAGTGACAGCCAGGCCCGCTCCGGATCGGCCAGCTCGGCCCGTACCGATACCAGCTCGACCAGACCGGCTCGCGCCGACTCCGCCACCCGAGCGCGGACCAGTTCGGCGACGGACGGATCCGGGCTGGAATATCCCAAGGCGGCCGAGAAGGCGACACGCGGCGGCCGCCGGACGGGGGTGGTCGCCGGGTCCCAACGGGGGAGGGCCGTCGAGTCGTTCGGGTGGCTGCCGCTGGCCACTCGGGTCGCGATGACGACATCGTCGATGCCTGCGCCGATCACGCCGCTGCCGGTGAGCTGGGCCAGCCCGCGCCCGGCACCCCGCGGCAACCGGCCGACGGTGCCCTTGAACCCGACCACACCGCAGAATGCAGCCGGGATCCGCAACGATCCCGCACTGTCGCCGCCGGTCGCGAAGGGCACCACCCGGGCGGCGACCGCCACGGCCGAGCCGGCCGACGATCCGCCGGGCGAGCGGTCCAGCCGCCACGGATTCCGGGTGTGGTCCCGCCCGTTCCAACCCCAGGACTGGGAGACGGCGCCGGGAGTCGGGCGAGTGGTCGTGCCGATCGGAATCGCTCCGGCGGCGACCAACCGCTCCACCACCGGTGTGTCCAGCCCGGTCCCCTCCTTGATCATGAACGGCACCCCGGCCAGCTCGCCCCGTCGCCCAGGCGGTCGATCATCGACCGCGCCGGCCAGCCGTCGGGCCAGTTCGTGCCACGGCTCGGCCACGAAGTGAAGATCGACATCGAGCCGAGCCATCGCCCGCAACGCGACCTCCACCCCCGACCGAGCCGAGACCCGCCCATCGTTCACGTCGTCGGCGATCCCCATGCGCCGACCCTAACCACGCCGACTTGTCAGAACTGAGTTGTGTCAGGGGGCTACTCAGTTCTGACAACTCGGCGGGGGTGGAGCGTGGGCCGGTCCCTGCCGGGGCGGGCTGATCACGTTGCTTGGCCTTCGCTCCCTTTTCTCCGGCTCCGCGACACCATTAGCTGGGGCGAGGCACGAGGTGGTGGGGCGAAGGTCGACGGGTGCGGTCGGGGGCGGATGGCCCGACCCGCAGGTGCCGTCGACCATCTCCTGGGCGGAGGAAGTTCCAGGCACCTTCCCGGCGCGATCAGCGGCGCGCTGATGCCGAGGACCAACTCCTGCCGAGTTGTCAGAACTGAGTAGCCCCAGAGCACAACTCAGTTCTGACAACTCGGCGGAGGGCTTGGAGCCGGACACACTCTCTGCCCGGCGTGCTGATCACGCTGCTCGGCCTTCGCTCCCTTTTTCCGGCTCCGCGACGCCAGTAGCAGGGGCGAAGCACGAGGAGGTGAGGCGAAGGGTGTGGGGCGGGTCGGGGTCGCGGAATCGGCGACGTTGCCGATCACTTGGCCGAGTTGTCAGAACTGAGTTGTGTCAGGGGGCTACTCAGTTCTGACAACTCGGCGGGGGTGGAGCGTGGGCCGGTCCCTGCCGGGGCGGGCTGATCACGTTGCTTGGCCTTCGCTCCCTTTCTCCGGCTCCGCGACACCAGTAGCTGGGGCGAGGCACGAGGTGGTGGGGCGAAGGGCGGCGGGTGCGGTCGGGGGCGGCTGGCCCGGGCCGCAGGTGCTGTCGACCATCTCCTGGGCGGAGGGGAACCCGGGCACCTTCCCGGCGCGCGATCATCGAGGCGGTGACGTCGAGGACCAATTCCAGCCGAGTTGTCAGAACTGAGTAGCCCCAGAGCACAACTCAGTTCTGACAACTCGGCGGAGGGTGGGATCGGCCTCTCCGGTTGGAGGCGGAGGGACCGAGGCGTGGAGGCCGTCGGGCATTCCTGGTGGGGAGTGGGCGGTGACAAGAGGCTGTGGTGTTCGGGGGGTGTTCATCGGGCGGTCAGGTTGGCGCGATTCTGTTGCCGGTCCGGCGTTGCAGGCTCGATCACGACAGTGAAACCTGCTGAGGATCGAGGCCCGATGGATGGATTGCCTACCAGGGAAGCGATGAGTAGGGAAGATCTCTGCTCCGAGTTGAGCATGATCGAGGCGTCCGGATTGATCGCGCTGGCGGACGAGTGCATCGCCGGCGAGACCGAGCTGATGATCACCCGGCCGCCGACGGTCGGCAGCGTGGTCACCCAGGTCCGGGAGCCGGTGGCCGAGCAGCGGTTCATTCTGGCCGACGTGCTGGCGTGCTCGGCCGAGGTGAGTCTGCGGGGGCAGCTCGGCTGGGGGATGCGGATGGGCGCCGATCGGCGGGCCGCACTGGCCGCGGCGATCTGTGACGCGGAGGTCGTCTCGTCCGGACCGTACGCGACCCGGGTGATCGATCTGTGCCGCGAGGGCCGGGCGCGCCGGGAGGCCGAACGCGCCGCCGAGTGGGCCCGGCTGGCCCCGTCCATCGTCGAATTCGAGGAGATCCCGTGACGCTCATCGCCGATCCCCGCTCCGCCGTACCGTCGGATGCCGACGCCGACTGGCCGGTGTTGCGGGCGCTCAGCGCCGACACCTCGCAGCGGGTGTTCCGGGCCTGCCTCGACGCCCTGGCTCGGCCCGGCACCCGGCACGCGTTGCCCATCGGTGTGCTGCCCGCCGGGGTGCCGCCCGTCGCCTTGGCGCCGCTCGCGTTGACCGACCTGATGGCTCCTCTGGCCGGGTTGGGTGCGGCGAGCGGCCTGGCCCGGCGGGTCGCCACCGCTACCGGAGCTCGGTTGGTCGACCCCGAGCAGGCGCGGTTCGCGTTGGCGCTGGCGGACAGCGGTGAGTTGGTACGACTGCCGATCGGCAGTGCGTGGTCGCCGGAGTTCGGGGCGATGCTCTGTCAGCGGGTCGGTGCCGTGCGGGGCGAAACCGGGCCTGCCCTTCGACAGGCTCAGGGAACGAACAAACCAGCGGCTCAGGGAACGAACAAACCAGCGGCTCAGGGAACGAAACCAGCGGCTCAGGGAACGAACAAGCGGCCGGCCGGGGGAGACGTCGGTAGGTCGGCTCAGGGAGCGGATGAGGGCAGGACTCGGGAAGCGGCCGAGTGGTCGGCTCAGGAGATCGAGCAAGGGGCTCAGGTCGTGGTCGGGCCAATGGATCAAGGAACGATCGGGCAGGCGGGTCAGGGGGCGAACGTGTCAGCGGAGGAGTTGCGGCTGACGCTGACCGGGCCGGGGATCAAGGATGCGACCATGATCATGGTCGCGGGGCTCGGGGTGAAATTCTTCACCGCCCGAGCTGAGCTGATCGAGGGGTTCCCGGCCGGGATCGACGTTCTCTTGATCACCGACGACGGTACGGTCACCGGGTTGCCCCGGACCACCCGGATCGAGGTCGGCTGATGTACGCGGGGACCAACAAGGGTGGCACCGAGGCGATCATCGCGGCCGAGCGGCTGGTGCTGCAGCGACGGTCGCTGCTCGACGGGGTGATCACCGTCGATCAGGTGATCGAGTGTTTCCCGATCGCGCTGGACAAGATCATGGGCGAGGGCGGGTTGTGGGATCCTCCGACGGCCGCGACCGCGTTCCTTCAGGCCGGCGGCGATGCGGCCGAGGCGGTGCACCTGTTGCGCGCCCACCGGTCGACGCTGCCGCGGCTGGCGTACTCCGAACCGGTGCAGCCGCGGGAGCTGGAGTTGTTGCGCCGGATCGTGCCGGCGCATCGCAAGCCCGACGGCCCGCAATTGCTGGGCGAGACGGTCGACTACACCGCCCGGCTGATCCATCTGGGCGGCGAGCCGCCGCTGCCCGTCGAGCCGATCGAGTCCGTTGATCATGATCAGGCGGAGCCGGAGCCGGACGAGCCGTTCCGCCGCTACCGCGACTATCTCGCCGACCGGGGCGTGCTGGTCGACCGGAGCGACCCGGCCGACCCGGAGCCGTTCGACCTGGCGCTGGTCGCACCGCAGTTGCCGGCCGAGCGCTCTGCACTGTTGTCGGCGATGGCGCTGGCCGAGACCGGTGGCTTGATCAACATCTGGTATCAGTCAATCATCGGCCCGGACGGCTACACCGACGAGTCGGTCACCCTGGGCGAGGTCCGGCACGGCCGGATCCCGGTCCGGGTGCGCCATCCGCACACCGGGAACCCGGTGCAGATCGGGCGGATCCGGGTCAGCGAGACCGAGGCGATCACCCACCTGACCGAGCGCGGCGAGGACGCGGCGAAGTTCGACGTCGGCTACGGCATGGCGCTCGGCCACAACGAACGCAAGACGATCGCGATGGCCAGCCTGGACTGCGCCGCGCAACGGTTCCGTGGCACCGAGGGCGGCAAGCGGCTGGACCAGATCCTGCTCCACACCACCGACGGCCTCGCGTCCTGCGGCTTCCTGGAGCACCTGAAGCTGCCGCACTACGTCACCTTCCGGTCCCAGCTGGAACGGGCCGAGGCGGCGGCCGGCGAGGCCGGGACCTTGATCAACTCCGCCATCGACCAGGAAGAGGACTGCGATCATGATCACGAGCATTGATCAACTGATCGACGAGCCGGCCGACCGGGCACCGGTGGTGATGGACGAGCAGGCGAAGCGGGAGGTGCGCCGGGCCTGCCTGTCCGGGGTCTGCGTGCCCGGCTACATCGTCCCGTTCGGCTCCCGCGAGATGCCGGTCGCCCGGGGCTGGGGATCCGGCGGGCTGCAGGTCACGCTCGCGGTCGGCGGCCCGGACGACTCGGTCAAGGTGATCGACCAGGGCGACGAGGAGGGCGTCAACGCGGTCAACCTGCGCCGGCTGATCGCCGGCACGCTGCGCTGCCGGACCACCGCCGACACCCTCGACGCCACGATCGTCCAGTCCCGGCACCGGGTGCCGGAGGACGCGCTGGACGGCGACGACATCCTGGTGTTGCAGGTGCCGCAGTCCGAGCCGCTGCGCAAGGTCGAGAAGTCGGTCTACGAGTGCAAGCGCCGGCACGCGGAGGGCGACTACGCCAAGATGTGGGTCGGCCTGTACGAGAGCCTGGCGCAGAACGGCGTGATCAGCGGCGGCGCCGGCTATCCGGTCATGGTCCAAGATCGTTATCTGATGGCGCCCAGCCCGATCCCGCGCTGGGACATCCCGCGACTGCACGACAGTGATCATCTGACCCTGCTCAGCCACGGCCGGGACAAGAAGATCTACGCCGTGCCGCCGCACACCAAGGTCGAGCCGCTGACCTTCACCGACGTGCCGTTCGAGGTCGAATACACGGCCGGCAGCCGGTGCGGCCTGTGCGGCTCCGACGACACCTTCCTGGTCGAGACGAGCTCGGGCGACTTCCTCTGCTCGGACGTGCAGTGGTGCCTGAAGGTCCGCGCCGGTGAAGCCGATCATGATCATCGAGCCCGGTCGCCGCTGCACCTGCTGCCCGATCCGGCCCGCCGGGTCCGGGCCACGGCGGCGACCGAACGGAGGTCCTGGCAGGCCCCGCCGGCCGGCGTCACGGCTCCCGGCGAGGAATGGTCGATCAAGGTCGCCGGCCTGGGCAAGACCTACCGCGGCTATCGCGGCTCCAGCGAGGTGGTCGCGGCAGCCGAGGTGAGCTTCGACGTCGCGCCGGGCGAGGCGCTCGGCATCATCGGGGAGTCCGGCTCGGGCAAGTCGACCGTGATGCGCTGCCTAATCGGCGACGAGTCGGAGGCCGAGGGCGAGGTCTTCCTGGGCGCGTTGGACCAGGGCCGGACCAACGCTCTTGATCTTGATCCGGCCGGACGCCGGACGTTGCGGATCGGCACCCTGAGCGTGGTCTACCAGGATCCGGCGGCCGGGCTCGACCTCGGCATCTCGGCCGGCGGCAACGTCGCCGACCGGCTGACCGCGGCCGGCTGGCGCTCGTACCACGCGATCAGAGACCGGGCCGCCGAGCTGCTGGACCGGGTCGAGGTGCCGACGGACCGGATGGACGACGTGGTCGGCCAGTTCTCCGGCGGCATGCGGCAGCGGGTGCAGATCGCCAAGGCGCTGGCCACCGATCCGCAGGTGCTGCTGCTGGACGAGCCGACCACCGGACTGGACGCTTCCGTCGCCGCCGGCGTTCTCGACCTGCTCCGCGAACTGCTGGCCGAGCGGGAGATCGCGGTGGTCGTGGTCAGCCACGATTTCGCGGTGATCGACGCGCTGACCGATCGGGCGCTGGTGATGCGGCACGGCCGGGTGATCGAGACCGGCCTGACCGACCAGCTGTTCGCCGACCCGCACCATCCGTACACGCAGCGGCTCGTCGCCGCCGCCAAGCACTGAGAGGAGCGGGATGACCGATCCGATCCTGACCGTCCGGGACCTGACCAAGACCTTCACCCTGCACGCGATCGGCGGCCGCCAGGTCCGGTCGCTGGACACGGTCTCGTTCACCCTCGCGGCCGGTGAACACCTCGCGATCGCCGGGGCCAGCGGGGCCGGCAAGTCCAGCCTGCTGCGCTGTCTCTACCGCAACTACCTGCCCGATGCCGGCCGCGTCCGCTTGCGTACGGAGTCAGGCGAGCTCGAGCTGACCGCGCTGCCGGACCGGCAGATGGCCCGGCTCCGTGGTCGCGAGTTCGGCTACGTGTCCCAGTTCCTGGCCGCGCCGCCCCGGCAGGGCCCGCTCCGGCTGGTCGCCGCCGCGGCCCAGCGGCGCGGCCTCGGCCTCGACGCCGCCCGGGTGGCCGCGGCCTCCTCGCTCCGGCTGCTCGGCCTGCCGGAACGGCTCTGGGACGTCGACTGCAGCCTGCTGTCCGGCGGCGAACGGCAGCGGGTCAACCTCGCCGCGGGGACGGTCAGCCCGCCCCGGCTACTGTTGCTGGACGAGCCGGTGTCGGCACTGGACCCGGCCAACCGGGCCCTGGCGCTGACCGTGATCGAGCGGTTGACCGGGCAGGGCGTCAGCGTCCTCGCGGTCTATCACGACCTGGCGATCATCCGCCGGATGGCGGATCGGGTGCTGGTGTTGGACGGCGGGCGGCTGATCGCCGACGGCCCGCCGGACACGGTGTTGGCGGCGGGCCATCGGGCGCTCGCGGAGGCAACGGAGGAGACGTACGGATGACCCTCGAACTTGATCAACAAGCCACCGGCCAAGATCAACAGTCCGGCTGGCCGGTGGCCACGCCGCCGAGCTCGTACGTGATCAGCAACGCGCGGGTGGTGTTGGCGGACCGAGTGACAGACCCGGCCAGCGTGATCATCCGGGACGGGTTGATCGCCGAGGTGGTGGAGCGGGTGCTGCCCGGCGACCTCGACGCCGGCGGCCGGCTGCTGCTGCCCGGCCTGATCGACGTGCACAGCGACGCGCTGGAGAAGGAGCGGGCGCCGCGCTCCAACGCCGTGCTGCCGTGGGACTTCGCGCTGACCTCGTACGAGGCGAAGCTGGTCGCGGCCGGGGTGACGACGATCTTCCACGGTGCAGGATTCCAGCACAAGGCGGCCCGCGGCACGGAACGATCACCGGAGCTGGCGCTCGAGCTGTGCGCGGCGGTCGAGGCGCACCGGACCCGGCGGATCGATCACCGCATCCTGCACCGGTTCGCGATCCGCTCCGAGGGTGGTGCGGCACTGCTGCGGCGCCGGCTGGAAGGGTTGCCGGCGGGCGAGGTGCCGCTGGTGTCGCACGAAGATCACACGCCGGGCCAGGGCCAGTACGCCGATCCCAAGGTGTTGATCAAGGCGATCATCGGCGACGGCGGGATGGAGCGGGCGGCGGCGGAGGAACGGGTGACCGAGATCCTCGCCGACGCCGCACGGACCGAACCGGTCCGCGACGCCAACCTGGCCTGGTTGGGCGACCTGGCCCGGGCCGGGCGGATCCGGCTGCTCGGCCACGATCCCGACACGGCCGCGGCGATCGACGAGCTCCGCGACCGCGGCGCGACGACGGCCGAATTCCCGACCACCCTCGAGGCGGCCCGCCGGGCCAAGGATCTGGGGCTGACGTCGGTAGCCGGCGCGCCGAACGTGCTCCGCGGCCGGTCCCACTCCGGCAACGTCGCCGCGGCCGAGCTGATCGGGCTCGGCCTGGTCGACGCGCTCGCCTCCGACTACCTGCCGAGCGCGCTGCTCGGGGCGGTGATCACGCTGGTCCGATCCGGCACGATCGGGCTGCCGGCCGCGGTCCGGTTGATCACCGCCGGACCGGCCGCCGTCGCCGGCCTGAGCGACCGCGGCCGGATCGCGCCGGGGCTGCTCGCCGATCTCACCCTGGTCGACGACATGGGGCCGGGCTGGCCGCAGGTGCTGACCACCTTCAAGAGCGGTGCCGACCGGAGCCGGCCGTGACCGGACTGGCCGGCGTGCATCCGGCCCTGGCCGACACCTGCCGGGCCGCCACCGACGCTTTGGCCGAGGCGCAGCGACGGTACGGCCGGGACGAGTTGTCGGCGGAGACGCGGATCGGCGCCGACGGTACGCCGACGATGCTGATCGACGACCTGGTCGAGGCCCGGATCCTCGACGTCGCACGCGGCCACGGGGTGAACGTGCTCAGCGAGGAGGCCGGCTTCGTCGACCGCGGCAGCGCGCTGACCCTGGTCGTAGACCCGGTCGACGGGTCGGCCAACGCGGCCGCCGGCGTACCGCTGTCCTGCTATTCGGCCGCGCTGCTGGACGACGGCCGGCCGGTCGAGGCGTTGACCTGCTGGCTGGAGACCGGCCGGACCATCTCGGCCCGGGTCGGCCGGCCGGTGCCGTACCGGACCAGCGGTGCGCGCCGGCTCGCCGGCCGGGCCCTGTCGATGCTGCGGCCCAAGGTCGGCGCGCGGGGCGACACGGCCGACACCTGGCTCCGGCTCTCCCGCCGGGCCGGCCGGGTGCGGATCCTGTCCTCCAGTTGCCTGGAGGCGATGCTGGTCGCGACCGGCGCGATCGACGCCTTCGCCGACCCCGGCTCCGACACCCACCGCCTGGTCGACCTGGCCGCGGCGATGGTGATCATGCCGGCCGCCGGCGGCTTCGTCGGCGACGCGTTCGGCCGGCCGCTCGTTTTCGATCATGACCTCACCTTGCGCTACTCGGGGGTGGTCGCGGCGACGGAGGAACTGGCGGCGGAGATCGTCACTGAGATCAGGGCCGGAGACGAAGGGTCCCGAACCACCGGGCCGGCCGACCCCGTCGTCGTCAGGTGACCGGAATCCGGCGACGGTTCGCGAAAACGACCGGCAACCGGCCGATTCGGTGAACGGACGCTGGATTTCGGTCAACCCCTCTTGTTCTGCCGACAGTTCGGCCGGAATCCGCCCCGGCCCCCCGCCGCTCGTGGCACGCTGCTCCCGTTCGGTCACCGGAGGGGAGAGGCGATGGCGCGGACCGGAGTGGACTTGGGCGAGTTCCTGCGAGCCCGGCGGGCGGGGCTGCGGCCGGACGATCGCGGCCTGCCCAGCTATGGCAGCCGCCGGGTGGCCGGGCTGCGCCGGGAGGAAGTCGCGCTGCTGGCCCAGGTCAGCACGTCCTACTACACCCGGATCGAGCAGGGCACGGCCGGCGTCATCTCCGCCGGTGTGCTCGAGTCGCTGGCCCGGACGTTCGAACTCGACGCCGACGAACGGGCCCATCTGTTCCGGCTGGCGGGCGTCGCTCCGGCCGAGCCCGATCCGCGGACGGGCCGGCTCGATCCCCAAGTGGAGCGTCTGATCCACGCGATGGACCCGGTCCCGACCGCCGTGCTCGGGTCGGCCATGGAACTGCTCGGCTGGAACCGGACCTGCCACCTGATCTTCGGCAGCCACCTGCCGTTCGACCTGCCGGTACGAGAGCCGGAGCAGTCGAACTGGATCCGGCTGCTGTTCGTCGACCCGGCCTATCGGGAGTTGTTCACCGACTGGACCGAGGTCGCCACCGACCTGGTCGGCCGGCTGCGCAACTCCTCCGGCCGGTGGCCGGCGCACGGCGGCCTGCGGGCGTTGATCACCGAGCTGAGCGACCTCAGCCCGGACTTCGTCGAGCTCTGGCACCGGCATCCGGTCCGGGACCGGCCGCTCAGCGGGGTCCAGTTGGCCCATCCGACGCTGGGCCCGCTGGAGCTGTCCGACCTGGTGCTGAGCCCGGTCGGCCACGACGAGTTGCGGTTGCTGGCCTTCCTGGCCGAGCCGGGCAGCCCGACCGCGGCCCTGCTGGAGCGTCGCCGCGGGTCTGCCTGACCCTGACAGTGGCAGGCAACTCACGGTCTGGAGCGGCGGCGGCCGAGACGCCATCGTGGGTGGTCCGAACCATCCTTGGAGGAGATGATCATGAAACTCACCAGTGTCTACCCGGTGCTGATGTCGGCCGACGTCGCCGCGGCGGCGGCGTTCTACCGCGACCTGCTCGGCTTCGAGACCACGTTCGCCGCCGACTGGTACGTCAGCCTGCGGCAGGGACTGTGGGAGCTGGCTCTGCTCGACCCGAACCATCCGACCATCCCGGAAGGGTTCCGCGGCACGCCGGCCGCCGGCGTGCTGATCAATCTCGAGGTGGCCGACGTCGACGCCGTCCATCAGGACCTGACCGCTCGCGGCGCCTCGATCGCCCGGCCGCTGCAGTCGGAGGACTTCGGCCAGCGGCACTTCATCCTGCAGGGACCGGACGGGGTGCTGATCGACGTGATCACCCCGATTCCGCCGCAGGGGGAGTATGTCGAGCAGTTCAGCGAGGGCGAAGCGGTCGTCGACGCCTGACCCTCGGCTGTACGCACAGCGCCGTCGCCACGATCGCTCGTGGCGACGGCGCTCTCTGTCGTGCTGTTCAAACCCTGAGCTCGGGAGGGCGATGGTGATCATGGGCTGGCCCCTTCGACAGGCTCAGGACATGCCTCGACAGATCCAGTCTGGATCCGCCGGTGGCGCAGCGGCGAACGGCTTGAGTGGGGTTGCGTTGGCCCGGACTCGGGGTTCGTTCCCTGAGCCTGTCGAAGGGCAGGTAAGACCGCGCCCCGAGTCGTGCTCCACCGGGATCCGCACCTCGCCGGACGTCGGGGTCTGCTTGATCATCGACTGTGCGCCGACCGGTACCCGGCCGCGATTCCCCGCCGACCGCTAACCCCGTTCTTTGGCGCGTCGTTCCCGGCCGTCAGGCCGAAGCTCCGCGAGAACGGCACCATCCGGTCTGCCCCATCGCGTGGACCCTGCCGGCAGACTTCGGTCGCTTGAGGTCGGCCCGGCCCGACAAGTCCGCTCGGTGCACGCCGAGACTAAAGACGCGCCAAGGACGGGCCGGTTGCGGCGTTTCCTCGGAACCTCCGGCCGGGCGCCGGTTGCGCTGTGGTCGGGATCAACGACCAGCGACTTTCGCCGTGAACACCGACGCCCGGCCGCACAACGCGACGAACCGCCCTGACCCGCCCGTCCTTGGCGCATCTTTCCGGCCGTCAGGCCGAAACCGAAGAGACACCAGCTGGCCTGCCCTTCGACAGGCTCAGGGAACGAACAAGCTTCGACGGGCTCAGGGAACGAAGAGACGCCCAGCCCGAACAGGAATCGCGACATCGCAGATCCAAGATCATCGGTGGATCCAGGCGTCCCAGGGAACGGAACATGCGGCCGTTCTGTGGGCTCGGGGAACGGATCAGTCCCGGCTCAGCTCACCGGACCGTAGCGGTGCCCGAGCGGTGGGTCCAGGCTTCAGCGGCGTAGGGCTCGGGTTTGGAGGGTGGCGAAGATGGCGACGATCAGGGCCTGGGCGATGATCCAGCCGCGTCCGAGCGGGGTTGGGTCGGGGGCGGCGAGGGCGAAGACGACCGAGGCGGCCACCCAGGCCAGGTTGATCAGCACCGGGATCCAGCAGGCCGGGTGGGCGGTCGTGGCCCGGGCGGCCAGGATCAGCGGCACGGTCACCAGCACCAGGAACACCCCGACGCTCAAGAGCAAGGTCGGTGCGGCGCCCAGCACCGGGGCGAGCCGGTCGGCCAGCAGCAGAAAGCCGAGGCCGTTGAGGCCGGTTACCACAGCGTCGAGGCCGAACCACAGGCGGCGCCGGTCGACCTTGCGCCGTGGCGCCGTCGCGGCCGGAGTTTCTGCGGTCATCGTGTCCACCCACCGAAACGGTTGATGATCATCGGGACGAGCACGGTCATGATCCACTCCTTCCCCGGCCGGCTGATCCGGCCCGGATTCCCAGACTGAGTGGGAATCCACGGCCCAGCCAGACCGCGTTCCGGGTGCCACTGACAGTGGTAGGGAGGTCCGCAACCGTCTCAGCAGACGGCGCAGGTGTTCGCATCGCAAGATTCCCTATGTATCCACTGGGGAATATGTGAAACTGAAGTCACCTGCAGCGGTGTTGATCAACTCCGGCCCTCACAACCGAGAGGTATCTTCATGTCAGCCCATCCTGCTTACGGCACGAGGCAGCCTGGCATCAGCCTGGTCCCGGCGATCCCGGAGCCTGCCGTTTCCCCCGAGCTCTACCGGTCGGTGTTCCGGCTGCACGCCGGCGGCGTGGCCGCGATCACCGCGGCCGCCGGGTCCGCACCGGTCGGCTTCACCGCCACCTCCGTGGTGTCGGTGTCGCTGAACCCGCCGATGGTGTCGTTCTCCTTGTCCAACAGCGCTTCCAGCTTTTCCGTGGTGGATCGCGCCAGTTACGCGGCGATCAATCTGCTCGCCGCCGATCAGTCCGAGCTCGCGGTGCGCTTCGCCACCAGCGGCATCGACCGCTTCGCCCATCCGACCAGGTGGTCGACCCTGGCCGACGGTACGCCGGTGCTCGACGACGCCGCCAGCCTGCTGCACGGACGGATCGCGCACCGGTTCGCCGTCGGTGATCATCAGATCGTCGTCCTCCGGTTGCTCACGGCCGAGGTCCGGCGTCCGTACCGGCCGCTGGTCTACCATGACGGCGGCTACGGCGCGTTGGCCGGAAGCGGTGATCTCCGATGACCGGCTCCACCTCCCGCCGTTCCTTCCTCGGTCTGGCCGCGGGCGCGCTGGCCCTGTCGGGCTGCGCGATCGGACAGCAATCCGGCACCGGCGCCACCCTGGCCCTGGACGCTCCGCTGCCGGATCAGGTCCCGGACGACACCAAGATCATCATCGGTGATCCCTCGACCCAGAAGGCGTTGCAGCTGTCCGGCGAACTGGACGAGCTGCCGTTCATCGAGTGGGCCAACCTGTCCGGCGGGCCGCAGACCACCGAGGCCTTCCGGGCCGGTGCCCTCGACGCCGGTTCGGTGGCGGAGATCCCGCCGATCCACGCTCGCTGGACGGGCCTTGAGGTCAAGATCATCGCCTCCCGGTTCCGGGTCGATCCGCTGCACCATCCGGTGTACGAGTTCGGCGTCGCTCCCGGCACCGCGGCCGCCACCCTGGAGGAGTTCAGGGGTAAGAAGATCGCCTTCTCGCCGGGCCAGGCCCAGGGTGCACTGGTGCTCAAGGCCCTGCGCAAGGCGGGCCTGACCAAGGCCGACGTGCAGTTGATCGAACTGCCCAGCACCGGCGACGTCTACGCCAACGCCCTGGCCGCCCGTCAGGTCGACATCGCGCCGATCGGCGGGGTCCAGATCAAGCGCTATCTCGGCAAGTATGCGGCCGAGGGCGCCGCGACGATCCAGCACGGTCTGCGCGACGATCCGGGCCACGTCTATGCGCTCGAGTCGTCGCTGGCCGACCCGGGCAAGGCCGCCGCGCTGCGGCAGTTCGTGGCCGCCTGGGCCCGCGCGGTGCGCTGGGTCGACGAGCATCCCGATCAGTGGATCGAGGGCTACTACGTGGCCGACCAGGGGCTGAGTGCCGCCGACGGGCGCTGGCTGGTCGAGCGCACCGGGAAGCTCGAGATCCCGGACGACCTGACCGACGTGTACGTACGCCATCAGGAGACGATCGATCTGCTCGCCGCCGAGACCGGCAACGACCCGATCAAGGCCGAAGACCTCTACGACCCGCGGTTCGTGCCGGTCGCGACCGAGGCCTTCGCCGCGGAGGGCCGATCATGACCACCGACCTCAGGCTCGATCCGCCCGTCCTGGTCGGTGACCGGATCCCCACTCGGACTGCTGCCTCGGACCGGTCGCGGACCTCGCGCCGATCGCGGACCCGGCTCAGCCTCGGCCGGCCGATCCCGTTCGGGATCGCGATCGGACCGCTGTTGTTGCTGCTGATCTGGGCCGGCGGCTCGGCCACCGGCCTGATCGATCCGCGGATCCTGACCGCGCCGTGGACGGTCGTCACCACCGCGATCGAACTGACGATCGACGGCCGGCTGCCGGCCCACCTGGCGACTTCGGCCGCGCGGGCCCTGACCGGACTCGCCCTCGGCATCGGGCTCGGCCTGGTGCTGGCGTTGATCTCCGGCCTGAGCCGGGTCGGCGAAGCGCTGGTGGACGGCCCGATCCAGCTCAAGCGGGCGATCCCGTCGCTCGCCCTGCTGCCGCTGTTGATCTTGTGGTTCGGCATCGGTGAACCGATGAAGATCATCACGATCACGCTCGGCGTCTTCGTCCCGATCTATCTGCACACTCACAACGGTCTGCGCGGCATCGACAGCCGGTACGTCGAGCTGGCCCAGTCCCTCGGGCTCGGCCGGGGGGAGTTCATCCGGCGGGTCGTGCTGCCCGGGGCGCTGCCCGGATTCCTGCTCGGGTTGCGCTTCGCGGTGACCGGAGCCTGGCTGTCGCTGGTGGTGGTCGAGCAGATCAACGCCACCAGCGGGATCGGCTACATGATGGAGCTGGCCCGGACCTACGGCCAGACCGAGATCATCATCGTCGGCCTCGTCGTCTACGGCGTGCTCGGCCTGACCTCCGATGGCATCGTCCGACTGATCCAACGAAAGGGCCTGTCATGGCGACGCACCCTGGCCGATTAGATCATGATCAACCGACGGTCCGGGTGACCGGGCTGACCCGCCGCTACGGCGCCCGGGCGGTGCTCGACTCGATCGACCTGTCCATCGCCGACGGCGAGTTCGTCGCCCTGATCGGGCGCAGCGGCTCGGGCAAGAGCACCCTGCTCCGGGCCCTGGCCGGGCTCGACGACAACGTTGCGGGCGAGGGCACCCTCGACGTCCCGGACAAGATCTCGGTGGTGTTCCAGGACTCCCGGCTGCTGCCCTGGCAGCGGGTGCTGGACAACGTCCTGCTCGGCCTGACCGGCGGCAGCCCGAAGGAGGCCGCGGGCCGGGGCCGGGAGGCGCTGGCCGAGGTCGGCCTGGCCGGCCGCGAACGGGCCTGGCCCAACGAGCTGTCCGGCGGCGAACAGCAGCGGGTCGCGCTGGCCCGTTCCCTGGTCCGGGATCCGCAACTGTTGCTCGCCGACGAACCGTTCGGCGCCCTCGACGCGCTGACCCGGATCCGGATGCACGTGCTGCTCCGCCGGCTCTGCGACCGGCACCGGCCGGCCGTGCTGCTGGTCACCCACGATGTCGACGAGGCGATCGTGCTCGCCGACCGGGTGATCGTCCTCGACGAGGGCGCGGTCGCCGTCGAGGTCGCGATCGACCTGCCCACGCCGCGCGACGTCACCGATCCCGCGTTCGCCGGGATCCGGGACCAACTGCTCTCCGCCCTTGGACTGAAGGAAACCATCCGTGTCTGATCATTCACTCGTCGATCAAGCCCGACCACTGCACCTGAACGCGTTCCTGATGAGCACCGGGCACCACGAGGCCTCCTGGCGGCTGCCGGAGAGCGATCCGTACGCCAACACCGACGTCGCGCACTTCCAACGACTGGCGCAGACGGCGGAGCGGGGCAAGCTCGATTCGATCTTCTTCGCCGACTCGCCGGTGCTCCGCGGCGACGTCGGCCGCCGTCCCGCCGGGACCCTCGAACCGACCGTCCTGCTCACCGCGATCGCCGCCGTGACCAGCCGGATCGGCCTGATCGCGACCGCCTCGACGACCTACAACGACCCGTACAACCTGGCCCGCCGGTTTGCCTCGGTCGATCACGTCAGCGGCGGCCGGGCCGGCTGGAATGTGGTGACCACCGCCGGCCCCGAGGCCGCCCGCAACTTCGGCCTCGATGATCAACCGGCCCACCGGGAGCGCTACGAGCGGGCAGCGGAGTTCCTCGAGGTCGCCGGCGCGCTCTGGGACAGCTGGACCGACGACGCGACGATCGCCGACCAGGCCGAGGGCGTCTGGGGTGACGCGACCAAGATCAACCCGATCGATCATGTCGGCCGCTACTTCCGGGTCCGCGGACCGCTCAACCTGCCCCGCTCGCCGCAGGGCCGGCCGCTGATCGTCCAGGCCGGCAGCAGCGAGGACGGCAAGAGCTTCGCCGCCCGCTACGCCGAGGCCGTGTTCACCGCGCAGCAGACGCTGGCCGACGCCCAGGACTTCTACCGCGATCTGAAGCGCCGCACCGCCGCCCTCGGCCGGGACCCGGAGTTGATCAAGATCCTGCCCGGCATCGTCCCGGTGATCGGCTCCACCGAGGCGGAGGCGCGCGCGCTCGACACCGAGCTGGACGAGTTGATCAGGCCGGAGTACGCCCGGGACCAGCTGGCCAAGACCCTGCGGGTCGCGCCGGAGGAGCTCGCGCTGGATGCGCAGCTACCGGCCGAACTGCCGGACGAAGATCAGATCGAGGGGGCCAAGAGCCGCTACACCCTGATCGTCAATCTGGCCCGCTCCGAACGGTTGACCGTACGCCAGCTGATCGGCCGGCTCGGCGGCGGTCGCGGCCATCGGACCTTCACCGGAACCCCGGAGCAGGTCGCGGACGCGATCATCGACTGGTTCGATCATGGTGCCGCGGACGGGTTCAACGTGATGCCGCCGGTGCTGCCGTCCGGGCTGGACACCTTCGTCGACCAGGTGGTGCCGATCCTGGTCCGGCGCGGCCGGTTCCGCTCCGATTACGAGGGGACCACCCTGCGTGATCATTACGGGCTGACCCGGCCCGAGGTAGCCGCCGCTGACCTGGCGGTGACCGGATGACCGACACCGGATCTGGCGAGGCCCCGGAGTTCCTCTGGTACATCCCGAACACGGTCGAGCCCGGCCACCGTGGCGACGACGTGGCCGACGGTTGGGGCACGCTGGAGCTGTCGGTCCGGCACGCGCTGGCGGTCGAGGACCACGGCTGGGGCGGCGCGCTGCTCGGCGCCGGCTGGGGCCGGCCGGACACCTTCACCGTGGCCACCGCGCTGGCCGCCCGGACCACCACCTTTCAACCACTGGTGGCGATCCGGCCCGGCTACTGGCAGCCGGCCCAGTTTGCCGCGGCGTCGGCCACCCTTGATCAACTCAGCCGTGGCCGGCTGTTGATCAACATCGTGTCCGGGGTCGACAACCTCGCCGCGTACGGCGACGGCAACAGCGATCCGGCCCGCCGCTACGACCGAACCCGGGAGTTCCTCCGGCTGGTCCGCCGGCTCTGGCGGGAGCCGGACGTCACCTTCCACGGCGAGTTCTTCACCGTCGAGGGGTCGACCGTCCGGCCCGGACCGTACCGGGCGGAGGATGGGCGGCACCCGCGGCTCTACTTCGGCGGCGCCTCGCCGGCGGCCGAGCGGGTGTCGGCGACCGAGGCCGACGTCCAGCTGTTCTGGGGCGAGCCGCTGGACGGCATCGCGGAACGGGTCGATCGGCTTCGTGGCCTCAGCACCGAACTGGAGCGCGAACATGCCCCACTGGAGTTCGGGCTGCGGATCACCACCCTGATCCGGCCGACCACCGAGCAGGCCTGGCACGACGCGGAGGCCAGGGTCGCCGCGATGGCGGAGCGCGCCGGCGGCGAGGCCGACCGGAACTGGAAGCGCGCCGTCGGCCAGCAGCGGCTGTACGACCTGACCGAGCGCGGCGAGGTGCTGGACAGTTGCCTCTACACCACGCCTGGCCGATACGGCGGGGGAGGCGCGGGCACCACCTGGCTGGTCGGTTCACCCGACGACGTCGCCACTGCCCTACGCCGCTACGCCGACCTCGGCGTCAGCCACTTCGTTCTCTCCGACACCCCATACCTGGACGAGGTGGCCCGGATCGGTGATCAACTCCTACCCCGGTTGAGGCAGGTCCGGGAGGTCGGTCAGCCGTACTAGCGCGGGCCGTTGGCGATCGCCTCGGACAGGGCGGCGGCCGCATCCCGCATCGCGGTTTCGACCTGACCGGTCAGCTTCTCGACCGCGGCCGTGTCGGGCTTCCCGCCCGTCGCCTCGACCAGGGCCTCAACCCTGGCCCGCTCCTGGGCCATGTCTGCCAACTGGGCCGCACTTTCCACCCGGGCCAACAGTTCGTTCGACGGGACGTACTCCTCGATCTGGCTGCGGTAGGAGTGGATCTGGTCGGCATAGGAGTCGAGCCGAAGCCGAGACGCCGACACCGCCGGGCAGGTCTGAGCCGGATCCTCGCTGCCGGTGGCCTCGCAGTAGAAGTAGTCCGCCGGCTGGTCGGCCGAAGCCCGGATGCCTCCCAGGGCGACGACCCCGCCCAGCCCGGCCACGACGACGGCGACCGCGCCGACGATCGCGTACGTCAGGCGGCGACCCCGCCCGATCGGCCCGGCCACCACCGGCGGCTTCGGGGACGTCGCCGGCGGCAGCAGCGGCAGATCTGAGGTCAGCGCGAACAGGGTGCGATGATTCTTGGCCTGCAGCGCCAGACCGACCCGATCATCCAGATCCTCCTGGCTCAGGTCGCCGAGCGCGTAATGCTGTTGGACCAGGTCGAGACAGACCTCGCGAGCCTGTTCGACGGATACCGCGGGCACTTCCGGACGCTGATCAGTCATGCCGACCTCCTGAGATGACGCCGGGGAAGTGACGCCACGGCCGAGTCTGCCCGAGAGCGGCCGCGACTCCGGTGCGCCGCGCCGCGTCAAGGACCTGGCGGGGACAGACGAACCCGCTGAAGACGCACCGGATCCTGCGCCGCCACGCCGACCTCGGCATCAGCCAGTTCGTCCTCTCCGATACTCCGTACCTCGACGAGGTCGCCCGAATCGGTGATCAACTCCTACCCCTGCTCCGCCGCCCGCGCTAGTCACCTGGAACCGGGTTGTCAGCGCTTGCGGAACTCGCCACAGGTAGAGAAATGATGCAGCCAGGGCCGGTTGGGGGTGCGGAACTCGCCACAGGTAGAGAAATGATGCAGCCAGGGCCGGTTTGGGGTGCGGAACTCGCCACAGGTAGAGAAACGATCCGGCGGGTCAGAGTCAGGTCGGGATCACGCAAGGTCCAGGAAGTCTCGTAGCCATTGGTCGATCTCATCCAGGCAGTCCTGGTCGACGTGTCCGGCGCGTCGGGCGAGACGGTCCCGGCTGATCGTTCGCGGTTGCTCGGTGATCGCCCAGCTCGGTCGCCGCAAGGTCAGTCCGGCACCGGTGAGTCGCACGTGGTGCGGCCAGTTCCGGTCCTTGGTGGTGACCGGCAGAGCGATGGCGAGGGCCGGCACGGAATCCAGGTAGTCGTTGGATGCGATGATCAGGGCCGGTCGCAGTCCGGCCTGCTCCCGCCCGCGGGTCGGGTCGAAGTTGGCGAACACCACGTCGCCACGGTGCAGTTCACGCATCGTCCAGACCGTCGCCGGCGGCCTCGTCCCAGGCGGCGGTGAGGTCGTCGTAGTCATCGTCGGGGGCGTCGGCGGCGCGCGCGTAGGCGGCTCGAACCCGGTCGAAGCGCTGCCGTCGGGCATGTTCGTTCGTGACCAGTCGGAGATACTCCGCGGCGGTCATGCCCTCCGTTCGGGCGGCCTTCATGACGGAGTCCCGGAGGTCCTTGGGGACCTTGATTGTTGCAGACTCGGACATACCGAGCAGTATACCTTCTGGTGTTCTAGGCGGTATACCGTACGAAGCCGTAGTCAGCCGAAGCGGGCCAGCAGGTCGTCGTCGATCAGGACCGCGTCGGGGAGCAGCACGTGGATCGAGCCGTCCTGGATCTGGCAGGCGTACGCGCTCGGGTCGTCGCAGACCGTCGCCAGTCGAACCGGTTCGGCGGCGCGGAAGTCCCAGAGGGCGAAGCCGGCCCGGCTCTTGATCACGAACAGTCCGGCGATCCCGGTGGCGACCACGGCGCTGCCGCCCTCCGGCAGCAGGCTCGTGGCATCGAGGGTGGCCGGGCCGAGCTCGTCGCCGGCAGCGTCCAGGATCAGCCAGCGGACCTGATCAAGATCATCGAACCGGCCGGTGATCGTCGCCAGATAACGCTCCGTGTCGATCACGCCGTGCACCCGGGCGGCGAGCGTGCCGGCCGGTGCCCGGGTGGTCGAGACCGCGCCAAGGGTGACCGAGTCGATCGTGGCGAACAGGCAGTGATCATCGGTCGGCGGCGCGCTCTGGCAGTCGGCCTCCATCGCGGTGCCGGCCAGCAGGGCCGTGCCGGCGGAGTTGATCACCAGGCTGCGGATCGCCTGACCGGGCAGCGGATCGTCGGCATAGGTGGCCAGCCCGGTCTCGGTGTCATAGCGGGTCAGCACGCAGCCGAGCTCGCCGTAGTGGTGGTTGGAGGAGTAGAAGATCAGCCGGCCGTCGTCGGCCGCCGCGACCGGCCGCATCCCGCTCGACGGCTGCGCCACGACCCGCGGATTCTCCGGGAAGCGGGCGGCGCGGTCGGGGTCGTACTCGACCAGTTCGGCGCCGGTATAGGCCGCCAGATAGACCTTGTTCTTGATCTTCCAGGTCTGCAGCACCTCGCCGCCACCCGGCGCGGCCCGGCCGAGGTCCTCGCCGGCGCCGGTGCGCAGATCGAGGCTCCAGAACCGTTGCGTGATGAAGGTCGTGCCGAGCAATCGGTCGGCGTCGATCCGGCGCAGGCAGTCGACGTGGCCGATCGAATCGGTCGGCAGGTGCCGGGACTGCAGCAGTGAGCCGTCCGCCGCGTCGATCACCAGGAAGGTGCCGAACATGGTCACGGCGACGATCCGCCCGGCGGCGGACATCCGGACGCCCTGGACGGTGCCGTCGGGGATCCGGCAGAGCTCGGTGATCACGCCGGTGGCCAGATCCCAGGTGGCGACGGTGAGCATCTCGCCGGCCATCGCCGAGCCCCAGGCCTTGCCGTCGCGGAGGGCGAACCAGTTCATCCGCCGCCCGGCCTCGGGACCGGGCACCAGCCGCTGTCCGATCGGGTCGTACCAGCCGACCTCGGGCAGATAGACGTGCCCGTCATCGTCGGTGATCGTGGCGGAGATCGTCATCCGGTCGGTCCAGCGGACCGGGCGGCCGAGCAGCTCGCTGGCCAGCGTCCGGGTCACCGTGTCGGTCGCCGGATCCCAACGGAGCAAGGCCAGATCGGGGTTGAACGCCAACAGGGTGAAGGTGCCGTCGCCGTTGGCGAAGTGCGACGCCGAGTAGTGCTCGTCGCAGACTCCGGCGAAGACCGATCCGGCCCGACCGTTGCGGAAGTCGAAGCTGATCGCGGTCGGGGTCGGCGGCGGGAAGGCGAGCCCGAACAGCTTGCCGGACAACGGATCGACGACCATCCCGCCGAACATCAGCGCGTACGGCGCCCCGGTGGCGAACACCTGCCGCTCACGGCTGCGCAGATCGTGCCGGACGACCTTGGCCAGATCACCACACAGCCACAGCGTGGCGGCATCCTCCGGCCCGGCACTGTAGAAGCCCGGATGATCATCGAACCGATGGATCTCCTCCCGGCCGTCCTCGGTGATCATGATCGCCTGAGTGCCGGAAACGCTGTTCCAAGAGGTGATCCAGAACCGTTCGGCGCCGTCGTCGCCGGGGCCGAGGCTGATCAGGGGCGTGTTGACGAACGGATCCTGCGCGGGCGGCAGGGCGAAGCGGCGCACCATGGTGCTGGTCTCCTCGGCAAGGTTGATCATGAACGCCCGGCCGGGCGATCACTGGGTGGCGGCGAAGGCCTGCTCGTATTCGGTCCGGATCTTGTCGCCGCCGCCGGACTTGAAGGTGTTGACGAACCCGTCGAAGTCGGCCAGCTTCTTCCGCCCGGTGATCACGTCGTTGATGCCGTCGGTCAGCGACTTGTCCAGCGCCGCGCCATCGGACTGCTGGGTGGGGGAGTAGAGGCCCTGGGTGGCCAGCGGCTGTTTGCTCTTCGCGCACCGCTCCTGGTACGCGTAGTACATCTCGGTCGCCTCCGGCCGGCCCGGGGTGAAGTTCACCACCGCGGGCGCCCCGGTGTAGTTCACCGGCAGCGTGACCTCGCGGACGCCGGTCTGGTTCCGTACCGGATCGCCGTCCTTGAAGTCGAAATCGTGCCCTTCGACGCCGTAACTGAGCAGCCGGTTCTCCACTGTGCCGAACGGGCTGGCCAGCCAGTTGAAGAACGCCAGGATCTCCTCCAGCCGCTCCGGCGTGGTCTTGGTGATCCCGATCGGCCCGCCGTAGATCGCCGGCCCCATCAGCTTGGTCCCGTCGCCGCCGCCGTCCCACTTCGGCGGCATCAGGATGCCCATCTCCATGTCCGGATTGTTGGCGCTGTAGGTGGTGTAGTAGCCGGCGACCGACCCGGCACCGCCGTTGTTGATGGCGACGTTGCCGTTGCCGACCCATTGCGCCAGCAGGGTTTCCTGGGTGAAGGAATCGGGGTGGAAGAGGCCCTCGCTCCACTGCTGGGTGACCGCGTCCAGGGCCTGCCGGAACTCCTCCCGCTCGGCGACGTGGGTGAACTTCCCGCTGCCGTCCACCCCCCAGCCCTGGGGCAGGCCGAGCATCTCCTTGAGGAAGTTGAGCGTCGACTGCGGGCTGCCCATCGCGTAGCGGTTGCGCTTGGGATCGTTGACCGTACGGCACATCTCGAGGAACTCGGCGTAATCGGCCGGCTCGGGGTTGGCGCCCTTGCTCTTGATCACGTCGAGCCGGGCGTGCATCTCGCCCGCGGCGGCCGGCCGGTTCAGCGGGATGCCGTAGATGCCGCCGTTGTAGACGCACGACTTCCAGGAGACCGTCGGGATGTTGGCCAGCCCCGGATATTTCTTGATCGCGTCGCCGGACAGGTGCTCGGACAGATCGGTGAACCGGGCTTCGAGCAGCTTGGGCAGGTCGCCGACCGGGCGCAGCGCCACCACCTCCGGCAGATCGTCGCCGGCGATCACCACGGTCAGCTTGGCCGTGTAGTCGGCCGCAGTGGCCATGGTGAACTGCAACTCGGCGCCGGCGGCGTCGTTGACGGCCTGCCAGTACTTGTTGTCGTTCAGCGCCGGCGGCAACTGCACGTTGGTGTTGGTCAAGATCGTCAACGGCTTGCCACTGGCCAGCGGCTTGCTCTCGGTGGCGGCGATGTCGCCCGCCGGGAACTTGCGGAAGGCGGCCATCACGGCCTCGTCGGTGGAGGCGAGGTCGGCCTTGACCTTCGTGTACGGGACGTAGGCCGGCAACGCGACGCTGCTGTTGACCTCGGACGTGTTCTCGGTCCCGCCGCCGCTGGAACAACCACCCAGCAGGGTGGCCCCGGCCACGGCCGCGGTGCCACCGGCGATGAGACCGCGTCGGGTGATCGTCCTGGCGTTGGTCATGATCGCTCCCTGATGACTGAAACCGGTTGCAGTAAAGCTTCAAAATAGCCATCACGGGCGTCCCGTGGCAAGGGTTTCAGCTAGGGCAGAATGCCGACTACGGCTGACCGTAATCATCCGAGGAATTCGGCGGACTGCTTCGGGTCAGAGCTGGCCGGCCTTCTTCAGCGCCAGATAGTGGTCGGCCAGGGCCGGGGCGAACGTGTCCGGCGGCGCCTGCACCACCGAGATGCCGAGATCGCGCAACTGCCGCTCGACCTGGCCGCGGCGCTCCACGTCGACCTCGGCCGCCGCCGCGGCGTAGGCGTCGCCCGGCTCCTCCCGCCGGCCACGGAGCTCGTCGATCCGCGGATCGGAGACAGCGGCCAGGACGATCCGGTGCTTGCGCCGGACCGGGCCGATCACGCCGAGCAGCCCGTCGGTGATCGCCGCCGTGTCCAGCCCGGTCAAGATCACCACCAGTGATCGCTGGGAGACCCGGCTCATGATCTCAGTGACCAACTGACGATGATCGGTCTCGACCAGGATCGACTCGACATTGGCCATCGCGTTGACGAACGTGTTGAGCATGGTCGCCGCCGGTTCGCCGACGACGCTGGCCCGGACCTCCCGGTCGACGATCAGCAGATCCACCCGGTCGCCGGCGCGCGAGGCCAGGGTCGCCAGCAGCAGGGCGGCGTCCATCGAGTGATCGAGTTTCGGTTGATCACCGACCCGGCCGGCCGAGGTGCGGCTGGACTCCAGCACGATCAGCACATGCCGGTCCCGTTCCGGACGCCAGGTCTTCACCACGACCATGGTCGACCGGGCGGTGGCCCGCCAGTCGATCGACCGGACGTCGTCACCGGGCACGTACTCGCGCAGGCTGTCGAACTCGGTGCCCTGGCCGCGCTGCAGGATGCTCGACCGGCCGTCCAACTCGCGCAGCCGGGCGATCCGGCTGGGCAGATGCTTGCGGCTGTTGAACGGTGGCAGCGCCCGGACCCGCCAGGGCGCCTGGTGCGCGCGCTGCCGGCCGGCGATCCGCAGCGGGCCGTACGCGCGGATGATCACCGGGCCGCTCGGCCGGTCGCCGCGCCGGGTCGGCAGCAGCGTGGTCCGGGTCAGCCGGCGCTGCCGGGCCGGGATGGTGATCGTCGAGATCCCACCGCTGGCCCCGGCCGACGGCGACCAGGCGTCCCGGACCGTGGCGGTGATCGTGCGCCGGTTGTGGTTGGTCAGCAGCACCGACACCTGGGCCGGATCGCCCAACCGCACCGCGGTGTCGCCGGACCGGCGGACCGAGACCTTGGCCGGCGACGGACAGAGCAGCAGGTCGACCACGATCACGATGATCAGCACGCCGGTGGCGATCACGAACGCGAGCCAACTGCCGGCGATCGCGACCGCGATCACGGCGATCGCCGCCAGGGCACCGGCCCGCCAGGTCAAGATCATGGCGCCGCGCTCCGGTCCGTCGGGGACTGGACCATGATCAGCGCGGCACCGGCACGGTGGCCAGGATGGATTCGATCACGGAGTCGGCGGTGACGCCCTCCAGCTCCGCCTCGGCCCGCAGCGCGACCCGGTGCCGCAGGGTGGCGAAGGCCAGTGCCTTGACGTCGTCCGGCGAGACGTAGTCCCGGCCGGACAGCCAGGCCCACGCCCGGGCCGTGTTCAGGATCGCGGTCGCGCCACGCGGCGACACCCCGAGCTGCAGCGACGGCGACTGCCGGGTGGCCCGGACGACGTCGACGATGTAGGCCTGCACCTGGGGCTGCACCAGCACCGCCTGGGTCTCCCGGCGCGCCTGCCAGAGGTCCTCGCTGCTCGCCACTGGGCTCAGCCCGGCGGCCTCGAGATCACGCGGATCGAACCCGTGGGCGTGCCGGTTCAGGATCTCGATCTCGGCATCGCGCTGCGGCAGGTCGATCTTGATCTTCATCAGGAACCGGTCCAGCTGGGCCTCCGGCAGCGGGTACGTGCCCTCGTACTCGACCGGGTTCTGGGTCGCGGCGACGATGAACGGATCGGGCAGCGGACGGGGAGTGCCGTCCACGCTGACCTGGCGTTCCTCCATCGCCTCCAGCAGCGCCGACTGGGTCTTCGGCGGGGTGCGGTTGATCTCGTCGGCCAGCAGCAGGTTGGTGAAGACGGGTCCCTGGCGGAAGGTGAACTCCGAGGTCCGCGAGTCATAGATCACCGACCCGGTGATGTCGCCCGGCATCAGGTCCGGGGTGAACTGGACCCGCTTGGTGTCCAGCCGCATCGCCTGGCTGAACGCTCGCACCATCAGCGTCTTGGCCGTGCCCGGCACGCCCTCGAGCAGGATGTGGCCGCGGCAGATCAACGCGATGATCAACGACGTCACCGCCGACTCCTGGCCGACCACCGCCTTGCCGACCTCGTCCCGCAGCGCCGACAGGGCGGACCGGGCCGGGGACGGCGGGTTCGGTCGCGGGGCCGGGGAACCGTACGACTGCGGCGGCGGTCCGGGCTGATGCATCGGCGGGCCCTGCGGCGGCCGGCCCATCGGGGCATCCGGGTAGGTCCGCTGCTGGTTCGGGTCATGACTCACGGCTGTCGTGCCTCCTGCTCGAGCTGATCAAGGTTCTCCGCCAGGTCCAGAAGTTGATCATCGTCGGTCGGCACCGGCCCGAACAGGACCTGGTGCACCTGCCGGCTGTCCCGGCCGGTCCGCTCGGCGAGGGCGGCGGCCAGGGCCATCGGGTCGTTGCCGTGGCCGTAGCGCCGGCTCAGTCGCCGGACCACGCCGTCGCGGAGAGCGGCTGCGGCCCGGTCCCGGGCACTGAGCCGGAAGTAGAGCCGGCCGTGGCCCTCGACGGTCTCCGACGCCCGGACCCGGACCGGCAGCCGCTCCTGGATGATCGGGCCGAGCCGCCGGCCGCGCCAGAGGCCGACGATGATCACCGCGACCACGGCCTGCGCCACCGCCATCGTCCACCAGCCCGGCAGCACCGTCGGTCGCGTGGGTTCGCCGCCGCCCGTGGAGTCGCTGTCCGGCGTGGTCTCGAGCAGCCAGATCAACCGGTCCCGCGACCCGAACAGGCTGGTCACCAGAGCAGCGTTGCCCGCCAGCGCGATCTCGTCATTGGTCCACCCGCCGCCCAGCAGCTCGATCTCGGGCCCCGCCGCGGTGGCCGCGCGGAGGTAGCCGAAGCCGCCGTCACCGGGATAGCACCCGGCCAGCAAGGCTCCGTTGGGCCGGTACACCTCACCCCCTCGGAACTGGGTGTCCCCGGCCCGCAACGCCGCCGGGTCGTCGCACTGCGGCGTCATCGGGATCTCGGCGGAGCCCCCGCCCAGGACGTTCTCGGCCGCGGCACCGAACCGCTCCAGGACCGACTCGGGCGCCAGCAGGATGATCCGGGCGTCCGGGATCGCCAACAGCCGGCGCGCCTGAGCGGCGGTCAGCCGGTCCGGGAAGGCGACCACCACGGTCGCGCCCGCCCCGTCGCGGACCGCGTCGTCGACCCGGCGGGTCGGCCGGACGTCGACCCCCTCCTGCCGGAGCACCGCCGCGCCGGCACCGGCGCCGTCGGGCCGGGCCGAGCGCGGGTCGTTCGGCCCGTTGCTGCCGGTCATCGAGCCGAACGCGGTGATCGTCAACGCGATGATCAGGGTGACCAGCAGGATCGCGGCCACCCACCGGGTGGCCGGATGGCGCCAGAACGACGACCAGCGCGACCGCGGCCGGGTCGGCGCGTCCGGCGGGGGTCCTTGTCCCGCGGGCGGTTCGGGCTTGTCGGCCGGCGGCCCGGTCGGACCGGCGCCGGGTCCCGGCGGAGCGGCGAAGATCGTCATCGCGGCTCCTCCGCCGGCTCCGGCTGATCGCCGGACAGGTCGGCCCGCTCGGCCGCCGCGGTGACCTGCCGGTCCAGCTCCACCAGTTGCCGGTACGTCGACCCGTCGGCGGCCCGGTCGCCGTACATCACCGCGGAGAACACCTCCGCGCCCGCCCGCAACACCGACGCCTGCTCCGGCAACGCCCGGCCGGCCAGAGTCGAGGCCTCGAAGGCGGTCCGGGCCGGCCGCGGATCGAGGATGGTGACGATCTCGAGCTCCTTGACCACCGCCCGGAAGCGATCCCGGACCGCGGCCCGCCAGTCGCCCGCGGCGGCGAACCGCTCCGCCGCGGTGCGGTAGTCCGCGGGGGCGAGGTCGGCGTCGAGCTCGACGTCGGCGTCCCGGATCCGTGATCGCCGCCAGCGCGGCAGCCCGACCTTCCAGACCAGCAACCCGATGCCGATCACGATCACCGCGACCATGATCACGAAGCCGATGTTGATGCCGCCGCCGGCGGCGCCGGCCGGGCTGCCGAGGCCGAGGACGAACCGGACGATCTCGATCAGCAGGTCCTGCAGCCGGTTCATCAGGTCCTGCAGCCAGGGCGGCAGCTCGCCCTCGTACTTGGTCTTGGCCAGCTCCTCCAGCACCCGGCGGCGGGCCTCCTCCCGGCCCAGCTCGACCGGCACGTCCAGCGGGATCATGATCGCGGTCCCGGCGGTGCGACCGGCGGCGGCATGGGCGGCATCGGCGGCCGGGGCGGAGGCATCGGGGCGAGGAAGACCACCGGCGGAGCCGACGGCTGCGGGATCGGTACGCAGTCGAAGCGCATCGCCAGATCGAGCCCCTCCCGGCGCATCCGAAGATCAAGATAGAGCAGCGTCTGCACGGCGGCGATGAACGCGAGCAGGGCCGACATCGCCACCACCGAAGCGAATCCGAACACCCCGATGTAGGTCCAGGGGTTGGACAGCACCAGCAGCGGATCGGCCCCGAGCGCGGTGGCGTACAACAACACCACCAGCAGTGAACCGATCCCGACCAGGGTGACCACGGTGACCGAGATCGCCATCCCGCCGGCCATGATCAACGCGGCCCGGGGCAGGTTGCGCAGCCCGATCAGCTTGAACGACCGCTCGAACGCGGTGATGATCGTGGTCCGTCGCTGCGGGGTGCCGATCCAGGCCGGCGCGTGCGCGTTCTCCGTGGCGTAGGCGGGAACGGTCAGCGAGATGTAGCTGTAGGCAGCCGCCAGCAGCAGATAGCCGACCAGCGACACGATGATCGTGATCACCGCCGCCAGTTGCTCGTCGGCGCCGAGCAGCGCCCCGAGCAGCGCGAAGTAGTACAGCACCGAGACGACCGACTGCAGGATCGATCCGGCCACCCACTGCAACACCGACAACCCGACCATCGGCCAGAACAGCCGCAGCGACCGGCGCAGCGACAGCACGGTCGGCGGCGCGAAGCCGGGCCCGAGCACCGTCTGCAGCGTGACCCCGGACAGGATCGCGGTCATCCAGACCAGGCACATGGTGAGCAACAGCAGCCCGAGCAGCCCGTACAGCACGACCACCAGGATCTGGGCCCAGTCCGCGGTGGACTCGCCCAGCAGGAACCAGATCCCGATCCCGCCCAGCAGATACGCGCCCGCGCCACCGGCGATCGCCAGCGGCAGGCCGATCATCATCCGGGCGTTCCGCCGGACCACCAGGAACGCGGCGTCCAGCACCTCGGTGATCGTCAACGGCCGCAGTGGGATCAGCGCCGCCCGCGAGGCGTCCAGGACCGCGGGCCGGCGCGGCCGCAGCCACGGTGCGGGGACCGTGGTCGGGGGCCCGCCTCCGGGATTGAACGTCGCAGCCATCGGCGACAGTCTGTCATCCCGGGGGCACACAGTCGGGTGGTCGACGCGCGCCCGGCCGGGAGCGGGTTCGGTGGTGGCCGAAGTTCGCCGCGGTCCGTTGCGCCTGGTTGATCCCGTTTTCCCGGTTCCGCCCACTAGGATGAACTCGCCCCAGCGAGTCTCAGAGAGGTTTTGGGTGTCAGACGGAACGAAAAACGGGAGCGGCAAGGTTCGGGTGCTGGTCGTCGACGACGACGCGTCCCTGGCCGAGATGCTCACCATTGTGCTGCGGACCGAAGGCTTCGAGCCGATCTGGTGTTCCCACGGCGACCAGGCCTATTCCGCCTACCTCGAGTCCAAACCGGACCTGATCCTGCTCGACCTGATGCTGCCCGGCCGGGACGGGGTCGCGATCTGTCGGCAGATCCGGGCCGAGTCCGGCGTGCCGATCGTCATGCTGACCGCGAAGTCGGACACGATCGACGTCGTCGCGGGCCTGGAGGCGGGGGCCGACGACTACGTCGCCAAGCCGTTCAAGGCCAAGGAACTGGTGGCCCGGGTGAAGACCCGGCTGCGCCGGCAGTTGGAGGACAACGAGTCCGAGACGCTGGCCATCGGCGACCTGACGATCAAGGTCGACGGGCACTCGGTGCAGCGCGACGGGCTGCCGATCCAGCTCACCCCGCTGGAGTTCGATCTGCTGCTGGCGCTGGCCCGCAAGCCGTGGCAGGTGTTCAGCCGCGAGGTGTTGCTGGAGCAGGTCTGGGGCTACCGGCACGCCGCCGACACCCGACTGGTCAACGTGCACGTGCAGCGACTGCGGTCCAAGATCGAAAGGGACCCGGAACGCCCGGAGATCGTCGTCACCGTACGCGGTATCGGCTACAAGGCGGGCGAAGTGAAGCAGCCCCGGTGATGATGGGGATGGGCTAGCTCGTTCATGTCCTTACCGAGTGGGATCACCGAGGGTGAACCGTGGTGGAAGCTGCCACTGAACTGGTGGTCGCGGTCGTTGCCGCTGCGGGTGATCTCGTCGGTCTTCGTCGCGTCGCTGATCGTGGTGATCCTGGGCGGGTTCCTGATCATGCGGCAGGCCAGCAGCGGCGTGATCGACACCAAGAAGGAGTCGGTGCAGTCGGAGGCGCAGGCGGCGCTGTCGGCGGCCCAGGAGACGCTGAACAACGCCACGGTGTCCAACAGCGCCAGCGCGAACGAGTTGTTCCAGACGCTGGCGGTCAACCTTGCCGGTCGCGGCGGCTCCGACCGCTACTCGGTGATCGCCTTCGTCAACCGGCAGACCGTGCGGACCGGCGAGATCGACGTCAGCAGCGTCCCGCAGGCACTGCGTGACCAGGTCACCGATCCGGCCTCGGAGGGTCAGTACTTCATCACCCCGGCCGGGATGCGGACCACCACCGAACAAACGCCCCGGCCGGCGTTCGCGGTCGGCACGATGCTGCAGCTGCCCGGGAGCGGTGGGTACGAGACGTACCTGATCTTCCCGTTGGCCCAGGAGCAGGAGACCCTGGACGTCCTCGGCACGGCGGTGATCAGCACCAGCGCGCTGCTGGTGTTGCTGTTGACGATCATCGCCGCCCTGGTCAGCCGCCAGGTGGTCGCTCCGGTCCGGGCCGCGCGGCGGGCGGCGGAGAGCCTCGCCCTGGGCAACCTGGACAACCGGATGCGGGTCCGCGGCCAGGACGACCTGGCCCGGCTGGCGGCCTCGATGAACTACATGGCGAGCGAGCTGCAGAAGCAGATCACCCAGCTGGAAGAGCTGTCCGCGGTGCAGCAGCGGTTCGTCTCCGACGTCTCGCACGAGCTGCGAACCCCGCTCACGACGGTGCGGATGGCGGCCGAGGTGCTGTACGAGGCGCGGGAGGACTTCGACCCGGTCTCGGCCCGGTCGGCCGAGCTGTTGCAGGTCGAGGTGGACCGGTTCGAGGCGCTGCTCACCGACCTGCTGGAGATCTCCCGGTTCGACGCCGGGGTCGCCGTGCTGAGCCTGGACCGGGTGGACCTGGTCGACGTCGTCGAACGGGTGGTGGCGACCCACGAACGCTTCGCCGAGGAGGCCGGCGCCGTGGTCACCGTGCACTCACCCGGCCCGTGCGTCGCCGAGGTCGACGCCCGGCGGATCGAGCGGGTGGTCCGCAATCTGCTCACCAACGCCATCGAGCACAGCGAGGGCCGGCCGATCGACGTCTGGCTGGACCGGGACGAGGATGCGGTGGCGATCGCGGTCCGCGATCACGGGGTCGGCTTCGAGGCCAGCCAGGCCAAGCTGGTGTTCCACCGGTTCTGGCGGGCCGATCCGGCCCGGACCCGGACCATCGGCGGCACCGGCCTCGGGCTGTCCATCGCGATGGAGGACGCCCGGCTGCACGGCGGTTGGCTGACGGCCTGGGGCCGGCCCGGGATGGGCGCCCAGTTCCGGCTCACCCTGCCCCGGGAACGCGGCGGCATCCTGGAGCAGTCGCCGCTGCCGCTCGTGCCGCGGGACCTGGTCGGACCCTCGGTGTCCCGGGTGGACGGGATCGAGTTCGCCCAGCCGCTGATCGCGCCGGTGACGCCGCCGGTGGCGATCTCGGCGGTCTCGCCGACCGCGGCCGGCTCGCCGCCGTCCGCCGCCGAGCCGGTGCCGGCGGAGCCCGTACCGGAGCTGCTCGACCTCGGCGACCACTCACGAAGGGGTGAGGAATGATCGGGCGCACCCGAGCGGGCCGGCGGCCGGCGGCCCTGCTGGCCGCGCTGCTGGTGATCGTGCTGACCGGGCTGGTCGGCTGCACCGAACTGCCGACCAGCGGACCGGTCGACCCGGTGCAGAGCGGCACCCCGAGCTGCCGCGGCTGTCTCAACGTCGACCCGGCCGACCCGCGGCCGGGGGACGATCCCAAGACGATCGTCGACGGCTTCCTGCAGGCGATGGCCAGCTATGAGCCGACGTACGCGACCGCCCGCAAATACCTCACCACCGAAGCCGCCGACCGCTGGGACCCCGAACGCGGCACCATGATCTACAGCGGCCAGCTGGCCTCCACCAGCCCGACCTCGATCGTGCTCGACGGCCGGCTGGTCGGCGTCCTCGGGCCGGACCGGATCTTCACCGTCCGCGACCAGCGGCTGCGGGAGCCGTTCGTGCTGACCAAGCAGGCGAACGAATGGCGGATCAAGGAGCCGCCGAACGGACTGATGGTGCCCAAGCGGACGTTCGACACGTTCTACGACAGCTACAACATCTACTTCCTGGGGCGGGACGGGACGCTGGTCCCGGACGCGATCTATCTGCCCGAACAGTCCAACGTCGCCTCGGCCCTGATGCTGGCGTTGCTGGCCGGGCCGTCGACCTTCCTGCGCCCGGTGGTCACGACAGCGCTGCCGTCGGCCACCACTCTGAGCGTCCAGTCGGTGACGGTCGACGGCGGCGTCGCGGATGTCGATCTGAGCGACGCGATCAACAACCTGACCGACCAGCAACGAATACAGATGGCGGCCCAGGTCGCCAACACGCTGAAGCTCGCCCAGGGTGGGATCCAGGCCATCAAGTTCCTGGTCAACGGCGAGATCTACCACGTGCCCGGGGCCGACCCCAGCAACGGCACCCTTTCGGTCAACGACGAGCGGATCCGCGACTTCGCGGCGATCCCGCCGCGGGCCAGTGACCAGATCTTCGCCGCCACCGACCGCGGGGCTCGGATGATCAACGACCCGGCCGCCCGCCGGGAGATGGTCGAGGTGAGCGGCGACTTCGGCGAACGCCGCGGCGTCGAGCACGTCGCCGCGTCGTTGAACGGTCGTGATCTTGCCGTGGTGACCAACGGTGGATCGGTGTTGCGCCGGCAGCCCGACGGCGGCGAGCCGACGGTGTTGATCAAGGACGCCGAGGATCTCCTGCGGCCGCAGTATTCCCGCCAGGGCGAGCTGTGGGAGGTCGGGGAGAAGGGCGGCGAACAGCACATCTGGGTGCACAGCGGCAATCGGCTGATCGAGGCGCAGGCGCCCTCGCTGCGCGACGTCCGGATCGTCGCCTTCCGGCTGTCGCCGGACGGGACCCGGCTCGCCCTGATCCGGGAAGGGGTCGGTGGCAATCGCGAGCTCGGCCTGGCCCGGATCAACCGGGTCGAGGGCCGGGTGATCATCGACGGCTGGCGCCGGCTGGACACCGCGGCCAATCAGGGTGAATCCATCACCCAGTTCCGTGATGTCGGCTGGCAGGACGAATCCCGGCTGGTGGTGATCGGCTCCGCCGGTCCGCAGACGCCGGTCGGCGTCTTCCAGGTGGCCCAGGACGCCTCCACGATCGAGCGGCTGGGCGAGCTGACCGACTCCGACGTGATCGAGGTGGCCACCTCGTCGGCGCACAACCACGTCGCGACCGTGACCCGTTCCGGCGAGGCCTACTGGCTCGACGCCAGCCGGTGGGAACGGATCGCCGACGGCCTCGACTCCCTCAGCTACCCCGGCTGAGCCGACTTGTCAGAACTGAGTTGTGCCCCGACACAACTCAGTTCTGACAAGTCGGTGGGGAGTTTGCTGAAGTGGCAACTTTGTTTGTCTTTCCTGTGGGTACGTTGCACGGTGGGACCATCGACGAGCGATGGGAGGACACGGTGTCCGGACAGACCACAGGATCCCCGGCAGGCCAGGGATTCGACTACGACGTGATCGTGATCGGCGGCGGCGCGGCGGGGTTGAGCGGCGCGGTCGCGCTGGCCCGGTTCCGGCGCTCCGTGGCGGTGATCGACTCCGGCGAGCCCCGTAACGCCCCGGCCGAGGGGGTCCACAATCTGCTCGGCCGGGAGAACGTCTCGCCGGCCGACCTGCTGGCGACCGGGCGGGCCGAGCTGGCCGGCTATGGCGGCGCCGTGATCACCGGGGTCGTTGCGACGGCCGAGCATGATCAACAACTCGGCGGCTTCGAGGTCGGACTGACCGACGGGCGCCGGTTCCGGGCTCGGCGGCTGCTGCTCGCCTCCGGGGTGGTGGACACGCTGCCCGACCTGCCGGGGGTGGCCGAGCTGTGGGGCCGGGCGGTGCTGCACTGCCCGTACTGCCACGGCTGGGAGTTCCGGGATCAAGCGATCGGGATCCTGGCCACCGGCCCGATGGCGACGCACCAGGCCCTGATGTTTCGGCAGCTGTCGGACGACGTGCTGCTGTTCCGGCACACCGCCGCGCTCGACGATGATCAACTCGAACAGCTGGCCGCCCGCGGGATCACGGTGATCGACGGCGAGGTGACCGCGCTGGAACGGGACCCGTCCGGCGAGCTGGCCGGCGTCCGGCTGGCCGGCGGCACGGTCGTGCCCCGGCAGGCGATCGTGGTCGCGCCGACCATGGAGGCCCGGGCCGGATTCCTCACCACCCTGGGCCTGCAGCCCGAGCCGGTCGAGGTCAACGGGGTGCGGATCGGCAGCAAGATCGCCGCCGACGGCAACGGGGCGACCGCCGTGCCGGGCGTCTGGGCCGCCGGCAACCTGACCAACCCGATGGCCCACGTGATGATCTCCGCCGCCGCCGGCCTGACCGCCGGGGCGGTGATCAACGGCGACCTGATCACCGAGGAAACCGCCGCCGCGGTAGCCGCCGCCCGCGCCCGGGCTCAGCCCCAGCCCCTCGACCCGGTCGGCTGATCGTCCGTCGGTCGCGAGATCGTCGAGTGTGACGGTAACGACGCCTGCGGGCCGATTTCGCGTCGATAACGTCCCACTCGACGTCGCACAGCCGACAGCCGGCCGGGGGTCGGCCGGCTGATCAGGACTTGCGGTTGCGGCGGGTGCTGGCGCGCAGGTGGGCCCGTTCGCCCTGGCTGCCGAAAAGGGAGAGGATCTCCACCCCGTCGGGGCCGGCACTGCCGAACCAGTGCCCGACCCGGGTGTCGAACTCGGCCGCCTCGCCCGGCCCGAGTTCGAGCTCGTTGTCGCCGAGGATCAGCCGGAGCCGCCCGTTGAGTACGTACAGCCATTCGTAGCCCTCGTGCCGTTGCGGCTCGGCCTTCCCCGAGCGATGCGGAATGATCATCTTGTACGCCTGCAGCCCGCCGGCCTTCCTGGTCAACGGGATCATGGTCGTCCCGTTCCGGCTGACCGGGCGCAGTCGGATCCGTGGATCGCCGGTGTCCGGCGCGCCGACCAGGTCGTCGATCGCGACCGCGTACTCCCGGGCCAGCGGCAGCAGCAGTTCCAGGGTCGGCCGGCGCTGCCCCGACTCCAGCCGGGACAGCGTGCTGACCGAGATGCCGGTGGCGTCGGACACGTCCTGCAGCGTGGCCGACCGGTCCTGGCGCAGCCGCTTCAGCCGCGGCCCGACATCGGTCAGGACCTGCTCGTACTCGTCGGTCATCGCGTCCTCTCGCGGCGGGCGGGCCGTCGTCCTCGGTGCTCGGCCAACGTTATCCACAGATCGGCGACCACCGGCTGGCCCGGACGGGGCTGATCGGCGACAGTGGGCCGGTGGGGGACAGCGGGACCGCGGATGATGATCATCGCCTGAGTTGGCCGGCGGCGGTCGGCGACCTGCTGCTCGGCGCCCGCTGCCTGGCCTGCCTGCGGCCGTGGTGGGGTCTGTGCCCGCGCTGCCGGGGCGCGCTGCGGGCTCGGACCGCCCGGCTGACCAGCCCGACCCCGTGCCCGGACGGGTTTCCGATCACCGCGACGGCGGGCGACTACGACCTGCCGATGCGCCGGTTGATCGTGGCTCACAAGGAGCGGCAGGCGCTCGCCCTGGCTCCGGTCCTGGGCGAGCTGCTCGCGGTCGCCTGCTGGCACCTGCTCCGGTCCCGGGACGACGGTCTGCCGGCCGGGAGCCTGACGCTGGTTCCGGTGCCGTCGGCCCGGGCCGCGGTGCGCGGACGCGGTTACGACGCGACGACGACGCTGGCCCGCCGGGCCGCGGCGCGGCTCCGGCCGGCGGTCGCGGTCCGGGTCCGCCGGCTGCTCCGGCACGGCCGCTCCGTTCATGATCAGGCCGGGCTCGATGCCGCGGCGCGGCGGCGGAACCTCGCCGATAGCCTTCGGGTACGAGACGTCGCGTCGACCCGGGCGACGGCCGCGACCGCCGGCCCTGGGCCGGTGATCATCGTCGACGACCTGGTCACCACCGGCGCCACCCTGGCCGAGGCCGACCGGGCGCTCACCGCGGCCGGGATCACGGTCCTGGGTGCGGCCACGATCGCGGCGACCCGTAAACTACACGCCAATTGATCAGATGAATCTGGCCACGGAGGGAAAAGCATGACGATGGGGTCCGAGCAGGAGGCACCGAGCCGGGGCGAGTTCGCCGGGCTGCGGGCGATCGTCACCGGTGGCGGCAGCGGGATCGGGCTGGCCACCGCGAGTCTGCTGGCCGAGCGCGGCGCGGCGGTCGCGGTGCTCGACCTGCGCCCCGGCGAATTGCCGGCCGGCCTGGCCGGGTTCGCGGTCGACGTCGCCGACGACGCCTCGGTCACCGCCGGGGTCGAGGCCGCGGCAAAGCGGCTCGGCGGGATCGACATCGTGGTCAACAACGCCGGCATCGGCGCCCAGGGCACGGTCGAGGACAACGACCTGGACGAGTGGCGCCGGGTGTTCGAGATCAACGTGTTCGGCATCGTCCGGGTCACCCGGGCCGCGCTGCCGTACCTGCGCCGGTCCACGTCGCCGGCCGTGGTCAACACCTGCTCGATCGCGGCGACGGCCGGGATCCAGCAGCGCGCGCTCTACTCGGCCAGCAAGGGCGCGGTGCTGTCGCTGACCCAGGCGATGGCCGCCGACCACATCGCCGAGGGCATCCGGGTCAACTGCGTCACGCCGGGCACCGCCGACACCCCGTGGGTCGGCCGGCTGCTCGACTCGGCGCCGGACCCGGCCGCCGAACGAGCCGCCCTGAACGCCCGCCAGCCGCACGGCCGGCTGGTCGCGGCGGCCGAGGTCGCGGCCGGGATCGCCTACCTGGCCTCGCCCAGCTCCGGGTCGAACACCGGCACGGTGCTGCCGGTGGACGGCGGGATGCAGAACCTCCGGCTCCGGCCGCGGAACCCGCAGTGACCGACGTCGGCTCCGCGGCGGGGATTCCGCGGTCCGTCGACCCCGCCGTCACCACGCCGTTCGGCCCGGCCGTCCTGGGCGGCGCCGGCTACGCCAACCTCTACGCCGCCGTGTCGGAGGACGAGGCCCGGGCCGGGCTGAGCCGGGCCTGGGAGCTCGGCCTGCGGGCGTACGACACCGCTCCGCACTACGGGGCCGGCCTGTCCGAGGAACGGCTGGGCAGGTTCCTGTCGCGACAGCCGCGGGACGAGTTCGTGCTCTGCACCAAGGTCGGGCGGCTGCTGTTCGACGACGCCTCCGCGGATCCCGACGCGGCGGGCTTCGCCGGTGCCCGGCGGCGCAACCGGCGGCTCGACTACTCCGCCGACGGCGTGCGCCGGAGCCTGACCGAGTCGCTCGAACGGCTCGGGTTGGACCGGGTCGACCTGGCCCTGATCCACGATCCGGAGGACCACCTGCCGCAGGCCCTCGGCGAGGCGGCCCCGGCGCTGGCCGAGCTCAAGGCCGAGGGGGTCATCCGGGGTTGGGGGGTCGGCACCAACTTCGCCGCGACCGCGGAGCGGTTCGTCGCCGAGACCGAGCTTGATCATCTGATGATTGCCGGCCGCTACACGCTGCTCGATCGCCGCGCCGACCGACTGCTGACCGCCGCCGCCGACCGCGGGGTCGCCGTCCTGACCGCCGGGATCCTGAACAGCAACATCCTGGTCGACCCGGCGCCGGGAGCCCGGTTCAACTACGTCCCGGCATCCGAATCGCTGCTGGCGACGGCCCGCCGAATGGCCGATATTTGCCAGCGGTACGGCGTCTCCTTACGGGCCGCCGCACTGCAGTTCGGGCTCCGCGATCCGCGGGTCAGCGCGGTCGTCCTGGGCGCCGGACTGCCCGACCTGATCGCCGACTCGATCGACCAGCTCCGGGTCCCGATCGACGAGGCGTGCTGGTCGGAACTGGAACGACTGGTGCCCGACCCGGCTGATCTGCCCGACTGAACGTCGGGAATGATCTTGGCCACCCGCAGACCACGAGAGTTGAGGATGATCATGGAATTACAGCGACGCGGCCCGGCCGGCGAGGAGATCCCGGTCGTGGTGGACGAGGGGCGGGCCTTCGACCTCCGCCCGCTGACCGGCGACATCGACGGCGCCTTCCTGGCCGGTGACGGGATCGCCGGCGCACGGTCCGCGCTGGCCGCGGGCGAGCTGACCGAGCTGGACGTGTCCGGCCTGCGTCACGGCGCGCCGGTCGCGCGGCCGGGGGCCGTCGTCTGCATCGGCCAGAACTATGCGGCGCACGCCGCCGAGTCCGGCTCGCCGCCGCCGCCCGAGCCGATCATCTTCTTCAAGCACCCGAACACCGTGATCGGCGCCTACGACGAGGTGCACCTGCCGCCGGGGAGCGCGAAGACCGACTGGGAGGTCGAGCTCGCGGTGATCATCGGCCGGCAGGCCCGCTACCTGGCTTCGCCGGCGGACGCGCTGTCGTACATCGCCGGCTACGCGGTGAGCAACGACGTCTCCGAGCGCACCTATCAGTCCGAGGTGTCCGGCGGCCAGTGGTCGAAGGGCAAGTGCTGCGAGACCTTCAACCCGCTCGGCCCGTCGCTGATCCCGGCCGATCAGGTCGACCCGACCAACCTCCGGCTGCAGTCCTGGGTGAACGACGAGCCGCGGCAGGACTCGACCACCGGCGACATGATCTTCTCGGTGGCCCAGTTGATCTACGAGCTGAGCCAGTTCCTGGTGCTGGATCCGGGCGACGTGATCAACACCGGCACCCCGCAGGGCGTGGCGTTGTCCGGCCGGTTCCCGTTCCTCGGCGTCGGCGACGAGATGCGGCTGGTGATCGAGGGGCTGGGCGAGCAGCGGCAGCAGATCATCGCCGCGCCCGGCGTCCCGGCCGCCGCGGGTGCCGCCAACATCGCGCGCTGAGCCGACGGAGCGGCTGCCGGTCCCGGTGACCGGCAGTCGACGCCGCGGCAACGAGCGGTCGACACTGAGACGGCCGTGAGATTCTCTACCGGCCCATAGAAATCGCGGCTGCATCCGACTACCGTCAACCTATGGTGCTCCAGCCCACGAAAAGACCACGGTTCCGGGGGTCGACTGCGGGTGAGGCAGGCAGCGCCGTACGGCCCAATCAGGGCCCGGGTCCAATCCGTCGGCGGCGGCTGCGGCGCGCGCCGGGAGGGCCCGACCGCCGCCCACACAACGGAGGTTGACATGGATGTTGTCGTCACCAGCAGGCACTGCCAGGTCTCGGACGGGTTCCGAGAATTCGTGGCCGACAAGGTCACCCGGTTGGAGAAGCTGAACGATCGGCTCGTCCGGGTCGAGGTCGAGGTGTCCGCGGAACGGAACCCGCGGCAGCACGACCAGGCCAGTCGAGTGGAGATCACGGTCCGCGGCAAGGGCAAGGTGATCCGGGCCGAATCCGCCGCGGAGGACAAGCGCGCCGCGTTCGATCTGGCGTTGGACAAACTGATGGCCCAGTTGCGGAAGGCCGCCGACCGGCGGCGGGTGCACCGGGGCAGCCGGACGCCGAAGTCGTTGCACGACGCGGCCGCCGAGCTGGCGCCGACCAACGGGCAGCTGCACGAGACCGACGAGGACGACGTGCGCACCGTGGCCGGGATGGAGGTCCGTGGTGACGGACCCCTGGTGGTGCGGGAGAAGGTGCACAACGCCGGACCGATGACGCTGGACCAGGCCCTGGAGGCGATGGAACTGGTCGGCCACGACTTCTATCTGTTCATGGACGCGGATCGCGGCGTGCCGAGCGTCGTCTACCGCCGGCGGGCGTACGACTACGGCGTGATCCGCCTCGGCAACGCCCACCTCGACGGCGAACCGGTCAACGGCTCGGCCCGCACCGACACCGGCATCCTGGTCGAATCCGCCCACTGATCCGCGGCTCTTCGCTGAGCCCGTGAGTGTCGGCGCCGGGCGATAACGTTCGAGCGTGCCAGCACGACAGCGGGAGAAGGTCAGCCGGGCCCAGGCGCGCCGGATCGCTCTGGCGGCCCAGGGATTCGGCGCCCGACGGCCCGATCGGGCCGTCGGGATGCGTGACCTCCAGTCGGTGATCAGCCGGCTCGGCCAGTTCCAGATCGATTCGATCAACGTCGTGCGCCGGGCCCACTATCTGCCCCTCTTCTCCCGGCTCGGGCCGTACGACACCGCGCTGCTGGACCGGGCCGCGCACCGGTCCCCGCGCCGGCTGTACGAATACTGGGGCCACGCCGCGAGCCTGATCGACGTGCGGCTGCAGCCCCAGTTGCGGTTCCGGATGCGGGACGGCTTCCGCGACGTCTGGGGCGGGGTCGAGCGGGCGGCCCGGGAGAATCCGGGCCTGGTCGCCTGGGTCCGTGATCACGTCGCCGAGCACGGCCCGCTCACCGCCCGCGAGATCGAGTACGACGAGGAGCGCGACCGGACCAACTGGGGCTGGAACTGGTCGATCGTGAAGACGGTCCTGGAGTGGCTGTTCTACTGCGGCGACGTCACCTCGGCCCGGCGCAACAGCCAGTTCGAGCGGGTCTACGACCTGCCGGAGCGGGTGTTTCCGGCGGCGGTGCTGGCGGTGCCGGATCCCACCCCGGAGGACTCGGCCCGGGAGCTGACCCGGCGTGCCGCCCAGGCCCTCGGCATCGCCAGCGAGCCGTGTCTGCGCGACTACTTCCGGACCAAGTCGGTGCTGACCACCCGGGCGATCGAGGAGCTGGTCGAGGCCGGCGAGTTGTTGCCGGTGCGGGTCGAGGGCTGGGACAAGCCGCACTACCTGTGGCACGAGGCGCGGATGCCGCGCCGGATCGAGGCCCGCGCGCTGCTCAGCCCGTTCGACTCGATGATCTTCGAGCGGGCCCGGCTGGAGCGGTTCTTCGACTTCGTCTACCGGATCGAGATCTACGTGCCGGAGCCGAAGCGGGTGTACGGCTACTACGTCTACCCGTTCCTGCTCGGCGATCGGTTCGTCGCCCGGGTCGATCTCAAGGCCGATCGCGCGGCCGGCCGGCTCCGGGTCAATTCCGCCTGGCTCGAGCCCGACCAGGACGCCGGCGAGGTCGCGGCCGAGCTTGCCGCCGAACTCCGTACCCTCGCGGATTGGCTCGACCTGCCCGAAATCTCGGTGGCGAAGAAGGGAGATCTGGCCCCGGCGCTCACCCGCTCCGTCGCCGCCTGAGCTACTGTCGTAGGCGAAGCCCTGGAGCAGGTCCGGTCGGGGGACGCCGGCCGGGTTGGCTCGTGCTGGTGTGGCACGGATGCTGGCCTACGATGGGGACGCGCCGGCGCCAGATGACGACCGGCGAGCATTCGAGCGTCGATACAAGGGAGCCAAGACCGCCGTGGGCTTGATGGATAGGTTGCTGCGGGTCGGCGAAGGCAGGATTCTGCGCCGGCTCAAGGCCATTGCCGACCAGGTCACATCGATCGAACCCGATTTCGAGGAGATGTCGGACGAGGAGTTGCGCTCCCAGACCGACGACTTCCGGGAACGGTTGGAGAAGGGCGAAAGCCTCGACGAGCTGATGCCGGAGGCGTTCGCGACCGTTCGCGAAGCCACCAAGCGGGTGCTCGGCAAACGCCACTTCGATGTGCAGATCATGGGCGGCGGCGCGCTGCACCTGGGCAACATCGCCGAGATGAAGACCGGTGAGGGCAAGACCCAGGTGGCGGTGCTGGCGGCGTACCTGAACGCGCTCAGCGGCGACGGGGTGCACGTCATCACGGTGAACGACTACCTGGCCAAGACCCAGTCCGAGCAGATGGGCCGGGTGCACCACTTCCTCGGCCTCGAGGTCGGCGTGATCCTGTCCCAGATGACGCCGGTCGAGCGGCGCAAGGCGTACGCGGCCGACATCACGTACGGCACCAACAACGAGTTCGGCTTCGACTACCTGCGCGACAACATGGCGTTGAAGCTCGATGACTGCGTCCAGCGCGGGCACCATTTCGCCATCGTCGACGAGGTGGACTCGATCTTGGTGGACGAGGCGCGGACGCCGTTGATCATCTCCGGCCCGGCCGAGGACAGCCACGAGTGGTATCCGCAGTTCGCCAAGCTGGTCGACCGGCTGCGGCGGGATCAGCACTACGAGGTGGACGAGAAGAAGCGGACGGTCGCGATCCTGGAGACGGGGATCGAGGTGGTCGAGGACCGGCTCGGCATCGAGAACCTCTACGAGTCCGCCAACACGCCGCTGATCTCGTACCTGAACAACGCGCTCAAGGCCAAGGACCTGTTCAAGAAGGACAAGGACTACGTGGTCGTCGACGGCGAGGTGCTGATCGTCGACGAGCACACCGGCCGGACCCTGGTCGGCCGGCGGTACAACGAAGGGCTGCACCAGGCCATCGAGGCCAAGGAGAAGGTGCAGATCCGCGAGGAGTATCAGACCCTCGCCACGATCACGCTGCAGAACTACTTCCGGATGTACAGCAAGCTGGCCGGGATGACCGGCACCGCGATGACCGAGGCCGCCGAGTTCCAGAAGATCTACGGCCTCGGCGTGGTGCCGATCCCCACCAACGAGCCGATGATCCGCGAGGACCAGCGGGACTTCATCTACCGCACCGAGGAGGCGAAGTTCGCCGCCATCGTCGAAGAGGTGGTGGAGCGGAACGAGCTGGGTCAGCCGATCTTGATCGGCACCGCGTCGGTGGCGAAGTCGGAGATCCTGTCGGCGCTGTTGAAGAAGGCCGGCGTCAAGCACGAGGTGCTGAACGCCAAGCACCACGAACACGAGGCGGAGATCGTCGCGGCGGCGGGCCGGAAGGGCGCGGTCACCGTGGCCACCAACATGGCCGGTCGCGGCACCGACATCATGCTCGGTGGCAACCCCGAGTTCATGGCCGACAAGAAGCTTCATGATCAGGGCATCGACCCGGTCGAGCACTCCGAGGAGTACGAGAAGCTCTATCCCGAGGTGCTGGAGGCGCTGGAGGAGGAGACGAAGGCCGAGCACGAAGAGGTGGTCGAGCTCGGCGGCCTGTACGTGGTCGGCTCGGAACGGCACGAGTCCCGGCGGATCGACAACCAGTTGCGCGGTCGCTCCGGCCGTCAGGGCGACCCGGGGGAGAGCCGGTTCTACCTGTCCCTCGGCGACGATCTGATGCGGCTGTTCAAGTCCGACATCGTGGAGTGGGTGCTGCAGGCGCTCAAGGTGCCTGATGATCAACCGATCGAGAACAAGCGGGTGTCGTCGTCGATCGCCAGCGCGCAGGCGCAGGTGGAGTCGCAGAACTTCGAGACCCGGAAGAACATCCTCAAGTACGACGACGTGATGAACCGACAGCGGCATGCCGTCTACGGCGACCGGCGCAAGGTGCTGGAGGGCGCCGACGTCGAGGCGCAGCTGCGCGGCACCGTGGCGACCGTGGTCGAGCAGGCGGTGACCGATTCCACCGAGGGCTTCGCCGACGAGTGGGATCTGGAGCAGCTGTGGACCAACGTCAAGACGCTCTACCCGGTCTCGCTCGACGTCGCGGACTACGACACCGATGATCTTGAGCGGCAGCAGCTGATCGATGACTTCAAGGCCGACGCCTCCGCCGCGTACGACAAGCGCGAGGAGGAACTTGGCGAGGAAGTGATGCGCGAGCTGGAGCGGCGGGTGCTGCTCACCGTGCTGGATCGCAAGTGGCGCGAACACCTGTACGAGATGGACTACCTGCGCGAGGGCATCGGGCTGCGGGCGATGGCGCAGCGCGATCCGCTGGTCGAATATCAGCGCGAGGGCAGCACGATGTTCACCGCGATGATGGCCGCCTTCATGGAGGAGGTCGTCGGCTTCGTGTTCAACATCGACGTCGAGGTCGAGCCGGCCGCCAAGGTCGGCGTCACCACCGGCGCCGACGGCGCTCCGGTGCAGGTCGGTGGCGGCCGCAACGGTCAGGCCGGCAACGGTCAGGCCGGCAAGGGTCGGGCCAAGGCGAAGGCGAAGCCGCGGATCGAGTCCGGCCCGGATCCGGACGGCCCGGGGGTCGAGGTCAACCGGGTCGCCGACCCGGCCGAGGATCCGGTGGACGGCGCGGCGGCCGATGATCCGGGCGACGCCCGGGAACCGGTGGCGGTCGCGGCCCGGCCGCGGCTCAAGGGCAAGGGTCTCGACGCCCGTCCGAGCCGGCAGTTGAGCTACTCCGCCCCCGGTGAGGACGGCGAGGCGAAGACCGGGGCAGCGAAGAAGTCGGACGATCCGTATGCCAACACGCCGCGGAACGCCCCGTGCCCGTGCGGCTCGGGCAAGAAGTTCAAGCTCTGCCACGGCCGGCACGGCGCTAAGTAGCCGGCCGGCGCTTCCGCTGGGCGGGCGACCCGGTTCAGGGTCGCCACGCCTCGCGATAGTCCGGATGATCGGCATACACGGCGCCGAGGATGCGGACCGTGTCGCACGGCGCTTCGACCCGGGCGTCGACATCCCAGTCGATCGTCACCCGGGAGTGGTTCCGAGAAGCGGTGCACTGGCGGCACGGCCGAACCGTCGGTGACGCGGCGGCCCGCGCGTCCGGTGCGTGATCGGCGATGATCATCCGCTTGGCCGTGAGCTCGGCCCGCAGCCGGTCCGGGTGATCAACTCCCGGCCGGGTGTCGATCTTGGCGTCCGGATCTCGGAGTTCCTTGATCGCGGCCTCGTCGTCGGTGATCCTGGCGTCCAGGAACTTGAACAGATCCGTCATGTGCCCCCGCCCTCCGCGGCCGGCGTGAGTCGCGGTCGCACCATGATCATCTCATCTCCACCGCGGCCGGGGACCGGGCGGGATCGCCGTTGCGGTCACGCCGGCCGGGATCAGCCGCGCGGACCGAACTCCAGGGCGGTGACCAACCAGCGGTCGTAGACGGCATCCAGCCGGAGCGCGACCGGCACCGACAGCGGGCCGATCCGGACATGGACCGCGGCCTCCGCGACCTCGGCCCCCGGATGCTGCACCCGCGCGGACTGCACCCGGGCCTGGAGCACCGGCCGGGCCCGCGCGGTCGCCTTGATCGTCCGTGGTGGCCGGGCCGCCAGCTTCGCCAGCCGCTCGAGTTGATCTTCGGTGACCCAGCGGGACAGCTGCCCGATCGGACGCCGGCCCCGGACCACCTCGACCGCCGCCAGGCCGAGCGACGCGGCCCACGGGCCCGCGTCGGGCAACCGCGGATCCGGTCGAGCCTGCCAGGCCGGCGCCGCCGTCGTCGTGGCCGGCGCGTCGGGGCTCGGCCGGTCCGGCAACCCGGACAGCTCGAGCAGGCTCGGCTGCGCCGCCGGCGCGCCCAGCGGCGGGGCGAGCCCCGCGAACCACGACACGGACGGCGGCCGGGAGTCGATCACCGGGAGCACACGCAGGCCTGCCATGCCGCCACTCTGCGGCCGTCCGGGCCCGTCGTCCAGCCGCGCACCCCGAATCTGTGGATAACTGGCTCTTCTGACCTATCCGGATAACTGGGGTGCCGCATGACTGACTTACGGCGCTAGGGTCTCGCGCATGGGGAACGTGGAACGTGAAGAGATGACGTGGGCGACGTTCGGCGAGGCGAGCCGCTCCCTGGCCGGGGCCGTCGCGGCGAGCGGGTTCGTGCCCGACATCGTGCTCGGCATCTCCCGCGGCGGGCTGATCCCGGCCGGCGGGCTGGCGTACGCGCTGGACTGCAAGAACCTGTTCACGATCAGCGTCGAGTTCTACACCGGCGTGAACGAGCGGCTCGACGTGCCGGTGATGCTGCCGCCCTTCCTCAACGCCGCCGACCTGGACGACGCCCGGGTGTTGATCGTCGACGATGTCGCGGACACCGGGATGACGCTGGAGTTGGTGCACGAGTTCTGCCGCGGGCACGTCGCGGAGGCGCGGACCGCGGTGCTCTACCGCAAGCCGTTGTCGATCATCGACCCGGACTATGCCTGGTCCAAGACCGACCGCTGGATCGAATTCCCCTGGTCCGCCGATCCGCCGGTCGTCAAGCCGACTTGTCAGAACTGAGTTGTGTCAGGACACAACTCAGTTCTGACAAGTCGGCTTCATACGGCGAGGGAGGAGCGGATGCTGTAGTGCGCGGCGTGGTAGATGTGCCGGCCGAACTCGACCAGGCGGCCGAAGTCGTCGTAGGCGAACCGGTCGGCGGTGAGGCAGGCCAGCGGCGGGGTCTCGCCGAGCAGGGCGGCCTCGGCGTCGGTGGCCAGCCGGGCGCCGACCCGCTGGTGGGCCAGCTTGAGGGTGATCCCGTGCTGGCGCAGGCAGTCGTACAGCCCCCGACGCTCCAGCTCGGCCGGGTCGAGGGCGAAGCGGGCGGGCAGGTAGTTCGTCAGGACGGCGAGCGGCACGTCGTCGGCCAGCCGGAGCCGCCGCAACTGCAGATACTGATCATCGGCCGGCAGCGACACCTGGTCGGCCAGCTCGGCCGGTAGCGGGCCGATCCGGGAGCCGAGCAGCCGGGTGCGGGGCACCTTGCCGGCCGCGAGCAGATCGTCGTGCAGGCTGGACAATCGCTCGTCCCGGCTGAACTGGGGCTGGACGACCTGGGTGCCGACGCCGCGCTTGCGGACCAGCAGCCCCTTGCTGACAAGCTCCTGGATCGCCTGCCGGGCGGTCGGTCGGGAGACGCCGAGCCGGCTGGTCAGCGACAGTTCGTTCTCCAGCCGGTCGCCGGCGACGAGTTCGCCGGTCGCGATCGCCTGCTCGATCGCCCGGGACAGCTGCAGATAGAGAGGCACGGATGCAGACCGGTCCAGCGTGATGTCGAGGCGACGACCGCCGGCCGATACGGTCATGCCGGCTATCGTAATCGGCGCGAGCGCCGGCCGGTCGGTGTTGGCCGAACTCGGTCGTCAGTCCAGATCCACCCAGCGGCGTTCGGCGATCGAACGCTGCAACGCCGCCCCGATCCGGGCCGCGGCCACCGCGTCGATCATGGTCGCACCGGTCTCGGCGCCGGAGTGGATCGCGGTGATCAGCCGGTGCAGTTCGATCACCTTGAGATCGTCGTACCCCAGCGCGATCCCGGCCGCCGGCTGGAACGCGGCCGAGTCGCCCGCGCCGGCCCCGACCAGCACCGTGCGATAGGCGGCGTCGGCGTAGTCGCCGTCGACACAGAGCTGGAGCTCGCCCATCCGGCGGAAGTCCCAGGCCAGCGCGCCCTCGGTGCCGCGCACCTCGATCCCGTACCGGCACTGATCACCGACCGCGGACCGGCAGGACTCGAGGACGCCGCGGGCGCCGCCGGCGAAGCGGAGCAGTGCGGCCAGGTAGTCCTCGTTCTGCACCGACCGCACCGGGCCGCTGCCGCGGGCGAAGTGCGACGTCGCGGCCCCGGCCTCGGGCCGCTCGGCGATGAAGATCGCGTCGTCGGCGATCACCGACTCGATCTCGCCGACCACGTACCGCCCAAGATCAACACCGTGGCAGACCAGATCGCCGAGCACGCCGCTGCCGGCCAGTGATCGGTCGAACCGCCAGGAGAACGCGCCGTCGGGATGGGCCGCGTAGTCGGCCAGCATCCGGATCGACACCATGGTGACCCGGCCCAGCCGGCCGTCGGTGATCAACTGCCGGGCCAGCTCCACCGCCGGGGCGTTGCGATAGTTGAAACCGACGGCGGATCGCACCCCGGCGGTGGTGACCGCCGATGAGATCGCCGTCGTCTCGGCAAGATCACGACCGGCCGGCTTCTCCAACCACAGGTGGTGCCCGGCCGCGGCGACCGCGGTGCCGATCTCGGCGTGCAGGAAGTTCGGCGTGGTCACGCTGACCAGGTCAAGATCATCCCGGCCGAGCAGGTCGGCCCAGTCGTCGACCACTTCCTCGACCCCGTAGCCGGCGCAGAGTGTGCGCAGCCGGTCGCCCCCGGCCACCTCGGCCACCGCGACCAGCTCGGGCGGGACCAGCTCGGGATAGTGGTGCCCGAGCCGGCGGTACGCCCGCGCGTGCACCTGACCCATCCAGCCGAAGCCGATGATCGCGGCCCGGAGCGGGCGGTCGGAGGTCGAGGTCGGTGAAGTCGCGGTCATGACCCTCAGTCTCGGGCACGACGATCCGCCACCTCCATCCGGTCACCATCCGGCGGCGGGTGAGCGGTAGTACGGTGAACGAAGGCGTGCGCACCCCACTGATCGGAGGCTCGATGCCGCAGCGGCTGAAACCTGAGGAACTGTCGGTCCTCGCCCTCGACACCACCCGGGCGCCGGGACACGTCGGCACCGTTGACATCTTCTCCACCGGCGGGGACGGGCTGGACTACGAGCGGCTGATCGGGCTGATCCGGGAGCGGCTGGCCTACGTGCCGCGCTACCGGCAACGGTTGCGGTTCCTGCCGGCGCAGCTGGCCGGGCCGGTGTGGGTGGACGACGAGCACTTCGACCTGACCTTCCACGTCCGCCGGTCGGCGTTGCCGCGGCCAGGGACGATGGAGCAGCTGCGGGAGTTCGTCGGCCGGGTGCTGGCTCGCCGGTTGGACCGGTCGCGGCCGCTGTGGGAGGTCTATCTGGTCGAGGGGCTGGCCGACGACCGGTTCGCCCTGGTCAGCAAGTCGCACCTGCTGCTGATCGACGGCGTGGACGGTGTTGATCTTGGTCAGGTGCTGCTGGAGGACGAGCAGGATCCGCCGCCGGACGGCTTCGCCAGCGCCGGCTGGCATCCGGTGCCGGAACCGTCCGACGCCGAGTTGTTGATCTCCTCGGTCTGGGAGGGGGTGCGCAACCCGGAACTGGCGGTGGAGAACGTTCGCGGCGCACTGACCGGCGCGTTGGGCACCGCGATCGCGATCGGCGAGGCGGTCGGCGGGATCGCCGGTGCGCTGGGCGAGCTGGCCGGCGACGCGCTCCGCGGCACCCGGCCGCCGAGCACCTCGCCGCTCACCGGGGTGCTGTCCGAGCAGCGCCGCTACGCCGGCATCTCGGTGCCGCTGGCCGAGCTGCGGCAGGTCCGGGCCGAACATGATCACACCGTCAACGACGTCATCCTGGCCATGATCACCGGCGGGTTGCGCGGCTGGCTGCTGGCCCGTGGCGAACCGGTCAGCCCGCAGACCGCGGTCCGCGCCGTGGTGCCGATGAGCGTCACCGAGGACGACGGCGAGCCGACGTCGCTCGGCAGCCAGGTCGCGCCGCACGTACAGAACCTGCCGGTGGGGGAGCCGAACGCGCTGATCCGGCTGCACCAGGTCGCCTACGGCACCCAGGCACACAAGGACACCGGCCGGGCGGTCGCGGCGCGGTCGCTGACCGACATCGCCGGCTTCGCGCCGACCACCATCCACGCCCTCGGCGTGCGGGTGGCCGGGGAGGTGATCCGGGCCCGGCACGACCTGTTGATCACCAACGTGCCGGGGCCGCAGCGGACCATGTATGCGGCGGGGGAGCGGCTGGTGGCCAGCTATCCGGTGCTGCCGTTGACCGCCGGGCATCTGCTGGCGATCGGCGTCACCTCCTATGACGGTGAGGTGTTCTTCGGGCTGACCGCCGACCGGGACGCGATCAGCGATCTCGACGTGCTGGCCCAGTCCCTGCTCGACGCCCTGGCCGAGTTGACCGAACTGACCGAGTCCCGGCAACGGGGCGGCTCATGATCGTCTATCTGCCGGCCACCCCGGCCGAGGCGGCCGGGCTGCGCGCCGGCGGCGATCTGCCGGCCCGGCGCGGTTACGCGGTCACCCCATCGCTGCTCGAGGCCGCCGGCTTCTCGGCCAAGGAGGCCGAGGACGCCGGCTACACCGCGCTCTGCCACGCCGGCGTCCAGGCCCTGCTCGACCCGGCCGCTGGAGCCGAGCCGCCGGAGCGGCGGCTGATCATCGCCGCCGAGCCCGATTCGATCAAGGACCTGACCGATCCACAGGGCGCGGTCGAGGTCACCGGGCTGCGCTGGCAGGACGTCCTGGCGCTCTACTACGACGAGCCCGAAGCGGCGGCGGCGGTGCGGAAGGCCGCCGCGGCCGTTTCGCCCGGCGAGCCCGTCGCCGACGCGCTGGCCCGATCCGAGGTCGACGCGCTGCTCCATGATCACGACCTGCTCTGGTACGACCCGACCGAGCTGGACCGCCTGGATCAGCCGTCGGCCTGACCCGCACCGGGTGGCCGCTCGTCGGGCGGCAGTGTCGCCGATCCGTCGCTTGACTGTGCCCCCGGGGCATGGTCTGGACTGTCGTCATGCCGATGTCCCGCACCGATCGTCAGCCACCGGCCGCAACCGGCGCCGCCCCGACCCGGCCGGGCTGGCCCGAGATCGTGGTCGGCCTGGTGGCGTTTCTGCTCGCCACGGCGGTGGTGCCGTTCTTCGGGCCACTGGGGCTGAAGCTGGAGCCGGTGCCGTTCGGACTGATCCTGACCGCGTGGTCCGGCGTCGTCGGCCTGGTCCTGACGTTTGTGCTTCTGTCCGTCCTCACCCCGATCGGCGAGGAGTTCCTCTTCCGCGGCGTGATCGCCAACGCCCTGCTGCGTTACGGGCCGGTGATCGGCGTGCTGGCCAGCGCGGTGATCTTCGCCCTGTGCCACGGCACCAATCTCGCCCTGCCGACGGCCCTGGTGGTCGGCATCATCGCCGCCGAGATCATGCGGCGCAGCGGATCGATCTGGCCCGCCGTCGTCGTGCACGCGGTCAACAACCTGGGCCTGCCGCTGTTCGTGTTGATCACCGGGGCAACGGGACCGGCCTGACCTCCAGCTGGCTTTGACGTTGTAACTGATCGAGATCGTACCGATCAGCCCATGCTGGGGGCGTAGTTCCCGCCGGTGGCGAGACATCCGTACAACGTTACGCAGGCACCTGTCGGACGAGCGCTGGATCGTCTGTCAAGATGTCGCCATGGCCAAGCAACGTCCGGGTGCGACGGTCGGCGCCGTCGGTGTGCGGGAGGTGGCCGCGCTCGCCCAGGTCTCGCCGACCACGGTGTCGAACGTGCTGTCCGGCAACCGGCCGGTGAGCACGGCGACCCAGGAACGGGTCCGCTGGGCGATCGCCAAGCTCGGCTACCGGCCCAACCTCAGCGCCCGGAACCTCCGGCTGCGCCGCGGTGGCCTGATCGCGCTGGCGGTGCCGGAGATCGACGTGCCCTACTTCGCCGAGCTGGTCCGACACGTCGTTCAGGCGGCCCGCAAACGCGGCTACACGGTGTTGATCGACCAGACCGAGGGCGATCCCGAGGCGGAGCGGTTCGTGGTCGGCGGGATGAACCCGGGGATGGTGGACGGGATCCTGTTCAGTCCGTTGAACACGCCGCGGGCGGAGTTCGAGGCCCTGCGGGACGCGACGCCGCTGGTGCTGCTGGGCGAGTTGATCACCGGCACCGGAGTTGATCATGTCGGCATCGACAACGTCGCCGCCGCGGCCGCGGCCACTCGGCACCTGATCGATCAGGGCCGGCGCCGGATCGCGGCCCTCGGACATCAGCGCGGCCGGGAGGGCACGGCACCCCAGCGCACCAACGGCTACCGCAAGGCGCTCCGGGCGGCCGGGATCCCGTACGACTCGTCACTGGTGATCACCACCGACTCCTTCCACCGGGCCGACGGGGCCAAGGCGATGCAGGAGTTGCTGGCCAGCGGGACGGCCCCGGACGCGATCTTCTGCTACAACGATCTGGTCGCCCTCGGCGCGATGCGGGTGCTGCGTGATCACGGTCTGCGGGTGCCGGAGGACGTCGCGGTGATCGGGTTCGACGACATCGACGACGGCCGTTACAGCACCCCGTCGCTGTCCACGGTCGCGCCGGACAAGGCGGGGATCGCCGCCGCCGCCCTGGACCTGTTGCAGGACCGGATCCGGGAGGGCGCCGGCAGTCCTCGGCAGATCGTGGCCGGCTACACCCTGGAGATCAGGGAGAGCTCAGCTCGATCCCGGTGATCACCTCGTCCGGGGACGCTTCCGGCTGCCAGCGACAGTCTGTATCCCCGATTTCGAGCCCGAGTCCGTCGTAGTTCAGGTGGCATAGACGGCGACCAGGTCGTGTCCGGTGCATCCCTGATGTTCCGGTTTGGCCTCGGCGGCGCTCCCGTAGCTGCTCGCCGTTATCGGCAACTCGTCGCCCAGGGCGTAGTCGCCGATCCCTTCGAGGTGGATCCTTCCGTCAGGCTCCAGCCGGGAGCCGAGTGGGGCGATCAGGGTCATTCCAGCCACGGTTACACAGCCGGCAGCATCCACCGCGAAGACGCCGGACACCGCCGCCTGGAGTGCCCCGTCGTGTTTCTCGGTGGCCACCAGAAGTCGTGGTCCCGGTGACGGGTTGGTCGGTGTCTCTGCCGGGGTGCCGGCACCGGTGCAGGACGTGAGCATGATCGTGCACACCGCGATCCCGGCAGGGATCCGAATCGTCACTGCAGTCACCCCCTGCGTTCCTTCGAGCGGCACTGCGGCCGTCCCGCTGCCCACTATGGACCCCGCGGGCGGTGTTGTTGATGAACCAGGTGTCGCGAAATCACTTGGTGCTGGGTGATTAATCGTTTCAAGTCGGGCTAGAGGTCGAGCTCGAGCGATATAGCGACAGCTTCTAGACTTTCGCACCGTGTCACAGCTGTCGCCGGATCAGGCCGAGGCGTTCCTCCGCCGTCGCTACGGGTCCCGGGCCGGTCGGCCGGTGCCGCTCGGTGCGGGCCAGTGGTCGCGGGCATACGCCTTCACGCTGGACGGCCAAGGCCTGGTGGCCCGGTTCGGCGGTTACGTCGAGGACTTCGAGAAAGATCACCGGATGGCCGCGTACGCGTCGGAGCGGCTGCCGATCCCCGAGGTCCTCGAGGTCGGCGAGACCGACTTCGACGACGGCTACTTCGCGATCTCCCGGCGGGCCCGGGGGACCTACCTGGACGAGCTCGACACCGACGCCCTCCGCACCGTGCTGCCGGCGGTGCTGGACGCGCTCGCGGCCACCCGCGCGATCGACCTGAGCGGGAGCACCGGCTTCGGCGGCTGGGACGCCCGTGATCACAACGCGCCGTTCGACCACTGGTCGGAGGCGCTGCTGGCCGGCCTGGAGGACGTGCCCGGTCGCCGTACCTCCGGCTGGCGGGCCAAGCTGGAGCAGACACCGACGGCGGCGGCCGCCTTCGACGAGGGAGCCGAGGTGCTGCGACAGCTCGCGCCCCGCTGCCCCGATCGCCGCGAGCTGATCCACCAGGACCTGCTCAACCGCAACGTCCTGGTCGCCGACGGCCGGCTCACGGCGATCTTTGACTGGGGCAATTCCCTGTACGGTGACGGCCTGTTCGATCTGGCCTGGCTGCTCTACTGGTGGCCGTGGTATCCCGATTGGTCCAAGATCGACATCCGGCGCATCATCGAGGATCAACTGACTGATCATGGAGCCGACGCCGGGGCGCGGCTGCTCTGCTACCAGCTCCAGATCGGCCTCGACCACATCTCCTACACCGCCTTCATGGACCGCCCGGACGACCTCGCCCGCAACGCCACCCAAACCCTCGCCCTCGCCCGATCGGCGTGACCGTCGAAGGGCGTTGGGGTGGGGTCGATCGGGCTGGGCAGCGGGACGTGAGGGTGTTCGTTCCATGAGCTTCGACAGGGTCAGCCCGGATCCGCCGATGAGCTTGGAGCTGTGGTGTCGCCTCCCCAGCTCGGCGGCAAGGTTGTCGCTGGTTCCGTTCCGTGTCGTAGGCCCAGCCAGGTCCGTGCGCCTCTCCCGGGGGCGGTCGGCCGGGGTGTCGGTGCCCTCATGTCGCAGATCTGACAACCGTTGGCCGGATTGCCCTATTTCGGCCCGATTTCGCGAACCATTGTCAGATCTGCGACATCGGTCCACCGTCAGGCCGACCCCGAGGAGGGCACCGTCTGGCCGGCCCTTCGACAGGCTCAGGGAGCGAAGAAGATCATCGGGCCGGCCCTTCGGCAGGCCCAGGGAACGACCGGCCCGCAGGTTCAGCCCGAATCCACCGATGATCTTGGAGCCGGTGGCCGTGTCCAGGGTTGGGGAAGGCGGTCGTTGGTTTCGTTCCCTGAGCCTGTCGAAGGGCAGGCCGGGAGTGTCTTCGACTGGGGTTTCGGCCGGACGGCCGGACAAGACGCGCTAAGGACGGGCGGGATGGAGCGGTCGGCCGGGGATCGCGGCCGAGGACCGGTTATGCGTTGGGTTTCGATTGCACTCTTCGAGTGGACGCTTTGGCCGCGGATCTGCGTCTGGAAGCTGGCCGAACAGTCCACTCGGCGCACGCCGGCGGGAGATCTCGATCCTCCCTTGAGCCTGGCGGTGGATCCGGGACCCCAACCCGGCGCGCGTTGGTCGTGTAGCGGCAACCGGCTTCCGGTCCGGCAGACATCGAGTGTGACCTTTTCCACCCGGGTTCGCAGATTTCGGGTGGAGAAGGTCACTCTCGACGCACGGCGATGGGTTTGGGGATGAGTCCCGGGGTCAGAGGTCGGCGTAGTAGGACTCGACGGCGTCGGCGTCGATGCTCGGATCGCGGGGGAGGCCGAGGCGTTCGTACTTGCTGCCGCGGGCCCGCATGTCGCTGAGCAGGATCGCGCGGGCGTGGGTGGCGACCTCGTGGGCGACCTCCTGCGGCACCACGACCACGCCGTCGTCGTCGGCGCCGACGATGTCGCCCGGGTTCACCTGGGCGCCGCCGCAGGCGATGGTGGTCTGGGTCTCGATCGCCTCGATCCGGCCGGGGATGATCGTCCGGCCGCGGAGCCGGGAGACGATGGGGGTGCGCTGGGTGGCGAGCTCGGCGGTGTCGCGGCAGTAGCCGTCGGTGACGATGCCGACCGCGCCGCCGAGGATGGCGCCGAGGGAGTTTTCCGAACCCCAGTAGCCGGTCTCGGGGCCGCCGCCGGAGTCCATCACGATCACGTGACCGGGCGTCAGGTCGGTGGGCAGTTTCGCCTGCGGATACTTGGCGAACCAGCGGCCGTGTGCCGCCACGATGTCTTCGGTGGTGTCGAGTTTCCACATCGGTTTGTTGGACGGTACGGCGCGGATGGTGGCCGCCTCGCCGAAGAAGCGCATCCCGGACCAGATCGGGCGCAGCTCGGGCGAGACCAGGCCGATGTTGAAGTAGCCGATGCCGTCCATCGCGTCGACGACGTCGACCACGCGCAGATATTTGTACAGGCTGCCGAGCTGATTCGGGTCGGCCTTGGTCGGTTCGATGGTGGTGGTCATGATCAGCGGATCTCCTTCGGGGGATGAGTTTTCCTCGGATGCGAGCGTGTTGATCACGGGAGGCCGTACCAGCGGCGGGCGGTGCCGCCGCTGATCTCGGCCAGGCCGGCCGGGTCGCAGCAGGCGGCGGCGGCCGCGGCGACGTTGTGCCAGGCCTGGGTGTACGGGGCACGCAGCTCGACCACTGGCCAGTTGGAGGCGAGCAGACACCGCTCGGGTCCGAACCGCCGGATCGCCCACTCGACATACCGCGGCAGCGCGTCGGCCCGCCAGGAATCCCAGGCGGACAGGGCATCCAGGCCGATCGACAGCTTGATCGCGACCGACGGGATGTCGGCCAGCCGGGCCACCTGATCGGCCCACGGTTGCCAGCCGGCGGACTCGATCGGCGGCCGGGCCAGGTGATCGAGAACGATCTTGAGCCCCGGCACGGCAGCGGCGAGCTCGATCACCGCGGCGCACTGATCGGCGGTCACCGGCACCACGTCCCAGGCCAGGCCGCGGTCGGCCAGGTCGGCGAACAGCTCTCGTACCGCCGGGTCGCGGGTCCACTCGATCGGGTCGGCGCCGATCAGGCAGCGCACGCCGGCCAGCTTGGTGATCACCGCGGAGCCGATCGGCGCGTGGCGGGACCCCTCCTGATCTTCGACCGGTCCGGGGTGATCTGGACTGCCCCCTTCGACAGGCTCAGGACGGCGCTTCGACAAGCTCAGGGAGCGATCGGGTTGCCCGTCGTCCGGGCCGGGGAACGAGTCCGGGGAGGTGATCCGGTCCAGCTCGCGCCGGGCGGCGACCGGGTCGGACAGGGGCAGCCAGGCGACGACGCCCAGGACGAGCGGGTGCTCGGCGAAGACGGCGAGGCGGTCGTTCTCGGCCGGGCCGTCGACCGATTCGACCAGGACGGTGCCCTCGACCGGAGTGCCGGCGGCGGCGGTGATCAGGTCGTCCGGCAGGTAGTCGCGGGCGATGCGATGGTGGGAGTCCCGGCGCCACGGCTGCTCGGCCTCGGCCAGCCGCCAGAAGTGCTGGTGCGCGTCGATGATCATGGTCAGGCGCCCTTCCAGTCCGGGGTCCGGTGCTCCAGGAAGGCGCGGACGCCCTCGGCGAAGTCCTTGCTGCCATAGCAGGACCGGATCAGATCCTCGTCCTCGACGTGTCCCGCATCGCCGACGGCCGCGACCAAGCGCCGGTCCAGGGTCTTGATCGCGGCCAGGCTCAGCGGCGCGCTCGCCGCGACCCGCTCCGTCAGCCGGTCGACCCCGGCGTCGAACTCGTCGCCGGGCAGCACCTGGTGCACCAGTCCCAACTGGTGTGCCCGCTCGGCGGTGATCAACTCGGCGGTGATCAACAGGGCCAGCGCCGGGCCGGCGCCGAGCCGCTCCCGCAGCCGGGCCAGCACCGCGGCCGGTAGGCAGTTGCCGAGCGTGCGGGCGATCGGCACCCCGAACCGCGACCGGTCGCTGGCGATGATCAGATCCGCGGACGCGGCGATGGCAAGCCCCCCGCCGACCGCGGGACCGTCCACCGCGGCGATCACCGGGACCTCGATCGCGGCCAGCCGTCGCAACACCGAGCCCACCCGGCGTTCGTACGCGACGCCGTCGTCGGCCCCGGTGAAGTCGGTGAACTCACCGATGTCGGTCCCGGCCGCGAACGCGTCGTCGACACCGCGGATGATCACCACCCGGAGTCCGGCCGCGGTCGCGACCTCGTCACAGCAGGCCGCCAGTTCGTCGTACATCGTCAGTGTCAAGGCGTTGCGCCGACCGGGATGGCTGAGCCGGATCGTGCCGACCGCACCGGCCCGTTCCAGCCAGACCCGGCCGCTCATCCCGTCTCCTCCGTCTCGTCGGCCTCAGCTGTGAGCTGGTCGAGGATCTCGTCGTTGTGTTCGCCCAGCAGGGGCGGTGGCCGCCAGACGCCGGCGGGAGTCCGGGCCAGCTTCAGCGGCGTCCCGAGCACCCGGATCGGGCCCTCGACCGGATGGACGACCGTGCTGATCATGCCCCGGTCGCGGACATGCTGATCATGGTCGAGCACGTCGGAGTAGTCCCGGATCGGCCCGGCCGGGACCCCGGCCGCCAGCAGCGCGTCGACCCAGGCGTCGGTGGACCGGGTGCGGAACCGTTCGGACAGGATCTCGATCAAGGCGGTCCGATGCGCCATCCGCCGGGTGTTGTCGGCGAACCGCGGATCGGTGATCAGGTCGGTCCGGTCGATCACTCGGCAGAGGCCGGCCCACAGCTTCTCGTTGTTGGCTCCTATGGTCACGTAGCCGTCCGAGGTCGGCAGGGCCTGATAGGGGGCCGACATCCGATTCGCCGAGCCGAGGGCCGCAGGCGCCTCGCCGGTGGCCCAGAACTCGGTCGACTCCCACACCGACATGGCCAGCGCTGCCTCGTACAACGAGGTCTCCAGATACTGGCCCCGGCCGGTCCGCTGCCGATCGGTGACGGCGGCGAGGACCCCGATCGCCGCGAACAATCCGGCGCCGAGATCGGCCACCGGCAGACCGCTCTTGACCGGTTCGCCGCCGGGCTCGCCGGTGATGCTCATCACCCCGGTCATCGCCTGGACGATCAGGTCATAGCCGGGCCTGCTGGCGTACGGACCGGTTTGGCCGAAACCGGAGATGCTGGCGTAGATCAACTCCGGATGATCACGACTGAGCTCGGGATAGTCGATCCGCAGCCGTTTGGTGACGCCGGGACGGAAGTTTTCGATCACGATGTCCGCGGTCGCCGCGAGCCGGCGGAACCGGCGCAGGCCCTCGGCCGATTTCAGGTCGAGGGTGACGCTGCGCTTGTTCCGGTTGAGGGCGAGGAAGGCCCGGCTGTCGGTGCCCTTGACCGCGACCCCCCAGGAGCGCCGGGTCTGATCACCGCCGTCCGGGCTCTCGACCTTGATCACGTCGGCGCCGAGATCGGCCAGGATCATCGTGCAGTACGGTCCGGACATCACCTGGGTCAGGTCGAGCACCCGCAGCCCGGCGAGTGCACCGGACGGCTCTGCCGACGAGGGATGGTCCATGATCACAGCTCCTGATCAGCCGAGGGTGGCGTTGGTCTCGGTGAAGAATGCGTCCACGGCCTGCTGGATGGACAGCCGGCCGAAGGCGATCTCGTCCCAGTTCCGTTCGAACGACTGCTGGAAGGTGGCGTTGTAGCCCGGCGGATAGACGATGTAGGGCGGTTCGTCGGCGACGATCTGCTGATACAGCTCGAGCTCGTGCTTCTTCAGCGCCGGCAACTCGGGATCGTTCAGCTGCTCCTCCAACACCTGCTGGTTGGTGGCGGCACCGTTGTCGGAGGCGAAGGACTTGCCGGCCTCGGCGTCGTTGGTGAAGAAGTCGATGAAGGCCGCGGCCGTCGGCACGTTGGCACAGTTGGCCGCGATGCCGAACCCGGACGGGATCACCGCGTTGCCGATGCCGGCCGATCCGTCGGGGTAGCGGAACGTCATCAGCTCGCCGGCGTCATGGCCGGTCAGGGTCTGCTGCGCGTTGAACAACGCGTTGCCCGGGATGCCGTTGATCATCAACTTCCCGGTCGCCACGTAACCCTGGTCCGAACCGACCGGCTCCTCCGCCGCGACCTGCGGCGGGATGGTCACGCCCTCGTCGCGCAACTGCTTCCACATCGTCCAGTACTCGGTCAGCTGCTCCTTGGTGATGCCGATCTTGCCCTCGGCATTGAACAGCTCCAGGCCCTGGCCGAGGGTCCACGCGTTGAACGCGTTGATCGTGCCGCCGAGGTCGCCGAGCACATACGTGTCGTCGCCGAGCGCCGCCTTGGCCCGGCGGACGTAGTCGAGGAACTGGGGCCAGGTGTAGTTCTCGGGCAGCGCCGCCAGGCCGGCCCGTTCGGCGATCGTGGTGTTGATCGCGATCGCGTCGTAGGCGGCGCCGTACGGGATGAAGTAGACCTTGCCGTCGGTGCCCTTGCCGGCGGCGAGCACGGCGGGCGGGATCTTGCTGGTGTCGATGGTGCCGGCGGCGATCATCTCGTCCAGCGGCAGCAACACCTTGCGCTTGGTGTAGTCGTTCAACTGACGTCCCTGCATCTGCACGGCGCAGGGCAGGGATCCGCTGCTGGCCTGGACATTGAGCCGGTCGAAGTAGTTGCCGTAGTCGGCCGACTGGCGCTCGGTGGTGACACCGGCGTGCTGGGCCTCGAACAGTTCGATCACGGTGTTGGTCTTCTTGTTCCGGGAATCGCCGCCCCACCAGGCGACGGTGAGATTGCCGGTGATCTCGCCCTTGCCGTCGGAGGTGGCGGGTGGCTGATCACCGCCGACCTTGTCGCCGATGCCGCACCCGGCCGCGGTGAACGTGATCAGCACGGCACCGGCCAGGGCCCGGCGCAGTTGTGACTTCATGATCGACTCCTGTCCTCGGCTCATTTGAAGCCGGTGGTCGCGATGCCTTCGACCAGCAGGCGCTGGGAGGCGATGAAGAAGCCGACGATCGGGGCGAGCGAGAGCGTCGACATGGCGAACAAGGTCCCGTACAGGCTCTGTCCGGTCTGGTCCAGGAACGAGTTCAGGCCGAGCGGCACGGTCCACATGCTCGCGTCGGGCAGATAGAGCAGCGGGCCGAGCAACTCGTTCCAACTGGCGATGAAGGTGAACATCGCCGTGGTGCCGATCGCCGGCAGGGCCAGCGGCAGGATGATCCGGAGGAAGATCCCGACGTGGCCGCAGCCGTCGATCCGGGCCGACTCGTCCAGCGACCGCGGCAGGGTGCGGATGAACTGCACCATCAGGAAGATGTAGAACGCCTCCGTGCCGAGCCAGTTCGGCACGACCAACGGCAGGTAGGTGTTGATCCAGGCCAGCTCGTTGAACAGGACGTACTTCGGCACCAGGGTCACGTGCGCCGGCAGCAGCATGGTGCCGATCATGATCGCGAACAGCAGCCGCTTCAGCGGGAACCGGAGCCGGGCGAAGGCGTAGGCGGTCAGCGAGCAGGCGAACAGGTTGCCGGCGATGGACAGTACGGTGATCGCCGTCGAATTGAAGAAGTAGACCGAGAAGTTGATCGCCCCGGACGACCAGCCGTCGAGGTAGTTCTGCAGCGTGTAGCGATCCGACAGCAGCCCCAGCCCGTCGAAGGTCTCGTTGCCGGGCCGGAAGGACGCGGCGACCATCCAGATCAGCGGATAGAGCATGATCACCAACGCGCAGATGATCAGGCAGTGCCGGATCACCCCGCCGACCAGCCGGCCCTTCGGCGCCGGTCGCAGCATCAGCCGGCCGATCCGGCCGCCGGCCGGGGGAGCGGGGCGGGTGAGCACGGCCATCAGGACTCCTCACCGTAGAACACCCAGCGGCGGGACGTGAGGAACAGGATCCCGGTGATCACCGCGAGCACGGCCAGCAGCACCCAGGCCATCGCCGAGGCGTAGCCCATCTGCAACTGTCGGAAGCCCTTCTCATACAGGTAGAGCGTGTAGAACAGGGTGGAGTCGACCGGCCCGCCACCGCCGCCGCTGATCACGAACGCGCCGGTGAAGGACTGGAAGGCGTTGATCGTGCCCATCAGCAGGTTGAAGAAGATCAGCGGCGTCATCAACGGCACGGTGACCGAGAAGAACCGGCGCACCCGGCCGGCCCCGTCCACCTCGGCCGCCTCCAGCAGCTCGCTCGGGATCTGCCGCAGCCCGGCCAGATAGATGATCATGGTCGATCCGAACGCCCACAGGCTGAGCGTGATCACCGTGCCGAGCGCCCGGCCCGGGTCACCGACCCAACTGCCGACGTCGCGGATCCCGATCGCCGCCAGCGCGCTGTTGACCAGCCCGTTCTCACCGAACACCTGCCGCCACACGGCGGCGACGGCGACGCTGGCCCCCATCAGCGACGGCAGGTAGAACAGCGCCCGGTAACCGCTGTTGAACCGCATCCGCCGGTTCAGCAGCAGCGCCAGCAACATCGAGAAGATCTGCAGCAACGGGACGAAGATCACCACATAGGTGAGGGTGACCCGGACCGAGTTCCAGTAGCGCGGGTCGGCCGCCATCGCCTCGAAGTTGTCCACCCCGGTCCAGCTCGGCGGGGTCAGCAGGTCGTAGTCGGTGAAGGAGAGATAGAGCGAGTAGAGGATCGGGCCGCCGGTCAGCACCATCAGCCCGATCAGCCACGGCAGCAGGAACAGGTAGCCGGCCAGAGCCTCGGTCACCGCCGGCCGGAGCCGGCGGCGAGGTTGCGCGGTGATCGTCGCCGTCATGCTTCGCCCCGCTCGTGCGATCGGAGAGGCCCTTCGACAAGCTCGGGGGACGAACCAAGCGGCTCGGGGTGCGATGGGTCGGCGTGGTTGCGGACCATGATCGACAGACGCTCGGCGATCAGGGACGCGAACGGCGCATCCAGCCCAAGCTCCCGAGCCGCGGCGACGGCCTGGGCCGGGTCCTTGGCCCACGGTCGGTGATCATCCGGCACGCCGGCGGCGTCGTAGTCGCGGGTCAACTCGTCGTAGAAGCCCCAGTGATCGCTGACCCAGGATCGGGCGGTGCCGGTGCCGACCGCGCGCAGCACCGCCTCCTCGGTCAGCCCGAAGCCACGGGCCAGCTCCAGCGCCTCGTACGCGCCGGAGAGAGTGGCGAAGAGCATCAGTTGATTGGCCAGCTTGGCGGCCGAACCGGCGCCGGGCGGGCCGAGGTGGACGAGATCGGAGCCCAGCTCGCCGAGCAGAGGCAGGGCCCGGCGATGATCATCATCGGTCGCCCCGACCATGATCGTCAGCGAGCCGGCGGCCGCGCGCTCCGCGCCACCGCTGACCGGAGCGTCGACGAAGCCGTAGCCGGCGGCCCGGCAGGCGGCTCCCAGCCGGGTGGCGAGCGCCGGCGAGACCGTACTGTGCACGAGGATCAGGCCACCGGGCCGCACCAGCCGAGCCAACCGGTCGGGCTCGGTCAGCGTGGCGACCGCCTTGTCGTCCGGCACCACCAGGCTGAGGACCGGCCGTGGCGCCGAGTCCTCGGGAGCCGTCGCGGCGCCGCCCGCCGCTTCGAAGGCGGCGCGGCGATCCGGCGAGACATCGACTCCGACGACGTCGTGGCCGCGAGCGCGCAGCCGGCTGGCGATCGGCAACCCGAGGTTGCCCAGCCCGACGACCGCGATCGCGGCGGCATCGTCCGTCATCGTGGTCCCCTCAACCCTGAGCACTTGATCACCGAGTATGCGACAACAGTGGACTATTGTCTACAAAAGTCTGAATACATCTCAGCGGGCCTGTGACACACTGTGGCGGCAGGCCACGCGGGCGGGAAGGAGCACCGATGACGGCAACCGGGCCGACCGATGATCGGCTGAATCCGCCCAGCCTGGTCCAGCTCGCGGCGGACTCGATCCGGAAGTTGATCTTGGCCGGCGAGTTCGAGCCGGGGGAGCGGCTACGCGAGGAGCGGCTGACCGAACGGCTGGCGATCTCCCGGCCGCCGCTGCGGGAGGCGCTGCGCATCCTGGAGAACGAGGGCCTGATCACCACCCTGCCGCGGCGCGGCGCGACGGTGACCACGCTGACCGACCGCGACGTGTTCGAGATCCTCACCCTGCGCGGAGCGCTGGAGCGGATGGCGTTCGAGCTCGGCATCCCGGTGGCCCGGCCGGAGCTGCTGGACCGGCCGCGGGCGGCGCTGGAGGAGATGGAGCGGTGCGCCCGGGAGGAAGATCGCGGGGCGCTGGTGCAGGCCGGCTATGCCTTCCACTCGGCCCTGGTCGGCATCGCCGATCACCGCCGGCTGTCGGCCACCTACGAGTCCGTCCACCAGCAGGTGCTGCTGTGCATGGCACGCAACCTGATCGCCCGGGAGACCTACTTCGAAGATCTCGAGCAGCACGCCGCCCGGCATCGGACCCTGTTCGAGCTGGTCGAGTCCGGCAACCGCAAGGCCGCCCTGGCCGAGCTGGCCGTCCACGGCGAGGGATCGTTCGAGAAGCTGTCCCGTCCCCGTCGCCGGACGCCGGCCTGACGGATCAGAGTCTCCCGGTCTCGCGATCTTGGTAGTCGCGCGGTGCGAGACCGTGGAAGCGGGTGAACGCGGTGCTGAAGGTCGGCAGGTGGGCGTAACCGACGCGCCGGGCGACGGCGCTGGGCTTGACGCCACCGGCGAGCAGGTCGCGGGCGACCCGCATTCGGGCGGCGTAGCGCCAGCCGGCGAAGGTCAGGCCGGTCTCGGTGCGGAAGGCGCGGTGGACGTCGGCGGGCAGCTCGACGGGCGCGGAACCGTCGGCCGCGCCGAGCCGGCGCAGGAAGTGCATGGCCGCCTCCCGTGCCCTCGGTCCGGTCGGCATCGGCACCGCCAGAGCTCGCTGGGCGGCTACCTGCTCGGTGAACAGGTCGAGGATGTGGCCGGGATCGTAGCCGTCGGGTTGCAGGATGGACCGGGCGCTGACGGCGCAGAACATCAGGTAGTCGTCCCAGGCGGGCGAGAACTGGACCTGCAGCGGCTCGGTCAGTTGCAGCTCGCCGGTGTTCGCATCCCCGAGCGGCAGCGAGATGGAGTTCTCGCGGAGGCCGGTGGTGTGCTCCAGGTCCGCGGGGATCCAGGTCGCGACGCCGCGTCGCCGTTCGTAGCGGCGATCGCCGAGATCCAGATAGCCGCTGCCGCGATACATCCAGCTGAGCACATGCACGCCGTTGGCGTGGACGGGCGTGCGGGCCGAGGGCAGCAGGTCGGGCGCGGCGCCGTCGCCCCGCACCATGCGGACGAGCTCGTCGGCCTGCCGGTCACCGACGACCGCGCCGGCGGCGAGTTGCCGGCGGTAGGCGTGCGGGGTCGGCCCGAACTGGTGCTTGAACGCGCGCGTGAAGCCGTTGCGACTGGCAAATCCGACCCGGACGGCGACCTGGTCGACGTCATGCCCCGACGCCAACAGCCCGACCGCCGCGGCCAGCCGGCAGCGCAACCGCCACTGCTCGAAGCTGAGCCCGGTGTCAGCGAGGAAGCCGCGCCGGAGGGTCCGCGCGCTGGCGAGCACCCGGGTCGCCCATTCCTCGACCGTGAGGTCGAGGGCCGGGTCGCGGCTCAACCCCTCGGCCACCGCTCGGGCCCCGCCGGCCCGCGGCATCGTCGGCAGCGCGGGCAACGCCGAGGGCTCCGAGGCTCCGTTGCGCACCGGTGCGGGCGGTCGTGAGCCCGGGCGGCGGAGGAAGGCGGCGACGGGGTCAGCGGAGTAGCCGCGACCGCCCAGCGGCGTGACCTGCAGGTTGAAGTGCTGGATCAGCCAGTCCTGCCAACCGGCGGGAACCTCGAAGCGGGTCGGCTCCGACAGCTCACCGGCACCGACCCCGGTCGGCGGCCACAGCGGGAAGGCGACAGTGCCCGGCTCGGTGATGATCGCCCGGTGGCGCCAGCCGTCCGCGGGGATCCAGGCACCCTCCCCGGCGGCGAGCCGGAAGGTCGCCGCATCGTCGAGGTGGACGTGGGCCGTGCCGGTGCGGACCCAGATCAGCATCGAACGGACGAGGGCTCCGGTCGAGTCCGAACGGGCTCCCGGAATCGGCGGCGGTTCGCTCGTGCCGGCGGCGAACGGCGACGCAACCACGTCCTAACCATACGGCAGTCTGCGCACACAAATGGAGGTGAGGATTACCTAACCTATTCTGTGGCCCTTCTGCCGATGCTGGCGCGCGGCCTCAACACCCTCGAAGCCATCCGAAAGGGCTGTCCTCAGCATGCCGAAGACCTCACGCCGGCTCACCGTGCATCCAGTGTCCCTGCGGGAGGTCGAGGTCGTCCGGATCGCGGACCTCACGCCGGGGCTGCGGCGGGTCACCCTGAGCGGCGCCCAGCTGCGCGCCTTCACCTCCGCCAACGGCTTCGCTCAGCCGGCGTTCACCTCGCCCGGGTTCGACGACGACATCCGGCTGGTGTTCCGCTACCCCGGTCAGGAGGCCCCGGTGCTGCCGGTGCAGCGGGAGCGAGGAGTGGACCTGCCGCGCAGCCCTCGGCCGCTGTCGAAGGTCTACACGGTGCGCCGCTGGGACCCCGCGGCCGGGGAACTGGACGTGGACTTCGTCAAGCACGGCGTCGGCGTCGGCACCACCTGGGCCTACCGGACAGCGGTCGGCGACCGGATCCACCTGTTCGGCCCGAGCGCGTCCCGGTCGTTCCCGGCCGACGCGGACTGGCTGCTGGTCGCGGGCGACGACACCGCGATTCCGGCGATCGCCCGGCTGCTCGACGAACTGCCCGAGGGCGTACGGGCGCAGGTGTTCGTCGAGGTCGCCGAGGATTCGCATCGACTGGAGCTTCGGGCCCTACCGGGCGTCGAGGTGACCTGGCTGGTCCGCGACGGCGCCGAGGCGGGCACGACCACCCTGCTCCGGGACGCGGTCCGGAGCAGCGACTGGTGGGAGGGACGCCCGTTCGCCTGGCTCGCCGGGGAGCAGACGGCGGTCCGGGACCTGCGCCGCCACCTGGTCGAGGAGCGGGGTGTGCCGAAGGAGGACATCGAGTTCACCGGCTACTGGCGCCGCGGCGAGGTCGTCGTCCTGGAGACCGACGGGGCGGTGCCCGATCCCGAGAAGTCGAAGACGCCGTTCGAGCAGCTGCACGAGCTGACCGAGCTGATCCGGCCGATCGCGATCCGTACCGCCGTCGAGCTGGGGGTGCCCGAGCTGATCTCCCGCGGGGTCACCGGCGTCGCCGACCTGGCCGGGAGGACCGAGAGCGATGAGCGGGCGCTGGGCAAGTTGCTGCGCTACCTGCACGCCGTCGACCTGCTGACCGAGACCGCGCCGGGCCACTACGGCCTGACGGCGGTGGGCGAGGTGCTGACCAACGATTTCGTCGCCGACTCGCTGCATCCCGCCGGCGTGGTGGGGCGGGAGGCGCGCGGCATCCACGGGCTCACCGAGTCGATCCGGACCGGCCGGCCTGCGTACGCCTCGGTCACGGGTCAGACCTACGCAGAGGTACGGGCCGAACAGGACTACGAGGACCGCTACCTGGAACGCCTGGCGAAGTTCCAGCCCGCGCTGGCCGAGCCGATCGCCAAGTCCGAGCTGCTCGCCGGGGTCCGGCGGCTGGTCATCCACTCGGGCGGCGCGGGCGCCCAGGCGCGCGAATTCGTCACGGTCCACGACGACCTGCACGTGACGATCTGCGCGCTGCCCGCCCAGGCCGACTGGTTGCGCCGCGACCTCCCCGACACCATCCCCGACGAGCGGCAGCGGGCTCGGGTCAGCGTGCTCGAGCAGTCCGTCTTCGAGCCGAGCCCGGCGGCGGACGCCGTGTTCATCAGCCGTGCCCTCAAGGCGCTGCCCGACGCGGATGCCGCGCACGCGCTGCGCCGGGCCGCCGAGAACCTGCTGCCGAACGGCCGGGTGCTGTTGATCGAGGAGACCTTCGACACCGACGACCTGGACGAGCACGACGGCGAAGCCGACCTGATCGGCCTGACCTGCCACGGCTCCGGCCTGCGCACCGCCGCCGAACTCGACGCCGTCATCGCCCGGGCCGGACTGCTCCGCAGCGCGACCCACACGGTCGGCTGGGGCGCCACCGTCCACGAACTGGTTCCGGCCGCCACCCGCTGACGATCACCCGCCAACGATGAAGGGAAGGAAGACGGGGTGACCGCCCTCGATCTGCGGCCCGAAGGTCCGGCCACCGTGACGGTGCCCGGACGGCGTCGTCGCTGGATCGGCCTGGTCGTCGCGCTCCTGGTGCTGCTGGGCCTGCTGGTGCTGAGCGTGATGATCGGCTCGACCGCGATCGCGCCCTCGGTGGTCTGGGAGGCCCTGGTCCGGCCGGCGGACGACATCGATCAGTTCGCGATCCGCGACTACCGGCTGCCGCGCACAGTCCTCGGGCTGGTGGTGGGCGTGGCACTCGGAGTCTCCGGCGCGTTGATCCAGGCGCTCACCCGTAACCCGCTGGCCGATCCGGGCGTCCTCGGCGTGCATGCCGGCGCGTCCTTCGCGGTAACGGTCGCCGTGGGGCTGCTCGGAATCCGCGACATCCAGGGCTACCTGTGGTTCGCCTTCGCCGGGGCGCTGATCGTGACGATCATGGTGCTCGCCCTGGGATCGACCCGGCAGGGCCAGTCCCCGGTGATCATGGTCCTGGCCGGTGTCTGCGTCAGTGCCGTGCTCGGCGGCGCCGGATCGATCCTCCAGCTGACCAACCCGGACGCCTTCGACCAGTTGCGATCATGGAACGCCGGTTCACTGGTCGGGCGACCGCTGGAGCTGGTGTGGCCGATCCTGCCGTTCTTCGCCGTGGCCCTGATCTTGGTCCTCGCGGTGTCGGGTCCGCTCAATGCGATGGCCCTCGGCGACGAGCTGGCTGCCGCCCAGGGCGTACGACTGACCCGGGCTCGGGTGCTCACTGTCGTGGCGATCACCCTGCTGGGTGGTGGCGCGACCGCGATCGCGGGGCCGATCGGGTTCGTCGGGCTGATGGTCCCGCACGTCGCCCGCTGGATCGCGGGTGCGGATCAGCGCTGGATCTTCGCCTACAGTCTGCTGCTGGCCCCGAGCCTGCTGCTGACCGCCGACGTCCTGGGCCGGGTCGTCCTGGCACCCGGTGAGATCCCGGTCGGGATCGTGACGGCGTTCGTCGGGGCTCCGGTGTTGATCGCTCTGGTACGGCGCCGGAGAGCGAGCGGGCTGTGAGCGGCGGCTCGTCCCGCCTGGCCCGGCCGGCGGGTGCCGGCCGGGTGGACTTCGGTCGGCGATCGCTCATCCTGCGGCGGCGCCGGTTCGGATTGAAGATCGAGCTGCGGAGCGTCGCGGTCTGCGGCGCTCTCGGCCTGGTGGTGATCATGCTCGCGCTGGTGGCGCTGGCCACCGGCTCGTACCAGCTCAGCCTGGGCCAGGTGGCCTCCGCCCTCACCGGTGGGGAGACCGGGCTCGTCCACGACATCGTCGTCGAGTGGCGGCTGCCGAGGGTGGCCGCGGCCGTGATCTTCGGTGCCGCACTCGGGGTCAGCGGGGCGATGTTCCAGTCGCTGACCCGCAACCCGCTGGCCTCGCCCGACGTGATCGGGTTCTCCGCCGGCTCGTACACCGGAGCGCTGATCGTGATCATCCTGATCAACGGCAGCTACGTCCAGGTCGCGGGCGGCGCTCTGCTCGGCGGCATCGCAACCGCGCTGCTGGTGTACGTGCTCGCCTGGAGTCGCGGCGTGCAGGGGTTCCGGCTGATCATCGCCGGCATCGGCGTCTCCGCGATGCTGGCATCGCTGAACACCTGGATGATGCTCCGGGCCAAGCTGGAGGTGGCGCTGTCGGCCGCCGCGTGGGGCGCCGGATCGCTCAACGGGGTGTCCTGGGATCAGGTCAGGATCGGCGGAGCGTTCATCGCGGTGCTGCTGGTGCTCGCGGGGATGCTGAGCCGACCGATGCGGCAGCTGGAACTGGGGGACGACACCGCCGCCGCCCAAGGCGTACGGATCGCCGCGGCCCGCCTGGCCCTGATCGTCGTGGGGGTGGCCCTGACGGCGACGGTCACCGCGGCCTCCGGCCCGATCGCGTTCATCGCCCTGGCGGCACCACAGATCGCTCGCCGGCTCGCCCGCACCGCCGGCATCACCCTGCTGCCCGCCGCCTTCGTCGGCGCACTGCTGCTGGTAGCGGCCGACTTCGTCGCCCAACACCTCGCCCCGACCCCGTTACCGGTCGGGCTGATCACCGTGATGATCGGCGGCGGCTACCTCGGCTGGCTGCTGTTCCTCGAAGCTCGGCGGCGCATGTGACCCCGCGGAAGAGCCGTTAGCGCCCGGATTGTCGGTGGTTTGGGGCAGACTTGGCGTCATGCCTCGTTCAATCTGGAAGGGCGCGATCTCCTTCGGCCTGGTCACCATCCCGATCAAGCTGTACTCCGCGACGGAGGAGAAGGACGTCAGCTTCCGTCAGGTGCATCCCGAAGACGGCGGCCGGATCAAATACCGCCGGGTCTGTGAGAAGTGCGACAAGGAGGTCCCGTTCGCCGAGATCGCCAAGGGGTACGAGACCGCCGACGGCCGGATGGTGATCCTGGAGAAGGACGACTTCGACGCGTTGCCGCTGACCACCACCAAGTCGGTCGAGGTGGTGCAGTTCGTCGCGGAGGACGAGGTCGACCCGACCTACTTCGCGAAGACGTACTTCCTCGAGGCCGACGGCCCCGGTGTGAAGCCGTACGTGCTGCTTCGCGACGCCCTGATCAAGAGCGGGCAGAGCGCTGTGGTCAAGGTCGCCCTGCGGTCGCGGGAGGCGGTCGCGCTGATCCGGCCCAAGGACGGCGTGCTGGTGATGCACACCATGCTCTGGCCGGACGAGCTGCGCGACGGCGCCTTCGCCGCGCCGCCGGCCGAGGTGACGGTGTCCGACGCCGAGGTGGACATGGCGCGCTCGTTCATCGACGCGCTGACCAGCGAATTCGACCCGGAGCAGTTCCACGACTCCTACCGCGAGGCGGTCGAGCAGCTGGTGCAGTCCAAGCTCGACGGCACCGAACTGCCGGCCGAGGTCGAGCAGCCCGAGGAGGCCGAGGTGGTCGACCTGGTCGCCGCACTCCGGGCCTCGGTCGAGGCGGCCAAGAAGCGGCGTGAGGGTGCGGAGGAGAAGAAGGCGGTGTGACTCCTCGGCCGGCGCCGGGAGGATGATTCGCGGCGAGGCGCTGTTTTCACGCTCGGTGGAGTAGCCTCGCGGCCGTGGACGCCGTAACTTTCGTGCCCGAGCCGGTCAACGAGCCGGTCCGCAGCTACGCCCCGGGCAGCCCGGAACGGGAGAGCCTGGTCGAGCGACTCAAGGACCTGGCCGAGGCCGGGCCGATCGACCTGCCGACCGTGATCGGCGGCCGCAGCCGGATGCCCGGCGGCGAGGCCTTCGAGGTCCGGATGCCCTCCGACCACGGCCACCTGCTGGGCCGGTCCGGCTCCGCCGACCGGGGCGACGCGGCGGCGGCGATCGAGGCCGCGCAGCGGGCCAAGCACGACTGGGCCGCGGCCGACTTCGACGACCGGGCGGCGGTCTTCCTCCGCGCCGCCGACCTGCTCGCCGGGCCGTGGCGGGACACGCTCAACGCCGCGACCATGCTCGGCCAGGGCAAGACCGTGCAGCAGGCCGAGATCGACGCTGCCTGTGAACTGATCGACTTCTGGCGGTTCAACGTCGGCTTCGCCCGCCAGTTGCGGGAGCAGCAGCCGGCCAGCTCACCCGGCGTCTGGAACCGGACCGACTACCGCCCGCTGGACGGTTTCGTGTATGCGATCACGCCGTTCAACTTCACCGCCATCGCCGGCAACCTGCCCACCGCGCCCGCGCTGCTCGGCAACACCGTGCTGTGGAAGCCGAGCCCGACCCAGCAGTTCGCCGCCCACTTCACGATGGAACTACTGCGTGCCGCCGGTCTGCCGGACGGCGTGATCAACCTGCTGCCGGGCGACGGCCTCGACGTCTCCTCCGTGGCGCTGAACCATCCGGACCTGGCCGGGATCCACTTCACCGGCTCGACCGCGACCTTCCAGAAACTGTGGGGGACCGTCGGCGCAAACCTGGCCGGCTACCGGTCCTACCCGCGGATCGTCGGCGAGACCGGCGGCAAGGACTTCGTCGTCGCCCACGCCAGCGCCGACCCGGACGTGCTGCGCACCGCGCTGATCCGCGGCGCCTTCGAGTACTCGGGCCAGAAGTGCTCGGCCGCCTCCCGCGCCTACGTGGCCCGCAGCGTCTGGGACAAGATCAAATCCGACCTGGTCGACCAGACCGAGGCGCTGAAGGTCGGCGACGTCCGCGACCTCGGCAACTTCACCTCCGCGGTGATCGACCGGCGCTCCTTCGCCAAGCAGGTCGCGGCGATCGAGAAGGCGCAGCAGGATCCGAATGCGGAGATCATCGCCGGCGGCAGCACCGACGACTCGGCCGGCTGGTTCGTCCGGCCGACCGTGATCACCGCGACCGACCCGCGCAACGACGTCTTCACCACCGAGTTCTTCGGCCCGATCCTCGGCGTCCACGTGTTCGAGGACGATCAGTTCTCCGCCACCCTGGCTGAAGTTGATCAAGCCGCGCCGTACGGGCTGACCGGGGCCGTGATCGCCGACGACCGGGCCGCGGTCGCCGAGGCCTCCCGGGCGCTCCGCTTCACCGCCGGCAACTTCTACGTCAACGACAAGCCGACCGGCGCCGTCGTCGGCCAGCAACCCTTCGGCGGCTCCCGGCGCTCCGGCACCAACGACAAGGCCGGCTCGCTGTGGAACCTGATCCGCTGGGTCAGCCCCCGCTCGATCAAGGAGACCCTGGTCCCGGCGACCAGCCACGACTACCCGCACCAGGGCTGAACTTCCGCGAGGGTGCTCTCATTGATGTTAGTATCATCAATGAGAGTATCTGGGAGGTGACGTGTTCGTCGGGCGCGAGAATCCATTGGCACGGCTGACTGCCGTCCTCCAACGGGCCCGCACCGATCGAGACAGCAAGCCGGGTAAGGCACTTTTGATCCGCGGTCGGCGCCGGGTAGGAAAGTCTCGGTTGGTAGAGGAGTTCGTGGACCGTGCGGGCGTTCCGTACCTCTTCTTTGCCGCCTCCGGAAGGCCGGTACGCGACGAACTGCGACTCTTTGCCGAGGAGGCAGCCGCCTCTAGCCTGCCCGGCGCAAAGGTCTTCGACGGTGTCGAGTTGACATCGTGGGATGCGGCACTACGGCTGCTTGCTACCGCCCTTGCCGATGACGGCAGTGTCGTGATCTTCGACGAGTTGCCCTACCTCATCGATGCTGACCAGAACTTCGAGGGCACTCTGCAGCGGGCGTTCGACCGTGAACTGTCCAAGCACCGCCTACTGCTGATCGGCATCGGCTCCGACCTGTCGATGATGGAGGCACTCAATTCCTACGGCCGCCCGTTTCATCAACGGGCCAGCGAGATGGTCGTGCCTCCGCTCACCCCAGCCGAAGTGGGCACCATGCTGGGCCTGGCCGCCGCGGAAGCCTTTGACGCGCACCTGGTGACTGGCGGTCTTCCGCTGATCTGTGGTGAATGGCCGAGCGGGGCGTCGCTCTGGGACTACCTCGAGGTTGCCGTCAGCGACCCGATCTCGGCACTTCTGGTGTCGGGGGAGCGGTCACTAGCCGCGGAATTCCCCTCCGACGTGCAGGCGCGCACGGTCCTCGGCGCGGTCGGAAGCGGCGAGCGGACCTTCACCAACATCGGTCGGGCCTCCGGCGGAATTCCACAGGGTTCACTGAATCGGTCGCTGAAGCAACTGATCGAGAAGCGTGTCATCGCCGTCGATGAGCCGTTGTCCACCAGGGCCCCGAGGGACAAGCGATATCGAGTGGCGGATCCCTACCTGAGGTTCTGGCTCGCGTTCCTCGGTCCACATCTGGACGAGATCGAACGGGGCCGAGGTGACCGTGTGCTGGCGCGGATCCGAACCTCGTGGACGTCCTGGCGCGGTCGCGTCATCGAACCGATCATCCGGGACGCACTCGAACGGCTGGATCTGCCCTCGACCCGAAGGAAGGACACCGTACCGGGTGTCATCGGGAGCTATTGGACTCGCACGAACGATCCCGAGATCGATCTTGTTGTGGCAGACCGGTCCCCAGTGGCCAAGGAGATCCTGGCGGTGGGTTCGATCAAGTGGCTGGAGAACGCCCCGTTCGATTCTCATGACCTTGGTCGACTCCAACTTCACCGTGGCCAGCTTCCGGGTGCGAGTGCCACCACGCCGTTGATCGCCGTCGCACGTTCTGGATGCGCTGCGGACGGCGTGCCATGGATCGGACCAGACGAACTCCTCACTGCCTACGACCGTCGAGTACGCGACTGACCGGTGCGGCGTCAGATCGACGGGTTGGGGGCGCATCAGTATTGGCCCAGAGCCAGGCCCTTGGCGAAGAAGCGCTGGGAGACCAGGAAGAGCAGGGCGGTGGGCAGGGAGACCAGGATGGCGGCTGCCAGGACGACGGTGTAGCTGGCGCCGCCGCCTTCGGTGGACTGCAGGCCGGTGAGCACCGGCATCACCGGCCGGGTCTCCTCGCTCTGGGTCAGGATCAGGCCGAGCAGCAGGTCGTTCCAGACCCAGGTCGCCTGCAGGATGAAGACGACCGCCAGCGCGCTGGCCGACATCGGCAGATAGATCCGGGTGAAGATCTGCCGCACCTTCGCACCGTCCACCACGGCGGCCTCGAAGACCGACTCGGCGATGCCGGAGAAGAAGTTCCTCATCACGAAGGCCGAGAACGGCAGGCAGACGATCGAATAGATGATCACCATGCCGGTGATCGAATCGTAGAGGCCGAGCCGGGAGTAGCCGTCGAAGATGGGGATCACCACCATCTGCAACGGGAACACCGACCCGCAGTAGATCAGGAAGAACCAGAGGAAGCCGCGGCGCAGCCGGAGCACGATCACCGCGAAGCCGACCATGGCCCCGAGCACGACGGCGATCGCGGGGGAGACGACGCTGTAGATCGCGGTGTTGATCAGGGCGCGGGCCAGGTCGGTGTCGGTGATCACCTGGCCGAGATTGATCACCAGGTCGAGCGGGTTGCCCGGCAGCCACAGGGTGGCGCCGGAGTAGCTGTCGTTGGTCTTGCCGGCGTTGCTGAGCAGCAGATAGACCGGCACCAGCCAGAGCAGGCCGAGGATGATCAAGGCCGTGACCCGCGCCAGGTAGGCGATCCGCGCGCTCATCGTCCGCCTCCGCTGCTGTTGCCGAGGGCGAGTTGCCGCCGGAGGTAGATGATCGACGCGGCGACGGTGACGACGCTGAGGAACATGGCGACCGCGGCGCCGAGACCGTAATCGCTGTTGACGAAGGTGTCGCGATACATGGTCAGGGCCAGCGTCTCCGAGGCCCGGGCCGGGCCACCCTGGGTCATCGCCTGGACGATGTCGAAGGTCTTCAGCCCGTTCACGATCGACAGTCCGACGACGACGGTGGTCGACGGCCGGAGCAGCGGCCAGATCAGGTGGCCGAACAGCCGCAGCCCGGTGGCGCCGTCCAGCCGGGCCGCCTCCAGCGGCTCCTTGGGGATCGACTGCAGCCCGACGGTGAACAGCAGCGCGTTGACGCCGACGCCCTGCCAGGCCGCGGCGATCACCATCACCACCGTGTTCAGCGGGGCGTCCTGCAGCCAGCGCAGCTCGCTGCCGGGCAGGCTGAGGAACCGCAACGCCTGGGTCAGCGCGCCGTCCGCGCCGAGCATGAAGCTCCAGATCACGCCGACGGCCACGCCGGAGAGCGCGTACGGGATCAGGAACGGGAGCCGGAGCAGGCCGCCGCCCCTGATGCCGTACGCGAGGCAGGCGACCAGCAGGCCCAGCCCGACCGGCAGCAGCAGGGTGCCCAGCACCCAGATCACCGTGTTGCGCAGCGCCACCAGGAAGGCCGTGCCGGTGATCATGTCGGCATAGTTCTCCAGCCCGACGAACAGCGGCGCGCCGAGGCCGTTGTACTGGGTGAAGCTCAGATAGAACGTGTAGAGCACCGGCAGGTAGAGCACCAGCACGACCAGCGCCAGGCTCGGCGCGACGAGGCTCCGGGCTTGGCCCTGGTAGTCGAAGGATCGGCGTCGCACGATCGCTACTGCCCGGCCCAGTATTCGTCGGCGGCCTGCTGGATCGCTTCCAGATAAGGCATCGGGTCACCCGGGTTGGTCAGGAAGGCGCTGAACTGCTCCAGCGCGACGGTCCGGATCGGCACCGGCGTCGCCTCGTAGTAGCGGAGGTAGAAGGCGTAGTCGCCGGAGTTGAGTTGATCACTCAGCTCGGCCATCGGCGCCGTCGGCGGCTCGGCCTTCGGGTTGAACGGGAGATTGCCCTGCTGCTTGACCCAGGCCGTCTGCCCCTCCGGCGACATCCACCACTCGGAGTATTTCAGCCCGAGCTCGCGCTGATCGGAGGTCTGGCCGACGCAGGCCGGCGCGGTCTCGATCGCGACCGGGATCTTGCCGCCGGCGGTGATCGGCGGGATCGGGAACATGCCGACGTCCTCGCCGACCTTCATCCCGGCCAGCGCCGCGTCGGCGGTGAACCAGGTGCCCTCCGGTGCCATCACCACGTCGCCGTCGCTGAGCAGGTCGCGGGCGAAGTCGGTCTTGCCCGGATCGTTGAACAGGCCCTGCTGCTGCAGGTCGAGCCAGGTGTTCATCACGGCGACGACCCGCGGATCGGTGTAGGACGCCTTGCCGGCGGCCAGATCCTCGTACAGCTGCAGATCCGTGCCGGCCAGGATCGTCTGGAACCAGACGAAGGACCAGGTCTTGGTCTGGTTCCAGAACGGCGTCTCGCCCTTGGCCTTCAGCGTCGCGGCGAGGGTGATCAACTGCTCCCAGGTGGTGGGCACCTCGAGGTCGTACTTCTCGAAGATCTTGATGTTGTAGAACATCACCCAGTCGTCGACGCTGATCGGCGTGCAGTACTGCTTGCCGCCGACCGTGTACAGCTTGCGGACGTCCTCGGTCACGTAGCCCTCGGCGATGGCCTTGTCCCACAGGTCGGTGGTCTCCGCGACGACGCCCTGCTCGGCGAGCTCGGCCAGCGCGGTGCTGACCTCCCAGGTGAACAGGCCCGGGCTCTCCTTGGTCCGGAAGGACTGCCGGATGAACGCGCGGTACGGGTCGCCGGAGTACTGCGTGCTGTTCAGTGAGATGTCGATCTTGTCCGTGGACACCGCGGAGAACGCGTCGAAGTCCCACGGCTTGTTGTGGCTGAACTTCAGCGTGCCGGTGGTCGGCTGATCCGCGGCCGTCGGGGCGCAGGCCGTCGCGGTGAGGGCGGCGACCAGCAGGGCCGCCACGGAGACGAGCAGTCGGGCTTTCATGAGGACCTCCTTGGTCCGGTCGATCCGGGCTGTGGTGCCGCGATCGGGTGATCACGCGCGGGGTCCCGCAAGGCGATGACGAGGCCGGTCCAGGACTGCGGCCGGGCGCCCAGCCCGCCGCCGGTTTCGGGGTTCCAGTACTCGGCCCAGCCGCTGGCCCGGGCGCCGGCGAGCGTCTGCCGGGCCAGCCCGGCGGCCGACTCGGCCCGGTCCCAGCGCCGGTGGGCCAGCCAGAACAGGTAGTTCAGCGGCGGCCAGGCCGGGCCGCGCCAGTAGGTGGCCGGGTCGTAGGCGGGATGATCACGGGCCACGTTGGCCGGGCCGTACGGTGCGCCGAACCGGGCCGGGTCGTCGAGCTGGTCGAGCGCGGCCGCCGCCTTGGCCGGGTCGGTCGTCACCAGCGCCCCCATCACGCCGTCACTGGTCGGGATCCGGACCGACGGGCCGCCGCCGGCCAGGGCCAGGTCGGCCCAGAGTTGTTGATCTTCGTCCCAGAGCAGATCATCGATCGACGCGCCGAGCTCCGCGGCCCGGCCGGCGAGCTCGTCGTCGCCGAGCAGATCGGCCAACTCCGCCAGGTTGAACGCCACGTAGGCGTTGAAGGCGGCGGGGCAGACAACGAAGTCGGGCGTCCAGGCGGCGGCGCCGTCGGCGGCGAAGGTGACGTCGTGCATCTTCTGCTTGTTCCAGGCCGTCCGGGCGGGCCGGCTGTAGTCCGCCGGTGTCCGGCCGGGAGCACCGAAGTCGTCCCAGCGCGGGGAATGATCATTGCCGGCCTCCCACGGGTGCACGACGAAGATCAAACCGTTGTCGGCGCGGCGTTCCCGCCACAGCCAGTCCAGTCCGGACCGGGCCCGGGCCAGCGTGCCGGGGGCGGGCGCCTGGCCCAGGCCGGCCAGCACTTTGGCCGCATGGGCATACATCGGCGGCTGGGTCAGCGACGAGATCCGGTCCAGCGGTCCGAGCCAGCCGTGCTCGGTCGCGCCGTAGCGCATGTGCGGCACGAAGCCGCTCGGCAGTTGGCCGGCCAGGGTGGCTGCCAGTTCCCGGGTCGCCCGGGGATCGCCCAGCTGGGCCCAGATGATCGCGTGGAAGCAGGAGTCCCAGAGCCACAGGTGCGGATAGGTGTCGGGGTTGGGGACGCAGAACCCGAGGTCGTCGCGCCAGTGGTCGCCCAGCAACTGCCGGACCCGGTCCCGGTCGGCGGCGGTCAGTTCGGTGGTCATGATCGCACCCGTTCCGTGCTGACCGTGTCGACCACGGTCTCGGCCAGCCGGCGATGACCATGATCATTGGGGTGGACGCCGTCGGCGGCGATCATGGTCCGCGGCCGCCAGCCGGCGACCGGGACGACCTCGGTCTCCGGCTGCCGGCCGGCGACCTCGCGGAGGATCCGGTTGTACCGGTCGACCACGGCGTCGGAGCCGCGGTCGAACGGGGCGTGGCCGGAGTAGTCCTCGATGTACGGCTGCTCGATCATGATCATCCGGGCGGCCGGGGCAGCGGCCCGGCACGCGTCGAGCACGGTCGCCAGGGCGTCGGCGTAGGCCGCCGCGGCCGCCGGGTCGTCGCCGTACCGCCGCGCGTCGTTGAAACCGGTCATGATCAGGTAGGCGGCCGCCGGGGCCGGGGGCTCGGCCGCGACCAGGGTCGCGGTGTCCGTGCTCAGCGTGCCGCTCTCGGCCCGGTTGTCCAGCCGTAGGCCGAGGTCTCGCGCGGCCCGGGCCGCGAAGCCACCGGAGCCGTCGGCCGCTCCGGAGCCGTACACCCAGGAGTGGCCGTAGCCGACCAGTCCGGGCCCGTCCGCGCCCGGACCGGTGTCCCGGCCGGTGTCGATCCTCGCCTGCATCCCTCTCCTTTGCTGGGCAAACTTCGCAGCACCCAGAACGTATATGCTCTGAAGTGACTTTTCTTCTGCTCAGGGGGCCAGAAGTTGTACTCAAAGGACATTTCGCCGAGGATCCTCCGGCTCGACGAGTACGTCCTGCCGGGCGAGTACTACTACGTCGGCCGGCGCGCCTCCGGCGCCACGTTCCAGGGCCGGCTGCACACCCACGCCGACTTCGCCGAACTGACCTGGATCGAGCAGGGCGAGTTGCAGCATCTGGTCAACGGCGACCGGCAGCGGTGGCAGCAGGGTGATGTGGTCTTCCTTCGACCCCACGACGTGCACCGGGTCCGCCCGGTCGCCGACGTCGCCTTCACCCAGGTGACGGTCTCGTTCCCGAGCGAGACCCTGGAGTCGCTGCAGCAGCGCTACTTCGCCGACGGTCCGTGGGCCTGGTCCGCGGACGGCCTGCCGCGGATCTTCCGGCTGGACGCCGTGCAACTGGACCGCCTGCGGGAGCTCGCGTCACTGCTGGTGGCCGGCCCGCCGACCCGACTGCGGCTGGAACGCTTCCTGCTCGAGCTGCTCTGCGACCTGATCGCGCCCCCGCAGCGCAGCGACCTGCCGGACTGGCTTACCGGGGCGCTGCGGCAGCTCGCCGACCAGCCGGGCGCGCTCGGCCGGGGCGTGAGCGCGCTCTCCGACCTCGCCGGCCGGAGTCGGGAACACGTCAACCGGGTGATCCGGGAGTCGACCGGCCAGACGGCGACCGAGTTGATCAACGAGTTGCGGCTGGCCCGGGCCGCGGCCCAGCTGCGGATGACCGATCGCCCGGTCGCGCGGGTGGCCGGCGACTGCGGCATCCCCAACCTGAGTCACTTCTACCGGTTGTTCAAGGACCGGTATCGGCTGACCCCGCGGCAGTACCGGCTGATGTCCACGGTCAGCGGCTACCGCCCGACCCGGACCAACGGCGACTGACCCGGTCCGAGCAGGGTTGCCAGAACGGCAAAGAAGCTTGCCCGATCGGTCGAGCCCGGCGACAGTGGTGGAATGGAACCGAATCATGATCATGCGGCGACCCTGACCGAGTTCTGGGAGGGGCACTACGGCGCGTCGGAACGAGTCTGGTCCGGGCGGCCCAACCGGGTGCTGGTGGACGTCGTCTCCGGGCTGCCGGCCGGGCGGGCGCTCGACCTCGGCTGCGGCGAGGGCGGCGACGCGATCTGGCTGGCCCAGCAGGGCTGGCAGGTCACCGGGCTGGACGTCTCGACCACCGCGATCGGCCGCGCCCGGGCCGCGGCGACGACTGCCGGGGTGGCGGAATCGATCACGTTCGCGGCCACCGACCTCGCCGTGTGGACCGGCGCCGGCGAGCACCACGACCTCGTCTCCGCCTGCTTCTTCCACTCCCCGGTCGAGGTCGACCGGTCGGCGATCCTCCGCCGCGCCGCTGACACTCTGGCGCCGGGCGGTCACCTGCTGATCGTCTCCCACGGCGCCTTCCCGCCCTGGAGCAAGCATGATCATGATCATGACGACTACCAGTTCCTCAGCCCGCAGCAGGAAGTCGCCGAACTCGCCCTGACCCACGCCGACTGGGAAACCTTGATCGCCGAAGACCGCTCCCGCGAAGCCACCGGCCCCAACGGCGAGACCGCCCTCCTCACCGACGTCGTCGTCCTGCTCCGCCGCCGCTGACCTTTTCTCCCACCCTCCCTCCCGCCGAGTTGTCAGAACTGAGTTGTGTCATGACACAACTCAGTTCTGACAACTCGGCAGGAAGTGGGTGCCGTCGCCGTTTCGTGCCGCACTCCCGCGCACGCCGAGTTTGGTCTGGGGTAAGGAAAGACGCGCTAAGGGACGGGCGGGGCGAGCGGGTCGAGGCTGAGGCTGCCGGCTTCCGGTTCAGGGCCGGCAGGCTCCCGAACGGGTCGTCGACCTACGCGAGTGGACCGGTTGGCCGCGAGTTTCCGCCCGGAGCGTGGCCAACGCGTCCACTCGGCAAGCGAACCGCGCCGAGCAGCCGGGACCGACCCCCGGACAACCTTCCGGCGGCCGGCGGCCAAGCTCGACCCCCGCTCAACCCGCCCGCCTTGGCGCGTCTTTTACTTCCATTAGCCCAGCCCGGACCCATCGACTGTGACGCTAACGACGCAGATCCAGGTGCCGATTCACGTACGTATCGTCACACTCGATGATCACGCGGGCCGCAGGTGTTGGTACGCCAGCGCGCGGAGAGCCTCGGCCAGGAGCGCTTGCCGATCGAGGTCGTCAAGGTTTCCGGCCCGGTCAGGCCGCGGCGAGCCAATCGGAGCCGACCTTCTGCTGGACGTCGAAGCCGGCCAGCACGGCGGGGGCGGCGGACTGCTCGAGTTTCCTGCCCAGTAAGGGGATCGAGACCTTGAGGTCGCCGGTCAACTGGAGCACAGTGCCCGGGCCGCCGGGGGTCAGCTCCAGTTTGCCCTTCATCTCGACCGGCTGGCCGGGGATGTTCAGCGTCACGGCCGCGGTACGGGAGCCGTCGGCACCGGGCTCGCCCCACTCGACCCGTTCGACGACGTTCAGCGTCGGGCCGGTGAAACGGGCAGCCATCTCCGGCGACGGCAGGGTCCGGCTGGTGTGGGTGGTGGTCCCGTCGACCGACGTCTCGTAGGCGTCGGCGTGGCTGGCCTGGCAGACCCGATCCAGATACTGCTTGTCGGTCACCATGGCGAACACACGGTCGGGGTCGGCAGCGAACTCGACCCGGGCAGAGATCTCCATGGGCGGCAGTCTGTCACGGCCGCCGCCGGGGCCACGACACCAGACAGCTCAGTTGCCCGTCCGCGACGCGGCGACGACCGTTTGATTTCAGCGGGTCCGGCGGGCCGATCGAGAAGTGGGTCAAGTAAGGCTTGCCTTGGTAACATCCCGCCATGATGATCATGGCCGCGCCGCAGCGCGGAATCTCCCGGCGGGACCTGCTCGGCTGGACCACGGTGATCGGGGCCGGCGCCGGACTCGCCGGCTGTGCGACGCCGGGCGGTGAGGCGACCGGCCCGGCCGGGACCCGTACCGTCGAACATCCGTTGGGCCGGTCCGAGATCCCGGTCGCACCGCGGCGGATCATCGCCCTCGACGCCGGCGCCGGCCTGCAGACCTCGCTCGAGGCCGGCGTCCCGCTGATCGCGTCGGAGACACTGGCCGGCGAGGTCTCGGTCCCGGACTATCTGCCGAGGCCGCCGGAGGGCTTTCAGCCGCTCGGTTTCAACGAGATCGACCTGGAGCGGATCACCGCCCTGGCGCCGGATCTGATCATCGGCAGCCGGGCCCGGGTCGAGGAACTGTACGAGCCGCTGTCCAAGATCGCCCCGACCGTCCCGTTCCTGAACACGTCCGACCGGGCCCGGTGGCGCGACACCGCGGTCACGGTCGGCGACCTGCTCGGCGCGCGGCCGGAGATCGAGCGTCGGCTGACCGAGTTCGACGCGGCCGTCAAGACGTTCACCGACACCCACGCCGACCGGCTGAACCAGCGGACGGTCGCGCTGGTGCGGTTCACCGCCGACGAGGTACGGATCCTCACCGGCGTGATCTTCCCAGCGGACCTGCTGGCCCAGTGCGGAGTACGGCGACCGAAGTCCAACGAGCCCAAGGAGGCCGACGCCACCTACATCTCGCTCAGCCAGGAGAACGTGCCGGTGCTGGCCGACGCCGACGTGATCGTCTACTTCAGCGGCGGCGGCGGTTCGGCCAAGGACTCCGGCGGGATGTTCAGCAAGGTCACCGAAGGCCCGCTGTGGCGCCGGCTGCCCGCGGTCGCGGCCGGCCGGGCGTTCCCGGTGAGCGCGGTGAACTGGTGGGACGGCTACTCGACCTCCGCCGGCCGGGCCTGCCTGACCGACCTGGACGGGATCTTCGGCAAGCTCTGACCGACACACCGGGAATTTCGTTCGCCTGTCCGCCGTCTCGCCGGAACTGATGGAGGATTAGGGTCGGAGTAAGACCACCGTGGTGTGTGGTTCGGCGAACAGGTGAACAGGCGGGTGTGGTGACGACATTCGAGGTCGAGCTCGAGCGGGAGAAGTCGGCGAAGATCGAGCGGCTGGCCGAGCGAGGGGCGGCGATCGCGGCCAAGTTCGGCCATGACGCCGAGGCGGTCAAGCACTTCCTGACCCACTACTTCCGGCACGTCGACGCGGCCGACATCGACGAGCGGGCGACCGAGGATCTGCTGGGCCTGGTGGTCAGCCACTTCCGGCTGGCCACCGAGCGGCCGCCGTCGCGGGCCTCGATCGCGGTCCGGACGCCGAGCCAGACCGACGACGGCTGGACCACCGGCGGCACCACCGTGGTCCAGATCGTCACCGACGACCGACCGTTCCTGGTCGACTCCGTGACGATGGAGGTGCTGCGGCAGGGCTGGAGCATCCGCGAGGTGTTCCACCCGCAGTTCACGGTCCGCCGCACCCTGGCGGGCGACCTGATCGACATCGTCCGGGAGTCCGAGGCCGGCAACGATCCGAGCGTGATCGCCGAGTCCTGGATGCACCTGGAGATCCTGCCGCCGCCGCCGGCCGAGCAGGACGGCGACCCGGTCGACCGGCTGACCGACGGGTTGCACGAGGTGCTCCGGCTGGTCGACGAGTCGGTCTCGGACTGGCGCAAGATGGTGCAGCGGTCGACCGAGACCATCGCCATGCTCAGCGGGCTGGACGAAGATGATCATCCCGAGGCGGCGCGGGCCCGGGAACTGCTGCAGTGGCTCAACGACGGACAGTTCTCGTTCCTCGGTTACCGCGAGTACGAGTACGTCCGCGGTGACCAAGCGACCTACCGGCCGGTGCCGGCGACCGGGCTCGGCATTCTGCGGGCCGACACCGATGCGCCGGACACGTTCCACGCGCTGCCGCTGGCCGGCCGTGGCCGGCCGGCGCTGATGGTGATCACCAAAGATGATCACCGGTCTCGGGTGCACCGGCCGGCCTATCTGGACTACATCGGGATCCGGACCTTCGCCGACGACGGCACCGTCACCGGTGAGCGGCGGTTCCTCGGCCTGTTCGCCTCGACCGCCTACTCGGAGGCGGTGACCCGGGTCCCGGTGCTGCGGCAGAAGGCGAAGGAGATCCTGCGCCGGTCCGGCTATCACCCGGACAGCCACGGCGGCAAAGCGATCATGGACGTGCTCGACTCCTATCCGCGAGACGAGCTGTTCCAGGCCTCGGTCGCCGAGCTCTACCAGATCGTGGAGAAGGTGGCGCACCTCAAGGAGCGGCGCCAGGTCCGACTGTTCGTCCGTCGGGACAGCTACGGCCGCTATGTCTCGTTCCTGGTCTATCTGCCGCGGGACCGCTACACCACCGCGGTCCGCAGCCGGATGCAGCAGGTCTTGATCAACACCTTCGACGGCGAGCAGATCGACTACACCGCCCGGGTCAGCGAGTCGGTGCTGGCCCGGCTGCATTTCGTGATGCGGATGCGGGTCGGCACCACCGTCGGCGAGATCGACGTCCGGTCACTGGAGCGCGAGCTGACCGCGGCCACCCGGTCCTGGAACGACGAGTTCGCCGATCAGCTCGTCACCACCGAGGCGCAGCAGACGCTGGCCACCCTGGTCGGCGCGTTGCCCGAGGGTTACAAGGAGGAGTACGAGCCGCGGCAGGCGATCATGGACCTCGGCGCGCTGGCGGCGATCGACCCCGAGATCGGGATGTCGATGGTGGTCTACGCTCCGGACAAGGCCGACGACCCGGCCGACCTGCGGTTGAAGATCTTCCGGCTGGACCCGTTGTCGCTGACCAAGGTGCTGCCGCACCTGTCGGTGCTCGGGGTCGACGTCGTCGACGAGCGCCCGTTCGAGCTGCAACTGGCCGGTGATCAACGCGCGTTCATCTACGACTTCGGGCTCACCATCCCCGGCGGCCGGGAGCAACGGGTGCACTGGTCCCGGGAGGCCCGGCACCGCTTCACCGACGCGTTCGCCGCCTCCTATCTGGCCGAGAGCGAATACGACGGCTTCAACGCGCTGGTGATGGGGGCGGAGCTGACCTGGCAGCAGGTCGCGGTGCTGCGGGCGATCGGCCGCTATCTACGGCAGGCCGGCGCCCCGTACAGTCAGGCCTACATCGCCCGGGCGCTGGCCGCGAACGTCGACCTGGCCCGCACCCTGAGCCGGTTGTTCGAGGCCAAGTTCGGCCTCGCCGGTGATGATGATCATGCTCCCGGTGATCAGGGCAAGGGGGCCGCGAAGCGGCGCAAGGCCACGGTGACCGAGCTGACCGAGCAGGTGACCACGGCGCTGAACGACGTGGCGAGTCTTGATCATGATCGGATCATCCGCTCCTACCTCGCGGTGATCGGCGCCATGATCAGGACCAACGCGTTCCAGCCCAACCGGGCGGCGCTGGCGTTCAAGTTGCTGCCGCGCCAGATCGAGGACCTGCCCGAGCCGCGGCCGGCGTACGAGATCTTCGTCTACTCACCCCGGCTGGAGGGGCTGCATCTGCGGTTCGGCGCCGTGGCCCGCGGCGGCCTGCGCTGGTCGGACCGGGCGGAGGACTTCCGGACCGAGATCCTCGGCCTGGTCAAGGCGCAGATGGTGAAGAACGCGGTGATCGTCCCGGTCGGCGCGAAGGGCGGCTTCGTCTGCAAGCGGCTGCCCGACCCGTCCAATCGCGACGCCTGGCTGGAGGAGGGGACGGCCTGCTACCGGTTGTTCATCTCCAGCCTGCTCGACCTGACCGACAACATCGTCGACGGGGTGGTGGTGCCGCCGCGGGATGTGATCAGGTACGACGAGGACGACCCCTATCTGGTCGTCGCCGCCGACAAGGGCACCGCCACCTTCTCCGACGTGGCCAATGCGATCTCGGTCGATCGCGGCTTCTGGCTCGGCGACGCCTTCGCCTCCGGCGGCTCGGCCGGCTATGACCACAAGGCGATGGGGATCACCGCCCGCGGCGCCTGGGAATCGGTCCGCCGGCACTTCCGGGAGATGGGGATCGACTGCCAGGCGGAGGAGTTCACTGTCGTCGGGATCGGCGACATGAGCGGCGACGTGTTCGGCAACGGGATGCTGCTCAGCCGCAAGATCAAACTGATCGCCGCCTTCGATCACCGGCACATCTTCATCGATCCGACGCCGGACCCGGAGACCGGGTTCGTCGAACGGGAACGGTTGTTCGGGCTGCCGCGGTCCAGCTGGGCCGACTACGACCAGTCGCTGATCTCGGCCGGTGGCGGGATCTATCCCCGGACGATGAAGTCGATCACCATCACGCCGGAGCTGCGGGCGGCGATCGGGCTGGACAAGAAGATCGAGAAGCTGACCCCGAGCGAGTTGATCAACGCCTGCCTGAAGGCGCCGGTCGACCTGCTCTGGAACGGCGGCATCGGCACCTACGTCAAGGCCACGGCGGAGACCAACGCCCAGGTCGGGGACAAGGCCAACGACGGGCTCCGGGTGAACGGCGCGGAGTTGCGGGCCCGCTGCGTCGGCGAGGGCGGCAACCTCGGCCTGACCCAGCTCGGCCGGATCGAGTACGCCTCGACCAAGATCAGCCGGTCCGAGGAGTACGGCCGGATCAACACCGACTTCATCGACAACACCGCCGGCGTCGACACCTCCGATCACGAGGTCAACATCAAGATTCTGCTGCAGGCCGAGATCGCCGCCGGCCGGCTGTCGGAGTCCGACCGGGATTCGTTGCTGGCCTCGATGACCGACGAGGTCGCCGAGTTGGTGCTGACGCACAACATCGAGCAGAATCTCGCGTTGGCCAACGGGGTCTACCAGTCCTACGCGATGGCCGGCGTGCACGAGGACTGGATGGAGCGGCTGGCCGACGGCGGGCACCTGGACCGGGAGATCGAGTTCCTGCCGGGCACCGAGGAGATGGCCCAGCGGCGTGGCGACAAGCGGGGGCTGACCGCGCCCGAGCTGTCCGTCCTGATGGCGTACAGCAAGATCGTTCTGGAGGATCAGATCATCGCCTCCGACCTGCCGGACGACCCGTACCTGAACCAGCGGCTGGTCGGCTACTTCCCGACGGCGCTTCGGCAGCGCTACGCCGATCAGATGCCGGACCACCGGCTGCACCGGGAGATCGTCGCCACCGTGGTGGTGAACGACTTCGTCAACATCTCCGGCACCACCTGCTATCACCGGCTGTCGGCGGAGACCGGGGCCGAGGCGGCCGATCTGATCCGGGCGCAGATCGCGGCCCGGTCGATCTTCGCCGCCGACGACCTGCGGCGCGGGATCGCCGAACTCGATCACACGGTCGATGCCGCGATCCAGACCGCGCTCCGGCTCGAGGTGCGCACCCTGGTCGAGCGGGGCACTCGCTGGCTGGTCAACAACCGGCGCCGGCCGGTGGACATCAGCGCGGCGGTGGCACAGCTGGCCGAGGGCGTGAGCGCGGTCACGGCTGCCCTGCCCGAACTGCTGGCGGACCGGGAGCTGAAGGCGTACCGGGACCGGATGGGCGGATACACCGCGGCCGGGGTGCCGGAACAGCTGGCCTCGGCGATCGCCGCCCTGCCGGCGGCCTACGGTGCCCTGACCGTGGTCCAGACGGCCCGCCGCGATGATCATGACCTGATGCGGGTGGCCCGGGTGCATTTCCTGGTGGCGCAGCGGCTCGGGTTGGACCGGCTGCTGGCCCAGATCATCCGGCTGCCGCGCTCCGACCGGTGGCAGACCATGGCCCGGGCGGCGCTGCGGGACGACCTGCACACGGTGCACGCCCAGCTGACCGCGCTGGTCCTCGGCGACGGTGAGCCGGAATCCCTGGTGGAGGAGTGGGAACGGACGAATCCGAGCGTCCGCGAGGTGGTCCGCGAGTTGCGGCTGGTCACCGAGGGCCGGTCCGATCTGGCGCGGATGTCGGTGGGGCTCCGGCTGGTCCGGTCGCTGCTGCCGGCCGACGAATGAGTTCACCGGTCGAACCCGGCGCGGATCGCCCGTCAGGGCCCAATACGGTTAGGTCCATGCGGATCGATCTGCACACGCATTCCCGGGTCTCCGACGGCACCGACGCACCGGCGGAGCTGGTCCGGCGCGCCGCGACGGCCGGCCTCGACGTCGTCGCCCTGACCGACCACGACACGTTCGACGGCCTGGACGAGGCCGTTGCCGCGGGCGAGCAGCACGGCGTCCGGGTGATCCGCGGCGTCGAGATGTCGACCTCCCGCGAGGGGCACAGCGTGCATCTGCTGGCGTACGGGATGGACGAGGAGGACCCGGCGCTGACCGGCGAGTTGATCAAGATCCGGTCGGGCCGGTCCGGCCGGCTGGCTCCGGTGCTGGCGAAGCTGGCCGAGCTCGGCGTGCCGGTGACGGAGCAGCAGGTGTTGGCGCAGGTCGGCGACAGCCCGTCGGTCGGCCGGCCGCACATCGCCGACGCCCTGGTCAAGGCCGGCCACGTCGCCAACCGGACCGAGGCCTTCGACCGGTTCCTGGCCGACGGCGGCCCGGCCCACGTCTCCCGCTACACGGTGTCCCTGGAGCGCGGGATCGACCTGGTGCACCAGGCCCGCGGCGTCGCCGTGATCGCCCATCCATGGGGCCGCGGCCGTAAGCGCCTGTTGCCTCCCGAGGTGTTGGAGCGGCTGGTCGACGAGCACGGTCTGGACGGGGTGGAGGTCGATCACCAAGATCACAACCCGGCCGAACGCAAGGAGCTGCGCCGGCTGGCCGGCAGCCTCGGCCTGATCATGACCGGCTCCAGCGACTATCACGGCGTCGGCAAGGTCGATCACGACCTCGGCTGCAACACCACCGACCCGGAGATGTTCTCCCGCCTGCAAGAACTCACCGCCATGCGCTGACTTGTCAGAACTGAGTTGTGCCCTGGCACAACTCAGTTCTGACAACTCGGAGTGGGGGCGGTGTTGGACGCGCACACTGAGGGAATGACGACGGCGGTGGAGCGGCCGCGGCTCACAGTGGTGCGCGCGGCGCGACTGTTCGACGGGGTGGGTGACCGAGCGGTCGAGCGGCCGTGGGTCGCCCTCGACGGCGACACGATCACGGCGATCGGATCCGGCGACGGGGGTCCGGAGGGGACCGTGGTGGAGCTGCCCGGAGCGACGCTGCTGCCGGGACTGATCGACAACCACGTCCATCTTGCCTTCGACGCGAGCGTCGACCCCGTGGCCGCGCTCGCCGGGCGGGACGACGAGGCCGTCCGGGAGACCATGATCACCGCCGCTCGTCGGGCGGCCGCCGCGGGCATCACGACGGTGCGTGATCTCGGCGACCGCGGTTATCTCGGGCTGGAGTTGCGGTCAGCCGTCGAGACGGATCCGACGTTGCCGACGATCTTGGTCGCCGGGCCGCCGATCACCACTCCGGACGGACACTGTCACTTTCTCGGCGGCGGCGCGGCCGGGGTCGACGGGCTGCGCACGGCGGTTCGGGAGCACGCGGATCGTGGGGTCGACGTCATCAAGATCATGGCCAGCGGCGGCATGCTCACCCAGGGCACGAAGGTCGAGCTGCCGCAGTTCAGCGTCGCAGAGCTGCGGGTGGTCGTCGAGGAGGCGCATCGGTACGGGTTGCCGGTCACCGCGCATGCCCACGGACTGCCGGCGATCACCGATGCGGTCGAGGCGGGAGTCGACGGCCTCGAGCATGTCACCTTCATGACCGCCGACGGTGTCGCCGTACCGTCCGACCGGTTGGTCTCGACGCTGGTCGACCGCCGGATCGTGCTCGGCCTCACCCTCGGCATGACCCCCGTGACCGGTGCGGCACTGCCACCGGGGATCGTGTCTCGGCTGCCGAAGTTGATCGCCAACCTCCGGCGGCTCTGGCAGGCGGGGGCGTTCACGACGATCAGCACGGACGCCGGCATCGCCATCCTCAAGCCGCACGACGTGCTGCCGTACGCGATTGGGCAGGTCGCCGACCTGGGCATCGCTCCGGCCGAGGCGCTGCGGGCCAGCACCTCCCGGGCAGCGGTTGCCTGCGGCCTGAGTGATCGGAAGGGCCGCCTCGCCGTCGGCTACGACGCCGACCTGCTCGCCGTTGCCGGCGACCCGCTCACCGACATCACCGCCCTCCACGACGTCCGCGCCGTCTGGCTCCGCGGCCACCGCCTCCCCTGACCCCAACTTGTCAGACTCTCACCACGTCATAGCGTGGTGAGAGTCTGACAAGTCGGGGTTGGAGGGGGTGGGGGTTAGCGGTCGAGCATGCTGTTGAGCATCCAGGTGCGGGAGAGGTCGATCGTTTCGGCGGTGATCGATCGGGCTTCGTCGGCGTCGCCGGTGCGGATCGCGTCGAGCAGCCGGCGGTGGTTCCGCTTCGGCGGTTTCGGGCCGTGGTCGGCGGCCTGGGCGGCGAGGAACCAGCGCAGTTGATCATGGAGGCTGGCGATGATCGTGATCAGTTGCGGCACCCGGGTGATCTCGGCCACCGCGACGTGGAACGCGGCGTGCTGTTCCAGATCGATGGATTCGGTGCCGGAGTCCAGCAGCCGTTCGTCCAGATCTTCCAGCAGCGCGATGTCCTCGGCGGTCGCTCGGCTGGCGGCCAGGGCGCTGGTGCCGGGCTCGGTCAGCTCGCGGACCAGGTAGACGTTCTTGATGTCCTTGATCGAGATGTGCTTGACCATCGTGCCCTGGCGCGGGAAGACTTCGACGAAACCGTCCGCTGCGAGCTTGTTGATGGCGTGCCGGATCGGTGTCTTGGAGGTGCCGATGCGTGCGGCGAGCGCCTTCTCGTTGATCACCTCCCCGGGCGCGAGCGCGCAGGAAAGGATGTCGTGCTTCATCGCGGCGTACGCCTTCTCGGCCAGGAGCTCCACGGAGACCTGACACCTCCCTCGCTGGATGTACGGGTCGGCGGCGGCGCACCCACCCTGGCGCGCATCGTCCACCGGTGTCCGGATCACCTAGGCATGCGTCTGAAATTCTTGTAGCGTTCCTGTGGAATCTTAACCCCTGATGCGGAGGCTCACGTGACTTTGGCCGTAATCGGTGACAGCCAGGCCGTTGCGGTGGCGGGCCTCGCGTCCCGCTGCAGCGGCCAGGCTGTGCTGCTCTCCCGAGGACCCGGCCGGACCCGCGGGGCCGTCCGGTTGGAGGGCATGTATGCGGGACCGATCGAGGTCCATGTGATCGACCGGCCGACGGCCGATGTCTACGTCGCGGTGACCACCAGTGATCGGCTGGAGCCGATGCTGGCCGATCACCGCGAGTTGCTGGCCGGCCGGGTGCTGCTGGTGGCGCCGGGCGGCTTCGGCGCCGCGGTACGGGTTCGGCAGTTGTTCGACCGGTGGGGCGTCGAGCCGCCGGTGGTGGCCGAGGCGACCGGCTTCCCGGCCATCGGTGAAGGCGAGGGCACCATCCGGCTGCGCGGCATCAAGCGCGCGCTGCCGATCGCCGGAATCGATCATGCCGCCACCGACGAGGTGCTCACCGCGGTCCGTGGCCACCTGCCGGATCTGGTGCCGAGTGAGCTGGCAACCACCTCGCTGTCCAACACCAATCACCTGCTGCACCCGGTGATCATGATGTTGAACGCCGACCGGATCGCCCGCGGTGAGGAGTTCCCGTTGTTCCGCGACGGGCTGTCGGCCGAGCTTGATCAACAACTGGCGGCGGTCGACGCGGAGCGGCTCGAATTGGTCGAGCGGCTCGGCGGCGAGCCGGTGTCGATCATGAACTGGATGCTGCGGTTCTACGAGGACCAGGGCTTGACCGGATCGACGATCAGCGAATGCCTGGACAGCTTTCCCGGCTTCGCGGCGGTGCCGGCGCCGACGTCGTTGCGCCACCGCTATCTGCTCGACGACATCCCGCACGGGCTCGCCGGCTATGTCGGGGTGGCGGACCGGCTCGGCGTCGACGTACCTCAGCTCAGATCTGTGATCAGCACGGCCGAGCAACGCCTCGGCCAGCCACTGCGGGCCGAAAGCTCGGTCGTCCAGGCCTTCCTCGACGCGGTCAGCGCACGACCGGCGTCGGCGGGATGTGCCGGGGCGCTCCATTGAGCGGAGATCCCGCAGTGCTGTCGAGCAGCGGGGAACCCGCAGGGTCGAAAGGAATGCAGATGTCGTCGGTACGGAACGAAGTCGAGCAGGTGCGGCGGCTGCGGAGCCAGTTGGTGGCCGGTGATCTCAGCCGGCGCGGGTTCCTGACCGCGGCCATGGGACTGTCCTCGGCCGCCCTGCTGACGGCCTGCGGCGGCGGACTGACCCAGCAGCAACCGGGCGGCGGCACCTCCGAGCGCAGCGGCGACCCGAATGTCGTGCCGCTCTACACCGTGGAGAACGATCCGGCCACGCTCGCCTTCTACAACATGGTGATCGCGAAGTTCGAGAAAGATCATCCGGGCAAGACGGTCAAGGTCACGGTCTATGCCGACGCCAACCAGCTGCAGTATCTGACCACGGCATTCCAGAACAAGACCGACGTCGGCATCTTCTCGCCGACGGTGAGCACCTTCGCCGACTTCCAGCAGGCCGGTCACCTGGCCGAGCTGGACGATCTGGTCACCGAGATCGGCAAGGACGACTTCCTGCCCGGCACCCGGATCGTGATCGGCGGCCACGACTACGGCATCCCGCTGCAGTCCAACTCGTCGCTGGCCTACTACCGCAAGGACCTGCTGGACGCCGCCGGGCTGTCCGTGCCGACCTCCTACGACGAGTACCTGAACGCCGTGAAAACCCTGCACACCAAGGGAGATCGGGTCGGCATCGCGATGGCCGTCGGCGCCACCGCGCAGCTGCCGCTGCAGTTCTTCGCGCCGTACATCTATCAGTCCGGCTGGGACTACTTCGACACCGACGGCAACCTGACCTTCGACCAGCCCGAGGTGCTGGACGCGGTGCGGCGGTTCGCCGAGATCATGAAATACACCCGGAAGTCGTTCTACAACGCGGCCTACGGCGACATCGTCACGACCTACAGTGCCGGCCAGGCGGCCTTCGCCACCTTCCCCGGCCGGCTCGGCGTGACCATCGACCAGCGGGCCAAGGAGGTCGCGGAGAACACCGGCGTGATGCCGATCCCGGCCGGCCCGTTCATGACCGGACAGCTGCACTTCGGCTCCGGTCAGCAGTACGGTCTGTATTCGCGGACCTCGGATCCGGATCTGGCCAAGGATTTCCTGCGCCGGCTCACCACCGGCGAGGATGCGCTGGCCTTCGCGCTGACCGTGCCCGGGCACCTGCTGCCGTCGCTGAAGAGCGTGCAGCAGCTGATGCGGGACAAGATCGAATCCGCGACCGACGGCTATCTGGCCCAGCACAAGGACTGGCTGACCACCTTCATCAGCCAGGTGCCGAGCGCGATGACCTCGTCGGTGTCGATGGGCGCGGTGTCCGGCCAGAAGTTCGACGGCAAGATCTTGAACATCTGCCCGTGGGCGCCGGACGTGTGGTCGTCGCCGCCGATCGACGGCACCATGTTCCAGGACATCCTGCTGAAGGGTGAGACCCCGGACGCGGCGTGGCAGAAGGCGGCGAAGCTGATGGGCGAGAAGGCCGCGGCCTGGAAGTCGAAGAACCCGGACTGGAAGCCCGAGGTGACCAAATAGTGGCGGCCGGCCGCCGGGGGATGCGGCCGGTCCGGGTGGTGCAGTACCTGCTGTTGATCATGGTGTTGGTGATCTCCGCCGGTCCACTGCTCTGGGTGCTGGTGAACGCGATCCGGCCCGACTCCGAGATCATCGCCTATCCGCCGACGGTGCTGCCGGGGGCGGTCACCGGTGATCATTTCGTGGCACTGTTCACCCTGTACGACTTCGGCACCTACCTGCTCAACAGCCTGGTGATCGCCGGCACGGCGACCGCCGGCGCCCTGGTCTTCGGCACCCTGGCCGCCTACGCGATGGCCCGGTTCGACTTCCGGCTGGTCCGGGTGCTCGGCGAGCTGTCCCTGGTCGCGTACCTGATCCCGCCGATCCTGGTCCTGGTGCCGGTGACCCAGATCCTGTTCGGCTCCGGACTGGGGGACAACCGGGTTGCGCTGGCCGTGCTCTACACCGCAACCCTGCTGCCGTTCGCGCTGTGGATCCTGCGGTCCTATTTCACCGGGGTCGCGGTGGACATCGAGGAGGCGGCGATGATCGATCGGTGCACCCGGTTCGGCGCGTTCCTCCGGGTGGTGCTGCCGCAGGCCGTGCCCGGATTGATCAGCACCGGGATCTTCACCTTCAACGCGGCCTGGAGTGAATACCTGTTCGCCTCGACGCTGATGACCACCAACTCCAAGCTGCCGGCGAACGCCGCGATCTTCCTGCTGATGGGCAACATGGGCACCGAGTCCTGGGGGCTGCTGATGGCGGCGGCGCTGACCATCGTCGCGCCGGTGGTGATCTTGTTCGTGCTGGCCCAGCGCTGGCTGATCTCCGGGATCGGCGAGGGGGCGGTGCGCGGATGAGCAACGCCTACGTCAGCTCCCGGGACAAGGCGCGGACCGAGGGACACGGTCCGCGGAAGCCGCGCCGGTCCGGGCTCACCGACCGGCAGCTCGCCGCCGCGATGGCGGCCCCCGCGGCGGTGTTGATCATCGTCTTCGCCTTCTATCCGTTCGCGATGGCGGTCTGGAACTCGTTCAACGACGTCGACTACAGCACGGGCGTCGCGACCTGGTCCGGCCTGGCCAATTACGTCGCGATCTTCTCCCAGCCGGAGACGCTGGGTTCGATCGCCCGGAGCGCGGTGTGGACGTTCGCCAACCTGGTGCTGCAGGTGCTGCTCGGTGTCGGGGTGGCGCTGCTGCTCAACGCCGGGCTCCGGTTCCAGAGCGTGGCCCGCGGGCTGGTGCTGTTCCCGTACATGGTGCCGGCGATCGTGGTCGCGCTGATCTTCCGGTTCATGTTCAACGACGTGACCGGCCTGATCAACTACCTGCTGCAGACGATCGGCCTGATCGACGCGCCCGCGTCCTGGCTGAGTGACCCGGCGACGCTGCTCGGCACGATCATCGTGGTCAACGTCTGGAAGTACACGCCGTTCTTCGTGATCATCGTGCTGGCCCGGCTGCAGACCGTTCCGAAGGAGCTGTACGAGGCGGTGTCGGTCGACGGCGGCGGCGCCCGGCACCGGTTCAGCACGGTGACCGTGCCGGCGATCGTGCCGGTGCTGCTGGCCGGGGCGTTGCTGCGGACGATCTGGACCGCGTACGACTTCGACCTGCCGTTCCTGTTGTCCAACGGGGGCGGGCCCGATCGCGCCGCCGTGACCGTACCGCTGGAGATCCGGTCGCTGGCCTTCGAGTCGCAGAGCATCGGGCAGGCCTCCGCCCTGGCGGTCTGTACAGCGATCCTGCTGACCGGGGCCGCCTACTTCTATCTGCGTGGCTTCCGCCGGGCGGAACGGGCGACCGGGTGACCGCGGCCGATGGCGCCGCGGAGATCGTGATCATCGGCGCCGGGCCGCGCGGCTGCTCGCTGCTGGAGCGACTGATCGCCAACGCCGAGCTGGCCGGCGGCCGGGCGGTGATCATCCACCTGGTCGATCCGGCGCCGGTCGGCGGCCGGGTCTGGCGGCCGGACCAGCCCGGGCACCTGCTGATGAACACGCTCTGCGCCGACGCCACCCACTTCACCGACGACAGCGTGACCTGCGCGGGCCCGATCGTGCCCGGGCCGACGCTGTACGACTGGTGCCGGTGGGTGACGGCCGGCGAGGTCGCCCTCGACGATGCCGAGCTGATCGCGATGGCAGAGGAGATGCGGCCGCACTCACATCCGCCGCGGCGATTGCTCGGCGCCTATCTGGATTGGTGCTTCCGCACCGATCTGGGCCGGCTGCCCCCGACCATGCGGGTGGTCGAGCACCGGCAGACCGCGGTCGGCTGCCGGCCCGAGGCCGACCGGCTCCGGGTCACCCTGGCCGACGGGGCCGACCTGACCGCCGACGCCGTGCTGATCGCGACCGGTCACGCCGACCTCGCACCCGGTGCCGCCGAACGGAGCCGGATCGCCACCGCCCGTGATCATGATCGTTTCTACGGCCGGCCGGCCAATCCGATCGACCAGGACCTCTCGGCGATCGCCGCCGGCCGGCCGGTGATCATGCGCGGGCTGGGAATGAACTTCTTCGACTACGTCTCGCTGCTGACCGAGGGTCGCGGCGGTCGGTTCGAGGAGACGGATGCCGGGCTGGTCTATCGGCCGAGTGGGGCGGAGCCGACCATGGTGGTCGGATCCGGCCGCGGCACCCCGTACCGTGCCAAGGCGGTCTTCGGCACCATGACCCCGAGGTTCCCGCCCAGCTTCCTGACCGCCGAGGTGATCGAGCGGCTGCATCGCCGCGGGATGATCGACTTCACCACCGAGCTCTGGCCGTTGATCGCCAAGGACACCCTGGCCGTCTACTACGAGACCCTGGCCAGGGTCCGGCCGGAGGCCTTCGCGGCGGACCCGGAGTTGATCATGAAGGCGCTGCGGGAGTGCGACTGGGGCGGCGCCGAGTTGGCCGCGGCGATCGAGTCCGTGGTGCCGGAGCCGGCCCAGCGGGCCGACCTGGCGGCCTGGGACCGGCCGCTGGCCGGCCGCCGGTTCGACTCCCCGGCGGCGTTGCACGCGTGGTGGCTGGCTGATCTCCGCCGGGACCTGGCCGAGGCGGCCCGCGGTCTGGACAGCCCGCTCAAGTGCGCCTCGGTGATGCTCGGTCAGGGCCGGACCTCGCTGCGCACGCTGGTCCGCTACGGCGGGCTGCTCGGCCATTCCTACGACGCCGCGGTGGACCGCTGGTACAAGGGCTTCGCCGGATCCCTGGCCAGCGGACCGCCGGCGCGCCGGATCGCCGAACTGATTGCGCTGACCGAGGCCGGCCTGGTCCGCCCGATCGGGCCCGAACTGACGGTGACCGAGAGCGACCGCGGCTTCGTCGCCGCCTCCGGTCAGGTCGCCGGCAGTGAGGTCATCGCAGCCGCTTTCCTGGAGTGCTACCTGCCCGCGCCCGACCTGCGCCGCACCGCCGACCCGCTGCTCGCCGGTCTGCGTCACGCCGGCCTGGCCCGCCCCTACCGGATCCCCGATCACACCGGGGATCCGGAGCCGGGCGCGTTCGAGTCCGGCGCGGTCGAGGTCGGCCTGGAACCGTACCGGCTGGTCGGCACCGACGGCAGCGAACACCCCCGGATCTTCGCCGTCGGCGTCCCCCTCGAAGGCCTGCACTTCGGCACCCAATTGGGCCCCCTGGCCGGCACCAACTCCCGCTTCCTCCGCGAGACCGACGCCGTCGCCCGCGCCGCCCTCGAACTCCTCCACCTCTGACCCCCGACCCACCCCTGAGGCCCCCGAGCCCGCGCCGAGCCCTTCCGCCGACCCGTCAGATCCGCTACGACACGCCGCGAAAACGCCCGCGGATCTGACGGGTCGGCAGAATTCCGGTGACCCGTCAGATCCGCGGGCATTCTGGCGGCGTGTCGCAGCGGATCTGACGGGTCGAGCTTCGGTGTGGGCGGGTCAGCGGGTCTGGAGGAGTTCCTTCATGGTGGTGATCTCGGCCTGCTGGGTGTCGATGATCGTCTGGGCCAGCTCGCGGGCGGCCGGGTTGCGGCCCTGCTTGAGCTCGGTCTCGCCCATCCCGACCGCGCCCTCGTGATGGGCGATCATCAGCGTCAGGAACAGGCGTTCCGCCGCGGCGGTGTCGCTGGCGCGGATCCGTTCCAGGTCGGCCGCGGTGGCCATGCCGCCGTCGGACTCGCCATGACCCTGGTGGCCCGACGGGGTGGCCGGGCGGCCCCAGTCGGCGAGCCAGGACGTCATCGTGTCGATCTCCGGCTGCTGCGCGGCCTTGATCGCCCGGGCAAGGGTGACCAGCTCCGGATCGACGGAATCCTTGGCCAGCAACAGGTCGCTCAGCTCGATCGCCTGCTGGTGGTGCGGGATCATCCCCTGGGTGAACGCCACGTCGGCGTCGTTGACGTCGCCGGCGGCCGGCGCGGCCGGGCTCGAGGCGTGGTGGGCCGGCGGGGGAGCGGCCGGAGCGCAGCCGGCCAGGCCGCCGAGGAGTCCGGCGGCGAGCAGGGCGACAGTGGGCAGGGCGACAGTGGGCAGGGTGAACGTGTTCATGATCGAATTCCTTCTCTGGTACGGAAACGGCGCGGGAATGATCACCGGCGCCGGATGACGGTGCTGAGGTCCTAGGAGGGTGGTGTCAAACGGTGCCCGCAGCGAGCGGCACCCAGGCGCGCGCTGGACTGCGTTGTCGTCGGCGTCCGTAGGACACCGCTACGACCTTCTCCTCCGCCTTGCCCAGCACGCACCTGGGCACCGCTCGCTACGACCACCGTTCAACACCACCCTCCTAGTCCCGGATCAGGTGCGACTGATGGAGAGTTCGATCAACGACAACGCGGTACGGAAGCGGACCGCGGGTGGCGCGAGCCGAGGCAGCGGCCGGGTCAGGCCGGGCGGCGCCAGCCGCCAACCGGGCCGGATCAGCGCGGCCGCGACCAGCAGCAGGGTCAAGATCAGCAGACAGGTGGCCAGCGCCATCTCGTGCCCCGCGCAGTCGGCGCAGCCCTGGTCGTCGGCCGGGGCGTGATCACCGGCCGCACCGTGCAGCGCCGTCATGGCCGCCGGGTCGGCCGGCTGCCCGGTGGCGACCCGGTGCTCGCTGGACAGCTGATGCATCGCGATCAGGCCGAGCACGACCAAGATCACCGCGACGAGGCGCCGACTCAGCCGATCCATCGGTCCATGGTAGGGGCCTTCAATCGGCCGAGCCCGTCGGCACCGGCGCGATCGGCCACGCCGAGGCCGGGTCCACGGCCACCGCGACACACCGGGATCGCGGATGCCGAGGCGCCGCGACGTCGCGGTCTAGGGTCGGGGCATGGCCGACGCGGGAGTTGGCCCGATCGCTGCGAGCCCGGCGCACCGATCGAGGCTGCGGGAGAACCTGGCGGCATTCGCCTACCTGATTCCGGCGCTGTTCGTGTTCGTCGCGTTCTTCTTCATCCCGCTCGGCCGCTCGATCTATCTATCCTTCACGCGGAGCGACATCTTCGGTCGGCCGACCGGGCTGATCGGCTTCGCGCACTATGCCAATGCGTTCACCAATCCCGAGTTCGGCCGGATCCTGTTGACCACCCTCGGCTTCGTCCTGCTGACGGTGATCCCGAGCATGGCGCTCGGGCTGCTGTTGGCGCTGCTGCTGCAGGACAGGATCCGCGCGATCCGGCTGTTCCGGACCGCATTCGCGCTGCCGTTCGCGTTCTCGGTGGCCACCGCGGCCGTGTTGTTCGGGGTGATGTTCAACCCGGCCACCGGCGTCCTCAACGGGATGCTGTCGATGATCAACATCGCGCCGGTCGGATGGCTGACCGATCCGCGGGTCGCGTTGATCTCGGTCGCGATCACCTCGATCTGGATGCAGCTCGGCTACAACCTGCTGGTGCTGTCGGCCGGCCTCGGCGCGGTGCCGGACGACGTGCTCGAGGCGGCCCGGCTGGACGGCGCCCACGGACTGCGGCTGCAGTTCGGCGTGATCATGCCGTTGATCAGCCCGCAGCTGTTCTTCCTCGCGGTGACCGGCACCATCCAGGCGCTGCAGAGCTTCGGCCAGATCCACATCCTGACCCGCGGCGGCCCGGACCGGTCCACCACCACGCTGGTGTACTCGATCTACGACGTCGCATTCGCCAACAACAACTCGAACTTCGGCTACGGCTCGGCGCAGGCGATCGTGCTGTTGATCGTCGTGCTGGCGATCACCGCCTTCCAGTTCGGGGTGCTGGAGCGGAAGGTGTACTACAGCTGATGGCCATCGCCACGGTCGAACCGACCAAGACCCAGCCCCGGCAGCGCCGCGGCGGGCTGAAGACCGCCCGCGCCGGGGTCGGCACCTACCTCGCGCTCGGGCTGCTCTTCCTGATCTTGTTGTTCCCGGTCTACTACGTGATCATCGGCAGCTTCATGTCGCCGGCGGACATCAACACGTTCCCGCCGAAGCTGTGGCCGGTCAGCGGGTTCACGCCGCAGAACTACGCCTCGGCGCTGGACGTGATCCCGCTGCTCCAGCAGTACGGCAACTCCTTCGCCGTCGCCGCCCTGGTCGTGCTCGGTCAGTTGATCACCAGCATCGCGGCGGCGTACACCCTGGTCTTCCTGAAGCTGCGGGCCCGCCGGTTCTGGTTCTTCCTGCTGCTCAGCACGATGATGATCCCCTGGGAGGCGATCATCATCCCGAACTACCTGGCGATGGCCGAGCTCGGGCTGGTCAACACGGTCTGGGCGCTGGCGCTGCCGTACCTGGCGGCGGGCTTCGGAGTTTTCCTGGTCCGGCAGGCGTTCCTGGCCTTTCCGATGGAGCTGCGGGACGCGGCCAAGGTGGACGGGGTGAGCGATTTCGGCTTCCTCTGGCGGATCGTCATCCCGCTGACCCGGCCGACCCTGGCCGCACTCGGCGTGTGGTCCTTCCTGTCCGCGTGGAACATGTATTTCTGGCCGTTGTTGATCACCCAGGCGCCGGAGAACCAGACCATTCAGATCGGCATCACCCAGCTGCAGTCGGTCGACGCCGGCGATCCGGGCATGGTGCTGGCCGGGGTGGTGCTGGCGCTGATCCCGACGCTGATCCTGGTGCTGTTCGGCCAGCGGTTCATCGTCCGCGGCCTGACCGCCGGAGCGGGGAAGTGATGATCATGAAGCGGAGAGTCGCGCTCGCGCTGATCATGGGCCTGGTGCTGACCGGCTGTGCCGGCCAGCGTCCGGAGGGCAACCTCGACGTGCCCGATCCGGGAGTCCTGGACCGGGCGAGCGGGGTGACCACGGTCAGCTTCTGGCACTCGATGGACGCCAGCAACGGCGTCGCCCTGAACAAGCTGGTGGATCAGTTCAACGCCGAACACCAGGGCAGGATCGCTGTCAAGGCCACGTTCCAGGGCGCCTACGACGACGCGATCACCAAATACAAGGCGTCGGTGCAGTCCAACACCACCCCGTCGATGGTGCAGATCTACGACATCGGCACCCAGTTCATGATCGACTCCAAGCAGGTGGTGCCGATCGCCGACTTCGCCGACCGGGACGGCTACGACCTCGGCCAGATCCAGAAGAACATCGCCGGCTACTACACCGTCGCCGGCAAGCAGTGGTCGATGCCGCTGAACAGCTCCGTACCCCTGCTCTACTTCAACAAGACCGCCTTCCGCGACGCCGGCCTCGATCCCGATCATCCGCCGCGCAACCTGGCCGAGATCCGGGCCGCGGCCGAGAAGCTGTCCCGCTCCCGCGGCGGACCGATCCAGTACGGGTTCGGCGCCGCGATCTACGGCTGGCTGCTGGAGCAGCTCACCTCCACCGCCGACCAGCTCTACTGCGACGCCGATAACGGCCGGTCCGGCGAGCGGGTGCGGAGTGTCAACCTCGACTCGCCGCTGTTGATCGAGACCGCCACCTGGTGGCAACAAATGATCAAGGACGGGCTGGCGGTCAACACCGGCCGGGCGACCAAGGATGCGCAGGATGCGTTCAAGGCCGGGCAGACGGCGATGACGCTGGAGTCGACCGGCTCGCTGAAGTCGTTCCTCACCGCGGCCGAGGGCAAGTTCGAGGTCGGCGTCGCCCCGTACCCCGTGGTCTCCGGCACCCTGCCGGCCGGCGCCGGACCGTCGATCGGCGGCGCCAGCCTGTGGATCTCCGGCCCGGGTCACACCGAGGAGGAGAAGGAAGCCGCCTGGCAGTTCGTTCAGTTCCTCAGCACCCCGGAGTCACAGGCCTTCTGGCACACCAACACCGGCTACTTCCCGGTCACCCCGGCCGCGCTGAAACTGCCGGTGGAGCAGGAATATCTGGCGAAGAACCCGCAGTTCCAGGTCGCCATCGACTCGCTGAACGCGACCGAGGTCCGGCCCACCAGCACCGGCTGCGTCGCCGGCTCGATGCCGCAGATCCGCAAGGCCTCCGAGGACGGGCTCGAGCGCGTACTGATCGGCCAGGATCCGACCGAGTCGATGCGCAAGGTGAAGGAGAACGTCGCCCTCACCATCGCCAACTACAACGACTCCACCGGCTGATCCAACGAAGCTCAGGTCGGGCCGTCCAGGTCGTAGTGGGCCCGGTGATGGTCGATCTCGACCAGATGGGTCTCGACCCAGGCGGCCAGTCCGGTGATCGGCTCCAGCAGCGTGTGGCCGAGTTCGGTGAGGTCGTACTCCACCCGCGGCGGCACCTCGGCGTAGGCGGTCCGGGTGACCAGCCCGTCCCGGGCCAGCCCGCGCAAGGTCTTGGTCAGCATCCGGTGCGAGATGCCGTCGGCCTCGCGCATCAGCTCGGTGAACCGCAGCGGGCCCGCCGCGAGCAGTGACACGACGACCAGCGACCACCTGTCGCCGACCATCCGCAGCCGGTCCCGGACCTGCTGCCGGCCGCGGTCGTCGGTGCAGAAGATGACCTGACCCGGCTCCACCTTCTCGATGCAATCCACGCTGGCTCCATTTCTTCCCTCGAGTCGCGTCACGCACTTCGAAGTGCGCGTGGACAAGCCGAAATGCGGTGCGGATCCGGCTTGTTCCCATCAGCGACAACAGGGCAGGGGCGCGGCTTCTTCCCTCGGCAACGATCCAGGAGGCACCATGGTCAAGATCGGCATCATCCTCGGCAGCACCCGACCGGGACGCAACGGCGAGGCGGTCGCCCGGTGGGCCCTCGACCGGGCCCGCACCCGCGGCGACGCCGACTACGAGCTGATCGATCTGCTGGACCACCCGCTGCCTCATCTCGATGAGGCGATCCCGCCGTCGCTCGGCCAGTACGCCGGCGAGCACACCAAGCGTTGGGCCGAGACCATCGACCGGTTCGACGGCTACGTGTTCGTCACCCCGGAATACAACCACTCCACGTCGGGCGTGCTGAAGAACGCGATCGACTACCTCTATCGGGAGTGGAACGACAAGGCGGCCGGGTTCGTCAGCTACGGCGGCGTCGGCGGGGCCCGGGCCGTCGAGCATCTGCGGCTGATCGCGGCCGAGCTGCAGGTCGCGACGGTACGGGAGCAGGTGGCACTGTCGCTCTTCACCGACTTCGAGGAGTTCAGCCGGTTCCGGCCGAACGAGCGCCAGGGCAGCACCCTGGACGCGATGCTGGACCAGCTCACCGCCTGGTCCGGCGCGCTCCGCGGGGTGCGGGAAGGGCGGCGGTTGGCTGCCGTCTAGTAGTAGCGGATGGGGCATAGGAGTTTCGTTCCCTGAGCCTGTCGAAGGGCAAGCCCGATGAACCGGCATAGTTGTCCACAGATCTGCCGGAGTCAGCTTGCTGACTCTCCTGATCTGGATCCATCCTCAACGAATGCCCTACACCTATCTGCTCGAGTGCGTCGATGGCACCTTCTACGTCGGCAGCACACGAAATCTTGATCAGCGCATGCAAGATCACTATCTCGGGTCGGCCGATGGCTACACGTCAAAGCGGCGGCCGGTTCGGCTGGTTTGGTTCGCGGAGTGCGACCGGATCGATGAGGCGTACGCGCTGGAGCGCAAGATCAAAGGTTGGCGGCGCGCGAAGCGTGTTGCTTTGATCGAAGGGCGGTTCACCGACCTGCCCGGTTTGTCACGTACATCGCGGGCACGGGGCGATTCGGATGGCGGGCAGGTCGGTCGATAGAGCGCGGCGCATCGGGCTTGCCCTTCGACAGGCTCAGGGAACGGAACTCCTGTGCGGCCTAGCTCTGCCCCTTCGACAGGCTCAGGGAACGGAACTCCTGTGCGGCCCAGCTCTGCCCTTCGACAGGCTCAGGGAGCGAGAACCTGCATTGGTCATCTGATGGTCACCTCAGGGTCGATCGACTGATCCGCGGGCGGGAGGTACGGCGGTTAGCCTCCGCGCGACGGCGCAGCACACAGACGGGGGACTATCGTGACCGACCATGATCATGAGCAGGATGGAGTCGAGGAGTCGGCGGGTGGCGGTCTCGACCGACGCCGGTTCATCGGAATGGGCGGCGCGGCGGCGGCGCTGGGGCTCGGGGCGGCGATGACGGGCCAGTCGGCGCAGGCGGCGCCGGCCTCGGCGCGCGGGCTGCGCTTCGGCAAGGACGGTACGTTCACGATCGTTCAGTTCAACGACACCCAGGACGACGAGCTGATCGACCGGCGGACGATCGAGCTGATGGAGAAGACGCTCGACTCGGTCCGGCCGGATCTGGTGATCTTGAACGGCGACAACATCACCGGCGGCTGCGAGAACGAGCTGGCGATGCGGCAGGCGATGAACAACGTGGTGCTGCCGATGGAGCACCGCAAGATCCCCTGGGCGATCACCTTCGGCAACCACGACGAGGACTCGACCCCGGACACCGGGATGGACGAGCCGGACATGCTCGCGTTCTACCGCTCCTATGATCACAATCTCAACAAGCCGAGCCCGGCCGACATCACCGGCACCGGCAACATGAACCTGATCATCAAGGGATCGAGCGGGCAGCGGCCGGCGTTCAACCTGTTCCTGCTGGACAGCGGTCGGTATGCGCCGGCCAAGATCGCCGGGCAGGACTTCGAGGGCTACCCGACCTGGGACTGGATCCGGATGAACCAGGTGCAGTGGTACACCGAGACCTCCCGCCGGGTCGAATCGCAGGCCCGCAAGGTGGTGCCGGCGCTGATGTTCATCCACATCCCGCTCTGGGAGTACCGGTTCATGTGGTTCGCCAGCGTGGACAGCCGGACGGCCGCCGATCATGGCCGGGCCGTGGCCAAGCACAAGATCGTCGGCGAACGGAACGAGGACGAGTGCCCCGGCCCGGTCAACAGCGGCATGTTCTCGGCGATCTTGGACCGCGGCGACGTCAGGGGCGTGTTCTGTGGTCATGATCACGTCAACACCTACGTCGGCGACTACTACGGCGTCCTGCTCGGCTATGCCGGCAACACCGGCTTCGGCACCTACGGGCTGTCGGGCGCCGAGCGCAACCGGCTCCGCGGAGCCCGGGTGTTCACCCTGACCGAGGACGGCGACGACGTGCAGGTCGACACCGAGATGGTCTGGGCCAAGGACTTCGGCATCGACCTGACCGCCAACGACCAGCCGATCCCGCCCGCCCCGCTGGAGCGGTCCCAGCGGGGCTGAACCGGTCGGGTCGTTATGGGCGTGTGGCCCAGCGGTGTTCGTTCCCTGAGCCTGTCGAAGGGCAAGCCTGATGCCCTCTTGGTTGGGCCTGTGGGCCGGAAAGGCACCTGGCTTTGCCCTTCGACAGGCTCAGGGAACGGACGTGTCGGGCTTGCCCTTCGACAGGCTCAGGGAACGAGCGTCAGACCGCCGCGGCGAGCAGCTGCAGGGCCGCCTCGGACGGCGAACCGGGTGCGGCGGTGTAGAGCAGCAGCCGCTGACCCGGATCGTCGGGCAGGTCCAGCGACTCCTCGTCCACCGTCATCACGCCGACCTGGGAATGCCGCAGGTCCAGGGTGGCGTGAGCGCAGCTCTGCACCCGGTGCCGCGACCACAGGGCCGCGAACTCGTCGCTGCGCAGGGACAGCTCGCCGATCAGCTCGGTCAGCTCCGGATCGTCGCCGTGCCGACCGGCCAGAAAGCGCAGGCAGGCCACGGTCTCCCGGGCCTGCCGCGGCCAGTCGACGAAGAGGTCGCGGACCGGCGGATCGAGGAAGGTGATCCGGGCCAGATTCGGCAAGGCGCCCGGTCCGGCCGCGAAGGTCGAGTCGAACAAGGCCTGGCCGGCCCGGTTCCACGCCAGCACGTCCATCCGGCGGCCGATCACCAGGGCCGGCACGTTCAGCGTGGAGACCAGCTGCACCAGCCCGGGCCGGAGCCGTTCGGGCCGAGCCCGACGGCGGACCGGGGGAGTGGGCCGCGCCAGCGCGTGCAGGTGCGCCCGTTCATGATCATCGAGCCGCAGCGCTCGGGCGAGGGCATCCAGCACGACATCGGACGCGTTCCGGCTCTGCCCCTGCTCCAGCCGGGTGTAGTAGGCCGGGCTGACTCCGGCGAGCTGGGCCAACTCCTCCCGTCGCAGGCCGGGGACGCGGCGGCGGCCGTACTCACCGAGGCCGACGTCCGCCGGCCGCAACTGCGCGCGCCGCGACCGGAGGAAATCGCCGAGCCCGATGCTGTTCTGCATCGGTCCAGTATTGCCAAGGATTCGGCCGCGACCCTGACCCTGCCAGGCCTACGTTCAGCAGACGCTGGTTGCCCGGCCGCCGGCCGGGCAGCCTGGGCGGCATGGATCTCCAGCTCAGCGGACAGACCGCCCTGATCACCGGATCGACCGCGGGCATCGGCTTCGCCGTCGCGACCGGCCTCGCCCGCGAGGGCGTCACGATCGTCCTCAACGGCCGCGACCAGACCCGCCTGACCGGCGCCCGGGACCGGCTGCTCGCCGCCGTGCCCGGCGCGGAGGTACGCACCGTCGCCGCGGACGTCACCACCGCGGCGGGCGGCCGCCGGCTGCTGGACGCCGAGCCCGACGTCGACATCTTGATCAACAATGTGGCGATCTCCGACTTCGCGACGTTCGCTGAGGTCGCCGACGAGGAGTGGCTGCGCTACTTCGAGACCAACGTGCTCAGTTCGATCCGGCTGTCCCGGCACCACCTGCCCCGGATGCTGGCCCGCGGCACCGGCCGGATGATCTTCGTCTCCGCCGACTCCGCGGTCACCGGTGATGCGGACATGCTGCCGTACGCGATGACCAAGAGTGCCCTGCTCACCGTCGCCCGCGGCCTCGCCGAACTCACCCGCGGCACCGCCGTCACGGTCAACTCCGTGCTGGCCGGGCCGGTCGCGACCGAGGGCGCGATCGACTTCATCGCCAAGGCCGCGGCGGAGCAGGGCCGGTCGGCCGCCGAGGTCGAGGCCGCCTACTTCGCCGAGTATCGCCCGACCTCGCTGCTCCGCCGGCCGGCGACACCGGAGGAGTTGGCCAGCCAGGTGGTCTACCTGAGCAGCCCGCTCGCGGTCTCCACCAACGGCGCCGCCGTCCGCGCCGAGGGCGGCACCATCCGGACCATCGGCTGAGTCATTTCAGTCCGCTGTGCGCCAGGGCGGCGATGAAGTTCCGTTGGAAGATCAGGAACACGACCATGATCGGCAGCACCGACGAGACCGACGCCGCCATCGCCAGCCCCGCGGAGAGGCCGCCGTCGGAGTCGACGAACTGGGTCAGGCCGAGCGGCACGGTGTAGCTGGTCTTGTCCGACAGCATGATCAACGGGGTCTCGTAGTCGTTCCAGGAACCGACGAAGCTGATGATGCCGAGCGCGGCCAGCACCGGCCGGGCCAGCGGTAGGTAGATCCGCCAGAACACCTGCCACTCGTTCGCCCCGTCGATCCGTGCCGCCTCGCCCAGCTCGGGCGGCGCGGCGACGAAGAACTGGCGGATCAGGAAGGTGCCGAAGACGGTGAAGATGCCCGGCAGGATCAAGGCCCACAAGGTGTTGTAGAGGCCGAGCTGCTGGAAGTACATGAACCGCGGGATCAGCAGCAGCTGGGTCGGCACGATCGCCGTCGCCAGGTAGAGCAGAAAGATCTTGTCCCGGCCGACGAAGGAGAGCCGGGCGAACGCGTACCCGGCCATCGAGGAGGTGAACAGATCACCGGCGACGCCGACCAGCGAGACCAGCAGCGAGTTGGCGAAGTAGCGGGCGATCGAGGCGTCGCCGAGCCAGACGTCGGCGTAGTTGGCCCACTGCACCGGGTCGGGGATCCAGCGCACCGGGATGGAGAAGACGTCGAGGTTGCGCTTGAGCGAGGACGAGATCATCCAGACGAACGGAAGCAGGAAGCCGATCGCCAGCGTCCAGAGCACGATCGCCTTGACGTAGCGGCGGAGCCGGGCGGCCGGCCGGTTGCGGGCCGGGGTCCGACGCTGCGGTGTCCGCTCGAGCGGACGGGACAGGGTGCTCGTCGCGGTCATGTGTACAACCCCTGGTTCCGTTGCAGCCGCCAGAAGAAGACGCTGAGCAGCAGCACGCCGAGGAAGCTGGTGACGCCGATCGCCGCCGCGTAGCCGAACCGGTAGTACTGGAACCCGTTCTGATACATCAGGTACGACATCGTCGTGGTCGACTCGCCCGGCCCGCCCTGGGTCAGGAACGCGATCAGCCCGAAGCCCTGCGACTGGCTGATCATGGAGGTGATCAACAGGAACGTGGTGGTCGGCATCAACGACCGCCAGGTCACGGTGGCGAACCGGCGCAGCGGCCCTGCTCCGTCGATCGCCGCGGCCTCGTGTAGATCCGCCGGCATGCTCTGCAGCGCCGACAGGTAGATCACCGCGTGGAAGCCGACCCCGGACCAGACCGCGATCATGATCAGCGACGGCAGGCTCCACTCCTGCGACACCAGCCAGGTCGGCGGTTCGGCGATGCCGATCGTCCGCAGCCCGAGATTGATCAGGCCGCTGGACGGATTGAGCAGCAGCAGCCAGACGAAGCCGATCGCGATCGAGGAGACGATGTGCGGGATGAAGAAGATCACCCGCAGCGCGGCCCGGCCGGGCACCTCGCCGTTCAGGGCCAGGGCGAGCGCCATTCCGCCCGCCATGGTCAGCGGGACGCCGAACCCGGCGTAGGTGATCGTCCGTCGCACCGCGTCCCAGAACGCCGGGTCGGCCGCCAGCTCGGTGAAGTTGGCCAGGCCGACGAAGCTGAGCCCCTCCAGCCCGGACACCACATCCCAGTCGGTGAAGGCGATCGCCAGACCGGACAGCAGCGGGATCACGGTGAAGGTGGCGAAGCCGAGCAGATTCGGCAGGATGAACAGCCAGCCCACCCGGGTCGACATGCCGCCCGGGCCGCGGGCGGTGCGACGGCGGCTCAGCGGGAGGGACGGCTCGATCCGCGCCCCGCCGATCGTCGTGAGGTCGGTCATCGGACCGCTCTCAGGGTGCCGTCGCGATCGCGGCGTCGGACTGTTTGACCGCCTCGGCCACCCAACTCTCGACGGTCCGGTCGCCGAGCAGCACCTCGTCGGTGAGCTTGAGCAGGATCTGTTGGATCTGGGTCGCGCCGGCGAACTTCGTGTCCACGGCGACCTGGAACTGGTCGGAGAACAGGAACCGCTCGAACGAGGCCGGATCATAGATGGTGTCGCGGTCGGGCCCGAGCAGCTGCGCGATCATGTCGGCCGGCTTCGCGTCGCCGACCAGCGATGGCAGTCGGCCGCCCTTGATCATGTACTTCCCGGCGTTGCGGACCCAGAAGGCGAGGAAGGTCCAGGCGGCGTCGGGATTCTTCGACTTCGCACTGATCGACATCAGGTCGCCGATCTGGCCCTCGTTCCAGTACGGCTTGCCCTTGACCGGTGCCGGCGGCGGCAGGCAGATGGTCCTGAAGTCGTGCGGATACTCCTTGGTGTCGCCGATGTAGCGGACCAGGTGACCGGCCTGGATCACCATCGCCACCCGGCCGGCCAGGAACGGGGTGTGCGGGAAGGTCTGCAGCTTCTCAGCCAGGATCTGCGACCGCGGCATCGCGGTGCCCTCCCGCTGCAGCTCGAGCGCGAGTTCCAGTTGCTGGGCGAACAGCGGGTGGGCGAAGTTGGCCTTGCCGTCGGCGGTGTAGCTCGAGTTGGGGCCGAGCGTGGCCCGGGCCAGGGTTGGAGCGGTGAGCGTACCGAAGGCCTTGTCCTTGACCGTCAGCTTGCGGGCGATCTCGCAGTACTCGTCGACGTCCCAGTCCTCCGGCAGCGTGATGCCGGCCTCGTTGATCATGGTCTCGTTGACGTAGGTGTTCAGCGGCGCCAGCGCCGCCGGGACGGCGAACAGCTTGCCCTCGAACGGATAGTTGTTCACCGGATCCGCATCGACGGTGAACTTCGCGAAGTCGGCTTCGCCGTTGATCCGGTCGGTCAGCTCCAGCGCCAGGGTGCTGCGCTTCTTCAGGTTGGCCGGGCTGTAGGAGAAGAAGATGTCGATCGGTACGCCGCCCTGCAGCGAGGTGTCGAGCTTCAGGTTGCCGGGCTCGTCGTTGACGTAGCGGGTGTATTCGACCTTGATCTCCGGGTGTTCCTCGCCGAAGGCCTTGATCAGATCGTCCGGCCCGGACTCCGCCGGCACCCCGCCCCAGACGCGGAGCACGCCTCCGCCGCCTCCGCCGCCACCGGCACCACCGCCGCAGCCGGCCAGGGCACCGGTGGCGGCGACTCCGGCCAGTCCGGACAGGATTGTTCGCCGTGGCAGGGCGCGCGGGATCGCGGCGCCGGACATCGTCTTGGTCATGATCATCTCCCCGTTGAGGTGTGTGGTTGATGCGGGTCAGGTCAGAGTGGCCTCGACCCGTCGTCGGGCGTCGTGCAGCCAGAGCCGCAGCGTGGCGTGGTCGACCTTGTCGTTCGATCCGGTGATGGCCAGGGCCACCGGCAGGTTCTCGCCCGTCTGCAACGGGATCGCGCCGCCGAGGCCGCCGACGTCGTACCACTCGTCCAAGATCAGCACGTCGTGCTCGAGCAGCTTCCGGGCGGCGCGCAACGCCGCCGTGGCGGTGGCCGGGACGCGGTCGGTCGGTTGCTCCCAGCCCAGCCGCTTCTTGGAGGCGGCCAGAATGGCGAGGGCCTGCCGCTGCGGCAGTTCGAGCAGCAGCCGGAGTGCGGGGGAGGAGACGTGCAGCGGGAAGGCCGGCCCCCAGAAGGTGATGGTCTCGTTGCCCATCGCGGTGCGCAGCAGATAGATCATCTCGGTCCGCCAGAGCAGGCACAGGTGGACGGTGAAGCCGGGGTGCTCCGCGGCGATCTGTTCGATGGTGGCCCGCGGCTTGACCACCAGCGGGAACTGCGCGATCGCCGGGGCGAAGGTGAGGATGCCGTAGTCCGGGACGAACCGGCCGTTGGCGGCCTTGCGGACGTAGCCGAGATCGGTCAGGGTCGCCAGCACCCGGGAGATCGAGCTCTGATGCAGGCCGAACCGGCGGGCGATCTCGGTGCCGGTGAGCGGCGCGCCCTCGTCGATCAGAGTCCGCAGGATCTGCAACCCGCGGGCCAGCGACTGTACTCCGCCCGATGGGGCTTGGATGTCGGTCATGGTGGGCATTGTGTCGAACGATCAATCCGGGACCGGGGACCGCTGGATCCGCGGGTCGGGGTCGGCGTAGCAGCGGACGGAGAAGATCGCGGCCGGGGCGTTGCCGTGGCCGGCCAGCACCTCGACGCTGAGCCGGTCGGTGGTCACCGGCGGATCCATGATCAACTCGCGCCGGGACTGGTGGTTGTCGGTGATCTCTGCCAGCACCTCGGACCCGGCCAGCACCCGGAAGTCGCGGACGCAGAACGGCATCTCCGACTCCGGATGGCCGTAGAGGGCCGACTCCATCGGATGATCGAAATCGGTGTCGAAGGACAGCTCCACCCGGCCGATCGGCTGCGCCTCGGGCCAGGACAGCTCGAGCCGCGGCGCCGGGTCGTCGACCGCCGCGACCCAGGCGTTGCTGCCGCTGGTCGGCCGGTCGGCGCCGACGCCCACGTTGGTCGCCGGGTACGCGGGCGGTGCCGGGTCGAGCCGGAGCGCGAGATTGCGTCCCGTCGGTCGCCGCTCGGGGGTCCAGAACTCGATCCGCGGCCGGCCGATCGCGGCGTCCTCCTCCTGGGTCGCCTTGTGCCGCAGGCCGACGGTGCCGGTGATCAGTTGATCACTGACGTGGACGGCGACGCCGTCGCTGGCGAGCAGGCTCAGCTGGACGTAGCCCGGCTCGGCCAGCTCGGCGTCGAAGTCGATCTTCACCGGCTGGTCCGATCCCGGTCGCAGCTCGAGGTCGGCGGCGGCCAGCACGATGTCGCAGGTGTAGTCGTCCGGACGCAACCCGACCCGCAGCTCGGCTCGGACCGTGGCCGGGTGATCGGCGTCGAAGATCAGGCCGAACTGCGGCACCGGCCCGGCCGCCAGCGGCAACAGTTGGCCCCGCGACCGGTCCAGCGGGACGGCCTGGCCGCTGTCCGGCAGCTCGGTGAGACGGGCCTCGGACGACGCGGTGATCATGGCCGTCCGGGTCAGATCGTCCGGGTCGTCGAGCAGCACGCCCGGCAGGTGCTGGCCGCGGCGCAGCAGCTCGCGGCGCAGCCCGCCGGTCCGCTCCGGGGTGGCCAGCTCGGCCGGGCTGAGCCGGTCCCGCAGGCACAACGCGGCCGCGACGCCGACGGCTTGGCCCATGTGCGCTCCGGTGCCCATCACCCGGGTGGAGCCGAACGCGACGTGGCTGGCGCTGATCAACCGGCCGGCGAGGAACAGGTTGGCGACGTCGGCGCTGACCAGACAGCGGTACGGGATCTGGTAGGTGCCCCGGGCATGCAGATGGTTGCTGCCCGGATGCTCGGAGAAGACGCCGTCGGCCGGATGCAGGTCGATCGACCAGCCGCCGAAGGCGACGCCGTCGTGATGCAGCCGCTGCTCCAGGATGTCGCTCTGCCGCAGCATGTAGAGCCCCTCGAAGCGGCGGGACTCGCGCTTGCCGGGGACGTGGCCGACCCATTCCAGGGTCAGGTTCTCGGCGTCGGGGAACTCACCGGAGTTCTTCAGGTGGTTCCAGACGCCGTAGATCACCTTCCACAGCTCCCACTTGATCAACTCGGTGTCGTGCACCGTGTCCAGCCGGCCGCCCCACTCGATCCACCAGAGCCGGCAGCCGTCCTCCTTCGTGTTGAAGCTCCGGGCCCGCGGAATGGTGGACAGGTCGTCCAGCGCGTACGACGGCGGCACGAACCGGACCGGATGGCCCACATCCTTGCTGTAGAAGTACATCGAGTGGCCGAGCAGCGGCCCGTACTCCTCGGTCGGCGCGAACGGTTCGCCGAACTCGGCCGACGCCTCCGCTCCCATCCGGAACGCCGCGCCGGCGGAGAAGGCCAGGGCGCCATCTCCGGTCGAATCCAGGAACAGGGGAGCGGTGAGCTCGTACCGGGTGGAGTTCTGGCTGCAGAACGCCGACACCGAGCGGATCGTGCCGTCGGCGACGTCGGCGCCGACCATCGCCGTGTTCAGCAGCAGCGTGATCAACGGCTCCTGGGTCACCTTCTCCAACAGGATCGTGTCGAAGATGATCGAGTTGCCGTCCCGGTTGCGGTACGTGTTCTCGACGATGATCTCGTCGACCACGCCACCCTCGCGGGCCCAGCGGTTGTTGTTGCCCATGTGCGCGGTGGCACCGAGCACCCAGAGCCGCACCTCACTGGAGGCGTTGCCGCCCAGCACTGGCCGGTCCTGGACCAAGATCACCCGGACCCCGGCCCGGGCCGCGGTGATCGCGGCGCAGGTGCCCGCCATGCCGCCGCCGACCACCACCAGGTCGGCCTCGAGCGAATCGGTCCGGAAGTCCCGCCGGGCCTCGGCGGGAGCGACATGGAGCTGACCGGTTCGGGTGCTGGACGACGTCGGCGGCGTATGCATGACCCCACCTTAGGTATGCGAATAGCGCATGCACAGAGCTCGGGTATGAGGATCTCAGATGTCGACGGAACTGAACCGGTGATCGCCGTCCGCGACGGTGAACCGGGCCAACGTGCGGACCTCGTCCCGGACGCTGACCCGGTCGGAGCCGCGGACCTCGATGATCATCCGGTCGGCGTCGAGATCACAGATCCCGTAGCCGCAGTGCAGGTCGGCCCAGGCCAGCAGCGGATTCATGGTGCGTCGGATCTGCGCCCGTTCGTTGGCCTCCGGGTCGAAGTCGAGCGCGCTCGTCACCGACGGGCTGGTCACCTCGACCCCGATCGTCGGGCCCTCCGGGTCGAGCGTGTCGCGCGGCACGTTGGACGCGTAGCACCGGTGCACGTCGCCGCCGAGCGCGACGAAGTTGCGCATCCGGCCGCTGTCGAGGGCGTCACCGACGCAGGAGAAGACGCGCTGCTGGGTGGCCTGATAGCCGTCCCAAGTGCCGCCCGAGAACTGGGTCGGCCGGTCCGGACCGGACGCCGTGTTGAGCCTGGCCAGCAGCAGTTGCTGCGGCACCAGGTTCCAGCGCACCGGCCGGGCGCCGAGCCCGTCCAGCAGCCATTGCTCCTGCTCCGCGCCGAGCATCTTCAACCCGGGGTTGCGTCGGTCGCCCTCGTCGGGGACCGTTGCGCCGACCATCGGGTCGCGGTACTGCCGGGTGTCCAGCACGTCGAGCTGGGCCATCGTCCCGTAGTGCAGCCGGCGATACATCCGGGCGTCGGAGCCGCGCGGCTGCTGCGGCCGGCGCAGCGGCATGTTCTCCCAGAACGCCCGGTAGGCGGCCGCCCGACGATCGAGATCGAGCGGGCCGGACTCGTAGTCGTTGGCGAGTTCATGATCATCCCAGGTGGAGATGAACGGCGTGTTCCGGCTGACGGCCTGCAGGTCGTCCTCACTGCGATAGAGGCCGTAGCGGAACCGGTAGTCGGCGAGATCGGTCGCCGTGACCTGAGCTTCGGACGGGATGCCGCTGACCGGCCGGCCGCCGTTGATCTGGACGATGCCGTACTCGTAGATGAAGTCGCCGAGGAAGAGCATGGCGTCGAGGTCGGCCACGGCGGCGTCGCGCATCGCGTTGAAGTAGCCGGCCCGATAGTTCTGACAGGAGGCGAAGCCGAACCGCAGCGGCCGGGACTCGTTCGGCGCGGGTGCGGTCAGCGTGCTGGCCGGTTCGGAGACGTGATCACCGATCCGGAAGCGATACCAGTAGCGCCGGGACGGCTGGAGCCCGCCCGCCTCGACGTGGACGGCGTAGCTGTTCTCGGCGAAGGCGGTGACCGTCCCGCTGCGGGCGATCTTGCGGAATCCCTCGTCGGCGGCCACCTGCCAGTCCAGCCGGTAGCGGGCGGTGGTGGGCATGCCGCCGGTGTAGTCGAGCGGGTCGGTGATCAGTCGGGTCCAGAGCACCACCGAGTCGGGCCGCGGGTCGCCGGAGGCCACCCCGGCCCGGAACGGATAGGAGTTGATCTTGGTGGTCGTCGCGGCCCGGGCCGGGTCCGGCCGGCGCAGGGCGAACGCGAGGCCGGCGGCGCCGCCACCGGCGAGAGCAAGGAAGCGCCGGCGACTTTCGCTGTCGAGCCGGCGGAACGAGGTGCGAGCGGTGAACTTCGGTGATTCCCCCATGGCGGAGAAGGTAAGCCCGGCACACAGGCCTTGGCAATGCGTGATGCGCATGATGGACTGAACACATGCGTAACAGCCGACGGTTCTTCGACTGCGATGAGGAGATCAAGGGCTACACTGGTAGTTAGCTAACTACCAGGAGGTCGCGATGAGCACTATGTCGTCCCAGGAGTTCAATCGGAACCCCACCTCGGCCAAGCGTCAGGCTGATGAGGGGCCGGTATATGTCACCGAGCACGGAAAGCCCGCCTATGTCGTCATCAACATCGACGAGTACCGGAGACTGAAAGGCGAGCTGAAGGCTGATCTGGTCACACGTCTGCAGATGGACGAGTACCACGATGTTGAGCTTCCTCCGGTTGAGATGGACATCAAAGGCGCCACGTTCTGATGTTTGTGCTCGACACCAACATCATCTCTGAGATCCGGAAGAAGGATGCTGCCAACCCCGCGGTCATCGAGTGGATGAGAAGTCAGGATGACGAGATTCTGTACACGACCTCACTGACGATCTATGAGCTCAAACTTGGCATCTTGAATCTACCGAGACAGGATCCAAGGCAGGTCGCAGCCTTCGACCAGTGGTTCGACGAGGTCGTGAGTGAATTCCGCGACAAGGTGCTCCCTCTGGACCTCAGGTCTGCGATCGGCGCCGCCGAAGCCAACAAGCGAACCAACATCGAGATGAAGGACTGCATGATCGGCGCCATCGCCGATCATCACAAGATGACCGTCGTGACCCGGAACGAGAAACACCTGGCCCGGGTCACGCGGCGGGTGATCAATCCCTGGGAGTCATAGGCTCAACTGCAACGCGCCGTCGATCAGATCTGGCCGGACTCGATCAAGCCCGGCAGGTCGGCCGCCACCTGATCCGGGGACGGCCTCGCGGCGATCTCGGCCACCAGCACCGTCGCGTCGGCGGTGGCCAGCCCATCGACCGCCTGCCGTAGGACCTCGACCGAACCCATCGCGATGCCCAGGCTGGAGAAGAGAATCCGCACCTGATGATGGTGTCACTCGGTCGCGTGGAGGACCCCGGGGCTATTGGTGCTGGTCCGGGTTGTCCCAGAAGTAGCATTCCGGGTCGTAGACAGCCGGGGTCGGATGGATCCAGGTGTTGACGAAGCCGCCGAGGGTCAGGTTCTCCTTGCGGGGCACGTTGCGGAGATCGGTCTTGATCACCGTGATCTGCGGGAAGTTGGCCACGCAGCCCATGAAGAACGGGCCGTCGGAGATGTGGAGCTTGATCATCTCCCAGACCAGTTGGTGCCGCTTCAACTCGTCCGGCTCGACCTTGCTGGCGTTGTAGAGCTCCCAGATCTTCTGGATCGGGCCCTCCCGGTCCGGCTCCAACCGCGGCGGGTGCCGCTCCCACGGATCGAGCTCCAGCTCCGTGCCGGCCGTCTTGGTGCCCAGCTGCTGATACCACTGGCCTTCCAGCGGAGCCCAGCGGGACGGCTCGATCGGCACCAGCCAGGTGGGGTTGACCAGCAGGTTGGGCCCGTCGCTCGCCTCCCAGTTGCTGCGCGACATCAGTTTGCCGGTCTTCCACTGATCATCGAAGCTCTGCGGCGGGATCGGGTTGATCTTCATCGCCAGCCCGACGGCCTTCAGGTCGGACACCAGCTGGTTGTCCTTGGTGGAGTGCTCGGGCGAGGAATCGGCCTGGCTGTCGATCCGCAGGGACAGCTTCTTGCCACCGGGGAGCTCGCGTACGCCGTCGCCGTCGGAGTCGATCACGCCGAGCTCGTCCAGGAGTTGCTCGGCGCGCTTCGGGTCGTAGCTGACGTAGGAGTCGCGCCAGTCGGCGTAGGTCTGCTTGCCGGTGTCGTTGACGAGATACTCGATCGCCTTGGGGCTCAGGGTTCCGGTGGTCGGTTCACCGGTGTTGAAGTAGACCGACTTGCGGACCGCCTCGCGGTTGAACGCGTGCGAGATCGCCTGCCGGAACTTCGGGTTCCGGATCAGTTCGCGGACCTCATCGTCGATGTAGTCGTAGTTGAAGAAGAAGATCGAGCCGGTGCCGGAGCCGCTGTCCCACAGGATGATCTCGGTGCCGGATTTGGCGGCGTTGTCCTTCAGGCCCTGCACGTCGTTGAGTGAGACCCGGTTGAACGGGCCGTGGCAGTAGTCGACGGTTCCCTGCTGGAGCTGGAGTTTGCCGACCTGGTCGTCGGTGACGACGCTGATCTGGATCTCGTCGATGTAGGGAAGTTGATCACCGTTCGGCATCACGCACCAGTAGTACGGGTTGCGCTCCAGCACCACTCCCTTGGCGTTGTCGAAGGACTTGCACCGGTAGCCGGTCAGGGTCGGACACTCGGGATTGCGGTGCCAGTCGGAGCGGGTCACCATCAGCCCACCGACCGCGTCCCAGTCGTCCCCGACCTCCTTGTTGTACTTGGGATGGAACTGCTTCAGGTACCGGCTCGGCATGGACCAGAACGGGCCGACGCGGGGGCCGTTCACCCACATCGCGATCCGGTCCGGCGTCAACGGGGCCGGCGCGTCGAAGGCGATCATCAGCGTGGTCTCGTCGACGGCGGTGAACGTGGCGAGCGTGCCCTTGCCGGACCGGGCCTCGTCCGGCGGGGTGATCGCCATCTTCTGCTCCAGGACGAACTCCTCCCACCAGAACATCACGTCCGCCGTCGTCCACGGCGCGCCGTCGGACCACTTCAGCCCCTTGCGGAAGTGGAAGGTCCACTCCGAGGCATCGTCGTTGGCCTCCCAGGTCTCGATCAGTCCGGGCCCGACATCCTTGCCGTCGTTGAGATAGCGCAGCGGCGAGTTGCCGTAGAAGAACTCGAAGTCGGAGACCGCGCCGGCCGCGCCGGTGGTGGTGAAGACGTTCATGTTGAGCCTGCCGCCGTACTTGCCGGGCGTCACCCAGCGGTGCGGGATCACGTACGGGACCTCGGGCAGCCGCTCCTCGACAGGTGGCAGGTCCTGGCCGTCCAGTGCCGGCGCCTGCTGGTATGTGCCCGGCGGCGTCAACGGTTCGGACGCCGACCCCTGGGCCTCGGAGCGGGGACCGTCCGGGTTGTCGCCGTCCGGGGTGTCGCCGCCGGAGCAGCCGGCCAGCGCGGCGGCACCGGCGACCAGGGCGGAGCCGTACAGGAAACTGCGGCGGGAAAGCTGGGAAGCGTGCATCGGGGCCCCTTCCAACATCACTGTTGTCCGCGCCGGCGGGCGTGCGGCAGTCGCTCGTCCCGACCCCCGAGGCACAGGAACGAAACACGCCGTCAGGCGCTATCTAAGCGCTTAACCTAGGCGAGTTCCGGGCACCACCGACAGCCCCCGCGCCGGATGGTGAGACCCGGTGCGGGGGCGGCGAACGGGTTCAGAGCCGGGCGAACGCCGCCTCGGCCACGTCCAGCGTCTCGGCGACCTGGGCCTCGGTGTGGGCGGTGGAGAGGAACCACAGGCCGCGCGGCACGATGTTGACGCCGCCGGCGTAGAGCAGCTCGTGCAGCCGGGCCATCGCGGACCGGTCGCAGCCGGCGAAGTCGCGGTAGTCGCGAACCTCGGACCGATCGGTGATGTAGGTCTGGAAGACCGGGCCGGGGCCGTCGACGAGCAGCGGAACGCCGTGCCGACCGGCAATCTGCCGCAGCCCGTCCATCAGCGATCGGCCGGTCTGCCGCAGCGCCGGATAGAGCCGGTCGGCCTGATCATGAAGCTCGGTCAGGACGGCGTTCGCGGCCGCCATCGCCACCGGGTGGGAGTTGAAGGTGCCCGCGTGGGCGACGGTCCCGTTGCTGATCGTGTCCATCACATCGCGGCGGCCGACCAGCGCCGACACCTGCATCCCGCCGGCCATCGCCTTGCCGAAGGTGGCCAGGTCGGGCGTCACGCCGATCACCTCCTGGCCGCCGCCGGGGGCGACCCGGAAGCCGGTGATGATCTCGTCGAAGATCAACAGCGCGCCGTGCTCGGTGGTCAGACTGCGGGCGCCGGCGGCGAACTCGGGATCCGGCGTGATGCAGCCGGTGTTGCAGAGGATCGGTTCCATGATCACCGCGGCGATGGTGTCGCCCCGGTCGGCGAAGATTTCGGCCAGGGCGTCCAGATCGTTGTACGGCAGCACGATCAGGTCGGCCGCGCCGTTCGGCGGCAGTCCGGCCGAGCCGCCGACCGCGGCCGGATGCCGGGCGTCGCCGGCCGCGGCGAGATCCGGATGCACGCTGTAGAGCACCGGGTCGAGCCAACCGTGGTAGTTGCCCTCGAACTTGATGATCACGGTCCGGCCGGTGTGCCCGCGGGCCAGCCGGATCGCGCCGTGCACCGCCTCGGAGCCGACGCTGTTGAAGCGCACCAGTTCGGCGCACGGCACCATCGCGCAGAGTCGTTCGGCGACCTCGGCCTCGAGCTCGTGCTGGGCCGCGTACGCCACCCCGCGGCGGGCCTGGGCCGCGACCGCGTCGGCGACGAGCGGGGAGGCGTGGCCGAGCAGGCCCGGACCCTGGCCCAGGACGTAATCGAGGAAGCGGCGGCCATCCACGTCCCACAACTCGGCCCCGGCGGCATGATCGACGAACAGTGGCACCCCGGCGCTGCGCCGGGCGTCGCTGGACACGCCGCCGGCGATCACCTTCCGGGCGCGTTCGTACGCCTCGGCGGCTTTCGGTCCGGACGTCGGGTGGTCCATGATCACTCCAATTTCTCGGTCAGCAGACGGAACAACTGGCGGGGCCGGCCACCGCCGGCCGAGGGAGCCGAGGGCAGCGGCCAGGCCAGGCCGGCCGACACCAGGTCCTTGAGCATTCGGCGCCCGGTCCGCGGCGTCACGGCCATCGCCGCCGCCACCGCCTCCACGTCGGCGATCACCGGCTGGTCGGCGTCGGCGTGTTCGACCAGCCGGACCATGATCGTCCGCAGCCGCTCGTCCATCGTCGCCTCGTCGTCCGACGCCGCCTCGATCCTCAGCGTCTCCGGCGACCCGGGCGGCAACTCGATCGTGTCGCCGCCGGAATCGCGGTAGACGGCGAAGGATCCCTTGCCGGCCAGGGATTCCTCGACCGCGCCGAGGGCGTTCGCCTCGGCGCCGCGGGCGGTCGGTCCGACCCCGATGCCGACCGCCACCGGCACCCCCAGCGACGCCGTGATCATGGTCATGAACGGCGCGGTTTGGAGCCGTTCGGTGAGCAGGTCCAGCCCCTCGTGGGTGGTGGTGACCAGGAACAGCGTGTCCGAGCGCCGGGTCACGGTGGCCCCGGCCCGCCGGCCGTGGGTGAGCAGCCGCTGCTGCGCGGCGAGGGCCAGTTCCTGTTGCCAGTAGTCGGTGTCCTGGGTCGACGAACGCGGCGCGGTGATCAACCGGACCGCGATCATGGCGATCCGGTTGGCGCCGAGCCGGCTGCCCTGGCCGAGCAGCACGGCGGTCTCGATCGCGTCCCGGACCGTGGCCCGGGTGGGGGAGAGACGCAGGGTCGGCAGCCCGGCCGCGCGCAGCTCGCGTTCCACCGACAGGATCGTGGTCAGCGCCAGGCTGGACTCGCCCGAGCGCAGCGACTTGGCGTGGAACTCGGCGAAGGCACCGACCGATTCCGGTCCGGTGTAGGCCAGGCAACGGACCCGGTCGGCCGGCAGGCCCAGCTCGTCGTAGGCCTCGACGACGTCGGAGCGCCGCAGCGAGTCGATGGTCAACCGGGTCAGGTCCACCGCCGGATCGGCCAGCCGGGCCCGGAGCAGCGCGGAATAGAGCGCCGATCCGCTGAGCGCGACGTGGGTGGCCGGGACGGTGAGCCAGCCGGTGCGCCGGATCCGGTCGTACTGCCACGGTCCGGGGAACACGGCGGCGTCGATCCGGTCGGCGATCCGGGCGATCGCCTCCTCCTCGGCGCCGTCGTCGGTCGGCGCAGTGACGAAGCGGAGCCGCTGCGGAGCGTACCGCTCGGTCAGCTGTTGGGCGCAGGCCTGCATCTCGCGCAGCAGCCGGCGCTGGCCGACGAGGCCGACCGAGACGTCCGGCCCGTTGGCGCGGGTCTGGGCACGCGGTTCGGTGGTTTCGTCCTCGATCATCGGACTCCTCCCGCAGTCGTCGGCCGAGAGGTTTCGGTCGGGTTCGGCAGCTGCCGCCATTGGAACACCTGCCGGGCCGAGCCGCCGAGCACGGCCCCCTTCGCGTCGGCCGAGAGCCCCGCTCCGAGCACACGGCCGAGCGACAGCCGGTGATCGATGAACGGGAAGTCCGAGCCGAACAGCACCCGGTCCGGCCCCAGGGCCTCGACCATGTCCATGATCAACTCGCCGACCAGCAGGGATCCGCACAGTTCCAGGTACGTCCGCGGATGCCGCCGGGCCAGCGTGATCGCCTCGTCGATGCCGGCCGGCGTGATCCCGGAGTGGCCCAGGATGATCTTGGCATCGGGATGCTCGGCGCAGATCGGGTCGAACAGCCGCGGCGCGTCCCACGGTGAGCCCTGGGCGGTGTGGCTGAGCACCGGGCAGCCGGTCCGCTGGGCGAACTCCCAGACGGCGGCATAGCGCGGCCCGGTCACCGGATAGTTGTGCAGGCTGGGATGCAGCTTGATCCCGACGAACCGCGGATCCTGCTCGACCCGGGCCAGCTGGTCGGCCGGATCCTGCCACGGGTTGATCACCGCGTAGCCGGCCAGCCGGTCCGGATGGGCGTCGACCGCGGCCAGGGTCGCGTCGTTACCGCGCTCGGCGTCGAGCTGGATGGCCAGGTTGGACGAGAGCACGGTCACCGCCGTGCCGACCCGGTCCATCACCGCGACCATGGTGTCCGCGTCGGGCTCCGGAATGAAGAACCGCGAGTACGGCCCCAAGTGCGCATGCGCGTCCACCACATCGATCGGCTCACCGTCGGTCGACGTCTCGGCGATCGTTCCCTGAGCCTGTCGAAGGGCAGGCCAGAGTCCCTCTGCGTTGCCGCGACCGACCGCCGTGATCATCGCCGGGTCGAGACCAGATCCGTGCAGCCGAAAGATTGCCTCCGCCGGATCCCGCACCCCGAAGCCGCTGCCGAAGATCAACCGCTCGGCGTAGCCGTAGCGCTGCAACCACTCCAGCCCCTGATGCGTGGCCAGGTTGACCAGATCGAGGTGCAGGCCCGGATGCCGGTCCAGCAACGGGATGACGTAGCGCAGCTCCCGGTAGCCGACCTGGCTGATCACCGCGATGAGCTCGGGATGGCGGCCGAGCAGGGAGTCGATCATGGACCAGCCGGCTTCGGCCAGATCGAGCCACAGCGGCAGGCCGTGCCGGATCAGGGCGGCGAAGAAGCCGTCCAGCCCGGGATCGGTCGGCGCGAACCGGTGGGTGTCGGGAAACAGCCGGAAGGCGGCGACCCCCTCGGCCGCCGCACGATCGACCAGACCCGCGGGATCGGCCAGCTCGCCGGGCGTCGCGGGCACGGCCGTCCAGCAGGGCCGGGCGCCGAGGTCGGCCAGTTCGGCGGCGACCGCGCTCGCCTCGGCGTTGCCGGTCAACGGATCGTGCAGCCACGACGCCGTCGCGCCGACCAGCGCGCCGTTGAATCCGTAGCGGGTCAGGTGCGCCCGGATCGCAGCGGCGTCACCCCGGCCCAACGGCAGCTCCGGGTGCCGGCCCGTCCGGACGTGGGCGTCGAACCAGCCGGTCGCGCGGGGCAGCTCGGGCGTGGTCATCAGAGTGCCAGGCCGGTGATCGTCCAGCGGCCGGCCATCGGCAACCCGACCATGATCACGTCGTCCTCCGACTCGGCCGCGATCGGGATGTCGTTCAGCCGGAGCTCGGGCTCGGCGCGCAGCCCGTTGAGCCGGAGGTCCGCCCGGCCGTTGCTGACGATGTCGATGATCACCCCATCGTTCCCTGAGCTTGTCGAAGGGCAGACCACATCACCTTGGCCCCCTTCGACAGGCTCAGGACGACGCTTCGACAGGCTCAGGGAGCGAACGGCCTGGATCGTGGACAGCGTCGCTGCGTGCGGATCGCGTTGTTGGACAGCGAACTCGGGCACGACCAGGTCAGTGCCGTTCCACGCGGTCGCCCAATGCAGGGCGCCGTCGGAGCCGCGGCGGATCCAGCTGGACGGGCCGACGGTGTCGATCACTCCGGCGGTCCGCACCACGATCCCGTCCGGCCCTTGGGCGGCGGCCAGGTCGAGCGCGGCGGCGTCAGGGCCGGTCCTGATCACAGTCGTGAACCGGCCGTGGGCGCGCTCCAGGGTGAGCCCGTACAGCGGGGCGTGTTCGGCGGTCCGGGTGGCCGGGTCCGGCCGCCGGGCCAGGTCCTCGGACAGCTGCTCCGGTTGATCACCGGGCTCGGCCAGGACGGTCAGCAGCAGGCCGGGCTCGCCGGCGGAACCGGACCGGAAGGCCGCATCGACCGGTTGCCAGGGCTCGACCGCGTGCCAATGACAGCTGAAGCGATGCGTCGCCTCGTCGTCCTCGGCTCGGTCCCGGACCATGATCACGGTCGGCTCCTGCCGCGTCATGATCACGTCGCGCTGCTGGACCGGCCCGTAGCCGCAGTGCTCGGCGCTCAGCGCCACCACCGGGCCGGCGTCCCAGCTGCCGATCAGCCGGGCGCCGCGGTCGACGCCGAGCTCGAGGTCGTCGACGGTGACCGTGTTGTGCCCCCGGCCGGCCTGATACCAGGTGAGGTAGTCCGGCACGTCATAGCTCGTCGGCCCGCCGGCCTCCGACAGCAGCGGCCGGCTCCGCCCGTCGAGCACCAGGTCGAGGACGGCCCGGTGCGAGTGCGACTCCAGTTCGTGCTCGATGTGCGGCCCGACATTGACCACGATCCGTTGATCATCCGCGCCGCGGAGGACGACGTAGCCCGAATCGGGCAGCACCTCCACCGGCGGCCGGCCGGACCCGTGGGGATCGTCGGCGGCGGCAGCCAGGTCGGGCGCCGCGAGCAGTTCGGCGCCCCGGCGCAGCAGGTCGGCCGGCCAGATCACGCCGCTGTCCTGCAGGTGGGGGATCCAGCCGCCGGAGCCGGTCAGGGTGACCAGCCAGTCGTGCATCGCCCGGACCCGCGGCTGCCGAGCGAGCTCACCGTCGCCGTAGAGGAGGTCGACGGTGGCCGCGAGCTGGACCGCCTCCAGACACATCACGTGGTAGCCGGGCGAGCGTTCGTAGTGGCCGCCGTCGGGGTAGACGTCCAGCTCCAGGTGCTCCAGCAGCCGGTCCCGGCCGCGCCGAGCCCAGCTCGGCGCCTCGACCAGGTCCGGCAGCACCGCGGCGAGCTGGATCAGTTGGGTGGCCGAGACCAGCTGCCAGTTGCCGTGCCGAAAACGATCATGCTCGTCGTACGCCCAGCGCGCCCCGCCGATCAGGGTCGCGACCAGTTCCCGCCAGGCCCGGTCGGAGAGCTCGGTCGGGGTCAGCGCCTCCAGCGCCGGCAGCAGGTTGTGGCAGCGGGCCCAGGTGCCGAGGGAATACCAGATCACGTCCAGGCCGGGCCATTCGCCGATGACCGAATCCCGGGTCTCGGCCCAACGCACCAGGTGCCGCTCGACGGCCCGGAGTCGATCTTGGTCGCCGGTCAGCAGCCAGGCCTTGATCCCGCCGGACAGCCAGCCGAGATAGTGCCAGCCGTAGCGCTGGGACCGGCCCAGCTCCGCACCGGTGACGTCGAAGTCGTCCTCGAGCAACGCGTCGGCCGCGCCGATGATCGCCTCCGCCGCCGTGGTTCCGCGGACCGACTCGGCCCACTCCGGCAGCGGCCGGGCGACCCGGCGCTGCCGACCGGCCAGCCACGCCCGGAGCGCGGCCACGTCGCCGACGCCGTCCGGCCGGCCGAACGCGGCGATCAGGTCGTCGTCGGACAACCGGGTGATCCGGTCGTCGATGTGCCGGGGCTTCTCCGGCCCGGTCGTGATCACGGTCATCGGCTCGGCTCCGTCCGCGCCGGCAGGTCGACCGGCTGCCGGGTCCGCAGCGATTCGTGGGCCGCGGCGAGCACGGCGGTCACGTCCCGGCTGCTCTCCAAAGTGATCAACGGCTCGGCCCCGGTCCGGCAGCAGTCGATCCAGTGCACGATCGCGTCCCGGTACGCCCCGGCCGGCACCCCGTGGGTGACCCGCTGCAGCAGCGTCCGGGGATAGGTCAGGCCTTCGGGCCGGGACACCACCAGATTCTCGGCCTGCCGGTCGAGCTGGATCACCCCGCCGTCGGCGACGATCCCGATGTAGGAGTCGACCATGGTCGGAAAGCTCGCGGGCGAGATCCAGGCGGACTCGAAGGTGGCGACCGTGCCGCGCTCGTACTCGGCCTGGATCTGGATCGCATCCGGGGTGTCGATCCCGCGGCCTTGCAGCACCCCCCAACGCGCAGTCGCGTAGACCCGGACCACCCGGTCGCGGATCAGCCAGGACACCAGATCGATGTCGTGGCTGGACAGGAACCAGGCACAGGTCGTGTCCGCGGCCCAGTTGATCAGGTCGGTGGAGACGGTGATCGTGTCGTTCTTCCTGGCGTACGCGACCGCGGCGTCGCCCATGCTGGCCAGCTCGGTGAAGGCCTGGGCATAGGCCGGCACCCAGCGGTGGTTGAACAGGCACATCCCGATCACGCCGGCGGCCCGGACCGCGGCCAGGGCCCGGTCGGCGTCGGCGACCGAGGTGGCGAACGGCTTCTCCACCAGGACATGCCGGCCGGCCTCGGCGGCGGCCACGACCAGGTCGGCGTGCTGGTGATCGGGCGTGGTGATCACCACGGCGTCCACCGCGCCGTCGGCCAGCAACTCGGCCGGATGATCATGCACCCGCGGCCGGGTGCCGCCGTGCTCGGTGACGACGTCGGCCAGCTTCTCGGCACTGGACCGGGTCCGGGACACGCAGGCGGTGATCGACACCGCCGACTCGCGGGACAGGGCGACGGCGTTGCCGTGGCCCATAATCCCGGCGCCGATGATGCCGATCCGCAGCCCTTCGACAGGCTCAGGGGACGAAGGACTCACCGGGGCTTGGCCAGTTCCGTGTTCCAGGACTTCTCGGCGTCGGCCAGGGCCTGGTCGGCGGGCTTCTTCCCGGTCAAGAAGGCGACGATCTCGTTGTCGAAGATCAGCCGCAGCTGCTCGTCGTTGCCGGAGCCGAGCGAGGCGTCGGTGCTGTTCGGGAAGGTCTTGATCAAGGTCGCGATCGCGGCATCGGCCGGCGTCCTGGCGTCGGCCGTCTTGGCGGTGAAGAACGGATCTTCCAGGGCCGCGGGGGCCGACGGATAGATCGCCACCAGCTTGCAGAAGGCGACCTGGTTGGCCGCCGAGGTGACGAACTTCAGCCACTCCGCCCCGGCCGCCGGATTGTCGGCGGCCTTGGGGATGCCGAAGATCTGCTGCCCGGGCATCATGAACTTCCCGGACGGCCCGGTGACCGGCGGAGTGACGGCGATCTTCTCGTACACCTGCGGGGCGTTCTTCTGGATGTTGAGCAGGTTCGACGAGACCGTGATCGGGGAGATCGCGATCAGCCGGTTCTCCAGGTTCTGGGGCAGGTTCCGGACGTCGGAGCTGATCGCTCCCGGCGCGATCGCGCCGGAGTCGAACAACGGCTTGAACTTCGAGATGAACTCGCGGGTTTCGTCGGTGTTGAACGCCGCGGTCTTCTTGTCCTCGCTGAGCAGCGGAAGATCATTCTGCTGGATGACGGCGCTGGTCGGGATCAGGTTCATCGCCGACTTGCCGGTCGCCTGGTGGTAGGCGACGGCGAGCGCGAGCGCGTCCTCGAAGGTCTTCGGCGGCTGCGCCGGGTCGAAGTCGGTCGGTTCCAGCAGTTCGGTGTTGTAGAAGGCGAGCGAGGTGCCGCCGTTGTACCAGGGGATCGCGATCTGCTGGCCGTCGGCGTTCTTCAGCGTCTCGGTCAGGCCGGGCGCGTAGACGGCCAGCTCCTCGGCGCTGAAGAACTCGCCGAGATCACGCATCTGGCCGCCGAACAGGCCGGTGGTGGCCGAGGTGAAGTTGACCGCGTCGGGCACCCTGCCGGAGGCGATCGAGGCCAGCAGCTTGGTGGTGATGTCCTGGCCGGGCACGTCGACCCAGTTGATCTTCACGTCACCGTGCTCGCCGGTGTAGCTGTTGATCATGCCGGTCAGGTAGTCGGAGTAGTTCTTCTGCAGGTTGATCGTCCACCACTCGACCTCGCCGGAGAACTTGTCGCCGGCCGGGGCCTGCGGTTGGCCGGCCGGGTTGCCGGAGATGCAGCCGGCCGCACCGAGCAGCGGCAGCAGAGCGGCGGCGCCGAGGGTGAACCGGCGACGGGAAAAAGCGGTGGGCGCGGTCACGGCGTCCCTCCTGACGAGTAGTGTCCTGAAGGCAGGTTACGGACATCAGTTTCGGATCGCTGTCCGGAAGAAGTCAAGAGGAAGTCGGGCGTAAATGTTGAGGTATTGACATGAAACGCCGACGTTCCCTAGTTTCAGTGTGATTCCCGAACCGTATGTTTCGGGCAGATTACGAAGTGGAGGGTCCGCCATGGCGATGCCTGCCGCCGGGCTGGCCCGGCGCGGTTCCGGCGGGCCCGGTCGGGTGGTCGGGCAGCGCTGGTGGACGCCGTACCTGTTCCTGTCCATCGGGCTGGTGCTGTACGCGGCGATGTTCGCCTGGCCGGCGGTGATCGCGATCCAACTCGCCTTCTCCCGCTACACCATCGTCAGCCCGATCAGCTTCGTCGGCCTGGCCAACTTCCAGACCATGTCGGTCGATCCGCGGTTCTGGCACGCGCTGACCAACTCGCTGCTGTTCCTGATCATGTTCCTGCCGCTGTCGGTGGTCGTCCCGCTGTTCCTGGCGCTGTTGGTCAACATCCCGTTGCGTGGCATCCAGGGCTTCCGGATGGCCTACTACCTGCCGGTGATCACCTCGATGGTCGCGGTCGCCGTCGGCTGGCGCTACGTCTTCAACCGCGAGGGCGTGATCAACTGGCTGCTCAGCCTGGTCGGCATCGGACCGATCGACTTCCTGCTGAACACCTCGTGGGCGTTGCCGACGGTGGTGCTGCTGGAGGCGTGGAAGAGTGCCGGGCTGTTCATGATGATCTATCTGGCCGGGCTGCAGGCGGTGCCCAAGGAACTGACCGAGGCGGCCCGGGTGGACGGGGCGTCGGCGATCCGCCGGCTCTGGCACGTGATCATTCCCGGGCTGCTGCCGACCTTCGCGGTGACGCTGACGCTGAGCATGCTGGAGGGGATGCGGGCGTTCGAGTCGGTGTACGTGCTGACCCGCGGCGGGCCGCTCGACTCGACCCTGACCCTCGGCTACTACATCTGGTCCAAGGCCTTCCAGGACTACGACATGGGCTACGCCAGCGCGATCGGCCTGGTGCTCTGGGCGATCATGATCGTGTTCGCGGTGGCCAACCTGTTCGTCACCCGGAGGCGGGACCGATGAGCGCGCCCACGATGAAGCGCGGCGACGGGCCCCGCCGACTCTCGCCGCGGGCCCGGGATGCCGGCTGGTACGTCCGCCGGGTGCTGCTCTATCTGGCGCTGATCGTGCTGGCCGCCGTGTTCATCGGGCCGTTCCTGATCCTGCTCTCGGCGGCGACCAAGCCCGGCACCCAGGATGTGTTCTCGTTCCCGCCCGACCTGATCCCGAGACCGCCGGTGGGGGACTACTTCGTCGAGGCCTGGACGACGATCCCGTACGGCCAGTTCCTGCTCAACTCGGTGCTCTACGTGATCATCATCGTCCCGCTCTATCTGGTGGTGAGCGCGCTGGTCGCCTATCCGCTGGCCCGGATCGCCTTCCGGGGCAGGGGATTCTTCTTCCTGCTGTTCCTGTCGATCATGTTCCTGCCCGGCGAGCTGATGTTGATCCCGCGATTCCTGGTGATGAGCCAGCTCGGCCTGACCGACAGCTACACCGCGGTGATCCTGCCCGCGCTGCTGTCCTCGCTCGGCATCTTCCTGCTCCGGCAGGCGTTCCTGCAGATCCCCGACGAGGTGATCGAGGCGGCCCGGGTGGACGGCGCGAACGAGCTGATGATCTTCGCCCGGATCGCGGTGCCGATCGTCGCGCCGACCCTGGCGGTGCTGGCCATCCTCGGCTTCATCTCGGTCTGGAACAGCTTCATCTGGCCGCTGGTCGTGCTGACCAGCCAGTCGAAGTTCCCGATCGCGCTCGGCATCGCCTACCTGACCGGCGTCAGCGGCACCGATGTCCGCGGGCTGGCCGCCGGCACGGTGATCTCGCTGGTCCCGGTGATCATCGTCTTCCTGATCTTGCAACGGCACATCCTCTCCAGCATGGGTGGCGCCGTGAAGGGATAGTCCCGCAACCCCCCCCGAAAGGACAACATCATCATGAACAGCGAGCCACGGCCGATCGGCCGGCGGGCGGTGCTGGCCGGAGCGGCCGGCCTGACCGTTGCCGCCGGACTCCCGTACGGGACCGCAGTTGCCGCCCCGGAATCCGGCTATGACCAGCCTCCCGCCTTCGCCCAGGCGCAGCAGGCCTATCTGGCGATCGGCTTCGAACACAACGAGGCCGGCGGCTACGCCTGGGGCGAGTCGTACTTCCTGCTCGGTCTGCTCCGGATGTATCAGGCCTACGGCGATCCGGCCTACCTGGACACCTTCGTCGACCGGGCCGAGCACCTGGCCGCGACCACCGACCGGGCCCGCGGGGTGACCGACTACCGCGGCCGTTCCGGCCCGGTCTGGCGGACCTCCAACGCCTACACGGCCGCGCACGGTGTGATCACCGACGGCACCGGGGCGGCGGCGATCCAGGTGCGCTGGGCCGGCGCGCGGGCCGCCGAGTCGACCGCGGAGATCTCGGAGGTCGCCGCGGACACCTTCACGCTGACCCTGCGCAACCCGGCGAGCGCGACGGTGATCACCCGGACCGGCGTCTCACTCGATCCGGCCTCGCCGAACTACGCCGTCACGGTGATCAACGCCGGCTACGGCCCGGGCCTGCGCTGGACCGCGATCGACCTCCGTGATCAACCGGCCGTCGCGCCCGCCCCGGCCGCCGGCACGATCACCTTCACGTCCCAGTTCTACGTCTACGCCGTGCACACCGGCATGGTCGCCTACCCGCTGGCGCTGTTCGCCCGGATCGTCGCCGAGACCCCGAAACTGCGGCACCGCTACGGCGGCGCGGCCAAGCGGGCCGGTGCCGCCGCGGCGGCCGCGATCGCCTTCCACGACGAGGAATTCCGGATCGTCGACGGGGTGGGCGACTACGTCTGGCCGAAGGGGGCGCCGATCCCGTTCGACGGCCTGATCCAGCCGTACAACCAGAGCCACGGACCGGGCCAGGCGATGGCCGAGCTGTATCGGCTGACCCGCGCGAAGTCGTACCGGCAGAAGATTACGGCGATGCTGGAAGGCTTCGCCCGCGGCGTCACCAGCACCGCCGACGGCGCCTACGTCTGGAACTACTGGCCGCCGCACAGCGAGCTGTACAACGGTTATGCGGCCGCCGATCAGCTGTCCACCTACACGCCGTTCTACTCGGCGGTCCGCTCGATCGAGGACATCAGCCACGCGGCGATCACGATCGAGTTCCTGGCCGCGGCCCACGCCGCCGGGATCCGGCACGATGATCTTGACCTGCCGGCTGTGGCCAAGACCTTCGTCGACAACGTGATCAGGTCCGAGACCGAGGTCTGGTTCCGGATCGACGGGTCGGCCGACGCGGTGCCGGGCAACGCCGTCCAGGCGGCGCGCTGGATGCTCTATGCCCGCTACGACACCGAGATCTACGCCCAGTGCCTGCGGGTCTACGACGCCGCCGCGCTGGTGCCGAGCCAGGGCTCCCATGCCCTCGGCATCGGCTACCTCAACTGGGCCCGGAAGGAGGCTTGGCGGCGGGCCTAGGCCGATCGGTCAGGGTCGCGGAGTCGGCGTCCTGGTAAGCTGACGGTAACACAGACATTTCACCGTCAGCATCGGAGATGATCAACCCGTGGCCACGCAGTCCGCCGACGAGGAGTCGCTGCCGTTGCTGGGGGAGGCGTTCGCGGTCGAGCTGGCCAACAGCCGGTATCGGAGCGACCGAGATGATCTTGACTTCCTGGACGATCCGACGGCCGTTCGGAGGTGGTTCGACGCGGCGCCGGACGCGGCCGGCCTCGAGGTGCCGGCCGGGCTCGGCACGGTGGCGGCGGGGCGGCTGCGCGAGGTCCGCGACGCCGCCCGAACGCTGCTGACCGAGCTGGCCGACCGGAGTCCGGAGCTGTCCGCGGTGGCGGTCGAGCGGCTCCACGCCGCGTCGCGACAGGCACCGGCGCACCTGGCGCTCACCGCGCCGGCCGGTGAACCACCGGGCTGGGAGCTGCACTACGACGGCCCGCCGGAGGCCGTCTTCCTCGCCTCGGTCGCCGCCCACTGCATCCTCTTCGTCGCCGGCGACGACGCCGGGCGGGTGCGGCACTGCGCCCGGCCGGCCTGTCCGATGATCTTCGTCCAGCAGCACAGCGCCCGCCGGTTCTGCCACGAGAGCTGCGCCCACAGCGTCCGCCAGGCCCGCTACTACCGGACGACCAAGCACGCCCGCCGGGGCGCGGAGTCGTGACGCCCCCGACCGCCGGCCCGTTCCGGACCCGGGCCGAGCTGACCGGCGACCTGCTCCGGCTCGGCCTGGGACCCGGCGACGCGGTGCTGGCCCATGGCGCCCTGAGCCGGGTCGGCCGGATGATCAACGGTCCGGACACCCTGATCGGGGCGCTGCTGGACGTCGTCTCACCCGGTGGCACCGTCCTCGGCTACACCGACTGGGCCGCCGATTACGACGAGCTGCTGACGCCCGACGGGCGGGTCCCGGACCAGTGGCGGGCGCAGCTCGCACCGTTCGATCCCGAGCGCTCGCGCGCGGCCCGCGCCAACGGCGCGCTGCCCGAGTGGCTGCGCTGCTGGCCCGGAGCCCGCCGCAGCGGCAATCCGGGCGCCTCGGTGGCGGCGATCGGCGCCGGGGCCGACTGGTTCACCGCCGATCATCCGCTCGACTACGGGTACGGTCCCGGATCGCCGCTGGCCCGGCTGGTCGAGTCCGGCGGCAAGGTGGCCATGATCGGCGCGCCGTGGGACACGATGACCCTGCTGCACCACGCCGAACACCTGGCCGACCTGCCGGCCAAGCGGGTGATCAACTACGAGGTCCCGTTGATCATCGACGGCAAGCTCAACTGGCGGTTGGTGCGGGAGTACGACACCAGCGACCCGGTGGTGGCCGGCCTGCCCGATGACTACTTCGGCACCATCGTCGGCGAGTTCGTGGCCGCCGGGCACGGGATCCGGGGCAGCGTCGGTGCCGCCGACACACTCGTGGTCGACGCGGCCGCGGCCTGCGCCTTCGCCGTGCGCTGGCTGGAGCGCACCTGCGGCCACCGGCCGAATCCCGCGGCCTGACCGTGCTGGAGCATTCGGCACCGAGCAGCGCCGCGAGGTAGACCACGCCACTAGGTCACGCGGGTGGCGGTCAGGGCGTACGGAGCCGGATCTGGTCCCGGAGCTCGCCGCGGGAGGCGATGCCGAGCTTCGTATAGACGTGCCGGAGGTGATACTCCACCGTCTTCGGGCTGAGGAACAGGGCGGCGGCCGCCTCCCGGGTGGTCCGCCCGTCGGCCAGCAGCAGGGCGATCTGCAACTCGCGGGCGGTCAGCTCCAGCACCGGGCCGAGGTCGCGGCGATGGACGGTGACGCCGGTGGCGTTGAGTTCGGCGAGGGCGACGTCGGCCCACAGCGGCGCGCCCAGCCGTTCGAACGTCTGCAGCGCGACCCGCAGTTGATCACGGGCCGCGGCCCGGCGGCGGTTCCGGCGCAGCAGCTGGCCGACGACGAGTCGGGTCCGCGCCTCCTCGTACCGGTCCAGGGTGCGGCCGTGCAGCTCCAGGGCGCGCGCCAGCAGGCCGGTCAGCTCGGCCGGCGCGGCGAGCAGGGCCCGGACCCGGACGGCGCGGGCCAGCGACCAGGGCTGGCCCTTCCGCTCGGCACCGGCCAGGTAGTCCGGGGCGATCGCCGCGGCCTCCGCCGGCCGGCCGGTCCGGCACAACGCCTCGACCAGCTCCGGAACGGGGGACAGGTCGACGTCCAGCACGCCGCGCTCCCGGAGCCAGGAGTCGAGGGCCCGGAAGGAGGCGATCGCGGTCTCGGTCCGGCCCTGGGACAGCTCGAGCTCGGCCCGGCCGAACCGGGTCCAGGCGGTCGCCATGTGCAGGTCGTGGGTCGCGGCCAGCTGCCGGGCCTCCGCGCCGTGCCGGTCGCTCTCCTCGCTCCGGCCCATCCGCGCGGCGAGCCAGCTGAGGCCGGCCAGCGCGGCCCCGAGTTCGGTCGCCTGACCGAACTCGCGGGCCAGGGCGACCGCCTCGCCGTAGCCGGCCTCGGCCCGGGTCCAGCGGTCGGTGGTCGCGTCGTCGCGGGCCAGATGCCAGAGCAGGTGCGGCAGCGCGCCGATCGCCGAGGCCCGCCGGCGCCGGTCGACCGCGTGCGCGACGAGGTCCCGGCCGGCGTCGCTCTCCCGCAGGAACAGCGGGCCGAGCACGTCCCAGGCCAGCAGCGCGTCGTTCGCGTCGCCGAGCGCGGCCAGTCGGTCCACCCCGGACCTGAGCATCGCGGCGCCGGGCCGGCCGGCCACGATCCGGGCCATCCCGAGGGCGATCCAGGCCACCGCCGCCGCCCGCTCGGCGACCAGGTCTTGGTCCGCCTGCTGGTCCGGGCCGCCGTCCCGGGCGGCCAGCAGCCGTTCGATCCGGTCGGCCGCGGCTCCGGCCCCGGCGATGTCCAGCAGCATGAACGACACTTCGACCGCGTCGGCGTACAGCACCAGGGCCTCATCGGGAGCCCGGTCCCGGGCGGCGTCCGCGGCGCCGACCAGCAGAGCGTGGGCCGCGCGCAGCGAGCCGCCGCGCGCGGTCGCCAGCCCGGCCAGGCCCTCGGCCCAGGCGACCAGGGAGGCCGATCGGTCGTGCCGGACCGCCCGCCCGGCCAGCTCCACCGTCAGCCGGTCGTCGCCGGCCGACCAGGCCGCTTCCGCCCCGCGCAGATAGCGCTCACCCCGGTCCTGATGTCCCGGCGACAGGGACGCGGCCCGGGCGTAGGCACCGGCGGCGACGGCGTACGCCCCTCGGTCCGCGGCCCGGCGCCCGACGGCGGCCATCGCCCGGGCCACCGGCTCCGCGGTGCCCAGGGTCGACGCGCTCAGCTGCCAGGCCCGAAGATCATGATCGCCGGCGGGCAGTGCCGCGGCGACCAGTCGGTGGGTTCGGCGCCGTTCGGCACCGGTGGCCGCGGCGTAGACCGCCGATCGCATCAGGGAGTGCTGGAAGACGATCCGGGTCCCGGTGGTGCTGACCAGGCCGGCTGCCTCCGCGCGTTCGATCGCGCCCAGGTCCTGGCCCGTACCGGCGCAGACCCGGGCAATCAGGTCCAGGTCGCCGTCGGTGACGGCGGCCAGCAGCAGCACCGAACGGTCGTCCGGCGAGAGGTCGGACAGTCGGCGGCCGAAGGTCTCGGCGATCACGGCCGGCACCGGCAGTGGCAGCGGGAAGTCGCCCGGCTGGTCGTCGATCCCGGCCGGGTCCCGGGCCAACTCCCGGATCGCCAGCGGATTGCCGCCGGCGATCCTGATCACCCGGTCCCGCCGGGCCCCGGTCAACGGTGCCGGTGCCGTCGCCTCGGCCAGGTCCGCCGCGGCCGCGGCGTCGAGCCCGGACAGCGGCAGCCGCGGCAGGTCGTCGGGCGACCAAGGAGGCTGGTCCTCGGTCCGGCTCGCCGCCAGGACGAAGACCGGATCGGCGAGCAGCCGTCGCCCGGTGAAGGCGACCGCCTCGGCGGAGGCCCGGTCGACCAGGTGCAGGTCGTCGACGACGAGACCGATCGGGCCCTCCTCGGCTGCCTGGGTGACCAGGGTCAGCACGCCCGCGCAGACGGCGAACCGGTCGATGCTGCCGCCCCGGCGCAGCGCCAGCGCGATGCCGAGAGCCTCCGCCTGCGGCTCCGGCAGCCGGTCGAGGCGATCAAGGACCGGCCGCAGCAGCCCGGCCAGCCCGGCGAAGGGGAGGTCCCGTTCGAGCTCGGTGCCGGTCACCCGGAGCAGCCGGAAGGCGGTCGCCCGCTCCGTCGCGTACTCCAGCAATCGGGTCTTGCCGATGCCCGCCTCACCGGTCAGCAGCAGCGCGCCGCCGCGACTCACCGTCGCGTCCGCGAGCAGCGTGTCGACCGCTCGCTGTTCGGCCCCCCGACCTATCAGCATGTACGTCGAGTGTAGGGAGCGCCGCTGCCCGGCGGAGCAAGATCGAGATTCCCGTCGAGCAAGATCGAGATTCCTAGGGGGCCGCCCTGATGCGCGTCGGGCCCGGGGCGGCGGATTCTCGAGCAGGGCCCGGACGATCCGGGTGCCGCCTTCACAGGAGAAGATGATCATGACAGCAACCACCGACAAGCCCGCGCTCGACGAGCAGAAGCTGATGGGCTTCGTCTTCCGGGCCGTCGACGAGGTGGGCGCCACGCTGAACTGCGCCCTCGTCGTGATGGGTGATCGCCTCGGTTACTACCGGGCGCTTGCCGATCACGGCCCGCTGGCCGCGCCCGACCTGGCCCGGCTGACCGGGACCGGCGAGAAGTACGCCCGGGAGTGGCTGAACGCCCAGGCCGCCGGCGGCTTCGTCAGCTACGATCCCGCGGCCGGCCGCTACACGCTGCCGCCCGAGCACGCGGTCGCCCTCACCGACGAATCCTCGCCGGCGTTCCTGCCCGGCTTCTTCCAGATCGCCTTCGGCACCGTCCGGGACGCCGACCGCATCTTCGAGCTCGCCCGGGACGGCGACGGGCTCGGCTGGGGTGACCACAACGGCGACGTCCACGACGGCTGCGAGCGGTTCTTCCGGCCCGGCTACGCCGCCAACCTGATCAACGGCTGGCTGCCCGCCCTGGACGGGGTGACGGCCAAGCTGGAGGCCGGCGCCAAGGTGGCCGACCTCGGCTGCGGCCACGGGTCCTCGACGATCTTGATGGCGCAGGCCTATCCGCGCTCGACGTTCGTCGGGATCGACGCGCACGCCGGCTCCATCGCCACCGCCCGCCGCCGCGCGGAGGACGCCGGGGTGGCCGACCGGATCACCTTCGAAGCCGCGTCGGCGACCGGCTTCACCGGCTCCGGCTACGACCTGGTGACGACCTTCGACGCCCTGCACGACATGGGCGATCCGGTCGGCGCCGCCCGCCAGGTGGCCGCCGCGCTCGCCGCGGACGGGACCTGGATGGTGGTCGAACCGGCCGCCGGTGATCGGGTCGAGGACAACTTCAACCCGGTCGGCCGGGCCTACTACGGCTTCTCCACCCTGCTCTGCACGCCGGCCTCGCTGGCCCAGGAGGTCGGTCTCGCGATCGGCACCCAGGCCGGCCCGGCCAAGATCAACGACATCGTGTCCGCCGCCGGCTTCGGCCGGTTCCGGATCGCGGCACAGACGCCGTTCAACAACGTGCTGGAGATCCGCCGGTAGGCGTCCGGAGAACGACCAGGTGTGAATTCCGGCCGGCTGCTCTCGGCCGGAATTCACACCGTGAGCTGGTGCGGCGGGGAGGTCAGACCCAGATCGCCGCGGCGGGACCAGGATCGAACTGCTCGGGCACTGGCGGATAGGAGACAGCCAGGTTCGCGGCGAACCGAGCGGCGGTCCAGGACGCGGCCGCGGCGTCGAGCACATCGTCGACGGCGGCCGATGCTCCGGCGAGCCCCAGCTCCGAGGGAAGGTCGATCCCGACGTCCGCGAGAAGGCGTCGGCGCTCCTCGGCACCCGCCCAGGTCGACTTCGCGAAGTCCAGCGGACGTCCGGCCATCGTGGCGAAACAGACCTCTGGATGCACTTCGATCACAACCCGGTCCATGGTCCTGATCCAGGCGTCGACCTCGAGGATCTTGGCCCCGAGCGCGTAGGCCTGCCGGCTGAGCCCTTTGCCCGTGGCCGATCGGTTGAGGGCCGTCGCTTCCGCGTGAGTGGCCGCGAGGAGTGCCGCCCGGACCGGCGTGACGAAGACGGAGGAGGCGCGCTTGCCGACCCGGCCGCGAGCGAGCACATCCGCCTGTCGTGCACCGGTGAGCGGCAAGCCGATGGGGATGTCGATCGCGACGACCTCGATCGGCCCCTCTGCCTCGGCCGTCGCCACGAGTCGGTCGATCGTTTCGCCGAAATATCCTCGCGGGTCGTTGCTGACACCCACCCAGCCCTTCTTGCAGGCGTCGACTCCGATCACGCGCGGCACGGGTTCACGCTACCCGTAGGGGCTCTGGAGGGAACGCGCTGCGCGTCGCGAGCGGTCGGTTATTCGCCGGGTCGGCCGCCGTAGTCCCAGCGGTGGACCTCGAGCTCGGCGTACCGGCCGGGGGTGAGGACGAGGCGGGCTGCTTCGGCGTCGGGTGCTTCGGTCAGCGCGATGGTCCCGAGCTGGGTGGTGCCGTCGTCGGCCAGGAGGGGACCGTGGGCGATCAGGGCGTCGCGGCGATCCGGCGGGATGGGCTCCGACTCGGGGTCCGGGCCGAGGCCGAGGACGAGATAGCGGTTGTGGTCGGTGTAGCCGGCGGGGAATTCCCACATGGTGCGGCCCAGAGTGTTGTGCCAGCGGCGCAGCATGACGTCGCGATAGACGCCGGCTCGGTAGTTGGGTTCGTCGAAGACGAAGTCGCGGGCGGTGGCCGGGTCGGGCAGATCGAGGAGGTGCACGCTGCCGATGGCGGTCTCGTTGTCGTCGGCCAGGACCGGGCCGCGGGCGATCATGGCGGCGGAGTAGCGATCCAGGTAGGACCAGTGATCCTCCAGGAGTTGAGCGCGCAGGACGGCCGAACCGGCCCGGTCCCGGTGGTAGCAGAAGAATTCCATGGACCCTCCAGTCGAGCATGTTGATCTGATCCTAAACTATATGCCGTATAGGTCAGGTCAAGGAATGCAGGGAGGTGCCATCGGCCCGACAACTACCGGGGTTGGGCGGCCACGGAGCGGATGCCGCCGATGATCAGGTCGATCCCGAGCCGGTAGTACTCGTCGACGTCCTGTGGGGTGGTCAGTGGTTCGAGGGCGCCGTAGACATTCGGGAAGCGGTCGGGGTCGACCGCTGTCCGGAATGCCGCCAGGTGATCGCCGGCGTCGGCGGTCGCGGCGGGGTCGTGCCGGGGTTCGTACTCGGCCAGGACCGCGACGGCCTGCACGGCCTGTTGGGCCAGGTACGCACTGAGCCGGAGGTCGAGGCCGGCCAGTCGGCCGCAGTCGAGCATGATCTCGAGCGCCGCGAGATAGTTGGGCAACGGCACGATCCGTTCGATCACCATGCGGCCCATCCACGGATGGGCCCGGAGCAGCCGCACCAGTGCGGTCAGGGCGCCCCGGTAGCGCTCCTCCCAGGCCTGGCCGGGAGAGTCGGCGAATTCGGCCTCGACCACCACCTGCTCGGCCATCGCCTCGAGCAGTTGATCTTTGTCGTCGAAGTGCCAGTACAGGGCCATCGGCGTCACCGACAGCTCCCGGGCGAGCCGGCGCATCGACACCGCGTCGATCCCTTCCCGATCGGCGATGATCACCGCGCGGGAGAGGATTTCCCGCGCGGACAAACCGGGCCGGGTCGCCGCTCGCGGGGAGGACTTCTTCACGCTCGCACCGTACGACAGTTGGCGGCGTGAATCCCCTGGAACACGACGTGGGCGCCGATGGTGAACGCAGGAAAGGCCTCCCGCGAGGGGAGGCCTTCCGGTGGAGCTGTGTCCGAGAGGGGACTTGAACCCCTACGCCCCGTTGGGGGCACTAGCACCTCAAGCTAGCGCGTCTACCAATTCCGCCACCCGGACCGGGTCGCCTTGAACAGCGCCTGAACTATAGCAACGAGGGGGCGTCGAACGACAATCCGATACTCCGCCGGGCCTGTCGGTGAGCCAGGCCAACCTTTCTGGAATCGTTCAAGAAAAGCCGTTACGGTGCTGCCATGACCGATTCCAGCGCAACCGAGGCGGTCCCGCAGCACGAGGAGCCGCACGGCGAAGGCCTGCAGCAGAAGCTCAACTGGCTCCGCGCCGGCGTCCTCGGCGCGAATGACGGCATCGTGTCGACGGCCGGCATCGTGGTCGGCGTCGCCGCCGCGACGGCCGATCGCGGCGCGATCGGGCTGGCCGGGGCGGCCGGCCTGGTCGCGGGCGCGGTCTCGATGGCCGCCGGTGAGTACGTGTCGGTCAGCACCCAACGCGACTCCGAGCGGGCGCTGATCGCCAAGGAGCGGCAGGAACTCCGCGAGATGCCGGAGGAGGAGCTGGCCGAACTGACCCAGCTCTACCGGGACAAGGGTCTGCCGGACGAGCTGGCCCACGAGGTCGCCACCGAGTTGACCAAGAAGGATGCCCTCAAGGCCCACCTCGACGTCGAGCTCAACCTCGACGCCGACGACCTGACCAACCCGTGGACCGCCGCCTTCGCCTCGGCGATCTCGTTCACCGTCGGCGCCCTGCTCCCGCTGCTGGCCATCCTGCTGCTGCCGGAGGCGATCCGGGTCCCGCTGACCTTCGCCGCCGTGATCCTAGCCCTGGCGCTGACCGGCATGATCAGCTCCCGCCTCGGCGGCTCACCCACCCTCCGCGCCGTCCTCCGCAACATCATCGGCGGCGCCCTGGCCATGATCATCACCTACGTCGTCGGCCACCTCATCGGCGGCACCTTCTGACCCCGCCCCAATCCCGCCGACGGCAGAATTTCGGCGAGCCGTCAGATCCGCGGGCGTTGTTGCGGCGTGTCGGAGCGGATCTGACGGGTCGATCGGGCGGCGAGCGGGGATGGGAGGATGGCCGGCATGAGCTACCGGGCGGATGAGGAGGTCGTGGGGATCTGCCGCGACCTGATCAGGATCGATTCGACCAACTTCGGTCCGCAACCGGGGCCGGGGGAGCGGGCGGCCGCCGAGCATGTCGCGGCGCTGCTGGACGAGGTCGGCATCTCCTCGGAGATCTACGAATCCGAGCCGAAGCGGGCCTCGCTGATCGCCGACTGGGCGCCCGAAGGGGTCGACCCGTCGGCGCCGCCGCTGCTGATCCACGGCCACCTGGACGTCGTACCGGCGAATGCCGACGACTGGACCTACGACCCGTTCGCCGGCGAGATCGCCGATGGCTGCGTCTGGGGCCGCGGAGCGGTCGACATGAAGGACTTCGACGCGATGCTGCTCAGCGTCGTCCGGGCCCGGGCCCGGGCCGGGGTGGCGCCGCGGCGGCCGATCAAGCTGGTGTTCACCGCCGACGAGGAGGCCGGCGGGATCTACGGGGCGCACTGGCTGGTTGATCATCACCGGGACTTCTTCGAGGGCTGCACCGAGGCGATCGGCGAGGTCGGCGGCTTCTCGCTGACCATCCGCGATGATCTTCGGCTGTACCTGATCCAGACCGCCGAGAAGGGGATCGCCTGGCTCAGGTTGATCGCCGAAGGCCGGGCCGGCCACGGCTCGATGCGCAACGACGACAACGCGGTCACCGAGCTCGCGGCGGCCGTCGCCCGGATCGGCCAGTACGACTGGCCGCACAAGATCACCGACGCGCAGCGGGCGTTCCTGGACGCGGTGTCCGAGGCGTTCGGGATCGAGCTGGATCCGGACCGGGCCGAGGAGACGCTGGCCAAGCTGGGCAGCATCTCCCGGATGATCGGCGCCACGATGTCCAACACGGCCAACCCGACGATGCTGACCGCCGGCTACAAGCACAACGTGATCCCGGGCAGCGCCGAGGCGTCGATCGACGGCCGGTTCGTGCCGGGCGGCAAGGACGAGTTCCTGGCCACCATCGACGAGCTGGTCGGGGACAAGATCCGGATCGAGATGGACACGCTGCAACCGTCGGTGGAGACCGAGTTCTCCGGCGCCCTGGTCGAGGCGATGCAGCAGTGCCTGCTGGCCGAGGATCCGGGGGCGCGGGCGGTGCCGTTCCTGATGAGCGGCGGTACGGACGCCAAGGCCTGGGACCGGCTCGGGATCCGCTGCTTCGGCTTCGCCCCGCTCCGGCTGCCCCCGGATCTGGACTTCGTCGGCATGTTCCACGGCGTCGACGAGCGGGTGCCGACCGAGTCGCTGGAGTTCGGTGCCCGGGTGCTGGACCGGTTCCTGGCCACCGCTTGAGCCCTGGCCGGGGTCGCGGTCGGGTGTCCGTACCGCGAGCCGGTTGATCATTTTGTCGTCACCGGCGATTAGCCTGGTTGTCGATGAGTGAGCGACGGGTGGAGTATCAGGAACAGCGGGTGCGGCTGGACCGGACGGTGTCCCGCAACGCGGTCCGCAGGCTGCTCACCGACCAGGCCGAGTACGGCGGCTGGGAGCTGACCCGGCTGCGCCGCTACTGGGACGGCAGCCGGGAGATCTGGATCCGGCGCAAGATCATCCGGGCCATCCCGACCCTTGATCCCGACCCGGTGCGACTGATCTGAACCGTCCTAGCTGACGGCGGCCGGCTCGGCCCGGGAGGACATCGGGCCGCCCGACACGTCGTCCAACGCCGCCGCGATCTGCCGCGGCAGCTGATGATCTTCGATCCGCAGGGCCGGCGTGAGCTGGCCGGAGGTACGGGCGCCGAGCAGGGGAGCGGTCACCCCGGGCGCGTCGCGGACCCAGAGCAGCGCCACCTGCAGCGGGGTCAGGCCGAGGCCGTCCGCGGCCCGGGCGACCGCCTCGACGACGGCCCGGGATCGCTGCTCCAGATACGGTTCGACGAACCAGGAGAAATGATCACTGGCCGCCCGCGAACCGCGCGGCGTGCTGCTGCGGTACTGGCCGGTGAGCACGCCGCGGCCGAGCGGTGACCAGGGGAAGAAGCCGATCCCGAGTGCCCGGACCGCGGGCAGCACCTCGACCTCGGCCCGCCGGGCCAGCAGCGAATACTCCACCTGGGCGCTGGCGATCGGGGTCCGGCCGGGCAGGGCCCGCTGCCAGGTCGCGGCCTGCGCGGTCTGCCAGCCGACGAAGTTGGACACCCCGACGTAGCGCACCTTGCCCTGCAGCACGGCCTGGTCCAGCGCCGACAGGGACTCCTCCAGCGGCGCGTCACCCCAGGTGTGCAGCTGCCACAGGTCGACGTAATCGGTGCCGAGCCGGCGCAGCGATCCCTCCAGATCGCGCAGCAGTGCGCCCCGGGAGGTGTCGACGACCCGCTGCCCGGACCGGATCGCGAACCCGGCCTTGGTCGCGATGACCAGATCCTCCCGCCGGACCACCTGCTCACCGATCAGCTTGCCGATCAGCCGTTCGGTCTCGCCCGACCCGTAGGCGGCCGCGGTGTCCAGCAGGTTGCCGCCCGCCTCGCAGTAGGTCTCCAGCAGCGATCGGGCCTGTTCGGCCGTCGTGTCCCGCCCCCAGGTCAGCGTGCCGAGACCCAGCCGCGACACCCGCAGTCCGGTGCTGCCGACCTGGCGCGTCTCCATAGCGGGTCACTCTAATGGCGGCCCCACCACCGACAGCGGCAACCCGAGCGGCGCGGATCCATTACGGTGACCGGCATGCGCCTTGGCCTGAATCTGGGATACCTCGTCGGCTCGGACGATCCGGGCGACCAGTTGCGGCTGGTCCAGCATGCCGAGCAGTTGGGGTTCGACGCGGTCTGGGCGGCCGAGGCGTACGGTTCGGACGCCGTGTCCGTGCTGGCCTGGCTGGCGGGCCGGACCGAGAAGATCGCGATCGGGTCGGCGGTGCTGCAGATCCCGGGCCGGACTCCGGCGATGACCGCGATGACCGCCGCGTCACTGGATCTGCTGACCGCGGGCCGGTTCCGGCTCGGGTTGGGGGTCTCCGGACCGCAGGTGTCGGAGGGCTGGCACGGGGTCCGATTCGATCATCCGCTGGCCCGGACCCGGGAGTACGTGGCGATCGTCCGGTCGGCGCTGGCCCGGGAGACGGTCAGCTTCGACGGTGATCATTACCGGCTGCCGCTGCCGGATGGTCCGGGCAAGGCGCTGAAGCTGACCATCGTCCCGCCGAGCGAGCGGATCCCGATCTTGGTCGCCGCGGTCGGGCCGCGCAATCTGGAGCTGGCCGGCGAGATCGCGGACGGCTGGCTGGCGGTCTTCTACTCGCCGGAGTTCGCCGCCGAGCCGTTGGCGGCGATCCGGCGCGGCCGGGAGCGGGCCGGGCTCGACCTGGACGGATTCGCCGTGGTGCCGACGATCCCGGTGGTGATCGGTGACGATCCGCGCCGCTGCGCCGACGCGATCCGCCCCTACGCCGCGCTGTACGTCGGCGGGATGGGCAGCCGGAAGCAGAACTTCTACAACGCCCTGGCCGTGCGGATGGGCTTCGCCGACGCGGCCGCCGAGGTGCAGGAGTTGTTCCTGGCCGGCCGCCCGCGCGATGCCGCGGCGGCGCTCCCGTACGAGTTCATCGACGCGACCTCCCTGCTCGGCCCGCCGCAGCGGATCGCCGAACGGCTGGCCGCCTTCGCCGAGTCCGGCGTGACCGACGCCGCCCTGCTCCCCTTCGGCCGCACCGTCGACGACAAGATCACCATTCTGTCCGCCGTCGCCGCCGCCTACACCCCTGCCTGAAGCCGGGGAATCAGACGGGTTGGAGGATGCCGGCGGCGAGGAGGACGGCGAGGACGGCGGCCAGGGCGAGGCGATAGACCACGAAGCCCTTGAAGTCGTGGGTGCTGATGTATTTGAGCAGCCAGTGGATCACGGCCAGCCCGACGCCGAACGCGATCACCGTGGCCAGCATGATCGGGCCGATGTCGTCCGGGACGCCCTCGTCCTTGATCAATCCGAACAGCTTGTAGAGGCCCGAGCCCAGCACCGCGGGAATGGCCAGCAGGAACGCATACCGGGCCGCGGCCTCGCGCTTGTAGCCCATGGCCAGGCCGGCGGTGATCGTCGCGCCGGAGCGGGAGACTCCGGGGATCAGCGCCAGCGACTGGGCCAGGCCGAACAGGATGCCGTGCTTCCAGGTGATCGACTCCAGCGGTCGTGCGTTCTTGGCGAAGTGATCGACCACGCCGATGATCAAGCCGAACCCGGCCAGCATGGCCACGGTCACCCACAGGTTGCGGAACACCGACTCGATCTGATCTTCGAACAACAGCCCGAGGAGCACGATCGGGATCGAGCCGATGATCACCAGCCAACCCATCCGCACGTCGGGATCGTCCTTGGGGTGGCGGCCGACCAAGGCGAGGCACCAGCGCGAGATGATCCGGCCGATGTCCTTGGCGAAATACAAGATCACCGCGAGCTCGGTGCCGATCTGGGTGATCGCGGTGAACGCCGCGCCCGGATCATTGCCGCTGATCAGCCGGCCGACGATCGAAATATGCGCACTGGAGGAGATCGGCAGGAACTCGGTCAGTCCCTGCACCAGGCCCAAGATCAGCGCTTCTAGCCATCCCACGTTGCTCGTCGTCTCCCGTTCGTTTCGTCGGTCCCGCCTCCGGGCCCCGCAAGACACTAGACCCCCGGTCCCCGAGCCCTCGTCCACCCCCAGTCCCACCCACCCCCACCCGCCGCCCAACCTCCGGCCCCCGCCTCCGCCCCGACCCGGACACAAACGCGGCAGTTCCTGCAATCCGCGGCCGTTGCAACGGCCGCGGATGCGTGCAACTGCCGCGTTTGTGTCCGGTACAACTGGACCGTGACCATCCACTCCGAGCACCCCTTCCTGCCGCCGGAAGGCGAGCGCTCGCCGGTGCGCCGGTTCCGCGGCCGGCTGCCGGCCCCGGTGACGGTCTGGACCAGCGGCACCGGCGACGCGAAGCCGGCCGGCCTCACCGTCTCCTCGCTGCTGATCTCCGACGGCGACCCGTCCGAGCTGATCGGCCTGATCGACCCCGACTCCGACCTCGCCGACGCCATCGCCCGGCACGGCACCATCGCCGTCAGCCTGCTCAACCGCTCCGACCACGCCCTGGCCGAAGCCTTCGCGGGCACCGCCCCGGCCCCGGGCGGCCCCTTCCGCCTCGCCTCCTGGACCGCGACCGACTGGGGCCCCGTACTCACCGCCACCTCCGCCTGGCTCGGCGCGCGCGTGCAGGACCAACCCGCACCGGCAGGCTGGGCCCTCCTGGTGCGAGCCGTCATCGAGCGGGTGGAGCTCTCACAACCGAGCGAGGATCCCTTGGCTCATCTGCGCGGCCGGTACGGGTCAGTCAGCTAACCCGCCCCTTCAGCCGAGTTGTCAGAACTGAGTTGTGCCATGACACAACTCAGTTCTGACAACTCGGGAGGGGTTGTTACGGTGGTGGAGAAATGACCACCCTTTTGCTCATCCGGCATGGCCGGACCTCGGCCAACACGACCGGCATCCTGGCCGGGCGATCCCCGGGCGTCGAACTGGACGAGGTCGGCCGCCAACAGGCCGCTGCCGTGGGCGAACGGCTCGCCGGGGTTCCGCTGGCGGCGATGATCACCTCCCCGCTGCGCCGCTGCCGGCAGACCGCTCAGGCGATCCTCGCCGTCCGGGACGGGCAGCAGGCGACGGTCGAGAATGGGCTGACCGAGTGCGGGTACGGGGACTGGACCGGGAAGCCGCTGCGGGAGCTGGCGAAGGACAAGCTGTGGTCGACGGTGCAGCAGCAGCCGTCGGCGGTGCGGTTCCCGAACGGTGAGTCGATGACCGAGATGGCGGCCCGGGCGGTCGGCACGGTTCGCGACTGGGACGCGCGGCTGACCGCGGAGCGGGGCGATGCGGTGTGGGCGGCGGTGTCGCACGGCGACGTGATCAAGGCGATCCTGGCCGACGCGCTCGGCCTGCACCTGGACCAGTTCCAGCGGTTGCTGGTGGATCCGGCATCGGTGTCGATCATCCGCTACACGCCGACGAGGCCGTACCTGGTCACCATGAACTCGACCACCACCGACTTCGGGGCGATGCTGAATCCGCCGCCGGCGAAGAAGAAGCGCGCCCGCCGGTCCGCCCCCGACGCACCCGTCGGCGGCGGTCTCGGGTCCGCCGACTGAACGCTCTCGAACACACACCACTAGGCTGGAACGCATGGCGATATTGGTACACCGCTACGACTCGCCGGACAGGTTCGTCGCCGGTACGGTCGGACAACCGGGGGAGCGGACCTTCTTCCTGCAGGCGCGAGAAGGCAACCGGATCACCAGCGTGGTCTGCGAGAAGCAACAGGTCTCCGTCCTGGCCGAGCATCTGGACAAGATCCTCAACGAGGTGGTCCGGCGCAGCGAGGGCGACGCTCCCGTGCCGCCGGCCGCGGCCGGCCCGCAGGACACCCAACCGCTGGACGCGCCGATCACCGAGGAGTTCCGGGTCGGCACGATGACGATCGCCTGGGATCCCAACATCGACCGGATCGTGATCGAGATGTTCTCCAACGTCGAGACGACGGAGGAGGAGGCCGAGGCCCCGGAGCCCGAACCGGAGCAGGAGGTCTCGCCCGAGGACGAGGCGGACGAGGTGTTCGTGGTCCGGATCACCGCCGCGTACGCCCGGGAGTTCGTCGCCCGGTCCCAGGCACTGATCGCCGCCGGTCGGCCGGCGTGCCCGTTCTGTTTGCAGCCGATCGATCCGGAGGGTCACATCTGTCCCCGGGCCAACGGCTACCGTCGCCCGCTGTTCACCTGACGGCGTTGCACCCGGCGCTGGACGCCCGCCTGGATTCGGGCGAGCTGGAGATCACCGGACGCCTGCTCCAGGCTTCCAACGTCACGCTGCTGACCACCCTGACCGCGCCCGGCGCGGAGCAGGGGATCGAGTGTGTCTACAAGCCGATCAAGGGGGAGCGGCCGCTCTGGGACTTCCCGGACGGCACGCTGGCGCTGCGTGAGGTCGCGGCCTACGAGGTGTCCCGGGCGGGTGGGTTCGACCTGGTCCCGGTCACCGTGCTGGTCGACGGCCCGGTCGGCCCCGGCTCGCTGCAGGCCTGGGTCGATGTCGACGAGGACGAGGACGCGTTGATCGATCTGGTGCCGCTCGAGTCGCTGCCGCGGGACGGCTGGTTCACCTGCGTCGAGGGGTACGGGATGGACGAGACCCCGGTCGCGGTGATCCATGCCGATCATGATCAACTCCGGCTGATGGCCGTCCTCGACGTCCTGCTCAACAACGCCGATCGGAAGGGTGGCCACATCCTGGCCAGTCGGGGCGGGGTGTTCGGGGTCGATCACGGCATCTGCTTCCACACCGAGCCGAAGCTGCGCACCCTGCTCTGGGGCTGGGCCGGTGCCGAGCTGCGGCCGGCCGAGCTGGCCTGCGTCGAACGCGCCGCCGCCGAGGCCCCGCCGGTCCTGCGCAAGCTCCTCGCCGAGGACGAGGTCGAGGCCTTCCTCGACCGCGCCGCTCGGCTCATCCGCAACCGCCGCTTCCCGCACCCCCGCTCCGACGACCACCGCACCGTCCCCTGGCCCCCCTTCTGACCCGGCCCGACCTCGAGGGGGTCAGGCCCAGGAACTGGGCTTGGGTCGTTTCTCTACCTGTGGCGAGAAATGCGGCCGGATCGGCCCGAGCAACGCACATTTCTCGCCACAGGTAGAGAAACGAACGGTCCAGCGGGCACGGCGGTCAGGTGAAGAGGGATTCGCCGAGGTAGGAGGACTCGGCCGCGGCGCCGGGCGGCACGGCGAACAGGGCCGAGCCGGTGTGCTGGAGGTATTCCATCAGGCCGTCCTGAGCGGAGAGCCGGGTCTGCATCGGGATGTAGTGGCTGCGCGGGTCGCGGACGAAGGCGATGAAGAACAGCCCGGCGTCGAGCCGGCCCAGGCCGGTGGTGCCGTCGACGAAGTTGAAGCCGCGGCGCAGCATCCGTACCCCGTCGTTCTGATCGGGATGGGCCAGCCGGACGTGGGCGTCGGTGCCGATCAGGGGCACGCCGCCGCGACCGGACAGGCCGAAGTCGGGCTGGCTGAACTCCGTGCCACCGGACAGCGGCGCCCCGGCGTCCTTGGTCCGGCCGATCAGATTCTCCTGCTCCCGCAGGGAAGTACGGTCCCAGGGTTCGATCGCCATGCTGATCCGGCGGGTGATCAGATACGTCCCGCCGGCCAGCCAGCCGGCCGCCCGGTCGGCGCCCGGCGGCACCCAGACATGATCATCGAGCAGCGCCGGATCCTCGGCCTTGAGGTTCGCGGTGCCGTCCTTGAAGCCGAACAGGTTGCGCGGTGTCGCCTGCCCGGTCGAGGTCGACGAGGTCCGGCCGAAGCCCAGCTCGGACCAGCGGATCGCCGCGGTGCCGAACGCGATCCGGGCCAGGTTGCGGATCGCGTGCACGGCGACCTGCGGATCGTCGGCGCAGGCCTGGACGCAGAGATCACCGTCGCTCCGGGCGGGGTCGAGCTTGTCGGCCGGGAAGTGCGGCAGCCGGCGCAGCGCGGCCGGTTGCCGGTCGGCCAGCCCGAACCGGTCCCGGCGATGATCATCACGGAACAGGGTCGGCCCGAAGCCGAAGGTCAGGGTCAGTCCGGACGGCGGCAGCCCGACCGCCTCGCCGGTGTCGTCCGGCGGCGCGTCGTACGGGCCCGAGGTGGGGCCGAATTCCCCGGCGCCGAGGCCCTGGGTCAGCCGGGCCGCGGCGGCGGTCCACTTCCGCAGCAGGTCGATCAGCGCGGCCCGGTCCTCGGTCGTGACGTCGAACGCGGCGAAGTGCAGTCGATCTTGGACCGGTGTCGCGATGCCGGCCTGATGCGTGCCGTGGAAGGGATAACGGCGTTCGGCCGGCGGGGCGGCGCCCACCCCCGCGGCCGACGGACCGGCGAGCCAGCGGTCGCCGGCGACCCCGGCCGCGATGCCGGCGCCGAGCACCGCCGCCCCGGCCCCGGCCGCCCCGAACAACCCGCGCCGGGACAGCCCGGTCCGCCCCGACCCTGCCGATGCCCGGTCGGCATCCGACTCGGACCCGGCCGGCTCCCGAGGGGAGTCGGCCTCCGGCGGCTGGTCCGCTCCGGCCATGATCAGACGACCGCGGCGGTCATCTTGGACAACGGCTCGGACAGGGCGTTGACCGCGTCGGACAGCTGCTTGATCTGATCAGTGGTCAGCTCGTCGTAGAGCACGAATCCCTCGCCGTCGCGGTGTTGATCAAGCAGCTTCTGCAGCTCGGTGAACCGCTGTCCGATCTGCTGCTCCAGCTCCGGATTCCGCTTCTGCAGCAGGGGTTTCAGCCCCTCGTAGCCGATCCTGGCGCCGTCGACGTTGGCCTGGAAATCCCACAGGTCGGTGCGCGACCAGTACTCCTCCTCACCGGTCACCTTCCCGGTCGCGACCTCGTCCAACAGTCCCTTGGCGCCGTTGCCGATCTGGTCGGCGGTGAAGGTCAGATCCCGGGTCCGGTCGTACAGTTCCTGCGTATTGGCGACAAGATCATCGGCGTACTTCTTCCGGCCGGCGGCGTCGAGCGCCTGGTAACCCTTGGCCCGGGCCGGCCACAGATCCTTCTCGATCCGGTGCCAGCCGGTCCATTCGTCGCCCTCGGCCAGGTCGGCCTCGCGCAGGTCCATCTTCGGATCAAGATCACCGAACGACTCGGCGACGGTCTCGATCCGTTCCCAGTGCTCCCGGGCCTCGGGATAGAGCGCCCGCGCCTCCTCGTCGGAGCCGCCGGTGTACAGGTCGGCGAACTTCTGCGTCGCTGCGAGCAACTGCTCGGTCTGATCCTTGACGTAGGCCCGGTAGAGCTGGTTGGCCTGCTCGACCAGTGCCGCCTCGTCACCGGACGGCGAAAGGTCGGCGCCGGAGTCGGTCACGGTGAACGCTGCCCGGATCCCGTCGCCGACCATGCCCGGCTTGCAGGCGGTGAAGTAACCGCCGGGTGGCGCGGTCAGCACCAGGTCGCGGGACAGCCCGGGCCCGATGTTCTCCACCTCGCCGATGATCCGCAGCCCATCGGCGCCGAGCAGATAGAACTCGGTCACCTGGCTGCCGCCGTTGGTCACGGTGAAGGTGAGATTGCCCGACGGTGCCTCGGCGGCCGAGACGGCGCACGCGGAGTCGCTGGCCTGGACGGTCAGCGCCTTCGGGTCGCCGGACGGGCCGGCCGCGCCGGGAGTCGCGTTGTCGGTGCAGCCGGTGAGCGCGAGCAGCAGCGCGGCCGGCACCAGGGCGGCGGGCAGGGCCCGGGTGGTGCGGATCATGACGTTCCTTCGGTACGGGCCGCGACGCCGACGATCGTCCGCTGCCGGCTGCGGCGTTGAATCAGGGTGAGGAAGATGATCAAGGTCGGGACGGCGTAGCCGAGCCAGGCGACCAGCTCCAGCCAGGTGGTCGCGGGGGAGAAGTTGAACACGCCCTTGAGCAGGGTGCCGTACCAGGAGGTCGGCGGGATCGCCGCGGAGACGTCGAACGCGAGATCGTTCAAGCCGGGCAGGAATCTGGCCTCCTGCAGGTCGTGCACGCCATAGGACAGCACGCCGGCGGCGACGATGATCAGGAAGGCGCCGGTCCAGGTGAAGAACCGGGTCAGATTGATCTTGATCGCGCCGCGATAGAACAGATAGCCGAGCAGCACCGCGACCAGGATCCCGAGCAGCGCACCGGTCAGCGGCACGACAGTGCTCGACCCGGCCCGCAGCGCCGTCTGGGTCGCGGCCCAGAGGAACAATGCGGTCTCCAAACCCTCCCGGCCGACGGCCAGCAGCGCGACAACGACCAGCGACCACGGCCGCGCCTCCACCGCGGAGTCGATCTTGGTCCGCAGTTGACCGGACAGGCCCTTCGCCGCCCTGGCCATCCAGAAGATCATCCAGGTGACGAAGCCGACCGCGATGATCGACAACGACCCGCCGATCAGCTCCTGCGCCTCGAAGGTCAGCCCCTTCGGGCCGAAGGTCAGCAGCGCCCCGAACAGCAGCGACACCACGATCGCCAGGCCCACCCCGAGCCGGATCCGCGGCAGCAGCTGCCGTCGGTCGGACTTGACCAGATAGGCGACCAGGATGCTGACCACCAGCGCGGCCTCGAGGCCCTCGCGCAGGCCGATCAGGAAGTTCGCGACCATCGTGTCCCCTCCAACTGCCCCGACGCTCGACCTGACACCGGCGTGAATGAGGCTTGCCTAAGCTAACGCCGCAGTCCCACCCTGGCAAGCCTCCGAGTTGTCAGAACTGAGTTGTGCCCCGACACAACTCAGTTCTGACAACTCGGCGTACCGCGGCTTGGACCGGGCGAGGGGCGCGAGCGGCGCTGGTTAGGGTTGGTCCATGCAGGCATGGCGCGTACCGGACATGTCCCGCCTGGCGGGATCGGGGGGCACGGTTTCGGTGCACGACACGGCCGGCGGTGCCGTCGTTGCGGTCGGCCCGCCCAGCGGGACGGCGCGGATGTACGTCTGCGGCATCACGCCCTACGACGCGACGCACATCGGCCACGCCAACACCTATGTGGCGTTCGACCTGCTCAATCGCGCCTGGCGGGACGCCGGGCTTGCCGTCGACTACGTGCAGAACGTGACCGACGTCGACGACCCGCTGCTGGAGCGGGCGACGGAGACCGGGGTCGACTGGCGCGACCTGGCCAAGGACCAGATCGAGCTGTTCCGGGCCGACATGGCCACGCTGAACGTGCTGCCGCCCGACCACCTGGTCGGTGCGGTCGAGTCGATGGACCTGGTGACCGCGCTGATCGAGCGGCTGCGCGGAGTCGACGGCGCGATCTATCCGGTCGATGACCATGATCATCCCGACCTCTATTTCGCCCGCGCCGCCGACGGCCGGTTCGGCACCCTGTCCAAGCTCGGCGCCGAGGCGGTGGAGATTTTCGCCGACCGCGGTGGTGATCCGGATCGGGCCGGCAAGAAGGATCCGCTGGACTGTCTGGTCTGGCGGCTGGAACGAGACGGCGAGCCGAGCTGGCCGTCGCCGTTCGGCCCGGGCCGGCCGGGCTGGCACATCGAGTGCACCGCGATCGCGCTGGAGCTGCTCGGCCCCGAGTTCGACGTGCAGGGCGGCGGCAGCGATCTGATCTTCCCGCACCACGAGATGTGCGCGGCCGAGGGCCGGGTGGCGACCGGGCGCGAGTTCGCCCAGGCATACGTGCACAGCGGCATGGTCGCCCTGGACGGGGAGAAGATGTCGAAGTCCAAGGGCAACCTCGAACTGGTCTCCCGGCTCCGGGCCCAGGGCGCCGATCCGATGGCGATCAGGCTGGCCCTACTCTTCCAGCACTATCGCGACGACTGGTCCTGGACCCCCGACCTGCTCACCGACGCCGAGGCGCGACTCGACCGCTGGCGCGAGGCCGTCCGGCGCGACGCGGGCGTCGGCTCGGCCGAGACGCTGGCCGAGGTCCGCGCGGCCCTCCGGAATGATCTTGACGCCCCGGCCGCGCTGGCCGCGATCGACGCCTGGGCCGGCGCCACCCTGACCATCGACAGCGACGACACCGAGGCCCCGACCCTGATCGCGGCCGCCGCGGACGCCCTGCTCGGCGTCCGGCTCCAGGACGACGACCGGTCCTGATCCCGCCGGCGCCCACCGGCCGAGCAGGCGTGGAATCCAAGATCACCACTGAGTCTTGACGCGGCCGGTCGGCGCCGCGACACTCAAGCCAATCGAATCTGCGTGGTTCGCGTGCTCCCGGTGCGCTCCCGACGACTCGGGCTGTCGTTCTCACCGCTGAGAGCAAGGTGCTTCCTGACCTCGAAAGGTCCCTCAGATGAGCCGTCGCGCGTTCCGCCGTCCGCCCCGGACGTCTCGATCACTGATCATCGGCCTCTCCGTGACGCTGCTGGCCGGCTTCGGCGTGACCCCGGCGCTGGCCGAGACCGGTGACCGCCCGGCGGTGCCGGCGGACGACCCGGCCGCCGCGTCCCGGCCGGCCGCCGTTCCGGAACCGGTCCGGGACCCGGCGCCGCCCGTCGCCACCGAGCCGGCCGCACCGGGACTGAACGGCGACCCGCGGGACGTCGGCGACCAGCTCAGCCTGACCTATTTCGGCTGCAAGGACAGCACGCCGCAGACGTACCAGGTCCCGAAGAACACCCACAGCGTCTACGTCGAGGTCGTCGGCGGCGAAGGCATGACCCCGGATCCGTCGCGGACCGGCTGGGGCGGCAGCGCGGGTCAGCTGACCGGCGTGCTGCGGGTCAATCCCGGCGATCTGCTGACGGTCGCCGTCGGTTGCAAGGGCAGCGCCGACGGTGGCAAGTCTCCGTACGCGAAGGGCGGCGCCCGCGGCGAGGGTCACGACCGGGTCGCCTTCGGCATCGACTCCTACGGGATCAGCGGCGGTGGCGGCGGCGGCGCGTCCGCAGTGCTGCGCAAGGACGGCGACGAGACCACCACGATGGCGGTGGCCGGCGGCGGTGGTGGGGCGGCCGGCGGCGGCGTCGACTGCACGAAGTACGCGATCGAGGCCGAGGTCGGCGAGCACGGCAAAGAGGGCGACGCCTTCTGGTATTCCTGCTATCCGCCGGTGCAATCACCGGGCGGTGACGGCGGCGACGGCGGCCTCGAGCCGGGCGCCGGCACGGTCGGTAAGTTCAACGAGGAAGAAGCAGCGCCGGGCGGCGACGAGTGCGAGGAGGCCGACCGCGCCGGGTTGCCGGGCGGCGACTTCGACGAGCTCGGCGGCGGTGGGGGCGGCGGCGGAGGCGGCGGTGGCTACCACGGAGGTTGCGGCGGCAGCGCGGCACAGGAGTCCGCGATTCCGGAACCGCCGCCGGGCTCGGTGACCGGCATCGGCGGCAACGGCGGCGGTGGTGGCAGCTCCTACGCCAACCAGGACGTGTTGAGTCAGGCCCGGTTCGCCGCGGCCGACAACGCCGGCGACGGCTACGTGCTGTTCCTGACCGGCGCCGACGACCTGCGGACGACCAACTTCGGCCTCACCAAGAAGGTCGAGGAGCTGTGCGTTCCGGCCGGCACCGACGAGATCTTCGTCAACGCCGTCGGCGGCGCCGGCGCGGGCGCCGGCCCGAACTTCCCGGGTGTCGGCACGGGTGGCAGCGCCGGAGTGGTGCAGGCGGTGGTCCCGGTGACCCCGGGCAAGAAGGTGCTGGTCGCGGTCGGTGAGCGCGGCCGGGGCAGCGGCGGCTGGGGCGACGGCCAGGGCGGATCGGCCGGCACCGGCGGGGTGTCGGACAACCTCAAGGACGGTGGCCCGGGCGGCGGCTCGTCGGCGGTGCAGAGCACCACCACCGACTGCAAGGCCGCCGGCGCGGCGGGCAAGACCTACCTCGTGGTCGCGGCCGGCGGCGGAGGTGGTGGCGGCGACGCGAATCTCTACGACGGCGGCGACGGCGGCGACGGGGGCCTGCCGCCCAAGGCCGGCAAGGCCGGCGACAGCTTCGACTCCGGTCCCGGCGGCGCCGGCGGCGACAACCCCGCCCAGGGCAACGGGTCCCGCGACGGCGGCGACGGCACCGGGGCCGGCGACGGCGGCGGGGGCGGCGGTGGTGGCGGCGGCTACTGGGGCGGCGGCAAGGGCCACGGCCCGTCCGGCGGCCAGACCGGGGCCGGCGGTGGTGGCGGCGGCGGGCGGTCGTACGCCAAGGCGGTCAACCCGAAGCAGGTCCGCTTCGCGACCGGCGCCAAGGGCGACAAGGAATTCGACGGCTCGGTCCAACTGGTCGTGCCGTTCCCGTCCCGACGGGCCGAGGTCGACGTGACCGGCGGCAGCCAGCAGTCGGCGACCAGCGGCCAGCGGTACGCGGAGCCGCTGACCGGCCAGGCCCTCGACGACGACGGCTTCCCGATCGCCGGCGCCAAGGTGACCTTCACCGCCCCGGCCGGCTACGTCACGTTCCCCAACGGCTCCCAGACCAGCTACCGGGTCACGGCCGACGGGGCCGGGAAGGTCTCGGTCCCGGTGCAGGCGTTGCAGCCGCCGTGGACCACCGGCGCCTTCACCGTCACGGCCAGCATCGACGACCAGCCGACCTACAAGGCCGGCAGTTTCGGCCTGTTCAACAGCGGCGTCGCCACCGACGTCGTGGTGTCGTCGGCCACCCAGGACACGGTGATCAACGCCGACGCGCCGGTGGCCCTGACTGCGACCGTCACCAAGAAGGCGCCCCGGCCGAGCCCGGATCCGTACGGCGTGCCGATCGGTCGGCTGCAGTTCCTCGTCGACGGCGTCGCGGCCGGCGAGCCGGTGACGTTGGACGCGAACGGCGTCGCCCGCACGTCGGTGTCCGGGCTGAGCCAGGGCACCCGGCAGTTCGCCGCGCGCTATCTCGGCGACGACGCCGAGGTGTTCTCACCGGCGGAGGGCCGGACGGTGCAGGCGGTCGAGGTCGACTTCGCCACCCTGGCGTTGCAGGTCACGCCGGGCGCGGAGGCGCCGGCCGGTGAGCCGGTGACGTTCTCGCTGGCGGTGACGGCCCCGGAAGGGGTCACGGTCGAGCCGACCGGCACGGTCCGCTACTCGGTGGACGGCGTCGAGGTGGGCAGCGCGGCGGTGACCGACGGCCGGGCGACCTCCGCTCCGATCAAGGATCTAGCGCCGGGCGAGCACTACGTCGTCGCCCAGTATTCCGGCGACAACGGCTTCCTGCCCGACCGGGCGACCACCTTCGTCTACGTCCAGCAGGCGACGAAACTGACCCTGACCCCGTCGCGGCTCTCGGTCGGCCCGGGGCAGACGCTGACCCTGAGCGCGACCGTCGCCGCCGTCGCGGCGGCCGGCCGGGCCGGAGGGTCGCGCGTCGCGGCCGCCGATCCACCGCGGGGCACGGTCGAGTTCCGCTCCGACGGCGAGACCCTGGTGTCCATACCGCTGCGGGACGGTAAGGCAGCGACACCGCCGCTGACGCTCGGCCGCGGCACTCATTGGGTCACCGCGACCTATTCGGGTGAGGACCGGTTCGCCAGCAGCACCGCCGGCGCCTACGTCTACGACGGCCGGCAGCAGCTCACCGGACCGGGGGCGGAGCCGCCGATCGTGAAGACCTTCAGCTGCGCCGGCAGCAACAGCCAGCCGTTCGAGATCCCGCAGGACCATGCGGGCTACTGGATGGACATCGTCGCCGCGGGCGCGGCCGGCGCGAACCTGACGTACTCCTCGGGAGGCCGCGGCGGGACCGCCGCGGGCCGGATCGACGTCCAGCGCGGGCAGAAGTTCCTGATCGATGTCGGCTGCAACTCGACCGGCCAGGAGCCGGGCCGATCCGGTTACGCTCCCGGCGGCCGCGGCGGCGACCCGCATGAGGTGCTCAACCTGCTCGCCGAACCCGGCGGGGGCGGCGGCGGTGCCTCCGCGGTCCGGCTCGGCAACCAGACCCTGCTGGTCGCGGCCGGCGGTGGCGGCGCCAGTGGCGCCGGACACCTGCACGGTGCAGCGTCGGCCAAGAACGGCGGCAACGGCGGAGCCCCGGCCCAGCCGGGTCAGTCCTGCGGACCGAAGGACGGCAAGGGCAAGTGCGTCGGCGGTACGGCCGGCTCCGGCGGCACGGTCCATCCGGGCCGTGGCGCGAACGGCGCCAAGCTGCCGTGCCTCAACCACGACGAGGGCCAGGGCGGCTCCGGCGCCGGCGGTGGCGGCTACACCGGTGGCGGCGGCGGGACCTGGCGCGGCTGCGACGCGAAGGACTACGCGGCCGGCGGCGGCGGTGGGCTCTCCTACCTCGCCCCCGGAGTCGACCAGCCGCACTTCGGGACCAGCACCTCGCGCGGCGCCGGCTCGGTGACGGTGACGCTGACCCCGTTCCCGGCCGTACGGCTGGACGTCAGCAGTGCACCGGTGGCGCCGAAGCTCGGCGACCGGCTCGAGTTCGGCGCTCAGTTGCTGCGCACGGCCGCGGACACCCCGAGGCCGACCGGCAAGATGACCTTCTTCAGCGGCGCCACCCCATTGGGCACGGCCACGCTCGACCAGGGTGGATACGCGGCCAGCACGCCGACCGATCGGCTCCCGGCCGGCCCGTTCCCGGTCACCATCAGCTACTCCGGCGATCAGCACTACGACGCGCTGCAGGAGACCGTGGTGATCAACGTCGTGCCCGGATCGACGGCCGGGACACTGGCCGCCGATCCCGGGCAACAGGCCGAGGGCGATCCGGTGGTCGGCACGATCACCCTGCCGCCGGCCTTCGATTCGGGCCCGGTGCCGACCGGCACCGTGCAGTTCCTGCTCGATGGCACGCCGCTCGACGTACCGGTGCTGGTGGACCGGGACGGGATCGCCAGCAGCGCCCGGAGCGAGCCGTTGGACTTCGGCCCGGGAGTCCTCTCGGCCGTCTATTCCGGCGACGCCAACTACGAGGCGAGCACGATCACCACGAACGTGTTCGGCCGCGGGTCGGTCTTGATCACCGGGAGCGCCACCCCGGACCCGATTCCGAACGGACGGGGTGGCCCGCCGGTCACCCTGGGCGCCGCGCTGGAGCCAGTCGGCGACGCGACCGGAACCCCCGGCGGGACGGTCCGGTTCACGATCGACGGAGCCGCCGTGATCGGCCCGGACGGCTCGGAGATCGGGGCCGTGCCCGTGGTCGACGGTCGGGCCACCACTCCGCCGATCGACGTCAGTGGACTGGCGCCGGGACCACACCAACTCACGGTCAGCTACTCCGGCGACACGGCCTTCCAGCCGGCGACGCGGACCCAATCGGTGCAAGTGGCCGGATCGGTGACCGAACCCGGCCCCGGTCCGGCTCCGGGCGAGCCGCCGACCGTTGTGCCGACGCCGCCAGGTGTCGAAGATCCGAGCCCGGCGCCGCCCGGTCCGGACGAACTCCCCGGCACCGGGGCGCCGGCGGCACCGTTCGCCTTGCTCGGTCCCCTGATGCTGCTGGCCGGGGCGCTCGTCCTGGCCGCCGGTCATCGGCGACGGAGGTCGAACCTGAAGGAGTGACAGAAGCGCGCGGACTCTGCCGACGCTGCGCGCCATGGTGACGACGGTGCTAGCATTGCTGTCAGTGACAGCGACAGATCCGGGGTGATCAGCATGACGACCATGACCATTCGCGGTCTCGATGAGGAAACTCGACGTCGTCTTCGGGTCCGTGCGTCCAGCAAGGGCCGCTCGATGGAGGCGGAGGTTCGCGCGATTCTGCGCCAGGCCGTGCAGGCCGAGGGGAGCGGGCCCGGCCTCGGATCTCGCATCCACGCGATGTTCGCCGACGTGGACACCAGCGAGTTCGAGGTGCCGGAGCGGAAGGACGAGGCTCGGGCCGTCGACTTCGACGCATGATCGTGCTCGACACGAATGTGCTGTCCGAGTTGATCAAGCCGCAGCCGTCAGCCGCGGTGCTCGCGTGGGTCGATCGGCAGGACCCGGCCGAGCTGTGGATCACCGTCATCACCGTGGCCGAGTTGCTGGCCGGTGTCGCGCGAATGCCCGGCGGTCGACGGCAGGACCTGCTACGGGTCGCTGTATCGCAGCTGATCGACGATGAGTTCGGAGAGCGGATCTGCGACTTCGATCGGGCCGCGGCTGTTGAGTACGCCTACGTCGTTTCCGCCCGCAAGGCCGCCGGTCGCCCGATCGGCCTGGCGGATGCGCAGATCGCCGCCACCTGCCGAGCGCGGTCCGCCGTTCTGTCGACCAGGAACACACCGGACTTCATCGGCACGGGAATCGAGCTGTTCGACCCGTGGTCGAAGGACTGACGTCGTCCCGCGTGACGAAACCGCACGGCGGACCGCGGATCGGGCTCGGGAATAGCGGTGCGACAATGGCGGTTGACGAGTTCGAACAAGCTCGCGCGTGTTCCGGGGTCGGTGTAATTCCGAGCCGGCGGTGATAGTCCGCGACCCGGCCGAAAGGCCGGTTGATGTGGTGAAACTCCACGACCGACGGTGAAAGTCCGGATGGGAGGAACCGCGAGGGACGACGTACGTCCGCGTTCGCCCGGCTCCGGGTGAGCGATCAGGCGACGCCGTACCTCCACACCCCGGTGCCCGCACATCGGAGGAGTGGAGAGGTTCGTGGATTTCTCGGCATTGCTGCTCGGCTTTCTGAACGCCAAGCTCGACATCGGCCCCGGCATCCTGTGGCGCGAGATCATCGGCAACGGGTTCGGGCTGGCCAGCGCCGTCCTCGGGATGAACCGCCGGGTCTCGGCCTGGCCGATCGGCATCATCGGCAACATCCTGCTGTTCACTGTCTTCCTCGGCGGGGTGTTCCACACGCCGCAGGACCTGGACCTGTGGGGCCAGGCGGGCCGGCAGATCTTCTTCTTCGCGGTCAGCGTGTACGGCTGGATCCGCTGGTACCAGTTCCGCAAGGCGAGCGTCGACGGCAAGGCCGGCGTGCAACCGCGCTGGGCAGGCTGGCGCGGCCGGTTGCAACTGATCATCGGCGCGGTGATCTTGTGGACGGTCTTCTACTTCGTGCTCAGCGCGCTCGGCTCCTGGGGCCCGGCGGCCGACGCGTGGATCCTCACCGGCTCGATCCTCGCGACCTACGGGATGGCCCGCGGCTGGGTCGAGTTCTGGCTGATCTGGATCGCCGTCGACGCGGTCGGGGTGCCGCTGCTGCTGACCGCCGGTTACTACCCGTCGGCGATCATGTATCTGATCTACGGCGGCTTCTGCCTGGCCGGCTTCCTCACCTGGTGGCGGCTGGAGCGCCTCGGCCAGGTGGCCGTCGAGCCGCAACCGGCCGCACCGGCTCCGGCGACGGCCGACCAGATCCAACGGCATTAGACCAATCCGCCAGATCCGACGTGGCCGGCCGGGTCGCGTGACGGCCGGTTGGTCCGGGAATTCCACCGTAGTCAAGGATCTCCGGTCGACAGCCGTCGAGGCGGGCCGATCGGCCGAGATCGGCGAATGCGTGCAGCAGGTCTAATCGTCCTCGATTTCGGCGGCTCCTCGGCCGCTCCGGCGCGGCTAGCGTCAGCGCATCGACTGATGATCAGCATCAGCCCGATCGGTCGAGGAGAAAGCCATGTCCGGATCGGTCCCGCGTCGTCTGTCCCGGCGCACCGTGCTCGGTGGTTCGATGGTGGCCCTGATGGGCGCCGGCGGTTGTGCGATGGGTGGTGGCGCCGGCAGCGGTGCTCCGGTCAGCCCGCGCCCGACCACCGCCGACAACCCGTTCGGCGTCGTCGTCGACCAGCCGGTCGAGTTCTTCAACTTCGAGGGCGGCTACGGCCACGACTGGTTCGACGTGCCGGTCAGGCTCTACAACGAGCGGTTCCCGAACTCGAAGCTGGCCTACAAGAGCAGCCAGGATCTCCCCAAGGAGTTGCAACCCCGCTTCGTCGACGGGACGCCGCCGGACCTGATCGGCAACGTCGGGCTGGACACCGCCGGCCTGGTCAAGCAGGGCCGGCTGGTCGATCTTGGCCCGGTGCTGGACGCGCCGGCGTACGACACCGAGGGCAAGACCGTGGCCGAGACCCTGCTGCCGGGTGTCGCCGGGGTGGGCGTCTACGACGGCAAGCGCTACTCGGTGCCGTCGGGCTACGGCCTGAACGGCGTCTGGTACTCCAACAAGCTGATGACCGAGCACGGCTGGACCTATCCGGAGACCTTCGACGCGATGCTCGCGTTGTGCGCGGAGATCAAGCAGGCCGGGCTGGCGCCGTGGACGTACCAGGGCAAGTATCCGGGCTACATGTGGGGCCCGATCATGGGCACCGCGGAGAAGGCGGCCGGACCGCAGCTCGGCGTCGCGGTCGACAACCTGGAGCCGGGCGCCTGGCAGCAGGAGGCGCTGGTCGAGTCGGCGGCCAAGTACGGCGAGTTGTTCGCCCGCGGCTACATCCTGGACGGGACGGCAGGACTGACCCACACCCAGGCGCAGACGTACTGGGCGCAGGGCAAGGCCGTCTTCATCCCGTGCGGCGCCTGGCTGGAGAACGAGCTCGGCGACATCGCCCCGAAGGATCTTCAGATGTCGGCCAAGCCGGCCCCCGGCCTGGGCGCCGGCGACGCGCTGCCGTTCGCCGCCTGCAACGGCGGGCCCGGCGGTGATCTGCTGGTCGCCGCCGATGCGCCCAATCCGGGCGGCGGGATGGAACTGTTGCGGGCGATGCTGTCGGTCGAGGCCTCGCGTCGCCGGATCGAGGTGACCCGATCGCTCGGCATCGTCAAGGGCGCCGGCGACGGGGCCGACGTGTCGTACGCGATGACGTCGATGAACGACATGATCGCCGCCGCCGGGGACGACGTCGGCAGCTACTGGATGTTCGGCACCTGGTATCAGGCGCTGCAGAAGGAGGTCGACAACGCCACCGGCGCGCTGCTCACGGGCTCCGTCGACGCGGCGGGCTGGGCGGCCCGGATCCAGAAGAAGGCGGACGCGATCGCGGCGGACTCGTCGGTGACCAAATATCGCCGAGAGGCCAAGTGATCACCGGGCCTCGCGAAGTGACCTGAGATGCATCACCACAAGTGGAGATTCATCCTCTCCGCCTTGATCATCCCGGTGGCGCTCTACTTCGTCTTCGTGATCTCACCGTACGGCCAGGCGGTGTGGATCGCGATGACCGACTGGGGCGGCTATTCGGCCGACTGGAACTTCGTCGGCCTGGACAACTTCGTCCGGGTGTTCCGCGACACCGACTTCCTGCGTGCCCTGGGGCACAACGTGATCTTGCTGGTGGTCTGCCCGGCGCTGATCATCCTGCTCGGCCTGTTCCTGGCCACCATGATCACCTTCGGCGGGTCCGGCCAGCGCGGCAGCCGGGCGGTGACCGGCGTCCGCGGCGCCGGGTTCTATCGGATCGTTTACTTCTTCCCCAGCGTGCTCTCGATCGCGGTGATCGCGGTGATGTGGCAGGCGGTCTTCGAGCCGCGGAACGGCCTGCTGAACGGGTTCCTGACGGCGGTCGGGCTGGACGGGCTGCGGCAGGTCTGGCTGGGTGATCCGCGCACGTCGCTGGCCAGCGTGATCGCGGTGATGGTCTGGGTCTCGGCCGGCTTCTACGTCGTGCTGTTCACCGCGGCGATGGCGTCGATCCCGACCGAGATCATCGAGGCGGCCCTGATCGACGGTGCCAACCGGTGGGCGACCTTCTGGCGGATCGTGCTGCCGCTGGTCTGGTCGCCGGTGCAGACCGCGATCATCTTCTTGATCATCGGCGCGCTGGACGCCTTCGCGGTGGTGCAGATCCTGACCAACGGGGGACCGGACAACTCGAGCACGGTGATGGCCCTCTACATGTACGAGACCGCGTTCAAGTCCAGCAACTTCGGCTACGCCTCGGCGATCGGCGTCACCCTGCTGGTGATCACGCTGGTCCTGACCACCGTCACCCTGCGGATCACCAGGAGGGAGGTCTGATGAGCCGGACCGGAACCCTGGACCGGGTCGCCCCGCCCGCCCCGGCCGCCGCGCCGAGCGGGCTCGGGCCGCTGACCCGGCTCGGCCGGGTGGTGCTCGGCACACCCGCCCAACTGGTGCTGATCTGCTGGGCGATCATCGTCTGCGTACCGATGCTGTGGTCGTTCGTCAGCTCGTTCAAGTCCGACGCGGAGATCTTCGAGAGCCCGTGGTCGCTGCCGGAGGTCTGGCACTGGGACAACTTCGTCCGCGCCTGGAACCAGTCCAACATCGGCTCGTACTTCCTCAACACGATCATCGTGGTCTCGCTCGGGTTGATCTTGACCCTGGTGCTCTCGTCGGTGGTCGCCTACGTGTTGGCCCAGTTCCGGTTCTTCGGCCGCACCTTCCTCTACTACCTGTTCGTCGGCGGCATGGCCTTCCCAGGCTTCCTGGCGCTGGTGCCGTTGTTCTTCGTGGTCAAGAACCTCGGGCTGCTGAACAGCTACGGCGGGCTGATCATCGTCTATGCGACCCAGTCGCTGTCCTTCTCGGTGTTCTTCCTGACCGCCTTCTTCCGGTCGCTGCCGATGGAGCTGGCCGAGGCCGCGCTGCTCGACGGCGCCGGGCACTGGCGGGTCTTCTGGTCGGTGATGCTGCCGCTGGCCCGGCCGGGCCTGATCAGCATCGGCATCTTCGACTTCCTCGGCATGTGGAACCAGTACGTGCTGCCGATCGTGCTGATCACCGACCCGTCGAAGTTCGTGATCGGCCAGGGCCTGGCCAACCTGGCCGTCAACCAGGGCTATGCCAGCGACTTCTCCGGGCTGTTCGCCGGCCTGACCATCGCCACCGTCCCGGTGTTGCTCGTCTATCTGATCTTCCAGCGCAAGATCACCGCGGGCATGACCGTCGGCGCCCTGCGCTGACCCGGCCCCGCGCCGCCCACCTCCCGAAGCCGGGTTCGGTGTCGTCGCGGGTCACCGGACGGGCGGCGGCATCGGCTCCAGGATCTCCTCCCGCCGCCGGGCCGCGCCGATCACCGCCCAGAGTCCGGTCAGCAGCAAGCCGGTGCCGAGCAGGTCCGAACCGACCAGGGCGAAGCGTTCCAGATCGACCGCGAAGGTCACGGCGAGCTGATCGAACGCCGTGATCACCATCGCGATGGTGAAGTAGCCGACCAGCGCCAGCGCCCGGGCCGGCCGGGGAAACCGGGGCGAGTCCTGGTTGGCCTCGGCGCCGCCGGTGAGCAGACCCCAGACCAGACCGATGATCATCAACGCCCCGCCGGTGCTGCCGAGCAGCCAGCCGAGCGGGTCGGCGACCAGCTCCCGGAGGGCGACCGCGAGCCCGAGCACCAGGGCCAGCGCCACCGCCTCCTGCCGGACCGGGGTGAGCCGCCGCCGCACCGCCCAGCCGATGGTCGCGACCACGGTGACCACGACCACCACCGCGGCCAGGTCGTCCAGCGAGACGGCCACGAACGGGACCTCGAGCAGGGTCAGCAGCCGGACCAGGCAGAGCAGGGTGGCGACGATCGCCAGCTCGGCCAGGCCGCGCCGGCGTCGGCGTACCGCCACCGCGGTGATCACCAGCCCGGCCGCGACGGTCACCGCGAAACCGGCGGTCAGCGGGTCGACCGACCAGCCGAGGCGTTCGGTCAGGGCGCCCGGCCGGTAGTTCACGCCGACGGCGCGGAACACCGGCCAGAGGCCCCACTCGGTCCGGCTCCAGACCCAGTTGATCATGAACGGCGCGACCAGGGCTACGCCGAGCCCCAGGCTGAGGGCGCGGAACGGCAAGGGCAGCTGCGCCAGCCGGGTGTCGCCGGCGACGCGGCCGATCGCCCGCTCCCGGCGATCGATCAACGAGTCCACGACGAGCCAGCCGAACCAGGTCAGGCCGACCACCGCCCCGCCGAGCGACAGCCCGATCAGCTTCGGCAGCGGCGGCACGATCGACGTCCACCACCGGGCCCCGATGATCAGCAACGACAGCGGTGCGAGCAGGCCGACCAGCACGGCCAGGGCCCGCAGTGAGATCCGCCGGCTGATCAACTCCACCAGCCAGCTCGCGCTGGACAGCGCCACCTCGGCCAGGGCGGCCCCGGACACGACGGTGAACGGCAGCGCGAAGACGCCGACCGCCATCAGCGCGACCACCGTCTCCAGGCTGACGTCGAGGGAGCCGCGGTTCAGCGCAGGCCGGACCACCAGCCAGAGCAGGCCGAGCGTCCCGGCGCCGTGCAGCACCAGCAGCGCGGGGAATTCCCACCAGGCATAGCGTCGGGTCCAGCGCCAGCCGGAGAAGCCGATCATGGCGAGCAGGGCCACGGCCGGCCAGATCAACGGCTCCGGTCGATCGGCGAACCGGGCGAAGCCGAGGAAGAAGACGGTGGGGGCGAGCAGCCCGACCACCCGCAGATACCACGGCCCGTGCAGTGCGGCGGCGCCGATCAGCGCCAGCAGCACCAGCGTCACCATGATCATGATCGGGAACAGCTGCGGCGAGATGCCGAACGCCGCGTCGCCCGGTGGCAGCGCCCGCCGGACCGGAACCGCGACCAGGGCCAGCACCACGGCGAGGAGATAGACGCCGAGCCCGATGCCGATCGCCGGCCGGAGCCCGTTCGGCCAACCGCGGGCCCGCAACCGGCCGGACCGGACCGGAGCCACCAGGACCCGGACGAACAGCTCGCGGATCACCTGAAAGCTGACGACAACGGGGGAGGGGCGCCGGTACGCGCCGGCCGGTTGATCACCGTACGCGCCGCTCATCGGTATTCCCACCAGACGTCGCCGCCGGGGCCGCGCTGGACGGCGACCAGGCCGGACGGCGTGACCACCAGGGCGGGGTCGGGTTCGGCGAACCCGTCCGGGTACGGCCACCGGGTGCTGGAGCCGTTCGGCCGGCGGACCTCGATCCCGTCCGGCATCGTCAGCGCGACGGCCGGGCCGACCCGCCGGGCGGACGAGGCGGCGCCGGTCGTCCACCGTTCCCGGCCGGTCAGGTCGAGCGCCCGGGTGCTCTCCTCGCCGAAGATCAGGATCTCGTCGACCCCGCCGGCGAGCAGCGCACCGGCGGCGACCTCGCTGGTCCAGACGGTCCGGCCGTCGGCGGCGGACCGGGCGATCAGCCAGTTGCCGACCTTGATCACCACCAGGTCGTCGGCCAGGGCCAGCTCGGCCGAGTCCTCGTCCACCGCGGCGGTCCAGGATTCTCGGCCGGATCCGGCGTCGAGCACGTGCACGGTGTCGCCGTCCAGGTACGCGATCGTCCGCCCCGCCGGGCCGACCACCGGGGACCAGGGCAGGTCGCCCCCGTCGACGGTCCACCGCACGGCACCGGTCCGGCCGTCGAGCAGTCGCAGTTCGCCGGAGGCGTCGGTGGTCAGCACCCGGTCACCGACGGCGGCGACGTCGACGACCGCGTCCTCGAGCGACCGCTGCCACAGTCGCCAGCCGTCGCTCGCGTACCCGCTGACCGTGCGGGCCGTGGTGCCGACCACCGTGACGTCGCCGATCGTGGCCAGACCGCGGACGGAGCCGCCCGGCCGGACCCGCCAGCGCAGGCCGTAGTAGGACTCCTCGGCGGTGGCGTCGCCGGTCGGCGTCCAGCCGCTGACGGTGCCGTCGACATCGGCGACGACCAGCGTCGAACCGGCGCTGGCCAGCCGCGACGCCGTCCGCGCCGGCTGCTCCTGCCAGCGTCCGGCGAGCCGGCCGAGGAGCCGGACCCGCGCGAACCGGGCCGCGTCGAGCCGGGGTGGCTTGGCCGGGTCGAGGGTGAGCTCGGGCCGGTGCTCCGGCGCCGCGCCCGGCGACCGCTCCAGGGCATGGCTGGGCGCCAGCGCGCCGGCCCACCCGGCGTCGGCGCCGGTGCACCAGGTCGCGCCGAGCATCGCGGGCGTCCGGTCCAGGGTCAGCTCGGCCGACACGGTGAGGCAGGAAGGCAGCGTCTCGCTCGGCCGGGCGCTGATCACCGCTGCCGCCGGTCGCGGTGCCGGATCGTCGGCCGAGCCGGCTCCGGTTGCCGACCTGGCGGTCACGGTGCCGTCCCAGCGCAGCGTCCCGCCGTCGATCAGCTCGGCGGAGAGCAGCGGCAGGCCCGGCCTGAACACGGCCCAGCCGGCAGAGTCCTCGGCGGCGCGCAGCACGATCCGGTCGGTGAGCTGATAGCCGAGCCGGAGCACCCGGCCGTCCTGGTCGGGCCGGATCGCGTCGACCATCAGCCAGGAGCCGTCGGCCTCGGTCGTCGTCCCGATCGCGCGGCGCAGTGGTGCCGACAGCTCGGCCGCTCCGGCCAGCGGCTCGCGCAGTCCCTGGTTCGCCTGCCAGGGCCGACCGTCGCTGGTGTCGATCATGATCGACACCGGGTCACCGGCGGGCAGGTAGCGAGCGATCCCGGGATCGGGCTCGGGCAATCGAGCCGCCGGCAGGGTTGCGGCCAGCACCACGACCAGCAGGACCAACGGCACCAGCAACCGGACCACCCCGCCCGCCGCCGACCGGCGGGGCGGTGGGCCTGGCGGCTGCGGTGACCCGGGTGGCTGCGGCGGTCCGGGCCAAGGGCCGGGCGGCTGCGGTCCCGGCGGTTGCCAGCCGGGTGGCGGGGGTGGGCCGGGAACCGGCCCGGATCCGGGCGTCGGGGCGTACGGGTTCGGCTCGTCGGGCGGCGGTCCGGGGATCGGCGAATACCAGGCCACGGTCAGCGACCCGCGGCGCGGCCGGCCGCACCGATCGGGGGGACGCCGCAGGCCATGGCCGGGATTATGGCAGATCCTGCTCCGCGAAACCGGGGCTTCGACCACTACGCTGGCGCAGTGATCACGCCCGGAGCGAACCCACCGAAGACCTTCGAGTCGCTGTTCGCCGAGCTCAGCGCGAAGGCGGCGACCCAGGACCCGGCCTCCGGCACGGTGGCCCGGCTGAACGCCGGCGTGCACGAGATCGGCAAGAAGATCGTCGAGGAGGCGGCCGAGGTGTGGATGGCGGCCGAACACGAATCCCGCGAGGCGGCCGCCGAGGAGATCAGCCAACTGCTGTATCACCTGCAGGTGCTGATGCTGGCGCTCGACCTCGATCTCGAGGACGTATATACCCATCTGTAGGTCGGAGCGACCCGACTACGATGAGCGCCGTGACTGACCCACGCCCGACCGAGCCCCGCAACGGCACGCTGCGGATCGCCGTCCCCAACAAGGGCGCGCTGTCCGCGGCCGCGGCCGAGATGCTCCGGGAGGCCGGGTACGCGCAGCGTCATGACAGCAAGGACCTGGTGCTGTACGACGAGGCCAACGGCGTCGAGTTCTTCTATCTGCGACCGAAGGACGTGGCCGTCTACGTCGGCGAGGGTGTGCTCGACCTCGGCATCACCGGCCGGGACATCATGCTCGAATCGGGCGCCGCGGCGACCGAGGTGATGCAACTGGGGTTCGGCGCCAGCCGGTTCCGGTTCGCCGGTCCGGCCGGCAGCGGCCTCGATGTGGCCGGGCTGGACGGGCTGCGGCTGGCGACGTCGTACCCGGGGCTGGTCGGCCGCTATCTGGCCGAACGCAACGTGACCGCCCGGCTGATCGAGCTGGACGGCGCGGTGGAGTCGTCGATCCGGCTCGGCGTGGCCGACGCGATCGCCGACGTGGTGGAGACCGGGACCACCTTGCGGCAGGCCGGTCTGGAGCTGTTCGGCGATCCGATCCTCACCTCCGAGGCGGTGTTGATCACCCGGGCCGACAACCCGGCCCCGCTCGGTCTTGATCAACTCAAGCGCCGCCTGAACGGCGTGCTGGTCGCGCGCAACTACGTGATGATGGATTACGACGTTTCCGGCGAGGGCCTGGACAAGGCCTGCGCGATCACCCCCGGCCTCGAGTCGCCGACGGTGTCACCGCTGGCCCGGGAGAACTGGTTCGCGGTCCGCTCGATGGTGCCGCGCCGCGACGCCCAGCGGCTGATGGACGAGCTGTGGGAGGTCGGCGCCCGCGCCATCCTCGTCACCGACATCGCCGCCTGCCGGCTGTAGCGGGATGGAGACAACCGACCGGGTCGTGCTGCGACCCTTCTGGCTGCGAATCATCGGCTGGGCGCTGGCCGCCGCCTTCGTGATCTTCGTCGTGGTCGGCTGGTTCGCCTTCCCGGCCTCGATCCGGGCGCTCGTGACACCGTTCCAGCTCGGCACCTTGATCACGATCCTGGCGGCCTTGATCGTGATGATCATTCTGGCCACGATCTGCTCGGTGACGGCCGACGGCGAGGGGCTGCGGATCCGCAACGGCGTCCGGGTGCACAACGTCGGCTGGGACCGGGTGCACAAGATCATCCTGCGTCGGGGTGACCCATGGGCGATGGCCCTGCTCCGGCCGGTCGACGGCAGCCCGTTCGATGATGATCTCGATGCCGAGCGGGTCCAGCTGATGGGGGTCCAGGGCCACGACGGTGACCGGGCCCGGCAGGCCGTGACCGAGCTCCGCCGGCTGCAGGCCGTCCACCAGAACGTTTCCTGAGCCGGCCCGAGAGCGTACCGCTCGTTATTCGATGCCGCGCTTCTTCAACAGGGCTTCGATCTCGGCCATGTCGTCATCCACCGGTGCCGCTGCCTGCTTCGGCTGCTGCTTGGGCTGAGCGGCCGGCTTCCCGGCGGTGACGGCGGCGGTCCGGCTCTGACCGGCGACCTGCTTCGGCGCGGCCGGTTCGGCCGACTTCTCCTTGCCCCCCGTGCGCTTGGCGACGATGCCGCCGACCACCCAGAGCACCAGGCAGACGCCGAGCATCGTGATGCCGAGCCAGACCAGCGGCGTGAAGACGATCCGGGCGGCCCAGCCGACCACGGCGACGACCGCGTTCCAGACCAGGGTCAGCAAGCCGGCGAAGTAGAGCGCGATCGGGGCGAGCACCACACCGATGCCCTGGACCACCCGGCCCTTGTTTCCGCGGCGCCAGGCCACGGCGGTGACGATCACGCCGAGCAGCGCGATTCCGGCGCAGAGTGGAAGGAGTACGGCATCGGCAGCAGGCATGGCTCAACCCTGCCACAGCGGACCCAGGGCCGGGGATGGGTGACGGCCCGCAATGTGCCCCCATCCGCCCGTACGTCCCGGGGACTACGCCATCCTCCGAGGTCCGTAGGGTGTGGCGATGCACCACGGCCCCGACGATCACGAGCGACGGCTGGCTCCGTCGCCCTTCCCCGGCGACGACGGCCGGGCCACCCCGGAGACCCGGGCCGCGCTGGCCGCCGTGGACGGGGGAGACCCGGTGACGTACCTGCGCGCGGTCGCGGTGCTGTGCGGCGACCGGATCCTGGTGCCGGTGGTGGCCACGGCGACCTCGACCGGCACCGGCGCGACCGGCCTGGTCTCGGACAAGGAGGCCGAGATGTCGGTGGTGCTGCTCCAGGCGGCCGATGGGCGGCGGGCGATGCTCGGCTTCACCGGCACGGATGCGCTGACTGCCTGGGATCCGGCGGCCCGGCCGGTGCCGATCACCCTGGACCAGGCGGCCGAGGCCGCCGTCGCCGATCACGCCGACGCGTTGCTGATCGACCACGCCGGCCCGGCGCCGTTCGTGATCGACGGTGAGGTGCTGCGGCAGTTGGCCGGCGGACACCGTTTGGTGGACCTCGGCGACGGCGAGTTCGGCTGGGCCACGGCCGTCGGCGGTTGACCGCCGCAGCTCATGGTAAAGTGGCGCCCGACCGGTTCAGCATGCCCGTTGAACCCGCAAGCGGAGACCTGATCTCCCACCCGTACGAGAGCTTCAGTCGTCGGGTCGGTCCGCGAATCGGCCTAGGCCGGATCGCCCGATCAGGGTCTTCGTTTGATGCGAGGGCCCTTTTTGTTTGGGTCGTCGGATCGGGCGGAACGACGGGCCCACCGGACCGGTCGGAACAGTATCCACTGAGGGAGGACCCACATCAGCACTGAACCGCGAATCAACGATCGCATTCGCGTTCCGGAGGTCCGGCTGGTCGGACCGGCCGGGGAGCAGGCCGGCATCGTCAAGATCGACGATGCGCTGCGATTGGCCCGGGACGCCGAGCTCGACCTCGTCGAGGTCGCGCCGATGGCGCGCCCGCCCGTGGTCAAGATGATGGACTACGGCAAGTACAAGTACGAGAACGCGCAGAAGGCTCGCGAGAACCGGCGCAACCAGACCAACACCGTGATCAAGGAAATGAAGCTCCGGCCGAAGATCGACAACCACGACTACGAGACCAAGAAGGGTCACGTGGTCCGGTTTCTCAAGGCCGGCGACAAGGTCAAGATCACGATCATGTTCCGCGGTCGGGAGCAGTCCCGGCCGGAGCTCGGCTTCAACCTGTTGAAGCGGCTGGCCAGCGACGTCGACGAGTTCGGCTTCGTCGAGTCCTCGCCGAAGCAGGACGGGCGCAACATGTTGATGGTGTTGGGCCCGCACAAGAAGAAGACCGAGGCGAAGGCCGACGTCCAGGCCGAGCGGGATCGCCGGGCTGCCGAGCGGCAGGCCGACGCGGAGGCCGAGCAGGCCGCCCTGGCCGATCGACGCGCCGAGGCGGCGGCGGAGCCGCAGCACAAGAAGAAGCGTGGTCCGGCCGACAACCTCGACCCGGACATCGACCTCGGCTGACGACGCCGCAGCCGGCTAGACCCCAGTTCGACTGACGAATGAGATGAGGAGCGGCACGACCATGCCGAAAATGAAGACGCACACCGGTGCCAAGAGGCGGTTCAGGGTTACCGGTACGGGCAAGGTGGTCCGCCGCCAGGCCGGCAAGGCGCACCTGAACGAGCACAAGCCGACCAAGCAGAAGCGGCGTCTCACGGGCATGGTGGTCATGCCGAAGTCCGACGCGTCCAAGATCAAGAAGCTGCTCGGCAAGTAGGCCGCGGCCCCAACGAACGTCAAGGAGTACTGGAATGGCACGCGTCAAGCGTTCCGTGAACGCACAGAAGAAGCGCCGCGAGGTCCTGGAGCAGGCGTCCGGCTACCGGGGTCAGCGGTCGCGCCTCTACCGCAAGGCGAAGGAGCAGATCACCCACTCGCTCGTCTACGCCTACCGCGATCGCCGCGCCCGCAAGGGTGACTTCCGCAAGCTGTGGATCCAGCGGATCAACGCCGCGGCCCGGGCGGAGGGCGTGACCTACAACCGCTTCATCTCCGGGCTGAAGTCCGCGGGCGTCGAGGTGGACCGCAAGATCCTGGCCGAGCTGGCCGTCTCCGACCCGAAGGCCTTCGTGGCCCTGGTCGAGGTCTCCAAGGCCGCGCGGGTCACCGAGTCCGCTGCCTGAATCGCGCCGACCCGGCCTGAGTTCGAACGAGCCGATCGGGACGGTCCCCACCTTGCCGCAGGAGGCATCGCGGGGCCGGATCCGGTCGGCTCTTCGGCTGCTCCGGCGCAAGGAGCGCTATGCGGCCGGGGCGTTCCTGGCCGAAGGTCCCCAGGCCGTACGCGAAGCCCTGGCCGAGCCGGGCCGGGTCACCGAGCTGTTCCTCACCACCGCCGCGGCCGAGCGGCATCCCGACCTGGCCGCGGCGCGTCCGGAGCCGTTGTTGATCTCCGATGATGATCTTCGTTCGCTGACCGACGCCGTCACCCCGCAGGGTGTGGTCGCGGTCTGCCGGATGATGCACCGGCCGCTGCCGGAGTTGATCACCGACCGGGCCCGGCTGCTGGTCTGTTGTGCCCGGGTCGGCGATCCGGGCAACGCCGGCACGGTGATCCGCTGCGCCGACGCCTTCGGCGCCGACGGTGTCGTGTTGTCGGCGGAGTCGGTCGATCCGTACAACCCGAAGACCGTACGGGCGACCGTCGGCAGCCTGTTTCACCTGCCGATCAGCATCGGCGCCGAGGTGCCCGAGGTGGTCGCCGCCGCCCATGCCGCCGGGTTCCAGGTGCTCGCCGCCGACGGCGCCGGCGAAAACCTGACCCGCCTCGCCGCCGCCGGCGAACTGGCCCGGCCCACCCTCTGGCTGTTCGGCAACGAGGCCCACGGCCTCCCGGCCGACCTCACCGCCCTGGCCGACCGCACCGTAGCCGTCCCGATCCTCGGCGCCGCCGAAAGCCTCAACCTCTCCACCGCCGCCGCCGTCTGCCTCTACACCAGCTCCACCACCCTGCAGTAACGCCGACCCGTCAGAAATGCACGCTTTTTTGCGGCGTGTCGGGGCACAAGTGACGTCTCGGCGCAGAGCGTTGCGGCGGCAGCATCGAGGGCCGAAGCCCGTCAGCGGTCCCGGCGGGGTGCTCCGGCACACCGGCGGACCCAGCGACTGACCGGCTACTGCGCCCGACCGCGGAGCAGCCAACGGTCGACGGTCACCTCGAGCAGCACCCGCGGCCCGTACGGCGGAATCTCGACGGTCGAGTCCCAGCCGTCGTACTTGGCCGTGATGTCGCGCAGCACGTCCGCCCGCAGCCGGTCGCGATGAACGACGACCCGGCCCTCCGCGACGTACGGCGCGTCGCCGTCCTCCAGCGCCAGGCTGACCCGCGGATCGGCCACGACGTTGCGCACCTTCACGTTCCGCTCGCCGCTGCTGATCCAGAACCGGTCGTCGCGATGGACGAACCAGACCGGTGTCAGGTGCGGCGAGCCGTTGGCGCGCAGCGTGCACAACCAGGCGGTACGGTCTCGCCGCAGCCGGTCGGTCAGCTCAGGGTCGATCGCGTCCATGAAAGCGAAGCCTGCCCGACCCGGCCGGGTCGATCGACCGGAGTCCCCCATCCGGGGAGTGCGAAAGTCGACACAGGTAGAGAAATGCCGCCGTCCGGTGCGGGCGGGGCACGAAGAAGTCGACACAGGTAGAGAAACGCGCGTTCGGCCGGGCCGGGCAGTGGAGCGGTCGATCCCCGAGCCGGTCGCTCCAACCGTCCGGTCAGGCCGGCACGGTCCAGCGCAGCGCGGGCACGGTGAGCAGCCCCGAGGACACCCCGTCCAGCGCGAGCTCGAGATCCTGTTGATGGAACCGGATGCCGTACAGCCGTCGACTCTCCTCGATGATTCCGACCGCCTCCGGATCGGTTGCCGCGGCCCCGGCGGCGGTGTTGTAGACCTCGATCCGGAGCGTGTTGTCACCTTCGCGCAGCCGACCGGTCAGGTCCAACCGGTACGGCGCGTCCCACAGCACCCCGACCTGCTCGCCGTTCAGTGACACCACGGCGACCTCGCGGACCGGCGGCTCGAGCCGGGCCCGATAGGAGTTGCCGCGGATCTCGGTCACGCCGTCGTCCGGGTCCTCGATCGACTCGGCCGGACCGAAGTCCAGCGCGATCTCGGCGCCGGGGTCGAGCCAGGCGGGCAGCGCGGGCAGCTCCAGTTCATACCAGGCGGCGCCGGAATAACCGGGCCGGGCGTCCTCCCACCGATGCGGCAGCAGCACCTCCGCGGTCCCGGCCGAGTCGGCGAACCCGGTCCGCCACGGGCCGAGCAGCGCCAGCTCGGCGCCGGTCCCCGAGTTGGCCACGCTGTCCGGCACCTCGCCGTCGTCGTCGGTCGCGACCACGACCGTCGCCTGGTACGGATGCAGCGTCAGCGTCACCGTGTTCGTGCCGGCCAGCGATTCGGCCGCGCCGGTCGCCGGATCCCACTGCTCGAACCGCGACCGACCGGTCCGCGGCGTCAGCTCGAAGGTCCGCACCGAGCTGCCGGTGTTCGCCACGAAATAGACGTCGGTGCTGCCGCAACCGCGATGCACGACGCCGATCTCGTCGCTCGAGCCGGAGAACCAGACATCGGGCGGCAACACCCGGAGCAGCACCGACTCGAAGGAGTCCCGGGTCGCCGGCACGCCACCGGCATAGCCGGGCGAATCGACCGCGATGACGGAGCCGCCGGCCCGCCGGACCGCGTCCAGCCAGGCCCGGGTCGCGGCCGGCAGGGTCCGTACCGAAGGCAGCACGACGACCGGCACCGACGCCGGATCCGTGACCTCCAGCGCGTCGTCGTCGATCAGGTCGTAGTCGTAACCGGCGCAACGGATCGCCCGGGTCAGCTCGGGCCCGATGTGCCGGCGGGTCTCCTTCCACAGATCCAGCCCGTCGCCGAGCTTCGGATAGACGTCGCCGGCCGGCAGATACAGCTTCACGTCGGCCACCGGCTTTCCCTGCCGGAGCAGCCAGCTCAGCCGGGTCAGGTACGCGCTCAGCCGTGGCATCGCCGGCCACCACGGGTTGCGGTCGTCCAGCGCGCCGGAGGCGTAGAAATACCAGCCGAGCCCGGGCGCATCCGGCGCCGAGTACGGCCAGCCGTGCCCGACGAACTGGTTGATGCCGAGCAGGAAATGCTCGTGCGCCTCGCCCTTCAGATCGAGCGGCGTGGCCCGGAACGACGGTGAGTGGACCCAGGTCCAGATCTCCGAGGAGATGACGTCGCGGCCGTGCAGATGACCGGCCGAAGACGCCCATCGGGTCTGGGTCAGCTCGGTCCAGCCCCAACCCTCACCCTCGATCAGGTCGGCGTGCCGGTTGCTGCTGACCGTCACCGGTGGCACCCCGTACCCCTGGATCCGGAACGGCACGCCGTGGCCGGCCGCCCAGTCGCGGCAGACCGCGACGAAGTTCTCTTCGGCCAACTCGGTCAGCGTCCGGTAGAAGTCGGTCCGGAACTCGGCCGATCCGGGCTCGTCCACGGTCAGACGGTGTAGTTGAGGGAGAGGGTCGTAGCCGCGGCGCCGCTCGAACTCGGCCGGCAGCTCGGGGGTCCAGTCGGCCGCGTACACCTCGAGGCTGTCGCAGAAGACCGACCCGATCAGTTCGGCCGGTACGGCGCCGAGCAGCCGGTCGCCGACCGCCGCCAAGTGCCGCCGGGTCGCCTCGGCCGAGTAGTGATCGAGCACCGGCCCCTCGGCACCGGCGGCGGCCCGCTTGACGTTCTGCCCGGTCGGTTGCGACCAGGCCAGCAGCACGGTCCGCGGCCCCCGACCATCCGGTACGGCGATCGCGGCCTCGACCACCGGCAGCGACGACCAACCGGTCGGCGCATCCCGCGGCGAGCCGTCGGCGAGAAAGGCGGCGATCAGTTCCTCGCCGGGCCAGGGCGCCACCACCGGCAGGTCGAAGCCGACGGCCGAGATCTCGCGGCGCTCCCAGTGGATCCGGCGGGAGGCGTGCTCGGGCCCGACGTGCGGTCCGCCGTACGACCAGCCGCTGCCGATCGTCAGGTCGAACCGCAGCCCGAGCGAGCGGGCGAACTCGGCGGCGTGCCGGAGCCGGCCGAGGAACTCGTCGGAGCCGAAGTCGTGGCTGACCTGGCGCAGCGGATAGACGAACGCGACCTCGACCCCGCCGAGGCCGGCGTCGGCCATCGCGGTCAGCTCCCGTTCCAGTTCGACATTTTCGACGTCGGGGCCGAACCACCACCACCGCATCATCGGTCGCGCGGCCGGATCCGGCTCGGCGAATCCCTGCCGCAACCGTGCGACCGTGTTGGGTGCTCCACCCGCCTCGGGTTCCTCGGTGCGTGCCTGGGCGTCGTCGCTGGACATGTCGCTCGCTTCCTCGGCTGCCGATCGGGCCGGAGATGGGGGTGAAACGATTTTACTGATCCGGGCGGATGGGCGCGATCCTGGGGGCGGGTGAGGCGATTGGCAGCCGTACGGGCGCGGTTCCTAGACTGTCCGGGCACTCACCGCCCCAACGCCAGAAATCCGAGGAGCCCAAGAGATGACCGGGCCAACACAGACCGACGCCGCAACCGCCCTGGAAGCCGGGCAGATCGATGCCCTGGTGACCGCGGCCGTCGAGGCCTTCGCCGCGGCCGCGACCGTCGCCGAGCTGAAGCAGGCGCGGCTGGCGCACACCGGCGACCGGTCACCGTTGGCCCTGGCCAACCGGCAGATCGGCGGGCTGCCGCCGGAGCAGCGGAAGGAGTTCGGCGGCCGGGTCGGGCAGGCGCGCGGCCGGGTCAAGCAGGCGCTGGAGGCTCGCGATGCCGAGATCTCGGCGGCCGAGCTGGACCGGCGGCTGGTCGAGGAGCGGATCGACGTGACGTTGCCGGTCGCGCTGGCTCCGGCCGGCGCCCCGCACCCGGTGACCGCGCTGATGGATCAAATGAGCGACGTGTTCCTGGCGATGGGCTGGGAGATCGCCGAGGGGCCCGAGCTCGAGGCCGAGTGGCTCAACTTCGACGCGCTCAACTTCATCCCCGACCATCCGGCCCGGACGATGCAGGACACCCTGTTCATCGCGCCGCCGGAGCACAACCTGCTGCTGCGGACGCACACCTCGCCGGTGCAGGTGCGCAGCCTGCTCGATCGTGAGCTGCCGGTGTATGTGGTCTGCCCGGGCAAGGTGTACCGCGCCGACGAGTACGACGCGACCCACCTGCCGGTGTTCCACCAGATCGAGGGGCTGGCGGTCGACAAGGGGATCAGCTTCGGTCATCTCAAGGGCACCCTGGAGCACTTCGCGAAGGCGATGTTCGGCCCGGACACCCGGTTCCGCTGGCGGCCGTCCTACTTTCCGTTCACCGAGCCGTCGGCCGAGGTCGACCTGCTCTGCTTCGTCTGCCAGGGCAGCTCGGTCGGTGATCTTGAAAATCCTTGCCGGACCTGCCGCAGCGAGGGCTGGATCGAGTGGGGCGGCTGCGGGGTGGTGAATCCGCGGGTGCTGGAGGCCGCCGGGGTCGACTCCTCGGAATACTCCGGTTTCGCCTTCGGGATGGGCATCGACCGGACGCTGATGTTCCGCAATTCGGCGGAGGACATGCGGGACATGATCGAGGGCGACGTGCGGTTCAGCCGTTCGCTGGTGGGAGGAGCACGATGAGGGCGCCCTTGTCCTGGCTGCGGGAGTACGCGCCGTTGCCGGCAGGCACGACCGGCCGTGACGTCTCGGAGGCGTTGATCAAGATCGGCTTCGAGGTCGAATCCGTCGACCGGTCCGGCGGCGACATCACCGGTCCGCTGGTGATCGGCCGGGTGCTCGAGTTCACCGAGCAGGAGCAGAAGAACGGCAAGATCATCCGCTGGTGCCGGGTCGATGTCGGCGAGCACAACAACGGTTCCTGGGCCAAGGATTCGGGCGGCGACGACACGACCTCGCGCGGGATCATCTGCGGCGCCCGCAACTTCGCCGTCGATGATCTGGTCGTGGTCGCGCTGCCCGGGGCCGTGCTGCCCGGCGGTTTCGAGATCGCGGCCCGGAAGACGTACGGGCACATCTCCGACGGCATGATCTGCGCCGCCGACGAGCTGGAGCTCGGCGATGATCACTCCGGGATCATGGTGCTGACCGGCGATGATCTTGTCCTCGGCGCCGATGCCCGGCCGGTCCTCGGCCTCGGCGAAGAGGTGCTGGACATCGCCGTGACGCCGGACCGCGGCTACGCCTGGTCGGTCCGCGGCCTGGCCCGGGAGACGGCGCACGCCTTCGCCGTCGGCTACACCGATCCGGTCGATCGGCCGGTGCCGGCCAGCGCCGCCGACGGCTATCCGGTGCGGCTGGAGAGCCCGGCCTGTCCGCTGTTCGTGGCGATCACGGTGACCGGGGTCGACCCGGCCGCGCCGAGCCCGCGCTGGCTGAAGCAACGGCTGCAACAGGCCGGGATGCGGCCGATCTCGCTGGCCGTCGACGTGACCAACTACGTGATGTTGGAGACCGGTCAGCCGCTGCACGCCTACGACGCCGACTTGCTGGCCGGGCCGATCGTGGTCCGGCAGGCCAGGGCGGGCGAGTCGATCAAGACGCTGGACGACGTCGACCGGTTGCTTGATCAGGACGATCTGGTGATCACCGACGACTCGGGCCCGATCGGCATCGCCGGGGTGATGGGCGGCGAGACGACCGAGGTCGGGCCGGAGACGGCGACCCTGGTGATCGAGGCGGCGCACTTCGAGGCGATCTCGATCGCCCGCACCTCGCGCCGGCACAAGCTGTCCTCCGAGGCGTCGCGCCGGTTCGAGCGCGGCGTCGATCCGGGCGCGAGCTATGCCGCCGCCCAGCGGGTCGCCGCTCTGCTGGTCGAGCACGGCGGCGGTCAGGTGTCGGCGGCGGAGACGATCGCCGGCGCCGTGCCGGAGGTGCCGACTCTGCGGCTGGATCCGGCGCTGCCCGGCAAGATCATGGGCGACGCGATCGACGTCGAGACGGTGCTCGATCACCTGCGCCAGGTCGGCGTGGCCGTCACCGCCGGTGATCAACTCGAGGTCACGCCGCCCACCTGGCGGCCGGACCTGCGCGATCCGTACGACTTCGTCGAGGAGGTCGGCCGGCTGTACGGCTACGACCGGGTGCCGTCGGTGTTGCCGCCGGCCCCGAGCGGCCGCGGGCTGACCCGCTCCCAGCGCTCCCGCCGGTTGATCAACGCGGCGCTGGCCCAGGCCGGTTACGTCGAGGTGTTGTCGTTCCCGTTCCTCGGTGCCGGTGATCTTGACCTGCTGGAGCTCGGCGCCGACGACGAGCGGCGCCGGACCATGGAGATCGCGAACCCGCTGTCGGAGACCCAGCCGCTGCTGCGCACCACGATCCTGCCCGGGTTGATCGCCGCCGCGCACCGCAACACCAGCCGCGGTCTCGATGATCTTGCCCTCTACGAGACCGGCTCGGTCTTCTTCGCCCCCGAACAGCCGACCGCCGCCCCGCGGCCCGCCGTCGAGGGCCGACCGTCGGTGGCAGACCTGGCCGCGATGGACGCCGCGATCGGGCATCAGCCCCGGCACGCGGCCGCCCTGATCGCCGGCAACTGGCGCCCGGCCGGCTGGTCCGGCCCGGCCGAACCGGCCGACTGGCGGCACGCGGTCGCCTTCGCCGAAACCGCGGCCCGGGCCGTCGGCGCCACGATCACCGTCAAGGCCGCAGCCCGGACGCCGTGGCATCCCGGCCGCTGCGCCGAGCTCAGCGTCGCCGGCCGAGTGATCGGCCACGCCGGTGAACTGCACCCGAGGGTGGTCGAAGCCGCCGGCCTGCCGGCCCGCGCCTGCGCCGTCGAGTTCGACTGCGACGCCCTGATCACGGCTGCTCCGGATCGCGGCACGGTGGCGCCGATCTCGGCCCACCCCGTCGCCAAGGAAGACGTAGCCCTGATCGTCGACGCGGAGGTCGCGGCCGCCGACGTCGAGGCCGCTCTGGTCACCGGCGCCGGCGCCCTGCTGGAGTCGGTCCGCCTGTTCGACATCTACACCGGCCCCCAGATCGGCGAAGGCAAGAAGTCCCTCGCCTACGCCCTCCGCTTCCGCGCCCCAGACCGTACCCTCACCGACGCCGAATCCGCCCAAGCCCGCGACGCCGCCGTAACCCAAGCCGCCACCACCCTCAACGCCCACCAACGCACCCTCTAAAAACCGCCGACCCGCCAGAAGTGCACGCGTTTCTGCGGCGTGTCGGTGCACAAGTGGCGTCTCGGCATGCCGGGTGATCCGGCGGCCTGTGGATAACTCTGCGGACCGTCGGGGAGTTGTCGGACACTCTCGGCATGAACGTTCCCGAGATCGTGCCGATCATCGCCGATCGTCGCTTGCCGACCGATCGCCCCTTCACCCGTCATCGGGCCGCCCAGGCCGGGGTGGGCCGGCGGGTGCTCGATCGGCTGGTAGCCGAAGGCGCGCTGCGAAAGTTGCTTCGCGGTGTCTATCTCGACGCCTCGGCCCGCGAGACCGTGGCGATCAGGGCCGAGGCCGTGGCCCTGGTCGTTCATCCGGAGGCGGTGATCACCGACCGGACAGCGGCCTGGCTGCACGGCGCCAGCATCAACCCGGCCGGCGACTACCTGCCGCCGGTGTCGGTGTTCCAGTTGCCCGACAACTCCCGGATCAGGGCTGCGGCGACCACCAGCGGGACCCGGACCCTGGAGCCCGACGACATCGAGATCGTCAACGGCATCCGGGTCACCACGCCGCTGCGCACCGCCCTGGACCTCGGCCGACTGCTCAAGCGGGACGCGGCGTTGGCCGCCCTCGACGGCCTGCTCCGCCTCGGTCGGTTTCACCAGGCTGACCTGCGGTCGGAGACCCGCCGGTTCCGCGGATACCGAGGGGTCGTGCAACTCCGGTGCCTGATCCCACTCAGCGACGCCCGATCCGAGTCACCTCAGGAATCGGTCCTGCGCCTGCGTTGGCTCGACGCGATGCTTCCCGAACCGCATCCGCAGTACGTCGTCGTCGATGACAACGGCTTCCCGATCTATCGGCTCGATCTTGCGGATCCGACGGTGCGCTTTGCTGCCGAGTACGACGGGCAGGACCATCACTTCACCGCCGAACAGCGCGAGCGTGACGACCGCCGTCGGGCTTGGCTGCGACGTCGGGGATGGCTCATCGACGTCTTCGATCGAAAGGCCCTGGCCTCCCGCACCGTTCGATCTCGGTTGGTGGACGGGCATCGGCGAGCCATGACGCGCCACCACGCTGCGGCCTGAGTCCGGATCCACCGATCAGCGCCAAAGCGAGCGGCGCGGAGGGTGCGCCGGCAAGGCGTCGACGCGGATGGCGGTCTGCTTGGCCGTTGAGCGAACGAGCTCGCGGCAAGCGTGCACCGCTGGGTCCGCGCAGTAGGCGCCCTCAGTGGATCCAAGCTGATCCGTCGGGTCCGGCCGAGCCGCGGCCCGTCGACTCCACCAGGAACCTGATCTGATTCCGGGCCCATCCGCGCCTCGTCTCCGGCCCGACCCTCAGCCGAAACGTCACTTGTGCACCGACACGCCGCAGAAACGCGTGCACTACTGGCGGGTCGGCGGGTTTTGGGGTTGGCATTGCTATTCGTTGTTTGGCATAGTTATGCCTATGGTGAGAGTGGCGGTGGCTGGGGCTACCGGGTACGCGGGCGGGGAGTTGCTTCGGTTGCTGCTCGGGCATCCGGACGTTGAGATCGGGGCGGTGACGGCTGGGGGGAGTGCTGGGTCGCGGCTGGGGGATCATCAGCCGCATCTGGTGCCGCTCGCCGATCGGGTGGTCGGGGCGACCGATGCCGAGACGTTGGCCGGGCATGACGTGGTCTTCCTGGCGTTGCCGCACGGCACATCGGCGGCGATCGCTGCGCAGCTCGGCGCGGACACCGTGGTGATCGACTGCGGCGCCGACTTCCGGCTCACCGACCCGGCGGACTGGCAGCAGTTCTACGGCAGCGCGCATGCGGGGAGCTGGCCGTACGGGTTGCCGGAGCTGCCCGGTCAGCGGGGCAAGCTCGCCAGGGCGCAGCGGATCGCCGTGCCCGGCTGCTATCCGACGACGGGCACACTGGCGCTGCTGCCGGCGATCACCCACCAGTTGATCACCGCCCGGGACGTGGTGATCGTCGCGGCCAGTGGGCCGTCCGGCGCGGGCCGGTCGCTGAAGCCGCACCTGCTCGGCTCGGAGTTGATCGGCTCGGCCAGCGCGTACGGGGTCGGCGGCGGGCACCGGCACACCCCCGAGTTGCTGCAGAACTTCACGGCCTGCGGAGCCGAGGATCCGACCGTCTCCTTCACCCCGGTGCTGGTGCCGATGTCCCGGGGCATCCTGGCCACCTGCACCGCGCCGCTGGCCGATCCCAAGATCAACTCGGCTCGGGCCCATGCCGCCTACGCCGAGACGTACGCCGACGAACCGTTCGTCCACCTGCTGCCGGAGGGGCAGTGGCCGCAGACCCAGGCCGTGCTCGGCAGCAACGCGGCCCACGTGCAGGTCACCGTCGATCAAGCCGCCGGCCGGCTGGTTGCGGTCGCGGCCATCGACAACCTGACCAAGGGCACCGCCGGTGGCGCGATCCAGTCGATGAACCTCGCTCTCGGCCTGGCCGAGACCACCGGCCTCAGCACCGTAGGAGTTGCACCGTAATGAGCGTGACCACGCCCAAGGGATTCGTCGCGGCCGGGGCCGCGGCCGGGCTCAAGGTCTCCGGCAAGCCCGACCTGGCGCTGGTGATCAACAACGGCCCCGAGTACGCGGCCGCCGGCGTCTTCACCAGCAACCGGGTGAAGGCCGCTCCGGTGGTCTGGTCGCAACAGGTGCTCGCCGACGGCAAGCTCCGGGCGGTGATCCTGAACTCCGGCGGCGCCAACGCCTGCACCGGTCCGGAAGGCTTCGGCGACACCCACCGGACGGCGGAGCACACCGCCTCGGCGCTCGGGGTCGGCGCGATCGACGTCGCCGTCTGCTCCACAGGCCTGATCGGCGTCCGGCTCGAGCTGGACAAGATCATCGAGACGCTGCCGAGCCTGGTCGAGCAGGCCTCGGCCGAGGGGGGCCGGGCGGCGGCCGAGGCGATCATGACCACCGACACGGTGTCCAAGCAGGCCGAGCACCGGGGGAGCGGGTGGAGCATCGGCGGGATGGCCAAGGGCGCCGGGATGTTGGCGCCCGGGCTGGCCACGATGCTGGTGGTGATCACCACCGATGCCGTCGTACCGCCGGCCCAGCTCCATGATCAGCTCGCCGACGCCTGCCGGATTACCTTCGACCGGGCGGACAGCGACGGCTGCATGTCGACCAACGACACGGTGATCGTCATGGCCAACGGCGCCTCCGGCACGACTCCGGACCCGACCGAGTTCGGCGCCGCGCTGACCGCGGTCTGCGCCGACCTGGCCCAGCAGCTGATCGCCGATGCCGAGGGTGCGGCTCACGAGATCGAGATCGTCGTGGCCGGCGCCGCGACCGAGGCCGAGGCGGTCGACGTCGGCCGTACGGTGGCCCGGAGCAACCTGTTCAAGTGCGCGATCTTCGGCAACGATCCCAACTGGGGCCGGGTGCTGGCCGCGATCGGCACCACCACCGCCACCTTCGAGCCGGACCAGCTCGACGTCGCGTTCAACCAGATCCAGGTCTGCCGGGCCGGCGGCATCGGCGAGCCGCGTGAGCTGGTCGATCTGTCCGCCCGCAAGGTCCGGGTCGACATCGACCTGCACGCCGGCACCGAGACCGCCACCATCCTGACCAACGACCTCACGTACGACTACGTGAAAGAGAACGCGGAGTACTCCTCATGACGGCCACTCCGGATGAGCACCGGCTGACCTTGATCGAGAAGGCGTCGATCCTGACCGAGGCTCTGCCCTGGTTGGAGACCTACGCCGGCAAGACCGTCGTGATCAAATACGGCGGCAACGCCATGATCGACGAGGACCTGAAGCGGGCGTTCGCCTCCGACATCGTGTTCATGAAGCGGTGCGGCGTGCATCCGGTCGTCGTGCACGGCGGCGGTCCGCAGATCTCCGGCATGCTGAAGCGGCTGGGGATCGCCAGCGAATTCAAGAACGGTCTCCGGGTGACCAGTCCGGAGGTGATGGAGGTCGTCCGGATGGTGCTGGTCGGGCAGGTCGGCCGGGACCTGGTCGGCTTGATCAACCAGCAGAGCACCCTCGCGGTCGGCATGTCCGGCGAGGACGGCGGCCTGTTCACCGCCGAGCGTAAGAGCCTCACGGTCGACGGCGAGGAGATCGATCTCGGCCTGGTCGGGGACGTCACCGCCGTGCACACCGAGGCGATCGAGGGCCTGATCGGCGCCGGCCGGATCCCGGTCGTCGCCAGCATCGCGCCCGACGTGAACGGGGTCGTGCACAACGTCAACGCCGACACGGCCGCCGCGGCGCTGGCCGTTGCGCTCAAGGCCGACCGGCTGGTTGTGCTCACCGATGTCGAGGGCCTCTACGCCGACTGGCCGAACAGCACCGAGGTCGTCACCAACATCTCCGCCTCGCAGTTGCGGCAGCTGATGCCGTCGCTGGAGTCGGGCATGGTGCCGAAGATGGAGGCCTGCCTGCGCGCGGTCGAGGGCGGGTTGACCCGGGCCACGGTCACCGACGGCCGGGTGCCGCACTCGCTGCTGCTGGAGATCTTCACCAACGAGGGCCTCGGCACCATGATCATCCAGGACGGTCTGGTCCGCCTCGGCAGCCGGGTCTTCCCGGCCGGTGAGCCGATCCCGGACCACGAACTGCACAAGGGCGAATTCATGATCACCAAGGGGACCACGGCATGAGCAACGAGCTCGAGGTGGGTCAGGATCTGACCAGGCTGCAGGGCAACGGCCGGACCAGCGCCGACGTCCTGGCCGGTTACGGCTCGGCGATCATGCCGACGTTCGGCACCCCGAAGCGGGTCTTCGTCCGCGGCGAGGGCTGCTACGTCTGGGACGCGGAGGGCCGGCGGCACCTCGACCTGCTGGGCGGGCTCGCGGTCAATGCACTGGGCCACGCGCACCCGACCGTGCTGGCGGCGATCACCAGCCAGCTGTCGACGCTCGGCCACGTGTCCAACTTCTTCGCCACCCCGGCCCAGGTCGCGCTCGCCGAACGGCTGACCGCGCTGGTCGGCGGCGCCGACGTCGACGCCCGGGTCTTCTTCGCCAACTCCGGCACGGAGGCCAACGAGGCCGCGTTCAAGATCACCCGGCAGACCGGCCGGACCAAGATCATCTCCACCGAGGGCGCGTTCCACGGCCGGTCCCTCGGCTCGCTGGCTCTGACCCACAGCCCGAAATATCGGGAGCCGTTCGAGCCGCTGCCGGGGGACGTCACCTTCGTCCCGTACGGCGACGCCGCTGCCCTGGCCGAGGTGCTGGACGAGACCGTGGCCGCCGTGGTGCTGGAGCCGATCCAGGGCGAGAACGGCGTGGTGGTGCCGCCGCCGGGCTACCTGGCCAAGGCCCGGGAGCTGTGCGACGCCGCCGGCGCCCTGCTCTGGATCGACGAGATCCAGACCGGGATGGGCCGGACCGGTTCGTGGCTGGTGCACACCGACCAGGGGGTCCGGGCCGACATCGTGACGCTGGCCAAGGGGCTCGGCAACGGCTTCCCGATCGGCGCCTGCCTGGCCACCGGCCGGGCCGCGACGCTGCTCGGCCCGGGCAGCCACGGCACGACGTTCGGCGGCAATCCGGTCGCCGCGATCGCCGGTCTCGCCGTGATGGCGGTGATCGAGCGGGACGGGCTGCTGGCCAACGCCACCGCGATGGGTGAGCGACTCGCCTCGATGATCCACCTGGTCGGCAACTGGCACATCGCCGGCGTGCGCGGCCGCGGCCTGCTGCAGGCGATCGTGCTGAACAAGCCGATCGCCGCGGCCGCCGTCGATCTTGCCCTCGATGCCGGGTTCGTGATCAACGCGCCGCGGCCGGACGTGATCCGGATCGCCCCGCCGTTGATCATCACCGGCGAGCAGCTCGACAGCTTCGTCCACGCCCTGCCCGGCATCCTCGACGCCGCCGCAGAGGTGCCGGCATGAACGCCACCAGCCCCGCGATCCGGCACTTCCTGGCCGACGACGACCTGAGTCCGGCCGATCAGGCCACGGTGCTCGAGTTGGCCGCCCGGCTGAAGTCCGAGCCGTACGCCGAGCGTCCGCTGGCCGGCCCGCGGAGCGTCGCGGTGCTGTTCGACAAGCCGACCCTGCGCACCCAGTCCTCGTTCAGCGCGGGCATCGCCGAGCTCGGCGGCCATTCCATGATCGTGGACGGCCGGCTGGCCGGGATCGGCACCCGGGAGTCGGTCGCCGACGTGGCCCGGGTGCTGGGCCGGCAGTGCGCGGCGATCGTCTGGCGCACCTTCGCCCAGGACGATCTGGCCGCGATGGCCGAATACGCCGGCGTCCCGGTGATCAACGCGCTCACCGACGACTACCACCCGTGTCAGATCCTGGCCGACCTGCAGACGATCATGGAGCACCGGGGGACCCTGGCCGGCCGATCGCTGGCCTACCTGGGCGACGGCGCCAACAACATGGCCCACTCCTACGCCCTCGGCGGCGCGACCGCCGGGCTCAAGATCACGATCGCCGCCCCGGAGGGCTTCCAGCCCCGGCCCGACATCATCGAGCGGGCCCAAGGCATCGCGGCCGGCACCGGCGGCGAGGTGATCATCACCGACGACCCGGCGGCCGCGGTGGCCGGGGCCGACGTGATCGCCACCGACACCTGGGTCTCGATGGGGCAGGAGAACGACGGCCACGACCGGTCGGCGATCTTCAGCCCGTACCGGGTGACCGCCGACCTGCTCGGCAAGGCCGCCCCGGACGCGATCGTGCTGCATTGCCTGCCGGCCTACCGGGGCAAGGAGATCGACGCCGACGTGATCGACGGGCCGCAGTCGGTGGTCTGGGATCAGGCGGAGAACCGGCGGCACGCTCAGAAGGCCCTGCTGGCCTTCCTGCTCGATCCCGACCGGCACCGGGCCGGATCATGATCTCCGCCCCACCGAGCAAGGCGGCCCGGCAGGCCAAGATCATCGAGCTGCTGGGCCAACACCAGGTCCGCTCCCAGACCGAGCTGGCCGAGCTGCTGGCCAATGACAACGTCAGCGTCACCCAGGGCACGCTGTCCAAGGACCTGGTCGAGGTCGGCGCGCTGCGGATCCGCGGCGAGGGCGGCCACCTGATCTACGCGGTCCCGTCCGACGGCGGCGACCGCACCCCGCATGCCGGCGAATACGCCACCTTCGAGGTCCGGCTGGCCCGGCTCTGCAACGAGGTGTTGACCACGGCGGAGGCGTCGGCCAACCTGGCCGTGTTGCGCACCCCGCCGGGAGCGGCGCAGTATTTCGCTTCGGCGATCGACCGCGTCGGCTGGCCGGCGATCCTCGGCACCATCGCGGGCGACGACACCGTCGTGGTGATCACCCGCGACCCGACCGGCGGCGCCGCGATCGCCGAACAGTTCTTGATCATGGCCCGGACCGGCAAGCCGATCGGCCCAGCAGATTCTGACGAAGGAGCATCCATCCCGTGAGCAAGGTCCTGACCTCCCTCCCCAAGGGCGAGCGCATCGGCATCGCCTTCTCCGGCGGCCTCGACACCTCCGTGGCGGTCGCCTGGATGCGCGACAAGGGCGGGATCCCGTGCACCTACACCGCCGATCTCGGACAGTACGACGAGACGGACATCTCCGGCGTCCCCACGCGCGCGAAGGAGTACGGCGCCGAGATCGCCCGCGTGGTCGACATCAAGCCGCAGCTGGTCCAGGAGGGCCTGGCGGCGCTGGCCTGCGGAGCGTTCCACATCCGGTCCGGCGGCCGGACGTATTTCAACACCACGCCACTCGGTCGGGCGGTGACCGGCACGCTGCTGGTGCGCACGATGCATTCCGACGACGTCAACATCTGGGGCGACGGCTCGACCTTCAAGGGCAACGACATCGAGCGGTTCTACCGCTACGGGCTGCTGGCCAACCCCGAGCTGCGGATCTACAAGCCGTGGCTCGACGCCGACTTCGTGCACGAGCTGGGCGGGCGGGAGGAGATGAGCAAGTGGCTCACCGCGCACGGGCTGCCCTACCGGGACGCGGCCGAGAAGGCGTACTCCACCGACGCCAACATCTGGGGTGCGACCCACGAGGCGAAGACGCTGGAGCACCTCGACGTGTCGCTGGAGACCATCGATCCGATCATGGGGGTGAAGTTCTGGGATCCGTCGGTCGCGATCGAGGCCGAGGACGTCACGATCACCTTCGAGGCCGGCTTTCCGGTGGCGATCAACGGCGAACGGTTCGCCGACCAGGTCGCCCTGGTGATGGCGGCCAACAAGATCGGCGGCCGGCACGGCCTGGGCATGTCCGACCAGATCGAGAACCGGATCATCGAGGCCAAGTCACGCGGCATCTACGAAGCGCCCGGGATGGCGTTGCTGTTCGCCGCCTACGAGCGGTTGATCAACGCGATCCACAACGAGGACACCGTCGCCAACTACCACGCCGAGGGCCGCAAGCTCGGCCGGCTGCTGTACGAGGGCCGCTGGCTCGATCCGCAGGCGCTGATGATCCGCGAGTCGATCCAGCGCTGGATCGCCTCCCTGGTCACCGGCACCGTCACGCTCCGGCTGCGGCGCGGCGACGACTACACGATCATCGACACCCAGGGCAGCGGCTTCTCCTACCATCCGGACCGGCTGTCGATGGAGCGGGTGGAGAACGCCGCGTTCGGGCCCACCGACCGGATCGGCCAGCTCACCATGCGCAACCTCGACATCGCCGACTCGCGGGCCAAGCTGGAGGCCTACGCCGAGCAGCCGCTGCAGCAGGGGACGCTGCTGGTCGAGCACGGCACCCTCTTCGGGGAGTTGCCGTCCGGCGGGTTCGACCGGATCGCGGCGGCGAACGGGTCCGGCGAAGGCGATCTCGGCGACGCCCTCGACGAGGCCGCGCTGGAAGCGGGCACCGACTGATGACCGGCACCCAGGCACCCGCCGCCGGTTCGGGCCAGCTGTGGGGCGGCCGGTTCACCGGCGGTGCCGCGGCGGCCATGTTCGCGCTGAGCAAGTCGACCCAGTTCGACTGGCGACTGGCCCGGTACGACCTCGCCGGGTCCCGCGCGCACGCCGCGGCACTGCGCGCGGCCGGGCTGTTGACCGACGACGAGCACGCCGGCCTCACCGACGCCCTGGATCGACTCGACCAACAGGTCGCGGCCGGCGAGTTCCTGCCGGCGCCGTCCGACGAGGACGTGCACGGCGCGCTGGAACGCGGCCTGATCGAGCTCGCCGGACCCGAGCTGGGCGGCCGGCTCCGGGCCGGCCGGTCCCGCAACGATCAGATCGCCACCCTGCTCCGGCTGTATCTGCGCGACGCGATGCGCGAGGTCGCGGCGGCGATCCAGCAACTGGTCGAGGCGCTGCACGATCAGGCCCGGACCCACCTCGGCGCGATCATGCCCGGCCGGACCCATCTGCAGTCGGCCCAGCCGGTGCTGCTCTCGCACCATCTGTTGGCCCATGCCTGGCCGCTGCTCCGCGACGCCGACCGGATCCGGGACCTGGACCGGCGGCTCGACGTCAGCCCGTACGGCTCCGCCGCCCTGGCCGGCACCTCGCTCGGCCTCGACCCGGAGGCGGTGGCCCACGACCTCGGCTTCGGCTCCTCGGTGCCGAATTCGATCGACGGCACCGCGGCGCGTGATCTTGCCGCGGAGGCGGCCTACGTCTGTGCCCAGCTCGGGGTCGATCTGTCCCGGCTGAGTGAGGACGTGATCATCTGGTGCACCCACGAGTTCGGCTTCGCGATCTTGGACGACGCCTGGTCCACCGGTTCGTCGATCATGCCGCAGAAGAAGAATCCGGACGTCGCGGAACTGGCCCGAGGCAAGGCCGGCCGGCTGATCGGCAACCTGTCCGGCCTGTTGGCCACCTGCAAGGGATTGCCGCTGGCGTACAACCGGGACCTGCAGGAGGACAAGGAGCCGATCTTCGACTCGATCGACCAGTTGTTGATCTTGCTCCCGGCGATGGCCGGGCTGGTCGGCACGCTGCGCTTCGACACCGAGCGGATGGCCGCGCTGGCCCCCAAGGGCTTCTCCCTGGCGACCGACGTGGCCGACTGGCTGGTCCGGCAGCGGGTGCCGTTCGCCGAGGCGCACGAGATCTCCGGCGCCGCCGTCCGGTTCTGCGAGCAGCAGGGGATCGAGCTGTCCGACCTGACCCCGGACCAGCTGACCGAGATCTCACCCCGGCTTACCCCTGAGGTGCTGGAGGTGCTCACCGCCGAGGGTTCGGTGAACAGCCGGAACGGCCGCGGCGGTACGGCAACGGAGCAGGTCCGAAGCCAACTGACCGAGGTGCTCGACTCCTTCGACGCGATCAGTCGATTCGTCACCCGGTGACCGAACAGGATTCGAGCGCCCGTAACGAGGTCATGACACCCTGAGTGGATGGATCACGGCTACGACTACGATCTCGCGGTCATCGGCTCCGGGCCAGGGGGCCAGAAGGCCGCCATCATGGCCGCCAAGCTCGGCCGCCGGGTCTGTGTGATCGACCGGCCGCAGATGGTCGGCGGCGTCTGCGTCAACACCGGCACGATCCCGTCCAAGACGTTGCGGGAGGCGGTCGTCTACCTGACCGGGATGCAGCTGCGGGATCTGTACGGCGCCAGTTACCGGGTCAAGAGCGACATCACCATCGGCGACCTGCTGGCCCGGTTGCAGCACGTCGTCGGTCGGGAGACCGAGGTCGTCCGGTCGCAGCTGCTGCGCAACCACATCGAGCTGATCGGCGGCACGGCGTCGTTCGTCGATCCGCACACCCTGTCGATCGAGGGCGAGGGGACGGCGCAGCACCTGACCGTGACGGCGGCCAAGATCGTGATCGCCACCGGCACCACGCCGGCCCGCCCGCCACAGATCCAGTTCGACGGCGCCCGCATCCTCGACTCCGACCAGATCCTCACCCTGGAAGAGGTCCCGGACTCCCTGGTCGTCGTCGGCGCCGGGGTGATCGGCGTCGAGTACGCCTCGATCTTCGCCGCCCTGGGCACCCGGGTGACCCTGGTCGAGAAGAGGCCGCGGATGCTCGAGTTCTGCGACCCGGAGCTGATCGAGTCGCTCAAGTTCCATCTCCGCGACCAGTCGATGTCGTTCCGGTTCGGCGAGGAGGTGTCGTCGGTGGAGAGCTCCGGCCGCGGCACCATCACCACGCTCGCCTCGGGCAAGAAGATCGCCGCCGAGGTGGTGATGTATTCGGCCGGCCGACAGGGCGCCACCGGTCGGCTCCGGCTCGATCAGGCCGGCCTGACCGCCGACCCGCGTGGCAGGCTGGTGGTTGACGAGAACTACCGGACCGAGGTCGATCACCTGTATGCCGTCGGCGACGTGATCGGCTTCCCGGCGCTGGCCGCGACCTCGATGGATCAGGGCCGGCTGGCCGCCGCGCACGCGTTCGACGAGCCGGCGCACGAGCTGCGCGAGTTGCAGCCGATCGGCATCTACACCATTCCCGAACTCTCCTACTGCGGCCGGACGGAGGAGGAGCTGACGGCGGAGGCGGTGCCGTTCGAGGTCGGCATCTCCCGCTACCGCGAGTTGGCCCGCGGCCAGATCGTCGGCGATCCGTACGGGATGCTGAAGCTGATCGTGCACAGCGAGACCCGACACATCCTCGGCGTCCACGTCTTCGGCACCTCGGCGACCGAACTGGTGCACATCGGCCAGGCGATCATGGGCTGCGGCGGCACCGTCGACTACCTGGTGGACACGGTGCTCAACTATCCGACCCTGTCCGAGGCGTACAAGGTGGCGGCTCTGGACGTGACCAACAAGATGCGCGCCGTCGACCGCCTGATGAATGCCATGCAGCAGAGCGAATCCCGGCCAGCTCCCGGATGAGAGTCCGAGTGGTGCGCTGGGGCGGGACGTCGTTCGCCGGTTCGCTAGATTCACCAGCGTGACCGACATCCTCGACGAACTCAGCTGGCGTGGCCTGGTGGCCGAATCGACCGACCGGGACGCGCTGCGCGAGCACCTCGCGGCCGGGCCCATCACCTTCTACGTGGGCTTCGACCCGACGGCGCCTAGCCTGCACTTCGGCAACCTGGTGCAGCTGATCGTCGCCGGCCATCTGCAACGGGCTGGGCATCGGCCGCTGATCCTGGTCGGCGGTTCGACCGGCCTGATCGGCGACCCCAAGGACTCCGGCGAGCGGACGCTGAACTCGAAGGAGGTCGTCGCCGGCTGGGTGGGCCGGATCCGTGACCAGGTGTCGAAGTACGTCGACTTCACCGGGCCGGCCGCGGCCACGGTGGTCAACAACCTGGACTGGACCGGGACGGTGCCGGTGCTGGACTTCCTCCGCGACATCGGCAAGCACTTCCCGGTGAACCGGATGCTGGCCCGGGATGTGGTGCGGAACCGGCTGGAGGCGGGGATCTCGTACACGGAGTTCTCCTACGTCCTGCTGCAGTCCTTCGACTACCTCGAGTTGTACCGCCGGCACGGCTGCACGCTGCAGTTCGGCGGCTCCGATCAGTGGGGCAACATCACCGCCGGCGTCGAGCTGGTCCGGCGGTCGGCGGGGGAACGGGTGCATGCGCTGGCGACACCGCTGCTGACCAAGGCGGACGGGACCAAGTTCGGTAAGACCGAGTCCGGCACGGTCTGGCTCGATCCGCAGATGACCAGCCCGTACGCATTCCACCAGTTCTTCCTCAACGCCGAGGACGCCAAGGTGATCGAATACCTGAAGGTGTTCTCGGCCCGCTCGGCCGAGGAGATCGCGGAGCTGGAGCGGGCCACCGAGGAGCGGCCGCACGAACGCCGGGCCCAACGCGCGCTGGCCGACGACGTCACCGACTTCGTCCATTCCCGGTCGGCCCGGGAGGGCGCCGAGGCTGCCGCCGCGGCGCTGTTCGGCCGGGCGGATCTGGCGGACCTGGACGAGGACACCCTGGCCGGCGTGGTGGCCGAGGTCGGTGGTGCCGAGGTGACGACCTCCGACGGAGGGCTGCCGTCGGTGGTCGCGGTGTTGGAGGCCAGTGGGGTGGTGGCCAGCAAGTCGGCGGCCCGGCGCACGATCGCCGAGGGCGGCGCCTACCTGAACAACGAGAAGGTGACCGATCCGGACGCCCGGGTGGCCGACACCGCTCTGCTGCACGGTCGCTTCGTGATCACGCGCCGGGGTCGGAAGACGGTCGGCGCCGTTACCATCCGACGCTGATCCGCGGCCACTCCACGTGGGCGTGTCACGCTGTGAGGACTGCCACGGCCGCTCGATTTGACCCTGTCCGGACGAGCCTCGTAATGTTCTACCTGTCGAGCCGGGGGGGCGGAACGCAGAGGGAAACCGAAGCGAGCCACCGGCCGAACTCCACCGAGATGAAGATCCGGTTGATGTGCGCCCTTGAGCGGGTCCATCGCGAAGACCGGGTCAGGAACCCTCGGAGGAGCGGGATGCCAGACACGCTTGACTCGCAAGAGTCGGACGAGTAAAGTAGCCCAAGCCTCCAGCAGGAGGCACACCAACCCACGATGATCCAACCGGGATCGTTGCGCGCTCGATCAGAGCAGCAAGGAGTCCGGAGCAGCAACGTGGGCGAAGACAAATCAATAGTGGGGAATCGGGACCGGATTTGACACCCGAAACCGAGAATCACTAAGGTTGGTCGGGTTGCCTCAAAGAAGATCGAGGCAACACAAGACACCGAAGTGGAGCTCAGAAAGCGGATTTGACACCGCAAACTGAGAATCACTAAGGTTAGTCGGGTTTGCCTCAGCGAAACGAAAGTGACCTGAGGAAGCCAAACACACCACAGTGAATCTCGGAAACACGGATTTGACACCGGAAACCGAACCTCACTAAAGTAAGTCGAGTTGCCCCAAACGGAAACGAAAGTGACCGAGCGGTGTGCACCCGAAGCTTGAGAACTCAACAGCGTGCTAAAAGTCAATGCCAAATATGCACAACAACCCCGTGCTCTTGACATTGAAGAAGACTGGGCCTCTAACGATGCTCATGCTTCGACAATATCATGAGTTCGGAATTCCTTTGATTGATTGATGAACCCAGCAATGGGTCTTGTCAGCGATCGAATTTGAGTTGAACGGAACCGGCCTAATAAAGCCGCAACCGATAGATTTCAACGGAGAGTTTGATCCTGGCTCAGGACGAACGCTGGCGGCGTGCTTAACACATGCAAGTCGAACGGTAAGGCCCCTTCGGGGGTACACGAGTGGCGAACGGGTGAGTAACACGTGAGCAACCTACCCTTGACATCGGAATAAGCCCGAGAAATCGGGTCTAATACCGAATGATCACTCTTGTGGACATCCACGAGAGTGCAAAGCTCCGGCGGTCAGGGATGGGCTCGCGGCCTATCAGCTAGTTGGTGAGGTAACGGCTCACCAAGGCTTCTACGGGTAGCCGGCCTGAGAGGGCGACCGGCCACACTGGGACTGAGATACGGCCCAGACTCCTACGGGAGGCAGCAGTGGGGAATATTGCACAATGGACGAAAGTCTGATGCAGCAACGCCGCGTGCGGGATGACGGCCTTCGGGTTGTAAACCGCTTTCAGTACCGACGAAGCGAAAGTGACGGTAGGTGCAGAAGAAGGACCGGCCAACTACGTGCCAGCAGCCGCGGTGATACGTAGGGTCCGAGCGTTGTCCGGAATTATTGGGCGTAAAGGGCTTGTAGGCGGTCTGCTGCGTCGGGAGTGAAAACTCAGGGCTTAACCCTGAGCCTGCTTCCGATACGGGCAGACTAGAGGAATGCAGGGGAGAATGGAATACCTGGTGGAGCGGTGGAATGCGCAGATATCAGGTGGAACACCAGTGGCGAAGGCGGTTCTCTGGGCATTTCCTGACGCTGAGAAGCGAAAGCGTGGGGAGCAAACAGGCTTAGATACCCTGGTAGTCCACGCCGTAAACGGTGGGCACTAGGTGTGGGACTCATTCCACGAGTTCCGTGCCGTAGCTAACGCATTAAGTGCCCCGCCTGGGGAGTACGGCCGCAAGGCTAAAACTCAAAGGAATTGACGGGGGCCCGCACAAGCGGCGGAGCATGCGGATTAATTCGATGCAACGCGAAGAACCTTACCTGGGTTTGACATATACCGGAAAGCTGCAGAGATGTAGCCCCCGCAAGGTCGGTATACAGGTGGTGCATGGCTGTCGTCAGCTCGTGTCGTGAGATGTTGGGTTAAGTCCCGCAACGAGCGCAACCCTCGTCCTATGTTGCCAGCGGATAATGCCGGGGACTCATAGGAGACTGCCGGGGTCAACTCGGAGGAAGGTGGGGATGACGTCAAGTCATCATGCCCCTTATGTCCAGGGCTTCACGCATGCTACAATGGCTGGTACAAAGAGCTGCGAGACCGCAAGGTTAAGCGAATCTCAAAAAGCCAGTCTCAGTTCGGATTGGGGTCTGCAACTCGACCCCATGAAGTCGGAGTCGCTAGTAATCGCAGATCAGCAACGCTGCGGTGAATACGTTCCCGGGCCTTGTACACACCGCCCGTCAAGTCATGAAAGTCGGTAACACCCGAAGCCGGTGGCCCAACCCTTGTGGAGGGAGCCGTCGAAGGTGGGACCGGCGATTAGGACTAAGTCGTAACAAGGTAGCCGTACCGGAAGGTGCGGCTGGATCACCTCCTTTCTAAGGAGCCATATGGCGGACTCGTCCGTCCATGCACTCAGATCTGAGTCGTTCGTACCCAGCTGAGTAGGCACCGGAATGTGGAACATTGACCATTAAGCCGTAGCCGGCGAGCAACGTCAGTACAACCTACGCAAGTAGGAGTGGAAACTCGAAGCTCATCGGATACGGCCTGAGGCACGCTGTTGAGCCCTGAGGTTTCGGTTGCATCTGCAACCACCTCCAGCGGACATCGATCCCTCTCGACCAAAATCGAGAGGGACTATGTTTCCGCCCGTATGTTGAGAACTTCACAGTGGACGCGAGCATCTTTGTAGTAACAACAAGCTACTAAGGGCAATCGGTGGATGCCTAGGCACCAAGAGCCGATGAAGGACGTTGTAACCTGCGATAAGCCCCGGGGAGCTGGTAAACGAGCTTCGATCCGGGGATCTCCGAATAGGGAAACCTCGAAAGAAACCGGAGTAATGTCCGGCGACCTCTGCCTGAACACATAGGGCAGTTGGAGGGAACGTGGGGAAGTGAATCATCTCAGTACCCACAGGAAGAGAAAACAACAGTGATTCCGTAAGTAGACGTGAGCGAAAGCGGAAGAGGCCAAACCACAGATGTGTGATAGCTGACAGGCGTTGCATCTGCGGTGTTGTGGGGCCATTCAGACCGGGCTGTCATCCGGTCAGAGAGTCACAAATGATCAATGAAGTCGAAGTGCGCTGGGAAGGCACGGCACAGAAGGTAATACCCCTGTAGACGTAAGTTGATCACTCTCGAGTGTCACCCCAAGTAGGACGGAGGTCCTGAATCCTCCGTGCGAATCTGGCAGGACCACCTGCTAAGCCTAAATACTCCTTGGTGACCGATAGCGGACCAGTACCGTGAGGGAAAGGTGAAAAGTACCCCGGGAGGGGAGTGAAAGAGTACCTGAAACCGATTGCCTACAATCCGTCGGAGCTGATCTTCGGATCTGTGACGGCGTGCCTTTTGAAGAATGAGCCTGCGAGTTAGTGGTACGTGGCGAGGTTAACCCGTGTGGGGTAGCCGTAGCGAAAGCGAGTCTGAATAGGGCGATTCAGTCGCGTGCTCTAGACCCGAAGCGGAGTGATCTATCCATGGCCAGGGTGAAGCGACGGTAAGACGTCGTGGAGGCCCGAACCCACCAGGGTTACAAACCTGGGGGATGAGCTGTGGATAGGGGTGAAAGGCCAATCAAACTCCGTAATAGCTGGTTCTCCCCGAAATGCATATAGGTGCAGCGTCGCGTGTTTCTTACCGGAGGTAGAGCACTGGATAGTCTAGGGGGCCCACAAGCTTACCGAAATTAGCCAAACTCCGAATGCCGGTAAGTGAGAGCGCGGCAGTGAGACTGCGGGCGATAAGGTTCGTAGTCGAGAGGGAAACAGCCCAGAACACCAGCTAAGGCCCCTAAGCGATTGCTAAGTGGAAAAGGATGTGGAGTTGCGGAGACAACCAGGAGGTTGGCTTGGAAGCAGCCACCCTTGAAAGAGTGCGTAATAGCTCACTGGTCAAGTGATTCTGCGCCGACAATTTAGCGGGGCTCAAGCAATCCGCCGAAGCTGTGTCATTCACGCAAGTGCCCGGCTTGAACTCTTCGGAGTCCAGGTCCAAGCGCGTGGATGGGTAGGGGAGCGTCGTGTGTGCAGAGAAGCGGCAGGGTGACCTAGCCGTGGAGCGCACACGAGTGAGAATGCAGGCATGAGTAGCGAAAGACGGGTGAGAAACCCGTCCGCCGAATGACCAAGGGTTCCAGGGTCAAGCTAATCTGCCCTGGGTAAGTCGGGACCTAAGGCGAGGCCGACAGGCGTAGTCGATGGACAACGGGTTGATATTCCCGTACCGGCGTATGAACGCCCCTGCCGAGGCGAATAATGCTAAGCACGCGAGCGCTGAGGACGTCTTCGGACTGATTCAGCATGAGTCTGCGACCCAAGTTCGTATTAGGCAAGCTGAGGAGTGACGCAGGAAGGTAGCCCATCCCGGGCGATGGTAGTCCCGGGCTAAATGCGTAGGGCGAGATGTAGGCAAATCCGCATCTCATGTGCCTGAGACATGACGGCTCTATCGATTTCGATCGAATGAGTGGGTGATCCTATGCTGCCTAGAAAACCTTCGTAGCGAGTTCATAAGCCGCCCGTACCCTAAACCGACTCTGGTGGTCAGGTAGAGAATACTAAGGCGATCGAGATAACCGTGGTTAAGGAACTCGGCAAAATACCCCCGTAACTTAGGGATAAGGGGGGCCGACTCTGTCTATGGATTTACTCCAGACGGCGGAGAAGGCCGCAGAGACCAGGCCCGAGCGACTGTTTATTAAAAACACAGGTCCGTGCTAAGTCGTAAGACGATGTATACGGACTGACGCCTGCCCGGTGCTGGAACGTTAAGGGGAGGTGTTAGCCGCAAGGCGAAGCACTGAACTTAAGCGCCAGTAAACGGCGGTGGTAACTATAACCATCCTAAGGTAGCGAAATTCCTTGTCGGGTAAGTTCCGACCTGCACGAATGGCGTAACGACTTGGGCGCTGTCTCGACCACGGACTCGGCGAAATTGCACTACGAGTAAAGATGCTCGTTACGCGCAGCAGGACGGAAAGACCCCGGGACCTTTACTATAGTTTGGTATTGGTGATCGGTACAATTTGTGTAGGATAGGTGGGAGACTTTGAAGCAGTCACGCCAGTGGTTGTGGAGTCAATGTTGAAATACCACTCTGGTTGTTCTGGTTATCTAACCTAGGTCCGTTATCCGGATCAGGGACAGTGCCTGATGGGTAGTTTGACTGGGGCGGTCGCCTCCTAAAAGGTAACGGAGGCGCCCAAAGGTTCCCTCAGCCTGGTTGGCAATCAGGTTTCGAGTGTAAGTGCACAAGGGAGCTTGACTGTGAGAGAGGCATCTCGAGCAGGGACGAAAGTCGGGACTAGTGATCTGACGGTGGCACGTGGAAGCGCCGTCACTCAACGGCTAAAAGGTACCCCGGGGATAACAGGCTGATCTTGCCCGAGCGTCCATAGCGACGGCATGGTTTGGCACCTCGATGTCGGCTCGTCGCATCCTGGGGCTGTAGTCGGTCCCAAGGGTTGGGCTGTTCGCCCATTAAAGCGGCACGCGAGCTGGGTTTAGAACGTCGTGAGACAGTTCGGTCCCTATCCGCTGCGCGCGTAGGAGTCTTGAGGAGAGCTGTCCTTAGTACGAGAGGACCGGGATGGACGAACCTCTGGTGTGCCAGTTGTCCTGCCAAGGGCACGGCTGGTTGGCTACGTTCGGATGTGATAACCGCTGAAAGCATCTAAGCGGGAAGCACACTCCAAGATGATGGCTCCCACAGGGTAACCTGGTAAGGCCCCCAGCAGAACACTGGGTGATAGGTCGGATGTGGAAGCACAGTAATGTGTGGAGCTGACCGATACTAATAGGCCGAGGGCTTGTTCCTACAAAGATGCTACGCGTCCACTGTGCAGTTCCCGAGATACGGTCGGCTCCCCATTAAATTGGGTGAGACGCTGACATCTCCATAGAGTTTCGGTGATCATAGCAAGAGGGAAACACCCGGTCCCATTCCGAACCCGGAAGTTAAGCCTCTTAGCGCCGATGGTACTGCACGGGGAGCCGTGTGGGAGACTAGGACGTCGCCGGACATTTTACTTCAAGGTCGATCTCTTCGGAGATCGGCCTTGAAGTGTTTATAGGCATTATCGTTCCCTGAGCCTGTCGAAGGGCAAGTCACATGGTTGTGGCATTGCCCTTCGACAAGCTCAGGGAACGTTTTATTTCAGGAAGCAGTTTGCGGGAAGTGCTGATGCAGCAGCTCGACGTAACGATCGTTGAGGTCGCGCGCGGCCGTGGTCTCGGATCCGTTCGGTTCGTGCTGACCGAGCACCGGCACCTGCCAGTCGGGAAGCTCTCCCGTAAGAGCCCAGGCGGCCTGCCGGGCAGCCCCGACGGCAACACTCTCGAACGGCTCGGTGAAGGCGATCGGCAGTCCGAACACCGCCGGCGCGATCGCCCGCACGGCCGCGGACTGGGCCGCGCCGCCGGTCAGCGTGATCCGCCCGATCCCGCCGGTCTCCTGCCGGAGCACGCCCACACCGTAGGCGAGGCTCCACAGCACCCCCTCGATGGTGGCCCGGGCGACGTTGGCCGGGGTGAGGTTCTTCAGGGTCAGGCCGAGCAGCTGTCCGGTCGCATCGGGCAGCGCGGGGGTGCGTTCTCCCTCCAGATACGGCAGATAGCTGACGCCCTCGCTTCCCGGCGGGGCGCTCTGGGCCAGCCGGTCGAACTCGGCCAGGTCGACCCCCAGCAGCTCCGCGGTCGCGACCAGGTTGCGGGCCCCGTTGAGCGTGCAGACCAGGGGCAGGAACGCCCCGGTGGCGTCGGCGAACCCGGCCACCGTGCCGGTCGACTCGTGGGTCTGCCGATCGGAGCGCACGTAGGCGGTGCCGCTGGTGCCCAGCGAAACGACCGCCTCGCCCGGCCGCAGCCCCATCCCGAGCGCTGCCGCCATGTTGTCCCCGGTGCCCGGGGCGATCGCGGCTCCCCACGGGGTCTCACCGACGACCTCGTTCGGTGCGGCCACCCGAGGCAGGTCCAGGTCACGACCGATCGCCAGCCGGACCAGTTCTTGGCGGTACTCGTTGGCGGTCGCGTCGAAGTAGAGGGTGCCGGAGGCGTCGCCCCGATCGGTCACCGGCGCGAAGGACCGCTCCCCGAGTTGCCAGGTGAGCCAGTCGTGCGGCAGCACCACGGTGCGGGTACGGCTCGCGTTGTCCGGTTCGGCCCGGGCCAGCCAGCGGATCTTGGCCACGGTCATCGAGGCCACCGGAACCGACCCGGTCGCGTCAGCCCAGGCCTTCGCCCCGCCGAGCTCGTCGATCAGATCCACGGCGTCCTGGCCGGACCGGTTGTCGTTCCAGAGCAGGGCGTCGCGGACCAGTTCGCCGTCCTCGTCCAGGGTGACCATGCCGTGCTGCTGCCCGCCGACGGCGATGGCGTCGACGCCCTCGAGCAGCGCCGGGTCGGCCGTGGCGTCGCGGTAGGCGTCCAGCCAGGCCTGGGCCGACACTTCGGTGCCGTCAGGATGGGGAGCGCGGGCGGTCCGGACCACGGCGCCGGTGTCGGCATCGCAGACCACGAGCTTGACCGACTGGGTGGACGAGTCGACGCCGGCGACGAGCGGCATGGTGATCTCCCCTTGAAGGTGGACAGTTTGCGGGCTCGCGATCGAAGGTGATCGTTCGTTCCCTGAGCCTGTCGAAGGGCTGGCCGGGCCAGCTTTCAAACCTTGATCGGATTTGCCCTTCGACAGGCTCAGGGAACGAACAGTCCGGACCGCTCAGGCTCCGACGATAGCGTCCGGATCCGGGGCAGCGGCGGCCCGGTCTCGGCCGATGAGCTCGAGATCGGCGTCGCGATAGGGGCGCAGCAGTTCGTCGGGCACATCCTCGGTCACCGCCAACCGGTCCACCTGGTCCAGCGTGCCGAAGCGGACCAAGGCGGTGCTGCCGAGCGCGGCCGCGGTGGCCAGTGCGATGAGGGTTGCCCCGGCGGCGACCTCGGCTTCGGACACCGCCGCGGCGGCCGGCGTGTGTTGGGTCAGGCCGTGCTCGCGGCTGACCCCGGCGGGGCAGACCACGCTGACGTCGGTGTGCAGCCGGCGCAGCTCGGTGAGTGCCCAGTCACCCTCCTGCGCCCGGGTCCGGGCCGAGACCGTACCGCCGATGTTGTAGACGGACAGACCGGGAGCCCGGGACAGCACGATCGCCACGTCCAGCGAGTTGGTGACGATGGTCAGCCCGGTCAGGTCGGCCGGCTCGGTGACGATCAAGGTGGCCAGGGTCAGCGTCGGCTCGCCGGCGCCGAACAGGATCGTGCCGGAGCGCGGCAGCAGGTCCCAGACGGCGTGCGCCCAGCCGTGATCACCGGGCTCCACGGCGGCCGGCTGACCGAGAGCCAGGATCGGATCCTGGTCGGTGCCGACGGCGCCGCCGTGCACCCGTCGCAGCAGACCGGCCCGCTCCATCGCCCGAAGATCACGACGAATCGTCTCCGGGGCGACGTCGAGCCGGTCGGCCGCGGTGATCACATCGATCCGGCCCTCGGCGGCCAACCACTCGGCCAGCGTCGCCTGGCGGATCTCGGCGGTCATCAGAGTAGGGCGGTCGATCGATCCAGCCCGGGCCGCAACTGCAGCTTGCGGCCGGTGCCGGCCCGGAACTGTTCGATCGCCCGGCCGTAGTCGGTGAGCGGGAACGCGTGGCTCACCATCGGCGCGGCGTTCAGCACGCCGGCGGCGAACAGCTCCACGGCCCGCTCATAGGAGTTCAGCACGGCCATCGAGCCGACCACGGTCACTTCGTCGTTGTAGATCCGAAACGGTGAGAACGCCGCCCGGGCGTCGGTCGGCGCGACCCCGAACTGCTGGAAGGTGCCTCCCCGGCGGACCCGGCCGAGCCCGTCCTCGATCGCGCCGACCGCGCCCGTACAGTCGATCACCACGTCCCAGCCACCCGGCCGGTTGTGATCATCGGCCGACTCGGCCACCAGGTCGATGCCCACCTCCCGGGCCGCCCGCAGCCGGTCCGGATTGCGGTCGACGACCGTGACCGAGGCGGCGCCGGCCCGCGGGGCCAGCTGGGCCATCATCAGGCCCATCGTGCCGGCGCCGTAGATCAGGTAGTGCTCGCCGAGCCGCCGGGGAAGCAGGTCGTAGCCGTGGATGGCACAGGAGAGCGGCTCGATCAGCGCCGCCAGCTCGAGGTCGACGCCGTCCGGCAGCCGGTAGACGTTGCGCACCGGCGCCAGCATCAGCTCGGCCGCGGAGCCATTGGTGCGGGCCACCCCGGACCCGTCCCAGCGTTCGCACAGGTTGGGCCGGCCGGCGCGACAGAACGTGCACTCGCCGCAGGTCAGCGTCGGATCGACCGATACCCGGTCCCCGGGCGTGAACTCGGAGACCTCCGCGCCGACCGCTTCGACGATCCCGGAGGTCTCGTGCCCGGGAGTGATCGGGAAGACGGTCGGCTCGAACTCGCCGTCCAGCACGTGCACGTCGGTGCCGCAGATCCCGACCGCCACGACCCGCACCACGACCTCACGCGGCCCGGGCTTCGGATCCGGTACGTCAGCGAGCTCGAACCGGCCGGGCCCGGTGAAGACGATCGCCCGCATTACTTGACCGCTCCCATCGCCAGGCCACGGACCAGCCGCTTCTGCGCGATCCAGCCGGCGATGATCACCGGCAGCACCGCGATCGTCGCCGCCGCCGACAGCACCGCGAGGAACTGGCCGCGGCCGTCGACGAAGCTGCCCAGGAACGGCGGCGTCGTGCGCGCCACCACCGCGGTCAGCAGGTTGGCCAGGAAGTATTCGTTCCACGCGAAGATGAAGCAGATCAGGGCGGCGGCCGCGGCGCCGGGGGCGACGATCGGCAGCGAGATCCGCCACAGTTCACGCGAGTACGAGGCGCCGTCGACCTGCGCGGCCTCGACCACCGCCCGCGGCACCTCGGCGAAGAACGAGCGCATCATCCAGATTGCCAGCGGCAGGTTGATGCCGAGATAGAGCGCGCCCAGCCACCACAGGTTGTCCAGGCCGCGGACCACTTGCAGCAGCAGGAAGACCGGGATGATCGACGCCGCGACCGGCATGAACCGGGTCGAGATGAAGAAGAACAGCGCGTCCTGCCACTTCCCGATCGGCCGCACCGACAGCGCGTACGCGGCCGGGATGGCCAGGGCCATCACCACCAGCGTCGAGAGGATCGACACCGCAGCCGAGTTGGCCAGGTAGAGCCCCATGCCGCGCTCGAAGACCTGGCCATACCGGTCGAAGCTGAAGTCGGCGACGACCTTGGGCGGGAACGCGGCGGCGCCGGCCTCGGACTTGAAGCTGTTGAGCAGCATCCACAGCACCGGGAAGAAGAACAGGAACACCAGCACCCAGGTGATCCCGGTGACGATCACGCCGCCGACCTTGCGCTTGGTGAACCGGCTGCCGCCGCGGGCCACGGCCGGGCGGGCCGGGGCGGTGCGGGCCGGCATCGTCGTGGTGGTCATGCTCGTGCCTCCTCGGTGAAGACGCGGAACAGCGTGCGCAGGGCGATCGTGGTGACGATGATCGTCAGGATCACGGTGATCACGCCGTACGCGGCCGCCTCGCCGATCTCCTGACCGATGAAGGCGCGCTCGTACAGCAGGTAGGGCAGGGTCTTGGTGCCGCCGGTGCCCTTGGTCATGATGTTGACCGGGTCGAACACCTGGATCATCATCACCGTGCCGAGCAGCGTGGCCAGCTCCGCGTAGGTGCGCAGGTGCGGCAGCGTCATGTAGCGGAACGTCTGGATCGGTCCGGCGCCGTCGACGTCGGCCGCCTCGAGCACTTCGCCCGACTGCGACTGCAGGCCGGCCAACAGGATCAACATCATGAACGGCGTGTACTGCCAGGTCAGGGTGAAGATGATCGTGAGCATCGGAAAGTTGGTGTTCCAGGCGACCGGATCGACGCCGAAGAAGGACAGCCCGTAGTTGATCATGCCGGTGCCGACATCCAGCATCGAGTACTTCCAGATCAGCGCGGCCGCGGCCGGCATCACCAGGAACGGGGTGATCAACAGCGTCCGGGCCAGAGCCTGACCCTTGAACTTGCGGTCCAGCAGGATCGCGAACAGCAGGCCCAGCACCAGGGACAACAGCACCGAGCCGCCGACGATCAGGACCGTGGCCAGCGCCGAGGGCAGGAACACGCCGTTGGTGACGACCGCGGCGTAGTTGTCGAACCCGGCGAAGCCGCGCTGCTCCGGCCGAGCCAGATTCCAGTCGGCGAAGGAGTAGACGATCGTCGCGATGAACGGGACCTGGGTGATCACGATCGCGACCACCAGGGCCGGCAGGACCAGCTTTCGGGCGAAGATCCGCTCGGCCAGCTCCTGGCCGACGAGCTTGACCTTGATCTTCTTCGGCCTGGTCGGCTGCGGATCGGTAGCCGACCGAGCCGGGGCGGTTGCTGTGCTCATCCCCATGCCCTCACTCACTGTTGCTTCTGCTTGTCGCCGGCGCGCTGGGCGATCGCCTGCGCGTCGTTCAGAGCCCCGTCGAGATCACGGCGGCCCGCGATCACGTCCGCGACCAGCTGCGAGGTCTGATTGCCGACGTCCTGGAACTCGGGGATGGTGACGTACTGGATCCCGATCCAGGGTTGCGGCGCGATCCCGGGTTGCTTCGGGTCGACCTCCTGGATGATCTCCGCCGTCAGCGGGGCGAAGGCCTCACCGGAGGCCTGGTAGTCGGGGATCTCGAAGGTCGATTCGCGGGTGCCGGACGGGACGCGGGCCCAACCCATCCGCTCGCCGGCCAGCTGCACGTATTCCTTCGAGGTGGCCCACTTGACGAACTCCCAGGCCGCGGCCTTCTTCGCCGGATCGGCGTTGACGCTGGCATTGATGCCGAGGTTCCAGGACCACAGCCAGCCCGACTCGTCGGTCTGGTCGACCGGAGCCCGGACGTAGCCGAAGTTGCCCTTGTTGGGCCCGGACTCCAGTGAGCCTGCCGCCGAGGTCGCGTCGTACCACATCGCCGCGCCGCCGCCGGTGACCAGGTTGAGGCACTCGGTGAAGCCGTACGAGACCGGGTCGGGCTCGCCGCTCTCCTCGAGCGTGTTCAGGTAGAACTCGACCGCGCGGTGGAAGCCGGGGGCGTTGACCTGGGCGTTCCAGTTCTCGTCGTACCACTGCCCGCCATAGGTGTTGACGATCGTGCTCAGCGGCGCGAACATCTCGCCCCAGCCGGGCTTGCCGCGCAGACAGATCCCCGCCCGATCCGGCGTCTTGAGCTGCTTGGCGAAGTCGGCGACCTGCTGCCAGGTCGGTCGCTCCGGCATCTCGATCCCGGCAGCCTCGAACAGATCCTTGCGATACATCAGGAATGAGGACTCGCCGTAGAACGGCATCGCGTAATACCGGTCGTCGTAGGAGACGCCGTCCAGCACCGGCTCGAAGATGTCCTCGGCGTCGTAGGAGGGATCCTCGCCGGCCAGATCGGTCAGGTCGACCAGCCAGTCGTTCTGGCCCCAGATCGGCACCTCGTAGAGGCCGACGGTCATCACGTCGTACTGTCCGCCCGCGGTCGCGACGTCCTTGGTCGCGGCGTTGCGCAGATCGTTCTCCTCCATCATCAAGGTGTTGATCTTGATGTCCGGATGAGCCCGTTCGAACTCGGGAATGAGCTGGGCCAGGTCCTGCATCTGCGGGTTGTTGACGCTGGCGAAGGTCACCGTCGTCACGCCCGGTTGGTTGCCGAGACTGCCGAAGCCGGCACAGCCGGGGAGGACCAGGGTCATCCCGGCCAGCAGCACGACCGGTGCCAGCCGGGCTCTGGTGCGCGTAGTTGTGGTCATCGAAGGTCGGCCTCCTCGCCGCTGATCGCCGAGGGCAGCCGCCGCGCCGTTGCCGCATGCTCCGGGCTGCCCGTTTGTGACCATAACTCATTGAAACGTGCCCGGTCCAGACCGAATCTGGTCTGAAATCAGGATTTCAATGCCCGAGTATGGGTTGATTGTGGCCGATCGTGTTTGAATGGTCGCGTGGCGACCGCCGAGAGCTTGCCGATGTTTCCGCCGCAGCGGCAGCGGGCGATCGCGGAGTTCCTGTTGACGGTGCCGGGCCGGGATGTGAGCGTGGCCGAGATCGGGCGGCGGCTCGGGGTCGCCGCCGAGACCGTACGGCGTGATCTGGAGGTGTTGGCCCGGCGCGGCACCGTGCGCCGGGTGCGGGGCGGGGCGCGGCTGGTCGACGCGACCCCGTTCGAGCAGGCGCTGGCTGCGCGCCATGCCGAGCAGCGGGCGGAGAAGCTGGCGATCGCCGACCGGGTCGCGGCGGAGCTGCCCGCCGACGGGGTGATCGCGTTGGACTCGGGCTCGCTGACCTTCAACTGCGCTCAGGCGATGATCAAGGACTCCGGCGTGGCGGTGGTGACCAACAACCTGCCGGCCGCGCAGTTTCTGGCCCAGTCGTCGACGCTGACCGTGATCACGCTGCCCGGGCTGATCCGCGGCCTGACCTCGGCCGCGGTCGATGCCGCCACCAGCGGGCGGCTGGGCAGTCTCGCGGTCGACGTCGCGATCATCGGAGTGAACGGGCTGACGTCGAATCGCGGCCTGACCACGACCAACCCGGAGGAGGCCGCGGTCAAGCGCGCGATGTTGCTGGCCGCCCGGCGGCGGATCGTGCCGGTGATCTCCGGCAAGGTCGGCCGGGATTCCTTCTGTGCCTTCGGATCCTTGAGCGACGTCGATCTGATCATCACCGATTCGGGCGCGGATCCCGAGTTGCTGGCCGAGCTGACCGCGGCCGGCCCCGAGGTGATCGTCGTCGAGCCGGCTGCGGCCGGATGATCACCTCGGGTAGTCGGGCAGTTCGATGTCGTTGGCGAACTGGTCGGTCATCTTCATCATCATGCCGAGCAGGAAACGGTTGGCGAACGTGAGATTGCGCAGGCCGATCCGAAGCTTGGACGGGGGAGCGAGGAACGGCCCGGCGTTGCCCGACCGGGCGATCTTGGCGTAGCGGTGCATGACCGTGGTGTAGCGCTCGAAGGCGACCCGATGATCACCTTCGGCCACGGCCAGCTCGCCGGCCAGGACGTGGGCGCCGACCAGGGCCAGCCCGGTGCCGAATCCGCCCAGGGTGTTGCCGTACGCGGCGTCGCCGACCAGGGCGAACCGGCCCTTGGTATAGCGCTCGACGTGCACCCGGCTGATCGAGTCCAGGTAGAAGTCGGTCTGCTCGGGCAGCCTCGCCAGCAACTGCGGCACCCGCCAGCCGACCCCGGCGAACGCCTTGGTCACGAGCCGCTTCTGCTCCTCGACGTCGCGCCGGTCGTAATCCAGTTTCGGCGAGGCGAACACGTACAACTGCGGTGCCTTCGGGCCGCCGTCGGTGATCATCCGTCCCGGCGTGTTGTACATCGTGCCGACCGCCCGACCGTGCTCCGGGCCCGAGTTGGCGCCGTGCTGGGTCGGCGATCCGCCGACGACGGCGTAGTAGAAGCCCAGGTGTCGGACATAGTCGTCCTCGGGGCCGAAGGCGAGCCGGCGCACGCCGGAGTGCACTCCGTCGGTGCCGACCACCAGGTCGAACGTTTCGGGATCGCCGTTGGCGAAGGTCGCCTCGACCCCGGAGCCGCTCTCGACCAGGGCGGTCAGATGATCATCGAAGAGGTAGCGGCAGGAGTCGACGGTGCGCTGGTACAGCAGCGTGGCCAGATCGCCGCGCAGAATCTCGACGTCACCGCCGGAGAACTCGCCCGGGATGACGGCCTTGACCCGATCTTGATCATCGACGATGTGCAGATCGGTGCGCCCGGTCTGAAGATCATTGATGGCCTCCCACAGGTCCATCCGATCCAGCACCGTCCGGTGGGTCACGCCCTTGAAGTCCACGGCCTGACCGCCACCACGCAGCTCCGGTGCGCGCTCGACGACCGTGACCTCGTAGCCGTACCGGTTCAACCAGTAGGCGAGAGCCGGTCCGGCGACACTGGCACCGGAGATGAGGACCTTGCGAGTGGACATCCGAACCCCCTGAAGATTAATTGTGTCCGGTGGACACAGTTAAAGTGTATGGTAGACACAGTTTTCTCGTCAAGCCGTTGTCGGAAGGACGCCATGGACCACGCCGAGACCGTCGCGTTGCTGTGGCCGGACCCGCAGCCGCCGAAGCGCGGGCCCAAGCCGCGGATCACTCTGGAGCAGATCGTGCAGACCGGGATCGAGCTCGCCGATGCCGACGGGCTGGACAGCGTCTCGATGCAGCGGATCGCCGACCGGCTCGGCGTGACCAAGATGTCCCTCTACCGGTACGCACCGGGGAAGGGCGCGCTACTGGCCCTGATGCTCGACCGCGCCCTCGATGCGCCGCCGGAGGACCTGGCCGCCGCGTCCGACTGGCGCGCCGGCCTCCGTTCCTGGGCCTTCGCCATGCACGGCGCCCTCGCGGCCCATCCCTGGGCGATCGCCCTGGCCGTCGGTATCAGGCCCTTCGGCCCGAACGAGCTGCGCTGGACCGAGGTCGGTCTCCGGGTGCTCGGTCAGACCGACCTGGCCCGCGCCGACCGACTCGATGCCTTGGCGCTGGTTGCCATCCACGTCCGCGGCATGGTCCAGGAATCCGGCGGCGACGACGCCGTCGAGCGAGGCATCGGCGAGATCATGACCGCCGTCCTCGAAGCCCGGGTCGTCAGCTTCCCCGAAGTGTCCGCCGCCTTCAGTGAGGCCGCTGCCGCCGGCGGTCAGGACGAAGCCCTGGGCTTCGGCCTGGAACGGATCCTCGACGGTCTGGAACGCTTCATGGCCGAACCGAAGTGACCGCGGCGCCCTGTTCGTTCCCTCAGCCCGGATCCACCGATGATCTTGGATTCGCGGTGTCGCGATACCCGCTCGGGCTGGGCGTCTGTTCGTTCCCTGAGTCTGTTGACGAGGAGGCCAGTTGGCTGCTCCCTTCGGTTTCGGCCTGGCGGCCGGAAAGACGCGCCAAGGACGGGCGGGTCATGGCGGCCCGTTGAGACTTGCGGCCGGGCGTCGGTGACGCGCGGAAAGTCGTTGGGTGGGCATCGACTGTGACGTTTCCCGGCCGTTTCGTGCCGGTTGAGCCGGGAAACCTCACAGTCGATGATCCCAACCGCTGCACAACCGGTGCCCGGCCGGAATTCCCCAGGAACGCTCTAACCCGCCCGCCCTTGGCGCGTCTTTGATCTTCAGCGCGCCCGAGCTGACTTGCCCGAGCGACCGAAGCCTGCCGTCCGGCCCACTCGATGGATATTGCTGGTCGGGGTGTCGCGAAAGCTCTTCGTGCGGGAGGGTTCCACGTGGCAATGGCGGTTTTCGTCCCGCACGAAGAGCTTTCGTGACACCCCGACAGACTGAGCCTGTCGAAGCATGTCCTGAGCCTGTCGAAGGGGGCAGGCCCGATGGCAGCGGGGCTACCCGGCCTTGCTCAGCGCGAGTGCCAGGCCGAGATCGTCGAAGCGGATCCAGTCGGGGGCGGGCTCGGATTCGGTGACCTCGAGGGCGAGGACCTCGTCGGCGACGAGAGCGCCGTGATCGCGGAGGGCGGCGGCCATCTCGGGGGCGGCGGACCAGCTGAGGTGGATCCGGTCGGTGACCTCCAGGCCGGAGTCCTTGCGGGTCTCCTGGATCAGCCGGATCGCCTCGCGGGCGAGACCGGCGCTGATCAACTCTGGCGTGAGTTCGAGGTCGAGGGCGATGGTTTCGCCCTGATCGTTGAGGACCGACCAGCCTTCCTTGGGGCGCTCGGAGATGATCACCTCGTCGCTGGTCACCGCGGTGCCACCGTCGTGGTCGACGGTCGCGGAGCCCTTGCTGGACAGGGATTCCGCCAGGGTTGCCGCGTCGGCGGCGGCGATCGCGGCGGCGACCTGCGGGGTCTGCTTGCCGAATCGCTTGCCGAGGGCGCGGAAATTGCCCTTGGCGGTGTATTCGACCAGGTCGCCGGCGCCGGTGAAGGACTCGACCGTGCCGAGGTTGAGCTCGGCGGCGATCTCCGCCAGCAGTTCGGGGCCGAGGCGGTCATGGCTGACGGTCGGGATCAGGGCGCGGCCGAGGGGCTGCCGGATCTTGATCTTGGCCTCGGACCGAGCGGAGCGGCCCAGCTCGACCAGGCGCTGGGCCAGCTGCATGCCGGCGTCGAGCTCCTCGTCGCGCGACGCCGTGTCCGGCTCGGGCCACGAGGCCAGGTGGACCGAGTCCGGTCCGTTCGGATCCGTGCCGGTGAATAGGTCCTGCCACACCCGCTCGGTGAGGAACGGCGCCACCGGCGCCATCAGCCGGGTCACCGCGTCGAGCGTGTCGTGCAGGGTCCCCAACGCGCCCGCGTCACCCTTCCAGAACCGGCGGCGCGAGCGGCGCACGTACCAGTTGGACAGGTCGTCGACGAAGGAGGTGATCAACTGGCCGACCCGTTGCAGGTCGAAGTTCTCGTACGCGTCGGTGACCTCGGTGACCAGCCGGCCGGTGATCGACTTCAGCCAGCGGTCGAGGACATGGTCGGACTTCACGGCGGCGGCCGGGGTCCAGCCGTTGACGGTGGCGTAGAGGGCCTGGAAGGCGACGACGTTCCAGTAGGTCAACAGCACCTTGCGGACGGTCTCGGTGATCGTCGCGTGGCCGACCCGGCGCGACGCCCAGGGTGAGCCGCCGGCGGCCATGAACCAGCGGACCGCGTCGGCGCCGTGGGCATCCATCAACTCGATCGGGTCGAGCACGTTGCCGAGGTGCTTGGACATCTTGCGGCCGTCCTCGGCCAGGATGTGGCCGAGCACCACGACGTTCCGATACGAGGTCTCGTCGAAGACCAGGGTGCCGATCGTCATCAAGGTGTAGAACCAGCCGCGGGTCTGATCGATCGCCTCGCAGATGAAGTCGGCCGGATAGGCCCGCTCGAACTGTTCGGTCGAGCCGTCCAGATGCGGGAATCCCCACTGGGCAAAGGGCATCGAGCCCGAGTCGAACCAGGCGTCGATCACCTCCGGCACCCGCCGATAGGTGCCCTCCTCGCCCGGCCGGGTGAAGGTGACGTCGTCGACGAACGGCCGGTGCGGATCGAGGGTGGACAGCTCGCCCCCGGTCAGTTCGGACAGTTCGGCCAGCGACCCGACACAGATGATCTTGCTCGGGTCGGCGTCGTTGCGCCAGATCGGCAACGGCGTGCCCCAGTAACGCGCCCGGGACAGCGCCCAGTCGACGTTGTTGTTGAGCCAGTCGCCGTAGCGGCCCCACTTGATCGTGTCCGGAAACCAGGTGGTGCGCTCGTTCTCCCGCAGCAGCGCGTCCTTGATCTTGGTGGTCCGGATGTACCAGGACGGCAGCGCGTAATACATCAGTGCGCTGTGGCAGCGCCAGCAGTGCGGGTAGGAGTGCTCGAAGTCGATCCGGCGGAACAACCGGCCGCGCTGAGCCAGGTCTTCCATCAGGGCCTCGTTGGCGTCGCGGAAGTAGACCCCGCCGACCAACTCCAGGTCGGCGTCGAACCGGCCCTGGGTGTTGATCGGGTTGATCAGCTCGACCCCGTTGCGGCGCACCGATTCGAAGTCGTCGGCGCCGAAAACCGTGGCCTGGTGGACCAAACCGGTGCCGTCGGTCGTGGTGACGTAGTCCTCGTTCACCACGAAGTGGCCGCGACCCGGCCAGTCGACGATCGTGAACGGGCGGTCGTACGTCCAGCCGACCATCTCCGCGCCGGTGAACGTCGAGGTGACCCGCCAACCCTCGCCGAGGGCCGACTCCAGCAGCGACTCGGCCACCACCACCGGCCGTTCCTGATCATGGACGGCGACCGCGTACGTCACGTCGTCCTTGACCGCGACCAGCGCGTTGGACGGCAGGGTCCACGGGGTCGTGGTCCAGATCAGCAGATCCGCCTCGCCGGCGTGCGGGCCGGAGGTCAGCGGCAGCCGGACGTAGACCGACGGATCGACGATGTTCTCGTAGCCCTGTGCCAGCTCATGATCGGAGAGCCCGGTGCCGCAGCGCGGGCAGTACGGCGCGACCCGGAAGTCCTCGGTCAGCAGCCCGGCGTCGAAGATCTTCTTCAGCGCCCACCAGACCGACTCGACGTAACTCGGGCTCATCGTCTCGTACGCCTGGTCGAGATTGACCCAGTAGCCCATCCGCTCGGTCAGCTCGACGAACGCGTCGACATGCCGGCGCACCGACTCGCGGCACTTCGCGTTGAACGCCTCGACCCCGTAGCGCTCGATGTCCGGCTTGCCGTTCAGCCCCAGCTCGGACTCCACGGCGAGCTCGACCGGGAGCCCGTGGCAGTCCCAGCCGGCCTTCCGGTCCACCCGATAGCCGCGCATGGTGCGGAACCGCGGGAACACGTCCTTGAACACCCGGGTCTCGATGTGATGGGTGCCCGGCTTGCCGTTGGCGGTCGGCGGACCCTCGTAGAACGTCCACGGCTCGCCGTCGGCGGTCTGCTCCAGCGAGCGGTCGAAGGTCCGGCTCCGCTGCCACAGATCCAGGATCTGGTGCTCCATCGCCGGCAGGTCGATCTGCGGCGGGACGCTGTTGTAGCCGGTGGCGGGTCGGGAATCAGGGGTGTGCTGCTCAGTCATGGCGCGACGATGATATCCACCGCGCCCCTCCCACGGATCCAGCCTGAGGGTGGATGGGGCCGGAATGCGGTGAGTGGTGCAGGATTGTCGGGTGAATCAGGACCGTGGCAAGAGCGTTGGCCGGCAGGGCCCGCAGCGCCGTACCGAGGATCGGCGTGGCCGGGGACGGCGCGACGAACCGGGTGGGCGGGAGCGATCCGACCGGACCGGTGCGCCGCGGCCGAGCGCTGACGGCGCCCGTTCCGACCGGCCGAAGTCGGACCGGACGAAGCCCGACCGGGAGAAGTTCGACCGGACCGGGCCGGATCGGACGAGGTCGGACCGCCCCGGAGCCGACCGGGCCAAGGGAGACCGCCCGACGGGCGACCGCCGGCGGGACGATCGGAGCAAGGACGACCGATCGAAGGGTGATCGCTGGCAGGATCGTTCGCGGGAGAATCGGTCCAAGGAGGATCGCTGGCAGGGCGACCGATCGAAGGGTGATCGCCCTCAGGGTGATCGGTGGCAGGGCGACCGCTCCCGGGACGACCGCTCCCGGGACCGTTCCAAGGATGATCGCTCGAAGAGCGATCGGTCGCGCGATGATCGTCCGCGCGGTGACCGGTCGAAGGATGATCGTTGGAAGAGTGATCGCCCGGCGGGCGAACGCAGCGGCCGGGACCGGGCCGGATCCGACCGCGCGGGCTATGACCGCTCGAGGTCGGATCGCTCGGGATCGGATCGCTCGGGATCGGACCGTGGGAGATCGGATCGCTCGGGATCGGACCGTGGGAGATCGGATCGCTCGGGATCGGACCGTGGGAGATCGGATCGCTCGGGATCGGACCGTGGGAGATCGGATCGCTCGGGATCGGACCGTGGGAGATCGGATCGCTCGGGATCGGACCGTGGGAGATCGGATCGCTCGGGATCGGACCGTGGGAGATCGGACCGTACGGGAACGGATCGCGGGAGATCGGACCGTACGGGGTCGGACCGTTCCAGACCAGGCCGCGCGGGAGCTGATCGCGGCAGATTCGACCGCGCCGGGGACCGTGGCCGCGGAGACCGCCCGGGCGAGGACCGTCAGGCACCGCCTGGGCTGCGGCGCCCCGCCGACGAGCCGCGGCTGCCGCCCGATCTCGACCAGGGCGAGTTGCCGCGCCCGGTCCGGGCCGAGCTGCGGGGCCTGCCCAAGGAGTTGGCCGAGCAGGTCGGCGGCTATCTGATCATGGCCGGCCGGCTGATCGAGGACGACCCGGAGCAGGCGTACGCATTCGCCGAGGCGGCCCGCCGGCGGGCGGCTCGGCTGCCGATCGTCCGCGAGGCCGCCGCCGAGACCGCCTATGCCGCGGGCAAGTTCGAGGTCGCGCTGGCCGAGTTCCGGGCGATCCGCCGGATGACCGGCAACCACGACGTGCTGCCGGCGATGGCCGACTGCGAGCGGGCACTGGGCAAGCCGCAGGCCGCCCTGAAGCTGAGCAAGGAGGCCAAGGAGCTTCCGCTCGACCCGGCCCAGAAGATCGAAATGATCATCGTCGAGGCCGGTGCCCGGCGTGATCTCGGGCAGCACCCGGAGGCCGCGCGCCTGCTCAAGGCGGCCCTGGACAGCCTGCGGCCGGCCGAGCGGACCCGGACGGCTCTCGCCCGGCTGCGCTACGCCTACGCCGATGTGCTCGCCGATCGCGGTGACGAGGCCGCCGCCCGGCAGGAGTTCGCCACCGCGGCCGAGCTTGATCAGGAACAGCTCACCGACGCGGCCGAACGGCGCGACGCGCTCGACGGCGTGGTGATCGACTTCGACACCGACGAGGACGAAGAGGACGTCGAGCACTCGGAGCCGCCGCGCGACGAGGTCGAAGCGATCGACCCGGCCGACGCGATCGACCCGGCCGACGTGATCGACCCGGCCGACGTGACCGAGGTGCCCGAGACGTCCGACCCGGTCGAGGTCGACGACTCGACCGCCGGCCCGGACGAGCCGCGCTCCGACGAGAGTTGATCATGTCCGCGATCATCGACTCCTACGACGCTGCGCTGTTCGATCTCGACGGCGTGGTCTATCTGGGCCCGGAGCCGGTGCCGGGCGCCGCGGACGGGCTGAAGCGGCTCCGTGATCATGGGACCAAGATCGGCTTCGTCACCAACAACGCCGCCCGGCCGCCGGAGACCGTGGCCGAGCACCTCCGCGAGCTGGGCATCGAGGCCGACACCGACGACGTCGTCACGTCGGCACAGGCCGGCGCCCGGCTGCTGGCCGAGCGGTTCGGGACCGGCGCCCGCATCCTGGTGGTCGGCGGCACCGGCGTCACCGCCGCGCTGGCCGAGGCCGGCCTGGTCGGCGTGCGTTCCGCGGACGACGACCCGGTCGCGGTGATCCAGGGCTACGGCACCGACCTCACCTGGGAGCAGTTGAACGAGGCCGCGATCGCGATCCAACGCGGCGCGTACTGGCTCGCCACCAACACCGACCCGACCCGGCCGACCGACCGTGGCATCGTGCCCGGCAACGGCGCCGCCGTGGCCGCGGTCCGGATCGCCGTCGGCGTCGATCCCGAGGTCGCCGGCAAGCCGTACCCGCCGTTGATCACCGAGACCCTGCGCCGGACCGGCGCCGAGCACGCGATCTTCGTCGGCGACCGGTTCGACACCGACATCGCGGGTGCCGCGGCGGTCGGCCTGGACAGCCTGTTCGTGCTCAGCGGCTCGTGCGGCGTCACCGACCTGCTGGCGGCCGGGCCGGGAGAGCGACCGACGCATCTCGGTCTCGATCTCCGGGCACTGCTGGACCCGCCGCGCGTCGTCCGCCGGGACGGCGATCAGGCGAGCTGTGGCCGGTTCACGGCCCGGCTCGAAGACGGCTCGATCTCCTTCGACAGCGGGCCGAACGACGTGGAGGAAGCGCTCGATGCCCTCGCCGCGCTGGCCGATCTGGCCTGGTCCGCGGCCGATCGGGGCGCCACAGTGGAAACCGCTGCGGCGATCGCCGCGCTGGGCAGCCTGCACTCGAAGTGAGTACGGTAGGACGACCAACTACCTCGGGGGATCGACCGATGGAGGGGAACCGTGGTCGTCGAGGCAGTACACAATTATCTGAACACGGTCGGCGGAATAGGCCGCACCACGAAGGCCAGGGCGAGGGCCGCGGCGCGATCGCTGCAGCACTCGATCACCGCCGAGGTGGAGAAGACCTCGGGCCGGCTTGGCCTGGTCCGCGCGGACGAGCTGGCGGAGATCCGGTCTGAGCTGACCGAGCTCAAGACCGAGTTGGCCGACGCCAGGACCGGTCTGGCCGACACCCGGGCGGAGCTGGCGGAGTTGCGTGGTCGTACGGACGACGCCACCTCGAACGGGGCCACCAAGGCCGCCGCGCCGGCCCGGCAGACGACGGCGAAGAAGGCGGTCCGCAAGGCCGCCGCGAAGCCGACCGTCGCCAAGAAGGCGGCCGCCAAGAAGCCCGCGGCGAAGAAGCCGGCCACGAAGGCGCCGGCGAAGACAGCGGCCCGGAAGACCCCGGCCAGGACAGCAGAGAAGGCGAACGAGTGACCCAACCCGATGGACCGGACGACCGACCGCGCACCGGCGTCGATCAGATCGACGACGCGCTGACCGAACTGGACGGCATCGCCGAGCAGCCGGTGGCGGATCATCACGACCGGTTGTCCCGGGTGCACGAGTCATTGCACACCGCGCTGCACCAGCCGGCCGACCTGCCGGACGACCCGGCCCTCGGCACCCCCTGACGCCGACTTGTCAGAACTGAGTTGTGCTATGACACAACTCAGTTCTGACAAGTCGGCGTAAGCGGGGAGTTGTGGGGGCGCCCACCTATGCTGATGTCTCGTGAGCCAGGCCGAGCAGGGGCGCCGTCGTGTTGCCGTACTGACCCATCCGCAGCGGGACGAAGCGATCACGGCCGCCACTCGGCTGGTGACCGGGCTGAGCCGGTCCGGGGTGGTCGCGGTGCTGCCCGACGATGACGCCGCGGTCCGGTCCGGGCGACTGCCCACCGACATCGAGGTGGTGTCGACCGGGACCGCCGACTCGATCCGGGATTGCGAGTTGCTGATCGTGCTCGGCGGCGACGGCACCATCCTGCGTGGCGGTGAATGGGTGGTCGACGCCGATATCCCGTTGCTCGGCGTGAATCTGGGGCATGTCGGGTTTCTGGCCGAGGCTGAATCGTCGGAGATCGACAACATCGTCGATCACATCGTCAACCGGTCGTACACCGTGGAGGAGCGATCGACGATCGACGTCCAGGTGCACACCGCCGGCGAGGCCTGGAGCTCATTCGCGATCAACGAGGTGACGGTCGAGAAGGCGGCCCGGGAGCGGATGCTGGAGATCATGGTCGAGATCGACGGCCGGCCGCTGTCGCGCTGGGCCTGCGACGGTCTGGTCGTGTCGACCCCGACCGGGTCGACCGCCTACGCCTTCTCGGCCGGCGGCCCGGTGATCTGGCCGGAGGTCGAGGCTCTGCTGCTGGTGCCGCTCAGTGCGCATGCGTTGTTCGCCCGGCCGCTGGTGCTCGGTCCGTCGTCTCGGGTCGTGGTGCAGGTGCTGGACGGATCCCAGACGCACGCGGTTGTCTGGTGCGACGGGCATCGCACCACCGACGTACGGTCGGCGACCCGGATCGAGATCAGCCAGGGCCGGCACCGGCTCCGGCTGGCCCGGCTGTCACAGTCGCCGTTCACGGACCGGCTGGTGAACAAGTTCGGATTGCGGGTCGAGGGCTGGAGAGGTACGGCGGCCGAACGGAGGTCATCACCATGATCAGTGAGCTGCGGATCACCAATCTCGGAGTGATCAACTCGGCCACCATCGAGCTCGATCCCGGGCTGACCGTGGTCACCGGCGAGACCGGTGCCGGCAAGACCATGATCGTCACCGGGATGGGGCTGTTGCTCGGCGCCAGGTCCGATCCCAAGGCGGTGCGGCTGGGAGCCGACCAGGCCCGGGTCGAGGGCGTCTTCGCCGGTCCGGAGCGCGGGACCAAGGCCCGGGTCGACGAGCTGGGCGGCGAGTTGGACGGCGACGAGTTGTTGGTCGCGCGGCAGGTGACCGCGGCCGGGCGCTCCCGGACCTGGGTCGGCGGCGCGCAGGTGCCGGTCGGTGCCGGCAGCGCGGTGGTCGAGGAGTTGATCACCATCCACGGCCAGTCCGAGCAGCTGCGGCTGACCAGTCCGGACCGGCAGCGGGAACTGCTCGACGCCTACGCCGGCGACGCCGTCGGCCCGGCGTTGATCGACTACCGGGAACGGTACGCCGAGCGCCAGCGGGCCCGGTCCGAACTGGCCGAGTTGACCGAACAGGCGCAGAGCCGGGCCCGCGAGATCGACCTGCTGCGGTTCGGTCTGACCGAGATCGAGAAGGTCGATCCGCAGCCGAGCGAGGACGCCGAGCTCGCCGCCGAGGCGACCCGGTTGCAGCGCAGCGACGATCTGCGGCAGGCCGCCGCTCAGGCGATGCTCGCGCTGGCCGGAGCCGAGGACGAAGCGGGCGGGGCGATGAGTGCCGTCGCCGAGGCCCGCAAGGAGATCGACATCCTCGCGGCCACCGATCCGGGCGCGGAGAAGCTCCGGGTCCGGATCCATGATCTCGGCTACGCCCTGACCGAGCTGACCTCCGAGGCGGCGGACTACCTGGGCGGGCTGGAAGCCGATCCGGCGCGGTTGGAGCAGATCGCCGAACGCCGGGCCGATCTGGCGACGCTGACCCGCAAGTACGGCAATGACTGCGATCAGGTGCTCGCCTGGGCGGCCGAGGCAGCCAACCGGCTGACCGGGCTCGAGTCCGGCGACGAACGGATCGACGAACTGACAGCCCGGCTGGCCGTGCTGGACGGCGAGCTGACCGAACTGGCCGGCACCATCGGCGCGGCCCGGCGGACGGCGGCGGAACAGTTCGGCACCCTGGTCGAGTCCGAGCTGGCGGCGCTCGCGATGCCGCACGCCCGGCTCACCTTCGCCGTCACCGAAACCGATCTCGGCCCGCACGGCGCCGACGCGGTCGAGCTGTTGTTCAGCGCCAACCCGGGCAGTGAGCCGCGCGGCCTGGGCAAGGTCGCCTCCGGCGGCGAGTTGTCCCGGGTCCGGCTGGCGATCGAGGTGATCCTGGCCGCCGAGTCCGGCAACCGCGGCACCTTCGTCTTCGACGAGGTCGACGCCGGTGTCGGCGGCAAGGTCGCCGTCGAGATCGGCCGCCGGCTGGCCGGATTGGCCCGGCACGCCCAGGTCGTCGTCGTCACCCACCTGGCCCAGGTCGCCGCCTTCGCCGACCGGCATTACGTCGTGATCAAGGCCGACGACGGCCAGGTCACCACCAGCGGCATCCAACCGGTCGCCGATGATCAACGCGCCGCCGAACTGGCCCGGATGATGGCCGGCCTCGACACCACCGACTCGGCCCTCGCCCACGCCCGGGAACTGATCGAGACCGCGCACCAGGCCAAGGCGGCGAAAGCCCCGCGCTCCCGGAAGAAGCGCGCCGCCGCCAAGTGACGCTGCGGTCCGCTGGCTGAGGAGGCTCAACGTGGACGGGCACGATTTCTACGGCCGGGCGGGTGCGCTGATCGACCGACTGACGGGGCGTCTGCCGCAGGCCGACGTGGGCTCGAGGTTGCTGGTCGAGCGGCGAGTGGACCGGTTGGCCACCAGAATCGGTCGATTCGGTGGCCAAGGAGTCCACTCGATTCGCCGTATCGGTCGGATCTGTGGGAAACGAGGCGAGGGAACGGGCAGAGTTGTCCACAGATGTGGCCGCATGCCGTGTGGGTCGGCCCGGACCGCGTCAGGATCACCCGATGGATGATCACGGGCGGGCGCGGTTGGTGCTGGCGTCGCGGGAACGGGCGGCCGGTCGGCGGACTCGCGGCCGGCGGCTGCAGAGGTTGTTGCGAGGCGTCTATCTGCGGGCGGACCAGGAGCCGGAGTTAACTCACCTCTGCGCGGCCGCGGTCGTCATGGCTCCGGCCGACGCGGTCGTCGTCGGGGTGACGGCGTTGTGGCTGCATGGGGTCGAGGTGGGGTCGGCAAAGCCGGTCCGGTTGGCGACCGCGACGTCGTTGCGGCGGCGGACTGCCGGGATTCGGCTGTCCCGGGTCGGTCGGCTGCCGCGCGCGAGGAATCGCGTCGCGGTGCCGGCGGAGGCGTGGGTCTCGGCGTGCGGCGAGCTGGCCCTGGTCGACGCGGTGGTCGCCGCCGATTGGTTGCTCTGGTCAAGCCGGATCACACCTGCCGAGTTGGCCGAGAGCGCGGCATCGGCGTCCGGCCGCGGCGCTCGGATCGCGCGCCGGGCGGCCGGGTTGGCCCGCCGCAATGTGGCTTCGCCGAAGGAGACCGAGCTCCGGTTGCTGCTGGTGCTGGCCGGACTGCCCGAACCGCGCTGCAACGTTGCCGTGGGTGATGCCGGTCGACGGATCGCGGAGGTGGATCTCTACTACGAGGCGTACCGCGTGGTCGTGGAGTACGAGGGTGATCATCATCGGACCGACGGCTGGCAGTGGAGCGTCGATATCGAGCGTTACGAGGCGCTCATCGCGGCCGGCTATGTGGTGGTCCGGGTGACCGCTGCGCGAATGTCTCAACCCCGCGCCCTGTTGTGCGCCGTCCTGGCGCGGCTCCGCGATCGCGGCTACGACGGCCCGCCGCCTACCTTCACTGCCGAGTGGAGGGATCTCTTCGAAGGTTGATCATTGAGTGGACCGGTTGGCCACCCGATCGGCTCTGACCCCTGGCCAACCGGTCCACTCACGCGGCGGGATCAAGCCGGGCGGTAGCGCATCAGGCGGGTGGAGCGTGCGATGAAGTAGAGGTCGCCGTTGCGGTCCATGGCGAGATGGCGGGCGGAGGGGGACTCGCCGTGAGCGCCGGGGTAGATCACGTGGGGGCGCCGGGTGCGGCGGTCGAAGCGGAAGAGGCGGCCGGCGGTGACACCGAAGAGTTCCCCGTCGCGCAGCAGTAGGACATGATCATTGCCGTAGCGGCTGCCGTCGGCGTCGGCGAACAGCCGCGTCCGGTGGCGGACGACGCGGCGGGCCGGGTCGAACTCGAAGATCACGCTGTCCGCCAGACCCCAGAGGTGGCCCTGCTCATCCATGATCAATCCGGCGACCGTGGTGGCTCCGGGCACGGGAACGGTCTCGAAGATCACCTGGTGTGACTGCGGATCCCAGGCGAAGAGCTTGCCTTCCGGGGTGACCGGATCGATGCCGTAGCCGCCGTTGATCGAGGTCCCGCCGAAGATCAGGCCGTCGTGCCCGACGAGCGAGACCGGGGTCTGGTCCTTGATCACGCCGGCGAACACGTCGATCTCATTCGTCATCGGATTCCACAGGGTGATCGCGCCGCCGTGCTTGCCGGTGATCGGGACGCTGGCCACGGCGACCCGATCATCGGTCAGCTGGATCAGGCACTGCGGGCGATTCTGCGCGTACGGTTCAAGATCGACAGCCGCCCCGGATTGGTGCCCATCGACCACGGGCGGTCGAGATCGTAGCGATAGAGCCGGCCCTGCGGATAGCGGCCGAGGACAAGATCATCATTGAACGTGCCGATGCCCTCGAGCTGGCTGGTCCCGGCGAGCAGTTCGAACGCCTCCCGGTCCGGATCCCAGCGGCCCATCCCGGGCGGGCTGAGATAGGCACCGCAGTAGATGTTGCCGTCGGGGCCCGAGTTGATCGACACCAGTTGGGTGCCGGCACCCAACAGCTCCGGCTGCAGGTAATAACTGGTCCGCGACTCCGGGTTGAAGGCGTAGATCCGGCCGTTGTTCCAGTACGTGAAGGCGATCGACAGTCCGGGTGCCGCCGGGTCGGCGAGATCGATCCAGGCCCAGGTCTCCGGCGTCGCGTTGGGCGCCCAGCCGACGGCGGTCAGCGCGCGGGTCTCGGTGTCGTAGGTCTTGATCACGTTGCCGGAGCGGACGTAGACCACGGTCGCGGCGTGCGGGTCGAACGGCGAGACGCCGTAGCCGCTCACGTCGGGGATGGTGTCGACCCACGTCCCGGCTTCGGTGTCGCGGACGTAGGCCCGGCCGCCGGTGATCACGAACAGCAGCGTGCCGCGCAGGTTCAGGTCGAGGATGTCGGCCGCCACCGGACCCTCCGGCAGTTCCACCTCGGTGAACGTCGCGGTGCCCGGGTCGAAGGTCGCCAGCCTTCCGTTGGGCTGGGTGCCGCAATAGATCAGGTCGCCGACCGGTTGGATCGCAGAGATGTACTGCTCGCCCGGCAACGCCTGGCCGTGGTCGGTGGTCTTGCCGGTGGCCGGATCGTAGGAGAGCAGCAGCCCGCCGGGATAGGTGCCGATCCACAGGGTGCCGTCGTCGTCGGCGCGCAGCGCCCAGATCCGCTCCTCGGTGCTGATCGCGCCGAGGTGTTCGACGTCGTCGGCTCCGGGCACGTAGCGATACAGCTCGGCTCCGTCCGAGGTGCCGAAATAGACGTCGCCCGTGGTGGGGGAGATGCTCAGGTTGCGGCCGATCGACGCGCCCGCCGCGATCCGGACGTCGAGGATCGTCACCCGGGCGCGCAGGTCGACCACGGCGAACTCGCCCGGCGTGGACGGATTGCCCTCACCGCACAGGTACGCCAGCGGCCGCCCGTCGGGCCCGGCGGCGATGGCCGAGCTCTGGGTCTGGGTCTTGTGCACCGGTTCGCCCAGATCGGTGATCATGCTCGACCCGGATCCGGGCTCGGCCGCGGCGACCCCCGGGATCGAGCCGATCGCGAAGGCGGCCAGCCCGACTCCGCCGGCCTGGAGCAGGGTGCGCCGCGTGGTGCTGTCGTCCATCTGGACCCTCCGAAGACGTCGCGGACCACCCGGCGGCGTCATCGCCGCGGTGGCTCCGGCCGAGGCAAACCCGACTCAACGAAGCTATTACAGCTACGCAAGAGCGGCAATAGGTGCCGTCCGTAATTGGACCCGCTCAGCCGGAGGGGCGGCCGAGCTTGATCAACTCGGCGCGCGAGCTGATCTTGAGCTTCTGGAAGACCTTGCGCAGGTGGTAGTCGACGGTCCGCGGGCTGAGGAACAGATTGGCCGCGATCTCGCGGTTGGTCAGGCCTTCGCCCACGCCGAGGGCGATCCGTAGTTCCTGGGGTGACAGACCGTCCAGCGCCGAGGTCGTACCGTCGACCTCAGGGTCAGCCGGTACGACAGCCTGCCGGGCCGGGCGGTCCGACGTGGCGCCACCGGCCGCACGGAGCTCGGTCGCGGCGCGCTCGGCCCAGCCGTGGGTGCCGAGTCGACGAAAGATCTCCACCGCGGCCCGCAACTCCGCGCGGGCGTCCAGCAGCCGTCGGTCGCGACGCAGTTGCTCGCCGTGCAGCAGCCGGCTCCGGGCCTCTTCGAACGGCTGGCCGGCGACGACCTGCAGCTCCACCGCCTCCCGGTACGCCGCGTCGGCCGGTTCGCCGCTGGCCAGCAGCGCCCGGCAGCGCGCGTCCAGCCCGCGGAGTTGCGGCCCGACCCCGGAGCGGATCCAGTCGGCATAACGCCGATAGGCGGCGCGGGCTCGGTCCGGCTGGTCGGCGCGGACCGCCGACTCGACCAGATCGGCCACGTTGTAGAGCCGAATGCCGGGATGGCCGTCCTCGCCGCGGTCCAGCGCGGCCAGGTGCCGCAGCGCCTCGGTCGGCCGGCCCGCCGCCAGGTGCTGCAGGGCGAGGGCGCGGCGGGCGACCGCGGCGGCACCGGCGATCCGGTGCCGTTCGGCGACGGCCAGGGCCGACTCGGCCAGCTCGGCCGCCTCGGCCCGGCCGCGGAGCGAGGCGAGCAGGGCCAGCCAGGCCAGGTGCCGACCCGCGGTCGTGGGCTGTCCGGTCTCCTCGGCGAACCGTCGGCCCTCCTCGGCGTAGGCCTCGGCGAGGTCGTACCGGCTGTCGGTGATCTCGTCACCGACCACGTAGTCGAGCACCCAGGCGAGCGCGCCGGCCGCGCCGAGGGTCCGAGCCCGCCGCATCGCCGCCTGCCGCAGCCGCCGGCCGCCGCTCGGGTCGCCGAGTCCCCAGAGCAGACCGCCGGCCCAGCACAGGGCATACGGGTCGGCCAGCGCCGACGCCGCCGCCAGGTCGTCGGGCCGCAGGCCCGGGTCGGCGCCGGTCCGGGCCCGGCAGCTGCCCCGGAGCATCCGCAGCAGGACGCCGGCCGACCCGGCAAGATCGTCAAGCGGCAACTGCTCCAGTTCGGCGGCCAGCCGGGCGTACGGCTCCGCCCGATTGGCCTGGAACGCCGCCTCGCCGTAGCTCATCACCAGCGACGCGACCCCGTCCGGGTCGCGCGCCAAGGCGGCGGCGGTGAGGGCCTCGCCGAGCGCCGGATCGAGCAGGTCGAGCGCGTCGGCCGGTTGACCGCGGCGGAGTTCGAGCACACCGCGGAGCCGGGCCAGCTCGACCGGATCCGGCCCGCCGGTCCGGTCGAGCTGCGAACCGCCACTGGTCTGCCCGGCCGAGCCGGTTGAGTCGGGATGCCGGGTCGGGTCGGGATGTCGGGCGGTGTTGGCTGCGTCCGCCGTCGGCGGGGCCTTGCCGGTCGGGTCGGTCCGACCGGCGGTGCCATTCCCTTGCGACCCACCCCCGCCGGTCGGTCCGGCAGCGTCGGTTGGCTCGGCAGTATCGGTCGGTCCGGCAGTATCGGTCGGTCCGGCAGTATCGGTCGGTCCGGCAGTATCGGTCGGTCCGGCAGTATCGGTCGGTCCGGCAGTATCGGTTGGCTCGGCAGTATCGGTTGGCTCGGCAGTATCGCTTGGGACGGTCGGCCTGGCGGTAGCGGTCGGCCCGGCCATACCGCTCGGCTCGAGCCGAGCGACCGACGGGCCCGGCTGTCGCTGTGCCAGCCGGGCCAGCAACGCGGCCGATCGGTCATGATCACCGGCCTGGACGGCCGCGTCGGCCGCGGCCAATCGGCGCCGATCCCGGGCCGCGCCGTCCTCGCTGAGCTCGGCGGCCCGGGACAACAGGGCCAGGGCGGTTCCCGGTCCGGATCGGTGCAGCGCGGCGCGGCCTGCTCTTTCGAGCTCCGCCGCGATCGTCTCGCTGACCCCGTCGACGGCCCGGCCGAGATGCCAGGCCCGGCGATCGGGCGAGTCGGACCAGGCCTCGGCCAGGGCCGCATGGACGGAGCGCAGTTGAACCGGGTCGGCGTCGCCGTAGCAGGCGGCCCGGATCAGCGGATGCCGGAACGAGCGCTCGCCGACGTCGGATCGGATCAGGTCGTCCAGCCGATCGAGCCGCCCAAGCGGTTCGGTGATCCCGAGCTGCTCGGCCGCCGCGGTCACAATCGCGACCGGCGGCGACCCGGCCGCGGCGACGACGAGCAGCAGAGTCCGCTCCACTTCGTCGTGGCGGATCAGCCGGTCGAGGAAGGCGCGACGCAACTCCTCGCTCAACGGGACCGGCTCGCCGGCCGCGGGTCCCGGGTGCTCCGACCCGACGCTCAGAATGTCGGCGTGGCTCGGGTCCTCGGGCCCGAGTCCGTCGGTCCCATCGGCGCTGGATCCGGCTCGCTCGGTCGCCGGGGAGTCGGAGATCGCCGACACGGCGTCGGGTCTACCGGGTGCCAGGGTGGCGCCCGGGTCCGGCGGAGCGCCGATCGGCGCACCCGCGAACGGCAACTCGATCAGGGCGAGCGGGTTGCCGCCGGTGGCTCGGATCGCCGCCTCGCGTGCGGCGCCGCTCCACTGCGCGGTCGCCCGGCGATCCAGCAGCAGCCCGGCCGCGGCCCGGTCCAGTCCGGCCAGCGGGAGTTCCGGCAGCCCGGACAATCCGCCGGCCCGCGTGTCACCGCGGCCGGCGAACAGCAGGGCGATCGGTTCGGACTCGATCCGGCGGGCCACGAAACCCAGGGCGGCCAAGGTCGCGTCGTCGAGCCAGTGGGCGTCGTCCACCACACCGAGCACCGGTCCGTGACCGGTGTAGTCGGTCGCCGCCTCGGACAACAGGCTGAGCACCCCGAGCCCGACCAGGAACCGGTCCGGGGCCGGGCCGTCCTGCCGACCGAGCACGATCCGCAGCGCGTCGGCCTGGGGCGACGGCAGCAGCGGGATCAGGTCCAGCACTGGTCGCAGCAGCCGGTCCAGAGCGGCGTAACCGAGGTCGGCCTCCGGGGCGCTGCCGGCCACCCGCAGCGTCCGCCGCCCGGCCGCGCGGTCGATCGCGTACGTCAGCAGCGCGGTCTTGCCGATGCCGGGCTCGCCGTGCAGCACCAGCGCTCCACCGTGCCCGGCCCTGGCCCGGTCGAGCAGCCCGTCGATCGCGGCACACTCCCGACTTCGGCCATAGAGCACGGGGCCAGCCTAATGATCACTGTGGCCTTCGACCGGCCCGGCCCGGAATCGTCGAGGAGCTGTGACGGTGCGCCCTCTTCGGGCTGGGAAGGCAGGGGAGTGCCGTCGGTTCCCTGAGTCCACCGATGATCTTGCTCGGGCCAGCGGAAGGGCGTCCGTCGGGCGGGGCCTTCCTTCCCCTGAGCCTGTCAGGCGGGCCGGTCGGCGCCCGCTCCCGGATCGGCCTGACGACCGGAGGCGCAGAAGGGCGGGTGAGTCATCGCGGTTGCCGGCCGTTCGACCCGGGGGTGAGGTGCGGAAGTCGGCACAAGTAGAGAAATGCTGCGGTCGGCGGCCGTGAGGTCGTGAGAAGTCGGCACAGGTAGAGAACGCGGCGTCGAGGCACCGGCCGGCGCACCGTTCGAAGATTCAGGGCAAGGGGCGCCGATCGGATCCGACGTGGTTGCGGCTCGGACCAGTCGCCGGAAGGACGCGTCGAGGACGGTGCGTCGGGCGGTCTGAGTCGTCCGTGGCCGGCTGCCCGTGACCGGAATCCAGCAACCGTTTCGGAGAACCGGCCGGAACAGGACCGATCTGCGAACTGTCGCTGGATTGCGGTCACCGCGGTCCGGCCTGCATCCGGCCGCGGACGCTGGCGGGCCGGAAGAACCCGCCCGCTCTTCGGCGCGGCTACCGGCCGCCGGGTCGAGATGCGACTAGTGGGCTCCCAGGTGGTCTGCCCTTCGACGAGCTCAGGGAACAGACACCCGCCGGCGTCCAAGATCATCGGTGGATCACCGCCGAGCGATCGAACGGGCTCAGGGCGTCGCCAGCCGCTCGACCAGGACCCGGGTGATCATGGACTGACCGGCCAGATTGACGTGCACCCCGTCCGGCCCCTGCAGTGCGGGGTCGGCCGGCACGCCGAACACCTCGGTCAGGTCGACCAGCGGGTCGGGCAGGTCGCGCATCGCCCGGGCGAAGGCGACCAGGTCGTCGTTGCGCCAGGTCGATTCGCCGAACCGGAAGGGCGGATAGGCGGCCACCCGATCTTCGTCGACCGGCACGGGCGTCAGCCACACCCAGCCGGCCGAGGTCCGGGCGGCGGCGATCCGGCGCAGTTCGCGCAGGTTGGCCAGCGACTCGTCCAGCCCGACCTGGGTCTTGACCGGATCCGGCCCGACCCGGGTGACGTCGTTGCCGCCGAGCAGGCAGAGGATCCAGTCCGGCTTGGTGGCGGCGAGGGTGGCCGGCCAGCGGCGCAAGATCATCGAGGTGGTGTGCGCGGACAGGCCGCCGTTGATCAGCTTCACGTCGGGCTTGCGCCGGTCCAGCAGCCCGCGCAGGATCTCCGCCCAGGACTGGCTGTCGTCGGTCTGGCTGTCGCCGACCGCGAGCACGGTCTGCCCCGGCCGGAAGGGGAGGGCGTCGACCTGGGCGGCGAACGCCGCGTCGTCGAGCAACTGCTCGGCCGCACCGTCCGCGGCGGCGGCGAAGTCGTTCATGATCTTGCCGTACTCGTCCGGTTCGAGCCCGAAGATCGCGGGCTGGGCCGCGGCCAGGCCGGGCAGATAGCCGTACAGCTTGGCCAGGTGGGTGTGCTGCAGCCACTGGGCGGCCGGGGTCGTCGTTTCCATGATCATTCCTTCGCTGCGGTACGGGAGTAGGGGGTCATGCCGGCGACCAGGCCGCCGTCGATCGGCAGGGTGACGCCCGTGATGAAGCGGGCCTGGTCGGAGCCGAGCCAGACGACGGCGTCGGCCACCTCGCCGGGGTCGCCGAGCCGCTGCACCGGCAGCCGGGCCGCGACCATCCGCCGGGCCTGTTCGCCGGCACGGTCCAGTTGCTCGGTGTGGATCGGGCCCGGCGCCAGGGCGTTCACCCGGACACCGGCGGCGGCGTAGTCGAGGGCCGCGGTCCGGGTCAGCCCGATCAGTCCGGCCTTGGCCGACACGTAGCCGGCCAGGCCGCCAACCGGCTGCAGCGCCGCCGTCGAGGTCATGTTGATGATCGATCCGCCGCCGGCTTCGATCATGGCCGGGATCTCGTACTTCATGGCGAGGAAGACGCCGCGCAGGCTGACCGTGAGCGCCGCGTCGAAGGCCTCGATCGGCAGGTCGGCCAGCGGGATCGGCCGGTGGTCGCCGGCCGCCGCGTTGTTGACCGCGACGTCGAGCCGGCCGAACGCGCCCACGGTCTGCTCGACCAGCCGGAGCACCGAGGCCGGGTCGCCGACATCGGTCGGCACCGCCAGCGCCCGGCCGCCGTCGGCCGTGAGTTCCTCCGCCAGACTCGCCAGGGCGTCCTCGGTCCGGGCGGCCAGGGCGACCGCGGCGCCGGCCCGGGCCAGCGCTCGGGCGGTGGCGGCGCCGATGCCGCGGCTGGCGCCGATGACCAGGGCCACCCGGCCGTCCAGCGGGCGGTTCACCGGCCGGCCTGCTCGGGCCGGCCGGCGGGGGCGCCCGGGATCGGCGGGGTGCCCGGCGTGCCGGCGATGAAGCTGTGCTGGATCCCGGCCAGCCGCTGCCCGTGCTCGCCGCGGACCAGCAGCAGGGTGACCCGGGTGGCCGACGGCACCGGATGGCCGCGGTAGGCGCCGTCGCCATCCTGCCGGGCGACGACGACTGTGACGTCGCCGTACCCCCGGGTGTCGGTCTCGGTCAGGCCGAACGAGTCGTACGTCAGCACGCCGGACGCGTGCCGATCCAGCCAGTCCTGCCGGGTCAGGCTGAAGCCGAGCGGCCCGATGGCCAGGAAGTCGTCGGCCAGGTAGCGGTCCAGGGCGGCGACGTCGCCGGCCTGTTCGGCGGCGCACCAGGCGTCCAGGAAGGCGGTGGTCTCGTCGTGGTTCATGGTGTCTCCTCGGGGGGTTGTCGTCGTGGTTCGACGCTACGAAGCGACCGACCCGCCGCGGTATCCGTGAAATCGCCAGTCCCGGTCGGACTGGTCGCCACGAATGTGTCGCGTCGTTCGTCGAAAGCGGTCCGGGCGAGATAGTGTGAAAGCCCGTGGGACATCGCGCGCCAATCACGAAGCATCTGTTCGTCACCGGTGGTGTCGCCTCCTCATTGGGTAAGGGACTGACCGCCTCATCGCTGGGCAACCTGATGGTTGCTCGAGGGCTGCGGGTCACGATGCAGAAGCTGGACCCCTACCTCAATGTGGATCCGGGCACCATGAACCCCTTCCAGCACGGTGAGGTCTTCGTCACCGAGGACGGGGCCGAGACCGACCTGGACATCGGGCACTACGAACGTTTCCTCGACGTCAACCTGTCCGGCGAGGCCAACGTCACGACCGGCAAGGTCTATTCGTCGGTGATCGCCAAGGAACGCCGCGGCGACTATCTGGGCGACACCGTCCAGGTGATCCCGCACATCACCAACGAGATCAAGGAATCGATGGTGGCGATGGGCGGCCCCGGGGTCGACCTCGTCATCCACGAGGTCGGCGGCACGGTCGGTGACATCGAGTCGCTGCCGTTCCTGGAGGCGGCCCGGCAGGTCCGGCACGACGTCGGCCGGGACAACGTGTTCTTCCTGCACGTTTCGCTGCTGCCCTACATCGGCCCGAGCGGGGAGCTGAAGACCAAGCCCACCCAGCACTCGGTCGCGGCGCTGCGCCAGGTCGGCATCCAGCCCGACGCGATCGTCTGCCGCTGCGACCGGGAGATCCCGGATTCGGTGAAGCGGAAGATCTCCCTGATGTGCGACGTCGACGACTCGGCGGTGATCTCCAATCTCGACGTGCCGAGCATCTATGATCTGCCGGCGATGCTGCACGAGCAGGGTTTGGACGAGTACGTGGTGCGCCGGCTCGGGCTGGAGCAGCGCGAGGTCGACTGGACCCGCTGGAACGACCTGCTGGACCGGGTGCACAACCCGACCGAGGAGGTGACGATCGGGCTGGTCGGCAAATACATCGACCTGCCCGACGCGTACCTGTCGGTGGTGGAGGCGCTGCGCGCCGGCGGGTTCGCCAACCGGGCTTCGGTGAAGGTGGTCTGGGTGCCGTCCGACGACTGCGCCGAGGCCGAGGGGGCGGCCAAGGTGTTGGCCGACCTGGACGGGATCTGTGTCCCCGGCGGCTTCGGGATCCGTGGTGTGGAAGGGAAAGTCGGTGCCATCCGCTATGCCCGGGAGAACCAGATCCCGATCTTGGGGCTGTGCCTGGGGCTGCAGTGCATGGTGATCGAGGTCGCTCGTGATCTTGCCGGGCTGGAGGGTGCGGATTCCTCGGAGTTCAACCCGGGCACCGAGCACCCGGTGATCGCCACCATGGCCGAACAGGTGGCGATCGTCTCCGGCGACGGTGATCTCGGCGGCTCGATGCGGCTCGGCTCGTACCCGGCGAACCTGATCGCGGGATCGCTGGTGGCGAAGCGGTACGGCAGCACCGAGGTGGCCGAGCGGCACCGGCACCGCTACGAGGTGAACAACGCCTATCGGGACAAGCTGGAGGCGGCCGGCCTGGTGATCAGCGGCACGTCGCCCGACGGCCGGCTGGTCGAGTTCGTCGAGCTGTCCGCGGAGCTGCATCCGTACTTCGTCGCCACCCAGGCCCATCCGGAGCTGAAGTCGCGGCCGACCGATCCGCACCCGCTGTTCTCCGGACTGATCGAGGCAGCGCTGGAACGCAAGCTGTCCAGCCGGCTGCCGATGGAGTCCGGCGCGTGATCGGTGATGATCATGATGCCGCGGCCGGGATCGAGGTGCTGGACGACCTCGCCCTGATCGACGACCCCCAGGCCTGGTCCGTCGTCGCCACCGACGAGCTCGCCACCGGGCGCAAGACCGCCTATCGCTCCGATCAGGTGCGCACCCCGGACGGGGAGTTGATCAACCGGGAATACCTGCAGCACCCGGGCGCCGTCGGCGTGATCGCGCTCGATGATCATGACCGGATCGTGCTGGTCCGGCAGTATCGGCACCCGGTGCGGCACCGGTTGATCGAGCCGCCGGCCGGCCTGCTGGACAACGGCGACGAGGACTATCTGGTCGGTGCTCAGCGCGAGCTGGCCGAAGAGGTCGGGCTGGCGGCCCGGGACTGGCGGGTGCTGGTCGACCTGTTCACCTCGCCCGGGATCAGCAGCGAGTCGCTCCGGGTCTATCTGGCCCGCGACCTGACCGACGCGCCGCTGCCGGACGGCTTCGTACCGCATGCCGAGGAAGCGCACATGGACGTCGTCCGCGCCACCCTGGATGACGTGGTGCAGGCCGTGCTGGAAGGCCGGTTGCACAACCCGACCCTGGTCGCCGGCGTCCTCGCCGCCTGGGCCGCCCGGACCCGCGACGGCTTCGACGATCTCCGCCCCGCCGCCGCCCCCTGGCCCGCCCGCGAGGCCTCCCGCCCCTGACCCAACCCCGACTTGTCAGAAGCAGAGCACGCTATAGCGTGCCCTAGTTCTGACAAGTCGGGGGTTTCAGGGGGTGACGACGGTCCAGAGTTGCTCGCAGGGTAGGGGATCGAGGTCGTCGGTGACCTCGGCGTCGACGGTGACCTTGAGCCCACCGAACCGCCGGGCGATCGCCTGGGCGTAGCCCTCGGCCGCCGTCACCTCGGCTCGGTAGTCGCGCAGCAGGTGCGGCCCGAACCAGACCCGGACCCGACGCTGCTCCGCCGGTGGTTCGGTCATTCGCCGGCACCTTCCGCCGCGGCGGACAGGGCCGCGCCGGTGATGGCCGGGACCCTGGCTTCGAACAGGAAGCCGGGTGGGCAGGCCAGGGCCGTCTCGATGGCCCGAGCGGTCCGGCTCGAGCAGGTGTCGCGGTGTCCCCGGACGAGGAAGGTCGCCGTCCCCGGCAGGATCCCGGCCCTCTTGGCCAGGGCGTAACCGGTCTTGATCTTGTAGAACGTCAGGTAGTCCTGCAGGGCTTCACGGGAGCGCAGTCTCACCATGGCCTCCATCTGTTGTGAGTCGCAGTTCTCCCATCTAAGCAACGGAGTTGTGAGTCGTCAACGATTTACGACCACGCTATTTCGGCCGGATCGGGTCGACCTCTGCACATGTGCCGTTATGGCGACAGCATCCGCGTGGCGGCGCTGTAGCTTGTGCCTATGACCTGCCCAGAGTCGGCCCGCCGGGTGTCCGCAGCCGCGTGGTGGTGCGAGTGAGTGCGCTGTCCGATCGACTGGCGGCAGCCAAGGGTGAGCGGAGCATCGACGACATCGTCGCCCGGGCCGGCGCGTCGGGTCACCGGATCGACCGGTCCGTCGTCGCGCGCTATCTGAACGGCGAACACGGCCCGCGGCCGCGGCAGGAGACTCTGTCGGCGCTGGCGGCGGGGTTCGACCTGGATGCGCGGGAGTTGCGGGGGCTGGCCGGGCGGCCGCCCGGCGAGCTCGGTCCGTACGTGCCTACCTCGGAGTCGGCCTCCCTGACCTCCGAGCAGCGCCAGGCTCTGGATCAGCTGATCAAGGCCATCACCCGCGGGGCGAGCGGCCGGGATCGTCGCGCCGAGGCGGACGGGACGGCACTGTCAGAGCGGCATGGTTTGCTGGACTCCGAACGGCGGGTCGCGAATCGGCGGTCGGTGCGCCCCGGCAACGAGGAAGCGGACGAGGAGTAGGGGCCGATGGACGCACACCCGTGGCGGGCGCTACGGAGCATGCCGGGTGTGCGGATCGAGTGGTCGAAGGACGACACCCTGCTCCAGGGCGCCGATGCCTGGTGGTATCCCGATCATGATCTGATCTTGATGGACGCCAGGACGAAGCAGGTGGTCAAGCGCTCAGCCTTGGCCCACGAACTGGCGCACCGCGAGCGCGGCGACCGGGCCTGTGAGGGCCGCCCCGCGCGGCGGCAGGAGTTGGCCGCCGACCAGTGGGCGGCCCGCTGGCTGATCGGGATCGAGCCACTGGCCGAGGCGCTGCGCTGGACCTCGTGCGAGGTCGAGGCCGCGGCCGAGCTCTGGGTCACCCTGCAGTTGCTACGCGTCCGGCTGGCGCACCTACAACCGGGCGAGCGATCCCTGCTCCGCCGGCGCCTGGATCGGGCCTGATCAGCGGCCGGTCAGCTCTCGCCGGACCTGGCCGAACAGGTCGCGGCCGTGCCGCTCGTAGTCGGGATCTCCGTGCCGGCGGGACCAGACCACGGTGCCGAGGGCCTGGTATGCGCCACGGCAGTTGATCAACGCCCGCTCGTCGGCCGACAGCGTCCGGCCGTAGCCGTCGAAGAAGGCCGCGGACAGGTCCGGGCGATCCCGCCACTCGGCAAACACCATCCGCTCGAAGTCGCGGACGTACAGGTCGATCTGGGCCCGGCCGAAGTCGATCATGCCCAGGGTGCCGTCGTCGGCGATGATCCAGTTGCGCGGCTGGTTGTCGTTGTGGATCGACCCGATCCGCGGCGCCGGCAGCCCGCTGATCGCGCCGATCGTCGCGTTGATGAAGTCGACGTCCTCGGATCCGAAGGCGTCCGGCTGCTCGGTCAGCCAGGCCCTGGCCTCGCCGGCCAACCGCTCGGCATGATCACTCTCCACCCCGGCCGGGGCGAGCTCGTGCAGCGCCCGCGTCAGTGCGCCCGCCTGCCGGTAGGCGTCGGGGCAGTCGGCCGTCCCCGCGGTGCCGGGCAGCCGGTCGGTGATCATGATCATGGCGTCGTCGTCGGCGAATCGCAGCCTTGGGGCTCGGCCGGGCCCGAGTTGCGGCGCCCAGTCACGCAGTGCCGTCACCTCGCGGTCGTGCACCGCCCGGTGCCGGTTCCACTTGCCGATCCAGCCGATGCCGCCCGCGTCCGCGAACTCGATCACCACCGACTCACCGTTCGACCACGAGTGATCCGCGACCTGCCGCGCCCCGGGCAACTCCCGCTCCGCGATCCGCCGCAACTCCCGCCGGGCCAACTCGGTGTCATCGAGCCGATTCATGATCAGCGATGCTACGCCGAGGTCGTACGGAACCGGTCCGGGAGTCACCAAGATCACCCGTGGAGCTTTCCGCGGCGGGGAAGCGACGACGCGCCCTGATCCCGCGGGCCCGCTTCGCCTCACCTAATCGGGCTTCGCGGCCCCAGCAGCGGTCGCGAAGCCGCAGCAGGTGGGGCGACGGTGGGCTCAGGGAACGGATGACGGGCTCAGGGGAAGCTCGTGAAGGGATCATCGGCACTGGTGATGAGGGTGACTGTCGAGGGCGCCGATCGGGATCGAGACTCGAGGCATGACGACTCTGACTCAGTCCTCCGCGCCCGCCCTGACGGTGAGCCGGAGCTACTTCCATTCGCTCCGTGACGGCCGTCCCCGTTGGTGGAAGCCGGTGGTGATCGTCGCGGCCGGGGTGCTGACCTACCTGGTGCTGACCGTCGTGCTGACCTTGATCGCCTATGGCATCGAGGCCGCCCTCCGTGGCATCTCGCTGGTGCAACTGTTCGAGGGTGAGGTCGGCTTCACACCACTGCTGTTCGGCTCGGCGTTGCTCTCCCTGGCCGCCCTGCTGCCGATCAGCCTGGTGCTCTACCGGCTGCTCTACCGGACCCAGCCCCTCGGCACGCTGTTCTCGGTCGAGGGCCGATTCCGCTGGCGCTGGGCCGGGCAGGCGACCCTGATCTCGATGGTCGTGATCGGTGCCGTCAGCGCCGCTTCGCTCGCGATCGAGCCTCGCAACCTGCTCACCGAATCCGGCCCGCCCGCCAACCCGCTGCCCTGGGTCCTCGTCGCGGTGTTGATCATGCCAGTGCAAGGCGCGGCCGAAGAGGTCGCGTTCCGCGGCCTGCTGGGCCGAAGCGTCGGCGGCCTGGTCGCCCGCGCCGGCGTCGGCACCATGATCGCGCTGGTCGTCTCCTCCATCGCCTTCGGATCCGCCCATCTCGCGGGCGACCCCTGGCTGATCGTCTACTACCTGGGCTTCGGCGCAGTGATGGGAGTCGTCGCCTGGCGTACCGGCGGAATCGAGGCCGCCGTCGCGCTGCATGTCGTCAACAACGTCCTGATGGGCATTCTCGGCTCCGCCCTGGACCGCTCGATCGAGAGTGGCATCGACCGCAGCGCCGGTGCCGGTGGACCGTTCATCCTGATCCACCTCGGCACGCTGGTGATCACCGGAACGATCTTGATCGTGGCCGCCCGCCGACTGGGCGTGGTGACCAGCGGCACCGGCCGCCCGGCCCGCGGCTGAGTCAGGCGCGCTCGGTGTCGAAGGCCTGTCGCAGGTCGTCGAGCAGGACGTCCTCACCCTCCAGCCCGATCGACATCCGGAGGGTGCCGGGCTGGATCCCGGCGGCCAGCCGTTCGTCGTCGGTCATGTTGAAGTGGGAGGAGTTGAAGGGCGTGCTGACGAGAGTCTCGACCCCTCCGAGACTGGTCGCCTCGACGCCGACGCGGAGCCGGCGCAGCACCTCACCGGCCCGTTGATCACCGCCGTGCAGGACGACGGTCAGCATGGCTCCGGAGGCGTCCGGCATCACCCGGCGGACCACCTCGGCGTCGGGATGATCATCACGACCGGGATAGACGACGTCGCGCACGGCCGGTTCCTTGGCCAGCAGGTCGGCCAGCGCGGCGGCGGTCCGGCAACTCTCGGCCAGCCGGACCCGGAAGGTCCGCATGCCCCGCCAGAGCAGGAAAGCCGCGTGCGGGTCGGCGCAGCCGCCGAAGGTGATCAACCGGCGCTGCAGCTCCTCGTGCAGGGCCCGGTCGGTGGTGGTCGCGGCGCCGGCCACGACGTCGGAATGCCCGGCCAGGAACTTGGTGGCCGACTCCACGACCACGTCGGCGCCGAGTTCCAGCGGCCGGGTGCAGAACGGAGTGGCGAAGGTGTTGTCCACCACGAAGCGGGCCCCGACCGCGTGCGCCGCTTCGGCCACGGCCGGCAGATCGAGCAAGCGTAGTTGGGGATTGGACAGGGTCTCGCCGTAGACGACCGCCGGCCGGTGCTCGGTGATCATCTGTCGCCACGCGTCGGTGTCGTGGGCATCCACCCGGATCACCGTCACGCCGAGGGCCGGCAGATCGCGGCGCAACAGATCGTCGGTGTCGCCGTACGTCTGCCGGGAGGCGACCACCGTGTCGCCCGCTCGCAGCAGGGTGACCAGGGTGGTGGCGATCGCCGCCATCCCGCTGGCGAAGATCAACGACTGACCGGATCGGGTTCCGTCGGCACCGCCCGGACCGACCCCGTGCAGCCGCGCCACCTCGGCCGCGGCCGCGTCGACCGTGGGGTTGTTGAACCGGGAGTACCAGGTCTCGTGCAGCCCGCCGGCGCCCTGGATGTCGGCATAGGCCTGGTCATCCAGTTCGAACGTCGTCGTCTGATAGATCGGAGGAATCACCGGGTAGGTCCGTGACGTGTGGGCCCGCCCGGGGCGGTACTGCTGCTGCTGATCCATCCCCGCACGGTAGCGCGGCCCGGCCGAAAACCCCGCGTCGTCAGACTTCCTGCGCGGGCCCTTCGGCGAGGTCTATGCTCGCCCCGTACTGTCCGGTTGCGGGTGTGTGATCAGTCTGGAGGACGGATGAGAGTCGGTGTGCCGACTGAGGTGAAGAACAACGAATACCGCGTGGCCATCACGCCGTCCGGGGTGCAGGAGTTCATCACCCACGGGCATCGGGTTGCGGTCCAGTCCGGGGCGGGTCTCGGCTCGTCGATCACCGACGAGGAGTATGTAGCGGCCGGCGCCGAGATCGTCGATGATCAGAAGCGGTTGTGGGCCGAGTCGGAATTGATCTTGAAGGTCAAGGAGCCGGTGCCGGACGAGTACGAGCTGATGCACCCGGACCTGTTGCTCTTCACCTACCTGCATCTGGCGGCGAGCCGCGAGTGCACCCAGGCCTTGCTTGATCATCGGGTGACCGGGATCGCCTACGAGACCGTACAACTGCCGGACCTGTCGCTGCCGCTGCTGGCGCCGATGAGCGAGGTCGCCGGGCGGCTCGCCACCCAGGTCGGCGCCTACCACCTGATGCGCACCGGCGGCGGCCGCGGCGTGCTGATGGGCGGCGTGTCCGGGGTCTATGCGGCCAAGGTGGTGGTGATCGGCGCCGGCGTCTCCGGCATGAACGCGGCGGCGATCGCCCTCGGCATGCAGGCCGAGGTCCTGTTGCTGGACAAGAACATCGAGAAGCTGCGCCAGGCGGACCGGATCTATCAGGGTCACCTGCAGACGATCGCGTCCAACAGCTTCGAGGTGGAGCGCGCAGTGCTCGACGCCGACCTGGTGATCGGCGCGGTGCTGGTCCCCGGAGCCAAGGCGCCGACCTTGATCAGCAACGAGCTGGTGTCGCGGATGCTGCCGGGGAGTGTGCTGGTCGACGTCGCGATCGATCAGGGCGGCTGCTTCGAGGATTCGCGGCCGACCACCCACGCCGAGCCGACCTATCAGGTCCACGGCTCGGTGTTCTACTGCGTGGCCAACATGCCCGGAGCGGTGCCGAACACGTCGACCTACGCGCTGACCAACGTCACGCTGCCGTACGCGATCAGCTTGGCCGATCACGGCTGGCGGGACGCGGCCCGCGCCGATCCGGCGCTGGCGCTCGGAATCAACACCCATGCCGGCGAGTTGATCTACGCGCCGGTGGCCCAGTCGCACCAGCTCTCGTACCGGCCCTTGGCCGAGCTGCTGGCCTGAGCATCGGGTCGGGGGTGGCGATGAGGATCAAGGGACTGGTCTCCGGTTACCTTGATCATCTGTTGGTCGAGCGCGGGCTGTCGGCCAACACCGTCGCGGCCTACCGTCGTGATCTTGACCGCTACGCCGATCAACTGGCCGATGCCGGGGTGATCGAGCTGGACGCCGTCACCCCGGCCATGATCAGCGAGTACGCCAGCGCGCTCGCCGAAGGTGTCCGGGACGACCGCGATCCCGAGCACTGGCGGCATCGTCCGCTGGCCCGGGCCAGCGTGGCGCGGGCCGTCGTGGCCGTACGCAATCTGCACAAGTTCGCCGTCGAGGAACGGCACACGGAGCGGAATCCGGCGGCCGAGGTGCAGCCGCCGGCGCCGGCCCGGCGACTGCCCAAGGCCCTGCCGCTGGATGCCGTGCAGCGGCTGTTGGAGGCGCCGCCGATCGACACCCCGCTGGGACTGCGGGACCGGGCGCTGTTGGAACTGTTGTACGGAACGGGAACCCGGATCAGTGAGCTGGTCGGTCTCGACGTCGACGACCTGCGTCGGGCACTCGATCTTCCCGACGAGGAGACCCCGGCGATTCGCGTTCTGGGTAAGGGCAGCAAGGAACGCTTCGTCCCGCTCGGCAGCTATGCCCGGGCCGCCGTCTCCGCCTATCTGGTGCGCGGCCGGCCGGAACTGGCGCGGCGCGGCCGCGGCACTCCGGCCCTGCTGCTCAACGCCCGCGGCGGCCGGCTGTCGAGGCAGAGCGCGTGGACGATCCTGCGGGCGACGGCCGAGCAGGCGGGGATCACGGTCGAGATCTCGCCGCACACCCTGCGGCACTCCTTCGCCACCCATCTGTTGGACGGAGGCGCGGATGTCCGCGTGGTGCAGGAGTTGCTCGGCCACGCCTCGGTGACGACGACGCAGATCTACACGCTGGTCACGGTGGACCACCTGCGCGAGGTGTATCTGACCGCGCATCCGCGGGCGCTGTAATCCCTTCTGGCCAAGGTCGGACATCTTTGTCGCGACCCGCCCCGTATGCTGCGTCCTTTGGCGGTGCCGAGGGATGACACTGGTCTTGTCGGGGACGGTGTGACACGACTCGGGTGTATCCGCAGCCTCCTATAGCCTGTGTCGATGGCCGAACTCCGACACGGACACTAAGCTTCGGCGAAGCGCGCGGTCCAGGGGTCGCGTGTCGAGGCAGATCCGAACACCGGGGCCGGAAGGATGAACGTGGACGATTCCACCGAAATCGGTGGCCGCCAGCGGCCGTCGGTCGATCTCTACGAACCCAGCGAATCATCCGCCGACGAGTTGTTCGTCGTCCCCGATGCCGATCCGGACGACTCGGACGAGCGGGCCTCGACGAACGGCGACGGCGAGACGAACAAGTCCACCGTGCCGCCGATCAAGGCGTTCGACGCGCAGCGCAAGGCCGCGGTCGACGGCAAGGGCAACGCCGTCGGCGGCGGGAAGCCCGGCCTGACCGGTCGGCCGTTCCCGGAGTTGCCGCCGATCACGGACTGGCCCCGGACCCGGCCGGCGATGATCATCGCGATGTGCAACCAGAAGGGCGGCGTCGGCAAGACCACGACGACGATCAACCTCGGCGCGGCCTTGGCCGAGGGCGGGATCAAGGTGCTGTTGGTCGACTTCGACCCGCAGGGGTCGCTCTCGGTCGGCCTCGGCGTCAACCCGCACACCCTCGAGCTGAGCGTCTACAACCTCCTGCTCGGCAAGGACACCGAGCCGGACGAGGTGATCTCGGAGACCAACGTGGAGGGTCTCGATGTGCTGCCCAGCAACATCGATCTCTCCGCCGCCGAGGTCCAGCTGGTCTCGGAGGTGGCCCGGGAGCAGACCTTGCTGCGGGTGCTGGAGAAGGTCCGCGACGACTACGACGTGATCTTGATCGACTGCGCGCCGTCGCTCGGACTGTTGACCGTCAACGCGCTCACCGCGGCCGACAAGGTCATCATGCCGCTGGAGTGCGAGTTCTTCGCGCTGCGCGGGATCGCGCTGCTCACCGACACCATCGCCAAGGTGCAGGACCGGCTCAACCCGCGGCTGGAGATCCTCGGCATCCTCGGCACCATGTTCGATCCGCGGACGCTGCACAGCCGCGAGGTGCTGGAGCGGGTGGTGCAGGCGTTCGGTGAGACCGTCTTCCACACCGTGATCCGGCGCACCGTGAAGTTCCCGGAGACGACCGTCGCCGGTGAGCCGATCACGACCTATGCCACGACCTCGCCCGGCGCGGCCGCGTATCGATCGCTGGCCAGGGAGGTGCTGGCTCGATGCCACGTCGGGTGAGCCTGCCCGGGGCGTCGGAACTGTTCCGGCCGACCCGGACGGACCAGCCCGCTCAGCCGGCGACCCGGGATCAGCCGGCCGAGACCAAGATCTCCGAGCTGCGGGAGCCGGCCGTGCGCACCGATCAGGTGACGGCCGTGCATCCGCGGCGGGCGGCGGAGGAGGCCGTGCCGGCCTCCCGTCCGGCGCGCGGATCGGGCCGGGTCCGGCACGAGGAGAAGATCACGGTGTACGTCAGCTCGGAGGAGTTGCTGGCGCTCGAGCAGGCCCGGCTGAACCTACGCGCCCGGCACGGGATGGCGGTGGACCGCGGCCGGATCGTGCGGGAGGCGATCGCCGGCGCGCTGGCCGACTTGGAGCAGCACGGCGACGACTCGGAGCTGATCCGGAGGCTCAGTCGGTGACGCCAGCCCGGGACGAGCTGCTGGAATCCGGGTCGGACACCGAAGGAGCGGAGCGGGCGTCCTTCAGCGTCCACCTGGACAACTTCGAGGGTCCCTTCGATCTACTGCTGCAGCTGATCTCGAAGCACAAGATGGACATCACCGAGGTGTCCCTGTCCAAGGTCACCGTCGAGTTCATCGCCCACATCAAGGCGGCCGGCGACACCTGGGACCTGGAGCAGACGAGCTCGTTCCTGGTGGTGGCCGCGACCCTGCTCGATCTGAAAGCGGCCCGGCTGCTGCCCTCCGGTGAGATCGACGACCCGGAGGATCTGGCACTGCTGGAGGCGCGCGATCTGCTCTTCGCCCGGCTGCTGCAGTACCGCGCGTTCAAGATCGTTTCCGGCTGGATCGCCGAGGTGCTGGTGGAGCAGGGCCGGCGCTATCCGCGCCAGGTCGGGATGGAGCAGCACTTCACCCAGCTGATGCCCGAGGTGACGATCGGCGTCTCGCCGGAACGGTTCGCCGAGCTCGCGGCGAAGGCGATGACGCCCAAGCAGGCCGACGTGCTGTCCCTGGCCCATCTGCACGCGCCCGCGGTGAACGTCCGCGACGAGGCGGTGGTGGTGGTCGACCGGCTGCGGCGGTCCGGCGCGATGACGTTCCGCTCGCTGACCGACGACGCCGCCGACCGGCTGACCGTGGTCTGTCGGTTCCTGGCGCTGCTGGAGCTGTTTCGTGAGGCGGCGGTGGCGTTCGAGCAGCTCACGCCGCTGGGGGAGTTGACCGTACGCTGGACCGGTTCGGCCGACGGCGATCTGACCATCTCCGACGAGTTCGACGTACCGCAGCCGCCGGAGGAGGACGGCCCCGACGGTGAATCCGGAGCGGACGAGCCGGACGATCCGGAGGCCGGCGAACCGGACGGGGAGCCGGGCGGCGAGGACGATCCGCGGGACGACGACGAAGATCAGGAAGGCGATCGTGACTGATCCGAAACTGGATGCCACTCGGCCCCCCGCGGACGGAGAGGCGATCGCCGATCAGCGTGCCACCGAGGAGTGGGACGCGGATGGCGGACCGGACTCGGCCGAGCAGGAGCAGGGCGAGCCACAGGAGCCGGCCGATCAGCAGGACTCCCTGATCGAGGTCCCCAAGACCGAGGACATCCCGGGTGCGCTGGAGGCCCTGCTGTTGTTGGCCGAGGAACCGCTGAGCGAGACGGTGCTGGCCCAGGCCGTGGGCGCGCCGGTGCATGTGGTCGCCGAGACGCTGGCCGAGTTGGTCGCCTTCTACGACGAGACCGGCCGCGGCTTCGAGCTGCGTCAGCTCGGCGGCGGCTGGCGTTACTACACGCGGGCCGAGCACGCCGACCTGATCGCCGGTCATGTCCTGGACGGCGCCCAGTCCCGGCTCTCCCAGGCCGCCCTGGAGACGTTGTCCGTGATCGCGTACCTGCAGCCGCTGTCCCGGTCCCGGGTGTCGGCGATCCGCGGGGTCAACGTCGACGGCGTGATCCGGACCCTGCTGGCCCGCGGTCTGATCGTCGAGGCCGGGGCCGACTCGGAGTCCGGCGCCGTTGTGTTCGCGACCACCGACTACTTCCTGGAGCGGATGGGCCTGTCGTCCCTTGATCAACTGCCCGAGCTGGCGCCGCACCTGCCCGAGGCCAGTGATCTCGAGGCCGAGCTGGCCCAGTTCGCCACGATCAGCCAGGCCGAGGCCGAGCCGGAGCCGGCGCGTGAGCAGGCGGAGCCGGGACTGATCGACTCCGCCGCCGAGGGGTCGGCGGCCGACGATGATCAGCCGGCCGAGTCCGAGTCGGCCGGTTCGCCGATGACCCCGGTGTCCGGCGAATCGCCGGCGACGCCGACCTCGGCCGCGTCGCCCGACTCGGCCGACTCGGCCGATTCCGCGGATTCGCCCGATTCTCCGGATTCGCCCGATTCTCCGGGGTCGGCCGATTCTCCGGGGTCGCCCGCGTCGCCCAGTTCGCCGGACCATCCGGAATCGGATGATCCGGAATCGGAATCCGAGCGGGAAACCGACTCCGGGCAGCACCCGACCGAGGAGCCGACGATGGAACCCGCCGATCTACCGGCAACCGAACCGCGGCGGTCGGTTGACCCCGCCACTGGGCAGGATGCGCGCGATGACTGAGGACGGCGTACGACTCCAGAAGGTGATCGCCGCCGCCGGGATCGCGTCCCGGCGGGCGAGCGAGAACCTGATCCACGAAGGCCGGGTCGAGGTGAACGGCCGGGTGGTGACCGAACAGGGCACTCGGGTCGACCCGGAGAAGGACGTGGTCCGGGTCGACGGCTCCCGAATCCCGCCGCCCCGCCATCACGCGTACGTCGTGATCAACAAGCCGCGCGGTGTCGTCTCGACCATGGACGACCCGGAGGATCGGCGCACCCTGACCGACTACCTGACCGGTCGGCGGGAGCGGCTGTTCCACGTCGGCCGGCTGGACACCGACACCGAAGGGCTGTTGATCCTCACCAACGACGGCGACTTCGCGCACAAGCTGGCGCACCCGTCGTATCAGGTGCCGAAGACCTATCTGGCCGAGGTCGCCGGCGTCGTCAGCCGCGAGACGATCCAGGCGCTGCGGAAGGGAGTGACCCTCGAGGACGGCCCGGTCCGGCCCGATTCGGTCAAGCTCGTTTCCACCGCCGCCGACCGAAGTCTGGTCCGTTTGACGTTGCATGAAGGCAGAAACCGGATCGTCCGCCGTACCATGGAACATGTCGGACATCCGGTCCGCCGGCTCAGCCGGATCGCGATCGGTCCCGTACGACTGGGCCAACTGAAGGTCGGTGAACTACGTGACCTGACAACGGGTGAGCTGGGGGACCTGCTCGACTTGATCAGCAGGGCAGACTGAACTGCAAGCCCGGTGAAGGAGTGCGGATGGATCGCAGGATCTTCGGTCTCGAAACCGAGTACGGCGTGGCATGCACCTCCGGCGGGACCCGGCGACTGACCCCGGACGAGGTGGCCCGCTATCTGTTTCGCCGGGTGGTCACCTGGGGCCGGTCCAGCAATGTCTTTCTCCGCAACGGATCACGGATCTATCTCGATGTCGGCTCGCATCCCGAGTATGCGACGGCGGAGTGCGACGACCTGATCCAGTTGATCGATCATGATTCGGCCGGGATGCGGATCTTGGAGGATCTGATCATCGACGCCGAGCAGCGACTGCTCAGCGAAGGCATCTCCGGCGACATCTATCTGTTCAAGAACAACACCGACAGTCACGGCAATTCGTACGGGTGCCACGAGAACTATTTGATCTCCCGGATCGGTGACTTCTCCAAGATCACCGACGTGCTGGTCCCGTTCCTGGTCTCCCGGCAGTTGATCTGTGGCGCCGGCAAGGTGCTCTACACCGCGCGCGGCGCCGAGTACAGCGTCAGCCAGCGGGCCGAGCACATCTGGGAGAGCGTCTCCTCGGCGACCACCCGGAGCCGGCCGATCATCAACACCCGCGACGAGCCGCACGCCGACCCGGAACGCTACCGCCGGCTGCACGTGATCGTCGGCGACTCCAACATGAGCGAGACCACGACCCTGCTCAAGGTCGGCAGCACCGAGCTGGTGCTGCGACTGATCGAGGCCGGCATCGGGATGCGCGACTTCACCCTGGAGAACCCGATCCGGGCGATCCGCGACATCGCTCGGGACCGGACCGGCCGGACCAAGGTGATGTGCGCCAACGGCCGGTTGATCTCCGCCCTGGAGCTGCAGAGCGAATACTTCGAGAAGGTGTCCGAGTTCGTCCAACGGGACGGGCTGGCGACACCGGCGATCGATCGGGTGCTCGACCTGTGGGAGCGGGCGCTGCGCGCGGTGGCGGAGGACAAGCTGGCCCTGATCGACACCGAGATCGACTGGGCGATCAAGTATCAGCTGCTGGATCGCTACTCGGCCAAGCACAACTTGGATCTGGCCGATCCTCGGATCGCCCAGCTCGACCTCGCGTACCACGACATCCGCCGGGAGCGCGGCATCTTCTCCCTGATGGAACGCCGCGGCACGGTCGCCCGGGTGACCACCGACCCCCGGATCTTCCGGGCCAAGTCGGTGCCGCCACAGACCACCCGGGCCCGGCTGCGCGGTGATTTCATCGCCGCCGCCCAGCAATCCCGCAGCGACTACACCGTCGACTGGGTGCACCTGAAACTCAACGACCAGGCCCAGCGAACCGTCCTCTGCAAGGACCCGTTCGTCTCCGTCGACGAACGCGTCGACCGCCTGATCGCCTCCATGCGCCGCCCCTGACCCCCGTCCACACCGACTTGTAGCGGCTGGGCGCTGTGTGGTCCAGGTCCGATACCGCTCGGCCGGTACAAGTCGGCTCCAGGTGGCGGGTGAGGCACAGTGAGTACGGGTAGGGTTTGCGGGTGCGTTTCTCCCTCAAGTCTGTGCTCGCCGCTGCGGCCGCGGTTTCCGTTCTCGCTCTCGGTGCCTGTGGCACCCCGGATCCGGGTGCGAGCGCGTCCCCGTCCAGCAACCCGAGCGCGGTGCCGAGCAGTTCCGGCACCCCGACCCCGACACCGCAGAAGGTGACGCCGTCGAAGGATCTGTCGGCGGTGAAGGCGTCCGGGGCGTACGGCAAGCAGCCCAAGGTCGACTTCAAGGCGCCGTGGGGGATCGACGAGACCAAGACCCAGGTGATGACCGAGGGCAAGGGCGCGAAGGTGCCCGAGGCCGGCCCGGTCGAGGTGAACTACTACGGTGTCAACGGCCGCACCGGCAAGGTGTTCGACGAGTCGTTCAGCAAGGGCCAGCCGATCGCGTTCGACGTGGACCAGGTGATCGCCGGCTTCAAGAAGGGCCTGGTCGGGCAGAAGCAGGGCAGTCGCGTGGTGATCGCGATGCCGGGCAAGGACGGGTACGACCAGTCCGGTGGCACCCAGGACGGCAGCATCCAGGTCGGTGACACGCTGATCTTCGTGGTCGACATCGTCGCCATCCCGTTGACCGGTCCGCAGGGTGAGGCGGTCAAGCCCGCGGCCGGCCTGCCCACGGTCGCCGACAAGGGCGGCAAGCCGGAGATCACCATCCCCAAGTCCGATCCGCCGAAGGACCTGAAGGCGCAGACGCTGATCAAGGGCACCGGCAAGAAGGTCGCCGAGACCGATCAGGTGACGATCAACTACCGCTGGGTGGCCTGGAAGGACGGCCGGCTGCTGGAGGAGACGTACGGCGCCAAGCCGGCGACCACCGCGCTGTCCGGCCTGCTGCCCGGCATGGTCAAGGGGCTGGCCGGCCAGACCGTCGGCAGCCGGGTGCTGCTGGTCATCCCGCCGTCGCAGGGCTACCCGGACGGCAACGAGAAGCCCAAGGTCGAGAAGGGCGAGACGCTGGTCCTGGTCGTGGATCTGCTGTTCAGCCAGGCCGGCCAGTAATCACCCACGGTTCGCGGGGCAGCCGGGCGACGTCGAACCGGGCCGACAGGTCCATGATCGTCACCGGTTCGCCGGGCTCGGCCAGGGCGAGCGACGCGGCGATCATGGTCAGCGCGGCCGCCGCGTCGACGCCCCGCTCGGCCAGTCGGCTCAGCGTCACCGCCCCGTCCCGCTTGGCCAGTCGTACGCCCTCGGCGTTGACCGCCAGCGGGACGTGGGCATAGGTCGGCACCGGAGCGCCGAGCAGCCGGGTGAGCCGGGCCTGGGCCGGGGTCGCGTCCAGCAGGTCGTCGCCTCGGACCACCTGATCAACCTCCGAATGCGCGTCGTCGACCACGACCGCCAGGTTGTAGGCCGCGCCGCCGTCGTTGCGCCGCAGCACGACGTCGTCGACCATGCCCACCAGTTCGCCGTGCAGCAGGTCGACCGCCGTCTCGGTGGCGCCGCCGCGGAGCCGGATGGCCGGTGACCGGGTCTTCCGCCGCTCCGCCCGCTCCGCCTCGGTCAGCTCCCGGCAGGTGCCCGGATAGCGGCCCGGCGTCCGGTGTGGCGCCGACGCGGCCTCGGCGATCTCGCGTCGGGTGCAGAAGCACTCGAACGTGTCGGCGGTCAGGCCGGCCAACGCCTCGTCGTAGCGGTCGCGTCGCGTCGACTGGACCAGCGGCTCGCCGTCGAACGTGATCCCCAACGCGGCCAGATCCCCGGCCTGCTGCTCGGCGTACCCGGGCCGGACCCGGCTCTGATCGAGATCCTCGATCCGGAGCAGGAAGTCTCGCCCGCTCGACCGCGCGAACAGCCACGCCAGCACCGCCGTCCGCAGGTTGCCCAGATGCAACTCACCGGTCGGGCTGGGGGCATAACGGCCGGCGGACACGGCGACGACTCTAGATCAGCGAGCGGCACTGTCGCGAAATCTCTTGGTGCGGGGACCTGGCCGCCATTTTCACGTTGTAACCTTCGGAACGCAGTGATTCCGCGACAACCTCTCCTCAACCGCCTCGGCCTAGCGGCGGGAACCCAGGCCGAGGTCATCCGGGAGCGTCACGGTCATTCGGTCCTGCGGTTGCGGTCGGACGGCGAGTCCTTCGTGCTCAAGCTCTGGCCGAACGCTGAGTCGGCCGGCGAGATCGCGGCCTATCGGCTGCTGGGGCAGCTCGGAGTGCCGACGATCCGGGTGCTCGGGACGACCGAATCGGCGCTGCTGCTGGAGGATCTCGCCACCAGTCCTCGCTGGCGGCTGGCCGTCGACGACGATCTTGACCGGCCGGGGGCGGTCGAGGGCCTCGCGGACTGGTACCGGCGGCTGCACGCAGCCGGGGCGACACCGGAGGCCGGCCTGGCCGACCTGCCGGGGGAGTACGACGGCCTCTCGGTCGAGGCGCTGCGCCGGACCGGCGCATTCCTCGACCTCGGCCGGGAGTCGGCCTGGGCCCGGGCGACGGCGGAGCTCGGGCGGTTGCTGGACGCGAACCGCCGGCTGCCGCAAACCCTGATCTACCACGACTTCCACGTCAGCAACGTGGCGGTGGCCCGGACCGGCCCACCGGCCGCGGTCATGATCGACTTCCATCTGCTGCGGTCCGGCACCCGCGCCGGCGACCTGCGCAACGTGACCAGCCAGCTCGGTCCGGCGGCTCGTCGGATCTTCCGCGAGCGCTACGGACCGATCACCAGGTCGGAGACGATCATCGACGCGCCGCTGGCCACGATCGGTGCCCTGTGCGGCGTCGATCCGAGCCTGCCGCGGCTGCCGCGCTGGGCCCGGGCGCTGCGGGACGAGGTGCTGGACGGAACTCTTGATCACCAGCTCGACTCGGCCTAGTGGTGTGGTCAGGAAGTTGTGTGGCGTTTGCCGGTGTTCAGGTGCGTGCATCGCCAGGCCGACGAGGAAGACATATCGGGTCATAGATCGACTGAGGAGAACGCAGCGAGGTGCGTGCCTGGGCGCCGGCAAACGTCACACAACTTCCTGACCACGCCACTAGCACTGCGCTGAGCCGCGGCGCCCGGCGGTGATCAGTCCGGCTCGGCCGGGCCGGTGCTGCTGCGCACCCGGAGGGTCATCGGCAGCCGCACTCCCTGGCGCAGCTCGGTGAACCGCTGCGGCGTCGGCCCGAGGATGTAATCGAGGGTCTGCTCGGCGATCGCGCCGAGCGGTGACGCCAGGGTGGTGACCGGCGGGACGAAGCGTGCCGCCTCGGGGATGTCGTCGAAGCCGACCACGCTCAGCTGGTCGGGGATCCGCAGCCCGGCCCCCAGTGCGGCGGCCAGCAGTCGGGTGGCCAGGTCGTCGTGCGAGGCGACGATCGCGGTCGGCGGGTCGGGGCGATCCAGCAACCGGCGCAGGGCCGCAGCCGCGCCCGCGGCGGACGAGTCGCAGCGCTCCACCGGCCCGGCGGCCAGCCCCGCCGCTGCCAGTTGATCATGGAAGCCGAGCTCCCGCTCCACGCCGGCCAGGGCGCTGATCGAGTTGATGAAGGCCAACCGCCGGTGACCCAGCGTGATCAGGTGGTCGGTCGCGGTGCGTGCCGCGGCTCGGTGATCGGCGGTGATCCAGGGTGTGTCGGACTGCGGCAGATGGGCCGGATCGATCAGCAGATACGGCAGCGCGTTCTCCTCCAGCCAAGCCGTCTCACGGTCGGCCAGATCGATCACGGCGAGCACCACCCCGCGGGACTGCCGGCGGGAGATCAGCGCCAGCCAGTTCGCGCCGGCATCGCGGTTGGTCAACACGATCGACACCGACCGCTGCGCCGCGGCCTCGTCCAGCGCCCGGAACAGCGCGGCCAGATAGGGCGACTTGAAGTTCGGCACCACCAGATCGACCAGTTGCGGCGTGCGCCGGTCGACGAGCTTGATCTCGTACCCGGCCGCCTCCAGCAGCGGCTGCACCCGCTGCCGGGCCTCCGGCGACACGTTGGCGCGGGCGTTCAGCACCCGGGAGACCGTCGAGACCGACACCCCGGCCCGCCGCGCGATGGTCTCCAGCTTGGCGGCGGCCGACTTCGCCGAGACCGGTTGCCGTCGCCTCGTCATCGGACCTCCACGCCCCCAGCGTACGGGCTGCACCGTGGAATTTGCATGATCTTGACCCGTCCCCGAAACCCTTTGTAGAAATCGGTTACCGAGGCCGACGGCGGCCCGGAGCGATGAGAGAGGAACGGGTCGATGACGACTGACGCGGCAATGATGGGGCTGTCCCGACGTTCCTTGCTTCGGCTGACCGCGGGGGCCGGCCTGGTGGCGCTGGCCGGCACCGGCTGCAACCGGTTCGGCGGCGGCAGTCCGGAGGCATCCCAGGGCGAGATCAACTTCGTCTGGTGGGGCGACGCGGCCCGGGCGAAATCGACCGAGGCGCTGCTCGACCTGTTCAAGCAGCAGCACGCCGGCGTGACCCTGCGCACCGAATACCAGGACAGCGGCCCGTACGCGGACAAGCTGGCCACCCGGTTCGCCGCGGGCGACGTGCCGGACCTGTTCGCCCAGCGCCGCGACTCGCTGCGCGAGTACGCCGATCGCGGCGCGCTGCTCAACCTGCGCGACCACCTGGACGTGCTCAAGCTCGACGGCGTGCCCGAGACGATCCAGCAGATCGGTGTCGTCGGGGATGCGATGTACGGCATCCCGGCGGGACTGAACGCCGTCGGCTTCGTGATCAACAAGACGTTGACCGACAAGTACGAGGTGGAGATCCCCGACGGCGACACCTGGTCCTGGGACGACTACTTCGCGATGGCGGCGAAGATCACCAAGGCGAGCGACAAGAAGGTGTACGGCGGCGACGTCGACTTCGGCACGCTGCAGAACGTCGTGGTCTTCGTCCGGCAGACCGGCGAGGAGCTCTACAACCCCGACGACACCCTCGGCGTCTCGACCGAGACCATGCGGGCCTGGTTCACCCTGTCGGTCGAACAGCGCAAGACCGGGGCCCTGCCACCCGCCGGCTTCATCGAATCCCTCGGCGGCGGCGCCGAGCAGTCCCCGCTGGCCAAGGGAACCGTTGCGTCGCAGGTGATCCCGACCAACAACATGAAGGCCAACAACCGGGCAGCCGGCGGTAACCTGCAGCTCAATCGGATCCCGGGCGAGGTGCAGGGCAAGCGGCGCGGCATGTCGATCGACACCGCCATGTACTGGTCGGTCGGCACCAAGTCCAAGAACATCGACGGCGGGCTCGCCCTGCTCGACTTCATCACCAACAGCGTCGACGGTAATAAGGCGGTGGGACCGACGCGGGGCGTGCCGGCCAGCGCCACCGTGGCCGAGGCGATCCTGGACTCGTTGGACCCGGACGACCGGACCTCGGTCGACTACATCACCGGACTGAGCAAGGAGCAGCTGCCCGAGTCCCGACCGGACCCGGTGGGCGGCTCGGAGATCGCCGACGTGATCGCCAACCTGGCGACCGAGGTGATGTTCGAGCGGGTCTCTCCGGCGGATGCCGCCCAGCAGTTCACCAGCCAGGCCGCGAAGATCCTGAAGGACAAGAACCAGTGAGGCGTGGCCCGCGCCGGGACTGGTCGGGGTACGTGTTCCTGCTGCCCTGGTTCGTCGGGATGCTGTTCACCGTGATCCCGTTCGGGGCCTCGCTCTATCTGTCGTTCACCGACTACAACCTGCTCAACGCACCGCGCTGGGTCGGCCTGGACAACGTCGTCGCGATGATCAACGACGAGCGGTTGCGGTCCTCGCTGGTGGTGACGTTCGTCTACACCTTCGTCAGCGTCCCGTTGTCGCTGCTGGCGGCGCTGGTCGTCGCACTGCTGCTGAACAAGGGGATCCGTGGGCTGCCCGTCTATCGCGCGGTCTTCTATCTGCCGTCCCTGCTCGGCGGCAGCGTGGCGATCGTGATGCTCTGGCGGCAGGTCTTCGGCACCGACGGAATCGTCAACGGTGTCCTCGGCCTGGCCGGGATCGAAGGCCCGAGCTGGGTGTCGGACCCGAACACCGCCCTGTCGGTCCTGATCATGCTCAACATCTGGACTTTCGGGGCGCCGATGGTGATCTTCCTGGCCGGGCTGCGCCAGGTGCCGCTGATGTACTACGAGGCGGCGGCGGTCGACGGGGCGTCGCGCTGGCACCAGTTCCGGTCGATCACGCTGCCGTTGATCAGCCCGATCATCTTCTTCAACCTGGTGCTGTCCATGATCGGCTCGCTGCAGACCTTCACCCAGGGGTACGTGATGAGTAACGGATCCGGCGGGCCGGCGAACTCGACCCTGTTCTACAACCTGTATCTCTACATCCAGGGCTTCAACCAGTTCAACATGGGCTACGCCTCGGCGATGGCCTGGCTGCTGTTGATCATCGTCGCCGTCTTCACCGGCATCAACTTCCTGGCCCAGCGCTACTGGGTCTTCTACGAGAGCTGAGCTGCCATGTCCACGATCATGATCAAGGAGCCGCGGGCGCAGACCCGCCGGCCGGACACCGACCTGGCTCACGTCGAGCGGTTGGGCAGCACCCGGGGCACTCGGTTCTTCCGGCACGTGCTGCTCTGTGCCATCGGTGCGGTGATGATGTATCCGCTGCTCTGGATGCTGTCCAGCTCGTTCAAGCCGGACACGGAGATCTTCACCAACCTCGGGCTGTGGTCCACCGACTGGCGGCTGGACAACTATCTGGCCGGCTGGAACGCGCTGCAGTATCCGTTCGATCTCTATCTGGTGAACTCGTTGATCATCGCGGCACTGACCATCGTCGGCAATCTGCTGTCCTGTGCGATGGCGGCGTACGCGTTCTCCCGGCTCGACTTCCCGGGTCGCAAGTTCTTCTTCGCCCTGATGCTCGGCACGCTGATGCTGCCCGGGCACGTGCTGCTGATCCCGCAGTACATCCTGTTCTCCCAGTTGGGCTGGCTGAACACCTACCTGCCGCTGGTGGTGCCCAACTTCCTGGCCAGCAACGCGTTCTTCATCTTCCTGATGGTGCAGTTCATGCGGGCGCTGCCGCGGGAGCTCGACGACGCGGCGCGGCTGGACGGCTGCGGCTCGTTCCGTACCTTCTGGCGGATCATCGTGCCGCTGTGCACCCCGGCGTTCGCGACCACCGCGATCTTCACCTTCATCTCCAGCTGGAACGAGTTCTTCTCCCCGCTGCTCTACCTGACCGACTCCGAGCTGTACACGGTGCCGCTGGCACTGCGCCAGTTCATCGACTCTGAGGGGCAGAGCTCCTGGGGCCAGATGTTCGCCATGTCGGTGGTGTCGCTGGCGCCGATCATCGGCTTCTTCATCGCCGGCCAGAAGTATCTGGTGAAGGGCATCGCGACGACGGGACTCAAGTGAGCGGATCGGCGACGAGCTCGTTGATCATCGACGGTGCGACGGTGGCCGACTACCGGCCGGGCGACGACCTGCCCGAGGTCCTGTCGCCGCGCCCGTCCCTGCATCCGGTCCGCACCCGGTCGGGGCTGGTGCTGACCGGTGAACAGCCGGCCGACCACCGGCACCACCTGGGTCTCTCGCTGGCCGTGGCCGATGTCGACGGGACCGACTTCTGGGGCGGCCGGACCTACGTCCGGGGCCGCGGATCGGTGCCGCTGGACAACCACGGCCGCCAGCGTCGCCGGATGATCACGGCCGGGCCGGACCGGATCGAGGAGGAGCTGGCCTGGACCGATCCGGCCGGCGCGGAGTTGATCACCGAACAGCGGACGATCAGCGCCCGGCCGCTTGATCACGACGGCTGGGTGTTGCACTGGGCCAGCGAACTGCGGGCGCGGCGGGCGCTGCGGATCGCCTCACCCGCGGTCAACGGCCGACCCGGCGCCGGTTACGGCGGCATCTTCTGGCGCTTCCCGGCCGACGGGCGGACCGAGGTGAGCAGCCCGCTGGGCGATGGCGCCGACGTGATCCACGGCCACCGGGCCACCTGGCTGGTGGTCCGGCACGCCGGCCCGGACGGCCGGTCCGGCACGGTGGTGCTGAGCGAGCCGGGCAGTCGCGATCCGTGGTTCGTCCGGGACAGCGGCTATGTGGGCTGCGGGCCGGCTCCCGCGACCGAAGCGCCGCTGCGACTGCGGATCGACGAACGCCTCCACTGCCGATTGACCTGCGTGATCATCGACGGCTGGCACACCGACCCCGAGTTCCTGATCAGGTCGGTCGTCCGGGCGGGCGAAGCATGATCAACTATCACAACCCGATCCTGGACGCCGACTGGCCCGACCCGGACGTGATCAGGGTCGGCGACACCTTCTATCTGGTGGCATCGAGCTTCAACCGGGCGCCGGGCCTGCCGTTGCTCACCTCGACCGATCTGGTGCACTGGCGGCCGATCGGGCACGCCCTGCCCGCCGTGCCGCCGTACGATCACTACCGGCTGCCGCGGCACGGGTCCGGCGTCTGGGCCCCGGCGCTGCGGCACCACGCCGGCCGGTTCTGGATCTTCTATCCCGACCCCGATCACGGGATCTTCATGATCAACGCCGAGCGGGCCGAGGGTCCCTGGTCGGCTCCGCACCTGGTCTATCCCGGCCGGGGTCTGATCGATCCGTGCCCGCTGTGGGACGACGACGGCCGGGCCTATCTGGTGCACGGCTGGGCCAAGAGCCGGGCCGGGATCAACAACCGGCTGTCGGTGTGTCCGCTGGCCCCGGACGGGACGACGGTGCTCGGCCCGAGCCGGACGGTGATCGACGGTGATCAACTTCCCGGTTACCGGACACTGGAGGGACCGAAGTTCTACCGCCGCGACGGCTGGTACTGGATCTTCGCTCCGGCCGGTGGGGTGGCGGACGGCTGGCAGTCGGTGTTCCGGTCCCGGTCGGTCTGGGGTCCGTATCAAGATCGAATCGTGCTGGCCCGGGGCAGCACCGACATCAACGGCCCGCACCAGGGCGCCTGGGTCGACACCCCGGCGGGCGAGGACTGGTTCGTGCACTTCTCCGACCGGGGCCCGTACGGCCGGGTGGTGCATCTGCAACCGTTGCGCTGGGCTGCCGACGGCTGGCCCGAGCTGGGCCGGCCGACCGGGTCCGGACCGGGCGAGCCGGTCCGGCAGCATCCGATGCCGCGCCCATCGGCGGCCGGCAGCGACGAGCCGAGCCGGACCGACGATTTCACCGGCACCACGCTGGGCCCGCAGTGGCACTGGCAGGCCAACCCGGCCGACGACTGGGCCGAGCTGCGCGGCGACGGCCTGCTCTTGCTGCCCGTGCTGGGCGACGACCCCGGCAACCTGCGCGACCTGCCCCGAGTGCTCGGCCAGACCCTGCCCGGCCGGCCCAGCAGCACCACGGTCGAGCTGCACCTCGACCCGGATCAGCCGGGCGCCCGGGCCGGGCTGGTCGTGCTGGGGGAGCGCTACGCGTGGATCGGCCTGGAGATCGGCCCGGACGGACCACGTCTGGTCTGCCGGCAAGGCGGGCCGAGCCCGATCGAGGAGCCGCTGGCCGCGCCGGAGCCGCTCCCCGGCGATCGCGTCTCGATCCGGGTCGACTGCGCCGAGGACGCCACGTGCCGCTTCGCCTGGCGCCCCGGAGCCGAGCCGTGGCGCCGGTCGGACATAACCTTCACCGCCACCGCCGGCCGCTGGATCGGCGCCGAACTCGGCCTCTTCGCCACGGCCCCGTTCGGCTCCGGCCGCTCCGGGACCGCACACTTCGGCCAATTCACGGTGACCTTGTCCAGTTGAGGCGGTGGGACGCTGGAATGTTCGTTCCCTGAGCCTGTCGAAGGGCGGACGCGATCGCGCCGATTTCATCGTGACGTCAAAGGGATCACCGGGCCTGCCCTTCGGCGGGCTCAGGGAACGAACATTCGAGCGTTGCGTGCCGTGCGAGGCCCGTGACCGATCGCCGAATCATTCGCCGGTGTCGACCCGATTCCGGTCAGGAACTCTGGTAGCGTTCCAGTCCCGTCAATCGCACGGGTATTCGAACTAAGGTGACGCGATACCCCCATGACCACCCGCAAGACCGAGCGCATCCTCAACCTCACCATCTGCCTGCTGGTGTCCGGCCGGTTCGTCTCCAAGGGCCAGATCCGGGAGGCCGTCGAGGCGTACCACGGGTTGAGTGACGCGGCGTTCGAGCGGACGTTCGAGCGGGACAAGGACGAGTTGCGGGCACTGGGGGTGCCGATCGAGGTCGGCAGCTTCGAGGCGTTGTTCGACGACGAGCCGGGCTACCGGATCCGGCCGTCGGAGTTCGAACTGCCGCCGATCGACCTGACCGCCGAGGAGGCCGCTGTGGTCGGGGTCGCGGCCCGGGTCTGGCAGCACGCCTCGGTGGCGGAGTCGACGATGAGCGCGATCGCGAAGCTGCGCGCCGCCGGGATCGAGCCGGACACGTCGCAGTTGGCGTCGCTGGAGCCGTCGGTGCAGGCGCAGGAGCCTGCGTTCGAGCCGCTCTGGAACGCTGTCCTGCAACGGATCCGGATGTCGTTCACCTATCGCAACGGGGCGAAGCGGACGCTCGAACCGTGGGGACTGACGTCGACCAAGGGCCGTTGGTACGTGATCGGCCGGGACATCGACCGGAACGGCACCCGGATGTTCAAGCTGTCCCGGATCAGTGATCTGCCGAAGCGGGTCTCCAAGCCCGGCGCCTACCAGGTGCCGGATGATCTTGACCTCCGTTCGCTGGCCCGGTCGCTGGCTCCCGCCGAACCGACCGCGTCCGCGGTGGTGGCGATCCGCTCCGGCAAGGCGCCGGCCCTGGCGCGGCGGGCCGAGCCGATCGAAGCGGCCGCGGCCGGGGTCGAGCTGCCGGGCGGGTTCGCGGTGTTCCGGGTCGGCTACACCGAGGTCGGCAGCTTGGCCGAGGAGATCGCCCGGTACGCGGCGGACGTCGTGGTGGTGCAGCCGATCGAGTTGCGGCAGGCCGTGATCGACCAGTTGACCGCGGTCGTCGGCACGGTGCGCGAGGCGGAGGTCGTCCGATGACCACCAACACGTCGCAGAATCAGGTCCGCCGGCTGCTCAGCCTGGTGCCGTACCTGCGGGAACACGACGGGGTGTCGCTGACCGAGGTCGCGGCGGCGTTCAATGTCAGCGAGGCGACGCTGCGCGGCGACCTGAACGTGCTCTGGATGTGCGGCATGCCGGGCCTGATGCCCGGCGACCTGATCGAGATCGACATGGACGCGGTGGACGGCGAGGGCGTGATCCACCTGTCCAACGCCGACTACCTGACCCGGCCGCTGCGGCTGACCGCCGACGAGGCGCTGGCGCTGGTGCTGGCGTTGCGGACGCTGCGCGAGGTGGTGGCCGGCCGCGACCGGCGGGCGATCGACAGCGCGCTGGTGAAGCTCGAGGCGGCGTCCGGCAGTGTCACCCCGTCGGAGCGGGCCAGCGTCACGGTCACCGCCGCCCGGGAGGAGATCCAGGACCGGATCGGCGAGGCGCTGCGGGAGCACAAACGGCTCGATCTGACCTACGACGTGGCCTCCCGGGCCGAGACGACGCGCCGGATGGTCGATCCGCTGCGGGTGTTCGTGCTCGAGGGGTACGGCTATCTGGACGCCTGGTGCCATTCGGCGGGGGGCTTGCGGACGTTCCGGCTGGACCGGATCGCGGCGGTCGAGGTGACCGAGGTCGACGCCGATGATCATCCCGGGGCGGTGCTCAAGGATCTCTCCGTCGGCTGGTTCGACGCGCTCAAGGACGCGCCGATGGTCACCCTGGAGCTGAAGCCGTGGGCGACCTGGATCGCCGAGTACTACCCGACCGAGTCGGTGGTGCCGCGGGACGGCGGCGGTGCGACCGTGACCCTCCGCGTCACCGATCCGGCCTGGTTGCGTGGTCTGCTGCTCCGGCTGGGCGGCGGCGCCCGGGTGGTGGCGCCCCGGGATGCCGGTCATTCGGCGGCCGAGGCGGCGCAGGAAGCGTTGGCCCAGTACGAAGCTCTGTTCGCCTGATCCCAACCCGAGATAGCGGTCAATTCGGCCGCGACTACCCGGCCAAACTGACCGCCATGATGCCCTTCGGCGGTGCCGTGATGTCGGTCACACGGCGTTTGGAACCGGTGGCCGGTGTCGGAGGCGAACGCCGAAACGCCGACTGGGCGGACCCCCTCCCAACGCCGGCGGTCGTGGATTAGGGTTGGCGCGTGCCGTGGCCGTGGATCTTCATCGGAATAGCCGTCGGGGGCCTGGTCATGCTGGTTTGCTTCGCCGTCTGGCTGGCGCACAAGGCCTCGGACGTGTTCGCCGAACTCAGGGTGCTGGGGGAGCGGGCGGGTCAGGGTGCCGAGCTGCTCAGCCGGATTCAGGTCCCGGACGGTCGCGACAGCGTCCTCTCCGGCGAGCTGATCCTGCCTGATCACGATCCAGACCTGGTTCCGCGCCGTCGGGTGCCGACGACGTAAGATGACGATCAGAGGCGTGGCAGGCGTCACAGACAACGTGAAGCATCCACGGACGGAAAGAGGAAATCATGACCCCACTGGCATTTCCCCTCGGGCCCACCGAGTTGATCATCATTCTGGTCATCGTGGTCCTGCTCTTCGGGGGTTCGCGGCTGGCCGGGCTCGGTAAGAGCACCGGACGCGCGCTCAAGGAGTTCAAGGAGGAGACTTCGGGGCTGCGCGGCAAGTCCGATGAGGAGAAGGGCGAGGAGAAGCCCGGCACGGACGCGCGTGCAGCCGCTGAGTTGGAGGCCGATCGGGCTCAGAAGCCGATGGCCGAGCCGACCAACAGCGAACTCCGCAAAGACGCCTGATCAAGCGCTGCTGACGTGGCGTTGTCCATCAAGTGGCGGCCGAGCCAGTTCAATCTGAACTGGCTCAAGCCGCCCAAACCAGCGGCGGCCGACGGGTCGATGACGCTGTTCGAGCACTTGGCCGAACTGCGTTATCGGCTCGTCATCTGTGTCATCGCGATTCTTGCAGCCTCGATCATCTGCTTCGTCTTCAACGGTTGGCTGTTCAATCTGCTGACGCACCCGTATTACGAGGCGATGGAACTGGCCAAGGTGACTCGGCCGGACATCAAGAACGAACTCGTGCTGAGCGGCGCCACTGCACCCTTCACCATCTCCCTGGCCATCGCCGGCTTGGCCGGCCTGGTTGTGTCGTCGCCGGTCTGGCTCTATCAGGTGTGGGCGTTCATCGTGCCTGGGCTGTTGGCCAAGGAGAAGAAGTGGAGCCTGATCGTCGTCGGCGCGGCAGTCCCGCTGTTCTTCCTCGGCATCAGCATGGCGTACGTGATCCTTCCCCGCGCGATTTCGATCTTGGTCACCTTCACGCCGGCCGAGGCGCAACTCACCAACCTGCAGTCGTTGCAGGACTTCCTCGGCTTCATGGTCCGGTTGATGGTGATCTTCGGCCTTGCGTTCGAAGTGCCGTTGTTCATTGTGATGTTGAACGTGGTCGGAGTGCTGCCGGCGAAGATGATCTCGAAGTACCGGTCGTACATCATCTTCGCGATGTTCGTCTTCGCCGCGATCGCCACGCCGACGCCGGACGCGTTCACGATGCTGCTGCTGGCGCTGCCGATGACCGCGCTGGTGATCTTGTCCGAGGTGCTTGCCTACGCGCTCGACCGGCGTAAGGGGCGATTGAACAAGGACAGCGACGGGGTCGACCACAGCGTGGATGACGATGCCGCGCTTCAAGCTCTCGAAGCCGAGGTCGACGCCGAACTCGATGGTCCCGATGGCGACACCAAGAAGAAGTGAATCGCGGCGTTGACCGGGCGCCGCGTCACGCTGGTCGTCAATCCGTCCTCCGGTAAGGGGCGGGCCCAAGAACTGCTGCCGCAGGTTGCCGGCTGTCTGCGCGACGGCGGGCTCGAGCTGCGGATCCTGCTCAGCCGGGATTACGCCGAGGCCCGCTCCATGATCGAATCCGCCGCCGCCGACGGCGGCATCGTCGCCGTGATGGGTGGCGACGGGATGCTCCACCTGGGACTCAACGCGGTGGCCGAACGCTACGCCGCCGGTGACTCCTCGATCAGCCTGGCCATGATCCCCGCCGGCACCGGCAACGACCTGTGCCGCGGCCTGGGGCTGGCGGCCAACGACGCGATCGGCGCCGCCCGGCTGATCGTCGCCGGCAAACGCGACCTGGTCGACGTGATCGAGGTGGCCGGTCGCCGGATCGGCACCGTGCTCGCCACCGGCTTCGACGCCATGGTCAACCGGCGGGCCAACGCGCTGGCCTTCCCCAAGGGCGCGGCCCGCTATCCGCTGGCCACGCTGGCCGAGCTCCGGGTCTTCTCCCCGCTGCGCTACCAGTTGACCATCGACGGTGAGCAGCGTGATCTTGACGCGATGCTGGTCGCCGTCGGCAACACCTGCTGCTACGGCGGCGGGATCCGGATCTGCCCGGACGCCGATCCGCGGGACGGCCTGCTGGATCTGACGATCATCCATCCCGTGAGCCGATTCCGGTTGCTCCGGCTGTTGCCCAAGCTCTACACCGGCGAGTTCGTCTCCGACCCGTGCGTGGAACGGCTGCACGCCCGCGAGATCGAGGTCGACGGCCCCGGCCTGGTGGCCTTCGGCGACGGCGAACTCCTCGGCGCCACCCCACTGACCGCCCGCATCCAACCCGCGGCCCTGCCGGTCTTCGCCCCTTGAAACCGACTTGTCAGAACTGAGTTGTGTCATAGGGCAACTCACTTCTGACAACTCGGCTGGAGTTGGGCTACCCGGCGCGGAGGGCGAGGAGGCGGGCGGGGTTGGTGGCGGTGCTGAGACCGCCGTCGGTGGCGCGTTGCTCGAAGTGCAGGTGGCAGCCGTCGGGGGCGCCGAGGTCGCCGGTCTCGGCGATCACCTCGCCGCGCCGGACCCGGTCGCCCGGACGGACCTTGACCGAGCGCGCGTGCGCGATCAGCACGTCGACCCGTCCGTCGTCCGTCGCGACCCTGAGTCGAAACGCCTTCGAGCCGTACGCGGCGCCGGGGGAACCGGGCCGGCTCGGGTCGATCACGGTCCCGGCGACGCCGGCTCGGATCGGGGTGCCGCAGGGCAGCGCGACATCGATGCCGTGGTGGAAGCCGCGATCATCGTCGCAGCGGTCGTCGGCCGAATAGTACGGCGCCGCGGTGCAGCCGAACGGGATCATGATCCGGTGCGCGCCGTCGAACCAGGCCGAGCGATAGCGGGTCTTGTCCTTGCTGAAGAAGCGCCACCGCGGATCAGCCGGCCCGGGCTCCGGTGATCCCGATGCCGACGGGCTGGGGCGGGGCGACGGGTCGGACGGTGTGACCGAGCCCGACGGCGGAGGCGGGGTCGACGGCGGGGGCGGGCTCGACGGTGGGGATGGGGCCGACGGCCGGGCGGACGCGGAGGGTGCGGCCGTCGTCGGCGGTGCGCCGCGGCCCGATGGAGTCGCGCCGCCGGACGGCGCCGGCGCGCAACCGGCCAGGCCACCGGCGATCAGCGACATGATCATGATCGTCGCGGTGACCCGGCCGCGGCCGATCGTCAAGGCGCCCACAGCGGGGAGCGTAGTCGATCGGGCCGGGCGCGGGTCCGGGTCGGTGCGCCGCCGGCTCAGTCCCCGGTCGGGGTGGGGAAGTGGGCCATCAGCTCGGCCACCTCGCGGCGGACGGCGATGATCGTTTCCTCGTCCCCGGCCCGGGCCGCGGTGATCACCCGGTCGATCCACTCCGCGACCGTGGCCATCTCGGCGACGCCGAGACCGCGGCTGGTGATCGCCGGGGTGCCGATCCGCAGCCCCGAGGGATCGAACGGCTTCCGCGGATCGAACGGGACCGTGTTGTAGTTGGCGACGATGCCGGCCCGGTCCAGCGCCTTCGCCGCCGGCTTGCCGCCGAGCTCGGTGTTGGTCAGGTCGATCAAGATCAGATGGGTGTCGGTGCCGCCGGAGACCAGGTCGTAGCCGCGGGCCAGCAGCTGCTCGGCCAGCGCCTTGGCGTTGTCGACCACGGCCCGGGCATAGCGGGCGAAGTCGGGCTGGGCCGCCTCCTGCAGGGCGACCGCGATGGCCGCCGTGGTGTGGTTGTGCGGGCCGCCCTGCAGGCCGGGGAAGACGGCGCGGTCGATGGTCTTGGCGTGCTCGGCGTCGCAGAGCAGCATCGCGCCGCGGGGCCCGCGCAGGGTCTTGTGCGTGGTCGTCATCACGACCGGCGCGTGGCCGGCCGGCGACGGATGGACCCCGCCGACGACCAGGCCGGCGAAGTGCGAGATGTCGGCCGCGAGCACGGCGCCGCACTCGGCGGCGATCTCGGCGAAGCCGGCGAAGTCGATGATCCGCGGGATCGCCGTACCGCCGCAGAAGATGATCTTGGGCCGCTCGGCCAGCGCCAGGCTGCGGACCTGATCAAGATCGATTCGCCCGTCCCGGCCGACCCCGTACCCGACGCCGCGGAACCAGCGGCCGGTCGCCGAGACGTTCCAGCCGTGGGTGAGATGGCCGCCCATCGGCAGGCTCATCCCGAGCACGGTGTCGCCCGGCTCGGCGAAGGCCAGGTAGATCGCGAGGTTGGCCGGCGAGCCGGAGTACGGCTGGACGTTCGCGTGGTCCATCCCGAACAGCGAGGTCGCCCGGGTGATCGCCAGCCGTTCGACCTGATCGATCACCTGCTGGCCCTCGTAGTAGCGACGGCCCGGGTAGCCCTCGCTGTACTTGTTCTGCAGCACGGTGCCGGTCGCCGCGAGCACGGCGCCGGAGACGTAGTTCTCGCTGGCGATCAGCCGCAGCGTGCTGGCTTGCAGCTGTTCCTCGGCGGTGATCAGGTTCGCGAGCTCGGGATCGGTCGCGGCCAACGGCGTGACGGTGGGCTGGGTGATCGTCATGGGCGGTGTCCTTCCGGGTCGAATGATCTCGATCCGGATGCCCAGGCGGACGGCATCGGGTGCACTGCCTCGCGCGGCTTCCCTCGGGTGGACTCCCGGGTGCGCCAGTCACCGCGCCTCCCGAGCGTAGCTCAGAACGTGGTGATGCCGTAGTCGGTGATCGGCGGACTGTAGCTCGCCTTGCCGGTGCTCCGCGGCGGCTGCGGCCGCGGTTCGGGCTCGGGAAACTCGAAGCCGGTCAGCTGCTGCCAGGCGTGGCGCACGTCGGCCGCGCCGGACCACTCGCCCAGGGCCCGGCTGGTCTGTGAGCTCCAGCCGACCTCGACGTACGGATCCCCGGCCCGGACCCGCTCGAACGCGGCGTTCAGCTGGTCGAAGCTCAACTCGACCTCGCCGTCGACCTGGTGATCACACGGGTCGAGCGCGTCGATGGCCAGGTCCATGATCGAGGCCTGCCGGCCCAGCGACGGGTCCTGGCAGAAGTGCCGGTGGAAGCGCCAGACCGGCGCCCCGTGCACGGCCGCGATCATCGCCATCCGGCGCAACGCGGCCGCCGCCCGCTCCTGGTGCTCGTACTGCGACCGGTGCCGCTCCGACAGCCGTTCGCTCAGGTCGCCGGCCGCCTCGGCGAAGCGGCGGCAGGCGTCCCAGCGGGCCGCCATCCGCGGATTGGCGCCGCGCCACCGGCGAGACCGCCAGTCGATCCGGGCCAGATCCTGCACCAGCCGGGACGACGCCGTACGCCAGCGCCCGATGTCGGCCATCGAGGCCTCGAGCCGGTGGTCGTCGAAGCCGGAGTGTTCCCGCGGGCTGAGCGCGTAATAGAGGGTGCTCAGGTGCAGCGCATCGGCGTCGTGCGGCAGCTCCACCGGCTGCGCCGGCCAGAAGGTGGGCAGCAGGGTCACCTGCCGGCAGTAGACGAACTCGGTCATGGCGCCACCTCCGCTTCCACCCTAAGCCGGGTGACCCTCGCCCGACGCGCCGAAGCCGTACCGTGTCACGACTCGGCACGAGCCTCGGGTCCGGTTGGTAGCGTGGGCGACGACATGGAGCAGGCGAGTTCAGACCCGGCCGCGGCGTACGCGAGGTTTCGGCAGCGGCAACTCAGTCCGCTGGTCACGGAATTCGCCGACGGATACGGCTTCGAGTTCGACGACTACCAGCGGGACGCCTGCGCGCACGTGGAGGCGGGTTCGGGCGTGCTGGTGGCGGCGCCGACCGGCGCCGGCAAGACGATCGTCGGCGAGTTCGCGGTCTTCCTGGCCCTGCAGCAGGGCCGCAAGTGCTTCTACACCACGCCGATCAAGGCCCTGTCGAACCAGAAGTACGCCGACCTGGTGCGCCGCTACGGTGCCACCTCGGTGGGCCTGCTGACCGGCGACACGTCGATCAACTCCGAGGCGCCGGTGGTGGTGATGACCACCGAGGTGCTGCGGAACATGATCTACGCCCGCTCGGCCACGCTGGACAATCTCGGCTACGTGGTGATGGACGAGGTGCACTACCTGGCCGACCGGTTCCGCGGCGCGGTCTGGGAGGAAGTGATCATCGGGCTCGCCGAGTCGATCCAGGTGATCGCCCTGTCGGCGACGGTGAGCAACGCCGAGGAGTTCGGCGAGTGGCTGGCCGAGGTCCGCGGCGACGTCGAGGTGGTGGTGTCGGAGCGTCGTCCGGTGCCGCTGTTCCAGCACGTGATGGTCGGCAAACGGATCCATGATCTTTTCGCCGACGTCGCGCCGACCGCGCAGGCCACACCACAGCCGGGCAAGGCCGAGGTCAACCCGGACCTGATCAAGATCGCCCGGGACGAGACCCGGCGGGTCCGCGACGACTCGCGCCGGCCGCGCGGTCGCAGCGGCAAGGGCAAGAAGACCGTCGGGTACGGCAGCGGCCGCTACGGCGGAGCGGCGCACCAGCGGTTCACCGGTCAGGATCAGGGCCGGCGCGGCGGCCGATCAGGCAGCTCGCCCAGCCGGCCTGACCTGGTCGAACGGCTGGACGCCGAGGCGCTGCTGCCGGCGATCGTCTTCATCTTCTCCCGGGTCGGCTGCGACGCGGCGGTCGGCCAGCTGCTGGCGTCGGGGATCAAGCTGACCAACACCGAGGAGCGTCGGGAGATCGCCGCGATCGTGGAGCGGCACGTCTCCGGCCTCAGCGGGGCCGACCTGCGCGCTCTTGATCATGGCCGGTTCGCCGAGGCGCTGGAGCGCGGTGTCGCCGCCCACCATGCCGGGATGCTGCCCGCCTACAAGGAATGTGTCGAGGAGGCGTTCGTCCGCGGCCTGATCAAGGTCGTCTTCGCCACCGAGACCCTGGCGCTCGGGATCAACATGCCGGCCCGCAGCGTGGTGCTGGAGAAGCTGGTCAAATACAACGGCGAATCGCACGCCGACATCACGCCCGGCGAATACACCCAGCTGACCGGACGGGCCGGCCGGCGCGGCATCGACATCGAGGGCCACGCCGTCGTGCTGTGGCAGGCCGGGCTCGATCCGCGGGCCCTGGCCGGTCTGGCGTCGCGCCGCACCTATCCGCTCAAGTCGTCCTTCGCGCCGACGTACAACATGGCGGTGAACCTGGTCGGCGCGGTCGGCCGCGATCGGGCCAGAACCCTGCTGGAGCAGTCGTTCGCGCAGTTCCAGTCCGACCGGTCGGTCGTCGGCTGGGCCCGAAACCTGGCCAAGAACACCGAGGCGGTGACCGGCTACTGGCAGGCGGCCGTGTGTGATCGCGGCGACTTCGCCGAATACGCTCGGCTGCGGGAGGAGGTGTCGGCGACCGAGGCGGCGCTGGCCCGCAACCGCAAGGCCGATCGGCGGGCCGAGGCCCTGGAGTCGCTGTTGATCTTGCAGCCCGGAGACGTGGTCCGGGTGCCGCACGGCCGGTCCCAGGGCTGGGCGTTGATCATCGATCCGGGCACCCGGGACCGTGGCGGGTCGACCGATCCGCGGCCGCTGGTGCTGACCGAGGACCGGCAGCTGCGCCGGCTCAGCCTGGTCGACTTCCCGACCCCGGTCCGGGCCGCGGGGCGGATGAAGATCAGCAAGAAGTTCAATCCGCGCGAGCCGGCCTCCCGGCGCAACCTCGCCGCGGCGTTGCGGAGCAAGCTGGCCACGATCGATCTTGATCCGCAGCGGCACCGGGCGCCGGCCGATCCCGACCTGACCGCCAAGATCACCGAGCTGCGGGAGGAGCTGCGCCACCACCCGTGCCACAGTTGCCCGGACCGCGAGGCGCACGCCCGCTGGTCGGAGCGCGCGATCCGGCTGGAGCGTGAGGTCGCGCAGACCGAGCGGCGGATGGCGTCGCGGACCAACACGATCGCCAACCGCTTCGACCGGATCTGTTCGGTGCTGCAGTCGCTCGGCTACCTGTCCGCTGACGACAACGTCGAGGTCACCGACGAGGGCCGGATGCTGGCCCGGATCTACAGCGAGCTCGACCTGGTGGCCGCCGAGTGCATCCGCGCCGGGGTGTTCGACGGGTTGAGCCATCCGCAGTTGGCGGCCGTGCTGGCCTCGCTGGTGTTCGAGGCGCGGCGCAGTGACGACGGGGTGCGCCGGCCGCGGATGCCGGACAGCCGGACCGAGGCCGCGATGACCCAGCTGCGCCGGATCTGGCGCGAGGTGTCGCTGACCGAGCGGGACGCCCGGCTGGAGCCGGGACCGGAGCCGGACATCGGGTTCAGCCAGGCCGCGTTCGCCTGGGCCGCCGGCCGGCCGCTGGCGGAGGTGCTGGCCGACTCCGGGCTGACCGCCGGCGACTTCGTCCGCTGGGTCCGGCAGGTGATCGACTTCGCCGACCAGGTCGGCCACGCCGCCGGCCCGGGCGAGCTCCGCAACACGGCTCGGCGGATCGTGTCCTCGATGCGGCGGGGCGTCGTCGATTTCGTACCGGATGATTCGGACGAGCCGGACGGCGCTCCGTAGCCGATTAGGCTGACCTGCGTGACGCAGGATCGGGGGACCGGCGATCTGATCGATGATCGTTTCCGGTTGATGGAGCGGCTCGGCTCCGGGGCGATGGGTGCCGTCTGGCGGGCGCTGGACGAGGTGCTGCAGCGTGAGGTCGCGCTGAAACAGGTCCGGCCGGCCGATCCCGGGCTGGCCACCGATCCGGACTACGCGGAGATGCTGCGGACCCGGGTGCTGCGGGAGGCCCGGGCGCTGGCCCGGATCGATCATCCGCACGTGGTCACCATCCACCATGTCGTCGTTGTGCCGGGGGAGCCTTTCCCCTGGCTGGTCATGGAATTGGTCCGGGGCGGCACCCTGGAAGATCGGCTGGCCGCCGGTCCGATGCGGCCGGCCGAGGTGGCGGAGCTGGGGCGCGGGCTGCTCGGCGGCCTGCGTGCGGCGCACGCCGCCGGGATCTGCCATCGCGACGTCAAGCCGGCCAACGTGCTGTTGCGGCCGGACGGCAGCCCGGTGCTCACCGACTTCGGCATCGCCGACCTCGCCGACACCTCGCGGCTGACCGCGACCGGCGGGCTGACCGGCTCGCCGGCCTACATCGCTCCCGAGCGGTTGTACGGCAGCGAAGGCAACCCGGCCTCCGATCTGTGGTCGCTCGGGATGCTGCTCTACGTCGCGGTGGAGGGGCGGCATCCGCTGCGCCAGACGACCGCGGCGGCGACCCTGGCCGCCGTGATGTCCGGGGTCGTGCCGGTGGCCACCCGGGCCGGCCGGCTGGACCCGGCCCTGCGCGCCGTCCTGGTCGCCGATCCGGCCGGCCGGGCCGGCGCGGAACAGCTGGACGCGCTGCTGATCCAGGCGCTCGATCCGGGCCCGCCGGGGATCCACCTCGGAGCTTCGGCGGCCTCCGCGACGTCCGCTCCGTGGCCGACGTACGACGGCTCGGAGGCGGTGGATCACGGTTCGGAGGCGGCCCCGAGTTCGCCGCCGACGTACAGCCCGCTGGCCCGGTCGCCCCAGCCGCGGTCGGCGGACCGCTCCTATCAGCCACCGCCGGGGGAGGGCTCGGCCACGGTGGAGCGGCGGCCCGGACCGCCGGCCCGCGGGACGGCCCGGAAGCGCGTCCTGGCCGGCTCCCTGATCGGCGGGCTGACCCTGCTGCTGGTGGCCGCGATCGCCGGCGTGGGGCTGCTCCTGGTGCCGTGGATCCAGGACCAGGCGAGGCTCGCTTCGCAGTTCCCGCCGGTCAACGGGCCGTCGTCCGGCGCCCCGTCGGCGGGCGACCCGTCCACCGCGTCGAAGCCGAGCGGTCCGGCGTCGTCGGACCCGACCGACAAGTCCGGTCCGGAACCGGAGCAGCTCGCCTCGCTGCACACCGAGAAGGGCATGGACCAGGCGATCAAGGCGCTCAAGAAGGCGACCGGCACGACCAAATACCTCAAGCTGATCGCCTACCCGAACTACGCGATCGTCGATGTCCCGGTCAAGGGCCGGAAGGGGGCCTACGACCGGTACATGTACGACCAGCAGGGCCAGGTCAAACTCTGGAGTTCGGGCTCCGACCAGACCGCCGACACCGCTACCGACGTCGACAAGATCGACTGGGACCTGCTGCCGCGACTGATGAAGCGGGCCGACGAGACCCTCAACCTGCCCAAGCCGGAGAGCCGCTACGTGATCGTCGACCCGGGCGGCGTCGCCACCGACGGCGAACCGTCGATCTCGATCTACCTCAGCGACAAGTACGCCAGCGGCTACCTCACCGCCGACTTCGACGGCAACATCCTCGACACCCGCCCCGCCCCGTAAAACCCCGACTTGTCAGACGTAGACCACGCTATGACGTGGTGTGCGTCTGACAAGTCGGGGTCTTAGGGGAGTCGCGAGCGGTTATCGGGGCAGTGTTCCAGCCGACCGTACGGCGACGAGCAGCGCGATCGCGACTAGGGCGGCGGCGGTCCAGGCCGGGCCACCGAGGCCGAGGCCCGTGCCGAGCGTGCCGGCGGCGATCGCCGGGCCGACGGTCGCGCCGACGTTGAGGGCCGCGGTCGCGTAGGCGCCGGCCATCGTGGGGGCCGCCGACGCCGCGTACAGCACCCGGGTGATCAACGTGCTGCCGACCCCGAACGACAGCATCCCGAGCAGCAGCGCGAGCCCGAGCAGGGCGGCCGGCTGCGCGGCCGTGACCGCGAGGGCGGCCCAACCGGCGAGCAGCGCCGGCCCACCGATCATGATCACCGATCGGGGACGCCGGTCGGCCAACCTCCCGGCCACAGTGACGCCGAGCAACGACCCGACGCCGAAGATCAACAACGTCACCGGCACCCAGAGCGGCGGCAGTCCGGCGACCTCGGTGACCAGCGGCGCGAGGAAGGTGAACGCGCCGAACGTCGCGGCGTTGACCAGGGCGCCGAGCACCATCGCCAGGATCAGCCGCGGCCGGCGCAGCTCGGCCAGCTCACGACCGAGCTCGATCCGGCCGCCGTCACGGTCGGGTAGCCGACCGACCAGGACGCCGATCAGGGCCGGCAGACAGAGCGCGGCGATCGCCCAGAAGGTGGCCCGCCAGTCGAGCACCGAGCCGAGCAGCGCGCCGCCGGGCACGCCGGCGATCGTCGCCACCGTGGTGCCGGCGAGCAAGATCGACAACGCCCGGCCCTTCCGGTCCGCCGGGACCAGGGCCACCGCCGTGCTCAGCGCGACCGCGAGGAACCCGGCGTTGGTCAACGCGGCGATCACCCGGGTCGCGAACAGGACCGGGAAACTGTCGGTGATGGCACCGGCGATGTGGGCCAGCAGGAAGCTCACCAGAAACCCGGCCAGCGCCGCCCGGCGCGGCCAGTTGCGAGCGACCACCGCCATCAGCGGCGCGCCGACGACCATGCCGAGCGCGAACGCCGAGGTCAGCAGCCCGGCCGTGCCGACCGTGACGCCGAGATCACCGGCGAGCTCGGGCAACAGCCCGGCGAGCATGAATTCCGAGGTGCCCATGGCGAACACGGCCAGGGCGAGCAGATAGAGCGGGAGAGGCATCGAAGAACTCCGAGGTGAGACGAGACGGGGAAACGTCTGGTCGCCACGGCCAGCGGAGGATCAGGTGATCACGGGGCTGACGGATGACCGGCAGCCCCGGACTTGTCTGCTTCCGGACTCGACACGCTGGACACGGTAGCGGTCGAACCGGCCGCGTCAAACCCGATTTCGTCCGGCCGGGCCCGCGTGCGGCAGCAGGTGCTTCAGGACAGCGATCAGGAAGTGGCCCGGCTCCTCGAACATCGGCAGGTGGGCGGAGTCCTCGAACCACTCGATGATCACGGCCGGCGCCTGGAGGGTGTCCAGCCAGGTGATCACCGGTCCGGTCGGGGTCATCCCGTCGTGCCGGCCGAGGAACTGGATGATCGGGATCGGGAAACTCTTCACCTGGGTGAGATCCAGCTCGTTCAGCGTCGGCAGCAGGTGCCTGGCATGGAACTCGTTGCCGGCCAGGCTGGAGTCGCGGTCGTCATCGTCGTAGTCGGGGGAGAGCAGATCGCCGTCGGTGAAGTAGTCACCGTCCGCCCGGCCCGCCGCGAAACCGCCGAACCGCTGCACCCAGGTGCGTTCGGTGATCACCTTCCCAAGATCCAGCGGGCCGGTGCCGGGATAGGGCAGCAGCGCGTCGAGCTCCGCCTGAGCGGTCGGATCGCCACGTCGTTCGGCCTCGGCACGCACCCAGTCCCAGCTGGCCCGTTCGCCGGCCGCGACGGAGACCACCTGACCGATGCCCAGATAGGCGGAGAACAACTCGGGCCGGGCCAGCACGGCCTCGACCGCCACCGCGGTGCCCCAGCTGTGACCGGCCACGGTGACCTGGTCGGCCCCGAACTCGCTCCGGACCACCTCGGCCAGCTCCACCGTGTCCCGGGCGTAGCGGGCGAGGTGCAGGTCGTCGTGCAGGCGGTCCGGATCGCTGAGCCGGAAGCTCCGGCCGGCGCCGCGCTGGTCGTACTGGACGACGGTGAAATATTCCTCGAGCGGGCGCTGCCACATCCATGACGTCCCGCTGAGCGGGGTGCCCGGCCCGCCGTGGACGATGATCATGATCGGGTTGCGCCGGTCCCGGCCGCGGACGGAGACCACCTGCGGCACGCCGCCGAGCTCGATCACCCGCCGCTCGTCGATCGCGCCGGGCGTGGTCAGCCGGCCCAACTCCCTGATCACCGCGACCAGGTCGGCGGTGCTGGTGGGCCGCTCGTCCTCCGGCCGGTCCTGGTCCGCTCCCGGGTCGGTCATCGGGCCACAAGTTCGATCTCGAAGCCGTCGCTGTTGCTCAGATAGGCGGCGTAGTGTTCCGGGCCGCCGGCGTACGGATGCCGGTCGGGGAACAGCAGCGTCCAGCCGTGTTGATCACCGACCCGGGCGATCCGGTCGGCGGTCGCCCGGTCGGTCGCCAGGGCCAGGTGGTTCATCCCGGCCGCGGTCCGGCGGTGCGGACCGGGCTCGACAGCGGGGGACTGCTCGACGACGACGTACGCCCCGTCGGCCGCTCGCCAGGACCGACCGCCCGCCCAGCTCTGGAAGACCTCCCAGCCGAGCTCACCGAACAACCATCCCCACTCCGGCTCCGCCCGCGCCAACTCCGCCACCCACAACTCCACATGGTGCACCGACGCCGACTTGTCAGAACTCAGTTGTGTCATAGGGCTACTCAGTTCTGACAACTCGGTGGGGAAGGGGTCAGCGGGCTTGGCTGACGGTGGACATGTTGAAGTCCTTGATCCGGACCGGGGGCATGATCGTCCGGGTGAACCAGTCGTTCCACTCCCGGCACAGGGTCTTCTCCGCCCGGCCGGTCTCGGTGATCCGGCCGAGCAGGTCGATCGGGGACTCGTTGAACCGGAAGTTGTTCACGGCGGCGGTGATCTTGCCGTTCTCGATCAGGTAGACGCCGTCCCGGGTCAGGCCGGTGAGCAGCAGGGTCTCCGGGTCGACCTCACGGATGTACCAGAGGCAGGTGAGCAGCAGCCCGCGCTCGGTGCCCGCGATCATCTCCTCGATCGTCGCGGTGCCGCCGGCGTCCATGATCAGGTTGTCGATCGCCGCGACCGGCTCGGCGTCGGAGCGGGCGGCCCAGGCCCGGGTCCGGACCAGCTCGTTCAGCGTGCCTTTACTGATCCATTCGGTCCGGGGCAACGGCATCCCATTGTCGAACACCGAGCTGGTCTCGCCGGAGCTGGTGGTGATCACGAACGGGTCGCACTCGATCCCCGGCGCAGCCGGGTCGGAGGCGAGGGTGATCGGCAGATCGCTCAGCCGCTCACCGATCCGGGTGCCGCCCTCCTTGGTGGAGAAGACGCTCCGGCCCTCCTCGGCCGGCCGGGCGCCGGCGGTCCAGTAGGCGTAGATCAACAGGTCGGCGATCGCGCCGGGCGGCATGATCGTCTCGTACCGGCCGGGCGGCAGGTCGACGGTCCGGGCGTGCCAGCCGAGCCGCTTGGTCGACTCCGCGACCAGGGCGGTCACGTCGACGTCGGTGAAATCGGCGGTCGCCGCCCCGACCCAGGCCGACGCGGTCAGATCGGCGGTCTTGGCGTTCAACTCGAACCGGCCGGTGCGCTGCACCGAACGCCGGCGCAGACCGGTGCTGGCGGCGAGATAACTGGTGCTGACGATGTGCTCGGCGAAGCCGAACAGCAGCCGGTCGTCGGCTGCCGCGGCCCGGAACGCCTCGCCCAGCGCCGGCGCGACGGCCGCGAACACCTCGATGTCGGTGCCGGCCGGCGGGGCGTCGAAGTCGGCGTCCGGGGCGCCTGCCGCGACCGGTTCGGCGGCGTCCTCCGCGGCGGCCGAAGCCCGGGCCACCCGCTCGGCCTCGGTCACCTGCGCCGCGACATCATGATCATCGCCGGCCTGCCGGGTGATCACGGCCGCGGCCGTCCCTCCGTCCACCGGTGCGGTGCTGATCACGGTCAGCTCGCGACCGTGCATCTGGCCGTTGGTGGTCAGATGGTTGTTGGCCCAGCGGAGGTTGGCCTGATACGTCTCCTTGACGATCACGGTGACCGGCAGCGTGGCCGCCGCCAGCACGTCGGTGATCAACTGCTGGGCCGAGATCTTGGTCCCCACCCCGGAACTCGTCGCCGGCATCACTGGCCTCCCTCGGTCACGGTGTTCAGGATGTTGACCTGGCGGAACAGGGCCGACGGGCAGCCGTGCGACACCGGCGCCGACTGGCCGGGCTGGCCCTTGCCGCAGTTGAACGCGCCGCCCAGGTAGTAGGTCTGCGGACCGCCGACCGCCTCCATCGACCGCCAGAAGTCGGTCGTCGTCGCCTGGTAGGCGACGTCGCGGAGCTGGTGGCTGATCTTGCCGCCCTCGATCGCGTAGAACCGCTGCCCGGTGAACTGGAAGTTGTAGCGCTGCATGTCGATCGACCAGGACTTGTCGCCGACGACGTAGATCCCATGATCGACCCGGCCGATCAACTCGTCGGTGCTCGGCCCGTTGGGGCTCGGTTGCAGCGACACGTTCGGCATCCGTTGCATCGGGATGTGACCCGGCGAATCGGCGTAGGAGCAGCCGTTGGAGCGATCCAGCCCGCGGGCCGCGGCCATCTGCCGGTTCAGCTGATAGCCGACCAGGGTGCCGTCGGTGATGATCGGGAACGTCTGCCCGGCCACGCCCTCGTCGTCGTACCCGATGGTGGCCAGGCCATGATCGACTTCCCGGTCGCCGGTGACGTTCATGACCTCGCTGCCGTAGTGCAGGCTGCCGAGCTGATCAACGGTTGCGAAGGACGTGCCGGCGTAGGCCGCCTCATAGCCCAGCGCCCGGTCCAGCTCGGTGGCGTGGCCGATCGACTCGTGAATGGTCAGGAACAGGTTGGTCGGGTCGATCACCAGGTCGTAGCGGCCCGCCTCGACCGACGGCGCCTTCGCGTGCGCGGCCAGCAACTCGGGCAGCTCGGCCACCTCGGTGTCGAAGTCCCAGCCGGTGCCGGTCAGGTATTCCCAGCCGCGACCGGCCGGTGCGGCCAGCGTGCGCATCGAGGCGAAACCATGATCACCGACGCTGATCGCGGTGAACTCCGGCTGCACCCGGACCCGCTGCTGGGTGGTCGTGGTCCCGTTGAGATCGGCGTAGAACTTGTTCTCCTGGACGTACCAGAGCAGCGCCTGACTGTGATTGACCCCGTCGGCGGCGAGCAGTCGGTCGCTGAGTTCGATCATCCGGCCGTCCTTCTCCGGATCGGCCACCTCGAACGGATTGAGCTGGTACGACGACACCCAGGTGGCATCGGGATAGCCGCCCTCCGGCGCGAGCTCGACCCGCTCGGTGCTCAGCGGCCGGGACACCTCCGCCGTCCGGATCGCCTGCTCGGCCAGGCCGCGGGCGGCATCCGGGCCGAGGACGATCCCGGCCGCGAATCCCCAGGCACCCTGGTGCACGACCCGGACCGCGATCCCGAGCGTCTCGTCGTCGACCGCGGTCTCGATCTTGCTGTCCCGATAACTGCGGTAGCTCTGCTTGATCCGTTCGATCCGGACGTCGGCATGATCGGCGCCGAGCTCACGGGCCCGGGTCAGCGCGGCATCGGCGACGGAACGTAGCGGCAAGGCGATGAAGGTCTGGTCCAGCTCCGGCATGGCGCTCAGCCTAACCGCGGCCGGAGCCGCCCGCCGCCGGTATTCCGCATCGGTCGGATCGATGGCGCCCTGGCCCGCGGATCGGCGAGGATGGGCCGATGGGAGAGGTGTTCGCGGGCCGGTACGAGCTCGTCGACCTGCTCGCCGAAGGCGGCATGGGCACCGTCTGGCGGGTCTGGGACTCCCGGGACGACGCCTTCCGGGCGGCGAAGGTGCTCAAGCAGTCCGACAGCGCCTCGCTGCTCCGCTTCGTCCGCGAGACATCCTGGCGGATCGATCACGATCATGTCGTCACGCCGATCGGCTGGGCCGGCGAGGACGACCGGGTGCTGTTCACCATGCCGTTGGTTCGTGGCGGCACCGTGGCGATGTTGATCAAGGACTACGGAGCGCTGCCGCCGCGCTGGGTGATCACCCTGCTGGACCAGCTGCTGCAGGCGCTGACCGCCGTGCATCAGGTCGGCCTGGTGCACCGCGACGTGAAGCCGGGCAACCTGCTGCTGGACGCGACCGGGACCGGCCGACCGCACCTGCGGCTGACCGACTTCGGCATCGCGGCAGCGATCGACGACCCGCGGCTGACCCGGGTCGGCGAGGTGATCGGAACCCCGCGCTATCTGGCGCCGGAGGCCACGGCCGGTGCGGATCCGGATCCGCGGCAGGACCTGTACGCCGCCGGACTGGTGGCCCTGGAGTTGATCACCGGCGGCAGCCCGTCGGCGCCGCGGCCGGAACTGCCCGACGCGGTCCGGCACGGCCCGCTCGGTGGACTGATCACAGCCCTGCTGGCCCCGGACCCGGCCGGCCGGATCGGATCGGCCGACCAGGCCCGGGCGGTGCTGGCGAAGATCATTCCGTGGGGCGGGCCCGGCGCGGAGGTCGAGGTCTTCGATCAGCTGCCGCCGCTCCCGCCGGGTTGGGGCCCGGACGGCCCGGCCACCCGGGTCCGCCCGCAGCCGTCGACCGGCGTCCTGTCGCCGACCGGAGTCGTCGCGTCGACCGGCACCGGGTCGGCCTCCCTGGCTGGCCGCGACTCGGCCACGATCCCCGCGGCGGCACCGGATCGAGCCGTCCCGGTGCTGCCTCCGGCGTCCGGCCGGGGGCGCCGGCCGGTCCTGCGCGCGGTCGCGTTCGGGCTGGTGGCCGGCGGGGCGATCTGCCTGGTGGCGGCGATCCTGCTGCTCCTCTGAGCCGACTTCACGACGGCTAACCGTCCGCCGGGAGGATCCGGTTTCCGCGCCTGAGTCGTATGCTGGTCGCGTTCACTGCTGCAAATCGGAGGCGAGTGATGGCATCACCGGAGGACGTCGGCCGGGTCCGCGAGGAGCAGGTCGCGCTGTACGGCGAGACGTTGCAACAGCTGGCCGGGCGCTATTGCGCCGTCCTCGGGTTGAGCCAGAGCCGGCTCGCCGGGCTGCTCGGCATCTCCGCCCCGATGCTGTCCCAGTTGATCAACGGTCACCGGACCAAGCTGGCCAATCCGGCCAGCGGCGAGCGGTTGCGGCTGCTGCACGAGGCCGTGGCCGACGTCGAACTCGGCCGGCTGACCCCGGACGAGGCGGTCGCCCAGGTCACGACCGACCACCGCGGCGACGTGCTGACCACCCGGTCCCGGCCGGAGCCGCGGACCGCGGTCCGGCAGATCCAGGAGGTGTTCCGGCTCGCCGCCTCGGCCGACGAGTACGCCGCGGCCGCGGCGCAGGTCCGCGCCCGGTATCCCGAGGTCGCCGACCTGCTCGAGGCCTACGGCGTGGCGCGGACCGACGACGCGGTCCGCCACTTCTCCCGGATCACCACGGCCCGCTGACCGGGCCGGCCCCGCACCGGGTCAGGGACGTCGCCGCAGCCAGACCAGCAGTCCGGTGCCGCCCCCGACCAGCAGCACGGCCGCCCCGATCAGGACCGCGATCAGGCCCGCCTGCGGTTGGTCACCGGCGGCGTCGTCCCGCGGCGGATCGCCGGCACCGGGGGAGCCCTGGGGCGATTCGGGATCGGTGGGATCGGTGGAGGCGGAGCTCGACGGGGGCGGGGTCGTGGCCGGGGCGCTGCTCGACGGAGTGCTGGGCGGTGTCCCCGCGTCGACGTACGGGGGTGCCGGCTGAGCCTCGCCGAGCACGGCCACGGTCAGCGTCATCGGCAGCCCGAAGGCCGGTTCGTCGGCCTTGTTGCGGTCCAGCCGGACGGTGACGTAGTAGTCGCCGGCGCGGGCGGTCGAATGGTCGTCGTCACCGGAGCCGTCGCGGTTGGCCCACCGGATCTCCTTGGTCGTCGTACCGACTTCGTTGCCGTCGACACTGACCGAGCTCTGCGCGCTCGGCCCGCCCTTGGCGAAGGTCGCCCCGGCCGAGCCTCCGTACGGGGAGAGCAGGTCGACGCCGTAGCCACGGACTCCGGCGGCGACCCATTGGTCAGCCTTGGCGAGCTTCCCTACCTGGGTCAGCACCTGGATCCGTTGTCCCCAGCCGGCGGAGACCTTGAAGGTCTGGATCTCGCCGGGCATCACGTCGATCTGGTACGTGCCCGCGGTGATCGTGGGCGCATCGGCGAAGGAGGTGCCGGACTCGACCGGCTTGGCCTTCGTCGGCGCCATCGACTTCCAGGTCGGGTCGTCGGCCGTGTCCGGCAAGCCGGTCGCCGACGACAGCGGCGGCTCTTCGTCGACGCGGAGCTGGTAGCGCTCCTTCGCGATGTTCTCGGAGAAATCCGTGAAGCCGACCTGGAGCAGCAACTCGGTGGCGTCGTTGCACAACTTGGCGTCGGAATGGCTGCTCAGCATCCCGGTCAACAGCCGGCGGGACAGCTGGGCACCGACCACGGAGGGATAGGCATAGCCGCAGGTCCGGTCCAGGTCGTCGGGGAGCACCAGCTTCAGCGCGAGCTGGGCGGTGAACTCCTGGGTCAGCAGGCTGGTCCCGACCCAGAAGGTCGAGCCCGGCTGGCTCCGCCGCAGCCGGTAGTACTTCACCGCCTCGGCCTCCCCGGGCAGCGTGTCCAGCCAGGATCCGGCGCCGAGCTCGGCGGCCTCGCCCGGTTCGGCCGCGCCCGTGACCGGAGTGCCGCTCAGCGCGAAGGGTCGGAAGGCGCGGGAGGTCAGCCGGCTGAGGCTGCGTTCGAGGTCTTCGGTGTCGTCGGCGTCGTAGTAGTCGCCGTTGCCCTTGTCGGCGATGCAGCGGAGTTGCTTCTCGGCCTTGCCGGAGACGCGGAGCCCGACCACGTCGATCTTCAGGTCGATTCCGGCGGCGGCGATCTTTTCCGCGATCGGGCACGGATCGGGGACGCAGGTCTCCTCGCCGTCGGAGACCAGCAGGATGGTCCGTTGCCCCTCGGTGCCGACGTCCTTGGCCGCCTGCTCCAGTGAGTAGGCGATCGGCGTCTCGCCGTACGGCTTGTATTTCGCGATCTGCGCCTTCAGCTTGGCCTGGTTGCCGGTGCCGATCGGCACCACCAGCTGAGTGTCCTCGCACGCGCCCTCGTCCTTGCGGTCGAAGACGGTCGCGCCATAGACCCGCATCCCGACCTGGGCCTCGGACGGCAGCGCGTCAACGACGCGGTTGAGTGCGGCCCGGGCGGCTTCGATCTTGGTCTTGCCGTCGCCGGCCTTCTCCTTCATCGACCCGGACGAATCGAGAACCAGCAGCAGCTTCCCGTTCCCGCCGTCGGCGGCGGCCGGCACCGTACCGGCGCCGAGGACCAGACCGACCATGATCAGCCCGCCGAGCGCGGCGGCCGTGAACCGCCGGATCCGTGACCTTCGTCCGCTCATCCCCTCGCCCTTCCACCCGACCTCGTTTACTACTGCAAACTGCGTTTACTATCGCAAACATCGGGGTCATTGCGCAAGGAGTACTGCGGGTGTCCTGGTCTCCTCGCCGGCGTCGGCTGGTAGGAAGTGGCGAGTGACGAGTACGGAGCGGCTGCGGGACCGGCCCGGCTTCGTCCGGTTCTGGACGGCCGAGACGGTGTCGGCCTTCGGCAGCGGGATCACCGCGCTGGCGATCCAGGTGCTGGTGGTCGAGCAGCTCGCCGCCGGAGCGACCGGGGTCGGCCTGGTCAACGCGGCCCGCTGGCTGCCGTACCTGCTGCTGGGGATCATCGTCGGGGTGCTGGTCGACCGGGCCCGGCGGCGGCCGGTGCTGGTCGGCACCGACCTGCTCCGCGGCCTGTTGTTGATCATGATCCCGGTGCTCGCGCTGACCGGTCTGCTCGACCTGGTCGCGCTGGTGATCATCATGATCGGGTTCGGCACCCTGTCGATCATCAACGACGCCGCGTCGCAGTCGATCCTGCCCCGGCTGGTGCCGCCGGCGTTGATCACCAGGGCCAACGCCCGGCTCGACTCCAGCGGAGCGGTGGCGCAGACCACCGGACCGGCCGTCGCCGGGGGACTGGTGTCGCTGTTGACCGCGCCGATCGCGATCCTGATCGACGCGGCGACCTTCCTGGCCTCGGCGGTGCTGACCTGGTTCGTCCGGGTCGAGGAGCCGCCGCCGGCCCGGTTGTCGCTCCGCGGCGTTGGCCGGGAGGCGATGGAGGGACTGCGCTGGGCGTACGGGCACCGGACTCTGGCGCCGCTGGCCCTGACGACGCACGGCTGGTTCATCTGCAACGCGGTCGGCGGTGCGGTGCTGCCCGCGTACGCCCTGACCACACTCGGTCTCGACCCGTTCGGCTTCGGCGTGCTGATCGCGCTCTGCGGCATCGGCGCCCTGCTCGGCAGCCTGGTCGCGACGCGGCTGGGCGAGCGATTCGGGGTCGGGCCGGTGGTGATCGGCTGCCGGATCGTCGACGCGGTCGCCTGGGCGACCTTCGCGCTGGCCGCGGCCGGTTGGGCCGGCTTGATCGTCTTCGGCGTCGGCCAACTGTTGTTCGGACTGGGGCTGGGTGCCTCGAACGCCAACGAGATGGGCTACCGGCAGACCGTCACCCCGGACCGGCTGCAGGGCCGGGTGAACGCCTCGCTGCGGTCGCTCAACCGGGCGATGGTGGTGATCGGAGCGCCGCTGGGCGGCATCCTCGGCGACGCGCTCGGCTTCCGCCCGATCCTCTGGGCGGTGGCCGTCGGCTTCCTGATCGTCGCGGTGGCCATGCTCTTCACTCCGGCTCGCACCGCCCGGATCAGCCACGGCGACCCGGCGGATGACCCTCAGTGACGACGGCGCAACCCCAGCACGACCGCCGCACCGCCGAGCAGCACCAGGACGCCGACGATGGCGCCGATGATCAAGGCCCAGGGTGGATTGGGGCTCGAGGCGACGGCCGGACCGGGAGTGATCGGCGCCGACGAGGGCGGCGGCGCTGAGGTCGGCGCTGAGGTCGGCGTCGGGGTCGGCGGGGTCGCGGCTTGGTAGGGCGGCGGATCCTGCGCCGTCCCGACCAGGCCGACGGTCAGCGTCAGCGGGACCGCGAACGGCGCGTCGCCGTCCTTACCGTCCAGTCGCACCGTGAGGTAGTAGTCGCCGGCCAGCGCGGTGCCGCGATCGGCGTCCTGCGCACCCTCCCGATTGAGCCAGCGGAGCTCCTTGCTCGCCGCCACCACGGTGCTGCCGTCCGCGCCGATCGGAGTGCTGCTCAGAGCCGGCGCTCCCCGTAGGCCGAACGTCTGAGCGGTGCCGCCGTACGGCGACAGCAGCTCCAGTTGGACGTGCCGGCCGAGGCCGACCAGCGCCCGGTCGGCTCGGCTCAACCGCCCGGTCGTGGCCTGCACCTGGATCCGCTGACCCCAGCCGGCGTGGATCCGGTATGTCTGCAGCTCGCCCGGCGCGATGTCCGCGGCATGGCTGCCCGGTCGCAGGGTCGGGGCGTCGGCGAAGGACGTACCGCCGATCGCCGGCGCCGGCCGGCCCGGCTTGACCGGACGCCAGGTCGGCTCGCCCGCAACCGGCGGCAGGGCCGATCGATCGACCAGGGGCGGCTCCTCGCCGACCCTCAGTTCCACCGGGTCGCCGTCGACGCCGGGGGACAGGCCGCCGGCGCCGACCTCCAGCAGCAGTTCGGGTGATCGGGTGCATTCCTCGTCGCCGGAGCTGCTGACCACGAAGCCGGACAGCAGCCGGCGACCGCCGGTCCAGTTGGTGAGGTTCGGCACCGCCTTGGCGCAGGCCGAGTCGAGATCGTCCGGCGCGTAGAGCCGCAGCGACAGTCGGCTCAGCAGTCCCGGCGGCGCGAGCAGGCTTGCGCCGATCCAGAACGTCGAGCCGGGCCGGGTCCGGTGCAGCCGGTAGAACCGCGTCGAATCGCCGCCGGGCATCCGGTCCAGCCAGGTGCCCGGCGCCAGCCTCGGCGCGGCCGCGGGCCGGTCGGCGCCGGTGATCGCTCGGCCGCTGAACCGGAACGGCCGGAAGGCCCGGGTGGTCAGCCCGCTGAGGCTGCGCTCCAGATCTTCGGCGTCCTCGGCGTCGTGGTAGTCGCCGTTGCCCCGGTCGGCGATGCAGCGGAGTTGCTTGCGGGCCTTGCCGGTGACCCGGAACCCGATCACGTCGATCTTGAGCTCGACCCCGGCGGCGGCGAGCTTCGCGGCGACCGGACAGGGATCGGGCAGGCAGGTCTCCTCGCCGTCGGACACCAGCACGATGGTGCGCCGGCCTTCGCGGCCGAGGTCCTCGGCGGCTCGTTCCAGGGAGTAGCCGATCGGCGTTTCGCCGTACGGCTTGTACTTCGCGATCGCCGCCTCGAGCCGGTCCCTGGTGCCGACGCCGATCGGCACCACGAGCTGGGTGTCGGTGCAGGCGCCCTCGTCCGCCCGGTCGAACACCGTCGCCCCGTACACCCGCAGGCCGACCTCGGCCCGGGCCGGCAACGCGCGAACGATCTTGGTCAGCGCCGACCGGGCGGCCGTGATCTTGGTCCGGCCGCCGCCGATCTTCTCCTTCATCGAGCCGGAGGAGTCGAGCAGCAACAGCAGCTTTCCGGCCGGGTCGTCGGCCGCGGCGACGGTCGGCCGAGCCCCGGCGACCAACCCGCTCATGATCAGGCCGACGATCAGCGCCGCAGTGACGCCCCGCAACAATTTCTCCCGCACGTCCATCGAGAACCCCCGCCTCGGTCAGTCCCGATCACGTTTCAGGACCGGGTCGATCGCCAGTGTCGGCCGAGAACGCGACGGGCGCCAGGCGAAGGGCCCAAACCTGTGGATAACCGGACCTCGCCGGTCTGAACTTCGACGAGCCGGCACCGCCGGGCGGCATAAGGTAGGCGCGTGAGCTTCACCCCACGACGTTCTTCTCCTCCGCTTCGCTCCCCCGAACAACGCCGCGGGGGCCCCGAATGACGGTAGCGGTGCGTGTGATTCCCTGCCTCGACGTCCACGGCGGACGCGTGGTGAAGGGTGTGAATTTCGTCGACCTGCGCGACGCCGGCGACCCGGTCGAGCTCGGCGCCGCGTACGACGCGGAGGGAGCCGACGAACTCACCTTCCTCGACATCTCCGCTTCGGTCGAGGGGCGCGAAACCACCCTCGACGTCGTACGGCGGACGGCCGAGACCGTGTTCATCCCGCTCACCGTCGGCGGCGGGGTCAGCTCGGTCAACGACGTCGACGTGCTGCTCCGGGCCGGGGCCGACAAGGTCGCGATCAACACCGGCGCGATCCACCGGCCGGAGGTGATCGGTGAGATCACCCGGCGGTTCGGCAACCAGGTGCTGGTGCTGTCGGTCGACGCCCGCCGCGCGCCGGACCAGCCGTCCGGCTACGAGGTGACCACCCACGGCGGCCGGAAGAGCGCCGGACTGGACGCGATCGAGTGGGCCCGTCGCGGGGTCGACCTCGGGGTGGGGGAGATCCTGCTCAACTCGATGGACGCCGACGGCACCACCTCCGGCTTCGATCTGGAGATGATCGCCGCGGTTCGCGCGGTGGTCGACGTGCCGCTGATCGCCTCCGGCGGCGCCGGCCGGGCCGAGGATTTCCCGCCGGCGATCGACGCCGGTGCGGATGCCGTGCTGGCGGCCAGTGTGTTCCACTTCGGTACGCTGCGGATCGCCGACGTGAAGGCGGCCCTCGCCGCTGCCGGTTACCCGGTCCGCACAGCCGTCGGCGCCGGAGGTGTTCCCGCATGAGGCGTGTCTGGCTGCCCTTCGCCGACCTGGCCGAGGCCGAGCGCCGGCTCGGCGGCATCCCGGACGGGATCGAGGTCGACTGCTTCCCCGGCGACGGTGAATGGCCGGATTCGATCGGTGAAGTGGAGTTCTACGTGCTCTCCAAGCCGCCGAAGGTCGCCTTCAGCCGGGCGGCGGAGATGCCGAAGCTGAAGGTCGCGCAGATCCTCTATGCCGGCTACGAGGGCGTGCTGCCGCACGTGCCGGACGGGGTCACGCTGTGCAACGGCGGCGGCATCCACGACACCGCGACGTCCGAGCTGGCGATCGCCCTGGCCCTGGCCAGCGGGCGCCGGCTGGACGAGTTCGCGCGCAACCAGCCGGACGGTGTCTGGCAGCCCCGGGGCGGCGTCGGCCTGGCCGACCAGCGCGTGTTGATCATCGGCTACGGCCGGATCGGCGCCGCGATCGAGCGCCGGCTGGCCGGCTTCGAGGTGGCCTCGGTGACCCGGGTCGCTCGCCGGGCCCGGACCGAACCCGAGGTCCATCCGGTCGACCGGCTGCCGGAGCTGCTGCCCGAGGCCGACGTGGTCTTCGTGATCGCGCCGCTGACGCCGCAGACCGAGGGACTGATCGACGCGACAGCGCTGAAGCTGCTGCCGGACGACGCGCTGGTGGTCAACGTGGCCCGGGGCAAGATCATCGACACCGACGCCCTGGTCGCGGAGACCAGCACCGGCCGGATCCGGGCGGCGCTGGACGTCACCGATCCCGAGCCGCTGCCGGCCGACCATCCGCTGTGGCGCTCGCCCGGCGTCTTCATCGTGCCGCACGTCGGCGGTGCCAGCACGGCCTACCAGCCGCGCGCGGATCGGTTCCTGGCCGAGCAACTGCGCCGATTCGCCGCCGGCGAGGAACTGGAGAACGTGATCGATGTCCTCCCCTGACTGCGTCTTCTGCAAGATCATCGCCGGCGAGATCCCGTCCCGCCGGATCTATGAAGATGATCATGCGATCGCCTTCCTCGACCAGCAGCCGTGGCATCGCGGACACACCCTGGTGGTGCCCCGTGATCATGTCGAGAGCCTGATCGAGGGAGCGCCGGTGCTGGCCGACCTGGGCCCGGCGGTCGACGCGTGCGCCCGGCTGCTGGTGCAGCGGCTCAGTGCCGACGGACTCAACCTGTCGTCCTCGGCCGGGGCCGTGGCCGGCCAGGAGGTGTTCCACCTGCACCTGCATCTGATCCCGCGCTACGCCGACGCTCCCGGCCTGCGCAACCTGATCAACCCGCAGCCGACCGAGCCGGAAGAGCTGGACGCCGTGCTGGCCCAGATCAACGGAGCCGCATGACCTTGACCACGCACCCGGAGTCGACGACAGCACCGCGCAGCCCGGGCCGCAGGATCGGCCGGCTGGTGGTGGAACTGCTGCCGCCGTTCGTCGTCGCGTTGATCATCTTGCCGTTCGTGATCTCCTTCGACGGCAGCTATTTCCCGTGGGACCCGCAGACCATCGATCTCCAGGTGTACGTCTACGCCGTCCGGGATCTGCTGGTCGGCAAGGACATCTTCGCGACGACGACGCCCGGCTGGGGCCTCTACTTCATCTATCCGCCGATCGCGGCGATCCTGATGATCCCGCTGGCCATCGGCCCGTACGCGCTGTGGCAGGTGCTCTGGACCCTGGCCCTGGTCGCCGCGCAGCAGGCCGTGCTGCGCCGCTGCGGCGTGCCGCGGGGCTGGAAGCTCGCCCTGATCGGGATCGTGGTGGTGCTGGCGGTCGAGCCGATCCGGACCACCCTCGGCTACGGCCAGGTGAACACCCTGCTGATGGCGTTGGTGATCATGGACCTGCTGCCGGACCGGCCGGGGGAGCGGCGGTTCCTGCCGCGCGGCACCTTGATCGGGCTGGCGGCGGCGATCAAGCTCACCCCGGCCCTGTTCGTGATCTTCGCGTTCCTGATCGGCAAACGGAAGCTGGCGATCACCGGCATCATCTCGTTCGGGGTGCTGACCGGGATCGGCGCGATCTTCCTCTGGCCGCAGACGGTCTCCTTCTTCGGCGGGCTGCTCGCCGGCGACACCAGGACTGCCTCGCCGCTCTATGTCGGCAACCAGGCGCTGTCCGGCGTCTTCTTCCGGTTGATCGGAGACTCTCGCGGGGTCACCCTGGTCGGCCTGGCGATCGGCGGACTGATCGCGCTGATCGGCACCGTGGTCGCGGTCCAATGGTGGCGCCGTCGGCAGTACGCGTTCGCCGTCGGGTTGGTCGGCCTGTGCACCTGTCTGGCTTCGCCGCTTTCGTGGACCCACCACTACGTCTGGATCCTGCCGCTCGCGGTCGCCGTCGCGCTGCAGGTGCGGTCCCGGCCGGGGGCGGCCAGGGGTCCGGTGCCACTGGTGCCGCTGCCGTTGTGGACCAAGATCATCGCCGGGGCCTGGGTGGTCTGGGTCTGTGCCTGCCCGCCGCTGGCGCTGCTGCCGTACGGTCAGGGCAAGGAGCTCGGCTACTCGGCACTGCAGGACTTCGTCGGGATCGTCGGGCCGGTGCTCGGCGCCGGCTTGATCATCGCCCTGGCCTTCGCCGAGGTCCGCCGATCCGCGGCCCGGACCAGCGGGCGGCACGAGGTGACCGGGGCGTAGATTACGGCCCTATGACCACCGACACGACCCCCGCTCCCGACATCAAGCCGCGGTCCCGGGCGGTGACCGACGGCCTCGAGGCCACGGCCGCCCGCGGCATGCTCCGCGCGGTCGGGATGGGCGACGAGGACTTCGCCAAGCCGCAGATCGGCGTCGCCTCGAGCTGGAACGAGATCACCCCGTGCAACCTCTCGCTTGATCGACTGGCGAAGGCGGTCAAGGACGGCGTGCACGCCGCCGGCGGGTATCCGCTGGAGTTCGGCACCATCTCGGTGTCGGACGGGATCTCGATGGGTCACGTCGGGATGCATTACTCGCTGGTCAGCCGGGAGATCATCGCGGACTCGGTGGAGACCGTGATGGAGGCCGAGCGGATGGACGGCTCGGTGCTACTGGCGGGCTGCGACAAGTCGCTGCCGGGGATGCTGATGGCGGCCGCGCGGCTCGACCTCTCCTCGGTGTTCCTCTACGCCGGATCGATCATGCCGGGCCGGGTCGGCGACAAGGACGTGACAATCATCGACGCCTTCGAGGCGGTCGGTGCCTGCGTCCGCGGCCTGATCACCCGCGAAGAGGTGACCGAGATCGAGAAGGCGATCTGCCCGGGCGAGGGCGCCTGCGGCGGCATGTACACCGCCAACACCATGGCCAGCGCGGCCGAGGCGCTCGGCATGTCCCTGCCCGGGTCGGCCTCCCCGCCGGCGGTGGCCCGGCGTCGGGACACGTACGCCCGGCAGAGCGGCGAAGCCGTCGTCGAACTGCTGCGGCGCGGCATCACCGCCCGGCAGATCATGACCAAGGAGGCGTTCGAGAACGCGATCGCGGTGGTGATGGCGTTCGGCGGCTCGACCAACGCGGTGCTGCATCTGCTGGCGATCGCCAACGAGGCCGAGGTCGAGCTGACCCTGGACGACTTCGTCCGGGTCGGCCAGAAGGTGCCGCACCTGGGCGACCTGAAGCCGTTCGGTCGCTACGTGATGAACGACGTCGACCGGGTCGGCGGCGTGCCGGTGGTGATGCGAGCCCTGCTCGACGCCGGCCTGCTGCACGGCGACTGCCTGACCGTGACCGGCAAGACGATGGCGGAGAACCTGGCCGACATCAACCCGCCGGACATCGACGGCACCATCGTCCGCGCGCTGTCCGAGCCGCTGCACCCGACCGGCGGGATCACCATCCTGTCCGGCTCGCTGGCCCCGGAGGGCGCGGTCGTGAAGAGCGCCGGCTTCGACACCGAGGTGATCACCGGCACCGCCCGCGTCTTCGACGGCGAGCGGGCCGCGATGGACGCGCTGGAGGACGGCACGATCACCGCCGGCGACGTCGTGGTGATCAGATACGAGGGTCCGAAGGGCGGTCCGGGCATGCGGGAGATGCTGGCGATCACCGGCGCGATCAAGGGCGCCGGCCTCGGCAAGAACGTCATGTTGATCACCGACGGCCGCTTCTCCGGCGGAACCACCGGACTCTGCGTCGGCCACATCGCCCCGGAGGCCACCGAGGGCGGCCCGATCGCCCTGGTCGAGAACGGCGACAAGATCACCCTCGACGTCGCCCACGGCACCCTCGACCTCGACGTCTCGGCCGACGAACTGCAACGCCGCCGCGAAACCTGGACCCCCCTCGACCGCCCCGCCCCCCGCGGCGTCCTCGCCAAATACGCCAAGCTCGTCCAGTCCGCCAACGTCGGCGCCATCTGCACCTGAACACCCCGACTTGTCAGAACTAGGGAACGCTATAGCGTGCTCTAGTTCTGACAACTCGGGGTTTGGAGGGTGTTGAGCGTGGGCGTTGTGGTGACCGGTGGTGGGCAGGGGATCGGGCGGGCGATCGTGGAGCGGCTGCTCGGTGACGGGCAGCGGGTCGTGGTGGTCGAGTTGGCTGAGGCCAGTACGGGTTGGGTCGGTGATCATCCGGCCCGGGACCGGCTGGCGGTGGTGATCGGGAGCGCGGCCGAGTCGGCGGTGACCGAGGAGGCGGCCGATCGGGCCGGCGAGCTGACCGGGTGGGTCAACAACGCCGCCGTGTTCCGGGACGCCTCCGTGCATGCGGATCCGCCGGAAATGATCTTGGACGCGATCCAACTGAATCTGGCACCGGTGGTGGTCGGCTGCACGACTGCCGTGCGTAGGTTCCGCGACACCGGAAGTCACGGGGCGATCGTCAACGTCTCCTCGCACCAGGCCCGGCAGGCGGTGCCCGGCGCGACGCCGTACGCGACCGCGAAGGCGGCGATCGAGGGCCTGACCCGAGCCCTGGCCGTGGAGTACGGCCGGGACGGGATCCGGGTCAACTGCGCCGCACTCGGCTCGATCACCACGGCCCGCTACGAGCAGTATCTGGCCGATCTCGGCCCGGACGGCGCCGCCGCCACCGAGCGGGAGATGGCCGCCATCCATCCGCTGGGCCGGGTCGGCCGTCCGGACGAGGTCGCCGCCACGGTCGCCTTCCTGCTCTCCGACGAATCCAGCTTCATCACCGGCGCGGTGATCCCGGTCGACGGCGGGCGCACGGTCCTGGCCCGCGACCCCGAGGCCCGCTGATCCCGGCGGGCAGAGCGGTCGGGGCGGTCAGGGCGGTCAGGGCGGTCAGGGCGAGATCGTCAGCAGCGTCTTGTTCGAGGAGCTGCGGACCTCGATCGCGGCGATCTCGTTGATCGAATGCGAGGTCGCGGCCTGGAATCTCGCATCCTTGCCCGGGAAGACCTTCCAGGTGCTGATCGTTTCGGCCACGCCCTGCTTGGTCACCACCACCAGCAGGTAGACGCCGCTCCGGGTCGATCCGGGGCGCTGCTCGTACATGCAGTGCATGTCGATCTTGGTGCCCCAGTCGACCTCCTTCAGGCCGATCGAGGCCCACACCGGAGCGTTGCTGACCGGGCTCATCGTGGCCGACGGGATGGCCGCCGGTTGATCACCGACCAACGGCCGGAAGACGATCATGAAGACCAGGACCAGACAGGCGGCAGCGGCCAGCGTCGCCGTGCCGATCGTGATCACCCGGCGCCGGAGCCGCTCGGCCCGCACCCGGTTGAGCAGCTTGGGCAGCAGGTCCGCGGGCGGGTCGGGCAGTTCCTCCTCGGTGGGCAACAGCGACGGCGGCACCCGGGACAGCAGGCCGGGCATGCCGGCCAGTTCTCGGACCGCGGTCGCGCAGTCGGGACATTCCCGCAGATGCTGCTCGTACTCCTGCCGGTCCTTGGGCGACAGGGCACCGAGCACGTAGGCGGCATCGTAGGACGCAAACCTGTCCTGGGCCATTACTCCGTCACCCCCATCTCCTCCAGTGCCAACCGCAGGGCCCGTAACGCGTAGTGCAACCTCGACTTCACCGTGCCCTCCGGGATGCCGATGTGTCGCGCCGCCTCGGCGACCGAGTGTCCACGGTAATGACACTCCAGGACGACCTCGCGGTGTTGCGACGACAACCGCTCCAGCGCCTCGGCCAGGCTGAAGACGAGCATGGCCTGCTCGGCCTCGTCGTGGTCGGGCGCATAGCGGCCGGCCGGCGGCAACTCCGCGACCGGCACCTCGCTGCGCGCCCGGACGGTCCGCCACTCGTCGATCACGATCCGCCGCGCCACCGTGAACAACCAGGACCGCGCCGACTCGGCGTCCAGCACCTGAGGATTGCGCCAGGCCCGCAGCATCGTCTCCTGCACCACGTCCTCGGCCCGGGCCCGGTCGCCGCCGGTGAGCCGGAGCGCGTGCCACCACAGCGCGGTCGCATGATCATCATGCAGCCTGCGCATCAGTTCCGCCTGGCTGTCCGGCACTCCTCACCTCACGTCGGCGCCGACTCTCCCCGTGCCCTCCGTGATCGTAACTGGGCGGCGAGCAGCACCACACCACCGAGCGCGGCGACGATCTCCGCGACCGCGGCCAGCACGGCCTGCGGATCCCAGGTCTGCTCCCGGACGCCGAACAGACCAACCGTCCGCGAGATCAGGTACGCGGCGAAGGTCGCCGCCCCGAATCCCGCGGCCAGGAAGGTCAGGAACCAGTGCCGCACGATCAGCATCCCGACGCCGATCAGCAGCCCGGCGACCACGTTGACCAGGAACAGCGGCCCGATCACCGGGATGTCGGCGAAGCTGTCCAGCCACAGCACCAGATGGATGTCGGCGGACAGCAGCACGGCCGCGGCCACGATGCCGCGGAGCACCCGCGGCCCCTCGTCCCGTTCCACCGCTGTGGTCAGTGCGCCCTCCGACCGCTGATGGGTCGCCAACGACCGACTCATCTCTACCTCCTGTCGACGTACGCGCCCTGAGGCTCTCGACGGGCACCCCGCGCACGTCCTGACCATGCATACGGAGCCGACCGGCCATCAGTTCACCTTGATCCGAACCAATCCGCCGACGATCCGGTCCAGCGAGCCGTTCCCGACAGAATCCGAGCTCATCGTGCGTGGTCGGTGCCGGGCGACCGGTGGATCATGCAGGCATGGAGAACACACACTTCGACCTGCTGGTGATCGGGTTCGGGAAGGGTGGAAAGACGCTGGCGGCGAGCCTGGGTCGGCTGGGCCGGCGGGTGGCGATGGTGGAGCAGTCGGCGGCGATGTACGGCGGGACCTGCATCAACATCGGTTGCGTGCCGACCAAGGCGCTGGTGCATCACGCGGAGCGGCGGCCGGGCCGGGGCGATCCGGGGGAGTGGCATCGTACGGCGGTCGAGGAGACGCGGGAACTGACGACAATGCTGCGGGCCAATAACCTTGCCATGCTCGACACCCTCGATTCGGTCGTGGTGATCACCGGCCGGGCGACGTTCCTGGACTCCCAGACGGTGCGGGTCACAGCCGGGGTGGATGTGCTCGACCTCACGGCCGACACGATCGTGATCAACACCGGTGCGGTGCCGGTGATCCCGGACGTGCCGGGTCTTCGGACCAGTGATCACGTGCTGACCAGCACCGAGCTGATCGAGATCGATCATCTGCCCGAAAGGTTGGTGATCATGGGCGGAGGCTACGTCGGGACGGAGTTCGCGTCGATCTACGCCCAGTTCGGCAGTGCGGTCACCGTGCTCGACCCCGCCCCACGGATCATGCCGCACGAGGACGAGGACGTCACCGCGGCCGTCACCGCCATCCTGCGCGGCGCGGGCGTCGAGTTCGTGGCCGGCGCCCGGGCCACCGGGGTGCGCGATCTCGACAACGCGGTGGAGATCAGCTACGAGGCCGGCGGGGCGACGCACACCATCGCCGCCGACGACGTGCTGGTCGCGACCGGCCGGCGGCCCGCCACCGAGGGCCTCGGTCTTGATCAAGCCGGCGTCCGCACCACCCCCAGGGGCGCGGTCCAGGTGGACGAGTTCCTGCGCACCAGTCAGCCGCACATCTACGCGATCGGCGACGTCAACGGCGGCCCACAGTTCACCTACATCTCCCTCGACGACTTCAGGATCGTCGCCGGTCAGCTCACCGGCCGAGGCGAGCGATCGACTGCGGACCGGCGGTTCGTGCCGTACACGGTGTTCACCAGCCCGGCGCTCTCCCGAGTCGGCCTCACCGAGCGGGATGCCCGCGACGGCGGTCTGGCGATCGACGTGTACGAGAAGGCGGTCGCCGACATCGCGGCCATGCCACGGGCCAAGATCGTCGGCGAGACCCGAGGACTGATGAAGTTCGTCGTCGACCGCGAGACCGACCTGCTGCTCGGCGCGACCCTGCTCAGCGTGGACTCGCAGGAGCTGATCAACACGGTCGCGCTGGCGATGCGGCACGGGGTGACCGCGAGCGAGTTGTGCGACTCGATCTACACCCACCCCTCCTCCACGGAGGCGTTCAACGAGGTGCTGGCGTCTTCCCCCGTCCGCTGATCACCCACGGCGCCCCTGAACTCGGCGCCGCCGACCGCGGTGAACGGTCGCTAAGGTACTGGCGAAGGTTCCGGTGAGGGGAGGGCGATGGTCACGCGAGCCGAGCGCAACGCGACCGATCCCGATCTCGGCGTGCTGGCGGGCCGGCTGCTCTTCGCCGTGCAGCGGGAACTGTTCCGCACCCTGGCCGAGCAAGGGTTCGACGACCTGACCCACCGGCACGGCGCCGTGCTCGCCTACCTCGATGCCGAAGGCGTCCGGGCGACCGAGCTGTCCCGGCTCTCCGGTCAGCACAAGCAGATCATCGGCACCTTGATCGACGAGCTCGAAGTGCTCGGGTACGTCGAGCGGCGGCCGGACCCGAGTGATCGCCGCGCGAAGTTGGTCTGCCCCACCGAGCGCGGCCTGGCTCAGATGACGGCAGCCGATTCGATCATGGCCGCCATCCAGCGGCGACACTCCGACCGGCTCGGCGAACGGGCCTACCGGCAGTTCAAGCGGCGGTTGATCGACGTCACCGAACACCAACGCCAGCACCTCGGCCCCGACGGCGACGGTTGAACGGCGGCTGCACGTCGTAGCGCTCGGCCAGCACCTCGTTCACCGGCACCGGTGGTAGGTCGACCGTCGTGCTGCCGGGCCGACGCCACGCCTCGTCGAACACCGCTTCGTGATCTTGTGGCCGATCATCGGCGGCCCGGGCCGGCCATGATCTGCTCGATCCAGGCGGTGACGGTCGGCCAGACCGAGTGTGCCGGCTGGGCGACGTCGAAGTGGGTGCCGCCGTCGACCTCGACGTAGCGCGCATCGCCGCCCGCCGCTTTGATCTTGTCCACATAGCGCCTGCTCCATTCGGCCGGTACGGCCTCGTCGGCGGTGCCGTGGACAGCGAGCACCGGCACTCCGGGCCCGGGAACCTCGAGCGGCGACGCCCACCCGTACCGCTGCGGCTGCTCGGCGAACCGTCCGCCGAGCAGGAGGTTGAGGATCCCGTCGCCGACCGCCGCGGACACCGCGGGCCAGGCGTCCGGCCGCGCCGGTTCCGGTGCGTCCTTCGGTGGCTCGGCATCCGGATCGGCCAGGACGACACCGAAGCCGGCCGCGTCGGCGGCCACCAGATCGAGCGGGCTGCCGAGTGACACCAGGCCGACCGGAATGATCTTGGGATCGGCGCCGGGCGCTTCGGCCGGCAGCGATCCGCGGTGCGCGGCCCAGGCGGCCAGGTGCCCGCCGGCCGAGTGGCCGAGCAGCACGACCCGGCTCAGGTCGAGGGCCGGATCCAGTCCGGCCAGGGCGTCGATCGCGGCGGCGAGGTCGCTGAACGTGCCGGGCCAGCCGCCGCCGGGCTCGCCGACCCGGCGGTATTCGACGTTCCACACCGCATAGCCGCGGCCGACCAGGTCGTCGACGACGTCGGTGATCTGGCGCCGGTCCCACATGGCCGTCCAGTAGCCGCCGTGCACGACGACCACGACCGGGAACGGCCCGGCCCCGTCGGGCAGATACAGCTCGCCGACCTGCGACGGCTCGGTGCCGTAGGCGATCGTACGGACTCGGCGCCCGGCCTCCTCGGCGTCGTCGTACCGGACCCCGCGCCGGGCGTCGACCAGCCCGTCGATGGTGCCGAAGAAGGCCGCGATCCCCGGGGTGTTCGCGCCCTTGAGCTTCGACTCGTCCCAGGCGGCGTCGTCGGTCCACTCGACGACATCGAGCCAAGTCGTCTCGTCCAGCCGGACCAGCCGGGCGGACAGGAAGCCGCGCCGGTCGGCCCGGAAGTCGGCGACCATGCCGGCCCGGGCGTCGAGCATCCCCCGAGTCCGCTCGGGGGACACGGTGAAGGTGGTCAGTTCGATCACGGCCATCGCTGGATTTCCTTTGCTACTTGGACTCGTCAGGATCGGGTTGAGACCGGCGTGATCGCCTGGATCTCGAGGGTCAGGTCGGTCGCATCGCTGATCAACAACGGTCCGCCCGTTTGGCCACGTTGCCGATCACTCCGAACGCCTGCCGGGACACCCGGGTGGAGAACATGATCGTGGAGTGCACCGGGTCGATCTCGTAGCGGCCGGGCATGATGTCGAAGCTCACGTCGTCAGATCCTCGGCGTGGTAGGGAATTGGTCGGGTCGGGCCCGTCGCGGAGTCGGGTCCCAGCCTTTCGGTGGGTCAGGTGGGTGTCCAGGCGGGAGCGGCTCACATTCGGCCGAGATCGGCTCAGGGTCGGCGGATATGGTCAGGGTTTATGATAGTCACGATTAGTGACGATCAAAGGAGCATTGTGCGCGACGAGCTGAGATTCGGTGTGTCCCTGGTGCCGACGACCGACGTGACCGCCAACCGGGCCTTCGCGGCGGCCGCCGACGACGGCGGGCTGGACCTGATCGGTATCCAAGATCATCCGTACGTGTCGGACTACCTGGACACGTTCGTCGTCGCCGGCGACGTGCTCGCCCGAACCCGCCGGATCAGCGTCTTCCCGGACGTCGCCAACCTCCCGCTGCGGCCGCCGGCCGTGCTGGCCAAGACGGCCGCAGCCCTCGACCTCAGCTCCGGCGGTCGGTTCGAGCTGGCGTTGGGCGCCGGCGGCTACTGGGATGCGATCACCCGGATGGGGGTGCCACGCCGCACGCCGGGGCAGGCCAACGCGGCGCTCGGTGAGGCGATCGCCCTGATCCGCGCCTTATGGGCGGAGGACTCGCGCCCGGTCCGCCTTGCCGGTGATCACTACTCCGTGGCCGGCCTCACCCCGGGGCCGGCGCCGGCCCACCCGATCGAGATCTGGACCGGTGCCCAGGGGCCGAAGGCGCTGGCCCTCACCGGTGCCGTCGCCGACGGTTGGGCGGCGCCGATCCCCAGCTATCTGCCGTACGAGAAGTGGGGCGAGGCCAACCGGCTGATCGACGAGGCGGCGACGGCGGCCGGTCGCGACCTCGGCTCGGTGCGCCGGATCGCCCAGGTGGTCGGCACGATCACCGCCGCACCGGGCTGGCCGAGCCTCGACCGGGGCGCCGAGCCCGTCCGCGGAACAGTCACCCAGTGGGCCGACGCGCTGACCCGGCTGGCCACCGACCACCAGTTCACCGGCTTCGTGTTCTGGCCGGAGCGGCAATCGGTCGACCAGGTGACCGCCTTCGCCGCCGAGGTGGTGCCCGAGGTCCGGCGCCGGCTGGGTGAGATCGCGCGCTGATGGATCAGCTGAGCAAGATCATCCGGCTGGCCCGGCTCGAGGGTGTCGTCGACGTACGCTGCCTGCTGGCCGGGAGCTTCGAGTCGCACCATCCGGCGGCCGTCTCGGGAGAGGTGCCGTTCCATCTCGTGCTGGAGGGGCGCTGCCGGATTACCACCGGCGGCCGGACCGTGGACCTGGCGCCCGGGGACCTGGTGCTGCTCCCGCACGGCGAAGCCCACCGGGTGACGGCTGCCGGCGATCTCGGACGGCCGATGACCGAGCGGGCCGGCGAGAGCTTCGCGACCAGGCGTTCGGTTGGGGCGGGCCCGGAGCTCGACCTGTTCTGCGGCCACTATCGCCACCAGGGAGCTGCGGGTGCGCTGATGTTTCGGCTGCTGCCGCCGTTGCTGCACGTGTCGCTGGACCGGGCCGCGCTGACGCTGGCCGAGGTGCTGCGCGACGAGGCTCAGCGGGACGGTCCCGGCACCGGAGCCATCGTGGCCGGCGTGCTCGATGCCGTGCTGGCGATGGCGCTGCGCAGCCGGCCCGAGCAGCGGCTCGGCACCCCGGCGCTGTGGACCGCGATGGGGGACGACGTCCTGGGCCGGGTCATCGCCGGGGTGGTCGAGCGCCCGGCCGAGCCGTGGACCACCGTCCGACTGGCCGCCGCGGCTGCGATGTCCCGCGCCACCTTCAACCGGCGCTTCACCGCGCGGACCGGCACCACCGTTGCGACCCTCTTGACCGCGATCCGGATGATGAACTCGGCCGACCTGCTGACCAGCACCGACCTCTCGGTCGACCGGGTGGCCAACGAGGTGGGCTACCGCTCCGGGTCGGCGTTCGGCCAGGCCTTCAAGGCGGCACTAGGCACGTCACCGGCCCGGTACCGCCGGGTGATGTCGCAAATGTGACGCTCGTTGAGCCTTCCACCGTTGGAAAGGGCTGTTCGGCCCAACGAGTGTCACATCTGCGACACCTAGACTCGGTGAATGAGGCGGACCTGGCTCGCCGCGGGGTTGCTGCTCGTCGGCTGCACTGCTCCCGCTGCGCTGCCGACGACGTCGCCGCCGACCACCCCGGCCGGCACCGGCCCGGCGACGTCGTCGGCCGGAACTCCGAGCCGGTCGCCGACGCCGAGCTCCACTCCGCCGAAGCATCGGATGCCGGTGGCGCTGGCCGTACACGCCACCCATCCGGTGCTCGACGTGACGGCCGCGGCGGCCCGGGCGATAGTGGCGGACGCGACCGGGCCGGTGATCATCGAGGGCATGCGGTTCACCGCGGTCGGTGCTGATCTTGATCGGGTCCGAGGCAGCCGGTCGGTGATCGCGGCGGTGCCGGCCGGCGAGGTCGACGAGACGGTACGGGTGCTCACCGTTGACGGCCGGCATCCGTTACGCGACGTCGAAAGCTACCCGCTGACCGCCGATTCTGACCGTCCGGTCGGGGAGGTCACGACGATCACCATCGCCGGCGACATCATGCTGACCCGGCGGGTCGGGCAGGCCCACCGGGACGACCCGGCCGCGCCGCTGCGACCGTACGCGAAACGGTTGGCGGCGGCCGAGATCACCGTGGGCAATCTCGAATCGACGCTGTCCACCGACGGCGAACCGACCCAGGGCGGCGACTCCTTCGGTGCCGATCCGGAGATCCTCGCCGGGCTGGAGGTGGCCGGCTTCGACCTGGTTTCGCTGGCCAACAACCACGTCGGCGATTACGGTCGTGCCGCGATGTTGCAGACGTTCGCGGAGCTCGACGACTCCGACGTCGGCTGGTTCGGGGCCGGGCCGGACCTCGAACGGGCCCGGCAGCCCGCGGTGATCACCGACGGCAAGATCAAGATCGGGTTCGTCGGCACCGAGTCGATCGGCGAGACCCCGGCCGCCACCGGAAGCCGGCCGGGCACCAACCGGTTGAACATGCCGCCCCGCACCGGGCCGCTGGACCGGGCCGCGCTGGACCGGATCAGCGGCGACCTCCGGCGGCTGGCCGAGCAGGTCGACCTGGTGATCGTCGTCCCGCACTGGGGCACCCAATACACGCACGTGCCGGAGCAGAGCCAGCGCCAGGCAGCCCGGGCGTTCGCCGAGGCCGGCGCCGACCTGGTGATCGGCGGCCATCCACACTGGGTGCAGGGCTGGGAGAGGTTCGGCGACACCACGGTGGTGCATTCGCTCGGCAACTTCGTCTTCGACATGGACTTCCAGACCAAGACGCGGGACGGGATCCTGGTCGAGATCGTCGCCTGGGACGGCGAAGTGAAGGCGGTGGAGCCTGTGCCGTACCGGATCGATGACGCGTTCACGCCCCGCCCGGCGAGTCAGAGCCGGGCCGCGTCGATCCTGGCCGACATCGCCGAGCACAGCCGCGGGCCCTTCGCCCTACCATGATCAACTTCTGAGCCGGCCGAGCCAGGACCACATCAGCCGGCCGACCCGATCGAGCTGCCCCCGATTCACGACCGACGGCACGTCGTCGCGGGAGTGGTAGCCGGCGTATGCGATGCTGCCCAGCCGCGCCGCCGGGATCTCGACCTTCTCGTACGACCAGTGATCGCTGGACCGGTTCTCGCAGGAGCGTGTGGTGATCCTCACGGCGCGCGCCGCCGCCCGGAGTTGATCTTGGAGGTCGCGGCCGTACGACCCGCCGCGGCAGACCGGCACGTAGTCGGCCCGCACGCCGACCCGGTCCAACGACACCATCGCGCGGACTGCGCGGCGCTCGGCACCGGACAGGTCGGCGACGAACTGCTGCGAGCCGAAATGGTGCAACGCGTCGCCGTCGCCGCGCGGCTCCTCGGCTCCGAAGGCGATGAACCTGACCGGCACCTCCGGCCGCTCGGTGGCGGCCAGCCGGGCCAACTCCAGCATCACCGCGATCCCGGACGCGTTGTCCTCGGCCCCGGGTGCGACCGGGACGGTGTCCAGGTGGGCTCCGATCACCACATGATCACGCTCGGGGTCGAGGCCGGGGGAGTCGGCGATCACGTTGGCCGAGGTCCCGGCCCGGACCCGGGTGCCCCAGCTGTTGCCGGCCGGCACCTCGACCTCGGTCCGGCTGGTCCGGTAGCCGAGGTCGTCGAACCGGGTCTCGACCAGCTCGGCCGCCGCATAGAACGCCTTCGATGTCGCCTCCCGCGGCCCGATGTCACCGGCCAGGCGTTCGATGTCGGCCAGGATCCGCCCCGCCGACACCTCGGCCGGGGGTGGCGTCGGAGTGGGGGTGGGGCTCGCCGTCGACGGGCTGGGCCGCGGAGTCGGTGCTGTGCTCGGCGGACCACTCGCCGGCGTCTCGGACCGGGTCGGTCCCGGCTCGACCGGCCCGGCCTCGGGCGTGCAGCCGGTCAGCAGGGCGACCATGATCATCCCCAGCGAAGCAAGCGCACCGCGCATTCCCGGAGCGTACGCCCAGCCCTCAACCGCAACCCCCTTTCCGAGTTGTCAGAACTGAGTTGTGCCATAGGGCAACCCAGTTCTAACAACTCGGGGATGGGGTGGGTGGGCCGGCGACGGCACGAGAGTGGAGGCGAGCGGACCTGCCCTTCGACAGGCTCAGGGAACGAACACTCCCTGGCCTGCGGCGGACTCACCTGCGTGAGGCGGGCACCCGGCTGGGGTCCGTTCCCTGAGCCTGTCGAAGGGCAGGTCCGATCACCGCACCTTGCCCGAGCGAGCCAGCCGTCATTCGGCCCCGGGGGCTGCCCTTGGCGTCGACTTGGTGACCAGGTGTTCCGGTCCACGGGCACCCGGGAGGCGAGCCAGGCGCGTCTCCTGTGAGGATCGGACGTCTCGACCTACACACACCGGGAGCAGCCGATGACCTCGCCCGACTGGACCATGATCACCCGCGCCCCCGGCGCGGTCCGGAGCCGTTCGATCAACGCCGAGAATCCGACGGGTGCGCCGGGCCGGGCGGCGATGGAGGCGTCGGCGCTGGGACCGTCGCGGAAGGGGCGGCCGGCGATCGGGATCGACGCGGGCGAGACGGCGACGCTGGCGGAGATCGAGGGCCCCGGGGCGATCCGGCACGTGTGGCTGACCGTCCCGGACCGGACCTCGGCCGGACCGTGGGTGCTGCGCGATCTGGTGCTGCGGATCTGGTGGGACGACGCCGTCGACCCGGCGGTCGAGGTCCCGCTGGGCGACTTCTTCTGCAACGGCTTCGGTCAACGCGCCCTGATCACGTCGGTGCCGATCGTGGTCGCGCCGACCGGCGGGATGAACTGCTACTTCCCGATGCCGTTTCGCCGCCGAGCGCGGATCGAGCTGACCAACGAGCACCCGGGCCGGGTCGACGGGATCTACTACCAGATCGACTACACCGTCGGCGACGAGCTGGGCGAGGACACCGCGACGTTCCACGCGCAGTGGCGGCGGAGCAACGGCACCGGCACGCTCGGCCAGGACCACGTCCTGCTGGACGGGGTGACCGGCGCCGGATCCTTTGTCGGCAGCTATATCGGGCTGACCGCGCTGGAGCGCTACTGGTGGGGTGAGGGCGAGCTGAAGTTCTATCTCGACGACGACCAGGAGTATCCGACCCAGTGCAGCACCGGCCTGGAGGACTATGCCGGCGGAGCCTGGGCGTTCCAGGACGCGCTGCGCCGCGACCCGGTGCCGAACCCGATCACCTTCAGCGCGCCGTACTGCGGCTATCCGTTCTATTCGGCCGAGGACACGACGCAGGCCTCACCGTTCGCGACCCCGACAGCACAGTCGCACGGGATGTACCGCTGGCAGCTTCCCGATCCGGTGATCTTCACCAGCCGGCTCCGGGTCACGCTGCAGCAGATCGGCGCCTGGGATCACGGCCACTTCGAACGCAACGACGACATCTCCACCGTCGCCTACTGGTATCAGGCCGGCCCGGCCGACCAGAACGTACGGCATCCACTCCCGCCCCGCGACCAGCGCCGCCCACGCTGACCCGTCACTTGTGCACCGACACGCCGCAAAAACGCGTGCATAAGTGACGGGTCGGCGGGGTTTACCAGGAGCGGGCCCAGGTGACGACCTTGCGGACGGTGTCGTCCGGGTCGTCGGCCAGGGCGTCGAGCACGTCGAGGGGGCAGACGCGGTTGGCGGCGACCCAGCCGCGGACCTGGGCCGAGGGATCCCCGGCCAGCCGTCGCAGCACCTCCGGCGCGACGCCGTCGTTGCGGGCGACGCTGCTCCGGACGAGCAGGTCGGTGTCGCGGCCGAGTGCCTCGAGGGTCTCCGGCGGGGTCTGGCGCTTGCTCGCGGCGGCGGCCCGGATCTGCGGGTCGGGGCTCGCTGCCATCAGCCGGATCCGGTGCAGGGTGCCGGCGGTCACCGGCGGCATCGGATGGGCCGCGCGGATCTCGTCCGGGCTCAGCTCGCAGGTGACCTGACCCAGCGTGGCTCGCTGTTCGGGGGAGAGGAAGCTGATGCACGACACCCTCGCGACTTTACGCAACGTCTCCCGGCGATCGACGCCGGACCACGCCGTGACCACCGAGAATGTAGGGCGTCCGAGGGTCCATCCGGATGCCAAGACGGGCCCGGAGCGCGATTGACACGATGATCGGCCGGGGTAGGGTGTGGGCATGCGCGCCAGCCTTGTCGTACTTCCAAAGCGTGTCGATTGAGTCGCACTCAACCGACACGCTCCCTCGTCTGCCTACCGGCGGCGGGGGTTTTTTCTTGGGTACGCACGGATACGGACGCAGAAACGATCATGAATCGTCTGAACTGCAAGGCAAGGAGTTGTGATGGCTGAGAATGAGGCTGAGGGCACTCAGCTGACCGGAGCGCAGTCACTGGTGCGGTCGCTCGAAGACGTAGGCGCGGACACCGTTTTCGGCATTCCGGGTGGCGCCATCCTTCCGGCGTACGACCCGCTCTACGACTCCAAGTTCGTCCGGCACATCCTGGTCCGGCACGAGCAGGGCGCCGGGCACGCGGCCGAGGGCTACGCCATGGTGACCGGCAAGGCCGGCGTCTGCATGGCCACCTCGGGTCCGGGCGCGACCAACCTGGTCACCCCGATCGCCGACGCGCACATGGACTCGGTGCCGATGGTGGCGATCACCGGCCAGGTCGCCGGCCCGGCGATCGGCACGGATGCCTTCCAGGAAGCCGATATCACCGGCATCACGATGCCGATCACCAAGCACAACTTCCTGGTCCGGAAGCCCTCCGACATCCCCGGCGCGATCGCCTCGGCGTTCCATCTCGCGACGACCGGCCGGCCCGGCCCGGTGCTGGTGGACATCACCAAGGACGCGCTGCAGAGCAAGTCCGAGTACCACATGCCGACCGAGCTCAACCTGCCCGGCTACCGGCCGGTGACCAAGCCGCACGGCAAGCAGGTCAAGGAAGCCGCCAAGTTGATCATGGAGGCCCGGCGCCCGGTGCTCTACGTCGGCGGCGGCACGCTCAAGGCGGGCGCGGCCAAGGAGCTGGCCGCCCTGGTCGAGCTCACCGGGATGCCCGTGGTGACCACGCTGATGGCCCGGGGCATGGTCCCCGACAGTCATCCGCTGAACATGGGCATGCCGGGCATGCACGGCACGGTCGCGGCCGTGGGCGCCTTGCAGCGCAGCGATCTGCTGATCTCGCTCGGTGCCCGGTTCGACGACCGGGTGACGGGGCACCTGCCCTCGTTCGCTCCCGGTGCCAAGATCATCCACGCCGACATCGACCCGGCCGAGATCTCCAAGAACCGGATCGCCGACGTGCCGATCGTCGGCGACTGCAAGGAGGTCATCGCCGAGCTGACCGCGCTGCTGGCCGCGACCGGGGATCCGCTGCGGATCGACGACTGGGTGTCCTGGCTGATCGACATCAAGAAGCGCTATCCCACCGGCTACGACGAGCCGGAGGACGGCAGCCTGTCACCGCAGCACGTGATCCAGCGGATCGGTCAGATCGCCGGTCCGGATGCGTACTACGTGGCCGGCGTCGGCCAGCACCAGATGTGGGCCGCGCACTACCTGCCGTTCGAGAAGCCGGGCCACTGGCTGAACTCCGGTGGTCTCGGCACGATGGGCTACTGCGTGCCGGCGGCGATGGGGGCGAAGGCCGGGCTGCCGGATGCGGTGGTCTGGGGGATCGACGGCGATGGCTGCTTCCAGATGACCAACCAGGAGCTGGTGACCTGTGCCCTGGAAGGGATTCCGGTCAAGATCGCGGTGATCAACAACCAGAGCCTGGGCATGGTGCGGCAGTGGCAGACGCTGTTCTACAACTCGCGCTACTCCAACACCGACCTGAAGACCAACCGGGTGCCGGACTTCCAGAAGCTGGCCGAGGCGATGGGCTGTGTCGGGTTGCGGGCCGAGCAGGCCGGTGACGTCGACGCGGTGATCGACAAGGCGATGTCGATCAACGACGCGCCGGTGGTGGTGGAGTTCGTCGTGCACAAGGACGCCATGGTGTGGCCGATGGTCGCCGCCGGCACCAGCAACGACGACATCAAGGTGGCCCGTGACATGGCCCCGAACTGGGAGGGCGAGGACCTGTGAACACCCACACGCTGAGCGTGCTGGTCGAGAACAAGCCGGGTGTCCTGGCCCGGATCTCCAGCCTGATCTCCCGCCGCGGGTTCAACATCGACTCGCTCGCGGTCGGGCCCACGGAGTTTCCGGAGATGTCGCGGATCACGGTCGTCGTCACCGTCGACGACATGATCCTGGAGCAGCTGACGAAACAGCTCAACAAGCTGATCGAGGTGCTCAAGATCGTCGAGCTGGACGATGCCGTACGCCGCGAGTTGATCTTGGTCAAGGTGAAGGCGCACGCCGACACCCGCGGCCAGATGATCGAGATCGTCGGCCTGTTCGGCGCCAAGGTGGTCGACATCACCGCCGACGCGATGACGATCGAGGCGACCGGCAGCCCGGAGAAGCTGGACGCGCTGCTGAAACTCCTGGAGCCGTACGGGATCCGGGAGCTGGTCCAGTCCGGGCTGGTCGCCGTCGGCCGGGGCAGCCGGTCGATCACCGACCGCACCATCCGGTCCGAGCGGACCAAACCCATACGAGTAGTGTCTTAGCCGATTCCTGGGCACTACGCCCGAACACCTGAGGAGATTGAACAACGTGGCAGCAGAGATGTTTTACGACGACAACGCCGACCTGTCGGTGATCCAGGGACGCAACGTCGCCGTCCTCGGGTTCGGCAGCCAGGGTCATGCGCATGCGTTGTCGCTGCGTGACTCCGGGGTCGACGTCCGCGTCGGCCTGCAGGAGGGCAGCAAGAGCCGGGCCAAGGCCGAGGCGCAGGGCCTCCGGGTCGTCACCCCGTACGAGGCCTGCGAAGAGGCCGATCTGATCATGGTCCTGACCCCGGATCCCTCGCAGCGCAAGGTCTACGCGGAGGCGATCGCGCCCAATCTGGTGCCGGGCGACGCGCTGTTCTTCAGCCACGGCTTCAACATCCGCTACGAGTACATCAAGCCCCCCGAGGGCGTCGACGTGGCCATGGTCGCGCCGAAGGGCCCGGGCCACCTGGTCCGCCGCGAGTACGCCGAGGGCCGGGGCGTCCCGGTCCTGGTCGCGGTCGAGCAGGACGCGACCGGCAAGGCGTGGGACCTCGCGCTCTCGTACGCCAAGGGCATCGGCGGCCTCCGCGCCGGCGGCATCAAGACCACCTTCACCGAGGAGACCGAGACCGACCTGTTCGGTGAGCAGGCCGTCCTCTGTGGTGGCGCCAGCGCGCTGGTCCAGGCCGGCTACGAGACGCTGATCGAGGCCGGCTACCAGCCGGAGGTCGCCTACTTCGAGTGCCTGCACGAGCTGAAGCTGATCGTCGACCTGATGTATGAGGGCGGCATCGCCAAGCAGCGTTGGAGTGTCTCCGACACCGCTGAGTACGGCGACTACGTCTCCGGCCCGCGGGTGATCGACGCCCGGGTCAAGGAGAACATGAAGGCCGTCCTCACCGACGTGCAGAACGGCGCCTTCGCGAAGCGCTTCATCGACGATCAGGATGCCGGCGGCCCCGAGTTCGCCAAGCTGCGCAAGCAGGGCGAGACCCACCCGATCGAAGAGGTCGGGCACAAGCTGCGTGACCTGATGTCCTGGGTGAAGAGCCACGACGACGACTACGTCGAGGGCACGGCCGCGCGCTGATCCACCCGTTCGACCCGCACCGACCCGGGAGACGCCAGGCGACTGGCCGTCTCCCGGGTCGTCTGCGTGACGGCCGGTGGCGGTCCTGGGCCGAGGTGGGGAAAACCCGAGGTCGGAGTCGGTGGGTGGCCTGATTCCGCAGACTGTTGATCTTGCCTAGGTTCTTCGGTATGAACCGCAAACGTGTCGTCATCGTCGTCGTGGCCCTGCTCGCGATCGTCGGGATCAGTGCGGGCTGGTCCACCATCCGGGGGCAGGTCCCGGATCAGAAGAACTTCGATTTCACCGGTCCCGAGTTGACCGTGATCACCAACGACGGCGACGTCGAGGTCGTGCCGGTCGATCGCCAGCAGCGCCAGGTCTCGGTGACCCGCTGGTTCAAGACCAACAAACTGTTCGGCGACGCCGGGCTGGACTGGCGGATGGAGTCGGACCGGACGCTCCGGCTGACCTCACGCTGCCACGGCATGTTCGTCAACTGCGATCTCCGGTATCGGCTGGAGGTCCCGTCCGACACCAAGCTCCGGGTCCGGGCCGAGGACGGCACGGTTCGGGCGACCGGCTACGCCGCCGAGCTGGCCATCGAGACCCGGGACGGCGACATCGAGATCGACGACGCCCGGGGCGTGTTGAGCCTGGCCACCGACGACGGATCGGTCCGGGCGACCGGGCTGAGCTCGCCCCGGGTGACCGCCCGGTCCGAGGACGGTGACGTCGAGCTCGACTTCGGGACCGCGCCGCAGACCGTGGTCGCGCACACCGATGACGGCAAGATCGAGGTGGCCGCGCCGGACGGGCCGTACAAGATCACCACGAAGGTCGACGACGGCTCGGTGGACAGCACCTTGAAGAACGATCCGGCCGCCACCCGGACCATCGATGCCACCGCCGGCGACGGCGACATCGGTCTGCACGTGCGGTGATTCCCGCGGCAACAGCGCTAATCTTTGCGCACGTTCGTAACGGCGCGAGAAGGGTGCATCATGAGGATTGCCGTGTGGATCGTGTCCGGGCTGCTCGCCCTCTACTTCCTGATGGTCGGGTTCGGCAAGGCCCTGCCTCCGATGGAGGCGCTGGAGGCGATGACGAACGGCATTCCGGTGATGGCGCTCAAGATCGCCGGCATCGCCGAGATCATCGGCGCAGTCGGGCTGATCGTGCCGGCGGCGACCAGGATCCTGCCGATCCTGACACCGATCGCCGCCGCGCTGCTCTCGCTGACCATGCTCGCCGCGACGATCGCCAACTTCGCCACCGGCACTCCGGCGATCACCTGGCAGACGATCCTCGCCTGCCTCGGCTCCGCCTTCGTCGCCTGGGCCCGGTACGCCGGCCCGGCCCAGATCACCCCGCGCGCGTCGTCAGCCGGCGCGGCGACCAGCTGATCGGGCCGCTGGGTCTCGACTGTCGGTACGGCAGCGGAGGCCCCGGCGCTGCGTTGAGATGATCATGGTGTGACCGCCACGGAACCGTCATCGATCCGCCTCCGCGCCGCCCGCCCGGAGGATGCCGGACGGGTCGCGGAACTGCACGCCGACAGCTGGCGCCGGCACTACCGCGGCGCGTACGCGGATGCCTATCTGGACGGCGACATCCTGTCCGAGCGGACCGCGGTCTGGACCGAACGGTTCGCGGCACCGGAAGGTACGGCGACGATCCTGGCCGAGGACGGCGGCGAGTTGGCCGGCTTCACCCACACGTTTCTTGATCATGATCCACAGTGGGGCAGCCTGATCGACAACCTGCACGTCCGACATACCCAGCAGCGCTCGGGGATCGGCCGGATCCTCGTCGCCGAGGCCTGCGGGATCATCGCCGAGCGCGCCAGCCGCCCGGCCATGTATCTCTGGGTGCTGGAGCAGAACTCCCGGGCACAGGGCTTCTACCGCGCCATCGGCGGCACCGCCGTCGAACGCGCCCTGGTGCCGCCACCGGGCGGCATTCCCGAGCGACTGAACGGCAACCCCGGCTGCATCAGGTTCTCCTGGCCCGACGGCGTCGTGGCGGACGCACCGCCTCAGGTTTGATCGGCCGGCGAGAGCCGCCAGTTCTTGCCCGGTCCGACCGCGAGCACCTGATTGTCCGGCCGAAGCAGGATCCACTGCTCCGTGCCATCGACCTGAGGGTCGGTGTAGATCTCGAAGGTGATCAACCGGGCATCACCGAAAGTGAAGGTCGTGGACAGGGATGGCTGCTCGAAGATCACCGCGGTCAGGGCACGACCGTCGAGGCTTCCGACAGCGGCGTCGATTCTGTCGTCGGAGTCCTCCTCTCCGGCGCCGAGCTCATCGCCGAACTCGATACGCCAGGAACACCGACAAAGCCGTAGCTGGTACTCACCCCGGTCCGGGGCGTCAGTGGCGGGCGTGCCGAACTCCAGCACGATGCCTTCGCCGGTCCGTCGCGCGCCCCAGACCTCGCGCCCGATCAGGCTGTCGATCGCCGCTTCAGGAGTCGTCGGATCAGTCATTTCACATCTCATCATCGGGCTCAGGGCTGATCTTGCGGTGACACGCGCCAGGACGCGCCGGGGCCGACACTGACGACCTGACGGTCCGGACGAAACAGCATCCACTGCTCGGGATCGTCTGTTGAGGCATCGGTGTAGGTCTCGAAGGTGATCAGACGCGATTCACCGAACTCGAAGGTCGTTGACAGAGACGGCCGAGCGATCTTGATCGCGGTCACAGGGCTTCCGTTCAGCCGAGCGAGGGCTGCCGCGATGCGTTCAGCAGAGTCCTCCGATCCGGCGCCCAGTTCTGAACCGTGTTCAATGCGCCACATACACTGATAGATCCAGAGGTGGTAGGCACCCCGCTCAGGATCGTCGGGTCGGGCTTCGCCGAACTGGAGGTCCAGAAAACTCCCGTGGCCCTGTTCCGCGCCCCAGGTCCTCAATCCGATGATGCCGGCGGCGGCGGACTCCGGAGTTCCGTGGTCGTTCATCTAGTTCCCTCCCCATCCCCATCGGTTCTGATCATCCGAACTCCGAGAGGATCAAGTCGATGATCTCGTCTCTGGTGTATCCCTGCTTGGAGATCATTCGGTGCACCCGTTGCTTCTCGTCCTTGTCGAGTCGGCGTCCGAGCTCGCGCTCGGCAGATTTGATCGCGCTGTCGGCCTGCTTGTTCTGGGCCTGATTATTGCGTGGTGGTTCACCCTTCCGGCCTCCGCCACTGCTGTGCCCGCCCCGCTGCGACGCCGCCATCAGGGCAATGCCACTGAGTCCGAGAATCGCGGCGATCTTGAGGATGCCGGCAACCGCGGCACCGGAGGCCACGGTGCCGCCGCCAGCGACCGCGAGGACCGCGCCGCCGGGCGGGAACATGATGAACAGCCCGGCCAGCGCCATCAGGATGGCGACGACCAGCAGCGCCTCGCCCAACGCTTCGAGGATGTGGAAGGTGTAGATCGCACGGCCGTGCCCGGGAGTGCCAGTCAGGGCGCGCACCACTGCCCCGGACCCGCCGAGCAGGGCGGCGGCGCCGATCGAGATCCGTAGGCCGGTGCGCAGGACGTCTTCGCCCCAACCGCCATGATCACGTTGCCGCAGGCTGATCATCAGCCGCCCCAGTTGCCAGCCGCCGTAGCCGATCGCGAGCACCGTCAGCGTGACCAGGGCGACGAAGATCACCGGTGACCCGAGCAGGTCCTGGACGCCGCTCGTAGCCGGGGTGGCGCCGAGGACGAAGTAGAGGAACAGGGGCACGCCGAGGATCAGCCAGACGATCACCCGCCAGTTGGTGATCAGTTTGGCCAGGTCGATCGTCGGCCGCAGGTCCTTGATCTGCTGGCTGTGCCAGGCCTGCCGGGAGAAAGAGGCGTCGATCAGGGCCGCGATCTCGACCACGGTCGCTTGCAGCGGCGGTGGATCGTCGGGCCGGGCGGCGAGGGCGTAGCGGACCGAACGGCGGGCCAGCGCGAACCGGATTGCGGCCAGTGCCGACAAGGGCGGAGCAAGCGTCGCGTAGCGGAACAGCACCAGGGCCCCGGCCTTGCTGTTCCGCTCCGCTGTGGTGATCAACTGCAGGTTGGCTCGGCGTACGTCCCGGAGAAGGAACAGGTCGATTCCGACTGCGAGCACAAGGCCGACCAGGACCAGGAATGGCAGCACATTCCGCAGCGCTTCGGCGACCGACAGCAGCCACTCCACGAAGCCGTCCTGGACGCTAACGATCGCGTAGTTGTTCACGGCATGGTCGATGCACGCGTACAGCAGCGGCAGGAGTCCAAGCAGCCGCCAGGGACCGCGCATCCGGACCACCAGGCCGAGCCCGAGACCCGCCAACGCCGTCCAGGCCAGATGCAGGTTTACCGATGCTCCGGCCAGGCCGAGGATGTCGGCGGTCCGGACCGGCGGTGGCAGCCAGGTCAACAGAGTCGGGCCGATCCCGGCGAACTGCGGCGGCGAAAGGCTGAGTAGCAGGAACCCACCGGCGTTGTCGCTTATCGCCCGGCTCGCGTCTCCGGCGAACCGCAGCATCGCTTCCATCCAGGCGAAACCGGTGCCGATCGCTGCCCCGACGAGCAGGTAGTCGGTGACGCCCCACTGTTGACGCAACTGGCGGGCCAACCAGGCGATCAAGATCAACGGCAGAACCTTGACCAGTTCCTCGATGAACGGGTCGACGGTGTGTGACGCAGTCCGGATCACGTCGTAGAGCTGATCGCCGGTGATCATCGCGACCATCCGGGTGTAACCGATCTCGCCGATCAGCGCGAGCATGCCGCAGCCGTACGCGCCGGCCATCGCGGCCAGCAGCAGGGTGGTGACCCGGATCGATCGGGTGACCGACCCCAAGGCCGCCAGCTGCAGCACGCCATAGCAGGCGGCGATGATCATCAGCACGACCATGACGCGTACGAGCCTCCGCAACTCGGACCTGAAGGTGCTCCGAGCCTAAACCCGGCCGGTGCCGCCGGGTATTGTCACGACCGTGATCACCGGGACCGAGTCGCCCGCGGAGGCCGAGTATCACCGGCTGCGGCCGCGGTTGTTCGGCATCGCCTACCGGATCCTGGGCAGCGTGGCCGAGGCCGAGGACGTCGTGCAGGACGTCTGGCTGCGCTGGCAGGACTATCCGCACGAGACGGTCGACAATCCCGAGGCGTTCCTGGTCACGATCGCCACCCGGCTCGCGCTCAACGTCGCCGAATCGGCCCGGAAACGGCGCGAGACCTATCCGGGGCCGTGGCTGCCGGAGCCGGTCGACACGAGCTCGGATCCGGCGCTCGGGGCCGAGCGGGCGGCGGTGCTCGAGTCCGCAGTGTTGATGCTGCTGGAGCGGCTGACCCCGGTGGAGCGGGCCGCCTATGTGCTGCGCGAGGCGTTCGACTATCCGTACGACCAGATCGGGTCGATGCTGCAGCAGACGCCGGCCGCGGTCCGCCAGCTGGTCAGCCGGGCCCGCAAGCACCTGGCCGGCCGGTCCCGGGCCCACGTCGTCGGCGCCGAGCAGCGGCGGCTGCTGGACGCGTTCCTGACCGCCGCCCAGGCCGGCGACTTCGACGCCCTGGAGACGATGCTGACCGAGGACGCCAGGTCCTACTCCGATGGCGGCGGCCGGGTGCGCGCGGCCCGCTATCCGCTGGCCGGCGGCGCGCGGATCGCGCGGGTCGTCTGCGCCTTCTCCGACCGGTTCTGGGCCGGGGCGACGATCGAACGGCGATCGTTCAACGGCCAGGACTCCGCGGTCTTGATCAGGGACGGCGTCGTGTACGGGATCCTGACCGTGTCCGGTGGCCCGGACGGGATCGACGAGGTGTGCTGGCAGCTGAACCCCGACAAGTTGTCACAGTTCGACGGGCTGCCCGGTCTGGGGGAGTGACCGGCGAGGATCCTGGCCGGCGAGACGCGCGAGAGGGCAGCAATGGCGAAGATCGTGATCATCGGCGGGACCGGTCTGGTCGGCTCGAAGGTGGTGACCCGGCTCGGCGCGGACGGTCACGAGGCGGTCGCCGCCTCGCCCGGCACCGGGGTCAACACGCTCACCGGAGAGGGCGTGGACGCCGCCCTGGCCGATGCCCAGGTGGTCGTGGACGTGACGAACTCGCCCCCATTCGAGGACCAGGCGGTGCTCGACTTCTTCACCACCTCCACCACCCGGCTGATCGACGCCGCGACCCGGGCCGGGGTCGGTCACTATGTCGCGCTGTCCGTCGTCGGCACCCAGCGACTCACCGACAGCGGCTACTTCCGGGCCAAGATCGAGCAGGAGAAGTTGATCACCGGATCGGGGCTGCCGTACTCGATCGTGCACGCCACCCAGTTCTTCGAGTTCGTCCGCGGCATCGCCGACCGCGGCACGGTCGACCAGACCGTGCGGCTGTCCGGCGCGCTGATCCAGCCGATCGCCGCCGCCGACGTCTCGACCGCCGTCGCGGTGACTGCCGCCGGCGACCCGGTCGACGGCATCCGCGAGGTGGCCGGACCGGAGACGTTCGGCCTTGATCAACTGATCGGCCTGGCGCTGACCGCCGACCGCGATCCGCGCCGGGTGGTGACCGATCCGACCGCACCGTACTTCGACGCTGTACTCGGTGAACGGACGTTGCTGCCCGGGGACGATGCGACGATCTTCGACACGCGGTTCGAGGACTGGCTGGTGGCGAATCCCCGCTAGGGCGCCGACGGTCAGCGCGACTTGGCGCTGATCGTGATCACGCGGATGCCGTCCTTACGGACTCCGGTGCCGACGCTGAAGAGCCGGGTTTGGTTGCGCTCGTCCTTGCCGCCGTACACATCGTCGTTGGTCATCGCGCACAACTGGGTCAGGCCTTCGGTGTCGAGCGGTGAGACGTGGTCGCGGCACGGCCCGAAGGAGCCGTTCAGCGCCTTGAGCGCGGCGGCCGCCGAGGCCTTCGGCACGTGGACCGTGACCTCGAGGTCGTAGTCGTGGGTCGCCGTGTACGTACCCTCGACCACCGTGCTGTCGTCGGGGAGGTCGACCTCGCCGTAGAACTCGACGTCGGCCAGCGACACCTCTTTGCAGGTGTAGCCGCTGAAGTTGTTGGTGCAGACCGAGTCGTTCTCGGAGCGGAAGGAAAACATCGGCACGCCCCAGTAGCCGGCGTAGCGAGTGACCACGTACAGACAGATCATCACGAACGCCGCCATCAACAGGACCCCGCCGATGATTCGTACGACCTTCGGCAACCGCTCGCCCTCAGCCACCCGCACAGCATGCCTGACGGATGGGTGACTTCCAATTCCGGAACGGTCACAAAGTCCGGTCGGGACCGGTCAGCGACGGACCGCGATCAGCACCGAGGTGTCCTCGGCGACCATCACGTCGGCGCAGGCGAACCGCTCGTCGGAGAGCCATTCCTGGCGCAGCGTGTCGATCCGTCCCCCCACGACCGGCGGCCAGGAACTGGTCGGCACGAAGTCGTCCAGCACGATCATGCCGCCCTCACCGAGCAGGTCGATGATCTGTTCCCGCGAGGTGCTCCGGGCACTGCCCGCGTCGATGAAGATCAACGAGAACGGGGCGTGGTCGGCCAGCGAGGTCCAGTCGGCGTGGAAGACGTCGATGTCGTCGTGCTCGAACATCTCCATCACCCCGTGCGCGAGCTCGGGATCGAGCTCGGCGGTGATCACCCGGGTGGCCTTCGGCGCACCGCTGCGCAACCAGGCGGCGCCGACTCCGCAGCCGGTGCCGCATTCGGCCATCGCGCCGGTCCGGGTCGCGGCCAGCGTGGCCAGCAGCCGGCCGGTCTCACTGCGCGACGTCTGCACATAGCCGCGCTCCAAGGACATGCGGAGAGCCCGAATCACCAGCTCGGGCATTTCCGGGGGAGCGCTCATGCCGAACAGTGTGGCATCTTCCGGCGTTCCCCAAGGGGAGTCCAGATTCTGAGAAGCAGGTATCGCATCCTGACGAATAATTAGTCGGGCGTCCTACTATTTTCTGAAACTGCGAGGACAGAGTGAGGTTGTTGATCATGTACGAGATGTACCCGGACGACTGGTCGGCCACGGCACGCACCGGCCGGCGGGTCCTCGGCGAAGGCGACTCCGACGGGCCGCCCCGCCGGCGCCCGCGCAAGGAGCACTCGGTCACCCCGCCGGTGATCCGGCGGCAGCAGCGGCGGGACCAGCAGTCGGTCGATCCTGCCGCCTAGAGTGCATTTTCCGTTCCCTGAGCCTGTCGAACGGCAAGCCTGATACCCCTGTCGGTTCGGCCTATCGGCCGGAAGACGCACCAATGGGCCGACTCCTGGCTTCGCTCCCATTTCTGTGGCTTCGCCCCACCTACAACGGCCGCGAAGCACGAGTAAAGGGCGCGAAGTCGAGTGATCTTGGCGCGTCCGTATGCCGAAAGCCCTGGGAGTGGGCACTTCCTGGTTTGCCCTTCGACAGGCTCAGGGAACGGACATGCACCACCGATCCAAGATCATCGGTGGATCCAGGGAACGAACAAGGTCAAACGGCGGCGGCGATCGCGTCGCCGATCTCCGTCGTGGAGCGCGGCGCGGTCCGGCCCGCGATGTCGGCGATAGCAGCCTTTTCCACCCGTGCGGCCTCCTCGGTCAGGCCGAGATGATCGAGCAGCAACGACACCGAGAGGATCGCGGCGGTCGGGTCGGCGAGGCCCTTACCGGCGATGTCCGGCGCCGAACCGTGCACCGGCTCGAACATCGACGGGAACGCCCCGGACGGATTGATGTTGCCGCTGGCGGCCAGCCCGATGCCACCGGTCACGGCCGCGGCCAGGTCGGTGATGATGTCGCCGAACAGGTTGTCGGTGACGATCACGTCGAACCGGGCCGGATCCTGGACCAGGAAGATCGTTGCGGCGTCGACGTGCAGATAGTCGGTGCTCACCTGCGGATACTCGGCGGCGACCGCCTCGAAGACCCGGCGCCACAGCCCGCCCGCGTTGACCAGCACGTTGTGCTTGTGCACCAGCGTCAGCTTGTTGCGGCGGCGGGTCGCGCGCTCGAACGCGTCCCGAACCACCCGCTCCACCCCGTAGGCGGTGTTGACGCTGACCTCGGTGGCGATCTCCTGCGGCGTGCCGGTGCGGACCACGCCACCGTTGCCGCAGTACAGACCCTCGGTGCCCTCGCGGACGACCACGAAGTCGATCTCCCGGCCGGCGGTGACCGAGTCGGCCAGCGGGGTCGGCACGCCGGGGAACAGCCGGGACGGCCGCAGGTTGACGTAATGATCAAAGGCGAACCGCAGCTTGAGCAGCAGCCCGCGCTCGAGCAGCCCGCTCGGGATGTCCTTGGCGTCGGTCGCGGCGCCGACGGCGCCGAGCAGGATCGCGTCGGCCTGGGCGAGCTCGGCCAGCACCGAGTCCGGCAGCACCTCGCCGGTCCGCTGCCAGGCCGTGGCGCCGAGATCGTACGGCTGCAGGTCGAAGCTGCCCGGCGCGGTGACCGCCTGGAGCACCTTCACCGCCTCCGCGGTGACCTCCGGTCCGATGAAGTCGCCGCCGATGACGGCGATGGTCCTGCTCGATGTCGCGTTCTGGTTCACCGCGGCATCGTAGCGAGATCGGTCCTGGCTGCGGCGACGCATCTCGCAGGGCAGTAACCTCAGATCGACAAGGAGCCTCGGATCGACGAAGGAGACCGCGCACCGATGAGCCTGAGCTTTCCCGTTACCCCGAACCCGACCCCGCGGACCGATGCCGAGCGCGCAACGATCCTGGAGAATCCGGGTTTCGGCACGAACTTCACCGATCACATGGCGGTCGCCACCTGGACCGCCGATCAGGGTTGGGGTGACGCCGGCGTGGTGCCGTACGGGCCGTTCAGCATCGATCCGGCCTCGGCCGTGCTGCACTACGCGCAGGAGATCTTCGAGGGTCTGAAGGCCTATCACCACGCCGACGGTTCGGTCTGGCTGTTCCGGCCCGACCGCAACGCCGCGCGGTTCGCCCGGTCCGCGCACCGGTTGGCGCTGCCCGAGCTGCCGGCCGCGGACTTCATCGGCAGCATCGAGGCGCTGGTCGCCGCCGACCGGCCCTGGGTGCCGACGCGGGAGGAGCAGAGCCTCTACCTGCGCCCGTTCATGTTCGCCTCCGAGGTGTTCCTCGGAGTGCGCCCGTCGGCCAAGGTCACCTATGCCTGCATCGCCAGCCCGGCCGGCGCCTACTTCAGTTCGGGGGTGAAGCCGGTCAAGATCTGGATCACCACCAGCTACAGCCGGTCGGCCCCCGGCGGGACCGGCGCGGCCAAGTGTGGCGGCAACTACGCGGCCAGCCTGATCGCGCAGGCCGAGGCGGCCGAGAACGGCTGCGACCAGGTGCTGTTCGCCGACGCGGCCGAGCACACCTGGCTGGAAGAGCTGGGCGGGATGAACGTCTATCTGGTCACCGCCGATGATCAACTGCTCACTCCGGAGCTGTCCGGCACGATCCTCGAGGGCGTCACCCGGGACTCGATCCTGGTGCTGGCCAAGGAGCACGGGCTGACCCCGGTGGAACGCAAGATCAGCATCGCCGAGGTGCTGGAGGGGGTGCAGTCCGGTGCCGTCCGCGAGGTGTTCGCCTGCGGTACGGCCGCGGTGATGACGCCGATCGCCGAGCTGAAGAACGCCGAGCGGGCTCACCGGGTCGGCAACGGCGAAGCCGGCGAGGTGACCACGGCACTGCGCTCGGCCCTGCTGGACATCCAGTACGGGCGGGTCGAGGACAGCCACGGCTGGCTGCACCGGGTCTCCTGACCCGTGCGTCCCATCATGATCAACTGTTCATGATCAATCCGCGGCAGTTGGCCGTCCGGGCCGCGGCCCGGGCCTGGAAACAGGTCCGCGGCCGGGCTCAGTGGCGGCTGCTGTGGCTGCGTCATCCGACCTTCATGATCGGTGTCACCGGGGCGGTCTTCGACGACGACGGGCGGGTGTTGCTGCTGCGGCACCGGTTCTGGGCCGGCTGCCAGTGGGGTCCGCCGTCCGGTTACATGGTCCGCGGCGAGACGTTCGAGCAGGCCCTGGCCCGGGAGACGGCCGAGGAGACCGGGCAGCAGCTGACCGATATCCGGGTCCGCTTTGTCCGGTCCGGGTTCCGGCTTCGGATCGAGGCCTACCTGTCCGCCCGGCTGGTCCCGTCCGGGCCGTTACGCCTCGAGGAGGCCGAGATCCTCGAGGCCCGCTTCTTCGAAGTCGATGAACTTCCCGCCGCCTTGCGCCGGATCCACCGCGAACTGATCGAGCAGGTCCACGCTGAGCACTTATCCCGAGGTCGTTGAGTCCGGGACCAGGGTGTCCACTCCAACAGCGGCGCTTGGGAAAGTGGCGCTACCGGGCGAAGTCTGGGGTCTTGCGATTCGCGACGTGATCGCGCCAGGTCGTCGTCGCCTTGGTGATGTCGTTATCGGTGTCCAGTCGCTGCACCGCTACGGGACCGCCTACGACCTGATAGCCGTGCTTCCCGCGGCCTGCCGCTAGCACGTACGTCTGCCCGGGGGTCAACGGTTCCTGATCTTCCATAACCCAGGTCACTTTGCCACTTGTACCGCCGTACTGGAGAAATGTTTCAGACGGCTCGGCCTTCCCCAAGATCACTTCCACGACGGTTACTTGGAACTTCGTGGCGATAATGGGGTCGCTCACTGTATCGTGCGCGGCCTCCACACGGCCAATGACTACGACATCCGCGTAGCCGGCGACCAATTGCGGATCGGTCACATCGAAACTGTAGGAGCCACTGAGGGTTTCGGTGCGATGAGGGCTCAATAGGTTGACCCCAACGACGATTGCGACGACGAGCATGGTCGCTACACCAAATGGCAATCACGATGAGTCTCGGTTTTGAGGATTTCTTGGTCATGTCCGTGGTCCCAGACTAGGAAATGGGCTTGCGCTGTTATGCATGACATTGCGATTAGGATAATCGCAGCCAGCAATATTCCGAGTGGTCTGAACATCCCCAAAACCTGATCCGCGATGCCCAGGCCGAGTACGTACGCTGAGCGGGTCGGGTCAGCCGGCGGGCCAGCCCGAGGTCAGTTCGTCGAGCACGGATTCGTAACCCTGGAAGCCGTACGAGCCGACCGAGGACTGCGAGTTGATCTTGACCACCCGGCCCGCGCGGACCGCCGCCAGCTGCTGCCAGGTCGGGGCCGCCTCGAGCTCGGCCAGCGCCGCCTCACCGGCCGGCCCCGAGTTGTGCATCACCACGATCGTGTCGCCGGTCAGGATGTCCAGCCGCTCCGGACTGATCAACATGAACGTCTTGTCCTCGCTCGCCTCGGCGCCCTCGGCCGCCGGCACCACGGCTGCGCCCCGCTCGCTCAGCCACCGGGCGACCGACGATCCGGTCGAACTGTAGGCGCGGAACTGCTGGTCGCCGATGCCGAGCACGATCGACACCGAGCCGAGGTCGCCGAGCCGGCCCAGCTGCTCGTCGCAGCGGTGATCGAACTCCTGCACCACCCGCTCCGCCTCGGCTTCGCGCCCGACGGCCGCGGCGATCGCGCGCAGGCTCACCGCGGCGTCGGTGAAGTCCACGTCCACGGCGACGGTCGGGGCGATCTGGGACAGCCCCGGATACACCTCTTCAATGCCGCCGGTGTAGCCGACGATGACGTCGGGATGCAGCGCGGTCACCGGTTCCAGCGCGGGCTCGTCCGCTCCGCTCGCCACCGGCAGCACCGTGACGTCGGCGGCCTGCTCGGCCACCAGCGCGGGGAAGTCGGTCCCGATGATGCTCTTGTGCGTCAGCGCGCCGACCGGCGTGATGCCGAGGGCCAGCAGATGTGGCAGGGCTCCGCGGCGATCGAGGGCCACGACCCGGGCGGGGTTCACCGGGACGTCGGCCGTGCCGAGCGGGTGGGTGACGGTCCGGGTGGCCTCGGCCGGCCCGGCCGCTCCCGGGGTTGAGCAGCCGGCGACGGCGAAGGTCGTGAGGCCGACCAGGGCGAGGAGGCTGCGACGGGACAGCGGCGGCATGGGTCGGGCCGCGAGGTCTGCGGACGGCGACGGAATGATCATGGCAATAGATTAGGGTAGCCAAACCTCAGTTGTGATCGCGGATCGGATTCCGAGCGTTCTCCGTCGACGCGGGGTCGCCCGCCTCGATGCCTTCCGGCAGTCCGGCGCCTCGGCGTCGGGCCGCATTCACCCGTTGCAGCCGTACGACAGCGACGACCATCGCGACCTCCAGGAGAATCGCGACGATCGCCAGCCAGCCGATCCCGAACGTCAGCCCGACGCCGATCAGGACCGCGTTCAGGACCAGCGGCGGCCCCAGGATCAGCGCCGCGCGGTTGCGGCTGAAGTGCTCGCGCGAGGGATCGAGCATGCTCTCCTCGATGGCCTGGCGCGGCCGCAGCAGGATCTGCAGCGGCCACAGGACCACGACGTAGCAGGCCAGTGCCAGCAGCACCCCGGCGACGTAGCCGAGCAGGCCGAACAACACCGACGGCGCCGCCGGACCGTCGGCCGGGAACCAGTAGTGCCACTTGTCCGCAGCCTGGGCTGCCGCCAGGGCGCCGGACGCCCGGGTGACGAGCTCGGCGACGCCCATCGCGAGGACGGCCCCCACCGCGCCGAAGAACGGGAACAGCAGCCAGCGGCGCTGCACCTTCGCCAGCGAGAGGTCGTGCTCGCGATCCCAGGCCAGTTCCAGCGTCGGGAACGCGCCGGCGATCGCCGGGCCGAGGAACATGAGCCAGCTGAGCGGGTTCTCGCCCTCCTGGTCGCCGACGGCCAGGACGAACCCGGCCGCGCTGCCCAGGACACCGAGCACCGTGACGATCACGGCCGGCACCGTGTAGTTCTGCACGACCCAGGTGCGGACGCGGCTGCGGTTCGCCATCCGGCGACCCTATGGGGTGCCGGGGGCCCGCCGCGCTTGACCTTCAGGTTGGTCGAATCAGCACGATGGTGCCGTGAACTCCGCAGACCTGCTCACCATCGGCGTCTTCGGCCGGCTGGTCGGGCTGACCCCGAGCGCGTTGCGGTTCTACGACGATTGCGGGCTGCTCCGGCCGCGCGAGATCGATCCGCAGACCGGCTACCGCTATTACGGCCGGGATCAGCACCAGGCGGCCATCCTGCTGCGGCGGACCAGGGAGCTCGAGCTGCCGCTGGCCCAGGCCGCGGAGGTGCTGGCGGGCCCACCGGCGCGAGCGGCCGAGATCCTGCGCGGCCACGCGGCCGGTCTGGGCGCCCGGGCGGAGCGGATGGCACGGGTGGCGGCCGAGCTGATCGCGTCGTTGGACGGTGCGGACCGGGTGGGGTCCGACGGACGGCCCGGGCCGGAGGCCGGAACCGCGGTCGAGGTCGTCGGCCCCGAGTTGGCGGCGGCGATCCGCCAGGTGGGTACGGCAGCGGGACGGCCCGAGTCACCGGGCGGCCGCGGGGTGTTGCTCGAACTCGACGAGGCCGGATCCGAGCTCAGCGTCGTGGCCGGCGGCGACGCCTGGCTGGCGGTGCGGACGCTGACCGCGCGGGTCTCCGGCACCGGCTCGGCCCGGCGGCTGGCGATCGGGCCGACGGAGCTCGGCCCGGTCGTCGGGCTGGCCCGGCGGGCGGACCTGGTCGTGGTCCGGTTCGGCTCGCCGCGGTGGCCGACCGCGGAACCCGTCCCGGCGGCCGGGGTCGTCCGCGCGGCCGGAGCCGACCTGACCGCCGGGTCCGAGGGCCTGCGGCTGACCCGGGTGCCCGACCTGCATCCCAGTCATCGCGTGGTGTTCGCCGAGCTGGCTCCCTGGCGATCCCGGGTGATCATGGATCGGCGGGCGGCGGACGAGGCGCTGCGATCGGTGCGGGGGAGCGCCCGGCTGGTCATCGACCATGATCAGGTCGAGTTCCATCCGGCCGAGTTCGGCGCCGCTGCTCCGGCCCGGGTGCCGGCCGTCTGTCGGGGAGCGTCGATGACGATCGCCTTCGCCGTCGACGTGCTGGGACCGGCGCTCGAATCCGGGATCGGCCCCGACGTGTTGCTGGAGCTGGCCGGCCCCGATCGTCCGGCCCTGATCCGCAGCGCCGACCAGGGCAGCTTCACGGTGTTGATCATGCCGCAGCTGCCTGTCTCGTGACGATGAGAGTCGCCGACCGGGTCCGGTCGCGGTCCGCCGGCCGGGCGTTGTGGATCGGCGGCAGTACCGTCGTCGGCACGGCCGACGTGATGCTCTTCTTCGTCATCGCCTGGATCGCGTCCGGGCTCGGAGCGACCGCCAGCACCTTGATCAACTTGTTGATAGCGGTACCGCGGACGGTACTGCTGGTGTTCGGCGGGACGCTCAGCGACCGGTTCGGCGCCCGTCGAATGTTGATCATCACCGATTCGTGCCGGGTCCTCACGGTGCTCGTCGCGACGGTCGCGATCATGGTCGTTCCACCCGGTCTGGCCTGGCTCGCGGTGTTCACCCTCGTCCTCGGGGTGATCAGCGCCTTCTCGATGCCGGCGGCGAGCACGATGCCACGGCTGTTCGCGACGATCGACGAGCTGCCCAAGCTCTGGGCCAAGGTGAGCGGACTGGCCCAGGTCGGTCGGATGATCGGACCGCCGCTCGGCGGCGTCGCGCTGGTCGCCGTCGGCGCGGCGGGCGTGTTCGTGATCGATCTGGCGGCGGCGATGATCATGATCGGGGTGCTGATCCTGGTCCGGCCGCCCTACCGGCTGCCGGCCGAACCGTCGTCGGAGTCGGTGCTGCGGCAGTCCTGGGCGGGACTGCGCGCGGCGGCCCGGACCCCCGGCATCCCGTCGATGTACGGCGCGACGGCGCTGGTGGCCTCCGGCGTCCTGCCGATCGTGTTCTTGTGTCTGCCGCTGCTCGCCCGGGAGCGAGGGTGGACGGCCGCCGCGACCGGCGTCGTCGAGGCCGGCTGGATCGCCGGCTCGCTCGTGATCACCCTCGGGATCGCTCGGTGGGGCATTCTGCACCGGATCGGGCCGGCCATGATCACCGGACCGCTGCTGGCCGCCGTCGGGGCCGGCCTGCTAGCGGCGGCACCCGCCTATGCGGCGGCGCTGGTCGGTTTCGTCCTGATGGGCATCGGCACCGTCGTCTACACCAGTCACCTCGGGCCGCTGCTGCTGGACTGGACTCCGGCGGGCATGGTGTCCCGGTTCCAGGCTTTGTTCGTGCTGGTCCAATCGGCGCCGCAGGTGGTCACCATCGCCGCGTTCGGCGCGGTCGCCGAACTGGTCGGACCGGCGTCGGCCACTGGTGCCGCGGCGGTGATCTGTGCGGCCGCGGGCCTGGTCGTGGCTCTGAGTCCCCGACTGCGCACGGCCACCCGACCTGTCTCAGATTCTGGGACAAGTGATCCGGATTCTGTCGCGGCGGGGTAAGACTTAGCCCATGCGGTCGTACTCGATCATTATCAGCTAGCGCGTCGAACAGCAGTTCGGCGCGCCAACCTCTCGTACTCCCACGAGAGGTTTTTTGTTTGTGCCGCGCGCCCTCCAGCCACCCGCCACCCGACCTCAAGGACCAAGCTCATGCGAACCCAGCCGGACGAGTTCCACGTCTTCGACACCACGCTGCGCGACGGCGCGCAGCAGGAGGGACTGCGGCTGTCGGTGCCGGACAAGCTGGCGATCGCGGGGCTGCTGGACGAGTTCGGCGTGCACTACATCGAGGGTGGCTGGCCCGGCGCGAACCCGAACGACACCGCGTTCTTCCAGGCGATGGCCGACGGCGAGGTGCCGCTGAAGAACGCGACGCTGGTGGCCTTCGGCTTCACCCGCCGGGTCGGTGGCAAGGCGGCCGATGACCCGTTGACGGCGGCGCTGCGGGACTCGCGGGCTCCGGTCGCCTGCATCGTCGCCAAGAGTCATGATCGCCACGTCGAGCACGCGCTGCGGACCACGCTGGACGAGAACCTGGCCATGATCACCGACACGGTCAGCCACCTGCGGGCCGAGGGGCAGCGGGTCTTCGTCGACTGCGAGCACTTCTTCGACGGCTACCGGGAGAACCCGGCCTATGCGCTGGAGGTTGTCCGGACCGCGTCCGAGGCCGGGGCCGAGGTCGTCGTGCTGTGCGACACCAACGGGGGCATGCTGCCGCCGATGCTGGGGGACGTCGTCGGCGCGGCCCGGCAGACCGGCGCCCAGCTCGGCGTCCACTGCCACAACGACACCGGCTGCGCGGTGGCCAATACCCTGGCCGCCGTCGACGCCGGCGTGATGCACGTCCAGGGCACCTTCAACGGGTACGGCGAACGGACCGGCAACGCCGATCTGGTGGCGATCGTCGCGAACCTGGAACTCAAGTACGGCTGGCAACTGCTGCCGGCCGACTCCCTGACCGAGGCGACGCGGATATCCCATGCGATCGCCGAGGTGACGAATGTTCCACCGAGCAATCGTCAACCCTATGTTGGCTTGTCGTCGTTCGCCCACAAGGCGGGCCTGCATGCCAGCGCCATCAAGGTCGACCCGAATCTCTACCAGCACATCGATCCGGCGCTGGTCGGCAATGACATGCGGATGCTCGTGTCCGACATGGCCGGCCGGGCGAACATCCAGATCAAGGGCTCCGAGCTCGGGTTCGACCTGTCCGACCGCGAGGTGGCAGCGAAGATCACCGACAAGGTGAAAGAGGCCGAAGCGGACGGATACACCTACGAGGCGGCGGATGCGAGCTTCGAGCTGCTGCTGCGTCGTGAGCTGGGTCAGTTGCCGGAATACTTCTCGGTGCTGTCCTGGCGGGTGTTCACCCAGTCCACCCATGATCAGGAGACCGACACCGAGTGCACGGTGCGGATCACGGCGAAGGGCGAGAGCCATCGCGTGGTCGGCGAGGGCAACGGTCCGGTGAACGCTCTTGATCATGCTGTCCGGAAGGCGCTGCTGCCCGCCTATCCGGTGGTGGAGCGGTTCGAGTTGATCGACTACCGGGTGCGGATCCTTGATCAGGGTCACGGCACCGACGCGACCGTGCGGGTGCTGATCCAGACCAGCAACGGCCGCCGGGCCTGGACCACCGTCGGTGTCGGGCAGAACGTGATCGAGGCGTCCTGGGAGGCCTTGTACGAGGCGTACCTGTACGGCTTGATCCACACCGAAGAGGCCGCTCTCTGAGCCTGGATCGGCCAGGTGCGTGGGCAAGCCTTGCGTCGAGAGTGACCTTATCCACCTGAAATCTGCGGATCCGGGTGGAAAAGGTCACACTCGGCGGCTGCTGGACCGGAAGTCGGTTGCCGCTACTCGACCAACGCCGAATCCTGCCCCCGCTACTGCCGCGGCTGAAGCCCATCCGGAACGGCACCTCGGCCGCGGCGGCCGCGAAACTCGCCTCTCGCGCGCCGGGTTGGGGTCCGGATCCACCGCCGACCTCGGCCGGGCTCAAAGGAGGATCGAGATCACCGACCTCACCCGCCGACATGCGTCGAGTGGACCGTTCGACCAGCTTCCAGACGCAGATCCGCGGCCAAAGCGTCCACTCGGCGAGCGCAATCGAAACCCAGCGCACAACCGGTCGTCGGCCGCGACACCCGGCCGACCGCTCCATCCCGCCCGTCCTTGGCGCGTCTTGTCCGGACGGCCGAAACCGCAGGCGAGGGCAACTCTCGGCCTGCCCCCTTCGACAAGCTCAGGACATGCTTCGACGGGCTCAGGGAACGAAACCAACGACCGCCTTCCCCAACCCTGGACACGGCCACCGGCTCCAAGATCATCGGTGGATTCGGGCTGAACCTGCGGGCCGGTCGTTCCCTGGGCCTGCCGAAGGGCCGGCCCGATGATCTTCTTCGTTCCCTGAGCCCGTCGAAGCATGTCCTGAGCTTGTCGAAGGGGGCCGGCCAGACGGTGCCCTCGTCGGGTTCGGCCTGACGGTGGACCGATGTCGCAGATCTGACAATGGTTCGCGAAATCGGGCCGAAATAGGGCAATCCGGCCAACGGTTGTCAGATCTGCGACATGAGTGCACCGATACCCCGGGCCGGCCGCCCCCTGGAGAGGCGCAGGGACCTGGCTGGCCCTTCGACAGGCTCAGGGAACGAAACCAGCGACCGCCTTGCCCAACCCTGGACACGGCCACGGCTCCAAGACCATCGGTGGATCCAGGCTGAGCTAACGGGCCAGGACTCGGGCCACTTCGGTGGCGAGGGTGTACGGGTCTCCGGTCGGGGTGAGCGGATAGTCCTTCGTCTCCCGGGCCCAGCCGTCCTCGAACCGGAACCAGTCGATCGGCTCGGCCGGCGTGCCGGTCGCCAGGGCCGTCTCGAGGCCGTCGAGATACCTGGTCCAGCGGACGGCATAGAAGTCGGAGACGAGCCCGGCGAGCTCGCGGTTCGCGTAGTCGTGCAGGTCGCTCTCGCTGGCGGCGCGCGGGCCCCAGACGGTGATCAACGACCGGACGTCGTGCTCCAGGCCCGCCGCCTTGGCACCCTGCAGCCACGGGCCGAGCAGGAACCGCTCGTCGCTCGCCAGCAACCGGTCCAGCAGGTCGAGGTCGGACTTCCATTCGGCGGCCAACCGGCGGAATCCGGGCTGATCCTGGCGGTCGTAGGCGGATTTGATCATCGGCAACAGGGTGCGGCTGCGGTTGGCCAGTGCCTGCCGTGCGGTGGTGATCAGGTCGTAGCGGTAGGCGTCGGTGCCGCGCAGTGCCGGATCGACGGCCAGCAGTTCCGTCAGGGCCCGTTCGACGGTCCCGGGGTCGTACCGGACGGACTTCGGCGACGGGCCGGCCGCGCTGGTCGCGGTCAGGCTCGGACGGGCGGTGAACAGGCTGTCCTGCGGCTCGCTCCAGGTGCCGGACCTCATCGAGTACGGACCCCGGCGCAGCTCCGCCCAGGCGGCGATCGCGTGCGGATCGCTGCCGCCGTAGCGGCGGGCGGCATAGTCGGCGAACCACTGCTGCTGATCCACCGGACCGGCGCGCCAGGCCAGCTCGGTGAACAGCTCGAACGCGGTCGGATCGGTCCCGGTGCCCTCCGGCAGATAGGCGATCCCGCGCAGCGCGCTGCCCGGTTTGCTCCGCCACTGGTCGAAGCGGGTAGCCCAGACCGCCGTGTTGGCGCCGATCGTGGTGTGGCCGCCGAAGTTGGGGATGGTGCCGAACGCGTACGGGGTGCCGAGCCAGGAGCGTTCCCGATCAAGATCATCGAGCCGGTCGGACAGTCCGTCCACGATGAACAACCGGCTCCGGTCGACCGCGGTCAGGATCTCCGGCAGCGGGTTCCGCTTCCAGCCGAGCAGCACCCAGGTCGCGCCCGGCCGGGCCGCGTCCAGCGCGGCGAAGACGGCCCGGGCGGCGTCGGCCACCGGCACGTCACCGGCGTCACCACCCTCGTGCAGCAGGTCCATCTTGATCATGGTGCTGCGGCCGAGCAGCCGCTCCTGCTGCCGGTAGAACGCTTCGGCGACGCGGTCGAAGACGGGAGTGCGCGGATCGAGCCAGTCCGGCCGGCTGAAGCCGCCCCAGGTGCCCTGCGGGATCACCCGCCCGCTGGGATTGCGGGTCGGGAAGTCCGGCGGCACGGTGCCGAAGTAGCCGGGCAGCACCGCGGTCATGCCCAGCTCGGTGAGCCGGGTGACGAGCTGCCGGCCGAGCGCCGCCCGGGCCGCGAGCTGTTGCTCCGACAGTGGCCCGCCGAAGCCGGACAGGTTCTGCAACAGCCACCACGGCTGGTGCGCCGGGCCGGGGATCCAGTCCCGCAGCTCGGCCGCCGAGTAGCCGAACTCCTGGAACGCCGCGTGATAGACCGCGTCCGTCCCGACCGAGACGAACACCTCGTTGACACCGTGCAGCGCCAGCAGGTCGATCTGCCGCTGATAGGCCGGCCAATCGCGGTAGGCACCGGAATACCCGTCGTCGGTGTCGTTCAGGGCAAACCGGTGCGGCACGGTCGCCGCCTGCCGGATGACCTGACCGGGTGCCGGCAGCGTCTGCGGCAGCCGGTCCAGGCTGTCGCCGGGCCAGGAGAGATCGACCCGGGCCACGTGCTTGAGATACCAGCCGACCCCGGTCAGCAGGGTCGCCGGGGAGGTCCCGTCGACCCGGATCCGCCCGCTGTCGCCGGACAGCGCGAAGAAGTCGCCGGCCGCCGGCCGGGCGACCGGCACCAAGGTGAACTGCGTGGCGTGCCCGGGCAGCAGCCGGTTCAGCGCCGCGACCGCCGGCGCCGGATCGAACGCCGCCGGCTGGAACCGGGACGCCGACAGCGAGAGCAGCGAAACGATCACCAACCCGACGAGTACGCCGACGACCCGGATTCGCATGTTCCTCCTCCACCTGGAAGCTCACCGTCACAAATCGGGGGCGCAACACCCTGCCAGGGCCGAAAATCGGGGGTGGGACCGGGTTGCGCCCCCGATTTGTGACGGTGGGCCGGGCCGAGCGGTGCCGGCCGATCCGGAAGGCAACGGTCTCCGGATCGACGGCGTCAGCCGATCCGGTCGATGATCACCGGACGCTCCGCGGCCTCCGCGCCGATGCCGAATGCGTCGGCCAGCGCCTCCTTGGCCCGGTCGAAGCGTTCCGGGGTGTCGGTGTGCAGGGTGATCAACGGCTGCCCGGCCCGGACCGGGTCGCCCGGCTTGGCGTGCAGTTGGACCCCGGCGGCGGCCTGCACCGGGTCCTCCTTGCGGGCTCGGCCGGCGCCGAGTCGCCAGGCTGCGACGCCGACCGCGTACGCGTCCAGGGTGGTCAGCACGCCGTCGCTCGGCGCGGTGATCACCTCGGTCTCCTTGGCCACCGGCAGGTCGGCGTCCGGGTCTCCGCCTTGAGCGATGATCATGGACCGCCAGGCGTCCATCGCCCGGCCCGAGGCCAGCACCTCGGCCGGATCATGATCATCCCGACCGGCCGCCGTGAGCATCTCCCGGGCCAGGGCCACGGTCAGTTCGATCACGTCGGCCGGGCCGCCACCGGCCAGCACCTCGACCGACTCGGCGACCTCGAGGCCGTTGCCAGCGGTCAATCCGAGCGGGGTGGCCATGTCGGTGACCAGCGCGACCGTGCGTACGCCCGCGGCGGTGCCGAGCTCGACCATCGTCCGGGCCAGGGTGCGGGCGTCGTCGGGCTGCTTCATGAACGCGCCGGAGCCGACCTTGACGTCGAGCACCAGCGCACCGGTGCCCTCGGCGATCTTCTTGCTCATGATCGATGATGCGATCAACGGGATCGACTCGACGGTGCCGGTCACGTCGCGCAGTGCGTACAGCTTGGCGTCGGCCGGAGCCAGGCCGGAGCCCGCCGCGCAGATCACCGCGCCCACGTCCTCGAGCTGGCGCAGCATCTCCTCGTTGCTCAGCTTCGCCCGCCAACCGGGGATGGCCTCCAGCTTGTCCAGCGTGCCGCCGGTGTGCCCGAGCCCACGCCCGGACAGCTGCGGCACCGCCACCCCGCAGGCGGCGACCAGCGGGGCCAGCGGCAACGTGATCTTGTCACCGACGCCACCGGTGGAATGCTTGTCCGCCGTCGGACGAGACAGCGACGAGAAGTCGAGCCGTTCGCCGGTGCCGATCATGGCCGCGGTCCACCGGCTGAGCTCCGGAGCCGAGAGGCCGCGGAAGAAGATCGCCATCGCCAGCGCCGACATCTGCTCCTCGGCGATGGCGCCTCGGGTGTAGGCCTCGATCAGCCAGTCGACCTCGGCGTCGGCGAACGTGCCGCCGTCCCGCTTGGTCCGGATCAGATCGACGGTGTCGAAGGGCTCGGTCATGTCCCGGAGTATGCCTGAGCAGCCGGTGTTCGGCTGTAGCCGGCCGGAATCCCGCCGATGCGGGCCGCTACTGTGACCCCATGCGCATCGCCCGTTTCTCCGCCGGCTCCGACCCTCAGTACGGCATCGTCGAACTGGCCGAGGACCAGGGGCAGCACCCGGGGACGATCGCGGTGCTGAACGGCGATCCGCTGGCCACGCCGGTGCAGCTGACCGGGGAGCGGATCGAGCTCGACGCGGCCCGGCTGCTGGCACCGGTGATCCCGCGGAGCAAGATCGTCGCGGTCGGTCGCAACTACGCCGCGCATGCCGCCGAGCTGGGCAACGAGGTGCCGAGCACGCCGCTCACCTTCTTCAAGCCGAACACCTCGGTGATCGGACCGGGGGAGTTGATCATCCACCCCGACACCAGCAACCAGGTCAGCTTCGAGGGCGAGCTCGCGGTGGTGATCGGCCGGATCGCCAAGGAGGTGCCGGCGAGCCGGGCGCAGGAGGTGATCTTCGGTTACACCGTCGCCAACGACGTCACCGCGCGCGACCTGCAGAAGTCCGACGGGCAGTGGGCCCGGGCGAAGGGCTACGACACGTTCTGCCCGCTGGGCCCGTGGATGACGACGCACCAGAGCATCGAGGAGATCAGCGACGTCAGCATCCGGACCACCCTGGACGGGGTCGAGCAGCAACACGGCTCGACCAGCCAGATGATCCTCGGGATCCCGGAGCTGATCGAGTTCATCTCCTCCTACACGACCCTGTTGCCGGGCGACGTGATCCTCACCGGCACCCCGGAGGGCGTGGCCGCCATGAAGCCGGGGCAAGAGGTCAGCATCGAGATCGACGGCATCGGTATCCTGACCAACCTGGTCACCGGCAGTTCCGGGTCCAGTGCCACCACCGATGCCTGAATCCGAAGGAACCCCGATGACGATCGACCCGGTGCTGGGTGACCTGGCGCCCGAGCAGGTCCGCGTCCGCTTCCCGCCGTCCCCGACCGGCAACCTGCACATCGGCAACGTCCGGAGTGCCTTGTACAACTGGGTTTTCGCCCGGCATCACGGCGGCACCTTCGTGCTCCGGATCGAGGACACCGATGCCGAGCGCAACCTGGCCGAGTCCTACCGCAACATCTACGACTCGCTGAGCTGGCTCGGCCTGGAGTGGGACGAGGGCCCGGAGAAGGGCGGCGACTACGGGCCGTACCTGCAGTCGGAACGCAGCGAGCTCCACGCCGACGTTGCGGCGAAGCTGCTGGCCGCCGGGCTGGCGTACAAGTGCTTCGACACCCCGGCCGAGCTGGAGGCCCGGCAGCAGGATCTGCCGAAGGGCACGCCGCGGGGCTACGACGGCATCCACCGCAACCTGACGGCCGAGCAGGTGGCCGAGTTCGAGGCCCAGGGCAAGCCGTACGTGATCCGGCTGAAGATGCCGGAGTCGGGCGCGATCGCGTTCAACGATCTGGTCCGCGGCGAGGTCAGCTTCGACGCCGCCCATCAGCAGGACTACGTGATCGTGCGGGCCAACGGCAAGCCGCTCTACACGCTGGTCAATCCGGTCGACGACGTGCTGATGGGGATCACCCACGTGCTCCGCGGGGAGGATCTGCTGCCCTCGACGCCCCGTCAGATCGTGCTGTACCAGGCGCTGGCGGAGATCGGCGTCGGTTCCGGCCGGATCCCGATCTTCGGCCACCTGCCGACCGTTTTGGGCGAGGGCAACAAGCGGCTGTCCAAGCGGGACCAGGGCGGCGGCCTCGCCGAATACCAGGACCAGGGCTATCTGCCCGAGGGGCTGCTCAACTACCTGGCGCTGCTCGGTTGGGGGATCGCCGACGATCGCGACGTGTTCACGATCAAGGAAATGGTGCAGGCGTTCGACATCCGCAAGGTGAACGCCAGCCCGGCCCGCTTCGACCCGAAGAAGTGTGCGGCGATCAACGCCGAGCACATCCGGATGCTGACGGTGGTCGACCTGTCGGAGCGGCTGGTCGCCTTCCTCGGTGCCGCCGGGGTGATCGGGGCGCCGGCGACGCCGGCCGAACGCGAGCTGATCGCCCGGGTCACGCCCCTGGTGCACGAACGGATCAACACGCTGTCCGACGCGGTGCCCATGATCGACTTCCTGTTCACCGCCGACGACAAGATCATCATCGCCGACGACGCCGGGCTGAAGCCGGATTCGGTGCCGGTGCTCGACGCCACCATCGAGGCGCTGACCGGGCTGGCCGACTTTGATCATGCCTCGATCGAGGCGGCCCTGCGCGCCGCCCTGATCGACGGCCTCGGGCTGAAGCCCCGGCACGCGTTCGGTCCGGTCCGCGCCGCGATCACCGGCAAGCGGATCTCGCCGCCGCTGTTCGAGTCGCTGGAGCTGCTCGGCCAGGATTCGGCGCTGGCCCGGCTGACCGCCGCCCGCTCCGGACTCGGTGAGGTGTGATGAACGAGAAGCGCCGGCAGCGCTCCGGCAATCCGGCGGTCCGCGGCGGGGCGACCGAGCCGCCGGCCAAGCCGGCCAAGCCGCCGAGGCCGGTCAAGGCACCCAAGCCGGCCAAGCCCGCACCGCCGCAGACCGCCCGGCCGAGCGAGCCCCGGTCCTTCGGATCCTCGCCCCGGTTGGCGAAACGGCCGGCGCCGGTGGCCGGGGGATTCGACGACGCGTTGTCGGTGCCGACCGCCGGGCTGACGTACCCACAGCTGTTGCGGGTGCCCGGGTCGGCCTGGTGGCGAGCCCTGCTCGGCGTCGCGCTCGGCCTGTTGCTGTTCATGATCTTGACCAGCGTGATCAATCAGGCGATCGTCTTCGGTTTCTGGGCCATCGGCTCGCCGCAGACGCCGTACGCGGAGTTCGTGGATGCGGCCACCAAGTTCTTGAATCCGGTCGGCATGCTCGGCGCGAACCTCGGCCTGGCCACGTTGATCGTGATCTGCGCGGTGCTGCTGCCGATCGTGCACCGGGTCAATCCACGCTGGCTGATCTCGGTGGAGTCCCACGTCCGGTGGCGCTACTTCGGCATCTGCCTGGCCCTCGGGGTCGTCGCGCCGGTGCTGATCCAGGGCCTGGCCACCGTGGTCGAGGGCGCGCCGGTCTTCCGGCTGAACGAGAACTTCTGGCTGTTCCTGATCGTGATCATCCTGACCTCGCCGCTGCAGGCGGCGGCCGAGGAGGTCTTCTTCCGCGGCTACCTGCTGCAGGCGCTGGGCAGCGTGACTGCCAACCCGTGGTTCGGGATCGTGGTCTCTTCGGTGATCTTCGCGCTGTTCCACGGCGTGCAGAATCCGGCGTTGTTCGTCGACCGGCTCGCCTTCGGCCTGCTGGCGGCGATCCTGGTCTGGCGGACCGGCGGACTGGAGGCCGGGATCGGCGCCCACATCGCCAACAACGTGCTCGCCTACCTGCTGGCCGGGCTGACCGGAACGATCGCGGCGACCCGCGGGATCCGGGAGATCGGCTGGGAGAACGCGGTCTTCGACGTCGTCGGCTTCGCCCTGTTTGCCGTGCTCGCCCTGCTGGTCGCGAGGAAGCTGAAGATCCACCGAACGACGCCCCCCGCTCCCTGACCAACTCTGCGAACGACGACGAATGTAGGGTAGCCTAACCTTCTGAGCTCAGGGGGTTACTGTGGCACGAACGAATCTGACGGCTCGCCGGATCAAGCCGGAGTCGGTCGAGTTGATCACGGCGCGGGTGCTGCGCCGGGAACGGATCTCGGAGCACTTCATCCGGGTCACGGTCGGCGGTGACGAGCTGGCCGGCTTCGTCCCGCTCGGCTTCGACCAGTGGTTCCGGCTGTTCCTGCCGGTGCCGGGCGGTTCGCTGGAGCGGGTGCCGAGTCGACTGACCACGCTGTCGTACGCGCGCTTCCTGACCGTGGCCAAGCTGGAACGCCCGGTGCTGCGGAACTACACCGTCCGCGCCTTCCGGGCCGACGGACCGGCGGGCCCGGAGCTGGACATCGACTTCGTCCGGCACGGTTCGCCCGATGACGGCACGGCCGGCCCGGCCACGATCTGGGCCGAGTCCTGCCGCCCCGGCGATCCGGCGGCGATCCTGGACGAGGGCGTCGGATTCAACCCGCCCGACGACGCCGATCAGTTGATCTTGGTGGCCGACGAGACCGGCCTGCCCGCGGTCGCCGGCATCCTGGCCTCGCTGCCGGCCGCGACCCGCGGCACGGCCCTGATCGAGATTCCCGCCGCCGATGATCGGCAGGACTTGATCAAGCCCGACGGGCTGGAGGTGCGGTGGGTGATCCGCGATGATCACGACGCCGTGCCGGGGCGTGCGGCGCTCGCCGCGGCGGCGGAGCTCGCATCGCCCGCCGGCTCCGGCTACGGCTGGGTGGTGGGGGAGCAGGCCCTGGCCACCGGCCTGCGCCGGCACTGGGTCCGGGCCGGCGTGGCCAAGGATCGGATCATGTTCTGCGGCTACTGGCGCGCCGGCTGATCAAGCTGTGCGGTGGTGCTCGAGCACGTCGCTCAGCCAGGAGACCATGTGGGGGTCGGCGAGGCGAAGGGTGGGAATGGCCTCGATCGGATACCAGGAGAGGGCATCGTGTTCGTCGGGGGCGCAGTTGGCCGGCTCACCCTGCCAGCCGGTGACGACGAAGCCGTGGGGCTCGAGGGTGGGGTCGGACACCTCGAGGCGGCGGCGGTGAAGCTCGGTGAGGGTCACGCCGATCTCTTCCTGGCACTCGCGGCGGACCGCCTGCTCCGGTGTCTCGCCGGGCTCGATGTGGCCGCCGACCAGATCCCAGCAATCGGGATACCAGCGTCGGTCGGGGTGCCGGTGGACCAGCAGGACGTGGTTCTGTCGAATCAGTGCCGCCAGGGCGATGCGGATCGGCATCTCTCTCCTTGATCACCGGACCGGTGGACCGAAATCCGTTCCGCACTCTGCCACACACCGTCCCGACGTGCGGAACGAACCCGGCGGGACGTCGCCCTGCCCGTCACGGTCCGCCTACGGTTGGTCCAAGATCGAATCTGACCGCCAGGAAGGGATCATGATCATGAGGTTCACCGACAAGGTCGTCGTCGTCAGCGGGGGAGCGGCCGGGATCGGCCGAGCGGTCAGCGAGTTGGTCGCCGCGGAGGGTGCCTCGGTGGTGGTCGCGGATCGTGACGAGGCACTGGCACGCGAGACCGCGGCCGCGCTGCCCTCGCTCGGCGCGCCACGCGCGGTGCCGGTGCGGGTCGATGTCGCTGTGGAGGAGGACATCCGGGCCCTGGCCGAGGTCTGCCGGGCCGAGTTCGGCCGGGTCGATGCCTTGATCAACAACGCGGCGGCCCGGCTCTGGGGTCCGGTCACCGAGGCCACCCTCGAGTCGTGGCACCAGATCATCGCCGCCAACCTGATCAGCGTCGGCCTCACCGGTAAGCATCTGATCCCCCTGATGCCGGACGGCGGCTCGATCGTCAACGTGTCCTCGGCCAACGGGATCGTCGGGCGCAAGGGCATGGCGCAGTACGACGCGACGAAGGCCGGGGTGCTCGGGCTGACCCGGTCGATGGCCTGTGATCACGCCGAAGCCGGAATCCGGGTCAACGCGGTGCTGCCCGGCCCGACGCTGACCGACTTCCACAAGAATCGGGCCCAGGCCGAAGGCCGCGAGATCGACCTGGCGGTGACCCGGCCCCATCCGGGCGGGCCCGGCATCCTGCGCCGGCAGGGCCTGCCGATCGAGATCGCCAAGCCGATCGTGTTCCTGGCCAGCGACGACGCCTCGTACATGACCGGGACCCTGCTGTCGCCGGACGGTGGCCTGTCGGCGGTGTCGGGTCACATCGGTTGACCCGGCCTCACGGGATCTGTTGCTGGCAAGGGTTTCCGGCGATGAGCGACGGCCGTAGAGTGTGACGATGGAGCCCAGACTCACCTCGCGCCGGACGCTGCTGTTCGCCGCGGGAGGATTCGCGATCACTGCGGGCATGGGTACGGAAGCACACGCGGTCGGGCACCGCGGGGCTTCCGGCACTCTCCGATCCACGGACCACCGAGCCCACGGCTGGCCGGAGACGGTCGCGCTGCCGGACGGATTCCGGCCCGAGGGCATCGCGTCCGGGCCGGGCACTCGCGGCTATGTCGGATCTCTCGCCGACGGGGCGGTGGTCGCCGGCGACCTGAGGTCCGGTCGGCTGCGGACGCTGTGGCCCGGCGCGACCGGGCGAGCGGTGCGCGGGATGATGTTCGATCCGCGGACCGGGTTGCTCTGGGTCGCGGGCCAGGTCGGCCCCGCCGGCTTCGTCTGGGCGATCAGGGCCTGGCGGGGAACCGTGGCCCACACCGCCGCCGTGCCCGGCGCGGCGTTCCTGAACGATCTGGTGATCACCCGGAACGCCGTGTGGGTCACCGATTCACGGCTGGCGCCCGACCGGCTGACCAAGATCGAACTGCGGCGCGGCGGCTGGCCGTCCGACGCCCAGCCGTCCTTCCGGTCGCTCGGCGGCGACTGGCCACCCGGCGACGGCGCCGGAGTGAACGCCAACGGCATCCGGCAATTGCCCGACGGCACCCTGCTGCTGAACAACTCCGCGGTCGGCGGTCTCTGGCAGGTCAGCCCGAAGACGGGCGCGGCCCGGTCGGTGCCGGTGATCGGCGGGCCCGGGATCACCGCCGGTGACGGGCTGCTGATCGAGGGTCGGACGATCTACGTGGTCCGCGGCTCCGGCCCGGCCGAGGTCTCGGTGCTGACCCTGGACCGGACCAGATCCGGCTGGTCCGCCCGCTGGCGCGGCGCCCGTACCGACGAAACCCTGGACGTCCCCTCCACCGCCACCCTGGCTGGCGGCGCCCTCTGGGCCGTCAACGCCCGCTTCGGCGTCGCCGATCCCGGCACCGCCGAATACTGGATCACCCGCCTCCGCCGCTGACCGGTCGCTCAGTCGGTCCCCTGGATCCACCGAATGGCACCCGGGGTCAGCCGTGGCTGAGTTGATCGTGGAGTTCGACGGGGAGCCGGGGACGATTTCCTGAGCCGCTTGAAAGACGAAAGACGCGCCAAGGACGGGCGGGTTGGTTCGGGGCTCGAGCCCGAGGCCGGCAGTCGGATGGTTGCCGTCCTCGTGTTCGGTGCCGGCTCGCTCGGTGAGTGGACGCTTTGGCCAGGCTCGAGACACAAACCCGCGGCCATACAGTCCACTCGCGCATCCCGGCACCCGCATCGACCGGAAGCCGGCCGCATCGGCCGCCGCCCGACCCCGGCCGCCCGTCCTCGGCGCGTATTTTCGCCCCACGACCAAACCGACGCCCGCGCGGAGAGCCAACACCAACGTTCCCTGAGTGATGGGCGCCGAGAGTGACCTTATCCACGTCGAAACGACGATTCTGCGTGGATAAGGTCACTCTCGGGGCGGCGGTTGTCGGGTGAGTTTCTTCGGGGCGACGAGGCGGTAGGCGGTCTCGAGCATGGCGGTGAGTTCGCTCCAATCGTCCGGGGCGGGTGGTGGTTCGAGGCGGACGCCGATCCAGCCGAACCGGCTGTGCCAGGCCGGGCGGAAGAACCGCTCCGGGTCGGCCTCGATCAGTTCCTCCTGGACGCCCGGCGGCGCCTTGCACCAGACCGACGGCCGGGGATCGCTGAACCAGTCCGGCCAGAAGACGGCGAAGCCCCGACCGTGGACGCTGAACGCGATCGTGTCGTCGCCCCGTTCGGTGACCTCGGGCAGCGAATGGCAGATCCGCCGCACCCGGGCCAGCAGATCCATGATCAACTCAGTCGTCGACGGCGCGGAGTCCGACATCGTCGAGTTGCAGGATGGCGTCGCCGCCGTCCGCTCCGTACCCGAGCACCACGGTGATCGTGTCCACGTCGTCCGGGACGTCGATCACCGTCGACTGCTTGGTGTAGACGTCGGGCGCGGTCGGGGCGATTTCCTTGATCGTTTCGCCGCCGTCCCAGCGGGCGCCGATCATGGTCCGCTGCACCACCGAGGAGGTACGGAACCAGCCGGACAGCTCGAGCCGGCTGCCGGGCCGGACGCTGATCCGCTGCGTGACGTACTGCGGCCCGAGCGTCTCCGAGGTCCGCACCCAGGCGTTCCGATCACCGGAGTGGGAGAGGTTGCCGCCGCTGTCGAACCCGTGCCCGGCAGACCCGTCGAAGCCCCAGACCGGGCCGTAGTCGCTGGTCTGCTCGAAGCCGCCGTCGATCAACTGCAGCCCGTGGAAGGCCGATAGTCCGGCCAGCGAGGTGAACCGCTCGTCGCCGCCGGCCGACCCGATCACCCGGACCCCGGTGCCGGCTGTGGTCGGAAACCGCACCGTGTACGCCTTCCGGGCGCCGCCCCGGCCGGGCACGAACTTCGGCGTGATCACCTGACCCTTGACGTCCACCCAACGGCCGTCCACCCGGACCTGCACGGTCGGCTTGGCGACGAACCAGCCACCGGTCCGTCCCGGCCGGCCGACGGTGAACTCGACCCGGTTGAGCTCGACCTGAGCGGGCCAGGTGTAACCCCACCAGCCCTGATCCTTGACCTCACCATCCCGGTCGTCGACCTGGGTCGAGACGTCGCCGTCCCGCAGTGCCTCCAGGTCGGGCTGCCGGGCCGACTTCGACACCGGCACGGTGTCGTCGCGCCCGGCCAGGTCGGTCGCGGCCACCGGGTTGGCGGGGGCGGCGGGATCGAGCGGCGTGATCGTCACCCGGCGCAGCGAGTAGTGATAGGACGGGCTGTCGTCCGGGTCGCTGCAGCACACGTTGGCCTGGAGCAGCATCGAGCGGCCGTCCGCGGACAGGAACTTGGACGGCAGCGTCGTGCCGTAGCCGCCGAACACGTCCGGCTCCAGGTTCAGCGAGGTGTAGTCCTTGTCCGCCATCCGCCGCCACGGACCCCACGGCTGCGGCGCCTCGTAGAGATGGTGCGCATACTCCGACCAGCTGGAGTAGAGATAGCGATCGAGCGGCTTGTCGTAGAGCACGTGCCCCTGCGACAGCACCGACAGGTTGTCCCGCAGGTCCGGATTGAACAGCTTGCCGTAGACGCGCCGCTCGTCGGTCAGCACCGGCTTCCGATCATCCAGCTCGGCCGACCAGGCGGGGGAGTCCGGGCTACCGGAGAAGAACTCCCAGGCGTCCCGGTCGTCCACCCGATCGGCGGGGACCCGGGCCAGGAAGAGGTCGGTCGGGTCCGGCACCGTGTCCCGGTACGAGTCCCGCCAGTTGCCGTCCAGACCGTAGGCGTAGACGTAGTCGTCCGGCGCCCAGGATCCACCGCGACCGTAGTCGGCGAACCAGATCGTGGTGAACTCATGATCATCGAACATCGGCCCGGACTCGTCCCAGCTCCAGGTCTTGCCGTGATCATCGGACCGGGCGATCGTCGCGGCCGGAGCATGATCGAAATCGCCGGACAGGTCCTGCACCGCGAGATAGAGGGTGTCGCCGACGCAGACCATCCCGGTCGGCTTCCGGGTGCCGCTGCCGGTCCAGAGCTCACCGACCTCGTCGCCGACGGCCAGATTCTCGCCCTGCAAGGCATCCGCGGGTCCGGTGATCCTGGCGACGCCGATGTCGACGAAGTTGCTGCTCAGGTCGAAGCCCTTGCCGTCGCCCCAGGCCGAATACAGGTTGTCGTCGTCGGCCCAGCAGGACGGCCAGAGATCACCGTCGGCCAAGCTGTCGTACCGCTCGGCGGACTCGATCTCGGCCGTGCCGATCCACTCACTCGGCGCGGCCAGCTCAGCCTTGGCCGGTTTGGCCACCGCGGCCGTCGTCCCGATCATGGTCAGGGCAACCGCCGCGATCATCATTCCCGTCAGTCGACACCGCATCGTGCCTCACTCTCCGTGTCCCGCGATTGGAGTCGGTTCACAACCTACCGGTTGCCTCCGGGGCTACGGGTGCCGCCGCGTCCTCGGTCTCAGCCTCGACGTCGGACAGGGCGATCCGGTCCTTCCAGCGCCGGTTCGGGTCGGGGATCGGCACCGAGGCCAGCAGTCGCGCCGTGTACGGGTGATCGGGCTGGGTCATCACCCGGTTGACCGGGCCGCGCTCCACGATCTGGCCGTGGTGGATCACCATCACGTCGCCGCCGAGGTAGTGCACGGTGGACAGGTCGTGGGTGATGAACAGCGTGGTCATCTGATAGGTCTGTTGGAAGTCGAGCAGGATGTCCAGGAACGCCTTGCGCACCTGGGCATCCAGCATCGAGACCGGCTCGTCGGCGATCACGAAGGCCGGCCGCAGCATGTGGATCCGGGCGAGCATGATCCGCTGCCGCTGACCGCCGGAGAGCTGGTGCGGATAGCGGCCGAGCACCTGGTCCGGGTCCAGCCGGACGGCCTCCAACGACTCCCTGATCAACTCCAGTCCGGCCGCGGCATTGCTGGCCAGCTTGAACTTCTTGACCGCGGTCTGCAGCACCCGATCAACCCGGTAGAACGGGTTGAAGATCGCGTACGGATCCTGGAACACCGGCTGGACGTTGCGCCGGAAATCGTCGGACTCGGACCGGTTCAGGTGGTAGATGTCCCGGCCGTTGTAGCTGATCAGACCCGAGGTCGGCTTCTGCAGCCCGAGGATGTTGCGGGCGATGGTGCTCTTCCCGCTGCCGCTCTGGCCGACCAGGCTGACCACCCGGGGCGGGTCGGAGCTCAGGTCGAAGCTGACGTCGTCGACCGCGGTCAGATAGCCGCCCTCGGCGCCGCGGGCGTGGAACCGCTGCTCGACCTGCTGCAGCTCGATGATCTTGGTCTCTGGTCGGGTCGCACTGGTCATCGGGCCGGCCCTTCTGCTGGGGTCGTCGGGTCGAGCAGATCCATCCGCGGGATGGAGGCGATCAGCCCCCGGGTGTAGTCGTCCCGAGGCGAGTCGAACACCTGGTGCACGTCACCCACCTCGACGATCTTGCCGGCGTGCATCACCGCGACCCGGTCGACCAGTTGGGCGTGCACCCCCATGTCGTGCGAGATCACCACCAGAGACACGCCGAACTGATCACGGAGATCGGCCAGGCTCTGCAGGATCACCCGCTGGATCGTCACGTCCAGGGCGGTGGTCGGCTCGTCGGCGATGATCAGATCCGGTTCCAGCGCGACACAGATCGCCATCAGCACCCGTTGCTTCATCCCGCCGGACAGCTCGTGCGGATACATCTGGGCGACCCGGGTCTCCAGCCCGACCTGCCGGAGCAGGCGCGGGATCATCTCGCGGACCGAACCCTTGCGCTCGGGGGCGTGCTCGATGATCACGTCAGCGAACTGGTCCCGGATCCGCATCACCGGATTCAGCGAGTTCATCGACCCCTGCGGCAGGTAGGAGAGATGACGCCAGCGCAGGGCGCGGAGCCGTCGGCCCTGCATCGCGAGCAGGTCCACCGGCGGCACGCCGTCGCCGCGGAACGTGATCGAACCGGCCGCGATCCGGCCCGGCGGCTTGAGCAGCCGGAGCAGGGCCAGCGCCAGCGTGCTCTTGCCGCTGCCGGATTCGCCGGCGATGCCGAGGATCTCGCCGCGCCGGACGGCGAGGTCGGCGCCGTCGACCGCGACGAACGCGCCGCGGTTGGTGGCGTACTCGACGCGGAGGTCGGAGATCTCCAGGATCGTGTCGCCGTCGGAGGTCGTCGCCGAGGCGGTGCCCGGGCGGGTTTCGGTTGACTCAGACACCGGCCACGCTCCTCAGTCGGGGGTTGTAGACCTCTTCCAGCCCGATGTTGATCAGGTTCAGCGCCGCGAACAGCAGGGTCAGCAACCCGATCGGCGCCACGAACATCGGCCAGGCGCCGAGGGTCAGTGCGCCGGTGTTGATCGCGTTGAAGATCAGGTGGCCGAGGTCGATCACGCCCGACGGGCCGAGACCGATCACCTCGAGTCCGATCAGGCCGAAGATCGCGCCGAGCGCCGAGTTGGCGAAGCCGACCCCGATGTAGGGCAACAGGTTCGGCAGCAACTCCTTGACGATGATCTCCAGGTCCCGGGCCTTGCTGACCTTGGCCAGCTCGACGTACGGCCGGGATCTGAGACTGAGCACCTGCGATCTGATCGTCTTAGCCGCGAACGGCCAGGCGAAGATCGACAGCATCAGGCCGACCTGGAACAGCGTCACCTCCCGGGTGTAGGCCGACAGGGCGATCAACAGCGGGAAGGTCGGGATCACCAGCAGGATGCCGGTGAAGGTGGACAGCACCGAGTCGACCCAGCCGCCCTTGTAGCCGGCGATGAAGGCGACGATGACGCCGGCGACGGTGGAGATCACGCCGGCGATGGCGCCGATCTGCAACGACACGCCGGTGCCCTTGACCACCATCGCCAGCACGTCGCGGCCGAACTGGTCGGTGCCGAACGGGTGCGCCCCGGACGGCCGGAGCCACTTCTTGTAGGCCGCGATCTCCACCGGGTCGGCACCCTGGCCGATCGCGCCGACGATCAGCGGCCCGGATAGGGCGAACAACACCATGGCCGCGATGATGATCAACCCGGCCAGCAGCTTCGGACTGCCGGTAATGGTGCGGCCGATCGCGACGAGGAATTTGATGATCATGATCACCGCCAGTATTTGACTCGGGGATCCAACAGGGGGAGCAGCAGATCCAGGATCAGATTCGCGGTCAGCACGAAGAAGATCGAGATCGTCGTCACCGCCAGCACGGTGTTGAAGTCGAGCTGGTTGATCGCGGTGACCAGGGTGAAGCCGAGGCCCGGATAGTTGAACAGCTGCTCCACCAGCAGATTGCCGTTGAAGATGAAGCCGAGCGAGATGCCGAAGCCGGTCACCTGCGGCAGATAGCAGTTGCGCAGCGCGTACCGGGTCAGGATCCGGTTCGGATGCAGCCCCTTGGCCTCGGCGTAGTGCAGGTAGTCCTCACCGAGGATCGGCACCATCAGCATCCGGGTGGACAGCAGCCAGTTGAACACGCCGATGATCACGATCGACAAGGCCGGCAACAGCCCGTGGGTGATCAGGCTGCCGATGAACTCCAGACTGAACCCGACCGGGATGGCGGAGTCGTACGCCGACCGGTTCGGCAGGATGCCCAGCAGGTAGGAGAAGACGTAGACCAGGATCAACGCCAGGAAGTAGAACGGCACGTGGCCGAGGGCGATCGAGGTTGTCGTCGCCACCTCGGCGCCGAGCTTGCCCCGGCGCCAGCCGGCCACGGCCCCGGCGAGGATGCCGAGCACGAAGGCCAGCACGGCGGAGATGCCGAGCAGTCCGACCGTCCACGGCAGTGACTGCGCCACCACCTCGAAGGCCGGCGTCGGGTAGTTGATCAAGGACGGGCCGAGGTCCTGCTCGAAGATCAACCGCTGCAGGAACCGGAGATACTGCACGAACAGGTTGCCGTCGAGACCGAACTCGGCCCGATAGCGGTCGATCACCTCCTGGCTGGCCTGCTGGTTGTAGACGTAGTTCTGTTGCAGCGTCTGGATGAACGTCTGCACCGGGTCGCCGGGGATCAGCCGGAAGAAGAAGAACGCGATCGTCAGCGATCCCCACAACTCGACCAGGTAGAGCCCGAACCGACGGATTCCGTACGCCGCCAGGGGATGCGCGGCGAGGAGGCTCCGAGGGCCGCCGGATTTGGGCTGCTGGGACGGTGTCCGGTCCGGAGCCGAAACCGGGGCAGCCGTCACGGCGCCACCTGACCGGTCGGCTCCAGCCGGCCGATGACGAACATGAAGTGACCCCACCAGTTCAGCGGCACCTGGTAAAGATCTTGATCGGTCGGCCAGCCCTTCCAGAACGTGGTGTTGTAGTACTGCGGGTAGCCGGTCTGGATGATCGGGACCACCGGCAGGTTCTGGAAGTAGATCTCCAGCGCCTGATCCAGCAGCGGCTTCGCCTCGGGCGAGGTCGGGTCCATGTTGGCCAGCTGCTTGGACAGTTGATCAAGCTGCGGGTTCCGGAACCGGGTCTTGTTCTTGTCCACCGCGTTCTTGCCGATCGGCTGGGCGCGATCGCTCTCGAGATCGCGATACAGCTGCTCCGGATCCTGCGAGATGTGGCAGACCCAGTTGTCGGCGATGTCGAACTCACCGCGCTGGAACTTCTCGTCGTGCACCGAGCCACTCAGGCTGCGCATCGTGGTCGGCACGCCGAGCTTGTCCAGCTCCGTCTTGAGCAGGGTGCCGATCACGTACTCCGGACCGTCGACGGCGACCGGAGTGATGATCTCCACGGTCGCCGGCTTGCCCTTGTAGGCCCGCTTGCCGTCCGAACCCTTGGGGGCGATCTCGTCCAGCAGCTGGGCGGCCTTGGCCGGGTCGTAGGTCAGCTTGTACTTGTCCGCGATCGCCGGATTCTTCCACTGCTCGAGGCTCGCGTAGTCGGCCCACGGATATTGGGCGGGCGCGGTCTCGACCGGCCAGACCGAGGTGCCGATCTTGGGCCGGTCCAGCAGGTAGCTGACCACCCAGTGCATCTTCGGCTCCGAGATCAGCCCGCGGGACGGATCGTTGTTCAGCCAGAGCGCGCGGGGGCACGGGTCGTTGAACTGGGTGGTGATCAGGTTCGGGTAGCCCTGCGACCGGAGCTGCTTGGCGTGTTCCTCGTTGACCGAGCCGACGTCGATCTGGGCCCGTTCGAAGGCGAGCGCCGCCGCGTCGGCCTGCTTCGCGGTGCTCTGGTAGATCACGTACTCCGGCTTGGGATCGAGGGCTCCCTTGTTCCAGTAGTCCGGGTTCTTCTTCCAGACGAACATCTTCTGGTTCTGGATCGCGTCCTCCAGCACGTACGGGCCGGTGCGGATCGGCGGGTTGTCCTTGAACTTGGTCGGGTCCTGGTCCTCCCAGATGTGCTTCGGCCGGACGTCGAAGGAGCCGAGGATCGTGGTGATGAAGCCGTAGTGGATCCGCGGGTTCGACTTCTTGAGCTGCAGCACCGCGGTCTGCGGGTCCGGCGTGGCGACGTCCTTGAGGAACTCCGCCCAGTCACCGCCACCGCCGAGCAGGTCCTTCCGGTCGCGCAGCAGGCGCAGCGTGAACTGCAGGTCGGCGGAGGTGAACGGCTCGCCGTCGCTCCACTTGGCCCGCGGCTCCAGCTTGAGCGTGAGCTCGGTGAAGTCGGGGTTGTAGCTGTAGTCCTGGGCGAGCCAGTTGATCCGTTCGCCGGTGGCCAGGTTGAGGTAGAAGAGGTACTCCTTGCAGAAGACGTCGAAGCCCGAGCCGGAGGGCGAGCCGTTCGGGACGAACCCGTTCCAGCTGTTGAAGACCGTGTACTCGGTCTGGGCGACGATCAAGGTCTGCTCCCGCGGCGTCGGGATGTTGGCCTTGGCGATCTTCACGGTGCCGGTGGGTTTCGGCGAGTTCTCTCCGGTCGGCTGGTCGGAGTACGACCCGCCGTCGTCGGTCGAGCAGCCGACCAACCCGGCCGCGGCGGCGGCCGCGCCGACACCGAGCAGGCCGCGGCGGCTGAGTTGGTAGCGGAGGACATCCTGCACATCTTCAGAGCGGGTCATGGCAGACCATCCCTTCGGTCGGGGCGCAACATTGCGGAGATCCGAGACTCCGAGTTGGTTAAATCAATCTCTTTGAGTTGTTCTGGTCAAGAGGTATCTCATCGCCCGCGACTGCGAGTGTCCGAAGTATGGAACTTGTTATCTCGCCGAACCGGGTCCCGGACCGGCCCTGAGGCGGGTCCCGGCCACGGAAATGTGCACCCGACGTGCAACCTCCACCTACGGTCGACGCGTATCTGTCTCAGAAGGGGTGGGGGACCGAGGCACGGCGGGGAGGACGAAAAGTATGCGGGTCGAGTTCGAAACGCCCGGCGGCGGAGCGGTTGCGGCTGCGGACGATGAGTTCGAGCTGCCGCCGGCGCTGCGGGACCGCAGTCCGCGGTTGACCGAACGGGTGCCGGCGCTGTTCCCGGCCGCGGTCGCGCTGCACCGGGCCCGCCGGCGGGTGGCCTGGGCCGCGTCCGGCATCGACTGGGCGACCCGGCAGGCCACCGACGAGCTCCCGGTCCGGGTGAAGCAGCACAAGTCGCTGTTGCTGCGGACCCTCGGTGAATCGGAGATGCGGCTGCAGCACAACAAGGTGACCAACCTGCGAATCGCCGCGGAGCGGATCAACGGCCTGGTGCTGGAGCCCGGGCAGGAGTTCTCGTTCTGCCGGACCGTCGGCAAGGCGTCCCGGCGGAAGGGCTACGTCGAGGGCATGCTGCTGGACAACGGCGAGGCCAAGGCCGGCGTCGGCGGCGGCATCTGCCAGCTGGCCAACCTGCTGCACTGGATGGTGTTGCACACGTCGCTGGTGGTCACCGAACGATCCGAGCACGGCTTCGACCCGTTCCCCGACAACGGCCGGGTGCTGCCCTGGGGCGTCGGCTGCGCGATCTACTACAACTACGTCGACCTCCGGTTCCGCAACGACGGCCCGGGGTCGTACCAGCTCAAGGTCTCGGTCGGCGACCGCTACCTGGAGGGCGAGATCCGGTCGGACCGGGCTCCGGCCCACTCCTACAAGGTGTTCGCCGTCGACGAGCGGTTCGTGCCGCGCGGCGACCAGTGGTTCCGGATGAACGAGATCTGGCGCAACGTGATCGACCGCCGGACCGGCGACTACGTCCGGCGCGAGTTGATCAAGAAGAACTGCGCGCTGGTGAAGTACGTGCCGGCCGGGGTTTCCGATCAGACGCGCCGAGGTTCCGGTTTGAGTGGGGACGAGGTCGTACAGTAATGTTCTTCCTCGTGCCGCCTTGGCGGCCACTGGGGTATGGGGTAATTGGCAGCCCGACTGATTCTGGTTCAGTTAGTCTAGGTTCGAGTCCTAGTACCCCAGCGACGGAAGACTTCCGATTCGCTGGCAGCGGGGGATTTTGGTAGTCTTTCCGGGCTGATCGGCAACGATCAGCAGCTAGGGGCCCCGTTGTGTAGCGGCCTAGCACGTCACCCTCTCAAGGTGGTAGCGCGGGTTCGAATCCCGTCGGGGCTACGAGCGGTAAAACGCCCGTCACCAGGCACAACGCCTGGTGACGGGCATTTCGCAATGTCCGGCTGGAAGCGGGTATCTACGGGTGTTCTCGGTCAATACGCGGTGAGGTTTTCCCTGGAGCTCGTGACGGCTGCCGGCGGGCGAGGGCGGCCTCGATCCGTCTGCGGTTGCTGTCGAGGTCGCCGTCGATGCACTTGGCGTAGATCTTGAGCAGGACGTCGACCGAGTGGCCGGCCCACTCGGCGACCTGGGTTGGTCCGATGCCGCTGTTGAGCCAGGTCGACACCGCGGCGTGGCGGAGGTCATAGGGGCGGGCGGCGATGGGGAGCGAGCGTGCACGGTCACCGAACACTGCGGCGCGGGCCCTGGCCCATGCCCGGTTGACGGTGAACGCAGGCAGGTGGTGAGTTGCGCGCTCTCCGACGAAGAGTCGACCATCGCTGGTGGTGCCGAACTCGTCGAGGTGTCGGCGTAGAAGCGCTGTCAGCTCTGGAGGGCTTGGCACGGGCCGGGTTTCTCCAACAGCGCGCTGCTTCAGGGGCCGGTTGTCGCGTGCCTCCCCAGAGTCCGTCCACTCTCGGCCGACATGCGGTTTGGCTCCGGCGAGGTGGAGCCACCCCCACCCTTCCGCTGGGAGGTCGAGTTGATCTTCGGTGAGCGCCGCTCCCTCTTCAGGCCGAAGCGCGGCATAGTAGAGGCAGCCGAAGTAGGCATGTAGCCGCTCACCTGTGGCTCCCTGGCTGGCCACCGCACCGAGCAGCGCCCAGGCCTGGGTCGGATTCACAACCCGCCGCCGGTCAACGACCATGCTCGTGCGCTGAGGGGCCTTCCGGGCGGCCGTGGAGACAGGGTTCTCGGTCAGAACGTCACGTTCGACGGCGTACTCGGCCAGGTTGCTGATGATCTTGCGCCAGCGAGAGGTCGCGGTGGCGGATCGCACCGTTCCGTCCAATCGATGCGCGATACCGTCGAGAAGGTTCCGCAGGATGTCGGGATCTTCAAGATCAGCTGCGGGCCGAGTGTGGTTCGCGACCCAGCGTAGGGTGTCGGCAACCCATTCGGGCTTGTCTGCGGCGTCGCGGCGAAGTGTGTTGAAACCCCATCGGTTGAGCGCTGCTCGGGTACGTGCACCGTCTTGTTGCCGACCGTCGCTGATGATCATGAACATCGTCGCGGCGGTGAGGGCCTCAGCCACGGTGCGGCGAGTACTCGCCGCCAGGCGTGGCCATTTACGGTCGACGTAGTCACAGGTGAGTTGGTACCAAGTGGTCGAGAAGTCTTGGCGACGCATGGACAGGGGTCGACCGGTGTGATTGGAAAAGGCTTCTCCGTTGCGTGCTGCTGACAGCAGCACTGAGCGGAAGCTCTCTGATTGCGTCTTGTTTCTGAATGGCTCGGTGAACTCGCGGCCATCAACTGCCCATCGGACTGTGTAGGTAGTGCCCCGGGTCCCCTTGTAGACCCTGGTCTTCCAGACACGCACGTTGAATGAGTTGGTCGCGCTCATGTCGTTCGTTCAGTCCGTGCGTCGATCCAGGCCTCGAAGTCGGCGCGGCGGATACGTAGCTGGCCGTTGGGCAGCTTGACGCAGCGCGGGGCCGTCTTCTTGGCGCGCCAGTCGTAGAAGGTGGATCTCGGAACGTCCAACTCGGCGCAGATGTCGGCGATCGTCAGGTGGCGTTTGGGCTCCGCTGGGTCAGAAGGGTTGTGCGACATCGGGTTCTGCCCTTCGTTCCGCCGGCGCGTGTTGATTTCTAGAACTGGAGCCCTGTCCGAGGTCGGCACTCTGACCGAAGGCGTCTTCGGCAGCGCGGCGACGGGCGACGTCGTCGAGGATGAACTGGACGAAGTCCTCGTCGCGGTCTGTGATCGTGCTGTCGTGCCTCGGATCGGGTGGGTCCTCTCCGGGCCAGGTTGTCTGCCGGGTTGGCCGGTCGCGGTCGAGGCGGGTGCCGGAGGCTGCGACCCAGTCGCGGAGTCGGTAGCGGGCGTCGGCGAAGTCGCGGTGCCATCCGATGGGGGCGGATGCATGCTGCTCGGGGTCGTAGGCGGCGAGCCAGTGGAGATGTAGTGCCGAGAGCTCCCAGACGAGTTCGGGGTGCGGTGCCACAGGGGAGGGACGACCGAGGGCCCGAGTCCGTAGGTCCGTCGTAACCAGTTGACCCAGCCGTTGAGCTCCAGCCATAGCCCGGCAGGCCAACGCCACCATCGCCCCGTCCTCGCGCCGCGATCATCGAGGAACTAGGTCAGCGCCGCGGCCAGCTCGGCGGCGAGATCCGCCACCTGCAGGTGGTACAAGGCGACGATGTTGCCCGATCTCGCCGGCCAGCTTATGGTGCTGATCGCTGAGCCGGCGAAGGAATCGACCGTGATGGAGGTCGAGGAGCGCGACCGCGAGCCGTTGGTTGGCCCAGTGCTGGGCTCAGCGCAGCGTTAGCGTGCGTGGAGGCCGCCGACAAGACCCCTCGAGGCCACCTGACTAGAGAACTGCGTTGCCCCGATCAGTCTCAATCCGTACCGTGTCAGCAGTGCACACCGCGCTTGTAGAACCATCGGCCGCGTCCACTCGACGTACCGTCCTTCGCCATCTGCGTCCCAGCTGGCGATCCACATTTGCCCTCGGCACTGCCGTCCTTGCCGCGACGGTCCTGCCGCTGTCCGCCCCTCAGTTCACCCGGAACTTTGTCGATGGCGCGATTGCTGGGAAACCTCTATCAGCACTGATCCTGTTCGCCTTCGGGTATCTCGGGCTGACGCTCGCTGGCCAGTTCGCGCGGTTGGGTACCGCCTGGTTTGCCAGTCGCATGTCGTGGGACGTCACTAACCGACTGCGGGAAAGCCTGGCCAGACACGCTCTGGGGCTTGACATTGCTTACCACCGTCAACGTACTCCGGGCGAGATGATCGAGCGAGTGGACGGCGACGTTGTCGCCATCGCAGAGTTCGTAGTTGCATTTCTCCTCGACGTGGTCGTCAGCTTGCTACTGCTGCTCGGCGTGATTGTCGTCGTACTCTTCGTAGATGCACGGATTGGCGTTGTACTGCTTGTCTACTGCGTCTTGATGGCGGTCGCGATGTTAAACGCGCAGCGTTACGCAGTACCGGCAGCGACCCGTGTCCGTGAAAAGTTTGCAGCATTGTTCGGCAATCTCGAGGAGCGATTGGCCGGTGCGGAGGACATCCGCGCCAACGGCGCCGGTAACCACGTTGTCAATCGGTTCCACCGCGCCAGCGCCGACGTATACCGTGCAGACATCCGCGCGGAGCGGATCGGCGGCGGACTGTTCGCGGCGACAAGCGTCGCCTTCGCGATCGGCACAGCAATCGTCCTTGGCCTCGCAGCTTGGTCACAGCAGCAAGGTGCCCTGAGCGTCGGCACAGCCCTCCTATTGTTTCAGTACACGCAGATGGTGAGAACGCCGTTCGAGCGCCTGATCGACCAGGTACAGCAATACCAGAAGGCGCTTGCAGCGATTGCCCGCATCGGTGGCCTGCTCGCCGAACAGCGGACCTTGCCCGAGCCAGCTAAGCCCGATCCTCTTCCGACGACCGGTCCACTGAGCATCGAACTGTCCAATGTCGGGTTCGCCTATGCTGACAACCACGAGGCGGTGCTCACTGACGTCAGTTTGCTATTGGAGCCTGGTCAAACTCTTGGATTGGTAGGCCGCACTGGCAGCGGCAAGACCACCATCGCACGGATGATCCTCCGGCTGTACGACCCGACCCAGGGGACGGTTCGCATGGGCGGAATCGACGTACGCAATATTGGTTCCGCGTCGATTAGCCGGCGGATCTGCGTAGTTACCCAAGATGTCCACCTTTTCGCAGCGACGGTTCGTGACAATCTGACTCTATTCCGCCCAGGAATGGACGATGACCGCCTCCGCGCGGTGCTCACTGAAGTCGGCCTGTCGACCTGGCTGCGCGGCCTGCCGAAGGGATTAGATACGATGCTCGGCGCACAAGGCAGCGGTTTGTCGGCTGGTGAGGCACAGCTACTCGCGTTCGCGCGCGCGTTTCTGGCCGACCCAGGGTTGGTTGTACTCGACGAGGCATCGAGCCGGCTCGACCCAGCTACAGAGCTCCACATCGAGGAGGCGATTCGCAAGTTGCTTACCAATCGCACAGGGGTCTTGATCGCCCATCGGCTCAGCTCGCTCGCGCGAGTAGACCAGGTCGCGGTGATCGAGGGCGGTCGGGTGGTGGAGTACGGACGCAGGGAAACCTTGAGCCGAGATCCGAACAGTCGATTTGGTCGACTATTGGAAGCAGCGGGGATGGTCTGATGACATCACGATCCCCAATCCTGCGCGTCGCACTTCGCATGGCAAGGGTCGCACCGCGTCGATACGTCGGTGGCGCCTCACTTTGGGTCGTTGTATTAGTGTTGCCCATTTTGACCGGCGTGATACTCAAGGGCCTATTCGACCAGATCAGCGGCCACCGCGCGGCGGGGTTCGACGTAGCGATCTGGTTGTGTGTCGCGTTCATAGGAGTCGAGGTGGCACGCGGTCTGGTACTTTGGCTTGCCATTTCGGTGTGGCCATACTGGTGGAATGCCGCGCAAACCACACTACGGGTGAATGCCTTGCGCTCAATCTTAACGGCCCGCGGATCCGCCGCAAACCGGATTCCGCATTCTTCTGGCGAGGCGGTTTCCCGCTTCCGTGATGACGTACGCGACATTGTTCAGGTCGCCGACAACGCCGTTGATCTATTCGCCGCCGTGATATTCACCGCGGTCGCCGTCGCAATCATGTCAACGATCAATCCGCTCATCACGGTTGTGCTGGCAGGACCCCTCGTCGCGATCCTGATCCTGAACCGTGCACTGAGTGAATTGGTACGCAGGGTTCATCGGCGCGCCCGCGAGCTTGGAGCGATGGTGACCGCCCACATCGGTGAGACCTTCAACGGCGTGCTGGCCATCAAGACCGCCGGCGCGGAGGAAGCCGTTCTGGAGAGGTTGCGCGACCTCAATCGCCGGCGACGGCGTGCCGCGGTCAAGGACCGGTTGGCAATGGATATGATCGACACCGCCACAAGTGTCACTGTTGACCTAAGTATCGGTCTTGTGCTGCTGATGTCGGCAGGTGCCATGAGGCAAGGCGAATTTACGGTGGGCGACTTCGCTCTGTTTAGCAGCTACGCTGGCTGGCTGATGATGCTGCCGCGCGTGCTCGGCCGGATGCTATATCGTGTGCCGCAGGGCTCGGTGGCAGTTGGACGGCTAACCCGATTGATGGCTGACCACGAGACCGACGACGATCTCTCGCGACTGTCCGGCGTCTGGTTTCGTGAGGAGCCTCCGCCTTCGCTGGACCGTGCGCCGTCGCATAACGACCCACTAGCTCTGCTCGAGGTGAAGGGTATGACGGTGCGCCACGACGGGAGCGACCGCGGCGTCCACAACGTCGACCTTCGGATACGCCGCGGATCGTTCACAGTCGTGACCGGTGCGGTAGGGGCTGGCAAGACGACACTCGTGCGCGCGCTGCTCGGCCTGTTGCCAGCCGCTGAAGGCACAGTGTGGTGGAACGGGGAGCAGGTCGAAGATCCTGGTACATTCCTCGTGCCTGGGAGAGTGGCGTACGCAGGTCAAGTTCCGCGGCTGTTTTCAGAGTCCTTGCGCGAGAACATCTTGCTAGGTTGGAGCGTGGGATCGACTGAACTCCAGGACGCACTCGGTCTGGCAGCGCTGGACTCCGACTTGGCCGAAATGTCAGATGGTCTAGACACGGTCGTCGGACCGCGCGGTGTGCGCTTGTCGGGCGGCCAGGTGCAGCGTGCGACGGCGGCGCGAGCCCTGGTCCGATCGCCCGACCTGCTCGTCGTGGACGACCTCTCCTCGGCGCTCGATGCAATCACCGAACAGTCGCTCTGGAATCGCATCGCCGATGCGGCAAAGAGCGGCCGTGGACCCGAGACGCTACTGGTCGTATCACACCGTCGAGCGGTACTCGAACGGGCAGATCAGATCGTCGTTCTTGACCGCGGCGCTGTGGCCGGTTGTGGAAGCCTGCCCGAGCTAATCGACAATTGTTCCGAGATGCGTCGACTTTGGCGCGTCGATGCAATCGACGATGCCGAAGTGCTTCCGCGTGACACGATTCACTAATGTGCCATCCTTCGAAACCTGCTCGAAAGTGACCGTGCGCAGGAGAGTTGTATTCGCACGTTGCGGGGCCCTCATGGCTTGGGTATCCGGACCAATTCAAAGGTTAGCACAATAGAGGTGAGTGGATCTGTCTAGGAATTGATTCACGTCCAAAGAGGCCCACTATCGTCAACGCTGGCGCTCTGACCCCTCGTGCCCGGTCGCGGCTGGCAAGGTTGAGCGTGGGTTGGCCGTGGTCGACATCTGGGCCGCGCCCGCCTCTCTACACCTCCGAGACCGAACACGCGCCAGACCCAGAACCTGGCTGGAGACCTACCTAAGGGAGTCACGTGCGATCGCTCGTCTCAACATTCCATATGTGAGGGTCCGGGGCATCTAGAACTCTATCGGGGCGTAGCCAGACAACCCCACTGCTTCAAGGTACGTCCCCGTCGGGGCGTCATGAGTATCGCCAACATGTGACTGCTCGACGTGTCCCGACATTTTCGGGACGGCTTCCTATAGTATGTGTGAGCATGGATCTGCAGCAGATCGGCTCATCACACCCCCTCATTAGGCAGGCGGTGGCGCTGATAAAGAACTCGGCACCAAATCGCAACATGCTATTTGTTGCAGAGGGACTATGGGCACACAACGCTGTACTTTCCGCTAGTGTGCCAGTCCGGACGTTCTTTTGGTGTCCGGAGGCGATTTACTCTAGCGAGGCGAAGAAGCGTTCAGCGGAGGTTGCTCAGCGCGCTGAACGTGCGTTTCGGATTTCTGAGAAGACCCTGGCTCGAATCTCGGAACGTGACAAGCCGGATGGATTAGTGTCAATTGTACAGATGCCAGCCTGGGATGCCGACCTGATTGAACTAAGTGATGATGCACTGGTGGTTGTCGCTGATGCTATCGAGATTCCTGGGAACCTCGGGACGCTGATTCGAACGATCGATGCCTGCGGTGCTGAATTGCTTATTTTAACGAATCGCCGCACCCGCATGACGCACCCTAAGGTGTTTCGCGGAAGTCACGGGATGAGCCTGACAATTCCATTCTTGGATCTTGATCAGCCTGAAGGAGCTATCTCCTGGCTCAAGCACAACAACTTTTCCGTCTATGTTGCAGATACTGACGATGCTAAGCACTACCGGACTGTCGACTACTCCGGACGAACCGCGATAGTTCTTGGAAATGAGCGATACGGGGTCTCGAATCCCTGGTACCGGCACAATTTCGAACGGGTCTACATTCCGATGCGTGGGCAATCCGACTCGCTTAACGTGTCCATCTCTGCCGCGGTTCTGCTCTACGAGGCGAGAGCACAAAAGGATTCTCGTTAACGGGCCAAGAATTAATCACGCCTCTTGACCGTGCCATCGGCGAGGCGGCGAATCATGCGCTTCGTGAGCTCCAAAGGTTCCTCTGCGGAGCCCGAGACTAGCGATGGATTGTCGTTAAACTGCTTGATCAAGTCGTTCCATGAATCAGATCCTTGAAACGCGATCGACTCCTCGTCATTGTATTCAGGGTACTTCCTATAACGATTAATTCCCGGAACGGTCGCTCCCCTACAAAGAATCGGATCTAGGTAGAGGCCTTCGTTGGAGATACTTGTCGAAGTGGCAATGTAGCCGAGATCCAGGCCACAGCGTCTGGTTGTGGAGGTGTTTGCGTTGGAGGAATGGAGTATATTTGGGTGGTGAATCTCGACATCTCCGGGCTCCAACTCGACATCGACGACTCCGGCTCGTTCAATCCAGTCTTGTACGATTTCATTTTCGGTAGCTGAAGAAAGCATATTCGGGACATCGCTGCGCAGCACGGGAGCCCGAAGCGGCATCCGGTGCGAACCAGGAACCATTCGCAAGCATCCGTTATCGACTGTGCACTTGTCAACGGCAATCCAAACCGTCAGGGCTGACATGGGGTCCAAATTCCAATATGCACCGTCCTGGTGCCATAACACAGCCTGGCCATCGCGAGGACGCTTGCAAACATAGTGTGCAGTAAAACAGGCGAGATCGGGTCCTAAGAATGCTTCCGCGATGTCGAGGAGCCGATCGTCGGAAATAATCCTGACCCAGAAGGCGTCATTTCTGGCAAGCGGGTGATGCCAGTGCTCGGGCCTTAATTCCGGATACCTACTCGCGAGCCACTGGACATGGCGTTGAAGTTCCTCAATGGTAACCGGATCAAGCACGTTTCGAATTACTGCAAACCCTTGTTCTTCGAATTTTGTTCGAACCTCTGCCATGGTCATATCTTGTACTACCCCTAGTCGTCTTCCAATTACTTAGATTGGGAGGAGATTTTACCGTACTCTAGTGTCCTTTTGCAAACATTCTTTCGGGTCCATGGAGAGGCCCGGGACCAGCACGCGGTCGTCATGACGCTGACTAAGTCTTGGGACTCGTTACCTTCTGATGGCTCCCGGATTGCAGGGACCTCAGGCGCCGGGCTGGGCATAGACCTACCGCGCCGGGTGTTGATGGCCCGGACGGCGATCGCATCCGACCAGCCGACAACAGATTCGCGTTATGCGAAGGACAGAGGGCAGTAACGCCATTATGAAGACCGGCCGGTCGTGAGTCTTGCACTCAAGGCCCACCAAGGATGGTAGCGGACCAAAGTGCACCGGCATACGGGGCCCTTCTTGCTTGCTGAACGAAACGCCGCGTCGTTCCAAGTGTATGGCCGCCGCCGTCGACCCAGTCGAGGTGCCAGGAGCATCTGCTTCGCCGAGTCGTCAGCTCATAGCCTTATCTCGGACCGCAACCGGGTCGTGCCCGCCAATCCTGGATGACCCGTTGCGCTCGACGCACGGCTCCATGGCATCGCGTCCTGGCACAGAGGCCTGGGAAGGCCGACGAAGGCTCCGCGCCGCCATGCACCCAGCCACCCATTTACCCTCGCCCGGCCCGGTAGCCCGGTGACCCGTCGCACCAGGTTGTGCCAGCCGCCCACACCTGTCTCGGGCCGAACGCGACGGTATCTGCCAGCCGCCAAATGAACCACCTCGAGCCATGGCTGCACTACTCACGCAGATGGACGAGGGTACTGAGCGTGCCGCGACGCGTGAACCTACCCTAAGCAGTCGGCCGGCCTCCAGTGAACGGTCTGACTGTAGGTAGGTCTCTCCGCTGCGCTATATGAAGCCAGAATGGCAGCCATTCGGGAATGGCCAGCCTTCGCTAGGTGACAGCCCTGTAGACTGTCCAGGACGGGGGCCAAACAGGTCCATAGCGGAGGGATCCCTGTTCTACAGTTATGCAATCACTTGAGGATGTGGCCGTGCAACTGCCACCGACGTGCAAGTTCAGCTTCGATAGTCCATCAACAGTTCCTAGGATGATTCCGTGAACTCTCGTGAAACCGTAGGGCCATTGACATTTGGTCAGAAGTGGCTGGTCGAAGCGGTTCGACAGAGCGTTGTGTCCGGAGGGCTCAATCTTGTTTCGGCAGTGGACTTGCCTTCGGGGACGAAGGTTGCACAAGTTCTTGATGTTTTCGAGGATCTTGCGGCACGGCACGCTGCTCTCCGGACCACCTTTCTGTTCAACGGCCAGGATGTCCCATGTGCCCAGATAGTGTGGCCTGATATCAATGTGCCGTGCATTGTGAGTGATCAATCGGTCGAATCCCTGCCAAGGAGCCGAGACTCTGCAATTCAAGCGCTTGTCACGACCGGATTCGAGTTGGCCCGCAGTGTCGGGTGGCGAGCGCAGATCCTTGCGGTAGCCAGTGTAGCCAAGACCGTGGTGCTTTCGGTGCATCACCTGGTAGCCGACTGTGTGGCACTGGCAACCCTCCGTCGGGAACTCCTGATCATGCTTGATAGGCGGCACGCTTCGCTCAGCCCGACTGAGAGCCCAATCGAATTGGCCACGTCCCAAGCTTCGGGTGAGGTAGTCGAGGCCTCGATAGCGGCAGAGTTCGATTGGACGGGCCTGCTTTCGCGACCAGAGCTGCTGCCGAAGCCTATTCGCCCCCCAAGCGGAAGTGCTCGCCGAGTTGTGAGGATCGACTTCGGTGAGCTCAGTGCATCTCTACATGAGATCGCCCGGGATCGGGGATTCTTTACGTCTGCCACTCTCGTTGCCATGGCGGCGCTATGCTGGACTCAGTTCCACCGGCGGCCGCGCGTTGCCGCCACCCTTCTGTGTACAGGGCGCCCGACCGAGCGACTGGACCGATGCCTAAGTTCACATGTGCAGCCAGTGCCATTATCGCTGGAGGCTGACGAGGGTCTTTTCGTAGATTTCATAGAGAAAGTCCAGGAGGCGATGTTCGAAGCGAACTTTTCTAGCAGCTACGACGTGACATTGATCGAGAAGCAGCTCGGCGGGGATCGTCTTAACGACGTCCTCGACTTTTGGATCAACGTTATGCCGGAGGCCGAGAGCGATCACGAGACGCCACAAACCTGCACCCTTCCCGCCTCGACGACCTTCGGATGGGACGAAAGCGTTTCCCCACTGTGGCCGGGCTTCTATTGCCAGATCACGATCGGTCGACATGTGAGTGTCCGGCTGGCTTTAGACCCGGCACAGGTGACCTTTGTCCAAGCCGAGAAGCTTGCGTGGGCGTGGCACGAGGTCTGCTGCGAGGTCGTGACAAGGCCTGATTGCAGCGTCAGCGATATTGCGGCGCTCTACCTCGGTTCGGCGACACTTCCATGAGCCGGCACTACGCCCGGCTGCCACCGGACACGGGCACGAGACGCGGGTCTGTGGCGGGGAGCTTCGCCTTACCCCAACGTTCACAATTCCTATGCGCCCCAAGACCTAGCGTTCGCATACGTAGAGTGTTACTGCAATGGGCCGCAGATCAGGCCGAGTGTCAACGTACCGGATTTCAATGACCAAGGAGGCGCCGGCGTGGAATTAATGCGATGTCCGGGCAGTCGGCGTTGCCCCGTCAACGTGGAGGCACTGCAAGCTGAGGGCTATCGGCCACGACGCCTCGCGCTCTTCGCTGGAATCTGGTCATCGGGTGTGGTGCTAGCACGCTTGCCCGACACCCAATTCGTCTCGTCCCTCAATGTACTCACCGGGCTCGGAAGGCATGTTGGACACGTGTCGGAATTAATGAACCCGCGAATTCGCTCATTGCCCTCGTTGCGCTCGCGCAGCCACCGACCGACCTGCACATCAGTGAGGTCGGTTTGGCCTGGGCGGCGCCTCGAAGCTGGGCGGCATCGTCTGACTCAGGTCCAGTCATCAATGAGGTTGCCGGGACTTGCTTCGACTGACTGAGGAGTGGACCCCTGTATGAGCACTAAATCACTGAATCCGTTCGACGACGCCGACCGGCTCCACCAAGTGATCCTGAATTCCGCCGGCGACTATTCTACCTGGCCTGAACCGCATCCGGTCCCAACCGGCTGGATTACGGTTCTTCCCGCTACCACCCGTGACGCGGCACTTGCCTACGTCGACAGGTCTGCCTCTGACACGACTGTACAACCGCACGCACGAAGCAGTCCCCTAATGAAAGGCGGGAACGGTAGCGGTCGGCACATTCCGGACAGAGGTTCTGGGTGCAACCGAGGTCCTTTGCCGACTTCCCGCGCCCTTTGCGGTCCGGTCACCGCGCGAACGGACCACCTCGCGCTGGTCCACCAACTGTTTGAGCTACATGCAAACCGTGGACCTGCCGGAATCGCGGTTGTTGCCGACAGGCAGCAGCTCAGCTATGGGGAACTTAATCGCGCTGCAAATCAGCTAGCAAGGCTGCTACTGCATCACGGTGTGCGCCCCGAGACGCGTGTGGCGCTTGCCATTCCCCGCAGCGTTGAACTGCTCATCGCAGTGCTGGCTGTGATGAAGGCTGGCGGCGCGTACGTTCCAGTCGACCTTGACCATCCCGTCAAACGCATTGCCGACCAGCTGATCGACTCCGAGCCCGCCCTGGTTCTCAGTCGATCGGATCTGGACCCGCGCCTTTGCGGTCTTGGCTCCTCTGGCTCGAATCTCTTCGTCGACGACCGGAGCGTTGCCGATGCCGTTGCAGCAATGTCAGCCCACGACCTCATCGACACCGAGCGTAACGCGCCTCTTCGCCCGTCACACGCGGTCTACCTGATCTACACGTCCGGATCGACCGGGCGACCGAAGGCGGTCGTTCTCGAACATCACAGTGTGGTGAACTATCTCACTCGATGCGTCGCTGCCTACCCTGGACTAGCATCGAGCTCATTGTGGCACTCGCCCCTCGCTTTTGATGCCACCGTGACAACTCTGCTTGGCACTCTTAGCGCGGGCGGAACCCTTCATATCCGTGATCTAGTCCCCATCGACGGTCCTGTCTCCGCACCGGATTCGGACCGGCCGACGCGTGTTGACTTCATCAAGGTGACGCCAAGCCATCTGTCTCTTCTTGCCGATCTACCCATTGGCCACTGGCCGGCTCGTGAACTCATGACCGGAGGCGAACCTCTACACGCTGATGCGCTGCCCGCGCAGTTCCACGCCGCCCGCGTGAGACTGATCAACCATTACGGCCCCACCGAACTCACAGTCGGATGTGCTGACTTTACGGTGGCCCCGGATGGGCATCTACCGTCCGGGCCGGTTCCAATCGGTCGACCGATGTCCAACCTCACCATGCACGTCCTAGACGGAACTTTGAGCCACGTCGCACCAGGCCAGGAAGGAGAGCTGTATGTAGCAGGCCCCCAGGTCGCTCGGGGCTACTGGCGACGCCCAGGACTAACAGCCTCTCGATTTGTAGCCAACCCGTTCTCAACTGGTACACGCATGTACCGTACTGGTGACATGGTAGTCGTAGACCAGCGTGGCAACCTCATCTACAAGCGTCGCGCAGACGACCAGGTGAAGATTAGAGGGATCCGAGTTGAGCCGGCGGAGGTCGAGGCTGCCCTGTTAAAGTGTGCGGGTGTGAAGGCTGCCGCAGTGACCATTGCCGATACTAAGCGAAGCGTCGACTCCGTTCTCTGTGCTTATGTCGTTGTTTACCCCGGAACAGACGCGTCGTCAATTAGAGACTTCCTTACCGCGCAACTGCCTACGTATATGATTCCATCGACGATCGAGTTGTTAAGTACGCTGCCGATTTCGACAAATGGCAAACTCGACCGGGCGATACTCCGGCGACGGGAACGAGGGCCGATCGCAGTCGCCAATGAACATGTACTACCACAGACCGCCGAAGCCAAAATGTGTGCCATCTTTGAGGATCTCTTGGGTGTCTCGAATGTCTCCGCTGACGACAACTTTTTCGACCTCGGTGGACAATCGCTCCTCGCGATGCGCCTTGTCGCTAGGCTGCGGTCCGCGTTCAACCTACATGTCACCCTACGTCAAGTGCTGGGTAATCCCACCCCGAAAGGGATCGCGAGCCTCGTCCTCTAGATCGCGGATCTGGCTTAGTTGAAACGAATGAGGCGTTTGCGTTGAATTTCACGTATGCGGCGGATAGCCTGCAATTCTGCGATTCTGCCCGGTATTCGCGATCATTACAGCATGCGAGAATCGTCAGCGAGTGCTGCCTGGGCGGCTACGGTAGGATGCGAGAAGAAGTCCCGAACCCGGAGATCCACCTTCAACTGCTCCCGCAACCGTGCTACGGTCCTCATCACTAACAGTGAGTGGCCGCCTAGTTCGAAGAAATCATCGTCCAAACCAACTCCCTCGATTCCCAGCACTTCTTCCCAAACGGCCGCCACTATCACCTCCGTCGCCGTCCGCGGTCTCAACGTCACCACCTACTCCCTGTGTGCAGCGTCGAACTCGCCGCCGCTCACCCGTTACGTCGATCGGTTCGCTCGCAGATATAATGATGTTACTGCGACCTTCTCATCATCCGTCCGGACGTGGAACGCCCGCGACGATCAGCCTCAGGGTAGTAGCCCCAAGCTGAACTCTCAACCAGCTACTGAGATCTCAACCGCTAAATCTCCACGCAGGGTCATACTGCCACATCGCTCCACAAGGCATGCCTGGCGAGCCCCGGATGTGATCTTCGCATGCTGGGATCTGGGACAGAATCCCTTGGTTTGAAGTCCTTGCCCTGGCGGATGCCAGCGGCATCTGGCATCGACATGTCGAGCCGGCACGCATCTGCGGCTCCTCGGATTCGGGATTGCGTTTGGATGACAGCGAGCCCCGCGTGGGCCCTCGTGGCACCTGGACTGGCCGACCGTGCCGTGTCAGCCTCGCTGCCCACACGAACCCCTCGTTGCCCGGCGGTCTCGTACTCCAAGACAATGTCCCTTGCACGGTCGCAGTCGCACTCGCTCGGCTGATCATCTAGAGGTCGACTGGGGCTCGCGCGTGACGCGATCGAGACGTTGATCGCTATACTTGCGGTTCCTAATACCTTGCCACGGAGGGGAACTCTGAGGCCCAAGGAATGTCTTGTGCGCTGTGCAGTTGGCCACGGTTGACATGCCAACGAAACTGGGGGTGGAAGTGGCGAAAGAGCGTGAGTACGGCGAATCCTTGATCCACGAGCTGGTACTCGCTCGATGTCGTGAGGCGCCGAACCGCGTCGCTGTGGTCTGTGGGGGCCGATCGCTGACCTACGGTCAGCTCGACGACTGGTCGGCGTCGATCGCTGCAGATCTAGCAGATGAAGGGGCTTTCGCTGGGGAAGTTGTCGGTGTTGCTATTAATCGTGATCTGGGAATGATTGCAGGAATACTGGGAGTGTTGCGCGCCGGATGTGCCTACGCGCCAATTGATCCGCTTTATCCAGCAGATCGAATTTCGCATGTTATAAAAAGTACTGGTGCTCGTCTGCTCTTAGCATCCGATGGTGCTCAATATTCTTTCGATAGTTGCCGTATCGTTAGAGTGGAACGTGATTTTGATTCGACGATTCGGCGCCCGCACAGGTCGCGGAGCGGGATGTCTGAAGGCGACGCAGCATACGTAATGTTCACTTCCGGATCGACTGGCGTCCCTAAGGGCGTCGTATGCGTTCACGGCGCGGTTGTGTCGTACTTGATCACCCTAATTGACGCTATTGGCCTCGCGACCGGCGACCGTGTGCTCGCGGTCACGTCATCAGTACACGATCCATCGGTGCGCGACATTTTTGGAACGCTCCTGTCCGGCGCCACGCTCATACTCGCGACGGGCAATGAAATTGCTGATCCGGAGGCCTTAGTCGGCTTAATGGAACGTGAACGACCGACGGCATGCCTGAGCATAATCCCGCGCCTACTGGATGCTCTACTCGAGGTTGTCGAACTTCGGCCGAGAATCGACTGGTCGATTGAGCGTGTCCTAACTTGTGGTGAGCGGCTATATGCTCGCACGGCTGATCGTGCTCGCAAACTATTCGCCGCGGAGGTATGGAATCAGTACGGGCCAACTGAAGTCACGATGGTTGCGACCTTCCATCGGATTGGGTTGGGGGATGCTGCGGGTGGTTGGGTGCCGATTGGTCGGCCAGTTCCGGGTGTGGTTGTTCGGGTTGTTGATCGGTGGGGTGAGGTTGTGCCGGTCGGTGTTGTGGGTGAGTTGGTGGTTGGTGGTTCGGGGGTAGCGAGGGGGTATGTCGGGCAGCCGGGTTTGACGGCTGAGCGATTTGTGCCTGATCGGTGGGGCAGCGGTGGCGGCCGTTTATATCGGACCGGAGATCTGGGTCGGCTGCGTGCTGATGGGGTGTTGGAGTTCGTGGGGCGGGTAGACGATCAGGTGAAGGTGCGGGGATACCGGGTCGAGCCTGGTGAGGTGGTGGCAGTGGTGCGGCGGCACCCGCTGGTGGTGGATGCTGCGGTGGTGCCGTGGGGTGATGGTGCGGCCCGGCATTTGGTGGCTTATGTGGTGGGTTCGGTGGAGGTGGCGAGTCTGCGGGAGTTCGTGCGGGGGGTGCTGCCGGAGTTCATGGTGCCGTCGAAGGTGGTGGTGCTGGAGTCGTTGCCGTTGTCGTCGAATGGCAAGGTGGATCGGCGAGCTTTGCCGGATCCAGGTATGGAGCGTCCTCTGTCGGGAGCGGTTGTGGTGCCGAGGACGGCGACGGAGTCGGTGGTGGCCGGCGTGTGGGCAGAAGTGCTGGGTATCGAGGAAGTTGGTGTGGACGACGATTTCTTCGATCTTGGCGGTCACTCATTGTTGGTGATGGCGGTCGTGGCGCGGTTGCGGGAGCGGTTAGGGGTGGACGTTCGGGTTCAGGACGTGTTCTCGTATCCGACGATAGCCGGGTTGGCGGCATTAGCCGATGAAGCTCGTGCGGTGGTAGATGCCCCGTTGGCGGTGGCGGATCGTGATGGTCCGCTGCCGGCGTCGTTCGCGCAGCAGCGGTTGTGGTTCTTGGATCAGATGGTGCCAAAGTCGGCGGCCTACAACATGGTGGACGCCTACCGGATTCGGGGTGGGCTGGACGTGGCCGCGTTGGAGCGAGCCTTGGCTGCGTTGGTGGATCGGCATGAGTCGTTGCGGACGACGTTCGCTTCTCGAGACGGGGTTCCGGTGCAGGTAGTGGGAGCTGCTGGTGGGGTGCGTTTGACGGTTGAAGAGGTCGTCGGCGGTGGGGCGGGCGAGGTGATGGAGCGGGCTCGTTTGCGGGTCGACGAGGAGGCGGCTCGTCCGTTCGACCTGGGTTCCGGACCGTTGTTGCGTGCGGTGTTGCTGCGGTTGGGCGCGGACGATTGTGTGCTGGTGCTGATCATGCATCATGTGGTGTCTGACGGGTGGTCGATGGGAGTGGTGGCTACCGAGTTGGGTGCCTTATACGATGCAGCGGTGTCGGGGGAGGATGCCGGGTTGCCGACATTGGCCGTTCAGTACGCGGACGTGGCAGTGTGGCAGCGACAGCAGATGCAAGGCCGGCTGTTGGAAGAGCAACTGACGTTCTGGCGGGGGGCACTGGCCGATCTGCCGGCATTGGAGTTGCCCACTGACCGGCCTCGGCCCGCCGTGCAGTCCTTCAGTGGAGCGCGGGTGGAGTTGGTGTTGGACCCTGATACCGCGGCTGGGTTGCGACGGATGTGCCGAGCTGAGGGTGTCACGCTGTTCATGGCACTGCTCGCCGCTTTCCAAATGTTGTTGGCCCGTTACACCTCGACGACCGACGTGCCGGTCGGGTTCGCCGCGGCGAACCGGTCACACAGCGGCATGGAGCGACTGGTTGGGTTCTTTGTGAACACGCTAATCGTCCGCACCCGATTGGATGGCGACCCGTCGTTCACCGATGCGCTCGCCCGAGTGCGGGAAGTCACGCTGGCGGCGTTGCATCACCAGGACTTGCCGTTTGAACGTTTGGTCGAGGAGATGGCGCCGGCGCGCGACTTGAGTCGCAATCCACTGTTCCAGGTGCTGTTTCAGGTGATGAACGCGCCCAACGAGCTAGCTGCCCCCACCTTCACCGGTCTCGAGGTCGAGGATCTGCGACCTCAGCCCGCCTTCAGCGTTTTCGATCTTGCCGTCGAGGTCGAAGACCGCGGCAACGAGATTGCTGTCGGGTTCACCTATGCTACCGATCTGTTCGACCGCTCTACCGTCGAACGCATGGCTGGCCACCTCGCCACTCTCGTCAGCGCTGTCGTCGACAACCCTGCCCTGCAGCTCTCGACTGTTCCGCTGCTTACTGACGATGAACTCGACCTTCTCGCCGCCTGGAACGACACTGCCCGCGCTCCTCAGCCCGGGACAGTCATCGATCTGTTTGATACCCATGTTCGCAACACACCTGACGCTGTCGCTGTTATCGATATCGAAAACGACAACGCTCTCACCTATCGACAGCTTGATGAACGCTCACGAAGGATTGCTGCCCATCTTCGCGACCTCGGTGCGCAACCTGAGCATGTGATAGCAATATGTCTACCTCGCACGGCCGAACTCATTACAGCCGTCATCGCTGTCCTGCGCACGGGTGCAGCCTATTTGCCTCTCGAGCCCAGCCACCCCACTGGGCGCATTCATCACATGCTCGAGGCCACCGCCGCGCGTGCTGCCATTGTTGATCACACCACAGCTCGCCACTTCACTAGCCACTGTCTCCCGACCACCGACCTCGCCGATATCGACCACGCGACGACGTCACCTCTACCAACATTTCCCCCACCACACCCCGACACTCTCGCCTACGTCATCTATACCTCTGGCAGCACTGGCAGGCCCAAAGGAATCGCCATTCCACATCGTGAGCTCCTTCAGTCGGTGGCGGCGCGCCTTGATTTGTACGGCGAGGATCCGATCCGTCTCCTCTGGCTGTCAGCAGTTGGATTCGACACCACCGTCGCCGCCTTGTTTTGGCCTTTGTGCACCGGCGGGTCGATCGCCGTGCCATCTGCGAACTCCGTTCGGGACCCCGTTGCCATCCGGTCTGCCATTGCCAGCGTCGGAGTGACGACACTGCTGATGCTGCCGAGTCTCTACGAGCAGGTGCTCGGCGAAACCGAACATCAACTCGGGTCACTGTGTACCGCCGTAGTCGCAGGCGAGGCTTGCTCTGCGCAACTCGTGTCGCATCACTACGCCGCTGCACCCTGGGCGCGACTCGTGAATGAGTATGGGCCCGCAGAGGCTACCGTCTGGGCGACTGCTCACGTGATTGGGTTGGGGGATGCTGCGGGTGGTTGGGTGCCGATTGGTCGGCCAGTTCCGGGTGTGGTTGTTCGGGTTGTTGATCGGTGGGGTGAGGTTGTGCCGGTCGGTGTTGTGGGTGAGTTGGTGGTTGGTGGTTCGGGGGTAGCGAGGGGGTATGTCGGGCAGCCGGGTTTGACGGCTGAGCGATTTGTGCCTGATCGGTGGGGCAGCGGTGGCGGCCGTTTATATCGGACCGGAGATCTGGGTCGGCTGCGTGCTGATGGGGTGTTGGAGTTCGTGGGGCGGGTAGACGATCAGGTGAAGGTGCGGGGATACCGGGTCGAGCCTGGTGAGGTGGTGGCAGTGGTGCGGCGGCACCCGCTGGTGGTGGATGCTGCGGTGGTGCCGTGGGGTGATGGTGCGGCCCGGCATTTGGTGGCTTATGTGGTGGGTTCGGTGGAGGTGGCGAGTCTGCGGGAGTTCGTGCGGGGGGTGCTGCCGGAGTTCATGGTGCCGTCGAAGGTGGTGGTGCTGGAGTCGTTGCCGTTGTCGTCGAATGGCAAGGTGGATCGGCGAGCTTTGCCGGATCCAGGTATGGAGCGTCCTCTGTCGGGAGCGGTTGTGGTGCCGAGGACGGCGACGGAGTCGGTGGTGGCCGGCGTGTGGGCAGAAGTGCTGGGTATCGAGGAAGTTGGTGTGGACGACGATTTCTTCGATCTTGGCGGTCACTCATTGTTGGTGATGGCGGTCGTGGCGCGGTTGCGGGAGCGGTTAGGGGTGGACGTTCGGGTTCAGGACGTGTTCTCGTATCCGACGATAGCCGGGTTGGCGGCATTAGCCGATGAAGCTCGTGCGGTGGTAGATGCCCCGTTGGCGGTGGCGGATCGTGATGGTCCGCTGCCGGCGTCGTTCGCGCAGCAGCGGTTGTGGTTCTTGGATCAGATGGTGCCAAAGTCGGCGGCCTACAACATGGTGGACGCCTACCGGATTCGGGGTGGGCTGGACGTGGCCGCGTTGGAGCGAGCCTTGGCTGCGTTGGTGGATCGGCATGAGTCGTTGCGGACGACGTTCGCTTCTCGAGACGGGGTTCCGGTGCAGGTAGTGGGAGCTGCTGGTGGGGTGCGTTTGACGGTTGAAGAGGTCGTCGGCGGTGGGGCGGGCGAGGTGATGGAGCGGGCTCGTTTGCGGGTCGACGAGGAGGCGGCTCGTCCGTTCGACCTGGGTTCCGGACCGTTGTTGCGTGCGGTGTTGCTGCGGTTGGGCGCGGACGATTGTGTGCTGGTGCTGATCATGCATCATGTGGTGTCTGACGGGTGGTCGATGGGAGTGGTGGCTACCGAGTTGGGTGCCTTATACGATGCAGCGGTGTCGGGGGAGGATGCCGGGTTGCCGACATTGGCCGTTCAGTACGCGGACGTGGCAGTGTGGCAGCGACAGCAGATGCAAGGCCGGCTGTTGGAAGAGCAACTGACGTTCTGGCGGGGGGCACTGGCCGATCTGCCGGCATTGGAGTTGCCCACTGACCGGCCTCGGCCCGCCGTGCAGTCCTTCAGTGGAGCGCGGGTGGAGTTGGTGTTGGACCCTGATACCGCGGCTGGGTTGCGACGGATGTGCCGAGCTGAGGGTGTCACGCTGTTCATGGCACTGCTCGCCGCTTTCCAAATGTTGTTGGCCCGTTACACCTCGACGACCGACGTGCCGGTCGGGTTCGCCGCGGCGAACCGGTCACACAGCGGCATGGAGCGACTGGTTGGGTTCTTTGTGAACACGCTAATCGTCCGCACCCGATTGGATGGCGACCCGTCGTTCACCGATGCGCTCGCCCGAGTGCGGGAAGTCACGCTGGCGGCGTTGCATCACCAGGACTTGCCGTTTGAACGTTTGGTCGAGGAGATGGCGCCGGCGCGCGACTTGAGTCGCAATCCACTGTTCCAGGTGCTGTTTCAGGTGATGAACGCGCCCAACGAGCTAGCTGCCCCCACCTTCACCGGTCTCGAGGTCGAGGATCTGCGACCTCAGCCCGCCTTCAGCGTTTTCGATCTTGCCGTCGAGGTCGAAGACCGCGGCAACGAGATTGCTGTCGGGTTCACCTATGCTACCGATCTGTTCGACCGCTCTACCGTCGAACGCATGGCTGGCCACCTCGCCACTCTCGTCAGCGCTGTCGTCGACAACCCTGCCCTGCAGCTCTCGACTGTTCCGCTGCTTACTGACGATGAACTCGACCTTCTCGCCGCCTGGAACGACACTGCCCGCGCTCCTCAGCCCGGGACAGTCATCGATCTGTTTGATACCCATGTTCGCAACACACCTGACGCTGTCGCTGTTATCGATATCGAAAACGACAACGCTCTCACCTATCGACAGCTTGATGAACGCTCACGAAGGATTGCTGCCCATCTTCGCGACCTCGGTGCGCAACCTGAGCATGTGATAGCAATATGTCTACCTCGCACGGCCGAACTCATTACAGCCGTCATCGCTGTCCTGCGCACGGGTGCAGCCTATTTGCCTCTCGAGCCCAGCCACCCCACTGGGCGCATTCATCACATGCTCGAGGCCACCGCCGCGCGTGCTGCCATTGTTGATCACACCACAGCTCGCCACTTCACTAGCCACTGTCTCCCGACCACCGACCTCGCCGATATCGACCACGCGACGACGTCACCTCTACCAACATTTCCCCCACCACACCCCGACACTCTCGCCTACGTCATCTATACCTCTGGCAGCACTGGCAGGCCCAAAGGAATCGCCATGCCGCATGGACCGGTAGCCGATCTCGTTGCCTCACACATGGCACAACGAGGCAGTCGGCGCATCTTGCAGTTCTCATCTATCGGGTTTGATGTGAGCTTTCTTGAAATATTCGGTGCATTGACGTCCGGGGCAACTGTCGTGACCGTGTCTGATCCTGTTCGTCACGATCCACAGGCGCTTCTCAAACACATAGCTCTTGCCAACGTCGATACGACCTTCCTACCCCCGACGACTCTTCGTGCTGTGGCTGCCGCAGACGCGGAGAGCGAGTATTCGAGTCCGCTGCGCGACGTAATGTCAGGTGGCGAGGCGATGCATGTGAACGAATCTGTGCGCAGGTTCTTCGACCGAGCAGGCGCGAGCCTCGAGAACTTCTATGGACCGTCAGAAGCACACGGCGTGACGGCGCTGGCGCTGCGGGGCGCTACCAGGGATTGGCCCGACTTTCCCTCTGTCGGAACACCATTGATCAACTGCACCATCCGAGTACTCGATCGATGGGGAAATCAGACACCAATCGGTGTTTCCGGGGAGATATTTGTCGGAGGGACTCATGTCAGCCGTGGGTATATCGGAGGCGGTGCGCTGACAGCCGCTCTATTTCAGCCAGATCCTTACGGATTCCATGGCGCGCGCCGATACAAGTCCGGTGACCTCGGCCGTTGGCGGCAAAACGGCTCACTGGAGGTCCTCGGCCGAATTGATGACCAGGTAAAGGTCCGCGGGTACCGTGTCGAGCCAGGGGAGGTTGCTGCCGTGCTGCGCGAGCACCCTGGTGTTACAGACGCCGTTGTCATGCCATATACGCCAGACAATTCAGGGGAAACCCATCTAGTCGGCTATGTAACCGCCCGCAAGACATCAGGAGTCACTGCCCGGGACCTCCGTGCACACCTACGAACACGACTGCCTGACCAAATGGTGCCATCGCGGATCCTCGTTCTTGAGTCGACTCCGTTAAACCAAAATGGCAAGATTGATCATAGTTGCCTCCCCCGCCCAGAGAGTATCGAGACAATTCCGGATTCCGCGAGTTCATCTCCAAATGTCGGGACTGAATCGGTCGTCGCTGCTGCATGGTGCGAAGTTCTCGGCCTCGATCACGTCAGTGCGGAGGACAACTTCTTCGATTCTGGTGGCACATCAATGTCATTACTCGTCTTGCGATCGAGGCTTACCGAAGTTCTCGGACAGAGAATCACTGTGGTTGACCTATTCGCCTATGCTACTGTCCGCTCGTTCTCCGACTATATAGATCGCAAGCCTACGGGTGACACTGGGACCAAGCCCGACGACCGCGGTGCGAAGCGGGCGGCCGCCCGCCAGCGCCGATCAAGGGGAGAGCGCGATCGTGAGCACTGAGTCAAATGGCATCGCAATCATTGGAATTGCGCTCAGGCTGCCCGGGGCAGATACAGTCGATCAGTTCTGGGGCAATCTCACGAACGGTCTGGAATGCATAACTGTATTTTCCAAGGAGGAGCTTCGTCGAGCAGGCGTTCCCGACGCCGTCGCCGACGATCCATCGTATGTACCGGCCGCGGCTATTCCACGAGATGTGTCCGGATTCGACCTTGACTTGTTTGGTATGAACCGGAGCGATGCGGAAGTGCTCGACCCGCAACATCGGCTATTCATGGAGTGCGCTTGGGAAGCGCTCGAGAATGCCGGCGTAATGGCGGAAGATGGTGATCGGAGAACCGGTGTATTCGGCGCATGTGACATGAACACGTATCTCCCGGCTGTCATTGCACCTCAGCTGCCGGTCGACGCTGGTCCGGCCAGAGCTTTTCAAGTTGAAATCTCCAATGACAAAGATTTCCTTGCAACTCGGACCGCATATAAGCTCGACCTGCGCGGGCCGGCACTTTCTGTGCAAACTGGATGTTCGTCGTCCCTCGTTGCCATTCACCTGGCATGTGAATCACTACTTTCAAATGCTTGTGACACCGCGATCGCCGGTGGAAGTCGCGTCCACGTCCCGCTCACGGAAGGCCATCTTCATCACGAAGGTGGTGTTGCGGCAGCGGAACCACATTGCCGAGCATTCGATGCTGATGCCTCGGGTACCATCCGCGGCAGCGGAGCTGCCGTCGTCGTTCTTAAGCGGACTGAGGATGCACTGGCTGACGGTGATCGCATATATGCCACGATCCTTGGTTCTGCGATCAATAATGATGGCAGTGCCAAGGTGGGATTCACTGCACCGAGTGTGAGTGGGCAGCGCGACGTTATCCGAGAAGCGCTTGCGGTGGCAGGCGTTGCGCCTTCCGCGGTTTCCTATGTGGAGGCTCACGGAACCGGAACAGTGCTCGGAGACCCGATTGAGATCGAGGCACTCTCAGATGCGCTTGAGTTGCGACGGCCCAATCGGATGACTTGCATGATCAGCGCGGTAAAGCCGAATGTAGGGCATCTTGGAAACGCTGCGGGAGTGGTGGGCCTGATCAAGGCGGCGCTTGCAATTGAGCGAGAAGTGATTCCAGGGACGCCGAACTTCTCCTCGCCGAATCCGGAATTTCATGTCAATGGATCGGCGATCGCGTTCTCCGCGCGGCCGACTACGTGGAAGCGGACGGCCACTTCGAGAGTCGCGGGCGTGAGTTCATTCGGGATAGGTGGAACCAATTGCCACGTCGTTCTTGGGGAGCCGCCAATCGTGGCAGATGACCGTCCGGTCGCGAATGGGCCAGAATTGCTCGTGCTATCAGCGGCAACGCCAACGGCCCTTATGACTTCCGCGAGACGGCTCGCCGACAGCCTGGACAGTACTGTTGAGCGAATTGACGACACGTCACACACGCTTCGCCATGGTCGTAGGGCACTGAACTTTCGGTGGTCAACCGTCGTGTCGTCGACAGCGGACGCCGTGACGCAACTCCGCGGTATCCCCGTTGGTCGTGAGGCTGAGGGATCGTCCGTATGCTTCCTTCTTCCCGGACAGGGCGCCGAGCTGGCTGGAATGGGCCAGTTCCTTCGCCAGCGTTTCGAAACATTTGACAGAGACCTGGCTTCGGCAGCTGCGATACTGTCGGAGTTCGATATCAATCTCGACGAATTTCTCCGCACGTGTATTCCACCTGTGGACCTGCCGCGAACAGCAGTCGTACAACCAGCGCTGCTTGCTGTTGGGGTGGCAACAGCACGTCTGTGGATGTCCTGGGGAGTCCACCCGTCGGCAGTCATCGGACACAGCATCGGCGAAGTCGCGGCAGCAGTGGTCGCCGGAATCATGTCCTTCGAGGACGGACTCCGTGTTGCTGCCCTGCGCGGCAGGGCGTTGGGCGCTCTACCAGCTGGCGGAATGGTCGCCGTGCGAGCCTCGCCATCAGTGGTTGCACCCCTTCTTCGAGATCTCTCGATTTCGGCATACAACGGGCCAAACGCCACGGTGGTCGGTGGCCGTTTGCGGAGTCTCGTTGCGTTCGAGGCCGATCTGCACAATAGATCTATTCCGTTCGTGAGATTGGATGTGAACCATGCATTCCACACTGAAGACGCTGGTTCCGCTGACGAACAATTACAGCAGATATTCTCGCAAGTTGCGTTGGCACAGCCGCAGGTGCCGTGCTTTTCGAACATAAGTGGCGCAGCTCTGACCGATGAAGAAGCACAATCCCCGACCTACTGGAGTCAACAGGCCCGCATGCCCGTTCAACTCTCCTCATGTCTCACCTCTGTCGGCGCAACGCTGTTCATAGAGATGGGTCCAGGCGAGACGATGACGGGCGCGGTTCGCGGGCACTCCGGTCTGGCAAAGAGCCTACCGTCTCTCGGCAGGACACCAGCGACCGAGCAGGCTCGAATACTGGCGACTGCTGGCGAGGCGTGGTGCGCGGGTGTCGGCGTCGATGTTTCAACCATGAACCGCAGCAACATTGATCTCCGCACGGTTCGGTTGCCGACCTACCCGTTTGAGCGGACGCCATGCTGGTTCGGAGAACGTAGCGCTGCGAGTGCCTTGCCCCATCCGAGCGGGCCAGGCGCGGCGGAGAACTTGGCCCGTCCGAACGGATTGGGTGCGGCGAAGAACGTGGAGCCTCTGGCGGATTCGATAGAAGAGTGTGTAATAGCCACGGTTTCGGATGTACTCGGAGTGCCCCCTCATGAGGTCTCCGTCGATCTCACATTTGTTGAACAAGGTCTGGAGTCCCTATCGCTACTTGAGATTAGTGAGCGGATTCGGGCGCGATATGGCGTGAGAACGAGTCTCGCAGAATTGCTCGATTCCGTGACTTCAGTGGCCGCCTTGGTGCGCCGCATTTCCGAAACGAGCCCGAATGCCCGAATAGGTAGGGAGGCCATGCCTGTTGGTGCCGACGAGCCAGAGGCTCCAGTGGCGCTCGGGCAGGATCCTGAGCCGCCGTCCCCCTTCGCTTCAATATCCCGCACCATGTCGAAGTCCAGCGCGATGCAGTCGTATCTCGCTGATTTTGTTCCCAGATTTATCGAGAGGACGAAGACCTCTAAGCAGTACAATAGCGTGTACCGGGGGTCGCATGCCGATCCGCGGAATAGCGCTGGATTTCGGTCCGCCTGGAAGGAAATCACATATCCGGTCGTTGCGAGACGATCCAAGGGCGCTTATCTCTGGGATCTAGATGGAAACCGCTACATCGATATCACGATGTCATTTGGTGTGGCAATGTTCGGGCATTCTCCTTCCTTCGTCCATCGCGCCGTAGGAGACCGGCTTGCTCTCGGTCTCTCTCTCGGTACTCAGAGCGATCTCGCTGGACCTGTCGCCGAACGATTGTGTCGCATGGTCGGGTTTGAGCGTGCTGTGTTTACGAATTCTGGGACTGAGGCAGTGATGACCGCGGTGCGACTGGCGCGAGCGGCGACCCGCAGGGATCGGATTGCGATTTTCAGAGGGTCTTACCACGGTGGATTTGATGGTGTGCTTGCTCGCGCCTCGGGTAGCGTGGGCTCTGCCCCAATATCCCTTGGAGTGCCACGGTCGATGGTCCAGGACGTGATAGTCCTCGACTACGGATCTGACGAGGCTCTTGAATGGCTTGAACGAAACGGCGAGAATCTTGCGTGCGTCCTAGCGGAGCCAGTTCAGAGCCGTAATCCGTCACTCCAGCCTGTGCAATTCCTGCGCGATGTTCGACGGATTACGCGAGATACAGGTACTCTGCTGGTTCTCGACGAGATGATTACCGGCTTTCGAGCCGATCAGGGGGGCGTGAATTCGCTCTGGGGAATCGACGCGGACGTGGTCGCCTATGGGAAGGTCTTGGGCGGTGGACTTCCGATTGGAGCTGTGGTTGGTCGTGCTGCGGTGCTGGATCTCATTGACGGTGGCGGCTGGCGTTATGGTGATTCCAGCGTACCGGAGCGCGACCTCATATTCTTTGCTGGGACGTTCTGCAAGCATCCACTGGCAATGGCCGCAGCGAATGCCGTGCTGGAACACCTCGAACGAGAAGGTCCCGAGCTTCAGCGTGCGCTTACGGATAAAACTAAGAATTTGGTCGACCGTATCAAGGCTGGTCTAAGCCCTCTCGGCAGTCCGGTTACTGTGGCCGCGTTCGCTTCGCAGTTCCGACTTACACCTAACGCGCGGGAGAACACTGGCGAGCTGTATAGTAAGGCGCTCGTGCATCGGGGCGTCTACGCTTGGGAAGGACGTACTTCCTTTCTAAGTACGGCGCATACTCAGGAGGACGTCGACTCGATCGTTGATTCAGTCGTCGAGGCAGCGACCGACCTCCACAGTTGCCAGCTACTTCGCTCAGTCTCATTCACAGTCGCGCCGGACCCAGATTGGTTCAGTTTGCGCGATGAGCAGCGACTGTTGTGGCTCGGAATGGAAATGCGTGAGGATGCCACCGCCACATACAACGAGGTCTTGACGATTGCGCTACGTGGGTACTTGCGTGGTGACATCCTACGCGACGCTATACGAGTTGTTGTTAGCCGCCACGAGGCTCTCCGAACGAGGGTTCATCCGGAAGGCGATCGCCAGACTATCGCCGATATTGCCGAGGTAGAGGTCGAAGAGATCGCAATCGGAGACGGCGACCGGCGTTGGGATCGAGCGGCTGCTGCGGTTGCGGGACTTCGCGCCAGACCGTTTGACCTTGTACAAGGGCCGGTCGTCCGAGCTGCGTGGATCACCCTTCGCAATGACGAACATGCTATTGTGGTAGTTGCACCACATCTGGTTGTAGATGGTTGGTCAATTGCAGTGCTTCGTCGGGAGACCGTTGCCGCATACGATGCGCTGGCGCACGGCCGTAGGATGCCGTTGGATCCAGCTCCATCATTCCGCTCGTTCGTCGCCGCAGAGCAATCCCTCGCCACCGATGTCGGGAGTCGGAGCTACTGGCAGAAGCAACTCGACAAGATTGATCCCCAACCGATGTTTCGAACTAGTCGATTGCGCACATATGAGCGGCGCCGGCTGAGCCGCAACCTAGACAAAGTCTTCGCAGCTCGGATTCGGCAGAGCTGTGCCACTCTTTCGATCACTCCCTATAGCTTGGGCTTGGCCGCGTGGTTCGTGGCGATCGCGAGTGCAACCGGTCGACGAGATGTGACGGTCGCGGGGAAGTTTGCGGGACAGCCACGGCAAGGGACGTTGGGTTTGGTCGGATACTGCTTGAAAGTCTTGCCGATGCGCTTGAACGTACCGTTGGACGCCTCGGTGCGTGGACTGGCCAAGGCCGTCGACATCGGAGTACGAGAGGCGCAGGAGCACTGGTCGATGCCTGAATCCGAGATCATCGAGACATACTGGTCGACGCGGGAGCGTGGTTCGGCGCCTTTCGGGGGCGTAACATTCGAGTTCGAACGTCTCGAGCGGCAGTCTGTGCCACATGGAATGCAGGACGCAGGCGTCGACCTCGCCGGGCTCGATCTAACCAAATGGGATGCCTCGATGGTCCTAGTAGACATCGGCGACGGAATGATCGCCGACCTGACCCTGAGCCCAGTGGTGATCACTGACAATGAAGGCGCAGATCTGCTAGCTTCCTATGTGGCCTTGCTCGATGATGCATGTCGTGATCCGGCTCCGGCGATCGGCACTCCGACTCGAACGCCCACCTCGTGATGCGGCGACGATGCTGACACCAATCGAGGAATCATACTCTGATTGTCCGCGTCTGTTCTGCCTCCCATTCGCGGGCGGATCAGGCTCAGGATATCGACATTGGGGCACCCTCACCAACGACGTCACTATCGTGCCCGTACGGCTCCCTGGGCGCGAAGGTCGAATCCTAGAGCCCATTCCGGACCGGGTTGAGACGCTCGTCGAACAGCTAGTTGTTGAACTGCGATCGATGCTTGACGGTCCTTTTGGCGTGTACGGCCACAGTTTCGGCGCTATCGTCGCGTTCGAACTCGCAAGGAAGTTGGAACGGCAGGGGTTTAGTCCACGTCGTCTCATCGTAGCCGGAAGAGCAGTACCTGATGATGCGTCAATAGGCTCCTACGATGCACTCGCCGCGCCAGCAGCCGAGCTTTTCAGGGGTCTCGAACGGGAGCTCGTCGAGGTACTGAGACCTGCGTGGGAGGGAGATATGGTGATGAGTACGGCCTACCGGTACAGTGGTAGCACACAAGTGCATTGCCCGATATCGGCGTACTTCGGCATGTCGGATCCGTGGGATGGCGAATCGTCCATGTCTGGGTGGAAGTTTGCTACAACTGGTGAGTTTGCGATGCGCGGGTTCCCCGGTTCGCATATGTTCGCGTTTGATGAGAGTCCGAAAGCCGTCATTGCGGCTCTTGTCGAGGATATCGGAACGTGAGTGGTTGCGTGCAGTTGCGGAATGGTCATAACTTTCGTGAATGTTGGGACCGGCGTTCGATCGAAGTATTGACGCGCAGTGTGTTGATTGCTCCTGACCTTCATTGTGGACCCCGATGATGCCCAGTAGCTCACCCAGAAGATCCCGGTTGACGACGCCGTGGTTGCACGGGCCCGTGGAACCTGTTGGAGACGGCATCAGGCTCTTCTGTATTCCGTACGCGGGTGGCAGTGCGACACCGTACCTTACGTGGCGCTCGAAGCTGCCGCAAATAGACCTGCAGCCAGTGCGTCTCCCTGGTCGGCTAGAGAGGGCGTCGGAACCTCAGATCCGTCGCCTCCCGGCCTTGGTTAATGCGCTTGCGGAGGCCCTTGCCCCATTTGCGAGCGAGTCTTTTGCAATCTTTGGCCATAGTATGGGAGCACTGGTTGCCCTCGAACTCGCCCGACGGTTCGAGGCGCGGGGTCGGCCTCCGACCCATGTATTCGTGAGCGGTCATCCATCTCCGGAACAGCCATGGCGAATAGAAACAGGGTTGCACCTCGCTCCCGAAGCCAGCATTATTGAATTCCTAAGAGGACTTCTCGGCACGCCAGAGGAATTGCTACAGGATCCAGAAACACGTGCCTTGATTGTATCTTCCATGCGCGGTGATCTTGAGCTCGTTGAGACATACAACTATGTCGTTGAACCCCGGTTAGCGTGTGCGGTTACGACACTATATGGCGCGGATGACGCAACTATAGACCAAGTGGCGGGTTGGAAGGACGTAACTTCAGGACCGTGGTCGTGCTACGCCTTCGCCGGTGGCCATTTCTTTCCCTTCGGCGAGAGTCGCGACGATGTATTAGCAACAATCGCCACTACGCTCAGCAGGCCGGGCTCATAGCAACATCCAAGGTGGCTTGGCGCAGTCGAGGCCAGTCGTCCCCACAACCTCAACGGAGATTGGCGATGGTGTGCCCAACTCGCTCCAACGGAATCGAGCGTACTGGCGCGTGTGTCCAGTTACAAGTTCTCGAGAGTCGGGCCCCGTGAATTCTTCAAGATCGGCGAGGATGTCGGAAACCAATATCTGCGTATCCGCGGGCCGGCCGTCTGGCTCTTTGGCACTTCTCTCGAGGTACTCAACGAGTTCCTTGCCCAGCAGGGTCAGTCCCTGCGGGATCGATCTGGATGCATCTAGTTCGGCTATCAGTGCTCGTAGACTGGGCGAACGGTGGAATGCATTTCCAATTGACAGGTTGTAGCGTGCTATGGCAATTTGAGCCGCGATTCGGCCGAAATCCGTATTGGTGCCGTTCCAGGAGCCTGTGTATGGGCTAGGCGGTCCCGGCGGGACAACGCCAATTCGCTCAAGCAGGTCTACGGATAAACGCGCCCTTTCCCCGACCAGCGCGACCGAAATGTCATCCACGTCCCAATCTGACTGCACGACTGCAATTCCGGCGCGTCCGGCTGCGAGACGCGCCTGTTCGCTTGTCGCAACGGCTGAAACTCCTGTTGCAATGCGAGATATGGAGGCATGGAACCCGGGCATGACTGCCTCAATCTTCTCGATCGCCTGGTGGACCTGGTTCACAAAGTTTACCTCGGCCGGGATGGTGGCGAGCGCATCTCGCCACACCGAAAGTTCTGTAGTGTTGGCGACTGTCCGGCCACAGCTTCGGGCGGCTTCGATCCACGATTGTAGGCTGGTTACTGCATGCCTCCGGTTAAACGCGAGCAGATCCGCCCGAAATCTGGAAGTGGCCTCGACCATCGTCGCATTGGGTGCAGCCTTGAGTAGTTGAGACAGGTCCATCTGGTCGACGCTATCCCGGCACTCGGTCCATTGCGCTCTGTCCGAGGCCATCCACCATTCTCTCGGTCCGAGCGCCAGCAACGCGAGGAACCTCTGAATGTGTACCAGCGCGAAAGCATCAACAATCGAGCCATCTTGGGAAGCTGCCGGGTGTGAGACTTCGCCGATGCTCAGACCGGTGGTGGAAATCGAATGATCGACCGACGCCATGTGCATCGGCTCAGAGGTCGATTCGCCAACCGTATTCTGTCGGAGCAGCACGGCGTGGCGCCTTGACGCTGTGGCAGCGACACCTGTTTGTGCGAGCGTACTGAGTTCGAAACCCGCTCTTGAAGGACACTCCAGTGCTCGGTGAACTTCCGCTGCGCCGAGCCTCATAGCGGCTTCAACACGCTCCTGACTATGTTCCTCCACGGGCAGAGGAAGAGGATCGTGGGATGTTTCTAGATCACCGAGAGATCGCTCGATCCCGGCTAGCAAGGCTTGGCTCGGTAATAGAGCTTTTAAGCTAATGGACAACATAAGCCCGGGACCAGCCGGGCGGACCGCGTGGCCCCAATAGACCGGCAGATAGAGGAGATCTCCAGGTTCAACCGTGACATCAACTACGTTCGAGCCGTCTACCGGTGTTGCAACCTCTCCGTACCCGGGTGTTCGTAACACTCGTCTGCGCAGTTCGTGGGAAGTTAGGTTGGCAGTCGACCAAAGTTTCCATTGCTTGGCGCCCCATAGCTGTGTCACAAAATTGTCGACCTGGTCGAAATGTGGCCCCGAGGTGACCCACGATCCACTTTCTCGATTACGCACGAGCGCAAGTTCAGTGTGGTCCCACTGGAAGTCGCTGCGCAGTCGCTGGCAGAACTCTGCCATCGGCTGATTGAGGCATTCTGCGTTGCCGATGTAGCTCGTGGTTCCGATGCGTCCCACCGAGCCGGTACGCCATGAGGCCGGGACTCGGTCGTTGTCGTTCTCGAATACATCGAGCAGACCTTCGTCCACCAAGTCAGCAAGCTGGCCAGCTGCACCACGCAGGACAAGTGGTTGGCGCCTCCAGTAGTGGCTGAAAAAGTCATCCGGAAGTACATCGCGTACCGAGTAGTCCAATGGTCTCAGCTCCTAGCTGCGGCGGTTGTCGAGCACCCGACTCATGCGTCATCCTAGCGGGTACAGTCAGTGTGGCTCAACGTAGGAGGACATGTGCCGGACGCGACTATTTCCATCGTTGGTGGGCTTCCAGCGGTCGTCTCGGCGCGCGGTGACGCCATTCTTGACGACATGAAAGGCTCGGCGAAGACGCTGGAGCGTCTACTCCTTCGGCATGGCGCGTTGCTGTTGCGAGGTTTTGTCCCAAGTAGTGAGCAAGACGGTCTTTCGGTATTTAGGCGGTTTGTCGAAGCATTTTCCGGACCAATATTGCCATATCGGGAACGGAGCTCGCCGCGTAGCGAGATTGCAGGGAATGTATACACCGCCACGGACCACCCGCCATCGTCCTCGATATTTCTGCACAATGAGCTGTCCTACAGTGAAATCTTCCCATCTCGACTGCACTTCTTCTGTCAGCGGCCAGCAGACTCCGGCGGGTCTAGCTTGCTTGCAGACTCGAGAGAGGTTTTGGCGAGGGTCCCGGAAGATCTGCGAACGCGACTTGTGACGGAAGGATATCGCTACGTCCGTCACATGCGATCTGGCATCGGTCTCTCGTGGCAGGACGTCTTTCAGACGTCGGACCGAGGAGAAGCGGAGAGCTATTGCAGGGACCGGGACATCGAGCTGACGTGGTTGCCGGACGATGAAGCAAAGACCGTTCAAAGAAGGAATGTGACCCTCCGCCACCCGGCAACGGGCGAACTGTCATGGTTCAACCACTGCGCGTTCTTTCACGTGTCGACTCTTGGCGCAGAGAATGCAGCTACACTCCGGTCGCTATTTACTGAAGATGCGTTGCCCAACAATACTGAGTTCGGCGGTGGAGCCAAGATCTCCGACGACGATTGCTATCGGCTTCGCCAAGCATATCTGGAATCATGTGTTGATGTGACGTGGCAACGAGGGGACTTGCTCGTGATTGATAACCTATTGGTTTGCCACGGGCGCACGCCGTTTATCGGTGATCGTCGCATAGCTGTCGCGATGACGGGATCTACGTCGTGGGACGCTCTGCGGGGACTCTAGTGATATGTGTGCCAGGCTCTTTCTCGTCTATGAAGCTGGCACAAAGATTTCGGACAGTAGCCTATTCGATTTCTATGTTGCGTTGTGGGCGTTGTGCTTCTTGCCCGTGCCCGTTTCTTGTCGTAGTGGCCTGGCTATCGGGGTCTGCGCGCAGGGCGACAAATTGGGGGAGGAGGAAGAGATAGCGCGTTTGAAGTGCTTGATATTCGATCGTCGTCGACTGATGCCATCCGGCCCGTCGACAACACTTCCGGCATTATCAATGACGGGGGCAGTAGGTCATACCGTTGCCCGGCAACCGTAGGCAATGCACCCAGGGCCACCAGAAGGGTCACGGGGCGGGGACGTGTTCGCATTCGATAGCGCTCCATCATGGCGGCGCCGAGTGAGCTCGGCCATCACCGTTGCCATCCTCGTGGTCTCCAGTAGCGAGGAATTTCCGAACAGACTTGGGGCGCATGTCCGTCCAGACCACGTCGATATACGCGAGACAATCAGCCTTCGTGCCTCGCTGGTCGGTGGCTTGCCAACCTGATGGTGGGTCCGTTCCCTCGGGCCAGATCGAGTACTGTTCCTCATCGTTAACTACAACCATGTAGTTGTGGTCATCATTCGTGAACCTATCCACTGGCCTAGTCTACAGCATCTCCCATCACGTATCGTGGCGGGGTGATCGGTATCCTTGCACCGGATGGAGTCGTTGTCGAGGAGGCCAGCCCAGGTGATGAAAACGGCTGGTTGTTCGGCAGTGAGTTGTCTGCGATTCAGCGCGCAAACAAGAAGCGCAGAAGAGAGTTTACGATCGGGCGGACGTGTGCTCGACGGGCACTCGGCCGGTTAGGGCGTCATCCAGTCGCAATTGGCATTGGTGAGATGCGTCAGCCCATTTGGCCTACAGGCATAGTGGGTAGTCTCACCCATTGCCATAAATATTGTGCCGCCGCGGTCGCTCCGGCATCTTGTTTTCTGAGCCTTGGCATCGATGCGGAGTATATTAAGGGAGCCCCCTTTGGTGCTTTAGCGCAGGTCGTCTCCAGAGCTGACCTAGTGAATCGATCCGAGATCGGGCCGGATGTCGCTCGCCTTCTTGTCTTTAGTGCAAAGGAGGCGCTATTTAAGGCATGGTACCCACTAGGTGGATGGCTAGATTTCTCCGAGGCTGCGGTTCACATTATTCCAGGTGCCAACTGGCTGTCGTTCGACATCGACAGGTCGGCTCGAATGCGGCTTAGAATTGACGCGAAGTTCTCGGGGACGTGGGGGATAAGTGACTCTCACGTATTCGCTGTTGTGGCGGGTAGTGTGTGAGAACGAACGTCCAGGGATTAGCAAAATGGTCGGTGGTCGTCGGCCTTCCGACTAAAAGGGCCGGGCTAGTGGCAGGTCCACGTTTCTGCTCGCCGACGGCGCGACAGGATCGATGGACCCGGTGAAATGAGATCCCGTCCGTGATTGCTCCCGAACGCGAGCGCTCAATTGTGCCATGGTCACCTCGACGCCGGTTATTTGAATCTGTAAGCTATAGGACATGGACGAGTTGCGTGACTATGTTGAATGGCATCACAAGTACGACGATCCAAACTCGGGCATGTCTTGGCGGTTGGCGACAGTCCAGAGGTGGTTGCGGCGGGAGCTGGATGATCGCGCGGGACCAGTCCGCCTGCTCAGCATATGTGCGGGTGACGGTCGCGACATCCTGGGGGTCCTCGCGGACCGTGACGATGCGAACAGGGTTGAAGTGGTGCTGCTTGAGTTGAACGATGACCTTGCTGACCGCGCCGAGCTTGCCGCCGCTCGGTTGGACCAGGCACGGGTCGATGTGCGTCGCGGTGATGCAGGTAGAACCGCGGCGTATGATGGAATCGGCCGGTTCGACATTGTGCTGTTAGTCGGAATATTCGGAAACATTACCGACCTAAGCATCCGACGAACAATTGAATTCGTCCCTGAACTATGCGTGCCGGGCGCTTTCGTGGTCTGGTCGCGCGGACGTAGTGATGGCGATCGCAATCCGCAGATCCGGACCTGGTTCGCCGAGAGCGGTTTTGCAGAGGTCGAATACGCTACGCGTGAGGATGGATTCCTGCCGGCGGTGGGCTCGGTTCGATGGACTGGCGAATCCCGTTCGGTCGAAGCAGGGGCAGGGATCAAGCTGTTCAAATTTCACTACTGATGGCCCGGTCAGGAATTGGATCAACCAAGGCCAGGGTGTGGTCGGACAGCGAGCCTCCGTCCTCCAGGTGCGTATCTGGCGCGGAGGTGATGGACGGCTGGAAGTCACTGGCCGGATCCACGTGATCGACTTGATGGATTTGGTGGGCGACCAGGGATGTAGGCGACCGGGGCATTTCCGCTGAAACCGGCGCCAACAATGACGATTCGCCTGTCAGGGGAGTACTGATTTCCGTGGGTGCCGGCCGGTCTGAGTCACGTGAGAGGATGGGTGACGTTGCGGCCCGACCGACTATCTACGGGGCGATGCCGGAACAAGTTGGCATGGGGAACTGTCGGATTTGGCGAGTGATTCGAGCAGCGCCGGCCAATGTTCTGTGAGTACCGTGAAATCGTCCACGCCCGCCAGCACGTCGTCAACGAGGGACTGTCCTGCGCTGTCAATTCCCGAGGCCAGCGTTGTCAGCCGACGCTGGACCTGGTCGTCGGTCTTGGGATGGTGGTGCTTGATGGCACGGCGGTACACGTCCCTGATGGCATGCCGCATATCCGTCAGTGTTTGCCTTTCTGAATTACGGACCTCGGTGAATGCCTGCACGTATGCGGGAATGAGGCCATCCTGATATATGGATTGTGGAGCGGTACCGATCGCCTGACGAAATCGAACTCGTTGCTCGCTCCACAGGCGGTTCAGAAGCATTTGTCGTACGTCCCGCAGGCCGTAGTCGATCATCCATGCCTCGGAACGCTGAAGGCGCTCTGGTATGTACCGATGCTCTGGTGCCGCATCGTGGCGGATTACTGGTGATCCAATGCACCGAAGCAAATCGTACACGACGTAGTCAGCCGTAATGGTCGCTCGAGTTGGCAGTTGCGGTAGGAGCTTCCAGGCCGCTGCGTAGCTGGCAACGCACACCTCGATCCGATGGCCGGGTCGACGGTCCGCGATTCGCATCCGCAAGTGCGGCTCGGGATACTCGCGTTCCAGTTCCGGGAAGTCTGATTCAGTAAAGTAGCTTTGCACGAATTTGGCTGACGCTGCCAGATCGGGGTGGCTCGACTCAAGTGCACGGAGCTCGACCACGAAACTTGGGTCCACTTCCATGAGGTCCCGCCTATCCAGTGGAAGGTCCCCACGGGGGCTAGTGCCGGACATCCATACCAGTTCGTCTGCCCACGGTTCATCTTTGACTTCGTCCGGCGAGAGAACATCGCGTGCGCGGCGACCCAATGAGCGAACTTCATTATACAGCGGAAAGGATCGGTAATCGACGGCGGGTCCGGGATCGACCAAATCTGCGTCACGCCGGTGCAATGCGTCATATCCGTGCGCAGCGGCGAACAGCGCTGCCTTGTTCGGGCCTGCGCCGTATGCCGAGTCGTGCGGTGCTAGAATTGTGTAAATCCGTGCGGCGGTGGGTGAGTCCGCAATGGTTGCAAGGTGCGGGACGATGAGATCCGCGATCAGCCCCGGGGTGACGTGGTAAAAGTGAACCCCCGGATGTTCGGTCGCTACCTGTTCGAGAATGGTGCGATTGTGTCGTGAGTTGTAAGAATTATGCTCCACGAGTGCAACGTCGCATTCGGCGATCCCAGCTTTGCGTATCGCGGCGGCTTCTCGGCCGGCTAGCCAGATACCGGAAGCAACTTGACCGAGAACCGGTACATAGATTAGGTGGCGCATTGGTTGATGGTAGCGCAGTCGTCCGCCGTGCGATCTCGGTGATGGCCGTCGGCTCTGTGGTAGGCGACCGAGATTGGTCTCGTCACCATCGGGGATGATGGCAAGGTCGTAAGGGGAACACACGGCCAAGAATCGAAGGTGCGACGGCGTGTGTCTGCTATCCGCGGCTGGCGGCGGGTGGCACCTCGCTGCCGCTACGGGGAAGCCCGGGTGAATGGCAACTGCGTCGTCGTCACCCAGGTGGTTCGTCCTGGGAGAGCTCAGCCGGGCTGAGGTGGGCACGGCATGGTGGTCTGCCAGTTCGGGCTCGCCGTCGCTGTCGGCGAGATGTGCGCTTCGCCCGATTCCCTGGATTGCTTGCTCCGGTCAACCAATCAGTGGTCCCAACCTCGATTGGGTCGGACCCGGGAGTCTCCGGTCCTAAACCCGGCAGCCACGTCGCGCCGTCGGCCGACACGAGATCACAAGCCGCGCTCTGAGAATCGGCGACGGTCGTCGCGGACGCAACTCGGCGGCCGCCAAGCTGCCTGCCGGAGAGCTGCCGCTGGCCCTCGGACGCGCGCACCTGAGCACTACGGCGACCTACCTTGATGAACCCGGCGGTGAGGTGATCTGGCGGGGCTATCATTTCGCCGGTTCCGCGCTCCCAGTGCGCTGGCTTCGGCCGTGGCAGATGGCTACGGCCAGGCGGACCCCTATGCTCTGCTGGGCGGCGGTCTGCGAACAGTCGGCCCACGTGTCTGGATCGGCTTCAGCTGTCGTGACCACCTGGAACGGACCTTCTTGGGTCGCCGGACCTGATGACCTTCTGGTCGCTACGGAGGTTCTTCCTCGTGTTAAGCCATACACCCAGCACAGCATCACGACCACTGCTGAGTGCTGACTGTCCTTTGGTCGGCATGTCCCAGGTTGTCAGCCAATCCACGAACCTGATCGGTCAACGGGTCCGCTTGCGCATGAGCACCGCCTACCAAGTCCGTCTGGCGGCCGCCATCGCGTCGCTCAGTCCACGGGCCTGCGTGATTCGAAGACCTCCGGTACGATCTAGGTCTGTCGGAGATCGCTGTTTGACCTCGGACAACTGGTCAACTCCGTGATAGCGTCGATCGCGTCGCTGGTTACTGCGACAGCCGTGTGCGTGTCGGTCTGGGTGATCAGTCCCGCCGCCGGTGTCGTCGTCTTACTCGCCCTGTTGTCGAGCGTGATCATCTTCGCATGGGAGGCGCGGGTGCAGGACGCCGTCTTCCTCGACGTGGGCCTAGTCGAGCAGCGGTCGACCCACGCGCTTGGGCTGCTGGTGGGCCAGCGGACCGGCATTGAGTTGGCCGGCCTCGGGTCACCGGGAGTCGTCGTGTCGCTGTCGAACGCGGAGCGTGTACAGGCGAACCGGATCATGGATGGACGCCTTCGGACAATCATGAGAGCCGACGCTTTTGGGTGTGCCGCGACGGCCATGCTTCTGGGCGCCGCGCGGGTGGGGGTCGTCAGGGGAGGTGTGGGCGCAGCAGGGTTCGCCGCTGGCGTCGTCGGCGTATTGGCCGGGCTGGAGCCGACCAGAGGCGCGGGATTCGCGTTCGGAGACGTAATCTCGTTTACCCCGAACGTCACCGTCTTTCGCGCTGCAACCTCCGACCTTGAACCGCGTGGCACGGATGTGGTCGCTTGGCGTGCGGACAGAGTGGACAGGGCAGGTGTGAGCGTCCGCTACGAACCCGAGCGACTCGCCTTGGACTCGTTCACACCTACGGTGCGGCGCGGAGAGATGGTGGCCATCGCCGGCGCTAACGGTGGCGGCAAGACGACGGCGGTCGGAGCTCTCGTGGGAGACCTCGCCCCCTCATCCGGATCAATCCGTCTTTCAGACAGGCCGGTCGGCGAGATCGACGGTTCAGATCGGCGCGGCCAGTTCGGACCTCTTGCCCGGGACTTCGGACGATACGAATTCTCGGTCCGGGACGCAGTTCGCCTCGGGCGCGCCGGAGGTGACGCAGAGGATTCGGCGATCTGGGCCGCGGTGAATCGCGCACACCTAGGCGACCTAGTGGCCTCGATGCCCGATGGATTCGAAACCCAGGTCGGCGAACAATTCGACGGCGTAGGTCTTTCGGGCGGGGGATGGCAACGCCTTGCCCTAGAACGTCTCTACCTTCGCGACGCACCAATCTGGATACTCGACGAGCCGACATCGTCCATCGACGCGCTGGCCGAGGAATCGATCTTTGAGGACCTCCGCCAATCGAAGGAGGACCGCGTCACTGTGGTCGTCTCGCACCGGGAGTCAACCTTACGGTCGATGGGCCGCATCTGCGTCCTCGTCTATGGCTCCTTGGCCGGCGTCTGCACATACCACCAGTTCGTAAAGCACAACGCCGCATTCCGCGATCTGTTCGCGGCGCAGCTGGCCTAGTCGGAAAGGCGTGGCAGACCTCAGCGATGAATGCAGATCTGCTGGTAGTGGGCGCAGGTCTATTCGGCCTGACTATCGCCCAACGTGCTGCGGAGAGTCTCGGACTACGAGTCCTAGTGATCGACCGCAGAGCACACATAGGGGGGAACGCCTACAGTGAGATTGAGCCCCTGACCGGAATTGAAGTCCACCGATACGGATCGCACATCTTCCATACCTCGAACCGTCGGGTATGGGAATACGCGAAGCGGTTCACTGCCTTCACGCCTTATGTGCACCGCGTGTTCTCGAAGCACCGAGGCGAGGTCTTCCCACTGCCGATCAATCTCGGGACAATCAACCAATTCTTCCGAGCCGGATTCTCGCCCGACGAGGCGCGCGATCTGATCGCTGCCCAGGCGGCCGCGGAAGCCCGCGCCGGCGAGTCGAGCCTCGAGGCCAAGGCGCTGTCGCTCATCGGGCGGCCACTGTACGAGGCGTTCGTTCGCGACTACAGTGCTAAGCAGTGGCAGGCTGACCCGGCGGATCTCCCCGCCGACGCGATCACCCGTCTGCCGGTGAGATACACCTACGACAGCAGGTACTTTAGCGACCCGTGGCAGGGGCTGCCAGTTGACGGTTATACCCATTGGCTGGAACGTATGGCCGACCATCCAAAGATTGAGCTTCGCCTGACCACCGACTTCTTCGACGGTTCCCAAGAAGCGTCGAAGACGAGGGCTCGCGGTGCCTTGCCAATAGTGTACTCCGGACCGGTGGACCGCTACTTCGATTTTTGCGAAGGTGAGCTTCAGTGGCGGACGCTGGACTTTGAAACGGAGGTGCTGGAAATCCCGGACTTCCAAGGAACTGCGGTCATGAACTTTGCCGATCTCGCCGTTCCATACACCCGAATCCACGAATTCCGTCACTTCCACCCTGAGCGTCGCTATGCCGCCGACGCGACGGTTGTTATGCGGGAATTCTCGAGGAGTGCTTCTCGCGATGACGAACCGTTCTACCCCGTCAACACCGACCGCGATCGGTCCAAGCTCAGTGCCTATCGACGGCTAGCGGAGAAGGAACCACGCGTCATCTTCGGCGGGCGTCTCGGCACATATCAGTATCTCGACATGCACATGGCGATCGGCGCGGCACTCGCTTGCTTCGACAACCGCGTGGCACCGATGTATCGAGTTGGCTAAGCGCCCGCAGACCAGAGCGGATCTGCGTGCGGGGCGAAGCGGAGCGATCCCTGGTGCGCCCGACCCGGTGACACGCGGCCGGCAGTTCGACATCTTCGAGCACTGGCGGCGGCCATTGCGAGGGCTCCCTGACTAATTCGGCAGCGGCGACTTTCGGGGCGATTGCACCTCGGGGATCTGCCGCCTGTTGATGCCGGAGGGACATCGCCCGGTCGAGCATCTCCGGAGGTTGGTTGTGGCCACAAGCAATCTGCCCAAGGTGTCGACCTCGAGAACTGCAGAAATGAGTTGAGCATCCGCCGAATTTTGCCGACGTCATTGCTGGTTGCGCGATCACCTGCGAGAGCATCGACTTCATCGAAGAGGTAGGTCCGGGCGTCACGCAGGGTTGTTACGACTTTGCCCTCGGTGTAACAGACGACGAGATGGCAGGTGTCCGGGTGATGTACCTCGATCGGTAGGGGCCTGTTGCCACCTATCGCCCGCTACCGACCGTCGTGATGCCCTCGGTTTCCAGCGAGTAGTCGATGACACCGATCCGGGATTGAGCGCTGAGGCCGCACTGGGCACTCGCGTGGAGCCCTCCGTCGGGCCAACTGGGCCAACGCGGCTTCTGGGGTCGTCCGCGGGCGGACTGGTGTTGTCTACTGAGGCTCAGAAACACGGGTGTCTGCTGATTGTTGCGCTCTTTTGTCCGGGGTTGTGGATTAGAGGCTGGCAACAGGCCGGGCCTGGCATTAGCGATCCTTACCGCTCGGCTCGAGTTGCCAGTAGTGATTACCAGGGCTCGAGATGCTCCGGACGGACCGCGATCATATCAGCGAGGATTCGATTGGTTTGCACCCGAGCCCACCAACCCGGGAACATGAAGGTCTGAGTCCCTGCAGCAGTCCCGACGGTCAGAAGAACGGTGGGTGCGGTCAGGCCTGAACCAAAGGACGGGTCGGTATGTGTACCGATGTAACACTCGGGCCAGGTCCGCAGGACGACACGGCGTCGATTGCTGCTGGCAGGGATGGCCTCGGCCTGATGCTCAATCCCGTGACTGGTGAGCCGATTGATGAGAAGGAGCTGGCCGAGCGGCTGCTGGCCCAGGCGAAGGCCGAGGGTGTCAGTCTGGTCGGCCCGGTCGGATTGTTGTCGAGTCTGACTAAGCAGGTGTTGGAGACCGCGCTGGAGGCCGAGCTGACCGAACATCTTGGTCATGATCACGGCCAGACACCGTTGGGGTCGAACGTGCGTAGCGGGACCCGGTCGAAGACGGTGATCACCGAGATCGGGCCGGTTGAGATCGAGGCTCCCCGAGATCGTGAGGGCAGGTTCGAGCCGCAGATCGTGAGGAACCGGCAACGGCGGCTGGACGGGATCGATGAGATCGTGTTGTCGTTGACCGCGCGGGCTGACCACCGGTGAGGTGGCCGCGCACTTTGCCGACGTTTACGGAGCCAGGGTCAGCAAGGACACGATCAGCAAGATCACCGACAAGGTGATCGGCGAGCTGGCCGAATGGGCCTCACGTCCGCTCAATGCGGTCTATCCGGTGATCTTCATCGACGCGATCGTGGTCAAGGTCCGTGAAGATAAGGTCCGCAACACCTCGTTCTATGTCGTGATGGGCGTGACCACGGCCGGGGAACGCGACATCCTCGGGATCTGGGCCGGGGACGGTGGTGAGGGCGCCCGGGCCTGGCTGCAGGTGTTCAGCGAGTTGAAGAACCGCGGCGTTGGCGACGTGCTGATCGCGGTCTGTGACGGCCTGAAGGGGGTGCCGGAGGCGATCGCCATGACCTGGGAGCGGACCATCGTGCAGACCTGTGTGGTGCGCCTGATCCGCAACAGTTTCGGCTATGCCGGTCGGCAACATCGCGGACGCCATCGCCAAAGCGTTGCGGCCGGTCTGTGGGAGAACACCTGGGCCGAGTTCGTACCGTTCCTCGAATACGACGTCGAGGTCCGCCGTGTCATCTGTTCGACGAACGCGATCGAGTCGATTAATGCCCGGTGCCGCAGGGCGATCAAGGCCAGAGGCCACTTCCCGAACGAGCAATCGGCGATGAAGTGCCTGTATCTGCTCACCCGCTCCTAGACCCGGCCGGCGGCGGTCGGGCACGATGGATGATGGGGTCGAAACCAGCGCTGAACGCGTTCGCGATCACCTTCGACGGCCGACTTCAAGCGACTACTCACTGATGAACCGGTCGGACCTCACCCACAAAGCGGCGGTTCGGGCTGTACTGTCGCCTCAACCGCGGTCTGCGGGTTCAGGGCGAGCTAGGAGGTTGGCGGTGGACGTTGGGGTCGAGTGGGGCGATGCGACTGTCAGCTATCCGGACTGGAAAGGTACATTCCAGATCGACGAGAAGATGACCGGTCCGACCTCGATCTACGATCTAACCACGATAAACCGTGACGAATGGATGATCATCGGTTTTGACTGGGGCGGCGGGGAGCTACTGGATCACAAGGGCCAGATTCGCAGGAATCCTCACTGGGCGTCCGTGATCGTCGCCTAAGGGGACGAACATAGATGCCGAAGAGGTGCGTGCAACTGAGATCCTTCTGCACGATGTCGATCCGTATGACCTCGTGAAGGCGATTACACACATGGCCGAGTTTCGGATGCGGATCCGGAGCGTTGTCGGGCGCAGAATTCTGGTCGTCGAACAGTTGGACAATCCAGGACAGGATTGAACCTCGAATCGCGTTCGAACGGCTGTTTCGGCACGCTCAGCATTGTCGGCCCGAACAGAGTCGCCGCCTTTTGCCACAGGTGTGCTGGAGGGCGACGGCCATCTGGGCTGGCGGTCAACTTGCGTGTGCTCAGTCAGCTCTAGGGGCCCAGCAGATGAACGCGCGCGGGGGAACCGGGCACTTACTCACCTGGAGGCGGTCACGGCTGCGGAACGACTCTGTGATCATCTGCCGGGGCCGCCACATCCCGAGGGAGCTCCGAGGTGTTCAGCCAGACGACCGTTTGATGAACGGCCAGGAGTTCCCTTCATCGGGCAAGTCGTTGCCAGTGAAGCTGGCATAGTTCGCCTCGACGAATGTGACGATGTCGAGGTAGTCCTTGCGGACGGGCAGGCTTTCCCATGCCGGCGCCGACCCCGGCCGGGGATAGATCCTGACGGCGTCACGAAGCACGATATTCTCCGGCCGCGGCAACTCTGGCGCGTAGACGACGACGCCGACTAGGTCGGCGATCCGGATGTGCGTTACGAGGGTGAGTTCGATGAGCCTCTGCATATCGCCGAGGTGATCCGGTGAGCAGAGCGCTGCGTCCGCCGACTTCTGCACCCAGTCGAAGACGCCATTCTGTTTTTCCGAGCGGAAGAGGTGGACGGCGAATCCGGAGGGGACGCCGGTCGCCAATCCGTGGCGGGCTGGCGCGTTGACGAGCAGCCGGAACGGCTGCGACACGTTGAGGTTGATCGCGGTCTTCGCGAACCACCGGGCGAGGGTCAGCGCATCGTCGCCAGATATGGGTCCCTGCCGAGGATCCAGGGTGAGGAGCGGAGTGACTGCGACCTCGAGAGCGGACATCCAGCCGTTATTGCAGTCGGCGCACACCTCGCCGTTGAAGTGCGCGCGTAGTGGACGCTCACCGCGCTCGGAGGCGACCACGCCGCCAAGCGGAAGGCTGGCCCGGATCGGGTGGACCCGTTCATCCATCGCATTGTGATGCCGGAGGAGCCATTGGGGGAAGATGTGCTCCTTCGACCTCTTGCTTGCCGTGCGATCGCAGAACCAGCAGAACGGGACGGGCTCGACCACGCGGTGGGCGAGACTGTTCCCGGTCTCCATTAGGTTGCGGTCGAACTTCCGGCGGTCGGAGACAGGCGCGGTCGGATCTTGATCTTCTATCATCGCGTCTCCCGTGACGGTGTGAATGGCGCCCTCGTCCGCGATATCGCGAAGAGCTGCTCGTGGGTTCGCTGACCGCCGAATCGAACCTCGCGTCGTCGATCCAGAAGTGCTTGCTTGTGGTCCGCTGGCCCCGCACCTCGGCGCGGTTCAGACGCTGGCCAGATCGGGGTGGGCCGCCGGGCGAGCGTAGAGGACGTCCCTGAGGAGGTCAGCCGCGAGGAACCCCGCCCGGTACACGGCAACAAGGTACTCCTTCTTTTCACGGGGCTCTCGGCAACCTCCTTCCATGCGCTCTTCACCGCGGAGCCGATCTGCGAGGTTGTCATCGGCCGCAGTCGGCTCAGGACGAGGCCGTCCGGCAACTGGTCCGCGAGGCGGTGCCGGTCCCCGAGGATCGTCCACTCGAGGTACGAGACGGAGCAGGTGATCCCACCGATCCGGGCGAGGTAGTTCGTGTCGGGGAGCCCGGCGCGTGATCTGGGCATGCTCAGTCCTCGGCTGCACGACGGTCGGCCAGGTGGACACGAGCCTCGGAGATCCGTACGAGCTCGTCCTCGCTTAGCAGATGGTCGAGGCGGTTGGAACCACGCTTGCGGCCGTCCACGATGCGCCGGTACTCCGCGAGCATGCGCAGGTAGGTGTCGAGCATCAGAGAGTGCGAGTTCCCGTCGTCGTTGCGCTCGATCTGGGGCTGCAGCTCGGTCCACCGTTCGCCGTCGCGCATGAGGAACTTCACGTAGCTCGCCATGTGACCCTCGAGCGCGTCGTTGTGGTCGAAGCCCATGAACTCGAGCTCGTAGACGAGCTGGTCAGCGAGCTCGACGCCCGCCTTGCGGAGGTGGTCGATGCTGTAGGTGCAGATACGGAACATGTCCAGGATGTCCTTCACCCGACCGCAGGCCCGCTTCGACAGCTCGGCCTTGAACCCCGCGGTCTCGTACCAGTACTCGCCGGTGTAACCCTCCTCGACGATCGTCGCTCGCATGAGCTGGTAGTCAAGGTCGCCATCCACGTCATTGGCGTCCTGCGGTAGCACTCGCGCCAGGATCCGATGCAGCAGCGAGAGCATCTGCCGGTCGGCGATGCGCATGCTCTCGGCCGGCGGCTCGTCGCCGTGCTTCAACTCCTGCTCGTGGACGGGGACAACCGCCTCCATGAGCAGGTCGCGGACGTACTCGCTCACCGAGACGCCCTGGTCCTCCGCCAGTTCCCTCAACTGGGCGCGGACCCGGTCGTCGACCCTGATATTCAAGACAGCCATGCTAAGTCCTCCTGACACTGTATGACACACAGCGTAGCACTGTCATACATTTGAATGAATGCAGACTCAGCGAAGCTGCGAGAATATTTCCGCAGATCGAATGTAGAACTTGGTGGTCGTGTTGGGTAGGATTGCAGGCATGTCGTTACTCAACGCGACCGAGGGGCCAGGTCGCATCCTGCTAGGCACTGTGCGCATTGCGCGGGGTATGACGCAGGGTGAACTCGCCAAGGAGGCCGGTATCTCTCAAGGGGTGCTGTCGAAGTCGGAGAGCGGGGCGATCCCGCTTGATGCGAAGAGGCTGGCGACACTGGCGGGAGTTCTGGGTGTTCCGAAGGAGTTGATCGCAACCCCCGTCTCCGAGATCGGTTCATCCCCCTATGTATTCCACCGCAAACGTTCGACACTTCCAGTGTCGAAGGCCAATCAGCTGCGTGCTGAGCTTGATCTCATCCACATCCAGGTTGCAGGAATACTGCGAGAGCAATCCTCTGAAGTTCGACTCCCACGCTTGCCGCTGCCGGAGGATGGCTACGACAGCCCAGAGGACATTGCGCGGAAGGTGCGGCTAGCTCTCGGAATGTCAGGTGGTCCGGCATTGCACCTGGCAGGTGTCCTCGAACAGGCCGGCGTGGTGGTTGTGTCTCGTTCTCTCGGATCGTCTCGAATCGACGCGATAGTGAGCTGGCCGTCAGGTCGGCGCCCGCTGGTCCTGTTGGGCGATCACGCTCCTGCCGATCGCCAGCGGTTCACCCTTGCACATGAACTCGCGCACGCTGTGATGCACCAGGTTCCAACCGAGGAACAGGAAAATGAGGCTGACCGTTTCGCGAGTGAACTTCTTATGCCTGCAGTTGCTGTGGGCCCACAGTTGGACCGGATTACCGTCCCAAGGCTCGCTAAGCTAAAGGCGCAGTGGGGCGTATCGATGGCAGCATTACTTCGGCGTGGTCGCGATCTCGGTCGTGTCAACGACACGCAATACAGGGCCTTGAATATCGAACTGTCGCGTGCAGGGTATCGGACGAATGAGCCGGTGCAGGTGCCACGGGAAGCTCCGTCGCTGCTGTCGCGCATAATCCAGCAGCGCCTGCGGAGTGGGGAAGTGGTCGCCGACCTCGCACGGTCCGCGCGGATGACCGAGGACGAGTTTGTCGACGTGTACCTGGGAGGTGTCGCATGAGCACCGATGAGATTCTTCGGCCTGTCGATCGTCCGTCCGCCGGCGTCCGCGGCGGTCCACATCCAGCAGACACTGATGCGGCAAGGCGTCTTTCCACCCGTGTACTAGTGGTGTCTAGCGTGGAGGCTGAGGCTACAGCGCCGCATGTCGACGCAGCGACCAGCGGGCTCATTCTTGCTGGAATCGCTGCGCATCGGCTGCTGGGGAGGCTGCGATGGACTTACCCAGATCTTGCGATAATGATCGAGCCCACCTCCACAACAGTGTGGGCAACCGAGGACGCTCCATTCGACCTTGATACTTCGGGTCTCTTCCCCCAGGAAATCAATGAGGTGCTCGACGGCCAGATCCAGGCTGGCGCCAGCGTCGCAGTCACGCCCACGCGAGTGTTCCGGGCGAGCGATTCAGCATCGATGAAGGCTGCACTCGAGGTAGCGAACAAACTTGAGCGCGACGACGTCGTCTTCCTCCTACCGGTCCACTACCGGTGGCTAGACAAGGACAACATCAAGCAACTGATCGCGATCGTCCAGCGGAGTCGTCATCCGGCGGCGATCGCCCTGGCGGATAGCTCGTCCAATCCGCTTGCGCACAAGGGCGCAATTTCGTCGTACCGGCGCCTATTTGAGACGGTCCGGTGGGCTATGCCGTGGCGCACGGATCTGGCGGCATTCGATGCACTCGCTCATGGCGCACGGGCGGCGGCAATCGGCCAACTCCCAAGCCTGCGTCGGCTTGCCTTTCCGGACCAGAAGAGCTTCTCCTCCGACAAAAGGGATAAGTCTCCACATGTACTTCTGCGGAGCCTCCTACGTTACCGCCGCAGCAGCTTGATGCAGCAGGAGTGGTTCGCTAGCGCCCTGCCCGACACTTGCCCGTGTCCACATTGCCGTGGGCGCGGTATCGACCGATTCAACGGCTCGGACGAGCAGCGGCTCCAGGCACACCTACACAACCTGCACCAGACGACCAGGATGCGGCAGGAGATCGATGGCTTCTCCAGCGACCAGATAGCGGGTTGGTGGATGGCGTGCCTTCGAGGGGTGGAGTATGAGTGTCAGGCGCTCAAGGGGCGTATCGGAGTCGACGTGTCGCCGACCCGAGACGTTGAAGAGTGGTTACAGGCAGCTTAGTAACCGTCGTCGAGTACGGTCCGTCGTGTAAGCAGTCGCTCGGCGAAGAGCCATGACGCTCCGGTGTATCGAGCCGGAGCGAAGCTAGCAGGCTCGATGATCTGGCGAATGGGCATGTCGGGATCGCTTCCGCGCACAGATACTCCAACACCGAGGTAGTCGGCTTCGAGTCGCAACTGTAGATCGTCTGCTGGCAGGCGCTCGAGGATCAATTCGCGGGAGCTATAGGGTGCGAACCGTGACGCCGTAGTGAGACCGGTGCGCCAATTACGAGTGGTCACAGTCACATGTTGGACCGTCAGCGGCGGTGCTGCGCATCTTGTCGCGGCGAGGTGCCCGTCGACGCTGAAAATGTTGACAACACCCCTGCGGCTTCCAGCTTCCAGAATTCGCCAGTCGAAATCAGAAAAGCTGTCCGCCTGAACCGGCAACCGGAGCGGCATCGTCACCAAGAGGTTGAGCAGGTCAAGGCTGAGTATCGGCAGCGCGCGGTGACGTTCCCGCCGTTCTAATTCCAGCGCATCGAGAACCACATCGGCGAGGATCTGGGGCCGTCCTGGCCTGACAGGCGCATGCACGGCCGGCTGCGCCACCCCGGCATTGTCGAGCACGAGACGAGTCATGCATTTCCTCCTCGCACGTGGGGTGCATAGGCCGTCCCACGTGCACGCTCCCTGATCTGCGACACCGCCATCCAAAATGGCTGACGCTCCCGGTGGTAACGCTGGATGCGCTCGCCAGCCAGCCGAGGAACGCGCGAAACCAAGCCCACCGAGCACAAGACACTCAGAAGTCGGTGCACGCTGCTCGCGCTCAACCCGGTTGACCGCTCAAGCTCAGGCGCAGTGAAAGCGGCACTGCCCACAGCGATCGAGTTAGCTATGTGAAGCATGTGCTGGTTGCCGAATAGTGCCTTCGACCAAGAGTGCTCGATCCTCAGGCTCTCGTCCATCGCACAACCTTATCCCAGATTCCGGAATCTGGAATAGATGTGCTGGAGCAGTCGGGGACTCGCGTGCAACGCTCGGATCTGCTCTGTCGTGTCGTCACCGTCGATGCGTTCGACATGAACGGGTCTCGCCGATATGAGAGGGGTCTCTCTCCCTTCCGGGCTCGCACGCGTGGTCAACTGATACAACGACGTGTCGTACCGGATGCGCCTCGGGTCGTGATCGTGGAACGCCAGCAGACGTCCCTGTTTATCACGCAGGGCGACACCCGGCGCCAGTGGGTCGTCCGGGTGCTGGTCGAAGCTCATCTCGCCATTCGGTAGACGGCGCCGGCACTGACCGCTCCTAGCTGAAACGTCGGCAGAGTGCGCGGTCCTGCTCGGCCAGGAGCGGTTGGGAGGTTCGTCGCAGGCGACTCGGTGTGAAGTCACCTGCGTGGATCGGCCATCCCAGCGCAACCGGGCGCTCGAGACGCGACATTGGTCGCCGTGCGGCTGATCGTTGGCTCGGACTTATCGGTTCGTTCGGCCATCTCCTGCATCACAGCCCACGGGACGCAACGTGATCATCTCGATCGCCAGCTGCTCCGATGAGCCGGTGCCGGTGACCTGTCGCGATCATGCGTGCGACTTCTCGTGCTTCGGCTCGGGTGCCAGTGGCCAACCGGAGCCACGTCGTGGAGGCGTTGACGAACTCTCCTAAATTCTAGCTGGTGCGATCGTCGAACTGGATGCGGCTAATGCGCGGCAAAGTCAGGGTCCTGAATGGGTGCCGGATTGCGTTCTGCCTTGTCAGCTGATGATTGTGCGGAGAAGTGCTCGCACCCTCTCAAGGTGGTAGCGCGGGTTCGAATCCCGTCGGGGCTACGAGCGGAAAACCGCCTCTCACTAGGCTGAATGCCTAGGGGAGGCGGTTTCGGTCTGTCCGGCTGACACCGTCTGATACGGGTGTTGGTCGCGCCGAGCTAGGGCTGCCTCGATCCTCGCCCCGCCTGCCGGCCCCGAGATTGCGGGCCCGCTGCTAGCGCGTGGCCGTGCCCGCGATTTGGGGATTGATGGGGAGGAACGCCGATCGCAGGTCGTAGTGCTGTAGGTCCACCGAGGCGAAGCCGGCATCGCGGATAGTGCGTTCGGTGTCGCGGCGCACATCGCAGCCCTCGAAAAACCAATGCCATGGCCGGGCGGCCAGCTGCTGCACGCGCCCATAGCTACCGTCAGCCCGGACGTGCTCGACGAACAACAAGCGCCCGCCTGGCCGCAGCACCCGCCGGATCTCACGTACGGCAGCAACCGGATCGGGCACCGTGCACAACACCAGCGTGCTCACCACGGCATCCACGCTGGCCTCGGGCAGCACCATCTGCTCGGCGGTCTCGGCGCGGAGCTCCAGGTCGATGCCGCGGCGACGGGCGGCGGCCCGGAGCGGGCGGTGCATGTGGAGGTTCGGCTCGATCGCCACCAACCAGGTGCCGGGCCGGTAGTAGCGCAGGTTGGCGCCGGTGCCAGGACCGATCTCCACCACCTGCTTGGGTAAATCCGCGAACAGGGCATGTTTCCGCCCGCCGATGAGCCGGTGCGCGTAGCCGTCAATGGTCCGCAGGGTGGCGGAGTTCAAGCGGCCCCGGATCGGGTTGCTGAGGAGATGGTTCTCGCTCGCATTCGGCGGGCTCATGCTGCCGCTCCTTAGGTCTCGATACTGGCGGCGAAGTCGCTGATCAGGCCGTTCACCTCGGCGACCCGGGTGACCTGCGGGCAGTGGCCGGCTCCCGGGAGTGGGGCGACGGCTGTGTCCAGCGTTGCGGCGAGTGCGGCCGACCAGGCGGGTGGAACGACGGCGTCCCGATCGCCGTGGATCACCAGGACCGGACAGTTGATGTGTCCCGCCGTTGCGCGGAGCCGGGCTGCCTGCTCGGCGGCCGGCTGGCCCGAGCGGGCGGTGACACCCGCGGCGAGCACCTCCGGCGTGGTGTCCAGTGCCATCCGGACACCGTCCTGGCGTGCCTCGGCGGTGGCCTCTTCGCCCAGAGCCGTGTCGACGAACCAGCGGGCGAAGCCGGGGTAGTCCCGCTGCCAGGCATGCCGGTTGTAGCGGGCCCAGCCGTCGACCCCCGGCAGGTCATCGTCGAAGGTCGCGATCGCGCGTACGAAAGGAGCGTGCTCGTCGCCGGTGAGATCGATGGTCGCGGAGATCAACACCAGCCCGGCCACCCGGTCCGGATGGAGCGCGGCGGTCAGGTAGCCGACCATCCCACCGAGGGAATTGCCGACGAGTACGGCCCGATCGGCTCCGGTCGCGTCCAGTACCGCGATCGTGTCGGCCACCAGCTGGGTGGACTGATAGCGCTCCGGCTCGGTCGGCCGGTCCGAGCGGCCGCTCCCGCGGGCGTCGTAGAACAGGCAGCGGAACTGGTCGCTCAATGCGTCCCGCTGGGCCGCCCACAGCCCGCTGTTGGTGATCATCCACGCCGGTAGGAAGAGCAGGGCGGGTGCCCCCTGCCCCACCTGCTCGTACCCGATCCCCACCCCGTCGCGCTCCACCCGGCCCAGCTCTGTTCCCTGCATGATGATCACCTCGACCTTGTTGTTCGAGCGGCCCGCAGCCACGGATCGCCGAGGCTGAGCTTCGTCGATGCCGCTGGGAGAATTGTGGGAATCGCTGGTTACGGCTTTCCACTCCCGGCAGCCAGCCACTTGGCAGCCTGCTTTCTGGCCTCGGCCCGATTGTGTACGCCGAGCTTCGCCAACACAGCGGCAACGTGATTGCTGGCGGTTCGTACGGAGATCACCAGCCGTTCGGCGATCTCCGCGTCGGTCACGCCTGCGGCAAGCAACTGCAGGACTTCGTACTGCCGAGACGTCAGTCCCTGGGGGTTTGACCGGGTGCTGACGACAGGACCGCGTGGCACGGAGCTGACGCCGTGCTGCCGCAGCTTCCGCCGAACCAGCTGGGCCAGCGGACGTGCGCCCAACGCATGGAGGACGTCGAGAGCCGCGAGTTGATCTTGTGGATCCGGGCTCTCGCTCAACGCCAGCGCGGACTCGTACCGGTAACCCGCCGCGCCCCATCGCTCGGCAGCCTCCTGCCATCGCCCGGCGATCAACAACTCGTACGGGCTGTCGATCCCGAAGGGCTGAACCGGATGACCGGCCTTGGTCAACCAGAAGGCCAGCTCGGGCCAGGGCCAGCTGGACCGGATCCGTAGCCGTCGGGCCTCCTCGTACGGTTCGGCGGCGATGTCCGGGATGGCCCCGAGATCTCCCCGGAGCCAGGCGTCCTCGGCGCTCGCGGCGGCCGCGTAGCCGATCCACAGGGTCTCGCCGATCCGATGGCTGAGTTCCAGCGCCGAGGAGAGGACCGCGGTGGCCTCGGGGTCGCCGGTCCGGGCCTTGACCCGGCCCAGAACGGTGAGGGCGGGGCAGCGGAAGTGCGCTCTGGGACCGATCGCGTGGCCCGCGGTGCGGGCCGCCTCGGCCCACGCGCCCTGAGCGGTCAGGGCCGTGCCACGGATGATGTAGAGCATGTCGAGCCAGCCGAACTGCTCGGTCCGTTCGGCGAGCTCGAGTCCGGCCGCGACGTACGGCTCGGCGTCACCGGCCCAGAAGTTGTCGATCAGGTTCCAGGCGAGATAGACGTAGGTCCGGCAGGCGTCCTCGACCGCACCCGTCTCGAGCGCGATCCGCAGCGCTTCGTGCAGAACATCCGTGGCCCCCGGTTCCCCCAACTGCCAGCGCGATGCGCCGATGGTGGTCAGCGCGTGGGCGACCGTGGCCTGATCGCCCGTGGCCCGGGCCATGGCGACCGCACGTTCGGCACCCTGCTGAGCCTCGATCGCCTTGTGCGCAAGGATGTCGAGTTGGGACTGGTGGCTGTAGGCGCGAGCCAGCTCCCGGGACGTGCCGAGCCGGTCGAGGACCGCGATCGCCTTCGCGATGGTCTGTTCGGCGGCTTGCCGATTGCCGTCCCACCACTGCATCCGGGCCAGCCAGCTGAGGCCCTGGCCCACGGCGAGATGATCTTGCAGCGACTGGCGGAGTTCGATCGCGGTCAACTGGGCCGACACGGCCTCGGCGCCGTCGCCGACGACGTAGGACTCGACGGCATACTCCTCCAGCAGCCGAGCGTGCTCGTCCCGGGACAGACCGTCGGCGTACTCCAACGCGGCGCGGTAGTGCGTGCCGGCCTCGCGATGGGCGCCGCTGACGGCCGCGTCCTGGGCGGCGATCGGCGCAAACCGGAGGATGGCTTCCCGATCGCCGGCCGCCGACGCGTGATGGACCACATGCGCGACATCCGAACCCGAATGGCTGATCAACGCCGTCAGGACGACCCGGTTGAGCTCGGCCCGTCGGATTCCGGACAGCGAATCGGCGACCGCGCGCCGGGCGAGTTCGTGGCGGAACGACACCCGCTGCGGCGTCACTGTCAGCAGGCCTGCCTCCTCGGCCTCGGCCAGAGTGAGCAGCCCACCGGGGATGATCTCGTCCACCAACCACCGGTCGATCGCTGACGGGATGACGGCGAGCTGCTGCACTGCGGCCCGACCGGACGCCGGCAGGCGTCGCAGCCGGTCCTGGACCGAGTCGACCACGGTCGGCGGGACGTGCCCGATCGAGCCTGACGCCAGCAGTTCGCTGACGAAGAACGGGCTACCGGCGGTGACCTCGTACAGCTCGTCGGGGTCCAGGGAACTGCCGGCCGCCAGTTCCCGGACCGCGGCGGCCGACAGCCGGCTCAGCGGCATCCTCCGGCATCGGTCACTTCCGCCGGCGGCCACCAGCAGCTGCTGGAGCGAGGGACCGATGGGCACCTCGTCGTCGCGGTAGGTCAGCATCAGGACGGCCGGCAGCTCCCCGATTCGCCGCGCGAGATAGCGCAGCACATCCAAGGTCGCTTCATCGGCCCAGTGGATGTCCTCCACAGCGAGCAGGGTCGGCCGGTCGCGGTGCTGGAGCTCGGCCAGCAGGGCGGTCAGCAAGCGATCGCGGTCAGTTCCGCTCTCGAGCGCTGCGGCGAGGCCAGCGCTCACGCTGCCGACGAGGTCTCGGAACGGCCCGAGCGTGCGCGGTGTCCCCAGATCGTCACAGCGGCCGACCAGCATGCGGCCGCTGGCAGGCATCCGAGCCCGCATGGCCTCGACCAGTCGCGACTTGCCGATCCCGGCCTCACCGAAGACCAGGACGACATGACCGAGGCCGGTGGCCGCCTGCCCGACGAGGTGCGTGAGATCGACCAACTCACGGTCTCGTTCGACGAGTCGGCGGTCCATCCCCAGATGCTCGCACGACCACCGAACCTTCTCAGCCCGCCGCCGTGGTCGAGGCGGCGTTGTCGTAGCTCGGTCGAGGGCGTCAGGTGACGATGAAGTTGGTCGAGTCCACCCGGTTGGCGGCGCCACAATGCGGGCACCGTACGAGGGTCAGATCGCGATAACGGACCCCGTCCAACCAGGTCCGCTCGCACCTGCCGCACGCGACCTCGACGATGAAGTTGTCGGCGCGACCGGTGGCGGCCAGTTCGATGCCGTAGACGCCGTTGATCAGCGTGAGGATCTCGGCCGTGGTCTCGGCACTCGCCGGGTCGAACTGCCAGGGTCGAAGCTTCTCGAGGTAGAGGCCTTCGATGTCGGCCCCCCAGACGCCGTCGGGCGTTTGCACCACCACGTAAAAGAGCTCTTGATCGATCTTGCGCTCACGCAGCCACGCCTTGGCCTTCTCGGCGTCGGTCCCGTTCCACTGCTCGTACGTGCCTTCGGCTTGACGATTCGTGCCGATCTGGGTCAACCCCGCATCGGCGAGACCGCGCTCCCACTCCTGCAGCGCCTCGTTGGTTGCGAAGATCATGTACTTGTCGACTTTCGGCGGCTTCGGCCGCCGGCGGAAGAATGGCATCTCAGCTCCCGAGCCGTTGAGGTCATCCTCATTCTAATCTCGGGTCGTAGGTTCAGCCGGACGTCCTGATCAAGATCGACAACGTCGGCCCAGGAGTCCGCGCCCGGCAACAGTGGCGGCCCTAAGGCAGAAGGTGGTTCAGTTGATGACGCGGACACGCACCCCGGCCGCAGTATGCGCGATCATCCTCCTCACCGGATCGGCGGGGGTATCGCCAACGCCAGCGACGTCGACCCGGTCTACCAGGGATGCGGAGCAGCGTCGCTGGCCTACCTCGTGCCAGAGTCCTGACTGGGCTCCGTAACGGCTTCAGGCCACGAGTCGGCAGCATGCGACGGTTGGTACCGGTCTACCCTCACAGTCACAGTCGATGAGCCCGAGGCGCCGGCCTGGCCTTCGACGCGTGGGATGCGGCCGCACCTTGTGCGGACCGGTGACCGGAAATCCAGCATTCGTTCCCAGAACGAGTCCGTTGGGGCCCGTTGCGCCGAACCCTTGCTGGATTTCGGTCACCGCCACCTCCGTCCGACCTGGAGTTGAGGGGTAGTCCTAGCCCATCGCCGGTTACGGACGGGCTTCGTACACCTGGTTGAACGGCGACTCGGCGGCCCGACGGAAGGTGCCGAAGCCGGCGTCGAGAGCGAGTTCGCGGATGGCGGGCTCGCCGGCCTGTGCCCCGAGCGCGTACCCGCCTTCCTGGGAGAGGGCGTTCGGCAGGCACAGGAAGGTGGAGAAGGAATAGTAGAGGCGCCCGATCGGGTTGAGATTGTCGCCCACGGTGTCGCCGGCGAACGGCTCGACGATCATCCAGGTTCCACGCGGCGCGAGCGCCGCACGGATCTGCCGGGCCGCGCGGAGCGGATCACCCAGATCGTGCAGACAGTCGAAGGTGGTCACGAGGTCGTACGGACCTCCGCCGAAGGTCGCGGCCGAGTCGACCTCGAACTGCACCCGGTCCGTGAGCCCGGCCTCCGCCGCCCGCTTGCGGGCTGCCTCGATCGAGTCGCCGTGGGAGTCGAAGCCGTGGAAGGTCGAGTGCGGAAAGGCCTGCGCCATCAGGATGGTCGACGCGCCGTACCCACAGCCGACGTCGGCGACCCGGGCACCGTTGATCAACTTCTGCCGCCCGTCGGTGAGCCGGGGAATCCACTCCGACACGAGGTTCTGGACGTACCCGGGGCGGAAGGACAACTCGCAGCCGGCGAAGACCTCCGGGTCCTGCTCGTGCCAGGAGATGCCGGCGCCGGTGCGGAACGACTCGGCGACCTGCGGCTCGGCCCGGAGCGCACCGAGGGCGAGCCGGAACGTGCCCGGCAGATACACCGGTCCGTCGGGGTTGGTGAGTGCGAACGCCTGCTCCTCGGTCATCGAGTAGCTGCCAGATTCGGCGTCGTACTCGACGTAGCCGCCGGCGGCCTGGCCGCGCAGCCATTCCTCGACGTAGCGCGGCGCGGTATCGGTCATCGCCGCGAGCCGCTCCGGTGACACCGGTCCGGCGGCGAGAGCGCGGTAGAGGCCGAGCCGATCGCCGACGACGATGTTGCCGGCCGCGATCGTCGCGGCGGCGTCGGAGACGCAGCGGTCGAGGAATTCGAAGAGTCGTGCCTCGTCCAAAGCCATGATCTTGGCTCCTTCTTGAGTGATAGATGTTGGCACCGTTTCTACGTGGGCCGGCATCCGAGTTCGTGAGCAATCGATACTCAGATCGCGGCGACGGGTGCTCACCTTTCAGGGGGAATCGACGCAGGGGCATCGGGCCAGGACTTGAGCAGGATCGGGCGAGATCTGAGTAGTGATTGCTCAGGGAGTACGCCCCTGTCGCCGCGACGCTGGGGACCACTGTGACCTGAATGGGGGATTTGGCATGTGGTACGGCATCTTGGGGCCGCTGGAAGTTGCCCGGGACGGACATTCGATCTCGGTGGGTGGCCCGCAGCAGCAGGTGTTGCTCGGCGTGCTGTTGCTGAACGCGAACACGCCGGTGCCGGCCGATCGGCTGATCGATCACCTCTGGGGCGACGGCGCACCGTCGAGTGCGCGCCGGCTGCTGCACGGCTGTGTCGCAAGTCTGCGCCGGACCCTGGTCGGCGGGACCGGCGAGCCATCGCCGCTCGCTCGCCAAGGACCGGGTTACGTGCTCCGGGTCCGTGCCGAGGAGCTGGACCGGAGCAGGTTCGCCGAGCTCGTCGACGCGGCGCGGGAGTCGAGCGGCGACCGTTCTCGGGCCGGCTGGGAGCACCGTTCCTCGTTGTTGCGGGAGGCGCTGGCGTACTGGCGCGGACCCGTACTCGACGGAGTCGCGCTCGACGGCTGCCTGCCCGAGACGATCGCGCTGGAGGAGCGCAGGCTCCGGGTTCTGGAGCAACGGGTCGAGGCGGACCTGATCCTTGGCCGGCACGCCGAGGTGGTGCCCGAACTGCAAGTGCTGGCGCGCCTGCATCCACTGCGGGAACATCCCCGGAAGCTGTTGATGGCGGCGTTGGCCCGATGTGGTCGGCAGGGCGACGCCCTGGCGTCGTTCCGTGATCTTCGTACGGCCCTGATGGACGAACTCGGCGTGGAACCGTCGACCTCGGTCCAGGAGCTGCACCAGCAGATCCTGAGCGGCGAGGCGGTGCTCGACGGAGGCGCACTCGAAAGTGATCATGCGGTGATCGAGCTGGCCGCTCCGCACCACGAACTCGGGCCCCGACCGGTCGGGGCGCGGCATCCGTCCCCGGCGCTGGGGGAGCAGGTGGTTCGCTACGCCATGATCGAGGGCCGCACTGTCGCGTGGTCCGCAGTCGGCAATGGTCCGCCGCTGATCTTCGCCGGCTGGTGCTTCAGCCAGCTCGAGCTGGATTGGCGCAACACGGCCTTCCAGCGGTTCGTCCGGGAGTTCGCCGAGCAGCACACCGTGATCCGGTACGACCGGCTGGGATCGGGGCTGTCCGATCCCGGCTCGCCGGCGCGCTCGCTGGCCGAGGAGGTTGAGGTGCTGGGCGCGGTGGTCGATGCGGTGACCGCGGTGCTGGGCGATCCCGGAGCACCGGTCGGACTCTTCGGGTACTCCAGCGGCGGATGCGTCGCCAGTGCCTACGCCGCGACGCGGCCCGACCGAGTGGACCGGCTCGTCCTGTTCGGCGCGTACGCCTTCGGTGGCCGGATCGCGTCACCGCGGACCCGGGACGCGTTGCTCAGAGTCGTCGGATCGCACCGGGGCCTCGGCTCGCACATCCTGGCCAGCATCCTGCTTCCCGGCCAGTCGGTGGCCGAACGCGACGAGTTCGCCCGCTGCCAGCGCGCGTCCAGCAACCCGGAACGCGCTGTGCAAGCGCTCGCGGCTGCCTTCGCGTTCGACGGGCGCCCGCAACTCGCGCAGATCCGTGCCGCGTCCCTCGTCGTCCATCGCCGGGCCGATCGCGCGGTGCCGGTCGTGCTCGGCCAGGAACTCGCAAGCCGGATCCCGGGCGCCGCGTTCGTACCCCTCGACGGGGTCGACCACCTGCCGTGGTCCGGTGACCAGAGGACCCCCGCGGAGTTGGCGATCGACTTCCTCGACCCCGAGTCGGCCGCAGCAATCACCCCACGCGGCCGCCACGTCGCCTGACGTGGGGTTGCTCGTCCACTTTCCTGACAGCATTCGCCGAGCCGGCCGGGTCAGTCTTCGATGACCAAGATCAACCGAGGGGCCGCGCTGCAAGCGTCGGCCCGGGCAAAGACCGGAGTTGGACTGATGCAGTGGTGGGAAGTCGAGCAGATGCGTTTGTCGGAGAAATCAGCTGATCGGAGGCGCAAGCCGTGGTGGGCGTCGATGGTGATGGCGGCTGCCACGGCTCTTCTGCTAGTGGTGTCGGCCGTGGTGGTGGTGTCCGGAGCTGATCAACCGGACCACGACGATCCGCTCTGGGAGTACGAGGTCCAGCCAGCCTGCTTGTCCGGGTCGCCGGATTGCGATCCTGCCTGCACGGTCGAGGGAATGCCGGGCTACGACGTCAGTGTCACGCGGCGGCAGCTCGGAACGGATCAGGAATGGGTGTTCTGGCGCAGAGAATGCCTCGCATGGTGACGCAGACCGCCGGCTACGTCGGCAAGCCGGACTTCTGATCATGCGACGCTACGTGCTCACCGGCACTCCGGGCGCGGGCAAGACGTCCATTCTGCGAGGTCTGGGCGAGCTGGGCTACGAGGTCGTCGACGAGGCGGCCACTTCGGTCATCGCACGTGCACAGTCGCTGGGGGAGGATCGGCCGTGGACCCGGGAGTCCCTTATCGACGAGGTGATCGCCTTGCAACACCAGCGGCAGGTGCGGGCCAACGGGGAGATTCAGGTGTTCGACCGATCTCCAGTCTGTACTCACGCGCTCACCAGCTACCTCGGGTGGCCGGTGTCCCGGATGTTGGCTGCTGAGCTCGAACGGATCGCCGCGGATGCGGTCTATGAGCGGCAGGTGTTCTTCGTCCGCAACCTGGGATTCGTCGAGCCGACCGCTGCTCGTCGGATCAGTTTCGAGGAATCGCTGGACTTCGAGAAGATCCACGAAGCAAGCTACCGGGCCTTCGGCTACGAACTCATCGACATCCCCGCCCGGGACGTGGCTGATCGCGTGGCTGCGGTGAGCGCCGGTATCGCGCGTTTCGGGCGCAGCTGAGCCTAGCCCGCTTGTTCCGTGCCAACTCTGGTGACCCAGGTGGAGAAGCGCGAAAGTGCCTGTGCTGTAAGGGAAACTTCGACTTGTCTAGGATCGGGGATCCTTAACAGACGGGCACATTCGAACCGCCCGAGGTATCCGGACAACCCGGGGCGGTTCACCCCCGAATGGTGCCACAGAAGGTTCATCGTCCGTGAAATGGGTACTCGAGAGCCATGGACGTCCTGCCAAGGCGTCGGGCTTAGCCTTTCGATTTTGTGCTGCCCCGGTCCCCGGTAGCGCCACCTGAGCGAGACGAGGGCGGTGCATCATGGCAGAAGTAGTTGAGGTTCTGGACCGGCAAACGGCGGCTTTGACTCTGTGCGACGCCCACGGCCGGTCACTGCTCACACTGGCGATCACGGTGACGGGGAACCGTAAGGTTGCTGAACGGCTGACCGTGCGGGCCATCGTTGAGTTGTCCGGTCAGCCCGACCTGTGCGAACGCCTCGAGTTGGCGGAGCAACGCCGCGAACTGTGCCGGGCCGTGTTCCACCAAGCTGCCGCGTTCCGTTCACGCACTCGCCCTGACCCGGAGTTACCGGCGCCCGTACGTCGGCTTCGGAACGTGCCGGCGTTGAATCGGCTCGCCGTGTTGTTGTGCGTGTTCGGCGGTCACACCCTGCGTCAGCTAGCCGATCTGTTGGAGCTGCCCGAGCTGGACGCGGCCCACCTCCTGCGCGACGGCCTGCAGCGGATATAACAAACCGACCTCCGAACTCCAAACGGCGAACGTCGGCCTGCTGAAGCCGAATCAAGTGTTCGCGGTGCTGGCCCGGGTGTCGCAGAGCGAGAATCGCAAACTGGCCGACATCGCCCGCGAACTGGTGATCACTCGCCGCACGACCGGCATCCCTACCGAGTAACAGAATTTTTCGTGTCGGCGATCTGGACTCGAGCGGGTACGAACCGTTCGTCGGGACGGTTTGTGATCGGAGCGGGCCGGGTACGGCTCAGGATGTCCGTCGCTCGACGTGGTTGGGCCGAGGAGCCCGATCGCAGGCGCAGGAGGAACGAAATGTTCGATGCAGATGACATCCGTGACTGGCTCGGCGAGCACGTTGTTGACGACCAGGGGTCCAAGATCGGCACCCTGGAAGGGATCTACTACGACACCGCGACCGACGTGCCCACCTTCGCCACGATCAAAGTCGGGCTTCCCGGCGGCGGACGGCTTGTTTTCGTGCCGCTGGACGGCGCACGAGTTGCACCCAAACATGTCCGCGTCCGGACCGATAAGAAGACGGCCAAGAACGCACCGGCAATCGACACTGACGGCGAACTCGACTCCGCCACCGAACCAGCTCTGTTCGCTCACTACGGCCTCGACTACCAGGCCGGGTCCTCCGGTGAGCGCCGCCTCGGACGCCGGTAAGGCCCGGAGCTCCAAGCGATGTCCCGAGGGCACCGTGGAGGAGGTTCTGGCCTGTCGGCTCGGCGGGTCCCTACGGTTCGTCGTCATGCGCGCGGATCAGTGGACCGTCCCCGGAACCTGGTGTCAGCTACCGACCGGTCGGGTCGGTTGAGCCTTTCTGGTTGAGAAGGTCGCCGAGGAGCCGTTGGGTTTCGTCCCAGTGGCGTTGTTGCTCAGCGAGGTCGGCTGTGGAGACGGGTGCGAAGTCGTAGGGCCGTTCGTACAGCAGACCGCGGAACTGGTTGTCGATGGTGTCGTTGGTGATCAACTCGTCGAGTCGGCGCTCCAGCAGCTGGAACACTTCATCGTCGGCCGGGTGGTCGGTGGAGAGGGATCGTGCGTCCATCACGATGTCGGCCACGTCGGGCAGCCGCAGGTAGCGGTAGCCCTGTTCGGCCGCAGCCAACTCGTCGCTGCTCAGCACGTCGCAGGCGTGGGCGAGACCGCCGTTGTTGACCAGGCCGTCGAAGGTGATCACCGCCGCAAGGGCTCGGTCGCCGGATCGCGAATCGGGACCCGGCTCGCCGGCGGCGCGGTTCCAGACCGCGGACTCCTCCAGGGGATCCATGGCCCTCATGCTCCCACCCCAGTCGCCGGGCGATCGCCGACGGTTTCGGCAGCCGTGTCATTCGTAGAACGATCCGGACCAGCACTCCGGTTGGCCGTGATCGTTGTACACCGGCTTACCGTTGTTCCACAAGCAGCTCTTCCAGTAGACCGACCCGCCGTTGGGGACGTTGCCGAGATCATTGGCTGAGGCTTCGTCGCCGTTGTAGGCGTGCGCCGTATCAACGAGTTTGCCGTTCCGGTAGACGTAGAGCTTGGCCGAGTAGCCGTCTCCCCACTCGTCCTCGATCCAGACGTTGTCGAGGTCATTGCCGTGATCCCGATTTTCATAGTCGTTCCACATCACCGACGCCCACCAACCGCCGGAAACCCAATGGTCGTCTGGGGTGTCCGCTTCTGCGCTGGCGGTCGTTGCCGTAGCGACAACAACCGCTGCGGCTGCCCCGATGGTCATGATGGTTCTGCTGATGCTCCGCATCACTCTCGCTTCCTGGACCCGGGCTAGCCGAGTCCCCTTGTAGGCAGTTCTGACCGTAGGAAACGCCGCTATAAATCGGTTATCGGCCGCGGTTACCGTCGACGGAATTACCCAGGACCTCCAGGCTGTACGGCACGTCGCCGCACGGTCGGCCAGACCTTGGCGCCTCCGATCTGCCCGGATGTCCTTCGGTGCGGGAGCAGTTCGTAGTGGAGGTGTGGGTCAAGCGACCATCAACTCGTCTCGAAGGAGCACCATGACCGAAAGCGACCACACAGCAGGACTGGTAGCGGCGGAAGTTGATCCGAGGCTGGCCGAGTTGGCTGAGCGCTTGAGCGGGAGGTGGCGAGTGACCGGGCCGGGTATCGCCGGGGATGCCGAGTATCGATCCGTGCGAGATGGCCTGCTGCTGGTCGGCCGGGTCAGCGTCGTCGTCAACGGCGCCGAGCTGACGAACATCCAACACATCTCTCACGATCGAACGACCGACACGCTGCGCGCTCGCTACCTCGACACTCTGGGCAACGAAGCCACGTACTCGTGGTTGCTGGATGGGCAAGTGATCCGGGTCAGCCAGGGCGACGTCGGATCGGATACATACTTCGAAGCCCGCTTCGCTGACGACAATTCCGAGTACGCCGGCACGTGGCACTATCCAGACGACGCCGGCGATGATGCGGCCGAAGAGCGGATCGTCTACACCCGGACGCCATAGTTGGGCCGGAACCCCGGCGTTGAAGCTGACAACGGGTGCCCGGACCGGCCCGCCCCTCAGCCGGCCCGGGCCCCGGTCTCAGCGGTCGAGCGTGACGGCGAGGTCGGTGACCTGATGCCGGCTGGGGAAGCGACCTTCACGATCGGCGGCTCCGGTGAGGAGATTGATCGAGTAGAGGCCGTACCGGCCGTCGACCTTGAGGGTGGCCCAGCCCGCCACGGCTTGCGTGCTGCCCCGGCTCAGCTCGGAATAGATGTCGAATCCGGCGTCGGATCCGGCGTCGACCCCGAGCTTGCCGGTCGGGCTGAGCTGGCCCGAGTTGGCCGGCGACTGCAGGACGACCTGGTCACGGGTGGTGTCGAGGTCGAACAGGGTGGTTGCGGTGTCCGGGTCGAGGTCGTTGTTGGTGTACGCGGCCGCGGTGACTCCGGCAGCGGCCGCGGGGTCGGGCGGGAGGGTCAGAGTCCCGTCGGCGATCGTGGCACCTCCCGGATTGACGTCGTGGCGGAGGTTCTGACCGGAGTCGCTGATCACCCGGAGCCGATCGGCGGCCGGGTTGAAGTCGACCCCGAACTTGGAGCCTTGCAGCGTCACCGTGAGCTGGCTGACCTTGGTCGCTTTCGCCGAGGACGTCGACACGGTGTAGATGCCGCCGGAGCTCCCGACTCCGTACAGCTTGCCGTTCTGGACCCGGTAGTCGATTCCGATCAGCTTCTTGTCACCCTTGAGACCGTGCACGGCGCCGATGGTCTTCGGTGATTCCGGCGCACGCAGTTTGAACGAAACCAGGTGACCGTGATCGGTGAGCCCGACCGCGGTGCCACCGCTGCCGAGGAGCCCGCCGAGCAGTGAATCGAGCGTGCCGCCCGCGGCGGGGGCAACGCTCGCGGCGGTGGTCAGGGCGGCTGCGGCCAGCCCGGCCAGCGTGGTCTTGATAACGCGGTTCATCGGTGCTCCTTACGGACGGGTGTGAGCGGGACCGCTCGGTTGCCAGGGGATACCGGGTCCCCGCCTGCTTCGTTCAAGCCGAAGCCCGATCCACAGGGATACGGGACTTCTGAGCCGAGCCCCTTGATCGAAGTTCTTGTCGTCGTTGACCAATCCGCCGGCGCGTCGGCGACGAACGGTCGACGTGAGATCACTGAGCACCGAGCGCATCGCGACGTAGGGATGGCCAACGTGGGGCACCGTCGACGCCGACGGATCCGACCGCTGTCCATCATCATCGGGACCGTTGTCCTGTTGGCCTGCGCGGTGGTGCCCTGGCTGATCCCCTGGGACTCGTTGCGGCAACCGCAGGCGGTGCCGCCGGCCGCCGCGCCGAGTCCCGGCCCGTCTGCTGCCACTGAGCCGTCCAGCACACCCTCGACGGAGGACGCGCCGACCAGTGAGGACGTCCGGCGCCTGGCTGAAGAGATCCGGGCGGGCGCGTCGGCCGGCTACGACCTGCCGGTTGACCCGCGCGAGGTGTCGTCGGTCCAGACCGACCCGGGCGAATACCGCCGGCTGGGTCGGATCGAGATTCCCTCGATCGGGCTGAGCGCCACCTTCGGTGAGGGCGTGTACGGCGAGCCGCTGGAGCGTGGTCCGGGGCACTGGCCGGGCACGCCGATGCCCGGTGGCCTGGGAAATTCGGTGATCTCCGGACACCGCAACACGCACACTCAGCCGTTCAAGGAGATCGACCGACTCGCCGAGGGCGATCGGATCGAGACGACGCTAAAGGGCGGGAAGACGACAGTTTTCACCGTGGTCGAAACGGCAATCGTGCCGGAGGACGAATACAAGGATTTCGTGCTCAAGCAACCGGACGATGACACGGACCGGCAGGTGACCCTGTTCGCCTGTCATCCCGAAGGAAATCCGATCTTCCGCATCGTGGTCCGGGCCGAGCAGCGCTCCTGACCCGGCCCGTCGAGGTGCCCGGAAGGTACTGAGTAGCGCTCCAAAGAGGGGGTGTAACTGATCAGTTCGTTAGTCCACAGTTTCACATCGACCGAGAACGAAAGGGAGCTCGAGCATGACCGAGCATCAGAATTCAGGCACCGGGTCCGGCGAACGCGTGCTGTTCGACGGCCAGCCGGTGCTGCGGTTCCGGGACGACAATTTGCGCCGGAACTTCCTGAAGGTCGCCGCTGTCGTCGGAGTCGGGTCAACGTTGGCCGCTGCCACGCACCGCGAGCGTACGGCAGGGGCCGAACCGACAGCGAATGATCTTGAGATCCTGAACTACGCCTTGACGTTGGAGTATCTCGAGGCTGAGTTCTACACCAAGGGCATCAAGGAGGGCGCGGTATCGGATCGCGAGTTGGAGCTCGTGGAGCCGATTCGTGATCATGAGAATGAGCATGTCGCCGTGGTCAAGCAGACGATCAAGGACCTGGGTGGCAAGGCGGTCTCGAAGCCGGAATTCAGCTTCCCGGACGGGACCTTCAGTGATCGCGAGACCTTCCTGACGACGGCGGCCACCTTCGAAGAGCTCGGCGTAACTGCCTATCACGGCCAGGTTGCCCGGGTCGACGATGCCGACATCTTGAAGGCAGCCGCGTCGATCGCCGGTGTCGAGTCACGGCACGCGGCGGTCATCGCGCATCTGATCGACGAGAATCCGTTCCCGTCTCCGTTCGAGAAGCGGATGACGATGAAGCAGGTCCTCAAAGCCGCCGACAAGTTCATCAAGTGAGGGGTGACAAATCATGGCATTGAACAGACGAGATCTGATGAAGGGCGCGGCCGCCGTCATTCCGGGCGCGATTGCGATCGACATGCTGAGCGCGAAGTGGGCTTTCGCCGAGGACGGCGATTTCAAAGGCCCGATCGATGTGCTCAACTATGCGCTGACGCTGGAGTATCTGGAGGCGGAATTCTACCGTCAGGGCAACGAGGCCGAGCTGCTCAGCGGTCAGGCCGCTGATTACCTCGAGACGATCCAGAAGGACGAGGAGGCGCACGTCTGGGCGCTGAAGGACACCATCGAGAAGCTGGGTGAAACCCCGGTCGGTGCGCCGAAGGTGGACTTCGGCGAGGCCTTCAAGTCCAAGGCGAGCTACCTGGAGACGGCGTACACGTTCGAGAACCTCGGCGTGCAGGCCTACCTCGGAGCCGCGCCGTCGCTGTTCCGGGAGAAGGAACTGCTCACCGCCGCCGCCAGCATCTTCGGCGTCGAGGCCAGGCACGCGGCGATCATCGGCGTGCTCCAGAAGAAGGAGGCGGAGGGCGGCGTCTACCAAGGTGCGTTCGAGACGCCTGCCTCGAAATCCAAGGTCCTCAAGGCAGCGGGGCCCTTCATCGTCGCCGAGCAGACCCTGTAGGCCGGGGCGGTCGCACCCACACGACCCGGTCCGCACCCACCAAGATCAGACAGTGGGTGCGGACCGTGTCCGTCTCCACTCACGGGGAGGTGAAGCCATGCCGAGCAGAGTTCGCCCACACTCTTGATCTGCATAGCCATCACGGTGAACACCTGGCACTCATGATCAACAAGCCCTAGCGCGCAGCTAGACCAATCCACCCGAATGCCTGCGCCGAACAACCTATGGCTGGCTGCGGCGTCGCGGTCGGACATCGCGTAGGCCGCAAGGTCGGCAGGCTTCGCAGTTTCACGGAATCGGAGGTGTGGCGATGACCCGGGCTGAAGGGCCACTTCGCCCGCCTCGGCTTGCGGCCGTACAGGATCTGATGGTGACCGAGCCTGAACGGCTCAGAGAACTGATGGCACGCGCGGCCCGCGGGTACGAGGACAGTTTCGCCGAGTTCTATGACGTGACGGCAGCACGCGTCTACGGTGTGGCGTTGCGAATCGTGCGTTCGCCGGAATCCGCGGCCGACGTGACCCAGGACACCTATGTCGAGGCGTGGCGGCGGGCCGCCAGCTATCGTCCGCAGCTCGGATCTGCCCTGAGTTGGTTGCTCACCATTGCGCACCACCGTTCGGTTGATCTGATCCGGGCCAACAAGCGGCGGGCCGACCGCGAGGAGCGCTACGGCCGCGGCGAATCGTTGCCTGAACTCGATGTGGTGTGGGACGGAGTTTCCCACCAGGTCGACGTGGAACGAGTGCGGACCGGCCTCCGGTCATTGACCGATGTCCAGCGGGAGGCACTGACGCTGGCGTACTTCGGCGGCAACACCCATCGCCAGGTGGCTCGGATGCTGGACCTGCCGTTGGGGACGGCGAAGACAAGAATTCGGGATGGGCTGATCGGACTCCGCGACGCGTTGGGGGTGGAATCATGAATGACATTCACGGCTATGTCGGTGCTTACGTCGCCGATGCGCTCGACGACCAGCTTCGGATCGTCTTCGGTGAGCATCTGGAAAGCTGCGAATCCTGCAGCCGTGAGGTGACCGAGTTCGCCGAGACACTGGCCCAGCTCAGCGTCGTGGCCGCGGCCAGACCTCCGGCGTCCGTTCGCGATGACGTCCTCGCGGCCATCACCAAGACTCGGATCGATCCGCCCGAGGACGATGAGCCGGAGTCGTTCGCCCCGCCGGAGACGCTGCGGTCCGACGTTCTTGCTGCCATCGCCCGGACCTCCACCGATCCGGATCCACTGTCGATAGCCGGGGCCGGGTCAGCTGACGTACGACACCGGCGGAGCAGCCGCTGGCTTGCCCTGGCCGTGGCAGCCAGCGTCATTGTCGGCCTCATCCTGGGCGGCTGGGCCGTGGTCCAGCACCGACAGATCGGCCAGCTCGAGCAAGCCACGAGGATTCAACAATCGACCAGCGAACTCCTTCGCGCGCCCGATCTGCGGTACCGGCCCGTGGAGTTCCCGGACGGATCCCGTGGCACCTTCCTGATCTCCCGGGCTCAGGATCGGGCGTTGCTCACCGGCACGATCGGTGCAGCTGGACCGGCGCGGGACTACCAACTCTGGACCATGCGAGAAGGCCGCGCGGTTCCCGGTCCGATCTTCCACGGTGGTGCCGCCGAAGACATCTGGATCGACCAGCTGGCGGGCGCGGACGCACTCGCCCTGACGGTCGAGGCCGCCGGCGGCGCCGACGAGCCGACCACCGATCCGTTCGGCGTCGCCGAGCTCTGAATTCCCGGCGGAGTGATCGCGCTACGGCTGGCCGTGGTAGCGGGCCATCCAATCGAGAACGGCTTGCCGGGGCCAGAGTCGTCGGTACAGATGTCGTGTTCCGCGGGGGAACGGACACGTCTTGGGCCCGCCCCGAGAGAGCCAGCTCGTGATCGTGCTGGGCTCGACACCGGCCAACGCCGCGGCTCCGGCCATGTCGACCCAGCAATCGTCCTCGGCGAGTTCGGGCAGGCCCCACAGTCGGCCGGTCGGCACGGTGTCACCGCTTTGCCAGGCTCTTCTCATGGCCCTGCTGACCTCGGCCACGTTGTCGGCGGCCGGGTGATCCGCGGATTCAGGGTCGGACGGCACGGGTCTCCCGAAATCGCAGCCGCAAAACTGCACCACGCCGCGTTGAGACTGAGTACCGTGCCTCTCGCCGAACGTGCCCGTCACCAGTGGAGGTCTTTGGGTGGAATCGGATGAACTGCGGATTCGCGAACTGCTGATCGAGTTGAAGCAGAGCGGAGACCCCGCGCTCGTGAGCGACCTCTACGACGTCGTCGCACCCGGCGTCTACCGCTGGGCCCGAACCCAGATCGCCGACGACCAGGCGGTTCGGCGGATCGTCGTGAACACCTTCGTAGCACTGTGGAGCCGAAGCCGTCGGTATGACCAGATGAAGCCTTGGACGTGGGTGACCCTCCACGCGCTGGCCGCCCTGCGGTCCGAGCAGGTCGCCGTCACCAGATCGGATCGGCACCTGGCCACCACTCCCAGCTCCGCCTGATCGCGGGAGAATCACAGTCACTCCTTCGTCCATGAAGGTTTCGGGCCGAGATCGGCGCGCGACGGGGAGCCGATCAGGCTGTCGGGACACCAACACTTCGACACCGCAGCCCGTTCAGATTGGTGCTCGGCGGCGTTCGCCCCCGAGCTCGAGGCGAGCCGGTGATCACAAGAAACCGAAGATCGCACCAATCCGGTGCGCGGTCGGGCTCGAATGCCAGGAGAAGAGCGTAGGACCCCCCAGCCGGCTCACTCACTGCAGTGGGGAAGCCGGTGAAACCTATCTCAAGGAGTGAAATGCGTTATCTCAAGCCACTGGCCAAGGGTGCAGCCGCCGTTCTCGCGGTGGTTGTGACCAGCTTTGCGGGCGCTTCGATTGCCAGTGCCGAGCCGGTCATCGAGGACGGCAACAGCTCGACCTCGGTCAGCGCGGACCTCGCGGCCGAGATCACCGCCGAGCTGCAGGCGCAGCTCGAGGACGAGCTGTCCGATCAGCTCGATGCCGACGTTGCGGCCGAACTCTCGGTCGCCCTGTCAGCCGACCTCGAGGGCACCATCGAGTCCGAGCTGAAGGATCACGGGACGGTCGACGAATCCACCGTCGCCGATCTCGAGGACAGCATCGAGGACAGCCTGGAGGCTGACCTCGACATCGATATCGACCTCGAGCTCAACCTGGATCTTGATCTCGATCTCGATCTGCTGGGTGATCTTGATCTCGATGATCTTGATCTGGATGATCTGCTCGACGACTTGTTGGGCGATGATCTGCTGGATGATGTGCTCGGCTGATTGATCAGCTTCATCCCCGCTCGGGGTTAGACGCGGCGGCTCCACGGTCACACCGACTGTGGAGCCGCTGCCACGTCCGGACCGTGCTGATCTGTGGCAACGCCCAAAATCACCAGTATTGGTCCGGGTTCTGACCAATCCGCACCGGCGATGGCTCCGATTACCCGATTGGACCGGTGTGGAGAGCCAACTGCGCAGCTGACAGCTGGACCTCCTTGGCCGGTTCGTCTACTCGGGGACCAGACCACGTGAGGGGAAACCTGTGTTCGGACGAAAGTTCACAGCAGATCTGATCAACCGGAGTGCGGAGACCGAGGGAGATCGGCGCCGCTTCCTGAAGGGCGCCGGGATCGCCGGCTTGGGTGTCATCGGTGCCGGCGCGCTCAACGCCGGCACGGCCAGCGCGGACGTGAGCGGTGCGGCGCTGAGCGATGCGTCGGTGCTCAACTTCGCGCTCAACCTGGAGTATCTGGAGGCCCAGTTCTATCTGTATGCGGTGACCGGTAACGGTCTGCCGAGCAAGTTGACCAGCGGCACCGGCAAGCAGGGCAAGGTGACCGGCGGGCACAAGGTGCGGTTCAAGAGCCGCAAGACCCGGGAGTATGCCACCGAGATCGCCGCCGACGAGTTGGCCCACGTCAACTTCCTGCGCAGCGCGCTCGGGTCGGCGGCGGTGGCGCAGCCGGCGATCGATCTGAAGGCCAGCTTCACCGCGGCGGCGCAGGCGGCCGGGATCGTGAAGAAAGGCCGCGAGTTCGACGCGTTCGAGTGCGAGGAGAACTTCCTGCTCGCCGCGTACCTGTTCGAGGACGTCGGCGTCACCGCCTACAAGGGAGCGGCGCCGCTGATCCAGAACAAGACCTACCTCGAGGCCGCCGCCGGCATCCTGGCCGTCGAGGCCTACCATGCGGCCAACATCCGCACCCTGATCTATGAGGACAACCAAGGTCTCCTCGGCGGTCTGCTCGGCGGCCATGATCTGAAGAAGGCGGCCGGCAAGCTGTCCGACGCCCGGGACGCGCTGAGCGGCTCGGTCGACAATGATCAAGGAGTCGAGGACTCCGACGGCGATGCCAACATCGTGCCGGCGGACGAGAACGGCGTGGCCTACAGCCGCAGCGCCGGCGATGTGCTGAACATCGTCTACCTCAACCCGGCCAAGGTCAGCAAGGGCGGCTTCTACCCAGCCGGCATGAATGGCGACATCGTCACCAGCAACAACAACGCCTGACCGAACTCGTCAGCGCCGCCGACGACCCCGATAGAACGATCGGGGTCGATCGGCGATCCTTTCCTTCAGTTCTTCAGCTGAAGATTCCGGTGAATGTGCAATTCGCCACAGGGTTATTTCGGTATGCCCGAAATGGTTTGCCTGAGTTTCTGAAACTCAGGCGCATCAACTCGTTCCGGACAGCAAGATCGTCCGGTAAGGTCCTCAGCACTTGAGCACCGATTCCGATTGGGACTACCTGCGATCGGCGTCGATGCCCCAGTAGTTCACCTCAACACGACGGGGGTGAATCGGGGATTGGTACAGACGAGTTGATCAACTGGCTCGCTCCAGTTCTGACAAGGCGCTCGACCGCTTGTTCGGTCGGGCGCCTTGCCCGTTGGATGGCTTGTTTACATGGCGAATCGGGCTCTTGTCTCAGTCCGTGGGCGGCGAGCTGTGCGGACTCCTCAGGTTCCTGCAATCGCTGGATCCATCGCGATCTGCCGTGGTGACCAAGCCCACGGATCCGTGTGTCAACAGCATCCTGCGCGCGATGCACCGAGTCATCTTGATCATGAACAGTGCCCCGGGTAGGCGCGAGGTTCGGTGGTGAATTCGCGAATTTCCGCGGTTCCTGAGAAATTCTGATAACGAGTTGGTAACGGCGGCGTTACTGCCTTGCTGCTCGGTAGGTGTACCGATACCTTCATCCCGGAAGGCGCGCTTGCGGGTTAAAAGGCCTGGGGGGGCAAATAGCAAGCTGCGCGCCTCAGAAATCACTGTCTTGGGGGAATGGGTGAGCCACGTCTCTGCGACTTGCTCCCGTCCTTAGGCAGTCCGTGAGGAGTTCCATTGTTGGGAATTCCTGTAGCAGGTAGGGAGAAGCATGTCGCAACGTCGGCGCGTTGGAACGCGCCTAGCTGCAGCTGCCGTCGCGGCCGGATCCGTGTTGTCCTTCTGGGCGATCACCCCGGCGTCGGCACTGCCCACGGATCGAGCGGAGGCTGAGGGCCGCTTCCTGAGCGCCTCCGGTTCGCTCGATCTGAACGAGATCGCCGCGCTCAAGCCGGTCTACCGCGGTGACTCGAGCAACAACGATCCGGCCGTCGAGAAGAACAACCTCGAGGCCAAGGTGCTGGACGAGATCGACCTTGATCTCATCGGCGCCGACGGTGAAGGCTCCTTGGGCTCCGCCGGCGACCTGCTGGGTGCCGGTGTGGTCGGGCAGTACGCGAAGGCCGAGAAGGATGGCGTGCCGTTCGCCTCCGCCGGTGCGATCAACGACGACGGTGCGATCGAGCTGGCCGGCGACGATGATGAGGGCAAGGCCGAGGACAACGCGTTCATCGACCTGACCGATTTCCTGGTCGACAACGAGCTGGACGACCTGGTGGCCCAGGCCCGGCTCGAGGTGGGCGCCCTGTCCGCGACCGCCACGTACGACGAGAACGGCGAGCCGGTTGGCGATTACCAGATCGGCGATCTGAAGCTGGTCCTGGACGTCACGCTGCTCGAGGATCTCGAGCTCGGTGATCTGCTCGACGACCTCGGTCTGTCCGACGAGAACGGCGACGGCCTGCTGAACATCACCCCCTCCAAGGAGGGTGACGACCGGGAGCTCGGCGAGCTGCTCGGCGACGGTGACGGCGCTGTCGCGATCGACATCGAAGAAGGTGAGATCGTTGTCGACCTCGAGGAGTTGATCAAGTCCAAGGGTGGCGACTACGCCAAGGGTCTGAACGAGCTGCCGGCGAACACCGAGCTCATTGATGGTGATCTGCTGGAGGCTGCTCTGCAGGGCGCCGGCAACACCGTCGAGGAACTGCTCAACGATCTGCTCGACGAGGATCTGCTCGGCGACGATCTGCTCGGTGGCGAGGAGGGTGGTCTGCTCGACAACATCCTCGGTGAGAACAGCGACATCAACCTCGGTGAGGATCTGTTCGACTCGATCTCCGAGGACGTCTTGTCGGTCAAGGCCAACGTGCAGGAGAACCCGGGCGAGTTCACCGATCCGCGGGCGACCGGGGAGTCGGAGGACGAGGGTGAGGGCATCCTGTCCGCTGCCGCGACCACCGAGGGCTCCTTCACGCAGCGCGCGCTGAAGATCACCGTGCTCCCGGACGAGAGTGGTGACGACGAAGAGGCACTCGCCGTCGTCAATCTGGCCTCGGCCACGGTCCGCCAGGCCGACGACGGCACCGGTGAGGTTGATGCCGCTGCTGATGATGACGCTGCTGCTGATGACGATGCCGCTGCTGACGACGATGCCGCTGCTGATGATGACGCTGCTGCTGACGACGATGCCGCTGCTGATGATGACGCTGCTGCTGACGACGATGCTGCTGCTGATGATGATGACGCTGCTGCTGATGACGATGCTGCTGCTGATGACGATGCCGCTGCTGATGACGATGCCGCTGCTGATGATGACGCTGCTGCTGATGATGACGCTGCTGCCGACTACGCGGCCGCTGCTGATGGTGGCGATGGTGAGCTGCCGAACACCGGTTCCGACCTGTCTCTCGGCCTTCTGGCCGGGGCCGGGGCCCTGGTGCTCGCCGGTGGTACGACCGTTGTGGTCGGCCGTCTCCGTCGCAACGCAGGGTCCGCCCTGTGAGGTTTGACCTGGCAATGATCATCTTCGGGTGATCACCGGATTCGGCCCCTCGCACTCCGGTGCGAGGGGCCGATTCCACACCTTGGAGGGGCTTGAGATGAGTTCTGAGATTCTGGCCAGTGATCATCCCTCACATCCTCGTCCGGCCCGCAGAGACCTGTTGGCGGGGATCAGGGCGGCAGCAAGTCAGTACAGCCGAGCAGTCGCTGCGGCGCGCGAGGCGGGGCTAGGTGACTCAGCGATCGTCGATGCATCGGTCGATCTGCCAGACGCCTCGACCTGGCAGCGACCTAACGTGTTCGATGAAGCGCTGCTCGAAGCCCAGCGGTCGGAGGTCGAATGGCTCGCCACTACCGGGTTGACCGAAAATCAGATCGCCGCCCGGTTGGGAATCAGCTGTCGACGGATTCGGGAGTGGACCGCCGACCTGACGGTCCGGTGATCCATGCCGCTCCAGCTGCCGGGCCCGTCCTTGGCGCGTCTTCTCCGGCCGGCCGAAACCCCAGGCGAGGGCAACTCCCTGGCCTGCCCCCTTCAACAAGCTCAGGACATGCTTCGACAGGCTCAGCCTGGATCCGCCAATGATCTTGGATCGGTCGGATCGCGAGCTTCTCGTTCCCTGAGCCTGTCGAAGGGGAAACCAGGGTGCCCCCTCCTTCGGTTCGGCGATAGGCCGGGAAAGACGCACCAAAGGGGGTGACTGCGGTGGATAGGTGTCGCCGGCCGGGTGCCGGTCTCGGCCGGGTGGGTGGACGAGTCGGCTCGAGATCGTGCCGCCAGGGTTTGCTGCGGGCGGCGCACCCGTCGAGAGGACTGCTTGGCCTCAGGTTTCCGTGTGGTGGCCGGCTTCGCTCCCTTTTGTGTGGCTTCGCCCCACCTACAACGGCCGCGAAGCACGAGTAAAGGGCGCGAAGTCGAGTGATCATGCCATTCGTGAAGGCCGCCGACTGTGCCAACCCGTCCGCACACTGATCCAAGATCATCGGTGGATCCAGGCTGAGAGACTCGAGATCTTGAGGTATGCCAAGGAGTACAACAATGTTGATCAAGGAATCCCGGTCATGACCGGGTGTCACGACTCGTGGCTGGTCGCGGGATGACGGGAGACGACTCAGCCGGCGATGGTCCATTGATGCCGTACACCGATCTGGTGATGGACGCTCTGGCCGAGCTGGCAGACCCCGCTTATCAGGAACGGGTCTGGACCGGCCGATCACCGGGTGAGATGTCGTCGTTCGTCGAGTGCCTGGAGTTCCTGTTCGACGATTCCGGCCTCGCCGTGGCTTTGGATCGAGGCGCGGTGTTCGGGCCGGAGATCGACGCTCAGCTGCGTACCTTGGCCGAGCTGGCCCGACAGATCGGTCGCGACACCGAACCGTTCGAACGACTGGCCGCCGATCCCCGGTTCATCGAGTGCCGCCGGATCGCCGGCGCCGTCCACGCCCGGTTGTCGACCTAGCTGATCCCCGCCGATGTTCGGGTTTGTTCGACCGTGTTGTGGCAGGGGACGAAGACCGGTGGACTCGGACCCCGAGGCAACTCTTGGCCTTGCTGAGAACGATGCTCAAAGGGGTGCAGAAACCAATGACGGTCAACGCTGCAGAATGCATCAATTCACCCAACGTTCCGGTGGGGCCACCGCCGCCGGCGGTTCCCGTTGCGCCGACCCGCGGCATCGGCGAACTCACGCTGGACCTCTTCGCCCGCGGTGAGAACAACCAGCTGTATCACCGGTGGTGGACAGCCGGGAAGCCTTGGACCCAGTGGGAAAGCCTGCGGGGCGAGTTGGCCTCGGGTGCCGGTGCCGGTTCGCACAATGCGGGGATCGTGCACCTGGGGGTGCTTGGTTCCGGGCGGCGCATCCACGACCGCGCGTACGACCACGGCAGCGGATTGCTGCGCGGCTGGAGCAACTGGAAACCGCTCGGAACCAAGGAGTTCAACTCCGCGCCGACGGCGGCATCCTGGGGTACTGATCATTTCGCGATGTTCGCCCGGGGCACCGACAACAAGATCTGGCACAACCGCTACCGCTTCGGTGGCGGCGGCTGGACCGACTGGCAGCCGATCTTCGCCGGCGACACCCGTACCTTCAGTTCCGGTCCGGCAGCCGTCGCCTACGACACCGAACGGCTGCACGTGTTCGCCAAGGGCATCGACAACCTGATCTACGACATCCACACGCTTCCCCAAGGCGGCTGGAGCATGTGGACGCCGATCGGCACCCAGACCTTCGGTTCCGGACCGGCGGCGGCGTCGTGGGGGACCACCCATCTCGCCTTGTTCGCGGTCGGCACGGACCAGAAGGTATGGACCACCGCCTACCGATTCGGCACCGGCTGGGCGGCCTGGACGGCGATGTCGGGTGATCAACAGTTCACCGAAGCGCCGGCCGCCGGCACCCACAAGGCGAACACGCTGAACGTGTTCGCCCTGGGCACCAACGGGGAGATCTGGGAACGGGCTTGGAACGAGGCCGGCCAGACCTGGACCGCCTGGGCCTCGACCGGCGCCAAGAAGTTCACCTCCGGACCCGCCTGCACCTCCTGGAGCAACCGATGAGCGATCAGCCGAATCCTCCCTTCTCCACCGTGACCCGGCGCGCGCTGCTCGGCATCTCCGCCGGGCTCGCCGGGGCGGCGGCGCTCTCCCCGCTGGTCAGTGAGGTGGCCGCTGCCACCCCGGTCGGCGGCGCCGCGCCGCTCGCCGGCGCGCCGGAGATCCTGACCGACGACATCTTTCCGATCGGCTTGTTCTGGCCGCCGCCGCAACGGCAGACCAGAATCGAGCGCTACGACGAGATCGCCGAGTCCGGAATCAATCTGGTCATGGGTGGCAATGACCTGGTCAACAAGACCGCGAACCACGCGATGCTTCCGGTCGCCCACGACGCCGGACTGCGGGTGCTGCCGGTCGAGGACCGGATCAACCAGGTCGTGCCCAAGACGGGCTTCGAGGCCGACCTGCGCTCCGTCCTGGAGGAGTACGAGCGGTTCCCCGCGTTCAAGGGTTTCCGCATCGCCGACGAACCCAGCCCGATCCACTATCCACGCTTCCGCATGATCACCGACGTCCTGGCTGCGGCGTCACCGGACAAGCTGGCCCACATCAATCTGGTGCCGATCTACAGCGCCAATCTGGATGCGACGTATCAGGAGTTCCTGCGGCGCTACGTCGAGCAGGTCGACCTGCCGTTCATCTCCTTCGACCACTATCCGCTGCTCACCGACGACTCCGTCCGGGCGACCTTCTTCCTCAACCACCGGCGAATCCGTGAGGCGGGACTCGCCTCGCAGCGGCCGACCTGGGTGTATGTCTGTTCGGTCGACCACTGGAACCTGAAGAGGCCGAACTATGCCGAGCTGGCGTGGCAGATCACGATGGGACTCGTCTATGGCTGCAAGGGCATCCAATACTTCACCTACTGGACGCCGGAGAATCGGCCGGACTTCGAGTTCGGCGAGGCGCTGATCAAGAAGGACGGCTGCCAGTCGCAGGTCTATGTCGATGCCAAGGCGATCAACAACGGCTATCTGCAGCCGGTGGGCCGACAGCTCAAGCAGCTGGTGAGCGAGCGGGTGTTCTTCCACGTCGGCACGGGCAACCCTCCGTTGGGCGGCGACAGGTTCGACTCTGCGCAATCGGCCGTGCTGGAAGCGTTGGCCGGCTCCCCGGTCGTCGTCGGAGAATTCCGCCGGCAACCGGCCGGGTCAGAGCGGTGGATCCTCGTCGCCAATCGTTCCTACTCGGCCAACGCGAGCACGACGGTCACGGTGAAGTCGGGCGTCAGGGAAGTCGCCGTGTTCGATCCCGCGACCGGTCAGTATGCGGCCGTGCCGGTGACGAACCGCCAGTTCGCAGTCGCGATCGACCGGGGATTGGGCAAGCTGTACCGGATCACCACCAGCTGAGACCTGCCGTGAGGTGCGGGATGATCGCGACATGAGTCCATCGGTCGCCGGCCCGGGCCCCAACACGGTCGAACAAACCCGAACACCGGCGCCGGTCCGAGGATGAGCCGAGACCTAGCGCACCGGCGCCGGCAGCTGCTGCTCGAGCTGCTCCGCGTTCGAGGCGCCGTCAAGGTCAGCGAGCTGGCTCCTGAGCTCGGCGTGTCGGAGATGACTGTACGCCGTGACCTCGCCGCGCTCGCCGACCGTGGCCTGCTGGACAAGGTGTACGGCGGCGCCACCCTGGTCGAGCCCGACACCACCTTCCATGCCGCGCTCGAGCCGGCTCCGGCGGCAACGCAGCACCGGCGGCGGTTCACGATCGGGATGGTGGTGCCGTCCTTCAGCTATTACTGGCCGGCCATCATCGCGGGCGCCCGGTCTGCCGCCGACGCGGCCGGAGCTCGGCTGCTGCTGCGGTCGTCGTCCAGTGACCTGATCGACGACCGCAAGCAGATCTCCGCCCTGGCTTGCACTCCCGGCGTGGACGCGCTGATCGCGGCCCCCGGGCTCGAGGCCCCCGGCTCGGGCGCGCTGGTGCGTTGGCTGGAGCAGCTGCGGCAACCCGTCATGCTCGCCGAACGCCGGGCGCCGGCCTCGATGCTGGAGTGGGCGGTGTCGGACCACGCTGCCGGGGCGGCCATGGCTGTGCGGCATCTGCACGACAACGGTCACCGCCGCATCGGACTGTTTGCCCACGACCTCAGCCCCACGACGCCGCACATCCAACGCGGGTGGAGTGGCCAGCTTCGGGCCCTCGACCTCGACCCCGCCGCACAACTCGGCGGCCCGACTGCGGCCTTCACCGAACCCGGTCGCGATCGGGTCCTCGACGACGTCGTCGCCGACCTCCGCCGGCACCGTACGACCGCGGTCATCGTGCACTCCGACCCACCGGCCCAAGCCCTGGTCCAGCACTGCATCGACCTGGGAATGCGGATCCCCGACGACCTCGAAGTGGTCACCTATGACGACGAAGTCGCCCAGCTGAGCCAGCCGTCCCTCACCGCGGTCCGACCGCCCAAACATCACGTCGGCCGCGTCGCGGTCGAGTGTCTGGTCGCCCGCCTCCAGGAAGGTAGCAACCGCCCGGTGACCCGCGTCGTCCTCACGCCGGAACTGATCATCCGGCAATCGAGCCCGCGCCGGGATCGTGCGGCCGGTGAGACAACCCAGCTTTCCCGACCCACGGCGCCATGATCGGACGCGATGACTACTCTCACGATCTTCGTCTGGCTGTCGGCCTGAAAGGGTGAGTTCTTCTTGATCGACTCGACACGCAGCATCGTCTACCGCGAGAGCGGGCGGTTCGCGGGCTGGCCGGCCAACTACGGGCTGTGGGGCTGGGGCGAGGAGGTGGTGTCGATCTTCATCGCGGGCTGGCTCGGCCCGGACACCGGGCTGCACCCGCGGGACAGGTCGCGGCCGTTCGTCCCGGTCGTCGCGCGGAGCCTGGACGGCGGCCGGACCTGGACCCATGAACCGTTCACCGGCGTCGTGCCGGGCGGCGTCGAGACGCTGTCCGGGGACGAGCACGTCGACGAGGCCCTGCAGGTCGGGCCACGCCTCGACGCCGTCGAGTTCGTCGCGCCGGCCACAGCGGTGGACTTCACCGATCCGGAGACGATCGTGCTGGTCGCGCGGACCGGAATCGTCGACGGCGCCCGGTCCTGGTTCTACGTCAGCCGGGATCACGCCAGGACCTGGTCCGGGCCGCACCCGATCGGCGAGTTCGGGCAACGCGCGGTCGCCGCGCGGACCGACGTCGCGCCGCTCGGCCGTCACGAGGCGCTGTTCCAGTTGACCACTGGGAAGGACGACGGCAGCGAAGGCCGCGTCCTCTCGGTGTGGACCGGCGACGGCGGCCGGACCTTCGAGCCGCGTGGCTGGGTCGGCCCGGACCCGGATGGCTGGGCGATCATGCCCTCCTCGCTCGTGCTGGACGACGGCACGATCCTCTGCGCCCGGCGCTGTGCGGGCGCCGGTGACGGGGTGACGAAGCCGCACTGGATCGATCTGTACGCGAGCGACGACGACGGCCGCAGCTGGCGCCCGGCGGGGACCCCGGTCCCGGACGCCGGCGCCGGGGGCAACCCGCCGGCCCTGGTCCGGTTGGTCGACGAGCGACTGGTGCTGGTCTACGGCAGCCGAGCCGTTCCGTACGGGCTCCGCGCGGTGATCAGCGATGATCGTGGCGGGACCTGGAGCGAGACGGTGATCACCGACGACACCGCGGTCCGGGACATGGGCTACCCGCGGGCGATCACGATGGACGACGGCAGCGTGCTGGCCGTCTTCTACAGCAACGATGGCGACCGGTCGGAGCGCTTCATCGAAGCCGTACGGTGGGTGCCGTGACGAGTCCCGTACCGATGGCGCCCTTGATCATCTCCGCCGTTCCGACGCCGTTCGACGACGACCTCCGGATCGACCGGGACGCCTTCGTCGAGCTGTTGGAACGGCTGCCGGATGATCATGCCGACGTCCTCGTGGCCGGCACGACCGGCGAGTTCCCGGCCCTCGAGCGGGCGGAACGTGATCAGTTGGTGGACCTGGCCGTCGACGTCCTCGGGCCCGACCGGGTGGTCGCCCACGTCGGCGCCGGCTCGCTGTACGAGGCGCACCGGCTGGCCGAGCACGCGACGTCGAGCGGAGTTCGCCGCGTCGCGCTGCTGACCCCGTACTATCTGCCGGCCGACGATCGGCAGGTCGTCGAGCACGCCCACTCCTTCGCGGCGGCTCATCCGGAGTTGCAGGTCTTTCCCTATCTGTTCCCCGACCGGACCGGGGTCGAGGTCGGCGCGGCGACGTTCCGGGCGCTGATGGAACCCGTGAACGTCGCCGGAGCCAAGCTGTCCGGCCGCGCCAACGACGACTTCGCGACGTTCGCCGGACTGATCCGCCCGGACCAGGCGCTCTACACCGGTGACGACTCCCGGCTGCCGGTGATCAGGGCCGACGGGGGAGCGGGCGTGGTGTCCGGCTGCTTCGCCGCCGCTCCGGAACTGATGTTGCGCCATCGCGACGATCAGGTCGAGATCCGGCGCATCGTCGGGCTACTCGGGCCGTCGATCGCACGGCAGAAGCTGGCCCTGCGGCTGGCGTCGGGCCGGCCGTGGCGGTCCCGGATGTCCCTGCCGGTGATCACGACCGACGTCACCGGCGAGATCGCGGCCCTCGTCGAACAGGCACACCGGCTCGGGTAGCGCGGGTTCGAATCCCGTCGGGGCTGGGTGGACCGAGAAGACTGCGTCACATCCTAACCATGTGGCAGTCTGCGCACACCATTGCAGGTGAGGGTTACCTAACCTTAGCTCCGCCCGCCTTCCCCGATGGCGCCACCGTTCACGACCTCGTACGCTCCGAGACCGCTGGCCCCTCGCCTCTAGAAGAAGAGAAAGATGAGAACACCCATGAGCATCACCTCCCTGGGAAAGTTCGGCGCGGCCCTGACCGCCGCGCTGCTGAGCGCGACGCTCGTCCTCACTGCCTGCGGTAGCGACGCCAGGGACTCAGCCGGCGAAGTCAGCGAGACCCGCACCGTGCAGGCCGGCAACGGCGCCATCGAGGTCCCCGCCAACCCCCAGCGCATCGCCACGATCGGCAATACGACGCTGCCGTTCATCGACCTCGGCGGGAAACCGATCGGTGTCACGGCGGAGCCGGACTCCGATGTCGCGCGGTTGCCCGAGGACCAGCAGGCGACGTACGCGTCCGCCACGATTCTCGCCGCCAGTGCCGACGAGGTCGACATGGAGAAACTCGCCAGCCTGAAGCCGGACCTCATCCTGGTTCAGGTGCCCGACGCCGAGTTCGAGGCGATCGCGAAGGAGCTCGAGGCGATCGCCCCGACCGTGTTCTACGGGCTCGACGTCGAGTGGAAGGAGCTCGCCGACGGAGTAGCCGAGGCCGGCAAGGTGGCGGATGCGCTCAGCCAACAGAAGGCGGAGTTCGAGGGTAAGGTCGCCAAGATCAAGGAGAGCTACGGCAAGATCATCGCCGACACCTCCTTCGTCGACGTCATCCGCTGGACGTCGTCCGACCCCGGAACGTTCGCCATCGCCGACATCGGATGCTCCGAGATCGCCAGGGAAGACGTCGGACTGGATCTCCCCGAGGCTGCCGACGGCGACGAACCCCTGGCCTGGACGCCCATGTCGTTCGAGCAGCTCAGCGAGCTGTCGAAGTACGACGTGATCACCTACCCGGTCGACGCCGCGGGCAAGCCGACCGAGCCGTTCGTGCCGGTGATCGAGACGAACACGTGGAAGGCGCTGCCGGCCGTCACCTCCGGTCGCGCGCTCGGAGTCTTCTGCCCCGGTAACAACTCCTACGGAGCCGTCAACCGCTACCTGGACTCGCTCGACCTCGCCCTGGCAGCCCTCCCGGCCAAGCAGTGAGAACCCTCTCGCTGCCGGCGGCAGTCGGCTGGGACGAAGGGACGGGATGAATCCCTTCGTCGAGAAGCTGGCGAGCGGTGAGTGGAGTCCGGAAAGGTTCAGACGGCAGCTGGAGGAGACGGGCGCCCCGCTCGTCGAGCGGGTCTCGGCGACCGAGGTGGACGTGACGTTCGCCGACGAGCCGGGCGACAACACGGCGGTCGCGCTCGGGGTCGTCATCGGCCCCAGAATCGGCTTCAACCTGATCGACCCGGAGTTCTCGTCGGTGGCTGGGACGCCGTTTCACGTTCTGACCCTGCGGATGCGTTCCGACCTGCGCTTCTCGTACGTGTTCTCGCGGTCCGGGCCGACAGGGGAGGAGCGGCATCCGGACCCGTTCAATCCGCCGCCGGCATTCTCGGAGTGCTCGGTGGAGAGGTTCTCCGGGGCCTCGGTGGCGGCGCTGCCCGATGCGGTGCCGTTGCCCGGGCTCGACCAGGCCGAAGCGCGGCCGGCTCCGGCCGCGGAACCGGCGGTGTTGACGAGCGAGTTGCTGGGAGACGACCGTCGTGTCTGGGTCTCGCTGCCCCCGGGTGACCTTTCGGACGCGGGCCTGCTGCCGTACGTGATCCACCTGGACGGGACGCCGGAGCACAGCGCGCCGAGCGTGCGTGATGTCCTGGTCGAGGCGGGACTGATCCGACCCTGTGTGGTGGTCCTCGTCGAGAATGCCGGACCGCAGCGCGACGGGGAACTGCTCTGCAATCCCGCGTTCTCCCGGATGCTGGTCGAGGAACTGGTGCCGTGGCTGCACCACCGTCTGCGTCTTGAGGGTCTGGCGCTCTCGCGGGAACCCGCCGATGTGGCGCTGGCCGGTGAGAGCTTCGGCGGACTGTGCGCCGGATGGACGGCGCTGCACCACCCGACCACCTTCGGCAACGCCATCCTCCAGTCCCCGTCGTGTGGGTACCACCCTGACCTCACCTGGGGCACCGGGGCCCGTGAGCTGCTGCGCCGCACCCCCGTACCGACGCTGATCGCCGACTACCTCGCCGCGGAGACGGCGCCGATCCGCATCTTCCACGACGTGGGCGAACTGGAGAGCTCGAACACCCACAGCCGTTGGCTGGACCACGTGCTCACTCAGAAGGGTTACGACACCAGGTACCGAGAGTTCGCCGGGGGACACGACTACGCCTGGTGGCGCGGACTCTTCGCCGAGGCCCTGCAGTGGTGCTTCCCGCTCAAGGCGTCGTGAACCGCGGGTCCCTCGGTCCGGTTGAACCTCCTAGGGCAGGTCAGAGCCGGGTGCTGATTGGCTGGTCGCGCGGAACTCGCTGGGGCTGAGGCCGATACTGCGACGGAAGGTGCGGGCGAGATGCTGGCCCGAGCTGAAGCCGACCTCGATCGCGATCGCGGTGATCGTGAGGTCGCTGGTAGTGAGAAGTTGCCTGGCCCGGTTGAGCTTGCGATCGGTCTGGTACTCGTGTGGCCCTCGACCGAGCTCCGCGGAGAAGAGGGCGGCGAGGTAGTTGGGGGCCAGCCCGACCCTCGCCGCGAGAGTCCTGAGCGGCCAGTTGTGCGCGTACTCGCGATCAAGAAGGTGCTGCACCTCCTGGACGGCCGGGTGGCAGCCGATGGTGCGTACCGGGCCGGATCGGACCAGCCGGCGCGTCAACTCGAGGACGATGCGGTCCAGTGCGAGGGACAGTCCGGTCCCGAGTTGCTGCTGCGCGGTGGTGACCTCGTTGATCAACTGGGCGAAGGGATCGACGAGGCGGGCGGCGTCGCGCAGGTGGACCACCGGCTCGGGTACGGTCCACAACGGCCGGAGCTCGGGCTGCCGCTCCAGCGATCGGGCGGGATCGAAGGCTGCATAGGTGAAATGGATGTTCGCGCCCGGATGCTCGGCCATCGCGTGCACCGTGTCCGGAGCGACGCCGAGGAGATCTCCGGGCCGGACGGTCCAGGTCCGGTTGTCGGCCCGCCAGCGGGTGACGCCGTGCAACTGGAGGTAGAACTCCCAGGTCGGGTGATCATGATCGTCGATCATGAACCGGTGCGGCGCCCACTGCTCACCGGCGTGGAGCAGCCCTGACCCGGCGAGGTCGTGGACGTCGGCGGCGAATCCCGCGCGCAGATAGCGCGGCCGGGTCAGGGCCGGGGCCGCAGCGAAGGCCCGCGCTCGAGGATCGATCTGGCCAGTGTCAGGTGACACCTGAAGATCGTGCACGATCTCCTGCACATCGTGCAAGACCGCGGCCGGTCCGCACTGACAGGCTCATGATCATGCAGCAGCCTTCGACGTCACCTCAGCTGACCGACTCGCAGCAACGCCTGTTGCCTGCCCGCGCGGACGTGCAGTCCTACCGAGAGCACGGGTTCTGGATCTCCCCGGTGATCATTCCGGACGACGTCCTCGACGCCGCCGAGCGCGGCATGCAGCGCTACTACGCGGGAGACCTGGACAGCACCGGAATCCACCCGGCCGGCTGGGCCCCCGAGGTCGGCACCGGGCTACGCAAGAACGACTACTCGTCGCTGTGCGTCGACGAACTCGCGGCGCTCGTCCGGCACCCGATGATCGGCGCCACCGCCGCGGCACTGTCCGGGGCCGCCGGGATCCGGCTCTGGCATGATCAACTGCTGTACAAGCCGAGCGACGACGGCGACGGCAAGGTCAACGTCGGTTGGCACACCGACCGGCAGTACTGGGAATCCTGCACGTCGACCGAGATGCTGACGGCGTGGGTGGCCTTCCACGACGTCGATCCCGAGGGAGGATCGGTCGGTTTCCTCGACCGGAGCCACACCTGGGACGTCACCGGTCTGGACTTCTTCAGCCAAGACCTCGCCGGCCTGGAGGACTCGATCCGGGCCCAAGGATTCTCGTTCGATCTTCGTGCCACCACCATGAAGCGTGGCCAGGTCAGCTTCCACCATTGCCGGACCGTCCACGGCAGCGGCGCCAACCGGAGCGGCGCGCCCCGGCGTTCGCTGGCGATCCACCTGCAGCCGACCGACAATCGGCCCTTGGTCCGCGCGGACGGTCAGGTCGACCCCCACACCAACACCCGGCTGGCGCGTCAGACCGACGGCCTGCCCGACTTCGGTGAGGAACGCCTCTTCCCACTGCTGTGGGGACGATGAGCGCACGCCACGTCCGCTGCATCCGTGCCGCTTTCAATCCAGGAATGGCCGGATCGGTCCGAGACCGTCCGATCACCATCGTCGCGAGTCAGGGGCCGGCAGAGATCTGCCGGCAAGCAGCATGGCCGGAGTGCTCCCTGGATCAGTGGGCGGGATTCGATCTTGGCCTCGTTCGTGGCTCCCATCGATCGACAGATCCTTGCCGTCCGTCCTCGGTCAGCCGTAGACGGAGCTGCCGGAGTTGGCGGCACAGTGTCTGGGCCTGGTGGGGGTCAGACCGGTCCGGGTTTCGTCGTTGAGTGCTCGACCTCGGGCCAGGCGGCGTCGACATGGTCCCGGCCGAGCTGGGTCACCCGGAGAAGGGTTCGGCGCCCGCGGCCGCGGGCGCCGTCGCGGATGCTCAGTCCGTCCGCTGGGAGAGACTCGAGGTGGCGGGTAACGGTTTGCGGCCGGGTCTGATCAGACGATCCAAGCTGCGAGTCAGCAGCATCGCGACTATCCCCACCACGGCGAGCACAACCATCGTCAGGCCCAGCCACAGAGCCGAACGAGCCAAGCGCTGCTCCAACTCGCGATCGTGCTTCTTCCAGTCGTACCCCATCACCCCCACGGTAGAGAGCAACGGCGCGGCCCGGCTCAAACGGCGTGCATCTAGCCGGTAGCCGCATCCGTATGCGCGGATACATGTGCGGAACTTCTATGCACCCAACGTGTTGTATTTACCCAACACTGTTGTATTCTTCCAACATGGCGGCGGGTCGGCACTCGAAGAAGGAAGTTGCGGAGGCCCTACGAGGGCTGCCGGATCACTTCATCGTGGTGGCGACCGATGCCGGGCATCGGTGGGGTTATGTCGAGTGCACGGTGTGTGGTGATCGGCTGAGCATCTGGTCGACGCCGCGCAGCCCCGGGAATCACGCGAAGGACATTGCCCGGTTCGCGGCGCGGCACGAGCACCCGGAACGGAAGAAGAAGACCGAGCAGGAGAAGGAGGGCGGATCGTGACAACGACATATGAGTTCACCGCGGTGCTGGACCGGCCGGTCGTGACCGATGCCGATCATGACCGGCTGTTCGAGGCCGGGCTGGACGACACCACCCCGGAAGGGGCCCGGCTGCATGTGCACCGGGAGGCCGAGCGGCTGCTGGACGCGATCCAGTCGGTCATCGGCGATAGCCGGCGGGCCGGGTTCGAGGTCGTCGGCCTGGACGTGGAAGACCTGGTGACGATCGAGACGATCGCCGAACGGATCGGCCGGACGTATGAGTCGGTGCGGTTGTGGAAGACGGGCCGGCGCGGCCCGGGCGGCTTCCCGGAGCCGGTGAACACGGGCGGGTTCGGCCTGTACCGGTGGAGCGAGGTTAGGGCCTGGCTGACCGCCCACGGCCACGGCGCCGAGCTGCCCGACCTCGCCGACGAGCAACTCCTCGCGGCGGCCGATCACCTGTTGCGGGCCCGGGCGCTGGCCGGCGACGGCTGGCCGGCCCTGGCCCACCTCGCCGCATGACCACGACACCGTGCCGTGTCGCCTGTCTGCCGCTGCTGAACGCCTCGCACGAGTGCACCGAGTGCGGCGCACACATCGCCGAGCCGCACGCGTCGGGCTGTCCGGCCGGCCAAGACTGAAGGCCCGCCCCTTGGTCGGATCAAGATCATCGAGGTCAAGATCGCCGGGTGGGAGTTCAGCCAGCGCAGCGCGACAGTGCCCGTTCGATTCGCGGCGAGGATCCACGGCGCCGGCTGCTGATCGCTTCCGGGCGTGGCTCAGGCCGGTGGGAGGGCGGAGGTCATGATCATCGTTCCGGACTTGTCGAGGACCTTGATCATCTTGGCGTCGGCCCGCAGCACGGCCGCGTTGAGCTGGCAGTCCACCGGGAGTCGGGAGCCGACGAAGCCACCGGCGGTGTACTCCGTGCCGTTGTCGTCGACAAGAACCACGGTGAACGAGTTGCCGACCGGTAGCCCGCCGATCTCGACCCGGGTCTCGGTGCCCCAGGTGTGTGCCACGACGGCGCCGTTGACCTCGACTCCAGCCGGGGCATCGGAGAAGGTGATCGGCTCGACGGCACCGAGGGTGCCGGGCGGGCCCGTCGGCGGCTTGGGACGGGCCAGCTCGGCAATCGCCCCCTGCCCGAGCGCACCGGCCAGGACCAGGGCGACAGCCGCGGCCGCCAGCCCGATCCGGCGCCGTAACCTGCTCGTGCCACGGGACGCGGTGTCGTTCTCGGCGGCCTGGATGATCTTGGCGCGCAGCCTCGGCGGTGGTGCCGCCTCCCGGAAGATCGGCGCGTGCTCGAGGTGGGCGAGTTCCGGACCGAACTGGTCGAACTCGATCCCGGGGAATCGCTGCAGCAGGGTGTCGAGCTCGAGCTGTTCCGGCCCGGTCAGCGGCCGGTCTTCGCCGAGCTCGAGCAACTGGAGCACCCGGGCACGGCCAGCGGTCTCATCGGGATCAGCCATGGCTTTCACCAGCCTCCTTCAGCGCCTCGCGGAGCGACTTCAACCCGTAGTACATCCTGGTCCGCAGGGTCGCGACCGGCACCCCGGTTCGCTCCGCTAACGTGTCGTACGACAGCCCGCGCAGCCGGATCTGCACCACGACCTCGCGGTGTTCCCGGCTGAGCCGGGCCAGTGCTTCGGTGACGATCAGGCGGTCCAGCGTTGCCATGGTGCGGTCGGCAGCCTGACGTAGCTGATCATCATCGGATTCGGAATCCCTCGGCAGCGGCCGCCGAGCCCGGGCCCGGTGGGCGTCGATGATCACGTTCCGGGCGATCGCGAACAGCCAGGTCCGGAGCGACGCCAGATCCGGACGGTAGGAATGTCGTGATCGCCAGGCGCGGACGAAGACATCCTGGACACAGTCCTCGGCCTCACCGCGATCACCCAGCGCATTCAGCGCGAACGCGAACACCGAGGCACCGTGACCGTCGTACAACTCGGCCACGTCGAACCCGTCCTTCGACCGGCGCAGCACACCACGCTCCTCGTCCTTCGGCGCCTCGTCAGTCGGCTCAGAAGAACCCGCCGAGCAAGCCCTCCAGCAGGTCGGCCGAACCGGGCTGGGCGTTGTCCGGATCCCATTCCGGACCGTACCCGCCCGGCGTCCATTCCGGACCGTACCCGCCCGGGGACCACTCGGATCCGTAGCCACCCTCCGGCCGTGGGCCCGCAGCAGCGGCCGGCGTTACGCCGATCGCCACCGCCGCGACGACGACCAGGCCGGCAAGAACAGTGCGAATCCTTGACATGACAGTCTCCTCTGGCTCGTTGTGAGTTGCCGCAGGGGGATACGTCCGACGCCGCGGTTTCATTCAAACGACGCACGGAATTTCCTGACTCCGGCCGGACGACCCGGCGGATTCCGACGCAAGATCACAGAGGGCAATGTGCAGGAGATGTTCGGGCCGGCGAGTAGAGTCCCTCCGTGCTTGTGCGACGGTCCGCGTCGAAGACTGCGGCAGTAGGTTTCCTGATCGGATTCGCCCTCCTCATCAGTGGTTGCGGAAGTGTCCCTCCGGGGACGTCCGCGCCGCCGCCACAAACGTCATCGAGCCAGGCGGGTCCGGGTGCCTCGAGCTCGCCCAGCGGCGACGGTTCGCCGACCGGCGCCCCGTCCAGCCGGCCACCGTCGAGTGCGCCGCCGTCCAGCCAACCGCCGGAGCAGGCGGCGGTCGACTGCAAGAAGCTGAAGTGTGTCGCGCTCACCTATGACGACGGGCCGAGCCCGGAGACCACGCCGCAACTGCTGAAGATCTTGAAGAAGTACAAGGCCAGGGCGACGTTCTTCCAACTGGGCAGCTTGGCTTCGCAGTACCCGGAGCTGGAGAAGCAGATCCACGAGCTGGGCTCCGAGGTGGCCAATCACTCGTGGAACCACGAGACGCTGAGCAGACTGTCGTCGGACGGCGCCGAGCGAAACCTCACGAGAGCCACCAAGGCGATCGAGAAGGGCTGTGGGTGCAAGATCACGCTGATGCGTCCCCCGGGCGGATCGACCGACAAGTCCCTGGACAAGACGACGAAGCGGCTCGGCCTGGCGGAGATCATGTGGGATGTCGACACCCGTGACTGGGAGACGCTGAACACGTCTTCCACGCGCCGCAGCGCCCTCAATGCGCACCGGAACCAGGTCGTCCTGATGCACGACATCCACCAGCCCACGATCGATGCCCAGGACGATGTGATCTCAGGCCTGCAGGACAAGGGATACACGCTGGTAACGGTCAGCGAACTGCTCGGGAAGCAGGCCGCCCCCGGAACGCGATACCCCAAGTCCTGGGGTAGCTACTGATCAAGGCGACGCCGGCGCCGCGTTGATCACCAACAATCGGAGAGGTCGTCACCGTGCCCTACGATGCCGAGTTGGCCGAACGCGTACGTTCTGCGCTTTCCGGCCGCGACGCCGTCCGCGAGATCAAGATGTTCGGTGGCCTTGCCTTCATGCTCGAGGAGCGGATGGTCGTCTGCGTCTCCGCGGGCGGTGCCGCCCTGCTCGTTCGGGTTTCGCCCGATCGTGACGCCGAGCTCCTGACCGAGCCCGGTGCCCAGCGGGCCGAGATGGGCCAAGGTCGATCCATGGGCGAGGGCTGGATCACGGTCGATCAAGATGTCGTCGATTCCGACGACGAACTCAGGCATTGGATCGACGCCGCCCTGGCGTTCCATGCCGAGGGATCGGGCAGGAATCCGGGCACCAAGCGGAAGCAGGCGACCAAGAAACCCGCCTAGTCGACCAACGGAAGCGACCAGTCCGAAACCGGTTCCGGTCCATTCAGGTCCTCCATCAGCTTCGGTAGGGTCCGAAGGGTCGGTGGCTGCCGGCGTGGGCGGAGGAGGAACTGGTGGTAGGCAACAAGGCTGTGACCTATGTCGGTTCAGGCAAGGTCGAGGTCCGAAACATCGACTATCCGGGGCTGGAGCTTCGGGACGGTCCGGGCGTCAACCCGGCCAATGTCGGGCGGAAGGCGCCGCACGGCGTGATCTTGAAAAATGTCGCGACCAACATCTGCGGCAGTGATCAGCACATGGTGCGTGGTCGTACGACGGCGCCGGAAGGACTGGTGCTGGGTCACGAGATCACCGGCGAGGTGGTCGAGAAGGGCCCGGACGTCGAGTTCATCGAGGTCGGCGATCTGTGCTCGGTGCCGTTCAACATCTCCTGTGGCCGCTGCCGCAACTGCAAGACGGGCAAGACCGGCATCTGCCTGAACGTGAATCCGGACCGGCCGGGATCGGCGTACGGGTACGTCGACATGGGTGGTTGGGTCGGTGGCCAGGCGGAGTACGTGATGGTGCCGTACGCCGACTGGAACCTGCTGAAATTCCCCGACCGGGACCAGGCGATGGAGAAGATCCTCGACCTGACGATGCTCTCCGACATCTTTCCGACCGGCTATCACGGCTGTGTCTCCGCCGGGGTCACCACCGGCTCCACGGTCTACATCGCCGGCGCGGGCCCGGTCGGACTGGCCGCGGCGACCTCGGCGTTCCTCCTCGGCGCGGCCGTGGTGATCGTCGGCGACCTCAACGCCGACCGACTGGCCAAGGCCCGGAGCTTCGGCTGCGAGACGATCGACGTCTCCCAGGGTGAACCGCAAGATCAGATCGAGCAGATCCTCGGCGTGCCGGAGGTGGACTGCGCGGTCGATGCCGTCGGGTTCGAGGCTCGCGGGCACGGTCCGGACGGGGCGGCCGTCGAGAAGCCGGCCAGCGTCCTGAACTCCCTGATGGACCTGACCAGGGCCGGCGGCTCGCTCGGCATTCCCGGGCTTTATGTCACCGGTGATCCCGGGGCCCAGGAGGAGGCGGCCAAGGTCGGTTCGCTGTCCCTACGGCTCGGACTCGGCTGGGCCAAGTCGCACGCGTTCTACACCGGGCAGTGCCCGGTGATGCGCTACAACCACCAGCTGATGATGGCCATCCTGCATGATCGGGTGCAGATCGCGAAGAACGTCGACGCCACCCCGATCTCCCTCGACGACGCGCCGCAGGGCTATGCCGATTTCGATCAAGGAGCGGCCAAGAAGTTCGTCCTCGACCCGCACGGACTGATCCGTGCGACCCACTCCGGCCAGGCGGTGAGCGCGTGACAGGTCCGATCAGCGAGCCGGCGCTCGACTATCGGTGGTCGGCCTTCCCGCAGGATCCGGCGAGGGCCGACGGCTGGGCCCACCACGGCGTGGCCGTGACGACGGACGGCCGGGTCGTGACCTTCGCCCCGTCGGGTGACGAGGTGGTGATCTTCGACGCCGAGGGGAATCGGCTGGACAGCTGGTCCACCGGGCTGACCGAGGGCCACTGCATCTCCCTGTCCCGCGACGCCGACGGTGATCACGTCTGGATCGCCGACCCGGGCAGCAAGATGATCACCGACTCGCCGGGCCACTACCACGGCTTCACGCCCGGTGATCATGGTCGGGTGGCCAAGTTCGACCTGTCCGGGCGGTTGGTGCTCGAGCTGCCGCGCCCGGATCACCCGGCCTACGACGAGGGCCGATTCGCTCCGACCTCGGTCGTGGCGGATGCCACCGGCGACGGCGGTGCGGGCGAGGTCTGGGTCGGCGACGGCTACGGCGCCAGCCTGGTCCATGCCTACGGCCCGGACGGCGACTATCGGCGGACGCTGCCGAACGAGTTCAAGTGTCCGCACGGCTTGATCATCGACCGCCGCCGGGACGAGCCGGAGCTCTACGTCGCCGACCGGGAGAACCAGCGACTGCAGGTCTTCGGCCTGGACGGGGAGTTTCGTCGCATGTCCGGCGAGGGGTTGCTCCGGCGTCCCTCGGCGTTCGCCATCTCGGGTGCGTACCTGATCATCGCCGAACTGGAGGCGCGGGTGGCGGTGCTGGACCTCGATGATCAACTTGTCGGCTACATCGGCGCCGACGACGAAGCGGTGTCGCGCGCCGGCTGGCCCAACGCGATCTCGCCCGACGGCCTGACCGTCCGCCCCGACGTGCAGCCGGGCCGGTTCAACTCTCCTCATGGGGTTGCGGTCACTGCCGACGGCAAGATCGTCGTCGCCGAGTGGCTGATCGGTGGGCGGGTGAACCGACTGGAGCGGTGAGGCCGGGCGGCGCCGGCGGCGTCAGTGGCAGCCGTGCGTGCTCGGCGGGGCTGCGGCGAGCCGCGACCACTGGGCCGCCGGCCGGCCGACCCGTTCACCGCCCTGGCCCCAGCCGGTCAGGGTCCCGTCGTGGTCGGTCCGCCAGAACGCGCCGGTCGGGCCCTGGGGCCAGCCGTCGGGGGAGTCCTCCCAGACCTCCTGCCGGCCGTAGACGGTCAGGTCGATCAACTGCAGCGATGACGACATCACTTCCACGCCCCGGTCGGTGGTGTCCCAGGTCAGGAACACCCGGTCCCCGCGCCGGAGGTAGCAGGCGAGGTGTCCGCTGCCGCCGGACGACAGGGCCGGATCGTCGATCCCTGCGTTCGAGTACCAGGCGTAGGGATGGCCCATGAACTCGCGCAGTCGAGCCAGTTCCTCGTAGGGCCCGTCGCCGAACACGGCGAAGGAGATGCCGCGGGTGTTGAGATAGGTGGCGTCCTGGAGCCCCCAGGTGAACAGCGTGCAGCCCTCGCACTGCCGGTCGATCGGCTCGCCGGGATAGAACATGTGCTGATAGACCATCAACTGGTCCCGCCCCTCGAAGATGTCGATCAATGGCGTCGGGCCGTCGGCCCCGTCGAGGGAGATCGGCGCGACCTCCGTCATCGGCAGTCGTCGCCGTGCGGCCGCGATCGCGTCGCCTTCCCGGGTGTGGGCCTTCTCCCGGTCCAAGAGTTCGGCGCGCTGCCGGAGCCAGGTGTCTCGGTCGACGATCGGAGGAGCGGCGGTGTCGGTGTCAGTGATCATGATGACCATCCCTTGAAGTAGTAGACCATTTGGTCTATCGACCATATAGACCGATTGGTCTAGGCGTCAAGGGGGTGCTGATCGCCGAGATCGAAGGTATTGCCAGAAGTAGATCGAGTGGTCTACTCTCCGACGTAGACCGAATGGTCTATTAGTGGAGGAAGGGAGCAGTCATGTATCAGTACGTCGGCATCGAGGAGCCGCGGGAGCGGTACGCCGAGCTGGTTCGGTCGCGCGAGCGGGAGCGGCTGGGACGGCAGGCACGGAGTGACCCGGAGCGCGTACGCGGGCGGCTGGCCCGGCTGCTGCGGCGCCTCACGATCCGTCGCCGCGATGGACGTCGCACGGTCGTGGGTCGGCTGGTGTCGTCCGGCCCGGCATAGAATGATTGGTCTACTGGCGTCCGAAGAGGAGAAGATCCATGGTGCGTGACCCGGCGGCCGGCCCCCGCGAGCGGCTGCTGAAAGCCGCTCAGGAGCTGTTCTACACGCAGGGTGCCTCGGTCGGGATCGGCGCGGTCCTCCAGGAGGCGAACGTCGCCCGCCGATCGCTCTACGAGCACTTCGGCGGCAAGGACGGACTGGTGACGGAGGTCCTCCGCCGGGCATCCGAGGAGGATCTGGCGTGGTACGAGTCGGCGCTGGCCGGCGCGACCGAGCCACGCGAGCGGCTGCTCGGCCTGTTCGGCCACCTGGATGAGCTGGTGTCGGACGAGGGGTTTCGGGGCTGCCGCTATTTCGCCACCGACCTCGCGTTCGCCGAGCCCGATCATCCGGCCCACGCGGAGACCGAGATCTTTCGCCGGCGCCTGCACGACCTCCTCGTCCGAGAGCTCGAGGCGATGAACCACCCGCACCCCGAGCGGACGGCCGAACAGCTGCATCTGCTGATCGAGGGTGCGCTGGTCAGAGGGGCCGGCGGGGGCCGGCAGCATCCGGCCCTGGCGGCGCGGGATCTGGCGGCCATCGCGATCGACAGCCGCTGAGCCGATCAGGACGGTCGCTCACCGGCCTCGTCGTACAGGTAGCACTTGACGAGTCGGTTTCCGACCGGGAAGTCGGGCGGGTCGCTCATCCGGCATCGGTCCATCACCGAGGGGCAGCGGCTCGCGAACTTGCAGCCGGCCTGGTTGAACTCGCTGGCCTCGGTCGCGCCGAGGGTGATCTGTTGTGTCCAGGACGCCTTGTCCTCCGGTACGGGCTCCGGGATCGACTCCTTGAGCAGTTGCGCGTACGGGTGCGCGGGATGATCTAGCACCTCCTCGACCGGACCCGATTCGACGACGAACCCGCGCAGCATGATCGCGATCCGGTCCGAGACGTAGTAGGCGGTCGCCAGGTCATGGGTGATGTAGATGACCGTGACGCCCTCCTCGTCGCGCAGCCGCTTGAAGACGTTGACGATCTCCATCCGCAACGACGCGTCGACCATCGAGACCGGCTCGTCCGCGACGATGACCTTCGGTTTCGGGATCAGCGCCCGGGCCACGGAGACCCGTTGCAGCTGCCCGCCGGACAACTCGTGCGGGTAGCGCTGCTGGACCTCGGCCAGGGTCAGCCCGACCGTCCGCAGCGCGGCGTCGACCGGCTCGGCGGCCTCCCGGCGGGTCTTCGCGATCTTGAAATTCAGCGCGGTGTCGAACAGATACTCCTGGACGTGACGCAGCGGGTTGAAGGTCTCGAACGGGTTCTGGAAGACGGGCTGGACCTCCTGCATGAAGGCGGCGTGACCCTTGGCCCTGATCACCTCGGCGACCGGCGTCCCCTGGAATCTCACCTCACCCTGCGACGGGGCCTGATCTCCCAACAGGACCCGGGCCAGGGTCGTCTTGCCGCTGCCGCTCTCGCCCGCCAGGGTGAAGATCTCGGGCCGGTCGGCGGCCAGCCGCAACGACACGTCGTTGACGGCGACGAGCCGGCTGCCGGCCAGCAGCGACCCGATCCGAAACGTGACCACCGCATGGTCCAGCTCGAACAGCGGCGCCGCCGGCTCGGTGGCCGTCACTGCAGTTCCTCCGCCCGGTTCAGGTCGGTGGCGCTGCTGCTGGTGATCGACCGGTCTGACGACGGCACCGGGATACCCTCCTCTTTCGCGACGGCGTGACAGGCCACCCGGTGCCGGTTCGCCAGTTGGAGCATCTCGGGCACCACCGTCCGACAGACATCCATGGCGGCGGGGCAGCGGGGGTGGAAGCGACAGCCGGCGGGTGGGTCGGACAGGTTCGGTGGGCTGCCCGGCAGCGACGCCCGCGCGCCCCGTTCGCCGATCTTCGGCAGCGACGCGATCAGATGCTTCGTGTACGGATGGCGCGGCGCCTGGAAGATCGTCTCGGTCACCCCCTCCTCCATGATCCGCCCGGCGTACATGATCATCACCCGGTCGGCGACGTTGGCATGGACCGCCATGTCGTGGGTCACCAGCAGGACCGTGTTGCGGCTGTCGGCCTGGATCTGCTTGAGCAGTTGCAGCACGCCGCGCTGCACCACCACGTCGAGCGCGGTCGTCGGCTCGTCGGCGATGATCAGGTTCGGGTGGAAGATCGTCGCCAGGGCGATCGCCACCCGTTGTCGCATGCCTCCCGAGAGCTGGTGCGGGAACGACCGAAGGACCTCCGACGGCAGCCCGAGCCGCGCCACGTGATCACTGATCTCCTGCCGGAACTCCTTGCGGTTGCTGATGCCCCGGTGGGTGGCGACGATGTCGGCGAAGGTGTGCAGGATCCGGCGGACCGGATTGAGCACGCTCATCGAGCCCTGCATGACGTACGAGATCCGCTTCCACCGCATCGTCTTGCGCAGCTCGTCGGTCGTCATCGTCGCCAGGTCGCGATCGATTCCCTCGGCCGTGAACCGCACGTCCCCGTCGACCACGCGGAGCGGGTTCTTGACGTTGCCGGAGATGACCTTGATCAGCGTGGTCTTCCCACAGCTCGATTCGCCCGCGAGACCGTAGATCTCGTTGGGATACAGGTCGAACGAGACTCCGTCGACCGCCCGCACCGTCCGGGAGACACCGTAGGCCTCGGTCTGGTAATACGCCTTGAGGTCCGTCACTCTCAACAGAGGTTCCATGTCAGGCTCCGATCAGGCGAAGGCGGGTGCGGGGATCGATGTACTCGTTGACGCTCGACATCAACAGGTACAGGCCGACGAACAGCACCATCGCCACCAGCACCGGGGCGCCGATCCACCACCAGACCCCGGCGACCAGCGCCTGGTGCTGGTTGGCCCAGTACAGGGAGGTGCCGAGGCTGGGCCGGCTCAGATCGGACAGCCCCAGCACACTCAGCGTGACCTCCATCCCCATCGACCACAGCATGTTGTTGATCGAGGTCGCGAACACGATGGGCAGGACGAAGGGCAGGTGCTCGGCGATCATGATCCGCCACGACGGCGCCCCGCTGTAGGACGCCGTCCGGGTGAACGCGCGTTCCTTCAGGCTCAGCACCTGGGACCTGATCAGCCGGGCGTCCCAGGGCCAGCCGAACAGGCCGAGCAGCACCGCCAGGAGATAGATGTTGAGCTGGCCCTTGAACAGGAAGCCCAGCAAGATCAGGATCGGCAGCAGCGGCATCACCACGAACGAGTCGTTGATCGACATCAGCACCCGGTCGAGCCAGCCGCCCCGGTAGCCGGCGGCCAGGCCCACCGTGATCGCGATCACCCGGCTGATCAGCGCGGTCATCAGCCCGAGCAGCAGCGAGTTCCGGACCGCGAAGGTCATCCACCAGAACAGGTCCTGCCCGCGCGACGTCGTGCCGAACGGGTGCTCCAGCGACGGGCTGGAGTCCATGGCGACCACGAAGGTCTTGTCGGGTGAGTACGGCGAGACGAACGACACCAGCACCATCAGCAGAATCAGGCCGATCATCGCAAAGGCGAATCGGAACCGGACGTCGTACTTCAGCAGATCCCGGACGATTTTGATCATGGCCGCCTCACTGGTGCCGGACGCGCGGATCGAGCAGCGGATAGAGGAGATCGATCACGAAGACGGCGGTCGCGACCCCGATGATCGAATAGAGGGTGATGCCCATCATCAGCGAATAGTCGTTGCGGAACACCGCCTGCAGGCTGAGCAGTCCGACGCCCGGGTAGCCGAAGACCACTTCCATGATCAGGGCGCCGGAGAAGACCGTGCCGAGATCCATCCCCAGCCCGGTGATCTGCGGCAGCATCGCGTTCCGCGCGATGTAGTGCGGCAGCACCCGCTTCGGCGCGATGCCGGCCGTCTCGGCGTAGACGACGTAGTCCTCGGAGATCACGTTGCTGGTCAGCGCCTTCATGCCGACGAACCAGCCGCCGAAGCCGACCAGGATCAGGGTCAGCGCGGGCAGTGCCGCGTGCCACAGGTAGTCGCCGATGAAGGCCGGCGTGAACCCCGGCCGGGCGCCCACGCTGTAGGCACCGCTGAACGGGAAGAGCGGCAGGATGTAGGCGAAGATGACGAGCAGAAGGATCGCGATGACGTAGTACGGGATCGGCCGGACCGCCTGGCTCGCGACGTCGACCACGCCGAGCAGCCGCTTCCGCGGGTAGTAGCTCGCCAGCACGCCGAACAGGTTTCCCAGCACCCAGGACAGCAGCGTGGCGGCGAGGACGATGGACAACGTCCACGGCATCGCCCGTCCGACCAGCTCGCTGACCGGGGTCGGGAAGCTCGACAGCGACGGTCCGAGATCACCCCGGAGCAGCCTGCCCCAGAACGCGAAATACTGCTGGAGCGGGCTTCCGGACAGGCCGTACATCTCGGTCAGCGAATCCCGCAGATGCTGGATGGCCTCCGGATCGATCGACGAGCCACTGCTGGTGATCAAGCCGATCTGCGACTCCACCGGACTGGTCGGCGAGAGTCGCGGAATGATGAAGGCCACGGTCACGCCGATGAAGATCACGACGAAGAACTGCACGATGCGGGGAATCAGATACCGGAGAAGGAATGTCCGCACTCGCCCCTCCTTTGGGGTTGGTGCTCCCGGGCCGGCCGACAGCGGCACCGGGAGCGGAGGTTGGGTCGACGATCAGCTCTTCGGTTTGATCCGGGTGAACATGTATTTCGTGTTGCCCCAGTTGGGCACGGGATTCGTGTAAGGGTCGGCCTTGGTGGGATAGCCGGTGAAGTACGTCGTGTCACAGACGGTGAACACGTTGTAGCTCATCATCGGGGTGACCGGCATCTCGGCCGCCGCGAGCTTGATGAACTCCTGGCCCAGCTCGATCCCCTTGGGATCGTCGAAGTCCAGGCTCTGGATCTCGGTGATGATGCGATCCAGTTCGGGATGCTTCCAGCGCATCGTGTTCGAGCCGGTCGCACGCTTCCCGGACGGGACATAGAACCTCGAATGCCACGAGTTCAGGAAATAGAACAGGTCGGGATGGCCGCCCCAGGTCTCGATCGTCCAGCCGACCGCGGCCGAGTAGTCGCCCGGGCCGACCAGGTCGCCGGCATTGTCCCGGGCGTCGTGGCTCGCGTCGATGCCGAACTCGTTCCAGGACTCCACGACCATGCTCGCGGCGCGGTTCATCGTCGGATTGCTCTCGGCGGCGCTCAACAACGCGATCTTGAACGGCGAACCGTCGGGCAGGGCCCATTTGTCGCCCGACTTCTTCATCCCGGCCGCCAGCATCAGTTGCTCGGCGGCCGCCAGATCGTGCTTCCACCAGCCGCGACCGAGCGAGGTCTTGATCTGTGCCGGGTCGGTCGGGACAAGGTCGCCGAGGGATTTGCGCGCCTCCTCCGCGGCGCGATTGGACGCCTCGGGATCGAACGGCTTGTACGGGCTGCCGCCGACGTCGATGGTGAACTCGTTCAGCCACGATTCCAGCGGGTCGAAGTAGTACTGGGGATACAGGCCCGTCGGCGGGACGTGGATCGCCGACAGCGTGGCCGCGCCGCGATAGGAGGCGAGGGACACGCGGACGATGTCGATCGCCAGGGTGAGCGCCCACCGCACTTCCTTGCGATCAAGGCCCGGCTTCTCGTTGTTGTAGATCACCATCGGCAGGGTGGGGTCCGGATGGGCCCACGGGAAGCTGGGGAACCAGCCGACCGACGACTTGCTCTCCTTGGCGAGCTTGATCATTCCCTCGGGCGCGAGGTCGTGGATCACGTCGAGGTTGTGCTGGGTCTGGGCGATCACCCGCTTGTCGCTGGGGCCGGGTGCGGTGTACATGGCGTACTTCGGGCCGGGTTCGCCGATCAGCCCCATCGACGTCTTCTGCCAGTCCTCCCGCTTCTCCCACAGGTACCAGTTGCCGTTGGGATCGAAGTCCTTGATCTTGTACGCGCTCAGGCTGACCGGCGGATTGAACTTGAAGGCCAGCGGGTCGGACTGCTTTTCGAAGATGTGCTTGGGCATCATCCAGCACGCGGCCCAGCGGACCGTGAAGTAGGCATGGAAACGCGAGTTCGGTTGCTTGAGATTGAAGACCACCGTGTATTTGTCGGGCATCTCCATGCTGGCGACATTGCCCCGGAACTGTCCTGTGTAGGACCAGCCGTCATTGTTCATGTGCAGATCGACCGTGTAGTGGAGATCCTCGGCGGTGAATTCGACCCCGTCGCTCCACATCAGGCCCTCGCGCAGTTTGACGGTCATCTGGGTGAATTCACTGTTGTAGACCGGCTTGTCCGCGGCACAGGCGTTGTCCCAGACGCCGTTCACCCCGGCGTCCGGATCGATGTACCACAGGGCGTCCAGGGCGATCTGCTGGAGCCCGGTCGAGGCCCCTGTGAATCCGGGCCGCCACCGGTTGAAGTCGTCCGGCGTGGTGATCCGGCCGGTCGGGTTCTCCAGGATCAGACAGTCCTTGCGCTGCACTCCCGGAGCGACTTCCTTCGTGCCGTCGGGCGGTGGGGCCTCCTCCCCGGGTGTCTGGCCGGGCCCCTGATTGGGAGCGCCGCGGTCGAGGTTGCAGGCGGCGAGTCCGGTGGTGGCGGCCGTGGCGGCCGCGGCCGCCAGGAAGCCGCGACGGGTGATCGGATGCATCATCGTTGGTCCTCCGATTCGGATGAGTTGGTGCGACCGGTCACGAACCGGACCGTGACAAAGGAATGGGCCGGGATCGTGACCGTGAGGGTGTGCTGGGACAGGCTGACGCCGTCGTACGGGGCGGGCGCGACGGCCTCGGGCGCGTCACGGGTGTTGTGGGCCTGCGGGGTGTCGGCGTGCAGGATCCGGGCGGAGACATCGGACGGGGCTCCTCCGCGCAGGTCGTACGCCACGGTGTGTTCGGCGTCGGGGTCGAGGTTGGTCAGCGAGATCAGCGCGTGCCCGCCCTTGGTCGTCGCCGTCGTCGTGATCAGCGGCACCGTGCGGTCGTCGTGCTGAGCCGTCGGGGTGGCATCGAGCAGGTGGACATCGAGCCGAGCGGCATCGTGATGATCTTTGTTCATCTCGAAGACGTGATAGGTCGGCGTCTTGATCAACACGTCATCGGCGGTCAGCAGCATCGCCTGCAGGACGTTCACGGTCTGCGCGATGTTGGCCATGATCAACCGCTCGGCGTTGCGGTGGAACGCGTCGAAGTGCAGGCCGGCTATCAGAGCGTCCCGGAGGGCGTTCTGCTGGTAGAGGAAGCGGGGATTGGTGCCCGGTTCGACCGCCCACCAGGTGCCCCATTCGTCCAGCACGAGGCCGATCCGGCCCTCCGGATCGTAGACGTCCATGACGTTGCTGTGCCGTTCGATCATGGTCTCGACCCGCCAAGCGTTGGCCAACGACTCGAGATACTCGTCGCCGCTGAAGTCGATGGCACTGCCGTGCTTGCGGTTCGTCAGACCGGTGTAGAAGTGGAACGAGACGGCGTCGAAGTAGTGCTTCGGATTGCAACCGCAGCCGTAGTCGCCCATGGTCTGCATCAACGACTGGGTCCACGCGTAGTCGTCGCTGCGCGCACCGGAGGCGATCTTGTACAGCACGTTGCCGTCGTGGTTGCGGCAGTAGGTGGAGTATTGGCGGGCGAGATCGGCGAAGTAGTCGCCGCGCATGTTGCCGCCGCAGCCCCAGGTCTCGTTGCCGATGCCCCAGAACTTGACCCGCCACGGGTCCGGCTGCCCGTTCGCGCGGCGCAGGCTCGACATCGGCGCCTCGCCGCCGCGGGTCAGGTATTCGACCCATTCGGCCATCTCGCGCACGGTGCCCGAGCCGACGTTGCCGCTGATGTAAGGCTCGGTGTCGAGCTGCGCGCACAGGTCCATGAACTCGTGCGTGCCGAAGCTGTTGTCCTCGACCACGTCGCCCCAGTGGGTGTTCACCATCGACGGCCGGTCCGCGCGCGGCCCGATCCCGTCGCGCCAGTGGTACTCGTCGGCGAAACAGCCGCCGGGCCAGCGCAGATTCGGGATCGCGATGCCCCGCAGCGCCTCGACGATGTCGGTCCGGATGCCCCGGACGTTCGGGATGGGGGAGTCCTCCCCGACCCAGATGCCGCCGTAGATGCAGGCTCCGAGGTGCTCGGCGAAGTGGCCGTACAGGTGCCGGCTGACGACGGGTCCGGCCACGTCGAGATTGATCACGGCGCGTAACGGGGACACAGATTCTCCTCAGGGGTGGACGTGACGGACAGAAATGGCCCTGGATCGGGCTTCGCTTATAGTCGAGTCGTGACAGCGATGGCGGACGTTGCTCGTCGGGCGGGCGTTTCGACGATGACCGTTTCGCACGTGATCAACGGGCATCGGAACGTGCGGGACGAGACGAAGGCTCGAGTGCTGGCCGCAATCGCCGAACTCGACTACCAGCCGAACCTGGCCGCCCGGGCGCTCCGACGTGGCCGGGTGGGTGCGATCGGGCTCGCCGTCGGCCACATCGAGCACGCCTACAACGCCAACCTCGCCCGCACCGTGACCGCCCAGGCTTCGGCTCTCGGCTACCACGTCGCGATCGAGGCGACGGGCGGCCATCTGGACGGCGAGGTGGCCACCTGGCAGCGGTCGCCCGTGTTCTACGACGGCTTGTTGATCAACGCCAGCCAGCTCGAGCGACTGCCGGATGGAGTGCGCGCCGACTTCCCGGTGGTGTTTCTCGGCGAGAGCATGTCCGACCCCGCTGTTGATCACGTGGCGATGGCGAACGTCGACGGAATTCGCCTGGCCACCCAACACCTGCTCGACCGGGGTTGCCGACGGATCGCGATGGCGGGCGGAAGCATGACGACCCTGCGCATGGTCACCCTGCGCACCGAAGGTTATGTCAGCGCCCTGACCTGCGCCGGGCTGCCGATCGACCCGGCGCTCATCGTCCGGACCGCCGACGCCCCGCCGCACACGATGGGGGCGGCCACGGTGGCCACCTTGGTCGCGGCCGGCACCCCCTTCGACGGAGTCGTCTGCACGACCGACAGCGTTGCGCACGGTGTGCTTCGGGGACTGGCCGACGCCGGTCTCGACTGCCCGCGGGACGTGCGGGTGATCGGCTTCGACAACCTCTCCGACTCCAACTACTCCGTGCCCAGCCTGACCTCGATCGACCCCCACGACGACGACCTCGTGGCCGCGGCGCTCGGCATGCTGATCGAGCGCATGGACGGCTTCGCCGGCCCCGGCAGGAGCATCACCGGGGCATGCTCGCTCATCGAGCGAGAGTCCACAGTCTGACTCCGTCGTCTGCCCCGTCATTGGCGCCCGACTTCCTTCTTTGTATCGATACACAGAAAGCGGTTGCACCGACTCTAAAGGACGCGTCGCCCGAGTGGAAGGGACCGCGTCCGACTTCTCCCGGGCCTCCGGGCTTCGGACCCGGAGTCCGGGGTGGTTTCTACGGTTGTGCTCGGGTTCGGCCGGACTTACCGACCGGCATTAATCGATCTTCATGGTGTTCGTACGCCCGTTGTGCGGACCGGCCCTGCATTGTTCGGACATGGGGGAGAGGCCTTCGCCGGCTGTCGAAACAAATTTGACGAAGCGCCTGTTCGCGCGCCGAATGTCGACTACACTCGCCAGCACTTGGGCACCGATCACGGTTGGGACTACCTGCGACCAAGACCGGTGCTCGAGAATTCGCCTCTTCCACGACGGGGGCGGAAATCGGCGATTTCGCACCACGAGCTGATCACTGGCCGATGCCAGCAGTTTGGCAAGGCGCTCGACCCGGATTCTCTTTGTCGAGCGCCTTGCGTGGCCGGCGCCCCACCTCTCCTGCAGATCGGTCGGTCGCTTTCGTCGTCTTTGTTCGGACAATAAGTCACAGGGCCCACTTTGGTAACGCCGCAAGGGCCCGGATCGTCGCGTTATCTGAGAGCGCTCAGCTTCGCCGGGTCGCAGCCGGGCGGTCTGCCGGGTCCTTGAATCGGGCGGCCAGAATCCCTGTAATGAAACAGAACTGGACTCTGATCAGGCCGGGAGGGCGAGCCGTGGCCGATCCTTGTTGATCATGATCCAAGGGTGCGACGGGCGGTTCCTGAGAAGAATTTATAACGAATTGATAACGGCCGCGAGACTGGCTTGCTGCCCCGAGTGGGTACCGATACGTTCATCCGGGAAGGCCCACCAGTTGAGTTCAAAGCCTGGGGGGGCCACGGAAAACCGGGGGCCTTCGAAATCACTGTCTTGGGGGAAATGGCGGAGTCCTCGCAATGCTGCGACGTGCTCCCGTCCTGAGACAGCCGTTAAGGGATTTCCATCGTGGGGAATTCCTGTATCAGGTAGGGAGAAACATGTCGCGAAAGTGGCGCGTTAGCACGCGTCTGGCTGCAGCTGCCGTGGCTGCCGGATCGGTGTTGTCCTTTTGGGCCATCACTCCGGCGTCCGCACTGCCGACTGATCGGGCGGAGGCGGAGGGTCGTTTCCTGAGCGCTTCCGGTGCACTCGATCTCGATGACATCGCCGCACTCAAGCCGGTTTACCGCGGTGACTCGAGCAACAACGACCCGGCCGTCGAAAAGAACAACCTCCAGGCCGAACTGCTGGACTCCATCGACCTCGATGTCATCGGCCCTGATGGCGAAGGCTCGTTGGGTAGTGGTGGTGATCTGCTCGGCGCCGGCGTGGTCGGGCAGTACGCGAAGGCGGAGAAGGACGGCGTGCCGTTCGCCTCTTCCGGCGCGATCAACGACGACGGCGCGATCGAGCTGGCCGGCGACGATGATGAGGGCAAGGCCGAGGACAACGCGTTCATCGACCTGACCGATTTCCTGGTCGACAACGACTTGGACGACCTGGTGGCCCAGGCCCGGCTCGAGGTGGGCGCTCTCTCCGCGACCGCCACGTACGACGAGAACGGCGACCCGGTCGGCGACTACCAGGTCGGTGACGTGAAGCTGGTCCTGGACGTCACGCTGCTCGACGAGCTCGACCTCGGTGATCTGCTCGACGACCTCGGTCTGTCCGACGAGGACGGCGACGGCGTGCTCAACCTGGCGGCGGCAGAAGAGGGCGATGATCGCGACCTCGGCGAACTGCTGACCGGCGACGACGGCGCGGTGTCGATCGATCTCAACGAGGGCGAGATCATCGTCGACCTCGAGGAGTTGATCAAGTCCAAGGGTGGCGACTACGCCAAGGGTCTGAACGAGCTGCCGGCGAACACCGAGCTCATCGATGGTGATCTGCTGGAGGCCGCCCTGCAGGGCGCCGGCAACACGGTCGAGAAGCTGCTCAACGAACTGCTGGGCGAGGATCTGCTGGATCTGGATCTGCTCGGGAGTGATTCGGGTCTGCTCGACGACCTGATCGGCAAGGACGGTGTGATCGATCTGGGTGACGACCTGTTCGACTCCATCTCCGAGAACGTCCTGTCGGTCAAGGCCAACGTGCAGGAGAACCCGGGCGAGTTCACCGATCCGCGGGCGACCGGGGAGTCGGAGGACGAGGGTGAGGGCATCCTGTCCGCTGCCGCCACCACCGAGGGCTCCTTCACGCAGCGCGCGCTGAAGATCACCGTGCTCCCGGACGAGAGCGGTGACGACGAGGACGCGCTCGCCGTCGTCAATCTGGCCTCGGCCACGGTCCGCCAGGCCGATGACAACTCGTCGGTCGACGACGATGCTGCTGCTGACGATGACGCTGCTGCCGATGATGACGCTGCTGCCGATGATGACGCTGCTGCCGATGATGACGCTGCTGCTGATGATGACGCTGCTGCCGATGATGACGCTGCTGCCGATGATGACGCTGCTGCTGACGATGACGCTGCTGCCGATGATGACGCTGCTGCCGATGATGACGCTGCTGCTGACGATGACGCTGCTGCCGATGATGACGCTGCTGCTGACGATGACGCTGCTGCCGATGATGACGCCGCTGCTGATGACGATGCTGCTGCCGACTACGCGGCCGCTGCTGATGGTGGCGATGGTGAGCTGCCGAACACCGGCTCCAACCTGCCTGTCGGCCTGCTGGCCGGGGCCGGGGCCCTGGTGCTCGCCGGTGGTACGACCGCTGTGGTCGGCCGCCTCCGGCGCAACGGCGGATCAGCCCTCTGAGCTCGATCTGGGCATGATCATCATCACTAGCTGATCAACGGATTCGGCTCCTCGTACCTTGGGTGCGAGGGGCCGAATCTCTTTGTCAGAACTGATCGCCCGGTGGCGCGCAGCCCCTCAGACGAGCCGGCTGGGCAGACCGTGGCGGGCGAGCACGTCCTCGAGGGCGAAGATCGCCATGCCCGCGGTCACCGGGTTTCGGCCGACTTCGAGCGGCTGGATGCTCACGACGTCGAGCGAGGCCTCCAGGGCCTGAGCCGGCACAAGCTCAGTGAGGCGCGGCATGATCCAGGTCTGCAACGCGCTGAACATCCAGCCACACAACAGGATCCGGTCCGGGTTGAGCAGGTTGACCACGTCGCCCAGACCGTACGCCAGCGAAGCGCAGGTGCGGTCGAGCAGCGCCATCATCGTCGGGTCGTCCGCCTCGAGGCCGGCGGCGACGGCCGCGATGAACGCGTCCTGGTGCAGCGCGACGGCGGGGTGGTCGGGGGCGAGCTCGGCCAGGGTCGCCTGCATTCCCGGCACACCGACGTAGGCCTCGACGCAGCCGCGGCGGCCGCAGCGGCAGGGGCGCCCGTCCTGGACGAGAGTGGTGTGGCCCCACTCGCCGGCGTTGTTGCAGGTGCCGCGGACCAGCCGTCCGTTGATCGCGATCCCGGCCCCGACCCCGGTGCCGAGGTTGACCACCACCATCGTGTCGGTGGAGGGGCCGTTGTCCAGCCACAGCGCGGCCACCGTGACCGCCTTGAGCGGGTTGTCGAGGTGGACCCCGACGCTCAACCCGAGCTCCGGCTCGAGCTGGTCGCGCAGGTTGACCTGGTGCCAGTCCCAGTTCGGGGCGAACACAGAGACGCCGGTGCTGGGCATGACCTGCCCGGGCACCGAGATGCCGATGCCGGCCACCGCGTCGGGGTGGACGCCGGCCCGGGCGAGCGCTCCGTGCACCGCGGCCACCACGCCGGCGATCACCGTGCGCGGCTGGTTGTCGGTGTCGTCGAGCGGCTCGCTGTGCTCGGCCAGGTGTTCCAGCGAAAGGGAGTAGATCGCCGCGGTGGCGTACGTCTCGGCGATGTCGACCCCGACCAGCCGCAACGGTTCGTCGCTGATCGCCAGCTTCGACGACGGACGCCCGACCGAGGCACCCTTGCCGACCACGTGGACCAGGCCGGCGTCCAGCAACTCCGCGACGACGTTGGCCACGGTGGCGGTGCTGAGCGTGGTCGCCACCGCGAGATCCTGCCGCGTGGCCGTGCCGGAGGACAGCAGTTGGCGCAGCACGGCGAACCTGCTCTCGCTGCGGATGTCACTCGCTGATCGCGTTCCCACGTCGCTCGGGCCTCCTCTCCTCTTCGCCCTCCCTGTTCGCCGGCGCGGCTCCGACCGGAACCGATCAGTCGGCCGGCAGCTGGACGACGACGTCGCGCAGTCCGGGGGCCCGCAGCGTTACGGTGGCACCGGCTCCGCGCACGTACGCGATCAGCATGCCGTCCAGGGTCGACCGGTGCGCAGCGGGGTAGGGCGTGGTGTCGGAGAGGTCACCGTTGTCCAGCCCCAGCAGGTCGCCGCCGTCGAGGTCCGCGGTGATCATCACCTCACCCCGCGCGGGGCGTCCGTGCCGATCGAGGATCCGGCACACGAGCTGGTGCACCCGCGCGCGACCGCCGGCGATGCGGTCGAGCTCGGCCCGCCGGAGCTCGGGAGCGGTCCAGACCTCGGCCGCCAGCGCGACCGGCTCCGTGCCCGGAGTCAGCTCGTCGCGCAGCGTCGTGTCGCCGACGAGCGCTTCGGCTGTGATGCCGTGGCTCCCGGGGGTGACGGTGCCGCGCCAGAAGCCGAGCTCGGCGTCGAAGACCATCTCGACCGGTTCCGACCCGCAGCTGACGCTCACCTTGTCGGCGTTGGTGAAGCAGGCCACCTCGTGCTCGCCATCGGTCACCCAGCGACGGCTGAAGTGCCAGTCGCCGTTCGATCCGACCTGGCGGACGGCGAGCCGGACCATCGGGTCGTCGGACCACCAGCTGCGCCGCAGGTGCCAGCGCTCCTTGGGAAATCCGGCGGTGGTCAGCAGGCCGGCCGTCGACCCGTGACTGGGCCAGCCGCGGGTTTCGCCGAGGAAGTCGATCCCGGTCCACAGGAACTGGCCGGCGACGAACTCCTGGTCGACGACGTGACGCCAGGCCTCGTAGCTGTGCGAGTTCTCGCTGCCGAGGAAGGGGAGAGCGGGGAATCGGCGGTGATCATCGGCGTAGCGGTGCTCCTTGTAGTTGTAGCCGATCAGGTCGAGGTGATCGAACAGGCCGGTCGTGCTCGACAGCTCCGGGAACGCCGCGGCGAACGTCACCGGACGGCTGGGATCGTGCGCCCTGACGACGGCGGCGAGCTCCTTGGCGATCATGGTCAAGCGCCGGATGTCGGGTCGATGCGGGTCGTAGGCCCGTTCGGCGGCCGGCTTGTTGGCGTCGTTGTTTCCGGTCATCTCCAGGAACTTCGGGCTGGCGTACGGGTCGTTGGGGTAGTCGATCTCGTTGCCGATGCTCCAGGCGATCACCGAGGGGTGGTGCCGGTGCGCTTCGACCATCGCCGCCAGGTCGCGGACGTGCCATTCGGGGAAGTCGTGGGCGTAGCCCTCGTGCTTCGGCGGATAGACGTTGTGGCCCTGCCACCACTTGTTCTTGGGATTCTCCCACTCGTCGAAGGCCTCGTCGATGACGTAGAGACCGAGCAGGTCGCACAGGTCGTACAACTCCGGGGCGTGCGGGTTGTGTGCCATCCGGACGGCGTTGCAGCCGCCCTCCTTGAGCATCAGCAGGCGGCGCAGCCACACCTCGGCCGGCACCGCGGTCCCCAACGGACCGGCGTCCTCGTGCAGGCAGACCCCCCGCAGGACCCGACGTTCGCCGTTGATCAAGAAGCCGGTGTCCGGGTCGAAGGCGATGGTTCGCAGGCCGGTCACCTGCTCGTGCCGGCTCGGCTCATCGTCGTCAACCTTGATCATCGTGACGAGTCGGTAGAGGTGGGGATGATCATCCGACCAGAGGTGCGGCTCCGAGACTCGGAGCAGCGTCGAAAGTTCGACCATGCCGCGCGCCGGTACGTCGAGCGTCTGTTCGTTCCCTGAGCTTGTCGAAGGGGGAGGCCCGATCTGGTTTGGCACTTCGACAAGCTCAGTGCGCGGAGGACCAATCGGCTCGAGCCGATGATCAACGATCACCCGACGCACCTCGTCGGTGTGGTTTTGCAGCTGCTGCACGACTTCGACCTCGGCCAGGTCCGGCCCCGCGGAGCGGGTGGTGATCATGGACCCGTGGCGGGCGATCGAGACCGCATCGTGGGTCTCGATCTCGACCCGGCGGGTGAGGCCGGAACCGTTGTACCAGCGGGAATCCGCCAGGTCGCGGTGATCAACCCGGATGCTGATCACCAGGTCGTCGCCGGGGGCGTAGCCGACGATCTCGGTCAGCTCGAACGCGAATTCGGCATGCCCGGACGGACGGCCTCCCAGGTGGTATCCGTTCACCCACACCTGCGCGTTCTTGTAGACGCCGTGAAACACCAGGCGGACGGCGGCGGCATCGCGCAGTCCCAGGGCACCGATCGAGCAATGGGTCCGATACCAGCCGACACCGCCGGGCAGGTAGCCCGTGCCGCTCGACCAGGTCTGGTCGAACGGGTGCTCGACGGCCCAGTCGTGCGGCACCGTGACGGGCCGGAAACCGGCCTCGTCGGCGTTCATCCGCCAGGCGTCGGGCTGGTCTGCGAGCAGAAAGGACCAGTCCTCGATCAGGGTGCTGCGCATGCTTTCGCCTTCCAGGGGTGGGTTGTGCGGGCGGAGGAGTCTCAGGCCTCGAAGCCGTACTTCTTGAAGACGTTGACGAGGACGACGGCGTTGACGAAGGCGATCGCCGAGAATCCGAGGGCCAACCAGACGATGCCCCACACGAACACCTGCGGATAGAAGACGCCGACGACGAACGGGAGGCCCGTCACGAGCAGGACCGTGAACGCCGCCACGGGATGCCGGGCCGACATCCGCCGGGCGTTGTTGATCACCCGGCCGGTCGAGTCGGCGAACGTGGCCTGGTAGGGGAACAGGAACAGCACGGTGCCGACGAGCCGGTAGGCCAGCAACAGCAGCACGGCGAAGAGGGCGATCCGCACCAGGGCCGGCACGTCCGCCTGCTCGAGGACCACGAACCAGGCGGCCATCACCGCCAGCAGGCCCAGCGATGCCAGGCCGAGCAGCGTCCCCTGCCGGAAGTTGCTGCGGAACGCGGCGAGATAGGTCGTCGCGACCGAGTCGTAGCGGTCGGTCACCAGGCTGATCGCGGTGGCGTTGAGGGCGGTGAGTGACGCCCCCAACGTGACCAGCGGCAAAGACGTCGCGACGAACAACAGGTTCAGCACCATGAGGTCCGCGAACTTCGACAGGAACCGCATGGCGGGCGAATTCTCTTTGAAGATCGTGATCATGGTTCTCTCGCTCCGCCGGTGGGGATGGGTGATCTGCTACTTCAGGCCCTTCTCTCCGGCCCACTTGTCCAGGTCTTGCTGGATCGACTGCTTGATGTCGTGGTAGCCGGCGGTGTCGAGTTCCTTGCGCATTTCGGCGATGAACGCCTCGGGGTCCTTCGCCTTGCCGTACTGCAGCTGCGGGATGAAGCGCGACAGCACCGATCCCATGGCCGCGAGGCCCGGGTCGATCATGTCCTTGTTGATCAACAGCGTCGAGTACGGGTAGTCCTTCGACAGCCCTTCGAGCTGGGTGTAGAGCGCATTCTTGTCGGGATCGTCGGCCACCCGCTGCGGCTCGAACTCGTCCATCCGGCCACCCCAGAAGTTGGCGCCGAGACCGTCCTTCGAGGGGTCGTAACCCTCGGGGTAGCCGAGCTTGCCGTCCTTCATCACGTAATCGGAGCCTTCGATGCCGAAGTTCAGCAGCTTGTAGCACTCCTCGTCGTTGCGAATCAGGTCATAGACCTGCAGCGCCTTCTCCGGGTTCTTGGAGTTGGCGCTCACCGCCATCGCCCCGTGGGTCTTGATGTCGCGGAAGATGTTCTTGGTCTCAGCCCCGAACCAGAACATCTTGGGGTCGGAACCCTTCTGCCGGTTCGACAGGTTGTACCAGACCCCGGTGACGAAGGTCTGCGTGTGGTGCTGGTCGGCTCCGGACCGGCCGGAGTAGAGCGCCTCGCGGGTTTCGCCGTCGTAGTTGATCGCATCCTCGCGCCACACGCCGATGTCGTTCCACTCCTTCGCGAGCTTCGCCGCCTCGATCAACTGCGGCGACTCCATGTACCACGAGCCCACGATGAACGGGGCGGCTGCCGTCGTCTGGAACGGGTAGTAGTTGCCGGCGCTGACCTGCTGGATCGTCTGTCCGTCGGAGTGGCCCTGCAGATAGCCGGTGAGCGCGGACTCGTTGGCCCCGGCCACGTCCCACGGATAGGCCTTCTTGTGATTCTGCTTCACCCAGGAGAAGTACTGGGTGAACTGCTCGAACTGGGTGATCGTCCCGTCCGGAATGCCGGCCGATTTCGCCCAGTCACCGCGGTAGAAGAAGCCGTGGTTGGTCCACTGGGTGTAGTTGTCTTCGGGGATGAAGTAGATCTGGCCGTCCGACAGCTTGCACACCTCCCAGTTGCCCTTGGCGGCGACGCCTTCCCAGGTCTTGGGTGCGTTGGCCTTGAGGATCTCTTCGTCGAGGCCGAGGAAGGCCCCCTTCTGGGCGTTCTCGAAGGCGAACAGCCAGTCGGTGGCGGTGGTGATCAAATCGATCTTGGGGTCGCCCGACAGCAGTTGGACGTTGTACTGGGTCTGCCAGTCGGCCCACTCGATGTAGAAGAGGTCGAGCGTCGCGTTCGCCTTCTGGGTCAGCGCGACGTTGAGCTTCTCGAGCATCTTCTGCAACCGGCCGTTGGTCGGCTTGTCGCCGAGCACGAGCATCGTGATCTTGGTCGGGGCGCCGGTGTTGTCATCCGACGGGGCGGTGCAGGCGGCCAGGCCGGTGGCGCCGGCGGCGAGGGCCATGCCCATGACGGCACGGCGCGAGAGGGATATGCCGGACATTGTGTTCCTTTCGGATGTGTGGCTTGCGGTTTCAGCCCTTGACGGCGCCCACGGTGATGCCACTGACGAAGTACTTCTGGACGAACGGATAGACCAGGATGATCGGGCCGGTGGCGACGACGGCGCTGGCCATCTTGAGGGTGTTGCTGGGCAGATCGGTGATCGTCACGTTGGATCCCGCCACCGAGTTTCGCAACGCGTTGGCGGTGTTGATCACGTTGTAGAGGTGGTATTGCAGCGGCGGGAACTCCACGGTGCTGCCGAGATACAGCGACGACAGATACCACTCGTTCCAGTAGCCGAGCGCGGTGAACAGGCCGATGGTCGCCAACGCCGGCTTGAGCATCGGCAACACGAGCTGGGCGAAGATCCGGAAGTCACCGGCGCCGTCGATCTTGCCGGACTCGACGATCTCGTGCGGTACGGAGCGGGCGAAGTTCTTCATCAGGATGATCAGCCAGGGGGAGAGCAGCAACTGCAGGAACACCGCGAGGTAGTTGCCCCGCAGGCCCAGGGTCCGGGCCACCCAGAGATAGGTCGGAGCCAGGCCGGCGGAGAAGAGCGTGGTGAAGTAGATGAAGAACGAGATGTAGTTGCGCAGCGGGAAGTCCTTGCGCTGCAGCGCGTAGCCGATCATGGCGGTGAGCCCGAGCCCGATCACGACGCCGGCCACCGTCATGATGATCGTCACCGCATAGGAGCCGATGATCTGCCGGGGAGCGCTGAAGATCAACTCGTACGCGTCGGTCGAGAATCCCTGTGGCAGCAGGCTGAAGCCGTTCTCCAGGATCTGTGACTCCTCCGAGATGGAGGCGGAGATGATCAGGATGAACGGCAGCACGCACATCAGCGCGAACAGGCTGACGGCGATGTAGGAGATGGTCCGCAGCGCCACCTCACTGCTGTCGAGCTTCAGCGCCCGCGGCTTCGCGGACCGCGGCGTCGGGGTCGCCGGCACCTTCGCCTTCGTCGGCGTCTGGGTTGTCATCTCAGCCACCTCAGAAGAGCGCGTAGTCGGGGTTGATCCGGCGCATGATCCAGTTGACGACGAGGATCAGGACGAAACCGAACAGGGATTGGTAGAGGCCGACCGCCGTCGACGACGTGAAGTTGTTCTGGGAGAGCAGCATCCGGTAGACGGCGGTCTCGATGATGTCGGTCGTCGCGTACAGCTGGGCGTTGTTGCCGACCAGATTCCAGAAGAGGCCGAAGTTGCCGCGCATGATCCCGCCGAGCGAGAACAGCAACAGGATGAAGAACGTCGGCTTCAGGCTGGGCAGGATGATGTGGACGATCCGTTGCCAGGCCGACGCACCGTCGATCGCGGCGGCCTCGAACATCGACTGGTCCAGGCCCATGATCGCCGCGAAATAGACGATCGAGCCGTAGCCGGTGCTCTGCCAGACATGGGCCAGAATGATGATGAACGGCCACACGCCGGCCATGCTGTAGAGCTTCAGCGGATCGCCGCCGGCCTGGACGATCAAGGTGTTGACCGTGCCGGTGTCGTAGTTCAACAGGTTGAACGCGATCACGCCGATCAGCACGACCGAGACGAAGTAGGGCAGAAACATCATCGCCTGGCTGACCTTCTTGAAGAACCTTGATCGGATCTCGTTCAGCATCACGGCGAGGGCGATCTGCAGAACGTTGCCGATCAGGATGAAGGCCAGGTTGTACAGCACGGTGTTCTTGGTCAGCAGCCAGAGCTGGCCGGACTTGATCAAGAACTCGAAGTTGCGCAGACCGACGAACGGGCTGCCGAAGATCCCGTCGCGGTAATTGAAGTTGGTGAACGCGATCCACGCCCCGGGCATCGGCGCGTAGCTGAACACGAGGAAGAACACGACGGCCGGCAGACACATCAGCAGCAGCATCTTGCTGTGCCGCATCCCGCGCCAGAATGACGGCGAGTCACTGGTCTTGGACGAGCCGTCCCGACGGGCGGACAGGCTCGGTGCTCCCTGGGCAGGCGGCAGTGCCATGCGCATCACCTCACTGTGGCTGCGGTTTCGAGCTCACTACCGCCCGACGGGAGGCCTCTGGTCTCGAATGCGGCAATTTAAGGCCCTTTTACTAAGGGTTGTCAATAGTGGGATGCCGACTACGGCTCGTTGGTTGAGAGCGCGTCGATGATGTCGAGGAAGGCGTCGCGGCCCGGGTCGTCGACGTCCTTCAACCTGGCCAGCGCGCAGGGCGAGGGTGCCAGGTCCCGCAGTGGGATGCCGACGACGTCGGGGTGCTGGAAGTGCTCCGCGAACGGCGCAACCGTGAGATGCACGAGCCGGCCCCGGGCCAGCAGGAAGAGGAGTTCGGCGTTGTCGTCGACCGGTGCGTCGATGAACCGGATCGGCCGCCCGGACGGGGTCCTGGACGGGCAGGTCGCCTCGGCCAGTTCCGGGCTGAGTCCGTGGGGCCGCCGGACGTCGTGATCGGCGAGGTCCTCGACGGACAGCTCGGCGCGGCCGGCCAGCGGATGGGTCCGGCCGAGCATCGCGACGCGCTGGTCCGCGGGGCCCAGCAGAGGACCGATGACGAGATCCGGCTGGTCGAGCGGAAGCCGCGTCACGACCAGGTCGACCTCGCGGCGGCGCAGGGGCCCGAGGCGGTCGTCGAAGGGCGTCGTGATCAGCTGCACCGTGGCGCCGGCGTACGCGGTCTCGAACCGCTCGATGCCGCGGCTCAGGACCTCGACTCCCGAAGCGGCGTTCAGCAGTCCCACGCGTACGACACCCGGCCCGGAGCCGCGAAACGTGGCCGTCCGCAGCACGCGGTCGAGGCCCGCGATCGCGGGAACCAGCTCGGTGTGCAGCGCGCGCCCGGTCTCGGTCAGTTCGACGACGCGGCTGGTGCGGCGGAACAGCCGTTGGCCACCGAGCTTTCGTTCCAGAGCGCGCACGGTCTGGCTGACGCGCGAGGTGGTGAGACCAAGGCGTTCGGCCGTGCGCCCGAAGTGCAACTCCTCGGCGAGGACGAGGAACAGGCGCAGTTCTCGCAGGTCCAGGTCCGGCATCGTGAAGCGATGCTACAGGTCGCGTGCAGCAGATCGGCGTTGATCGGACCCGGCCCCGCGCCGAGGGTTGGACCATGGAATCCGATCAGGTGATCACGGTCGGGGTGCTCACCCCGCACGCTGCGACCGGTCCGGAGGCCGAGCTGCCGGACCTGGCGCCGGGGTGGGTCCGCGTCGCGGTCTCGAGGACCCGCCCCGCGGCGTCCCGTTCTGCTCGTGCCGCCGGCGGCCCGACTTCAGCGAGCGACCTGCGGACGCAGGCCGGCCCCCTGGCCCTGGACGAGGCGGCGTCGGTGCTGGTGCCCGGCGTGGACGTGCTCGCCTTCGCCTCAACGGGCTCGGGTTACGCCCTGGGCTATGACGAGGAGTCCGCGCTCGTACGGCGACTCCGCGACCGGTGGGACGTGCCGGTGTGCGCCACCTCGCTTGCCGCGGTGTCGGCGCTGCGGTCCCGAGACGTCACGCGGGTCAGCATCGTCCATCCGCCGTGGTTCGGGCCTTCGCTCAACGACCTCGGCGCCGAGTATTTCCGCAGCCAAGGCTTCGAGGTCGTCGATGCTCGGCTGGCGGACCTTCCCGACGGCCCGGAGCTCATCCGGCCGGCCATGGTCGTCGATTGGGTCGCGCGGCAGCTCTGCGACCGCGCCGAAGCAGTGTTCCTCGGCGGCAACGGCTTCCGGGCCGCTCGCGCCGTCCACCCGTTGGAGTGCCGGACCGGACGCCTCGTGGTGGAGGCGAATCAGGTCCTGCTGTGGTCCGTCCTCGAGCACACCGAAGTGCCGGTGATCGTTCGAGGCTTCGGAAAGTTGTTCGACGACCGTCAACCGGACGGCAACACGATGAAGGAGAACTGATCATGCGAGACGTCGTTCTGTACATGTCGATGTCATTGGACGGGTTCGTCGACAGCGACCGTGAGCACCCGGGAGTCGCGATCCCGGAGGGCGACGAACTTCGGCAATGGAAGTTCGACCGCATTCGCAAGACCGGTGCCCACCTCATGGGCCGGGTGTCGTACCAGCAGATGGGGCCGCACTGGCAGCAGTCGGACGACCCGTACGCGACCGTGATGAACGACATCCCCAAGATCGTGTTCTCCAAGACGCTCAGCGTCTCCGAGGCGACCTGGCCGGTGACCCGAGTCGCCCGCGGTGATCTCGCGGCCGAGATCGCCGCGATCAAGGCCGAGCCCGGCCCGGACGTGATCGTCTGGGGCGGCGGCCGGTTCGCGGGTGCGCTGGCGGCGGCGGACCTGATCGACGAGTACCGCCTCTTCGTCCAGCCGTTGGTGCTGGGTCAGGGCCGCGCGCTGTTCGACCAACTGCCCGCATCACGACACCTGGACCTCGTCCAGGCCCTGTCGTTCCCCAGCGGCGTCGTGGTGCAGAGCTACCGGCCACAGAATCGAAGTCTGAACCCCGACTTGTCAGACTCACACCAGGTCAGAGCGTGGTGAGAGTCTGACAAGTCGGGGGTTACGGGGTGGTGGGGGCGAACTCTGCGGCCAGGATGTCCAGTTGCTGCGCGGTTCCCTGCTCCCGCCACTCGGGCTGTTCCTGGCCGGGCAGATACATGCCGTGTTCGGTCAGGACGATCCGGGTGGAATCGCCGTCGGCCTCGAACTCGACGCTGGTGACCGAGACCGTTGAGAGTTGATCTTCGGCGTGCAGGGTCGACGTCGAGAGGATGCGTTCGTGGGGGAGGATCTCGGCGTAGCGGGCTTGGTGCGTCAGGGCGCGGCCTTCGGCGTCGAAACCCTTGACGATCTCCAGCCCGCCGACCACGAAGTCCTGCGAGTGCTCCGCTCCCTGGGCCATCCAACGCTTCCGTGCCGCCGGTGTTGCCCAGGCCGCGAACACCCTCTCGATCGGGGCCGGGTAGTGGCGTTCCAAGGTGAACGTCGAGTGGGTTACTTCCATGATCATGGTCCTTTCAGGTAGTCGCCGAGTTGATCAAGTTGCCGTTCCCAGCCCGTACGCTGTCGACCGAGCCATCGTTCAGCCGCGCGCAGCGCTTCGGGTTCGATCCGGCAGCTGCGGACCCGGCCGACCTTCTCGGTGACGATGACACCGGCGTCCTCCAGCACCTGCAGATGTTGCATCACCGCCGAGAGTGACATCTCCAGCGGCTCGGCCAGTGCCTTGACCGCCGCGGGTCCGCGGACCAGCCGCTCGACGATCGCGCGGCGCGTCGGATCGGCGATCGCATGAAAGATCCGGCCGATCTGGTCCGATCCGGATTGGTTAGGCATGTGCTTAACCATCGCAGCATAAGCCCAAAAGGTCAAGTAAATGCTTAACTGTTTCCACTCGCTACCGGTGCTGCCGCGGCCGGATGCCGAGGCTGATCACGGAGCTGATCAGCAGGCAGGCCGCCGCGATGGTGAGGCTGGTCTGCATCCCGGCGACGAACCGGTAGCGGTCCGCGATCATGGATCCGAAGACTGCGATCGCGACCGCGCCCCCGATCTGGCGGAACGTGTTGAACACCGCGCTCGCCGTACCGGCACGTTCGGCCGGGACGCCTTCCAGGACCACGCCGGTCACCGACGGCATGGCCAGCGAGCCGCCGGCGCCGATCGGGATGACGCAGAGTGCCGTGATCACCGGCGAACCGAGGGGAGCGGTGATCACCAGCCCGAGCAGCCCGACCACCATCGACGACAACCCGGCGACGACGGGGACCCGGGCGCCGAACCGGTTGGTCACCGGCCCGCTGAGCAGGTTGCCGGCGATGGCGAAGAACGCCGACGGCAGGAACGCCAACCCTGCCTGCGCCGGCGGGAGTCCGAGGTGTTGCTGGAGATAGAGGCTGACCACGAAGACGTTGCCGAAGTTGCCGATCATGAAGGCGAAACCGACCAGCAAGGCGATCCGCAGACCGCGGGAGGCGAACAGCTCCAGCGGCATCATCGGCTGCCGTACCTTGGCCTGAACGATCAGGAATCCGGCCAGCGCGGCGGCGGCGGTCCCGAGACTGATCAGCACCAGCGGGGCGGCGAAACCCTGGTGCCCGCCCTCGATCAGGCCGTAGACCAGGGCGGAAAGGGCGATCAGGGCGAGCAGTTGGCCGGCGTAGTCGAACCGCGCCGGTCGCGTGGGTGAGCGGGCCACCACCACCAGCAGGGCCAGCATCGCCGCACACACCGGCAGATTCATGGTGAACACCCAGCGCCAGTCGATCGTGGTCAGGGCCCCGCCGAGTGGCTGACCGACGAGGCCGGCGACGGCGCCGCCCACCGCCCAGACGCCGAGGGCTCGGGCCCGGCGGGACGGGTCCGGGAACGCCTCCCGGACCAGCGACATCGACGCCGGCAGCATCACCGCGGCCGCCGCACCCTGCACGCAGCGACTCGCGATCAGCCAGCCGGCGCTCGGAGCGGCGCCGCAACCGGCGGAGGCCAGGCCGAACAGCAGAACCCCGAGCGCGAAGGCGCGTTTGGCTCCGATCCGGTCAGCCAGATTGCCGGCGAACAGCAGCAGGGCAGCGAAGGGCAGCGTGTAGCCGTCGATGATCCATTGCTGGACGGTCGTGCCGCCGCCGAGTTCGGCCTGGATCTGAGCCAGGGCGACGTTGACGATCGAGATGTCCAGGGTGATCAGGAAGAACCCCAGCGACGCCACCGCGATCACGATCCGCGCCCGCGGCGAGCCGGGCGTGCCCACAACCGAACCGGCCCGGTCGGTCGTCCTGGTCACCCTCGGATTCAACCGTGCCGAGCGAGGTTCTGGGAGGCCCTGCCGTGAGGTGTACCGGCAGGACACCCCAGGCCGAGGCGTGCCGGGTGGTCCAGGAGTGGGCGGTGCTATACCTGCCGACATGATCAGAAGAATCAGCGGAATCGTGATCGACTGCCCCGATCCGTCCGCCCTCGCCGGATTCTACGAGGGCTTGCTCGGCGCGACCCGCGTTCATGAATCGGCTGACTGGATCACCCTCGAGGTCACGCCGGACGAGCCGACGCTGTCGTTGCAGCGCAGCGACAGCTATCGCCGGCCGGACTGGAAGGCCGGCGAGCCACCGCAGCAGCTCCACGTGGACTACCTGGTCGATGATCTTGATGTCGCCGAACGGCAGGTCCTGGCCCTCGGCGGGAGCCTGCTCGAGGGCTCCGACAAACCGATCGGCTACCGGGTCTACGCCGACCCGGCCGGCCACCCCTTCTGCCTGGTCACTCCCGAAGGGCTTGGCTGACCCACCTGGCTGGTCTCCACGACACCGGCCTCGATCTTTCATGATCTTGGTCGTGGCCGGTGGCGGGATCGAGCTGACGCACTGGCACAAATCGGGGGCGGAAGAGCCCGTGGGAACCGAAAACCGCAGGTGGGACCACGTTGCGCCCCCGATTTGTGACGGTGGACCGTCAAGACGATCCCTCACCTCGCAACGACTGCGGCGCCGCAAGATCATGAAGAATCGAGGCTAGTGTCGTGCACACTAGGCGGGGTTGGAATAGGGAGGAAGACGCCCGTCCGGATTGCGGGCCATGATGGTCATGGTCGGCATCATGCCCGCTGACCGAGCCGCGCCGGCCCGCGGGCCGGGCGCCGAAATTGGTGTCGTAGGTGGCCGCTGGCGATCTGCGGATCGCCCGTCGGCAACCGCTGATTCTTCAGCGTCCCAGCCCGCGCCGGCCGTGGCTGCCAGACTCCGGCGTATGAAGTACGTACTGCTGATCTGCGATGACGAATCGACCGTGCTGAGCAACGAGGAGATGGACGCCGACCCGGCGCACCGGGCCTGGGGCGACGACGTGGACCGGCGCGGCGTCGAGTTGTTCGGTGCGCGGTTGCGGCCGGTGGTCAATGCGACGACGGTCCGGGTGCGCGACGGGGAAACTCTCGTCTCCGACGGGCCGTTCGCCGAGACCAAGGACCTCATCGGCGGCGTCGTCGCCATCGAGTGTGCCGATCTGGACGAGGCGATCGCGATCGCCGCCGGCCATCCGTACGCGCAGCAGGGTTCGGTCGAGATCCGTCCGATCTGGGACTGACCTCGGCCGGCCGTGTCGATTTCGCGCCGGGTCGTTCGTCCCCCGGGCACAGATGCCTGAGGAGGCGAGATGAAGATCTCCAGTGTCACCGTCGGTCTGATCGTGAGCGACCTCGACGCGGCGGCCCGCTGGTACGAGCGCGTGCTGGAACGGGACGCCCCGGACCTGCGCCCGGTCGACGGCGTGATCGAGTACGACCTCGACGGCTGCTGGCTGCAGCTCTGCCGGGACGAGGTGCGGCCGGGCCACACCGTGTTCCGGTTCGGGGTGCCCGACGTGCGCGCGGAACGGCAGCGACTCGAGGAGCTCGGCCTCGTCGTGGGGGAGCTGATCGAGGTGCCGGGCGTGATCAGCTACTTCGATTTCGAGGACCCGGACCGCAACCGGCTCAGCTGCTACACCGAGGCCTGAGGCCGCGGTCACTCCGTCGGTTGATGTCGCAGATCTGACACTCGTTTCGCCTTCGCCGCCATTCCAACGGAGGAACGACCAACCGTTGTCAGATCTGCGACATCACGTGTGCTCGACCGCGGCCCGCTCGACCGGCAACGCGGCGACGTAGCGCTCGATGAACGCGTCGAAGCCGGCGACGTCGGCCGGATCGGGGTCGACGGTCTCCAGTTCGGTGCCGGCGAAGACCTCGGAGTCCAGGAAGTCGCCGAGACTCTGCTCGCCGTCGCGCTGGGTGAGGTAGGCGGCGAGCACCGCGATGCCCCAGGCCCCACCCTCGGCGGCGATTTCACCGACGGCGACCGGGGTGTCGATCGCGGCGGCAAGATAACGCTGGGCCACGCCCTTGGTCTTGAACAGGCCGCCGTGGGCGAACATCCGGTCCAGCCGGACGTCCTCGGCCTTCTGCAGCACGTCCATCCCGATCCGCAGCGTGGCCAGCGCGGCGAAGACGTGGCTGCGGATGAAGTTGGGCAGGTCGAAGGTGCTGTCCGGCGACCGCAGGAACAGCGGCCGGCCTTCTTCCAGTTCGGTGATCGGCTCGCCGGAGAGATAGTTGTAGGCCATCAGGCCGGCACAGTCCGGCGCACCGTCCAGCGAGGACCGCAGCAGCGTCTCGAAGATCTTGGTCGAGTCGGCCTCGACGCCCAGCCGGGCGGCGAAATCGGCGAACAGCCCGATCCAGGAGTTGAGCTCGCTGGCCCCGTTGTTGCAGTGCACCATCGCGACCAAGTCGCCGGCCGGAGTGGTCACCAGGTCGAGCTCGCGATGCACCTGACCGAGCGCGCGTTCCAAGACGATCATGGCGAAGATGCTGGTGCCGGCGCTGACGTTGCCGGTCCGCGGAGCGACCGAGTTGGTCGCCACCATGCCGGTGCCGGCGTCGCCCTCCGGCGGGCAGAGCGGGATCCCCGGCCGCAGGGTGCCGGTCGGGTCGAGCAGCTTCGCGCCGTCCTCGGACAGTTCGCCGGCCGGATCGCCGGCGCTGCGGATCGCCGGCAGCAGGTCGGCCAGGCGCAGCTCCAGGCCGCGCTCGGCGGTCAACTCGTCGAACCGGGCCAGCATCCGCTGGTCGTAGGAACCGGCGGCGATGTCGATCGGGAACATGCCGCTGGCATCGCCGACCCCGAGCACCCGCTCGCCGGTCAGCCGGCCGTGCACGTAGCCGGCCAGCGTGGTCAGCTGGCTGATCCGGCCGACGTGATCTTCACCGTTCAGGATCGCCTGGTAGAGGTGGGCCACGCTCCACCGGTGCGGGATGTTGTAGCCGAAGTGCTCGGTCAGCTGCTCGGCCGCGTCGCCGGTGTTGGTGTTGCGCCAGGTCCGAAACGGCGTCAGCAGTTCGCCGTCGGCGTCCAGCGCCAGATAGCCGTGCATCATCGCCGAGATGCCGAGCGCGCCGACCGTGGTCAGTTCGACGCCGTACCGCTCCCGGACGTCGCCGGCCAGTTCGGCGTAACACTCCTGCAGCCCGGTCTGGACCGCCTCCAGCGAGTAGGTCCAGAGGCGGTCGACGAACTGGTTCTCCCAGCCGTGGCCGCCGGAGGCGATGGGCAGTCGGTCGGGCCCGATCAGCACGGCCTTGATCCGGGTGGAACCCAACTCGATGCCGAGCGCGGTCCGGCCCTCGGTGATCGCCGCGCGAATCGCGTCCGGTTCGTTGATCATGTCTGCCTCTCGTTCCTGACGGTCACTTCGGGTGAGGTTAGGGCACGCCGGTCGCGGGCGACACGGCCGGTCTCACTCGTCGGTGAGCAGGGACCACGCGGCGCGGCGGCGCTGCTGTTCGTCCGGGTCCGCCACCGGGGCGGCGGCGAGCAGGCGTTGGGTGTACGGGTCGGCCGGTTGGGTCAGCACCCGTTCGGTCGCACCCGACTCGACGATCCTGCCGTGCCGCATCACCGCGATCCGCCGGGTGAGCTGACCGACGACGGCCAGATCGTGGGAGATGAACAGGCAACTGAAACCGAGGTCGGCCTGCAGCTCGGCCAACAGTTCGATGATCGTCCGCTGCACCGAGACGTCGAGGGCGCTGGTCGGCTCGTCCGCGATCAGCAGGTCGGGATCTCCTGCCAGCGCGCGGGCGATCGCCACCCGCTGCCGCTGGCCGCCGGACAGCTCGTGCGGGAGCCGCTCGGCCAGCCCGGCGCCGAGCCGCACCACGTCCAGCAGTTCGGTCACCCGGCGTTGCCGTTCGGCCGGCGCGACCCCGGCCAACTGCAGCGGTTCGGCGATGCTGCGGCCGACCGGATGCCGCGGGTTCAGGCTGGAGCCCGGATCCTGGAAGATCATTCCGAGTCCCGCCCGGGCCCGGCGCAGGCCGCGGCGGTTGGCCCGGGTGATGTCCTGCCCACGCAGCTCGACCGTGCCGGTCGCGACCCGGACCAGCCCGGCCAGGGCCCGCCCGACGGTCGACTTGCCGGACCCGGATTCGCCGACCAGCCCGACCAGCTCGCCCCGCCCGATCCGCAGCTCGATCCCCTCCGCCGCCGTCACGCCCCGCCCGACCCCGCCCCCTCCGTACACCACCGAAACCCCCCGCAGCTCCGCCACCACCTCCCCCAACCCCGACTTGTCAGAACTAGGGGACGCTAGGGCGGCCCCAGGTTCTGACAAGTCGGGGTGGGGGAGTTTGGGGACGGCGGTGAGGAGGGTGCGGGTGTAGGCGTTGCGGGGGTGGGCGAAGAGGTCGCGTACGGGGGCGGACTCGATCAGGTGGCCGGAGTTGAGCACGGCGACGTCGTCGGCCAGGTCGGCCACCACGCCCATGTCGTGGGTGATCAACAAGATCGCCATGCCGAGCTCGTCCTTGAGCTGCCGGAGCAGGGCCAGGATGCCGGCCTGGACCGTCACGTCGAGGGCCGTGGTCGGTTCGTCGGCGATCAACAACCGGGGCCGGTTGCCGATCGCCATCGCGATCATGCATCGCTGCAACTGGCCGCCGGACAGCTCGTGCGGGAAGGACCGGGCGATCCGCAGCCCGTCGGTCAGCCCGACCTGGGCCAACAGCTCCCGGATCCGGTGCCGGGCGTCGGCCGCGGTCAGCCGCGGGTCGTGCACCCGGAGCGCCTCGGTGATCTGCCAGCCGATCGAATAGACCGGGTTCAGCGCGCTGGCGGGCTCCTGGAAGATCGTGCCGATCAGGTTGCCGCGCAGCTGCCGGAGACGCTCCGCCGGTGCATTGATCAACTCCTCTCCGTCGACCCGGATGCTGCCGCTCACCCGGGCCGTGTCGGGCAACAGGCCCAGCACGGCCAGGGCGCTGACGCTCTTGCCCGAGCCGGATTCGCCGACCAGGGCCAGCACCCGGCCGCGGTCGACGGCGAACGAGGCTCCGGCGACGGCCTCGACCTCGGCGCCGCGTCCCGACCGGGGCCGGAACGTGACGCCGAGCTCGTCGACCTGGAGCACAGGAGCGGTCATTGCTGCAGCGTGACCTTCAGGTAGTTCGGATAGGCCGGGAACGCGCCGATCACGAAGTTCTGCACGTTGGAGCCGTGCAGGAAGGAGTTCTTCGTGTACGTCAGCGGGATGATCGGGGCGTCGGTCATGATCATCTTGTCGATCTGCGCCCAGAGCTTCTCCGCAGCCACCGGGTCGATCGTCGCGGTGGCTTCCTTGATCAACTTGTCCACCTCCGGGTTGCTGTAGCGGGAGGTGTTGTAGTTGCCGTTGCCGATCTGGCTGGAGGCGAACAGCGGCTGCAGGTTGCCGTTGGCCGACGGGAAGTCGGGCTGCCAGCTGCCGAGATACAGGTCGTAGTCGCCCTTCGGTCCGGTCGCCGCCGCGGTCAGCGCGTTGGAATCCAACGGTCGCAGGTCGACGGTGACGCCGGCCTTGGCGAAGCCCTGCTGCAGCGCCTGCGCCTGGGCCTGGTCGGAGGTGTCGTCGCCGACGATCAGGGTCAGCTTGAGATCATCGGCGTGGCCGGCCTCGGCCAGCAGCGTCTTCGCCTTCTCGATGTCGCCGCTCTCCGGCGTCGGGTAGAGGTCGTAGGTCTCCCGGCCCGGGATGCCCGGGGTGATCAAGGTCGTCGCGTAGTCGCCGGAGATCGGCCCGCCGACCGCGGTCAGATAGGCCAACCGGTCGGCCGCGTACTGCAGCGCCTGGCGGACCTTGACGTCCTTGAGCGCACCGCGCTGGGTGTTCATCGCGAGGTAGGACAACGCACCCGGCTGGGAGGTGACCAGCCGCTCCTTGACCTGCGGGTTGGCCTGCGCCTGGGCCAGCTGGGCGGCCGGCACGAAGCTCGACCCGAAGGCGTCCTTCGCCTCGCCGGAGTCGGCGATCAACGCCTGCGCGGCGACCGTCTGGTCCTGGCTGAGCTTGAAGGTGATCTTGTCCGGGCCGGCGGTGCGGATCGGATCGCTGTCCCGGTTCCACTTCTCGTTCCGGGTCAGCTGCATCGCGACGCCCTGGTCGTACTTCTCCACCGTGTAAGGGCCCGAGGCCGCCGGCTTGAGCCCGTACGTCGCGGGATCGGTGTCCTTGGCCTTCGGCACCGGGGAGAACGCGGGCGTGGAGACCACCCAGGGCCAGTCGCCGTAGGGCACGTCCAGCTCGAACACGATCGTCTTCTCGTCCGGCGTCTTGATCGAATCCAGCTCCTGGCCCGCGTAGGGACCGGGGTAGTCGGCGGCGCCGGTCAACAACGTCTTGTGGTACGAGAGCCCGCCGGACAGCTCGGGCGCGAAGGTGCGCTCGATGCCGTACTTGATGTCGGCGCTGGTGATCTTGGTCCCGTCGTCGAAGAACAGGTTGTCCTTCAGCGTGTAGGTCCAGGTTTTGCCGTCGGGGCTGGGCTTGCCGGTGTCGGTCGCCAGGTCGGGCACCACCGCCGGCGGCTTGTCCGGGGTGATGTCCCAGGTGGTCAGCCGGCGGTGGATCAGGCCGTTGGAGGTGATCGCCAGGCCCTGGCTCTTGGCCGGGTCGAAACTCAGTTCGGTGGCCGCGTTGAAGATCGTCAGGGTGCCGCCGGTCGCACCGGGGCCGGTGCTGCCCTGGCCGCCGGGATCGGCGGAGTTGGCGTTGCAGCCGGTCAGTGCCAGGGCGGCGGCGATGATCAGCGTGCCGGCCAGTTTGAGCCGTTTCATGATCGAAGTGTCCTTTCGTGGGGGGAGAACTAACGCACGGCGGCTCGTCGAGCCCGCGGGTCGAGGAGTCCGTAACAGAGGTCGACGGCCAGGTTGGCGAGGATGATCAGGAAGGCGGAGAAGAGGGTGACCCCGACGATCACCGGCAGATCCAGGTTGCCCACCGCGTCGAGCAGCAGGGCACCGAGTCCGGGCATCGAGAACACCTTCTCGGTGATCACCGCGCCACCGAGCAGGCCGCCGAGGTCGAGCCCGAACACGGTGGCGATCGGCAGCAGCACGTTGCGCAGCGCGTGCCGCGGGATCACTCGGCTCTCCGGCAGGCCCTTGGCCCGGGCGGTCCGGATGTAGTCCTCGTTCAGCACCTCGAGCAGTTGCCCGCGGGTCAACCGGGTGTAGATCGCCGCGTTGAGCAACGCCAGCACGCACCACGGCAGCACCAGATGCCAGAGCCAGTCGATCATGCCGTCACCGATCGGCGAGTAGCCGCCGATCGGCACCATGTCGAGGGTGAAGCCGAACAGCAGGATGCCGAGCAGGCCGACCAGATAGGACGGCGCGGAGACGCCGGCGATCGAGATCGTCATCAGCGATCGGTCCAGCACGCTGCCGCGGCGCAGTGCGGAGACGGTGCCGGTGCCGACGCCGATGATCAACCAGAGCACGGCGGCGCCGATCGCCAGCGACGCGGTCACTCCGAGCCGGTCGAAGATCAGGTCGGTGACCGGGGTGCTGAGCCGGAACGAGTAGCCGAAGCAAGGGGCCGCGCACTCGATCGCCGCCGGCCCGCTGCCGAAGGTCCGGCCCACGACGATGCCGACCGCGAACTCGGCCACCTGGACATACCAGGCCGAGTCGAAGCCCATGAAGGTGCGGGCCTGGAGCAGCCGCTCCGGGGTGCACGGCCGGCCGCAGGCCAGCTGCGCCGGGTCGGCCGGGGACAGGTAGAACACCGCGTAGGTGACGACGGTGAGGATCGCCAGCACCAGCATGATCCCGCCGATCCGGCCGAACAGATAGCGAATCAGGGTCATCGGCCGACCCCGGCCCGGGTGTTGGCCGCGGTCCGCGGATCGAGGGCGTCGCGCAGGCCGTCACCGAACAGATTGAAGCCGAGCGTGATCAGGAACAGAGCCCCGCCGGGAAAGATCAGGAACATCGGATCCGTGCCGACCCAGTTGATCGCCTCGCCGATCGAGCGGCCCCAGGACGGGGTCGGCGGCGGCACACCGACGCCGAGGAACGACAACGCCGCTTCGGTGCCGATCTTGCCCGGGATCGAGATCGTGGCGAAGACGATCACCGTCGCGGCCAGATTGGGCAGCAGTTGCCGGAACAGCACGTGGGCGGTGCCGCCGCCGGCGATCTGCGAGGCGATCACGAAGTTCCGGTTCTTCAGCACCAGCGTTTGCGACCGGACCACTCGGGCGATCGGCGGCCAGCCGAAGAAGCCGATCACGACGATGATCAACACCGGTTTGGGCAGCCAGCCCGGCACGATCGCGCCGAGGGCGATCATGAACACCAGCCCGGGGAAGCCGAAAATGACGTCGGTGGTCCGGCTGAGGATGCGGTCGGTCCAGCCGCCGAAGTAGCCGGCGACCAGGCCGATCACCACGCCGATCGTGACCGAGACGATCGTGGCCGCGAGCCCGACCGCCAGCGAGGTGCGGGAGCCGTGCACGACGATCGCGAACAGGTCCCGGCCGGTCAACGGTTCGACGCCGAACCAGTGCCGCGGGCTGATCCCGCCGGCGAAGCCGGCCGGTGCCCCGGTCGGGTCCAGCGCGGCCAGGTCGTAGGTGTACGGGTCGTGGCCGGACAGCACGGTGATCGCCGGCGCCAGCACGGCGGCGAGGACGAACGCCGCGATCGTGACGGCGCCGAACGCCGCGCCGCGGTCGGCCCAGAGCAGCCGCGCCAGTTGCCGCGGCCCGCGCTCACGGTGCAGCCCGTCAGCGACCACCTCGGTCATCCAGCGGCACCCCATCTCTCGTCCCCGTGGAGCTCAGTCATCTCGGATCGTGCCATGAACCGGTTGAGTTGTGGCAATCCGACCGGCTGGCGGACCATTTCCGATTTAGCCGCCGGATGAGGTAGGGAATCCGGGGGACGGCCGACTCAGGGAGCGGATCGGGTCATTCTGGTGACGGCGGTGTAGTCCTTGCCCGGGCCGGTCACGTCCCAGGTGATGATCAACAGCTCGGGGTCGCCGGGTGCGATGTCGATCACACCGGCGTAGTGATCATCGCCGCAGGGATGTCGTACGGCGACGCCGGGCCGCCAATCGTGGAAGTGGCGGCCATCGGCGAAGGTGACGATCCGGTCGCCGGCCTGCTCGACGAGATAGAGGGTGCGGGTCACCGGGGTCCGGGTCTCGCCCCAGGTCAGGGTGCCGGTTTCCTGCCAGCGGATACGGTCCGGCTCGGCGACGAAGATCATCTCGCCGGTCACCCGCCCCTGGATCCCGTTGCGACGATCATCGATCGCCCGGTCGAAGCTCCAGCGGCCGAGCAGCCAGGCCGGATCCGTCGAGCGTTCGGCCTCGAGCCCGGTCATGATCGGTCCGGGTCGGGCGGCAGGGTGCCGGTGAGACGGGCGGCGGCGGTCGTCATGTGGGCCGCCATCGCCGAGGCGGCGGCATCCGGTTCGCGCCGGCGCAGAGCTTCGTAGACGGCGGCATGCTCTGCGACCGCGACCCGGGCCTGATCGGGGTCCTGGACCGCGCGGTCGACCCAGACCCGGAGCAGCGACCGGACCAGTTGCAGCAGGTCGAGCAGGACGGCGTTGCCGGTGTTGGAGGCCAACAGGTGGTGGAAGGCGAGGTCGGCCTCGACGAACGCCGCGAGGTCGTCGACCCCGGCCCGCATCCCGTCCAGGTGCCGGCCCAGCTCCGCCAGTTGATCATCGTCCAGGCGTTCCGCGGCGAGCCGGGCGGCGAAGATCTCCAGGCCCGATCGGACCTCGATCAGTTCCAGGGTGCTCCGCTCGCCGATCAGCACGCCCCAGCGCAGCGACTGGGGGAGCAGTTCGCTGGCGTTGCCGCGGAGATAGGTGCCCGATCCCGGCCGTACGTCGACGACGCCTAGGATCTCCAGCGCGGCCAGCGCCTCCCGGACCGCGGACCGGCCGACGCCGAGGGTGGTCGCCAGCTGGCGCTCCGGCGGGAGCCGCGTGCCGGGCGCGATCGATCCGCCGGTGAACAGGTCCAGCAGGCGGTTCGCCACGGCGGACACGGCGGTGCCGGTCGGCAACGTGCCGAGCGCCGCACTGATCTCCGCCGACTGATCCCGGTACGCAGGCATGCCGCAAACCCTAATCGCCGCGGATGTGGCCGCCGATCCCGACTTGTCAGAACTCAGTTGCCCTATGGCACAACTCAGTTCTGACAACTCGGTGTGGATAACTTGAATTGGTCAACCGGTTGACAGATTCAGGTACGCGGGTTGAGGATCGAGGGCTATGAGGGCAGCGCAGGGTGGCCAGGAGCCTCGCACGCGGACCGGCGCCGTGGCGGCGGTCGAGCGATCGACGATCCGCAAGATCTCGATCCGACTGGTGCCGTTCGTCGCGCTGATGTTCTTCATCAACTACCTGGATCGGACCGCGATCGGGTTCGCCGCACCGAACGGGATGAACACCGACCTGGCGCTCACCGCCGCCCAGTTCGGCTTCGCGTCCGGGGTCTTCTTCATCGGCTACATCCTGTTGGAGGTGCCGTCCAACCTGGCCCTGCACCGGTTCGGCGCCCGACGGTGGCTGGCCCGGATCATGATCAGCTGGGGCATCGTCGCGGCCCTGTTCACCTGGGTGCAGGGCTTCGAACAGCTGGTCGTGCTGCGGTTCCTGCTCGGGGTCGCCGAGGCCGGCTTCTTCCCCGGCGCGATCCTGTTCCTCAGCTTCTGGGTGCCGGCCCGGCACCGGAGCAAGATCCTGGCCCTGTTCTATCTGGCGCAGCCGCTGACCACGGTGATCGGGGCGCCGCTGGCCGGGGTGTTGATCAACCAGCACGGGGTCTTCTTCGGGCTGGCGGGCTGGCGGTTCATGTTCCTCGGGGTGGCCGTTCCGGCGGTCGTGGTCGGGGTGATCGCGTGGTTCTACCTGAAGGACGGACCGAAGGACGCGCGCTGGCTGACCGACGCCGAGCGCGGCTGGCTGACCGAGGAACTGCGGGCCGAGGACGGCGAGGCGAAGCGGCCGCACACCTCGATCCGACACGCGTTCGGCAGTGGCCGGGTCTGGCTGCTCTCGATCATGTACTTCGGTTTCATCTATGGCCTGTACGCGCTGGCGTTCTTCCTGCCGACGATCATCAAGGGGTTCCAGGAGTCCGCCGGGGTGAAGTTCGACGTGCTGCAGCAGGGCTTGATCACCGCGATCCCGTACCTGCCGGCGGCGGTCGCGTTGTGGTTCTGGTCGCGTGACGTCGCCCGGCGCGGCCTGCGGACCTGGCACCTCGTGATCCCGGCCGTGGCCGGTGCGGTCAGCATCCCGCTGGCCCTGTTCGCCCAGTCGCCGGCGCTGACGATCGCGATCATCACGATCACCGCGATGTCGATCTTCTCGGCGTTGCCGAACTTCTGGACGCTGCCGACCCGGTTCCTGTCCGGCGCCGCGGCCGCGGCCGGGATCGCGTTGATCAACACCGTCGGCAATCTGGCCGGCTTCTCCGCGCCGTACGTGACCGGTGCGGTGCACGACCTGACCGGCGGCTACCAGGTGCCGATGTTCATCGTCGGCGGCTTCCTCGGCCTGTCGGCGATCTTGATGCTGGTGCTGAACCGGCAGGGTAGCGTCACGACTCGAGACCCCGTCGAGGAGGCGCCATGACCCGATTGTTCAACGACCCCACCGAGTTCGCCGACGAGTTCGCCGAGGGGTTCGTCGCCGCGAACCGACACCTGGTGCGGGCCGTGCCCGGCGGCGTGATCCGGGCGACGGAGATCCCGGCCGGCCAGGTCGTCGTGATCACCGGCGGCGGGTCCGGGCACTATCCGGCCTTCGGTGGGCTGGTCGGCCAGGGCCTGGCCCACGGTGCGGCGCTGGGCAACATCTTCGCCTCGCCGTCGGCGCAGCAGGTCTATTCGGTGGCCAAGGCGGCCGAGTCCGGCGGCGGCGTGCTGTTCAGCTACGGCAACTATGCCGGCGACGTGCTCAACTTCGACGCCGCTCAAGATCGACTCCGGGCCGAGGGCATCGCCTGCGAGACGGTCACCGTGACCGACGACATCTCCAGCGCGCCCGCCGCCGAACGTGATCGCCGCCGCGGCGTGGCCGGCGGTCTGTGTGTCTACAAGATCGCGGCGGCCGCCGCGGAGACGGGTCTGGACCTGGCCGAGGTGGTCCGGGTGGCGCAGGCCGCCAACGCCCGGATCCGGTCGGTCGGGGTCGCCTTCGCCGGCTGCACGCTGCCCGGTGCCGGTGCGCCGCTGTTCGAGGTGCCGGCCGGCCGGATGGCGGTCGGGCTGGGCATCCACGGTGAGCCGGGGCTGTCCGAGACCGAGGTGCCGACCGCGGACGGGCTGGCCGAGCTGATGGTCGGCGATCTGCTGGCCGAGCTGCCCGAAGGCCTGGCCGCGCCGGCCGGGGCCCGGGTGGTGCCGGTGCTGAACGGGCTCGGGTCGGTGAAGTACGAGGAGTTGTACGTCGTCTACCGGCGGGTCGCCCGGCTGCTGGAGGATGCCGGGGCCGAGATCGTCGATCCGCAGGTCGGCGAGTTCTGCACCAGCCTGGACATGGCCGGCGCGTCGCTCACCCTGCTCTGGCTGGACGACGAGCTGGAGCCGCTGTGGACCGCGCCGGCCGACACTCCCACGTACAAGAAGGGTTCCGTCACTCGCGCGGCCGTGGTGGTGGAGGACGTGGCGACCGGAGCCGCCTCGGCTGACGTGCCGCCGGCCAGTGAGGAATCCCGGGCCGCCGCCGTGATCATCGACGCGGCGCTGGATGCGGTCCGGACGGTGCTCGACGAGGCCGCCGACGAGCTGGGCCGGCTGGACGCGATCGCCGGCGACGGTGATCACGGCATCGGCATGCAACGCGGCGCCCGGGCCGGCCGGACCGCCGCCGCGGAGGCACTGGCCGCCGGTGCCGGCGCCGGAACGGTGCTGACCCGCGCCGCCGACGCCTGGTCCGACCGGGCCGGCGGCACCTCGGGCGCGCTCTGGGGCGTCGCGCTGCGGGCGCTGGGGGAGCGGTTGGCCGACGCCAAACGGCCGTCGGCGCACTCGGTGGTCGACGCGGTCGGCGCTGCCCGGGACGGCATCATCGGCTACGGCAAGGCCGAGGTCGGCGACAAGACGATGGTCGACGCGCTGGTCCCGTTCGCCGAAACCTTGGCGGCGGCGGTGGACGGCGGTGCGACCCTGGCGGTCGGCTGGCGGCGGGCCGCGGAGAGCGCCGTCGCCGCGGCCGCCGCGACCGCGGATCTCCTGCCCCGCAAGGGAAGGGCGCGGCCGCATGCGGAGAAGAGCCTGGGCACGCCCGATCCCGGAGCGCACTCCTTCGGCCTGATCGTCCGGACCGTGGCCGACGTCCTCGACACCGCGGCGGCCGAATGATCACGCCGCCCAAGATCACGATCGGGATCAGCCTGAAGCTGTATTTCGGCCAGGCCCGCACCCTGGACTGGTCTCACGCGGTTGCCGCGATCGCCCGGGACCGGGCCGAACTGCTGCGCGCCGGGGTCGAGTTGTTCGTGTTGCCGACCTTCCCGGCCCTGGTCCCGGTCCTGCAGGTGATCGGGGACGCCCCGGTGACGGTGGGGGCGCAGGACCTGCACTGGGCCGACAGCGGCGCCTACACGGGTGAGGTGTCCGGGGCCGAGCTGGCCGAGATCGGGGTCCGCACGGTCGAGGTCGGTCATGCCGAGCGGCGCCGGTTGTTCGGCGAGACCGACGAGGTGATCAACCGCAAGACCGGCGCGGCGCTGCGGAACGGGCTGGTGCCGGTGCTCTGCGTCGGTGAGACCGACCGCTTGCCGACCGGTGCGGCGATCACGATCGTCCAAGATCAGATCGCGACGGCCCTGGCCGGCGCGGCGGCCGGACGGGTGATCATCGCGTACGAGCCGGTGTGGGCCATCGGAGCGCCGGAGCCGGCGCCGGATGATCACATCCGCGAGGTGTGCTCGGCCCTGCGCGGATCGCTCGCGCGCCCCGGCTCGGTGATCTACGGCGGCGCCGCGGGCCCCGGCCTGCTCGGCCGGCTCGGCGACGCGGTCGACGGGCTGTTCCTCGGCCGTTATGCCCACGACCCCGAGGCCGTCCGCGCCGTCCTGGACGAGGCGGCCGCTCGCCTTCGCGGGGGTGTGAGCTCGTCATGAATGACTCTGGCACGGAAGGTGTTCGTTCCCTGAGCCTGTCGAAGGGCAAGGTCGATCAGGCCCGCCCTTCGACAAGCTCAGGGAACGAGGACTTGATCGGGCTGGGCAGCTATGCCTTCTTCTGGCGCCATTCCGACCGCGCGCCGAAGCCGCTGACCTTGATCGACGAGCTGCGGCTGACCCGCGAGGCCGGGCTGGCACGATTCCAGATCTGTGACTACGGGCCGCTGCTCGAGTTGTCCGATGCCGAGCTGAGGCAGGCCAAGGCGGTGGCCGACGAGCTCGGGATGGTGCTCGAACTCGGCACCAAGGGCGTCGCCGTCGATCACCTGTCCCGGTTCGTCGAGTTGGCCGTGATCTTCGAGGCCCGGCTGTTGCGCAGCATGGTGTTGCCGGCCGATCTCGATCATGGACTCGACGGAGTGGAGGACGGGTTGCGCCGGATCCTGTCGCGCTGTGCGGACGCGGGGGTCACCCTGGCTCTGGAGACGTACGAGCAGCTGCCGTCCACCGAGCTGGTCGCCCTGATCGAGCAGGTCGGCGATCCGGCGCTGGGCATCTGTCTGGATCCGGCCAACAACGTCGCCGGTCTGGAACAGCCGCGGGCGGTGGTCGAGCGCTGTGCCCCGTACACGAAAAACGTGCACGTCAAGGATTTCGCGTTCACCCGGTCCGGCGGCTGGATCGGCTTCACCCTGGAAGGTGCGCCGCTCGGCACCGGGCTGCTCGATCTTGATCACCTGCTGGCCACGGTCGATCCGGTCGGCCGCGGCATCTCCATGATCGTCGAGCACTGGCTGACCTGGCGCGGCGACTTCGCCGAGACCGCCCGGCTGGAACGCGACTGGACCGACCACACGATCACCCGACTCGAGGAGAGCCTGCCATGACCACGACAACCGACCAGCTGACGATCGCCGTGATCGGCGCCGGCGGCAAGATGGGGATGCGGATCTCCAACAATCTGGCCAAGACCGAGCATGTCGTCCGCTACGCCGAGACCTCGCCGGCCGGCCGAGAGCGGGTCGGCGCCGCCGGTCGCGAGGTGATCGACTCCGCCGCGGCGGTGCCGGGCGCGGACGTGATCGTGCTCGCCGTACCCGATCTTGCCCTCGGCCCGGTGACCGAGCAGCTGGTGCCGCTGGCCGACCCGGGCGCGATCGTGCTCACCCTTGACCCCGCGGCCGCGTACGCCGGCCTGTTGACCACCCGGGACGACGTGATCATGGGTGTCGCCCACCCCTGCCACCCGTCGATCTTCCTGGAGCGGACCAGCAAGGAGGAGTGGGCCGACACCTTCGGCGGCATCGCCGCGCCGCAGGACGCCGTGGCCGCGATCGAATCCGACGACGCCGGCAAGAAGTCGATCTTGGAGACCGTGATCCGGGCGATCTATGCCCCGGTGATCGACGTGCACTGGGTCACCGTGAAGCAGTTGGCCCAGCTCGAACCGACCCTGGTCGAAACCATCGCCTGCATGATCGGCCGGCTGCTGAACGAGGCGCTGGACGAGGCCGTGCACACGATGGGCGTCCCGGAGCCGGCCGCCCGCGCCATGCTGCTCGGCCACACCCAGGTCGCCCTGGCCAACGGTCTCCGCGGCGACAACCCGTCAGCGACGCCTGCCTGATCGCGATGGACTACGGCCGCGAGGCGATCGTCAAGGACGACTGGAAGAAGATCTTCACCGACGAGGAACTGGACCAGAACCTGGCCCGAATGCTCCACCTCGACACCCTCCACCGCTGACCCCACACTGACAAGTCGGCTGGAGGTGGGGTCATCGGCGGTCTGGGTATGATCCTTCTTCCTTGTCGGCTGCAGTAGGAAGGTCTTGATGGACCCCGGTAGTACCAGCCCCCGATCGGCGCGGCACGAAGCGGCGAGAGGGGGATCTTGATGTACTGGCTGCTGTCCCTACTGCTCGGCCTGGTGGTCGTGCTGGCGATCACCGCCGTGACTGGCTATTTCGTGGCCCAGGAATTCGCCTACATGGCGGTCGACCGGTCCCGGCTCGCGGCGCGGGCCGAGGCCGGCGACCGAGCCGCGCGGCGCGCGCTGACGGTCACCCGCCGGACCTCGTTCATGCTGTCCGGAGCCCAACTCGGAATCACCGTCACCGGCCTGCTGGTCGGCTACGTGGCCGAGCCGCTGATCGGTGACGCCCTGGGGTCCGCCCTCGGCGGCGTGCGCGTCCCGGCTGGGTTCGGCATCGCGATCGGCACCATCACCGCGCTGTTGATCTCCACTCTGATTCAAATGCTGTTCGGTGAGCTGTTCCCGAAGAACCTGGCGATCGCCCGGCCGGAACCGGTGGCACTGTGGCTGGCCCGGTCGACCACGATCTACCTGACCGTCTTCGGCTGGTTGATCAGCATCTTCGACCGGGCTTCCAACCGGCTGCTCCGGCTGATCAAGATCGAGCCGGTGCATGATGTGGAGCACGCCGCGACGGCCCGGGACCTGGCCCACATCGTGGCCGAGTCCAGCGACAGCGGGGTGCTGCCGGCGGACCTGTCCACGCTGCTTGATCGGATCATCGACTTCCCGCAGCGCGACGTCGAGCACGCCATGATCCCGGCCCCGCGGGTGGACACGGTCGCCGCGACCGACGACCTCACCCGGGTCCGGTCGCTGATGCGGACCGGGCACTCCCGCTACCCGGTGGTCGACGCGGACGGCGACATCCTGGGGGTGGCCCACCTGCTCGACCTGTTGCCGGTCGGGCCGGATCGCGCGGCCGAGCCGGTGACTTCGATCATGCGCCCGGCCGTTCTCGTACCGACCGCGATGTCGCTGCCGAACGCCTTGCGCCATCTGACCGCGAACGATGCCGAGCTGGCCTGTGTGGTCGACGAATACGGCGGGATGGCAGGGATCCTCACCATCGAGGATCTGGCCGAAGAGGTCGTCGGCGACATCAACGACGAGCACGATCCGGCCGGGCCGAACCGGGCCGAGGTGGTGGCGGACGGCGACGGCTGGCTCGTCGCCGGTGATCTTCATCTGGACGAGGTCGAGCGGGTGCTGTCGTACGACCTGCCGCGCGGTGACTTCGAGACCGTCGCCGGGCTGGTGATCGCCGAACACGGAGCGCTGCCCGAACCCGGCACCCGCGTCGTCGTGCGGCTGCCGATCGACCCGGCGGAGCTGAGCCATTCGGAGGATCCGGTGCCGCACCGGATGACCGTGGAAATCCTCGAAGTGGAGCGTCACGTGCCGTCCCGGGTCAAGATCACGATCGAGACCGATCATGCTTCGACCGCGATCAACTCGGAGGCGGCCCGATGAATGATCATCCCGCCGTCATTGTTCCGATCACCGTCGGGCTGATCCTGCTCAGCGCGTTCTTCGTCGCCGTGGAGTTCGCTCTGCTCGCCGCCAAGCGGCACCGGCTGGAGGACGCCGCTGCGAGCAGCCGTTCGGCTCGGGCGGCGTTGCGCAGCTCGACCGAACTGACCGTGCTGCTCGCCGGCGCCCAACTCGGCATCACCGCGGTCACCGTGGCGCTCGGCGCGATCACCAAGCCCGCCGTGCACCACTGGCTGATGGTGCCGCTGGAGGTGCTCAACCTGCCCACGGTCGTGGCCGACGTGATCTCCTTCCTGCTCGCGTTGTTCATCGTCACGTTCGTGCATCTGGTGGTCGGAGAGATGGCGCCGAAGTCCTGGGCGATCGCGCATCCGGAGCACTCGGCGACGCTGCTGGCGCTGCCGATGCGGGCCTTCATGGCGGTCACCAGACCGTTGCTGCGGGCCCTGAACAGTGCCGCGAACTGGTGCCTGCGCCGGGTCGGGGTCGCGCCGGTGGACGAGCTGGCGACGGGCCAGACCAGCGACGACCTACGCCAACTGGTCGAGCACTCGGCCAACGTCGGGGCGCTGGACGCCAGATTCTCCGCCCAGCTCACGGAAGCCCTGCAGCTGGAACGGATCACGGTGGCGGAGCTGGTGCCGGCCGGCAGCAGTCCGGTCACGGTGCCGCCTGGTGCGAGGGTGGCCGAGGTGCAGCGGATCGCCGCCGAATCCGGCCACCAACGGATCGTGGTCGTCGACTCCGGCAAGCCGCTCGGCATGATCCACGTCCGTGACACGCTGGCCGAATCCGGTGGCCGGCCGATCGACTCGCTGATCCGGCCGGTGTTGCAGCTGCCGACGACAACCACGGTCGCCTCGGCGCTGGCGACGATGAAGGAGACCAACACCCAGTTGGCGGTGGCCACCACCGACACCGAGCCGTTGGCCGGCGTGGTCACTATTACGGACGTCCTCCGCCGCCTGCTCCCCGTCGGCGACCCGGCCTGACCCGCCGGTTTCGGCGATAGGATCGGTGATCATGGTGCGGCTGGTGACGGTGGTGGTGTGCCCGGAGCGGAAGGTGTTCTGGGCCGACGGGGAAGGGCCCGCGAAGTGCGCGGCGCCGGACCATGATCATCAACGGCGCGAGGTGCATCGGCATCATGACATCGTCGAGCTGCCTGATGGTGCCGTCGTGACCGCCGTTTCGTTCGACTCGGCGGATCCGTACGCCCGGGATCGGCAGCCCGACCACGGCCTCTATCTGGACCAGGCCTGGCAGCCGCCGTGGCCGCATGATCATCTGGACTGGCCCGACTTCGGTGTCCCCGCCGATCCGGACGCCATGATCACGATCCTGCGCCGCGTCCTGGACCGCGCCCGGGCGGGCGAGCGGGTCGAGCTCGGCTGCCTGGGTGGTCACGGCCGCACCGGCACCGCCCTCGCCGCTCTGGCGGTCCTCACCGGCGTTCCGCCCGCCGAGGCCGTCACCTGGACCCGTACCCACTACTGCCCCCAGGCCGTGGAAACCCCGGCCCAAGCGACCTTGATCACCCACCTCCCGCCGACTTGTCAGAACTGAGTTGTGCCATAGGGCAACTCAGTTCTGACAAGACGGCGGGGAAGTGGGGATGGGGGTCAGCGGGCGGCTAGTTGCTTCTCCAGGTCGGCCTTGATCTGATCACCGCCACGCTTGTGCCACTCGGCCTTGAACGCGGCGAAGTCGGACATCGGGCGGCGGCCGGAGACGATCTGGTTGATGTAGTCGTCGCTGATCTTCTCCAGCACGCCGCCGAGCCGGTCGCCGACCTCGGAGGGCAGGCTGCCGATCGGGTTGTCGAAGCCGTCGGCGGCCAGCGCCTCGGCGAAGGCCAGGGCGTCGGAGAAGCCGGTCGGGGTGCCGGGGTAGTAGTAGGCGTGCGGGTACTGGGTCAGCCCGGTCAACTCGGCCTGCAGGGTCGGGTCGTCGACCGAGGTCGGCACATGATCTTTGTCGTAGTTCCAGTGCCGGCCCTCGATGCCGAACCGGTTGGCCATGTATTCCTTGGTGCCGAAGCAGGCGCTCAGGTAGTCGATGCAGCGCAGGATCGTCTCCACCCGGCCCGGCTTCTCGGCGGCCTTGGCCGAGATGCCCCAGCGGGAGAACCAGCCGGTGGTGTTGACCCACTTGCACTTCCCGCCGTCGTGGCCCGGCGGCAGCAGGGTGGCGATGCCGTCACCCTTCTCGAGCATCTTGCGGCCGTCCGAGGTTGCGGTGAACGCCCAGCCGAGGCCGCCCTTGGCGATCCCGATCTGATTCGAGTTGAACATGCCGAGGACCTTGATCTCCTGCGCGTCCAGGGCCAGCGCGTCCGGGTGATAGCCACCGGCGGCCCACAGCTCGCGGCACCAGGTGATCGCGGCCTCGTACTCCGGGGTGTCGATCCGGGCGACCAGACCGCCGTCGGTGAGTTGCCATTCCGGGCCGACGCGGAACATCGCCAGGATGAAGGCCATGATCGATCCGGGGAAGGCGCCGATGCCGTACGGGGTCTGGCCGTTCTGCGGCGGGATCGCCTTCGGGATGTTGATCAGGAACTCGCGGAACTCCTCGGCGTTGGTCGGCGGCCCGGCCAGCCCGATCTTCTTGGCCCAGTCGCCGCGGTGGATGAAGACCGTGTCCACGGCCGGCACCGGGTTGGTGATTCCCATCACCCGGCCGTTGATCATGGTGTTCTTCCAGGCGTCCTCAGCTGTGTTGGCGGCCAGGTTGGGATAGTTCTGCATCTTGTCGCCGGCCAGGAAGTCGGTCAGATCGGCGAAGGCGCCCTGCTTCAGCGCCTTGTCGCCGATCGGGTTCGGCAGCAGGTTGGTCACGTCGGGCAGGTCTCCGCCGGCCAGCAGCGTGGCCAGTTTCGACTCGTACGCGTCAGACGGGCCCCAGACCATCTTCAGGTCCATCCCGAGCCGTTCGTTCAGGTCCTTCCAGAAGGGATTCTGGCCGACCGGCGGAGGCGGTGGCGACCAGATGATCGAAAACATCGACATCGACGTCCCGTCGCCGGGCTTCTCCGGCCAGGACGCGCGCAACGGGTCCGGGACCTTGGCGTACGCGTTCGGCAGGCCCGGGACCTGGCTCTTGATCTCTCCGTCCACCGGCGGCGCCGGGATGAACTTCGGCACCTGGCCGGTGTTGCCGCCACTGGCCGCCGGCTGCGGGGCGCCGCCCTCGCCGGTGATCGCCGAGCAGCCGGTGCCGAGCACGGCGAGCGAACCCAGCCCGGCCTGCAGTATCCGTCGCCGTCCCAGCGTCCCTCCGCCGGACGACACAATCTGATCACTCATGGTGGCCTCTCCGCGTGTGCCGGCGATCATCCCTTGATCGCACCGGTCAGCACGCCCTTGGTGAAGTACTTCTGCAGGAAGGGATAGACGAGCAGGATCGGCAGCACGGCGAGCACGACGACCGCCATCTGTACCGATTCCGGCTGGGGTGGAGTGTGGTTCGGGTCCTCGATCTGCGGCATCGGGGATCCCTGCACCACATAGAGATTGAGCACCAACTGGATCGGCCACTTGGTCGAGTCGTTGATGTAGAGCAGCGCGGTGAAGAACGTGTTCCAGTAGCCGACGGCGTAGAACAGGGCGATCACTGCGCTGACCGCCTTGGACAGCGGCAGCACGATGCTGGTGAAGATCTGCCGGTCGTTGCAGCCGTCGATCCGGGCCGCCTCGATCAGCTCCCTGGGCAACTGCAGATAGAAGTTGCGCAGCACCACCAGGTTGAACGCGCTGATCAGGCCGGGCAGGATCATCGCCGCATACGAGTCGAGCAGGCCGAGGCTCTTGATCAACAAGAAGTTGGGGATCATGCCGGCGCCGAACAGCATGGTGAACAGCGCCAGATACAAGATCACCCGCATCCCGGGCAGGTCGGCGGTCCGGGTCAGACCGTACGCCATCATCGACGTGGCAACCATCGAGCAGGCGGTGCCGATCACGGTCACCCCGATCGAGACCAGCAGCGCCCGGGTGACGATCCCGCCGCGCAGGATCGAGGCGTAGGCCTCCACGCTGAAGACCCGCGGCAACAGCCCGCCGAAGTCCACCTCGGCCGAGTCCGCCAGGGACACGGCGATCACGTTCAGGAACGGATAGAGCATCAGCACGGTGATCGCGACGATGACGATGATCTTGAGCGCCTGGACGATCGCCGGCGGCTTGCCGACCCAGATCGGCCGGGTCTCCTTGATCCGGGGGCGTCTGGTCCTGATCTTGGACGGGCTCAGCACCTCGGTGACTCCGGCCATCAGAACAGTCCCTCCGCGCCGAACCGCTTGGACAGGGAGTTCGCCCCGAGCACCAGCAGGGTGCCGACCACGCCCTTGACCAGGCCGACCGCGGTGGAGAAGCCCCAGTCGCTGCCGATCACCCCGCGGAAGTAGACGAACGTGTCGAGCACCTCGGCCGCATCGGCGCCGACCGTGTTGTACTGCAGATAGATCTGCTCGAAGCCGACGGTGAGCACGTCGCCCAACCGCAAGATCAACAGCAGCAGGATCACCGGCAGCAGACCGGGCAGCGTGACGTGCACGATCCGGCGCCAGGCCCCGGCCCCGTCGACGGCCGCGCTCTCGTACAGCTCGGTCGGGATGGTGGTCAGCGCGGCGAAGAAGATGATCGTGCCCCAGCCGGAGTCCTTCCAGATCACCTGTGAGGTGACCAACAGCTGGAAGGTCTCCGGGTTGCTCATGATGTTGACGTGGTCGAAGCCGATCCGGCCGAGCAGGTCGGACACGACGCCGGTGCCGCCGAGGATCTGCTGCCAGATCGAGATCACGATCACCCAGGAGATGAAGTGCGGCAGGTAGACGACCGACTGCAGCCAGCGCTTCACCCGGGTGCTGATCAGCGAGTTGAGCAGCAGGGCGAGGGCGATCGGCGCCGGGAAGGCGAAGATGATCTGCAGTAGCGACAGCTGCAAGGTGTTGATCACCGCATGGCCGACGTCGGGATCGCTGATCAGCCGGGCGAAGTTCTCCAGGCCGACCCACGGGCTGTTGGCGAAGCCGAGGAAGGGCGAGTAGTCCTGGAAGGCCGCGACGTTGCCGAGCATCGGCACGTAGGCGAAGACGACGAAGAAGATCAGCCCGGGCAGCACGAACGCGTACATCCGCCAATGCCGGCGGGCCAACAGCCAGCGGCTGTGCCGGGTCCGCGATCTCGGGATCCGTTCAGCCGGCGGTTGATCGGGCGCACCGGGTCGGGCGACTCCGGACCGCACCGGCACCCGGCGCAGCGTCCGGCTGGCATCGCTGGTCACTGACGCTCCTCGTCGCTCTGATTCGTTCCTCGGCCCATCGTCTGCCCGGCGCAACAACGGCCACAACCGCCAGGTTTAGACCAGTTGTGGCGCTCTCGCGCTGATCACGGGGCAGACTGGTTCAGCACAGTTGGGTAGGTTGGGCGACACTCGGCCGGACGGGAGGCTTCCGGTACGCGAGGATGGATGCCGGAAGGAGACCGCGGTGACGCAGGATTCGGTGACCTCGAAGGTGGATCTGGTCCGGACCCAGCTGTTGAACCTGATCGATCAGACCGAGGAGGGTACGGCGCTACCGTCCGAACGCGCTCTGGCGGAGCGATTCCAGGTGGCCCGGATGACGCTGCGCCGGGCCATGGATGATCTTGCCTATGACGGACTGCTGGTCCGGCAGCACGGCCGCGGCGTGTTCACGGCTCGGCCGAAGGTGGCGGGCCGGCTCGCCGTCACCTCGTTCACCGAGGACACCCGGCGCCGCGGCCTCACTCCGGGGACGCGGGTCATCGCCTTCCGCAAGGGACGGGCCGATCGCAACGTGGCCCGGCAGTTGCGGATCCCGGTCAACGACTTCGCCTACTTCTACTCCCGGCTGCGGCTGGCCGACGGCATCCCGATGGCGTTGCAGCACTGCACGCTGGTCGCGGACGCCGTGCCCGATCTGACCGAGGAGGACCTGGCCGGATCGCTGTACGAGTCGCTGGAGCGGCGCTACGGCGTCAAGATCAACGGGGCCACCGTCGACCTCGAGGCGGTCACCCCGGATGCCCGGACCGCGGAGTTGTTGGACATCCCGATCACCCAGCCATGCATCCAATTGCGGGGTTTCGGACTGGACCAGAGCGGCCGCGTGGTGGAGATCGGACGCAGCCTGTTCCGCGGTGATCGTTACCGGCTGAGCAGCTCCTTCTCCCGGGCCGAGCCCGGTCCGCGGCGGACCGCTTCGAAGACGCAGTAGCGCACCCGCGGGGACGGAGGAGCTCATGATCAGCTGGTCTAATCCGGATCGCCGGAGTGGCTGTCGAGAGCGGTCCCGGCCGAATAACTTCGACCCGACAGTACGGAGTGCCGGGATCGGGCACCGAACCACGAGGCGGTCATGACGCGCTGGATAGCGATCGACGCGGGCCAGACGACGGTCCGGGCCCGTACGTCGTGGTTGCCGGGCGTGCTGACCGCCGACGGATTCCGTGATCTTGCCGACGCTCCGGTCGCTGCCGCCCTCGGCGCCGTCCGGCCGATCCTGGCCGAGTTCGGTCTGGTGGAGCAGCCGCTGGTGGTGGCGATCGGTCACACCGGTCTGCCGGAATCCACGACAGAGCTGGAAGAACTGGCGGAGCTGGTCGCGGAGTCGCTGGGCGAGGATCCGGTCGGCGCGAGCGATTCCATGATCGACGTACGGCTGTTCCCGGACTCGGTCACCGCTCATGCCGGCGCCCTGTCCGGCCGGCCGGGGGTGGTGCTCGCAGCCGGGACCGGAGCCGTCTGTCTCGGAGTCGACCAGGACGGCCGGTCGGTCCGGGCCGACGGTGTCGGGCATTGGATCGGCGACGAGGGCAGCGCCTTCGATCTCGGTCGGTCCGGCCTGCGGTTGGCCGCGCGGCACGATGACGGCCGCGAGCCGGCACCGGCGCTGCACGAGGCGGCCCGCCACTATCTGCTCGACGAGCTCGCACTGGCGGGCGAGTTCGGTCCGGCGTTGCGCCGGCTGTGCTGGGTGCCGGACCGGGTCCGGCTGACCGCGGCGTTCGCTCGCCAGGTGATCGACTGCCACCGGGCCGGTGATCAATCCGCCGGCCGGTTGTTGGACCGGGCCGGCGCCGCGCTGGCCGAGACCGTCAGCGCGTGCTGTGCTCGGATCGATCCGCCGCCGGCGGAACGCCGGATCGCCTGCGTCGGTGGGATGTTCACCGCTGGCGACGACCTGCTGCGCCCGTTGTCCGCCGCGCTGGACCTGCCCGACTGGCAACTCGTGCCGGCCGCCGGCACGGTGCTGGACGGAGTCGTCCGGCTGGCCCAGGAAACGAACGGAATCCACTCCTCGCTCGGCCACCTTCGGAAGGGACCCCGATGAACGCCTCGGAACGAATCCGCGCCACGTCGCTCAACGGTGCAACCGCACCGCGGATCCGCTCGTTCACTGATCAGATTCCGCGGAACGGCTTGATCGTTTCCTGCCAGGCGACGCCGGGATCGCCGCTGCGGGAGTCGATGATCATGGCCCTGATGGCCGAGTCGGCCGAGCTCGGTGGCGCCGCCGGAGTGCGGGCCAACGGCGCCGCCGACGTCGCGCTGATCAGCTCCCGGGTCGCGCTGCCGCTGATCGGGATCAACAAGCTGGGCGACCCGGACGACGTGTTCATCACGCCGACGGCCGAAGCGGCGCTGGAGGTGGTCGAGGCCGGCGCGACGATCATCGCGCTGGACGGGACCGAACGGCGCCGCCCCGACGGCACCGCTCTGGCCGAGCAGATCGCCCAGATCCGGGAACGGTCCGAGGTGCCGATCATGGCCGACGTGGACACGGTCGATGCCGGCCTGGCCGCCCGTCGCGCGGGCGCGGACGTGGTCGCCTCGACCCTGTCCGGCTACACCGATGGGTCCGGCCCCGGTGGCCCGGGCCCGGACCTGGAACTCGTCTCCGCCCTGGCCGCCGCGCTGGACTGCCCGATCGTCGCCGAGGGCCGGATCCGGGACGAGTCCGAGGCCCTGGCCGCCCTGGCCGCCGGCGCGTACGCGGTCGTCGTCGGCAGCGCGATCACCAACCCCGTCCTGACCACCCGCCGCTTCGTCGACCGCCTCGACACCTTCGCCAAAACCACCTGACCCCGAAGTGTTCGTTCCCTGAGCCTGTCGAAGGGCAGGCCAGACCGCTCCGTTCTCCCGGCGGTTTCGGCCTGACGGCCGGGAAAGACGCGGCAAGGACGGGCGGGGCCGCGGTCGGTGGGGAATCGCGGCCGGGTTCCGGTCCGGGCGAGGCACGCCAGAGGTCGGCCGGAGCTGTTTCAGCTGCTGGGGGTGCTTCGGGGTCGTCGAGTGTGAACTTTTCGACCTCGATCTTCGGGCAAATTCATACGGTCGAGACAACATTCGTGTCGAGAGCGGAGTTGTTGGCGATGGTGAAGTTGTTTCCGGTGGGGACGCGGGATCGGTTCATT
>NZ_VKCZ01000003.1 GCF_009299835.1 Microlunatus speluncae
AATGAACCGATCCCGCGTCCCCACCGGAAACAACTTCACCATCGCCAACAACTCCGCTCTCGACACGAATGTTGTCTCGACCGTATGAATTTGCCGCAGGTTTCGGGTGGATAAGGTCACTCTCGACGCAAAGGCCTGGCCACGTACCTGGCCGAACCGGGCCCTGTCCAAAGCTGGTGCGCCCGATCGGTGGATCCAGGCTGAGCCTTGTCGAAGGGCGGACCAGATGCACACCGGAGATGATCATGGCGCCGGCGGTAGGGTCGGCCGAGTGACGGAACGTGACTCGGAGCGGATCGCCGGCGCCGCCCGGCGGGCCGCGCTGGCCCAGGGTCAGCAGCGGGCCGAGTCGGTGAAGGCGCAGCGGCTGATCGATGAGTTCGTCGCCAGCGCCCGGCAGCGCGGCCTGGCGCCGGAGCCGTTGCGGGCCCGCCTGCCGGGAGGCGCCGAGGTGAAGACCGACAAGTCCGGCTGGTATCTGCGCCAGGACCGTTCGGTGGCGATCGGCGAGGGCGGCGAGTATTACGTGCTGATCGTGCCCGGCGGCCTGGCCGAACGGCTCCGCGGTGCCCGGCTGACCGGGTCCCCGCCGCCGCTGGTGGTGGGTCGCGGCGGGCCGGACGGGGAGTCCGGCGATCTGGCCGAGTTCCTCCATCGGCGCCTGGACCAGGGGTGATGGTCGAGCGATACCGCACCGTGGCCGGCCCCGGCCGGGCCACCATCGAGATCAAGAACTCGGTGTTCGCCTGCCGGGTGGCGCGGGTCGAGGACGAGGCCGCCGCCCGGGACGTGATCGCGGCGGCCCGGCGGGAGCACCACGACGCCGGCCACCACTGCTCGGCTTTCGTGCTCGGGCCGCAGGCCGAGCTCACCCGCAGCAGCGACGACGGCGAGCCGTCCGGCACCGCCGGCGCGCCGATCCTGCAGGTGCTGCTCGGCGCCGGGCTGACCGATGTCGTTGCGGTGGTGACCCGCTGGTTCGGCGGCACCCTGCTCGGCGCCGGCGGCCTGGTCCGGGCCTACACGGCCGCCGCCCGGGCCGGCCTCGACGACGCCGGGATCCTGGTCCGCGAGCGCCGGCAGCTGGTCGAGATCTCGGTCCCGGCCTCCCTCGCCGGTCGCCTGGAGAACGCGGTCCGGCATGCCGGCGCCGACGTTCGTGAGGTCCACTGGGCCGACCCGGTGATCATCTCCGCTGCCGTACGGGATCCCGACGGACTGGCCCGGACCGTCGCCGAACACACCGCCGGAGCCGCCACGATGATCATCATCGGCCAGGCCTGGACCGACACCTGACCTGGGCGATCACTCGTTCCGTTCCCTGAGCCTGTCGAAGGGCAAGCCCGGTGCAACTGTCTTGCCCTTCGACAAGCTCAGGGAACGGACCATGGGTCGGTCGCCTGTGTCAGCATTCCAGCATGACAGTTTCGTCCGATCCGTGGTGGCGATCCGCCGTCGTCTACCAGGTCTATCCCCGCTCGTTCGCCGACGGCTCCGGCGACGGGGTCGGCGACCTGGCCGGCCTCCGGGAGCGGCTGCCCTATCTCGCGGCGCTCGGGGTCGACGCGATCTGGATCAACCCCTGGTATGTCTCGCCCCAGGCCGACGGTGGTTACGACGTCGCCGACTACCGGGCCATCGATCCCGACTTCGGCACCCTGGCCGAGGCCGAGACCTTGATCACCGAGGCGCACGGCCTCGGCGTGAAGATCATTCTCGACATCGTCCCGAATCACACCAGTGATCAACATCCCTGGTTCCGGGCGGCCCTGGCGGCGGCGCCGGGCTCGGCGGAGCGGGGCCGCTACGTGTTCCGGCCGGGTCGGGGTCGAGGCGGTGCGGAGCCGCCGACGAACTGGCGCTCCTCGTTCAGCGGCTCGGCCTGGACCAGGGTCACCGAGCCGGACGGCACCCCGGGTGAGTGGTATCTGCACCTGTTCACGCCCGAGCAGCCGGACCTGAACTGGCAGGATCCGGGCGTCGTGCAGGAGTTCGAAGAGATCCTCCGGTTCTGGTTCGACCGTGGCGTCGACGGCTTCCGGATCGACGTCGCGCACGGGTTGGTCAAAGATCAACAGTTCCCTGATCTTCCGGCCGATCTGGAGCCGACGACCGCTCCCCCCTACGAGCACCGTCATCCGGCCTGGGACCAGGACGGCGTGCACGAGATCTACCGTCGGTGGCGCCGGCTCTGCGACTCCTACGCCGAGCCGCGGATCCTGATCAGCGAGGCGTGGGTGTTCGACCCGGAACGGCTGGCCCGCTACACCCGAGCCGACGAGCTGCACCAGACGTTCAACTTCAACTTCCTGATGGCGCCCTGGGAGGCGGCGGCGATGCGCAAGATCATCGACGACACGCTGCGGGCGTTTGCCGCGGTCGGCGCGCCGGCCACCTGGGTGCTCTCCAACCACGACATGATCCGGCACCTCACCCGCTACGGTCGCCCGCCCGGGCAGGAGTTGGCGCAGGTCGGAACCGTCCCGGTCGACCTCGAGCTCGGCACCCGTCGGGCCCGGGCCGCGGCGTTGCTGCTGTTGGCCCTGCCCGGCGGCGCGTACGTCTATCAGGGCGACGAACTCGGTCTGTGGGAGATCGAGGACATCCCGAACGAGCGGCTGCGGGATCCGATCTGGCAGCGGTCCGGTCACCAGCGGCGAGGCCGCGACGGCTGCCGCGTCCCGCTGCCCTGGTCCGGCAGCGAACCCCCGTTCGGCTTCAGCAGCGGCGATCCCTGGCTCCCGCAACCTCAGTCCTGGCGATCACTCACCGCCGAGGCCCAGACCGGAGATCCGGCGTCGATGCTGACCTTGTACCGGGAAGCGCTACGGCTCCGCCGCGATCACCCGGCCCTCGGCGACGGCACCCTGACCTGGCTGCCCGCACCACCCGACGTCCTCGCCTTCTCCCGCGACCCCGGCTTCACCTGCATCCTCAACCAGTCCTCCGACCCGATCGACCTCCCTTCACATACCGACCTCCTGCTCTCCAGCTCCCCGCTGCCCAACGCCACCACGCTCCCGCCCGACCACGCCGCCTGGCTCCGCACCAGCTGATCACCGAACCGAGTTGATCAACGACTTCGAACTCACCGCCGGGCCGAGCCCGTTCGCTCAGGGACCAATGGAGCAGCCGAGGTGCAACGCTCGCAAGAAGACATGAAGATCATCAAGATCCCGCTAAGACCCCTCCCGCCCGGCGCCCACCAAGACCTAGCGTCGATGACATGGCATGCTCAGGACTTCTGTCCGACCCCGATCCCCGGGCCGCACGCTGGTGCGTCCCCGTCCGCGCGAGTGCGGATCGGTCCAGTTGCTGGACCACGCTGCGCTTCTTCCGTACGCCGTTCGGTCGACGCACCGCCGTAGCCTTCAGCACCGCCCACCGCCTGCGCCAGGTGCTCGGTGATGATCATCTCTGGCAGGTCCTGAGTGAGCCGGTGCTGCGGGAGTTGATCATGCCGCTCGGCATCACCATGATCACGTTTGATCCACAACTGACGGCCCCGTTTCCCGCGGACCTCGATCGCGATCCGCTGAGCCTGACCCTGGCCGGCCATCGTGGCTAGGGTCAGCGCCGAGCCGCGGCTCGAGGGCGGGTCGTCGATCTGGCCGGCATCGTCGGAGATCACCGGCCACGGCGATCGCTCGGTCGGCGGAGTTCCACTGGCGGCGATCGCGGCCGAGTTCGGCACTCCGGCGTACGTCCTGGACGAGGCCGAGATCCGGCGTCGCTGCCGGGACTACCGGCGGATCTTCCCCGGCACCGAGATCGCGTACGCGGCCAAGGCGTTCCTCTGTCGCGGCCTGGTGACCTGGCTCGCCGACGAGGGGCTGGGGCTGGACGCCTGCTCGGCCGGCGAACTGGAGCTGGCGGTCGCCGCCGGGATGCCGGCGGAACGGATCCTGCTACACGGCAACGCCAAGAGCCCGGCCGATCTCGACGCTGCGGTCCGGCTCGGCGTCGGCCGGATCGTGCTGGACAGCTGCTCGGAACTGCCGGCCCTGGCGGCCCGGATCCCGCTGGGCCGGCGGCAGCGGGTGCTGCTCCGGGTCACGCCGGACGTCGCCGCCGGTGCGCACCCGGCGATCCGCACCGGGTCGGACGGGCAGAAGTTCGGGCTGCCGCTGTCGGACGGCTCGGCCGAGCACGCGATCGGGCGGATCCTGCGACAGCCCGAGCTCGAGCTGACCGGACTGCACTGCCACCTCGGCTCGCAGATCACCACGGTCCGGCCGTACGTGCTCGCCGTGCGGCGGATGGTCGGCCTGCTGGGCCGGATCCGGCGCCGGTTCGGGGCGGTACTGCCGGAGCTCGACCTGGGCGGCGGGCACGGCGTCGGCTATCGGCCCGGTCAGCCGGCGCTCGACCTGGCCGACCTGGCCGACCGGGTCCGGGCCGAGCTGCGCGAGGCCTGTACGGCGGCCGAGGTGCCGCTGCCGCGGCTGACGATCGAGCCGGGCCGGGGCATCGCCGGCCCGGCCGGAGTCGCGCTCTATCGGGTGCTGGCCACCAAGCGGACCGGCTCCGGCCTGTTCGTCGCGGTCGACGGCGGCATGAGCGACAACCCGCGGCCGGCCTTGTACGGGGTCCACTACGCGCCCGAACTGGTCGGACGAACGGCCGCCCCCGGCCGGCTGACGGCGACCGTGGTCGGCCGGCACTGCGAGGCCGGAGACATCATCGCCACCGACGTCGAGTTGCCGCGTGACGTGCATCCCGGCGACCTGATCGCCGTTCCGGTCGCGGGCGCCTACCACCTGTCCATGGCCTCGGCCTACAACCTGGTCGGCCGCCCACCGGTGATCGCAGTCGCCGGCGGCCGGTCCCGCCTCCTGGTCCGGCGGGAAACGCAGGCCGACCTGAACCACCGCGACGTCGGCACCTGATCCCGGCACCCGACCCGCGACCGATCCGGCTCACCGCGTCGAGTCTGCGACGCTGGCGCGCAGGGCGGCCAGGGCTCCGTCGACCCAGCCCTCGGCGAGCGACTCGGTGCCGGCGAAGGCCGGCTTGTCGAGCACGTGGAAGGTCAGGTTGTCCAGGGTCGCGGCCAGCCCGAGGGTCGGCAGGGCCCGGAGTTGATCATCGTCGAAGGTGCGGACGGAGCGATAGCCGGCCAGGAAGTCCGGCCAGTGCGGGGTGGAGCCGACGCCGGTGAGATCGGCCACCAGCGGGCCGGGACCGGCCAGGTCGAGGTCGTAGATGATCAAGCGTTCGCCGTCCAGCAACAGGTTGTCCAGCGTCACGTCGCCGTGCCGGATGCCCGGCTCCAGCCCGGTGATCATCGGCCGCGCCCGCTTCAGGATCGCCACGGCGTCACGGACCAGCCGGCCGTCGGCGGATCCGAGCCGACCTGATCGCAGCAGCGGCATCGCCGCGCTGATCGCCGCCCCGAGTTCGTACGCACTCCGAGGCCGATCGGACCGGAAATCCAGCGCCGCCTCATGCAGCTCGGCCACCGCGACCCCGAACCGTCGATAGAGCTCACCGCCGAACGGTGGCCGCGGCTTGTCGCCGCGGGCGAAGTCGGTGATCGTCACCGCCCGCGGACCCTCGGCGCAGTCGGCCAGCTGGACCAGTTCGCCGTCCCGGCCGGCGTGCACCGGCGGCACCGAGATCCCGCGATCGGCGAGGTGCCGGCTCAGCCGGGCCTCCCAGTCGATCTCGGCCGGGCTCAGCCGGCCGGCCCGATAGACCTTGATCAACAACTCACCCGAGTCGGCCCGCGCCCGGTACACATCGTTGACGAAGGACCGGATCAGGACACAGTCATCGACGGCGAATCCGTACCGAATGGTCAGGAATCCGGCCAGCGCGGCCGGATCGATCAGCGAGCGAGCGGTCGACAGCACCGGCTCAGAATGTCAGATGTCTTCCGTCGTCGTCGCGGACTTTTTCACCTTCAGGAACTTCATGTAGGCGTCGACAACCTCTCCCGGCTCGCCGCGCTGCATCAGCTTGCCCTTGTCCAGCCAGATCGCCTCGGTGCACATCTCCTTGATGCTGCCCAGGCCGTGCGAGACCAAGAACATCGCCCGGGCGCTCTGCCGCAGCTCGGCCATCTTGGCGTTGGCCTTCTCCCGGAAGTGGGCGTCGCCGGTCGACAGGGCCTCGTCGATCATCAGGATGTCCGGCTTCATGTGCACCGCGACCGAGAAGCCGAGCCGCGCCGACATCCCGGAGGAGTAGGTCCGCATCGGCATGTCGATGAAGTCGCCGAGCTCGGTCCATTCCGCGACGTCGTCGGCCTGCTCCTCGACCTCCTTGCGGGACAGACCCGCGGCCAGGCCGCCGAGGATGATGTTTTCCCGGCCGGTCAGGTTCTTGTTGAAGCCGACGCCGAGGGCGAGCAGCGTGCTGGCCCGGCCCCAGACCTCGATCTTGCCCGAGGACGGCGGCAGGATGCCGGCCATCGCGCGCATCAGGGTCGACTTGCCGGCGCCGTTGGCACCGATGATGCCCATCGCGGTGCCGGTCGGGACGTCGAAGCTGACGTGCTTCAGCGCCTTGACCAGCTTGACCGCGCGCTGGCCGCGGCCGAACCGCACCAGTGCCTGCCGCAGGGTCGGCTTCCGTTCGAACGAGGTCTTGTAGGTGATCGACAGATCCTCGACCTTCACCGCGAGCGGTGGGCCGGTCGGAGTCGCTGCCTCGGGGCCGTCGGAGCCGATCGCCATGAGCTCGGGTTCGGTCGCGGTGTTGTCGGGGTCAGACGAGACGGACAGCAAAATCACGCTCCCTCGACATGAAGAACAGGAACCCGATGACGAGGACGACGAGGGCGACCACGGCCGAAACGATCCACGTCAACGGTCCGGGCATGTCCCGGCCCTGCATCAGATCCGCGTAGCCGGTGAGCATGTGGTACGCCGGGTTGAGCTGCACGATGGTCTGGATCTCCCGGCCCATGCCGCCCAGCATGGCCGGATTCCACAGCACCGGCGACAGATAGAGCCACAGTCGCAGGAAGTACGGCAGGAAGCTCGAGGTGTCTCGGAAGTAGACCTGCATGGTGGCGAAGATCGCCGCCAGCCCCATCCCGAAGATCACCATGCAGAGCAGGAAATACACGCTCAGCAGCATCCGTGGGCTCCAGGTGAGCCCGCCGCTGAAGCTGAAGATGGCATGGATGGCCAGATAGACGACCAGCGTCGGCAGGAATCTGAAGAACGCCGTCCGCACCGCCGACAGCGGGATCAGCAGTCGGGGAAACGCAGTGTTCATCACAAGTTTGCCGGAGCCGGTGACCGAGGTGGCGCCGGAGCTGACCGCGGTCTGGATCAGCGTGAACGCGAACAGGCTCAGCGTCAGGTGGGAGAAGAACAGGGCGTCGTGCCGGCCCCGGACGATTGTCACCAGCAGGTAATAGACCCCGGACATCAGCAGCGGGTTCAGCACCAGCCAGGCCTGGCCGAAGAACGTGTTGGAGTTGGCGCCCCGCATGGTCGCCTTGCTCAGCTCTGCCGCGAACCCCCGGCGGTGCCACAACTCCTTGAAGTACGGCACCAGGGGCGGCAAGCCGGCCTTGTGGACACCGTAGGAGTGATACACCGGATTGAATTCGCGGTCGTCCGTACGCGTCGGCGCACTCATCCCACCACCGCCTTCATTCCTCACTCCCCATGCCTGCCCTGGGCCGGTCTCGGCTGCCTGATCTGCTCGCCGAGCGGCCTCCTCACCATCTCAGGGCCGTTCGAGCGATGGCTAGTCTGCCACGCCGACCCCCTCCCGCCCGATTCCGGCGCGGCACGAGACGCATTGGGTCGACCGAGATGCCCACCATCGCAGTTAATCGTCGACGGAGTACAAGGGTGGCACGTCGGCTGAGGGAGACGTTCGTCGTCGCTGCCTCTTCTGTGGAAACTTCGGCCCGGGTCCGTATCTGACGGCCACGCCCCGCGTCTGCTCGGAAACGCGAACGAGGATCTCACGGCCGACAAGGTCTCGCAGTGTGTCGCGGGCTTGGTAGACATCGACATCGAAGATCCGCTGCAGGGTTGAATTGTTGATCGTTCCGTAGTCCCGTATGTGGTCGATGACCTTGCGGTCGGTCTCTGAGGCGGTACGGCGGCTGTAGGCGACGGCGGGCCCAAGGGCCGACAGCGCCGGGCCGGTGAACTTGTAGTTCGGGTGTCGCCGATTCACGGTCCCGGCGGAGGGCTCAATGATCTTCGCGTCCCCGTGTGCTAGGCGTCTGAGAACGCCCTCCGCTTCAGTGTCACCCCGCTGGATGACCGGTGCGACATCGCGCGCGGTGACGCTCCTCTTCTGGCAGAGCGCCAAGGTGATGAGCAGCGCGTCGGTGTCGGACTGTTCAGCCTCGGGGAGGTCGGCGACGAAGCGAGCGAGCCGGACGTTCGGTGGACCGCCGCGAAAGTCGATCCCGGTTTCAATGGTTTGTCCCTCGTCGACGTGGACGCGGGGAACCGTCCGACCGCTCCGAACCATCTCGCGATACATCCGATCGACTCCCTGCCCGAGTTCCTCGGCCAAGCCGAGCACCCGCATCGATGCGGCGAGCAGCGGGAACCTGGGCCTGGACCCATGGGTGAGGATGTTCTGCGGCGTGATGCCGCTGACCAACGGACCGGGGGACAGCACAGTGAGAGCCTCGGGGGAGTGCTCGATCTGGATCGGACGACGTTCTCGCAGGTCTCCATGGATGAGGGCGTTCGCCAGCGCTTCCCGGACTGCAGCCGACGGATAGTCCTCGATCGCGATCTGCTGGCCGTTCGAGGTGTTGACCGGGGTGGATCCGATGCGAGCTGTGATGACCGCCATGGCCTCCGTGAACGCCACGAGCATCGGTGCTTGCCAGCGGCGCACCTGGTCAGCTTCTCCCGAGGAAGTCTGTCGATGCTGGTACACGATGAGGTCATGGGTGGTTGGGCCTGACGCCTCGCAGAGCAGGTAGTCAGCTGCCCTCGTCAACGCCTGATCCGATGCCAGCAAACCCAACTCCCGAAGCAGCTCGTGCTCGGCCAGTCGGGCGAGCCTCTCCTTGGTGCCGTCCGAGCTGCTTCGCAGGAAGGTGCGGAGTAGCTGAAATGCTTGTGGATCCACGGCGTCGATGGATCGAAGGCTCGACTGTGCGCTCCAGTCCACGCCACTACGGTCGTCACTGAGTCTGGCAACGTCCGCCGGACGCATCGGACGGCACTGATCGTTCCAGCGGCGCAGGAACAGGCCACGTCCGGTTGAGTAGACATCCAGCCCCTCCGGCACCTCGATCTCGAGCAGCCTCGACCCGCCCCAATGGATCTCCCGGACGATCACCGTCAGATGTGGCTCTGTGAGTTCGTAGATCTTCGAGCGCAACACGTGGGCGTCGAGCTCTGTTCCAGCAAACACGCCCTCGCCGGTGCCACCATTACGAACCCCGAGGACGATGCTGCCGCCCGAGGCGTTGGCGAAACAGACCGCTGCTTCGGCAAGGTCCTGGTAGGTCTCCTTGGGTGTCGACTTCTCGGTCTTGAAGTCCAGGAACTGAGTCTCGGCCTTTCCTGCCGATGTCTCCAGTCTCTCGATCGAGCGGAGGACGGATCGAACGTCGGCCACTTTGAGCCTCCTTTGGGGATTGTTCCAGTTTGTAGGAATCCCCAAATGCGTGTCAAACCTCTGGGCCCTCCGTGGGCACCAGACCGGTGGTGAACGCGATCACGACCGCCTGGGTCCGGTCCCGGGCGCCGAGCTTGCCGAGCAGGCCGCTGACGTGGGTCCGGATGGTTTCGACGCCGAGCACCAGCCGGTCGGCGATCTCGGCGTTGGTCAGCCCCTGGGCGATCAGGCTGAGCACCTCGGCCTCCCGCGGGGTCAGGGCCGGGCCGTCGTAGCCGGTCCGCTCCCGCTTGTGCTGGCCGACCAGCTGCCGGATCGACTCCGGGAAGACCAGGCTGTCGCCGCGAGCGACGGTGCGTACGGCGGAGATCACCTGGTCGGCGTCGGCCCGCTTGAGCAGGAACCCCGACGCGCCGGCCCGCATCGCGTCGAACACGTACTCGTCACTGGCGAACGTGGTGATCACCAGCACCCGCGGCGGTGCGGGCAGTCCGAGCACCAGTTCGGTGGCCCGGATCCCGTCGACGTTCGGCATCCGGACGTCCATGCAGACCACGTCGGGTCGCTTGGCCCGGACCACCGACACCGCCTCGGCGCCGTCGCCGGCCTCGCCGATCACCCGTAGCTGCGGGTCGGATTCGATGATCGTCTGCAGTCCCTGCCGGACGATCGGCTCGTCGTCGACCAGCACCACGGTGATCGTGCCGGCCTGTTCAGTGGTTCCGGACGTCATGCCCCACTCCCGTCGCGTGCCGATGATCGCGCCGGCAGCCGTACGCGCAGCACCCAGTCATTGTCCCCGTCGGCACCGGCCTCGACCTCCGCCGACACGGTCCCGCCGAACAATGCTGCCCGCTCCCGCATGCCGGTCAGCCCCCGGCCGCCGATGTCGGAACGCCGCCGTCGCCGGTACGGATTGCTGATCATGATCGTCACCTCGTCGGCAGTCGCCGACAACTCGAGCCGGGTCCGGTCACCGTGGCCGTGCCGGCGCGCGTTGGTCAGGCCTTCCGAGACGATCCGGTACGCGGTCGTGGAGAGCAACGGCGGCAACCCGGGAGCGACGGCGACGTCGGCCGCCAACTCGACCCCGAGCTCGCGATGCGCGGTGATCAACGACTCGACCGCGTCCAGGCCGGGCTCGGGAGCCCGCGGCGCGGCCCGGTCGCGGAGCACGGCCAGCATCCGATCAAGATCATCGGCGGCGCTCCGGGAGGTGGTCTCGATCACCTCCAGCGACCGGGCCGCCTTGTCCGGTTGGGATTCCAGCACCCGTCGGCCGGCGCTGGCCTGCAGCGAGATGATGCTCAACGCGTGCCCGATCCCGTCGTGCAGGTCGCGGGCCAGCCGGCGATGCTCGGTCTCGGTCAGCAGCCGCTGCTCGGCCAACTGCAGCCGGTCGCGCCAGGTCGGGCCGAGGAAGATCGGCACCAGCCGGCGCAGCAGCAGCCCGACCAGCCAGCCGATCACCACCGAAGCGGCCAGGCAGGCGGTCGCGACCAGCACGGCCAGCACCACCCAGGCCGGCTTGGTCTGCACGCCGTCCGAGGTCATCGCGCTGCCGCCGTTCGCCACCCAGCCGGCCAGGGCGGTCGGCGCCCCGACGGTCATCAGCCCGATCCCGCCGCCGACGAAGATGTGCACCAGCACCCAGGCCGCGGCCCGCCACCGGTGCTCCCAGGTCGGCCGCTCGGGCGTGATCAACTCGCGGTCGACGCCGAGCAGGGTGCGACAGGCCGCCACCTCGACCTCGCGCAGCCCGGGCAGCAGCCCGACCGCCAGCATCGGCAGCACGACGATGATCACCACCGCCGGCAGCGGGATCGTGGTCAGGGTGACCAGCAGCTGCCCGACGCCGACCTGGAGCAACACGAACGCGACGAAGATCGCGGCCCCGAGCATGAGGTACGCGACGTTCAGCACGATCCGCCGGACAAGACGCATCCCCCCATCCTGCCGGGACCTCCCCGCCTCCCGGCTCCCCCACGCGGGTGGACCCCCTCCCCCACCCCCGCCGACCCGTCACAAATGCACCGGCTTTTGCGGCGTGTCGGCGCACAAGTGACGGGTCGCCGGGATCGTAGGCCGGGTATTTTGATTGTGCACAACTGAATTGTGTGCAATAGTCGAGGCATGCGGAAGCGACCGGAACTGGACGAGATGCTCTGCTTCGCGCTCTATACGGCCAGTCGCCAGGTCGGCCAGCTGTACCGGGAGCTGCTGGCGCCGTGGAACCTGACCTATACCCAATATCTGGTGCTGGTCGCACTCTGGCGGGACGAGCAGTTGACCGTGAGCAGCCTTGGCGGGCAACTCGGGCTGGATTCGGGCACGGTCTCGCCGCTGCTGAAGCGGATGGCGGCCCGCGGCCTGGTCGAGCGGACCCGGGAGGGCGGCGACGAACGGCTGGTGACCGTACGGCTGACGAAGCGCGGCCGCGCCCTGCAGGACGAACTCGCCGACCTGCCGCGCTGCCTGGGTGAGCGGCTCCGGCTCGACGCCGCCACCGCGGGCGACTTCACCGCGCGACTGCACGACCTGAGCCGCGCGATCACCACCACAAACTGACTGTGACGGATCGACCCCGTGCGGCCGATCGCGCGGGAACACTGCTGGATCACCGACGAAAGGAAACCCTGATGGACGTCGTCTACACCGCCGAGGCCCTCTCCACCGGAAGTGGCCGGGACGGCCATGTCCGGACCACAGACGGTCGGGTCGATCTCGACCTCGCCATCCCGAAGGAGATGGGCGGCTCCGGCGACGGCGCCAACCCGGAGCAACTCTTCGCCGCCGGCTACGCCGCCTGCTTCCACTCCGCGCTGCAGGCCGTGGCCCGTTCGCGCAAGCTCACCGTGGCCGACTCCAGCGTCGGCGGACGGGTCGGCATCGGCCCGAACGACCAGGGCGGCTTCCAACTCGAGGTGCTCCTCGAGGTCGCCCTCCCCGGCCTGTCCCGGGACGACGCCCAGGAGCTGGCCGACGCGGCCCACCAGGTGTGCCCGTACTCCAACGCCACCCGCGGCAACATCGACGTGACGATCAACGTCGTCGACGAGTAGACAATTCGGGTTGCCTCGTCGAGTGGGACGAATCCCGGCTCGGAATCGAGCCCGCGGACGGGAACGTCCCACTCGGCGCCCTGGTCACATCCGATCAGGGTCGGGATGACGGCTCGGCCGGGGCAGTGCCGTTGGCGTCCTCGTCGACCTGGTGGATCGTGATCAACTCGTCGCGGTATCGGTGATCAGCAGCCGGGTGCTCATCCGGCACCTGGGCGCCGTGGTGCCACCACTGCATCAGCCCGTGGCCCAATTGCTGGCCGGATTTGGTGTGCACGCAGTGGGCGTAGTCCGGGACCTCGACCAATGCTTGGCCCAGTTCGACCATGGTGGCCGTCCAGTCCGCGTGCTCGGAGGAGGTGCGGTCCTTCTGCGCGGTGGCCAGCAGGCGCACCGCGTGGCAGGCCATCATCCAGTCCCCGCCCGGCGTTGCGTCGAAGTTGCGATGCAGGGTCTCGATCAACAGCGGGCCGAGCGGCAGGCCCATCCCGATGTCCTCGACGGCGATGATCCGCAGCCGACGCCACAGGTGCTGGGCCACGTCGGGCGAGGTGCGATAAAGCTCGTACGCGGCGAGCACGGCGTTGTCGACGTTGCTGCGCCGGATCTCCTTCTGCAGCACGGAAACCAGGTCGTCGACGGCGATGCCGTGTGGGGAGACGAGCTGCGAGTACGGATCTTGGGTGTAGTGCGGGGGTCCGTAGCGTCGAGCCACGATGACCACTCCTTCCGGTTCGGTTTGAGCGACACGTCCGAAGCTCGGAAGGGGTCAATGGCGATCACGACGTTACGTCGAAGGCGTGGCCCCGTCAACCGTGTCGTGTCAGGATGCGTCTGTGCCCGCTGCTGATCACTCGCCGGATGTCCTGCCGGTCAACGCATCGGTGCGGCTGCGGCGATTCGATCCCGATCATGCTGACTCGGCCCTGCTGGCGGAACTGCTGCAGTGGTATCGCGATCTTGACACCGTGCGGTTGCTCGAAGGCCCCGGCGCCGAGGCGTACGACAGCGAACGGCTGCTGCGGATGTTTCGGCATCTTCGTGATCACGGCGAGCTGTATCTGATCGAACGGCAGGACGACCGGGCCGGCTGGCAGCCGATCGGCGACGTAACCCTGCAGCCCACCGCGATCCCGATCATGCTCTGCCGCGCCGCCCGCAACCAGGGCATCGGCCGCGCCGTGATCACGACCATGATCACCCGGGCCCGCGACCTGGGCTGGCCCGCCGTGCGGGTGAGCGACATCTACCGGGACAACGAACCCTCCCGGCGACTCTTCGAATCACTGGGCTTCGTGCCGGGTGAGGAGACCGAGCTCGGCCGCCGCTACACCCTCCGGCTGCGCTGACCCGATCACCCACATGCCGGCCCCCGACCCGGGCCGGCGGTCCGTGTTCGTTCCCTGAGCCCGTCGAAGGGCAAGCCCGGTCTGCGAAAGTCGCCACAGGTAGAGAAATGGTCCGGTGGGCGGCTGGTTGGGCGTGCGGAAGTCGCCACAGGTAGAGAAGCGATCAGTCCCGGCGACGCGGTGGCTAGCTCCCGACGGGCCTTGGGTGCCGCGTCGGACGTGCACAGTGTGCGAGTGGACGCTTTCGCCGCAGGGTTGGCCTTGCGGCCTGGCCAACGCGTCCACTCGATGAGCGAGCCGTGCCGAACGGTCCAGGGCCGACAGCGGCGGCCGGCAGCGGAGGCTTGAGCCCAGCTCAGCCGCCCGTCCTCGGCGCATCTTTCGTAGTTTCAAGAGCTCCGCCGGGATTCCCCGGATCCAAGCTCAGGGAACGAACTCCCAACCGACCAAGATCAGGATGACGCGGGAAAGGATTCGGCCAGCCGTTGCAGTCGATCATGGTAGGCCGACCACCAGGCGGCGTCCTGGTCGGGCAGGTTGGTGCTGTCGATGCGCATCCCGGAGAGGCCGTCCAGTTGCTCGCGCACGATGTCGGCGTGGCCGGCGTGCCGGGCGGTCTCGGCGATCACGTGCACCAGGATCCGGTGCAGGGTGACCTCCCGGGTGTCCGGGCTCCACCATGGCACGCAGCCGCGGGCGTCCAGGTCCAGTTCCGCGATGGTGCCGTCGGCGTGGGCACAGGCCCGGTCGTAGAAGGAGAGCACCCACTCCCGGCTCTGCTCGGCGGTCGCCCAGAGGTCGGCGTTGGGTTCGGCGTCGTCGGCCAGCCAGGGCAGCGGCTCCGGCGCCGGCCGATCGAAGACCAGGCCGAAGTAGTCGTATTCCATGCTGGCCACGTGCTTCACCAGGCCGAGCAGGTTGGTGCCGGTCGGGGTGCCGGGGAGCCGGGATTCACGCTCGCCGAGCCCGTCCAGCTTCCACCGCAGGGCCTCCCGCTGCACCCGCAGATAGCGGTGCAGCGTCTCCTTCGCTTCGGCATCCATCTGCCGCACCCTAATGCCCGGAGCCGAGCTTCCCGCTGAGCCGGCTGTGCCAGGCCAGGCTGGGCTCGTTCAGGCCGATGATCTCGACCTCCTTGCCCTTCTCCCGGTATTTGACCTCGATCGCGTCCAGCGCCGCCACGGTGGAGGCGTCGAAGATCTGCGATCCGGACAGGTCGATGATCACCTTCGCCGGGTCGCCGACATAGTCGAACTGGTAGACCAGATCGTTGCTGGAGGCGAAGAAGAGGACGCCGCGGACGGCGTACACCCGGGTGTTCTCGTCCGGATGGGCCACGTCGACCACCTCGGTGAAGTGCGCCACCCGGGCCGCGAAGAACAGGGCGGCGACGATCACCCCCAGCACGACTCCGACCGCGAGATTGTGCGTGATCACGGTCGCGACGACCGTGGCGAACATGATCGCCGTCGCGCTCAACGGCATCCGGCGCAGCGTCCCCCGGTCGGATGCTGTGCCAGTCGAAGGTGCCGACCGAGACCATGATCATCACCGCGGTCAGCGCGGCCATCGGCATGATCGCCACCACATCGCCGAGCACCACGACCAGGATCAACAGGAAGACGCCGGCCAGGAAGGTGGAGATCCGGGTCCGGGCGCCGGACTGCTTCACGTTGATCATGGTCTGGCCGATCATGGCGCAGCCGCCCATCCCGCCGAAGATCCCGGTGACCACGTTGGCGATGCCCTGGCCGATCCCCTCCCGGGTCTTGTTCGACCGGGTGTCGGTGATGCCGTCGACCAGCTTGGCCGTCATCAGCGACTCGAGCAGGCCGACCAGGGCCATCCCGAAGGCGGTCGGCGCGACGATCTGCAGCGTCTCCAGGGTCAGCGGCACCTGCGGCAGAAAGAGTCCGGGCAGGCTGTCCGGCAGTTGGCCCTCGTCGCCGACGGTCGGCACGCCCCAGCCGATCAGGACGACGAACACGGTGATCACGATGATCGCGATCAGCGGCGCCGGCACCACCCGGGTCAGCTTCGGGAAGCCGACGATGATCCCGATCCCGACCGCGATCAACAGGTAGACCTGCCAGGACTGGCCGAGCAGGTGCGGCAACTGGGCGGTGAAGATCAGGATCGCCAGCGCGTTGACGAAGCCGACCATCACGCTGCGTGGGATGAACCGCATCAGCTTGGCCACGCCGAGCAGGCTGAGCCCGATCTGGATCAAGCCGGCCAGCAACACGGTGACGATCAGGTAGTCCAGGCCGTGCTCGTGCACCAGCGGCGCGATCACCAGGGCGACCGCGCCGGTGGCCGCGGAGATCATCGCCCGGCGGCCGCCGGTGATCGCGATCGTCACCGCCATCGTGAACGAGGCGAACAGGCCGACCCGCGGATCGACGCCGGCGATCAGCGAGAACGAGATCGCCTCGGGGATCAGCGCCAGCGCGACCACCAGGCCGCCGAGCACCTCGATCCGGAGCCGGCGGGGCGACCGGAAGGCGGCCCGGACCGAATACGGATCCGGGGTCGCCGGGGCACGGGCGGGCTCGACTGCGGTCATCGGTGATCCGTTCGCGATCGTCGGAAGGAGTTCCGCGCCCCGGTGCGCGAACAGGAGGAGATCCGACGATTTTATCGGTACGGGCCGGCGCCGCACCCGGAGTCCGACCTCGCCGGCTCGCGGTACGGACGCGCACTCGTCCAGGGCGGTGAGGGTCTGAAAGGCTCGTCGATCTCAGCTCGACGACGCGGGGAGGAACGATGGGCTGGCGTTCGATCAAGGGCGAGCGGTCGGTGGTCACGAGGGCGGTCCGGGCCGGCGACCAGGCGATCGCCGGGCGTCAATGGGCCAGCGGGATCCGGCACTACCTGAAGGCCAACCGGCACGCCGTCACGGTGGCCGCAGCCGGCGAGAGCGACCAGGACCAGGCGGTGCTGGGCTCGATCTACTACAACCTGGCCGAGCTGCACGTGATGGCCGGCGACGTCTCGATGGCCTGGCTGTGCGCGCTCCAGGCCTGCCAGGTCTATCAGGCGTTGGACCCGTCGGGCGGCGTCCCCGGCCGGGTCGAGTCCTGCCTCCGGTCTGCCGGCCCGGCGGTACGAAAGGTCGAGGAGCGGATCGGCCAGACCGCCGATGCGCGCTCCCGGTACGTGCTGCTGAGCGCCGGCCTGGTCCGGGAGTTCGGGCCGCGGGCGCTCCGGATCGATGTCGGCGGCGGCGCCCTGGACGGCCTCACCGACCCGACCGAGGTGGTCGACCGGATCGGCGAGTCCGCGATTCAGACGTACCGGGAACTTCTTCGCCACGGCGTTCGCTCTACACACGACGACGTCGTCCGCACCGAGCATCGCATCACCCAGGCTCGCGCCATCATCGCGGCCTGACCAGGGATGGAACGACCTTCACCCGGACAACGGGCGATCCCGGCCAACGGCGCCGCTCCGGTGCTGCGCGCCGCCGGTCCGACAGGATTCGCGGCATTGCGACTCCCCACAACGGCCGCCACTGTGCAAGACTCTTCCTGCTGTTGCAATTTCTTGAGCCGTGGTCGGTACTGCGTTCCTGGGATTTGCGTGGACGAGGAGCAGTACTGGCGTCCGACAGCAGTCCGAGACCGCGAGGTGCGGTTTCGAGATCGCTAGGAGAATAGTCATGGCACAGGGAACCGTTAAGTGGTTCAACGGGGAAAAGGGCTTCGGGTTCATCGAGGTCGACGGCGGTGGCGCGGACGTGTTCGTGCATTACAGCGCGATTGAGGCGACCGGCTTCCGCTCCCTCGACGAGGGTCAGCGGGTGGAGTTCGATACCACCCAGGGCCCGAAGGGTCCGCAGGCCGACAAGGTCCGCGTGATCTGAGGTTCTCGAGAACCGTTGTGGCTCCCCGTCGGACTTCGGTCCGGCGGGGAGTCACTCTTTTCAGCGGTCCAGTTCGAAGAGTTCGACGCCCCAGCCGAGGGTGCGCTGCGTGATTCGGCTCCAACCGGCGCGGCCGGCCTGGTCCCGGAATCCCTCCGGTGACCGCGGCTCGACGCCGATCCCCGCGTAGCCGAGCAGCGCCTGCTGGGCGGCCCCGGGGCTGAGCGCGTCCGGTCGCAGGCCCTCGATCACGACGGCCCGGGGTGCGGCCGCGGCCAACTCCCGCAGGTGGTCGACCAATTCCTCGTCGGTACGCTGCGCCAGCGCGAACACGCTGACCGCGACCTCGACCGGCGGCCATGCCGCCGCGAATTCGTGCCGGTGGTCGGCCGGCTGGCCGATCAGCACCGCCAGCGGATCCGGCTGCTCGACGATCGTCACCGCCCCGACCGCACCGTCCTGTCGCAGCCGATCGGCCACGATCACGCTGCCGGGGCCGGTGATCCCGATCCGCGCCGCGGACCGCCAGACCCCCAGCTCGGCCAGCCCGGTGATCAGATAGCGCAGCCGGCCGGCGTGCTCGACCAGCTCCTCGTACCGATCCCGATCGTGATCGAGCTCGGTCCGCAGCGACCGGCCGTGTTGCCGCCGCCACGGCGACCCGCCGGTCCGCAGCGCCGGAGCCAACTCGCTCAGGGTGAGCACCAGGTCGGCGTCCGGGCCGAGGAACTGCTCCTGGGCGTGCTCATCGTCCAGCAGGATGTCGCCGAGCCGGCCCAGGGTCACCTGCTCCGGATCGGCCGGGTCGACCACTTCGGCCCGGGCCAGGACGTCGAGCAGTACGGCCAGCCGCGACTCCGGCACCTCGACCGCGACCGCCAGCGCCGACCGGGCGACCGGGCCGGCGGCCAACCGCTCCAACAGCCCGAGCTCGACGGCCGCCCGCACGGCGAACCAGGTCACCGTCGCGCCGGTGAGGTCGGCCGGAGTCCGGGCCGGCCCACTCGGCGCGGCACCGCCGGACTGCTTCGCCTCGGCGGTGTCGGCGTGCCAGTAGCCGGTCACGTCCAGATGCGTCTTCGGTACGCCACGTTCACGGCCGAGGTGGCGGCGGATCGGCAGCAGGGCCCGGCTCTCCCCGGCGCACCAGGCATAGCCGGTGCCGGGCCACCAGTCGAGCTCGCGGATCGCCCGTTCCAGTTCCGGACCGTCGGGCCGCGGCGCGATCACCCACCGGATCGTGTCGCCGTCCCGCAGTGCCAACGGCTGCTCCGAGGCCGGGTCGGTGATCACGACGACGACCCGGGCCGGGACGTCGGTCGGCCGCTCGTCCAGGAACCGGCCGATCGCCGGCAGCGCGGTCTCGTCGCCGGCGAGCAGGATCCAGTCCAGGGCGTCGGGCAGCAGGGTCGACGACTTGGGCCCGGCGAACCAGAGGTCGTCGCCCGGCCGGGCGGTGGCGGCCCAGCGGGCGGCGGGTCCGTCGCCGTGCAACACGAAGTCCAGGTCGAGCTCGCCGGCCGCCGGGTCGAACCGCCGGGGGGTGTAGTCGCGGCCCTGCCGGTTCGGCGCCGGCCCCCACTCGATCCCGTGCGCCAGCTGGCGCGGCAGCGCGGCGGCCAGGTCGCCGTCGGCGGCGAAGATCAACTTCAGATGATCATCGAAGCCGGGCGAGTGGAACGCCGGCAGGTCAAGACCGTCGCGGCTGAACGCGCCGAGTTGATCACCGGTCAGGGTGACCCGCCGGGTGGTCGGTGTGACGTCGACCACGCGGGCCAGCTGGACCCGGCGGAGGATGATCGGATGGGTCTGGATCCGGTGCTGGGCCATGGTTTCGAGGACTCCCGGGATCAGCCGAACTGCGTTTCGATCTCGTCCAGCAACGCCATCGTCTCGTGGTAGTCGGCGCGCAACGCCCAGTACGGCAGGTGATAGGCGTGGCCGCCCTTGAACGCGGTCAGTCGGGCGTAGATCGGATCCTTCTTCAGCGCCTCGAGATCGACGGTCTCGGCGTTGAACCCCATCACGAACACGGTCGGCATGGTCACCGCTTGGTCGATCAACTCCGGCGAGATCTCGAACATGTCACCGGCGCCGCCGTACGTCTCGAAGTCGTTGTCGGCGAAGAACGGCGCCGGCTCGAGCCCGACCTTGGCCAGCTCCTGCGGCAGCCCGAAGTCCTCGACGATCCCGAACACGGTCTGCCGGCCGGTGTAGGACAGATAGCCGACCGGGCCGGGTGGCGGCGTGATCTTGGTCCGCACCTCAGCCGCCCGGGCCTCGTAACCGGCGACCAGCTCGGCGTAGCGGTCGGGCCGGTCGAAGACCTGCTCGGCCAGGAACGAGAACTGGTCCTGCCAGGAGCGCAGGCCGTTGCCGACCAGCACGGTCGGGGCGATCGTGCTGAGCTGGTCGTACGCCTTCACGGCAAGGGCCAGCGGGAAGCCCTGGCCGCCGCCGATGATCAGATCCGGCTCCAGGGCCAGGATCGCCTCGATGCCGAAGCCGTCGGCGCTCCACGGCAGGAAGGTGGTGCCGTCGGCCTTCGCGTCCTCGGCCCACAGCGGCGAATAGGTGCCCTCCTTGGTGTCCGCATCCTCCGAGACCGTCGCCAGGACCGGTACGTCGAGCGCGTACAGATAACCGGCCAGGGCGAAGTTGAGCACCACGATCCGCTGCGCGTCGGCCGGGATCGTGACGTCGCCCTGGTCGGTGGCCACGACCCGGGTCGGCTGTGACTCGGCGGCGGGCTCGGGGCCGGCGGCCGCGCAACCGACGAGCGCCAGGGACAGCGCGGCGGCGAGCAGCCAACGAAAGGACGGTGTGAATCTGGGCATGGGACCTCGGCGATCGGCGGATCGGGGCCCGCAACCCCGGGACAAGTTAGCGCACCCTAACCTAAAGTGTGGTGAGGGGTACGGGCGCGACGGAGGCGCCAGGTGCCGCGACAGGGCCGACAGGATCGCCGGGACGGGGGTGCGGATGACCGAACTGCTGGAAACCGTCGTGCCCAGGCACTCGATCCGGTTTCTCGGCCACGACGAGCACAGCCACGAGGTGCCGCACCTGGTGCATCTGGTCCGCGGCTCGGCGCGGCTGACCGTCGACGGCGAGCCGATCCGGCTGCGGCAGGGGGAGAGTGTCTGGCTCGCGGCGGAGGTGCCGCACGCGATGCGGTTGACCCCGGGCAGCCTGGCGATCGGCCCGATGCTGTCGCCGGGCAGCGCGCCGGCGGGCACTCGGGTCCGGCGGCTCGGCGTGCTGCCCGCGCTCACCACGCTGATCACCACGATCCTCGGCGCGGCCCCGGAGACCCCGGCCGAGGTGCTGCCCTTTCGTCGGGCTCTCGAGGAGTTGCTCGGCGGGCTGGACGCCGAGCACTTCGCGGTCCGGCAGCCGGTTGATCCGATCGTCCGGCGGCTGGCCGACGAGGCGGCGGCCGGCACGGACACGCTGGACCGGATCGCCGCGCGCAACTACCTCAGCGTCCGGCAGGCGCAGCGGATGTTTCTGGACGAGACCGGCCTGCCGTTCACCCGGTGGCGGACCAGGACTCGGCTGAACCGCGCCGTCGCCGCCCTGCGCGCCGGCGAATCCCTCGACGCCGCCCGCCGCGCCGCCGACTACGCCACCCGCACCGGCCTGCTCCGCGCCCTCAGCCGCGAAACCGGCCGTTCCGAACGCGACCTGGCCGCCGACCCGCTCGGTGCCCTGCAGGTGTGACCGAACCCCGGCCGTTCGTTCCGTTCCCTGAGCTTGTCGAAGGGCGGGCCGGAATCACCCTGGCCCCTTCGACAGGCTCAGGGAACAGAACAAACTCAGGGTAGGTCTGCTCGTCGCATCGCCGCGGCGACCGCGTTCGCGTCGCGGTCCGACCCGGATTCCAGCCCGTCGATGACGCCCGCCCGGTCGGCCGCGGAGCGATTCTGACTCAGTTTGGCCTTGCCCTCGACGGAGGTCACGGTGATCTCGATCCCGACGATGCCGCGCAGCTGACCGGTGACGAACTGGTCCGGCGCATCGGTGACGGCCCACGGCTGCTCCCGCTGCCCCTCGTGGGTCTCGGTCAGCTCGGTCACCGCCCGGCGCAGCCACTCGGGATCCTGGTGCACCCGCACGGTGCCGGTCAGCTGGACGGCGGTGTAGTTCCAGGTCGGGACCACCCGGCCGTGCTCGGCCTTCGCGGCATACCAGGACGGCGAGATGTACGCGTCCGGCCCGGCGCAGACCAGCAGGCACGGCATCTCCGGGCGGATCCGGCGCCAGTGCTGGTTGGCGATCGCCAGGTGGGCGATCACGGTCGACCCGCGCCAGCTGATCGGCAGCAAGGTCGCATCCGGGACGCCGTCGTCGCCGGCGGTGATCAGCCAGGCGGTGCTGGCCGCCTCGACCATCGCCCGGAGCTCGGTCTCGTCGGTGACCTGGTTGGCCGGTGGGACATACATGGCTCCATTGTCGCGGCCCGTCCGGTGTCTGCCTTTGACCGTGCCCCGAGGGCATGGTTTGTACTGGTCGTGCAGGCCGCCACTCTCGGCGGAACGCCTGATGGACCGGCAGAAGGGCGGGCTTCAATGACCCGACAACCAGCGGACGCGACTCTGGCCGAGGATCTCCTGCTCCTCCTGTTCCAGTCCGATTCGGGCACGATCGCCGGCGAGGGCACGCTCTTCTACCCGCTCGCCGGGGCCGTGCTCGCCGAGCTCGCCCTCGCCGGCCGGGTGACCACGACCGAGACCACGCTCGGCGAGACGTTGGTCGCCGCCGTGGCGGATCGGCCACCCGGCGATGCCGTGCTGCGGCCCGCCTGGGACTACGTCGCGGAGAAACCGCGCGGTGTTCAGGCCACGCTGGCGGCGATCGGGCCGTCGTTGCGCGCCCCGCTGCTGGAGCGGTTGATCGAGCGAGGCGACATCGGCCGCGAGGAGCGCAAGGCGCTGGGACTGATCAGGACGACCGCCCTCGTGGCCGGCGGCACCGGCCGGCGGGCCGGCCTGCTGGACCGGGTTCGTGACGCACTCACCACCCCGGCCGAGCCGGAGCCGCGGGTCGCCGCGCTCGCGGCGCTGATCTCCGCGAGCGGGACGCTGCCACAGTTCCACCGCGAGATTCCCTGGAGTTCGCCGGTGATCACCCGGGCGAAGGAGCTCGAGCAGGGTCAGTGGGGAGCCGCGGCGGCGAGCGAAGCCGTCACCCGTACGGTCACTGCGACGATCGTCAACAACGTCGTCGTGGCCCTGGCCGTGCTGCCCCAGAACTGACCCGACACCGATCCACGATCCCGAGGAGTGACATGACCGACGCCCCCGCGACCGACCCGACCACCGACCGGGCGGCCCGGCCGTCCGTGCCGGGGTGGCCCGAGATCCTGGCCAGTGCCGCGACCTATCTGGTCGCCATCGCGCTGGTGTTCGTGCTGTTGCCGCTGATCCAGGACCAGGCCGTCAAGGGCATCGTCGGACTGTTCGTCTCCGGCGCGATGGGCCTGCTCGCGCTCGTGGTCGCGGTGCTGATCCGGATCCGCGGGCTGGCCGCCTTCGGCTTCCGCCGGGCCGCGGTCCGGCACCTGCTGGCCGGTGCGGGGCTGGGCGTGGCCGCCTATCTGATCGGCACCGTGCTGTCGGTCGTCTACATCACGCTGAGCGGGGACACCCAGGTCATCCAGGGCAGCTACCAGGCGGCCGCGGCCGCCGGCTGGCTGTCCCTCGCGATCACCATCGTCGCGGGCTCCATGATCACGCCGCTGGGCGAGGAGTCGTTCTTCCGCGGCGTGCTCGCCAACGGACTGCTCGCCCGGTTCCCGGCCTGGATCGCGATCCTGGCCAGCGCGGCCGTCTTCGCCGTCGCGCACGGCATCAACCCGGTGCTGCCGACGGCGTTCGTCGTCGGGGTGCTCGCCGCGCTGCTGTTCCGCTGGTCCGGCTCCATCTGGCCCGGCATCGTCCTGCACGGCTTCAACAACCTGACCGCGACCCTGGTGCCGCTGGTCGTCGCCGCGGCAACCTGATCAGGGCCTACCGTGGTTCCATGATCACTCTCTGCGTCCTGCTCTGGCCCCTGCCCGGCCAGGAGCAAGGACTGGCCGACTACGAGACCGAGGTGCTCGCGGTGCTCGGCCGGCACGGAGCGACCCTGATCTCCCGGGTGTCGAATCCGCAGTACACCGACCAGTTGCCGTACGAGGTGCAGGTCATCGACCTGCCCGATGAAGCCGCCCTGGAGTCGTACCTGCAGGATCCGGACCGGGCCGCCCTGAGCGAGTGGCGGGACCGCACGGTCGCCCGGACCGAGCTCATGCGGGTGGCCAAGGTCGCCTGATCGACCGCGGCGTCGGTCAGACGAAGAGGCAGAACGGGTGGCCGGCCGGATCGGCGTACACCCGGACGTCGTCCTGCGGCTGGAACTCCATCCGGGTCGCGCCGAGACTCTCGGCCCGGGCCGCCGCCGCGGCCAGGTCGTCGACCTGGACGTCGAAGTGCAGCATCATCTGCTGACCCTGCTCCTCGGGTGGCCAGATCGGCGGCCGATAGTGCCGGGCGCGCTGGAACGAGATCAGCACCCCGCTCTTCGGCTCGCTGATGGTCACCCAATCGGGGCTGTCGTCGCCGGTCCCGGTCGCCCCGAGCAGCTCGCGGTAGAACCCGGCGAGGGCCTGCGGGTCCTCGCAATCCAGGGTGATCCCGCGCAGGGTGAACGAGGGCCCGGCCTGCTCTGCGGTCGTCATCGACTCTCCTGCCGTCGTCGGTGTCGCTGACGCTACGGCGGTCCGGTGACACTGCCGAGAACTCGATCGAGGCACGATATGGACTAACCGTACATTTAGTGGTTATATGGACGTGTCGTTCAATTTCAAGGAGCACCTCATGTCCATCGCCTCAACCCCCGACCGCGTTGCCCTGGTCACCGGCGGATCCGGCGGCATCGGTCGCGCGGTCGTCCGGAAGCTCGTCGCCGACGGGTTCGCCGTCGCGGTTCACTTCGCCGGCAACCAGGCCCGGGCCGACGAGCTGGTGGCCGAGGTGACCGGCCACGGTGGCCGGGCGATCGCGGTCGGCGGCGACGTCGCCGACGAGCAGGCCATGGCCGCCGCCTTCGACGCGGTGGAGTCAGCGTTCGGTGGCATCGATGTCGTGATCAACACTGCCGGGATCATGATCTTGTCGACGGTCGAGACGCTCGACCTGGACGATCTCGACCGGATGCACCGGACCAACATCCGCGGCAGCTTCGTCGTCGCCCAGTTGGCGGCCCGGCGGCTGCGGGCCGGCGGCGCGATCATCAACATCTCCACCTCGCAGCGCCGGCTGCAAATGCCGACCTACGCGCCCTACGTGGCCAGCAAGGCCGCGGTCGAGGGCCTGACGTTGATCTTGGCCCGCGAGCTGCGCGGCCGGGACATCACCGTCAACGCCGTCGGTCCCGGCCCGACCGCAACGCCGCTGTTCCTGAACGGCAAGGACGAGGCGACGATCGACCGGCTGGCCCAGGCCGCGCCGCTGGAGCGACTGGGCGAGCCCGACGACATCGCCGAGGCGGTCGCCTTCCTCGCCGGCCCGGCCCGCTGGGTCAACGGCCAGATCCTCTACGTCAACGGCGGCCTGGCCTGACCTTGATCATCAACAGCGGAAACTGACGCGACCCGCGGAACGGGAGGAAGCACTGTGACTCAGCAGTCGAGCGCCGGGGCCGCGCGGCGCGGGCGTGGCCGGCGGCCGGCGGACGAGGTCCGGGCGGATGTGCTGCGCGCCGTCGGGAAGCTGGTGCTGGCCGAGGGCATCGCCGACCTGACCTTCGAGCGGGTGGCGAAGATGTCCGGCGTCAGCAAGACCACCTTGTACAAGTGGTGGCCGTCGAAGGGCGCGCTCGCGTTGGACGGGTATTTCCACGCCGTCGAGCCGACCCTCGCCTTCCCCGACACCGGCGACCTTCGGGCCGACCTGATCAGCCAGTTGCGCGCCTTCGCCCAGTTGATGACCGAGACGCCTGGCGGCCGGGTGCTGGCCGAGCTGATCGGTCAGGCCCAGACCGACGCCGACCTCGCCGCGGCCTATCGCCAGCTCTACTCCGCCGAGCGCCGTCGGCTGGCCGGTGAGCGGCTGAGCCGGGCGCAGGAGGTGGGCCAACTGCGCGGGGAGGTCGACGTCCAGGTCGTCGTGGACCAGCTCTGGGGCGCGGTCTATCACCGGCTGCTGATCCCGGACGAGCCCGTCACCGACGCCTTCCTGCTCGGCCTGGTGGGAAATCTGCTCGACGGGATCGGCCACCGCCCGTGATCATGGCGGTCAATCGTGCCGCGACTACGCGGCCAAGCTGACCGCTATCTTTCCAGGAGCGCTCGATGCGGTACTACCAAGCCGAGCACGAAGCCGCGTATCGGCGGATCCGGCAGGCCGGTCACACCCAGTGGAACGACCTGTTCGAAGCCTCCGGCGGGTTCGAGCAGTTCCCGAACCGGCCGTTCCTGGAGCGGATCCTGCCCGAGCTCGAGCTGCCGGCCGCGGCCGAGGTGCTGGAGTACGGCTGCGGCACCGGCCCCGCCGCCTGCTTCCTCGCCGCCCGCGGCTTCCGGGTGCACGCGATCGACCTGATCCCCGACGCGATCATGATCGCCCGCCGCCTGGCCGCCGAACGCGGTCTCGAGGTCGACTTCGAAGTCCAGGATGTCTGCGCCCTCGCCGCCGAGTCATCGGCCCGACGCTACGACCTCGTGCTCGACAGCTTCTGCCTGCAGTCGATCGTTCTCGACGAGGATCGCCGGGCCGTCTTCGCTGCCGTACGGGATCGGTTGAAGCCGACCGGCTACTACGTGATCTCGACCGCGACCCACGACCCGGACCGCGGCTACGACCCCGGGACCTACGACGTCGCCACCGGCATCAACTACCAGGAACTCCCCGAGGGCGACGCAACCGTCGACGGCGCGACCATGATCAACGGCCGCTGGCACCAGCCCCACCGCCGCCACCTCACCGCGCCCGCCCTGCGCGCCGAGTTGATCTCCGCGGGGTTCCGCGTCCTGCGTCAGGAGGGCCAGCAAGGCGGCGACCTGATCTGCGTCCCTGCGGGTCCGTTCCCTGAGCCTGCCGAAGCATGTCCTGAGCTTGTCGAAGGGGGCAAGCCGGAGTCCCCGAGCGGATCAGAAGCTGATCAACCTCGGATCAGGGGTGCTGACTGAGGTGGCTTGTCTCGTTCAGGAACGTGAGCTGATGACAGCGGAAGTCGTCCTGATCACGGAGCAGACTGATGCCACCAGAAGAGACCTTGAAGTGGACCAGGCGGAGCGAGTCCAGGGGCATGCCGAGCCAGGAGGCCAGGAGATAGCTGGCGACGCCGCCGTGGGTGACGACCACCTGATGCTCACCGGGGGAGTCGTGGATCCGCTGCATCGCGGCGTAGGCCCGGCGGGCGGCTTCGATCCGGGTCTCGGCGCCGTCGATGCCCTCGTCGTGCTGCATCCGATCGGCGCCCTCGGGAAGCGGGACGAGCCGTTCCGCGAGCCAGGCGTCGGGCCGGCCGCCGGCGGCACCGAAGGAACGCTCGCGCAGGTCCGGATCGATGATCAACTCGGCGCCGAAACGTTCGGTGATGATCTCCGCTGCCCGCCGAGCGCGCCGGAGATCGGAGCTGAACACCTGGACCTCGGCCGCACCGATCCGCTCGGCCAGCGCCCCGGCGATCGCCCCGGCCTGCGCGACGCCGCGATCGGTGAGCTCGGAGTCGAACCAGCCGCCGACCAGTCCGTCGACGTGGTGGGTCGCCTCCGGATGGGTGACGACGTAGGCGTCCTTCATCGCGGTCCTTCCGTGCCGTCGATGCCCGGGCCGTGAAGGTAGTCGGCGCCGCCGACATAGATGGTGTGGCCGGTCGGTGAGTGATCATCGAGCGCGGCGGCGATGATCGCGCAGGAGAACTCCTGGACGGTCAGCAGCGAGCCCGCGCCGGCTTCCCGGGCCGCGACCGTGCCGGGCTGGGCCCGCTCCAGCATCTTCACGGTGATGGTGTCGGTGATCATGTCGCCGGAGACCACCGTCAACCGGAGCCCGGAATGATCAAGGTCCGGGATCAGCTCGCGCAACGCCAGCTCGCCGGCCAGCTTGCTCTCGGCCACCGGCCGATAGGCATCGGGCACCGCGCGCTCGCGGAAGAAATGCGCCTGGTGGCTGGTGACGAACACGATCCGACCGCCCGGCCCCATCAGCCTGCCGGCCGCCTCGACCACGCCGAGCTGGGCGTCACGGTTGAGCGTCATCGCATAGTCGGCCGCGACCTCGCGCTCCATCCCGCCCGACGCGTTCAAGATCACCAGATCGAGGCGACCGAACGTCTCCGTGATCACCTCGAACATCCGGCCGACCGCGGCGCCGTCGGTGAGGTCGGCCCGGACGGTCAGCACCGAACCACCCTCGGCTCGCAGCTCGGCGGCGAGGGCCTCGGCCCGGTTGGCCTTGTCGCGGTAGTTGATCACGGCCGCGAACCCTCGCCGGACCAGGCCGCGTACGGTCTCGGCCCCGACGCCACGCGATGAACCGGTGACCAGCGCCACCCTGCCGCCCTGTTCGCTCACGCTTCCGTAGCTCCCGTCCCGCTCGCACGCCGCCGCCGCAAGATCACCAAGGGTAAGCCACCGGGCTCGTGAGCCGTCCGAGCTGGCAGATCATCGCGGCCGGAGGTGCTCGATCGCGATGCCGTGCTCCAACGCCAGTCGCCCGGCGATCAAGGACCGGTGGCAGGCTTCGGGATCGCTCTCGACACAGAGCAGGGCCGCGACCGTGCCGCTCGCCGGCGCCGACACCACCGGGGTGAGGTCGACGCCGGCGAGGATCTCGGCGGTGTAGCGACGGCAGTATTCGGCGGCCAGCTCGCGCCGTGACCGCTTGCCCACCCCTTGCCGATCATCCTCGGCATACTGCAGCCGGCGGAGCTCGGTCGTCGGGGCGAGCTCCCGATGGTGCTCGTACCCGATCTTGGTTCGGGCCAGAGCCGCCTGCAGCCGGACCGAGTTGGCCCACGCGTACTCGGGACCGCGGACCCCACGGCGTTGGCGTACGTCGAACACCAGGCCGACGTCCGCTCGTCGCAATCGCCGCAGGAACGACTCGGCGTCGAAGCCGTAGACGCCGATCGTCACCATTCTGAGCACGGAAGATCACCTCGGTCCGGCGGTCGCATCACGCGACTGCGGTCCCCTCGAGCTCAACGAGCTGACCCGGGATCGCGAGCCGGGTCACCCCGAGCATCGTCGTGCTCGGCGTCACCCCGGCCGCGCCGAGCCGGCCCGCCAGCACGCCGTAGTGCTGGAAGAGCAGGTCGACGTCGGTCGTGTAGACGTTGAGCCGGACCAGGTTCGCCAGCGACATGTCGGCCCGGTCGAGCACGGCCTCCAGGTTGTCCAGGCTGAGCGCCAGCTGCGCCGCCAGATCGCCGCCGTGCTCCGGCTTGCCCGCGTCACTCATCGCGGTCTGCCCCGAGATGAACAGGGTCCGGGTGTGCCCGGCGACCAGCTCACCCTGGTTGAAGCCCAGCTCCGTCGACCACGTCACCGGGTTCACTGCCGTTCGTTCCATTGCCACTTCAGCTCCATTCGCTGCTCGGTTGTGCGTACGACGAGCGTCTCGGCAAATCACGACATCCTTGGTCAGGTATTCCGCTAAAGTCGACGGATGCGCGCCGACCGGCTGGTTTCGCTGGTCCTGCTGCTCCGCCAGCGCGGTCGGCTGACCGCCGACACCCTGGCCCGCGAGCTCGAGGTCTCCACCCGGACCGTGCTGCGCGACATTGAGGCGCTATCCGCGGCCGGCGTCCCGGTCTACGCCGAACGCGGCCGGCACGGTGGGTTCGCGCTGCTGCCCGGCTTCCGGACCGAGCTCACCGGCCTGAATCACGACGAGGCCCTGGCCCTGCTGACCGCCGGATCGGGTCGCGGCGAGCAGGTCTTCGGCCTCGGCTCCGCCCTCGCCTCGGCCATGCGCAAGGTGGTCGACGCCCTGCCCGAGGGCCACCGGGTCACCGCCAACGACGCCGCCCAGCGCTTCCTGGTCGAGCCGCCGACCGACCTGCTGTCCCGGCGGCTGGTCACGGAGGACGTACCGGACAGCACGATGATCGAGGTCCGGCGCGCGGTGCTCACCGGCCACCGGCTGCGGATCCAGTACGCGGCCACGGGCCAAACGCCGGAGTGGCGCACGATCGATCCGATCGGCCTGGTCACCGTGCGCGATCGTGCCTACCTGCTGGCGACCCGAGCCGGCGAGGACCGCACCTATCGGCTGTCCCGGGTCCAGGCCGCCGAGGCTCTGCCCGACCTCGCGGAACGACCGAGCGAAGTGGATCTGGACCGGATCTGGCGCGAACGCAGCACCCGCTTCCGGACCGGCGGCGACCTGATCACCGTGCTGCTCCGGGTGAAACCGACCCGGCAGGAGGAACTCCTGAACACCGCCCTCGCCGTCCGCCCCGAAGCCCCCGACCCGGCCGGCTGGCTCCGCCTGGAGGTCGACTTCCAGGACTCCCGCCACGCCGAATGGGCCCTCTGGCAACTAGGCCTCGACGCCGAAGCCCTGACTCCGCAGTCCCTCCGCGACGCCCTCCGCCTCCGCGCGACCGCACTCGCCGCCCGCTACGAAGACGCCACCTGACCCGTACGACCAGCCGTGGACGCTCACACCTTGACCGTCGGCCGTCCGACGGGATATCCAAGAGCAACTACGGGGGAGGTCAGGATCATGATCATTCGACGACTCGGGCTGGCGATGGGAGCTGCGGCGCTGATGTTCGTAGGAATGGCAGCGGGACCGGCAGCAGCGGAGGACCCGGCGGTCGGCACCACTGGCTACGACGGCTGCACCAAAGGTCTCTACTGGTCCGGCGGAGTGACCGGCTATAAGGCCTGGTCGAAGTGCTCCAAGTCTGGGCGGCACACATTCCAGACGTTCATGCAGTGCCGTGAGGGCTACAGCCGGTACAGCGCGGAGTTCCCGACGACGGGAATCACCGCTTGGACGGTTGGCGGATGTCCGACCAAGCCTCGTGACTACGGTGCCAGGATCTTCAATTGAGCAAGAGATTCTGGGTGGGTGTCGTGGTCGCGGCTGCGATCTCCGTTCTGGGGGTTGCGGTCGTGGCCTTCGTCACCAACGCCCAGGCTCCGATCAGCTCGCCGGACCGGCACGGCGACGAGGGCGGTCCGCCCCCGACGGAAACAACGGAGTCCGACGAGGAGACGATCATGGGTGTCGCTCGGGACTTCCTCCGCTATGGGGCGAAGGGCAAGCCGGTTGAGGCCTGCCTGATGGTGATCGACAACGGCGGGATCCTGAATCCGTGCGAGGACGATCTGGGGCCGAGGAAGGACTGGAAGGCCTTGGCCGAGCTGGACCCGGATCTGACCGTGACCGGCATCAACCGGGACGGCAACAGGGCCGTGATCACCAACGAGAAGATCAGCCCGGCGACGACGCTGACGGTGTCGATCGAGATCATCCACACCGAGTACGGGTCGTGGAAGGTGCGGAAACTGAATGGCAAGACCATCGCCCATGAGGAGGCCGGCGGCTACCGTCGCTAACCGATCTTGCGAGTGCGCCGGTGGCAAGCGAGCCAGCTCCGGCAGACGCGTTCGGTGGAGCCAAGGGGACTCGAACCCCTAACCCTCTGCTTGCAAAGCAGATGCGCTACCAATTGCGCCATGGCCCCGGGGCGACCGGAGGCCGCACCGACGCTCGATGGTACGGCATCGCGGGCGGGACGGGCCACCGCGAATCGCCCCGCGCTCGCCGGGGTCAGCGGGCGGCGGCGAGGACGGTGGTCAGGTCGTGGTGGCGGAGGACGCGCCAGCGGCCACAGGGGCAGGATTGGTAGCTGATCCGGCCTTCGCTGGTGGAGTGCTCGGAGTTGGTCTGCCACTGGTGTTCGTGGTCGGGGGTCGCGCTCATGCCTCCATCGTGCTGTAATGGTCTTATGCAACTCAACCCTTACGGTGTCGACGGGGTGGTGATGGCGCAGGATCTCGCCAACCGGCCGCCGGCGACCGAGGCCGAGCTGCGGGCGATCTGTGATGATCATGGGCTGATCCGGGAGCGGCCGATCACCCAGGACGATCTCGAGCTGGTCGCCCTGGCGATCAAGGAGTGGTTGGCGGTCGTCGATGCTCCGGATCACGATGAAAGATCACAGCGGGTCAATGCGATGACGGCGGCCTACTGCTCCTTCCCGACGCTGACCGATCACGCCAGGACGGGCTGGCATCTGCACTACCGGCCGGACGGGATCAGTGTCGGGCATCAGGTGGGCGCGATGATGGCGGCCGGGACGGCGTTGCACCTGGCGGGCCGCGGGATCACCCGGCTGGGCCGGTGCGATGTCACCGATTGTGACCGGGTCTACGTCGACCTGACCCGCAATGGCCGGCAGCGCTACTGCAGCCCGGCCTGCGCCAACCGGGATGCGGTGCGCCGGCACCGAGCCCGGCAGCGGTGATCACCAGCGCTCGACCAGGCCGTCCGGCCGGGCCGGCGGCTCGTACGGCTCGGGCCAGAAGTCGGTGACCTTGCTGATCAGTCCGGCGTCGTCGAACTCGAAGAAGGCCTGGGCATCGCCGTCGTCCTCGCCGCCGCCGTCACTGAGTGTCCAGGCGAACCAGACCACGGCACGATGTTCGTCGCCGATGATCACCTTCGGAGTCAGATGCCACTCGCCGGGGTAGGTCTCGTTGAACCTCCGGTACGCCGAGCGGCCGCGAATCCGCTCCCGCGACTGCGGCAACTCATACACCACCGCCTCGGCCAGCAGTCCCTCCCAGGCGGCCCAGTCCCGGGCCTCGAGGGTCTCCAGAAACCGTCGCGCGATCTCAGCGGTAGCAGTCATGCCGGCACGCTAACCCTCACCTCCGACAACGATGCCGGCTCAGAGCTCCCGGCGGACCCGCTCGGCGGAGTTGATCAGGTGTGTCCGCATCGCCGCCGCGGCGGCCAACGGATCGCGGTCGGTGATCGCGGCGAGGACGGCCAGGTGTTCGGCGTGCACCGGGTCGGCCGTCCGGCCGGCGGCGCGCCGGCCCTTGGGGATCAAGATCATCATCGGGCCGAGGGCGGCGATCAGTTCCGGGTAGTAGTGGTTGCCGGAGGCGCGGGCGATGGCATGGTGGAACTCGAAGTCGGCCTTGATCGACCGGGCCGGCACGGCACGCTCCTCGTGGGTCCGCTCGCCGGCGCCGCGGATCCGACCAAGATCATGATCACTGCGTCGCCGAGCGGCCAGGGCGGCGGCCTCGCACTCGATCCCGGTCCGGAACTCGACCAGCTCGATGATCTCCGGCACGCTGCGTACCGCTCGATCACCGAACTCGAACCGTAGCTGACTCGGCCGGGTCAGCACGAAGGTGCCGCGGCCCTGCTGCGACTCGACCAGCCCGGCCGCGCGGAGCCGGGCGATCGCCTCCCTGATCACGGTCCGGCTGACGCCGAATCGCTGCATCAGTTCGGATTCCGTCGGCAACCGCTGGCCGGCGGCGACGTCGCCGTTCCTGATCTCCGCGGTCAGCCGGTCGACCACCCGACCGGTGAGGGTCTCAGCCACCGAAGGTCGCCGTCTCGACCGTCCACGCCCGGGCCCGGTCGCTCAAGGAGACGCCAAGACCCGGCCGGTCCGGCACGATCATCCGCCCGTCGGTGATCTCCAGCCGCTCGTTGAACAAGGGTTCCAGCCAGTCGAAGTGTTCGACCCACACCTCGCCCGGATAGGCCGCGGCCAGATGCAGGTGCAGCTCCATCGCGAAGTGCGGCGCCACCTTCAGCCCGGCCTCGTCGGCCAGCGCGAGGATCCGCAGGAAGGACGTGATCCCGCCGACCCGCGGCGCGTCGGGCTGCAGGAACGTGACCGAGCGGTTCTCGATCAAGGACCGGTGCTCGGCCACGCTGGTCAGCATCTCGCCGCTGGCGATCGGGGTGTCCAGCCGCTCGCCGAGCATCGCGTGACCGACCGCGTCGTAGGCGTCCAGCGGCTCCTCGATCCAGACCAGCCCGTACGACTCCAGGCCGCGACCGATCCGCAGCGCCGTCGTCCGATCCCACTGCTGATTGGCATCCACCATCAGCGCCACCGGATCCGGCAGTGCGGTTCGGACCGCCTCCACCCGCTCCAGGTCGGCCCGGCGATCGGGCTGGCCGACCTTGATCTTGATCCCGCCGATGCCCCGCTCGGCCGCGGCGCGGGCGTTGTCGATCACCTCCGGCAGCGGCGCGGACAGGAAGCCGCCCGACGTGTTGTAGCAGGGGACCGCGTCCCGGTGCGCGCCGAGCAGCTTGGCCAGCGGCAGCCCGGCCCGCTTGGCCTTCAGGTCCCACAGGGCGACGTCGATGGCGGCGATCGCCTGTGTCGCCAGGCCGCTCCGACCGACGGAGGCACCGGCCCAGACCAGCTTGGTGCCCAGCTTGGCGATGTCGCTCGGATCCTCGCCGATCACGTCGGCCCCGATCTCCCGCGCATGGGCGAACAGCCCCGGCCCGCCGGCCCGCTTCGAATAGCTGAAGCCCAGGCCGCTGTGCCCGGCCTCGGTGGTCAGCTCGGCGAACAGCATCGCCACCCGGGTCAGCGGCCGCTGCCGGCCGGTCAACACCTTGGCGTCGCTGATCGGGGTTGCCAACGGGAGGTACGCCAGCGACAGGGTCAGGCCCTTGATTCGATCGGAAGTCACCTAAGACATCGTACGAATCACGAATTGGTCATGACAAGAGCCGGGCGGCGATGGTGCAGCGCCACCGCACCGGCGATCGCCACCACGAAGGGCACCAGGACGAAGGCCACCCCGGCCAGCCAGTCCTCGCCGGCGATGCCGAACGGCCGCAAACCCTCGTTGCCGATCAGCCCCTGGGCCGCGGTCTGGAAGGCCAGATGGAAGCCCATCGTCACCCAGGCCGTGCCGCACAGCACCCGCAGGCAGCCGAGGGTGAGCGAGAACACGGCGAACATCAGCACCCGGTCCGGCGTCGCGGCGGCGCCGGAGATCGCCCCGGCCGCGGTGAACAGCACGGCCTGCCCGATCGCCGCTGCCCACCGCGGCCAGATCTCGGCCAGCCCGCCGTAGAGGAAGCCGCGGAACACCACCTCTTCCGGGATCGCCTCGAACAGGGCCACCAGCACGATCAGGCCGAGCAGCCGGATCACGATGTCGCCGGCCGGCTGCTGCGGCGTGAAGGTCACCAGTCCGGCGGCGAGCAGGATCGCCGTCGTCACCCCGGCCGGGACGAGCCAGAGCAGCACGCCGAGGCCGAGTTGGCCGGCCGCGCGCTGCGGCGGCAGCCCGAGCGAGCCGATCGGCCGCCGCGTCACCAGCCGGCAGACCAGCAGCACCGCGCCGACAACCAGGACGGTCATCAGCACGGCGCGGACCGCGTGGTTGGCGAGCGTGTACGGACCGAACAGCAACTCGGACCGGCTCATCAGCACCGTCAGCAGCACGCAGGCGGTCGCGAAGATCAGCAGCATTCCGAGCACCCGTCGTCTCATGACTCCAGGTCTAGCGGCGGACGACGGCCGGCGAGTCCGCCGAAGGGATGATCGAGACCCCGGAATCCGTCGGTCCCGGTTGCCGGTCCGGGATCGGGGAATTTCCCACCGGGTACACCCGGCGGAGGATTCCCCGATCTCACGGCCGGGGCGCGGTTTCCCTACCGGACCGGCGCCGTGGATCGGGTGCGACACGCCGCGCCGTCGGGCCGGAAGATCCTGCTGGTGGGGAACTCCGACAGGGATTCGTCCGTGTTGTTTCCTTGTGCAGCCCACCCGTCCGAGGACTCCGCCAAGGTCGCCTTCGCCGAAATCGGCACGTACCCTGGTGCCCATGTGGTCCCAGCGCGAGGTCGTCGATTACGCGCTGCAGCGCCGGTCGACCCTGGCGTCGCTGCGGCGGCCCGGTGGCCGCCTGGCGCGGCGGGAGGCCTGTGACGCCGACCCGATGTTGATCCGGGCGGCCAAGCACCACGGCGAGTCGACCGGGGACAACTGCCCGGTCTGCGACTCGCCTGATTTCACCCAGCTGCGCCACGTTTTCGGTGAGCAGCTCGGCCAGTATTCGGGCCGGATCAAGCGGACCGCCGAGTTGGAGGAGATGGCGCACGAGTACGGCGAGTTCAAGGTCGTCGTGGTCGAGGTGTGCCTCAGCTGTAGCTGGAATTTCATGATCATGTCGTACCTGCTCGGGGACGGGGTGAAGCGCAAGCCGCCGCGTCGACAGCTTACCGTCGAGGACATTTATGGCTGAACCCCTCCAGGGGTCGCAGAAGGCTGTCAAGAAGTCGGGGAAGCAACGCTCCAGGGGCCGGATCTGGGCCGGCCGGGTGATCAAGGCTTTCGTCGGTTTGATCTTGATCGGGCTGATCGGCGCGACCGCGATCGTGATCGTCGGCTATCAGACCACCGACCTGCCGGACCCGAACGCCGACTTCCAGACCGCGACCACCTTCGTCTACTACAACGACGGCAAGACCCAGCTGGGGAGCTTCGCCACCCAGAATCGGCAGCCGCTGACGTTCGACGAGATGCCGCAAACGATCAAGGACTCGGTCGTCTCGGCCGAGAATCAGGACTTCTGGACCGATCCGGGGATCTCGCTGACCGGCATGATCAGAGCCGCCTGGTCGATCCTGCGGGGTGAGTCGCTGCAGGGCGGGTCGACGATCACGCAGCAGTACATCAAGATCATGTACCTGACGTCGGAACAGACCGTGACCCGGAAGTTCAAGGAAGTCTTCCTGGCCTACAAGCTCAACAAGGACCTGACCAAGGAACAGATCCTCGAGGGCTACCTGAACACGATCTACTTCGGCCGTGGCGCGTACGGCATCCAGGCGGCGGCCAAGGCGTACTTCGACGTCGACGCGAAAGAGCTGACCGTCCCCCAGGCGGCGGCGCTGACCGCGATCTTGAACAACCCGACCGTCTTCGATCCGGACGCCGACGACGGCAAGAACGAGCGGCTGCTGGAGCGCTACCGCTACGTGATCAGGTCGATGGCCGACACCGGTGCGATCACCTCCGAGGAGTCGTACAAGTACGCCAAGGCGCTGCCGAAGTTCCCCGAGATCGAGAAGAACCAGCGCTACGGCGGTCCGAAGGGCTTCCTGCTCAAGCAGGTCGAGGCCGAGCTGCTGGCCGCCGGCTTCGACTCCAGCCAGATCAACGGCGGCGGGCTCAAGATCACCACCACCTTCGACAAGGCCGCCCAGACCGCCGCGGTGAAGTCGGCGCAGAAGTGGACCAAGAAGGCGGCCGACGCGGCGGATGAGAAGAAGTCCGATCTGCACGCCGCGATCGCCTCGGTCGAGGTCGGCACCGGCCGCGTGCTCGCGCTCTACGGCGGGCCGGACTACGTCACCAGTTCCCGGAACTGGGCCACCACCGCCCGGCCGACCGCCTCGACGTTCAAGACCTATGCGCTCGCCGCCGGCCTGCAGGACGGCTTCAGCCTGCGCTCGTACCTCAACGGCAACACCTTCACTCCCGAAGGTGACCCGGTCCGGGTGCGCAACGAGTTCAACCACGAGTACGGCAACGTCAGTCTGCGCCGGGCCACGGCCGACTCGATCAACACCGCGTTCGTCGACCTGACCGTGAGCATGGACGACGGCCCGCGCAAGATCAGCGAGGCCGCCCAGGCGGCCGGGGCGCCGAAGGGCGCCGGCTGGGACGAGAACACCCGGCTCGCGCTCGGCTCCGCCGAGGTCAGCCCGTTGGACCAGGCCGGCAGCTATGCCACCTATGCCAACGACGGGGTGCACGTCGCCAACCACGTGGTCGACTCGGTCACCGACGCGGCCGGCAACGTGCTCTACGAGGCCGAGCCGGCGGAGAAGCGGGCCGTCAGCAAGGACATCGCCAGCGACGTCAACTACGCCCTGTCCAGTGTGGTCGAGGAGGGCACCGGCCAGTCCGTGCAGACGCTGGACCGACCGGTGGCCGGCAAGACCGGCACCAAGGACGGCGTCAAGGACGACATCACCTCGGCGTGGTTCGTCGCCTACACCAAGCAGATCTCGACGGCGGTGATGTACGTCGCGGGTGACGGCGGCAACGAGAACCTCGACGACTACGCCCGGCCGGGCGATCGGACCTTCTTCGGCGGCACCTATCCGGCGCTGACCTGGGAGGACTACATGGAGAAGGCGACCAAGGGCCAGCCGGAGGAGGACTTCGGCGAACCGGCCTGGGTCAACGTGGATCGGGTCCGCGACGACGACCCGGAGGAGGAGCAGAGCCGGCCGCCGCGGGAGACCGAGAAGCCCACCGAGAAGCCGTCGGAGACGCCGAGCGAGGAGCCGTCGGAGGATCCCAGCGAGGACCCGTCGGAAGACCCGAGCGAGGATCCGAGTGAGGACCCGTCGCAGGATCCGAGCGAGGACCCGTCCGAGGACCCGAGCGAGGATCCTGGCTCCAACGGCCAGAACGGCTCCGCCGACAATTCCGGGTCGAACGACAACTCCGGGTCCGCGGACAATGACGAGAACTCCGGTGAGTCCGACAGCGGGGCCGCGAACTCCGACAGTGGCGCGTCGGACGCCAATGGAAACGACAGCGACTCGGCCAGCTCCGGGTCCAACGACAGCGGGTCGGATCCCGGCGCCGACAACGACGGCTCCAACAGCGGTGATTCGGCCAATGGCAGCGCGGACAACGAGAGCGCGGACGCGAGCGCCGACGGCAGCGGCTCCGACCCGGACGCCTCGGGCAGTGCCTCCGACTCCGGCGACTCCGCTACCGGTCCCGTGAACCGGGGCAGCGGATAGTCGCGATGATCTTCGCGAGCTTGTCGAAGGGGGCAAGCCCGATGAACAACGCTCGCATCCGATCGACGATATCCCGGCCGTCGCGGCCGGGAGCGCTGAGTAGAGTCGCCCCGGTGAAGGTCACCCCACGACGTTCCTCTCCACCGCTGCGCGCCCCCGAACGACGCCGCGGGGACTCCGAGTGAGTGTCGACCCCGAACCTCGGGCCCGCCGGCGTCCGGTCGCGGTGCGCGAGCCGTCTGCGGAGGACGGGTTCGTCCGGCTGCTGACCCAGCGACTCGGCGGGCCGATCGGTCGCCGCGCCGCCGCCGGCCGGGCCTGGTGGAGCCCGGTCCGGGTCACGCTGGCGATCGCGACGCTGACGTACCTGATCGGGATGATCTTCCGGATCCCGTGCCGGATCACCGTGTTCGGGCAGGCGCCGGACCACTTCCGGCTGATGTGCTACTCCGACATCGGGCTGCTCTACTCCGGGCGCGGGCTGCTGGCCGGCCTGACCCCGTATCTGGACCGCAGCCCGGACTTCCCGGTGCTGGAGTATCCGGTGCTCACCGGTTGGTTCCTCGAATTCGAGCGGTTGATCACGCACGCGCTCGGCGGGGCCCAGGGGCTGGAGCTGAGCGACCAGCAGCAGGTCAGCTCCACGTTGCTGTTCGTCGACGTGAACCAGGTGCTGCTCGGGTTGCTGTTCCTGGTCGCGGTGTGGGCCCAGTTGCGGACCGTCGAGGGCCGGCCGTGGGACGCGATGATGCTCGCGGCGTCGCCCTGTGTCGCGGCCGCCGCGCAGGTCAACTGGGATCTGCTGGCGGTGGCGCTGACCGCGCTCGGCTGCATGTTCTGGGCCCGGCGCCGACCGGCGCTGGCCGGGCTGCTGATCGGGCTGGCGACCGCGGCGAAGCTCTATCCGGTGCTGCTGCTCGGCCCGCTGATCCTGCTCTGCCTGCGGACCCGCAAACTGAACGCGCTGGCCGCCACCATCGGCGGCTTCTTGATCAGCTGGTCGTTGGTCAATCTGCCGGTCGTGATGCTCGCCCCCGATTCCTGGTTGGCCTTCTGGACCTTCAACTCCGACCGCGGCGGTGATCTCGGCTCGATCTGGTACGTGTTCGAGCTCGCCGGTCAGCGAGTGCCGGCGCTGAACCTGATCAACGCGCTGCTGTTGATCGCCGCCTGTCTCGGCATCGGGTTGTTGATCATGGCGGCGCCGCGCCGGCCGAGATTCGGCGCGGTCGCCTTCCTGGTGGTGGCCGCGTTCCTGATCACCAACAAGGTCTATTCGCCGCAGTACGTGCTCTGGCTGCTGCCGTTCCTGATCTTGGCCCGGCCCCGGTGGCGGGACTGGCTGATCTTCAGCGCGGCCGAGCTGTTCTATTTCGCGGCGATCTGGTGGCACCTGGCCGGTGTGCTGACCCCGGCCGACGGCTCGCCCGACCGGCTCTACTGGCTGGCGGTGATCGTCCGGATCGGCGTCCAGGTCTATCTGTGCGTCCAGGTGGTGATCGACGCGCTGCGCCCGGACCGGGATCTGGTCCGGGCCGACGGGATCGACGATCCGACCGGCGGTGTGCTGGACCGGGCCGCCGACCGCGGCTGGTCGTTGATCCGGCCCGGCCCCCGCGCGCCCACCCATGGCTGAGCGGGTCCGGTCCGGCCGGGCGGTGGTGCAGGCTTGGCTGCTCAGCCGCGGCCTGATCGCGGCCGTCGCGCTGCTGCTGGCGCTGACCCAGGGCCGGACCCTGACCTCGATGCTGAGCAACTGGGACGTCGAGCACTTCGGCCGGCTCGCGGCCGGCGGCTATCTGGCGGCGCCCAACCTGATGGCCTTCTTCCCCGGCCTGCCGGGGCTGCTGTCGGCCGGCCTGGCGCTCGGAGTGCCGGTCCCGATCACCGGCGCGATCCTGTCCGCGATCGGCTCGGCCTGCGCAGCCGTCGCCCTGACCCGGCTGGGGCGCCCGCACGGCGTCGGGAACTGGGCGGCGATCGCCTGGCTGTTTGCGCCGACCGCGGTCTTCACCACCGTCCCGTACACCGAATCCCTGTTCTGTGCCGCCGCCTTCTGGGCCTGGGAACGGGCCCGGTCGGACCGCTGGCTCGCCGCGGCCCTGCTGACCGCGCTGGCCTGCACGCTGCGGGTGTCCGGGCTGTTTCTGATCGGCGCCCTGTTCGTCATGATCATCACCAGCGTCAAGATCGACTGGGCCACCCGGCTGCGCCGCGCCGCGACGCTGCTCATCCCGGCGGCGGTGCTGGCCGGCTTCGTGATCTTCCTCTATCTGCTGACCGGCAGCTGGACGGCCTGGTTCTCGGCGCAGTCCGCCGGCTGGGCCCGTGGCTTCACCTGGCCGTGGGAGTCGTTCCTGAACACCCTGCCGGCGATCCAGCCCGGGGCGTACGCGGATCATCCGGGCTGGGCCGAGGTGTTCCGGTTCGAGATGGCGTCGATGGCGCTCGGCCTGGTGGTCACCGGCTGGTGTCTGTTTCGGCGAATGTGGGCCGAGGCGGCCTGGGTCGGGGTCCAGGTGCTCGCGTTCTCCTTGTCCTACTGGTTCTTCTCGGTGAACCGGGCGGTGCTGCTCTGGTTCCCGCTGTGGATCATGGTGGCCAGTTGGGGCACCTGGCGACCGAAACGTCGGCTGCCGGAGATCGCGCACCGGATCCTGGTCATCACCGCCTTCACCCTGTCGGTGTTGATCATGCTCTGGTGGTCCTGGCTCTACTTCACCGGCCACTGGGCCAGCTGAGCTCTCCCCGAGCTGCCGGCATTCCGGCCCGGTTGCGCGCGGCTCCCTTCCCGCTGCGGCCTCAATGAGGGAGGATCGTCCCGGAGCTGACGGATGCGTTCAGCGAGGTGGGAGCGAGATCTCTGAGTTCGAGGCCAACGGCGCGGCCCGTGACCGGCACGCCCACGCCCGCGAGCTGATCGCTCGCGTCCCGGTCGTCGGCGAGGTCGGGGTGGTGGGCGAGCTGCGTCGCCTCTGCCTGGGACTGACCGCGAGCCTGACCGTGCGCGGGGTGGTGGTCAGTCTGATGTCGGCGAACCAGAGCGGCGGCGTGGCCGCGGCGTCGGACGCCCACTGCCGGGAGTTGGACGAGCTCCAGTTCACCACCGGCGAAGGCCCCTGCCACGACGCGTTCCGCAGCCGCCGACCGATCCTGACCCCGGACCTCGGCACCGAGATCGGGCGGTGGCCCGGCTATGTCTCGGCCGCGACGGACGCCGGCGTCGGCGCGATCTTCGCCTTCCCCCTGTATGTCGGCGCGATCGGGTTCGGCGTGCTGTCCGTGTTCTCCGAGCGGGCCGGGTCGCTGACCGTGGACCAGGTGTCGATGGCGCTGACGTTCGCCGAGATCGCGACCGACCTGCTGCTGGACCAGTCCGGCGGCTCGGATGGACGGATCGATCCGGGGCTCGAGTCCGCCCTCGGTCACCGGGCCGAGATCTACCAGGCCCAGGGCATGGTGAAGGTCGCGCTCGACGTCGACCTCCGCGAGGCGCTGGCCCGGATGCGGGCGTACGCATTCAGCCATGATCAACCACTGATCGACCTGGCGCGGGAAATCATTCGTGATCGCCATCGCCTGGATCGGGGTCTTTGAGGTGAAATTGAGAACAGGACCAATGGGCCGGCGCGGGCGCGACATGCGTCCCGCGATCCGCCCACGAGAAGGGGTAGAGCGATGATTTCCACCGAGCAACTCGCCGACGTCTTCGTCGACGTCGCGGACACGCTGGTGGACGATTTCGATTTGATCGACTTCCTCCACAAGCTGGCCGATCATGCCGCCGCGATCAGCGGTGCGGCTTCGGTCGGCCTGATGCTGGCCGACCACACGGACCAGCTGAGCTTCGTCGCCAGCTCCAGCGCGGCGGCGCAGCATCTGGAGTTGATCCAGCTGCAGAACGACGAGGGCCCGTGCCTGGACTGCTTCCGCAACCGGACGCCGGTGATCGTCAGCGACCTGAGTGCGGCGCTTGAGCGGTGGCCGAAGTTCGCGCCGCTGGCGATGGCGGCCGGACTGAATGCCGTGCATGCCTTTCCGATGCGACTCCGGGATCGGACGATCGGTGCGATGAACATCTTCGGCGCGGTCGCCCAACCGCTCGAGCCGCGAGACGTCCAGGTGATCCAGGCGCTGGCCGACGTCGCCACGATCGCGATCATCCAGGAACGGTCGATCGCGCGCGCCGAGACCCTGACCGAGCAACTCCAGGGCGCCCTGAACAGCCGGATCGTGATCGAGCAGGCCAAGGGATCGATCGCCCAGGCCCTCGGCCTCAGCGTCGATCAAGCGTTCGAGGTGCTCCGGACCCGGGCCCGGCGCAACGAACTGCGACTCACCGACCTCGCCCACCGAGTCGTCACCGGAGCCGTCGACATCGCCGATCTCTGACGACGGTACGGTCACGGCTGACGTACGGAATGTGATCGCGGGAAGCTGTCGCCGGCCGCCTTTTGGAGGTACGGTCAGAGCAGAGATGCAGCTGTCCCAGCCCTCGGCAGCGACCTGATCGTCGCGCTGAGAGGCGGGGTGAATGGCGCATACGTCGTCGGCGGTCGCGAGCGCGACCGATTCGACCCACCCCGATGATCTTCGTACCGGGTTGCCTGTCGAGCACGATCCATCTCGAGGATTCGGACTGACCGGCCGGGCTGCCACGAACTCGAGCGGACCCTACGGCGCCCCCTGATCGGGTCCCGCTTCGAGGCCGGTGGCCGGGTCCTCACAGACCCGGCCACCGAGCTCACCCGCGCCACGGATTCACCGCGCCGACCCGGGACCGTCAGGACGCGGCAACATCCGGGTCATAGGCTTGGTCCGTGAGTCCGAACTGGATTGAGCTCGATGGCCTGGTGAATCTGCGAGACGTCGGTGGCATCGGCACCGTCGACGGGGACAAGATCAAGACCGGGCGGTTGCTCCGCTCGGACAACCTGCAGTCGCTCAGCGACTCCGACATCATCGGCCTGCTCCGGCTCGGCCTGACCGATGTGATCGATCTCCGGTCGACCCTCGAGGTCACCTCCGAGGGTCCGGGCCCGCTGACCGCGCGGGACGAGGTGCGGATCCACCACCACTCGATGTTTCGCGAGGGCGAGCCCGACGTCACCGAGGATCATCCGGACGGTGAGGTCGAGGCGGCGCCGAGCGAGGCGCTGCCGTGGATCGATCTCGAGCCCAGCGTCCGGATCGACGACCGGTCGGCCTCGTTCTACCTGTCCTATCTGGTCGATCGGCCCGACTCGGTGCTGGCCGCGCTCCGCGACATCGCCGAGGCTCCGGGGGCGGCACTGGTGCACTGCGCCGCCGGCAAGGACCGCACCGGCACCATCGTGGCGCTGGCTCTGTCCGTCGCCGGGGCCGATCGGTCCGAGATCATCGCCGACTATGCAGCCAGCACCGAGCGGATCGAAGAGATCGTGAACCGGCTGAAGCAGTCCCCGACCTACGCCGAGAATCTGCGCGGCCGGCCGCTGTCCTCCCATCACACGTTGCCGGAGACGATGCAGGGCGTGCTCGACTATCTCGACCGCGAGCACGGCGGCGTGCTGCCGTACCTGCGCTCGATCGGCTGGACCGACGCCGACACGGAACGGCTGCGGGCCAAACTGCTGGCCGACTGAGGTCAACCGCAGGTGTAGGTGGTGCCGCCCTGCTGGTGGACGCCGGGGCCGAGCTCGGCGCACTTGGCCGCCACGTTGCCGATCGCCACGCCGCCGATGATCCAGCCGATCGTGACCAGGACGCCGATGATCATGCCGATGATCGCCGGAATGTTGGTGACACCGGCGCCGCGCGACTTCACGAACGCGATGATGCTGATCACCAGGCCGACGACGGCGCAGAAGAAGGCCAGGATCAGGCCGACGATGCCGAGGATCTTGCCCGGATCGTTCGCCGGCTGGGGCGGCTGCTGGCCGTACGCCGGTTGGGCGCCCAGCGGATCGACCGGACCGGTGGGCGTCAGACCGGTGGCGACCGGTTCGGCCGGCGGTCCGGACGGGGTCGGCGGCGCCGGATCGACCGGGCCGGTCGGCTCGACCGACGGTTCGGTCGGGATCGGAGCGGGTCCGGTCGGCTCGGTCGGCGGCTGAACCGGCTGGTCCGGCGGCGTGGGTCGGGTCGGATCCGGTTGCGGATCCGGAGGCTGGGTCATGGTGTTCCTTCCCGCAGGTTGACGGCCGGATCAGCCTGGCACAGGAACGCGCGCCACCGTGGGAGGTGGGTTGCGGATCGGGCAGGTGCTGGTCGGGTCGCTCCCGAGCCGACCGTGACGCCGGTCAGTCCTCGATGATCCGGTCGGCGGTGGCCGTGGTCAGCCGGAGCTCGACCGGGACCTCCTCGCCGACCGCCGGCGGGGTCTCCTTCGACGGCAGGAAGACCAGGCTGGACTGCATGTGCGGCGGCTCGAGGAACCAGCGCTTCTTCCCGTTCACCGTGTACGGACTCAGCGCCCGCCCGGCCGCGGCCAGGGAGCCGGTGGCGACCGAGATCGCGCGCTGCCGGACCGAGCTGGCCGGGGTCGGCGCCTCCATCCCGATCCCGTGCGAGGTGCCGCCGGCGATCACCAGGATCCAGCCGTCGGCCCAGACCGGCCGCTGCCGGTAGCCGGTCCGCTGCCCGCGCTTGACCCGGTGCACATCGAGCACGGTCGCGGTCGAGGCGCGGCTGGACGGATCGCCCAGCCAGAGCCGGGTGCCGAGCCGGAGCCGGGTCGGCACCGCCGCCGAGCCGGCGCCGCCGAGCTGCCGGCCGACCGCGATGACGTCCTCCGGCGGCAGGTGGGAGAACCACAGGGTGCCCTGCGCCGCCTCCAGCGCGGCCCGGCCGAGCCGCTCCGCCTCGGCGTAGCGGCCGTCGTCGAGCAGCGGCAGGTGGATGGTCCAGCCCTCGAACCGGACATGCTCCAGGTGCGGCCGGACCCGGCGCAGCTCGTCCGGGAAGATCCCGTGCCGGCACATCGAGGTGAGCACCTCGAGCAGCACCCGCGGATCGGAATTGAGGTCGGTCAGCGCCTCCAGGTCGGCCACCCGGGAGACGGTGGTGATGATCCGCGGATCCTCGGCCAGCTCGGTCGCCAGCTCGTCGCCGGGTCGCCACGGCGTCAAGATCACGATGCTGCCGCCGAACACGTCGCGGACCTCGGCCACCTCGTCGGCGGTGCCGACCGCGATCGTGTCGACCCCGAGAGTGTCGGCTTCGAGCGCGAGCCGCCGCAGCCCGTAGCCGTACCCGTTGCCCTTGGCCACCGGCACCAGGCCGGGCGTCGCACCGGCCACGGTCTGCAGATGCATCCGCCAGCGGGCGGCATCCAGCCGCAGCGTAAGACCCGTCACGGCGAACAGGTTACCTGCGCCGCTTGAGGTACAGGTCGAACGCCTTGTAGAGCACGGGATTGAGCGGCAGATCCCACTCGCCCAGATATTCGACCGCCTCGCCGCCGGTGCCCACCTTGAACTGGATCAGGCCGAGGTGCGGGTCGGCGCTGTCGACGCTCTCGGTGATCCCGCGCAGGTCGTACACCCGGGCGCCGGCGATCATCGCGTCGGTGATCATCCGCCACTGCACCGCGTTGGAGCCGCGGACCTCGCGCTTCGCCGTCGAGCTGGCGCCGTACGAATACCAGGCGTGATCACCGACCCGGACCCAGGTGGTGGCCGCGACCAGATCGCCCTCGTGGTGGGCCAGATAGAGCCGGATCCGGTCCGGGTCCTCGGCCAGCAAGGCGTCGAACATGGTCTTGAAGTAGCTCACCGGCCGCGGCCCGAAATGATCCCGCTTGGCCGTCTCCACGTACAGCTCGTGGAACGCCGGCAGATCGTCCACAGTGCCGCGGGTGACGGTGACGCCGGCCTTGTCGGCCTTCTTGATGTTGCGCCGCCAGAGCTGGTTCATGCCCTTCAGCACCTCGTCGGTGGTGCGGTCGCCGATCGGCAGCTGGAACACGTACTGCGGCTGGCCGGCGGCGAAGCCCTGCTCGTTGTCCGGCGGGTGCCAGCCCAGGCTGCGCAACTGGTTGCGGGTCCGGGTCGCGGCGTGGTTGACCACGTCCGGCATCGCCTGGCTCAGCCGGGCCAGCTTCTCGTCGGCGATCGCCGCCTTGACCGTGTCGGCGTGCCAGCGGCGGGCGACCAGCGGGCAGCCGATCCGGATCCCGAACGCCTTGGCCTTGCGCAGGTGGTCGGCCAGCGGCTTCAGCCAGGCGCCGATGTCGTCGGACTCCCAGTCGATCACCGGCCCCTCGGGCAGATAGGCCAGGTAGCGCTTGATCCGGGGCAGCTGGCGGAACAACACCAGCCCGGCCCCGATCTGCTTGCCGCCCTCGTCGAACCAGCCGAGCGACTCGGCCCGCCACTCCGGTTTGACCTTCGCCCAGGCCGGGGTCTGCAGAAAGCTCACGCTGGGCTGCTCGCGAATGAACGCGACATGCTCCTCGGTCGTGATCGTGCGCACGGTGATGGCCACGGGGAAAGACCATACTGGCGTTTCCGCGCCGACGCCGAACCTCCGAGGCCGGTGGTACGGCCAGTGAGACCGGTGATCCACCGGCCGAAGTGGCTACGCCGCAACCTCCGCTCAGGCGGGCGGCGGCGGTTGCGGGGCCAGGCCGGTGCCGAGCCAGAGGGCGAGCCAGGGCAGGGACAGGGCACAGACCAGCGCGATCACCGCGATGATCAGCGAGACGGTGGACCGAGCGGCGCGGGCGCGGACGACCGCGACCACAGCAACCACCACGGCGGCCAGGGCGCCGACCACGCAGAGCACGGTCAGCGCGACCCAGCGCACGCCGCGGTCGACATCGAAACCGTCGGCGTACGCGGCGGCGCGGGCATAGCCGCCGAGACCGACCAGCAACGACATCCCGATCGCTATCGCCAGCGCGATCCAGCTGAACCGGCGGTTGTCAGGCCCGGCGATCGGCGCATCGACGAAGGGATTGGCTGCGGCCCCGCCTGGCTCCGCCGAGGACGACGCCTCGTCGCCGAAGTCGAAGGGTCGCGGCGATCCGGCCGGGTCGTGACTCATGCGGTGGAGCCTACGACCCCTGGAATTCGACCGCGATCGGTCTGGATCGTCGCGACACGCCGGTCGATCGGGCTCCGGTCCGCAACTGGCGGCGGAATTCCAGGGCCGTATCCAGACGAGAGGCATTTCCGGACTCGGGTAGCTTTTCTCCCCTGAAGCCCGAGAGCTGGAGGTGTCGGAGTGCCTGACCCCGACCCGTGGGATTTCTCCGAGTACGCCGACCCGGACCCACGGCAGTCTCGCCCGCGGTCCGGTGACACCGGCACGGACGGTCCGTTCGGCACGTCCGGGACCTCGACCGGGGGCCAGGGTGGCCGGCCCGGCGACGGCACCGCGGCGGATCCGTTCGCGGCGGGCCGGGATTCCGGTGCCGGGCTGACCGCGGCCGACTGGACCAGCGGGCCGGCCCTGGGCGGGGAGTCGGCCGCGCTGGAGATCGCCCGGCCGCCGCTGCCGTACCTGGGCGCGGCCGCCGGGATCGCCCTGCTCGCGCTGCTGCTCGGCGCGCTGCTCGGCGCGACGCCCGGGATCGCGATCACCGCCTGGGTGCTGGCCGGACCGGTCGCGATCTTCGTCCTGGCGTACTTCATCAAAGCCGACACCACCGAGCGGGCCCGGCCGATCTATGCCGCGCCGAGCTGGCTGCGGCCCGGCTACGTCGCGGTGCTGGTGCTCTGCGGCGTCGCCGTCGTGGTGGCCGCGCTGCGGATCGCGTTCTGGGTGGGCCGGCTGTGACCGCTTCGATTCGCCGCCGCCCGGGCCGGGTCGCCCCCGCTGTCCTCGCCTTCGCCCTCGGGCTGCTGGGCCTGTTGATCCTGCCGCCGACTCCGGCCGCGGCCGAGGAACGGTCGGCGATCGAGGTCTTCGGCGGCTGCCTGTCGGCACAGAAGAAGGGCGACCTGGTGCTGCTGATCGACGAGTCGGCCAGCCTGCGCGACACCGATCCCGACGGCGCCCGGGTCACCGCGGCCGGCTATCTGCTCAACCAGCTGGCCGGTTTCGCCGCCGAGGGCAAGGTCGCGCTGGACGTGACCGTCGCCGGCTTCGCCTCCGACTACGCCGAGGCCGTCGGCTGGACCCGGCTCGGCGGCGACGGCGCGCGGACCCTGGACCAGACGCTGGACAGCTTCCGGGACCGGACCGACGGGTACGAGACCGACTATTGGAACGGGCTGAACGGTGCCCGGCAGCAGCTGGCCGAGCGATCCAAGGCCGACCCGGACCGGTGCCAGGCGATCGTCTGGTTCACCGACGGCACCCTCGACCTGGACCTGCGCCGCAACGCCGAGGACCGGGAGCGGTACGGCGAGCACAAGGCGTACGCCCCGGACCTCGACCTGGACACCGAGGACCGGGTCCGGCAGGCCGAGACCGCCGCCCGCCGCGATCTCTGCCGGGCGGGTGGCCTGGCCGACCAGCTGCGCGGCAACCGGGTCACCCTGTTCGCGATCGGCCTGCGCGGCTCGGATGCGAAGGCGTCCGACTTCGACACGATGCGGGCGATCGCGACCGGCGCCTCCGGCGACGAGAAGTGCGGCAAGATCACCAAGCCGACGCCGGGGGAGTTCACCCTGGCCAGCAACATCGACGACCTGCTGTTCGCACTGGACCGGATGCGGGATCCGTCCCGGGAGCCGACCGAGACCGAGGCCGGCGTCTGCCAGGGCAAGGTCTGCCAGCAGCGGCACAACATCGTGCTGGACAACTCGCTCAGCTCGGTGCACATCCTCGGCTCGGCCAACGTCAACGGGCTGACCGTCGTCCTGGTCCGGCCGGACGGGAAGACGATCACCCTGAAGCGGCTCGATCCGGGCCGGTCGGCCGAGGCGGAGTCCGGCGGCGTCGCGATCGGCTACGCCTGGCAGTCGGCCCGCACCGTCAGCATCGACCTCAAGCGCTCCGGCAACGCCGACTGGACCGGGCAGTGGGCGGTGGTGTTCGTCGACCCGAAGGCCAACTCGCCGAAGGCCCGGTCACGGACCAACATCCATGTCTCCGGCGACGTCTTCCCGGCCTGGCCGGATGCGAAGAAGACGACCCTGCGGGCCGGTGAGCAGGTCAAGGGCGTCACGTTCGGGCTGGCCGACGCCGCCGGCAAGGCGATCAACCCGCGGTCGCTGCTCGGCAGCGCGAAGTTCGGCGCCACCCTGACCGTGCCCGGCGGCCAGGAACTGGTGCTGGCCGACGGCGTCGGCGCCAAGGACATCGCCGCCGCCCGGACCCTGGACCTGACCGACGTCCGGCCGGGGCGGGCCACCCTCCGGCTCAGCGTCGCGGTCACCACGGCCGCGACCACCGACGCCCAGGGCAAGCGGGTCGCCGGCACCCCGTTGGCGCCGCGGGTGATCGACATCCCGGTCGCGATCGGCCCGCCGCTCGGCTTTCCGACCCCGGCGTCCTCGATCAACTTCGGGTCGGCCGAGGGGCCGGCCGATCTGACCGCCGCGCTGCCGGTCAACGGCCCGGGCTGCATCTGGCTCGACGCCGGCAGTAAGCCGGAGATCAACTCCGGGCCGGACACGATCGGTGAGACCAAGATCAGCTCGTCGGCCGACTCGGCCGACAGCTGCGTCCGGATCGCCGAGGGGCAGCAGGCGGAGCTGGCGCTGCGGTTGACCACCGCCGAGGCCGGCAACGGCAGCCTCAACGGCACGATGGCGATCATGGTCGCGCCGGCCGAGGCGCCGGACCGCGCGACCAAGGTCATGATCGACTTCACCGCCGACCTGAGCCGGCCGCTGAACCCGGTCAACTTCGTCGCGGTGCTGCTGGCCGCCCTGATCCTCGGCCCGGGCATCCCGATCGCCCTGCTCTACCTGGGCAAATGGCTGACGGCGACCATCCCGAGCCGGGCCCTGCTGGCCCGCCGGATCCCGATCATGATCACCGCCGGTCCGCCCGGCGGTGCCGGCCGGGTGCTCCGGCTCGAGCGCGGTCAGCCGGAACCGTTGACGTTGACCGAGCGCGACTTCACCGACATGGTCCGGCTGTCCAACTCCGGCTCCCGGACCGCCGCGGCCGAGGGTGCGACGCTGCGCACCTCGATCGGCCGGTCACCGTTCGGGGCCGGGTTCGTGCTGGTCGACTCACCGGGTCTGGTCGGCGCTTCGTCGACCGATCCGGATCCGTACGGGCCGGAGCGCCAGGCCCGGCTGCCGCTGGCCGTCCACAACACCTGGGTGGTGCAGCACGACCCCGCCGGCCCGGCCGATCAGGCGCAGTTGTTGATCTTCATCGGTGCCGACCTGACCGCGGACCGGTTGCGGACCTTGGCCGAGGACATCGACCGCCGGGCCCCGGACCTGGTGCAGCGCCTGCACGCCTCCGGGCCGGCCCAAGACGCTCCGGACTGGTCGGCGGCACACCCGTTCGACGATCCCGACGGGGGCGCGGCCACCGTGGCTCCGTCGCCGTTCCAAGATCAACAACCACCACCCGGTCCGACGGCCATGCCACCGGTGCCCGGCCCCGGTCAAGATAAACCGGCCCGACCGGCCGGTCATGATCAACCGGCGCGACCGGCCGGTCAGGATCAACCACCGCCGCGGCCGGCCGCCGGCACCGAGCCCGGCGCCGAATCCGGTGACCGGCAGGACACCGACTGGTCGTTCGACTTCGATGATCTTGACGAGGGGCCCGGCCGCCGGCCCTGACAGATCTTTTCGTGCCTCGATCGGCACTGTCCGAGCGAGGCACCGACGCGGTGCGCTGCCGATTCAGGTCGTGACGCAGCTACTGGATCGGCTACCGGGTGAAGGTCGAGAGGTCGATGCCGCGGTCGGTGGCGAGGGCCTGGAGCTTCTCCGCGTCGTCGGTCTGGATGCAGACGCAGGCGTGCAGGCCGTCGTCGTCGCGGCGGACGATGTAATAGGCAAAACTGTCGGTGAGTGGCTCGCCATCGGCGTCGTAGAAGAGCCAGCGCACATGGACGACCTTGATCCGGTCGGTCAGCGCGTCGACCGCGAGACATTCGTGGCCGACGGAGGCGAGCCCGAGCTTGCGATAGAGGGGGTAGGACTGTTCGAGTCCTTGAGCCATGGACTCGCGGTCCTCGAGCACGCCGTGGAACCGGTCGTCGATGATCATGCCGGGGGTCGCCCACAGACCCGCGGCGGCTTCGGAATCGAAGGCCGACAGGGTGGCGGCGTACGCGGTCAGGTAGGCCTCGATCTCAGGATCGAATTGATTCATGTCTTCGACCCTAGGAGCGAAGCCCGACACGGCTATGGCGGCGTTAGCCCGGGGAGATCCTCCGGGCCGAGTGCCACGGTGAGTTTGGCGAAGACGCTCTGGGCCGTGGCCGAGCTGTACGGGCCGATGGCGACCAGGGCCGCGAGCAGCGCCGATACCTCACCGGGCGTGAGCCGGACCTGGCAGTCCCGGTCGCGGGACGCGATCCGGTAGCCCCCGTGAGCGCCGGTGACGACCTCGAGCGGGATCCCGGCCTCGCGCAGCCGGACGGTATCCCGCTCGATCGTGCGCGAGCTGACGCCGACGAGCTCGGCCAGCTGGGCTGCTGTCGTCAGCTTCGGGTGCCGGGCTCGCAGCTGCTCGATCACGGCGTGCTGCCGCTCGACCAACGGCAGCAACTGGTGCAGGCGGATCGAGGGGTCCATGGCGATCAGATTGGCACAGGCCGTGAGTCGACCGCCGGTCTGCGCACCGGAGTGCGGCCGGTCGCGTAGCCTCGGGATCGCCAGGCTGGGGGCCGACTCCGGGTCACGCCTGACCGCGCCGCTTTCCCCGGCGTGAAAAACTTGGGGCCCATGCGCCGGGGTCCCCGCGGAGTTGTTCGGGGGAGCGCAGCGGAGGAGAAGATCTCCGTGGGGGTGGTTCCGTGGGGTGGTTGGCACGAGAGGGGCGCGATCGGCGTGAGACGGTTTCTGGTGGTGGGCTGTGGCGGCTCGGGCGGCGCGACGCTGGCCTACCTGATGGACCAACTGGCCTCCGACCTGGCCGCGATCGATCGGCGGCTCGCGCTGCCGGCGGGCTGGCAGTTCGTGCACCTGGACGTGCCGTCCGGCCCCGAGCCCGGCCCGGACGGGCTGGGCAACGTGCCGCAGCAGGGCGGCCGCTACCTCGGCCTCGGACCCAAGGGTGGCTCGTACTCCGACCTCGACTACGCCGTATCGCAGAAACTGCTCGGCGCCCGCACCCTCGACGCGGTGGCCGGCTGGGCGCCGCGGCAGCCGCAGTCGGTCGCCACCCCGATCGACGTCGGCGCCGGGCAATACCGTTCGATCGGCCGGATGATCACGCTGGCCCGCGCCGGCGAGGTGCACCAGGGCCTGCAGTCGGCCTGGGATCAGCTGGCCCGGGTGGAGACGATCACCGAGATGGGTCACCTGGCTCAGACGGTCGGCTCCACGTTCAACGCCAACGAGACCCCGATCGTGCTGGTCGTGACCTCGATGGCCGGCGGCTCCGGAGCCTCGATGGCGCTGGACGTGTGCCGGCTGCTGACCCTGATCCCCGGCGTCAATCCGAAGCTGACCGCGGTCTTCATGGTCGCGCCGGACATCTTCGACTCGCTGCCGCCGTCCGCCCGCAGCGGGGTCCGGGCCAACGCCCTGGCCATGCTCGGTGAGATCGTCGCCGGCCAGACCGGCGCCGCCCGTCGGCACGACGTGGAGATCCTGTCCGGCCTCGGGTACGGCGACGGGCAGGGCACCGAGATCCCGTTCGCCCGGGTCTTCCCGATCGGGCGGTTCATCGGGTCACAGCGGACGATGTTCGGCGACGGGTCGCCGAAGGCGATCTATCGCGGCCTGGCCCGGGGCCTGGGCGGGATGATGATCAGCGAGGTGGCCAGCACCCAGTTCGTCTCGTTCGATCTCGGCAACACCGGCTCCGTGCCGCCGGACAGCGACTATCTCGCCTGGGGTGCGCAGCTCGATCCCATTCCGTGGGGGTCGTACGGGTTCGCCAGCCTGAGCATGGGCCGGGAACGCTACGCCGAGTACGCCGCGCAGCGGGTCGCCCGCGGCAGCGTCGACCGGCTGCTCGACGGCCACCTGCAGGCCGGCAATTCCGCCTCCGGCACCGAGCAGGTCAAGGCGCTGGTGGACAGCCAGTGGGCCCGGATCTGCGCCCGGCTGCAGTTGCCGGCCGGGATCGGCTCCGGGCAACAGGCCGGCGCCGAGCTGGGCAGCTGGATGACCACCGTCGCGCTGCCGCGGGCCGACGCCGACGCGGCCGCCCGGCGGGTGGTGGACGCCGAATACGTACCGCATCTGCCGTCGCCCGGCGGGCAGCAGGCCCGGCAGTGGTTGGAGGCCGTGCAGCAGCGCTCCCGGTCCCGCGGGCATGCGCTGGCCGAGGCCGCCGGCAAGGCCGCCTACGACTGGGCCTTCGCCTGGCAGCAAGGTCTGTTGGAGCGGCTGACCGGCGTGCTGACCGAGGGGATCAGCCGGCTCGGGCTGCCGTACGCGGCCGCCGTGCTGGAACGCCTCGACGCGCACCTGCGCGGCGTCGTCATCCCCGGCACCGAGGCGCTCGGCCGCACCGATCCGGGGAGCCTTTCGGAGCTGCCGACCGAGTTGCAGCAGGCGGTGGCCGCGATCAAGGGCGCCATCACCGGCGGCGACACGCTGGTCGAGCGGCTGGTCGACGGGGTCCGGATCAAGGTCCGCACCCAGCTCTACACCCGCGCCTCGGCTCTGACCGCCGACGCTCTGGCCACCTTCATCCCCGACGTGCTGACGCCCTTGATCGAGGCGATCCGGGAGTCGCAGCGGGTGCTGGAGCAGGCCCGTGGCTCGCAGGTGAAGCACGACGGGCTGGCCCGGTTGGCCACCGATCAGTACGCGGCCTGGCCGTCCGATGCCGACGTGCGGGTGCCGAGCCGGTTCGACGAGGCCGGCAACGAGGTGCTGCTCACCCCGGCCCGCGACTTCGCCGCGCAGTACGCCGCTGATCTTGGTCGGGCCGTGCCGGTCGACGAGGCCGGCAACGTCCCGGCGCAGTTGGTGCCGACCCAGGTGATCGAGGGGATCTGGGAGACCACCGGCGGCGAGCGGCCGCCCGCCCTGGATCCCCGTCAGCACAACCTGATCGAGCAGACGGCGCCGTGGCGGTCCCGGGTGTTCCCGACCAACCCGGCCACCGGCGACGCGCTGATCCCGAGCCGGGCCCGGTTCGCCGTGCACGTGAAGCCGGCCGAGGTGCTGGAGCGGTCGCGGGCGTTCGTGGCTCGCTCCGAGCAGTCGTTCCAGCGGTTCTGCGCCGTCTCGCTGCGCGACTTCATCAACGGCCCCGAGGTCGCCGAATCCGAACGAGCGCAGCGGATCCGCGACATCACGACCAAGTTCACCGAGGCGCTGTCACTGGCCATGCCCTTGATCGGCGTCGATGATCAAGTGGTGCAACTGCTGCACGGCGGCCAGGGCGTGGAGTATCGCTACAAGTTCTCCGACGTGCCGTTCGCCGAGTTGCCGATCGCCGATGATCTGATGCGGATCCTGGTCGACAATCCGAGCATCGACGCCTCCAGCCGGGACAATCTCGGCGCCGCGCTGACCGATCAGGGCAACCCGCGGCGGATCGACATCTTCGGCTCCTATCCCTTGTATTCGCCGCTGGCCTTCTCCTCGGTGCTGCGGCCGATCGCCGAGCAGTGGGGCGCGACCACGGCGCAGGGGCGGGACGCGTTCTGGAGTCATCGTCGCTCCCGGCCGCTCGATGCGGCGCTGCCGATGGCCGATGTCGAGCGGCGCACCATGGTCGCCGGCTGGTATCTCGGGCAGATCGTCGGCGAGTTGATCATCCCGCCGTCGCCGTACCAGGTCGGGGTGAAGATCCTTGATCGGCAGAACGGGGAGTGGGTCGAGTTCCCGTATCCGATGCTGACGCCGCCGCAGCAGTTCGTCGCGCCCTACGACTGGCTGCCGGCCGTGCTCGAGTCGCAACTGCTGGCGATCGCCCGGGTGCACGAGTCGCCGGTGCTGTCCTCGCTCCGGCCGTACCGGCTGCTGCGTTCCTTGTACGACAGCAATCCGCTGCGTCCGGCCGGCGGCATCGTGCCGCTCTCCGGCCGGGAGCGGCTGGCCGAGTGGATCCGCGGTGACGGCGACCTGACGTCGCGGGTCGCGGTCCTGGCCGAGGCGACGACGCCGGAGGAGCGCCGGGACCGGGCCAAGGAATGGCTGAACGGCCCCAAGGGTCCGGGCACGCTGGCCTCGGTGCACTTCATGCCGGCCGGCGAGGACGGCGCCCCCGGTGGCGGCTCCTTCTCCATGATCACCAGTCGTGATCAAGCCAGTCAGACTCCGGTCTTCCGTGATCTTGCTCCGGACATCCACTGGGCCGCGCGTCAGTTGACCCGGTTGATCGACGACGCGTACGAGCTCGCCGTCGCGGCCCCGGACGCGGCGCGCGGCGGCCGGGACGGGCAACCCGGCCCGGCACCGCGGACCAAGATCGAACTGCCCGAGGGCGGGGTGTACTGATTCCATGCCCGGCACTTCCTCGACGGGGGGCAACCTGGTCGTGCTGGCCGCTCCGGACGGACCGCTGGCCGGCGTCCGCGACGCCCTGCGCGATCTCTCCGCGGTCGGCCTGATCGAGGAGTTCCTCTGGGTCCGGCTGGCCCCGGTCGATGATCAACTCTCGATCTCGGCCGACAAGATCATCGACGGCGCCGCCTACCCGGTGACCGTGCAGCAGATGCTGTCCGAACGCCAGTACGACCGCGTCCGCGTCTGCTGCCTCGCCGCCGTTCTGCCGAGCCCGGCAGCGCCCAGCCGCTTCGAAGGGCAAGCCGGCTCTCTCCATGATCATCCCGACGGCGAACGGGAACTGGTCGACCTGATCCGCCGCTCCAGCGGCACCGGCGAGATCGAGCGGCTGCGCTGCGTGATCACCCGCCCCGGCGGCATCGCGAGCGCCGAGGATCTGGGCCGGGACGACTGGCACAACGTGATCATCTCGCCGGAGGACGCGCGCGGCCCGGGGCTGGGGCACCAGGTGCTCGAGCCGACCGACGACCCGGCACTGCTCGGCGGTGCCGCCGCCACCGCGGTGGCCGGCCTGACCGGGCTCTGGCGTGGGGTGCCGGACGCGCCGCTCGACGACGTCGCGGTGCCGCCGGGCCGGTCGGTCCGGGTCGGCCGGGCGTTCTTCCGGTCCCTGGACGCGTCGGCGGTCGAGGAGTCGATCCGGGACGGCGTCACCTCGGTGGCCGGCGGGCTGCCCGCGGTCCGGGTCGCCGGGGCCCAGTCGCTGCGGATCGGTCCGCCGCCCGGCGGGTCGGCGGCGGGCGGCGCGGCCGGGCCCGGGACGGACCGGATCGACGACGTCGACGCGGCGACCGGGACGATGGCCGACGCGCTGTGGCGCAAGCACGGCGGCGTGCTCCGCGGCCCGCGGGTGCAGCCGTCACCGAGCCCGGTCAAGGACATCGGGGCGCTGGCCGCGCTGCGGATGCTGTTCGGCTTCATCTGGGCCGCGATCAAGAACACGCCGATGCGCTGGCGGGCGGCGCTGACCAACAAGATCGCCTCGACCACGGCGGCTGCGGTGCACGGCAGCGTGTTCGGCCGGGCGCCGTCGGCGTACTCGGTGGTGGTGCGCGGCATCCGGCCCGACGGGAGCGGGGCCGACTGGCGCGACTGGGGCCGCGCGTCCAACGAGCTCGCCGGAGTGATCGGCGAGGCCGGCGGCGGCCAGGGCTGGTCCGGTGAACGGCACGATCTCTCCACGCTGTGGCAGGACTATCTGGCCGGCGCGTACACCCTGGCCGACGGCGGCGAACGGATCGCCGAACTGCCGCCGCTGCAGGTCGGCGCCGACCGGGCGGTGCTGGCCGACCCGGCCCAGATCGTGCCCGGCCCGGCGCACCGGTGGCAGGTGCCCGGCCAGCTCGGCGGTGCCGCCGTCGCCCCGTACGACGCCCTCGGCCTGCAGGCGGTGCAGACCCGGCTCGACCCGCCGGAGGGGCAGCTGACCCCGGAGCTGGACCGGGCCCGGTCCGGGCTGGGCGGTTGGCTCGGTCGCTATCGCGCCGCGTACGCGGTGAAGGTGGGGCAGCGGCTGGGCGCCGCCGTATCCGGCACCCGGGACGAGGCGCAGGCGATCCTGCGCGAGCTGGCTCAGGCCGGCTCCGAGGACGAGCCGTCGGACGACCTGCGGCGCAAGATGCGCCGGCTGACCCTGTGGATGCGCGGGCTGCTGATCGGTCTCGCCGTCGTGATCATCATCCTGTTGCTGCTCGGCGGCTTCGAGAAGCTGACCTGGGAGACGGTGACGATCTCGATCATCGCCGCGGTCGTGCTCTGGCTGATCGGCAGCTTCACCGTCTTCTTCGTCAGCCAACGCGAGCTGTTCCGGGAGCTGAACCGGCGCAAGGACGCCGCGTCGCAGACCGAGGCCAACCGGGTCAACCTCGGCCACGTGCTGCGCGACCTGAATCGGCTGACCGCCGCCTACGAACAGTTCCTGGCCTGGTCCCGGATCTCCGGCGTCGTGCTGGCGGCGCCGTTCGGCGGTCCGGCGCAGGTCGGCGCGGCGTCCCGGCTGCCCGCGGCCGGATTGCCGCTGTCCACCCGGATCGGCGTCGCCGAACTGCAGCCGGACGCGGTGGCCAAGGCGGCGACGGTGATCCGGCGCGAGGTGTTCCGGGCCGGCTGGCTGAGCCGGCCCTGGCAGGCGCTGCTCGAATCCGCGCCCGGCCGGCTCGGCCCGGAGGCGATCGACCTGGCCCAGAGCCCGGACCGGATGTTCGCGGAGCAAGGCGGCGACGGCACCCTGCTCGTCCGCTGGGCCGCCCTGCTCGAATCCGGGCTCGCCCCCGCCACGAGCCAGCCCGGCGACCCGGGTCGTTCCCTGAGCTTGTCGAAGCGCCGTCCTGAGCCTGTCGAAGGGGGCAGGCCCGAGCCTGCCGAAGGGGGCAGGCTCGATGACTCCCTTTCGGGCGAAGCCCTGAACGACGGCGGCCGCGCCCTGTGGCAGGCCGTCGGCCGCTCGCTGCCGGACAGCGAGCTCGGCCGGTCCCTGGTCGCCTCGGTCCGGGTCGCCGGCCCGACCCCGGCCACCCGGCCGTTCGCCGACTTCATGGCCGGCCTGGATCAGCCTGCCGAGTCCTGGTCCGGGCAGCAGTTCGACCCGGTCGCGTTCGGGGCCGAGGCCCGCGTCGCCGGCCGGCAGCGGGTCGTCACCGACTGGTATCGGACCAGCGGCCGGGAGCTGAGCCGGGTCGCCGTCCTGGTCCAGCTGACCGAGGCCTTCGCCGCGTACGAGCTCGCCGCGGTGCCCGGCGCCCAGGCCCGCTCCGGCGCGCCCGAGGCCGGTCAGCATCCACTGCCCGAAGTCGATGAGGTGTTCTGAGTGAGTGTCGCGAAATCACTGCGTGCGGAGTGCTACCCGGCTTTGAATCGATTGACTCCTTGGCACGCAGAGCTTTCGCGACAGTGGAGGCAACGACGATGAACGACCGGACCCTGGGCGACACCCCGCCGCCGGATCCGACCTTCGAGCGGCTGAAGGCCTGGCGCGATCAAGAGGTGTTGGCGAGCCGGCTGCAACTGGGCGAGATCAAGGACACCTACCTCCGGGCCGTGGCCCGGTCCGGTCGGCGCCGGGCCGAGGAGATCGCGGCCATGCTGCCGGCCGCCTTGCGGAAGTACGCGCCCGAGTTGGAACGGCAGGTCACCACCCCCACCTCCCCGCCGCGGCCGGGATCCTCGCCGCCGGAGTCGGCTCGGGCGGCACCCGCGGGTCCGGCCGCCTCGCCCACCTCATCGACCCAGACCCCCTCGACTCAGACCACCCCCTCGACCCAGGCCGGGGGATCACCTCAGACCGGCCATCCGGCCCAGGCCGGCCACCCGACCCAGACCGGCTCGTCGCCCTCGAGCGGATCACCGACCCACAACGGGTCGGGACGCCAGCCCGGGTCGACGACGCAGCCCGACCAGTCGGCTCAGGCTCCGTGGGACGCCGGGCCGCCGGGGTCCCCGGCAGCATCAGCGGCATCGGCGTCCTCGGCACCGACCGTTGCCCCGCCGGGTCAGCAGGCGCCCGCCGATGATCAGCGTTACCCGTCGGCACCGGCTCCCGGGATCCCCGACCACGGGACACCGACCGCACCCGGCCCGCGCCGGGCCGCCTCGCCCGATTCCGCCGGCGCGGTGCCCGCCGGGCCGCCCCCATCGGTGGCCGACCTGGCCGCCGGCTTCGCCCGCTACGACTTCGGCTCCGACTTCGACTCCGGCGATCTCGGCTCGGCCGACCTCGGGGCCCCGTCCCGGGTGACGCTCCGATCGGCGACCGGCAACGACGGCGTACGACTCGCCTGGGACCTCCCGGACGGCCTGGCCTCGGCGACCGCGTACCGGATCGTGGCCAGCGACGAGCAGCGCCCGTACTCCCCGGATCGGGCCGACCTGGTCGACATCGTCCTCGGCGACGCCGCCCGCACCACCACGGACACCCGGCCGTTCACGGCGGCGATCCGGCACTTCCAGGTCTGGTGCAACACCGGCGTGACCCTGTCCGTGGCCCGGCAGAGCCAGCCGCGGCTGGTCGCGGAGAAGGCCGTGGTCAGCCGGGTGATCGACGCCGACCTGCGCGAGGACGAAGGCCGGGTGATCGGCCAGTGGTCCGTCTGGTACGGCATCGACCGGGTGCACATCTATCGCACGCCGGTGGAACGGGCCCGGCCCGGCCAGCCCGATCCGCAGTACCGGATCCTGGCGACCGAGGCCAACCTCGGCGGCTTCGTCGACAACGACGCCGAACGCGGCCGGCGCTACCTCTACCAGTTCTGCACCGAGGCGGTCGTCGACGGAGTGCCGCAACTGTCCGGCGCCGTCACCGTCGAGGTCGGCGTCTCGGCCGTGGTCGACCCGATCGAGGATCTCGAGGTCGCCCAGCACGGCGCGAGTTCTGACCAGGATCGGGGCGACGACTGGCAGTTCGACCTGCTCTGGTCGCCGCAGCCGGCCGGCCGGATCTTCGTCTACCGGACCGAGAACCGCCCGCTCGCCGGCGCCGAACACGGCAGCCACCCGGAGTCGGCGCTGCCGCAGATGAACCTGCGCGACGAGGACCGGCTGGCCCACCCGATCAGCCCGCAACCGGACGGCCGGGTCGGCATGCGCAACGTGCCCTGGCCGCGCAGCTGGGACCGCGCGTACTTCACCCCGGTCGTGGTCCTGGACGGCATCGCGCGGGTCGGTCGGACCGTGCCCGCCGTCCGGGTCCGGCCCGTGCACGACCCGGTGATCATCGAGCGCTGCGACCAGCAGGTGCTGAAGTTCGGCTGGCCGCCCGGCGCCGCGACCGTGCTGGCCGAGGTGCTGCAGAGCGGCGACGTCACCGCGACCGTGGAATGCTCGGCCGACATCTACAACCAGCTCGGCGGCGTCCAGTTCGGCCGGCCACTGCCCAACCGCGGCGCGACCGTACGGATCACCGGCGTCTCCTTCGTCGGCGGCGAACGCCGGGAGAGCGTGCCGGTCGAGGTCGGCTATCCGGGCCTGATGCGGATCCGGTACGTGATCGAGCTGCGTCGCACCCTGCTGCTGAAACCGGACCGGGTGCTGGTCCGGCTGGCCAGCGAAACCGAGATCGCCAACTGCCCGCCGCTGGTCCTGGTGCACCACCCCACCCGGCTGCCGCTGCACCCGGGCGACGGCCAGCAGCTCGAGGTGACCGAGGACATCGAGGAGGTCACCCGCCCGGTGCTCAGGTTCCGCCCCGACGGCATCGGCACCCGTCCCAGCGCCGTCGCCTGGAAGGCCTCCGTCCGCGGCCGCACCGGCTACGTCCGCCTCTTCGCCGACCTACCCCCCGACCGCACCGCCCTGGTAGCCCTCCTCGACCCCCCAGTCGACTCCCTCCGCCTGGGCGGCACCTGATGCCCCCCTCTCCAGCCGACTTGTCAGAACTGAGTAGCCCTATAGCGCACCTCAGTTCTGACAACTCGGCAAAAGTGGGGGCCTGGTCGCGTTCGTTCCCTGAGCTTGTCGAAGGGCAGGCCGGATGTAGGTCCCGCGCGGAGCGGCCGTCCTCCGTGCGACAGGGCACCTCCGGTCGAGGCTGGGCGCGGTCGGGTTCGTTCCCTGAGCCTGTCGAAGGGCAGGGCAGAGGCACGTCTTTCTCCGAGCGATCGGTGTCGTTCCCGGAGCCGCAGAGCACCTTCGCCGCAGCCGGGTGTGACTTGTCCCGGCTTCGTGGGCGCAGATCGGCCGGGAACCGTCACCCTCGACGGAGCCACGCCTCGGAAGAGCTGGCGTTCGGGCCGGGTAGCGGGCCTGACGTCCGGTGCCTGCGAACGTCACCCGAGCTTGTCACTGCCCGCCCGCGGACACCGGCGAAGCGATCCTCCCCAGACCGCAAGCCCGCCGGAGCGCCGCGCGACCCCGGCCCGACCCCACACCCAGCCGACTTGTCAGAACTGAGTAGCCCTATAGCGCACCTCAGTTCTGACAACTCGGTGCGGCGGCGGGAGGGGTGACGTGGCGGGGCAGCGGTACGGGCGGCTGACGTATACCTCGCTCCACCGCAATGACGGCGGTACGGATCCGGGCGGGGGTCGGGTCGGCGGTGGGGGTTGGCAGATCAAGCAGGAGGACGGGGACCTCAGCCGGGAGGAGCGGGATCAGCTGCGGGCCCGGGTGTCGACCCAGTTCGACGCGGGGGTGGAGATCCCGCGGTTCCCGACGCCGGAGCAGATCGCCGAGCTGCCGCGACGGCTGGTCTACGCGCCGGTCGAGCCGGGAGACGGGTCCGGTTCGGCGATGGCCTGGTGGCACTCGGCTCCGGCCGGACCGGATGCGACCGGTCGGCCCGGCAACGTCTTCAACCAGGTCGTCCTTGATCGCCACCCCGAGGCGCCCGACCCGGGGACCCGGCCGATCGAGGTCTGGCGCTCGCCCGACTGGCTCGCTCCGTACGGCGTGGAGCAGGTGAGTGCGGCCGCGTTGACCGACCACCTTCGACCGGTTGTCGGACCCATGATCACGGCCGAGGCGGTGATCGGATTCCTGCTCGACCCGGCGCACTACCGGTTCGGCGTGCTGGCCGCGCTGCTCGACGCGACCGCGGCGGTGCTGGCCGGAGGGCCGCGGGTGGTGTTGATCACCGAGTCGACCGACGGAGCCGCGCTGTGGGCCGGGGCCGTGTCGTTGCTGATGGCGGCGCCGCACGCGGCCCGGTTCGCATTCTCCACCCTGGAACGGGTTTCGGGGCTGCCGATCGCCTTTGATCAAGGTGTTCAGGTGGCCTGCGTGCCCGCGGTCGACCGTGATCAACTCCTCGCTCAGGCGGCGGATCCGCGCAGCGCCCTCCGGCAGACCCCGTTGGTGGTGATCGACGAGGCCGAGGCGGTGGCGATCGGTGATCTTGACGGCGAGCCGCACCGGACCGCCGCCGGCGACCGGATCCGGGTGACCGAATGGTCCGTGCTGGCTCAGGTGGTGCTCGGTGACGAGGCCGGTGCCGGCTGGGCCCTGGCTGAGTTGGACCGGGTCGTCCAGCAGCTCCCGGCGCGCCCTGGCCCCAGTGCCCATGATCAGGACCGGCGTGATCAGGACCGGCGTGATCAAGGTCGGCCCGATCGGCCCCCGGATGATCATGGCCGACCGGCCCGCGATGACGACCCGGCCGCGGCCCGACAGGCCTCGGTGCTGCCGCCGGACGCGATCGCCTGGCCGCTGGCGATGGCGGTCGGCCGGGCCGGCGAGCGGTTCGCCGACGCGGTGGCCGAGGCCGCGGCCGTGGTCACCCGGACCGGGCCCCGCGGCCTGGCCGACAACGCCGCCCTGCACCAGACGGCGCGGGATCTGATCGGGCTCGGCCTCGGCCGGTCCGCCGCCGACGCCTGGCGGATCGCCGGTGACCCGGCGGCGATGGCGCGGATGGGGGCCGAGACCGGTCAGTTCGTCGTCGAGGCGTACGTCCGCCGGGCGATCGCCGAGCCGAGTTGGCTGGCCCGGCCGGGCCGGCTGCCGCTGCCCGAGCCGACCGGAACGCCGGCGTCGAGCGGGCTGTCGATCGTCGTCGAGCGGGAGTTGCTGACCGACCTGCCCGGGCACTGCGCCGCGATCACCGCCGCGCCCGATCTCGATCCGGCCGGCCGGCTGACCGCGCTCCTTCACCTGATCGACCTGCTCGCCCGGTGCGGGCTGAGCTACCTGGAACAGCCGGAGGTCCTGGTCGTCGACTTCGAGCGCTACTGCTATCTGCTCGCGCCCCGGCAGCCCGGTCAGCCGGCCGGGCCGGAGCCGAGCGCGATCGAGCTGATCGGACGGATCGGTCCGGTGTCGGAGCCGGCGCTGCGCTGGGTGGTCCGGCCGGTGCTGGCCGGTCAGGAGTGGATCAACCGGCGCCCGATCGGCAGCCGGCTCGACCCGCCGGTGGCAGCCTGGCTCTATCCGGACGAGGGCGCGCCACCACCGCTGGGGCGGCTGGTCGCCGGCACGGACGACCCGCTCCGGGCCGAGCTGGCGCACGACCGCTGGACCTCCGAACCGGAGCGCCATCCGGGCGAGCGGCCGCTGGTGGCCTGGTCGGCCCTGACCAACCTGGCGCCGTACCAGTCGCTGCCGACCGAGGTGGAGCGGACCTTCGACGGTCCGCCCTGGCCCGCCGGTGATCTGCTGCTGATCCGGCGCCGCTGGCCGGCGGCGGTCGGGGTCCGGCAGTGGGCCCCGACGGTCAAGTCCGCGCCGGCGGACGAGGAGCTGAAACGGCTGATCGACGATCTGCGGGATCCGTTGCTGAGCGGACTGGACGACCATCGGCACGCCGGCTCCGAGCTGATCGAGTTGCGTCGGCTGGCCCGGGACCAGTTCTGGTTGCGGGACCGGCGGATCCCCGAGGACCGCGAGGTGACGACGATCATCTCGGGCTCGCTCTGGGCCTGGGACCTGCCCGGCGAGCTGGCGTCGGACGCGGCCAATGCGCTGCTCTGCGCGCTGGTGCTGGACGTGGTCCGTGATCTTCGACTGCCGGCCGCCCAGCGACTCCGGGCCAAGATCAACTCCGGTCGCGGCTTCGAGCTGCAGCGGGAGTCGGCCGACTTGCTGCGGAGCTGCTTCTCCCGCGACAGCAAGGAAGGCTGGCTGCGCACCACCCTGCTGGCCGACCGCGGGTTCGCCCTCGCCGGCGTCGACCGTACGGCAGCGCAGTGGGTCGGCGGACTGACCGCGGACGGCAAATCGTTCCTGAACGTGCTGGTCCGGGAATGGGCCGGATCCCGGATCGGCAACCAGTGGGAGCAGGCCCGTCGGATCACCGCCGACAAGTTCGCCCGCCGGGTCGCCCGGCTGGATGTTGATCAACGGGCGCTGGCCCGGCAGGCTGAGTCCCGGCTGCGGGCCATCGCCCAGGGCGACCGGGGGCCGGGCCTGCTCGGCCGCCGGGGCAAGGGATCGTGAGCAGCGTGCGGTGTGAGCCGGGCCGGAGAACGAGAAGGAAGGGTCGATGACCACCTATCTGTTGCGCGAGGGCCACTCGGTCCGGGTGGACGCGGTGCCGATCGCGATCCGGGTCCAGCCGGTCGGCGCCGGTCCCCAGTCGTCGGAAACCCTCCGGTTCCGGGTCGAGGTGGAGGGTGCCCATGGGCCGGCTCGGGTCGTCCGGCGGCCGGACCAGGTGATCGTTCCGATGGTGGATCAGCCGGTCCGGGTCAGCCTGCTGCCCGACGGCGACGTGTTCGGGCCACAGAGCGTCGTCACCGTGGCGCTCGGGCCGGACGAGCCCGGCAGCGGCGATGCCGACCGGGCCGTGCTGGACGCGATCGACCTGTCCGGGCTGAGCCGGCGGGAGATCGTGATCATGGAACCGGACGCCGGCCGGATCAAGATCAGCACCGTCGGCGTGGTCACCGATGAGGCACTGCCGGCGATGGCGGAGATGGCGCGGGACGCAGCCCGCGGCCTGCTCGGGCTGCCGCGACTGCCGGTGGAGCGGCGGGTCCGGTTGGACGTCGGACTGGACAGCTCCGCCTCGATGCGCCGGCTGTCGCCGGACCGGCTGGTCCGCCCCTGCCTGGAGATCTTCGCCGGACTGAGCGTGGTGATCGCCACCGACCAGACGGTGCACGGGACGCTGATCGGTTGGCAGACCGCCGCGGTGCCGGGCGGGAAGGCCGCCGACTTCGCGGCGTCCATGATCACCGGCCTGGCCGACCGGCCGTTGGACATCGGCTGCCGGATCGAAGCGGTGCCGCCGATCGCCGCTCGGGCGATGCCACCGGAGCGGGTCGTCCGCTATCTGATCACCGACGCGGTGCCGGCCGGTCAACCGGGTGCCGAGCTGCCGCGGGCGGTGGTCGTCGGCGAGGGCCAGCAGCCGGGCGAACAGCCCGACGGTGCCACCGGCGTGCCCGTACCGCCGGAAGATCAACAGCTGGACCGTGATCAGGTGCGCCGGATCGTGGCCGCATTGCTCTCCGGCGCACGCTCGTTGATCGGAGTTTCATGATCATGACGAAATGCCCGCGCTGCTTCCGGCGACTGCCGGAAGGCGAGTGGGTGTTCGCCTGCCGTTCCGGTCAGTGTCAGGAGTACGACGATCCGATCGGCTCGGCCCACAGCGGGATCGCGGTCCGGATCGGCCCGATGCACAGTGTCCGGCGCAATCCGGAGGTCAAGCACTGGCGGCTGCCGGCCGATGCCCACGTCTGCCCGACCTGCAGCCAGCCCGGCGTCGAGGTCTGCCCGAGCTGCCACTTCGGGCTGCCGCCGGAGTGGCGCGAGGGCTCGGCGACCTGCATCGCGCTGGCCGGCGCCCGGGCCACCGGGAAGAGCGTCTACATCGGCGTGATGATCAAGCAGCTGGACTTCCTGCTCAGCCGGATGGGGTCGTCACTCAAGTTCGCCACCGATGTCAGTCGGCGGATCTACGCCGAGGTGTACCAACGGCCGCTGTTCGAGGTGCGCGGGATCATGCCGCCGACCGCCGCGGCCGGCGTGGCCGACGCGTACCAGCGGGAGCCGTTGATCTTGAGCCTCGGCGTGCACGGCGGTCAGCGGCGTTATCTGGTGATCCGCGACGTGGCCGGTGAGGATCTGGAGGCGGGCACCGTCGGCGTGGAGCACCTGAGCTATTTCGCCCAGGCCGACTCGGTCTTCTTCATGTTCGATCCGACCGCCGTGAACCAGGTCCGGGAGATGCTCAAGGATCTGCTGCCGCCGCAGCTGCACGAGGCCGGCAGCCCGGAGACGGTGCTGGAGAACTTGATCTTGCTGCTCGGGCCGGCCACGCCGCCGATCGCGATGATCTTGTCCAAGTTCGACACCATGCAGGCGTTGCGGGCCGTCCAGGGCACCGAGTGGAGCCGGATCATGGCCAACCCCGGCGCGGCGTTCCAGCGCGACCCCGGCTTCACCGCGCTCGGCTACGACGAGAACGACGGCTCGCTGCTCGATGCCGAGGTGCGCAGCCTGCTGATCCGCCTCGGCGCCGAACGGTTCCTGAACACGATGACCGCCCCGCACCACGGCCGCCCCTTCACCCACCGCCTGTTCGCCGTCTCGGCCCTGGGCGAGGCCGCCGAGGGCGAACGGATCCACCACCGCGGCATCGCCTCCTTCCGTTGCCTCGACCCCGTCCGCTGGACCCTCGCCGCCACCTCCGTCCTCTAACCCCGCCGACCCGTCAGTTGTGCACCGGTTTTGGCGGCGTGTCGGCGCACAAGTGACGTCTCGACCGGGATCAGGAGGGTGGGCGACCAGTCGCCGCTCGGTCGCGGGATCGGGCCGAGCGTCCCAGGCAGGTCGGCGGTCGGGGATGATCGACAGGTCGACGATGGGAGCTGCGATGCCGTACGTAGAGCTCGACGGAGTCCGGGTGCATCACGTGATCAACGGGCCGACGGATCCGGACGGGCCCACCATCGTGCTGCTGCACGGGTTCACAGTCGATCATCGGATCCTGGCCGGCCCGCTCGAGCCGGTGTTCGCGGGGCGCCCGGGCTGGCGCCGGATCTACCTCGACCTCCCGGGCCATGGGCTGACCACCGCACCGGACGTGCAGAGCACCGACGACGTCTTCCGGATCGTGCGTGGCGTGGTCGAGGCGCTGGTGCCGGGCCGCTACGCCGTCGTCGGTCAGTCCTACGGCGGCTACCTGGCCGCGGGCTGGTCGCCGCGCACCATGATCAGATCGATGGGCTGGCGATCATGGTGCCGGTGATCGAGCCGCGGCACGAGGACCGCGAAGTGCCGCCGCGGCAGGTGCTGATCCGCGAACCGGCGCTGGAGGCCAGGATCGGCGCGGCCGAGTTGGCGGCCGAGGAGCTGTTGGTGATGCAGACCGAGGCGGCCTGGCGGGCCGTCCAGGAATGGGTCACGCCCGGGCTCGAGCGCGCCGATCCGGCGGTCACCGCGAGCATCGCCGGCCGCTACTCGGGCACCTTCCCGCTGGACGGCGAGCTGTCGCGGCCGACTTTGATCTTGGCCGGTCGGCAGGACCACATCACCGGCTATCGCGATGCCTGGACCATCCTCGAGCGCTACCCCCGGGCGACGTTCGCCGTGCTGGACGGGGCCGGTCATGCGGTGGACGCCGAGCAGCCGGCGCTGGTCCGAGCCCTGTTCGACGACTGGCTGGATCGGGTCGAGCAAGCGGGAGCTGACGGCTGAGCTGGCAGGCCGCACAGGCCCCGACCGATCCCGTCCGATTCGGGCGTCGGGCGAGGCGGCGCCGGTCCCTCGGCCGAGTCATGATCTCGACAGGTGACACCGCCCCTGTCTCCCGCCCCCGGTCGGAATGAAAGGATGATCATCATGAAGATCGGTGTGGTCGGCACGGGACAGTTCGCTCGCAGCTTCATCGCCCTCTGGCAGCTGCATCCCGACGTGGAGGCCGTGTACGCGTGTGACGTGGTCCCCGAGCGGGCCAAGGCGCATCAGGAGAAGCACGAACTGGCGGGGACGTTCGACACCTTCGAGGACGTGCTCGCCTCGGATGTCGACTCGGTGGCGATCTTGACGCAGCGGTGGACCCACGGGCCGTTGGTGTTGCAGGCGTTGGAGGCCGGCAAGCACGTCTATTCGGCGGTGCCGATGGCGATCAGTGCCGAGGAGATCGGCGCCATCGTGCGCAAGGTCGAGGAGACCGGCCTGATCTACATGATGGGCGAGACCAGCTACTACAACCCGGCCGTGGTCTGGGCCCGGGCCAAGATCGCCGAGGGTGAGCTCGGCCGGGTGTTCTACTCCGAGGGCGACTACGTCCACGACATGGACAACGGCTTCTACGCCGCCTACCAGTACAGCGGCGGCGACGACTGGAAGCAGACCGCCAGCTTCCCGCCGATGCTGTACCCGACGCATGCCGTGGGCGGTGTGCTCGGCGCGGTGCCGTCGTACGCAACCAGCGTCAGCTGCATCGGCATCCCCGACGATCGCGGTGACGGCGTGTTCGACAAGACCGTTTCCCAATGGGCCAACGAGTTCTCCAACATGACCGCGCTGTTCGAGCTGGCCGACGGCGGCACCATGCGGACCAATGAGTTCCGCCGGGTCGGCTACTGGAACGGTCACGAGTCGCGGTTCCGGTTCTACGGCACCGAAGCCGTGATGGAACAGTCCGGCAAGGGCGCGACGTACAGCATCAAGACCGAGGGTGAGAACTACCGCAAGGGCAAGACCGTCGACATCAGCGACCTGTTCTACACCAGCGACGGCGAGATCCCCGAGGACTTCGGCGACGTCGACCCGGCGCTGATGCAGAGCTTCGCCTCCGGCAACGCGAAGGTGCAGGACCGCACCCGGCTGCCCAAGGAGTTCGAGGGCGCGCACAACGGGCACGCGGGCTCGCACCACTTCCTGGCCGACGACTTCGTCCGGGCCGTGACCACCAAGACCCAGCCGCCGGTCAGCGCTTGGCGGGCCGCGCGCTTCACGCTGCCCGGGGTCGCCGCCTACGAGTCGGCCCAGCAGGGCGGCGCCCGGATCGCCGTCCCGGATTACGGTGACGGCCCCGCCAATCCGAACTGGTGACCCGAGTACGCACTCGGAGGATCACTCCGGTCAATCGTGCCGGGTGTACCCGGCACGATTGACCGACATCTACCGTCGACCGCGACTGGTCATCCCCGGGCGCGGGCGCCGAACTCGCCCGGCCGGCGTCGGCCCTGACCCGGCGGTCACCTTGTCACCGAGTCGTCACATCCGCTGCGACACGCCGCAAAAACGGCCGCGGATGTGACGGGTCGGCGGTGTTTGGGGTGGGTCAGGCGGGGCGGGTGGACATCAGGATGGCGAGGCGGCGGTGGCCGGCCTTTCGCTCGACGGTGTGCACGTCGACCTGGCCGAGCTCGAACAGCTTGGTCTCGACCTCGGTGATCCGCTCCTGGGTGATGCCGTGCCCGGGGCGGCGTAGCAGCCGCTCGGCGATCAGCAGCCGGCCGCCCGGAGCCAGCTTCGCGGTCAGGGTGGCCAGGCCGGCGTCGGGATCGTCCCAGTGGTGCATCGAGGCGACGCTGTAGATCACGGAGAACGACGCGTCCGGAAACGGTACGTTCTCGGCGCCGGACACCTCCGCCTCGACCCCGGGCACCCGCTTGCCGACCATCTCCACGAACGTCGGCGAAGGATCGACCGCGGCCACCCGTTCGGCGCCGATCCTGCTGGCCGCCAGCTCGACCGCACCACCGGCGCCGCAGCCGACCTCGAGCACCCGGTCGTCGGGTCGCAACCCGGCCAGCTCGATCACCACCCGCGCCGTCGAGGGGTTGCGGGTGAAGAAGGCGTACAGCCGGGACGAGAAAGCGCCGAATCCTGCCATGCCCCGAGCCTAGGCGGCCGGCACCCGATCCACCTCGGGGAGCGCCCGGACCCGACCCTTCCGGGTCGCGAACCAGACCCCGGCGATCACCGCGACCCCGGCGATGATCACCAACGGCTCGACCTGTTCGCCGAACGCCAGCCAGGACGAGGCGACGCCGACGATCGGCACCAGCATGGAAAACGGGGCCACCTCGCTGGAGCGGTGCCGGGACAGCAGGTTGTTCCACAGGCTGTAGCCGATCAGGGTGGCGATCAGCACGATGTAGAGCAGGCCGAGCACCGCCGGCAGGGCGGCCGGAGTAGCCACCGTGATCATGGTCTCGGCGATCCTGGCCGGTCCTTCGAAGATCAACGACAAGATCAACAGCGGGACCGGCGGCACGATCGAGATCCACAGCGTCAACCGGAACGGCTCGGTGGTGGCCGCCTGGCGGCTGCAGACGTTGCCGATCGCCCACCCGAGAGCGGCGCACAGGGTCAAGATCACCGGCAGCAGCGCGGCATACTGCGCCCGGTGCACGGCGATCGCCGCCAGCCCCGCCACGGCGATCAGCACCCCGATCACCTGCCGCCCGGACAACCGCTCCCGCAACGCCACCGCGGCGATGATCACCGTGAACGGCGCGGACGCCTGCAGCACCAGTGACGCCAGCCCACTCGGCATGCCGATGACCATCCCGACGTACAGGAACGCGAACTGCAGGAACCCCAAACCGAGCCCGGTCCCGATCAACCAGCGCAGCTTGACCTTGGGCCGCGGCACCAGCAGCAGCGTCGGAACGGCGATCAGGGTGAACCGCAACGCCCCCATCAGGAACGGCGGGAAGTGCTGCAGCGCCAGCGCGGTCGCGGGGAAGTTGATCCCCCAACAGACGGCGACCAGCACGGCGAGCAGACGATCACGGACTGACACGCGGCCAGTCTGCGCTCCGCTGACCGTGAAGCACAATCACATTCTCACTCCGGGTAGTTGTAGGTTGACTTCATGGTGGAGTCGTCCTGGCGTGGTCTCGATCGGACCCACCTGACCGTGCTGCGGGAGCTGGCCGAGCGCGGCTCCGTGAGTGCCGCCGCCCAGGCCACCGGCAAGTCGCCGTCGGCGGTGTCCCAGCAGCTGAAGCTGATCCAGCGCCAGGTCGGGGTCGAGCTGGTCGAACGGTTCGGCCGCGGCATCCGGCTGACCGACGCCGGCCAGGCCCTCGCCGACGGCGCGGTCTCGGTGCTGACCGCCTGGGCCGAGGCCGAGGCGGACTGGCAGGCCTACCGCACCGAGGCCCGCGGCGTGGTCCGGATCGCCTTCTTCTATTCGGCTTCCGAGCTGCTGGTGCCGGGACTGCTGGACCGGCTCCGGGCGTTTCCCGGGATCGAGTTGGTGTTCGGCGACGAGGACGTCGGGCAGTCCGAGTTCGCGCCGCTGACCCGCGACTACGACATCGTCGTCGCGCACCGTTCGGATGAGCGCCGGATCGCCGGCGGTGGCCGGCTCAAGGTCGTCCAGCTGCTCCGGGAGCCGCTCGACGTCGCCGTGCCCCTTGATCATCCGGCGGCCGGGAGCGCGAGTGTTGCGCCGGCGGACGTGATCAACGACGACTGGATCGCGCCACCCGAGGGCTACCCGATCGACCGGGTGCTGACCGCGGTCGCGGCGCAGGCCGGCTCTCCGGTCCGGGTCGTGCTGCGGACCACGCACCTACCCCTGATGGAGCGACTGGTCGCCGCCGGCCACGGCGTCGCCCTGCTGCCCCGCTACACCACGCGGGATCGCAGCGCCGGCCGGTTCGCGCTGGTGCCGCTGCGTGAGCTTCGGGCCGGTCGCTATCTCGGCGCTCTGGCCCGGCCCGATCGGGCCGCCCGGCACGCGGTGCGGGTGGTGCTCGACGAATTGGCCGCGGTCGCCGCGGCGGTAGCGGATCCGGCGGAGGAGTGATGATCAGGAACGCGGTACGGCGATCGAGCCGGGTGCTGCTGTTCGGGCCGGCCGACGAGCTGGTGTTGATCAAGCGCACGCGGCCCGGCGTCGCGCCCTATCTGACCACGCCGGGCGGCGGGGTCGAGCCGGGTGAGACCTGGGATCAGGCGGCGGTCCGGGAGTGCCGGGAAGAGCTCGGCGCCACGGTGATCATCGGGCCGGTCGCCTACGTCATGTATCTGGCCGATCGCGAGCCGGGATCGATCCAGCGGTACGCCCTCGGCCGCTTGATCACGATCGACGACGCTCATCGGCATGGCCCGGAGTTCGAGGATCCGGGCCGGGGCCTTTACGAGACCGTACGCTGCGCGCTGGACGACCCGGACCTCGACCGGCTCCGGCCGGCCGAGCTGCTCCCGGTGTTGCGCGGATTCGGATCGCTGCTGGCAGCCGAGGCACGCACGCTCAAGGGCGGGTGATCATCGGGCTTGCCCCCTTCGACAGGCTCAGGACATGCTTCGACAGGCTCAGGGACCGAACAAGCGTGCTCGAGCACGAGGGCTTGTTCCATTCCCTGAGCCTGTCGAAGGGGCAAGCCCGATGATCAGCCCGTGATCTTGCCCGGATTCAGGTGCTGGCCCGGGTCGAAGGACGTGAACAGCCCCTGCATCAGCTCCGCGCCGGCCGGCGACAGATCCTCGGCCAGCCAGGGGGCGTGCTCGACGCCGACGGCGTGGTGGTGGGACAGGGTGCCCCCGTTGTCGACGAAGGCCTGCTGGATGGCCGACTTCACCACGTCGTACTGCTTCAGCGGATCGACCCGGTCGAACTTGAAGGCGAAGGTGAAGTAGAGGCAGGCGCCGGAGTGCTCGGAGTGGGACAGGTGGCACATGATCCAGCCGGTGACGCCGAGCTCCTCGAAGGCGGCATTGGCCGCGGCGACGACACCGTAGTAGAGCGACTTCAGCTGCGACCACGGAGCCGCGGTCTCCGACACGTCGCCGGCCGCACCCCGGTCGAGCAGGAAGTCCCGGATATAAGGGGTGTCGAACTTCTTCTGGTCATACAGCTCGCCCGGGCCCTTGCCGAGCACGATCGCGCCGTGCTGGCCGACGATGTCCTTGACCAGCTTCTTCTGCCGGGCGACGTGATCTTTGCCGCCCTCGTAGCCGATGAAGGACAGACAGACCTGATCAAGGTCCCAGCCGCGCTTCTCCAGCACGGTCATCAATCCCTTGCTGATCACCGACGACAGCGAGAAGCCGGGCTTCTTCTTCCTGGTGGCGAACGAGAAGGCCGTCTCGCGGGAGTCCGACACCCGGGTGATCGACGGGGCGGCGTCGCTGACTGAGATCGCGTGCATGGCCTCCAGGCTGGCTTCCCAGTTGGGGAAGAGATAGCCGAGCACCAGTCGTTCCTCGGGCAGCCGGTGCACCTGCACGGTGACCTCGGTGATCACGCCGAGCCGGCCCTCGCTGCCCAAGATCATCTCCCGGACGCTCGGACCGGTCGAGGAGCCCGGCAGCGGCCGCAGCACCAGCAGCTTGCCCGGCTGCACCACCCGCAGGCCGCGGGCGATCTGGGCGATGTCGCCGTACTTGTCCGACTGCATGCCGGAGGACCGGGTCGCCACCCAGCCACCGAGCGTGCTGTGGGTGAAGCTGTCCGGGAAGTGGCCGAGGGTCCAGCCGCGCTGACCGAGCTGTTCCTCGAGGTCGGGGCCCAGCGCGCCGGCCTGGATCCGGGCCAGGCCGGAGCCCTCGTCGACGTCGATCACCTTGTTCAGCCGGCCCAGGTCGAGCGAGATCACCGGCCGGTTCTCGTCCCGAGGGGCCTCGAGCGAGCCGGCGATGTTGCTGCCACCGCCGAACGGGATCAGCACCGCGTCCGCGGCGACCACGGCGTCGACGATGCCGCGGATCTGATCTTCGTCGGCCGGATACAGCACCACGTCCGGAACCCGCGGGATGTCACCGTTGCGCAGCCGGACCAGGTCCCGCAGGCTCTTGCCGTACGTGTGCACGATCCGGTCCATCGGCTCCGAGACCGCGTTGTCGGCGCCGACCAGCTCGGTCAGCTCGGCCAGCAATTCCGCGCCGATCCGCGGCTCGGGAATGTCCAGGCTGTCGAAGTCGATGCTCAGCTCCGGCGCCTCGTTCACGTCGAGGTCGATCGCCTTGATCACGAACGGCGCCATGCCGGGCTTGTCCTCGTGGTGGAAGCCGACCCCCTCGACTCCCCAGCCCCACCACTTCATGTGCTTGACGTTCGGCATAGCTGTCCCTTCGTCTGTCCTCGAGGCTGGTCCGCCCGTGCGGTCAGCCGCGGTTCCGACCTTGATCATCCGCGCGGTACTGGGTGGCCTCGTCGACCAGCGACCGGACCTCCTTGGCCATCCGGGCCGCGAACTCCGGCACCTTCTCGTCCTCCTCGGCCCGCAGCGGTGCACCGAGGTTGACGTACACCGGCGGCCGGCCCCGTACCGGCCAATTCTTGCCGTACGGCATCGCCTCGTGTGCCCCGACCAGGCCGATCGGCAGGCAGGCCACGTCGCGGCTGATGCACAGCGCCGCCGGCCCGGCCTTGAACGGCGCCATCTCACCGGTCCGCGACCGGGTGCCCTCCGGATAGATCAACAGCGGCACGCCCTTGTCCAGCAGGGTGGTCGCCATGCCCCGCTTGCCGCGCAGGCCGCTGCGGTCGATCGGGAACAGGTTGAAGAACAGCGAGGTGACGAAGCTGCGCCATTTCACGTCGAAGAAGTAGTCGACCGCCGCACCGGTCGCGATCAACCGGGACAGCCGGCGCGGCAGCGAACCCAGGATCAGCGGGGTGTCGAGGTGGCTGCTGTGGTTGGAGACGACCACCACCGGAGGGTCGACGCCGCGGAGCCGTTCCCGGCCCAGCACGGTGACGTCGGTGATCGACCAGACCAGCGGCTTCATCATCAGCCGCTGAGTCACGAACCGCGCCCCCGCGCGGACCGGTGAGGTGTAGCTGCTGGTGCTCGGCACGGGGTCCACTGTATTCCGGCCGCCCCGATTCTGTTATCCCGCCTGGTCAGGAAGGCGCTCAGACGGTGGTGAGCGGGAAGTGCGGCTTGGTCGGCAGCTCGATCTCGATCAAGTCGATCGACCCCGCGGCCTCCTTACTGAACCTGTGCACCCCGGACCGCTGAACCGAAACGACCTCTGCCCCCCAGACCCATGGCCCCAATAGACCACAAACGCGGCAGTTCGGCGCATCCGCGGCAGCTGCAACTGCCGCGGATGCGTGCAACTGCCGCGTTCGGCCCAGTGGGGTCGCGGGTCAGCGGCGGCCGGAGGAGATCCGGGCCGAGATCACGGCGATGGCGCGGCGAGGGAGGTGGCGGGCGAAGAAGATCAGGAGCTTGTAGCGCTTCGAGGGCAGCGAGACGGCGCGGCCGCGGGCGACGTCGACCAGGCACTCCTCGACCACCCGATCGGCGTCCAGCCACAGTGGGCCGGGGATCTTGGACGTCTTCAGATCGGCCCGCTCGTGGAACTCGGTCCGCACCCAGCCCGGCAGCAGCGCGGTGACCGTCACGCCGGTGCCGGCCAGCTCGACCGCCAGGCTCTCCGAATAGGCGGTGACCCAGGCCTTGATCGCCGAGTAGTTGCCGAGCAGCACGAAGCCGGCGGTGCTGGACACGTTGATGATCTGTCCGTGACCGCGCTCGGCCATCACCCGGCCGGCGGCGCCGCCGAGCAGCAGCACCGCCCCGCACATCACCGTCATCGCGTGCTCGTGCGCCGACAGGTCGGCCGCGGTGAGCTTGGTGTGGATGCCGAAGCCGGCGTTGTTGATCAGCAGGTCGATCGGCTGGTCCGGATCAGTCAGCCGCTCGACCACCCGCAGCACGTCCGCGCGGACCGAGAGATCGGCCGGCAGCACCTCCACCGAGACGGCGTAGCGATCGGCCAGTTCGGCCGCCGTCTGCTCCAGCCGTTCCCGGTTCCGGGCGACCAGCACCAGGTCGTTGCCGCGGGCGGCCAGCGCCCGGGCGAACGCCGCGCCGATGCCAGAGGTGCCGCCGGTGATCAGAGCAGTCGCCATGGCCGACACCCTAACCGGCGACTCCACGGCGCCGGCCGATCACACCTCCGGCGACGAGTACGGCCAGGGCCGCCAGACAGAGCCAGGCGAACACGTCGCCGATCGCACCGTAGATCGTCCGGCTACCGGTGATCGGCACGTCGGCCACCACGGTCTGCTGCTCGGTCGTGAAGAAGTCCGACTGGGCCAGCGTGCGGCCCTGCGGATCGATGATCCGGGACAGGCCGTTGCTGTCCTGCCGGACCACCGAGTAGCCGTTCTCGATCGCGCGCAGGGTGATCTTTTCGGTGTGCGTCTGGCCGAAGCCGAGCCAGTCGTTGGACGGGACCAGCATCAGGTCGACGTCCGGTTGCCGCATCAGGGTGGGAAAGTCGGCGTCGAAGCAGATCACGTTGGCGATCCGGCCCAGCGGCGTTGCGATCTTCGGCACCACGCCATCGCCCGGGATGGTCGAATCCAGGAACGGCACCGGATGCGCCTTCTGGTACGTCCACAGCACGGCCCCGGTCGGGTCGATCAAGATCGCCTCGTTCCGGCTGTGCGGCGGTGCCTCGGTGATCACCCCGAGCCCGACCTCGACGTAGCTCCCGGTCCGGGCCGCCAGCGCACCGACCTGCTCCAGGAAGGCGGCCCGATCGGCCTCGAGCACCGCCGCGCCGGCCTCCGGCCAGACCACGAGTTCCGCGCCGGCCCGGGCCTCCCGTTCGGTCGACGCGAGCAGGTCATTGTTGATCATGGCGAAGCTGCGCCGCACCACAGCTGGGTCGGTCTGGGCCGCTTCCAGCATCGACTCATACCGATCCAGTTCGGAGTCGGCCCGGTCGTTGATCGACTTCGACCAGGTGACGCCGGCCACCCGGGCCGTCTCCGCACTCGGGGCGAAGAAGGCGAGCCGGGCCGTGCCGCCGATGATCACCAGCGCCAGCACCCCGGCGAAGGTGAGCGCGACGATCTTGGTCGGCCGGCCCGCACCCCCGTCGAAGAGCCCGTGCTCCCAGAGCTGGTTGACGACCGAGGCGAACCAGGCGACCAGGAAGCTGACCCCGTAGCTGCCGGTGATCGCCGTGAGCTGGAGCAGCGGCAGATTCTCGTGCTGGGTGACGGCGAGCGAGCTGAGGGCGCTGCCGATCGGAGTGGCCGTCGCGATCACGTACTCGGCGGCCACGATCGCCAGCGGAAAGACCAGGCTGCGCGGCAGCGGCCGGCGCAGTCGCGGGCTGATCAGCCGATCGATCAGGTACGGCAGCACGAAGCCGAGGCCGAGCGGCACACACAGCAGCAGCATCGGCCCGAACACCTGCATCCCGGCCTGGAACAGGTAGTAGGCGACGCCGACCGCCGTCACCCCGGCCACGACGGCGAAGCCGGCCCAGGGCCGGCTGGCCCGGGTGAAGCGGAGCAGGAAGACCCCGGCCAGCCAGGCCGCGATCGGGACATCCCACTGGCCGTGCACGGCCAGCAGGTAGAGGACGCCGCCGAGGGCGAGGACGATCCAGCGAGCCCGGCTCGGAGTCGACGCCGCTGGCGGCTCGGCCGGGGGCAGCGGGGCGATCAGGTTGCGTTCGAGCAGCATGGCTGCTGTCCTTTCGGTAGGGATGTGCTGCGTGCACACGCCGGTTGGCGTGGTGGTACGTCTCTCGTGGCCGTCGAGTGCCAGCTCGACGGCCACGGCCAAATCCTCGAGGTCAGCCGTCGTCGGTGACCTCCGGGAACGCGACGAAGCGGAGCAGAACGCGCCGCGCGCCGGGCTCCGTGGGACGCTCCCGATAGCGGTAGAGCAGAGCCAGGTAGTCCTCGAAGAACTGCGCCAGCTGATCCAGGCCGAGGTCGAGGGAGCCGCGGGAGTACGGCAGCGCATCTGCCCACTCGCCGAGCTCCGGCCGGGCCCGTTGGAACGCGGCGAACGCCGCCAGATCCTCGCCGAGCCACTGCTCGTTGAGTCCGTCCAGCAGGGTCTGCATCTCCTCGCTCTGTTCACTCTGCCGCGGGAATCGCAGCCCGCGGTGACCAGGTCGCCACCAGCGCTCGCGCCGATTCGGCGGGTCCGGCACCTCCTCGATGAACCCGTGCTCGGCCAGCACCCGGAGGTTGTAGCTGGTGCCGCCGGTGGTCACCCCCAGCTCCTTGGCCAGCGTGGTCGAGGTGGCCTCGCCGACCCGGCTGAGGATGTGCAGGATGCGCTGCCGCAGCGGGTTGGCCAGCACCTTCAGCGCGGCCAGGTCGGCGAGCTCGTCCATGACTGCACGATAAGTCGTGCATCAGTTCTCGTGCAATCAGGGATGACCCCGGCTTCGTCCCACGGAGCGGTCGGCGAATATGACAAAACGATGGATTTACACCAAGCTGGGTTGGTGACTGCGAACTTGCTCACCGACGCGCTGCCCGCAGCACTGCTCGACGACCTGACCGCTGCGGTGACCGAGCGCACCGGCAGCGACCGGATCGGGCAGGCGTTCCGGCGCAGCTTCGGCAACACCATCGAGACCACGATCCAGACCGACGAGCAGGCCCGGCCGTTCGTGATCACCGGCGACATCCCGGCGATGTGGCTGCGCGACTCGTCGGCCCAGCTCGCGCCCTATCTCGGCATCGCTCGTGATCATGCTCCGATGGCCGAGCTGATCGCCGGCGTGATCGGCACCCAGTTCCGGCTGATCTTGGTCGACTCCTACGCGAACGCCTTCAACCGCGCGGCCACGGGTGGTGGACATCCCGGCGACCTGTGCGACGACCCGTGGATCTGGGAGCAGAAGTACGAGATCGACAGCTTCGCCTTCCCGCTGTGGCTGGCCCATCGCTTCTGGAAGACCACCGGTCGGGACGATGTCGTGGCCGGCGATTTCGCCGCCGCGGCCCGGGTGATCGTCGATCAGCTGCGACTGGAGCAAGATCATGAGTCGCGGTCGACGTACCGCTTCGTCCGGGACGTCGGGCTGGCGAGCGAGACCCTGGCCCGGGACGGGCTCGGCGCCCCGGTCGGGTTCACCGGGATGACCTGGTCGGGCTTCCGGCCCAGCGACGACGCCTGTCGCTACAACTACAACGTGCCCGGGAACCTCTTCGCCGTCACGGCCCTGCGGCACCTGGCCGAGCTGGCCACCGAGCTGCTCCAAGATCAGGAGCTGGCCCGGGACGCGACCGCGCTGGCCGACGACCTGGCCGACGGGGTGCGTCGGCACGGCATCGTCCGGCATCCCGATCACGGTGACGTGTACGCCTACGAGGTGGACGGCCTCGGCGGCACGCTGCTGATGGACGACGCCAACATGCCGAGCCTGCTGTCGCTGCCCTGGCTCGGTTGTGTCGACGCCGACGACCCGGTCTACCGGGCCACCCGCGCGCTGGTGCTGAGCCCGGAGAATCCCTACTACTACGAGGGTTCCGCCGCTTCCGGGATCGGCAGCCCGCACACGCCGGACCGCTACGTCTGGCCGATCGCCCTGTCGGTGCAGGGGCTGACGACGGACGACGCCGACGAGCAGCGGCGACTGATCGAGTTGTTGATCGACACCGACGGCGGCACCGGCCTGATGCACGAAGGCTTCGACGTGGACGACCCGAGCCGGTTCACCCGGCCCTGGTTCTCCTGGGCCAACGCGATGTTCTGCCAACTGATCCTCGAACACACCAACCTCGACCGCTCCCTGCGCTGACCCCGGTGCCGGGTCTTTCGGCGATCGGGGAAGAACCGACCGGTCAGTCCCGGCCGCATCTTCCCCGGTATCCCAGATGGTCGGGGCCATGCTGAGCCGGGGCCGATGGGCAAGGGGGTGCCAGCCAGCCGGCGGGCAGGCCCATCGTTGGGCCGAGCAGGCGCTCGGCCCAGGGTCCGGGTGCTGAGCGGAGTCGACTCCGGTCGAGAAACGTACGCCCGGTCCGGCCTGGTGGTGCCCGAAAGTCGACCCCGGTCGAGAAACATACGGGTGCGAAGTCGCCAAGGTCCGACGGGCTGGTGACCCGAGAAGTGGCGGGGCTCACCGCCCTCGGCCCATCACGACATCCCCGCGCCACAGCTCATCGCCGAGGACGAACGCGGCACCGAGGCCGGCGTCGAGGTGGATCCGCGGGACGACCTGCGCCGGCTGCTCGGCTTCAGCCCGTTCTGGCCCGACTTCATTCCGCTCCAGGTCGCCGGCCGCGCCCCCGTCGACGGCCCCGGCATGGCCGGCCGCGTCACGAGCCTGGTCCGGGCCACTGTCGCCCGCCTCGGCTGACCCCCGGATCCGGGCAAGCTCGGCCCTGGTGGAGAACCGTTCAGATCCGCGCGGCCGGGTGGTGCACGGAAGTCGACCCCGGTCGAGAAATGTGCGGCCGGCCCGGCCTTTGGTGTGCGGAAGGTAGAGAAATGGGGCGATGCAGGGCCGATCCGCGCACGAAACTCGCCACAGGTAGAGAAACGTTCAACTCCGGGGCTGGGGGTGCGGGTGGTCGGGAGGTGTATGCGCCCGGTCTGGCCCAGGGTCGCGGAGGTTGACCCCGGTCGAGAAACGTTCGGGTCGGGATCGCGGAACTCGCCACAGGTAGAGAAACGGTCGGGGGATATTCGGTGGAGTGCCGACGGCCCGCTCCCTAGGGTGGAAGCGTCCCACCTCCGGAAAGCAGGAGCGGATCATGCGACGCGCTAACGAGGGCCGGCCGGCCCGATAGGTACCGCCAGACAGGTGCGCCGAGTGCGCACCGGCGGTTCCGCGCGCCCCGCCGGCGTCGCTGTGGTCTCACGTCAACCACACGTGTTCCATCGGACGCCTCCCCCGGTCCTCTGCATCCCGGCACCTCGACTCCGTTGCGGGGTCGGGATCCCAGCACCGCAACGGCTCCGCTGGTCCCTTGCCCCCGGAGCCCTCATGTCCGCACGCCCTGATCCGTCATCCTTCCTGCCTGACCCCAATCTTGATCAACATCTGCTTGCCCCGGCCTCGGCCCGCGCCTTGGTGGACCGGATCGAGATCGCCGCCACCGATGTGGTGCTGGATCTCGGTGCCGGCACCGGCGTGCTGACCGCCGCGATCCAGCGGCGACGGCCGCGGGGCGTGATCGCGGTCGAGCCCGATCCGCGCTGCCGGTCGCGCCTCACCGGTCGGCCGGGTGTTGATCTCCGGCCGGTCCGGATCCAGGATCTTGCTGCCGGAGATCTTGACGATGTCACCTTGATCATCGCGAACCCGCCGTTCTCCGCGCTGCAGCACGTGATCGCCCTCGCCCGTTCGCTGCCCGGACTCCGGGCCGCGTACCTCTGCACGGGTGCCCGTTGGGCCGCGGCGGCAACGGCCGTCCCGACTGATGATCACTACTCGATCGTCAGCCTCGAGGTCGGGACATCCTTCGAGCCAACGGTTCTCGACCGAATCCCTGGTTCGGCCTTCACCCCGCCGATCAAGGTCCCGGCCGCCTGGCTCCGGCTCCGCCCCCACGCCGTTACCGATCCGGTGATCATGCTGCTGGTCGAGGTGATCCGGCACCGCGGCGGGGTTCGCCTCAAGGACTTCCTGCGATCCCCAGGGCTGGGCCGGGGACGGGCCACCGCTCGGCTCCGGGCCCTCCGCGAAGACCCGCTGCTGCGGGGTTGGCAGCAACGACGCCTGGCTTCGCTGTCTCGCTCCGAGCTGGCGCGGCTGGCCCAACGCATCCGGCTTTCAGCCCCCGCGGGGTGAACGGGCCAGCCGGTAGGTCGCCCGATGGTCCCGCACCAGTTGCTGATCGATCCGGATCCACGGCCACGACCCTCGGGCAGGGGTTCGGTGGCGAGGTCGCGGATCCAGCCGGTGTACGCCCTCGATCAGGGATCGCCGTACGATCTCCGACTCGCCGTCGGCCACGACGCAAGTGCCCGGCCGTGACGATCGGATGATCACCGCGACGTCGGGGGGCCGACCAGGTCGGCGGTCTGGCGGGCGATGGCCAGTTCTTCGTCGGTGGGTACGACGAGGACGGCGACCGGGGAGTCGGCCGCGGAGATCACGCGGGCTTGATCGGAGTCGGCGCGGTTGAGCTCCTGATCAAGGACCAGGCCGAGCCCGGACAGACCGGCGACGGCGGCCTCGCGGAGGTCGGCGCTGTTCTCGCCGACGCCGCCGGTGAAGATCACCTGGTCGAGGCCGCCGAGGATGGCCAGGTAGGCGCCGAGGTAGTGCCTGATCCGGTGCACGTAGACGTCGAAGGCCAGCCGGGCGCCGTCCTCGCCGGCGGCTCGCAGCCGCAGCACCTCGCGGAAGTCGTTGGCGCCGGCCAGGCCCTTCAGCCCGGATTCCTTGTTCAGCAGGGTGTCCACGGCGTCCGGGGTGAGACCGGCCTCGCGGGCCAGATAGCCGGGCAGGCCCGGATCGACGTCGCCGGACCGGGTGCCCATCACCAGACCCTGCAGCGGAGTCAGTCCCATCGACGTCTCCATCGGCCGGCCGCCGCTGATCGCCGCGGCCGAGCAGCCGTTGCCCAGATGGAAGGTGAGCTGGCGCAGCGGTTGGTCCGGCTCGGCGCCGGGCTGCAGGCCCCGGCCCACCTCGGCGACGTACTGGTGTGAGGTGCCGTGGAAGCCGTACCGGCGGATCCGGTGCCGCTCGGCCAGCCCGCGCGGGATGGCGTACGTCCTCGCCACGTCGGGCAGGTCGGCGAAGAAGGCTGTGTCGAAGACGGCGACATGCGGCACGTCGGCGAAGCGCTCCCGGGCCGCCTCGATCCCGGCCAGAGCCGACGGGTTGTGCAGCGGGGCCAGGCCGGACAGGTCGCGGATGGCGGCCAGCACGTCGTCGGTGATCATGGTCGGATCGGAGAAGTCCGGGCCGCCGTGCACCACCCGGTGCCCGACGGCGAGCAGGTCGGCGTGATCGAGATCCGGCCCGTGCTCGGCGAACTGCTCGGTGATCAACTGCAGCGCCGCGCCGATGTCGGCCGCTTGATGATCACCGGTGTGAGTCTCGTCGCCCACCTGATGGCTGACCTCGCCGCCGGACTCGCCGATCTGCTCGATGGTGCCGTCGGCCAGCACCTCGCCGGAGCCGGGGACGATCAGCCGGTATTTGACCGACGAGGAGCCCGAGTTGATCACCAGCACGGGGCGACCGCTCATCGGGCCACCGCCTGGGCCTGGATCGCGGTGATCGCCACGGTGTTGACGATGTCGTCCACGGTCGCACCTCGGGAAAGATCATTGACCGGCTTCTTCAGGCCCTGCAGCACCGGCCCGACGGCCACCGCCCCGGCGCTGCGCTGCACCGCCTTGTAGGTGTTGTTGCCGGTGTTCAGGTCCGGGAAGATGAACACGGTGGCCCGCCCGGCCACGTCGGAGTCGGGCAGCTTCTTGGCCGCGACCCCGGGATCGATCGCGGCGTCGTACTGGATCGGCCCCTCCAGCGGCAGCTCCGGCTCCCGCGCCGCGACGAGTTCGGTCGCGGCCCGGACCCGGTCCACCTCGGAGCCGGTGCCGGAGCTCCCGGTCGAGTACGACAGCATCGCCACCCGCGGCTCGACGTCGAACTGGCGCGCGGTATCGGCCGACGCGATCGCGATGTCGGCCAGCTGGTCGACGGTCGGCTCGGGGATCACGGCGCAGTCGCCGTAGACCAGCACCCGATCGGCCAGGCACATCAGGAACACGCTGGACACCACGTCGACCCCGGGCCGGGTCTTGACGAACTCCAGCGCCGGCCGGATCGTGTGCGCGGTGGTGTTGATCGCGCCGGACACCATGCCGTCGGCCAGCCCGAGATGCACCATCATGGTGCCGAAGTAGGCGCCGTCGGTGATCACCTCGCGCGCCTTCTCCAGCGTCATCCCCTTGTGCGCCCGCGCCTCGGCGTAGGTCGCCGCGAACCGCTCGGTCAGCTCCGGGTCGTGCGGTGAGATGATCTTGGCGTCGTCCAGGTGCAGCCCGAGGCCGGACGCCCGGGAGGTGATCTTGGTCGCGTCGCCGAGCAGGGTCACCTCGGCCACGCCGCGGCGCAGGATGATCGACGCCGCCTCGAGGATCCGGTCGTCGGTGCTCTCCGGCAGCACGATGTGCATCCGCTGCGACCGGGCCCGTTCCATCACCTGGTGCTCGAACATGATCGGCGTCCGCACCGCCGAGGCCGACACGTCGATCGCGCTCAACAGGGCGGCCTGATCGACGTTCTCGGCGAACAGCCGGCGCGCGGTCTCGATCTTGTTCGCCGACTGCCGGGTCAGCGGCCCGCGGACCCGGGACAGCCGCTCGGCGGTCTGAAACGTGCCGAGCTCGGTCAGCACCACCGGCAGGTCCTGCTCGATGCCGGCGGCCAGCCGGCGGATCGAGTCCGGCAGCGGATAGCCGCCGGTGAGCACGATCCCGGCCAGCGGCGGGAAGGTGCCGGACTGATGCGCCAGCACCAGGCCGGGGATCAGGTCGGCCCGGTCGCTGGCGGTGATCACCGTCGCGTCCGGGGTGAGCCGGTCCAGCACGTTGGGCAGACTCATCGCGGCGACGATCATGCCGTGCGACTCCCGGTCCAGCCAGCCGTCGACGCCCTGCACCAGCCGGCCCCCGACCGCGTCGGCCAGCATCCGTACCGTCGGCGCGGACAGGGTCGGGCTCTCCGGCAGCGCCGCGACCACCGGTCGCCGCTGCTCACCGTCGGGCCGATCACCCAGCGCGGCGACGACCTCGGCCAGCGCCGCCGGGTCGACCCGGTTGGCGATCACCGCGACCGCCTGCGCGTGCTGGGCCCGGAACTCGGCCAGCGCCCCGTCGGCCGCGGCCCGGATCTGCTCCGGCGTCCGGTCCCGGCCGTGCACCACCAGCACCACCGGGGCGCCCAGGTTGGCGGCGATCCTGGCGTTCAGCGAGAGCTCGGTCGCCGCGGTGATGTCGGTGTAGTCCGAGCCGAGCACCAGCACCTCGTCGAACCGCTCCCGCAGCTCGGCGAACCGCTGCACGATCTGGTGCAGCGCCTCCTCGGGATCGGCCCGCGCCGTCTCGTAGGTGATCCCGACCGCTTCGTCGTACGTCTGCTCGATCCCGGGCCGGCTGACCAGCAGATCGAGGATCACGTCCCGGCCCCGGCCGGCCGTACTGATCAGCGGCCGGAACACCCCGACCGACCCGACCTCCCGGATCAACGCATCGAGCAGACCGAGGGCGACCGCCGACTTGCCGGTCTGCCCCTCGACCGAGGCGACATAGACGCTGCGACTCACCCGGTCGAGGGTAACCGGTCCCAGCCCCCCACCGCCGACTTGTCAGAACTGAGTTGTGCCATAGCGCCACTCAGTTCTGACAAGTCGGCGGGGAGGAGGGGGAGGAGGGGGTGAGGTGGTGGTGTAGTAGTGCGAGGAGGTCGGAGCGGTGGTGGGTGAGCCAGTGTTCGGTTTGTTGGGCCTCGGTGATCCGGTCCGAGACCTCGGCCAGGGTGTCCAATCCGGTACGCCAGCGAGTGGCGCGCCAACCGACGGTGCCGAGCGCGCGGGCGGCGATCAAGGACGGGATGATCATGATCTCGGCCGGGTCGGGAGTGATCACCTCGGCGTAGCCGATCAGCAGCTCGGCCGTCCGGGCCGGCCAGTCCGGGCCGTCCAGCAGACCGCTCTGGAACAGGGTTATCGCCAGGTCGTTGATCCTCAGGTCACGACCGGCGACCTCGAAGTCGAGCACGCCGCTGAGCTGATCGTCGTCGGTGACGAGCAGGTTGGAGGCGCCGAAATCGCAGTGGATGATCTGCACCGGCAGCTCGGCCGGCCGGGCCGGCGGCCCGGTCCGCTGCCGGAGCCACGCGACCTGAGCACCGGGCAACCCGGCGTCGGCCAGCGCCGTCACCAGCCCGGGATCGATCGTCGCCCGCCCGATATCGGGGCCGAGCCAGTCGAACGGAGCGTCCGGCTCGGGCACCGCGGCGAGGGCCAGGTCGAGCCGGGCCAGGGCCCGCCCGGCCGCGCGAGCGGCGCCCGGCCGCTCCAGGTCCGGCCGGCGGCCGTCGATCCAGTCGCTCAGGCTGATCGCGCCCCACGGCGACGCGACCAGGGTCGCGCCGGAGCCGGTCGGCACCGGCCGCGGGATCCGGTACGGCAGCCCGGCCGAAGCCAGCCGGGCCAGCAGTCGGTGCTCCCGGGCGACCCGTTCCTGATCAAGGTTCCGGTAGACCCGCAGCACGCCGACCGCCCGGTCGGTGGTGACGATCCGGGTCAGGTTGTTCGTCCCGCGCTGCGGCCCCGTCAACCGGGCCGGCCCGATCGACCAGTGCCGAGCCACCAGGGCGAGCAGCTCGTCGTCGGTCGGAGTGCTGATCACGGACGGGGACACTATCGACGAAGGCTGGCACCAGCACCGGCTTTTCCCGGGAGCGGCACCGCGGACTTGTCATGATGGGGCGCATGGCACCGCTGATCGGACGCACCGCGGAGTTGGACCGGCTGGCCGACCTCGCCGGCCTGAACGCGGCCGAGGCCGGGTCGGGGATCGGCGTGCTGTCCGGCGATGCCGGGATCGGCAAGACCAGGCTGCTGGCCGAGTTCGCCGAGCTGGCCGGCCGGCGCGGCCGGCGGGTGCTGGTCGGGCACTGCGTCGACCTGGCCGACAGTCCGCTGCCGTACCTGCCGTTCCTGGAGATCATGGCGGCCCTGGCCGAGGCCGGCGGCTCCGATCGGCTCACGGCGCAACAACGGCTGCTGGCCGAGCATCCCGGGCTGGCGCCGTTGCTGGACCGCACCGGCGACGCGGGCCACCGGCCCAACCGGGGCGCGCTGATCGAGAGTGTCTGGTCGGTGCTCAACGAGTCCGCCCGGGAGCAGCCGCTGCTGGTGATCATCGAGGACGCGCACTGGGCCGACCAGTCGAGTCTGGAGTTGATCAGCTATCTGCTCGCCCGACCCTGCCCGGCCCCGGTGTCGATCGTGGTGTCGTACCGCAGCGACGACCTGGTTCGCGATCATCCGTTGCGGCCGGTGCTGGCCAGCTGGGTCCGGTTGCGCGCGGTCGGCCGGCTCGAGCTCGAACCGCTGTCCGAGGCTGCGGTACGGGAGCTGGTGGCCACCCTGGAGCCGCGCGCGGCGGCGCCCGGTGCGCTGTCCGAGGAGGGGTTCCGGCAGTTGATCTCGTGGTCCGGCGGCAACGCCTTCTTCGTCGAGGAGTTGCTCAACGCGGGCGGCGAGGGGTCCGGCCTGCCCGATGATCTGGCCGCGGTGTTGCTGCTGCGGTTGGAGCGGCTCGGGCCGGTCGGGCAGCGGGTGGCGCGGGCGCTGTCGGTGGCCGGGCACCCGGTCGACTACGCCCTGCTCGGCCGGGTCACCGCTCTGCCGGCCGAGGAGCTCGATCCGGCGCTGCGGGAGGCGACCCAGTCCCGGCTGCTGGTGGCCGGCGAGGAGGATCGGTTCACGTTCCGGCATTCGCTGCTGGCCGAGGCGATCCGCCGGGATCTGTTGCCGGGCGAGCGGACCCGGCTGCACCGCGCGTACCTGACGGCGCTGACCGATCCGGCCGTCGGGGCCGCGAACGACGCCGAGCTGGCCCGGCACGCGCTGGCCGCCGGTGATCATGAACTGGCCCTGCCGGCCAGCATCCGGGCCGCGGAGGCGTCGGTGGCCGCGGCCGGTCCGGCCGAGGCGCTGCGGCACTACGAGGTCGCGCTGCGGTTGGCCGCCGAGCCCGGCGCCGCCGCCAACGCCGCCGAGCTCGCGGTCCGGGCCAGCGAGTGCGCGCTGGCGGCCGGGCAGTTCCATCGGGCCTGGGTGATCGTCCGTGCCGCGCTCGAGGCCGCCGACCTGGCACCGCTCGACCGGGCCGGGCTGCTGCTCGCCCTGGCCGGCGTCGGGATGCAGACCGATCATCCGGTCGAGGTCGCCGCGGCCACCACGGAGGCGCTGAGCCTGGTGCCGCCGGAGCCGAGCGTGTTCCGGACCCGGGTGCTCGCCGCGCACGTGCTCGCGATGGCGACCGAGTATCACGACGACGAGGCCATGGCCCTGGCCGAGGCGGCGGCCGAGCAGGCGGCCGCGTTCGAGCTGCCGGACGCGCTGGTCGCGATCCGGACCGCTCAGTCGTGGATTGCCGCCAAGGACGGTGATCCGAAAGGGATGCGGGAGCTGCTGCGGGAGGCCGTCCTGCTGGCCCGCCGCCATCACGACCCGGCCGAGCTGCGGGCGCTGCACAACCTGGGCGGGATGGCGTTGGACGAGGGCGATCTGGTCGAGGCCCGGGCCCGCTACGAGGAATGCACCCGCCGCGGTGCCGAGCTCGGGCTGCGGTATTCCCCGTTCCCGCTCGAGGCCCGGACCCACGCGGGGATCGTGGCGTTCCAGCAGGGCGACTGGGACGCCGTGCTCGCGTTGAGCGACTGCGCCAACGAAGCGCCGCCGGAGCCGGCGCGGGCGGCGTTGACGGCGGTCGCCGTGACCGTCGTGGCCGCCCGCGGTGGGGACGCCGGACCGTTGCTCGCCGCGTCGCGGTCGGGCTGGGCCGGCAACGGCCACGTGATCATGCTCGCCTGCACCGCGGCGATCGAGTGGTACGGCAACAACGGCGACCCGGTCGCCGCCGAACGGTTCCACGACGAGGCCGTCGCGGCGGTGGCCGAGGTCTGGCGGGTGCCGGACTTCCAGGGCCGGATCCGCCTGGCCGCGCAACTGATCGGCCAGTACGCGAACCGGCTCGACGCGGTCGACCCGGCCGATCGCGGCGCCTTGGTCGCGCACCTCGTGGGCCTGGCCGAGCGAGCCGTGCCGTTGACCGGGATGGGTCGGCATCCCGGCGTGCAGGGTCTGGAGACCCGGGCCTGGCTGGCCCGGCTGGCGGCCGAGACGCTGCGGTTGCGCTGGCTCGCCGGGATCGACCGGCCGGAGTTCGCGGAGTTGATCACCGCCTGGGAGGCCACGCTGGAAGGTTTCCGGGCCTATCCGAACCTCTTCGAGCTGGCCCGCTCCGAGGCTCGGTTGGCCGCCCTGCTGCACGCGTCGGGTGACCGATCCCGGGCCCAGCAGTTGGCCGACTCCGCGCGGTCGACGGCGAACCGGCTCGGCGCCGCGCCGCTGCTGGCCGAGCTCGACGGGATCGCTCGGACGGCCTCGGCGGTCTCGGTGCTGACCCCGCGGGAGCGGCAGGTGCTGACCCTGGTCGCCGAGGGCCGGAGCAACGGCGAAGTCGCCGCGGCGTTGGTGATCAGCACCAAGACCGCGAGCGTGCACGTCTCTAACATCCTGGCCAAGCTCGGCGCCGCCAGCCGCACCGAGGCGGCCGCCGTGGCCCGGCGCCGCGGCCTGATCGACAGCGGCTGAGGTCAGGACAAGCGGAGGAACTCCACCTCGGTGAACCGGTTGGTGAACGTCAGCCGAGCCCCCTCGCAGCAGCCGAAGAATCCGCCCCACTCGGCATAGTCGGCGTCCGGCACGCAGGCCACCAACGCCGCCTCGAGCTCGCCCGAGTGACCGACGACCAGGGCCGATTGGTCGGCGGCCAGCGGGGTCATCAGATCCCGCCAGAGCGCCGCGATCGAGTGCGCATACAGGTGGTACGCGCCGCCGAGGTCGATCGCCGCCGCCAACGCCAGGAACGGGTTCGGCGTGCGCTCCGGCAGGGCCGCCTCGGCCTCCGCGTACAGGCCCGGATCCCGGCCGAGCGTCACCACTTCTTGATCAACAGCGAAGCCCATCGCGACCGCCGTCTCCCGGGCCCGCGGCACCACCGAGGTGGCGACGACGTCGTACGGCCCCATCGTGGCTCCGATCCGCCGCGCCAACTCCACCCCCTCCTGCGACAACTGCGATCCGCCGGTGTTCTTGCGCAGGCTGTGTCGCCTGATCTCCAGGGTGGGCACGATTCAGGATCCTAGTGTCGTTCCGTTCCCTGAGCCTGTCGAATGGCCAAGCCAGGTCGGGCCTTGCCTTCGACAGGCTCAGGGAACGCGCGGAGCTAGTGCAGCGGGGTCAGCCGATCCAGGGTGCGTTCGCGGAGCCGGAGCTGGTCCGCAGTCAGCGCCAGGCCGGATCCCCGCTCGGCCGCGCAGCGGACGTCTCGCCGCGGGAACTCGCCGTCGACCAGATACGCCGTGCCGACGTTGAGGGCGCACGGGTTGTCGTCGAAGAGGTAGACGCCGTGCCGGTAGCCGTCGACCGAGACCAGCCGGGACCGGTCGCCGAACCCCTTCCGGGCCAACACGCCGCCGATGTACGGGGTGGCGACGTCGATCCGGTTCTGCATGATCAAAATGTTCTCGGGCCCCTCGTCGACCAGCTCGACCTCGCGGCCGTCGTGCGGCCAGAAGGCGCAGGGGGTGATGTTGGCGGCGGCCGCCCCGAACAGCGGGTACTTCTCCCGGTCCTCGGCGACGGACTGCTGGTAGCTGGCCACGTCGCGGCTCCACTGGGAGTCGTTGCAGGTGACCGCGAGGAAGGAGGAGAGGACGTTGTCGCTCGGGGACGGCTGGGGGTTCTCCGAGCCGGTGCCGGCGGCACGGATGCTCGCGGGGGCGTCGTTGGCCAGGTAGCTCCGGACGGCCGCCTCGTCGCCTTGGGCCAGTGACTGCCACAGCTGGGCCAAGGTGGGGAAGGTGTCCTCCTTGTAGAGCATCCCGAAGCTGATCAACCGGAACAGTTTGCCGTTGATACCGATGACCGGCTCGGCGTCGAGCTGGTCGGCCAGCCGGAACCAGGTCTGGCGCACCTGGCGCTCGGTCCGGCCGAGGCCGTAGCTGTCGTGCCGGGCGGCGGCCCAGCCGGCGAAGGTGCCGAAGCCCTCCTCCGCGCCGCGAGCCATTCGGCGGAACGCGTCCCGGCCGAAGGCGGTGCCGCCGACGTTGCTGTCGATGATCATTCGATCGGTCTGCTCGGGAAACAGGGAGGCGTAGGTGCCACCCAACGCGGAGCCGTACGAGACGCCGAAGAAGTTGATCTTGTCCTCGCCGAAGGCGGCCCGGATCTGCTCCAGGTCCCGGGCGGTGTTGGCGGACGAGATGTGCGGCAGCAGTCCTTCGGTGTCGGCGGCCGCACACTGCTCGGCAACGCCCTTGACGACCTCGGCGTAGTGATCGACTTCGTCGGCGTCCGCCGCCCACTGCGGGATGTTGGACAGATACTCCTGGTCGGTGGTGAAGCCGCAGCTGACCGGTGATGAGTGACCGACACCGCGCGGATCCAGGCCGATGATGTCGTAGCTGTCGAGCAGGCTGGACGGCGCGCCCAGCGCCTGCAGGTCGGCCGGCATGGAGAGGCCGGAACCGCCCGGTCCGCCCGGGTTGGTGATCAGGATTCCGCGTCGTTCCTCGGGGTTCTGGCTGGGCAGCCGGGAGATCATGATGTCGATGGTCCGGCCGTCGGGGTCGTCGTAGTCGAGCGGGACCGGCAGGGTCGCGCACTCCAGCAGCGGGTTGGTCGGTGCCGTGCCCTCCGGGCAGGCGCCCCAGGCGAGCGCAGCCGTCCCGTCGCCGGGCCCGTCGTTCTGGTCGGCGTACGCGCCGGGGGTGACGAACGCCGCCGCGGCGATCCCGGCAGCGATCGCCAGCGCCGCCAGCCGGCGGGTCCTCTTTCGCATGGTCATGCGGTGCCTTCCGTGTGAGAGCCGTTCAGGTTGGAAAGCTCACACCGTGACCTTGGGGCCGAGTCAAGGACGAACCACCGACAGCCGATGAGCGGCGGCTGCCGGTGGTCCCGTACCTCTCATCGTGGCCGATCTTGCTGACGCGTCACTGACTCGGCGAGAACCCGTCAGCTTCTTCGACCGACCGATCGAGCGTCTGGCCGAGCTTGCGCAACAGGTCGGCCAGGGTCCGTCGCTCGGTCGCGGAAAGTCCGGAGAGCAGCCCGGCTTCGTTGCGGACGTGCTGATCCAGCGCCTCGTCGATGAGTTGGCGGCCGCCGTCGGTCAGCTCGAAGGGTGCGCCGGATCGCCGCAGCGTGGCGAGCACATCGAACTCGCCCCGGCCGAGGTCGTAGTCGCTGAAGACCCGGCACAACCGCTCGTCCAGGGCCCAGTGCAGCCGGCTTGAGCCAGAGCATCGAGCACCCACCGCCCGAGCCTGGTTGGGGGTGGCTGCCATCACAGCCAACCTGTTCGTGTTCCTCACCACCGAGCTGATGCCGGTCGGCCTGCTCACCCCGCTGAGCACGAGCCTGGTGATCCCGGTCGGGGTGGCCGGCCTGATGGTCACCCCGATGGGAGTCTCGGCCGGGCTAGGCGTCGCGTTCCTGGTGGCCCTGACCAGACGGCTCAACCGTCGGGTCCTGCTGACCGCCCTGCTGGTGATCTTGGTCGTGGGCAACCTCGCCACGGCCCTCGCCCCCAACTTCGTGTTGATCTTGACCACGCCCCTGCTGATCGGGTTCGCCAGCGGCGTCTTCTGGGCCATCGGGGTGAGCATGGCGATGCGGCTGGTCCCCCGACACCAGGCGAGCCGGGCCGCGGCCGTGGTGATGTCCGGGATCTCGATCGCCACGGTGGTGGGGATTCCGCTGGGAACGGTCCTGGAGAGCCTGACCGACTGGCGGACGTCCTTCCTGATCTGGTCGGGCCTCAGTGTGCTGGTGCTGCTGGCCGTCGCCGCCGCGGTGCCGTCACTGCCGTCGGCCAACGCGGTCTCGGTCCGGGAGGTGTTCGGACTCCCGCTGCAGAACGTCCGGCTGCGGCTGGTGTTGACCACCGTGGTGCTCTTCGTGCTCGGTCACTTCGGCGCGTACACCTTCGTCCGACCGCTCCTGGAGGGTCATCCGTACGCGACTCCGACCTTCATCACCGTCGCGTTGATGATCTTCGGGGTCGGCGGTGCCGTCGGCAACTTCATCGCCGGCCGGCTGGTGACCTGGAGCCTGAAGGGCAGCTTCATCGTCGGCGCCGCGGGGCTGGTGGGTTCGCTGCTCCTGCTGCAGCTCATCGGCGGTACGCCCGTCGGCGCGATCGCCTCGCTGACCCTCTGGGGCCTCTCCTTCGGCGTCGCGCAGCTGTCTCAGGTCAATCTCACACTCGCCGCGGCGCCGGAGACCTTCGAGGCCGCGATGTCGCTCAACACCATGGCCTACAACACCTCGATCGCCCTGGGTGCGCTCTTCGGCGGACTGTTCGCCGACCACGTCGGGGTCAGCAGTGTGATCTGGTTCGGGGTAGCGCTGACCGGCGCCTCACTGCGACTCGTCCTCGGCACCCGACGGTCGGCATCGAGCCCAGTCGCGTGATCCCGGTGAGCGCCGACCCGGCCGAGCGGTCAGGTCAGTCGTTCCCGCAGCCAGGCGATGTCGCCGGCCTGGCCCTCGCGGCCGCCGGGGGTCTCGACGATCACCGGCGCCTTGGCCGTGGTGACGACGTGCAGCAACGACTCGCCCGCGATCTCGCCGTCGGCGAAGTTGGCGTGCCGGTCGGCGCCGGAGTCGAAGGTGTCCCGCGAGTTGTTGGCGTGCACCAGGTCGACCCGGCCGGTGATCGCCTTCACCCGGTCGACCACGCCGTCCAGGTCCTCACCGCCGGCGAAGGCGTGGCAGGTGTCCAGGCAGAAGCCGACCCGGTCACCGCCCTCGGCCTGCCCGATCGCGTCCCACAGCCGGGCGATCCGGTCGAACCGGCGGGCCATCGCGTTGTCGCCGCCGGCCGTGTTCTCGATCAGGATCGGCACCGGCGCGTCCAGCCGGTCGACGCACTTGCGCCAGTTGTCGAAGCCGCCCTCGGGGTCGTCGTCCTTCAGCCCGTGGCCGCCGTGCACGATCACACCGGCCGCGCCCACCTCGGCCGCCAGCGTGACCGTCTGCTGCAGCAGCTTCCGGCTCGGGATCCGGATCCGGTTGTTGGAGGTCGCCACGTTCAGCACGTACGGCGCGTGCACGTACAACGTGATGCCGGCCGCCTCGGCCGCGTCCCGCAACGCCGCCGCGCCACCCTCGTAGGCGACCGTCGGCGCCTTCCAGCCCTGCGGGTCGCCGAGGAAGAACTGGGCCAGATTCGCCCGCCGCGCCGCGGCCTCCGCGATCGGATCCTGCTGCTCGCCGTGGCCGCCGACGGCCAGTCCCTTGATTGCCTGCTCGCTCACCCCGCCGACCCTAGCGGCCGCCCCCGGCAGTCGCCGAAGCCAGGCCCGACGGGGGATCAGTCGTGGTGCTTCTGCGTGACGAGTTGGTCCGGGGTGACGATCCTGATCTCCAGCCCCTCGTCGGCACCGGGCTCCTCGAACAGGCCGGCCAGGTGCTCGATGCCGGCCCGGTCCAGGGCGTGGGCGTACGGATCGCGCCGGCCCGCGGCCTGACCGACCGCGACCTCCAGCGGCACCCGGACGTGGTGCAGCACCGGCCGGGCCCCCGCCGCCCGGATCCGGTCCCGCCAGCCGGCCCGCCGCTCCCGGCTCCACTGGTTCCAGTCCAGGACGACATCGGTGTGGGTGGCGAGGACCTGGCGGGCGGTGTCCCAGATCAGCTCCTGGCACTGCGCCGCCAGCTCGCCGTACCGCGGATCGTCGATCGGGAGCCGGTGCAGCCGCAGCATCCATTCGTCGAGGGTGAAGCGGACCGCCGGGCAGCGCAACTCCAGCTCTCGGGCCAGTCGCGTCTTGCCCGACCCGTTGAGGCCGGCGAGGAGATGCACTGACGGCACCCGGGCCCGCCGTGCCGGGTACTGCTTCATGATCACATTCTGCCCCATCCGGCGGCCGCAGGCGAGAGGCCGACCGGCTATAACAACGTAATATTCCGCGCCGGCGTGACGTAGGATCGCGGACGTGACCGAGGTCGACGACGAAGTCGCGGAGCTGCTCCGCCGCGCCGCGGCGTGCGACACCAGTCAGTTCGCCCTCTCCCATCGCGGCGAACGGCTGGCCGGGCTCGGCGACGGCGGCCCGCCGATCGCGACCATGTCGGTGACCAAGCTGATCGTCGGCATGATCATCGGTCGGGCGGTCCGGCTGGGGCTGCTCGATCTTGATCAGCCGGTCTCCCGCTGGTTCCCGCAGTGGAGCGACCGGCCGAAGTCGATCATCACGGTCCGGCAGGTGATGGGTCACGCGTCCGGCCTGGCCGCCGACACCTGGCCGCAGCTGAACGCCGACTGGCCCGACGATCTGCTCGCCCACACGCTGAATGATCTTCCCGTCGCCGCCGAGCCGGGCACCGTGCTGGCGTACAACAACGTCGCGGTCTCGGTGCTGCCGGCGATCATCACGCGGGTGGCGGGGCGGCCGTTCCTCGACTTCGCGGCGACGGAGCTGTTCCGGCCGCTGGGCATCGAGACCTGGACCTGGCAGAGCGACAATGCCGGCAACCCGTTGGCCATGGCCAGCGCCGCCTTCACCGCCGCCGATCTGGCGAAGCTCGGCGAGCTGCTGACTCACGACGATGATCAACTGCTGCCGGCGGACTGGGTCGACACCATCCGCCGGTCACCGATCCCCGGCGCCGGGATGGGGTTGCTGCTGTTGCACCGCTGGCCGGCGGACCGGCCCGGCGAGGGAGCGCCGATCGCGTACGGGCACGACGGGTCGGAGGGGCAGCACCTATGGATCTACCCGGCCTCCGGGCTGGTCGTCGCCCGGCTGAAGGACTGTGGGCTGGCCGCCGGCCGGTTCGAGCCGAGCACCCCGGACCAGGTCTTTCTTGATCTTCCTCAGGCCGCCGGCCCCCTCGACGCCGCCCTCGCGCCCGGCTGAGCGGGCAGTCGACCGAGGGTCATGATCATCGGGCGTGTTCGACGGCCCAGTCCAGAGCCTCGTCGGCGATCTGCTGCCAGCCCTGCTGGGCCGGCAGCAGGTGGGCATAGCCCTCGTACTCCCGGATCTCGGTGATCGCCGCCGACTTGTAGTGCTTGTGGTTGGACCGCTGGATGGCCGGCGGCATGATGTGGTCCTCGCTGCCGGAGACGAAGAGCAGCGGTGCCCGGTTGCCGTTGCGGTAGTCGACCCAGGTCTCCTGCGGTCCCGGCTGGTAGTTGGCCAGCACGCCGCCCCACAGGATCGCGCCGCTGGCCGGCACGTGATAGCGCTGATACAGCGCTGCCGACTCCTCCTCGGTGAAGGTGTTGGTGAAGGCGTAGCGCCACTCCTCCGCGGACAGCCCGACCGCCTTGTGCCGGTTCGCCGGGCTCTTCAGCACCGGGAAGGTCGACTTGAGCTGGGACAGCGGCACAACCCGGACGCCCTCGGTCGGCGCGGAGTTGAAGGTGACGCCGGCGGCCCCGAAGCCGTGGTCGAGCAGGATCTGGGTGAAGGCGCCGCCGGCCGAGTGGCCCATGATGATCGGCGGCCGGTCGAGGACCTTGATCACGCCCTCGAGCTTCTCGATGATCGCCGGCACGGTGACGTCGGCGATGATCTTGGGATCGGCCCGCAGCGCCTCGACCTCGACCTCGAAGCCCGGATAGCCCGGGGCGATCACGCGATAGCCCTTGGCCTCGAAATGGGTGATCCAGTGCTCCCAGCTGCGCGGCGTCACCCAGAAGCCGTGGACCAGCACGATGGTGTCGGGTTTCATGCGCCGATCTTCATCCGCAGACCCACCTCCCGGCACTACGATGGGAGTCAGGTTTCCCACAGATCCGGCCATCGGGGGTGGCGACGATGGGACGTCATCGGGTCGCACTGATCGTGCTCGCCGGGACCTTCGTGCTCGACCTGGCGGTGGCCGTGCAGGTGTTCGGCCGAAGGCCGTCGGTCTTCTCCAAGATCAGACCGGAAGCCGAGGTGCCGTACGAGATCGGCATCTGCGGCCGGGCCCCGACGCCGACCTCGCTCGGGTTCACCATCGACGACCTCGAGCCGATCAACTGGATCCGCGGCGCCGACACGGTGATCGTGCCCGGTCTGGAGGCCCCCTGGGCGCCGCAGCACCCGGCGGTGCTCGAGGCGGTCGCGGCGGCCGCCCAGGACGGGGCACGGCTGGTCTCGCTCTGCGCCGGAGCGTTCGTGCTCGGCCAGGCCGGGGTGCTGGACGGGCACCGGGCGACGACGCACTGGGCGCTGGCCGAGGAGTTCCGTTCCCTCTTTCCGCGGGTCGAGCTGATCGAGCACGCCCTGTATGTCGACGACGGCCAGGTGTTGTCCTCGGGCGGCATGCTGGCCGCCGCCGATCTCTGCCTGTACGTGCTCGGTCAAGATCACGGCCAGGCCTATGCCAACGACGTGTCGCGGGTCCTGGTCAGTCCGCCGTACCGCGACGGCGGCCAGGCCCAGTACGCCAAGCGGCGGCCGCGATCGGTGTCCGGGCGGTTGGCGCCGATCCTGGATTGGCTCACCGAACACCTCGCCGAGCCGTTGCCCCTGGCCGAAGTGGCGGCGCGGGCGCACATGAGCCCGCGGACCCTGGAGCGCAGCTTCCGGGCCGAGACCGGCGACAGCCTGACCGTCTGGATCATCCGCCGGCGGGTCGAGCGCGCCCGCACCCTGCTCGAGGACTCCGACCTGACGCTGCTTCAGGTGGCGCATGCGGCCGGCTTCGGGACGGCCGAGTCGCTGCGCCGGCACTTCCTCACCTACACCGGCACCAACCCGCGCGCCTACCGCCGCACCTTCCGCGGCGCGGTCAGGCCTTCGGCGACACTCGAGCGATGATCAACAGCAGCTCGTTCAGCTGCAGGGCCGCGGCGTCGACCTCCGCGTGATCACCGGTCAGCAACAGGTCGAACAGCAGTCCGCGCGCGGTGCCCATGGTCATCCGGGCCGTCCGCGCGCACTGATCCTCCGGCACGCCGAGCTGGCGGCAGAAGTCCTCCAGCGGTGCCAGCCAGGGGTCGATCAGGCCGCGGCGCAGCGGCCGGGCGTGCGGCTGGTCCTGCATCGCGTGCGCGGCCAGCTCGAAGAACAGCCTGCCGTGGCGCTCGCTCGCCTCGACCACCGCCTGCCAGAACGCCAGCGACTGATCGATCGTCGGCCGGTCCGGGTCGATCATCTGTGGCAGCAGCTCGCGCTGCCGGCGTTCGACCTCGGCCACCACCGCGGCCAGCAGCCCTTCCCGGGAGCCGAAGTGATAGATCAACATCCGGTGGCTGGTGCCCAGCTGCTGGGCCAGGCCGCGCAGGCTGATGGCGCCGACCCCGGCCGCGGACAGGTGCTCGATCGCCCGCTCCAGCAGGGCATCGCGGCCGGTCACCGGATGGCCAGCGACCTGTCCCTGAAGCCGGCGATCTCGAGATCGAGATAGCCCTCGGACAGCTTGCCGATCAGCAGCGCGAGCAGCGGTGCCAGGAAGCCGGTCTGCTCGGCGCCGATGTAGGCCCGGGTGCCACCGGTGGTGGCCTCGACGCCGTGGATACCGACCGTCGTCAGGCCCGCCGACCTCGCGGTCCAGTCGAAGCGCCGACCTTCGTCCCACCGGGTGACCGTCCAGATCGCCTTGGGCAGTTTCGGCTGTACGACCTCGGCCCGGGCCCCGAGCCGCAGCTCGCCGTCCAGTAGTCGTACCGACGTCATGGACGCCGTCATTTCCGGCCACCGCTCGACATCGGACATCACGGACCAGACAACGTCGACCGGGGCGTCGATGATCAACTCGCGTTCGATCTTCATGTACCAAATGGTACACACAGGTTCCCGGGCCTGGTGTCGATTTCCGGCATGCTCGTCCGTAGGGGTGGTGAAACCTACGGAAGGCAGCCCATGTTGACAGAGACGTTCCCGATCATCTCGGTGCCGGATCCCGACACCGCACTCCGCTTCTACCGCGACCTACTCGGCGGACGGGTGACCTATCAGTTCCCCGAATCCGGCCCGGCCGACTACCTCGCCCTCGACCTGGGCCCGTCCAAACTGGGCATTGGCCGCAACCCCGAGGCGAGCGAACCGACCAACCGCTTCGCCCTCTGGATCTACGTCACCGACTGCGACGCCGCCGTCGACCACCTCCGATCCGCCGGCGTCACGATCACCGTCGAACCCACCGACCAGCCCTGGGGCGAACGCACCGCCCAGGCCGAGGACTTCGACGGCAACACGATCCACCTCGGCCAGCCCGCCGACTGACCCTCCGCCGCCTGCTCCCCAAACTTGTCAAAGGCAAACCAGATCACCCGACCTGCCCCCTTCGACAGGCTCAGGACATGCTTCGACAAGCTCAGGGAACGAACACCCAAACGTCCCACCGCGCCACCGCCGACCAGCCCCAGGCAACCAACGCTGAGGCGGCCCGGCCTCTTCGGGTGTGCGTCGTCCTTCCAACGGCGACCGCTGAACCCGACCGACCCGGAAGGAAGCGGGACTGGCGGGGAGGTCTGTGCGCGAGGCTGGCTGGGTCTGGCGGGAGCACGCACACCCAGACCGCGGCAGCGGCACCCGGGCCGCCGCGTGCGGATGGTGGCTCGCGCACAGACCTCCCCGCCAGTCCCGCGACAGTCACCTCCAAGAACAAGACAGAAGAAGGATTCAGCGGTCGCCGTTGGAAGGACGGCCTGCGCCCGGGCCGCTCTTCCACCAGTCGCGGACCCGGTTCGCCGCACTTCCGCTGACGCCCCCGATCACGGAGCCGGCCTTGTTCATCACCTTGAACAGCGGATCGGCGGAGGTCTGGAAGTCCTGCCGGTACGACGCCGCGGCCGCCTTCACATCTTCGCTCAGCGGCGCGTCCTTGTCCTCCGAGCGCCGTGGGTAGTTGCCGGCCAGGATGTCGGCGTAACCGTTGCCGGCCACCCACTTCTGCAGCTCGGCGGCGCGCAGGGCGGCCATCGGGTGGGTCAGGTCGGCGGTCTGCAGGATCTTCAGGAAGCTGTCCCGGATGTCACCGCCCGATTCGTACTCGGTCGCCTGGGCCAGGAAGCCGGAGACGTCCATCTCGTCCGGATCCTTGGCGCCGGCCAGGGCGGCGTGCACCCGGAGGGCGGCCTTCGGGTCCTGGCCGCAGAGCAGGCCGGCCCGGTCGCAGGACAGCTCGGACTTTCGGAACCACTCGTTCAGGCCGAGGATGATCGCCCGCAGGCCCCAGACGCCGATCGGCATCCACTGGATCGAGTTCGCGATCGCGATCAGCTGCAGCATCATCGTCCGGTAGAGCGCATGACCGGACAGCACGTGGCCGACCTCGTGGCCGATGATGAAGCGCAGCCCCTCGTGGTCGAGCAGGTCGATCATGCCGGTGGTGATCACGACGATCGGCTTGTCCAGCCCGATCGCCATCGCGTTCGGCATCGGGTCGCGGGTGACGTACAGCTCGGGTACGGGGTCGAGGTCGAGGGTGGTGGCGCACTCGGTCAGCACCTGGTGCAGCTCCGGGAACTGGCGTGGTGACACCCGGATCGAGGTCGCCAGGAAGAGCAGCCGGACGCTGCGTTCGCCGATGGCGCCGGAGATCGCCTTGAGCACCTGATCGAAGCCGGGGATGGCCCGCAGTGCCACCAGGGCACCGCGATCGGCGGGATGTTCGTACGCGCGCGGGCTGATGTCGGGGAATCGGATCCGGCCCGGCCGCGGGGTCTCGTCGGTCATGCCTCCAGAGCGTAGTCCGCGGCTGGTCACCGCCGATGATGATCAAGAACTGCCGCCGTTTCAAGACGAACCATTGACCGGCTTCCGGAGCCGGGTTTAAGCTTCCACCGAGATTCCACAGTACGGATGCAAGATGTTGCAACGTGGACTATCGAGATTCATCGAAGGAGATGAGACCGATGCATGAGGGTCATCACGTGCCACGGTCGGGGGGTGCTGAGGCGCGGCGGATGATCACCCGCAAGCGGTTCCTCGCCCTGGCCGGAATCACGACCGGCTCCGCCGGACTTGCTGGCTGCGGATTCTTCTCCATCGGCCCGGACCAGGGCGGCGGTGAGGAGAGCACGGGCCCCAAGGGCAAGGAGGCGCCGATGCTGGCCGAGCAGGTCAGCGCCGGCACGCTGCCCGCGGTCGATCAGCGGCTGCCCAAGGCGCCGCGCGTGATCGAACCGCTGGAACGGGTCGGGCAGTACGGCGGCACACTGCAGACCGTGCTGGAGAGCACCGACGCCAGCTGGCTCTGGATGACAGTGGTCCATGATCATCTGATCACCTGGGATCCGCTGTACACCAAGATCATTCCCAACATCGCCGAGTCGTTCGAGGTGGAGCAGGACGGCCGGGTGTACGTGTTCCGCCTGCGCGAGGGGATGCGCTGGTCCGACGGTGAGCCGCTCACCTCCGGCGACCTGACCTGGTGGCACGAGAACGTGCTGTTGAACGAGAAGATCACTCCGGTCGTGCCGCGGACGCTGACCAGCAACGGCAAGCCGGTGCAGGTCTCGGCCAATGGCGACTGGGAGGTGACCTTCACCTTCGACGCTCCGAACTCGTTGTTCCTGGAGCAGATCGCGATCCACGGCCCGCCGTTCCGGCTGCTGCCGCGGCACTACCTGGAGAAGTTCCACAAGGATTTCAATGCCGAGCTCAAGGACGACTGGGCCGAGGACTTCCTGGCCAAGATCGACGAGCTGGAGAACATCGAGCTGCCGGTGCTCAGCGCCTGGGTGCCGAAGAATCCGCACGGCGACGGCGGCCGCCAGGTCTGGGAGCGCAACCCGTACTACTGGAAGACCGATCCCGACGGCAGCCAGCTGCCCTACATCGACCAGGTGGTCTTCACCTTCTTCTCCGACGAGGGGCCGCTGCTGCTGGCCGCGGCCAACGGCGACGTCGACATCTATCAACGGCAGGAGGTGACGATCCCGAAGAACCGGCCGGTGCTCAGTGAGGGGATGGAGCAGGGCGGCTACTCGTTGATCAAGGTCCGCGAGCCGAACCACAACACGATCGGGGTCTGCCTCAACCTCAACGTCAAGGACGCCGGCAAGCGGAAGATGTTTCAGAACAAGGACTTCCGGATCGGGCTGTCGCAGGCGATCAACCGGCAGCAGATCATCGATCTGGTGTATCAGCGCCAGGGCCGGCCGTGGCAGACGGCACCGCGCCCCGAGGTCCCGTTCTACACCTCGGAGGACTTCGGCACGCAGTACACCGAGTTCGATCTTGACGTCGCCCGGGAGCACTTCGCCAAGGCCGGCTACTCCGAGCTCAACGCCGACAAGCGGCTGCTCGGCGAGGGCGGCAAGCCGATCGTGATCTCCGTGCTCTGCCAGTCCCGCTATCCCGATCTGATCGACGCGATGGAGTTCGTCAAGCGGACCTGGAACGAGGTCGGGATCGAGCTCCGGATCGACACCGCGAGCCCCGAGCTGGTGTCCACCCGGATGGAGGCCAACGACTACGACTGCACCCTGGACAAGGGCGAACTCGGCTATCTCGACCTGATCGCCGACCCGCGCTGGCTGTTCGCCACCGGCGGCTCGTCGTACGCCCCGCTGTGGTCGGCCTGGTACGAGGGCGGCGATCCGAACGAGGCGCCGCCGGAGGCGATGCAGCGGCAGATGACGATCTACCGGGAACAGGTGGTCAGCACGTCGGACCAGGCGGCCCAGTACGCGGCGATCAAGGAGATCATCGAGATCGCCCGGGACGAGTTCTGGACGATGGGGATCAGCCTGCCCGGAGATCCGTTCTGCATCAAGACCAACCGGATCCACAACGTGCCCGGCGATGATCAGATGTGGATGTCGTTCAAGTGTCCCTATCCAGCGGTCACCAACATGACGACTTACTACCTGGATAGCTGAGCCCATGCTGAGGTACGTGGTCCGCCGGCTGCTCTACATGGTGCCGACGATCTTCCTGATCAGCCTGGTGGCGTTCTTGATCATCTCGCTGCCGCCGGGCGACTACCTGACCACCTTGATCACCCAGATGCGGGCTCAGGGCGGCATCGATCAAGGCCGGATCGCCGCGCTGGAGCTGCGCTACGGCCTCGATTCGCCGATCTACGTCCAGTACCTGAAGTGGATGCAGGGGATCATGGTCGGCGACTTCGGCGAGTCGTTCCAGCTCAACCGGCCGGTCACCGAGGTGCTGGCGCAACGGCTGCCGCTGACCGTGGCGATCGCGCTCTGCACGTTGATCTTCACCTGGATCATCGCGCTGCCGGTCGGGCTGTATTCGGCGATCCGGCAATACAAGGTCGGCGACTATCTGGCGACCACGATCGGCTTCCTCGGCCTGGCCGTGCCCAACTTCCTGATCGCGCTGGTGCTGATGTATTTCGGCTACCGGTTCTTCGGGATGAGTGTCGGCGGCCTGTTCTCGCCCGACTACGTCGATGCCCGCTGGAACATCGGCAAGATCCTCGACCTGTTGAGTCACCTCTGGGTGCCGGTGGTGGTGCTCGGCATGGCCGGCACCGCCGGCCTGATCAGGATCCTGCGCGCCAACCTGCTGGACGAGCTGCGCAAGCCGTACGTGATTGCGGCCCGGGCCCGGGGCATCCCGGAGCGAAAGGTGATCTTGAAGTATCCGTTGCGGGTGGCGATGAACCCGTTCATCTCGACGATCGGCTGGGTGCTGCCGGCCTTGGTCTCCGGCGAGGTGATCGTCGCCCAGGTGCTCTCGCTGCCGACCACCGGGCCGGTGCTGCTGAGCTCGCTGCTCAGCCAGGACATGTATCTGGCCGGATCGATCATCTTCGTCGTCTCGGTGCTCACCGTGATCGGCACCCTGTTGTCCGACTTCGCCCTGGCCTGGCTGGATCCGCGGATCCGGCTCCGGATCTCGAGGTGAGTTGATCATGACCCAGACCACATCGCTCCCTGAGCCCGTCGAAGGGCAGGCCCGATCCAGGACGCCGCTCGACCCGGTGCCGGTGATCGGCGAGTCCGAGCCCGACGTCGAGCTGTCGACAGCCAGTCAGGGCCGGCTGGTCTGGCGCTCGTTCCGCCGGCACAAGCTGGCCGTGATCGGCGCCGTGATCGTGATCTTGTTCTATCTGGTTTCGTTGTTCGGCGAGTTCCTGGCGCCGTTCAACACCGACACGTTCAACGACGCCTTCCCGTACGCCCCGCCCCAGCCGGTGCACTTCGTCGACTTCAGCGGGGGCTCGCCGCAGTTCGGGCCGTACGTCAACGGCTACACGTCGAAGATGGATCCGGAGTCGCTGCAACTGGCGTACACCGTCGATCCCAGCGTCAAGATCCCGCTGCGGTTCTTCGACACCTCGGCCGAGAGCTACCGGATGTGGGGGCTGTTCGAGGGCAACGTGCACCTGATCGGGCCGGTCGACGACAGCCAGCCGATGTATCTGCTCGGCTCCGATCGCAACGGTCGCGACATGCTGTCCCGGATCATCCACGGCACCCGCGTGTCGATGACGATCGGCCTGGTCGGCGTCGCGATCGCCTTCCTGCTCGGAGTCAGCCTCGGCGGCATCTCCGGCTTCTTCGGCGGCCGGGTGGACACGGTGATCCAACGGCTGGTCGAGTTCTTCATGTCGATCCCGACGCTGCCGTTGTGGTTGGGGCTGGCCGCCGCGGTGCCGGGTGACTGGGGGCCGATGCAACGCTACTTCGCGATCACGTCGATCCTGGCGATCTTCGCCTGGACCGAGCTGGCCCGGGTGACCCGGGGCCGGTTCATGTCGCTGCGCGAGGAGGAGTTCGTCACCTCGGCCCGGCTGGACGGCAACCGGGCGCCGCGGATGATCTTCCGGCATCTGCTGCCGTTGTTCAGCAGTCACCTGATCGCCTCGCTGACCCTGTCGGTGCCGTCGATGATCTTGGCCGAGACGGCGCTGTCCTTCCTCGGGCTCGGGCTGCAGGCGCCGGTGGTCAGCTGGGGGGTGCTGTTGCAGGAGGCGCAGAACATCCGGGTGGTCGCGACCGCGCCCTGGCTGATGCTGCCCGGCCTGGCCGTGGTGCTCGCGGTGCTGTCCCTGAACTTCGTCGGCGACGGGCTGCGGGACGCCGCGGACCCGTACAAGAACTGAGGTGAGTTTGATGTCCGGATCCCCAGTGCTGTTGGAGCTTGATCAACTCAAGACCCATTTCCACGTCGACGGCGGCGTGGTCCGGGCGGTGGACGGCGTGAGCCTGACCGTGCCGGCCGGCAAGACCGTCTGCGTGGTCGGCGAATCGGGCTGCGGCAAGAGCATCACGGCCCGGTCCGTGCTGCAGCTGATCGAGCGGCCCGGCCGGATCGTCGACGGCCGGATCCTCTGGCTCAGTGACGGGGCGGGCGGCGAGCGGATCGATCTGGCCGCGCTGGATCCGGAGGGCGAGCCGCTGCGCAAGATCCGCGGCGGCGAGATCGCGATGGTGTTCCAGGAGCCGATGGCGTCGCTGTCGCCGATGTACACGGTCGGCAACCAGCTGGTCGAGGCGATTCGGGTGCACCTGTCGCTGACCGAGGCCGAGGCGTGGCAGCGCGGGCTGGAGCTGCTCGGCCACGTCGGCATCCCGCGGCCGCAGCGGACGATGGAGAGCTATCCGTTCCAGTTGTCCGGCGGCATGTGCCAACGGGTGATGATCGCGATCGCTCTGTCCTGCCGGCCGCGGTTGTTGATCGCCGACGAGCCGACCACCGCGCTGGACGTGACCACCCAGGCCCGGATCATCGATCTGCTGGCCGACCTGCAGGCCGAGACCTCGATGGCGATGATCTTCATCACCCACGACCTCGGGGTGGTCGCCGAGATCGCCGACGAGGTGGTCGTGATGTACCTCGGCACGGTGGTCGAGCAGGGTCCGGTCGACGAGATCTTCCACAACCCCCAGCATCCGTACACCCGGGCGCTGCTGGCCTCCATCCCGCGGATGGGTCGCGGCGCCAAGCAACGGCTGGCCACGATCCCCGGACAGGTGCCGCACCCGTTGCGCCGGCCGCGGGGCTGTCCGTTCCACACCCGTTGCACCGAAGCGATCCCCGGCCTGTGCAACGTGCAGGACCCGCCGATGATCGAGCTCGGCGAACGACGCCGGGCCTGCTGCGTGCTCCATGATCAGGAACTGCTGGACCGGCACCGGTCGGCGGCCGACGCGGTGGAGGTGCGGCCGTGAGCGCCCCGGCGGCGGAGTCGACGGACATCCTCACCATCGAGGACCTGTCGATGCGGTTCCCGATCCGCGGTCACGGGCTGTTCGCCCGGACCACCGGTGAGGTGCACGCGGTCAACGGCATTGATCTCTCCATCCGTAGCGGCGAGGTGCTCGGCCTGGTCGGCGAGTCGGGCTGCGGCAAGACCACGCTGGGCCGCTGCATCGTCCGCAGCGAGCAGCCGACCGAGGGCCGGCTGCACTACCGCGGGCCGGACGGCCGGGTGGTCGACCTGGCCGCGCTCAACGTCCGGGAGCTGAGGCCGTACCAGAACCAGGTCCGGGTGGTCTTCCAGGACCCCTTCTCCTCGCTGAACCCGCGGATGACGATCTTGGAGATCGTCGGCGATCCGTTGAAGGCGGGCCGGATCGCGCGCGGCTCGGAGCTGGAGGAGCGGGTCGCGATCATGCTCAAGCGGGTCGGCCTGTCGCCGGGGCACATGCGCCGCTATCCGCACGCCTTCTCCGGCGGCGAACGGCAACGGGTCAACATCGCCCGGGCGTTGATCACCGAGCCGCGGCTGGTGATCGCCGACGAGGCCGTGTCCGCGCTCGACGTCTCGGTCCGGGCCCAGGTGCTCAACCTGTTGCGTGATCTGCAGGCGGAGTTCAACCTCACCTATCTGTTCATCTCCCACGACATGTCGGTGGTGGAAAACATCTGTGACCGGGTGGCGGTGATGTATCTGGGCAAGATCGTCGAGCTGGCCGACACCGCCGAGCTCTACGAGCGCCCCCAGCATCCGTACACCGAGGCCCTGCTGTCGGCGGTGCCGCGACCGGATCCGCGGCTGCGCGGCAGCGGCCGGCGGCACCGGCTGCCGGACAACTTCCCCGACCCGGCCAACCCACCCTCGGGCTGCTTCTTCCACACCCGCTGCCAGTACGCCGACGAGGCCAACTGTGTCGAGCAACGCCCCGACCTCCGCCCGATCCTCCAAGATCACCGCGCCGCCTGCCACCACGCCGAGAAGCTGACCCTCAGCGGCGTCGAGATCGAGAACGCCTCATGAGACCACATCACCAACGCTCCCTGAGCCTGTCGAAGGGCAGGCCCGATGATCTTTGCCCTTCGACAAGCTCAGGGAACGAACACCCAAACGTCCCCCTCGATCACTGTTCGTTCCCTGAGCCTGTCGAAGGGCAAGCCAGCTCACCCCCTGAAATCAAAGGAGTCCTGACCGATGCCAACCCAGTCCACCCCGGTCGTCCTCGAGATCGAAAGCGCGGTTGCCGGTCCACCGGTCGACTGGGCCAGCACCGTCCTCGCCGAGCAACTCGGCCGGCTCGGCAGTGAGTTGATCACGGCCGACGACGACCCCACAGTCACCATCACCGGCGCCGATGATCTTGGCGACGAAGGTTTCCGCTACACGGCCGCCGACGGCCGATTGATCATCCAGGCCGGGTCGGTGGTCGGCGCCGGTCACGCGCTGATCGGGCTGACCGACCAGGTCGCCCTGCAGGGCTCGGTCGACGCCGCGATCAACCGGCTGGACGGCCAGCAGGCCGCGGCCGCCGTGCCGACCCGCGGCATCATGCGCTCCTTCTCCAGCGTCGACGAAGACCTGCCGTGGTTCCATGATCGCGATTTCTGGACCGAGTATCTGGACTGGATGGCCCGCTGCCGGTTCAGCCGGTTCCACCTCGCCCTCGGCATGCAGTACAACTACGGCGCCGACCGGCACGGCGCGACGGACAACTACCTCTGCTTCGCCTACCCGTTCCTGCTCGACGTCGACGGCTGGGACGTGACAGCCGAGGGCGTCTCGGCCGAGGAGCGACAGACCAACCTGGCGATCCTGCAGTTCGTCGCCGCCGAGACCCACCGGCGCGGGATGAAGTTCCAGCTCGGCCTGTGGAATCACGCCTACGACTACGGCCGCGACTCCGAGCACCGGTTCCCGATCACCGGGCTGACCCCGGAGACCCACGGCGACTACTCCGCCGCCGCGATCACCCGGCTGCTGGCGGAGGTGCCGGAGATCGACGGGTTCACCTTCCGGGTGCACTACGAGGGCGGCATCCATGATCACGGTCACGAGGTGTTCTGGGGCAAGGTGTTCGACGCCCTGGCGGCGACCGGGCGGGAGCTCGAGGTCGACATGCACGCCAAGGGAGTTGATCAAGCCCTGCTCGACGCGGTTGATCAGCCGACCTTGCATCCGGTGCTGTCGGCCAAGTACTGGGCCGAGCACCAGGGGCTGCCGTACCACCAGACGACGATCCGCAAGCGCGAGGAGGCCAAGCCCATCCCGCCGGGCAAGGAGATGACGGCGATCACCGAGTTCTCCCGCCGGTTCACTCGTTACGGCTACGGCGACTTCCTCAACGAAGATCGTCAGGCCGATCTGATCTTCCGGGTCTGGCCCGGCACCCAGAAGCTGCTGCTCTGGGGCGACCCGGCGCACGCCGCCGGCTACGGTCGTCTGTCCACCTTCGCCGGCTCCCGCGGCGTGGACATCTGCGAGCCGCTGTATTTCAAGGGACGCAAGGGATCCGGCCGGCCGGGCAAGCGCGATCCGTACGTCGATCCGGAGCTGCAACTCGGGCTGCGCGACTGGACCAAATACAAGTACACCTACCTGCTCTGGGGCCGGCTGCTGTTCAACCCGGACGCGTCGTCCGACGAGTGGGTCGGGCACCTGCGCGAGACGTACGGCGACGCGGCCGAGGCGGTGGAGAACGCGTTGGCGCCGCTCAGCCGGATCCTGCCGTTGATCACCGTCGTGCACGGCGTCGGTGGCTCCAACAACGGCTACTGGCCGGAGGTCTACACCAACCTGCCGATCACCGACGGCGTGCATCCCGGGCACTACCGCGACACCGACGATCCGCCGCGCTGGGGCACGGTCAGCCCGTTCGACCCGACCCAGTTCTACGTGATCGACGCCTACGCCGATGATCTTGCCGCCGGGAAGCTGGACGGCCGCTACACACCGACCGACGTGGCCGCCTGGATCGAGGGGATGACCGAGGCCGCGGCCGGTCCGCTGGAATCGCTGCGGGCCGTCGCTGATCCGTCGCCGCAGCTGCGCCGGGCCTTGATCGATCTCGAGATCCAGCACCGGCTGGGCCGCTACTTCGCCGCCAAGTTCCGCTCCGCCGCCGACTACGCGGTCTATCGCACCAGCCGCAATCCGGCCTCGCTGCGCCGGGCGGTCGGCTACAGCCAGGCCGCCCTGAAGGCGTACGCGGAGATCGTGCCGATCGTCGACGGCATCTACCAGATCGACCTCCGCTTCGGCCCGGAACGCAACGAGCACGGCCACTGGGCCGACCGGCTCCCCGCGCTGGAGCAGGACGTGATCTCGATGGAGGCCGAACTCGCCGCTGCCTCGTCCTCTGAGCCGGCCGAAGGCCAAGCCCCGATCGCCCATCCGAACCGCCCGGCCCAGACCGGGATCCGGCACGAACCGCCGAAGACGTACGCCCGCGGTGAGGATCTGGTGATCACCGTCCAGGCCGACCCGGCCGTGACCGGCGTCCGCCTGAACTACCGCCACGTCAACCAGGCCGAACAGTTCGAGCACGTCGCCCTGGAATCGTCGAACGGCGGCTACGAAGGCACCATCCCCGCCGCCTACACCGAGTCGACCTACCCCCTGATGTATTTCTTCACCGTCGACCACGGAGCAGGTGATCAAGGGGCTGGCGGCACCACCGTCCACCCCGGCTTCGCCCCCGACCTCGCCAACCAGCCCTACTACCTCCTCACCAGCGACCAATTCATCGGCGGCCCCCTCGCCCGCGCCGCCGACTGACCCGCACCGCGACCATCGGCCGGCGCGACCCCCAACGGTCGCGCCGCCCGACGCCCAGCCGCGCCCCGCCTCACCCGCAAGCCGCCGCCCGCCCATGCCGACGCGACCCGAATCGGCCCGCGCGACCGCTGTAGTAGTCGCGTCGGCCGACACCAGTCGCGTGGCGCCTCACTCCTGCCAAGGCCGCCGACCGTCCCCACGCCGACGCGACTCGAATCGGCTGGCGCGACTGTTGTGGTGGTCGCGTGGGCCGGGTATCGGTCGCGTGGCGTCTCGCTCCCGCCAAGCCGTCGACTGTCCCGACGCCGACGCCGACGCCGACGCCGCCGGCGCGACTCGGATCGGCTGGCGCGACTGTTGTGGTGGTCGCGTCGGCCGGTATCGGTCGCGCGGCGCTTCGTTCCCGCCGAGCTGTCGACCGTCCCCACTCCGGCGCGACTCGGTTCGGCTGGCGCGACTGGTGTGGTGGTCGCGTCGGCGGACACCAGTCGCGCGGCGCCTCATCCCTGCCGAGCCGCCGACCACCCCACGCCGGCGCGACTCGGATCGGGCTGGCGCGACGGCTGTAGTGGTCGCGTCGGCAGATATCGGTCGCGCGTGCACCTCTTGCCTGCCTCGTCGCGGGGCCGATCGGCGGCGCGACTCTTATCGGCTCGCGCGACTGTTACCGGGGTCGCGCGGGCCGATAGGGGTCGCGGCTGGAATCGCGTTGCCGACTTATCCACAGATTTGGTGGTCTTGGGTGGCGTTGACGGCTCTCCGGTGCTGGGGTGCGGGACATGAGTGATGTGGTGATCGCGCGGCAATTGACCGATCGCGGGTATGGGCATGACGAGATCGCGCGGCTGATCCGGGGACGGGAGTTGACCCGGATCCGCCGCGGGGCCTACGCCTGGGACGACAGCGGTAATCACCGCACCCGGCATCGCCGATTGATCGACGCGACCCTGCGCCAGAGCCAGGCGGACCTGGTGGTCAGTCACTTGTCGGCGGCGGCGTTGCACGGCCTGCCGCTGTACCGGGACCTGCCGAAGGTGGTGCATCTCAGCCGGGCCGGACGCGACGGCGGCTACCTCCGCGGCGGCGTACATCTTCACGTCGTGCCGCTGGAGGCCGCCGACCGGACCGAGATCGACGGGCGCCCGGTGACGTCGCTGGCTCGAACCGTGGTCGACGTCGCCCGGATGTTGCCCGCCCGTCGCGCGGTGGCCATGGCCGATGCCGCCTGGGCGGCCGGCCTGACGGACGCCGCGACCGAGCCGGTGCTGCATCTGTTCCGGGGACATCCGGGGATCGGCCGAGCGCGTCGGGCGATCGCGTTCGCCGACGCTCGGAGCGAGAGTCCTGGCGAGTCGGAGAGCCGGGTGGTGCTGGCCGACCAGGGACTGCCGGCACCGACGTTGCAGTACGAGGTGTTCGACCGCGCCGGCGAGCTGGTGGGCCGCTGCGACTACGCCTGGGAAGAGCACCGGACCGTGGCCGAGTTCGACGGCCTGATCAAGTACGGCCGACTGCTCAAGCCCGGCGAGACGAGCTCGGACGTGATCGTCGCCGAGAAGCTTCGCGAGGATGCCCTGCGCGACCTCGGCTGGCAGGTGGTCCGCTGGATCTGGGCCGACCTCGCCCGTCCCGCCGTGATCGCCGGCCGGCTGCACCGCGCCTTCGCCCGCGCCGCCCGCTGACCCCGCCGCCGCGACCGCAATCGGCCCACGCGATCGCTGCAACGGTCGCGTCGGCTCGCTCCGTTCGCGCGGTGATTGTCGTCGGCCCCGGGCCGGGTCCTTTCCTCCGGGACCGTCGCTGGCCGACCCCCGCCGCCGCGACGCAACATTGGGCCGCCCCGACCGCAATCGGTCGCCGCGACTGCTGCAATGGTCGCGTCGGCTTGTACCGTTCGCGCGGAGAATTTCCTCGGCCGCGAGCGCGTCCCTTGCTCCAGGGAGCGTTCGCATGCAGGAACTGCGGCCGCGACCGCAATCGGTCGTCGCGACTGCTGCAATGCTCGCGTCGGCTTGTACCGTTCGCGCGGAGGTTGTCGTTGGCCCCGAGCGCGTTCCCGCGCTCCGCGGACCGTCGCGCGCCGGAACTGCCGCCGCGACGCAACCGGCGGCCGCGACCGTAATCGGCGGCCGCGACCGTAATCGGCTGCCGCGACCGCTGCAGCAGTCGCGCCGGCCCGCAGCGTTCGCGCGGTGGTTGTCGTCGGCCTGCAGCATTCGCGTCGGTGATTGTCGGCCACCTGGAGCGCGTACTACGCTCCGGGGACTGTCGCACGAGGAGGTGCTTGGATGCAGACCGGCTACGCCGAGGTCAACGGGCTGCGGATGTATTACGAGGTCCACGGCGAAGGTGGCACGCCGCTGCTGTTGCTGCACGGTGGGCTGTTCAACATCGACCTACAGTTCGGGCCGCTGCTGCCGGGGTTGTCCGAGGGCCGGCAGGTGATCGCCACGGATTTCCAGGCGCACGGTCGCACCAACGACGTCGACGGCCGCCCGCTGGGCACCGCCGACCTGGCCTCCGACGTGGTCGGGCTGCTGCAGCACCTGGAGCTGGCCCAGGTGGACCTGTTCGGATTCAGTGTCGGCGGCGCGGTCGCGCTGCACCTGGCGATCAGGCACCCGGAGTTGGTCCGCAAGGCGGTCATCTCGTCGGTCTCGTTCCATCCCGACGGCGACCGGGTCGAAAACACCGGCGCGGTCGGTGAGATGAAGGTCGAGATGATCGCCGGAACGCCGATGGAGGCCGATTATCTGGCCAAGTCGCCGCACCCGGATCATGATCATCTGCAGACGCTGCTGGACAAGCTCGGTGGTTACGACATCGGCGGTGACGGCTGGAGCGAGGACGACATCCGCTCCATCACCGCGCCGACGCTGCTCACCTTCGGCGACTGCGACGCGGTCAAGCTGGAGCACGTGGTCCGGTTCCAGCAACTGCGCGGCGGCGACGTGAACGGCGACTTCACCGGCGTGCCGCCGTCCCAGCTCGTCGTCTTCCCCGGCACGACCCATTTCAACGGCCTGTCCCGGACCGCCATGGTGTTGGACGCCGTCACCACCTTCCTGGACGCCGAGCCGGCCTGACCGGCCGGGTCACGATTGGCGCCGGCTGGGGGCGGCCGGGTATTCTGCGACGTCGGCCCACCTGGGCCGACAGCATTCGCCCTCCTGCCACGGGGACGTCCCGTGGCCGCAGAGACCAGAGGAGGTGGAGTTCGCGCATGCGTAAGTACGAAATCATGGTCATTCTCGACCCTGACACCGAAGAGCGGTCCGTCCAGTCGACGCTCGAGCAGTACCTGAAGATCATCACGAACGGTGGCGGCAGCGTCGAGAACCTGGACGTCTGGGGTCGTCGTCGGCTGGCGTACGAGATCCGGAAGAAGTCCGAGGGGATCTACGCGGTGATCGACGTGACCGCTGCCCCGGACGATGTGAAGGAACTGAGCCGTCAGTTCTCGATCAACGAGTCGATCATGCGGACGAAGGTCATCCGACCCGAACTGCACTGACGGCCCCGTTTCACACGAGGGCCGTGGCGCGGGGGACTTGTCCACAGATTTGCGGCCACCGGGGTGTCGATGTCAGTCGATGCTGGCACCCTGGTGACCTACCGCAGACCGCACTAGCTTGACGGAGACCAACGATGGCAGGCGAAACCCAGATCACGCTCGTCGGCAACCTCACCGCCGACCCGGAACTTCGCTTCACCCCCTCGGGTGCGGCGGTGGCCAACTTCACCGTCGCGTCGACCCCGCGCACCTTCGACCGGCAGACCGGCGATTGGAAAGACGGCGAGGCGATGTTCCTCAACTGCGCTGTCTGGCGGCAGGCCGCGGAAAACGTCGCCGAGTCGCTGCAGAAGGGCATGCGGGTCATCGTCCAGGGCCGGCTGAAGTCACGGAGTTACGAGACCCGCGAGGGTGAGCGGCGCACCGTCTTCGAGATCGACGTGGACGAGATCGGCCCGGCCCTGCGGTACGCATCGGCCAAGATCACCCGGAACCCGAGCGGCCAGGGCGGCGGAGGTCGCCAGGGCGGCGGCGGTGGCGGGGGTTACGGCGGCGGCGGTGGCAACACCGGCGGCGGCGAGGATCCGTGGGCGTCCGGCGCGCCGGCCGGAGCGCGGGGCGGCGGCAACAACAACCAGTCCGGTGGGGCCGACCCGTGGTCGACTCCGCAGGGTGACGAGCCCCCGTTCTGATCCGCTCGTTCTGATCAGACCCGTCTGATCACCAGCACCATCCATCCATAGGCACATTCCGGCCGGGGAGACAGGCCCGGGCCGGGCTCAGAGAAGGAGAGCACCACAATGGCCAACACACCGCCTGTTCAGCGCAAGCCGAAGAAGAAGTCGAACCCGCTGAAGGCCGGCCAGAACATCGACTACAAGGACGTCAACACCCTGCGCAAGTTCATCTCCGAGCGTGGCAAGATCCGCGCCCGGCGGGTGACCGGACTCAGTGTCCAGGAGCAGCGCATGGTGGCGATCGCGATCAAGAACGCCCGCGAGGTGGCCCTGCTGCCGTACGCCTCGACGGCGCGTTGAGTCGGAAAGGCTGACCAATCATGAAGCTCATTCTGACCGCCGCCGTGGACAACCTCGGCATCGCCGGTGACATCGTCGACGTGAAGGACGGCTACGGCCGCAACTTCCTGATCCCGCGTCACTTCGCGATCCGTTGGACCAAGGGTGGCGAGAAGCAGATCGAGGGGATCAAGCGGAGCCGGGACGCCCGGGAGATCCGTGGCCTCGACCACGCCCAGGAGGTCCGCTCCCAGATCGAGGGCCTGACGGTCCAGCTCGAGCGGAAGGCCGGCGACACCGGCAAGCTGTTCGGCGCGATCACGGCGGCCGACCTGGTCGGTGCGATCAAGAAGTCCGGTGGTCCCTCGCTGGACAAGCGGTCGATCGACATCGCCAAGCCGATCAAGAATCTCGGCAGCCACACCGTCGGGGTCAAGCTGCACGAGGCGGTGACCGCGCACCTGCCGGTCACGGTCGTCGCCGGCTGACCGTACGACAACACCTCCGGTCCCGGGCCCCGCACAGGGTGCCCGGGACCGTTGTCGTTCCCGGCCAGGGTGTCGGTGCCGGCTTCTACGATGAGCGGGTGACCACCGACCAGGCCCTGCCGACGCTGCTGGCGCAGGCCCTGATCGCGTACCGGATCGAGCTGGACAACGAGTTCGAGCTGCGGCTGCGCCGATCCGGTTTCGCCGGCTTCAAGCTGCCGGTTGAGTTCTGGCCGCTGATCCGGCCGGTCGCCGACGAGAGGACGCCGATTGCGGTGCTGCTCGAGCAGACCGGCCGGCCGCGACGGGAGCTGTTTCCGGCGATCGGTGGCATCGAGCGCTGGGGGTATGTCGAGGTGCGGCTGGACGCCGACACGCAGCCTCGGCGCCCGCGCCAGGACGGCTACGGCAGCGGCCGCCGGCTGCGGCCCGGTTCGGTGCTCATCCCGACCCCGGTCGGCCGCCGGGCCAGGGATCTCTGGCCGTCGGTCATCGCCTCGATGGGGGATCGGTGGGCCGAACGGTTCGGCCCGGCCGCGATGACAGACCTCGACACGTCGCTGGCGATGATCATCGAGTCCCGCGCGGAGTCGCTGCCCGACCGGCTGGCGGCCGTGCTGCAGGCCTTCGCGAGCGAGGTCGACGCGGATTCGCCGGTGCCGATGCGGATCGCCGCCAACTTCCTGCCCGCGCTGAGCGCCGACCCGACCCCGATCGGGGAGCTACCGCGACGGACCGGCATCACCGGCCGACCGGTGACGCCGGCGCTCGGTGCGCTGACCCGGGCCGGGCTGATCACCAGCGGACCGGTCGCGGTGGGACGGGGCAAGGCCGTCACCCTGACCCCGGACGGTCTGGCCGAGCAGGTCGCCTTCACCGACCGGGTGGCCGCGGTCGAAGGGTCCTGGCGTGATCGCTACGGCGCGGCGGTGATCACGTCGCTGCATGACGCCCTGGACGCGTTGACGCCGAAACTGGCCGAAGGCCTGCAGCCGCCGGAGCAAGGATGGCGGGCGAGCCGGGAGTACGCGGCACAAACCCGAGCCATCCTCGACGACCCGCGCTCCGGCCTGCCCCGCCATCCGATCGGGCCCTGGCTGACCACCAGCTGACGCGCTTCATCGTTCCCTGAGCCTGTCGAAGGGCAGGCTCGAAGATCCCGTAGTGCACCGGCGAACAGCGACAACGGGCTTGCCCTTCGACAAGCTCAGGGAACGAACAAACGGGAGACGGGGTTGCCAGGGGCAGCGGCTCCGGGTTACCTTGTAAGCGCTTACAGTGACGACGGCCACAGTGAGGTGGTGAAGCAATGGACCATCCACCGGCGGCCTCCGGACCGGTCACGATCTATTCGGTGGCCGAGCAGGCCGGCGTCTCCATTGCCACCGTGTCCCGGGTGCTCAGCGGGCAGAGCCCGGTCTCCGACACCGCGCGGGACAAGGTGTTGGCGGCGGTCCGCGACCTCAACTACGTGCCGCAGAACTCGGCCCGCAGCCTGGCCAGCCGCCGGCATCACGCGTACGCGCTGGTGATCGGCGCCCTGACCGGGCCGTACTACTCCGAGTTGATCATGGGTTTCGAGGAGGCGGCGACCGGTTACGGGCAGAGCGTGCTGCTGATGGTCGCCGGCCCGCGGAAGGATCCGCTGCAGGATCTGGCGGAGCTGCGCGGCCGGGTGGACGGTGTCCTGGTGGCGCACTTCAGCGCCCCGGCCCAGTCACTGGCCGAGCTCGGCGCGCGGCTGCCGGTGGTCGCGGTCGGTCGCGATCCGATCCCCGGCTGCGATCTCGTCGGCAGCGAGAACGCGGGCAGCGGAGCGGCGATCACCCGACACCTGATCTCCCTCGGCCGGACAAAGTTGATCTACGTCGGCGACCCGGACGGCTCGACCGACGTCCGCGATCGCTACCGGGGCTTCGTCGAGGCACATCGGGAGGCCGGCCTCAGGCCCCGCAAGGCGACGCTGCGGGTGCCGCAGACCGAGGAGGGCGGTGCGTCGGTGGTGGACCGGATCCACCGCCGGCTGGCCACCATCGACGGCCTGGTCTGCGCCAACGACGAGCTGGCGTTGGCGATCATGGACGGCCTGCGTCGTCGCGGTGTCGTGCTGCCGGATCAGCTGGCCGTCGTCGGCTGGGACGACGTCTCCGCCGCTCGCTACGTGGTGCCCGGGTTGACCACGGTCCGGCAACCGGTGCGCGAGATGGGCCGGGCGGCCGCCGAACTGTTGCAGGCCCGGGCCGAGGGCGCGGCGCCGCAGCAGCCCCGCATCCTGCCCACCGAAGCGATCATCCGCGAGTCCTGCGGAGCCGTCCCAACGGGGAAGAGAAAACGATCATGAAAAAGATACTCGCCACCATCGCCGCCGTCCTGCTGGTGATCGGCGCCGGCTGTGCCAACATCGGCAAGGAGCAGGCGCCGGCCGCGGAGACCGCGATGATCGACCAGTTGATCTTGCCGGCGGAGAGCGACGGCAAGGTGCAGGGGCTGGTCACGTACAACCCCTTCTCGCCCTCGGCGCTGACCCGGACCTGGCTCTACGAGCCGTTGATGATCAGAAACAGCTACACCTGCGAGATGATGCCCTGGCTGGCCACCGGCTACGAGTGGCGCGATCCGCAGACCCTGGTGCTCCAGCTCCGGGAAGGCGTGAAGTGGAGCGACGGCAAGCCGTTGACGGTGGAGGACGTGGTGTTCACCATCCAGGCGGCGAAGAAGTATCCGGCCGCCGACACCGCCGGGATCTGGACCGATGCCCTGGGTGGTGCGGCGACGGCGGTGGCGGCCGAGGGCAACTCGGTGGTGATCACCTTCGACGCCCCGGCACCGAACAAGCTGGACGGCATCGTCTACGAGATGAAGATCCTGCCGAAGCATCTCTACGGTTCGGTCGGCGACGTCACCAAGTATGTCGACGACAAGCCGGTGGGCACCGGCCCGTTCGTGGTCGACTCCTACAACGGCCGCCGGCTGACCCTTGTCCGCAACCCGGACTACTGGCAGGCGGAGTTGATCAAGGTCAACAAGCTGGTGTTGGAGGGCGTGTTCCAGGACCCGAACACCGCCGCCCTGAAGCTGCGGTCCGGTGAGCTCGACTGGTTCACCGGCGACATTCCCAATCCGGCCGTGTCGGTACGACAGGAGGGCGTCACCGACTTCTTCTACTCGCCGGCCGGGACCACCGTCGTCGCCCCGAACAACGAGCGGGCGCCGATGAACGATCCGGTGTTCCGGGAGGCGCTGGCGTACGCGATCAATCGGGACGAGGCCACCCTCAAGGCGACCTACGGGGTGATGAAGCCGGCCAGCCAGACCATGCTCAAGCTGCCGATGCAGGCGGCCGAGCTGCCGGCCCAGTATCAGGAGTCCGGCGGCACCATTCCCTTCGATCCGGCCCGGGCCGAGCAGTTGCTGGACGAGGCCGGCTACCGCAAGGGGCCGGACGGGAAACGGACCGACCCTTCGGGCAAGCCGTTGAAGCTCGTGTTCAGCGTCCAGGCCGGCTGGGTCGACTACCTGGCGATCGTCGACACGGTCGTCCGCAACTGGCAGGCGATCGGGATCGGGGTCAAGACGGTCACCACCGATCCGAACGCGGTGGACGAACAGAAGAAGTCCGGCGACTTCGACTTCGTGCTCGAATACATCGGCGGCGGCTGCATCCGCTCCCGGGAGTGGGGCACCCGGCTGGTCTCCAACCAGATCTCGGACGGGAAGACGTTCAAGAACAACGTCTCCCGCTTCCGCAGCGACGAGGTCGACAAGATCGTCGCCGCGATGGAGGCGACGACCGACCCGGCCGAGATCAAGAAGGGCTCCGACGCCCTGGTCGACATCTTCATGACCGAGTTCCCGGTGATCGCGATGAACTACGCTCCGTCCCGCCTCGTCTACCGCAACGCCGACATCACCGGCTGGCCGACCGAGGCCGAGCCCTATCCCGTCGACGCGCCGCTCTTCGTGCTGACCCACCTCAAAGCGAAGCAGTGACCGGGCCGTCGGCTGATGAAGTACTACCTCAGCAAGATCGGCTACTTCCTCCTGACGGTGTGGGCGGCGATCACGCTCAACTTCCTGATCCCCCGGATGCAGCCGGGTGATCCGGCCGAGGTGATGGTCCGTCGGCTGACCAGCAAGACCGGCAACATGGAGCTTGATCAGAATCAGGTCACCGCGGTGCGGGCGATGCTGGGATCTCCGGAGGGAAACCTGTGGACCCAGTACTGGCACTATCTGACTGAGCTGGCCCAGGGCCATCTCGGCGTCTCGTTCACCTACTATCCGTTCCCGGTGGTCGAGGTGATCGGCAACGCGCTGCCCTGGACGATCGGCCTGATCGGCGTCACCCAGATCATCGCCTTCGTGGTCGGTGTCCTGCTCGGCGCCTTCGCCGCGTGGCGCCGGAACAGTGCATTCGACTCGATCGTGTCCATCGGGTCGACCTTCGTCGGCAACCTGCAGTCGTTCTGGATCGGGTTGTTGATCTTGCTGCTCTTCGCCTACCAGCTCGGCTGGTTCCCGACCGCCGGCGGGTACGGCGGCTACACCTCGCCGGGCTGGAACCCGTTGTTCGTGGCCGATGTGATCGCCCATGCCTTCCTGCCGGCGCTGACCTTGTTGATCACCGCCCCGATCGGCTTCATCCTCGGGATGCGCAACACCATGGTGCAGACCCTGGGCGAGGACTACATCCGGCTGGCCCAGGCGCAGGGGCTCTCCGATCGCACCGTCGCGCTGTCCTACGGAGCCCGCAACGCCCTGTTGCCGAGCATCACCAGCTTCGCGATCTCCCTCGGCGCACTGATCGGAGGCTCGGTGTTGATCGAGGACCTGTACGACTACCCCGGCATGGGCCGGCTGCTGGCCGAGGCCACGGCCAACCGGGACTTCCCGTTGATGCAGGCGGTGCTGCTCTTCATGATCATGGCGGTGCTGATCGCCAACCTCGCCGCCGATCTGCTCTACGGCGTGCTCGATCCGCGCGCCCGAAAGGCGGCCTGAGATGACCACTCCGGAATCCTCCGCACTCGGTGCCGGCGCCCGGCCGGTCGACGCGCCGGCCACCTCGCCCCAACCCGACGACCGCCCGGCCCCGGCACGACCGCCGCGCTGGTGGCAGATCATCTGGTCCAGCGGCAAGGCGCGGATCGGCCTGGTCGGGGTCGGACTGTTCGTGCTGATGGCGATCGCGGCGCCGCTGATCGCCCCGTACGATCCGCAGGACGGATCGTTCGCGCCGCTGCTGGCGCCCGGGCCGACCCATCCGATGGGCACCACCTCGCAGGGCTACGACATCTTCTCCCAGTTCATCTACGGAACCCGGTTGTCGCTGCTGGTCGGGCTGCTCGGCGGCGCCTTCGCGACCGTGGTCGCCGTGGTGATCGGCCTGATCTCCGGCTACGCCGAGGGCACCGTGGTGGACAACGTGCTGTCGTTCTTCACCAACCTGGCCCTGGTCGTCCCGGTGCTGCCGCTGATGATGGTGATCATCGCCTACAGCGAGGTGCGCGGCCTCGGCCTGATGGTCTTCGTCATCGGGATCACCAGCTGGGCCGGCGCCGCCCGGGCGAAGCGGGCGCAGATCATCAGCCTGCGCAGCCGCGAGTTCGTCACCGCCGCGCGCTACTCCGGCGACCGGCCGCTGCGGATCGTCTTCGCCGAGATCATGCCCAACATGACCTCGCTGGTGGTCTCCGGCTTCATCGGCGCCGCCTCCGGCGCGATCGCGGCCGAGGCCGGGCTCTCCTTCCTCGGCTTCGGTGATCCGATCTCGGTCAGTTGGGGTCAGATGCTCCAGTTGGCCAACGCCAGCGGCGCCTTGGTGCAAGGGTTCTGGCTCTGGCTGATGGTGCCGGGCCTGGCGCTCGCGGTGTTGATCACCGCGCTGACGTTCATCAACTTCGGCGTCGACCTGTTGAGTAATCCGCAGCTGCGGGAGGGCTGAGATGACCGAGTCCCTGCTGGAGGTCCGCGACCTCACCGTCCGGTACGAGCCCCGGCTGCACCCGGCGATGACCGCCGTCGACGATGTCTCGTTCGACCTCGGCGACGGTGAGTTCGTCGGTCTGGTCGGGGAGTCCGGCTCCGGGAAGTCGACCCTCGGGCTGACCCTGCTCCGGCTGCTGCAGCCGCCGGCCCGGGTGATCACCGGCACAGTCGGATTCGCCGGGCAAGACCTGCTCGCATTGGACGATGATCAACTCCGGGACACCCGTTGGCGCGATCTCTCCACGGTGTTCCAGTCCAGCATGAACTGCCTCAATCCGGTGGTCCGGGTCCAGCGCACCTTCGACGACGTGATGGCCGCGCACACGCGCTGGGACTCCACCAAGATCAGGAAGCGTTCGCACGAGGCGATGGAGCTGGTGCAGATCGACCCACGCTTCCTCCGGGCCTTCCCGCACGAGCTGTCCGGCGGAATGCGGCAGCGGGTCAACCTGGCCCTGGCCCTCGTGCTGGAGCCGCGGTTGGTCCTGCTGGACGAGCCGACCACCGGCTTGGACGTCCTGGTGCAGCGGACCATCCTGGACAACATCCGGGAACTGCAACGCAGCCAGGGCTTCACCGTGCTGTTCATCTCGCACGATCTGGGCACGGTGCTGGAGACTGCCGACCGGATCATGATCATGCAGGACGGCGCGATGGTGGAGCAGGCCACCCCGGAGGAGCTGTTGGCCGGCCCGCGGCATCCGTACGCCCACGACCTGCTGGCGTCCTACCTGCGCACCTTCGAGGCCCCCGGCCAGGAGTCGGCCGGGCCGGACGGCCGAGCCGGGGTGATCATCGACGTCCGGGACGCGGGCAAGCGATTCCGGCGCCGCACGGGTCTGCGCGCGACCACGGTCGATGCGGTCGACGGAGTCGGCTTCGAGCTGCGAGCGGGCGAGGTCACCGCGCTGGTCGGCGCGAGCGGCAGCGGCAAGAGCACCCTGGCCAAGTTGATCACCGGGGCGGAACGGCCGACGGCCGGGTCGGTGATCTTCCACGGTGACTCCGGCGAGCAGCCGGTGACCAGGCTGCGCGGCGCGGAGCTGGCCCGGTTCCGGCGGGACGTGCAGTACGTGTTCCAGGATCCGTACGCGGCGCTGAACCCGGCCCGAACCGTCGGCTACTACATCAGCCGACCGGTCCGCAACTTCGACCGGCTCCGCGGCGCGGCGATCACCGAGCGGGTCGTCGAGCTGCTGGAATCGGTCGGCCTGACTCCGGGCCAGGGATTTCTCAATCGCTTCCCGTACGAGCTCTCCGGCGGTCAGCGACAACGGGTGGTGATCGCCCGGGCGCTGGCCTCCCGACCCAAGTTGATCATCGCCGACGAGCCGATCGCCAGCCTGGACGTGTCCATCCGGGCCGAGATCCTGGCCCTGCTGAAGGCCCTGGTCGATGATCAGGGAGTCGGCATCCTCTACATCACCCACGACCTGCTCAGCGCGCGCCTGCTGGCCGACCGGGTGCTGGTGCTGAGTGCGGGGCGGCTGGTCGAGTCCGGCGAGGCGCGGGACGTGATCAACCATCCGCAGGACGACTACACCCGCCGCCTACTGGACGCCATTCCCCAACCGGGTCGCCGCGCCGGCTGACTCGGTCACCCCGAGGCGCCGGCCCGGGATCGTTCGATCGCGATGCGTCCGGGCCCTTGCCACGCCGCGCATAACAGCGTTACGCTCCAGGTGTCGAGATAATCTTCGATATACCGAAGATAGGAGTCAACGTGCGACGACTATCGCGCTGTCTGCTGGGTCTCTCCGCGGTGCTGAGCCTGATCGCCGGTCTGGGCCTGATCACGGGGCTGGGTGCCCTTCCGGCCGCTGCCGCCATCCCCGACGACGTGTTCCTCACCGCCAAGAACGGTGGCAACACGGTCGCGGCCACGATCCGCGAGGAGCAGCCGCGGGCCGACGGCTACCGGCATGTCGACACTCCGGCGATGATCGACCGGCTGAAGCAGCTGAACGTCACGATGTTCACCTACGACATCTGGGAGGGCGTGCACGACTGGGACGACCTGGTGAACGAGTTCGCGCCCGCCGCCGAGGCGGCCGGGATCGACGTCATGGTCTACCTGGTCCCGCCGTCGGAGTGCTTCCTCAACCCCAAGCCGCACGTGGCCGGTCGCTGCTCCCGCCCGTTCGAACTGGACTTCGTCCGGTGGGGCGAGGAGATCGCGAAGTTGTCGATCAAGCACCCGAACGTGAAGTCCTGGGCGATCGACGACTTCCTCAGCGGCCCGGTCAACCAGGCCCTGTTCACCGATGCGTATCTGGCCAAGATCGAGAACGCGCAGCACGCGATCAATCCCGAGCTCAAGTGGTACGTCACGCTCTATCCGGGCGAGATCACTCCGCACTCGATGGAACGGATCAAGGACTCGGTCGACGGCGTGATCTACGTCTACTTCGTCTACGGGTCGACGATCGACTCCAGCCAGGTCGAGGCGGGTCTTGATCAAGTTCTTTCGGTGACCAAGCCGGTGGGCCAGGAGCTCGTGCTGCTCGGCTACTTCGGCCGGTTCCTCGACGGCATCGTCCATCCGAACGAGCGCTATGTGGCCGACGTGCTCTCCCGCGTGGAGCCGTACCTGATGGATGGACGGCTGCAGGGCGTCATGGCCTACGGCGCGCCGTTGGATGCGCTGACCCAGCAGCCGGGCACCGACTACCGGGCGCACAGCGGGATGGGCAGCCTGAGCTTCTCGATCAGCAACAACGTGCCCACGGCGCCGGGTCAGTTCACGGCAGCGACGCAGCGGGTCGAGGTCGACGCCGGCGCGGCAACGAAGAAGATCAGCTTCAAGCACACCGACTATCAGGAGGGCGGCGATCCCGGCTTCCAGCTCAAGCAGTTGCTGGTGGACGGGCAGGTCGTCTGGAGCCAGGATTTCGCGGCCGACACCGAGGAGGTGTGGCACGACCAGACGGTCGATGTCACCAGCGCGCTGGCGGGCAAGACGTCGGCCGAGATCACCTTCCGGCTCTTCCACCAGAAGGGTGTCACCTTCTCGCCCAACGACACCCGGTTCGACGCCGTGTCCGGCGAGGGCCTGACGATCACCAACGGCGGCTTCGAGCAGCCCACCGGCTGGACGATGAGCCGCAACGCCACCCAGCTGCACTCGCTCATCGACATCTACTCACCGGCCCGCCCGGCCAAGATCTTCAACGCGATCAGCAAGGGGTTCGCCGAACTCCGCGACGTCGGGCACACCCCGCTGGCCGAGCCTTCCTTCCCCGGGCTGGAGATCAGCCCGGCGAACCGCGCGATGACCGGCAACGGCCGGCTGAGCTTCACCGTCCCCCGCGGGGTGACCGTGGCGCCGAACACCTGTGCCTCGGCCGCTCAGGTGATGCAGGTCGACGCCGGCTCGCCGCGCTACGAGATCGACTTCTGGCATACCGATCCGGTGGCCGGCATCCATGGCAAGTACTACAAGCAGTTGCTGATCGACGGCGTCAACATCTGGAACCGTGACCTGGGCGACGCCTGGCCCTGGTTCTACCTCCAGGGATCCGATCATCAGGGGCCGATCGACATCACCGACTTCGTCCAGGGCAAGAGCTCGGTCAAGATCGAATACCGGCTGTGCTCCGGCTCCAGCTCGGTCTTCCACCTGGACGTCCTCGACTACAAGATCGACAACCTGAAGACCATCGGACTCGGCCTGAAGAACGGCGGCTTCGAAGACGACACGGCCTGGACCCTCACCGGCTCCGGTCCCGTCTCCGTCACCCTCGCCAACTGACAAGCTCGTTCCCTGAGCCTGTCGAGACCGCAGTCGGCTCGGTCGTTCCCTGAGCTTGTCGAAGGGCAGACCGGATCGAGCCGCTCCGGTCACCCAGCGATGATCAACACCTCATTGCCCTCCGGGTCGGCGATCAACCACCGTCCGTCCACCGCTTCCTCATCGCGAACCCGTCCACCGGCGGCCAGGGCCGACTCGACCCGCGTCGCAACCTGATCACCGGGCAGGCTGAGCTCGATCCGGGTCCGGTTCCGTTGCCGGAGCCGTTCCTCGGCCGGCTCGGTGATCAGCTGGAAGAAGACCGGCGGATTCAGCCGGCGCGGATCGTAGAGATCGGTGACGAACGGCCGCGGGTCGAGCTCGTAGCCGAGCGCGGCGCACCAGAAGGCCCGGACCACCGGCACGTCGACGGCGTCGATGCCGACCTGGACGAAGCGCAGCGGAGTCTGATCCGCGGTCAGTGACATGCCGCGAGCCGCTGCCTGCACCTTCGGAGCCAGCTCGGCGAAGCGTACGTCCTCCCACTGGTCCTTGGCGGTGTCGATCATGACTCCGTCGGGCCGCAGATCGATCAGCAGCGGCAGGCCCGCGCCGTCGGCGATCCGGGCCACGGTGCCGGCCAGTTCGGCGGCCCGCAGCGGCGCCGCGACCGGATAGAAGATCATCGCGCCGAACAGGATCCGCCAGTCGGCCGTCTCGGGACCCCAATCCGATCCGTCGCCACCCAGCTGCTCGCCGCTCAGTCGATCACCGCCCGGAGCCAGCGGGATGAGGTCGACCTCGTTGCCGTCGGCATCGGCGATCGTGCCGTAGTAGTCGCCGACGAACGCCTCCCGGGCTCCGGCCGCCTTGATCGTCGCCAACGTGTCGAGCACGATCGGATGCGGCCGGGCCACATCGAGATGGAACCGATTGCGCAGCGGCCGGGGCTCGTCCACCTGCCGGCAACAGACTGCCGGGTCCCGCCGCAGCGGGTCCACCAACCCGTCGGCGCCGTCGGGCCGGTAGCCGAGCACGTCCCGCCAGAAGGTCAGAATCGGCTCCGGATCCTGCGCCGCGAACGCGACCCGGAACGATTGCAGCGCCGACGGGTCGGCCGTCAACGCGAGATCCCGAGCCGCGGCCGAGATCACGCGCGCCGTGTCGAGGTCGGCGGGCACCAAGCCGTCCGGATCACCGGCGCCGATGCGTACCCGCACTCCGGTGGCCCGCAGATCCAACTCGGGCCGGCGCTCCTCGGCCCCGGTCAACTCGATGATCCGATGGATCAGGGCCGCGCCCGCGGTGTGGGAGGAGGTGTCGAACCAGGCCTCCGCGCCGTCCGCCAGCACCCGCCAGTCCTCAACTCCCGTGGCCTGCCGGAACTCCCGGGCGGTGAGTCGCTCGTCATCGGGCATCACAGCAGCATGCTACGCACCCCGCACCCCGAGTTGTCAGAACTGAGTAGCCCTCTGGCACAACTCAGTTCTGACAAGTCGGCGGGAGGTCAGGTTTCAGCGAGTCGGGCGTGGGCGATCGAGGCCAGGTCGGCGGGACTTCGATCGGCGGCGTCGAGCTCGATCACCGGCCAGCCGGACCGACGGAGCACTCGGCGGGTCAGCTCCACCTCCTGCCGAAGGTGTTCGGCGGCGGTCTCCAGATCGACGACGTGAGTCGTGCCGGGGGCAGCGTGCAGCTTGCCGATGTACCAGGCGAGCCATTCGGGGCTCTCCCGTTCGGCGGCCCGGAGCAGCGTGGTCAGCGGATCGTCGATCAACACGATGATGATCACCTCGGTCGGCTGGGCGGCCCGAGCCAGCTCCAGCACGATCTCGGTGATCTCGTCCTCGTCGTGTCCCCAGGCCCAGAGCGACGGGATGAACGGGAGCAGGGCGTCGGTGATCAACAAGTCGACGCCGTCACGCTCGGCCTGCCGCAGGTAGCCCCGGGTCGCCTCGACCAGAGTCTCGGGCCGGACCGATCCGGCGCCGCCGTCGAACTCCGCCGCAACGTCTGCGAAGGCAGGTCGGGTGAGAATCTGCTCCTCGGCGAAGTGATCAACAACGAACCCGTCCGTCGCGTACCGCTCGACCAGTGCCCGGGACAGCGTGGACTTGCCGACGCCGGGGCTGCCGATGACGGAGATCAACCGGGTCACCGGCCCAGCCTGTCAGACCCGCTCGGGTTCAGTTGGGCCAGGTGGGGGAGCGGCCCAGCAGGGCGACGATCCGGTCCAGCTCGGTCCCGTCGGCGGGCTGGGCCACGGCCGGTCCGAAGAAGGCGCCGGGGCCGGTCCGGGACTCATCGTCCGGGATCTGCTCCGACATCGCCAGCACCGGTTGGGTGATCTCGGCGTCGAACGTGATGGGCAGGTCAAGGGCCCGGGCCAGATCCCACGCGTGGACGACAGTGTCGACCAGGTGCATCATGACCGCCTGCGAGCCGGCGAACTCCCGGTCCTTGGTCAGCACGGGCAGTGCGAACGATCGATCGAGCACGTCGGGCTCGGCGAAGGTCACGACCAGCGCCTCGGTGGCGCGGACGTAGTCGGCCACCGGGTCAGCGCGTTCCAGGTCACCGACCCAGACATCGGGATCCGAACCGTGCCCCTGCGCGGCGGCGGCAAAGCCGAGATTCTCGGTGGTCAGATGATCGAACAGCTGGCGCAGATCCCAATCCCCACAGGGCGTCGACCGGTTCAGCTGCTCCGGAGTGGCCTGGCGGGCGATGTCGATGATCTGTCGGGACGCGGTCGCATGGTGCTGGACAATCGAAGTATCGGTAGGCATGAATAGATCATATGCAGTCGCATATCATCTGTCCAGCGGTATCGTCAGAACATGGCAAAGAGTTCGCGGCCCGACCTCGCGGCCATGCTGGTCCCCATCGGTCGTCGGCTGATGGCGCTGGAGCAACCGATCCTCGACGCCGCCGGCCTGAGCATGTGGGGCTACGTGGTGCTGCTGGCGCTCGGTGACGAGCCGGTACGGACCCAGGCCGCCCTGGCCGAGATGATCGGCGCCGACAAGACCCGGATCATCGCCGACCTGGACGAACTGCAGGACCGCGGCATGATCACCCGCAACCCCGATCCCGACGACCGCCGGGTCCGCCTGGTCGCGATCACCACCAAGGGCCGCCGCACCCGCGACCGAGCCCAGACCGAGATCCAGCAGGCCGAGGAACAGCTGCTGACGGCCCTCCCGCTAGCCGACCGCAAGGCCTTCCTCCGCTGCTCGCAAACCTTGGCCGAGCTCATCCGCAGCGGCGACCTCTGACGTCGGCGTCGATCACGAGTCGGTCACGCTTTCCATGATCGACAACCGCCTGCGCCGGCCGGGCGCACACTGATCGAAGCCGCTGCGGAACTCTTCCGGCGGACTACACGGCAACGTCTGAGTTGGGGACTTGTGACTGCTGCGCGCTTCAATCCACCGCCCGGTTGGCCGACGCCACCGACACCGGAATGGCGGCCGCCGCCTGCTTGGGATGATGATCATGTTTCCGCAGACCCAGCACCGGACCGCTGGCCGCCGTGCCGGGGCCGGCGCCGACGACGACCGTCACCATGGAGAAGACGACCCTGGCGACTGCGTCGGCGACTGCGACCGTGACGGAGCCGCCCGCGACGATCGAAGTCACCAAGACGATCAAGTCGACGCGTACGGTCTCGGCGGCACCGAAGCCACGGGTGACCGTGACGGTCACCGAAGAGCCGGAGATCTACGATGACGGCTCAGCCGGCGACGAGGACGCTGCCGAGGACGAAGACGATCCCGATCAGTCCGTCTACTACCGCAATTGTTCGGCCGCCCGGGCCGCCGGAGTCACCCCGCTGTATGCCGGCGACCCCGGATACGACTCTCATCTCGATCGCGACGGCGACGGGGTCGCCTGCGAGTAACTCCCGGCCTCCCGATGGCCGAGGCCATTCCACCAAACGCGTCAGTTCCAGTCATCCGCGGCAGTTGCATCTGCCGCGGATGACTGCAACTGACGCGGCTGCTTTCCGGTGCCGGCCCGGTGTGACCCGGAGGGTGTACCGCGGGGAGCGGTTTCGTGGTGCGGAAAGCTTGCACCGGTGGCGAAACGGTGCGAAAGTTAGGGACAATCAGGAAGCGTTTTCCGACTTTCTGTTTCGGGGAATTGAAACGTCTCACACGGAGGCACGTCCATGGCAACGATGGCCACGAAGGCTGTCCGGGCCTGCGAGGAGGTGCTCTGGATCGCGAAGGTCAACGCGGTCTGGATCCTGCTCGCGCTGCTCGGCGGTGTGGTCTTCGGTGTCGGCCCGGCGACCCTTGCCGCGGCGACGATCAGCCGCCGGCATCACCGCGGCGAGGACGTTGCGGTGCTCCGGTCGGCCTGGGCGGCCTACCGACGTGCCTTCGTGCCGGGCAACGCGCTCGGCCTGCCGCTGATCGCGGTCGGCCTGCTGCTCGCCTGGAACTGGCGATTCGCCGGCGACACCGGCAATGCGCCGATGACGGTCCTGGTCGGCTGTGCCGCCGCCGGGTACGCCGCGATCGTGGCCGTGCTGCCCCCGTTGTACGCGCACTACGACCTGCCTCTGCGCGGCTATCTTCCGGTCGCGTCCAAGTTCGTCCTGGTCAACCTGCCCGGGTCGATCCTGCTGATCTTCATCCTGCTCGCCGTCGGCTTCGCCAGCTACCTGATCCCGGGGCTGTTGATCTTCATCAGCTTCGGTTTGTGGATCACCGTTGATTCCTATCTCTGCCAGCGATTCTTCGCCGCGAACGACGATCGCGTCGCGGCCCGAGCAGGTGCGGACAGCGTCCAGCACTGAGCATTCGCACGACCCGGCCCGGGAGGCCGGCAAGACATTCGAAGGAGAAGTCATGCGTCGTTCCAAGATCGTCGCGGGCCTGCTGGCGGCCGTCCTGGCCGGCGGGCTGGCCGCCTGTGGCGGCCCGGAGGCGGGCGGCAGCTCGGACACGGTGACCATCATGGCGCCGCTGCTGGTGCCGGAGGCGCCGCCGGCCGAAAACCCGGTGCACAAACGCCTGGAAGTGATCATGGGCAAGAAGCTCCAGGTCAACTGGGCGCCCGATTCCTCCTACGAGGACCGGACCAACATCACCCTCGCCGGCGACGACGTACCGGACCTGATGATCTTCAAGGTCAAGACGGCGGGCTTCATCAAGAACGCCCAGGCGGGTGCCTTCTGGGACCTGACCGACAAGCTCAAGGACTATCCCAACCTGGTCTCGGACAACCCGGACGTGCAGCTGGCGTCCAGCGTCAACGGGAAGATCTTCGGCATCTACCGCGGCCGGGATCCGATCCGGCACGGCGTGATCATCCGCAAGGACTGGCTGGACAAGCTCGGCCTCGAGCCGCCGAAGACCACCGATGATCTCTACGCGCTGGCCAAGGCGTTCACCGAGCAGGATCCGGACGGCAACGGCAAGGCCGACACCACCGGCCTGCTGATCCCGAAGTGGCCCGGCGCGATCGGCACCGACAGCCCGTACGACGTGCTGGAGACCTGGTTCGGCGCCGGCAACAAGTGGACCGAGCGGGACGGGAAGCTGATCCCGAGCTTCATGACCGAGGAGTTCATCCAGGCCGACACCTTCGTCCGGAAGCTGGCGTCGGAGGGCTTGATGAACGCCGACTTCGCGACGATGGATTCGACCACCTGGAACCAGCCGTTCTACAACGGCAAGGCGGGGATCATCATCGACGTCCTCGACCGCGGCAATCAGATCCTCGATCTGTTCGCCGAGAAGGACGCCAAGGATCTCGACTCCTACGTCGACGTCACCGGCCAGCTGACCGGTCCGGACGGCACTCTGCATGCCTACCCGACCCAGGGCTATGCCGGCTTCGTCGCGATTCCCAAGGCGCGGGTACGGACCGAGGAGCAGCTGAAGGAGATCCTCGGCGTCCTGGACAAGCTGAACAGCCGCGAGGCCGAGGTGGCCATGTCCAACGGCATCGAGGGCCAGAGCTTCACCGTCGAGGACGGCTACGCCGTGCCGGCCGCCGAGACGCCGGAGAACGATCTGATCCTGCGGGCGACCAAGACCTACGTGCAGCTCCGGATGAACGTGAACGGGCCGCGGGTCTACGAACAGAAGCAGCCGAGCGAAGCTCAGCAATCCCTGCTGGACAAGCGATTGGCGATCTGGAAAGAGGATCTGAAGAGTGCGGTCTACAACCCGGCCGCACCGTACGTCTCCGACACGTACGTGAGCAAGGGCGCCCAACTGGACAACATCATCGCCGACGCCCGGATCAAGTACATCGCCGGCCAGATCGATGAGCAGGGCCTTCGGGAGGCGATCAAGCTCTGGCAGAGCAGCGGTGGCACTCAGATCATCGACGAGACCAACGCGCTCTACAACGAGAACAAGTAACTCGCGGCATGGTGCAGGTGCAGGATGTCGTCGCGACCCGTTCCCGACCGGATGGCCGGGAGCGGGGTCCGCGGCGGCGCAGTGCGCTGACCCGGTTGATCCAGTTCCGGTATCTCTACCTGCTGCTGATCCCCGGCGTCGCGTACTTCCTGATCTTCCGTTACACCCCGATGTACGGCGCGGTGATCGCCTTCAAGGACTACGTGCCGTTCCTCGGGATCAACGGCAGCGAGTGGGTCGGCAGCCGCAACTTCACCGACTTCTTCAGCAATCCCGACTTCGGCCGGCTGCTGGTGAACACGCTGATCTTGGCCGCACTCAACCTCTTGATCGCCTTCCCGGTGCCGATCATCATCGCGCTGCTGTTGAACGAGGTCCGGATCTCGATCTACAAGCGGGCGGTGCAGACGCTGGTCTACATCCCGCATTTCCTGTCCTGGACGATCGTCGCGTCTCTGACCTATCTGCTGTTCGCGTTGGACGCCGGACCGCTGTTCCATCTGATCAACGGGGTGCTCGGCAGCCAGGTCGACTTCCTCGCCGATCCGGGGTGGTTCCGGCCGATCATCGTGCTGCAGGAGCTGTGGAAGAACAGCGGCTGGGGCACGATCATCTTCCTGGCGGCCCTGGCAACGGTCGACACGGAACAGTACGAGGCCGCGACCATCGACGGGGCGGGGCGGTTCCGCCGGGCCTGGCACATCACGCTGCCGTCGATCATGTCGACGGTGATGGTGATGCTGATCCTGCAGATCGGCCAGGTGCTGAACACCGGATTCGAGCAGATCTACCTGATGTCCAACGCGCTCAACCGGTCCGTCGCCGACGTGTTCGACACCTACGTCTACTTCGTCGGCATCACCCAGGGCGCCTACAGCTACAGCACGGCGGTCGGCCTGTTCAAGGCGGTCGTCGGCGTCGCGTTGATCTTCGGGGCCAACTGGCTGGCCAAGCGCTTCAACCAGACCGGATTGTTCTGAGGGGGCGGCCGATGAAGTTCCACAACACCAGGGCCGGCCGGGTCTTCGACGTCGCGAACCTGATCTTCCTCGGGGCGATCGGGGTGATCGCGCTGCTGCCGTTGCTGTTCGTCCTGGCCGGTTCCTTCGCCACCGAGTCGGAGCTGGCCAGCCGGCCGTTCTTCCTCTGGCCCAACCAGGTGACCTTCGAGTCGTACGCGTACATCTTCTCCACCGGCGCCTTCCTGCGCAGCTTGATCGTCACGATCTGCGTCACCGCCGGCGGCACTCTGATCCAGCTGTTCTTCACCTTCACCATGGCCTATCCGCTGGCCAAACGCGGCCTGCCCGGCCGCAATCTGTTGATCAACGTCGTGCTGTTCGCGATGGTGTTCTCCGGCGGCATGATCCCCACCTTCCTGGTGGTCAAGGAGCTCGGGCTGCTGGACAGCTACTGGTCGCTGGTGCTCCCGCTGGCGATCAATCCGTTCAGTCTGATCATCATCAAGAACTTCTTCCAGGAGTTGCCGGTCGAGCTGGAAGAGGCAGCGCGGGTCGACGGCGCGACCGAGATCGGGGTGCTGTGGCGGATCCTGCTGCCGTTGTGCAAGCCGGTGCTGGCCACCTTCGCGCTGTTCTACGCGGTCGGCATCTGGAACGACTTCATGTCGCCGCTGCTCTACCTGACCGATCCGGACAAGTGGCCGCTGCAGATGTTCCTCCGCCAGGTCACCGTGTCCAGCAGCCTGACCGGCTCCGAGGCGAGCACCGATCCCACCTACGTGCCGCCCGCCCAGGGGGTGAAGTTCGCGGTGATCGTGGTCGCGACCCTGCCGATCCTGCTGTTCTACCCGTTCCTGCAGAAGCACTTCGCCAAGGGGATGTTGATCGGTTCGGTGAAGGGGTGACACCTCTCGGCACGTGCCCTGAGCCTGTCGAAGGGCCCTGGAGTCGCTCTCCGTTGGTACGGGTCGAGGCGCGTACCGCGGCCGAACTGACCGACTGGATCGCCGAGGGGCCGGTGTCGATCACCGACGACGGTGAGTCGGTGATCTTGGCCAGCGCGGCCCCCGACTCTGACGATCATGGTCACTGGACCCTGTGGTGCCCAGCCGTGCTGCCCGACCGAGTGGTGATCGAGTGGGAGTTCGCGCCGGTTCGCGAGCCCGGTCTGGCGATGATCTTCTTCGCCGCCACCGGCACCGACGGCCGCGACCTGTTCGATCCGGGGCTGCCCGCCCGGGACGGCCACTATCCGCAGTACCACTCCGGTGCGGTCCGGGCCCTGCACCTGTCGTACTTCCGGCACAAGTGGGCGGACGAGCGGGCGTTCCGCACCTGCAACGTGCGGAAGAGCCCGGGCTTCCACCTGGTCGCCCAGGCCGCCGACCCGCTGCCGCCGGCCGAGGACGCCGCCGGCTTCTACCGGCTGACGTTGATCAAGGACGGGCCGGACGTCGCCTTCTCGATCAACGAGCTGCCGGTGCTGCGCTGGTCCGACGACGGCACGCTGAACGGCGGCCCCTACGGCTGCGGCCGGTTCGGCCTCCGCCAGATGGCGCCTCTGGTGGCCCGCTACCGCAACTTCACCGTCCGGCCGCTCACTGGCTGAGCTCGATCGAACAACCACAACTGAACCCACGATCAAGGAGACCCAGGTGTCCGGCACCACCGAGAACCATTCGTCGCCCGCCCTGCACTGGTTGGAAGACACGCCGCCCGCGATACCCGGCAGTACGTGGGGCGTGCCCTGGGCTCCGGGCCTGCTGCACTCCTCCGATCAGGTGATCATGACCGACGGCACCGATCGAGTGCCGCTGGACAGCTGGACCACGGCGCGCTGGCCGGACGGATCGATCAAGTGGACCGGGCACGCGGTCGGTGCCCTGGAGACTCCGTCGGAGTCGTACCGGCTGGAGGTCGGCGAGCCGGCCGAGCCGATCCCGGGCATCACCGTGACCGAGACGCCGGAGACGATCACCGTCGACACCGGCGTCGCCACCGTGGTGATCAACACCGCGGGCTCGGCCCTGATCGCCGAGCTGCGCCACGGCACGACCCGGATCGCCTCCGGCGGCCGCCTGATCAGCCTGCTGCAGACGACGCCGGGCGAGAGCGACGAGACCGAGCTCCGGCGGATCCCGTTCTCCGGTCACGTCACCTCAGCGGAGGTCGAGCGGGCCGGGACGCGGCGAGTCGTGATCAAGCTCGAGGGGCGACACCGGGCCGACCGTGCCGGTGATCATGACGATTGGCTGCCGTTCGTGGTCCGGCTCTACTGCTACGCCGGCTCCCACGCCGTCCGGCTGCTGCACACCCTGATCTGGAACGGTGACGAGCAGATCGAGTTCCTGGCCGGTCTCGGGCTGCGGTTCGACGTCGACCTGCGGGACCCGCTGCATGATCGCCACGTCCGGATCGCCGGGGAGGACGGCGGGTTCCTGACCGAGGCGGTGCGCGGATTGACCGGGCTGCGCCGGGATCCGGGGGCGGAGGTGCGGGCAGCGCAGCACGCGGGCCGGCCGACCCCTGCCCTCGACACCTGGGATCCGGAGGCCTCCAGCCGGCTCGAGCTGATCCCGGCCTGGGGCGACTTCACGCTCAGCCAGGTCAGTTCCGACGGCTTCACCCTGCGCAAGCGGACCAAGGCCGGGCACGGCTGGATCGGCATCTCCACCGGCACCCGATCGGACGGCTTCGCCTATCTGGGTGGGATCGGCGGCGGGTTCGGCGTCGCGTTGCGCGACTTCTGGCAGTCCTTTCCGACCCAGCTCGACGTGCGGCATGCGACCACCGACACCGGTCAGGTGACCGTCTGGTTGCACTCGCCGGAGGCGCCGGTGATGGATCTCCGCTTCTATCACGACGGGCTTGGCCTGGACAGCCACGAAGATCAACTGTCGGCGATGGAGATCACCTACGAAGATCACGAGCCCGGCTTCGGCACCCCGTACGGCATCGCCCGCACCTCCGAGTTGACCCTCTGGGCCTACGCCACGACACCGGACGCGGCGACCCTGGCCCGCGACTCGGCGGTGAGCCAGCGGCCGCCGCTGCTGGCCACCAGCCCGAAGCACGTGCACGGCGCCGGTGTCTTCGGCGACTGGGCCCCGGTCGACCGCTCGACGCCGGAGCGGGTGGCGATCGAGGACCGGCTGGACTTCCTGTTCGACTTCTACGCCGGGCAGCGGGAGCAACGGCGCTGGTACGGATTCTGGAACTACGGCGACGTGATGCACAGTTACGACGCGGATCGCCACGTCTGGCGCTACGACGTCGGCGGCTTCGCGTGGGACAACTCCGAACTGTCGACCGACCTGTGGCTCTGGTACTCCTATCTGCGCACCGGCCGGGCCGACATCTTCCGGTTCGCCGAGGCGATGACCCGGCACACCGGCGAGGTCGACGTCTATCACGCCGGGAAGTGGCAGGGACTCGGCTCGCGGCACAACGTGCAGCACTGGGGCTGCAGCGCCAAGCAGCACCGGATCAGCAATCCGCTGTATCGGCGGTTCTACTACTACCTGACCGCCGATGACCGGGTCGGTGACCTGATGGCCGAGTTGATCAACAGCGATCAGCGATTGATGATCTTGGACTCACATCGCAAGGTGCGCACCGACGGCTACCGGCCCGGCAATCCCGAGGCGCTCTCGGTGATGGTCGGGCTCGACTTCGGTGCGTTCGCCGCGACCTGGCTGACCGCCTGGGAACGGGCCGACGACACCGCCGCCCGGGACAAGCTGCTGGCCACGGCCCGCGACGTCGGTAGCCTGGCCAACGGCTTCCTCACCGGCGAACTCCGCTACGACCTCAATCGGGGCCGGTTCGACACCGAGACCGTACGGATCCAGATCTCGCACCTGAACGCCGTCTTCGGCCTGGTCGAGATCTGCAGCGAACTGATCGCCCTGGCCGACCGCTTCGACCTCGACCTCGGCGGCTTCACCGACGCCTGGCTGCAGTATTGCCGCCTGTTCCTGGCTCCGCCCGAGGTGCAGCGGGCCGAAACCGGGGAGGAGTTCCCGCGGCAGGGCCTGGTGCAGGGTCACAGCCGGCTGCTCGCCTACGCCGCGCACCGGCTGGTCGATGATCAACTCGCCGCCGACGCCTGGACCGCCTTCCTGACGTCGGAGCGGATCACGGACGAGACCTTCGGCACCCACCGGATCGACGGTCCCACCGTGCTGCAGCCGATCGACGAGGCCGCGATGATCTCCACCAACGGCACCGCCCAGTACGGCCTGGCCGCCATCCAAAACCTCGCGCTGATCGGAGACAAACTGCCACCCGGGTGAGCCTGTCGAGGAGCAGGCCGGGATCGGCGGCAGGAGTGGGGATGATCTTGCCGGGTACTCGCGGCACCGGTTTCCCCGTTGATCGTCACGGCCTCGATGTGGGAACCGCGGACCGGGGTTGAGGGATTTCGGGTCCTGCCCAACGACCAAGCTCAGGGAACGGGACAAGCCGTCGGAGCACGGTGCTGCTCGTTCGCCCCCTGAGCCTGTCGAAGGGCAGGCCGGGTCGCCTCGACCTGTCGAGCCCGAAACCGGCCACGAGCACCCCTCGCCGTTGGTACGTTGCCGCCATGGCGAAGGAACCCGACGGCTCCGGGTCGGAGGACTACCGGATGCTGCTGACCGTGATCGCCGGGCTGTCGCTCGGGGTCGGCGCGACGGCACTGCCGTCGCTGATCGAGGGACCGTTCGCCACCTGGTTGTTTCCGGCCAAGCTGGCGATGTGGTTGACCGGCGTCGCGGCGACGGTGCTGGAGTATCTGGCGGTGTCGTTCGGCTCCCGGCTGTACCTCCGTCGGGTGGAGATCTTCGCCACCGCCAGCCTGGCCTTCGTCTTCCTGGCCCAGGCCGGGATGTTCGCCGTGCTCAGCCTGGCGCCGGAACTGCTCGGATCGCGCTGGTTCTTCATGTTCGCCGTGTTCAACCTGTTCGCCGGGCTCGAGGCCGAGCACGCGCGGCGGGTCGTGATCAAGCACGCCGGTAATCGCTATCCGGCCGACCTGATCAGCCGCTATGCCCGCTCGCTGCGCCAGGTCGCGCTGCTGGTCGGGATCGCCGGCGTGCTGTCGTTGATCTTCGCGTTCGCCTTCGGCTGGTGGGCACCGAACTGGTTGATCTTCATCATGGCGACGCTGGCCCTGGCCACGACGGTGGCGGCCAACCTGCAACAGCGTCGGATCCGCGACGACCTGGCCGAGCACGGGGTCAGCTGACCGCGACGGCGGCGGACCGGCGATGTAGCACGTAGCCCCAGACCGCGAGGCTGAGCATCGGCCCCCAGAACCAGAACGGGAAGATCACCATGCTGATCAGCCCGCCCTCGATCCCGCCCTCGGCAAAGGAGCGGATCATCGGGATCGCCGAGACGCACAGCACGGCGGCGATGAACGATCCCGGTGCGGCCGCGAACCAGATCGGCACTCGGCGGCCGGCCAGGAACGGGACCCAGCGCGGGAAGATCTCGCCCCAGGGTCGGATCAGGCCGATCGTCAGCACCAGCCCGGCCCAGCCGCCCGAGGAGAGCAACAGTCCCCAGATCCGGATGTCGGCCGGCAGGGTTGCCGGGTCCATCCCGTACGGCCACGGCGTCAGCCAGGTCAGCCGGACCAGGCAGTACGGCAGCGGGCCGAGCGCGGCCAAGATCGTGATCACCGTGCGATGCCGCCGCACCCACCGACCCGGCCGGTCGAGCAGCCGGTGCTGCTGCGCGACCCGCGCCGCCACCAACAACCAGAGCAGGGCCATGGCGGCCAGGCCCAGCACGAGCGTGATCACTCCGACCTGTCCGGTCAGCCCGGACAACCGGTCCGCCAACACGAGCAGGGCCTGCGCCGGCAGCACCCCGGTGACGAAGATCAACACGATCACCGCGGCCACGCCGATGGCGACCCAGCGGCCGACTCGATACTTCCTGATCAACTGCACCGCCAGGGTGACCGCGCCGACGACGACGACCAGGGCCATCAGATAGCCGGCGGTCATGATCGCCGACTCGCTGAGCAGGCCGAAGCCGATCACCGCGGCCAGCCCGAGCCCGAAGATGATCACCGGCGCGGGTGGCGGACCGGAGCGGCCGCGGCGCAACAGCAGGGTGGCGACGGCGACGCCGAGCAAGCCCGCGCCCAGCAAGATCGCCGCGGTGAAGACCGGACCGCCGAGCTGGTTGACCATAGACTGTCCGGGATTGAACCCGGGGCGGCTGTCGGCGAACGGATTCGTCCCCGGCGCAATCAGCCAGACCGCCGCGACGACCGCGAACAGCAGACTGAGCACTCCCGTCCCGAGGAACAGCGGCCGGTCCAGCGCCGGCCGCCCGGCCGTCCGTTCCGGCTCACGGTGCCGCAGATCGTTGATCATGGTGATCCCTTTCGACTGGTGACATGACGACCATCCCGCGGGTCACCGGTCCCGGGCCTCACCCCCGCGGGTGATCGCCCCGGCTACCCGGGGGAGCTCGCCGGACTTGGCAGGCGAGGGCTGCATCGGGTGCGGAAGTCGCCACAGGTAGAGAAATGCACGGCAGGGTGGCGGGTGGTGTGCGGAAGTCGCCACAGGTAGGGAAATGCGCGGCGCCCCGGCCGGGTCAGTGTGTGGAAGTCGACCATGGTCGAGAAACGCGCGGAGGAAAGGGCGGTTGGCGTGGGGAAGTCGACCGTGGTCGAGAAATGCGCGGAGGGGAGGCCGGTTGGTGTGTGGAAGTCGACCGTGGTCGAGAAATGCGCGGAGGGGAGGGCGGTTGGTGTGTGGAAGTCGACCGTGGTCGAGAAATGCGCGGAGGGGAGGGCGGTTGGTGTGTGGAAGTCGACCGTGGTCGAGTAACGCGCGGAGGGGAGGCCGGTTGGTGTGTGGAAGTCGACCCTGGTCGAGAAACGTACGGTCCGGGATCAAATGCGTTGTGCCGGGTCGACAGGTCGGTGACACTGTGTCGCGGTCGAGCCGGGCAGCCGCCGGCCGCAGCCGCGCCGACGGAAGAGGATGCATGCGTAAGGTCGTGTTGATCACCGGACCCCAGGCGGTGGGGAAGTCGACGATCGGCCGGCTGCTGGCGCGGCGGCTCAGGGCGCCGAGTGTCTCCTTCGACGGCGATGTGCTCTATCGGATGGTCGAGGTCGGCAATGTCGACTGGACGCCCGAGTCGCGGCCGGAGGCGGAGCGGCAGGTGCGGTTGCGCTATCGGGCGGGGGCCGAGCTGGCCCGGCTCTACACGGACCACGGGTTCGACTTCGTGCTGAACGACAACGTGTTCGGCGACGACGTGACGGTCTGGATGGAGCGGGTCGCCGAGTCCGAGCCGGTGCAGCGGCATCTGGTCGTGCTCAACGCCGAGGCCGAGACGATCGCCGAACGCGAGCTGGCCCGCAGCGGCGGCCGGACCTACCGCGCCTGGCAGCAGCCGGGGATGGATCTGGTCGATGCCGTCCGCGCCTTCCAGGCCGAATCGGTCGACGTGACGCCCCGCCGCGGCCTCTGGCTCGACACCACCGACCTCTCCGCGGAGGCCACCGTCGACGCCATCGTCACCGATGACCTCGCCGCCGCCCGCTACTGAGCCGAGTTGTCAGAACTGAGTTGTGCCAGAGGGCTACTCAGTTCTGACAAGTCGGCAGGAGGGTGGTCAGACGGTGGCGCCGGTGCGGAGCCAGGCGGTGCCGCGGGCGCGGAGCAGCAGGGTGATCATCCGGGCGATCATGTAGCCGGTCCAGGCGATCCAGAGCCAGATCAGGCCGGCCTGGTTGAGCCCGACGATGATCGCCAGCGGCGCGTACGCCAGCAGGGCGATCACCCCGGCCAGCGCGAGATAGCGGCCGTCGCCGGCACCGATCAGGATCCCGTCCAGTACGTAGACGACGCCGGCGATCGGCGTGATGACCACGACGACGATCAACACGCCGGCGATCAGGTCGATCACCGCGGCATCGGGGGTGAACAGTCCGACGTAGAGCGGCCGGGCGAGCAGCACGGCCACCCCGAACACCACGCCGCAGACCACGCCCCAGATGATCATCCGGCGCATCGCCGAGCGGCCGCGCTCGATCTGGCCGGCGCCGAGGTAGCTGCCGATGATCGCCTGCGCCGCGATCGCGATCGCGTCCAGGGCAAAGGCCAGCAGGGTCCACAGCGAGCCGACGACCTGATGCGCGGCCAGCGCGACGGCACCGCCGGTGGCCGCGACCATGGTGGTGATCGTGTAGCCGGCCTGCAGCGCCGCGGTCCGGGCGACCAGCCAGATCCCGGTCCGGGCCGCCGACAGGATGCCGCGCGGCCGGAACCGGAGCCGAGCATGATCACGCCGCGCGCCGCGGACCACCACGATGGCCAGGATCACGGCGGCCCCGGTCTGGGCGATCAGGGTGCCGAGGGCGGAGCCGGCGATGCCCAGCCCGGCCCCGTACACCAGAAGGAAGTTCAGCCCGATGTTGACCAGGTTGGTGGCGATCACGACGTACAGCGGGGTCCGGGTGTCGTGCAGCCCGCGCAGCACGCCGGTGCTGGCCAGCACCAACAGCACCGACGGCAGACCCAGCGCGGCGACCCGCAGATAGGCCGTCGCCGCGGCGGTCACCTCCGGATCGGCCCGATAGATGCCCAGCACCGCGGGCATGATCAACTGCAGCAGCACACAGAGGACGATCCCGAGCAGGACGGCCAGCACCATGCCGTCCAGCCCGCCGGTCAGGGCTCCGGTCCGGTCCCCCGCGCCGAGCCGCCGGGCCACCGTGCTGGTGGTGCCGTAGGCCAGGAACACGCACAGCCCGATGATGAAGGCGAGCACGTTCGCGGCCAGGCCGAGCCCGGCCAACTGGGTGGTGCCGAGGTGGCCGACGATGGCGGTGTCGGCGAGCAGCAGCAACGGCTCGGAGAGCAGGGTGGCGAAGGCGGGAATGGCGAGCGCGAAGATCTCCCGGTCCTGGGCGGTGAAGAAGCGCCGTAGACCCCTGGATTCGGAAGCCGGATTTCGCATCGAGGATATTCTCGCAGGTTCGGCCGACAACCGAACCCAGGTGGCCCGGGACTACCCGCCCGCCGAAGCTGCCCCGGTGTTGTCCACAGAGTTACCCCCAACTGTGGAGAATCACACCGGTGTGATTACTTCCAGAGGGTGGCGATGATGAAGGCGCCGGCGAGGCCACCCATGCCGATCAGGATGTTCCAGTTGCCGAGCTCGGACATGATCGGGATGTTCTGCCCGGCCACGTAGTAGACGATCAGCCAGGCGACTCCCAGCAGGCCGACCGTGATGAAGGTCGGCGGGACCCAGCGCCGGCTGCTGGGTGCCTTGATCCGCTTGGTCGGCGTCGGTTTGGGCTTGTCTTCCGGAGACTTCTTCTGCCGCTTCTTCTCCACAGCGGTCTTCCGGGTTTTGGACTCGGGCACGCGTACTCCTCGCTCGTTGCCGCCCAGGGTAGTCAGTGCAATGGGCCCGCGCCATTCTCGGCCTGACGGCGGCACCGATTATGGTCGGACCATGGCGGTGCGACGGTCCCTGGGCGAGGTGCTCCGGCGGGTGACTCGGGTGCTGCACCGCGCCCAGACCCGGCAGCAGATCACCGGTCCCGGCCGGCTGCTCGGCCGGACCGCAACCACCGTGCTCTGCCTGCTGGCCGGGCTGATGGTGGTCATCGGCGCCCTGAACGCCCGCGGCACCGATCTCCGCCCGGGCCGCAACACCGACCTGGTCAGCCTGGTCCAGTCCCAGTCCCGACACAACACCGACCTGGCGCACCAGGTCACCGATCTGCGCCGCGAGGTCGACCGGCTGACCGAGGAGGAGACCGGGGTCGACCCGGAGCGCACCGCCGAGCTCGACCGGCAGTCCGACGCCGCCGGGATCAGCGCCGTGCACGGCCCGGCGGTCTCGGTCACCCTGGACGACGCCCCGGAGAGCGTGGCGGCCGAGGGTGTCGACGGCGATCTGCTCGTCGTGCACCAGCAGGACATCCAGGCGATCGTGAACCTGCTCTGGCAGTCCGGGGCGGAGGCGATGACGATCCAGGGCCAGCGGGTGATCTCGACGACCGGGGTCAAGTGCGTCGGCAACACGGTGGTGCTGCACGGCATTCCGTACGCGCCGCCGTACGTGATCAAGGCCATCGGCGACCGCGGCCGGCTCGAGTCCGGCCTGGCGACCTCGGAGTTCGTCACGGTCTTCCAGCGCTACGTCGACGCGTACGGCATGGTCTATCAGACCGGCTTCGAGGCCGACGCTCAGTTCCCGGCCTACCACGGCTCGATGGAGTTGCGGCACGCCCGCTCCCTCGCCGGCGGTCCGAGCGAGACCCCGGGAAACCGCTGACCGACCGGCACGATCCCGGGCCGATGAGGAACAATGGTCCGGTGCCCGTGAAGATCCTCGTCGTCGACAACTACGACTCCTTCGTCTACAACCTGGTGCAGTATCTGGCCCAGATCGGAGCCGAGGTCGAGGTCTGGCGCAACGACGACCGACGGTTCGACGATCCCGACTTCGTCGACGGATTCGCGGGCATCCTGCTGTCGCCCGGCCCCGGCACCCCGGAGTCGGCCGGCGTCTGCGTGCGACTGGTCACCGAGTACGCCGGCCGGCTGCCGATCTTCGGCGTCTGCCTCGGCTTGCAGGCGATCGGCGTCGCGTACGGCGGCGTGGTCGACCGGGCCCCGGAACTTCTGCACGGCAAGACGTCCCGGGTGGTGCATGCCGGGGACGGCGTGCTGGCCGGGTTGCCGTCGCCGTTCACCGCGACCCGCTACCACTCGCTGGCGATCATGCCCGAGACGCTGCCCGAGGTGCTGGAGGTGACGGCGCGCACGGACGAGGGCGTGATCATGGCCGCCCGGCACCGGTCGCTGCCGGTCGAGGCGGTGCAGTTCCATCCCGAGTCGGTGCTGACCGAGGGCGGCTACCAGTTGCTGGCCAACTGGCTCGCGGTCTGCGGTGACGCCGACGCCCCGGCCCGCGCGGTCGGCCTCGCCCCGCTGATGTCCGCCGGGGCCTGAAACCCGGGCAGCTTCATGAACCGACCGGGGCTCAGGCGCGGCGGGGCGGGCGGGTCATGAAGGTGTGGTCGGGCTCGGCGAAGCCGTAGGAACGGTAGAGCTCGTGGGCGTCGGCGGTGAAGAGGGTCCAGCGGAAGGCGGCGCCGGGGCCGTTGTCGATCATGGTCGAGATCAGGCGGCGGCCGAGGCCGAGGCCGCGGTGTTCGGGCAGCACGTACACGTCGGCGAGGTAGGCGTCGGAGACCCCGTCCGAGACGGCGCGGGCGAAGGCGACCTGCTCGCCGGTCTTGTCGCTGTAACCGCCGATCACCCGCCAGGCGCTCGCCAGCTGCCGCTCCAGATCGTCCCGGCTCCGCCACCGGCCCCAGTAGGCGTCGGTGGACAGGAACGACCAGATGGCGTCGACATCCAGCCGGCTCGGGTCGTCGTCGAACTCGTACGTCATCGGCACATCCTTGCAGCCGTCCGCCGTCGTACGCTGCCTTATGATCATCGATCTTGCGGCGGTCTATCGCGACCTGCACGCGAACCCCGAGCTGTCCTTCCAGGAGCATCGCACCGCGGGCATCGTCGCCGCGGCGCTTGATCGACTCGGCCTCGCGGTCACGTCCGGCATCGGTGGCACCGGCGTGGTCGGCGTGCTGGAGAACGGCGCCGGCCCGACCGTCCTGCTGCGCGCGGATATGGACGGGCTGCCGGTCGAGGAGCAGACCGGATTGCCGTACGCCAGCACGGCCCGCGGCACCGATCACGAGGGCCACGAGGTGCCGGTGATGCACGCCTGCGGGCACGACGTCCACGTCACCTGCCTGCTCGGCGCGACCGAACGGTTGACCGCCGACCGCACCGCCTGGTCGGGCACGCTCGTCGTCCTGTTCCAGCCGGCCGAGGAGTGGGGCGGCGGCGCCGAGACGATGGTCGCCGACGGGCTGTTCGATCGGGTGCCGCGGCCCGACGTGGTGCTGGGTCAGCACGTCGCGCCGTTCCCGGCCGGCTTCGTCGGGTTGCGCCCGGGGCCGGCGATGGCCGGTGCGGACTCGCTGACGATCGTGTTGCACGGCACCGGCGGCCACGGCTCCCGGCCGGAGACGACCGTCGACCCGGTCTATCTGGCGGCCTCGACGACGGTCCGGTTGCAGGGCATCGTCGCGCGGGAGGTGGCCCCGGCCGACGCCGCGGTAGTCACCGTCGGCCAGCTTCATGCCGGCACCAAGAACAACATCATCCCGCCCGACGCCCGACTCGGGCTCACCGTCCGGACCTTCGACGAGGCCGTCCGGACCAAGGTGCTCGCCGCGATCGAACGGATCGTCACCGCCGAGGCGGCCGCCGCCAACGCGCCGAAGCCGCCCGAGATCACACACGAGGAGCGGTTCCCGGTGACCGTGAACGACCCGGCGGCAACCGCCCGGACCGCCGCCGCGCTGCGGGCCGCGGTGGGCCCGGACCGAGTGGTCGATCCGGGCATCGTCTCGGGCAGCGAGGACGTCGGCGTGCTCGCCACCGCCGCCGGGGTGCCGCTGGTCTACTGGTTCCTCGGCGGGTCGGATCCGGCGCTGTTCGGCGACGCGCTGAGCACCGGCCGGATGCCGGAGGACCTGCCGTCCAACCACTCGCCGTTCTTCGCGCCGCTGATCGAGCCGACGCTGGAGGTCGGGGTCTCGACCCTGGTCGCCGCGGCCCGGGAGTGGCTCGGCACGCCGTAACCGTAATTATCGAACATAAAGACGAATAGTAGCTATGCTGGGGGCATGACGGCAATTCCTACCCTCGAGCCGGCCCTGCAGGGTTCCCTGTTCGACCTGGGGACGATCGGGCTGGCGCCGCTGCACGAGACGATCACCCGCGAGGAGCTCGGTCGCGGCGCCTGGGTCGACGTGCTGCCGGGCTGGCTGAGCGGTGCCGACCTGCTCTATCAGGCGCTGGTCGAAGACGTTCCGTGGTACGCGGAGCGCCGGCAGATGTATGACCGGGTGGTCGACGTGCCCCGGCTGCTCTGCTTCTACGACGAGCAGACTCCGCTGCCGCACCCGGTGCTGACCGAGGCGCGGGACGCCCTGTCCGCCCACTATGCGGCCGAGCTGGGCGAATCGTTCCGCACCGCGGGCCTCTGCCTCTACCGGGACGGGCGGGATTCGGTGGCCTGGCACGGCGACACGATCGGCCGCGGCAAGAACGAGGACACGATGGTCGCGATCTTGTCGGTCGGCTCGGCCCGCTCGCTGCTGCTCCGGCCGCGTGGCGGCGGCGTGACGATCAAGAAGAGCCTGGCCCCCGGCGACCTGATCGTGATGGGTGGCAGTTGCCAGCGCACCTGGGAGCACGCCATCCCGAAGACCGCCCGCCCGGTCGGCCCCCGGATCAGCATCCAGTTCCGCCCCCGCGGCGTCCGCTGACCAAGCCGGATCGGTCACCTTCTGGTCGACGCTCCCTGAGCCCGTCGAAGGGCAGGCCCGTTGATCGCCCTGGTCCTTCGACAGGCTCAGGAAACGGCGGTCAGCCGTCGGAGTCGGAGTCGGAATCCGCGTCGGCGTCGATGTCCCCCGGCGACTGGGAGTTGCTCGGCGGCGTGGAACTCGAGCCCGACGGGTCCGGTGAGGACGGCGGCGGCGACGATTGCTCCGGCGTGACCGCCTTGTAGACCGTGATGGTCTCGCCGCGGGGGAGCATGGTCTCGGCCTTCGGATCCTGATCGACGATGGTGTCCGGCGGGGCGTCCGTGGTCTCGCGGTTCTCGACCTTGATCTTGAACCCCCGGTCCTCCGCCGCCTGCTCGGCGCTCTCCACGGTCCGGCCGACCAGGTCGGGCACCTCGGACTCGCCGGTGGCGACGGTCAGCGTCACCGTGGTGCCGAGGTCATGGGTCGAGCCCTCCTTCGGGCTCACGTCGAGCACCTCGCCGGCCTTGGCGTCGTCGGGCTCGTCGGTGGCTTCCTCGACCTCGACATCGAACTTGAGCTTCTCCAGCGCCTTCTGGGCATCCTCGCGGTCCTTGCCGACCAGGTTGTCCGGGATCTGCACCTGCTTCGGTCCGACGTTGATCTCGATCGTGACCGTCGACCCCTCGTCGATCTCTTCGCCGTCGTCCGGGGTCTGCTTGGTGACCGTGTTGAGCGTGCCGTCGCTCTTGCCGGCGACCTCCTTGACGTCCACCTTGAGATTCTCGTTGGTCAGCATGCTCTCCGCGGCCTCCTTCGTGAAGCCGAGCACCCGGGGCACCTTCACCTTCGGCACCTGCGGCGTCGGCGTGAACGACGGAGACTGGTTCGCTCCCGGGTTGCCGCCCGGGTTGCTGAAGCTGTAGAGCGCGAAGGCCACCCCGGCGACCAGCAGCACGGCCAGGCCGACGATGAAGACGATCAGGCCCGCTCGGTTCTTGGGCTCCTCGTCCTCGTCGTCGAAGTCGTCGTCCAGCGGATCGGGCTCGGGCTGCGTCGCCGGCACCACCGGCACCGAGGGCACCACCCGGGTGGCGCCGTTGTCGTCCGCCGGGATCGGCGGCACCATCGCGGTCGCCTGCTGCCCCGACAACACCCGGGCCATGTCCCGCCACATCTCCCGCGCCGACTGGTAGCGGTCGTCCGGGCTCTTGGCCAGCGCCTTCAGGGTGATCGCGTCGATGTCCGGGGTGATCACCGGATCGAGGTCGCTCGGCGCCATCGGCATCTCGCGGACGTGCTGGTACGCGACGCTGACCGGCGACTCACCGACGAACGGGGGCCGGCCGACCAGCAGCTCGAACAGCAGGCAGCCGGCCGAGTAGATGTCGCTGCGGGCGTCAACGGTCTCGCCGCGGGCCTGCTCCGGCGACAGATACTGGGCGGTGCCGATCACGGCGGCGGTCTGGGTCATCGTGGCCGAGGTGTCGGCGACCGCACGGGCGATGCCGAAGTCCATCACCTTGATCTGGCCGGTGCGGGTCAGCATCACGTTCGCGGGCTTGATGTCGCGGTGGATGATGCCGGCCTTGTGGCTGTAGCTCAGCGCGTCGAGCACGCCCTGGGTCAGTTCCAGCGCCCGCTCGGGCAGGATCTTGCGGCCGTCCCGGAGCACGTCGCGCAGGGTCTGACCCTCGACCAGCTCCATCACGATGTACGGCACCGAGACGCCGGTGTGCTGATCCGGTTCCTCGCCGGTGTCGTACACGGCAACGATGGTCGGATGGTTCAGGCCGGCGGCCGACTGGGCCTCCCGCCGGAACCGGGCTTGGAATGTCGGATCGGTGGCCAGGTCAGCCCGCAGTTGCTTCACCGCCACCGGACGGCCGAGTCGGGTGTCCATGGCGCGCCAAACCTCCGCCATGCCGCCCCGCCCCAGCAAACCCTCCAGCTGGTAGCGCCCGCCGACCATCCCTTGGTCGCCTGTCATCGCATTCCTTTCTCGACCCCGTGCCATTCTGGGGTACCGGCGGCCCGAGTGCTAACCCGCACTCCGTCTTCGTGGGCCAGGTCTTCGTTCGTGGCGGTGTGCCGCGCGAGCATGGTCATCGCAGTGCCGCCTCCATCACCTTCTTGGCGATCGGCGCCGCCAGCCGACCGCCGCTGATGTCGTTCCGTTCGATGTCGGCGTCCTCGATCATCACCGCGACCGCCACCTGCTCGCCGTCCTTCTCGGCGAACGAGGTGAACCAGGCGAACGGCTTCCGCTTCGGATCCGACTGCGCCGTGCCGGTCTTGCCGCCGACGGTGAAGCCGTCGATCTCGGCGTTGCCGCCGGTGCCGTCCTCGACGACGCCGACCATCATCTGCTTGAGCAGCCGGGCGTTCTCCGGGGTCATCGCCGCGCCCAGTTCGGTCGGCCGGTGAGTGCTGATCGGCTGCAGGTCCGGCCCGCGCACCATGCCGACCAGGTACGGATCCATCAGCACGCCGTCGTTGGCGATCGCGGCGGTGACCATCGCCATCTGCAGCGGGCTGGCCGCCACGTCGAACTGGCCGATCGAGCTCAGCGCCAGCTCGGCGCCGTTCAGATCGTCCGGGAACTGGCTCGCGGCCGCGCCGAGGTCGGACAGGTGCCGCTGGTTGAAGCCGAACTTCTGGGCCTGCGCGCGGAGCTTGTCCTGGCCGAGCTGCAACCCGAGGTTGGCGAAGGCGGTGTTGCAGGAGACTTCGAGCGCCCGGCTGATGGTGGATTGGGTGGCGCCGCAGTCGGAGTCGTTGCCGAGGTCGGTCTGGGTGCCGGGGAGCCGCAGCTTCTCCGGCGAGGCGACCTTGCTGTCCGGCTTCAGCCCGGCCTCCAGCGCGGCGGCGGCGGTGACCAGCTTGAACGTCGAGCCGGGCGGATAGATCTCCCGGGCCGCCCGGTTGGACAGCGGCCGGTCCTTGTCCTCGGCCAGCTCCTGATAGGCCTTGTCCGCATCGCCGACGTCGTGACTGGCGATCTTGTTCGGGTCGAAGGTGGGGCTGGTCACCAGGCCGAGCACCGCGCCGGTCTTCGGATCCAGGGCGACCACGGCGCCCTTCTGGTTGCCGAGGGCCTCGGCGGCCGCCTCCTGCACCTCGGGCAGGATCGTCGTCTCCACGGTCGCCCCGCGTGGGGTCCGGTTGGTGATCATGTCGATCAGCCGGCGGACGAAGAGGGAGTCGTCGGTCCCGGCCAGCTCCGTGTTGTAGCTGTTCTCCAGTCCGGTCCGGGCATGATCATAGGAGTAGTAGCCGGTGATCGGCGCGTACAGCTCACCGCCGGGATAGCCGCGCAGGTATTTGAACCGGTCCTGGATCTCCTCGGTGCCGGCCAGCACGGTCTTGTCCGCGTCGCCGGCCACGATCGGGCCACGGTCCTGGGCGAACTCCGCGTCGCGGGCCCGCCGGTTCTGCGGGTCGGCGTTCAACTCCTGGGTCCGAAACATGGCGGAGTACGAGCCGTTGGCCAGCAACAGCGCGAACATGATCATGGTCACGAACGCGACTCGACGGATGGGTTTGTTCATCGCAATCCACCAGACGGCACCAGGGGCAACAGTTGAGTGGTCTCCTCATCGCCGCCCCGGTCGGCGATGGTGGGCACGGGCTTGCGGACCTGATGGGAGATGATCACCAGCAGGCCGAGCACGATCCAGTTGCAGATCATCGACGAGCCGCCCTGGGACATGAACGGTGTGGTCAGTCCGGTCAGCGGGACCAGCCGGGTCACCCCGCCGATGATCGTGAACACCTGCAGCGCGAACGCGAACGACAGGCCGGCCGCGAGCAGCTTGCCGAACGGCTCCCGGCACTGCAGCGCGGTGCGCAGGCCCCGGGCCACGATCAGCCCGTAGATCATGATCACCGCCATCAGACCGGTCAGCCCGAGCTCCTCGCCCACCGCCGCGGCGACGAAGTCGCTCCGGGCCAGCGGGACCAGGCCCGGCCGGCCCAGTCCCAGGCCGGTGCCGAGCAGCCCGCCCCAGGCCATCCCGAACTGGGCGACGATCACCTGATAGTTCTGGTCGAAGTTGGAGAAAGGATCGAGCCAGGCGTTCACCCTGATCTTGACGTGGTTGAAGTTGAGGAAGCCGAGCCAGGCCCCGACACCGAACAGCAGCGTGCCCAGCACCGGCCAGCCGGCCCGCTCGGTCGAGACGTACAACATCATCACGAACAGGCCGAAGAACAACAACGAGGTGCCGAGGTCGCGCTGGAAGACCAGGATCGCCAGGCTGACCAACCACATCAGCAAGATCGGGCCCATGTCGCGCGGTCGGGGCAGGTCGATGCCGGCGAACCGCCAGCCGGCGAGGGCGAGCACGTCCCGCTTCTCCACCAGATAGGAGGCGAAGGCGAGCGACAGCAGGACCTTCGCCGCCTCGGCCGGCTGGAACGAGTACGGCCCGATGCCGATCCAGATCTGCGCGCCGTAGACCTCGCGGCCGAGCCCGGGCACCAGCGGCAGCAGCAACAGCACCAGGCCGACCAGGAACAGCGTGTACGTGAATCCCTGCAGCGGCCGGTGATCACGGATGATCGCCGCACAGAGGATGAACAGCAGGATCCCGATCGCGGTCCAGATCAGCTGCGTCCGGGCGCCGAAGATCGGCGGGTCGTTGGCCAGGTCGATCCGGTGGATCATCGCCAGCCCGAGACCGTTCAAGAGCAGGCCGCAGGGCAGGATCACCGGGTCCGCGTACGGCAGCCGCCAGCGGACGACGATGTGCGCGGCCAGGCCGAGCGCGGTCAGCGTGGCGGCGTGGATGATCAGGAAATCGCCGAGGTTGCCGTTGATGTTGTAGTCGACCATCGCATAGGCGCCGATCCCGATGGCCAACGCGAGGATGATCAACAACAGTTCGACGCCCCGGCGCTTCCGCGGAACGACGGTCAGTGCCGGTGCCGCCGCGCTCATCGGCCGGCTCCTCCGGAGCGGGCGGACGGTGCGGCCGTCAACATGTCGGGCCCGGCGGCTTCGGCGACTTGGATGCCGGCACACACGGCGTCTTGGACGCCGGTGGCGGTGACGCCGGCGGAGCGGACGAGGGCGGCGGAGACGATGAGGGCGGCGGGGTCGCGGACGGACCGGGCTCCCCGTTGCCGCCCTTGGTGGCCGCCTCGGTCAGCCGGGCCACGGTCTCCCGGGCCGCCTTCAGGTCGGCCACCTCGATGGTGGCCCGGACCTGCTCCTGGTACGCCGACGGCAGCGCGGACAGGGCCAGTGGCTGCACCTCGTACACATCGGACAGTGACAGCCCCGGCATCGGATCGGGCAAGCCCTGGAAGATCGCCACCTGATCATCGGAGGCGCCGACGAAGAACTGGGTCCGGGTCCAGGCGTAACCGGCCCAGACCGCGCCGGCGATGATCACGGCCAGCACCAGCAGGCCGAGCACCGGCCGCAGCAGCCGGGCCCGGCCCGGCGCCTGCGGCGCGTACCGCGCCTCGTCGTCGCCGTCGTCCGCCGCCTCGGCCCCGGCCGTCGCCGGATCGTCCAGGTCGTCCTCGTCGCCGAAGTCGCGGTCGGCCCGATCCGGCCGCGGCGGCACGGCCGGGATCTCCCGCTCGTCCGCCGCGCCCAAGATCATCACCTGATCGGTCGGGTCGGAGTCGACCACCTCGGCGAAGATCACCGTGATGTTGTCGATGCCGCCCTCGGCCAGCGCCTCGCCGACCATCCGATCCATCCCGGCGGTGAGATCGGCCTCGGCCATCGCGGCCGCGATCTGATCATCTTCGACCAACCCGCACAGGCCGTCGCTGCAGAACAGCAGCCGGTCACCGAGCTGCAGCGGGACCGTGGTCAGGTCGGGATCGGCCGCGGGTTGGCCGTTCAACACCTTCACCAGCAGGGATCGGTGCGGGTGGACGGCCGCCTCCTCCTCGCTGATCTTGCCCTCGTCGACCAGCGACTGCACCCAGCTGTGATCATGGGTCAGCCGTTCCAGCTCGCCGTCGCGGAAGAGGTAGGCCCGGCTGTCACCGATGTGCGCCAGAGCGAGGGTCTGACCGTCGAACAGAGCGCCGGTGACCGTGGTGCCCATGCCCTCCAGGGCGAAGTCGTCGGCGACGAAGTCGGAGATCCGGTCGTTGGCCTTGCGGATCGCGGCGGCGAGCTCGGCCAGCTGGGACGCCGACTCGATCTCGGTGTCCACGTGGCGCACCGCGTCGACCGCGATGGCGGAGGCGAGATCACCGGCGGCGGCACCGCCCATGCCGTCGGCGACCAGCAGCAGTCGCGGGCTGGCGTACCCCGAATCCTGGTTGTTCTTCCGGATCAGGCCGATCTCGGAGTGGGCGACGAACCGCAGCCCGAGGGCGCCCGCCGGCGGTGTCGCCTCGACCGGCTCGGTCTCCTCGGCGGCGAGCTCGGGCAGCATGATCGTTTCGGTCGGCCGATCGGACTCGGCGCCGTCGGTGGGCGTCTTGGCCCGACGGGCGGACTCGGCAGTGGAGTCCGCTGACTCATCCGTCATTGCGCGATCACGGCTCCAGCTTCATCGGTGTCTTGCCGATCCGGATCCCGTCGGCCAGCGTGACCGTCGTCGGCGCGGTGATCCGCTGGCCGTTGACGTACGTGCCATTGGTCGAACCCAGATCCTCCACGTAATACCCGTCGGCGGTGGCGACCACCCGCGCGTGCCGGGTCGAGACATAGTCATCGTCCAAGATCAGCTGACAGTCGGCCCCGCGACCGATCATCACCACGCCGCCGGCCAGGCTCGCCTGTTGACCGGACTGCGCGCCAGCGCTGATCGACAACACTCGAGGGGACCCCTTCGCCTTCCTGCGCTTCTTCGGCGGAGCGGGCTGATCGAGTTCCTGCCGCCGCCCTGCCTCGGGATTCGGCACCGGCCGGCCGAACAGATCGCTGCGGATGACCGAGACCGCCGAAAGAATGAAGAGCCACAGTAGCGCCAAGAACAGCACCTTGAGAATGGTGACGGCTATTTCAGACATCGCCATCCTCAACGCCCGGCGGGTGCATGCACCAGCATCCGGGTCTGGCCGACCTCGATCCGTGAACCATCGCTCAGGTGGGCCTGCCGCACCCGTCGGCCGTCGACCACGATGCCGTTGGTCGAGCCGAGGTCGACGATCTCCACCCTGATCGCGGCCCCCTGCCCGGTGACCCGGATCTCCGCGTGCCGGCGCGAGATCCCGGGATCGTTGATCCGCAGGTCGGCCTCGCTGCCGCGGCCGATGATCAAGCCGGGCGGTTGCAGGGGATGGCGCATGCCGTTCACCTCGAGCACCAGTTGGGCGCGGTTGATCGCGGTCGTGGTCGCCGGGGTGTCGCCACCGGCACCGGACACGGCTTCGGAGGCCACCGTGAACCGGCCGACCGGGAGATGTTCGTCCAGCTCCAGGTGGATCCGGATCGGGCCGTTGAACTCGTACCCCATATCCCGGGCGTGGGTCTTCAGCTCGGTGGACAGCTCCGCGGACAGCGTCTTGCTGTACGGGGCCAGCTTGTCGTGATCGTGCTGGGACAGGCCGACCACGAACTCGTTGGGCACCAGCCGCTTGTCCCGGGACATCAGCTTGGCCTCGGCATCGAGCTCCCGGAGCAGTCGGGCGGCGATCTCGACGGGCTGGACATCGCCCTTGAAGGCGCGCGCGAACACACCGTTCACCGCACCTTCGACCTTCTTCTCGAAGCGCTGAAAGATTCCCACCCGTCCTCCTTTCGGTCTCGCCGACGACATCGGTGGCCCGCGGGCGCCAACCGATAGGTGTTCTGGCCGTGCATCCTGCTGCGAGCGACCAGCCTGCGTCGCCTCGGGTGCGGATGCAAGCACGATGGTATCCGTCGAGCGGGAGTGGCCGGACCACCTCCACGCCGGTCCGTGCCTCGGCGCCCCGCGCGGGGCCGGTGAACCGATGCGGGAATCCACGGTCATCCGTGCTAGCCTTTCTCGGCGTTCACACCCTCGTTGGGTGGGCTCGCGCGAGTGGCGGAACGGCAGACGCGCTGGCTTCAGGTGCCAGTGTCCGAAAGGACGTGGGGGTTCAAATCCCCCCTCGCGCACAGCAGGGACAGCCGGATCTTCAGACCGAAGATCCGGCTGTTTCCTTTCCCCCGACTCCACCACCGGAGTTGACACCCAACCGTGATCATCGGCGCGCCCCTCGGGCGGGTCATCCGCTCCGGGTCGCTCACTGATGGGGACGTTTGGGTGTTCCGTTCCCTGAGCCTGTCGAAGGGCGAGATCAGCCGAAGCTCAGGGCGCCTCACCGGGCAGGTCCCGGTAGGCCCGGGCGAGCCGGCCCAGCAGCGGATGATCAACGGGAAAGTCGTGGCCGTCGATGGCGGCGATCGGCCGGACGCCGAAGCCGCTGCTGGTGGCGAACGCCGCGGTCAGGCGACTCAGGTCGGATCGGAACACGGGCCGACGATCCGCTCCGGGATCGAGCGGCTGCAGGAGTCGTTGGGTGATTCCGGGCAGTACGGCGGCCTCGGGCCAGAGGACGTGATCATGGTCGACGAAGCCGATGTTCCAGGTCGGGCCCTCGGTGATCAACTCGTCGGCGCCGACCAGCAGCGCATCGTCGTAACCGTCGCGGCGTGCCTGGCGGCGGCTCCAGAGCACGCCGAAGAGGCCGACGTGTTTGATCATGGCCGGGTCGCGGCGACCGGTGATCGTTCGCAGTCGCAGCGGCGGCGGCGGCGGCGACGTCGGCGCGGCGGGCCGGGTGGTGATCAGGATGCTCGGCTCGCCGTCGGGATGGAGCAGGTCGGCGGCCGGGTCGTACGCGGTGATCCGGACCAGGAACGATCCGGACCGATCGCCGATCGCCGATCGCAGATGGCCGCGGAGGCGGTCCCGGTCGAGCTCGGCGTCGAACACCCGGCGGGCGTCGCCGATCAGCCGATCGAGGTGATCGGCCAGACCGCGGACCCGGCCGTCGTCGACCAGCATCGTGGTGAAGTGCCCGTAGTTGATCAAGGCCAGCGCCTCGAGTTCCGCGGCCGTCGCCGGCGCGCCGTTCAACTCCGCCATCCCCCCACCCTCTCACCGCCGCACCACCCCCACCTCCGCCGACTTGTCAGAACTGAGTTGTGCCCCGGGGCTTCTCAGTTCTGACAACTCGGTGGGGGTGCGGAGGAGTCGGCGGAGGAGAGTTGGGCGGGTCAGCTCGGATGGGGGATCGAGGAGGGCCATCACCCGGACGAAGCGGCGGGCCACCTCCGGATCAGCGGCGGCGACGCGCTGGATCCGGCCGACCAGGGCCCCCGTCAGCCGGCTGCCGAGGGTGCGCTCGGCCCGCAGGTACGGCTGGGCGAGGTCACTGCCGACCGCCATCGCCCAGGGTGCCTCGGTCACGGCGGCGGCGGCGCGGAAGTAGCGACCGGCCAGGGTTTCCGGATCGCCGGCGAGCGCGCCGGCCAGGGCGACGGCGTGCAGGGCGGCCACGGTCAAGCCCTGGGCGTAGACCGGGTTGAGCCCGCACAGGGCGTCGCCGATCGCGATCACTCCGGTCGGCAGTCGCTGCGCGCGTGCGTAATGCAGCCGCCGGACCGCGGGGATCCGGTAGCCCTTGATCGGCCCGGCCGGCCGGCCGGCGAGCAGCGCCGCGGCGAGGTCTGCCGGCGCGATCCGCCGGATCAGCTCGCGCAGTCCGGTCTCGTCCCGGGCCGGCCGGTGGCCGCCGACACCGACCGTGGTGACCAGATGTCGGCCGCCCTCGACGGCGAGCAGGGCCAGGCCGTACGGACACTCGGCGGTCGGGGCGATCAGGGCGCCGAGAGCACCGCTGGGCAGGGCGTCCGGCAGCCGGCTGCTCCGGCTGGCGTAGCGGACGTCGACGGCGAGCCGGTCCGCCGGGATCGTGGTCCGCCACTCGGCGGCGAGCCAACGGTCCAGCCGCGAGCCGCGGCCGGTCGCGTCGACGACCAGGTCGGCCGGCACGGTCTCGACCGGGCTGCCGGGCGCGCGACCGACCACCCGGACCCCGGCACAGCGCCGGCCGATCGTAGTCGGGGTGAGGCCGACCACGTCCCGGCCGGTGATCAACTCGATCCCCGGCAGCCCGACCACCCGGCCGCGAAGATGATCATCGAGCCGGCTCCGGGTGACCTGCAGCGTGGACCGGCCCAGCGGGGCGCGGGCCAGCCGGTGCCCGCCGAGGATCAGGGTCAGGTCGGAGCCCGGATCCGCGACGACCGCGCCGTCGACGGCCAGGTCGGCCGAGAGCCCGGGAAACAGCCGCTCCAACTCGACCAGGCCGCGGCTGAGCAGTGTGTGCGCGTGGTGGGCCTGCGGCAGTCCGCGGCGCGGCCCGGCGGCGCCGTCCCCGTCCGATTCCACCGGCTCGAACGGATCCCGCTCGATCAACGTCACCCGCTCGTACGCTCCGGCCAGCACCCGCGCGGCCAGCAGTCCGGCGAAGCCCGCCCCGAGCACCACCGCGTGTCGTCCGATCATGATCAACCTCCTGGTCTGGAGGTCCGACGATCACCCGGCCGACTGCTCAGTCGCCAGACCGGTCGCTGCCCAGTCACTGCCCGGCCGCTGCTCCTACTCGCCGCCACCGTCCAGTTCGCGCTGCCAGAGCCGGGCCACGACGGCGTCCACGGCGCGGTCGCGGTGCCGGCGGTAGGTGCTGAACGGCAGATCGAGCAGCTCGGCCGCCTTCTCCTGGGTCGGGGCCGGCCGGACGAAGGTGCGGTTCAGGACCCGATGCAGCGGTTCGGAGCGCGGATCGGCGGCCAGCTCGTCGATGGCGGCCCGGACCAGCGCCGCCAGGGCGGCCTCGGCCGGCTGGTCCGTCCCGGTCGCCTGCCGGACCAGCGCCGAGCCGGTCAACGGGTTCTCGGCCAGCTCGGCCGGCCGGCTCAGCCGGCGCAGCGCGTCCCGGACCGCGGTGGCGAACTCTTCGTGCGACAGCACCAGGTCGGCGCCGCGGCGGTGCGGCTCGGTGACCGGTTCGCCCAGCTCGCGGGCCGCGGTCAGGTCGATCCACTCGGCGATCCCGACCCGCCGCCAGTCGTGCCCGAAGACGGCGTAGTCCGTGGTCCCGATCCGGTAGTCGGCCTCGGGCAGGTGCCGGAAGTCCATGTGGCCGAGGAACGACCGCCAGAACTCGACATCGGTGTAGGTGCCGATGAAGTCCCAGGCGGTCCGGGGCCGGAGCAGGATGTCCTGGGCATGGAAGGCGCCGAGCATCGTCCCGGCGGCCTGCAGCTGCCGTTCGTCGGTGGTCACCCGGTCGACCAGGAACCGCCAGGCCTTGACCAGTTCGCCGGGCCGGGGCGGCCCGTACTGCTCGGCGTACGCCCACATCGCCCGGGTCCCGGGATCGGCGTCCCGGTCGGCCGGATCCGCCCGGTCGAGGGACAGGTAGCCGGCGAAGCCGAGCAGGGTCGCGTCGGCGTCGCGGAACAGCAGGAACGACTCCGGCTGCCGGCGCAGCCAGTGCGCCACCCAACCGGCCTGCTCCGGGCCCTGCTGCCGCTCGGTCAGCTCGATCAGGCCGGCCCGGTCCGCCTCGGTGACCGGGTCGGTGTAGCCGCGACCGAGCGCGCCCCAGTCCCAGTGCGCGCCGGCGACAGGATGGTTCCGGACCAGGAACAGCAGGTCGGTCATCGCCGAGCGCCGGTCGGCCGGGGTGATCTCCCGGGTCTGCAGCCGGTCGACCAGATAGGCCCGGATCCGCCGGTGCAGGACGCCGTACTGCTCCGGATCCCGCCAGCGCAGGTCGGCGTCGAGGACGTCCCGGGCCAGGTCGTGGCTGCGCAGCCCGGCCGCCACCTCGTCGACGAAGGTCAGTCCGCGCAGCCAGGTGAACAGCTCCGCCGCCGATGCGGCCGATTCACCCTCGTCAAGCTCGGGCAGCACGGCCCGCAGCATCGCCTCGGTGACATGCCGGGCATGTCCGCAGACCTGCAGCGCGGCCAGGTGCAGCCGGCTCGGTGCCGCATCGATCAGCCGGTTGAGCAGGGCCCGGACCAGATCGGGATCCTCGGCCAGGCTGGCCGGCAGCGCGGCCGTTGCGCCGCCCCGCCGGATCGCGTCGACCACCAGGGACAGCGCCAGCGGGTGCCCGTGGGTCAGCCGGATCACCTGCTGTTGCAGCTCGGCCGGCACCTGCTCGATCTCCAGATAGCGCCGGGTGCCGTCCGGCGGCAGCCCGCGCAGCGAGATCACCCGGAGCAGATCCCGCCAGCCCGGATCGGCCAGCCACTCGGCCGACGGCGCTCGGCGACCGGCGACGACGATCAGCAGGTCGGCCGGTAGTTGCGGCAGGAACCGGCTGCGCAGCCAGGTCTCGAGCGGGGCGAGCAACTCGAACGTGTCGATCAGCAGCACCCAGTCGCTGCCGTCACCGAGCCGCTCGGCGAAACCGTCCGGGGAGCCACCCAGGGCGTCGGCCAGCGCGGCCCGGAGCCCGTCGGGCGTCGGCGGTGACACGGCGTAGCCGTCCAGCCGGAGCGGCTGCCGGCCCGCCCGGATCGCGGCGTCGGCGTACGCGTCGAGCAGGCTGGACTTGCCGATCCCGCCGGGCCCGTAGACGAAGAGCACGCTGAAACTCTCGGCGGGCACGGCCAGGGCGGACTCGAACAGCTCCACCTCCGCCGTCCGACCCACGAACCGGCGTCGGCGCGAGCTGTCGATCCGCGACGCGAGCCGGCTCGGCGACGGGCTGGGATCAGCGCTCGTACCCAACTGTCCTCCTCCAGAGTTCCGACAGTATCGATACCGTCTTGACCGACGCCCTCGGCGCGCGCAGGGTCGTACTGTGCCGATCTTTCGCAAATCCAATGCCGACGCTGCGCCGCTGGTCGACTTCTACTGGCGACCCGGCTGTCCGTTCTGTAGGGCGCTCGAATTTCGCCTGGACCGGGCCGGGATCGGCGTGAACAAGATCAACATCTGGCAGGATCCGGCGGCCGCCGCCCGGGTCCGGGAGATCACCGGCGGCGACGAGACCGTGCCGACCGTCGTGGTCGGCGAGCACCGCCTGGTCAATCCCTCCGTCGGCGAGGTCCGCCGCGCCCTCCGCACCCCCTGACCCGCCCACCCGCACCGAGTTGTCAGAACTGAGTTGTGCCATGGGGCTACTCAGTTCTGACAACTCGGCGTGGGGTGGGCGGAGGGTGGGCAGTGAGTGGGCTGGTGGGTGAGCAGCGGGGCGGCCGAGGATCGGGGAATGGCTGAGATCGAACTGGCGGCGGGGACCATCGACTATTCCGACACCGGCGGCACCGGCCCGTGCCTGGTGTTGCTGCACGGCCCGCTGATGGACGGGACGGTGTGGCGCAAGCTGGTCGCCGAGCTGGAGCCGGACTACCGCTGCGTCGTGCCCACGCTGCCGTTCGGCGCCCACCGGCGGCCGATGCGCCCCGACGCGGATCTGAGCATCGGCGCGCTGGCCGACCTGGTCGCCGAGTTCCTGGAGCGGCTCGGGCTGACCGACGTCACCCTGGTCGTCAACGACTGGGGCGGCGCCCAGCTGATCGTCGAACGCGGCCGGGCCGACCGGGTCGGCCGGCTGGTGCTGGCCGCCTGCGAGGCGTTCGACAACTTTCCGCCCGGCCCGCCCGGGCGGATGCTCGGCCGGCTGTCCCGGATCCCCGGCGGGCTCGGCCTGCTGGCCCTGCTGTCCCGGTCCGCGGCCGTACGGGCTCGGTCGATCGGCGCCATGGCCAAATATGCGGTGCCCGACCCGGTGCTGCGGGGCTGGCTGGAGCGGCTCGGCGAGCCGGCGATCCGCCGTGACCTGCGCAAGTACGTGATCAGCGTCCCGCTGGATGGCAACCGTGACTGGAGCGCCGGCCTGGCCGGATTCGACCGGCCTGCCCTGGTGGTGTGGGCGCCGGAGGACGCCATGATGCCGCCCGAGCACGGCCGCCGGCTCGCCGAACTGCTGCCGCAGGGGCGCCTGGTCGAGGTCGCCGACAGCTTCACGCTGATCCAGCAGGACCAGCCCGCCGTCCTGGCCCGGCACCTCCGCGACTTCGTTCCCGGCTGACCCCGAGGGCGGCACCGGCGCCGGTCGTGACCACAGGGTGACACCCACGTTCGACGGACCCACCGCGGCTCACTAGGTTTGAGGGGTGCGTGCGGAGATCATCGGGGGACGGGGAAGCTGGCGCATCGTCATACCCGCAACCCGGGTGATCGACGCACACCTCGCCCTCTATCGGCCGGGCCGGCAGGATGCCGTGCTCACGCCCGACGTCGGCCGCGACATGATCGAGGCCTACCGGGCGGCCACCGCGGCGCTGCAGGCCGAGTTCGGGTCGGCCGGGTTCATGATCACCTTCGCGGTGAACTGGCAGCCCGACCACGACGCCATCGGTGAGCCCGACTCGATCGCCGACGCCGGCTGTGCCGTGCACATCTTCGGTCGCCGGGCCGGGGAGATGATCAGCCCGGTGCGCGCGATGACCTTGCAGCGTTCCCGTCGTCGACCGCCGGCCCCCGACCCCAAGCTCGGTGACCGGTTGCGGCCGCTGCTGGCCGACCCGCCGGCGACGGTGATCGTCGAGCCACCACCCGGCGAGCTCTGCGACGGGTGCGCCGGGTCGGTGCTCACCGACCAGGAGCGCTGGCGCGGCGGCGGGGTCCGGGTGATCCGGCCACGCCGGGTGTTGATCGACCCGCACGTGCTGGTGCTGCCGGTCCGGCACGTCGCCAGCCTGCGCGACCTGGAGCCGGACGAGGTGACCTCACTGTCGGCCCGGCTGGTCGAGTCGCTGCGCCAGTTCCGGCTCGGCTCGGGATCGACCGGGCTGAGCGGCTTCGCCAACGACGGCGTGGCCGCGCGGCAGGAGACGCCGCACGTCCACCTGCACGTCTACGGCCGGTCGGTCGGCGAGCCGGTCAACCCCTACCAGCGGCTCGCCGCCTACCTGCCGCCGGGCGCTCAGCGCCCGGTGTAGCCGGCCCGCCGGAACGCGTCGGCCAACGCGCCCTCCGGCGCCTTCGCTTCGGTGCGGCGCTGCTTCGACCGGTCACCGCGACCGCCGGAGCGATCACCACCCGGCCGCTTGCCGCCGGAGCCCTTGCCCCCAGCTCCCTTGCCGTCAGCACCCTTGCCGTCCGAACCCTTGCCGGATCCGGGCCGGCCACCACGCTCGGTGCCGTTGTCCTTGCGGCGCTCGCCCGGCTTGGCTTCATGATCATCGTCCAGCCGCAGGGTGAGCGAGATCCGCTTCCGGGCCAGGTCGACGTCGAGCACCTTCACCTTGACCAGGTCGCCCGACTTCACCACGTCGCGCGGATCGGAGACGAAGTTCTTGGACAGCGCCGACACGTGGGCCAGCCCGTCCTGGTGCACGCCGATGTCGATGAACGCGCCGAAGGCGGCGACGTTGGTCACCTGACCTTCCAAGATCATTCCCGGGCGCAGGTCCGCCAGCTTCTCGACGCCGTCGGCGAAGGTCGCGGTCTGGAACGCCGGTCGCGGATCGCGCCCCGGCTTCTCCAGCTCGGACAGGATGTCGGTCACCGTGGGCAACCCGAACCGGTCGTCGGTGAAGTCCGCCGGCTTGACCGTGCGCAGCGCCGAGGCGTTGCCGATCAGGGTCTTCAGCTCGGTGCCGGTCGCGGACAGGATCCGCCGCACCACCGGATAGGACTCCGGGTGCACGCCGGAGGAGTCCAGCGGATCGTCGCCGCCGGAGATCCGGAGGAACCCCGCCGCCTGCTCGTACGCCTTCGGCCCGAGCCGGGCCACCTTCAGCAACCCCTCCCGGGACCGGAACGGGCCGTTCTGATCACGATGGATCGCGATGTTCTCGGCCAGCCCCGAGGTGATCCCGGAGACCCGGGTCAGCAGCGGCACCGAAGCGGTGTTGAGGTCGACACCGACCGCGTTCACACAGTCCTCGACCACGGCGTCCAGTGACCGGGACAGGGCCAGCTCACCAAGATCATGCTGATACTGACCGACACCGATCGACTTCGGATCGATCTTGACCAGCTCGGCCAGCGGATCCTGCAGCCGGCGGGCGATCGACACCGCGCCGCGCAGGGACACGTCCATGTCCGGCAGCTCCTGCGACGCGAACGCCGACGCCGAATAGACCGACGCCCCGGCCTCGGACACGACCGCCTTGGTCAGCTCCAGCTCCGGGTGCTTCTTGATCAACTCGGCGGCCAGCTTCTCGGTCTCCCGGGAGGCGGTGCCGTTGCCGATCGCGATCAGCTCGACCTGATGCGCCTTGGCCAGCGCGGCCAGGGTCGCGATCGACTGGTCCCACTGCTGTTTCGGCACGTGCGGATAGATCACGTCGGTGGCGACGACCTTGCCGGTCCGGTCCACCACGGCGACCTTGACCCCGGTCCGGAAGCCCGGATCGAGGCCGAGGGTGGCCCGGGTGCCGGCCGGCGCGGCCAGCAGCAGGTCCTTCACGTTGGTGGCGAAGACCCGGACCGCTTCTTCCTCGGCGTGCTGCCGCAGCCGCATCCGCATGTCGATGCCGAGGGTGATCATGATCTTGGTCCGCCAGGACCAGCGGACCACCCCGATCAACCAGCTGTCGGCCGCCCGGCCTTGATCAGAAACGCCGAACCGGCGCGCGATGATGCCCTCGTAACGGCTCGGTCCTTGATCATCGGGTTTCTCGTCGGCCGCCACGCTGACGATCAGCGCGTCCTCGGCCTCGCCGCGATAGAGGGCGAGGATCCGGTGCGACGGCAGCGTGGTGAACGACTCGGCGAAGTCGAAGTAGTCGGAGAACTTCGCGCCCGACGTCTCCTTGCCCTCGCGGACGGCGGAGATCAGCCGCCCGTTCCGCCAGAACAGTTCTCGCAACTCACCGATCAGGTCGCCGTCGTCGGCGAACCGCTCGACCAGGATCGCCCTGGCCCCGTCCAGCGCCGCCTTGGTGTCGGCCACCTCCTTGGCCTGATCCACGTACGCCTCGGCGGTCGCGACCGGGTCGAGGGTCGGGTCGTTGATCAACGCGTCAGCCAGCGGCTCCAGCCCGGCCTCGCGGGCGATCATGGCCTTGGTCCGCCGCTTCTGCTTGTACGGCAGGTAGAGATCCTCCAGCCGCGCCTTGGTGTCGGCGGCCAGGATCCGGGCCCGCAGCTCGTCGTCCAGCTTGCCCTGCGCCTCGATCGACTCCAGGATCGTCTGTCGCCGCTCGTCCAGCTCGCGCAGATAGCGCAGCCGCTCCTCCAGGGTGCGCAGCTGGGCGTCATCCAGCCCGCCGGTGACCTCCTTGCGATACCGGGCGATGAACGGCACCGTCGACCCCTCGTCGAGCAACGCCACCGCCGCCCGCACCTGGCCCACCGCGACCCCGAGCTCCTCGGCGATCCGCTCCTCGATCGACACAACCGAACCCTGCACCCTCAGCCCCTCACTGTCCCTGCCCGGAAATCCGAAGCGACCCTAGCTGACCAGCCGCAACCGGGCAGGCTCAGGACACATCACGGGACTGACAGTGCGGCCCGGATCAGCTATCGGCCCAGGCCACGTGGCCGTGGGCGCCGGCGACGGTGAAGCCGGAGTGTTCCAGTAGGGCGGCTGCGGTGCCGTAGGGGCCGGACTCGGCCATGGTGACGATCAGCCGGCCGCCGGCGACCAGGACCTGGTCGCGGAGGTGGGCGAGCAGCTCCGCGCGCCGCTCCAGCAGGACGGCATCGGGGCGCACCTGCAGGGCGTCGAAGCGGAGTCCGTCCGGCGGGGCCCAGGTCTGCATGTTGCCGACCCAGAGCCGGTCGGCCCAGCGCGGCAGCCGCTGTCGTGCCAGCGCGACGAGCTCGGGCCCGAGCTCCATCCCGTACGGGTCGACGGTGAGCCCGCGCTCCGCGCACCAGGCCTGCACACACTCCATCAGGTAGCCGTTGGCGCAGCCGACGTCGAGAAAGGTGCCGCTGCGCTCGATCGCCGCGGCGACCGGTCGCCGGCTGCGCTCCCAGTCCTCGTAGGTGCCGCTGTTGCCGGACTGTCCCCAGGGTGTCTCGGCCCGCAGGTAGGCCGCCTGCCAGCGCAGATTGTCGGCGGCGGCGTGCTCGTCGGTCCGGGCCCGCCGCGCCTCGGCGGCATCGACGACGAAGCGGGCAGCGGCGGCGTCGCCCGATGCCGCCAGCCGAGCGGCCAACCGGTCCGCCGGGAGTCGCTCCAGCGGGACCTCGCGGTCGGTCCAGCCGCCACCGTCCGGTCCGCCGGTGGCGAAGCCGTACACCTGCAGCCCGGTGCCCGGATCCGCCGGACCGAGCTCGGCGACGGCGACCGTACGCATTCCCTGGATCCGGAACCCGTGGGTCTGCAGCGCCACCCGCCGCGCCGTGTCGAGCAGCCAGTGCTCACCGGCCGCGACCTCGCCGGTGCTGAGGACCGGCCCACCGTCGGCGGCGACGACACAGTCGCCCTCGGGCAGGGTCAGCAACAGCGTGAGTCCTCGTACGGTCGTCGGATCCGGGTCGCTGGTCACCAAGCGATAAGTCACCCTTGATCGTTGCAGCCCCGGGTCCCGTGATGCGGCCTCGCGGCGTGCCGCCGGCCAGGGCCCGCGTGTCGGGTGCCTCAAGGACCGGGCGCAGCGCCGCGAAGAAGCGCCGGATGTCCTTGATCAAGAACTCGGGGACCTGGTGCGCGGCGTCATGGCCGGCGACGTCGTACTCGTTCCAGGGGATGATCTTGGTGCGTTCGGACTCTACGGGGTGTACGTGTGCTCGACGGAGCCGTCGGGAAAGGTCCTGGTGGAGATCAACTGGAGCGGCTTGGCGGCGCTCTTCTCCGGAGTCAGCCGCAGCCCGTCGCCGAGAAGGACCGGCATCACCACCAGGCCGAATTCGTCCACCGCGCCGAGCTCGCGGAAGGCCTGGATCGTCTGCTGACCGCCGACCAGATGGACATCGCCCTCGAAGTCGGCGTTCCGCATCAGCTCCAGCAGCGCCGCCGGATCGCCGGAGCTCACGACATGGTCCGGCGTGCCTTCCGGCAGGGGCTGACTGGTCAGCACGAAGACCTTCAGGTTGGGCCAGGGCCAGTGCGACGATCCGACGGCCGGCAGAAACGTCGACCGGCCCATCAGCACCGCGCCGCAGGTCGCGATGAACTCCGGCGCCCCGTGCGAGATCCCGCTCTCGAAGTCGGGCGCGGTCAGGATGGTCGGCAGCCCTTCGGGGGTGGTGATGTAGCCGTCAAGACTGACGGAGATGTGGGTCCGGATCTTCATGCTGATTCCTCCTCGGTGGGTGTGTCCTCAGCCTGGCCGGTCGGCCGGCCCGCGGCATTGGTCAGTTGACCTAGATCTGGTCCACCGGGTGTTCAGATTGGTGCCCGCCGGGGGCTCGTCGGCGTGCCATCATCGGTGCGGTGATCAGTCGGCTGATGAGCCCCACGCTGGTGGGTCGCGACCGGGAGCGATCCGCCCTGCTGGCCGCCTGGGACGACACCAGATCCGCTGCCGGGGTCGTCCTGGTCGGCGGCGAGGCGGGACTGGGCAAGACGCGACTGGTGCGCGACTTCACGAGCGGGCTCGGCGCCTCCGCCCGGGTGATCGAGGGCGGCTGCACCGACCTGGGCCCGGACGGGCTGCCGTTCGGGGCGTTCGTGACGGCCCTGCGGCGGCTGATCCGAGCCCTCGGCGGGCCGGCGATCGCGGCGATGGTTCCGGGCGGCGGCCGGCGCGGGCTCGCCCGGCTGTTGCCGGAGCTCGGTGCCGACGACGCCGATCCGGACCGCGAGCTGGGCCGGGCCAGGCTCTTCGAAGAGGTGCTGCTGCTCCTCGAAGGCAGCGCCGAACGACAACCGGTCGTCCTCGTTCTGGAGGATCTGCACTGGGCCGACCGATCAACCGGTGACCTGCTCGATTTCCTGGCCCGAAACCTCAGCCGGCCCGGCGTCCTGGTGCTCGGCACCTTCCGCCCGGACGAGATCGATGCCGCCCATCCGCTGCGACCGGTGCTGACCCGGACCGAGGGCGTACGACAGCTGGCGCTGACCGGGCTGACCAGGGACGAGGTCGCCGAACAGGTCGCCGCGCTGCAGCCGGGATCGGCAGCCGCGGACCGGATCTTCCAGCGCAGCGAGGGAAACCCGCTGTTCGTCGAGGCCTTGGTGGCCGGGGGCGACGAGACGGCCGGGTCGTTGCGCGACCTGCTGCTCGCCGATGTGGAACGGCTGCCGGAGCCGAGCCGCCGGATCGTGCGAGCGGCCGCGGTCGCCGCCGCCCCGGTGCACCACCGGCTGCTGGCCGGCCTGGTCGAGCTGGACGACCTGGCCGTCGAAGCCGCGCTGCGGCCGCTGCTCCGGGGGCGCTGGCTCGAGGTGGTCGACGACGGGTACGCGTTCCGGCGCGACCTGATCCGCGAGGCGGTCCAGGACGCCCTGCTGCCGAGCGAGCGGGCCCGGCTGAACCGGCGCTGCGCCGAGGCGGTGAGCGCCGACCCGCGCCTGGTCGCCGGGGAGCGGGCCCAGGCCGAGCTCGCGCGCTACTGGTTCGCGGCCGGTGAGCTCGGCCGGGCCGCCGCAGCCGCCTGGCAGGCAGCCGACAGCGCCCGGCACGCGTTCGCGTACGCGGAGGAGTACCGGATGCGCGATCGGCTGCTGCAGCTCTGGGACCATCGCCCCGACTCGCTCCCGGCCGACCGATCCGAGGTGCAGCGGTTGGCGATCGAGGCGGCCCTGAACGCCGGTGAGTTGGCGGCCGGCTTCGACCTGGCGACCGCAGCCCTGGCCGACGACACGGGTCAGGCCGACACCGCGGCCCAGGGCGACGACGAGTGCGCCGCCCACCTGCTGCTGCTCCGGGCCGAGCTGGGCGACCGAACCGGCCGAGACCAGTTGCCGGATCTGCTGGCCGCGCGCGACCGGTTGCCGGCAACTCCGAGCATCGCCCGCGGCCGGGTCCTCGCTGCCCTGGCCACGGCGCAGCGCCACCGCCGCCGGCTGACCGCGGCGTCGGAGTCGGCCACCGAGGCGTTGACGATCGGCGAGGCCACTGGCGAGCCCGCGGTTCAGGCCGCTGCCCTGACCACCTTGGCAGCGCTGGCCGCCCTGGCCGGTGAGCTGCCGAAAGCCGTCGAGCTCTTCGACCGGGCCGGCCGGGCGGCCGAGGCCGCGCGGGCCGACGACCTGCGGTTGCTGGTCACCGTCACCGAGTCGGACGCGCTGGAGGCGGCCGGTGAACACGAGCGCGCCGAGCAGGTCGCCCGGGACGGCATCACGGTGGCCCGCGAGCTCGGCCTGGCCCGGACCCGCGGCACCCTGCTGGCCCCCAACCTCGCCGAGTCGCTGCTCTCGCTCGGCCGCTACCCCGAGTCGACCGAGGTGTACCGGGAGGCCATGGCGCTGAATCCGCCGCCGCTCTACCAGGCCTATCTGCAGGTCATCCAGGCGACCGTCGAGCTCCGTCGCGGCGAGTTCGAGGCGGCCGAGAGCGGGGCCCGGCAGGCCCGCGCCACCCTGCACGAGCAGACCCGAGGCGTCGAGTCCTGCCTCGAACCGGATCTGCTGGACTGCCGCCTCGCCGAGGTCCGGGGCGAGGTGCCGGCGGTCGAGCTGATCTTGCGGCACGTCCTCGATGATCATGATCTGCGGGAGAGCCCACGCTACGGGTGGCCGCTGATCCTGATCGGGGTCCGCGCCCTCGCCGACGGCCCGCTGCTGCAACGGCTCCGATCCGTCCCGTTGCCTTCGGTCGGCCGGCTGCAAACGGCTCACCGGCTCAGCGTCGAGGCCGAAACGGATCCCGACGGTTGGCCGGCTGCGATCGAGGCCTGGCGACAGGTCGGTCAGCCGTATGCGCTGGCCGAGACCCTGCTCCGCGCCGCCGGCTCGGCGCTGACCCGACAGGACCGACCGGCGGCGACCGGATCGCTGACGGAGGCGGCGGCGATCGCCGGTGAACTCGGCGCGACGCCGCTCCGCGAGCGCGCCCTCGGCCTCTCCCGGCGCGGCCGACTGGGCCTGGACGACGATCGCAAGCGAGCCAGCCCGGCTGGGCTCACGCCGCGCGAGCTCGAGGTGCTGGAACTGGTCGCGGCCGGTCACAGCAACCGCCAGATCGGGGAGCGGCTCTTCATCTCGACCAAGACCGCCGGGGTCCATGTCTCCAACATCCTGGGCAAACTGGCGGTCACCACTCGACTCGAAGCTGCTGCCTGGGCCCATCGGCTCGGCCTCTTCGACTGATCGGCTGCGGGCCTTCGGCGCCCGGCGGAAAATAGCGTTGCTCCGAGGGGTCCGGTTTGACACTGTGAGTCGGTGGCGTCCGCCGAGGGTCCGCTGGTCCGGGTCGAGGGACTGGTCAAGGAGTTCCGCCGCGTCAAGCGGGTGCCGGGCCGATTCAGCGCGATCCGCACGTTCCTGGGGCGCGATCACGACGTGATCCGAGCCGTGAACGACGTGTCGTTCGGCATCGAGAGCGGGGAGCTGATCGGCTTCCTCGGCCCGAACGGGGCCGGCAAGTCGACCACGATCAAGATGCTGACCGGCATCCTCACCCCCACCGCCGGTGCGGTATCGGTCGCCGGCCGCGACCCGTCGCGGGAGCGGAAGGCCAACGCGGCCACCATCGGCGTCGTGTTCGGCCAGCGCAGTCAGCTGTGGTGGGACCTGCCACTGCGCGAATCGTTCCGCGCGGTCCGCGACCTGTACGGCGTGCCGCCGGCCGACGGTGATCATCGACAGGCCGAGCTGGTCGAGTTGCTGGAGATGAAGGAGTTCCTCGACGCCCCGGTGCGGCAGCTCTCGCTCGGCCAGCGGATGCGCGGTGATCTTGCTGCCGCGATGCTCTACCAGCCACGGCTGCTGTTCCTGGACGAGCCGACGGTCGGGCTCGATGTCGTCGCCAAACAACGGATCCGCGAGTTCGTCGCGCACGCCAACATCGCACGCGGCACCACCGTCCTGCTGACCACTCATGATCTTGAGGACGTCGAGCGACTGTGCCGCCGGATCGTACTGATCGATCACGGCCGGGTGCTCTACGACGGCGGCCTGGCCGAGCTGATGGCCCGCTACGCGCCGTACCGCGAGCTCGTGGTCACGCTGGCCGAGCCGTCCGACGTCACCGTGGCCGAGGCGGAGCAGGTGGCGCGGGACGGCCCGGTGGTCCGGCTGCGGTTCCGATCGGACCGGGTCCGAGCGGCTCCGCAGGTGATCGCGGCGGTGACCGCGGCCCATGACGTGGTGGACCTGTCGGTCGTCGAACCGCGGCTCGAGGCCGTGATCGCGCGGATCTACATCGAGCGGGGTCTGCCGGAAGGGCCGGAATGACCGCACCCGGTACGGTTCGCGCGGTGCTCAGCCAGGTCCGGATCGGCTGTCTGACACCCTGGGCGTATCGCGGGTCGATGCTGGTGTCGCTGGTCGTCGTGGCGATCCAAGTGGTGCTGTACGCCGTCGTCTGGCGAGCGATCTATGCCGGCCGCACCGACCCGGTCGCCGGGGCCGACGTCCGGACCGCCGTGGGTTACGCCGTGCTCGGCATCACCGTGGCCTCGGTGCTCGATGTCTGGCCCGGGCAGTCGATCCAGGCCCGGGTCCGGGACGGCCTGATCGGCATCGACCTGACCCGCCCGATCGGCCTGCTGACCCAGAACCTCGCCGTCCAGGCCGGCTACGTGATTGCCGCGCTGCCCACCGTCGCGGTCGGCCTCGGCGCCGGCCTGCTGATCGGCGGCCTGGCCGCGCCGGCCGATCCCGCCGCCGCGCTGGGGTTCGCGGTCAGCCTGGTGCTGGCGTTCGGCGTCTCCCAGTTGATCACGCTGTTGATGGGGCTGACCTCGTTCTGGACGCTCGAGGTCGGCGGCATCCAGATGGCGTTCGCGGTCGTTCGCACCTTCCTCTCCGGCTCGGTGCTGCCGCTGTGGTTCATGCCGGGCTGGCTGCAGACGATTGCCGCCGTGCTGCCGTTCCAGGCCGCGACCTACACCCCGGTCGCGATCTACTTCGGCCGGCCGCCGGGCGGGCTCGGGATCGCGCTCGCCGTGCAGGCGCTGTGGTTGGTCGTGCTCGGCGTTCTGGCCGCCTGGGTCTGGTCCCGGGCCCGGCACCGGGTGGTGGTGCAGGGTGGATGATCTTGCTGCCCCGCGACCGCCGTCCACCCTGCGGCAGTACGCGGTGCTGCTGCGGATCGGGCTGACCTCGGCGCTGCAGTATCGGGCCGACTTCGTCCTGACCTCGATCGGCGCGATCTTCTACGAGGCGGTATCGCTGGCCTTCGTCGGGGTGATCATCTTCGCCTTCGGCGGCATCGGCGGCTGGGGCCTGGTCGAGGTGGCCTTCGTGTACGGGATCCGGGCGATGGGCCATGCCCTGCACGGATTCCTGTCCGGCCAGCTCTGGGCCACCGACACCGTGGTCCGCGAGGGCGAGTTCGACCGCTATCTGCTCCGGCCGGTCAATCCGCTGGTCCAGTTGCTGTCCCGGCGGTTCACGGTGACCGCGTTCGGTGATCTGGTGTTCGGGTTGGTCGTGCTGGTGATCACCGCGGTGGCCGCGCCGGTGGCCTGGACGCCCGGCCTGATCACATACCTGATCATCGCGGTGATCGGCAGCGCGTTCCTGGAGTCGGCGGTGATGCTGGTGATCGCCTCGCTGTCGTTCCGGCTGCTGGTCAGCGGTCCGCTGCTGCGGGTGGCCGACCAGGTGTTCGTCACCTTCGGCCCGTACCCACTGAGCGTCTTCCCGCGGGCCGTGGCCTATCTGCTGACCTTCCTGCTGCCGCTGGCCTACGCGGCGTTCTTCCCGGCGGCGATCCTGCTCGGCCGGACCGACGAACTGTTCGTGCCGATCTGGCTGGCGGCGGCGTCACCGGCGGTCGGTCTGATCCTCTACGTGCTGGCCGTGATCTTCTTCCACCGGCAACTGCGGCACTACTCCAGCCCGGGCCACTGATGGGCCCGGTGCCGGAGTCGATCATGGCTACACCAGGACGGCCCGGGCGTCGGCCAGCGGAGCGCCGCGACCGGCGAAGGTGATCACCAGCGCTCGCAGCACTGCCGCGGGCTCGGCCGTGCCGGGATCGATGCGGCCGATGATCTTGCCGTCGGGCCGGACCACCAGAGCCTCCCCGGGTGCGAGCCCGAGGGCCGTTGCGGTGCCGCGATCCAGGACCCGGGCGGTGATCGGCAACGGACCGACCGGTCCGGAGCCGAGCCACTCGGCGGCCGGGTCCGCGGCGAGCACCGTGAGCCCGGGCCCGAGCAGATCGAGCGTGGAGACGGCCGGCTCGCCGCTCACCCAGGCGTGCGGGATCCGCCCGCCCAGATCGGCGGCCAACGCCTCCTCGAGCGTGCCGGAGCTGTCCCGCTGCGCCGACCGGGCGGCGTTGCGCGCGCCGACCGGCCGGCGTTCGGCCTGGTAGCTGTCCAGCAACTCGGGGCCGGCCCAGCCGGACAGCACCCAGGCCAGCTTCCAGCCGAGGTCGTAGCCGTCGTGGATGGCGGTGTTCATGCCGGTGCCGCCGCGCGGGGTGATCCGGTGGGCCGCGTCGCCGACCACGAAACCGCGGCCGACGCGATAGCGGTCGGCGACCTGGGCGGCGAAGGTGAACCGTCCGGTGCGCTCGATCCGCGGCTCGAGGTCCGGCACCCCGGTCGCGATCCGGATCAGCCGGGTCAGCTGCTCGTCGGTCTCCGCCGCCGGTTCGCCGGGCCGGGTCTCCCGGCCGTAGACCCAGCGATCGCCCTGCCCGCTGGGCACCAGCACGCCGCCCGCCTCCGGGTTCATGATCACGTACATGGCGTACCGGCGGTCGCCCACGAGATCCCACAGCGGTGCTCGGAACTGGGTCGCGGAGTGGACGACCAGGTTGTCCGGCCCCTCCAGCGTGATGCCGAGCAAGGACCGGACGGTGCTCGCGGCGCCATCGGCCCCGATCAGATAGCCGGCCCGCAGGGTCCGGGTCGTCGAGGTCGCCACGTCCCGGAGCTGGACCGTGACTCCGTCGCCGTCCTGCGTCAGGTCGGTCAGCTCGACGCCGAACTCGACCCGGGCCTGCGGGAATTCGCGCAGTCGCGCGACCAGGATCCGCTCGAGATCATCCTGGGGGGCGAACGCCGGACCGGTCGGGCTCACCGCCGCCGCCTCGGCGGCCGTGGGGAAGCCCTCCTGCAACTCCTGGCCCGGCATCGCTCCGAACGAGGCGGCGATCCAACCGCGGGCGACCACGTCCATCGCCACCCGGCGCACCTGCGGCTCGAGACCCCAGGACCTCAGGATCTCCATCGTGCGGGTGCTGATCGCCGTCGCACGCGGCAGGGCCAGGGTGTCCGGCCGACGCTCGACCAGCGTCACCTCGATCCCCGCCCGGGCCAGCTCGATCGCCGCCACCAGGCCGGCCGGCCCGGCGCCGCAGATGACCACCGGCACGCCGGAACTCTCACGTTCAGTCATCGATTCCTCCTTGTGCTCCGTCCGGCTCGACCGGCCGGACGTCCTGTCTAATCGGACACTATGTAGTCTAATCGGACACTGTGTAGTGTCATCGGACATAGTGTCCGATGACTGGACGCGATGTCAACTGATCAATAGGATCTGCCGCCATGAGCCAGTCGCAGGACAAGCTGAGGACCCGGGCCGCCGCGGCCGAGTTGACCAAGCAACGGATCATCGTGGCGATGTACGAGAGGCTCCGTGCGGCACCGGCTGCCAAGATCAGCATCGATCAGGTCGCCCGCGACGCGGGCGTGGCGCGGTCGACCATCTATCTGGTGTTCGAGTCCCGGGCCGGCCTGTTCGACGCGCTGGCCCGGCACGTCTTCCAGCGCGCGGGGTTCCTGGAGATCGGCGAGGCCGTACACCATCCGGACGCGCGCGAGCACCTGCGCGGATCGTTCCGGGCCAGCTCGGCCGCCTATGCTGCCGAGCGCGACATCCTCCGGGCGCTCTACTCGAGCGCGCACCTCGATCCCGAGGCCTTCGCCGGGGCCGCCGGGCGGCTCGAGGAGGGCCGGCTCGGCGGCATGCGCTATCTGGCCAAGCGGCTCGACGAGCAGGGCCAACTCCGGCCGGGCCTGACCCGCCGGGCGGCCACCGATCAGCTCTTCGTCTTCACCAGCTTCGACTGCTTCGACCTGCTGCACACCGGTCGCGGTCTGTCACCGGCCAAGATCGCCGAGGCGCTCGCCGCCATGGCCGAGCGCGCCGTGTGCACGATCGACTGATGCCTAGGACCGGGCCGGTTTGATCTTCCGCCGCAGCCCGAACACCGGGCGGTCGGCATCCGGTTCGTCCGGGGTGGCACTGATCAGCGCCCCGAACCATCGGGTCCGGTCGGACTGGTCGATCAGGATCGCCTTGACGAACAGCGTCGCCGGCACCGCCAGCAGCGCGCCGAGGCCGCCGAGGATGAAGGACCAGAAGATCAACGACAGGAAGGCGACCGTCGGGGTGATGCCGACGGCGTCACCGGTGAACTTCGGCTGGATCAGCGTCTGGATCACGAAGTTGATCACGCAGAACGCGATGATCACCGCGAGCATGTCCCGGAGTCCGTTGTCGCCGCCGCTGAGCAGGGCGAGCAGGGCCGGCGGAATCATGCCGACGATGAACCCGACGTTGGGGATGTAGTTGGTGACGAAGGCGAACACGCCCCAGGTGACAGCCAGCGGCACGCCGATGATCGACAACGCGATCACGTCGAAGACGGACACGATGAAGCCGAACAGCGACGTCACGATCCAATACTTGCGGACGTTGCGGGCGAAGGTCTGCAGCGCCTCGGCGACCCGGGGCCGGGCTTTCTTGATCATCTCCATCCGCGGGGCGATCCCCGACGCGTCGAAGGCGAGGAAGACCACCACGGTGACCATCAGGGCGCCGAGCGACAGCCAGTTGGTGATGCCGCTGAGCAGCGACTGGGCCACCCCGGTCAGCGAGCTGGGATCGAAGCTGTCCAGGAAGGACTGGAACTGCTCGGTGCCGACGCCGAAGCCGGCCAGCGTGTCCAGCACGATGTTGTAGAGGCGGATGAACGCCTCACCGTACTTGGGCAAGGTGGTGGCCAGCTGGGTGATCGACAGGGCGATCGAGCCGAGGATGACGATCAGGATGCCGTAGATCGTGAACAGGGCGATCGTGCTGGCCAGCCAGGCCGGCACGCCGTGCTTGCGCAGCCAGACCCGGAACGGATGCACGGTGATCACCAGGGTCAGCACCAGGAAGACCGGGCCGATGATGTTGGAGATCTCCCTGATGCCCATCGCCGCGATCACGCCACCCGCGGCCACCAGCACACCCCACAGCGGCGGCGCCCAGTTGGCGTCGATCCGGCCCGGCTCCGGCCGTCCGCGACCTCGGCTGCGGCGTAGTGATTGTGGTCCCGGCATGGCTCCCTCCCGGCCTGCGTGACATGGCGCTGCGAGTGTAGTTGTCGCCCGAGTCCCGCGTACGAACGAATGGGACGCGGAGACCTGGGTCGGATCAACCCCTCCTAGGGTGAGACCCATGACTGATGCCCCGTACGCGAATCGTCCGTTCCGGGTCGGTGTCCAGCTGCAGCCGCAGCACGCCGACTACGCCCAGCTGCGTGAGGCCGCCGCGGCCGCCGAGGAGGCCGGCGTCGACGTGATCTTCAACTGGGACCACTTCTTCCCGTTGTCCGGCGAGCCGGACGGTCTGCACTACGAGTGCTGGACCATGCTCGGCGCCTGGGCCGAGCAGACCAGCCGGGTCGAGCTCGGCGCGCTGGTCAGCTGCAATTCGTACCGCAACCCCGAGCTGTTGGCCGACATGGCGCGGACCGTCGATCACATCAGCGGCGGTCGGCTGATCCTCGGCATCGGCGCCGGCTGGTTCGAGCGCGACTACGACGAGTACGGCTACGAGTTCGGCACCGCCGGCCACCGGCTCGCCGACCTGGAGCAGGCGCTGCCCCGGATCAAGTCCCGCTGGTCGAAGCTCAATCCGGCGCCGACCCGCGACATCCCGGTGCTGATCGGCGGTGGCGGCGAGAAGAAGACGCTGCGCTACACGGCCGAGCACGCGACCATCTGGCACGGCTTCGGCGACGCCGAGACGCTCAAGCACAAGAACGGGGTGCTGGACGACTGGTGCGCCAAGATCGGCCGGGATCCGGGTGAGATCGAGCGTTCCGCCGGGGCCAACGGCAGCCCGGACGATCAGGGCCAGGCGCTGGCCGACGTCGGCGTCCGGCTGATCACCGTCACCACCGACGGCCGGGTCGACTACGACCTGACCCGGGTGCGCGAATGGGTCGCGTTCCGGGATGAGTTCAACGCCAAGTAGTCCGTGCTCCCGACAGCCGGAGGGGATGCGGGCGGGCGCATCCCCGGCGGTTCACGGAGCGGACGGAGGATTCGAGCGCGGTCGTCCGCCTCTGCTTTAATCGGAGAAGTCAGGAAAACCGAAGGGCCGGTGGGTACGAAACCCACCGGCCCTGCGCATTCGTCGACCCCCCTGAGTGCCGGCGAATTGGTCTGTGGCCGATGCCCCTCCCCAGGCTGAGCATCGAGTCCAACTGCCCCCCAACGAGATGAAGCATGCCTGGCCAGCCTCTGCGGGTGCGCCAGGATCCCTCAAGACCGACTCAAGGTCTGCGCAAAACTGGCGGTTGAGCCTCTGCTGAGCTGCCCGATAGTGCCGCCGCACCCCGGCCTGACCCCTATCACCGGGGTCCGATTCGGAGCACGACCAGCGCCGTCATCGGGCCGGCCAGACTGCCGACCGGCGACCGATGGCGGATTCGGTGCACCGAGCGATCCTTGATTCATGGATGCGACACAGATTCTCATTACGGTGCTGGCGGTCATCGGCATCGTCATCGTCGGCGTGCTGGCAATCGTGCCCACCATGTTCGACATGTCGGCCCGGTCGGGCCGGGCGAAGGCGCACAGCCGAAGCCACGTCGACCTGGCTGCCTGACCGCGACCCCTTGTCGGGGTACGGCAGAATCCAGACGTGGCGAGCGTCGAACGGAGTGGGCGGAGTTTCCGGCGGTACGTCGCCATCGGCGACTCCGCGACCGAAGGCCTGGAGGATCCCGACGGCAACGGCGGGTATCGCGGCTGGGCCGACCGGCTGGCCCAGCACCTCGCCGACGGCCAGCCGGAACCCCTGGAGTACGCCAACCTGGCGGTCCGGGGCCTGCGGCTGAACGAGATCCGGAACACCCAGTTCGACGACGCACTGGCCCTGAAGCCGGACCTGATGACCATCTTCGGCGGCGTCAACGACGTGATCGCCTTCGGCTGCGACTACGACGAACTGGCCGCCGACCTGGCCGCGATGTACGGGGAGGCCCGCGGCAACGACATCACCGTGCTGACCTTCACCATGCCGGACCCGGCCGCGATCAACCCGTTCGGGCGGCGGCTGCGGGACCGGATGTTTCGGCTGAACGACCTGGTCCGGGCCGAGGCGGCGCGCTACGGCGTGCTGGTGCTCGACCTGCAGACGTACCCGATGGCCGGCGATCCGCGGCTCTGGTACGAGGACCGACTGCACGGCAACGCCCTCGGCCACGAACGCGTCGCCCGCGGCCTGGCCTGGCGGCTCGGCATCTCCGGCATGGACGACTCCTGGGCCGACCCACTGCCGCCGGAGCCGTCGACCCGGTCCCGGCGGGAGCAGCTCAGCGGCGAGTTCGACTGGGCCGTCACCCATCTCGCCCCTTGGCTGGGCAAGGGCATCCGCGGCATCCCGCACGGCGACGGCATCGTCGCCAAACGCCCGACCCCCACCGTCGTCCCCCCGTCCCTGACCGACTTGTCAGAACTGAGGAGCCCTATGGCACAACTCAGTTCTGACAAGTCGGCGAAAGGTGGGTCCTAGGCGGGGGTGAGGTCGGTGCGGACCTCCTTGGCGGCGGTGACCAGGTTGCGCAGGGACTGCTCGACCTCGGCGTAACCGCGGGTCTTCAGGCCGCAGTCGGGGTTGGCCCACAGGCGTTCCGGCGGCAAGGTCTTGCCGGCCAGCCGGAGCGCGGCAGTGATCTCCTCGGTCGGCGGGACCCGGGGCGAGTGGATGTCCCAGACGCCCGGCCCGACCTCGCGCGGATAACCGGCCGCGGTCAGCTCGCCGACGACCTCCATCCGCGACCGGGCCGCCTCCAGGCTGATCACGTCGGCGTCCATCGCGATGATCGCGTCGATGATGTCGCCGAACTCCGCGTAACACATGTGGGTGTGGATCTGGGTCCCGTCGACCACCCCGGTGGTGCTCAGCTGGAACGCGGCGACCGCCCAATCCAGGTAGGCGGGCCGGTCGGCCCGGCGCAGCGGCAGGGTCTCCCGCAGGGCCGGCTCGTCCACCTGGATCACGCCGATCCCGGCGGCCTCCAGATCGGTCACCTCGTCCCGCAGCGCCAGCGCGACCTGTCGGGCGGTGTCGCCCTCCGGTTGATCATCGCGGACGAACGACCAGGCGAGCATGGTCACCGGGCCGGTCAGCATGCCCTTGACCGGCCGGTCGGTCAGGCCCTGGGCGTACGCGGCCCAGTCGACGGTCATCGGCTTCGGCCGGGAGACGTCGCCGGCGATGATCGGCGGCCGGACGCAGCGGGTGCCGTAGGACTGGACCCAGCCGTTGCGGGTGCTGATGAACCCGGACAGCTGGTCGGCGAAATACTGCACCATGTCGTTGCGCTCCGGCTCGCCGTGCACCAGCACGTCCACCCCGAGCTCGGTCTGCAGTTCGATCACCCGGGCGATCTCGTCCCGCATCGCGACGTCGTACGCGCTCGCGTCGATCTTCTTGGTCCGCAGGTCGGCCCGCGCCTGGCGCAGGGTGTTGGTCTGCGGGAAGGAACCGATCGTCGTGGTCGGGAATGCCGGCAACTTGAGTCGATCATGCTGCGCTGCGGCCCGATCGGAGTACGCCGAGCGGCGGCGCAGTTGATCATCGGTGATCGTCGCCAACCGGTCGCGGACCGCTTGATCATGAACGATCGGAGACTCCTTCCGTGACGCCAGCCGGGTCGCGTTGATCGCCAGCTCACCGGCGACCGAATCCCGGCCGTCGCGCAGGGCCCGGGCCAGGATCGACAGCTCCTCCAGCTTCTGATCGGCGAAGGCGAACCAGGACGCGATCTCCGGGTTCAGATCCGGCTCGTCGGTGACGTCGATCGGCACGTGCAGCAGCGACGACGACGCGGCCACGTCGAGCCGGTCGACCAGCCCGAGCAGCGTGCCCAGCGTGCCGAGCGCCGCGGCCAGGTCGGTCCGCCAGACGTTGCGACCGCTGACCACGCCGGCGATCAGCCGCTTGTCGGCCAGCCCCGGCTGACCGGCAAGATCATCCAGGCTGGCCGCTCCGGCCCCGACCAGATCGACAGCCAGTCCCTCGACCGGCGAGGAGGCGAGCACGGCGGCGGCATCGCCCAGCCGGTCGAAGTAGGACCCGATGATGATCTTGGGCCGGTGCTCGACCTCGGCCAGGCTCTGATAGGTGGCCTTGATCAACTCCAGCTGCGCCGGCTCGAGATCGGTGACCAGCACCGGCTCGTCCAGCTGCACCCACTCCGCCCCGGCCTCGGCGAGCCGGCCGAGCAGCTCCACGTACAACGGCAACAGCCGATCCAGCAGGCTGATCGGCTCGAAGTCGTGATCATCGGCGGACTTCGACAGCAGCAGGAAGGTGACCGGACCGACCAGCACCGGCCGAGCCGCCAGTCCGAGCTCGCGGGCTTCGGTCAACTCCTGGATGATCTTGGTCGGGTCCAGCGCGAACTCGGTCTCGGCGGACAGCTCCGGCACCAGGTAGTGGTAGTTGGTGTCGAACCACTTGGTCATCTCCAGCGGCTGCACCCGGTCGTCGCCGCGGGCCATGGCGAAGTAGCGGTCGAGCCGGCCGGCCTCGGTGCTGATGTCGGGCACCGCCGCCGCGTGCCGGGGCGGGATCGCGCCGACCATCCAGGCCGTGTCCAGCACGTGGTCGTAGAGGGAGAAGTCGCCGACCGGCACCTCGCCGAGGCCGGCGTCACGGAGCCGCTCCAGTCGCTCCCGTCGCAGGGTCGCCGCCGTCTCCGACAGCGTCGCCGCATCGCTCCTGCCCTTCCAGTAACCCTCGATGGCGCGCTTCAGTTCGCGCCGCCGGCCCTGCCGCGGATAACCGTGGACCGTAGCGATCGAAGTCATTGCCAGACTCTCCTTCGCGAGCCTCGAATCCGGATGGTGGGCAGCACCGGAAGATCTTCCGGCACGACCTTCCTCCGAGATCGTCACCTCCGACCGGCGGGCGCCGGGCGGACGACTGGCAGGTCTTCGGACTCGAGGGCGCGAGCCGCTAGGCCCACCTACCGGCCGTCGCTTCCCAGACCCTTCGGCCCAGTGCTTGGTGACGGCGTTCGTTCCCTGATACCGCTGCGGGGCAGTCCCGGACTCACACCGGGTTCCCTTGTCCAGCCGCGCCCTCACCCTAGCTCCGCGGCATCGGCGTCCGGGGAACATCTCGCCGGTCAGACCCGGCCGGGATTTCCCCGCTCCCAGCCCTCGACCTCGGCCGCGAGTGCGCGCATTGCGCCCAGGCCGGCCCGCCACCGGGTCGGCCAGTTGTCGGCCACCCAGCTCGCCGGCGGCTCGTGCCCCCGCTCACCGAGCCACTCCACCTCGTCGATCGCCTGCTCCCGCCGGCGCAGGACCTCCTCGATCACGTCGAACGGCCCGGTCCAGCCGTACCCGTCCAGCAGCGCCGCGATCCGGGCCCGGCGATCCTCCGCCGCGATGCTCAGCCCGCGCAGACGCAGGGCGTCCGGGTCCGACTCGAAGGGGGTGAACCAGATCAGGGCGTACGCCACGTCGCTGATCCGGTCTCCGGGACGGGCACCGTCCCAGTCGAACAGCCCGACCGCCGACCCGTCGCGCCAGGCCAGATTGGCCGGCTTCGGGTCGCCGTGGCAGATCACCCCGCCGCCGGCATGCGGCACCGACCACACCGCGGCCGCCGGAGCCCGCCAACCGGCCGTGGCGTCATGGACGGCCCGGAGCAGCGATCCCGCTGATCGCACTCCGGCGAGCCCGATCCCATGCGGCCAGTCCTCCGCCCCGGCTTCGCCTTCGACCAGCCGGACAAACTCATGATCATCGTCGAACCCGAGCGGCTCGGGCACCGGCAGTCCGGTTCGGTGCAGGTGCGCCAGCAGCCCCTGCACCGTCGCCGTCCACGGCTTCGCCGGCCGCCGCACGACCCCGTCGACAATCCGGATCGCCCGCTCCTCGCCCATGCCCAGCACCGTACCGACCCACACTTCCACCCGGTGATTTCCACAGGCAGCGCCACAGCAATCGCACTGTCCACAGATTTCGCAGCGACTGAATGATGGGCCGGCATCCGCACAGACTCCTGGGACGTGAAAGACCGAATCGATCCATCGCCGCAACTGCGGCAGCTGGCCGCGGCCCAGGACGGAGTGATCACGCTCGGTCAGGCGGCCGAGCTCGGTCTGGGCCGACACAGTGTGGCTCGGCTCGTCGACCTGGGGGTGTGGCGCCGGATCGGGCCGTCGTTGGCGTTCGTCCATGATCTTGATCCGCCGTGGACCGCGTGGGCCTGGGCCGGCATCCTCTACGCGGGTCGCGGTGCCCGGGTCGGCGGAGCAGCAGCAGCCCATCTGCATGATCTGACCGATGATCCGCCGACCGAGATCATGATCTTGATCCCGCACGGTCGTCGGTTGCGGGACCGGCCGCCCTGGGCGTTTTGCCGGGAGCGGGACGGCGTCCGTTCGGCCCGGTCACCAGGCCTGCTGCCGCGGACGACGGTCGAAGACACGGTGCTCGACCTCTGCACCGATGAGCGGGCCGCGCTGCACTGGATCACTGCGGCTGTTCAGCGCCACCGGACGTCGGCGACCCGGCTCCGTGAGGCCTTGCTGCGTCGGTCCCGGATGCCGTTACGCGCCCTGGTCTCGGAGCTGCTGACCGATGCCCGCTCCGGGACGGAGTCGCCGCTCGAGGTGCGCTACCTCCGCGATGTCGAGCGGGCCCACGGCCTGCCCCGGGGACGGCGACAGGTGCGCCGCGCGAGGTCCGCCCGCAACGATGTCGGGTATGAGGAGTTCGGGCTGATCGTGGAGCTGGACGGGCACCTCGGCCATGACGGTCAGGACCGGTTCCGAGACTTCCGGCGGGACAACGCCGCCCTGATCGACGGCCGGGTCACGCTGCGCTACGGCTGGACCGATGTCTCCCAGGAGCCGTGTGCGGTCGCCGCCCAGGTCGTGGAGGTGCTGATCCGCCGCGGCTGGCCGGCGCTGCCGACCCGGTGCCCGGTCTGTCCACCCGACTTCGCGCAGATCGGGGAAATTCTCGCCGGGTAGTCCCGGCCGGAAGTTCCCCGTTGTCGTCAGGCGCGGATGGCTCGGCGGCGAACCAGCTCGGTCTTGGCGTACTTGCCGATCTGGTGGGTGGACATACCGTCCATCACGGCGCCGACGCCGCCACCGATCAGCGGGATCCGCTTGGTGACCAGCAGGGCCAGGTTGCGGCCGCCGACATTCGCCAGCAGCCCGCTGACCACGGCCTGGGCGACGGCCGCGTCCAGCTCAGGATCGAAGACGGGGGCCGTCGCGACCGCCAGCGGCGACGTGGGGAACTTGCCGGTGGCGATCCGCTTGGCCACCTGCTCGCCGCCGAGCAGGCACATCACCAGCGCGGTCCGGACCCGTGGGTCGTCCAGGTCGTAGCCGCGCAGGTGAGCGATGGCGGCAACCATCCGGACCTGGACCACGGCGATCCCGGTCAGGTTGGCCGGCAACGCGATCGGCAGCGTCGCGAGCCCACCGAGGTTGGTGACGAAACCCTGCGCGGAGCCGAGCAGGATGTGCGACTCGATCACCGACTCGACCGCGTCGTCGGCATAGCCGGCGCACTTGGTCAGCTGCCGGGCCGCCGCCTGCTTGGCGCTGGGCAGCTTGCTGACGCCGTCGATCGCGACCTCGACCACTCGGCGCAGCACGCCGCCGGCGGCCTGCGGGCCCTGGGTCCGAATCGGCTCGAGCGTGCGCGCGAGGTTCCGACCGAACTCCTGTGCTGACGGCATGCGACCTCCAGAGCCGACGAAATATGACAAGCGTACGTCTCGAACGGCGACCACAACTCCGGCAGAACCCGGGCCGGGCCCCGGCCGGACGGGCGGCCCGGACCGCCGACCGGCACAATCGGGGGATGCAGCCGTCGCCGTTCGGTCCGCCGGCGGATTGGCCGGTCGACGACCTGATCGGGTATTCCCGCGGCTTCGATGCCGGGCTGGTCGTCGCGGCGTACCGGTCCGGGGTGTTCCCGATGCCGATCGGCCGCGGCACCATGGGCTGGTTCTCCCCGCTGCAGCGCGGGGTGCTGCCGCTGGACGGGCTGCGGGTCAGCCGGTCGCTGCGCAAAACGATCAAGCGGTACGAGCTCCGGCTCGACACCGCCTTCGAGGAGGTCCTCGATCGCTGCGCCGACCCGAGCCGGGAGGGCGCCTGGATCAACCGCGAGATCCGTACCGTCTACACCGAGCTGCACCGGGCCGGCCTGGTGCATTCGGTGGAGGCCTGGACCGCCGACGGCCGGCTGGCCGGCGGCCTCTACGGGATCAGCGTCGGTGGCCTCTTTGCGGGCGAGTCGATGTTTCACGACGAGGAGATCGGCCGGGACGCGTCCAAGGCGGCGCTGGTCGGGTTGGTCGCGGTGCTCCGCTCCGCCGGTGGCGCGGGCCGGCTGCTCGACGCGCAGTGGCGGACCGATCATCTGGCCACCCTCGGCGTCGTCGAGATCGACCGGTTCGGCTATCTGGAGCGGCTCGCGGTCGCGCTCCGGCTCGACCCACCGGAATGGCGCACCGGGCCGCTCGACGCCACCCTCCGACACCAAGACCCGGCAACGGACTAACCTTCCCCCGGTGCGGGACGAACGGAAGACAATACGGTTGAACCGGTTCTGGTCCGGCCGGGTCGAGGCTTTCGACCTGCTGCTGGCGATCTTCGCGATCGCGGCCATCGCCGGGACTGGCACCTGTGTGTACGGCGCGCTGATGCTGCAGTCGAGCCAGCCGGTGTTCGCCGGTGCGGTGTGGATGATGGCGGCGGTGCTCCTGTTGGCGCTGGTCGGCATCGTCTGGCTGGGCATCCGGGGCCGGACCATCCCGGTCGCGCTGGCCCGGTCCGGGGTGGTGCTCGGCGAGGCCGGGTCGCGGCTGCTGATCCCCTGGGCCGACGTCGACCGGGTGGTCGTCGAGGAGGCGGACGGTGACCGGCGGATCGTTCCGGTCCGGATCCAGCTGACCGACATGGCCTCGGTGCTGGAGGATCCCCGGGTGGAGCGGATGTTCGGCGGGGACGGCCTGGCTCTGTCCCGGATGGGTGGCCTGCCGACCGAGCGGGTCCAGCAGGTCGCCGGCTGGGCCGAGCACCGCTTCCAGCTCGTCTGACCCCGCGTCACCGGCTCTCGTACGCCCGCGATCCTCCCGGTTGTCGGAGATCTGCCGAATAATGGGCCCATGCCCGAGATGCCGGAGGTCGAGTCCCTGGTGCGGTTCCTGCGGCCGGTGTGCATCGGCCGGGTGATCGCCCAGGTCGATCTGGTCGCGTTCAGCGCCCTGAAGACGTACGATCCGCCGCTGACCGCCCTGCACGGTCTCGAGATCGAGGCGGCCGAGCGGCACGGCAAGTTCATCGACCTGTCCGCGCAGGGGCTGCATCTGGTGTTTCACCTGGCCCGTGCGGGCTGGCTGCGCTGGAAGGACGAGGTGCCGCAGAAGCCGGTCCGGCCGAGCGTCAAGAATCCGCTGTCGCTGCGACTCCGGCTGGATGACGGCTCCGGCTTCGAGCTGACCGAGGCCGGCACCCAGCGCAAGCTTGCCGTCTACGTCACCGCCGACCCGAGCAGCATCCCGCACGTCGCCGGCCTCGGTCCGGATCCGCTGTCCGACGACTTCGATGCGGCCGCGTTCGACGCGCTGCTCAAGGAGGCCGGCCGGTCCCAGCTGAAGGGCGTGTTGCGGGACCAGAAGATCATCGCCGGGATCGGCAACGCCTACTCCGACGAGATCCTGCACGCCGCGAAGCTGAGCCCGTTCAAGGGCGCGAACACCCTCACCGACGAGGAGCAGGCACGGCTCTTCGGCGCGATCAAGACCGAGTTGGCCGGCGCGATGGAGCGGGCCGAGGGCCTGGCCGCGAAGGATCTGAAGGGTGAGAAGAAGGCCGGGTTGCGGGTGCACGGTCGCAAGGGCGAGACCTGCCCGGTCTGCGGCGACACCATCGCCGAAGTCTCCTTCCACGACTCCTCACTGCAGTATTGCCCGACCTGCCAGACCGGCGGCAAGAAGCTCGCCGACCGCCGCCTGTCCAAGCTGTTGAAGTAGATGGCCGGTCTCGCCGCGCTCCGGTCCATGATCAAGTTCCGGTTGGCTCGCGGCCGGGGATCGCGCGATCATGGCTCGGTGAGTACGAACGCGGAACTGATCGAGATCGGCCCCGACCAGGTGGACCAACACGTCCGGGACGGCTGGACCCTGCTGGACGTGCGGACCGACGGGGAGTGGGCCGGCGGCCGGATCGACGGCTCCGTCCTGCTGCCGCTGGACCAGCTGATCGCCCGGCTCGACGAGGTGCCGGACAAGGTGGTCTGCGTCTGCGCCGTCGGCGCCCGCTCCGCCCAGGCCGCCATGTTCCTCGCCGCCCAGGGCCGTCAGGCGGTCAACCTCGCCGGCGGCGTCCACGGCTGGGTCGGCGCCGGCCACCCCCTCACCCGCTGACTCATTCGTCCCCTCAGCCTGTCGAAGACCGGCCACACCGCGGCCCGACGCCGGTTGCGGGCCTGACGTCCGCAAGAGGCGCGCCAAGTACGGGCGGGGTTCGCCGCCGGGCGACGGTCGGAGTGCTCGGTCCGTTCCCTGAGCCTGTCGAAGGGCCAGCCCGAGTCCTTCGCGAAGCCCGCCGTCGATGGCCGCCGGGACCGGCACCTTCGCACGTGCCCGGGGGCCTGCTGGTGTGCGTTTCTCGACCGGGGTCGGCTTTCGCACGTGCTCGGGGCGCGTTGGTGTGCGTTTCTCGACCGGGGTCGGCTTACGCACCTGCCCGGGGCCCGCTCGCCGTGCGTTTCTCGACCAGGGTCGACTCGGCCGCGATCCGGACGGGCCGCAAGGACCCGCCCGCCCCTTTGATGCGTCTTTCCCGGCCGTCAGGCCGAGACCGAGATACAGCGCGGTCCGGCCGGCCCCCTTCGACAGGCTCAGGACATGCTTCGACAAGCTCGGGGAACGAAACGCGGCGTCCCATCGCCAACCGGAGTCAGTGCTGCGGAGCGATCGCGGAGATGATCAAGGACGCACCGAGGCCGAACATGATCACGGCGAAGGTGCCGTCCAGGATCCGCCAGGTCAGCGGCCGGGCGAAGGCGGGGCGGAGCAGTCGGCCGGCCAGGGCCAGGGTCAGGAACCAGCAGCAACTGGCCAGGATCGCTCCGGCCCCGAAGACCCACCGGTCGTCCGGCCCATGGGTGTTGGCCACGGTGCCGAGCAGCAGGACGGTGTCCAGGTAGACGTGCGGGTTGAGCCAGGTCAGGGCCAGCGCGGTGATGATCACCCGGCCCGCCGGTGCCGGGCCGGTGCCGGTGTCGAGTTGCTGCTCCGCCCCGATCGCCCGCCGCGCCGCCAGCACCCCGTAGCCGATCAGGAAGGCGGCGCCGCACCAGCGCATGACGTCGATGATCACCGGCGCCTGCTGCACGAGGATGCCGATGCCGCCGATCCCGAGCAAGATCAACACCAGGTCGGACACGATGCAGATCCCGGCGACGGCGGCGGCCCGGTCACGCCGGATCGCCTGCCGCAGCAGGTAGGAGTTCTGGGCGCCGATCGCGACGATCAGCGACAGGCCCATGCCGAATCCGGCGACCAGTGTCTGCATCCGGCCAAGGTAGGTGCCGGCCCGCTCTCGTACCAGCTAAAGATTCTGAACAATCATCAGCATTGCTAATGTTGCATGATGCCGTTCCAACTCGATCAGTTGGCCACCTTCCTTGCGGTGCTGGAGGAGGGCACGTTCGACGCCGCCGCCCGTCGGCTGCAGGTGACGCCGTCGGCGGTGAGCCAACGGATCAAGGCCCTCGAGATCGGGGCCGGCCGGGTGCTGCTGCAGCGCACCAAGCCGGTGCAGCCGACCGAGTCCGGCCGCATCCTGGCCCGGCTGGCGCGGCAGACGACGCTGCTGGCGGAGGAGGCCGCGGCCGAGCTGGGGGAGACGGCCGGCGCCGACTCGGCGAGCACCAGCGAGATCCCGATCGTGATCAACGCCGACTCGCTGGCCACCTGGGCGCTACCGCCGCTGGCCGGGCTGGCGACCGAGCACGGGCTCCGGTTCGACATCCACCGGGAGGACGAGCAGCACTCGGTCGAGTTGCTCCGCGCCGGCAGCGCGATGGCCGCCGTGACCGCGGTCGCCGAGCCGGTGCAGGGCTGCAGCGTCCGCCGGCTCGGTCGGATGCGCTACCTCCTGGTCGCCGCGCCGGCCTACGCCGAGCGCTGGCTGCCGGACGGGCTGACGGTCGAGCACCTGGCCCGGGCGCCCGTGCTGGCGTTCGACCACAAGGACGATCTGCAGGACCGCTATCTCCGTCGCCGCAGCCGGCGCCGGCTGCGGCCGCCGCGTCATTGCGTGCCGTCGTCGGCCGAGTTCGCCCGCGCCGTCGCGCTGGGGATGGGTTGGGGCCTGTTGCCGGAGCATGACGCCCGCGCCCTGCTGGCCGCCGGCTCGGTGATCACGCCGGAGCCCGGTGCGTACGTCGACGTCGTGCTGTTCTGGCAGCGCTGGCGGCTGCCCTCGCCGGCCCTGGACCGAGTCAGCGAGGCGATCGTCGAGGCGGCCTCGGTGGCCCTGCGGTGACTCCTGGGGCTGATCCATGGGGCGGCGGCATGACAGTTCGTCCAACTCCGACCGGGCAGGGCTGACCCCTTTAGGCCGGTATGCCACACTGATTGCCGTGAATGCGCCGAGGCCGCAGACCCACCACATCTTCGCCCACCGTGGATTCTCCGGTCACCAGCCCGAAATGACCATCGCCGCCTTCCGGGCAGCCATCGACTGGGCCGCCGAAACCGGGCTCCGGCTGGGACTGGAATGTGACGTCCAGTTCAGCGCCGATGACCAGTTGATCTGCCTGCACGACAGCCGGATCGATCGCACCAGCACGACCACCGGGGTCGCCTTCGACTTCACGGTGGCCGAGTTGAAGGCCATCGACTTCGGTTCGCGCCAGACGCCGAACCCGACCGACGAGCAGCGCACGCTGATCACGCTCGCCGAGTTGCTGATCATGGTCCGGGACGCGCGGCAGCGCGACGTCGACGTCACGCTGGCGATCGAGACCAAGCATCCGAACCCGCGCGGCCTGGACACCGAGGACCGGGTGGCCGCGATGCTCGCCGAGCACGGCTGGGACCGGGCCGGCTCACCGGTGCGGATCATCAGCTTCTCGATGGAGGCGTTGATCAAGGCCGGCCAGTTGCTGCCCGAGCTGGAGCGGACCTACCTGCAGCAGTTCGACTTCGGCGAGTACGAGACCGGCAAGCTGCCGGACGGGATCGAGGCGTTCGGCCCCGACATCGCCATGCTGAAGGCCGACCCCGACTTCGTCGCCCGCGCCCGCGACAACGGCCACGAGGTCCACCCCTGGACCCTGAACGAGCCGGCCGACATCGACTTCGCCCTGTCGCTGGGCGTCCAGGGCCTCACCACCGACTACCCGGACCGGGTCTGGGGCCACGTCAACGCCCCGTCCCGCGCCTGACTCCGTACCGCCGGATCCGGAGCTTCACCCACCTTCCTGGGGCTCAGTCGCGCAGGATCGGGCAGGACATGCAGCGGGGGCCGCCGCGGCCGGAGCCGAGTTCGGAGCCGGCGAGGGTGATCACCTCGACGCCGGCCGCCTCCAGCCGGGCATTGGTCTCGACGTTGCGTTCGTACGCGACGGCGACGCGGGGCTCGATCGCCAGGGTGTTGTTGCCGTCGTCCCACTGTTCCCGTTCCGCGATCACCGGGTCGAGGCCGGTGGCGATCACCCGGAGCCGGTCGATGCCCAGGGCGGTGGCCGCGGCGTCGAGGAACGGGGTCCGGTCGCCGATGATCAACTCCCGGTCGTCGCCCGGGCGGACCGGGATCGCCGTCAGTCGGTCGGCGATGTTGGGATACATCACCACCGCATCGCGATCGACCATGGTGCAGATCGTGTCCAGATGCATGGTCGCGCGGTTCTGATCGATCGGTACGACCAGCAGTTGCTCGGCCAGTCCATGATCGAAAACGGTCCGGGCGAACCGCTCGGCGCCCGCCGGTGTGGTCCGCTCTCCGACGCCGACCGCCAGCACGCCCGGTCCCAGCGCCAGCACGTCACCGCCCTCCAGGTGCTCCCGCTGCCAGCCGTGCAGCCGTTGCGCCGACTGGAACCGCGGATGGAAGGCGTAGATCAGCTCGGTCAGCTGGGTCTCCCGCCGCCGAGCCGGCATGGCCAGTGAGGTGATCGCCACCCGATCGCCGACCCAGACGCCGGAATCCCTGGTGAACAACAGATTCGGCAGCGGGTCGACGAGGAAGTCCTCGGCCGCCAGCAGCGACGTGACCAGCCCGGCGGAGCGCACCTCGTCGTTGCGCAACCCGGCGATCAGCACCCCTGCCAGCTCCTCGGCGCCGATCCGGGACAGTTGATCACGGAGCTGCCGGCGGAGTCGATCACCGAGCCGCAGGTCGGTCAGCACCCCGTCGATGGCGCCGCCGGCCGCGGTCGGATCGGCCAGCGTCTCGATCAGCAACTGCTCCAGATAGAGCACCTCGACCCCGCGGTCGCGCAACGCCGCGGCGAACGCGTCGTGCTCGTCCCGGGCCCGGCTGACCCAGGGGATCCCGTCGAAGAGCAGTGCGTCGTTGTTGCGCGGAGTGAGCCGGCGCAGCTCGGGCCCGGGGCGGTGCAACAGCACGGTCCGCAGCCGGCCGACCTCGGACCGTACGCCGACCTCGGCGGGCCGGGCCTGATCAATGGAGTCGACCATAGCGACCGAGCGTACGCGCATCTCTGTTCCAGTCCCGGGAAACGGATGCGGAAGGCTGCGGTCGAACCCACTAACCTTGCCCTGTGAATTCCGGCCGAACGCCGATCGCGTGCGTGATCTGGGCCAAGGACGCGCAACGGCAGGTGGCCGACAGCGTCCAGGCCGCGGCTGCGCTGCCCGGAGTCGATCCGGTGATCGTCTGCGACGACGGCAGCGCCGACGAGACGGGGAAGTACGCCGCGGCGGCGGGCGCGATCGTGGTCAACCACCAGCGGAGCCGCGGCTGGGCCGCGTCGGTCGAATCCGCGGTCAACGCGCTCGGCATCCTGGAGCAGCGGGACCGGCGGACCGAGGCCACGGCGCTGTTGCTGCTGTCGGCGGCCGCCGCCGAACGGGTCGCCGACTACGCCCCACTGCTGGCCCCGGTCCGGTCCGGCGACGCCGCCCTGACGATCGCCGTGCCGCCGGCCGATGCGGCCGACACCGGGGTGGTCGACACGGCGGCCATCCGCGGCATCAACGAGCTCACCGGTTGGTCGCCGCGCGCCCCGCTGGCCCTCGAACGCTGCCTGAACCGGCGCGCGTTCGAGCTGGCCAGCCCGTTGGCGGCCGGTTGGGGCGGCGCGGTCAGCATGCTGATCGACGTGCAGCGGGCCGGGCTGGAGATCCGTGAACTGGAGATCGACCGGCCGCGGCGGCAGTCCGCTCCCGATCTGACCGGACGGTTCGACCGGGCGGTCCAGCTGGCCGAGGTGACCCGGGCGCTGGCCGCTCGCGGTCTGGTCCAGGCCGGCCTCAACGAGTTCAAGGAATCCGGCGGGATCCAAGGAATACTGAAGCGGTTCAAACGATGACCACTGCACCCGGGTCGGTCAAGCCGAAGCCGGCCGGCCCGCACCCCTACGTCCCCGAGGGCTGGCATCGCGATCCGCGGATCGCGCTGGCGATGATCATCGGCGCGACCGTGCTGACCTTGATCACCGGCTTCCTCGGCCCGTCCGCCGTGACGCTGACCCTCGGCACCCGGGGGAGCCTGCTGCTGCCGCCGTACTATCTGCCCGAGGGCGCGAGCAAGCCGAACGAGTGGCTGGTGTCGTCGATGATCTGGGCGGTGATCATCATCGGCGGGATCGGACTGGCCATCGGTCTGCGGGCGCTGTCCCGCGGCTGGCGTCCCGATCATCGCAAGATCTTCGGCCTGGGTGCCGGGCTGAGCCTGGCGACGATCCTGGTGCCGCCGATGACGTCGGCCGACATCCTGATGTACGCCGCGTACGGCCGGCTTCAGGTCATCGGCCGCAATCCGTACGACACCACCCCGGCGGAGATCTTCCGGACCGTCTACGACCCGGTGCTGACCCAGATCGAGCCGCCGTGGTGGGACGTGCCCAGCGTCTACGGCCCGATCACCACCTGGACCCAGTGGGCCGCCAACGTGCTCGGCGGCGAAAACATGCACGACATCGTGTTCTGGCTGCAGGTCTTCGTCGTCGTCCCGTTCCTGCTGGCCGGCGCGGCCTTGATCATCATGGCCCGCGGCGACCGGACCCGGCAGGCCCGGGTGGCGCTGCTCACGGTGGCGAACCCGCTGCTGATCTGGGCGATCGTGGCCAGCGGCCACAACGAGGCGATGTCGGTGATGTTCGCTGTCGGCGGCCTGATGCTGATGCGGAAGAGCCCGCTCGGCGCCGGGATCGGGATCGGGCTGGCCGGCTGCGCCAAGCTCAGCATCGGGCTGTGGGGGCTGGCCATGCTGTGGGCGTACCGGAAGGAGCCGAAGAAGGCGATCCTGCTCTGCCTGGGCGCGGTGCTTCCGATGGCCCTGTTCTACGGGCTGTGGGGGCCGACGGCGCTGATCCGCGTGCTGAACAACACCACCTACGTCTCGGTCGGCTCCTGGCCGGATCTGCTGTTCCGCCTGATGGGTCTGTTCCCGCTGCCGCCCGGCGTCGGCAAGGTGGCGCTGAACCTGATCTGCATCGGGCTGATGATCGTGGTCGTCTGGCTGCTGTCCCGGGTGCTCCCGTGGACCGCGGCGCCCGGGCTGCCGCGCTCCATCGACCCGCGCACCGATCCGCTGACCGTGGCCCTGCGCACCGCGGTGCTGCTGGCCGTCGGCTGGCTGGCGACCTCGACCTACACCCTGTCCTGGTACGACCTGATCGCCTGGATGCCGCTGGCGGTGCTGGCGCCGAGCAAGCTCGACCTGTTGATGATCTTGCGCGGGGTGCCGCTGTCGCTCGCCTTCGTGCCGGGCCGGGATCTGCCGATGGGGCCGGAGCTCGACTTCGTCGCCACCAGGATCCGGGAGAACGTCTCCCCGGTGATCCAGTTGGCGATCTTGGTCGCGATCATCCTCTGGGCGATCAAGCGGGCCCGGCCGGACGTGTTGCCATGGCTGGACCGGTTCTCCACCAAGGGGGCCCGGGCCCGAGCGGCCCGCGCCAGAGCAGCGCGGGCCGAAGCCAAGGCGGTCAGGGAGAAACCAGCGGTGGATGCAGATCCCGCATCGAGAACCGCTGCCGCCGCAGCACCGTCAGCGCACACAGCGCCAGCGCCGCCGCCGCCACCCCCGCCAGAATGATCATGTCCCGGATCAGGTGCGCCGCCTCGCCGCCGGAGATGGTGATCCGGAACGCGTCGATCAGGTACGTCATCGGCATGAACGGCGCGATCGCGGCGAAGAACCCGGGCAGGATCGGCGCCGGATAGGTGCCGCCGGCCGAGGTGAGTTGCAGGATCAGCCAGACCAGCAGCAGCGAGGAGCCGGGCGTGCCGAGCGCGGTCCGGAGCAGGTGGGCGATGGCGGAGAAGCAGATCGCCGCCAGTGTGACCACGCCGAGGAACGGCAGCGGCCGCACCGGATCCAGCCCGAGGGCGAGCCAGACGACGGCGACCATCAGCCAGCCGCCGGCGACGGCGATGGTGCCGATCGGCAGCCAGCCGGCCAGCGCATGCCGCAGCGCACTGCCGCGGCCGGCCAGGGCGCGGGCGGTGATCGGCCGGACCACCAGGAAGACCGAGATGCCGAACACCCACAGGGCGATGGCGAAAAACATCGGCGCCAGGCCGCGGCCGTAGTAGACGGCGGGATTGTCCACCTGCATGGTCACGTCGGCCGGTGACGACAGCACCTGCACCGCCTCGTCCTGCTGGCTCTGCGAATGAGCCGGGATCCGATCCGCGCCCTGCTGGAGTTGATCATGGAGCTTGCCGGCACCGGTCTGCAGCTCGCCGAGCCCACCGGTCAGGTCGGTCAGGCCGCCGTGCAGGGTGGTCAGCCCGGTGTGCAGGTCGCCGGCTCCGGTGGCCAGCCGGTCCGCGCCGGCCCTGGCGTCGGCGATCCCGCCGGCCAGCGCGTGGGCACCGGAGTTGGCCCGGACCAGGCCACGGTTCAGGTCGTGGGCTCCGTCCTCGACCTGGTGCGCGCCGTCGTTGAGCTTGATCAGATCGGACCGGGCGGTGGTGATCTCCTCGCCGGCGGTGCTGTCCTCGGCCACCCGGCGATCGATCGCGGCGATCTTCTCGGCCCCGTCGGTGACCCGGCCGGCCAGCTGCTCGGTCCTGGCCCCGGCCTGCTCGAGTCGTTCGGTCGCGGTGCGGAAACTCTTGTCCTGCGCCAGTTCCGGATGATCCTGCCGTAGTTGATCAAGGGCTGCCCCGGCCTGGTCTAGGTCGGAACTGATCGACTTCTCCCGGCCGGCCAGTCCGGCCGCGAGTTCGTCCAGCGGCTCGGCCGCGGCCTTGGCGTCACGCTGCACCTGAGCCAGCACCCGCTGCATCGCGTCCAGAATCGGCAGCAGCTTGTCGTTGAGCTGCTGGGTCCCGTCGGCCACCTGGCCGGCGCCGTCGGCCAGGTCGGCTGAGCCCAGCTCCAGCTGGTCCAGGCCGGAGTCGAGGTCGGCGGAACCCTTCTCGGCCGACTTCAGCCCGTCGGCGAGGGTGCCGGCCCCGGTGCTCAGCTGTCCGCTGCCGTCCTCGGCGTCCGCCGCGCCGCGTTCCAGCTTGCCGGCGCCGGAGCCGGCCGACTTCGCACCGTCGGCGAGCCGACCGGAGCCGTCCGCGGCCTGGTTCAAGCTCGACTTGATCTTGGACAGGTTGGCGAACACGGCATCGAAATAGCTGGCGACCGCCGACTCGTCGATCGACCGGGCGATGGTGTTCTGGGCGCTGTTGGTGATGCTGCCGATGACGAAGCCGTTCGCGTCGTTGCGGCGCAACATGATCTTGGCCCGGCGCGGATCGTCGCCGGAGCCGCTGATCAGATTCGCCGAGAAGTCCGCGGGCACGACCACCGCCAGGTAGTAGTCGCCTTCGCGCAGGCCGCGGTCGGCCTCGGCCTCATCGACGTCGTGGAAGTCGAAGGTCGCCTTGTCGTGCAGGCTGGCGATGAAGTCGTCGCCGGCGGTGATCTTCTCGTGTTCGTACGTCACCGGGCGGTCGTTGTTGACCAGCGCCACCGGCAGGTGATCGAGCCGGCCGTACGGGTCCCAATTGGCGGTCAGGTAGATCGCGCCGTAGAGCAGCGGCACGATCAACACGAAGATCAACGCGATCTTGGGCACCGGGCCCCGGAACCGGCGCAACTCGAGCCGGGCCAGCCCGGCGATCGGAAACGGCATCTCGCTCCTCAGCTGGACGGGACGGGGTCAAGAGTGATCAACCGGGCCGCGTCCGGCACGGTCTCGGGGTGCACGGTGCTCGCCAGCACGGTGGTGTGGTCCGCGGTGAGCGCGTCCAGCACGGACCAGACCCGGGCCTGCTGCCCCGCGTCCAGGCCGCGGTCGACGTCGTCGATGATCACCAGCTCGGCCGGTCGGACGGTCGCCAGTAACACGGCGAGGATGGTCCGGTCGACGGCCGGCAGCCGCTCGACCAGCGTGTCGTCGGCCAGCCGGAGCTCCAACTCGCGCGCCGCCCGGTGCACGGTCTGGCCGGCCGCCCGCGGCGACATCCCGTCGATCAGCGCCCGCTCGGTGATCGCCTCCCCGACGGTGTGCCGCGGCTCGAGATCGATCATCGAGCCGATCCGCGCCACCGCCGAGATCCGCCGCACCGCCCGCGACTCCCGCGCCGCATCATGACCGCCGACCCGGAGCGCCCCGGTCCAGCCCGGCATCCGGCCGGCCAACGTCAGCAGCAGCGCCGAACGCCCCGACCCGGACGGCCCGGTGATCACGCCCAGCCCGCCCCGCGGCACCGTGAACTCGAGGTCGCCGAACACCACCCCCTCCCGCGTCGCCAGCGACAACAGCCGCGCCTCGACAAAGTCAGCCGCCGCCACCCCCGCCACCGGATGTCCCCCCAAACCCCGCCGACCCGTCAGTTCCGCGGCCGTTTCTGCGGCGTGTCGCAGCAGATGTGACGGGTCGGCGGAGAGGTGGGGGTCGTTCCGGTCTTGGTGGTCTTGGTGGTCTTGGTGGTCTTGGTGGTCTTGGTGGTCTTGGTGGGGCCGCCGGGTCGGTGGGGCCTGACCGGCCCCCTGGCTCCCTTCGGTCCGGTCGTCCCCCGCTTCGTTCGGCGTCGGTTCGGTCATCGCAGCACTCCGATCAGTAGTTCGCCCAGGCATCGCTCGACCCGCTCGCGGTCGGTGACCTCGGGCGCGGCCGCGTGCTCCAGGGCGAGACCGGTGACCGAGGTCAGGATCAGGTGGGCGGCGGTGGCGTGGTCGAAGCCGGCCGGCAGCCCGATCGCGGCGGCGTGGTCGCGGAGTTGCTCGGTCAGGCCGGCCAATTGTCGGGCGGAGAGTTCGGCATAGGACCGCGCGACCTCGGGATCGCGTACGGCCAGCAGCCGGAACTCGCCCAGCGCGGTGGCCCAGCCCGGCGCGGCGGTCAACTCGGCGGCCAGCTCCCGGGCGACCTCGCGCAGGATCTCCGATCGCGGCCGCCCGGACCGGATCAGCTCGGAGCGCCCCAGCGCGAAGCCGGCGATCGTCTCGAACCGCTCCGCCCAGACCGCACTGAACAGGCCCGGCTTGCCGCCGAAGTTGGAATACACGGCGCCCTTGGTGAAGCCCGCGGCCGCCGCGATGTCGACCACCTTCACCCCGCCGTAGCCGTACCGCAGGAACGCCTCGGCCGCGTGCTGCAGCACCCGGGCCCGCACCTCACCCCGCGGCGGCCGGCCCCGTCCCGTCTCGCCCACAGTGACCCACCTCCATCTCGATACCCAGGGTATCGAAGCTGTCAAACCCGAGTTGTCAGAACCCGTGCCGGCCGGAGCCATCCTCAGTTCTGACAAGTCGGCAGGGATAGGGTGTGGGCGTGTCAGCACTGCCCGCCCCGGCCGAGTTGCGTACCGGCGCCCGGGGGTATTTCGGCCCGCGGGGGACGTTCACGCATCAGGCATTGCTGACCCTGCCGCCGACCGGCGTCGAGCCGATCCCGTACCCGACGGTGCCGAGCACTCTGGACGCGGTCCGGACCGGCGAGGTCGACGCCGCACTGGTGCCGATCGAGAACTCCGTCGAGGGCGGCGTCAGTGCCACCCTGGACAACCTCTGCTACGGCGATCCGCTGGTGATCACCCGCGAGGTGTTGCTGCCGGTCCAGTTCACGCTGTTCGCGCGCCCCGGCACCGAGCTCGGCGCGATCCGCCGGGTGATCACCCATCCGCATGCCGCCGCCCAGTGCCGCAACTGGCTGGCCCGCGAACTGCCGTCGGCCGAGCTGACCGAGGACGGTTCGACCGCGGCGGCCGCGGCCGAGGTGGCCCGGCCCGATTCGCCTTATGACGCGGCGATCTGCGCCCGCGTGGCCGGCGAGTTGAACGGCCTGACAGCGGTCTCCGACGGCATCGGCGACAACCCCGACGCGGTCACCCGATTCGTCCTGGTCACCCGGCCCGGCCCGATCGGGGCACCGACCGGGGCCGACAAGACCACCATGGTGCTGTTCATGCGTCATGATCATCCGGGCGCGCTGCTGGAGCTGCTGGAGCAGTTCGCCAGCCGCGGCGTCAACCTGTGCCGGATCGAGTCGCGGCCGACCAAGAAGAGCCTCGGCGACTACTGCTTCTCGGTCGACGCCGAGGGCCACATCGACGATCTCCGGATGGCCGAGGCACTGATGGGGTTGCACCGGATCTCCGCCCGGGTCGTCTTCCTCGGCAGCTATGTGCGGGCCGACGGAGTGCAGCCGGTGGTCCGCGGCGGCACCTCGAACGAGGCCTACCGTGAGGCCGCCGACTGGCTGCGCCGGCTCGATCAGCACTGAGTCGGTACGAGCACCGGACGTGACCCGACCCGTCGTCTTCTATCCTTGGCTGCTGTGACCGACCGGCCAGGATGGTATGCCGACCCCAGTGGCAGGAACGAGACCTATCGCTGGTGGGACGGCGCTGCCTGGACCCGCTGGCTGAGCGAGGATGAGGACGCGCCGACCCCGGACCAGCCGGGCCCGTCGGATCCGGCCCGCGGTGACGTGTTCGTCGCCGAGCCGGACCAGGATCAGCCCGCGATCCGGTTGCCGCTGGCCATCGGCATCACGATCGTCGCGGTGGCCCTGGCGATCATCCTGCTCGGGGTGTCGGTGTCGCTGACCGAGGATCAACTGCCGGCCGGCCCGGCGATCGACCCGCCGGCCAAGAAGGACCAGCCGGTCGTCGCGCTCTACGACCAGACCGTCCCGGGTTATGTCGCCGGCACTGTCAAGATGAAGCTCCCGGGCGCACCGTACGACTGTTCCGACTATGCGACCACGCTGCGCAGCGGAGCCCCGGACGGCTTCCGCTGCGACTTCGCCGTGCACGAGGATTATCGGCCGAAGTATTCCTGGATGGCCGACACCGGCTTCGGCGTGCTGCCGGACACGATGGTCGTGCCGGACGATCTGAAGGCCACCTGCCAGAAGGTCCTGAACCAGCTCGGCACCAACGGCTACGAGGGCGTCAAGCTGCTCAACCCGAAGTTCAAGGCCGAGCCGCTGACCGGCATCACGAACCCGCCGGACGAGGCGATGAAGGTCACCGGCACCTTCGGCTACCGGGTGCCGAATCTCCCCTCGACGTCGGGCAACCTCGAGTTCGTCGTGATCAAGCTCAAGGATTCCGGCAAGCACGTGGTGTTCTACGTCGACTATCCGAACGACGCGCCCAGGGAGATCGTCGCCGCCAGCAAGGCCGTGTTCGAGACCTTGACGGCGCGCTGACTGCGACCCGCCGGGTCACTCGTCTTCTATCCTTACCTGCTGTGACCGACCGGGCGGGGTGGTATGCCGACCCCAGTGGCAGGAGCGAGACCTTCCGCTGGTGGGACGGCAGCGCCTGGACCCGCTGGCTGAGTGCTGACCCGGGCGCGCCGGCCCCGGCCCGGCCGAGCCCGGCCGGCGCGGAACCGTCCGTCGTCCCGGACCATGATCAACCGGCGATCCGGTTGCCGTCGGCGGTGGCGATCACGATCGGTGCGGTGATCTTGGCGGTCATTCTGCTCGGCGTGTCGGTATCGCTGACCGAGGATCGACTGCCGGCCGGTCCTGCGATCGATCCACCGCCGAAGAAGGAACAGCCGGTGATCGCACTGTTCGACACCACCAGCGGGGAGTATCTCGCCGGCCGGGTCCGGATGAAGGTTCCGGCCGAGCCGCTGCACTGCCCGGAAACCGCGATGGGTACGCGCAGCGGGGTGCAGGACGGGTTCACCTGCTCGGTGATCGTGCATCACAACATCGTCGGCGCCCAGGACTGGCTCGCCGACACCGGCTTCGGGGTGATCCCGGATCAGCTCGTGGTCGCCGGGGATCTGTCGCGGACAGGCGAGCGGATGCTCGACAATCTGACCGCTGCCGGCTACGAGGGCATCCCGTTGATCGACCCGACGTTCACCACGAAGCCCTTGCCCGGCGTGACGAACCCGCCCGATCAGGCGATCATGATCAGCGGGACGATCGGCTTCCGGGTGCCCAAGCTGCCGACGACGGCGAGCAGGATCACCATCGTGGTGATCAAGCTGGCCGACTCGGGCCGGCACGTCATGTTCTTCTGCGATGTCCCGAACGACGCGCCCAAGGCCGTGGTCGCCGCGATCGACGTCGGGCTGAGATCGATCACCGCACGCTGACCGGATCGGCCGGCTCGACCTCGGTGTCCTCGGCGGCGAGGATCACCGGCCGCAGCCGATGGCGGTGGGAGCGCAGGATCAGTGCCCCGGGCAGCACCTCGGCGGTCAGCCGGTTGCATTCACCCTCGGTGTCGCCGTCCAGCTGATAGCGGTCCCGCTCCTCGACCGTGATGGTGACCTTGCGGCCGGTGATCCGATCGAGTTGATCATCGGTACGGCGCTGCCGGGTGAGCACCCGGGTGGTCAGCTTCACCCAATCGATGACCCCCCGCGGCGAGGCGATCAAGACATCCAACAGGCCGTCATCGGGTTCGGCATCCGGGATCAGCGGGATGTTCGCCTGCAGGAAGCCGACATTGCCGACCACCAGCACGTGCGCCCGGCGCTTGAACGGCGGTTGATCATCAACCTGGATCGTCGCGTGCAGAGCGGCATGATTGGCGTTCCGGGCCGCCGACACGAAGTAGGCGGCGGAACCGACCGCCTTCTTCAGGTCAGCGTTGGTCTGTTCCAAGATCACCGCGTCGATGCCGATGCCGGCCATCACCGCGAAATGATCAACGACGGTGTCGTCGATGGTCAGCCGGACCAGGTCGAGCGGCCGGTCCACGCCGTCCAGGGCGAGCTTCAGCGCCTCGTCCTCGTCCAACGGGATCCCGACGTTCTTGGCCAGCAGGTTGCCGGTGCCGGCCGGGATCAGCCCGAACGGGATGCCGGAGTTGGCCAGGCCGGCACAGATCACCCGGATCGTGCCGTCGCCGCCGGCGCCGATCACCAGGTCGACCCCTTCGGCCACCGCCCGGGCGGTCTGCTCCCGGCCAGGGTCGGCCCGGGTGGTCTCCAGCCACAGCGTGTCCCGCCAGCCGCGCTGGATCAGCTCGTACTCCACCCGGCGCCGGAACACCTCCCAGTTGGTCACCTTGGCCGGGTTGTAGATTACCGCGCAGCGCCGCGGCCGCTCCAGCTCCGTGGGACGCCGGATCCGTACCATCTCGGTCACCAGATCGTGCGGCGCCGGGATCGCGACCCCGGCGATCATCAGTGCCAGCCGCGCCGCGAGCCCGCCGAACAGGGCGCCGCCGATGATGTCGGAGAAGAAATGGGCGGACAGCAGCCAGCGGTCCACACCGACGATGATCACGACGGCGGCGCCGCCGAGCAGCCAGCTGAACTTGGTCGCCAGATGCTCCCGAGTCACCATCAGCGTCGCCCCGATCCCGACCGAGAACGCGACGATCGCGACGGTGTGGCCGGAGGGATAGGACATCCCGGCGGTGGTGATCAGCGGCAACGCGTCGACCGGACGCGGCCGGGCCAGCCACAGCTTGAGCAGTGACGCGCCGCCCCAGGCCAGCAGGACGGTCAGCGCCAGGGCCAGGGCCAGTTGCCGGAGTCGGCGGCGCAGCGCCCAGACCGCGATCCCGAGCAGGATGGCGTACGGCACCCCGGGCCAGGTCAGCACCGCGATGGCCGAACCGATCTGGGCGGCCGGTGAGCCGAGGGACAGTCGCGGCGCCGCGATGTGCAGGTCGAAGGCGGCGATCGGCGGCCAGAACCGGACCAGCAGCGTCCAGAGCACGAACGCCGCGAGGATGCTCGCGGTGATCGCGATCGAGGAGATGGAAGGCGGCCGGCGCACCATGGTGGCCCCATCCTTACACCCCGCTCAACAACCCGCCGACACGTCACTTGTGCACGCGGTTCTGCGGCGTGTCGGTGCACAAGTGACGTCTCGGCGAGCCGAGTGGGAGCCTTCGGCGACGCGGCAGTAAACGGGCTGCTTCTCCCTGGGGCGCCCCGATAGGCTGGCCGCATGCTTGATCCCAGACTGCTACGTCAAGACCCGGACCGGATTCGAACCTCGCAACGCGCTCGAGGCGAGTCCGAGTCTCTGGTCGACGAGGCGGTCCGGGCGGACGAGGAGCGGCGCGCGGCGATCGCCGAGTTCGAGGGCCTGCGGGCCGAGCAGAAGGACCTCGGCAAGCAGATCCCGAAGGCCAGCGGCGACGAGAAGGCCCGGCTGCTGGCCCGCACCAAGGAGCTCGCCGACGGCGTCAAGAAGACCGACGCCGAGGCCGGCGAGGCCGAGGCGCGGTTCCGCGGGCTGATGGCCCAGTTCGGCAATCTGGTCGCCGACGGCGTGCCGGCGGGCGGCGAGGACGACTACGTCGTGCTGGAGACCCACGGCACCCCGCGCGATTTCGCCGCCGAAGGTTTCCAACCGCGCGACCACGTCGAGCTCGGCCAGCTGCTCGGCGCGATCGACCTGGAGCGCGGCGCCAAGGTGTCGGGTTCGCGGTTCTACTACCTGACCGGGCAGGGTGCCGAGCTGGAGCTGGCCCTGGTCAACCACGCCGTCGCCTCGGCGATCAGGAACGGCTTCACGCTGGTCATTCCGCCGTCGCTGGTCAAGCCGGAGGCGATGGAGGGCACCGGGTTCCTCGGCCAGGCGGCGCAGGACGTCTATCGGCTGGAGGCCGACGACCTCTACCTGGTCGGCACGTCGGAGGTGCCGTTGGCGGCGTACCACGCCGACGAGATCCTGGACGCAGAGAAGCTGCCGCTGCGCTACGCCGGTTACAGCCCGAGCTTCCGTCGTGAGGCCGGCTCGCACGGCAAGGACACCCGCGGCATCTTCCGGGTGCACTGGTTCGACAAGATCGAGATGTTCAGCTTCTGCGATCCGGCCGACGCCGACGCCGAGCATCAGCGGATGCTGCAGTGGGAGCGGGAGTTCATCGAGTCGCTGGAGATCCCGTACCAGGTGCTGGAGCTGGCCGCCGGTGATCTCGGGCTGAGCGCGTCGCGGAAGTACGACTGCTACGCCTGGGTGCCGAGCCAGGAGCGCTATCGGGAGATCACCTCGACCTCGAACTGCACCCAGTTCCAGGCGCGCCGGCTCAACATCCGGGCCCGGTTCCCGGACGGCACCGGGCCGGTCGCCACCTTGAACGGCACGCTCTGCGCGATGACCCGGGTGATCATCATGATCTTGGAGAACCATCAGCAGGCCGACGGTTCGGTGCGGATCCCGGCGGCCCTGCAGCCCTATCTTGGCGGCCGGACCGCATTCACCCCGGTCCGAGGCTGATGAGATCCGGGTTCCTTTCGTCGCTGTTGCGGCGCGATCGGCGTCGGCCACCCGCCGACTGGAAGCCGGAGCTGGTCGCGCTGGACATCGACGGCACCGTTGTCGATCATGACGGCCGGATGCCCGACTCGGTCCGGGACGCGGTGCGCCGGGTGGTCAAGGCCGGCGTGCCGGTGGTGCTGGCCACCGGCCGATCCTGGCACGGCACCCGGGACGTGTTCGACTACCTGGAGTTGCCGCCGGGCCCGGCTGTGCTGTCCAACGGCGCGGTGGTGGTGCGCTATCCGCCGGAGGAGATCGTCAAGACGGTGACCTTCGACCCGGCCGAGGTGATCAAGAAGGTACGCGAGTTCGCACCGACGACCTTGATCGCGGTGGAGGAGATCGGCCGCGGCTACCGGGTGACCGGCCACTTCCCGGAGGGCGACCTGACCGGAGAGATGATCATCGAGTCGGCCGACGAGCTGTCAGCCCGACCGGTGACGCGGGTGATCCTGCGCGAGCCGAACCGGTCGGACGAGGAGTTCGTGGCGCTGGCCCAGCACCTCGGCATGCACGGGATCACCTACTACGTGGGCTGGAGCGCCTGGATCGACATCGCCCCGGTCGGCGTGAACAAGGCGACCGCCCTGGCCGACGTCGCCACCGAGCTCGGTGTACCGGTCGATCGGGTGCTCGCGCTCGGTGACGGCCGCAACGACATCGAGATGCTCTCCTGGGCCGGCCGCGGGGTCGCGCTGGGCGACGCGCCGGAAGAGGTACGCAACGCCGCCGATCAGGTCACCGAGCGGTTCGGCGACGGTGGCACCGTGCTCGAACTGGACCGCTGGTTCGGCTGATCCTCCTTGATCAGTACTGGGGTCGTGGCCCGCTTCGAATTGGTGATCTTCGACAACGACGGCGTCCTGGTGGACAGCGAGCCGATCGCCAACCAGGTGTTGGCCGACCTGCTCACCGGCTACGGCTGGCCGACCACTTTCCAGGACAGCGTCAACACCTATCTCGGCGGCACCCTGCAGCACGTCCGCGACCTGGTCGAGCCGCAGCTGGGCCGTCCGCTGCCCGCGGACTTCGAAGATCAGTATCACGAGCGGTTGTTCGCCCGGATCGAGACCGAGCTGACCGCGGTGCCCGGCGTCGCCGACGCGCTGGACCGGATCGACCTGCCGACCTGCGTCGCCTCCAGCGGATCGCACCCGCGGATCGAGCGCACGCTGAAGACCGTCGGCCTGTACGACCGCTTCGCCGGCCGCATCTTCAGCGCCGACGACGTGACCCGCGGCAAGCCGTTCCCGGATCTGTTTCTCTACGCGGCCGAGCAGTCCGGCTCCGCTCCGGACCGGTGCGTGGTGATCGAGGACAGCCCGTACGGTGTCGCCGCGGGCAAGGCGGCCGGGATGACCGTGATCGGCTACGCCGGCGTCACTCCCGCGGACCGGCTCCAGGATGCCGACGTGATCATTGCCGCGATGACCGAGCTGCTGCCCGAACTCGACCGGCTCGCCTCCCGCTAGTTCGGGGGCGTGGAAGTCGCCACGGGTAGAGAAACGATCCTGGCGTGGGCGAGGTGGCGGCGCGGAAGTCGACCCCGGGTGAGAAGCACACCGCCCGGGCAGTTTTGGGCGAGCGGAAGTCGACCCCGGGTGAGAAACGCACCGGCCGGGGCAGGGTTGGGCGAGCGAACATCGCCACCGGTCGAGAAAAGCACGGGCCGAGAGCTGGTTGGGGGTCCCGGAGTCGCGTTGGACCGTCGAGAGTGACGGTAGCGACGTGAAATCGGAGCCGCGTCGCTAACGTCCCACTCGACGCCGCCCGACAGAAGCTGGCAGCCGGACGCAACCGACGCCGAACCCGTCCTCCTTTGGTGCTTCTTGAAACCTTCGGCAACACTCACGGAACGGCACCCGAACTCGGCGATCGGCCAACCGGATCTCGCACGCCAGGCTGAGACTCCGGAAGGTTCGATCGGTGGTTCGGAAGTCGCCACAGGTAGAGAAATGGCCCAGTGCGGGGCCGGCTCGGGGTTCGGAAGTCGCCACAGGTAGAGAATTGCCCAGTGCGGGGCCGGCTCGGGGTGCGGAAGTCGCCACAGGTAGAGAAACGTCCGTCCCGGAGTGGGGTCGGTGGTTCCGGTCGGAGGGGCGGCGGGGACTAGCGCTTGGTGGAGCCGCGGCTGACCAGCTCGGGTTGGATGTAGGAGGAGAGTCGAGATTCCGGGGCGCTGCCGTCGAGCCGGGCGAGCAGGCGTTCGATCGCCGCGCCGGCGACCTGGCGGGACGGCAGCCGGACGGTGGACAGGGAGGGGGCGAGGAAGGCTGAGAACGGGTAGTCGCCGAAGCCGACCACCAGGACGTCGTCCGGGACGGTCAGGTCGTGTTCGGCGAGGGCTCGGTAGAGGCCGAGGGCGAAGTAGTCGTTGCCGACGAAGAATGCGTCGGGCCGGTGGCCGCGGTCGAGGAGGTCGGCGGCGAGCCGGTACGAATCGTCGGCCTGCCAGGGCAGGGCGGCGCGCGAGCTGCGCCGGGTCGGCACGGTGACGACGCTGCGGTCGTCGAAGGTCAGTCCATGATCATCCAGCGCCCGCCGGAACCCGGCGGTGCGGTTGGCGATGGTCGAGATCGCCAGGTCCTCCTCGATCAGCACCACGCTGGTGGCGCCGCGCTCGATCACGTGACTGGTCGCCGCGTACGCACCCGCCTCGTTGTCGGTGCTGACGAAGTCGGCGTCGAAGCCGGCCAGCTCGCGATTGACCACCACAACCGGGATCCCGGCCTTGGCCAGGGAGACCCACGGGTTGTGCCGGCCCTGGACCGGGACGACGATCACCCCGTCGACGCCGGACTTGGCGGCGGTCTCGGCCGCCTCCACCTCGCGCCCCTCGGATTCGTCGCTGAGCAGCAACATCAGGGTGAAGCCGGCGTCGGCGGCGTGCGATTCGATCTCGCTGATCAGGTCGGCGTAGAACGGATTGGAGACGTTGGTGATCACCAGTCCGATGGTTCGCCGGGACCCGAGGACCAGGGAGCGGGCGTGCACGTTGGGCCGGTAGCCGAGCCGGTCGGCCTCGGCCTTGATCCGGACCCGGGTCGCCTCGCTGACGCCGGACAGGTCGTTGAGTGCTCGCGAGACGGTGTTGACCGACAGCCCGACGGCGCGGGCGACATCGGCGAGGGTTCGCCGCCGCGAATCGGACGAGGTGCTCGCCATGCAGACTCCCTTCCGGCTGTCTAGGTCGATCCTAGGAGGGCCGCTCAGCTCCAGGCGACCTCACGAGTGTCCGCCGGAAGCGACGCGCGCAACGAGTCGATCGTGGCGTGCTGCCGGCGTTGGAACTGTTCTGCATCCCGGTCGACCACGACCGGATCACAGATCGCGTGCAGCTCTGCCTCCAGCTCGTCGACGATGTCCGGCCGGGTGTCCCAGAGGTCGTGCAGCTCGTCCGGATCGGCGGCCAGGTCGAAGAGCTGATGCGGTGCGGCGCAGTGATGCAGGAGCTTCCATCGGCCGCGGCGGATCAGGAAGCCGCCGCCCCGGACGCCGGGCCCGTGATACTCGGCGAAGGCAACCCGTTCATGATCATCGGGAGCCACCAGCTGCAGGGGCGAGCCGCGCCAGCCCGCCGGTCGATCGGCCCCGACCGCGTGGAACAGGGAGGATTGCAGGTCGAGCAGGGTGACCGGGGTTCGGACCCGGGCGCCGGCGGCGAAGCCCGGGCCGGCTGCGACGATCGGGATCCGGACCGAGTCCTCGGCCAGGCTGCACTTGCCCCAGAGCCCGTACCGGCCGAGCATCTCGCCATGATCGGTCGTGTACATGATCACCGTGTCGTCGGCCAGCCCGGCCCGCTCGACCGCGTCGATCACCCGGCCGAGCTCGGCGTCGACATAGCTCACGGCGGCGTAGTAGCCGACCCGGAGTTCACGGACCAACTGGTCCGGATAGTCCCGGCCGCCGTGGTCGCGCAGGTCTTGGGTGTACGGATGCTGGGCGGCGGGATGATCGGCGCCGTGGTGGGGCAGATCTCCATGATCGCGATAGCGGCTCCAGCCGGCCGGATCGGCGGTGTAGGGCGGATGGGGCGGGTGCACGTTGACCGTGATCGTCCAGGGTCGACCCAGCCCGGGCGCCGTGCCGGTGAGCCAGTCCACGGCGTGATCGACGAAGCCGACGTCCTCGGCGAAGCGGTCGGGCCGAGGGCCCGATTCGGCCGTCGTGCGCGGGGCTGCGGGTCGCGACACCGGGCCGCGGATCGATGCCGGATTGAGGGATCGTCGGGTGACGTTGACCAGCCGCAGTTCGGAGAACCCGAGCGCGTGCGGATCGCGGTACAGGTTGGCGGCGCTGCCGAGGTAGACGGTGTGGACACCCTGCTCGGCCAGCACGCCGCCGTAGGTCGGAAAGCGGCCCTCGATGATCTTGCAGTTGTTGTAGCGCTGGATCTCGTGCACCCAGCGCCCGGTCATGAACGCCGAGCGGGACGGGACACACAGCGGTGACGGGCAGTAGGCGCTCTCGTACACCGTGCCCTGGGCGGCCAGTCGATCAAGGTTCGGCGTCGCGACGAACGGGTGGCCGTAGGTCGAGGAGTACTTCGGGTTGTGCTCATCGCTCATGAACAACACGACGTTGACCATCAGCTCTTCACCGCCCCGGCGATGCTCTCGACGAAGTAGCGCTGCAGGAACAGGAAGACCGCGATGATCGGGATCAGCGCGATGGTCGACGCGGCCGCCATCCCGGACCAGTCGTTGAGGTATTCGCCGCGAAAGGAGTAGACGCCGACCGCCAGCGTCCGCAACTCGGGCCGGGACAGGGTCAGCACCAGGGGCAGCAGGAACGAGTTCCAGGAGTGCATGAACTGCAGGATGATCGCCGTCGCGATCACCGGTTTGGCCAGCGGCAGATAGATCGAGAAGAAGATCCGGAAGAAGCCGGCGCCGTCGATCCGGGCTGCCTCCTCCAGCTCACCCGGCAATTGGCGGAAGTACCCGGCGAACAGCAGCGTGGCCACCACGTGCGCCCCTCCGGCCTCGGCCAGGGTGACGCCCCACAGGCTGCCGCTGAGGCCCAGGTTGGAGATCAGGTCGAAGATCGGGATGATCGTGTAACCCTCGGGCAGGAACACCGCCGCGGCGAACAGGCCGATAGTGATCTTCTTGCCGGGGAAGCGATACCGGCCCAGCACGTACCCGATCAGCGCCGTCGTCGAGACCGCGATGATGATCGAGAACACGGTGATGAAGACCGAGTTGAAGAAGTAGCGGCCGATGTTGGCCTGCTCCCAGGCCCGCACATAGTTGTCCAGCCGGACGATCTCCGGGAACAGGTTGAGCCCGGCGAAGATCTCCTTGTTGCTCTTCACCGAGGCCGAGACCATCCAGATGAACGGATAGATCCAGACCAGGCAGAGTGGCAACAAGATCACCGACAGCAGTGTGATCCGGATCGTCGTCCGACGCCGATGCCGCCGGAGCTTCGGGCGGGGGCCGTCGGATACAGCGGCCGGCGGGCTGGTTGTCAGGGTGGCGGTCATTCGTCACCCGCCTCGCGCAGTTGGCCGCGGACCTGGTTGACCTTGCGGATCGCCCAGGCCTGACCGACGGCGATGATCAAGGTGATGGTGCCGAAGAAGCAGCCGGCGGCCGAGGCGTAGCCGAGCTGGGTCACGCCGGCGTTGCCGCTCTCGCTGCTGCCCGCGGCGAAGGCGGTCTGATAGATGAAGACCTCGATCACCTGGGTGCTGAAGTACGGTCCGCCCTCGGTCATCGACTGGACCAGGGCGAAGGCGTGCAGGTCGCTCTGCGCGGTCAGGATGATGATCACGATCGCGAACGGCATCAGGATCGGCCAGGTGATGTGCCGGGCCAGCCGGAGCGGCCCGGCGCCGTCGACCCGGGCCGCCTCGTAGTAGCTGACCGGGACGGTCTGCAGGGCGGCCAGCCAGTAGATCATGGTGTGCCCGGTGGCCTTCCAGATCTGGACCCCGATCACCGACCACAACGCCACATCGGGATCGGACAGGAACTTGATCGGCTGGTCGACCAGGCCGAGCGCCCCCAGCACCTGATTGACCGGACCCTGATAGGAGCCGAGCATGAAGCTCATCACCACCCCGATCACGGCCGAGGTGGTGATCACCGGGATGAAGAAGAAGGTGCGGAAGACCGGGGCCAGCTTGAGCAGTTGATCATTGAGCACGATCGCGATGATCAACGCGAGGACGACCCGGACCGGCGTGCCGACCAGGACGAACAGCATCGACCGGCCGAACGCCGACCAGAACTGCGGGTCGTGGATCAGCCGCCAGTAGTTCTCCAGCCCGATGAACTCCGCGTCGGCGGTGAACCCGGACCAGTCCAGCAACGAATACCACCACGACATCACCATCGGATAGAAGGTGAACAGCACGGCCAGGATGGCCGCCGGGATCATGAACAGGTAGCACCAGCGGATCGTCGAAGCCCGCCAGGACCGGCGACCACGGGCCGCCGGTCGGGTGGGCGCTGTGGGGACCGTACTCACAGCATCACTCACAGGGCGTCGTAGTCGGCCTGGGTGTAGTCCACGGCCGGATCCCAGTTGGCGAAGACGTAGTCGTCCCGGGAGACGTCGGCGCCCTTGCCTCGGGCCTCGGCGATCGCGGTGTCCAGGGCGGAGTTGAGGCCGTCGTTCAGGGTCACCAGCGCCTTCTTGATGTCCTTGACCTGGCCGGTGAGCATGCCGCCGAGCAGGTCGGCGAAGTTGGGCGAGACCGGCTTCGGCGCGACCTTGCTGACGTCGCCGTTGCGGACCACCGGCACCGGCTCGACCCGCATGATCGCTGAGGACAGGTCGCGGACCTTGGCGAAGTGCGGATTCAGCTCGCTGCCGGCCTGTTCGGCCTTCACCTGCGCCTCGGGCAGGCTGGGCAGCAAGGCGCCCCGGGACTGCAGCACCATCTGGGTCTGCCCGTCCAGGCTGCCCAGGTAGGAGAACAGATCGCCGGCGATCTCGGGATGGGCGGCCTTGGCGAAGACGAAGACGTTGCCACCGCCGCCGTAGCTGTAGGCGTCGGTGTACTTCGCGCCGGCCTCGCGCGTCGGCATCAGCGAGAAGTCGAAGCTCCACTCGGCCTGCTCCCACTCAGCGATCGAGTAGGGGCCGTCGACCTGCAGCCCGGCCACGTTGTTGGGCATCCGGCCCCGGGCGTCGGCGGCGCTGATGCCGGCGAAGTCGGGCCAGATGCTGCCGTCGGCGTTGATCGCCAGCAGCAGGTCGATCGCGTCGTTCACCTCGGCCGCGGTGTAGGTGTATTCGCCGGTCCGGCAGTCCAGCCCGCCGCGCCAGCCGGTGGTGGCCAGCAGACCTTCGATGATCTTGACCGGGGTCCGGCTGCACATCAGCCCGAAGTAGTCACCGTCGCCGGTCTCGGTGATCTTCTTCGCCGCCGTCCGGAACTGGTCCCAGGTGGCCAGATCCCTGGTCGGATCGAGCCCCGCCTTGTCCAGCAGTTCGGTGCCGTAGATCAACATCTCGGTGAGTTCGCCGCTGCCGTTCAGCGGGAAGCTGTAGATCTTGCCGTCGAAGACATGCACATTCGGTACGAACGCGTCCTCGGGGAAGTTCGCCTTCCAGGCTTCGAAATCCGGCACCAGGCCCTCGATCGGTTGACACCAGCCGTCCTCGATCGCGGTCCGGTGTTCGATCTTGTTGCCGATGCCGAAGACATCCGGTGCGGTGCCGTTGCGCACGCCCAGCGGGATCGTCTCGTTGACGGTGTCCATGTTGGTCGCGTCGTACTGGACCGTGATGTTGGCGTGCTTGGCGCCGTACGCCGCGAACAGCGGGTCGAGGAAGAGTTGCCGGTTCCCGCCGCCGTCGAGCCAGCGGAAGGTGACGTCCTCGGTGGGCAGCGTGGCCTTCGACTCGGGCAGTTCCAGGGCCGGCGCGTTGCCGGTGGTCTCGGGCGGAGCGGTCTGGATCCGGCAGCCGGCGAGGACGGCACCGGCTCCGCCGAGCAGGCCCAGCGCCGCCCGGCGGGACAGGGCCGGCGGGCGCGATCGATCGAGGTGGGAGGTGGGGTGAATCATGGCCGAGCCTCTCGTGGGTGTGAGCCGCGGCAACCGTTGACGCGTCGAGGAGGTGGGCAAACCATGCATGAACGTTAATGCGCACTGTTAGCGTCGCGCCAGAATCACCATCTGTCAAGGATCAAGGTTTGTCACCGGACAAGGAGACTACAGATCTCCGGCTCGGAGGAGATCTACATGAAGGTTAATGTTCAGTTAAGTCCGGGCGCGTGTTCGTTCCCTGAGCCTGTCGAAGGGCAGGTCGGATGATCTTGGGCCTCTTGGAGAAGCCTGATCTGGTCCGCCCTTCGACAAGCTCAGGGAACGAATCTGCGAGCGTCCCGACGAGACCAGAAGCTCAGCCGTGGCCGAGCAGGGTCCGGGTCAGCTTCTCGGTGTCGGACAGCAGATCGGCCAGCGCGGCCGTCAAATGTTGATCTTGGGCGACCGTGCCCTCGGCTCGGAGCGCGGCCCGGCGGACGAGTTCCTTGGCGAACGAGGCGGTGGCGCCGTCGGTCCGTTCGGCGGCCTCGGCCAGGGCGGCGTCGGAGAAGTCGTGCCGGGCGCCGTACAGCCGGAGCAGCCGCAGTCGATCATCGGTGCCGGGCTTGTCGATCTTGACCGCGAGGTCGACCCGGCCCGGCCGCTCGACCAGGGCCCGCTCCAGCAGGTCCGGCCGGTTGGTGGTCATCACGAACGCGATGTCGGCGTCGCCGGCGATCCCGTCCAGCGCCTCCAGCGTCTCGAACAGGGCCGCGTTGGAATCGCCGCCGCGATGCTCGGCGACCAGGTCGCAGTCCTCCAGCACGATGATCGCGGGTTGGCTGGACCGGGCCAGCCGCGTGGCCACCGAGATCTGCTCGAGGGTCTGCCCGGACAGCAGCACCGCCGTCGTCCCCGGCGTGATGGTCAGCAGGTGCCGGACGACGTGGGTCTTGCCGGTGCCCGGCGGCCCGTACAGCAGGACGCCCCGCTTGAGGTGGTGCCCGGCCTCGGCCAGCGGGCCGGCCTCCCGGCCGATGCCGACGACGTGGCCGACGATCCGATCCAGCACCCCGGCGGGCAGGATCACCTCGTCGGTCGGTACGGCGGGGCGGCGCAGGAAGGTCAGCGGCGACCCGGACCCGAACCGGTCGAAGTGGTCCCGGTGGAAGGACAACACCTGGCCGCTGAACACGCTGTCGGTGGTGATCAACTCCCGCACCTCGGTCAGGAAGCGATCGGCCACGTCCTGATCGGCGGCCAGCACCTCGACCCGATACTGGTCCCGGCCGTGTCGCGGACTGGTCGCCTGCTGCAGGGCGGCCAGCGGCACCCCGTCATAGCGGAGCAGGGCGATTCCGAACCCGACGATGCGGCGGTCGGTGTCCGGCCCGATGGGCTTACGGACGTGGTTGACCGGCCCGGGCTCGAAGCGGAACATCCGGCCGAGCAGCATGTCGAGGAAGCTGCCGACGTGATCACGGTGCGGTCCGAAGACCCCGATCCGGCTCCCGTCGTGCCGCTCGATCAGCGTGGTGATCGCGCGGTCCACGTCGATGGTGAACTGGTCCGGGAACTCTTCGGCGATCGGGTCGACCTCGCGGATCGGCACCCCGAGATGATCTTGGATCCGCTCGCCCAGCGCGGACAGCCGGTCCGTGCCGCCGCCGGCCTCGGCCGTCATCGACTCCAGGAAGTCCTGGAAGACCTGGGCGAACTCCGCACGATTCAACTCGGTCATGGTTTCCCTCCGCTCCCGCTGGAACCCCACCGTAGTGGACCTTTGGTAATTCGGCCGGGACGCGGAACACCCACCCGGTCAGTGCCCGGGTGGGTGTTCTCAGGTCCTCAGGTGGTGGCACGGATCAGCCCGCGTTGATCACCTTCAGGCGGCCGCGCGGAGCCGGTTGATCACCGCCGCGTAGGCGGCGAGGACGGCGGACACGGTCGGCACCGACGGCGCCTTCTTCGGCCGGCGCGGCTCGGTCCGGGCCCGGCGCAGATGCCGCTTCACCGTGGACAGCGAGCAGCCGAGTCGCTGGGCCAGGGTCTCCAGGCTCTCGTGCGGGTTGGCGTGCCGGAGTCGTACGACCTCGTCATGATCGACCTGGCGATGCCGGCCGGTCACCCCGGCGAGGGTGTCGAAGTCCTCGGCCTGCACCGACCAGCGCAGCCGCTTGCGGATCTCGGTCCGCTGTCGCTCGGTGGTGCCGCCGGCGATGCCGGAGACGTTGTGCTCGACGACCGCGCGGTAGAGGCAGTCGGTCAGCAGCGGGCACCCGTGGCAGGCCTCCTGCGCCTTGGACTCCAGCACTGCATACCGGCGCCGGACGGCGGCCGGCGCGGCGGTCGAGGGCGGCTCCTCCAGCAACGGGTCCTGGAACACCTCGGGCTGATCGAGGCAGGACATGCGCTCATAGGAATGCGCGGTGTTGGTGGTGGTGCTGGGGTGGATCGACATCGTGTCTCCAGGAGGTCTCGAAGCTCATTCGGCCTCGCATGAGACGACGCGATGTCGGGTCGGGTTCCCTCGGTTCCGGAGAAAGTTCTACGGATGATCCCGTCCGGTGTTACAGGTACATGCCGTCGGAGCGGCCCGGCACCTGTGGCCCACCCGGAGCCGGGGTCGCGCCGGGCGGCAGAGCGCGGCGCATCTGTTCCAGCTGCGCCCGGGCGGCCATCTGCTGGGCGAACAGCGCGGTCTGGATGCCGTGGAAGAGGCCCTCCAGCCAGCCCACCAACTGCGCCTGCGCGATCCGCAGCTCCGAATCACTGGGTGAATCCTCGGTGAACGGCAGCGAGATCCGCTCCAGCTCCGCCACCAGATCGGCCGACAGGCCGTCCTCGAGTTCCTTGATCGACGCCTGATGGATCTGCTTCAACCGCTGCCGGCTCGCCTCGTCCAGGGGCGCCGCCTTCACCTCTTCCAGCAGCTGCCGGATCATGTTGCCGATCCGCATCACCTTGTCCGGCTGCGAGACCATGTCGGTCACCGAAACGGCCTGCTCGTCGCCGTCGCCGGACTTCTCCTCCGGCGCTCCCTCGATCGCCATCGCCGTCGGCGTCACCACATAGACCCGGCCGTCCTCGGTGGTCCCCGCGACGCCCTGCGGCTCGTTCGGATTCTGCTGCGGCTGCTGCTGATCGGTCATGACTCGATACTAGTGTCGCGGCGCGTCCCGGGCCGCTCCGTACCCCGGTCAAAAACCGTTCGGCATTGTCGGGGGAACGCCATATCGTGGTCTGGCTATGTTCAAATTCCCACCCTCGGTTCCCGAGTATTCGGCGCGCCCGGATACCGCGTCCAAGCGCGCCTGGAGCGAACCCGACACCTCCTCGCCGCGCCGCTTCCTCGGCTGGCTGCTGGCGCAGCAGGGGCCGAGTTTGATCATCGCCTCGCTGGTGGCGGTGGTCGAGTTCATCCCGGGGGCCGTCGGGCCGTACCTGATCGGTCAGGTGATCGACCGCGGCGTGATCGTACGGGACATGGGCCAGGTCTGGTTCTGGTCGCTGCTGCTGCTCGCCACGATCTGTGTCGGCATCGGCTTCGGCATCCTGCGGCACACGATGATCGTCAGCCAGTGGCTGATCGCGATGTACGGGTCGATGAAGCTGGTCAACCGGAAGACGACGCAGATGGGCCACGTCCAGCTGCGCCGGGTGCCGGCCGGTGAGGTGCTGTCGGTGTCGTCCGGCGACTCCGACATGTTCGGCGCGCTGTGTGAGGTGCTGACCCGGGCCGCCGGCGCATTGATCGCCTACCTGGTGGTGGCGGGGCTGGTGCTGTCGACCTCGTTCCAGCTCGGCATCGTCGTGTTGATCGCGGCGCCGGTGCTGGTGGCGGCGGCCCTGCCGCTGCTGAAGCCGCTGGAACGGCGGCAGGCCGTGGAGCGGAGCCGGCTGTCCGAGTTGACCTCGCTGGCCACCGACATCGTCGCCGGGCTGCGGATCCTGCGCGGCATCGGCGGAGAGCGTACGTTCGCGCAGAACTACGCCGATCAGTCGCAGGTGGCCCGCAAGGCCGGCGTCGCCTCCGGCACCTGGGGCTCGTTGGTCGACGCGACCGCCGTGCTGTTCTCCGGGCTGCTGCTGGTCACGCTGACCTGGCTCGGCGCCCAGCAGGTCGCGGCCGGCCAGCTGACGGTCGGTTCCTTGATCAGCTTCTTCGGCTATGCCGTGTTCATGATGTTCCCGGTGCAGACGTTCTTCGAGTTGGCCCAGACCTGGGTGCGCTGTCTGGTCTCGGCCCGCAAGGCGGTCGCCGTGCTGGAGCAGCGGCCGCCGTGGGGTGCCGAGGGGGCGGGCACGCTGCCGGCGCGCTCCGAGATTGCGGATCGCGAGTCCGGCTTCGTCGCCCATCCCGGCGAGCTGACCCTGGTGGTGTCGGCGGTGCCGGACGAGACGGCGGCCCTGGCCGATCGGCTCGGCCGCTATCTGCCCGCCGACGTCGAGCAGGTCGGCCTGGACATCGACGAGTCGATCAAGGGCAAGGAGGCCAAGGCGGCGCGCACCAAGCAGAAGGAGGCGCGGGCCCGGCAGGCCGCCCGTGATCATGAGGTGGCCAGCCGGGACTGGGGCGTCACCGTCGGCGGCGTCGACCTGGCCGCGGTGGACATCGCCGAAGTGCGCCGGATGATCATGGTCTCGGACACGACCAGCCAGGTCTTCGCCGGCACTCTGCAGACGGCCATCGATCCGCTCGGCCGGCTGAGCCGGACCGAGGCCGAGCGGGCGATGCACACGGCCGCCGCGGAGGACGTCTTCGACGCCATGCCGGGCGGCTGGCAGGGCCGGATCGACGAGCGCGGCCGCGGCCTGTCCGGCGGTCAGCGGCAGCGGGTGGTGTTGGCCCGGGCGGTCGCCGCCGACCCGGAGGTGTTGATCTTGGTCGAGCCGACCTCGGCGGTCGACGCGCACACCGAAGCCATGATCGCCGCCCGGCTGGCCGAGCACCGGCGCGGCCGGACCACGATCGTCATGTCGGCCTCGCCGCTGCTGTTGCACTACGCGGACCGGGTGGTCCTGTTGCACGGCGGCGAGACGGCAGCCGCGGGAACGCACGAAGAACTGTTACAGCACAACGCCGACTACCGCCGGGTGGTCGTGCGAAGCATGGAGGAACCGGGATGACTCAGCTGATCACCCCCTTGGAGGGATCGGCGGAGACCTGGCGCGAGCACGCCCACGAACCGCGGGTGCCGGCCGCGCTGATCCCGCCCGAGCGGGCCAAGCCGGTGCAGCGGCTGCGCCACTGGAAGGCGCGTCACCTGCTCCGGGAGGAGCGCGCGCGGCAGGTCTTCGAGGCTTCCCGCAACCCCGAGCGCGGGCTGCCGGTGGCGGAGAACAAGCAGGTGACCGGCTTCCTGGTCGACCTGTTCAAGACCCGTCGCGGCATGATCACGCTGATGCTGGTGCTCAACGGTCTGGCCGCGGTGGCCGGGCTGCTGGTACCGCGCATCCTCGGGTCGTTGATCGACGCGGCCAGCGCCACCGGCACGCTGGTGGCCACCCTGAACGGCCTCGCGCTTGCGGTGGCCGGAGTCGTGATCATCCAGGCCGGAATGACCTTCCTGGCCCGGGCGTCGGCGACCCTGTTCGGTCAGGACGTGCTGTCCTCGGCCCGGGAATACGTTGTGCAGACCGTGCTGCGGCTGCCGCTGGGCCGGGTCGAGGGGGCCAGCTCGGGTGACCTGGTCACCCGGGTCACCCGCGACGTCGGCGCGATGAGCAACAGCGTGCGGCAGGGTGTGCCGGAGGCCGTGATCGCCTCGATCACCGCGCTGCTGACCATCGTCGCGATGCTGCTCAACTCGATCTGGCTGTCGCTGCCGTTGATCTTCACCGGTGCGCTGTTGATCTTCTTCGTCCGTCGCTATCTGAAGCGGGCACCGAAGGGCTACATCACCGAGGGCGGCACGTACTCCGACATCAACACGACCCTGACCGAGACCGTCGAGGGCGCCCGGACCGTCGAGGCCCTCGGGCTGCAGCGGTCCCGGAACGTGATCAGCGACGACGACATGGCGGCCTCGGGCCAGGCCGAGCGCTACACGATGGCGCTGCGCAACCTGCTGTTCGTCGGGATGGACACCGGCTATCAGGTGCCGCTGGTGCTGACCCTGCTGCTCGGCGGCTACGGCTACGTCAACGGCTGGGTCACCCTGGGCCAGATCACGGCGGCGACGCTGTACATCCAGCAGGTGACCGATCCGCTGAGCCGGCTGATCCGCAACCTGGACCGGCTGCAGGTCGGCATCGCCTCGACCACCCGGCTGCTCGGCATCGCGGCGGTGCCGCAGGACCGGGAGCCGGGCGAGGCACGGCCGACCGACACGCAGATCGTCGGCCGGGATCTCCGCTTCGCCTACCGGGCCGATCACGACGTGCTGCACGGTGTGGACCTGAAGCTCGAGCCGGGCGAACGGCTCGCCATCGTCGGGCCAAGCGGCTCGGGCAAGTCGACCCTCGGCCGGCTGCTCTCCGGGATCAACGGTCCGCGGACGGGCTCGGTCAGCGTCGGCGGCGTCGAGCTGACCTCGCTGCCCTTGCCAGTGCTGCGGACCGAGGTGGCCCTGGTGACCCAGGAACACCACGTCTTCGTCGGCACCATCCGGGACAACATCGTGCTGGCCCGGGAAGAATCGGGCGACGACGTGGTGATCCAGGCCCTGCGCACCGTCGACGCCTGGGACTGGGTGGAACGGCTGCCCGAGGGCCTGGACACCATGATCGGCTCCGGCCGACTGGCCCTCACCCCGGCCCAGGCGCAGCAGATCGCCCTGGCCCGGCTGGTCGTCGCCGACCCGCACACCCTGGTCCTGGACGAGGCCACCTCGCTGATCGATCCGCACACGGCGCGTCATCTGGAGGGATCCATGGCCGCCCTGTTGCAGGGCCGCGCCGTCGTCGCCATCGCGCACCGGTTGCACACGGCGCACGACGCCGATCGGATCGCCGTGGTGATCGACGGGCGGATCGCGGAGTTGGGCAGTCATGATCAACTCGTGGCCGCTGATGGGGAGTACGCCAGCCTTTGGCGGGCTTGGACTTCTTGATCTCTGGGGTTGCTGCCGCGGTGGGTCTGCCGAGCGGAGCCCGTGTGGCGTCGAGCGTGACCATTTCCACCTGAGACCTGCGAACCCGGGTGGAAAGGGTCACACTCGACGGCTGCCGGACCGGAAGCCGGTTGCCGCGACGCGACCAACGCGCGTCGGGTTGGGTCGGGATCCACCGCCGAGCTCCGCTGGGCTCAAGAGAGGTTCGAGATCTCCCGCCGGCGTGCGTCGAGTGGACTGTTCGGCCAGCTTCCAGGCACAGATCCGCGGCCAAAGCGTCCACTCGAAGAGTGCAATCGAAAACCCGGCGCACAACCGGTCGTCGGCCGCGATACCCGGCCGACCGCTCCACCCCGCCCGCCCTTGGCGCGTCTTGTCCGGACGGCCGAAGCCCCAGGTGAGGGCAACTCCCTGAGCCTGCCGAAGGGCCGGCCAGTCGGCGCCCCCCGGGTCGGCCTGACGGTGGACCGATGTCGCAGATCTGACAATGGTTCGCGAAATCGGGCCGAAATGGGCAATCCGGCCAACGATTGTCAGATCTGCGACAGGAGGGCACCGACACCCCGGCCCAGACCGGTGGCTGGCCGTTCTTCCCGCTGACCGCTCCGACCGTCCTGGACGCGTCATTCCGGCCGACCGCCCCGGGAGAGGAGCACGGGCCTGGCTGGCCCTTCGACAGACTCAGGGAAGGGAACAAGCGTGTTGGCTACTGGGTCGCACTGACTGGGGCTCGGTGGGGGTTTGGTGCCGCAGGGGGCGGCGTGGGGAGGTGGCGGGTGGCTAAGAGGGCGATGAGGACGAGGGCCAGGGCGGCGGCGAGGGCTAGGGCAACGGCGGTGGCGGAGGGGAGGCCGGCGTGGAGGCGGTCGAAGTAGACCGAGCCGATCAGGGCGATGCCGGTGGCGGAGCCGAGTTGGAAGACGGTGTTGATCACGCCGGAGGCACTGCCGGCTGATTCGGCCGGGACCTCCTGCAGGGCTACGGCGACGAGCTTGCCCATCGTCAGGCCGAGTCCGAGTCCGAAGATCACCGCGGACGGGAGCAGTTGCCAGAGCTGGAGCGATTCGGCGGCCAGGAAGACCGTGAGGGCGATGCCGGCGATTCCGGTGAAGCTGGCCAGCAGGCCGAGGGCGACCAGACCGCGGCCGGCTTTCGCGCCGACCGACAGGGCCAGGCCGTTCCCGGCGATGATGCCGAGGGTGGCCGGCAGGAAGGTCACCGCGGTGATCATCGGGGAGAATCGAAGCACCTCCTGCAGGTGCAGGGTGAGGACGAAGAACACAGCCATTCCGGCCAGGAACAGCCAGGCCACCAGCAGGCCGGGGCCGAAGCCGGGTCGCCGGAGCAGGCCGAGGTCGAGCAGCGGCTCGCGGCCGGCTCGCGGCCGGTGCCGCTGATGGGCGAGGAAGATCAACAGCAGTGGTACGAAAGCGATCAGCAGCAGCACCGACCACCACGGCCAGCCCGACGGCATCCCCTGGATCAGCGGAACCAGCAGACTGAGCACAACCGCGCCGGCCAGCAGCGTGCCGACGGCGTCGACTCTGACGGCGGCGGTCGATGCGTTCCGGCGCGGCATCAGCGCGGCGATCATGATCATGGCCAGGACGCCGACCGGCAGGTTGACCAGGAAGATCGGCCGCCAGCCGAGGCCGAACAGATCGGCGCCGGTGAGCAGTCCGCCGAGCAGCGGGCCGGCCAGGCCGCCGATCGGGAAGGTGATCCCGTACAGCCCGAACGCCTTGCCCCGCTCCTCGGGCGGGAACTCGGTCTGCACGTAGGCCAACACCTGTGGCACCATCAGGCCGGCGCAGGCGCCCTGGGCCAGCCGGGCGATGATCAACACCTCGACCGTCGGGGCCAGACCGGCGAGCAGCGAGGTGAGGGTGAAGCCGGCGATCCCGACCAGCAGCAGCGACTTGCGGCCGTACCGATCACCGAGCCGGCCGCCGGTGATCAACAGCAGTGCGAAGGTCAGCGTGTAGCCGGCGGCGATCCATTCCAAGGCCGATCCGGAGGCGCCGGTGGTGGCGCGGATGGACGGCAGGGCGACGGCCACGATCTGGCTGTCGACCATGTCCATGAACACGACGACGAGCAGGGGAACCAGGGCGATCCAGCGGCGCGGGTGATTGAGGCGGAGGTCGTTCATGGATCCATAATCAGCCACACAGATGACACTGTCAACCAATCGGATGACTATGTTCTCCGGGCGGTAGAGTGCGATCCATGGCGCGGCGCACTCCCGGACCCGACGAGCGGCAACGCGATCCGGAACGGACCCGGCAGCAGATCCTGGACGCCGGGCTGGCGGAGTTCGCGGCCAAGGGATATGCCGGTGCCCGGGTCGGTGACATCGCCGAGCGGGCCGGCGTCAACAAGCAGCTGATCTCGTACTACTTCGGCGGCAAGGACGGTCTCTACCGGGCCGTCGGCGAGCTCTGGTGGGAGTACGAGAGCGCCGAGCTGCAGGTGATCGACAACCTGCCCGAGCAGGTCCGGCAGTACGCGATCGCCGGAGCCAGCCACGGTCAGTCCGCCCGGCTGCTGGCCTGGGAAGGGCTGGCGTACACCGGCACGGACGGTGACGTCGACAGCGAGGAACGCGACCGGCGGCTGCGGCAGAACGCCGAGTTGATCAAGGAGGCGCACGCCGCGGGCCGGCTGGACTCCCGGTTCGATCCGATGATGCTGATGTTGATCTTCCTCTCCGCCGCCAACGCCCCGGCGGTCTACCCTCAGCTGGTACGCGGCCTGACCGGCGAAACGGCCGAATCGCCCGAGTTCATCGGCAGGTTCGCCGATCAGTTGGGGCTGGTCGCCGAGCTGTTACTCTCCGAAGCCGACGACACCGAGCGGGCGTGACCTGTGACCGTGCCCATCCACCAGTTGTCTCGGCGGGAGGCGCGTCGGGTGGCGGTTCGCGCGCAACTGCTCGACAGCAGCCGGCCCAGTGATCTGGCTGAGACGGTGCGACACCTGACGCTGCTTCAGAACGACCTGACCGCCGCGGTGGCGCCCAGTGCCGGGCTGGTGGCGTGGAGCCGATTGGGGTGGTCCTGCTCCCGCCACGCGGTCGCCGAGGCTGTTGATCACCAGTCGTTGATCGACCTGCGCGGAATGCTGCGGCCGGCCGAGGACCTCGCCCTCTATCGCGCCGAGATGGCCGAGTGGGCGGGCGAGGCCGAGGGCCGACCGGAGGCGGAGTGGGTGCGCGCCAACGAAAGTTTCCGGCGAGACCTACTGGCCGAGCTGCGACGAGACGGTCCGTTGACGCAGCGCGAGCTGCCGGACACCTGCGAGGTTCCGTGGCGGTCGTCGGGCTGGAACAACAACCGCAACCTCGCGACGATGCTCGAGTTGCTGGTGGTCCGCGGTGAGGTGGCGGCTGCCGGGCGACGGGGCCGCGATCGGCTGTGGGACCTCGCGGAACGGATCTATCCGGACGACGACCCCGTGCCGCAGGCGGAGGCGTACCGGATCCGGGACGAGCGGCGGCTGAAGGCGCTCGGAATCGCGCGCGGTCGGGCAGCGGAGTGTCCGTTCGAGCCCAACGATGTCGGAGCGGCCGGAGAGCCGGCCGTGATCGAGGGCGTGAAGGGGGAGTGGCGGGTCGACCCGAACTACCTCGGCGGCACGTTCACCGGCCGCGCGGCCATCCTGTCACCGCTGGACCGGCTGGTCTTCGACCGCAAACGGATGGCCGAGATCTTCGAATTCGACTACCAGCTGGAGATGTACAAGCCGGCGGCGAAGCGGCGGTGGGGCTACTGGGCGATGCCGATCTTGTACGGGGATCGGCTCGTCGGCAAGATCGACGCCACCACCGACCGCGAGCACGACGTGCTGCGGGTGGACGCGATCCACCAGGACGTGCCGTTCAGCAAGATCATGATCACCAAGGTCAACCGCGAACTCGCCGACCTCGCGGACTGGCTGCAGGTTTCGCTCGAGGTCTGACGCGGCCCGGTCCGGCTGGGCGGGGTCGATCACCGATGCCGGACGGTCGCCGAGAGGTTGTCCAGCACTCGGTCGGGGTCCGGTGCGTCGGCGAGCAGCCGCTGAATCGGGCCGAGCACGGCCTGCACGCTGAGCAGCCGGGCTGCCACGTCGCGGACCGCCGCCAGCAGTCGGCTGCGTCGGAACATCATTCGGGCCAGGGCGCGGGAGTTGTCCTGGGCCGCCTCGACCCGGGTCCGCTGGGCGCGCTCGTACGCGGCAAGCAGGTCGGGCAGCGGGACGTCCGTGCCGCGGGTGATCATCCGAGCCAGCACCCAGGCCGACTCCATCGCCATCCCGGCGCCGATCCCGGCCGTCGGCAGGAAGCCGGCGCCGGCGTCGCCGAGCAGCACGGTCCGCCCGGTCGTCCAACGGTCCGCGCGGCAGTCGGTGAGCGGCCAGTAGTACGGATCCGGGTCGGTCGCCAGCGCGTCGAGGACCCGATCCAGCCGCGGACTGACCCGACGGAGCTTCCGGCGGATCCCGGCGACGAACGCCGGCGGCCCGACCGCCAGGTCCGCGGTCGGCCCGCCGACGATGGCGCCGATCCGGCCGGCCACCGGATAGGCGCCGAGGAAGAAGCCGGCGCCCCAGAGCTCATCGCCGAGATCTTGATCTTGATCGGCCGGCAGCCAGATCACCCAGCCCGCCCAGCCGGTGTCGACCGTGCCGACCCGATCCGCCGGCAGTACGAGCTCGCGGGTGGCGGAGTGGATGCCGTCGCAGATGATCACCAGGTCGAACTCCAACTCGGCCGTGCCGGCGGCGGCGGCGAGGGTGACGGTCACCGCCTCGGCGGTCTCGGTCAGCCCCGTGACGGTGGTCTTCGAGGTGACCCCGCAGTCGTCGCCGCTGAGCACCTCGATCAGCTCGCCGCGCCCGATCCCGCGGTAGTCCCCGTACTGGTCCAGGATCGAGGCCATCGAGTCGGTCCGGATCCGCCGGCCGGTGTGGCCGAACAGCCCGTACCGGTTGAGCGGCACGCTCGCGGCGCGGTAGGGCTCGCGGACCGCGAGCTCGTCCAGGACCGGGTCCACCATCGGCATCAGCGCCAGCATGTAGCCCGGATGGCCACGGTCGTGGCCGCGCTCGATCAGGACCGGCCTCAGCCCGGAGCGGCGCAGCAACTGCGCCGCCGTGATCCCGGCGATCCCGGCGCCGACGACGAGGATCCGCGGACCGTCGCCGATCCGCTCGTACTGCTGCTCGACGGGCACGGTGCTGAGCACGATGAGTCCTTCCGACGATTGTGGACCACCTGGTCCACTCCGACTGTAGCACGGAACTGGACCGGGTGGTCCAGAGCGCGTTCGGCGACTAGGCTGCGTGCTCGTGGCAGAGAACGCGCTCGACCGGATGGCGCCGGAGCGTCGTCGGCGACTGATCCGGGTCGCGGCGGAGGAGTTCGCCGGCGCCGGCTACGACCGCGCCTCGCTGAACGTGATCATCAAGCGCTGCGGGCTGAGCAAGAGCTCCTTCTACCACGTGATCGCGTCGAAGCAGGAGTTGTTCGATCGGGTCGTTCGTGATCTTGCCGCCGAGCTGGTCGAGCGGATTCGGATCCCGGCGCCCGAGGAGCTGTCCGGGGACGCCTTTTGGCCCGGGGTCGATGCGATCTTCGCCCGGCTGCTTGAGGCGGCCGGGGAAGATCAGGCCCTGGTGGCGCTGGGCCGGATGCTCTACGGGCCGGGTGCCGCCGACGAGCAGGTCACCAGCGCGACCTGGTCCGCCGTCGAGGGCTGGATCGACGCCGCCCTCCTGGTCGGCCGCGACAGCGGAGCGGTCCGCGATGATCTTCCATCCGCCCTGCAACGCCGGCTGGTCTTCGCCGTGCTGCGGGCCATGGATGAGTGGAGCCTGACTCAGCCGGACGTTGCCGACCTGGAGTCTTTGGCCCGGGCCCAGTACGAAGCGATCCGGCGGCTGCTGGGTACGTGATCTTGTCCGTTCCCTGAGCCTGTCGAAGCATGTCCTGAGCCTGTCGAAGGGGGCAAACCAGACCAGCTCGCGGCCGGGCGCCGGTTCCGGCGATGGCCGGTGCCGCCGGTAGTCCTTCTCGACCGGTCCTGCACCTCGCCGGGGCGTCGAGGGGATTGTGATCCCGAAGCCCCCTCCGGGAGGACGGCACGGACTGGCCTGCCCCCTTCGACAGGCTCAGGACATGCTTCGACAGGCTCAGGGAACGGAAGAATCGCGCTCAGGGAACGGAACGATCGCGCTCAGGGAACGGAACGATCGCGCTCAGGGAACGGAACGATCGCGCTCAGGGAGCGGACCGGCGGGATCAGGCCTGGCCGTCTTCGTAGTACTGGATCAGGTCCGGGTCGAGGGCGGGGATGGGGAGGCAGGAGTTGTCGCCGCGGATGGAGTCGGTGGCGAGGAGGGCGGCGGCTACGGCTTGGCGGGCGGCGATCGGGGAGGTGCGGGTCGGGCCGCCCTCGGCGGCGAAGCGGAGGAATTCGGCGATCATCAGGGTGTCCGCACCACCGTGCCCGCCGATGCCACCGGCGATGATCGTGGTCTCGTCCGGCTCCGCGTACCCCATGTGCCGTCGGTTCCACAACCCGATCTTGTCGCCGGGGCCGTCGCCGAAGTTCTCGATCCGGCCCTCGGTCCCGATCACGGTGTAGTTGCGCCAGTAGTCGGGGGTGAAGTGGCACTGCTGGTACGAGGCGAGCACGCCGTTGTCCAGCCGCAGCTGCATCATCGAGATGTCCTCGACGTCGACCACCGGGTTGAGCCCGGTCAGCGAGGTCGGCGGCCAGTTGTCCAGGCTGAACCACTCACCCATCCGCTCGCCGGTCCGGTCCCGCCGGTCGGTGATGTCGCCGTAGACGGCGAGTGCCCCCATCGCGGACACGGCGGTGCTGTAGCCGCCGGCCAGCCAGTGGATCACGTCAAGATCGTGGGCGCCCTTCTGCAGCAGCAATCCGGTCGAGTTGCGCCGGTCGGCGTGCCAGTCCTTGAAGTAGTAGTCGCCGCCGTGGCTGACGAAGTGCCGGCACCAGATCGTCTTCACCTCGCCGATCCGGCCGTCGGTGATCAGCTCGCGCAGCTGGGTGATCGCCGGCATGTGCCGCATGTTGTGGCCGAGATAGAGCCGGGTCTTGTTCTCGTGACCGGCGCGCAGGATGGCGTCGCAGTCGTCCAGCGTGGTCGCCATCGGCTTCTCGCAGAAGACGGCGATGCCGGCTTCCAGGGCCGGCACGGCCACCGCGCGATGCTGATGATCGGGGGTCGTCACCAGGACCGCGTCGATCCCGGATCCCAACAGGACCTCGAGGTCGGCGGTGACCGTGGCTTCGGGCAGGGTGGCCGCGGCGTCGCTGCGGCCACGTTCGCTGGTGTCGCAGACGACGGTCACCTCGATGCCGTCGTCCGGCCGGTGGGCGTGCCGCCACAGCCCGGCCCGCTGGCCGAATCCGACGACACCGATCTTGAGAGACATGTTGTCCCCACTCCTCTTGTCAGGTGGAATCCCTGGCGAACAACGTCCAGGGGAACTCGTGCAATCGGCCCGGCGAGGCGTCCTCGCCGACCGCCCGGGCACGGATGATCTCCGCCAGCCGGTCGAAGAAGTCGGTCGGCCCGACGGTGGTCAGGGCCGGATCCATCTGTTCGCTCTCCAGCGTGTTGCCGACGCCGGCGACGGCGACGTCCTCCGGCACCCGCAGCCGCAACCGTTGGGCCGCATGGATCGCGCCGATCGCGGCGAAATCGGTGGTGGCGAAGATCGCGGTCGGCCGGTCCGGCAGGGTGAGCAGCCGCATCGCGGCCGCGTAGGCGCCGACCGCGTCCCGCGGATAGACCTCGACATAGTCCTTGCGCAGCGGCAAACCGGCGGCGGTGAGCGCGGAAGTGTAGGCGTGGTAGCGGTAGGCCTTGCCGCGCCGCGTCGACGCGGTCAGACAGCCGATCTTGGAGTGCCGCTGCAGCAGATGATCAACAGCGAGCCGGCTGGCCGGCATCGCGGTCGATCTGATCACGTCGAAGCCACCCGGATCGAGCTGCTCGTTGAAGATCACCAGCCGATGGCCGCGGTCGACCAGGTCGGCGAGCCGCTCCTGCTCCTTCGGCGAGTCGGGCACGGCATCGAGGAACGCCACGTCACACGGCTGACTGAGCAGCACCGGATGCCAGTCGCTGTCGGCCATGATCAGCGTCGTCATCCCGTGCGGCGACAGCGCCCGGTTGACCGCCTCGGCGACGGCCTGCGACCAGGGATCGGACAGCATGGTCAGCGACAGCAGCACGACCCCGGTCTTGCCGGTCCGCATCGACCGCGCCGCCGGATTGGGCCGGTAGCCCAGCCGGTCGGCCGCCTCCCGGACCCGGCGCGCCGTCTCGGTCGAGACTCCGGACGCGCGGCCGGCGCGCCCGGAGACGACGTAGGACACGGTGGCGGTGGAGACACCGGCCTCCTCGGCGACCATGCGCAGCGTCGCCCGACCCGCGCGTGCCGTCGGCGCAGCCATACCGTGTCCTCCTCCGGGTCGTAGCTGATCATTCTGTCACCGGTACGTCCTTCGGCAGCACCGCCTGGTATTCATCCCGGATCTTGTGCCCGCCGCCCTCCTGCCACCGCTTCAGCGCCGCCGGATAGTCGGCCATCGTGGCCCGGCCGGTGATGATGTCCACCACCTTGTCCCGGATCTGCTGGACGATCTTGGTGTTCACCTTCGACGAGGTGTCGGAATAGGTGCCCGAGGTCGGGTTGCGCATGGCGTACGTCAGCAGCGTCTTCTCGGCCGCGTAGATCTTCTCCGAGTCCTCGGTGTGCTCCGGGTTGTAGATCACCGTCTCCGGGTTGGCCATGATGCACAGGGCGCTGACCAGCCCGGGGACGTTGGTCTGCCCGGCCGTGGTCAGGGTCGGATTCCCGTTGCCGTCCAGGGTGAAGTCCTGCTCCGCCTCGCCGAAGTTCTTCTGCACGTACTCGGCGGTGCCGAACGGCGCGGACAGGTAGTTGATCAAGGACAGCAGCTCGCGCAGCCGGCCCTCGTCGGCCTTCTTGAACGGGGTGAAGCCGACGGTGCCGTAGCCCATGTCGTAGATCGGCTTCGCCTGGCCGTCCCAGCCGAACGGGATCAGCGCCTCGCCCTGCATGGTCTGATCGAAGTCACGCAGCTCGCCGATCCCGGTCGGGCCGACCGACACGAACGCGGAGATCTGGCCCTGAGCCACCTTCGGCCGGCCGTCCGGCAGATTGGCGTCCGGGTAGAAGCAGCCGGCGGCGAACACCTTGGCCGCGAACTCGACCGCGGCCTGGTATTCGTCGGTCTCATAGATCCCGGTCAGCGTCCGGTCGGCGTTGACCCGCCACCCGTTGGGCGCGCCGAACCACTCGCCGAACATGTGCAGCATGTTGATGTAGGCCGGCTCCAGCGCGTACTTCTTCTCATTCGGCCGGGTCAGCTCCTCGGCCTTCTCGAAGAACTCGTCGGCGGTCTTGCACTGCAAGCCGCCGACCTGGTCCCACGCCTTCGGGTTGCCGATCATGACCTGGCCGAACGGGGTGCTGGGAATCGGCGCGCCCCAGATCTTGCCGCCCACCACCGCGGTCCGCCACGAGGCCGGCTTGAGCGCAGCGAGGTTGGGGTAGTCGAGCACCGCATCGCCGGAGAGGTACGGAGTGAGGTCGGCGAACTTGGCCTCCAGCATCGGCCCGACGTTGGGGATGCCCTGGTTGGGCGGCAGCCACATGACGTCGGGCAGGTCGTCGCTGGCCAGGATGGTGGCGAACTTCTCCGGATAGCCCGGATCGGTGCCGATGATCAACTCCAGGTCGCCGCCCAGCTTGGCGTTCAGCCGCTGCCAGAACGGGTTCGATCCCATCGGCGGCGGTGGCGTGCTGAAGGTTTCGGTCAGCCCGGAGACCTTGGCCTTCAGCGGCGCCGCCTCGGTGCTGGCGACGAACTCCTTCGGCATCGTCAGATAGACCGGCTGCAGTCCGTCCTCGTTGCCGGGATGGTCGGGCTTGACGCCGGTGAACTCCTGGTAGGTCGGCAGTTTCACCTCGGCCGACGCGGCGGCTCCGCCGGTGTCGGTGCCGCCGGCCGGACCACAGGCCGCGGTCGCGGTCAGCGCGGCGACGCCGGCGACCCCGAGGAAGCCGCGCCGGCTGAGCGCGGCGGGAGGAACAGCTGACATGGCAATGCCCTTCTCTCGTGGGGTTTCAGCCCTTGATGGCGCCGGTGATGACGCCCTTGGTGAAGTGCCGTTGCAGGAACGGATAGACGCAGATGATCGGGACCAGCGCGACCATCACGATCGCCATCTGCAGCGACTGCGGCGGTGGGAGTTGTTGCACGCCGAGCTGATCGGCGGTCAGCGAGGTGCCCTGGAGGACGTACGTCCGCAAGATCACCTGGATCGGCCACTTCTCGGAGTCGTTGATGTAGAGCAGCGCGTTGAAGAAGGCGTTCCAGAAGCCGACGGCGTAGAACAGGCCGACCACCGCGACCACCGCCTTGGACAGCGGCAGCACGATCCGGCGCAGGATGGTGATGTCCGAGGCGCCGTCGATCCGGGCCGACTCGATCAACTCGGCCGGGATGTTCATGAAGAACGAGCGCATCACGACGAAGTTGAACGCGCTCAGCGCGCCGGGCAGGATCAACGACCAGAGCGAGTCGAGCAGGCCGAGCTGCCGGACCATCAGATACATCGGGATCAGGCCGGGCGCGAACAGCAGCGTGAACAGCACCATCAGCAGTACCGGCCGGCCGAACAACACCGGCCGGCTGGTCGCGTAGGCCAGCGTGATCGTGGTGAACAGGGCGATCGCGGTGCCGCCGAGAGTGACCAGGATGCTGACCGCGATCGCCCGGAACACCAGGCCGCCGCCGAACAGGATCTGGTACGACTTCAGGGTCGGCGAGGTCGGCCAGAGCACATAACCGCCGGCCTCGATCACCTGCCGGTCATCGGCCAGCGAGGTGGAGACCACCACCAGCAACGGGATCAAGATCGTCAGGCTGATCCCGACGATGACGATCCCCTTGATGCTCTGGTAGAACGGGGACGGCTTTTCCTTCCATACGGGGCGTTCCGTGCTGTGCCGGGCCATCAGAAGCTTCCCTTCTTCTGGAAGATCCCGGCCTCGCCGAAGCGGTGCGCGATCGCGTTGGCGGCCCAGATCAACAGCGCGCCGACCACACCCTTGGCCAGTCCGGCGGCGGTGCCGGCACTCCAGTCGCCGCCGATCACCCCGGCGTAGTAGGTGAAGGTGTCCAGCACTTCCGCGGCGCCCGCCCCGACCGAGTCGCGTTGCAGGATGAACTGCTCGAACCCGACGGTGAGGATGTCGCCGATCCGCAGGATCAACAGCAGGATGATCACCGTTCGCAGCGCGGGCAGGGTGACGTGCCACATCCGGCGCCAGCGCCCGGCTCCGTCGGAGGCGGCGGCCTCGTACAGGTTGACGTCGACGTTGGCCAGCGCGGCCAGGAAGATGATCATGGCCCAGCCGGCGTCCTTCCAGATCAGCTGCAGCGTGATCAGCCAGGGGAAGGTCTCCGGGTTGGTCATGATCGCCCACGGCTCCAGGCCCCAGCCGCGGAGCAGGTTGTTGAGCAGGCCGGCGCCGCCGAGCGACTGCTGGAACAGGGCGATCACCAGCACCCAGGAGAAGAAGTGCGGCAGGTAGACGATGCTCTGGAAGGCCCGCCGGATCCGGTTGCTGATCAAGGAGTCGACCAGGATGGCCAGCAGCAGCGGCACCGGGAAGAAGAAGACCAGCTGGAATCCGGCCAGCACCAGGGTGTTGCGCAGGGCGTTCCAGAAGTCCGGGTTGAGGTAGAGGTCGGCGAAGTTCTGCAGCCCGACCCAGTCGCTCTGCCGGATGCCGAGATAGGGCTGATAGTCCTGGAACGCGATCACGTTGCCGAGGATCGGGACGTAGAAGAACAGCACCAGGAACGCCACGCCCGGGATCATCAGCAGCAGCATCTGCCGGTCGCGATACAGCCGGGCCCGGAGGGTCAGCCGGCGCGGAGCCGAGCGGGGAGACGCAGGCCGGGTGGCCCGTTCGAGCACCGAGGTCATCCGATCCCCTTCGACTGGCTGGCTGGTGAACGCGGGTGGTAAACAGGAATGTTAAACGATTAACGAGACACTAAGCGACACCCAGGAAGTGCGCAAGCCCCGAGTTGTCAGAACTGAGTTGTGCCCGGGGGCTCCTCAGTTCTGACAACTCGGTGGGTGAGATGTGGGTATTGACATGGAATGGAGTTCCAGGTGGGCTTGGTGGAACCGATCGATGGAGATGGGAGCGGTCAATGGGTACTGGGGGACTTCGGGCGGGGGCGATCGCGGGGCTGGTCGCCGTACTGTGTCTGGCCCAACTGATCACCGCGCCGACGGCGTCGGCCGCGGAGACGGCGGCGCCGCGGACGTTCGACGCCGAGCCGCTGAACCAGCCACCGTCGGGAGCCACGGTGCAGGGCTCGGTCGCGGTCACGCCGCGGCTCGGCGGCACCGGTCGGGCGGTGCAGTTGACCGATGCGTCGGCCTCGCTGCAGACCAAGGCCTACTTCCCGGCGCCGGCGGTCAACTCGCGGCACTTCGAGTTCGATCTGGCGATCACCGAGTGGGGCAGCGCGTCGCTGTTCGCCATCCGCGGGTCGGGTGACAACGCGGCGCTGGGGGTCTTCCGGTTCATGATCACCGCGAACGCGACCAGCACGGTGCTCTCGGTCTACAACGGCACGGCCTGGCAGACGATGGGGACCGAGCCGGTCAGCCTGCGCAACACGTACCGGAAGATCGTCGTCGACGCCACCGCCGATCTGGCCTCGGTCACCTTCAACGGCAACCGGCGCTCGACGACGATCAAGGCCTCGGCCGGCTCGCCGATCACCGGCATCGAGTTCGTGTCCGCCGGCACCCAGCCGACCGGCAGCTCACAACAGGTGGACAATCTGATCATGCACTCGACGGTGGTCGCGATCGATCCGGCCGGCAGCCAGATCCGGTTCCCGGACATCACCAAGCTGGCCAACGGCACGCTGCTGGCGGTCTATCACAGCGCCACCGCGCACACCAACGCCAACGGCGATATCAAGCTGGTCAGCTCCACCGACGGCGGCGTCAATTGGAGCAGTCCGCGGACGATCGAGGACGGGACGTTCGGCAGCGCCCACTACGACGCCCGCGATCCCAAGATCAGCAAGCTGTCCGACGGGACGCTGCTGGTCAGCTTCTTCGTCACCGAGTGGCCGGCCGGTCAGCCGAGCAAGCAGCACGGCACCCACGTGATCAGGTCCACCGACAACGGCGCGACCTGGAGTGCTCCGGTCGAGGTCGACTCGGCGATGGATCCCGATGCGGGCGGCTGGAACGGCAGCCACGGCGCGGCCGTCGAGCTGTCCAACGGCGACGTGCTGATCCCCTTGTACGGAAGGGTTCCGGGGGACACGACCTCGCGCGCCACCGTGGTCCGCAGCACCGACGGCGGGCTGACCTTCCACCGCTCGAGCGAGCGCATCATCGGCTCCGGCGGCGGGGTGAACTTCCAGGAACCGAATGTCTCGGTGCTGCCGGGCGGCCAGCTGGTCTCGCTGATCCGGATGGCCAACGGCTCCGGCGCCGGCATCGCGGCCCGGCTGAGCCGCTCGACCGACGGGGGCCAGACCTGGAGCACGCCGGTCGTCACCGACATCATGGCCTCGTCGCACCATCAGCTGGTCACCTCGACCGGGGCGCTGCTGCTGACCTGGGGCGCGATCACGCCGTCGACGCGGCCGACGTACGGCCAGTTGATCAGCAACCCGGCCGGCCCGTGGGACGGCATCGCCGAGACCCGGATCTATGACACGACCCGCGGTGATCAAGCCAACCCGAGCAGCGTCGAGCTCTCGCCCGGCCGTTACCTGACCCTCGGCTACGACGTCAGCCGGCGCACCCTGACCGCCGTCTTCAGCACCACCGCCGAGTATCAGTAGGGGTTCAGCAGTCGTCGTCGTACTGGCAGTCGATCGGGTCGACCTCCAGCGTCCAGGGATCGTACGTGGAGGTGTAGTCGCGGTCACCGACGCTGAAGGCGATCTGGTGGTCGCCCGCGAACCGCACGTCGGAGGGAAGCTCGCCGTACATCGGGCCGTAATAGACCAACGATTCCTGGCGTAACGGTCCGCTGCCGCGGCCCAGCCTGATCACCGGCCACTCGTCGATCCAGTTGTCCCGCTGCACCACCAGGTCGGACCCGTCCGCCGCCTTCGTCGATGCGACCGGTCTCCCGGTGCCACCGATCACGTGGGAGGCCACCGACATGGGCACCAGGATCGCACCGAGCCCTACCGCGGCGATGGCCGCCGCGACGCGCACCGGCACGCACCAGGGCGCCAAGGCGAAGGTAACGCCGAGAAAGAGGAACAGGACGGCGACTCCGATGGTGCCGAAGGTGCCGGCGTGAGCCAGATTGAACGGATTCATGATCGCCAACCCGGTGACGAGTGCGCCGCCCGCGGCCGCCGAGGTCGAAGCCAGCACGACCGGGAGTCGCAGGCCCGCTCCGCGCAGTTGTGCTCTCTCGGTCATGGCGCCGACGGTAACGACGGGCCGGGCCGATAGGGCCGGGCTGCGCATTCGGATCCGTCATGGGGCCATAAGGGGCTCAGGCGAGCAGCAGCACCTTGCCGAGGTTGTCGCCGGATTCCAGGTGCCGGTGGGCCGCGGCGGCTTCGGTCAGCGGGAAGGTGGTCTGCGGGGCCGGCTTGATCCGGCCGTCGTTGATCATCGGCCAGATCGCCTCGGCCACCCGGGCGCAGATCGCGGCCTTCTCCGCGATGGGCCGCGGCCGCAGCAGGGTGGCGTGGATCGTGGCGCGCTTGGCCAGCAGCCGGCCCAGGTCGAGGGTGCCGGCGCGGCCACCCTGCAACCCGATCACGATCAGCCGGCCCGAGGTCGCGAGCAGCCGTACGTGCTGCTCCAGATAGTCGCCGCCGACGCTGTCCAAGATCACGTCCAGGCCGGTGCGGTCGGTGATCGCCTCGATCGCGGCCGCCCAGTCGTCGCGGTAGGACAGCGCGTGGTCGGCGCCGATCGAGCGGCAGTAGTCCAGCTTCTCGGTCGAGCCGGCGGTGCAGATCACCTCCGCGCCGAGTTGCTTCGCGTACTGGATCGCGAACGAGCCGATGCCGCCCGCTCCGCCGTGCACACAGAACCGCTCGCCCGGCCCGAGCCGGGCCAGGTCGAGGTTCGCGACCACCGTGGCGGCGACCTCGATCAGGCCACCGGCGGTGATCAGATCGACCCCGTCCGGAGGCCGTACGACCTGCCCGGTCGGCGCGACCACGACCTCGGCGTAACCGCCGCCGGCGAGCAGCGCGACGCACGGCTCGCCCACCTTCCAGCCGGTGACGTCCGGCCCGACCGCCGAGATCGTTCCGGAACATTCCAGGCCCGGGATCGGGCTCGCGCCCGGCGGTGGCCGGTAGCTGCCCTGCCGCTGCACCAGATCGGCCCCGTTGACGCCGATCGCCCGGGTCCTGATCGCGACCTCGCCCGGCCCCGGGCTCGGCGCTTCCACCTCGACCGGTCGCAGTGCCTCCGGGCCGCCCGGTTCCAGAACGTCGATGGCCAGCATGGCGCCAGGTTGTCACACCGGCACCACATCCGACCGGCGCGGCCGGCGACGGTGCCACTAAGATCGACGATGGCCTTGGCCGGAGACTCTCCGGCCGCGGACCGGGCGAGGTCGCATAGTGGACTAGTGCAGGCGCCTTGAAAGCGCCCGAGCGGGTGAAACCGTTCCGTGGGTTCGAATCCCACCCTCGCCGCCGATCCGGGTCTCAGGTTTGGGGAATCCGGTGCCGGGTACTCCCGGCGTGATCTTCCCCGGTGGTCTTGGGACTTAAGGTGAGCACTGTGAGTGAGCAGGATGCGCGGGCCCGCAACTCGAAGACCGAGACGCACCTGCTCACGCCCAGACCCCCGGTGCGGGCGTACGCCATCGCCGCCGCGGCCGCGATCGCCGGAGCCGCGCTGATCGTCGCCGGCACCGTGGCGGCCCTGGAGCCGGTCCGGATCGTCGGTGTCGTGTTGCTGGTGCTCGGCGCCGGGCTGGCGATCGTCGCCCTGATCCTGGTGCTGCGACTGAGCACCACGGTGATCATGGACGGCGCCGGGATCGAGGTGCGCCGGCTCGGTCGTCGGCAGCGGATCCCGTGGTCGGAGGTGACCTCGGTCAAGGCCACCCGGCATCACTTCATCGTCGTCGCCAGCTCCGGCGGCACCGAGTTCGTGAACCCCCGGGACGACGAGGACCGGGGCGTGGTCGCGTTCATGACCGCGGTCCGGGACCGACTCGACGCCAACCGCGGCTACGGCAGCTAGCCCGAGGCGAGAAGGTCAGCCGGTGTACTTCGGCCTGGAGGTCGCGGCGATGTCCGGCCGGAACTTGCAGGAGTCGCCGGTGTCGTCGCTCGCCTCGTCCTTCTTGTCGTCCGGTTCCTTCGTGTTCTTGTCGGACTCGGGCGGATCCGATTCCTTGGTCTCCGGGTCCTTCGGCTGCTCGCTGGACGGCGGCGGGTCGGCCGGTTCGCTCGTCTGCGGATCACCGGGGGCCGGTGACTGCGTCTGCTTCTTGGGCTTCTTCTCCGACTCGCCGATCGCCTTCCGGACCCGCTCCCGCATCATGTCGAAGTCGGGCCGGTAGACCAGGAAGCCGTCCTCGCCGTGGGTGAACACGACGCTGCGGATGTTGCCGCCCTGCACCCGGGTGGCCAGCTCGACCATCGCCGGCAGCATCTCCTGCGGGATGTCGGTCTGGACGATCTCCTTGCCGGCCTTGGCGATCGCCTCGTAGCGGGCCAGCAGGTTGGCCGGATTGGCCTGTTTGATGATCGCGTCGATCACGCAGCGCTGCCGGTCCATCCGGGAGAAGTCGCTGTAGCCGTACCGGCCGCGGGCGTACCAGAGCGAGTCCTTGCCGTTCAGGTGCTGGCTGGGGCCCGGGGTCAGGAACTCGGACGGCGGGATGTGGGCGTCGCTGTCGCCGCCCTTGGGGATGTAGAAATTGACGTTCAGGGTCAACCCGCCGAGGGCATCGATCAACTGCTCGAAGCCCTTGAGGTTGACCAGCACGTAGTAGTCGATCTTGAGCCCGAGCGCCTCGCCGGCCGAGATCTTCACCACATCGGCGTTGAGGTTGTCGGTCTCGCCGAGGACGTCCTTGGGCACGTTGGCCGGGACGTTCTCATACATCGCGGTCAGGCAGAATTCGAGATCATCGCCGTTGCCGTTGGTGAAGCCGTCCGGGTAGTACTGGTGCAGCGGCGAATCCTCCGGGAACGGCATCCTGGCGGTGCAGCGCGGCAGGCTGATCAGGGTCGTGTTACCGGTCTTGGTGTCGATGCTGGCGACGATCACCGTGTCGGTGCGGATGCCCGGGCGCTTGGAGTTTCCGTCGCCGCCGAGCAGCAGGACGTTGAGCCGATCCTTGCCCTTCCATGGATCGTTCTGATTCCCGTGCGGATTCATGGTCGGCCGGGTCGCGCTCTTGCTGTTGTCCTGGCGCTGGAAGACCTTGGCGACCAGGTCGGCCTGGTCGTAGCTGTAACGCGCGGCGACCGCCATCGGGGCCGCGACCGCGAACGCGAGCAGACCGACCAGCAGGCCGCCGGCGATCCGCTGCGGCGAACTCGGCTTGTTCCGGAGCGCCAGGTGGCTGGCGATGACGACGACCACCCAGGCCAGGCCGATGATCACGGCGATCACCGAGACCAGATTGAGCAACTCGGGTGTCACCGCGATGCTGGCCAGGCCCTTCGGGTCGACCACGGCCCAGAGGCCGAGGGTGACCAGGCCGAGGACGAAGACCGTGAGCACAATTGCCCCGGCTTTCTTCCGGCCGGCCGCGAGCAGTCCGGCGCCGGGGACGACCGCGCCAAGAATCGTGAACAGGACGGTCCGCCGGAATCCGGGGGTGTCGACCGTCCGCCGGCTGCTCCGGCTGCTGCCGCTGCCGTTCCGGCCGGAACGGGCCTCGCGGGCGCGTTGCCGGGCCCGTGCCTGACGAGCCGAGGTTTCGGGCAGGTCCCAGTGCCACTGGTCTTGCTCATCTGCCACGGACTTTGACCCCCAACACGACCAACTCTTTCGGGACCCGGCTTACCCTATGCGCCGGGTTTCTGTCGACTCAACGCCCTGGTTCAACGACACTTTGCCTCTTGTGGTTCCCGATCGGTACTCTTGGGCGGTCTCGGCGCGTCCGAGTCGGGGAGGCGTCGCCTAGTCCGGTCTATGGCGCCCGCCTGCTAAGCGGGTTGAGGGTTCATCCCCTCTCGCGGGTTCAAATCCCGCCGCCTCCGCCCTGAAAGGGAAACGCCGGGTGGCTCCATGATCAGGAGCCCCCGGCGTTTGCTGTGTCAGCGGGTCAGTCGTCGTCGAGCTTGCCCTCGCGGCGGCTGGTCGCGACGAGGGCGCGAACGTTGGTCAGGTTGCCGCAGTGCGAGTCGATCTGGCGGTTCCGTTCGGTGACGAAGGCTTCGCCCAGGTCGGACTTGGCCCGGGATCCCAGCGCCGCGCGGGCCGGGTTGAGGATGGTCAACTCCTCCTCGACGAGGTGATGGCTGATCACCGCCGACAGCTTCTCCACCGCGTCGTCGAACGCGGCCGTGGCGGTCCCCTTCAGCTCCAGCACCGCGAGCAGGGCCTCATGGCCTTCGGCGTGCTCCTCCTCGCCGTGCTCGGCCTCGTGCGTGCCGACCGCAGAGCGCTTTCTGAGTTTGGGGTAGACGAACTTCTCCTCGGCCTCGGCGTGGGCGACGAGGATCGTGGCCAGCGCGTCGAGGACGGCGGGGCGGTCCGACGTCGCGTCTCGCAGCTGCCGCAGCAGATCCTCGAACCGGCGATGGTCCTGCAGGATCAGCTCGATCACATCACCCGAGACCGGCCGGCCGACATCGATGACATGGTTCATGTCCTCAGTTCTACCGCGCGGTCGGCAGCGGTGGACAGGGGGCAGACGAACAGGTTAGGCAATGCTAACTTAGGCACGCCTAAGCAGTTGACCTTGTCCCCGATCGCTCGGAGTCGCTTGTGTCCGAACTGCTGTCCTCCACTACCGCCGACCGTTACGCAACGCTGCTCGAATCCACCACTCGCCTGATCGCCGACCAGGTCGCCGCGGTCAGCCAACCGTTCTCGGGAGCCAGCCGGGCCGAGCTGCAACGGCTGGTCGACGACGTCGACCTGGACGCCGCCGGGCTCGGGACCGAGGCGGCGGTGCAGGAGGTGGGGCGGCTGTTCCTGCCGCACGCGGTCTGGTTCCACGATCCCTCCTACGCCGCGCATCTCAACTGTCCGGTCGCGCTGCCGGCGGTCGCCGCCGAGGCGGTCCTGGCCGCGGTGAACCCGTCGGTCGACACCTATGACCAGTCGACGATCGGGACCCTGATGGAGCGGCGGCTGGTCGACTGGACGGCGCGGCGGATCGGGTTCGCCGACGGCGACGGGATCTTCACCTCCGGCGGCACCCAGTCCAATCTGCAGGCGCTGCTGCTGGCCCGGGAGCACACGCTGCTGCGGAACCCGGCGTTGTCCCGCGCCGACGGACTGCCACGGCTGCGGATCCTCGCGACCGCGTCGAGTCACTTCAGCGTCGCCAAGGCCGCGTTGCTGCTCGGGCTCGGCGAGGACGCCGTGATCAAGGTCGCGGACGACGGGGCCGGCCGGATGGATCCGGCGGCGCTCGACGCGGCCCTGACCGAGGTCCGGCGGGCGGGCGGGCTGGCGATGGCGGTGGTCGCGACGGCCGGGACCACCGACCGCGGCGTGATCGATCCGGTCGACGCGATCGCGGATCGCTGCGAGCGGGCCGAGGTGTGGTTGCACGTCGACGCCGCGTACGGCTGCGGGCTGCTGGTGTCGCGCCGCCGCCGGAGCCTGCTGGTCGGCATCGAGCGGGCCCATTCGGTGACCGTGGACTATCACAAGAGCTTCTTCCAGCCGGTCTCATCGAGCGCGGTGATCATCCGCGACCCGGCGGCGTTCGCGCCGACCGTGTGGCACGCCGACTACCTGAATCCGCGGCAGGACGCCGAGCCCAACCAGGTCGACAAGTCGCTGCAGACCACCCGCCGGTTCGACGCCCTGAAACTGTGGACGACCCTGCGCGCGCTCGGTGCCGAGCGGCTGGGCGAGTTGTTCGACTCGGTGATCGATCTGGCCCGGGCGGTGCACGACGAGGTCGCCGCCGATCGTGATCTTGAGCTGGTCGGTCGGTCCCAGTTGAGCACCGTGCTGTTCCGGTACGCGCCCGCGGGGCTGGACGAGGCGGCCCGGGACTCCGCGGTGCCGGCCATCCGGCGGGCGTTGTTCGAGTCGGGCCGGGCGCACGTCGCCAAGACCATGATCAACGGCCGGCCGTGCCTCAAGCTCACCCTGCTCAATCCGGATGCCGGCCTGGACGACGTGCGCCGGATCCTGCTGTTGATCAAGCGCACCGGGGCCGCGTTGGCCGGGATCGAGCCGGGCGATGTGCTTGATCAACAACGGAGCCGGCTCCGCGCCGCCGCGGAGGCGGCAGCATGAGCCCCGAATTCGATCACGTCCATGACCTGGTCGGGATCGGCATCGGGCCGTTCAACCTCGGCCTGGCCTGCCTGGCCGAGCCGCTCGACCTGGACACGGTGTTTCTCGACTCCGCCCCGGAGTTCCGCTGGCATCCGGGGATGATGATCGACGGAGCGACGATCCAGGTGCCGTTCCTGGCCGATCTGGTCTCGCTGGCCGACCCGACCTCGCCGTTCTCGTTCCTCAACTGGCTCAAGCGGACCGGTCGGCTCTACCCGTTCTACATCCGGGAGAGCTTCTATCCGCTCCGCGCCGAGTACGACGCGTACGGCCGCTGGGCCAGCGAGCAACTGCCGAACCTGCGCTGGGGCCGGCACGTCACGATGATCGAGTACGACAGCGACGGCGACCTGTACCGGGTCCGGGCCGAGCGACGCGACACCGGCGAAGCCGAGGTGGTGCTGGCACGGCATGTCGTGGTCGGCGTCGGCACCCGGCCGTTCGTGCCGGAGCCGCTGCGTGAGCTGGCCGGCCCGGTGCTGCACAGCGCCGACTACCTTGATCATCGGGACCGGCTGCGCCAGGCCCGGTCGATCATGATCATCGGCAGTGGCCAGTCGGCGGCCGAGATCTATCGCGAGCTGCTCGGTGATCTTCCCGGCGGCGGCTATCGGCTGGACTGGGTGACCCGGTCGCCGCGGTTCTTCCCGATGGAATACACCAAGCTCACGCTGGAGCTCACCTCGCCCGACTACACCGATCACTTCCACGGATTGCCGCTGCAGCAGCGACAGCGGCTCGGCCGGGACCAGCGGGCGCTCTACAAGGGCATCTCGGGCGACCTGATCGACGACATCTACGACACGCTGTATCGGCTCAGCGCCGGTGGCCCGGTGCCGACCACACTGCTGACGGAAACCGAACTGGTCGACGCCGACTGGGACGGCGAGCAGTATCGACTGCGGTTGCGGCACACCCAGCTCGATCGGGTCTATCAACGCCGGGCCGACGCGCTGGTCCTGGCCACCGGCTACACCGCCGGGATCCCGTCCTTCCTTGATCCGATCCGGAACCGGCTGCTGATCGATCCGGTCGGCCGGCTCGCGGTCGCCCGCGACTACAGCATCGACGCGGGCCGGGGCCGGATCTTCGTCCAGAACGGCGAGGAGCACACCCACGGCCTGACCGCGCCGGACCTCGGCTTCGGCGCCTGGCGCAACTCGGCCATCCTGGCCGCGATCACCGGCGCTGAGCCGTACCCGATCGAACGCCGGATCGCGTTCCAGGAGTTCGGCCTGCCGGCCGATGCCGAGCCGTCCGAGGCCTCCGCGGCGGACACCCTGGGGGTGGCCCGATGATCACCGAGGCGCAGCGACGAACCGAGATCCGGCCGGTGGCACCGGCGGACGACGCCCCGCTGGTCCGGCGCTGGTTGACCGGTCCCCGGGCCGCGTTCTGGCGGATGGGTCACCTCGAGGTCGATCAGGTGCGGGACTATCTGGCCGGCATCGTGGCCGATCCGGATCAGGCCGCCTGGCTGGGATCGGTCGACGGCGGCCCGGCGTTCCTGGCCGAGACCTACGACCCGGCCCGGGTGCTGCTCGCCGGCCGGTACTCGGCGTTGCCCGGTGATCTTGGGATGCACGTGCTGATCGCCCCGCCCGACGGGCCGTCGAGCCACGGCTTCACCGGTGCCGTGTTCGCGGCCGTGATGCGCTGGTGCTTCGACCGGCTGGGGGCCGAACGGGTCGTCGTCGAGCCCGACGTGGCCAACACCAAGATCATCGCGATGAACGCCCGCGCCGGCTTCCGGGTGCTGGACGAGCTCGAGCTGCCCGAGGGCGACGGGACCAAGCAGGCGGCCCTCTCGGCCTGCACCCGGGCCGACTTCGCCTCCTCAGTCCTGGGAAGGAATTCATGATCACGAACGCGGAACACCTGACGCCGAAGACGATGGAAGCGGCCCAGCGTCACCTGACCGCCAAGGCGATCGCCGAATTCAGCCACGAGCGGCTGATGGCGCCGGAGCGCGACGGCGACGGTTGGCGGCTCGAGCTGGACGGCGGCCGGGTCCGCTACCGCTTCCGGGCCGAGCGGCTGGCGCTGGAGCACTGGCTGATCGACGAGCCGAGCCTGGACCGAACCGTCGCCGGGGCGCCGGCACCGCTGGACGCGCAGCAGCTGGTGCTGGAGCTGCAGCCGCTGCTCGACATCCCCGATGATCTTGTCGGCACCTACCTGGAGGAGATCGCGTCGACCCTGGCCGCCGCGGCGTACAAGCGGGACGCCTATCACCTGAACGGTGGTGGGCCGACCGCCGGCGAGCTCGTCGACGCCGACTTCCAGACGATCGAGTCGTCGATGACCGAGGGCCATCCCGGCTTCGTGGCCAACAACGGCCGGATCGGTTTCGCCGTGGACGAGTACGCGGCCTACGCGCCGGAGGCCGGGGAGCCGTTCCGGCTGGTCTGGCTCGCCGCGCGGCGCGAGCACACCCACCTGGCACTCGGCCAGGGCCTGGCCGAGGCGAGCTTCGTCGCCGGTGAGCTGGGCGCCCGGCAGGTGCAACGCTTCCGGGATCGGCTCACCGGGCTCGGGCTCGACCCGGCCGAATACCACTGGCTGCCGGTCCATCCGTGGCAGTGGCGGCACCGGATTGCGATCACGTTCGCGCCTGACGTGGCCCGGCGCGACCTGGTGTTCCTCGGCGAGAGCGACGACGACTACCTGGCTCAGCAGTCGATCCGCACGCTGTTCAACCGGACCCATCCGGACCGGCACTACGTCAAGACCGCGCTCGCCGTGCAGAACATGGGGTTCCTGCGCGGGCTGTCGCCGGCCTACATGCGGGTCACCCCGGCGATCAACGACTGGGTGGCCGACCTGGTCGGTGCCGATCAGACCCTCGGTGAGGCACGGTTCCGGGTGCTCCGGGAGCGGGCGTCGATCGGTTACACCGGTGACGCGTATCACCGCACGGCGCGGCCGAACGCGCACCGCAAGATGATCGCCGCGCTCTGGCGGGAGAGCCCGCTGCCGCTGCTCCGCGGCCGTGAACGGCTGTCCACCATGGCCGCCCTGCTGCACCGCGACCCGGCCGGAGCTTCGGTGATCACCGCCTTGATCCGATCGTCCGGACTGCCCGCGGAGACGTGGATCCGGGACTATCTGCACGGCTATCTGCGGCCGTTGGTGCACTGTCTGCTGGCGTACGATCTCGCCTTCATGCCGCACGGCGAGAACCTGATCCTGGTGCTCGATGATCACCGGCCGGCCGGAGTGTTCATGAAGGACATCGGCGAGGAGATCGCCGTGCTGGCCGACCGGGCGGTGCCCGAGCCGGTCCGACGGGTCGTCCATCCCGTCGACGACCGGGAGAAGGCGCTGGTGATCTTCACCGACGTTTTCGACGGCGTGCTGCGGCACCTGGCCGGCATCCTGCACGCCGACCGGACGCTGCCGGAGTCCACCTTCTGGCGGCTGGTGGCCGAGTGCGTCGATCGGCACGCGGCCGATCATCCGGAGCTCGACTCCGCGATCGACCTGCGAGCGGCCCGGTTCGACCACTCCTGCCTGAATCGGCTCCAGCTCCGGAACACCTTGCAGATGGTCGATCTGACCAATCAGTCGGAGTCGTTGATCTATGCCGGCACGCTGGCCAACCCGATCGCCCGGTCCGGTGGTCCCGCCGTCGCGGAGAGTGGGACGCCCCTCGACTCCGCCCTCGTCGGCTGACAGAGTGCGGGCATGCCGACCGAGCTGTTTCGCGATGATCATGGTGTCCCGCATCTTCGAGCCGATGATCATCTGGCGCTCGCGTACGCCCAGGGGAGGGTGACCGCCCGGGATCGCGGCTGGCAGATCGAGACCGACCGGCTCCGGACCGAGGGCCGGCTGGCCTTGCTGATCGGCTCGGCCGGGGTCGCCTGGGACGTCTTCGCCCGCCGGGCCCGGTTGGCCGACACGGCGCGGCGGGCCTATCAGGCCCTCGGGTCGGAGGTGCGGATCTGGGTGGACGCCTACACGGCCGGGGTCCGGCACGGGCTGCGGGAGACCACGCCGGCCGAGTACGGGCTGCTGGAGCGGCACTTCGGTGATCGTTTCGAGCCCGACGAGTGGCCGGACTGGGCCCCGCTCGGCATCCTGCACACCTGCCATGTGCTGTTCGGCAGCATGCCGGCGCTGTTCTGGCGGACGCACGTGGCCGCCACGCTCGGCGACGCCGCGGTCGCCCTGTTCGCGAGCGACGAACCGTTGTCCGGCAGCAACGCTTGGGCCCTGCACGGTTCCCGGACCGCCGGCGGCGCGCCGGTGCTGGCCGGGGACCCACATCGGGTGATCGAACTGCCCGGGGTCTATCAGCAGCTCCGGCTGGCCTGCCCGGAGTTCGACGTGATCGGGCTGGCCTTCCCCGGAGTGCCGGGCATCGCCCACTTCGGCCACACCGGCCAGGCCGCCTGGGGCATCACCAACGCCACCGCGCACGGGGCCGACCTGTTCGCCGAGCGGCTGCGGCGCACCGGTTCCGGCTACGAGGCTCTCGGTCCGCAGGGTTGGCAGCCGACCGACCTGGAGCGGAGCACGGTGCAGGTGCGCGGTGGCGAACCCATGATCATCGAGGCGATCGAGACCCGGCGTGGACCGGTGGTGACCGAGCTGAGCCAAGGGTCCGACGCCGAGCTGACCGGGTTCAGTCTGCGGTCGCCGGCCCGGGCCGAGGCCGACCTGGGCTTCGGCGCGCTGCTGCCGCTGCTCCGGGCCCGGACCGCCGCCGACGTCGTCGCGGCGTTCGGCCGCTGGGTCGATCCGGTCAACCGACTGCTCGCCGCGGACACCACCGGCGCGGTGTTGTCGGCGACCGTGGGCCGGGTGCCGGCCCGGGCTTCGGCGGAGCGGCGGCTGGCGCTGGACCCGACCAACACCGACCTTGTCGCGGCGGCTCCGATGCCGGCCGCGATCGCGGTGACCGACATCGCCGTCGACGCCAACGAACGACCGGCCCGGGCCGAGATCGACTTCGGCTGGGACTACCCGCCGCCGCATCGCGCCGACCGGATCACGGCCCTGCTGGCCGAGCTCCGGCCGACCACGATCGCCGAGTTGGAGCCGATCTGGGCCGACGTCGCGCTGGGCTCCGCAGCGCCGCTGCTCGCCCTGCTGCCGGCCGCCGACCGGCTCGGACCGGCTGCCCGGGCCGTACGCGACGAACTGCTGGGCTGGGAGGGCCGGATGACGGCCGATGATCCGGCCGCGGCGCGCTTCGTGGCCTGGCGGGCCGCCCTGGCCGGCCGGGTCGCCGCCGAGCCCGTACTCGCGCCGCTCGGGCGACCGCACGGCCTCGGCGCGATCTTCGATCCGTGGTTCTCGGTCACCGCGCGGGTCGCCGCCGCCCTGCCGCGGCTGCTCGCGGACGAGACCCTCGGGTTGCCTGCCGAGTCCTTGATCATCGCCGCCCTGGAGGACGCCGCCGCGACGCCGGCGGAGCCGTGGGGTGCCCGGCACCGGCTGCGCCCGCTGCACCTGCTCGGCGAGGTCGACGGCCTCGATCCGGGTGCCGTACCGGGCGCCGACCTCACGCCCGAACTGTCCGGCGACAACGACACGGTCCGCTGCACCGGGACCACGCCCGGGGTCACCGACCGCTGTTCCCGCGGCTCGGTCGCCCGCTGGGCCTGGGACCTCGGTGATCGCGCGAACAGCCGCTGGAGCGTGCCCTTCGGCGCTTCCGGGGACCCGGCCTCGCCCCACTTCGCCGATCAACTCGCCGGCTGGGTCGACGTCGCCCCGACCAAGATCGAGACCGACTGGTCCCGGCTGCGGCCGGATGATCTCTTCGATCGAAGTCGATCATGAACGCCCCGGACCTTGATCGACTCGCTGCGGGCCGACCCGGCGAGCAGGTGTACGTCGAGCAGGAGCCTGAACTCGGCGAGGCGACCGTCACAGTGCTCGACCCTGACGGCGATCTGGACACCATCCATCGTTGGGTCCGCGAACCGCACGCCGGCTTCTGGGGGTTGGCCGGGCTGAGTCGGACCGAGCTGCGGGAGCTCTACGCCTACGTCGATTCCCTGCCCAGCCACCACGCTTTCCTGATCCGATTCGGTGGCGTGCCGGTGGTGCTGCTGCAGACCTATCAACCCGAGTGCGATCCGGTCGGTGAGTGCTACCCGGTCGAGCCGGGCGACGTCGGCGTCCACTTCCTGCTCGGCGCCCGCTCCCGCCGGATCCCCGGCTACACCGGCCGGATCGCCGCCCTGGTCGCGCGGTTCCTGTTCTCCCGACCCGGCGCGCAACGCATCATCGGCGAACCGGACATCCGCAACCGTCCCGCCGTCGAGCGCCTCACCCGTCTCGGCTTCCAACTCGGCCCGGAGATCGACCTGCCGGACAAGCGCGCCCAACTCGCCTTCCTCACCCGTTCCCGCTGGGAGTCCACAACGACCCATCCCGACCTCCCGGGTGAGATCGTCGTTTCTTGAGCCTGCCGAAGGGCAGTCCGGACGGTTTCCGTTCCCTGATCCTCGGATGGGCGGTCCCATGGTCAGCTTCTCTTGAGCCCGGGGATCCACCGACGGCGCGGCAGCGAGCGGCGCCACCCGTGTCGGGTTTCTCGGCCGGGTGCAGACCTGCGTTGGTCGAAAGACGCACCAATGGGGACGGGTAGGCGGGGTGGGACGCGGCCGAGTTGGCCGGTTCCGGCCGGGGTCGGGGACGAGCGGGCGCAGGTCGCGTTCCGAGGGATTCCGTGCTCGGCGTACCGGGCTTCGCATCCCCCACCCGCTAGCGGGCATCCGGACTACGCGAGTGGACGCTTTGGCCACCCAAGAGTGCCCCGGGCGTGGCCAAGGCGTCCACTCGGCGTGCAAACCGGCAAACCGACCTCGGCAACCATCTGGCGGACGGCAGGGAACAGGAGTTCTGCTCAACCCGCCCGTCCTTGATGCATCTCTTCGTCTTTCAGCCCAGCCCCGTCCCGGCCGATCTGCACCGACTACGCGGCCCCGCCGGCAGCTGCGCTCATCGGCACAACCTGGCAGCGCTCGGCGCGGATCCAGGTCGCGGCAGGCGAGACGGCGCCGCACGTGGCCGGCGCGGCAGCGCTGTAGGCCCAGCAACATCCGGACTGGCGCGCGGCGGAACTCAAGACGCTCTGGAACGCGCCGAAGGATCCGGGCCCGAGCGGGCCGGAGAGCCATCGACCCCTCGCGACGCACTGCCGCTGACCACCGGAGAGCGGCTTCGGCTTGCGGTTGAGGACCTTCTCCAGGCCCAGCAGCTTGGCGGCCTCAAGCACACGCCGTGTTGATCATTCACCAGAGCTCGAGGGTTTCGATGATCATGGGAGCCGGCGGCAGCGGGGCGGAGGGTCTGAGGGTGATCATGGCTCGCGGCAGCGGGAGGTCGGTGCGCAGGGTGATCATGGAACGCCAGCGTCGGGCGTCGTCGAGGCCGGCCAGGACCTGATCGCCGATCCGTCCGGTGAGGCGGCCCGAGTCGGGCAGTTGATCAAGGGTCAGGCCTTCGGCGAGCAGGCGGGCGGCGGTGATCGTGCCGACGCCGTGGATGCCGCGGATGCCGTCCGACGGGTCGCCGACCAGGCTGGTCCGGTCGCACCACTGGGTCGGCCGGACGCCGAACCGGGATTCGACCTCGGCGGCGTCGATGACCCGCCGGCCGGGGTAGCGGGCGGTGTTGAGGATCCGGGTGCGGCGATCCAGCAGCTGATAGAAGTCGCGGTCGAGGGACATGATCCAGACGTCGCGGCGCGGCGTGGCCCGACGGCACCGGCGGGTCAAAGTGGCGATCACGTCGTCCGCTTCGGCGGTGTCGAGGCAGAGCTGGCGCAGGCCGATGGCGTCCAGGCCTCGGTTGACGTCGGCCAGGGACTTGATCGGTGCCATCGCGTCCTCGTCCGTCGGCCGATGCGCCTTGTAGTCCGGATCGACCGCCGTCCGGTCGCCCCAGGCATTCTCGCCGTCGAAGACGACGATCACCTCCGAGGCGGCGGGCAGTTCGCGAATCGCCACCCGGAGCAGGGCGAAGAAGCCGAACACGCCGGTCAGGTCGCGGGTCTTGTCCCGGCTGCGGATCCGGGCCGGAAAGCCGTACCAGGCTCGCCACAGCAAGTTGTGTCCGTCCACCAGCAGCAGTGGGGTCGAAGCGGTCATCGGGCGCGCACCTACCTCCAGCTCGTTGGCCGCTGAGCTGGGCGGGCGGGTCGCACCGATCGAGGTGCGCAGTGATCCCCAGGAACCTTCACCGTACGACCTCGTACCGACAACCCGGCCGACAACCCGCCGGGCTCACGCCAGGAGCTGCGGCTGACCCACCTGAGGCAGCAGCATCACCCGCCCGGCCAGGGAGTCGTCGGCGATCAGCCCGAGCACGGCGTCGGTGAACGCCGCAATCGGAATCGGCGGCGGGTCCGAAGCCAGCTCGGCGTCGGTCACGCGTTCGGTCGCCACCCAGTCCGGCACCAGACAGACGACCCGGGCCGGCGCGACATCGGCGAGAGTGGCGGTGAACCTGATCACCCCGGCCTTGGCCGCCGAATACTCGGGCGACGGATGCGGACCCAGTCCCAGCCCCGCGATCGAGGAGATGTTGACGATCACCCCGCCGTCGCTCCGCATCGTCACGAGGGCGTGTTGGGTCGCCCGCATCGGCCCGATCAGATTGAGCGTGAGCAGCCGTTCCCACTCTTCCGCCGACGCCTCGGGGAAGTGCGGCGGCAGGTGACCGCCACCGCCGGCGTTGTTGATCAGGATCCGCGGCCGGGTCGAGGTGATCAGATCGGCGGTCTGCTGCGGATCGGTCAGGTCGGTCCGGACGAACCGGCAGCGATCGGCCCCGGCGCGATCGACGGTCTCCCGACCGCCCACCTCGTCGATGTCGGCCACCACGACCTCGGCTCCGGCCGCCGCCAGCGCGATTGCCACCGCGCGGCCGGTCCCGATCGCACCTCCGGTGACCACGGCTCTGCGTCCCTCGATGTCCATGGTTCATGCCTACCGGCGGACCCTGACAGTCCGATCGACAGGACGGCGCGGTGCAGCCAGTGCCCAGCACTCCGTCGCGAATCCCGGCCCGAGAGCTGCTTCGCCCCACCTTTCGTCACTCGCGACGGCTGTAGCTGGCGCGAAGCACGAGGAAGAGGCGCGAAGGGGGCAGCACCGTTGTGACCCGGCCGTGGCGCGCAAGATCGCTCCGGGGTTCTGCTCGGGTGCTCTTCGCCCCATCTCTCCGCACCACGCGACAGCAGTAGTCGGTGCGAAGTGCGAGGAACGGGCGCGAAGAGAGCTTGGCCGCGATCGCCGGACCGGGCGGTCAGCGACGATGAGCGGAACGGCGGAGGGAGGCGGCGTGCAGGTCGGCGGCTTCGGCGTAGTAGCCGACCAGTTCGGTGCAGACCGGGCGCCAGCCGCGATGCAGGACGGAGGCCCGGGCGGCGCGACCGAAGGCTTCCCGCTTGGCGTCGTCGCCGACCAGGTCGCGGACCCGGTCGCGCATCGTCAGCAACTCGCCCGGCGGATAGAGCCAACCGGTGCGACTGTGATCGATCAGGTCCAGCGGCCCGCCCGCGGCCGGGGCGACCACCGGGACGCCGCTCGCCATCGCCTCCTGGACCACCTGACAGAACGTCTCCGACTCGCCCGGCGTCACCAGCACGTCGAGGCCGGAGACGGCCCGAGCAAGATCATCTCCGTGCAGCATGCCGGTGAAGATCGCTTCCGGCAGCACGGTGGCCAGACGTCGACGTTCCGGCCCGTCGCCGATGATCACCAGCCGGCAGCCGGGAAGATCACGGAGCACGGCAAGATCATCAAGCTGTTTCTCGGCGGCCAGTCGGCCGACGAAGCCGATCAACTTCTCGCCGTTCGGGGCCAGCCGGCGGCGCAGTTCATGATCACGACGGTCCGGCCGGAATCGCCGCGAGTCGACCCCGCGACGCCACAACCGGATCCGTTCGACGCCCTGCGCCTCCAGGGCCGTGACCGAGGCCGAGGAAGGTGCGAGGGTCAGGGTGGCGCGGGAGTGGAGGTCGCGGATCCGGCGCCAGAGCAGGCGTTCGCCGAGCCGGAAGCCGGATCGCACGGCGAGCCCGGGCACGTCGGTCTGATACACCGCAACGGTCGGCAGGCCGACCGCCTGGGCCGCCAGCACGCCACGCCAGCCGAGCATGAACGGCGAGGCCAGATGCATCACATCCGGACGGAAGTCGCGCAGCAGGGACGCCACCGGAGCCGCGGGTCCGCCCGCGATCCGCACCTCGGGATAGATCGGCAGCGGCAGTGACGGCACCGTGATCACCGGGGCACCGGACATGATCATCGGCACGCCGACCGGATCGGCCGGGGCGATGACCAGGGCTTCGTCACCGCGGGCGTGCAGGTGCTCCAGGACCCGGAGGACCGAGTGGACGACACCGTTGGTTTGGGGGAGGAAGGACTCGGCGATCAGCGCGACCCTCATACTGTCGACGATCCCGGCTCGGACCGTCGCCGGGGCAACGACCGCGTGACGAGTCGGGAACGGTCACCGGTCGGTTCGGCTACGCCGGGCGAGGGGATCGGGCTTGCCCCCTTCGACAGGCTCAGGACATGCTTCGACAGGCTCAGGGAACGGAACAAGCGGTTCCTGCCGTACTTCTGCTTTCGTCCTGATTCTTCGTCTCGGCGAGGAGCTGGGGCTTGCCCTCGACAGGCTCAGGGAACGGAACAAGCGGTCCTCCCGATCTCCGGCTCCTGCCCCGGTCGGTCGGGCGGATCGGGGCGGGCATTACGGTGGTGCCCATGCGTGAGGCGTTCCAGACCGACCTGGCTGCCAAGCCCGGCGGCAGCTACTCCCAGGGCATCGCGGCCGGGGGCTTCTTCTATACCGCGGGGGTCGGGCCGGTCGATCCGGCCAGCGGCCAGGTCGTCGGCGAGACGATCGAAGAGCAGACGGCGAGGGTGCTGGACAACCTCGAGGCGATCCTCGGCTCGGCCGGGCTCGGTTGGGGTGACGTCGTCAAGGTGACCACCCACCTGCAGGAGTTGCACCGCGACTTCGCCGGCTATGACCAGGTCTATCGGAGCCGGCTGGTCGAGCCGTTCCCGGTGCGGACCACGGTCGGCTCGCAGGTGATGAACATCCTGGTCGAGATCGATGTCGTCGCCGTCCGCCCGCAGGCCGGGTAGCACCGCGGCGCTCGAGCGCACCGTTGCCGATCATGGCGACGTGCCGCTCGACTGGCGCCACAAGGGATTCACCGGGGCCGACAGCACGATCGGCGAGTTGCGTGCCTCGAGTCGGCCGCTGTCGTCGCTCGGCTCACCGTTGATGATCATCGACCGTTCGGCCGTGCACGCCAACATCACCGGGATGAACGCCTGGTGCGCCGAGCGCGGTGCCGTGCTCGCGCCGCACGGCAAGACCACGATGGCGCCGAGCCTGTGGCTGGACCAACTGCGCGCCGGCTGTGTCGCGATCACGGTCGCCAACGCCTTCCAGCTCCGGGTCGCCCGCGCCGTCGGCGTGCCCGATCTGATCGTCGCCAACGAGCTCGTCGACCCGCGGGAGCTGGCCTGGATCGGCACCGAGCTCGACCGGGATCCGGCCTTCGGTCTGACCTGCTGGGTCGACTCGGTGGCCGGCGTCGAGCTGATGCAGCAGGCGCTGACCGGACACGGCAGCCGGCCGCTGGACGTGTGCGTCGAGGTCGGCGGGGTCGGCGGCCGCGCCGGCGCGCGCGACCCGTTGGCGGTCCGGGCGGTGGCCGAGGCCGTCGTCGCCGCCGATCGGCTGCGGTTGGCCGGGATCAGTTGCTACGAGGGCGCGGTGCCGGGGATCGGCGCCGACGCGGCCGGGCTGGCCACCGTCGACGCCTTCCTGGAGTCGGTCGTCGAGCTGCATCACCAGCTGACCGAGTTGTACGAGAGCGACCGGCCCGTGATCACCGCCGGCGGCAGCTCCCACTTCGACCGGGTCGCGGCGGCGTTCGGCGGTCTGGACGGGGTGGACGTGGTGATCCGCTCCGGGGCGTACGCGGTGCACGACGATCTGCACTATGCCCAGGTGACGCCGAGCACCCGCGGTGCCGGGCCGGAGTTCGTCCCGGCGATCAGCACCTGGGCGACGGTGCTGTCCCGGCCCGAGCCCGGCCGGGTGATCATCGACGCGGGCCGGCGGGACGTCCCGTTCGACCAGGACCTGCCGATCGTGCTGGACGCGCGGCGACGCACCGACGACGGCCTGCGCCGGATCGATCCGGGCGCGACGACGGTGATCAGCCTCAATGATCAACACGGCTATCTCGACGTCGCCGCCGACTCCGAACTCGAGGTCGGAGACCTGGTCCGGCTCGGGCTCTCCCATCCCTGCACGGCGTTCGACAAGTGGCGCGTGATCGGTGTGGTGGAGTCGAATCAGCCCGACGACCCGACGGTGGTCGACGCGGTGCTGACCTACTTCTGATCTTGACGCGCAGCCGATTCTGTCGAGGGAGACGATCATGACGACCGCTCGCCGTACCGTCCTGCGCGGCGGCCGGGTCGTGGACGAGACGGGGACGGCCGAAGCCGACCTGTCCATTGTCAGTGGCGAGATCGACCAGGTGGGCCGGATCGAGACGCGACCCGACGATCTCGAGGTCGATGCGACCGGCCGGTTGATCATGCCCGGGATGATCGACGCGCACACCCACGCCGACGGGCGGGTGTTCGACGACGAGGTCGCGCTGGCGCTGCTCCGGCAGGGTGTGACGACGGTGATCGCCGGCCAGGACGGCGTTTCGTACGCCCCGGGCGACGGCCGCTACGCCACCCGCTACTTCGCGGCGATCAACGGCGCGCACCCGACCTATCGCGGCGGCGGGGTGCCGGCGCTGCTGGCCGGCTACGACGGGACCACCCCGGTCAACGTCGGCTACCTGGTGCCGGCCGGCACGGTGCGGCACGAGGTGATGGGGTTCCGGGCGGGCCGGCCCACGGCGGCCGAGCTGGCCGCGATGCGCGAGCTGGTCGAGCAGGGTCTCGCGGCCGGCGCGCTCGGCCTGTCCACCGGCTTGGACTACACGCCCGGCCTCTTCGCCGACGCCGCCGAGCTGGCCGAGCTGTGCCGGCCGGTCGCGGCCGTGGACGGGCTCTACGTCAGCCACATGCGCGGCTACGAAGAGGAGTCCGCGATCGGGCTGGACGAGGTGATCAGCATCTGCGAGGGCAGTGGCGCCCGCGGCCACATCTCCCACTTCCACGCCCGGCCGGAGCTGATGGCCTCCCTGCTGGAAGAGGCCGCGGCACGAATTGATCTGACCTTCGATTGGTATCCGTACTCGCGCGGTTGCTCGGTGCTCGGCATGGTGCTGCTGCCGCCGGAACTCCTCGCCCGCGGCTTCGAGGAGACCGCCGAGGCGCTGGCCACGCCCGCCGGCCGGACCGCGGTGATCGAATCCTGGCTGCCCCGGCTGGTGGCGAAGGAGCACCTCGGCGCGACCTGGGCCGACAAGCTGGCGCTGGCCCACATCGCGGCCCCGCAGTACGGCTGGGCGCACGGGCTGACCCTGGCCGAGGCGGCTCGCCGGGCCGAGGTCGAGCCGATGGACCTGGGCTTGCGGATGCTGGCCGCGGCCGACCTCGAGGTGAGCACCGTGATGCGGACCCAGTCCGACCGCGGCGACGACGAACTGGCCCGCAATCTGCCGCATCCGGCCCAACTGACCGGGTCGGACGGGATCTATCTCGGCCGCAGCACCCACCCGCGCGGCTGGGGCACGTTCGCCCGGCTGATGGACGTGTTCGTCAGGCAACGCGGCGATCTCAGCTGGTCCGAGCTGGCCGGGCACAGCAGTGCGCTGCCGGCCCGCCGGTTTCGGCTCGGCCGGCGGGGCGAGCTGCGGCCGGGCGCGGCGGCCGACCTGTTTCTGCTCGATCCGGTCCGGATCCGCGACAACGCGACGTATCTGAACCCGCGGCGGCCGGCGGACGGCATCGACGACGTCTGGGTCGGTGGCGAGCAGGTGCTCGCGGCCGGTCAGTTGACCGGCGTGCGGTCGGGCCGGTCGATCCGTCGCAATTGAGCTCGCCGTTGCCGATTGATCTGATGTATCGTGGCCCTGCCGCAGCCGAAAGGACATCATGTCGCGCATCGCCTCCAGCAGGGTCCTTGACGTCCGATTCCCGACCTCTCTCGAGCTCGACGGGTCCGACGCGGTCAACGTCGATCCCGACTATTCGGGTGCCTACCTGGTGCTGACCACCGACGCCGGCGACTCCGGCTACGGGTTGGTCTTCACCGCCGGCCGCGGCAACGAGGTCGTCGCCGCGGCGATCGAGTCGGTCGTCGCCCTGATCCCGGATTCCGACGTCGAGTCGCTGCTCGACGATCTCGGCGCCGTGTCCAAGGCGCTGATCCACGACTCGCAGTTCCGCTGGATCGGGCCGGAGAAGGGCGTCGCGCACATGGCGGCCGGTGCCGTACTGACTGCGCTGTGGGATCTCAAGGCGCGACGGGCCGGCCTGCCGCTGTGGGAGTTGATCGCCAACCTGACCCCGGAGGAGTTCGTCGCCGCGGTCGACTTCTCCCACCTGCGCGACGCGCTGACCGAGGACGAGGCGCTGGAGATCCTGCGCCGGGCCGAGCCGGGCAAGGCCGAGCGGATCGCGGAGCTGAAGGCCTCCGGCTACGCCGCCTACACCACGTCGGCCGGCTGGCTCGGCTACAGCGACGACAAGATGGTCACGCTGGCCAAAGAGGCCGTCGCCGAGGGCTTCGATCTGATCAAGCTCAAGGTCGGCGGTTCGGTCGAGGATGACGTACGGCGGATGAAGCTGGCCCGGGAAGCGGTCGGGCCGGAGATCAAGATCGCCGTCGACGCCAACCAGAAGTGGGAGGTGCACGAGGCCGCCCCGTGGATCAAGGCGATCGGCGACCCCGACATCTACTGGATCGAGGAACCCACCTCACCGGACGACGTGCTCGGTCACGCCCGGATCCGACGCGAGGTGGCGCCGATCAAGATCGCCACCGGCGAGGCCGTGCAGAACCGGATCATCGTCAAGCAGCTGCTGCAGGCCGAGGCGATCGACGTGTTGCAGATCGACGCGACCCGCTTCGCCGGGCCGAACGAAAACCTGGCCAATCTCTTGCTGGCCGCCAAATTCGGCATCCCGGTCTGCCCGCACGCCGGCGGCGTCGGTCTGTGCGAGTTGGTGGTGCACTTCTCGTTCATCGACTACGCGGCCGTCTCGGCGAGTCAGGACGGCCGGGTGATCGAATACGTCGATCATCTGCACGAGCACTTCGTCGATCCCGTCGTGGTCGAGGGCGGCCGCTACCAGGCGCCGTCGGCACCGGGGGCCAGTGGTGAGATGTACGAGAAGTCGGTCGAGCGGTGGACCTATCCGGGCGGACCCGGCTGGGTCGAGCTGTTCGAGAGCGGGCAGTTCAGCCGCTGACCGTTCGGCGCGGCCGGAGCAGGGTGGCGATCACCACGCCGAGCAGCGTGATCGCCGCCGCCACGTAGGAGTAGGTCGTCAGCTCGTCCGGCGCGAAGATCAGATCGATCACGATCGCCGACACCACCTGGCCGCAGATCGCGCACAGCCCGAGGATCAGCACACCGTGGATCCGGACCAGGATCGAAGCCGACCAGATGTAGCAGATCCCGATCACGCCGCCGAGATAGAGCCACCATTGGCCCGGCAGCCCGATCAGCTGTCCCGGCACCAGCAGTGAGACGCCGAAGAAGATCACCAACGCCAGGAACCCGACCGCGAAGTTGTTGAACGTCGTCGGCCACGGCCCGGCGTAGACCGCGACCCGACCGTTGATCGCCTGTTGCACGCTGTTGCCCATCGAGGCGATCAACGGGAGCAGGGCCAGCGCCAGGGCCGCGAGCGGCACGGCCGCCGTCTGGCTCCCGTACGCCGAGAGCGCCACCGCCACCACGGCCAGTGCGGCTCCGATGATCCGGCCCCGGGTGACCGGCCGCGGCCCGCCGGGCCCGACGCCGGCATGATCAACGAACAGTCCGCCGGTCGACTGTCCCGCCACCGACGCCACCACGAACAGGGCGACGCCGAGCACCGGCACGGTCAGCCCCTGAGACGCGACGAACATGGCGCCGGCCAGCCCGCCGAGGATCAGCCACACGGGCACCTCGCCGCCGGCCACGCCGCGATAGAGCCGGACCACACCGCGCCGGGCCGACGCCCGCGCCAACACGACCACGGTCAGCACCAGCAGCCCGCTGCCGAAACTGATCACCGCCGCCAGCGCGCCCGCCCGCAGCCCGGTGCCCAGCTCGTGCGCGAGTTGTCCGTTGATCTTGGACTGAATCGACATCAGCGCGCCCATGCCCACCAGGGCCGGAATCGTCGCGGTCCGGACCGCCCTCGAATAGGCGTGCGGCGCCGCCGCCGTGGCCTCGGGGCCGGAGGTGGGCTCGACTGGGGTGCGCACGTGCCGATACAACCACCCCGGCCGAGCGGCCATTCCCGGATCCCGCGAAGTCCTCACCGAGGTAGACGCCCGGGCGGGCCGGAACGTGAGCCGATGCCGGGAAGGCCCCGCCCGATCAGGCGGCTGTGGCCGCCAGCTTGGCCAGGCTGTCCTCGAGCGCCTCCTGCGGCACCAACGGGAACTTGATCTTCGCCAGCAGGTCCGGGTCGCTCACCTGACTCCAGTCGTAGGTCAGCGACACCTCGGTCCGGTCGGGGCCGAGCGGATCGAGCTCCCAGACCCATTCCCAGCCGGGCGGTTCGGTCCCGGCCGGCGCCGTCTTCCAGGCGATCAGCTTGTTCGGCACCAGGCCGGTCACCCGGTTGTCGGTCTTGTAGTCGCCGCCCATGTGATCGCCGGACATCTCCATCGTGAACAGGTCACCGACCTGCTGCAGTCGGTCGGCCTGCTCTCCCACGCCGCGGATGAACCCCGAACCGTCCAGCTCCGGGTGCCGCCGCGGATTGCCGAGAACGTCGAACAGTGCGTCGGCCGAGGCGTCGATCGTCCTGGTGACAGTGATCTTGTCGTTGTCGCTCATCCGTGAGCTGTACCCGTCCCGACGGCGACCGAACCAGCCGGGGCTCAGGAGCTGCCGAAGCCCTGGACCCGGAACTGCATCACCCGGTACGGCCAGTTGTTGGCTCCGGGCGTGGTGTTCCACTGGCTGACCGCGAGATGAAGATCATCCAGGGTCGAGCCGGGGATCACGTACCCGCCGTACAACTGGGCGACGTGGGTGTCGTCCTCGTTGCCCCAACTGGTGCCGTGCAGGAACGTGGCCCGCTTGGCGGTGTGCAGGTTGGAGGTCGGGGTGTCGGCGATCAGCCCCTCGATCCGGTAGTCGCCCTCGTTGAACCAGGTCAGGATCCACTTGCCGCCGAGCGGACGGAAGGACATCTCGCCGAACCGGCCGTCCAGGATCGGCGTCGGCGGATTGCCCCAGTTCCAGGCACTGCCGGCGTAGCCCCACGGCTCCCAGGCCTGATAATTGGTCAGGTTCGCGGTCCGGACCCGGTGCAGGATGATCGGCTTGTCCCGCTGGAAGCCGGTCGAGTAGATGTAGACGTAGTCATCGTTGCCCAGGCCCCAGCCGACCAGCTGCGCCATCCCGCCGAGCCAGTTGCCGGGGATCCGGGCGCCGCTGTCGATCCAGGTGTTGCCGGAGTCGTCGGAATACCAGATCTCACAGCGGATCACGTTGCCCAGGCCCTTGTTGACCATGGCGTGCAGATAGATCCGGTTGCCGATCTTGATCACGTCCGACGGCAGCACGGTGGAGAACTCGGGATTGTTGTGCGGGTAGTCCCAGAACTGCCGGGCGGTGGCGCCGCCGACCGCGCCGGACCAGGTGACGCCGCCGGCCAGATTGGTCGTGGTCGAGTAGAGGCCGACCGGGGAGCGCCAGTTGGCGTCGCCGATCGTGTGCTCGAAGGTGTCGCCAAAGACGTAGAGGGTACGGCCGTCCGGCGTCGACACCGGGATGCCGAGGTCGGTCGCCTCCATCTCCCACTCGGTGGTCAACCCCGGCCCGGTCAGGTCCTTGACCTTGTTGACGGTCAGGGCCAGCGGCTGGGCCTCGGCCGATCCCGCGGCCAGTCCGGCGAGCGCGCCTCCCGCGACGACGCCTGCCGTGCCCCGCAGCAGTGTCGAGCGAGAGATCCGCGGATTGAAGGTGCTCATGGCTTCCTCTCCGTCGAGTCAACGCTTGAAATCGATTACACGCTAACCCAGAACAGGTGGAGGCACCAGGGCCTAAGCTCGTTCGTTCCCTGAGCCTGTCGAAGGGCAGGTCCGATGAATTGGTTGGACCAGAGCGTCAGACGCGATCTGGCTTGCCCTTCGACAGGCTCAGGGAACGGACAGACAGGGTCAGGTGAGTTCGGTGCGGAGGCGGTCCAATTCGGTACGGAGAGCGGGCGGGAGGCGGTCGCCGACGCGGGCGAACCATTCCTCGATTCGCGGCACCTCGGTCTGCCACTCCGCCGGGTGGTACGCGACGGCGGCGGCGACCGCCTCCGGTGACAGGTCGAGGCCGGTGAGGTCCAGGCCGCCGGCGACCGGGACGGAGCCGATCGGTGTCTCGACCGCGTCGGCGGTCCCGTCCAGTCGTTCGGTGATCCACTTCAGCACCCGGCTGTTCTCACCGAATCCGGGCCAGAGGAACTTGCCGTCGGCGTCGCGGCGGAACCAGTTGACGTAGAACACCGGCGGCAGCTGGGCGTTCGGGTGCCGCGAGCCGAGCTCCAGCCAGTGGGCGAAGTAGTCGCCGACGTTGTAGCCGAGGAACGGCAGCATGGCCATCGGGTCGCGGCGGACCACGCCGACGGCTCCGGTCGCCGCGGCGGTCGTCTCGCTGGACAGGGTCGCGCCGAGGAAGACGCCGTGCTCCCAGTCCCGGGCCTGGCTGACCAGCGGCACGGTGTCCCGCCGCCGGCCGCCGAACAGGATCGCGTCGATCGGCACGCCCCGGGCGCTGTGGTAGTCGTCGCCCAGCACCGGCACCTGCTCGATCGGGAAGCAGAAGCGGCTGTTCGGATGGGCCGCGGGGTCGCCGGGTGCGCCGCCCTCGGGCCCGTCGTCCGGGGTCCAGCTCCGGCCGCGCCAGTCGGTCAGGTGGGCCGGCGGAGTAGCGCTCATCCCCTCCCACCAGACGTCACCATGATCAGTCAGGGCAAGGTTGGTGAAGATCGCGTTGCCGCGCTCGATGGCCCGCATGGCGTTGGGGTTGGTCTGCCAGCCGGTGCCCGGCGCCACGCCGAACAGTCCGAACTCCGGGTTCACCGCGTACAGCCGGCCGTCGTCGCCGAACCGCATCCAGGCGATGTCGTCGCCGATCATCTCGGCCGTCCAGCCGGGCAGGGTCGGATTGATCATGGCCAGGTTGGTCTTGCCGCAGGCGCTCGGGAAGGCCGCGGCGATCGTGTACGAGCGGCCCTCGGGCGAGGTCAGCTTGACGATCAACATGTGCTCGGCCAGCCAGCCCTCGTCCCGTGCGATCGCGCTGGCGATCCGCAGCGAGTAACACTTCTTGCCCAGCAGGGAATTGCCGCCGTAGCCGGAGCCGTAGGACCAGATCGCCCGCTCCTCCGGGAAGTGGCTGATGTATTTGATCTTGCTGCACGGCCAGGCCACATCCTCCTGCCCCGGCTCCAGCGGAGCTCCCACGGAATGCAGGCAGGGTACGAAATCGGCGTCGCCACCGGCGGTCATCGCGGCCAGCACCTCGGCGCCCATCCGAGTCATGACCTTCATGCTGATCGCGACGTAGGCGGAGTCGGTGAGCTCGACGCCGAACATCGGCTGCGTAGCTTGTCCTGAGCCTGTCGAAGGATCGAGCGGCCCCATGCAGAACGGGACCACGTACATCGTGCGGCCGCGCATCGACCCGCGGTACAGGTCGGTCATGATCGACTTCATCTCGGCCGGGGCCATCCAGTTGTTGGTCGGCCCGGCGTCGACCTCGTCCCGGCTGCAGATGTAGGTGCGGTCCTCCACCCGGGCGACGTCGTTCGGGTCGGTCCGGGCGTAGAACGAGTTGGGCTTGGCGATCGGGTCGAGCCGGGTCAGCGTGCCCGCGGCCACCAGCTGGTCGGTCAGCTCGGTCCATTCCGCCGCCGAACCGTCGCACCAGCGGATCTCGTCCGGCTGGGTCAGTTCGGCGACCTCGGCGACCCAGGCCAGCAGGGCGGTATGGGTGGTCGGCGCGTGGCTCGTGGCCGGCGCGAGTCGGGTGGGATCGAGGGTAGCGGTCACGGTCGACATCCCTTCAAAAGAGACCAGTGGGGGCGGTGGACTGACCATAGCCCACCACGTGCACTGGTATTATGTTCGGAAAGCGCCTGCTGACTTGTGAGGCCCCTCACATTGCCTCGATAGTCGGTCTGACCAGGGATGATTCCTGAGATCGGTGACGGCGGTCACGGTCTCAGCAAGTGAGCCGAGGCACAGAAGCCGGTTGGCGGCGTCCCCGACCAGACCAGTGAAACGTTGTTGCGACTCCGGCGTGTCCGCCGAGCGGCCGGGGACGGGGTGGTGGCCGCGAGCCCGTCCCGAGCATCGGATAATGACCTGAGGCCGGACCGGGGGCGAGGAGGATCGTGACGCAAGGTCAGACGGGCGCCGAGCTGTTGTCGGCCACCTCCCGCAGCCTCGACGGCGCCGGAACCCGGGGCGAGCAACTCGTCGCCCGCCTCCGCAGCCTGGTCGGCGACCTCAATCCGGGCGCCGAATTGCCCTCGGAACGGGTGATCGCCGAACATTTCGGGATCGCCCGGATGACCGCGCGTGAAGCGGTCGACCGGCTGGTCGAGCAGGGTCTGGCGGAGCGGATCGCGCGCCGCGGGACGTTCGCTACCCAGCCGCGCTTCGTGCACACCCGGCACCTCGCCTCCTACGACGACGACATCCGGGCCCGCGGGATGGTGCCGGGTGGGCGCAAGATCAGCGCACGCGTCCGGACCGCCGCCCGGCCGGTCGCCGAAGCACTCGGCATCGAGGCCGGAGCCCGATATCTCGACCTGGTCCGGCTGCGCACGGCCGACGGCGAACCGATGGCGATCATCAGGTCCCAGATCGCGATCGACCGGTTCCCCGGCATCGAACGGCTCGAACTTGATCATGGTTCGCTGCACGGGGTGCTGTTCCGGCGCTGGGGCGTGCGCGCCGCCAGTCATCTGCAGCGGATCCGGGCGGTCCTGGTCCAGCCGGCCGATGCGGAGTTGCTGGAGGTGTCGGCCGGGGTGGCGGGCTTCGAGATCCTCGGCGTCAGCCACGACGGCAACGGCGCGGTGATCGAGTCCGGCCGTTCGGTCTATCGGGCCGACCGGTACGAGGTGGTCCTGCACACCGATCTACCCGCCGCGGCCGCGCCCGCCGACGACCCCGGTCCCGCCGCGGAGTAGTCCGCGTAGGCTCGCCCCATGCGCGTTGTGGTCATCGGTGGGACCGGTCATATCGGAACATTTCTCGTGCCGGGCCTGGTCCGTGCCGGCCACGAGGTGGCGGTGATCAGTCGCGGCCGGCGCAGCCCGTACGCCGTCGACGACGCGTGGGGCAGCGTCACCATGATCACCGGCGACCGGGAGCAGGAAGATCAGGACGGCATCTTCGGTGATCGCATCGCCGGACTCGAGCCGGAGGCGGTGATCGATCACACCTGCTTCACCGTCGACTCGGCGCGGCAGTTGGCCGAGGCACTGGTGCCCGGCACTCAGCTGATCCACACCGGCAGCATCTGGTCCTACGGCCGCAACCTGGTCGTCCCCGTCCTCGAGTCGAGCCCGAAGGCACCGTTCGGCGAGTACGGGATCAACAAGGCGCGGATCGAGGACTACCTGCTCCGCGACCAAGATCGGGTCCGGGCGACGGTCATCCATCCGGGACACATCTCCGGCCCGGGCTGGGTGCCGATCAACCCGGCCGGCAACCTCGAGCTCTCGGTCTATGCGGACCTGATCACCTCCGGCCGCGCCGTGCTGCCGGAACGCGGCACGGGGCTGCTCCAACACGTCCACGCCGCCGATGTCGCGGACCTCCACCGGGCCGCGCTCGACCAGCCGGGTCGGGCGACGGGCGAGGCGTTCAACTCGGTCGCCACCGAATCGATGACGCTCCGCGGGTACGCCGAGCTGGTCGCCACCGAATACGGCCATCCGCTCGACCTCGAGCTGCTGCCCTGGGCCGAGTTCGTCGCCCGGGTCGGCGAGGACGCAGCGCGTCCGACCGCCGACCACATCGAGCACAGCCCGCACGCCAGCGCGGCCAAGGCCGAACGCGTGCTCGGCTTCCGGCCCGCCCACACCGGCTGGGAGACGGTCCGCGAGGCGATCGCCTGGCTGATCCGCGACGGCCGGCTGCCCCAACCCTCCTGACCTCCGGCCTCCCTCACGATCGCACCCGGCCCCACCACCGGACGTCGCGAAAGTCGACTCCGGTCGAGAAACGTGCGCGAAAGGTCCCGGGCCCACCGCGGAAGTCGACCGTGGTCGAAAAACGTACGCCTACCGTGCCCCTGGAGCCGAGTTGTCAGAACTGAGTTGCCCCAGGGGGCTGCTCAGTTCTGACAAGTCGGCGGGGGAGGGGTGGGTGAGGCGGTCGACCAGGTCGGACAGGCTCGAGGTGACGAGGTCGGGCGAGGCGAGGGACGGGTCCGGATTCGGTACGCCCTGGGCGGTGGCCAGCCGGGCCAGATAGGCGGGCAGCTCGGCCGGGTCGGCCGGGATGTCGGGACGCAGCAGGACGGTCCGGGCTCCGGCGGCGTTGCCGCCGATCACGTCATGATCGATCCGGTCGCCGACGTGGACGTAGTCGGTCGCCCCGGCCCGCGCCGCGGCGAAGATCGATTCGGCCGGTTTGGCCTCGCCGACGTCGTCGCTGGTCACGATGCCGTCGATGGCCGCCAACAGGCCGCTTCGGCGCAGCACCGGCTCCTGATAGCGGCGCCAGCCGTTGGTCAGGACGAGGACGCGCCAGCCGGCCGAGCGCAGCGCGCCGAGCAGGTCGGCGGTGCCGTCATGCAGGATGGTCGTCGCCCCCTCCACGGCATACTGATCAAGCCGCTCCAGCAGGTCGAACGGGGCGACCAGGCCGAGCTCGTCGAGGTAGTCGCTGACGATCGACTGCCAGTCGTAGGCGGCCAGCAGGTCGGTGCCGAGCAGTCGTTCGTGCCGGCGGATGATCTCCCGCTTCACGCCGTCGGCCTGGTGGCGTCGCGCCAGCTCCTCGCTGAGATCGGTCAACACCCGTGCGAACGGCCCGTTGATCAAGGTCCCGTCCAGGTCGAAGCTGATCACTCGCTCCGCGGTCGTGGGTGTCGATCCGTGGTCGGTCGCGGTCACCGCGTCCCCTCCGTCATACCGTCGATGAACTGGCGGGCCATCAGGACGAACAGCACGATGATCGGGATCGCGGCGATCGTCAGCCCGGCGAACAGCAGGGCCCATTCGGTCCGGAACTCCGCCATCACGGTGGCCAGGCCGAGGGGCAGGGTGCGGTTCTCCTCACTGCGGATCAAGACGAGCGGGAAGAAGAACTCGTTCCACACGCTCACCGCCGACACGATCGCGACCGTGCCGAGGGCCGGCCGCATCAGCGGCAGGAAGATCCGCAGATAGATGTTGCCCCAGCCGGCCCCGTCGACCAGGGCCGCCTCCTCGATCTCCCGCGGCACCGACAGCGCGAAGCCGTACATCACGAAGATCGCGAACGAGAGCCGCTCGGCGACGTGGATGATCATCAGCCCGGCAAGGGAGTCGAGCAGGTGCAGATCCTTCATCAGGCTGAAGATCGGGATCACCGCGAGCCGCAACGGCACCATCAGGCCGAGCAGGAACAACACCAGCAGGGCCCGGTTCCAGCGGAAGTCGAAGCGGGCCAGATAGAACGCGATCATGGACGCGATCAGGATCAGTGCCGCGACCGAGATCGCGGTCACCAGGACCGAGTTGATCAGGTAGCGGCCGAAGTCGGCCCGCTGCCAGATCTCGGCATAGTTCTCGAACCGGAAGGTCGAGGGCCAGCCGACAGGGCTGTTCAGCACATCCAGGTCGGTCTTGAACGAGTTCGTGATCATCAGCAGTACGGGAGCGAGCTGGGCCGCGGCGAACAGGATCAGGAAGGCGTAGCCGAGGAGTCGGGCCGGCCGGAGCGGGCGACGCCGGGCGCGGGGCGTCGCCGTGATCGCCGACGCGTTCATGATCGCGGTGGTCGTCGCCATGATCAATCCTTCGCCGGCCGGAAGAGTCGCAGCGTCCCGATCGCGGCCACGGCCATCACCACGAGCATCGCCAGGGCCAGCGCGGAGCCGAGTCCGACCGCGGCGGTGCCGCCCTCGCCGCCGAAGGCGAGTCGGTAGAACAACAGGCCGAGGGTGTCGGTGCCGTAGTACGGCGCGCCGGTCACCCCCTGCATGGCGTAGACCAGGTCGAAGGTCTCGAACGCTCCGATGAACGCCAGCACGGTCAAGATCATCCAGGCCGATCGGGTGAGCGGCAGGGTGAGCGAGAACAGGATCCGGCCCGGCCCGGCGCCGTCCAGCCGGGCCGCCTCGTACAGGTTGGACGGGATCGCCTGCATCGCGGCCAGGAAGACCAGGATCGAGAAGCCGATGCTGTGCCAGGCGCCGACCGCGATCACCGAGGTGAGCGCGGAGTCCGGCGTGCCCAGCCAGGCCTGGGTCAGGCCGGCCAGGCCGACCGCCTCCAGGAAGGCATTCAGGGCACCCGATCGCGGGCTCAGGATCAGCTGCCAGAGGAAGCCGACCACGACCAGGGACAGCAGCCGGGGCAGGAAGAACGCCGCCTTGAAGAACTCCCGGCCGACGGTGAGCTGATGCAGCAGCGCCGCGATCACGAACGCTGCGAAGGTGATGATCATGGCGCCGGCGAACATGATCAGGTTGTTGCCGACGGCGTTGATCACCCGCTCGTTCAGCGGGGCGGTGGTGAACAGGGTGACGAAGTTGTCGAGCCCGATCCAGGCGCCGCGATTGATGCCGCGGAAGGAGAAGAAGCTGTTCAGCAGGGTGGTCAGGATCGGATAGAGCACGAACTGCCCGTACAACAGCAGAGCCGGCAGCGCGAACAGGTGGACCCAGGGCGAGATGCGGGCCGGGCCGCGACGCCCCGACGCACCGAGAATCTTCACGACCTCGAGCTGCGGTAGGCATCCTGGGTCTTGGCGAACAGCTCGTCGGCGGTGATCTGGCCGCCCAGGGCGCCCTGCAGCGCATTCTCGAACTCCGACTTCACGTCCGGCTGGCCGCCACCGATCTCGATGAACAGGTTCTGGGTGCCCGACGACGCGATCGCGTCGGCGAGCTTGACGTGCAGGTCGTCCTCCGGCTTGGTGCCGGGCACCGGGCTGAGCCGGGAGAACACCTGACCGAACGCGGTGCCGAAGTCCGCCGACGCCAGGTAGGCCAGCAGCTTCTTGGCATCGTCCAGGTGCTTGGAGTCGGCCAGCACCGCGTACGCGCCGTCGACGAACGTGCACAGGCGCGATGCCGAACCGGAGTCGGGCAGGCTGGGCAGGTAGCCGAGGTTGAGCTTGGCGTTGAGCTCCAACAGCGGCTTGATCCGGTAGTCGCCGTTGATGTACATCGCGGCCTCGCCCTGGGCGAACATCGCGCGCGCCTCGTCGTCGGCCATGCCGATGAAGCTGTCCGGCAGGAACGGCTTGAGGTCCAGCACCCGTTGCACCGACTGCCGAAACTCGGGGCCGGTGAAGTCGGCGCTGCCGTCGTGGGCGGCCTGGACGAAGCCGTCCGGCAGCGCGGCCGAGGCGACGGCCTCGTACAAGATCGACAACAGGTACGCGGCCTTGCCCGACTGGGCGATCGGCACGATGCCGGCGCTCTTCAGCTTCTGGCAGGCGTCCAGGAACTCGGGCCAGGTGGTCGGTTCGGCGATCTTGTGCTTCTCGAACAGATCGACGTTGTAGAGGCTGATCAGAGCGTTGAGCGCCAGCGGGACGCCGTACACCTTGCCGTCCGAGCCGCTCACCGCGCCGAGATCGGCCGGTTTGAACGCGGACAGGCCGGGCAGGTCGTCCAGTGGGGCCAGACTGCCGCCGTCGATGATCTCCCGGCCCGCGGCGTACGGACGCAACTGGATCACGTCCAGCGCATCGCCGGCCTTCATCGCGGTGGCCAGGATCTGGTCGTAGTCGGTGGAGTTGAACGGCTCGAACTCGACCGTGATCCCGGCATTGGCCGCGGTGAAGGCGCCGAACAACTGCTGGTAGCCCTCGGTGTCCTCCTGCCGCCAGCTGTAGACGCTGATCGCGCCGTCGTCGTCGGAGGATGATCCGCAGCCGGTGAGCGAAAGCGTCGAACCGAGCGCCCCGACGCCGGCGGCCGCGAGCAGGGAACGTCTGCTGATCATGATGACTCCGTTTCCGGCGGTCGACCTGAACCTGTCCGGGCATGATCGTACGCCTGGTCTAGACCAGCGTCAACGGCTCTCAGTCGGGGTGATCAGAGGTGCAGGGTGCCGCCGGTGTGGCGGAAGGAGGTCGGTGGCTGGCCGAAGCGGCGGCGGAACGCGGTGCTGAACGGGCGCACCTCCGGATAGCCGCAGCGCCGGGCGATCTCGGTGACCGGGGCGTTGGACTCGAGCAGCAACCGGGCTGCTCGCTCCAGCCGCAACCGGCGCAGGGCCGTTTTCAGCGGCTCGCCGGTCTGGGCCTGGAACAGCCGTTCGGCGTGCCGCTCGGACAGGTGGACGACCGCGGCGACATCCCGGACGACCAGCGGTCGGGCCAGATTGTCCAGCAGATAGCGCTCCATCGTCGCCACCGCGACCGAACGCCGGTCGACCGGCGTGGTCTCCAGAGCAAGATCAGCTTCGTCGGCGAAGGCGCGGGCGGTCTCGATCACCAGGGTCGCGCCGAGCCCGGCCAGCACGCCCGACTGCCCGGATCGCGGCCGGGCCGCCTCGACGGCCAGCGCGCTGATCGTCAACGGCAGCAGGCCGAGGCGATCGGAGAGGGCCGGCCGGTCGGTGTCGAGCAGGCCGCGCCACCAGCCCGGCCGGGACGGCGCCGATCCGCGCCCGGGCGCGAGGGTGAAACCCCAGAAGGCGATGCCGAGCGGGTCGCGGCGGTCGGAGATGATCTCGTGCACCTGGCCGGGGCGGGCGACGAAGACCGTGCCGACGGCGACCCGATGATGATCACCGTCGATGGTGAAGGTGCCGCGGCCGGCGAAAGCCAGGCAGATCTCGAAGTAGGAGTGGGTGTGGGCGTAGTTGCGCCAGTAGCGCGGCTCGAAGAAGCCCCAGCTGACGAAGTCGGCCGCATAGGAGTCGACGACGCACCGATCGAGCAGCCCGTGCAGGCCGGTGAAGCTGCTCGATGCGGCGACGTCGTCGATGATCAAGAGCGGATCGTGATCACTGCGGGTTGCGGCAGGTCGGATCGATGCCGGCCAGGATCATGCCCTGCCCCAGCGACTGCGTGTGCTGGTCGGTCAGCGACGGATCCTCCGGGTCTCGATACTGCACCAGCCAGGTGGTCCGGGCCTCGTCGGAGGTGTTGATCCCGGAGCCGTGCACGGTCAGGTAGCTGAAGAACAGCACGTCGCCGGCCTCGGCGGGCTGCGGGACAGCGTCGCTGAACGGCACGTCGGTCAGGTGATAGCTGCCCTCGGGGCTGTGCTCCCGCGGGCCTGCCTTATGGCTGCCCGGAATGACCCGGACGCACCCCTTCTCCTCCGGCGCATCGTCGAAGTGAAAGATCGCCGCGCCCATCCGGTGGTACTTGTGCGGGAAGAACGGATGATCTTGGTGCAGCGGGAACGGCGAGCCGTTCTCCGGTGGCTTGATGAACAGCTTGGTGTGGTGCAGCTGCACGTTCGGGGTGCCGAGCACCGCGGCGGCGACGTCGGTGAACCGGGGATCGGTCAGCAGCTTACTGAAGGCCGAGTCGTAGAACTGGGCGTCGTGGGTGTGCCGCAGGCTGGTGGCCTGGCCCATCGCGACGTCGGCCGCCGAGGCCCAGGTCGGGTCGTCGCTGCGGTTCAGCCGCTTGATCAACTCGTGGCTGCGGGCCCGGTATGCGGCCGCCTCCTCCTTGGTCAGCAGGCCTTTGACCAGGACGAAACCGTCCCGGGCATGATCAGCGGCCAGCTGGTCAAGATCACGGGCGGGGGTGGTGAGGGTCGTCATCGAGGCTCCTTCGAGACCGTCAGGTGTGTCCGTTGCGAACACCAATCTAGGAATCGGGACCGGCCTTCGGGAAGGCCCGGCCCGGACGCCGATGTTCGCGGAACGGACATGGATCAGGATGCCACGGGAGCGCCGATCCGGGCCGCGACGGTGGCGGCGACCTCCGGCCGCGGATTGGCTCCGGTGACCACGGTGGCCACCCGGTCGCCCGCGATCGCGCCGCTCGCGATGGCCGCGAGCCCGGCCGCGCCGGCCGGTTCGGGCAGCACGCCGAGGGTCCGGGCGGCCAGCACCATCGCGTCCAGGATCGCCGCGTCGTCGACCAGGACGAACTCGTCGACCAGCGCCCGGACCCGGCGGACCGACTCCTCGATCGGCGTACTGACCGCGATCCCGTCGGCGAATGTGGTGGCCTCGACCGTGACCGGGTGCCCGGCCTCGACGCTGCGGACCATCGCCGGGCTGCCCGCGGCGCTGACCCCGACGATCCTGGTGTCCGGGCGGTGCGCCTTGAGCCAGCGGGCGACGCCGGTGATCAACGCCCCGTCGCCGACCGGCAGCACAACCGCGTCGCACGGCTCGGCCCGGGCCAGCTCGACCCCGATCGTCCCGGCCCCTTCGGCGAACGCCGGCTGCCGGCCGTCCTCGACGAACGTCACCTCCGGATGCTGCGCGGCGAAGTCGGCGGCGGCCAGCCGGGCCTCGGCGCTGCCGGCTCCGGCCGGGGTCAGCCGGGCGCCGAACGTCTCCATCCGGCGCCGCTTGTCCGGATTGAGGTCGTACGGGACGAACACCTCGACCGGCATCCCCCGAGCCCGGCCGGCGTACGCGATCGCCTGGCCGAAGTTGCCGGACGAGGCGCAGACCACCGAGCTACCCGACGGCAGCGACGCCAGCATCGTGTCGGCCCCGCGCCCCTTGAAGCTACGGATCGGATTGGCAATCTCCAGCTTGATCAACACCGTCCGGCCAACCGCCGCACACAACTGCTCCTCAACATACTGCGGCGTATCCCGAAAAACCGCCGGCAACTCCCGCGCCGCCCGCTCGATCCGCCCCAACCCGACGTCCAGTTCCATCCCCCACCCTAAAACCGCCGACCCGTCACATCTGCGCCGGTTTTTGCGGCGTGTCGGCGCACAAGTGACGGGTCGGCGAATCCTGTCCGGCGGTCCAGTCGGGACCGGAGGGCTGGTCAGGACCGGTCGGGTCCTGTCGGGGCCGGCCGAAGCCGGGTCGAGCGGCGGGCAGCGGTCAGGGCAAGCCCGACGCCGATCAGCACCGCCGCTGCGACCGGAACGATCGGCGGCACCGGCGCGCCGGTCTCGGGGAGTTGTCCGCCGTCACCCGGCGGGTTGCCGATCGGCGCCGACGGGTGGCTCGGGCCGTCGCTCGGCAGGGCCGTGGGGTTGTCGCTCGGTGGTGGTGTGCTCGGCCCGCCGGGTGAGGGGGTCTCAGTCGGAGTCGGGGTCGGTGCATTCGGAGTCGGCCGGCTGGGCGTCGGCGAGGGGGATCCGGACGGAGCGGGCGTCGGGGACGGTGCCGGACTCGCGCAGAAGATCGCCTCCGAGCTGCCCAGCCGGAGGAAGATCGTCTCGCCGGTGGCGTCGTTCACGCCGTCGTTGTCGGTGATCGCGTAGACGGTCCCGTCGCCGGCGATCGTCAACCCCTCGAGCTTCTCCTGGGTCCAGCCGTTCGTCGCGCGGAGCAGCGGCAGGACATCGACCGCGGTCTCCTTGGTGAGCGGCGTCAGGGTGCCGTCCCTGGTCGCAGCCGGGACGGTGATCATGGTGATCCGCTTGATCGCCGCGTCCGGCCCGTTCAGCTTGTCCCGTTCGATCAGCGCCAGCCGATGATCATCGATCACGGTGATCTCGCTCAGCCCGATCCAGTCGCCTTCGGCTGTGGTCCGTTCCAGCGGGTAGCCGAACCATTCCCATTGGCCGGTGGACGGGACGAAGCGGCCGATCCGGGCGGTGTCGTCGGGATCGCCGTCCAGGTGGCGTTGCAGCGCGACATACACCTGCTCGACCCCGGCGACGGTGACCGCCGCGACGCCCTCCAGACCCTGGCTCTTGATCTTGGCCGCTAGCTCGTCGGGCAGTTTGATCTCCTGCCGCACCGCGCCGGCGGCGTCGAGCCGGATCAACGCGTTCTCGGGGCCGGTCTCACCCTCGGCGGCAATCCAGAACCCGCCGTCCGGTCGCTGCGCGATGCCTTCGGCGTCGACGGCGTATGGCTTGCCGTCCTTGGTGATCACCCGTTCGGTGTCGATCACCGCCGGGGTCACCGACGCGTCGATGCCCAGGATCCGGGTCGGCTGATAGGCGGCGTCGGTCACCGAATAGAGCCGGTGCGCCGCGTTGACGTCGCGGCTGAGGGCGCCCAGTGCACCCCAGGGGATCGGCTGCTCGCCGACGGAGTGGATGGTCGGAAACTCCGGCTTTCCCTGCCCCAGTTGGAAAAGACTGACGCTCGCCCGGACCCGGTTCGCCGGCTCGTCGGTCTCGCTGGAGACGGCGAGCAGGTGCCGATCCGGGATCGGCAGGATCCCCTCCGGCCCGTTCGTGGTCGGCAGGGTCTGCCGATAGACCGGCGCGACCGGGTCGGTGAGGTCGTAGACGGCGACGAAGTTGGCCCGTTCGGCGGCGACGAACCCGTACCGGGTGCCGTTGATCTCGGCGATCGCCAAGCCTTCCGGCTCGGAACCCTTGTCTGCCGAACGATGCTCCGGGTAGAGCCCGTTGGAGATCGCCAGGTGCTCGAAAGAGTTGCCGGCATCCCAGGCGGGTTGGCCGGTCACGGTGTCGAAGATCGTCCAGCCGCGGCTGCCGCCCTTCCAGTCGCCCTCGTTGGCGGTGGCGACGTGATGATCATCGACCCAGCCGATGGCGTCCGGCTCCCGCGGGAGGTCGGTCAGCGTGCCGGTCGGATCGATCTGATCATCGTCCTCCGTGTCGATCCCGGTCAGCGTGACCGTGCCCGCGGAGAAGGCCTTGATCAAGGTCCCCCGCAGGGGGTTGAACAGCGCGATCGCGTTGTTCTCCTGCAGAGTCAGGGCGACGGTGGACGAGTCGGGTGAGTACGCGACATACTCCGGCTCCGGATCCTCCGGGGTGTCGATGCCCTCGATGCCGGCGAGTTGGTTGGCGATCTCGACGTTCTTCAGCGTCCAGCGCGCCGGGCCGGTCGGAGCCAGCCGAAGGAAGCTGATCAAGCCGGCCGGCTGCTGCGGCAGGCCGCCGTCGCCGGCCTCCTCGTCCCGCTCGTTCTCGATCGCGATCGCCGCCGTCCTGCCGTCCGGTGCGATGGCGATCGAGTCGGGCTGGCCGGGCAGCTCGATGCTGCGCACCCGCGTCCGGTCGGCAAGCTTGATCACGTCCAGCCGGCCGGACGGCGTGGTGAACGAGGCGCTGGTGTTGATCACGACGAGCACGTAGTCACCGACGACCGCGACCGATGTCGGCTCGTCCTCCGCATCGCCGAGCTCGGTCAGCGCCAGCGTGCCGAGCCCGGTCGGCGCATGTGGATCGGTGATATCGAGGAACCCGATCTGCCGGGCCAGCGCATCGGTGTAGATCAGCGTGTTGCCGTCCCCGCTGACCGTCGAGATCTCGGCCACAGTCTCGGCCGACGGGTCGTCGTCGTTGTTCAGATAGACCGGATAGGTCGCGGTCCGCTGGAACACGGCGCCGTCGTCCGCGGCCGCAGTCCCGGGCACCGAGAGCCCGGCCCCGGCCAGCCACAGAGCGGCCACACCGGCCGCGATCGATCTCGTACCCCTGCGTCGTGCCATCAGCGACCTCGACCCCCTGCTTCACCCGTGCGCCCCCTGCGCCGGGGGAGCATCCCAGGAGGACCGCACGATCAGATGGCGAGCAGATGAGCCGAACCTTTCGGCCAGGTTTCCACTCGGCGCCACGCCGGCCCAAGGCGGCTCCCAGCCAACTGGTTTGGGCCTCAAGGCCAGGGACCGCTAAACTCAGTCGTCGGTCGTCCCAGGACGACCGGGCGCCCGTGGCTCAACGGATAGAGCATCTGACTACGGATCAGAAGGTTGGGGGTTCGAATCCCTCCGGGCGCGCTGCACAAAGTCGGTTCGACTAGGAATAACAGTCAAACAAGTTGACCCCGACTCGCTGGGATTTCAGCCGAGCCGGACCATTCGGTGCCGCGCCCCTGGACGCGGTTCTCAGCGGTCCGCAGCGATGGGCGCCAAGTTCGGCATCGACATGGCGGCGGAGGCGGCACGATGCTGCGCGTGTACGCGGAGTGGAGCGCGGCAGCCGACCGGAGGTCCACGTAGCCTCTGTGCGCCGGCTCATTGGCCTGAGTTCAGCTTGACCTCGCGTCCTGTGTTCTTGTCAACAATCTTCCTGGCACCCAATGGCTTATCAAGCTCGACCCTAGTGATGTCGTTGCAGGCTGGCCTTGCAGGAAGCTTGGTGGCGATGACGGAGATAAGGACCGTGTCCGACGTCTCATCCTTCTTCACATCCCACTCTCCTCCGCATGGAACAGTCACGGTCAGAGTCGTCGACCCAGCCTCTCCGGACACTTCAAAGGACACGGGATCTCGGACCGAACATGAGCTGGTCCACATCAATGAGATCAGGCATACGATCAGGGCGATCGCCCTCAGCACCCGTCCGGACGAGTAGCTCATCAGCCCGTCCTCACCGAGACTCCGAGCGCGTTGTATATGTAGGTGGCGCGCGAAAACAGGTCGCATTGGTCGCCGGTAATAATGTTGCAAGTCAACCATCCACTCGTAAGTCCGTATGCGTTGTATGAGTAGAACCAGGGGCCTCCACTGTCCCCCTCGATCGCCTTCCGGTGGTCAGTCCTTACGAGTCGACACATCTGTGGATAGCCAGGGTAGGTAATACAATCCGATAGATCTGCCACCGTGTCGCAGGTCGACCCCGTAACCCATCCGAACTTGCATATTGTCTGATTATCCATCGGGCTGAACACGCCGCGCACGTCTCTGGCAGATGTCTCTACCTTTGAGAAATAGAAGTCATCAGGTTCAGTATCGGTAGTCGTATGCCATTGGTAGTCTCCGTAAGTCCCCATATGTTGAGCCCTGTACGTCATCGTGAACTCTGCCTGACCTGGTCGATTCTCATGGGTCAGTCCATTTGCACAGTGTCCGGCAGTGGCAACTCCAGTGGTGCCCGCGGAACTAATGACATTGAAGCCCCCGGTGCACGCAAGACCCTCCGATGACGGGTGCTCTAGCCGCCCACCGCCGTTGCGCGCAGTGGGAGATGCATTGAACGATTCACTTAGGGTCAAGTCGTACTGAACGCCCGGTGCACTGGTCGCGATACCCGCAGAAACCCTGCTCTCAAGGTCACTTTCGCGGAGCCTGAAGCCGGCGGAGTTGGCTACTGACTTCACGACGTTGCCGTTTCTGTCATACGACGACGAAACCGCCGTATCAGCATCGAGTAGAGAAGTCAGCGATTCGTGTGCTTTTCTCACGACGTCGTGGATGTCAGTTTCATTTAGAGGTTGATCCTCCACGATATCGACCTTGATTGCAGCATCGATGCCTGCGAGGATCGATATCGCTTCGGCCGGGGCTGATCCTTTGAAGCGCACCTTGACCGCCGCAGGAGTCTCGCTGGTGACCTCGGCACCTGAGTAGAAGTCTGGGAATTTCTCGGCCAACTTGGTCATCACACCGGCCACGCCATCCTGCCAATCCACGGCCTTGAATGCGTCGTCATAGGAGATCCCTCGCTGTTGCGCCACAATCTGTATGTCGGCACGAAGGGCCTCCTCGCCGGCCGGCGGATCAGCCACAGCTGTGCCGGAGGTAGTCGCAATTGCCCCGGAGGTGATCAAAGCCATCGCAGCCAGCACTATGGTTGACCGCCTGATTCGGTGCTCTTGGAACATTGTTACCCCCGGCAGGAAAGTGACCCGCGTCACGTGATTGATCTCACACGGTAGCAGGTGGATGACCTCCTGGTTGCCGAACTGGAAATCCCCAACCATCGATCTCGACCCTGAAGACGCCCCACCGTCGGTCCGGGAGGCGAGGCGTGTTCACGTCACGAACCATCCTGTGCCGTGATGTCAGACTGGGTGGGATGGAATGGGCGGGATGACATGGCAAACAGAACCCAGCTTCGGACTGCGGATCAGAAGGTTGGGTGTCTCTGCGTGTACGCGGCGTGGAGTGAGGTGGCTGACAGGAAGGTGGCGGATGTCCTGGCTTCAATGGTGTCTCTGCCGGCCTCCGCGCGACGCGCTGCCGACAAGCGGCAATCCCACTCACGCCCTGCCGATGTCCCGGTGCAGTCGGTCAGTACCGATAGGAGCGGATCTGGCCGAGGACCGAGGTGAAAAAGTCGCGGAGTGATTCCCGCACCTCGACACCGGCGTTGTACAAACGTTGAAACCGTCGGCGCTGCCAGGTGACCCCCGGCCGGTGCTCCTGGCCGAGAATCTGTTCTCGCTGATCGACAAAGTGTGCGACGTCACATGCAGAGGTCTTCAACCGGCGCAGTACGCGGCTGTCGGCAATCTCCCAGGCGCGACGGTCGATTCCGGTCAATGGTTCTTGCCGGGCTCGTAGCCTTGCCAACCGCTCCTCGAGTGGGCTCGGCAGGGGATCCGAGTGTGTGTTCATGAGCGACCGACCTCGACTTTCCGACTCTCAGTACAGTGCCTGCTGCCCGTCTCGTCGCAGGGCGCTTCCCGGGTCAGGTCCTGCATGTTGAGCACCAGGGCCCGGCCTGGCTCCAACTCCTTGTGCCCGAAGTTCGTGCAACGTTGTGAACGCGTGGTCAGGAAGAGTATTAGGATAGTTGGCTACTTGAAATTCAGACACGGTCGCCGGTAAGCGGTCTGGACCTTTGGGATTGACCCTGATGTACGCATCAGATCCATTCTGAAAAATGCCTGCTTGTTTTCTGGTCACATAGAACCAGTCCGACTTCTCGCCAGGAATTCCGCTTGAGTTTTGGAACAGCATATTGATCTGCGTTCCTATTTTCGACATCGTCGCATCATTGGCCCTCCGTCCCAGCGCCGTACGTATGGGTCTGAACGCTGCCACTGACAGATTACGCCGATGCCGGCGATATCGACGATCACCGTGGCCCAAACCGAGGTTCAGCGCGGGGTGTCCAGCCAGGGGTCCTTGAGATCGAAATAGACCGGCTCGCCGACGGCGAGGGCATTCAGCTCCTGCATGAATTCCTGCAGTTTCGGCGGCGGCTCCTTCCGTTCCCCCTCGCGGGCGGCCTCCTCGGACGTGAAATAGATCGCCATCGTCCAGGCGCCGTCGTCGTGGCCGGCGATGATTGTGCCGAGGATCTCCGGGCGGTACTGCTGCCAATCGGTCGAGTCGCTCGCCATCAGCTCCCGGACCCGATCCGGATCGCTCGAGCGGCCCTGCATGATCTGCACGAAGCCGGCCTGGTCGGGGTCACCGGGCAGGTCGACGTCGACGTACCGGCTGTCCTGGAAAGTCGGCTCGCCGGTGAACACCGAAGCCGTCACCTCCCACCAGGCCGTCTGTTCCGGTCGATCGCTGTTCTGCTGCGCCGCCGCTGCCGACTCGAAGCGGGCCAGGGCGATGAATCGCCCGTCCTCGGTGACTCCGGAGGTCGACCCCAGCCAGCCGACCGATCCCGGCGCCACCTCGGCGATCCATTGATCGAATTGGGCCCGCGCCCGCGCCGCGTCCGACACCTGACCCTGAATAACCTGTACGAACATCTCCGGACCCCCGTCCGATCTTCCATACCAGTTTGATATGTGGTATTGACGCTACGCCGGTCGGCGTGTCCGCGCGGGCGCTTTGCCGGCAGAGTTCAGGGGTCCGGTGACGCGGGCAGCCGACCTTCACGGTGAGGCCGGCGATTCCTTGATCATGGTCGAGTCGTAGCCGCCGCCGGGCCAGGACCACGCGCCGACGTTTCGGCTGAAGTCGTCGTTGAACGTGCCGACGAACTTGGCCGGTGAATCCGATCCACCGAACCAGATGGTCAGGACGGCGCCGTCCAGGGCGTACGTGTATTCCAGGATCTCGCCGGAACTGCCGAAGAAGTGGGATCGGATGCTGTCGGACTCGCTGTCGTAACCGATGTATTCGACCCCGCGGGTGTGCTGGTCGTCGGCGACGATGTCGACGTCCTGCACCAGCCAGCCGCCGAAGTCGGCCCAGGCGTAGCGGACCTGGCCCGAGGTGCCCGGCCCCTCGACGCGCCAGGTGCCCAGCAAGGGCTCGAGCTGCTTGAGAGAGTCGGGTGGTGCTTCGCTCATGAGTGCTCTCCTTGATCGAGTGATCGCCATCGAACCGGTCGACGCGCGGAGGCGCCATGTCTGGGGGACGCGGATCCATGTCCGTCCGTCTCACCGGCGCCCACCTTGATCGGGAGTTCGCGGTGGACCGAATGGTGATCACGGAATTGGGTACGGGGACGGATAGGTCGGCCCGGCTACCTAGGAGGCCGGGAAGGCATAGGTCGCGGCGGTTGAGCACCCAGCCGTCGCGACCACATCGACCTCCGCCAACGCCGGCTGGGCCTGGCCCAACCGACGTGCTGTACTGCCGGGAACCGAATAGGGGAAGGGCCGGTGGGTGGACTACGACGCCGAGCATGCCTGGGAGGACCTGGCGGAGCTGTTGTCGACACGGCACCGGCCGATGCCCTCGCTGGCGACGCGGTGGGTGCACGAGCCCGGGTGGCGGTGGCGGATCACCATGCCCGACTACGACATCTGGCTGGTGCTCGCGGGTCAGGGCGCCGGACGGGTCAACGACCGGCCGGTCACGGTCCGTGCCAACAGCCTGATGATGTTCCGGCCGGGCGATGTGGCCGAGTTCGGACATGATCCGAACGACCCGCTGACGGTGATCTCCTGCCACTACGACTTCGTCGATCCCACGACGTCCGTGCCGTCGGAGCCGCCCGCGGCGTGGCTGCCGGACCGGCACCTGCAGCTGAGTCGGAGCTCGCGGCTCAGTGATCTGCTGCACCGGATCATGCGACTGCGCCGGGACCCGCATCCCTTACGACAGCTCGAATCGGCCTCGGTGTTGCTGTCGGCGTTGATCGAGGTCTATCTGCAGGAGGCGCAGGCGCAGGGCCGGCTGATCCCGCAGATCGACCCGCGGCTGCAGGAGGTGCTCGACTTCATCGCCGCCGAACCGTCGCGGCGTCCGACGCTCAGCCAGGCGGCCGCGGTGGCCGGGTTGTCCCCGGTGTATCTGTCCCGCCTGTTCTCGGCCCAGCTCGGCACCACCTTCCGGCGTCAGCTCCTGCAGGTGCGCCTGGAGCGGGCGTACCAACTGTTGGCGGAGAGCCCGCTGTCCGTGGCGGAAGTGGCCCGGGCGCTCGGCTACGACGACGTCTTCCTGTTCAGCCGGCAGTTCAGCCGTTGGTTCGGGCAGCCGCCGAGCAGCGTCAAGGGTCAGGGCGGTGCGACCGGGCCATCGATGTGACGTTGAGTGCAACGATTCAACTGATCAGGTCATGGCTCCGTGCCGCTCCCCTTCCTTACAGTCGGGCGCAACCCACGCCACGAGTCAGCCCACTGCCACGGAGAGGTGACATGGACACTCAGGACCAAGATCACGAGGACGTACGACCAGCCGAGCGGGACCAGCAGGAAGCCGACACCGGGCCACGGTTGGGTCGCCGCACCCTGCTCGGAGCTGCGGGGCTGGGGACCTGGGCCGTCGCCGCGGCCGGCGGGCTCGGCGCCGGGCCGACGACGGCGAATGCCGAGCCGCGTCAGGCAGCCGGGCGGACGCCCTACCCGGACGACCTGCCGTTGATCAGCGGCGAGGAGTTCCCGATCGGGCTGTACTGGCCACCGCCGCCGTATCAGACCACGCTGGCGCGCTATCAGGAGATCAAGAACGCCGGCTTCACCTTCCTGGTCGGCGGGAACTACCTTTACGACGCGTTCATCACCCGCCGGGCGATGGGCTTCGCGGGTCAGGTCGGCCTGAAATATCTGGAGGCCAACGACCTACGGCTCTCGTCGCTGATGCGGCTGGCCAAGCTGACCGATGACGGGGCCGGCGAGTTGGAGTACTCGACGGCGGAGACCAGGAAGTTGCTCCAGGCCGCGGTCGATGTGTACAAGCCGCAGGCGTCGTTTGCGGGCTTCAACTTCTGGGACGAGCCGACCACCCCGCAGGCGATCGAGAACGTGGCTCGCGGCATCCGGATGCTGCGCGAGATCGCGCCGAATGTCTTCCCGTACGTCAATCTCGAGCGCGGCATCTCGATGAACCCGACCCGGCTGGCCGCCTTCGTCGAGCAGGTCGACCCGCCGGTCATCTCCTTTGATCACTATCCGCTGTTCAACGGCAGCATCGATCAGACCTGGTACGCCGACTGGGCGTCGGTCCGGCAGGCCGGGCTGGACTTCGACCTGCCGACCTGGACCTATCTGCTGGCGGTCGAACACCTGAACTATCGATCACCGACCGAGGCCGAGCTGCTGTGGCAGACCAACGTCAGCCTGGCCTACGGCTGCACCGGAATCCTGTACTTCACCTACTGGACGCCGGAGGCGGCGCGGGGCGAGGGCTTCGCCGAGGGCGACGGTGCGTTGATCACGTTGGCCGGCGAGCGGACCGCGCGCTACCAGGCGGCGAAGAAGATCAACAGCGGCTGGCTGTCCCGGGTCGGACGGCAGCTGAAGCCGCTGACCTCGGAGAGCATCGGCGTGGCCAACCTGCTGGACCATCCGCCGAACGGCCTGCCCGCGTTCGCTCCCGGTGACTACATCAAGGAGACCTGGGGCGATCCGTTGATCATCGGGCGGTTCGGGTCGGCCGCCGATGATGATCATCGGTGGTTCCTGGTGGTCAACTACGCCCTGGATGCGAAGGCGACCGGGCGGGTCAACTTCGGCTCCGACGTCGCCACGGTGGAACGCTACGTCCCCGCGGACGAGAGCTACCGGCCGGTGAGTCCACGGGCCGACATCTCGCTCGGTGCCGGGGCCGCCGTGCTCTATCGGGTGGAGGTCGCCGCATGATCATCGAATCCGGTTCGTCGTTACCTGGCCCCCGCTCAAGATCGGCTGGCCGGGTGCGGCCGGCCGTCCTGCTCGGCGTGCTGCTGGCTTTGCTGCTCCAGCCGCTGCTGCTGTCCCCGGCGGCTGCGGTCGAGGATGATCCCTTTCCGCCGCGGCTGCGGGTGGTCGCCGAGCCGGTGACGTCGTTCGTCCAACCGGGCGGTACGGCCATGATCACGATCACGGTCTGGGGCCAGGCCCGGGATCCGATCGACGGCGTGCTCCGGGTCAGCCGACCGAGCGGGTGGCAGGTCACTCCGGCCGAGCAACCGTTCCAGGTGCCCACCCACGGGACCCCGGTCCCGGTCGAGTACACGGTCCAGGTCACGCCGCCCGCCGATGCCGACTTCGGTCGGGAGACGCTGAAGATCACCGCCAGGTCGACGGACAGCGAGGCGCCGGTCAAGGCCGCGACCGAGGCCGCGGTGGCCGTGTCCTGGCCGGCGGGCACAACGGCGGAGGCCTCGAGCGTCCATCCGCCCGGCGGCGCCTCGTTCGTCGCCGGGAACGCCATCGACGGCGACGTGAGCACCTTCTGGAACGACGCCACCGTGGCGGCCTACCCGGACGAACTCACGGTGATCACTCCGGAGCCGATCAAGATCTCCGGAGTGGGGATCGTCACCCACTCGGCCGGTTGGATCAGCGACTTCACCGTCCAGACGTCGACGGACGGAGAGACCTGGTCGACCCGGGCCACGGTCAAGGGCAACTCCGCGCTGGACCGCGAGGTGCCCTTCCGCCGGGCGGTGACCGCGAGCCAGGTGCGGATCGTCGTGACCGGAAACGCACCGTCGTCGTTCGGCGAGTTCACCCGACTGATCGAGCTCACTCCGCTCGGCGGCTGACGTCGTATCGCGGTGACCTCGGTCCCCTTCGGTCAGGTCCGGGCGGGGCCGAGGTCGCCGGCGTAGATCCGTTGCGTCCCGCCGTGCACCGAGGCGTCGCGTTCATGATCAAGACCGAGCTTCTCGGCGACCCGTTGCGACGGCGTGTTGGCCGGATTGATGATCGCGATCAGTCGCCGTACACCCAACGCGTCCCGGGCAAGATCACGACAGGCCTCGGCGGCCTCGGTGGCGAGCCCGCGGCCCTGAAGATCAGCCCGGACGTGATAGCCGATCTCGATCTCGGTGCGCCCGTCCACCAGCTGCGGCGTGAGGCCGCAGTCCCCGACGAACTCGCCGGTCTCCCGCAGCGTGATCAGCCACAGGCCGAATCCTCGCTCGCGATAGAGCCGTTGGTTCCAGTGGATCCAGGCCAGCGCGCCGGCCCGATCACGAGGCTTCGGGTAGTACTGCATGACCACCGGATCCCCCAGCAATCCGGCCAGGTCGTCATGATCTTGTTCGGTCATCTCGCGGAAGGCGAGGCGTGGACTGGGTGCGGGAATCACAGGAACTTGTTATCAGTCCGATGGTCGGCGTGTCCTGATCGGTGCCCTAGGGTAGGGCGCAACACCGGCCCCGCAACAGACCTGCGGGGCACAGTTACTTGGGGTGACGAACGTACGAGCCCATCGGCTCGGCCTCGACTACGAAGGTGCAGTTGCTACCTAGCGAGGCTTGATGACGACTGGTGCCACCCTGACGCATGCCCGCGGACCCGCCACGGAAAGCTCTCACGCTGACCTGCTGCGCGCGATCCGGGAGGCGGGATTGCTGGAGCGGGCTCGCCCGTTCTACTTCGGGCTGGTGGCCATCCTGACCTGTTGCCTGCTCGGTGCGGCCACGGGCGGCGTCCTGCTCGGGACGTCGTGGTTCCAGTTGCTGATCGCCGGCGTCCTCGGCGTCGTCTTCACCCAGTTCGCGTTCTTCTCCCACGAGGCGGCTCATCGTCAGGTCTTCGCCTCGGGCGTCCGCAACGACCGAGCCGCCCTGTGGATCGGCTCCGGTCTGGTCGGGCTCAGCTACTCCTGGTGGATGTCGAAGCACAGCCGGCACCACGCCAACCCGAACATGGTCGGCCGCGACCCCGACATCGAGCCCCGGGCGCTGGTCTTCGAGCCGGCGGACGCCCTGGCCCGGCGGGGGATCCGAGGCATGATCACGCGCCGTCAGGGCTACCTGTTCTTCCCGATGCTGCTGCTGGCCGGGCTCGGCCTCCACGTCTCGGCGATCAAGCACGCCTTCCGCCGCAACAGCACCGCGGGCAATCTCGAGCGGGCCCTGCTGATCTTCCGCCTCGGGGTGTACCCGGCGGTGATCATCGGGCTCCTCGGCCCCGGCATGGGCGCCGCGTTCCTCGGCGTCCAGATCGCCACTTTCGGCGTCTACATGGGCCTGTCCTTCGCCCCGAACCACAAGGGGATGCCGATCATCTCGGCCAAGAGCAAGCTCGACTTCGTCCGCAAGCAGGTGTTGACGTCGCGCAACATCAAGGGCCGCGGGATGACGACCTTCTTCGGCGGCCTGAACTACCAGATCGAGCACCATCTCTTCCCGAGCATGCCCCGGCCGCACCTGCCGCGGGCGGCCACCCTGGTCCGCGAGCACTGCGCCCGGCTCAAGCTGCCCTACACCGAGACGACCTTCGCGCAGTCGTACGCCCGGGTCGTCGAGTACCTGAACCGGGTCGGACTCGGCGCCGCCGACCCCTTCGACTGCCCAGCCGCCCGCTCGCTGGGCTGACCCCTCCTCCCTGCCGAGTTGTCAGAACCGAGTTGTGCCATAGGGCTTCTCACTTCTGACAAGTCGGTCAGGGGAGCCGGGCCAGCTCCGGTCGAAGTCGATCAAGGTCCGGACCGGTCGAGGTGATCATGAACCGGTGGGCTCCGACGGCATGCCGTGGATCCAACCGGCGGCGTCGTCGTGGCGCCAGTCCTGGCGGCTCTCCTCGTCGACGCTGACCGCGGTCAGCCACCAGGTGGCGTCCGGATCCCAGCCGGCGATCACCGAGCTGAGCTCATCGGACACCTCGATCGCGCGGCCGGCCGTGCTGAGATAGCCGGCCGTCGTCAGGTGCACGCCGGCGTAGTCGGCGGCGACGCCGGCCCAGTCCGGGAGGCACCAGCGACCCTCCCGTCCGGTGGCGCGATACCAGTCGTGCCGGCGATCGGCGGTGACCTCGAACGGATAGCGTTCGCACAGGTCGGCCCAGGCCCGCGGACCGTCGATCTCGTACACGATCGCGTCGTCCGGGACGACGACCCGGCGCACGGTGCCCCGGTCGCGGCCGAGATCGTCCTCGATCAACCACAGGCCGACCGGACCCTGCGGCTCGAGTCGGCGCGTGGTCCGGCCCAGGTCGGCCGGCGGCATCGACCACCAGGTGCCGCTGATCGTCTCCCGCGGGTCGGCCGGACGATCACGTCGAGCCCTCGTCTCGTCGGCCAGTGCCTCGGCGCGCCACCGGGACAGCACGGCGCCGGCGCCGCCGGTGACCGCTCGGGGCCGGTCCGGGAGCTCGACCAGCCACTGGCCGGTCCGGTCGATCGGGGTCGTCCACCAGGCCGCGCCCGGTGCGTCCGCCACCGTGGCCGCGGTCCGTCGCAGCGCCTCCGACACCTCCGGAGTCGCGCCCAGGACGTCCATCCCGTCGGGCTCCTGCCAGTAGCGGGCGTTGGCGACTGCGGCGTCGAGGGCGTCCAGCAGGGCGGCCTCGTCCGGGGTGTCGACGATCACCCGGTCGAGCAGCCGGGCGACGTCGGCCGGCGTCGACGGTGGTGGCGGGGGCGGCTCGCCGGCACCGGCGCTGACGATCGCCACCGACGCCACTTCCGGTTCGAGGGCATGGGCGGCCCAGAACAGTGCCCCGTTCAGCTCGTCATGGGTCGGTGCGGACCCGACGATCCGTTGGATGAGTTCGAGGCAGAGCCGTCGACCGCGAGGGCCGCTCAGCAGTTCGGCGGGGTTGATGGACACGGCGCCACCCTAGTGTCGTGAGTCAGTGATGCGGCACCGCTTTTGTGAGCACCGTCGCCCTCAGCGCACATCCTTGCTCGAGGCCGCGAAGGTGTTGCACTGCCGGATCTCGCGGTAGCGGAAGCCCTGGAGCCCCCAGCCGAGCCGATGGTCGGCGGACCCGTGCGTTTCCGAATCGCTGCTCACCTCGAACACCTGACGCGCCACGGACCCCGAGACCCGGCCCGACTGCTTCATGGCCAAGCCGGAGAAGCAGTTGGCCTGGAGCTCCGTTCGGCGAGACAGTTCCAGCACCTTCGACCCGGACGCCTCGTACCGCAGCATGGCGTAACCGGCCAGGATGCCGGCCCGCGCCTGGATGTGGTGACCGAGTTCGTGATCGACCGTCTTCAGATAGTTGCCCCAGGTGAGGTAGGTCCGGTTGCGCGGCGCGCCGAGCCCCTTCTCCATGTAGATCTGCTGGTTGGCCGAGCAGTAGAAGCCCGCGTACTGTCCGGCCGCGACCGTGCCGCAGGGTGACTTGGCGCTGCCGCTGTAGAGCCGGAGCTTGACCTTCGTGGCCTGGAATCCGGCCCGGGCCAGCGGCGTCTTCCACATCGCGGTCGCGCAGTCGGCCATGATCTGCATCCCCGCCAGCAGCTTCCGCTCGGACACGTTGCCGTACGGGCGGGCGCCGAGCTTCGGCATCTTCGCGCAGCGTGATCTGGACACCTTCTGGCGATACACCGCGGCCGCCTTCGACGCGGCGTCGGCTTCGCTGGAAGAGTGCGGTGGATCCGGCAGCGGGACCGGCGCGTAGCCGCGCTGCGGCTCGAGATGCGCCGGGCGCTCCGGCGGTGTCGAGCTGGGCGGCCGGCTGGCCGGCGGTCGGCTGGCCGGGTCCGAGGCGGTGGGACGTGGTGCCGTCGTGCGTCGGGAAGCGGTCGGGAGCGGGGGCCGGGTCCGGCTCGGCGGGGTCCAGCCGGTCGGGTCGTCCGACGCCGTCGGCGCGACGAAACCGTAGTAGTAGATCCCGATCGCACCGCCGCCCAGGGCGACCAGGAAGACGAGGGTCAGCAGCACGATCTTCAGCCCGGTCGGCAGCCCCGCGCGCGGCGGGCGGCGGGGCGGCCAGGGCGGGGGCGCATAGCCGGGCGGCGGCGGGGGCGGGTAGCCGGGTGGTGGAGGCGGGTAGCCGGGCGGAGGTGGCGGTACGGGAGGCCGGCCGCCCACCGCCTGCCCCGTGGCCGGCGGCTGATGCCAACCCCACGGTTGGGCGGCTCCCGGTCGCTGCCACGACTGACCGGACCAGGCCGGCGGCTGACCGGCCGGCGGCCCACCGCCCCACGAGGGGTGCGGTCCTGAGCCCATGGTGTCGTCCTCCGTCGGTCGCCGCTTCTTCCGACCGGGAGCCTAACCAAGGTCACTGACGCGCCGCTGACACGATCCGGCCCGCGTGTTCCTGCGGCGGGCCGGTCTGATTTGATGATCATGGATGGAGGGCCTGTGACCAGCTGGAGCGAACGCCGGGTCGCCGCGGCGGACACGATCGAGGAACTGCGTCGGATCGCCCGCCGCCGGACCCCGCGAGCCGTGTTCGACTACACCGACGGCGGCGCGGAGGAGGAGATCTCGTTGCGCCGGGCCAGGACGGCGCTGCAGCAGATCGAACTCGAACCGCGCCGGCTCGGGGTGGTGGGCGAGGTCGATCCCAGCACGGAGATCCTCGGCCGGTCGGCCGCGCTGCCGCTGGTGCTGGCCCCGACCGGCTACACCCGGATGATGCACCACGAGGGCGAGGATGCGGTGGTGCGGGTGGCCCGGTCCGTCGGGCTGCCGTACACGTTGTCGACGATGGGGACGCGGTCGATCGAGGAGGTCGCCGCCGTCGGCCCGGACGTGGACCGCTGGTTCCAGTTGTATCTGTGGCGCGATCGCGCGGCCAGCCGGGATCTGATCGATCGGGCCTGGGCCGCCGGCTACCGGACGCTGATGCTGACCGTCGACACTCCGGTCGGCGGCCTGCGGTTGCGCGACGTGCGGAACGGGCTGACCATTCCGCCGGCGCTCACCGCCAGGACCTTGATCGACGGCGCGCTGCATCCGCACTGGTGGTTCAACTTCCTCACCACCGAGCCGCTCACGTTCGCCTCGATGCGGGCCTGGACCGGCACCACCGAGGAACTGCCGAACCGGTTGTTCGACCCGTCCGTGACCTGGGCCGATCTCGACTGGCTGCGGCAGACCTGGGACGGGGAGTTGTTGATCAAGGGCATCCAGCACGTCGCCGACGCCGGCGCGGCGATCGCTGCCGGCGCCGACGGGATCGTGCTCAGCAACCACGGCGGCCGGCAGCTGGACCGGGCCCCGACGACCATCGAGCAACTGCCCGTCGTGCGCCGCGCCCTCGGCCCGGACGCGACGATCTTGATCGACGGCGGCTTCCGCTCCGGCGCCGACCTCGCGGCCGCGATCTGCCTCGGCGCCGACGCCGTCATGATCGGCCGGCCCTACCTGTACGGCCTGATGGCCGGCGGCGAGGCGGGCGTACGGCGAGCGCTGGACATCCTCGACACCGGCCTCCGCCGGACCATGCGCCAACTCGGCGCCACCACCCTCGCCGACCTCCGCTCCCGCGCCCGCCCCCGCACCCCCTGAAGACCCCGAGTTGTCAGACTCTCACCACGCCATAGCGTGGTGAGAGTCTGACAACTCGGGGTTGGAGGGTGGGTCAGGCGAATTCGGGCATGATCTTGTCGTGGATCAGGCGGAGCTGGGTGTTGACGTCGGCGACGCCTTCGATGTCGCGGCCCATGAACGTCTTCACCAGGGTGGCGTCGGTGATCGCCAAGATCATGTGGTTGACGCCGGCGGCGGCGATGTCCTTCAGCTTGGCGACGCACTCGTCCGGGGTGCCGGCGATGGAGAGGGTGTCGCCGATCTCCGGGGTGGTGGCGTCGATCGAGCCGGCCAGATCACCGGCGCCGAGCTTCTCGATGATCGGGGCCATCGCCTCCGGCTGGATCCCGTTGCGCTGCAGCTGTTCCGCCGGCATCGCCGAGGCGTAGAGACCGACCATCGAGCGGGCCGCGTCCTTGGCCACGGCCGAGTCCTCGCCGGTGGCGAACACGACCCAGGCGGCGATGTCGAGTGAGTCGACGTCCTTGCCGGCCCGGTCCGCGCCGATCTTCATGTTCTCGTACATGTACTCGTACGCCTCGCGGGTGTAGCTGAGCGCGTGATGGCAGCCGTCGCTGAACTCGGCCGCGACCTGGAACGACCGCGGCCCGCGCATCGCACCGAGCTTGACCGGCAGATGATCTTGGACCGGCCGGGCGAAGGAGAACAATCCCTTGTAGGTGTAGAACTCGCCGTCGAAGGTGATCGCGCCCTCGTCCAGCAGGGTGCGCACGACCTGCGCGCCCTCCTTGGTCCGGGACAGCGGCTTCTGGGTCGACCAGTCGATGCCGTACTGCGCCAGCAGGCCGAAGTTGCCCGACGACAACACCACCTCGGCCCGGCCGCCGGTCAACTCGTCCAGTGTCGCCGCCGCCTGCGCGATCAAGGTCGGCTCGCGCAGCGCGACGGTGGACACGCTCGGGCCCATCCGGATCTGCGTGGTCTTGTCGGCCGCGGCCGCGAACAGCAGCCACAGATCCTTGTGCCAGGTCTCGTCCGCCGCATAGACGGCGTGGAAGCCCAGCTCGTCGGCGAGCTTGATCGACTCGATCGACTCGGCGAGCGGGTAGTCGGGAAGGGTGACGTAGCTGAACTTCACGATGACCTCCTGGTCAGGATTCACTGAGTTGAGTTGAGGTTGACCCGGCGGCCCGGTGCAGCCGAGCCGACCGCGTCGCCGTACGGCGCGTCGCCACGCTCGTACGGCCGGCCGAGGACGAGATAGACCACGCCGATCCCGATCACCACCGCCGCACCGAGAACGACGATCCAGTTGTCGTACCAGGGCGCGTCCGGGGTCCGCGGCCAGGCGATGTTGATCATGGCCAGGACGCCGTACGCCAGGGCGCCGATCGTGACCGGGAGACCCCAGCGGCCGAGCCGGAACGGGCCGCCGGGCCGCCAGCCCTTGAGCCGGGCCCGCAGGGCGGCGAGGACGACCATGTGGAAACCGAGATAGATCCCCAGCGTTGCGAACGAGATGATCTTGGTCAGAGCTTCGGAGGAGACGATCGAGACCGCGACGATGATCGCCGGCACCGCGGCCGCGACCACCATCGCGTACGGCGGCACGTGTCGCTTGGGGAGCACCGTACGCAGCGCCTTGGCGCCGATGATCATCCCGTCCCGGGCGTAGGAATACATCAGCCGGGAGGCCGCGGCCATCAGGCTCAGGGTGCAGGAGAGGAACGAGATCAGCACGACGGCCAGCACGACCCGGCTGCCGACCGGGCCGAACGCGGTGGTCAGGATGGTGCCGATCGGGTCGGCGTCGGCGCCGGAGATCACGGCGCCGAAGTCGGACACCGCGAGGATCAGCGACAGGCAGACGAACATCGCGGCGGCGCCGCCGACATAGATCGTCATCCGCATCGCCTTGGGGATCCGCCGGGTCGGGTCGGGCACCTCCTCGGCGACATCGCCGCAGGCCTCGAAGCCGTAGTACTGGAAGATGCCGATCAGCCCGGCGGCGAAGAACGCGCCGAGATAGGCCTCGGGTGGGGCGGAGCCGAAGGTGTCGAACAGCACCTCGAGGCCGTGGTGGCGCTGGCTCAGCAGCAGCCAGCCGCCGACCACCAGGGCGCCGAGCAGTTCGGCGCCGAATCCGATCATCGCCGCGTACGCCAGCCACTTGGTGCCGCCGAGATTGATCAACAACGCCACCGCGATCAGGATCAGGGCGCAGAGCACCGTCGTCGCCACGCCCGGGACGAAGGCGAACAGAGCCCCGAGATAGGGACCGGCGCCGTACGCGACCCCGGCGATCGTCGCCAGCAGGGCGAACAGATAGACCCAGCCGGTCATCCAGGCCCACTTCCGGCCCCAGAGCCGGCGGGCCCACGGATAGATGCCGCCGGCGACCGGATACTGCGAGACGATCTCGCCGAACACCAACGCGACCAGCAGTTGGCCCAGGCCGACGATCACCAGCGACCAGAACATCGGCGGGCCGGCGGTGGCCAGCGACACGGCGAACAGGGTGTAGATGCCGACCACCGGCGACAGGTAGGTGAAGCCGAGGGCGAAGTTGGCCCACAGGCTCATGTCACGCTTGAACTCGGACTTGTAGCCCAGGGCGGCAAGGTGCGCCTCGTCGTCACCGTCCGGCGGGCCGAGGGCGTAGTTCGGGGCCAGGCGCCGGGACGTGTTCAGCGCGCGGTTGCCGTCATGGCTCATCGTCCACCTCGCGCAGCAACTCGGAGCCGGTGATCACCCGCTCGGCGAAGTGCCGGTGCATCCAGTCCAGATGATCATGACGAGAGTTCATGATCCGCAGTGAATCCCAGTTGGGGAAGGTCTGCTGCAGCACCCAGCGCTCCATCAGCCGCGGGTCGACCTCGAACAGGTCCGGATGGGTGGTCACCGCGACCTCGCTGACCCGGGTGGCCGGCGGCGGCGCGTGCTGTTCGGCCCGCCGATAGCCCACTCCGGGCCGGTGATCATTCATGGCTCGTCCTTCCCCTCAGGGCGTCGAGCGCGGCCAGCGGATCGTCGGCGTAGGCGGCGTCGAGCAGATATTTGCCCGGATTCATGATGTTGTTCGGATCGACGGCCCGCTTCAGATCGAGCATCAGCTGATAGCCGCGGCCCAGCTCGTCCGGCACCAGGTCGACCTCGCCCTCCCGGCACGAGCCGTGACAGGCGCTGATCGACCCGTCGTGGGCCAGCGCGACCGCGGCGATCTGCCGCTTGGTCTGCACCCATTCGGCCCAGGCGTCGTCGTTGAGCTGCTGTTCCCAGATGCCGATGTCGATCTCGGTCAGGTAGTCCACGCCGGTGTCGGACGACGTGTAGGCGAACATGCCCCAGTCGTCGAAGAGGTCGGTCTTGCGGCGCAGCTCGGCGACGATCTCGTGCCAGGCCTTGGTCACCGCGGGCAGCCGGGTGTAGTTGATCGCCGCGTCCTCGCAGTGCCAGCTCATCGGCACCACTTGGCCGTCCCGGGTCCGGCCGTGCAGCGGGGTGGCGTAACGATCATGACGCGCGGCCCAGTCGCCCTCGGAGATCTCGTCGCCGAGATAGCGGGCGCCGTGCTCCTTGGCGATCTTGAACAGGCGTCGCCCGGCCGGCCGCACCTCGTCCTCGTAGCCGTACATCACGGCACAGACCAGGGCCCGGACGTCCTTCGGCTGCGGGATGTACGCCTCGTCGTCGCGCCGCAGGTAGGCGACCTTCCACTCGTCGAACAGCACCGCGCCGGCGAACGTCGCGACCCCCGCCCGGGCCAGGGCGCCGACACAGCGGTACGCGTCGTCGTAATTGTCGAACGCCCAGAACGGCGACAGCTCAGCCTCCGGCTTCGGATACAGCTTGAGGGTGGCCCGGGTGGCGACGCCGAGGGTGCCCTGATGGCCCATGAACAGGTGCTTCAGCTGGTAGCCGGAGGACGACTTGCTGATCTTGTGGCCGATCCCGTCGCCGACGTGCAGCACCTCTCCGGTCGGCAGCACATGATCGAATGACAGCACCAGATCCCGGGTGTGGCCGTAGCGGGCGCCGATCAAGGACCAGCCGGAGGTGCCGATCCGGCCGCCGACCAGCGAGCACGGGTAGGACGCCGGGTCGTCGGGATAGATCAACCCGTGCCGGCCGAGCTCCTCGTTCAGCTTCAGCATGTTGATCCCGGTGCCGACCGTCACCGTGCGGTTCTCCAGATCCAGCTGGTGGATCTGGTTCATCCGCTTCACGTCCAGCACGATGCCGCCGCGCAGCGGCACCGCGCCGTCGGTCAGCCCGGTGCCGCCGTCCCGCGGCACGATCGGCACCCGGAGCTCGTTGGCGATCGTGATCACCTGGGCGACCTGCTCGGTCGAGGTCGGCAGCACGGCCAGGTCGGGCACCCGCTCGGCCCACCGGTGCACCGGGAACGGCGCCGGCACCCGGGCCCGGTTGTAGCGGTCGGTGCGGCTGGTCAGGATCTGTTCCTCGGTCAGCACGGTCCGCAGCCGCCGCACCACCTGGTCGAGTTGATCTTGGCCGGGACGCTCGGTGACGACGGTCATGATCATTCCTCCCGACCAGGTGCCGCCGGAGCAGCGGGCCCGCAGCCGCAGCTGCCGCCGGCACAGCCGCCGCGGCGATCGCCGACCTCGCCCCGGCTGCCGCCGACGGTGATGCCCAGCGACTCGGCCAGCAGCTCGTGGATGTCGATCACGTCGATGTTCCTGGCCTCCCCGGCCTCGGACAGCGGCCGCTCCGACCACGGGCAGGCGCTGACCAGCAGGTCGGCCCCGGTCTGCGCCGCGTGGTCCAGCCGGCGGGCACTGATCGCCGCCGTCAGCTCCGGCTTCTCCACCGGCAGGCCGCCGCCACCGCCGGAGCAGTACGACCACTGGGTGACCCGGTCGACGTCGTTGAAGATCAATCCGGGGATGGCGCGCAGGATCTCCCGGGGCTCCTGCCAGATCCCCTTGCGCTTGTTCAGCCGACACGGATCGTGGTATGTGATGGTCCGCTCGATCGAGACGTTCGGCGTCAACCGGCCGTCCCGGATCAGCTCGGCCAGCAACTCGACGACCAAGATCACCTCGATCTCGTACTCGTCACCGAAATACTTCGGATAGTCCTCGGTGAAGGTGATGTAGTCGTGCGGGTCCAGCACCAGCACCCGCTTGGTGCCGGTCGAGCGCCAGTTGTCGAGGTTGTGCCGGGCGAAGCGTTGCGCCTGATCGACGTAGCCCATCTCGGCCGCGGGTCCGCCGCAACACCACTGCTCATCCATCAGCCCGAACTCGTACCCGGCGAGTCTGAGCAGTTGCGCCACCGCCCGCGGCACCGCGGTGCGGTAGAAGGCAGCCTCGCAGTCGACGAACAGCACGGTCTCGCCGCCGATCGGAAGCTCAAGATCATCGGCCCAGTCGCGGACCGTCTCCTGGCTGACGTCGACCTCGCCGAGCACCGGCTCGTGGGTCCGGCTGTTGGTCCGCTCGTTCCAGGTCCGCCACCCCGACTGGTGGATCCCCTGATCGACGGCGAGCGCGCGGACCGCCTTCACCACGTCGACCGTGCGGGTCCGGAACCGGTAGAAATCGCCGGTGAACAAGGTGTTCGGGCAGCGCAACTCACAGGCGCCGCACTGGGTGCAGTTGACGTAGTCGGCCGCGATGTCGGCCACCTCGAGCTGGCCCTGCTCCAGCGCGATCACGTTGGCGTGAAAGGCGGTCGGGGTCCAGGACTCGTTCCGGGTCACCTGCATCACCGGGCAGACCTCGCGGCAGAACTTGTGCCCCGACGAATAGCAGTTGTACGAGGCGTTGCGCCACTGCTCGACGAACTCGCGGGTGGTCGGATCCGGCAGGTCGACCGGCGTCGAGCGGGCCAACGTCTCGGGGAATTCGGCCAGGCTCGGATCGTTCGACGGCGCGCCCGGAGTGAACGGCCGGGCCAGCGCGTCATCGCGCGCCGGCGCCTCGTTCCGGGCAACTCCGGCTGGGGTGGTTCGGGGGTCGAGCTGAGTCACGGGACCTCCTGTCGGCAGTGACCTGTCCCTGGGGAGGGTGGTGTCGAGCGGTGACCTACTGCGCGGCACCCAGGCACGCATTGGACTGCGTTGTCGTCGGCGTCCGTAGAACACCGCTACGACCTTCTCCTCCGCCTTGTCCAATGCGTACCTGGGCACCTGCTCGCTACGGCCACCGCTCGACACCACCCTCCCGGCTTCCGCTAAAACCTATGAGACCATAGGATTAAGTCTCTCTTCAAGGCTTGACCCGGGTCATGTCGCCAGAGACGGGCCCTGAGATCGAGGAGGATTTCCCATGCCCCAGCCAGCGGCGACCTCGAACGCGACGGATGCGTCGGCCGACTATGCGGTGATCAATCCGGCGACCGGCGAGCGGCTGGCCGACTATCCGACGATCACCGACCCCGAACTGAGGGACGCGATCGGGTCGGCTACGGCCGCCCACCGCCGCTGGTCGGCGACCCCGCTGGCCGAGCGGACCGCGGTGGTCGGCCGGGTCGGCGACCTGCACGAGGAGCGGCGCGACGAGCTGGCCGCGATCATCGTGCGGGAGATGGGCAAGCCGGTCGAACAGGCGCTGGGCGAGGTCGACTACTGCGCCACGATCTATCGCTACTACGCCGAGCACGGTGAGCGGTTCCTGGCCGACGAACCGATCGAGCTGCTCGACGGCGACGGGTCGGCCCTGATCCGGTACTCCTCGTTCGGCGTGCTGCTCGGGGTGATGCCGTGGAACTTCCCGTACTACCAGGTGGCCCGCTTCGCCGGCCCGAATCTCGTGGCCGGCAACACGATCCTGCTCAAGCACGCGCCGCAGTGCCCGGAGTCCGCCTCCGCGCTGCAGCAACTGTTTCTCGACGCCGGGCTGTTGCCCGGCGGCTACGTCAACCTGTTCGCCAGCAATGATCAGATCGCCGAGGTGATCGCCGACCCGCGGGTCGAGGGGGTCTCGGTCACCGGCTCGGCCCGGGCCGGATCGGCGGTCGCCGCCACCGCCGGCCGGCACCTGAAGAAGGTGGTGCTGGAGCTCGGTGGCTCCGATCCGTTCCTGCTGCTCGCCACCGATGATCTCGACGCGGCGGTGCAGGCGGCGATCGACGCCCGGCTGGAGAACAGCGGTCAGTCCTGCAATGCGGCCAAGCGATTCATCGTGCTGGACCCGCTCTACCAGCCGTTCCTGGAACGGTTCACCGCGGAGTTCACCAAGATCAATCCCGGCGACCCGACCCGGCCGGACACCGCACTCGGCCCGCTCTCCTCGGCGGCGGCGACCGAGCGGCTGCAGCATCAGGTGGCGCGCGCGGTCGAGCAGGGCGCCTCGCTGGTCTCCGGCGGCGAGCGGAGCGGCAACTTCTTCCCGCCCACCGTGCTGACCGACATCACCCCGGAGTCCGAGGCGTACGCCGAGGAGTTCTTCGGCCCGGTCGCGGCCGTCTACCGGGCCGGCTCCGAGGACGAGGCGGTGGAGATCGCCAACGGCACGCCGTACGGTCTCGGCTCCTACGTCTATTCCAGCGACTCCGAGCAGGCGCTCCGGGTGGCCGACCGGCTGCAGGCCGGGATGGTCTTCGTCAACGTGGTCGGCGCCGACAGCGCCGAGCTGAGCTTCGGCGGCGTGAAGCGATCCGGCTTCGGCCGGGAGCTCGGCCGGCTCGGCATCGGCGAGTTCGTGAACAAGAAGTTGATCAGGATCGGTGGCGCTGCCGGGGGCGAGGAGTCATGATCAACACGGCGCGGCGGGGCGGCCCGTCGCTGCCGCAACGCCGGGTGCTGCGGACCGAGCTGCCGGGCCCGCGGTCCCGGGAACTTCTGCAACGCAAGACCGCGGCCGTGGCCGCCGGGGTCGGGATCACCCTGCCGGTGTTCGTCCAGGCCGCCGGTGGCGGGGTGGTGGTCGATGTCGACGACAACGTGCTGATCGACCTCGGCTCCGGCATTGCCGTCACCACGATCGGCAACTCGGCGCCGGCGGTGGTGGCCGCGGTGACGGATCAGATCGTCCGATTCAGCCACACCTGCTTCATGATCACCCCCTACTCCGGCTACGTCGAGGTGGCCGAGGAGCTGAATCGGCTCACTCCCGGTGATCATGCCAAGGCCACGGCCCTGTTCAACTCCGGCGCCGAGGCGGTGGAGAACGCGATCAAGATCGCCCGCCGGCACACCGGACGGCCGGCCGTGGTGGCGTTCGACCACGCCTATCACGGCCGGACCAACCTGACCATGGCGCTGACCGCCAAGGTGCAGCCGTACAAGGACGGCTTCGGTCCGTTCGCGCCGGAGATCTACCGGGTGCCGGCGTCGTACCCGTTGCGTGACGGGCTGTCCGGGGAGCAGGCCGCGGAGCGGGCGATCGGGATGATCGAGAAGCAGATCGGGGCGGACCACCTGGCCGCGATGATCATCGAACCGATCCAGGGTGAGGGTGGCTTCGTCGTGCCGGCGCCGGGCTTCCTGTCGGCGCTGGCCGGCTGGGCCGGCGATCACGGAGTGGTGTTCATCGCCGACGAGATCCAGACCGGCTTCGCCCGCACCGGCGACCTGTTCGCCTGCGAGCACGAGGGCGTGGTCCCCGATCTGATCACCACCGCGAAGGGGATCGCCGGTGGGTTGCCGTTGTCCGCCGTGACCGGCCGGGCGGAGATCATGAACTCGGTCCACGTCGGCGGGCTCGGCGGCACCTACGGTGGCAGCCCGGTGGCCTGTGCCGCCGCCCTGGCCGCGCTCCGGACGTACGTCGATCAGGAGCTGACCCGCCGGGCCCGCGAGCTGGAATCGATCATCCTCGCCGAGCTGTCCGGATTGCGAGACGATCCGCGGGTGGGCGAGATTCGCGGTCGGGGCGCCATGATCGGGCTCGAGATCGTCGACCCGGACGGGAGGCCGGATCCGGAGCTGACCGGCCGGATCGTGGCCGCCGTGCACGCTCAGGGCGTGATCCTGCTGACCTGTGGCAGCTTCGGCAACGTGATCCGGCTGCTGCCGCCGCTGACCATCCCGGACGACCTGCTCCGCGAGGCGTTGGGCGTGCTCCGCGGAGCCTTCCGGACCGCGTGAGCCGGGTCGTCGGTCGGCGGAAGGCGCGTCGTGGGAGAGAATGGCGGCGTGAGCACGACGCAGGCGCGCGGCTTGGTGCCGTCCCGAATGCGTACCGCCATCTTGCTGCCCGTCGGCGACGAGGGCCGGGTCGAGCAGGTCGAGCAACGGCTGATCCAGGCGGTGACCGGCGGCGTCCTGCGACCCGGCGAGCGGCTGCCGTCGGAGTCGGAGCTGGCCCGGGTGCTGCGGGTTTCCCCGGTCACCGTGCGCGAGGCGCTCGGCCTGCTGCGCGACCGCGGGTTGATCACCACCAAGCGCGGGCGCTCCGGAGGCAGCTTCCTGACCGAGGCCGCCGACCCGATCCTCTTCGCCCGCGAACGGCTGCGCCGGCTGACCCGGCTCGCGCTCCGCGACCTGAGCGCGCACTACGCGGCGATCGGCTCCACCTGTGCCGCCCTCGCCGCCCGGCGGGCCCGGCCGGCGGAGGTCGACGCGATCCGGCGCCGGCTCGCGGCAGCAGCGGCGGACCATGATCAGGAATGGTCCGGACACCTGGACGAGGCGGTGCTGGAGCTGACCTCGCTCGGTCAGTCCGCCCGGCTGACCCGTGAGCAGATGCGGTTGCAGGCTGAGTATTCGCCGCTGCTGGCGCTGATCGGCGACGATCGCCGGAAGCCGCGGGAGAAGGCCTTCCGCAAGGTGCTGACCGCGGTGGAGCGGGGCGAGGTCCGGGCAGCGGGGGAACGATTCGCGATCATGACCGAGCTGGACCTGGCCAGCCTGATCGAGATCCAGCAGGATCTATCCCAGGACTGAGTCGAAGGGGACGTCACCGTGGGGAAACGTACGCAACGCCGGCCGGCCGTGGCGCGGCTGGTCTGTGACTTCTTCGATGCCGCCTTCGCCGCCCTGGAGGCGTGGAAGGCCGACTTCGCGAGCGACCTCGAGGCGGCGACCGACGAAACCCTGCTGACCACGGCCCGGCTGGACGACATCGTCCGGCCTTATGCCGCGACGACGTTGAGCGAGACCAGGGTCCCGGTGTACGGGGCCGGGTTCATCGCCGCTATCGGGTTGCTGCGCGACGCCCGGGGCCATCTCTCGTGGTGGCAGGGGCCGGACCGGGAACAGCTGTCGCTGGCCTGGTCGATCATCAACAAGGAGCATCTCGACTACAGCGAATTCGAGTGGTATCGGGTGCCGATGATCACCGGGAAGGCCCATCTCAGCGGACCCAGCGTCGACTATCTCTGCAGCGACGAATACACGATGACCATCGCCACTCCGGTCACCATCCGCGGCAGCTTCGCCGGCGTCGCCGCGCTGGATCTGCTGGTGGACAGCGTGGAACGCCAGCTGGTCCCGCTGCTGCGCCGGGAGTCGAGCCGGGCGACCTTGATCAACAGCTCCGACCGGATCATCGTCTCCACCGACCCGACCCTGGCCGCCGGCGACTCGATCGGCCGGACCGGCACCGACGCGACCGAACGCCACTCCTGCGGTTCGCTGTCCCTCCTCCTCGGCTGAACCGGCGAAAATCGGCTCAGCCGAGCCGGAAGACGCCGGCGTCGCGGGCCGGGACGGTCACCTCCAGGGTGTGATCATCGACCGCCTTCGCCTCGGCGGATCGGAGCGCCACGACGGAGGTGATCGCCGCCGACGCGCCGGACAGCGTGATCGTCGGCGTGATCGGCTGCCGGGTCGGGTTGAGCACCCAGAGGTAGCGGCCGCCGTCGCCGTCGGACAACCGGGCGTAGCTGCGGCGGTCGGAGGTGATCACCTGTTGCTCGCGGCCGGCCCAGCCGAGCAGGTCGGCGAAGAACCGCTCCCGGCCGGGTTCGGGGTGCCGGGCGAAGCCGGCGCCGGGGAAGGTGCCGATCAGCCGGGTCCGGCCGTCGCCGTAGGCGTGATCAACGGCGGCGATCCGGCCGTCGTCGTACCAACCGGACGCGGTGCCGGTGGTCGGCCGGTAGGCCTGCAGGAAGGTCGATCCGTGGAGTCGGGCCCCGTCGACGGTGAGCTCGAGGCCGTCCAGCAGGTCGGGGGTGAACTCGACATAGTCCTCCGCGGCGCCGAACAGCTCCTCCAGCCAGCCCGGCCGCCGATAGGCGACCCGGCCGCCGTCGCCGAAGTAGCCGGGGCAGCCCTCGCTGATCAAGGTGCCGCCGGCCTCGACCCAGGCGGTGATCTTGGTCCGGTACGTCTCCGGGACCATGATCGGATAAGGCAGATAGAGCAGTTCGTACTCCTCGAGATGATCGATGTGCACCCAGTCGGCCTGGATGTTGCCGGCCAGGAACCCGGCGTACGCGCCCTCCATCGCCCGCGCGTAGTAGTCGGTGTGACCCTGCTGGGCGTACGCGAACAGCTGTGAGTCGGGCAGGTAGATGATGCCGAGGTCGCCCTTCACCGGGGCCGACCGCCACAGCCCGGCCTGCTCGGGCGCGTTGGCCCAGGTCGCCATCTCCTTCATCGCCGCCGAGCGTTCGGTCCGGGAGCCGTCCATGCCATAGCCGCCGAAAGCGCCGAACAGCGGCCCGTCGACCAGCGGCCGCCAGCGCAGGTAGAGGACCCCGCGGGCGCCGCCGGCCATGCTGACCAGGTTCCAATAGCGGACGTCGTCCGGGGTCGCGATCCGGCCCTCGTCGCGCGGCTTGTTGATCACCTGCGGCTGCATCCAGAGCGGGCCGGCGTAGGACTCGGCGTGCCAGAACGGCTTGCCCCGGGAGGCCGCCCGGACCAGATCGATCGCGTGCAACTGTCGCCACGGTTCGTCACCGTGCCGGGACGAGCCCCAGGTCATCCCGTACGACTCGACCTCGGCCGCGGCCCGCCAGTCGTCGGCGCCGCCCGGCGCCATCTTGGTCAGGCTGGCCGCGATCCCGTGCGCGGTGATCTTGTTCCTGCTGTCGATGCCGCGCAACTGCTCGATCCGCCAGCGCATCAGGCCGTAGGCGTTGTCGAGCCGGAACCGGAGCCAGTCGAGCTGATCGGGATAGGCGCCGCCCACGCCGCGCGGCGGCTCGATGTCGGCCCAGTCGGCGAAACTGGGCCGGCGCCACGCCCGGCCCACGGCGCGGGGCGACTCGTAGCGCTCCTTCAGCCAGTCGCGGAACCGGTCCAGGGTGGCGGGGCAGAAGCAGGTGTCGGCCGCGTAGTTGCACTCGTTCCAGACGTCGTAGCCGCCCATCCCGGGATGATCGTGATAGCGGGTTGCCAGCGCGCGCAGGAAGTTGCCGGCGAGCTCGCGTACCCCGTCATGATCAAGGCACAGCCCGGGGAAGCCACCGGTGGCGCAGCTGCCACCCATCTGCGGCCGGACCACACTGCCATCGGCGCGGACATAGCGGGCCTCCGGGAACTGGCGGAACGCCCACTCCGGGGCGTTGTTCATCATCTCGGCGATGATCGTGGTGATCTTGTTCTGCGCCGCCAGGTCGAGCTGGGCGTCGTAGTCGGCCCAGTCGTACTCGCCGGGAGCGATCTCGATCGCGGACCAGAGGAACCAGTGCCGGAAGATGTTGCCGCCGTCCTCCGCGGCGACCGCGTAGTCGCGCTCCCAGTCCTCCTCCGGTGGGTGGGACTTGCGGAAATACACGGCACCGTACGGATAGCCCTGGAGTTGATCACTGGTGGTCATCGAGCATCGCTTCCTTCGGTCGGGGTCGTCAGGCGGAACGCAGGCGGGGGTCGGGTTTGGGGGCGGCCGCCAGCAGTTCGCGGGTGTAGGAGTGCTGGGGATCGCCGAAGATCTGTTCGGCCTCGCCGAGCTCGACGATGTCGCCGGCATACATCACGGCGACCCGGTCGCAGATCGACTCGACCACGGAAAGATCATGGGAGATGAACAGGTAGGTCAGGTTGAGCTCGATCCGGAGCCGTTCCATCAGCTCCAGCACCTGGGCCCGGACCGACATGTCCAGCGCCGACACGGCCTCGTCGGCGATCACGCAGGTCGGGTCGACGATCAACGCCCGGGCGATGCCGATCCGCTGCCGCTCACCGCCGGAGAACGCGTGCGGGTAGCGCCGCAGATACCGTCGCGGCAGCCCGACCCGGGACAGCATCTCGGCCACCCGGTCCTCCAGCTCCGATCCGGCGGCGAGCTTGTTGACGATCAACGGATCGCCGATGATCTGCAGGATCGTCAGCCGCGGATTGAGCGAGCCGAACGGGTCCTGGAAGACCATCCGGACGTCCTGCTGGAACCGGCGCCGGACCTGCCGGTCGGCCGTGACGATGTCGACCGGAGCGGCGGAATCCCTGTGATACAACACGCTTCCGCTGTCCGGTTGGTAGGCGCCGACGATGCAACGGCCGAGCGTTGTCTTGCCGCTGCCGGATTCGCCGACCAGCCCGAGCACCTCGCCGCGGTGCAGCTCGAGCGAGACGTCGGTGAGCACCTGATGGTGGCCCTTGACCCTGGCGAACACCCCCGACCCGCGGATCGGGAACCGCTTGGCCACCGACCGGACCTTGATCAGCGGAGTTTCGGGTGCGATGGGGTCGGGCGCAGTCTCGACCAGCTGCAGCCGTCGGGTGCCGGGTTTGGGCAGCGAGGCCAACAACCGCTGGGTGTACGGATGCTCCGGCTCATGGAAGATCGTGTCGACCGGTCCGCTCTCGACGATCTTGCCGTGCCGCATCACCGAGACGTCATCGGCCATCTCGGCGACCACGCCGAAGTCGTGGGTGATGAACAGCAGAGCCAGGTTGCGCTCGGCCTGCAGGTCACGCAGCAGCCGGATGATCCGGGCCTGGGTGGTGACGTCCAGCGCGGTGGTAGGCTCGTCGGCGATCAACAGTTTCGGCTCGGCGCTCAGCGCCACGGCGATCATGGCCCGCTGGCACATGCCGCCGGACAGTTGGAACGAGTAGGCGGACATGCAACCCTGCGGATCGCGGATGCCGACCCGGTCGAGCAACTCCACCCCCATCGCCGCGGCCTGCTTCTTGGTCAGCTCGCGGTGATTGCGGATCGCCTCGACCAGATGATCACCGATCGTGTACATCGGGGAGAGCGAGGCCATCGGCTCCTGGAACACCATCGCGATCTCGGCGCCGCGGATCGACCGCATCCGCTTGCTCCGCGGATCGATCGTGGTCAGGTCGACGGCCGGATCGGTGCCGGACCACAGCACCGAACCGCTGACGATCCGGCCGGGGGACTCGATCAGTCCGAGGACGGAGCGGGCGGTGATCGACTTGCCGGAGCCGGATTCGCCGACCAGGCAGTGGCACCGGCCGCGGCTGACCTCGAAGCTGATGTCGTCGACCGCCTTGACCGTGCGGCCGTCCAACTCGAAGTAGGTCCGCAGGCCGTCGACCCGCAGCAACGGCGGCTCGGCCGCGAGCGTCCGCGTCGGTGACTCAGCGGTGGTAGGGGTCTGCGGCATCGCGAAGCCCGTCTCCTAGGAAGTTGAGTGCCAGCACGGCGATCACCACGGCCAGGCCGGGGATCAGCAGCCACGGCGCGGTGGCGACCGCGCGGATGTTCTGCGCCGCCTGCAACAGCACGCCCCAGCTCACTGCCGGCGGGGCGAGCCCGAGGCCGAGGAAGCTGAGCGAAGTCTCGGCGATGATCATGCCGGGAATGGACAGGGTGAGCTGGGCGATCAGGTGGCTGGTGAACGACGGCAGCATGTGCCGCAGCGTGGTGCGCAGCGCCGAGTTCCCGTCCAGTTGGGCCGCCAGCACGAACTCGTCCGAGCGCAGTGCCAGGAACCGGCCGCGGACCACCCGGGCCAGCCCGGTCCAGGCGACGATGGCCAAGATCACGGTGATCGCGAAGTACCGCTCGATCGGCCCCCAGGAGGTCGGCAGCGCGGCCGCCAACGCGAGCCAGAGCGGCAGCGTCGGGATTGACATGAAGAACTCGATCAGGCGTTGGATCGCGTTGTCCACCCGGCCGCCGAAGTAGCCGGACAGCCCGCCGAGCAGGATGCCGAGGACGAATGCCAGCAGCACGCCGATCAGCCCGACCGACAACGAGATCCGGGTGCCGTAGATCAATCGGGACAACAGGTCGTGTCCGTTGGCGTCGGCCCCGAGCAGGAAGAAGGGACGGCCGGCCTCGACCGGCCCGACCAGGTGCACGTCGCTGGGGATGATCCCGAACAGCCGGTACGGCTCGCCGCGGACGAACAGGCCGACGTCGATCCGTTGGGTCAGGTCGACCGCGTAGCTGATCGCATTGGTCTGCGGATCGACGGTCGAGGTGTAGTCGTACACATGCAGCCCGAACCCGCCGTCGCCGACCAGGTGCAACTGCTGCGGCGGTGCGTACGCATAGGACGCCAGCAGGGTCTCCGGCCCGGCCGGCGCCAGGAACTCCGGGATCAGGGCGACCAGATACATCAAGATCAACACGATCATGCTGACGAAGGCGATCCGGTGCCGCCGGAACGCGCGCCAGAACAGCCGGGCCGGCGAGGCTTCCGGCAGTGCGGCAAGATCATCCTCGGGGCGGGAGTCCGGGTCGGCCGGGAGCTCCTCGACCGCCGTGCCGGGGGCGCCGGGCATCGTCATCGGTGATCACCTCTCATCAGATCGACCTCAGCCGGACGCGCGGATCGAACCAGGCCAGCACGATGTCGGAGATCAAGGTGCCGATCACGGTGAGCACCGAGACGATCAGGATGATCGACCCGGCCAGATAGGGATCCTGGGCCAGCAACGCCTCCAGCAGCAGCGGCCCGGTGGTGCGCAGCGACAACACCTGACCGACGATGATGTCGCCGGTGAGCACCGCCGGGATCGACCAGCCCAGAGTGGAGATGAACGGGTTGAGCGCGATCCGGACCGGATATTTGAGCAGCAGCCGGCGCTCCGAGGTGCCGCGGGTGCGGGCGGCGACGACGTACGGCTTGTGCAGCTCGTCCAGCAGGTTGGCCCGGAAGATCCGGAACAGGGCCGCGGTGTGAGCGGCCCCGATCACCAGCACCGGCACCCAGAGGTGGGACAGCAGGTTGAGGAACTTGCCGAAGTTCCAGGACGCGTCCACCCACTCCGGTGAGTAGAGCCCGCCGACGCTCATCCCGAGGAACTGCGAGCCGAGATACATCATGATCAGCGCGATCAGGAAGCTCGGCGTGGCCAGGCCGAGGAAGGCGAAGCCGCTGAGCACGTAGTCCAGCACCGAATACTGCTTGACCGCGGAGATGATCCCGACGTAGAAGGCGACCGCCCAGGTGAAGATCAACGTGGCGATCGCGACCACGATGGTCAACGGCAGCCGGTCGGCGATCAGACCGGCGACCGGGGCGTTGTAGAGGAAGGACTGCCCGAGGTCACCGCGCAGCAGATCACCCATCCAGTTCAGGTACTGCACGAAGAACGGGTCGTTGAGCCCGTAACGTGCCTCCAGCGCGTCGATCTGCGCCTGCTGCAGGGTCTCGCCGTTCGCGGCCATCTGGGCGGCCAGCGCGGTGGCGTAGTTGCCGGGCGGCAGCTGGATCAGGCCGAACGACACGATCGAGATCACGATCAGGGTCGGGACCATGTAGAGCACGCGGCGCAGCACAAAGTTGATCATGAGCGGCCATCACCGGTCGAGGGCCAGGACCAGGCCGTCCCGGGCCCCGACCGTGACCTGCAGCGTCCGCTCGGACACCGGCTCGGGTTCCGCGTCGCCCCAGAGCAGTCGGGACTGAGCCACCGGGTCGAGTTGATCACCGAGCGTGATCCGGCCCGACTGCTCGGCGCGGGAATGGTTGAGCAGCCAGAGGAACCGGCCGCCGTCGCCGTCGAACAGGCGCGCGGTGAGCCGTCGGTTGGTGGACTCCAGGATCGGCGCGACCCCGGCCCAGTCGAGCAGCCGGCGGAAGTAGCCGCGGGATCCCTCGGTCGCCTCGGCCAGGTAGCCGGCACCGGGGAAGGTGCCGATCAGCCGGGTCCGACCGGCCCCGTGGACGTGATCCACGGCGGCGACCGTCCCGTCGTCGTACCAGCCACAGGCCGTGCCGCCGGCGGTCCGGTAGCTCTGCCGGAACACCCCGCCGCGGATCCGGTCGCCGGCGACGTCGAGCTCCAGGGCGGTCAGCAGGTCCGGCGTGAACAGCACCGACTCCTCGACCGCGCCGAAGACCTCGGTCAGCCCGTGGTTCGGTTGGCTGGTCCCGACCCAGCCGTGATCACCGAAGTAGCCGGGACAGCCCTCGCTGATCAAGGTCCCGCCCGCGTGGACCCAGTCGGCGATCCGGCGGGCATGATCGGCGGTGAGCATGATCGGGTACGGCAGGTAGAGCAGCCGGTAGTCGTCGAGCTGATCGAGATGGACGAAGTCGGCCTGGAAGTTGTTGTCGAAGAAGCCGCGGTAGGCGCCGCGGACGGCCTTGGTGTAGGTCGTCGCGTCGCCCTGCAGGGTGAGGTCCAACAGCTGGGCCTCGGGCACGTAGACGATCCCCAGCTCACCGCGGACCGGCGCCGACCGCCACAGGTCGGCCGTCTCGGTGGAGTTGGCCCAGCGGGCGATCCGGCCGGCCATCTCGGAACGCGGGGTGCGCGAGCCGTCCATGCCGTAGGCACCGAACGCGCCGAACAGCGGACCGTTCAGCAGTGGCCGCCAGCGGGGATAGAGCAGGCCGCGGGCGCCGCCGCAGAACGTGGTCAGGTTCCACAGTCGAAGATCATCGGCCTCGGTCACCCGGCCGTCGTCCAGCGGCCGGCCGGGCACCTGCGGCTGCAGCCAGAGCGGCCCGCCCTGGGCCTCGGCGTGCCAGAAGTCCTTGCCGCGCGAGGCGGCCCGGGTCAGGTCGACGGCGTGCAGGTGCTGCCAGTCCGCGTCCCCCTGCCGGGAGGCCACCCAGGTGAAGCCGTAGGAGTCGACCTCGGCCGCGGACCGCCAGTCGTCGGCCCCGTTGTGGGCGCTGGAGACGAGCGAGGCGGCGATGCCGTGCGCGGTCACCGGATGTTGGTCGTCGAGTTTCTTGATCAACTCCACCCGCCAGCGCAGGTGGTCGAAGGCGTTGTCGGCCTGGAACTCGAGCCAGTCCATCGCGTCGGCGAAGGCCTGCAGCTGGCGCGGCGGCGTGATCTGGTCCCAGTCGGTGAAGCTGTGCCGGCCCCAGGCCCGGCCGAGGGTGCGCAGATCGCCGTACTTGAGCTTCAGCCACTCCCGGAACCGGCTCGCGGTCGGCTCGAGATAGCCGGAATCGGGCACGTAGTTGCACTCGTTCCAGACGTCGTAGCCGCCGAGGGCGGGATGATCGCGATAGCGGGTGACCAAGGCGGTGAGGAACCGGCCGGCGGCCTCGCGCACCACCTCGTCGTCGAGCGACATCGCGTGGAATCCGCCGGTGACGCAGCTGCCGCTCATCTTCGACTCGTGCTGCCGGCCGTCGGCATGGACATACCGCGCCTCGGGCCGCTCGTGGTAGAGCCACTCCGGCACCGCGGTGATCATCTCGGCGATGATCGTCGTGATCTTGTGCTGCTCGGCCAGCTCGAGCTGCCGGTCGTAGTCGGCCCAGTCGTACTCTCCGGGAGCGATCTCGATCGCCGACCAGAGGAACCAGTGCCGGAAGATGTTCATCCCGTCCTCGGCGGCGGTCCGGTAGTCCCGTTCCCAGTCCGCCCGCGGCGGATTGGACTTGCGGAAGTAGACGGCGCCGTACGGGACCCGCGGCAGCGGATTGATCATGGTTCAGGCCTCGATCCAGAAGGATTCCGAGTGCAGCTGCCCCGGTTGTGGGTACGGCCAGCAGTCGGGCTGAGTGTCCGGAATGTTCTTGAACTTGTTCGAGACCACGGCGAAACTCGGCGGGGTGCTGATCGTGCCGATCACCCAGAAGTCCTCCTTGGCCAGCTGCAGCATCTGCTTCAGATAGCCGTCCCGCTCCTCGGTCTCGACCGCACCAAGCGCCTGGTCGTACAGCCGGTAGCCCTGCTGGATCCGCTCCGGCGGCTCCTCGCCGGACTTGCCGCCGCTGGTCCGCCAGAGCACCCATTGGCGCGCCCAGTTGGACTGGCCGGTGGTGTACGGCACGTACCAGCGCGGATCGACCGGCAGGGTCAGATTGCTGCCACCGAAGCCGGTCCACATCAGGGCGTCCTGCTCCTCGTTCTCGGTCTTGACCCCGAACAGCGACCGTTCCATCGCGGTGGTCGTCATGCCGATCCCGACCTTGGCCCAGTGCTGTTTCATGATCGGCTGCATTTCCAGGTAGAGCGCCTCAAGATCACCGCCCTCGGTCGAGGCGAGGAAGCGCAGGACGATCGGCTTGCCGTCCGGCCCGAGCCGGTTGCCGTCGCCGTCCTTGCGCGGGAAGGCCCGGTCCAGATGCTCGTTCGCCTTGGCCAGGTCGTGCTCGGTGTACTGCTTGGCCATCTCCTCGTCGAAGTAGCGCGACTCCTTCTGTGGTGCGGCCTGCCACGGCTCGCCCTGTCGTTGCAACACCGAGTCGATCAGCTGCTGCCGGTCCAGCGCGTACGACAGCCCGATCCGGAAATCCCTGTTGTGATAGATCTCCCGCTTGACCGGGTCCTTGATCGTCATGTTGAGCGCGATCACGCCGACGTTCATGCTGCCCGGGGTCAACGTGGTGACCCGGTAGCCCGACTTCTCCGCCGCGGCTGCGACCACCGGCTTGTTGGCGGGCAGATTGATGTGCCGGGCGTGGTAGTCCAGCTCGCCGTTGGTCGCCTTGAGCAAGATCACCTCGGCGTCCCGGATGACCGACAAGGAGAGCGCGTCGATGTAGGGCAGCTGACTGCCTTCCGGATCGACCTTCCAGTAGTACGGGTTGCGGTCGAAGGTGACCTGCGAGCCACTGCCCAGGCCGGTGGCCAGGAACCAGGGCCGGATCGTCGGCAGGTCGAGGGCGAAGTGGTTGGTCTCCTCGCCCGACTTGGAGATGAACAGGTCGACCCACGAGTTCTGGCCGGCCTTCTTGGCCTGCTGCTCGGCGTCGTCGGCGTACTCCTGGTGGAACTTCTCGAGGTAGTGCCGCGGCATCGCCGTCAGCGGCACGCCGTCGGAGTCGGACAACCGGAACGGCAGGAAGCCGTTGGCCGCGCTGAACGAGAACTGGACGGTGTGATCATCGATCTTGGTCACCTGGCCCGGTTCGCCGCCGGTGATCATCCAGGACGGCGGACCGGTCGGCATCAGTTCGGCGTTGTTCTCGTAGTCGTCCCACCAGAAGACGATGTCGTCGGCGGTGAAGTCTTCGCCGTCGGACCACTTGATGCCCGGATGCAGGTGGAAGACGAACTTCTTGCCGTCCGGGGTGACCTCGTAGCCGTCGGCGACGTTGGGCTGGATCTCACCGGTGAACGGCTCGATCCGGACCACCGGCTCGTAGCCGGCGATCCGCCACCACCAGGCCGTGTCGCCGGCGCCGACGGTCGCGCTCTTCCAGGTGCCGCCGTAATGGCCGATCGCCTGCGGCGTGACGACCACCGGCTCGGGTGGCAGACGTTGATCAACGGGAGGAAGATCACCGGCTTCGACCGCCGCGGCCAGTTTCGGTGCCTCTTTTCCCTTTTCACCCCGCTGGGATTGCGTATCGGGATTGAGCGACATGTCGCAGGCCGCCAGAAATGTCGTCGTAGCGACACCGGCACCGGCCAATAGCACCGAGCGCCGGGACAGAATTCCGCGGCCGTGCTCAATTCGAGGATCTAGCTGACTGGAATGGGGAGCGCGCATCATTGCTCAGCCCTTCGCATCGGAGTCGCGGCCGAGCCGCAACCGGGGTCAGGCGACTCATCGAGGGAACCATGATCGACAACTCAGTGTCAATAGATTGACTGACAAGTTGCATAGACAGACGATCTGACTGCATGCTGAGCGTGCGAGCCGGTGAGATCGGTCCGCCGTTCGTCCCGTTATCCGGTACGGCGGCAGCGGACGGTCGAGTCGATCCGGCCGGACGACGATGGTCGGAGGTGATCGGTCGAGGCGATCGAGGTGCGATGTCGGGCCGGATTCGCCGGCTCCGCCGGTAGGGTGCGGGCACGGCTGACGGTCCGGCGATGGGGCGGGATTGTGGCACCGGTTTGCTTCGGCGAACCACGAATGCAGAGTGGAGGAATCTCATGCGCTGTCAGAAAAGGAATTCCCCGACCGGGGGTGAATGACGATGCCGGTTCCGTTGGAAAATGCGTCCTTGACGGATTCTCTCTGCGAGGTCTTGCGGAAACACATCATCGCCGGCGACGTGGCGCCCGGTCAGCGCCTTTCCGAGACCTGGGTGGCCGAGCGATTCGACGTCGCGCGGCCGACGGCGAAGGCGAGCATCGATCGGCTGGCCGGTGAGGGTCTGTTGCGCCGCGGCCGGTACAAGAGTGCGCTGGTGCCCAAGCTGTCGGCCGACGACATCGCTGATCTGTACTTCAGCCGGGAGCCGATCGAATCCAGCGCGATCCGAGCCCTGGCGGCGAAATCCGAGGTCCCGGCCGATGCCGAGCGCGCCCTCAAGCTGATGACCGTCACCGCCACGATGGGTGAGCACTCCGAACACACCGAGGCCGACATCGCCCTGCACAAGGCCCTGGTCGCCGCGGTCGGCAGCCCGCGGCTGCGGCGGATGCACGACACCGTGATGGGCGAATCCCAACTCTGCATCGCCCAGGTGCGGGCCAAGGTCGGCGTCGACCTGGTCGAACTCACCGATCGGCACGGCGCGATCCTGGACGCGATCCGCGCCGGCGACCCCGACGGCGCCGTCGTCGCCCTGCAACGTGATCTTCACGGCTGCCGCGACGCCCTGCTCGCCGACGTCGCCCGGGCCGAGGCGGGAGCGACCGCCGCACCCGGTTGACCTCAGCGATCCGGAAGAGCTGAGCGCAGCACTCGCGGTGATCATGGCCGCCGCCGCGCCGATCACCGCCGCGAAAATCGGCCACTTCTCAACGACGCTTCTCGTACCATCGGCCCGTATGGCGCAATTGATCAGCGAGTTGGGCGATGATCTGGAGTCCGTGGCTCGTCGTTTCGGGGACTGCCGGCTCGGCATCTATCTGCACGGTAGTCATGCCCGCGGAGAGGCCGGGCCTCGGAGTGACATCGACGTGATCGGGTTGTGTGCGGTTGAGCGGGAAGGCACGTGGCAGGCCGCCGAGCAGGCCTGCCAGGACGCGCTGGCTACGCGCCTTTGGAGTGATCAGCTGGACCTGAAGGTGGTCGATGCCGCCGAGTTCTCGATCAACCCGTGGGTCGACCTTCGCCGGGCACATCACCTGGCCGGATATGCCTGGCACGAGCAACTGCTACCGCGGACCGTGGATCAGGCCGGCCGCGAGTCGCTGCTCGTGCTGGGGGTGCTGTTCGAGGACGACGCCTTCGCGGACCGGGCCGACCCGGCAGGACTGCGAAAGAGCGTCGGGAGACTGTGCAGTGTGCTCGCAGGTCTGACCGCCGGCGCGATTCCGCAGAGCGCCGCCGAGGCCGTGGCACTACTCGGCGAGGCCGGCCGGCTGCCCCGAGCCCTGGGTGCGATGCGGAGTGAGCTTGCACAGTTGCCGAACCCGTCGGTCGTGCCCGAGGAGCTGAGCGACCGGGTCCAGCGAGTCGCAGCGGACGTGGCCGCGGTGCTGCGGGCGCATGTCGAGCACGGCGTCCTCGGACCTGTCAGCACAGCGGCCGGCGAACAGGCGCTGGCGAAGTACCGCGCGTCATCCGCCCCACAATCCTGCGGTTGATCAACTCAACCTCGACATCAGCCTCGCGGACTCCGACCCGGCCAGCGAAGCAGTTCTGGCCATTGGTGCGGTGCGGCGGCACGGAGCGCCCGAGACCGGATTTCGCGGGTTCGAGGATCCGGCCGGTCATCCGTTCTGCAGGCACACGGTCGCAACGGTGACCGAACCGCGTTTCAGCTGACGCCCGGCTCGATCCTCCGACGGGTGGGCGGTCACATCGCCGGGGCCCGGTCTCAGGTGATCAGCGGTGCTTGGTGGATCCGGGCCAGGATGCGGTTGTTGATCATGGGCCTCTGGGCGGGGTCGAGGTAGCGGGGTGGGATCCATTCGGGTAGTCCGTCATCGTTCAGTCGGACTTCCCAGCCGTGGTCGAGGAAGTGGCGGTGGTGGTAGGAACAGAGCAGGGTCAGGTTGCGCAGGTTGGTGAGGCCGTTTTGGTGCCAGGGCAGGATGTGGTGGCGTTCGCACCATTCGGGTGGGTGTTGGCAGCCGGGGAAGGAGCAGCCGCCGTCGCGGGCGATCAGCGCTAGGGTTTGGTGTTTGTTCGCGACCCGGCGGGTGCGGCCGAGGTCGACCAGCTTGCCGTGAGTGGTGAGGACGACGGGATAGACCTCCGCCTCGCCCGCCAGTCGGAGCAACTCGGGCACGGTGAGGTGGATTCCGTGGCTGGTGATGCCGTGTCTCGGTCGGGACCGTCGGACCCGTCCCGGCCGTCGGGGCCCGGGGTGTGGGTGTTCGTTCCCTGAGCTTGTCGAAGGGCAGGCCGGTTGATCTTCGGTTCTCGATCTTTTCGGAGGGGCGGGGTGATCGGGCTTGCCCTTCGACAGGCTCAGGGAACGAACAGGCGCCTCCTCCCGCACTCCCCGCTCTCCCTGCTCCTGCTCCTGCTCGCTCTGCTCCTGCTCCTGCTCGCCCTGCTCGGCCCGCTCCTGCTCGCCCTGCTTGGCCCGCTCCTGCCTTCCCGGCGCCGGCTCTGGCTCTAGGTCCCGAACTGCCTGTTCTGGCTGCCGGTCTTGCGTCCGCGCCACCGGATCACGTTGCTGACCTTGCTTCCGCTCCTGATCTTGCGCACGGGTCTGGGTCTGGTTGGGGTCTTGATCACCGGCTCCGGGCGGCGCGGTCTGCGGCGGTTCGGGTTGTTGGCCGCAGGTCGGGCAGCCGCTGAACGGGACGCCGAACCCGGCCGTGTCGCTGGTGGGTTTGAACAGGCCGGCTTCGGCGAGGTCGTTGAGCAGGTCGATCTGGTCGATGGTGACGATCACCGTCGCCGGGGTGCCGCCCGAATCGGGCAGGCCACCGGCTCGGAGGAGGCGGGAGCAGAGGTCGTCGAACGCGTCGTGCATCCGTTGTCCGTGGCTGCGGGGGTCCTTGGCGACCTTGCCACCGACACCACCGGCGGTGCGGCTGGTGGTGTCGGCGCGGAGGTCGGCCAGGGAGGAGAAGATCGCTTGGGCCTTTGCCCCGGTTTCCGGGGTCAGCCGGAACTCCCCGACTACCGCTCCGGACGGGGTGACGTGCATCCGCCACGACCGGCGTTCGGCGTTGCGTTGCTCGTTGGGTTCGGGTCCGTCGGGGTCGTAGGTGTCGAGGTATTTCTGGCAGAGCTGTTTGAGTTCTTTCGGTCCGTACTGGCGGCAGTGTTCGACGAGTTCGGTTTCGACCTGCCCGACCAGGTCGGGCTCCACTTCGGCTTGGTCGAGTTGTTCGAGGGTGTCGTTGACCAGCGCGACCTGCTGGGCCGCGATCGCCCCGGCCACCATGGCGGCACCGACCTGATCCCGCAGCCGGGGCAGCGGCATCCCGGTCGGCGTTTCCCGCGGCCCGACCGCTTCGGCCGCCTTCACTCGCTGTCGGGCCTCACCGGGGTTGATCAGACAGCGCCGTTCCAGGACTTTCGCCATGGATCGTTGGCATTCCCGTTCCGCGATTCCCCGGTCCCGGCAGACCGCCAGGATTTCGGCGTCGACGGCCTGCCACTGCTTCCGCACGGTCTCGGCCCGATCCAGCAGGGTCAGCAGCCCGGCCTGATCATGATGATCAAGCCCGCCCTGCCGCAATGTGGTGATCAACTCGGCCACCGCGACCTCCACGCCGTCGAGCGCGTGCTCGACCGGCGTGGTGTCTGTGGTGGTCCCCGAGTCCATGATCACATCATATTCGAACAGGTGAGCGAATACAAGGTTTCCCCTTGTATTGTGGACATCTAGGGAACAGTGTGCAACACCCCGGTCATGATCATCGGGCTCGACTGCGCCTGCTCGGCTCCTTGAGGTCCGGCGGAGTTCGACAATCGGGGGCAAGGGGTTCGTTCCCTGAGCCTGTCGAAGGGCGGGCCAGGTGACTGTCCCCCTCCGGGTCGGCCTGACGGCCGCAAATCTCAACGGACCGCCATGTGCCGCCCGTCCTTGGCGCGTCTTTCAGTCCTCAGCGTGCACCGAGCGGACTGGCACGGCCGATCCCGAGCGACCGACCCTGTCGGCTCGGGCCAACTCAAGGGGTGCACCTGGCTGGCTGTCGCGAAATCTCTTCATGCTGGAGGTTTCCACGTGGCAATGGCGGGTTTCGCCCCGCACGAAGAGATCTCGCGACACCACGACCAAGATCATCGATCGATCCGGGTCCCTGGGAACGGACCAAGCGGTCCCCCCGCCTCCCAGCTCGCTTCCTGGTCTCCGTCGCACCCGTGGGTCGAGGGCGATCACCCGGGCAGGTCCGGAAGCTCGGTCGTGGGAGCGGGCGTGTGGGTGTCAGGATGATCATCATGCGACTTCCCTCCGACTACCTGGACCGACCGGACTTCGTGCCGATCACGCGGAGCCGGCTGGCGGAATCGCTGCGGGGGTTGGGAGTTCGGCCGGGCGGGGTGTTGATGGTGCATGTCCGGCTGTCGGCGCTCGGCTGGATGGTCGGGGGGATCGATGCGGTGGTCTGGGCGTTGCGGGACGTGGTCGGGTCGGCCGGAACGATCATGGCGTTCACCGGTTGGGAGGACAGCCCCTACCACGTCGGACTGTGGCCCGAGCGCTGGCAGGAGGCCTATCGTGATCAGCCGCCGTTCGACCCGGCGGCCTCGGCCGCGCGGCGCGAGTTCGGCCGGTTCCCGGAGCGCCTCCGGACCTGGCCGGGTGCGCTCCGCAGCTCGCATCCGGAGGTGAGCTTCACGGCTTGGGGTCCGGCGGCCGCGGAGTTGATCACCGAACCGGCGGATGGCGATCCGTGGGGATCGGACGGTCCGTTGGGTCGGCTGGTGGCGAGCGACGGCCAGGTGTTGATGTTGGGTGCGTCGCTGAAGCGTCTGACCCTCTGTCACCACGCCGAAGCGATCGCCGACGTCGGCGGCAAGCGCTACCACGAGTATCGGATGCCGGTGCTCCGCGACGGCCGTACGGAGTGGGTGGACTACCGGACCCTGGACACGTTCTACGGGGCCCTGCCGTACTGGGATCGGATCGATCCGTTGATCGACTCCTGGGCCGGCCACCTGGCCGAGCAGGCGGTCGCCGCGGGAGCGACCATCGCCGGCGCGGTCGACGACTGCCCGCTGGTCCTGGTCGACGCCCCGGCGGCGGTCCGGGCGGTCACGGCCTGGCTCGAATCCCGCTTCTGACCTGGCCTGACTACCGGTCGAAACCTGGGACGCAATAAGGTCCGTGCGAGGACCACGGATGGTCCGATCGTCAGCCCGCATCGGAAGGTGCGGACCCACCCGAGGAGTACCCATGAAGCGTCGCAGCTTCGTCGGCCTGGCGGTCGCCGCCGGTGCCGCTCCGTTGGCGGCCTGCAGCCCCGGCGCACCGACGACCGGCAACACTCCGGCGCCGAGCACCGCTCCGTCCACCCCGCCCGCGCAGAGCGCCAAGCTGGTGGTCTGGGTCGACGGGTCGCGGGCACCGGCCGTGAAGGAGATCGGGAAGCAGTTCTCGACCGACAACCCCGGGGTCACGATCGACGTGGTGACCAAGAACTTCGCCGACATCGGCCCGCAGTTCTCCACCCAGGTCCCGTCCGGCAAGGGTCCGGACATCGCGGTCACCCCGCACGACGGGATCGGCAACTTCATCAAGTCCGGCGTGGTCGCGCCGATCGAGCTCGGTGATCTTGCTGCCAAGCTGACCCCGTTGGCGGTGTCGGCGTTCAGCCAGGACGGCCAGTGCTACGGGCTGCCGTACTCGATCGAGAACATCGGCCTGGTCCGCAACAACGCGCTCAGCGATGCGGCGCCGACGACCTGGGACGACCTGGTCGCGGCCGGCAAGGAGGCGGGCAAGAAGTATTCGATCTTGCTCGGTGTCGGCGAGGGCGGCGATCCGTACCACACGTTCCCGCTGCAATCCTCGTTCGGCAACACGGTGTTCCAGATGAACCCCGACTCGACCTTCACCGACACGCTCACCATCGGCGACGCGACCGGGCTCGAGTTCGCCGCCTGGCTCGGCAGCCAGGGCAAGAAGGCGGGCAAGATCTTGGACACATCGCTGACCGGCGACATCGCCAAGGAGCAGTTCCTGAACGGGAACGCGCCGTTCTTCATCACCGGCCCGTGGAACACCCCGGACTTCGAGAAGAAGAAGCTCGACGTCAGCGTGCTGCCGATCCCGTCCGCCGGCGGCAAGCCCGCGCGGCCGTTCGTCGGCGTGCAGGGCTTCATCCTGTCGGCACGGAGCAAGAACGCGCTGCTGGCCAACCAGTTCCTGGTCAACTACCTCGGCACGAAGGAGGTCCAGCTCCAGCTGTTCGAGCAGGGCGACCGGGTGCCGGCGCTGACCGAGGCGGCGCAAGATCCGTCGGTCACCGGCAACGCGATGGTGCAGGGGTACGCGGAGGCCGGCAAGGAGGGCATCCCGATGCCGTCGATCCCGCCGATGGCCCAGGTCTGGACCTTCTGGGGCGGCGCGGAGGCGGCGATCGTCGGTGGCGCCGAGGCCGAGAAGACCTGGTCGACGATGGCGAAGAACATCGAGGCGGCGATCAAGAAGGCCGGCTGAGTTCATGCCGGGCTTTCTGATCAAGCTGCTGTTGATCGCCCTGGTCAACGCGCTCGGCGTCTATCTGGTGGCCCGGTCGATCGAGACCGGGCATCCGATCATCGCCGTCGTCTGCGTGGTGCTGGTGATCATCGCCGACGTCGTCTATTTCCTGCCCAAGGCGCTGCCGCTGCGCTATCTGCTGCCCGGCTTGGTCTTCCTGCTGGTGTTCCAGATCTTCAGCATGGGCTACACCGGCTACGTCGCGTTCACCAACTACGGTGACGGGCATCTGGTCACCAAGGACGAGGCGATCGACTCGCTGCTGGCGCAGAACGAGCGCCGGGTCGAGGGTTCGGCCCAGCTCGCGGCCTCGGTGATCAGGAACGAGACCAACCCGACCGAGTACGGTCTCGCGGTGATCATCGACGGACAGGTGCAGGTCGGTACGCCGACCCAGCCGGCCCGGCCGGATCCCGGGGCGACGATCGCCGGCACCAAGATCACCGCGGTGCCCGGCTGGCAGGTGCTGACGCTGACCGATCTGTTGCCGATCCAGGACCAGATCAACGCGCTCCGGGTGCCCGCATCGGAGAATGCGGAGGATGGGGCGTACCGGACGACCGACGGCTCGCATGCCTATCTCTACCGGTCGTTCCTGCTCTATGACCAGGCCGCGGACACGCTGACCGACACCGAGTCCGGCAAGGTCTTCACGCCCAACGGCCGGGGTAGCTTCGTGGCCCAGGACGGGACCGAACTGGGCACCGGCTGGGCCGTGCCGGTCGGGACGGAGAACTTCACCCGGCCGTTCACCGACACCCGCTACTCGACGATCATGGGCCAGGTCCTGGGCTGGACCGTGGTGTTCTCGATCTTGTCCGTGGTCACCACGTTCCTGGTCGGGCTCGCACTGGCGATCACGATGAACGACCGCCGGGTCCGCGGCCAACGGGTCTACCGGTCGTTCTTCATCATCCCGTACGCGTTCCCGGCGTTCATGTCGGCGCTGCTCTGGTCCGGCATGCTGAACACCGACTTCGGCTTCATCAACGGCACGTTCTTCGGCGGCGCCTCGATCCCGTGGCTGACCGATCCCTGGCTGGCCAAGCTGTCGGTGGTGCTGGTCAACCTGTGGCTCGGCTTCCCGTACATGTTCCTGATCTGCACCGGCGCGCTCCAGGCGATCCCGAACGAGCTGATCGAGTCGGCCCGGATCGACGGCGCGTCGCCGTTCCGGATCTGGCGGCTGATCACCCTGCCGCTGCTGCTGGTCTCGGTCGCACCGTTGTTGATCGCCTCGTTCGCGTTCAACTTCAACAACTTCAACATCATCTATCTGCTGACCCGCGGCGGACCGCCGTTCCCCGGCGCCCCGGTCGCGGTCGGCCAGACCGACATCCTGATCTCGATGGTCTATCAGATCTCCGGGCTGGCCGGGCAGGGCGGCACCCGGCAGTACGGGCTGGCCAGCGCGTTGTCGATCATCATCTTCGTGATCGTCGGCGCGATCTCGTTGATCAGCTTCCGGCAGACCCGGCGTCTCGAGGAGATCAACTGATGGCATCCACGCGACGTTCCCTGAGCCCGTCGAAGGGGGAATTCGACCGGCTGACCGGCGCCCGCTGGTGGCGGGAGATCGGTTGGCGGCACATCGTCGGCGTGATCGTGATCGGGTACGCGATCTTCCCGGTGATCTTCGTCATCTCGGCTTCGCTCAACGCCACCGGCAGCCTGGTCGGCAGTAGCCGGCTGTTCAGTTCGTTCTCGCTGGCCAACTTCGCGGCGCTGAACCAGACCCAGTTCTGGTCCTGGATCGTGAACAGCCTGTGGATCGGCGCCATCACCAGCGTCGGCTCGGTGCTGATGGGCGCCGCGGCGGCCTACGCGTTCTCCCGGTTCCGGTTCAGTGGCCGGCGGGCCGGGCTGATGACGCTGTTGATCGTGCAGATGTTTCCGCAGCTGCTGACCTTCGTCGCGATCTTCCTGCTGCTGACCGCGCTCGGCGACCTGCACCCGCTGCTCGGCCTGAACAGCCGGATCGCGTTGATCATGGTCTACCTGGGCGGCGCGCTGGGGATGAACACGTTCCTGATGTACGGCTTCTTCAACACCGTGCCCAAGGAACTGGACGAGGCAGCCAAGGTCGACGGCGCGAGCCACCTGCAGATCTTCTTCGTGATCATCCTGCGGCTGGTTGCGCCGATCCTCGCGGTGACCGGGCTGCTCGGCTTCATCGGCACCTTCTCCGACTATCTGCTGGCCGGGATCATCCTCACCGACGAGAGCAAGTGGACCGTCGCGGTCGGCCTGTTCCAGTTCGTCTCGGAACAGAACTCGGCCCGGTGGGGGCTGTTCGCCGCCGGCGCGGTGATCACCGCCATCCCGGTCGTGGTCCTGTTCCTCGTGCTGCAGCGCTACATCGTCTCGGGCCTGACCGCCGGCGCGGTCAAGGGTTGATCCCCGCCGGCGATCCGAGGATCAACGGTCGTCGGCCATGATCAACTCGCCGGCGCGGAGCCGCTTGATCAGGTCCAGGGTCCAGGTCCGGTTCCAGGCCGAGGCGTCGGTCCACAGTCGCATCACTTCACCGACCGCGCCCCACTCCGCGCTCGAAGCGTCCGGGGTCCAGTAGTCGGCGACCCCACGCTGCCATTCGGCGAACGCGTCGGCCCGCTCGGCCAGCAGCCCGATCGCCTCGGCGCGGGGCAGGGCAGTGATGAAGCCGAGGCCGGCCATCAGCACCCCGGTGGGCTGGGTGTGCGAGCGCAGGGCGGTCCGCAGCAGCTCGAAGAAGGCGGCCTCGCCCGCGGGCGTCAGGCTGTAGTCGGCCCGCGGCGGCCCGCCCGCCGCACTGGCTCCGCTGCCGTGAGCGCGGAGCAGGTCCTCCTTGGCCAGTTGCTTGAGCCCGGCGTAGATCGAGCCCGGCTTGACGATGGACCAGTCGGTGGCGCCCCAGGACTCGAGCTCGGACCGGATCCGGTAGCCGTGGGCCCGGCCGAGCTGGCGTACGGCACCGAGGAGAAGGAGCCGGATCGGGGTGTTCTGGGTGCCTGCCACGGCCTCTCTCCTCCTGTCGTCCAGGTCACCCTATCCGATTAGTCGAGCTTGACTAGCTGGGCGCTCGAAGGCTAGTCTGCCGGTCGACTAGTCAAGCTCGACTAGTCCAGGGTGACCAAAGGAGTCAAGCGATGGAGACGACGGCAGCCAGCTCGCCGCCCGCACCGATCGAGCGGGCGGCGCGGACGACGCCGGCCTGGTTCGACGAGGCCAAGCTGGGCGTGATGATCGTCTGGACCCCGGCGTCGGTGCCGGCGTTCGCGCCGCTGTTTCCGACCACCGAGGAGTGGGAGGCGATGTCGGAGGAGGAGGCCGGGACGCTGCTGCAGGACCGGCTGCCGTTCGCCGAGATGTATCTCAATCAGCTGCACATCCCGACCAGCGCAGTCGCGGCCCATCATGCCGAGACCTACGGCGATCGTCCGTACGCCGACTTCGTGGCCGAGTTCCTGGCCGGGCTGCACCGCTGGGATCCGGAGGCCTGGGCCGACCTGTTCGCGCGGGCCGGCTTCCGCTACGTGGTGCTCACGGTCAAGCACCAGGACGGCTTCCTGCTCTGGCCGAGCGCGGCGCCGAACCCGGGCAAGCCGGGCTGGCAGTCCGAGCGCGACATCCCGGGCGAGCTGGCGGCGGCCGTGCGGGCGCGCGGGCTGAAGTTCGGCGTCCTCTACAGCAGTGGGCTGGACTTCACGGTGATCGAGCCGCCGGCGCCGGACTTCGAGGAGGTGCCGCCGGGGATCGCCGACAACGCCGACTACGCCCGGACCCTGGACACGCACTGGCGGGAGTTGATCGACCGCTACCGGCCGTCGGTGTTGTGGAACGACGCCGGCTTCCCGGCGGCGGCCTCACCGGAGACCTTGATCGACTACTACCGGACCCAGGTGCCCGACGGGGTGGTCAATGATCGTTTCGGGCCCGAGGCCGCCGGCTCGGAGGAGGAGTGGTCCGACTTCGCCACCCTGGAATACCAACGGGCGTACGCCAGCGAGGCGCCGGCCGGCCGGAAGTGGGAGTCTTGCCGGGGCTTCGGCTCGTCCTTCGGCTACAACCGCGCCGAGCCCGACGCCAACTATCTCGATGATCATGCCCTGATCGAGGAGTTCGTCGACTGCGTCGCCCGCGGCGGCAACTTCCTGCCGGCGGTCGGCCCGACACCGAGCGGTGAGATCCCGTGGGCGCAGGTGAAGCGGCTGCTGACCCTCGGCTGGTGGTTGGAGCGCAACGGTACGGCGATCTACGGCACCCGGCCCTGGCTCCAGCCGGCCGGCAGCACCGAATGCGGTCGCGACGTCCGCTACACCGCGACGGACGCGGCGGTGCACGCGATCGTGCTCGGTGCGCCGACCGAGGCCCGGGTCCGGTTGGAGTTGATCATCGAGCCCGGCGCGGTGATCACCGCCACGGGAGGCGACGAACCGCTGGCCTGGCGGCAGGAGCCGGCCGGGGTCGTGATCAACCTGCCCGGCGTCCCGGACGCCGGCCCGTCCCTCGCCCTGACGATCACTCCGGCCGCGGCGGTCCGCCCTGCCTGATGGGGTTGCTTGTTTCGTTCCCTGAGCCTGTCGAAGCATGTCCTGAGCCTGTCGAAGGGGGCCGGCCCGATGATCTTGTGACATCAGCGATCTGGTCTGCCCCCTTCGACATGCTCAGGACATGCTTCGACAGGCTCAGGGAACGTCCACGCGGGCCGGCTCAGCCGGTTTTGACCCGGGAGAGGTGGGTCTCGGGGTCGTAGAAGATCGTCACCGGTCCGCCGGGCGTTTGGTAGCGGAGGTTGGGGCCGTCGCGGACGCCGCCTTCGCCGTAGTTCTCCTCCCAGGAGTTGTTCAGCGCGATCTTGTACTCGTAGCTGCCGGCCGGGATGCCGGTGAAGGTGGCGGACCAGATCCCGTCGTCGCCGAGCTCGAGCCGGCCCGCGGCACAGTCGACCTGCCAGTCTCCGGCGCAGCCCATGGCGGCGTTGTGGGTGCCCGGCACGGTGACGATGCCGTCGCCCGGATCGGGCACGGACAGGTCGACCGCGAAGCCGACCGAGCCGTACGAGGACGCCGCCGACCGATGCCCGGCGGCGTCGACGGTGACCGCCCGGTATTCGATCAAGGTCCCCTGGGCCAGCTTGGCGACGTCGTGCCGGATCGCCGGCACCGCCGTGTCGCTGGTGCCGAGCGGGCGCCAGACGTCCTCGCCGGCGACCCGCCAGCCGAACGAGGTCTCCTGCCAGCGGTTCGGATCGGCCTTCACCGACAGCGGGGCCAGGCTTTCGAGGGCCGCCCCCGGAGTCGGGGTCGCGACCTTGATCGACTGAGCCGATGCCGCTGCCGCGACCGGGCGATCGGCTCGGAGCACGATCGACGACAGGGCCGGCACGGTGATCGTCACCGATCCGTCCGCGGTCGCCGTCACCGGCTCGGTGCTCCCGTGCAGCACCGCGTACTCGGCCTGCGGGGTCAGGGATTTCAGCGTCACCGTCCGCGCTGCTTCGGCGTTGTTGAACGCGACCAGGTGTTCGATCCGCTGCTCGCGATCCACCCGGCTGAACGCGTAGACGCCCGGGCCGTCGTCGGCGTACCGCTCCAGTTGGGCGCCGCGGGCCAGGGCCGGATGCTCGGCCCGGAGCCGGCCGAGCGCGGCCAGCTCCCGGTAGAGCGGACTGTCGGTGTCGTAGCGATCCCGCCGACCGACCGGCTCACCGGTGATCAACTTCTGCTGCGCGTACGCGTCGACCCGGGTGGCGAACATGTCCTGCCGCCCCGCGACATCGGTCCACAGGTCGCCGCCGCCGGTGAAGCCCTGCTCGTCGCCGTAGTAGAGCACCGGCTGGCCGCGGCTGAGCATCATCAGCTCCTGGCTCAGCTCGGCCCGCTCGGCCAGCCGGTCGACGTCGCCGAGCAGCTGACCGATCCGGCCGATGTCGTGGTTGGAGACGAACGTCTCCAGGTTCGACGCCGACGAGCGCGGGGTGGTGTAAAGATCATCCGTCGCGAAGAACGAGGACAGGCCCTTGGCCGTGGTGCCCCGGGCGAAGTTGGCCGCGTTACCGGCGAACGCGAAGTCGAGCACGCCGCCGATCTCGGTGTCGCGGACATAGGGCGCGAGATTCTTCGGGTCGCCCTCGAACACCTCGCCGAACATGAAGAAGTCATCCTTGCCGATCGCCTTGGCGTGCTTCATGATCGCCGTCGACCACTCCTGCCAGAACTCGAAGTTCACATGCTTGACCGTGTCGATCCGGAAGCCGTCGACGCCGAAGTCGACCCACTTCCGATAGACGTCGATGTAGCCGCGGACCACCTTCGGATGCTCGGTCATCAGGTCGTCCAGGCCGAAGAAGTCGCCGTAGGTGACCGACTCGCCGCTGAAGGTCGAGTCGCCCCGGTTGTGATAGAGCCGCGGATCGTTGAGCCAGTGCGGCTTCTTGGCGTTGCGCTGGTTGGCCGGCACCACCGGCGTGTACGGGAACGAGGTCTTCGGATCCATGATCGGGAAGGCCGGGTCGCCGGCCAGCTCGGCCAGATCGATCACCTTGCCGTGCCGGTCGCGGTAGGGATCGTCGGCGATCGGCACGTAGCTGCTGGCGCCTTCTTCGTAGGAGATCACGTCGGCGGTGGTGTTGATCTCGATGTCGAAATAGATCTTGATGCCGCGCTGATGGGCGGCCTTGATCAGCTGCCGCATCGCCTGCTCGGTGCCGAGGTGCGGGTCGATCGTGGTCAGGTCCAGGGTCCAGTAGCCGTGGTAGCTGCCCAGGGTGACCTCGGCGGTGGTCTGCACCGGCACGTTCTTCAGCGGCGGGGTGATCCAGATCGCCGTCGTGCCGAGCCCGGCGATGTAGTCGAGCTTGCTCTCCATCCCGGCCAGGTCGCCGCCGTGGTAGAAGTTCGCGTCGGTCGGGTCGTAGCCGGAGATCAACTTCTCCGGCTTCAGGCCGCCGTTGTTGTTGCTCGGGTCGCCGTCGGCGAAGCGGTCGGTCAGGGCGAAATAGAACTGCTCGCCGGCCGCCGGCCCCCGGGCCGGGGTGCCGACCAGGCCGGCGTCGCCGGGATCATGATCACCGGGCAGGTCCAGCGGGGTGACGCCGATCCGGTGCACCGCGTCGTCGTAGCGCACCTGCAGTCGCACCTCACCGGCCACGGTCAGCGGCACGTTCTCCGGCCCGCCGTTCAGGCCCCAGGTGACCTCCCAGCCGTGGTCGATCGCCACCTTGTATTCGTACGTTCCCGCCGGCAGGGTGAAGTCGGCCGCCCAGCGTCCCGGCTCGCCGGTCGGCCTCAGCTCGGTCGCCGGACAGGCCGGATCCCAGTCGGCCGCGCAGCCGAGCTCGGTCTGCAGGCTGCCGACCAGGGTGACCGAGGTCGGCTCCGCACTCGCGGCCGGCGCCGTGCCGAGCAGGGCGGCCAGCAGGCCGGTGATCAGGACCAGACACCAGGTCCGACGCTTCATGAGCACTACCACCTCACTGTGGACGAATTCCCCAATCCTGTCACCGCTGCCAGTCGCCGCGCCGCCGGGTTCCGCTCCCTGAGCCAACTGCTTGTTCCGTTCCCTGAGCCTGTCGAAGGGCGAGACCAGCTGATCCCGTGGGCTGGTCGTACGGCAGGCAGTGCTGGTGATCATGGGGCCCGCCCTTCGACAAGCTCAGGGAACGGAACAAGCGCGGGCTCGGGGAACGGGCGGGCGGGCGTCCAGTAGCGTTGTCGATCATGACGACGTCGCGGGTCGCCGGGTGGGCGCTGCCGGCCGGATCGACGGTGCCGGAGGGCTGGATCGCGGGTCAGGCCCGGCAGAATCTGGACGGGTTCCTCGGGGCGTTGCCCGACATCTCGGCGGAGGTCGGCGGGCACGTCTTCGCCGCCGGCCGGCTGGGGCCGGACTCGGCCGCTGTCGGCGGCAACGTTGCCTCGGTCCAGTGGTGGAACGGGGAGAGCGAGGGCAACTGGCTGATCGGCTACGCCGGACACGTCCGGCTGGCCGGCACCGAGGCCGAGCGGCTCGCCGTGGCGGAGCGGATCGGTGCCGCCGTCGCTCGGCAGGACGACGACGGCTACCTCGGCATGTTCACCGCCGCCGCCCGGGCCGCCAACCCCTGGCTGCCCGGCGACTGCTGGACCTCGGGCCGGCTGCTGCTGGCCATCGAGGACTGGGCCAACGCCACCGATGATCATGACCTGACGGAGGCCGTGGACCGGGCGGTCGGCTGGCACGGAGCCCGCTATGCGGCGGCCGGCGAGCTGCCGTTCGCGACGGTCGAGCCGGAGACCGCGGTCCGCGGCCACGACCTGCAACTGGTCGACCTGCTGCTCGACGTCGCCCGCCGGTCCGGCGCCGCGGCGCCGGTGGAACTGGCCGACGCGCTCTATCGTCGCTTCAGCGCCGCGCCGCTCAGCTGGGTCGAGGATGACGGGCAACTGGGGGTGCTGCTGTCCGCGACCCCGTTGCACGGCCACGGCCCGCACGTCGCGGAGAACCTACGGATCCCACTCCGGCTGTACGAGTTCAGCGGCGACGCGCGGCTGCTCGAGGCCGCCCGCAACGGCTGGTCGAAGCTGATCGGCGCCGACGGCGGACCGGGCGCGCTCGGCGTCACCGGCGCGCTGCGCAGCGACGAGACGGTCGGTGCACCGGATCAGCGGCCGTGGCCGGTGCCGGAGGCCGGCTACGAATACTGCGCGATCACCGAGCTGGCGATCACCGCCGGCGAGTTCGCCCGGATCCTCGACCTGCCCGAGGCCGCCGACCTGGCCGAGAGCCTCTGGCTCAACGCGGCCCAGGCGGCCCGCTCCGACGACGGCACGGGTGCCGGTTACTTCTTCGCCGAGAACCAGCCGGCGGCGACCAAGATCATGGGTGCCCGCTGGGACATCTCGCCCACCCACGACGACGCCGCGGTCTGCTGCGTGCCCAACGCCGGCCGGATCCTGCCGGCGATGATCGACCGCTCGGTGATGGAGATCGACGGCGGGTTGCGGGTCCAGTTCTACGGCCCGATGATCACCACCGCGCGGCTCGGTGATCATCGCGTCCAGCTGCGGCAGCGGACCGACTATCCGTTCTCCGACACGGTGCGGCTCGAGCTGACCGATGTCCCGCAGAGCTTCGTGCTGGAGCTCCGGGTGCCCGGCTGGTGCGCCGACCCGGTGCTGGAGTTCGCGACGCCGCAAGGGCCGACGGCCACGATCGAACGGTCCGACTCCGGCCACCTGCTCCGGGTGACCGGCCCCTGGCCGGACCGGGCCACGCTGACCCTCACCCTGCCCCGAACGGTGCGCCAGGTCCGCAGCGTCGACGGCCGGACGGCGCTGGCCGCCGGCCCGTTGATCTTCGCGGTGCCGATCGACCATCGGGAGCAGACCACCCGGACCTATCCGGGAAGCGAGCTCACCGATCGTGACCTGGTGCCGGTCGATCCGCGACAGCTCCACCCGCCCTACCTGTTGGGTACGGGAATCGAGGCCGCGACCTTGATCACCGACCGACCGGGATCGGACCCGTGGCGGGAGCCGGGGCTGGCGATCGAGGTCGAGGCGCTGGATCCGAATCCGCGGGCCGAGGCGCTCGGCGGCGCCGGCACCCGGCGGCTCCGGCTGCTGCCGATCGGCTGCACTATGCTCCGGTACACCTGTCTGCCGGTGCTGGACCAGGAATAGGGGAGGCGGAACGCATGTCGCGGACCATGACCGCCCTTCGCTGGTGGGGCCGGCGCGATGTCCGGGTGGACACGATCCCGGTGCCGACGACGATCCCCGACGGCTCGGTCCTGATCGAGATCGAGGCCTGCGGCATCTGCGGCACCGACCTCGAGGAATACCGGGACGGCCCGATCGTGGTGCCGCTCACCGAGCACCCGCTGACCGGAGTGAAGGCGCCGGTCACCTTCGGGCACGAGGCGGTCGGCACGATCGTCGACTCCCGGGATCCGTCCGCGCCGCCGGTCGGCACCCGGGTCGTGGTCGAGGGCAACCGCTACTGCGGCCGCTGCTTCTGGTGCCGCCGCGGCGAATACCCGCTGTGCACGATGGTGGCCTCGCTCGGCCAGATGGATCACGGCGGCCTGGCCGACTTCATGATCGCGCCCGGCTTCATGTGCCTGCCGATCAACGCCGAGCTCCCGTCCACCGAGGCGGTGCTGGTCGAGCCGCTGTCGGTCGGCGTCCGGGCGCTGCGCCGGCAGCGGGAGTTGCCCGGCTCGTCGGTGGTGATCTTCGGCGCCGGCACCGTCGGCCTGCTCGCCGGGCAGGCCGCGCGGGCGATGGGCGCGGTCGACGTGGTCATGATCGACGCCAACCCCGGCAAGCGTGAGATCGCGCTGACCTGTGGCGCGGACGCGTTCCTGACCCCCGCCGAGCTGGGCTCCCTGCCCGAGCGGTACGAGGCCGGCGGGCCCGACCTGGCGCTCGAGTGCGCCGGCTCGACCGTCGCCGCCCGGAGCGCACTGGACGTCGTTCGCCGCGGCGGGACGGCGATCCTGCTCGGCGTGCACGACGCCTCGTTCGAAGTGCCGATGCTGCCGTTCCTGCTGGACGAGAAGACGATCACCGCCAGCCGCTCGCACGCCTGGGACACCGACTTCCCGCAGGCGCTGGAGCTGCTCCGCTCCGGCGCGATCGTCACCGCGCCGCTGATCACCAGCGTCATCCCGTTGAGCCGCACCGTCGAGGACGGGTTCGCCGCGCTGGCCCGGCCGGGCGGCAACGAGATCAAGATCGCCGTCGTGCCCGACCGTCTCCACCACCCGACACCGACCGGAACCTGATCATGATCGATCTTGCCCGAGCATCCGATGCCGACATCCGGCACTATCTGGCCGACCGTGGGATCGCGGTCCGCCGATCGGCCGGCGTGGAGCGGCTCACCGGCGGCGTGTCCGGGACCGTGGTCCGGGTCGACGCCGCGAACGGACCGGTGGTGTGCAAGCAGGCGCTGGAGCAGCTCGCGGTGCCGGGCGCGTGGCAGGCGGATCGTCGCCGGATCCTGACCGAGGCCCGCGCCCTCGAGGTCTACGGCCGGCTGACCCCCGAGCTGGTGCCGCCGCTGATCGACACCGATCCCGAGCAGTTGATCTTGACCATGGCCTGCGCCCCCTCCGACTGGTGGCCGTGGAAGGAACGGCTGCTGGGTGGGGAACGGGCCAAGGTCGCGGCCGAGGTCGCGCGCCGGCTGGCCGAGGGGCTGGCCCGGTGGCATTCCGGCACCGCCGGTGATCAGGAGCTGCTGGCCTCGTTCGATGATCAGGAGACCTATCGGCTGCTGCGGACCGATCCGTTCTACCGGGCGCTGGCCGAGCAGCATCCGGAGCTGGCGGACCGGCTGCACGGCCTCGCCGACGGCCTGCACACGGATCCGGTGTGCCTGATCCACGGCGACTTCTCACCGAAGAACGTCCTGGTCGGCCACGACGGGCTCTGGGTGGTCGATCACGAGGTCGCCGTCCGCGGCCGGCCGGTGTTCGACCTGGCCTTCCTGGTCGCGCACCTGACGCTGAAGTCGATCGAGCTGGACCGGCGCGGCCTGCTCGACGTCGCGGCCGGCTTCTGGGCCGGCTACCGGCAGGCCTGGAGCGGTTCGGCGGTGACCGGCAAGGAGCTCGGTGATCATGTGGCGGCGTTGCTGCTGGCCCGGGTCGACGGCGTATCGCGGGTGCACTACCTGTCCGAGCGGCAACAGGGCCTGGTCCGGCGGCTGGCCACCGCGCACCTGGCTGGTGACGCAACGATCGACGACCTGTGGCAACGGGTCCGGACGCTGAACGGGGACGCATGATCAGGAGCCGGATCGAGCAGGTGCAGGCCTGGGAGGCGCTCGACTCGCGCGGCCGGCCGACCGTTGCCGCCCGGGTGCAACTGGCCGGCGGCGCCACCGGGACCACCCGGGTGCCGTCCGGGGCCTCGGCCGGATCGCACGAGGCCAAGGAGTTGCGCGACGGTGGTGATCGCTATCAGGGCTACGGCGTCCGGGCCGCGGTGGCCGGCGTCACCGAGGTGATCGCGCCCGCGGTGATCGGCCTCGACGCCGCCGAGTTGATCACCGTGGACGCGGCGATCGCCGACGCCCAGCAGGATGCGGGGGAGGACCGGGTCGGCGCCAACTCGACCCTCGCGGTGTCGATCGCTTCGGCACTGGCGGCCGCCGCCGAGGCCGGCACCGACCTGGCTCGCTGGCTGGCCGGCGACGGCCCGCTGCAGCTGCCGCTGCCGATGATCAACATCGTCTCCGGCGGGGCCCACGCCGGCTCGGCGATCGACCTGCAGGACTTCCTGGTGGTGCCGCACGGTGCCGACTCGTTCGCCGAGGCGATCGAATGGGCCCAGGCCGTACGGCAGCGGGCGACCGAGGTGGCCCAGCGACGCGGCTTCGCCGAAGCGGTGTTGGTCGCGGACGAGGGCGGGCTCGGGCTGCGGCTCGACTCCAACGAGGCGGCGATCGGCCTGGTGGTCGAGGCGATCGAGGCGGCCGGGCTGACCCCGGGCGAGCAGGCCTCGGTGGCGATCGACGCGGCGGCAACCGAGTTCTACGCCGACGGCGCGTACCACCTGGCGGCGGAGGGCCGGGTGCTGGCGGCCGAGGAGTTGATCACCGACTACGCCGGCTGGCTGGACCGGTATCCGATCGTCTCGATCGAGGATCCGCTGGCCGAGGACGACTGGGCCGGCTGGCAGTTGATCACCGAGCGGCTGGCCGGTCGCTGCGACCTGATCGGCGACGATCTGTTCGTCACCCAGCGGGACCGACTGGACCGCGGCATCGCCGAGCACTGCGGCACCTCGATCTTGATCAAGGTCAACCAGAACGGCCTGCTCAGCCGCACCCAGGACGTGATCAGGGCGGCCCAGCAGGCCGGCTTCCGCACCGTCGTGTCGGCCCGCTCGGGCGAGACCGAGGACGCCTGGGTGGCCGATCTCGCCGTCGGCTGGCGGGCCGGTCAACTCAAGGTCGGCTCGACCCACCGCTCCGAACGTACGGCCAAGTGGAACCGCGTGCTCGAGCTCGAGGCCACCACCGACACCACCTTCGCCCATCCCTTCCCGGGTGCGGCGGAGGGGAGTGTCCGGTTGGCTTGATCGGCGCCGGGTCGCTAGCCTGCCAGGGCGTGCTCGGGGACGGGTGCCTGTTCAGGCTTACGACCAGGGGTTTTCCATGCTTCGACGTCCGCTGCTGGCGGCCGGTTCGCTGTTGCTTGCCGCCGCGCTGATCCTGGTCGGTGCCGGGCCGGCGGCCGCGGCCCAGGCCGGTTGGGCCGACTGGGATCCGCTAGCCGGCACGTCGCGGGACTTCACCACGACGATGCGGCAGCAGCCGGCCGGCTTCCCCGAGGCCTCGGTGGTCACCGACTCGGTGGCCGGTTCGGCCGTCGGCATCCAGACCGGTGCGTCGACGTTCCTGGCGCCGCAGACCGCGCCCGGTGAGAAGTACGGCAGCAGCCAGGGCCGGCCGTACCTCAACCTGAGGCCGAACGGTCTCAACGCCGCGCCGCCGTCGACCACGACCTACACCTTCGAGCGGCCGACCCCGGCCGCCGGCTGGACCTTCGTCCTCGGCGACATCGACGCGGACGCCGTGACGGTCACCGCGACCGGCGCCGACGGGTCGGAGCTGACCGCGGCCGAGCTCGGGTTCCGCAGCACCTTCAACTACTGCGCCGCCGGGGTGTCGCCGAAGCCGTCCTGCTCCGGCCCCGGCAACGACGGGACCGACCTGCCGGCGTGGGACGCGGCCACCTCGACGCTGACCGGCGGCGGCGCCGACACGGCCGGGGCGAGTGGCTGGTTCGAGCCGACCGTGCCGATCAAGACGCTCACCCTCGAGTTCGCCCGGACCTCGGGCAGCCCGGTCTACCAGACCTGGTTCTCCGCGCTGGCGTACGACATCGCCGGCACCGTGACCGCTCCGGAGGGACGGCAGCAGGGGATCACCCTGCAGCTGCTGGACAGTGACGGCCAGGAGCTCGCCGAGGCCGAGACCGACGCCGACGGCCGCTATTCCTTCCCCGGCTACGCGACCTACGACGACTACCGGGTCGAGATCATCCCGCCCGCCGATCTCGTCGCCGAGGGTCCGACGGCCCGCGACGCCGATCTCAGTGCCGGCGACCAGACCGGGTTGGACTTCGTGCTCGTCGAGCCGGTCGAGGTGACCGGCAGCATCTCCGGCACCGTGTCCACCGACGACGGCGATCCGGTGCCCGGCGCGAAGATCACCGGCACCGGACCCGAGGGCGTCGAACAGACCGCGACCACCGACGACGACGGTGGCTACGTCCTCGACGAGCTGCCGCCCGGCGACTATGCGGTGGTCGTCACGCCGCCCGACGGCTATCAGCCGGTCGGCCCGGTCGACGCCGACGTCACCGTGGACGAGGAGGGCACCGCGGTCACCGAGGTCGACTTCACCCTGACCCGTTCCGAGGAGCCGGCCTACGACGTGTCCGGGACGGTCGCCGACCTGGCGTCCGGTGATCCGATCGCCGAGCTCGAGGTCGAGCTGACCGGGCCCGACCTGGCGGAGCCGGTCGTGGTGACCACGGACCAGGACGGCGCCTTCGCCTTCCCCAACGTGCCGCCGGGTGCGGACTACAAGGTCACCGTCGACCTGCCGGACGGCTCCCCGGCGGGTGACCCGTCGGCGACGTTCGAGGTCGTCGACCGGGATGTCACCGGGATCGACTTCTTGGTCGTCCTCGGCCAGCCGTCCCCGTCGCCGACCCCCTCGGCGCCGGAGCCGACCCCGTCCGAGCCGACGACCCCGCCCTCGGAGCCCACCCCGGCCCCGACCGAGCCCGCGCCGACCGAGCCCGCGCCGACCGAACCCGCGCCGACCGAACCCACGGCGCCGCCGACCGTCGTCCAGCCGACCGAGGCCCCGGCCCCGAACGACGAACTGCCGCAGACCGGTGCCCCGTCGCCCCTGCTCGCCGTCGCCGGCCTCGCCGCCCTCCTCCTCGGCACCCACCTCCTCCGCCGCCGCAACCGCTGAACTTCGGCTCGGAGAGGGTTGGAGGGGGTCGGGGGTCAGGATTGCCAGAGGCGGAGGTAGGCCATCCGGACCGCGGCGCCGTCGAGATACATGCCGATCGGCTGGTTGTCGTAGCGGATGCCCTGATAGGTGCCCGGGGCGGCGCCGGCAGCGGTCTGGACGATCAGTCGATCGTCCGACCCGTCCTCGGCGACGCGGTGATAGACGCTGATCCGGTTGTCGTACCAGGTGATCTTGAACGACCGGTAGGTCTCGATCGGCGTCGGGAAGTGGACGTTGGCCAGCGTCGTGTACTCGTGGCCGAACTCGCGCTGGATGGTCACGTAGCCGGACTTGCGGATCAGCAGCACGGCGTAGTTGTAGTCGTTGCTGTAGTGACCGAGCAGCACCTTGAGCCCGCCGTTGGACGACCGGGTTACGCCGTCGACGACCTGGCCGGCCAGCGGGTCGTACCAGAGCGTCCGGCCGCGCACCGTGACCGCATAGTTCTGCTGGAAGCTGCGCCGGGAGCGGACCCGGACCCGGCGCAGGTTGTGGCCCCAATCGCCACGGTGGAAGGGATCGCTGTAGCTGCCGTTCTCGACGGAGCCGACCGCGCCGTCGTGCACCCACAGCCCGCCGCGGACATTGGTCGCGGCGTAGGTGATCAACTCAGGCCCGTCGGAGTAGTTACTGTCGTCGGCTTGGCTGGTGGCGCCCCGGAACAGGTCGTACGTCGTTGCGGCCGCTGCCGGAACCGCCCCGGTCCGAGGGCCACCACGGACGGCTCGGTCGGGGTCGGCTTAGGGTGGTGCGATGGCGTTGATCAACTGTGACTTCTTCTCCGACGCGCTCGAGGTCGGCACGTCGATGACCGTGATCCTGCCCCAGTCGACCGAGGCGCAGATCGGTGTCACGGCGGCGCGCCGGCGCACGGACTTCCCGGTGCTCTACCTGCTGCACGGGCTGTCCGATGATCACACCGCGTGGCTGCGCTACACCAGTATCGAGCGGTATGCGGCCGCCGCCGGGCTCGCCGTCGTGATGCCGGCGGTCCATCGCAGCTTCTACGCCGACGAGGCGCACGGTCATCGCTACTGGAGCTTCGTCGCCGAGGAGCTGCCCGAGATCGTCGCGTCGTTCTTCAAGATCTCGACCGAGCCGGCGGAGACCTTCGTCGCCGGGCTGTCGATGGGCGGCTACGGCGCGCTGAAGCTCGGCCTGTCACACCCGGAGCGGTTCGGTGCCGTCGCCAGTCTGTCCGGCGCCGTCGACGTACGGCAGCTCGCCACCCGGTCCGAACGCGCGGACCTCTTCCAGCGCGTCTTCGACGGCACGATCTCCGACAGCGACGACCTGTTCGAGTTGCTCGAGGCGGCCGAGCCGGGCAGCGTGCCACCGCTCTACATCTCCTGCGGCACCGAGGAGGAGCGGCTGATGCCGCCGAACCGGCGCCTCGCCGAGCTGGCCGCCGCCCGGGGCATCGACGTCCGCACCGACTTCCGGCCCGGGGTGCACGAGTGGGGGCTGTGGGATGCGGTGATCCCGCACGTGATCGACTGGCTGCCGTTGCCGAACCGCACCTGATGTCGATCATGAATCTGCTCGTCGTCGGCGGCAGCGGCCTGCTCGGCCGGGAGCTGGTCCGGCAGTCGTCGGCCGCCGGTGACCGGGTCGTCGCCAGCTATCTCACCCGAGCCGCCGACTCCGCCGGCGCCGACTGGCGGCCGCTCGACCTCCGCGACCGGCCGGCTGTTGATCAGTTGCTGGCGGCGGTCCGGCCGGACGTGGTGATCAACGCCGCCTATCAACAACACGACTGGGCCAGCACGGCCGATGGCGCCATCCAGCTGGCGGTCGCCGCTGCGGCGGTCGGCGCGCGGCTGGTGCAGGTGTCCAGCGACGCGGTCTTCTCCGGTACGGCAGTGCGCTACCCCGAGACCGCGGTGCCGGACCCGATCACCCCGTACGGTGCGGCCAAGGCGGCCGCCGAATCGGCGATCAAGATCATCAGCCCGAGCGCGGTGATCGCCCGCACTTCCTTGATCATCGGTGATCATGACTCGCCGCAGGAGCGGCTGGTGCACGCCCTGGCCGGTGGCGAGGCGACCGGTGGCCTGTTCACCGACGACATCCGCTGCCCGGTCCACGTCACCGACCTGGCCGCCGCCCTGCTCGAGCTCGGGCGGTCCGGCCAGTCCGGCGTGAAGCACGTCGCCGGTGCCGAGGCCGTCAGCCGCCACGAGCTGGGCGTCCTGATCGCCCGCCGCGACGGCCTCGACCCCGCCTCACTGCCGACCCGGACCCGCGCGGGCAGCGGCATCGCCGGCCCGCTCGACGTACGGCTGGACTGCACCGCCACCCAGCAGCAGCTGCGGACCCGGCTGCGGGGTGCGACGGAGTTTCTCGCCGGTTGAGGATGCGAGTCGTCGACGCCTGCTCGGCGGCGGCCGAGTGTCCGCGCCCGGTGTCAGGATGGAGCCATGCCCGACGACCTGCTGCACCGGGCGCTCTACTCCTACCCGGAGGTGGATCGCCTCGCCGGTCTCTCTGCCGGCACCGCACATCGCTGGTTGGAGGGTTATCGGCTGCGCGGTCAGTCCTACCCGCCGGTGCTCCGGCCCGACGCGACGGGGTCGACGGCGGTCACCTGGGGTGAGCTGGTCGAGGTGTGGTTGCTGGCCGAGTTCCGGCACGCCGTGCCCGTCCGCTGGTTGCGGAGCGCGGTCGTCCGGCTCCGGGCGGAGTTCGGACCCGGCCCGCTCGCCCGGGCCCACCCGCTTCTCGAGGTCGACGGCCGCGAACTGGTGCGGATCATCGAAGATCAGGACGGGCCCGATCGGCCCGCGGAGTTGATCGTCGTCCGCAGCGGTCAGCACGCGCTGCCCGATGGTGCGCACCGGTTCCGCACGGCGGTCGTGCGGGAGAACGGCATCGTGGTGCGGCTCCGGCCCGACCCGAGCACGCCGGCGGTGCTGATCGATCCGCGCCGGGCCTTCGGCCGACCGGCGATCCGCGACGCGCCTACCGCGGCGCTCGCCGAGGAGGTCCGGTCCGGCGCCGGCCCGGCCGAGCTGGCCGAGCGCTACGACCTGACGATCGACGAGGTCGAGCAGGCCGTCCGCTACGAGGCGACGTCGGATCGTCGGCGCGACCTGCACCGAGTTCGGCCTCCGCTCGGTCTGGCTCGGAGCCCGGCGTGATCTTGGTCCGACCAGGCGTCGCGTTCCGGCGAGCGGAGGAGCACCGAGCGGATCCGGCGGTCAGCCGGCGTGGGCCGGGGTGCGGACGGCGCGGCGTTCGTGGTGCTCCACCCGTCGGGTGGTCACGCCCATCTCCCGGCCGGCGTCGGTCAGCACGTCGCCGAGGCGGCCGACGATCTCGTCCAGCAGGTCGCGATCGCTGATCAGGGGTGGGGCGATCTGCACGACGCTGTCGCCGCGGTCGTCGGGCCGCGCGATCAGGCCGGCCTCGCGCAACCGCTGCGGCAGGTAGCCGCGGAGCAGCCGATCCCGTTCCGCTTGGTCGAAGCGGGTGGCCCGCTCGTCCTTCACCAGCTCGACGGCCCAGAAGAAGCCGCGACCGCGGACGTCGCCGACGATCGGCAGCTCCCGCAACCGGCTCAGTTCGGCGGCGAAGTGCCCCTCCAAGGACCGCACGTTGTCCAGGATCCGGTCCCGCTCGATGATCTCGAGGTTGCGCAGGGCGATCGCGGCGCTGAGCGGATGGCCGCCGAAGGTGATGCCGTGCCGGAACGGCCGCCCGGCCATCATCATCGGCTCGGTCACCCGGGATCGGGCCAGCACGGCGCCCATCGGCGCATGTGCGGAGGTGAGGCCCTTCGCCAGGCTGATCAGGTCGGGCGCGACCGACTCCCGGGAGATGCCGAACCACTCGCCGAGCCGGCCGAAGGCGGTGATCACCTCGTCGGCCATCAGCAGGATCCCGTACCGGTCGGCGATCCGGCGCAGCCCGGCCCAGTACCCGGCCGGCGGCACCAGGCAGCCGCCCGAGTTCTGCACCGGCTCGGCGATGATCATGGCCACCGTGTCTGGGCCGGCGGCGAGCACCGCGTCCTCGACCTCGGCCAGCAGTCGGTCCCGGAAGCCCTCGGGGTCGGCGCCGTCCGGCGCGCGGAACGCATTGGTGTTGGAGACGTGGGTGACGTCGATCGGTGCCGGCCCGAACCCGTCGGAATAGCCGGGCAGCCCGGTGAAGGAGAGGGCGCCGAGGGTGACGCCGTGATAGGCGGTCCGGCGCGCGATCGCCTTGGTCCGTTGGGGTTGGCCGATCGCGAGGAAGTGCTCTCGGGCCAGCTTCCAGGCGGCCTCGACCGATTCGGAACCGCCGCTGGTGAAGAACGCGCGGTAGTCTTCGGCCGGAGCACGGGCGCACACCTGCTCGGCCAGCTCGATCGCCGTCGGGTGGGCCGTGGCCCAGGTGGTGTGGAACGCCAGGGTGGTCAGCTGGGTCGCGGCTGCCTCGGCCATCTCCCGCCCGTACGAGTAGCCGAGTTGCGCGCAGAACAGGCTGGACAGCGAATCGATATAGCGCCGGCCCTCGGTGTCGAACACGTACGGGCCCTCGCCGCGCTCGATCACCAACAGATCGTCGACTCGCTGCTTGGAGAAGTGCAGGAGCAGATTGTCTCGGGCCTTTGCCTGAAGATCTTCATGATTCATGGTGTTGCCGGTCCCCTGTCCCCTGACTGTCCCCCGAGATCGATCCTGTGCGCCACCGTAAACGGGGACGCCGACAGTCGGTGTGCGAATGTGTGAGGCTCCCATCGTGCGCTGAATGTTCGCTCACGTCGAGGGGTTCGGTCCGCCCCGTGGGAAATGCTTTCGGCCGGCCCGAGAGAATAGGTGCTCCGCGAGTGAGCTGACGGACCGACGAGGGGCTGCCCGGCATGGATCTTCGAGCACGCGAGGCGACCGGATTCCAGGAGTCGGCGCCGTACGATCCGAAGATCGATCTGCGGACAGACTTCGTGATGGCGTACGGCCTCGACGACAGCACCGCCGACCGGATCGCACGGTGGCGCGAGGCCGGCTACCGGGTGCATCTGATGACCGGCATCTCCTGGGGGAAGTACCAGGATTACCTGGACGGACGGTGGGACGGCACCGACCACTGGGACGACGCGCAGACCGACCGCGACGGCCGGCCGATCCTGCACGGCAAGAGCACCGACATCCCCTACATGGTGCCGACACTCGCCTTCACCGAATACCTGATCGAGAAGCTGCGGCCGATCATCGCGCTCGACGTCGAGGGGATCCATCTGGAGGAGCCGGAGTTCTGGGCTCGCGGCGGTTATGCGCCGTCCTTCCAGCGGGAGTGGCTCGCGTTCTACGGCGAGCCGTGGCAGCCGCCGCACTCCGGGCCCGAGGCGCACTACCGCTCCGGGCAGCTGATGCAGCATCTGCTGACCCGCTGCCTGGACCGGGTGACCACCGTGCTCCGGGACGAGGCGCTGCGGCTCGGCCGGGACACCCGCTGCTACATCCCGACGCACAGCCTGCTCAACTACACCCAGTGGCAGATCGTCAGCCCCGAGTCCAGACTTCGTGATCTTCCCGGCGTGCACGGGGCGATCGCCCAGGTCTGGACCGGCACCGCGCGGACGCCGAACGTGTACGCCGGCCGGCACGCCGAACGGACCTTCGAAACCGCCTATCTGGAGTACGGCATTGCGCAGGACCTGACCCGCGGCACCGACCGGACGCTGTGGTTCCTGCACGACCCGATCGAAGATCATCCGGGTCGGACCTGGGAGGACTACCGGGCCAACTATCACCGCACCCTGGTCGCCTCGCTGCTGCATCCGGGGGTGAGCCGGTTCGAGGTGGCGCCGTGGCCGCGGCGGATCTTCACCGGCCGGTACCGGCGGGAGGGGTCGGACGAGCGGGTGGGCATCCCGGCTGACACGGCTACGTCCTACCTGATCACCATGAACGCGCTCCGTGACCTTGATCAGGCGGAGTTGATCACTGATGATCACGGGCCGCGGATCGGGGTGCTGTTGTCGGACACGGCGATGTTTCAGCGCTGGCTGCCGGGCTCGGAGGACCCGGAGAAGTATGACGGGCTGCAGGACGCACCCGGACCGCAATCGCGCACCCTGCTGGACTTCTCGCCGTTCTACGGGCTGGCGCTGCCGCCGCTGTTCGAGGGGCAGCGGGTGGTGCCGGTGCAGCTGGAGCTGCTGCTGACCGATCCCGCGCTGCTGGACGAGTTCGACGTGGTGCTGGCCAGCTACGAGTTCCAGAAGCCGAGCAGTACGGCGATCAACGATGCCCTGGCCGGCTGGGTCCGGCGCGGCGGCGCACTGCTCTATGTCGGTGACGGCTCCGACCCGTTCCATCAGATCCGGTCCTGGTGGACCGGACGCTATCCGACCGCGGCCCACCAGCTGGCCGAGGCGCTCGGGGTCGATCATGATCATGACGGTGCCGTAGCGGTCGGCGACGGCCTGGCCCGGTTCGTCGCCGCCGATCCGGCGCGGTTCACCGAGAGCCCGGCCGCGGCGGCGGCGCTGGTCGATCTGGTCCGTGGATTGGCCGGCCTGGCCGGGCACTCCTGGCGGTCCGGGAGTTGGCTGTCGGTACGGCGTGGTCCGTACCTGATCGGGGCCGTGCTGTCCGAGGCGACCGAGCCGCACCCGCAGACCGGGCGCTGGATCGACCTACTCGATCCCGACCTGCCGGTGATCACCGAACTCGAGGTGCCGCCCGGCGGGGTGGTCTGGCTGCGCGAGCTCGATCACGAGCCCGAAGTCGGCCAGGTGCTGGCCTCGGCCGGCCGGATCGAAGATCATCAGGTCGCGGCGGACGTCCTCGCCTACCGCTGCGAGGCGCCGGCCGAGATCGGTGTGATCACCGCCCTGCGCTGGCCTGCCCGGCCGGCCGAAGTCATGATCGACGGCACCCGGACCGACGACTGGCGGCATGATCAGCAGGCCGGAGTGCTCTGGGTGCGGCATCCCGGCTCACCGGCCGGCACCTCGGTGCGGGTGATCGGTGGGCTGTCGCAGATCTGACAATGGTTCGTCGGAACGGCCCGGATCGGGGCCGATCGGCCAACGAAAGTCAGATCTGCGACAGCTTGACGTCGGCGGCCCGGACCACCGTGCCCAGCCGCGGGAAGTCGAGGCCGATGGCCGCCTCGTGCTCCGCGCCGGTCAGCGCCGTCATCGCGTCCTCGACGAAGATCAACTCGTAGCCGAGGTCGCCGGCCGCCCGGGCGGTCGACTCGACCCCGAGGTTGGTCGCGATGCCGCCGAAGACCAACGTGTCGATGCCCCGCGACCGCAGCTCCTCGTCCAGCCCGGTGCCCTGGAAGCCGCCGATGGTCCCCTTGACGATCTCCACGTCGCCGTCCCGGAGCAGCTCCGGCACCAGGCCGCTGCCCGGCGGCTGCACCGCGATCTTCGGGCGTTCGACGCGGATCAGGACGACCAGCGCATCGGCCGAGCGGAACGATTCCGCCAGGCCTTCCGCGGTCGCCAGCACCTCGGCTCCCGGCCTCGGCTCGAGTGGCAGCGCGACGATGCGCTCCATCAGGTCAACCAGCACGAGCGCTGTGCCGGCACGATCAAGTGTGTGAGTCACGTTCTGAAGTTACCGATGATCATCGAGCGATCCACACCGGGGCTCCGATCGGTGCCCACTCTCGGCGACGGGCCCCGAGTTCGTGCCTGGTCAGCGGGACGTTCGGGTGTTCGTCCCCTGAGCCTGTCGAAGGGCCGACCCGATGCCGCCCTCGATTTCGGGGAGCAAGATCAACTGACCGCCGGGCGGGCTGTTCGTTCCCTGAGCCTGTCGAAGGGCATGCAGGCTGAGCGATCCCCAAGGTCCTATTGGCCAGCGTTGGCGCAGCTGGTTTGCCCTTCGACAGGCTCAGGGAACGAACACCCGGGCAGCCTCTGCGAAACGGCAGACGCAGGAGCGGGAGTGATCACCGGTGCTGCACGAGGGTGGGTAGGGTTCGGCGGGTGATGGTGGCCGAGGATGTGCTGGGGGTGCTGGAGGTCCTGCGCGGGGTCGGGGCGGAGGTCTGGATCGGCGGTGGCTGGGGCATCGATGCACTGGTCGGCGAGCAGACCCGGGAGCATCGTGATCTTGATCTGATGCATCGGCAGGAGCAGGAGCCGGCCGTGGTCGCAGCCCTCGCGTCCGCCGGGTTCGTCGAGTCCCTCGACTGGCGGCCGATCCGGTTCGTGGTCAGCCATCCCGACGGGCGCGACCTGGATCTGCATCCGTTGGTGTTCGCCGACGACGGGTCCGCCGATCAGGCGTCACCGGACCCCGAACACCCGTTCCACTATCCGGCGTCGTGCTTCGTCACGGGCATGATCAACGGGATCCGGGTGCCATGCCTGTCCGCCGAGCAGCAGTTCCACTTCCACCAGGGCTACGAGAAGACCGAACGCGACCACCACGACCTGGCCCAGCTCGCCCGCCTCGCCCCAAACCTGCCGACTTGTCAGAACTGAGTTGTGCCATAGGGCAACTCAGTTCTGACAAGTCGGAGGGCTAGTCGGGGTCGGGGTCGGCGGCGCGGGCCTGGGTGCAGGCGATGCCGAGGCGCTGCAGGACGGCTTCGCTGATCTCGCCGAGGGCCTCGAGCTGATCATGGTCGAGGGCGTCGACCAGATGCTCGCGGACCCGGTCCTGTTGGAACCGCTCCGCGGTCAGTTGGGCCGCCCGCCCCTTGGCGGTGAGCACGATCACCGTGCTCCGCGAATCCTCGACGCACTCGGTCCGGCGGACCAGCTCGCGCTGTTCCATCCGGCGCAGCTGGTGCGACAGCCGGCTCTTCTCCCAGGCCAGCTCCCAGCGCAGGTCGCGGGCCCGCAGGGTCGATTGTGGCGCGGCGGCCAGGGCGGCGAGGACCTCGGCGTCCGCCTCGGACAGGCCGGTCGCCTGGGTCAGTTCCCGGCCCAGCACGCCGATCAGCTGCGCCTGCATGCGGTGGAACCGGCGCCAGGCGTCCACCTGGGCCGGCGTGAGCGTGCCGCCGCGGACCATGGAACAGATTCTACCCGGATTCGGTTGATGTATCATCCAGTTGTGGTTGACACATCAACAGAAGGAGTGCGGGCATGACCGACTACGGCCACGAACTGCAGTTCGGCGGGTTCCTCACCCCCGACGCGGGGGACCCGGACCGGGTGGTCGACCTGGTCCGGCTGGCCGAGCAGTCCGGCCTGGACCTGGTCTCGTTCCAAGATCATCCGTACCAGCCCGCCTTCCTCGACGCCTGGACCCTGATCAGTTACGTCGCCGGCCGGACCGAACGGATCACCCTGACCGGAAACGTGTTCAACCTGCCGCTGCGGCCACCGTCGGTGCTGGCCCGGAGCGTCGCCAGCCTGGATCGGCTGACCGGCGGCCGGATCGAGCTCGGGCTCGGCTCCGGCGCCTTCTGGGACGCGATCGAGGCGATGGGCGGCGAGCGCCGGACGCCGGGCGAGGCGGTGCGTTCGGTCGAAGAGGCGATCATGATCATGCGCGAGCTGTGGGACGACACGCAGCGCGGCGGCGTGCGGGTCCGCGGCCGGGTCTATCAGGTCGACGGGGCCAAGCGGGGTCCCGCCCCGGCGCACCGGGTGCAGATCTGGCTCGGCGCGTACAAGCCGAGAATGCTGGAGTTGACCGGCCGGTTGGCCGACGGCTGGCTGCCGTCGCTGTCGTACCTGCAGCCCGGCGACCTGACCCGTGGCAACAAGATCATCGACGAGGCGGCGATCGCCGCCGGCCGGGAGCCGCGGGCCGTCCGCCGGCTGCTCAACCTCGGCCAGGCCGAGCCGGCGGAGCTGGCCGAACTCGCGCTGACCGAAGGGATCGGCACGTTCATCGCCATGATCGACGATCCGACCGCACTGCAGCGCTTCGCCCAGGAGACTGCCCCCGCGGTACGTGAGCTGGTCGACGCCGCTCGCCGGGGCGGCGGCGCGGATCCGTCCGCCGGCGTCGGAATGATCACCGGCCCGGATCCGGTCCGGGCCGGTGCCGCCGAGTCGGAGGTGTTCGAGCGGATCGGCGTCCGGCCGACCCCGGACGACGGCAGCCGGCTGCTGCCCGACCAGCCCTGGGACGAGGGGGCGCGGCCACACCTGACGCCGGCGCCCGACGCGAGCTACAGCGCCCAGGGCGGTGCGGTCGGCCAGCACCTGATCGACGTCCATGATCATCTCCGGCAGGAGCTGGAGACGGTCCGGGACCTGGTGGACCAAGTGAAGCAGGGCACGATCGAGGCGGCCCGGGCCCGGTCGGTGATCAACGAGCTGACGCTGAAGCAGAACAACTGGGCGATGGGCGCCTACTGCGCCTCATACTGCCGGGTGGTAACCCAGCACCACACCATCGAGGATCGCAGCATGTTTCCGCATCTGCGGCGCAGCGATCCGGAGCTGGTGCCGGTGCTGGACCGACTGACCGAGGAACACCAGGTGATCCACGGGGTGCTGGAGGAGCTCGACCGGCGACTGGTGGAGCACCTCAAGGCGCCCGGCGAGTTCACCGAGCTGCAACGGGCCGTCGACCGGCTGACCGACACCCTGCGCTCACACCTGTCCTACGAGGAGCGCGAACTGGTCGAGCCGCTGGCCCGGATCGGGATGTATGCCGGCCAGGTCTGACCGCTGCCGCATGATCGGGGAGATTCCCGCCGGGACTACCCGGCGGCGTCTTCCCCATTGCGGACGACCTGGGGCCGGGCCTCGCCTGCCTGGGCCTGCGCGCTGGCCGTGAGCCGCCCGACGATCGCCGGCACCTCCCGGACCAGCGTGTCGTCGGTCAACGCCTCGACCATGAACAGGGCGAAATCCACCCGGCGGGTCCGGTTGCTGGCCAGCACCGGGTCGCCGACGTGCCGGCTCCACACCGGCAGTCCCTGGCTCTCGCCCTCCTCGAGATCGCTGCCCCGGACGACGGTCCAGCGCCGGTCGCTGGCGAAGATTCGCCGGCAGGCCTCGACCTGATCCTCGATCTCGACCGCGCGGAGCAGTCGGCCCAGCCAGGCGGCGACCCGGAGCGCGGCCCGGAACCACACCGAATACCGGTCCCGGCCGTCCCGGGTGATGTGCCAGCCGCAGGAGAAGATCAGCCGCGCCTCGGGCTCGGCGAAGTCGAGGACCGCCTGGGCCGTACCCGACGAATACTGCTGCACGCCCCACGGCACCAGCACCGACAGCACTCCGTCGCAGCCGGCGACCGCCCGGCGGATCAACTCCCGGTCGTTCGTCGGCCCTGGCAGGATCGTGATCCGGTCGGCGAACTCGGCCAGCTTGCCGACGCTGACCTCACGGCAGACGCCGACGACCTCGTAGCCGCGGTCCAGTGCGTGCTGGACCAGGTATCGCCCGAGCTTGCCCGACGCGCCGATGATGCAGACCTTGCGGATCCGGTGATTGTCCATGTCCCCGTCCTTGCTCGAACTTACGATGTAAGCAACGGTATGCTTACGCCGTAAGTTAGTCAAGAGTGGGAGGACAGTGTGCAGCGCGAGCAGAGTCCGGTCCGGCGGGGTCGAGCCAAACGGGAGCCGCTCAGTCGGGACCGGATCGTCGCCGCCGCGATCGCCTTGGCCGACGAGAAGGGCGAGGCCGGCGTCACGATGCGGGCGACCGCCGGCCGGCTCGGCGTCGAGGCGATGTCGCTCTACAACCACGTGGCCGACCGGGCCGGCCTGCTGGACGGGATGGTGGACGCGGTCTTCGCCGAGGTCGAACTGCCGACCACGGCCACGGACTGGAAGCAGGCGATGCGCGACCGGGCGCTGTCGTCCCGATCGGTGCTGCGGCGCCACCCCTGGGCGGTCAGCCTGATGGATTCCCGGAGCCAGCCGGGCCCCGCGATCCTGCGCCATCACGACGCGGTGCTCGGCGCGCTCCGGGCCGGCGGGTTCTCCGTCGTGATGGCCGCGCACGCCTTCTCGGTGATCGACAGTTATCTGTACGGGTTCGTGCTGCAGGAATCGGCGATGCCGTTCTCCGGGCCCGAGGAACTGGGCAAGATCGCCACCGGCATCCTGCGGGACGGACCGGGGGAGGAGTTTCCCCATCTGACCGAACTGATCACCGAGCATGCGCTGCGACCGGGCTACGACTACGCCGCCGAGTTCGACTACGGCCTCGACCTGATCCTCGACGCCCTCCGCCCCGACGAGCTCTGACCCGCTCCCCGTCGCGGCCCGGTCGGGCGGGGCTGGTTAGGCTCGGGGCCATGCCCAGCGAGATTTCCGGCGGCGGAAAGGTCGTGATCACCGGCGCGACCGGCGGTCTCGGCGTCTCCTTCGCCCGAGCGCTGGCGGCCCAGGGCCGGGAGTTGGTCCTGGTCGGACGGAACGCGGCGGCGCTGGACGAGTTGGCCGGGGAACTGGGGCACTTCCGGGTCGGGGTCGAGTCGGTGATCGCGGACCTGGCCGATCCGGTCGCGGTCAGCGGACTGGTCGATCGACTGGCCGAGGTCGATGTCGACCTCTTGATCAACAACGCCGGGTTCGCCCAGCACGGGCCGTACGAGCAGCTGGACCGGGCCGAGCAGCATGATCAACTCCAGGTCTGCGTGGTCGCCCTGGCCGACCTGGCCCAGGGGATCGCGCCGCAACTGGTCCGGCGCGGTCGCGGCGGCATGATCAACGTCGCGTCCACGGCGGCGTTCCAGCCGACCCCCTATCTGACGGCCTATGCCGCCAGTAAGGCGTTCGTGCTGTCGTTCAGCCAGGCGCTGCATGCCGAGCTGAGGAGCAAGGGCGTGACGGTCACCGCGCTCTGCCCGGGGCCGGTGATGACGAAGTTCTGGGAGCAGGTCGGGTCGACCGATGCCGCCTTCGGGCAGCGGCTGCCGGCCGACCGGGTGGTCGCGCAGGGGCTCGCCGGCTATCGACGGGGCCAGCCGGTGGTGGTGCCGGGCTGGCGCAATCGGGCCACGGTGCACGCCAACCGGCTGATCCCGCGTCGGCTCGCGGCGACGATCGCCGGGCTCGCCGTCCGGCCGCGCGGGCGATGACCTGATCCGCGGAGGGAGTTGATCATGACCGACCACTGTTGTGCGCCGGAACGGCCGCAGGGCGCGCCCCAGCCGTCGCGCCGGCCGGCGACGATCCCGGTCGACGGGCGGCACCTGATCGAGCAGGCCGAGCTGCCCGGCGGCACGTTCACGATGGGTGATCAGCACGGCGACGGGTTGCCGGCCGACGGTGAGACGCCGCTGCACCAGGTCACCCTGTCGCCGTACTCGATCGATGTCACCTCGGTCACCAACGCCGACTTCGCCCGATTCGTCGACGCCACCGGCTATCGCACCGATGCCGAGATGTTCGGCTTCTCGGCCGTCTTCCACCTGGTCGTGCAGGCGAAACCGAGCCAGATCATGAGCAACGCCGACGGCACCCCCTGGTGGCTCGGCGTCCGCGGCGCCGACTGGCGGCACCCGGCCGGGCCGTTGTCCGACCTGGACGGGCTCGATGATCATCCGGCCACCCACATCAGCTGGACCGATGCCCGCACCTACTGCCGCTGGGCCAAGCGGCGGCTGCCGACCGAGGCCGAGTGGGAGTACGCGGCGCGCGGCGGGATCGAAGGTGCCCGCTATCCGTGGGGCGACGACCTCGACCTGGACGACTGGGGCTGCAACATCTGGCAGGGTGCCTTTCCCAAGATCAACACCGAGGAAGACGGCTGGCTGACCACGGCCCCGGTGCGTTCCTACCAGCCGAACGGCTACGGGCTGTGGCAGCCGGTCGGCAACGTCTGGGAGTGGTGCGCCGACTGGTTCGATCCGCGCTACTACCAAGCCGCGCCGGGCCAGGATCCCGCCGGCCCGCCCGGCGGCCGGGCCCGGGTGCTCCGCGGCGGCTCGTACCTCTGTCACGACTCCTACTGCAACCGCTACCGCAACGCCGCCCGCTCCTCCAACACCCCCGACTCCTCGATGGGCAACGCCGGCTTCCGCACCGTCTCCGCCCGCTGAGGTCGGGTGTTCCGTTCCCTGAGCCTGTCGAAGCATGTCCTGAGCCTGTCGAAGGGGGCAGGCCGGATGGGTGCCCCTTCGGTTTCGGCCCAACGGCTGGGGAAAGTCGCGCCAAGGACGGGCGGGTCAAGGCGGTCCGCGGCGTTGTGCTGCCGAGCGCCGGTCTTGGGCGGCGAAAGTCGCCGGCTGGGCATCGAGTGTGACGTTTCCCGCCCGGTGGGTGCCGGTTGAGCCGGGAAAAGTCACAGTCGATGATCCCGATCGCAGCCCAAACGGCGCCCGGCCGGACATTCCCAGAAGGCGCCCTAACTTGCCCGTCCTTGGTGCGTCTTTGATCCTTGGCGAGCACCGAGCGGACGTGCCCGGCCGACCGGGGGCGGTCGAATCCCGCCGCCCCGGGGCCACTCGGTGAGGGCGTCGGTCCCGCGACCCGAACCCGAGACAGGGCTGTGACTGGCTTGCCCCCCTTCGACAGGCTCAGGACATGCTTCGACAGGCTCAGGGAACGGAGCCCTCGAGCGTCCCCATCGGTTGGCGGAGGGGAGTTGATCTTGCTCTCGACCGGCTCAGCGAACAATTCAGCGGGCGTGGCGGCGGAGGCTGAGGCGGCGGAAGATCTCGGACCAGCGGTCCTGGTGGGTCTGGGTCGGATACTGCGGGACGAAGCCGAGGCGCAGGTAGGCGGAGATCGCGGGGAGGCGGTGGTCGTCGGTCTCCAGCGCGCTCGAGGTCAGGCCGTCGGCGGCGAACCGGTGCAGGGCGGCGACCGTGACGGCCAGGCCCAGGCCGCGGCCGCGGAGCGCGGGATGGCTGGCGACCCAGTGCAGCCAGCCGGCCTGCGGGTCGCGGTGCGGCAGCACCCGGGCCGAGGCGGTGGCGACGAGCCGGTCCCCGCGCCGGATCAGATAGGTGGCGCGCACGGTCGGGTCGTCCAGCAGCTCCAGCCGGACCCGGTCCGGCGTCCAGGTCGTGCTGAAGGCGGCGTCGAGCAGGTGAGCGAGCGCGGTGGCGTCCAGGGGACCGGCCGGATCGACCCCGTCCGGGACCGGCGGCAGATCCTTCAGGTGCGGGCGGCGCATCAGCAGCGACAACATTGTCGGCAGCCGATTCAGGCGGTCGCGGCGTCCCTGGCCCGGGTTCTCACCCGATAGAGACTGCTGGAGGCGGTGATGTAGACGTCGGTGCCGTCCGGGCCGCCGAAGCACAGGTTGGCGGTGGTCTCCGGCAGTCTGATCACGCCCAGTTCGCGGCCGGTCGGGTCGTAGACGCCGACGCCGTACTTGGTCGAGGTCCAGATGTTGCCGTCGGTGTCGACCCGCAGCCCGTCCGGCACCCCGTCCTCGATGGTGATCACCGTCCGGCCGTTCTTGCAGCGGCCGTCGATCAGGTCGTACGCGCGGATGTGCCGGTTGCCGACGCCGGGGTGAATTCCGGAGCCCGAGCCGGAGGAGTCGGCGACGTAGAGGATCGACTCGTCCGGCGAGAACGCCAGCCCGTTCGGCGCCTCGACGTCCAAGATCACCGGGCGGGTGATCCCGGTCGTCTCGTCGTGGCAGAAGACATACTGGTCCCGATACTCCCGCTCACCCGGATGGCCTTCCACGGCGATGGAAATGCCGTACGCCGGGTCGGTGAACCAGATCGCTCCGTCCCGGGCGACGACCACGTCGTTCGGCGAGTTGAACTGGACGCCGTTCCAGGTCTCGACGATCGCGGTGATCTCGTCGTCGTGATCACGCTCCACCCGGCGCCGGCCGTGCGAACACTGGATCACCCGGCCCTGGCGATCCAGCGTGCGGCCGTTGGTGAACTCCGCGTTGTCGGAGTAGACGACGGTGCTGCCGTCGTCAGCGTGGAACTGCAGGATCCGGTTGTTGTGGATGTCGCTCCAGCGGACGGCGCGCAGGTCCGGAATCCAGACCGGCCCCTCGGACCAGATCGCGCCGGTCCACAGTCGCTCCACGACGGTGTCCGGGTCGATCAAACCCGCCAAGCCCTCGATCACGGGAAGAGTGTTGTCCGACATGTCCGGATTATCTCGACCCCGTGGTAGGCACCGGCGACCGGGTGGACAACAATGGCCGGATGGCTGATTCGACTGGTCCGATTGTCATCGTGGGCGCGTCGCTGGCCGGCGGCGCCGCGGCTGTCGCCCTGCGGGAGGGCGGCTTCGACGGCGAGATCACCCTGTTCGGCACCGAGACCCACCGGCCGTACGAGCGGCCACCCCTGTCCAAGGGCCTGCTGCTCGGTGATGCCGAGGAGCCCGACTGGGTCGGCGACGAGGGCTTCTTCGACACCGCGGTGACCTGGAAGCCGGGCACGACGGTGACCGCGATCGATCCGGAGCGCAAGGTGGTCCGGGTCGGCGACGACTCCTATCCGTATCAGAAGTTGATCATCGCCACCGGGTCGACGCCGCGCCGGCTCGACCTGCCCGGCGCTGAGCTCGACGGTGTGCTGACGTTGCGCACGCTGGACGATGCCTTGGCCCTGCGGGAACGGTTCGCGGCGGGCGGGCCGGTGGCCGTCATCGGCGCCGGCTGGATCGGCTGCGAGGCAGCCGCCGCGGCGCGCAAGCACGACGCCGCGGTGACCATGATCGCGCCCGAGGACCAGCCGCTGGTCCGGGTGCTCGGTGATCAGATCGGTGCCGTCTTCGGTGGGCTGCACCGGGAGCACGGAGTCGATCTCCGGCTCGGCGCGTCCGTGCAGGGCTTCGAGGGCGACGGTACGGTCTCTGGGGTGAAGCTGGGTGACGGCACCGTCGTGCCGGCGCAGACCGTGGTGCTCGGGGTCGGCGCCGCGCCGAACATCGCGTTGGCCGAAGCGGCGGGGCTCGAGCTCACCGACGGCGGCATCGCGGTCGACCCGACGCTGCGCACCTCCGAGTTCGACATCTACGCCGTCGGTGACGTCGCGGCCCATGATCATCCGCGCTATCGCCGCCGGGTCCGGGTCGAGCACTGGGCCAACGCCAAGGACCAGGGCGCCCACGTCGCCCGCAACGTGCTCGGGGCCGAGGCGCCCTATCAGGCGAGCCCGTACTTCTTCACCGATCAGTACGATCTCGGCTGCGAATACCGTGGCCTGGCCGACCCGGAGCATGATCAACTCGTGATCCGCGGTGACCTGGCCGGGCGGGAGTTCATCGCCTTCTGGCTGCGCGACGGCGCCGTCGCCGCCGCGATGAACGTCAACGACTGGGATCACGGCGACGCCCTCGGCGCCCTGGTCGATTCCGGCCGGCAGGTCACCGAGGACGAGTTGATCAACGGGACTCTCTGAGCTTGTTCGTCCCCTGAGCTTGTCGAAGGGCAGGTTCGGGGCATCTCCCTCGCCCTTCGACAAGCTCAGGGAACGGAACAAGCGGCCCGGGACATCCGGAAAGCGGATTCCTCGAAGGGCCACCGATTGGTCACTCGGCGGACATCTGGCTGACCCTCAGGCGTCGGACTGGGGGCGCACGGTGGGGCCATGGGGACATCTCGGGGGCCTTCGCGCCGCACACTGATCAAGGCCGGACTGGCGACCGCGACGACGGCGGGGCTGGCACTGTCGTCCAACAACGCGGCGGCGGCGCCGTCGCCGCGGCAGAATCCGTTCACGCTCGGCGTCGCCTCCGGTGATCCGTGGTCGACCAGCGTGGTCCTGTGGACCCGGCTGGCGCTGGACCCGCTGGCCGCCGACGGCCGCGGCGGCATGCCGGAGCGGGACTACGAACTGCTCTGGCAGGTGGCCAAGGACCCGTCGTTCCGGTCGGTGGTCAGATCCGGCCGGGCCGTGGCCAAGGCTGAGTTCGCGCACGCGGTGCACGTCGAGGCGACCGGGCTGGAGCCCGGCCGGGAATACTGGTATCGGTTCCGGCAGGGCAGTCACCTGTCCGAGCCGGGGCTGACCCGGACCGCACCGGCGCGGGGCGAGTCGCCGGCTTCGCTGGCCATGTCGTTCGTCTCCTGCTCCCAGTACGAGCACGGCTGGTTCACCGCCTACCGGCGGCTGGCCGAAGATCAACCGGAGTTGATCCTGCACCTGGGTGACTACCAGTACGAGTACAAGGCGGGCGCCTATGTCGCGCCCGGCGGCAACGTCCGTGATCATGCCGGGCCGGAGACGACCGATCTGGCGACCTACCGGCAGCGCCATGCGCAGTACAAGTCCGACCCGGATCTGCAGGCCGCCCACGCGATCGCGCCCTGGCTGGTGGTCTGGGATGATCATGAACTCGACAACAACTGGGCCGATGAGATGCCGGAGAAGCCGGCCGAGGCCGGTCCGGCCTTCTTGGAGCGCCGGGTGGCGGCGTTTCGGGCCTACTACGAGAACATGCCGCTGCGGCCGAGCTCGGCCCCGGACGGCATCGATCTGCTGCTCTACCGGCGAATCCACTGGGGCCGGCTGGCCACGTTCCACCTGCTCGACACCCGGCAGTACCGCGATGATCAAGGTTGCGGTGACGGCTACAAGACTGACTGCCCGGAGGCTGTGGATCCGACCCGGTCGATCACCGGTGATGATCAGGAGGCGTGGCTGTTGGACGGCTTCCGGCAGTCCCGGGCGCGCTGGGACGTCATCGGCCAGCAGGTCTTCTTCGCCCAACGGGACAACAACGTCTCGCCCGACATCAAGACCGTGTCGATGGACGGCTGGGACGGCTATCAGGCCTCTCGGGAGCGGATCACTCGCGGCTGGGTCGACGCCGGCGTGCGCAACCCGGTGGTGCTGACCGGCGACGTGCACGCGCACTGGGCCTCCGACGTCAAGATCGACTACGACGATCCGGACGGGGCGGTGGTCGGCTCGGAGCTGATCTGCTCCTCGATCACCTCCGGCGGCGACGGGGCCGACTCGGCGACGCCGCACCCGTGGCTGGCCTGGAACACCCACCTCAAGTTCCAGAACAACCTCCGCGGCTATGTCAACACCACGATCACCGCCGACCAGCTGGACTCCGATTTCCGCTGCCTGCCGAAGGTGTCCGTCGCCGGGCAGCCGGTGTTCACCCGGCGCTCGTACCGGCTCGTCGACGGTGAGCGAGGCCTGCAGCAGACCGCTGATCACCCGCCGGCCTCCGTCCTGCGCGAGGGCGAGAGCGTCGAGCAGGTGACCCGGGAAACCGTGGCCTGGGAGACCGAACGCCCCTAGCTCGTTCCGTTCCCTGAGCATGTCGAAGGGCAAGTTCGATCAGGCTTGCCCTTCGACAGGCTCAGGGAACGAACACCCGAGCGTCCCCATCGCCGAGTTCTGGGAGCGGCACCCGAATACTGGTCTGGTGTGACTTCTTGACCTGGGCCGGGCGACTCGCGTTGGATGAGGACAGCCGAATGCGGAGAAGGTGACCCGATGCTGAGTCCGATCCGACTGATCACTGTGCTGTCCCTGGCGGTGCTGGCGGCGGCGTGTGCGCTGCCCAGCCCGGAGGCGGGGGCGCAGCCGACGCAGCAGGAGCCCGTGTTCCGGGCGCCGCTGAACAACGGCGCGGACCCGTTCATGGTGGTCCACGACGGGCAGTATCACCTGATGACGACCCGCGGTGATCGGCTGACGATCAATTCGGCGCCGAGCATCGCCCAGCTGCCTGCCGCCCAAGATCATGATGTCTGGATCGGGGCCGACGACGATCCCAGTCGCAGCACGCAGATCTGGGCGCCGGCGCTCTACCAGTTCGACGGCGCGGACGGCAATCCGCACTGGTACATCTACTACACGGCGAGCAACGGCGTGGATGCCAATCACCGGATGTACGTGCTCGAGTCGGCCGGCGACGACCCGCGCGGCCCGTACAGCTTCAAGGCCCAGATCGCTGATCAAGGGCAGTACCAGATCGACGGTGAGCCGATCGTGGTGAACGGCCAGCTCTACTTCACCTGGTCGATGAACGGCCGGGGTCACGGCGGCGGGCCGCAGCAGGTCTATATCCAGAAGATGAGCAATCCGTGGACCAGCGGCGGTCCGGTGGTGGCGCTGCCGGTCGACGCCGGTATGTGTTCCGAAGTACGGGAGGGGCCGACCTCGATCGTGCACGGTGATCGACTCTTCCTCACCTACTCCACCTGTGACACCGGCAAGCCCGACTACTCCCTGTACATGATCTCGATCCCGACCAACGGCGATCCGATGGTGCCGGGCAACTGGACCACCTATCCGGATCCGATCTTGAGCCGCAACGACGCGGCCGGCGTGTACGGGCCGGGGCACCACTCGTTCTTCAAGAGCCCGGACGGCAGCCAGGACTGGATCGCCTATCACGCGAAGAACACCAGCGACTACACCTACTCCTGGCGCTCCACCCGGGCGCAACAGGTGACCTGGAGCGCCGCCGGCCTGCCGGTGATCGGCGCGCCCCTCGCCCTCGGCAGTGACATCCCGGTGCCGGCCGGCGACCCGGGCCCGGGTCCGCGGGCGATCAACGACACCGACACCGGGACCGGCCCGTTCCAGGTCGAGTATGCCGGTGCCTGGCAGTCCGGCTCGGGCTGCGGCAACCAGTGCTACCGCGGAGATGATCACTGGAGCGGCGCGACCGGCGCGACCGCGACCTTCCGGTTCACCGGCACCCAGCTGGCGCTGTTCAGCGTGCGGGACGTCGGCAACGGCATCGCCGCCATCTCGGTCGACGGCGGCGCGGAGACCCGGCACGACTTCTACTCCTCGCCCCGGCAGGGCCAGGTGATGAACTACCGCACGGTGAAGCTGCCGCCGGGCGAGCACACCGTCACGGTTCGGGTCACCGGGGAGAAGAATCCCGATTCCGGTGCCACGGTGATCAGCATCGACCGGGCCGAAGTCTGGCCCTGAGCCGTCCGCCGGTTCTACGTTCCCTGAGCCGTCCGCCCGTTCTACGTTCCCTGAGCCTGTCGCCGGTTCTACGTTCCCTGAGCCTGTCGAAGGGCAGGACGGATCTTGCTCGGAGTTGCTGTGAGAGCTGACCTGGTTGCCGTTCAACGGGCTCAGGGAATGATCATCGCTGCCGGTTGAGCGTTCGGGGACTTTCTTGGCGCCAGGAGGGGGCGGGTTCGGGTGCTGGTCGGCTCCGGTCCGCCCGCTCGCGTTCCGCTGCGGACGTTGAGTCGGCAAGGTGCGTGGCCGAGCTTGCGTCGAGAGTGCACTTTCCCACCTGAAATCGTCGAATCCGCGTGGATAAGGTCACACTCGACGCAGTCGGCCGATCCGCAACCGAGATCGCCCGCAGGCGTACGTCGAGTGGACAGTTTGGGCAGGTCCCAGCGAGGATTCGCGCCCAAAGTGACCACTCGCTGAGTGCACCTCATCTCCGCGCCGGACCGGTGGCCGGCCGCGATTCTCGCCGACGGCTCCAACCCGTCCGTCCTTGGCGCGCAGGACAGTTCCAAGATCATCGGCGAATCCGTGCCCAGGGAACGAACCCACACCACTTCGTTGACATGGAACGACTTTTCGCGTCAGCATTGTTCAGTCGATCAGTGCTGATCATCGGAGGGTCCCATGCGGAATCAACGTGCGAGGTCGGTGGCCGGTCGCGGTCGCCGGCTGTCCCTGACGGTCATGGTCAGCTTGCTGCTCACGACCTTGTTCGGACCGGGCATGATCACGGCGGCGGCGACGCCGCCGACCGCGCAGGTGCTGGCCGGCGGCGTCACGTACCCGACACCCTGGATGTTCAGCGGCTACCCGGCCGGCGAGACCAAGTTCATGGGCTTTCCCTCGCTGTACAACGGATCCTCGACCGATGGCGAGGGTGAGCGGAGCGAGCGGTACATCCTCAGTCACGCGACCCAGCGGGACACGGTCGGGCTCGGTTCCACCGTGCTGCGGCAATCGCGGGGTGGCAACTTCGAGGTGATGGACAGTGCCGACGGCTACGTCATCCCGTCGAACTTCGTCCGGCTCGGGGTCGCGAGCGGTGCCGTGTACGGGTTCACCTTCGAGGATCGCAGCGTGATCGACGAGACCTGCACTCAGCCGAGCTGCCGACGCGAGTTCGACCGGTGGCTGCTGGCCGGCGACAACTGGCAGCGGGCCGGTAAGGCGACGATCAACTTCCCGACCCGGAACAACGAGGTGGCCTGGGCCCGGATCTACCAGGGCCCGATCCTGGCCGGCGACGGCAAGACCTTGATCACCACCGTCTACGGCCGCTACAACGCCCAACACGGCTGGGCCTTCTTCTCGGCCGTGGCCGACAGCACCAACGACGGCGTCACCTGGACGGTCCGGAGCGAGTTGGCGGTCTCCACCACCGAACAGTTCGGCGAGGCCAGCGTGGCGCCGACCAGCGACGGCGGCCTGATCGCGGTGATCCGCAAGGACGAGAATCTGCGCGGATCGCCGATCGCCAACATCCCGGCCAATGTCGCGCTCTACGTCCGGCGCTCCAGCACGCAGAGTGCCGCCGGTCCCTGGACACCGCTCGACGCCAGTGCCCGGCTGGCCGCGGACGGCGGCAACTCGCCGTCGGTCGAACTGCTGGGCAACGGCGCGCTGGTGATCGGCTCCGGCCGGCCGGACAACGTGCTCCGGGTCTCCTACGACGGCCGCGGCATCGCCTGGTCCAACCCGTACGTGCTCTATCGCAACACCCCGACCACGGGCGGTGACGCCGACGGCTGGTACTCCTTCGATCCGTACAACCCGCAGGGCCACCGGGTGCGCCGGCCGATGCGACACCTCGGGTCCAGCACCACGATGGGGATCGAGGCGATCACCGGCAACCAGCTGCTCGTCGTCGGCGACAACTGCGCGTCCGGCTGGGGCTGCCCGTGCCCGGCGACGGCGCAGAACCCGCGCGGCTGGGAGTGCCCGCAGCGGGCCGGCGGCTACCCCAAGGGAACGCAGACCGGGCTGTGGCGGACCACGGTCACCGTCGACAACGGCCGGGTCGGCCGGCTCGATCTGCCCGGCATGTTTCGGCGGGACGAGCTGACCGTGCTCGACCCGACCTTCAGCCGGTACGGGAGCTGTGCGACGCCGACCGGCTGCCGGCAGTCCTATGCGGCGTTCGCCTTCGACGGCGATGCCCGCTCCGACACCAGCACCGTGACGCCGAACCGCAGCCTCACCCTGCGGCTGCCCCGGGCCTACCAACTGACCGGGGTCGGGGCGATCGCGTACCTGCAGGACGGTGGGGCCGACCTGAAGATCGAGGTCTCCAGCAACGGCCAGAGCTGGTCGACCCCGGCCCGGGGCGCCCGGGACGGCTACCTGCGCCCGTTCGCCGCGCCGGTCTCGGCCCAGTATGTCCGGATCAGCGACCCGAATCCGATCAGCAAACCGCTGGCCGCGTTCCTGCACGAGTTGGAGCTCTACGGTTCTTGATCATTACCGGCCAGATCTCGGCCCGGTAACGATCATCCGGTCGGTCCACGCCGGCCCACCGCCGACCACATACTGCTGCACGGGGCAGGAAACGGTGGTGGGGACCCTCGGGGGGTTTCCCGCCGGAATCGGGGGATTCTGATGATGATGATCAAGCGTGCGCTCGTGGGGATGGCCGCCGCGTCGGCCTTGCTGGCCGGAACGGCAGTGTTGCCGGCCGACGCGGCACCGAAGAAGCCGAAGTCGTACAAGAATTGCACGGCTCTGAACAAGGACTATCCGCACGGGGTTGCCAAGAAGGGCGCCAAGGACAAGGTCAAGGGCAAGTCCAAGCCGGTGAAGAACTTCAAGGTCAGCACCATCGTCTACCAGTACAACGACGGCAAGGCGAAGAAGTACAAGGGCGAGAAGGACCTTGATCGCGACAACGACGGCGTCGCCTGCGAGAAGCGCTAGGAGCGCCACTCGGGGGTGATCTTGATCCGGTCGCCGGGCAGGGTCACCGCCGATGCTGCATCGCGGCCCAGGGTGAGTTCTTCGGCGACCTCTTTGGCGGCCCAGGCCCAGGCACACCGCAGGGCCTCGGCCACGTCGTCGAACCGGGTCGGGCTCTGCAACGCGTGGACGACGAGGCGGCGGTTGAGGACGCGGTCGCCGGGCCGGAGCCCGGCGGCCTCCGATCCGGCTCCGGTCGTCGTCTCCAGCCGGGTGCCGTCCGGGTCTTGGAGCACGTACGTCACGGAGATGGTGCCGGGGCCCCAGGTGTCGGCCGCCAGCCGTTCGGACGCTTCGGCGTAGCTGGCGCATCGAACGCCGGCGGACCGTTCCGGCTGATACCACCAGCTGACCTCGGTGACTTCGGCGCCCGGCCGGGTCCAGCGGCGGTGGTCGATCAACTCCCGGCGGTGCCGGATCGTCAGGTCCACCACGCCGGCCGTCGGATCGTGGCCGGCGACCGCGATCCCGGGCGCGATCAGGATCCGGTCCTCGCCCGGCGCGACCCGGTGCAGCTGTCCGCCCGCGACCAGACGGTTGGCAGTGCTCGTGGTGAACCAGCCGGCGATGATCACGGCGGTGCTCTCGCCGTAGCCGGCCAGCCGATCGAGCAACACCCGGATCGCCGGCTCGCGGGCGCTCTCGGACAGCCGGTCGATCTCGGCGACGCAGCAGACCATCGTCACCGCGTCGGACGGTCGCCACAGGCGCAGGGCCCAGGCAGTCAGCCGAGCCTCACGGGACGGCACCTGGGCGATCCCGTGCAGCTCCAGGCCGTCGTGCGCGAAACCGATCGCCGTCGGCTGATCACCACCCAGCCAGGTGGCGAACCACCGGTAGCCGCCGTCGGCCGGCACGGACGTCCCACCGCGCTGCAGCAGCACCTCGGCCTGCGGTGCCGGCCGGCCCGGCTGCTCATGATCAACAAGGGCGAAGCGCATGGTCCGGCAGCCTACGGGGTGTGGGAGTCCCGGCCCGGGCGATCATCCGGCCGGATAAGGTTTCGTTCGTGCGCCTTTCCGCGCACCGAAGGTTTCCGATCTCATGGTGGAGGCAGTGACATGGGCCCGCTACGCAGTCAGGAGTGGTACGGCGGCCAGGACCGGGACGGTTACATCCACCGGGCGTGGATGCGGCGCGGGCTGCCGGTGGACGCGTTCGACGGCGAGAAGCCGCACATCGCGATCGCCAACACGGCCTCGGATCTGACCCCGTGCAACCTGCACCTGAACGAAGTCGCCTCCAGCGTGCGGGACGGCATCCTCGAGGCCGGTGGCGTGCCGCTGAACCTGCCGGTGGTGTCGCTCGGCGAGACGCTGGTCCGGCCGACCGCGATGCTCTGGCGCAACATGGCCGCGATGGCGATCGAGGAGATGCTGCGGGCCAACCCGATCGACGGCGTCGTGCTGCTCGGCGGCTGTGACAAGACGATCCCGTCGCTGTTGATGGCGGCGGCCTCGGTCGACCTGCCGGCGGTCGTCGTGCCCGGCGGTCCGGCGCTCACCGGCACCTTCAAGGGGCGCCCGCTCGGCTGCGGCACCGACGTCTGGCGGCTCAGCGAGGACGTCCGCGGCGGCGTGATCTCGGCGGAGGAGTTCACCGACTCCGAGTCGGCCATGCTCCGGAGCAAGGGTCACTGCAACACGATGGGTACGGCCTCGACGATGGCGGTGGTGGCCGAGGCGCTCGGCATGACCATCCCCGGCGTCGCGGGCACCCCGGCCCCTGACGCGCGGCTGCTGGCGACGTCGCACGCGACCGGCAAGTTGATCATCGAGATGGTGCGGGAGGATCGCCGGCCGAGCGCGATCCTGACCAAGGCGGCGTTCCACAACGCGATCGTCGCCGTCGCCGGGGTCGGCGGCTCGACCAACGCGGTGGTGCACCTGTTGGCGCTGGCCGGCCGGCTCGGGGTCGAGCTGAGCCTGGCCGACTTCGACGAGATCGGGCAGCACATCCCGCTGCTGGCCAACCTGCAGCCGTCCGGCACCTTCCTGATGGACGACCTGTTCCGGGCCGGCGGCGTGCTCGCCGTCCTGTCCGAGCTCAAAGATCAACTCCGGCCGGAGGCGATCACCGTCACCGGCAAGCCGCTGGTCGACTACCTGGACAACCGGCCGATCTACGACCCAGAGGTGATCAAGCCCGCCGCCGAGCCGGTGCTGAAGGACGCGGGCATCGCGGTGCTGCACGGCAACCTCGCCCCCCGCGGCGCGATCATCAAGCCGTCCGCCGCGTCGCCGGAACTGCTCACTCACCGCGGCCCGGCCGTCGTCTTCACCAGCATCGAGGATCTGCACGCGCGACTGGACGACGACAGCCTGGAGATCACCGCAGATTCGATCATGGTGCTGCAAGGCTGCGGCCCACGCGGCTATCCGGGCATGCCCGAGGTCGGCAACATGCCGTTGCCGCAGAAGCTGTTGCAGCAGGGTGTCCGGGACATGGTGCGGATCAGCGATGCCCGGATGAGCGGCACCGCGTACGGCACCGTCGTGCTGCACGTCGCGCCCGAAGCCGCGGCCGGCGGCCCGCTCGGCCTGGTCCGCGACGGCGACCTGATCACCCTGGACGTGCCCAACCGGACCCTGGTGCTCGAGGTGTCGGACGAGGAACTGGCCGCCCGCGCCGCCGCGCCGGGCGAGTCCAGCACCGCCGCGCCGACCCGGGGCTGGGAGAAGCTCTACGTCGATCACGTGATGCAGGCCGACACCGGCGCCGACCTCGACTTCCTGGTCGGCTCCAGCGGCGCCAAGGTCGGCCGCGAGTCCCACTGATCATTCGTTCCCTGAGCCTGTCGAAGGGCAGATCAGATCCGCCGTTGATCAACTCCCGTCGCGCAGATCCTCCGGCCCGCCGACCTTGAACCCGATCCGATCGAAGCTCACCCGACACCCCTCGCCCTCCGGTGACTGCACCAGGAAGCCGACCTCCGCGGCCCGGGCCTCCCGCTCCGACCCGAGCGTGAAGTGCCGGACGAAGATCCAGCGATCACCGTCGTGCGAGGCGTGGAAGGCGAACGCCCGGCCGATCCGACTGATCCGGAACCAGATCAGGTTTCCGTCGACGGTGAACGAGTTGGTGTCGTCGGAATGTCCCCGGGTGACGACCGTGCACACCGTCGGCACGTCCGGCGAGTACTCGAAACAGAACTTCGCCCAGTTCTGATCGTCCACGTGCAGGTAGAGCACCCCGGCGTCGAATCGAGCGGCGAACTCCACGGTGATCCGGGCGATCAGCTGGAAGTCTCCGTCGGGCCGGCCGAGCAGCCGCGGCGCGTCCGAGACCGACTCCAGCCCGTCGCCGCCGGGCGGCACGAACCGGTCCTGCCGCGCCCCCGCCTGCCCGGTCAGCACTCCGTCCGCGTACGACCACTCTCCGTCGGGGCCGTGACTGCGCAGTGAGAACGGGAGTTCGGGAAGTTCCAGGTCCATGATCAACAGTGTCGCACCGAACGGCTGAACGGTCGCGCCGTCACCGGGCGATGAGCCCGCTCGCGTAGTAATGGCCGAGCAATGCGTTGGGACGGGGGACGTCGATGGTCGAACGCGGGGTCATGCTCGGCAGGTCGAAGCTGCGGAGCTTCGCCGGCTCGTCGTCTTCGCCGCTGTTGAGCACGTAGAGGACCTGGTCCCGGATGGCCATGCTGCCGAGGCGTCCGCCGACGTCGAACCTCTCAACTTTCCCTGTGGCCAGGTTGTAGCGGGAAACCCACCGGTAGTCGCTCATAGGCCGGTAGCCCGGGTTGATGAAGGTATGGCCGATGTAGAGGTGATCACCGGCGTCGATGATCAGAAACGGTGCCGGAGAGTCGAGCTCGATGGTCGACTGCTGGAAGGTCCTGAGATCGATCATGCCGAGCTTGGTCCCTTCGTTGTCGACGGTCAGAGTCTGCGGATAGTAGAGGACACTTCCCTTGACGATCGCCTGTTCGGCCGTCCCGGCCGACCCCTCGAGCTTGATCCGGTTCCGCTCGGCCAGGGTCGCCGGGTCTAGGACCAGCAGCACCGACTGGTCGGTGGCGTCGTCAGCCGCGAATGCGAACAGGATGTCGTCGTGCACTATCAGTTCTGACAGCACGATCGCCGGGAACGCCACCTCCGCCTTGACATTGCCACCCGAGTCGCGGCGGCGCAGTTGGGCCTCGCCGTTGATCGAGTTCGTCGTGTAGACGTCGCCGGCGTGACTGGCAATCCCCAGGACAACCGGCTCCGGCACCCGCCGGGCCGACAGGTCGCAGCTGAGAGTCGACATCGAAACCACGTTGGTCTGATCGCGATCCAGGTTGCCGTTGGCGACCATGATCAGGTCGCTGCCAGACCGGTCCTCGACGTTGCCGGGGACAGGGTTGAATCCGACATACGGCACGGTGCGGCGCTGGAGCACGGAATCGGCCTCGATGAAGATCAACTCGCTGTGAGGTCCGTTCTGAGTCGACCACATGATCGCGATCTGCCACCCTGACGGGCAGCCCTCCGCTTCCTCCGGCGCGGGCAGGATGCCGCAGGAGGTCAACAAGATCGCCAGCCAGAGCAGTACTCCGACTCGTCTCGTCTTCGTTCTCATGGCTGCATCCCGCCCGGCTCCGACTACTTCTTCCGATAGATCAAATAGGCCTTGCTCGGATCATCCAGGAGTTCGAGCGGATGCACCGCTCCCGGGATCTTGGTCGTATCGAGATTGATTCTGAAGTTGTCCCAGAATGCCGCCCACACCAACTGTGAACAGTAGAACGAGCTCCGGGTCCTCATGTCGACGTAGTTGTAGTTGTACGGCTTCCCGCGTTGTAGATACGCCCAATCGGCGGCCTTGGCATCCTGGGCGGCGCTGGTCGCGCGGACTCCGGCGCCGTAGGCCTGCGTCTTGGACTGATACCAGTTGTTGTCGCCTCGGACGACTCCATGCCCCAGAGCCTCTACCACGTAGTTTCGACTGTGGATGATGGCGGCATGGCCGGTCGGAATCAGGTCCCTGTACTTGTCCCGGGTCACGAGAATGACCCCTTTGCGTCTCGGATATGAGCCGTAGGGGCTCCGCGTCGTGATCGGTGTCTTGTGGTCGACCTCGATCTCTCGGGCGTTGGCACGGTCGATCATCGCTTGAGTCGCACTGCCGTCCGCGGCAACCTGCTGCCGCGACGTTGTTGTTTCGGCCAAGGCTGGCATCGGCGCGAGCAGTGCAACAGCGCAGGCCGAGGCAACGATCGCGAGGACTGTCCTCATCGTTGGATCCTTCCTATGGGTGTCATAGGCGGCCGCAGTTCCATCGGAGGTGAAGCCGAGCGTACAGCTTGACGACGACAGCCATGGAGTTATCCACAGGAGGACAGAACTGGGTTGCGTTCACTCGTCGTGAGGCACCGGGAACCCGGACGATTCAGGTCAGGCCGGATCTACGAAATGGTTGACCCGAGTTACACGGCATGCAAGGCTGCTAATTAACAAACCGGGTTTCGCAATTCGTTGATGGAGCGCCCGTGCCAGTTGAGGATCCCGCCGGGGCGGCCGTCCGCCAGGCCAACGCGGCAGCCTGCCTGACCGTGCTGCGGGATCAGGCGCGGCCGTTGACCATCGCCGAGTTGGCGGTGGCGACCGGGCTGTCGCGGCCGACGGTCAATGCGGTGATCGGCGAGTTGGTGGAGTTCGGGCCGGTCCGGCCGAGCGAGGCGCGGCGGTCGCCGGGGGCTGGACGGCCCGCTCGGTCCCATGCGTTCGATCCGGCGGCCGGGCGGGTGGCCGGGGTTGATGTCGGCGGCGGGCGGATCCGGGCCTGGGTGGCCGATCTCTCCGGACGGCTGGTCGGGCGGGCGGAGACTCCCGTGCCCAGCGGCGCCGACGGGACGGAGCGGATCGGTGCGATCGGAGCCACGGTCGAGCGGGCGCTCGCCGACTCCGCCGCCGAGCCGGGGTTGCTCCGCGGCGCCGGGATCGGGGTGCCGGGCATTCTTGATCATCAGGGGCGGGTGACCCGCAGCCTCGCGGTGCCGGACTGGGTCGGGATCGACCTGCCCGGTCGGCTGGCCGGGCTGTTGGGTTGCCCGGTGCTGGTGGAGAACGACATCAAGCTGGCCGCCCTGGCCGAGCAGCGGCTGCGCGGGGACGACGGTGACCTGGTCTTCCTGCAGGTCGGGCATCGGATCTCGGCTGCGTTGATCATGAACGGCACGATCCTGCAGGGCCGGCACCGGCAGGCCGGTGAGCTCGGCAGCCTGCGCGGGATGCGGTGGACCGAGTCCTCGGTCCGCGGCCGGCTGCGCTGGCGTACGGCCACCACTGGGCGGGCCGTGTTCGAGCTGGCTCGCGACGGTGATCAGAAAGCGAGCACGGAGATCGCCGAATTCTGTGCCGAGATCGCGCCCAAGATCGCCACCCTGGCGCTGACCGTCGACCCGGCCCTGATCGTGATCGGCGGCGGCCTCTCCCGGGCCGGCGACACCCTGATCCGGCCGCTGACCAAGGCGGTGCACCACATGCTGATGACCGACGACAAGCCGGTCGTCACGGCCTCCCACCTGACCTCCGAAGGCACCCTGTGCGGCGCCCTCGGCGCGGCCTTCGAAACCCACTCGGCGGTGATCTTCGGCGTCCCCGGCGTGCCGTCCCGGTGGCAGGTCTGGGCCGAGGTCCCCGGCCGATCCAGTCAACCGCAACCGATTCAACCGCAACCGATGCAAGGAATGATCAGATGAGATTCGGCTTCAGCTCCTACAGCTTCAACCAACGCCTCAGCACCGGCGAGATGACCGTCTTCGACGTGCTCGACTGGGCCGCCGACAGTGAGGGTGAACACCTCGAGTTCGCCGCGATCTACGGCGGCGCCGACTCCCCGGTGCCCAGCATCGAGTCCGATCCGGCCTTCGTCGACAAGGTGGTCAAGCACGCCGCCGACCGGGGCGTGACGCTGTCCAACCTGGCGATCGGCGCCAGCTTCCTCGGTGACGACGCCGAGAATGCGGCCGAGGTCGAGCGGGTCAAGGCCAACGTCGATCTGGCCGAGCGGCTCGGCATCAAGCTGATGCGGCACGACGTGGTCCGGCACGCCGGGCTGGAGGGCGACGACACCCCGTTGTTCGAGGAGGCGTTGCCCAAGATCGTCGCGGCGAGCAAGGAGATCGCCCAGTACGCGGCGACCAAGGGCGTCACCACCAGCCTGGAGAACCACGGCTTCTTCGTCCAGAGCAGCGACCGGGTCCGCCGGATCGTGCACGCCGTCGACGAGCCCAACTTCAAGACCACGTTGGACATCGGCAACTTCATCTGCGTCGACGAGGACTCGACCGTGGCGGTGCCGGCCAACCTGCCGTACGCCATGATCGTGCACTTCAAGGACTTCTACATCCGGCCGGCCGATCGCAACCCGGGCGAGGGCTGGTTCCGCAGCCGGGGCGGCAAGTATCTCCGCGGCGCGATCGTCGGCAACGGTGATCTTGACACCTGGAGCATCGCGAAGTCGATCAAGGACTCCGGCTACGACGGGTTTGCCTCGATCGAGTTCGAGGGCCACGAGGACTGCCTGATCGGCTGTGCCCGCGGCATCGCCAACGCCAAGCGCATCTACGAAGAAGCCTGACTTCCCGCGGGCTGAGCCTGTCGAAGCCCAACCAAGATCAAAGGAGCATCATGCAGCAGGTCAAGATCGGCGTCGTCGGCACCGGCGGCATCGCCGGCTGTCACCTCAAGGCCTACCAGGGCAACCCGCGCGCCGAGCTGCTCGCGGTCTGTGACATCAACGCCGACCGCGCCACCGCGGTGGCCAAGCAGTGGGGCGCCGCCCGCTCCTACAGCGACCCGAAGGAACTGTTCGCCGACGCCGACGTCGACGCGGTGAGCATCTGCACCTGGAACAACACCCACGCCGAGCTCGCCATCGCGGCGATCGAGGCCGGGAAGCACGTCCTGGTGGAGAAGCCGATGTGCCGCACCTACGCGGAGGCGCAGCAGCTGGAGGACGTGGTCAACGCCCACGACAAGGTGCTCCAGGTCGGCTTCGTCCGCCGGCACTCGGCCAACTGCCGGGTGCTGAAATCGTTCATCAACGAGGGCGAGCTGGGCGATGTCTACTACGGCAAGGCCAGCTGCATCCGCCGGGTCGGCAACCCCGGTGGCTGGTTCGCCAACAAGGCGATCTCCGGCGGTGGTCCGTTGATCGACATCGGTGTGCACGTGATCGACCTGGCCTGGTATCTGATGGGCAACCCGCGGGTCACCTCGGTCAGCGCCAACACGTACGAGAAGCTCGGCAACCGGTCCAACATCACCACCATGCCGCGCTACAAGGTGGCCGACTACGACCCGACCCTGAACGACGTCGAGGACATGGCCAACGCGTTGATCAGGTTCGAGAACGGCGCGTCGTTGATCATGGACGCCTCGTTCTCGCTGCACGCCACCGAGGACTCGCTCACTGTTTCGGTGTACGGGGACAAGGGCGGTGCCGATTTGGAGCCGAAGCTGCAGATCGCCACCGAGAAGCACGAGACCGTGCTCAACGTGACGCCGCGGATCGGCTTCGAGAGCTTCAATCTGGACGACGGCTTCAACAACGAGATCGAAAACTTCGTGGCCACCATCCAGGGTGACGCCGAGAGCGTCGCGCCGGCCTGGCAGGGCGCGGAGATGATGAAGATCCTCGACGCCGTCTACACCTCGGCCGCGGAAGGCAAGGAGATCCAGGTCTAAGGTGCCGTCCCCTTCGTCCCCTGAGCCTGTCGAAGGGCGCCCTTCGACAGGCTCAGGGAACGTCGGCGGGCGGGCGCGGGCGCTGTTGATCAGCGCCGCGCTCGCCGTCCTCCTCGCGCTGACCTGGCTCGTCTCCGACATCGCGGTCAGCCGGGCGGATCCGGCGGTGGTGGCCGCGGGGCGGTCGGCGTTCAGCGCGCTCGGCCTGTGCCTGTTGGCCTTCCGAGGCAAGGGGGCGTTGCGCCGTTCGATCGACCAGGTGCGGCGGCGCCCGGTGGCGCTGGGCATCTCCGGCCTGCTCGGGGTCTCGATCTATGCGCTCGGCTCGCTGACCGCGATCTCGCTGGTCGGCGTGACCGTGCCCAATCTGCTGCTGGCGACCACGCCGTGCCTGTCGCTGCTGATCGGTGTGCTGTTCTTCCGCAAACGGACCAGTTGGCCGGCCGTCGTCGGCGTGATCGCCGGATCGGCCGGGGCGGTGTTGTTCGTCATCGCGAGCTTCGCCCTGCGGCCCGACCTGTCGTCCTCGACGCTGGTCGGCGGAGTGATCGCCTCGGGCGTCGCGGTGATCGCCATCGCCGCGTACGGCCAGCACTATGCCCGGCTGTCCAAGGGCCACAACCCGCTCGACCTGTTGCCCGGCATCTTCGGCATCGGCACCCTGGCAGTGATCATCTTCCTGGTGATCACCGGCCAGCTCGGTGGGCTGGCCGCGCTGACCTGGCTCGACTGGGGCATCCTCGCCCTGCTCGGGGTCGGCATCTACGTGCCCGTTTATGTGCTGCAGCACCAACTGATCCATCTCCGCGGTGCCGTGTTCAAGGCGTCGATCTCGCTGGTCGTGCCGTTCCTGGTCCGCTTCGCCGAGACCGCGTTCCGCGGCGCCCCGCTGCCGACCCCGTTCGAGCTGGGGGCCATGCTGGTCTGTGTCGCGGGCGTGGCGCTGGTCATTCGCCACCCGGAGCGCGATCGTGACCGAAGCGATCAGGAAGAAGGAGTACGGCATGGCGGGTAAGGACCATCACTACCAGGTGACGACGACCTGGACCGGCAACACCGGGACCGGGACCTCGGGCTATCGGGACTACACCCGTGATCATGAGGTGACGATCCCGACCAAGGCGGCTCCGCTGCTCGGATCGTCCGATCCCACCTTCCGCGGTGACCCGACCCGCTACAACCCCGAAGAGCTGCTGCTCACCGCGTTGAGCCAGTGTCACATGCTGTCCTACCTGCACGTCTGTGCGGTGAACAAGATCGTCGTCACCACCTATGTCGATCATGCCGAGGGCACGATGGTGACCGATCAGACCGGCGGCCACTTCACCGAGGTGATCTTGAAGCCGGAGATCACGATCACCGCCGACTCGGACGCCGAGCTGGCCGAGGCCCTGCACGAGAAGGCGCAGGAGGCCTGCTTCATCGCCGCCTCGGTCAACTTCCCGGTCCGGCATCAGCCGACGATCAGGACCGGCGGCTGACCGGCCGGGCCGGTCAGGCCCGGCCGACCAGCCGGGCGGTGATCAACACCGCCGCGCGGAGTCGGTGCACATTCGCGGCCTCGCCGTCGTGTTGGGCCTCCCAATAGGCCGAGGCGACATAGCGGGCGAGTGACAGCCGCTGGGCCCAGCCATGATCGACTCCGGCGGCCCGGGTCACCTCCCGGGTCAGGGCATCCAGCCGGCCGGCCGGATCCGGGTCGGTGATCACCGCGCCCAGCTGGCTCCGGGCGATCGTGTGCACGTCGTGCGCCACGGTCCCGATCAGCAGCAGCGGGTCGATCGCCACCCAGCGGCCCGGCCCGGCGGCCAGGATGTTGTCCAGGCTCAGGTCGCCATGGGTCAGCGTCCGGGTCCGGTCGGTCGCGAGCTCGTCCACCGCGTCCAGCGCGAGCGCAAGGAGTTCGTCGCTGAAAGCCTCCCCGGCGGCCTCGGCCGCCGCGTGCTGGGCCATCAACTCCTGTCGCCAGTCCGCCGCCCCCGCTGCCAGGGTTCGGGTGCCGGCCGGGGCCGGGGTTCGGCCGAGCCGGCCGGCGAGCTCGCCGGCGATCCGCATCGCGGCGACCCGGTCCGGTTCGGTGATCAACGGCGGACCCGGCAGCCATTCGATCAACAGGGCAGCGGCGTCCTCGTCGGCGTCGAGGAGCCGGGCGGCACCGTCGCCGGCGAACGCCTCGAGTGCCGCCCGCTCGGCCGCCGCGTCGGTCCACGGGCTGATCAACTTCAGCGCGTACCGGCCGCCCGGCCCGGCCACCGGGACGACGATCGCCGCCGCACCATGCGCCGGCGGCCCGTCGATCCGCAGCCCCCACCGGCGACACAGCCGGGCGCACCGGGACGGAAGGTCGTTCAGCCACCGAGCGCCGGCTTCGGGGCTGCGGCGCAGCACTTCGTACCGCAGGGCGTCGGGCACGGGCAGGGGCGCGTCGGGCACCGTGCGAGTCAACCAGGTGTCGAGCCTCGGTGGGCCGGGGCGGATGGGATGGGGGTTGTCGGGAGCGGGGAAATGATCTTAGGGTTAACTGGAAGATAAATTCGATATATCGAAACATCTCTCGGGAAGGGCACGACGATGCGTCGGCTTCACCTCTTGCTCGGACCCCTGATCTGTCTGCTGGCCCTGATCGCCCCAGGTTTCGCCGCGGCGAAACCCGCGGCGCGATCGGCGCTGCCGGAGGACACCTTCCTGGCCGCGATGTCCGGCGGCAACACGATCGCCGCGCCGCTGCGCGAGGAGAAGCCGCGGGCCGACGGCTATCGGCATCTCGACACCCCGGCGATGATCAAGCGGCTGCGCGAGCTGAACGTGACGATGTACTCCTACACGGTTTGGGATCAGGACACCGACTGGGCGGATCTGGTCGAGGAGTTCGCCCCGGCCGCGCAGGCGGCGGGGATCGAGATCATGGTCTACATCGTGCCGCCGAGCGAGTGCTATCTCAACGACACCACGCATCTGGACGGCCGCTGCTCGCGCCCGTACAACCTGGACTATCGAGCCTGGGCGAAGGCGATCGCCGAGCTGTCGGTGCGCTACGACAACGTCGTCTCCTGGGGCATCGACGACTTCCTGGTCGGCGAGAACGGCAAGCTCTTCACCAAGGAGTATCTGGGCGAGATCCGCACGATCATGGACGGGATCAACCCCGACCTGAAGTGGTATGTCACGCTCTACTTCGGCGAGATCACGGCCGAGCACATGGCGATCATCGGCGATGCGTTGGACGGCGTGATCTATCCGTACAACGGATTCACCAACAACACGATCGATCCGACCTGGCTGGAGCGGCGGTTGGACGACGCGTTGGCGGTGACCGGCGCCGAGGACCTGGAGCTCGTGCTGCTGGTCTACAACGGCCGCTTCCTGGACGGCATCATCTACCCCGACGACCGCTACGCGACTGCGATGCTGGACCGGGCCGAGCCGTACGTGCGCGACGGCCGGATCACCGGCGTGATCGCGTACGGGACGCCGGTGGAGCTGGAGCAACAGGCGCCGAGCTGGGATTACTGGGCGCACAGCGGGCAGGGCCGGCTCTCGCTGAGCGTCAGCAACTTCACCCCGACCGAGGACGGTTCCTGGGCGGCCGCGGCGCAGCGCGTCACGGTGCCGGACGATGATCGACCGCGATCGATCACCTTCCATCACCATGATCAGGACGACGGCGGTCTCTCCGGCTACCAGCTCAAGCAGTTGCTGGTCGACGACGAGGTGGTGTGGCAGAGCGACGTGTCGGCCGACCCGCGGATGGAGTGGCTGGCCAGCACGGTCGACCTGACCGAAGTCCTGCACGGCAAGGAATCCGCGACGATCGCGTTCCGGCTGTTCCACGCCCGGGGCGTGGCCTGGTGGCCGGCCGACGTCGCCATCGACGACATCTCGGCCGAAGGGTTCACGATCAAGAACGGTGACGTCGAGTCGGAGGCGCACTGGACGCTGGACCGCAACCAGCCGACGCTGCAGCCGCACATCGAGTTCTACACGCCGGACCGCTGGACCACCACGTTCAACGCGGTCAGCGCCGGTTTCGCCCGCTATCAGGGCAAGGAGTTCACCCCGGTCTCGTTCAACGACTGGCCGAATCTGCGGATCGGCCGGGACAACCGCGCGCTCTACGGCAACGGCCGGCTGCAGTTCGCCACCCCGAAGGACACCCCGATCCCGGCCGACACCTGCGCCACCGCGACCCAGACGGTCGACGTGCTGCCCGGGCTCGGCCGCTACGAGATCTCCTTCTGGCACGCGGACTGGCATCAGGCCGACTTCGGCAATCTGTTCAAGCAGTTGCGGATCGACGGCCGGACGATCTGGGACCGCGATGCCGGCGACTACTGGCCGTGGTTCTATCTCAACGGTTCCGAGCTTCAGGGGGTGATCGACCTGACCAATCTGGTCAAGGGCAAGAAGCAGGTCGAGCTCGAGTTCGCCGTCTGCAGCAAGGGCGAGATCGCCCGCTATCAGAACGAGATCGGCTTCGATCACGTCGAGACCATCGGGCTGGATCTGATCAACGGTGGGTTCGAGAACGGGGCCGGTTGGAAGCTGTCCTCGAAGACGCCGATCACCGCCTCGATCGACCTGCACGGCCCGTGCCAGGTCGACGACGACACCAGGGTGATCACCGGAAAGCACCGTGGCTCCCTGGTGATCAAGGACCGGGTCTGCCTGGACCGGGCCGAGATCACCGGCTCGGTGGTCGTCCAGCCGGGTGGATCGCTGGAGTCCGCGGACTCGACGATCACCGGCAGCCTGACCGCCACCGGCGCCCGGTCGATCCGGCTGACCACCACGATCATCCGTGGGTCGGTGACGCTCACCGGCACCACCGGTGAGCTCGGTCTGGAGCACAGCAAGATCACCGGATCGGTCACGCTGACCGGCAATCACACCGAAGCCTGGCGGACGATCAGTCGGAGCAACGACATCCGCGGCTCCCTCTCCTGCCGCAGCAACTCCCCACGCCCGACCGACCTCGGCTTCCCCAACCACGTCACCGGCGCCACCACCGGCCCCTGCTGACCCCCGCGGCGGGACGCCCTGCCGAGCTCTTCGCCTCCGACAGACGACTTCGCCCTTAGGTGGGCGAGGCGCGGATCGATGGGCCGAGGCAGTGCCAGCTTCGGGCCTACCGTTAGTTAGGCTTATAGTAGAGCTAACGGAGGGTGCGGACGAGGATCGCCGGGTCGTCAGATCGGCTGCGACACGCCGCCAGAACGGCCGCGGATGTGACGGGTCGGCGGGATTGGAGGAGGGGTGAGCGGTGTACTGCTCTCGATCCATGTCGTCGCGGCGATCCTGTTCATCGGGCCGGTCACGGTCGCGGCCAGCATGTTTCCGCGGAGCGCTCGGGTTGCGCTCGCGGCGGAGCCGGGGAATCCGCGCAGCGGGGCGGCTGCTGTGGTGCGCGTCCTGAATCGGATCAGCCGGGTCTACGCGGCACTCGGAGTCACCGTCCCGGTGTTCGGGATCGCCACCGGAGCCAGGATGGGCGTGCTCGGCGAGACCTGGCTGATCGTGTCGATGGTGCTGACCGCGGCCGCCGCGTTGATCTTGATCCTGCTGGTCCTGCCACGCCAGGAAGCGATGCTGCAGTTGATCGACGGCGGCGAGATGCTGACCGGACCGGCCCGTCGCGAGCTGGGCCGGCTCGGCGGGTTCACCGGCACCTTCGCGCTGATCTGGGTGGTGGTCGTGATCCTGATGATCATGCGGCCCGGATCGACGACCGGGGTGCACTGAGATGTCCGCCGTTCGCCTGCTGCGGATCGCCGGCGTGGTCGAGGCCGCCTCGCTGGCCGTACTGCTGATCAACCTCGCCACCATCCACCTCGCGCCGGTCTCCTCGCTGCTCGGCCCGGTCCACGGTTGCGCGTACCTCCTGGTGATCGGCTCCGCCCTGTCCGTGCGCCCGGCCGCCCTGGGCACCAGGCTGCTCTCCCTGGTGCCCGGGATCGGCGGCCTGCTCGCACTGCGACTGCTCACTCCACGGCCGGAACCGGACCGCAGCCTCCCGTGATGCTCGCGGAAGTGGACGAATTCCCAGCGATACGTTGAACTGTGCCGGGTGGACAGCCACCCGCCGCTCGATCAACCGACGCCACCCCGGAACGGGCCGGCTTCGCATCCGGGTCCGCGCCCGCCGACAGGGCCGGATCAACAGCTCGCGCCGGACCGGGGCAACCCTCGCCGCTCCCGGGCGCTCGGGGTGATCGCCTTTGCCCTCGTCGTCACGGCAACGGTGCTGTTCACGTGGCTAGCGGTCTGGTTGCTGATGAACACCCCGGCCATGTCGCCGGAAGCGGTCCTGCCATTCACCTCGGTCATGTCGAACGCGGGGGTCGGCACCGGCTTGACCGGCTTCGTGCTGTCCGTCGTGGCCGTCGCTACCCGGCGCGGCCGGATGTGGGGAGTGTTCGGGTTGGTCCTCGGGATACTGGTCTTGCCGCTTGCGGGGTTCGTCGGGTTCTTCGGGTACCTGGGCTGAGGTGACCCGTGTCGGGCCGGGCAGACCAAGGATCGGACTTGACGGCCCGGTCAGCCGAGTTGGACGCGGACCGATTGGGTGCCTCCGGCGGCATCGGCCAAGCCGCTGAAGGTGATCGACAGTCGCTCTCCGGTGCTGATCGCGGAAACCGTGGCGGGCTTGCTGATCACCTCGGCCACCGGCCGGTCCCAGGTGATCGTCAGCGGGCCGGCGCCCCGCGTCGGATCGGAGACGCAGACCAGCGCCGTGCCGTCCGCGGCGCGGCGGATCAGGACGCTGGCCGGCCCCGACGCGGTGATCGATCCGGCTCCGGCCGCAGCCCAGAAGTTCGCCGCCGTGAGCCCGAGATGATCAACGTCGACCGCCTGCACGACGGCCGAGTTGGCGGTGATCTGGTAGCGACCGCGTGATTCGGGTCCGGCGAGTTTCGCGGTGTCCGCGGCGCTCGCCCCCGGTAGCAGCCAATAGGCATAGCGGGCATCGGTCGGATCGACGCCGTGGTCAAGGAAGACGGTGAGGTAGCGGCGGGTGATCGGCGTCTCCGGGCCGCCCTTGTTGATCTCCCGCCAGCTGCCGGTGCGATGCTCGTCCAGCACGGTGATCCGGGTGCCGGACGGGAAGACGTAGCCCGCGTGTCCCTCGAGGTGCACCCAGCGGGCCCGGGCGAAGTGTGCCTCGCCGGCGGCTTCGCCGGGCAGCGCGACGCCGTCGACCAGAGTCTGCCGCGGTTGATCACCGACCAGTCGGTTGTCGACGACGGTGTCGATCTCGAACCCGTCGGTCGCCGTGATCCCGGCCCCGAGGCAGAGGATCCCGTGGTCGAGGCTGAACCAGGATTTCTTGGCCCGCAAGGTGGAGAGCGGGCCCTGAAGGTCCTGGCCGGCCGCGCCGAACTCGCCGTCGGTGCAGCCGCCCGACCAGTTCGTGTCCGGCCGGGCCTTGCCCCACTCGCCGCCGGCACCGTCGGCCAGCGGCTTCAGTGAGGCGGTGATCCCGGGCAGCCGGTACGGGTCGACGGTGGGCCAGTAGGCGTCGGAATACTGGGCCGTCGTGGCGTCGGTCCACCACTGCAGCCAGCCGGACCCGGTCTGCCAGCCGTGCAGGTTCTCGCCGTTGCCGACCTCGTAGTAGGCGATCCGTTTCGACGCCATCGAGACCGCGGCCGCCCAGCCCGGCCGGCGGTGGCTGACCCTGTCCTGGCTGCCGAAGACCCGATGCTCCACCGGTTCCGCGGCCGGCTCGACCGCGGCGTCGTCCATGATCGCCTTCAGGTTGCCCAGCCGGACCAGGGACTGGCCGGGATCGATCAGCGGATTGTCGTGATCATTGCGTGCCAGCCAGCCCTTGATCATGGACTCCCAGCGGGTGCGCTGTTCGGCCGTCGCCCCCTGGGCGATCACGGCGATCGCGCCGAGCACCGGGGTGCCGCGCCGGAACTCGCTGCTGCTGTTGCGGCTGATGCCGCGGCCGGAGACGTTGTCCATCATCAGCCCGTTGTAGATGAACGGGGCGGTGGCCAGCTCGATCGTGGCCAGGAACAGCTCCCGACCCGGGTCGGTGATCTCCCACTCGGACCCGGCCAGCAGCGCGAACGCCCAACCGAGCCCGTCGATCAGCACCGCGCCGTAGCCGCCGATGTAGGGCACCCAGGTGTGTTGCACGAACGAGCCGTCCGCATAGTAGCCGTCCCCCGCGGTGACGTACGGGAAGACGGGGGAGAGGGCGTCCCGGCCGAGGGCCAGGCGATCGGCGTTCTCGCTGATCATGGCGCCGCCGATGATCCCACGGCAGAGATCGACCCGGTTGGCCCCGGTGCTGGTGCCGGTGTAGTCGGCCACGGCGTCGTCGGGGACGAAGTGCTCGATCGCCGCCGCGTACCGGGCCCGCTGCTCCGCGGACAGCCGGTCGAAGATCAGGCCGGCGATCGTGGCCAGCTTCTGCGGAGTGCCGATCTGGAAGTCCCACCAGTTGCCGAACCGTTTCCGGCCCGCCCCGTACACCTCGGCATCGAGTTGCTCCAGCCCGTCGATGATCTTGTCCAGCAGCGCGGCGTCGCCGGTCAGCGATGTGCCGGGGCGCACGTACGCCTCGGCCATCGTCACCAGCCGGGCATAGCTCCCGGTCAGCCGGGACGAGTAGCCGAACGAGTCCGGGTCGGTGTTCGGGTCCGGGTCGGCGTAGTCGAGGTCCGGCCAGAGCTTGCCGGTGGCCGGCGCGTAGCTTGCCGCGAACCCGGAGGCCTTGGTGATCATGGACGCCAGCGCGGTCTTGAACGGCTCGGTGGCGGCGTCGAACGACCGGCCGAGATAGAGCCCGGCGGCCCGCTCACGCAGCGCCTGGAATCCGGTCGCGGCGGCGGCCGGTGCCGCGTTCCGCAGCAGCCCCGCTCCGACCAGCGACGCCCCGGCGACCGCGAGCAGCCGCCGCCGCGGCCAGCCGCTCCGGTCACTGTTGTGGTCGGCCGATTCCCCCGCTGGACTGGTCATGGGTCCACGCTAAACGGGCTCACCGCCCAGGCCTAGACCTTTCCCGATCTTGCCAATCCGACAGGGTCAGCGCGGCTCGGTCTTGATCTTGGTCGCGGTCAGCAGGGTCTGCGCGAGGGCGGCGCGCTGGGCCGCGGTCAGCTCGCCGAGCAGCTCCCGCTCCACCCCGTCGACGACCGCCTTGACCCGGTCCAGCAGCTTCCGGCCCGAGCTGGTCACCTCGAGCCGGGCCGGATGCCCGGCGCCGATGATCGTCCGGCGCACCGCTCCCAGTTCCTCCAACGCTCGCACGGTCGCCAGCATGCTCGGCGTAGTCACCCCGGCCCGCCGGGCCAGATCGCTGTAGGACAGGTCCGGGCGGTGGGACAGGTGGCCGAGCGCGCCCACATGGCGCAGGGTGAGGCCGAGCTCGGCGAGGTCGGCCTCCACCCGCGCCTGCAGGGCCCGGCCGGAGAGAATCAACTGCATGACGGCCGAGGCGGAGATCGGGGCGGATTCGGACAAACGGAACGCCCCTCTCCAGGTCCATGGCATGGCGTGGAAGTCAGCCTAGTAGCGCCTCAGCGGAGGACGCGGTAGCGCAGGTGGGTCGCGTTCATCTCGTGACGACCAGATCGTCGGCGTGCCCGATGTGAGCGGAGCCGGCGGCCCGCTGCCGAGCTGTGACCCGGCGCGGCGCCCGCTCCCGCGCCGACCGCGGCTCCTCGGGCACGGTGGGCCCGTAGAGCTCGGCCTGCCACAGCCGGCGTTGCGCCGGTGACACCCGGCCCGCCGGCCGGCTCGGCCGGGATCGGCGGGACGCCTCCGGCAGGAACACGTCCAGCAGCGTGATCATGATCGGCTGCCGACGGGTTCGCGGGTCGGAACGGGCCGCCGCCGGGCCCGGCCGGTGCCGGAGCGGAGCCGGCCGAACAGGCCGGGTCGCCGGGTCTTCGTACCAGCGAGCCTGGTCAGCTCGTCCCGGAACAGCTCGGCCTCGGTCGGCGGTGCTGTGCGGCGCTCGGGCCGCACCGTCAGCACGGCCGTGCCGAGCACGAAGACGCCGGAGTTGTGGGGATCGTGGTTGGAGCTCATGGCTGTCATCTCCTTCTGGTTCAGCCGTGAACGAAGTTGGTGGCCCAGGCACCGACCAGCTGTCGGCTGGACGGCTCGGCCAGCTTGGCCAGCCGCCATCCGCGCCGGCGTGCCTTCTCGGCCGGCCGGGGGTCCGTGGCTTCTTCGAGGTCAGTGGCGAACGGCCGGAGCAGCAGCTCACGGTGCTGCCGGGCGGCGAGTTCAGCTGCCGTGTAGTAGTCCTTGGTCAAGCTCATCGCGGGGTCCTCCGCATCGTTTTCTGATCTCTTTCGATGCGGCCAGCCTGGTTCTAAGGACCCCGGCCGGAGATCGGTCGATATCCCCGAATCCAGGTCGGGCACAGGCTCCGGAAGGCCCGCTAAGGGCCCGGGGGTGCGGCTAAGGCACCTACCTCAGGTGTCCGTACGGCCGCTGCAGGACCGATGAGTACGCAAGTCTGGGCCATGATGGGGCCGTGACCAGGACGGAGCCGATGAGCCCCGGATCGCCGGTCGAGGAGGTCCGGCGATCCCAGCGGCGGATGTTCGGCCGCGACGCCGAGCTGGCCCGGCTGATGGCGCTGATCGGGCTGTCCGGGGAACCCCGGCAGGGCCGGCGCAACGTCGTGCTGACCGGCGAGGCGGGCATCGGCAAGTCCCGACTACTGTCCACGCTGGCCGAGACCGCGGCCGAGCGGGGCTGGCGGGTCGCCGTCGGCCAGTGCATGGATCTGGGTGACAGCCCGCTGTCGTACCTGCCGTTCGTCGACGTCTTCGGCCGGTTGACCGCCGATCCGCAGACCCGACAGCTCGTCGATCAACGGCCGGCCCTGCGACCCCTGATCGATCAGGCCGCCGACGACACGACGCCGCGGTTGGGTCGCAGCGCGTTGTTCGAAGCGGTACGGGTGACGTTGACCGATCTGGCCGCGGAGCAGCCGTTGCTGGTGCTGGTCGAGGACGTGCACTGGGCCGACCGGTCGAGCCTGGAGTTGATCAACTTCCTACTGGCCCGCCCGTTTCTGGCGCCGGTGACGATGATCATTTCGTACCGGACCGACGACCTGCACCGGCGGCACCCGTTGCGGCCGGTCGCGGCGGGCTGGCTCCAGCTGCCGACGGTCGACCGGATCGAGCTGGGCCCGCTCCCCGACGACGCGATCCGGCAGCTGGCCAGCAGCCTGCGAGCCGAGCTGTCCGACGACGGGTTGCGGCGAGTGATCGACCGGGCCGAAGGAAACGCCTTCTTCACCGAGGAACTGATCGCCGCCGGCTCGATGCCGCAGGGCGTCCCGGACGATCTGGCCGATCTGCTGATCCTGCGCGTCGACCGGTTGCAGCCGGCGGCGCGCCAGGTGGTCCGGTCGGCGGCGGTCGCCGGTCGGCGGGTGGGTCACGACCTGCTGCAGCCGGTCACCGGGCTCGACCCGATCGAGCTGGACGGGGCCCTGCGCGAGGCCGTCGAGCGGCACGTGTTGATCAGCGACGACCCGGACCACTACGCCTTCCGCCACGCCCTGCTGGCCGAGGCGGTCTACCAGGATCTGTTGCCGGGCGAGCGGGTCCGGTTGCACGGTGCGTACGTCCAGGCCCTGTGTGATCATCCGCGCGCGCCCGCCGCCGATCTGGCCCGGCACGCGCTGGCGGCCCATGATCACCGCACCGCGGTCCGGGCCGGGGTGCAGGCCGCCGACGAGGCGATGATCATGGGCGGGCCGGACGAGGCGCTGCGGCACTACACCTCGGTGATCGAACTGATCACCGATCCGTTGATCGACACGACCGAGATCGACCCGGTCGAGATCGTCTCCCGGGCCGCCTTCGCCGCCATCGCGGCCGGGGTGCCGGAGCGCGGCGTCGCGCTGGTTCAAGATCAACTCGAGCAGCTGCCGGCCGGTCACGACCCGATGGACCGGGCCCGGCTGCTGCACGCGCTGGCCGGTGCCGCCCTGATCACCGATCTGGGTGTCGACGCGCTCGTGGTGGCGTCCGAGGCGCTGACGCTGGTGCCGGCCGAACCGGACAGCGAGCTGCGCTGCCGGGTGCTGCGGATCCACGCCCAGGCGCTGGCCGACCGGTCTCGGCACGACGAGGCGATCCGGGTGGCGGAGGAGGCGTGCGCGATGGCCGACCGGCTCGGCCTGACCGAGGTGGCCAGCGACATGGCGGCGTTGCTGGCAGAGATCCAGGAGCAGCTCGGCAACACCGAAGCCTCCCGGGCGGCCCTGCGGCGGATCCTGGCCGAGGCCCGGCGGCGCGGCGACGCGACCGAGCTGCGCGCGCTGTTCCACCTGGCCGGCGGCCACTACGAGCAGGGCCAGCTGGACGAGGCGCAGCGGCTCTATCTGGAGGGCGCGACGCGGGCCGCCGAGACCGGGCGGCGCTACGCGCCGTACGGCATCGATGCCCGGCTGCTGGGCGGTCTGGTGGCCTACACCCGCGGCGACTGGGACGAGGCGCTCCGGATCGCCGACACCTCCGGCGAGAGCCCGCCGACCGGCCTGGACGGGGCCCTGGCCACGATCGAGATGCAGGTCGCCGCCGGCCGCGGCGACCCGGCCGGCCTGGCGTTGATGGAGCGGGCCCGCCGGGCCTGGCCCACCGACGTCCTGGTGATCATGCTCAGCGGCGGGGTGGCGGTCGAGCTGTGCGGATTGACCGGCGACCTGGACCGGACCTGGCGGCAGCATCAGGAGGCGGTCGCCGAGGTCACCGCGCACTGGACCGACCCGCAGGGACGGATCCGGCTCAGCGCACTGATGATCGGCATCGCCGCCGACCTGGTCCGCGGCGAACCCGACGAGCAGCAGCGTTGGACCGAGCGTGCCGACGCGTTGCTGGACGACGTGCGCGGGATCGTCGCCGCGGCCGAGGAGCGCCGGCCGCTCGGGGTGGAAAGCGCGGCGTGGCTGGCCCGGGTGCACGCCGAACGGCTCCGGTTGGACCAGCGGCTCGGGTTGCCGACGGACTCGACCGAGCTGGTCGAGCGATGGACGCGGACGGTCGAGGCCTTCACCCGCTTCCCGCACCTGCCCGAGTTGACCCGGAGCCAGGCCCGGCTGGCCGCCGCCCTCCGGCTGGCCGGCCGGACCGAGGCCGCGCGAGAGCTGGCGGGGCGGGCCCGCGAGGTGGCCGAACGACTCGGCGCCCGGCCCCTGGTGGCCGAGCTCGCCACCCTGGACCCGCGACCGGTCGATCAGTCGGCGGCCGCGCTGCTCACCCGCCGGGAGCAGGAGGTGCTGGCGCTGATCTCCGACGGCCTGAGCAACCGGGAGATCGGCGAACGCCTGTTCATCACCGGCAAGACGGCCAGCGTGCACGTGTCCAACATCATGACCAAACTGGGAGCGACCAGCCGGACCCAGGCCGCGACCCTCGCCCGGCGCCGGGGACTACTCGACCAGTAGCGCAGGGTCGAACGGCGCCGCGGGCGATCCGAGCGACCGCCGCAGAAGATTATCCGCAGAAATCTCCGACGAACTGTCGTGACGGCGTCGACGGCTCCGTACGAGGGGTGACAGCAACCCCACAGAGGAGCTCATCATGACCACGCAGACCCTTTCCTCGGCCCCCACCCGGGTCGCCTTCCGCGGGCGCAGCCGAGCCCGCACGATCGTCACCTGGGTGCTCCAGGTGGTCCTGGCCGCCGAGTTCGTGCTGGCGGGCGTCCCCAAGCTCACCGGCGACCCGATCATGGTGGCCATGTTCGACGCCCTCGGCGCCGGTCAGTGGCTGCGGTACGTCGTCGGCGCGCTCGAGGTGGCCGGCGCCGTCGGCCTGCTGATCCCGCCGCTGGCCGGGCTGGCCGCGATCGGCCTGACCGCCCTGATGCTCGGCGCGGTCGTCTCCAGCGTCACCGCCCTCGGCGCCAGCCCGGTGGTCCCGCTCGCCGTCGCGGTCGTGGCGGCCGTGGTGATCGTGCTGCGCCGGGACCGGATCGTCGCCACGGTCCGGGCCGTACGTCGGTACAGTGATCGCGCAGCGACGAGGAAGGCACGGTGACTTTCGTGAAGTACATGCTGATGACCTTCGGCGACGAGTCCGCCTGGGACTGGAGCGTCTGGCCGAAGGAACGGGTCAAAGATCATTTTCAGAACATGGCGGCCTTCATCGACGACCTGCAGAAGTCGGACGAGCTGGTCACCGGCCACGGATTGACCCCACCGTCCACCGCGTTGACGGTCGAGTTGCGCGACGGTCGGCCGGTCGCCTCGGACGGACCGTTCGCCGAATCGAAGGAAGTGCTGGCCGGCTTCCTGATCGTCGAGACCGAGTCCCATGATCGGGCGGTGGAGCTGGCCGGCCGGTTCGCCGGACTGGTGGAGCAGCGGGTCGAGCTGAGACCGGTCGACGAGGACGCCGGCGCCGAGTTCTGACGCGATGCCGGTCGGAACCAGCGGCTTCGAGGGCTTGCTGCGCGAGATCGCGCCGCAGGCCCTCGGCGCGCTCACCCGCCGCTACGGCCGGTTCGATCTCTGTGAGGACGCGGTCCAGGAGGCCCTGCTGGCAGCGGCGACGCAGTGGCCGGAGTCCGGGATCCCGGACAATCCAGCCGCCTGGCTGACCACCGTGGCCGGGCGCAAGCTCACCGACCTGATGCGCAGCGAGCAGTCCCGGCGGCAGCGGGAGCAGCGCGACTTCGTGCGCGAGGTCCCACCGGCGGCGCCGACGCCCGGCATCACCCGGCCGGAGGATCGCGACGACACCTTGATCACGGTGTTCCTCTGCTGCCATCCCGACGTGAAGGCTCCGTCCCAGATCGCCCTCACCCTGCGCGCAGTCGGCGGCCTCACCACGGCCGAGATCGCCCGGGGCCTGATGATCCCCGAGACGACCGTGGCGCAGCGGATCACCCGGGCCAAGCAACGGATCCTCGACTCCGGCGCCCGCTTCCGGATGCCCGAGCCGGCGGACCGGGATCACCGGCTGGCCGCCGTACTGCAGGTGCTGTATCTGATCTTCAACGAGGGTTACACCGCCTCCTCCGGCCCGGACCTGCAGCGGGTCGAGCTGGCCGACGAGGCGATCCGGCTGACCCGGCTGCTCTGGTCCCGGCTGCCGGACGAGCTCGAGGTCGCCGGGTTGCTGGCGCTGATGTTGATCACCGGGTCCCGCCGCGACGCCCGTGCCGACGATGCCGGTGACCTGATCCCGTTGGCCGATCAGGACCGGGCGCGCTGGGACCGGACCATGATCACCGAGGGGATCGCGCTGCTCGAGCAGGTGCTGCCGCGGCATCGCCCCGGCAGCTATCAACTGCAGGCGGCGATCGCCGCCTGCCATGCCGAGGCCGAGCGCTACGAGGACACCGACTGGCCCCAGATCGCGGCCCTGTACGGCGTCCTGGACCGGACGTCGGACGATCGGATGATCACGCTCAACCGGGCCGTCGCCGTCGCGATGGCGGACGGGCCGGCGGCCGGGCTGCGCCTGATCGCCGAGGTCGCTGATCATCCGCAACTGGCCGATCACCACCGGCTGTTCGCGGTCCGGGCCCACCTGCTCGAGCAGAGCGGGGACCACGCGGCGGCCCACCAGGCGTACCAGGAGGCGGCCCGCCGTACCCTCAGCGCCACGGAACGTCGCTACCTCCACTCCCGCGCCGCCCGCCTCAACCCCCCAACTTGTCAGACGCACACCACGTCATAGCGTGGTCTGCGTCTGACAACTCGGGGTTTACTCCGCTTCGATGGCGGCTACTCGGCGTTGGACCGAGCGGAGGCGGGCCAGGTCGAACTTCGGCTTGCGGTCGAAGAAGAAGATCCCGTTCTGCTCCTGGAACACGTCGGTCAACTGGGTGTAGCAGTAGCCGAACATGTTCGGGTCGTCCATCAGCACCTTGAGCAGGCCCTCGAACCGCTCGTAGAACTCCTCCTCGGTCCGCGGCCGGTCGCCGTAGCCCCAGGAGTCGCCCTGCTCGACGCCGGAGGCGGCGACGTCCGGGTTCCACCAGATGCCGCCGAACTCGCTGCAGAAATACGGCTGCCCGCGGTACGGCAGCGACCAGCGCCGCTCCGGTCCTTGATCATCCGGGTTGGCATACGGCTTGCCCTCGGCCAGCGGGGCCATGATCGCGGCGAACTTGGCCGGGTCCTGCTCATAGTTGTGCGAGTCGTAGATGTCGGTCTCGGCGACCCGGTGCGCGTAGCCGGAGGAGTCGATCACCGGCCGGCTGGTGTCCAGCGCCTTGGTGGCCAGGAACATGCCGCGGGTGACGTCGTCCAGCACCGTGATCTTGTCGTCGATCACCTGCCAGGTCTCGTTCAGCGGGCACCAGCCGACGATGCTCGGATGGGAGTAGTCGCGCTCGACCGCCTCCAGCCACTGGGTGACGTAACCCTGCGACGGCTGCTGATGATCGAACGGGCCGCGGCCGGTGGCGCAACCCCAGTCGCCGAACTCGCCCCAGACCAGATAGCCCATCCGGTCGGCGTGATAGAGGAACCGCTCCTCGAACACCTTCTGGTGCAGCCGGGCGCCGTTGAAGCCGGCGTCCTGGCTGAGCCGGATGTCGTCGATCAACGCCTGGTCGGTCGGCGCGGTCATGATCCCGTCCGGGTAGTAGCCCTGATCGAGCACCAGTCGCTGGAACAGCGTGCTGCCGTTGATCCGGACCTGCATGCCGACGATCGACACGCTGCGCAGGCCCGCGTAGCTGACCACCGAGTCGATCAGGTTGCCGTCGAGATCACGGAGCTCGATCACGATGTCGTAGAGGTACGGGTCGTCGGGCGACCAACGCCGGGCCCGTTCCGACGGCAGCCGGACCTCGGTCCGTGGGCTGAGATCAAGATCGGCGCGGACCGACCGGACCGCGACCGTGCCGGCGTCGTCGGTGATCGCGATCCTGATCATGGTGTTGTCGCGGTTCTCCGACAGCGGCAGCTCGAACTCGAACGAGGTGCCGGCGACGTTGGGCGTGATCCGCGGCCGCCGCAGGTGGTGCCGCGGCACCGACTCCAGCCAGACCGTCTGCCAGATGCCGGTGGTCCGGGTGTAGAGGCAGCCGTACTTCTCGAACCGGGTGGACTGCTTGCCCCGCGGCTGCGGGCTGTCCCGGTCGTCCCGAGCGCGTACGGTCAGCCAGCAGGGCCGGCCGGGCGTGACGGCGTCGGTGAGGTCGACCGTGAAGCCGGTGAACCCGCCGCGGTGCCGGCCGACCTCGACCCCGTCCACCCACACGGTCGCGTCGTAGTCGACGGCCTGGAAATGCAGCAGCACCCGATCACCGGACCAGTCCTCCGGCACGGTCACCTCGCGGCGATACCAGACCGCGGTCAGGAAGTCGACGTTGCCGATGCCCGACAGCTCCGACTCGGGCGCGAACGGCACCGTGATCATGTCCGGCAGGTCGCTGCTGACCAGGCCGCGTTCGAAGCCGCTGTCGCCCGGGTCCTGAGCGAACTGCCATTGGCCGTTGAGGTTCAACCAACGATCGCGGCGAAACTGCGGGCGCGGGTACTCGGCTCTCGGGATGTCGGTCACGAGGTTCCTTCGGTACGGATCGGGGACGGCGAACAGCAGCAACGGTCGTCTATCGTGGCAGACTCCGGCGGGCGCCGCGCGGCAGTCCCATGCATTCGTTCACTGATCACTGCGGCGGGCCTGGTTGGCGTCGGACTCCGGGCGAAGCAGACTTGCGGTATGACCGGACCAGGATCACGTCAGCGGCGAGCCGACCGGCCGAGACTGCGGTTGGTCGGCACCGCCCGGCGGGAGGTCATGCTGCCCTCGTCACTGGCGCCGGACCGGTTGGGCCGGCTGCGTCGCGGCGTCGCGGGGACCGGCGAACCGTCGTCGGTGATCCAGCCGTTCACCGGCGAGCCGCTGACCGAGCTGCCGACCTCGACTTCGGATGATCTTGATGCCGCGGTCCGCCGGGCCCGGGCGGCGCAGCAGTCCTGGGCCGAGGTGGCGCCACGGGAGCGGGCGGCGGTCGGCCTGCGGCTGCACGACCTGATCTTGGACCGGGCCGACGGTCTGCTGGACGTGATCCAGGCCGAGACCGGCAAGGCCCGCGGTCACGCCTTCACCGAGGTGCTGGAGGTGGCGCTGCTCTCCCGCTTCCTCGGCCTGGTCGCCGGGCCCGTGCTCACGCCGCGGTCGCTGCCCGGCGCGATCCCGATCTTCACCCGGGTCCGCCAGCGGCAGGCCCCGGTCGGCGTGATCGGCCTGATCAGCCCCTGGAACTACCCGTTCTCGCTCGGAGTCGGCGACGGCCTCGCCGCGTTGATCGCCGGGAACGCGCTGCTGCACAAGCCGGACGGTCAGACCGCACTGACGGCCCTGCTCGGCCGCGAGTTGATCATCGAGGCCGGGCTGCCGGCCGAGCTGTGGCAGATCGTCAACGGGTCGGGCGCCGAGGTCGGCCCGGCGGTGATCGACCGCTCCGATCAGGTGATCTTCACCGGCTCGTCTGCCACCGGCCGGCTGGTGGCCGAGCGGGCGGCGGACCGGATGATCGGGACCAGTCTCGAGCTCGGCGGCAAGAATCCGATGATCATCCGCGGCGACGCCGATCTCGGCCGGGCCGTGCCCGGGGCGGTCGCTGCCTGCTTCTCCTCGGCCGGACAGCTGTGCGAGTCGATCGAGCGGATCTACGTCCAGCGCTCGGTCGCCGACGAGTTCATCCGGCGGTTCGTGGCCGTCACCTCGCGGCTGCGGGTCGGGGTCGGATACGGCGACGACTACGACATCGGCTCACTCACCTCAGCTGATCAACTGGCCAAGGTCACGGCTCATGTCCGGGATGCCGTCGGCCGCGGCGCGAACGTGCTGACCGGTGGCGCGGCGGTGCCGGAGGCAGGCCCGTACTGCTATCGGCCGACGGTGCTCACCGACCTGCCGGCGACGGCCCGCTGCTATCGCGAGGAGACGTTCGGCCCGGTGGTCGCGATCACCGCGGTCGACTCCGACGAGGAGGCGATCACGCTGGCCAACGACTCCGAATTCGGCCTGAACGCGTCGATCTGGACCCGCGACGTGGCCGCCGGCCGGCGGATCGCGCGACGCCTCCGGTCGGGCAAGATCAACATCAACGACGGCTTCGCCGCCGCCTACGGCTCGGTGCACGCCTCGATCGGCGGCTGGGGCTCCTCCGGCGCCGGCCATCGGCACGGCCGCGAATCCCTGCTCGCCGTGACCCAGACGCAGACCGTCGCCGTCCAGTCGATCTTGCCGACCGGCGAGTTCGGCGCCTTCCGCGGCCGGCTCTACCGCCGCGGCATGACCGCCCTGCTCCGCGTGTTGAAGCACCTGCCCGGCCGATGATCGGCGAGTGTCGGGGAGCGAAGATCTCTTCGGCTGCCAGAATGCCTCCGTGCCGAATCGCCGTACCCTGCTGGCCGCCCTGGTGACCGTCCCGATCCTCGGCGCGTGCTCGGCCGGCCCCGGGCCGGCTGCTCGGCAGCTCAAGCTGGACAAGGTCTGGGAGAAGGTGATCAAGACCGAGGCCGGGCGTGGGGTCGCAGCGCTGGAGGACCGGGTGGCCCTGCTCGGTGACACCGTCGTCCTGGCGGAAGGCGCCGAGGCCGAACCCGAACGATTCACCGCCCTGGACGCCGCGACCGGGGCCCGCCGGTGGTCGCTCTCCGTCGGTTCGCCGATCACCGCGCCCACGGTCGGCCGAGTCCTCGTCGGCGGCTGCGGGAAGGAATCGCTCAGCTCGTTCGGCAGGATGGTGTCGAATCCCGTGCTGGAAGCCGCCGACGACATCTTGCCGCTCTCGTACGTGAGCGAGAGCGGCCCGAATGCGACCAGCGGAGTGGTCGGCGTCAGCCTGGCCACCGGGGCACCGGTCTGGGGGTTCGCCGCCACGACGGAGCGATCGAAGAGTCGCGCGGTGATCACTGCGGTGTCCAGCGAGGTCGTGATCATGGTCGTCGCGCCGGGATTCGGGCCGCACTGGCCGACGCCCGAGCAGGAGGTGAGCACGATCGCCCTCGACGCCAGGACCGGGGAGAAGCTCTGGTCGGAGCCGGATCTCGTCGGCCTGGCGGCCGACGGCGAATCCGTGGTGGCAGCGAAGGGCGACCGGCGCTCCGATGCCCGAGCCGTCTGGACTCCCCGCGTGTTGGACGCTCGGACCGGCGAACCGCGCTGGACCGGAGAGCACGAGCTCGATGAACCGACCATGATCTTCGCCACCGCGGCCGACTACACCGTCATCTGGCCCTCCCGTCCCACCATGGGCGAGTACGAGATCGTCCAGCTCTCCACCGGCCGACGGATCGACTATCCCGAGTTGCCGCCGCCGACCCCGATGGCGACCGACTCGCCCTTGCTCGTCTGGGACACGGGGGTGGACTGGTGGTCCCGCGGCCCGAACGGTTTCCTCACCCAACGGCTTCCGGAAGGGAAGCCCGAGCAGGGCCGGCGCAGGCCGGGCGGGCTGGAATTCGAGCCCGCGATCGGAGTCGGCCCCCATCTCTGGGGCAGCTACAGCAGCAACCAGTCGACCTCCGACAGCGAGGTCCCCCTGATCGGCGTGGTCGCGGTCGATCGCACCGGCGGCCCGCGATCGCCCAGTGTGAAGGGAATCCTGGTCGGCGTGAACGATCGCTGGTTGGTCGTCGCCGGGTCGGCCGGGTTCGAGACCCACCGGATCACCCCGGCCTGACGCGGCCGGCCGGAGTGCCGACGCGGTTTCAGGACCGGCGGGGCCGAAGGTTGTGGTTGCCGGCAAACAGGTTGTCCGGGTCGTAGCGATGCTTGATCAACTCCAGCCGTCGGCGGGTCTCGGTCGGATAGATCGCGGCCACGTCCGCCTCCGTCGCTCCGGTGAGGAAGTTGGCGTAGGCACCAGTCACGTGTGGAGCCAGCCGTTGCCACAACGCCGCCACGCCGGGGCTCGCCGCCTCGATCACCGGCGGCGGGCCGGCGAGGATGGTCACGATCATCAACTCGGCCTGCCGGTGCGCGTAGGCCGTGGCGTCGTCGGCGACCCGGGACACGGCGCCGCCGAGGCCACGGATCGCGATGAACGGCGACCGGCCCGAGGTGCCGACCTCGGCCAGGAGCTCCAGCACCTGCGGCACGGACTCCTTGTCGACAAAGGCATTCCGGGTGATCAACTGCAGCCCCGGCGGCAGCGTCTGGCCCTCGACCAGCACGTCGCCGTACGGTCGCAGTGTCACGTCGTCGGTGATCACCGGGCCCAACCGGCGGATCGGATCGAGGATCCGGTCGGCGAGGTCGGGATCATCGGTGTCCACGGCGACGTGCACCTGCACCGGTGCCTCGGGTCCACCGGCGATCGGGTTGGCCAGATCGGCAATGGCGGTGAGTTCCGGCGGTGCCGCGCGGAGCAGCTCGGCCCATCCCTGGAGCACCCGGGCCGCCTGGTCGGCCGGGAACGTGATCTTGCCGAAGTGCACGTCGGTGGTCCGGTGGGCGGCGAACTCGAAGGCGGTCACGATGCCGAAGTTGCCGCCGCCGCCGCGCAGCGCCCAGAACAGGTCGGCCTGATCATCTACGCTTGCCCGCACCAACTCGCCGTCGGCGGTGATCACCTCGGCGGCGACCAGGCTGTCCAGCGCGAGACCGTGCTTCCTGACCTTCCAGCCGATGCCGCCGCCCAGCGTCAACCCGCCGACGCCGACGCTGCGAGTGTCGCCCGACGAGATCGCCAAACCGTCCGGGGCCAGCACATCCACGACCCGGCCCCAGGTGGCGCCGCCGCCGATCCGGACCAGGTGCCGCTCCGAGTCGATCACCTCGACGTCGGTCAGTTCGCCGAGATCGATCACGACCCCGCCGTCGTTGGTGCCGAAGCCGGGGAACCCGTGACCACCGCCGCGGACGGACAACGGCTGACCGCTGCCGGAGGCGAAACGTACCGCCTGTTGCACGTCGACCGCGGTCCGGGGACGAAGGACGACAGCCGGGCTGCCGGTGGTCAGGGTCGTCCGGCTCACCGCCGGATACCGATCGCTGGTGGGGTCGATGATGTCTCCGCCGAAGTCACGGTGGAGGAGTTCGAAGGTGGCGCTCATGATCATTTCCTTCCGGGTCAGCTGAACGCTCACAAGACGCCGCCGCTCGGGCCGATGTGACCGATCCGCGATGTGACCTAGCTCACTGGTCGTGGGGTGTCACACCGGCGTGACCGGTGGAGTCTTATGGGAGAACCGCCGAGCGAGAGGAGCACCATGTCCAGCAGTCCGGACGCCGCCACCGAGATCTTCGTCGAGCACCGGAATCTGCTCTTCACGGTGGCCTACGAGCTGCTCGGCTCGGCCGCCGATGCCGAGGACGTGCTGCAGGAAGCGTGGCTGCGGTGGGCAAGAGTTGATCTTGACGAGGTGCGGGACCCGCGGGCCTATCTGGTCCGGATCGTCACCCGGCAAGGGCTTGATCGGCTGCGCCTGCTCGGCCGGCGCCGGGAGTCCTACGTCGGACCGTGGTTGCCGGAGCCGCTGCTGACGTCCCCCGACGTGGCCGACGACGTCGAGCTCGCCGAGAGTGTGTCGCTGGCGATGCTGCTCGTGCTGGAGACGCTGTCGCCGACCGAGCGGGCCGTGTTCGTGCTGCGGGAGGTCTTCGCCCTCGGCTACGACGAGCTCGCCGCGGCGGTCGACAAGACCCCGGCCGCGGTCCGGCAGATCGCGCACCGGGCCCGGGAACACGTGGCCGCGCGTCGACCGCGCGGCGAGGTCTCCCGGGAGGAGGCCGGCGTCGCCCTGCAGGCGTTCCAGCGGGCGGTCGAGACCGGCGACCTGCAGGGTCTGGTCGACCGGCTGGCCCCCGATGTGGTGCTGCTCGGCGACGGCGGTGGCGTCGTCCCGGCCACCCTGGAGCCGCTGGTCGGCGCCGATCGGATCCTCCAGCAGTTGTCGCTCCGGATGCCGATTCCCGGCCTCGAGTCGATCGAACAGGTCATGATCAACGGCTGGCCCGCCCTGGTCCTGCGGGGCGACGGCAAGATCAACACCGTCCTGACCCTGCGCCTCGACGGGGCTCTGGTCACCGGTATCTATCTGGTCCGCAACCCCGCGAAGCTCTCCCGCCTCGCCCAGCCGACCATGATCACCCGGAGCCCGGCGGGTCGGTGATCCCACCTCGCCGAGTGGACGCTCACGCCAGTCGAAAGCGGCCGCAGCGTGGCCAACCGGTCCACTCGCCGTGTCCATCGGCCGTCGGTGGTGGTGTCGCGGACTTTGGCTGGTGGTCGGGCTGGGTGCCGCGCCGAAGGGTTGGCGGATGGAGACCTTTCGGCGGCAAAAGGGGGGGTGGTTCTGGCGTCGGTCACGTTTGGCCGGCCGGCCGCCGGTAGGCGTTGTCGTCGAGTGTGACGATAGCGACCTCGAAAGGGCGGACCTGCGTCGTTAAGGTCACACTCGGTGCGCGGATCCCAGGAATCAGGGCGCTTCCTTGCCGGTGATCAGGCTGGGTGCCGCGCCGTGGCGGCGAGGGGCAGAGAACCTTCGGCGGCAACGGAGCCAGTCCGGCGTCCGACCGGCCGGACCTCCGGCTGCCGGTAGCGGGTTCGCCGAGTGGCGACTTATCCACGTCGAAAGGCCGTACGCACGTGGACAACTCACCACTCGACGCCGCTGGAAGGCAATCGGGGCGGGCCCAACGTCAGGGGCGCCCTGAGCCGCCCCAGTTGGCGCCAAGAAGGTCTCCGAAGGCCGAACGTGACGCGCGAGGCTCGCATCCAGACGCGCAAGAATCCGGGCTGAATCACGCCAGCCCCAAGGCTTCGGCCGGGCTCATTCGAACACCCCGCTCCAATCGAACGTGGGTCCAGCCGCCAGCTAGGTGGTGACCCGGTCCATGGCGTCGGGGTGGGGGCCGATCCGGGCGTCGGTGTTGAGCGCGGTGATGGCGGCGAGGTCGTCGTCGGAGAGTTCGAAGTCGAAGAGGGCGAAGTTCTCCTCGACTCGGCTGCGGGTGACGGACTTGGGGAAGACGATGTCGCCGCGCTGCAGGTGCCAGCGCAGGGTGACCTGGGCGGGGGAACGGCCGAGGCGCTCGGCGATGCCTTTGATCACCGGGTCGTCGGCGACCTTGCCCTTGGCGATCGGCGCCCAGGCCTCGGTGGCGATGCCGTGCTCGGAGTCGTACGCCCGGACCGTGTCGTTGGTCAGGTAGGGGTGCGCCTCGATCTGGTTGATCGCCGGCACGGTGTCGGTCTCGGCGGCGAGTCGATCCAGATGGGCGGGCTCGAAGTTGGAGACGCCGATGGCGCGGACCTTGCCGCCGGCCAGGATCTCCTCCATCACCCGCCAGGTTTCCACGAAGTCGCGGACCGTCGGCAGCGGCCAGTGGATCAGGAACAGGTCGAGGTAGCCGAGATCGAGCTCGGCCAGCGTCTGCTCGAACGAGGCCAGCTGGTCGTCCCGGGTCAGGTGCGGGTTGTTGAGCTTGCTGGTGACGAAGACGTCCTCCCGGGCCAGCCCGGACGCGCGCACCGCCTCGCCGACGCCGCGCTCGTTGCGATACATCTGCGCGGTGTCAAGGTGCCGGTAGCCGATCTCCAGCGCGGTCAGCGTCGCGTCCTTGGTCTGCTCCGGCGGGATCTGATAGACGCCGAACCCGAGCTGCGGGATCGTGACGCCGTTGTTCAGGGTGATCTCGGGTACGTCCGTCATGATGATCAGCTTAGCGTCGCGAACCTTTTCGCCGACCGGCGGTCGGAGTGATCACGTACGCGGTCGGGCTGACGCCGCCGAAGGTCAGCACCCGTTCCCGGATGATCTTGATCCCGCCGGTGCGCTGCAACGCGTCGAGGAACAGCCGCTTGTCGTCGGTGAGCAGCACCGCCCGGCCGCGGGGATCAAGGATCCGGGCGACCTCCCGCAACGCCGCCGGATAGAGCTTCTCGTTGGACCGGTGACTACCGACCCGTTTGCCGAACGGGAGATTGGCCAGCACCCGGTCCGCGCTGTGATCACCGAGCTCGATCCGCTCCGCCGGACCGGCGCGCAGGGCCGCGGTGACGCCGAACCGCTCCAGGTTGATCGTCGCCAGCCGGATCGCCTCCGGATCGAGGTCCGAGCCGGTCAACCGGGTCCCGGGCTCGCCCAGTCCGGCCAGCAACAGCAGCGTGCCGCTGCCGCAGAACGGATCGACGACCCGGTCGCGGGCGCCGATCTTGGCCAGCCGGACCAGAGTCGCGGCGAGCACCGGCGTGCTGGACCAGGGCAGCCGTTCCAGCCGGCCGAAGCGCCGGGTCCAGTGCAGTGGGCCGAGCTCGGCCAGCCAACGCTCGCCGTACCGGGTGAGATTGATCAGCCAGTCACTCGGATCGTTGACCCAGCCGAACCCTTCGACCAGCCGTTCGGTCAGCGCGGCACGGATCTCGGCCGAGTCGTGCCCGACCCGGAAGGTCGCCGGTCGGTCCGCCGGGACCAGAGTGTTGATCATGCCGCCGGCTATCGAGGCGGTCAGCGGCGCCAGGTCCGGCTCGGCCGCGTCACCGAGCGGCAGGGCGGCCGCGGAGAACAGCCGCTGCCGGGGCAGCAGTTCCGGGTCGCCGGCGAGGGTGCCGGTGACCCGGCGCTCGGCCACGGTCAGCTCGGTCAGGCCGGTGTCCCGGAGTTCCTCGACCAGGAGTTCCTCGGCACCTCCGATGGTCCGGAACTCCAGCCGGTCGGTGATCATGCGGTCGCCGCCGAGCGGCGCCGACGTCGCTCGGCCAGCCGTGACTGGGCGAAGCGTTGGACGACGAGGGTGATCACGCCGGCCACGATGATCGCCACCAGGTTGATCAACAACTGCAGGGCCGATCCGCCGGCCTCCTGGGGCACTCCGTACGCGATCGCCACCGCCGCGTTGGCCGCGGCCGGGATGGTGGTGACCGAGATCAGCACGCCGACCAGGGCGCCGGACTTCTGCGCGGTCAACGACAGCATGCCGGCGATCCCGGCCAGCAGGCCGATCACCCAGGACAGGGCGTCCGGCTGCCAGATGAAGCTGGTCAGCGGCCGTGGATCGAGCAGCATGCTCCGGTCGATCAGGCCGAGCGCAGTCAGGAGCAGCGTGCAGCCGACGGTGATGATCATGCCGAACAGGAAGCCGCCGAGCAGGGTCAGCGCGGCCCTGCTGATCAAGGACCGGCGCAGTGCGACGATCCCGGTGCACAGTGCCGCCAGCGGCCCGAACTCCGGACCGACCACCATCGAGCCGACGATCAGGATCGGCTGGTCGAGCAGCACGCCGATGCTGGCGATGATCATCGCCACGCTCATGAACACCAGGTACGTCCAGCTGACCCGACCCTCGTCGCCGGACCGCTGCTGGATGTCGGACCAGATGATCGCGTCCGCCGGATCGCCCGGGGTCCGCTCCACGGCCAGCTCGGCCGAGGTGGACAGGGTCAGATCGACCTGCTCGACGCTGATCCCGCCGTGCTCCTCCAGGCCGAGCCCGCGCAGCCGTTCCAGGATGTCTTCGGCGCCCTCACGGGCGATGTCGCAGCTGATCACGTCGCCGACCGGGCGTTGCGCGGCACCGGTCAGCACGAACAGGTGAGTCACGGCCTCGTCGTCGCGGAGCAGCTCCAGGGTCCGCTCGGTGAGCGAGCTCGGCGAGATCACGCGTAGATGCAGCATGGGTCCCTCCACTCCTCGATTCGCCGTACAGAATCGCATACCCTCCGACGTGTCAGGACCGGGCGAGTCGAGAGCTCCGGCGGCGGCCGGGATTCGAAGGAGGCGGGCATGATCGCCAGCGACGATGCGGCCGAGGTGCTGTGGCGGCCCGATGCCGATGCGCTGCAGCGATCCCAGGTGGCCCGGTTCCGGGACTGGCTGGCCGGGGAGCGGGAGCCGCGGTTCGCCGACTACGCCGCGCTGCATCGGTGGAGCGTGGACCAGTCCGAGGATTTCTGGGACGCCGTTTGGCGGTTCTTCCGGCCCGGGGTCGACCTCGGTGCGGACCGGATCCTGGCGGACCCGCGGATGCCGGGAGCCCGCTGGTGTCCCGGCGCCCGGGTGAATTTCGCGGCGGAGCTGTTGCGGCCGACCGACGGCGAGTCACCGGTCGCCGTGATCGCCATCGACGAGCGGCAGCAGCCGGTGGAGATCTCCCGGGACGAGCTGCGCCGCCGGGTGGCCGGGCTGGCCGCGACCCTGCGGTCGGCCGGCATCGGACCCGACGACTGCGTCGCCGGCTACCTGCCGAACGTCGCCGAGGCGGTGATCGCGCTGCTCGCCGCGGCCAGCGTCGGCGCCACGTGGACCTCCTGCTCGCCCGACTTCGGGGTCGAGGCGGTGCTCAGCCGGTTCGAGCAGGCCGAGCCGTCGGTGATCATCGTGGCCGACGGTTACCGCTACAACGGCAAGGTGTTCGACCGGACCGCGCAGGCCCGCGAGTTGATCACCGCTCTCCCCGAGTTGCGGCTGGTGATCACGATCGACCTGCTGGCCGGATCGCTCCCTGAGCCCGTCGAAGGGCAGACCACAGTCGTCGATCATCTGGTCGACTGGTCCGGCCTGGCCGTCGATCACCGGGCCTGGCCGGAGGCGGTCGCGCCGGAGGCCGAGCTGACCTTCGCCGAGGTCGAGTTCGATCATCCGTTGTGGGTGCTCTGGTCCTCCGGCACGACCGGGAAGCCGAAGGGGATCGTGCAGTCGCACGGTGGGATCGTGATGGCGGTCTTCGCCTCGATCGGCCTCGGCTCCGACGTTCGCGCGGATGATCGCTATTTCGTGGTCACCTCGGCCAGCTGGATGATGTGGAACTATCTGGTCGGCGGGCTCGGTCTCGGCGCGACGGTGATCTTGTACGACGGCAGCCCGGCCGCGGCCGATGGCGACGCGGTGTGGCAGATCGCCGAACGAACCGGGGCCACCGTGCTCGGCATCGGCGCGGGCTATCTCGACGCCGGCTTCCGGGCCGGCAAACGGCCCGGCGCCGATCATGATCTGAGCCGGCTGCGGGCCATCCTGCAGACCGGCTCGACGCTGCCGGCCGACGCCTGGCGATGGGTCTCCACGGCCGTGTCGGATCGGTGCTGGTTCGCTTCGGTCAGCGGCGGTACGGACATCTGCGCGGTCCTGGTCGGCGCGTCCCAACTGCTGCCGGTGCACGCCGGCCGGATGGCCGCACCGTACCTCGGCGTCGACCTGCACAGCTGGGATCCCGACGGCCACGACCTGATCGGCACCGAGGGCGAACTGGTGATCACCAAGCCGCTGCCGTCGATGCCGATCGGGCTGCTCGGCGATCCGACCGGCGAGCGCTACGCCGAGACCTATTTCGATCTCTTTCCGGGCGTCTGGCGACACGGGGACTGGATCACGATCTTTCCCGACGGCACTGCGGCGATCTCCGGCCGATCGGACGCAACCCTGAACCGGCAGGGCATCCGGATGGGCTCGGCCGATCTCTACGGCGTGGTCGAAGGGGTGCCGGGCGTCGCGGACAGCCTGGTGATCGGCGTCGAACTGCCCGACGGCGGCTACTTCCTGCCGCTGTTCGTGGTCACCGAGCCCGGAGTTGATCTTGATCCGGCGCTGCTCGACCGGATCCGGACCGAGCTGCGGACCCGGCTGTCACCGCGGCACGTTCCGGATGCCATCGTCGAGGTGCCGGCGGTGCCGCGGACACTGACCGGGAAGAAGCTCGAAGTGCCGGTGAAGCGCATCCTCCGCGGCGCCGACCTGGCGGCGGTGAGCGGCGGTCGCGGCTCGATCACCCATCCGGAGATGCTCGACTGGTTCGCCCGCTACGCCCGCACCGAGCCCCGCCTCACCCCCTGAATGCCGACTTGTCAGAACTGAGTTGTGCCCTGACACAACTCAGTTCTGACAAGTCGGTGAAGGGTTGTACGATGCTCATATGTCGAGACATTTTGTCTTGGAATATGAGACTCCATGAAAACGGAGATCAGCGCCGGGCGGCGGTGGGCGTTGCTGGCGGTGAGCATGATCGCGCAGGCGGCCAGTGCCTTCTTCAGTCACGGCGTGGCGTTCCTGATCCCTGAGCTGCAGGGTCGGCTCGGGCTGACCCTGGTCGAGGCCGGGGTCGTGGTGGCGATGCCGACGATCGGGATCATGCTCACCCTGCTCGCTTGGGGGGTTGCGGTGGATCGGTTCGGCGAGCGGCGGGTGCTGGTGATCGGGACCGGGCTGACCGCGGCCTGCGGAGTCGGCGCGGCCCTGTCCAGCTCGATGATCATGCTCAGTGTGTTCCTGCTGTTCGGCGGGATGGCGGCGGCCAGCACCAACGCCGCCAGTGGTCGGGTCGTGGTCGGCTGGTTTCCACCTCAGCGGCGCGGTCTGACGATGGGGATCCGGCAGATGGCTCAGCCGCTCGGGGTCGGGTTGGCCGCGTTGAGCGTCCCGACCATCGCCGCTGGCTACGGGGTCAGCGCGGCGCTCTGGCTGCCCGCGATCCTGGCCGCGGTCGCGACGATCCTGTGCCTGGTGGTGGTGATCGATCCGGTCCGGCTGGCGCGGACGGATCCGGCGGCGGCCGAGCAGCTGGCGAATCCGTATCGGGGCAGTGGATTCCTGTGGCGGATCCATGCTGTGTCGGTGCTGCTGGTGGTGCCGCAGTTCATGGTCTGGACGTTCGGGCTGGTCTGGTTGATCACCGACCGCGGCTGGTCGCCGGGGGCTGCCGGGACCTTGATCGCGATCACCCAGTTGCTCGGCGCGCTGGGGCGGATCGCGGCCGGTCAACTGTCGGATCGGGTCCGCAGTCGGCTGCGGCCGCTGCGGTGGGTGGCGATCGCTGCCGCGATCACGATGCTGCTGCTGGCGGCCACCGATCAACTCGGCTGGTCGGTGGCGATCGCGGTGCTCGTGCTGGCGACCGTGATCACGGTCGCGGACAACGGCCTGGCCTTCACGTCGATCGCCGAGGTGGCCGGACCCTTCTGGTCCGGCCGGGCCCTCGGTGCCCAGAACACGGCGCAGTTCCTGGCCGGTTCGCTGGTCCCGCCCGTGCTCGGCGGGGTGATCACCGTGCTCGGCTATCCGTTGGCCTTCGCCCTGACGGCACTCTGCCCGATGATCGCCGTCCCGCTCGTCCCGGTGCGGCAGGAGAGGACGATCGCCTGAGTGTCACGTCCGCGACGGGTGCCAGGAGGGAAGATTCTCCGGGCTCCGCGGATAGGCCTCTTGATCATCTTCGAGCATCTCGTCGGTGTAGTCACCGCCGAACGGCGGGCTGTCGTAGTCGAACGCGGTCTCGAGGTTCCCGTCGGCGGTGAGGGTCATCGTCGCGTTGTACCAGGTGCCAACGCCCTGCTCGTACATGCTGGCTCGAAGCTGTCCGATCGCGAAGTGGGCGTCGGCACTGATCCCCTGAGAGGGATCGACCTCTCCGTTTGGCCGCTCGATCGCCAATGTGGTCTCGTTTCCGGAGGTAACAGCAGTAGCGGTGAGGGTGATCCGCCGCCATTCTTTCGATGCGGACGCCGCCATCGCCGCACCGATTCTCTTCAGCAGGTCGGGATCTGGTGTCATGGCGTTTCACTCTCCGCGGGTCGTGGTGTGTTGTAGATGAACCGTTCCATTCTCTTGTCGTCGATCCACCAGGTCAGCTGCAGGGCGTCGGGGCGAGGAGTGTCGCTGGCATAGATCAGCGCGACCTCGACCTTGACGTCGTGCCCCGCCTCAATGCCTCGCCGCCAGGCATGCTCCGCGCTCTTGTACTGCCCGAGGTTGACCTTATTGCCCTCCATCGCTGCAAGATTGATGGTATCGCCCGGTCCCTGGAAGATTCGGGCGAACAGATGGCCGGCGTGATCACCCGGCAGCTTCCCGATCAGTTGCGCCTGCGCCGACTTGTCGCGAGGGTGCTCAAGATCGACGACGTCGAGCCTGGCCGAGGCGTGGGTCACCCGGCCGAGATGATCAGTCGTGTACGTGAAGCGATCATCGACCACGATCGTGCTGTCCGGCGGCGGCTTGCTCAGCTGATCCTTGTGATCAGGATTGCCGGTCGAGAGCCGGATGGGTCCTGCGTCGTCCGGTCGCTCCCGATCTTCGCTCGGTTGGCTCGGCGGGTGCGGCCCGGCATGATCGACGTCGCCCGACCGGTCGCCGTCGGCCGGGCGTTGGTCGGCGTGACCGTACTCCTGGTGCAGCTCCGTGGCGACCAGCAGGACGGTCCGGCCGTCCCCGGACTTGTGCCAGGTCTTGTCCTCGGGCGTGGTCTGCCAACCGAAGACCGGGTTCGCGCGGGCATCGACCTCGGCGTGCTCCGGGCGGTCGAACCCGTTCTCCAGCACGACCGTCTTGCTCGCGTACCTGCTCAGATCCGGATGACCGTTGTCGGTGTAGCTGACCCCCTCTGGATAGCGGTCACGGAGTGATTCGCTGGTCGGCTGGGTCGTCCCAGCGAGGTCCGGCCGAGCGCCGGCTTCGCCCAGGTGGAAGGACTGGGGATCGCGGGTCTGCTCGGTGATCTCGTAACGCCGATAGACCAACTCGTCGCGCCGGCTCAGATCGCCGGGAGGAAAGGGCTGATCCCGGTGCTCCATCCAGCCGGTGGCCACGTAATCCCGCTGCCGGGCCGGCTCGATGGGTCTGTTCTCGGGCCCCTCGACGGGAACAGTACGAAAGTGCTCCAACGCCGCGTCCTGCCGGTCGTAGTGCTCCTGCCGCCGGGCCGCACGCTCGTCGGGCGGGCCCCACACGGACTTGTCCCGGATCCGGTGTCGCGCCAACTCGAGTTGACCGGCCTGTCGTCCGTCCTCATGATCAGCCGCTTCGTACCGCTCGTACTCCTCGCGGGAAACCCCGCGGTCCGCGGCCTCGGCGATCCGCGCCTCGCGGATCTCCGCGACGCGACTCAACCGGTCCGACGCAGGCCCCGGGCGTAGCTCTGCGGGACCTGGACGATCAAGATCGGATCGGTCGCCCTCACGAGCCCGATCCGAGTCCGGAGCGCGGTCAACTCCTGACGGATCGTCGGCAACGCCTCGCAACTCCCGCATCGCTCTCGCTTCACGCCACGTGCCGACTCGGTGCTCAGACCACGATCATGGTCCGTCCGGTCGGCAGCACCCACCGGACGGACCAGGACGCTCGACTACTCTGCGGCCTTCTTGCTGCCCATCCGGTTGGTGATGAAGCCCCAGATGATCAGCACGATCAGCGAGCCGACGATGGCCAACAGCCAGGTGCGCAACGAGAAGAACTCACCCAGGCCGGTGCCGAAGATCAGGCTGCCGATCCACCCACCGAGCAGCGCGCCGACGACGCCGAGAATCAAGGTGGCGATCCAGCCACCGGCCTGCTTCCCCGGCAGGATCAGTTTCGCAATAGCTCCCGCAACCAGGCCCAACAGCAAGAATCCAAGAAAGCCCATGTCGATCTCCCTTTATTTCGTAGTTGGACGCACCCAACGTAGCGCTACTTACCCGGTTCCGGCGACGCTGAATCGCGCGAAATTCTCGCGTCGGCGACCGCGTCATCAATCCGTGATTTTCGCCCGGCCCGACGGGCTGCGATTCCGGTCGGCCGGGGTTGACCTCAACCCTTCTTGAAGTCCTACCGTCACGGTCATGGAACTCAGCAGAGCGGGCCTGGCCATCGATCTCGCCGACGGGATCCCTGCCCAAGCCGCACGGTACGAAGAACTTGGCTACGGCGCGTTGTGGATCGCCGGCGGTCAGCTGACCTCGTTGGCGCCGATCGGTGACCTGCTCGCGGCGACCCGGACGACGACGGTCGGCACCGGGATCATTCCGACCTCGGTCTATCCGGCACCGGAGGTGATCCAGACCTACGCCGATCTTGAGCGCACCGAGCCGGGGCGATTCCTGGTCGGGCTCGGCGGCGCGCAGGCGCCGAAATCGCTGCAGGCGCTGCACGACTACCTGGATCAGCTCGACCGCTCCGACCCGGTGCTACCGGTCGACCGGCGCTACCTGGCGGCCCTCGGGCCGCGCAAGGTCGAGCTGGCGCGGGACCGGTTCGCCGGGGCGATCACACTGCTGGTCACCCCCGATTTCACCGCCCGGACCCGCGACCGGCTCGGTTCCCGACACCAGATCGTCGACCTGCTCGTGGCGCCCGACCTCGACGCCGAACGGGCCCGGGCCGCGGCGCGGGAGACCCTCGGCTTCCTGGTCCGGGTGCCGGGCTATCGCGCCCACCTGACCCGGATCGGCTTCGCCGAGACCGAGATCGACCGGCTCGACGACTGGCTGGTCGATGCCATCGTGCCCCGCGGCGACACCGCGACGATCGCGGCCGCGGTCCGGCAGCACTGGGACGCCGGCGCCGACCAGGTGATCATCAGCCCACTCGGCGGCACCGACCGGGACGAGTTCCTGGCCGAGCTCGCCGACCTGCTGCGGTTGCCGGCCGATCAGCACGCGACCTGAGCGACGCAACGATCTTGGCCGCGCGGGAAAACGATCTTGTCAGGGGCGCTGCCAGGCGTCCTCGACGGCGCGGATCGCCTCGGACAGGGTGAGCCCGGTCTGCCGGGCCACGGTGGCGAACCGGGTCGCGGCCTCGGTCACCGCGTCGGTCGGGGTCGACTGGAGCGTGACGAAGGTGCCCTTGCGGCCGTGAGTGGTGATCACTCCGTCGGACTCCAGCACCCGGTAGGCCCGGGCGACCGTGTTGACCGCCAGCCCGATGTCGCCGGCCAGCTGACGTACCGTCGGCAATCGGGCGCCCGGCTCGAGCCGGCCGTCGGTGATCATCGCGGCGAGTTGGCTGCGCAGTTGATCGAACGGCGGGACGGCCGAAGCCGGGTCGATGTCGATCGTGATCATCGGATCCCGCTCCGTCATCGGTGACTCCTGGAGCTGATCATGGTCCGCAAGCCTAACCGGCCGGCTGGTTGCCCGTGGTCAGTCGAGCAAGATCGCATCCAGCAGGGCCACCGCCGGGCGATCGGGCTCCAGCCAGTCGACCGCAGTCAGCTCGGTCCGGGTCAGCCAGCGGAGCCGGTCATGGGAATCGCCGGCCGCCGGTGCCGGCTGCCCTCCGGTGAGCGCCGCGGTCCAGACCCGCAATTCCCAATCGGGGTTGATCGGCCACGGGGCACCGTCGGTGAGCTCGTCGCGGACCGCGATCGCGACGCCGAGCTCCTCGGCGATCTCGCGGGTCAGCGCTTCCGCCGCGGTCTCGCCGGGGTCCACCTTGCCGCCGGGGAACTCCCACCGGCCGGCCAGCTCGGCCGGACCGCTGCGCCGGGCCGCCAGCACCCGGCGCGGCCGGCCGGGATCGTCGAGGATCGCGGCCGCGACCACCAGCCGGGTCGGTGCTCCGGATTCCGGCACGGCTCGCTGCCTCCACGGTGAGCGACGGGTAGGGTCGCGGCTGATGCTACTGGCCGACCTGATCCCCGCCCCGACCGAATCGGGCTCCATCGATCCCGACGCGGTCTTCGAGGCGTTCGTCGACTGGTCCATCGAGCGCGGCTGGGCCCCGTATCCGGCGCAGACCGACGCCTTGATCGAGATCGTCTCCGGCTCCAATGTGATCATGGCGACGCCGACCGGCTCCGGTAAGAGTCTGGTCGCGACGGGGGCCCAGTTCGCCACCCTCGCCGCCGGCGGGACGACGTACTACACCGCGCCGATCAAGGCTCTGGTGTCGGAGAAGTTCTTCGCCGCGACCGAGTTCTTCGGGCCGGACAAGGTCGGCATGCTGACCGGTGACGCGAGCGTCAACCCCGGGGCGCCGATCATCTGTTGCACCGCCGAGGTGCTGGCCAACATCGCGCTGCGCCAAGGCGGCGGAGAGTCGCGCGATCGGGCCGGCATCGACACGGTGATCATGGACGAGTTCCACTACTACGCGGAGCCGGATCGCGGCTGGGCCTGGCAGGTGCCGCTGATCGAACTGCCGCAGGCCCAGTTCCTGTTGATGTCGGCCACCCTCGGCGACATGACCCGGTTCGAGGCCGACCTGAAGCGCCGCACCGGCCGGACCACCGCGGTGATCAGCTCCGTCGAGCGGCCGATCCCGCTCTACTACTCCTACGTCACCACGACGCTGCACGAGACCATCGAGGAACGGCTGGAGTCCCGCGACGCCCCGATCTACGTGGTGCATTTCAGCCGGGCCGCAGCGATCGAGCAGGCCCAGGCGATGGCCAGCCTCAAGGTGGCCAGCCGGGAGGAGAAGGACAAGATCGCCGAGCTGATCGGCGACTTCCGCTTCTCCGCCGGCTTCGGCAAGACCCTGTCCCGGCTGGTCCGGATGGGCATCGGCGTGCACCATTCCGGGATGCTGCCGCGCTACCGCCGGCTGGTCGAGCGGCTGGCCCAGGCCGGACTGCTCAAGATCATCTGCGGCACGGACACGCTCGGCGTCGGCATCAACGTGCCGATCCGGACCGTCCTGCTCACCTCCCTGAGCAAGTACGACGGGGTCAAGCCGCGGCTGCTCACCGCGCGCGAGTTCCACCAGATCGCCGGCCGGGCCGGCCGCGCCGGCTACGACACCGCCGGCAACGTCGTCATCCAGGCTCCCGATCATGTGGTGGCCAACGAGAAGGCGCTGGCCAAGGCCGGCGACGATCCGAAGAAGCGGCGCAAGGTGGTGCGGAAGAAGCCGCCGGAGGGAACGGTGGGCTACGGCCAGCCGACCTACGACCGGCTGATCGCGGCCGAGCCGGAGCCGCTCGAGTCGAGCTTCGCGGTGAGCCACGCGATGGTGATCAATGTGATCGCCCGCGGCGGCGACTGCTTCGCCTCGATGCGGCGGCTGCTGACCGACAACGACGAGCCCGCCGTCCGCCGCCGCAAGCATGTCCATCGGGCAATCGAGATCTACCGCGGCCTGCTGACCACCGGGGTGGTCGAGCCGCTGCTGGACGGAACGGGAGCCCGGGTCACCATCGACCTGCAGGAAGACTTTGCGCTGAACCAGCCGCTGTCGCCTTTCGGACTGGCGGCGTTGGATCTGGTCGACTTCGAGGCCGAGAACTACGCGCTGGACATCGTGTCGGTGATCGAATCGATCTTGGAGGATCCGCGGCCGATCCTGATGGCACAGCGCAACCGGGCCCGTGGTGCCGCGATCGAGGCGATGAAGGCGGAAGGGATCGAGTACGAGGAGCGGATGGAGCTGCTCGAGGACATCACCTATCCGCGGCCGTTGGCCGAGCCGCTGGAGCACGCGTACTCGGTCTATGCCCAGACCCACCCGTGGGTCCTTGATCATCGGCTGGCGCCGAAGTCGGTGGTGCGGGAGATGGCCGAGCAGGGGATGACGTTCACCGAGTACGTCAGCAGCTATCAGCTGGCCCGCTCCGAGGGCATCGTGCTCCGCTACCTTTCCGATGCGTACAAGGCGTTGCGGCAGACCGTGCCGGAGGCGATCCGGACGCCGGACCTGGCCGACCTGATCGAGTGGCTGGGCGAGCTGGTGCGGCAGGTCGACTCCAGCCTGGTCGACGAGTGGGAGGCGCTGAGCCACCCGGGCGCGCAGCCGACCGAACACCGGCTGGACGAGCGCCCGACCCCGGTCACCCAGAACCAGCGGGCCTTCCGGGTGCTGGTCCGCAACGCGATGTTCCGCCGGATCGAGCTGGCCGCCCGGCGCCGCTGGAACGATCTCGGCGAGCTGGACGGCGAGGGCGGCTTCGACGCCGAGGCCTGGCGCGAGGGGATCCAGCGCTACTTCGAGACGCACGACGAGATCGGCATCGGCCCTGACGCCCGTGGGCCGAGCCTGCTGCTGATCGACCGGCAGTCCGACCACCTCCGGGTCCGGCAGATCGTGGACGACCCGGCCGGCGACCACGACTGGGTGATCGAGGCCGAGGTCGACCTCGCCGCCAGTGACGAGGCCGGCGAGGCGGTGATCCGGGTGGTCGGTTTCGGTGAGCAGACCGGCTTCGCCGACGACCCTCGCTGAGCCCCGAGCCTGATCGGCTTAGGTTCACCTCACCTATAGTGGTTCGGTGAGCACCGGGGACGGGACCTGATGGACTTCTGGCGCGACTGGCCGTATCCGCTCGCCCTGTCGATCTTGTTCCTGGTCATCCTGCTGCGGGCCAACGCCACCTACTGGCTGGGCCGGGCGGCCAACGCCGGCGCGAACCGGACCCGGCTGCAACGGATGCTGGAGTCGGCCGGCTATCGCCGGGCGCGGGACCTGGTGGTGCGCTGGGGTGCGCCGGTGATCACCTTCTCCTTCCTCACCATCGGCCTGCAGACCTTGATCAATCTTGCCGCGGGAGTGGTCCGGATGCCGTACCGGCGCTATCTGCCGGCGATGTTGATCGGCGGCGTGCTCTGGTCGTTCCTGTACGCGACCTTCGGGTTCGTCTCGTTCGAAGTCTGGCAGCGGCTCTACGAACGCTGGCCCGGGCCGGCCGTCGCGCTGCTGATCGTGCTGGTGTTGATCTTGATCGGCTTCATCGTGTGGCAGATCCGGCGGCCGCGGGAGACTGCCGACGATGATCATCCGCCGGTGCGGGGCGTCGATCGTCCGGCCGGGCGGGATAACGTGGGCTCGTGACCTTCGATCCCGCGCTCTGGCAGCCGGTTGCCGGCTTCGATTTCACCGACATCACCTATCACCGCGCGGTCGACGCGCCGGTGGTCCGGGTGGCGTTCGACCGGCCCGAGGTGCGCAACGCGTTTCGCCCGCACACCGTCGACGAGCTCTACCGCGCTCTTGATCATGCCCGGACCAGCTCCGACGTCGGCTGCGTGCTGTTGACCGGCAACGGCCCGTCGCCCAGGGACGGCGGCTGGGCCTTCTGCAGCGGCGGTGATCAACGGATCCGCGGCCGCTCCGGCTATCAGTACGCGGACGGCGACGAGCCCACCGACCCGGCGGCGATGGGGCGGCTGCACATCCTCGAGGTGCAACGACTGATCAGGTTCATGCCCAAGGTGGTGATCGCGCTGGTCGGCGGCTGGGCGGCCGGCGGCGGGCACAGCCTGCACGTGGTCTGCGACCTCACCCTGGCCAGCGCCGAGCACGCCCGCTTCAAGCAGACCGACGCCGACGTCGGCTCGTTCGACGCCGGCTTCGGCTCGGCCTACCTGGCCCGCCAGGTCGGCCAGAAGTTCGCCCGGGAGATCTTCTTCCTCGGCGAAACTTATGACGCCCAGGACGCGTACCGGATGGGCATGGTCAACCGCGTCGTCCCGCACGCCGACCTGGAGACCACCGGTCTCGACTGGGGCCGCAAGATCTGCGGCAAGAGCCCCACCGCCCAGCGGATGCTCAAATTCGCCTTCAACGCGATCGACGACGGCCTGATCGGCCAGCAGGTCTTCGCCGGCGAGACCACCCGGCTGGCGTACATGACCGACGAGGCCGTCGAGGGCCGCGACGCCTTCCTGGAAAAGCGCCCACCCAACTGGCGCGACTTCCCCTATTACTACTGATCCGGGCTGCCGTTGACCTTGCGTACACTGACTTCATGTCGCTGAGCGCAGCTGAGTTCTACGAGGCGGGCATGGCCCTGCCTCCTTCGGTGCGCAAGGATGTCGCGTTGCAGCTGCTCGAATCGGTCGAGGTCGTCGATCAGGAGACGCTCGATGACGACTGGACCGACGAGATCATCACACGGATGGAGGACATCCGCAGCGGCAAGGTTCAGCCGGTCCCCGGCGATCAGGTGTTCGCCGAGTTGGCCGGCCGGCGGGATGCGCGCAACGGATGAGCGTCGGCTTCGGCTTCCACCCGGAGGCCCGGGCCGAGTTCATGGCCGACATTGACTGGTACGACGGTCGTGACGCAGGTGTCGGAGCACGCTTTGTAGCCGGAGTTCGGGCAGCGATTGACTCGGCAGCCGAGGCTCCGGACGCCTGGGCGACCTGGCCGGGCTGGAATCGCGACCCGATCGTGCGTTCGAAGGGTGTAACCGGGTTTCCGTACCGTGTCGTCTACTTCGTCGCCGAGAACGGTGACCTGATCGTCCTCGCAGTGGCCCACAGTAAGCGGCGACCCGGCTACTGGAGAGACCGAATCAGCCCTTGATCAGTTCGCCTCAGACCACGCCGTAGAGACGGTCGCCGGCGTCGCCGAGACCGGGGACGATGTAGCCGACCTCGTTCAGGCGTTCGTCGACGGCGGCGGTGACCAGGTGGCAGGGGACCTGGAGATCATCGAGCAGGCCCTCGACCCGGGCGATGCCCTCCGGCGCGGCCAGCAGGCAGATGCAGGTGATGTGATCGGCGCCGCGGGCGACCAGATATTTCACCGCCGCGGCGAGGGTGCCGCCGGTGGCCAGCATCGGGTCGAGCACGTAGCACTGGCGGCCGGACAGATCCTCCGGCAGCCGCTCCGCGTACGTCGAGGCCTCCAGAGTCACCTCGTCCCGCACCATGCCGACGAAGCCGACCTCGGCCGTCGGGATCAGCCGGGTCATCCCCTCCAGCATGCCCAGTCCGGCCCGCAGGATCGGCACCACCATCGGCCGCGGCTGGGCCAGCTTCACGCCGACACAATTGGCGATCGGGGTGCGCACGGTGTGTTGGGTGACCCGCACCTCCCGCGTCGCCTCGTACGCCAGCAGGGTGACGAGCTCCTCGGTCAGGTGCCGGAAGGTCGGCGAGTCGGTGCGTTCGTCGCGCAGGGCGGTCAGTTTGTGCGCCACGAGGGGATGATCGACGACCCGAAGTTCCATGCCTAGAGGGTGCCACATCGTCCGAGCGGTGGCAGAGTCAAGAGCAGGTATCGAATGGCCCGGCAAAGATGTGCTTGTTGACTCGTTCTGACACCATTGGGTGGCGAATGAAGGGATGCGTGATGAGTGACTTTGACGACGACGAGTACGAGTCGTTCGACCTGGGGCCTGCGCGTGGGCGGGACACGGCCGGCGACCGGACCGATGCTCGGAGTGCGGAGGAGGACTTGGCGGATTCCGATGATCTTGACGAGGACGACGATGACGACGACTTCGACGATGATGACGACGACGATGACGATGATGACGACGACTTCGACGATGATCTTGAAGACGCGACCGAGGACGAGATCGACTTCGTCGTCGCCGCGTACCGGGAGGACGGTCAACCGGTAGCCCAGGCACTGCAGAAGGACCTGGCCAACGATCTTGAGGAGTTGATCGAGGTGCTGCGCCGGTTGCCCGGCGACGGCGGCTCCCTCGGTTTCGTCTCGCTCACCCAGTCGGTGTTCGTGATCGCCCGGGTCCGGGGCCGGCTGGTGCAGGTGCTGCTGTCCGACGGCGGCGCCGGCGACGAGTGGCCGATCGCCCGCGACGTCGCCGACTATCTCGGCCTGGCCGTGCCCGACGGCGACGACCCGTTGGGTGACCTCGATCTGTTGAACGATCTCGGCATCGGCTCGTTCGAGTTGGAGGCGATCAGCGGCGACTTCGAGGAGTCCAGCGAGGATCTGGTCTATCGGATCGTCGACAAGCTCAAGATCGGCGACGAGGTCCGCCGGGTGGTCCAGTCCAGCTTCCGGTGATCATCGTGATCATGGAGTTGTCGATCACTCGTCGCGGCTGAGCCCGATGGCCAGTCAGTGGGATCCGGCGATGCGGATCGCGCTCGATCAGGGCCGGGCGGCCGCAGCCAAGGGCGACGTCCCGGTCGGCGCCGTCCTGCTCGATCCGGCCGGCGCCGTGCTGGCCACCGCCGGCAACGAGCGGGAGCAGACCGGCGATCCGACCGCCCATGCCGAGCTGCTCGTGCTGCGCCGGGCGGTCGCGACCCTGGGCCGGGAGGCCTGGCGGCTGGAAGGCTGCACCCTGGTCGTCACCCTCGAGCCGTGCACGATGTGCGCCGGGGCCCTGGTCCTGGCCCGGATCCGACAACTGGTCTTCGGCGCGTACGACCCCAAGGCCGGCGCCGTCGCCTCGCTCTTCGACGTCGTCCGCGATCGTCGGCTGAATCACCGGGTCGACGTGATGGGCGGCATCCTGGCCGAGGAGTGCGGCGCGCTCCTCTCGGACTTCTTCGGCCAGCGCCGCTGATCCGATTCGCGTCCGGCGCCGACGATTGGGTAATCTCTCCCGCGGTGGCGTGTCTGAGCGGCCTAAAGAGCGCGCCTCGAAAGCGCGTGAGGTGAAAGCCTCCGCGGGTTCAAATCCCGCCGCCACCGCTGAAGGGAAGCCCGCGTCCGGTCTCGGACGCGGGCTCTTCCTGTCGAAGGGCAATCCATGGCGGTGGGAACACCAAAGTTCTGCGTGTGGTCACCGGCGAACTGACGAACAAGATCGACCGCCCGTGCCTACCCGGATCAATCTGATCGACGGGCAACGGCTCGCGTCGCTCATGATCAGGTTCGGGGCCGGTGTCCAGGCGACGCAGCCGCTCAAGATCGTCGAGATCGACGAGGACTTCTTCGAGTAGCGCCAAAGTGTTCGGTGGAGTTTCTTTCTCTTGGACCGAACAAATCCGAAAGTGTTCGGTACAGTTTGTTTCTGTCAGACCAAACAAACCAGGGGGCAGGATGCCGGGCGGGCGGCCATCGCGACAGGCGGTGTATCAGCGTCTGGAGGACGCGCTTGCCGACCTGCGCACCCGCCTGGGCGGCATGCCGTCGCCCGACGAGGCGAGCGACATCTGGACCGAGATCTGGCACCACGAGGCTCATCATTCGACTGCGATCGAGGGCAACACCCTCGTGCTCAGCCAGGTCCGAAAGCTGCTCGATGAAGGGCGGGCGGTCGGCAGCAAGGAACTCCGGGAATACATGGAGGTCGAGGGGTACGCCACCGCGGCCCGCTGGGTCTACGAACAGGCCCACGGCTTGGGCACCTGGACCGACGGCGAACTGCTGACCCTGCACGAGGTGCGATCGGTCCACCACCAGGTGATGGGGCTGGTCTGGGAGGTCTCGCCGCACGCGAATGCCACGCCCGAGGAGACTCCTGGCAACTGGCGTCGACACGAGATCCAGCCGTTCGGCGGTGGCATGAAGCCGCCGCCGTTCACTGAGATCGACGCCCTCATGCGGGATTGGGTCGCTGAGGTCAGTCAACTCGTGAGCGCCGACGAGGCGACGCCGTTTCCCGAGCGGCTCGCGCGGATGCACAACGATTTCGAGCGCATCCACCCGTTTCTCGACGGCAACGGCCGCACGGGCCGGCTTCTCCTCAACCTCGTCTTGGTGCGGCTCGGCTATCCGCCGGCGATCGTGTTCAAGAACGATAGGTCTCGCTATCTCACGGCCATGGAACGCGCCGACGGTGGCGAATATGGCCCGCTCGGCGAGCTGCTGGCCCGTGCGATCACTGACAACCTGCACCGTTTCATTGTTCCCGCCGTGGCAGGGCCGGCCCGGCTGGTCCCGCTCGCGAGCCTGGCCGGATCCGACTTGTCGCTCACGGCGAACGCCCTGCGCACCGCGGCGGTCCGAGGACGGCTCCGGGCGCAGAAGCAGCCGGACGGCACTTGGATGTCGTCGCGGAACTGGGTAGACGACTATCTGCGACAGCGCTACCGGAGGATCTGATGAGCAACTTCGCGTTCGTCCGCTAGCCCCAGGGTCCTTATCACCCGCCTGGCCCGGTCCAGGGTGAGGGCTGGCTCACCTGAAATCTTGACGGTCGGCCAAAATATGCAGATGGAGATCAATCTCGACGGCATTCTGCTGGTCAGCGCCGTCGTGTTGATCGCCGCCATCATCGCAGCCCGGCTCGGCTCCCGGATCGGGTTGCCGTCGCTGCTGCTGTTCCTCGGGCTCGGCATGGTGATGGGCGACTCGGTCCTCGGGCTGCAGTTCTCCGATCCGGATCTGGCCCGGGCGCTCGGCTTCGGCGCGCTGGTGTTGATCTTGGCCGAGGGCGGACTGACCACGCGCTGGAACGAGATCAAGCCGTCGGTCGGCGCGGCCGGGATGCTGGCGACGGTCGGCATCTTCGTCAGCGTCGGGCTGATGACCCTGTTCGGGCATTTCGTGCTCGGCCTCGACCTCTGGCTCGCGGTGCTGCTCGGCGCGATCATCTCGCCGACCGATGCGGCCGCGGTGTTCTCGGTGCTCCGGCGGGTGCCGATCCCGCACCGGCTCCGCGGGGCGCTGGAGGCCGAGTCCGGGCTCAACGACGCGCCGACCGTGCTGCTGGTCGTGCTGGCCAGCGCCGCGGCGAGCGGGCACGACGACCACGGCGGCGGCCTCGCGGGACTGGTCGGGATCATCGCCCTGGAACTGGTCGCCGGGTTGGCGATCGGGCTGGCGCTCGGCTGGATCGGGGTGCAGATCCTGCGCCGGGTCGCGTTGCCGTCCTCCGGCCTCTACCCGCTCGCCGCGCTGGTCTGGACCGTGTTCGCGTACGCCGCCGGGGCCAGTCTGCACACCAGCGGGTTCGCCGCCGTCTACGTCTGCGCGCTGATGCTCGGCAACGCCCAGCTGCCGCACCGCGGCGCGACCCGGTCCTTCGTCGAGGGGATCGGCTGGATCGCCCACATCGGCCTCTTCGTCATGCTCGGCCTCCTCGCGACCCCATCCCGGGTGAGCCTGCAGGCCATCCTGGTCGCGCTCGCGGCCGGCGCCTTCCTCACCTTCGTGGCCCGGCCGCTCGCCGTCTACATCTCCACCGTGTGGTTCCGGTTCCCGATCCGGGAGCAGGCGTTCCTGTCCTGGGCCGGGTTGCGCGGTGCGGTGCCGATCGTGTTCGCGACGATCCCGCTGTCCGAGGACGTACCGGGTGGGATCTTCCTGTTCGACGTCGTGCTGGTCTTCGTGATCGTCTTCACCCTGCTCCAGGCGCCGACGCTGCCGTTGGCCGCCCGGCTGCTCAAGCTTGTCGATCATGAAGCGGCGCGGGACGTCGAGGTCGAGGCGGCGCCGCTGGACCGGATCTCGGCCGACCTGCTCCAGGTACGGATCCCGGAGGGTTCCCGGCTGGCCGGCGTGGAGATCGGCGAGCTGCGGCTGGGCAAGCACACCGTGGTGTCGCTGGTGATCCGCAACGATTCCCCGTTCCCACCGACCGGGGTGACCCGGATCCGGGAGGGCGACGAGTTGTTGATCGTGACCCCGGCGGCGCTGCGCCAGCAGACCGAGAACCGGCTGCGCAGCATCGGCCGCGGCGGTCGGCTGGCGCGCTGGCACAAGCCGGAGCCGGAGCTCTAGCCTTCGGGCCGGCTCAGCCCTCCGGGGCGGGGTCGGACGCCTTGATCGACGGCAGGCAGACCGCCTTGGCCTTCACCGGGAGCGTCGTCTTGGCCTTGTCGGCGAAGTGCTTGTCCCAGTTCCAGTTGTTGCCGACCAGGATGTCGACGCTGTGATCGACCCGGCCGGGCTCGACCCGCACGGTCGAACCGGGGAAGAGCTGCTTCACCAGCAGCACCTCGGGATTCTTCGCACCCTGGCCGACGATCACGGTCGCGTTGATCTTCTCCGCCGTGTTGGATTCGCGCTGGATCTTGAAGCCGCGGTCCCGCATCCGGATCCCGACGTCGCGGGCCAGGCCGCGCTTGCTGCCGCCGTTGTAGATGCTGACGCTGACCTGGCTGGCGGTCAGCGAGCCCTTCTTGATCGGCACCGAGACACACGGCGTGGGGGGCAGCGGCGGCACCGGCCGGAGCACGTTGGTGTAGCCCCACCAGGCGCCGTAGCAGAGGATCCCCAGCAGTACGAGGAGCGTCAGCGGCGTCCGCACGATGCGCCAAACTCGGCCGATCAACCGAACCACTCCTTCACTTTCCCCTGGGCTCCGCAGCCCGCCGCTGACCTTACTTCAGATCGAGTACGCGAGCATGCATGGTCTGCCGCTGTTGCAGCGCCGCCCGGAGGGCACGGTGCAATCCGTCCTCCAGATAGAGCTCACCGCGCCAGGCCACGACATGGGCGAACAGGTCACCGTAGAAGGTGGAATCCTCTTCCAGCAGTGCTTCCAGATCGAGAGTCCGTTTCGTCGTGACGAGCTGATCCAAGCGAACCTGGTGCGGAGCGATCGCCGCCCACTGCTTCTGGGCGTACCCGTGGTCCGGGTAAGGACGTACGTCACCGACACGCTTGAAAATCACTGTGACACTCTATTCACAAAGGTGGCAGGGGCCGAACACGGCCGCGTAACGGTTTAGGCGGCCCTTCCTCGGTGAGGTACTACCGTCTCGACGGGCGGATATGGAACTCTGATGCCCATGACCGAGCATGCCGAGCCGGCCGAATCCGGCACCGACTCCACCACCGAATCCGCGCCGGAAACGATCGAAGCCGCGCCGACCGAAGGGGCTCCGGCCGAGCTGCCGGAGGCGGTCGCCAAGATCGCCGAGGGGTACGCCTTCGAAGGGGCGTCGATCGAGCTGGGCGTCGTGGTCGAAGCTGATCAGCCGTTGCCCGCCGCGGTCGTCCGGCTGCCGCTGGAGATGATGAACCGGCACGGCCTGGTCGCCGGCGCGACCGGCACCGGCAAGACCAAGACGCTGCAACTGCTGGCCGAGCAGCTGAGCGCGGCCGGCGTGCCGGTGTTCGCCGCCGACATCAAGGGCGACCTGTCCGGGATCGGCGCCGAGGGCGAGGGCAGCGACAAGCTGCTGGCCCGGACCAAGGGGATCGGCCAGGACTGGCAGGCGAAGGCGTGCCCGACCGAGTTCTATGCGCTCGGCGGGCAGGGCACCGGGGTGCCGATCCGGGCCACGATGAGTTCGTTCGGCCCGGTCCTGCTGTCCAAGGTGCTCGGGTTGAACGACGTCCAGGAGTCCTCGCTCGGCCTGGTCTTCCACTACGCCGACAAGGCCGGGCTGCCGCTGCTCGACCTGTCCGACCTGCGCGCGGTGCTGCAGCACCTGACCAGCGACGAGGGCAAGGAGGAGCTGAAGGCGATCGGTGGCCTGTCCGCCGCGACCGCCGGGGTGATCCTGCGGTCCTTGATCACCTTCTCCGACCAGGGCGCCGAGGCGTTCTTCGGCGAGCCGGAGTTCGACAGCGCCGACCTGTTGCGGACGACGCCGGACGGGCAGGGCGTCGTGTCCTTGCTCGAGCTGCCGAACCTGCAGGACCGGCCGGCCCTCTTCTCCACGTTCCTGATGTGGCTGCTGGCCGACCTGTTCCATGATCTGCCCGAGGTCGGCGACGTGGACAAGCCGAAGCTGGTCTTCTTCTTCGACGAGGCGCACCTGCTCTTCAACGACGCCTCGAAGGCGTTCCTGGACTCGATCGCGCAGACCGTGCGGCTGATCCGGTCGAAGGGTGTCGGTGTCTTCTTCGTCACCCAGACGCCGAAGGACGTGCCGGACGACGTGCTGGCCCAGCTCGGCTCCCGGGTGCAGCACCAGCTCCGCGCCCACACGCCCAACGACGCCAAGGCGCTGAAGGCGACCGTCTCGACCTTCCCGAAGTCGCACTACGAGCTGGCCGAAGCACTGCAGCACCTCGGCATCGGCGAGGCGATCGTCACCGTGATGGACCCGGACGGTGCGCCGACCCCGGTCGCCTGGACCCGGATGCGGGCGCCGCAGTCGCTGATGGCCCCGATGCCGGCCGAGCGGCTGACCCAGACCGTCGACGGCTCGCCGCTGAAGGCCAAGTACGGCGAGGCCGTCGACCGCGAGTCGGCCCGCGAACTGCTGGCCAAGAAGCTCGATGCCGGAGCCGCCGCGGCCGCTCAGGAGCCGGGCCCCGACGTCGCCGTACCACCGCCGCCCGAGCCGGCCCCGGAGCCCCGCGGCCGCAAGGAGAAGAGCCTGATCGAACAGGTCACCTCCAACACGATGTTCAAGCAGCTGGTCAACACCGCCGGCCGCGAGATCATCCGCGGCCTCTTCGGCACCGCCCGCCGCCGCCGCTAACCCCCGCCGAGACGTCACTTATGCACGCGATTCTGCGGCGTGTCGGTGCACAAGTGACGTCTCGGCGAGGGGGTTGAGGGGGTCTGGAGTGTCTGGTTCGGTGGTGAGGATCGCCGTGCCGACGGTCGACGATGCGGCACCGCCGGGGGAGCATGCGGCTATCGGTCCGAAACTCGACCAGCGGTGCGCGATGATCGCCCGGGCCGACGCACCCCGCGTTGCTCGGATCGGGGTCCGCGGGCTGTCCCTGGTGGATCATCCCGGTTGGTCAGCGAGCGAGTTGGCGGACGTGATCATCCGGACCGGCACCGATCGGCACGATCGTGAACGGCTGCTGCCGTTCACCGCGGGCTATGACGCCCTGGGGGTGGAGTTGCACGTCGAGCCGGCCGTTGTCACGGACACCGGGTTGCAGGCGCTCCGGCATGATCAATCCGTCTGTGGCCGGATGTTGTCCGACTTCCGGGTCGGGCCGCCGGTCGACCGCGGTGCCCCGCCGATGCGGATCGATCTGATCACGCTGTACGACCTCGACCGGCTGGTGTCCGTGCCGGTGACGTACGCCGACGGACACACCGACCGGCTCACCTCGTACCGGCTCGGTGCTGATCCGCCGGCAGCGGTCATCGCCGTGTTGATCTTGGGCCGATCGTCTCCTTCTCGCCCATGACAGTCCGACTTTCGGGAGTCCTTCCCGCGCCGCCGGTCCTGCCGAGACGTCACTTGTGCTCCGACACGCCGCAAAACCGCGTGCATTAGTGCCGGGTCAGCGGGTTTCGGTGAGGGGGAGGGTGAAGGGGGTGTTGGGGGTTAGGTCGTAGGTGTAGCCGCCGTTGGCGTCGTCGGGGTCGAGCAGGCTGCGGATCAGGGTCTGGTCGCCGATCTCGAGGACGAAGCGGTTGATGCTCTCCATGGTCGCGCCGGTGATCTTGTAGGTGCCGTTGCGGACGTTGTCGGTCTGGACGTGCAGATAGCTGCCGATCAAGGTCTTCGGGTCGAAGCGCGGGCCGTGCTTGCCGCCGCTGACATCGACGGTGATCGTGTTCTCCATCGTCAGTTCACGAGTGAAGTCGACGACCTTGCCCTCCAGCTTGGAATAGGCCCGCGGGCCGGCCGAGGCGTTCGGGCCGAACCGGCGGCAGTCGTGCAGGAACCGGTGTTCGGGCTCGCCGGCGCGCAGCGTGCAGACCCCGAACCGGCCCCGGAACTGCAGCGACCCGTCGATCACGTAACCCTTGGCATCGGAGATCGCGCTGACCACATAGTCGGTCCGGCCGTCGGCGAAATCGATCTTGACCGCGGCGACCTCGAAGTGATCGACTTCGTCGCCGTCCTCGGTCCTGACCGGGACCAGGGCGCTCGCGGTGATCATGCTGGCACCGACCGTCGGCTCGATCACCGAGACGAAGTTGCTCTTCAGGTCACTGCCGTGCCGGTGGGCCAGCAGGTAACGCAGCTTGTCCGGGTTGCCCGGCTTGTTTCGCGGCGGGACGCCGTCGGCCAGGGCAACGTCGTCGACCGGTGACAGCATGGTCAGTCGCAGGTGCGCGTCCGGGTCCTGATCATGGACGTTCCAGTTGTCGGCGATCTTCCAGTCGATCCGGTACGGGCTCGCCGGCGACGCGTCCCGCTGCACTGCATTGAGGTAGTTGAAGCCGCCCAACTTCCCGTTCTGGTTGTATTTCGGGTCCTGGAACGGCACCTCCGGCCCGGCATACGATCCGCTGGTCTGATCGACGAGTTCGAGCCCGTTGGTGGTCACCGTGCCCTTGGCGCCATGGAAGCTGAAGACATGATCATCACCGCCGTCGACCCGGAAGAAGTCGATCAGGTAGGACCGCTGGTCATCGATGGTGATCATGGTCGTGGTGCGTCGGTAGAGCTCGGTCCGGGCGTACGCCTTCGGTGCGTCGACTTCGATCAGCTGCACCCGATCGGAGCCCGCGATCAGCCGCGGCACCGCCACCCACGCGGCCGCTTGGGAGGACTCGTCCACCACCACGGTGTTGTGGCTGACCGTGGCCATGGTCCAGTTCTGCCGCTCCGGATCGAGGCCGGTCACCTCGGGGTAGCCGAGGTCCGGCGTGAGGTCCATGCCGGCGGCATGCAGCCCGAGATTGAGCGTGTCCCGGTGTCCGTGGCCGCTGCTGCGACCGTAGTAGAGCCAGGCGCCGCGGGCGGCCGCGCCGGAGCCCTCGCGCAGCGCGGCGAAGCCGTAGCCCGGCTGGTGCACGGTCCCCGGGTTGAACCGGCCGCGGTCGTCCACGATGGCCTGGATCTCGGCCACCACGGCCTCCGGCTCGGCCTCGAAGATGTTGCCGCGCAGGTTGGTGGTGGTGTTGCCGTTGCGCAGATGGACCAGCTGGGCGAGGCCCGGATCCTTGGTCCTGCCGAAGCCGAGCAGGTCGGTGGCCAGCGCGCCGACGATGCCGGGGCCCCCGGTGTTGCCGCTGTCACCGATCGACGGGGTGTAGCGGGACAACATCGCGATCGGGTAGATCGCGGTGAACATCTTGAGGAACTTGGGATGCTCGAACAGGTCGTAGTCCGGATAGCGCTGAAAGCCGTCGACGGCGTCGGCGAGTTGCAGGAAGTTGCCGAGCCAACCGGAGTTGTAGCCCGGCGCGGCCTCGTTGCCCCAACCGTCCCGGTCGATCTGGTCTATCAGCACCCGGGCCATGTTGCCGCCGGTCACCTCGTAGCGCCGGCCGTACGGCGCCGCCGGATCGGTGATCTTGACCAGGTCCCCCGGTTGCCAGACGTAGTCCAGCCACTCCTTGCTGGTGCCCTCCTCGTCCATGATCACCGCCGCCAGCGCCAGCACGCTCTGGTGCATGCCGGTGTTGCCGCGGATCTGCGATCCCTGCACGGCCGGGTAGACCAGCCGGACGATGTGATCTTCGAAGTGCGCGCGCAGCTCGGCCGGCGTCGTCTTCGGGGTCGTGATCTTGTACTTCTCGGCCTGGGCCTGGATGAACTCCAGCGCCGCCGGGTCGGTCTCGATCGCCGGGTAGAAGGCGTCGTAGGCCTGCAGTAGCACCCGTGCGATCCCGGTCTCCCAGATGTCGTTGACCACCTTGCCCTGCGCGGTGTGGATCGCCGGATCGCCGTTGTCGAAGCCGCCCTCCCACGGATAGGCGGTGACGTCCATGTCCGGCCAGACGTCGGCCATCCGATCCAGCAGGATCAGCCCCTTGTGCGCGTACTCGGCCTGTCCGGTGAAGAGGTACGCATCGCGCAGCGCGTTCAACGCCCGGATCAGGTAGCCGTGGAAGGCCTGCCCGCCGCCGGTGGTCCAGAGCGCCCAGTGGTGGTAGTACGCGACGAAGGTCCAAGTGTCGCCGTCCGGGTCGGTCCAGCCGCTGCCGTCGTCGACGCCCCAGCCCTCGCCGCGTTCCGGGTAGAGCTCGTTGATCAAGAACTGCGAGCCGCGCTCGCGGGCCAGTTCGACGTCGAAGATGCCGTGCTCGTTGAGGCCGGCCGCATAGAAGGAGGCGAAGTCGTTGCTCGGGTAGCGCTCGCCGGTGACCGGGCTCTTCAGCTTCCACGGGTCACCGATGGCATCGATCCGCCAGGGGTAGTTGCCGAACTTGTTGATCTCGGCGCCCTCCGGGCCGGGGCTGCCCTTGATCCGCTGGCGGTAGCGGATCAGCACGCCGAGGCTGCGGGACACGCTCTGCGGGGTGACGAGGTCCCACAACTTCGCGTCGCTGTGGGCGGTGAACTCGGCGGCCGCGGTCACCGCGGCGTCGCGCTGCTGGCGGGCCCAGCCGTACCGGTCGATGTTGGCCCGGGCGTTGGCCACCCGCTCCGCGGTGTAGTACGTCGAGCGGGTCTTGCTCGGCGCCGTCGGGTCCGCGGCGGCGCGGAGGGCGGGCCAACCGGCCAGCGGTGCGGCGAGGGAGAGGCCGGCGCCGGCCTGGAGCAGGCGGCGGCGGGCGATGGGAAGCGGGCGGGAATCAGTCGGCATGGCGCGTCCTTGGGCGAGGTCCGTGGTTCCCTGAAATTAAGCGCACGCCCCTAATAGCGCAATAGGTCTGTCACTAACTGCTCGCTGGCCGGGCTGAAAAGCAACCTCCCCGGTCCTGGGTGGACCGGGGAGATTGGGGGGAGGGGTTTGAAGCTGGGCCGACGGTTGTCATGCCGTACGAGCGACCGGCAGGCGCCGACCGCGGGCGGAGCGGGCCTTCGCCGCCCGGCGCTCCTGGCGGCGCTCGGCCAGTGCTCGGTTGAGCTCGAACTTCTTGGCTGCGAGGTAGCTCAGCCGCATCGTCGAGTAGTTCAGCTGCGGATCCATCATCGACTGATGTCCGAGTTGGCCGTCGAGGTCGGCGAGGTGGAACGACATGGTGGGTCTCCTTGGTAGGTGGTGACATCAGTATGGCACCAAGATGACGTCATATACAAGTCATGTGACGTCGAGACGTGGACAAAGTGGAGTCACGTGACGCCAGGCAGGCGTCAGTGACGGTCGGGCAGTGTGGAAAGGGCGTGCGCCGAACCGACCGGCCGAAATCAGGCCGGGGCAGCGATGAGTGGCGTCAGCCGACGAACACGGAGGCCGAGGTGCCAGCGGTCACCGCGACGGCGACGGGGATCGTCTCGTAGTTCTTGATCATGATCTGGCACCTCCTCTCGTGTCGTCCGGGGCCTCTTCGAGGCGTCGCCAACCATACGGAGCGGCGGAGATCCGACGCAATCGATTTATCGGGCCGGGTTTTCGAAGGCCCCCACCGGGCCATCGGTGATGATCATGATCGTGGTTCAATGAGCCGGTGGTAGGCGAACCGGTGACGGCGGTGATCTTCGATTTCGACGGGCTGCTGATGGACACCGAGTCGACCTCGCTGCTGTCCTGGGAGTACGAGTGGAGCCAGTGGGGGCTCGAGCTCGACCGGGCCACCTTCTTCGCGCCGCACGGCGGTGACGTCAGCGATCAGCGGTACGCCAGTCTGGCGGGCGCGGTCGGACCGAGCTTCGACCGAGAGCTCAGTCATCGGCGCCGGGAGACGTACCGCGACGACCTGCACCGCACGCTCGGGCTCTCGGCCGGGATCGGTGCCTGGCTGAGCGAAGCGGCCGAACTCGGGCTGCACCTCGCCGTGGCCTCGTCCTCACCGTTGGACTGGGTCACGGGACATCTCGCTCGGGCCGGAGTCGGTGACGCCTTCGAGGTCGTAGCCGCCGGGAACGAGGTCGATGATCACAAGCCCGCCCCCGATGTCTATCGGCTCGCACTGACCCGGTTGGGAATCCTGCCCGGCCATGGCGTCGCGGTCGAGGACACGCCGCACGGGGTCGAGGCGGCCCACCGGGCCGGGCTGCGGGCGATAGCGATTCCCAACCCACACGTCGATCCGACCCGGTGCGCCACAGCCGAGCTGGTCCTGGGCTCAGCGGCGGAGCTGACCCTGCGTGACGCCCTACGAAAGGTTGGCTGAGTGACGCTTCCCGTCTTTGCGCCTGGCTCGGACATCGTGATCGAGGAGCGGTGGAAGGGCCGGCTGTGGAGCGCTCTGCCTCAGCGGGTCGTGGACAGCCGACCGGAGATGTTGATCACCTGGATGCCGGCCTGCGCGCGCTCTGTGTTCATGACCAACCGTGGATTGCCCGAGGCGGAGGGAATGACCCGGGACCAGCGCAAGCACGAGGCGCTACTGACCGGGGTGGCACGTCCGCTGGAGGCCGAGGACTGGCTGGACAAGGTCTATTACTTCCATCCCGGCCGGTGGTCCCGGATCAATCTGGCCTGGGATCCGGCCCGAGATCACGAGTTCCTCGGCTGGTACGTCAACTTCGAGCTGCCGCCGGTCGCCACGGAGGACGGGATCTGGGGCAAGGATCTGGTGCTGGACCTGTTCGTGTACGCAGACGGTCGCTGGGACTGGAAAGACGACGGGGAGTTCGACCGCGCCCTCGCTGACGGGCTGTTCGCGCCCGAGCTGCGGCCGATCCTGGAGCGCGAGGCCGAGCTCGTCCTGGCCGAGCGGGATCGCGGGACCGGAGCCTTCGATCCCGCGCTGCTGGAGCTGCGGCCGGAACCCGAGGCGGCCGCGGTCCTGCCGCCGGACTACGCGCCGGACGGCGAGCGCTGGCGGCGAAGTTACCCGGTCGCGCCGATCCCCTGAGCATGGCCCGGCCCGGACGGTACCCGGCTAGCGGAACCCGGGGGAGGGCGGCTGCTGCCAGGTGCCCGGCGGCTGACCTTGGGGACCCGGCTGGGTCAGCGGCGCTTGCGGATGTGGCGGCCGTGGTGCCTGATGACCGGCCTGCTGATGCGGCGGCAGGGTGCCCTGGACCAGATTGGCGGGCGGTCGCCGATCGGACGGCGGCGGCTGGCTCGGCGACGCGGGCTGTCCGTTGGTCTCGATCGCCTGGCGGATCGATTGCGGAGTGGCTCCCGCCTCGCCTTCCCCGAGCGGCCGCAACACGACAGCAGTCCCGTAGGCGCAGGCTTCGAGCAGATACTCGGCGAGCTGGCTGAGGTCGTAGCGCATGCCGACGACCGCGTTCGCCCCGCGGCTGGAGGCTTCGGTCCAGAGCCGGTTCATGGCCTCGTTGCGACACCCGTGGACGATGTCGGAGATGGTGGCGGGGGTGGCGGAGCCGTACATTCCGCCGGCGCCGAGCCCGTAACTGCTGTACGCGATCGCCCCCATCGTTTCGCCGAGCACCTCGACGATCTGGTAGCCGGCGACCTCATCCGTCGTGACGATGATCATGCGGCCATTCCATCAGGTCAGCGGCTCGATCGCGACCGGCCGCCGACCCAGCGCACGATCAGCGCGACGACCTCGATGATCAGTGCCGGTCCGCAGACCAGCGACCACAGGCCGGGGCCGAGCGGGCGCAGCAGCAGCGCCGGATCGGTGATCGCGATGCCGACCAGCTGGAGCATCAGCAGCAGCCCGCCCAGCCCGACCAGGACGAGCGTGACCCAGCGCGGCCGGCTGCTGCCGGCGATCCGCCAGGCGCCGTACGCGAGCAGGAATCCGATCACCGAGATGCCGAGGCCGAAGATCAGATAGTCGGCCCACGGACCGTACCCGAGCTGGGCGAAGCCCATGGTGTTCACGATGGCGTGCACCACCCCGAGGATGACGACGAAGATCGCGCCGACGCGGCCGACGCGGCCGGCGATGGTGGCAAGCGGCACGGTCGGGCCGGCCCGGTGGTCGAGACCGCGATCGGCGGTGGAGGTTGTGGTCATGGGTTCAAGCCTGGGCCGGAGGCCGGCGGCGCGGGTCACCCGCGCGGGGGAAGTTCACTCGGCGCGGAGGGGAGATCGGGTCCAGCCAATCGATCGGGGAGTGAGCGAGGTGCCCCGGCGTCGGACAATGGGCCGATGAACGCGACGCCGACCCTGCTCCTGATGGCCGGCCTGCCCGGTGCCGGCAAGAGCACGCTCGCCGGCTCACTGGGTCGGGCGCTGGGCTGGCCGGTGCTCGACAAGGACACGGTGAAGACGACTCTGTTGCAGCTCGGCGCCGAGGAGTCGCTGGCCGGGCAGGCGTCGTATGAGGTGCTGTTCGATCTTGCCCGTGATCTTGTGGTCACGCAGCGGCTGTCGATCATCCTGGACTGGCCGACCTTCTATCCGCGGGTGATCGAGGTGTGCGGGGCCATTGCCGCTGACGCCGACGGCGCACTCCGGGTCGTCTTCTGCGCCGCCGATCGCGAGACCCGGGACCGGCGCACCCGTGACCGGGTCAGCCGCATCTCGCAGTTCGGCCATGCCGGCCGGCCGACCACGACCCGGCCGGACTCCGACGGCGACGGCCGCGAGCTGTTCCCGTTCCTGCCGGCCGAGACCCTGACCGTGATCACCGAAGGGCCGGTCGGCGCCCTGGTGGAAGCTTTGCTGAGCAAGCTCAAGATATCGGTCAATCGTGCCGGGTAGTCGCGGCCAAACTGACCGGCATCCTGGGCGAACTTCCCTGAACCCGCCGCGGACCCGGCCTTGTCCGCGTACCGTCGGCCCATGAGCGAACCCGTGACGATCCCGACCGAGTGGGAGTGCCTGCTTGAGCGTCGCGGCGTGTTCGGGCGGAAGACGATCTTGATGTTCGTGGTCGGCCGGATCGCCTTCCAGGTCGGCGGAAGGGGTCGCCGGGGCTGGGTGACCAGAACGGTCGCCGACACGCCGGCCGACGCAGTCCTGGCACTCCAGGAAATGCGGCAGAGCTATCTGTTCGACCGCTACGTCGAGATCCCGTGGGACAACGACCTGGTGCCCGCCCTTCCGGACGAGATGCTCGATCCCGCCCGGTGATCAGGCCACCTCACAACGCGGCCCAGAACTGGCAGCGGTGCTCTGCGGCGTAGCTCGTCGGCCGGATCCGGTCGGCTGACAGCCCGAGCACAGTGCCGCCGGTGTTGAACGCCGGCCATGCGGGGAGTCCGGGTCGATTCGGCTTGCCGGTGTGGGCGAAGGACGACCAGTAGTCGATCATGGTCCGGCTGAGTCGCTGCTGCTGCGCGGTCAGCGGCGGGAACTGGCTGTTCCGGATCGAGACGTCGAACAGGAACGGCAGATCCCAACTGTGGTAGGCGCCATAGAGGGTCCCGTCGATCGGCCCGGCCTCCTCGCGGAACTCGTAGGCGTAGACCGGACCGTGCCGTCGTGCCGACTGAGCCGTGGTCAGCGCGGGGCAGGCGTAGTTCCGGTCGGTGAGGACGGTGGCCAGCGCGAGCGCCGGGCTGTCGAACTCGTTGGCCGGATACTCCGCCAGGACGGCGTCGGAGTCGGCACCGAGCAGGGTGCGGAGCAGCAGCGCGTACCGGTCTTCGGTCAGGTCCGGCAGCGCGTTGAGCACCACGCCGCGCGCCTCGTGGCGGGTGCTGCCGACGAGCAGCGGGACGTCGGCGGTGAGGCCGTAATGCAATGCGGTGGCTGGCTGCCAGGGCAGGTACGGCGTGCCCGCCACCGGTCCCCAGGCGGCATCGCGGCGATCACCGAGCGGATGGCCGACGCCGCGGAGGGTGCGGAGGAGGTCAGCCAGCGGCACCCTGCGCAGGCAGGCCGTGACGTCGCGGTGGCTGCCGGCGTCGGCGCAGCCGACCTCCTCGATCGCCCGGTCGCCCTTGGCGTCGGCGGTGATCTTGGTCATCACCTCGGTGCTGCAGGCGCCGCTCTGAGTGATCGCGCGATGGAACAGCCCGCGGGAGCCGGGCGAGGCGAGCTGGGTGCAGACGCTGCGCGCGCCGGAGGACTGGCCGGCCAGCGTGATCTTGCCCGGGTCGCCACCGAAGCGGTCGATGTTGCGGCGCACCCAGCGCAGCGCCTCGGCCTGGTCGAGCAGGCCGTAGTTGCCGGACACCGTGCCCTCGGCGTCGAGCACGGGATTGGCCAGGAAGCCGAGCGCTCCGAGTCGGTAGTTGATCGTGACCACGACGACGTCCCCATGGACAGCGAGCCGGGCGCCGTCGTATTCGGCGGCCGCGCCGGAGGTCAGCTCACCGCCGTGCAACCAGACGACGACCGGCAGTCGACCCCGACGGTCGGTGCGGGGGCGGACGACATCCAGGGTGAGGCAGTCCTCGAGGCCGATGATCAGCTCGGTCCCGTCGTTGGCCGGTTGGGGACAAGGATCGGCAGGTACGGTCGCGTCGCGTACGCCTGACCAGGCGGCGGGCGGAGCCGGTCGCCGCCAGCGACGCTCGCCGATCGGCGGGGACGCGTACGGGATCTTGGTGAACCGTACGTGATCTTCGCCGACCTCGCCGCGCAACCACCCGGTGTCCACGCGGACCAGACCTTGGCCCTGGGCTTCGGCCGCCGGCGCCGGCAACACGACGAGAATCGCGGCCAGGGCGGCGGAGGTGATCGCCAGCAGCAGCTCGCGTGCCCGTCCGGTCAGGCCTGGTTGGGCAACGGTCTTGATCAACATGGCGTCCCCCTGAGTCTCGATTCCTGACAGCCACGCTACGCAGCCGGAACCGGCCCGAACAGTGACAATGATCATCAAACCCACGGAGTCGAGGAGCGGGTCTTGTCCTCAGGTTGCGTCGTCGAGCAGCTTCGAAGCGACGACCAGGTCGGCGAATTGTCGGTCGGGATTCGCCGCGCTCATGATCACCACGCCGGCACCGCGTCGAGATACCGGCCGAGCCAGTCGCGGAACGGGATCTGGTCCGACCACCAACAGTGCCCTGCGCCCGTCGATCGGGGCTGCGGTCACGTTCTGCCGGCTGTAGTCGCCGTGCAGCAACGCCGGTTCGAACGGCCGGGCCAGAGTGTCGGCGGTGGCGTCGAGCACGCCGACCACCCAGGCCCGGTCCTCGGTGCTGATGGCGCGGGCGCGGCCCAGGACCTCCAGCGTGGTGTCCCGGACCCAGTCGGCCCAGCTCGGTTGAAAGGGAACGACGGCACCGGTCTCGGGTTCCCAGCGACCGGCTGTCTCGCCGTGGACCGCGCTGATCATGGTCGTTGCCTGGCCGAGGGCGTGCGCGAGCTCCGCCCGTTCGGTCGCGGTGAGCGCGGCGTAGACCTGCTCGTCGGCGACCTGGCGCCCATCCAGTCGCCCCATGATCACGTACGGCCAGCCGAACAGCTCGGTCGACGGCTCGTAGCAGTACGGCCAGGGCGCCGGCAGCTGGCAGTGATCATGAAACACCCGGGCGAAGTAAGCCTCCTTGGCGAACTGGCCGGGCAGCAGCGGGTTGCCGCGCAACACATAGCGGCCCCGATCGGTGTCCAGGAAGGCGTTCTGGCCGAAGTTTCCGGTCGTCGCCGGCTCGGCCCGAACGAGCCGGCCGAGGTCGAACCGATCCCGCGCCTGCTGCAACTGACCCGGAGCCAGTGAGCCGAGGCGGGCGGTGGTCAGCACGGCAGGAGCGTACGGGACGCGGCCTCCCGTCGAGACCCATTTTCAGTGGTCGGCGAATATACGATGTACAGTAGCAGAATGAACTATACGTCGTATAGCCCATCGAAGAACGACTCGTCCGCCCGGCGGCGGGCCGGCAACGTCGTCCTCTGGATCCTCCAGGTGATCGCCGCACTGGGATTTCTGCTGGCGGCGCTGGGCAAGCTCACCGGGGACCCGGTGTCCGTCGCGACCTTCGACTCCCTCGGCTGGGGCCCGCCGCTGCGCTACCTGCTGGCCGGCCTCGAACTGCTCGGATCCGTTGCCCTGTTCATTCCGCGACTGACCGGCCCGGCCGCGACCGCCTTCGTCGCGCTGACGATCGGAGCCATCGCGGTGCAGCTCGGCACCGGCGGAAGTGTCGCTATGGCCGTGGCGTTGTTGATCATCTCGGCGATCGTCGCCTGGGGCCGGCGGCGCAGCACGATCGCGCTGATCGCTGCCGTACGAGAGCGTCGGCCGGCGCGCCGCGGCGACTGACTGTCGGTGCGGCGTTCTAAGGTAAGGGCTCCGGCGTGGCCAACGCCGCACCTCCATGGCCCGACCCCAGCGCGGACCCTCGCGGAGGCAAAGGGACCCGGTCTCAGGTCGCTGTCAATCGACCATGCGTCTCGTGCGCGTTGCTGGGGAATCGGCGAGGCGCGGGAGTCCGGATGACAGCCAACAGGCGTTTCAAGAAGCGGATACGGGCCCGTGCGGCACGGACCGGTGAGTCCTACACCGCTGCCCTCCGGCACTTCCGAACCGACGAAGGAGTGCCCATGTCCACCAGCCAACCCGTACGCACCGGGACCGGAGCCGTCCTGCTGCGGCTCGCCGTCGCCCGGACCACCCTGCGCGAGGACCCCGGAGATCCGGCCGGCTTCCGGGCCGCCGGCGATGAGGTCCGGATGCTGCTCGGTCGAGCGAAGGAGCAGGGGGCCCGGCTCGTGCAGTTCCAGGAAGGAACCCTCTGCTTCCCGGCCAAACGGCGGCTCTCGACTGACCCCGACCGGATGGCCGAGGCCGACTGGAGCAGGTTCAACTGGGACGCGCTCGCCGCGGAGCTCCGATCGATCGTGGCGACCGCCGCTCGGCTGAGGATCTGGACCGTGCTCGGTGTGCCCCGGGCGAGGGTCGGTGCGCGGCCGTACACGGGACTGCTGGTGATCGACGACACCGGCGCCACGGCCGGCTACTACCGGGAGCGGATCCTGTCTCGGACCAAGGCCGACTTTCTTTACCAGGCTGGGAAAGACGGCCTGGTGATCGAGGTCGACGGCGTTCGGATCGGGCTCGCCTCCGGGGTCGAGGGTCTGTTCTCCCGGGTCTCCGAGCAGTACGCGGAGCAGGCCGCCGACCTGGTGCTGGTCTCGACCGGCGGCCGCGGCGAAGCGAAGCAGGGTCGGTCGCTGCTCGAGCACACGATCGCCCAGGCTCGCGGCAACCTGCTCTGGCTCGGCGCCGCTTCCGGTGGTGATCAGGACCCGGCCGGGGGTGTGGTCTCGCCCGGTGGCGACTGGCTGGCCCGGCTCCCGACCGGCGACGGCCCGAGCCTGGCCGTGGCGGACGTGACCGATTCGCTGGACCCGACCGCCAAGGCCTGGCATCGGGAGGGCGCGCGTCGACTCGCGTACACAGGCAGCTAGCCACGACGGCCGGGCGGCGGATCGACACGCGTCGTCGATCCGCCGCTCGGCCGAGGCTCGACAGACGGAGGTCGAGCGGTGAAGGATCAACGTCTGGCCCATGGATCTGGAGGCGGCGGTGGCCCATCTGCTCGCGGACGAAGACGGCATGACGGTCTACTTCGGCTGTCCCGACCAGGTCGACGGTCGGGACGGGAAGGCGGCGCTGGCCGATTTCTACGGCGCCCTGCTCGGCTGGCCGCGCCGGGATGCCTGGGGGACCCCGTTCCTGTCCAAGGACCCCAAGTTCCGGATCGGCTTCGACCGCGACGGCTGGTCGGACCTTCGTCCGCCGCGCTGGGGCGATCCGGAGCATCCACAACAGCTCCACTTCGACTTCGCTGTGCCGGAGCTGGCCCCCGCCGACGAGCGCGCCGCGGCGGCCGGGGCGACCCTGCTGCACGACGAAGCCGGCCACCGCAGTTACGCCGATCCGGTCGGGCACGCGTTCTGTCTCTACCCGGATCCGCGCCGAGCCGAGGCCGGGCCGGCGGTCGCCCGGCTGGTGTACGACTGCTTCAGCCCACGCTCCCTGGCAACCTTCTACCAGGCCTTCCTCGGCGTCGCGGACCGACTCGAGGACTCACCGAACCGGGTAGTGATCAACTTGGCCGACGACGAGTTGCCCGACCTGGCCTTCCACCAGGCCCAGGTCCCCGCACCCCGCTGGCCCGATCCCGCCTATCCGGCCCAACTGCACGCCGACTACCGCTTCAGTGTTGATCATGAACTGCCGCACTTCCAGACCCCGGCCGGCCGAGCCGCCATCCAACGCGCCGAACAGCTCGGTGCCATCTACCTGCAGCACGTCGTCTACGCCGACCCGGCCGGACACCCGTTCTGCTTCTGAGCTCGCTAGCGAGTCTTGGTCCACCCATCGACTCGATCACGATGCGCGGTGATCCACTGCTCAGCCACCTTGGCCGGCTCAACTCCGTCGTCGCAGGCCTTGATGAAGCCGTTGACGTCGTGGGTGTCGAAGCCGATCCGGGCCAGGATCCGGTCCGCCGTCGGCGACAGCGCCGCGACCTCGGCGGATCGCGCGACCGAGGCGTCCACCTCCTTGGCGGCGGTCTCGCCGGGCACGTCACCGAGCCGGCGCAGCGCGTACTTCTCGTGAATGCCATCGGGCACATAGCCGTAGAACAGTGATGGTCGACCGGTCTTGGCGTCCTCGGCCAGCTTCGCCTTGAAGATCGTTTCCGAATAGGCCTCGCCGATCATCGTCGGAACTCCGTTGTCGAGCCAGGTCTTGAGGCTTTCGGTGGTCGACCAGCCGCGCGCCCCGATCCACATCTCCCCGCGCCCGTCGCCGGTGGTGTCGAACAGAGCCGCCACCGCCGGATCCGTCAGGGAGTTCAGATCCTTGACGAGACCGCGCGTCCGCTGGTCGTCCAGGATGTAGATGCCCTGGGTTGCCGCATAGTGATGATCACTGAGCCGTACGGCCCCGGACTCGATCGCTTCGCGGACTGCGATGTTCTGATTCTGCAGCCACAGATCGGGATGGACCTGGATCTTGGCGTCCTTCTTGATCAACTCCGAGACCGCGGTGGTGTGGTCGACCTTCTCGACCGTCACGCTGATGTCCTGGGCCTCGAGCGTTGATTTGATGATCTCGGCCGCGACCGTGGCGCCGGCCCATCCCGGATCGGCGATGACGATGGTCCGCGCGTCGCCGCCCGGGTCGAGCGAACCCTGGCTCTCGCCGGGCCGGGGTGCGGCGACCCCACCGGCGCCCGGTCCGGCGACCGAGGAGATGGGCAGCACGATCACCGCCAAGATCACCAACGCGGCGGTGCCCAGATAGAAGGAGTTGAACAGCCGGCTCCCGGGAAAGTTCCGGACGACCTCGATCCGCCCGTCCGCGGTCTCGCGGCGTACGCCCCGCTTGAACTCGGCACCGGAAAGCTGTCCGGCCTCGACGACATCCGCGGGAACGTAGTACGGCTTCCCGATCTCGCTGAAGCCCTGTTCCAGCCGGCGGAGCTGGTTGCGGAAGCCGTGGAGATTGTTCCGGTCGTAGTCGCGGATCGTGAAGATCGCCAGGAACGCGCCGGCAGCGAAGATGATCGAACCGGCCTGGCCGAACGGCGACACGTCGCGCAGCAGGAGGACGAAGACGACACTGCCGATCCCGGTCAACCAGAGCGCGGCGGTTTCGCCGATGGAGAGCCGATCCTGGTGCATCGCCAGCCAGGAACTGAAGGCGTCCCGGGCGTCCTTGCGCGCAGCCGCGTCCTGAGCCGGACCGTCCGCGAGCAGCGCCCGCAGCTTGGCCGTCTTGCTGTCCTGCTGTTCGCGATCGGTCTCGAACTCGAGATCCATCAGGCTGCGCAGGAGCTTGTCGGCCAGTTCCTTGCCGGCCGAGCCGTCGACGGCGATCAGGCGGCTGACCAGCACGGCCCGCGCATCCACCTCCTGGGTCCGGCGTCCGGCCGCGCGGGCCAGGATGAAACCGGCCAAGATCGCGAACAGGCCGGTGAGCGCCGCCGCCATCTCGGGGGCAGAGCCGATCGTCCCCGTCGGCAGGATCTGTGACGCCAACGCCACGTACACGGTGGCGATCAAGGTCAGGGAGAGCGCGTTGGTCGAGCGTTGACTCGCGTGCAGCGTGAGATTGGAGAAGAGGATCAGCACCAGACCGACGATCGCGATCGGGCGGACCGGCTCCTGGAACAGGACGTGCAGCAGGATGACCGACACGGCCGGCGAGAAGTACGGCAGCGACGAGAGGGTTAGCGACTTGTATTCCTGGAAGGCCCAGGTCCACATCACTTCGGCGACGAGGTAGGTGCCGATCCCGATGATGGCGCACACCAACAGGACCTGGGCGTCGAAGGCGTAGAACCGCAGCCGGTGACCGGCGAGGAAGAGGACCAGCAGCACGGCGAGCAGCGAGACGACATTGGCGATCGAGATCGAATAGAAGGTGGCCAGCGGCTTCGACCTGACCCGCGTCTCGAGGGCGCTCGTCGCCTTGAACGCGAACGGGAGATAGAGGCCGCTGCCGATCGCGGCGACGAACGCCCAGACGATCTCGCCGGACGCCTCGCCCCGCGGCGACGCCCCCACGTTGGCGACACCGATCGCGACAGCACCGAGGAACGAAGCGCCGATCAGCAACCACTGATTGGGTTTGAGCTTTCCGGCCGTTCCCGGCGAGATGAGCCGGATCGCGATGGCCGCGATCAGCGGCCAGGTGAAGGCGATGACGGTGGCGTCGGCCTTGGCCGTGCCGTACAGCGCCCGGTAGAAGCCGTAGTACCACATGGCCAGGAACAGCCCGGACAGTCCAGCCCAGAGGATCGCCTTGCCCGTCGTCCGGCCGCCCCGCACCACGGCGACGGAGCGCTTCCAGAAGATTGCGGCAACGAGCAGGCTGGTCAGGACGGAGATCGCTCCGGCCACGACGTACACCTCGGCGTAGTCACCGCGATCACCGATGACGGAGATCAGGACCGGCTTCAGGGACCAGAACGCGACGGCCGCGACAGCAGCGATCGTGATGGCCGCAGTCGTCGCTTTCCCGGCAGAACGATTCATCCGCACCCGACTCCCAGCGCTCGTCCGTCGCGCCGTCGTCAGCCGACGAACCGTCCGCTCGGGCGGCGCCGCCTGCGAGTCTGACATGCCCGCAAGGTCATGCACCCAATCAGCGGAGGATAGGGGATTCGAACCCCTGAGGGCTTGCACCCAACCCGCTTTCCAAGCGAGCGCCATAGGCCACTAGGCGAATCCTCCGCGCGGAAGATTACCCGGTGCGGTGCGGAACGGCGAATCAGCTTTCCGGGTCGTCGTCCCGCTTGCCCTCCAGCCGGCGCCGTTCCTCGCGGTCGAGGTGCTTGCGGTGGTCGTCGCTCTGCTTCTGCAGGTTGGCGAAGAGGGCGGAGACGGCGATCGGGATGAAGATCAGGAACCAGTTGTGCCAGCCGATGGCGAACAGCAGCAGCAGGGTGACCGGCCAGATCACCGCGGTGACGATCCCGATGGTGTTGATCAGGCGCGGGGAGTGCGGCAGGCCGGCCGGCTCGACGGCCGCGGGTCTCGCCGGATCGGGCACGGCCAGCTCCCGGCCAGGGCGTGGGGCGGGGAGGTCGGCGAACAGTTTGTCCAGCTCGGGTTGGGTCCGGGCCACCAGCGCGGCGGTCATCCGCTCGTCGAACTCGGCCTGGTCCAGCCGGCCTTGGGCTAGATGCTCACGCAGGTATTCCGTCGCCTGGTCGCGCTCGGAATCGCCGATGCGAGGGGCTGGAACTGGCTCGGTCACCAGACCAGTATGTCCAACCGCGGGAGCCGACTGGCGTCCACTGCCCGATCACGTACACTCGTCCCTGGTCCCCCGCGTGGCGATACCTTTCCCAACTCCCCCAGGGCCGGAAGGCAGCAAGGGTAAGAGAGCTCTTTCGGGTGCGCGGGGGATCTTCGTTGTCCCGGTGTCGGTGCCGCCCTCTAGCCTCGGTGCGTGCTCACTATCGACACCGCGCAGCGGCGGCACCGGCTGCAGCGCCGGCACGGGCTGATCCCCGGTCCCAGTGCGACGGTCGCCGAGGCGGCCGCGGCGATCGTCGTGGTGCACGCCACCGATCCGGCCACCGTCTACCTGTCCCTGCTGGCCCGCTGCCCGGACGCCAAGCTCGACGACATCTCCACCGCGCTGTACGAAGATCGTTCGCTGGTCAAGCTGATCGCGATGCGGCGGACCATGTTCGTGGTGCCGACCGGCTTCGCTCCGGTCGTGCACAGCGCGGCGGGCCGGGCGATCGCCCAGCGACTGCGGAAACAACTGGTGCAACACCTGGGCACGCACCGGACCGAGCCGGCGGTGGAAGGCGACCTCGAGGCCTGGCTGACCGACGTCGAGGCCGGCACCGAGCGCGCCGTGGACGCCCGGGGCGAGGCGCTGGCCAGCCAGCTCAGTCAGGACGAACCGAGGCTGCGGACCACGCTGATCCCGAACGGTGACAAGTCCTACGACGTCCCGATGAAGCTCACCAGCCGGGTGCTGACCCTGATGGGGGCCGACGGCCGGGTGGTCCGCGGTCGTCCGGCCGGGACCTGGCTGTCCCGGCAGCACCGCTGGGCCTCGGTCCGATCACTCTGGCCGGGCGGGATGCCGGAGTTGGCCGAGGCCGAGGCCCAGGAGGAGTTGGTACGGCGCTGGCTGGGCGCGTTCGGGCCGGCCACGGTCGCGGACCTGAAGTGGTGGACCGGCTGGACCCTCGGCCTGACCCGGACCGTGCTGGCGCGGCTGGACGTCACAGAGGTCGACCTGGACGGCGAGGCCGGGGTGGTGCTGGCCGAGGACACGGAGCCGGAGGCGCCCGTCGCGCCCACCGCCGCCCTGCTGCCGGCGCTGGACGCGACGCCGATGGGCTGGCAGCAGCGGGAGTGGTATCTCGGGCCGCACAAGCCGGCGTTGTTCGATCGCAACGGCAACATCGGGCCGACCGTGTGGTGGGACGGCCGGATCGTCGGCGGCTGGGCCATCCGGGCCGGCGAGGTCGTCTGGCGGTTGTTGGAGGACGTCGGTGCGGAGGCGACCGAGGCGATCGGCGTCGCGGCGGCCTCCGTGCAGGATCGTCTCGGCGGAGCGACAGTGATCCCGAGCTTCCGGACCCCACTGGAGCGCGAACTCAGCGAAAGTTGATCATGACGACGGAGGGAGCGGCGGTGCCGCGGCGGGCGATCGACGACGGGGTGGCTTTGGTCACCGGGGCGGGCCGCGGGCTGGGCCGGGTGATCGCGCAACGACTGGCCGCGGACGGCTGGGCGGTGGCGGTCAACGATCTCCGGGACGGCCCGGCGGAGGAGACGGCGGCGGCGATCCGCGCCGCGGGCGGCCGGGCCGAGGCGTTCGCCGCCGACGTCACCGACGAGGCCGCGGTCGCCGGACTGGCGGTCGCGGTCGAGACCCGGCTCGGTCCGGTCGCGGTCAGTGTCGCCAACGCCTCGGGGCCGCAGCCGTCGATCCGGCTGGCCGACCTCGACTGGGCCGACGTGCTCGGCCACCTCGAGTTCTTCGTCAAGAGTCCGCTGCTGCTGGCCAAGGCCTTCGTGCCGCAGATGCGTCGCGCCGGCTACGGCCGGCTGATCCACCTCGGCTCGGACCTGTTCGACCGCGGCAGCCCGGGCTGGTCGGGTTACATGGCGGCGAAGGGCGCGTTGCTCGGCCTGACCCGCGGCTGGGCGACTGAGCTCGGCCGGGACGAGATCACGGTCAATCTCATCGCCCCGGGCTGGATCCCGGTCGAACGGCACGGCGACGTCTCCGCAGCGGCGGAGGACTGGTTGGAGCGGCAGGACCTGGCCCGCTGGGGCACCCCGGCCGACATCGCCGGGACCGTTTCCTTCCTGGCCTCCACCGACGCCGGCTTCATCACCGGCCAGCGGGTCACCGTCAACGGTGGCTTCCACTACCTCTGACCGCCGTGATCGGAGCCGATCGATCAGGCGACGCCGACGCCCGCGCCGACTCCGGAGGCGGGCCGGTAGCGCGACAACAACGGCGCCAGGGCCCGCACCCCGGCGTCCTTCGGAAACAGCTCGGCGTTGATCCCGGTGGCCCGGGCCGCCTCGACGTTGATCTTGTTGTCGTCGAGGAACAACACCTGCTCGGCCGGGGTGTGGATCCGGTGCATGATCTCGGTGAAGAACGCCCGGCTCGGTTTCGCCGCTCCCAGCTCGCAGGAGTAGAACTGATCATCCAGACCGTCGGCGTACCAGGGAAGTGAGCGCATCACGTCCAGCCGGTGGTTCTGCTGGTTGGTCGCCAGATAGCAGCGGATCCCGCCCCGTCGCAGCCGTTGGATCGCGGTGATCATCCGCTGATCGATGATGATCAAATCCCAGACGGAGAGGACCTCCTCGACCGGCCGGTCGACCTGCCAGCGATCGAGCACCCGCTGCAACGCCTGGCCGAAATCGCCGCCGGTGAGCACCGGCAGCTCGGCCTCGAACACCTCTTCGATGAAGGTCTCCGCGGCTTCCGGGGCAACACAGGAACCGAGTCGCGCCCGCCAGTCCGGATGCGCCCGTTGAACCACTCCGTCCGCGTCGAACAGAATGGCCGAAATCCCCGCAGAATCGCCCACAGCACTACTTTGCCGTACGCAGGGGGTCCGAGACGAGTCCTGGTGGGTGTCGCCGAGACGGCTCGAGCGAGATGATCGAGGCTGCGAGGACGCGACTGCCGGGAGGAATCATGACCACAGCCGAGACATCCGTGCCGGAGCTGGAGCGCCGGACGATCCGCAAGGTCGCGCTGCGACTGTTGCCGTTCCTGGGCCTGCTCTACTTCATCAACTATCTGGACCGGACCAACATCGGTTTCGCCAAGCTGACCATGAGTGTTGATCTTGGTCTGACCCAGACGGCGTTCGGCTTGGCCTCGGGCATCTTCTTCATCGGCTATCTGTTCCTGGAGGTGCCGAGCAACCTGGCGCTGCACCGGTTCGGCGCCCGGCGCTGGATCGCCCGGATCATGATCACCTGGGGGATCATCGCCAGCGCGATGGCCTTCGTCCCCAACGAGGGTGTGCTGTATGTGCTGCGATTCCTGCTCGGGGTCGCCGAGGCCGGCTTCTTCCCCGGCATCATTCTCTATCTGACCTTCTGGTTCCCGAAGCGGGAGCGGGCCAAGGTGGTCGCCTGGTTCATGGTGGCGATCCCGATCTCGACCGTGCTCGGCGCGCCCATGTCGACCGCGATCATGCAGCTCGGCGACGGCCTGTTCGGGTTGGCCGGCTGGCGGGTGATGTTCCTGTTCGAGGGGATTCCGGCGATCGCGCTGGCGTTCATCACGTGGTTCTTCCTGACCGACAAGCCGCAGGACGCCAAGTGGTTGAAGGACGACGAGCGGGCCTGGCTGACGGCCGAGATGGAGGCCGAGGCCGCCGGCACCGAGCAGCGCTTCCACTTCCCGCTGCGCAAGGCGCTGACCAACGGCCGGGTGATCGCGCTCGCGTTCGTCTACTTCGGCATCGTCTACGGGCTGTACGCGCTCTCATTCTTCCTGCCGACGATCATCAGCGGCTTCCAGCAGCAGTTCGGCGTCGAGTATTCGCTGGTGCAGGTCGGCTTGATCACCGCGATCCCGTACGCGCTCGGGGCCGTGGCGATGATCCTGTGGGCGCGGCACGGCGACCGGACCGGCGAACGGACCTGGCACGTGGCGATCCCGGCCTTCGTCGGCGGGCTGGCGATCCCGGTCGCGCTCTATCTGCAGAATCCGACGCTGGTGATGGTCGCGGTCAGCGTCTGCGCGATCGGCGTCTGCTGTGCCCTGCCCACGTTCTGGACGCTGCCGACGGCGTTCCTGACCGGTGCCGCGGCGGCCGGCGGGATCGCCCTGGTCAACTCGATCGGCAACATCGCGGGCTTCGCGGCGCCGTACATCACCGGATTCCTGGCCGACGGCACCGGCTCGCAGAACGCCGGCATGTGGGCGGTCGGGGCGGCGATGGTCGGCGCCGGCATCCTGGTGCTGATCCTGCGCGGACTGCCCAAGGCCGATGGCGCGGACCCATCGTCCGCTGTCGGCGACAGACACTAGGGTGCACCTGTGGACGAGCCAGACATCGATGAGGGGCCCGAGTACGAGGACGTGGCGGGCCCGGGCCAGGACGAGGCTTTGTTCGCGGAGCCGGAGCGCCCTGCGGTGAGTTCGGCGGCCCCGCTGGCGCTGTATCGGCGCTACCGGCCGGACACGTTCGCCGACGTGATCGGGCAGGGCCATGTCACCGACCCGCTGCAACGGGCGCTGACCAACAACCGGGTCAACCACGCCTACCTGTTCTCCGGGCCGCGCGGCTGCGGCAAGACCACCTCGGCCCGGATCCTGGCCCGGGCGCTGAACTGCGAGCAGGGCCCGATCGCCGAGCCGTGCGGGAAGTGCCAGTCCTGCCGGGATCTGGCCCGCGGCGGGCCGGGCAGCATCGACGTGATCGAGATCGACGCGGCCAGCCACGGCGGCGTCGACGACGCGCGGGACCTGCGCGAGCGGGCGTTCTTCGCACCGGTCAGCAGTCAGTACAAGATCTACATCGTCGACGAAGCGCACATGGTCACCACGGCCGGCTTCAACGCGCTGCTGAAGCTGGTCGAGGAGCCGCCGCCGCACGTCAAGTTCATCTTCGCCACCACCGAGCCGGAGAAGGTGATCGGGACGATCCGGTCCCGGACCCATCACTACCCGTTCCGGCTGGTGCCGCCGAAGATCCTATCGGCCTACCTGGCCAAGTTGTGCGAGGCCGAGGGCATCGCGGTGGAAACCGCTGTGCTGCCACTGGTGGTCCGGGCCGGCGCCGGTTCGGTCCGCGACTCGCTCTCCGTTCTTGATCAACTTCTGGGCGGTGCGGACGACGCCGGGGTGTCCTACGCCCATGCCGCGGCCCTGCTCGGCTACACCCCCGACTCGCTGCTGGACGAGTTCCTGGACGCCTTCGCGGCCGGCGACGCCGGCGGCGTGTTCTCCTGCGTGGACAAGGTGATCGAGGTCGGCCAGGATCCGCGGCGCTTCGCCGAAGACCTGTTGCGCCGGCTGCGGGATCTGGTGATCGTCGCCGCCGTGCCCGATGCGGTGTCGACCGGGCTGGTCGACGTCTCCGGTGATCAGGCCGAGCGGCTCGCCTCCCAGGCTGCTGCGCTCGGCCCGGGCGAGCTGAGCCGGGCCGCCGAGGTGATCGCGGTCGGGCTGACCGAGATGCGCGGCACCACCGCGCCGCGGCTGCACCTCGAACTGATGTGCGCCCGGGTGCTGCTGCCCGGTGCCGATGTCGACGAGCGCGGGATCCATGCCCGGCTGGATCGGCTGGAGCGGCGGATCGGGATGACCGACACGGCCTCCGGGCCGACGCCGGCGGTGGTGGCTCAACCGCCGGCCCGACCGGCGGTGACCCGGGAGGCCGCGCCGGTTGCCGAGGTCGTGCCGGCCAAGGTTTCCGAGCCGGTCGTCGCCGCCGAGCCTGCTGCGCCCCCGGCGATCGGCGATGCGCCGGGCGGGTCCGCGAGCCCGGCCTCGGCGGAGCCGGCCGAAGGGACGTCCGCCGCGGCGGCTTCCGTACCGGATCAAGGGACGCCGGCACCCGCGGCCGCTCCGCCGGCTTCGGCCGACTGGTCCGAACCCGAGCCGGCGCCCTCGCCGCCGGCCGCCGAGCAGCCGAGGTCGAGCCTGGCCGTGGCCGACGTGCGCCGGCTCTGGCCGGAGGTGCTGGAGGAGATCAAGGGCAAGCGGCGGTTCACCTGGATCCTGCTCAGCCAGAACGCCCAGGTGATCGACCTGAGCGACAAGACGCTGGTGCTCGGGATGACCAACGCCGGCGCGCGGGACAGCTTCACCCGCGGCGGCAACGAGGACATCCTGACCGACGCCCTGGTGCAGGTGCTCGGGGCCGAGCTGCGGATCGAAGCGATCGTGGATCCGGGCGCCAACCCGGGCGGCGGCGCGCCGCCGGCGAGTCCGACGCCCGGCGGTCAGCCATCGGGCCAGGCCCTCGCGGAACCGACAGCGTCGGCGCCGGGGGCGGCGGACGGCACTGGCGCCGGGGGAGCAGCGCCCGCCGGGGCGCCAACGGCCGGAGCGGGTCCGGGCGGCGAGGGTGGTTCGGCGTCCGCGAGCGGAGCGCCGGCGGGCGACGACTGGGCGGCCGCGGCCGGCCCGACGGTCGGCAGGCCGGCGGACGGCGGTGCGGCGGCCGGCGGTCCGGTCAATGGAGGCCCGGCGAGTGCTGGTGCAGCAGCCGCCGGTTCGCCGGTGGATCGGGCCGTCCTCGATCGGGCCCGGGAGCAGATCCGGCCGATGCGGGCCGGCGGTCCGGCGTCGCCCGACGCCGACCCGGAAGAGGACGACCGGGACGCGGCGGCCGCGCGCGACGATCTGGACGTCACCGAAGACACCCAGTCCCACACCGAACTGCTGCAGCGGCACCTGGGCGCGGAGATCATCGCCGAGGAATCGCCCGACGCCCTTCGTTAGTGCGGTTGAGCGGCGCAGCGGGTCGAATCCGGCGTTGCCCCCTTCGGCAGGCTCAGGACGGCGCTTCGACCGGTTCAGGGAACGAACTTCCCGGTCGGGTCGGAGGGAGGTCAGCGCGTGGGCGCGGCTAGGCTGGCGGGAGCGGCGGCGCCGCACTCGAACTGTCCCAGAGCATGCGAAACGGAGCGGTCCCGATGATTCCCGAAGGCAGCGACATGTCCGGTCTGCTGGCGCAGGCGCAAGCCATGCAGCAGCAGCTGATGCAGGCGCAGCAGGAGTTGGCCGAGGCCGAATTCACGGGTTCGGCCGGCGGTGACCTGGTCACCGCCACCCTGACCGGCGGCGGGGAACTGGTCGGGCTGACGATCAAGCCCGAGGCCGTGGATCCCGAGGACACCGAGACCCTGTCCGATCTGGTCATCGCCGCGGTCCGGGACGCCAACAACAAGGTCAAGGCCGGTGCGGCGGCCAAGCTCGGCCCGCTGGCCGGTGGGCTCGGCGGCTCCGGCCTGCCCGGGCTGCCGTTCTGATCAAGCAGCGAGCACACTGATCAAGCAGACGATCTGATCAAGCAGCGAACGGGGAGGTGCGGTGTACGAGGGCCCGGTCCAGGACCTGATCGACGAGCTGGGGCAGTTGCCCGGCGTCGGACCTCGCGGTGCGCAGCGGATCGCGTTCCACATCCTCGCCGCCGACTCCGAGGATGTGTTGCGGCTGGCCGATGCGCTGCGCCGGGTGAAGGAGACGGTCAAGTTCTGCGAGGTCTGCTTCAACGTCTCCGAGGGTGATCGGTGCCGGATCTGCAGCGACGTCCGCCGGGAGCAGACCACGATCTGCGTGGTCGAGGAATCCAAGGACGTCGTCGCGATCGAACGGACCCGGGAGTTCCGCGGGCTCTATCACGTGCTCGGCGGGGCGATCAGCCCGATCGACGGCATCGGCCCGAACGAGATCAAGATCAGGGAGCTGTGCCAGCGGCTGGCCGACGGCACCGTCACCGAGGTGATCTTGGCGACCGATCCCAACCTGGAGGGTGAGGCGACGGCGACCTACCTCAGCCGGTTGCTGCTGCCGATGGGGGTCAAGGTGAGCCGGCTGGCCAGCGGACTCCCGGTCGGCGGCGATCTCGAGTACGCCGACGAGGTCACCCTCGGCCGGGCTTTCGAGGGCCGCCGCTACGTCGAGGCCTGACCCGCGGACCGGTCGCTCAGTTCGCGGCGCGGCGCGGCCGGACCGGCGTCTCGGCCAGCCGTTTCCGGTCGGCCCGCTGTGGCAGTAAACGAGCGAACGGGCCGCCGGCCACAGCGAAGATCAACACCGGCAGCCAGAGGATCATCAACCCTGACGAGGACCACACCAGTTCGCCCGGGACGGTCAGCGTGGCTACGAACGCGGCCGCCGCGCCGACGAAGAGGCTCACCGCGGTCCCGATCAACCAGGCCGGCCAGCCGGGCTGCCGGTCCGCAGGATCGGCGCGGCCCGGCGGCGCGTGGTCCGACGAGCGGGCCGGGCGCCGGCGATGGATCGTCAACTGCAGCACGAATCCGATGCCGAATCCGGCGATGCCTCCGGCCACGCTCGCTGGCAGCACTCCGGCCACGAAGCCGACGACGAGGGCGGTGATCACGGCGGCGGGCAGGATGAGATCGCCGTCGAATCCGGCCATGATCACCGGCTGGCCTGCGGCGACCGCGTCGACGGCCGGCCCGAGGATCAGCACGATGGGCACCAGGACCAGCAGATAGCAGAGCGCCGCGCCGAGCCCGACTCCGGCACCGAGGATCAGTCCGCGAGCGGCGAGCGAGTCCCGGATCGAGATCCGAGGCCTGAGCTCCATGGTCTCGATCATGATCAGAGGTCCATGATCATCAAGCCGGTCATGATTCCCTCTCCGCACGGCAGCCTGGACCGGCCCAAGTCTGCCAGATCAGAGTTCGAGCCGAGCCAGCTCGGCCCGCCGGGCGACTCCGAGCTTCGGATACGCCTTGTACAGGTGGTAACCGATGGTGCGCGGGCTGAGGAACAGCTGGGCGGCGATCTCCCGGTTGGTCAGACCCTCTCCGGCCAGCCGGACCACCTGCAACTCCTGTGGGGTGAGGGTTCCCGGCCCGCGGCCGGCGTCGGCCGGGTGATCGGGCAGGGCGACGCCGAGGGCGGTCAGCTCGGCCTCGACCCGGCGTTGCCAGCCGCGGGCGGCCAGCCGGTCGAAGGCTTCCAGCGCCGCGGTGAGCTGGGTCTGGGCGGCCGTCGGCCGGCGATGCCGGCGCAGCCATTCGCCGTACGCGAGCCGGGTCCGGGCGAGGTCGTACGGTCCGACACCGACGGTCGCGACCGCCCGCTCGAACAGGTCCGCGGCCGCGTCGCCGGGGTCGATGATCGCGGCGCAGCGCAGGGCCAGCGCCTGCAGCGTCGGGCTCTCGGTGTGCCCGGCCCAGTCGCGCAGCACCGGCAGCAGTCGCCGGGCCCGATCGGGCTCGCCGCCCCGCGCCGCGGCCTCGACCAGGTCGGGGATGGCGCGGAGGGTGAGGTCGTGCCGGGCCGTGCCGCGGCAGAGTCGTTCCAACCGATCGGCCGCCGCGGCCGGATCCGGCCGGGTCAATTCGACGATGGCGAGCGCCCACTCGGTCGTCGCGGCGGCCATCCGGTGCCGAGCCCGGTCGACCCCGTCCGGCCCACCCGCCCCGTCGCCGTGCAGCACCGCGGCAGCCAGCCGATCACAGGCCGCGTCATCGCCGCGGACGGCGGCCAGCCAGGCGGCGATCGAGGTCAGCACGGCGGCCTGCTGGGGCTGATCAAGCTCGCCGGCCAACGAGGTCGCCTCGGCCACGGTGACCTCGGCGTCGCGGAACCGGCCGGTCACCAACTGGGCCAGGGCCAGCGGTTCGAGGGCGTACGGCAGCCAACCCAGCTGGCCCTCGTCCCGGATCCGCGCGACGAATCGCTCCAGCACCGATCGGGCCAACTCGTCGGCTCCGATCAGGATGCCGAGGAAGCCGCCGCTCAGCCGCTGCACCGGCGGCTCGAGCTGGCCGTCCCGCACCGCCAGCAGCAACGCCCGCATCGCCGGAACGGCGGGAGTGTCGCCGAGCAGCATGGCGGTCATGCCGGCCAAGGCCTCGCGCAGCACGCCGGCTCGGGGATCGGACCGGAGCAGGTCGGCGCAGCGGGCGATCAACTCCGGGTCGGCGGCGTCGCGGGCACACCACGCCGCCTCGGCGAGCATCGAGTCCGCCCGTTCGGGATCGATCGCGAGGATCGGGGTGACCGCGTCCATGGCCAGGGTCGCGGCCCGGCTGGGCGAGTCGCGTTCGTACGCCACCTGGGCGCGGACCCAGGCGGCATCGGCCCGCTCGCTCGGCGCGGCCGCCGGTCCGACCGCGGCCGCGAGCTGGTCGGCCCGGTCCGATTCGCCGGCGTCGTAGGCCATCCGGGCCGCGCCGGACCGGCGACGGGCTCGGTCGGCGGGCACGGTGCTGAGCTGCGCCGCCCGTTCCCAGGCCCGGGAGGCGGCAGCCGGGGCACCGCGATCCAGGGCGCGCAACGCGGCCCGCTCGAGTTCGGCCGCCACGGCGTCGTCGACGCCGGTCGTTGCGGCGGCGAGATGCCAGGCCCGGTGATCGGCATCGCCGGAGTCGGTCAGGGTGTCGGCCCAGGCCCGGTGGACGGCGAGCCGGCCGGTCACCGGGAGGCCCTGGTAGGCGGCGGCGCGGATCAGCGGATGGCGGAACTCGACCGAGCCGCCGACCCGCACCAGCCGCCGCGCCTCGGCCGGCTCGAGGTCGGCCAGGTCGAGACCGAGCCGGGCCGCCGCCGCGGTGAAGCCGCCGAGGTCCGAACCATGATCAGCGGCGGCGATGGCCAGGGCCCGCCGGGTCGGCTCGGGCAGGAGGGCGAGCTGGGCTCGGAAGTGTTGTTCGAGCCGGCCGACCGCCGGCAACGGCGCCATCGGCGGCGCCTCGGGGCGGGTCGGATCCTCGGCCGCCAGCTCGAGGATCGCCAGTGGGTTCCCGGCGGTCTCCCGCAGCACCCGCTCGACCGTGTCGTGCGGCAGGGCGCGCACCGCGGCCAGCAGCCGGGCCGCCTGATCATGATCGAGCCGGCGCAGCTCGAGGCTGTCGACGCCGTCGGCCCGGAACGGGCGATCACCGTCGCGGGCGGCGAAGATCATCGCCACCGGATCCGCCTGCAACCGGCGGATCGCGAACAGCAGCGCGGCCACCGATGACTGGTCGAACCAGTGGGCGTCGTCGAGCAGGCAGAGCAACGGCCGGGGCTCGGCGAGCTCCGACAACAGAGTCAGGGTCGCCGCTCCGACCAGCATCTGATCACCGGGGCCCTCGGTCCTGCCGAAAACGGCGTTCAGGGCCCGGGCCTGCGGACCGGGCAGTCCGTCGATCCGGTCGACGTACGGGGCGAGCAGCACCTGCAGTCCCGCGTACGGGATCTCGGCCTCGGACTCGACCCCGATCACCCGCAGCACCCGGAGATCCCCGGCGATCGCCTCCGCGTAGTTCAGCAGGGTCGACTTGCCGATCCCAGCCTCGCCACGCAGCACCAGCGATCGGCTCCGGCCGTCCTTGGCCTCCCCGATCAGCCGTTGCAGCCGGGCCTGCTCGCCCGACCGGCCGATGATCACCGGTGAGCGCTCGGTCATCGCCGGCCCGGCGGCCGACGAAGCTCAACTGAGCGCATGATCATCCTCGCGGTGCTCGACGCCGAGCTGGTGACAGACCTCGGCCAGCGTCTGCTGGACCGCAAGGGTGTCGTCCAGTGGCATGATCGAACTCTCGGTCCGGCCGGCCCGGATGCCTTCGGTGACCTCGATCAACTCGTGCGCGTAGCCGCCTCCGGTCTGCGGCCGCTCGACCCGTTCAGGCTGCTCACCGGTCCGGGTGATCACGAACGTCGTCGGATGGTGGAACCTCGGCAGGATGTCGATCCAGCCGGCCGTGCCGGTGATCCGGGCCGCGCCCGGCGTCTGATGGCGCAGAGTGGTGATCAAGGAAGCGATCCGGCCGTCCTGGTAACCGAGCATGATCGCGGCGTCGGCGTCCACCCCGGTCGGCGCCAGCGACCCGGTCGCCAGAACCGAATCCGGCCGGCCCAGGACGTAGTGCGCCAGCGAGACCACATAGACGCCGAGATCGAGCGTCGCGCCGCCGCCCTGGGCCGGATCGTAGAGCCGGTCGGCCGGGTCGTAGGGCCGGTTGACGCCGAGATCGGCCTGGACCTGGCGCGGCTCGCCGATCTCCCCGGCGTCGATCAGCTCGCGAACCGCGACGATGGCCGGCTGGAACCGGGTCCACATCGCCTCCATGGCAAACACCCGGTGTCGGCGTACGGCCTCGATCATCAGCGTCGCCCCGTCGACCGTCGCGGCGAACGACTTCTCCACCAGGACGGCCTTCCCGGCCTCGGCCGCGGCCAGGACAAGATCACGATGCTGCGGATGCGGCGTGGCGATGTAGAGCGCGTCGACCGAGTCGCTCATGATCAACTCGCGGTAGCTGCCGTACGCCTCGAGCAGTCCGTGCTCGGCGGCGAAGGCATCGGCCCGCTGCTGGGATCGGGAGGCGACGGCGACCGGCACCGCGTTCGGCACCAGCGGAAAGTCCTTGATCACCTTGCCGGCGATGCCGCCGGGCCCGATGATGCCCCAGCGAACCTCCCGGTCGAGTCCCGTCGTCATGCGCCCGATTATGCGCGAGACCGTGATCCCGCGGTGGGGCCGGGCCGGAACTCGAATTCAGGTCCGATTTGTCCCGGCCGTGCCCTCGGCCTCGGCCTTGATCCGCTGCAGCGTGGTCCGCATTCCGTTCCGGTTGGTGCGTCCCCGCCAGCGACCGAGCAGTGCCCAGTAGATCCGGGTGCCGATGGAATCGGTGAGCTCGAACGACTCGGTCACCGTGCTGCCGGCCCGGTCCGGCTCGAAGACGTACCGCCAGGTGTTCAGCTCCGTGTCGCCGGCCGTGACGACGAACGCGAACTCCCGGCCCGGCTCGCAGGCCACGATCCGGCAGACGCTCCAGTAGGTCGGCCCCTTGCCGTTGCGCTTGACGTGCCCGCGGAACCGCACGCCGACCGCCGGCCCGGTCGCCCCGCCCAGCCACTCGGCCTCGAACGTCTCCGGGCTGAACCGCCCGGTGTTGGTGATGTCGCTGACCAACTCCCAGACCTGGTTCGGCGGGGCATCGATCCGGATCGAGACAGCGTCTCTCATGATCGCCAGCCTAGTGTCGGCGGCGACACCGTCCCGCTCGGCCGACCTGCCGATCTCAGCCCCTGGCTCGCCGGTCGACGCTCGGTGGGTAGGTTCGCTGGATGGACCGAGCGGCGAGACGGCGATGACGCGGGTGTTGGTCACCGGCGCGTCCGGGTTCATCGGGTCGCACCTGTGTGCGGAGCTGGTCGCGGGCGGGCACACCGTACGGGCGATGACGCGGCGGCCGGACGACTATGCCGGAGCCGGCGAGCCGATCGCGGGGGATGTGTCCGATCCGGACAGCCTCGAGCCGGGGCTGGCCGGGGCCGATGCCGCCTACTACCTGGTGCACGCGCTGGGGTCGGACGACTTCGTGGAACGGGACGCCGAGGCGGCTCGGGCGTTCGGCGAGGCTGCCGCCCGGGCCGGGGTCGGTCAGTTGATCTACCTCGGTGGGCTCGGGGTCGACGACGGCCGGTTGTCCGATCATCTGCGGTCCCGGCGGGAGGTCGAGGGGCTGCTGGCCGGTGGAGGGGTGCCGGTCACCACGCTGCGGGCCGCGATCGTGATCGGCCACGACGGGATCTCCTGGGAGCTGACCCGACAGCTGGCGCAGCGGTTGCCGGCCATGATCACGCCGGCCTGGGTGTCGACCCGGACCCAGCCGATCGCCCTGGTCGACATGATCCGTTACCTGGTCGGGGTGCTCGGCCGGCCGGAGACGTACGGCAGCGCGTACGACGTCGGCGGTCCGGAGGTGCTGAGCTACGGCGAGATGCTGCGCCGGGTGGCCAAGATCATCGACGGGCGGCCGCTGCCGATGTTGCCGGTGCCGCTGCTCACGCCGCGGCTGTCCTCGGCCTGGCTGCAGTTGATCACCGACGTCGACCCGGTCACCGCCCGTAACCTGATCGGGTCGATGAGCAACGAGGTGGTGGTCCGGGACGACCGGATCCGGCGGCTGATCCCCGGTGACCAGCTCGGCTACGACGACGCCGTCCGCGCCGCGCTGATCGACTGCCGGCGGGCCGGCGAGTCCTGGTGATCACCGGCTCGACGGTGCGGGGCGCGACGGGATCCGCCCTGGAGCGGCGACCGACGCTGGCCCGACTGCTGGTGTTGATCGTGCTGGGCGCCGGGATCGCGCTGCTCCAGCTGTCGTTCGCCAGCCCGCCCGGCAGTCCCCGGTTCTATCTGCTGAGCCTGGCGCTGGCCGCGGTCTGGCTGGCCGGCGGGCTGTTGCTCGGGCCGATCAGCTGGCTGCCCGACCGGCCGCGACCGTTCGGCCGGACGATCATCGCGCCGATCATGGTCGGGCTCGGGCTGGCCGCGATCTTCCTGCTCGGTGCCGTGATCGTGCATCGGGTGCCAGTGCTGGACCGGGTGCTGGCCGGCGTCTTCGACTACGCCGACCGGGGCCTGCCGGCCCTGGTGCTCGGGATCACGGTGATCAACGCGGCCGGCGAGGAGCTGTTCTTCCGCGGCGCGCTGTGGCGGCTGGTCCGGGAGCCGTACCGCCTGCTGGCGACGACGCTGCTCTACGCCCTCGCGACCATCGCCACCGGCAATCCGCTGCTGGTCTTCGCGGCCGTGCTGCTCGCCCTGGTCGTCGGTCGGCTGCGGCAGGTGACCGGCGCGGTCATCGCCCCGATCCTGGCTCACGCCGCGTGGTCGGTGACGATGCTGCTCGCCGTACCTCCGTTGACCTCCCCAGGCGGTTAGCGCACTGTGACCGGGGCGGCCCAGACGGCCTTGCGGAGCGGGGTGTTCGGCGTCCATTCGGCGCCGCGGTCGCCGAAGGTGAGCACCCGGTTCGGGCCGATCGGCAGCTGGGTTCCGTTGCCCGAGTTGAGATAGTCGACCACGGCGGGGGCGGACCATGATCGTCCGTTGCCGTCGGGCGAGCTCAAGATCGACTGCCCGGGGCGACCGACGTAGAGCACGAGCCTTCCGTTGCCGAGCAAGATCAGATCGGGGAAGACGCCGACCACCGGGAGCCGGTCCGGACCGGCGACCAGCGGCACCGGCGTGCTCCAGGTCGCGCCGTCGTCGGTCGATCGCGCCTGGTAGAGCGGCTGATAGCTGCCGGTCCTCATGATCGCCAGCATCGATCCGTCGGCCGTCCGCTCGATCGCGGCCTCACAGAGGCACTCGTAGTTCTGCCGGTCGGGCAGGTCGGCGGCGACCGTGCCGCGCACGGTCCAGTTCTCGCCGCCGTCGGTCGAGGCCAGCAGGATCTGCCGGAACTTCTTGTCCGGGGCGTAGAACCCGTAGCCGGACTGGAAGAGCGTGCCGTCGGCGTCCTCGATCACCCGGTGCACCAGGACGAAGCCGCCGAGCGGATGGCCGGGCCGGCTGGTCGCGGTCGAGATCGGCTTCATCGCGGTCGGCGCGGTCATCCGGCCGGCCCGGTGGGTCCAGGTGTGACCGCCGTCGCTGGACACCGCGGTCGGCACCTCGGCCTGCAGGCTGCCGGAGTCGTCGATCATGAACGTGTGGTACGACACCGCGAGCAGGTCGCCGCCCTGCAGCCGGCTGAGGTAGAAGGATTGCTCGTCCGGGAAGGGATTCCGGTCGTCGGCGTTGGTCCAGGTCGCACCATGATCAAGGGACGACGCCATCGCGGTGCCGGTGTCATGGGCGGTGTCGCCGTGCACCGGGTAGGACACCAGGATCTCTTCGCCGCCGCCCGGCTGCGGCACGCTGACCACGGTGTTCGGCATCTGCATCAGACCCTCGTCGGTCTGGTCGATGATCGTCGGGCGGCCGACCCGGAGGGTGGGATGCGGCGGTGCCGGTCGGACACCGGCCCCGTCGTCCACGGCCACGTCGTCGACGAAGATCGTGTCCCCGGAGGTGGCCGTGCCCGCGGTCGCGAACTGATAGCGGGCGACCGCGGTGACCGGGCTGACGCCGACCGGTCCGGCCGCTCCGACGTAGGACCGCCGGTCGGCCCGGTCGCCGGCGTAGACCCGCGCCTCCTGATGCCCCTGCGGCACCTGCATGATCACGGTGCTCCAGGCTCCGGTCGGCACGATGCCGGTCGGGCCGAACGGGGTCCAGCCGAGGCCGTCGTACCAGGACAGACCGCCGTCGGGGCCGACCCGGAGCTGAAAGACGGGCACCTCGACGCCTGGACGGCGGGCGGTCGTGCCCAGCAGCGAGATCAGGAAGCCGTTGGGCAACGACTCCGGCCGGAGCGCGACCTTCAGCTCGGCGCCGGCACCGCCGGCCGCGGGGCAGACGATCACGGTCTGGCTGGTGGTCGAGTCGTCGGCCAGCAGCAACGACTGCCGGCCGCTCTGGGCCTGCTGATCGGTGACCGCTGCGGCCGCTCGGTCGGCCGGCGTCCCGCAGTCGGTCGGCACGGAGCCGACCGGATCCGCCTCGAAATCGCGTACCGCCGGGGCTGCCTGGGCCGGAGCCGTCGTGAGCAGCGTGGTCACCAGGGCGGCGACGGTGAGACCGATGATCATGACGGGATTTCGGGCAGGTCGGCTGCGGGGTGCTGGGGTCATCGATCCTCCTCGATCGCGATGGACCGGAGCATGCTCGGTTTCGTTCCCTGAGCTTGTCGAAGGGCCGGTCCGATGCACCTGGCTTGCCCCCTTCGACAGGCTCAGGACATGCTTCGACAGGCTCAGGGAACGAAACAGCGGGCTGGGTGCCGAGCCCAAATCTGCCAAGGTCGGACGCTGGCCGCAAGAACTCGTCCAGCGGTCGCGACAGACCAGGATCAGCGATCCGGCGACGCCGTCTCGGGCTGGCGCAGCCGGCGCGGCGACTGCCCGGTGACCGCCCGGCAGGCCTTGTTGAATGCCTGCAGATCGGGAATCCCGACGGCCGCGGCGATCGCGCTGATCGACATCGTGCTGCTCGCCAGCAGCCGGCGGGCATGATCGATCCGCCGCCGGCGGAGGTAGCCGACCACCGACTGGTCTACCTCGGTTGCGAACAGTCGGGCCAGGTGGTTGGCCGAGATCCCCGCCGCCGCGGCGACCTGCGGCACCGTGAGTGGCTCGGTCAGCCGGGACTCGATGTAGGCCATCGCCGCCATCACGTGATCATGGGCGGGGCTGGTCGCCCGCCGCGGCGCCGGCCGGTCGGCCAGCCGCAGCAGCACGCCCCAGACGTCGGCCCGGGTCCGCTCCGGCCGGACGGCCGCCGCGGCGACGGCCGACTCCATCAGGTCGGTGATCACCGGCAGCTCGGCACCGGGCGACATGATCAACTGCAGCCCGCCGCGGGTCGGCGTCCGGCCCTCGACCCGGAGGTGGGCGTAGAGGTGGGTGGACGGCCCCTGGTAGCGGTAGACGATTGCGGCCGCCGGCGGGACCAGGGACACGGTGCCGGGCGCGACCCGATAGCTCCGACCGTCCACCTCCAGCTCGGCGTGGTAGCCGTACAGATGCAGTGACCACAGCCGCGGCAACTGGAACCGGTCCTCCAACTGCCGCCGCCCGTGCGTGCCGCGACCCTGCGCCCAGACCTCGGGCGGCTCGGTCAGGTCGATCTCGACCGCTGGGATCTCGGGCTCCGTCATGCAGGAATTCAACCAGTAATGGCCGCTTCCGCACCACGACATCGGGGTTCCGGCGGCTTAGCGTAGTAAGCGCAGCCGACCCCTTCTGTTGCTGCGAATCCTTGACCCACGCCCAAGGGAGGACTGTGCCGTGAGTGCACTGGTCGATCGGAAACACTTACTGACTTCGGTGGAAATGGCCCACTTCGTGTCCCACGGAGCCGTCGCGCTGGAGGCGGCCGTGCCGGACGCCATGAACCAGCGCGCCATCGAGGTGCTGGACGCCGGCATCCCCGGTTACCCGTACGGGACGCCGCTGGACGAGGCGTTCCCCGTCGGCACCTTCGTCCGCGAACTGCTCGACCTGCCGGCCGTCGCCGGGGCGGTGCAGAGCCTGGTCGGGCCCGGCCCGGTGATCGACCACCACGCGGTGCACGTCCGTCCGCCGCGCGGCGGCGAGGCGCAGAACATGCATGGCGACGCGATCCTGGACACCCGGACGGACTCGTTCGACGTGCAGCTCATGTACTACCCGCGCGACGTCACGCTGGAGCAGGGCGGCACGCTCAGCGTCCCCGGCACCCATCTGCGCAAGATCAACCAGACCGGCATCGGCCGCTATCAGAACCTGGCCGGCCAGACCCGGCTGACCTGTCCGGCCGGCACGGTCGTCTTCCTGCACCACGGCATCTGGCACGGCGGCCGGCGCAACGACTCCGACGTGCCGCGCTACATGTTCAAGATCAGGTTCAACCCGACAGTGCGGCAGCTCCGGCTCTGGAACACCGACGACATCGACGACCCGCAGGTGCTCAAGGAGCTGACCACGAGCTTCGGTTGGAGCTCGGCCAACGAGGGTCGGCTGGAGCTGGTCAACCGGGCCAAGCTGTGGCGGGTGATCACCGGCAACGCCGAATTCGACATCGACTACTACCTGACCCGGGAGCAGTTGCGGCCGCAGTTCGTCGCACCGGGAGCCAGCGACGTGCGGCTCGGCTCGAGCCATCGCGCCGGCGGCTGGCATTTCTGATCAAGGAACGAGGAGACTGCCATGACGACCACCACCATCGAAGAAGCCTTCGCCGCCACCCCGGCCCAGCCCAACCTGCGCCAGCAGGTGCTGATCTTGTATCTCGGCACCTCGGCGCTGGATTCCAACGTGATCGCCTGGACCCGCTACGACGGCACCGGCCGGTCCAAGCCGACCATGGGCGACAGCGATGAGCCGCCCTACAAGACCGGCCTCGACGCCCTGATCGACGGCTGGCGCCTGCTCCAGCTGTCCCAGCTGCAGTCACACCAGCCCGGCCACGAGTACGACGTGGCCTACCTGCCGTACGAGTTCGTGTTCGAGCGGATTGTCGACATCTCCGCCTGAGACCCCAGCAGTACGCAGTACGAGCCGGTCGGGATGATCACGCGGGCGAACCCCCGCGGCATCCCGGCCGGCTCGACCGCGTCCCCACCCCGTCCCGCGGCTTGTCGAAGGTCCGACACTTCGTTCCCTGAGCCCGGACCTACCGATGATCTTGGTCGTGGTGTCGCGACCTCTGTTCGGGCCGGCGGATGTTCGTTCCCTGAGCTTGTCGAAGGGCACCCAGCTGGCTGCCCTTCGACAGGCTCAGGGAACGAACACCCGGCCGCACAGCCCGGACCGAAGTCACGGCACCACGGATCCAAGATCATCGGTGGATCCGGGCTGAGCCTGGCGAAGGGCAGGCCCTGTGATCACAAACCCGCCCCGGGTGACGTCCACCGCTCGGTGAAGAGCTCCCAGCCGGGTCGCGGCTCCGCCAGCGGTGCGCCGCCCGGCGCACGGAGCCCGTCGACGGCGATGCTGATCAACCTCCGGCGCGCGTGCTCGGCCGCCTCGACCAGCTCGGCCCGGCCCTGCCGGCCGATCGTCTCGACCAGCGGTGACCGCCCCAGTTGCTCGATCAGCAGCGCGACGTCGACCGCGCCGACGTCGGCGCGCAGCACCCCGGCCTGGTGCGCCCGGCGGACGAGCTCTTCGGCGGCGTCGTCGCCGCGGGTGCTCAGTTCATTCATCTCCGCGGTGACCTCGATGGTGCCGGCGATGGCGCCGAAGGCTCCCGTGCCGGCGAGCACCGCCTGCTCGATGTAGTGCGCCAGGCCGTCCCACAGATCGTCGTGACCGAGCCCCTCCTCGGCGGCACGGAGATAGTCGGTCAGGGTGATGGTGCAGAGGTGCTGGAAGAGCTGCTCCTTGGTGCGATATCGCCGATACAGAGTGCCGACCCCGACGCCGGCCCGGGCCGCGATCGCCGCCACGGAGGCATGCGCACCGTCCTCGTCGACAACCGCCCGGGCCGCGTGCAGCAGCGCCCGGTTGTTGCGTTCGACCTCGTCCCGGCGCGCGGCTTTCCGGCGGTTCTCCATCAGCGGACACTATTGCGGAATGGAACACTCCGCAATATTCTGGCTGCGCGGAGTAAATCGCTCCGCACAATAGGAAAGTGATCGAGATGGATCAGGATCAGGGCAAGCTGCACCGACTCGTCGAGGAGTTGCAGGCGGCGCAATTCGATGTCGAGCCGTTCCTCGCGCTGCACACCGAGGACGCGATCATCGTGAACTTCGGCGGTCGGCGCGTGGCCGGGCGGGATGAGCTCGGGCGGGCGATGGCGGCCGGGCTCGCGTCACCGTTGGCTCAGGTGATCACGACCGCGGAGGTCGACGACATCCGCTTCCTCCGTCCCGATGTCGCGATCATCAGCTGCACCAAGCACATCTCCGACGAGCGTGACACCGCGGAGCCCTCCTTCGCCACCACCGGCCGCCTCACCTACGTGGCGGTCGAAGAGGCCGGAGCCTGGCGAGTCGCCCTCGCCCAGACCACCCCGGTCGCCGGCTCCTGAGCTGGACAGCCCGAGCCCGGCGACGGTGGCCGAGCACCCCTCCGTGGGTTTCGTTCCCTGAGCTTGTCGAAGGGCCAGGCGACGACCCGGTTTGCCCTTCGACAGGCTCAGGGAACGGAAGGCACTCCTGCGGCCGGTGCCCCGACGACAACGGGGAAGATGCGGCCGGGAGTACCCGGCGAGATCTTCCCCGATGCCGGCGCTGCTGATCAGAGCTCGACGGGGAGGTGGCCGGGGGCGGCATCGCGGCCGAGCAGCACCTCGGTCACGGCGTCCAGGGTTGCCGGGAGGGCGGAGTAGCCGGTGATCAAGGTTCCCGTCGCGGGCAGCACGGAGAGGTCGTACGGGTCGCGGGCGGAGACCACGACGAGCCGGGGGTTCGCCGCGACCAGGGCGGCGGCAAGGGCCTGCTGCGGAGGGTTTCGCCAGGCCGAGGAGGTCACCAGGACGACCCGGTCGACCGCCACGGCCAGAGCGACCGCCGCCCCGATCGTCCCGGCGGACGGCTCCGGGCCGGTGATCAACTCCTCGACCCGCACGATGCCCGATTCGGACGCGGAGCGCAGGCCGGCGGCCAGCCTCGGCACCGCGGCGTCGCCCCAGCCGGTCACCAGCACCGACCCGGCCGCGAGCGGGATCAGTGAGGCGTCGTCCCGGACGATCGTGATCGCCTCCCGCGCGATGCTCGTAGCGACCGCGCGATGCTCGTCGGACCCGATGATCGACAACTCAGGCCGATCGGGGTCGGGGCCGGTCGCGTACCCCCGGTCCCATTTCACCGAGAGGATCCGGCGCACGCTGGCGGCGATCCGCTCCTCGCTCAGCCGACCCTCCCGGACCGCCTGGAGCAGCGCGTCCCGCGCGACTAGCGGCTGCGGCGGATCGAGCAGATGATCGATGCCCGCCTCGATCGCCCGCACGGCGACCTCGCCGTCGGGATAGCGGGTCCGGACGCCCTGCATGTCCAGGGCGTCGGTCGTGATCACTCCCTGGTAGCCCAGCTCATCCCGCAGCAGCCCGGTGATCACCGGCCGGCTCAGCGTCGCCGGATCACCGGACGGATCGAAAGCGGGGAAGGACAGATGGGCCGACATGACCAGGTCGACCCCGGCGGCGATCGCGGCCCGGAACGGCGGGGCATCGACCCGCTCCCAGGTCGCGCGATCATGAGTGATCACCGGCAGGTCGCTGTGTGAGTCGACCGCCGAGTCGCCGTGGCCGGGGAAGTGCTTGACCGAGGCGGAGATCCCGGCGTCCTGCTGCAGCCCGTGGATCGACGCGACGACGTGCTCCGACACTCGGTCCGGATCGGAGCCGAACGAGCGCACCCCGATCACCGGGTTGGCCGGATTGACGTTGACGTCGCCGTCGGGTGCGTAGTCGGCGTTGATCCCGACCGCCCGCAACTCCCGCCCGGTGATCCGGTAACAGTCCCGGCTGCGGCCCGCGTCCCCGGCGATGGCGCCGAGCGCCATCGCGCCCGGGAACTGGGTCACCGGCTCCTTCAGCCGGACCACGATCCCGTTCTCCTGATCGGTCGCGATCATCAGCCCGATCTGTGGACCATGATCATCGAGCGCGATCCGTTGCAGCCCTGCGCTGAGCTCGGCGGTCTGCTCCGGCCGGTCGACGTTGCCGGACCAGGCGAAATAGATCACGCCTCCCGGCTGCAGGGTCTTGATCACCTCCGCCGGGGTGTCGACCCCGAACCGCTCCCGGTTCTCCGGCGCCGCCGTGTCGACGGTCGCCCCGGTCACGTAGGGCACCAGCAACTGGCCGACCAACTGCTCCAGCGACAGCCGCCCGAGCACGCCGTCGATCCACTGATTCTTCGCCGTCTCCGCCACCCGCGCGACCCTAACTCAACCGGATCGTCAGGGGGTCTCGAGCATCGGCACCAGCGTGTCCAGGACGTACGGCAGGCTGAGCACGGTGGCGAAATAGATCGCCGCGGCGAGCACCCCGCCGGTGTAGATCGAGTGGCCTTCCCGAACGGCGCGGAGCCGGCCGAACAACTCGTTGCGGGCCAGCTCGGCCCGGGCCTTGTCGTCCTCGGTGGCCCAGACCAGGACGTCGGCCTCGTCGAGGATGTCGAGCTTCTCGACCGGGATCTGTGCCTGGCCGCCATCGGTCGCGTACTCGTTGATCACCGGCGGGATGACGAAGCCGAGGTCGGTCAGGAATGCGGTGCTGAGGCCGTCCTGATAGGCGATCGCCTTGCCCTCGTAGTACGGCGCCTGGAGGAAGACCGCCTTCTTGCCGGCGAACTGCGGGTGATCGGCCGCCGCCCGGGCGAAGCGATCTCGCAGGTCCGTGATCAACTTCGTGGTCTCGGCCGCCTTGCCGACGGCGTTGCCGATCAGCTCGGTCTGCACCGTCCACGGCTCGAAGTTGTCGGAGTCGAAGCCGCCGCGGTTGGCGATGGTCGGCGCGAACTCGGACAGTCGGGCGTAGTCGGCGCTGGACAGCCCGGCGTTGGTGCCGAGGATCAGGTCCGGCTCGAGCGCTCCGATCCGCTCGAGCTGCAGTCCGTCGGCGGTGCTGAGCACCTCGGGCTTCGCGCCGGCCGCGGCCTGCTCCGCCCAGGGCCAGATCGCGTGCGGCCGATCGCCGTACCACTCGGTCACCGCGACCGGCGTCAGCCCGAGGGCGAAGAGCGTGTCCTGCTCGGTCAGTCCGACCGAGACGATCCGTTGCGGCGCGGCCGGGACCGTCGTGCTGCCGTACTTGTGCTCGACGGTCACCGGAAAGCCCGAACCGGCGCCGGACGGCCCGGCCAGGGACGGCGTTTCGGCGGTGGAGTTGCAGCCGGCCGTTCCGAGGCTCGCGCCCAGGCCCAGGGCGACGGAACCGGTCAGCATCCGGCGGCGGGACAGGAAGGAGGTCACAGTCAATAAGGGTAACCTAACTTCGCCGGGCGACCGCACTGTGGCCAGGCCCCGGCGTCGGCGGCCGTTCCGATTACAGTTGGGCCTGGTTCGAGACCAGTTGACGGCCGAGAACAGGCATAACAGAGGGAGTCGGCGTGGGCCGCGTAGTGCAGAAGTACGGCGGATCGTCGGTGGCCGATGCGGAGAGCATCAAGAGGGTCGCCAAGCGAGTCGTCGCCACCAAGCAGCAGGGCCACGACGTCGTCGTGGTGATCTCGGCCATGGGGGACACGACCGACGAGCTGATGGATCTCGCGCTCCAGGTTTCCCCGCTGCCGCCGCCGCGAGAGCTCGACATGCTGCTCACCGCTGGTGAGCGGATGAGTGCCGCGCTGCTGGCGATGGCGATCGCCGACCTGGGCCTGCATGCCCGGTCGCTGACCGGATCGCAGGCCGGCATCATCACCACCGGTACGCACGGCAACGCGCGGATCATCGACATCACGCCGGGTCGGATCGTTTCCGCGGTCGACGCCGGTGACATCGTGATCGTCGCCGGGTTCCAGGGCGTGGCCCAGGACACGAAGGACATCACCACCCTGGGCCGCGGTGCCTCCGACACCACGGCCGTCGCACTCGCCGCGGCCCTCCAGGCCGATCACTGCGAGATCTACACCGACGTCGACGGGATCTTCACCGCGGACCCGCGGATCGTCCCGAGTGCACGCCGGATCCCCAAGATCGGCTACGAGGAAATGCTCGAGATGGCCGCCTGTGGTGCCAAGATCCTGCACCTGCGCTGTGTCGAATACGCCCGACGGGAGCATGTCGCCGTGCATGTACGATCATCGTTTTCCGACCGGGACGGCACCTGGGTCACCGAGGCAGAGAAGGGAAGTGCCATGGAGCAGGCGATCATCTCCGGCGTCGTGCAAGATCGTGGCGAAGCCAAGATCACGATCGTCGGCGTGCCCGACCGGGTCGGCGAGGCCGCCCGGATCTTCGAGGCGGTCGCCGCGACGGAGATCAACATCGACATGATCGTGCAGAACGTGTCGGCGGTCGAGACCGGCCGGACCGACATCTCGTTCACCCTGCCGAAGACCGACGGCACGGCCGCCAAGGCCGCCCTCGAGGCACTGCGGGAGAGTGTCGGCTTCGAGCAGGTCCTGTACGACGACCAGATCGGCAAGGTCTCCGTTGTCGGCGTCGGGATGCGATCCCACCCCGGCGTGACGGCGCGGTTCTTCACCGCCCTGGCCGAGGCGGGCGTGAACCTCGAGATGATCTCCACCTCGGAGATCAGGATCTCGGTCGTGGTCGACCAGGACGACGTCGACCGGGCCGTGGTCGCGGCGCACACCGCGTTCGGGCTGGACGCCGAGAACGAGGCGGTCGTCTACGCCGGAACGGGTCGCTGATCCATGTCGGACATGATCCCGTACGCCCTGATGCAGATCGCGTTCGGGCTGCCGTTCCTGATCGGCATCGTCCTGATCGGGGCCATGACCAAGGGGTCCGCCCGGGTGCTCGGCATGATCGGCTGCTTCCTGCTGTTGATCGCCCACGCGCTGACCGCGGTCGTGTCGATCATGTTGCCGCGGATCATGGCCGAGCTCAGCCTGTCGATGGCCATGGCCAGCGTGCCGCTCGCCATCATGAACGTGCTCGGCGCGATCGGCATGATCCTGGTCATCTGCGCCGTGGTGGCAGGTCGGCGCAAGCAGCCTCAACCGCAGCCGTTCCGGCCTGCAGGACAGCAGCCGATGCCGCCGCAAGGTCCCTATCAGCCGGGCCCGCAACCGACGCCCCCGCAAGGCCCCTATCAGCCGGGCCCGTACCAACCCGGCGGCTCACCCCAGTAAATCCGGTCCCGGGCCAGGCAGGGGACGAAAGCACAGACGCGACCGTTCGCCGCGTCAGCGACCGTTGAAACGATCGCGGATGCTGCGAACAGTCGCGTCTGACTGTTTTCGGGCTCCTAGCGCGGGCAACTCTTGGTCTTGGCCAGGGTGTCCATCGCGGCGGCGTACTTCTCCAGGTTGGGCGGAGCCTTGCGCCAGGTGTCGAGCCAGACGGCCTGGGCGTCGTGGACCTCACCGCCGGCCGACTTGCGCATGTCGGCGAGGTGATTCGACCAGTCCTTCATCACCAGGTCGGCGTTGGTCAGGGCCGAGGTGACCTTGTCCAGCCGGGCCCGGCAGACGGCGAGGTGGTCGGTCTGCTCCTCGTCCGCGCCCTTGACCGCCTTGCAGGCCCCGCTCTCGGCCTTGTAGCCCGCCTTGGCCGTCTGATACTTCGCCACGTCCGACGGCCCGGCCAGCTTGGACCGCTTGAAGATCGCCTTGGTCTGGGCGTCGGTGTTGCGGCCCAGGGTGAGATCGGTCTGCGCCTGTACGTGCTCCCGCCAGTGGCCGGTCCCGTCGCCGGCCGCGCCGAGCACGGACTCGGCCAGGGCCACCTCGCGCCGGCAGGAGGAGATCGCTTTCGCGGCCTGCTGTTCGCCGGTCAGTTCGCTGGCATCCCCGCTGGGGGCGCCGTCGGTCGACGGGGTGGACGAGGTGGACGGCACGGCACCGGGCTCGGCCGGCCCCGCCTGCTGCTGCTGCGAGTTCCAGACGAACAAACCCGCGCCGGCCGCAGCCAGGACCAGCAGCGGAACCGTACAGAGAATGACCACGCGCCGCATCAGCGGCGATGGCGGTGGAGCCTCAAGGGCCCTACGCGGCCGAACCATATGGGGTTCCCCTCCCGAGTTGCCGCCAAGATGTGCATCCGGCTGGCGTCGGTCAGCCGGATCCGATCTCACTCGGTGCCGAAAAGGCTCAGAGAATCGTTGCGCGCGGCTTCGGCGCCGGTCGACGACATGTCGACCACGGGATTCGTGCGGTGACGTCCCCCGAACGACCTTGAATCGATTCGTGCACCCGCAGCGAGGTCCAAATCATCCTAGGGATCCCGGCTCAGGAGAAGCTCAACGTCGGGTTATCGTGCGAGGCCTGGCCTCAAGAGTTCGTCAAGAAGGGCATGCAAAAATCGGCCTTGCGTTCGCAAGTGCCTCGGCTCGCTGACTGCTCGGACGGTGTAGATCGCCCCGAGCACGGATGATGTTACGGGACCCGCGCCGAATCCGCGGTTGAAACTCGCGTGGTGTCGTCAACTCGTCACCATTCTGTCGGTCGGCGCGGCCGGACGTTGGTGCTGGCGGCATTCCTGACGGTCCGAGCACCCGCTGCGCAGCCTCTCGGCCTTCGAACAGCTGACCGAGGACGAGGTCACCGATGGTTCGAACGGTTTGGAACGCGCCCTCGCCGAGACGCCGGATGCGCCTGTTCCGCCGAGCACGCATCCGTGCCGTGGTGCACGTGGCCTGAATCCGCGTGGGGTCGTGATCAGTCGGGTGATCCGGCCGACCTGGTGAGGTTGCGATCAAGGACGGTGAAGCCGTGCTCGACGAATTCCCGATCGCGCCGCAGCCGCTGGCGCAGCTCGGCCGCGACCCGTTCGGCGACCGTGGCGGTATCTGAGTCGATCCGTCCTTGATCAACAGCTTCCCGGAGCTCGTCCTGATCGACAATGCCGCAATCGCCGTCCCGCCACCAGAGATCGAGCTCGAGGTCGGTGTAACGGAATCCGTTATCGGTCTCGGTGACCGGCAGCGTGACATCGATGCCGATCCAGCGTCGGTCCTGCCACCACCAGGCGGTCCACCACTCGCCAGGGACAAGTAGTTGAACACCGGCCGTGTTGTGCTTCGTATACAGCTCGCCCGAGTCGTAGTGAACCGCCGTCCCCTCGGGCGCGAACAGCCAGGTGCCCGGCGGCGCCGCCGTGATCAACCGGCTCCAGTGGGTGCGTACCGCTCCGTCGAGCTTGATCTTGGTGACGGAGCGCAGGTCGGTCATCGGACGACGGTAGCAACGTGCATGCGGTCTCGATGGTGGAGTGAAGTAGACCTGAGACGGCTCAGTCGAACGTGAAGCTCGTGACATCGACCGGGAACTGCGACCAGGCGAGCACCTGCCGCGGCTTGATCATGAACAGGCCATTCGCTGATTCGGGCTGATAGTCCTTGTACCGTTCGAGATAGCTGGCCTGGACCCGGCCGAACGCCTCGGCGGTCAGATCGTTCTCCAGCGTGAACGTCCCATCGACGATGACCACGTCGAGAGCACTCTCCAGATGGACCTGGATCCGGGGATTGGCCAACAGATCACGACCCCACCTGGTCACCTGCACCCCGCCGTCCGCATACAGGGTGTTGTCGACCCAGGCGGCCCAGATCGGCCGGGCGTGCGGAGCACCGTCGGCATCGGCCGTGCTGAACCAGAAATGCTTGGCCTGCTCCAGTCGCTGCCGTACATCCGGCCAAGCCAGCGGTCGCTGCTCCCCGCGCTGGTTGTAGCCATCCGGTAACCGCCCTGGCCGGCCCTTCGGCCCGGTTGTCGAAGCGTTGTTGCCCACCGAAACCTCCTCCGTCGTCGATCACCATCGAACCTAGAGGTGACCACCGACACCCGACTCAGCGGACCGGAGGGCGGTGCCAGTCAGGTGCTGACATGGGCCTTGTGATCAAGCAACCTCGGACCGATGGGGCGGCCACTGCACGGTCTATCCGGTGCTCGGGGATGGCCTGGCAGACTCGGATCGTTGCAGCTCTCGGATAGGGCGGTGAGCGAATCTATGCTTGGCAGGTGTGAACCAGGCGAAGGAACTGTCCGTTCCGTTTCGGTCGATGGGATTCGAGGGGCAGATTCTCATTGAGCAAACTTTGAACGACGATCCAGTCCGCACCGGACATGACATTGTCGCGGTCGGCTACAACGAGGAGTCCTTCCGTGGGTTCCCGATTGTGACTGCCTCCGTTGAGTACGCGGGTTCTGGTTACCGGGCGATCTTCGGATGGATTCAGACCGTCACGCACGAGTACGCCGAACCTGGCGACGGGACCATGACGACTCTCGACGCCTGGAGCGGCCTTGGCGCTCCTGTCCTTGCGTTGGGCTTTAAGCCGACCTTCTTCGACGCTCCGGCGAACCCCGATCATCCCGACATGCAGTGGATCGCGCACACGTTCCTCGTTCGCGTCGGATTGAGCGAGCGGACCCTGGAAGCACTGGCCGGATTCTCCTGGGGGTATGTGCTGCAATCCCACCAGCCCGCCGCGCTCGAGATGAGCCGGGTGAGCTGCTCTGACTGGGAACGCGTCACCAGTGCGTCGCGCGCGAATCTTGCGGATTGGTCATTGACCTGTCACCTGGCGGGCGGCAGGTGAGCGGCCCGACGCAAAGATCTGCTTGGGTGCAGCCCTTTTGATCATGACGGGCGTTCCCTCTACAGCCCCTGAGAATCAAGCGTCCGATACGGCGTCCGGCCCCGGCGGGTCATTGCCGACGAGGCCATCGACTGCTTCGCGGATGAGATCGGCGTGGCCGGCGTGCACTTGGTACTCCTCCAGCAACGTGACAAGCAAGCCGCGCCGGTTCAGAACCCAGGTCTCGGTGCCACCGGGGACGCGTACGTCCAACCCGTCGTCGGCACTCAGCGCCCGCCACTCGTTCCGGGCGCGTTCGACGGCCCCGTACCAGCCCGCATAGAGAGCCTCTGGTGCATCGGCAACCGCGGTGACCCAATCGCCTTCGCCGCCGGCTACTGCTGGCGGTCGACCAGCTGCGCCAGCCGCGAACCCATCCTCGACGGCAGTCAGGTGCTTGATCAATCCGGCCAGGGTCATCGCCGATGGCGGGTGTCGCCGGCGCAACTGATCGGCGTCGAGTCCTCCGGTCTTCCAAGCGAACCGCCACCGCGCACGGTCCAGAGCGAAGCACAGCACGGCCGCCTCGCTGCCATCCATGTCCTCAGCGAAGGGGTAGAGGTCCATGTGGTTCATGACCGTGAGGGTGGCAGGCCCGGCCCGAGGCCGAGACGGCTGTGGTGGTTGCCGTCGCTATCGGCGTTGTCTGCAGAGCCGGCGTTGGTCAGCCGGGCCCCTGACTGAAGGCGCGGTTCCCGATCTTGCTGCAACACCACATCGATCAGCGGCGTGTGTGGGTGATTGCCAACCTCCGTGATGGGGATCCAGTCGGCGAGGTCAGAGGTGCCATCAGATTCATGGCGTAGTTCCCCGCCGAGGAGTTCGACCCGATACACAACGTTGACACTGTGGATGTCGTGTCCGGAGTTGGTGGTCCATTCATTCGAATGAATGCCGATCAGATCACGAACTCTGGCGGTGTATCCGGTCTCCTCGGCGACCTCCCGAACAACGGTGTCCTCGGGATGTTCTCCATGCTCGACTCCGCCGCCGGGAAGGCCCCAGGTTCCTGACGTGTAGCGGGACAGCAGGATCGATCCGTCGACGTTGGTGCAAACGGCGTAGGCGCCGATTCGCTGGATTTGATGAGCTGGGGCTTCCGCTGAATCCGGCACAAGCGCGACCGTATCGCGCCTGTCCGCCGCCCCGTAACTCAGGCCGCACAAGGGAAGTGCCGTGCGGCGACCAGTCGAATGGAGCGGGTTGCTCGACAATTGACACGAGGATGTCGAATTTCAAGGATGAGGTCGATATGGATTCTGCTACCGCTAGCCCTATCGCCGGCCCGTTGAGTTGGGTTCTTTCTTCCCTTGCCGCCTTCGCGATGATCTTGCCGCTCATGGCTTGGGGTGGGTTGGTTGTGCCGCCGCAGTTGATCGCGCCGGTAGCTTCCCTGACAGGCGGACTCCTCGCCGGGCTCGTGACCAGCTGGGTTCGCAACGCCTTCATGTCCGACGCGAGCAGTCGCATCCTCGTCGTGGTCGGGACGACAGCGGCCGCGGCTCTCGTTGTCGCAGTGATCATGTTCCTTGCCAGCATGTTCCTGCCGATGCCGATAATCTTCCATCTTCCAATTGCGGCCATGATTCTCGGCGCGTTCGCTTCCTGGGCTGCGTGGCGGTTTCGCAGTCCCGGCCGTCGCCTCGCCCGCGATGCCCTCATCTCGCTAGTCCTTCTGGTCGGCGGCGCGGCGCTGATTATGCTCACGCTGTTCGGCTTCTGCGCCACCCTCCTCACCTGCAGCGCCTACTCGGGACCCTTCTGACCTGAGCACACCTCAACCTTATGCCGTACGCTGTACAGAGTTACTGTCACCGTACGTGTGAGGAAGTGATCATGGCCGGCGAGATTGCCATTCCCCTGCTGCCCTGCCGCTCCATCGACGAGATCGAGGATTTCTACCGGATGCTCGGCTTCGAGCGCACGTACCGGCAGGCCAAGCCTTACCCGTGCGTCGGCCTCCAGCGCGAAGACCTCCAACTGCAGTTCTTCGGGCTGGACGGTTTCGACCCGGAGACGTCGTACGGGTCGTGTGTGGTCCTGGTCGAGGACACCATGGCGCTCTACGAGGCTTTCGCTGCCGGGATGCGGGCGGTGCACGGCAAGGTATTGATCTCCGGGCTGCCGCGGATGACCAGGCCGCGCAAGCGCAAGAACGTCGGCAACGTCACCGGCTTCTCGATCGTCGACCCGGGCGGCAACTGGATTCGGGTCTTCCGCAACACCGCCCTGGCGGAGGAGGGCACCGACGAGCCGTCTAGCCAGCTCGGGACGGCCGTGCGGAACGCGGTCGTGCTGGGCGACTCCAAGGGCGACGTCCGGCAGGCCGCGCGGATCCTGGACGGGGCGCTGAACAGACACCGCGAGTCGGCACCGGTCACCGACCTGGTGGAAGCGCTGGCCTACGCCGCGGAGCTCGCGGTTCGGCTCGGCGATCGGGCGCGGGCCGACGTACTGCTGGCGGAGCTCAGGGCCGCGGAACTCACCGGCGAGCAGCGGGAAGGTCTGAGCGAGGCGCTGGCGAACTCGGCCGAACTGGAGCAGGTGCGCACCGCCGGAAGCTGACCGGTGCTGCTGAGGACGCTGGCGGCCGCTGGTCGCATCGCGCGTCTGCTTTCCGGCCACAACCATCTGGAGGGACTCATCTGGTAAGACCTCGTCTTCGCGCCTACCCGCTTGCAGCCCAGTGGAGCATGAAGGTCGCGCGTCGAGAGTGACGATAACGACGTGTCCGAGCGACTTCCGCGTCGTTTTCGTCACACTCGGTGAGGATCCCATCAGTGCGGGTTCGTCCGTGCACGATCTGGACCGATGTCACGCACTTCGTCACACCTTGCCCTGATGATCAGGACTGTCACCACACCTGCCCGTCCGCCTGCGAGGGCGACGGGGGCAACGCGACGTTCAATAGCAGGCGGGTCCAGCTCCTATGGCTGGCTTACGTCCGGCCATCCAGTGGGCTGTGATCACCCACGAACCAAAGGTGTCCGAACGGATCCGTGAACGTGCCCTGTCGGTGAGGTCCCCACGGCATGGAATGAACCTCGATCGGATCTCCCGCTGTCGCTCCAGCTGCGACGGCGCGATCAACGAATGCATCGGGATCGGTGACAAAGATCTCGACGCGGGTCGATGTCATCCCCAGTGTTGCCGGTGTCGCCCAGCCGTTGTTGCCAGGCTCACCGAGCAGCAGCGGCGCACCGGAGACCCGTAGGCCGGCCACCGATCCGAGGTCCCACTGAACCTCCGCCCCGATTGCCTTGCGGTACCACTCGACGGCTGCCGGAACGCTATCGACGGCGAGCATGACTGAGATGGTGAGGGGGCGCAGGTCATCCATCGGCCCATCCTGTGCGGTGAGCACGGTGGTCGTCCAGAGCTCGGCATCGCGATCGATGACGTGTACAAGTCGACCGGCGCCTGACCGCGATGTCACACCGTTTGTCACTCCTGGCGTCCGCCGAGCGGTCTGACAAAACGATCGGCCCCCTGCCATTGCTGGTCAGGGGGCCGATCTGGTGGTCGGGGTGACAGGATTTGAACCTGCGACTTCTTCGTCCCGAACGAAGCGCGCTACCAAGCTGCGCCACACCCCGGTGAAACCTCGGTGAGTCTAGCCCATCCGGGGCGCCGAGTTCACATCGGATTAGCTGGGCGGTCTCGGGGCATCAGGGTGAGCAGGGTCGCCTCGGGTGGGCAGGCGAATCTGACCGGCGCGTACGGCGAGGTGCCGAGCCCCGCGGACACGTGCAGATAGGCGCTCTGATCACCGACGCGATGCGTCGACAGGCCCTTGACCCGGGCCGGATCGAGGTCGCAGTTGGTCACCAGGGCGCCGTAGAACGGGACGCAGACCTGGCCGCCGTGGGTGTGGCCGGCGACGATCAGGTCGTGGCCGTCGGCGACCATCGGATCCAGCACCCGACGGTACGGGGCATGGGTGACAGCGATCGCGACGTCGACCTCGTTCCGGTCGATCGGGCCGGCGACCTCGGCGTAGCGGTCGGCGTTCAGGTGGGCGTCGTCGGTGCCGCGGAGGCCGATCCGGACGCCGTGGATGTCGAGGGTGGCCCGGGTGTGGGTGAGGTCGAGCCAGCCGGCCTGCTTGAAGGCGTGGCCGAGGTCCTGCCAGGGGAGCGTGTTGTCGCTCGGCTTGGCGGTCCGCTTCGGCTGGGTCAGGTAGCGCAGCGGGTTCTTGAAGGAGGGGCCGAAGTAGTCGTTGGAGCCCCAGACGTAGCCGCCGGGCCGATCGAGCAGCCGGCCGAGCGCATTCACCACGGCCGGCACGGCGTCGACGTGGGCGAGGTTGTCGCCGGTGTTGATCACCAGGTCGGGCTCGAGGCCGGCCAGCCGGTTAACCCAGTCCTGCTTCTTCCGCTGCCCGGGCGTCAGGTGCAGGTCGGAGAGGTGCAGGACCCGGATCGGTACGGCATCGCGGGGCAGCACCGGCACCTGAAGCCGGCGCAACCGGAACGATCGCACCTCGTAGCCGGCCGCGTACGCCAGGCAGCCGGCACCGACGGCTCCGATTCCGAGCACCGTACCGGCCATGATCTTGGCTACCCGACCCACAGACATGCGAGCAAGGCTACAAGCGCACCCCACCCCCTACGTGCCGGCGCCGGTAAGCCGATTGCTGCCCGGCCGCGGGGTCGGGAAGGATGGGGGCATGGCAGAACTGAAGGAACGGCTCCATTCGGACATGGTGGCCTCGCTCAAGGCGCGGGACAGCGTCCGCACGTCGACCCTGCGGATGGTGCTGACCGCGATCACCGAGGCCGAGGTCGCCGGCAAGTCGGCCAAGGAGTTGACCGCCGAGCAGGAGCTCGATGTCGTGGTCAAGGAGGCCAAGAAGCGTCGGGAGGCCGAGGAGGCCTACACCGAGGCCGGCCGGTCCGACCTGGCCGAGAAGGAGCACGCCGAGGCCGGGGTGCTGGCCGAATACCTGCCGCAGCAGCTCGGCGCGGACGAGATCGCCGAGCTGGTCCGGCAGGCGATCGCCGAGACCGGCGCGGCCGAGCTGGGCCCGCGCGGCATCGGCAAGGTGATGGGCGTGCTGACCCCGAAGACGAAGGGCAAGGCCGACGGCGGAGCGGTCGCCGCCGAGGTCAAGCGCCAGCTGACGGCGTGACCCGGCCGGCCTGACCGGCGCTGCGACAGCGGCCGGCGGAACGAACCAAGGCGCCCCGCGGAGATCAACTCCACGGGGCGCCCTCGACGTTCAGGTCGGGTGCGGCCTCAGCCTCAGCCGGGGCCTTCCTCGCCGCCTTCGTTCTGGCCGCCCTCATTCTGGCCGCCAGGATCCTGGGTCCCCGGTTTGCCCTGGCGTGGCGGCTTGTTCCGTTCTTCCTCTTCCTTCTTCTGCCGCTCGCGTTCCTCGCGTTCCCGTTCCTCGCGCTCGTTCTTCGCCTTCTCCTCGGCGTCGCGTTCGGCCTGGACCTTCGCCGGGTCCCGGCCGTCGGAGATCATCACGTAGATGGTCGAGAACTCGCGGATGCTGCCGCTGTACTGGCTGAAGCCGATGAACTCGCCCTTCGGTACGGAATCGCTGAAGACCTTGTCCCGGACGACGGTAAAGCCGGCCTCTTCCAGCTTCGCGGTGGCCTCGGAGATGCTCAGGCCGGTCAGCCGGGGCATCGGGACCATCTTGCCCGTCTCGATCTCCCGCGGCGGCTTCTTGAACTTCGTCTTCGGCATGTCCTCGAGGTAGCGCTCCATCGTCGGCTTCCAGATCTCCTGACCCGCGTCGCCGCTGCCGGAGCCCTCCAGATATTCGCCGCTCTCCAGCTTGAAGCCCTTAACGCCGTTACGCCGGAAGCCCTTCTTGCCCCGGATGAACGGCTTCTGCCGCTTGTCGATCGCGATCATGGCCACGCCGGCCGCCTCCGGCGTGTAGCCGGAGAACCAGACCGCCTCGTTGCTGTCGATCGTGCCGGTCTTGCCCGCCTGCGGCCGACCGTCGTTGACGGCGGCCCGCCGCCCGGTGCCCTTGGTCATCACGCCGCCCAGCACCTGGTTCATGCCGTCGGCGATGTCCTTCTCGATCACCCGCTTGCAGCCTTCGCCCGGCACCTGCAGCTCCTTGCCGCCCGGCGTGGTGATCTTCTTGACGATCGTCGGGTCGCAGTGGATGCCGCGGGCCGCGAAGGTCGCGTACGCCTCGGCCATCGACATCGGCGAGATTTCCACCGAGCCGAGCGTGAAGGCCGGGATGTACTGGTAGTAGTCGACCAGGTCGCGGATCTCGCCTTCGTGGCCCGCCCGGTCGTCGAGGCCGGTGCTCTCGATGCCGAGCTTCTCCGCCATCTCCGTCACCCGGCACATGCCGACCTGCAGCGCCAGCTGGGCGAAGTAGGTGTTCACCGAGTTCTGCATCGCCCGGTTCATGTCCATGATGCCGTCGACGCCGGTGGAGTTGGCCGGCTTCCACTTGCCGAGCTTGGCCCGGCCCTCACAGGTCTGGAAGCTTCGCCCGGTCAGGTCGACCCGCCTGGCCGCGTTGTACTTCTTGGAGGTGGGGATGCCCTTCTCCAACGCCGCCGCCGCGGTGAACGCCTTGAACGTCGACCCGGCCTGATAACCCTCCGCGCCACCGAGCTGAGGCGAGGCCGAGTAGTTGTAGTAGGTCTCACCCTTCTTGGCGTTGTCGCCCATCACGTAGCGGCTCTGCGCCATCGCCAGGATCAGCCCGGTGCCCGGCTGGATCATGTTCATCGTCGAGATGATCGGGTCGGTCGGCGAGACGACCTTGGTCAGGCGCTTCTGCGCCATGTCCTGCACCTCGGGGTCGATCGCGGTCTCGATCGTCAGGCCGCCCCGCTTCAGGGTGTCCTCGCGCTCCTCCGGCGTCTTGCCGAGGCTCGGTGCCTGCAGCAGGCTCCGCCGTACGTAGTCACAGATGAACGGGTACTTGGAGCCGACGCAGCCGTTCCGCGTCTTCTGCACGTCCTTCTGGTCGAACTTCTCGGCCTTGGCCTTCTTCACCTGATCCTGGGTGACCATCTTCAGCTCGGCCATCCGGTTGATCACGAAGTCACGCCGGTCGCTTGCCGCATCCGGCGCCGTCACCGGGTTCACCTGGTTCGGGTTCTGCACCAGGCCGGCCAGCATGGCCCCCTGGGCCAGGGTCAGCTTCTCCGCCGTGGTGGAGAAGTAGTGCCGGGCGGCCGCCTCGACCCCGTACGCACCCTGGCCGTAGTAGGCGATGTTCAGGTACCGCTCCAGGATCTCGTCCTTGGAGAACTTCTCCTCCAGCGCGATCGCGTACCGCAACTCACGGATCTTGCGCTGCAGGCCGTCGGTGCCGCTGGCCTCGGTCACCTTGGAAATACAGGCCTGGTCCAGCCGGCAGGACTCGACCAGCACCATCTTCACGTACTGCTGACTGATCGACGAACCACCCTGGGTGTTGCCGCTCGACGTCCGCAGCAGCGCCCGCAGCGTGCCGGTCAGGTCGAGCGCGCCGTGTTCGTAGAACCGGTGGTCCTCGATCGCCAACTGCGCCTGGATCATCACCGGCGCGATCTTCTTGAGCGGGACGTAGATCCGGTTCTCCTGATAGAAGTACGTCAGCACGTCGCCGTTGCCCAGCAGCACCTTGGACCGCTCCGCCTGCGGCGGGGTCTCCAGCTCGGCGGGCAGGTTCTCGATCTCACCGGCGGCAGCCTGTCCGGTCACGCCGGCCAGGCCGGCGAAGGGGACGAACAGGCCCGCGACCAGGACTCCGGCGAGTGCACTGACCACCAGGAACATGGCCAGTGACGACAGGACTTTCGCCGGACGTTTCAGGCTGACGGGCATGGCACATAGGGTACGGGACCCCCTGGCCCAAGCCGAATCTTTCGTAGCCGTCCATCGAGTTGTGCAAAAAATCCGTGTGGACCCCTAGTCAGACCGCACTTCCGTTCGTAACATGCACTATGCCGCGCACGATGTTGGGAGGCGTCGTACGGGGCAAGCACAGGAAGGGGGCCGCACTTATGCGGACAGCTGCGTGGGATGACTGGACAGTCCAAGCCAAGTGCCGGGGGATGAACGACGGGTTGTTTCCGGACGCCGTCGATCAGAAGCGGGCGAAGGTGGTCTGTTCAGGCTGTCCCGTCAGGTCCGAATGTCTGGCGGAGGCGCTGGACAATCGGATCGAATGGGGGGTCTGGGGCGGAATGACGGAGCGGGAGCGAAGGCTCTTGCTGCGGCAACGCCCGGACGTGGCGTCGTGGCGATCAGCCCTGAGTGGCGAGAAGGTCGCCAACCAGGCGTAACGCCTCGAGGTCGGACACGTCGGACTGCAGCGCCGGCACCCGGGTTGTCAGGATCCGGGGCCGCGCTGTAGCGAAGCGGTCGAGCAGGACCCGTTCCCGCTCGATCACCTGCATCAGTGCGGCGTGTCTTTCCAAGGCCACAGATGCGACCGGGAACTGTTCCGGGTCGATTTCTTCAGCGAGCGCTTGCGCGCGCCCGGCGGACAAAGGAAGTTCGGTCCGGTGCTCGCGATTGACGACCAGGCCGGACAACGGCATGGATTCCTCGTCCAAGCGATCGACGAAGTACGCCGCTTCGCGGAGCGCGTCAGGCTCCGCGGTCGCGACGACGATGAAGGTCGTCTGCGGCGAAGCCAGGAGGTCGAACGTCTGCTGCGCTCGTTGCCGGAACCCGCCGAACAGGGTTTCGAACGCCGTGGCGAACGTCTGGACGTCGGTGATGATCTGTCCGCCCAGGATCTTGTTCATCGCCGACGACACCAGGTTGAAGCCGACGCTCATCAGTCGGAGCGGACCTCGGGTCGGCGCCAGCAGGAGGCGGAGGAACCGTCCCTCGAGCAGGGAGCTGAGATGCTCCGGCGCGTCCAGGAAGTCCAGCGCCGAGCGGGCCGGCGGGGTGTCGACGATGATCAGATCCCACCGGCCGTCGGCCCGGGACTGGCCGTGCAACTGCCCGAGCTTCTCCATCGCCATGTATTCCTGCGTGCCCGCGAACGACGACGACAGCGCGACGTAGAACGGGTTGCGCAGGATCTGCTCAGCCTTCTCCGGCGTGGTGTGCGCCAGCACGACCTCGTCGAAGGTGCGCTTCATGTCCAGCATCGCCGCGTCCAGGCTGCCGCCGGCCGTCGTGTCGATGGCGGTGACCGGGCGCGGTGTGTTGTCCAGTTCGCCCAGGCCGAGCGACTGGGCCAGCCGGCGGGCCGGATCGATGGTCAGCACGACCGCTTTCCGGCCGGCCTCGGCGGCCCGCAGTGCCAGTGCGGCCGAGGAGGTGGTCTTGCCGACCCCACCGGCGCCGCAGCAGACGATGATCTCGATCGACCGGTCGGCCAGGATGGCGTCGATGTCCAGCTCCGGGCGGCGGACCTCGGTCGGGGAGCCGGCCATCAGGCGACCTCGGCGGCGAGCTGCTCGGCCAGCTGGGCAGCGATGCCCCAGACCGCATCGGTGTCGATCCCGGTCGGGTCGAGCCGGATGTCGACCACCGGCAGCCCGGTCTCCAGCAGTTTGTCCCGGCGGGACCGCTCGGCCAGCATCCGACCCGCCTCGCCGGCGAACTCCGCGGTCAGCAGCTTGTTCTGCGCCGGGTCGAGGCCGGGCACGTCGAGCATGGTCTCGCCGGTCGCCGCGGTCCGGAGTTGATCATCGGACAGCGGCGTGGCCCGGACCTGGTTGGCGATGATCACGCCGAGCCGGATCTGGGTCGGCCGGAGGGCCTGGATCGCTTCCTCGGTCTCGGTCACCGGCATGTCCTCCAGCAGCGTGACCAGATGTACGGCGGTGGTCACCGACCGCAGCAGGCGCATGATCGAATCGGCTTGGCCGCGGATCGGGCCCATCCGGGCCAGCCCGGCGACGGCCTCGTGCACGTTGAGGAACTGCGCGATCCGTCCGGTCGGCGGGGCGTCCAGGACGACGGCGTGGTACGCGTTCGGGCGGCCCTTGATCTGCCGCCGGACCGCCTCGTACACCTTGCCGGTGAGCAGCACGTCGCGCAGCCCCGGTGCGATCGAGGTGGCGAAGTCGATCGCGCCGAACCGGTCGAGCGCCCGGCCGGCGATGCCCAGGTGATAGAAGGTCTCCAGGTATTCCAGCAGCGCGTCCTCGGCGTCGACGGACAGGCCGAACACCTCGCCGCCGGCCGGGGTGCGGCAGAGCCGGCGCTCCTCGGCCCCGTTCAACGGGGCGGTGCCGAACAGCCGGGGCAGGGCGTTGCGGCCCTCCACCTCACAGACCAGGACCCGGCGGCCGTTGGCGGCCAGGGCGCACGCGAGGGCACCGGCCATCGTCGTCTTCCCGGTGCCGCCCTTGCCGGAGACGATGTGCAGGGTGTGCAGCGGCGTCCGCGTCGGGACTGTCGACGGGGGCGACGGCATGTCGCCGATCGTAGTCGGGAGGCCCTGGCGTGCCGCGAAGGCAGCCCGCTGAGGGCCGATCGGTCACCAGTACTGTGTCGCTCATGACGAAGTGGGAGTACGTGACCGTGCCGGTGCTGGTCCACGCGACCAAGCAGATCCTGGACAACTGGGGTGCCGACGGCTGGGAGCTGGTGCAGATCGTGCCCGGGATGAACCCGGAAAACCTGGTCGCCTACCTGAAACGGCCGATCGCCGAGGGCGAATGAGGTCGCCGCAGGGCCGGCTGGCCGAGCTCGGCCTGACCCTGCCGGCGGTGCCGGCGGCGCTCGCCGCCTACCTGCCGGCGGTCCGCAGCGGCGATCTGATCTTCACCGCGGGGCAACTGCCGCTGGTCGACGGCGTGCCGATCGCGCTCGGCCTGGTCGGGGCCGACGTGACCGAGGAGCAGGCCGTCGAGTGTGCCCGGCAGGCGGCGCTGAACGGGCTGGCCGCGGCGGCCGAGACGGCGGGTGGGCTGGACCGGATCGCCCGGGTGATCAAGGTCGTGGTGTACGTGGCCGGGGTGCCCGAATACACCGGGCAGCCGAAGGTGGCCAACGGGGCCAGCGAACTGCTGGGCGAGGTGTTCGGCCCGGCCGGGCAGCACGCCCGGTCGGCGGTCGGCGTCGCCTCGTTGCCGCTGAACGCGCCGGTCGAGGTCGAGCTGGTGCTGCAGATGGAGCCGGATCCGCCGCGGATCGTGTCGGCCTGATGCCGGTGAACGGAAGCTGGTGATCATGGTCAGTCACTCGCTCGACGTGCTGGACCGGATGGTGGTGCCGGTGCCGGACGCCGTCGTCGACCGGGTGCTGACCTTCAGCGGGCCGCCGGTCGTGCCGCGCCCGAGCGCAAGTGTGATCTTGCTCCGGCAGCGGTACCGGTTGCAGGTCTATCTGATGCACCGACATGCGCGGATGGCGTTCGCCCCGTCGATGATGGTCTTTCCCGGGGGCGGAGTCGATCCGCTCGATCAGAAGTCGGGGGATCCGGTGATCGCCTGCGCGACCCGTGAGCTGACCGAGGAGACCGGCGTCCGGATCGAGCCGGCGTCCCTGTCGGCCTGGGCCCACTGGATCACCCCGGAGGTGGAGCCGCGCCGCTACGACACCCGATTCTTCGTGGCGGTCGTACCCGATGATCAAGAACCGGCCGACATCTCCGGCGAGGCGTCCTCGGCCGGATGGGCGGTGCCGAAGGAGACCCTGGCCGGGCACCTCCGCGGCGACCTCGGGCTGATGCCGCCGACTCAGGCGATCTTGACCGAGCTGGCCGAGTACGGTTCCGTGGCCGCGGTGGTCGCGGCCGCCCGGGATCGGGTGGTGAGCCCGGTGCTGCCGGTGCCGGAACAGGCGGGCGGGCGGCGGACGTTTCGCTATCCGCGGCGGGGCGAACGGTGAGCGCCGCAATCATCCGGGCCGACAATCCCGGCCCGATGACCCTGGAGGGCACCAACACCATCCTGGTCGGCGACCCGGCGCGCGGTCCGGTGGTGGTGATCGATCCCGGACCGGACGATGATCGACATCTGCGCCGGGTGCTGACCGCGGCCGGGGCGATCGCGGCGATCGTGATCACCCATCGGCACCTTGATCACACGGCCGGGGCCGCCGCGCTGGCGGCATTGGCCGGCTGCGACGTGCTGGCCGCCGACCCGGCCGTCCGGATCGGTGATCGCGGCCTGGCCGACGGTGACCGCCTCTCGGTGGCCGGGGCCGAGCTGCGGCTGGTCGCGACGCCCGGTCACACCAGCGACTCGTACTCGATCCTGATCACCGGCGACGACGGGTCGGCCCGGCTGGCCACCGGTGACATGGTGCTCGGCCGCGGCACCACGGTGATCATGCATCCGGACGGCGACGTCGGCTCCTATCTGGCCTCGCTGGAGATCATGATCGCGCTGGTGCGTGATCATCGAGTGACCGAGATCCTGCCCGGCCACGGACCCGTGGTCACCGATCCGGCCGGCGTGCTGGCGTACTACCGGCAGCACCGGTTGGAGCGGCTGGATCAGGTGCGGGTCGCGCTGGCCGGCGGCGCCCGCACCCCGGCCGAAGTGGTCGACGCCGTTTACACCGACATCGACGCGGCGGTCCGGCCCGCGGCCGAGCTGTCGGTGGCGGCGCAGCTGGCCTATCTCGACCGCGATTCCCGCCGTGGGTGAATCGGGGGGCTACTCCGCTGTACCCTGCAGAACATCGACCAATTCTGCATGGCCGACTCCGGGGTGATCGTGGTGGATCGTGGCAAGGAACTCGACCTGTCGAGCTGCTCGATGGTCGAGTTGGAGATCGAGCTGCACCAGGTCAGTCAGGCGATGCATGCCGCCGGGTTGCCCCGCGGGGCCGCGACGGTCGAGACCGAGATCGCGGCGCTCCGGGAGGTGGCGATCCTGTCGGCGCGCCGCCGGGCGATCCTGGCCGAGGTGTCCCACCGCCGAGCGGCGCTGGCCTCGTGGCGGGCCGACCAGGATCAACTCGACGTGATCACCGGCGGCGACGACAGCGTCGCCGATCAGTGAGCGGCCGGCCGGTAGACCAGTAGGGCGTTGTTCGAGCCGGGAGCCTGCCGGGCCGAGCTGAGGGCGAGGGGGACCTGGCCGTCGAAGGCCGGGGTGCCGCCGCCGTACGCGACGGGGGCGATCATCAGGTGCACCTCGTCGACCAGCCCCTGGCTGAGCAGGGCGTTCCACAGGGTGCGGCTGGCGAAGATTACGATGTCGCCCTCGCCCGACTCCTTCGCCGCGGCCAGCCAGCCCGCGACTCCGGCCCGGGTGACGACCGTGGTCCGGTCCCGCCACGGATGATCATCGGGCACCGCGAAGTCGTCGGAGACGGCGACCTTCTGCACCTGGTTGAAGCCCCGGCTGATGCCCCGATTGACCTCGTCCAACGACCGGTCGGCCGGGTCGACCGGGGCGTCGGCGACGGCCGGCCAGTAACCGCCGAAGAACTCGTACGACCTCCGGCCGAGCAGCACGGTGGTCGCCGCGGTGATCCGCTCCAGGTTGTAGCCGTCGAAGAACTCGTCCATCCCGGCGAACGGCGGATTGCCGTCCGGATCGGTGAAGTAGCCGTCGACGGAGACGATGTTGCAGACGATGATCTTGCGCATGATGGTGGGCTCCTTGCCTCGATTCGAGTTGTTATCCGGATCGAGACAGAACGAGCCGCGGATTCATCGGTCGGCCGGGAATTCTTTCGGCGAGATCCGCTGCGGCAGCGGCGACCGGGCCAGCATCACCGGGTCGATGAACGACGCCAGCCAGGTCACCCGGTCGCCGTCCAGGGTGATCACCAGGATGGCCGACAGGAGCAGCTCACCGTCCGCCTCGGGCAGATAGCAGGCCAGCGACGGCCGGTCGTTGAACCGGGCCGGTCGAGCTCGCCAGGGGAGCGCGAAGACGTTCCGGCTCAGGAATTCGACCACGTCCGCGCGGCCGTCGAACCAGGCCGGCAGCGGCGGCATGGTGAATCGGACCTCGTCGGCCAGCAGGTCGACCAGGCCCGACACGTCACCCGCGTCGAAGGCGGTGACGAACGCCGCCACCACCGTCCGCTCCTTGCCCTTCGGGGCCGCGACCTGCTCGACCGGCGCGGCCGGTGCGGTGGCGAGGGTGGCGTGGGCCCGCTGCAGCGCGCTGTTCACCGAGGCCCGGGAGGTGTCCAGCAGTCCGGCCACCTCCGCGGCCGGGAAGCCGAGCACGTCCCGCAGGATCAGCACCGCCCGCTGATTCGGTGGCAGCCGCTGCAGGGCGGCGACGTAGGCCAGGCCGATGTGTTCCCGGCGCTGTCGGACCTGCTCCGGATCGACCTCCGGCGTGTGCAGGGGCTCGATCCACCCGTCGCCCTCGACCGGGGCGCCGAGCTCGTCGCCCGGTCGCCGGGCCGGACCATGATCGAACGACAGCATCCGCTGCGGCCGGTTCCGGGCCTGCCGCAGGCAGCAGTTGGTGGCGATCCGGTAGAGCCAGGTCCGCAGCGAGCTGCGCTGCTGGAAACCGGACAGGCCGCGCCAGGCGGCCAACAGCGTCTCCTGCAGCGCGTCCTCGGCGTCGTGGGCCGAGCCGAGGATCCGGTAACAGTGGGCGGTGAGCTCCCGCCGATGCGGCTCGACGAGCCGGCCGAACGCATGTTCGTCGCCATCCCGGGCGGCGGTCAGCAGATCCATGGCCGGAGTCTGTCAGCCGCCGGGCCCTCGGGTCAGGCGTCGGCGGTCTCCAGCCGGCAGGCACACGACGCGACGATCGGTACGTCGGCCCGGGCCCGCATCAGGTCCAGCTGCTGGGCGATGATCGCCGCCTCGGCCGTACGACCCAACCGGTGCAGGCATTCGTGATAGCCATGCAGGCTCCACACGTTGCCGGGATGTTGGCAGGGCCGGGCCAGCGTCGGGTCCAGCCCGAGGTCGGCGGCGTACACCGCGGCGGCCTCCTCGACCCGGCCCTGCTCGAGCAGCAGGGCACCGTAGGCGTGCCGCGTCGGCTGCATCCAGCCCCACGGCTCGTCGTACGGCAGCGAGTCGTCCAGCTCGATCGCCCGCCGCAGCCGGCCGAACGCCTCCTCGAACCGCCCTTCGCGGTAGGCGATCTCGCCGTCGAGCATCTCCGCGGCGATCGCCAGGATGTCGTGCACGGTGTTGTTGAACAGGTAGCGGGTGTCCGGGATCCGCCGGTAGGCCGCGGCGAAGGCTTCCCGCTCGGTGTGGGCCTGGGCCACTCGGCCCGTCGCGGCGTAGGCGACGCCGCGGCCGTAGTGGATGGTCGCGGCGGTGCTGCAGTAGAGCTCGAGATCCTCCGGCAGCGGCTCGGCGATCAGCTCGTCCCAGCGGCCGAACCGGATCAGGATGTGGATCCGCAACGGTACGAATGCCTCCAGCCAGTCGGCCATCGGCGGCGACTCGATGGCCAGCAGCTCGGGGGTGAGCTGATCCGCGAGCTCGGCCGCGGCCTCGAGCGCGGTCCGCGAACTGCCTTCGAACATGGCGGAATAGACCACGAAGTGGAGATTGTGCGCGCGGTAGAGGGAGTAGAAGTTCAGCGGCCCCTCGCGCTCGACGAACCGCCGATCGACCCGCACCGCGGCCTGGTTGGCCAGCACCGAATCGCGGTAGTTGCCGCACAGCACATCGATGTGGCTGGGCATGTGTTGCAGGTGGCCCGCGTCGGGCACCAGGTCGCGCAGCAGATCCGCGGCCGGCAGCGCGTCCTGCGGCCGGGCCGACATCTCCATCGTGTGCAGATACAGGTGCAGGGCGCCGGGATGTTCGCGTCCGGCCGGCGTGGCCAGGACGTCGTCCAACAGGCGTTTGGCCGGCACGACGCGGGAGCCCGGTGCCGGTTCGCCGGTCCTGATGTCCCAGAGTGCCCACGCGGTGACGTTGATCAGGGCGTCGGCGGCCAGGGTCTGCACGTCGAGGTCGTCCGGATGGGCCTCGGCCAACGCCGCCATCGCGTCGGCATAGGCGGCGCTGCCGGCTCCCAGCGCATCCGTGTCGTTCGGGTCGTCGGTGCGGAAACGGGTCTGCAACGCCTCGATCAGCCCCTGCTCGACCGGCGACCGGCGGCCCTGCGCGGCCAGGCCCAGCTCCATCCGCGCCCGGGCCAGCGAGGCCGCGAGGTCGACCGGATCGAACGCCTCCCACGCCTTGTTGTAGTTCGGGCCGATGGCGTACGCGATGCCCCAGCGCGCGATCGCCAGGTCGGGGTCGAGTGCCAGGGCGCGATCGAAACAGAGGACGGCCTCTTCGTGGTTGAAGGCGTACGCCCAGACGAGCCCGCGATCGAACCACACCTGCGCCTGGGGCGATGACGTCTCGACCGGCCGGTGAAACGTGCCGAGGTCGTAGTAGGGCTCCGTCCGGCCCGGCAATGCCGACGCGGTATCGCTCATGAACGCCCAGATTAGGCCGACTCCGGGGTGAGCGCGCCCGCTCGGCGAAACTCGCGGAAGTTCCGGCGCCGCGCCGTGAACGCTTCGGTGAAACCCGGTGTGGCGCGACGAGGCTGTCCCCGAACATGTGTTCTAATGATCGCTCGCCCGTCAGCCCGCTCCCGGCGGGCGATGCTCAGAAGGAGATCGCCGCAACGATGACTGCAGACACCCTGACCGCCCCCGCCCCGAGCGCACCCGCCCCGACCGCACCTGCACCGTCCACCGACGCCGAGGTTCCGGCGACTCCGGCCGTCGAGGACCGGAGCCAGGCGAACGCGACGCCGGACGCGTCGACGGCGGCCCCGGTCGAGGCGAAGCCGAAGAAGGCGCCGGCGAAGAAGGCGGCCGGCAAGCGGACCAAGACGTTGGAGCTGACGCTGACCGTCACCGGCACCGCCGACGGTGAGTGGCACGCCGAGCTGAAGCAGGGGACGACGTTCCTGGCCCGCAACCTCGCCGTCGCCGCCGCGGCCGTCTCGCGGGCGGCCAAGGAACTCCACGAAGACCTGTCCACCCCGATCGACGAGGTGATCGAAGCCGCCCGCGAGCAGCAGGCGGCCAAGGTCGCGGCGCTCGAGGCCGAGCTGGAGGCCGCCCGTAAGGCCCTCGCCGACCTGGCCGACTGACCGCTCCGTTCCCTGAGCCGTGGTGTGTTCGTTCCCTGAGCCCTGTCCCCGTTGTTCGTTCCCTGAGCCTGTCGAAGGGCAAGCCAGGCAAGCGCTGTCTCGGGTTCGGGTCACGGAACCTGTGCACCCGTCGAGTGGACCCGGGAACGGCAGGATTTGCCGCGCCCGGGTTCGCCCGGGCAAGTCCGCTCGGTGCGCGCCGAGGATTAGAAAGACGCGCCAAGGACGGGCGGGTTAGGGCGGTTCTTAGGAACGTCCGTCCGGGTGCCGGTTGGGTCGTGGTCGGGATCATCGACTGTGACGTTTCCCGGCTCAACCGGAACGGAACGGGCGGGAAACGTCACAGTCGATGCGCAGCCGGCGACTTTCGCCGCCCAACCGGCGCCCGGCCGCATGACGCTGCGGACCGCCTTGACCGGACCGTCCTTGGCGCGTCTTTCCCCGGCCGTCAGGCCGAAACCGGAGGGGCACCGTCTGGCCTGCCCTTCGACAGGCTCTGGGAACGAACAAGCGGCGACAGGGCCCAGGGAACCAGCGGATGATCATCCCGATCGTCGCGGCACGTAGTGATCGAGTTTGGACTCGAGAAGCCCCTCGCCGTGGGTGGCGCTGTGCAACTGACGGCGCACCGCGTCCAGCTCGGCGGTCGGGATGGTTCCGGTCAGCTCGGCCAGCGAGTCCTTGATCAGCGGCGTCCCGGGGATGGCGCGGTGCCGGCCGAGCAGGCCGAGGGTGCCGGAGAGGGCGTCGGCCGGGGTCTCGAGCCGGAACCGGTCGACCGGCTCACAAACGATCGTGCCGGCCTGGCGGACCGCCTCGGCGACGACCAGCTGGGCGGTGAGCCGAGCGTGGGCGGCGGACGGCCCGGGCGGGACGAAGTCCATCTCGGTCACCGTGACCCGGAGATCGGTGACCTGCCAGCCCTGCGGGCCGTTCGTCAGCGGCTCCTCCAGATAGCGCAGCATCGCCTCCTGGAACGCCCCGACCGTCGAATAGACGTGCATCGGCACCTGGGACAGCGGGAGGTCCAAGATCAATTCCAGCCCGGCGCCGGACCGGTTGGGCTCGACGGTCAGCCCGACCCCGGCCCCGAGGAAGTGATCGGGATCGCCCATCCGCACCACGGCACTGCCGGCCCCGGCCGGTCGCTCGACGCAGATGATCATGGTCGAGCGGAAGTCGACCTCGATCCCGTGCTCGAGCGCCAACGTGTCGGCGATCACCTGTTGCTGCACCTCGCCGTAGACGCTGATCCGGGAAGCGCCGTCGGCATCCGGCCGAAGCCTGATCAAGGGATCCCGGTCGGCCAACTCGGCCAGGGCCGTGTGCAGGGCTAGTTGTTGGGCATGATCACGGGCCTGCACTGTGGTCTCCAGGGCGGGCGGGGCGAAGTTGAGCTCCGGCAGCCCGGCCAGGTCGACGCCGAGCCGATCACCCAGCCGCGCCTCGGTGAGCCCGTGGACCCGGGCGATCTGGCCGGCGAGCGCGCGGTCGCGCGTCACCGCCCCGCCGGGTTCGTGCACCTCGAGCCGGGTCACCCGGCCGACCTCGGCCTCGCCGACCCGGACGGGGTCGCGGACCCCGAGCGTGCCCGCGCGGAGGCGCACCGAACAGACCCGGGAGCCGTCGGTGGCACGTTCGATCTTGAACACCTGACCGGTCATCGGCGCGGCGGCGTCGGCCGACTCGGCCGGCAGCAGCGAGGTGGCCGTGGTGATCACCTCGGGCACGCCGGCCCCGGTCACGGCCGACCCGAAGAGGACCGGATGGACGGTGCCGCGCCGGGTCAGCCGGCCCAGGGCGGCCCAGAGGCTCGCCGGGTCCAGGGCCCGGCCCTGATCGACCCAGGCGGCGAGCACCGCGTCGTCGAGTTCGGCCAGCATTGCGGTGGTCGCTTCGGCCAGCGCGGGATCGGTCCAGTCGTGCGGGTGCAGGGCCGCGGCGGCCGTACCTTGATCACGGGCGACCCCGAGCGGGACCACCGCCGCGGTCAGCCGGCGCCTGATCCCGGCCAGCACCCGCTCGGGATCGGCGCCGCTGCGGTCGATCTTGTTGATCATGAAGACGGCGGGGATGCCCAGCCGGCGCAGGGCCCGGAACAGCACGATCGTCTGCGCCTGCACGCCTTCGACCGCGGACAGGACGACGATCGCGCCGTCCAGCACGGCGAGCGAGCGGTCGACCTCGGCGATGAAATCGGGGTGGCCGGGCGTGTCGACCAGATTCACCGTGACGTCGCCGACGGCGAAGCTGGCGACGGCGGTCCGGATCGTGATGCCGCGACGGCGTTCCAGCGCCAGGGTGTCGGTCTGGGTGGTGCCGTCGTCGACCCGGCCGAGTTGATCAACGGCGCCGCCGGCGTGCAGCAGCGCCTCGGTCAGGCTGGTCTTGCCGGCGTCGACGTGCGCGAGCACGCCGAGATTCAGCCAGCGGCGGGACGGTGCCGGCCGGTCGGACGGGTCAGCTGGTCCGGCGGTCTCCGGAGAGTGGGCTCGATGCATTGGTCCTCGTGTTCGACGTGACGGTGGTCAGGATCACGTGAACGCGCATCGAATCTCCTCAGGGCTGAACTACCGACGTCCTGCCGGCTCGGGGTCGAGTCCAGTCGGTCCGCCGGTCGTTGTCAACAACATTTACGGTCGTTTCGGGCTCTCAGTGGTCTCATCCGCGGCGCACAGCATGGGCACAGGGTCCGGAGAGACGGTCGAAGACATGGACAACATGGAACAGCAGGGGCCGTCCGACCCCCACTTCGTACCCCCGACCTCCGCCACGGACCCCGCCACTCCCGCGCCGTCCGCACCCCAGTCGACGCCCGCCCAGCACTCGACGCCGCCCGCCCAGCAGCCGAACCCGACCTTCCAGCAGGGCCCGGCCTTCCAGCCGGGATCGGCCCAGCAGCAGGGATCAGCTCAGCAGCAGGGATCAGCTCAGCACCAGGCACCGGGCCAGCACCCGGGGGCCGCTCAGCACCAGGCGCCCCACGTCGCTCCGCACTGGGGCAACCAGTCCGGGCTGAACACTCCGCCGTTCGGTGCGCCGGGCGGGTCCGGCTACGGGCCGTCCGCTCCGGCGGGCAGTTTTCCGGCACCCCCGAACGTCCCGCCGGTGTCGGCCTTCGCGACCAAGACGAAGAGCAGCAACCGTCCCCGCGCCGCGACCCTGCTGGTCGCCGCCGCGTTGTCGGCGGTGATCGGCGCCGGGGCGGGCATCGGCGGCTTTGCCGCGGCCAGTGCCGGTGGCGCGCTCCAGTCACCGATCCGGGTCTCGACGCTGCCCGCGGCGGACAGCCCGAAGCTGGACGGCTCGATCACCGCCGCCGCGGAGAAGATCAGCCAGTCGGTGGTGACGATCAACGTCCAGTCCGGCCAGGGCACGGTCGGCGGCACCGGGATCGTGCTCGACCAGGCGGGGCACATCCTGACCAATGATCACGTGGTGGCCGGTGCCGGCCAGGGCAGCCAGATCAAGGTGACGTTGCCCGACGGCCGCGTGGTCGACGCGACGGTGGTCGGCACCTCGCCGAACAACGACCTCGCGGTGATCAAGATCTCCGGCGTCGACGGACTGGTGCCGGCGACCTTCGCGACCTCCGCCTCGGTCGAGGTCGGCCAGACCGTGGTCGCCGTCGGTGCCCCGCTCGGCCTGTCCGAGTCGGTGACCAGCGGCATCATCTCCAACACCGCGCGGCCGGTCCGCTCCGGCGACAGCGGCGAGGCGGTCTACCTCGGCGTCCAGACCGACGCGGCGATCAACCACGGCAACTCCGGTGGACCGCTGGTCGACCTCAACGGCGCGGTGGTCGGCATCAACTCCGCAATCGCCGGCTCCGGCTCCAACGACCAGGAATCTGGCAACATCGGGATCGGCTTCGCCATCCCGGCGGACGTGGCCACCCGGGTCGCCGCCGAGTTGATCAAGGACGGCCGTTCGACCGACGCCAGCCTCGGCGTCACGGTCGCCGGCGCGGGCAGCCAGCAGGAAGATCCGACCGGCATCCCGCTGCAGAGCGTCGCCTCCGGCAGCGCCGCGGCCAAGGCCGGACTGCAGGCCGGTGATCAGGTGACCAAGATCAACGACTTCCGCGTCACCAGTGCCGACGGCCTGATCGCGGCGATCCGGTTCTACGCTCCCGGCACCCAGGTCGAGGTCACCTACCAGCGCGACGGTCAAACGCACACCGCGACCGTCACCCTCGACTCCGCGCAGTAACACCCCCACCATCAGCCGACTTGTCAGAACTGAGTTGTGCCCCAGGGCAACTCAGTTCTGACAAGTCGGCTGGGGGTTGTGGTGGTGGGCGGTTGATGAGGAGGCCGGTGGTCACGCCAGCGCCGATCAGGACAGAGCCGATCATGCCGGGGATGGTGATCGACTCCCAGCCGAGGGCGACCGACGCGCCCATCGCGGCCAGCGGGATCACTCCGATCCACAGCCCGGCCGACGCCGCGCCGAGCCGCTGCAGGCCCGCATACCAGGCGGCGAAGGCGCCGGGCGTGAAGATCAACCCCATGATCGCCAGTGCCACCGCCTCGGTCAGGGTCGGCCAGCGGAGCAGTGGGCCGGGGGCGATCATGCCCATGATCAGCAGGACGGCGGCGCTGAGGAAGCTGGCATAGCAGGAGACCCGCAGCGGTCCGTACCGCGGCAGCAGCGGGATCGCCAGCAGCGAGAAGCCGAGCTCGCCGAGCAGCACCCCGATCGCCAGCAGAGTGCCGAGCAGTGAGCCGCCGCCGACTCCCTCGATGATCACGATCCCGACCAGCACCACGGCGGCGCAGCCGATCACTCCGAGGCGCGGCCGCTGCCGCTGCACCAGCGGCCCGACGATCGCCATGATCAACGGGGCACAACCGAGGATGGCGCCGATCAGCGACGGGCTGGCGAAGTGGGTGGCCGGGATCAAGATCAGGTTGAAGCCGACCATGCCGCTGCCGGCCAGGGCCAGCAGCCGTAACAGGTCGACCACCGACGGACGCAGCCACGGCACCCCGCGGAGCCGCAGCAGCAGGGCCAGGATCAACGCGGTGCCCAGATAGCGCACCGCCTGCCCGCCGAAGATCGGGAAGTCCCGCATCAACGTCGTGATCGAGATCGACGCGCCGACCCCGACGCAGGCGAGGGCACAGAGCAGGGAGCCGGTGACACGGGGCGACATGGCTTCACGGTAGGAACTCACTGGGCCTACTTCCAGATCCAGTCCAGCCATGTTTTTATAGACCAGATGGCGGACGCGACGATTGCCCCGGAGGACCTGCGGCTGCTGCTCGGCCCGCGGACCCGGCGCGGGATCCGGGCCTGGCTGCACGACGGGATCGCTGCCGCGGTCCGCGACGGCCGGCTGTCCGCCGGTGTCCGGTTGCCCTCGAGCCGGGCGGTCGCGGCCGGCTTCGGGGTCGCCCGCGGACCGGTGTCGGAGGCCCTCGAACTGCTCACCGCCGAGGGCTATCTGATCACCCGGGAACGCAGTGGCAGCAGCGTCGCGCCCAGCGCGGCCTCGGTCCGGCCGGCGCGCCGGGAGGCCACGGTGCGGCCCCCGCCGAGCCCGGGCACTCCCGACCCGGCGCTGTTCCCCTGGTCGTCCTGGCTCCGGGCGATGCGATCCGGGTCGGCTCGGCTCGGTCCCGACGACCTCGGCTACGGCGATCCGCGCGGCCTGCCGGCGCTCCGGGAGCGCGTCGCCGAGCTGCTCCGGCTCACCCGCGGCGCAGTGGTCGAGCCGGATCAGGTCGTGATCATCAGCGGCGTGGCACAGGGGTTGACCCTGCTGGCCACCGTGCTCCGGGCCCGTGGGGCCGGACCGATCGCCGTGGAGGATCCGGGCTCGCCGGGTGCCCGGGACTCACTCTGCGGGATCGGCGCGACGGTGGTCGGCGTCCCGACCGATGAGCTCGGCATCGACATCGACCGCCTCGCCGACGAGGCCGGCGCCGTGATCGTCACGCCGGCCCATCAGTATCCGCTCGGCGTACCGCTGGACCCGGACCGGCGCCGCCGGCTGCTCGACTGGGCCGCCGGCCGGCTGGTGATCGAGGACGACTACGACGCCGACCTCCGGTACGACGGCCGGCCGATCGGCGTGCTGCAGGCGATGGCGCCCGACCGGGTCGTCCTGCTCGGTTCGGTCTCCAAGGTGCTCGCGCCCGGGATGCGGCTGGGCTGGCTGATCCCGCCGCCGCACCTGCACGCCGAACTGGTCGCCGCCAAGCGCAACGCCGACCTCGGCACCTCCGTCTTCGACCAGGCCGCGCTGGCCGAGTTCCTCGGCAGCGGTGAGTACCAGCGGCAGGTGAAGCGGCTGCGCCAGGTGTACGGCGAGCGACGGGCGAGCCTGGTCGCCCAGCTCCGGGAGCGGCTGGCCCCGGACTCCTTCGATCCCGACCCCGGCGGCTACCAGGCCGGCCTGCACCTGCTGGTCCCGCTGCCGGACGCGACCGCCGAGGAACGGGCGCTGGCCTTCCTCGCCGACCGCGGCATCGCCGCCCAGGGCTACCGATCCTGCTTCTTCGGCACTGGCGACCCGGGCATCATCCTCGGCATCGCCCGCCCGATCGCCCCGACCCTCGTCTCCGCCCTCGCCGCAGCAGTCCACGGCCCGACCAACCCCCGAGTTGTCAGAACTGAGTAGCCCTATAGCGCACCTCAGTTCTGACAACTCGGTGGTTGTGCGATGGGAACCCCCGGGGAGTATCGGGGAAACCGTTGACAGAACGGGGAGGGTCGTTCAAGCTCGCACTGTGCGGGTTGACTGAAGGTCCGAAGAGCCGGCTGAGGGTGCGCTGGCTCGCGTTGTGGTTCGTCGTTCGATCATTGCCCGGCCGAGTCGCGTTGCAGTTGATCTTGGCGGCGGTGTCCGGAGCGTTGCCCGCCGTCTTCTCCGCCCTGCTGGGGATCCTGGTCGGTCTGCTGCCCGAAGTGATCCGGTCCGGTGGCTTCGGCACGCCGGCCGGTGATCAACTGATCCGGTTGTTGATCATGCTCGCCATCGTGCTGCTCGGCCAGGATCTGGCCTCGTCGGCGTACGAGGTCGCGAAGTGGGCGTTCTACCGGCGCTACGAGCACTACCTGTTGTCCCGGGTGATCACCGCGACCGTGGGCAGCGGGCGGCTGGAGCTGTTCGAGGATCCGCGGCTGGCGCAGGTCGCCGACCGAGCCGTCCGGATCGCCGGCGACGAGCCGGGCGATCTGATCGACGGGTGGTGCTGCCGGTGGCAGCGGCTAGCCGAAGGCCTGGCCGCCGCGGTCCTGGTGGCGACGGTCTGGCCGCTGGCCGCCGGCTCGCTCACCCTGGTCTGGCTGGTCGCCGGGCTCACCCTGATGGCGACCGCGCGGCGGCTGGACGTCGACCTCTGGTCCTCGTCCTTGCGCGCCGCGAGCTACCTCGGCCGGATCGCCGTGCGGCCGGCGTGGGCGAAGGAGGTCCGCATCTTCGGACTGGTCGACTGGCTGGCGGATCGCTTCGGCCGGCGGTGGGCCCGGGTGCTTGCGGAGCTGGCGCAGGCGCGCCGGGTCGGGCTGCGGCGGGCCGTCCTGGTGCTGCTCCTGATCGCGGGCGCGCACGCGGTGGTGCTCACCGCCGTGGCCGTCGCGGGGTCGGCGGGTGAGCTGACGGCGGCGCAGGTCACGGTGCTGTTGCTGGGGCTGCTCGGGATGGCGGCCCTGGCCGATCCGATGGCCGACCAGTTGATCGACTTCGGCACCAACAAGGTGCCGCCCGTGCTCGAGCTGGAGCGAGCCGCCGGGCCGCTCGATCAACCGCCGGAGCCGGCCGGACCGGCCACGGCCGTGCCGCTGGTCCGGGAGATCCGCTTCGAGGACGTGACCTTCGGCTACCCGGGTGCGGAGCGGCCGGTGTTCGAACGACTCGAGCTGACCATCGCGGCCGGCACCTCGCTCGGCATCGTCGGGCTCAACGGGGCGGGCAAGACGACCTTGATCAAACTGCTCGCGGGCCTGGAGCGGCCGGGCCGTGGCCGGATCATGATCGACGGTGCCGACCTCGCCGGCCTGGCCCCGGATTCCTGGCGCCGGTCGGTCGCGGCGATCTTCCAGGACCACGTGCACTACGAGCTCAGCGCCCGCGACAACATCGCGTTCGGTGCGGTCGAGCAGCTGCCCGATCATGATCGAATCGAAGCCCTGGTCCGCCGCTCGGCCGCCCGCACCGGCGCGGACGGGGTGCTGGCGGCGCTGCCGTACGGCCTCGACACGCCGCTGTCCCGACGGTTCACCGGCGGTGTCGACCTGTCCGGCGGCCAGTGGCAACGGATCTCCCTGGCCCGGGCGATGGCCGCGGTGGAGAACGGGGCCCGGGTGCTGATCCTGGACGAGCCGACGGCTCAGCTGGACGTCCGGGCCGAGGCCGACATCTATGACCGGTTCCTGGACCTGACCGGCGAGCTCACCTCGATCGTGATCAGTCACCGCTTCTCGACCGTGCGCCGGGCCGACCGGATCGTGGTCCTGGCCGCGGGCCGGATCACCGAGGACGGGACGCACGACGAACTCGTCGCCGCCGGCGGTCGGTATGCGCAGCTCTTCGCCACCCAGGCTCAGTCCTACCGCACGGATCCGGATCCCGACCCTGGAGCTGATCATGCCGAGTGACCGCCCGACGGTGAGCTGGCGGCGGTCGGCCGCCACGGTGATCGCGATCGCCTGGTCGGCCGACCGGTGGCGGACGGTGCTGGCGTTCGTCCTGCTCGGGAGCCGCGCGATCGTCCAGACCCTGTTCGCGTACTGGCTGAAACTGCTGCTGGACGGGATCGCCGACCGCGACCCGACGACGCTGGTGCTCGCGGCCGCGGGGGTGATCGGCTCGGTCGCCGGGACCGCCGCGTTGGCCCACGCCGGCGGCCGGGTCCTCACCACCCTCAGCGGCGAGCTGCGGTACGGCCTGAATCTTCGCCTGCTCCGGGTCGCCGCCGGCGTGCCGAATCTCGACCTGCACGAGACGCCGGAGCACCTGACCCAGCTCGAGGCGGTGCGCCGCGAGCAGTATCAACTGTATGCGGTCGTGCCCCGGCTGGTGGAGCTGCTGGCGCTCGCCGTCCGGCTGCTCGCGATGGGGCTGCTGCTGGCCGCCGTTCATCCGGCCCTGTTGCTGCTGCCGCTGTTCGGGATCCCGGCGGTGCTGGTCAGTCCGTGGACCGGTGGGCTGTTCCGCGAAGGCCAGGAGCGGGCGGCCGAGCCGGCGCGGCGGGCCGAGCACCTGCTGGAGCTCACCGCGACCGCCGGCGCGGCCAAGGAGATCCGGCTGTTCCGCCTCGCCGGCGTGCTGCTGGCCCGCTTCGCCGCGGAGCAGCGGACGGTCCGACGGATCCACCACCGGCTCCAGCTCCGCGCGGCCGTGATCGGGATCGGCTGCCGGGCCGCCTTCCTGGTCGGCTACGTCGGCGCCGTGGTCCTGGTCGTCGTCCTGGCCGCCTCGGGCCGGGCGAGCGTCGGTGACGCGGTGTTGACCGCGGTGCTCGCGGGGCAGGTGCTGGGCCTGGTGACCGGCGCCGCGGAGGCGCTGCAACTCACCTTCCAGAGCCTGGTCGCCGCGGGCCGGCTGGTTTATCTGGCCGACCTCGAGAAGGGTGCCGGGGGCGGCGGCACCGGCGAGGCGCCGGATCGGCTGGAGCGGGGGATCCGGCTCGAGCGGGTGTCGTACACCTATCCCGGTGCCGATCGGCCGGTGCTGCGGGAGGTGGACCTGACGCTTCCGGCCGGGGCGACGGTGGCGATCGTCGGGGACAACGGCGCCGGGAAATCCACCGTGGTCAAGCTCCTGGCGGGTCTGTATCGACCGACCGGCGGCCGGATCCTGCTCGACGACACCGACCTTGCCGGGATCGACCCGGTCGCGTTCCGGCGCCGGACCTCCGCCTGCTTCCAAGATCACGCACGATTCGAGTTCCCGGTCCGGGACGCGGTCGGCCTCGGTGACCTCGACGCGCTGGCCGACCCCGAGATCGGCGAGCCGGCGATCGCGCGGGCGCTCGACCGGGCCGGTGCCGCCGGCGTCGTGGCGGGGCTGCCGGCCGGGCTCGACACCCAGCTCGGGCCCAGTTGGCCCGGCGGCGTCGACCTGTCCGGCGGTCAGTGGCAGAAACTCGCCCTGGCCCGGGCGATGATGCGGCCGCAGCCGCTGCTGCTGTTGCTCGACGAACCGGCCGCGGCGCTGGACGCGGCGGCGGAGCACGAGCTGTTCCTTCGGTGGGCACTGGCCGCGCGCCTGGCCGCCGAAACCAATGGCGGCATCACCGTGCTGGTCTCGCACCGGTTCTCGACGGTCCGGATGACCGACCTGGTCGTCGTCTGCGACCAGGGCCGGGTGACCGAGGTCGGCACCCACGCCGAACTGATCAGCCGGGGCGGCCACTACGCCGAGATGTACGACCTACAGGCCCGCTCCTACCGCTGACGTCCGGCACTAAAACCCGAGTTGTCAGAACTGAGTTGTGTCCTGGCACAACTCAGTTCTGACAACTCGGAAACTGGTGGGTCAGCGGGCGCGGCGTTCGACGCGTTCGACGTCGATCAGGGTGACCGAGCGGGGCTCGAGGCGGATCCAGCCGCGGGCGGCGAAGTCGGCCAGGGCCTTGTTCACGGTCTCCCGGGAGGCGCCGACCAGCTGGGCCAACTCCTCCTGGGTCAGGTCGTGATGGACATGGATGCCCTCGTCGCGCTGCTCGCCGAACCGCTTGGCCAGGTCGAGCAGGGCCTTGGCGACCCGGCCGGGCACATCGGAGAAGACCAGGTCGGCGGCGTTCTCGTTGGCCCGGCGGAGCCGGGAGGCGAGTTGTCCGAGCAGCCCGCGGGCCACCTCGGGACGGCCGGTCAGCCACTGGGTGAGTTCGTCGTGCTCGAGCACCCGCAGCTCACAGGAGGTGACGGCGGTGGCCGTACTCGATCGTGGGCCGGGGTCGAAGACCGAGAGCTCACCGAACATCTGGCCCGGGCCGAGGACCGCGAGCAGATTCTCCCGGCCGGCGGAGCCGCTCCGGCCGAGCTTGATCTTTCCGCTCACCACGACGTACAGCCGATCCTCGGTGTCGCCCTCGTGGAACAGGACGTCACCCTTGTTGACCTTGATCGTGCCCATCGCCGCGGCGAGGGTGCTGGCGGCCTCGTCGTCCAACTCGGCGAACAGCGGCGCCTGCTTCAAGACCTCTGGATCCACTCGTCCTCCTGCTCTTCAAGCACCTGTCCGCGCCCAAGGGTACCGTCACGCCTCCGGCTTGGGATCGAATCACCTCTTGATGCACTCTCTCAGCACCGTCGTCGGAGCCGCCGCGTAGGGTGACCTGCCATGAAGGTTTCAGGTCCGCAGGCCCGCGGTGCGGGTGAGCTCGAGGCGGCGGCGGAAGAGCTGCCGTCGTCGCGCGATCGGAGTCGTACGGCGCTGGTCCGGCGGGCCCGCACGATCAATCGGGAGCTGGCCGAGACCTATCCCGAGGCGCACTGCGAGCTGGACTTCCGGTCCCCGCTGGAGTTGCTGGTCGCGACGATCCTGTCCGCCCAGTCGACCGACCGGCGGGTCAACCTGGTGACGCCGATCGTGTTCGAGCGCTATCCCGACGCGGCGGCGTACGCGGCGGCCGACCGGACCGAGCTGGAGACCTTGCTGCAGCCGACCGGGTTCTTCCGGGCGAAGACCGATTCTCTGTTGAAGCTCGGCGCGGCGTTGGTGGAGCGGTTCGACGGCGAGGTGCCGGGCCGGCTGGACGATCTGGTGACGCTGCCCGGCGTCGGCCGGAAGACCGCCAACGTCGTCCTCGGCAACGCGTTCGGCGTGCCGGGGATCACCGTCGACACGCACTTCGGCCGGCTGATCCGCCGGTTCGGCTGGACCCGGCAGACCGACGCGGTGAAGGCCGAGACCGAGATCGGCGCCCTGTTCCCGAAGGCGGACTGGACCCAGCTGTCGCACAACGTGATCTGGCACGGCCGGCGGCGCTGCCATGCCCGCAACCCGGCCTGCGGGGCCTGCCCGGTGGCCCGGCTCTGCCCGGCGTACGGGGAGGGCGAGACCGACCCGAAGAAGGCGGCCAAGCTGATCCGCGAGCCTCGTGGCTGACCTGGCCCCGATCGATCCGGCCGGACCGCCGGAGCTGCTGTCCCCGCTGGTGGCGGGCCTGACCGATCGGCCGCGGCTGGCCGGCATCGTCGGCTCCCGGCCCGGCCTCGGCGCCCGGCAGGCGGCCGTGTTGATCTTGATCGCAACCGAGCCGGCGCCGGCGATCCTGTTCGTGGAGCGGTCCCGGCGGCTGCGCCACCACGCCGGTCAGATCGCCTTCCCCGGCGGCGGGGTGGAGCCGGCCGATGTTGATCTTGCCGCGGCCGCGCTGCGCGAAGCGAACGAGGAGACCGGGCTCGATCGCGCCGGCGTCTCGGTGCTTGGCGCCTTCCCGGCCGCGCACGTGGCGGTCAGCGGCTTCGACGTCTCGGCGGTGATCGGCTGGTGGCACACGCCGGGCCCGGTCTCGGCGGCGGATCCGCGCGAGGTCGAGTCGGTCCGGATGATCGACATCGCCGACCTCGTCGACCCGGCCAACCGGGCCCGGGTGCGGCACCCCTCCGGCTACACCGGGCCGGCCTTCATCATCGACGACTGGCTGATCTGGGGACTCACCGCCCACTTCGTCGAGGGCGTTCTTGATCTTGCCGGCTGGACCGAGCCGTGGGACCGTGACCGTACCGTCGAGATTCCCGAGCGCTACCTGACCGATCGACGCAACGTCGGAGGAACGAATGCTCACTGAAGAACTGCGTGCCCGCTGGCAGGACGTGCTGCCCGAGCAGACCGAGCTGGGCGACGACCTGATCGCCCGCTATGCGGAGCCGCACCGGCACTATCACGGTCAAGATCATCTGCTGGCGGTGCTGCGCTGGATCGATCGGCTGGCCGAACGTGATCATGATCTGTTCCTGATCCGGCTCGCGGCCTGGTTCCACGATTCCGTGTACGCGATCCCGGCCGGACAGGTCAGCAACGAGGAGGCGTCGGCGCGGCTCGCAGTGCGCCGGCTGCATCTGGCCGGCCTGGAGATCGAGGAGGTCAACCAGGTGACCCGGCTGGTCCGGCTCACCGCGACCCATCAGGTCGGCCCGGGCGACGCCGCGGGCGAGCTGCTCTGCGACGCCGACCTGGCCGTGCTGGCCGGGACCCGCGCGGAATACCGGGCCTACGCCGAGGCGGTCCGGGAGGAGTACGCGGCGGTCGACGACGAGACCTTCTGGACGGCCCGGCTCGACGTCCTCGATCGACTGGCCGGCACCCAGCTGTTCCGCACCGGCAAGGCCCGGCGCGAGCTGCTCGCGACCGCGCGCGACAACCTGGACCGCGAGCGCGCCGACCTCCGCCGCCGCCTCGGCCTCCCCAACCCCGACGACACCTGACCCGACCCTGAGCCGAGTTGTCAGAACTGAGTTGTGTCAGGGCACAACTCAGTTCTGACAAGTCGGATTTGGTTGACGGGTGGGTGACCGGCAGGCGTACAGTTAGAGAACTATGAGTTCTCTAATCGGGGTGGAGCCTGTGCTGGTGGCCCGGAGCCTGGCCGAGGCCGGGACCGAGTTGGGGCGGCTGGGCGGCAAGGCGGTCAATCTTGCGCGGCTGGCGGTGGCGGGGTTCCCGGTGCCGGAGGGCTTCGTGATCACCACTGCGGCCTACCGACAGCACGTCGCCGGGCTGTCACTCGCGGACGAGGATCCGGTCGAGCTGCGGCGGCGGATCGAAGCCGCGCCGGTCGCCGCGCGGCTGGCCGAGCTGATCATGTCGGCGTACCGCGGACTGCCGGCCGGGCCGGTCGCGGTGCGGTCCAGCGCGACCGCGGAGGATCTACCCGGCGCCGCGTTCGCCGGCCAGCAGGACACCTATCTGAACGTGACGGAGCCGGACCTGCTCGGCGCCGTCCGCCGCTGCTGGGCCTCGCTCTGGACCGATCGCGCGGTCGCCTACCGGCGCCGGCTGCGGATCGACCCGGAGGAGGTCAGCATCGCGGTCGTGGTGCAGGCGATGGTGCCGGCCGAGGTCGCCGGGGTGATGTTCACCGCCGACCCGGTCAGCGGCCGACGGGACGTGATCATGATCGACGCGGCTGCCGGCCTGGGCGAGGCGCTGGTCTCCGGCGAGGTCACGCCCGATCATCATCTGCTCGACGCCGAGGGCCGGCAGCTCGAGTTCCGGGCCGGCGTCCCGTCGACCGGGCAGCCGTTACTGGCGGCCGATCAGCTGCGCCGGCTGGCCGAGCTCGGTGCGGCCGTCCGTGATCATTTCGGCGGCCCGCAGGACATCGAGTGGGCGCTGGCCGACGGGCGGTTCCGGCTGCTCCAGGCCCGGCCGATGACCGCGCTGCCGACGCCGGCCGCGATCGGCGCCGGGCAGCGGCTGGCGTCCTCCGTGGTCTCGGACTATCTGGTCCAGCGGCCGTATCCGCTGGACGTCACCACCTGGCTGCCGTACGGCCCGGCCGGGATCATGATGCGCTTGGTCAGCCGGATCGGGCTCCGCGTCGACCTGGCCACGCTGCTGCCGGAGGAGGACGGGGTGGTGACCCGGCTGCAGCCGGTGTCGCCGAAACCGAGCCCGCGGCTGCTGGTGGCGCTGCCGGCGATGCTGTTCCGGGCGCATCGCTTCGATCCGGCGCGGTGGCGGTCCGATCCGCGGGTCGGACAGTTCGAGCGGCGGCTGGCTGACCTGTCCGGCGACCCGGCCGAGCTCGGCTGGCGCGACCTGATCCGGCGGCCGCGGGACCTGTTCCGGGTGGCCGAGCTCTCCGGGTCGGTGCGGGAGGACTTCCTACCCGGCATCGCCGTGTCGGCGGTCCGGCTGCGGCTCCGGCTGACCCTGCTCCGGGAGACCCGGCTGCTGGACGACCTGATCGGCGGGGCGGTCACGGCGACCACGATCATGAACGAGCGGCTGGCGGAGATCGCCGCGGCGGTACGGCGAGCACCCGACGCGGCCCGGCTGTTCGCGGACCTACCGACCGATGCCTTGCTGGTACGACTCCGCGAGGACCCGGCGCTGGCCGAGCTCGCGGCCGACTTCGACCGGCTGCTCGCCGACTTCGGCCACCGGGAGACGGCGAGCCCGGTGCTCGTCTCGCCGCCGACCTGGATCGATCAGCCGGAGGCGCCGCTGGGCACGATCAAGGCCCTGGCCGCCGGCGCCGAGCCGCCCACTCCGGCCGATCGCGCCGCCGCGGCCGAGGCGATCGTGTTCGGCAAACGCAGCCTGGCCGATCCGCGGCGCCGGGCCGCGATGCGCGCGGCGATCGACGCGGCTCGGGCCGGCACCGTGTTCCGGGAGGATTCGCACGATCTGCTGACCCGGCCGGCCCCGGTGCTGCGCCGCTGCCTGCTCGAGATCGGCCGCCGGCTGCGGGCGGCGGGGGTGCTGGCCGAGCCGTTCGACGTGTTTCACCTGCGGCTGGAGGAGCTCGAGGCGATCATCGATCCGGAGCGGCTGGAGCCGGCCGAACGGGACCGGTTGACCCGGCTGGTCCGCCGCCGCGCGATCGCCCGGGAGGAGTTGGCGGCGGTCCCGATGATCAACCGGGTGGCGGTGTTCGGTCCGGCGGGCGACACCGGGGACGCGATCGTCACCGGCACTCCGGCCGGCGCCGGAGTGGCCACCGGGCCGGCCCGGGTGATCACCGACGCGACGGAGTTCGGCACCCTGCGGCCGGGCGAGGTGCTGGTCTGCCCGTACACCAACCCGGCCTGGACCCCGCTGTTCCAGAGTGCCGTGGCCGTGGTCGCCGACACCGGCGGCGTCGGCTCGCACGCGGCGATCGTGGCCCGGGAGTACGGCCTGCCGGCGATCATGGGGACCGGCGAGGGCACCGTCCGGCTGCGTACCGGTGATCGGATCCGGGTGGACGGGACGACCGGCCGGGTCACCGCGGCGGACGGGTCTGCCGCCGGTGAGTGATCATCGGTCGGAGCCACGGCGACGGGGCGAGGAGCTGGTCCAGGCGATCTACGACGCGGTGCTGGCGGAGCTGGCCGAGAACGGCTATGCCGCGGTGACCATGGAGGCCGTCGCCCAGCGGGCCCACACCGGCAAGGCGTCGCTCTATCGGCGCTGGCCGACCCGGCTGGAGTTGATCTTGGACACGATCCAATCCCGGATCCCGACCGAGGACGCCATCATCGACACCGGCAGCCTGCGGACCGATCTGATCACCGTCTTCGACCGGTTCGCGGCGGAGCTGGCCGGTCCACTCGGCCGGGCGCTGCGGGGGGTCTGGGCCGAGTCGCTCGGTGACGAGGAGCACCACCGCCGGGTGCGACGCCATTCCCGGCACGGCGGGTTGGCCCTGATGCGGGCGATCCTGGATCGCGCGGTGGATCGCGGCGAGGTCGATCCGGCGGTGATCACCAACCAGCGGATGGAGGCCGGCCCGGCGATCCTGCGCTACCGGCTGCTGCTGGACGGCCGACCGCTGGACGTCACCGAACTGGTCGACGACGTCGTGCTGCCGCTCTTCACCCCGGGAGAGGTGACCAGATGAACGGGCAGACCCGTGACCAACTCGAACTGATCGCCAGGATCACCACCGTGCTCGGCCGCGAGGCGCGGCGGGCCTGGCTGTTCGGCGGCTGGGGTCTCGACGCGCGGATCGGCCGGATCACCCGTGATCACGGTGACATCGAGTTCTGGGTCGACCGCCGGGACGCGGCGGAGGTGCAGCGGATCCTGATCGCCGAAGGCGCCGCGCGGCAGGACACCCAACCGCCGGCGGAGTCGACCGAATTCAGTTGGGGCGACACCTGGTTCAGCACCGCCTACTTCGACGCCCGACCCGACGGCACCGCGACCCCCGAGGGCCGCTGGTCCGACTGGGTCTTCCCGGCGGGCTCGTTCCCGGAGGAACCGGTCGAATTCGCGGGGCTGGCGGCCCGGGCCATGAGCGTCGCCGGCATGGTGGCGATGAAGGAGCAGTATCCGGGGCTGCGCAACGGGAGCCCGTTGCGGGACAAGGATCTGCGCGACCTCGACCTGCTCCGCTCACTGCTCGGAGCGCGCTGACCTCAGGTCACCGGGGCGTTGCCGCGGGTCCCACACCGACAGCCGGCTGCTCCGGCTGGTTGACCGCGGCCAGCCCGCGCTGGGCGGCGGTCTTCACCCCGTCGATGGTCTTGTTGGCCTCGGTGATCGTCGCCTCCGGGGCCTTGATCTTCTTGATCGACAGATAGCCAAGCAGGGCGAGGACGCCGGCGATCACCAACAGCACGCCGGCGACGATCAGGAAGCAGGCCGCCAGATGCCAGCCGGTCAGCGCCCAGAGGCCGAACGCGGCGGCGAAATAGAGCAGGGTCACGGCGTTGATCGCGAAGTAACCCGCGGCGCCGAACATCCCCGCACCGATGCCGCCACGCTTGGCCGACTCGGACAGCTCCCGCTTGGCGAGCTCGACCTCGCCCTGGATCAGGACCTTGACGTCTTCGGAGATGTTCTTGACGATGTCGCCCACCGCTGGTTCGGTCATGATCTGCTCCTCTCGTCTCCGCCGGAGCCTAACGGAAACGCTTCGGCGGATGACTCCGGCTGGCCGCGATCACCTGGTTCCCCTTCTCCCGCCCTTTGAACCGAGTTGTCAGTCGGATTCGGCTCGGCGCCGCGAGGCCGTACGCCGGCGTAGCGAGATCGTGGCCAGCACGGCGGCCAGCAGGGACGCGAAGAGCACCGCGCCCTTGGCCTGCTCGGCCAGCTCCGGGGTGCCGGCGAAGGCCAGGTCGGAGATCAACAGGGCCACGGTGAAGCCGATCCCGGCCAGGATCGACACCGAGAACACCTCCGACCACCGCAGATCGGGGGCGAGCTGGGCCCGGGTGAAGCGGGCGGTCAGCGCGGCGCCGCCGAACACGCCGATGGTCTTGCCGAGCACCAGTCCGGCCACGATGCCGATCACCGCCGGCTCGGTGATCATGGACCGGAGCACGTCGGGGGAGAGCGTCACCCCGGCCGAGAACAGGGCGAACAGCGGCACCGCGACGCCGGCCGAGACCGGCCGCCACAGGTGCTCCCAGCGGTCGACCGGCGTCCCGGCATCCGAGCCGAGGCTGCGGTCGCCCTGACGGGCCCGGGTCAGCAGGCCGAGCAGCACGCCGGCGATGGTGGCGTGGATGCCGCTAGACAGGGTCAGCCACCAGCACAGGATCCCCAGCGGCAGATAGAGATACCAGCCGCGGATCCGGCGCCACTGCAGCAGGACCCACAGCCCGGCGCAGGCGACGACGCCGAGCAACCACAACGGTTGCAGGTCCGCGGTGAAGGCGACGGCGATCACCAGGATCGCGCCAAGATCATCAACGATGGCCAGGGTGAGCAGGAACGCCCGCAGACTGGCCGGCAGTCCGGGCGCGACGACGGCCAGGACGGCGAGGGCGAAGGCGATGTCGGTCGCCATCGGGATCGCCCAGCCCTGCGGGTGTCCGCCGGGCGCCAGTCCGTTGATCAGCAGATAGATCAGGGCCGGGATGATCATGCCGCAGAGCGCGGCGACGACCGGCACCAGGGCGTTCGCCGGCCGGGACAGTGAGCCGACGGTGAACTCGCGCTTCAGCTCGAGCCCGGCGACGAAGAAGAAGATCGTCAGCAGTCCGTCGGCCGTCCAGTGATGAAGATCAAGGGGCCCGATCGGCAGGTGCGCCAGGGTCCGGTAGCTGTCCGGCCCGAGATTGGCCCAGATCAGGGCCACCGCCGCGGCGAACAGGATCAAGGCCCCGCCCGCAGTCTCCTGCCGCAACACATCGGCGACGGAGCGCGCGTCAGCGTCGCTCGTCCGCCCGAACAGCACGATCCGCTTCCGCAACGGCATGACTCTGATCTCTCCCCGGGGTCGTCGGCATCATCGCCGACCAGACTTCCCGGCACACCGCCGCCCACCCTATCCCGCCCTACCCGGCGGCCCCTACAACCCAAACGCGGCAGTTCCACTCATCCGCGGCAGTTGCAACTGCCGCGGATGGTCCGAACTGCCGCGTTTGAGTCTGGTTGGGCCGGTGGCCCGGGAGGGGTCGGGTCAGTCTTCGGCGGGGGCGGTGGCGAGGTTGGTCTTGATCAGGTCCATCACCGTCGAGTCCGTCAGGGTGGTGACGTCGCCTAGTTCGCGGTTCTCGGCGATGTCGCGGAGGAGGCGGCGCATGATCTTGCCCGACCTCGTCTTCGGCAGCTCCTCGACGACCATGATCTGCCGCGGCTTGGCGATCGGGCCGATCTCCTTCGCCACATGGTTACGCAGCTCGGTGACCTGATCCTCGCCACCCTTGGCGGCATCGCCGCGCAAGATCACGAAGGCGACGATGGCCTGGCCGGTGGTGGCGTCGGTGGCGCCGACGACTGCGGCCTCGGCCACGGTCGGGTGCGACACCAGGGCCGACTCGATCTCCGTGGTCGACAGCCGGTGGCCGGACACGTTCATCACGTCGTCCACCCGACCGAGCAGCCACAGGTCGCCGTCCTCGTCCTTCTTCGCTCCGTCACCCGCGAAATACTTGCCCTCGAACCGCGACCAGTACGTGTCGACGTAGCGTTGATCATCACCCCACAGGGTGCGCAGCATCGCCGGCCACGGCTTGGTGATCACCAGATAGCCGCCCTCGCCGTCGCCGACGGAGATGCCCTCGTCGTTGACCACATCGACGCCGACGCCCGGGATGGCGCGCATCGCCGCACCCGGCTTGCCGCTGGTCACGCCCGGCATCGGGGAGATCATGTGCATGCCGGTCTCGGTCTGCCACCAGGTGTCGACCACCGGGGTCCGGTCGCCGCCGATGTAGTGGCGATACCAGACGTAGGCCTCCGGGTTGATCGGCTCGCCGACCGATCCGAGGATGCGCAGCGAGGAGAGGTCGGCCTTCTCCGGGATCTCGGCGCCCCACTTCATGAAGGTGCGGATCGCCGTCGGGGCGCAGTAGAGGATGGTCGCCTTGTATTTCTCGACGATGTCCCACCAGCGACCCTTGTGCGGGGTGTCCGGCGTGCCCTCGTACAAGATCGACGTGGTGCCGTTGGCCAGCGGCCCGTACACGATGTAGGAGTGGCCGGTGACCCAGCCGATGTCGGCGGCGGTCCAGTAGACGTCGGTCTCCGGCTTGAGGTCGAACGTCGCCCACTGGGTGTACGCGCAGCCGACCAGATAGCCGCCGGTGGTGTGCAGGATGCCCTTCGGCTTCCCGGTGCTGCCGGAGGTGTACATGATGTAGAGCGGATGCTCGGCCGGGAACGCCTCGGCCGTGTGATCTTCGGACTGCTTGCCGACGATGTCGTCCCACCAGACGTCGCGGCCCTCGGCCATCGCCGTCTCCTGGCCGGTCCGCTTGATCACGACCACGGACCGGACGTCGGGGCAGGCCTTCAGAGCCTCGTCGACGGCGGGCTTCAGGGCCGACGGGGCGCCGCGCCGGTAGCCGCCGTCGGCGGTGATCACGACCTCGACGCCGCAGTCCTGGATCCGCGACGACAGCGCGTCGGCGGAGAAGCCGCCGAAGACGACGGTGTGCGGCGCGCCGATCCGGGCGCAGGCCAGCATCGCGAACACGGTCTCGGGGATCATCGGCAGATAGAGCGCGACCCGGTCGCCGGCCTTGACGCCGAGCTCCAGCAGCGCGTTGGCCGCCTTCTTCACCTCGGTGGTCAGCTCGGCGTACGTGATCGTCCGGGTGTCGCCCGGCTCACCCTCGAAGTGGAACGCGACCCGGTCGCCGAGGCCGGCCTCGACATGCCGGTCGCAGCAGTTGTACGCCGCGTTGAGGGTGCCGTCGGCGAACCACTTCGCGAACGGGGCGTTGCTCCAGTCCAGCACCTCGGTCGGCTCCGTGCCCCAGCTGATCCGCTGCGCCTGCTTCGCCCAGAACGCCTCGCCATCCGCCTCGGCCTCGGCGTACGTCTCGGCCGTCACGTTGGCGGCGGCGGCCAGCTCATCGGGCGGCGGGAATCGGCGATCCTCGTGCAGCAGGTTCGCCAAACCCTCATTGGTCCGTGCCTCGCTGTGTTGCGGCTCGCTCACTTAGGCTCACTCTCCTCATTGATCTCCGGCCGGGACCAGCCTAATCTCGACGCGCCACCTCGGTAAATTTGGCACGTCCATAAATTGATTCAAGCGTAGTAAAAATAGCGACCCGATCCTCGGGATGCACGCGGAACACCGTAATCCGAGCGAGACCGGCAGTTCCATGCCCTGTCCAGGGTTATCGCCCGGCCGGATCCTCGCGCGGCGGTGCCTCGTGCAGCGCCCGCTCCCAGTGCTCCAGCTCTGGCTCCATCGAGTAGTTCGGATCGACGTAGGACCGGAGCCATTCGGCGGCGCGGCGTTCGGCGTACTTGGCGTTGAGTACGGTTCCGTCGTCGTCCATCACGATGACGTTGGCGAAGATCGCGTACACCTGCTCCAGGGCGCTCGGTTCCTCGGCCAGGACGAACTGATAGTCGATACCCTCGAGGACCGGCAGCCCGAGGGTTCCGTTGGCCACCCAGAAGGAAAAGGTCCGCAGCGCGCCACTGAAGGAATGGCTCAGTCGAGTCGTCACCGTGGTCATCCTGCCCGATCCGATGCCGGCCGGTCGGCCCTATAGTGAGCGATGTGATCGGTCACATCGACTGTCCGGGGAATTGGTGACCGCCTCGGGTCAACGAGATCAGCCGGCCAGCATCAGGGATGTGGCCCGGCTGGCCGGTGTGTCCCATCAGACCGTATCGCGGGTGATCAACAACCATCCCAGCCTGCGGCCGGAGACCCGGCGCAAGGTCGAGCAGGCGATCGAGCAGTTGCACTACCGGCCGAACCGGATCGCCCGAGCGCTCGGCACCCGCCGCTCCGGCACCATCGGCGTGGTCGCCTCGCAGCGCACCCAGTACGGGCCGGGCGCGGCCGTGGTCGGCATCGAGGAGGCTGCTCGCAAGGTCGGCTACCTGGTCAACACCACCAATCTGATCAGCGCCGATCCGGAGGAGATCCGGGCCGCGTTGAGCGCCCAGGCCGACTACCGGGTGGACGGGATCGTGATCATCGCGCCGCAGCAGCGGGTGCTGCACGCGCTGGATGAACTGGCCCTGGATCTGCCGTACGTGCTGCTGCACTCGCGGGCCAACGACGATCCGCACGAGGTCTTCGTCGACCAGCTGGCCGGGGCCCGGGCGGCGACCCGGCACCTGATCGACCTCGGCCACCGCGACATCTATCACCTGGCCGGGCCGCAGGAATGGCTCGAGGCCGACGCCCGGATGCAGGGCTTCCTGCTCGAGTTGTCCGACGCCGACCTGTCCGCGACCGCGCCGATCCTGGGCGACTGGACTGCAGATTTCGGCTATCGCGCCGGGCAGCAGCTGGCCTGGCAGGGCGACCTGACCGCGCTCTTCGCCTCCAATGACCAGATGGCGCTCGGTGCGATCCATGCCTTCCGCGACGCCGGCTGGGACGTGCCGGGCCGGATCAGCGTGGTCGGCTTCGATGACGTACCCGAGGCCCGGCACTTCTGGCCGCCGCTGACCACGGTCCGGCAGGACTTCGCCGAGCTCGGCCGCCGCTGTGTCACCCGGCTGCTGGCCCTCTCCGATCCGCCCGCCGAACCCGCCGAACCCACCCGCCCCCCGGCCGGCGAGAGCCTGCTCCCGTACCTGGTGATCCGCGAGTCCACCGCCCCACCACCCCCCTCCTAAACCCGCCGACCCGTCACAAACGCACCGGTTTTTCGGCGTGTCGGCGCAGATGTGACGTCTCGGCAAGATTTCGGACACAACAACTCGGTCTCCGAACGCCGGACCGCTTGACTCCGGAGGTCGCGGAGAGTAAGCATGTGACCGGTCACATTTGGCCGTCACGCGCCGGACCCGGCCGAGAACACCGATGGGGGATCCCGTTCTCGACCCCGCTCCGACGAGTCCGATTCATCGCGGAGGGGAACTCACGTGGAACGTCGCACATTGATCGCTGGAGTGGCCGCGGCTGCGGCCCTGACCCTGGGGCTGGCCGGCTGTGCGGGCTCGCGGGCCGGTGACCCGGGGGCGCAGGCGCCGCAGGGCGGGGACAACAAGGGCGCGCTGATCGGCGTCGCCATGCCGACCAAGACCTCCGAACGGTGGATCGACGACGGCAACAACGTCAAGGCCAAGCTCGAGGGCCTGGGCTACAAGGTCGAGCTGCAGTACGCCAACGACAAGGTGCCGGACCAGCAGCAGCAGATCGAGTCGATGCTGAACAAGGGCGCCAAGGCCCTGATCGTGGCGTCGATCGACGGCACCGCGCTGTCCCAGCAGCTGGCCGCGGCGGCCAAGGACGGCGTCAAGGTGATCGCCTACGACCGGCTGATCAACGGCACCCCGAACGTCGACTACTACGTCACCTTCGACAACCAGAAGGTCGGCGTGCAGCAGGGCACCTCGCTGCTGCAGGGCCTCGGCATCCTCGACGCCGACGGCAAGGACACCGGCCAGGCCGAGAAGAAGACGATCGAGCTCTTCGCCGGCAGCCCGGACGACAACAACGCCCACTTCTTCTTCGACGGCGCGATGAGCGTCATCCAGCCCTACATCGACAAGGGCATCCTGACCGTCGGCTCGGGCCAGACCGAGTTCTCCCAGGTCGCGATCCAGCAATGGAAGCTGGAGACCGCGCAGAACCGGATGGAGACCATCCTCAACGGCTTCTACGCCAAGGGTGGCAAGAAGCTCGACGGCGTGCTGTCCCCGTACGACGGCCTGTCCCGCGGCATCCTGAACGCCACCAAGGCCGCCGCCATCCCGAACCCGATCGTGACCGGTCAGGACGCGGAGAAGCCGTCCGACAAGTTGATCTTGGAAGGTACGCAGTACTCGACGATCTTCAAGGACACGCGGCTCCTGGGCGAGACCGCCGCGACGATGGTCGATGACCTGCTGAACGGTCGCGAACCGAAGGTCACCGACACGACGACGTACGACAACAAGGTCAAGGTCGTGCCGTCCTTCCTGCACCAGTCGCACATCGTGACCAAGGACAACCTGATGAAGATCGTGGTCGAATCGGAGTACTACACCAAGGAAGAAGTCGAGTCGGGCAAGTAGCCGGCGGCCCGGGTGACCGAGGAGTCCACGGTGAATGATCACATCCTGGAAATGGTCGACATCAGCAAGACCTTCCCGGGCGTGAAGGCGCTGCAACACGTCAGCCTGGAGGTCGAGCGCGGCGAGGTCCACGCCATCTGTGGCGAGAACGGTGCCGGCAAGTCGACCCTGATGAAGGTGCTGTCCGGCGTCTATCCGCACGGCAGCTTCGACGGGGCGATCATCTACGAGGGCCGACCGGCGACGTTCGCCACGATCCGTGACTCCGAGCGGGCCGGGATCGTGATCATCCATCAGGAGCTCGCGCTGAGCCCGTTCCTGTCGATCGCCGAAAACATCTTCCTCGGCAACGAGCGGTCCCGGGTCGGCCTGATCGACTGGAACGCGACCAACGTCGAGGCGGCCAAGCTGCTGCGTCGGGTCGGGTTGTCGGAGAACCCGGCGACCAAGATCACCGACATCGGCGTCGGCAAGCAGCAGTTGGTGGAGATCGCCAAGGCGCTGTCCAAGGACGTCCAGTTGTTGATCTTGGACGAGCCGACCGCCGCGCTGAACGACGAGGACTCGGCCCACCTGCTCGACCTGCTCCGCGGTCTGCGGGACGAGGGGATCACCTGCATCATCATCAGCCACAAGCTGAACGAGATCCGCTCCATCGCCGACAAGGTCACCATCCTGCGTGACGGTCGGACGATCGAGACGCTCAAGGTGCACGGTGAGCCCGTGGAAGGCAGCGATGCCGACCAGGACGTGTCCGAGGAGCGGATCATCAAGGGCATGGTCGGCCGCGATCTGCAGAGCCGCTTCCCGGACCGGCTGCCCGAGATCGGCGACGAGGTGCTGCGGATCGAGGACTGGACCGTGCATCACCCGTTGGAGCACAGCCGGATCGTCGTCGATCATGTCAACCTGAATGTCCGGGCCGGCGAGGTGGTCGGCATCGCCGGCCTGATGGGCGCCGGCCGGACCGAGCTGGCGATGAGCGTCTTCGGTCGCTCGTACGGGCACGACATCTCCGGCCGGATCTACAAGCGCGACAAGCCGATCCAGGTCCGGACCGTGCAGCAGGCGATCAGGCACGGCATCGCCTACGCCACCGAGGATCGCAAGCGCTACGGGCTGAACCTGATCGAGGACATCAAGCGCAACATCTCCGCCTCGGCCCTGGGCAAGCTGTCCCAGTGGGGCTGGGTGGACAGCAACGCCGAGCGGCTGATCGCCGACGACTACCGCAAGTCGATGCGGATCAAGGCGCCCAACGTCGCCGCGATCACCGGCAAGCTGTCCGGCGGAAATCAGCAGAAGGTGGTGCTGAGCAAGTGGATGTTCGCCGACCCGGACGTGTTGATCTTGGACGAGCCGACCCGGGGCATCGACGTCGGGGCCAAGTACGAGATCTACACGATCATCAACCGGCTGGCCGGCGAGGGCAAGGCGATCATCGTGATCTCCTCCGAGCTGCCCGAGCTGCTCGGCATCTGTGACCGGATCTACGCCCTGTCGGCCGGCCGGATCACCGGCGAGGTGACCCGCGAGGAAGCCGACCCGGAGCAGTTGATGCAGTTCATGACCAAGGAGTCCTGAGCGATGGACACGATTCTGTCGAGGACAGAGCGAGGAGTGGCCTGATGTCGGTCAACACGCCGTCACAGGAGCAGACGCCGGAGACGATGAGGACCGCGCCGCGGCGCCCGCCGGCGACCAGTGCGCTCAACTTCCTGGCCAGTCGGTTGCGTCAGGTCGGCATCTTCATCGCCCTGGTCGTGATCATCGTGCTGTTCCAGGCGCTGACCCAGGGCAGCCTGCTGACGCCGCGCAACGTCACCTCGATCATCGGCCAGAACGCCTACATCCTGATCCTGGCGATCGGCATGGTGATGATCATCATCGCCGGCCACATCGACCTCTCGGTCGGCTCGGTGGTCGCCTTCGTCGGCGCGATGAGCGGCATCCTGATCGTCAACTGGGGCTGGCCGGTCTGGCTCGGCATCCTCGCCAGCCTGGTGATCGGGGCGCTGATCGGCGCCTGGCAAGGGTTCTGGGTCGCCTACGTCGGGATACCGGCGTTCATCGTGACCCTGGCCGGCATGCTCACCTTCCGCGGCCTGACCCAGATGGTGCTGCAGAACGTGCCGATCACGCCGTTCCCGCCGGCGTACACCGAGATCGGCGTGGGCTTCCTGCCCGACCTGGCCGGCGGCCTGTCCGTCTTCGAGCCGCTGACGCTGATCATGGGCTTCATCGCCGCGGCCGCGCTGCTGCTGCAGAGCATCCGCGAGCGCCGGAAGCGGGTCAAGCTGGAGCTCGAGGACGAGCCGCTGTGGTGGTTCGTGGTCAAGCTCGCGTTCATGATGATCTTCCTGCTGGCGATCACCTTCGTGCTGGCCAGCTACCGCGGCACCCCGATCGTGTTGATCATCCTGGCCGTGCTGGTGCTCGGCTACACGGTGGTGATGACCCGGTCGGTGTTCGGCCGGCACGTGTACGCCCGCGGCGGCAACCTGTTGGCGGCACAGCTGTCCGGCGTGAACACCAAGGCGGTCGACTTCTGGCTGTTCGTCAACATGGGCGTGCTGTCGGCGATCGCCGGCATCGCCTTCACCGCCCGCAGCGACTCGGCCCTACCCGGGGCCGGCAACGGCTTCGAGCTGGACGCGATCGCTGCCGTGTTCATCGGCGGCGCGGCGGTGACCGGCGGCGTCGGCACCGTGACCGGAGCGATGATCGGCGGTTTGATCATGGGCGTGCTGAACAGCGGCATGCTGCTGCTCGGCCTCGGCTCCGAGGCCCAGGCCTTCATCAAGGGCTTCGTGCTGCTGCTCGCGGTGGCGTTCGACATCTTCAACAAGCGCCGCGCCGCCAACGCCTCCAAGTAACCCCACCCAAACCCCCGACTTGTCAGACTCTGACCACGCTATAGCGTGGTCAGAGTCTGACAACTCGGGGTGTTCAGAGGGTTTCGGTGACCTTGGCCAGGCCGCGGGGGGCGTCGGGGTCGCTGCCGCGGGCGATGGCCAGGTGGAGCGACAACAATTGGAACGGGATGATCTCCAGCAGCGGCGAGACCTCTTCGGCGATCTCGCCGGGCAGCGCGTAGCCCGCCGAAGCGGCCTTGACGGCGTCGGCGGCGCCGACACAGCAGACATCGGCACCAAGATCACGCAGCCGGGACAGCACCGGCCGCATCGCCTCGCCGCCGGACCCGCCGTTGATCGTCGCCAGCACCGGGACCTGTCGGTCGATCATGGCCAGCGGCCCGTGCAACAGGTCGGCGCCGGAGAACGCCTGCGCCGACAGGTAGGACGTCTCCATCAGCTTCAGCGCCGCTTCGCGCGCGGTCGGGTACGAATAGCCGCGGCCGGTGCTGACCAGCCGGGACGCGAACCGGTAGCGCTCGGCCAGCCGGACGAAATGATCATTGTCGTCGATGATCTTGCTCGCCTGATCGGGCAGCCCGGCCATCGCCGAGCCGTCACCGCCGCGGACGGCGTCGAGCAGCAGATAGAGCGCCAGCAACTGGGTGGTGTACGACTTCGTCGCCGCCACCGCCCGCTCCTCGCCGGCCAGGATGTCGACGTCCAGCTCGGCCGCCTCGGCCAGCGGCGAGGACGGCTGATTGGTCACCGCCAGGGTGAGCGCGCCGCAGTCCCGTGCCACCTGCAGCGACTGGATCAGGTCGGGTGACCCACCGGACTGGCTGACCCCGATCATCAACGTCTGCCGCAGGTCGGGCCGAGCGCCGTACGTGGTCATCGTGGACGGCGAGACCAGACCGGCCGGCAGCTGGTGCACGATCTCGGTCAGGTACTTCGCGTACAGCGCCGCATGATCACTGGTGCCGCGGGCGACGAACAGGACGAACCGCGGCTGGTAGTCGGCGATCCGTAGCGCCGCGACCTGGATCTGCTCCCGGCTCTCGGTCAACAGTCGTCGCCAGGCCTCGGGCTGCTCGGCGATCTCGGCAGCCATCAGGGCCCCAGGATTGGCCATCGTGTCCTCCTCTGCGGCGCTCGGACGCGTCCCCGCGGGCACCACCTTGACACACGCTGATCGGACTTGCCGCTAGTACCCTGTCGCTCCGTGACGCAGCACCCACCGACGGCCCCACTCGGCCGGGAGACAGTCTGGCTCGGCGCCGGCGAGCGCGGCCACCTGACCAGGTCGCTGCTGATCCTCGTTCCGGTGCTGCTGGTCGCGGCGGTGGCGATGGTGCTGGTGGCTCCGCACTCCGTGACCGGGGCCGTCCTGCTCGGCGTGGTCGTGGCCGCTGTCCTGATCGTGTTGATCTTCGTGCTGCGGTTGCTGCCCCGGTTCCTGACCCGGCAGGGGATCCGGGTCGACGAGTCCGGGCTGGAGGTGTTCGCCGAGCCGCGGTGGTGGTTCCGCGGCTGGCGGATCCTGTTGCCGCCGGCCGTGATCACGGCGGTGTCGCGGACCCGGCGCACGGTGCAGGCGTCGGGGACCGAGGCGTCGGATGCTGCGCTGGCGATCACCCTGACCCGGCCGGTGCCGGTGGGCGGCAGCCCGATCTGGTGTACCGCGGTGGAGCCGGGCGCCGCGCCGGGCAACGGCGATCAGGTCAGCGACGATCACCGGCTCCTCCTGGACCTGCCCGCCGCCGAAGTGGACCGGCTCCGGGCGGCGATCGACCGGCTGCGGACCGATCGGTCGGAGTCGGATGTCGGACCGGGCGAGGCGTGGGTGTCGTTGCGGGTCGGTCGGATCGTCCGTTGGGGCTTAGCGGCGCTGGTCGGTCTGGCGGTCACCAACCTTCCTTTGTGGTCCTACGTCGCCTCCGGGATCTCGACCGGCTGGCCCGATCCGTTTCTGCTGGTGCCGGCCGGGCTCACCGTGCTGGTGTTGCTGCTGGTGATCAGGTCCGCGCCGGCCGCGTTGGCCCGGCAGGGGGTCGGGGTCGGACCGGACGGGATCGAGGTGCGACGGGAGCGGTGCGGCTGGCAGGCCGGCCTCCGGTGGCGGCTCGGCTGGTCGGAGCTCCGGGCCTGGTCCGGCATCTTTCCCGACCCGGGTCCGTTGGTCGATCTCGAGGACCAGCCGGCCGAGCGGCACGGCGCCGCGACCGTGCTCGAGTTGATCTTGAACGGGAGCCCCGAGCAACCGCCGCTGCCGAGCTGGGCGCGGGTGGTGCCGCCGGGGGTGGAGGCCCGCCGGCTGGTCGCCGACCGGCCGCGGTTGTTGATCATGGCCGGCGATGGTGACTCGGCCGAGCGACTGCGCTGGCTGATCTCCCGACACGTCCGCCAGGCCGAGGCCGGTGAATCCGACGATGCGGTACGGATGGTCCGTTGGATCCCGGTCGCCCGCCGCGGATTGGCGCGGATGATCATGGCGGCGGCGGTGCTGAGCTTCGTCCTGGTCGGCTGGTTCTGGTGGGGGCCGCGACCGATCGCCAACCCGCCGCTGTGGCAGCAGGCGATCTGGCCGGCGGTGCCGTTGCTGGCCGGGGCGGGCCTGGTCTGGATCGCCGGCTGGCTGGTGCCGGCACGGCTGGCCCGGAGCGGGATCCAGGTCGAGCCGGCCGGGCTGCAACTGGTCCGGGACCGGTTCCTCTGGTCGGCCGAGTCGCGGAGCCGGTTGCCGTGGCAGCAGCTCGGCGCGGCCCGCGTCGTTCGGGTCTTCTCGATCGACGGGCTGCTTCACGGATCACCGGTGGAGCAGGCCGTCGAACTGGAGTTGATCACGGTGGCCGATCACCCGCTGCCGGCCACCACCGGCGCGCACTGGGCGTTGCCGGGTCGCGACGGAACCGGTCACCGGCTCCGGCTGCTCACCGGCGACCTGGCCGCCGCCCGCCTGATCCGCGAGATCGGTGAGCTCCGCCCGCGGCCGACGACGGGATAGCGGTCAATTTGGCCGCGACTACCCGGCCAAGTTGACCGGCATGATCAGAGGACCCGGGAACTCGGCTTGCCCTTCGACAGGCTCAGGGAACGACAAGTATCAGCGGGCTTCGCGGGCGAGGAAGCCGATCACCACGGCGGTCCACCAGAAGACCTGGGACGCACCGGCGAGGACCAGGCCGAAGATCATGACCTGGCGGGGCGGGTTGTCCCGCCAGCTTCGCAGCCGGCGTCCGGCGGCCAGGGCGCAGACGCCCACCGCGGCCGCGCCGGCGACCGCGCCGATCTTGATCAAGGTCAGTGGGGAGTTGAGGTCCGGGCTGAGCAGCATGCCGCTGAGGCACAGCCCGATCAGCCCGCACCAGGTCAGCGTGGTGGCTCGGTGGGCGTGGTTGATCATGTCGCTCAGGGTGGCCCGGCCGCGCAGCCAGAGCAGCCCGTACCAGTCGATGCTGAGCACGGCGCCGAAGCCGACCACCAACGACCCGAGATGCACGAACAAGACGATCAGACGGACGCTCTCCGGCAGGCTGACCAGGGATGATGCCGCGGCCGTGCCGATCACGAAGGCGACTGCGAGCAGGGTCAACCGGATCTCGGCGGCGGTGATCAGGACCGGCCGTAGATCCAGCTCAAGCGTCATACCAACTCCCCCGAGTCGTGTGATCCAACCCGAATGGTTGCACACTCGGGCCGCCGGGGGAATGGAGGCGAAGGCGGGAGACCCCGCCCTAGTGCTTGACCTCCTTCTCCGCCCCGGCTCCGGTCAGGGCCCGGACGGACAGCTCGTCGTACCGGAGCTCGCTGGTCCGATCCTTGCTCAGGATCGTGCCGAGGAAGCCGCAGAGGAAGCCGATCGGGATCGACACCAGCCCCGGGTTGTTCAGCGGGAACCAGGCGAAGTTGGCGCTCGGGATCAGCGACGTCGGGGCGCCGGAGACCACGGGGGAGAAGAACACCAGACCGACCGCGGCGATCAGACCGCCATAGATGCTCCAGACCGCCCCGGAGGTGTTGAACCGGCGCCAGAACAGGTTGTAGATCAGCGCCGGCAGGTTGGCCGACGCGGCGACCGCGAAGGCGAGGGCGACCAGGAATGCGATGTTGAGCCGCTGCGCCGGGATGGACAGGGCGATCGCGATCGCGCCGATCACGAAGGCGGCGATCCGGACCACGATCAATTCGCTCCGCTCGCTGGCCCGCCCCTTCTTGATCACGTTGGCGTAGATGTCGTGCGCCACCGACGACGCCGAGGTCAGGGTCAGGCCGGCAACCACGGCCAAGATCGTCGCGAAGGCGACGGCGCCGATCACCGCCAGCAGGATCGAGCCACCGAGCGTGTCACCGCCACCGGCCGCCTGAGCGAGCAGTGGCGAGGCCAGGTTGCCCGACGAGGTCTTCACCGGGCTACCGTCGCCGGTGGCGAGCAGGGCGGCCGCGCCGAAGCCCAGCACCAGCGTCATCAGATAGAAGGCCCCGATCAGCCCGATCGCCCAGAGCACCGACTTGCGGGCCGCCTTGGCGGTCGGCGTGGTGTAGAACCTGATCAAGATGTGCGGCAGGCCGGCGGTGCCGAGCACCAGGGCCAGGCCGAGGGACAGGAAGTCGAACTTGCCGACCAGGGTCTTGCCGTACAACTGACCGGGCTGCAGGAACGCCTCGCCCTTACCGGTGTTCTCGGCCGCCGCCCCCAGCAGGGTGGAGAGGTTGAAGCCGAACTGGGCCAGCACCAAGATCGTGATCAACAGCGTGCCGACCATCAGCAGCACCGCCTTGACGATCTGCACCCAGGTGGTGCCCTTCATGCCGCCGAGAGTCACGTAAACGATCATCAGGATGCCGACCGCGACGATCACCAGGTTCTTCAACAACGGGCTGTCGACGGACAGCAGCAGCGCGACCAGGCTGCCGGCGCCGACCATCTGGGCCAGCAGGTAGAAGATCGACACCACGATGGTCGAGCTCGCCGCGGCCGCCCGGACCGGCGTCTGTCGCATCCGGAACGCCAGCTGATCGGCCATCGTGTATTTGCCCGAGTTGCGGAGCAGTTCGGCGACCAGCAGCAGCGCGATCAGCCAGGCGACCAGGAAGCCGATGGAGTAGAGGAAGCCGTCGTAGCCGTACAGCGCGATCGAGCCGGAGATGCCGAGGAACGAGGCGGCCGACATGTAGTCGCCGCTGACCGCGAGGCCGTTCTGGAAGCCGGAGAAACCACGCCCACCGGCGTAGTAGTCGGCCGCGTTCTTGGTGTGCCGCGAGGCCCAGAAGGTGATGTAGAGGGTGAGCGCGACGATCACCAGGAACAGGGCGATGGTGAGGAAGCGATTGCTCTCCGTCGCCATCGGAATGATCGTGATCATCGAGGATCGCCCGCCTTCTCGCTCTCGTACCGGTCGTGCAACTCATCGGCCAGCGGATCCAGGGACTTGCCCGCGTGCCGGGCGTACAGGATCGCGATCAGGAAGGTCGACGCGAACTGCAGCAGGCCGAAGACCAGGGCCACGTTGATGTGCCCGACCAGCCGGATGTTCATGAAGTCGCGGGCCCAGTTGTTGCAGATGACGTACGCGATGTACCAGACCATGAAGACGATCGTCGCCACCACGGCGAAGCCCAGATAGCGGCGCTTGAGCTCGCCGAACTCCTGACTCCGGGCAACACTGGCGTAGGCACGTTCCTGGCCGGAGTCTTCGTCGGGAAGACCCGGCTCCGGGATTGTTGGCTGAACCACGAATGACCTCCCACTGACACGAGGCCGCGAGCCGCAGACGGACCGCAACCCTGCCGACCAAGATCGACAGTATCGTTAGCCCTCGCGGTTGGCCAGCAACCCGCCAAGAGTGCCGCAGTGCTAGAGCCGGATCTGGACGCCGTCCTCGGCCGCGGCCGGGTTGAGCTGCGAGTGATCAACTACCGCCCGCCAGCAGGAGATCTGGTACGGCAGCATCAGCGGCTCCGGCGGCCGGGCGACCGAGGCATAGAGCTCGTCGACCTGGGCCAGCAGCTGGTCCCGCTCCGCGGCCGGCAGCTGGGCCGTGGCCGGCCGGCGCTGCACCATCTCGCGAAGATCGTCGCGATCGGCCGGCACCCAGTTGCGGAAGTTCCTCCGGGTCACCTCGGCGAAGTAGGGACTGTCGGCGATCCAGTCGATGGAGTCCGCGCCGTAGTCGCCGGCCATGGCCTCGGGATCGTACTTCTGCAGCAGCGCGGCCAGCCGCTGCACCCAGGGCACGGTGTCGTCCCGGGTGACATACAGAGCGGACAGGTGGCCGCCGGGCCGGAGCACCCGCGCGATCTCGGACAGGGCGAGGCCGGGGGCGAACTGGTGCAGGGTCTGGGCCGCGGTGACGACGTCGAAGTGGCAGGCGAGGAACGGCAGCGACTCGACCTGGCCGACCACCACCGGGCCGGCGTTGCGCAGCGCGAGCCGCCGCACCGCCGCCTCGCTCCGGTCCAGGCAGCAGACCCGGTGCCCGGCCTCGTGCAGCATGCCGGCCAGCCCGCCGCGGCCGGTGCCGACGTCGAGCACGAGGGCCGGCCGATCGCCGACCATCCACGCCGGCGCCTCGGCCGGGAACGGGGTCGATCGGCTGGGACGCATGGTGCTGACTGTAGTGTCCGGACTCCGGCCAGGGCCGTTTCTGCAGGTCAGACGGCATTGATCGGCCCGGCCGTGTCGCCCGGACGCTCCAGGCGGGAGACTGAAACCATGACAGCCGAACGTCGGGACGATCCCCTGGTCGCCCTGTCCGTCCTGGAGGGAGTGCCGTCGGCGGTGGCGGCCGCGCGGGACGCGGTCGACGCGGTGCTCCGGGATCGCGGTCTGCGGCGGATCACGGCCGAGCAGCGGGCGTGGTCGCTGCTCGAGGGCGCCCGGGCCAACGCCGCGCTGGCGGAGCAGCCGGACCGGCTGCTGCCGGGGGCGATCCGGCTGTCCGGTGAACTCCACGAACTCGCCGGCACGATCCTGCGGTCACCGGGGCAGATGCTGGCTCGGGCGCACGCGTTGATCGGGCGTGGGCTGGTGCCGGACGATCAGCTGGGCCGGATCCGGCCGGCGGCGGCGGATCGGATGGCCGGCCTGCAGCGACTGTTGACCACGCCGACGGAGGCGCCGGGGCTGGTGCTGGCGGCGGTCGCGCATGCCGAGGTGGCGACCGTGTCGCCGTTCGGGTTCGGCGACGGGTTGGTCGCCCGGGCGGTCGAGCAGGCGGTGCTGATCGCGCGCGGCGTGGATCCGCAGGGTGTCGTCCCGGTCTGCTCGGGGCACCGGCAACTGGCCGAGGAGTACGGCGATCGGCTCGCGGGCTACGCCGACGTCTCCGGGGTCGGGCCGTGGATCGCGTACTGCGCCCGGGCGGTGACCCACGCGGCGGAGCAGCTCGGCGGCCGGCTGGTGGGGCCGCGGCCATGAATCCTGCCCCGGACGTTGTAACGGCGCCCGCTGGATAGCGGGCGCCGCCAAGCACGACAGCTCCGAGTGACCAAGCGCGCACTGCCCATAGAGTTGGCCAAGGCGCGTGCCCTCTCAGCGACGGGCCGCCCGATGGCGCAACTACCCATGAAGGTTGGTGATCCTCGCGTGGGTGCTCGGTTGTCGTGCGAGGAATCAGGCTCGCTGGTGCCAACTGTCCGGGACGATCCGGGAAGATCGTTTCTCGAATACTTGGTGCCCGCGAGTCCTTTTCCTTGCTGACATTTGTACCTCGAATTCGACCCAATGAAAAGACCTTGTTGACCAGCAATTTCGCGCCGCGCTGAGTTTCACCGTTGGAATCTCTCCTGGTCGCGGCGGCGCCGACCGGCGCCGGACGGAGGTCGTCGCAACGGGCTGTCGGGACGGTCTCGTTCATGATCAACTATTCGAAGTTGATCATGGCCCGGGAGGTGGTCGGGAAGTTGTCCACAGCCGAGGCCGAGGCAATTCGGTTGTCCACAGATTTTCTCGAGGGCGACGCATCGGCGCTCGGCGGCACAGAGTCCTCCGCATGAGAGCCGAACCTGCCCGGTCCCCCCACGTCGTGGTGCTGGCCACGGACCCGGACCTGCTGGACCGCGTCCTGGCCGTCGCCGCTGCCGCCGGGGTCGAGCCCCGGGTGTTGCCCGACCCCGGGGCGATCCGTCCGCTGTGGGCGATGGCCGATCTGGTGATCGTCGGGGTCGAGGTCGCGCCCCGGCTGGCGACGATGGCCCTGCCGCGCCGCGACGACGTGTTCCTGGTCGCGCCCGACGAGGCCGGCGGCGAGACCACCGGCTGGTCCGGGCCGCTCGGCGCTGCGGTCGTGCTGCTGCCCGGCGGCGCGACCTGGCTGACGGCGGCGATCGCCGACGCCGGCGGGGGGAGGGCCGGTGCCAGTCGCCTGGTCGCCTTCGTCGGCGGCTCCGGCGGTGCCGGCGCGTCGACCTGTGCCGCCGCGTTCGCGTACCAGGCCGCGCAGCTGGGCCGGTCCACCCTCCTGATCGATGCCGACCCGCGGGGCGGCGGGATCGACCTGCTGCTCGGCGCGGAGGGCGAGCCGGGCTGGCGCTGGCCCCGGCTCGATCGGGCCCAGGGGCATCTCGGACAGCTCGCCGGCCAGCTGCCCCGGGTCGAGGGAGTCGACCTGCTCTCGATGGCCCGGGTCGGCCCGCCGCCGGCCGAGTTGCCGACCGAGCCGTCGGCCGAAGCCGTGAAGGCGGTGCTGCTGGCGGGGCTCCGCGACTACCAGGTCGTCGTGGTCGATCTGCCCCGACCGCCGACCGACGCCGGCGCCGAGGTATTGCGCCGGGCCGACCGCACCTATCTGGTCGTCGCCGGAGACGTCCGCGGGCTCGCGGCGGCGCGGCAGACCGCGGCCGAACTGAGCGGGCTGTGTTCCGATCTTGCTGCCGTGCTCCGGCTGCGACCGGGCGGCCAGGTCGATGCAACGACCGTCCGGGACGGCGTCGGGATCGAGGTGGTGGCCGCCGTGCGGGATGAGCCCGGCGTGCTGCGCGCGGCCGACCGCGGTGAGCCACCTGGCCGGTCGGCCCGGAGTGCGCTGGCCAAGGCCTGCCGGTCGCTGCTCGACCAGCTGGCCGAGACGGACGAGCCGCCCGGGCCGCGGCGGTCGACGATGTCGGCCGCGGACGGCCGGGCGGCCTGATCGGCGGGCGAGACATGACGACGGTCGAGCTCGAGCCGATCCGATCCCGGCTGGCCGGATTGGGGCGGGAGCACACCCCCGCCGATGTCGCGGCGGCCCTGCGCGCCGAGGGCACTGTGGTGACCGACGCGATCCTGCTGCGGACCCTCGAGGTGCTGCGCCGGGACAGTGTCGGGGCCGGGATCCTCGAGCCGCTGCTCCGGCTGCCGGGCGTCACCGATGTCGTGGTCAACGGTCCGGCCGAGGTGTACGTCGACGTCGGCGGCGGCCTGCAGCGGACCGAGCTGGCCTTCACCGATGAGGCCGAGGTGCGGCGCCTGGCGCAGCGGCTCGCCGCCTCGGTCGGCCGGCGGCTGGACGACGCCTCGCCGTACGTCGACGCCAGGCTGCCGGACGGGACTCGGGTGCATGCCGTGCTCGGCACCCTGGCGGCGCCCGGCACCTGCCTGTCGCTGCGGATCCCGGCCGACCGCTCCTTCTCCCTGGCCGACTGTGTGGCCTCCGGCTCGGTGAGTGAGGCCGCGGCCGACCTGTTGATCAGGATCGTCGAATCCAGGTCGGCCTTCCTGATCAGCGGCGGCACCGGCTCCGGCAAGACCACCCTGCTGGCCGCGCTGCTCGGCCTGGTGCCGGCCACGGAGCGGATCGTGATCGCGGAGGATTCGCGTGAGCTCGCACCGCGTCATCCCCACGTGGTCCGGCTCGAGGGTCGGCCGGCCAACGCCGAGGGGGTCGGCACCGTCACGCTGACCGACCTGGTCCGGCAGGCGCTGCGGATGCGACCCGACCGGCTCGTCGTCGGCGAGGTCCGGGGCGCCGAGGTGTGCGACCTGCTGGCCGCGCTCAACACCGGTCACGAAGGCGGCTGCGGCACCCTGCACGCGAACGCGGCGACCCAGGTGCCGGCCCGGCTCGAGGCGCTGGCCGCGCTGGGCGGGATGGACCGGTCCACCCTGCACGCCCAGCTCGCCGCGGCCGTCGAGCTGGTGATCCATCTGGTCCGGGACCGGACGGGCCCGCGCCGGGTGGCGGAGATCGCAACCCTGGCGCAGGATCCGCGGACCGGACTGGTGGTCGCCGAGCCGGCGCTGATCTTCGACCGCGGTGGGCCGCCGCGCCGCGGGCCGGCCGCCGCGCGCCTCGAACTCCTGCTGGAGCGATCATGATCATGCTCAGCGTGGCGCTGGCCGGCCTGGCCACCTTCCTGATCATGCCGACAGTCGGTGGTCGCAAGACCTTGCGGCGGTTGGCCGGTGCCGAGCCGGCGCCGACGAGCGGCGGCCGTTCCCGGCGCTGGCTGCTCCTGCTGCCGGGCTGTCTCGCCGTCCTGGTGATCGGATTCATGATCGACGGCGTGCGCGGTGCGGTGTACGCGGCCGTCCTTCAGCTCATCGTCGGGCTCGGCCTGCGGCTGGCCACCGGCGGCGGGCGTCGGCTGCGTGCGGGGCGGGCCGAGGCGGAGATCGCGGACGCCTGCCGCGCACTGGCCGCGGAGGTGCGGACCGGAAAGATCCCCGCGGCGGCACTCGCCGCCGCCGCGGCCGACCATCCGGTGCTCGCCGAGGCCGATCGGGTGCAGCGGCTGGGCGGGGACGTGGCACGGAGTTGGCGGGCCCGGGCGCTCCGGCCGGGGCATGCCGGCCTGCTCGACCTCGCCCGCGGCTGGGACCTGTGCCAGGCGACCGGTGCTCCGCTGTCGGCGGCGCTGGATCAGATCGCCGACAACCTGGTGTCCGATCAGACGATCCGGATGATGGTGGCGGGTGAATTGGCCGCACCGCGGGCGAGCGGCAAGCTGATGGCGGTGCTGCCGTTGCTCGGGATCGGGCTGGGCTACCTGATCGGTGGCGACCCGGTGGCCTTTCTCTGGCAGGAGCCGGTCGGCTGGGCCTGCCTGCTGGTCGGGAGCGCTCTCGCCGCGACCGGGATCCTGTGGATCGACGGTTTGGCCGCCCGGGCCGAGCACGGCTGATCGGGAGGCGTTGACGCGCCCGGATCGGGCGGAACGGAGGAATCGGATGATCTGGATGATGATCTTGTCGGCGGGGCTGGCCGGGCTTGCCGTCGCGCTCGCCGTACGCGCTCCGAGCGAACGGCTGGCGGCGGTCGGCGGCGATCATGATCGCCGCGACCGGTTCCCCCGGCTCCGGCGCCTGCTGGTCGGTCGCCGTGGCGCACCGCCGTTGCGGCTCCGCGCGGCGGCCGGTGCCGGCCTGGGGCTGGCCGTGATCATGGTCGGGCAGGGCCAGGTCGCCGAGCTCGGCGCGTTGCTGCTCGTGCCGGCCGTGGCGGTCGGATTCGGCGTCGTCGTGCTGACCGGGTGGGTCGAGACCGGTGCCGGCCGGCGGCGTCGGCACCAGTTGATCATGGAGCTGCCGCAGGCGCTGTCGCTGCTCGGTGCGGCGGTCGGGGCCGGGCTGCCGTTGCGGACCGCCACCCGGCACGTCGCCGCCGGGCAATCCGGGCCGGTGGCGGATGATCTTGGTCGGGTGCTGGCGGAGATCGAGCTCGGCCGGCCCGAGGGCGAGGCCTGGCGCGACCTCCGGCAGGACCCAGTCTGGGCACCGATCGCGGTCGACCTGGCCCGTTCGGTGGAGTCCGGCACCCGGCTCGCCGAGGGGCTCTCGCGGCATGCGGAGCTGGCCCGGCGGCGCCGTCAGGCGTCGATCGAGGTCGTGGCCCGTGGTGTCGGCGTCCGCTCCGTCCTGCCGCTGATGGCCTGCTTCGTGCCGGCGTTCATCCTGATCGGCATCGTCCCCACCATCGCCTCGGCGCTGCTCAAGGTGTTCGGCTGAAGGCTTCGGCCGGCGCAGCCGCCGAAAACCTGCTTGCTCCGCGTCGGTGCAGCCGCGAGGGTGATCGGCAGAGTCGAGGGGCGGCGGTGATCAGGTGCCACGGACACCTTTGCTCGACCAGGGTGCGGTCGAGGCGTTGGCCGCGCGGTTGTTCGGGCGGGCCAGAGCCACGGTCACGGCCGTGGCGACCCCGGGGATGGAGACCCAGGCGTACCGGGTCACCGACGACCGGTTGGCCGGGTGTCTACGCATCGGCGCCGGCCCGGGCGGATTTCGTAAGGACGCCTGGGCTCACGACACCTTCGGATCCGTGGTGCCGGTGCCGGCCGTCCGGGAGCTCGGTGTGCTCCCCGACGGGGCCGCCTACTGCCTGACCGACTGGGTGGACGGAGTGACGCTGCAGGACCTCCCCGCCGCCGAAGCCCGCCGGGTGACTCCGCTGGTCTTCGACGCCTGGTCGCGGCTGCAGACAGCCGCGATCGAAGCCACGACCGGGTACGGCGAGCTCGATCCCGCGACGATGACCGCGCCCTACCGGACGCCGCGGGACCGGCTCCGGTCCGAGCTCGACTCGGCCCGGCGGTGGCCGGCGCACTGGGTCGAGGCGCGCCGGCCGGCTGTCACCTCGGTGCTCGAGCACGTTCAGTCCCTGATCGACTGCTGTCCTGATCAACGGGCGTTCGTGCACGGCGACTGGGGATGCAACAACCTCTTGGTCGACGATGGCCGGGTCGCCGCGGTGTTGGACTGGGCCACTGCCGGTGTCGACGACCCGATCCGGGACGTCGCTGGCCGCTTCTGGGCCTTCTGGCCCGCCGTCTCGGCCTGCGTCACTGCGCTGGCCGATCACGCCGACCGCCGACTCGGTGACCTGCCCGCCTACCGGGACCGAGTCCTGTGCCACGACCTCCGGACGGGCATCAGCGAGATCACGGACTGTCACGCCGACGGAGACCTCGATTTCGCCGATCGCTGTCTGGCCCGCTGCCTGGAGTTGATCGAGGACCACGGGCGCGTCACTCGCTGACCGCGACGCCGGAATCGGCTCCCGGATCGCGGTTGTCCACAGCGCGGGTGTTGTCCGTTCGCTTATCAACAGATCTTGCTCGGGCCGAACGATCCGGTCCGATCGCCACAGACTCCCCGGCGTATCCGCGGTGGATGCGGCATCGGTCGGTCTGCGATCGATGCGTGATGGAAGGAGCAGAAATGTCGGAGATCATGGTTCGTCCCGGCACCGAGCCGGTGCCGGCGGCCCACCCCGAGGCGCCGGCGAAGTCCGGCGGGGCCGTCGGTCGACGCGACGAGCGCGGTCTGGTCAGCGCCGAATGGGTGCTGGGCATCATCGCGGCCGCCGCTCTGGCCGGCGTGCTGTTGGCGATCGTCACCAGCGGACCGGTCGAGGAGTCGCTGGTGAAGGTCGTGCTGGAAGTCATCGGCAAGCTGACCGGTCTGCTGAAGAACTGATCGGGCCGGCCATGCCGAGAGCAGAACGGTGCCGCCGGTCGACTTCCGTTCGCTCCGGCGGCATGCGCCGGTCGCGGGACCGCGGGATGGTGACGGCGGAGCTGGCCGTCTCCATCCTGGCGGCCCTCGCGCTGTTGATCATGCTCGGCTGGGGGATCATGTTGATCATGCTGCAACTGCAGTGCGCCGACACGGCCGCCGAGGTGGCCCGGCAGGCCGCCCGCGGTGACGAGGCCGGCGTCGGGCGGGCGAAGCGGGACGCGCCGGACGGCTCGATGATCACGGTCGAACAGCGGGGCGGCAGCACCGTGGTGCGGGTCCGGCTCACTGTGCAGCCGTTCAGCCAGCTGGTGCCGCCGGTGCCCTTGACCGCCTCGGCCGAGGTGGTCACCGAGCCGGGGGAGGGCGGCTGACCTGCCGATGGGCCGGAGCAGGATTCCTCGCGGGGATCGACAAGAAAGGAGGTGGGTTCGGATGACCGGAGGTGATCATGGCGCTCTGCCCGGTGGTGGTCCGAGCGGACTGGTGATCGGCGGACCGACTCGTGGTGCGACCCAGGCCCAGCGTCCCGCTCACCATCGGGACGAACGGGGCAGTGGCACGATGTTGATGATCGGCGTGATGATCGTGATCACCGTGCTGGCCTTGACCGGCACCTGCGTCGCCGCCTACGCCCTCGCCGTTCACCGGGCTCGGGCCGCCGCCGATCTCGCCGCCTTGAGCGGTGCGCTGGCCTGGTCCGGTGGGGACGACGCCTGCGCCGCCGCCCGGACTATCGCGCGGGCGAACGGGACGGCGTTGGCCAGCTGCGATCAGGTCGGTGATCGGATCGACTTCGTGATCACGGTCCGAGTCGATCATGAGGTGCCGCCGATGATGCTGCCCGGACTGCCGCGGAAGGTGAGCGCCACCGCTCACGCCGGCCCGGTCTCACCACCCCGCTGAGGAGTCGACGGTGTCCGGCCGGCTTCCCGGGGCAGAGGTCACTTGTCGGTGTCGTCTCCGGTCAGTTCGTCGGCTTCGGCCAGCATCCGCCGGCGTTCCTCCGCCGTCGTGGCCGGCTTGTCGTCGCGCCGGCCGGACCCCTTCCGGCCCTCATGATCATCAGCTCGGGACGAGTCCGGAGCCGCGTTGTCGCCTTCGCTGAGGCCGGAGTCCTTGGTGGGCCGGGACTCCTCGGCCGACTCCGCCGCGGCTGTCCTCCGGCTGCCCGCGGTCTCCGCTGGGCCCTTGTCGTCGGCCGAACCCACCGCGGACTTCGTTCCACCGTCTCGAGCACCGGCTCCGCCGACAGGTTCCCGGTCACGCTTCGCAACGGCGTCGGGGTCGCGCCTGGTGCCGGAGCCGCCCGCACCCGCCGGCTTCGCGGCCTTGTCGCCGGCGGGGATCGACTTGGTCCGGGCCCCGGCCGCGGCCTTGAGGGCGCGGATCTCCTGCTGTTGGGCCCGCATCCGGATGATCCCGGACCAGAGCAGCCAGCCGGCGACGGCGAGCACCAGCATGGTGACTGCGCCGGTGACGTACACCCCGGTGATGTTGGCCGGGATCCTGGCCACGAAGACCTGAAGATCGAACGCCTGTGGGTTTCCGATGATGATCGCGATGGTGAAGACGATCACCAGGACGATCAGCACCACAGCTACCGGAATCATGCCGGCCATTATGGACCTCCGCCGCGTCGGAAGACCTGCGACGCGGCGGGCCTGCGGCGGATCGGTCAGCCCGAGCCGGTGGGCTGGTCGGGTGTGCTGTCGAGCAGCCGGGCGAGCACCAGTCCGGCACCGGCCTTGTCCAACGGGTTGTTGCCGCGACCGCACTGGGCCGAGACCACGCAGGCGGGGCAACCGCCCAGGCACCGGCAGTGATCAACTCGGTCGGCCGCGGCGCGGACCAGCTCGTCACCAGCCAGGTACGCCAGCCGGGCGAAACCGGACCCGCCGGCGTGGGTGTCGTGCAGGAACACGGTCGGCTTCCCGGTGTCCGCATGGGCCACCGCCGAGACCCCGGAGACATCGCCGCGATCACAGCGGGCGAACAGTGGCAGCAGCCCGACCAGGGCGTGTTCGGCCGCGTGGATCGCGGCACCGGCCTGGGCGCCGTCAAGATCATCATCGTCGAGTGGGACGGTCCACCAGGCCCCGGCGGTCCGCAGCCGGCGCTCCGGCAGGTCCAGCGGGGTGGAGTCCCAGACCGTGCCGGTCAGTTCGTCCCGGCGGAGATAGCCGATCACCTGGGAGATCACGTCCACCCGGCCGAGGTGCCGGCGGCCGGTGCCGGACCGGGTCGCCTCTCGATCATCGACGATCTGCACCTGCTGCGACACCTGCGGCTGGGTGAAGTAGCCCGGACGCTCCGGATGGACCATCGCCTCACCGGCGTCGAGGTCGAGCTCCTCACACAGATACGTCTCGCCCTGGTGCAGATAGATCGCCCCCGGGTGCACCACGGCGTCCGCGCTCGCCCGGTCGGCGTGACCGAGCACCCGCCCGGTGGAGCTGTCCACGATCTCCACCGGCCGGCCGCCGATCGACCGCAGATCGATCGCGTCGACCGCCCGCTCGGCGCGGGTCCAGTAGGCGCCGTCCGGTCGGCGGCGCAGCACTCCGTGATCACAGAGCCGGTTGATCAACGCCGGGGCGGTCGGCCCGAAGTAGGCCGTGTCGCGCGCGGTCAGTGGATACTCCTGCGCGGCCGCGGTGAGCTGCGGCGCAAGAATATAAGGGTTCTGGGCATCGAGCACGACCGGTTCCGGTGGCGCCTCGAACAGTTCCTTCGGATGATCGGCGAGATACTGGTCCAGCGGATCGGGCTGCATCATGATGATCACGTCGGCGTCTCCGCCCCGGCGCCCGGCCCGCCCGGCCTGCTGCCACATCGCCGCCCGGCTGCCCGGGAACCCGGCCATGATCACCGCGTCCATGCCGGCGATGTCGATCCCCAGCTCGAGTGCGTTGGTGGCCGCGACGCCCATGATCGTCCGGTCCAGCAGTGCCCGTTCCACCGCACGCCGGTCGGCGGCCAGATAGCCACCACGGTACGACTCGATCCGCGGCACCTCCGCTTCCGCCGGCAACGCGCCGTTCCCCGGCAGTGCGCCGTCCCCGGCCACCGCGGCCACCTCCTGATCCTCCAGCCGTTCCCGGGCCCGCAACGCCACCAGTTCCGACATCCGCCGGGACGGGGTGAAGGCGATCGTCTGCCGGCCGTCGGCGGCCAGCTCGGCCAGCAGCGCGGCGGCGTCCGACTCGACCGTCCGCTCCGGCTGCCACAACTGCATCCGGACCTCGCCGTGCGGCGAACCGTCCTCGGTGATCGCGGCGATCTCCGACTCCTCGACCCCGATCAGCTCCGCCGCCAGCCGCCGGATGTCCGACCCGGTCGCGGACGCGAAGGCGAACACGGGCCGAGCCCCGTACCGCTCGGCGATCCGGCGCAGCCGGCGCAGCACCCCGCCGACGTGGGACCCGAACACCCCGCGGTACCGGTGGGCCTCGTCGATCACCACATAGCGCAACGAGGACAGGAAAGACGACCATCGCTCATGGTTGGGCAGCATCGAGGCGTGCAGCAGATCGGGATTGGTCAGGACGTAGGCGCCGAAGTCCCGCGCCCAGTCCCGCTGCCCGGGCTCGCTGTCCCCGTCGATCGTCGCGATCGACCAGCCGGCCGGGCCGAACTCGCCGGCGATCCGGAATTGATCATGGGCCAGTGCCTTGGTCGGCGCGAGGTAGAGGGCGGTGTGCGGTCGCCGCGGCCGAAGCAGCCGGTCCCGCTCGGGCGCCGCCGCACCGCCGGCCGCCTCAGGGCCGCCGTACGTCGCGCTCAGCACCGGCAGCAGATAGCCGAGCGACTTGCCCGAGGCCGTACCGGTGGCCAGTGCGGTGTGCCGACCGCCGAACAGCGCGTCGGCGGCCCCGGCCTGATGGCGCCACAGTCGATCGATCCCGCCACCCCGCGCCACCGATTCCCGGACCGCCGCCGGCAGCCAGCCGGGCCACTCGGCGAAGGAGGCCGACCGGCGCGGCACCAGGTGCCGATAGCGCACCTGCTGCGCCTCGCTCAGCAGCTCCACCGTTTGACCAGCTTTCCTTGGGGTTTCTGGAAGTTTTTCACGCCGCCGTGGAAAACCTGAGGCCACTGTGACAGGCGTCTCGGACGATTCCGCGTGGCATTTCGGGACCGATGAGCAAACCAGTGCGCATGGTGGTTAGACTGCCCGCCATTGCGCCGCGCCCGGCGCGTGCTACACCCATGTCTCAGGAGGACCCCGTATGCCCGGACTTCCACGTGCGCTGGAAGTGCTGCCGCTTGCCGTTGACCTGTCAGGGATCAACGTGACCCTGGTCGCCGTTGTCGGTGCGATCGCGCTCGTCGCTCTCGTGATGGCCTTGATCTTCCGCCGCGAAGTGCTGGCGGCCGGCGACGGTACGCCCAACATGCAACGTATCGCCCTGGCGGTGCAGGAGGGCGCCTCGGCGTTCCTCACCCGTCAGTTCAAGACCCTCGGCGTGTTCGCGGTGATCGCGTTCCTGCTGCTGCTGGTGCTGCCGGTGCACGGGGACGGCGCGTTCAACGAGTGGGTGCTGCGTGGCGCTCGCTCGGTCGCGTTCCTGCTCGGCGCCCTGTTCTCCGCGCTGATCGGTTACCTCGGCATGTGGCTCGCGGTGCGCGCCAACGTGCGGGTGGCCGCTGCGGCCCGCGAGGACGGCCGCAACCCGGCGATGCGGATCGCGTTCCGTACCGGCGCCCACGTCGGCATGTCGACCGTCGGCCTCGGCCTGCTCGGTGCGGCCGTCGTGGTGCTGATCTTCCGCGGCGACGCCCCGACCATCCTCGAGGGCTTCGGCTTCGGTGCCGCGATGCTCGCCATGTTCATGCGGGTCGGCGGTGGCATCTTCACCAAGGCCGCCGACGTCGGCGCCGACCTGGTCGGCAAGGTCGAGCAGAACATTCCCGAGGACGACCCGCGCAATGCGGCCACCATCGCCGACAACGTCGGTGACAACGTCGGCGACTGCGCCGGCATGGCAGCCGACCTGTTCGAGTCGTACGCGGTGACCCTGGTCGCCTCGCTGATCCTGGGCAAGGCGGCGTTCGGCGAGGCCGGCCTGGTCTTCCCGCTGATCGTGCCGGCCATCGGCGTGATCACCGCGATCATCGGCATCTTCCTGACCAAGCCGCGGTCCGGCGAAAACGGTCTGAAGACGATCAACCGCTCCTTCTACATCTCCGCCGGAATCTCGGCGGTGCTCTGTGGCATCGCGGCCTTCGTCTATCTGCCGTCGAGCTTCGCCGGCCTGAACGTCGAGAACCTCGTCTTCACCGGCCCGATCGACGACCCGCGGATCGTGGCGTTCGGCTCGGTGCTGATCGGCATCGTGCTGGCCGCGATCATCCTGTCGCTGACCGGTCACTACACCGGCACCGAGGCCCGTCCGGTGCAGGAGGTCGGCAAGACCTCGCTGACCGGCGCGGCCACCGTGGTCCTGTCCGGCATTTCGGTCGGCCTGGAGTCCGCCGTCTACACCGCACTGGTGATCGGGGCCGCCGTCTACGGCGCGTTCCTGCTCGGCGGCGCCGGGATCGTGGCGCTGTTCGCGATCGCGCTGGCCGGCTGTGGTCTGCTGACCACCGTCGGTGTGATCGTCGCGATGGACACCTTCGGCCCGGTCTCCGACAACGCCCAGGGCATCGCCGAGATGTCGGGCGACGTCGACGGCGAGGGCGCGCAGATCCTGACCGAGCTGGACGCGGTCGGCAACACCACCAAGGCGATCACCAAGGGCATCGCGATCGCGACCGCCGTGCTGGCCGCCACCGCCCTGTTCGGCTCCTACACGGACGCGATCCGCGGGGTGCTGGCCGAGCGGTACGCCGAGTTCACCGCGCAGGCTGTGGTGTTCGCACCGGAGACCCTGGTTGGTCTGATCGCCGGTGCGGCCGTCGTGTTCCTCTTCTCCGGCCTGGCCATCAGCGCCGTCGGTCGCGCCGCCGGTGCGGTCGTGTTCGAGGTGCGCCGCCAGTTCCGCGAGATCCCCGGGATCATGGAGGGCACCGGCAAGCCGGAGTACGGCAAGGTCGTCGACATCTGCACCAAGGACTCGCTGCGTGAGCTGGCGACGCCGGGTCTGCTGGCCCTGCTCGCCCCGATCGCGGTCGGCTTCGGTCTCGGCGCCCCGGCGCTGGCCGGCTACCTGGCCGGTGCGATCGTCTGTGGCACCCTGATGGCCGTCTTCCTGGCCAACTCGGGTGGCGCGTGGGACAACGCGAAGAAGCTGGTCGAGGACGGTCACCACGGTGGCAAGGGTTCCCCGGCCCACGAGGCGACCGTGATCGGCGACACCGTCGGCGATCCGTTCAAGGACACCGCCGGCCCGGCCATCAACCCGCTGATCAAGGTGATGAACCTGGTCGCCGTGTTGATCGCCCCGGCCGTCGTCGCGATGTCGCCGCTGAGCACGTCGGAAAGCCCGCTGCGGTACGTGATCGCCCTGGCCGCTCTGGCCGGCATCATCGTCGCGGTGGCGATCAGCACCCGGCGCGGTCAGTCGCTGGCCGACGACGAGCCCAACCCGGGTCTCGACGGCCTGCCCGGCAACGCGGCGGACGCGGTCAACGAGCTCCCGTCCCGGCCGGAGTCGGAGCAGTCGGACCTCGAGCAGGAGCCTGAGAAGGCCTCCGAGTCGAGGAAGTAAGTAGCTCAGCCGAACACCGGCTCGGATCCCCTGCACGCAACCGCGTGCAGGGGATCCGTCGTTTGCGGAACCACCCCGCATTCGGGACTGCCTTTCGCCTGGTGGTGTGGAGGGCTGGGTGTTTCGTTCCCTGAGCTTGTCGAAGGGCTCCGGTGAATCAGTCTTGCCCTTCGACAGGCTCAGGGAACGAACATGCAGCGGGCTTGCCCTTCGACAGGCTCAGGGAACGAACATGCAGCGGGCTTGCCCTTCGACAGGCTCAGGGAACGAACATGCAGCGGGCTTGCCCTTCGACAGGCTCAGGGAACGAACATGCAGCGGGCTTGCCCTTCGACAGGCTCAGGGAACGAACATGCAGCGGGCTTGCCCTTCGACAGGCTCAGGGAACGAACATGCAGCGGGCTTGCCCTTCGACAGGCTCAGGGGACGAACAGCGCTGAGGTCAGACGGCGGTGTCGCCGGCCAGCCCCCAGCGGAGGATCCGGGTCAGGGTGCGGGCGGCGGTTCGGGCGGGAAGTCGATCGCGCGGCGGCAGGCCGAGCTGGGACCGGGCCCACGGTGGGAGCAGCGAGACGGCGCCGGCGGCGAGCAGCCGGTAGCCGGGGCCGGCCGGGCCGACGATCGGCGGCCGGCGGAGCAGCAGGTCGACCACGTCGTCCGACCCGGGACCGCGGGTGAGCACCGGCCGGTAGCTCGCGATCACGGCGTCCAGCCGGTCGACCGAGTCGGGCGGGTCGACGACGCCGAGGCGCTCCGCCACGACACAGGTCTGGGCGACGTAGCGGTCATAGCCGGCCCGGTCGAGCGGCGTGGCGCCGAAGGCACGATGTGCGCTGAGGAAGCTGTCGATCTCGGCGGCGTGCACCCAGAGCAGCAGATCCGGATCATCGGCGCGGTAAGCCCGGCCGGGCTCGGCGCTCGGCACGGAGTCGGGCACGACGCCGCGGACCCGGCGGTGGATGCCGCGGACCTTCGCGATCGACCGCTCGGCGTCGCTGACCGTGCCGAATGTGGTCACCGTGATGAAGTGGCTGGTCCGCTGCAGCCGGCCGAGCGGGTCGTCGCGGAAGTCGGAGTGATCGGTGACGCCGAGCATCGCCACCGGATGCAGGGACTGCAGCAGCAGCGCCCGGATCCCGCCGATCAGCATCGCGATGTCGGAGTGGACGGTCCAGATCGGATCGCCCTCGGCGAACCAGCGCGGCCCCGGCGTGTGCCAGATCCGGGCGTGATGCTCCGCGAACCGATCGCCGGCTACCGGCCCCCGGACCGCCGCGGTCAGCCCGGCCCGGACCCGGCCGACGGCCCCTCGCCACGGCGGCGTCCGCTCCCTGATCAACTTCAGCCCCGATGACAGCACAACCCGATGGTAGGTGGCCGGGTGATCGGGGTCGGCCCTGGCAGACTTGCCCGCTATGAGCGTCCCCGTCGGCCCACCCCCTCCGGCCTACCCCGTCGCACCCGCGCCCGTCTCACCGCTACCGGTCGAGCCGAGCGAATATCAGCAACTGTACCGGGGTCCGCGGCGGCGCTGGTGGAAGCCGCTGTTGTCGCTGCTGCTGACCGTCGCGTTCTGGATGATCATCGTCCTGGTGCTGACCGTCGGCTACGTGGTGTACGGGGCGCTGACCGGGCAGGACATGGAGGAACTGCTGGCGTCGTTCAACGAGGGCGCGCTGGGGGCCGACGTCTTCCTGTTCAACAATCTGATCTTGATCGCGCTGATCCCGTCGGTGCTGTTCGCGAACTGGATCGTGCACCGCATCCGGCCGGGCTACACCGGCTCGGTGGCCGGCCGGATCCGCTGGGGCTGGATGGCCCGCTGCCTGATCGTGCTGCTACCGGTCTGGGTGGTCTATCTCGGCGTCGGGCAGGTGATCTTCCCGCCCGCGTCACCGCGGCCGGAGCAGTGGCTGGCGTTCTTGATCATCGTGCTGCTGACCACGCCGCTGCAGTGCGCCGCGGAGGAGTACGCGTTTCGCGGCTGGATCCTGCAGAACCTCGGCAGCTGGATCAAGCCGCCGGTGGTGGCGATCGTGATCAGCACCATCGTCTCCGCGGTCACCTTCGCGCTGGCGCACAGCAGCCTGGATCCGTTCGTGCTGGCCGATATCGGACTGTTCGCCGTGGTCGCGATGTTCCTCACCTGGCGGACCGGCGGGCTGGAGGCCGCGATCGCGATGCACATCGTCAACAACGTGTTGATCTTCATCACCATCGTGATCTTCGGCGGCTGGGCCGAGGCCCTGGTCGGCCCGGAGACCACCGGCTCGCCGATCACCCTGGTGCTGTCCGTCGTGGTCGACGCGATCGCCGTCGCGCTGATCCTGTGGCAGGCCAAGCGGGCCAAGATCGATCGGCTCTACCGTCCCGGGCCGGCTCAGCTGGCCGCCGGCAGCCCGTCCTACCCGGCGGTGGGGCAGCATCCGTACCCGACCGGTCAGGCCTACCCGGGAGCCCCGCAGTACCCGGGCGGGCAGCCGTACCTCGGCGGCTCCCAGCAGCCGGTGCAGCCGCATCCCGAGGTCCAGACGCACTACCCGGCGACACCGTCGTTCCCTTCGGCACCGCCGTACCGCCCGACGCAGCCGCCGCCGGACCAGCCGCCGCCGGACCGGTCGTCGCGCTGATCAGCCGGTCGCCACGTCCCGGCGGCGCAGCCCGGCCAGGCCGAGCGCGCCGAGGGCGACGGCGATCAGCGTCAGCAGGATCAGCACCGGCGCCGGCTCCAGTCGGCCGAACTGGGCGTTGAAGGTCAGCGCGTACGGTGACAGCCACAGCACCTGGTCCGGGACCAGCCGGAACTCGCCCAGCAGGTCGAGCACGAGCAGCAGGCCGAGCACGGTCCAGCAGACCGGGGCCGCGGCCCGCGGCAGCCAGCCGATCAGCGCGATCGCCAACCCGACCATGATCAATACCGACGGCAGGTAGGCCAGCGTCATCGCCATCAGCGCCAGCCCGGCGCCCGACGTGGCGCCGGCGGCCAGCCCGATCGCGGCCAGCACCGCGGCCCCGGTGATCACCGCCATCGCGATCTCACCGACCGCCCAGGACAGCCGAGAGGTCCGGGTGACCAGGATCGGCTCGGCCAGCCCGGCCCGCTCGTCGCCGCGCAGCCCGAGCACGGTGGCCAGGGCGGCCGCGGTCGCCACCTGGGCCAGCACGTACACGATGAAGAGGAAGAACACCTCGCTGACACTGCCGCCCCCGACGCCGCGGCTGAACTGTTGGAAGGCGGGCGTGTTCAGCTGTGCGTCCAGCGACTGGGTGACCGAGCCGAGCAGCAGGCCGAGGAAGCCGAGCCCGATCGCCCAACCGGCGACTCCGGAGCGGTGCCGGCGCCAGGCCAGCCCGAGCGGGGTGCTCAACAGGGCCGTGGCGCGGGCCCGGCCCGGCCGGGTCGGCAGCAACCCGGCGCCAAGATCGCGACGCTCGGCCAACAGGCCGGCGATGATCATCAGCAGCGTGCCGGCCAGGAGGGCCAGCAACGGCACCCAGCCGCGGTCGGCCACGAAGGCCTCGGCGTGCCGGGCCCAGCCGATCGGGGTCAGCCAGACCAGCCAGGAGCGGGCCAGGTCACCGGCGGCGGCGAGGGCGAAGAAGGCACCGAGCGCGGTGAACGAGAGCGCGTACGCCGAGCCGGTCTGGGCCAGCTGGGCGAACAGCGCGGCCATCCCGGCGAAGAACAGGCCGACGCTGCCGAAGACCGCGCCGATCATGATCGAACCGGCGATCGGCAGGCCCTGCGCCAGCAGCCCGACCGTGGCCAGCACCGCCACTCCGAGATTGCCGGCGACGGCCAGCAGCAGGGCCGAGGCCAGGGGTGCCAGCCGGCCGATCCGGGTTGACGACAGCGTCTCCTGCCGGCCGGTCTGCTCGTCGGCCCGGGTGTGCCGGATCGCGACCAGGATGTTGATCACCGCCTGGACCAGGGCGCCGGAGCTGGCGACGGTCCAGGCGACCAGTCCGCCGAGGGTCGCGGCGAACACCGGGCCGCGGGTGGCCAGCTGGGACGGGCTGATCATGGCCGCCTCGGCGAAGTTGATCATGTCCTGCGCGGTCGGGTAGCCGATCCTGGTCGCCGAGACCAGACCCGCCGGCAGCAGGCCCATGGCCAGGATCCAGACCGTGAGCAGCGTTCGGTCGCGCCGCAGGTGCAGCCGAAGCAAGATCAGACTTCCGGTGAACCGCCCGGGCCGGGGCTCGCTGTGCTGCCGTACCGGCTGGACGATGGTCGCGGTCATCGGGTCGCCGCCTTCCCGCTCTCGGACTGGTAGTGGCTGAGGAAGACCTCTTCCAGGCTCGGCGGGGTGATCGTGATGCTGCGCACGCCGGCCTCGGCCAACACCCGGAGCAGAGCGTCGAGGGCCGCCGGGTCGACCCGGCAGCGCAGCGAGGTCCCGGTCAGTGCGACATCGTCGAGGCCGGGGATCGCATCCAGTGCCGGCATTCGGTCGAGCTCGGCGGTGATCACACTGTGCCGTGCCCCGCGGAGCTCGGCCAGCGGCGCGGAGGCGACCAGCCGGCCGGCGCGGATGATGCTGAGCCGGTCGCAGAGCCGTTCCGCCTCGGACAGGATGTGGCTGGACAGCAGCACGGTCGCGCCGCGGTCCCGGGCCGCCTCCAGCTCGGAGCTGAACACCTGCTCCATCAGCGGGTCGAGCCCCGAGGTCGGTTCGTCGAAGATCAACAACTCGGCATCGGAGGCGAACGCGGCAACCAGCGCGACCTTCTGCCGGTTGCCCTTGGAGTAGGCGCGGCACTTCTTGGTCGGGTCCAGCTCGAACCGGTCCAGCAGCTCCGGCAGCCGGGTCACGGTCCGCCCGTTGAGTCGGCCGAGCAGGTCGATCACCTCGCCGCCGGTCAGCGTCGGCCAGAGGGTCACGTCGCCCGGCACGTACGAGAGCCGGGCATGGATCGCCGTCGCGTCGGCCCAGGGGTCGAGGCCGAACACGGACGCCGAGCCGGAGGTGGCTCGCAGCAGGCCGAGCAGGATCCTGATCGTCGTGGTCTTGCCGGCGCCGTTCGGGCCGAGGAAGCCGTGCACCTCCCCCTGGGTCACGTCCAGCTCGAACCCGTCCAGAGCACGAACGGATCCGTACAGCTTGGTCAGTCCGGACACCGTGATCACGGACGATCCGGGTGTGTTCATCGCAGCTTCCCGCTTTCCTGAGGAGGAGTGATCGAATTCGGAGTTGATGATCATGAATCGGGGTCTCGGACCGCGCGCCGCGCCTGCTCGTTGATCGTGGCGTCGAACAGTGCCGGATCGAGGATGTCGAGCATCGCGGCGCCCACCCGGCGGGCACCGTCGGGGGAGAGCAGCTCGGCGCCGATCACGCCGGACAGCTGGGACGACAGCACCACCAGGCCGAGCCGCATCGCCACGAACACGGCCGCCCGCACCTTCGGGTCCAGGGAGTCGTCCCGGCCCTTCAGATACGGCGTGGTCAGCTCGACGACGCGTTCGAAGATCAACGCCGAGCCGGGTGACTCGTCGACCAGGGCCCGGACCAGATAGCGCAGCACCGGCGGGGCCGAACGGTAGATCTCGGTGGCGAAGTCCGGCCGGTCGAGCCGGCCCTCGTCGATGCCGAGGGCGACCCCCTGCTTCAGGTAGGCCAGCACGTGATCATCGCAGGCGGCCCGGAGCTGTTCCTTGGTGCCGAAGTGGTGCTGCAGCAGGGCCGGAGACACCCCGGCCCGCTCGGCGATGGCGCGGATCGTCGCACCCTTGGCCCCGCGTTCGGCGAAGACCTCCATGGCCGCGTCCCGGATCCGGGCCCGCGCGGTCAGATCTTCCGGCGATCGCATGCTCATACGGCAGACTGTACAACTGTCCAGTCGACCGTACAAGTGTCCAGTGCTGCTGTGTGAGCGGGGTCTCGGTCCAGGCGCTGAGCACGAAGTTTTCAGGTCCGAGGATCCAGGTTAGGCTTCCCTTATGAGTGTGTTGACGGTGGCCAAGGCCGCCGATCAACCGGGGGTTCGTTCGCCACTACGGCGGACATCGTTCCGATTGGTCGGGGTCCTGCTCGGCCTCGGCATCCTCGTCGTGCTCAGCTTCCTCAGTGTCGCGATCGGGACCCGATCGATCGGCCTGGAGACCACGCTGCAGGCTCTGTTCAGCTACGACGCGCAGAACACCGATCACCTGGTGATCTTGAACTACCGGATCCCGCGGACCGTGCTCGGCCTAATGGTCGGTGCCGCGCTCGGCCTGGCCGGTGCGGTGATGCAGGGCGTGACCCGCAACCCGTTGGCCGATCCCGGCATCCTCGGCGTCAACTCCGGCGCCGCCCTGTTCGTCGTGCTGGCGATCTCGGTCTTCGGCATCACCTCGGTCCTCGGCTATGTCTGGTTTGCCTTCCTCGGCGCCGGCGTGGCGGCCGTCGTGGTCTACAGCGTCGCCTCGCTCGGCCGGGAGGGCGCGACCCCGATCAAGCTCGCGCTGGCCGGTGCGGCGATCACGGCCGCGTTCGGCGCCGTGACCACGTCGTTCCTGTTGTTTAACCAGTCGACGTTCGATCAGTTCCGGTTCTGGCAGGTCGGCGCGCTGGCCGGCCGCGACCTCACGATCGCCTGGCAGGTCGGGCCGTTCCTGCTGGTCGGCGCCGGGCTCGCGCTGGTCCTCGGCCGGGTGCTGAACACCCTGTCCCTCGGCGAGGACGTCGCCACCTCGCTCGGCGCCAACGTGCTGTTGTCCCGCGGCCTGGCCGCCGCCGCGGTGGTGCTGCTCTGCGGTGCGGCCACCGCCGCCTGCGGACCGATCGGCTTCATCGGCCTGACCATCCCGCACGTGGCCCGGATGATCACCGGCCCCGACTATCGCTGGATCCTGCCGTACTCGATGTTCCTGGCGCCGATCCTGTTGCTGTCCGCCGACATCGTCGGCCGGGTGATCGCGCCGCCCGGCGAGGTGCAGGTGGCCATCGTGACCGCGGTGATCGGGGCGCCGGTCTTCATCGCGCTGGTCCGCCGCCGGAAGCTGGCCGACCTGTGACCGCGTACGCGCCGGGCCAGTCCGGCGCCGCCCCCTTCGATGCCGCCGAGCCGATCGTCGGCACGATCCGCGTCGTCCGCGGCGTCCGGCACGGTCTCCGTCGCCGGGTGCTGGTGGTGTCGCTGGTGCTGGCCGCGATTCTGCTGGCCCTGTTCGTGGCCTGCATGGTGGTCGGCGACTACCCGATCTCGCCGCAGCAGTTGTTCGCCTCGCTGACCGGTCGCGGCACCCGGGCGACCAACTTCATCGTGTACGACCTCCGGCTGCCCCGGGTGGTCACCGGAATGGCGATCGGCCTCTGCTTCGGCATGTCCGGCGCGATCTTCCAGTCCATGATCAAGAACCCGCTGGCCAGCCCGGACATCATCGGCATCACCTCGGGCGCCAGCGCCAGCGCGGTGGTCGCGATCTTGGTGTTCGGTCTGGGTGGGTTCGCCGTCTCCGGCCTCTCGCTGCTCGGCGCGGTGATCACCGCGGCGTTGATCTATGCGTTGGCCTGGCGCAAGGGCCTGGCCGGCTATCGGCTGGTGCTGGTCGGCATCGGCATCGCGGCGATGCTCGCCTCGGTGATCGACTATCTGATGACGCGGGCCGAGGTGAACGACGCCCAGGTCGCGCTGCTCTGGCTGACCGGCAGCCTGAACGGCGCCTCGACCACCAAGATGGTGCCGCTGCTGGTGCTGACGGCGATCATCGTGCCGCTGACCATGTGGGCCGGCGCCGCCCTGTCCGGGCTGCAGTTGGGCGACGACACCGCGAAGAGCATCGGCATCCGGGTCGAGGTCTACCGGCTGTGCCTGATCCTGTTCGGCGTGGCGCTGGCGGCGATCGCGACCGCCGCGGCCGGCCCGGTCGGCTTCGTCGCCTTCGTCTCCGGCCCGATCGCCCGGCGGCTCACCCGCGGCACCGGCATCGCGCTGATCCCGGCCGCGCTGGTCGGCGCCGTCGTCGTCACCGCGGCCGATTTCACCGGCCAGCACCTGCTGCCGATGCAGCTGCCGGTGGGCGTGCTGACTGCCGCGATCGGTGCGCCGTACCTGATCTATCTCTTGATCGTTTCCAATCGTGTCGGAAATGGGGGATGACCGATGGTCGCACTACAGGTGCCTGTTGAGATCCGGCCCGCGGTGGAGCACACGCTCGAAGCCGCCCGGCTCGATCTCGGTTACGGCGACCGGCAGATCGTTCGTGATCTGACGGTCGAGATCCCGACCGGCCAGGTCAGCGTGATCATCGGCGCCAACGGCTGTGGCAAGTCGACCCTGCTCCGCGGCCTGGCCCGGCTGCTCACCCCGACCGGCGGCAACGTGCTGCTGGACGGGCGCAGCATCCAGTCCATCCCGAGCAAGGAAGTCGCCAAGATCATGGGACTGCTGCCGCAGGCCCCGACGGCGCCCGAGGGGATCACGGTGGCCGACCTGGTCGGCCGCGGTCGCTACCCGCACCAGGGCTGGTTTCGGCAGTGGACCGCCGAGGATGATCGTGCGGTTGCCGAGGCGCTGGCCGCGACCGACATCGTCGACCTGGCCGGCCGGCCGATCGAGGAGATGAGCGGTGGCCAGCGGCAGCGGGTCTGGATCGCGATGGCGCTGGCCCAGGAGACCGACCTGCTGCTGCTGGACGAGCCGACCACCTATCTCGACCTGACCCATCAGATCGACGTGCTCGACCTGCTCACCGACCTCAACCGGCGGCGCGGCACGACGATCGTGATCGTCATGCACGACCTCAACCTGGCCTGCCGCTACGCCGATCACCTGATCGCCATGTGCGACGGCCAGATCGTCGCCGAAGGCAAGCCGCACGACGTGATCACCGCGGAGAACATGGATCGGGTGTTCGGCCTCCGCGCCGAGATCATCAGCGACCCGGTCTCCCGCACCCCGACGATCATCCCGATCGGCCGGCACCACTGCGACAACCCCGACACCACCCCTACCGACCTTCGCTGACCCCTCCGAGCTCAGGTGGGGAGGAGGAGTTGCTGGATGGTGCGGATCGCGGTGAGGACGAAGCGGGGGTTGGTCGTCCGGTAGTACGGAATGATCATGGAATGTTGGTGCAGGGCGTAGGCGCGGCCGCGCTCCCAATCGTTGTCCGACGGCTGCAACGCGTCCCGGTAGGCCTGCCGGCCGGCGGGATCGAAGATCGCCCAGGCCGGGATCAGGTCGAGGGCCGGGTCGCCGGCCCCGACGCCGCCGAAGTCGATCACGGCGCTCAGCCGGCCGTCGCGGACCAGGACGTTCGGCCGAAGCAGGTCGGCATGGATCCAGACCCGATTGCCGTCGAACGGCGGCAGCTCGAGGGCCCGGTCCCAGACCCGCAGCGCGGCCGCGGTGTCGATCTCGGGCGCCGAATCGATGATCGCCTGCCGGGTCAGCTCGTCCACCTCGCGCAGCGGCGCCCGCCCGCCCGGCGGCACGTCGGGGGTGATCTTGATCTTGCGCAGGGCCGCGACGAAGCCGGCCAGGTCGCGGGCCGCCGCCGGCTCGTCGGCGACGTTGTCGTCGCCGTACGGCCGACCGTCGAGCCACTCGTACACCGCCCACAGGTAAGGGAATTCCGGGGTCGGGTCACCGGCCGCGATCGGTTGCGGGACGCCGATCGGCAGGTGCGGCGCGAGCCGCGGCAGCCAGCGCAACTCCCGGGCCAGGTCGTCGGCGTGGTGCGGCATCAGGGGCAGCCGGACACAGTGGCGATCACCGAGTCGGAACAGCGCGTTGACCGTGCCGGTGGACGGGACCCGGGTGATCGGCAATCCGGCCCAGGCGGGGAACTGCTCGGCCAACAGTCCGGCCACCAGCACGTCGTCGATCTCGAGCTGTCCCTCGTGCAACCTCGTCACCCGTGCGCCTTCCCGTCCGTCCGCGGTACCAGCGGGAGTATTGACCGGACCCGGCGCGAACGCAAGGCGATAAAGCTCAACCGCATGGAATGCTGGTGCCACCAAACCTTGATCACGGAGCGTGAGAGCTGATGCCGGCCGAGCAGTCGATCCTCGTCAACGACAACGGCGCCTGGTGCTGGTTCCAGGACGAACGCACGCTCTACGACCCGGACACCGACCGGGTCCTGATCGGCTCGGTGCCGGCGGCCGAGGGGCCCGGCGGCGAGGCGCGCGCCGGCAACATCGAGCTGACCGAACTCGACCTGGCCACCGGCACCAGCCGGGTCGCCGTGCTGCACGAGCGGCTGGAGACCGATGATCACGACGTGCCGGCGCTGTGGCTGCGTCCGGACGGTCGCTACCTGGCCATGTACGCCCGGCACAAGACCGATGATCTTTCCCGCTGGCGGATCTCGGCCGAGCCGCACGACCCGTCGGCCTGGGAGCCGGAGCAGACGTTCGACTGGTCCGAGCTGACCGGCGGCCGCGGCGCGACGTACTCCAATCTGCACTACCTGGCCGCGGAAGGCCTGCTGTACATCTTCGTCCGCTCGATCAACGACGACCCGTCGATCATGCTGTCGGAGGACAACGGCTACAGCTGGCGTTACGGCGGCAAGTTGTTCACCGAGCCCAAGATCGGCTACGTCAACGGCTACACCCGCTATGCCTCCAACGGCACCGACCGGATCGATCTGATCACCACCGATCACCATCCGCGGGACTTCGACAACCGGATCTTCCACGGCTACCTGCGCGGCGGCGCTCTGCACCGCGCCGACGGCACGGTGACCGACCCGCGGGTGATCGGCGGCGCCGGCACCTCGCAGACCGGGCTGACCACGATCTTCGACTCCGGCCAGGTGATCGATGGCGACCCGATGAGCCACGCCTGGACCTGCGATCTCCGCCGCAATGCCGCCGGCGAGCTGGCGGCGATCATCACCTGCCGGGCCGGGGAGGAGTCGGCGCTGGAGGACCGGCGCTTCTTCTACGGCCGGCTCACCGGCACCGACTGGCGGGTCCGGCCGCTGGCCAAGGCCGGACCGCCGCTGTGGGCCCGGGAGCAGGACTACACCGGCCTCGGCGCGATCGATCCGGCCGACCTGGACACGCTCTATCTGTCCACCCCGATCGACCCGCGGACCGGCGATCGGCTGGCGCACCACGAGATCTTCGCCGGCCACACCGATGACCAGGGCGGCCGCTGGGACTGGCGGCCGATCACCGCGGACTCGCCGGTGGACAACCTGCGCCCGATCGTCGTCCCGGGCGTGCCCGGCCGCACCGTGCTGCTCTGGTTCCGCGGCACGATGACCCGCTCGCAGCACTACGCGGCCGAGGTGGTGGCCCGGATCCTGCCGCGCTGAGCTGCCGTTTCGCGCCTGCTGGGTCGTCTTGCCGGGCGGCGCAACGGATGCCGTACGCCCGCCGACCACGTACGGTCGGGGTATGTGCCGAAACATCACCACGCTGCGCGGCCTCGAACCGCCGGCCACCGATGAAGAGATCACCGCCGCCGCTCTGCAGTTCGTGCGCAAGGTCACGGGCGTGACGAAGGTGACCGATACCACCCGGGAGGCGGTGGAACAGGCCACCCAGGAGATCTCCGACATCGTGGTCCGGCTGCTCGACTCGCTGCCTGATCGTCGTCAGCCGCCGAAGAGCGTGCCGCCGCTGCGCCGCCCCGAGGTCCAGGCGCGGATCGCGCAGCGGATCAAGGAGCGCGAGGAGCACGAGCGGATGCACGAGCTGGGCATCGCCCACTCGCACTGAGCTGGCGCGCTAGCGCAGCGGGTCCAGCAGCCGGCGGGGCTCGCGGAGTCGCTGGGTGACCGGGTCGGTGCGGCGTGAAGCGCGCTCGGGGGTCGAGATGATCTCGGTGACCTCGGGGATGATCTTGCAGGCCGTGCAGAATCCGTTGATGTCGATCAACGATCCGCAGTCGGCGTGCCGGAACGCGCGGGTGGGCGTACGGGTGCCGCCGGTGCCGTGCCGATTGCCCCACTGGGCCATCGCGTTGATCAACGGCCACAGGTCACGGCCGGCCCGGGTCAGCACGTATTCGGGGTGTCCCTCGCCGGTGAGCTTCTCCAGCACGCCGTTCGCAACCAGGCTCTCCAGCCGGTCGGCGAGCACCGCCTTGGAGATGTCGAGGTGGACCTGCAGGTCGGAGAACCGGGTCACGCCGTAGAGGCAGTCGCGCACGATCAGCGCGGTCCAACGCTCCCCGATGATCTCCAGCGTGCGGGCGATGCCGCAGTCCTGGTCGGCGTAGTCCTTGCCCAGTGCCATGGTCGCGAGCCTACCATTATGGTCTTGTCACCGAACCAAAGTTCACCTAGGGTTTGGTCTCGTGACCAGACTTAACCTAGCCGTCGGCCCGTTGGCCGAGCCGGCACCCGGGGGAGTGTTCTCGACCGGGCGGACCGGCGCCCGGCCCGGGCCGATCCTCGCCGTCAGCTCGGTCGGGACGTTCCTGGCCCTGGTCGCCTTCACCCTGCCGCTGGCCGATCTGCCGACGATCGTCACGGTGCTCGGCGCCGGGCCGGCCGAGAGTGCCTGGATCCTCAGCTCGATGAGTGTCGGCCTGGCCGCGGCGCTGTTGATCGCCGGCCGGTTGGCCGACGACTACGGCCGGCGGCGGATGTTCCTGATCGGCTGCGCGGTGCTGGCGCTCGGCTCGTTCGCGGCGTTGCTGCCGAGCGCGCCGGTCTTCATCGCCGGCCGGATCGTGGCCGGAATCGGCGGCGCGGCGATCACCCTGGCCAGCCTCGGCCTGATCGCCGCGGGTCATCAGGAGCCGGCCCGGCGGGCGGCGGCGACCGGCGTCTGGGGTGCCGTGCTCGGCGCGGGCATCGCGGCGGGGCCGCTGCTGGCGGGGGTCGCGCACCTGATCGGAGCCTGGTGGTCGGCCTATCTGGTGGTCGGGGTCGCCGCGGTGGCGGCGGCGATCATGGCCTGGGTCAGCCTGGCCGAATCCCGGGTGCCGGAACGGCAGCGGGTCGATCTGGTCGGCGGGGTGATCTTCGTCGCCGCGATGGTGGTGAGCCTGACCGGGCTGGTCTGGCTGCGGCTCGCCGCGCAGCCGTACCAACCGATCCTGGTGATCATCGGCGGCGCGCTGCTGTTCGTGGTGTTCGTGATCATCGAGCTGCGGGTGGCCCAGCCGATGCTCGATCCGCGGCTGTTTCGCGGCCCGCGGTTCACCGGCCAGGTGGTGGCCGGCTTCACCACCGGGATCGGGATCATCGCGCTCTGCTCGGTGTCGATCACGTTCCTGATCAGCGGTCTCGGCTTCACCGCGCTGGCGGCGGCGGGCACGCTGGCGCTGTGGTCGGGCACCAGTGTGCTGACCGCGCTGCTGGCCCGGCCGCTGGCGCAGCGGGTCGGCGGCGGCACCCAACTGGCGATCGGCCTGCTCGGCGTCGCCGCCGGCCAGGCGCTGATGATCCCGGCCCACAGCTTCGCGACCATCGCGCCGGGGCTGTTCCTGGCCGGCATCGCCAGCGGGGTGCTGAACGCCGGTCTCGGCCGCGAGGCGGTGGCCAGCGTGCCGGCCGGCCGCGGCGGCTTCGGCTCCGGCGTGAACAACACGGCCCGTTATCTGGGCTCGGCGATCGGGGTGACGATCACCGGAATCCTGCTGCTGCACGGATCGGCGCCGTCCGATCCGTCCGGTGATCAGCTCACCGGCGGCTGGACCGCGGCGGCGACGGTCACCGCCGTGCTGTCCGCCCTCGGCGGTCTGACGGTGTTGATCTTGGATCGAGCGGAGCTGAGGCGACTCCGGGCGGCGGTGCCACGCGCGGGCCGGACAGTGGGATGATGCGGGGGTGCTGACCGCGACCGCCTGCGCCGACCTCCGGGCGACCTGTGGTGCCGCCGACTACACCGTCGACGGCGTGATCGCGGCCATCGGCACCGAAGCCCATCGGGCCCTCGGGCGGAACAGCACGGTGCCGGCCGAGCGGGCGCTGGCCGGTCGGGACGACCCGCTGGCGACCATGATCACGCTCTTCCTGCTGCAACTCCCGGTGGAACGAGGCGCGGTGATCACGGCCTTTCCCGGGCTGGTCGACACCATGATCGACAGCGGTCTGCTCGGGTCCGCCGACGGCTCGGTCCGGGCGCTGCTCGATCTTCGTCCGTACGCGACCGACGAGGCGGGACCGTACTGGGTGGTGTCCGATCTGACGCCGGGGATGGACACCGTGATCACCCCGATCCGGCCCGACTACGTGCTCGGCGTCTCGTCCGCCTCGACCACGCTGGCCCAGCTCACGGTGCGCCGTCCGATCGGCCGGGCCCTCGACCTGGGCACCGGCTGCGGTGTCCAGACGCTGCACCTGGACGGCCACGCCGATCAGGTGATCGCCACCGACCTCAACCCGCGCGCCCTCGAGCTGGCCCGGCTGACGTTGTTGATCAACGACGTCGAGGCCGAGCTCCGCCCCGGTGACCTGCTGCAGCCGGTCGCCGGCGAGCGGTTCGATCTGATCATCAGCAATCCGCCGTACGTGATGGCACCGCCCACCACGGCCGGCCGCCGGCTCACCTATCGCGAGGGCGACCGGTCCGCCGACGGCCTGGTCGAGGAGCTGGTCCGGGCCGCGCCGACGCACCTGACCGAGGGCGGGATCTGCCAGATCCTGGCCAACTGGGCCCACCCGGCCGTGGGCAGCGAGACCTGGGCGGACCGGCTGGCGGGCTGGGTCGACGGCTGCGACGCCCACGTGGTGCAGCGCGAGGTGCTCGATCCGGGCGAGTACGTGGAGCTCTGGCTGGCCGACGCCGGGCAGAGCGGCAAGCCGGGCTACCGGAGCGCGTACGCCGACTGGCTCGACTACCTCGCCGCCCTGGACATCACCGGCATCGGGATGGGCTGGATCACCCTGCGCCGCACCGACGCGACCCCCGAGGTGACCGTCGAGGAGTGGCCGCACCCGATCGAGCAGCCGATCGGACCGGCGATCGCCACCCGGCTGGATCACGTCGGCACGCTCCGCGAGCTGCCTGATTCGGAGCTGCTCGGTCGGCACTGGGTGGTGGCCGCCGACGTCGGCGAGGAATCGCTGGCCGACCCGGGCGGCGCCGATCCGCGGCACATCGTGCTGCGCCAGGAACGGGGCTTCCGGCGGGCGGTCGAGGCCGACACGGCCCTGGCCGGTGTCGTCGGAGCGTGCGACGGCGAGTTACCGTTGGGACGGATCGTCGACGCCGTCGCGACCGTGCTGGAGATCGATTCCATCGATCTGCGGGCCGAGTTGATGCCGCGGCTGCGAGACCTGATCCGGGACGATTTCCTGCGCTGAACCGGTTGCGGCCGGGCCCTCGGGGGTTGTCTCACTCGGGCTCCCGAGGCTGAACCGTGTTGACATGGCGATTAGCATCAGGTTCGTTGCGCCTGAGTCCGGGGCGCGGTTTCCAGGGGGCGGGGCCGGACTGTACTCACGTTTCTTCAAGGAGTTGACACCTCAGTGGCTGGAAAAACAGGCAGACGCCTGGTGATCGTCGAGTCGCCGACGAAGGCGACCAAGATCGCGAGCTTCCTCGGTGACGGCTATGTCGTGCAGTCGAGCCGCGGCCACGTCCGGGATCTGCCGACCGGCGCGGCCGACGTGCCGGCCAAGTACAAGGGCGAGAAGTGGGCCCGGACCGGCGTCGACGTCGACAACGGGTTCGCTCCTTTATATGTGGTGAGCCCGGACAAGCGGGCCACGATCAAGTCGCTCAAGGAAGCCCTGGCCGGCGCCGAAGAACTGCTGCTCGCCACCGACGGTGACCGGGAGGGCGAGGCGATCGCCTGGCACCTGCTGCAGGAGCTGAAGCCGAAGGTGCCGGCCCGGCGGATGGTGTTCCACGAGATCACCCCGCACGCGATCGCCGAAGCCGTGGCCAGCCCGCGCGAGCTGGACACCGATCTGGTCGACGCGCAGGAGACCCGGCGGATCCTCGACCGGTTGTACGGCTACGAGGTCTCCCCGGTGCTGTGGAAGAAGGTCATGCCGCGCCTGTCGGCGGGCCGGGTGCAGTCGGTCGCGACCCGGCTGGTGGTCGACCGGGAGCGGGAGCGGATCGCGTTCCGCAGCGCCTCCTACTGGGATCTGGACGCCACCCTGGACGCCGGCGCGGAGGCCGAGCCGCCGCTGTTCCCGGCGCGGCTGACCCATGTCGGCGCGGCCCGGGTCGCCCAGGGCCGCGACTTCGACTCCCGCGGTTCCTTGATCAGCAAGGGCTCCGAGCCGGTGGTCCAGCTCGATCAGACCACCGCCGAGGCGCTGGCCGCATCGCTGCGGACGGCCGAGTTCTCGGTCACCGGGGTCGAGTCCAAGCCCTACACCCGGCGGCCGTACGCGCCGTTCCGGACCACCACGATGCAGCAGGAGGCCGGTCGCAAGCTCGGCTTCACCGCGCAGCGGGCCATGTCGGTCGCCCAGGATCTCTACGAGGGCGGCTACATCACCTACATGCGAACCGACTCGGTCACCCTGTCCAGCACGGCGATCAACGCCGCCCGGACCCAGGTCCGGCAGCTGTTCGGTGATCAGTATCTGCCGGAGAAGGCGCGGGTCTACACCTCCAAGGTGAAGAACGCGCAGGAGGCGCACGAGGCGATCCGGCCGGCCGGCGAGACCTTCTCGACCCCGGCGCAGACCGGGCTGACCGGTGATCAGTTCCGGCTCTACGACCTGATCTGGAAGCGCACCGTCGCCTCGCAGATGCGCGACGCCGAAGGCAACACGATCACGGTCAAGATCAACGCCCACCCGGCCAGCGGCGACGACTGCTCGTTCACCGCGTCCGGCCGGACGATCACCTTCTACGGCTTCCTCAAGGCCTACGTCGAGTCGATCGACGAGGGTGCCGACGGCCAGTCCGACGACGCCCAGACCCGGCTGCCGGATCTGACCGAGGGTCAGTCGCTGCGGCCGGAGGAGGTGCTCGCCTCGGGTCACGAGACGAAGCCGCCGGCCCGCTACACCGAGCCGTCGCTGGTGGCCAAGCTGGAGGAGTTGGAGATCGGCCGGCCGTCGACGTACGCGTCGATCATCCGGACGATCACCAGCCGGGACTACGTGTTCAAGCGCGGCACCGCGCTGGTGCCGACCTGGCTCGCGTTCGCCGTGACCCGGCTGCTGGAGGAGCACTTCCCGCACCTGGTCGACTACAAGTTCACCGCCGACATGGAGCAGGTGCTGGACCAGATCGCCGGCGGCCACGCCGAGCGGCTGGGCGTGCTGACCGACTTCTACTTCGGCGCCTCCGGTGATGATCATGAAGGCCTGCAGCGGCTGGTCACCGAGCTGGGCGAGATCGACGCCCGCCGGTTGTCCACGTTCCAGGTCGGTGATCTTGATTCCGGCATCGTGGTCCGGGTCGGCCGCTATGGCACCTATGTCGAGGACGACGAGGAGCGGCGGGCCAACGTCGACGACGAGCTGCCGCCGGACGAGCTGACGGTCGAGCTGGCCAAGGAGCTGCTCAGCAAGCCGATGGGCGAGGAGCGCGAGCTCGGCCTCGACCCCGAGACGCACACGCCGGTGGTGGCCCGCAACGGCCGGTTCGGCCCGTACGTGACCGAGGTGCTGGGTGACGACGCGCCCAAGAGTGCCAAGCCGCGGACCGGCTCCCTGTTCAAGTCGATGACGGTGGAGGACGTCACGCTGGAGCAGGCGCTGCAGCTGATGAGCCTGCCCCGGGTGGTCGGCCAGGACGCCGAGGGCACCGAGATCACGGCCCAGAACGGCCGCTACGGCCCGTACCTGAAGAAGGGCACCGACTCCCGCTCGCTGGAGACGGAGGATCAGATCTTCTCGATCACCCTCGAGCAGGCCGAGCAGATCTACTCGCAGCCGAAGCAGCGCGGCCGGGCCGCGGCCAAGCCGCCGCTGAAGGAGCTGGGCGACGACCCGGTGTCCGGCAAGCCGATGGTGATCAAGGACGGCCGGTTCGGGGCGTACGTGACCGACGGCGAGTTCAACGCCACGCTGCGCCGCGGCGACGACGTGGAAACGATCACGAAGGAGCGCGCCGCCGAACTGCTGGCGGAGAAGCGGGCCAAGGGTCCGGCACCGAAGAAGCGGGCCGCGAAGAAGGCACCGGCGAAGAAGGCCGCGGCCAAGAAGACCGCGGCCAAGAAGACGACGGCCAAGAAGGCGGCGGCGAAGAAGGCCCCGGCCAAGAAGGCGACCGGGTCCGCGACCAACGGCCGGTCGACCGAGGTCACGGCCGGCGCGGATTCCGGGCACTGATCCGGGAGCCGGCCGTGGCCAAACGCAAGTCTTCCTCCGGCGGGCGGTCCCGGAAGCCCACGCCGACGGACGTCGCCGGGGCGCCCGTCGACGGCGCGCGCCGGTTCGAGATGCCGTTCCCGGCGGCGGCGCCGCGGCTGATCAATCCGGAGCTCGGGTTGGCTGCCCTGGTCGGCCGGCTCAGTCGGCACGCGGCCTACTCGATGGACGTCACGGTGCTCGACGCGCCGGACCATCGGCTGCTCCGCTCCGGCGTCCTGCTCGCCCACCGGGTGGTCGGCGAACGCGGCGAGTGGTATCTCGCGGCCCCTCGGTGGGCCCCGCTGCTGCCGGCCGAGCGATCGGAACCGATGGGCTCCGGCGACCTGCCGGAGAGCCTGGCCGGGCTGATCCGGCCGTTCCGGCGCCGGGCCCCGCTCGGGCCGGTCGCCGCGCTGAACTGCGAGCGCCGTGAGTTCGAGTTCCGCGACGCCGCGGGCCGGGCGCTCGGCGTGCTGCGGGACGACCGGGTGACCGTACGTCGCGGCGGCGTGACCATCGCCCGCTACCGCGAGGTCACCCTGACCCCGACCGGCCCCGGCCTGACCGACGAGCAGCAGGCCTGGCTGACCGACCGGCTGTCCGACGCGGGGGGCACCCCGGTCGAGGACTTCCCGCCGCTGGTGCACCGGCTCGGCGCGCCGGCGACCGGGCTGACCGACTTCCCGGAGGTCGAGCCACCGGTCGCCGACCTGCCGTTCGGGACCTTCGTCGCCCGCTGGCTCGCGCTCCGGCTGCGGGCGCTGGTGGCGGCCGATCTCCGGCTGTCCGGGACCGACGACGACAAGACCGATTCGTTGCTCGTCGCCGATCTGGTGGCCGAGGCGGTCCGGCTCCGGGACGAGATCGAGGCCCTGTCGGGGGTCCTGGACACCGACTGGATCTCCGACCTGGACGACGAGCTCGACTGGGTGATCGAGCCGGGCGGACCGGCCGGGTTGCGCGTCCGGCTGCGTGGTGAGCGCTACCTCACCATCCTTGATCAACTGGTGAACGGGATCCGGGCCCCCAAGATCGGCGAGCTGAGCCGGCTGCCGGCGACCGACGTGATCGGTACGGTGATCGACGACGCCCGGGCCGAGGCGCTGGCGGCCGCGGACGGCCTGGCCGCCGACTCCGGTGACGCGGACTGGGAGCGGGTGGCGCAGGGCCTCACCGCCTACCACCGGGCGCTCCGGCTGGCCGAGATCGGCGGACCGGACGGGTCGTCGGCCGAACGGCGGCGACTGGACCGGGCCCGGGACGGCATCGCCGTGGTCGAGGACCGGGTCCGCCGGGCCGAGCAACTCCGCGGTCAGGCGGTGGCCACGGACCAGGCCAAGGCGTTCGAGCTCGGTCGCAGCTACGAGCGGCAGCTGGGCGAGCTGGCCGCCGACCGGGCCGAGTTCCTGCAGCGCTGGGCGAAGTTGATCAAGAAGCTGAGCTGACGATGTTGATCAAGAAGAGGATGCGAACGGCGTGACCGCGGGACTGTTCATCGTGTTCGAGGGCGGGGACGGCGTCGGCAAGTCGACCCAGGCCAGACGGCTGGCCCGGTGGCTGACCGAGCGTGATCATGAGGTGGTGCGGACCTTCGAGCCGGGCGACACCCTGGCCGGGCGGGAGATCCGTCGGCTGGTGCTGGACCATGCGTCGGGCGAGCTGGATCCGCGGGCCGAAGCCCTGCTCTACGCCGCCGACAAGGCCCAGCACCTGTTCGAGGTGGTCCGGCCGGCGCTGGCCCGGGGAGCGGTGGTCATCTGCGACCGCTACGTCGACACGATGCTGGCGTACCAGGGCGCGGGCCGGGCGTTGGACCTGGCCGAGGTGGCCCGGATCGCCCGCTGGGCCACCGCCGAGCTGCGGCCCGACCTCACCGTGCTGCTCGATCTCGACCCGCGCCGGGCGGTCGGCACCAAGGCGGTCAAGGACAAGCTCGAGTCGGCCGGTGAGTCGTTCCACGACCGGGCCCGACAACACTTCCTCGACCTGGCCGCCGAGGCACCCGAGAGCTACCTGGTGCTGCCGGCCCGGGACGCCGAGACCGCCATCGCCGCGAGCGTCGCCGACCGGGTCGCGGCGCTGCTGTCGGCGCGGACCGGCACACTGGCACCATGACCGCCGCCAGCCCCGCCGTCGACTCCGGCCCCGCCCCCGAGCTGCCCGGAGTCTGGAGCGAGCTGATCGGCCAGGAGCGGTCGGTCGTCGTACTGCGTCGGGCCGTCGCCGGCGAACGGAACGCGATGGCCCACGCCTGGCTGGTCACCGGGCCACCCGGGTCGGGCCGGTCCAACGTCGGCCGGGCCTTCGCCGCGGCGTTGCAGTGCCGGCGCGGCGGCTGCGGCGAGTGCTCCGACTGCCGCACCTCACGCTCCGGCGCGCACCCCGATGTCACCCTGGTCCGGACCGAACAGCTGTCGATCGGCGTCGACGAGGTCCGCGAACTGGTCCGGCGGGCCGCGATGAGCCCGACCATGGGCCGCCGCCAGGTGCTGGTCGTCGAGGACGCGGACCGGGTCACCGAGCGCGGCGCGGACGCCCTGCTGAAGAGCATCGAGGAGCCGGCGCCGAAGACGGTCTGGATCCTCTGCGCGCCGACCGTGGACGACGTGGTGCCGACCATCCGGTCCCGCTGCCGGCTGCTCACCCTGCAGACCCCGACCGTCGCCGCCGTGGCCCGCTTGCTGCAGGCCCGGGACGGCGTCGAGCCGGAGCTGGCCGAGTACGCGGCCCGGGTGGCCCAGGGCCACGTCGGCCGGGCCCGCGCGCTGGCCCGCAACCCCGCGGCGCGGGAGCGGCGGATGGCCGTGCTCGCCATCCCCGGCCGGCTGACCGACCTCGGCTCCTGCCTGCAGGCCGCGGCCGAGCTGGTCGAGGCCACCGCCGAGGAGGCGGCCGCCTCGACCGCCGAGCTGGACCAGAAGGAGAAGGCCGAGCTGTCCGAGGCGCTGGGGTTCGGCACCAAGGGGGCCCGACCGCGCAACGCCCAGGCCGCGATGAAGGAGCTGGAGGACCAGCAGAAGGCCCGGGCGAAGCGCTTCCAGCGCGACGCCATCGACCGCGCGCTGACCGAGCTGACCGGCTTCTACCGGGACACCCTGAGCATCCAGACCGGCTCCGGTGCCGAGCTGGTCAATCCGGAGCTGGCGCCGCAGCTGGGGGTGCTGGCGCGGAAGACCACGGCAGCGTCCACGCTGCACCGGATCGACGCCCTGCTGGCCTGCCGCGAGGCGCTGGAAAACAACGTCGCGCCGCTGCTGGCCGTCGAGTCGACCCTGATCGGCCTGGCCAGAGGCTGATTCGGCGCCACCGCCGAAATCGGACCGAAATTGCGCGAGAAACAGCTGTCCCATCCTGTGGATTGAGTTTGCAAGACGGTCGCGGTCTAGTACTGTTCTTCTCAGGTTGCCGGAGGGCACGAACCCCCGAGCGTTCTCTCCGGCAACCCTTTCCGGTTCTCCGGCCGGCTTTGCATCAATCCGGTGATGCCGCTCAGATTCTGAGCGGCATTTTGTCGTTTCCGGATCAGTTGCGAGTTAGGGTAGATGGGCTACTTTCCAGCGGCGCTCTGCGGAGTGCCACGGGTGGACGCCCCCGAGCCACCCGGCCCAGGAAGGCCCGGCCGCCCCCGCATGCCGGGCCTTCCCCTTGCCTTCCCCGACCTTTACGCTGACGCCCATGGCGCGGGTCATGGCTGTCTCGTTCCGCCGCTACGGGCGGCTCTACTATCTTGACCCCGGCGACCGTGACTACCGGGTCGGTGATCAGGTCCTGGTGCCGACCGACACCAGCGCCGAGGTCGCCGAATGCGTCTGGGCGCCGGAGTGGGTGGATGACGCCGAACTGGCCTTCGCCGACCTGCCGCGCTGCCAGGGTCTGGCCTCCGCCCAGCACCTGGAACGCGACGCCGCCAACCGCCGCCGGCGCGCCGAGGCCAGGCTCGTGGCCAAGAAGTTGATCAAGAAACATGCCCTGCCGATGAAGCTGATCGGGGTCGACTTCGTGGACGGCGATGCCAGCGTCGATCTGTTGGTCGTGATCTATTTCCACGCCCCGGGCCGGGTCGACTTCCGCGCCCTGGTGGGGGATCTGGCCCGCTCCCTGCAGGCCCGGATCGACCTGCGCCAGATCGGCGCTCGCGACGCGGCCCGGATCACCGGCGGACTGGGCAGCTGCGGCCGGGAGTTGTGCTGTGCCACGTTCCTGACCGACTTCGAGCCGGTCAGCCTGCGGATGGCCAAGCTGCAGAACCTGCCGGCGAACCCGCTGCGGATCTCCGGCGCCTGCGGCCGACTGATGTGCTGCCTGAAGTACGAGCACCCGCTCTACGCCAGCTTCACCAAGGAGGCGCCGGCGATCGGGTCGGAGGTCTCGACCGAAGCCGGCGACGGGGTGGTCATCGCGCACCAGGTGCCCAGTGACTCGGTCGTCGTCCGGATGACCGACTCCGGCCGGGTGACGAGCTGCAACCGGGCCTCGGTCTGCGGCTCCCGCGCCGCGTACACCGAACGCCGCCCGCCGACCCCGGAACCGCCCGGACCTCGCTAGATTGTGCGCGGCACGACTCGGGTCCTGCGGACGGAAAGTGACACGTGACTGAGGCTCAACAGCCACTGCGGAACGAGAGCGCCGCCGGGCCGCGCGCGGCCGGGATGGCGGCGGTCCGAGCGCTGACCCCGGTGCTGGCGATCACGGTGGCCGGTGTCGTCGGCGTCTTCGGCTACCGCTATTTCTCCGACCGGTTCGACTTCGCCGCGCACTACGTGGCCGGTCTCGGCGGCACGATGCTGCTGCTCGCGGTGCTCGGGTTCGGCCGCCGGCGGCGACGCGAGTGGTCGGTCGTGGTGCTGACCGTGATCGCCTGCCTGCTCGGCGTCGGCTGCGAGCTGGTCCTGTTTCCGGGCGGCGGATTCGATCTTGTCGACGTCGCGAACCAGAGTCTGGGCGCGCTGACGGCCGGGATCGTGTTCGCGCTCTGGCCCGTCCGCGGGCTCGCGGTGATCATCTGGCTGGTCCTGGCCTTCGGATTCCTCGGCGGAGGTGGGCGGCTTGTCGGGCTCCTCTAGGCCGGTGGTGGTGGTGGTGACCCTGGCGATCATCGCGGCGCTGCTCTGGGGTGCCGCCATCATGATCACCTTCACCCGGACGATCGTCCCGCAGTCCTTCGCGGCCGAAACGATCATGGACGTGTCGGTGCACGAGGAGCATCAGCCGGGCCGCGACGACGCGATCTTCGTCCGGACCGACCGGCGGACCCTGCGGGTCGATCCGAGCGCCGCCGCCTGCCTGCGCCGCGGCGACACCGTGTCAAAGGAGGCGTGGTCGATGACGGTCCGGCGATCCGATGCTCCGGACTGCCAGCTGGAGCCGCCGCTCCAACTGGCCGCGGTCGCCGGCGTGCCGATCCTGATCACCGTCCTCACCGGCGGCTGTCTGATGCTCGGTCGGCGAATCTCGCGCCAGCTGCAACCCGGCGGCGGCTGAGCCCGTAAGGGAAGGGGGTGGGTCGGTCGACCCACCGCAGCCTCAGCTGAACCGAAGGGACCTCTGCGTGATGAAGCGACGCGATCTGTTGGCGACGGCCGGACTGGCCGGACTCGGGCTGGCGATCCACACCGGGACGGACCGGGCGGCCGCGCTCGGCCCGGCCGCCGGCCGCGGCTGGACCGGCTCCCCGGTCGGCCTGGCCGAGACCTTCCTGGACGATGTCGACAGCACCCGGCACGGCACCTGGGCGGTCGGGGTGACCCTGCTGGAGGGATTCCAGGACACCCGGCCGCTGACCCTGCGCTGGCAGAACGGGCGCTGGGCCGCCACGCCGAATCCGGTCCGGACCCACTCGGTGTTGTCGAGCGTGGCCGTCGCCGGGCGGGACGAGGTCTGGGCGGTGGGCGTCGACTACGCCGATCCGCAGGCGCCGCAGCCGCTGGCACTGCGCTGGAACGGTCGCGGGTGGCGGGTGGTCGAGCCGCCGCCGGTGCCGACCGGGGCGTTCGGCAATGTCGTGGCCGCGCCGGACGGCTCCGTCTGGGTGGCCGGCTGGGCCGACATCGACGGCGCCGAGCGCGGTGTCGTGTATCGCTACGCCGACGGCCGTTGGCAGCCGCTGCTCGACGGGCTGGAACAGTCGATCAACGGCAACGCGCTGCTGGTGTCGTCCGCCACCGACGCCTGGCTGGCGCTGAATCCGGGGCTGGTGCACTTCAACGGGAAGTCCTGGTCGCCGGTCGAGGAGTTCCCCGCCGACGGGTCGCAGATCCTGACCGGGCTGACCGCGGCCGGACCGGACGACCTGTGGGGTGTCGGGGTCGAACACAGCCAGTCCGGTGAGCGTCCGCTGGCCGTGCACTACGACGGCGGCAGCTGGAGCACGGTCGCGGTGCCGGAGGAGTCGGCCCAGCTCTACGACGTGGCGATCTGGGACGGCCGGGCCGTGGCGGTCGGCGAACGCTTCATCGAGCAGCCCGACGGGATCGTGATCTTCAAGCCGTACGTCCTCGAGCACCGCCGGCAGGCCTTCGTGCCCGTCGACCCGCCGAAGGTGCCGGCGAAGGCGACCGGCGTGCTGACCGGCCTCGTGGCCGGCCGGTCCCGGCTCTGGACCGTCGGCGGGGTGGCCGAGGCGGCCTTCGCGGCCTATCGCGGCTGACCCGGAGGCCCTGCCGGGCGTGATCAGCCGGTAGGCTCGGTCCATGGTGGTGGGGTGCGGACGATCGATCTTGTCGCGCCCGCGCCCGCGCGCAGCCGCAGTGGTCGCGATGATCATCATCGCCGGCCTGGTCGGCTCGTGCTCCGTGGCTCCGATCGGCCCCCGGCGGCCCGCACCGGCTCCGAGCAGTTCCGCGCCGGCGTCGTCGGCGAGCCCGACCGAGCTGCAGGAGACCGGCCGTCCGATCAAGAGTCCGCCCCAGGTCCGGCCGAGCGGCTTCGCGGCTCCGCCGCCGGGCAAGGGGCTTGATCGTTATCGCGCGCAGCGGCTCGCCTGGTCCCCGTGCGGCACCAACCAGGACGACCCGCTGGAGTGCGCGGCGGTGCTGGTGCCGCTGGACTACAAGCAGCCGGACAAGATGGCGATCACCCTCAGCCTGGCTCGGCGGCCGGCCAAGCTGCAGCCGAGCAAGGGCAGCCTGTTCATCAATCCCGGCGGGCCCGGCGCTTCCGGGGTCGACTACGTCGGCTACTTCGAGAAGTCGGGGCTGGACTCCTTCGACATCGTCGGCTGGGATCCGCGCGGCGTCGCCCGGTCGACCCCGGTGACCTGCTTCGGCGGCGAACAGTTGGCCGCCTACACCGAGCTGGACATGTCGCCGGACAGCGATCAGGAAGATCTGGCGCTGCAGGAGTCCAACCGCCGGTTCGGCGAGTCCTGCCTGCAGCAGTCCGGCGCGCTGTTGCAGCACGTCTCCACCGAGGAGACCGTACGTGATCTTGATCTGCTGCGGCACCTGGTCGGGGACCGCAAGCTCAACTACTTCGGCGCCTCCTACGGCACCGAGATCGGCGCCTACTACGCGCACTTCTTCCCCGGCCGGGCCGGCCGGCTGGTGCTGGACGGCGCGGTGTCGCTGACGCCCGATGACGAGATCAGCCAGACCCAGGGCTTCGAGCGGGCGCTGACCGACTTCGCCGACTGGTGTGTCCGAGAGAGCTGCCGGCTCGGCGACAGCCAGCAGGAGGTGCTGTCCGCGATCACCGATCTCTGGGATTCTCTGGACTCCCGGCCGCTCGAGGTCGGCGACCGGGTGCTCACCCAGACCCTGGGCGTGACCGCGGTGATCCAGGTGCTGTACGACGACGAGGAGGGCTGGCGGTTGCTGGCCCAGGCCCTGCTGCTGGCGATCACCGAGGACAACGGGCAGGGTCTGCTCTATTTCGCCGACCAGTACAACGTCCGCGATGATCAAGGAAACTTCGGTCAGCTGAACTACGGCTTCCCGGCAGTGCGCTGTCTGGACAACTCCGACGAAGGCGTTGCGGACGCGAAGCAGGATGCCGCCGACGACGCCCGGATGGCCCCGGTGATCGGCCCGTACATCGGCCTCGACTACACCTGCCCGCTGTGGCCGGTCAAGGCGCGGAAGCGGCCGGACAAGATCACCGGCAAGGGGACCCCGCCGATCATCGTGATCGGCAACACCGGCGACTCGGCGACCCCGTACGAGTATGCCGTCGACATGGCCGACCAGCTGGAGTCCGGCGTGTTGATCACCTACCGCGGCCAGGGTCACCTGTCCTATCGGCGCAGCGCCTGCGTCCGGGAACTGGTGATCGGCTACCTGACCAAGGACAAGGCGCCGAAGGACGGCGCAAAATGTTGATCACGTCGCTGACCCGGCGGTGACGCCCGCCGCCGCGACCTGGCTGGCCTTCGCCGGGGTCGACGGGTCCGGCAAGACGACCCAGGCCCGGCTGCTGACCGAACGGTTGCGGGCCGATGGGACGGACGCCGTCTTCGTGCCCAGCGTGAGCCTGTCACCGGTCCGCGCGATGCTGAACGCTCTCGCCGCGCGCCGGGGCGCTGCTGATCATGTCGACCTGCTCGGACCGGACACGGCCCGGCTGATCGCTGCCGTCCACAAGTGGAGCAGCCTCGCCCCGCTGCGGGAGGCCCTGGCCGAGGCCGGCCGCGTGGTGATCACGGACCGCGGCGTGCTCTGCCAGTACGCGGTGGCCCGTGCGATCGGCGCCGAGAACGAGGACCTGCTCCGGGACATCTTCGCCGACCTGCCGGGCCCGGACCGGACGATCTTCATCGACGTCCCCGGCGAGCTGGCCCGGCGACGCCTGGCGCACCGGGGCGAGCGCGAGCACAGTGCCGCCGAGCTCGATTCCCTCGCCCGCGCCTACCGCTCACTGCCCGAGGCCGCTGCCTTCGCCGTGATCGACGGCACCGCTGACCCCGACTCCGTCCGCTCCGCCATCCTCGCCGCCGCCCGCCCGCACCTGCGGCCCGACCAGCCGGCCCGCCCTCAAACGCGGCAGTAACAGCTGTCCGCGGCAGTTCAAACTGCCGCGTTTGAGTGGAACTGCCGCGTTTGGGCGGCGGCCGGAGGGCGGGCGCGGCCGAGGCCACGGCCGGCCTGAGCGGGGGCGACCGCCAACAGGTCGAGGAACGCCGGTGCGGTCCCGGTCCGGTCGGGTAGCGGGTCGGGCCGGACGACGGTCAGGGCGAACCCGGCGACCGGTCGTTGCGTGCCGCCGGGAGCGGGGTCGGCGTCAATGACCGCGAACCGCACCGTCGGCTGCTCGAACTTCCCCCGCATCCGCGCGACCAGTGCGGCCGGGTCCGGCACGGCGCCGTCGCGGGCGGTGACCGCCTCGACCCACAGCTCGACGCAGACGGCGACGTCGCGGTCGAACCGACCGGCACGAATGCTGCTCACGGTCGCCGATGGTACGGGTCCGCGCCGCCTTCACTGTGGTCAGTTCGGTGCGGAGACGGGGTCGAAGTGACCACGATCCCCGCGGAGCGATCAGAAATCGCGGAGAAATATCCAGCGAGCTGTCGATCTGCGTCGGGCTGCTTCGACTGATGAGTAGAAGGACCCGAACATTCGATGAGGAGCACATCATGAAGATCCCGAGGGCACTCCGGCCGCTGACCACCCCGGCCTACCGCTGGCTGGCGGCGGCGCTCGTCTCGTCCCTGGTCGGTTCCGGGGTCTGGATGGTGGCGCTGGTCTGGCAGATCGTCGCGATCGGTGGCGGCGCGGCCGACCTCTCGCTGGCCGCCGGAGCCGCGGCCGTCGGCATGCTGCTGACCACTCTGCTGGGCGGGGCACTGGCCGATCGGATGCCGCAGCGGCGGATCCTGCTGGTGGTCGAGGCGACTCGGGCGGTCACCATCGGCATCGTCGCGTTGCTGGCGCTGAGCGGCATGATCGAGCTCTGGCATCTGGCGGCCGTCGCCTTCGTCGGCGGCGTGATGGGCGGCCTCTACTACCCGGCGTACTCGGCCCTGCTGCCGACCGTGCTGCCGGAGGATCAGCTGCTGGCCGCGAACGGCTTCGAGGGCATGACCCGGCCGGTGCTGATGCAGGCCGGCGGTCCGGCCCTGGCCAGTGCGTTGATCGCCGTGACCTCGCCCGGTGCCGCCCTCGCGGTCACGGCGCTGACCGGCGCGGTCGCCGTACTGTTCATCCTGCGGCTGCCGAAGCCCGCGGCGCCGCCGGAGCCGGCCACCGACGAGCCGGCCGCCCCCGCGACCTCGCTGCTGGGCGACGTCCGGGAAGGTTTCCGCTACATGGTGCGGACGCCCTGGCTGCTCGGCACGCTGGTGTTCGCCTCGCTGTTGATCTTCGTGATGATGGGTCCGTTCGAGGTCCTGGTGCCGTTCGCGATCAAGGACAACGCCGGTGGCGGCCCGGCCCAGCACGCGCTGGTGCTGGCGGCGTTCGGCATCGGCGGGGCGGTCGGCTCGCTGGTGATCGCCTCGATCAAGCTGCCGCGGCGCTACCTGACGGTGATGAACCTGCTCTGGGCCGGCGGCTGCCTGCCGCTGATCGCCTTCGGCCTGACCGATCAGGTCTGGGTGATGGTGATCGCGGCCTTCCTGGTTGGTGCGGCGTTCAACGCCGGCGTGGTGATCTGGGGAACGCTGCTGCAGCGCCGGGTGCCGTCGAACATGCTGGGCCGGGTGTCCAGCCTCGACTTCTTCGTCTCGCTGGCCTTCATGCCGGTGTCGATGGCGCTGGCCGGTCCGGCCGGACAGACCCTCGGCCTGCCGGTGGTCTTCCTGATCGCCGGGCTGGCGCCGCTGTTGATCGGCGCGGTCGCGATCTTCGCGGCCCGGATGACCCGGGACGAGATCGCCCACCCGCTGGACACCCCCGACGCGGAGAACACGAGCGACGCGGAGATCACCGCCGAGCCGGTCGCGGCGGAGCCGGAGCTGGTCGGCTCCAACCACTGACCCGAACGTTGTCCGGCAGATTTCGCCCGGGCTCCGCGAGACTCGGGTTGGATGAGGCCCATGACTGAGACACAAGGGATGGCGGAGCGGGTGCTGGCCGGCACCCGCTACCTGGTCCTGTCCACCGCGGACGCGGACGGCCGGCCCTGGGCGACGCCGGTCTGGTACGCCAGCGACGGCGAACACTTCTACTGGGTTTCGGCCCCGACCTCCCGGCATTCGGAAAACATCGCGGCCCGCGCCGACGTCGCCCTGGTGATCTTCAACTCGCAGGTCCCGGTCGGCAGCGCCAGCGCCTACTACGCCAGCGCGACCGCCCAGCAGGTCCCGCCGGACGAGGTCGAAGCCGGGATCGCGATCTTCTCCGCCGAGTCGGTGGCCGCGGGTCACGATGCCTGGGGGATCGACCGGGTGACCGGCGACTCCCGGCTCCGCCTCTACCGCGCCACGATGACCGAGCAGTGGGTGCTCGCCGAGGACGGCGGCCCGGACCGCCGCCTCCCGATCGAACCCGCCTGACCTCCCCCCATCGCACAACCCGTCGCTAGAGGCTGCGCCGGTAGCGCCGGAGTGCGACCAGCGCGAGCGTCTCGGTGGCGACTGCGAGGGCGGCGAGCGCGGCCAGGTTGATCATCATCGTGGTCGGATCGCCGCCGAGCATCGCCGTCCGGGCCGCCTGCACCGCCCAGTTGACCGGATTGGCCTCGGCCACCCGCTGCATCCAATCCGGCATCTGTGCCGTCGTGGTGAGCGTCGCGGACAGGAACATGAACGGAAGCACCGCGAGCTGGCCGACCGCGATCATGGTCTCCTGTCGGCGAAACAGTAGGGCCAACGCGTGCGAGAATCCCGCGAACGCGACACAGACCAGGGCGGCCGCGGCCAAGATCACCAGCAGCCCGGGGAGGCCGCTGTCCAGTCGAGCGCCGAAGATCAGTGCCACGACGACCACGACAAGGGCCTGAAGGGTGCCGGTGATCGCCGCCTGCAGCCCGCGAGAGATCAAGAAGGCACTGGCCGGCAATGGGGTGGCGAGGAATCGGTCGATCGCACCACGTTCGATGTCCTGGACCAGGCCCGGCCCTTCCCAGGCGCCGTGGGAGAAGGCGGTCATGATCGCGATGCCCGGAGCGAGGAACGCCAGGTACGAGTCGGTGCCGAAGCCGCCGAGCCGCGGCAGCCCGGCGAAGAGCTGGCTGTAGAGCAACAGCCACACCAGCGGTTGCGCGATCATGATCGGGAGCAGGATCGGTTGTCGTCGCAGCAGCCGGTAGTTGCGGCCGAGCAGGACAAGCTGGGCGCCGAGTCCGCAGCGATGACTCATGATCATCCGGCCAGTTCTTCGCCGAGCGTAAGCCGCGTCCTCGTGTGGTGTCGGTAGACATCGTCCAGATTTGGGCCGTCCTGGCCGCCGGTCGGCCCTAGTTCCGCCTTGAGCGTCGCCGGTGGTCCAGAAACGATCACGGTGCCGTGGTCGATGATCACGATCCGGTCGGCCAACCTGTCGGCCTCGTCCAGATAGTGCGTCGTGAGCAGGATGGTCAGACCTTGCTCGGCCCGCAGCCGGCGGAGTTCTCGCCACAGTGACGCTCTTGCCTCGGGGTCGAGCCCGGTGGTGGGCTCGTCGAGGAAGAGCACCCGGGGGTCGTGCACGATGCCCATCGCGATCTCCAGCCGCCGCCGCATGCCGCCGGAGTAGGTGTTCACAACCCGGTCGGCGGCACCGGCCAGTCCGACCAGGTCGAGGAGCTCGGTGGCGCGACGGATCGCCGAGCCTCGTCGCAGCCGGTGGGCAGCGGCCTGAACGAGCAGGTTCTCCCGCCCGGTCAGATAGCCGTCCGTGCCGGCGTTCTGGGCGACGTAACCGATCGCGGCGCGAACGGCCCGCGGCTGCAGGCTCACATCCTGACCGGCGACGACCGCCGTGCCACCGTCGGCTCGGGTGAGGGTGGCGAGGATGCGGACGGTGGTGGATTTTCCCGCGCCGTTCGGGCCGAGCAGGCAGAGCACCTCCCCTTCGGCGACCGAGAACGACACGTCGACGACGGCCTCGACCTTGCCGTAGCGCTTGGCCAGGTTCCGCGCGGTGATGACGTCGGTCACGAGGTCGGTCCGGATCCGCGCGCGATATCCGGCAGCATCTCGTCCAGTTCGTCCTGCCAGGCCAGCTCCGCCTCGAGGTGGAGTTCGGTGCGCCGGTAGCCCGCGAGGCTGGCGGCGGACAGGTGATCTTCCCGGCGGTGTAGCTCTCGGTTCGCGACCAGTTCCGTCAGCGCCGCCACAAGGGCGGATCGGCGTCGATCCAGTCGTTCGCGCAGGGCGACTTCGTCCAGACCGGCCGACCATTTGATGGCCGCCTCAACCGTGGTCGAATGCAACATCGGTTGGGTCAGCGCCCGGTCCCGATGGATGGCGAGTTCTTGCTGCCCGTCCTCGGTGATCGCGTACACGGTGCGCTGCGGCCGCCGCCCTTCCTGCTCGACCCGTACGGGTTCGATCAGTCCTTCGGCCTCGAGCCGACGGAGCATGCCGTACAGCGCACCGACCTTGACCTCGCCCCAGTGCTCGATGCCGCTCAGATCGGCGGCGCGGCGGATCTGGTGGCCGTGCAACGGCGCCTCCGCGAGCAGCCCGAGGATCAGCAACCGGACCGGATTGGCATCTCTCATGCGATTAGTCTCATACGACTAATCGCCTCAGGCAAGAGGTCAGTCGGGTTCGGCGGCCGGGTCATCGGGCGCGAAGGGCCAGCCCCAGTGCTCCTCCCGGCCGACGCCGGTGGCGATGTCGACCAGGTTGCCTTCGGCGTCGGCGAGGGTCCACCAGAACGGGGCGAACTTGTCGTTGACCAGGCGGCCGCCGGCGGCGACGACCGCGGCGACCCGAGCCTCGGCGACGTCGTGGCCGACCGTCACGTCCAGATGGAACTGCGGATCGCCGGGCTTGATCTCCTCCAGCCCGAAGAACTGCACGTTGGGTCCCCGGCGCAGCGGATCCGCGAGGTCCTCCTCGCCACGCTCGTCCCAGCCGAGGGCCGCCTGCCAGAACGGCCGGATGCTCTCCGCCGTGGGATGGAACATGATGTTGAGGCTGTGGAGCTTCGACGGGTCCGCGCTCATCCCGACCTCTCCGGCCGCGGCCGAGATCCGCCGGGCGACCTCGATGTCGCGGTGGATGAAGCTGCTGAACCGGAGGTCCAGTGTGACGGTCACGCCCTCGCGGCGAAGATCGACATCGATCCGGCGGTTTCCGCCGTCGGCCAGGTCGGCGAGCTTGGTCGCCAGCGCGAGGCCCTGGCCGAATGACGAGGCGGTGAAGTGGGCACCGGCGCCGCCCATTCCGAGCCGCCAGTCCCCGGTGCCGCCCGCCTCGACGAACTGCTTCCCGGTCACCGGCACCGACCCGAGGATGATGCCGGCAAGATCATCGGGCCGTGGGTCGGCCGGCAGCCATAGTCGCTCCACCTCTTTGATCTTGCTCAGCCCACCCGAGGGCTCGTCCCCGGACAAGGGCGGCGCGGCACTGTCGGCGATGGTCACCGGCACGTCGAGGCCGGCCGGATCCGTTAGCGGGGGTGGGGGCGCCGAGCCGTCGACCATGATCAACCGGACCACCCGGTCCGGCCGGGCGTCGAGGGCCGCATACGCGATCCCGGCGCCCTCGGCGTGCCCGACCAGGAGTACCTGGGTGGAGCAGGTGTCGATCACCGACACCACTGCCGCGACCTGATCAGCCGGCGCCCACGCCAGCGGATGCGGGCGATGTCCCGCCTTCTTGATCATGGTCGCCACCGGCTCCCAAGCCGCGCCGTCGGGCTGCGGCCCAGGCACCAACACGATGTCCATGATTCCCCGTCCCTCCGTCGGCCGACCGCGGCATTAGGCAGAGTGGCTCAATCATCCGAATAAGTCGTTCGATAAGCAAGGTACGGGATCCCGACCAGGAGGCGTGATGAACGACGACTCCGGGTCGGCGACAACGCCACCGCGGAGCACCTGTCCCGCTGGCTCGCCGACGGTCGGTCCGCCCGCTGACCCGACGAAGCGCCATTAGGGTGCGGGGATGAGCTTTCGGCTGGCCGCCTACGCCGTGTGCCTGGAGGACGGGCGCGTGCTACTCGCCCACCACGCGTCGGGCAACTGGACGCTGCCGGGAGGCCGGGTCGAGCACGCCGAGGATCCGTTCGACACCGTGATCAGGGAGATCGCCGAGGAGACGGGCTGGGAGGCCGCGGTGGAGCGGCTGCTCGGCGTGGACTCACGGGTGATCCCGGCGGCCGAGCGCGCCGTGCCGGGCGGGCCGGAACACCAGAACCTCGGCATCTTCTACCGGGTCAAGATCACCGGTGGCGAGCCGCGGCCGGAGCCGAACGGCGACACCCTGGAGTCGGTCTGGACCCCGCTCGCCGACGTCGCCGAGCTGCGCCGATCATCGCTGGTCGACATCGGTCTCGCCCTGGCCCGGACCGAACCACCGACCGGCCACGTCGATCCGGTCCCGGTCGGCGGCCTGATCCAACACTGACCCGGATCAGCCGCCCAGCACGGCCGTCGCCGAGGGCGTCAGCGGAGCGGGCAGCTCGTCCCGCCCGTACCACCCGACGGAGGAGATCTCGTCCGGCATCGTCACGCCGAGCTGACCGGAGAACCGGTCGCAGCTGAACGCGTGCGCCCGGTAGTGGCGACCACTGCCGGGATAGACAAGATCGTGGACGGCGAGCGGGGTGACCGCGTCGGCCCGCAGCCCGGTCTCCTCGTACAACTCCCGGATGGCCGCTTGGTCCGGGGCCTCGCCGTCCTCGACCTTGCCGCCGGGCAGGCCGAAGAAGCGGTAGCCGTAGTTCTGTCGCACCAACAGCACCCGGTCGCTCGGATCCAAGATCATCACCACGCTGGTCTCCCATTCAAACATGGGTTGCACGGTGCCAGCCGCCACTGACAACCGGGTCGAGCAGCTCGAACTGGATGACGAGATTTCTTCGGGGCCGTGTCGAGATCGGGGCGGTCCGTTCGACCTAAGGGCAAAGCAGCCCCGGTCTCGGGGCCATCAACTCCGAAAGGCCTGATCATGTCCACTCAGTTCTCTCCCGCTGCCGCCGCCTCCGCCACGGATCCGGCCGCCGGTGCACCGCGGCGACTGCTGCTCGCCCTGGTGATCGCCAATCCGCTCTGGGTGGCGACCTCGCTGATCCAGGCCGCCACCCGGCCGGGGTTCGACCTGACCCAGCAGCCGCTCAGCCTGTTGTCGTCCGGCGGCCTGGGCTGGATCCAGATCAGCAACTTCGTGATCGCCGGTCTGCTCGTCGTCGCCGGCGCCTTCGGGCTGCGGCGGACCGTGCCGAGCCGGTGGGCTCCCCGCTGGGTCCTGATCTACGGTCTCGGCTACGTCCTGTCCGGCGCCTTCACCCTGGAAGATCAACTGCTGCCACACCTGATCGTCGGCATCATCGCCTTCATCGCGATCGCCGCGACCTTGATCACCCTGGCCCGGCACCTCGCCCGGACCGGCCATCGCCTGGTCGCCGTGCTCAGCGTGATCGCCGCGGCCTTCGTGATCGGGGCCAACGTCGCCACCACGATCGGGCTGCCGTATCCGTCCCTGGTCCTGGCCATCGGCGTCGGCACGGGCATGATCGGCGTCTCCCTCGCCACCGCCACCATCCTCCGCGGCCGACGTTGATCAGGACAGTAGATGTCCGGTACGGGGATTAGCGTTGGCACATGACGAAGCGCAGCGCGCCGAACGTGCAGGTGATCGACCTCGAGCCGGGCCTGTGGCTCTGGCGCCTCGAGCACCCGCACTGGAGCGAGGGCGAGGACTGGCCCGAGGTGGTCACCAGCGTGTGCGTCGACGCGGGCACCGAGCGCTGGGTGATCGATCCGCTGCTCCCGCCGGACGACACCACCGAGGTGTGGCGCCGGTTCGCCGAGCGGCCGCCGACGGCGGTCGTGATCTTGATCGGTGATCATCTGCGCGAGACGTGGAGTGATCAGACGGTGTGGAGCGTCGATGCCCTGGTCGACCGCTACGGCTGTCGTACCTTCGGGCCGAACGCCTTCGATCAGGACATGATCAAGAAGTGGGGCCGGCCCAAGGTCGAAGGGCAGCAGATCGTGCCCGGCCGAGAACTGCCGGGCGGCCTGCTGCCGTTCCGGGATGTCCGGGGCTGGGCCGAGACGCCGCTCTATCTTCCACAGCACCGGACGTTGGTGTTCGGCGACGGGATGACCGAGCGGGCCGGATCGCTGCGGGTGTGGATGTCGCCGACGCACGAGGAGCGCGCCCTGCCCGACCTTCGGGCCATGCTCGCCCTGCCGTTCGAGCGGGTGATCGTCTCCCACGGCGAGCCCGTACATTCCCGGGAGGCGTTCGAGCGGGCGCTGGACCTGCCGCCGTGGCCGGCGACGTCGCTGCACATCGCGGCCTGGCGCGGGGATCTCGACCAGGTCCGCAGGCTGGTGCACCTGGGTGCCGACCTGACCGCCCTGTCCGACAATTCCGGGCTGACCCCGTTGGAGTGGGCTGTCAACGCCTCGGAGAACGAGGGATCCAGGGCGCCCGGCCACGACGAGGTCATCGCCTATCTCACCTCGGTGATGAAGCAGGACTGACCTTCAGGCTGGCCGGCTATTACGGCTTTGATCAGGGATGACGCCCCGGCTGCGGTCGGGGCGTCGGCCTGTCCTGTCCCGGGGCCCGGGCCCCGGACGATACCCCTCTGTCATCGCCTGCCAGGCCGTCCTGATCCGTGTCAGTGCCGTGTCAGGCCGGTGGCAGGTCGGGCCCGGAGTCTGTGGTCATGGCGGAACCCCGCCGGACGAATGCAAAGGAACCTGACCATGACCATCTCAGAATTCACGGTGAAGCTGATCGGCGACAAGCGGCGCTGGCGGGCCTACAAGGCGCGGACGCGGCAGCTTCCGGCGGCTTACCGCACGAGCGTCAAGGCGCTGGAGCGCTACCTGCTGCGCTTCGGGCCGGCCGATGCCGACACCGCGGCCACCGTGTTCGAGGATCTCGCCACCCGGTTCGAGCAGGCCGCCGCGGCCGGCACCCCGGTCCGCGAGATCGTCGGCGACAACCCGGTGGAGTTCGTCAAGACGTTGCTGCAGAACTACCCGAAGGGCGGCGGACTGCCCAGCCAGGAGCGGGAGCGGCTGATCAGCGAGCTCGTCGACGAGAACCCGGCGGTGTTGGAGGCGTTGCTGCAGGAGTACGGCCAGGGCGGCTGGGCCGGCAAGGAGCGGAAGCGGCTGAGCCGGGCGATCGAGCGGGCCGAGGCGGACGCCCGATGACCACCCGACCACCGGCCAGCCCAAAACGAGCCCAGAACGGAGACCCAGTCATGATCACCAACCAGACCCGCGAACCCGCGATCCGGGTGCAGGGCATCCAGAAGTCGTACAAGGACCTGCAGGTGCTGCGCGGCGTCGACTTCGACGTGCAGCCGGGAAGCATCTTCGCGCTGCTCGGCTCCAACGGCGCCGGCAAGACGACGCTGATCCGGATCCTGTCGTCCTTGCTGAAGGCCGATGCGGGATCCGCGACCGTGCACGGCTTCGACGTCGCGACCAAGCCCGGCGACGTGCGCGAGTCGATCAGTCTCACCGGTCAGTTCGCCGCGGTGGACGAGGTGCTCACCGGCCGGGAGAACCTAGTATTGATCGCCAAGCTGCGACACCTGAAGAACCCCGGGGCGGTGGCCGACGACCTGCTCGCCCGGTTCTCGCTCACCGAGGCCGGAAAGCGCCGGGCGATCACGTATTCGGGCGGCATGCGCCGCCGGCTCGACATCGCGATGAGCTTGATCGGCAACCCGCCGATCATCTTCCTCGACGAGCCGACCACCGGGCTGGATCCCCAGGGCCGGATCGAGGTGTGGCAAACGATCAAGGAACTGGCCGACGGCGGGACCACCGTCCTGCTGACCACCCAATACCTCGACGAGGCCGAGCAGTTGGCCGACCGGATCGCGATCCTGCATCAGGGCGTGATCATCCAGAACGGCACCCTGGCCGAGCTCAAGCAACTGTTGCCGCCGGCGAAGGTCGAATACGTCGAGAAGCAGCCCTCCCTCGAAGACGTCTTCCTCACTCTCGTCGGCGAGACCGGCGAACCCACTGACGCTGTCCCGGCCGACGCAGCCGCCACGGCAGGAAAGGAATCCCGATGACCACCCACGTTCTCAGCGACACCGGCGTCCTCACCAGCCGTTCGCTGCGCCACATCCTGCGCAGCCCGGACACGATCATCACCACCGCGATCACCCCGATCGCCATGATGCTGCTCTTCGTGTACGTGCTCGGCGGCGCGATCAACACCGGCTCCAGCACGTCCTACGTGAACTACTTGTTGCCCGGCATCCTGCTGATCACGATCTCCTCCGGCATCGCCTACACCGCGTACCGGCTGTTCCTCGATCTGCAGGGCGGCATCTTCGAGCGGTTCCAGTCCATGCCGATCGCCCGGTCGAGCGCGCTCTGGGCCCACGTGCTCACCTCGCTGGTCGCGAACCTGGTCTCGGTCGCGCTCGTCATCGGCGTCGCGTTGATCATGGGATTCCGTACCGGAGCATCGCCCCTGGCCTGGCTCGCGGTCGCCGGCATCCTGATCTTGTTCACCCTGGCCCTGACCTGGATCGCCGTGATCGCGGGACTCTCGTCGAAGTCGGTCGACGGTGCGAGCGCCTTCAGCTACCCGCTGATCTTCCTGCCGTTCATCAGCTCGGCCTTCGTCCCCACCGGTTCGATGCCGGGCCCGGTCGCCTGGTTCGCCGAGCACCAACCCGTGACCTCCATCGTCAACACCATCCGGGCCCTGTTTGCCCAGGAACCCGTCGGTGGCGACATCTGGATCGCCCTCGCCTGGCTGGTCGGCATCCTCATCGCCGCCTACGCCTTCGCGATCGTCATCTACCGTCGCAAGATCAACTGAGGACGCCCCCTGCGCGCCGAACGCAGGACCGCGACGTATGCCGCCCGCTCCCCCGGGGAGACGCGGGCGGCATCGTCATGTCCGCGGAGCCCGGATCGGAAGGATCGTGGTCACTTTGGCGCTGGGACGGGGCCGAACTGACCACGATGATCGCTCGATCAGTGCGCCGGCACCGAGACGCAGACCAGCTCGGTGTCCTCGATCGCTTCCACCTCGCCCGGACTGTCCCGCGGCACGTGGAGGTGATCCCCGGCCGTCGCGGTGACCGTGCTGCCGGGCTCGCCGACAACGAGTCGACCGCGGATGACGACCCAGACCTCGTCGTACGGGGCCGGCAGGTCGGCCCGCTCGCCCGCGCCGAAGAACGCCGAGTAGCTGCTCAGCGGTCCGCCCTCGGCGGCTTCGATGGCGGGCGTCATGACGATGCGGCGGTCTCCGAACCGGAGCGGCCCGCTCTCGCCTCCCGGATTGAAACTTCGGACTTTCGGCGTGGTGGTGGTCACGAGTCAGGAACCTACCCAAGGCGGGCAACCAACCGGGGTTAGCCTGAGGCGGTGAAGTTCGTGATGGTGCCGGGCGGCTGGCAGGGCGGATGGGTGTTCGATCCGGTGGCCGAAGCGTTGCAGCGCAACGGGCACCAGGTCGAGACGGTGACCCCGGCCGGGCTGGAGCCGGACGGCCCGATCGAGCCGGAGCGGCCGCCGAATCTCGACGACCACATTGATCAAGTAGCCGAGATCATCGACCGCAGCGACGAAACCCCGCTCGCGCTCTGCGGCCACAGCTATGCCGGGCTGGTGATCGCCGGCGTCGCGGACCGGCTCGGCGATCGCCTTGATCATCTGGTCTTCATCGACGCCTACGTCCCGGACGACGGGGACTCGTGCTGGTCCCTGACCAGCGACGGTTTCCGGGAGCTGTTCATCGCCGGTTCCCGTACCGACGGCCGCTGGGTCGCCGTCCCCGACGGCCTCGATCCCCGTGCGCGTCCGCATCCGTTGCCGAGCTTCCTCCAGTCGATCAGGCTGACCGGCGCTCCGCGACCCGCGCTCACTCGGACGTACCTCAGTGGTGGCGCCTGGCCGGGCAGCCCGTTCCTGACCCTGACCGAACGGTTGCGCGACGACCCGGCCTGGCAGGTTGTCGAGATTCCCGTTGGCCACAACATCGCCCGCCGCGACCCGCAGGGTCTGGCTGCCGTCCTCGACGGGTTGGAAGAGAACTAGCCGCAGGACCACGAGCCGACTGATCTCCAAGGTGGCTCACGTTCAATTATGCCGGAGTTTCGGTAGCAACACGCCGCAGCTCAGACGACACGCGGTCAACGTTGCGAGGGTCCGTGGCGGTTGCGACTCTTGGCGCGGCTTCGGGAGGTTTGTGTGGTCGCGGATGAGGCATCGTCAACCGGTAAGGCCCTGCTAGCTCGGGCATTGCACCGACTGACTCAGGGAACGCGTCGCTATCTGCAGCATGCACGGGTTCTGTGGCGTGCCACGCGTCTGTGGTCCGGGCTGACCCTGGTGCTGACCGTGCTCGACGCGACCGTCCGTACGGTGCTCATGATCGCGGTGGGGCAGTTCGTGGGTGCCGTACCGGCGGCTGTCAGCGGCGGTGCCGATCTTCAGGCGACGGATCAGGCGTGGCGTTGGTTAGCGGCAGCGGCAGTTCTGTTGATCATGGGCCCAGCGCTACAACTGCTGCGGTCGATGACGTCGGAGCGGTGCTCGGCGGCCTACCTGAGGTATGTATTCGATCTTGTGGCCGAGGTCGGCGTACAACCTCGAAGCATCGCGCACCTGGACACCCCCGCATTCTCCGGCCGGCTGCGCGCCGTGGTCGACGGAACCCGGGACTGGTCGTTCGTGATGGGACTCGACTCAACCTGGTCGGTCCTGGCGTCCCGGTTTGCCGGGATCGGCGCGGTGGTGGTGTTGCTGCCTTGGCGGTGGTGGGTTCCGCTCGTCGTCGCCGCGATGTTCCTGATCTTGTCGAACGTGTTCATGCGCTGGATCAGCCTGGCCTTCGACCAGCTGCTGCAGACGACGGGGAACGAGCGCCGGCGCGCGGGCTACCTGCGGTCCCTGATGACGGGAAGTGAACCGGCGAAGGAGATCCGGCTGTTCGGGCTCGCGGACTGGCTCGGCGACCTCTATCGAGCGACGTGGCTGCACGCGATGGCCGGGTTGTGGCAGGCGCGGCGTAGCGGGTTGGGTCCGGTCCTGGTGACCTGTCTGGGCGCCGCCGTCGTGATCGGTGGTGCGCTGGCGCTGGTCGGGGTCGACGTCTTCGCCGGGGTTCCTCTCTGGCGCGGAACACCTCGGTGCTGATCGGCTTGATCGAGCTTCGCCGAGAGCTGGGTCTGCCCGCCGTCGATCGGGTGCCACCCCCGGTCGGGGACCGGACGGCGAATGACGCGCCGGTGATCGCGGCGGAGGTGCGGTTGACCGGGGTGAGTTTCGGCTATCCGACTCGGGACACTCGCGCGGTCAGCAACGTCACCTTGCATATCCCGCCCGGTCAGTCGATCGCCATCGTCGGCGTCAACGGCGCCGGCAAGTCGACCTTGATCAAACTTCTCTGCGGCCTCTACACACCCGACGAGGGAACGGTTCTGGTCGACCAGGCAGATCCGGCGGTCGAGGAAGACGCCCGGCGGAAGGTGGCGGTCATCTTCCAGGACTTCGTCCGATATCAGTTGTCGCTCCGGGACAACGTCAGGCTCGGTGCGGGGACGGATGATCATGATCAAGAGCTGCTCGACCGCGCCCTGGTCGATGCCGGCGGCGCCACCGTACTGGAACGTCTTGATCACGGCTGGGACACCGTCCTCTCGGCCGAGTACGAGGGCGGCACCGACCTGTCCGGCGGTCAGTGGCAGCGAGTGGCCCTCGCGCGGGCGCTGGCGGCCGTGGCCGGCGGGGCCGGGGTTCTCATCCTGGACGAGCCCACGGCCGCCCTCGACGTGCGGGCCGAGGCCGCCCTGTTCGACAGGTTCCTCGAGGTCACCCGCGGTGTCACCACGATCTTGGTGAGCCACCGGTTGTCGAGCGTCCGGCACGCCGATCGCATCGTCGTGTTGGGCGATCCGGCCGACAGTGGGCAGGGCATCGTCGAGGACGGCACCCATGAGGAGCTGATGCGTCGCGGCGGACGCTACTCCCGGTTGTTCAGCCTGCAGGCCAGCCGGTTCGCGCAGACCGGGCGCGACGCCTCGGACGATCCGGGCCCGGTGATCCGATGAACCCGACGCTGCGCGGTCTGGGGGTGGTCCTTGTCACCGCGGTCCGGATCAGTCCCCGGCAATCACTGCTGTGTCTTCTCGACGGTGTCGGACGAGTGCTCGTGGCTCTCACCCCTTTGTTCATGGGGATCTTCGCCGCCGGCGCTCTGGACCAGGATCTCGGCCGGATGCTGCTCGCGGCGGCCGCACTGGTCGGATCGACCGCTGTCGCGGAGGCGTTCCAGGCGATCGCAGTCACCGCCCAGATCAAGCAACAAGAACTCGTCGGGCACACCCTGGACGCCCAGATCGCTGACCTGACCGCGCGGGTCCCCACCCTGGACCACCTGGGATCCGCTCGGTATCTCGACCGGCTGCAGATCCTGCGTGACAACGAAGGTGTGCTCGGCACCTCCTTCGGTCTGCTGGTGCACACGATCAACACGCTGGCCTACGCCGTCGCCGTGCTCCTGGTCGCGGTCACCGCCGACTGGCGACTGTTGATCTTGGTCGCCATCGGCGCCGTCCGGCTACTGACCGCGCGCTGGTCCGTCCGGTGGGAGAAGGAGGCCGAGGAAGCCGGCGCCGCGCCGAGCCGGCTGTCGCGGCACCTCCTGGATCTCACCACGTCGCCGACCGCCGGTGCCGAGACCCGCGTCTTCGGGCAGCAGCAGCAATTACGCAATCGCCTCAGCGCCGCGGTCGCCGGCTGGCGAGAGCCGCTCGTCCGATCCGGTGATCGCAACGCCCTCCTCAACGCCGCGAACACGATCAGCTTCTTCGCCGTTGCCGTCGTGCTCCTGGCCTGGATGGCGCAAGACGCCTTCGCCGGAACGGTTTCCATCCCGATGCTTGTCGTCGCTGTCGGCGTCATGCTCACCCTCCAGAACGTGAGCTCCACCTTCGTCACCGCGACCCGCAACTTCAGCCGGGTCGGTCGGAACGGCGCCCGCTTCATCTGGCTCCGCGACTATGCGGCGCAAGTCGAAGCCGCCCATCCGGGTCGGACTCGGCCGCCGGATCGACTCGATCGCGGGATCCGGATCGAGGACGTCAGCTACCGCTACGGCGAGTCGAACAACAACGCCCTGATCAAGATCAATCTGGAGCTCCCGGCCGGCGCGGTCGTTGCCCTCGTCGGAGAGAACGGCGCCGGAAAGTCCACCCTGATCAAGCTGCTGGCCGGCCTCCATCGGTCCAGCAGCGGCCGGATCCTGGTGGACCACCACGACCTGGCCGCCCTGGACCTCACCGCCTGGCGATCCAAGCTCTCGGGCGCGTTCCAGGACCATGCCAACTTCGAGCTCAAGGCACAACAGTCAGTCGGCAGCGGAGATCTTTCGATCATGGACCATGAAGATCACGTGCGTCGCGCCCTCCGCGCCGCCGCCGCCGAAGACGTCATCGCCGCTCTGCCGGCCGGCCTCGCCACCCAGCTCGGCACGAGCTGGCTCGACGGCGTCGACCTGTCCGGCGGTCAATGGCAACGGATCGCGATCGCGCGAGGCATGATGCGCCCGGCCCCGCTGGTGCTGATCCTCGACGAGCCCACCTCGGCCCTCGACGCCGCCACCGAACACGCCCTCTTCGAGCGTTATGCCGCCGCGGCCCACGCCGGCCGCAACGAGGGACGCATCACGCTGCTGATCACCCACCGCTTCTCCACCGTGGCCGCCGCCGACCTCGTCGTCGTACTCGACCAGGGTCGGATCATCGAAACCGGAACGCACGCCGAACTGATCGCCGATCAAGGGCACTACGCCGAGCTCTACGAGCTGCAGGCGCGCGGGTACCGGTAGCGCTCGGTCAGCGGCGCACCGGAAAGCGCAGGTGGAGCACCCGGTTGCCCTGAACCACGGCCTCGGGGTCCTCCAACAGGTGTTGGGCGTTGACCGACCCGAAGTAGCGCTTGCCGGACCCGAACACGACGGGTACGACATCCATGCGCACCTCGTCGACCAGGCCCGCGGCAAGCACCTGGCCACCGACGTCGCCGGCGGCGACCTCGACGATGCGGTCGCCCGCAAGCTCCTGTGCCTTGGTCACAGCCGCCGCGACGCCGTCGACGAAGTGAAACGGCGCTTCGGGATGCCAGCCTTCGGGCCGGCCCCGATGGGTCACGACGACGACGTGGTCGATCCCGGCCGGAGGCTTCCCGTCCCAGCCATCCGTCAGGTCGAAGACGTGGCGACCGGCGATCGTCGCCCCGATCTGGTCCCAGTACGACCGGGTGTAGTCGTGCGACGTCTGCGACACCTTCACGACGCCGCTCTCGTCCAGCGGCACGTCACCGCTGAGCAACCACTCGAAGAGCGGTCCGGGCTGGTCGTTCTCGTCGGCGATGAAGCCGTCGACCGAGACCGACGCGTACATGACCACCTTGCCCATCGGGCTCTCCTCTGCATTCGGGGTGCCCACAAATTAGCGTCCCGGGAGCCGTCGATCTTGTAAGAAATCAATCGGCCGGCAGGGCCCAGCCGTCCAGCGCGTGGCCGGGGTGATCGCGCAGGAACTGCCGCCGGACTTCGAGGTACCGGGTCGGGGTGAGCCCGGTGAAGGCTTGGAACTCGTGGCCGAAGTGGGCCTGGTCGAAGTAGCCCGCGCCGGCGGCGAGCGCGCCCCAGTCGATCGGTTCGGCGGGGTTGATCGTCAACACGGTGTAGGCGAAGCGGTGAGTGCGGGCCAGCCGCTTCGGCGTGACGCCGATCAGCTCCTTGAACCGCTTCGCCAGGTGAGTGGCGCTGACCCCGGCGGCCACGCTCAAGTCGCCGACCGGCACCGCCCCGCCGGTCGCTGCGATGACGCCGCTCGTGTACCGGACCAACCCAAGGCCCGCGGTCTCGCTCAGCCGTCGCGTCAGCTCTTCTTCGAGCAGCGTCAGCAGCTCGGGTGGCCGGTCCGCCGCGGCCAGCCGGTCCTGCAGCTCGGCCATGGCGCTCCGACCCCAGACCTGCTCCACCGTCACCGGCCGGTCACGCAGCTCGGCCGCGGGCATCGGCAGGAACGGCGCCAGCCCCCACGGCTTGAAGTGCACGCCGACGGACCGGGTCCGGGATGGGTAGCCGAAGTCCCACGCGCAGGTCGGCATGGTGACCACACAGCCGTCGGCGTACTCGCCCGTCTCGGTGTCGCTGCCACCGCGGATGTGGAACGGCGCCCCGAGGTTGACGATGAGCAGTGCCGACGGCGCCGGCGGCAGCGTCAGCCGGGCGTACGGCGCCGTCCCCTCCAGGTAATAGAGGTCGTCGATCAGGCCGTCCAGCGGCGGTCGCGGCACTCTGGACACGTACCTCACCCGCCAAGTATCGCCGAAGGCTCCCGGCTCAGTTCGCTTGCAGGACAGAAGGAACGGCCGTGGTTCTGTCCCGCGCTTCCCACTTGCGCACACGACAAGATGATCAAGAAAGTGACGGGTGAGGGACCTTCAGGAGTGGAGTCGCCTAGGAGAGTCGAACTCCTGACCTATTCATTACGAGTGCGGGGCAGGTCGAGAGGTTGCCTCAGGCCTTGGCGGATTGGCGCACCGACAGCCAGTGACCTGCCTACGGTGTTGGTGGCTGGTGATGGCAGGCCGGGGCCTGTCGGGGCCCCGCGATCGCCCTCAATGCTCCAGCAACAAGAGGGATCGGTGACAAGTCGTAATCTTGCTGGAGCATTGAGGGTTACTCGACTCCGACCGGCGCCGCGCCGCGGAAAATCTGGGTGAACGCGGTATGCAAGTCCCGAAGTGCTTGCTTCGCCTCGCTTCGGAGCTTTATGTCATCTCGTTCAATGATCCTGTACGCAACCGGGATCTTTCCCGGGACCTTGAGTCCGGGTGACTGAGTTGCACCCCAGTCCACGACGGCTTTCGCTATCGGGCGACTGCTGGCCACTATGGACGGGATCTCCGGTGCACCGGGTGGAAGCATGCTGGCCACAACGCCGAGGTAGTAACCAGGGTCGAGAAGGTCTTCAGTAGCCATACCTTCAGGTAGGGAGTGGATACGCTCCTCGGAGACTCCCGCCTGCTTGAGGGCGCGGTGGTAGTCTTGTCCGGCCCCATCGCCATCTGTCAAATAGATCACCTTCGCTGCAACCTCTTCGACGTCCATATTGAAGGCGCGCGCATTAGCCAGACCTGGTGCAATCTGGTAGTCGAGCTCATTGAGTCCGGTGGCGCATCGGAGCAATGTCGGTAACAGAATCATATCGGCTGCACCTTCGGCCATGACTGCCCATCGACAAGCTGAGAAGGCCGCAGCGCCTGCGCCCATTGCAAACAGAAGTGGTCGGAACCCAGGAGCTTCATTGGCCCAGAAATGAGACTTAAGAGTACTGGAATTCTCGGACCTCTCGACTAGTCGTATGCCTGTCCCGAGATCTGCTGGAAGGCAGCCAGGTGAGTGGGTTGTGTAGAAGATCTGAGCGGCATTGACCTGCTTGAGTAACACGCCGACCAGGTCTGCCTGCGCGTCATAGTGAAGATGGGATTCGGCCTCGTCAATGAGAAGAATGGGGGGGACGTCAGTGTGTTTTGCTTCTAGGAACGCGGCTAGGGCTACGAATGCGCGCAATCCATCACTGCGCTCCTCAACTCTCGTGAACCGCTTGGTGTCGATTTCGTAGATGTGAACCGATAGGCCGGTCGCATCCAGACTGAGACGTACTGAAATGTTCGACTGGTTCCAAGATTGTCCAAAGAACTCATCGAGTTTTTCGTTCCCATTTCCTAGAATAGTCTGGACTTCTCCGCTGTCGGCTTGAGCGTACGCCCGCCATAACTGAGCGGGACTGATACCAGCGACATTCAATAGATTCTTGACAGCTGGGCGAATCGAGTGACGCTCGGGGGCTGTCGAAATGGGGGTGATAGTGGGAAGATCTCGATCGTCGTCTCGAAACAGTACGAATGTCGGGCAATGCTGGCGCAGGATTCGCTTGGCCTCCTCTCGCGGATGCTCACTAAGGCCGACCTGCATGGCATCCTGCAAGAGTGCAGCAGTCGCCTCGGGTCCAGGCTTTCCGGGAATCCTCTGATTGGAAATCCACTCCATTAGTCCCTTGCAGACGCCCTCATCCTCCTTGCTCCAATCTTTCTCTGGGTCCCTAGTTAGGTTGAGAATCCTTTCCAGCCAACTGCGAGGATTGTCTTCGTCGTCATCAAACTGCCCGCCGAGAACGGTTCGAAGTCGGTCCTGAATTGATACTAGTGCCTTTTCTGTCCTGAGGAATGGGACGGCATTCCTTCTTGGCTCCGGTTCCCGAAGGGTCGCATGAAGTGTGCCGTCAGCTTGCTTCCACAAGGCGTACCCGTTAGGCACGTCAGCTAGGCCGAGATTCTTCAGAAGAGCTCGTTCGCTGTCGTTCAGCTTGAATATGGCTCCAACAATCCAGCCCTCATCCTTGCGGTTCGATCTGGTCTTGTCCAAGTTGGCCAGCTCAGTTTCGCCGTCTCCGGTTAACCATTCGAGTCCGGTGAGCACGGTGGACTTTCCCGCTTCGTTCGGCCCCACGAATGCAAGTAGTGATTGATTCACGTCGCATTCCGCCCTTGCCAACCGCTTGTAGCCTTCAAACAGGATACGGGTGCACTTCATGCTGACCATTCTTTCGCTCTGAACGACCGCAGCGCCGGCCAATCGATGGGACGTGAGAACCCAATCTTGCCCGAAGTCGATCACCGAGGCGCCGGATTCCCGAAGATCGCGGCCCGCAGCCAGCTCCGCCACGTCCGCCAGCTCCGCCACGTCCGCCAGCTCCCGACACGTCCGCCAGCTCCGACACGTCCGCCACGTCCGATGCCGATGCTTGATCGCCCGCATCTGCTACGTCGATGCCACCGCCTCGATCGACCAACGCGCGCCGCAAAGTTCTACGGTGTGATCGCAGAAGTCGCGGTCTTACTTGGGTCGGCTCACGGCGCGGTCTCAGCCAGCGCGACGCGGCGATGGTGCCGACGCTCGTCCATCGCGGTTTCCAACGAACTGGGGCATCACGTTCAGGACCACGGATTTGTCATCTACTCGTCTCACCGATGCGGCGCGTGAGTGCCTGGCCCAGGCGGTAGAACTTTCGCGCTTGGCCTGTGACTCCCTCTGGCTCGGGCCCCGACTCGGGTATTGGCCAGAGCCCGGACTTCTCGATCATGACATCGAAGCTGTCGTCATAATCCGGTCTCGATGGGTCATCGCTTGTGTATCGCACAGTGATCTTTCCCGACTTGCCCAGCCCGACGATACTTGGACCCTCGGTGAAGTTGCCCTCGAGGCGCCAAACAGCGCGAATGCTGCAGCCAGGTGGCAGGGCGCGACTCGTTTCGAAGAGTTCCCGTACCGCCGTGCCCACGTCGTCGGGATTCTGTGACCAATGCTCGTAGTCCAGTGTTAGGTTCCGGGCGGCCGACCGGCCTGAGTTGGCGATGCGAACGTCCCAACAGCCAGCACCCTGCAGCCCCGGGACGACTTCAACGAAGACGTACGGCCTGGTCTGCTCGATACTGTCTAGCCGCGCCTGCTCATTCGCGGCCTGGGCCGCCACCGCCGATGCTTCTGCTGCCTCGCTTGCCTTCTTTGAGGCATCTAGTGTGTCCTTCGCAGTTCGCCAGGCACAGACGGCCAGGATCACCAGGACGGCCGTTAAGACCGCGGTTCCGAAGGTCGACCAGGCGGCCAGGATGTCGGTCCAGGTTGGTTCATTCACGGGTCGGATTGTCTCAGCCTCATCCCCGGCGTCGCTGGGGTTACACGGATTCTGATACGAGCGGCCCTGCTGACTGACAAGCGCTGCAGCGATCGGAATGGATGGCAAGCTCAGGTCGCCACGGTCAACGGCAATGGCATTTGATCAGATGGCTGACGCCCGGTGACATACGGCCCCTTCACCAGTGACGAGGCTGAGCGCGGCAGTCCCAGACTCGCAGGCAGAGACTACTTCCGGGCCGCGCTCGAGGGTATCGACGGGATCACGCCGGCGGACTGGACGCCACGAGAATTGCGCCATTCGTTCGTGTCGCTGCTGTCCGATGCGGGCGTGCCGATCGAGGACATCTCCCGCCTGGTCGGCCACGCCGGAACCAGCGTGACCGAGCTCGTCTACCGGCACCAGATCCGGCCGGTGGTGGAGACCGGGGCGGAGGTGATGGACACCCTTTTCTCGGGGGACGTGGATGCACAGTTAGATGCACAAGCCGAGTCGAACACCGACGGAGATGATCATGGGGACACGGCAGGTGCTGCGTAAGAGAACCGCGAAAACCCAGCAATACAAGGGAAAGCACCCCGGTTTCGGCCGGGGCGTTTGTCTGAGCCGCCTAGGAGAGTCGAACTCCTGACCTATTCATTACGAGTGAATCGCTCTGCCAACTGAGCTAAGGCGGCTTGTGCGTCCTGGCCCGCGGGCGGGCTCGGTGCACGGTTGGACACTATATCGAGGGGTGGCCCCGTCGGCGAAATCATTCTGGCTCGGGCGGCGGCACGCCAGGATCCGGGGGTACGGGGAGCGGGGTGACGTCGGTGAGCAGGGTGGACTGGTGGATCCGGGCGATGATGCGGTTGTTGAGCCGGGGCGCTTGCTCGGGGTCGATCCAGCGGGGTGGAATCCACTCGGGGAGGCCGTCGGCGTTGATGTGGACCTGCCAGCCTCGGTTGAGGAAGTTGTGGTGGTGATACGCGCACAGCAGCGTCAGGTTGCAGAGCTTGGTCGGGCCTCCTTCCTCCCAGGGCACGACGTGATGGCGCTCGCACCACTCCGGCGGGAAGTCGCAGCCCGGGAAGGAGCAGCCGCCGTCGCGGGCGATCAGCGCGATGGTCTGGTGCTTGTTCGCGATCCGGCGGGATCGGCCGAGGTCGAGCAGGATTCCGTGCTGGTTGAGCACGACCGGATAGATCTCGGCTTCGGTGGCCAGCTTCAGTAGTTCCGGCACGGTCAGCGACACTCCACCGCTGGTGGTGCCGTGGCGCGGCCGTCTCCGGCGGACCCGGCCGGGTGGTCCCGGATCGAAACGGGCACCCGCCGGGCACACCGGCTCCGGTGCGGCTTCGGTCTCCGGTTCAGTCCCGTCGGCACGCTCGGGCGCGGTCGTCGTGGCGACGGGATTCACGCCTCGGGTCCCGGCACCGGTGTGGGCGAGCAGGTCGTTCAGGTCGATCGTCACGATCACCGTCGCCGGCGTGCCACCCGAGTCGGGCAACCCACCGACGCGGAGCAGGCGCGAGCAGGCATCGTCGAGGGCATCGTGCAGGCGCTGGTCCCGGCTACGCTGGTCGGTCGTCGCGGTCCGATCCTTCGCCGTCCGGTCGCGCCGGGGCTTCGCGAGCGGCTCCAGGATCGCGGCGAGCTTGGCGCCCGTCGACGGGGTCAGCCGGAACTCGCCGACGACCGCCCCGGACGGGGTCTGATGCATCCGGAACGAGCGACGGTCCCAGTTTCGCTGCTCGTTCGGCTCGGGACCGTCGGGATCGTAGATGTCAAGTACGCGTTGGCAGACCTGCTTCAGCTCTCGCGGGCCCAGCTGCTCGGCCTGCTCGACCAGATCGCTCTCGACCCGCGCGACGTCGTCGGGGTGCACGTCGACGTTGTCGATCTTGGTCAGGGTGCGGCAGATCTGCTCGGTCTGCTCGGAGTTGATCATTCCGGCGGTCATGGCGTCGGCCACCCGGCCGCGCAGTCGGGGCAGTGGCAGCCCGGTCGGGGTGACCCGCTGACCGGCTGCCTCGGCGGCCCGGACCCGTCGGCCGGCCTCAGCGCTGCCGACCCGGCACACCTGCTCCAGCACCTGCCGCATCGATCGTTGGCAGGTCACCTCCGGCACGCCGCGATCACGGCAGGCGGCGATCAGCTCCGCGTCGAACGCCTGGGCCTGGTTGGCCAGGATCGTGAACTCCTCGAGCAGCTCCAGCAACCCGGACTCGTCGTGATGATCAAGCCCGCCGTCCTGTGCCGCAGTGATCAACTCGGCCATCGTCGCCCGCACCGCCACGAGCGCGTGCTTGACCGGCGAGTTGCCGACGAACAATCCCGAGTTCATGTCCCGATACTAATCGAACAGGTGTTCGAACACAAGTTGAAGAGTCCGACAAATGCCTTGTTCTGTGGGGATTTCGGCAGCACGCGATCGTCCTCCACGATGCGACACTAGACTGCGAAACCATGGACTGGCATCAGTGGCACCAGGGCTATCAGGGCGGCGGCCTGGCCGGCCGGCTGCCGCTCGTGCAGGACCAACTCCGCCAGGCCCTCACCGAAACCCGACCCGGCCCGATCATGATCATCAGCGTTTGTGCCGGCCAGGGCCACGACGTGATCGGCGTCTTCCAGGACGGGCCGCGCCAGGCCGACGTACGAGCCCGGCTGGTCGAGTGGGACCACCGCAACGTCGCCGAAGCGCAGCGCCGGGTCGATGCCGCCGGCCTCGGCAACATCGAGGTACGTCAGGGCGACGCCGGTCTCACCGACGCCTATGTCGACGCCGCCCCGGCCCAGATCGTGCTGCTGTGCGGCGTCTTCGGCAGCCTCACCGAACCCGACATCAACCGTACGGTCGGCATGCTGCCGCAACTGTGCGACGAGAACGCCCAGGTGATCTGGACCGCCCACCGGTCCAGCCCCGACCTCTATCGCCAAGCCTCGGCCGCGTTCGATCGGCACGGACTGACCCGGCGTCACACCGACCCGGACGATCGGTTCGGCGTCACCAGGCACCAGCTGGTCACGCAACCGACACCGCTGCAACCGGGGCGGCGGATGTTCGAGTTCGCCGATGAACAGACCTTGATCGACATCGGCCGGATCACCCTCAGCTAGCGGTGCAAGCGCGGATGCAGGGGATCCTCGTTGTCCACAAGGGCATCGGCGAGCTTCTCGACCTCGCTCCCGATCCGGTAGGCCTCCTCATCCGGCCGATAACGATCATCGAACCGCTTCCGCAGCGCCTCCGGTGACGGTTCGTCGGACCACAGGGCGTCCCGGACGACCATCCGTTCCCGCCGGGTGTCGATGCTGGTGTGCATCCAGATCCGGAAGTCCCACAGGTCCTCGAGCTCGGCATCGGTCAAGATCAACACGCCGTCGACCACGGCGATCCCGTTCTCCGGTACGGCCAGCCGCGGCCGGTCCAGCAGGCTGCGTCGGGTCCAACCGTCCCAGGAGCCGGTGCGCACCAGTCGATCACCACCCGGCCCGAGCGGCTCCAGCAGTTCCCGGCGCAGAGCGGGCCGGTCGTACATGCCGGCCACGCCGTCGGCGCTGCGCCGATCCGGCGGGATCTTGAAGAAGTCCGCGCAGGCCCGGACGGCCCAACGGCCCCGCCGGCGGAATTCGGCAGCCAGTTCGTCGGCCAGGGTCGACTTCCCGGCACCGGTGCCACCGTCCACCGCGATCTTGATCGGCTGATCATGATTCGTCGCGAGGACTTCATCGGCGAGCTCGGCGAGCAGGGCGGCCCGCTCCGGCGTCATCGGCGCGGCCGGCTCGGTCAGCGGCTCCAGCCGGCCCTCGGTGCGCAGCCCCATCGGCGTGATCCACCGGTCCGCCGGCAGTCGCCGGGCGGCGGCGACGGTGTCGTGGGCGACCCACTCCTCGGGCGTCTGTGGATCGGACAGCAACCGGCCCAGCCCGGCCGCGAGTTCCGCCCGCTCGGCCGCGGTCCAGCCGAGCCGGTCCAGTAAGGGATCAGGAGCAACGGCTTCCGGCAGACAGGAGCAGCAGGCCAGGGCCCACAGAAGATCATGACGGCATGCCTCATATCCGGTCTCCATCAGCGGCAGCAGGCCGACGATCCGTTCAAGATCATCTCGAGCCGCCCCGGCGGCCAGCACGAAGTCACGGTACGGGGCCGCGGAGTGCCGCTCGGTCAATAGGCTCACAGCAGGCCAACCTACCGGCCTCCGACACTCGACTCCTGCAGCAGCGCCGCCGGCTCGGGAGGTGCCGCCGGGCCCGCCGTCAGCTTCACCAGGACCGCAAAGGTGAGCACGACGGCAGCGGCGATCATCCAACCGGCGGTGAAGACGTCGGTCGCCTGGTGCAGCAACCCGAAGCTCAGCGAGAACGGCAGGAAGGCCATCCAGGACAGTGAGCTCACGCCGGACGCGACGCCGGCCCGGATCGTCGACGGTACGGCGTCGTGCAGCAGGCTGGTGACGTGAATGCTGATCACCATGATCACCAGCACCAGGGCGATCTGGGACAGGATGGCGATCAGCACGTTCCGGCTCATGATCAACCCGATCACCGACAGCACCGAGATGATCGCCGCGGCCGCGAGCACCAGCGGACGGTCCAGCCGCAGTCGGCCGGCCAGCAGCCCGCCGATGCCGATGCTGGCCATCAGCCCGGCCCAGGCCGGTCCGAAGATCATGGTCGCCGCCGAGAGCGCGACCAGCCACAGCGGCCCGAACTCGTACAAGGTGGTCAGCAGCACCGAGCTGAGCAAGGAGAGCAGCACGATCGGGCGCAGGGTGCCGGATCGGAGCAGGGTGGTCGCGGTCAGCCTCAGGTGCGCCCGCAGCGAGGTGCGCTGCTCCACCTGATGCTGGCGCGGCTCCTCGAAGCGCAGCAGCGCGATGATCGACAACGCCAGGATCGGCAGGGTCAGGAAGTACGTCATCCGGGTCGAGGTCAGCTCGGCGATCCAGCCGCCGGCCAGCCCACTGCCGACCAGCGCGACGCTCTCGATCAGCCGGATCCGGCCGATCTGGCGCTGGAATCCCTGACCGTCGCCGGTCACCTCCAGCACGGTGTCGTACACCATCGAATCGAGCGTGCCCGACGCCGTCGCGAAGTAGATGCCGAGCACCATGACGCTGAGGATGTACGTCGGCACGGTGCTGCTCAGCCCGGCGAGCAACACGCTGATCAGCGCGGCCACGGTGCCGATGATCAACATGCCGCGCCGGCTCCAGCGGTCGGCCAGCACCCCGGACGGGATCTCGATGATCGGCACCACCGCGGCATACGCGGCGACCATCAGGCCGATCGTCGCCGGCTGGAACCCGATCTCGTTCATGAACAACTTCTCGATCGGCACCCAGAGCCCGAAGCCGGTCAGGAAGACGGCAAGGTGCAACGGGGCCAACCGCCGGATCAGCGCGCTATTTCGACTCATGATTCCTAGTCCCCCGGGGCCGGGATTCGTTACAGTCCAAGCCATGTCCGATCCCGCGCCCGACGAGCAACTGGTCGTCGCCGCGCTGCGGGCCGGTGACGAGGAGGCGTTCGCCGGGCTGGTCCGGCGGCACCACGGATCGATGCTGCGTGTCGCCCTGCTCTACGTGGCCACCCGCGACTCGGCGGCCGAGGTGGTGCAGGAGACCTGGCTCGGCGTGCTGCGCGGGCTCGACCGGTTCGAGGGGCGCTCGTCACTGCGCACCTGGATCTTCCGGATCCTCACCAACACAGCGAAATCCCGCGGTCAGCGGGATCGCCGGACGGTGCCCTTCTCGTCCCTCGGTGACGAGGTGGACGCGACGGACGAGGAGTGGTTCCTGCCGGTCGATCATGCGGAGTGGCCGGGGCACTGGGCGGTGCTGCCGGAGCCGTGGCCCGAGGCCCGGTTGCTCGGCGCCGAGGTCCGGGAGCGGCTGGACCGGGCCATCGACACCCTGCCGGCGAGTCAGCGCGCCGTGATCACGTTGCGTGACGTGGAAGGCTGGGGATCGGCCGAGGTGTGTAACGTTCTGGAGCTCACCGAGACCAATCAACGGGTCCTGCTGCACCGTGCCCGGACCCGGGTGCGGAGTGAGCTGGCCGACTATCTGGGGGAGGAGGGGTCGTGACTAGAGAAGAGCTGACCTGCCGTGAGTTGGTCGCGATCGTGACCGACTACCTGGACGGCGCGCTGACGGCCGAGGACACCCGCCGGTTCGACGGGCATCTGACCGGTTGCGACGGTTGCACGACCTACCTGGACCAGTTCCGGCAGACGATCGGCCTGGCCGGCCGGCTCGAGCCGACCGACCTGGAGCCGCGGGTACAGGACGAGCTGCTGTCCGCGTTCCGGAGCTGGAAGACGCGGGGCTGATCCCGTGATCAGGTCGGGCGATGGTCCGGCGGCCGGCGCGGCACGCTGAAGCCGAGCAAGATCACCGCGACCGTCGCCAGCACGGCCAGCACCCCGAACATGGCCGGGTAGCCGCCGACCAGGATCGCCAGGGTGGTGCCGATCCACGGAGCCAGGGCCGACGCGAAGGTGACCGGCGCGGCCAGCACCCCGGAGATTCGGCCGTACGCCAGCGCACCCCACCGGTCCGGGACCGCCGTCGCCTGCAGCAGGGTGCCGATGCCGCGGGCCACGCCGGCGATCATGACGATCACGATCAACGCCCCGGTAGGTCCCGGCACCAGGGCCAGGACTGCGGTGGTGATCGCGACCAGACCGAAGATGATCAAGGTACGGGCCCGGACGCCGATCCGCCGGGCCAGGGCCGGATAGAACATCCGGCCGGCGACCTGCCCGACTCCGCCGAGGCCCAGCGTCCACGCGGCCAGTGCACTGCTCAGACCGCGCTCCGTCAGCAGCGCGACCAGGTTGATCAACACCGCGAACGTGGCGATCGACGCCAGGGTCAGTCCTGCGGTGAGGAACCAGAACTCGCGGCTCCGTTGCACGGTGGCGACGTGCCGGTCGAGATCGACCGCCGCGTGCGCCGCCGGGGCGATGTCCGCCGGCCACCGCCGGCGCAGCACGATCGCGTGCACCGGGATGGTGATCACCGCCAGCCCGATGGCCAGCACCGTCAGCACCCCGCGCCAGTCGAGCACGCTGTTCAGCGCGTCGGTGAGCGGCGCGAACACGGTGCTGGCCAGCCCGGCGACCAGGGTCACGGCGGTCAGGGCGCGCACCCGGCGGGATCCGTACCAGCGGGTCAGGGCGGCGAACGCGGCCTGATACAGGATTCCGGCCATCGCCACCCCGGCCAGCAGCCAGCCGACGGCGAAGATGATCAGGTTCGGCGACCAGGCGATCACCACGCAGGCCGCCGTCGCCAGCACCGACCCGATCGTCATGATCGCTCGCGGCCCGTGCCGATCAAGCAACCGACCGACCGGGATGCCGACGATCGCGGCCACCACCAGCGCCCCGGAGAACGCGGCCGTGGTCAGCGACGGCGACCAGCCGGTGTCGGCGCGGATCGACGGCGCCAGCACCGGGAACGCGTAGTAGAGCACACCCCAGCTGACGATCTCGGTAACGCAGAGACCGGTCAGCACCGCGCCGAGGCGTGGCTGCCTCGGTCCGTCACCCGCCTCCGGCCCGTCCATCCCCGCCATTGTCGCCACCGGCCGACCGGAGGCCGGCGCCGGGGCTCAGGGAACGGCCACCCCGAGCGCCCCGATCAACCGAGATCGTTCAGGACGGCCCAGGGATCCGAGCCGGAGCCGCTGTCCAGGGCGGTGATCCGGCGGCGCAGGGTCCACTGCTGACCGGCGGCCAGGGTGATCTCGCGCAGACTCATGATCCAGTTGCCGTTGCCGTAACCGAGGAAGTCGGCGTCGTCGTACACGATGCCGTAGACCTGCCGATCACTGCCTGTCATCCCGATCCACGGACCGTCGGGCGCATAGTCGGCCGGGCTCCCGTACGGCGTCGCGATGGTGCCGTGGCCGGGCACGCCGCTGCGCTGGCCGGGGCCGTCATGATCAACGGCGTCGCCGCACCAGACGGTGATCGGTGCGGTGCCGGTGTTGTCGATCTTGGTCTCGACGGTGATCCACGGATCCTCGGCGCCGACCGCATAGGTCGTGGTCACGGCCAGGGCTGCGGCCTCGGCGGCCCGGCCGGTGGTGGTGATCATGGCCCGGTCGCCGTCAACGGTCACCGCGTCGCAGCGGACCAGGCCGCGCTGCCAGGCCTCGGTCCCGGTCGGCCGGCTGGTCGCCACCAGACCGAGGTTGATCCAGTCGAGTTGATCAAGGTGGCCGACCGCGGCCAGGTTGATCGGCTTGCCCGGGGTCGCGCCGGGCAACTGACCGTCGGCGAACTCGCGGGCGACGGTCATCGCCAGTGACCCGTTGCCGATCATGGCGTCCCGGCTGCTGCCCTCCGAGTTCGGCCCCGGCAGGTAACGCCCGGTCGCCGCATACGGCTGGTCGTCGCGATCAAGATCGAAATCCCCGTCCACGGTGCCGCCCGAACCGACGGTGACCGGCCGACTGCTCGACCGGTAGCCGACGGCGTGCGCCTCCAGCGTGTAACTGCCCGGCGGCACGAACAGGTTCCACCGCCCGGCCGCGTCGGTCCAACGGCGGACCAGCACCGAGCCGTCGCCGCGCCGGACCAGCAGCTCGGCGTTGACCAGCGGATCATCGCCGGAGACGATCGTGCCGGCGATGCCGTCGCCGCCGCCGACCTGGTTCGCCCCCGGCTCGCCGTCGCGCACCTCGAAGCTGGCCAGCGTGTACGCCGGCGAGGCGCCGTCGCCCGGATTGAGCACGATCCGCAGGTCCGACGTCCAGCGCTCCGGAGTGATCTCGCACAGCGTGTAGCCGCGATAGCCGCCCTCGTACAGCTTGACGTGCGGATTGGCCGGCAGCCCCTGGCGCACCGCGGCGTCCCAGCCGATCCCGGAGGAGATCGACGTCGCGACGAACTCGCTGGCCAGCACCTCCGACCGCGGGTCGTCGAAGTCGGCCAGCACGTCGTTGACCCAGGCCGAATGCCAGTCGCCGCCGATGATCACCGGGTTGGACGGGCGGTGGGTGGCGAGGGTGTCCAGGATCCTTTGCCGGGCAGCCGGATAGCCGTCCCACTGATCAAGGTTGTACGCCAGCCCGGGACCAAGATCATAATCGAACCGGGAGAAGATCGTCTGCTGCGCGATCACGTTCCACCGGGCGTTGGAGGTCTTCAGCCCGGTCAGCAACCAGCGCTCCTGCTCCGGCCCGGTCAGGGTGCGATCGTCCTCGTACACCTCGTCGCAGGGTGGCGTGTTCATGCCGTCGCCGCAGGCCTGATCACTGCGATACTGCCGGGTGTCCAGCACCGAGAACTCGGCCAGCCGGCCCCAGCGGAAGCGGCGATAGACCTGCCAGTCCGAACCCTTCGGCTGCGTCCGCATCGGCAGGTGCTCGTAGTAGGCCTGGAACGCGTTGGCCTGCCGCTCGTCCCAGGGAGTGCCGTCCGGGCTGCCCTGATGATCATCGGCCCAGTTGTTGAGCACCTCGTGGTCGTCCCAGACCGTGATGAACGGGAACCGGGCGTGGGCGTCGCGCAGATCGGGCGAGCTCTTGTAGAGCGCGTGCAGCCGGCGGAATTCGGCCAAGCTGCCGGCGGCCGTTTCATAGATGTAGTCGCCGAGATGCAGCACCAGATCAAGGTCCTGCTCGGCCAGGTCGCGGTAGGCGGAGTAGCGGCCGCCGGCCCAGGCCTGGCAGGACGCGAACGCGAAGCGGAGCCGGTCGGCCCGCTGCTGCGGCAGCGGCAGGGTCCGGGTCCGGCCGACCCGGCTGGTCGCGCCGTCGACGGAGAACCGATACCAGTGCCAGGTGTCCGGCCGCAGCTTGTCGGCGACCACCTGCACCGAGTGGGCCCGATCAGGCCGCGCCTGGGCGACCCCGCTGCGGACGATCTGTTGGAACCCTTCGTCCCGGGCGACCTCCCAGCCGACCTTGATCACCTGGTTCGGCATCCCGCCGCCGGCGGCCGGATCGTTGGCCAGCCGGGTCCAGAGTGCGACGCTGCTCGCGTCCGGGTCGGCCGATGCGACACCGAGGGTGAACGGGGCCGGGTCGAGATCGGCCGCCGCGGCGGTCTCCTGCCACAGTGCCTGCGCGCCGAGCGTCGTCGCCGTCGCGCCGCCGGCCAGCACGAGGAAGCGCCGCCGGTCCAACAGATTCGTGATCATGTCATCCCCCTGAGTTGCCACAACCCTGTCGCAGGTTGGTGTCCGGATGGCAACATCGACGTTTCCATTCGCTTTCCTGAGACACCGAGTCCTCGGCGGGGTGGTGCAGGATGGGGCCGTGACCTCGCCCGAATCCGCCGCCGCGGCGATCGCCGAGTCCATGATCGAGATCCCGGGCGGCCGGATCATGCTGCGCGACGAGGGCACCGGCCGGGCCTGGTTCGTCGACCTGGAGCCGTACGCCCTCGCCGCCCGGCCGATCACCCGGGCCGACGTCCGCGCGCTGGGGCGCGAGCCGGTCGGGCCGGGCGGGCCGCAGGCGCCGGTCACCGAGCTCTCCTGGCTCGACGCGATCGACCTCTGCAATCACCTCTCGGTCACCGCCGGCCTGCAGCCCTGCTACCGGACGGGTGCCGACCCCGACGGGCTGGACGTGACCTGGGATCGGTCGGCGGACGGTTACCGGCTGCCGACCGAGGCCGAATGGGAGTACTCCTGCCGGGCCGGCGACCCGGGCGTCCGGTACGGCGACCTGGACGAGATCGCCTGGCATCGCGGCAATTCCGGCGGTGCGCCGCACCCCGTGGCGACCCGCGCGCCGAACGCCTGGCGGCTGTTCGACCTGATCGGCAACGTCTGGGAATGGTGTTGGGATCACTACGATCCCGAGGTGTACGGGCCGTACCGGGTCTTTCGCGGCGGCGGTTGGAATGATCAACCGCGGGCCTGTCGTGCCTCCTGCCGGCGGAAGAGCCACCCCAGCTTCCGGATGGACGACCTCGGCTTCAGGGTGGCTCGCGTCGCCGGGTGTTGATCAGCCGGCCAGGAAGGATTCGGCCAGCTTGCGCGGTGCCTTGGCCAGCCAGGCGTCGGTGATCAACTCGCGCAGCTCCTTGCGGTCGATCGCCTCGAGTTGGATCAGTACGGCGGCGTACCCATCGAAGTGCGGGATGGTGAAGACGGCCGCCGAGCTGCCGGCCAGCACGCCCTCCTTCTCGGCCAGGTCGCCGACCACGACGGCGAAGATCGGCCCGCTCGGTGGGGTCTCGTCGCCGAACCGCTTGAGGTCGGCCTTGCTGAAGCCGCGGTGCCAGGCGAAGGCCTTGCCGCCGACGAACCAGGTCGGCTGCCCGTGCCGCTCGCCGGTGGTCACCTCGGGCAGCCCGGCGACGATCTTCTCGACATCCTTGACGGTCGCCATGCCCCGACCTTACGCCCGGATCGGGCGGGGGAGGAGGGAGTCGAGGGCGGCGGCGAGGGTGGCGCGGGCTTCGTCGGTGAGCGGGGCGGCCGGGGGTACGAGGGCGTCGGAGCAGATGCCGGCCCAGGCCAGAGCCGCCTTCCAACCGGCCGGCGGCTGACCGGCGCGGCAGGCCTGGACGATCGTCGAGAGCAGTCGCTGGGTGCCTTCGGCGGTGCCAAGATCACCGGCCTTGACCGCGTCGAAGACGATCCGGCCGAGGTCCGGCACCAGGTTCATCCCGGCGGCGATCATGCCGTCCGCGCCGAGCACCAGGGAGGCCAGCAGCAGGGTGTCGCTGCCGGTGAGCACCGCGAAGTCGGCGTCGGCCGTGGCGTGCAGCACCAGTTGCAGATATTCGAGATCGCGGCTGCTGTCCTTGATCCCGATCACCCCGGGCAGCGCGGCCAACTCGGCCACCGCCGCCGGCGCGATGCTGATCTTGGTGAACACCGGGATGTTGTAGAGCACCAGCGGGCAGTCGGTGTGTTCGGTCACCGTCCGATACCAGGCCACCACCTCGGCCGGGGCCTGCGGATAGTACGCGGGCGGGGCCAGCAATACCGCGCTCGCGCCGGCCGCGGCCAGGTCGTTGACCTCGGCGATCGCGTCGGGCAGGTTCAGCGACGAGGCGCCCGGCAGCACCACCCGGTCGGGTCCGACCCGTTCCCGTACGGTCTGCAAGATCGTCAACCGCTGCGCGCGGGTCAGCCGCGGCCCCTCGCCCGTTGACCCGGTCGGGCAGATCGCGTCGATCCCGCCGCCGACGACCCGGTCCACCAGTCGCTCCAGCCCAGCCGGGTCGAGGTGACCGGTGCCGGGATCGATCGGCGTGGCCAGCGCGACGTGCACTCCGTGCAATCCCTGAACGTCCACCGTCGCCTCCTCGTCGTCGACCACCCCGAGTCTGACAAGTCGCGGGTCGGGTCACCACTCCGCGTACCGTCCGTCGGGATGCCGCCGCCATCGCTCACGCCAATGTCTGACCAGTTGTCAAGATTTCGGGCAGCCTCCGGATCCTGTCCGGCCGATCGCTCGTACCCTCGGTCGGGGGTCGATGATCATGCGCCCCTCGCATACCGGAGAGGCCGTCGTGCGGCCGTCGCTCGTGAGGAGACCAGATGACGTTGTCCGATGCCCAGGATGATCAGACCGGCACGGGACGGGTCGTATCACCCGACTCCCGGGCCACCCGGGCCGGACAAGAGGTGCTGGCCGCCGGCGGCACCGCCGCCGATGCGGTGATCGCGACCGGAGCCGTGCTCTGCGTCGTCTCCCCACACATGGTCACCATCGGCGGCGACAGCTGGACCCTGGCCGGACCCGCCGACGGTGAGATCGTGGCGATCAACGGCACCGGCCGGGCGCCGGCCGGCCTCACCCCCGACCTGCTCCGCGCCCTCGGTCACCAGGCAATGCCCGGCAGCGGCGTGCACAGCATCAGCGTGCCCGGACTGCCCTCCGCCTGGGCCGAACTGCACGCCCGGTTCGGCCGGATCCCGTTCGCCGAGCTGTTGGCCCCGGCGATCGCGTACGCCCGGGACGGTGCGACCGTCGCGCCCAGCCTGGCCCGCGATCTGGTCGACTACGGCAGCCGGCTGGTCCGCGATCCCGGAGCCCGGCCGCTGTTCTTCACCGCCGACGGATTCCCGCTGACCGAGGGCGACACGTACGTCCAATCGGCCCTGGCCGGCAGCCTCGAGGCGCTGGCCGCCGAGGGTGTCGGCGCGCTCTACGGCGGCGAGGTGGGGGCGGCGTATGCCCGCGGCCTCGCCATCCATGGCGGCTCGATGACCCGGGATGATCTGAGCCGGCACCGGGCCGACGTGCTGCCGCCGCTGGCCGGCCGGTGGCGGGACGCCGAGGTGCTCACCGCGCCGCCGAACTCCCAGGGCTTCGCGCTGCTGAAGATGCTCGCCCTGGCCGACGAGCTCGGGCTGACCGATCCGCTGGCCGCCGAACAAGCGGTCGCATTCGTCCGGCTGCTCGACCTGGCCGGTGCCCAGCGGGATGCCCGGTCCGCCGACCCGGAGGCGGTCGCGGTCGATCTCGCCGCGGTGCTCGACGCCGCCGTCGTCCGGCGTGACGCCGGAACCCTCGGCCGCGCGCCGGTGCCGGCCACGGGCCCGCCGCCGCGACTGGACGGGGACACGATCGGCATCGCGGCCGCCGACGGCGAGGGCCTGTGGATCAGCTCGCTGCAGAGCGTCGCCGGCACCTTCGGCTCGCTCGTGCTGGAGCCGACCACCGGCATCATCGGCCACAACCGGGCCAGCGGTTTCAGCCTCGACCCGGCTCGGCCCAACCTGCTGGCCGGCGGCCGCCGCCCGCCGCACACCCTGATGCCGTGCCTGGTCCGGCGCGCCGGCCGGGTCGTCGCCACGGTCGCCACCATGGGCGGCCGCAGCCAGCCCGCGATCGCCGCCCAGCTGATCACCCGGCTCTCCCTCGGCCAGTCCGCCGAGCAGGCGATCGACGCTCCGCGCTACGTCGTCACCCCCGCCACCGGACCGGGCGGCGGACCCGAGGTGCTGGTCGAAGCCACCGCTCCCGGCGACGTCCGAGACACGCTCGTCGCCACCTTCGGCGCCGAAGTGATCACCGGCCCGGAGAACCGCTTCGGCCACGCCCACCTGATCCGCGCCACCTCCGACGGCACCCTCGACGCCGCCACCGACCCGCGCGCGGACGGCCGCGGCTGAATCCCGCACCTGTACTCGGCTCGGGGTCGTCGAGTGGGACGAAAGCGACGTGAGATGGGCCGGTCGACGTCACTAACGTCCCACTCGACGTCGCCCAACCGACAGCCGGCCGGCCCAGACCCACCCGCCGCCGAACCTGCCCCCCTTCGCTGCGTTTGTGGCCCCGGCAACGCTTCACGGAACGACACCGCGAACTCGGTGCTCACTCAACCGGGTCTCGCGCGCCGAATTGAGCCTTCGGAGTGGGCTGGATTGGCCGGCAGGCGCCGACGTACTCGGCTCGGGGCGTCGAGTGGGACGAAAGCGACGTGAGATCGGCCGATCGACGTCACTAACGTCCCACTCGACGTCGCCCGACCGGCAGCCGGCGGCCCAGACCCACCCGCCGCCGAACCTGCCCTCCTTCGCTGCGCCTGAAATCCCTCCAACCACGCTCACGGCAACGACACCGCGGCCTCGGCGCCCACCCAACCGGGTCTCGCGGACGAGCGGTGCGGGCGGGAGGTTAGGGTCTCGGGATGACGCCGCGCCTGTTGTACCGGATCGTTGCGATCGCGGAGGCGATCACCTGGACGTTGTTGATCATCGGACTGATCCTGCGGGCGACCGGGATGACCGAGCTGGGGGTGCGGATCGGCGGGGGCGTGCACGGGTTCGCGTTTCTCTGTTACGTCCTGGCGACGCTGTTCGCCGGGCTCAACCTCGGCTGGCGCCGGTCCGTGATCTTGGTCGGACTGGCCAGCGCGATCGTGCCGTGGGCGACGATCCCGTTCGAGCGCTGGGCCGAGCGGCGCGGCCTGCTCGCGGGCGACTGGCAGCGGCACGGCGACGGACGGCTGGCCCGGCTGACCGGCTGGGTGTTGCGTCATCCGATCCCGGCGGCCGCGATCGCCCTGGCCGCCGTCGCCATCGCCTTCGGCACCCTGCTCTGGCTCGGCCCGCCGACCGGCTGGTCGACCCGCTTCGCCTGATTCCCCCATCACGGAGACCTTGGGACGACTCGGCGCCGCCGGGTCGGTGAGGTTAGCCTTAGTGCCGGCCGTCGGCGACCTCACAGCGAGGGCGGCCGCACCGTCATCCCAGGAATCCGTCAGGAAGGGCCGCCCGGGTGAAGAACACGAGCGACCGTGCGCGGTCTCGCGGACTGCTCCGCACCGTGCTGCGCAACCAGCGGCGCAAGACGATCGTCGGCGGCCTGATGGTCACGTCGCACCAGGTCTGCGAGGCGCTGGTGCCGCTGGCGATCGGGCTGACCATCGATCAGGCGGTGGCCACCGGGGTCACCTCGGCCATGATCATCGCGGTGCTCGGCGTCCTCGGGTTGTTCGCGGTGCTGGCGTTCTCGGCGGCGTACGGCTATCGCACGGTTGACGCCGCGGCCTACGAGGAGGCGCACCGACTCCGGACCGACGCCGTGCACGGCGTGCTCGCCGATCCGAAGCGGGGGGCCGACCGGCGGACCGGCGAACTGTTGTCGATCGCCACCTCCGACGCGCTCGCGGCGGCGGAGATCACCGCGTTCATCTCGACCCTGTTCGCCGCCACGGCCGGGATCGCGGTCTCGGTCGTGGTGCTGCTCCGGGTCGATCTGTTCCTCGGCATCGCGCTGATCGTGGTGGTGCCGCTGTTGCTGCTCGGCGTCGACCGGCTCAGTCCCTGGCTGGAACAGCGGTTGCACGCCCAGCAGCAGACCGGCGGGCTCGCTGCGGCCACCGCGGCCGAACTGGTCGCCGGGCTGCGGCCGCTGCGCGGCTTCGGCGGGGTGGGCGAGGCGACCCGGCGGTACGGAATCGCCAGCCGGGCCTCGCTCGACGCCACCCGGTCGGCGGCGACGGCCTCGTCGGTGGTCACCGGCTCGGGCCTGCTGGCGACCGGATTGGTCATGGCCGGCACGTCGATCGCGGCGGTGCTGATGGCGCTGGCCGGCCGGATCACGGTCGGCGAACTGGTCACCGTGGTCGCAATGGCATCCTTCCTCGCCGATCCGGTCCGCACGGTCGCGGCCTGCATCGGCGGGCTGGCCGCCGCCCGCGCCAGCGCTTCCCGGCTGGTGCCGCTGCTCGGCCGGTCCGAACCGGAGTCGGTCGCGGACGGCAACGGGGCCGGGCCGTTGATCTTCGACCGGGTCGGCCACGGGCCGGTGCGCGGCCTGGACCTGACCGTCGGGTCGGACACCATGATCGGGATCGCGTACGCCGACCCGGCGGCCGCCACCACCGTGCTCGGATTGATCACCGGCAGCACCGAGCCCGAGGCCGGCGCGGTGACCTGGGCCGGGCGCCCGACGACCGAGGTGCCGCAGTCGACGCTGCGCCGGCAACTGCTGGCCGAGCCACATGCGACCGAACTGCTCGGCGGCACCCTGGGCGCGGCGATGCGGACGGGTGATCGACCGGATCCGGCGCTGCGGACCGCCGCCCTGGCCGCGGCCGGCGCCGACGATGTGTTGACCAGTCTCCGCTCCGGCACTCCGGCGGCGGAAGATGATCTTGATCGGCTGACCCTGCTGGACCAGGCGGCCAACCTCTCCGGCGGCCAGCGGCAGCGGGTGGCGCTGGCCCGGGCGATTGCCGCTGGACGGCCGGTGCTGGTGTTGCACGATCCGCTGACCGCCGTCGACGCGGTGACCGAGGAGCAGGTGTCCGGCCGGCTGCACGAGGCCCGGCAACGGATCACCCCGGGAGCGGCGACGATCGTGATCACCACGTCGCCGGCGCTGCTCTCCCGCTGTGATCAGGTGGCCTGGCTGCCGGCCGCCGGCCCGGCCCGGATCGCCGACCATGATCAACTCCTGGCCGAGCCCGACTATGCGGCGGTGGTGCTGCGATGACGTCCGATCAGCTGACCTCCGAACGCACCGACCCGGCGGATCAGGGGACGACCGACCTGCTGCCCATCGCCAGCCTGCGGACCACCGGCCGGGCCGTGCTGCGCCGGCTCCGGGCCCATCCGGCGCAGCTGACCGCGGCACTGCTGCTGAGCACGGCCAGCAGTGCCGGGACGGTCGGGATGCCGATCGTGCTCGGCGCCCTGGTCGACCAGGTCCCGGTCGTCGCGCGGACCGGCGACAGTGCGCCGTTGATCATGTTGATCATCGCCCTGGTGCTGATCATGCTGGTCACCGTGGTGCTGACCGCGGCCGCCGGCCGGGCGCTGCAGCGGCTCGCCGCCCAGGTCGGCGCCGACCTGCGCGAACGGGTGGTGCAGCGGGCGCTGCGGCTGGACACCAAGGTGCTGGAACGCGCCGGGCACGGCGACATCGCCTCCCGGGTGACCGACGACGTCGAGCTGTTCATGGGTGCCATTCCGGTGCTCTCCGGGGTGACGGCGTCGCTGGTCACGGTCGTGGTGGCGGCGATCGGCTTCGTCAGCCTGGACTGGCGGCTGGCCCTCGCCTTCGCCGCCGTACTGCCGGTGCACCTGTTCGGCCTGCGTTGGTATCTGCCGCGGTCCGGACCGATGTATGCGGCCGAGCGCCGGCTGTCCGCCGAACGGTCCCGGGTGCTGCTGTCCTCGCTGCGCGGCCGGCCGACGGTGACCGCGTACCAGATGGCCGAGCTGCAGTCCGGCCGGTTGCGTCGGGCGTCGCAGTCGGCGCTGGAGGCCTCGATCGGGCTGCTCAAGCTGGTCGCCCGGTTCGCGCTGACCCTCAACTTCGCCGAGGCGGTCGGGCTGAGCGCGGTGCTGGCGACCGGCTTCCTGCTGGTTCGGGCCGACCTGGTCACGGTCGGCGCGGTGACCGCGGCCGCGCTGCTGTTCCACCGGCTGTTCGGCCCGCTCGGCTGGCTGCTGATGTCGGTCGACGACGTGCAGCGGGCCGGTGCCGCGCTGGCCCGGATGGTCGGCGTCTCCGAGATCCCGGATCCGGATCCGACGCCGCTGCCGAAGCCGCGCGGCGCCGTCACGGTCCGGGCCGACGGGGTCGGGCACGCCTACGTCGAGGGCCATCTGGTGCTGGACCGGGTGGAGTTGGAGATCCCGGCCGGCAGTTCGGTGGCCCTGGTCGGCGCCAGCGGAGCCGGCAAGACCACGTTGGCCGGCATCGTCGGCGGGGCGATCACGCCGACCGTCGGCACGGTCCGGCTCAGCGACGGCGAGCACGAGCTGGTGCTGTCCGCCGATCCCGCCGCCGTGGACGAGGACGAGCTGCGCGACTGGGTCGGCATCGTCGCCCAGGAGACGTACGTCTTCACCGGGACGCTGCGCGAGGAGCTCACCCTGGCCCGGCCCGGCATCACCGACGCCGAGATCTGGGACATCCTGGAAGCCGTCTCCGCCGCCGGCTGGGTCCGGGCGCTGCCGGAGGAGCTGGACACCCCGGTCGGCCCCAACACCGCCGTGCTCAGCGCCGCCCACGTGCAGCAACTCGCGCTGGCCCGGCTGCTCGCCCGCAACCCGCCGTTGGTCGTCCTGGACGAGGCGACCGCCGAGGCGGGCAGTGCCGGCGCCCGGCAACTGGAGGCCGCCGGCCGCTCGTTGATCAAGGGCCGGACCGCCCTGATCGTCGCCCACCGGCTGACCCAGGCCCGCGAGTGCGACCGGATCGTCGTGATGGACGCCGGCCGGATCGTCGAGTCCGGCAGCCACGACGAACTGGTCGCCGCCGGCGGCCGCTACGCCACCCTCTGGCACACCTGGTCCGGCCACTGACCCAAACCCCCGACTTGTCAGAAGCAGGGCACGCTATAGCGTGCCGAGAGTCTGACAAGTCGGGGTTGTTCAGAGGGCTTTGACCTCGGTGAGGAGCTTGGCCATGGTGTCCTTGGCGTCGCCGAAGAGGAGGCTGGTGGTCGGGGCGTAGAGGAGCTCGTTCTCGATCCCGGCGAAGCCCGGGCGCATCGAGCGCTTCATGAAGATCACCTGTTTCGCGTCGGCCACCTTCAAGATCGGCATGCCGTAGATCGGTGCGGCCGGGTCCGTCTCGGCGGCGGGGTTGACGACGTCGTTGGCGCCGACCACCAGCACCACGTCGGTCTGCGCGAAGTCGCCGTTGATCTCGGTCATCTCCTTGAGCTGTGGGTACGGGACCTGAGCCTCGGCCAACAGCACGTTCATGTGGCCCGGCATCCGGCCGGCGACCGGGTGGATCGCGTAGTCCACCCGGGTGCCGCGCTGCTGCAGCACCTCGACCAGCTGCTGCAGCGTGTGCTGGGCCTGGGCCACGGCGAGTCCGTACCCGGGGACGATGATCACCCGGCCGGCGTAACCGAGCATCATCGCGACATCACCGGGCTGGGCCGACTTCACCGGCCGGTCGCTGAGCTTGGTCGAGCCGAGCGTCGAGCCGCCGCGGAGCGCGCCGAACAGGGTGCTGATCAATGAGCGGCCCATCGCCCGGGCCATCAAGATCGTCAGCAGCGTGCCGGCGGCCCCGACCAGGGTGCCGGCGACCAGCAGCAACAGGTTCTGGAAGACATAGCCGGTGGCGGCGACGCTCAGCCCGGTGAACGCGTTGAGCAGCGAGATCACGATCGGCACGTCGGCGCCGCCGACCGGCAGCACCAGCAGCACTCCGAGCGCCAGGCCGAGCAGGGCCAGCAGACTGCCGACGCCGACCGACGGGGCCAGCACCACGCCCACCGCGGTGCCGATCGCCGCCAGCAGACAGGCGACGTAGACGATCGGGTAGCCGAGGAAGATCACCGGCCGGGTGGTCATCCACTCCTGCAGCTTGAGGAAGGTGACGATCGAGCCGGCGAAGCTGATCGAGCCGATCAAGATCGTGAACACCGTGGCGATCAGATCGATCACCGCGGCGCCGGACGCGGTCAGGGTGCGCAGCTCGACCAGCGCGACGATCGCCGCGGCCCCGCCGCCGACCCCGTTGAACAGGGCGACCAGTTGCGGCATCGCGGTCATCTTCACCCGGTACGCGCCGACCACCCCGATCGCCGTACCGATGGCGATCGCGATCATGATCGGCAGTAGATGATCAAGGGGAGCGGAGAAGAAGACGATCACGCAGGCGAGGACGGCGCCGACCGCCCCGATCAGGTTGCCGCGCCGCGCGTGCTGGGGCGAGGAGAGCCCCTTCAGAGCCAGGATGAAGCAGACCGCGACCAGCAGATAGCCGAGCTGCACCCAGGACGCCGCCGTCACCGATCACTCCTGCCGTCGCCCACGCTGCGGCTGGACCCGTCGCCGGGTGGAAGCTGCTTGGGCCGGGTGAACATCTGCAGCATCCGGTCGGTGACCACGAAGCCGCCGGCCATGTTGATCGACGCCAGCACGACGGCGATCAGAGCCAAGATCAACACCGGAGTCCTGGTCGCGGTGCCGGCGGCGATGATCGCGCCGACCAGGATCACCCCGTGGATCGCGTTCGCCCCGGACATCAGCGGCGTGTGCAGGGTCGAGGACACCTTGGAGATCGTCTCGATGCCGACGAACACGGCCAGCACGAAGAAGGTCAGCCAGACGATCGGTTCACTCATTCCGCGCCACCACCTGAGTGTCCTCGAAGAGCTCCGCCGCCGGCGGATGGGTGATCTTGCCGTCCCGGGTCAGGCACATCCCGGCGACGATCTCATCGGCGTAGTCCGGCGCGAAGCTCGAGTCCCGGGTCAACAGCGTGATCACGTTCGCCACGTTCTGGGCATACAGCCGGCTCGCCGGGCCGGGCAGCTGACTGGGCACGTTGTGCCCGCCCCAGAGCCGGGCCGGCCCGAGCCGGGTCACGGCGCCCGCCTCGACCCCCTCGACGTTGCCGCCGCTGTCGGCGGCGAGATCGATGATCACCGAGTCCGGCTTCATCGCCGCGGCCATCGTCTTGGTGATCAACACCGGCGCCCTACGGTTGGGCACTGCGGCGGTGGTGATCACCGCGTCGGCGGCGGCCAGATAGGGCGCCAGCTTCTCCTGCTGCTGCCGGGCCCGCTCGGCCGACATCTCCCGGGCGTAGCCGCCGGCGCCGTCCAGCGGCGGCAGCTCGAGGTCGATCGGAATCGCCCCCAGGGAGGCGATCTCCTCCGCCGCGGCCGGCCGGACGTCGTAGCCCTTGACCACCGCCCCCAGCCGGCGCGCGGTCGCGATGGCCTGCAGTCCGGCGACGCCGGCTCCGAGCACGACCACCTGGGCCGGCGGCACGGTCCCGGCCGCGGTCATGCTCATCGGGAAGAACTGGCGCAGCATCCCGGCCGCGACGATCGCGCCGCGATAGCCGGCGACCATGGCCTGCGAGGTCAACGCGTCCATCGCCTGGGCGCGGGAGATCCGCGGCACCAGATCCATCGCGAAGGTGGTGATGCCGGCATCCCGGCGGATCCGGACCGCGTCACCGTCGTCGACGTACGGGAAGAAGGACAGCGTGGCGGTGCCGGCCGGCAGTGTGCCGGCCAGGTCGGCGGGCAGCGGCTGTACGCCGATCACCAGGGCCGCCCCGGCCAGGAACTCTTCGGTCACGGTGGCGCCGGCCAGCCGGTACGCGTCGTCGGTGATCATGGCGCCCTCGCCGGCGCCGGGCTGGACGGCGAGCTCGTACCCGGCGGCGGACAATCCAGCGATCAGCTCGGGCACCAGCGCCACCCGGGCTTCGCCCGGCGCCGACTCTTTTGCCAGAGCGATCCGCACACCGCGAATCTAGCCGACGCCCGGCAGAACCAGCCGGACCGTGATCAGGAAGCCGGGTAGATGTCGACCATCCAGCTGACGCCGTACCGATCGGTGCACATCCCGAACTCGTCACCCCACGGCTGCTTCGCCAGCTCGACCGAGACGGTGCCGCCCTCGGCCAGCTGCTTGAAGTAGCCGCGCAGTTGATCGGCGTCGTCGCCGCTGATGCTGATGGTCATCGTCGTGCCCTGGCGGAACTCCATCCCGGGCATGATGTCGGCTGCCATCAAGGTGTAGCCGGCCGCACTGGTCAGCTGGCCGTGCATGATCTTGTCCTTGACCGCCGCGTCGTCGTTGCCGAACTCACCGAACGTGTTTGTCTTCAGCTCCCCGCCGAGCACCTCGCGATAGAACTCCAACGCCTCCAGGGCGTTGCCGTCGAAGTTGAGGTAGGGATTGAGATTCGAGGTCATCGCGCACTCCTTCGGCTGTGGTGCCGGCGCCCCTCGTCGGCATTCCGAGGGCTCCACGCTAACCCCGTCGAACGAGCCTCGCAGCCGGTTCGGGAAGTATTGATCAAGCCGGGCCGCGGGTGCCGATCGCGCCGGACAGGCTGCGGCTGAGCAGGGCGGCGGTCTCCCGGCGGGAACCGCCGTCGCGGCTGCGCTGCCAGGCGCAGAAGAGCAGCATCCAGATCACCGATTCGATCCAGTCGGCCGGCAGTTCGGGGTCGATCGTCCCGTCCCGGCGGCCGCGCTGGATCACCGCGGTCAGGCCCTGATCGGCCCGGGAGCCGTCATCCCAGCCGTCCGGATCGATCAGGGCGTTGTCGCTGAAGATCAACGACAGCACCTGGCCGAACTCGAGCAACTCCTGGCAGAGCCGGAGCACGGCCTCCAGGCCCGGGCCGTCGTCGGGGTGGGCCCGCAGGGCGGCAACCGTGAACTGCTGCTGGCACTGCTGGTCGACGGCGGCGAGCAGGGCGGCGCGGTCGGCGAAGTGCCGGTGCAGGGTCGAGCGGCCGATCCCGGCGGTGTCGCAGATGTCGCCCAGGGTCGCCGTCTGGTTCACCGACCAGGTCTCCATCGCCGCGTCGATGATCGCCCGGCGGGTCCGCTCCGACGTCGCCGACGGTGCCGGCTCGGGCGCTGCCGTGCTCTTCCGTGCCATGTTCGGAATGTACCTCTCTGGCACTCGCTTTGCCAAAAATGGGACATTCATGTTTCATAGTGGTATGAGTGAGAAGCGGGCAGCGGGTGCGGCCGATGAGGTCCTCGTGGAGATGAAGAACGCGCATCAGCTGATCCTGGTCGCGGTGACCACGGTGATCGGGCTGGTGCTCGGGTTCTTCGCACCGCGAGTGATCGGCTGGGCCCTCGGCATCGGCGGGCTGCCGTTCGAGAAGCCGATGCAACTGCTGCAGCGGATCTCCGAGTCCTGGGGCAGCTGGGTGTTGATCATCGTCGGCGGCGTGATCGGCGTGATCGGCGGCCTGATCCTGCTCAGCGGCCTGATCAGTGCCAAGATCACCGCGCGCGACATCACGATCATCAAGGGCTCGACCAAAAAGCGGTTCGCCCGCTCCCAGGTCGCCCTGGTCCTGATCGACGAGGGGCATCTGGTCCTGCGGGACTCCGCTGACGCCGACCTGGTCCGGGAGAAGATCGAGGGCAGCAACGAAGATCTGGTGACCGCGCTGCGCCGCTACGACTGGCCGATCGAGAGTGATCAGCTCGAGGGATGACACCGCATCCGGATCCTTCCCCAGGTCAGCGCTTGTTAGAGTTGCGGACACATCATGACCGATCACCCGCAACGTCTGCTTCTTCGCGCCCACAAGGATCCGCTCCGCGTCGCCTCGGCCGAGGCCACCCTGCGGCATGACCTGATCGGCGGCAACACCGGCAACCTGGTCTTCAGCCAGTCCGTCCGGCGGCTGCTGTCCACGGCTGACGCCGACATCACGACCGGCGTGTTCCGCTATCCGCCGGAGCAGATCAACGCCGAGTTCGACCACCTGGTGATCCCGCTGGCCAACGCCTTCCGGCACCGCTACACCGATCGGCTGGACCGGCTGTCCGGCCTGATCGAGAAGCTGACCATCCCGGTCACGGTGGTCGGCGTCGGTGCCCAGGCCTCCCTCGACGGCAAGGTTCCCGGGGCGAAAGTGGTCGGCCCGGCCGTGCGCCGTTTCGTGGCTGCCGTGCTGCGCCGGTCGCCGACGATCGGGGTCCGCGGCGGCTTCACGGAGTCGTACCTGCGGGGGCTCGGGTTCGCCGAGTCCGAGATCGACGTGATCGGCTGTCCGTCGATGTTCATGTACGGGCCGGACCTCAAGATCACCCGCAAGGTCGAGGCGCTGCGGCCCGATTCGCCGATCGCGCTCAACATCTCGCCGTACGTGAGCGAACTCGGCCCGATCTCCCTGGACCACGCCGAGCGCTATCCGAACCTGATCTACCAGGCTCAGAACCGGCAGAGTCTCGAACTGCTGCTGCACGGCCGCTATCCGATGAGCGAGCGCTCCAAGTTCCGTGACTCCGGCGTCCCGGTGACGCTGGAGCATCCGTTGATCCGGCAGAACCGGGTCCGGTTCTTCCTCGATCCGCGCACCTGGTTCGAGCACCTGGCCGGCTACGAGTTCTCCTTCGGTACCCGGATCCACGGCAACATCGCGGCCCTGCTGGCCGGCACCCCCGCCCTGGTGCTGGCCCATGATTCGCGCACCCTCGAACTGGCCGATTACCACCGGATCCCGCACCGCCGGATCGACGGGCTGCCGGAGCGGCCGGACGCGGCCGAGCTCTACGCCGAGTGTGACTGGGAGTCGCTGAACGAGGGTCATGCCGAGCGCTGGCAGACCTTCACCGGCTTCCTCGACCGGCATCGGCTGCGCCACGTGTACCTGCCGGGGGAGAGTGCCGAGCGATTCGACGCGGCCATTGCGGCGGCCGACTACCCGCCGCCGGTGGAGACGCTGATGGGGGTGGACCCCGAGCAGTTGTACGCCCTGAAGCGATCGGCGGGATCCACGCCGCCGGTGCTCCGGGTCAGCGCCGACGCACTCGAACTCAGGCTGCCCTGGGGCAGGATCGTCGACCGGATCCGAGGCGTCGTCCGCCGCCGGATCGGCGCCTGAGCCAGCTTCTGGCTGCCGTACGCGCAGGGTGTCCCCGTACGCGCGCTGGGGTATTCCCCTTACACACGATCACGTAGCCAACTGTCGTCGCTCACCGGATGTGGCAGGGGGTGCTCTCGATGGACTCTTG
>NZ_VKCZ01000001.1 GCF_009299835.1 Microlunatus speluncae
GGGGGGTCGACGCCGACCCGGACACCGGGGCCCCGATGGACTGGGTGGCTGCGGTCCGGGCCGACAAGCCGAAGATGGTCGAGCGGATCACCGAATCCGTCCGCCAGGGCCGAGCCGTCTTCGTCGGGGCGGACAGCCTGATCGGGGAACTGCAGCAGGAAGCCGCGTGACGCGGCCGCCCGGCTGAAACCGTCAGCTCACCGCCTGCTTGATCAGCGCGCCCAGCTTCTTCTCATCGGCGGCGGTCAGCTTCGTCAGCGCGAAATGGGTCGGCCACATGGAGCCGTCGTCGAGATTGGCCGGGGCCTCGAAGCCGAAGGTCGAATAGCGGGTGCCGAACTTCGAGGCGGGCTGGAGGAAGCAGACGATCTTGCCGTCCCTGGCGTACGCCGGCATCCCGTAGTACGTCTTCGCCGTCAGCTCGGGAGCGGACGCCTTGACCAGCGCGTGCAGCCGTTCGGCGATGGCGCGCTCCGCCTCCGGGAGGCCGGCGATCTTTTCCAGCACTGCCGCCTCGCCGTCCTCCTTGGCCTTGGCCGCCTTGAGTTCCTTGGCCCGCTCCTTCATCGCCGAGCGTTCGTCGGCGCTGAACCCGTCATAGGACTCGGCGGTCTTCTTGCTGCTGGACTTCTTGGCTGCGGTCATCGGAGTTTCCTTCGGCTCGTAGGTGGAACGATCTTCATGCTAGGAGGACCTCAGCCGCCGAGACTTCTTGAAACCTGATCAATCGCCCCGTACCAAACCCCGACTTGTCAGAACTAGGGGACGCCAGGGCGTCCCCTAGTTCTGACAAGTCGGGGTGGTGGGGCAGGGTCAAGGCAGGATCGAGTCCACGTAGCCGCCGTCGACCCGGACCGCGCCGCCGGTGGTGGCCGAGGCGAGCGGTGAGGCGAGATAGACGACCAGGTTGGCGATCTCCTCGGGCTCGATCAGTCGCTGCAGCAGGGATTGCGGTCGGTGCGTGCGCATGAACTCCCGCTGCGCCTGTTCCCAGGGCAGCTCGGAGTCGACGAGCTCGTACACGAAATCCTCCACCCCGCCGGTGTGCGTCGGCCCGGCGATCACCGAGTTGACTGTGACTCCGGTGCCGGCAGCGGCCTTGGCGAAGCCGCGGGACACGGCGAGCAGCGACGTCTTGGTCATCCCGTAGTGGATCATCTCGGTCGGGATCACGACTGCGGAGTCGCTTGCGATGTTGATCATCCGGCCCCAGCCGCGATCGATCATGGTCGGCAGGTAGCCGCGGATCAGCCGGATCGCCGTGAGGACGTTGACCTCAAAGTAGCGGCGCCACTCCTCGTCGTCGATGTCCAACGCCGGCTGGGCGCCGAAGATGCCGAGATTGTTGACCAGCACGTCCGTCGTCGGCACCGACTCCAGCACGGCCCGTACGCCCTCGTCGGTGGACACGTCGCCGGCCGCGGCCACGAATCGCCCCTCCGGCACGTCGGCGGCGAGTTCTTGGATCGCCCGCTGGACGGAGTCCTCGCTGCGCCCGTTCACCGCGACGGCCGCCCCTGCCCGCGCCAATCCCGCGGCGATGGCGCGGCCGATGCCCTGGGTGGATCCGGTGACGAGCGCGGTCTTCCCGCTGAGGTCGATGCCGATCATGGCCCGACCCTATGCCTCCCAAAACCCCGAGTTGTCAGAACCAGGGGACGCTCTGGCAGCCCCTAGTTCTGACAAGTCGGGGTGGAAGGGCGACATGATGGGGCGGTGAGTGAAGAAGTCCGGCCGACACTGCGGGATGTCGCCGCCGAGTCCGACGTCACGTACTCGACGGTGTCGCGGATCCTGCGCGGGCGGACCGAGGGCTACCGGCCGGAGACTGTGCGTCGGGTCCAGGTCGCGGCGGCGGCGGTCGGTTATCGGCCCAACACGCAGGCGCGCGGGCTGCGGCTGCGGCGGCACCAGGCGATCGCGATGCTGGTGCCGGACCTGGACAACTTCGGCTTCACCGAGGTGCTGCGCGGGGTTCAGGAGACCTGCCTGCGGCACGGTTACACGGTGTTGATCGCGGAGGTACGGGCCGGGCGGGCGGATCCCGAGCCCGAGCTGCCCAACCTGGAGGGGGTGGTGGACGGGGTGCTCGCGGCGTTCGCGGTGGTCGAGGATCCGGTCGGTGAGTATCTGGAGCGACTCCGGCTGCCCACGGTCTTCGTCCAGCGCGGTGCCCCGGACGCGCCGGCGTCGGCGGTGCTGGACGAGCCGCACAACGTCGACCTGATGATCGATCACCTGGTCGGGCTGGGCCACCGGCGGATCGCGCACGTCAGCGGGTCGTTGCACAGCGACACCGGCGTCCGGCGGCACGCGGGCTTCGAGCAGTCGATGCGCCGGCACGGCCGGGTGGTCGTGCCGGAGTGGCGCCGGGACGGCGAATTCACCTTTGCCGGCGGCAAGCGTGCCGTGCTGGAGATCCTGGCCGCCGGGCAAGATCATCGACCGACGGCGATCGCGGTCGACGGCCTGGTCAGTGCCCTCGGCGTGCTCAGCGGCCTCCGCGAACGGGGCTTGCACGTCCCGGCCGACCTCAGCGTGATCACCATCGACGAGCACGTCGTCGCGGCGCAGACAACGCCGCCGCTGACCACGATCAAGGTGCCTCAACGCGCGCTCGGCCACGCCGCCGCCACGATGCTGCTCGACCTGATCTCCGGCGGCAGCGGCGAACAGATCATGATCAAGGACCGCTCCCAACTCGTCCTCCGCTCCTCCACCGCCCCACCCGCTCCCTAACCCGCCGACCCGTCACATCCGCGGCCGTTTCGGCGGCGTGTCGCAGCAGATGTGACGGGTCGACGGGGTGCGCGGCTGGTTCCTAGGGACAGGGCATCGTTCTTGAGGATTGGACGTGCCCGGACGTGATCATGATCAATGGTGAGAATGCCGATCCCGATGGCCGTGATCGCCCTGTCCGCCCCGATCCCGGTACGTGCCCACCGTGCCGCTCCGCGCGGTATCCGGGTTGGTGAAGACGACCGGGTCCGCCCTTCGTGCGGATCGAGCCGTCACCTCCGCTGCGACACGCCGTCGAAACGCCCGCGGATGTGACGGGTCGGCGGGGGTTAGAGGCGGGAGGCGAGGAGGGGGGTGACGGTGTCGAGGGCGTAGCGGATGGACAGGGGAGAGTTGAGGCTGAAGGCGAGGCGGACGGCGGAGTCGTCCAAGATCAGATAGCGGCCGTCGCGGACCGCGGGGATGGCCTGGAAGGTGCTGATCTTCATCACGTCGGCGGCGGTCTTGCCGATCGGCTGCACGATCAACAGGTCACCGTCCAGCAGGTCGAGGCGTTCGTTGGAGACCCGTACCGAGAAGCCGTCCGGCCGCTCCTTCTCGATCGCCGGATTGGGTACGAATCCCAACCGGTACAGGAACTTCGGCCGATCGGCGGCGGAGACGTAGGCACCCCAGCCCTCGGAGGTGAAGGCCGCGACGGTGATCGTCTTGTCCTTGAACTGAGGATGCGCCGCGGCGGTGTCGGCGAAGGCGCGGTCGATGTCTTGGAGCAACTGGTCGCCCTGCTCCGGTACGCCGAGCGCCGCCGCGATCATGGTCGTCTGCCGGTCGGCGCTGGTCAGGTAGTTGTCCCCACCCTCCGGTACGCCGACGGTCGGCGCGATCGCGCTCAACCGCTCGTGCCGGGCCGGGTCGCCGGAGCTCTTGACGTCCAAGATCAGATCCGGGGCCAGTTCGGCGATCTGCTCATACGACGGCTCCAGGGTGCCGATGATCACCGGCGGCGTGGTGTAGCGCCCCTTGGCCCAGGGCCCGACGCCCTCGCCGCCGAAGGCGAGCCAGTCGCTCGCGCCGACCGGCTGGACGCCCAGGGCCAGCGCGGTCTCGGCGTCGCCCCAGCCCAGGGCGACGACTCGCTGCGGCTTCGACTCGACGGTCACATCGCCGAACTTGGTCGCGATGGTGGCCGGGAAGCCGGCGGCCGCCTCGGCGTCCGGGGGAGCATCGGCCGTGCCCTGACAGGCCGCGGTCAGCAGCATGGCCAAGCCGGCGAAGATCGCGAACAGTCGGCGCACGGGATACCTTTCCGAATCGGCGAAGTCATCAGGCCTGACAACCTCGAGTTAGGCAATGCTAACTCCACACGTCGGAGGGTCGCCCCGGGATTCTCCGATCGAGACGTCACTTGTGCGCCGACACGCCGCAGAAACGCGTGCACTAGTGGCGGGTCGGGGGTGGGGTGGTGCGGCGGTAGCGGGCGGGGGTGGTGCGGGTGGCGGCCTTGAAGGCGGCGTGGAAGCGGCTGAGGGAGCCGAAGCCGGATTCCAGGGCGATCCGGGTGACGGGGGCGTCGGTGGTCACCAGCAGTCGTTGCGCCTCGGCGATCCGGCACTGCAGCAGGTAGCCGCCGATGGTGAGCCCGATCGTGCGATGGAACAGCTCCATCGCGTGCTGCGGGCTCAGATGGGCGGCCGCCGCCACGTCGGCGACCTGGATCGGCTCCCGGAACGAGCGGGACAGGAAGCCGGTCATCGCCGCGACCGGGGTGCCGGCGAACCGGGCCGGGCCGGGATGATCATGGTCGTCGCCGGCCGGGGCCAGGCGGAGAGCCAGCCGGTAGAGGGCGGCCCGGGCTTCGAGCTCGACGATCTCCGAATGGGCCGGTGAGCGGCCGATCTCCTCGGCCCAGCGCAGCATCACGGCCCGGTCGAGCTCCTCGTCCCGGACCGGACCGGGATCGGCGTCGGCCTCATGATCGGCAACGGGCCGGCCGGGCGGCCGGTGGTCATGATCATGATCATGATCTTGAGACCGAGGGCCGGCGGCGCTGACGATCTCGTTGCGGAACAGGGCCCCGAGCAGCGGGCCGGGGAGCTTCCAGGACAGGAAGGTGGTCAGCGGGATGGTCATCCAGATCAGGCTCGCGTCCGGATCGACCCCGATCAGCTGGTGCGGCGTGCTGGCCCAGAACAGCCCGAGTCGGCCGGCCGGCAGCGTTTGCACCCGGCCGCCGATCAGATAGTGCAGCGGCCCGGCCGCGGACAGGTTCAGCTCGACCTCGTCGTGGGCGTGCGCGCTCTCCATCGCCCGGGCGGAGCCGGTCCAGCAGGCGAGGCCGTACCGCTCGCGGAGCAGTGGCTGGCGCTGACTCATCCGAGAATCCAGGACTTTCTGGCGACGGACCAGGAAGACCTGGCATCGGCTCGGATCTTAGCGTGGGGTCATGAGTGCGACAACGACGCGAGAGCATCGGCTCGACGATGATCAGGTCGACTTCTACGACCGTAACGGCTACCTGATCCTGCGAAACCGGATCCCGGCCGGCCTGCTCGACGACCTGCGCCGGGCCACCGAACAGTGGATGGACCAGGGCCGGCTGCACGCCGGGCCGACGGGGCAGGAGGCGGACTTCAAGTTCGCGTCCCGGGACGGGGACGAGGTGATGTTCCGGGTCGACTACGTCCACGGCAAGGGCTCCGCGGTGTCCCTGCAGCTGCTCGGATCACCACACATCCTCGGTATCGCGGAGAGCCTGGCCGGGCCGAACTTCGTGCCCACCTACGAATCGCTGGTGTTCAAGGCCGAGGGCGACGGTGCGCCGATCGCATGGCACCAGGACGCGGTCCATCCGCGGAACCACCGGATCTTCAACATCGACATCTATCTGGACGACTCGCTCGCCGGGCAGGGCGCGCTGCGGGTGGTCCCGGGGTCGCAGCGCGGACCGGCCGACATCTGTGCCCTGACCGAGGAGTCCGACTGGGATCTCCCCGGCGCGATCGAGGTGGAGCTGCGGCCCGGCGACGTGCTGGTGCACGACACCATGATCGTCCACGGTTCGCCGGCGACCCGGGGCAACGCCTTGCGCCGCACGATCTACTACGAGTTCCGGCCGGCCGAGCAGATCCTCGCCGAGGGGCCGTGGGATGCGGCGTGGGTGGACACCCGGCTGCGTCTGTTGCCGCTCGGGCTGGCGGCCTACGCCGACCGACCCGACGCCGGCGATCTCTATCAGTGGCGGGTCGACGAGGCACTTCGGCCGGTGCCGGTGGGAGACGCCGAGGCCGAGCTCCGGGTGGTGCACACGGCGCACACGCCGGGCGCCTTCTGCAGTGCCGGCAGCGTGTGATCACCGGCTCGTGCTGATCCGCTCTTCGGTCAGTCGGGTCAGTCGGGTCAGTCGGGGCTGTCGGCCAGCCGGTCGAAGGCCTGCCGGGTGCGATCGTCGGCGGGCAGGCAGATGACCAGATATTGATCATCGACGATCGACAGATCGAGCGTCTCGTACGCGAGCCGCAGCGGCCCGGCCGTCGGATGCTGCACCGGCGCCTCACCAAAGGCGGCGCCGGTGCCGGCGATGGCCTGCAGCCGGTCGGTGAAGTCCGTGCCGCAGTCGCGGGACAGCTCCGCGATCAGGGCATTGGCCTCCGGGCTGTCACCGCTGCGCCGGAGCTGATGCAGGGTGGCGTCCGCGACCCGGCTCCAGTCCGTCATCACTCGCCGGGCCCGAGCGTCGGTGAACACGTAGCGGCTGACGTTGGGCGGGGAACCGTCCAGCAGGCCGATCGGGCCGAACAATCGTTCGCCGCCGAGGGTCCAGGCGATGATGTCGCCGACGCGGTTGATCACCAACGAGGGAGTCGGCTCGAGTCGATCGAGGACGGCTCGCACCGTCGGCCGGATCGTGCTCCCGAGTTGTGGGCGGGAGCGGGAATTGTCCGCCACGGCTCGATTCTAAGGCGCTGCCGCATGATTATGCAGCCTTGTGGCCGACTGATAACTCTGATATCAGAGGTAAACCGGTTCGGTTGCCGAATTCTGATCAAGAAACACCCGGAAACATGATCAGATCGGATCCGCGGCGGCTACGAGAGCTGGCTGAGCAGTGCCTGCAGTTGATCGTCGCTGATGGTGCTGCCGGGAAAGGCGGCGATCCGGCGGATCGGCATCGAGCCGATCATGGACACCAACGCCGGATCGTCCAGCATGGCTCCCATCGGATGGCCGTCCAACAGGTGCCGCAGCACCGCCTCGGCCTGCGGCACCGCAAGAAACTCGGCCAGGCTCGAGGTCGCGGTTAGCCGGACGCCCGGATCGTCGCCGGGCACCTCGACCATGATCATGCCGCGGAGATCGCGGCTGGAGCCGCCGACCTCGATCCGATACTGGCCGCCCTCCACCAGCCAGCGGGACAGCTGCGGCTGATAGTAGGCCAGCTCACTCCGGGGGATGATCAGCTCCACCTCGCGGGACTCGCCCGCGGCGAGGTCGACGGTGGTGAAGCCGATCAGCTGCCGCGGCGGCCGGGTGATCTGGGAGCCGGGCAGCCCGGCGTAGACCTGCACCACCTCACGGCCGGCCCGGTCGCCGCTGTTGATCACCCGGACCCGGATCCGGATCCCGTTCGGCACCGCCTCGGCCCGGGCGGCGGCGTACTCGAAGGTCGTGTACGACAGCCCGTGCCCGAACGGGAAGGCCACCGGCAGATCGCGGGCGTCGAAGTAGCGGTAGCCGACGAAGATCCCCTCGCCGTATCTGATCTTGCCGAACTCGCCGGGGAAGTCGAGGTAGGCCGGGGTGTCGGACAGCTTGACCGGGATCGTCTCGGCCAGCCGGCCGGACGGGTTCACCCGGCCGAACAGGACGTCGGCCAGCGCCCCGCCGCCGCCCTGGCCGAGCAGCCAGCCCTCGATCAGCCCGGGCACCAGGTGCTGCCAGCCGGAGACCCGGACCACACCGCCGTTGGACAGCACCACCACGACCCGCTGGTTGACCGCGAGGATCGCGTCCAGCAGCGTGGTCTGGGCCGCGGGCAGCTCGAGGTGCTGACGGTCGAATCCCTCCGACTCCTCGGCCGCCGCCAGCCCGAGGAACACCACCACGACGTCGGCGGCCGCGGCCACCGCGGTGGCCTGGGCCCGCAGCGACTCCACGTCGGACTGCTCGGCCGCGTCGAGGCGATAGCCGGGGGAGAACCGCACCCGGTCGTCGCCGGCGAAGCCGATGATCTCGTCCAACGGCAGATCCAGCCGGGTCGGATTGATCATGGAACTGCCGGCGCCCTGATAGCGCGGTGTCCGGGCCAGCTCGCCGATCACCGCGATCGACTCGTCGCTGCCGGGGTCGAGCGGCAGGATGCCGCCCTCGTTGCGCAGCAGCACCACACAGCGCCCGGCGGCCTCCCGGGCCAGGGCGTGGTGGGCGTCGCGATCGAAGGTCGGCACCGGCCGGGAGCCGGCCGTAGCCACCCGGTCCACCAGCTCCAGCACCTTGCCGGCGGCCCGGTCGACGGCGGCCTGGTCCAGCTCGCCGCGCTCGACGGCGGCGGTGATCAGGACGTCGGACCGGCCGCCGGTCGACGGCATGATCAGATCCAGCCCGGCGCCGATCGCCGCCACCGGGTCGTCGACCGCGCCCCAATCGGAGACGACCAGCCCGGTGTAACCCCATTCGTCGCGCAGCAGCTCGGTCAGCAACCACGGATCCTCGGTGGCGTAGACGCCGTTGATCTTGTTGTAGGCGGCCATCACCGTCCACGGCTGCTGCTCGGTGACGATCCGCTGGAAGGCGCGAAGATAGAGCTCCCGCAGCGGGCGGATGTCGACCTCAGAGCTGGCTCGGAAACGATCATGCTCGGCGTTGTTGGCGGCGAAATGCTTGACCGACGCGCCGACGCCCTGGCTCTGGATCCCGGCGACCAGGCCGGAGCCGAGGACGCCGGAGATCAGCGGATCCTCCGACAGATACTCGAAGTTCCGGCCGCACAGCGGTGATCGTTTGAGGTTGATGCCGGGGCCGAGCACGACGCCGACCCCCGCCGCGCGGGCCTCGAGACCGATCGCGGCACCGACCCGGCGGGCCAGCTCGGGATCCCAACTGGAGCCGAGGGCCACGGCCGGCGGAAAACAGGTGGCCGGAAGGCTGCCGCCCAGCTGCAGCGGGTCGACGTCCGGTCGGGGCCGTCGCAACCCGTGCGGACCGTCGGCGAGCACCACCGACTCCACCCCGGACCGCTCCAGATCCTGCGTGGTCCATGCGGTCGCGCCGCTGGTCAGGGCCGCCTTCTCCGCCAGCGTCAACGACGCCGGCCGATCATGATCCGCCATTGCTCCGCCTCCCTCTCCGTCCACCCGGGGCCGGACCGACCCCGATGTTGTCCGTTCCCCGATCCGGGGCCCGTTCAACCGGCCGCCGCCAAGATGATCAACAACGGGATCACCCGTTCGGCCGGGACCTCGTGCACACCGCGGGAGCCGGTCCGCAGCCAGCCGGCGGCGATCAACTGGCGCAGATGGTGATAGACCTGCCCGGTCGTCCCGAGGCCCTCGGTCCGGGACAGCTCGGCCGCGGTGGTCGCGGTGCGGCGGAGCACCAGTTGCAGGATCCGCAGCCGAACCGGGTGACCGAGCGCTGCGATCCGCGACGCCAGGTCCACCCAGTCGACATCGAGCAGCGCCACCGGGTCGTGGCCCACCTGCCAGGCGACCGGCCCGTTCGGCAGGTCGGCCAGCCCGGCGTAGATCATCGCCGAGTCACCGGCACGGCGGCGCAACTCGTCGAGCAGCCAGAACCGTTCCTGCCCGACCGACGGAGTCGCGGCGGGCGTCGCCGCGACCCCATCGTCGAGCCGCTGTTCCAACCGCTCGATCCGGGCAGCCAGTTCCGCCATGTCGTCGCGCGGCATCGCTCTCCGTTCTCCGTCCCGTCGGCTGCCCCTACCTTATTCGGGACGGGACGGCGTCACTTCAGGTAGCCGATGTTCTCCCAGGTCGTCGTACCCATGCCGAACGCGCCGTAGTTGGCCAGCGACTTCTTGGTCGCGACCAGCTCCGGCCGCTGATACAGCGGCAGCGTGCAGACGCTCTCCCACATCAGTTTGGACGCCTCGGCCGCCAACTCGATCCGCTTGGCCGGGTCGGTCTCGAACGCCGCCTCCTTGGCGATCTCGTCGACCCGCGGGATGGAAACCTTGCTGTAGTTGGAATCCGAGCCGGTGCCGAAGATCTGGCTGATCGAGCCGTACGGATACGGCGTGCCGATCCAGGAGAACGCGATGATCTCGAACTCGCCGCCGGACAGCACGCTGCCGTCCTGGAACTTCGCGATCGGGACCACCACGATCTGCACGTCGATGCCGATGTTCTTCAACTGCGACTGGGCCTGCTTGGCCTCGTTCTCCGAGACCGGGACGCCGGCCAGTTGGCTGAACTTCACGGTCAGCTTCTTGCCGTCCTTCTCCCGGATGCCGTCGCCGTCGGCGTCCTTCCAGCCGGCCGCCTCGAGGTCGGCCTTGGCCTTCTCCGGGTCGTAGTCCAGGCCGGTCTCCTGGGCGATGTCGCGGTAACCCTCCTGGTTGGCGTTGAACAGGTTGTGGTTCTTCGACTCCGCCGGCCAGTCGAGCCCGGCCAGGTCGGAGGCCGCGATCTCGGTCCGGTTCAGGCCGCGGACGATCGCCTGCCGGATCGCCTGGTCGGCCATCAGCCCGGCCTTCTGGTTGAAGGTGAAGTGCCGGTAGTCGGGTCCGCCGGCGCGCCGTACCTCGGCGTTCGGCGCGGTCTGCGCCCGCTGGTTGGCGTCCGGGTCGGGCCCGACGTCGAAGGCGTCGATCTCGTCGTTGACGAAGGCCGAGGCGGTGGCGTCGGAGGAGATCGCGCGGAAGGTGACCTCGTCCAGCATCGGCTTCTCGCCCCACCACTTCTCGTTCGGGACCTCGGTCATCACCTTCTGGGTCTTGTCATAGGACTTGATCTTGAACGGACCGGACAGCCACTCCGGCTTGGTGGAGATGTCGGCCCAGCCCTTGTTGAAGGCCGCCGGGGTGTTCATCGACTCGGCGCGATAGACCGTGCCGACCGTCTTCGCCCAGTCCGGATACGGCCCGGTGAAGCTGACGATCACCTCGTTCTGGTCGGCGCCGGCCTTGACGCTCTCCAGCAGCTCGAACCCGTCCCGGCTGGCGCAGTTGTTGCCGTTGTCCTTGTCCGGGCCGCAGGCCAGCAGGGTCGCGATCCAGTCGTCGGCGTCGATCGCCTCACCGTCGCCCCAGACCGCCTTCGGGTTCAGCTTCAACGTGACGACCGTCGGGTCCTCCTGGGTGACCTCGGCCGACTCCAGGTATTCCGGATTCGGCGTCGCCTTGCCGCTGGCGTCGTAGTCCATCGCCGAGGGGAAGATCGGGTCCCGGACGTCGGAGATGTCGGCGTTGTTGCCGTCGACGTGCTTCGGGTTCCAGTTGGTGCCGAAGTCGGAGATGGCCAGCCGGACCCGGCCGCCCTGCTGCAGAGCCGACCGGTCCTGCGGGTTGATGTTCTGGGCGTTGGCGGCGTCCTGACTCGGTCCACCGCCCGGGTCGGACGGGCCGCCCGCTCCGGGACCGCCGCAGGCCCCGACCACCAGCAACCCGGCGACCAGGGCCGCGGTGCCGGTGAGTCGGGCCAGAGAGAGCTTCCTTGTTCTCACGGTTCCTCCAATAGATCTGATCATGGTCGTTCGGATCGTGCGGGTGGGGAGTCACTGGGGGGCGCCGTCCCCCTCTCCCTCCTCCGTCGGCAGGATCGCCGACGATTCGTTGTAGTGGCAGGCCGAGCGATGATCACCGGGCAGCAGTTCCAGCACCGGATACTCGGCGTCGCAGCGGGCCCGGCGGGTCTCGTCCAGGGTGAGATAGCGCTGGCAGCGGGTCCGGAAGGTGCAGCCGGACGGGGGATTGGCCGGCGACGGAAGATCACCACGGAGCAGGATCCGCTGCCGCCGGCGCTCGACGTCCGGGTCCGGGATCGGCACCGCCGACAACAGGGCCTGGGTGTACGGATGCGCCGGCGCACCGTAGACCGAGGAGACCTCGCCGATCTCCACGATCCGGCCCAGATACATCACCGCGACCCGATCGGCGATGTGCCGGATCACCGCCAGGTCGTGCGCGACGAACAGATAGGACAGGTCGAGCCGGCTCTTCAGCTCGTCCAGCAGGTTGATCACGCCGGCCTGGATCGACACGTCGAGGGCGGACACCGGCTCGTCCAGGACCAGCAGCTTGGGTTCCAGCGCCAGCGCGCGGGCGATGCCGATCCGTTGCCGCTGGCCGCCGGAGAAGTGTTGCGGGAAGCGGTCGGCATGGGCCTGCTCCAGGCCGACCAGGTCGAGCAGTTCGTTGACCCGCGACTCGATCCGCGCCTTGGGCACGCCCTGGGCGCCGAGCGGTTCGGCGATGATGTCGAACACCGGCATGCGCGGATCGAGCGACGACATCGGGTCCTGGAACACCACCTGCAGGTCGCGGCGCAGGTGCTTGCGCCGGGCCCGGTTGAGCTCCTCGACCGGCTGGCCGAGGACCACGACGTTGCCCTCGGTCGGGGCCTTGAGGTTCAGGATTTCCAACAGGGTGGTGGTTTTGCCGCAGCCGGACTCGCCGACCAGGCCCAGGGTCTCGCCGGCCTTGATCTCCAGGTCGATCCCGTCGACGGCGTACACGGTGCCGACCCGGCGGCGGAAGATCGCGCCCTTGAGCAGCGGATAGTGCCGCTTGAACCCGGTCAGTTGCAGCACCGTGTCCCGGTCCTCCCGCCGGCTGCGTTCCAGCGTGGACGGCTCGCCGGTGCCGGTCGGGAAGATGTTCGCGTACGCCCCGCCGCGTTCCATCACCTCGGGCACGAAGTGGCAGGCGGCGACATGATCTTGGTGCTCAGTGCGTTCCAGGCCGGGCTCGGTCTCGGTGCAGAGGTCCTGCGCCATCGGGCAACGCGGTGCGAACGGGCAGCCCGGGGCCAGGCTGACCAGCGACGGCGGGTTGCCCTGGACCGTGGCCAGAGCTTCCTTGTGGGTGGCGTCCAGCCGCGGCACCGAGCCCAACAACCCGATGGTGTACGGCATCCGCGGCCGATAGAAGATCTCGTCACAGGAGCCCTGCTCGACCGGCCGGCCGGCGTACATCACGGTCACCCGGTCCGCGATCCCGGCCACGACGCCCAGGTCGTGGGTGATCATGATCAACGCGGCGCCGGTCTCGGCCTGCGCGGTCTTCAGCACCTCCAGCACCTGGGCCTGGATCGTCACGTCCAGCGCCGTGGTCGGCTCGTCGGCGATCAACAGATCGGGATCGTTCGCGATCGCCATCGCGATCATGGCCCGCTGCCGCATGCCGCCGGAGAACTCGTGCGGGAAGGCGCGGACCCGGACGTCGGGGTTGGGGATGCCGACCAGGTCGAGCAGCTCGACCGCCCGGCGCCCGGCCGCGGCCCGGCTGACCGTGGTGTGGATCCGCAGCGCCTCGATGATCTGGTCGCCGATCGAATAGACCGGGGTCAGCGCCGACAGCGGATCCTGGAAGATCATCGAGATCTTGTCGCCGCGCAGCCTGGACAGGTGCGCGTCGCTTCGGCCGAGCAGTTCCTGGCCGTGCAGCCGGACCGAGCCGGAGATCCGGGTGTGCTCCGGGTGCAGGCCCATGATCGCCATCGAGCTGGCCGACTTGCCGGAGCCGGACTCGCCGACGATGGCCAACGTCTCGCCGGCGTTGAGCTCGAAGCTCAGCCCGCGCACCGCCCGCACCGGTCCGGCCTCGCTGGGGAACGTCACCTCGAGATCGCGGACCGACAGCACCGTGCCGACCGCCGGATCGGCCTGCAGCGCGCTCATCACGACTCCCTCCGGTTCGGGCGATGTGGAGGCTTGGGTGTTCGTTCCCTGAGCTTGTCGAAGGGCCAAGGAGATCGGGCCTGCCCTTCGACAGGCTCAGGGAACGACGTCCGCAGCCCTTCGACAGGCTCAGGGAACGAACCGGCGGCGATCATGCTCGGCCGCCGGAGGTGGAGTTGGGGTCGAGGGCGTCGCGCAGGCCGTCGCCGATGGCGTTGATGCTCATCACCATCACCACCAGGATCACGGCCGGGAAGGCGAAGATCCACGGGAAGGTGGTGGCCATCCGCTGGCCCTGGCCGATCAGGGTGCCGAGCGAGGTGTCCGGCGGCTGCACCCCGAAGCCGAAGAAGGAGAGGCCGGTCTCGGCCAGGATCGCCGACCCGACCCCGAGGGTGGCGTTGATGATCAGCAGCGAGGAGATGTTGGGGATGATGTGCCGGATGATCACCCGCGGCGCGGGCAGGCCGGCGAATTTGGCGGCAAGCACGTACTCCCGTTCCTTGACCGTGAGACACAGGCTGCGGACGACGCGGGCGTCGAGGATCCAGGCGAAGGCGGCGAGCAGCACGACCAGCAGCAGCCAGGCCTGCGGGCCCTGCGGACCGCCGCGGGTGATGATCGCGATGATCAGGAACGACGGGATCACCAGCAACAGGTCGATCACCCACAGCGCGCCGCGCTCGAACCAGCCGCCGAAGTAGGCGGCGAAGGAGCCGACCGTGGCCGCGACCGCGGTCGAGATCAACGCCACCAGCAGGCCGATCATGATCGACTTCTGCAGGCCGCGCATGGTCAGTGCGAAGACGTCGTTGCCGCTCTGGGTGGTGCCGAACCAGTGGTTCGAGCTCGGCGCCTTCAGGAAGCTCAGCCGGTCGACGTCGGTGTAGTCCCAGTAGTAGAGGTGCGGGCCGATCACCGCGAAGCCGACGATGATCAGATAGACCAGCACACCGACCATCGCGGTCCGGTTGCGCAGGAACCGGCGCAGGATCAGCTGACCGCGGGTCATCCGGCGACCGGTCCGGACCGGCACCGGCTCGATGATGTCGTCGCTGACCGGCTCGATGATCGACTTCGGCGTCAGTTCCGACATGGCGGCCTCAGCCGACCCGGACGCGCGGGTCGAGGGCGGCGACCAGGATGTCGGAGAGCATGGCGCCGGTGAGCACGCAGATGCCGCTGAACGCGACCACGGCGACCGTGCCGTGCACGTCGTTGCCGAGGATCGTCTGCACCGCGTAGATCCCCATCCCGTTGAAGGTGAAGATCAACTCGAGGAACGCCGCGCCGGTGAACAGGGTCGCGACGTTGAACGCGAAGAAGGTCGCGGTCGGGATCATCGCGGTGCGCAGCGCATGGCGCATGATCGCCTTCTGCTTCGGCAGTCCCTTGGCCCGGGCGGTGCGGACGAAGTCGGCGCTGAGGGCGTCCAGCATCAGGTTGCGCTGGATCCGGCTGAACGAGGCCACGCTGAAGATGATCAAGGTCAACGACGGCAGCAGCAGATGCTGGGCCCGGTCGGCCAGCCAGGCCAGGGGATAGTCGCCGTGGTCGCCGGTCTCGCCGACGAACTCGAACACCCGCAGGCCGGTGGTCTGGTTGAACGCCGTGGCCAGGACGGACAGCACGGTCGCCACCACCAGGGTCGGCATCGAGAGGAAGAACAGCGAGGTCGCGGTCGCGGCGCGGTCGGCGGCCTTGTACTGCCGGGTCGCGGTCCAGGCGCCGAGCGCGATGCCGCCGACCATACCGACCAGCGAACCGATCGTGATCAGCCGCAGGCTGACCCACATCCGACGGCCGATCTCCTCGTTGACGAACCCGCCACGCGGCCCCGCCGCCATGCCCCAGTCGCCCTGCAGCACGCTGGTGAACCAGGTCCACCAGCGCTGGATCAGCGGGATCCGATCGCTCAGGTTCTTGGCCCGCAGCTCGTTCTCGATCGCGGTCGGATCGATCGGCGGATTGACCACCTCGTACAGGGCCCGGGGGTTGAGCGCGGTCGCGGCCAGGAAGTAGGACAGCGTGACCGCGATGAAGAGCAGGATGACGTAGTTCAACAGTCGGCGGAGCAGATATCTCCCCACAGACCGTCTCCTCCCCAGCGAGGTCCCCGACAGAACTGGGGTTGACTGTAACGGCCGCGCGAGGATTTGTGGAGGTTCCACCGGGAAGTTCAATAATCTTGAAACATTTGCACGCGGGTACGCCAAAGGGCCGGTGGTCAACGCCACCGGCCCTTCGGTTACTGCGAGATCAGTCGGTCAGAATCACTTCTGCCAGCCGATGTCCTGCGGCTTCTGGACCCCGAAGATGTCTGCGCCGTAGTTGGCGAGACCCTTCTTGGTCGCGATGATGGTCGGCCCGTTCAGCAGCGGCATGATGCCCCAGGTCTGGGCGAAGATCTCGGACTCCAGCTTGTTGCCCGCCTCGATCTGCGCCGTCGGGTCACCGATCTTGGCCACGTCGGCGATCTTCGTGTTGAGCTCCTCGGAGCCCGTGCCGGACGCGTTCAGCGAGCTCGGCAGGCAGTACACCTGGCAGAAGTACGCGAAACCGTACGGATCGGACGAGGCGAAGCCCATCGCGAACATCCCGAACTGCTTGCCGGTGAACACCTTGGAGAAGTCGCTCGACGGGTGCTGCTCGAGCTTCAGGTCGACGCCGATCTCCTTCATCATGGCGTTCAGCGCGTTGGCCCGGGCCTTGATGTTCTCGTCGTCACCCAGCAGCGGGTAGACGATGGTCAGCTTCTTGCCGTCCTTCTCCCGGATGCCGTCGGCGCCGGGCACCCAGCCGGCCTGATCGAGCAACTGCCCGGCGGCCGCCTTGTCGTACTTGTAGCCGGCCGCGCTCAGGTTGTCCTGATAGCCCTTCTGGAAGCCGTACAGGTTGAACGAGCCGCCCGGCTCCTCGGTGTAGTCGAGGCCCTGGAACGCGATGTCGGCGATGATCTTGCGATCGATGCCTTCGAAGATCGCCTTCCGGACGTTCAGGTCGCCCAGCAGCGGATCCTTGCTGTTCAGCACGACCAGCGACTGCGACGGGGTGGCGCTGCGCCGGATGTCGATGTCGGCCATGCCCTGGACCTGAGCCAGCTTGTCCTTGGTGCCGACCGCGGTCGCGTCGACCTGGCCGTTCTTGAACGCGTTGATCGCGGCCGAATCCTCGAGCGCCTTGAACACGCGGCTGTCCAGCTTGCCCGGATCGCCCCACCACTTGTCGTTCCGCTTGAAGCTGATGGTGCCGTTCTGCTGGTCGAACTTGTCGACCGTGTACGGACCGGCGCCGAGCTCCGCGTGCGGGTTGTTCACGTACCCCTTGTTGTAGAGGTCGAGGTCGACCGCCTTGGGGTGGATCAGCTGGTTGAACAGGCCGTCGACCCAGGCGTAGATGCCGTCGAAGGTGACCACGGCCTGCTTGTCGTCGGCGCCCTTGGTGACGGACTTGATCCGGGAGTAGCCGTCGGTCGAGCTGACCAGGTACTTCTCGTCCTTGCCGCTGCTCGTCTTCCAGGCCGCCTCGAAGGACTTCCAGTCGATCGGCGTGCCGTCGTTGTAGGTCGCCTTCGGGTTGATCGTGTAGGTGACGACGGTGTTGCCGTCCTTCTCCTCCTTCTTCACATCCGTCAGGTAGTCCGGATTCGCGGACCACGTGCCGTCCGGCGTGAAGAGCGCGAGCACCGGGTTGTACCAGCGCCAGAGATCAAGGGTGTAACGCGTGCCGTCGGCCTGCCATGTGTTGAACTGCGGCGAGATCTCCGTCGTGGGGGTGGTCAGCGTGCCCCCGTCCTTGACGTTGTCCCGCGGCTGCTCATTGAACTGCGCCTCGGTGGCGAGCTGGCTCGCGCCTACGGTCGGCTGGTTCGAGGGTGTGCCCCCGCCACCGCAAGCCGCTAGTGAAAGTGCGACCGCCGCGATGGCGGCGACCGCTGCCTTTCTTCCGATTCCCATGGTGATGGTCCTTCCTGTACGCGCAGGCGCGCGGACAAACTTCGCATGATCGGTCGCTGATCCGGCAGATCCAACCCCCTGGACATGCCGTCGAACAGAATAGGACCGGGTTTGTCGGCGGCTGGAGCGACGCGTCGAATCGTCACCCATCCGAGACTCCCCCGAACCCATCCGTCACTTTCTTCCCCCTACCGGTAGTGGCAGGCATTGGTGTGCTTGCCCTCCACGCCGGTCAACTCAGGTGTCTCCGACACACAGCGCAACTGCTGCTGCTCCGGCAACGTCACCCGCAGCTGGCACCGGGTGGCGAACCGGCAGCCGGGGGAGTCGTCGATCGGACTGGGCAGGTCACCGCTGAGCAGGATCCGCTCCCGGGTCCGTTCCTTCACCGGATCCGGGACCGGGATCGCCGACAACAGCGCCTGCGTGTACGGATGCTGCGGATTGTCGAACACCGCGTCGATGTCGCCGTACTCGACGAACTTGCCGAGGTACATCACGCCCACCCGGTCGGCGATGTGGCGGACCACCGACAGGTCGTGCGCGACGAAGAGATAGGACAGGCCGAGCTTGACCTTCAGCTCGTCCAGCAGGTTGATCACGCCGGCCTGGATCGACACGTCGAGGGCCGAGACCGGCTCGTCCAGCACCACGACCTTGGGATTGGTGGCCAGCGCCCGGGCGATCCCGATCCGCTGCCGCTGACCACCCGAGAAGGCCGCCGGGAACCGGTCGCTGTGCGTCGGGTCCAGCCCGACCAGCTCCATCAGCTCCCCGACCCGCTCGTTGACGTCCTTGCCGGAGTAGTTCAGCGCCTTCATCGGCTCGGCGATGATGTCGAAGACGGTGAACCGCGGATCGAGCGCGCCCATCGGGTCCTGGAACACGATCTGCAGGTCCCGGCGCAGCTTGCGGGTGTCATGGGCCGAGAGTCCGGCCACGCTGGTCCCGCCGACCCGGAGGTCGCCGTCGGGCTGCTCGGCGAGATTCATGATCTCCAGCAGCGTGGTCGTCTTGCCGCACCCGGATTCGCCGACGATGGCCATCGTCTCGCCCTCGCGGATGTCGAAGCTGATCCCGTTGACCGCGTACACGTTGCCGATCCGGCGCTTCAGCAGGGCGCCCTTGAGCAACGGGAAGGTCTTGGTCAGGTTGTCCACGGCCAGCATCGACGGCCGCTCGTCCCGCGGGGTGGCCGTCAGTTCGTTCTCGGGCAGCTCCGGGACCCCGAAGATCGGCTTGCCGTCGATCATGCCCTCACGGATCTCGGCCGACCGGATGCAGGCGGCGCGGTGCCGGCCCCACTCGCCGAGCGGCGCCTCGGAGTCGACCAGGCCGAGCGGCGGCACCTCGCCCAGCTCGGGCTCCGCGTCGCGGCAGGCGTCGATCACGGCCGGGCAGCGGGGCGCGAACGGGCAGCCCGGCGGCAGGTTGATCAACAACGGCGGGTTGCCCTTGACCGGGACCAGCGGCGTCTTCTGCTTCTCGTCCACCCGCGGGATCGCGGCCAGCAGCCCGATCGAGTACGGCATCCGGGTTTCGTAGAACAGCTCGTTGACGGGGGCCTGCTCGACCGGCTTGCCCGCATACATGACGATCACGTCGTCGGCGTTGCCGGCGATCACCCCGAGGTCGTGGGTGATCATGATCACCGCGGCGCCGGTCTCTTCCTGCGCCACCTCGAGCACGTCCAGGATCTGGGCCTGGATGGTGACGTCGAGCGCGGTGGTCGGCTCGTCGGCGATGATCAGGTTCGGATCATTGGCCATGGCGATCGCGATCACCACGCGCTGCCGCATGCCGCCGGAGAACTCGTGTGGGAAGGATCGCACCCGGGACTGCGGATTGGGGATGCCGACCAGCTTGAGCAGATCGACCGCGCGATCCCAGGCGTCCTTCTTGGACACCTGGTTGTGGGTCGTGATCGCCTCCACCAGCTGGTGCCCGACGGAATAGACCGGGGTCAGCGAGGACAGCGGATCCTGGAAGATCATCGACATCTCTTTGCCGCGGATCTTCGACATCTGGTTGTCGTTCAGGCTGAGCAGCTCACGCCCGTTGAGCTTGACCGAGCCGCCCGGCCGGGCCGAGTCGGCCAGCAGGCCCATGATCGCGAGCGAGGTGACCGACTTGCCCGAGCCGGACTCGCCCACGATGCCCAGGGTCTGACCGCGTCGCAGGTCGAACGAGACGCCGCGGACGGCGTCGACCCGGCCGGCCTCGGACGGGAAGCTGACCTTGAGATCGCGGACCGCGAGCAGCGGCGCGTTCGGATCGTGGCGGCCCGAGCCGGTCCCGCCGTCGGTGATGATGCCGGTCGACGGAGTCGTCATGCGTGGCCTCCCGCGGCTGAGGTCGGGTCGAAGGCGTCGCGGAGGCCGTCGGCCACCAGCGCCATGGACACGGTGAGCAGGGTCAGGGCCGCGGCCGGGAAGTAGAACAGCCACGGCGCGCTGGAGATCGTGTTGGCGCCGGATCCGATCAGGGCGCCGAGCGAGACGTCCGGCGCCTTGATGCCGAAGCCGAGGAACGAGAGGCTCGTCTCGGTCAGCACGGCCCCGACCACCCCGAGGGTGAACTGGATGATCAGCAGCGAGCCGATGTTGGGGATGATGTGCCGGATCACGATCCAGAAGCCGCGGACGCCCATGAAGCGGGCCGCTGAGACGTACTCCCGCTCCCGCAACGACAGGGCCAGGGTCCAGATCACCCGGGCCTGGAAGAACCAGCCGGTGAGCACCAGGATGCCCGAGACCACGAGCCAGTTGCCGCCGGAGCTGTTGGAGATCATCGCGATCAGCAGGAAGGTCGGCACCACCATCAGGAAGTGGATCACCAGCAGCGCGCCGCGCTCGTACAGCCCGCCGAAGTAGGCCGCCGAGGCGCCGACGACGGCCGAGATGACGGTCGTCCCGACCGCGACGATCAGGGCGATCAGCAGCGATCGCTGCAGGCCGTGCACGGTCTGGGCGTACAGATCGTTGCCGCCGGCGTTGGTGCCGAACCAGTGCTCGGCGTCCGGCTCGGCGGTGAGGGCGGTGAAGTCGGGCGCCAGGTAGTCGTGCTGGGCCAGGAACCCGCCGAAGATCGAGAACAGGATGATCACGATCAAGATCACGATGCCGCCGACCGCCGGCTTGTTGCGCAGGAACCGGCGGAGGTAGAGCATCCGCCGGGACAGCCGGCGCCGCGGCTGAGCCCCCTGGAGCAGCTCGGCGGTCGGATCATGATCGGGATCGCCCGACTGACCCGGAACGTTCATCACTTCGGTCGACATGATCAGCTCACCCGCACTCTCGGATCCAGGACCACGATGGTCAGGTCGGACAGGATGGCCCCGATCGCCGTCATCAGGGCACCGAAGGCGGCCGTGGCCACCACCCCGTGCACGTCGTTGGTGGCGATCGTCTTGATGAAGTAGCGGCCCATGCCTTCCCAGGCGAAGATCGTCTCGGTCAGGATGGCACCGGTGAAGAGGGCCGGGATCGAGAACGCGACCTGGGTCGCGACCGGGATCAGCGAGGTGCGCAGCGCGTGCCGGCGGACCGCCTGGGCCTTGGTCAGCCCCTTGGCCCGCGCCGTCCGGACGTAGTCGGCGCTGATGTTGTCCAGCAGCAGGGACCGTTGCAGGAAGTGGGTGCCGGCATAGGTGGTCAGCACCAGCACGATGGTCGGCAGGATCAGGTGCTGGGCCTTGTCGACGATGATCGGGCCGATGCCGGAGACGCCGTCGTTCTGGGCGCCGACCACGTAGAAGATCGTTCGGCCGACCGACTGGTTGAACTGGATCGCCAGCAGCACCACGCCGAGCGCGGCGACGACCACCGGGATGTTCAGGGTGATGATCGAGAGGCCCTGACCGACCCGGTCGGCCAGCTTGTACTGCCGGGAGGCGGTGTAGACGCCCAAGGCGATGCCCAGGGCGGTCGCGATGATCACGCCGGTGAAGACCAGCTGGGCGCTGATCCAGACCCGGAACTCGATCTGCTGGTTGACCGATTCACCGACCGGGCTCATGCCCCAGTCCCACCGGGTGACGATGCCGGTGATCCAGCCCCACCACCGCTCGACGACGTTGATCTTGTCGTTGAGGTTGTACTGGTTCAGCAGCCCGTCGACCGTGTGCTCCGGCACCGGTGGCTGCCGGCCCACGTAGTTGGATCGTGGATGCAGATAGAAGTTGGCCAGGAAATAGGTGATGTTCGTGGCGACGATGATCATCAGCAGCCAGCCCGCAAGACGCCTAACCAGATATCTGATCACCGATGAAGTCCTCCATGCTGTGCCGGTCCGGCGAACGGATTCACGTGCCAGGACCTTAGTGGGTCGCGGGCCCGGAACGCGACGGGTCGGCGCCCGGCACCGGACGACAATTTCCGGGCAGGCGTCGACGACTCGATCACGTTCAGCAAGGGTGTCCTCCCCAGGGCACCGGGAGCGTCGGCGGTCACCGCAGCTCCCACTTGCGAGACTCTAAACCCGATGCGCCGATTTCGCCGCATCTCCCCCGCGTTGTCACCTTCTCGCAACAGGACTTGTGCCCGGGACGCAGGTTGAACGTTATCGGGCCGTTATCAGGAGCGTCCTAGATCCAGCCGCGGATCCACATCCGCGCCTGCCACTGCTGATAGGTCAGCACGGCGTCGGTGAGGATCGGGTAGATGAAGGCGAAGTTGGCGCCGACCAGGGCGACGAACGCGCCGATCGCGATCGCCGCCAGCGCCCGGCGGTCCAGCGGGAGCTGACCGGCCGAGAGCACGTCGAACCGGGCCCGGGCCGGCTCACCGCGGGCGTGCGCCGGTCGTCCCCGGGCGGCCCGGGCCGGCCTCGGCGCGGCGACCGCCGGATCGGGCTCGCGCAGGTCGGAGCCGTCCCCGAGTAATCGGCCCAAAACCAGCGCCACCGCCATCACCGAGAACGGGATGATCGTGATCGCGTAGAACAGGAACTGCGGCCGGTCCGTGTACTGGAACCAGGGCAGCCAGTTGCTGAGCACCCCGACGACGGGGATGCCGAAGCGCCAGTCCCGGCCGCCGATCCAGAGGATCAGGGCGGCGACCAGGGCGATCACCGCGGCCCACCACAACGCCGGCGTGCCCAGCCCGGTGATCACCCGGTAACACTTCTCGGCGCCGACCGGGCAGCCGTCGCTGCCGCCCGGGATGTCCAGCACGGCGTCGATGCCGATCACCCGGGACAGGATCAGCCAGCCCGACGGTTTCGCGTCGTAGGGATGGGTCGCGTCGGCGATGCCGTCGCCGGTGTGGAAGTTCAGCATCGCCTGGTTGTACGCGAGCAGGGAGGCCAACGGGTCGCCGAGTAGCCGGACGGACAGCGAATCGGGGTGTTTCTGACCCCAGTCCCGCAGGTAGCCCTTGCTGCCGGCCAGCCAGCTGGCCCAGGTCGCCACGTAGATGATCACGCTCAGCACGACCAGGGAGACGAAGGCCGGGACGCCGTCCCGGATGATCGCCCAGCTGGATCGCACCCCGGCGCCGGCGACCCGGCGGGCGCCGACATCCCAGGCCAGCGACAACAGGGCGAACGCGGCCAGCGGATAGAGCGCGTTCCACTTGGTGCCGATCGCCAGCCCGAAGCAGATGCCGGCCGCGATCCGCCACGGCCTGATCCACAGGGCCGGGCCGAACTGTCCGTTCAGATCGGCCAGGCCGCGACCGACCAGATGGTCGGCCAGTCGGTTGCGGAACCAGTCCCGGTCGGCGACCAGGCAGGCGATCGCGGCCATGATGAAGACCGCCAGAAAGATGTCCAGCAAGGCGATCCGGGACATCACGAACGCCAGCCCGTCGAACGCGAGCAGCAGCCCGGCCAGCCCGCCGATCAAGGTCGACCGGGAGATCCGGCGGACCAGCCGAATGGTGATCAAGATCAACAGGCTGCCGAAGACGAGCGAGGCGAACCGCCAGCCGAACGCGTTCATCCCGAAGAGCCACTCGCCGGAGGCGATCAGCCACTTGCCGACCTGCGGGTGCACGATGAACGCCGAACAGTCCTTCGTGCAGGCGTCCATGCCCTGGATCACGGAGTGCAGGTTGCCGGCGGCGATCGAGTCGTTCGCCGAATCCGGCCAGTTGCGCTCGTACCCCCAGCGGAGCAGCGAGTATGCGTCCTTGGCGTAGTAGGTCTCGTCGAAAACGATCTTGTTCGGGTAGCCGAGATTGACCACCCGGATGACGAACGCGATCACCGTGATGATCACCGTCATCGCCCAGCCGAAGGCCCGGTCGGTGGGCATGCCGACCCGCAATCTCTCGACCACACTCACACCGCCGGCTCCGACCACCCGGACATAGTAGTGACCCTCCCTTTCAACCGAGTTGTCAGAATCTGGTTGGGTCATAGGGCAACTGAGTTCTGACAAGTCGGAGGTAATCGTGGGCCGGGTCGTGTTGGTGGGGACGCCGATCGGTGATCCCGGCGACGCGTCGCCCCGGGTGGGCGAACTGTTGGCCGCCGCCGATGTGATCGCGGCCGAGGACACCCGGCGGCTGCGCCGGTTGCTGGACCGGCTCGGGATCGAGACGTCGGCCCGGGTGCTGTCCTACTTCGACGGCAACGAGGCTGCGCGGGCCGCGGAGCTGCTGGAACTGCTGCGCGGCGGGGCCACCGTGGCCGTGGTCAGCGACGCGGGGATGCCGTCGATCTCCGATCCCGGGTTCCGGCTGGTCGCGGCCGCGGTCGAGGAGGGCATCGCGGTGACCGCGGTGCCGGGCCCGTCGGCAGTGCTGACCGCGCTGGCGCTGTCCGGGCTGCCGACCGACCGGTTCTGCTTCGAGGGCTTTCTGCCGCGGAAGGCGGGGGAGCGCTCGCGGCGGCTGGCCGAGCTGGCCGGCGAGCCCCGTACCGCCGTCTTCTTCGAGGCGCCGCACCGGACCGAGGAGACGCTGCGGGCGATGAGCGATCAGTTGGGCGCCGACCGCCGGGCCGTCGTCTGCCGCGAACTGACCAAGACCTACGAGGAGGTCCGGCGCGGCACCGTGGCCGAGCTGGCCGACTGGGCCGCCGCCGGGGTCCGGGGCGAGGTCACCCTGGTCGTCGCCGGGGCGCCGGCGAGCCGCGGCGACACCGGCGACGCGGTCGCCGCGGTGCTCGCGTTGGTGTCGGGTGGGGCCAAGCTCAAGCCGGCCGTGGCCGAGGTCGCGGCCGCGCAGGGGCTGGCCAAGAACGAGTTGTACGCGGCCGTCCTGGCGGCGAGATCGCGGCAGCCGGAAGTGACGACGAAGGAGCCGGATGGACGCGCGTGAGCGGCGGACCGAGACCACTGAGCAGGGGCAGCGGCGCAACCTGGACCGACCGGCGGTGCCGGTGCCGCTGCCGTACCCGGTGGTGGACAGTCACTGTCACCTCGACGTGGCCGACGGCAAGACCGACCTGGCGCCGGCCGAAGCCCTGGCCCTGGCCGCATCGGTCGGGGTGAGCCGGATCGTCCAGGTCGGCTGCGACGTGGCCGGGTCGCGGTGGGCGGTCGAGGCCGCCGAACGGTTCCCGTCGGTCGTGGCCGCGGTGGCGATCCATCCCAACGACGCCGCCCGGATGACCACGGCCGAGCTGGGCGCCGGGCTGGCCGAGATCGCCCGGCTGGCCGCCCACCCCCGGGTCCGGGCGGTCGGCGAGACCGGGATGGACAGCTACCGGACCCGGTCCGAGGACGGGCTGGCGATCCAGCGGGAGGCGTTCGCGGCGCACATCGCGCTGGCCAAGCAGCACACCAAGGCGCTGATGATCCACGACCGGGACGCACATCAGCCGATCCTGGACGTGCTCGACGCCGAGGGTGCGCCGGACCGGATCGTGATGCACTGCTTCTCCGGCGACGCCGCCTTCGCCCGGTCCTGCCTGGATCGCGGCGGCTATCTGTCCTTCGCCGGTACGGTCACGTTCAAGAACGCGGCCCCGCTGCGGGAGGCGCTGGCGATCACCCCGCTGGACCGGATCCTGGTCGAGACCGACGCGCCGTACCTGACCCCGGAGCCGTACCGCGGCCGGCCGAACGCCTCGTACCTGATCCCGCACACGGCCCGGACGATGGCCGAAGTGCTCGGCCGCGACCTGACCGAGGTCTGCCGGGCCCTGGCGGCCAACGCCGACACGGCGTTCGGCGGCGGCTGGGCCGAGCACGAGGACGGGACCGAGACGGGAGTGGCTTGATGGAGCTGACGGACGTGCTGCGGCGGCGCCGGATGATCCGGGACTACCGGCCGGATCCGGTGCCGGCCGAGGTGATCGACCGGCTGACCGAGGCCGGCCGGCGCTCACCCACCGCCGGCTTCACCCAGGGGGTCTCGTTCCTGGTGCTGGACCGGCCGGACGACGTGGCCGGCTTCTGGTCGGCCACCGGTGACGACGATGACTCGGCCGTCGGGTCGTCCTGGCTGGCCGGGATGCGGTCGGCGCCGGTGCTGATCCTGGTCTGGACCTCCGAGGCCGCCTATCTCGATCGCTACGCCGAGCCGGACAAGGGCTGGACCGACCGCGACCCGGCCCGCTGGTCGGCGCCGTACTGGTGGGTGGATGCCGGGATGGCCGCCCAGACCATCCTGCTCGCCGCCGTCGACGCCGGCCTCGGCGGCTGCTTCTTCGGCATCCCCCCGGAGCAGCAGGACGAGGTCCGCCGCCGCTTCGGGGTGCCGACCGACCAACTCTCCGCCGGCGTGATCACCCTCGGCTATCCGGCCTCCGCCGGCACCCCCGGCTCACCCACCCGCCGCCCCCGTCGCCCCGCCAACGACCAAATCCGCCACCACCACTGGTAACCACGCCGAGTTGTCAGAACTGAGTTGTGTCCTGGGGCTACTCAGTTCTGACAACTCGGCTCAGTCGCCGGGTACCGGTGTGGTCCTGTCACACTCTTCGGCTTGCGATCGTCCTTGTGGTGAGCGTCGGTGGTCGGCGCGTCATCGAATCCAGCTGAGAGAGTGATCATGGAATCAGAGATCAAGGATCTGGACCGCAAGTGCGAGCTGCTCAAGGCCCTGCACGTCCCGGGGGAGCCCTTGGTGCTGCCGAACGCGTGGGACGTGGCATCGGCGCGGATGGTGGTCGAGGCCGGTTATCCCGTCGTGGCGACGACCAGCATGGGGGTCGCGGCCGCCCTCGGCTTCGACGACCACGAGGGCGCGCCGAGCGCGGAGATGCTGGCGGCGGCGGGGCGGATGTGCGGTGGCGTCGAGGTGCCGGTGACCGTCGACGCGGAGGCCGGCTACGGGCTGGACGCGGCCACGTTCGTCGCGGAGTTGCGGAGCATCGGAGCCGCCGGCTGCAACCTCGAGGACACCGACCACAGCACCCGCCAGCAGCGGGATCCGAGCGACCAGGCCGCGTGGATCGCCGCGGTCCGCGCGGCGGCCGAGGCCGAGCACTATCCGCTGGTGATCAACGCCCGGATCGACAACTATGTCGGCGAGTTCGTGGCGCGGCTGCACAGCGGTCAGACCGGACCGGCGCCGCAGGAGCACCACCTGCCCGACGTCGTCGACCGCGCCCACCGCTATCTCGCCGCCGGTGCGGACTGCGTCTATCCGATCGCGCTGCACCAGCCGGACCAGATCAGCGCGCTGGCCGGGGAGACCGGCGGCATGATCAACATCTCTACGATGCCGGACGGCGCCGCGGTGGCGGACCTGGCGGCGCACGGCATCGCCCGGATCAGCTACGGCGGCCTGCTGTGGGGACAGACCATGCGCGCGTTTGCTGACTCGCTCGCGACCTTGACGGACCCTCCCGCGGCCTGACAGACACGAATCGGGGGTGCAACGGGCCGCGATCCCGGATCCTGCCGCGCGTTTCTTGCACTCCTGATTCGTGACGGTACGTGATCATGCCGCGCCACGCCGCCGGCTCAGCTCGAGCGCCCGTCGGATCGATGCCAGGACCCAGTCGGGTCTCGGTCCACTTTCGTTGGTCGCGACGAAGCTGTTCCTGCCGCTCGACCCGGTGAACCTCCGCGGCTGGCCGTCGGTGTGGGCGTATTCTGACGAGCATGACTACCAGGCGGTTCGACCGGATCACGGTTGATCCGGCGCAGTTGGGTGGCAAGCCGTGCATCCGAGGACTTCGCATCTCGGTGGGAATGATCGTCGAGATGTTCGCTGCGGGAAAGAGCACAGAGGTCATCCTCGATGAGTATCCGTACCTGGAGGGCGAGGACATTCGCCAAGCGCTGGCGTACTCGGCTGCTCTGGCCGAGAACGAATACCATCTGGATCTTCGGCCGACTGCGTGAGATTCCTCGTCGATGAGAATCTCTCGCCGCGTCTGTGCGATCACCTGACTGGGTCGGATGACACGGCTGAACACGTCCACGAGAGGCTTGCAGCGGGAGCGACGGACCAGGAGATCTTCGACCACGCCGTCGAGCACGGTTTGGTCATCGTGACTGCCGATACCGACTTCGGCGCCCTGCTGGCTGTCGACCGGACCACTAAACCATCCGTCGTCCTCGTCCGAGAATTGCTGTCCCTCTCGGTTATGGAGCAGGGAGTCCTCTTGGCGACGAACCTCGACCAGGTCCGGGATGCCCTTGCGGCTGGCGCGATCGTTGTCTTCTCTCCGAACGTGATCCGAGTCCGACCGTTGCCGTTGGCCTGAGGGACTGACCGGAATTCAGCGGTGGTTCGGGAATTTGGCGCTCAACGGGTCGGTTCGGGCAACGCGCGCCGGATTCCGGTCACTCCAGTTGGTACGTGCTCTCGGCCCGGAAGCGGTCGGCGTAGTGCTGGCTCTGGTCGTCGGCCATGATCGTGAACTCGCCCTCGGCGACGAGTTCGGCCAGATTGGCCGGCGGGATCAGGTCGACGTGGTGGAAGACGGCCTTGAGGGCGTCGGTCGGATCGTCCTTGAAGTCCTCGTAGACCAGGCGCAGCGGGGTCAGGTCGTGGTGGGCGATGAAGCGTTCGATGTGGCCCTGCTTGCGCTGGATCAGCTCGATCTGCTTCTCGATCCCGACGAAGTCGTACGGCGGCATCGGCGGTTTGCCGGACAGCTTGCCGACGGAGTGCCAGACGCCGGTCGCCTTGGCCCGGAACAGTGACACCGCCTGCGCGACGATGTCGTCCCGGCGGACGGTGATCCAGGACCACTGACGGGCGTTCTCGGGCAGCTCGCCCACCTGGGCCAGCGGCAGCAGCGCCTCGGCGGTGCCCTTGAAGCCGAACACGCCCGCCGGCGAGCTGTAGCGGCGCACGGTCTCGGTCAGATAGTCGGCCATCGACGCCGACTTGTACTTCTTCGCCCCGGTCCGCTGCCGGTAGCCGTTGAGGTGTTCCCGGATGCCGCCGAACACGCCGGAGCGGTTGAGGATGTCGACGAAGAAGGTGGTGCCGGAGCGGGAGGTGAACAGCATCCCGACCTTGCGCCGGGCCGGCGCGAAGATCGCCGCCGGATCGCCGCCTACGCCGCGCAGCCGAGCGGGGCTGGCTTCGAGCAGCCGGCCCGCGTCGGCGGGGGTCAGGCCCAACTGGAGGATGCGATCGGTCAACGATTCGCCGAACAATGCGTCGTCACCTTCCTGTTCCCACGGATTTACCCGCGGCACCTTACCGGTCGGTTCGCGTTATCCTCACCCGTGGCCTCCGAGCATGATCAGCGACAGCGGGACGATCAGCCGCTGCTCGACCCGACCGCGATCCGCGGTCTCGTCGCCGAGCTCGGGCTGCGGCCGACCAAGCAGCGCGGCCAGAATTTCGTCACCGACGCCAACACGGTCCGGCGGATCGTCGGCCTGGCCGAGGTGACGCCGGACGATGTCGTGGTCGAGGTCGGGCCGGGCCTGGGGTCGCTGACCCTCGGCCTGCTGCACCGGGCCCGGCGGGTGATCGCGATCGAGATCGACCCGCTGCTGGCCGGCGCGCTGCCGGCGACGGTGGCCCGGTTGGCCCCGGCCCGCGCCGAGGCGCTGACCGTGATCACCGCCGACGCGCTGCGGGTCGACGAGCTGCCCGAGCCGCCGACCAAGGTGGTCGCCAACCTGCCGTACAACGTCAGCGTGCCGGTGCTGTTGCATCTGCTGGCGACGTTCGACAGCTGGCAGCACGGGCTGGTGATGGTGCAGGCCGAGGTGGCGGATCGGCTGGTGGCCGGCCCCGGCAGCAAGACCTACGGCATCCCGTCGCTGAAGCTGGCCTGGTACGCGTCCTCGCGGCGGGTCGGCAGCGTGGCGCCGAGCGTCTTCTGGCCGGTGCCCAACGTCGACTCCGGCCTGGTCGCGCTGGCCCGACGGCCGCCGGTCGAGACGACAGCCAACCGGGCCGCGGTGTTCGCCGTGATCGACACCGCGTTCGCGCAGCGGCGCAAGATGTTGCGCTCGGCGCTGGCCGGATTGGTCGGCTCCTCCGCCGCGGCGAGCGTCGTCCTGGAGGACGCCGGGATCGACCCGCAGGTGCGGGGCGAGCAGTTGGAGATCGCCGACTTCGCTCGGATCGCGGAGGCGTTGGCCCGGGTCGACCGTTCGGGTGATTCGGCCGGGCACTAGCCTCGAAGCGTGGTTGCCGCTCTGCCTCCGACCGGTGTACGCGTCCGCGTGCCGGCCAAGATCAATCTTGCGCTGAAGGTCGGCCCGCCGCGACCGGACGGATTCCACCCGTTGGCCACCGTCTTTCACGCGATCTCGCTGTACGACGACCTGGTCGCCGAGCCGGCGCCGGCCGGCGAATTCACCGTCACGGTCTCCGGCGAGGACGCCGAGCTGGTGCCGACCGACGACTCCAACCTGGCGATCCGGGCGGCGCGCCGGCTGGCCGAGGCCTACGCGCCGGCCGAGGGCGTCCGATTGTCGATCAAGAAGGCGATCCCGGTGGCCGGCGGGCTGGCCGGCGGTTCGGCCGACGGCGCCGCGGCGCTGGTCGCCTGCGCCGCCCTGTGGGCGCTGGACCTGGAGCAGGAGGAGTTGCTCGCGATCGCGGCGGAGCTCGGCAGCGATGTCCCGTTCGCCCTGGTCGGTGGCACCGCGATCGGCAGCGGCCGCGGCGAGCAGTTGGTGCCGGCGCTGGCCCGCGGCTGCTACCACTGGGTGCTCGCGTTCGGCACCGAGGGGCTGTCCACGCCGAAGGTGTACGGGCTGTACGACGAGCTCGGCGGCCGGACCGCGCCGCCGCCGACCGTGGCCGACGAGTTGATGAACGCCCTCCGGGCCGGCGACGCGGCGGCGCTGGGCGAGTCGCTGGACAACGATCTGCAGCCGGCCGCGCTGACCCTGCGGCCGGTGCTCCGCCGGGTGCTCGACGCGGGGCTCGACTTCGGCGCGTTGGGCGCGGTGGTCTCCGGCTCCGGCCCGACCGTCGCCTTCCTCGCCGGCTCCGAGTCGGCCGCCATCGAGCTGTCCGTCGCGCTCAGCGCCGAAGGGATCTGCCGCTCCGTCCGCCGAGCCGTCGGCCCCGTCCACGGCGCCCGCGTCGTGACCTGACCCACCAACCCCGCTGACCCGTCAGATCCGCGGGCGTTTTGGCGGCGTGTCGACGCGGATGTGACGGGTCGGCGCCCCGGTGGGGGACGATGACTTGCTGTGGAGAACGTACGCGGAACCCTGCCGATCATCCGAGCCCTGCGGCCGCGGGATCCGGCCGAATCACACCGGGCGGCCTCGCCGCTGGAGCTGCTGACCGACCTCTGCTTCGTGGTGGCGATCGCGCAGGCCGCCGCCGAGTTCCATCACCACATCTCCGATCACCATGCGGTCGAGGGTCTGACCGGGTTCATGCTGGCGTTCTTCGCGATCTTCCTGACCTGGCTCAACTTCACCTGGTTCGGCTCCGCGTACGACAACGACGACGTGGTCTACCGGCTGCTGACCATCCTGCAGATCGTCGGCTCGCTGGTGATCGCCGCCGGGATCCCGGACATGTTCGAGGGCAAGCTGCTGCTCGGCGTGACCGGCTACGTGATCATGCGGATCGCCCTGGTGGCGCAGTGGCTCCGAGCGGCCTACCACGATCCGGAGCGACGACGGACCTGCCTGCGTTACGCCGTCGGTATCGTGATCGTCCAGCTCTGCTGGATCGCCTTGATCCCGATCTCGGCCGCAGCCCCGGCGGCGTTGGTGCCGTTGTTCGTCCTCTTCGTGATCTTCGAGTTGATCGTGCCGTGGTTCGCGGAGCGGGCCGGGCAGACTCCCTGGCATCCGCACCACATCGCCGAGCGGTACGGGCTGTTCTTCATCATCGTGCTCGGCGAGACGGTTTTGTCCACCACCCTGGCGATCCAGGGCGCCCTGGTCGATGATCAACTCTGGACCTCGGCCGTGATGATCGTGGTCGGCTCCGGGGTCTTGATCGTTTTCAGCGTCTGGTGGCTCTACTTCTCCCGCTCGGCCGCGCCCACCCTGCGCCGCGAGGGCCGGGCCGACCAGAACTTCGAGATGGTGTGGGGATTCGGCCACTACTTCATCTTCGGCGCCGCGGCCGCGGTCGGTGCCGGGCTGGCGGCCCGGGTCGACTACTGGTCCGGTTCCGAGCACCACGGCAGCGCGCTGACCACCGGGCTCGCGGTGACGGTGCCGGTGGCGGTGTTGTTGATCATGATCTGGCTGATCCACCTCCGCCATCACGACGCGTCGGTGCGCACGTGGGGCCCGTTCTTCGGCGCCTCGGCGCTGATCCTCGCCGGCACCGCGACCCCGATGCCGGAGCTGGTCGCGGGGATCGTCCTGGCCGTGCTGGTCGCGGTCGAGATCAGGGTCGCGCGGCTCTATCCGGCCTGACTCTCGCCACGACGGGAGTTATCGCTTACGCTTAATCCGAATTTAGGCGTTCCGGAAATGAGGCAATGATGCGCGCTCGGGGTCGGACCTTGCTCACCGTTCTGCTGCTCTCGCTGGTGGTCGTGATCGCCGGCCAGGTGCCGGCGGTCGGTACGCCGGAGTCGAAGGCGGCATCGACCCCGCCGCCACCCGCGGGCGAACTGCGCGATCTCGGGGCGACGATCAGCTCGCTGACCGTGGTCGAGGGTGCGTACGGGAAGCTGCCGGACGGCACCTTCGTCGCGTACGCGCCGGTGATGGGCGAGAACGCCGAACTCAACGTGACCACCTCGGTCAACGGCACCAACACGGTGCTCGGCCACTACCCGATGCCGGGGGCGTCGGGCGGACCGACCATCGCCGTCGGGCCGGACGGCGTGGTCTACGTCGGCACCTACTACCAGGGCCATCTCTACGCCTGGAATCCGGCGACGAAGGAGATGTCCGACCTGGGCCAGCCGGTCGCCGGCGAGACGTACCTGTTCGGGCTGTCGGTCGCCCCGGACGGCACCGTCTTCGGTGGTACGTATCCCAACGCGCACGTGTTCTCCTACCACCCGGACCGCGGCTTCACCGACTATGGCAAGCCGGTCGACAACGACGAGATCAAATACCTGAAGTCGACCGTCTACGACCCGGATCAGAACGCCCTGTTCGTCGGCACCCAGCCGATCCCGAAGTTGTTCAAGCTCGACCTGGCCAGCAAGACCTTCACCGAATCCCAGGTGTCGGCGCCGTTCCCCGGCGCCTCGGTGATCGATCTCGACTACGCCCAGGGCCGGGTGCTGGCCAACGTCAACAACACGCTGCGGGTCTTCGACTCGGTGGCCAACCGGGAGGTCGACGTCACCGACGCCTCGACCGGACAGGTCGCGGTCGGGTTGCCGATGGTGGCTCGCGGTGTCTCCGAGCCGCGCGACGGCAAGGTCTACTTCAGCCGGCTGGTCGGCACCGTTTCGCACCTCAGCTACTACGACCTGGCGACCGACACCGTCACCACGACCAGACATCCGTCGTCCCGCGGGGCCTTGATCGGCTACGGCTGGACCACCGAAGGTGATCATGAGGTGCTGTATTCGCTGGCCGGCAACTATTCCGGCGGCGGCTTCCGCTACGACCCGGTCAGCGACACCGCGGGCACGCTGCAGTATCCGTTCCGGCCGGCACCGGCCGGGCTACAGCACGTGTTGCCGAACGCCGACGGGTCGGAGATCTTCTTCGACGCCTTCCTCAACGGCAGCACGTCCAAGCTCGACGTCGAATCCGGGGTGCTGACCCCGGTGACCCGGCTCGGCCAGGCCGAGGACTGGACGCTGGGGCCGGAGGAGGAGACGACGATCTATGCCGGGGTGTATCCGAACGGCACCTTGATCAGGTACCGGCCGGATCAGCCCGCCGGACCGGACAATCCGAAGACCTTCGCGACGCTGAAGACGAGTGACGCGCAGATCAGGCCGCTCGACGTGCAGGTGCACGACGGGGTGCTCTACGCCGCGACCGCGCCGGACTACGGCCTGCGCGGCGGCGCGATCGCCGCCGTCGACCTGACCAGCAACGAGGTCAAGGTCACCCGCAACGTCGTCCAAGATCACACGATGGCCTCGCTCGCCTTCCTGGGCGACAAGATCTTTGCCGGCAGCAGCACCGAGGGCGGCACCGGCACCGACCCGATCGAGGGCACCGCGAAGCTGGTCGAATGGGATCCGGCGACCCGACAGGTGGTGCGGACCGCCGAGCCGGTGGCCGACGCGGAGAGCATCAACGCGCTCACCGTGCACAACGGTCGGTTGTACGGGCTCGCCGACTCGACCGTGTTCGAATTCGATCCCGTTGCCTGGAAGGTGATCCGGAAGGTCGCGCTGGACGGAGTCGGCGCCGTCCGGGCCGCCTCCCGGGGCGAGTTGATCTTCCACCCGAACGGTTACCTGTACGCCAGCGTCGGTGAATCCAACTTCGCCCTCGATCCGTTCACCCTGACCGGGGAGCGGCAGACCGAGAAGACGTACCGGCTGGAGCTGTCGGCCGATCGTGACCTGCTGATGCTGGTCTGGCCGGAAGGTTTCGAGAACCCGATCCACTACGGCCGGTTCACCCCGGCAGCGACTCCGTGCGAGACCCCGGACACCCGGGACAAGCTGACGATCGGCGGCGTACAGACCCCGCTGAGGAACCGCTTCGTGATCACCGGCTGCACCCTGCAGGATGTCGTGGACAAGATCATCGACGGGGGCAGCAGTGGTTCGGCCGCTGCCCGCGAACTCGACCGCTACGTCGCCGCCGGGACCTTGACCGCCCGCGAACGCGGCGACATCCTCCGCGCCCTCCGTTGATCACCGTCCCTTGAGCCACAACTCCACAGCGTTCCCTGAGCTCCAGCTCCATAGCGTTCCCTGAGCTCAACTCCCCCTAGTTCCCTGAGCCTGTCGAAGGGCAAGGCCGGTGATTCAACGGCCACAGCGTCATCGGTCTTGCCCTTCGACAGGCTCAGGGACCAAGAGGAGTTGTGGGCTCAGGGAACGACCCAACCCGCCGAGTTGTCAGAACTGAGTTGTGCCATAGGGCATCTCAGTTCTGACAAGTCGGCGTTCTAGGTGCGGTAGGGGGCGAGCAGGGAGCGGAGGGAGCGGGCGAGTTGATCATGCTGGTCGTCCGACAGGGTGGCCAGGATGGTGCGCTCGGCGGCGAGGAGGTCGGCCAGGGCGGCGTCGACGTCGTCCTTGCCGGCGGCGGTCAGGGTGACCAGGACGCCGCGGCGGTCACCGGGATGGCTCTCCCGGCCGACCAGACCGCGGGTGACCAGCCGGTCGACCCGGTTGGTCATCGTGCCGGAGGTGACCATCGTCTCCCGGAGCAGCTGACCGGGGGAGAGCCGATACGGATCACCGGCCCGGCGCAGCGCGGCCAGCACGTCGAATTCCCAGGACTCCAGACCGTGTGCGGCGAAGGCCGAGCGGCGCAGCCGATCCAGGTGCCGGGCGAGCCGGGTGACCCGGGACAGCACCTCCATCGGAGCCGTGTCCAGGTCGGGCCGCTCCCGCTGCCAGGCCTGGACCACCGCGTCGACCTCGTCGCGCGGCTCGTCCGCGTCGACGGATAGCGGTTGGCTCATGACCAAGAGTGTAGATGTCAAGACTCTTGACGCGGATGAATGCCCTCGTCGGTCTTCGGCAGCACGGCGGCCAGCCCGATGATGATCAGGCAGAGGGCGCCCGGCAGGACCATGGCGTGCTGGATGCCGAGGTGGGCGACCAGGAAGCCGGTGATCGCCGGCCCCATCAGGAACGTGGCGTAGCCGAAGGTGACGACCAGGGCCAGCACCCGGCCGCCGCCGAGGTGACCGGCGACCGCGTACACCTGCGGCGCGATCATGCCGACGCCGAAGCCGACCAGGGACCAGCCGATCACCAGCAGCGGCAGCGGGGTCGCGATGATCACGATCAGATAGCCGGCCGCGGCGCAGACGCCGCCGAAGCGGACCACGGCCCGGCGGCCGAACCGCAGCACCAGCCGGTCGCCGAGCAACCTGATCAGGGTCATGAACGCGCTCACCGCGATCAACCCGATCGCCCCGACGGCCGGGTCGACCCGGGCCACGTCGGTGACGTGGATCGACGCCCAGTCGACGGCGGTGCCCTCGGCGAGGCCGTACCCGATCGCCATCAGGCCGAGCAGCCAGGCGATCGCGGGGATCTTGTTCCGGACGCCGTCGACGGTGTGGTGCACCGGCATCGCCCGCGGGGTGAGCCGGACCAAGATCGGCACCGACACCACGGCGATCACCGCCATCGTGATCATCAACGGCAGCACGACGGTGCCGCCGCCGAGGCCGAACACGCCGGAGATCGCCAGGATCAGGCCGGCGCCGACGAAGTTGCCGATCGAGAAGAACGCGTGGAACCGGCTCATGATCGGCTGTCGCCGGGCCCGTTCGACCTGGACGCCGAGCGCGTTCATGGCCACGTCCATCGCGCCGTTGCCGAAGCCGATCACGATCGCCCCGGCGACGGCCAGACCGTAGACCGGCGCGAACCCGACCAGCAGGCAGCCGACGATGATGATCGGCAACGCGAACAGCGCCACCGGCCGGGCGCTGAACCGGTCGGCCAGCCGGCCGCCCAACTGCATGGTGATGATCGCGGCGCCACCGGCGACGAAGAGCATGATCGCGATCCCGGCCGCGTCCAGCTCGAGCCGGCTGCGCAGTGCGGGCAACGAGCCGCCGTAGCCGCCGAGCAGCATCCCGTTGATCGCGAACAGTCCGGCGACCGCGATCACCGCGGCCCGGGTGTCCAACCGGCTGCCGGCCGGTTCGCTGATGATCTTGGTCATCGCCGCCTCTCCAGAGTGGGTCGGGCCTCCAGGCCGTGCAGCCCGTTCCAGGCCAGGTTGACCAGTTGCGCGGCCACCTCGGCCCGGCGCCCCTGTCGGTTGTCCAGCCACCACTGGCCGGTCATCGCGACCATCCCGACCAGCGCCTGGGCATAGACCTGGGCCGTCTTCGGGTCGAAGCCGCGGCGCGCGAACTCGGCCCGGAGCACCACGTCGACCCGGCTCGCCACATCGCCGAGCAGGGTCGCGTACTCTCCGGCCGCCGACCCGCGGGCCAGGATCCGGAAGCCCTCGGTGTGCTCCTCGATGTAGTCGAGGAAGGCGAGCGTCGCCTGCTCCAGCAGTTCCCGCGGCCGGCCCTCCGTCAACGCCCCGCCGATCCCGTCCAGCAGCGTCGTCACCTCGCGGTCGACGACCACCGCGTAGAGGGCGTCCTTGCCGCCGAAGTGTTCGTACAGCACCGGCTTGCTGACCTCCGCCGCGGCCGCGATCTCCTCGACCGAGGTGCCGTCGATGCCCTTGTCGGCGAACAGGCCGCGGGCGACGGTGATCAGCTGTTCGCGGCGCTCGGCCCCGGTCATCCGAACGCGGCGCGCCCGGCGCGGGGCGGCTCGGGAAGACATTGCTCTAGTCTCCCCAAACCCCACCGATTGGAGAAATCCATTCCAACCCCTGGGAGCCGGGGATCGCGGCCGGAAATCCTGCGCTGATAGCGGTTCACCAGGCCCGGTCGACCGCAGGTTCTGTCCATAGCGGGGCTAAGCACCGCAGATTCTTCGATCTTCGGCGAATCGCCTGCCGACTTCGCGTCGGGGCTGAATGCTTGACCGGGAATCCACCCCCCAGGAGGTACGCAGTCATGGTGTCACCGATGCATCGTGGGCGAGCTCGAAGGGCGGCAGCGGTCACCACCGCGTTCGCCGTCACCCTCACCGGCCTGATCGGCCTGTCCACGACGACCGCGGGCGCGGATCCCGCTGCGGGATCGTCCCAGCGACTGGCCCGGGACACCCGAGAGGTCCCGGCCGAGGTCCACAAGAATTCCAAGATCGATCTCAGCCGGGCCGAGCAGGAGGCGTTCGAGGACAGCGCGCCGGCGGCGAAGCGCCGGGCCGCGCCGGCTCCGGACGACGGCGCCACCGGGACTCCGGTCGGCGGCAGCAAGAACTGGCTGGTGCTCGGTCTGAACAACAGCTACAGCCCGGCCGGCTACACGCTGCGCGGGATCGGCGACAAGATCGAGATCTGGGTCCAGAGCGACATCAATTATCCGGCCGGCGACTGCCGTAACGACGGCGTCCGCAACGTGATCACCGACGCCCAGGTGCAGTCCATGATCACCGAGTTCGACGGCAACATCCTGCCGAAGGAGTCCGAGGTCTTCTCGGTCGCGCCGGAGCGGGACGGCACCCAGTCGATCGACGTCGGCTTCGGCGCTCCGCTGTGGCAGCTGATCGGCGGCGGCGACCCGAACTACTTCAAGGGCGACGGCGACAAGACCGTCGTGCTGGTCAGCAACGTGCGGGACGAGAACTTCTACGAGCCGACCAGCCCGGCCGGCTCGACCTACATCGCGGGCTTCTTCTCGCCGCTGTTCAACGAGGGTTTCGATCGCAACGTGATGACGATCGACTCATACGACTGGCTGCACCGCACCGGCGCCAACCCGCCGGACGAGACGCCGGGCGGACTGTGCAGCCCGAAGCAGGCCGCGCGACCGCACGACTACGAGGGCACCTTCGCCCACGAATATCAGCATCTGCTGGAGTACTACGCCGGTCCCGGCGAGCACACCTGGCTGAACGAGGGCCTGTCGGACTACGCCCAGACCGTCGTCGGCTACGCCGATACCACGCTGCCGTACGGGGCGGTCGGGGCCGACAGCCACCTCACTTGCTTCCAGGGCTTCCTGGGGTCGGACTCGTTCCCGTACTGCGGGGCGGAGAACTCGCTGACCCGCTGGGATGATCAACCGAACGAGGGCCTGGCCGACTACGGCGCCGCGTACAGCTTCGTCACCTACCTCGCCGACCAGTTCGGCGAGGGCGTGATCACCTATCTGCACAACGCCGACGCTCCCGGGCTGCGGTCGCTGCAGGACTATCTGGACGACAACGCGCCGGGCCTGAAGACGGCCCACGTGGTGCACGACTGGGCCGCGCAGATGGCCGTCGACCGGCTGGCCGACCAGGGCGCCCGGGGGCTGAGCCGAGACGAGAAGAATCGGTTCACGTCCAAGCAGCTCAACTCGGCGATCGACTGGGCCTGGACCGGCTCCTTCGATTCGCCGGGCGCGCCGGCCAACGGGTCGGACTATGTGCTGGCGATCGCCGACCGTCCGGTGACCGGACTTTCCGCCCGGTCGCTCGACTTCACCGGCGCGAAGCGTTACGCGCCGGATCCGCTGGAGTGGGTGATCAACGACGACGCACTCTGGGCCGGCGAGGGCGATGATCTTGATCGGTCCATCGTTTATCCCGTCTCGGTGCCGGCCGGCGGTGGGGAACTGACCCTCTCCAGCCGGTACGACATCGAAGCCAACTGGGACTTCGGTCTGGTCCAGGTGTCGACCGACGGCGGCAAGACGTACACCACCATCGGCAACGACAACACGACCTCCGAGCACGCCGACGGCGCCGACCCGGCGATCGTCGCCCAGCTGCCCGGCCTGACCGGCCTGAGCGACGGCTACCAGCCGCAGAGCTACGACCTGTCCGACTACGCCGGCCAGGAGGTGCTGGTCTCGTTCCGCTACATGACCGACGGCGCGGCCAACGGCAACGGCAGCGGCGAACCCTCCGGCTGGTGGATCCGCGATGTCACGCTGGACGGCACGGTGATCACCGACGGCAGCAGCCTGGAGGGCGGCCGGTCCGCCAGCCAGGTCAACCCGATGCTGGTCGCCGACTGGCGGCTGCAGCTGGTCGGCTGGACGCTGGACGGCAAGACCGTCCGGTATGCCGATGTGCCGCTGAGCAAGGCGCACAAGGCGAGCCTGAACCAGAGCGAGCTCCGCCGGCTGCTCGGCCGGGTCGACCGGATCGGGGTGATCGTGACCGTCGACGATCCGCAGGAGTTGGCCAACAAGAACGCCAACTACAAGCTCAAGGTCAACGGGGTGCTGCAACCCGGCGGCCAGGGCAACACCGCCCCGCTCGCCGACGGGGCCCTGGCAGCGGGGAAGGCGCCGGTGTCGCACCGGCTGAAGGTCACCATCGGCTGACCCTTGGCCGAGGGGTGATGTCGCAGATCTGACAATGGTTCGCCGAAACGGCTCGATCAGGGCCCGATTCGCGAACGAGCGTCAGATCTGCGACATCACCCCGGAACCGAGATGCGCCGGCCTGGGTGCTTGCGTATTCTGTCCCTGGCCGAGCGATCGGTCGTTCCCCGGTTGGTCTGCCGGCAGGGCCCGCCTGACTTTGAATCAGGATCAGCGACGAAGGTTCGACTCCTTCCCGGGGAGCTGGAAAGTTCAGTCGACCTGCCGGAGTCGGCGCTTGTGCTTGAATCCGACTCCGCTGAAAAGCCGTCGCTTGTGTCATGCGCCTGTCCTACGGTCGGGGGATGTCGGAGCGCGAAGTCAGGGCACCATCCGATGTCGACCGCCGTCAGCATCTCGCCGCGCTGCACAGCGCGTGGGCGACGCCGCTGGACGTCGTGGCGGCGGTGGTCGGGGAGGTGACGAAGGCGCCGGTCGTGGAGTGCCGCCGCGTCGTCGACGGCGAGGTGAACGAGGTCTACGACGTCACTGTGGAGCGGGGCCCGTCCCTGATCGTGCGCATCTCGCACAACGGATCCGAGGATCACGACCGGGAGGCGTGGGTCCTCGGCGAATGCGCGTCGCGGGGCATTCGGGCACCTCTGGTGCACGCTCTTCGTCGCGTCGAGGTCGGTAGCGAGCTCCGGTCCGTCATGGTGATGGAGAAGCTGCCCGGGGAGCGACTCGCCGACCTCGATCCCGGCGAGGTCGACGTTCGCCGCGCGCTCGAAGAGGTCGGGGCCTGGCTGAAGCAGCTCCACGCCATCCCGGTGAACGGCCTCGGGAGGCTCAACGGCTCCGGCGTCGGCACGTTCGAGACCTTGGAGGAGTGGCTGGCCAACGTGATCACGGAGGCGAACACGTTCGAGGACGCCGGCCGTTCGGCCGGATTCGAGCCGGCGACGGTCCGCGGTTGGCTCGGCGAGATCGTCGACGCGTTCCGCGCAGCCCCGCCTCGGATGATCATGAGCCATAACGATCTCCTGTCCGTTCACGTCCTGGTGCACGACGGGAGGTTGTCGGGGATCATCGACTTCGGCGTGGCCGCCGCCGAACCCGCGGCGAACGACTTCGCCCTGTGGGACTTCCGAGAAGGGAGGCGCTTCCCGGTCGAGTGGATCCAGGTCGGTTACGGTGACCCCTCGTTGTTCGAACCGCCGAACGATCGCACCTACCGTGCGCTCTGGCTCCTCCACGGGCTCTGGTATCTGCGCCACTACCACGTGACGGGATTCCCTCCCGGCGTCGTAGCCGGCCGGGACCGACTGCTGAGGGGACCAGAGCGCTAGCCTGAACGATTCGACGGTGCTGCCGACCACCGGAGACTGCGAACCGGGAAGGACGAATGACGAAACCAGCCGACGCCCGAGGTCAGGGTGTGTTCCCGATCTTCGTGTTCTTCGACTGGCACAACACCCTGTCCACCACCCCGTTCTGGGACTCGATCCTCGGCAACGAACGGCATCCCCTCGCCAGGCGCTTGAACGTCGCGGTGGAGGACTTGTTCCGCGGGCGCAAGGAATTCGTCTGCGCCTGGATGCGCGGCCAGGTCACCGACGAACAGGTCATCGAAACCCTGAATGTCCGGCTGCCCCGTGGATACAAGGACGACTACCTCCTGCGAGAACTCCTGCGAGGCTGCCGCAACACGAAGATCGATCCGGCGATGGCCGACATCGTCCGCGCCGTGCGCGACCGCGCGTTCGTCGCCGTCGCCAGCGACAACATGCCATGCTTCGTCGACGCCCCGCCCCGCGTGCTCACCGGCGACCTGCGGATGGACGAGTTGATCATCTCCTCGTCGGTCGGGGTGTTGAAGAAGGAGTCGCCGGACCGGTTCTTCGGGCCGACCCTGGAGCGCTTTGGCCTCACCCCGGCCGACGCTGTCCTGATCGACGACTGCGCCGACACCTGCCGGATCTTCCGCGCTTGGGGCGGATCCGCCTACCACTACACGGAACCGGGGCGACTGCGCGCCGATCTTGCGCAGCTGTTGCCCGAACTCGCCGGTGTTTCGATCAAGGCGATGCCGTCTGTTTGACCGACTCGATGATCGGGCCGATCTTGTCCAGAAACGAGTCACCGTCCTCGAACCAGACGCGATGTCGTTTGCCGTAACCCCAGATGATCAGCCAGTCGGCTAGGGCGTAGATCGCCAACCGCTGGGCGGCGCCCGGTCGTAGCGGATGGTGAGCGGTGTAGGCGTCGAGGAAGGCCCGGCGCTGCTCACCCGTCCGGACCGTCCGCAGCATCCGGACGAGGTCCTCCTCGCCGTCACCGAAATAGGCCTCGAACAGGTCGAAGACGCCCGTGACGACGAAATGATCATCGGCCGGTTCGAGATTGAGGTTGCCCGGCCTGAAGTCGTGATGGACGAGGACGGGCTCGAACGGCTCGGCCAATGGCGCGACGCATTCCTCGAGCACGTTGTCGATGAACAGCTCGTCCTCGGCCAGCAGAGCATTGACGTCGCGGCACCCGGCCCGGCACCGCGCGAGGCGTTGCAGCACCCAATCCGGGTAGTCGGGCAGCGCCGTGAACGCGTCCAGTTCTGCGTCGTACGGTCCGAAGAACGGTGACCGCGTCTCGTGCAGCCGTGCCAGGGCTTCCCCGCAGGCGGCCGCGATGGCGGTCTGCTGGTCGCCATCGGTCGAGTCCCACACGGTGGAGCCGTTCGAACCCGGAAGCCTGGGCATGACGGCATACGTCCACCCGAACAGCTCGATGTCCTCGCTGATCTTGTACGGCCACGGGGCGGCCAGCGACGACTGATCATGAATCAGCCGCGCCACGCAGCGTTCCTTGGTGAGCTGGCCGTGACCGTGCGGGTGCCCGCGCATCGCATATTCGCCGGCCGTCGTCGTGAGGAGCACGATCTGGCCGAACAGGCCCGTGGGCGCCGGCTCGGCGGCGAGGACCCGGCCGAGCCCGAACTCGTCGGCGACGGCCTGGAGCTGAGCGCCGTTGATCACGCCGAGTCTCTCGGAGTACTGGCGAGGCTTGATCATTTTCGACGGCTCGCTCTGTCGGCGGTGCTCGGGATCGGTGAAGTCGGGATCGAGGGGCATGGTGATCACGTGTTCCTTCCGCGTACGACCTGCGCGGAAGTGAACCGGACCCCGGAAACAGAAGAACCCGGAGCACGTCACCACCACGCGGCTCGCTGAGAGTCGCTGTGGTCGAGTGCTCCGGGGGAGTGCCCCGGATCTGACCTTGGACCTGCAACCTAACAAGGTCCGGCCGCCGGTCAGCAAGTGAATTTCCGCAAGACCGGCCCTGCCTGAGCCCGTGGATGCTCAGGAGGGCCGGTCCGGGCCGATCGTCGGAGAGCGTGCTACTCGGTGCACTCACTCCAGTTGCTGGGCACCGCCGGCAGCCGGGTCACGTGCGCTCCGTGGACCCAGTAGCCGTTGTTCAGCAGATACCAGGTTCGGGACCCGTAGACACTCTGGCTGGACTCGTGGCACACGACGGTGAGTTTGGCGCCCTTGCCGGCGACCCCGTACAGCCGGTCCTTGGTGGACGGTCCGTGCCGGAGGTTGAGGGCGGTGTCGGCCCGGCCGATCCCGAACTCGGTGTCGAACTCCGGGCAGCGTTTCGGTGCGGCGCCGAGATTGTCGACGTAGCGGGCCGAAACCCAGCCCTTGTTGCCGCTGAGCGCATACCACAGCCGGTTGCCGTCGACCCGGGTCGACGGCACCTTGCATTCGATGGTGATCGTCCGGCCTTCGGCGATCGTTCCGGTGCTGCCGGCGTGGGTCGTCGGCGCGCTCCGGACGGCGAGGCCGCCGTTGGCGATGACCTTTCCCCGATAGGTCGTCGCAGCCTCGGCCGGGACGGCCGTGGCGAAGGCCGTGATCGCGATTCCGGCGGCGGCCGTCAGTGCCGCGAGCCGGCGAATCCCTGGTGCAACCCGCATGTCTCCTCCTTGGGACGTGGATCCTGATCGATTCGGATTCCCTGTGCCCGCTATACGCCGAAGGGCCTCCGGAGGGTTGCGTCCCGGGTCAGGATGTCGGCCCAGATCGGGGCGGCGTTGCGCATCTGCTCCTGGATCAGTCAGCCAGAAAGATCATCTGACCAGGTCTCATGCTGCTTCTCGCGGCGCAGCTCCGCCCGGTGCCCAGGGCTGCTGATGCGGCCCTGGCGGCCGCACGACCCGAGCACCGGGCGGAGGCTGGGGCTAAGAGCTGTACAGGATCCCGCCGTCCAGGGCGGTCGATTGTGCCGGGCACTTCGACCACGAGTACGAGTCCACGCTGGGCGTGGACCACCCTCCTGCTGACGTGTGAAAGACGGGGCCACCGTCCCAGGGCTTACAGATGGCCGTCGACTTGTACTTGCCGGACCCTGACTTACACGATGAGTACCAGCCGTTCTTCACCACGTATCCGTGGCAGTCGGTCGGGTATCCGCTCTGCGGCTCGGCGGGGACGGGTGCCGCGGCAGCGCTTGTCGCGGAGGTCACTCCCATGATCGCGGCGGCCGCGACGCCGGCCGCGACCATCAGCGCACGGCGGGCACCGGCGCTCTTTCGCTTATCTGCTGGGGTTACTGACATAGCGGTCTCCTTGTCGGTTCGTGGTCTGACGCCTGATCCCACTGATCACCAGGTCCGGGTTTCAATGGCGGCACCGTCGTCGGCCCGAACCTTCTCTTCCCCCCAGCAGTAGGCGTTGGACTGTCCGCCCTGCCTCCAGCCGCCGTACCGGTGGAAGGTTCCCATCGGGCCTTCACAGATGGCGATCGCGCGGTACGAGCCCCCGTTCGCCTCCACGCATTGGGCGCTCGTGTAGTCGCGGAACTCGTCGATGGCGGTGTGGCAAGAGCCCGGCCACCCCATGGCGCCCGCGCCGCCGCCGGCCGATGCGGGTGCAGCCTGCGCGGGCGCGGAGACCGCGACCATCGCAACGGCGGCGACACCTGCCGCGAATGCCCCGACCCGGGCCATTCGGAATCCATTCCTTCGTCCCACAGTTCCTCCTCAATCGGTGGGGCTCCGTGACTCCAGTGGTCCCGAGCCCTGCTCCCACCATCACGATCGGACGACAGCCGAACAACGCTTTGAACGAACTTTGAAATCGTTCTCGCGACGAGAAAATGTGTCGCACCCTTGGTGGGCATCGGGAAGGATGCGCGGGGAAGCTCATCGAGGGCTGGCTGCCTTGATGATCGACTTCAGGCGAGGGGAGCGGGCATGGGGGCACGCAAGGTGCTCGACATCGCGGTCAGTGACGACCTGGTGGAGCGCTGGCGTGGCTGGTTCGCGCCACCTCGCCAGCCGTTCCCGTTGGATCCGCTGGATCCGGCGATTGCCGCGTCGGTGCCGGTCGTCGAGGGGAATCCGACCGATGAGGTGACGGATACGTTCTCCGTGTACCGCGGGACGTGGACCTGGTTGGACGAGGCCGAGTTCGATGCGTTGCCGTACCGCAGCCGTCGGGCCCTGTTGGCCGCTCGGCGCCGAGCGGCCAGGCCCAAGTTCATGCCCGCCTGGCCGTCGGAGCTCGCCCGCGAGGGAGACGAGCTGCTGCTGCGATGGGTTGCGTCGCACCGCAGACCCAGCCAGCACGCTTCCGTACCCGAATCGGTCTGGCGGCGGGCCAACCGGCTGCTGCCCGAGGCGAAGCGGCTCGCCGGGACCTTCCCGGCCAGCGGGTCCGGGCCGAACTGCTTCGGCAATGTGCTGGCCGCCGCAGGGGTGCCGGACACCGAGACCGTCAAGGTGTTCCCGGACCAGTTCCAGACCTGGCTGGACCGGCAGACCGAACCGGTCCGCGGGACCGGTCATGATCATGAACCGGGCACCGTCCTGTACTGGACCGAGCACGGGCAGCTGGCCCACGCTGCGCTGACGGTCGGGGACGGGTGGGTGCTGAACAAGCCGTCCCAGGCTTGGTCGTGTCCCCGGTTGGTCTGGACCGTGCGTGATCTCATCAACGGCTGGAAATACCCCACGACCCGCCTCTATCGGCGCCGGATCACCGGCTGAGTGGGGTGATCCCTCTCGACCCGCTGCCGGCCGTGGGGCGACTACCAGTCGCAGACGGTGCCGTCCGGCAGCCGGGTGGACAGCTGAACCTCGGTCTCGGTGCCGGGGTGGGCGGCGGCGACGGCCTCGTCGATCGCGGTGCCGAGGCCCGGGCCGGAGGGCGGCAGGGCGTGGCCGTCGGCGAACTCCAGGGGTTGGGTCAGGATGTCGGCCCAGATCGGGGCGGCGTTGCGCATCTGCTCCTGGATCAGCCAGTTGGAGGTGGCCATCGCGAAGTGCAGGTTGTGCGCGGTGGCGATCGGGCCGAGCGGATTGTGCGGGGCCAGGGTGACGCCGAAGGCCTCGGCCAGGCCGGCGATCCGGCGCAGCTCGGAGTGCCCGCCGGCGTGGCAGATATCCGGCTGCAGCACGGCGACGGCGCCGGTCCGCAGCACCCGGAGGAACTCGCCGCGGCCGACCAGTCGCTCGCCCAGGGCGATCGGGATCCCTGCCCCGGCAGCGATCGCGGGCAGTTCCTCGACCAGTTCCGGCTGCACCGGCTCCTCGAGGAACCACGGCCGGTACGGCCTCATCACGCCGGCGAACGCGATCGCCGCGGCCGGCGTGCAGCGGCCGTGCAGATCGATCATGATCTCCACTTCGTCGCCCACCGCATCCCGGACGGCGGCCAGCACCCGGTCGGTGGCTCGTAGCGCGGCGCCGGACGGCAGCCCGCCGCCCATCGGCACGGCCAGCACCTTGACCGCGTCGAAGCCGTCCTCGACGCTGCGCCGCGCGCTGTCGGCGAAGGCTTCGGCGGACAGGTCGCCGTAGACCGCCTCCGGGTCGCCGCCGCCGAGGTGGTCGTACAACCTGATCTTGTCCCGGACCCGGCCGCCCAGCAGCTCGTAGAGCGGCACCCCGAGCGCCTGCGCCTTGAGATCGTGCAGCGCCTGATCGATGCCGGACAGGGCGCTCATGGTGATCAGGCCGCCCTTCCAGAACTGCTGCCGGACCAGCTTCTGCCACAGGTGTTCGATCCGGTACGGGTCCTCGCCGATCAACAACGGCACGAAGTCGCGGACGGCGCCGACGATCGAATGGGTCCGCCACTCGGTGCTCGCCTCGCCCCAGCCGACCAGGCCCTCGTCAGTTCGGATCCGCACGAAGACCCAGTTCCGCAGCCGGGCGTCGCAGACGATCGTGTCCACCGCGGTGATCTTCATCTCAGCTGCCTCCCGGGACCGATGTCGACCGTTGACAGTACGCCATCCGGTCGGGATAACGTAGGAGTGAAAGCTACTGTCAGTCAGTGAAAGAAGATCACCATGGCCGTTCCGGACGGATTGCAGAGCGTCGACCGGCTGACCAGCCTGCTCGACGCCGTTGCCGCCGAGCCGGGCCCGCTGGCCGTGATCGCCGCCCGGGCCGGGCTGAGTGAGCCGACCGCCCTGCGCTATCTGAACAGCGTCGTCCGCAACGGTTGGGTCGAACGCGACCCACGATCGCGGCACTACCGGATCGGGATGCGGCTGTTCGCCCTGAGCCGGTCCGCGCTCGGCCGGCAGGGCCTGATGGGCCTGGCCGGCACGGCGATGGCGACGATCGTCGACACCTGCGAGGAGACCGCCACCCTCGGCGTCCGGACCGGTGATCAACTGGTGATCGCCCACGCGGTCGAGAGCCGGCAACCGATCCGCAAGGGGGCCACGATCGGCGAGACCGACGCCTGGCACTCGACCGGACTCGGCAAGGCGATCCTGTCGACGCTGCCTGAGGCCGAGGTGCGGGAAACCCTGCGCCAGTACGATTTCGAGGCCACCACCCGCCGCACGATCACCTCGGTCAAGGCATTGTTGTCCGATCTGGCCACGGTGCGCGGCCGCGGCTACGCGATCGACGACGAGGAGTCGGTGATCGGCTTGCGCTGCGTCGCGGTGCCGGTCCGTGATCACAGCGGGACCGCGCGGTATGCGCTCAGTGTCAGTGGACCGAGTGATCGGGTGCCGAGCTCGCGACTGGGCGAGCTGGCCGGTCTGCTGCGCAAGCAGGTCGATCATCTCGAGCTCTTCCTCGGCTTCGAATAGGCCGGAACCTTGATCATCAATCGACGAAGGGAACGACTGTGAGTGCAGACGGGGGCGGCGGATCGCTCGCGGAACGAGCCCGGGCCGCGATCCCGGGCGGCGTGAACAGCGGGCAGCGCAGCGTGCCAGGGATCACCGACCTGGTGATCACCCGGGCCGAGGGATCCCGGTTCTACGACGCCGACGGCAAGGCCTACACCGACTACCACGCGGCGTTCGGGCCGCAACTGCTCGGCCACAACGATCCCGACGTGAGCGCGGCCGTCGCGGCCGTCACCCGTGAGGTCGACCTGTGCGGGGTCGGCGTGACCGAAGGTGAGATCCGGTTGGCCGAGTGGCTGATCGAGCTGGTGCCGAGCTTCGAGCAGGTGTTGCTGACCAGCACCGGCAGCGAGGCGACCTTCCATGCGCTGCGGCTGTCCCGTGCGGTGACCGGGCGGCGGCTGGTGGTGAAGTTCCAGGGTTGCTACCACGGCTGGCACGACGCGGTCAGCCTCAACGTGATCTCCGCCGCCGAGGCCCTCGGCCGACCGGATCCGATCTCGGCCGGCATCCTGCCCGAGGTGCTCGAGGCGACGGTGGTGCTGCCGTTCAACGATGCGCAGGCGGTCCGCGAGTTGTTCGCCGAGCACGGTGATCAGATCGCCGCGGTGATCGTCGAGCCGGTGCCGCACAACATCGGATGCGTGCTGCCGACCGACGAGTTCTTGATCACGCTGCGGGAGCAGACGAACCGCAGCGGCGCGATCCTGATCTTCGACGAGGTGATCACCGGCTTCCGGCACGCGCTCGGCGGCTGGCAGGAGATCAGCGGCGTCACGCCCGATCTGACCACACTGGGCAAGGCGTTCGCCAACGGCTTCCCGCTGGGCGCGATCGGTGGTCGGGCCGATCTGATGCAGCAGTTCAGCTCTCGGCCCGGCGGCTCGGCCTTCTTCGCCGGGACCTACAACGGCGCCCCGGTCGTCGTCGCGGCGGCGCTGGCCACCCTGACCAAGTTGACCGAGGAGCCGGTGCACGCGCACACCTTCCGGCTCGGCGAGCTGGCCCGGACCGGACTGCGCGAGGTGTTCGCCGAGCTCGACGTGCCCGCGGTGGTGACCGGCTACGGTTCGATCTTCGTCAGCTACTTCATGCCCGGCGACGCGCCGCGGAGCTATGCCGATCTGCTCGCCAATCGGGTCGAGCTGTTCGTCGGCTACCGGCGCCGGCTGATCGAGCGCGGCATCTTCGAGCTGCCGCTCAACCTGAAGCGGAGCCATGTCTCCTACGCCCACACGGAATCCGACATCGAGCAGCTGGTCGAGGCCACCGAGCTGGCTGTCCGGGAGACGCTCGCGGAGCGGCCGGAGCTGGCCGCGGGTGCCTCCACCATGGGCGGGATCCGGTGACGTTCATCGATCCGGAGCGGGTGATCACCTTCTGGGGGCCGACCGCCGCCTCGCCCCGGTTCGTCGAGGCGCCGGTGTTGCGCTGGCAGCCGACGGCGCCGGCAACCCGCTACGAGGTGGCGGTCGCCGATCCGGAGCGGGTGGTCTGGCGGACCTCGACCACTGCGGCCGAAGTCGATCTTGTCCAGGCCTGGCCGGCGCTGCCGCTGGGTGCGGTGGATGTGCTGGTCCGCGGCTTCGATGATGATGATCATGAAGTGAGCGTCCGCGGCCACCGCCGGTTCTGGCGGGTGCCGGGCTTCGACGGGGCGCTGCCGCCGGCGGCCGACTGGGAGGGTGCTGTCCACCGGGCGATCGACTACCTGCTCGGCCCGGCCCGGGATCGGGTGTACGACTACGAGGCGGAGGCGCCGCGGAGCGTCTGGTCCTCCTTCGAGGACAGTGCCACCGGGCTCCGCGGGCAGCTCGGCTTCCCGTCGCTGCACAACCCCAGCTTCGTGCTCGCCCTGCTGGCGTACGCCGATCGGTTCCCGACCGCGCCGGCGGCGCCGATCGCGGAGCGGCAGGCGCTGGCGTACGGTCGCTGGCTTGTTGATCATGTGCTGCCGGACGGCTGGCGGTGCGCCGGGCTGTCGCCGTCCACCGTCGAACGGGGCCGGGTCGGCGGGCTGGTCGAGGGCGGCAACATCACGCTGTTCCGCTCGGCCCGGGTCGGCGAGGCCATGCTCCGGCTGTTCGCCCACACCGGCGACGATGTCTACCTGCGGCGGGCTCGGCGGATCGCGGCCGTGCTGCTCGAACTCCAACAGGACAACGGATCCTGGCCGTATCGGGTCGATCCCAAGACCGGTGCGATCGCCGATGCGTACACCTCGGCGGCGATCACGCCGATCCGGCTGTTCGCGATGCTGGAACCGCTTGGCGACGACGCCGACCGGCTGCGCGCGGCCCGGCAGCGGGCCGAGACCTGGCTGCTGAACGGGCCGATCAGCGACGGTCGCTGGGAGGGGATGTACGAGGACGTGCCGGCGGTCGAGCCGTGGACGAACCTGCAGAACTGGGACACCAACGAGACCATCCGCTATCTGCTCGGGCCCGACTGCGAGCTGCCGGACCGGGTCGCTCACGCCGAAGCGCTGAATGCCTACATCGAAGATCAGTTCGTGGTCTGGAGGCCGGAGGAGTCGCCGGTCCAGGTGCGCTGTCCGACCCCGGCAGTGATCGAGCAGTATCGCTGCTACCACCCGATGGAGGTGCACACCGGCAACTGGCTGGCATCGCTGCTGGCGTTGCACCGGGCCACCGGGGACGACCGCTACCGCGCGAAGGGCGTCGCCGCGGCCAACGCCATCGTCGCCGGGCAGCATGATCACGGCGCCCTGTCCACCTGGGGCTTCGACACCCGCTTCGGGACGCCGCTGCAGCCCCGCAACTGGCCCGGCTGCAACGCGGTCGCGGTCAGCGCCCTGCTGCACTGGTCGGCCTATCAGGCCGACCCGGTCGGGTATCGGCCGAGCGCCTGGGCGGTCTGAGCAGGTCATGATCAGGAGAGGATGTTGATCATGGAACCACCGACGTGGGAGCCGCTCGCCGCCGCCGGCCGGGCCGGGGTCGCGACCGCCGACATCACCCCACCGGAAGGGATCCTGGCCCGCAACTGGGGTGCCGCCGACCGCGACACGGCCGCCGGCGTGCATCGCCCGCTGCGGGCGACCGCGCTGGCGATCGGTCCGGCCGAGGGAGCCGACGAGCGGGGCCCGTACCGCTATCTGGTGTCGGCCGATCTCGGCTGGTGGCGGAGCGCCGCGGACGAGCGGCGGGTCCGGTCGGCGGTGATCACCGCGCTCGGCTGCGACCCGGCCGACCTGCTGATCCACCTGGTGCACACCCATTCCGGTCCGACCCTGTCCGCCGCCTCGCCCGAGTTGACCGGTGCCGACCTGGTGCCGCCGTATCTCGAGCTGCTCGCCGACCGGATCGCCGACGTCTGCCGCCGGGCCGCCGCCGCGGCGGTGCCGGCGACAGCGACCTTCGGCACGGCACGCTGTGATGTCGCCGTCGACCGGGCGCTGGTGGTCGACGGCCGGGACGTGGTCGCCTTCAACCCCGGGGCGGCCGCAGACGACACGATGCTGCTCGGCCGGATCACCGCCCGGACCGGCGAATCAGTCGCGACCATGATCAACTACGCCTGCCACCCGACCACCCTCGGCTGGCAGCCGCCACTGATCAGCCCGGACTGGATCGGCGCCGCCCGGGAACTGGTCGAGGACGAGACCGGCGCCCCGTGCCTGATCCTGCAGGGCGCCTCGGGCGAGCTGAGCCCCCGCGAGCAGTACGGCGACACCGAGCTGACCGATCGGGTCGGCCGCGCCATCGGCCACAGCGCCCTGTCCGGCCTGACCGCGATGCCGCCGCCCGGCAGCCGGCTCGCCCTGGACGAGGTGATCGAATCCGGCACGGCCCTCGGCCTCTGGAGCCCGCAGCCCGCCGCCCCGCCCCGAACCCTGCGCTCGACCCGGCGCACCGTCGGCCTCCAGGCCCGACCCGAACCGTCGCCGGAGGAGCTGCAACACCGCCATGCCGGCATCAACCCCACCGCCGCCGCCGAACGCCTCCGCCGCGCCGCCCTGGTCCGCACCGGCTATGTCACCGGCGACGTGGCCGAGCATCCGCTCTGGCTCTGGCAGTGGGGCGACGCGATCATCGTCGCGCAGCCGGGGGAGCCCTACTCCTGGCTGCAGACCGAGCTCCGCCGCCGCCACCCCGGCCGCGCGATCTTCGTCCTCAACTGCACCAACAGCCCCGGCTTCGTCTACCTGCCCCCGGCCGACGTGTACGAGCGCGATGTCTACCAGGTCTGGCAATCCGAGGTCCTGGCCGGCAGCCTGGAACGCCTTGCCGACGCCGCGGACGACGTGATCAGGTCTTGGGCCCAGCCGAGTTGATCGGCGCGAGATAGCGGTCAACTTGGCCGGGTAGTCGCGGCCAAGTTGACCTGCATCATCTCCGGAACCCCAGCACCCGAGCGCTGAGACCCCGCGCCTGCCCTTCGACAGGCTCAGGGAACGAATTCGCTCAGTCGGGAGTCCCCACCGCGGGGTTCAACAATGGAGAGGCGCTGGCCGTTAGGTTGGGCCGATGGAGCCGCCCAAGCTGGAGTGTCTTTGCATCGATGCGCGGGATCCGGCGCGGCTGGGGCGGTTCTGGGCCGGGTTGCTCGAGACCACGGTGGAGGAGTCGGCGGCGGGGACCCGGTTGGCGTACCCCGGGCTGGACGGGTTCTACCTCGACTTTCTCCCGGTTCCGGACCGGGAGGAGCGACCGCACCGGCTGCATCTGGACCTGGCCGGCGGTGATGGTCGGGACGCGATGGTGCAGCGGGCGCTCGGGCTCGGGGCCGAGCACGTCGACATCGGGCAAGGGACCGAGACGCCGTGGACGGTGCTGGTCGATCCCGAGGACTACGCGTTCTGTGTGATGCCGGACCGCAGGCTGCGCGGCAGCGACGAGCCGATGTATCCCGATTCCGGGCCGATCGGCGGCATCCCGATCGACGCCGACGACATCGACGCCGCGGCGACGTTCTGGCAGGCGGCGTCGGACTGGCAGCCGTGGCCGCCGCTGCCGGCGACCTTCCGACATCCGTCCGGCGTCGGACCGCTGATCGGCTTCACCGAACCGGTGGAACCCAAGCGCGGCAAGAACCCGATGCACCTCGATCTCCGGGTCAGCGCCGGCGGCGACTTCGACGCCGAGCTGACCCGGTTGCTCGACCTCGGCGCCCGGCGGCTCGATCATGACTGGGGCGACCTGCCCTGGACGGTGCTGCTCGACCCCGGCAACAACGAGTTCTGCCTGCTCCGGCCGCGAACGGGACCGGAGTCGCCGGAGCTCGGGTGAGACCCACCGGCTCGGGAGACCTGGTCGGAGGTGGGCGCCACCTCCGCGGTCGGGACGTTCGGCTCCTCCGCTACGCTCGCCCGAACAACTTTGCGGGGACCCCGGTAATGTGACCCGGCGGAGGACACTCCCGACAAGAGCCCAAGGAGCCCGTGTGAATTCAGCCACCGATGCGCCCTCGGCGGCCACCTTGGCGGCCGTGATCATCCTCGCCGCAGGTGAGGGCAAGCGGATGAAGTCGGCCCGCCCGAAGTTCCTGCATGCGGTGGGCGGCCGGTCCATTCTGCAACGCGTGCTGGACGCGGCGACGGCCCTGGAGCCGGAGCATGTCGCGGTCGTGGTGGGGCACGGCCGGGAGCAGGTCGAGGCCCACCTGGACGAGGTCGCACCGCACGCGGTGCGGGTGGCCCAGGGCGACGAGGCGTACGGCACCGGCTACGCGGCGCAGTGCGCGATGGCCGGTCTGCCGGAACTGCACGGCGACGTGGTGATCACGGTCGGCGACGCCCCGCTGCAATCGGATGAGGCGCTGGCGGCCCTGATCAGCACCCACCGCGCGGCGGGCGCCGTCGCCACGGTGCTGACCGCGACCGCTCCCGATCCCACCGGCTACGGCCGGATCGTGCGCGCCGCCGACGGATCGGTGACCGCGATCGTCGAGCACAAGGACGCGACGGACGAGCAGCGCGCGATCGACGAGATCAATTCCGGCATCTTCGTGTTCGAGGCCGAGACCCTGCGCGACGGCCTGTCCAAGATCAGCACCGACAACGCCCAGGGCGAGCTGATGCTGACCGACGTGATCAAGATCGCCACCGATAATCATCAGCCGGTCGCCGCGCACCGGGTGGACGACTTCTGGCTGACCGAGGGCGTCAACGACCGGGTCCAGCTCGGCCGGCTCAACACCGAGCAGAACCGGCGCATCTGTGACCAATGGATGCGGGCCGGCGTGACGATCATCGACCCGGCGACGACCTGGATCCACGAGTCTGTTGATCTTGCCCCCGACGTCACGCTGCTGCCCGGCACGGTGCTGGAGGGCGCGACCTCGGTCGGTGCCGGCGCGACGATCGGACCGGACACCACGCTCACCGACGTCGAGGTCGGCGCCGGTGCCACCGTGATCCGGACCCACGGCTCGCTCGCGGTGATCGGCGCCGAGGCGACCGTCGGCCCGTACGCCTATCTGCGGCCCGGCACCGAGCTCGGCAGCAAGGGCAAGATCGGCACCTTCGTCGAGACCAAGAACGCGATCATCGGCGCCGGCGCCAAGGTGCCGCACCTCACCTATGCGGGCGACACGACGATCGGTGAGGGGGCCAACATCGGCGCCGGGACGATCTTCGCCAACTACGACGGCGTCGACAAGACCAGGAGCACGGTCGGCCGGCACTCCTTCGTCGGCAGCGGCACGGTGCTGGTGCATCCGCTGGAGATCGCCGACGGCACCTACGTGGCGGCCGGTTCGACGATCACCGCCGATGTCGAGCCCGGCGAGCTGGCGGTGGCTCGCGGCCGGCAGCGCAACATCCCCGGCTGGGTCGCCCGCAAGCGGGCCGGGACCAAGACCGCGGCGGCCGCGGAGCAGGCGCAGGGCCGAGCCGGCGATTCGGTACCAGAGCAGGGAAAGGACGGGCTGTGACGGGGGTCAAGAAGCCCAACGAGAAGCACCTGATGCTGTTCTCCGGGCGCGCGTATCCGGAGCTGGCCGACGAGATCGCGCAGCTGATGCACGTCGACATCGTGCCGACCAGGGCACTGAACTACGCCAACTCCGAGATCTATGTCCGGTTCGAGGAATCGGTCCGCGGCTGCGATGCGTACGTGATCCAGAGCCACGCCGCCCCGGTCAACGAGTGGGTGATGGAGCAGTTGATCATGGTCGACGCGCTGAAGCGGGCGTCTGCCAAGCGGATCACGGTGGTCGCGCCGTTCTATCCGTACGCCCGCCAGGACAAGAAGCACGCCGGCCGGGAGCCGATCTCGGCCCGGCTGATCGCCGACCTGTACAAGACCGCGGGCGCCGATCGGCTGATGTCGGTCGACCTGCACGCCGCGCAGATCCAGGGGTTCTTCGACGGCCCGGTTGATCACCTGTGGGCGTTGCCGGTGCTGTCGGACTACGTCCAGTCGAAGTACGACACCGCCGAGATGACCGTGGTGTCGCCGGATGCCGGCCGGGTCCGGCTGGCCGACATGTGGACCGACAAGCTCAACTGTGCGCTGGCGATCATCCACAAGCGGCGCGACCCCAACCTGGCCAACACCGTCGCCGTGCACGAGGTGGTCGGCGAGGTCGAGGGCCGGGTCTGCCTGCTGGTCGACGACATGATCGACACCGCCGGCACGATCTGCCAAGCGGCCGAAGCGCTGATGGAGCGCGGCGCGAAGTCGGTGATCGCCGCCGCGACCCATCCGGTGCTCTCCGGCCCGGCCGTGGACCGGTTGATCGGCTCCGCCTTCGAGGAGGTGATCGTCACCAACACGCTGCCGATCCCGCCCGAGCGCCACTTCGACCGCCTGAAGGTCCTCTCCATCGCCCCTCTGATCTCCCGCGCGATCACCGAAGTCTTCGAGGACGGCTCGGTGACCTCCCTCTTCAACGGCCAGTCCTGACCCACCCGTAGCCCAACAAACGCGGCAGTTCCACTCATCCGCGGCAGTTGCAACTGCCGCGGATAGCTGGAACTGCCGCGTTTGCGCTCGGGGCCATGAGGGGCGGCGGGCCGGGGAGCAGGGAGTGGGGTTGACTTCTGGGCGGGCCTGTAAAACGATTCAATTTCTTGGATGGGCTCGGTGTGGAGGTACGGGATGGCGGACGTGACGGATCGGGAGACCTCGGAGCTGCTGCCGCCGCACCGGCGGCGGCAGACCAGGATCGGGCTGGTCTCCGGCGGGCTGGGCGCCTACTGGCCCCAGTTCCCCGGGCTGCTGGAGCAGCTGCAGGACTCGGCCCGCTACGTCACCGAACGGTTCCAGGGGATGGACGCCGAGGTGATCGACGCCGGCTTCGTGTCGGACGCGACCGACGCCGGCAAGGCGGGCGAGAAGCTCCGGCTCGCCGACTGCGACCTGGTGGTGATCTTCGTCGCCACCTACCTGACCTCGTCGATGGTGCTGCCGATCGCGCAGAAGGCGGGCGCGCCGGTGTTGATCATCGATCTGCAGCCGAGCGAGAAGATGGATCACGGCACGTTCGACACCGGCCAGTGGCTGGCGTACTGCGGCCAGTGCCCGATCCCGGAGATCGCCAACGTGTTCCGCCGGGCCGGGATCGGCTTCCGCTCGGTGTCCGGCCACCTGCGGCAGGAGAGTGCCTGGACCCGGATCGGCCGTTGGATCGCCGCCGCCGGCGTCCGGGCCCGGCTGCGGGAGGCCCGGCACGGCCTGATGGGCCACCTCTATCCGGGCATGCTCGACGTCTCCACCGATCCGACCACGGTGTCGACCACGTTCGGCTCGCACATCGAGGTGCTGGAGTTCGATGATCTTCGCGAGCGCGTCGCCGAGGTCACCGACGCCGAGGTCTCCGAGCGCGTTTCCCTGGCCCGCAAGCTGTTCCAGCTGGACGCCAGCGTCGAGTCCGATGATCTTGACTGGGCCGCGAAGGTGTCGGTCGGTCTGGATCGGCTGGTCGCCGACTTCGACCTGGACTCGGTCGCCTACTACCACCGCGGCCTGGCCGGCGAGCTGCACGAGCGGCTGGGCGCGGCGATGATCTTGGGCTCGTCGCTGCTCACCGCTCGTGGCATCCCGATGGCCGGCGAGTACGAGCTCCGTACCTCGATCGCGATGTTGATCTCCCAGTCCCTCGGCGCCGGCGGCTCGTTCACCGAGATCCAGGCCATGAACTTCGACGACAACGTCGTCGAGATGGGTCACGACGGTCCGGCGCACCTGGCGATCAGCGCCGGCGATCCGCTGCTCCGCGGACTCGGCGTCTACCACGGCAAGCGCGGCTGGGGGGTGTCGGTGGAGTTCGACGTCAAGCACGGGCCGGTGACCACGATCGGGCTGGGGCAGGATCCGGACGGCAGCTACGTCCTGGTCACCTCCGAGGGCACGGTCGTCGACGGGCCGCTGCTGCAGATCGGCAACACCACGTCGCGGGTCGACTTCGGCGGCGACCCGGGTGAGTGGGTGGACGCCTGGAGCCAGACCGGCATCGGCCACCACTGGGCCCTCGCCGTCGGGCACCGGGCGGCCGAGATCAAGGCCACGGCCGACCTGCTCGGTCTGCCGCACCGCTCCGTCGCCCTGTGAACCCGGCTCGGGGGTTTGAAAGGATCACCCCATGATCGCTGCCGAGCTGGGACGACTGTTCGACGATCCGCCGCGTGACTTCGGGCCGACACCGCTGTGGTGGTGGAGCGGCGGCAAGGTCACCCGGGAGCGGCTGGAGTGGCAGCTGCGCCGGTTCGCCGACGGCGGGATCTACAACCTGGTGGTGATCAATCTGGCGCCCGCCGGCCCGACCTTCGGGGCGATGGCCGACGACCCCGCCTGGTTCAGCGAGGAGTGGTGGGACCGGTTCGAGTATGCCTGCCGGATCGCGCGCGAGCTCGACCTGAAGATCTGGTTCTACGACCAGATCGGCTTCTCCGGCGCCAACATCCAGGGCCGGATCACTCTTGATCATCCGGAGGTGACCGGGCAGTCGCTGCGCCGGAGCGAGGTGATCGCCGCGTCCGGACGGGTGCCGTTGCGCGGCGCGGAAACCCTGCTCGCCTGCTACGACCACGCCGGTCGCCGGGTCGATACCGCGGCCACCGGAGCCGTGGCCGCGCCGGACGGGGCGGCACTGACCGCGATCACCGTGGTGCCGACCGCCTTCGACTACCTCAACCCGGCCGCGGTCGAGTTGTTGATCGACACCGTCCACGGCGAGTTCGAGCGTCGGCTGCCGGACTACCTCGGCACCGTGATCCCCGGCAGCTTCCAGGACGAACTGCCCGCCACCAACGCCTGGAGCGCGACCTTCGCCGAGGAGTTCGAGCAGCGGACCGGGTACGACCTCCGTGATCATCTGGACAGCCTGTTCCGGAGCGGGCCGGACGGCGAGGCGACGGCGGCGAGCAAGATCAGATCCGACTACTACGCGGTCCGGTCGGCGCTGACCGAGGAGGCGCTGTTCCGGCCGCTGGGGGAGTGGCACACGAAGCGCGGGCTGCTGCTCGGCGCCGACCAGAGCCATCCGGCCCGCGCGGGCTTCCCGACCCAGTCGACCCAGCTCTACACCGACTACTTCCGCACCCACCGCTGGTTCAACGCGGCCGGCAGTGATCATGACGGCGACTCCAAGGTGCACAGCTCGATGGCGCACCTCTACGGGCATGACCGGGTCTGGCTGGAAGCCTTCCACTCCAGCGGTTGGGGCGGCACCCTCGAGGACACGTATGACTGGCTGCTGCCCTTCCTGCGCAGCGGCGCCACCCTCTACGACCCGCACGCCAGCTACTTCGACACGGCGGCCGGCTGGTTCGAGTGGGCACCGCCGTCCACCGACTGGCGGCAGCCGTACTGGAAGCAGTATCGGTCGTTCGCCGAGGCGGTGTCGCGGATCTGTTCGATCATGACCTGGGGCGACTACGACGCCGACGTCGCAGTGCTGCATCCGACGACGACGGCTCAGGCGACCGTGCCGATCGACCTTCCGGTGCAGCATTTCGGCGACGGCCTGCTCGGCGATCCGCACGCGGCCGCGGATCGGGCCCAGCAGACCTACCTGGCGCTCTGCGGCGTCAACAACTGGCGGCACTGGCAGGGCGGATTGCTGGACGCGGCGGGGATCGCGTTCGACGTGATCGACGACGCCTCGATCCAGGTCGCCGACCTCGACGAGGGCCGGCTGTCCGTTCGCACCCAGCGCTACCGGACGGTGATCCTGCCGCAGACGACGGTGCTGGAGACCGCCACCGCCGAGGCGCTGGCCGACCTGCTCGACACCGGCGGCCGGGTGATCACGATCGGCGAACCGCCGACGACGGCCGCCGGGCTCGGCGGTGAGGATCTGGTGGTCCGCCGGCTGGCTGAGCACCCGCGGCTGATCAAGGTCGCCGATGCCGCGGCCGCGGTCGCCGGGCTGGATCCGGCGGAGCAGCACGTGGCCGGCGACCTGCCGCTGCTGGTCCGGCGCTCCGGCAGCACCGGCGTCGCGTTGATCACCGGAGTCCATCCGAACGCGAGCCAGCAGCCCGACGGCCCGACCGGCCGCTGGACCGACGACTTCGACCGCAGCCGGTACGCGAGCCGCCGGCAGCTCAGGATCCGTGCCGAAGTGGCCGAGGCCGAGGTCTGGGACCCGGCCGGCGGCGAGCGTCGCCCGGTGCTGATCACGGCCGCCGGCGACGGCACGACCATGATCGACATCGACCAGCAGGGCGCCCCGGCGCTGCTGCTGGTCTGGCGCGAAGGTGCCGCCGAGCCGACCGGCTCCGCGCCCTCCGGCTCCGCCCCGGCCGAAGCCGAACCGGCGGCGACCGGAGGCACCGCCGACCTCAGCGACGGCTGGACCGGCACCCTGGTGCCGACCCTGGACAACAGCTGGGGCGATCTGGCCCGCCCGGCCGGCCGGGAGCTTGATCAGCTCGAGCTCTGGCACGTCGAGGCCGCCGACGGAGACGGACCGTGGCAACCGAGCCGGTCCGGCTACGGCCAGCGGGTGATGATCAACACCGGTCCGGCGCCGGAGCCGCTGACCGTGGCTCAATGCGACCAGATCGCTGCCGGGGCAGGGGAGTTGGCCGGACCGGGCTGGCAGCCGTACGTCTTCTCCGCCAGCCGGGGCGTCGAACGCGACCCGGTCAGCCCGCTGGGCGGCAAGGGCCTGGTGCCGGCCGAATTCGTCCAGGCCCCGAACCCCGAGCCGGGCGAACAGACCACCGTGCGCGCGGTGTTGCGGCTTGATCATCGGGGCCCGGCCGACCTGGTCGTCACGGCCAGCGCGGCCAAGCGGGTCAGCTGGAACGGCGTGCCGCTGGCGGCGCCGGATCACTACGCTGCGGTGCACCGGGTCCCGGTCGACCGGGAGATCAACATCCTCGAATACGCGCTGACCGAGACCCGGACCGCCGGCCGTCGGTCGGAGGCCGGGTCCGGCTTCACGCTGGTGCCGCCGGACGGCTACGGCCCGCGGCCGGAATACATGGCCTTCGGCGACACCGGGGCGAGTGGCGAGCCGGCGATCAGCGACGGCCTGATCACCTTCTCGACCACGATCAGCCTGGCCGAGGCCGCGACCACCGCCGCGCTGGTGGTCGGTGCGGCCGGCTCGGCCACGGTGCTGATCGACGGGACCGTCGTCGGTCGGCAGGAGAAGGTCGAGTACTACGACTGGGGCGCCCGGCCGATGTATTTCCGGCACGACGTGACCGGGCTGCTCGGCGCCGGTGATCATGTGCTGGCGGTGCGGCTGGAGTCGTCCGACATCACCGATCTGATCTTCGTCGACCTGGTCGCCCACACCGAGGCCGGCCCGGTGGTCGCGGTCAGCGGTCCCGGCTGGACCTGCACCACCGCCGGCCAGTCGGCGCCGTCCGCGGTCCGGCCGGAGCAGTGGAATGCGATCGAGACCATGCACGCCGGGCACCGGCCGCATCCGTTGCGGCGCGCGTCCTGGCTGCGCGGCGAGGCCGAGGTCGGCGTACCGTCACTGGACTTCGACACCGCCGACTCGGCCGCGGCCCGGCCGCGACGTCTCCGCACCCGGGTGCCCAGCGGCACCGCCCGGCTGCGGGTGCCGCTGCGGGTGCCGGCGGAGATCACCATCGACGGCAGCGCGCAGACGCCGGACCCCGACGGCTGGATCACCCTGGCCGACCCGCCGGCCGCACCGGCGTGGCTGGAGTTGATCACTGAACCGGTCGCCTTCCTGCCCGGCGCCTCGGTGCTGGACGGCCCGATCGAGGTCGAGCACCGGTCGGCGCCGATCACCCTCGGCGACTGGCGCGGGCTCGGGCTGGGCGACTACAGCGGCGGCCTCAGCTACCGGCGCACGCTCGAGGCGGGCGACCGGCCGCGGACGCTGGACCTCGGCGACCTCCGCGGCAGCGTGGACGTGCTGCTGGACGGTGAACCGGTCGGCTCGGCGTTCTGCGCCCCGTTCCGGTTCACCCTGCCGCCGACCGAGCGGCCGGCGGAGTTGGAGATCGTCGTCTACAACACCCTCGGGCCGTATCTGCACGCGGCCACCTCGACCACCTGGGTCTTCCCGACTCAGCTCTCGTCCGGGCTGTACGGTCCGGTCACCATCGATCGAACCTGAGACAGTTAGGTAAGCCTAAGCAAATTCCGTGTAGGGTTCGTGGGGTGACGGCCCATGTCAGTTGTGTGTCCGGCCTGGACGCCAGGCAGGTCCGCGACGTTCGTGATCATTTCCGGCACAGCGGCCTGCGGTTGCCGACGATCGACTACCACATCGATGACCGCGGTCAGCTGATCCGGGCGACGAGCTCCGGCTGGGCCGAATGGGACAGCCGGGCCATCGCGACGGCGGCGTCCTGCCGGGCCTGCTCGGTGCACCGGGACCTGATCCGCTGTCTCGACCAGTACGCGAGCTCGGGTTGGGACTCGGATCTGCTGGTCACCCTGCCGCCGGGGGTGTCCGGAACGACGGTGCTGGACGCGGTCGAGGCGGTGCCGGAGGCGGGCCCGAGACCGGTCGGGTACGCGATCGGATCGATCATGACCGTGATCGATCCGGGCACCCTGACCGCCACCCTGCGATCCACCGAAACCCTGGCCGAGAAGGGATTCTGCCTCGGCTACGGGGATCTGACCTGCGGCCGGCTGCTGGTCGAGGACCTGCTGCTCAGCGACTGCTACATCCTGGCCCACGACGGCCCGGACCGGGCCGGCCTCGAACTCGGGGTCGAGCTGGCCCACCACCTCGCGCCGCAGAGCCGGGCGACCGCGCTGACCTCGGCTAGCTCGGCCGGGCCGCTGCCCCTGCCCACCCTGGAGTACCGGTTCGATCAGCTCGAGGTGACCTGGCGCGCCTCCGCCGGTGCGGTCGTGATGCCGCTGGTGGCGGACGGCCGGCGGGTCCGGACCCATCTCGCCTCGACCCGGCGGCCGCTCCATCCCGCCCGGCTGCGCGCTGCCCTGGGCGAGCTGACCGCCGGCAGCGTCTGGGCCCGGGGCCGGATCTGGGCCGCCTCGGTGCCGGACCGCAAGTTCGGGATGACCGTGATCGGGCACTGCGTGGATTTCGCCGACGGCGGCCCCTGGCTGGCCGACCGGCCCGGCTCGATCGAATCGACCACCGACACCGAGGGACTGCTGAACTGGCAGGACGACTGCGGTGACCGGGGCACCTGGCTGGCCTTCACCGGCGAGGCCGTCGACCCGGCCCGGATCGACGCCTGCCTGGCCGGCTGCGAACTCACCGACGACGAGCTCGGCTTCGGTGCCGCGCGCTGGCGGGAGCTCGACGATCCGCTGCAGCTCCGCTCCGTCATCTGCGCCCACTGCCCGAACCACCAGGCCGACCCGGCCTCGTAGGAGTCAGGATCCGGCCAGCTGCCGGACCCGGTCGGCCAGGGCCTCGGCCGGCAGCAGCTCGGTCGGCTGGCCGTTCAGCAGCAGCGTCGGGGTCTTCCGGTAACCGGCCTTGACCGCCTGCTCGGTGTTGTCCTTGATCCAGGATGTGTAGCGCCCCTCGTCGATGGAGGCCAGGGCCTCCGGTGCCGCGATCCCTTGCTGGCTGGCGAAGTCGCGCAGTTGCGGAGCCTGCCAGCCTTCGGTCGCCGCGGACTGGTTGACGAACAGGGCGGAGTGGAAGGCCAACCAAGCCTCGGGTTGGTGCGCGGCCACGGCGGCGCTCGCGTTTCCGGCCAGCGGCGCGTAGCGGGACTCGGTCGGGATGTGGACCAGGTGATAGCTGACGGCCACGTCGCCGCCGGCGATCAACTCCTCGAACGTGCTGGCGGTGGCGGCGTCGTAATCCTTGCAGTGCGTGCAGCCGTACGACTCGTACAGCTCGATCTGCACCTTGGCGTCCGCCGGGCCGAGCCGGACCGTCGAGCCCTCGACCCGGAACGGGACCTGGGCCCCGCCGACGGGAACGACCGTGTCCGCGGTCGGCGTCTGGCGGCCCTGGGTGACGACCGAGATGATCACGGCGGCGGCGATGATGCCGATCACCACCACGGCGACCCCACCGATGACCAGGACCTGCATCAGCCGACCCCGCCGCCCGGCCGCCGCGGCCTCGGCCCGGGCCCGTTCGCGGGCCGAAGTCCGGGAGCCGCTGCCGGCCTTCTGGTCCCGCTTGTCCTGACTCATCCGCACTTCTCCTGTCAGCCGTCGAGCTGTCCGCAGCCGCGTTGTCCGCAGTCGAGACGACACACCCTAATCGCCGGCCGGTCACCGGAGAGGACACCGCGAACCGCCGGCAGCTCAGCCGCCGAGCCGTCAGATCCGTTGCGACACGCCGCCGAAATGGCCGCGGAGGTGACGGGTCGGCGGATTAGGGGTGGGGCGGAGGTGTCCGCTAGGGTGAACCGGTTGCCTCGGCGAGGGTGACCCCGGCCTCGGTCGGCGGTCGACCGTGATCGACATTGGGCGACGCGCTCCGACGATTCCCGTCGGTCCGCGGATCTCAGCGGTCGCTCGCTCGCCGCGGAACAGCCGATTCCACACATCAGTCGTTCGAGGAGTTCGTTCGTGCCCGAGGTCAAGCTCACCGCCGAAACACGTACCGAATTCGGCAAGGGCGCTGCCCGCCGGATCCGTCGTGCCGACAAGGTCCCCGCCGTCCTGTACGGGCACGGTGCCGATCCCGTTCACATCACCCTGCCCGGTCACGAGACGCTGCTCGCGCTGCGGGTCGCGAACGCCCTGCTGTCGATCGACATCGCGGGCTCCAAGTCGCAGCTGGCCCTGCCGAAGCAGGTGCAGCGCGACCCGATCAAGGGCCTGATCGAGCACGTCGACCTGGTCATCGTCCGCCGCGGCGAGAAGGTCACCGTCGACATCCCGATCCACGTCGAGGGCGAAGCCGCTCCCGAAACGCTGGTCGTGGTGGAGAACTCCACCATCTCCATCGAGGCCGAGGCGACCCACCTGCCGCAGCAGATCGTGGTCTCCGTCGAGGGCCTGGAGGCGGGGTCGCAGATCACCGCCGCCGAGCTCGACCTGCCGAGCGGTTCCGCGCTCGCGGTCGAGGACGACCTGCTGATCGTCAACGTCACCAACGCGCCGGTTGCCGAGCCCGAGCCGGAGACCGAGTCCGAAGGCGAGGCGACTGCTGAGGCCGCCGCCGAGGGCGAGGGCGGCGAGTCCGAGGAGAGCTGAGCTCACCTCGCGCCGGTACGAGCTGAGTGATGCAGCCCTGGCTGGTGGTCGGCCTCGGTAACCCGGGGCCGGCCTACGCAAACCATCGTCACAACGTCGGTCACCTCGTCGTCGACCGGCTGGTCGCCCGCGCCTCGGCCAAACTCAAGGCGCCGCTCGGCATGCGGGCCGAGCTGGCCGAGTTGCGGGTCGGGCCGCCCGGGTCCGACGCGCCGCGGATGATCGTGGCCAAGTCCCGGACCTACATGAACGAGACCGGCGGTCCGGTGTCGAAGTTGATCAAGTACTACAAGATCACCCCGGCGGCGCTGATCGTCGTGCACGACGAGCTGGACATCGATCCCGGGCAGCTGCGGGTCAAGTTCGGCGGCGGCGACAACGGGCACAACGGTCTCCGGTCCATCCGGGCCTCGCTGGGCACCGGCGACTTCTACCGGATCCGGTTCGGCGTCGGCCGTCCGCCCGGCCGACAGGAGGCCGCGGACTACGTGCTCAGCAACATCCCCGCCGCCCAGCGGGCCGACTACGACGTCGAGGTCGAGCGCGCCGCCGACGCCGTCGAGTCCTTGATCACGGCCGGTCTCGACCGGACCCAGAGCGCCTACAACAGCTGACCCGGCCGCACTGATCACTCCCCGGGCAGTCGGCCGCGGACGGCCCAGGCGCGGGCCGGCAGGCTGAACGCCCCGGCCGGGGACTCGAGTTCCGTGAACAGGGCGGCCCGCAGTGCCGTCTGCCGTTCGTGATCGAGGCCGGCGCAATAGGCCCCGGCTGGTCCGATCTCGTACGTCAGCGGCTGCCAGAGGTCGTCGAAGTCGGCGTACCGGGCGCTGACCGTGAGTGGGGCGGTCTCGATCTTGATCAACCCGGCGCCGTGCCACAACGCGGTCAGGCTTTCGGCCGTGCGCAGCCGTTGGTGGCCCTCGTCCGGAGCCGCCGGATCGAGCGTCGCGGCAGCGCGCCAGAAGGCGGCCAGCATCCGCATGCCCACGGCGTAGTCCCAGGTGCAGGCGACGATCGTGCCGCCGGGGCGGACCACTCGGGTCAGTTCGACCAGTCCCGCCTCCGGGTCCGGGACGAAGTTCAGCACCAGCTGGGCCAGCGCGGCGTCGAACGCGTCGTCCGGCCACGGCAGCCGGTCGATCCCGGTCTGCCGGACCGTCGCGCCGGGCACCGGTCCCGGCAGGCGTCGACGAAGGAGGCCGACGGGTCCACCGCGGCGACCCGGTCGGCCCCGACCCGTTCCGCCAGCCGCGCGGTCAGGGCGCCGGGGCCACACCCGACGTCCAGCACCCGCGACTCGGGCTCGAGCTCCGCGAAGTCGATCAGCCGAGGTGCCAACTCGCGCGAATAGCGCCCCATGAACCGGTCGTACGCGTCGCCGGTGACTGCGAAGCTCATGGCTCCATTGACCGCCCGGGCGCGGCGGCTGTCAATGATCCCGACCGGTGCGCACCGTGCCCATGATCGCCGGACACGGTGCGCCCGGCATCAGGCCCGGACGGCGGAGAGCTCCGTCCGCACCGGTGCCTCCCAGTCGATCCGGTAGCGCTGCTCGGCGCCCATCGTCTGCTCCGGATCCATCTTCTTGATCATCATCGGCATCAGCACCGACATCATCCGGCGGGCCACCGGCCCCGGAGTCTTGCTGTGGTTGATCTTGCGCGCGCGGGCGGCGACGCCCTCGACCCGGGGCCGCCGGAGCCGTTCGTAGGCGGCGAAGGCCGACGAAGGATCGGGCAGGTCACGCAGGCAGCGAGCCAGCTGGATCGAGCTCTCGATCGCCAGCGAGGCGCCCTGGCCCGAGCTGTTGGACGGAGCGTGCACGGAGTCGCCGACCAGCACCATCCGGCCGCGATGCCAGCGCGGCACCGGCGGCATGATGTGCAGCGCGCCCTGTGTCTCCAGGTTCGCCGCGGTGGTGTGCCGGACGAACTCGGCCCCGGGATCGTCGTCGCTGTAGGTCTCCCGCAGCCGTTGCAGCCAGTGCTCGGCCGGGATCGCGCGGGCCTCGGTCAGCGACAGATAGTCCGGGTGCGGCAGGTTGGCGCCCCACATGATCCGGTCCTGATCCAGCGCGCCGTAGAGGTAGTAGGCCCGCCGGCCGAAGGCGAAGACCATCGATCCCGGCGTCAGCCCGAGGTGGTTGTCGATGATCGCGCCGAAGCCGATCATGCCGGTGTAGTCCGGTCCCGGATTGGCCGGATCGATCTGCCCGCGGACGGTGGACCGGACGCCGTCGGCGCCGATCAGGACGTCGGCGGTGGCGGTGCTGCCATCGGCGAAGTGCGCGGTGACGCCGGCATCGTCCTCGGTGACCCGGACCAGGCGCTTCTCGTACTCGAACGGTACGCCGGCGGCGACCGCGTGATCATGAAGGATCCGATGCAGATCGTTGCGATCGACCAGCTGCAAGGGTTCCAGGCCGGCCGGCTGCGGAGTCGACAGCCTCTTTCCGCCGACGGACAACTCCATCCGCGAGATCGGGTCGGCGACGGCACGGACCAGATCACCGGCGCCGATCAGGTCGAGCGCGGCGACCCCGTTCGGGGCCAGGGCGAGGCCGCTGCCGATCCCGAAGGTCGGGCCCGGGTAGGCCTCGTAGACGCGGGCGGCGATGCCGGCCTTGAGCAGGGCGGTGGCGGTGACCGGACCGGCGATGCCGCCGCCGATCACGAGCGCGGATTGGGTGGTGGACATGGGCGTGCTCCAGTTCTGTGCGGTACGGGTTTGGTTCGCTGACCCGTCCGACCTGCACACACCCGGTTATCCTGTGGATTGCCAGCCTGGGCCGGTTGCGTCGTCAGATGCGGACGGTTCGGGACTGCATACATCGGGCTCGGCGGTGGTGTTGCTGCACCTCGTCGGGCCCGATCTGATTTGTCACTCCTGCCGATGGTTGCCGGCTCCGGAATTGGTGTTCGCCTGGTCGGCCATCCTCCTTTCGACCAGCTCCACGACCTCGGCGGGTCGCAGGCCCTCGGTGTGGAAGCTCCGCCACAGCTCGACCTCGGGGAACTCGCCCCGGGCGATCTCGTCGCGCAGCGATCGCGCCCACGTCGCCTCGGCCTGCAGCATGGCCAGGTCGTACTCAACCTCGACGATGAACAATCTGGGCAGCCCGGTCGTCGCGTGCTCCTCGACGATGCGGCGGACCGACGCGATGCTGCGGTCCAGCGCCTCGGCGCGGCGGCCGAGCAGGTCGGCGACCTCGTCCGGCGGCAGGGCGGCCATCACGGAGAGCCCGGCGGTGAAGCGGTGCGCCTCGTACTCCGGCTCGGCGATCAGCTCCCGGGTCCAGTCGGCCATCTCGGCCCGGCCGGCCTCGGTGATCGCGTAGATCGTCCGCTCCGGGCGGGCGCCGGCGCGTTCGCTGCCGACGATCTCGAGGAAGCCCGCCTTCTCCATGTTCTGCACGACCGTGTAGAGCGACCCCCACTTGATGTCCATGTCGCGGTCCTTGCCGCGCTCCCGCATCGTCGTGGCGATCTCGTAGCGGTGCAGCGGCCGTTCGACCAGCGCCGCCAGCACGGCCAGGGCCAGCAGATTGTTCACCTTGCGCTTGGTAGCCATCGCACCTCCTTACTCGTCTACGAATATACGTCGACGACTATTCCGACGCAAGGGTGCTGAGTTGTCCACAGGGTTCGCCGGTGGAGCGTGACAGCATTCGCGGTCCGCCTTGGCGTCGCCTGATGGGGAGAAAGGTGGAACTACCATGGCGTCCATGACTGCCGAGGCAGAGGCCTGGGGCCTGCCGCACGGTCGATCGCTCACCCGGGCGGATCTGGCGGATGCTCCCGATGACGGGCACCGCTACGAGCTCATCGACGGGGTCCTGATCGTGTCGCCGGCTCCGACGCAGCGACATCAACGAGCGGCCTTCCTGCTGGCGATGCAACTTGAGATCGCATGCCCGCCAGGGCTTCGGGTGATCCCTGCCCCGTTTGACGTGGTGCTCGCTGTCGACACGGTGATGCAGCCCGACATTGTGATAGGTCGGATCGCTGAGCTGACCGATGCGGATCTTCCGGCGGCTCCCGTATTGGCGGTCGAGGTGCTGTCGCCGTCAACCCGACGATTTGATCTTGTACTGAAGCGGTCCCGGTTCGAATCCGCCGGTGTGGCTCACTACTGGGTCATCGATGCGGCGGAGCCATCGATCACGGTGTGGACCCTGGTCGACGGCCGCTATGGCGACCCGGTGCGGGTCACGGGGGATGAGCCGCTGGCGGTCGCCGAGCCGTTCGCCCTGCGGATCACGCCGAACGACCTGGTCGACTGAGGCCTCCGCAGGGTGCGGAGCGCGTCGTCGTGGCCGATGAGCCGACGGATTGAGAGAATCGGCCGCCATGATGGACCGAGCGGCTGCAGTGTGGGCGTCGAACCCGAAGCGATACGTCCGGGCGACGGGTGAGGTCCTCGACGAGGACGCAGGGTGGGATGGCGACGGTTCGCGCCGCGCGGCTGCGGTTTTCCGAACCTCCTACCTGGTGCCGAACGATCCCGCGCTGATCGACGCGCTGCCGACCGCGCACCGCCTGTTCGTGGGATTCGGAGTGAACGGGGCAACTCCGCCGGAGGGGCAAGGAGCAACGGTCACAGCCAGAGCCGCGAACCTGTACCGCGAGTTGCTGAGATCGTTCGACGACGCGGCGCGGGCACGGCTGGGGAACGACAGTCAGGGCTTCCTGATCGCGATGTCGCGCAGCTTCTCCGTCATTCAGGCCATCCATCAGTTCGCCGCGCACCGTACGGTCGAGCGAGCGGCGATCGAGCGCGCGGCGGCCGAGCACGCGGCGGCCGAGCGAGCTGCAGCCGAGCGCGCGGTCGCCGTGCAAGCTGCGACCGGCCCGGCGGGGGTCCCTTACGTGGCGCGGGCCGGCTTCACCGTCTCGACGGCGTTCACCCTGTTCGGCAGTGCCGGCTTCGTTCTGTTGGGGTTGCTGTTGCCGTACGAGCAGGCCGGCCCGATCTCGCTGATCATCGTCGTCTTCTTCGGCGCCTGCGGGCTGCTCAGCCTGCTGGACCTGGCGCTACGCAGGGTCAGGCTCCGGGTCGATGCCGAAGGTGTGACCCTCGGCGGGCCGCTTCTCAACTACCGGAGGTCCACGAAGCGGCTGACCTGGTCGGAGGTTCGCCGCGTGGTGCTGTTCCGGGGGATCGGTGTCATCACCTGCGTCGGTGTCGAACCGTGGACCGGAGCCGGGGTGAGGAAGCCGTTGTCCATGTCCGACGAGTTGAACCAGCTGATGGCGCCGCACGTGCCGGCCGCCGTTGTCCGGCACAGCGTGATGGTCCACGGGTGGCGACTGGACCGCGATCGACTGGTGGCGGCGGTGCGAGACTTCGCGCCCTCGGTCGAGATCGTGGAGGCCGGCTGACCAGCGAGATCGCTTCCAGCGAATAGGACGGGTGAATGTCGGCGGGGAGTTGTAGGTTGTCTCGGTGACCCTTTCGGGACTCGTCGACCTTTTCCTCCAAGAACCCACCGTTTCCGAGACCATCGGTGACGCGCGCTCGCGTACCGTCAAGGCTCTCGACCTGACCGCCCCCGCGCCGATGCGACCGCTGATCGCCGCCGCCCTGGCCGCGGCCACCGACCGTGGCGGCGCGGACCGCCCGGTGCTGCTGGTCAGCTCCACCTACCGCGAGGCCGAGGAGCTCACCACGGCCCTGCAGTCCTTGCTGAGCGAGGACGACGTCGTCTACTACCCGGCCTGGGAGACGCTGCCGCACGAGCGGCTCAGCCCCCGGTCCGACACGGTCGGCCGCCGGCTGGCCGTGCTGCGCCGGCTGGCCGGCACCGGGGACGAGGCGCCACCCAAGATCATCGTCGCTCCGGTCCGCAGCGTGCTGCAGCCACAGGTGAAGGGGCTGGCCGAGCTGCGGCCGGTCCGGGTCGAGGCCGGCAGCGACTACGACCTCGACTCGCTCGCGCACGATCTGGTCGGCGCCGCCTACGTGCGGGTCGACCTGGTCGAGCGGCGGGGCGAGTTCGCCGTCCGCGGCGGGATCCTCGACGTCTTCCCGCCGACCGAGGAGCACCCGGTCCGGGTCGATTTCTTCGGCGACACGGTGGAGGAGATCCGGCACTTCTCGGTCGCCGACCAGCGCTCCGACGAGGAGACCATCAGCACCTTCGTCGCCTCGCCCTGTCGCGAGTTGCTGCTCACCGACGAGGTCCGGGAGCGGGCGAAGGCGCTGGCCGTCGAGCATCCGGAACTGATCGAGATGCTGGACAAGATCGCCGCCGGGCACGCGGTGGACGGGATGGAGTCGCTGTCCCCGGCGCTGGTCGAGGGGATGGAGTTGCTGGTCGAGCTGCTGCCGGTCGAGACCCACGTCCTGCTCTGCGATCCGGAGCTGATCCGCGGCCGGGCGCAGGATCTGGTCACCACCAGCCAGGAGTTCCTGCAGGCGTCCTGGGCCGCTGCGGCCGGCGGCGGCAAGGCGCCGATCGATCTCGGCGCGTCGGCCTATCGGGGCCTGGCCGAGGTGCGCCAGGTCGCGATGGATCGCGGCCTGGCCTGGTGGACCCTGTCGCCGTTCAGTTCCGGCCCGGCGCCGGCGGGCGCGGACCCGATCCGGACCGAGGACGGCGAGCTGATCGACTTCTCGACCCGGATCAGCACCGCCGGCGTGGAGTCGCGGGTGATCGCCGGCCAGGTCGGTGAGACCTATCGCGGCGACACCGAGGCGGCAGTTCGTGATCTTGCGGCCCGGGTGCACGACAACTGGCGGCTGGCGGTGATCGCCGAGGGTCAGGGCCTGGCCCAGCGGATGATCGAGGTGCTGTCCGAACATGATCTTCCGGTCCGGATCGGCGACGGCACCGAACCTCCCGCCGCGGGCACGATCACGGTCAGCACGGGCGCGCTACGGCACGGCTTCGTCGCCGATGAGCTGCGGCTCGCCGTGCTCACCGCCGGTGATCTTTCCGGGCGCGGAGCCATTGCGGACAAGGAATCCCGGTCGATGCCGAGCCGGCGTCGCAACCAGATCAACCCGCTGGAGTTGATCCCGGGTGACGCCGTCGTGCACGAGCACCACGGCGTCGGCCGCTATTTGGAGATGGTGCAGCGGACGGCTGCCGGCACCACCCGGGAATATCTGGTGGTCGAATACGCGGCGTCCAAGCGCGGCCAGCCCGGCGACCGGCTCTACGTACCGATGGATCAGCTCGACCTGCTCACCCGCTACGTCGGTGGCGAGCACCCGAGCCTGGACCGGATGGGCGGCGCCGACTGGAACAAGCGCAAGGGCCGGGCCCGGCGCGCGGTGCGCGAGATCGCCGCCGAGTTGATCAAGCTGTACGCGGCGCGGCAGGCCAGTCGCGGTCACGCCTTCGAGCCGGACACCACCTGGCAGCGCGAGCTGGAGGACGCGTTCGGCTACGTCGAGACGCCGGACCAGCTGGCCGCGATCGACGAGGTCAAGCGGGACATGGAGCAGATCGTGCCGATGGACCGGCTGATCTGCGGCGACGTCGGTTACGGCAAGACCGAGATCGCCGTCCGGGCCGCGTTCAAGGCGGTCCAGGACGGCAAGCAGGTGGCGGTGCTGGTGCCGACCACCTTGTTGGTGCAGCAGCACTACGCCACCTTCGCCGATCGCTACGCCGGTTTCCCGGTCCGGGTCGCGCCGATGAGCCGGTTCCAGTCCGACTCCGAGATCAAGGCGACCAAGGAGGGCGTCACCGACGGCAGCGTCGACGTGGTGATCGGCACCCATCGACTGCTCAGTGGCGAGGTCAAATTCAAGGATCTCGGCCTGGTGATCATCGACGAGGAGCAGCGGTTCGGCGTCGAGCACAAGGAGCAGTTGAAGAAGCTGCGGATGGACGTCGACGTGCTGGCCATGTCGGCCACCCCGATCCCGCGCACGCTGGAGATGGCGGTCACCGGGATCCGGGAGATGAGCACGATCGCCACCCCGCCGGAGGAGCGGCATCCGGTGCTCACCTTCGCCGGCCCGTACGAGGACGCGCAGGTGACGGCCGCGATCCGGCGCGAGCTGCTCCGCGAGGGACAGGTCTTCTTCATCCACAACCGGGTGCAGAGCATCGACAAGATGGCCAAGCGGCTGTCGGAGCTGGTGCCCGAGGCCCGGGTGGTCACCGCGCACGGGCAGATGAGCGAGCAGCGGCTGGAGCAGGTGATGGTCGACTTCTGGGAGCGGCGGGCCGACGTGCTCGTCTGTACCACGATCGTCGAGGCCGGGCTGGACATCTCCACCGCCAACACGCTGTTGATCGAACGGTCCGACCTGCTCGGGCTGTCCCAGCTGCACCAGTTGCGCGGCCGGGTCGGCCGGGGCCGGGAGCGCGGCTACGCGTACTTCCTCTATCCGCCGGAGAAGCCGCTGACCGAGACGGCCCATGATCGACTCGCGACGATCGCCGCACACACCGATCTCGGCGCCGGGATGGCGATCGCGATGAAGGACCTGGAGATCCGCGGCGCGGGCAACCTGCTCGGCGGCGAGCAGTCCGGGCACATCGCCGACGTCGGCTTCGATCTCTACATCCGGCTGGTCGGCGAGGCGGTCGCGGAGTATCGCGGCGTCGAGACCGACGAGCAGTCCGAGGTCCGGATCGAGCTGCCGGTCGACGCGCGGCTGCCGACCGACTACGTGGAGTCGGAGCGGCTCCGGCTGGAGATGTACAAGCGGCTGGCCGAGGTGCGCACGCTGGACGACGTGGCCGAGGTCCGCTCCGAACTCGAAGATCGTTACGGTACGCCGCCGGCCGAGGTGGGCAACCTGTTGGCGATCGCGGAGTTCCGGATCCTGGCCCGGCATGCCGGGCTGTCCGAGGTGGTCGGCCAAGGCAACTACATCCGGTTCGGCCCGGCCGAGCTGCTGGAGTCGAAGGCGCTGCGGCTGAAGCGGCTCTACCCGGGCAGCGTGATCAAGGAAGCCGCCGGCTTCATCCTGGTCACCCGGCCGCGGTCCCGGACCATCGGCGGGCCGCCGATCGTCGACACCGAGCTGCTGTCCTGGGCCACCGAGGTGATCAACAACATCTTCCTGGCCTGAACCCTTGGCGAGGGTTCAGGATCCCTGGTAGGTCGGCGCGGGCTCGCCGAAGAGGTGTTCGTAGGCCTTGGCGATGTCGGCGTAGACCTGATCCTCGGTCTCGTACTCGAGGTCGGTGCGGGTCAGGTCGTAGAACTCCATGAGGGAGAGGGTTCGGGTCCGCAGCAAGGCTGCCCAGCCGTCCCTGATCGACTCCCGATACTCGGTGGACGAGTTCCAGAGGCTCTTGCGCCAGTCGGCATCGGCTGATTCGGGATCAAAGTATCCCGCCAGAATGTCGAGGGCCTTTTCGTTCATGGTCCGCTTCTACCCTTCCTGCTGTCCGGGCCCGGTTCGGGGAACATCGTTACGCAGCGCAGATCCCCATTGTCTTCTTTCTCGTACACAGCCTTGATCGTTCCTCCCGTGAAGTCCAACTCCGCGAGCGCTCCACCGACGGCCCGGTCGTGACGAAACCCCCGCATGCGTGGCTCGGCGTCTTTGCCCAAGGCATCTTCGATGGTCGCTTTCGGGCGGAGATGCCCGTCGACGGCAACCTGCGCACGCAGGTAGGCCTCCGCTGCGACGTAATCCTTCGGGTCCGAGAATGCAGTCGCGAAATCGCCGCACCGATGTGGGCGGCCGTGGACTCCGTCGGTGGTGGTTCCGGTCATCGGGTCGATGTGGTCACGCGACCTGACCTCTCCGTTGGGTTTCAGGACCGGCTTGCCGTCCGGACCGACTTCCGGGGTCCCCATCCGAGCTCTGAGTTGATCATCGCGGGCGTCGAGATGGCGTTGCGGGCCGTGGCCATCGATTCTGAGGTCGGCGAGGCGATCATCGATCTCCGAGTCGTCGGTCGACTTGTCAGGGCTGTCCTCGGCCTGCTCCGTCGCCGCTTCCCGTGGCTCCTCGTCCTGCGCAGAGTCGGCCTCGGAGCGGCGGCCGTACAGGGTCCGCGGGTTCTCGGCGAGGTGTTGACGCCTGGCCCCGCGCGCTGCGTGGAAATCACGGTCGCGGTCCTCGTCGGTCTTCGCCCACGGATCGTCGTCCCGGATCTCAGTGGAATCCGACCGGGTCTCGACCTGCTCGACGTCCTCGAGCCGGCTTTCTACGCCACCGCTCTCCGATCGCTGCCGGTCGAGCGCCACTATCGGCCACCGCCGAGGTAGCGGATCGGCCAGTGTGACGGGGCGAAATCCTGAAGATGCTCAGCGAGCCGGATCGACCAGGCCGGGTCGTCGATGCTGCAGCCGATCGCCGTCTCGAGCCGGGACGGGCGGTTCGCTCCGAGGAGCACCAACCGTCGTTCGCTCGTCCCGGCACCGACGTCGATTCGCCAACGTCGCCAATCGCAGGAGTGGTCGGCGGCGTCGTCGCCGGTCACGGCCGCGTTCAGCGCCGTGTTGACATGTACGGCGAGGTCGGCGGGACCGAGTTGCCGGGCGAACGTGAGGCTGCGCTCCTCGACGGCTCGGTCCACGGCGTGCGACAGAGTGCATTCGCGGTGTTGCGACTCGAATCGGGCCAGCGCGTCGAGCATCCCGGCGGTGAGGAACGGCATCGGCTCGCCGATCAGGTGACACATCACGCTGAGCTCGGCCCAGCTGACCAGTACGGGTTCCGCCTCCAACTGGCGCTCGGCGTACCGGATCCGGCGCAGCGTGCAGGGGGAGGATCGGCAGGCCGTCCCGCAGGTCGCGCTCCGCGACCGCACGAGCGATTGCGCCATCGTCCGCATGGCAAGGATGGTAGCCGCACCGCACGTCCCGCATCGCTGGAGAGCCTGATCGGCGGGCTGCTCAGCGAGACCAGCTGAGCCGGACCACCTCCAGCAGCTCGAACGGGTCGATCATGATCACCGCGCGGCCGTCGACGATCCGCACCGGCACCGCGCGGTCGGTGATCATCAGCCGGGCGGTCACGGCGCTGACACCCTCCGGCACGGCGACGGACAGCCGTTGCGGCGGCAGCGGCACGGTCTCGTACTGCTGGCCACGCATGGCCATCGGGTTGGTCAGGTTGACCAGCGAGACGACAAGATCATCATCGTTCTCCCGGACCGCGAGGTCGACCAGGCCCGGCCCGTCCAGGACGACCCGCGGCTCGTCCCGCAACGCCCAGCGGACCGCGTTGGTGATCAGTCGGCCATGATCGGCCTGCAGCGCCTCCCAGTGCACCTCGCCCAGGTTGAAGGCGACGTAGACGGTCCGACCGCCGCCCGGATGGTCCCTGGTGATCACCGCCGGCCGGTCCGCCGGCAGCCGCGGATAGACCTCCTCCATCGGAAGATCGGGATAGTCGGGGATGAACCGGAACCAAACGCCGGCCCCGGGCTCGGCGCTGACGCCGATCACCCGGGTGCCGCCGATGATCCGGTCGGCTCCCTCGAAGCCGGCGGTGATCGGATGGTCCCCGGTCAGCTCGATGTAGTTGTTCTTGATCGGCCCGCGGGCCGGCTCGATCAGCCGGACCCCGAATTCGGCGGCCAGCCCGAGGTCGTGACGGGGCCGCTGTCGCTCGTCGTACAGGGTCGATTCGTGGGCGGCGACGATGCTGCCACCGCCGGCCAGGTAGCGGCGCAGCACGGCGAGTTGATCATCGCTCAGGGCCTGGCACTGCGGCAGCACCAGCACCTTCACGCCGTGCAACCGATCCGGCCGGAGTTCCTCGGCGGCCAGATAGCCGAAGGGGATCCGGGCGGCGACGAGCGCCTGATAGAAGCCGTCCTCGTGCGTGGTCGGCGTCGCGTAGCCGCCCCAGGGCCGAGTCGGGTCGAGCGCGACGTTGTCCAGGATCGCCACCTCGGCGGTGGGCTCGGTGATCGAATACAGCGGTTCGCACCGCTCGTGCAGTTCGTACGCCTCCGCGATCGGCTCCACCCAGCGAGTGTCGAAGCACTGCGCCTTGAACTTGGTGAACCACGGGTCGGCGCCGTGCACGAACCCGTCGACGATCCAGGCCCGGAGCTCGTGCGGGTCGGCGACCGCGTCCTTCCACCGAGTGGCGTGGTGCTCCGGGCCGACCGAGGTGATCAGGCACACCGGCCGGTCCGGAAACATCCCGCGGCTCCGCTTGCCGATCCGGCCCGGCGCCCAGCTGGCCTCCAGACCGGACCGGCCCTGCTTGTCGATGAAGAACATCGGGTAGCGGTCGTCGATCAGCTCCCGGGACAGGTCGCGGGTCAGCATCGCGCCGCGGTTGGGGATGAACCGGACGTGCGGCCGGACGGCGCGGACGGCGTCGTCCCAGCGCACCACCAGTTCGCTCAGCCGCCGACTGCGCCAGCGGGTGTAGTCCGGCCAGGCGGGATCGCCGGGGTGGTCCGTCGCGGGCAGCCGGCGGCCGGTGTCGGCGGTGAACCGGCGGGCGGTGCCGGAGGCGTACGACACCCCGCCGTGCCCCTCCCACCGGTTGGCGAACAGGGCGTCGATCTCGTACTCACGGGTGATCTCCACCGCGACCTCGGTAATGAAGTCCTGGTGATAGTCGCTGAACGGGTCGGTCAGCCACACCCCGGGAAAGGACCAGTGCGGAATCGGGTCGCCCGCGGCGTCGCGGGCCAGCCATTCCGGGTGCGCCTCGGCGGCGTCGGCGTGGATCGCGTGTGGGTCGACCCGGGCCATCACGTGCAGCCCGAGCCCGCGGGCGGCCTCGACCAGGTCGCCGAACGGATCGCTGTCGCCGAGGTGCCGGCTGCGATAGTGGTACGGGATCCGGGTCGGATAGAACGCCATGTAGCCGCCGGCGCTGAGACAGATCGCGTTCGAGCGGGTCCGGCGCAGCACGTCGACCCAGAAGTCGAGGTCGAGATACAACGGGTCGTCCTCGACGAAGGTGAGCTGGGTCCACCGGGTCGCGGTGCGATACCACTCGGCGCTGCCTGAGTGGTCGATGGCGGTGGGATCGGAGACGGTCATCGACACCCTCCCTCTGAGCAATATTGTATGACATGATGTCATGTAGGACATCTTCTCGTGATCACTGGGGAGTGTCCGGAGCATGATCAACTTCCGGCCGGAGTTGATCAGCTGGTCGGCTGCCGGGCGTCGGGGGACCGGCAGCGGGGCATCCGGTCGGCATCGCCGGTACCATGACGCCGGTGAAGAACCTGCACCGTATCCGTCCGCGCCGGGTCGCGGGCCTGGTCGCGGCCCTGACGGCCGTCGTCGCCACGGCCGGCTGTGCCGGCGCCGCGCCGGACGTGGCCGCCTATGTCGGGCCGTCCACCATCAGCGACTCCCGGCTGCAGGAGGTCACCGCCGCGGCCGACGCGATCTTCAGCACCCAGGGGGCGCGGGCCCGCAAGGATGGACTGCTCAGCGTGCTGGTGCTGGGCGAGATCACCGAGCAGCTCGCGGAGCAGCGCGGGATCCGGATCTCCGACGGCGAACGCAATGCGCTGATCTCGAACTCGCCGCTGGGCCCGCTGGTCGGTGACGCCCGGACTCGCGAGTTGGCCTACGACTACGCCGATGCCGAGCTGGTCCGGATGCGGGTCGGTGACCAGACGTTCGTCCAGACGCTGATGGAGGCCCAGGTGCGGCTCAATCCGCGCTACGGCACCTGGCAGCCCGAGGCCTACGCCCAGGGTGCGTCGATGGTCGGCGCCGGGTCGGAATCCCTCTCGGTGCCCATCGCCACCCAGTCATGAGCACCACCCCCGGAAACGTCCCGCCGCCGGCCGCGTTTCCGCGGGGATCCCGAGACGACCCGGCCACCGGTGCCGGTGATCATCCGGGGCTGAGCCGGCTGGCCGAGGTGATGGCGACGCTGCGCCGGCGCTGCCCCTGGGACGCGGAGCAGACGCACCGGTCGCTGGTCCAGTACCTGATCGAGGAGACCGGCGAACTGGTCGAAGCGATCGAGACCGGCGACCGTGATCATCTCGCCGAGGAGCTCGGCGACGTGCTGCTGCAGGTCTATTTCCATGCCGAGATCGCGGCCGAGGCGCCGGATGGTTTCGACATCGACGACGTCGCGGCCGGGGTGGCGGACAAGCTGGTACGGCGCCATCCGCATGTCTTCGGCGGCGAGGGCGTACCGGCTGATCTGCACGGTAGCTGGGAGCAGCGCAAGGCCGAGGAGAAGGGCCGGACCTCTGTCCTGGAAGGGATTCCGGAGCAGCTCTCGGCGCTGGCTCGGGCCGGCAAGATCATCAGCCGGACCCGGTCGCGGCGGGTCGCGGTCGAGCTGGCGGACGAGCCGATCGACGCCGCCGAGCTCGGCCGCCAGATCGTGGCCCTGGTGGCCCGCGGCCAGGCCAGCGGGATCGACCCGGATCAGGCCGTCCGGGACGCGGTCCGCGACCTGGAACGGGGCGTACGCTCCGCGGAGAACGGCGGCTCATGATCTTCGGCCGGTACGCGGACCGTGCTGAGGCGGGGCAGCGGCTGGCCGCCCTGCTGGCGGACGTGATCGGCGCCGACCGGCTCACCGCGCAGTCCGCCGGATCGAGTCGTCCGGTGATCTTGGCGCTGCCGCGCGGCGGCGTGCCGGTGGCGGCGCCGATCGCCGAGCGGTTCGGGCTCGACCTCGACATCGTGGCGGTCCGCAAGCTCGGGGCACCCGGGCAGCCCGAGCTGGCGATGGGCGCCCTGGCCCGGATCGGGGACCGGGTCGAGCAGCTGCGCAACGCCGCGGTGATCACCGCGATCGGCGTGTCCGAGGAGGCCTTCCGGGGCGTGCTCCGGCGGGAGTTGCAGCTGCTGGACGAGCGGCACCGGATGCTGCGTACGGACCGGCCGGAGCTCGCGGTCAGTGACCGGCCGGTGATCATCGTCGACGACGGGCTGGCCACCGGCACCACCATGCTGGCCGCGATCGAGGCGGTCCGCCGGGCCGGTGCGGCCATGATCATCGCGGCGGTGCCGGTCGGCTCGCCACGGGCGGCCGAGCTGATCCGGTCCGAGGTCGATCACCTGGTCTGCCCCCAGTTGCCCGAGACCTTCCGGTCGGTCGGCCAGGCCTACGCCGGCTTCGAGCCGGTGCCGACCGCGGAAGCCCGGCAGATCCTGGATCGGTGGGGCCCTCGGTCATGATCATCGGCGACGACCTCGGGATCGAGGCGCCGGTCCGGCGGGTGTTGGTGTTCGGCGTCACCGGAACCGGCAAGTCCACCCTGGCCGCGCAGCTCAGCGAACGGACCGACCTGCCCTGGCACGCGGTCGACGACCTGACCTGGCAGCCCGACTGGGTGCCGGTGCCGGCCGAGGAACAGCGACGGATGATCCGGGAGGTCTGCGCCGGCGACGCCTGGGTCCTTGATCACGCGTACGGGAGGTGGCTGGACGTGGTGCTGGAACGGGTGCAACTGATCGTCGCCCTCGACTACCCGCGGCTGTTGTCCCTCGGCCGGCTGCTGCGCCGCTGCGTGATCAACATCGTGGCCCGCCGGCCGACCTGCAACGGCAACTTCGAGACCTGGCGCAAACTGGTCGGCCACGACTCGATCGTCCGCTGGCACTTCCAGTCCTTCGCCGGGAAACGAGCGCAGATCCGACGCTGGGCCGCCGACCCGGACGGTCCACAGGTGATCGTCTTCCGCCGCCCGGCCGATGCCGAACGCTGGCTGCGCGAACTCTGACCCACCTCGGGAGGGTCGTCCCCGAGCCCGTCGAAGCATGTCCTGAGCCTGTCGAAGGGGGCAGGCACGATCGAACCCGCGTCCTCGTCGGCCGCGATCGGGGTTCGTCCCGATCGACCCGGAACGCCGCCCGGGGTTCGTCGGAATCGATATCCGGCATTGCCGCAGCCGAGTAATGTTCCTCGGGTGAGCGTTCCGCACCCGGAGACCCGCCGCGACGTCGAGGCGGCCCTGGCGGCCCGCCGCGAACTCGGGCCGGAATTCGATGATCAGATCGCCGCCGGCCTGGCCGAGCGGATCGAGTTCCTGGCCCAGCAACGCGCGGTCGAGCTGCAGTCGCAGCAGCACCTCGAGCACTCCGAAGCGGCCGCCGAACGGCTCAACCGAAACCAGCGACTCGCACTCGCCATCGTCTCGCTCGGCACCGGCATCCCGATCACCGCGATCGCCGGCGCCATGGTCGACCCTCCGCTGATCGGCATCCTCGTCTCCTGGGGCGGCATCGTCGCGATCAACGTCGCGAACGCCCTCGGCGGCCGCCGCCGCAACCGCTAGCTCCGCCGACCCGCCACAAACGCACGCGGTTCTGCGGCGTGTCGGGGCACACGGACGTCTCGGCGGGCAGCCGGCCCGCCGATCGTCGACCGGCTGCTGAACTGCGGACAACTCAGTCCTGTTCCATCCGCCGCCACGGGACCGGCGGCGCTCGACGGGGGGGTGCCGAGGTCGCTTCCGTTGATCCGGCCAGCCCAGGCGACGAGGCGGCGCCAGGTTGGCATCGACCTCCGCTGGCAGCTTGGAGGATCGGGGTTTGGTCGAGATCGTGACCGGCGGCTGATCGTTTCGGTCGGCGGGCGGGTCACGGTCGATCTACTACGAGAGCAAGCTTTCGACGAGGGCGGCCCGGTAGCTTGCGGACCGAGTCTGCCGCCGGCCGTCGGTCTGCGACCGGGGATCGTCCCCTCGCGGTGGCGTCTCCGCCCCCCTTCGTGGTCTTCGCGCCGGCTGTTGGTGCCGCGGAGGTACCGCAACGGGGGCGAAGGTGGTTGGTGAGTGGGTGCGGTCGGTTCGGCGTGGGGCGGAGATCGGGTTGCTTCGGCGGCAGGGCCGAGCGGATGGCTTTGATCTTCGTCGGGTCGTGGTGGTTGTCCGTACGGCGACTTCGCCCCACCTACGCGGACTTCGCGCCGGCTGTTGGTGTCGCGGAGCTCGCGCGACGGGGGCGAAGAGGGCGGCGGTTGACGGGGCGGGCCGACCATCCGCTGTGGCGAGCACCGGCGGCAACGGTGCCGCGAAATCCGGGAGTCACTCGCGATGGGTCCCCGTTGATTCCGGCAGCTCGGGGGTTCGGGACCACAGTTCGGCGATGATCGGGCGGCGGAGGCTGGTGCGCTGGGCGCAGAGGCCGATCCGCAGGGTCGGCAGCGGCGGTCGCGGGGACAGCACTCTGACCTGGTCCCGCAAAGTGCTGGTCTCCAGCACCAGTCGCGGCACGACGCCGAGGCCGTAGCCGAGGGCGACCAGGGCCAGCAGGGCCTCGTGGCCGGGCGGCTCGGCGACGACGGTCGGCGCGATCCCGCTGGCCCGGAACCAGGCCTGGGCCGCGTCCCGGCCGAGCCCGGTGCGGGGCAGCAGGTACGACGCCGCCGCCCAGTCGAACCGGCCGTCGACCGGGCCGGACCCGGCTGGCGCGACGAACTCCAGGCTGGTCTCGGTGACCACTCGGCTGACCATCGAGGCCGGCACCCGGGCGGGGATCGCGGCCAGGGCCAGGTCGACCGAGCCCTCGTCCACCCGGGCGATCGCCACCGCCGCGTCGCCGGTGGTCAGCTCGAGCCGGACGTCCGGATGGTCGGCCCGGAACGGCCGGATCAGGTCCGGCAGGATCGCCTGGCAGGCGGTGACGGTGGCGAAGATGCTGATCTGCCCCTGCAGTCCGGTGCCGGTCGGCTCGGCGGCCCGATAGCGGTCCCAGAGTTCGACCGCGCCGCGGGCGTACTCCCGGAAGCGCAGCCCGTCGGCCGTGATCGACACTCCGCGCGGCCCCCGCTCCAGCAGTTGCCGGCCGGCTCTGGCCTCGAGGCGCTGGATGGCGCGGGTCAGGGTGGCCGGGCTGACGTGACTCTCGGTGCTGCTGCGGCCGAAGTTGAGGGTCTCGGTGACATGCAGAAAGAGCCGAAGGTCGCGAAGGTCTTCCATCGCGGATCTCCTTTCTTTCAGTTTTCGCAACGGACCGCTACGAATCCTGCGCTTGTCGAAACGCTGGTCCGAAGCCTAGAACTGATCGCATGAGATCACCCCACGACGTTCCTCTCCTCCGCTTCGCTCCCCCGAACAACGCCGCGGGGACCCCGGAATGAGCACGTACAGCAGCGCGGTCTTCCCGACCGAGACCATCACCCTGCCGGCCGGGCCGGAGACGATCGTCCGCGGCGGACGGCAGCTCTTTCCGTTGCTGGACAGGGGATTCGCCGGCGTGCGACGGATCGGCGTGCTCGGCTGGGGTCCGCAGGGGCGGGCTCAGGCCCTCAACCTGCGGGATTCGCTCGCCGGCACGAAGATCACGGTCAGCGTCGGACTCCGGCCCGGCTCGGCCTCGGCTGCCGCCGCTCGGGCCGAGGGCTTCACCGAGGAGGCGGGGACGCTCGGCGACTGGCTGGACGTCGCGGCCGCCAGCGATCTGTTGTTGATCTTGATCTCCGACGCCGCCCTGGCCGAGCACTACCCCGAGATCTTCGCGGCGGTACGGCAGGGGGCGACCATCGGGCTGTCGCACGGCTTCCTGATCGGACACCTGGCCGAGGTCGGTGATCAACTCCCGCAGGGAGTCGGGGTGATCGCGGTCTGCCCGAAGGGGATGGGCGACTCGGTGCGCCGGCTCTATCTGCAGGGCGCGGAGGTCAACGGCGCCGGGATCAATGCCAGCTTCGCGGTCGAAGTCGATCATGACGGCCACGGTGTCGACCGGGCGCTGGCCTGGTCGATCGCGCTCGGCGCCCCGTACACCTTCCCGACCGACCTGCGCTCGGAGTATCTCTCCGACATCGTCGGCGAACGGGGGATCCTGCTCGGCGCGGTGCACGGCATCGTCGAGGCGTTGTTCCGCCGGTTCCGGGCCGCGGGCGACGACCCGGAGCGCGCCTATCTCCGGTCCTGCGAGAACATCACCGGCCCGATCGCCGCCGCGATCTCCGACCGCGGACTTCGGTTGCTGCGGGATGATCTCGCCGGGCCCGACCGGGCGATCTTCGATCAGGCCTACGCGGCGTGCTATCCGGTGGCCACCGAGTTGATCACCGAGATCTACGACGAGGTCGAGGCGGGCACCGAGCTGCGCAGCGTGATCCTCGCCGGCCATCGACTGCGGCGGACGCCGATGTCGGAGATCAACCGATCGCCGATGTGGGCCGTGGCGAAGGAGATTCGCGAGGGGCGGCCGGGACGGACGGTGCCGATCGACCCGTACACGGCCGGGGTGTTCGTCGCGACCATGATCGCCCAGGTGGACCTGTTCGCCGGCAAGGGTCATGCCTGGTCGGAGATCATCAACGAGTCGATCATCGAGGCCGTCGACTCCCTGCTGCCGTACCTGCACGCCCGCGATGTCGGTTACATGATCGACAACTGCTCGACCACCGCCCGGCTCGGCGCCCGCCGCTGGGGCCCGCGGTTCCAGGCGGTGCTGGAGCAGATCGTCTTCCCCGCCACCGATGAAGCCGACATCCCGGATCCGGAATTGGTCAAGAACTTCGACACCAACCCCGCCCACGACGCGCTGGCGGTGATCGCCGAACTCCGCCCCTCGGTCAAGATCGCCCTTTGAAACCCCGACTTGTCAGAACTAGGGCACGCCCTGGCGTCCCCTGGTTCTGACAAGTCGGCGAGGAGTGGGGCTGCGGGGGCGGGGAGGGGCGGGATTACCGTGGGAGGGTGACTGACCTGACGGTCTCGGCCCCGTGCTCGGCCGAGTTGATCACCCTGGATGACATCACCGCCGCCGCGGAACAGATCGCGGGCCGGGTGGTGCCGACGCCGACCGTGTCGAGCCCGGGGCTGGCCGCCCTGCTCGGCGTGCCGGTCACGGCCAAGCTCGAGCTGCTGCAGCGATCCGGGTCGTTCAAGGCCCGTGGCGCGTACGCCAAGCTGCTCGGGCTCAACGCCGCCGAGCGGGCGGCCGGCGTGGTCGCGGTCAGCGGCGGCAACCACGGCACCGCGTTGTCCGAGGCGGCCGGCTCGCTCGGGATCACCGCGACGGTGGTGATGGCCAGGACGGCGCCGCGCAGGTCGATCGAGGCCTGCCGCGCGGCCGGTGCCGAGGTCCGGCTGACCGAGGACATGGCCGACGCGTTCGCGCTGATGGACCGGCTCGTCGCCGAGGGCCGGACGCTGGTGCACCCGTTCGACGACCCGGCGGTGATCGCGGCCCAGGGGACGGTCGGCCTCGAGTTCGCGGCCGCGGCGCCCGACGTGACCGATGTCCTGGTCAGCATCGGCGGCGGCGGGCTGATCGCCGGTGTCGCCGTGGCGATCAAGGCGCTGTTGCCCGCCGTCCGGGTCTGGGGGGTCGAGACCGAGGGTGCCGACGCGATGACCCGCGCCCTGGCGGCCGGAGCCCCGGTCGACTTCCGGCCGACCTCGATCGTCACCACGCTGAGCGCGCCGCACGCGTCACCGCTCACCCTGGCCCACGTCCAGGCCCTCGTCGAGGACGTGATCGTCGTCTCCGATGCCGAGGCGGTGGCCGGCACGATCACGCTGGCCGAGCAGGCCGGCGTCTGGGCCGAACCCGCAGCCGGCTGCCTCATCCCCGCCGCCCGCCGCATCCTCGACCGCGTCGGCCCTGGCGTACACCTCGGCCTCGTCCTCTGCGGCCGCAACGCCTCCTTCGCCGACTTGTACCGGCTGAGCGGTATCGGGCTACCCGGATCCAAGACCTCGGAGTAGGGGCGGGGACCAGTGGGGCGTTGGTCTGCAATTCATGGGACGCGCCCCCGGAGTTGCACCGTGCGCGTCGGAATCCGGGCAGCGGTGTCGTTACGCTGGGGGCGACATTCGCAAGTGACATGGTGAAAGGCAGCTACCTTCGTGGCCAGTATCGAGTTTGTCGGCGCCCGGGAAATCCTTGATTCCCGAGGGAATCCAACCGTCGAGGTCGAGGTCATCCTCGACGACGGCGCCGAGGGACGTGCCGCGGTGCCGTCCGGTGCGTCGACCGGTGCCTTCGAGGCGGTGGAGCTGCGCGACGGCGGTGATCGCTATGGCGGCAAGGGCGTCAACAAGGCCGTCCTCGGGGTGATCGACCAGATCGGCCCCGAACTGCTCGGGTACGACGCCACCGAGCAGCGGCTGATCGACCAGGCGATGCTCGATCTGGACGACACCGACAACAAGGCCAAGCTCGGCGCCAACGCGATCCTCGGGGTGTCCCTGGCCGTCGCGCACGCCGCCGCGGACTCGTCCGATCTGCCGCTGTACCGCTACGTGGGTGGGGCCAACGCCCGGACCCTGCCGGTGCCGATGATGAACATCCTCAACGGCGGAGCGCACGCCGACTCCGATGTCGACGTGCAGGAATTCATGATCGCACCGATCGGCGCGATCACGTTCTCCGACGCGCTCGAGCAGGGTGTCTCGGTCTACCACGCGCTCAAGTCCGTACTGAAGCAGAAGGGCCTGGCCACCGGCCTCGGCGACGAGGGCGGCTTCGCCCCCAACCTGCCGCAGAACGTGGCCGCGCTCGAGCTGATCGCCACCGCGGTGGAGAAGACCGGCCTGACCCTGGGCACCGACATCGCGCTGGCCCTCGACGTGGCGGCGACCGAGTTCTTCGCCGACGGCGCGTACACCTGGGAGGGGGAGAAGCACAGCGCCGACGAGATGACGGCGATCTACGCCAAGTGGGCGGCCGACTTCCCGATCGTGTCGATCGAGGATCCGCTGGCCGAGGACGACTGGGCCGGCTGGGCCACCCTGGTCAGCCAGCTGGGCGACAAGCTGCAGATCGTCGGCGACGACCTGTTCGTCACCAACGTCGAGCGGCTGCAGCGCGGCATCGAGGAGAAGGCGGCCAACGCGCTGCTGGTCAAGGTCAACCAGATCGGTTCGCTGACCGAGACCCTGGACGCGGTCGAGCTGGCCCATCGGAGCGGCTTCAGCTGCATGATGAGCCACCGGTCCGGCGAGACCGAGGACGTCACCATCGCCGATCTCGCGGTCGCCACCAACTGTGGCCAGATCAAGAGCGGCGCCCCGGCCCGGTCCGAGCGCGTGGCCAAGTACAACCAGCTGTTGCGGATCGAGGAGGACCTGGACGACGCGGCGCGCTACGCCGGTGCCTCGGCCTTCCCGAGATTCACGCTCCGCTAGGAGACAATGGAGCGATGTCAGCCCGGCGCAACCTTCCCCGCCCTGCCGCGGCTCCCGGACGCAAGTCGGCCCGCACCAAGAATCCCCGGCGAACCGCCGGAGACCGATCGGCCGGGCCGGCCGCTCCCGGATCGCTCGATGACCAGACCGGCGACTCGTCGTCGGCCCCGGTCCGTCGCCGTCGGACCAGCATCACCACCCGAGCCATCGCGCTCGCGGTGGTGTTGCTGATCTTGACCATTTCGTACGCCAGCAGCATGCGCATCTACGTCGAACAGCGGCAGGAGATCGCCGCCACCAAGGCCAAGATCGCCGAGCGCGAGGCCGCGATCGGCGGCCTGCAACAGAATCTGTCCCGGTGGCAGGACGACGCCTACGTCGAGGCCCAGGCCCGGGAACGGCTCGGCTGGGTGCTCCCGGGCGAGTACGGCTTCCGGGTGATCGAGGGCGAGCGGAAGGCCGAGAACGTCGCTCCGGAAGAAGAGAAGGAGCAGCCGGCCTGGTGGGATCGACTGCTCGGCTCGCTCGAACAGGCCGACAAGCCGCCGGCCGCGCCCGCTCCGGAGCCGAGCGCCGAGCCGACGATCACCGCCAGCACGACCCCGAAGCCCCCCGCCGATCGATGACTCAACCGCACCCAGGTGCCACCGCCCCAGGCGCGGGGGGAGTCGCGATGGCCGCTCCAGCTCCTTCCCGGAAGGTGCCCCAGCCAGGTGGCACTGCGGCGTGTCCGAGCAGCGACCATGATGCCGGTCAGTTTGTCCGGGTAGTCGCGGCACAACTGACCGCTATCTCCCCCTGGCACGGGATCTGCGGTTCGTTCCCTGAGCCCGGGCAAGCCCGATGAGCCCCGAGCCGATGACTCCCGCGGACGAGGCGGCGATCGCCGAGCAGCTCGGCCGGCCGCCGCGCGGAGTCGCGGGCATCGCGCATCGCTGCCCCTGCGGCAAGCCGGCGGTGGTCGCCACCGAACCGCGGCTGCCGGACGGCACCCCGTTTCCGACGACCTACTACCTGACCTGTCCGCGCGCCGTCGCCGCCTGCTCCCGGCTGGAATCGACCGGGGTGATGGTCGAACTCACCGACCGGCTGGCCGCCGAGCCCGAGCTGGCCGACGCCTATCGGGCCGCCCACCAGGCCTATCTGGCCGACCGGGCCGAGCTCGGCGACGTGCCGGAGCTGGCCGGGGTCAGCGCCGGCGGGATGCCGGACCGGGTCAAGTGCCTGCACGCCCTGGCCGGCCACGCCCTGGCCGCCGGCCCCGGCGTCAACCCGATCGGCGACGAAGCCGTAGCCCGCATCACCCCCTTCTGGACCCCCACCCCCTGCCTCCCCCAATAACGCCGACCCGTCACTTGTGCACCGGCTTTTGCGGCGTGTCGGAGCAGAAGTGACGTCTCGGCGAAGGAGCGAGAGGATCTGAGGACCAGCGGAACTGATCATCGGCGGACTCAAAGGGGTGGAAGTGAGCGAAGGCGTGGGGGCCGAGGCAGGTCGATCCGAGTCGGCCGAGTCGGCGGGATCCGAACCGGGCCAGGGACCGTCGACCGGTTCGGGCCGACCGACGGACAGATTGATCTCGGCGATCAGGGTGGCCGCGATCGATTGCGGCACCAACTCGATCCGCCTACTGATCGCGGAACCCGACGACAGCGGCGGGCTGCGGGAGGTCCACCGGCAGACCGACATCGTCCGGCTCGGTCAGGGCGTGGACGCCACTGGGGAGTTTCATCCCGACGCGCTGGCCCGGACCTTCGCCGCCACCGAGACCTATGCCGGCCTGATCCGCGAGGCCGGAGTGCCGACGGACAAGATCGACTTCGTCGCGACGTCGGCGGCCCGGGACGCCCGGAACCGCGAGGAATTCTTCGCCGGCATCCGGGATCGCCTCGGCGTCACGCCGGAGGTGATCAGCGGCGAGCGGGAGGCGGCGCTCTCCTTCACCGGTGCGGTGAGCGGTCTGGACGCCGGCCCGGAACCCCTGCTGGTGATGGACATCGGCGGCGGCTCGACGGAGTTGATCTTGGGCGAACGAGAGGGCGGGATCCGATCCTCCGTCTCGCTCGACGTCGGTTCGGTCCGGCTCACCGAGCGCTTCCTGGGCGCCGGACCGCCGGACCCGGCCGACCTCGGCCGGGCCGCGTCGTTCGTGGACGGGGTGCTCGACGGTTGCGGGGTCGACCTCGCCACCGCCCGGACCTGGATCGGCGTCGCGGGCACGGCCACGACCCTGGCCGCGATCCACCTCGAGTTGCCGCAGTACGACCGGAGCAGGGTGCATCGCGCGACGATCACCGTCAACGCCCTCGCCACGCTGCTCGCCGACCTGGCCGACAAGACCGTCGAGGAGATCCGGGCGATCCCCTCGATGCATCCGGGCCGTGCCGACGTCATCTGCGGCGGCACGCTGATCGCCGCCCGGGTCGCCCGCCGGGTCGGCACCGACCAGTTGGTGGTCAGCGAGACCGACATCCTGGACGGCATCGCGCTGTCCCTACTGTCCTGACAGTTTCCGCAAAATACCCAATGCGGTCGCACTGATCCGTCAGATACAGTCCTTTGTGTGACTGATCAGCTCTATTCGGTACGGGACGTGGCGGCGCGTCTGGGCGTTCACGAACGCACCGTGCGCAACTACCTGCGCCGCGGCGCCCTGCAGGGCACCCGGATCGGCAAGCAGTACCGGATCTCCGGCGACGCCCTGACGGCGTTCGCCGGCGGTCCGGTGATGGCTCCGGGCCCGGCGGCGGATCCGGTGCGGTCCGAGGTGTCCGCCATCGTCGAGATCGAGCCGATCACCGCCGAGCGCCGGGCCCGGCTGGAGACCTTGATCATCAGCCTGCCCGGCGAGCTGCGGCCGTCACCGCTGCGGGTGCAGACCATGATCGACGAGCAACGGTCCCGGATGAAGATCATCGCGACCGGCGACCTCGGCACGATCACCCGTTTCCTCCAAGCACTGGAAGGAGTGCTCCGATGACCACGATCTACCGCACCGAGGGCGGCGCCCGGCGGCTCGAGCAGCAGTATCGGGCGGTGCTGGACGCCTGGCCGGTCGAGGCAGAACACCGGCTCGTGCCGACCCGGGAGGGCGACACGTTCGTCAGCGTTTCCGGTCCGGCGGAGGCGCCGCCGGTCGTGCTGCTGCACGGTTCCGGGGCCAACGCGACGACCTGGCGGGGCGACCTCGCGGCCTGGTCGGCCGAGTTCCGGACCCACGCGGTCGACCTGGTCGGCGAGCCAGGCCTCAGCGCCCGGTCCCGCCCGGTGCTCGACTCGCCGGCCCCGGCGGCGTGGCTGGACGACGTGCTGGACGAGCTCGGTCTCGATCACGCCGCCCTGGTGGCGATGTCGCTCGGCGGCTGGCACGCCCTCGATTACGCGATCCGGCGACCGGCTCGGGTCGACCGGCTGGCCCTGCTCTGCCCGGGCGGGATCGGTCGGCAGACCTACGGCTGGCTGCCGGCCGCGATGCTGCTGCGCCTGTTCGGGCCCTGGGGTGTCCGGCGCACCGCCGGCCTGGTCACCGGCCTCGACCGGCAGACGCTCGGGCCAGTGCTGGACAGCATCGTCGACACGTTCGCCGAGTTCCGGCCCCGGACCGAGCGTTTGCCGGTGTTCGGTGACCAGGCGCTCGGCGGGCTGGCCATGCCGACCATGATCATCGTCGGTGACCGAGACGTCATGTACGACAGCGCCGAGACCGCGCGGCGCGCGGAGGCACTGCTGCCGAACTCGTCGGTCACGGTGTTGCCCGGCGTCGGTCACGCCGTGCTCGGCCAGACCGAGCAGGTGCTGGAGTTCCTCCGGTCTCGCTGAGGCCACCGTGGAGCGCGGGCGCCGGGAGGTTTGGCAGAATGCCCGGGTGACCAATCTCGCCATCACCGTTCTGGGGCACGACCGTCCCGGGATCATCGCTCGGACGGCGGACCTGCTGGCCGAGCTGCAGATGAATCTCGAGGACTCTTCGATGACCCTGCTGCGGGGTCACTTCGCGATGACGCTGATCTGTTCCGGCACGGCCTCCGCGGCCGACGTCGAGGCGAAGCTGGCCAAGATCATCGATGACTCCCTTTCGGTCAGCGTCCGCGAGGTCGACCCGGAAGCTGATCATGCCGCGGTGGGGGAGTCGTACTTGATCACCGTGCACGGTGCCGACCAACTCGGCATCGTCGCCCGGCTGACCGGTGTGCTGGCCGAGTCCGGTGGCAACATCACCGACCTGAGCACCCGGCTGTCCGGTGGGCTCTACGTCCTGCTCGCCGAGGTCGACATCGCGGCCGACGCCGTCGAGGGCGTACGGCAGCGACTGCAGGAGGTGGCCTCCGGCCTGGGGGTCGAGGCCAACCTGCGGCCGGTGGAGCGCGACGAGCTGTGAGCCTTGAACTTCCGGCGCTCCCCGAGGGACGCGTCCGCAACGTCGTGCGCGCCCCGGACCCGGTGCTGTCCACCGCCTCACCCGAGATCGACCCGACCAGTGACGAGTCCGCCCAGCTGTGCGCCGACCTGATCGCGACGATGAAGGTCTCGCCCGGCTGCGTCGGTCTGGCCGCGCCACAGATCGGCGTCTCGGCCAAGGCCTTCTGCGTCGACGTCTCCGATCACCCGAAGACCCGATCCAGCCACGGCCTGATCGTGTTGATCAACGCCGACGTGGTCGCCACCAGCCGGAACGAGAAGTCGCGGGAGGGCTGCATGTCGGTGCCGGACCTCACCGGCGACGTCAAGCGCGGCAACCGGGTCACCGTTCGCGGGCAGTTGCCGGTCACCGGCGCGATCGTGGAGATCGTCACCGACGCGTACGAGGCGCGGGCGTTGCAGCACGAGATCGATCACTGCTCCGGCCTGCTGTTCCTCGACCGCGTCGCCGGCGCCCACGCCGTCTTTCCGCGCAAGGTCTACCAAGACCCCCGCGCGTGACCTTGTTCGTTCCCTGAGCCCGTCGAAGGGCAAGCCAGGCCAGCGCCATCTCGGGTTCGGGTCGCGGGGATCGACGCTCCCGTCGAGTGGGGTCGGGACGGCAGGATTCGCCCGCCCCGGGTCGGCTGGACAAGTCCGCTCGGTGCATGCCGAGGATTAGAAAGACGCGCCAAGGACGGGCGGGTTACGGCGTTTCTGGGAATGTCCGGCCGGCCGCCGGTTGGGCTGCGTTGGGTTCATCGACTGTGACGTTTCCCGGCTCAACCGGCGCCGAACGGGCGGGAAACGTCACAGTCGATGCCCAGCCGGCGACTTTCGCCGCCAACTCCGGCGCTCGGCAGCATGACGCGGCGGACCGCCTTGACCCGTCCGCTTCCTGGCGCGTCTTTCCGGCCGTCAGGCCGAAATCCGGAGGGGCACGCGTCTGGCTTGCCCTTCGACAGGCTCAGGGAACGAACAACCCTCGCTCCGACCATCAAAACCCGCCGGCCCGGCTTCCAGCCCGAACAGAAGTCGCGCGACACCACAGATCCAAGATCATCGGTGGATCCAGGGAACGAACAGCCAGGGATCGCCTTTCAGGCCGGGACGGCGAGGGCGGTCAGGGCGGGGGCGAGGCATTCGAGCTGGTCGGTGATCGTGCCGAGGTTCGCCCCGGGCACGCTGATCACCACGTGATCGGCGCCCGCGTCCAGATGATCTTGCAGGCGGGCGGCGATCCGGGGCGGGTCGCCCCAGCCGAAGCGGGCGTCGATCACCGCGTCGGTGCCGCCGCCGGCCAGGTCCGCTTCGCTGTAACCCAAGCCGCGCAAGGCTTTCGTGTACGGCGAGCTCGGAAAGTCCGGCATGCCGAAACCGCGGATGATCTTGCGGGCGGTGGTGGGGTCGGCTTCCGGGATGATCAACTGCTGCACGATCAGCAGCGGCTCGGGGCCGAGCAGGTGCCGGGTCCGCCGGGTGTGTTCGACCGGCATCGCGGCCGGGATCGCGCCGTCGGCCCGGTCGCGGGCCAGCTCGGTCATCTTCGGGCCGAGCGCGGCGAGCAGCCGGGGATAGGGCACCGACGGCCGGGGCGCCCGTTCGACGGCCGTGTCCATCCGGTCCAGGTAGTCGCGCATCCTGGTCAGGGGCCGGGTCCAGGTCTGGCCGCTCTCCTCGACCATCAGATCCATGCTGACGCCGAGGCCGAGCGCGAACCGGCCCGGATAGGCGTCGGCCAGCACCGCGGCGCCGCCCTGCATCGCGGCCGGATGCCGGGCCCAGGTGTTGGCGATCGACGAGCCGAGGACGATCCGCTCCGAGGCGGCCAGCAGCAGCCCCAACTGGGCGAACACCTCCCGCCCGCCGATCGCCTCGTTGACCCAGGCCGCGCCGAAGCCGGCCCGCTCCACCCGCCGGATGCTGTCCCGCCAGTCGTCGGCGGGCGCGATCGGCACGGTCAGCCCGACGCCGACCCGGCCGAGCCGTCGCCTGGATTCCGCAGCAATAGTCGTTGACATCGAGATCTCCTCGCTAGAATCGGAACGAACCACCCGTTTCGACCGAGCGTACCGGAACGCAGAGCCCGTTTCGAACCCAGGAGTGACCGCCGTCTTGAGCGAAGTGAGCGAAGTCCCGGCCCGGCGTGCCGATGCGCGCCGCAACCGGGATCGGGTGCTGGCCGCCGCGCAGCAGGCCTTCGCCGAGGACGGCATCCTGGTGCCGCTGGACGAGATCGCCCGGCGCGCCGGAGTGGGGGCCGGCACGGTCTACCGGCACTTCGCCACCAAGGAGGCGCTGTTCGCCGAGGTGGTGACGGACCGGCTCGAACGCGTCGTCGACGAGGCCCGGAAACTGATCCACGCGGACGATCCGGGCCAGGCGTTCTTCGGCTTCTTCACCACCGTCGTGGAGCGGGCGGCGTTCAATCGTGCGGTCTGCGAAGCCCTGGAGAGCCGGGCCGGGATCTGTCCGATCCGGGTCGAGCAGGACTTCGATCACCTGATCGGCGAACTGCTGCGCCGGGCCCAGGCTGTCGGGGCGGTCCGGGCCGACGTCGACACCGCCGAGGTGCGTGCCCTGCTGGCCGGCTGCGTTGCGATGGAGCGGGGTCGGGCACGGCCCGGTCGGATGGTCGAGCTGATCGGCGACGCCCTGCGACCGACCGTAACGAAACCGGTCGAACGTAACGAAACCTGTGAGATCTGTAACGCTCCGCTACCGGCCAGCACGACCGGCCGCCCGGCCCGCTACTGCAGCCCCGCCTGCCGCCAGAAGGCGCACCGCCAACGCCGTCGCTCCTCTTCCTGACGCACCACCGCGAGGGATTGTTCGTTTCCTGAGCCTGTCGAAGGTCGGGCCCGATCATCACCAAGGCCCTTCGACAGGCTCAGGGAACGAGCAGGCTCCGAGGTCAGGAATCGAAGGCCTGGAGGACGGCGAGGCTGTCTTCGTACATGTGGTGCCGGGTGATCAGTCCGCCCTCGATCGTGAGGTGCAGGGCGAACACCATGTCGAAGCGCCGGCCGGTCGCTTCGACCAGCTGGCTGCTGGTGCCGATCAAGACGGCGTCGGGGCCGTCGATCAGCAGCCGGTCGATCGCCACCCGGGCCTCGCTCGAGGGACAGCTGCGACCGAAGGTTCGGAAGTGGTCCGCCACGTCGGCGCGAGTCGAGCGGGGCCGGATCCAGGGCACGACCGGATGGTGCTCGACGGGCCAGTCGACTCGCCAGTCGATCTTCGCCGCGTACAGCTCGGCGATGTCGTCCGGGTCTCCCCGACCGGTGCGCCGCAGCAACTCCTCGACCACGGTCCTGGTGTCTGGTTGCGTTCCTTGATCGACATCAGCCATGGCCGGAGAGTAGCGACGGGTCACTGACACGTCGTGTCAGTCGAGCCGGAAATCCTCGCGGCGCGAGCCGATCGATCAGGCCGGCGTGGGGGTGCCGTCCAGGGGCAGGTGCCAGGAGTCGGTGCGGCCGTCGAGCTGGACGGTGACGACCAGCCCGTCGGAGTCCTCGCTCCAATCGACCCGCTCGATCGCGCTGTCGCCGCGGCCGGTCTCGATCACCGAGGCGAAGAGGGCGTCGTTGCCGGTGGTCCGGCGCAGCAGGGTGCATTGCGGCTCGGCCGGCGGATTGCCGGGCGTGGTCGCGGTCAGCACCTCGGCGCCGGCGGGATCGTGCGCCCAGAGCCGGGTGGTCACGCCCTCGACCTGCCATGCCGCTTGCCATTCAGGGCCGCTGTGCGGCAGCCGGTGCACGTCGGCCAAGATCGCGTACGTGTCCCGCATGTCGCCCTCGCCCGGCGGCTGCCAATCGACCGGCTCCAGTTCGGTCGGAGTGATCATGGTGCCGCGGTGGTGCCAGGACAGCTCGATCGGCACCGCGTGTCCGAGCCCGGCCGCCGGCGCCTCGACCCGGATCAGATCGACGAAGTAGCCCGGCGCGAAGATCACCGACCGGCGCAGCATGGCGCCGGCGTAGGCGGGCACGTGGGTCCGCCGCGGCTCGCGCAGCCAGGATCCCTGCCGGCCGACGATCTCGTCCGGATCCTCCGGCCAGGCGACGATTGCCTCGGCCAGACCGTACGGATGCTCGGCCGGATCGCGGAAGTCGATCAGCCGCCCCTCCGCCTCCGGCTGCGAGGTGTGATCGAGCGACACGGTGTTGTGCGACAGGGTCTGCCGGATCCACGGCCCCTGCAGCGGCGAGGTGTAGGCGGGGGAGCCGGCGTCCGGGGCCAGTCGCACGCCGTGCGCCCACAGGTCGAGCTGCAGCTTGTCCGGATGACCGTGGCCGCCGCCGTGCGGCCCGTACTTCAGCAGCAGATAACGATCATCGTCGGTCAGGATCGCGTAGCCGCTGGTCGGGTGCACCGTCCGCAGCGGCCAGGAGACCGGCGCGGCGACCCCGGCCAGGTCCGGGCCCTGCGTCAGCGCCGCCTCGCCGACCCGCTCCCGGCCGTGCTGATAGAACGCAGCCAGGACCTGGGCGAACCGATCATCCGGCCACAGCCCGTAGCCCTGCTCGTAGTGCCCGGCGTACTGGGCCAGGCCGTCCGGATAGGCGATCGAGTTCCAACCGTCGTTGGTCGCGGGCAGGCTGAAGTCGGATCTGATCATGGACAGCGGCGTCAGCAGCATGTCCCGCAATCCACGCGTGGACAGGAATTCCGGCCGGCGTTCGCGCAGCGCCGCCGCGGCCGACAGGGCGCCGGACAACATGTAGTAGTGATAGGTCGGCGAACCCTCGGCCCACCAACCGTCGTCCAGGATCCCCTCGGCGAACTGCGCGGTGAGCCCGGTCTCGCCGTCCACCGCGAGCCGGACCAACGCGTCGTCGTCCAAGATCACGCCGAGGTGCGCGAGGGAGGACAGGTGCCAGCACTCGATGTTGTGGATCTTGTGGAACAGTTGCCCGGTGACATGATCGGCCAGCCCGCGGAGCAGCCCGTCCTCGATCGTCGCGCGCTCATCGGCGGACAGGTGATCACGGATCGCGTCGTAGGTCCGGCAGGCACCGATCGCCCAGACCGCCTCCTCCAGCGACTGCCCGGTGATCTTGCCCTTCCCGGCCCAGCGGCCGTATTCGGGCAGTTCCGGATAGCGGGTCGCGTAGTCGAGCAAGATCTCCCGCGGGTACGCCAGGTAGCGTGCCCCGGCCTCCGCTCCGAGAGCGGCGACGACCGATCCGCAGGCCTGGATGCCGCCCATGATGCGGCCGTTCAACGCACACCGCCAACCGCCGTCGAAGTCCTCGCCCTGCCACAGCCTCCCGTCCACGGGGCACCGGTGCTGCGCCGGCCCGGACGGGTCGAAGTCGAGCGGCACCACATGATCGGGGCAGTGGAAGGAGTGGCCCCAGCCACCGCCCTCGGCGACCGGGCGCAGGTCCTGCTCCAGCGCCGCGTCCGCCTGCTGCAGCAGGGAATCCCGGGCGACGGCGAAGTCGGGATCGGTCCAGCGGGAGCGGAGTCGTTTCAGTTCGTCATCGGTGCGCAGCCGCGTGCTTGAACTGACGGGCATGAGATGATCACATCCTGGGTCGGGGGGACTACTGTTCGGTCAGGGCTTGCTCGTACTCGCGGCGGACGTCGTCGCCGCCGTTGGTCTTCCAGCGCTTGCGCAACTCCTGAAGATCACTGATCGGCCGACGTCCGGTGACGATGCCGTTGACGTGATCTTGGACCAGTGCGGCCAGTGCGTCGCCCTTGGAGTAGGACGATTCGGAGTCCAGGCCGGCGGTCGGGTCGGCGACGAAGCACTCGGTCATCTCCTCGGCGTAGCGCTGGCAGGTCAGCGCCTCCTCGGCCGGCGCGCCGGGAAAGAAGAAGCCGTAGTTGAAGGCGCCGAGCTGGTTGAGGAACGACTCGGTCATGATCTTCTCGTCGGTCGAGCCGACCGGCAGCCCGTCCTTCACCGTGTAGTTGTGGCCCTCGACGCCGTAGTGCACCAGGTTGTATTCCTGGCTGCCGGCCGGCGCGGCCAGGAAGTCGATCACCCGGAGCAACTCGTCGATCCGGCCCTCGTCGGTGACCGAGGACGGAATGCTGAGCATGCAGTAGAAGCCGAGGTCGGGGCCGATCACCCCGCGGCCGCCGTCGCGCCCGGGCGGCACCAGCACGTCGCACTGCGCGTTCGGCTCCCGCTCGCGGACCTTGGCGAACTGCCCGGCCAGCCCGAAGTAGGCATCGATGCTGCCGTTGCAGACGCCGACCCGGCCGCTGGTGAAGTAGCCCGTGTATTCGGCCGAGTTCGGGGTCAGGGTGAGCACGTCGGGGTGCACCAGCTCGGCCTCCCAGAGTTTGTTGGCGAAGACCAGCGCCGCCTCGTACTCGTCGGTCTCCAGGTCCTTGATCAACTTCCCGCCCTCCTCCCGCCAGCCGGTCGGGGTGCCCTGCACCTGACCGCCGCAGAAGTTGAACGTCTGGTCGATCGTGGCCAGCGGGTAGGTGCCCTCGCCGCCGCCCTTCTTCATCGCCGTCAGCCACTGGAACAGTTCGTCGGCGTTGGCCGGCTTGCCCTCGAAGCCGCCGCGAGACGCCCAGTCGGAGCGATAGGAGATGGTCCCGCCGATGGTCCGGTTGCGATAGCAGGGCACCCCGTAGAGGGCGCCGTTGATCCGCGAGTTCTTCCAGGCGTACTCGGGCACCAGCGCCAGATTCGGATACTTCTTCACCTTGTCGCCGCCGAGATATTTCCGCAGGTCATGGAACACGCCCTGCGGCAGGTACTTGCGGGCGGCGCGACCGCGATAGCTCGGCTCGTTGGTGGTGATGTCGGGGATGTCGCCGCTGGCGATCGTGGTGACCAGCTTGTCGCCGAACGTCTGGGCCGGCGTGATCACCGGCTTGAGCGTGACGCCGAGGGCGTCGTTCAGCGTGTCGTACCAGGTGTTGCCGTCCAGCTTCGCCGGCACGCCCCAGGTGATCGTGAACGTCGACACCTCGCCGCCCTGACCCGGCTTCTGCGCCACCGACTGGACGCCCGGCATCGGCAGCTTGCTGTACGCGGGCGGCACGTCCGGCACCTTGCTCAGCGTTGTCCCGTCCAGCGCCGGCCGCTCCAGGCTGATCGGCAGTTGCAGATCACCGCCGCCCTCCGGTCCGGGCTGCACGCCCCGCCCTTCGTTGGAGCAGCCCACAGCCGCCGCTCCGAGCGCCCCCGCGCCGAGCCCCAGGGCCGCTCGGCGGCTGATCGAGTTGATCATGGCCTCGTTGCGCATGATGATTCCTTTCTGTTGAAGGGGGTCAGCCCTTGATGGCGCCGGTGAGCACGCCCTTGGTGAAGAAGCGCTGCAGGAACGGATAGACGATCAAGATCGGCACGGTGGCCAGCACCAGCACGGTCATCTGGATCGTCTCGGGGGTGAGCTGCACCTGGGTGTTCTCGATCACCGAGCCGGGCAGCGGCTCGGCCTGCAGCACGTACTGCCGGAGCACCAACTGCACCGGCCACATCGACGGGTCGTTCAGATACAACATGGCGCCGAAGAAGGCGTTCCAGTAGCCGACGCCGTAGAACAGGGCGATCACCGCGAGCACGGCCTTGGACAGCGGCAGCACCACCCGCCAGAGGATCTGCAGCTCGCCGGCGCCGTCGATCCGGGCCGCGTCCAGCAGCTCCTCCGGAATGCTCATGAAGAAGTTCCTGATCACCACCAGGTTGAACGCGCTGATCGCCCCGGGCAGGATCAACGCCAGCCAGTTGTCCAGCAGGCCGAGGCCGCGGACCACCAGATAGTTCGGGATGATGCCGGCCGAGAACAGCATGCTGAACAGCACGATCAGCAGGATGAACCGGGAGCCGGGCACCCGCCGGGTCTGGGTCAGGCCGTACGCCATCGTCACCGTCATCACCATGCTGATCAAGGTGCCGACGATGGTGACGCCAATGCTGACCAGCAGCGACCGGGGCACGATCTCACCGCCGAGGACGAGCTCGTACGCGGCGGTGGTGAAGCCCTTCGGCCAGAGCAGCAGATCACCGGGGGTGTAGAAGGCCGGGTCGGAGAAGCTGACCGAGATCACGTGCACGAACGGATACAGCATCACGATCACCGAGAAGGCGAGCACGATCACCTTCAGCGCCTGGGTGACGACGCTCGGCTTCTCCTGCCAGGCAGGCCGGGTGGCCCGCACCTTGGTGGCCATCAGAACACCCCCTCGCCGCCGAAGACCTTGGCCAGCTTGTTGGCTCCGAGCACCAGGATCGTGCCGATCAAACCTTTGACCAGACCGGCCGCGGTGGCCAGCCCCCAGTCACCGCCGTTGATGCCACGGAAGTAGACGAACGTGTCCAGCGTCTGCGCCGCGTCGGCGCCGAAGATCGGTTGTTGCAACAGGATCTGCTCGAAGCCGACCGACAAGACGCTGCCCAGCCGCAGGATCAGCAGCAGCACGATGATCGACGCCATCCCGGGCAAGGTGATGTGCCAGATCCGGCGCCACGGCCCGGCCCGGTCCAGCGCGGCGGACTCGTACCGCTCCTGCGGGATGTTCAAGATCGCGGCCAGGAAGATGATCGTGCCCCAGCCGACCTCCTTCCAGATCACCTGCAGCGTGACCAGGGCCGGAAACCAGTCCGGGTTGCCGATGATGTCGAGCTTGGGCAGCCCGAACGCGTTGAACAGGCTGTTCATCACGCCGAGCGGGCCCAGCATCTCGTTCCAGATCGACACCACGATCACCCAGCCGATGAAGTGCGGCAAATAGACGATCATCTGGATCGAACGCTTCACCCGGTCGGACAGGATGCTGGTGAGCAGCAGGGCCAGTGCGATCGGGGCCGGGAAGGCGAAGACGATCTGCAGCGCGCTGAGCAGCAGTGTGTTCCAGAGCGCGTCGATCAGCTCCGGGTCGACGAAGATCCGTTCGAAGTTCTCCCAGCCGACCCACAGGCTCTTGCTCAGCCCGAGAAAGGGAGAGTAGTCCTGCCAGGCGGCGGCGTTGCCGCCCAGCGGGAGATACTGGAACAGGACGAAGTAGACGAAGCCGGGGAAGATCAGCAGATACATCCAGCGCTCGCGCCAGATCCGCTTCAGCAGTGGGACCCGGCGGACCTTGCGCCCGTCCAGCGCTTCGGTGATCTTGATCTTGCGTCCGCCCCGCGGTGGCTCCGTCGGCGGCTCGGCCGGCGGGGTGGGCGGATCGAGGGGCAGCGATCGGGAGCGGTTCGACATGTCCGGCCGCACTCACTCGGAACGGGCGCCGGGCAGCCGGCTTCCCGCGGGGCGGCTCCCGATCTGACGGTGGAACCCGGTCCGGCGACAGAACACGTGATCACCCCGATCGTCGATGAGCAGGCGGTGCCGAGTCGCGACACGCATGGGCTTGCAGGTGAACATAAGCGCGCGAAATCGGACCTGTCAACGATCATGATCATGTCCGGACCGAGGCCGTGATTCGGTCCAGACTTCGGCCCTGTTGCGCCATGGATCGGCGCGGCCCACCGGGACTAGAATCACGCCCTACGACTCGAATGCCCTACGGTCTGGGTATGGACGAGTCGGTCGATTATCGCGAGCCGGACTCCTGGCCGCGGATCGCGGAGTTGCTGGCCCGGACCCCTCCGGTGCCGTCGTCCAGCGCCGACGTCCATCATTGCCCACCGGACTGGTCCTGGCAGCCCCGGATCCCGGATTTCGATCTGTGGCTGGTCTTCGACGGCCGCGGTCATGGCCGGCTCAACGACCGGCTCGACCTGCGGCTCGAAGCGGGATCGCTGCTGGTGCTGCGGCCCGGTGATCATGGAACGATCGGTCACGACCCGAGTCGGCCGCTGTCGGTGCTGTCCTGCCACTTCTCCTTCACCGACCCGGTCACCGGCGAGCCGGTGCAGCCCGATCCGCGGCTGCTGCCCCGGCGATCACAGCTGGTGCCGGAGCGGGGCCTGCTGACCGGCACCTTCCGGCACCTGGTCCGTGCCGTGCACGACCCGTCGCCGCTGCGTACCGTCGACGCCCGGGCCCGGCTGCTCGAGGTGCTGGCCGAGATCTACCGGCAGGACGCGCTGGCCCAGGGCGTACCGGCGGGCACCCTCAGCCCGCAGCTGGCCGACGCGATCGACCTGATCCGGGCCGCGCCGGAAACCCGGCACTCGCTGGCCGCAACCGCCGCCGCGGTCGGCGTCTCCACCCGGCAGCTGAGCAGCCTGTTCTCCCGCCAGCTGCACACCACGTTCCGGGACTATCTGGTCGAGTCCCGGCTGGACCGCGCCCGCTCGCTGCTGACCGAGACCACGATGACCATCCACCAGATCGCCCGTGCCCTTGGCTACAGCGACCCGTTCCTGTTCAGCCGCCAGTTCCGCTCCCGCTACGGCCTACCCCCCTCCCACTACCGCTCCGCCCCCTGAATCCCCGCTCCAACCCCGACTTGTCAGATCTAGACCACGTCATAGCGTGGTGTAGATCTGACAACTCGGGGTTTAGGCGAGGACGAGGCTGAGGGCGGCGTCGGCCCAGATCTCGGTGCCGGTGATGAAGGAGGCGCGGTCGGAGAGCAGGAAGGTGATCAGCTCGGCGATGTCGGCGGGCTCGGCGGCGACGCCGTCGGTCAGCACGCTCAGGCCCTTCGGGTAGTCGACCGGCCAGCGGATCCGGTCCAGGTGGCGCGGATGGGTCGCCTCGCCGAGGTTGGTCCGCACCTCGCCGGGGCAGACCACGTTGATCCGGATCCGCTGCTGCGCCAGCTCGACCGCGACCATCTTGACGAAGGCCAGCTGGCCGGCCTTGCTGGTCGAGTACGCCGCCGCGCCCGGATAGTTGAAGACGCGGGTGCCGTTGACCGACGAGATGACCACGATCGAGCCGCCGTCCCGACGGAGCAGCGGCTGGGTCGCCTTGGTGGTGAGGAAGGTGCTGGTCAGGTTGGTGACCAGGGTGTTGTTCCACTCCTCCAGGGTGAGCTCGTCCAGCGGGGCGAAGACTCCGTTGATGCCGGCGCTGATCACGACGTGGTCCAGCCGGCCCCAGGTCTCGTCGATCCGGCGCACGGCGTCGAGCAGCTCGGCTTCCTGCCGGACGTCGCCGGTGATCACCAGCGCCTCGCGGCCGAGTGCCTCCAGCTCGCCCTTGACCTCCTCGTTCCGCTCGGCGTCGTAGGAGAACACCGCGACCCTGGCCCCGCGCCGGGCCAGCTCGAGGGCCGCCCCGCGGCCGATGCCGGAGCTGCCTCCGGTGACCAGCGCGACCTTGCCCTCGAACTCCGCCGCCGTCCCGTCTTCCCGCCCGACCTGCTCGCCCATCTCGCCCCTTCCGCCGTCGATGCGGGGGAGCGTAGCCGTTCAGTCGATCGTGATGGTGATCGCGTACGCATACCGGGTGATCGGCAGCCGGTGGCGCTCCGGCAGTGGCGGCCCACAGGACGCACTGCCGAGACCCTGCTGACCATGATCGAGATTGAGCCAGACCCGGCCCGAATCGATCAGTTGGTACGGGTGATCAGCGGCGGCGAGCGTCTCACTGGTCCAGCGGCGGACCGTGAAATCGAGGTGCGGGTCGCCGTCGAACCGGAGCGCCGGCAGCCCTTCGCCGGTCAGCCGGAGCCATCGCGCGTCGACGTGATTGCCGTTCTCCTGCGGCACCGGGTACGGCGTCTGCAGCGCGTCGATGCTCACGGCATGACGGCCGACCCGGGCCGCGGCGCGGCTGTCGCGATAGGACTCGCCCGGACCGGGCCCGAACCATTCCACGTCGCGATAGCCGCCGGGCAGACCGAGCCGGAGGCCGACCCGCGGCGGGGTCACCGCATGCTGGCCGTACGGGGTCTCGTGCCAGGGCCCGACCGGCTCGGCCTCCACGCCGAGCTGCAGCCGGCCCTCGACCAAGCGCCAGGTGAGCCGGGTCTCGAAGCCGAACGGCTGGGTCGCCGGAGCGCTGCGACCGATGATCACCAGGCCGTCATCGCTCCGGCGCACCTGATCGGTCCGGTGCAGGATCCGATCCAGCCCCACCCGTTGCCACAGCCGGGCCAGATCGTTGCGATCACCCTGGCCCCGATCGTTCTCCGTCGGGGCCCGCCAGAGATCCAGCGTCGGCCCGTCGATCGGCTGGCCGGCGAGCTCGATCATGCGGCCGGTGCGCGGATCGAAGGTCGCCGGGCCGAGGTGGAGACCACTCGGCTCAGGCGGCTTGCGCTTCGACAGGCTCAGCGAACGATCTGGCTCCGAGTGTTCGTTCCCTGAGCCCGTCGAACGGCAGGCCACCTCGCCTTGGCCCTTCGGCGGGCTCAGGGAACGGAACCCCTTCCCACGACTGTCGTCCGCCGGATGATCCAGCCGAGCCTGGGCCCAGGTGATCTCGTGCCCGGCGGCGGCCCAGAGTTGATCTTCGGTGAGCCGCGCGGTGACGGTCAGCCAGGCCTCACCGGCCAGGGCCGGCGCGAGGGTCGGCAACCGGATCGTTGCTCGGACACCGGGTGGGCAGTCCGGCGTGGGCAACGAACCATGATCGACAACGACGCCGTCGACCTCGACGCGCCAGTCGAAGACCAGGTCTTCCAGCCCGGCGGTGTGCTGCCGGTTGTGAATGATCACGGCAGCAACGTCGGGATCAATCGTGATCACCACCGGCTCGATCGCCTTCTTCAGCTCGGCCAGCCCTGGCGACGGGGTGCGGTCGGCGAAGAGCAGGCCGTCCAGGCAGTACGTTCCGCCGTTCGGCCGGTAGTCGATGTCGCCGCCGTGCCGGTGGTACGCCGTGCCGTCCGCGGTGTGGCCGGTCAGACCATGATCGATCCACTCCCAGACGAAGGCGCCGGCGAACCGGTCCGACGACTCGAGCACCTCCTGGTAGTCGATCAACGAGCCGGGCCCGTTGCCCATGGCGTGGGCGTATTCGCAGAGCAGGAACGGCAGCGCCCGCCGTCGTTGATCATCGGCGGAGTCCGGTTCGACCCCGTCCGGCGCCGGCTCGGCCCGGTCACCGATCGCCCGCAGCTCATCGAGATCGAGATACATCCGGCTGTAGAAGTCGGAGTGCCGATAGCTCGGGTCGCGCTCGTAGTGCAACGGCCGGCTCGGATCGCGGTCCCGGATCCGGCGCTCCAGGTCGGCCAGGTTGCTGCCGGTCCAGCTCTCGTTGCCGAGCGACCAGCTGATCACGCTCGGCCGGTTCTTGTCCCGTTCGATCATCCGGTCGACCCGGTCCAGCGGAGCGTCGCGCCAAGCCGGCTCGTCCAGCGGATTGCCCTGCCAGCCGGCGTAGATGAAGCCGTGGGTCTCGATGTCGCACTCCTCGATCACCCAGAGCCCGTACTCGTCGCAGAGCCGGAGGAACTCCGGGTGGGGCGGATAGTGCGCGGTGCGGACCGCGTTGACGTTGTGCCGCTTCATCAGCACGATGTCGGCGATCATGGTCGCCCGGTCCAGGGCCCGGCCCCGCTCCGGATGGTGCTCGTGCCGGTTGACTCCGCGCAGCCGGACGGGGCGGCCGTTGATCAACAACCGGCCGTCGGTGATCTCCACCCGACGGAAGCCGACGGCCAGCTCGATCCGCTCGCCACCGGCACTCAGCGTGCCGCGATACAGCCGCGGTCGCTCGGCACTCCACGGCTGCACCGCGACGCGTACGGTCTCGCCGGTCGTCATCCGGACGCCCAACTCGGGCAGCTCGATGAGTCCCGGGAGATCGGCGTCGACCCGGAGGACTCCGGTGCCCGTCGCCGGCTCGAAGTCGGCCCGGACGAAGAAGTCGTCGATGGACCCCTCGGGCCGCGCCAACAGCTCGACGTCGCGGAAGAGGCCGGGCAGCCACCACATGTCCTGGTCCTCCAGGTAACTGCCGCTGGACCAGCGCTGGACCCGTACCGCCAGCCGGTTGCCGACCGGTCGGACCCGCTCGGTGACGTCGAACTCGAACGGCAGCCGGCTGCCCTTGGAGTGGCCGAGCAGGACGCCGTTCAACCACACGGTGGCGCAGGAGTCGACGCCCTGGAACCGCAGCACGGTGCGACCGGCCGGCCAGCCCGGCGGCAGATCGAAGGTCCGGCGGTAGTCGCCGGTCGGATTGTCCTCGGGCAGCCGCGGCGGATCGATCGGGAACGGGAAGGCGGTGTTGGTGTAGAGCGGCCGGTCGTGGCCCTCCAGCACCCAGTGCGCCGGGACCTTGATCGGCGTCCAGCCGGTGCTCGCCGGATCCAGCAGTTGATCACCGGTCCCGGCGGCGGTGGGGGACAGCCGGAAGTCCCAACTGCCGTTCAGCGACAGGGTCGCGGCGTTGGACCGGAAGTCGGCCCGCGGGGTCCGGCGACCGGACCCGGGGCAGGGATCCTCGACGAAGTCGATCATGACAGCGATCCGACGATGATCACCGTGGCTGTCGACTCCGATGCGCCGATGATTGACAATGGAGACCTCACTCGCCTACCGTGATGATGAATCGCTTCAATATGCATCCTTGCCTAGATATGCGATCCCGGCAAGTGAAGCGAAGTCATCCACCGCCAGGGAGGGCGTGTGAGCACGGACGCGGGCTACCGGCCGACCTGGCAATCCCTGCGAGCACACGGAATCCCGGCCTGGTTCGGGGCGGCCAAGTTCGGCATCTGGTCGCACTGGGGGCCGCAGTCCGTCGGCCGGTCCGGCGACTGGTACGCCCGCCACCTGTACGGTCCGCAGGCCGGCTCGGGGCCCTGGGAGCGGCGCCGCGCCGAACGGCAGTACGCCCACCACCGGCGCGAGTTCGGCCTGCCGGCGGAGCGCGGCGCGGCCGATCTGGCCCGGCGCTGGCGGGCCGAGCGGTTCGATCCCGAGGCGCTGATCGATCTCTACCGGCGCAGTGGCGCGCGCTACTTCGTCGCCCTGGCGGCGCACTGCGACAACGTCGATCTCTGGGACTCGCCGCACCCGTGGAACACGACCAAGATCGGCCCGGGCCGCGACATCGTCGGCGCCTGGCAGCGGGCGGCGCGATCGGCCGGGCTGCCGTTCGGGCTGAGCTTCCACCACAACTGGACCTGGCGGTGGCTCGACGTCGCCCACGGCACCGACCCGGAGACGGGCGAACCGCACGACGGCGCCCGCGCCGCCGCCGGAACCCACGACGGCACCGGCCCGGACCCGGCTCGGCTCTATCCGCCACCGCATCCGGCCGGCGCGGCCCCACCACCGGAGATCGCCGCCGACTTCTACCGCCGGGTCGGCGCGGCGCTGAGCCGCTACCGGCCCGACCTGGTCTATCTGGACGACGGCCGGCTGCCGTTCGATCTCGACAGCGTGGTGCAGTCCACCCCGCCCAGCACGCTCGGACTGGAGTTGCTCGCGGAGTACTACGCGGCCAACCGCGACGGCATCGTCACGATCAAGGACGTGCCGGAGGAGGACCGGACGGCGGTGCTGTTGGACTGCGAGCGGCGGCAACTGGACGGGATCCAAGATCATCCGTGGCAGTTCGACACCAGCGACGGGGAATGGTTCGACTGCGCCGGAACCGAAGACTTCTTCCATCCCCGTAAGACCTCCCGCCAGGTGATCCACACCCTGGTCGACGTGGTCAGCAAGAACGGCACCCTGCTGCTCAACGTGCCGCAGCGCGCCGACGGCACCCTCGATGATCACGCCGTAACCTTGCTGTCCGAGGTCGGTGCCTGGCTCGACGTGTGCGGCGAGGGGATCTACGACACCGTCCCGTGGCGCCGGTTCGGCGAGGGCGGGACCGGGCTCGGACAGACCCAGGGCTACGAGCACTACAACGAGGCCGACCGCGACTACCGGTCCGACGACGTGCGGTTCACCCGTCGTGATCACCGGCTGTACGCGACACTGCTCGGCTGGCCCGAAGACCGCCGCGCCGTGCTGACCAGCCTCGGCACCGAGCCGCCCGATCGACATCGGCCCGATCCGGACCCGGTCGAGGTGGTGCTGCTCGGCCACGGCCCGGTGCCCTGGCGGCGCGAACCGGGCGGCCTGGTGATCGACCTGCCGGCCGAGCCACCCACCCGCTCCGCGTACATGATCAAGATCAGCACACTGACCTGACCCGACCTCGGACAGCCACCGGAGGACCGATGCCCGACCAGCCCATCCCCTTCCCTGCACCGGCCGAAGGGCCCGAGTCCACCCCGGTTCCCGGGCCGATCGCGCTGCGCACCCTGGCCATGACCGACCCGATCGGCATCGGCGACCCGCGGCCGCCGTTCGGCTGGCGGCTGCCCGACACCGGCCCGCCGCTGTCGGCCGGTTACCGGGTCCAGGTCGCCACCACGGCCGAGTTGCTCGCCGCGGGATCGCCCGACCTGTGGGACAGCGGCGAGGTCACCGGCGATGATCAACAGTGCCGCTACGGCGGCCCCGAGCTGCCGGCCCGGGCCGCCGCGTGCTGGCGGGTGCGGGTCCGGGACGCGTCCGGCCGCTGGTCGGACTGGAGCGCGACGGCCCGGTTCGAGCTCGGTCTGCTGACGCCGGACGACTGGTCGGCGGCCTGGATCAGCCACCCCAACTGGTACGCCGACGGCGATCCCCGGGTCGGCGAGCCGCATCCGCTGCCGCTGCTGGCCGGCGAGTTCACGCTGTCCGGGACACCGGTCCGGGCCCGACTGCACGTGGCCGGCGCCGGGGTCTACTACGCCTCGATCAACGGCCGCCCGACCTCGGACGCCGTGCTCGAGCCGGCCTACACCGACTTCCGGCGGCGGGTCTGCTCCGCCACCCACGACGTCACCGGGCTGCTGACCGAGGGCGGCAACGTGCTCGGCCTCGAGCTCGGCCCGGGGATCGCGCACGTGTTTCCACACCAGGACCGCTACATGAAGTTCTACGGGTCGCAGCTGTCACCGCGGGCGATCGCCCAGCTCGAGGTCGATTACGCCGACGGCCGGTCGGAACGGTTCGGCACCGACACATCGTGGCTGGCCACGGCCGGGCCGACGCTGCGTTCGCACTGGTTCGGCGGCGAGGACTACGACGCCCGCCGCGAGATCGCGGGCTGGGACCGGCCGGGCACCGACCGGTCCGACTGGCGGCCGGCGGTGATCATCTCCGGCTCGGCGCCGACCCCGGCGGCCCGGGTCTGCCCACCACTGCGGGTGGTCGAACGGATCCCGGCCGTGGCGCGGCTGACCGCGACCGACGGCACGCCGATCTTCGACGTCGGCGTGGTCCAGGCCGGGCTGGCCGAGGTGAGCGTCGACCTGCCGGCCGGCCACCACCTGCGGATGCTGCCCGGTGATCAACTCGACGACTACGGCCGGGTGCTGCAGTCCAAGCCGACCACCGGGTCCCCGGTCTTCAACACCTTGATCACCGGCGACGGCCCGACGACCTGGCACTCGCGGTTCCGCTACGACGGCTTCCGCTATCTCGAGATCCAGGGCCTGCCGGCCGACGCCGAGGTGACGGTGTCGGCCCTGGTGGTCCGGGCCGACAACGAGCGGGTGGGCGAGTTCAGCAGCTCGGTGGAGTTGATCAACGACATCCACACGATCATCGACCGCGCGGTGCAGGGCAACATGTACAGCGTCCTCACCGACTGCCCGCACCGGGAGAAGCTGGGCTGGCTGGAGGAGACGCATCTGCTGTTCGACGTGATCGCCTACGGCTACGACGTCGCCGCCTACTACCGCGAGCTGCTGGTGACGATCGCCGAGGCGCAGACCGAGGACGGTCTGGTGCCGGACATCGCGCCCGAATACGTGGTCTTCGCCGACGGCTTCCGGGACGATCCCAACTGGGGTAGCGCGATCATCCAGGTGCCGTGGCAGCACTACCGCTGGTACGGCGATGCGGCCGTTCTGGATGATCACTACCCGGCGATGGTGCGCTACCTGGACTACCTGACCGGCCGGTCCGAGGACGGGCTGCTGACGTACGGGCTCGGCGACTGGATCACCACCGATCGGACCACGCCGGTGCCGCTGGTCGGCACGTGGGGCTACTGGCGAGCCGCGTCCGCCATGATCGACATCGCCACCGCGCTCGGCCGCACCGACGACGCCGAACGGTTCCGGCGACTGGCCGCCAAGATCAGCGCCGCGTTCGGGGCGGCCTTCCTGGACCCGGAGACGGGGCACTACGGCAACGGCGGCCAGGCCTCGGAGGTGCTCGCCCTCGACGTCGGCGCCGTGCCGGCGGAGGCGATCGACGCGCTGCTGGACCGGATCTGCGACTCCTTCGACGACGGGCTCAACGTCGGTGAGATCGCCCTGCCGGCGGTGTTCCGGGTGCTCGGCGAGGCCGGCCGGCACGACGCACTGTGGCGCTTCGCCAACTCCACCGAGCATCCCAGCTACGGCTATCAGGTGCGGCACGGCGCGACCTCGCTGACCGAGGCCTGGGACGGGCCGACCCGCGGCCTGTCCCAGAACCACTTCATGCTCGGCGCGATCGACAGCTGGTTCTTCAAGCATCTGGCCGGCATCGACCAGGCCCCGGGCTCGATCGGCTGGCGGGACCTCGACATCTCCCCGGTGCTGGTCGACGGCCTGGACTCGGTCACGGCCCGGACCCGCGGCGCCCGCGGCGACATCGCCGTCTCCTGGCAGCGCGACACCGCCGGATTCCGGATGGAGGTGGAGATCCCGCCCGGCTCGACCGCGACCGTACGCCTGCCGGCCCTGCCCGGCACCACCGCCACCGCCCCCGACTCCGCCCGCCCGCTCCCGTCCGCCGACGGCCGCCCGACCTGGCAACTCCCCACCGGCCACTGGACCTTCGCCGCCCGCCCCACCCCGTGAACGCTTTATGAAGGTTGCAACGTTCACAAAGCGACAGGAAAGTTCATGAAGCAGGAGGGCGACGGACCAGGCCGGCAGGTCAGAAGCCGCGGTCCTTCAGGTCCGCGACGATCTTGATGTACGTGTCCAGCACGTTGAAGCCGGGGTAGTCCTCGCGGTGCATGTCGACCAGGTCGCCGTGGGACACGCCGCGCTTCGAGGTGCTGCGGAGCACGCCGCGGAACTCGCCCCACTTCGCGGAGTCCACCGAGACGAGGCCGTCGTTCTCCTCGCCGAGAGTCTTGATCACGCGGTACGGGACGGCGAGCAGTCGATCACTCGCGGCGCAGCTCATCACCGAGGTGTAGCTCTGGTAGTGGACCGACGGATCGTCGGGCGTGTTGCGGTTGAACTCCCGGGACAGCTCGGTGCGGAAGGCCATCGTCGAGGAGAGGAAGTCCGGCGTCTCGTCGCCGGCCAGGCCGAAGACGAAGTTCACCGCCGACGCCAGCCGTTGATAGAGCGGCTGCCTCAGCTTCGTCGCGGTGTCGGCGAACCGGACGCCGTGATGCGGCGTGTTCATGGTGGTCAGGCTGGCCACCCGGTGGCCGAGGCCGAGGGTCGTGATCGCGTAGCGGGCATCGATGCCGCCGCGGCTGTGCGCGATGATGTTGATCTTGGACGCCCCGGTGAGTTCGGCGACCTCACGGATCCGGGCGGCGACCTGCTCGCCGTTCTGTTCGATCGATCCCCAGGCCTCCTGCTCGCCGTAGAACAGGTTCGCGCCGTGCCGCTTCAGGTACGTCGGCACCCGGCCCCACGCGTTGAACCGGATCCGGTCGCGCCAGCCCACTCCGTGCACCAGCAGGATCGGGTAGCGGGTGGCGCATTGGTTGTCCTGAGGTAGCGTCCGCTCCCACGCCACCCGGTCGGTGGCCGCGCGATACTCCCGGCGTACGCCCCGAGCCGCCCCCGCGCCGACCAGCCAACCGAGGGCCGGGATCCAGACCGCCGTCGCGATCAGGAATCGGCTCAGCACACTCAGGCTCTTCGACGCCAGGATGGCCCGGTAGCCGCCGTTGAGATAGAGGACGAGGCAGCAGCCGAGGGAGTAGATCGCGTTGGTCACCAGCAGTTCGGTCGGCAGCGTTCCGGAAAGCAGGACGAAGGAGAGCGGCAACACCGCCGACTGCACGATGATCGCGTAGACGAGGGAGTAGAGGATCGGCGGCGCACCACCGAGCGCCTTCAGCCGGAAGCCGACCGGGATGCCGTCCATGATCGGGAAGACGTTGAGCCGGAGCCAGACGTAGAGGAACAGCACGCCGGGAATGATCAAGGCCCAGAGCCACGGCCCACCCAGCTGCTGAAAGATCACGAAGCCGAGCAGCGGCAGATTCACCGCGAGCGGCAGGTAGATCGCCAACACGACCGGGCTGATCAACGAGACCTTGCGGGCGAGATCCAGCAGGATCAGCACGAACAGCAGCAGGCCCGAGACGATCAGGACCGCAGCCAGGATCGGCATGGTCTTCCTCCGGAGGTGTGCTGGCCGGTTGAGTCGGCCGGCGCGCGTCAAAGTTACCGTGGGGGAGGTTCGACAAAAGAGGAGGACGGATGGCGTACGGATTCGTGGGCACCGGCGAGATCACGGCGGCGATCGTGACCGGGCTGAGCGACGGCGTCGCCGATCCGCCCTCGGTGTTCCTGTCGCCGCGCGGCCGGGCCGTCGGGCGCGGGCTGGCCGACCGGTTTCCGAACGTCCGGGTCTGCTCCGACAACGCCGAGGTGGTCGAGCAGGCGACGACCGTCGTGCTGGCGGTACGGCCACCGATCGGCCGGGAGGTGCTGAGCGAGCTGAGCTTCCGGCCGGAGCAGGTGCTGATCAGCGCCCTGGCCGGCGTATCCCTGGCGACCCTGCGCCGCTGGGCTCCGACGGCCGGCGAACTCGCCCGGTCGATCCCGCTGCCGCAGGCCGCCCAGCGCGCGAGCCTGACCGCGATCCATCCCGATCACCGGATCGCCCGGGAGCTGTTCGGCGCGGTCGGTCAGGTCGTCGTCGCCGACAGCGAACCGGCCCTGGACGCGATGAGTGCCGCGACCGCGACCTTCGCCGCCCAGCTCGACGCCCTCGCCACCATCGCCGACTGGCTGGCCGGCCAGGGTCTGGCTCCGGACGCGTCCGCCGGCTACCTCAAGCACCTGTTCGGCGCCCTCGGCCAGACCCTGCTGCACAGCACCGACACCCTCGCCACCCTGACCACCAAGCACATGACGCCGGGCGGGATCAACGAGCAGGTGCTGCACGATCTCCGCGACGCCGGCCACGGCGAGCAGCTCCGGCACGCCCTGGATCGGGTGCTGACCCGCCTCCAGGGGCCACCGCCCGGCGATCACGAGTAGTCGAAAACCCTTGCGCCGTAAGCCAGTCGCTCGAGTACCCTCAGGATGGCGGCTCCATCCGGGTCGTCGAGGGCTCTAACTGGGGTTCGCCGGTCGCAAAATCCGCATGCGGCAGTGATCGGCCGAGGGGTTCGACTCCCCTAGAGTCCACCGGACATCAGCCGGGAAGATCGAACAAGGCCGCCGCGTTCCGCCCCAGAATCTTCGCTCGGTCCTTGGGTCGGAGTCGCACTTTGTCCAGGCTCGACATGATGACCTCAGGTTGGACCCAAGGATGATCGCTGGCGTACAGAAGTCGATCGACTCCGGTGAAATCGACGGCGAACCGAATGGCCTCCGGTAATGGCGAGACGATGTCCAGATAAATGCTGCGCAGATAGTCACTCGGCTTGCGTTCGAGATTCTGATTGCTGCGTTTGAGTACGAGCACCTGATGATCGAATCGCCCGGCGATATAGGGCAGGGTGCCACCCAGATGGGGACAGACGAATTTGAGCTTCGGGAATTCGTCGAACAAACCGGCGGCGACGAGGCGGGCGAGGGAGATCGTGTTCTCGAACATGTTGCCGAGCAGGCCGGTCAGCTCATGGCCCTTCGTCTGGGGCAGGGTGGTCGGCAGGGCCGGATGCAGCACGATCGGCACGCCGAGCTCCTCCGCCCGGGCGAACAGCCAGCGGAACCGAGGCTCGTCCGGCCACTCGCCGGCGAGGTTGCTGTAGAGCAGGATGCCCTTCATTCGAAGGGTTTTGACACACCGGTCCAACTCGCGTTCGGCCGCGGCCTGATCCTGCAGGGGCAGCACACAGAGTCCGGCGAACCGACCCCGATACGTCCGGACGATGTCACTGACGCCGTCGTTGAGCAGTTGGGCGACGGTCGGACCGTCGGCCCCGAACCACTCCGGTCCGGGATCATTGCTGGTCAGCAGCGTCACGTCGATGCCGTTCTTGTCCATGGCAGCGATCTTCCGCTCGAGGTCGAGATATTCGGGTGGGATCTTCCGTACCCAATCTCCCATTTTCAACAGCGTCACGCCGTCCTTGTCGAAGACACGGGGATCTTCGGTCCGGCCGCGCATGAATTCGACATGATCGCGAAAGAAGAGGTGGCTCTGGCAGTCGACGATCAGCGATCGTTGCGGCGGTTGGGCCGCCGCCGCTGGTTGTGCACCGACGGCCGCGGCAGCGGCGACCGGGGCGGTGGTGGCGATGAAATTCCGGCGATTGATATTCCTCATGAATCGGCAGATTATTCAGGCCCTCATCGTCGAACAACGTTTTGATAACGCAAATGTTCGCAGGTACAGAAGGCTAGGGACGACGGTGGCACAGCCGCAGGGCGCGGGTACGACCTCGGGCCCTGGCGCCGTGGCGGCGCCGGCGTCAGGTGACGGCGCCGAGCTGCCAGGGCACGAACTCGTCCTGGCCGATGTCGAGCTCCTCGCTGGCGGTCGGGGTGCCGGAGGCGACGGCGAGGATCCGGTCGAAGATCACCTGGCCGACCTCGGTCACGGTCTCGGTGCCGTCGACGATGGTGCCGGCGTTGATGTCGATGTCCTCCGGCATGGAGCGGGCCAGCTCGGAGTTGGTGCCGATCTTGATGCTGGGCGCGGGCTTGCAGCCGAAGACCGAGCCGCGGCCGGTGGTGAAGCAGACGATGTTGGCGCCGCCGGCGACCAGGCCGGTCACCGACACCGGGTCGTAGCCCGGGGTGTCCATGAAGCCGAAGCCGGGCCGGTCGATCCGCTCCGCGTACTCGTAGACGGCGGTCAGCTCGGCCTGGCCGCCCTTGGCGACGGCGCCGAGCGACTTCTCCAGGATCGTGGTCAGGCCGCCGCGCTTGTTGCCGGGGGACGGGTTGTTGTCCAGGGTCCCGCCGACGGCGGCGACATAGCCGCGCCACCAGTCGATCCGGTCCAGCAGCTTCCGGCCGACCTCGGCCGAGACCGCGCGCCGGGTCAGCAGATGCTCGGCGCCGAAGATCTCCGGCGTCTCGGCCAGCACCGAGGTGCCGCCGAGCCCGACCAGCAGGTCGGAGGCGACGCCGAGGGCCGGGTTGGCGGTGATGCCGGAGTAGCCGTCCGACCCGCCGCAGTTAAGGCCCAAGATCAACTCGCGGGCGTCGATCGGGGTGCGCTGCCGAGCGCCGATCGCCGGCAGCATCTCCTTGATCTTCCGTACGCCCTCGGCGACGGTGGCCCGGACCCCGCCGGACTCCTGGATCGTCATCCGCTCCACCACCAGGTCGCTGGACAGCTCCAACTCCGCCGTGATCAGGTCGAGCTCCATCATTTCGCAGCCGAGCCCGAGGATGAGCAGACCGGCGAAGTTGGGATGCGCCGCGTAGCCGCGCAGCGTCCGCAGCAGCACGCCGGCGCCCTCGGACCCGTCGACCAGGCCGCAGCCGCTGCCGTGGGTCAACGCCATCACCCCGTCGACGCCGGGATGATCATCGAGGGCGAAGCCGCCGAACTGGTTGGCGATCAGCCGGGCCGCCGTGGCCGAGCAGTTGACCGAGGTGAGCACGCCGATGTAGTTCCGGGTCCCCGCCTGCCCATTGGCCCGGCGGTAGCCGAGGAAGGTCGGCCGGTCCCCGGGCGGCGGGGGAGGCGTGGTCCGGGCCGTGGCGAACTCGTACTCCCGCTCGATCTCGGCCATGCCGAGGTTGTGGGTGTGCACATGATCACCGGCGGCGACCGCGGTCAGCGCCTGCCCGATCGCCTGCCCGTACTTGATCACCGGACTGCCGGCGGCGATGTCGCGGATCGCGATCTTGTGGCCCCGCGGGATCCCGGCCGCCGCGGTGACCGGCGCCGTCCCGGCCACCGGGATGGGCTGCCCGGCATCGACCTCGCCCAGGCTGACCGCGACGTTGTCGCCCGGATCGAGCTGGAGCACCGTCGTCGGCTGAGTCATGCGTTCTTCCCTCCGGCTGGCTGGCTGAGATGGCGTTTCTGCAAAAGGCTGCATATGCTGAATGCGCTTGCAGGATCCAGACTATCGGTCCGGCCGGCCTGGCCGATCCCGAGGTCACGCCGGTCACGGAAGGAGAAGCCAGTGTCCGCCCCGATCACGACCATCTTCGACCAGCTCGCCGTCGAGGTCCACCCGGACGAGGCCAGCATGGGCGCCGCCGCCGCCGAACGGGCCGCTTCGGTGATCAACACCGCCCTGGCCGAGCGCGGCCTGGCCAGGGTGGTGATCGCCACCGGCAACTCCCAGTACGCCTTCACCGACGCCTTGGTCCGGCAGGACATCGACTGGTCCCGGGTCACCGTCTTCCACATGGACGAGTACGTCGGCATCGACGCCGATCATCCGGCGAGCTTCCAGCGCTGGATCCGGGAACGGATCGAGGACAAAGTGCAGCCGGCGCGGGTCGACTACATCCGCGGCCAGGGCGACGCCGAGGCCGAGGCCGACCGCTACGAGGCCGTGCTCCGCGAGGCGCCGCTGGACCTGGTCTGCATGGGGATCGGCGAGAACGGCCACCTCGCCTTCAACGAGCCGTACCAGGCCGACTTCGATGATCAACGCTGGGTGCGGATCATCACCCTGACCGAGGAGTCACGTCGGCAGCAGGTCGGTGAGGGGCACTTCCCGGACATCGCCAGCGTGCCGGCGACCGCGATCTCGCTCACCGTCCCGGCCCTGCTCGCCGCGACCCGGGTCCAGATCTGCGCCCCCGAGTCGCGCAAGGCCGACGCCGTGCACGCGACCCTGACGGCCCCGATCTCCAACGCCTGCCCGGCCACGATCCTCCGCCGGACGGCCCACGCCACCCTCTTCCTCGACCCCGACTCCGCCAGCCGCCTCCCCTGAACCCCGAGTTGTCAGAACCAGGGCACGCCAGAGCGTCCCCTAGTTCTGACAAGTCGGGGTTTGGGGTCAGGTGGGGGCGGGGCCGGTGGAGCTGCGGACGACCAGGCGGGTTTCCAGGCGTACGACCTCGCCGGGGTCGGCGCCGTCGATCAGGGCCAGCAGGGCGTCGACGGCTGCGCTGCCGGCCTCCGCGCCCGGCACGTGGACGGTCGTCAGAGTCGGGTACGCCATCGCCGACATCGGGCTGTCGTCGACGCCGATCACGCTCACGTCCTGCCCGGTCCGGACGCCGCGCTCGGTCAGCCGGGCGATCACGCCGAGGGCGATCAGGTCGTCGTAGGCGATCACTCCGGTCGCCTCGCCGGCCAGCACCAGGTCGGCCGCGTGCACCCCGGACTGGATCTGCGGCTCGAACGGTCCGAACTCGATCATGCTGATGCCGTGCCGCCGGCAGGCCAGCTTGATCGCCTTCTGTCGCTGGGTGTTCGACCAGGACCGGCGGGGCCCGTTGAGGTAGGCAATGGTCCGGTGGCCGAGCGCTGCCAGATGATCAACGGCCTGGTCCATGCCGTCGGCCGAGTCGATGATCACGCTGGTGCCGCCGGGCACCTCGCGGTTCAGGAAGACGACCGGCTGCAGTGCGACCAGGTCGGCCAACCGCTCCTGCGGGGTCCGGGCCGAGGCGATCAGCAGGCCGTCCGACCGCTTGCGCATCACCCGGGCCCGCTGCAGTTCGTCCGCCGGCCGCTCGTCGATGTCGGCGATCAGCACCGTCTTGCCCTTGGCCAAGGCGCGCGCCTGCACCGCCTTGATGATCGGCGGGAAGAACGGGTTGGCGATGTCGGGCACGAGCAGGCCGATCAGGTCGGTCCGGCCGGCGGTCAGCGACCGGGCCGACTGGTTGGGCTCGTAGCCCATCTCCTGCGCGATCTTCAGCACCCGGTCCCGGGTGGCCGGGTTGACCTTGTCGGGATCGGACAGGGCGCGGGACACCGTCGAGCCGGAAAGCCCCGCCGCCGCGGCGACGTCTGCGAGCCTCACGGCCATCTCGATTCCTCCTGCGTCCGGGGTTGCAGCAAACGTTTGCAGCACCCACGGTAGCGGTCCCGGCCCGTCCGGTCGCGGCTCAACGGGGCCGCGGCCGGGTCATTTCCGCGGTCCGACGTTCACCTCACCGGCGCGGGCCGACCGCCACAGGTCGACGCCACCGTCGGCCGCGTACTCGTCGATCGCCTCGATCTCGTCGTCGGACAGCGCCAGGTTGTCCAGCACCGCGACGTTCTCGTCCAACTGCTCGACCGAGGAGGCGCCGATCACCAGCGACGTGACCCGCTCGTCCCGGAGTGCCCAGGCCAGGGCCAGCTGGGCCAGGGTCTGGCCGCGCCGGCCGGCGAGATCGTTCAGCCCGTTCAGCCGGCGCAACATCTCGTCCGACAGCCAGTCCGGATCGAACGACTTGCCCTGGGTGGCGCGCGAATCGGCCGGAATGCCGTTCAGATAACGGCCGGTGAGCAGGCCCTGGGCCAGCGCGGTGAAGCCGATCACGCCGAAGCCCAGCTCGCCGGCCGCGTCCAGCAGGCCCTCGTTCTCGATCCAGCGGTTCAGCATCGAGTAGGACGGCTGATGGATCAGCAGCGGCGTACCAAGATCATTCAGGATCTGCACCGCCTGCCGGCTCCGCTCCGCGTCGTAGGAGGAGATGCCGACATAGAGCGCCTTGCCCTGCCGGACCGCGGTGTCCAGCGCGCCCATCGTCTCCTCCAGCGGCGTGGTCGAGTCCAGCCGGTGGGAGTAGAAGATGTCGACGTAGTCCAGATTCATCCGGCGCAGCGACTGATCCAGCGAGGCGAGGACATACTTCCGCGACCCGCCGCCCTGACCGTACGGGCCGGGCCACATGTCCCAGCCGGCCTTGGTCGAGATGATCATCTCGTCCCGGTACGGCGCGAAGTCCTGCCGCATCAGCCGGCCGAAGTTGATCTCCGCCGAGCCGTAGGGCGGGCCGTAGTTGTTGGCCAGATCATGGTGGGTGATGCCGACGTCGAACGCGCGCCGGGCGATCGCCCGCTGGGTTTCGAACGGCCGGTCGTCGCCGAAGTTGTGCCAGTAGCCGAGCGACAGGACGGGCAGATCGAGGCCGGATCGCCCGGTCCGTCGATATTGCATCGATCCGTCGTAGCGCTCGGGGGCGGCGACATAGCTCATGTACGGGATCCTCTCCGGGGCAACCGTGCTGACCTGAATGCGGTCGTGGTTACGCTACCCCGGTGACAGATCCAGGCCCGCAGCTGATCGGAACCGTCGTCCCCGCGCTCGACACCGAGCGGCTGCGGCTGCGGCCGCTGACGACGGATGATCTTGACCCGGTCCACGGCTATCTCTCCCGTCCCGACGTCTGCCGGTTTCTGCTGCACGAGCCGCGATCCCGCGAGCAGGTGGCGGAAAGCCTGGCCCGCGCCGTCGCCCGGACGGCGCTCGCGGCCGACGGCGACGGTGTCCGGCTGGCGGTGATCCGCCGCGACGATGATCAATTCCTGGGTGAGGTCGTGCTGATGGTCGAGTCGGCGGCCGGTGCCGGTGCCGAGATCGGCTGGGTCTTCCATCCCGATCATGCCGGCCGCGGCTATGCCACCGAAGCCGCCCGAACTCTGCTCGACTTCGCCTTCGAGGCCCTGAACGCCCACCGAGTGATCGCCCGGTTGCACCCGGACAACGAGGCTTCGATCCGGCTCTGCCGCCGGCTCGGCCTGCGCCAGGAGGCCCATCACGTCGGCAACTGCTGGATCCCCGACCGCGGTGTCTGGGAGGACACCGGCGTCTTCGCGATCCTGCGCCGGGAGTGGGCCGGCGGCTGATCTTCAGGCCCGGGCCAGCCGCGCCAGCGCCGCGATCCGGCCGGCCGCGAACGGGTCCATGATCACTCCCATCCCGGCGGTGACCAGAGTGCCCTCGTGCAGCAGCATCAGGTCGCCGGCCACTGCCGCCGGATCTTCGGCACCGGCGTCGTCGGCGATCACCCGGAACAGTTCGAGCATCCAGCGCTTCTGCCCGACGATCACCGGGTACGCCGGGTGGGCCGGGTCGCTGATCTCGGCGTGGGCGTTGATCATGACGCAGCCCTTGCCGCCCCGTTCGGCGGTCCAGTCGGCCGCGGCGTCGAAGATCACCGCCAGTCGTGCCGCCGGATCGTCGCCGGCCGCGGCCAGTCGCTCCTCCAGGTAGACCCGCCACTGCCGGTCCCGCTCGGTCAGGTAGGCCACCACCAACCGCTCCTTCGACCCGAACCGGTCGTACAGCGTCTTCTTCGTCACCCCGGCCCGCTCGGCGACCGCCTCCACCCCGACCGCATGGATCCCGTGCGCGTAGAAGAGCTCGGTGGCGGCGCCCAGGATCGCTCGCGCCTTGGGCGTCCAGTCGATCGTCTCCGTCATGGTGGCCATAGTACACCGATCGGTATAGTCTGCGGAGATGATGACTATACCGATCGGTGTACTTTTGGGCCGGCGCGGTCTCGTGGTGGCGGGGTTGTCCGTGGTCTTCGTGCTCTGCTGGTCGTCGGGATTCATCGGCGCCAAGCTCGGGTCGGCGGACGCGTCGGTGCTCACGATCCTGATGTGGCGGTTCCTGCCGCTGGCCCTGGTGCTCAGCCCCCTCCTCCTCCGGGTGCCGGCCGGACCGGGCTCATCCCGGACGGCCGGGGTGCTGCGGCAGGTCGCCGTCGGCGCGCTGTCCCAGACCGGGTACGTGCTCACGGTCTACTGGGCGATCGGGCTGGGTGTCAGCACCGGGACCACGGCCCTGGTCGACGGCATCCAGCCGCTGGTGGTGGCCGCGCTGGCCGGCCCACTGCTCGGCGCGGTTGTCACCGGGCGGCAGTGGTTGGGTCTCGGGCTCGGCCTGGTCGGCGTCCTCGTGGTCACCCTGGCCGACGCGTTCGCGCCGGGTTCGAGGGCGCCAGGCTGGTCGTACCTGCTGCCCTTCGTCGGCATGCTCTGCCTGGTCGCGGCAACCTTCCTCGAGCGCCGGGCCCGGGTGGTGATGCCGCCGCTGCGGGTGCTGGCCATCCACTGCCTCACCTCCGGGGTGATCTTCACCGGCCTGGCCGTCGCCGCCGGGCAGGTGGTGCCGCCGCTGACGCCGGGCTTCTGGATCGCCCTCGCCTGGCTGATCGTGCTGCCGACCTTCGGTGGCTACGGCCTCTACTGGCTGCTGCTGCGACGGCTCGGCGTCACCGCCGTGAACACGCTGATGTTCCTGGTGCCACCCGTCACCGCGCTCTGGGGTGCCGCCCTGTTCGCCGAACCGCTGACGCCGCTGACGATCTCGGGTTTCGTCGTGGCCCTGGCGGCCACCGCCCTGGTGACCGTACCGTCATCGGATCGGCGCCGAGCTCCGGCGACCTGCTCGGGCGTGACCGGGTCGACGGTGGCGTGCCACCGGAGTTAGGGCGCGTGCCCCCGATGGGATTCGAACCCATACTTGGGCGGGTTTAAGCCGCCTGCCTCTGCCGATTGGGCTACGGGGGCCGGTCGCGCCGATCCTAATCGGGTTTCCCACCAGGTCCGGGACGGTTTTCGTTCCCCGGTCCGCAACCCGCTTGCGCAGGTGGAATGCCACAGCCTAGGATGGTAAGCGTTTTCCAGTATGTCCACGGCGAAGGATCTCGATGGCGACGCGCAGCTACACAGTGATCATGAACGGGGTGACCGGCCGGATGGGGTATCGGCAGCACCTCCTCCGCTCCATCCTTGCCCTGCGGGACGAGGGCGGCGTCGTGCTGCCGGACGGTGACCGGATCACCGTCGAGCCGGTGCTCGTCGGCCGGAGCACCGAGAAGCTGGCCCGGATCGCCAAGGAGCACGGCGTCGAGCGCTACACCACCGACCTCGACTCGGTGCTGGCCGACCCGACGGCGACGATCTACTTCGACGCCCAGGTGACCAGCGAGCGGGTGAAGTCGATCTTGAAGGCGGTGCAGGCGGGCAAGCACGTCTACACCGAGAAGCCGATCGCCGAGACCGTCGCCGAGGGCACCGAACTGGTCCGCGCGGCCGAGTCCGCCGGCGTGATCAACGGCGTCGTGCACGACAAGCTCTATCTGCCCGGCCTGCTCAAGCTGAAGCGGCTGATCGACGCCGGCTTCTTCGGCCGGATCCTGTCGGTCCGCGGCGAGTTCGGCTACTGGGTCTTCGAGGGCGACCTGATCCCGGCGCAACGGCCGAGCTGGAACTACCGCGCCGAGGACGGCGGCGGCATGGTGCTGGACATGTTCTGCCACTGGAACTACGTGCTGGAGAACCTGTTCGGCAAGGTCCAGGCGGTGATGGCCAAGGCGGTCACCCACATCGATCAGCGCTGGGACGAGCAGGGCAAGCCCTATCAGGCGACGGCCGACGACGCGGCGTACGGGATCTTCGAGCTCGACGGCGGCATCATCGCCCAGATCAACTCCTCCTGGGCCGTCCGGGTGGACCGGCCCGAGCTGGTCGAGTTCCAGGTCGACGGCACCGAGGGGTCCGCCGTGGCGGGGCTGTTCGGCTGCCGGATCCAGCACCGGACCCAGACCCCCAAGCCGGTCTGGAATCCGGACCAGCCGACCGACCAGGACTTCCGCTCGCAATGGCAGCAGATCCCGGACAACGACGAGTTCGGCAACGGCTTCCGGGCCCAGTGGGAAGAGTTCTTGATCAACGTCGATGCCGGTCAGCCGCACCGCTACGACTTCGCGGCCGGGGTGCGCGGGCTGCGGCTGGCCGACGCCGGCTACGCCTCGTCCCGCGAGGGCCGACGGATCGAACTCGAGCCATGACCGTCGTGCGCGGTTCGTCCATCGCACTGCCGCAGGCCGGCGGCGGCTGGCGCGAGGTCGAGCTGAAGCCGCCGCGGCCGTGGGTTGATCATCCCGAGCCCTATCGCACCCGGGTCGCCTTCGCGGCGGCCCACGTGATCGCCGACCCGCGGGGCGAGAACGTCCCCGGCGCTCCGGCCGCGGTCGACTGGGATGCCACCCTGGCCTTCCGCCGGCACCTGTTCCGTTACGGGCTGGGCGTCGCCGAGGCGATGGACACGGCCCAGCGCAACATGGGCATCGACTGGCCGGCGGTGCAGGAGTTGATCACCCGCAGCGCGGCCCAGGCCCGCGAGCTCGGCGCCCGGATCGCCTCCGGCGCGGGCACCGATCACCGGCCGGACGCGGCGACGATCGACGACGTGATCGCCGCCTACACCGAGCAACTTGCTTTCGTCGAGAGCACCGGTTCGCAGGTGATCATCATGGCCTCCCGTCAGCTGGCCGCCGTCGCGGCAACGGCTGACGACTACCGCCGGGTGTACGACACGTTGCTGACCCAGGCTAGCGAGCCGGTGATCCTGCACTGGCTGGGGGAGGCGTTCGACCCGCAGCTGCGCGGCTACTGGGGATCGACCGACATCCCGACGGCGACCGCGACCTTCCTGGAGTTGATCAAGGACCACGCGACCAAGATCGACGGGGTCAAGGTGTCATTGTTGTCCGCTGATCATGAGCGGGGCCTGCGAGCGGCGCTGCCGGCCGGGGTGCGGCTCTACACCGGTGACGACTTCAACTACCCGGAGTTGATCAAGGGCGACGGGACGCACCACTCCGACGCGCTGCTCGGTGCCTTCGCGGCGATCGCTCCCGCCGCCTCGGCCGCGTTGTCGGCGCTGGACGACGGCGATGCGACGGGCTACGACGCGGCGATGCAGCCGACGCTGGAGCTGAGCCGGCACCTCTTCGCCCGGCCGACGTTCTACTACAAGACCGGGATCGCCTTCACCGCCTGGATTTCCGGCCTCCAGGAGGGATTCACCATGATCGGCGGACTGCAGTCGGCCCGGTCGCCGATCCATCTGGCCCGGATCGTCGAGCTGGCCAACGAAGCCCGGCTGCTGCCGGATCCCGACCTGGCCGCACACCGGCTCGGCCTGGTCCTCGACGCGGCGGGGCTGCACCGATGACCGCGCCGGACCGGCTGTCCCGGCTGTCGCTGAACCAGCGGACGATCGCCAACGCCGACCTGGCCGAGGCGATCGCCGCCGCCCGGGCCGCCGGGCTGTCCTCGATCGGGCTCTGGCGGGAACCGGTCGCCGCGGTCGGGCTCGACCAGGCCGAGGCGATGATCAAGGAATCCGGGCTGCGGGTCTCCTCGCTGTGCCGCGGCGGCTTCTTCACGGCCGCCGCTCCGGCCGACCTCGAACGGGCCCATCGCGACAACCGGGCGGCGATCGAGGAGACCGCCCGGCTCGGCGCCGCGACCCTGGTGCTGGTGCCCGGCGGCCTGCCGGCCGATGATCGTGATCTTGCCGCTGCCCGGGCCCGGGTGGTCGCCGCGATCGAGCGGCTGGTGCCGTATGCCCGGGAGCACGGGGTCACCCTCGGCCTCGAACCGATGAACCCGATCTACGCCGCCGACCGTGGCGTGATCTCCACCCTGGCCCAGGCCCTGGACATCGCCGAACGGTTCGAGCCGACCGACGTCGGGGTGATCGTCGACACCTTCCACCTGTGGTGGGAGCCCGGCATCGAGGCCCAGCTCGGCCGCGCCGGCGAGCGGATCCTCAGCTATCAGATCTCGGACTGGATCACGCCACTGCCGCCGGACACCCTGCTGGCCCGCGGCATGATGGGCGACGGCCACATCGACTTCGCCGCCTTCACCCGCGCCGTCGCCGCCACCGGCTACGCCGGCGACATCGAGGTCGAGATCTTCAACGCCGACGTCTGGGCCCAGCCCTTCGACGACGTGCTGCGCACGATGAGCGAGCGCTACCTCGAGCTGGTCGAGCCCCACCTGTCCTCGACTTGATCGACTTTCGGGTGTTTCGCTCCCTGAGCCGGTCGAAGGGCGAGCCAGACGGTGCCCGTTGCCGAGTTCTTCGGTGGTGTCGCCGATCTGACAACGGTTTGCCGAAACGGCCCGAAACCGGCCCGATCCGCAAACGAGTGTCAGATTTGCGACATCGTTCGCCGCACAGTCCGCACCACCCACGCGGCGTCCCAGGTGAGCTGATCCCAGGTGAGGTGGATGATGCGCCACCCCTGCGCGGTCAGGTCGCTCCACTTCCGGCGGTCCTTCTCGAACTGGTCGCGGTCGGAGTGGTAGGCGTAGCCGTCGATCTCGATCGCGAGCTTGAGTCGTCGCCAGGCGACGTCGATGAAGTAGACGGCACCAGGGCATCGCACTTCGACATTGGTCCGCCAGCCGGTGATGCCGCCGGACCGAAGTACCGCGTGACCGAGCCGTTCGGCGGCGGACCAGGGCTCGTCGCGCGAGTCGAACAGGAGCCGGCGGCGGGCGACATTGCCCGGCCGATTCGGAGTCAGATCGAGTGCCCGATGCAGCTCGGCCAGGGTGGCGGCGCGGGTGAGCAGCACCCGGTCGATCCCGTCCGCGCCGAGGTCGAGGGCGGTGAGAGCGGGCACGGTGATCGGGATGGAGGTGAACGGCGCCGGAGCGGGCGCGACCAACTCCGCCGGGATCCGCTCTCGACGAAGACTCATGCCGGGCACCGCTGACCGTGCGACCGGTCCGATCATGGCCACCGTGCCGATCTTGATCTCGGGCCAGAAGCTCAACCGGGCCGCGGCCGCACCGCTGACGACGCCGCCCGGCGCCCACTGCGCGGCCGCCTTGATCCGCAGCACCGGATCCTCCCGGTAAGCGGACGGGAGATAGATGCCAGGAGCCACGCAGGCGAGATGACCCCGCGCCGCGAGTCGCTGCAGCCGACGGGCCAGGGCCCGATCGGTGCCAGCCATCAGGACACCGCCGTGAGCTCGGGCGAGGGATTCGATCTCTTCCATGACGGGGAATCTGTGCGGCCCGGACCAATTGGTTCAGGGCCAGGAATATCTGTGGATGACCCAGAGCTGTAACACCTGGCTGTGGACATCGGCGCCGATCCGGACGACGATGGTTCTTAGCCGATTCCCAGGACCGAGCGATCGGACCCACAGACGGGGTTGCATAGACTGTGGTCTCGTTCAGTCCGGCGCCAGTAGCGCCGGGTAACAGGAGGAAAGCCAAGGATGTTGCGTAGTTCGAACCCTGTTCTGTCTCGGCAGGACGCGTTCACCCCGGGGTCACCGCAGGGCTACGGACAGGCGGGCGGTTCGCCCGAACCGCAGGGCTACCACGGCTATGGCGGCGGCGTGCAGTCGCCGACGAGCACCGAAGGTCGGATGTCCTTCGACGACGTCATCACCAAGTCTGTGATCACGATCGGCCTGGTCATCGTCACCGCCGCGGCGTTCATGTTCGGTCTGATGACCGGCGTGATCCCGGGCGCGTTCTTGCTGCCGGCTCTGGTCGTCTCCGGCCTGGTCGGGTTCGGCGTGGTGCTGCTGGTGGTCTTCAAGCGGAAGGTGTCGCCGCCGCTGGTGCTGGCCTACTCGGTGATCGAGGGCGTCTTCGTCGGCGCGCTGAGCTTCATCTTCGAGATGAACTACCCGGGCATCGTCGTGCAGGCCGTGCTCGGCACGTTCATGGCGGCCGGAATCACCCTGGCCGCGTACAAGATCTTCAACATCCGGGTCACGCCGAAGTTCCAGAAGATCGTCATCCTGGCGACCCTCGGCTTCGCGGCCGCCCTGTTGTTGAACTTCGTGTTGTCGATCTTCGGCATCAACCTGGGCATGCGCTCCGGTGTCACCGGCGAGGTCAGCTTCCTCGCGATCGGCATCTCGCTGCTCGGCGTGGTGCTGGGAGTGCTCAACCTGGTGCTGGACTTCGACTACATCGAGAAGGGCGTCGCGATGGGCGCTCCCGCCAGCGAGTCGTGGCGCGGTGCGTTCGGTCTGACCGTTACCATGGTCTGGCTCTACATCGAGATCCTGCGCCTCCTGTCCTATTTCCGACGGTAGCCATCGCGCACGTCTCCCCCCTGCTTGAGGGTCGTTACTCCGACGGGAGTGGCGGCCCTCGCCAATTTTCCGGATAGATTGCCGCCCGTGGAGTACGTGAACTCGCTGATCGACTTGGTCGGCAACACCCCCTTGCTGAAGCTGTCGACGGTGACCGAGGGGCTGCGGCCGTTGGTGCTGGCCAAGGTCGAGTACCTCAATCCGGGCGGCTCGGTGAAGGACCGGATCGCGGTCAAGATGATCGAGGCGGCCGAGGCCGAGGGCAAGCTCCGGGCCGGCGGCACCATCGTCGAACCGACCAGCGGCAACACCGGGGTCGGGCTGGCCATCGTCGCGCAGTCCAAGGGTTACCGCTGCGTCTTCGTCTGCCCGGACAAGGTCAGCGAGGACAAGCGGAACGTGCTCGCGGCGTACGGGGCCGAGGTGGTGGTCTGCCCGACCGCGGTCGAGCCCGATCATCCCGATTCCTACTACTCGGTGTCGGATCGGCTGGTCCGCGAGATCGAGGGCGCCTGGAAGCCGGACCAGTACAGCAACCCGAACAACCCGGCCAGCCACTACGAGAGCACCGGCCCCGAGCTGTGGCGGCAGACCGAGGGCAAGATCACCCACTTCGTGGCGGGCATCGGCACCGGCGGCACGATCAGCGGCACCGGGCGTTACCTCAAGGAGGTCTCCGGCGGTCGGGTCCAGGTGGTCGGGGCCGACCCGGCCGGCTCGGTCTACTCCGGCGGCAGCGGCCGGCCCTACCTGGTGGAGGGCGTCGGCGAGGACTTCTGGCCGGCCAACTACGACCGGACCGTCTGTGACCGGGTGATCGAGATCTCCGACGGTGACTCGTTCGAGCTGACCCGGCGGCTGGCTCGGGAGGAGGCGCTGCTGGTCGGCGGTTCCGCCGGTATGGCGGTGGCCGCCGCGCTCAAGCTGGCCGCGGACGTGGACGACCCGGACGCGGTGATCGTGGTGCTGCTGCCGGATTCCGGCCGCGGCTACCTGACGAAGGTGTTCAGCGACGAATGGCTGACCCGGTACGGGTTCGGGCCGCGACCGGAGAACGGCCGGGTGGTCGGTGACGTGCTGCGGGAGAAGACCGGCGCGCTGCCGTCCCTGGTGCACACGCACCCGGGCGAGACGATCGCCGAGGCGGTCGAGATCCTGCGTGAGTACGGCGTCTCGCAGATGCCGGTGGTCCGGGCCGAGCCGCCGGTGATGGCGGCCGAAGTGGTCGGCTCGGTCAGCGAACGCGGCCTGCTGGAGCAGTTGTTCACCCACCAGGCCGGGCCGGCCGACGCGGTGGAGTCCGTCCTGGAACCGGCGCTGGTGACCCTCGGCGCCTCCGAACCGGTTGCGGCCGCGGTCGACCTGCTGGTGGAACACGACGCGCTGCTGGTGCTGGACGACGGCAAGCCCGTCGGCGTACTGACCCGGCAGGACCTGCTCGGCGACATCCGCTGAAGCCGACTTGTCAGAACTGAGTTGTGCCCTGGGGCTCCTCAGTTCTGACAACTCGGTGAGGGGAGGGGGTTACTGGCCGACTCGGCCGTCGATGCGCTCCCGGAGCAGGTCGGCGTGTCCGATGTGCCGGGCGTACTCCTCGATCAGGTGCACCAGGACGTCGCGCAGCGGGTCGCCCTTGACCCCGGTGTGCCCCAGGTCCGAGACCTGCTCCAGGTAGGCGTCGCCGTAGGCCACCTCGTCCCGCCACTTCTGCCAGGCCTCCTCGACCAGGGCCGGGTCGGCGGCGGCGTCGTTGAAGTCGGCGTCGGGCTCGTCGCCGTACAGCTGCGGAGCTCCCTCGCCGGCCAGCCTGTTGCGGAACCAGTCCCGTTCCACCTGGCCGAGGTGACGGATCAGGCCGAGCAGCGACATCGTGGACGGCGGCACGGACCGGCGGGCGAGTTGCTCGGCGTCCAGCCCGGACGTCTTCAGTTGCAGGGTGATCCGGTAGTTGCGGAGATAGCCGACCAGGGTCGCCCGCTCGCCGACGAACGGGCCATCCTCCCGGGGGTCGTCGTCGGGGCCGACCCACATGTCCCACCAGCCGAAGGATCGTTCCGGCAACGTCTCGTTCGTCTCCGTCATGGGCCAAGTCTTCGGGCCCGCAGGGATGCGTCGCAACCCGGTTTCGGTCAAGATCGACCTGTGGCATTCACAACGGTGTGGCTGGATCCGTCCGACCCGAGCGAACCGTTCCAGGGCTGGGGGACCGCCCTGGCCTGGTTCGGGCATGCCACCGGCGGCTGGCCGGAGCCGGTGCGCGGCCGGCTCGCCGATCTGCTGTACGGCCGCGACGGGCTCGGCTTCACCATCGCCCGCTACAACATCGGCGGCGGCGACGGCCGGGAGACCGAGCGGTATCTGCGGCCGGGCGCCGATGTGCCCGGCTGGTGGCGCCGGCCGGCCGGCGTCGGGCCGGTGCCCGAGGACCCATGGCCGAAGAGCGGTGCGCCGCACCACGGCCTCGCCGCGCCGACGAACCCCGGCCGGCCGGGCCCGGATTACCGGGACTGGTGGGATCCGGCGGAGGCGATGCACTGGGACCCGGCGGCGGACCCGAATCAGCGGTGGTGGCTGCGGGCCGCCCGGGATCGCGGCGCCGACCTGTTCGAGGCGTTCTCCAACTCGCCGCCGTACTTCATGACCGCCAGCGGCGTCGTCTCCGGTCACGCGGACGGCAATCACAACAACCTGCGGTCCGATCAATATCGCGCCTTCGCCCGCTATCTGGTCGGCGTGACCCGGCGGTTGATCGAGACCGACGGCATCCCGATCCGGACCCTGTCGCCGACGAACGAGCCCAACACCCCCTACTGGCATGCCTTCAACCGGCAGGAGGGCTGCCACTGGGATCCGCGGGCCCAGTCCAAGATCATCACCGTGCTGGCCGAGGAACTGCGGGCGGCCGGACTGGACCGGGTGATCATCGCCGGCCCGGACGAGACGAACCCGGTCGGCTTCGCCGCGGATTGGGCGGGGTGGACGCCGGAGGCGCGGGCGGTGGTCGGCCAGTTGAACACGCACACGTACGACATCCACGGGCGCCGGGCCGTCCGTCGGATCGCTGCCGAGGCGGGGAAACCGCTGTGGATGTCCGAGGTTGATCTTGGACCGGCCGGCCTGCCTCGGGACGACGACGACATCCGGGCCGGGCTGGCCCTGGCTCGCCAGGTGGTCGGCGACCTGACCGAGCTCCGGCCGCGGGCGTGGGTGTTCTGGCAGGCGATCGAGGACCGCCGGAACATGATCGAATCCGACCAGAACTGGGGGCTGATCCAGGTCGACTTCGCCACCGTGGATCCGGCTGCGGAGCCGATCAAGCCGAACATGAAGTACTGGGCGCTGGCCCAGTTCTCCCGGTTCATCCGGCCGGGGGCGGAGTTGATCACCACCCGCAGCGACACCGGCGCCGAGGACACCGTGGCCGCGCTCGGCCCGGAGCCGGATCGGCTGGTCGTCGTGCATGTCAACAGCCGGCCCGAGACGGCGACGCTCCGGCTGGACCTGTCCGGCTTCCCGCGGCTCGCCGCGACCGCGTCGGCCCGGCGATGGACCACGGCAGCTGGGCGGCGGGTCGAGGAAGATCATCCGGTGCGGGTGACGGCGACCGAGACCGAGATCCCGGTCGCGGCCCGTTCGGTGACGACCGTCGAGCTGACCGGGATCAGCGCGGACCTGCTGTCCCATCGATGATCAACTCGTAGCGGACCGGCGAGGTCGTCAGGGCGCCACGATCGGTCGGTGTTTGCGTTAACCCCAGCGCTAGACTCCCTCCGAGTTCGGAGGTGTGCGGATGGTCGCCAGACGACCCTCGATGGCCGACGTGGCCCGGCGGGCGGCCGTGTCCGCGCAGACCGTGTCCCGGGTCGCGAACGGGCGGACCAACGTCGACGCGTCGACCCGGAGCCGGGTGCAGCAGGCGATGGCGGAGCTCGGCTATCGGCCGAACCGGGCGGCTCGCGCACTCAAGGCCGGGCGCTTCCATGCCATCGGCGTGATCACCTCCTATCTGACCTCGTACGGCATGATGCGCACCCTGGACGAGATCGTGCTCGCCGCGACCGCGGCGCAGTATTCGATCACCCTGTTGCCGATCACCGCCACCCGCGGCGGCGTGTCCGGAGCGATCGACCGGCTGAGCGAGCAGGCGGTGGACGGGATCATCGTCACCATCGAGCCGCACCTGCTGGTCGGGGCGGAGGTGACGCTGCCGGACGACGTACCGATCGTCGTGGTCAACTCGGGCTCCGGCGAGGCGCTGAGCCAGATCGACTCCGATCAGGCCGGCGGCGCACGCCTCGCCACCCGGCACCTGCTCGACCTGGGGCACCGCTCCGTCTGGCACCTGGCCGGGCCGGCGGAGTCTGCCTCGGCGGCCGACCGGACCCGCGGCTGGGCCGAGACCCTGCGCGCCGCCGGCCTCGAACCGCCGCCGGTGCTGGTCGGCGACTGGACCGCCGAATCGGGTTATCGGCAGGGCGCCGCGCTGGCGGAGCGGGACGACGTGACGGCCGTGTTCGCGGCCAACGACCAGCTGGCGCTCGGCCTGATCCAGGCGCTGCACGAGGCGGGCCGCTCGGTGCCCGGCGAGATCAGCGTGGTCGGCTTCGACGACCTGCCCGAGTCGGCCTACTTCTGGCCGCCGCTGACCACCGTCGCCCAGGACTTCGCCGAGATCGGCCGCAACGCCGTCGCCCTGCTGCTGGATCGAATCGAGAGCCCGGCCGGCGGCGCGCTGGGCGAGCGGGTGATCGAGACCCGGCTCGTGCTCCGGCAGAGCACCGCGCCTCCGGCTGGGTGAAAGTCTGGGTCGCGATCTCGGCAGGGCGGTGCTGGGTGCCGCGGGGTTTGCGGTCGTCGATCGGAGGCCGTTGGCAGCGAGGGGAGGTTCCGGTGTGGGCCGGGATGCGCCTAGCGGTGGGACCGGACGGGGGCCAGCACGGACCTGATCAGCGCGGCCCAGCGGGGTGCCCAGGGCACGTCGGTCCACCGGTCCAGCGGCAGCCAGCGGGCAGCCGAGGTGGTGCCGTCCAGGTCGTGGATCACCGGGTCGATCGGGTCGGGGCAGCTTCCGCGATAGATGAGTCGGACCGTGTGCAGGTCTTCCAGTTCGCCCTGTCTCGTCACTCCGAGCCGGCGACCGCTGCCGACCGCGATCAACTCCGCCACGTCGACTCGCTGGCCGGTCTCTTCGTAGGCCTCCCGCGCGACCGCGGCTGACGGTTGCTCGTCATCCTCGATGCCGCCGCCGGCCAGTCCCCATTGGCCGGGGACGCCGGTCAGGTGGGAGAACTCGGTCGCCAGCAGGCCGCGGGTCGACGTGATCAGACCGTACGCGGCGACGCGGCGCCGGACCACCGGTGGGCCGGCGATCTGTTCCGGACGGGCGTCCTGCTGAGCCGGCTCGGGCCGGGCCGGCTCGGCCGGAGGTGCCGGGGTGACGGCGAGGTCAAGTTCGAATTCGCCGTCCGGGGCGCGGCGGGCGGCGAGTGGCCGGGCCGTTGCGTAGCCGTGGGCTCGGGGAAGGCCGAGGGGGTCGACGCCGTGGTCGAGTTCGCTGCGGAACGCGACCCGGTGGTTGTCGTACCCGATGATCCGCACCGGGCGATCCTACGAGGCGCCGCCGGCCCCCGGGTGGCGGCCGTTGGAGCGGCCGTTGGGCGATCGGCGGTCGACCGCGTGGCCGTTGACCGAATGTCCGTTGATCGGCCGGCCGACCAGGGGTTGGAGGACCGAGGGGAGGAGGGTGTCCCAGCCGCGGCGCCAGGGGAGGGTCGGCCAGTCGGCCAGGGGGAGCCAGCGGGCGGCGGAGGTGGTGCCGTCGACGTCGTGCACGACCGGTTCGTCCGGGTCGGCGCAGTGGCCGCGGAAGACGAGCCGGACGGCGTGGAAGTCTTCCAGCCGTCCGTGTGGCGACCGGCCGATCCACTGGGAGCTGTGCACCAGGATCATGGCGTCGACCTTGACCCGCTGACCGGTCTCCTCGAACGTCTCGCGGATCACCGCCTCGATCGGCTCCTCGCCGTCCTTGATGCCGCCGCCCGGCAGGCCCCAGTCGCCCGCGGCGTTGGTCCGGTGCGAGTACTCGGTGACCAGCAGCCCGCGGTCGGAGGTGATCAGCCCGTAGCCTGCGACCCGCTGCCGGGCCACCGGCAACTCGCCGTTGCGAGCCAGGTGATCGAGGTCCAGGCCGGGGTCGATCGGCGTCGGCCCGGCCGACCGCGGCCCGGCCACCGGGGTGGGGGTGACGCTGAGCTCGAGCTCCAGGTCGCCGTCGTCGGCTCGCCGCGCATCGATCGGCCGGAGCGTGGCGTACCCGTGGGCCAGGCCTGCGGTGAGCGGATCGGAACCGTGTCCGAGAGGGGTGCGGAAAGCGAGCGTCCCGTCGTCGTACCCGATGATCCGCATGGGGCACCAGCCTACCGGCGCGACCCGACAATGTCCGCCGGGTAGCCTGCTGCCCGAGACAAGGAGGCGCCGCGGATGATCGCCGTGTTGGCCGGGATCGTGATCGGGCTGGGCCTGGTCGGCACCGGCTGGGGAGTCACCACACTGGCCCTGAAGAAGCCGGTCGGGCGGGCGCAACTGATCGCGAACGGCGTCCTCGAGCTCGCCGCGCTGACCCAGGCGGTGATCGCGGCGGTCCTGCTCACCCAGGGCTATCGGCCGGTCGAGTTCGGCACGACCGTCGGCTATCTGATCGCTTCGGTGATCGTGGTGCCGCTGGGTCTGGCCTGGGCCATCAGTGATCGGAGCCGGTTCGCCGGCGGCGTGCTCGCGGTGGCCGGGTTCGCGGTGCTGGCAATGACCCTGCGGCTGCTGCAGTTGTGGAGCGGGCAGTGACCGAGCCGGAGACCGAACATCGGCCGAGGAGCACCCGCTCCGGGCCGGGCCGGATCCTGGTCGCGGTGTACGGCCTGTTCGCGCTGTCCGCCGGCGCCCGGGCCGGCCTGCAGCTGGTGACCCGGTTCGACGAGGCGCCGCTGGCGTACCTGCTGTCGGCGGCGGCCGCCGCGATCTACCTGGTCGCGACCATCACCCTGGCCCTCGGCTCGCGCGCCTCGCGGCGGATCGCCTGGATCGCGGTCGGCACCGAACTGCTCGGCGTCCTCACCATCGGCACCCTCAGCCTGGTCGACCCGGCCGCCTTCCCGCACGCCACCGTCTGGTCCGGCTTCGGCATCGGCTACGCCTTCGTCCCGCTCATCCTCCCCATCCTCGGCCTCCTCTGGCTCCGCCACACCCGCCCCTAAACCCCGACTTGTCAGAACTAGGGGAGGCTCTGGCGTCCCCTAGTTCTGACAAGTCGGGGTTGGGTGGTGGGTCAGTCGCGGCGGTGGAGGAGGCGTTCGAAGGGGACGGGGGAGTCGTACGGGTCGGGGTCGGCCGGTGGGGTCGCGCCGGTGATCATCGCCGCCAGCTCGCCCGCGGCGCGCTCGATCCGCTCGGTCAGGTGCTGGTCGGTGCCGGCCGCGGCACCGCGGACCTGACCCCAGTCGTCCGTCGCGGCGAAGACAGCGGTCGGCGCCGTCGGCGCGCGCAGGTAGCTGAACAGCGGGCGGACCGCGAATTCCAGCGCCAGCGAGTGCCGCGCGGTGCCGCCGGTGGCCCCGATCAGCACCGGCTTGCCGGCCAGCCGATCCGGATCGACGATGTCGAAGAACGACTTGAACAACCCCGAGTACGAGGCGCTGAAGATCGGCGTGACCGCGATCAGGGCGTCGGCCTCGGCCAGTTCGTCCAGCACCGCCTTCAGGTTCGGGCCGGCGAATCCGGTCAGCAGGTGATCGGTGATCTCGTGCGCGTACTCGCGCAGGTCGATCGCCTCGAGCCTGACGTCGTGATCACCGAGCGCCCGCCGGGTGGCGTCACCGAGCCGGTCGGCCAGCAGCCGGGTCGACGACGGCTGGCTCAGGCCGGCCGAGATCACCATGATCTTGTCCGTCATGCGGGGCTCGTCTCCGTCTCCGGGGTCGTCGTGGTCGTCGTCTGATCGGTCGCCTGCTGATCATGATCGGCGGCGGCGAGCCGGGCCGCGTGGGTGGGGCCGTCCGGCACGTGCGCCGGTCGGAGCGCGTCGAATTCCTTGCGCAGCACGGGAACCACCTCTTCGCCGAGGATATCCAGTTGCTCGAGTACGGTCTTCAGCGGCAGCCCGGCATGATCGGCCAGGAACAGCTGCCGTTGGTAATCGCCGAAGTGTTCCCGGAACGTCAGCGTCCGCTCGATCACCTGCTGTGGACTGCCGACGGTCAGCGGGGTCTGGGCCATGAAATCCTCCAGCGACGGTCCGTGGCCGTAGACCGGGGCATTGTCGAAGTACGGCCGGTATTCGCGGATCGCGTCCTGCGAGTTGGGCCGCATGAACACCTGGCCGCCGAGCCCGACGATCGCCTGATCCGCCTTCCCGTGCCCGTAGTGCTCGAACCGGCGGCGGTAGAGCTCGATCAGCCGCTGGAAGTGATCGGTCGGCCAGAAGATGTGGTTGGCGAAGAAGCCGTCGCCGTAGTAGGCGGCCTGCTCCGCGATCTCCGGGCTGCGGATCGAGCCGTGCCAGACGAACGGCGGCACCCCGTCCAGCGGCCGCGGGGTCGCGGTGAAGGACTGCAGCGGCGTCCGGAACTCGCCCTCCCAGTCGACGACGTCCTCCCGCCACAGCCGGTGCAGCAGGTGGTAGTTCTCGATCGCCAGCGGGATCCCGTTGCGGATGTCGGCCCCGAACCAGGGGTAGACGGGGCCGGTGTTGCCGCGGCCCATCATCAGGTCCACCCGGCCGTCGGCCAGGTGCTGCAGCATCGCGTAGTCCTCGGCGATCTTGACCGGATCGTTGGTGGTGATCAAGGTCGTCGCCGTGGACAGGATGATCCGCTCGGTCTGCGCGGCGATGAAGCCGAGCATCGTGGTCGGCGAGGACGGCACGAACGGGGGATTGTGATGCTCCCCGGTCGCGAACACGTCCAACCCGACCTCCTCCGCCTTGAGCGCGACCCGGACCATCGTCTTGATCCGCTCCGCCTCCGACGGCGTACGCCCGTTGGTCGGATCGGTGGTGACATCACCGACACTGAAGATCCCGAACTGCATCTCGTCTCCTCACGACCCATTTAGTTTACCATTCAACAACCTACGCCCTCCCCAACGCCCCAACCCCACCCCCTATTCCGCCGACCCGTCACATCCGCGGCCCTTTGGCGGCGTGTCGAAGCGGAGGTGACGGGTCGCCGGGGCGACAGCGGCTCCGAACGCCCGGGTTCTCGGGGAGAAGGTACGGGGCGGGGTCCGCGTTCGGGTCGGGATCGGGGTTCGGGCGGGACTGCGTCCATCGGCCCAGGCTCGGTGGGCAGCACACCGAAGGGGTGCTCACCTGCCGATCAGTCGTCACGGCAACTCCAGTTGACGCGGCGGTCGCGCATGCTCCTGGTGCCCGGTCGGCTCGCACTCCGCGTCCTCTCGTCCGGATTCCCCTCGGCCTTGCGGCGCCACCAGCCGCGGCCGAGGTCATCAGACCCCGCCGCGCATGTCGTGCCACCCGGTCCGCCTGCGAGGTCGTGCCACTGGTCCGCCCGGAACGTCGTGCCACCAGACCCCCGACTCCGTGCGCCGGTCCGCTCGAGCTTCTCCGGGAACCGGGCCGACTTGTCGGGGCCCAATCCGCCGCCGGTCTGTGCGCTGACGTCGTGCCACAAGTCCCGCCAGAAGCCCGCGACCCGTCACATCCGCTGCGACACGCCGCCAATAGGGCCGCGGATGTGACGGGTCGGCGGACTTAGGGGAGGGGGACGGTGGTGATGGTGAGGTTGTGGGGGGCGATCCGGGCGAGGGTGTCGGTGGGGGCGCGGTCGGTGACGATCAGCTCGTCGATCATGTCCCAGCCGCAGACCCGGTGCAGCGAGGCGTCGGCGAACTTGGTGCTGTCGACCAGCAGCACCCGGTGCCGGGCCGAGCGGAGCATCTCCAGCTTGAGTGCGACCACCGACTCCTCCTGGTGATAGATGCCGTCGGCGTCGACGCTGGTGGTGGAGATGAACAGGGAGTCGGCGCGCAGGGCGCGGATGGCCTCGACGGTGCCGACACCGAGGAAGGATTCGTGGCTCGGGTCGTACTGGCCGCCGAGGGCGGTGATGATCACTCCCGGCTCGCCGGCCAGCTTGTTGATCACAGTCAGCGAGTTGGTGATCACTCGCAGTTCTTCCAACCCGGACAGCAAGGACGCGATCGGCTCGACCGTGGTGGAGTCGTCCATCATGATCGTTTGATTCGGCTGGATCCGCGGCGCGGTGAACCGGCTGAGCGCCTGCTTCTCCTCGACGGCGAGCCGGCGCCGGATGGCGGCGGAGATCTCGTGGCTGCGGGTCCGGACGACGGTGGCGCCGCCGTGGAACTTGCGGACCGCGCCGCGGCGCTCCAGCTCGTCCAGGTCGCGGTGCACGGTCATCACCGACACCTCGAACTCGTCGGCCAACTCCCGGGCCTGCGCCGTGCCGCGCACGGCGAGCCGGTCGAGGATGGCTTCCAGGCGACGTCGCCGGTGGTTGGGCATGGCGCTCCTTCGGGTCCGCCACCATGGTCACCCGGCGGACGAATTCACACCGGGATTTGTGAAGAATAACAGTTGTCGAACAGGTGAACTCTCGTCGTCAGACGTCAATCCCGAAGCGGTCAGATCGGCTCGACCAGGGTTGAATGCCCGTGATTCAAGGGAAATCCGGGGTCAGGTGATCAATGAACCCGAAAACACCGGCCGAGGGAACCTGTTGACCAGCTTCACACTCAGGTGTGAAGATACCGCCGTGACCGCCACAGCGCCGCCGCTCGGCCGGAGCCAGGGCTCGCCCGCCGAGCCGTCCCGGATCGCCTCCCGTAGGCGTCTCCGGTGGCGCGGCTACGGCTTGTTCGCCCTCTTCGCCTTCCCCAATCTGATCTTGATCGCCGTGTTCGCGTACGCGCCGGTGCTGGGCAACCTGTACCTCAGCCTGACCAGGTGGGACATGATCTCGCCGCAGCCCACGTTCGTCGCGCTGGAGAACTACACGGACCTGTTCACCGACGCCAACTTCGGCCGGGTCGCCATGGTCACGCTGATCTGGGTGGTCACCATGGTGCTCGGCTGCGGCGCGATCGGGCTGGCCTTCGCGGTCCTGTTCTCGGCCCGGCTGCGTGGCGGCGGGGTGGTGACCACAGTGGCGTTCGCGCCGCACGTGCTGTCCGGGGCCGCGATCGCGGCCATCTGGCTGTTCATCTTCGATCCGAACTACGGCCTGCCCCGCGCCGCCTTCGAGCTGGTCGGCGCGACCTCGCCGGCCTGGACGACGTCGACCACCTGGGCCCTGCCGGCACTGTTGATCGTGTCGGTCTGGAAGAGCGTCGGCTTCGTCGCGCTGATCTATCTCGCGGCCCTGCAGGGGATCCCGCACGAGGTGCGCGAGGCCGCGCTGCTGGACGGCGCCGGCCCGTGGCGCGGCTTCTGGCACGTGATCTTCCCGCTGCTGTCGCCGACCACCTTCTTCGTCACGGTGACCACGATCATCAGCGCGTTCCAGTCCTTCGACGTGATCGCGATGATGACCGGCGGCGGCCCCGGCGGCGCAACCACCACGCTGAGCTGGTTCATCTACGACCAGGGCTTCCGCAACTTCGACGCCGGTTACGCGGCCGCCGGCGGCATGGTGATGTTCCTGATCCTGTTGGTGGTGACCGCCGTGCAACTGCGGTTCGTGGAGCGAAGGGTGCACTACTGATGGCCACGCGAACCGAAGTGCCCGGGCTCGCCGACCCGACCGCCACCCCGCCCGAGGCCGGATCCGCTCCGGCCGGCGGGCGTCGCCGCGTCACGCCGGGCCGGGTGATCAACTACATCCTGCTGGTCATCGTCGGTCTGATCTTCCTGATCCCGCTGTACTGGCTGCTGACCGCCGCCCTCAAGCCGAGTGCCGACATCTACAGCTGGCCGCTGACCTTCTTCCCGCGGGCGCTGGAGCTGGGCAACTTCGCCCAGGCCTGGGCCTCGGCGCCGTTCGGGCGCTATCTGCTCAACTCGGCGATCATCACCCTCGGCGGCGCCGCCCTCAAACTGGTGCTGGCCGTGCTCACCGCGTACGCCTTCGCCTACCTCCCGTTCCCGGGCAAGAAGGTGCTGTTCCTGCTGATGCTCGGCGCGTTGATGGTGCCGGGCCACGTCACCCTGTTGATCAACTTCATCACCGTCGGCCGGCTCGGCCTGGTCAACTCCTACCTCGGCATCATCCTGCCCGGCGTCGCCTCCGCCTTCGGCACCTTCCTGCTGCGGCAGCACTTCCTCACCCTGCCGCGGGAGGTGCTCGAGGCGGCTGAGCTGGACGGGGCCGGGCACCTGCGCCGGTTGATCAACTTCGTCATTCCGATGGCCCGGCCCGGGGTGATCACGGTGGCCCTGCTGGCCCTGATCGACGAGTGGAACGGCTTCATCTGGCCGTTGATCGCCACCAACTCCGACGAGATGCGGACCCTGACGATCGGGCTGCTGTTCCTGAAGGCCAACGAGGGTGTGGACAACTGGGGCGCGATCATGGCGGGCACGATCTTCGTGGTGACGCCGATGCTGATCCTGTTCCTGATCGCCCGGCGCTACATCGTGTCGGGCCTGGCCGGAGCGTCGATCTCGCGATGAGGACGGACATGATCACACAGCGTTCGACCGTCACACCGGGCTCGACCCAGGCGGCGGCGATGGGCCGGCGCGGATTCCTGGCCGGGATGGGCGCGCTGGCGGCGGTCCCGCTGGTCGGCTGCACCCAGCTCGGGGTCGGCTACTCCCAGCCCAGCGGCAGCATCCCGGGCGAGTTCGCCAACCGGCTGCGGATCGTCTTCTGGAGTGCGTTCACCGCGGACAACCTGCCGATCCTCGCCGGCCTGATCGACCGCTTCAACCGGAGCCAGACCGACATCTACGCCGAGGTGCAGACCTTCGACAGCTATGACGGCGTCGATCAGAAGCTGGCAGCCGGCCTGCAGGCACGACAGATCCCGGACCTGGTGATCTTGTCCGACATCTCCTGGAACCGTTACTTCCTCAACGACACGCTGGAGCCGTTGAACGACTACTTCGACGACTCCTTCGGGCCGGAGGCGTTCCATGATCGACTGATGGCCGAGGGCATCGTCGACGACGTGATCTACTGGACGCCGTTCGCCCGGTCGACCCCGCTGCTCTACGTCAACCCGGAGATCCTGGCCGCGGCCGGGCTGCCGGAGCGGGCGCCGAAGACCTGGGACGAGTTCCGGGGCTGGGGCCAGCAGTTGGCCGGGGTGACCTATCGCGGTGGCACACCGCGGATGCGGGCCTTCACCGGCGGTGACGACTGGTATTTCCAGGGCCAGGTGTGGAGCTTCGGCGGCGGCATCTCCGACGGCTTCGAGATCGTGCTGGACTCGCCGGAATCCCTGGCCGCGGCGCGCTTCGACCACGACCTGATCCACGTGGACAAGTCCGGCTACCTGGCCCAGAGCCACGTGAACGACTTCACCAGCGGGATGGTGGCCTGCATCGAGGGTTCGACCGGCACCCTGGCCAAGATCACCAAGGCGTCGCCGTTTCCGGTGCTGGCCGGCTTCCTGCCGCAACAGACCCAGATCGGCGTGCCGTCCGGCGGCTCCGGCCTGGCGATCATGAAATACGCCGAGCCGGAGCGCAAGCAGGCTGCTTTCGAGCTGATCAAGTTCCTGGCCGCCGAGGAGCAGTCGTCGGAGTGGACGGTCGGCACCGGATACATGCCGGTGACCAAGGCGGCGATGGGTTCGGCCGCGATCTCGAAGATCGTCGCGGAGAACCCGAACTACGCGGTCGCCGTGCGGCAGTTGGAGATCGCGACCGGCCCGGACACCGTACGCAAGTACGTCCAGACAGCGATCCAGAAGATGAAGACGGCGATCCAGCGGATCTACGGCAGCCCGGAGGACCCGGACGTGATCATGAGGGGCACCGCCAACGATCTGCGACGCAGCACCGACCGTATCCTGAAGCAGTATCCGAACAAGATCTCCCGCTGATCGATGATGGAAGCGAGCTGTTCACGGTGAACCCGATCACGGTCACCGGCCATCGCGGTGCGATGGCCCACGCCCCGGAAAACACGGCACCGAGCCTGGCCCTGGCCCAGCAGCACGGCGCCGACGAGATCGAGCTGGACATCCGGCTCAGTTCCGACGGCGTGCCGGTGGTGATCCACGACGCCACGCTGGCCCGGGTCACCGACGAGGCCCGGTCAGATCTGGTGGCCGACCTGACCTGGGCCGAGCTGGGGGCGGTCGAGCTGGCCGGGGGAGCCCGGTTGCTGCGGTTCGAGGAGGTGCTGGAGCAGACCGAGCTGCCGCTGCAGGTCGAGCTCAAGGCCCCGGGCGCGGCCGAGGTGGTGGGTACGGTGCTCGATGAGCGGACCGCGGATCGGGACCGGTGCCTGCTGACCAGCTTCCACCTCGACTACTTGATCAAGGTCGGCGAGGTGATGCCGTGGGCGAACCGGGGCTTCATCGTCTTCGACTACACCGAGGAGGCGCTGGCGCAGGCGGTCGAGCTCGGCGCACAGACCCTGTTCTCCGGCTGGCCCGGACTGACCGCCGAGGCGGTCGAGCGGATCCATGATCAAGGCCTGCGCGCTGGGGGCTGGCTGCTGGACGACGAGCCCCGGGCCCGGCTGGCGGTCGAGGTCGGCGTGGACGCGGTCACCGCCGACGATCCGCGAGCGGCTCGGGCGTGGCTGGACGCTGCTCGAGCGGAAGCAGCGGCGTAGCTTCCACAGCATGCCGGGCCTGCCGTTCGACGGCGACGACGGTGAGTGCCGCGGCGATGAAGACGACCTGCAGCATCGTCCGCGGGATCGGCTGACTGAGCGGATCGGTCGCGATCCCGGCGAAGGTCGCGTACAGGTTGGCCGGCAACATCACGATCAGCAGGGCCGCCAGACAGCCGGCGGCCAGTGGTGCGGTCCGCCGCAGCAACAGCCCGGCCGCGCCGGCCAGCTCGAGCACGCCGGTGATCGTCACCAGCAGTGCCGGCTCCGGCAGCATCGGCGGCACGTACGTGATCAGTTCCTGCCGCATGCCGACGAAGTGGGCGACGCCGGTCAGCGTGAACATGGCGGCGAGGCCGCCGCGCAGCGGCACCGGCCAGCGGCGCAGCGGCCGGACGCCGGCCCGGCCGAGTCCGTACAGGATGGCCGTCACGACGACCAGGGCGATCAAGGGTTCCATGGTGACTCCTCGGGTCGAAGCTGATCAGTGGGTCGGGCGGCCGGCGGTCGCTCGAGTGCTGCCACCGCCCAGTCGCTGCCGGGCCGTGTTTCCCTTGCTGAGCACGGGAATGCGGCGGGTCGCGCGGGCGAGGCCGAGCTCCGGCGTGTCGCTGTAGACCGACTCGGCCCGCTCGACGATGAAGGTCTCGTGCCAGACCCCGACGGCACCGGGCGCCTTGCGAGCCCGGGTGTTGAACGCCGTCCAGGCCGGCCGGTGGCGCGCGTCGGAGTCGGTGGCGTAGGCGTACAACTTGTCCAACGAACTCCAGTACTGGATCAGCGTCGGATGGATGCCTTCCAGGGTCAGTCGGTAGCCGAGCATGCCGGACTCCGGATCGGTGGCCAGCTCGCGCAGCATGCCCGGCATCGCCCGGAACACCGGAGCCCAGAGGTCCGGCCGCCACGGCTTGTTGATCGTCATGCCGATCAGGAACACCACGAGTTCGCCGTCGTAGGAATGGGTGGCCCGCCCGGTGAGTGCCTTCGACATCGTTGAGCCTCTCTCGCTTACACCCCACGAAGTTCTTCTCCTCCGCTGCGCTCCCCTGAACAACTTCGCGGGGGCCCCGGGGTAATATTGGATACTGCTACTCTCCAATATTAGAGAGTAGAGCTATCCAATGCAAGGGGCATGCCGATGCGGATCTCGGAACTGAGCCGGTCCAGTGGGGTCGCCGTGGCGACGATCAAGTACTACCTGCGCGAAGGGCTGCTGCACGAGGGGGAGCGGACCTCGGCCACCCAGGCCCGCTACGACGACTCACACCTGGCTCGGCTCGGCCTGGTCCGGGCCCTGCTCGGGGTCGGCGGCCTGTCGATCGCGGCGACCAAGAACGTGTTGGCCGAGCTTGATCATCCGCCGGAGTCGATGCACGAGCTGCTCGGCTCGGTGACCCATCAGTTGGTGCCGGAGATCAAGGAAGAGCTCGATCTGGCCGAGGCCAGGACGCTGGTCGACGAGCTCGGCTGGTGGTTCGAACCCGATCATGACGACCAGTTGCGACCTCTGGCGGCCGCCCTGGCCGGGATGCGCGCGGCGGGCTTCGAGCTGTCCGATCTGGAGTTGATCAACTACGGCCGGGCGATGCACGAGATCGCGGCGGACGAGGTGGCCCGGGTGCCGACCGACTCCCAGGAAGCGGCGGTCCGGTACGTGACTCTCGGCATCGTCCTGGTCGAGCCACTACTCCTGGCCTTGCGCCGGCTGGCCCAGGTCGACGTCTCGGCGCGCCGCTTCGAGAAGGGTCAGGCCACGTCGGGCTGATCGCTCATCGGGATGATCCGGGCCGACAGGTCGGGATCGTACGGCGCGGTGTCGAACGGATACATCGGCCGGCTGATCCGGTGGTGCCCGAGCCGGACCAGGTCCTGATCGACGCCGCCCGGGGTCAGGGCCAGCATCCACCCCCGGGCCAGCGCGAACAGCTCCGGCTCCAGGTAGCCGATCTTGACGATGATCAGATCGGTGGCTCGCGGGTCGATGCCGTTGCGGGTGAAGTCGGCTTCGTGGTGGTACGGCTTGCGCCGTTCGGTGATGATCACGTCCAGGCCGCCGACCCGGAGCACCACCTCGGTGATCGCATCCGGATCCTCGGTCGCGATGTGCCGCACCTCGCCGGTCAGCTCCACCGGCCCGGCCGGCCCGGCGTCGACCTGGGCCCCGACCTGGACCGTCACCGTGGCGCCGACGCCGGCCGCGACGCAGGCCCGGATCGCTTCCGGGTCGGGGATCGAGGCATAGGTGGCGCTCACCCGGCCGGCGGCGATCTCCTCGCGGCGCAGCAGTTGATCAAGGGTCCAGGTGACATCGCCGGCGCCGCCGGCGGTCGGGTTGTCGCCCGAGTCGGAGATGAAGTACGGCCGCTCGGGGCCCGCGATCGCCGTGTCCAGGCAGGCGGCAAGATCATCGGCCGGCGCGACGAAGGCGAACTCGTCGTGCCGTTCCCAGATCGCGGCGGCGAGCTGCTCGGCCTCCCGGCTGATCACTTCCTGATCATCGCCGGTCACCATCACGACGCACTGGTTCCGCGGCTCGTCGGCCCAGGCATAGCCGATCCAGATCGCGGCATCGAGCACCCCGTCCTTGGCCTCGATCTCCGGGACCTTGGCGTACAGGCTCTTGGCCGGCTCGATCCGGGTGCTGGTCTTCTCGCCGGGCAACAGGATCGGCACCGGGATCCAGGCCTTGAGCGGTCGCCGTCGCTCGGCCGGCAGGGCCAGCCGGGTGATCAGGTTGCGGACCGCACGCTCCTTGGTGTCCAGCGCATCCTCGTGCGGCGCCATCCGGTAACAGGTGAGCAGGTCCAGCGTGTGCGCCAGCCGGCGGGACACGTTGCCGTGCAGGTCCATGCCGGTGCTGATCACGACGTCGGGCCCGACCGCCTCCCGGACCGCGACGGCCAGATCGCCCTCGGCGTCGTCCAGTCCGATCACGCTCATCGCGCCGTGGATGTCGAACACGAGGCCGTCCAGCGGTCCCGCGGCACGCAGTCCGGCCAGGATCTCCTGTTTCAGCTGCCGATAGTCCTCGGCCGGCACCGGTCCGCCGGGAATCGCCCGGCCCTGCAGGATCGGCACCCACTCGGCGGCCTCGGCCAGTGACCCGCCGGCCGACCAGAACGGCCGGGTCTGGAGGATCTCGGCGCCGCGCTTGGGCCGGAAGGACTCGACGGTCGTCCGGGCCGGGGAGAAGGTCGACGACTCGACGGCGAGCCCGGCGATGGCGATCCGGGGGAGACGGGCGGGCGACTCGGGCATCGGGCACTCCTGGCGATCGGCGGCGGTCCCTCATGATTTCATCCGTGGTCCGGGTGCCTCCGGCCCACCTCCCGCTCGGGCGTAGCATCGCGCCGATGACGGCCTTCACCGGTTTCAGCACCGAAGCCCTGGACTTCTACGACGATCTCGAGCTGGACAACACGCGGTCGTACTGGACCCGGCACAAGGCCGTCTATGACGAGCAGGTACGCGTTCCGATGGCCGCCCTGATGGCCCTGCTGGAGCAGGAGTTCGGGCCGGCGAAGATCTTCCGGCCCTACCGCGACGTCCGATTCGCCAAGGACAAGACGCCGTACAAGACCCACCAGGGGGCCTTCGTGCGGACCGCCGAGGCCACCGGTTGGTACGCCGACGTGAGCGCGGCCGGGGTCCGGGTCGGGGCCGGCTTCTATTCGGCGGGCCCGGATGCTCTGGCCCGGTTCCGGCGGGCGGTCGGCGACGGCGTGCACGGCCCGGCGCTCGAACGGCTGCTGGCCAAGCTGCGCCGGGCCGGCTGGGAGATCGGCGGCGATCAGCTGAAGACCTCGCCCCGGGGATTCACCGGTGATCATCCCCGGATCGAGTTGCTCCGGCATCGTTCGCTGGTGATCAACAAGTCGTACGGGTTCGAGCCGGTCATCCATTCCGCCGAACTGGCGGACCGGATCCGCCGGGACTGGCGGCAGGCCCGGCCGCTGGTCGACTGGGTGGCCGCCAACGCGACCGGCTGAGCACCCGGGGAATACACCGGGCCGCTCCCGCATTTAGCTTGGCATCGAACTACTTGATGGCAAGCTGATTGGAGTGATCGAGATGTCCCAGTACGACGAAGCCTTCCTCTTCCTGGCACCGGAATCGACCGGGGTGGTGCGCAAGGAGTTGCGGCACAGCGGTGGGGTGACCGGCCTGATCTGGATCCCGGACGGCACGGCGGCCGCCGGGGTGGCCGCGGAGCTGGCGGCGGACGGCACCCGGCTGTTCGAGCTCTACCGCGGCTTCGACCTCGCCGCAGCCGCGCAGGTGATCGAGGCGGTCGACGGCCGGGCCCCGGTGGGGGTGCCGCTCGGGGCGCCGCCGGTCCGGCACTCGGTGACGATCTTCGGCGACGAGGGTGCCGACCCGGCCACGGATCGGTTGGTCCACCAGCATGCCGACGGTGGCACCACGACGGTGATCGGCGCCCCCAACGCCGACGTGATCGCCGTCGCGGAGCGCGAGGTGGCGGCCGGCGCCGAGCTGATCCAGGTCTGCGGCGGGGAGTCGCTGACCACGGCCGCCCGCGTCGCCGCGGCGGTCGGTGACCGGGTCCCGGTGACGCTGACCAGCTGGCCGTTCGAGTCGATCACCGGTGCCGCCGCGTACAAGGCCGCCTACGAGAAGGCCAACCCCGCCTGACTCCCCGGCTCAGGACTCGAGCGGGAGAACAATTCGCTTGAGGGTGGCGGCGAGGGCCGTGCGCTGGCGCTCGGAGAGCGGAGCGAGGATCTCCTCGTCGACGGCCAGGACGGCGTCCAGGGCTTCGGTCGCGAGCCGCTCACCCTTGCGGGTCAGGCTGATCCGGATCGCCCGCCGGTCGTCGGCATCGGCCCGGCGCCGGACCAGGCCGCGGTCCAGCAGTCGATCGAGCCGGGCGGTCATCGCGCCGGAGGTGACCAGGGCCGATCGGGCCAGGTCGCGGGGGTGCGTGCCGCCATGATCGTTTCGCCGCCGCAGGGTGTTGATCACGTCGAAGTCGGCGTAGGACAGGCCGAGCGGCGCCAGGGCGGCGGTCAGCCGTTGTTCGGTCCGTTCGGCGCCGCGCAGCAGCCGGCCGATCACCTGCAGCACGGAGACGTCCAACTCGGGAGCGGCCTCGGCCCACTCGGCCACCATGCGATCGACTTGATCATCCGGCACGGTCCGAGGGTAGCGCTGTTCGTTCCCTGAGCCTGTCGAAGGGCAGGTCGGGTTGTGGTTCCGGAGCGGGGGGATGGGCAGTGAACGGGCTTGCCCCCTTCGACAGGCTCAGGACATGCTTCGACAGGCTCAGGGAACGGAACAAGCGGCCCTGCGACAGGCTCAGGGAACGGAACGGCGGCTCAGCGTTGGGGCGGGCCGGTCCTGATGCGGCGGAGCAGGTCGGCCGGGGTGACCTCTGAGCCGTCCTGCAGCCACCAGGTGACGCCGACCTCTTCGTACGCCTCGGCGCGGGCCGCATCCGGTGCCCAGGCGGGATTCGGCGACCAGATCACGAAGTCGGCGCCCGGGCGGCCGCCGTCGCGTTCGAAGTCGGCCCGGATGGTGATCAACTCCTCCGGGGTGGGGATCCGGAAGTCGTCGGCGGCGTCCCGGATCTGCGGAAACAGCCCGTCCGCGCCGGCGGCACCGCGGACCGGACCCTTGCGCGGCCAGAAACCACTGGTCCAGATCGGCACCGTTGTCGGCGGGAATCGCACGTCGGTCACCTGGAAATGATCACCGCTGTGCTCGACCGGCTCACCGGACAGCAGCCGAGCCAGCACCGGCGCACCCTCGTCCAGTCGGGCGGCCAGCACCGAGCGCTTCGCCGGCTCGCCCCAGCGGGAGTAGTCCCAGCCCACGCCGGTGCCCAGGCCGAGGATGAGCCGGCCGCCGGACAGCGACTGCAGGGTGCTCGCCTGCAACGCCAGGGTGCCCAGCCTGCGCCGGGGCAGCGGCGTCACCAGCGGTCCGAGCTTGATCGCGGTGGTCGTCTGCGCGATCGCGGCCAGCACCACCCACGGATCGGCGAACGGCGGTTCGTAGGTGTCCGGGGTGACCAGGTCCCACATGAAGAAGCCGTCCCAGCCGGCGTCCTCGGCGGCGACCGCGAGCTCACGCAGCGTGGCCGGGTCGCCGTACGGGCCATAGGACGGTACGTACACTCCATAGCGCATGCGGTAGGCAGCGCTCGGCACCGCCGGGTTATTCCAGGTCACCCGGGAGGCGTGGTGCCGAACGATCATTTCGACCTCCGAAGCAATAGTCGGCGCTGGGACTGGACTTCAAGTGCGTTTGAAGTTCTACAGTCGGTGCCATGTCGAACCAGACCATGATCAACAACCAGGGCACCTGGCGGGAGCTGCTCACCGGGCCGTTGGCTCCGATCGCCGCCGTCCTGGCCGGCGGCGTGCTGATCGAAGCCAGCAACGTCTACCTGACCACCAGCCTGCTCCCGACCATCGTCGAACAGATCGGCGGGATCGAGTTCTACGCCTGGACCATGACGGCCTTCCTGGTCGCCTCGGTGATCATGGCGATGCTGGTCGGTCGGCTGCTCACCACCCAGGGGGCGGTCCGGTCCTACCTGCTGGCCCTCGGCCTGTTCGCGGTCGGGTCGCTGATCAGTGCGGCCGCCGTCGCGATGCCGATGCTGCTGGTGGGGCGGGCTGTCCAGGGCCTGGGTGGCGGTCTGCTGGCCGGTCTCGGCTACGCGTTGATCCAACGAACCCTGCCGGAACGGCTGTGGACCCGAGCGGCGGCCCTGGTGTCGGCGATGTGGGGCATCGGCAACATCATCGGTCCGGTCGTCGGTGGCCTGTTCGGTCAGTTCGGTGCCTGGCGGGCGGCGTTCATCGTGCTCGCCGCGATCTCGGTCGCGCTGGCCGGCGTGGTGCTCAGGTCGATGCCTCGGACCGAGCGTTCGGCGTCCAAGGAGGCGGTGCCGGTGGGGTCGCTGGTGCTGCTGACGACGGCGGTCGCCGCGGTCAGCGTCGCCAGCATCCTGCCCAGCCTGGTCGCGACGGTGGTCGTCGTCCTGATCGGCGCCGGCCTCACCGTGGCCTTCCTGGCCTGGGAACGGCGGTCCCGGTCGGCGGTGCTGCCCAAGCTGGTCTTCGAGGCCCGGTCGCCGCTGAAATGGGTCTATCTGGCGGTCGCGGTGCTGGCCTTCGGGATCGGGACCGAGGCCTTCCTGCCGCTGTTCGGCCAAGAGATCGGCGGCCTCGATCCGTTGATCGCCGGACTGCTCGGTGCCGCCCTCTCCTTCGGCTGGTCGCTGACCCAGATGATCAGCGCCGGCGCCCGGACCGGCCGGGTGCGGCTCTTGATCACCGCGGGTCCGCTGCTGCTGGCCACCGGTCTGCTGGCGTACGGGCTGCTGCAGCGGGAGGACGCCGGTGCCGTGTTGATCGCGGGCTGGTTCGTCACCCTGTTCGCGGCCGGGGCCGGCATCGGCATGGCCTTCCCGCACCTGACCGTCGCCGCCCTGGGCAGCACCTCCGACGAGGAGCAGGGAGCCAAGGCGGCCGCGGCGATCAACACGGTGTTGATCATCGCCAACGCGTTCAGTGCCGCTCTCGCCGGTGTGCTGGTCAACCTGGGATCGCCGTCGATCATCCGTTCGGCCCAGCTGCTGATGATCGTTTTCGCGGTGATCATCGCCATCGGGGCCATCCCGGCGCGGCGCGCCGTCCGCCCGGCCGAGGTGGCCTCCGGCTCCGACTAGCCTGGGTCCGGACCGCTGCGGGCCGGCCGGGCGGGTGAAGGAGGTCGGGAACCAGATGGCGAAGACTTACCGGATGGACGGCACCCAGCGGGTGATCAACGGGATCTACCGCTGGTTGACCGACCGTGGGCTCGGCGCGGAGTTCCGGCAGATCCTGACCGTTCGCGGCCGCCGCTCCGGTGAGCCGCGGTCGCTGCCGGTCGACGTGCTCGAGGTCGACGGATCCTCCTGGCTGGTCTCGCCGTACGGGCTCGTCAACTGGGTGCACAACGTCCGCGCGGCCGAGACCCTCACCCTGCGCCGGGCCGGCGCCGAGACCTCCTGGCGGGCGAGCGAGGTGACCGGCGCCGAGGCGGTGCCGGTGATCCGCGCCTACCTGCACGCGGTGCCGGTGACCCATCCGTACTGGGACGTCACCGAGGCCTCGAGCGACGCCGAGCTCACCGCCGCCCTGCCGAAACACCCGGTCTTCCGGCTCACCCCCGAGCCCTGATCCGGGGAGGTCGTAGGGCCCGTCGCGGGTGACCGCCAGGCTGCCGAGCCCCCGGACCTGCAACAACGCTGATCGCCGTTCCCCTACGATCACCGGCCATGACCACTGCGGACTCTTCTGAGCCATCGGCGCGCCCCCGGCCTCCGGGGGCACCGACGATGTTCAACGGCTCCACCAGCCACGGCTTCTTCGGACAGCGGCGGATTCGTCATCCGAGCGAGACCAAGCTGTTGGTGATCGGCCTCCTGATCGGACTGATCGGCTTGGCGATCGTCGCCACCACGGCCGCCGCCGCACCAGCGGGCGGCGTCTGGGATGCGATCCCGGAGCCCTTCGGCACTCCGCTGTCGCTCGCCCTCCTGGCCCCGATCCCGATCTGGGTGTTTCGGGCCCTGGAGTACGGGAAGCTGCGGACACAGGCGGTCCGGATGACTCCGAGTCAGTTTCCCGAGGGCTATCGGATGGTCGCCGAGGCAGCGCGGACGTTCGGCCTGCGGCGGGTGCCGGATGCCTATGTGACTCTCGGCAACGGCACGATCAACGCCTTCGCCGTCGGTCATGGCTTCCGGCGGTTCGTCGCCGTGAATTCGGACCTGTTCGAGGTCGGCGGCCAGGCTCGCGACCCGGAGGCCCTCCGGTTCGTGATCGGGCACGAGGTCGGGCACATCGCGGCCGGCCATACCTCCTATTTCCGGCTGGTGTTCACCACCCTGTTGCGTCAGCTTCCGATTCTGGGCCCGGCGTTCTCCCGGGCCCAGGAGTACACGGCGGACAACTTCGGCTACCTCGCTGCGGCGCCCGGGGCTCCCGGCGTGATGGGTACGCTCGCGGCGGGCAAATACCTGAACGCGCACGTGAACTTCCACGAGTTGTGCGACCGGGCCGCGACCGAGAAGGGCCTGTGGGTCCACGTGGTGAACTGGCAACTCAGTCACCCGCCGAGCACCTGGCGCGCGAACGCCCTGCGAGACCGGTCCCGTCCCGGGCGGATATGGTTCCGGCCCGGGTTCGGCGGTGGCCGCAAGACGCAGTTCGTCGCGGCTCTCCCGGCCGGAGGTGCCCGGTCCGGCCGCTACCCGACGCCGGACGAGGCGATCGCGTTGCTCGACCGGGCGGCCGCCGACGGCACCGTGCGCGAGCAGCAGTTCGGCCGCTTCCCCGGCGTCGACTACTCCCAACTGCCGGGGATCCGGGACCTGCAACTGGCCCAGCCCGCGCTGTCCCGGAGCGCCGACGCCGGACCCGTGCCCAGCGATCCGGGAGCCGCCTAGGCGGCCCCCTGATCCGCGCGGTTCGCCGATAGTAGTTGCGGAAGCTACTACGGTGCCCTAAGCTCGTCGTACGTGATCGAACGACTGGCCGAGCTCGGCTTCTCCAGCCAAGAGGCTCGGGTCTACCTGGCGCTGCTGCAACATCCGTCCGCCACCGGTTACGAGGTGGCCAAGAGTGCCGGGCTGCAGCGGGCCAACGTCTATCAAGTGCTGTCCGGGCTGACCGACCGCGGCGTCGTCGACCGGGTCAGCGACGGCACCCCGGCCCGGTTCGTGGCCCATCCGCCGGCCGCCGTGCTGGGCCGGATCAAGCGGCAGACCGCCGAACGGGCGGACAGCCTGATCGCCGATCTCGCCGCCGTGGCCGCGCCGCGGGAACAGGCCGGCTTCTTCAGCCTGCGCGACCGGGAGACGGTGATCGACCGCGCCGCCTCGCTGGTCGCCGACGCGCGCTCCCGGGTCGCCGTCTGCGCCTGGGCCGATGATCTTGAATGGCTCGCCCCCGGCCTGCGGGCCGCGGCCCAGTCCGGCCGCCAGGTGGTGATCAACGTCTTCGGCGAGACCGAGATCGACTTCGCCGAGGTGTATCGGCACGAGGCCCCGGACCGGACCGTGGGCGGGCAGCTGTTGATGTTGGCCGTCGACTTCGGCACCGCGTTGGTCGCGTCGCTGGACGAGCCGGTCGGCGCCGTGGTCACCGAGCACCCGGCGCTGGTCGGCCTGGTGGAGAAGGTGATCCGGGACGAGGCCTACCTGGCGGCCATCTACGAGCGGTTCGGTGATCAACTCGAGGACGAGTTCGGCGCCCACCTGGTCCGGCTGCGGACCCGGCTGCTGCCGCCCGACCGGGCCGAGGAATTGATCTCCCTTGTGGGGTTCGGCGCCACCGACGACGCGGTGGCGGACATCTTGTCAACCGAGGAGCAAGCATGAGTGCAACGATCATCGTAGACGCCCTGTGGGGCGATTCGGGCAAGGGCAAGGTCTGTGCCCAGCAGTCGATCCGGCACGACGCCGAGCTGGCCGTCCGGGCCGGGGTCGGCACCAACGCCGGCGCCAGCGTGACCACCGACGACGGCCGGTTGATCAAGGCCCGGCAGCTGCCCACCGGCTGGCTCAACCCGGGCACCCGGGTCGCGGTCGGCTCCGGCGTGCTGGTCGACCCGGAGGTGTTCGCCGGCGAGCTGGACCGCTTCGACCTGGCCGACCGGGTGCTGGTCGACCGTCGCTGCGCCGTGATCACGCCGGAGCACATCGCCGCCGAACGGGCCGACGCGCACCTGATGGCCACCGTCGGCTCCACCGGCACCGGCAACGGCCCCGCCCGCGCCGACTTCGTGCTCCGCCGGGCCGGCCAGGCCGGTGATCATCCGGAGCTGGCACCGTATGCCGGCGACGTCGCGGTCGAGGTCAACCGGGTCGCCGCCAGCGACCGGCTGGTGATCATCGAGGGATCGCAGGGAACGTTGCTGTCGCTCGCCTTCTCCGCCGACTATCCCTGCGCCACCTCCGACAACTGCACCAGCGCCGCCGCGATGGACGACGTCGGCCTGAACTGGCGACTGGCCACCGACGTGATCATGGTGGTGAAGGCGATGCCGTCCCGGGTCGGTGAGGGGCCGCTGCCGTACGAGATCAGTGCGGCGGAGGCGCAGCGCCGGGGGATCGCCGAGCACGGCGTCGTCACCGGCCGGCCGCGGCGCAAGGCCGACCGGCTCGACCTGGAGCTGCTGGCGTACGCGACGATGCTGAATGGGCCGACCAAGATCGCGCTGACCTTCATCGACCACTTCGACCCGTCGATGCGCGGCGCCCGGGACGCCGCGGCGATCACCCCGGAAGTCAGGCAGCTGATCGGCCGGGTCGAAGCGGTGACCGGCGCCCCGGTCACGCTGCTCGACACCGGGCACCGGCTCGGCGACGTGATCGAACTCGCCGCCTGACCTGCGACTAGTCGAGCAGGAAGCCGCGGAGCTGCTCGGCGACCGGCTCCGGAGCGAGCCAGAACGCACCGTGATCCTGGCCGGCGAGCGTCAGCACCGTGACGTTCGGCAGCAGGGCGGCCAGGGCGTCGGCGCAGACCCGGAAGTAGGGCTCGCTGTTGCCGCCGACGGCCACCGCGATCGGGGCGTCGATCGACCACCGGTCGGTCGGCAGCGGCTTGCCGTCCAGCAGCCCGCGGAGGATCCGACCCTCGTAGGCATAGGTGTGGGCGTAGCGGGCCATCTCGTCCCAGGACGGGTCCTGCTTCATCGGCTCGAGATATTCGGCGGGAACGCCGATCAGCTCGGTCATCATGTACTCGACGGCATCGCTGCGCCGGTCGGCCGCGACCAGCTCCGACACGTGCTCGACGTAGGCGGCGGGCGCCGGCGGCCGGGAGTCGTCGACGATGAACGGCGGATCGTAGAGGTAGACGCCGGTCACCCGATCGCCGAGCGCGCTCGCCGCATCGAGGGTGATCGCGCAACCGCCGGAACCACTGGTCAGGGCCGCGGACCCGCCCGCGATCTCAACCAGGGCAGCGATGTCCTCGAGTTCACGGGCCGGGTCGTAGGGCTGCGGGTCGCCGCTGCCGCCGCGGCCACGACGGTCGAAGGTGATCACCGTGAAGTCCTCGGCCAGGATCTTCGCCAGGCCGGCGACCCCGGTGTGATCTTCGGCGACGTTGCTGATCACGATGATCGCCGGGCCGGAGCCGGTCTTCTCGTAGGCGATCGTGGTGCCGTCGGCGGAGGTGATGGTCTGCATGATCGTTTGTCCTTTGGTCGGGTCGAGCAGGTCGTCGAGTCGGTCGAGAGCCTCGGCATAGCCGTCGGCCATCTGCAGCTCGACCGCTCGCCGCAGGGCCCGGCCGTCGGGGAAGGTCGTCAGGACCTCGACCCGGCAGCCGGTGCCGGCGACGGCGAAGGTGACCGTGGTGGGGAAGGTGCCGGTCCCGTCGGGTTGCCAGGCCTCGTCGGCGAAACTGTCCTCGTAGGCCAGTTCGGTGTCGGGGACGACGCGGCCGTAGGTGGCGACGCCGCGGACCGGTTCGGCCGATCCGTCCGCCGGTGCGATCTGGAACCGCCACCGGCCGCCCGGTCGCACCTCCATTTCGTACACGGTCGCGGCCCAGCCCGCGGGCCCCCACCACTGCGCGATCGCGTCGGCGTCGGTCCAGGCCCACCATGCCCGCTGCACCGGAGCGGCGTAGCGGCGGCTGACCTGGATGGTGTTGCGTGACCGGTCGATCACGATGCCGTCTTCCGGCATGTCTGAACTCCTCACTGTTCCGGCTCGTCGAGGAAGGAGCCGAGGCGGTCCATCCGGTCCGACCACAGGCCGGCGAATCGCTGCGTCCAGTCGCTCAGCTCACGCATCGCTTCCGGGCGTAGCCGGTAGATCCGTTGCTGGGCCTGCTTGGTGGCCTCGACGACGTCCGCCTCGCCGAGCAGCCGCAGGTGCCGGGACACCTGTGGCTGGCCCAGCTCCAGGGCGTCGACGATGCCGCCGACCGACTGCGGGCCGTCCCGGAGCAACTCGACGATCCGGAACCGGGTCGGCTCCGAGATCGCCGTCAATCGCCGTTGCAGGTGGTCGACCATGACGAGAACATACACTCATCTGTATATACATACAAACGCATATACGATGGGCGGTCCTAGGATCTCCGGTCCCCTCGACCGGACCGGCCGGCGCCTGGCAAGATCACGACGTGAACGCGATTCTGACCACCGGTCGGCTGTCGTTCGAACCCATCACCCGGTCCGACATCGACATCCTCACCGAGCTGGACTCCGACCCCGAGGTGATGCGGTTCATCGACCGCTTGCCCACCCCGCGGAAGGCGATCGCGTCACAGGTCGAGGGGATCCTGGCCGAATACGAGCGGACTCCCGGCTTCGGCCAGTGGGTCGCGCGCAACCGGGACAGCGGCGACTTCCTCGGCTGGTTCGCCCTCCGGATCGGCGACGAGCCGGGCCACGGGACCCTCGGCTACCGGCTCCGGCGCACCGCCTGGGGCCGGGGGCTCGCGTCGGAGGGCGGCCGGGGGTTGATCGATTACGGGTTCGCCGATCGCGGCCTGGACCGGATCACGGCCGACACGATGTCGGTCAACGAGCGGTCCCGCCGGGTGATGGCCGCGGTCGGGATGCGGTATCTGCGTACGTACCACGAGCAGTTCGACGATCCGCTGCCCGGCACCGAGCTGGGCGAGGTCGAGTATCAGATCACCCGGGCGGAGTGGCAATCCCGGCGATCACCGTCAACTACCCTCGGCTGATGGAGCTGCGCGCCGTCGACCTCGGATCCGGTACGGCCGACGCGCAGGCGGTCCAGGAGTTGATCGACGAGCTGGAGCAGCGTCCCTGGGTCGAGCTGGCGGCGGAGTGGCATCTGGAGTCCCGGGTGCTCGCGGCCTTCGCCGAGCAGGGTCCGGCCGTCGGCCTGCTGCGGTACGTGATCCAGCCGATCGGGCCCGATCAGAGCTGCCAGCTGTCGATCATCGACGGCGACACCCTGACCGAGGCCAGGATCCTGGCCTTCGGCACGCGTCCCGATCACCGGCGGCAGGGGATCGGCCTGGCCCTGCAGCGGCGGGCGATCGCCGAGGCCAGGGCGGCCGGCTGCTGGCAGGTGCGTTCGCACAGCGCCGGCGGCTATCGGGCCAACCACCGGCTGAAGTTCCGGCTCGGCTTCGCGTTCCAGCCGGAGGTCCGTGGTGGTGACGACCGCGGCGGCTACTTCATCCTGCCGCTGCAGCACCGCTGACGGACCGACGAGAAATTCTCCGAGGTCGTTGTCGATCCGGCGGCCGTCCCGTTCGACCTGGGGGAGAAAGGGTCGAAGAACCGGCCCGGAACCCTCGAGAGGATCGACATCATGGGCAAGCTGATCAGCACCTTCTTCATCTCCCTGGACGGCGTGGTCGAGGCCCCGGAGACCTGGCACATGTCGTACTTCAACGACGAGATGGGGGAGATCATCGGCGCCGGAATGGCGCAGAACAAGGCCTTCCTGTTCGGCCGGGCCGGCTACGACGGCGGCGCCGCCTACTGGCCGACCAGCACCGACGAGTACGCCGACTACTTCAACAAGATCCGCAAGTACGTGATCTCCTCCTCGCTGCAGGATCCGACCTGGAACAACACGGTCGTGGTCCCGGGCGACGCGGCGGCCGTGCAGCAGGTGAAGGACGACACCGACGGTGTGATCTGCATGAACGGCAGCGCGATCACCACCCGCTGGTTGCTGGCCGAGGGCCTGATCGACGAGCTGTGGCTGCTGCTGCACCCGGTCACCGTCGGCCAGGGCCAGCGGCTGTTCGAGGGCGACGCCCCGGCGCACCGGTTGGAGCTGGCCGAGAGCAAGGCCCTCTCCACCGGCGTCACCTTCCTGAAGTACCGCCCGACCCGGTGATCATCGCCGGTCCTCGGGGTGCTCGACCATGATCACCGTCGTACGTGATCATCAACGGCCGAACAGTCGGCGGGCGTTGCCGTGCCTGATCCGGGACTTCTCCTCGGCCGTCAGGTCCAGCCGGTCGAGCGCCTCGAGGGTCCGGGCCAAGGTGAACTGGGGATGGTCCGAGCCCAGCAGCACCCGGTCGATGCCGACGTTGCGCAGGGTCCAGACGAACTCCGCCTCGATCGGTGAACCCGCCGCGAGGACCACGGTCGCCGAGAGGTCGAAGTAGAGCGTGTCCGGGAGCAGATCATCGGCCGTGCGGGCCAGCGCCAGGACGTTCCAGAAGCGGAAGTTCAGGCCGCCGAGGTGGGCGAAGATGAAGATCGTCTTCGGTGCCTGCAGGGCCAGATTGAACAGCCGCTCGCTGTCCCCCGGCAGGATGCCGGCATTGTCGAACAACACCGTCAGCCCGAGTTCGCCGGCCGCGCGGACCAGGGTCAGCACCCGCGGATCGGCTGCGTCGAACCGCTGGGTGTGCGGGTGCAGCTTGAGCACCGTGATGCCGCGGCCCGCCACCCGGGTCAATTCGTCGGTCGCGGACGCGTCGTAGGGGTGGACGGTGGCGGCCGGCACCAGGTCAGGATGTCCGGCCGCGAGGGTGATCATGCCGTCGTTGCCCGTCCGCAACTGCGCCGGTTCGCCGGCCAGCGCCTGGTGCGGGCCGCCGAACCACAGGCCGCACAAGCCGATCAGTTCGATCCCGGACGACGCGACGTCGGCCCGGTAGGCCTGCAACGAAGTCTCCCCGTCAGGGAGATGGACATGGCAGTCGAAGACCGGGGTCGGGCTGAGATCGGAGATCGCGCCGGTGCGAGGTGAGGACACGATCGCCAGGATAGGCACCGGAGCCGGGTCGGGTGCGCAGTCGGGCACTGATCAGCCCGCGACCGCCGGCCCTGGTCGAGGCCAGCACCAGTGCAGAATGTCAGCAAGAACCCCGTGACAGAAGGCAGATCGGCGTTCCTGCATTCTGTTGACATGGAAGTGCAGGACCAGGTGGTGAGCTCTCAGACGGGGCTTGTCGTCGAGCACCGTGCATCGGAGTCGCCGTACATCGAGCGGGTCTGGCGCAGTCGCAGCCACGACGTGGGACAGATGCTCGCCGTCGCCAATCCGCGCGTGGGGTTGGTGAGCTGGTGTCACCGCGGGAAGCTCAGCGTTTCGATCACCGGCCCCGAGTCGGGCGGCAGCCGGGCCGAGGTGCCCGAGGACGCGACCTTCTTCGGGATCGACTTCGCCCTCGGCGCGTTCCTGCCGCACCTGTCGGGGACCAGGCTGCTGGACCGCGAGATCTCGATCCCCGACGTCTCCGACCGGTCGTTCCACCTGGCCGGTAGTCATTGGCAACATCCTGATTTCGACACTGCGGAACTCTTCGTCCAGCGGCTCGTCCGGGAGGAGATCCTGGGTCGCGACCGACTGATCACCGACATCGCCCGAGGTGCCACGCCGGATCTGTCGGCTCGCACGGTGCAACGACGGTTCCTCGCCGCCACCGGTGTCACCCGCGGGGCGGCTCGGCAGATGGATCGAGCCCGTGCCGCGGCGATCATGCTGGGTGACGGCGCGGCCCCGGCCGAGGTGATCATCGAACTCGGCTTCCATGACAATCCGCATCTGCACCGGTCGCTGCGCCGCTACATCGGCCGCACCGCGACCGAGCTGAGCAGCGACGCCGCGGTGCCGCTGTCGCTTCTGTACACGACAGACCATTCCCGCTGATCTACGCTCCCTTTCGACGTGGGAGGAACCGTCCTCACGCACTCCTGGGAGGAACCCGAATTGAGCAAGATCGTGATCAGTCTTTTCTCCAGCGCTGATGGAGTCGTCGAGGCGCCGGACAAGTTCATGCGCAACTGGGACGACGACATGGCCGCGGATCTCCAAGATCAGATGTCGACCTGGGAGGCCTGCCTGCTCGGCCGCGGACAGTACAACGACTGGGGTGCCTACTGGCCCACGTACCAGGGCGAGGGCGACGCCGCCTTCGCGCGCAAGATCAACTCCATGCCCAAGTACGTGATCACCTCGACGCCGCTCGATCTCGAATGGGACCGGGCCGAAGTGCTGGGCGAACCCGGTGCCCCGCTGGCCGACCGGATCGGACTGCTCCGCTCCGCCGGCATCGAGGGCGACATCATGGTCGGCGGCAGCATGAAGCTGGCGACCTCGATGCTGGCCGAGGGTCTGGTCGACGAGGTCAGACTGTTGATCACGCCGTACGTCGTCGGCACCGGGCACCGGCTCTTCGACGGCGTCACCGGTCAGGCGCTCGAACTGATCTCGGCCAAGACCACACCGACCGGGGCGCTGTTGGTCCGGTATCGGACCGTGGCGGGCTAGCGCGCGCACACGCCCTACGCCGGGCCGACCCGGCGGTCCGCGACCGGTGCCCGCAGCGCCCGCCGATAGAGGTCGGCCCAGGCCTGCGGGTCCGGCGCGTCCGCCTCCCGGTGGATCTCCAGGCTGATGCCGCGCTCCGGCGGGTGGTGGTTGGTCAGGCTGAAGTCCCACAGGTGTTGCATCCGGGCGAAATGCAGCACCCGGCCGGACGGCCAGACCATGGACAGCACGTGCCGCGGCTCCGGCAGATCGTACGGCGGCTCCATCCGGAAACGATCAAGGGCCGCCTCGTCGACGGTCACGCCGAGCCCGGGCCCGGTCGGCACCGTGACCTCGCCGTCGCTGATCACCAGCGGATCGGTGATCAGATCGTCGGCGTAGTTGTTGAGGGCGGTGACCGCCGGCCAGCGGGCGTGGGTCAGCACCGCGCCGAGATGGGTGTTGAAGGCGGTGGTCAGGCCGAGTCCGACGTTCTGCAGCCAGAAGTCCTTGTTGAACTCGGCGGCCAGGATTCCTTGTCGCAGCACGTGTTCGGCGCCGCCGGAGACCACGTAGCCGTCGACGGCGTCGAGCCCGGGGATGAATTGCGCGGCGTTCCAGTGTACGGCGAGCGGCGTGTTGATCTTGGACCGGAGTTGCCGGTAACCGTCGTAGTCCGACTGCGGGATCGGCGCCTCGAAGATCGCCGTCTGCGGATAGCCGTCGAGAGCCTGCAGCAATGGCGCGGCCGCGCCGGCGGTGAGCAGCATCTGGTTCCAGTCGATGTCCAGCCGGTACGAGTCGGGGGTGACCGCGGCGATCTGCTCGACCTGGTCGATCGCATCGATCCACGGCCGCGCCTTGAACTTGTGCGTGGTGTAGCCCTGGGCCACCGCTTCGGTCGCCTCGGCGGCCAGTTGGGTCGGCGGCATCTTCGTGTTCCACCAGGCGATCGGACACCGTTCCCGCACCTGCCGGCCGGACAGCAGCGCGTGCACCGGGACGCCGAGGGCCTGGCCGACGACGTCGTACAGGGCGATCTGCAGCCCCGCACCGATCGAGTCGTCGCCGAGGAACTCCGCCGCCGACCGGCCCCGGACCCGTTCGACGGTGGCATCGGTCAGGCCGCCGCCCCAGCCGTAGTGCAACAACGCCTCACCCCAGCCGACCAGTCCGCTGTCGGTTTCGACCCGGACCACCTCGACGATGCCCCACTTCCAGACCAGCAGCGAGTTCCAGATCTGACAGCGCGGAGTGAAGGGGACATTCAGCGTGATCCGGTCGATGGCCGCGATGCGTACGCTCACACCACGGCAGCTAACCTTCCGGTGCGGGCCCGGTCAAGGCCTCGAGCGAAGGAGTCCGAATGCGACTGCTGGTGATCGGCGGATCGGGGCTGGTCGGGTCCCTGATCATTCCGCGGTTGGCCCAAGATCACGAGGTCGTCGTGTACGACCTCCATCCGCCCGCTGAGGGTCCGGAGGTAGAGTTCCGGTCCGGGAGCGTCGAGGACTTCGACGGCCTGCGGGCGGCCGCGGCCGGGGTCGAGGCGGTCGTCTATCTGGTCATGAATCCCAAGCGGGACTGGGATTCCGTCGGCACCGCCGCGCTGGCGTTCGACGTCAACGTGAAAGGTCTCTACCTGGCCTGGTGGGCTGCCGCCGGGGCCGGCGTGCGGCACGGCGTCCACGCCAGCACCCTCAGCGTCTTCGAGGAGCCGCGCGACCGCTACCCGGACGAGACGGTGACGCCCGACTCGACCGGCTTCTACGGCTTCACCAAGACGCTCGGCGAGCAGGTCTGCCGGCACGCGGTCGAGGCCCGCGGCCTGACGATCAACTCGCTGCGGCTCTGCCACCCCACCCCGGATCAGGACTGGCCCCCGCCGGGCGACAGCGTCCAGTCCATGATCAGCACCCGCGGCACTGACGTCGCCACCGCCTTCGAGGCCGCCCTGCACCTACGGGACGGACATCAGGTGATCACGATCAGCGGCGACGCGGAGGAGCGGCACACCTCCCTCGCCAAGGCGGCCCGCCTGCTCAACTGGCACCCGACCCCTCGCTAGCCTTCGTTCCCTGAGCCTGTCGAAGGGCAGACCACATTCCCCACTCCCTCCGGCAACCCAGGAACCACACCTCGATCCGATCAGCTCCAACTCGTCGCTGACGCTGCTCATGGGTTCTTGAAGACCTCGTCATCACCAACTCGTCGCCATCGCACCCGAAGCTCCTCATCGACCGTGATCAACTCGAAAGTGGCCCGCCCGTCCGGGCTGGCGAAAGACCAGGTCATCTCCAGCACTCCGGACGTTCCACGCACGGACTTCACCCCGAGCGAGGCGGGCCATGATGTCGCCGGGTCGGCAGCGTAGGCGTCGCAGGCGGCGATGAACTTCTCCCGGACCACGTCCTGAACTCGGCAACATGCTCCGGCTCGAGTCGGCGGTAGTCGTTGTCGAACGCCGGCGTGGTTTCGAACTTCACCTGTCGGCGTCGAGGTCGTCGAGGTGGGACAGGAAGTCCTCGGCGTTCTCGTGCACGGTGACCCGGCCGGCGTCGACGTGCTCGTCGACCTCGCGCTCGCGACGCTGCCAGTGCTCGGTCCAGAACCACGCCTGGTCGGCCGGCACGGGCAGGGCTGCCCGAAGCTCGATCACGCCGTCGGCACGTTCGGTGATCTCCATCTGCGCACCGGGCTCGTCCAGGTGCAGGCGCTGGCGCAGGTCGGCCGGCAGCGCGATCACGCCGCGTCGCTGCACGCTGACGTAGCCGTGGAAACCGTGGGGCTCAGCACTCATACACCCATGGTGCCAAGAAGCCGCAGAACGGCAATGCCGCTTAACGGCCAGCTTTGATCGGTGAGGAGCGTGGCCAAGGATGTCAAAGCCGCTGAAAAACCATGCGGGCCACCCGGACGATCACCCTAGGGTGGGCGGATGCCCGACGACTTCCTCCCCGCTCTCGCCGATCGGCTGGCCGCGCTCCCCGGCGTGACCGCGGTCGCACTCGGTGGCTCCCGAGCTCAAGATCAGCACGCGCCCGACGCCGACTACGACCTCGGCCTCTACTACGGCGGCCGGTTCGATCCGCAGGACCTCCGCGACTGCGGCTGGCCGGGCGAGGTCAGCGAGCTGGGCGGCTGGGGCGGCGGCCTGTTCAACGGCGGCGGCTGGCTGACGGTCGACGGGCGCCGGGTGGACGTGCATTATCGCGATCTCGACGTGATCGAGTCGATCATGGCCGAGGCGGAGCAGGGCCGGTTCACCATCGAGCCGCTGCTGTTCCACCTGGCCGGGATCCCGAGCTATCTGCTGCTGGCCGAGCTGGCGATCAACCGGACCCTGGTCGGTGACCTGCCGCGGCCGACCTTTCCGGCAGCGCTGCGCGAATCGGCGCCGCGGGACTGGTGGGGCCGGGCTCAGTTGATCTTGGGGTACGCGATCGACGGTGCCGCCCGCGCCGGTCGCTCCACGTTGGCGATCGGGCTGACTGCGCAGGCGATCACCTGTGCGGCGCACGCGATCGTCGCGGCGCGGGGCCGCTGGGTCACCAACGAGAAGCGGCTGCTTTCGGCCGCCGGTCTGACCGACGTCGACCGGATGATCACCGACCTGTCCCCGGATCCGGCGACGGCCGTCAGCATGATCGAACGGATCCGCGACCGCTGCGCGGCCGAGCTGGCCGTTAGTTCCGTTCCCTGAGCCTGTCGAAGGGCAAGCCCGATCATCTCCCCAGCCCCTTCGACAAGCTGAGGGAACGGAACAAGCACCTCGACCCGCGCTTCCCGGTACAGACACTGATCCCGGTACGATCCGTCCGTGACGGCGACACCCGGTGGTCGCAGATTCCACGAGTTGTTCGACGAGACGGTGCCGTTGATCATCGAGCAACGACACCATCGCGAACGGCCGCCGGTCGAGGGCGGACGCTGGCCGGTCAGCGTGGTGATCTTCCCCGATCGCGACCTCGGTGACCGACTCGACACGATCACCCGGGAGTTGATCAAGCTGGCCGGCCCGGGCCACTTCCACACCGGCATCCTGGGGTCGGCCCACCTGACGGTCCGGGCACTGGAGCGCTTCCGTTCCGAGATCCCCGAAGCTGACGCCGCCGTCGCCCGCTACGCCCGGGCCACCCGCGCCGTCGCCTCCCGTACTGCGGGCTTCCCGGTGACGATCACCGGGCTGACGATCACCCCGTCGGCGGTGCTGGCCGGCGTGCCACCGGCCGGGAGCGGGTCGACGAACTGACCGCGACCCTGGCCGACGAGCTCGGCTCCGACGACTGGCTGGAGCGCGATTACGTCCGCACCTTCCGGCACCTCAGTCTGCTGCACTTCGGCGCCGATCTCGCCCGGCCGCGGGAGCTGATCGACTGGGTCGCCGACCGGCGCGGACTGACCTTCGGGTCGATGGCGGTGACCGCGCTGGAGCTGATCCGCAGCCGCCACCGACTGCTGTCCGGCGGGCAACTGATGCAACCCGAGCGGCTGATCCCGTCCGTTAGGATGTGCGAATAGCGGACGAACAATTCTATATAGCGGAAATGGGGATCTCGCCGATGGACGCCGACAACCAAGAACCGTGGTACCGCCGAGCCCTGCGTTGGGGGCAGACCAACCTCACCGAGATCGACCCGGCCCGTTACGACGCGGACTGGTGGCGCGGCTACTGGCGCCGGACCAGGGTCCAGGGCGTGATCATCAACGCCGGCGGGATCGTCACCTACTACCCGAGCCGGTACGAGCTGCAGCACCGGGCCGAGCACCTGGCCGATCGTGATCTCTACGGCGAGATCGTCACCGCGGCCCGCGAAGAGGGGCTGGCGGTGCTGGCCCGGATGGACTCCAACCGGGCGCACGAGCCGTTCTACGTCGAGCATCCGGACTGGTTCGCGGTCGACGCCGACGGTCGTCCGTACCGCGCCGGTGATCTCTACGTCGCCTGCGTCAACAGCCCGTACTACCAGGACTATCTGCCCGACGTGCTGACCGAGATCATCGAGCGCAGCCAACCGGACGGCTTCGCCGACAACAGTTGGAGCGGGCTGCCGAACACCTCGATCTGCTACTGCGGCTTCTGCCGAACCGGCTTTCGTGCCGCGGCGGGGGAGTCGCTGCCGGCGCGGCGGGACTGGGACGATCCCGCCTTCCGGCAGTGGATCAAGTGGAACTACGCCCGCCGGGTGGAGATCTGGGACCTGAACAACCGCACCACCCAGGCGGCCGGTGGCGAGCACTGCCTCTGGCTCGGGATGAACGGTGGCCACGTCGAGCACCAGGCGCGCGCCTTCCGCGACTTCCGGGCCATCGGCGAGCGCAGCCCGATCGTGATGCTTGATCATCAGGGGCGGCGCGACGGCGGCAGCTTCTCGGCGAATTCCGAAGCCGGCAAGCTGATCCACGGCCTGGTCGGCTGGCGCACGCTGATCCCGGAGAGCACCGCGCTGTACGGCAACGGCCGGCCGACCTTCCGGCTCGGCAGCAAGCCCGAGGCGGAGGCTCGGCTGTGGGCGCTGGAGGGTTTCGCCGCCGGCATCCAGCCCTGGTGGCACCACATCGGCGCCTTCCACGAGGACCGCCGGCAGTATCAGACCGCGGAGCCGCTCTTCAGCTGGCACGAGGCCAACCAGGACTATCTGGTCGACCGGGAGCCGATCGCGACCGTCGGCGTGCTGTGGAGTCAGGACTGCGTCGACTTCTTCGGCCGGGACTCGGCCTCGACCAAGATCACGTTGCCGCGAGAAGGGGTGGTGCAAGCGCTGATCCGGGCGCGGATCCCGTACCGGCCGGTGCATGTCGATGATCTTGCCCGCGAGGCCGCGGCCCTGGACGCGATCGTGGTGCCCAACCTCGGTGCCCTGTCCGACGCCCAGTGCGCGGCGATCCGCGACTTCACCGCCGCGGGCGGCGGGCTGGTGATCACCGGCGAGTCCAGCCGGTTCGACGAATGGGGCGATCCGCGCCCGGACTTCGGGCTGGCCGACGTGATCGGTGCGCACGCCACCGGCAGCCATCACGGCACCGATGACGTCGCCGCCGCCAGCTGGGAGACCTGGGCCGAGCACACCTACCTCCGGCTGCCTCCCGCGCCGCGGTCCGACGACGCCGGCCCGCGGCCGCAGGAGCCGGTCGTGCCGGTCGAGCGGCATCCGGTGCTGGCCGGGTTCGAGGGGACCGACGTGCTGCCGTTCGCCGGCCGGATCGAGGTGGTCACCGTCGACGACGGCGCCGAAATCCCGATCACCCTGGTCCCGCCGTTCCCGATCTATCCGCCGGAGACCTCGTGGATGCGCCGGCCGAGCAGCGGCGTGCCCGGCCTGGTGCTGCGCGACCACGGTGCCGGCCGGGTGGCCTATCTGGCGGCCGATCTGGATCGCTGCTTCGGCCGGGACGGCCAACCCGATCATGGTCGGCTGCTGGCCAACCTGGTCCGGTGGTCGGCGCGTGATCAACTGCCGATCACGGTCGAGGGGACCGGCACCCTGGACGTCCAGCTCTACCGGCAGGACGACCGGCTGATCTGTCACCTGGTCAATCTGACCGCGACCGGCACCGGCCGCGCACCGGTGCACGAGTTCATCCCGGTCGGACCGTTCCGACTGACGGTCCGGACCCCGGCCCGCGCCGGCCGGGTCCGCTCACTGGTGACCGGGGCCGAGCTCGCCGCCGAGATCGAGGACGGCCAGGTCGCGTTCGGCCTCGACCGTGTTGTTGATCATGAGGTGCTGGTGATCGAGACCGCGTGATCACGACCGAGCGTCGACGTGACCCACAGGGCACGTCGACGCTCGGCGACTTGATCGGTCAGCGACTCAGCGCTTCGGCTTCCCGCTCGGATCGGGGCCGTCCGCCTGCTCCTTCTGCTTCCGATCCTTCTCAGAGACCTCGCCATCACCGGCCGGTTGCTTCTCCGGCAGAAGGTCGGCGATCTGCTGCCACTTCGGGTCGGTGAGCAACTCGATCGCCTCCTTGTCGGACAACGGGAGTTCCTCGCGGGTCACCGGGCCGTTGCCCTCGAACGCGTTGCGTTGCCCGAACCAGACCCCGGTGCCGTCGGACCCCCGGAACCAATACCAGGTCCCGTCGCCGACCTTCTCGGTGTCCCGGCTGATCTGCAGCACACCACCGTCGATCTCGGTCTCCGTACAACCGCCGGCCGGATCGCAGGGGACGTCGTCGTACCAACTGTTGCGGAAGACACCGCCACCGGCCCAGCCGTAACCGTCCTTCTTGTTGCCGAGCTCGAACACGATGTCGGTGTTGCCCTTCTCCTGCGTCGGCACGACCTCACGCATGGACAGTCCATCCGGCAAGTTGGACTTGATCACCTTGCTGAGCTCAGCGACGCTCGGCAGGGTGCCGTCGTCGGCCGGCTTCGGGGCCGGCTGCGTTGGGGTCGGCTTCGTGGTGGGGACGGCCGCCGGCGACATCGGCACCCCCGGACCGCCGCCCAGGCTGAAGGCGGCGACGACGCCGACCGCGGCCAGGGTGGTGCCGAGGGCGCCGGCGACAGTCAGCCGGCGGGTGCGCAACTGGTGCTGGCCGCGGCGGATGCCTCCCTCGACCAGGGTGTCGACCGGCACCGGACGGTCGATCTCGTCGGCCTGCCGGAGCAGGGTGTTCAGTTCGTTGGTTTCCATGATCATCTCCTCGCTCTCAACTGACCAGGCTCGCCAGCGGGCCGGGTGAGCGTTGTAGGCGTTTGGTGGCGCGATGGGCGGTGGTGCGGACCCAGGACCTGGTCCGCTTGAGCATCGTGGCGACCTCTTCGACACTGAGGTCGTCCAGATAGCGGGCGACGACGACGAATCGCTCCTGCGGACTGAGCACATCGAGGGCCCGGATCAGGTCGAGCCGCAACTCATGATCACGACCCGGTTCCGGCCGATCCGGGACGACGTCGACCAGGGTCGCCTCGCCGGGCCGGCGCCGCCGGTCCGAGACGAACACGTGGAACAACGTCCGCATCGCGTAGCCGGCCGCATTCTGTTCCAGGTCCACGCGGTGCCAGTGCACATACAGCTTGGCCAGCGTCTCCTGGACCAGATCCTCCGCCCGATGCCAGTCCCCGGTCAGGATGAGCGCCCGGCGGAACAAACCCGGGGTCTGTTCGCCGGCCCAGTCGGCGAAGTCGCCTCTGCCTGCCATCCATCTCCTCCGCCCTTACCCCTTTGGTGCGGCAGCCGTTGTCGACCACCGTCACCCCATCTACGCCAGGAGGACCTCCGCACGTTACACCGCCCCCAACCCCGCCGACCCGTCACTTGTGCACCGGTTTTGGCGGCGTGTCGGTGCACAAGTGACGGGTCGGCGGGATCGGGGGTGGGGTCGGAGTGCGGGTCGGAACGACGTGGGAGGTGCAGTTCGTCGGCAGCTGCGTACCTCTGTCGGATGTGCGAACGGCGGAAGGGACAGGTCGCGGGTGGCTGCCGCGACTGGATCGCTGCCCAGCTCGTTGCGGCACGCGCTCAACCGGGTGTTGCCGCTCGACGAGGGATCAGCCCGAGGATGGCCGTCACGGGGGCGATTCGGCTCCAGCGGGCGGATACCCGATCCGGCAGGTCGGATCCCGATCGGCAGACCAACTTTGTCGAGCCGTGATCCCCGGTCCGATGGTCAGGGGGTGGCTGGGGCTGGTTCTGTCGGTCGGCGCGACGCCGCGCGGTCCCCTCGGCCGGGACGACGCCGCCCGGTCCCGTGGTCGAGGGCACGCCGCCGGCCCTCAACCGGTCGGGTGAGACGTCACTTGTGCACCGACACACCGCAAAACCCGGTGCACAAGTGACGGGTCGGCGGGTTAGAGGGCGGCGGCGCGGTGGACCAGGGGTTGGCTGGCTAGGACGGCGAGCATCACCAGGGTGACGGAGAGGACAATGGCGCCGCCGAAAAGCAGGGGGCCGGCCAGGCTGGCGCCGATCATCATCAGGCCGAACGGGGCGACGATCACCAGGGAGCAGGTGACGGCGATCGCCAGCGACGCGGCGAGCGGCAGCCAGGTCTCGCGGAGCCGGGCCGAGGTGAGCACCTCGATCGGGGTGCCGGCCAGCCGGAGCGTCCGGTACTGGTCGCGGTGATCGAGCACCTTCGCCGCCTGGTTGACGCCGCTGGAGACGGCGGCCAGGATCGCCGCGATCACGACGGTGACCAGGGCCCCGGTCAGCAGATCCTGCGGCAGATAGGCCAGGGTCGGCTCATCGGACTGGAACCCCTCGGCCATGGCCGGCGCGATGCTGAGCATCCCGGCGACGAACGTCGCCAGGGTGACCCCGGCGACCGAACGCCAGGCGCTCTTCGGGTCGTCGATCAGCCGGCGGGCGGCCAGCAGGGCCGGTACGTTCTTGGCCCCGCCGGCGGCGATCCGGCCGATCAGGCCGAGCACGAACGGGCCGACCAGATTGACCACCGCGAAGCAGATCACCAGGAACGTGCTCAGCACCGGGATGATCGCCTCGCCGCTGACCAGCTGGGACACGATCAGCCAGGCGATGAAGGCGACGACGAAGATCAGCACCCGGATCACCGACAGCTTCTTCGGGCTGACCCGGCGGGCCACGCCGAGCGGACTGATCACCACCGCGGCCAGGCTGGCCGCGGCCGAACCGATCGCCAGCAGCACGACGCCGAGCAGGGAGAGGGCCAGGATCCCCGGCCCGACCCAGAGCTCGGTCAGCTCGAAGGGACGGCCTTGGAACCGCAGTAGCGCCACCCCGGGCAGCGCGATCAGATAGAGCAGACCACCGGCGAGCACACCGATCACCGCCTGCATGGTCGCGTCGATCACGGCGATCGCGCCGACCTGGCCGCTGGTCGCGCCGGCCAGCCGGAGCGCGGCGAACCGTTCGTTGCGGCGGGACACCGACAGCCGGGCCGCCGCCCCGCCGAGCGTGATCACCGGGATGATCAAGATCGCGGTCGCCACCTGGGCGCACATCACGTAGACCTCGCTGTCCGGCCGGCCGAGGAAGGCACCCAGCCCGCCGAGCACGATCAGCACGGCCGCGGTGGTCACCGCGAACGCGATCACCGCGAGCGCGGTGATCAGGCGATGCGACTCCTGCCGCCGGGCGAGTCGCCACCACAGTTTGAACGCGATCATGAACGAACACTCCCGGTGGTCGATCCGGCGGGGAACTGGGCCGGCGGATGGGGCGGGGCCGGCGGGTACGACTGTGGCGGCACTTGTCCCGGCGCCGGATTGGGCCGCTGCGCCGGCTGGGCGCGGGGGACGGGTTGGTCGTACGGGAAGCCCGGTGCCGGTTGCGCGCCCGGCTGGGGCGGCGCGGTCTCGGCACTGACATCACGGCCGTCCCGCATCACGACGGTGCGCTGGCAGGCCGCGGCGACGCCCGGATCGTGGGTGACGACGACCAGGGCCGCACCGGCATGGGCACTGGCCTGGACCAGGATCTGCATCACCTGCTGGCCGGTCGCCTGATCCAGTGCGCCGGTCGGCTCGTCGGCGAACACGACGCTCGGCTGGGTGATCAACGCCCGCGCGATCGCGACCCGTTGCGCCTGCCCGCCGGACAGCTCGCCCGGCCGCCGGTTCTCCATCCCGGCCAGGCCGAGCCGGCCCAGCCATTCCCGGGCCGAGGCGATCGCGGTCTTGACCGGCTGGCCGTCCAACATCAACGGCAACGCGACGTTCTCGCTGGCCGGCAGCTCGGCCAGCAGTTGGCCGGACTGGAACAGGAAGCCGAAATCCTTGCGACGTAAGGCCGTCCGCTGCCGGTCCGACATCGCCGACAGTTGTTGATCACGGAACGTGACGGTGCCGCTGGTGGGACGGACGATGCCGGCCAGGCAGTGCAACAGAGTGGTCTTGCCCGAGCCGGACGGCCCCATGATCGCGAGCGATCCGGGCCGGAGGTCGAGGTCGACTCCGGCCAGGGCGTGCGTGGCCGACCCGCCGGTGCCGTACGTCATGACGAGATTGCGCGCGGAAATGAGCATGCCGTCGAGTGTTCCGGGCCGACCGGCGTACGCCATCGGGCCGAAGTCGCGTGATCATCTCCGGCCGCTCCGACCGGGGTCGTGCCGGCGTGGCCGGATCAGGGCCGCTGGTCGAGGAAACGGACCAGGAGATTGCGGATCCGGGCCGGATAGTCGTGTTCGCCGGCGCTGATCTCGAGGCCGGCGCTCGGAGCGTGCACGGTGAAGACGAACCCGTCGGCCACCTGGGCCGATGGTCGCGCCGACGGCCAGACCGTGGGATCGGCGAGCACCGAGCGCCACTCGCCGGCGTCCGGTTCGGGCAGCTCGGCCGGTGACCCGGTCCGCTCCAGCCTGATCCCGGCGAAGCCGCCGGACCGCACGACGGTGATCTGACCCGGGTCTGACGCCGGTGGGGCTTCCTCGCCGGGCACGCCGACCTCCTGCCAGGCCTCGGCGACCGCGCGCTGCTGGTCCGAATCGTCGCCGTACCGGGCCCCGGCAGCGGCCACGGTCAGCGCGGCGAAGCCGGCGAAGTCGGTCTCGGTGGTGATCTGATCACCGGTCAGCACGTCGTACCAGACCGGCCCGGCACCCTCCCAGCTGTTGCCGCCGATCTTGGTCGCCGCCAGATAGAAGGCGCGGTTCGGGATGCCGGAATTGAGGTGCACCCCGCCGTTGTCCTCGGTGGTGGCGATGAAGTCGTCCATATGCCCGGGCTGGGGGTCCTTGCCCAGCACGTCGTCGTCGTACGCGCTGCCGGGCTCCTTCATCGAGCGCAGGGCGTCGCCCTGCACCTGATCGGTGAACAGGCCGGCACCGATCAACCAGTCCGCGGCCTCCGCACTCTGCTCCGCCGCGAACTGTTTGGCCATGGCACCGAACACGTCGGAGACGCTCTCGTTCAGGGCGCCGGACTGCCCGGAGTAGGTGAGGTTCGCCGTGTATTGCGTGACCCCGTGGCTCAGCTCGTGGGCGATCACGTCGAGCGCCAGCGTGAACCGGTTGAACACGGTCCCGTCGCCGTCACCGAACATCATCCGGGTCCCGTCCCACTGCGCGTTGTCCCAGTCCTGCAGGTAGTGCACGGTCGCCAGCAACGGCAGGCCGGCGCCGTCGAGGCTGTCCCGGCCGAAGACGTCGTGGAACAGTCGCCAGGTCGTGCCGAGCCCGTCGTACGCCTCGTTCACGGCCGGGTCCTCGACCGCCGGCTCGCCTTCGGAGCGCACGATCCGGCCCGGCACCTCGGAGCCGTTCTGCGCGTCGCCGATCTCCCGCCGCGGCCCGGGCTCCTCCGCCACCGCCTCCGCCGGACGCGCCCGCGACTGGGCGGCCGGCGTCGCCGGCGGCCGGAAACGGCGCAGCTCGAGGTCGACATCGAGCGTCTGCCGGGCACATTCGGCGACGTGGGCGTCGGGATGCTCGCGCAGCCGCGCGATCAGGTAAGGCGGGACGATCGACGGATAGGGTGCGGCGTCGCAGCTCATCCCCCGACCATAATCCGAGTTGTCAGAACTGAGTCGCCCTCTGGCACAACTCAGTTCTGACAACTCGGTGCGGGGTGGCTGTTGATCAGGTTGAGGATGGCGGGGACGCCGGGGGCGGCGGCGATCTCGGTGCCGATCCGGGCACTGCCCTCGGCGTAGCGCGGGTCGGCCAGGATGGTCCGGGCGGCGGCGGCGATCCGGTCCGGCGCCGGGGTGTTGGTGGCGAGGTTGATCCCGACCCCGGTGTACGCGATCCGCGCGCCGACCTCGATCTTGTCCTCGGTGGTGCCGGCCACGATCAGCGGGACACCGTGCCGCAGTGCGGCATGGACGCCACCGTAGCCGCCGTTGGTGATCATCAGGTCCGCCTTGGGCAGCAGCTCGGCGAACGGCAGGAACTCGGCGGCCCGGACGTTGTCGGGCAGCGGCTGGGGAAGGGTGGCCACCGGCCGGCCGCCGGTGGTGACGACGACCAGCGCCTCAAGATCACGGAGGGCGGACAGGGCCGGGGCGATCAGTTGGCCGTAGTCCTGGTTGGCCACGGTGCCCTGGTTGACGATGATCACCGGGCGGTCCTGATCGAGCTCGGCCCACCAGCCGGGCCTGTCGGTCGGGTCGGTGGTGGGCAGGCTCAGTGGCCCGACGAAATGGACCTGCGGCGGCAGGTCGGACCGCGGGTATTCGAAGCCGGGCACGCTGAACTGGACGATCGCGTCCGCCTGGGTGGGCCAGTCCATCACGAAGGTCGACAGCGGCCGCCCGGTCAGCTCCCGGCTGAGCCGGTCCGCCGCGCGTTGGACCGGAGCAAAGATGATCTTCTCGGCGACGAGCTTGAGCACGGCGTTGCGGAGCCGGCCGATCGGGCCCGGCAGCGGCGGCAGCCCGAGACCGAACGGTGCCGTGTCCCGGCTGGAGACGCTGAGCGGCAGGGTGCCGGCGATGATCACCATCGGATCGGTCGCGGTCCGTTGCTGCAGGAAGGCGCAGCCGCCGACGAACAAGGGCTCGGTCAGCACCGCGTCGGTCGGTTCGGCGGCGACCGCCGCCTTGATCGCGCGGAGCTGGGCCGGCACCGGCTTGAGGAAGAGCTCGATCAGGTCGAAGCGCATCCGGGCCGCGCCGGAGAGCCGGACCCGCTCCGGATACCGCTGATCAAGATCACCGTCGACGAGGTCGGCCTCGGCCGGCAGGGGCAGGTGCTCGGCCCCGGTCCGCTCGACGGCGGCGCGGAAGGCCGATCCGGTCAGGAACCTGACCCGGACACCGGCGGCGACCAGCTCCGCCGCGATCGGCAACAGCGGTGCGACATGGCCGTGAGCGGAGGTGCTGCAGATCAACAACGAGGACATTCCGGGACTCCTGACGTGAGTGGCTTGCCTCTCGAAGTATTCATCACCCTGATAGGGTAGTCAATGTGACGGAGACTTCACGTCGGACGTACCGCTCGGAGCTGCGGACCGAGCAGGCGGCGGCGACCCGGCGGCGCATCCTCGACTCGGCCGGCGAGTGCTTCGCCGAGATCGGGTACGGGCGGACCACGCTGACCGCCATCGCCGACCGGGCCGGGGTCTCGGTGGAGTCGGTCAAGGCGCAGGGGGCCAAGCGGGCCCTGTTGTTGGCCGCCTTCGAGCAGACCTTCGCGGGCCAGGAGGGTGGCCGGCCACTGACCGAGCAAGATCAACTGGCGGCGGCGCTGGCGATCGAGGACGACGACGACTTCCTGGCCGCCGCGGCGGAGTTCATCGCTGCCGCCAACCGTCGCTCGTACGCGCTCTGGCGGGCGCTGAACAGCGCCGCCGACGCCGACTCCGACCTGGCGCCCGCCCTGCGAGAGATCCTGCTGGGTCGGCGTCAGGACATCGAGCGGACCGTGGGGCTGCTGCAGCGGCGGGGGATGGTCCCGGCCGGCCTCCGGCACCGGCGGCGGGTCGCGGCGGGGCTGTCGTTCCTGCTGTCGCCCGAGGGTTATCAGCAGCTGGTGGCCGAGTCGGGCTGGTCGCATGCCCGCTATCTGACCTGGATTCGTACCATGGTCCGGACGGTGCTGACGGATCCGGGAGGCGATAGTTGAAGATCATCGTGGACGACCTGTCCGGGCCGGCGATCGCCGCCCTGCTCACCGAGCATCTGGACGACATGCGGGCGACCTCGCCGCCGGAGAGCAAGCACGCCCTCGATCTCGATGATCTTCGTCGGCCGGAGGTGACCTTCTGGTCGGCCTTCGACGATGACGACCTGGTCGGCTGCGGCGCGATCAAGCGGCTGGACGCGACCCACGCCGAGATCAAGTCGATGCGCACCGCGCGATCACGTCAGGGTGCCGGCGTCGCGTCGGTGCTGCTGACCCACATCCTCGCCGAGGCACGCCGGATGGGGTTCCGCCGGGTCAGCCTGGAGACCGGTTCGGCCGAGTTCTTCGCACCGGCTCGCGGCCTCTACCGGAAGTTCGGCTTCGCCGACTGCGCCCCGTTCGCCGGCTACCGGCTCGACCCGAACAGCGTGTTCCTGACCCGCGAAATCTGAATCAGCGCAGGGTTCCGGCCAGGTGGGCCGCGGTGGCCAGGGTCGCCGCATACTGGGTCGCCACCAGTCTGCGGATCTCGATCGCCTGGTACGGCAGCGCGGCCGTGTCCTCGGCCAGCCACTCCTCGTACCGACGAGCCAAACGATCATGGACGGTGCGGATCGGCGCCCGGACGTTGCCGACCGCGAGCTCGCCCTTGACCGCTCGGAGCAGGATCCCGGCGAACCGGAGCCGGAACTGGTGCACCCCGGACGCCAACGAGGAGACCTCGGCCGCCGTCGCCGGGCGATCGGACTCCGGATCGTCGGCCCGCCGCCGAGCGGCGGTGGCGGCGTCGGTCATCGAGGTGGCGAAGAAGCGCGCGGCGCGCCAGAGCGGTGAGTCGCCGGCCAGCAGGTGGCCTTCGGTGGCGGCGATGCCGTCCCGGAGCAGATCACCCAGCTCGGTCAGGCCGGCGGCCCGGCGGGCCAGCGCCTCGCCGTACCCGATGGGTGAGGGGGTGGCGTCGGCGATGCTCGGATCGGTCCAGTACGGCAGCTCGCTGATCAAGGTCAGCGCACCGTACCGGCCGGCGTAGGACGCGGTGCTGTCGCCGCTGGTGGTGTGCCACGGCTCGCCCCGGTCCGCCGCGCGATCGTAGGCGGCGGTGATCGAGCCCGCCTGATAGATCCCGTCGGCCAACCGGACGATCTCCGGCGATTCCGGCTCGCCCCGATCGAGGCTCAACCCGAGCACGTCGGGCAGCTGCTGCAAGATCGGGTAGAGCTCCGGTTCGGACCGGCTCAGGTAGTAGTAGACGCCGCCGAGTTCGCTGTTGTGCAAGGAACAGACCAGCTCCGGCCGGTGACGATCGATCAGCCGCATCAGGGCCTGGGTCTCCGGGATCGAGGCGTCGAAGTAGGCGTCGCGATGGTTCAGCGGATAGGTCCACTCGACTTGATCATGGCCGGCCGGCCGGTAGAAGTTGCGGGCGTAGTGCTCCCGGGTGAACGGGCCTTTCAGCCAACCTTCGTTGAGTCGCAGGCCGTCCGGGTCGATGCAGGCGATGATCCGCCACCGGTGATCGAGCCGGCCCCGCAGCTCGGCATCCTCGACCAGTCGCCGGGCCAGGTGCAGGGCGGTCAGCCCGCCGATCGGTTCGTTCGGATGCGGCAGCCCGAATGCCAGCGCCTCGGCCGCCTCCGGCCGATCCGGCTCGATCGTCAGGCAGAGCAGAGGTTCACCCTGCTGCGACGTACCGACGCGTTCCAGCCGGGTCAGCTCGGGATGATCATCGGCGATCGTTCGCAGCCCGGCAACGAGCTCGTCGACGCCGGCGAAGCCGTCGTGATCGGGCACCGTCGCCAGCTCGTCGGTCAACCAGCTCGGCAGTTCCCCGTTCGCGATCATGGTCAGGAGTCTTCCCGTCCACCTCGTGGGCGGCAAATCGGCGTTCCGGCTCAGGGAACGCCGGTGCGCCAGGGAGCGAGGGCGACTTCCGTGGCAGTCCTGAGCGCCGCTTCGAGGACGGCGGGATCGCCGGGTTCCCCGGCCTCCTCCAGCAGGACCTCGAGGGCGCCGGTCACGCCGCCGATGAAGGCTCCGGTCAGCGCGCCGGCACTGACCCGGGTCAGCCGATCGGGGAAGGCCTCGGCCAGCCGCTCGGCGATCTCCCGCGCGGCCGCGAGCTGGACCTGCAGGGCCCGACCGCGGACGGCGGGGACGGTGTGGATCAGCCGCAGCCGGAGCCGGGCGAGCGGGCTGACGATCTCGTCGCTGGCCGCGGTCGCGGCGCCGAGCGCGGCCAGCAGGACGTCGACCGGGCCGTCGTCCGGGCCCCGCATGGCGATCGCGTCGACGGTCGCCTGGACCCGGGCGTCGGCCTCCGGAAACAGCAACTCCTCCTTGCTGGCGAAGTAGCTGAAGAACGTCCGGGCGCCGATCTCGGCCGCCTCGGCGATGTCGGCGACGGTGGTCTCCTGATAGCCGTTGCGCTCGAACAGCTCCGTCGCGGCGTCGACCAGGGCTTGCCGGGTCCGAGCCCGTTTGCGGTCGCGGAGGGACATGACGCGAGCCTATGGCAGCCGCTGCGGAAATGCATCGATATCAAAACTGCAGTCATTGCGAATCTGCAGTCAGTGCGGTTAACTGGATCGCATGACACCCTGCACCGTCCTGATCTCGGGCGCCGGCGTGGCCGGCTCGACCCTGGCCTACTGGCTGGCCCGGCGCGGATTCCGTCCCACGATCGTCGAGCGTTCGGCGGAGCTGCGGTCGAGCGGCAACCCGGTGGACGTACGCGGACCGGCCGTGCCCGTGGTCGAGGCGATGGGCGTGCTGCCGCGGCTGCGCGAGGTCGCGACCGTCGCGACCAGGATGCGACTGTTCGATGCTCGGGGCCGTCAGGTGGCCACGGTGCCGATGCCGGCGAGCCGCGGCGACGAGGTCGAGGTGCCGCGGGCCGACCTCGCGGCGGTGCTGTTCGGGGCGGCGCGGGACGAGACCGAGATCATCTTCGATGACACGATCACCGAATTGCAGCCGGACGAAGCCGGCGTCGACGTGAGCTTCGAGCGGGCGGCACCGCGGCGCTTCGACCTGGTGATCGGCGCGGACGGCCTGCACTCCGCCGTCCGGCGGATCGCCTTCGGCGCCGAGCACGAGTTCGTCCGGCCGACCGGGATGTACGTCGCCACGACAATGCTCGACGAACCCTCCGATCATCCGCGGGACGTCCTGATCTACAACGCGCCGGGCCGGCTGGCGGCGATCCATCCGGGCCGGGGCAAGTCGGGCGCGGCGTTCATCTTCCGTGCCACAGGTTTCGACGACCGGGACCCGGAGCGGCAGAAGGCGTTCGTCGCGGAGACCTATGCGGGTCTCGGCTGGCGGATCCCCGAGCTGCTCGGCCGGCTCGCGCGGGCCGACGACGTCTTCTTCGACGCGGTCAGCCTGGTCGACCTGCCGTCCTGGACCCGGGGCCGGATCTCGTTGCTCGGCGACGCCGCCACCTGCGTGTCGCTGCTCGGCGACGGGTCGAGCCTGGCGATCGCCGGGGCGTTCACGCTGGCCGGGGCGCTCGCCGAGGCCGCCGATCCGGCGACGGCGTTCGCCGGGTACGAGCGCACCCACCGACGGCTGGTCGGGTCGAAGCAGCGCGGTGTCGGGCGCTCCGCGGCGCTGTTGGTGCCGAAGACCCAGGTCGGCCTCACCGTCCGCAACCTCGCCGCCCGCCTGGTCCCCGGTGGAGCTCGATGATCGTGGTCGATTTGACCGCAGGACGCGGCTCAACTGACCACAATGACTGCGACTACCCGCGGACGGCGGTGATCTCGGCCTCGGACAGGCCGGCCTCGCGGAGCACTGCGGCGGTGTCGGCCCCGAGCCTGGGCGGCAGGGCAGGGGCAACAGCGGAGTCGGCCAGCCGGACCGGGCTCCGCGGGAAGCGGTAGCTGCCGGTCGCGTCGGTCAGCTCGACGAAGAACCCGACCTCGGCCAGGTGCGGATCGTGCTCCAGGTCTTCCAGCCGGTTCACCGGAGCGGCGGGCAGGTCGAGCCGCCGGCACAGCTCCAGCCAGTGTTCGGTCGTGTCGGTGGCGAGGATCCCGGCGATCAGGCCGTACAACTCGTCGACGTGCCGGGTCCGGGCGCCGAGGTCGGCCAGTCGCGGATCGGCGGCCAGCTCCGGATGGCCGGTCTCGACGAAGAAGGACGACCAGTGCCGATCGCTGTACGGCATCAGGCAGACGTGTCCGTCCAGCGTCGGGTACGGCCGCCGCCAGGGCGACAGGATCCGGGTGTAGCCGGCGGCCCGACCATGATCATTCTCATCCTGATCAGCGAAGTGCCGGGCATGGAAGTGTTCGGTGAGCAGGAACGAGGTCATCGCCTCGAACATCGGCACCTCGACCAGCTGCCCGCTGCCGGTCCGTTCCCGTTGGAACAGTGCTGCCAGGATCGCGTGCGCCGCGGTCAGCCCGCCGATCTTGTCGGCGATGATCGTCGGCAGATAGCGGGCCTCGCCGGTCTGGCGCCGCATCAGGTCGGCCGCGCCGGACAGGCCCTGCACGATGTCGTCGTACGCGGGCCGTTCCCGATAGGGTCCGCCGGCGCCGAAGCCGGCCAGTTCGGCGAAGATCAACCGCGGGTTGCGGGCCAGCACGGACTCGGGTTCGAGTCCGAGCGCCGCCATCTTGTGCGGCCGCATGCTGTGCATGATCACGTCCGCCCCGTCGGCCAGCCGCAGCAGCGCCTCCCGAGCCGCGTCGCGCTTCAGGTCGAGCACGACGCTGCGCTTGTTGCGATTGGACCCGAGGAACAGGGCCGCGTATCGCTCCTCGGCACCCGGCCCGGCCTCCCGGACCGGGTCACCGGCCGGTGATTCGATCTTGATCACCTCGGCGCCGTAGTCGGCCAGGATCAGCGACGCGTACGGGCCGAAGACGACCGTGGTCAGGTCGAGCACACGAATGCCCTCTAATGCGGTGCCCACGCGATCAGTCTTGCGCATCGCCACGAGTCCGCCGGTCGGTGGGGAGATTTCGGGTTGCCCTGACGACGTCGGCCCCGAGCCGGCTTGTCAGACTTGGAGTCGACGGTTACGGCTCGACACCCGATCCAGTGAGGCCATCATGAAGATCACCGGCTACCGGACGCTGACCACGACGCAGGCCTGGGGGCGGTCGATCGGCGATGCCAACGGCTTCATCGACGACGCGGTCACCGCGGTGCCGATCGTGATCGTCGAGACCGACGAGGGCATCGACGGGGTCGCGATCGGCTCCCACGCCGACCTCGATCGGGTGTTCCCGGCGATCCTGGGCCAGGATCCGCGATCTGTGTCGGCGTTGTACGACCGGATGCTGGCCCAGGTGTTCAAGGCCGGCCACGCCGGGCCGGCCTACGGCGGGATCGCCACCTTCGACGCGGCCCTGTGGGACCTCAAGGCCAAGGCCGCCGGCGAGCCGCTGTGGCGGCTGCTCGGGGCCCGGGACCGGTTCGTCCCCGGCTACGCCTCGGGCCTCGACATCGCCTTGGACGATGATCAACTGCACGCGTTCTACGCCGGCTTCGCCGAGCGCGGATTCGTCTCGGGCAAGCTCAAGGGTGGCCTCGATCTCGATGCCGATCTGCGCCGGCTCGGCGTGATCACCGACGCGCTCTCCGTTGGCTCCACTCGGCCGGGTCTGATGATCGACGCCAACGAATCCTGGCAACTCAAGCAGGCCGTACGCTATCTCGCGGCGCTGGAAGAACAGCACGACCTGACCTGGGTCGAGGAACCGTTACGGCGTTGGGATGGCGCCGGTCATGCCCGCCTCTCGGCGGCGATCAGGGCGGCCGTCGCCACCGGTGAGAACCTGACCGGCCTTGATCAGTTCCGTAGCCTGTTCGATGCCGGTGCGCCCGACATCGTGCAGACCGGCGCGGTGTGGGGGATCAGTCACTTCCTTCGGCTCGCCCACGCCGCGGCTTTCCATGATCTTCCGATCAGCATCGTCGGCCATGGTTCGAATCCGGCCGTCGCCGCGGCGGCGGCCGCCGTGCCCAATCACCTCACGACCGAGGTGCAGCACCTGCACCATGGCCGGGGGATCCAGGTCGACCAGGTGATCGCCGACGGCGGCATCGTGCTCGGTGATCAGCCGGGCTCGGGGATCAGCGTCGACGAAGCCGCCCTCGTCGAGCCGGCCGCGGAATCGGGTTGGAGCGATCCCGAAGGCCCGCACGTCCGGCCGGTCCGGGCCGGGCTGCGGATGATCTTGGACGGCGTCGAACGGTGATCCTGAGCCTGTCGAAGGGGGCAGGCCAGGGTCATGCCGTCAGCGGTCGGCCTCGGACGCCAGGTCGATGATCACCTTGAGGCGGTCGGGGGCGGCGCCGGCGCACAGGGTGTAGGCGTCGTTGACGGCGTCCGGGCCGAGGACGTGGGTGATCATGGGCGGCAGCAGGTCGCGATGTTCGGCGAGGTAGGCGGCGGCCTTGATCAGGGCGCCGTTCCAGTCCTGGGTGATGCCGAGATAGAGGGTGATCGCGCGGTCGAAGGCCTCGCGGAAGGGCAACGTGTATTCGAGATCGTCGGGCACGCCGAAGGCATACAGGTGACCGCGCAGGGCGGTGCCTCGGATCGCCTGCGGGATGGTCTCGGTCTGATGCCCGACCGCTTCAATGACGATCTCGGCCGGCTCGCCGGCCCTGTCGACCCAATCGGCGACGCTGCCGATGAACAGTTCGTCGACGCCGAAGGTCGAGGCGACGGCGGAACGGTCGACCGGATCGATCCCGGTGACCCGGGCGCCGCGCTGATGCAGGACGTGGGTGAACAGGAGTCCGATCGGGCCGAGGCCGATCACCGCAGCCGACCGGCCCCGGACGTCCGGCAGCCGGTCGAGCGCGTACAGGACGGTCGCCAGCGGTTGCACCACCACGGCCTCGCGCAGCGAGAGTCCGTCCGGCACCGGCACCACGGTGTCGGCCGGCACCCGGACCAGCTCGGCCAGGCCGCGTTGCCCCGGCATGCAGCCGCAGACGGCGTCACCTGGCTGGAAACGCGGATCTTCGCTCCGCATCACGGTCCCGGCGATCTCGTGCAGCGGGAAGCCCGGCCCCACCTCGTCCCGCGGCGATGATCGTTGCGCGGTCAGAAACTTCGGCAGATCGCTGCCGCAGATCCCGCCCGCCTCGACCCGGATCAGGACCTCGCCGGGGCCGGGATCGGTCTCCACCGGGACGTCTCGCCGGACCAGATGACCGGGTCGCTCGAGTTGGTAGGCCCACATCTGGCGCTGGCTGGTGATCGTCATCGGGGGACGGGATCTCCTATGACTATGAGGGTTCGTCCGGTTTCGCAGACCGCTCGCTGGTAGCAGGCGATCAAGACGCCGTCACGGTGGGCACGGATCGGTTCGAACCTGGCCGGGTGATGATCGACATCGTACAGGCGGCCCAGCAGGTCACCGGAGCGGACGTCGTTGCCCAGCGGAACGACCGGCTCCCAGATCCCGGAGCACGGTGCCGGCACGTAGTCGCTCAGGTCGTCGGCTCGCACGATCCGGCCAGTCCCGGGTTGCCGGCCGAGGATCGACTCCGGCTGCCCGGGCAGCAGGCCCTGGTGCCGCAGCACGTTGATCACGCCCTGGTAGACGTGCGCGACACCGGTCGGGCTGACCGTCTCGCCGCCGCCGAACTCGCCGCCGATGGCGAGCTTGCCCTGATCCTCGGCATAGTCGGTGAGCAGGCCGGTCGCCAGCTGCCGGGAATAGACGAAGACATACGGGGTCGCGAACAGCGAGGCCAGCTCCAGGGCTCGGTCGAAGCGGGCTTGATCCGGCAGCGGATGCAGCGAGGTGCACAGCGCGTAGGCGCACTCCCGGCCGCCGGCGTGCAGGTCGAGGATCACCTCGGCCTGCGGGATGATCATGGTGGAGACGAAGTGAGCGATCCGGTACGAGAGCGTGCCGTGCGGGTCGCCGGGAAAGGCCCGGTTCATGTTGACGCCGTCCTCGACCGCGGCCCGGGTGCCGTGCCGGCAGGCATCCTCGCTCAGCCGCGGCATGATGATCACCCGGCCGCCCAGCTCGTCGGGATCGAGGTCGGTGCAGAGTCGGGTCAGGGCCACCTGGCTCTCGTACTCGTTGCCGTGGGTGCCGCCGAAGACCGCCACCGTCGGGGCGTTGCCGGGGACGGGGCGGCTCGGGTTGATCACGGTCAGCGGCACCAGCGAGGATCCCCAGCTGCCGTCCAGCCCGAAGGACAGTCGGACGTGGGTCGAACCCGGTCGGTCCCAGTCAAGGGTGTCTGGCTGGATGATCATTCCGGTCCCGCCACGAATCGCCGTAACACCGTGTTGGTCAGCCTGGTCAGGGGTTCGTCGACCAGCAGGCTGGGAATGTAGGTCATCGAGCCGGCCGAGAAGACCGCGCCGCCGCTCGGAAGTTCGCGCATGATCAGATCGGCGCCGCCGTCGTCGGGATTGGTTCCTTGGGCCAGCAGTTCGACGTCGGCCGGGGCGCTCGCGGTGATCTTGTCCGTCTCGTGGCCGGAGGCGCCGCCGGGGATCCGTTCGCTCAGGCTGGTCCGGCCGATCAGATCACCCCGGCGGAGGCCGGAGCCGGCGAACGCCCAATGATCGGGATCGATCACCCGGTAGGGGGCTCCGGTGCCTTCGCCGGCGTGGGTGAAGGTGACGCCGAGCAGTTCGGCCTGCGGCCGGTGGCTCTGGTGGAACCGGCTCTCCAGGTGAGCCTGCTCGGGATCGTCCCGATCCGGCTGCTGGGTCAGGTAGGTCGCGGCGCTGCCGGCCTCGTCGAAGACGACCTCGCAGTCGATCCCGTTGCCGCCGAGGTAGGCGAGCCGGCCGCCCCGCTCGACCCAGGCTTTGGTCCTGTCGTACATCTCGCGGGACCAGTACTCCGGATGGCATTCCAAGATCAACACCCGGTAGCGATCAAGGTCGAGGACGCCGGAGTGCAGTTGGTGGTCGGCGTACACGTCGTGCGGCCAACCCTCCCGCTCCAGCCAGCCGAGCAGCCGCCAGAACCCCGGCGCGAGAGTGCCGGAGATCCGGCCGGCCAGCGGATCGGTGACCTCTTCGTCCGGACCGACTGCGCACTCCAGATCGGGCCGGTCGAAGGAGAGCGGGGGATAGCTGTCGTTCGGCGCGGTCTGGCTGATCTTGTTGCCGATCACATAACGGGCCAGGTCCTGCCGGGCACTGACCACCGGCGCTGCCGGCAGTCCGGCCTCGTTGATGTAGTTGCTTCGGCCGCCGAACCGGTTGTAGGCGTTCCAGTTGTTGGTGCCGGCCAGCACGGCGATGTCGGCCGCGGGCCGAGCCGGTGCCACGATCCAGGGGAACGAGGAGTGCCGGCCGGACGGTGTCTCGACCCGGAGGTAGTAGAGGCCGGACCGGTCGGGAGCGGTCAGCCGGCGGACGTGGCCGGGGCTGGTGAACCCGGTGCCGTTGAACCCGGCACCGGCGCCGGCAAGATCATGATCGGGCAGCACCTGCCGCATCGCCCGCGGTCCGTGCTCGTCGAACCAGCCGAGCAGCTCGATCGGTTCCCGGCGATAGCCGTACCGCCACAAGGTCGCACGATAGGGCTCGGGGGAGTGGATTCGCAGTTCCGCGGTGTCGCCGGCGGCGGACCACTTCGGCCAGACGTAGCCGTACAGGGTGTCCGACAGCATCCTGATCATGGTCGGCTGCCCGGTGATCACCCGGCTCCGCTTCGGCCCGTAGCCGTCGCGGGCCAGGATCAGCCGGTACGCGCCGGGCTCGAGCTCGGCGTGGATCGCGCCGGACGCGGTCGATCGGGTCGTGCCGAGATGGTTGCCGGTGTCGTCGGTGATCTCCACGGCAACGTCGTGCAGCGCTTGATAGAGCTCATCGCTCACGTGACCGAGCAGCACGGTTCTGTTCCTCCGCTGGTTGTTGATCAAGGTCTTCCGGCGGCTGCAGCACGCCGGGGAAGTGGCAGGCGACCTGGTGGCCGTCGGGCTGGGCGACGAGCGGCGGATCCTCGCTGGCACAGAGATCCTGGGCCGCCGGGCAGCGGGTCCGGAACCGGCAGCCGGACGGCGGCGAGATCGGGCTCGGCACGTCGCCGGTGAGGATGATCCGATCCCGGCGCTGCCCGGCCTTCGGGCTCGGGATGGCCGACATCAGCGCCACCGTGTACGGGTGCAGCGGCCCGGCGAAGAGCTGCTCGGAGGTGGCGAGCTCGACCACCCGGCCGAGGTACATCACCGCGATCCGATCGCTGATGTAGCCGACCACCGCCAGGTTGTGCGCGACGAAGACGTAGGTGAGGCCGAACTCGGTGCGCAGATCCACCAGCAGGTTGAGCACCTGGGACTGGATCGAAACGTCCAGGGCCGAGACCGGCTCGTCGGCGATCACCAGCCGCGGCTTCAGCACCAGGGCGCGGGCGATCCCGATCCGCTGCCGTTGCCCGCCGGAGAACTCGTGCGGGTAGCGGTTGATCGCGTCCGCGGTCAGGCCGACCCGCTCCAGCACCTCCAGGATCGCTTGTCGCCGCTCCGACCGCGGAACGATCTTGTGCACCGCGAGCCCCTCGGCGATGATCTCGCCGACCTTGAGCCGCGGATTGAGCGAGCCGACCGGATCCTGGAAGATCATCTGCAGGTCGCGCCGGAGTCGTTTCAGGCGACCGCCGCCGAGCCCGGCCAGCTCGACCCCGTCGAACGTGACGCTGCCCTCGGTCGGCTCGACCAGCCGGAGCATGGTGCGGGCCAGCGTCGACTTGCCGCAGCCCGATTCGCCGACCAGGCCGAGCGTCTCGCCCGGAGCGATCTCCAGATCGACACCGTCGACCGCCCGGACGAACTGGCCGCGCTGGCCGGACAGGGTGCCGCCGGCCGGGAAGTACGTCTTCAGGCCGCTGGTGGTCAGGATCGGTTCGGTCATGGCGATCCCACCCGTTCCGCGTACCGCTCGTCGTGCAGCCAGCAGGCGACGCGCTGATCATCGACCGGCTCGAGCGGGGGATAGCTCGCCCGGCACGGCTCGAAGGCGAAGTCGCAGCGATCGGCGAACCGGCAGCCGGTCGGCCACCGGCGCGGGCTGGGCACGGTGCCGGGGATCACCTTCAGCCGTTGATCGGAACGCATGCCGACCACGGGGATCGACGTCAACAACGCCTTGGTGTACGGATGCTTCGGCCGCTCGAACGTGTCGGCGACGCTGCCGTACTCGACGATCCGGCCGGCATACATCACCGCCACGTCGTCGGCCATCTCGGCGACCACCCCGAGATCATGGGTGATCAACAGGATCGCCATGCCGAGCCGCTCCTTCAGCTCCCGCATCAGGTCGAGGATCTGTGCCTGGATCGTCACGTCCAGCGCGGTCGTCGGCTCGTCGGCGATCAACAGCCGCGGATCGCAGCTCAGCGCCATCGCGATCATCACCCGCTGCCGCAGCCCGCCGGACAGCTGGTGCGGGAAGCTCATCGCCCGCCGGCCCGGATCGGGGACGCCGACCAGGGTCAGCATCTCGATCGCCCGTTCCATCGCCTGCGGCTTGGACACCTTGCGGTGCAGCAGCACGGCCTCGGCGATCTGGGCGCCGACCCGATGCGACGGGTTGAGCGACGACATCGGCTCCTGGAAGATCATCGAGATCTCGTTGCCGCGGAGCTGCCGCAGCACGGACTCCGACCGGGTGGTCAGCTCGTCGCCGCGATAGCGGACAGAACTGCCGTCGGCGAGGTGGCCGGGGTGGTCGACCAGGCCCATGATCGACAACGCGGTCTGGCTCTTGCCCGAGCCCGACTCGCCGACCAGACAGAGGGTGCGGCCCGACTCGATGATCAGGTCGATGCCGTCGACCACCCGTCGGATGCCGCTGCGCAGCCGGAACTCGGTGGTCAGGCCGCGCACTTCGAGCAGCGGCTCGGTCACGGTGCCTCCTCTCCGGGCTGCTCGGCGTCGCTGGCCCACCAGTAGCGGTAGGAGTCCACGGCGAAGCCCTGTTCGGGATAGAAGCGGTGGGCCGCCGCGCGCTCGGGGGCCAGGCCGCAGGTGAGCTCGATCCCGGTGCACCCGAGCCGCCGGGCGAGCTGCTTGGCCGAGATGATCAAGGCCTGTGCCGCTCCCTCCCGACGGCGCTCGGCGTCACAGATCAGGGCACTGATCCGCAGCATCGGCGCGGCGTGGCCGAACGGCAGGTCGGCCTTGGCCGCGACCAGCCCGGTCACGACGCCGTCGGGGCCGACGGCGACCAGGACCCGCTCCTCGCCCCGGCCCAGCCGGCGCCCGGCCTCGGCCGCATCGACCCCCGGCGCGCCGAGCTGGGTGAGCAGCTCCGCGACCCTCGCGGCGTCGGTCGCGACGGCATCGCGGATCATGATCGTTCCGGAGTCAGTTGGCATCGCGCATCCTCGGGTCGAGGACGTCGCGCAGGCCGTCGCCGAGGAAGTTCAGGCCGAGCACGACGATCATGATCGCCAGGCCGGGGAAGACGGCCAGCCAGGGCGCGATCTGCATGTAGGCCATCGAATCCTTGAGCATGCTGCCCCAGGACGGCTCCGGCGGCTGGGTGCCGAGGCCGAGGAAGCTCAGCGCGGCCTCGGTCAGGATGGCCGATGAGAGATAGATCGTGCACAGCACGATCACCGGGCCGAGCACGTTGCGCAGCACGTGCCGGGTCATGATCCCGAGGTGGGACACCCCGAGCGCCCGCGCCGCCTCGACGAACGGCAGCGCCATCACCGACAGTGACGAGCCGCGGATCACCCGGGCGAACGCCGGCACGTAGACGATGCCGATCGCGATCATGGCGTTGGTCCGGCTCGGCCCGAGCAGGCCGGCGATCAAGATCGCCAGCACCAGGCCCGGCACCGCGAACATGATGTCCGTGAGTCGCATCAGGATCAGGTCGAGCATGCCACCGAAGTACGCCGACGAGATGCCGATGATCAAGCCGCCGACCAGCGCGATCGCGACCGACACGGCCCCGACCTGGAGCGACACCTGGGAGCCGTGGATCACCCGGGACAGCACGTCGCGGCCGAGCTGGTCGGTGCCCATCGGCGTGCCGCCGCCCGGTGCCAGCAGCCGGCCGAGGTCCTGGGCCGAATACTCGACCCGCCACAGCAGCGGGCCGAGGACGGCGCAGAGCACGGTGAGCAGCAGGATCACCGCGCCGACCATCCCGAGCGGGTTGCGGCGCAGCTCGTCCAGCCGGGCGATCCATTGTGGAGCCGTGATCGTCGCCGGGGCGGGGGCGCCCGCGTCGATCGGATCGGTTGAGGTCGTCATCGTCGCTCGATTCGTGGGTCGAGGAATCCGTACACCAGGTCGACCACCAGGTTGATCACCACGAACACGGTCGCCAGGAAGACGGCGGTGACCTGGACCACCGGATAGTCCCGGTTGTAAGTGGCCTGGACCAGGGTGTTGCCGACTCCGGGCAGGCCGAAGATCACCTCGATCACCGTGGCGCCGCCCATCAGGTTGCCGACCTGCGCGCCGACCAGGGTGATCACCGGGATCAGGGCGTTGCGAACGGCGTGCCGGGTGATCACCCGGTGCAGCGGCGCACCCTTCGCTCGGGCAGTGCGGACGTAGTCCTCGCGGAGCACGTCCAGCACACTGGTGCGGGTCATCCGCATCACCGCCGCCAGCAGATAGAGCGACACCGCGAACGAGGGGATCGCCAGCTGTGCCAGGTTTCCGAGCGGGTCGGTCCAGATCGGGATCCAGGTCACCGACGGCACCCAGAAGAAGAAGGTCGAGGTGATCAACAGGGCGATCAGGGCGATCCAGAAGTTGGGCATGGACAGCCCGATCAGGCCGCCGAGCCGGGTGATCAGGTCGAGCACCGAGTTGCGGCGGACCGCCGAGATCACCCCGAGTGGCACGCCGACGACGACCGCGAACACGGTGGCCAGCAGGGTGATCTCCAGCGTGATCGGCAGCGCCCGGAGCAGCGTGTCGCTGACCGGCTGACCGCTCAGGAAGGACTGGCCGAGATCGCCGGTGAAGAAGCCGGAGACGAAATTCCAGTACTGCAGGGGGAGCGGGTCGGCCAGCCCGAGCTCGGTCAGCATGGCCTGCTGCCGCTCGGCACTGGCCCCGGCGTCGCCGCCGGTGAGCGTGTTGGACACGTCACCGGGCAGCAGCCGGACCAGCGCGAAGATCAACACCGACATCCCGATCAGCGTCGGGACCACCTGGAGCAGTCGACGCGCCAGGTAGCGGGTCATGGGTCACGCACCCTCACACCCGTCACTCGCTCACCCAGGCCTCGGGCAACCCGCGAAAGGAGTCCTCGACCGCGACGTACATGCCCTGGACCCGGGTCCGTTGGGCCTGGAACCGTTGGATCGCGACGATCGGCAGGGTCGGCCACTCGGTCAGCACGATCTCCTGCATCCGGGTGTAGATCTTGCGGCGCTCGGCCTCGTCGGTCTCGGCGATGCCCTGATTGATCAGTTGGGTCAGCTCGTCGTTGACGTAGCCGCCGGCGAACCAGGCCTTGTAGTTGGAGCCGGCCGGGTCGAAGTCGCTGAAGTAGCCACTGGGGTCGCCGCGCATGCCGCGCCCGGTCGACTGCCACTGGAAGTTGCCCTCGGCGTTGTTCTTGGCGAAGGTGCCGATCTCCAGCGGTTGCACCGTCACCTCGATGTTGATCTCGGCCAGCTGCTCCTTCATCATCTGGGCGACCTGGACGTAGTCGTCCGGCGTCGAGAGAGCTTCCAGGGTGACCTTGAAGCCGGCCTCGAGACCGGCCTCGCGCATCAGCGTCTTGGCCTGCTCCAGGTCGTGCTTCTCGTACTTCTCGGCCAGCTCGTCCTGCGAGATCGGCCAGTCGCCGTAGCTCGGTGGGATCTTGGAGGTCAGCTGAGCCTCACCGGCGTAGATGTTGGTGATCATCTTCTGCCGGTCGATGGCCAGGTTGATCGCTTGCCGGACGCGGACGTCGGCCCATGGCTCGCCCTTGCCCCGATTGGTGAACTGCACCTCGCGGAAGGCGGCGTTGAGCCGCTTCTGGACGACGACGTTGGGGTTGTTGGCCAGCGTCCGGGCGATGTCGGCGTTGAGGTTGCAGCCGTCGATCTGGCCGGAGATCAGGTTGGCCAGCCGGGCCTGGATGTCCGGCAGGATCTTCAGCGTGATCGCATCGAGGTAGGGCCGGCCCTCCTGCCAGTAGTCCTGGTGCCGGGTCAGCGCGACATGATCATTGGGCACGTACTGGTCGAGCTTGAACGGGCCGGTGCCGTTGGCCGCGTTGCGGGGATCGAGGTCGTCGTACAGACCCTTGCGGGCGATGAAGGAATACGTGAGCCAGGCGCAGTAGCCGAGCACCGTCCCGTCCGGCTGGCTCATGTTGAGCTTGATCGTGTGCGGGTCGACGATCTCGACCTCGGCGATCTTGGGGAAGAAGGACGTGACGGTGCCGGGTGGCGGCGGCTCCTTCTGCAGGTCGAAGGAGTACTTCACGTCCTCAGCGGTGAAATCGTCGCCGTTGTGGAACTTGACTCCCTGGCGCAACTTGAAGATGTACGTCTTCTCGTCCGGCACCTCCCAGTCTTCGGCCAGGGCGGGCAGCACGTTGAGATCCTTGTCCCAGGTGACCAGCGATTCGTAGATCAAATCCTTGACCTGGACCCCGGACTGGTTCGGTGTGCCGAACGGCGCGAGCGAGGCGGGATCGGCCTCGAGCGCCCAGGTGAGTGAGCCGCCCTGTCGCGGCGGACCGGTAACCGGCGGTTTCGCGGCCGGTCCCTGGTTCGGTGCGCAGGCGGACATGAACAGGGCGAACGCGGAGAGTCCGGCTCCGCCGAGAAGGGCGCGACGGCTGAGGTCGCTGGATGCGGGTAGGTCCATGATCGATTCCTGATGGCGCGAGGTCCGGCTGCGGTGACTGCGATGGCACTGCCTGAGAACAACGTTCCCGTATTTTGAATATATCTTCGACACCCTGGGTGAAGACCGATGTTAATCCCGCGTCCGCCGGATCCGCAAGGGTTTCGCCGATCGCTGTCTCACGACTGTTACCTGGAGACAACGACGCGTGCCCGGCCATCAGGCCGGGCACGCGCGTTGTTGATCTTCGATCGGGTCAGGGTCCAGGGTCAGCCGCTGTAGCCGCCGGAGTCTCCGGACTCGGAGTCGCCGCCGCTGTAGCCTCCGGAGTCTCCGCCACCGTAGCTACCGCCGGCATCTCCGCCGCCGGAGTCGTCGCCACCGCCGTAGCCGCCACCTGAGTCTCCGCCGCCGGCATCTCCGCCGCTGGAGTCCTCGCCGCCGCCGTAGCCGCCGCCCGAGTCTCCGCCGCCGGAGTCGCCGGAATCTCCGCCTCCGCCGTAGCCGCCGGAATCGCCCCCGCCTGAGTCTCCGCCGCCGGAGTCGCCGGAATCTCCGCCTCCGCCGTAGCCGCCGGAATCGCCCCCGCCTGAGTCTCCGCCGCCGGAGTCGCCGGAATCTCCGCCTCCGCCGTAGCCGCCGGAATCGCCCCCGCCTGAGTCTCCGCCGCCGGAGTCGCCGGAATCTCCGCCTCCGCCGTAGCCGCCGGAATCGCCCCCGCCCGAGTCTCCGCCGCCGTAGTTGTCGGAGTCGCCGCCGCCCGAGTCCCCTCCGCCGGAGAAGTCCTCGGATGCACCGCCGGATTGACTGTCACCGGACCCGTATTGTTCGTCTCTTTCTTCGCCCCCGCCGAAGCTCTCCTCGCTCATGCATCCTCCGTTCGTCCTAGCCATCAACTGGCCGGTCGTCACGAGCCGGATGGCGTCGCCCTATTACAGTTATCGCGAATTCGAATTTCTGGCTAGGGGTTCCGGATGAATTTGTGAGAATTTCGTCCTCAGGTGATGCGCTGTCGCCGTTAATTCATGATCATCAATGGTGGAGTTGATCATGAACCGCAGTGGAGAGGATCTCGACGTGACCACGGTGACCAGGACCCGGTGCATCCGGACCAGGCGGGACGGAAGTTGGACGATCGTCATGGTCGAGACCGACCAGCCCGGGTTGTACGGCCTCGGATCGGCCAGTGATCGCTACAACCCGGCAGCCGTGGTGCAGGTGATCGACCAGCTCTACGGCCCGATGGTGCAAGGTCGGGAGGTAGGTGACATCGAGGACATCTGGCAGTCCCTCTACACGGCCGGCTACTGGCGGAACGGGGCGGTGACCAACACGGCACTGGCCGCGATCGACGTCGCCCTGTGGGACATCAAGGGCAAGGAGGCAGGCCTTCCGGTCCACCAGCTCCTCGGTGGCAAGGCCCGGTCGGCGGTGCCCTGTTACGCCCACGCGTCGGGCGGATCCATCGACGAGTTGATCGACGACGTCGAGCGCTATGTCGCCGACGGTTGGCCGGTGATTCGCTGCCAGGTCGGGCCATACGGCGGTGGAGGTTTCCTCGAAGGTTCGGCGGCACGGCTGCCGCGAAACCCGTGGGACAGCCGGCCCTTCGACGAGGAGGCGTACCTCTCGTCGACGCCGGCGATGTTCGAGGCGCTGCGGGAGCGGTTCGGGCCGGAGCTCAAGCTCACCCACGACGTGCACTCGCATCTGTCGCCGCAGAACGCGGTGCAGTTGGCCCGGCTGCTGGAGCCGTACCGGCTGTTCTTCGTCGAGGACATCCTGCCGCCGGAACAGATCGGTTGGTATCGCAATCTGCGGCAGGTGACCTCGACGCCGCAAGCCGTCGGGGAGCTGTTCGTCCATCCCCACGAGTGGCGATCGTTGATCAGTGAGCAGTTGATCGACTTCGTTCGGACCCGGATCTCGAAGATCGGCGGCATCACCGCCGCGATCAAGATCGCGCACCTGGCCGAGGCGTTCGGTGTTCGCACGGCGTGGCAGGAGGGCGGCGACAACGACCCGGTGAATCTCGCCGCCGCCCTGCAGGTCGATCTGTCCTGTTGGAATTTCGGCATCCAGGAGGAGAACAATTTCCGGCCCGAGGAATTGGCGGCCTTTCCCGGGGCCCCGGTGATTGAAAACGGTTACTGGTATCCGACAAATTCGCCGGGACTCGGCATCGATATCGATGAAGTCAAGGCCGCCGCTCTGCTCGGTGATATCGATCTCGCCGGCTATCACGCACCGTACGGAACGGATCGCAAGGCCGACGGCACCGCCGTCCGCCCCTGACCCGTCTCCCGGCAACCGGTCCCGCAGTTGTCGCCGCCACCCGACCTCGTCGATCGGGCTCAGGTGATCAATGGGACTTGGTGGATCCGGGCCAGGATGCGGTTGTTGATCATGGGTGTCTGGTCCGGGTCGAGGTAGCGGGGTGGGATCCATTCCGGCAGACCATCATCGTTCAGTCGGACCTGCCAGCCGCAGTCGAGGAAGTGGCGGTGGTGGTAGGAACACAGCAGGGTCAGATTGCGCAGGTTGGTGAGACCGTTCTGGTGCCAGGGCAGGATGTGGTGACGTTCGCACCATTCGGGTGGGTGCTGGCAGCCGGGGAAGGAGCAGCCGCCGTCGCGGGCGATCAACGCCAGGGTCTGGTGCTTGTTCGCGACCCGGCGGGTGCGGCCGAAGTCGACCAGCTTGCCGTGGGTGGTGAGGACGACGGGATAGATCTCGGCTTCGCCGGCCAGCCGGAGCAGTTCGGGCACGGTGAGGTGGATGCCGTGGCTGGTGATGCCGTGTCTCGGTCGGGACCGTCGGACCCGCCCCGGCTGTCCGGGGTGCGTGTGTTCGTTCCCTGAGCTCGTCGAAGGGCAAGCCGGATGATCTTCGGTTCTCGATCTTTTCGAAGGGGCGGGATCATCGGGCCTGCCCTTCGACAGGCTCAGGGAACGAACAGGCGCCTCCTCCCGCACTCCCCGCTCTCCCTGCTCCTGCTCGCCCTGCTCGGCCTGCTCCTGCTCGCCCTGCTCCTGCTCGCCCTGCTCGGCCCGCTCCTGCTCGCCCTGCTCGGCCCGCTCCTGCTCGCCCTGCTCGGCCCGCTCCTGTCTTCCCGGCGCCCGCTCTTGCTCTAGGTCCCGAGCTGCCTGATCTGGCTGCAGGTCTTGCGACCGCGCCACCGGATCACGCTGCTGACCTTGCTTCCGCTCCTGATCTTGCGCACGGGTCTGGGTCTGGTTGGGGTCGTGATCACCGGCTCCAAACGGCGCGGTCTGCGACGGTTCGGGTTGGTGGCCGCAGGTCGGGCACGTGCCGCTGAACGGGGCCCCGAACCCGGCTGTGGCGTTGGTGGGTTTGAACAGGCCGGCTTCGGCGAGGTCGTTGAGTAGGTCGATCTGGTCGATGGTGACGATCACCGTTGCCGGGGTGCCGCCAGAGTCGGGCAGGCCACCGGCTCGCAGCAGGCGGGAGCAGAGGTCGTCGAACGCGTCGTGCATGCGTTGTCCGTGGCTGCGGGGGTCCTTGGCGACCTTGCCGCCGGCGGTGGTGTTGGCGGTGCGGCTGGTGGTGTCGGCGCGGAGGTCGGCCAGGGAGGAGAAGATCGCCTGGGCCTTCGCCCCGGTTTCCGGGGTCAACCGGAACTCCCCGACGACGGCTCCGGACGGGGTGACGTGCATCCGCCACGACCGCCGTTCGGCGTTGCGCTGCTCGTTCGGTTCCGGCCCGTCGGGGTCGTAGGTGTCGAGGTATTTCTGGCAGAGCTGTTTCAGTTCCTTCGGCCCGTACTGACGGCAGTGCTCGACGAGTTCGGTCTCGACTTGCCCGACCAGGTCGGGATCGATCCCGGCCTGGTCGAGTTGTTCGAGGGTGTCGCTGACCAGCGCGACCTGCTGGGCCGCGATCGCCCCGGCCACCATTGCGGCACCGACCTGATCCCGCAGTCGGGGCAGCGGCATCCCGGTCGGCGTTTCCCGCGGCCCGACCGCCTCGGCCGCCTTCACCCGCTGCCGGGCCTCGCCGGGGTTGATCAGACAGCGCCGTTCCAGGACTTTCGCCATGGATCGTTGGCATTCCCGTTCCGCGATCCCCCGGTCCCGACAGACCGCCAGGATCTCGGCGTCGACGGCCTGCCACTGCTTCCGCACCGTCTCGGCCCGATCCAGCAGCATCAGCAGCCCGGCCTGATCATGATGATCAAGCCCACCCTGCCGCAGCACGGTGATCAACTCGGCCACCGCGACCTCCACACTGCCGAGCGCATGCTCGACCGGCGTGGTGTCTGTGGTGGTCCCCGAGTCCATGATCACATCATATTCGAACACACAGACGAATACCAGAGAACCCCTTATTTTCATGGAAAATCCGCCCAGCACCCGAGTTGTCAGAACTGAGTTGTGCTATGACGCAACTCAGTTCTGACAACTCGGTGCCAGGGCGGTCTCAGCGATCGCGTACGCCTCGAGTGGTGACGTTGATCAGAACCGCACCGGCGGCGAAGATCAACCCGGCGACGGCGAAGGGTGCGGGCAGTCCCAGGCCGGTCGCCAAGGGTCCCGCGATGGCGGCGCCGATCACCAGGCCGACCAGCGCGGAGAGCTTGAACAGGCTGTTGATCCGGCCCCGGATGGCCTCGGGCACGCTGCGTTGCCGGAGCGCTACGCCGCAGACATTCCAGACGGTGGCGTGCAGGATGTAGCCGGCCAGCAGGGCACCGGCCAGGAAGGGATTGTCGGTGAGAAAGAGTCCGAGCATGGTTGCGGAGCCGAGGGCCAGGCTGCCGGTCAGGATCCAGCGGTAGCCGATCAGCTGCCGCAGCGGTGCGGCGACGACGGAGCCGACCAGGCCGCCGAGGGCCGAGACGGCGAGCAGCACGCCGTAGCCGGTCGGATCGAGTCGCAGCACCGTGCCGGCGTAGAGCACCAGCAGGGAGAATGTTGCCAGGTAGGCGACGCTGGCCAACCCGTTCATGATCGCAAGACTGAGCAGCTGTCGATGACCGCGCAGCCAGGTCGCACCCTCGATCGCGTCCCGCCAGAATCTGGTTCGCGAAGACCTCGACTCCTCGACGACTCGGGCCCGTCGTCTCGGGAGAGCGAGGAAGAACATCCCGGCGGCCGCGTACAGACCACCGGTGACCGCGATCGGCGCAGCCACGGCGATCCCGAACAGCAGGCCGCCGAGGGGCGGGCCGACGAACTCGTCGGCCACCAGCTGGGTGGTCGCGATCCGACCGTTCGCCCGATCCAGATCGTCGGCCGGGACGATCGACGGCAGGACGGAGAGGCCGGCGTTGTCCGCCGCGGTCTCGAGGATCCCGACGACCGCGAAGACGAAGTAGAGCAGGGGAATGGACCCGTGGCCGGAGGCGAAGATCGCCGCCAGGCCGACGAGCAGCGCACCCCGCGCCAGGTTGGCGATCAACATCAGCCGACGGTGATCGATCCGGTCGACCAGGACACCGATCGGCACCACCAGGACCATCCGGACCAGTGAATACGCCAGACTCAGACCAGCGATCAGCGTCGGGTCCGTCGTCAGGGTCGTGGCGACCAGCGGAATGGCGACGAAGGTGATCCCGTCGGCGAGATTGGCCGAGGCGTTGCCCGACAGTAACCAACGAAAGCTGCGTCCCAGCGGCACCCAGGCACCCTAATGCGCCGCCGTCCGAGAATCACGTGAGTTAAGCCTCGACCTCAGCTCGGTCGGCGCAGGGCGAATCTGACTCCTTGATCATCGGTGCAGACAGCGAATCGCCCGAACCCCTCGTCCTCGACCACCGGGCCGTGCACCTGACCGCCGAGCTCGGCGACCCGACCGATGGCGGCGTCGAGATCATCGACGTCGAGGAACACCAGCAAGCCGGGCTGCGGATCCTCGCCGTGCAGGCCGATGTCGAGGGTTGGCGTGCTGACGGATCCTGGGCCCGCGGCGCCGGAGGGCCGCCAGCCGAGGAGGGCGCCGTAGAAGGTCCGAGCGGCGTCGGCGTCGGGTACGCCGAGTTCGATGTAGCTGGGTTGTCCGTTCATGGTGTTTCTCCTTCGCTCGCAGGGCTGTGGAAGCACCAGGGATGTCCGTCAAGATCAATTACGGTCAGTTCCCAAACGCCATAGGAGGTCGGGTACGGACCGCGGACCTGAGCCTCATTGCAGTCACGTAGGCGGTCGGCGATCGTCGAGACATCGTCGACTGTGACCACGACCATCGCTGAGGCGGTGCCGGATCGGGCCGGAGGTTGCAGGCCGGTGGTCGCCTGATGCAGTTGGATCAAGCCCCGGCTGGTCACGACCGAGGCGACTCTCGGGTTGATGTCCGGTCGAGCTGTCGAAGCTCTCGGACCGGGCTCCAGTCCGAACTTCTCGATCAGCCAGCGCTGGGCTGCGGCGACGTCAGAGGAGGCCAGCAGGGCGACCGCCTGCTCGGCACCGTACGGCTGATCGGTGAGTCGGGCGGCACGCGACAACAGGGCGAGCGGATCGGCACCGTCGTCGTCTCCGACCAGGTTCGTCGCTTCCTCGGACTCCACGGATCCACCCTAGAACCTGACGTGGCGTCGGATTCAAGACTCTCGCCTCGCTCGCTGCCCGGCCTTGCCTTCGAGCGCGGGCGAAGGTCTAGCGTGCGGGACATGACCACTACCTTGATCACCGGCGCGAACAAGGGCCTCGGCTTCGAGACGGCACGCCAGCTCATCGCCGCTGGTCACGTCGTCTACCTCGGCAGCCGGGACGAGGAGCGGGGCCGGCGGGCCGCCGCTGAGCTCGGTGCCCGCGCGATCCGGATCGACGTGACGGATGACGCGTCGGTGCTCAGCGCCGCCAAGATCATCGAGCGGGACGGTGGCCTCGATGTGTTGATCAACAACGCCGGCATTGCGCCCGAGTGGGGAGATGACGGCACGGTGATCGGAGCGGCCGAGCTCACCGCCGAGCTGATGCGCGAAACCTTCGACACCAACGCGTTCGGTCCGGTCCGGATGCTGCGCGCCTTCCTTCCGCTGCTCCAGCGATCCGCGGCGCCCGTCGTGGTGAACGTGAGCAGCAGCCTGGCCTCACTGTCCCGGGTCGCGACCCCGGGCCGTCCCGGGCACGACTATCCGGGTGTCGCCTATCCGGCGTCGAAGGCGGTCGTCAACATGATCACCATTCAGTACGCGAAGGCGTTCCCGGGCATCCGGATCAATGCCGTCGAGCCCGGCTTCACCAGCACCGATCTCAATCGGAACGCCGGCCGGCAGACCGTCGCGGAAGGTGCCGCGATCATCGCCCGGATGGCGCAGACTCCGCCCGACGGCCCGACCGGGACCTACGTCGACGCCACGGGATCGCTGCCCTGGTGATCATCCCGCCAGCTCGCGGCCGCCCGGATGCGGGCGGCGAAGGCGTGTTGCTCAGCCAGCTCGACCGGACGGAGCCGGTGCTCGCCGCGGTTGAACGCGTCGCCGTCCCACCGCGGAATCACGTGCAGGTGCAGGTGCCAAACGTCCTGACTGCCCGCCGGTTCGTTGTGCTGACGTAACGACGTGCCGTCGCACCCGTCGACCTCGACCAGGGCGCGGGCGGCTCGGCGGCAGGTCGCGAGCAGTGGCCCGGTCAGCCGGTCGGGCAGTTGGTAGAGATTCTCGACATGATCAACCGGAATGACCAGGAGGGTGCCGGGATTGGCCTCCCACCAGTGCGCCGAGACGATCACCGCTGTCGCCTCATCCCGGTAGACCAGGTTGTCCTGGGTGCTGATCGGCGTCGATCCACCGGACAGCAGGCGACAGAACGGGCAGTCATAGCCGACCGGCTCGTGCGATCTCCACATCCTTCGGAATCTAGTGCCCTGCGCCCGAAGTTCGCTACATAATTCAGCGCGCTGAAGTGGCGATCTGCCGCGTTCTCCTCCGTCGCGGTACGACCCGGTAGCACTCCATCGTCGGCCTTGCAGCTCACCACTTCATCCCACTGACTTATGCACCGAACTTCGGGCGCAGGGCACTACCTCCGCTGCTGATCATGGTCAGTGTGGTCTTGGTCACAGAAGTCGTGCATTGAGGTCCGGTTCCGTGGTGAGCTTCGCCCGATCAGAAGGGAGTGCTCGATGGAATCACGCGACGAGCTGGACGCGGTGCTGGCGGAATGGCGGACGCTGTTGGGTGATCATCCGACGGCGGAGAAGGTCCCGCACCGGGGCCTGTGGTGGGTCACGGCCGCCGACGATCGCCGCTACGTACTCAAACGGCTGGGCCCCTGGCGCAATCTCCCGCTCGCCGACGAGGCCCGGGTCCTGCGGCACCTGTCCACGAGCGGAGTGCTGGTGGCGGAGTTCTTGATCACCGAGCGGGCGGCTCTGCTGGCCCACCCGGCGGAGCACCCGTACGTTCTGATGCCGCTCCTGCCGAACGACCCCTTCACCGCGACCGAACTCGTGGACCTGGAGGAGCGCATCGGCGCCGCCGTCGCCCACCTGCATCGGGCCCTGGCGAGCTATCCGTGGCCGGCCAACTCCTATCGGGAGCGGCTGATCGAGACCGTCCAGGGTGAGCTGAGGCTGCCGACCGAGCTGCACCGGTCCTTCGCCCGCTGCCGCGAGGCCTTGGTCGCAGTGCTGGCGGAGGTCCCGCTTCAACTCGTGCACGGTGATCTGACGCCGGGCAATGTGCTGGTGCGACGCCCGGGTCAGGTGTCCGGCTTCATCGACTTCGATCACCTGCCGCTGGCGCCGCGGGTCTGGGATCTCGGCAAGTATCTGTCCCGCCGATTCCGGCGCACCGGTCGCGAGGCGGCGTTCACCCCAGCCGAAGGGCTGCGGCATGTCGTCGGGTTCCTGCGCGGCTACCAGAAGATCAGCCCGCTCTCCGCGGCCGAACTGGCGGCGGTCCCGCTGACCATGATCGCCGGGAACGTGATCGAGGCCAGCTACTTCCAGCAGATCCTCTCCGGTGAGCTCGACCGGCGCCGGCTACCCGATCATGAGGAGGTGCTCCGGGACAGTCTCGAAGCGGCCCGATGGCAGCTCGCTGAACTGGCGGCCATCCGCTCGGCCGTGATCGGCGACGATCCGGAACCAGCTGTCGAGTTTTGACGTTGCATGCCTTGGTCGCTGACCAAAAGTTCCACTTCTCTTGACATGCAAACATCAATCGCCACAGGATGTACAACGTTACACAGATTTCGGGTGCCGCTTCGGATCGGGTGAGCTGGCAGCTGCGGATGAGCGCAACGAGGTGCGTCGCCGTCGGCCGCCCGACCGAGGCTGGACCGACCGAGATGGACTCGGGGGACAGGGTTGTCGCCAGGTGTGCAGCGCTCCTCCCGTCGTCCGGCAGAGCTGTTCCTCTTCCAGACCAAGGAGACGCTTCGATGAGATCCTCACAGTTGCGGCGGTTGGTGATCATGATGGCGATCGTGCTGGTCGGTGGGCTCGCCCTGCCGGTCGGCTCGGCCTCCGCCAACACCATCGGCGATTCGCTCTACACGACCAACGGCGACGGCGTGACCTATGCCCGGGTGATCCGGCTCGCGGACTCGGGATCCGCCAACGGACGACTGCTGGCCACGTTCGAGTACGCGCCGGCCGGCGGCGGGGCGGCCAACGTCCCGATCCGGGAGAGCCGGGACGACGGCAAGACCTGGACGACGATCGCCGAGGTGCCGGACGGCATGACCGGCACCGGCCATCCGGCGATCAGCGTCTACCAACCGATGCTGTACGAGCTGCCGCAGCAGGTCGGCGACTACCCGGCGGGCACCCTGCTGCTGACCGCGAACATGATCGGCAGCGACAACTCGACCAACTTCCAGCTCTGGCGCAGCAGTGATCACGGCGTCACCTGGGACTACGTCAGCATGTACCAGTACGCCCGCAACGCCGACCAGGGCGGCAACGATCCCGGCATCTGGGAGCCGTTCCTGAGCCTGAACGGAGACGGCGATCTGGTCGCCTACTTCGCCGATGAACGGCAGCGATCTTCGTACTCGCAGTTCGTCGGTCACATCGTCTCCAACGACGGCGGCGACACCTGGAGCGCCAACCCGGACGGCAGCACCAACTACGCGCCCGGGCTGGTCAAGGACGTCGCGACCACGGCGACCCAGCGACCCGGGATGCCCACTGTGACCCAGTTGCCGGACGGCACCTTCGTGCTCGGCTACGAGATCTGCGCGTCCAGCCGGGGTGCCTGCGAGGCGTACATCAAGAAGTCCACCGACGGCGGCAAGACCTGGGGTTCGGGTCCGGCCGACCCCGGCACGTTCGTCACGACGACCGACGGCCGCTATCTGGGCTCGAGCCCATACGTCGTCTGGAGTCCCGGCGGCGGACCGAACGGGCAGTTGTTGATGGCCGGCATGCGGACCCGGTTCGTCAACGGCAACGCCTTCGCCCCCGAGGACTACGAGTCGGTCTTCGTCAACACCAACAACGGCGACGGGCCGTGGTCCTGGTTCCCGGCACCGCTGCGGATCCAGGCGCCGGCCGGGCCCGACAACGGACTGGCCAACTACAGCCCGAGTCTGCTGCCGTCGGTCGACGGCACCGAGGTCCGCTACACGGCGCCGTCCTACACCAACCCGAAATCGGAACGGACGCACAGCGCCAACGCCGGAGTGCTGCCGTACGCCGCACCGTGGGCCCAGTCGGAGTCGGGCTGGAAGCACTACGGCGGGATCTGGCAGCTCGCCGACGGGGCGCTGACCGAGAGCTCCGCCGGTGCCGGCAACAAGTCGATCGCCGGTTCCACCGGCTGGAAGAATTACGTCCTCCAGGCCGACGTCCGCCTCGCCACCACCAACGGACACGCCGGGCTTCTCTTCCGGGTCAGCGATCCCGCGGTCGGCACGGACGCGCTGAAGGGCTACTTCGTCGCGATCGGCGGCGGTCTGCAGTTGGGCCGGATGAATCACAACTGGACCTCGTTGGCGACCGCACCGATCGCGGGCGGCGTGCCGGCGGGGGCCTGGTTCCGGGTCCGGGTCGAAGCCGAGGGCTGTACGTTCACGATCACCGCGACCCCGGTGGCCGGTGGCGCACCGACCACCCTCACCCATACCGACAGTGGTTGTCATGCGGCCGGCGCGGTGGGCCTGCGGAACTTCGGCACCGCGGCCTCCTGGCGCAACCTGACCGTCCAGCCGCTCTGACCAACCGCCCGTGACCGCGCCGAACCGGAGGACATCATGATCAACAATCTGCTGGACCGACGGCGGTTCTTGATCTTGACCGGTGGCGTGGTCGCGGCCGCGGTCGGTGCCCAAGCCCTGTGGCAGCAGCGGGCGGCCGCACTGAGCCTGGACGAGGCGCCGTTCACGCTGGGTGTCGCCTCGGCCGACCCGGACGCCGGCAGTGTCGCGCTCTGGACCCGGCTCGCCGTCGACCCGGCCGCGGCCGACGGCGGCATGCCGGACCAGGTGATCGACGTCGGCTGGGAGGTCGCGGCCGATGAGGACTTCACCGAGGTCGTCCGCAGCGGACAGGTGCCGGCGCGGCCCGAGCAGGTCCACTCGGTGCATGTCCTGGTCGACGGCCTGTCGGCGAACACCTGGTACTGGTACCGATTCACCGCCGACGCCGGGACCAGTCGGGTGGGCCGGACCCGGACCCTTCCCGCGGCGCAGCAGGACGTGGACCGGCTCCGGTTCGCCTTCGTGTCCTGCGCGGCGTGGACCGGCACCGGCCGCTACTCGGCCTACCGGGATCTGGCCGAGCAGGACCTTGATCTGGTGCTGCACCTCGGCGACTACATCTATGAGACGGCCCCGGGCAGCCTGGCCGAGTTCCGTCGGCTGCATGCCTTGTACAAGTCCTCGCCGGACCTGCGGGACGCGCACGCCAGGTTCCCGTTCATCACGGTCTGGGACGACCATGAGGTGCTGAACAACTGGGCCGATGATCATCAGGCCAGCCCGGACGGGCTGCCCTGGGCCGAGCGGCAGGCCAACGCGTTCCAGGCCTACTACGAGCATCTGCCGATGCGGACCCAGCCGAAGGGCGCGGACTGGCAGATCTACCAGCGGTTCCGGTGGGGCGGGTTGGCCGAGTTCTCGGTGCTGGACACGCGGCAGTATCGCAGTGATCAGGCCTGCGGCGACGGGATGAATACGCCGCCCTGCGATGCGATGTACGACGAGGCGCGGACGATGACCGGTCCGGAGCAGGAGCGGTGGCTGCTGGAGGGGGTGGCGACGTCGACGGCGAAGTGGAACGTGATCGCGCAGCAGACGATCTTGGCCAAGTTCGACTACGATCTCGGGCCGGGACTGGCGTACAACCTTGATCAATGGGACGGCTATCCGGCGGCGCGGCAGCGGATCATCGACGCGATCGCCACCCATCGGCCGTCTAATCCGGTGATCATCGGCGGTGACTGGCACTCGGCCTGGGTCAACGACGTCTTGATCGACTTCGACGATCCCGGGTCGGAGGTGGTGGCGACCGAATTCGTCACGACCTCGATCTCGTCCGGGATCGGCTGGGACGCCGCGGTCCGGCAGGGCCTGCCGGCCAACCCGCACGTGCAGTTCTACGAGGGCGGCTATCGCGGCTACACCCTGTGCGAGGTGACGCCGGAGCGTTGGACGTCGAAGCTGCGGATCGTGATCAACGCCGGTGACGGCGCGTCACCGGCCTCGACCGAGGCGACCTACGAGGTGCGCGACGGCGTGCCCGGGGCGGTCCGGGTCGGCGGCAGCGACGGCGTCGCCGGCGTGGTCAGCTCCGGCGATCAAGCGTTGTTGAACGCCGAGATCCTGGTCCGCCGCGCCGACGGATCGATCCTGGCTCGGGTCCCGACCGACGGCAGCGGCCGGTGGCACCAGTTCCTACCGGCCGGCGACTACGTGCTCGGAGCGCACGCGGTCGGCTACGAGTCGGCTGACGATCGCCCGATCACGATCGAGCCGGGCGGCACCGTCGACGGCGATTTCGCGCTGGCCCGGATCGAGGGCTCGTTCGCCGCGGCCGGTCGATCCCTGCCGGGCCCGTACGCGGAGGGGACGGCTGCCGACCTCATGATCGGCAACGGCGAACTGGCGCTGACCGTCGCCCGGGAGTTCGCCGATCCACAGTTGCCCAACGCGACTACGGGTCAGCCGATCAACCTGGCGGCCGTGCGCCATCTTGATCAACTCGACTGGATCAATCTCGGCCTGGTCGCGAGCAGCAAGCCGGAAGGTACGGAGGCCTGGCAACGCGGGCTGGTCCGCTGCGACACCGTGACCGTGGCCGACGCCGCGGGCGTGATCAACACCTCCGGGGTGGCCGCCGAGCTGACCGGGGTCAGCGTCGCCACCAGCTATTCGATCACCGCCGGCCAGGCCTGGATCACCGTCGCCAGCCGCTACACCAACCAAGGCTCCGCCCCGGTCACGGTATGGGTCGGCGACGCCATCGACCATGACGGCCCCGGCCAGCGCAGCGGCATCCCCGGCCACGGCACGATCACCAAGCCGTACGGCGAACCGGCGGCCTATCAACCGGCGCGGCCTTGGATCGGGATGACCGGCTCGGACCGCCAGGTCTACGGCATCATCTACGACGACGCCGACTTCACCGGCTACGGCAACGGCAACTGGATCATGAGCCAACGCCAGGTGACCCTCCAACCCGGCCAGGCCTGGACCTTGCAGCGCCGGATCGCCGCCCTGGACAGCGGCGATGATCCCGACGCCTGGGCCGTCCTTGATCAACTGCTGGCCTGATCGGGCTTGCCCCCTTCGACAGGCTCAGGACATGCTTCGACAGGCTCAGGGAACGGAAAGTCATGCGGGGCTCAGGGAACGGACAAGCGCGAGTCAGTCCCGGCCGAAGAGGTCGCGGGTGTAGACCTTGTCGGTGACGTGGTCGAGCTCGGGGGAGCGGCGGTTGGCGACGATCAGATCGGAGCGGGTGGTGAAGGCCGTCAGGTCGCGGACGATCTCGGTGCCGAGGAAGTCGTCGGACTCGAGGGCCGGCTCGTAGATCACCACGGAGACCCCCTTGGCCAGGATCCGCTCCATCACGCCGACGATGCTGGATTCGCGGAAGTTGTCCGAGCCCTCCTTCATCACCAGCCGGTAGAGGCCGACCACCTGCGGCTGCCGGCGCAGGATGTCTTCGGCGATGAAGTCCATCCGGGTCGCGTTGGAGTCGACGATGGCCTTGATCAACGTCTGCGGCACGTCGCGGTAGTTGGCCAGCAGTTGCTTGGTGTCCTTGGGCAGGCAGTAGCCGCCGTAGCCGAACGACGGGTTGTTGTAGTGCGCGCCGATCCGCGGATCGTGGCCGACGCCGTCGATCACGGCCCGCGGGTCGATGCCGTGCGACAAGGCGTAGGTGTCCAGCTCGTTGAAGAAGGAGACCCGCATCGCCAGATAGGTGTTGGCGAACAGCTTGATCGCCTCGGCCTCGGTCGCACCCGTGATCAACACCGGCACGTCGGGCTCGAGAGATCCTTCGACCAGCAGGTCGGCGAACCGCCGGGCCGGCTCGGGATCGCCGCCGACCACGATCCGGCTGGGATGCAGGATGTCGTGCAGGGCCCGGCCCTCGCGGAGGAACTCGGGTGAGAACAGGACCGTCAGCTCGGGGTGCTCGGCCGTCATCCGGGCGATGAAGCCGACCGGGATCGTCGACTTGACCACCACGACAGCGGCCGGGGCCAGCTCGGCCACCGCGGTGATCACCGACTCGACCGACGAGGTGTCGAAGAAGTCGCGGTCCGGGTCGTAGTTGGTCGGCGTACCGATCACCACCACCTCGGCGCCGTCGTAGGCCTCGGCCGGGTCCAGGGTGGCGATCAGATCAAGATCACGATCGGCCAGGTAGCCGTCGAGCAGCGAGTCCATGATGGGCGATCGGCCACGGTTCACCGGATCGACCCGGGCGGGCTCGACGTCGAGTGCTCGGACCCGGTGCCGGGCGGCGAACATCACGGCATAGGAGAGTCCCACGTAACCCAAGCCCACAACGGCGATTCGCATGCCGCTCAGCGTACTCAACCCCTTCGATCATCGCTGCGGAGTGGTGCCGGGGGGCAAGTGTCTGTTCGTTCCTGAGCTTGTCGAAGGGCTCGGGTGATGTGGCCTGCCCTTCGACAAGCTCAGGGAACGGAACGGGCGGATCAGCCGGGACCGAGCAGTTCCAGCTCGGCGAGAGCGGCGGGCGCGTCCCCCACCGCCGCGGTGACGGCCAGCCGGTAGTGCGCGAACGCGCCGGGCTCGGTGATCGAGAACACGCGGGTCTGCCGGCGCCAGGGGAAGGATTCACCGTCGCGTCGATCGATGGTCACCCAGGCGGCGCCGTCGGGCGAGGCCTGGAGTTCCCAGGCCGACGGATCGCCGCCGGAGCGCGCCGAGGTGAGGGTGTAGGAGTGAGCCGTACGGGCGGCGCCGTCGGTGAACCGCCAGGTCACCGTCGGCCGATCACCGGCCAAGATCAATTCGGTGTCGGAGGTGTCGTCGAAGAGGGCATCGGCCGGCGCGCCGTCCGGGCCGGTGGCGTCGCCGTTGTCGAGCCGGGTGAGGTCTCGCATCGGCGCGGGCGGCTGATCACCGACGGTGATCGACTCCGGCTCGGCGGCCGGACCGGTGGCCCAGCCGGACGGCTCCGGCCCGAGGTCGAACCGCAGGTTGGCGCCGTCGGTCAGCACCGACTGCGCCACCTCGGTCCGGTCGTAGGGCTCACCGTTGATCCGAAGCCCTTGCACATAGACGTTCTGCGGGCTGTTGTCCGACGCCTCGATGACGATCTTGTTGCCACCGGTCAGGTTCACGGTGGCGGACCGGAAGAGCGGCGAGCCGATCACGAAGGTCGGCGTGCCGACCCGCAACGGATAGAGCCCGAGTGCGTTCAGCACGAACCAGGCCGACATCGAGCCGGTGTCCTCGTCACCGGCATAGCCCTGACCGATGTCGCCGCCGACGAAGAGCCGGGCCAGGCCTTCCCTGATCTTGGCCTGCGCCTGATCCGGCCGGCCGGTGAAGTTGTACATGTGCGGGATGTGGAAGGCCGGCTGATTGCTCAACCCCCATTGGCCCAGCTGCACATTCGCGGCCTCGCGCTGCTCGTGGATGATGCCGCCGTACGAACCGTAGTCCTGCATCCGTTCCGGCGTGGTGAAGAACTCGTCCAGCTTGGCGCGCAGCGCGTCCCGGCCGCCGAGCAGATTGGCCAGCCCTTGTCCGTCGTGCGGCACGGCGAACGCCATCCCCCAGCCGTTGGTCTCGGTGTAGTCGTAGCCCCAGGTCTTGGGGTCGAACTCGTCCGGTCCGAGCCGGCGGCGCCCGTCCGCCGTCCGCCCCTGGAAGAAGCCGGTGGCGGGATCGAAGAGGTAGCCGTAGCCCAGTGATCGATTCAGGAAGTAGTGGTGCTCATCCAGATAACGCTGAGTGCCGGTCCGCTCGTGCAGGGCCCGGGCCAGCCTGGCGATGCCGAAGTCGTTGAGGAAGTTCTCCAGCGCCTCGGCGGCGCCCTCGTCCGGCGTCCCACCCTGCCGGGCGCCCATCGCCGACAGCGCCGTGTAGCCGAGGAAGATCGAACTGGCCAGCCCGGGCCGGCCCAGCCGTTTGTCGTCGGAGACCACGGTCGCGTTCTTGATCGCCGACTCGTACGCGCCCTCGATGTCGAAGTCGGTGGCGCCGCGGAGATAGGCGTCGGCCAGCGCGACGTCGGAACTGGTGCCGACCATGCCGATGCCGAGCCGCCCGGACTCGCGATAGGAGGTGACGATCCCGTCCAGCAGCCGGGCCGTCTTGGCCGGGTAGAGGAGCGCGAGCGCCGGCCAGGTCGTCCGATAGGTGTCCCAGAATCCGGTGCTGCGGTAGAGAATTCCTGGCAGCACCTCGGCCCCGGTGTGGGTCGCGGTGCTGTCGCCCTCGTCCGTCGGTCCGGCGCTGACGTGCTGATAGACCGGCCGGTCGGCGGTGCCGGCGTTCTCGAAGCGGGAGTTCTGATACAGGCTCATCCGGTAGAGGCAGGAGTAGAGCGTGGTGAGCTGCTCGGGCGTCGCGCCCTGCACGTCGGTGATCACGCCGAGGGTCGCGTCCCATTCCGTCTGCGCGCGTTCGCGGACCGAGTCGAACGTGTCGTCGGCGCCGAGCTCCAGTTCCAGGTTGTGCTCGGCCTGGTCCAGGCTGATCCGCGAGGTGGCGATCTTCATGATCACGGCCCGGGATTCCGTTGTGGCGAAGCGGAAGTAGCCCATCCCCCCGCGTTCGCCCTGCAGCGAACCGCCGCGTACCACCGGCCGGTCGAAGGTGGCGACCAGGAACATTCGGCCCTCACCCTGCCCGGTGTGCCCGCTGAGCCGGCCGCCTTCGGCGTCGAGCCGCAGGCTGCCGGAGTACCGCTCGAGATTGTCGAAGATCAGATTCGCGTCGTCGCCGGGAAAGGTGAACCGGAAGATCGCGGCGTGATCGGTCGGGGCGACCTCGGCCCGCAGCCCGTTGGCGCACGTGACGGAGTAGTAGTGGGCGTGGGCGATCTCGTCCTCGTGCCGGAACGGGAGCGCCCGCTCGGCATGATCAGGATTGGGCACTCCGGCGTCGGTCGAGGGCATGATCTGGAAGGTGCCATGATCAACTCCCCACGGATAGGCGATGTGGCTCAGCGACAGCGCCTGCAGGGTCGGCCGGTTGAGGGCGTCGTTGTGCTGCTGGTATTCGTACAGCCATTTCCGCGAGCCGGCGTTGGTCACCGGGGTCCAGAAGTTGAAGCCGTGCGGGACGGCGACCGCCGGGATCGTGCCGCCGCGGGAGAAGGCGCCGTTGGAGTTCGTGCCGCGTCGGGTGTCGACCCACTCCGACAGCCGGGCCCGGACCGCCGGCTCGGGCGTCGCGGTGATCACCAGGTCGTCGACCCAGCCGGCAAAGGATCGTTCGTCGCCGGTCCGGTCGTAGCTGAGCAGGATCCGGGTGATCGTCTTGCCGGCCGCCACCCGGCCGATGTCGGAGCGGACCGAGTTCCACTGGTTGGCCAGCAGCACTCGGGCCCCGCCCTGGTCGGCCGCCGTCAACCCGAAGCCGTGTTGATCGGTGGCGCCGAGCTGATGCAGATAGCTGCCGTCGGAGAAGGCCAGATCGACCGCGACGAAGGAACCGGGCGCCGGCAGCTCGGTGCCGTCACTCGGGTCGGCCGGGATGATCTTGTACGACAGCTGCGTCGTCGCGGTCACCTCGAGTCGCACCGCGAACAGCTCGTTGATCGAGTACGCCCGCCCCGCTGACCGGTGCCGACCGGCGTAGGCCAGCGACCTGACCCCGCTGAAGCCGACGTGCCGCTTGGCGGTGTAACCGCTGCTCGGTCCGTCGGCGGTGTCGGTGCCCATGCCGGGGGTCGGGTCCGTCGCGCTCAGCGTCACCCCGGCACTGTCCTCGACCGCGTCCGGCCGGCTCCCCGGCGGATCGCCCGCCTCCCACGAGGTGCTGAACTCGGTGCCGACGATCTTCGACTGGGCGGTCCCGGTCGCTGCTGCCATGGATGGATTCCTCCGCTGGAACGGGTCGGGGTCGAGGTCGATTCTCGCCGCTGCCCGCCGGGCGGCGACCGGTGGGGTGGCCGATTGATCACGATTCGAGAGGTCACAACCGGAGATTCTGGCTAGCGTGGCCCCCATGGACATCAGCATTCACACGAGTTTCCTGCCGCACGTGGATCCGGAGGCCTCGCTGGGCTTCTACCGCGACGCCCTCGGCTTCGAGGTCCGCGCCGACGTCGGCCAGGGCACGATGCGCTGGATCACGGTCGGGCCGGCGGACCAGCCCGGCACGTCCATCCTGCTCGGGCCGCCGGCCGTCGGCAACGACACCACCGACGACGAGCGCCGGACGATCTCGGAGATGATGGCCAAGGGCAGTTTCGGCTGGATCCTGTTGGCCACCAAGGATCTCGACGGCACCTTCGCCAAGGTGCAGGCCGGCGACGCCGAGGTCGTGCAGGAGCCGACCGAGCAGCCGTACGGGATCCGCGACTGCGCCTTCCGCGACCCGGCCGGCAACCTGATCCGGATCCAGGAGGTGTCCTGACCTTGGCGACGACCCAGAGCCAACGCGACGCCTTCGACGAGTCCGCTCCGGTCTACCAGTCCGCCCGGCCCGCCTACCCGAGCGAACTCTTCGACGAGTTGATCACGCTGACCAAGATCACCCCGGCGGCCGAGATCCTGGAGATCGGCGCCGGGCCCGGCCTGGCCACCGTCGACCTGGCCCGACGCGGTTTCAAGATCACCGCATTGGAGCCGGGCGAGCGGCTCGCCGAGCAGGCCCGGCACAACCTGGCCGCCCATCCGGCGGTCTCGGTGATCACCAGCGGCTTCGAGCCGTGGCAGTCGCCGGCCGGAGCAACGTACGACCTCGTCTTCGCCGCGAACGCCTGGCAATGGGTCGACCGCGAACTGCGCTGGGCCAAGGCCGCCCGGCTGCTCACGCCCGGCGGTCACCTGGCGATCTTCGGCGCCCACCATGCCTTTCCCGACGGATTCGATCCGTTCTTCACGGAGATCCACCAGGTCTACGTCGAGCTCGGCGAGGCGGTCGGCGACTGGCCGCCACCGCCGCCCCGATTGGTCAACGGAGACCTGATCGACGAGGGGATCGCCTCCGGCCACTTCCGGCGGGTGGCGCAGCGGATGTTCGTCTGGCCGGTCCGCTACACGGTGGACAGCTATCTCGCCTTGCTCGACACGTTCGCCAACCACATCGTGATGGAGCCCGCGAAGCGGCAGCAGCTCTACGCCGAGGTGCGGCGCCTGCTGGCCCAGCGGCCCGACGGGCAGGTGACCCGGCACTGGATCTCCCAGCTCGCGGTCCTGCAACACGTACCGGGTGAAGCTCAGAAGTAGGTCGGCTGCCGCGGGACGTACGGCTGCTCCAGGGCGGTGATCTCGTCCTCGGTCAGCTCGAGGTCGAGCGCTGCGACCGCATCGGCGAGATGGTGCGGCTTCGTCGCGCCGACGATCGGTGCGGCGACCACCGGATTCTTCAGCACCCAGGCCATCGCGACCTGCGCCATCGACACCCCGCGGGCCGCCGCGATCCGCTGCACGGCGTCGACGATCGCCTCGTCGGAGGGCAGGAACAGGGGCCGCCCGAACATGTCGACCTCAGGGTTGGCCGCCGACCGCTCGGTGCCGCTCTCGCCCCAGGGCCGGGCGACCCGGCCGGCGGCGAGCGGACTCCACGGGATGCTGCCGACCCCTTGGTGGGCGAGCAGGCCGAACATCTCCCGCTCCTCCTCTCGATGGATCAGGCTGTATTGATCCTGCATCGAGACGAACCGGGTCCAGCCGTGCAGGTCGGCCGCGTGCTGCATGGTCGCGAACTGCCAGGCCCACATCGACGAGGCACCGAGGTAGCGCACCTTGCCCGCCTTCACCACGTCGTGCAGCGCCTCCATCGTCTCCTCGATCGGCGTCTGCCGGTCGAAGCGGTGGATCTGGTAGAGATCGATGTAGTCGGTGCCGAGCCGGGTGAGCGACGCGTCGATCTGCTCCAGCACCGCCCGGCGGGAGAGCCCGGCACCGCCCGGCCCGTCGCCCATCGGTTGATAGAGCTTGGTCGCCAGCACGATGTCGTCGCGGCGGGTGTAGCGCTGCAGCGCGCGGCCGACGATCTCCTCGGAGGTGCCGTGGCCGTAGATGTTGGCCGTGTCCCAGAAGGTGATGCCCAGCTCCAGCGCCTGCCGGAAGATCGGCTCCGCCCGTTCGTCGTCCAGGGCCCACCGCGCTCGCGTACCGTCGCCGAAACTCATGCACCCCAACGCGATCCGGCTGACCTTCAACCCGGACGATCCCAATCGCACCTGCTGCATCTGCACCCTTCCTCACGACGGCCCTGCGGCCAGTCAACCGCGCCGACCCGGGGCGTGCCAGGGCCTGTCGAGCCAGGCACTGGCAGGGCCTGTCAGCCGGTCCGACCGGCTCAGATCCGGGACTTGCGCAGCGAGTGCCAGACGGCACCGGCCAACGCGCGGGCCGAGCGGGGGACCGAGAGGTGCTCGTGCTCGCGATAGAGCGCCCAGTTGTGCGGGACGAGGGCCAGCTTGTTGGACGACAGCGAGCCGGCGCGCTGGGACCGATAGACCGCCAGCGGCTCGCGCAGCCCCTTGGCCCGGGTGCCGTCGCGCATGATCGACAGCCACAGCGCGTAGTCCTGGCGCTTCGGCATGTCCGGCATCAGCCGGGTGCCGAGCACGGTGCGGTCGTACATCGCGGTCAGCGCGCCGATGTGATCTTGAGTGAGCATCGCGTTGTAGTCGACCTCGTCGCGGGCCCAGACGACGCGCCCGTTCGGGGTGAAGTCGGCCGCCTCGCCGTCGTACTCGGCGTGCATCTTGTAATAGGACGTGTACGTCAGCGGCGCGCCGGCCGTGGCCGCGAAGGCGAGCTGCTGCTCCAGCTTGGCCGGCAACCAGAGATCGTCACTGTCCAGGAAGGCGACATAGTCGCCGCGGGCCCGGGCGATGGCCAGGTTGCGGGCGCGGGCCGCACCGCCGCGCTCCGGCGCCGGCTCGGGCAGCACCCGTTCGTCCTGCCGGGCGAACTCGGCGAGCTGTTCCATCGAGCCGTCGGTCGAGCCGTCGTCGGTCGCCAGCAGCTCCACCTCGGCGTGGCTCTGGGCCAGCACCGAACGGACCGAGGCCCCCAGGGTGTCGGCGGAGTTGTACACCGGCATGATCACCGACACGAGTGGCACGAATCTCCCTTTCCGCAGTCGGGCTCGGACCGGGTGGCTCGAGCACGCCGACATCGTAGTCGCGGCAGAGGGGCCCTGGCTCAACCTCCCATCCGGGCGGTGGATCCGCTGAACTGGGCGTCGAACGTATCGAGCGAGGAGCACACCGTGATCGAACGAAATCTTGGCAGCAGCGGCCTGACCGTGTCCGCGATCGGGCTGGGCTGCATGGGCCTGAGCCACGGCTATGGTCCGCCGGTCACCGACGAGGACGGCATCGCGCTGATCCGGCGGGCGGTCGACCTCGGCGTCACCTTCTTCGACACCGCGCAGGTGTACGGGCCGTTCACCAACGAGACGCTGGTCGGCCGGGCCCTGGCGCCGGTCCGGGACAGGGTGGTGATCGCCACCAAGTTCGGCTTCGCGTTCGAGGGCGGCGGCCGGTCCGGGCTGAACAGCCGGCCCGAGCAGATCAGGGCCACGGTGGAGGATTCGCTGCGCCGGTTGGATCTGGAGCGGATCGACCTGCTCTATCAGCACCGGGTCGATCCGGAGGTGCCGATCGAGGACGTGGCCGGCACGGTGCGGGAGTTGATCACGGCCGGCAAGGTGGCGCACTTCGGGCTGTCCGAGGCCGGGGTCGACGTGATCAAGCGGGCCCATGCGGTGCAGCCGGTGGCGGCGCTGCAGAGCGAGTATTCGCTGTGGTGGCGCGAACCGGAGCGGGAGATCCTGCCTGCGCTGCTCGAGCTCGGCATCGGATTCGTACCGTTCAGCCCACTGGGCAAGGGATTCCTGACCGGAGCGATCACCAGCTCGACCTCGTTCGCGGACGGTGACCTGCGGGGCCGGCTGCCCCGGTTCACCGAGCAGGCGCGGACGGCGAACCAGGGTCTGGTTGATCTTGTGGCGGCGGTGGCGCAGCGTCGGGACGCGACGGCCGCGCAGGTCGCGCTGGCCTGGGTGCTCGCGCAGCACCCGACGATCGTGCCGATCCCCGGCACCACCAAGCTCAACCGGCTGGAGGAGAACACCGCCGCCGCCCGGGTCGAACTGACCGCCCAGGATCTGGATGACCTCACCGAGGCCTCGGCGGGGATCGATCTCGAGGTCGACCGCTATCCCGAGCAGATGCAGCGCTGGATCAACCGCTGACCGCGCGCCCTGATGTCCGGAATCGACCCGACGTCGAGAAATACCGGCCGATTCGGGCCGTTTCGACGCACGTCGGGTCGATTCCGGACAGAGCCGGGCGATCACCGCTCCGACGGTGCCGGGTCGGCGAGGCTGGCCGACCAGCTGGCGAGCAGGTCGAGGGCGTCCTGCGATTTCGAGCCCGCGTCCGCGGTGTAGATGATCAAGGTCAGTTGCGGGTCGGCGGTCAGCTGCATCGCCTCGAAGTTGAGGTCGAGGGCGCCGACGACGGGATGGTGCAGCCGCTTCTCGCCGGCCCGGTGGGCGAAGACGTCGTGCCGGGCCCAGCGGGCGGCGAAGTCGGGGCTGCGCATGCACAGCTCGCCGACCAGGTCGGTCAGGCCGCGGTCGAGCGGGTTCCGGCCCGCCTCGGCGCGGAGCCGCGCGGCGATGTTGTCGGCCGTCTGCTCCCACCCGACGTAGAAGTCACGAGCCCGGGGATCGAGGAACGCGAACCGAGCCGTGTTGGCCGGCCGGACCGGGTCGTCGAAGACCGGCGCGTAGAGGGCGGACCCGAGCTGGTTGGTCGCCAGCACATCGGCCCGGGCGTTGCGGACGACCGCTGGCGCCATGATCGCGTCCAGCATCCGTTGCACCTCCGGCCGTACCCGGGCCGACCGCGACCGGGGCAGCCGCCGACCGGTCGCGTCCCGCCCGGCCTGCGCGAGGTCGAACAGGTGGCCCCGTTCGGTCTCGTCCAGCCGCAGCGCGCGGGCCAGCGCGTCGATCACCGCCGGCGAGGCGCCGGACAGGCCACCGCGCTCGAGCCGGATGTAGTAGTCGGGGCTGACCCCGGCCAACAGCGCCACCTCTTCCCGGCGCAACCCCTTGACCCGGCGAGTCCCGTGCGTCGGCAGCCCCACCTGCGCGGGCGTGAGCCGGGCCCGGCGCGAAGCAAGGAACTCGCGAATCTCGGCCCGGGAATCCATGCCGACGACGCTAGCCGCCGGGGCACCCGGAAACCAGGCACCGGCAGTACCTGCCATGACGGCGATCAGACGCGCGGCACCAGCCGGCCGACATGTCGCGCCGCCACCACCGCACCACCCTCGCGGACGAACTCGCCCTGCAGACCCTCGAACGGCCCGCCGATGACCCGGAACCGTTCCTCGGCCAGCATGCCGATCGGGAATTCGAGGGTCTCGCCGGGACCGTCGCCGTCGGACACGGTGCCGTGGATGATCAGTCCGGTGCCGCCCACGACGACCCGCAGCTCGATGCCGTCGGTGCGATAGATCCCGACGTAGGGAGCCAGCTCGTCGGGACCGAGCCGCAGCTGTTCGGGCGGCCGTTCGACCAGGCCGAGCCGCGTCTCCAGGACCCGGCGCAGGATCCGTTCCGCCAGCTCGCGGCCGTTCGGGGTGGCGTTGGTCAGCACGACGATCGCGAAGTCGCGCTCGGGCAGCACGGTGACCGAGGAGTGCTGGCCGGCGACGTCGCCGTGATGCTCGACCAGCCGTACGCCCTCGATCGCACGCAGCATCCAACCGATCCCGACCCCCACGCCCGGCAGGATCTCGTGACTCGTCGTCGGGTGGTGCATCGACCGCAGCCGGTCCGCGGCGAGCAGCCGGGTGCCGGCGGCCGACCGCCCGTCGCCGAGCTGGAACCGGGCCCAGCTCAGTTGATCACCGAGGCTCGACGCGAACCGGGCGCCGGCCGGGATGTAGCCCCGCGGATCGCTCCAGGGCCGGGTCACCGACACCTGTCCGTCGGTCGCCCCGTTGGCCCGATGGCCGGCGGCGAACGGCTCGGTCATGATCGAATTCAGCGAGGTCAGCGTCCGGGTCAACCCGAGCGGGTTCAGGATCAACTCGGCCAACGCTCGCTCGAACGTCGTGCCGGTCACCTTCTCCACCACGCGACCGGCGAGCACGAAGGCGGCGTTGTTGTACGAGGCTCCCGTACCCGGGGCGAACTGCTGCGGCAGGTCGGCCAGCAGCGCGGCGGCCCGTTCGAGCGCATCGTCGCCCTCGCCCGTGTCGACCCAGGTGTCGCCGCCGTCCCAGCCCGCGGTGTGGTTGAGCAGGTGTCCGACGGTCAGCGTCTCGGCCGTGCCGTGGTCCTGCAGTCGCAGCTCGGGAACGTAACGGCGGACCGGCTGGTCGAGCTCGACCCGGCCCTGCTCGACCAACACCATGATCGCCGTCGCCGTGAAGGTCTTGGCCGTCGACCCGATCTGGAACAACGTCGCCTCGTCGACCGGCTGACCATGATCGACACTGGTCACGCCGTAGGTGACGATCTCGCGCTCGCCACCATGATCGATTCCGACCGCGACCCCGGGCACCCCCAGCTCGCGTGCCGCCTCCGCCACCTCGTCCTCGAGGATCCCTTGCTGAGCTCGCATGAGGGGACTCTACGTCGACCTCACTCGATCAGGTCCGGGTCGAACATGAACTTGCGGACGTCCTGCGCACAACGACACGCGACGGCGATCTTGGCCGCCCACTTCAGGGCCTCTTCCCGGGTGGGCACCTCGACGATCGTCACGCCGCCGATCAGCTCCTTGGTCTCCGGATACGGCCCGTCGGTGATCGTCCCGTCGATCGCCACCGCCGCGTACTCGACGTCGTTGTCCTCGTAGTCCAGCCCACCGCCGAACAGGAACACCCCCGCGTCCTTGGCCTCCTGGATCACCGCGTGGGCCGCCCGGCCCACCTCGGGGAAGTCGGCCTCCGAAATGTGGTCCATCGACCCCTTCTCGAACGAAATCATGTAGCGCGCCATGGCATCACTCCCTGGTCCCGGCGGCAGCCCTCCGACCACCGCTCACCCCTGCTACGAACGCCGCCGCCCGGATCGGACAGCCGTCTGCAGAATTCTGTCGGAACCTGGTCGGAGTTTGGCGGAGACGGATGCCGCGATCAGGGCGTTGTTGGACGGAGTGCCCACCATCCGGCGACCGACGCGATGATCAACAGCGGCACGCCGAAGAGGAACGGAGCCTGGAGCCCGAGCTGTTCGGCGGTCACGCCGCCCAGGAGGGCGCCGAGAATCGAGGCGGCCGTGATGACGGTGCCGTTGATGCTGGCCACCCGGCCCAGCAGTTCAGTGGGTGTCCGGCGTTGGATCAGGGTCCGAGCGGCGACATTCCAGACAGCGAAGACGAGGCTGCTGCTGGCCAGAACCAGGGCGGTGATGACCGTGCTGCTGGTGGTGCCGAGCGCAAGCTGTCCGGCCGCGGCTACGACGAGACAACCCACGATCGTCCAGCGCAGTCCGATCGCACGGCCGATCCGAGCTGCCACCAGACCGCCGGCCAAGCCGCCGACCGCACCGATCGCCAGCATCGCGCCGAACCAGATTCCGGGCAGGTTCAGGACGTCGCGGAGGTAGAGCACCAGCAGGGTGAACCAGGCACTGTCGGTCATCGCCAACGCAACGCTGGTGGCCGGCACGGCTAGAACGTCCCGCCGGCGGATCAACCAGCGCAGACCGTCGCGCAGGTCGGTGAGCAGCCTCGCCCGCGACGGCCCCGCCGGTGCGGCGGCCGGCTGGAGCATTGCGGGGAGGGACGCGACCAGAGCGGCGGCGATCGCCATCGTGCCGCCGTTGACCGCGAACGGCAGCGCGACCGCGATACCGAACAGGTATCCGCCGAGCGGCGGCCCGACGAACTCGTTGCCGGCAATCTCTGCCGTGACCATCCGGCCGTTGGCTCGGTCGAGTTGATCTTTGCCCACGATCGATGGCAGCAGTGTCCCGGCCGTGGTGTCGCGCAGCACCGAGGCCAGGCCGGAGACGAAGACCACGCCGTAGACCACCCAGATGGTGGCAGCACCGGTCGCGATCAACACCACCAGCCCGGCCAGCAGAACGGTTCGGATGATGTCCGTGGTCAGGACCAGGCTGCGCCGGTTGAACCGGTCGGCCGCCACACCGGCCACCAACCCGAACAAGAGTCCCGGGAGCTGCCCGACAACGGCGACCCCCGTGATCAGGACCGGGCTGGAGGTCAGCCCGGCCGCCAGCAACGGAAACGCCGCAGCTCGGATCCCGTCGCCGAGGTTCGACAGCGCCGTAGCCGACCACAATCGGACAAAGACCGGTCCGAGCGGCACCGCCGACATGATGCCCCCTGGTTAGCACTCGCCGATGAGGAGTGCTAACTCTAGCCTGCTGATTCTTGAGGATTCCGACGACGCCGGCGGACGGAACTCGCTCAGCGGTCGACCGCTGACTCCCGCTCGGCGGGAAATGCCGTGCTGAGGACCTGCCGGTCGCCGCGGAACTCGCCCGAAGCCAGGGCCTGGTCGATCGTGAGCCCACCCGCCGCGAGCCCGACGACGACCTCCGGGGCGGCGGACAACACCGTGGAGGGCTGCCGGTCGGGCCGGATCATGGCACTGGGCCCGTCCTGGTCGATGCGCAGGACCAGGGCGAACCCGTTCGTTTCGATCCCGAGCTCCACCGGCGGGTTCGCGGTCACGCCGCGGAGCAGCCCGGGGAGAGCGAGCGCCAGCCAGCGCGGTTGGAACGCGTCGTCACCCCGGCCGGTCTCGAGCAGCGGCGCACCCCACCGGCCGAGCGCCTCCATCGGCTCGTGCAGCTCCGCACCCCAGGGCGTCAGGGCGTAGCTGACCCCCGACTGCTCGAGTCGACGTTCGACGACGCCGTTAGCCTCCAGCGACCGCAGCCGCTCGGCCAACAGATTGGTCGCGATCCCGGCCAGCGAGGTCTTGAGCTCGGTGTAGCGCATCGGCCCGGGGAGCAACTCGCGCACGATCAGGAGCGTCCAGCGCTCACCGACAACGTCCAGGGCCCGCGCGAAGGCGCAGAACTGCCCGTAGGAGCGAGGAGTCCGTACTGTCTGCTTGACTTTTTCCATCACGGTTGATTCTATCAACTTCCCGTCGAGCAGGGAGGATCTGCATGGAACTGAGCTTCAGTTGGCTGGCTGTCGTGGTCGCGACCGCAGTCGGAATGGCGATCTCGGGAGTCTGGTACGGATGGGCCTTCGTCGGGGTCTGGCGGAAGCTGACCGGAGTGACCCAGGAGGACTCGAAGCGAGCCGGCAAGACCCCGTTCGCGTTTCTCCTGGCTTCGATCCTCGTCACGGCGCTGGCCCTGGCCGCTGGGTGCGCCGTCACCGCCGGCTTCTTCGGCAGCGACCCGCTGTGGCTCGACCTGGCCGTCGGCCTCGCAACCTGGCTCGGCTTCTCGATCACGACCTTGGTGCAACACAACGCCTTCGAGCAGAAGCCGGGGCGGCTCACCATGATCAACAGCGCGTACCAACTGGTCCTGTTCTTGGGCATGGCCCTCGCCATCGGGCTGCTGCAGTAACAACCGTCGCGTGAATCTGCGGAGAATGGTGCTTCAGCTCGAGGGGATTGCCGTCGATCCCCTCATCGGTCGTGGCGCCATCCCGGAGGTGCCGAATCAGTTGGATCCAGCACCGAAGCCCTCCGCTCGACGACGAGGCTCGGAGGCAATCGACTCAGTTCAGCTGTGCGTCCCGGTCGGCCAGCCAGTGACAGGTGCGGATCAGCCCGGTCACGTACGAGCTGGAGTCGTCGCCCTGGCCCAGGCTCCACTCCGCTGCGTTCAGCTCGTTGATCAACAGGGCCGGCCCCAGCGCGTCCCGTTCCTGCCTCGACAGGCGGCTCACGGCATCGAAGCCTGAGAGCAGTGCTTGGACCATGGTCAGGAAGGCGGGCCAGCGTTCGCGGGGGGCGGCCATCGCGCCGAGCACTCGGTTCCCGAGCCACCGATTGACGTCGCATATCCGCGGGGCGGTGGACAGATGATCGAGATCGATGAATCCGACGACGTGGCCCTCACGGATGAGGATGTTGCCGTCGTGACAGTCACCGTGGGTCAGCTGCCGGGGCAACCCGGCGGTCGCGGCGGCGAGCCTGGGGGACAGGCGGTCGAGCTGGCGGGCGAGATCCGGGTCGGCTGCGCGTAACAGGGGAAATGCGGCCGGGCCGACGCGCTCATCGAGGACGACTTCGTACGAGCCACTGGGGTAGGGGCAGTCGGCGAGCGCGAGCAGCATCCGGGCGATGGCTTCGCCGACTCGGCGATAGATCTCCCTGGCGTCCGGTCGCTGCTCCAGATCGTCGATGTCGAAGGGAATCCGGGGAAGCAGCAGGTAGAACTCGCCGTCGCGTTCGGTGCAGATGCAGCCGTCGTCGGTGATCACCGGTAGCGCGACAGGGACCCGTGCTCCCTGCAGCACGGACAGGATCCGGAACTCGCGGGCCAGCCGCAGCCGGGGCGCCTCGGGATCCCACACCATAGGCCGCTTGAGGACGTACTCGCGGCCGTCCTCGGCCGTGACCTGTCGGACCCGGCCGTCCGGCTCGGCCACGATGGGGTCGGATCCGAGCACACTGGCCCATGCTTCGAGCGGCATGCGGGCACCGTACGGTGGCGAGGCCTTTTGCGGATCAACCACGGCTTCCTCTTGGTCGGAGTCGATCGAAGCTGCAACGGGAAGCAGATCGGAATCAATCCCGCCTGATCAGGCTCAAGTCAAGGGTTGCAGGTGACCCCGGTTGCGTGGATAGGGCAGTAGCCGTTCGGATTTTTACCCTCCGACAAGTACTGCTGGTGGTAGTCCTCCGCGTAGAAGAACTCCCCGGCGGGGCGGATGGCGGTGGTGATTTCGCCGTAGCCGGACTTGGTGAACTCGGCCTGGAATTCGTCGCGGACCCGGATGGCGTCGGCGGCCTGCTCGTCGTCGGTGGTGTAGATCGCGGACCGGTACTGGGTGCCGACGTCGTTGCCCTGGCGCATCCCCTGGGTCGGGTCGTGGTTCTCGAAGAAGATCTTGAGCAGGCCGGCGAAGGTGATCTTGGTCGGGTCGTAGGTCACCCGGACGACCTCGGCGTGGGCGGTGCCGCCGCTGCAGACCTCTTCGTAGGTGGGGTTCGGGGTGAAGCCGCCCTGGTAGCCGGCGGCGGTGTTGGTCACGCCCGGCGTCTGCCAGTACAGCTTCTCGGCGCCCCAGAAGCAGCCGAGAGCCAGATACGCGACTTCGGAGCCGGCCGGGGTGCTCTGCACCGGGATGCCGTAGATCTCGTGGAAGGTCGGGTTCTCGAGCACGGCGCGGTCCCGGCCGGGGAGGGCGGAGCCCTCGTCGATCATGGTGGTCTTCTGGCGCAGGAACATGGTCACAGTCTGCCTCTCTCCCGCAACCGGCGACACCGGCCGCCGGCATCGACAACGTCGGCCGTGGTTCGGCGATTACGCCCGGTAGCCTCTCCGGGTGACCACGGACCGACCCGCCGATTCAGCCGGCTTCGCCACTCGCGCGATCCATGCCGGGCAGGCCCCGGACCCCACCACGGGGGCCGTGGTGCCGCCCATCTACGCCACCTCGACGTACGCCCAGGACGGCGTCGGCGGACTGCGCAACGGGTACGAATACTCCCGGTCCGGCAACCCGACCCGGACCGCGCTGGAGGAGTGCCTGGCCTCGCTCGAGGGCGGCAGTCACGGCTTCGCGTTCGCCAGCGGCCTGGCCGCCGAGGACACGGTGCTCCGGGCCCTCTGCCGGTCCGGCGACCACCTGGTGGTCCCGCACGACGCATACGGCGGCACGTTCCGGCTGTTCGACCGGGTGCACGCGCAGTGGGGCATCACCGCGACGCCGGTCGATCTGACTGACCTGGCCGCAGTCGAGGCCGCGATCCAGCCGGGCAAGACGACCATGCTGTGGTTGGAGACGCCGACCAACCCGCTGCTCGCTATCGCGGACATCGCGGCGCTGGCCGAGCTGGCCGGCTGGCACGGAATCACGACCGTGGTCGACAACACGTTCGCCTCGCCCTATCTGCAGCAGCCGCTGGCCCTCGGCGCCGACGTCGTCGTGCACTCGACCACCAAATACTGCGGCGGCCATTCCGACGTCGTCGGCGGGGCCGTGGTCGTCGGCGACGCCGAGCTGGCGGACAAGGTCCGGTTCCACCAGAACGCGATGGGCGCCGTCGCCGGCCCGTTCGACGCCTGGCTGGTGCTGCGCGGCCTGAAGACCCTGGCGCTGCGGATGGAGCGGCACAGCGACAACGCCGAAGCGATCGCCCGCTTCCTGGCCGAACACCCGAGTGTCAGCGAGACGATCTATCCGGGCCTGACCAGCCATTCCGGCCATGACGTGGCCCGGCGCCAGATGCGGCGGTTCGGCGGCATGGTCAGCTTCCGGGTGGCGGCGGGGGAGCAGGCGGCGGTCGAGCTGTGCGCCCGGACCAAGGTCTTCACGCTGGGCGAGTCGCTCGGCGGAGTCGAGTCGCTGATCGAGCATCCCGGCCGGATGACCCACGCCTCGGTCGCCGGTACGGCCCTCGAGGTGCCCGCCGACCTGGTCCGGCTGAGCGTCGGGATCGAGGAAGTTAACGATTTGCTCGAAGATCTTGACCAGGCGCTGGGCACAACCGGATCCGTTCGGTAGCGTTGCGGCCCAAGACGGTTTGCGGGGAAAGTCGTCCGATCGGCGGACAGAGTGGTCTGCCGGTCGGCGCTGCGGAATCCGTCGCCCTCACCCCAAGCCATAGGTGTCAGGCGATTTGCCCTTCGACAGGCTCAGGGAACGGAACAAGCCCTCGTGGTTGATCAGGTCGAGGTGTTCAGATCCCAGTCGACCGGTTGACCACCGGCCGCGACCAACAGTTCGTTGGCCCGGCTGAACGGGCGGGAACCGAAGAAGCCGGAGCGGGCCGACAGCGGCGACGGGTGCGCGCTGGCGAGATGGGGGACCGAGCCGAGCATCGGGATCAACGACTGGGCGTCGCGGCCCCACAAGATCGCGACCAGCGGGCCACCGCGCGCGACCAGGGCCTCGATCGCGACCTGGGTCACCCGCTCCCATCCTTTGCCCCGATGCGAGGCGGAGCGGCCGGGCTGCACGGTGAGGACCCGGTTCAGCAACAGCACGCCCTGCTCGAACCACGGCGTCAGGTCTCCGGTCTGGGCCGGCGGCACGCCCAGATCGTCGCGCAACTCGGTGTAGATGTTGATCAAGCTCTTCGGCAGCGGCCGGACGTCCGGTGCGACCGAGAAGCACAGCCCGACCGGATGCCCCGGCGTCGGGTACGGATCCTGGCCGACGATCAGCACCTTGACCTCCGACAGCGGTCGGCTGAACGCACGCAGCACATGATCACCGGCCGGGAGATAGCCGCGGCCGGCCGCCAGTTCCGCCCGCAGGAAGCCGCCCATCGTCGCGATGTCGGCCTCCACCGGAGCCAGCGCCTCGGCCCAGTCAGCGGCGACCAGCTCACTCAGCGGACGCGCCGGCATGGCGTCGCCCTCCTCGGGTTCGTCATGATCATGCGGCAGTCCTCGTCGTCGATGCTGTCAACTCCCGGTCTGGCGTTACGGTACAAGTGCCGGCCGTGGCTGTCCGGCGGGGCATCGCTCCGCTACGGTTGGCCCTACGTAATCTGCGGGGCGAATCTGCGGGGTCGGCGGTGGAGGTGTCATGGCGGTGGGTAAGCGAGTCCGGTCCGGGGCGGAACCGGACGAACCACGCTCGGGGAAGCGCGTGGCCGCGAACAACGACTCGACCACAACCGATCCGTTCGAAGATCATCCGCGACGTGCCGACCCGTTAGGGCGCGACGACTCCGAGGCATCCGACTGGGGGGATGCGGTCGACGCCGAGGAGCCGGCCAAGCCGACCGCCCCGACCGTCCCGACGACGCCGACAGCGGCCGCTGCCGCTGTGCCGCCAGCTTCGGTCGACGAGCCGGGGCCGGCCGACGCCGAGCCCCAGGTCGTCGCCGACGTCGCGGTCGAGCCGCCGGTCCGAGGTCATGATCAGTTGGTCGTCACCGACGGGGTGCCGCGCGGCGTGAAGATCGCGGCCGGGTGGGCCTGGCGGGTGCTGCTGATCGCGGGTCTGCTGCTCGGGCTCGGGCTCCTGCTCCGGTTCCTGTCCGAGGTGACCATCCCCATTGCGATCGCCACGCTGCTGGCGGCGCTCCTGTCGCCGGTCGCGTCCCGGTTGCGGAAGTGGCGCTTCCCCAAGGCCCTGGCCGCGGCGATCTCGGTGGTCGGTGGGCTGGCCATCCTGGCCGGCGTGCTGACCTTCATCGTGCAACAGATCGTCAGCCAGTCCGGTGAGCTGGCCGCCAAGGCCGTGCAGGGCTATCAGCAGTTGCTGACCTGGGTCGCCGGGCCGCCGCTCATGATCGACAACCGGCAATTAGCCGACTACGGCAACCAGGTGCTGGCCTGGCTGCAGACGATCGACCTGGCGGCGATCCTGCCCGGGTATGCGGCCAACGTCGGGTCCGGCGTCGGCCACTTCCTGGCCGGCTTCGCGATCGCCCTGTTCGCGCTGTTCTACTTCCTCTACGACGGTCGCAGCATCTTCTCCGCGCTGCTCCGGTTCGTGCCGCGAGCGGCCCGGGCCAAGGCCGACGCGGCGGCCCGCAACGGCTGGAACTCGCTCGTCTCCTATGTGCGGGCGACGATCATCGTCGCGTTCGTCGATGCGATCGGCGTCCTGATCATCGCCCTGATCCTGCAGATCCCGCTGGCCATCCCGCTGGCGGCGCTGGTCTTCCTCGCCGCCTTCATCCCGCTGGTCGGAGCGCTGGTCTCCGGATTCGTCGCGGTCGCCGTCGCCCTCGTGGCCGTCGGCCCGATCCAGGCGTTGATCATGCTGGTCGGCACCATCGTCGTGATGCAGGTGGAGAGCCACGTGCTGCAGCCGTTCCTGCTCGGCCGGGCGGTCAAGCTGCATCCGCTCGCCGTCCTGCTGGCGATCGCCATCGGCGTCATCCTCGGCGGGATCGTCGGCGCCCTGCTGGCCGTACCGCTGCTGGCGTTCGCCAACTCCTACATCGCCTCACTGGCCGCGGGCGCTGAACCGCTCGAACCGGTGGTCGAAGCGAAGTGATCATGGCCTGAGCCGGCAGCAGGGCAGCGGTTGATCATGCTTGCCCTTCCACCGGCTCAGGGAACGGTGGGGATCAGAGAGCCGAGCCCTGCTGATACTTGGCCCAATCCATGTCCCAGTCGGTCCAGCCGTTGCCCTTCTCGAGCTCCCGGCCGCTGCCGGTGGTGATCACCGGGTCGCCGACTCTGACCTTGCTGAACAGCCAGGCGGCGTCCTTGGTGCTCATCCCGGTGCAGCCGTGGCTGGCGTTCTCCTTGCCGAGGTAGCCCTGGTTCCAGGGTGCGGCGTGCACGAATTCGCCGCTCTGGGTGATCCGCATCGCCCACTTCACCTGCATGTCGTAGCCCTCGCTGGAGTTCTCGGCGATGCCGACGGTCTCCGAGGCCATCCGCGTCTGCTCCAGCTTCTCCATGATCAGCTTGGTGCCGCTGCGGGTGATGAAGCCCTTCTTGCCGGCGCTGATCTTGATCGTCCGCGCCTTCTTTCCGTTGATCTCGACGATCGCCTGCTTCTTCTTCAGGTCGACCTTGGTGACCACCGAGTCGCCGACGGAGTAGGTCTTGGTGGAGGAGTTCTGGCCGTAGATCCCGTTGCCGGCGTTGATCCCGTTCAGGTTGGCGGTGACGGTGATCTTGGTGCCGGGCTTCCAGTACGCCTTCGGCCGGAAGTGGACCTCCTTGGCCGAGAACCAGTGCCAGCTGCCCTCCTGGGCCGGAGTCGTGGTCACCTTCAGCTGCTTCTCGAACGCGGCCTTGTCCTTGATCGCCACATCGAAGGTGAGCACCGCCGGCATCCCGACGCCGACCGTCTGATCATCCTTGGGGAAGATGTTGACGAAGGTCTGGTCGGACCGGTCGACGAACCTGGTGCCGAATTTCAGCGTCTCCGTCTTCTCCTCGCCGGCCGCGTTCTTTCCGGTCAGCTGCAAGGTGTACGACGCCGACGGGTCCAGCGCGCTGTCCGCGGTCCAGGAGCTCTTGTCGTCGTTGAGGGAGCCGGAGACTTCACGGACGTCCATCTTCGGCGAGCCGGTGCCCTTGTGCGTCAGCGACACCTTGGTCAGCGTCCCGTACTTCGCGGTCGCCTTGATCACCGTGTCGACCTTGACGTTGTCGGCGCCGTCATCGACGTTGGCGCTCAACTCGACGGGACCGCCGGGCGCCTCCGACTCCGGCGGCTTCGACTCGCCCGGCTTCGACGGATCGTCGGCCGGCTTGGACGCCCCCGGCGTCGGCTGGGACGAACCGTTGGGCGCGGCCGGCTCGGTCGGCGACTGTGGCACCGCCCCGCAGGCGGTGACGACAAGGCCGGCCAACAGACTGACCGCCAGCCAGCGGACGCTGGTGACTACACGCTTGGACATCGATGTATTTCCCCCTAGCACGAGCGCGGACCCGCCCGCGCTTGTCAAGCCTCTCACCCGGATCGGCCAGGGCAAACCTAGGCGCGGTCCGGCTACCAAACCGTGACTTGGGAGTGGCGGTCGGTGGAGAACCCCGAGCCGACCCTGGTTCTTGACTCCCAACCTTCCAAACTGGAAAGTCGGGGTTTAGATTTTCGAACATGACTTCACCTGAGATCACCGCGATCCTCGAGGAACTGGCTGCGGGGCGGATCGATGCCGCCGAAGCCGCGCGCCGGATCGATGCGCAGAAGGGCACGCCGGCGTCGTCCGGCGCCGAGCCCTCGAACGAGGAGCTCGCCGCCAAGTCGGCCGGCTCCGGAACGACCGAGGAGGGGGCCTGGGCGGCCGCCACCGACCGGCCCCAGTTCGCCTCGTACAACAAGGAGCGGGTCAGCTCCTCCGAGTCGGACGACTCCGACGACACCGAGCCGGAGCCGCCGAAGCGGCCCAAGCCGGTCAACACCCAGGGTGTGGAGCGGCTCTCGGTCCGCGCCGTCGGGCGCCGGGTCCGGATCGTCGGCGAGACGTCGGTGGCGACCGTGTCGGCCGACGGCCCGCACGTGCTGCGACGCAACGGGTCGGTGCTCGAGGTCTCCAGCGACGGCGAGATGGGTTCGTCGCTGGACGGGTTCTCGATCCTGCGGGCGCCGCGCAACCTGGACGACATCCGGTCGCTGGGGCTGGGCAAGGAATTGTTCCTGCGGGTCAATCCGAATCTGATCGTCGACGTCGAGGTGACCGCCGGCAGCCTGAACACCGAGCGGGTGCCGCACCTGGGCAAGGTCCGGGTCACCGCCGGCGGCGCCAAGCTGCTCGACGTGGCCGAGATCAACGACGCGCTGATCCAGGCCGGGCAGGCCACCATCAAGGGCGCCATCGTGACCGGACGGTCGCGGGTCCGGGCCGAGTCCGGCTCGCTGTCGCTGCACCTGGCCGACGAGTCCAACGTGACGGTCAAGGGCGATGCCCAGCTGGGCAAGGTCAGCTGGACCGGTGGACACTCCGGGCCGGGCGACGAGGTCGTGATGGGCAACGGCAGCGCCAAGCTCGACATCGAGGTGGTGATGGGCCACGCGATGGTCCGGGTCGGCTCCGACGGCGACTCCTGGACCAACGGCTGATGGCCGATCGACCGCGGCAGGCCGTCCGGGCTCCGGGGAGCCGGACCCATGATCACCGCGCGCCGGACGCCTGTCCGGTGTGCGGTGATCACCTGGCGGTGACCCGGCTCGGCTGCGGTTCCTGCGGCACCGAGCTGGCCGGGATCTTCCGGCAGTGCGAGTTCTGCGCCCTGAGTGATGCCGAGATCGAGTTGCTCCGGGTCTTCCTGGCCTCCCGGGGCAACCTGCGCGAGGTCGAGCGGTTCCTCGGCGTCTCGTACCCGACAGCCCGGCTGCGGTACGCCGACCTGCTCCGCAAGCTCGGCCTCGGCGACGAGCCGGAACCCGAATCCCTGACCCGCGACCAGGTCCTGGCCGAGGTCGCCGCCGGCGCCCTCACCCCCGACGAGGCCACCCGCCTCCTCGCCTCTCTCCCCTGACGCCCTGTCGCTCCGTGCCGAGGCGGAGAGGTCAGCTCGGGTAGGAACCGATGGCGATGACGGTGACGTTCACCGACTTGCCGTTCGGGGTCAGATAGCTGGCGCTGTCGCCCTTCTTCTTGCCCAGAATGGCGGTGCCCAGCGGCGACTGCGGGCTGTAGACGTTGACGCTCTCGTCCAGCCCGAGCAACTCCCGCGAGCCGAGCACGAACGTGTCGGTGTCGGACTCGTCGCCGTCGAAGGCGATGGTCACCTGATTGCCCGGGGCGACGGTCCCGTCGCCGGCCGGCGCCTCGCCGACCTTGGCCTTACGCAGCATGTCTTCCAACTGGCGGATCCGGGCCTCCTGCTGACCCTGCTCCTCGCGAGCCGCGTGGTAACCGCCGTTCTCCTTCAGGTCACCCTCTTCGCGGGCCATGGCGATCCGCGCGGAAACCTCTTGGCGGCCCTCGCCTTTCAGATGCTCCAGCTCTTCGGCCAGCATGTCGCGGGCCTCAGTGGTCAGCCAGATCACCTGTTCCGTGTTTTCAGACATCGGAGAAGCTTAGCAAGGCGGACCGACATCATCAGATCTTCCGACAGCTGTCCACCGAGGCCGAGATCGCTCGACGCAGGGTCTTGATGGTGACCGGCAGGTCGACCAGCTGATGCTGGCTCGGCGGCACGACCACCTCGATCTCGCCGACCCGCTCGTAGTCGATCGCCTGGGCGATGACCAGGCATTGCGCGGCAACGGAGGGGTCGGGCCGATCGACGGTCAGGGTCACCTCGGTCGCGGCGTCGCTGACCACGCGGAAGCCGGCCAGCTGGCCGCTGACCGCGGGCTGGGAATTGATGGTGGCGACCCAGATCAACCAGCCGAGGCCGGCCAGCGCGACGATGCCGACGAGCGCGATCACCAGGGGTCGGGGGATCCGCGACCGCGGATAGCGGTTCCGGATCCGCTCCGCCGCCTCGGCGTCGTCCAGTTGCGGGACCGGGTCGGGCATGCCGGCATTCTCCCAGCCCGGACCCGGGCCGCGGAAATCGGTGGGCGCACTCTTGCGGCGGCCGGGAACTGCTGGTTACGATTTTCATGACTTGGAAGTAATCTTCGGAATCTCGAAACTTTGACTTCGGATGATCATGCTCTCCGGAGTACGGAAGCAGGTCCACGACGTGATCGATTTCCACTGCCATCCGCCGGGCTGGCGGCGCACCCGGACCGCGTACTGGCGGGCGCCGTCGCCGCGGGACTACCTCCGCTATCTGCGCCGGGCCGGACTGCGGGGCGCCGCACTGCTGGCGCACGACGGGCTGCACCGGGCCACGCCGGACAGCAACGACGACCTGGCCGCCTTCGCGGCCGAACATCCCGATCGGTTCTTCGGCTTCGGCACCGTTTACGCGCCGCACCCGCACGCCGCCGCCGAGGCCCGGCGCTGTCTGACCGACCTCGGCCTGCGCGGGATCAAGTTGCATCCCTGGCTGCAAGGGGTGCCGATGCACCACGCCGGCCTGGACGCGGTGCTGGCGGTGGTGGCCGAGTTGCGCGGGATCGTGCTGGTGCACGACGGGACGCCGCCGTACGCGACCGCCGGCCAGATCGCCGCCGCCGCCCGCCGGCATCCCACGCTGCCGGTGGTGCTCGGCCACGGCGGTCTGCACGACACCTGGCGCGAGGCCTTGGCGCTGACCGCGACCACGCCGAACCTCTACCTCTGTCTCTGCGGCACTCCGCCCTATGCCGCGCGGACCATCGTCCGACAGGCGCCGCCGGAGAAGGTGTTGTTCGGTACGGACGCCGGGCTGGCACCGGGCCCGGCGCAGGAATACGCGGTGGCCCGGGTCCGCGAGATCTCCGACTGGGGCGTCGCCGACGCCGATCGGGTCCGGATCCTGAGCGCCAACCCGGCCCGACTGCTGGGCATCGACCCGCTGCCGCCGATCACGGCCGAGGAGGCCGGCGACCATGATCATTGACGCCCACCTGCGCCTCGGCGCCCAGCGTGACGTGACCCTCGAGCCCGACGAGCTGATCATGATCATGGACCGGACCGGTGTCGATCATGCTCTGGTGGCACCGTCGGAGGCCCAGATCGCGTTCGACAACCGGGCCGGCAACGAGGCGATCGCCAAGATCACCGCGGCGTCGCGGGGTCGGCTGCTCGGCTACGCCGTGGCGAGCCCGTGGAACCAGGCCCACGCCCTGAGCGAGCTCCGCTACGCCCATGATCACGGAGCGGTCGCGCTGGCCGTCGACGCGGCGTTGCAGGGTTTCGATCTGCTGGACGGGCAGGTCGAGCCGCTGCTCGAATTCGCCGGCGAGGTCGGCTGGCCGGTCTACGTCCGCACCGGCACGCCACCGACCGCCTTGCCGCTGCCGTTGGCATCGCTGGCGCTGCGCTTCCCGGAGATCGCGTTCATCATGGGCCGCAGCGGCGCCACCGACTTCTGGCTGGACGCCATCCCGGCCCTCGAATACGCGCCGAATCTCTACGCGGACACCGCCTACGGCCCGTGGGACACGATCTTGACCTCGTTCGCCGAGCATCCCGCCGTCGGCACCGACCGGGTGATCTTCAGCTCCGACTCGCCGTACTCCTCGATCGTGATCGAGCTCCGCCGGATCCTCGAGTGGGACCTTGCCGAAGATCGCCGAGCCCGGGTGCTCGGCGGCAACCTGGCCAAGCTGCTCGGATCGTCCGTGCCGGCTTGATCATCGCCCCCGTTCCCGTACCGAAAGGTCAACCATGCCCCGTGTGCACGGAGTCCGCGCCAGCCAGGCCGGCGGCAACACCGTCGGCGTCCGCTTCCTCGAGCCGACGCCGCGAGGGGACGGCCACCTGCACCTCGACGTGCCGCTGACCGTCGAGCGGCTGGCCGCCCTCGGCCTGAACACCTATATCTACAACGCCGGTCGCGGCGGCCCGGAGATGGAGGACCTGGAGGAGTTCGCCCCCGCGGCGGCCGACGCCGGCCTGAACATCTGGCTCTACTTCATCCCGCCGACGGAGATCAGCACCGAGAACCTGTCCGGCAAGCCGATCCTCACCGACTATGCCCACTGGGCCCGGACGGCCGCCGAGCTGTCCCTTCGGCACCCCAACATCACCGGCTGGGCGATCGACGACTTCGAGTTCAACACCGATCTGTTCACGCCGGCGTACGTGGCCGAGATCAGGGCGGCGGCCGACGCGGTCAACCCCGACCTCAACTTCTATCTGTGCACCTACTGGGGATCGTCGAACAGCACCGAATTCCTCGCCACCTACGGCCAGTACCTCGACGGGCTGATCTATCCCTATCTCGACGGTCCGCACCAGAACACGCAGAACGCGAGCACCGTCGGCCGCGACCTGGACCAGATCTTGGCCAACACCGACCCGCTCGGCCTGGACCTGATCCTGCTCCTCTACACCGGCCGCTTCCTCGACGGCGGCCGAGAACCGACCGAGCACTACGTCGACGAGGCGCTGCGGACCGGCCTGGACTATCTCGCCGACGGCCGGATCGCCGGGATCAGCGTCTACGGCGCGCAGCTCGACCACGCCCCGACCATCGCCTCCAGCAACCAGGCCATGTACGGCACCGGCCGGCTCAGCTTCGTCACCTCCACCGGCCGCACCGAGACCGGCTCGTGGGCCGAGGCCGCGCAGCTGATCGAGCCCGATCCCGGCACGTCCCGGTACGAGTTGTCGTTCTGGCACCGGACGACGTTCGCGGGCAAGGTCGGCGACCTCGGCCGGCGGTTCAAGCAGATCCTGATCGACGACGACATCGTCTGGTCCCAGGACCTGCGCGAGTTCGGCTGGCAGTGGTGGGCGCAGGCGACCCTCTCCGGCGGCCCGACCATCGACCTCACCCCGTACCTCGCCGGCAAGGCGACGGCGAAGCTGGCGATCCGGGTGTACGAGGCCGTCGGCGGCCGCGCCTACCAGACCGACGTCTCCTTCGATCACCTCGAGCCGGTCGGCTTCAGCTTGCAGAATCCCGGCTTCGAGGACGACTCGGGCTGGCAGCTGACCCAGTCCGGCGGGCAGCCGCTGGTCGCGATCGATCACTGGGTGCCGGACCGCCCGCGCCGGATCTTCGAGACCATCGCTGCCCACTTCGGCCAGGCGAACGACGACCGGCGCTGATCCTTCATCGACTGCGACGCCTTCCGGCTCGATCGCCCCCGTCGCCGAGCCGGTTTTCGTCACACTCGATGAGCAGCCTCCGCTCCCGATCCGGCTCGGTGAGCGTGCGTTTCTCGACCGGGGGCGACTTCCGTACCCAATACGGTCCAGAACCGTGCCTTGAGCCTTCAATTCCCGCCGCCGTCACTCTCCGACTGCCGCCTGCTCTACCCACGACCGGCTCCCGACGGTCGCGCCCTTCGGACGCCGAGTCGCTCCCGGCCCTGGCCGGACGCCGCCAGATGGCAGCGTCCCGGACGGTGGGCCAACTCCGCCCGGTGACGGGTCGGATGGCAGCATGTGGCCATGACTGATCCCGCGCCAGGAGTCGTGGCTGGCAGGCCGGTACGGGTGGACGCGGCCGGTGAACCGCTGCGGCTGCTCCACGTCCATGCCCACCCCGACGACGAATCCAGCAAGGGGGCTGCTTCCACGGCCCGCTATGTCGCCGAGGGTGTCGAGGTGATCGTCGCGACCTGCACCGGCGGCGAGCGGGGATCGATCCTCAATCCGGCGATGGACCGGCCCGATGTGCTGGCCAATCTGGCGGAGATCCGGCGTCAGGAGATGGACCAGGCCCGGGACATCCTCGGCATCCGCCAGGTCTGGCTCGGTTTCGTCGACTCCGGGCTGCCGGAGGGTGATCCGCTGCCGCCGCTGCCGGAAGGCTGCTTCGCACTGGTCGACCTGGCCGACGCGGCCGAGCCGCTGGTCCGGCTGATCCGGGAGTTCCGGCCGCACGTGATCACCACGTACGACGAGAACGGCGGCTATCCGCATCCGGACCACATCAAGTGCCACGAGATCAGCGTCGCCGCGTACGAGGCGGCCGGCGATCCGGACGCGTACCCTGGGGCAGGCGAGCCGTGGGCGCCGCTCAAGCTGTACTACCAGTTCACGTTCCACCGGGAGCGGATCGTCGCCCTGGACCGGGTGATGCGGGAGCGCGGCCTGGAGTCGCCGTACGCGGAGCGGCTGGCGGAGTGGAAGCCGGACCCGGAGCACCAGCGCCGCGTGACCACCCGGGTGCCGTGCGCCGACTACTTCGCGGTCCGGGACAAGGCGCTGCTCGCCCACGCGACGCAGATCGACCCGCAGGGCCACTGGTTCAGCGTGCCGTTGGACCTGCACCAGGCGGCCTGGCCGACCGAGGACTTCGAGCTGGCCCGCAGCCGGATCGCGACCTCGATCCCGGAGGACGATCTGTTTGCCGGAGTCGCGGTCGAATCCGCGGCCGGCAACGGCACCACCGAGCCGAGCAGTAGAGTTCCGGCATGATCACCCTCGAGCTGGATCCGAACCTGGTCAAGCCGGGCTGGACGGCTCTGATCATCGTGATCGTGCTGGCCCTGATCTTGGTCGGCCTGTTTCTCAGCATGATGCGGCAGATGCGCAAGATCAAGGTGCCGCGGGCCGGCGCGGAAGCGGGCGACGAGGGCGCCGGCACGCCGGCGGATGCCCAGCAGGACGAGGCGACCGAAGATCCGGAAGAACCGGGGTCGGAGCAGGATCGGTCGCGGCGGCAGGACAGCACCACTTGACGGGTGGGGACACGCAGTTACTTCGCCGGGCCACCGTCGCCGAACGGTAACTGACCATGGGGAGAGATTGATCATGAGCGCGACAGATTCGCCTAGCTCCGACCCACGAGCACGCGGCATCTCCAATCCTCCGCACCAGCAGGCGCTGACCTGATGTCGTCGACTGTGGACGCCGACGAGGCGCTGTATCTGTTGCGGCAAGAGGTTTCCGAGCTGCACGCCGAGCTGCCGAAGAACGAGTTGGTGGTCTGGACCGCCGGCAACATCTCCGCCCGCGTGCCGGGCCGGGACCTGTTGGTGATCAAGCCCTCCGGCGTCCGGTACGAGGAGCTCAGCGCCTCGGCCATGGTGGTCTGTGATCTTGACGGCAACCTGGTCGAAGGTGATCACGCGCCGTCGTCGGACACCGCCGCGCATGCGTACGTCTATCGGCACCTGCCGGAGGTCAACGGCGTGGTGCACACCCACTCGACCTACGCCACCGCCTGGGCGGCGCGCGGCGAGGCGATCCCGTGTGTGCTGACCATGATGGGCGACGAGTTCGGCGGCGAGGTGCCGATCGGGCCGTTCGCGCTGATCGGCGACGACTCGATCGGGCAGGGGATCGTCGAGACGCTGCGTGATCACCGGTCCAAGGCCGTGCTGATGCAGAACCACGGGGTGTTCACCATCGGCGGGTCGGCCAAGTCCGCGGTCAAGGCGGCGGTGCTGTGCGAGGAGGTGGCCCGGACGGTGCACATCGCCCGGCAACTCGGCGAGCCGATCCCCATCCCGCAGGACGACATCGATCGGCTGTATGAGCGCTATCAGAACGTTTACGGGCAACGGTGAGGAAGATCATGACGGAACGGGACGGTCAGGGTTCGGCGCGGCGGCAGGTGTGGTTCCTCACCGGGAGCCAAGGCCTCTACGGCCCGGAGACTCTTGATCAGGTGGCTGACCAGTCGCGGGCGATCGTTGATCAACTGAACGACTCGGGCCAGCTGCCGCTGCCGGTCGTCTGGCAGCCGGTGCTGACCGATTCGGTCTCGATCCACCGGCAGATCCTGGCCGCCAACTCCGATCCCGACTGCCTCGGCGTGATCACCTGGATGCACACGTTCTCACCGGCGAAGATGTGGATCACCGGGCTGGACGCGCTGCAGGTTCCGCTGCTGCACCTGCACACCCAGGCCAATGTCGACCTGCCGTGGGCGGAGATCGACATGGACTTCATGAACCTCAATCAGGCCGCGCACGGTGATCGCGAGTTCGGCTACATCCAGACCCGGCTCGACGTACCGCGGAAGACGGTCGCCGGGCACGTCAGCGATCCGCGGGTGCAGTCCCGGATCGGCGCCTGGCAGCGTGCCGCCCGCGGTGCCGCGGCCCTGCGCGAGCTCAAGCTGGCCCGGTTCGGCGACAACATGCGCGACGTCGCGGTGACCGAGGGCGACAAGGTGGAGGCGCAGCTCCGGTTCGGTGTCTCGGTCAACACGTACGGCGTCAATGATCTTGTGGCGGTCGTCGATCAGGTCGACGACACCGAGATCGATTTTTTGATCACCGAGTACGTCGACCTGTACGACCTCGCGCCGGAGCTGACCCCGGGCGGCGACCGGCACGACGCGCTACGCTACGGCGCCCGGGTCGAGGCCGGCCTGCGGACGTTCCTGACCGAGGGCGGGTTCGGCGCGTTCACGACCAACTTCGAGGATCTCGGTGGCCTGCAGCAGTTGCCCGGCCTGGCCGTGCAGCGGCTGATGGCCGACGGGTACGGGTTCGGCGGCGAGGGCGACTGGAAGACCTCGATGCTGCTGCACACGGTCAAGGCGATCGGCGCGGGGCAACCCGGCGGCACCTCGTTCATGGAGGACTACACGTATCACCTGGCGCCTGGGGCGGAAAAGATCCTCGGTGCGCACATGCTCGAGGTCTGCCCGACCATCGCCGCCAGCCGGCCGCGGATCGAGATCCATCCGCTGGGCATCGGCGGCCGCTCCGACCCGGTCCGGCTCGTCTTCGACGCCGCCCCGGGCCCGGCCACGGTGGTCGGCATCTGCGATCTCGGCGACCGCTTCCGGCTGGTCGCCAACGAGGTCGACGTGGTGTCGCCGGACCAGCCGCTGCCGAAGCTGCCGGTGGCCCGCGCCGTCTGGCAGCCGAAGCCCGACTTCGCCACCTCCACCGAGTGCTGGCTGACCGCCGGCGGCCCGCACCACACGGTCCTGTCCACCGCGGCCGGCACCGAGGAGCTGGAGGACTTCGCCCGGATCGCCGGCGTCGAGCTCGCCCTGATCGACGCCGACACCACCCGCCGCGGCTTCACCAAGGAGCTCCGCTGGAACCAGGTCTCCCACCGCCTCGGCTTCACCCTCTGATCCCCGAGTTGTCAGAACTGAGTTGTGTCATAGGGCTTCTCAGTTCTGACAAGTCGGCGGAAATGGGGTGATTGCTGTGGATAAGCGGGCGGCCGGGCTGTTGCGGAGTCGTGGTTGGGAGCCCGGCGCAGTGCTCGGTGCGGGGATGGAGGGCACGGTCGTCGACGTCTCGACCGACGAGGTCGCGAAGATCTGGCACGGTCGCTCCCGCGAGGATGTCGAGGCCCTCGTGGAATTCGGTACGGCGCTGTGGGCGGCGTCACTTCCGTTCGCGACGCCGCGGGTCCTCGAGCTGTTGATCGACGATGAGTTGATCATCACCATCGAGCGCAAGGTGCACGGCCGTCCGCTGCGGCCCGACCGGCTGGCCGAACCGCCGGTGGTGGATGAGGACGCGGTCCGGCTGATGGGCGATGTGCTCGAAGGTCTGGCGCGCGCCGTCCTGTCGCCGGGGCTCGCCGCGTTGCCGATCCTGCCGGGGGACCGACCACTAGACCCGCGGGTCCTGTTTCCCACGGCTCTGGCCGCGCTGGTCGAACGGCGCTTCCGGGATCGCCCCGAGCTCCTGCGGCGCGAGGTCCCGGACGTCGACGACCTGGTGCCGGCCGTGATCACCGGCCTGCAGACGTTGCCGGAATCCGATCCGGCGGGCTTCCTCCACGGCGATCTGATCCCGGGGAACGTGCTCGTCCGGGACGGCCGGGTGAGCGGTGTGCTGGACTTCGGATTCCTCACCACGGTTGGCGATCCGCAGTTCGACGCCGCGATCACCGCCAGCATCTTCGACATGTACGGACCGAACGCGCGGGTCTCGGAGGAGCGCCTGGATCAGGCCTTCCTGGCCCGCTTCGGCCACGACCCCCAGCGGTACGGCCTATATCGAGCCGCCTACGCGGTGATCACCCACGCCCACTTCTCCCCGGACGGCTCCGACGGCCACTTCGCCTGGTGCGCCCGGATGCTCCGCCGCCCGGACGCCCGAGCCGCCCTTCTCCCAAGTTGTCAGAACTGAGTTGTGCCCTGGGGCTCCTCAGTTCTGACAAGTCGGCGGTTTAGGGTCGGCGAATGGTGGTTATCGGGCAGGCGATCATGTTGGAGTCGGTCGCTCCGGGGCGGGCGGTCGAGTTGGCGCGGACGGCGCAGCAGTACGGGTTCGGCTCGGTCATGTTCTCGGATCGGTTCGCGCCCTGGACGAGCTCGCAGGGGCAGGCGTCGTTCGTTTGGAACGTGGCCTCGGCCGCGTCGGCCCGGACGACCATCCCGATCAATCCCGGGGTGATCAGCCCGTCCTACCGGATGCATCCGGCCGTGGTCGCGCAGGCGTCGGCGACGCTGGCGTCGATCTTCCCGGACCGGCACTGGCTCGGCATCGGCGCCGGGGAGTTGATCAACGAACACGTCACCGGGCAGTACTGGCCGGAGCCACCGAGGAGGATCAACCGGATGTTCTCCGCGATCGAGATCATCCGCAAGCTGTTCACCGGAAGGGAGGCGCGGCACTCCGACCCGGAGTTGATCATGGAGCAGGCCCGGCTGTGGACGCTGCCGGACCGGCCGCCGCGGATCCTGGTCGCCACCGCGGGGCCGGTCACCGCACGGCGGGCCGGGGCGGTCGCCGACGGGATGATCACCGAGGGCGGTCGGCTGGAGCAGCTGGCCACCTTGTTCGAGCAGTTGCGGACCGGGGCGGCGCGGGCGGGCCGCGATCCGGAGCGGCTCTACCGGGTGGTCCGACTGCATCACGCCTGGGCCGAGACCGAGCCGGAGGCGGAGCAGGCGGCGATCGAGCACTGGCCCGGGCCGGGGGTGCGCTATCCCGTCTCCGAGGTGCGCAACACCCGCGACTTCGAGCAGTTGGCCCGGCGGCTGCGGCGGGAGGACTTCACCGATCGCATGATCATCTCCAGCGATCTCGACGCGCACCGCCGGCGGATCCAGCAGTTCCTCGACCTCGGTGTCGACGAGGTGCAGCTGCACCTCGCCGGGCCCGATCCGGAGCGGGCTCAGGCGGTCTTCGGCACCGAGGTGCTGCCCGGGCTCAGCCCGTCCTGAGCCCGGTCGAAGACCAGCACCGGGTGGCCGTCCTCCGGATGCCGCAGCACCCGGGCGGTGACTCCGTACGTGCGGGCGATCAGTTCCGGCGTCAGTACGGTCTCCGGGGTGCCGCTGGCTACCACCCGGCCGTGATCGAGCAGCACCAGCCAATCGCAGAACGTCGCGGCGAGGTTGAGATCGTGCACCGCGGCGATGCCGGTCCGGCCGAGCCCGGCGACCCGTGCCATGATCATCAGCTGGGCCGCGACGTCGAGATGGTTGGTCGGCTCGTCCAAGATCAACACCTCGGGCTGCTGGGCCAGCGCCCGGGCCAGCTGGACCCGCTGCTGTTCGCCCCCGGACAGGGTGTCCCAGCGCCGGTCCGCGTAGTCGCTCATGCCGACCGAGTCCAGCGCCTCCGCGACGGCCGCGCGGTCCCCGGGGCCGTAGGACTGCCACCGGCCGAGGTGCGGGATCCGGCCCAGCTCGACCACTTGGCGGACCAGCAGCGGTTGTTCGGTCGCCGACTGCTGCTCGAGGAACGCGACCCGCCGCGCCCGGGCCCGCCGGGGCAGCCGATGCAACGCGTCGCCGCCGACCAGCACCCGCCCCGCCGCCGGCCGGGTCAGGCCGGCCACGATCCGGAGCAGGGTCGACTTGCCGGCACCGTTCGGGCCGAGGATCCCGGTCAGCCGGCCGGCCGGTGCGGTCAGCGAGATCCCCTGCAGCAAAGGGGTTCCGTCGATCGCGTACCGGACGTCTTCGACCCGGACCGCCGACTCGTCGACCGGCTCGGGGAACGGGATCGTGGTCATGCAGCCCTCCGCTGCCGCCAGAGCAGGAAGCAGAACACCGGCGCCCCGATCAGCGCGGTCAGAATGCCGACCGGCACCTCCTCCGGCGCCAGCACGGTGCGCGCCGCGGTGTCGGTCCAGATCAGGAAGATCGCGCCGGCCGGGGCGAGCACCGGCAGCAGTCGCGCGTGCCCGGGCCCGGTCAGGAACCGTACTGCGTGCGGCAGGGTCAGGCCGAGAAACCCGATCGCGCCGCTGACCGCGACGGCGGAGCCGGTCAGCAGCGCGACCAGGCCGAGCAGGATCAGCCGGGTCGGGCCGGTCGCAACGCCGAGCGAGGCGGCGAGTCCGTCGCCGAACGCGAACGCGTCCAGGGTGCGGGCGTACCCGATCAAGATCAGCCCGGCGGCGACGATGATCGGTCCGGCGACGGCCAGCGAGGCCCAGTCGGCGCCGCCGAGCGAGCCCATCAGCCAGGCCAGCACCTCCCGGTACGAGTCGCCCTGAGCCGCCGAGAAGATCACGAACGAGGTGGCCGCCGAACAGATCTGCGCGACGGCGATGCCGGCCAGCACGATCCGGGTCGAGCCGCGGGCGGCCGCTCGCCCGGTCAGCGCCAGCGCGCCGGCCAACGCCAGCATCGCCCCCAGGAACGCGGCCACCGGCAGCACCAGGCCGACACCGAGCAGCAGCACCGAGACCGCCCCGAGCGCCGCGCCGGACGACGATCCGAGCAGGTAGGGGTCGGCGAGCGGATTTCCGGTCAACGTCTGCATCACCGCGCCGGACAGGGCGAGCGCCGCGCCGACCAGGGCGGCGGTGATCACCCGGGGCAGCCGGATGTCCCAGATGATCGCGTCGTCCAGCCGGGGCAGACCGACCGGATCGATCCCGAGATGGTGGCTGATCGACTGCAGCACGTGGGCCGGCCCGAGCCCGCTGGCGCCGACCGCCGACGCGGCCAGGATCGACCCGGCGAGCAAGATCAACAACGCGGCCCCGGCGAGCCACACCAGCAGGCTCCTCGGCTGCCGGACCCGCGGCTCCGGCGAGGGTGGCGCCGACACCGGCCGCGGCATCACGGCGGTCACGCCGTCACCCCGATCACGATCGGGCTTTCAGCTGGTCGGCCAGGCCGGTGATCGCCTCGGCCGTGGCCACGCCGCCCTCGCCGGCCGGAAACCGTACCGTCAGAAAGCGTTGCTCGCGGACTGCGTCCAGGGCCGAGGCGGGCGAGGAGGCCAGCACCTTCTTCTTCGACTCGGCACTGTTCCAGGAGGCGTCGACCAGCACGATCAGGTCCGGATCGGCCTTGATCACGCTCTCCCAGGAGACGGCGCTCCAGGTGTCCGGGATGTCGGCGAAGATGTTCTTCAGCCCGACCGAGTCCATGATCAGCTGCGGGGTGCCGATGCCGGCGCCGACGTACGGGCTGTCGGAGCCGGAGCTGTACCAGAGCACGGTGCGCTGCTCGGGATCCTTCGCCACGCCGGCCAGCGCGGCCCGCTGATCGTTGATCAACTTCTCCGCCCGGTCCGGCACGCCGAAGATCGCGCCGACCTCCCGCATCTCCCGCTCCAGCACGTCCCTGGTCAGCGGCTTCGGCTGGTAGGCGGGCTCCTTGCATGCGGCCGGCGCCACATAGGTCGGGATGCCCAGCTCGGCCAGCCCGGCCCGGTCGCCGGCACCCTGGGCGGTCAGATTGCTCTCCCAGCCGGCGTAGACGAAGTCCGGCCGGGCGCCGAGCAACGCCTCCCGGCCCGGCACCTTCTCAGCCAGCACCGGGGGAGCGGCGTCCGCGTAGGCCGGCGGCAACGGTCCGTCGCTGAACGCCGTGCCGACGATCCGGTCACCCAGCCCGAGCGCCAGCAGCAGCTCGATCGCGGTCGACTTGATCGCCACCACCCGCTCCGGCGGGTGGTCGACGGTGACCTTGGTGCCGCAGTTGTCCAGGGACACCGCGGTGAAGCCGGCCGGTTTCGGCTCGGCGGCCGGCGCCGGGGCGGAGCAGGCGGCCAGCGGGACGGCGAGCAGGGACACGACGGCGAGCAGGGACAGCACAGCGGAACGGGCGCGCACGGGCGGAGTCCTTCGACGGAGACGGGCAGGCGGGACCGCAGAAGTTTGCGGCAAGACCATCACCCACCGGCCACAGCCCGACCGGCCTGACGCGCACCGAATCCTGGCGCGCGGGCGAGACCACCATGCTATGCGACGCCGCCGACGTCGCGGTGAGACGTCTCTCGATCCGGCCGCCTCGACCGATCCGGCCGTGCCACGATGGCCGACGACCAGATCACCGACGCAGCGCGAGGGCGGATTCATGGAACGTGTGATGCTCGATGTCGATCTGGCCATGGGCGCTCCGGGCAGCGATGTCGACGACGGTTTCGCGCTGGCCCTGGCACTGGCCGATCCGGAGATCTCGGTGGAGCTGGTGACCACGGTCAACGGCAACACCGACGTCGCCTCGGCCACCACGCTCACCCTGGAGCTGCTGCACCGGCTCGGCCGGCCGGAGGTCCCGGTGCACCGCGGCGCCGAGGTGCCGCTGCTGCGGCCGCGGAAGCGGGTCGGCACGGTGCCAGACGAGGTCGTTGTCCGGGAACCGCGGCCGACGCCGGCGGCGGTCGCGATGGTGGAGTTGGTCCGAGCCCACCCCGGCGAGCTCACCCTGGTCGCGGTCGGTCCGCTGACCAACGTCGCCCTGGCGATGCGGCTCGCCCCCGACTTCGCCTCGTCGCTGAAGCGGCTGGTGATCATGGGCGGGGTCTTCGACCGGCCGGGCAACGCCGAGCAGCCGGGGGAGTACAACGTCTGGTGCGATCCCGAGGCCGCCGCGATCGTGCTCGATTCCGGGATCGTGGCCCAGTGGGTCGGGCTGGACGTCACGCTGCAGGTGCGGGTGACCAAAGATCAGGCTCGCGCGATGGAGTCCAGTGCTCGCGAGTTCGCCTCCTTCGCCGGTCGCTACACCGTCGCCTGGATCGATCACCTCGACCGCAACAAGGATCAACCGGGCGAGTCCTGCGCCATGCACGACCCGCTGGCCGTCGCCGCCGTCACCCATCCGGAGTTGATCACCTGGCGCGACGCGCAGGTCCGGGTGGAGACCGGTGACGAGGTCCGCGGCGCCATGATCGTCGATCCCGGCTCTCGTACCGTCAATGCCTCGATCGCGGTCGCCGTCGACGCCGCCGGGTTCACCGAATTCTTCCTGGGCCGGTTGTCGGAGCTCTGACCGGGACGCCCGTACGATCGTCGGGTGTTTGCCAAGACCCCGATCCGGGACTCCGGACTGCTCGACGTCGGCGAAGGTCAACAGGTCTACTGGGAGGAGTCCGGGCGACCGGACGGGATCCCGGCCCTCTATCTGCACGGCGGACCGGGCGGCACCCTCGGCCCGGGCGGCTACGTCACCAAATTCGATCCGGAGCGATTCCGGATCATCGGGATCGATCAGCGCGGCTGTGGCCGGTCCGCTCCGCTCGCGATCGAACCCGATCATGATCTCGAGGCCAACACCACGGCCGCGTTGATCAAGGACTGCGAACAGCTGCGCGATCACCTCGGCATCGACCGGTGGGTGATCAACGGGGTCTCCTGGGGATCGACGCTGGCGCTGGCGTACGCGCAGGCTCACCCGGACCGGATCCTCGGCGTGGTGCTGATGGCCGTTACTTCCACCCGGCGCTGGGAAGTGGACTGGATCACCGAACAGATCGGCGTCGTGTTCCCCGAGGCGTGGGACCGGTTCGCCGCGCATGCCGAGCGGGCCGGGATCGGCTATCGCCGGCACGAGTCCCGGATCGTCGAGGCGTACGCGATCTTGATCCGCGATCCCGATCCGGCGGTTCGCGACTCCGCCGCCCTGGCCTGGGCCGAGTGGGAAGATCACCACGTGTCCCTGGTCGAGGGCCTGCACCGCGACCCACGCTGGGATGATCAACTCTTCCGGCAGGTCTTCGTCACGCTGGCCACGCACTACTGGTCCCACGACGGGTTCTGCGATCCGCCGATCCTGGACCGGATGGAGCGGCTCGCCGGGATCCCCGGCTACCTGATCCACGGCCGGGCCGACGTCAGCGGCCCGTTGATCACCGCTTGGGAGCTGCAGCGTCGCTGGCCGGGATCGGAATTGATCATCGACGAGGGCGAGGGTCACGGCGGCGCCCGGATGGTCGACGCCTGGGCCGATGCCAACACCCGGCTGGCCGACCGGATCGAAACTTTCTGAGACGAAGACTGATTGCAATATGCAAGTAGTGGCGCTAGAGTCGGTGACGCGGGAGCGAGTTGATCAACGGCGATGGAGGCTCAGATGCGTGACACGGATCCACAGGTCGGCGAGGGAAAGGTGCTCTGCCACTTCACGATGTCGCTGGACGGCTTCGTCGCCGGCCCGGACCACGACATGTCCTGGATGACCGGGTTCACCGGTCGGCCCGGCGTGGAGGAGGAATACACCCGGACCACCGGCGCGGTGCTCGGTGGCCGCGACGGCTGGGATCTCGACCCGGACGCTCGACCGTACGGTGGCGACTGGCAGGGCCCGATCTTCGTGCTCACCCATCATCCCGAGGACGCCGTCCAGCGGGACGGGATCACCTTCCTGACCTGTGATGTGGCCGAAGCGGTCCGGATCGCGCTGGCGGCGGCCGGCGGTAAGAATCTCGAGATCCTGTCGCCGTCGATCGGCCGGCAGGCGTTGCAGCGCGGACTGGTGGACGAGGTCGACCTGCACATCGCGCCGTTGCTGCTGGGCGACGGGATCCGGCTGTACGACAGCCCGGGGGCCCACCCGATCCGGCTCAACTTGATCAACTCCGACGACCCGATCGCCGAGGTGAACCTCCGCTATCGCCCCGTCGCGGTGGCCGTTGCCGATGCGCCATGATGCCTCCATGGTGAGACTCCGATGGGAATGACCTGGGACGGGCGAGCCCTGACGGCCGCCGAGACCGAGGCGCTGCGGGCGGACCCGGACAGGATCTGGGGTCTGGTGGACGGCCCGCCGCCCGGCTCGGTCGATCTCGACAAGGCCTGGCACGGCATCCACTGGCTGCTCACCGGCGATCCGTGGGGCGGCCCGGGTCCGTTGGGTCAGGTGATCTTCGGCGGCGAGGGGTTCGGGCCGGACGAGGGCTACGGCCCGCCGCGACTGCTCGACCCGGCCGGGGTCGCCGCGGTGGCCGCAGCGCTGACCGGCATCCGGCGGGAGGACCTCCGCTCCCGATTCGACCCGGCCGCCATGTCCGCGGCCGAGCTCTACCCGGACATCTGGGCCGACCCGGAGGTCTTCGACGAGTATCTCGGGCCCAACTTCGACAAGCTCAAGGCCATGTACCACCATGCCGCGGCCCGTGATCAATGGGTGTTGCAGTGGCTCCACTAGCTCCGTGGCCCCGACCGCGGCACTAGCTGTCCGCCATTCGGCTGATTCCCCAACGTGTTGCATATTTGCAACGCTCCCTTAGACTGGACGTATGGACCTCGCGGAGCGCATCTCGACCCTGCGCCGCGTGAACGGGCTGAGTGCCCGGCAGCTCGCGGCGCTGGTCGACGTCGCTCCGACGACGGTGACGCGGATCGAGGCCGGGGCGGTCAGTCCGTCGTTCGATCTCGCCCAAGAAATCCTGGCGGTCTTGGGGGAGCCCATCGGTTTCACCGGGACAGCGGACCCCACCGTGATCGCCGCCGCGCGATTGGCGCTCGATCCGAAGCTTGGCCTCGCGGTGACCCCGGGCATCGAGGCGTGGCGGCAGCGGTGGGCTCGGATTGGGCTCGTCGACGTCAAGGGCCGCGCGATCAACGGCAAGGAAGCCGACGTGCAACTCCGGGCTGGGAGGGCCGCCCGTCTCACCCGTCGTCCGGGCGCCGTCGACTTCAAGGCAGGTCCGACGGCACGCGACATCGCGGTGGCGCTCGGCGTGGCCAGCATCGAGTACGCCGTGACCGGTGACGCCGGCGCGAACTACTACCACTCCAGTGCAGGGGAGGCGTGGCCGGTCCTTTACGTCGAGGATGTCGAGCTAGCGGCTGAAGCCGCCGGCCTGATCCGCAAGGAGCCTGGCTCGTTCGGGATGCGGGTCACGCTGATCCCGTTCGATCGTGTCACTGAGCTCGGGCGGACCAAGATCGACGGCATCACTGTCGTTGCGCGCGACCAGGTCGTCATCGACGCCTACGGCGGCATCGACCGCATGACGGAGCAGGCCGACATCCTCGTGGGGCGGCGCGTGGCATGACGGAGCTCAAGGCACCTCGCACCGAGATCGAGTGGAGCCGTCGCGCGATCATCAACGTGGTCGACGTTTTGGCTGCGCATGCCGAGTCGCTGACGTTGGTCGGCGCGCACGCCGTCCTGCTTCGGACGATGGATCTCGATGTGCCGAGGATGCCCACCGGCGACGGCGACCTCGGTGTCACGCCCGGCTTGGTCGGTGACCTGCCGAGCATCGAGACGCCTCTCGTCGAGGCGAGTTATGAGCACCGCACCGCGGCACGGCCGGGGTTGTGGGGCCGGGAGGCGTACGAAGAGCCAGATGGCACGCGGTCGTATCGGGAGAAGGTCGACCTGCTCGCTCCACACGGGCTGTCAGGCACGGCGAGCCGGACCAGACGGGGTGTGCCGGCGTTGCAGCCCGCGCACGGCAAGCTTGCGGTTGGAAACGCCCTCGGTCTGGAACTCGCCGCCTTCAACCGCTCGCGGCTGACGATCCTGGACTTCGCCGACTCGCGCCTGTCGGTTGAGATCTTCGTTGCCGGGATCCCTGCGTTGATCTTGGCGAAGGGGTCCAAGGTCGGAGAGCGACTACGTGAGCCTGGCAAAGGGCCGGTCCGCGATAAGGGCCTCGGCGATCTGTGGCGGCTCATGGCTGTTGCCGACCCCGTCGATACGGCCCGCGTCATCGAGAAGTTTACGGAACACCCCGAAGTTGGCCTCGACGTTCGGCAGAGCGTCGAGTGGACGGCCGGCGTCCTGCGGGATCCGATGAACGTCCTCGCACTTCGTCCGCATTGATACACGTGCCACAAGTCAGGAGTCAGCGAATGGTCAACCGCCTCACCAGCGCGACAAGCCCGTACCTGCTCCAGCATGCCGAGAATCCAGTGGACTGGTGGGAGTGGGGACCCGAAGCATTCGCCGAGGCGAGGCGCCGTGATACCCCGATCCTGCTGAGCGTGGGGTACGCCGCCTGCCACTGGTGTCACGTGATGGCGCACGAGTCGTTCGAGGACGACGAGATCGCGGCCATGATCAACTCCGGGTTCGTGGCGATCAAGGTCGACCGGGAGGAGCGGCCCGACGTCGACGCGGTCTACATGCAGGCAACTCAGGCGATGACCGGGCAGGGCGGCTGGCCGATGACGGTCTTCCTGACGCCGGATCGTCGTCCGTTCTATGCCGGCACCTACTTCCCGGCGACTCCGCGCTCAGGGCTGCCGTCGTTTCCGCAGGTGCTGCAGGCGGTCGGTGAGGCCTGGGGGGACCGGCGGGAGCAGATCGTCGAGTCGGCCGGATCGATCACCGATCAACTCGCCGCGGCGCGGCGAGATCTGAGCGGCCGGATCGGGCCGGCCGAGATCGCGGCCGCGATCGGCACCCTGGGCGGCGACTTCGACCAGGCCCATCCCGGCTTCGGCACGGCGCCGAAGTTTCCGCCGTCGCTGGTGCTGGAGGCCCTGCTGCGGACCGACGACCCGACGGCGATGATCATGGCCGAGCAGACGCTGGAGGCGATGGCCCGCGGCGGCATCTACGACCAGCTGGCCGGCGGCTTCGCCCGCTACAGCGTCGATTCCGGCTGGGTCGTGCCGCACTTCGAGAAGATGCTGTACGACAACGCGCTGCTGCTCGGCTGCTACGTCCGCTGGTGGCAGCGGACGGGCTCGCCGATCGCCGAGCGCGTCGCCACCGAGACGGTGGACTGGCTGCTCAGCGAGCTGCGCACCGCGGAGGGCGGTTTCGCCTCCAGCCTCGATGCCGACTCGCCGGATGCCGACGGCGTGTCCCGCGAGGGCGCCTACTACGCCTGGACCGTTGATCAACTTCGGGCAGCGCTCGGCCCGGAGGACGCCGACTGGGCGGCTGAGGCCTTCGGGGTCACCGAGTCCGGCACCTTCGAGCACGGTGCCTCTACCCTGCAGTTGCCGCATGATCAGGATCCGGTCCGGCTGGCCGGAGTCCGTCGGCGACTCGCCGACCACCGGGCCGGGCGTCCGCGGCCGGGTCGGGACGACAAGATCATCACCGCCTGGAACGGCTGGCTGATCGACGCCCTGGTCCAGGCGGCGATGATCATGGATCGGCCGGACTGGCTCGAGCTCGCCGCACACTCCGCCGAGCTGATCTGGCGGGTGCACCGGGTCGACGACGGCCTGCGCCGCGGCTCGCGCGACGGCCGGGCCGGTGACGCGGCAGCGGTGCTCGAGGACTACGCCGCGCTGTGCCAGGCGGCGACCCGGCTGGCCGCCGCCACGGCCGACGCTGAATGGCTGACCCGGGCCGAATGGCTGGCCAACCGGATGATCACCGCCTTCGACGACGGCAACGGCGGCTTCTACGACACCGCCGCCGACTCCGAGCAGCTCTATCTGCGACCGCAGGACCCGACCGACAACGCAACCCCGTCCGGCCTCAGCGCCGCCGTGCACGCCCTGACCCTGCTCGGTGAACTGACCGGCGAGCCGCGCTACGCCGAGCGCGCCGAGCAGGCCGCCGGCGCGGCCGCGGCCCTGGTCGAGGCCGCGCCCCGGTTCGCCGGCTGGCTGCTCGCCGACGCGATCACCCGGACCGAGCGGCCACCGCTCCAGGTCGCGATCGCCGGCCCGCCCGACGACCCCGCCACCGTCGCCCTGCGGCTGGCGGCCTGGAGGCTCGCCCCGGCCGGATCGGTGATCATCGCCGCGGAACCGGACCGTCCCGGCTTCGCGCTGCTGGCCGATCGGACCATGGTCAACGACCGTCCGACCGCGTACGTCTGCCGCCACTTCGTCTGCCGGCTGCCGGTCACCACCGTCGACGACCTCGCTGCCGCCATCGCCAATTCCTGAACTCCGCCCGACTCCGCCCCACTTACTCGGGCTCCGCGCCCTCTCTTGGTGGTGCGAAGGTCGAGGAACTGGGGCGAAGGGAGTCAAGTCGGGACGGCATGGTGTCGGCGGCGAGCCTGTCACGGTCGCACGCCGTCTTCGCTCCCGTTACTCGATCCGCGCGGCGGCTATCGGCGGGGCGAAGCCGGAGGAGAGGGCGCGGAGCGCCTCCGGCCGTCGCCTCCCGGACCTGCCCGACTGTCCGGGCGTCGGCTCACGCGCACATCAGCGGCTTGTTGGTGCGGGGCCAGAGGTCGACCTGGGTCGGGGTTCCGACGTAGGCCCGGCGCCGGTCGGGGGAGAGCCAGAGATGGTCGGCGCCCAGGTTGTAGCCGGTGTCGACGGCGTCCTTAGGGAGCGGAAGGTTCTCGCGGTACGGCTCGTCGAAGTAGTCGTCGAGGTCGGGACGGTCCCCGGCCACCCAGGACGGCTCCTCGGGTCCGCCACCGCCGAGGCTGAGGAAGGTCAAGTGCTGCCAGTCGCAGTGTCGTGGGCCGTGGTACGCGACGATCTCGCTGGTCGAAACCCGGCGACCGGCGGAGTCGGTCCAGATCAGCACCCCGGCGGCCCGGGTGACCGAGTCCGGGAATTCGGCGTCATCGCACCGGGCCCAGGACTCGGCGTACCAGCCTGAGCTTCCGTCGATCGAGGAGCCGAGGTGCGCGACCATGGCGGCCACGGTCACACCCTCCGGCTGGTAGGTGTACAGCATCCGCTCACCGGTTTCGGCCGCCTCCCGGTAGTCCTCGGCGGGCCCGCTGAGCCCGGTGTTGCCCAGGGCATCGTCGGGGGCATCCCGCGGTGTGGCGAAGACCCCTCCCTCGTGTTTGGCCGTGAAGCTGTTATAGCCCATCGGTTCGGTACGACAGCGCACGGCAAGTCCCGCCGCGCCACCCCGATCCGGATCGTTCTCGCTCGGCGGCTCGGTCTGCTCGACCCGGAGCGGACCCGGCGAGACCGGATCGCAATTCTGTGGTGACGGGCTCAGCCGGCGTAGGTGACCAGGGAGATGGCGATGTAGTGGACGATGAAGCCGGCGATGGTGAAGGAGTGGAAGATCTCGTGGAAGCCGAACCAGCGCGGTGACGGGTCGGGGCGCTTGCGCCCGTAGACGACGGCACCGAGGGTGTAGAACAGGCCACCGACGATGATCAGGGTCACCACGGCCGGGCCACCTGCGGCGTAGAACTGGCCGAGCCAGCCGACGGCCGCCCAGCCCATCGCGACGTAGAGCGCGGTGTAGAGCCAGCGCGGCGCGGACAGCCAGAACAGCCGGAAGAGCAGCCCGCCGAGCGCGGCGCACCAGATCAGGACCAGTAGGCCGACCCGCGAGCCACCACTGAGCATGGTCAGCGCCAGCGGCGTGTAGGTCGCGGCGATGAAGACGTAGATGTTGGCGTGGTCCATCCGCCGCAGCACGGCGTCGCCGGCCGGGCCCCAGTGGAAGCGGTGATAGATCCCGCTGGTGCCGAACAGCAGCAGGGAGGCCGCCAGGAAGACCGCGCCGCCGATCTTGCCGGCCGCGGTCGGCGCCAGGCAGATCAGCACGATCCCGGCGGCCAGCGCCAGCGGCGTCATCCCGGCGTGCAGCCAGCCGCGCAACTTGGGTTTGACCTGGCGGATCACCTCGTCGACCGGGTTGTCGGCCCCGGCCTTGCCCGTCCGTTCGGGTCCGAGGTCGTGATCCATCCGGGTCATGCTCATGCGCGTCCTCCGAGTCGCGTCCGGCCGGCAGTCTGCGCAGCCTAAGTTACGGTTCCGTAGGTTACAGCGTAGGCGAGATGGCCCAGAAGCAAAAAACCGTCCCGTTGCCGGGGCCATCGCCGTCGCGACGGGCGCAGCCCGGATACGCTGCCCGATATGGCGCGTTTCGACCGGCTGCGCGAGTTGGTGGACCGGTTGCACCCATCGGGGCTGCTCTATTCCACCTATGAGCATCGGCTGGTGGCCGAGCTCGACCGCAACCGGCTGCCGCGGCACGTCGCCGTGCTGGCCGACGGCAACCGGCGCTGGGCCCGGGCCAACGCCCCGGACGAATCCCTGGTCACCGGCTACCGGGCCGGCGCCGACAAGCTGATGCACTTCGTCGAGTGGTGTGACGAGATCGGCATCCCGGTGGTCACCCTCTGGGTGCTGTCCACCGACAACTTCTCCCGCAACAGCGCCGAGGAGTTGCGCCCGCTGCTCGCGGTGATCGAGAAGATGGTTTCCGACATGGCCGCGACCAGGCGCTGGCGGGTGCACCCGGTCGGCGCCCTGGACCTGCTGCCGGCCGAGTCGGCCCAGCGGATCAAGGCCGCGGCCCGGACCACCGACGACCTGTCCGGCATGATGATCAACGTCGCCGTCTCCTACGGCGGCCGGCACGAGTTGCGCGATGCCGTCCGGTCATTGCTGGCCGAGCACGCCCAGTCCGGTACGTCGATCGAGGAGCTGGCCGAGACGCTGGAGATCGAGCACATCGCCGAGCATCTCTACACTCGCGGCCAGCCCGATCCGGACCTGATCATCCGCACCTCGGGCGAACAGCGGCTGTCCGGCTTCCTGATGTGGCAGTCGGCGCACAGCGAGTTCTACTTCTGCGAGGCGCTGTGGCCCGACTTCCGCAAGGTCGACTTCATCCGCGCCCTGCGCTCGTACGGTCAGCGCGAACGCCGCTTCGGCCGCTGAGCGCGCGAGTTCCCGGCCCACGGCGACGAGTCGGCGTGATCATGTGTCGGCGAGGTAAACGGCGTCTCACCGATCGCACCGGAACCGGCGTGGCAGTAGAGGGAGTGGGGGTCGGGGACGTACATTTCTGAGTACGGGACATGCGCCTGTGGCCCGTACGGGAGGCGAGCGATGCGCCGTTCGGTAGACCGACAACCCGGGTCGTTCATCGCGGCCAGGAGAGCCGCGGGAGCAGATCCGGGAGTTGATCACTTCCGGCCAACCACCTAGCCAGTGGGGCCGGAGCGGTGATCGTGTTCGGCCCCCGAGGAGCGACCGTGTCAGTTAACGACTCACACCAGCAGCTGGCCACCGCATCAGACGGGTCTGAGGGCACCCGCCGTACCTTCGTCATCGACACATCTGTCCTGCTCAGCGATCCCCAGGCCATGCGCCGGTTCGACGAGCACGACGTGGTCTTACCGGTGGTCGTGATCACCGAACTGGAGGCCAAACGACAGCACGCCGAGTTGGGCTATTTCGCTCGGGCGGCCTTGCGATATCTGGATGATCTGCGGATCCGGCACGGTCAGCTCGACCGGCCGGTGCCCGCCAATGATCATGGCGGCACGATCCACGTCGAGCTGAACCATTCCGACCCCAGCGTCCTGCCGGCCGGCTTCCGGCTCGGTGACAACGACACCCGGATCCTCTCGGTCGCGCTGAACCTGGCCGCCGAGGGTCATCGGGTGACGTTGATCTCCAAGGATCTGCCGATGCGGATCAAGGCCTCGGCGGTCGGATTGCCGGCCGAGGAGTACGAGGCCGAGCTGGCGGTCGAGTCCGGCTGGACCGGGATGGCCGAGGTCGAGGTGGGTGCGGCGGTCGTCGACCGGCTCTACACCGAGGGCACGATCGACTGTGATCAGGTCCGCGACCTGCCCTGCCACACCGGGGTGGTCCTGGTCGGCGGATCCGGTACGGCGCTCGGCCGGGTCACCCCGGGCAAGCAGCTGACCTTGATCAAACCCGACCTGGAGGCGTTCGGGATCCGCGGTCGTTCGGCCGAGCAACGGGTCGCGCTGGACCTGCTGCTCGATCCGGAGATCGGCATCGTCTCGCTCGGTGGCCGGGCCGGCACCGGCAAGTCGGCGCTGGCGCTCTGCGCGGGCCTCGAGGCCGCGCTGGAACGCCGGCAGCACTCCAAGGTGGTCGTCTTCCGGCCGCTCTACGCGGTCGGCGGTCAGGACCTCGGCTATCTGCCCGGGACCGAGGGGGAGAAGATGGCTCCCTGGGCCCAGGCCACCTTCGACACGCTGGGCGCGATGACCTCGCGGAACGTGATCGACGAGGTGCTGGCGTCCAACCTGCTCGAGGTGCTGCCGCTGACCCACATCCGTGGCCGCTCGCTGCACGACGCGTTCGTGATCGTCGACGAGGCCCAGTCGCTGGAGCGCAACGTCCTGCTCACGGTGCTCAGCCGGATCGGTCAGAACTCCAAGGTGGTGCTCACCCACGACGTGGCGCAACGGGACAACCTCCGGGTCGGCCGGCACGACGGGGTGGTCGCGGTGGTGGAGAAGCTCAAGGGACACCCGCTCTTCGCGCACGTGACCCTGCACCGGTCGGAACGCTCGCCGATCGCCGCTCTGGTGACCGAGATGCTTGAGGACGTTCAGCTTTGAGGAACGGCCTGATCTGAGACTCGCCCCTCCAGTGAAGCACCGCCGGGATCCGTGTGGTGGTGGAAAAAACTTCACTCGGAGGGGCGAGTTTTTGATCATGGACGCGGGATCGATTGGGCTCGATGATCATGGTTGTGATAAGGCGCAGCACGATTCCTGAGAAATTTTGATAACGAATTGGTAACGGCGGCGAGACGTCCTTGCTGCCCCGGGTGGGTACCGATACGTTCATCCCCGGAGGCTCGCCAGTGGGTTCAAATGCCTGGGGGGGCGGCGGCAAAACTGTGGGCCTTCGAAATCACTGTCTTGGGGGAAATGGCGGAGCCATGTCCCCGACATGCTCCCGTCCTGAGACAGTCCGTTCGGAGTTCCCGTCGTGGGGCACTCCTGGTCAACAGGTAGGGAGAAGTATGTCGCGAAATTGGCGCGTGAAAACGCGTCTCGCAGCCGCGGCTCTGGCAGTCGGGTCCGTTGTGGCCCTCTGGACTGCGGCACCGGCCGCGGCGCTGCCGACGGACACATCAGAGGCCGAAGGCCGTGTCCTGAGCGGTGGCGGTTCCATCAATCTGAACGACATCGCCGAACTGGAGCCCGCGTACTCCGCGGATCCGAGCTCTCCGGACGCCGTCCAGAATCCTCTGGACGCGACGGTGTTGAAGAGCCTGAACCTGGACCTCGGCAAGGGGCTCCAGCTCGGCGGCGAGAGCCCGACCATCGGTGTCGGTGCGGTCGGCCAGTACGCCGCGTCGGACAAGGACGGCGTGCCGTTCGCGTCCGCCGGCTACATCAACGACGACGGTTCGATCGCCGTTGCGCCGAACGACGAGGAGAAGCCGGCCGGCGAGGAGAACGCCTACGTCGACCTCACCTCGGTGCTCGGTGACGCGGGTGTGCAGGACCTGATCTCGGAGCTGCGGGTTGAGCTGGGCGCGCTGTCCGCCTCGGCCACGTACGACGAGAACGGTGAGATCTCCAGCGACTACCAGGTCGCCGACGGCAAGCTCTGGCTGTCCAGCCCGAAGGTCGCCGAGATCTCGAAGAAGCTCTCGGAGGCGGCTGACAAGCTGTCGGTCCAGGTCAACGACCTGACCGATTCGCTGGCCCCGGTGATCGAAGAGGCTCTGGCTGCGGCCAGCGGTCTCGGCGTCGCCGAGGTCGAGGCCACGGTGAACATCGACGTCGACCTCAAGGCTGCTCTGCAGTCCGCTCTTGAGGAAGAGATCACCGACGAGAACAGCGCGGCCCGGATCAACCTGGCCGACGGCTCGGTCACGATCGACCTGGCCAAGCTGGTCAAGGATTCGCAGCCGGACGACAAGTTCTACGGCACCCTGAACGGGCTCGACCCGAACACGGAGATCGTGGACGCTCAGCTGGTGCAGGCCGCGCTCGATGGCGCTGTCGGCACGCTGCTGGATCAGGTCCCGGCCGCGATCTCCGAGGCTGTCGTTGACGCTGTCAACAACGCCGAGATCGAGATCACGATCGAGGGCACCTCTGACCTGCCGCTGGTCGGCGGGGACTTCAAGGCCAGCCTGAAGGGCACGGTCGGCCAGCTGGTCGGCACCGACGAGCCGGCGCTGAAGTTCGAGGTCACGGGTGAGGGCACCGCTGGTGCGCTCATCGAGCTGCTGGAGCCGGTGCTGAACGAGACCGTGCTGCCGCTGGTTCAGAAGACGGTCAAGACGGTCACGGACAAGGTCGCCGATCCGGGCGCCCTGGACACCGTGTTCCGCCCGATCGTCGAGGGCATCAAGGAGCTCGTGAAGCCGATCGTTGACGCGGTCGCGGAGAACCTGCTGTCGATCAAGGTCAACGTGCAGGAGACCCCGGGCGAGTTCACGCACCCGGGCGCCGAGGGCTCGGCCGAGGAGGCCAAGCTGGCTCCTGCTGCCGTGAACCCGGAGGGTTCGTTCACGCAGCGCGCGGTGAAGATCACCGTGCTGCCGGGTGACGAGCCGCTGGCCACGGTGGCCCTGGCTTCGGCCACGGTCCGTCAGGCTGATGGCACCGGTGAGGTTGACGCCGCTGCTGATGACGATGCCGCTGCTGATGATGACGCTGCTGCTGACGACGATGCCGCTGCTGATGATGACGCTGCTGCTGATGACGATGCCGCTGCTGATGATGACGCTGCTGCTGACGACGATGCCGCTGCTGATGATGACGCTGCTGCTGACGACGATGCCGCTGCTGATGATGACGCTGCTGCTGACGACGATGCCGCTGCTGATGATGACGCTGCTGCTGACGACGATGCCGCTGCTGATGATGACGCTGCTGCTGACGACGATGCCGCTGCTGATGATGACGCCGCTGCTGACGACGACGCTGCTGCTGATGATGACGCTGCTGCCGACTACGCGGCCGCTGCTGATGGTGGCGATGGTGAGCTGCCGAACACCGGTTCGAACCTGTCTCTCGGCCTTCTGGTCGGAGCTGGCGCTCTGGTGCTCGCCGGTGGTACGACCGTTGTGGTCGGCCGTCTCCGTCGCAACGCAGGGTCCGCCCTGTGAGGTTTGACCTGGCAATGATCATCTTCGGGTGATCACCGGATTCGGCCCCTCGCACCCCGGTGCGGGGGGCCGAGTCTTTTGTTCAAGATCGCCGGTCTCGACTTGGCGCCGGCACTTCTTGGGGAGTAGAACACAACAATGACCGATCGGCCCCCCGCCACTAAGCGCCCGAAGGTACGGCGCGTGGTGTTGATCCTGCTGGCCGCCTTCACCGCCTGGCACATCTTCGCCACCTTCCTCTGGATCGCGCCGGCCTCCGGCCTGCGGCAACTCCTGCCCGGCGACCTGTTGCGCAGCTACATGGTGCCGATGTTCGGCCAGAGCTGGAGCGTCTTCGCCCCCGAGCCGATCAACGGTGACTACCGGCTCCGCGTCCGCGCCGTGGTGATCCAGGACGGGCAGCAGAAGACCAGCAAGTGGGTGGATGCGACCGCCGCCGAGCTGGCGATGTCGACGCACCACCTGTTCCCGCCGCGGGCCGCGGTGCTCGGCACCGAGCTCGCCTCGCGCTACAAGGGCGCCTACGACGACCTCGGCAACGCCCAGCACCGGATCTCGGCCCTGAGCTACTTCAAGGGCGACTGGTCCGAGCGGCTGCAGGGCGATCTGCGCAAGCAGGGCAGCGATCCCGACCTCGACGACTACCTGGCGGTCGAGCGGCAGATCACCGCGTACGCCACCCAGGTCGCGTACGCGGTCTGGCCCGGTGAACTCACCCGGGTGCAGTTCGAGGTCAGCCGGCAGAACGTGATCCCGTTCTCCCGCCGCAACGAGCCCGACGCGAAACGGCCCCAACCCAAGATCGTCAAGACCGGCTGGCGCGGCGTCGTGGAGGAGCCCGGGCAGTCCCGGGAGGCCTTCGCCGACACGTTCCGCCAGGGCCTGCGGGAGTCCGGCCAATGAGCGACGAAACCACCACCCGCAACGATTCCCGGCCCGACCTCGGCGATCTCGTCAGCCGCGCCGGCCGGTTCATCCGTAACCTGATCATCGGCCTGGTCCGGGTGATCCGCCGGCTGGCGTACCGGGCCGGCGGCTTCGCCGAGCACTGGCTGATGGACGCCAAACGTGCCCGCTACGGCATCGCGGTCACCCGGATGCTGCTCGGCGCCACCGGCATCGGCCTGCTGCTGGCCAACTTCAGCACCCGGCTCTACACCTTCGGCAGCGGCTACGCCTGGTCCGGCGAGACGGCCGAACCGGCGAGTGCCCTGCCCCGGGTGTGGTTGTTCAGTCTGTTCCACCAGATCCAGCTCAACGACGTGATCTTCACCCTCGGCTATCTGATCTTGTTCCTGCTCGCGGTCGCGGTGCTGCTCGGCTGGCGGACCAAGCTCACCCTGCCGATCTTCTTCGTTGCCTGGGTCAGCTTCATCGAGCTCAACGACTCGGCCAGTGATCAGGGCGACAACATGTTCCGGATCGCCCTGCTGTCGTTGATCTTCGCCGACTCGGCCAGCCGTTGGTCACTGGACTCCCGCCGCCGGTCCCGGGTCGAGGTCGATCCGCAGGCCAACTGGCTGGTCCGGGTCTGGCAGGGTGAACGGCTGCTGCCCGAGTGGCTGACCAACGTGATGCACAACCTGGTGCTGGTCTCGATGACCTTCCACGTCTGCATCGTCTACGCCTCCGGGGCCTTGTACAAGGCGGGTGGCGAGCCCTGGCAGGAGGGCTACGCGATCTACAACCCGCTGCATGTCGCGCGGTTCGGGCCGTGGCCGGAGCTGAGTGACCTGCTCACCACCTGGGCACCGATGGTGACGGTGATCTCGTGGAGTTCGATCATCATCCAGCTGTGCTTCCCGATGATGCTGCTGAACCGGATCAGCCGAGTGATCGGGCTCTTCGGCATCCTCAGCTTCCACATCGGGATCGCTGTCCTGATGGGCCTGCCGTGGTTCTCGCTGGCCATGATCGCGATCGATTCGATCTTCATCCGGGACGTCACCTGGCGCCGGATGGCCGCCTTCGTCCGCCGGGCCTGGCGCCGCGCCGGGGCGAGACCGGCCGAAGCCCGACCGGCCGAGCGGGAGGAGCCCGCGGTCAGCGTCGCGGTCGTCCCGGCAGAAGAGCCACGACAGCTCGCCGACGCCGGAGTGCGGAACTCGCCTGGCCTCGGTGGTGCCGTCCAGCAGCCGCATCCCGGCGGCGGTTGATCACTTGGCATCGGTGTCGATCATCGGCGCGGGCCCGAACGGGCTCGCCGCCGCCGTCACGCTGGCCCGGGCCGGGCTCGACGTCACCGTCTACGAGGCCGCCGACCAGCCGGGCGGCGGCACCCGGACCGCGGAGCTGATCGAGCCGGGGACCTGGCACGACGTCTGCTCCGCGGTGCATCCCGGCGCCCTCGCCTCACCGTTCTTCCGCCGCTTCGGGTTGGCCGAACGGATCGCGTTCGTGACGCCGGAGGTCGCGTTCGGACAGCCGCGGGCCGGTCGGCCGGCGGTCGTCGCGGCCCGGGATCTCGAGCACACGGTCGACGGCCTCGGCACCGACGGGCCCGGCTGGCGCCGGGTGTTCCGGCCGCTGATCGACCGGTCGGCGGCGGTCGCCGAGCTGACCTCCGATCACCCGCTGTATGCGCCGAAGCACCTGCCGGCGGCGGTGCCGATCGGCCTGCGCGCGGCCAGCCTGTGGCAGCCGGTGCAGGCGGCGCGGCTGCTCACCGGGGCCGCCGCCGACCTGTTCTCCGGCGCCGCCGGGCACGCCAGCCAGCCGTTGTCCGCGCTCAGCACCACGCTGACCGGGCTCACCCTGGCGACCCAGGCGCACACCGTGGGCTGGCCGATGCCGGTCGGCGGCTCGTACCGGATCGCCGAGGAGCTGGTCCGCGACCTGACCGAGCACGGCGGCAAGGTCGTGACCGGGCACCGGGTCCGGACGATCACCGAGCTGCCGGCGACCGACGCGATGATCTTCGACACCTCGGTCTGGGAGTTGATCACGATCGCCGGGTCACGGCTGCCGGGGAGCTATCGGCGGCGGGCGGCGCGGTTCCGGGCCGGGCCCGGGATCGGCAAGGTCGACTTCGTGCTGTCCGAGCCGGTGCCCTGGCGGGATCCGGACCTGCACCGGGCGGCGACCGTACACCTGTCCGGCTCGCGGGAAGAGCTGGCCGCCGCCGAGCTGGCCGTGCACCGGGGCCGGATCCCGGAGCACCCGATGATCTTGGCCAGTGAGCCGACCCGCTTCGACCCGAGCCGGTCCGAGCCCGGCCGGCACGTGCTCTGGGCCTACGCCCATCTGCCCGCCGGCTGCACCGTCGACCCGACCGCGATGATCATCGCCGAGCTGGAGCGGCACGCCCCCGGCTTCACCGAAACGATCATCGCCTCGGTCGCCAAGACCTCCGCCGACGCCGAACACGACAACCCGAACTATCGCGGCGGCGACATCTACGCCGGCGCCCTGACCACCCGCCAGACCCTCTTCCGCCCGATGCTCACCCTCAACCCCTGGCGGATCGGCAAAACTGACCTCTACCTCTGCTCCTCCGCCACCGCCCCGGGCCCCGGCGTCCACGGCATGGGCGGCTACCGCGCCGCTGTCTCGGCGCTCCGGCACACCTTCAACCACCGCGCCACGGTGAACCTGTCCCCCTGAGCGTCTGTTTCGTTCCCTGAGCCTGTCGAAGCATGTCCTGAGCCTGTCGAAGGGGGCAGGCCCGATTCTCTACTTCGTGGCATCACCTGGCCTTGCCCCCTTCGACAGGCTCAGGACATGCTTCGACAAGCTCAGGGAACGAACAAGCGGGAGTCAGTTGGCGGCCAGGCGGGCTTCCTCCTCGGCCTTCAGCTTGGCCTGGCGACGGACCCGCTCCGGTACGACCGCCTCGCGCTCGGCCGTCCGGACGAAGTCGTAGCGATCAACACCGAGACCGCGCAGCACCGCTCGTTCGATCAGGGAGAAGTCGGCCGGATCCTCGCGATCGAACCGCATCGGCTCGGTCAGGTGGACCGGCGGATTGGTGATGTAGCGGGGGAGGCGGAGCACGTTCTGGGCCTTGGCGTGCAGCAGGTACGGATGCAGCAGGTAGACGTCGCCGACCTGGCCGGTGGCCTCGACGAAGTCGGTGCACTGCCCGACCAGGTCCATGATCGGGAACTCGGTCGGCAGCACGCCCTCGGGATGATCAGCGAGGTGCCGGGCGATGGGGCCGACCGAGTCCGCGGCGACGAAGGTGGCGCCGCCCTGGTGCCGTACGTCGGACCACAGCACCAGGGTGAGCAGGCCCTGCTCGGGCGAGTCGAGGAAGTGCCGGAAGAAGTCGCCGTCCTTGTGCCAGCCGCCGACCTCGGCCGACGCGTCCTGCCACGGCCGGTCCGCGCCCTCGCCGAGATTGACGATGAACGCGTCGCTCCACTGGTACGGCTTCTCGATCCGGTCCTCGCCGACCAGGTCGCAGACCGCGTCCCAGGCCTTCGGCGCGAACTCCTGGACCGGGAACCGGCGGTGGCTCGGCATGTGGATCGACGGTGCCGCCCAGGTGGACTTGTCGTCCGGGTCGTATCCCAGCCGGGTCCAGACGGAGTCGGTCAGCTCCGCTGCCGCCTCGGCCGTGAAGCACTCCCGGATCACCACGAATCCATGATCAAGAAAGTGCTCGACCTGCTCGTCACTGAGAACCCGGTATCCGCTCATACCCCGACCGTAAGCAGATCCACCGAGCGATCGCACCCACAATTCCGCCCACCGGACCCCAAACCCCAACCCCGAGTTGTCAGAACTAGGGGACGCCATGGCGTCCCCTAGTTCTGACAAGTCGGGGTTGTTACTGGGGTGGGCGGGTCATCGAGAGGACGTCGAGGGCGGTGTCCAGTTGGGCTTCGGTGAGGTTGCCGTTGGCTACGAAGCCGTTGTCGATCACGACCTCGCGGATGGTACGGCCCTCCTTCAGGGCCTGCTTGGCGACGGCGGCGGCGTTCTCGTAGCCGATGTAGCGGTTCAGCGGGGTGACGATGGACGGCGAGGACTCGGCCAGGGTGCGGCAGTGGTCGGTGTTGGCCACGATGCCGGAGACGCAGCGGTCGGCGAGCAGGCGGCTGACGTTGCTGAGCAACCGGACCGACTCGAGCACGTTGCGGGCGATCACCGGCAGCATCACGTTGAGCTCGAAGTTGCCGGCGGCGCCGGACACCGTGACCGCGGCGTCGTTGCCGATCACCTGGGCGCACACCATCAGGGTGGCCTCGCAGAGCACCGGGTTGACCTTGCCCGGCATGATCGACGAGCCGGGCTGCAGGTCCGGCAGGGCGATCTCGCCCAGGCCGGCTCGCGGGCCGGAGCCCATCCAGCGCAGGTCGTTGGCGATCTTGGTCAGCCCGACCGCGATCGTCTTGAGCGCCCCGGACAGCTCGACCAGGCCGTCCCGGGCGCCCTGCGCCTCGAAATGATCACGGGCCTCGGTCAGCGGCAGACCGGTCTGGTCGGCGATGATCGAGATCACCGACTGGGCGAAGCCGGCCGGCGTGTTGATGCCGGTGCCGACGGCTGTGCCACCCAGCGGCAGCTCGGCCACCCGGGGCAGCGCGGCCTCGAGCCGGTCGACGCCGTAGCGGACCTGCGCGGCATACCCGCCGAACTCCTGGCCCAGCGTCACCGGGGTCGCGTCCATCAGGTGCGTGCGGCCGCTCTTCACCACCTCGGCGAACTCGGAGGCCTTGCCGGCCAGGCTTTCCTCGAGATGGCGCAGCGCCGGGACCAGCTGGTTGATCACGCCGTCGGTCGCGGCGATGTGGATCGCGCTGGGGAACACGTCGTTGCTGGACTGGGACGCGTTCACATGATCATTCGGATGTACGGGAGCGGCCTCGGTGCTGGCCAGGCTGGCGATCACCTCGTTCGTGTTCATGTTGCTCGAGGTGCCGGAACCGGTCTGGAACACGTCGATCGGGAACTCGTGATCATGCTTCCCGGCGGCGACCTCGGCCGCCGCGGCGGCGATCGCCTCGGCCAGGCCGGCATCGAGCACGCCGAGCTTGGCGTTGGTCTGGGCGGCGGCGCCCTTGATCCGGGCCAGGGCAGCGATCAGGGCCGGCTCGATCGGCGTTCCGGAGATCGGGAAGTTCTCCACGGCCCGCTGGGTCTGGGCCCGCCACAGCGCCGCAGCCGGGACCTTGACCTCTCCCATCGTGTCGTGCTCGATCCGGAAATCCTGTTCGCTGGCAGTCGTCATGACCACATTCTGGCCTAGTGCCGTGGGCGCGTGTCGAGCAGCCGGGCCCGATCACGCCGGCCGAATTCGCCGAGTGGGTCGTCCGTTCCGGGATCCGGCTGACCGCTCGCTCCTGGCATCCGGTCAGCGATCGGCTGACAGTGGTCGAGCAGGACGCCGTCTGGACCGTGACCCGGCCCCGACCCGGGTCGCCACCGTGTTCCGGACCACCGGCGACCGCGTCTCCGCCGCCCTCCGACTGCCCGACCTGCGCTCGGCGTTCGACCTGGCCTTCATCTGCCGCGAACTGGCGGCGACCGAGTGACCGGCGACCCCGTGACCGGCGACCCGGTGGCGCCGGGGCAGACCCTGTTCGCGTTCGTCCGGCACTGGTACCGGCGGGCGGCGAGCCGGTCGACGAGCCGGGTGATCACAGTGACCGACGCCGGAGCTGATCTGGCAGGAGCAGATCTTCGGTGAGCTCTCGTTCCCTGAGCCTGTCGAAGGGCCGGCCAGATTCCGTCCCGTGCCGTGTTCCGCCGGCTCCCGGGCCTCGCCAGTCGTCGGGGGTTCGATTTGTTCATCGACTGTGACTTTTCCCGGCTGTTTGGCGTCGATCGAGCCGGGAAACGTCACAGTGGATGAACCCGGCACGAATCCAGCGACGGAAATCGGCTCCGGCTGCCGGAAACACCAACGAAACCGCCAGGTCGGCCCGTGGCGATCATGATCCGAAGTCCAGGCACAGACACGACTCGACCCGGCCCTCACGCCGACCGGCACCCGGCCGCGATTCCCTACCGACCGCAACCCCGCCCGTCCCTTGGGGCGTCTTTCCGGCCGTCAGGCCTCAACCGGCGTAAGGGCGCGTCCTGGCTCGCCCTTCGACAGGCTCAGGGAGCGAACGCCCTCTCGTCCCCATGCCTGGCTGTAGCGGCCCGCGGTTAGGGTGTGCGGCGTGGATGATCTTGTGACCCGGATGGAACGCGTGCTGGGACCGGTGCCGGGGGAGGACCGCCGCGGGGCGTTGGACGTCGAGGTGATCGAGGAGACCGACTGCGGCGACTACCGGCGGCAGTTGATCAGCTACTCGGCCGAGCCGGGAGGGCGTACGCCGGCGTTCCTGCTGTTGCCGAAGAGTGATCATCCCGCCCCGGCGATGCTGGCGCTGCACCCGACCGAGCACCAGGTCGGTCACCGGGTCGTGGTCGAGCCGGTCGGCGCCCGGAACCGGGACTACGCCCACCGGCTGGCCCAGGCCGGATTCGTCGTGCTGGCACCCGCGTACCCACTGATGGCTGATCATCAGCCCGACCTGGCCGCCCTCGGCTACGCCAGCGGCACGATGAAGGCGATCTGGGACAACGTGCGCGGTCTCGATCTGCTCGAGCAGTTGCCCGAGGCCGCCGGTGATCGGTTCGGTGCGATGGGGCACTCGCTCGGCGGTCACAACGCGATCTTCACGGCCGTGTTCGAGCCGCGGATCTCGGCTCTGGTGTCCAGCTGCGGCTTCGACTCCTTCGCCGACTACATGGGCGGCGACCTCGCCGGCTGGCGGCAGGACCGCTACCTGCCGCGGTTGGCCGACTACGAGCGACCGCCGTTCGACTTCGACGAAATGCTGGCCGAGCTCGCGCCCCGCGACGTCCTGATCAGCGCCCCGCTCGGCGACGACAACTTCGGCTGGCAGAGCGTGGACCGGATGGTCGCCAATGCCCGCCCGGCCTACCAGGAACACGACGCGGAGGAGCGGGTGATCGTGCTGCACCCCGATTGCGCGCACGACCTGCCGGACGACGTGTTGGCCCGATCCATCGAGTTCCTCGGCGACGGGCTCGGCTTGCACGAGTCGCCGTAGCACCTTCACCGGCCGCCGATGACGGCTCGGTTGGCCGGGTCTGTGAGGATGGGGGCGTGGCAGAACGGGAGAAGAAGCGACCGGCGTCGGCGGGCGACATGGTGCGCTCGCTGCTGTTGATCATCGTGCCGCTGCTGATCATCTCGTTCCTGTTCACCCGGACCATCGGCGATCACCCGGTGCAGTCGGTCGAGGTGGCGCCGGTCCTCACCCAGGCCCGCGCCGAGGCGCCGTACCCCGTGTCGGTTCCGGTCAATCTGCCCGAAGCCTGGGTCCCGACCCGGGTCGCTTGGGAGCCGGACGGCTTCGAGGGCGCCCCGCCGCGCCGGCTCTGGCAGGTCGGTTACCTGTCGCCGGACCAGATCTATTTCGCGGTCAACCAGAGCCCGGACGCCGACGTCCTGGTCCCGGCCCAGACCCGGGACGGGGTCGCGGACGGCTCCAGTGTCATTGCCGGCAGCACTTGGGAGCGCCGGGTCAGCGCCGACGGCCGGACCCGATCGCTGGTCCGGGCCACGGGGCCGGTGACCACCGTGGTCGTCGCCGACGCGGACTACGCGGCCTTGGAGGCGTTCACCGGCGCGCTCCGGACGGAGTGAAGCCGGGTCACCGGTCGGAATTGGGGGCTGCGTGAACCCGGTCGGGGTCCCGCGGGATCCCGAAACCTGAGGTCGGCCCGGTTCCGCTGAAAGTCACGGTCGGTCCGCAGATCGGCCTCGGGCCTCGGCTGCCCGGTACGGAGGCGGTGGGTCAACTCCAGAACGCCGATGATCGCCAACACCAGGACTACGAATGCCACTAAACTGATCATGGCAGTAAGTCTTCTATCAAAGGTTTACTGCCACAATTGGCAGAACTGACACCGTACGAAGGAATTCTGCCACTATGCTGGGGGCATGACCCTACAGACGGTGAGCGTCGTGCTGATCGAGCCCGTCTCGGTGTTCGAGTTCGCCCTGGCGACCGAGGTCTTCGGGCTGGACCGGCGGGACAACGGCATCGAACCCCTGGATTTCCGGGTCTGCTCCGAGCATCCGGGCCGGCCGCTGAAGACCAAGACCCTGTCGCCGTTCACGATCACCGCGCCGGACGGTCTGGACCGCGTCGCCGGCAGCGATCTGGTGGTCATGTCGGCGACCCTGCCGCGGACGCCGGCCGGCTACTCACCGGCGCTGTTACAGACGCTGCGGGACGCCTATGACGAGGGCGCGACCATCCTCAGTCTGTGTTCCGGTTCGTTCGTGCTCGGGGCCGCGGGACTGCTCGACGACCGGGTCTGCACCACGCACTGGATGTACTTCGACGCGATGGAGCGAGCTTTCCCCAAGATCAAACTCGACCGGACCTCGCTCTATGTCCAGGACGGCCGGGTGGTCACCAGTGCCGGCACGGCGGCCGGGATCGACGCGTCGCTGCATCTGGTCCGGTCCGAGCTGGGCACCAAGGTGGCCAACACGATCGCCCGCCGGATGGTGGTGCCGCCGATCCGGGACGGCGGGCAGCAGCAGTTCGTCGAGCTGCCGATCCCGGAGGTCGCCGCCGACAGTCTCGCCCCGACCCTGTCCTGGGTCGCGGCCCATCTTGATCAACAACACACGGCGGAATCCCTGGCGCAGCGGGCCATGATGAGCGAACGGACCTTCGCCCGGCGATTCGCGGCCGAGGTCGGGACCACGCCGCACAAGTGGCTGATCCAGCAGCGGGTGCTGGCCGCGCGCAGCCTGCTGGAGGAGTCCGACCTCGGGATCGAGCAGATCGCCGAACGGGTCGGCTTCAACTCCGCGGTCGTGCTCCGTGATCATTTCCGGCGGCAGACCGGGCTGGCTCCGGTCGACTACCGGCGGCGGTTCGTGGCCTGATCATCCGGCCAGTGCGCCGATCAGGTCGGCGGCTCCGTAGACGAAGCCGAAGTGCAGGGCGACCCGCCACAGCGCCAGGGCCTTGGCCGTCTCGGTGCGCGCCGTCTCCTTGTTCTCGATCGCGGTGGTCGCCTCGCGCACAGTGGAGCAGAGCAGGCCGGCCCGGCTGAGGTCCACCATGCCGCCGGGGGAGGTGAGCAGGCAGCCGTCGAGGGCGAACCCGGTGTAGATCAGATGGTTGATGCCGTACGTCCGGCAGTGCGCCAGCAACTGCGCCGAGGTCGCCGCGACCGGCTCGTCGCCCTGCGGCACGGCCGAGGGGAGGAAGTCCAGCGTCGTCCGGCCGCGGGCGATGTCGGGCAGGTTGTGGGTGCCGGGAAAGACCTGATCATCGCGGAACCGCCGCAGGGTGTGCAGCACCAGGTCTTCCTGATCGGGCGGGTCGATCGCAGGCGGTTCGTCGGTCGTCGCGAAGCCGGGCAGGCGGGAGTAGTAGTCCCGCCCGGCCACCACGTGGAAGACCCGCAGGCCCGACCCCCGCACGGCGCTCAGCAGCGGCGGGAGGACCTCGGTCGCGATCCGGTACGAACGCGGCAGATATTCCACCGCCCGGAACCAACCCGGGTGCTCCTCGGCGGTGCCGCAATCCCAGGCGTGCATCACGACCAGTGCGGTGCGGTCGGTGTTCAGCGGCAGGTGGGCCACCCGCCAACCGCCGTACCCCTCGGCCGGGATCTCGGCCGCCAGGTCGGCATCGAACTGCTGGTAGTAGCTGGTCGGCAGGGTGACGATCGGCATTGATGCTCCTCGAATCGGGGCCGACCCGTGACCTTCGGCCCCTAGCGACGACTCCATGATCACTTATAAGCTACATCCCGAATTCGTGTTATGGCAGTCCGAAACTACTCACGCAGAGTCGAGTGATGATGACCCCACACCTGAACTCCACCAGCCGTCGCCGCTTCCTGGCCGGCAGCACCGGGATCGCCGCGGCCGTGATCACCGGCGGCGGCCTGGCCGGCTGCACCACCGCCGCCCCACCCCGCAACACCCAGGAAGGCAACGCCAAGGTCGTGCTGCCGTCCTTCATCGAGTACGAGGGCGCCAAGCCCGATCTGGCGGGCACCAAGGACGGCGTGATGGCGGCCTACCTCAACTTCCCGGCCGCGCCGCCGCGGCTCTTCGACCGGGCGCCCGGCTCCGGCGGTGAGGTGTCCGCGGTGACCCAGGTGCTGGCCGCGCAGTTGGAGCGGCCGGACAGCAACGAGCACTGGAAGGCGCTGAATGCCGGCCTCGGGTCGACGCTGAAGGTCAGTGGTGCCAACGGCCCCGAGTTCGACGCCAAGGTGCAGACGATGTTGGCCGGAGATGATCTTCCGGACCTGCTGCAGATCACCTCGATGCCGCGACTGCCCGACGTGCTGGCCGCCAAGTTCACCGATCTGTCGGAGCATCTGGGCGGGGACAAGATCAAGGACTATCCGGCCCTGGCGGCCATCGGAACCGCTTCCTGGAAGACGACCGTCTTCAACGGCGGCATCTTCGGCGTGCCGGCCGCCCGCGGCGGCGTGCCGAACAACTTGATCATCCGCAAGGACCTGTTCGACGAGAACAAGATCAATCCCGAGTTCGAGTCGGCCGAGGACCTGCTCGCCGCCGCCCGGGCGCTGACCAACCCGAACGAGAACCGCTGGGCCTTCGGCACCGAGCCGTCATCCTTCCTGGTGCCGATGGTGAGCCAGATGCTCGGCGTACCGAACGGGTGGTCGGAGACCGACGGGGTCTTCGCCAGCTCGATCGAACACCCGGGCACGAAGCAGGCGCTCGAATTCGTCACCCAGCTGTGGCAGGAGGGCCTGATCCACCCCGACTCCATCGCCGACACCACCCAGAACTCGACCTGGTTCCGCGGCCGGCGGACGGCCATGATCCCGGCCGGACTGTCCAGCTGGCTGGTCTATGTGCAGAGCGTCACCGCCGAGGGCCTGTCACCGAGCGTGATCGACGCGGTGGTGCTGCCGAAGTTCGACGGCGGCGGGGTCGCCTCGTACTGGCGTGGTCGTAACAGCTACAGCTTCACCGCGCTGAAGCAGGCCGAGCCGGAGCGGATCACCGAACTGCTCAAGGTGCTCGACTGGCTGGCCAGCCCGTTCGGCACCCAGGAGTATTTGATCAAGAACTACGGGGTCGAGGGCAGCAACTACCGGTTGGAGAACAACAACCCGGTCGCGATCACCGGGAACGAGGAATACATGTACTTCCTCAACTACATCGTCACCGCCAACGAGGTGCTCTATCAGCCCGGCCGGCCCGACGTGGTCAAGCGGCAGCACGAGCTGCAGACCGCGATCCTGCCCGGAGCCCTGCCGATGCCGACCGAGGGCCTCTACTCCGAGTCCAACCTGACCAAGGGCGCGACGCTCGGCAAGGACCTGAAGTTCGCGCAGAACGACATCGTCGCCGGCCGCAAGCCGCTGTCCAGCTGGGACGACGCGGTGGCGTCGTGGAAGAAGAACGGCGGCGACGAGATCCGCAAGGAGTACGAGGCGGCCTTCGCCGCGGCCTCCTGATGGTCCGGACTCGTCAGCGGTCGACGATAGGTTGAGATATGGCAACTGATGAGCGGGTGCGGCAAGCTGCGGGTCTTGCCGATAAGGCGGCTGAGGTCATTGATCGGATGAAGGTGGGGAGCTGGGACTCCGCGGAGGCGCTGGCTCTGGCCTCGATCGCCAAGAGCCTGGTGGTGATCGCGGACCATGTCTCGCGAGATGCGGGCGGTGATCCTGGGGCCCGGTGACTCAAATGCCGGCGCACCCGGCCGAGGGACGTACTTGGTGAGCCGGGCCGGACGGTGTCACTCGCGGGGGAAAGCCCGAATACGCCTCGGGCCCGCGAGCACCTGGAGCTGAGCATCTAGGGAGCCAGTGCGCGCGCCGTCAAGGGGGTCCACGACCTCAGGACGTACCGTCTGGAGGTCAGTCGATGCTGACCAACCGGACTCGTGCCGGCGCGTGGCTTTCCAGAGCTCGGGCGAGCCTGTTGTGATCGAGGTTCCATCCGGTCACAGGCCGGCTGGCGGCGACGATCTCGGGCGGCACCGCTCCGATGAACCACGCTCCGATCGGGCCGTGGCCCCATGGGATCGGCATAACGACCGGCCGACCTCCTCGGCCTTTGAGGCCGACATAGCGCTGCCGGACGATCCCGCGATATCGCTGCTGAAACACCACGATGGCACCGATCTGCTCCCACGGGACCGTTGCAGCCTTTCCTCCCTTGCCATGGAGCAGGAGACGTCCGAAGGTCACCCCGTCCTGGTCGACGCGCAGGGCTGTGCGGCCCCACTGACCAACGACGGTCACGATCAGCCAGAGCGCGCAACAGCCGAAGAAGGCCACCACGATCAGGGCCGGAACCGGATCATGATCGAAAAGTCGGAGCCCGAGAACGACCGCGAGGATCGACACCACGAGGCTCAGCGCGTCCCGCACCTTTAGTCCGTGGCGCACCTCGTACCCGGCTTCGTCCACGGTCGGCAGGATAGGGGATGCCGGTGTTGATCAGCCGTTCTCGCCCCAGGGGCGTGCTGCGCCGGCGGCACGTACGCGGCGTGTGATCGGCGGATTCGGTCCGGGTCAGGATTGGCCGCCGTTCCTCAACGGTCTGCATGGTCCGGTCTCGACTGCCAGACGGACCGCCGCCTGACGAGGAAGTCAGTTCTGGCGAGTTGGCAGGACTGCTCGGAGTTGGAAGCCGCCGCCGTAGACGGCGCGGGCCAACATACTGCCGCCAGCCGCTTCGGCCCGCTCACGCACCCCGGTCAGACCGTGCCCGGGTGTGTTGGGCGGATCGCGTCGGACTGATGCGGGCTTGTTGATCACGTCGATCACCAGATCATGCGGTCGGATCTCGACCGTGACTGTCGTCTTCGCACCCGGGGCGTGTTTGATCACGTTGCTCAGCGCCTCCTGGATGATCCGGTAGGCCGTGTATTGCAGGTCGGCGGTCGGCGTCGCCGCGGCTCCGTTCATGATCATCCGGGCCGGGACGCCGGCCAGGCGGGTGGACTCGATCAATTTCGGCAGGTCGTTCAGATCCGGTCTGGCGGCGATTTCGGGGCCGCGCAGCACGCCGAGCACCTGACGCAGCTCTTGTAGGGATCTCTGGGCGGAGGTGCCGATCGACTGAAACTCCTCCGCGATCTCGGCGGTCAGCCCGGAATCGATCCGGTACTGAGCTGTCGAGGCCTGGACCGCGATCACCGACATATGATGGGCGACGACATCGTGCAGTTCACGGGCTATGCGAGTCCGCTCCTCCAGCGCTTGGCGTTGCTCGACCTCCTCTGCCATCCGGACCTTGGTCCGCCGGTGATGAACCCGGAACCGAGCGAGGACCACAGCGAGAGCTACGGCCGGGATCCAGAATGCGGCCGCCGAGGTCGCCGGGCCGTAGCCGAACTCGGAGCCGTACGGGGCGATGAACCCGGCAGTCAAGGTAATCGCCGCAAGGGGAAAGGCCACCTGGCGTCGGGGCGACAAGGCGACCGCGTAGATCACCGGAAGTTGGGACGCGAGCTGGAAGGCGAGCCAGGCGAATGGGACCAACGGATGCTGGGGGAACGGCATGTCGATGGGCACTAGGAAGATCAACGGCAGCAAGGACAGTGCCCAGCCAATGATCGGCCGGAACCCTACAACCGTGAGCGGTGCGACGAGGAACCCGCTGAACAGGACTGCGCTCGTGCCGTACCCGATGCCGTAGTCGAAAACTGGCAGGGCAATCAGGAACAGGATCGCGGCGATGGTGAGGTACGGCCAGGGCGGGTGACGCGGGCTCGCTCTCGACAAGATCCTCAGTCGACGTCTCCAGGCTTCATCGCCTCGGTGGGTCAGTCCACCGACGTCCCACAACGTCTCGGCCACAGGCGTAGTTTAGGTTCGCGCCGGCGGCGGGGAGAGCCCGAACGTTGGCTCGACGCGATTTCCGAGTCAGCCAGGTCAAGATCAGGCAATCGGCTGACATCGCCTTTGGCCACTGAGCCGTGGACAAGGGGCCGCCCGTACCCGGGTTCGCCGGGCGTACGGCCAAGAGCCGCGGTGAGGATGTCGACAATCGCGTTGCTACCGGAGTCGAAGTGCGCCTGGCCGATCGGGTGTGGTGGTCTACGCGGGGCGGGATCTGCTCGGTCCGGTTGTTGACACGCGCCAATGCCGACGTTACGTTGAAATCGATTTCGACTCGGTCGGGCAATGCGGATCACACAGGGGTGGGTCTTGACTCAGGCGAACGGTTTCGGCGACGCCGATCCGGAACCCTCCGGCGGGGGCGCCGCTTCGGAGAGGTCGGCGCAGCCGTTGGTGGAGCTGCGTGGCATCGGCAAGCGGTTCGGTGGTGTTGTCGCCTGCCGGGAGATCGATCTCGAGGTCCGGGCCGGTGAGGTGCTGGCGCTGCTGGGCGAGAACGGCGCCGGCAAGTCCACCTGCATGAGCATCCTGTCCGGAGCGATCGCCGACTACGAGGGAACGCTGCTGGTCCGCGGTGCGCCGGCCCGGTTCAACGGGCCGGCGGATGCCCAGGGAGCCGGGATCGCGATCATCCACCAGGAACTCGATCTTGTGCTCGACCTGACCGTCGCCGAGAACATGTTCCTCGGCCGGGAGCTGCGGACCCCGCTGCGCACCGTCGACATGCGGGCGATGCGGGCCGCGGCGACCGAGCAGCTGAGCCGGCTGGGGATCCGGATCGACGTCCGCCGGCCGGTCCGATCGCTCCGGGTCGGCGAGCGACAGCTGGTGGAGATCGCCCGCGCGCTGCTGCTCAACGCCGCCGTGTTGATCATGGACGAGCCGACCGCCTCACTGGCCGACGCCGAAGTACGCCAGCTGTTCGGAGTGATCGAGAACCTGCGCCGGTCCGGTGTCGGCATCGTCTACATCTCGCACCGGATGGAGGAGATCGAGCAGATCGCCGACCGGGCCGTCGTGCTGCGCAACGGCAGCGTGGCCGGAGCGGTGGACGATCCGCGCTCCAGCCGGGACATGATCATCACGCTGATGGTCGGCACCCGGCCGGCGGCGCTGTTCGGTGATCAGTCCGACCCCGCGGAAGAGGCGCCGTCCGCCGAACCCGACGAACCGAGGTCCGCCGATCCGCCGCCGACGGAGCCGGCGTTGGGAGAGCCGGCGCAGGCTGAGCCGGTGCTGCCGGGCGAGCCGGTGCTGACCGTGACCGGGCTGCGCTACCGGCGGCGGTGGCCGGTGCCGGGCCGGACCGACCCGGACGGGATCGAGCTCGAGGTGCGGGCCGGGGAGATCGTCGGGCTGGCCGGATTGATGGGCGCCGGCCGGACCGAACTGCTGGAGACCCTGTACGGCGCCGCGGCGGGCGGTCGGGTCGACGGCATGATCATGCTCGGTGGCCGGCCGTATCGGCCGAAGAATCCCAGCCGCGCGTTGCGCAGCCGGATCGCCTTCGTGCCGGAGGATCGCCGCGGCTCCGGCCTGGTGCTCGAACACTCGGTCCAGCACAATCTGATCTTGGCCGCGCTGGCCCAGGTGACCCGCTTCGGGGTGGTGCTCGGCCGGCGCGAACGGGGCACGGTGCGGGAGCAGATGACGGCGATGGCGATCCGCGCCGCCGGGCCGGGAGTGCCGGTCGGCACCCTGTCCGGTGGCAACCAGCAGAAGGTCGTCTTCGGCCGGCAACTGCTCACCGGACCGCGGTTGCTGATGCTGGACGAGCCGACCCGCGGGGTCGACATCGGGGCCAAGGCTGAGATCTACCGGCTGCTGCACCGACTGGCCCGGGCCGGGACCGCGGTGCTGCTCGCGTCCTCCGAGCTGCCCGAGCTGACCGGCGTCTGCGACCGGATCCTGGTGTTGCGCCGCGGCCGGGTGGTGACCGAGCTGCCCAGCTCGGCCGACCATGATCAGATCCTGGCGTACGCGATGGGCGGCGCCTCGACGGACGAGCGAGAGGTGGGGTGACTTGATCACCGGTAACGCTGGTTCCAACGAACTCCGCGGGATGCCCGGCAATGATGTGGTCCGTTCCCGGGGAGCGGCAGTGGTCGACGGGATCTTCCGGTTCCAGAGCCTGTTCGGCCTGGTCGCGGTCTTCATCGTCGCCATCGTGGCCTCGCCCCGACGCAACGGGGAGTTGGTCTTCCTCAGCGCGGGCAACCTGGGCAATATCGTCCGGGCGATGTCGGAGATCGGCATCATCGCCATCGGGATGACCTTCGTCATCCTGATCGGTGGGATCGACCTGTCGGTCGGCGCGATCCTCGGTCTGTCCGCCGTCGGCACCGCGGCTCTGTTGATCAACAACGGCCTGGGCATCGCCGAGACGGTGGTGATCGTGTTGCTGCTCGGCACCGCGATCGGCGTGCTGCAGGGGCTGGCGGTGGCCCGATTAGGCATCCAGGCGTTCATCGTGACGTTGGCCGGGTTACAAGTCGCGCGCGGCCTGGCCCGGATCTGGTCCGGCGGCGTCGGCATCCCGATCGCCTACGGTGACGGGCCGATGGAGGCGCCGCGGGCGTTCTCGGTGCTGTCCGGCTCCTTGAACGGCATCCTGCCGGTGCCGGCGGTGATCTTCGCCGCGCTGGGCGTTGCGGCGATCCTGGTGCTGCGCTACACCGCCTTCGCCCGGCACGTGTACGCCATCGGCGGCAACGAGAAGGCGGCCCGGCTGGCGGGCGTACCGGTCCGCCGGGTCAAGATCATCGTCTTCGCGATCTGCGGCTTCACCGCGGCGGTCGCGGGCGTGATCCACGCCGGGCAGCTCAACCAGGGCAGCCCGAACGACGGCTTCGGCTACGAGCTGGACGCGATCGCCGCGGTGGTGATCGGCGGCACCAACCTGGCCGGCGGCTCGGGCACCATGATCGGCACCTTGGCCGGGGCCCTGCTGCTCGGCATCCTGAACAACATCCTCGGTCTGAACAACATCGACGCCAACATCCAGTTGTTGATCAAAGGCCTGGTGATCATCGCCGCGGCCGCACTGCAGCGGTTCCGGCCGTCGGTCAGTTGACCCCGGCTGTCCCATCCCAAGGAGGTAAGTCCGTCATGATCAACCCCGTACGTTCACTGCGGTCCCGGCGAATCCGCGCCCTGCTCGCAGTCGGCCTCGCCGCCGGCTGCCTGGCGCTGGCCTCGGCCTGCACGGTGACCGCCGACCCCGGCGCCGGCGAACAGCAGCAGGCCGACTGCGGCCCGGGCAAGGAATACGCGATCGGCATGTCCCAGGCCAACAACGCCGAGCCGTACCGCGAGGTGATGAACGCCGACATCACCACCGCCGCCGGCGCCGTGCCCGGCTTCAAGGTCACCGTCGCCGACGCGGCCCAGGACAACAGCAAGCAGGTCTCCCAGGTGGAGAACTTCATCACCCAGCAGGTCAACCTGCTGATCATCTCGCCGAACGAGGCGAAGCCGCTGACCGCGGTCGTGAAGAAGGCGTTCGACGCCGGCATCCCGGTGATCGTGCTCGACCGCAAGGTCGAGGGCGACGCCTACACCGCGTTCATCGGCGGCGACAACGTCGCGATCGGCAAGGCCGCCGGCGAGTACTACGCCAAGACCTTGCTGCCCGGCGGCGGCAAGATCGTGGAGATCAGCGGACTGGCCGGGTCGACCCCGGCGGCCGAGCGGGCCGAGGGCTTCAAGCAGGGGATCGAGGGCTCCAAGATCGAGATCGTCGCCAGCCAGTCCGGCGAATGGCTGCGGGAGAAGGGGCAGACGGTGATGGACGCCCTGCTCAAGGCCAACCCGGACATCGATGCGGTCTACGCCCACAACGATCCGATGGCCGAGGGCGCCTACCTGGCCGCCGAGCAGGCCAAGCTGGCCGACAAGATCAAGTTCACCGGCATCGACGCCCTGCCGATCCCGTCCGGTGGGATCAAGGCGGTCGAGCAGGGCCGGCTGCAGGCGACCTTCGTCTACGCCACCGGCGGCCGCGAGGCGATCGACCTGGCCAAGCAGATCCTGATCGACTGCAAGAAGGACGTCCCCAAGTCCACCACCCTCGGCACCGACCAGATCACCAAGGAGAACGCCGCCGAGATGTACGCCAAACTCGGCGGCCAGTAACCCCCCAACCCCGAGTTGTCAGACTCTAGGCACGCTATAGCGTGCCTAGAGTCTGACAAGTCGGGGGGTTCAGGCCTGTTCGGCGGCGGCCCAGGCATCGAAGGCGGCGTCGTCGAGGTGGGTGAGTTCGGCGGCGAGTTGATCACGGAGTGAGGCGAGCAGGTCGGCGTTGGCCGGGTCGGCGGCGAGGTTGGTGAGTTCGTCGGGGTCCGCTTCGAGGTCGTACAGCTCCTCGTGGTCGCGGGGGAGCCGGTAGTCGGCGTCCATCCCGGCGCGGGTCGGGCTCAGGTCGAGGTCGGTGGGCAGGATCAGGCGGGGGCCGGGGTGCAGGTTGCGGATGTATTTGTGCCGCTCGGTCCGCAGGGTCCGCATCGGGTCGTAGATCTCGTGCTGATCCTTCATCGACAGCACTCCTGCCCGCCGCTCGACCGGCTCGCCGCGGAGCAGACCGGCCACGCTGACCCCGTCGACGTCGGCCTCGCCGCCGGCCAGGTCGACCAGGGTCGGGGTGATGTCGACGTGGCTGACCAGCTGATCGACAACGGCCGGCGACGTCTGCCACGCGGGCGGCGGGACCATGATCAGCGAGATCCGGATGCCGGAGTCGTAGAGCGTCGACTTGGCCCGGGGGAACGGGATGCCGTGGTCGGTGGTGAAGATGATCACGGTGTTGTCGGCGTCGGGCCGGGCCCGGACGGCGTCGATCACCCGGCCGGTGGCGGCGTCGGCCCGCGCGATCGACCGGTTCATCGCGGCCAGGTCGACCCGGGTGTGATCATTGTCCGGCAGGTAGCCGGGCACGACAACGCGATCCAGCTCGGACCGGTCGGGCTCGGGTTCGGTCTCGTCGCGGCTGATCACCTCGAAGTCGCGGTGGGTCTCGGTGAAGCCGACGGTGAGGAAGAACGGCGCGTCGGCCGGCTGCTGGGCGAGCCAGGCCTCGGCCAGCCCGGCGACCGGTCCGCAGAACTGCCCGCCGCCGTCGAGCTGGAACACCTCGTCGAAGCCGATGGTCTTCGGGTCCACGGCCTCGTGCTGCATCCCGGTCAGCGCGGTCCGGTAGCCCTGATCGGCCAGCAGCATCGGCAGCGTCCGGATCCCTTCCCGGTAACGAGATCCGCGGTGCGCCAGCCCGTGATGCCCGTGCCGCGGCGGATACAGGCCGGTGAACAGCGAGGCCCGGGCCGGGGTGCACAGCGGCGTGGTGCAGAACGCCGCGTCGAACCGCAGTCCCTGCTCGGCCAGCGCGTCGACGCGCGGACTCTGCACGTCGGCCCGGCCGTAACAGCCGAGCCGGGTGCCGAGATCGTGCCAGTGGATCAGGACGATGTTGGGTTGGGTCATCGCTTGCCTCCCGTGAGCTCCCGGGTCACTTCGCGTCCGTACCCGGTGATGGTCATTCGGTCCGCGTACACCCGAACGATCGCGTACGCGTTCAGTTCGGTGTCCACCATGCCGACGAAGGTGACGGCCGGGGCGGCCCCGATCCACCCGAGTCCGCCGGCATGATCATGGCCGCAGAGATAGCCGGCGAGCCCGGAGCCGGCCCGGGCCAGCACCGCCAGCAGTTCGTTGGCGTTCAGCACAGTGTGGTCGGTGGCCGGGACGACCGGCTGGTGGGCAAAGATCAACACGCGCTCCGCCGCCGCGCTCGCCCGATCGAGTTCCCGGCCGAGCCAGCTCAGCTGGACCGGGTCGAGGCCGCCGTTCCAGGGCTGGGCGTTGAGCTCTCCGGCCGTGAACCGCCGCTCCAACTCCTCGACGCCGCGGTGCCAGGCCACGGACCCGGCCGGCAGGTCGAGCACGCCGATCCGGTTGGTGTCCAGGACGACGAAGCGGTGACCGGCAGCGGTCCAGGAGTAGTACGGGCCGGGCATCGTCAGCGCCCGCACGGCGGCGGGGCGGTCGCCGTCGAAGCCGGCCAGGTCGTGATTGCCGAGGCTGTGCCGGACCGGAGCGCGGCTGGTCCGGAACACCTCCAGCACCGGTCCGAGATCATCGGCCGAGCTGTCGATCAGGTCGCCCAGGTTGATCACGAACGCCAGTTCATGATCATTGAACGTCGCCACCGCCTCGGCCAGCTTGCTCCGGCTCAGGTCGTAGCGACGGACGGGGTGCGGAGCGCTGTTGCCGTTCGCCGCATACTGGCAGTCCGCCACGACGCCGAAGGACAGCAGCGGAAGGTCGTCGCCGGAAGCATCGTCGCCACCGTCGCCGTCCATACCGAAAGCCTAGTGCAGGGCACTAGTCAACCCCGCGGGCGAGAATCGGCCGGGTCGCGATCATGAAGGGCGGGGCGATCGGCGGATCGACCGGTTGAGCCGGCTGACGCCGACGCCGGCCAGGCAGAGCGCGCCGCCGACGAGGGCGAGCGGCGCCGGCAGTTCGGCGAGCAGCAGCCAGGCGAGCAGGACGGCCACGGCGGGCACCAGATAGCTGCTGACGCTGAGTCGGCTGGCGGGCATCCGGGTCAGCGCGTACGCCCACAGGGTGAAGCCGAGAGCGGTGGGGAAGATCCCCAGATAGACCGTCCCGATGATCGCCGCCGGCGGCGCCGCGGCGAGCTCGGTGATCAAGGTCGGCGCGAACGGCAGGCACACCGCGGTGCCGATCAGGCAGCCGAGCCAGGTCGCCGAGACCGGGTCGGTGCGGCGCAGCGCCGCCTTCTGGGTCAGGGTCCCGACCGCGTACAGCACGGCCGCCAGCAGGGCCAGCCCGACCCCGACCAGGCTGCGGGGCTGGCCCGGCTGCCCGGTCGCGAACTGCTGTCCGGCCGCGATCATGGCGGTGCCGGTGAAGGCGATGATCAAGCCGATCACCAGCGGAGCCGAGATCCGCTCACCCATCCGCAGTGCCGCGAAGCCGATCACGATCACCGGGGCGACGTTGACCAACAGCGCGGTGGTGCCGGCGTCGAGCTGCAACTCGGCCGCGTTGACGCTGGTGGTGTAGGCCGCGAACCAGAGCACGCCGTACGCGGCGACCAGCCACCAGTCCCGGCCGCGAGGCAGCCGCCGGCCGGACACCCGGCGGAGCGCGAACGGCGTGATCACGGCCACCGCGGCGAGCAGCCGGCCGAGCGTCAGCGCGCCGGGGGACAGATGCGGCCCGGTCATCCTGATCACGACGAAGGCCGAGGCCCAGAGCACGACGGCGCCGACGGCGGCCAGCATGGCGAGGGGAGAGTCGGTGCGGGTCTGGTCAGGGCTGGCGATCGTCGCGGTCACGGCCCCAGCCTGGGGGTGCCCACTGTTCAGGACAAGCGACTATTTCTGACGCACTGTTCAGTTCTACTGAATGATCGCGTACGGTTTCGTCATGATCGACGTCCACCGGCTCCGGATCCTCCGCTCGGTCGTCACGACCGGGTCCGTGCATCGTGCTGCCCAGCTGCTCGGGTATACGCCGTCGGCGCTGAGTCAGCACCTGACCGCGTTGTCCCGGGAGACCGGGCTGACCCTGGTCGAGCGGGCCGGTCGGGGCATCCAGCCGACCGACGCGGGCCGGCGGCTGGCCGCGGAGGCGGCCGAGGTGCTCGGCGCGATCAACCGGATCGACGGCGTCGTGGAGGATCTCAAGTCCGGGCGCTCCGGGCGGCTCACGATGCGCTATTTCGCGTCGGTCGGCGCCCGCTGGGTGCCAGCGGTGACCGCGACGCTGCTGCGTGAGTTTCCCGACCTGGCGATCGAATTGCGGCACGCCGAGCTGCGCGAGGTGGCGCGGACGCTGCTGCCGGACCTCGACATCACGGTCGAGGCGCTGCATCCGCGACCGCCGGTGGGGTACGCGGCGCTGCGACTGCTGGAGGATCCGTACCTGGCCGTGATGGTGCGGTCGCACCGGCTGGCCGGCGCGGATTCGGTCCGGATGGCCGAACTGGCCGACGAACCGTGGGTCGACAACGACCTCCCGGCCGCACCGTGCCGGCAGATCCCGATCGACGCCTGCGCCGCCGTCGGTTACGCGCCACGCTTCGCGGTCGAGACGCACGACTTCGCGACCGCGCTCGCCTTCGTCCGGCAGGGCATCGGCATCTCCGTGCTGCCGCGGCTGGCCTGCCGCGAGCTCCCGGACGAGTTGGTGGCGGTGCCATTGGTCGACCCGACTCCGGTTCGCGCGATCCAGGTGTTGATCAAGGAAGGCACGGCCGGCTCGCCGCCGATGCGACGGGCGGTCGAGCTGCTCCACGGCTGCGCCGACGAGGAACGGGCGCGGTCGCTGCTACCCTCGATGATCGGCGTCGGAGCATGATCAATCTCGGGCGCCGGGGCGGCCTGTCGATGATCAACCCGACCGGCCGAATCCAGTCGGTCCGCGCCGCCTAGAATCCACCGCATGCGGGTTCTCGTCGCGACAACGGCCGGTGCCGGGCACTTCGGGCCGATGGTCCCGTTCGCCGAGGCCCTTCGCCGGGCCGGGCACGAGTTGCTGGTGGCGGCTCCCGCCTCCTTCGGTGCGGCGGTCGAGCGGGCCGGGTTGCCGCACCGGCCCTGCCCCGACATCGATCCGGATGAGCTGGCCGCGGTGCACCGGCGCATGTTCGCCGCGCCGCCGGAGCAGCGGAACGAGGTCTTCGTGTCGCTCGGCGCCGAGCTGGCCGCCCGAACGATCATGCCGGGTCTGCTCGGCGCGGTGGACGAGTGGCGACCCGAGGCGATCCTGCGCGAGGTCGGCGAGCTGGGTTCGGCGATCGCCGGCGAACTGCGTGGGGTACGGACGACGCAGCTGCTGATCGGGCTGGACAAGTTCGTCGGCTTCACCCTCCCGTTGGCGGCGCGGGCCCTGACCGGCTTCCGCGAGTCACTCGGCCTGCCGCCGGACCCCGAGGGGTCCTACCTGCACCGGCAGTCCTCGCTTTCGTTGCTGCCGCTGTCGTTCGAGGAGCCCGGCGGCCCCGCGGTGCACCGGTTCCGGGCTCCCGCCGCCGAGCCGGCGCCGCTGGACTGGGCCGGCGACGCCCCGCTCGTCTACGCGACGTTCGGGACTGTCGCGGGCAGCGTGCCCTTCGCGGCGGCGACGTTCCGCACGGTCGTCGAGGCGGTGGCCGACCTGCCGGTACGGCTGCTGGTGACGGTGGGCGACGGCGGCCGGCCGGAGGAGTGGACCGTGCCGGAGAACGTCCGGGTGCTGACCTGGCTGCCGCAACCGGACGCCCTGGCCGGGGCGGCGGCGATGATCTGTCACGGCGGCACCGGGACCGTGCTCGGCGGGCTGGCGGCCGGCGTGCCGATGGTGGTGGTGCCGCAGTTCGCCGATCAGCCGGACAACGCGGCCCGGGTCGCCGCGACCGGTGCCGGGCTGGCGATCGGTTCCGGTGAGGAGGTGCCGGCGACCGCCGAGGAGGTACGCGCCGCGGTGACCCGGCTGCTGGCGGAGCCGTCGTTCGCGACGGCGGCCCGGTCGTTCGCGGCCGAGATCGCGGCACTGCCGAGCGTCGACGAGGCGGTCGAGTTGATCACCGGGACCTGATCAGCCCCGACCTGAATGTTGATCATGGCAGTCACGGGTGGCACCACACCTCCGCGTCGGCGATCGCGGCCGACGAATAGAGCGGGTCATCGGTGATCTTCAGCGTGCCGTCCACCGCCGCGCCGGCCAGCTCGATCAGGCCGGTCCGGCAGGGCATCCAGACGGTCGACAAGACGTTCGGCTCCCCGCCCAGGTCGTAGCGATCGTTGCGGGTGAGCCGTCGATCGATCGGATCGGCGACGGTGATGCTGAGGTCGCCGGCCGTCGCCCGGAGCCCGCGAGCCAGGTCCAGGTCCCACTCCACCGGCGCGGTGACGGTCTCCGGTTCGCGCCAGGGAAGACCGGCCACGACGTCGGCGAAATACCGGTTGAACGTCCCGGCCAGCCAGGGGCCGAGCCCGGGGTCGGGCCCGATCACACGGACCCGATCGGCGTCCCCGTGGACGAGGGCGTGCCCGGGGCCGCGCTCGGACCAGTCGACCCGCCAGGCCGAGGCCCAGGCGACCGGGGCGCCGTCGCGGTAGAGCGTCAGGAACGGATTCGCACCGATCAGTCTCACCTGCATCGTCACACCGTACGGCCTCTCGCGATCAGCCGGCCGATGGCGATCGGTGATCAACGGAGGTCGTGAAGATCAGGTGATCGGCAACTGGACCTCGGTCCGCCAGTCCTGCTGCGACTCGGGTTCGCTGGACAGATAGACTTCGCGCGCGGTGCCGTCGGTGCTGTGCCCGGCGTCCTCGATCCAGGCCGCGAGCACCTGATAGGCGCCGCCGATCTCGGCCATCACGCCGTGATGCAGGTAGGTCGCCGCAGTCGGATGCCCGGGCAGTTCGGCCAGCTCGAGGCCCGGCCCGGTGAACTCCGGACCGACCGGAGCACAGACCTGGACGGCCAGCTCGCCGTCGCCGATCGGGCGGTAGGTGGCGATCGTCGACCCCGTCAAGGGAGTCGACCCGAGGGCGGCGAACAGGTCGCCGAAGAGCTTCTGCACCACCGGCCCGATGTCCTCGTGATCATTGCTCGCGGCCGTGCCGGAGACCAACGCCACCCGGACCGGGGCGAGCGGCTCGATCGTCACCCGGCCGCCGGGCGATCCGCTCTCGGCCTCGATCAGCGCCAGCCGGGCCCGGACCCGGGCCAGCCGATCCTGGTCGGCCGCGATCTGATCACGCAGCTCGGCCTCCCGGCGGCCGAGCAGGCTGTGCAGGTCGGCGCCGTCGAGCTCCTTGTCCAAGATCGACTTCACCTGGTCGAGGTGCAGGCCGAGGTCCTTGAGCGCGACCAGGCGGTTCAGCCGGCGCAGTTGGTCGGCCCGGTAGAACCGGTAGCCGGAGAACTCGTCCACCCGGGCCGGGCGGAGCAGGCCGAGCGCGTCGTAGTGCCGCAGCATCCGCACCGACACCCGGCCCATCGCGGCGAACGCGCCGATCGAGAACATCGCCGGCGACTCGGTCAGGCCTTGGCGTCCGGTCCGGGCCGGGCCGCCTTGACCCGCGCCTCGGCCCCGTCCAGCCACTGCTGACAGATCTGGGCCAGCTTCTCGCCGCGTTCCCACAGCTCCAGGGATTCCTCGAGCGGAGCCCCGCCGGACTCGAGTCGCTGCACCACCGCGATCAGTTCCTCACGGGCCTTCTCGTAACTGAGCTCGGGTTCACTCATCGACCGATCCCTCCCTTCTCGATGTCGCGGACGGCAAGCGTCAGCTGCCCGTCCGCCACGTACGCCAACAGGTCGTCATCAACGTCGATCTCCGCCACCGACGTCACGGCCACCCCCTCGCCGTCGACCAAGATCGAATAGCCGCGTTCCAGGGTCGCCTTGGGCGACACGGCGCGGACCCGGGCCAGCAGATGCTCGACTGCCGACTGATCTTGACGGACCCGCCCCACCATGGCCCGATGGCCTCGATCGGAGAGCGAGTGTAGTTGCTCCCGGCGGACCGCGAAGCTGGCGGTCGGGTCGGCCAGCACCGGCCGGGACCGCAGTTGATCAAGGAACTCGCGATGCCGCCGGATCAGGCCGACCATGGACTGACCCAACCGGGCCCGGGCCTGGTCGAGTCGATCATGCTCCTCGGCCACGTCGGGCACCACCCGCTTCGCCGCCGCCGTAGGGGTCGACGCCCGGAAGTCGGCGACCAGATCGAGGATCGGGTTGTCGGTCTCGTGCCCGATCGCGCTCACCACCGGCGTACGGCAGGCGAAGACGGCCCTGATCATCGCCTCGTCGGAGAACGGCAGCAGATCTTCCAGCGATCCGCCGCCGCGGGCGATGATGATCACCTCGACCGCCGGGTCGGCGTCCAGCCGGGCCAGCGCGTCGATCACTTGATCGACCGCCTGCGGCCCCTGGACCAGCGCCGGCTCGGTCTTGATCGACACCGCCGGCCAGCGGACCCGGGCGTTCTCGATCACGTCCTTCTCCGCCGCGCTGCCGGCGCTGGTGATCAGCCCGACCGTGCGCGGCAGGAACGGCAGCCTCTTCTTGAGCTCGCGGGCGAACAGCCCTTCGGCCTGCAGCATCCGCTTCCGCTGCTCCAGTTGGGCCAGTAGTTTGCCCTCGCCGATCGGGGTGATCGCGTCGCAGTAGTAGCTCAGCCGGCCGGCGGTCTCGTAGTAGGACGGCTTCAGCCGGGCCACGATCGCCGCTCCCTCGGACAGCGGCCCGGCCGAGTCGATCGTGGTCGCCGAGGCGGTCACGCTGACCGACACGTTGGCCAGCCGATCCCGCAGAGTGAGAAAGATCGTCCTGCTTCCCGACCGCCGGTTGATCTCGATCAGTTGCGCCTCGACCCAGACCGCGCCCAGCCGGTCGATCCAGCCGCGGACCGCACTGGTCACCCGGGACAGCGGGAGCGGCTGCTCCGGCGACGATTCCATCGGCATGGAGGTGAGCGTAACGGGCGTCACTGTCGTTCGTTTCGGTCCCTGAGCCTGTCGAAGGGCAAGTCAGAGCATCACCCCTTGCCCTTCGACAGGCTCAGGGAACGAAGCAAGCGCGCCAACTAGCATGGCTGGCATGACCACTCCGGCCGACCCGACCACCCAAGCCGCCCCGACCGGGACGAAGCGGGTCCTGCTGGCGGCACCTCGCGGCTACTGCGCGGGGGTCGACCGGGCGGTGATCACGGTGGAGAAGGCGCTCGACCTGTACGGCGCGCCGATCTATGTCCGCAAACAGATCGTGCACAACAAGCATGTGGTGGAGACGCTGGAGCAGCGCGGGGCGATCTTCGTCGAGGAACTGGAAGAGGTGCCCGAGGGGGCGACCGTAGTCTTCTCCGCCCACGGGGTCTCGCCGGCGGTGCAGACCGAGGCGAAGGATCGCGGCCTGAAGTCGATCGACGCGACCTGCCCGCTGGTCACCAAGGTGCATCACGAGGCCCGCCGGTTCGCCCGGGACGACCTGCAGGTGCTGCTGATCGGGCACGCCGGGCACGAGGAGGTCGAGGGGACCACCGGCGAGGCGCCGGACCACATCACGCTGGTCCAGTCGCCCGCGGACGTCGACCAGCTCGACATCCCCGACCCGACCAAGGTCGCTTGGCTGAGCCAGACCACGCTGAGCGTGGACGAGACGATGGAGATCGTCGGCAAGCTGCGGACGAAGCTGCCGCTGCTGATGGATCCGCCCAGCGACGACATCTGTTACGCGACCCAGAACCGGCAGCTCGCGGTGAAGCAGATCGCCCGCCAGTCCGACCTGGTGATCGTGGTCGGCTCGGCCAACTCCTCGAATTCGGTCCGGCTGGTCGAGGTGGCGCTGGAGAACGGGGCCAGTGCCTCCTATCGGGTGGACAACGCGACCGAGATCGACCCGGCCTGGCTGGACGGCGTCTCGGTCGTCGGCGTGACCAGCGGCGCTTCCGTACCGGAAGATCTGGTGTCCGGCGTGCTGGACTTCCTGCAGCAGCAGGGCTTCCCGGTCGCCGAGGAGGAACGGCTGACCGAGGAGTCGCTGGTCTTCGCCCTGCCGCCCGAGCTGCGCAAGGATCTGCGTAAGGGCGCCATCAACGACTGAGCGCTCCGTGCAAACCTGATACAACCTTCTGACCGCCTGCGGGCGTTAGTCAGCGGAAGGGTGGTGTCAGATGATCCATACCGAAACCAGCAAGTCGGGCCCGCCGACGTTCGAGGAGTACGCCGGCGGCGCCTGGCCGGCGCTCTACCGCTCGGCGTACCTGCTCACCGGCAATCATGCCGACGCCGAGGACGTCGCCCAGCAGACGCTGGAGAAGGCGTGCCGGTATTGGTCCCGGATCGTCGCCGCGCCCGTGCCGGAGGCCTACCTGCGCCGGATGCTCACCAACACCTTCCTCTCCGGCCGGCGCCCGAAGCGGCACCGGTTGGAACTGTTGACCGACTCCTGGTCCGCGCACGAGCAGCCGCACGCGCAGCCCGGGCCCGAGGACCAGTTGATGCTTTGGCCGCACCTGAAGTCCTTGCCGCCGCGGCAACGCGCGGTCATCGTGCTGCGCTACTACGAAGACCTCAGCGAGGAGCAGATCGCCGACACCCTCGGCTGCTCCCGCGGCAACGTGAAGTCCACCGCCCACCGCGCCCTCAAGGCGCTGCGAGCCGCGCTCGGCTCGGCCGGCACCGGCCAGAGGGGAGAGAACTGAGATGAACGACCACCTGGAAGACACCCTGCGCCGCGAACTCCGCGAGGTGGCCGACGGCCTCCCCGTTCCGCCCCGGCCCGCGCTGCGACAGTCCCCGGCCCGGCCCGGGCGCCACTGGCGTCCGCTCCTGGTCGCGGCGGCGGTGACCTTGATCGTCGGCGTGATCACGGCCCTGGCCGTGTCCGGAGCCGGCCGGTCGCTGCAGCCGGCCCTGCCGCCGACCCCGACCGTCGGCAGCGTCGCCCCCGTGCGGCCGCTGTCCGCGGACGCGCCGACCGTGCCGTACCTGTTCGACGGCCGGTTGTATGCCGGCGGCAGTCAGGTCCCCGGCGCGTGGGCGTCGGTGCAGCAGGCCCGCGGCGTCTGGGTCGCCCAGCGCACCGATGACACCTGGTGGTGGGGCACCGGCAGCGAGCCGCACGCCATTGAAGGAACGGTCACCCTGCTGCCGCACCTCTCTCCGGACGGCACCCGGCTCGCGGTCAGCCGCGGCGATCGACATGCGCTGATCGACACCCGCTCGGGCGAAACGGTCAACGAGCTGCCCATCGATCCGGCCGGGTTCGGCGTCGTCGCGGTCACCGACGACGAGCAGGTCTTCCTCAGCGACGGCACGAATCAGCTGATGTGGCTCGGCTCCGACGGTCGGCAGGTCGTGGATCTGGACGCTGCCTCGCCCGGAAGGTCGGTGCTGGCCAGCACCGCGGCCGGCGTGATCGTGCAGGACGGCGAGACGTTCTACCTCGCCCACGTCTCGACCACCGGCGTGATCACCCGAGGGCAGCCGGTGCCGAGCGAACAGGTCGCGGTCAACTCGGCCGGCACCTGGCTTGCGTTCGGCGGCAGCTGGGGTGGTGAGTCCGAGACCATCCCGTACGTCAGCGCGCAAACCCTCGATCGCAGCCGGGAACTCAAGCTCCAGCCGCCGGACCAGCGGGAACTGCTCACGCTGACCTGGGAGGACGACGACCTGCTGCTGGCCGAGCTGTACACCGACGGGACGCCGACCGGCCTGGCCCGCTGCAGCATCCGCGAGGAACGCTGCCTGAAGCTCGACGTCCCCTGACCCTAGTCCCGCATCGGCGGTATACTCATCGGTATGACCATGACGACGATCAAGGTTTCGAAAGGGACCCGGGACCGCCTGCACCGGCTCGCGGCCGCGGACGGACTGACCCTCGCGCAGGAGATCGAAAAGCTCATGGATCGCGCGGGTGCGCGGCCCAAACCGACGGTCGGTGGCTACCGGAGTGGCAAGCCGCTCAGTGCGGAGGAGATCGACGCGGTTCTTGCCGGCGGCTTCGGGCAGTGAACGCCGCCATCGTTGACACCAGTGCGATCTTGGCGATCTTCGATGCGGACTACGGCGAGCACGCGGCTCTCGGCGCGATCGTTGAGAGTGCTGAGTTCCTGCCGGTGGTCTCGCCGTTCATCGTCGCCGAGACCGACTACCTGCTCTCGACGACGTTCGGCGCGGCGGCGGCCCGGCGGTTTGCCATGGACGTGGTGACGGGTGCGTACGAGCTCGGCGAGTGGAATGCCGACGATCACGCGGCTGCCCTGGCGATCACCGAACGGTTCGGTTCCGGGAAGGACTACCTCGGCATCGCCGATGCCTCGAATGTCGTCCTGGCCGATCGTTTTCGAACCACCACGGTGATCACCCTGGATCAGCGGCACTTCCGAAATCTCGAGCCGCTGTGGGGCGCCGACGCGTTCCGGATCCTTCCCTACGACCTCGATTGACGCCGATCAGGAGCCGGTGTCGCGCTTCTCGTCCGGGGCCGGCAGTTCGGATTCGATCAACTCGAACAGGTCCGGCTCGGACCGGACCAGCTCTTCGGCCTCCGGGACGGTGTCAGTCTTGGCCCGGCGCCGGGTCCGGCCGATGATGGGCTCGACCTGGGCGGCGTCCTCGACCAGCTCGGGCGCCTGGATCTGGCGGACCGGGTCGTCGACGGAAGTGAGGGCAGTCAGTTCCTGGTCGGTCACCTTGAGGTCGGTGAACTGTCGGGCCTTGACGAAGACCCGGCCCTCGACGGTGGCGATGGTGTCGTTGTAGGCGGTGACCGAGGTGCGCAGGGCCCGGCCGAGCTTGTCCAGCCGGTTGCCCATCGTGCCCAGCCGCTCGTGCAGGTCCCGCCCCAGTTGCAGCACCTCGGCCGCGTTCTCGGCCAGCTTCGCCTGCTTCCAGCCGTACGCCACCGCCCGCAACATGGCGATCAGGGTGGTCGGCGTGGCCAGCACGACGTCGCGGCGGGACGCGTACTCGTGCAGATCGGGGGCCAGCCGGAACGCCTCGGCCGCCAGCGCCTCGCTGGCCAGGAACAGCACCACGAACTCGGGCGTCCCGGCGTCGGCCTGCCAGTACTTCTTCGCGCTGAGTTGATCGATGTGGGTCCGCACGTGCTGGGCGAACCGCTGCAGCGCGTGACTGCGCTGGTCCGGGTCGTCGGTCTCGTGCGCATCCAGGAAGGCGCTCAGCGGGACCTTGGCGTCGACGAAGACACACTTGCCCTCGGCCAGGTCGACCCGCATGTCCGGCCGGACGGCGCGGTCGTTGCTGCTGGTCGTGTGCTGGGTGGTGAAGTCGCAGTGCTCGATCATCCCGGCCAGCTCGGCCACCCGTTTCAGCTGCAGCTCGCCCCAGGCGCCGCGAACGTGCGGCTTGCGCAGCGCGGTGGCGAGGGCGTGGGTCTCCCGGCGCAGGTTTTCCCCGGTCAGCTGCACCGACTGGACCTGCTGGCGCAGGTCGGCCGACAGCCGGACCCGCTCCTTCTCCACCTCGGTCAGCCGCAGGTTGAACCGGTCGAGGCTCTCCCGGACCGGCGCCATCAGCTGCTCGGTCGCCTTCAGCCGGGCGTCGGCCGAGGCCTCGGCGTACTTGCTCTGCTTCTCGATCGTCTCGCCGGACAGCACCTTGAACTGGTTCAGCATCGCCTCCCGGTCGGCGGCCAGCTCCTTGGCCCGGCCGATCGCGGCATCCCGCTCGGCGACGGCCTTGGCCACCTGGGCGCCGACCTCGGCCGCTTCGGCCTGGGCCGCGGACGCCAGGGCCCGCGCCTCGGCGACGTCCGCCCGGGCCTGGGACAACTCCGAGCGGGACTGGGACGACTCGCTGCGCGCCTCGGCGGCCAGCGTCTGTGCCTGGGACAGCTCGGTCCGGGCCCGGCCGTCCTCCCGGGCCTCGGCCGTTTCCTGCCGGGACCGGATCACGATTCCGGCCACGGCGGCACCGATGCCGAGCCCGATCACCAGACCGGCCAGCATCGCCACGACCGCAGTCACATCCATACCTTCGATCCTGCCTGGCGCGGCAGACAATCCGTCGGAGGCACCGCCGCAGCAGCCGTGATTGGGCTCAGTCGATCGGTTCGAGCGCAGCGCCGGGGGCATCCGGACCCGGCGCGACGAGAGCACGGATCCCGGCGGCCAGGTCCTCGGCGGTCGGGGTCCGGGACGGATCGACCAGGAACTGCACCATCAGCCCTGGATACAACGCCATCAGCAGCGAGCCGACGGTCCGCACCTGGCGTTCGTCCAGGTCGTCCTCGGCCACGCCGAGCACCTCGGCCGCGAGGCCGCGCCGGGCCAACTCGTGGGCCTCGGCCAGCTGCTCCCGCAGCTCGGTGGAGTGGGCGGCGCCGATGTAGGCCTCGATGCTGCTGCTGAGCACCTCGCGGGCCTGCCCGAACGAGGCCAGCAGGCCGCCGAAGAACTCCTCGAACGCCTCGATCGGCGTCGCTCCCGCCGGCCGGGGATGCCGGACCAGCACCTGGTCGGTGAAGTCGCTGACCACGGCCACCATCGCGGCGTTGAGCAGGGCTTCCTTGGAACCGTAGTGATAGCCGATCGAAGCCAGGTTGGTGCCGGACGCCGCGACGATGTCGCGCGCCGTGGTCCGGGCATACCCCTTCTCGGCGAGGCAGCGCTTCGCGCCCTCCAACAGCTGCTCCTTGTGGCCCATCCGGGCAGCCTAACAACGATCTAGACGTCTGTTTTATACAAACGTATAAGACGTATGTATAGTTGCCAGCATGCGACCCGACGACGACCCGATCAACCGGCTGCTGACCGACGCGTTCCTCGACGACCCGCTGATGCGCTGGCTGTTTCCCGATCCGGCCACCCGACCGGCGGCGCTGACCACGGTGCTCCGCCTGTTCCTGCGCAGCGGTCAGGTCCGGACCACCGGCCCGGACGAAGAGCCGCTGGCGGCCGCCGTCTGGTCCACCCCCGCCGAGCACGATCTCCCCGCGCCGGCGGAGCCGGCCCCGGTCCTGGTCCCGCACCTGGCTCGGTTGGCCGACCTTGATCGACTTCTCGGCGAGCGGTATCCGGTGGAAGTCGATCACCGCTATCTGCGGGTGATCGGCGTCCAGCCGGCCGAGCGGGGTCGCGGACACGGCGGAACGTTGTTACGACAGGGGCTGGCCGAATGGGACAGCGCCGGCCTGCCGATCTATCTCGAGGCGTCGTCGTCGCGCAACGCCGCGCTCTACGCCCGGCACGGCTTCCTGGCGTACGGCGAGCCGGCCCGGCTGCCGGACGGGCCCGAGCTGCACCCGATGTGGCGCGACCCGCGGCCGCCGACCGATCACTGACCTTTGCCCTTCGAACTTGATCACCGATCCGCATTCATGATCATCGACCGAAACGGAGTCCAGCCATGACGAACAACCCCGAGCAGACCGCGATCACCCACGTCACCGTCGTCGACGTGATCGACGGGCGGTCCCGGCCCGACCAGACCGTGTTGATCACCGGCGACCGGATCGACCGGATCGGTCCGGCGGCCGAGATCGGAGTACCGGAAGGGTTCCGGGCCGTCGACGGAACCGGCCGGTTCCTGATCCCCGGCCTGGCCGACATGCACGTCCACGACAGCGGCAACGAAGACATCGATCCACTGCTGATGATCGCCAACGGCGTCACCACCGGCCGGGTGATGTGGGGCACGCCGCACCTGCACGAGTGGCGGCGCCGGATCGATTCCGGCGAGCGGCTCGGCCCGCGCTGGATCATCGCCAGCCCGCTGGTCGACGGCGGACCCTCGCTGTGGTCGGACGCCCCGGCCGATCAGGAGTACATCGTCGCCACTACCGAGGCGGAGGGGCGCGCTGCCGTACGCCGGGCGCAGGAGGAGGGCGCGGACTTCGTCAAGGTCTACTCCCGGCTGACGCCCAAAACCCTGCGCGCGATCGCCGACGAGGCGACCAAGCTCGAGCTGCCGTTCGCCGGCCACCTGCCGGACGCCGTGTCGTTCGAGGACGCGACCAACTGGGGCCAGCGCAGCTTCGAGCACCTGCACCGGTTCGGGCCGGAGACATCACGCCATGCCGAGCGGTTGCAGCAGGCGATGGCCGAGGTCGAGCCCGACTGGAACCCGCTCTACAGCTCCTGGTTCCAGCAGGTCGCCCGGATCGAGTGGGAGGCGGCCAACACCCACAGTGCCCATCGCGCGGCGCGGCTGTTCGACCGGGTCGCCGCCGCCGGCGCCGCGGTCTGTCCGACCCTGGTGCTGCACCGCGTGCTGGAGCGGCCCGACACGGTGGATCCGCGTGATCACCGGCTGCAGTACCTGCCGTCCGACATGGCGCAGTTCTACGAGTTCATCGTGGACGGCTTCTATGCCGGCCACCGGACTCCGGAGGAGGGTTTCCAGGCGCGGTTGCTGTTCCAGTGGCGGCTGGAGACCGTCGCTTCGCTGGAAGCGGCCGGGGTACGACTACTGGCCGGCACCGACACGATGACCGGCTACGTGTTCCCGGGCTTCTCGCTGCACGACGAGCTCGGGCTGCTGGTCGCCGCCGGGCTGAGCCCGCTCCGGGCCCTGCAGACCGCGACCATCGAGCCGGCCCGCTACCTCGGTCATGATCACCACCAGGGCAGCGTCACCGAGGGCAAGGTCGCCGATCTGGTGTTGTTGGATGCCGACCCACTGGTCGATGTCCTGCACACCAAGGCCATCCGGGCCGTCGTCGCCCGGGGCCGGCTGTTGGACCGGACCGCGCTGGACGGGCTGCTGGCCGCGGTGCGGGAGACTGCGTCCGCGGCGACGGACGAGACGGCGGCGGCCGCCGTCGCCGGCTGACCATCGGACCGGTTGATCATGGTGGCGACCCGGCGCGGTCGCGACCATGATCAACACCGGTCAGCTGAACTGGGCGGCGACCGCGGCGTGCACGGCGCCGGAGTAGTCGGCGTTGAACTGGTTCACGGCGCCGAAGACCCAGCCACCGGCCCGGCTGAACGTCCACCCGGCCGGGGTTTCGAAGGTGCTGTTGCTCAGGTGGCAGCCGGTCAGGGCGAGGTCGTCGAACGACACGTCGAGCGCGTAGTTGGAGACACCCTTCTTGTCATAGAGCCGCAGGGTCAGGGTGGTCGATCCGTTGACCAGGTAGGGCGTCAGGTTGGCCGGTGAGTTGGTGTACCAGCCGGTGCCGTCGGTCGCCACGTCGCGCTCCCAGACCAGGGTGCCCCCGGCCAGGGCCTGCTTGAAGTGGTAGCCGGCGGTGCCGCCGTTCGGCGCGGTGTCGGTGTTGAACGCGACCATCGAGCAGGTCGTCGATCCGGCGTTGAGCGTGACCGTGGTGCTCGCCGCCGCGTAGCTCCCGGCCGTGGTCGCCGTGTTCGGCTCGACCTCGAAGCGCAGCGCGCCGGTGCCGGTGCGGGCCCGGTTCGTGTCCCCGTTGCCCTGACCGGCCGTGAGCGGCAGGTTGTACTGGACGATGCCGGGGATCTTGCCCTGGCTCATGAACGTCAGCCCGACCTGGGTCACCGCCTTGACGTAGTTCACGTCCGGTGGCACCACCGCGGAGCTGAGCTTGGAGGCGTACGGCATCAGGAAGACCTTGTCGCCGGTGCGGGCGGCGTTGGCCACCACCGTGTTCAGCTGACCGGTGACCGTGGCCGTCCCCATCGTGTTGGTGTACGGCTCGTCCCGGAACGGGAAGATGAAGCCGTCCAGCTTGGGGCCGTAGGTGTCGGCGAAGCTGGTGTTCTTGAGCGCGGACCAATAGACCGTCGCGTAGAGATCAAGACCGGGGCTGATCGCGTTCGCCGCATCCCGCAGCCGCTGCAGGTAGGCGGGGGTGAACTTCCCGACGTTGGCGTTGAAGTCGTCGATCGCCCAGGCGGTCAGATTCGGATACGTCGCTCGTACCGTCGCGATCTCCTGGGCCCAGCGAATGTAGTCGGAGCCGTACGGCGGCGGAGAGCCCTCGGACGGCGGGGTGATGTAGACCCAGACCTTCAGCCCGGCCGCCTGCGCCTTCGGCATGAAGTCGGTCTTGAAGTCTTCCCACTCGTTCGCCCGCCAGACCAGATAGGCGTAGGTGTTGGCGTTCATCGCCTTGACCCGGCTGATCGTGGCGTCGCTGTCGATGCGGCCGGTGGCGGCGTTGGTGACCTCTCCGGCGTAGGTGGCTTTGGTGCCGGCGGCCGGGGCCGCGGTCGCCGGCGTTACCGCAGTGGTCGAGAGCCCCACGGTGACGAGAAGGGCCGCCAGGATCGCGGCAAACGTTGTGCCCAATGGGCGAATAGGGGACATGACCTAGATATAGATGAGTCCGACATTGACGGTCAATGATTAGTGATGAAGTGTAATCAAAGACGTCCATAACTTGGCTTTCGGACACTGTTTCTGGTGAAAACCGGGCGAGGGTGGTCCGGGGTGCGCTATCCCTGGCCCGCGGATCACGGCCGCGGGGCGACGGATAGATTTGTGCCATGTCCGCCGCTGTTGATCATGCTCTCGACCTGGCCGCGTTCGTCGCCGCCTCGCCCAGCTCTTTCCATGCCGCCGCCGAGGGCGCGCGCCGGCTGGAGGCGGCCGGGTTCGCCCGGCAGATCGAGTCCGAGCCGTGGCAGGGCGGGCCCGGTGGCCGCTACCTGATCCGGGACGGGGCGTTGCTGGCCTGGCGAGTGCCGGAGGGGGCCGGGCCGACGACGCCGTACCGGATCCTCGGCTCGCACACGGACTCGCCCAGCTTCAAGCTGAAGCCGAACCCGGACTTCGTCAGCGCCGGCTGGGGGCAGGTCGGGGTCGAGATCTACGGCGGGCCGCTGCTCAACTCCTGGCTGGATCGCGAGCTCGGCCTGGCCGGCCGGTTGGCGCTCACCGACGGTCGCGAGGTGCTGGTCCGGACCGGGCCGATCATGCGGATCCCGCAGTTGGCGATCCACCTCGACCGGGCCGTCAACGACCAGGGTCTGCAGCTGAGCAAGCAGCAGCACACGGCGCCGATCTGGCTGGTCGGCGACGACCATCGGTCGGTCCTTGATCATCTGGCCGGGCTGGCCGGGGTAGCCACGGCCGAGATCGGCGGCTTCGACGTCCTGGCCTACGACACGGCGGCACCGGCCGTCTTCGGCATCGATGATCAGTTCCTGGCCTCCAGCCGGCTGGACAACCTGAGCAGCGTGCACGCGTCGCTGGTCGCCTTGATCAACTCCGGCCCCGGTGACTCGATCAGCGTGCTCGCCGCCTTCGATCACGAGGAGGCGGGCAGCGGATCGCGCTCCGGAGCGGCCGGCCCGATCCTGGCCGACGTGCTGGACCGGATCGCGGGGTCGCTCGGCGCCGATGTCGACGAGCGACACCGGGCTCTGGCCGGTTCGTACTGCCTGTCGGCCGACGCCGGCCATGCCGTGCATCCCAACTACGCGGGCCGGCACGACCCGGTGAATCGGCCGCTGATGAACGGCGGGCCGCTGCTCAAGATCAACGCCAATCTGCGGTACGCCAGCGACGCCCGGGGTGCCGCGATCTGGCACGCCGCGTGCCGGGCCGCCGGCGTCACCGGCCAGGAGTTCGTCTCCAACAACGACCTGCCCTGCGGCACCACGATCGGGCCGCTGACGGCCACCCGGATCGGCATCACCACGGTCGATGTCGGGGTCCCGTTACTGTCCATGCACTCGGCCCGGGAGCTGGCCGGAGTCGAGGACCTGCGCGCTCTGGCCCAAGCGATGCAGGCATTCCTGGCGGGCTGATCGTTTCCATGATTGGCTGGTGACCCGGGGGAGCAGGGAGCGGTTCGGGGAGGCGATCATGAGTCGCGAAGATCAACTGATCGCCCGAGCATCGCGACTCGAGTCCCGGGGCAGCGACTGGTATGCCGACGGTCGCTTCGAGCAGGCGGCTGCCGACTTCGAGCAGGCCGCGGCGATCTATCGCGAGCTGATGGTCGACAGTCCGACCAGGTTCGCGTTGCGGCTGGCCGCGGAGATCAACAACCTCGCGCTGGCCCGGGCCAAGCTCGGCCGCTACGAGGAGGCCGTTTCCGCTTTGACGGAAGCGATCCAGCTGGCCGGACCGTACGACGATCAGCCCGAGGTGCTGCCCTTCCTGGGTGGCGTCACCTCCTCGCTCGCCGGTGCGTTGGCCGAGCTCGGCCAGCAGGCCGAGGCACTGGCGATCAGCGAACGGGCGGTCCTGTTCCGGCGCGCGGTGCTGCCGGCCGGCGAGTTGATCATCGATGCCGACCTGGCCAAGACCCTGCGGCTGTATGCCCAGTTGCGGGCGGCCGCCGGGGTCGAGCTCGACCGCGCCCAGCCGACGATCGGCGAGTCGGTGGCGATCTACCAGGAGCTCGCGGCCGGCGATCCGGCCCAGTACGAGCCGGAGCTGTTTGCGTCCTTCGCGGTCATGGCCACCGTGCTGGACCGGGTCGGCCGGGACGACGAGGCGCAGGCGATCCGCACCTTCCTGGGCGACAAGATCTACTGAATTCCGCCGAGTCGGGAACACTCGCCGCCGGCCGCGAGTTGGACCCAGGTAAGTATTTGCACCTTCAACTACCTGGAGGAACTCTATGGGTTCGCCACTGAACACTCGCCGGGATCTCGGTCTGCTGATCGTCCGGATCGGACTGGGCGTGGTGATGATCGCGCACGGCTGGCAGAAGTACGCCCTGAACACGATCGACGGGACCCGGCAGGGCTTCGCCCAGCTGGGCGTCCCGTTTCCGGAACTCGCCGCACCCGGGGTCACCGCGCTGGAGATCTTCGGTGGCGCGGCGATCATCCTCGGCCTGCTGACGCCGTTGGTCGGGATCGCGTACACGGCGACCATGATCGGCGCCGCCGTGCTGGTGCACGGGCCGAACGGCTTCTTCGCCGGCGGCGGTGGCTATGAGTTCGTCGCCCTGCTCGCCGTGCTCAGCCTCGGCCTCGCGGTCGCCGGCGCGGGCCGGTTCAGTCTTGATCATCTATTGGTCGGCCGCCGCCGCGAACAGGTCGCGACCGCACGCGCCGAGGCCACACCCGCCTGAGCTCGTCGACGGGCCGCCCCTTCGTTCCCTGACCCTGTCGACGAGTCGCCCGTTCGTTCCCTGAGCCTGTCGAAGGGCGGGCCGGATGAAGATCGTTCGCCCGACGGACCAGGCTGAGATCCCGCGCACCGGCATTGGTACGGTGCGACCATGATCGACAACTCGGGCGAGGCCGCGGATCCGGCCGAGCAGCGGCTGGCCGGCGGTGTCTCGGTCGAGGTGATCAGGATCGGCGACACGGTGCGGCGGACACCGTCGCCGGCGAGCCGAACGATCCAGGCTTTCCTGCAGGAGCTGCATGATCGGGGCTGCGATCAGGTGCCGCGGCCACTCGGCTTCGACGAGGCGGGACGCGAGGTCTGGCCGTACATCGAAGGACGCCCCGGCTATCCGCCGATCACCGCCGATCTCGCGTCCGACGCCGCGTTGATCGATGCGGCGAAGACGATCCGCCGGCTGCACGACCTGTCCGTCGGCTTTCACGCGGAGGGCTGGAACGAGGCCTTCGCCGATCCGTCCGGGGTGGCCGAGGTCGTGTGCCACAACGACCTGGCTCCGTTCAACCTGATCTACGACCGGCAGCGGGTCGCCGCGGTGATCGACTGGGACGGTGCCGCGCCGGGCCGCCGGGTCTGGGATCTGGCCTACGCCGTCTGGCGGCTGGTCCCGCTGCACCGGCCCGCCTATGCCGAACCCCTGGGCTGGCCGGCCGGCCGCGACCGGACTCGCCGGCTGGTGCTGTTCGCGGAGGCGTACGGGCTGAGTGAGCCGGACCGGGCCGTCCTGCTGGACGTGCTGCGCGAGCGCCAGGAACTCAACCAGCGCGGCATGGCGGAGTTGGCCGCCCGCGGTCGGATCACGCCGCTGCCGCCGACCGATCCGCGCGCCGAGAGCGGTGATCTGGACTACCTGGCTGAGCACGCCGACCACTGGCAGGGTGCCCTGCTCCAAGATCATCGGGATTGATCCTCCGGCGGTCGCCACGGTCGATGACTGCCCTGGCGGCAACCGACCCTATGCTTAGCCCCCGTGGCACTCACCATCGGCATCGTCGGGCTTCCCAACGCGGGCAAGTCGACCCTGTTCAACGCACTGACCCGTAACAATGTCCTGGCGGCGAACTACCCGTTCGCGACCATCGAGCCCAACGTCGGCGTGGTCGGGGTCCCCGATCCGCGGCTGGCCGTGCTGGCCAAGCTGTTCGACTCGGAGCGGATCGTGCCCGCGACGGTGAGCTTCGTCGACATCGCCGGCATCGTCCGCGGCGCCAGCAAGGGTGAGGGGATGGGCAACGCCTTCCTGGCCCACATACGCGAGGCGGACGCGATCTGCCAGGTGACCCGGACCTTCCGCGACATCGACGTGACCCACGTCGACGGCGAGGTCAACCCGGCCTCCGACATCGAGACGATCACCACCGAGTTGATCTTGGCCGACCTGGCCACCCTGGAGCGGGCACAGCCGCGGCTGGAGAAGGAAGCCCGGCTCAACAAGGAGAAGCAGGCCACCCTGGTCGCCGTCCAGCAGGCCCAGGAGATCCTCAACTCCGGCCAGACGATCTATCGCGCCGGCCTCGACCGGGAGCCGCTGCGGGAACTCTTCCTGCTCACCGCGAAGCCCTTCCTGTTCGTCTTCAACTGCGACACCGACGAGCTGGCCGACGAGGAGCTGAAGTCCCGGCTGCGCGCCGTCGTCGCCCCGGCCGAGGCGATCTTCCTCGACGCCAAGATCGAATCCGAGCTGGTCGAGATGGAGCCCGACGAGGCCACCGACTTCCTGGCCGAGATGGGCATCGACGAGCCCGGCCTCGACAACCTGGCCCGCGTCGGCTTCGACACCCTCGGCCTGCAGACCTACCTCACCGCCGGCCCCAAGGAATCCCGCGCCTGGACCATCCCCAAGGGCGCCTCCGCCCCGCAAGCCGCCGGTGTGATCCACACCGACTTCGAGAAGGGCTTCATCAAGGCCGAAGTCATCTCCTACGACGACCTCGTTGAAGCCGGCTCCATGGTCACCGCCCGAGGCAAGGGCAAGGTCCGGATCGAGGGCAAGGACTACATCATGAGCGACGGCGACGTGGTCGAGTTCCGCAGCGGACTAACCTCTGCAGCCAAGAAGTGATCAGCCCGTCGATTAACTCCCCGAAGTCAGGTCCACTCTCGTCGAGTGCCAGTAGCCTTCGCAGTGCCACGGCTACCGCCGACGATGCCAACCGACTTGCGGCGCACGTGCGCGCTCGTGTCCTGATCGATCGGCAGCTCACCGAGGCAGGCTGGTCGGTTCCTGGCAAGGTAGGCGATAAACCTCTTCGCCACTCAGGGAGGAGGGCGGGATGATCTCGTTGTGACCAACGCACCGAGCCAGGTCTTCTCGATCCGTGACCGCACCGACGCCTCTCCATCACGTCACAACGAGTCGACAGCTGCCTTCCTCGATCGAGTCGCCGGCGGCTTCTGGGATCAGGTGCGGGACCTTGTCGAGGCTTGGGTCGCGAACGTTCCCGATGCGGCTCGTCGCGACATCGTCGGGCGGCTTCGCTCGGACGACGTTCAGCACGCGAGCGCGTTCTGGGAGCTCTATCTCCACGAGACGTTCACCCGAAGCGGGTTCAGCGTCACGGTCCATCCGGTCGTTCCAGGGAGCGCCAGGCAGCCGGACTTCCTCGTGACTCGCGGGGAGGAGGCGTTCTACGTCGAGGCCAAGTGCCTGGTCTCGACGTCGGCCGATGGCGGTGCCTCGGCCCGAAAGCGCGCGCTTTACGACGCCCTCAACTCGATGCACTGCCCGAACTTCTTCCTCCAGATCGATGTAAATCGCATCGGATCGGCGGACCTTCCGACAAAGCGACTCCGTAGGAAGTTGGAGGGTTGGGTCGCCGCTCTGGACCCCGACTCCATCGATGTTGATGGGACCTACTTTGAGTCCGTGCAACCCTTTCCGTGGTCGGAGGCAGGGTGGGAACTCGAGTTTCGACCATTCCCTGTCCGGGCGGATGCACGAGGCCGAGCCGGCCGCCGGCCGCTCGGCATCTTCGGACCTGTCGAGGCGGCATGGATCAATGATGACGAATCGCTGCGCGACGCCCTCAAGGACAAGGGTTCCGCATACGGCGACCTCGATCTTCCGCTCGTGATCGCAATCAACAGCTTCGCCTTCAGCCATGACGACACCGACACCATGAACGCGCTCTACGGGACTGAGCAGTTCACGATCTCGCTTGACGATCGGGATGCGCCGCCTGTCCCAAGCCGAAAGCCGGACGGCTACTGGCTGGCAGGCAGCTGGGCACACCAACACGTCGCTGGTGTCCTGATCGGGCGATCCGTCGCCGAATACCGGCCGACGGCCCTCCCGACATTCTGGATCCACCCTGAACCACACAAGGACGTAGTCCCGCTGCCGGTGTGGCGGGTGGCCGAGCCGGTGATCGATCACATCGAGAATCGCGAGCCCGAGGTGATGATCAGTTCCCTCTTCGGCTTGCCGGAGGTGTGGCCGGTCGGTGAGGCGTTTCCCCGTGAAACCCCGACATGATGCGTCGCTGCAGTCCAGGAACGGGTTGAGGGCGTTCCTGCGCCATGTTCGGGTTCGCGAATGCCGCGCTCGGTTGGTCCCGCTCACTTGCTCAACAAGTGGTCGACGGTGGCTGAGTCGAGTTCCGTAGCGGACCAACATCAGCATCCAAGAAGTAGAGCAGCTTGCCTCCACTGGGCGTCGGCCTACCGCGCGTGGATGACGGCCTCGTTCGGTCAATCAAGGACACGGCGCGGATTTCTGAATCCGAGGCGCATAGGATCTGCCGTTCCTCCACGTCCGAGTCGATATTCCGGTTAAGGTCGCGCCATGACGACAGGCCTGGGCAGGTGCAGGGCGACTGGGGTTGGTGCTAGGCGTGACCATCACAAGACCGTCCTAGTGAGGTCGGCTCGCCCGTTGGGAGCCGTGCTCGTGGCCGTTCTCGTGCTCTCTGGCTGTGGTGGAGGCGTGAGCACCGCGGATGGCCCGCCGGGAGCGATGAGCAATAGTCCGGAGCCAGGAACTGCCTCCACATCTCCGGTCGTGAGTACGCCTACAAGCGAGCCCCCGCGGCTTGAATGCCGCAATCGGCCGGCAGGCGATGAAATCTTTGCCCGTTACAGTTCGCCGGGCGAGGAGGCATCCGCCCAACGTCTCGGTGGAGGCTTTGCCTGGGATGAATCGACGGGCGAATGCGTTACCTCGATGGAGTTCACCTTACGAGCCACTCCAGATGGTTCGTGCACCCAAGTTGGTCGCGTGAGTAGGAATCCAGGTTTCGATCCAGACCAACGTCCAGCTCCGGAACTCAAGGAGGTGGACGAGGAGCGTGGGGACTGTTGATCACGATCACCCGACCATCGAGAATAGAACACGTTTAAGATAGGGCAATGGCAGCATGCTTGGTTTAAGGGGTGGGTCTTGAGACTTGCTGACGTTACTGTGCAGAACTATCGTTCGATTACCACGCAGACAAAATTTCTCGTCGACGATCTTACGACCCTCGTTGGCCCTAACAATGAAGGAAAATCAAATCTGCTCAGGGCGCTAGCTCTCGGCATGGAGGTTATACAACGGTGGAGCATCGCAAGCCCGGATCTTGTTCGCGGTGGGGAACTATCTGGGACCGCCGCTTTGACATTTCTGCGTTCGCGCAGCTTTGGTCGATCCGGGCGGATCGCAATCGGATATAGGTGGAGCGACGACTATCCACTTGCAAAGCAGGAGCGACGTGGAACACATCCCACCTTGCTGCGCCTGCGATTTCGACTCACCGACGACGAGGTTCGAGCGTTCACCGAACTCACTGGGATCGCGAACAATGGTGAACTCCCGATAGAAATCACACTCGGGCGCCTGTCCGTGGCGTTCGGTGTGGTTAAGCCTGGACGCGGAGCGGCGACTCATCGCGCCAAGGCGCGCGAGATTGCAGAATTTATAGCCTCGCGAATCTCCTTGGTGTCTGTTCCTGCGATTCGTACAAGCGATCAGGCGATCGCACTGGTGAATGAGCTCGCGCGAATTCGAACACGATCCCTCCTCAACAGTGAGGAATATCAGGCATTGACGTCGAGGCTGAATGAGCTGCGTCAGGAGGCAGTCGGACAGGTTGCGCGCGACTTGGCGGATTCAATGAAGCGCTACATCCCCACTGTCCAGTCCATTGAATTGCAGAACTCTGACATCGGTCGAACCAATACGATTGAGGATCTCACGGTCCACGACGGCACGGTGACCTCTATCGAGAGCAAAGGTGACGGGATCAAAAGTCTTGTAACGATGGCACTTATTCAGGAGCTTGCTCAGGAGCAGTCACGCGGCAATAGCCTCGTCCTCGCTGTCGACGAGCCGGAAGCGCATCTGCACCCCGCATCTGTACATGAATTGCAGAGCCTCTTCCAGGCTCTTTCTGTCACGCAGCAGGTAATCCTTGCCACTCATAATCCAATCTTCGTCAATCGGGAACGTGTAGAGTCGAACATCCTTGTAAAGACAAACTCGGCGCGCGCTGCTAAGAATGTTTCGGTAATCAGAGCGGCCCTGGGTGTCGAATTGAGTGATAATCTTCAGTCCGCCGACACTATCGTGCTAGTCGAGGGGGTGAGTGACGAGAAGGTGATTCCAGTGTTAATTGCCGAAGTTGACTCACGAATGAGGCATGAAGCGACGTCCCGAAGAATTGTCTTCAGGGCAACCCGTGGAACTGGTCAAATGCGCGCGCAGATCCAGCGCGAAAAGGCGACTGTGTGCCGAATTCTTGTGGTTCTGGATGACGATGAAGGTGGGCGAAGCGAAGCTAGTCGGATTAGAGAAGCCAACATTCTGCCTGACAGCAACATCTTCTTGCTGGGTGGCCGGCAGGTAAAATCCGAGCTGGAGGATCTTCTGCGCCCGGAAGTGTGTATTGAAGGACTTAACAACGAATTTGGTCGATCGTTCGACGTTCAGGACTTCGCAAATCGAAGTCGGAAATGGTCGGCGAACCTCACAGCGGCGGCTAAGAGGATGGGATTGATCGACACAGGAGATGTTTTCGTGGATCGCGCGAAATCTTCCGTCGCCAACGCAGTCAGCCAACATGGGGGGACGCTGATTCGTGAGGAAAGCGTAGTTCATGTCGAAGAACTCAGTCGCCTGATCCTCGGTCGAGCGCAGTAGCGGGACCTTGCTGCGAGGCATGGATGGCTGACCAGGACAGAGTCGAGTTCCGCTTCAACGTCTAGATCCTTTGATGTCGCTCACGTGTAGCCGGTTGTTGACTCAACATGCCGCGTCAATGGCGATCTCTCTGTCGAGCTGTGCCATCCGAAGGTGTGCGCTGGCTGTGCTTTGATCGTTGGCAGACGTGGTCATGTCCGCTGCGTTCCGGCCCTACTGAGCCACCGAGACCGAAGCTTTTAGCACTTGACTACTCAGTGAGTACTCAGTAGCTTCATCTGGTGAACGAGCGACGAGAGCGGCGGGAAGCGATCGAACTAACCCAAACGGACGCTGCAGCCAGCGCAGGAGTCAGCCTCGCGACGTGGCGTCGGTGGGAAGAGGGTCCCGAGTCGGTTAGCGCCAGTACACGTACCGCGTGCGAGGCGGTACTGAGTGCTGAGCATCGCGCTCGTGAGGCCAGGAGTGAACTCGACGCGTTCGAGCGAGCCTGGGCAGACTGCTCCTACCTCACGCCTCGGCAGGCGTACGCCATCGCCGCGGCACTTGACTGGTGGGCTGGCGTGAGCATAGAGGAGTGGCTGAAGGATCCTGTCAGCGAACCACTGCATCAGGTCCCGCCCTTCCATCAACTCGATCTGCTCGTCATGATGCACGTCAACGAGAGTCGAGCTTGGGCCGCCAAGGTGGCTGAGCGCTGCTACGCCGTCTCCGAGGAGATTGCCACGGGGGTTCTCCCCTTCGACCGGCCGGGGGTCTACGTCGACGAACTCCTGGTCGCTCTCGCCCTCCGCGATGCTCAGGAGAGCATGCAGGACCTTCCGGAGATGTACGAGAAGCTCACGGCTCGCTTCGGCAGTGACGACAGCGTCGGAGACGAGGACTGGAATGCGGTCAGCGACAATTTTGACGATCGGTGCCAGTGGGACGAGTGGGAGGTGCCGCTGTATCACGAGCACCCTCTTCTGCCTGCGATCCTGGCTGTGCGCCACCCCTTCACCTGGTTCGACAACGTGCCCGCCACCGGCGCGGGCTATCTCAACCGTCTTGCGGGTATCGAGATCCTCGTGACGGATGACCAGGGCGCCACCGACCATGAGCACGAGTGAGTCTGCAGTCGTCTGCCGGATACCGTCGGCGCACGCCAAGGCAGTCAAGGCGATGCTCGACATTCTTGGGTCTGACGGTAACTCGATGATCGCGTAGCGGGCTACGGGTTTGAGCTGGCACTGTCTTCAGAGTCGTCGGCGAGGGCGCACTAACTGCGGCGAGGTGTTCGGTTCCTCTAGTCGCATGGGCGAGCGGCAATGGCGACTTTCCTGGCCATTAACGGATATAATGGCATAGAGAATTGCCATTATCCTGGAAGGAAACCATGGTGAAGCCACCGGTGCCGGCACGGACTCGTCTTGCGGGCCGGCGGATCGGCGAACACCTGACGGCGTGGCGTAAGTTGCAGAACCTCACGGCTGAGCAGGTTGCGGAACGGGCAGCGGTGTCCAGAGAAACCCTGCGCAGACTCGAACGCGGAGAGGTCACCGTCGGACTGGGCGTCCTGCTGGACGTTGCGCGCGTCCTCGGTACTCTCGATCGCGTCGTCGAGGCGCTCGATCCCTATGAGACCGACCTGGGTCGTGCCAGGGCCGATCAGGCGCTGCCGAAACGGGTCCGACGATGAACGACTCAGCCCTGGTGTCGGTCGATCTCGATGGGCGTTCCGTTGGTGCCGGTGTGGCGTACTTCAGTCGCCGCCGCAACGTACTGTCGACGACATTTCGTTATCACGAGGAGTATCTGGCCCGATCCGATGCCTATGCGATCGACCCGGCGATGCCGTTGACGGAGGGCAATCACGTGGCAGCCGGAGTGCCGGGGGCGTTCTCGGATTGCTCGCCGGATCGCTGGGGGCAGAATCTGATCGCCAAGCAGGTCAGTCTCCGAGCCCTCCAGGAAGGGACGGGCAGCCCGTCGATCAGCCAGGTGGACTATCTGTTGGGTGTCAGCGACCTGACCCGTCAGGGTGCGCTCCGATTTCGTACCCATTCCGATGGTCCCTACCTGGACCCCGACCTCACGGTTCCCAAGTTGGTGGAGCTGCCGAGACTGCTTCGGGCGGCCGATAACGTGGCGCGCGACCCCGACAACATGGCAGCAGTCAAGGACCTGCTGGATGCGGGATCCGGGTCGCTCGGCGGGGCACGCCCCAAGGCGTCGGTGCGAGCGGGTGCAAAGTTGTACATTGCGAAGTTCCCGCACCACAGTGATGACTGGGATGTCATCGGGTGGGAGAAGACGGCGTTGGACCTGGCCCAACGCTCTGGGATCGAGGTGCCCGCACGCAGGCTCGTACCGGTCGAGGGCAACTCGGTGCTCGTCCTGGAGCGGTTCGATCGCGAGGCTGATCGGCGGATCGGTTACATCAGCGCCATGACCTTGGTGCAGGGCCGGGATGGCAGCGCTCAGGACTACGTCGAGGTGGCTGAGACGCTGACCGAGTTCGGATCGCGGATCAAAGCCGATCTGCGCGAGTTGTGGCGACGGGTCGCCTTCTCGATTGCCATCCACAACACAGATGATCATCTGTGCAACCATGGACTACTTCGCGATGGCGCGTCAGGCTGGCGGCTGGCTCCGGTCTTCGACATCAACCCGAACCCCGACGTCGGTGCTGCACGCGTGACAACCATTGGCGGTGCGGCTCGCCGAGACGACGAGCTGGCCGGCCTGATGGCCTACGCCAGGACGTTTCGACTTTCGGATGCCGAGAGTCGCGCCATTCTGCGTGCTGTGCTGGAGGGCACGAAGGGTTGGCGAGAGGTTGCGCTGAGCAACAACGTGCCCGCGACCGAGCTGCCACGGTTCGTGCAGACCTTCGACGGCCTTCGGGAGCCGCTGAAACGGCTGGCAGATTGAGTCCCGCGGGTCTCATGATCATGAGCGCGGGATCTGCGTGACTCGAGATGCCGCCAAACCACATCGGGCGTGGTTCGATCGGACACCGAGAGAAACGAAACCTTCCGAGGATCGGGCTGAGCGTCGATACGGATTCGGTGGAAGGCTCTCAACGACGCGGCGGTCGGATCTGCACCGTTTGCGCCCTGTCGTCACGGGCCCGGGTATCGTCGAGCAGATCGAGTCAGCTGATGTTGAGTGACATCGGAATTTAGTAACGTCTAACAGCGTGAGGTTGCTACCTACTGCACTCTCAGTCCCTCATGGATTCCTGTATCCGACGGTCCAGGTCGTCCAATTCGGCCAACAGGCCGGATGCGGCCCAGATCCTGTCTCGCTTGCGCCCGGTGATCTCGTGGATGAATCCCGCGTGTTCCAGTTCGTACATAGCGCGATAGGTCTGAACGCCGCTCGTCCCTGAGTACTGTTCGGCGTCCGCCTGACTCATCACCGGATTGTCATAGAACGCAGGGATGAGGCGGGCGACCGCGCTGCCTCGGCGAGGCTTCAGTTCGGCGATCCACTCCTGGGGGATCGCCGTGAGTCGAGCCATGGTCGCTCGGGCGCAGGTGGCGGCGGCCCGTGCAGACCGGCTGAACAGGTCGATCAGTGGAGCGGGGTCGCCCAGCCGGTACGTTCCGAGCACGCTGAAGTACTCATCCCGGCGGGCCAGGAGGCCGCTGGCGATGGGCAGCACACTATTGACCGTGACGCCGCGTCGACGCAGCGTTGCGGACACCAGAGCACGTCCGATGCGGCCATTGCCATCGGTGAAGCCGTGGATCGATTCGAACTGAGCATGACCGATGGCCGCCTGAGTCAGGACCGGAATATCGTCGCGATTCAAGTAAGCGATGAGGTCGGTCAGCAGCTCGCCCACCCGGCCGGGTGCCGGAGGCACATAGAAGGCTCCACGCGGGGAATGGTCGCTGCCGCCGATCCAGTTCTGCATGTCTCGCAGCTTTCCGGCAAAGCCGGCCTCGAACGGATCGTCCTTCATGAGCTCGCGGTGTGCGTTCAGGATGTGCTTCAGTGTGAAGGCCCTGCCTGGGCCTACGGTCGTCACGAGCTGGCTCAATGCCGATGAGGCGGCGACCATGCTCGTCGCGGAGGTGTTCGACCGGTTGCCAGCCAGCGCCCGCGCATAGTCCGTGGCCGTCGCCGTGATGCGTTCGATCTTTGACGAGGCCACGGACTCCGTTCGAACCATGAAGCGGCTCAGGGCCGCCGAGTGCCCCCCGGCCTCAGCATCGGCCTGAGCGATGGCCAGCAGGGCGGACTCCGCGAGGAATGTGGTGGGCAACGAGGGGGCGTAGTCGAGTGCCGCTATCAGCGGTGGGATCGCGGCATCCACCGAACGGAGCAATCGGTCCTCGCGGGTGCCGGCGCGCTGCTGCTGTCGCCATGGGAGATTCTCGGTTCCGTGCACGGGCCAAGAAGGGGTCTCCGCTCGGGCACCAGTCATAACTGTGAGTATCGCACGCGTTAGTTACATCTAAGTAGGTCAGATGTAGTTATCGATGCACATACTTGCATGGGGCCAGGGTCTGGACGCAACTGGCTGACATTGATCTCGAACGGAGCGTGGTGGAGGTGAGGTTCAACGTGTGACGTGTCGCCGCTGCTCGAGACGCCTCATCGAAGCTCCGGCGTGGATCACGGTCGAGGCGGCTGAGCCGCTGGTGATCCGAAGAGGATGAGATTGCCGTCCGGGTCGCGGACTACGAACTCGTTGGCTCCCCAAGGCTTCAGCTGCAGCCGCTCCTGAAAGTCGACGCCCGCAGCCTGGAACTCGAGGAAGAGTTCCTTGGCGTTGGTGGTCGCAATGCTGGCCGACAGTAGTTGCTCCCGCTCGCGTACAGCTGCCACGAAAGGTGACTCGTCGACGTGGCGCACGTTGAAGCCGGCATCGTCGCGGCGGACCTCTCCGTAGAACGGCGGCTCGCCGTACGTGAAGACGATGTCGAACCCGAGAAGGGTGCGGTAGAAGGTCAATGCGCGCGCGAAGTCGGTGACGAACACCTGCGCGTTCGATCGCTGGAGCCGGAGCGCGGACGTCTGGGTGACGGGCATCGGTGGGTTCTCCTTCAAGTCGGACCAGGACGTGAACCCGAGCTCGGATGCGACGACCTCCTGTGCCTCGTGCAGAGCGAACTCTGCTGCGAGCACTTCGCGATCGGTCAGGCCGGCAAACCGAGGCAAGGCAAGACGCAGGCGTGCGGCGACCACATATACGCCGGCGCGGTGCTGGCGCACCAGGTGTTTCGCGCGTTTCCTGAGGTTCTCGAGTTCATCCATGATCGATGAACGAGTGGGCATGGCCCTTTCCGGACTCTCCAGGTGCGCCTCGGTCGCGCAGCGCTCACGCTACCGGTTCGACCCAGGGGAGGCAACGGATGCCGACGGTGGATGGGTAACTGGCACAAATCGGGGCCGCAACGACCCGCGGGGACCGAAATCGGAGGGCGGGACCGGGTTGCGCCCCCGATTTGTGACGGTGCGCCGTCAGGACGGATGCCGCGTCTCGCAAACTGCGAGCCGCGCGCGGTCACCCGCCGAAGCAGGGGTGGCAGGCTTCGAATCCGGCGACCGCGGCTCTGGGGTGGGCTGATCGGATCCAGTTCTGCCGGGTGAGTCGAAGGCGGTCCGAAATGAGCACTTCGTCTCCTCGGGCGTCCCTGGAGACGCCATCCGGCTCATAGCCGAGCTTTCGGGACACGCCTTGGGACGAGTAGTTGTCCTGGAAGACCTCCGTCAGGGCAGCCTCAGCCCTGAGGAAGTCGAACGCCAAAGTGAGGAGGCCGATGCGCGCCTCAGTGCCGAATCCCTTGGCCTGATAGGGCAGACCGAGCCAGGACGAGGTGGTGACCTCGCGGACGACGCGGAAGTCACGGGCACGGAGCGAGACCATGCCGATGGGCCGGCCGTCCACGAACACGCCCAGTCCGAGTCCCCACCGATCGGCGGCCCAGTCGGCCAATTGACCCCAGTGCCCACGCACGACGGCGAGCGCCCGATCCCGCGCTGACCCTTCGGTCCACGGCGTCAGGAACGGCCGCTCCGAGGCATGATGTACGCCAGCGCCGGCAACCTCCGCCACCTCCGCCAGTTCCTGCTCGTTGGGAAGGCGCAGCATGAGCCGATCAGTGGTGATCTGCAATCGATACACGGGCCAGATGTCGGAGATCATGCGTCGAGTCTCACCGGCAGGTGGAGTTCAGGGCGACTCATTTCGGTGCGCGCCAGCCCGAGTCTGATCCGGTGCGTCATCCAGGTCGAGGTCCGCTAGACACTAGGACTGAGGTCGGATGATGGCGACTATGGGCGTTCGCCATCAATCCGAACCCGGACGTCGGCTCCGGTCGCGTCACGACCATCGGTGGCGCGGACTGTCGTGATCACGAACTGGCAGGGTTGATGGCCTACGCGAGTTCCTTCCGGCTGTCGGACGCCGAGTGTCGTCGGATTCTGCGTGACGTGCTCGACGGTACGAAGGGCTGGAGAGACGTTGCCTTGAGCAACAACGTCCCCATGAAGGAACTGTCACGATTCGCCGAGGCCCTGGATGGTCTGCGTTCGCAACTGGAGCACTTGGCAGATTGAGCGTGCCTGCTCGGTCGCCGCGATGGCACAAATCACTGTAGCTGTTACGAATGGCCCAACTGCGGCGTGCGGTGGTCAGTTGGTGTCGAACTCCTTGCCGGTCCCGACATGATCAACAGGGGTGTCTCCGGTGAGGTGCAGGCACATGGTGCGGAGCAGTTCCGCGAGCTGACGTCGAGCGGCCGGATCGAGTACGGCGAGCAGGGTGTCGTCGTGGTCGAAGATCGCTGCGGCGACCCCGTCGGCGACGGCTTGCCCGGCGTCGGTCAGGGTGACCAGGACGCTGCGGTCTCCCTGTGGATCGCGGGTGATCCACCCCTTCTGCTCGGCGCGGCTGAGTCGTTGGGAGATCGCGGCCGGGGTGATCCCTTCCAGTTCGGCGAGCTCGCGGGTGGTCAGGGCGTGCGGCGGGTCCTGGCGGCGGAGGGCGCCGAGGAGGTCCATCAGGGCGGGGTCGATGCCCTCGCCGGCCAGCAGGCGGCGGCGCTCGGCGCCGAAGACCCGGGCGAGCTGCCAGACCCGGGTGACGATCGCGACGGAGGACGGGTCCAGGTCCGGGCGAGTGCGCTGCCAGGCGGCGATGATCTTGTCCGCCCGGTCGTGGTTGCTCATGCCAGAACCGTACATTAAGGTCTAAACGAACTGCTGTTAAGGCCTTAAGGAGAGCCCATGCATGTCGTCACCGGAGGCGGGACCGGGATCGGTCGAGCGATCGCGCTGTCGCTGAGCCAGGACGGTCAGCGAGTCCTCATCGCCGGTCGGCGCGCGGCCCCATTGGAAGCCGTTGTCGAGCAGGGAGCCGGCAGGATCGAGGCCGTGGCCTGTGATCTGTCCGTCCCTGCGGGCGCGCGAATCCTGGCCGCGCGCCTGTCCGGCGTCGTCGAGGGGCTGGTGCACTGCGCCGGCGGCAACCCGGCGATCGGCCGGCCCGAGCCGCGAACCCTGGAAGACGAGGCCGCCCTGGCAGCGGACACGCTGGCCGGCAACCTGGTGTCGACGGCGCTGACCGTCACGGCGGTCGAAGATCGGCTGAGCAACGACGCGTCGATCGTGTTGTTCGGCTCGATCGCCGCCGAGCACGGCGTGGGTTACTACGGCCCGGCCAAGGCGGCCGTGGCGTCGTACGCGGTCGGGCTCGCCGCCAGGCTGGGGCCGCGAGGGGTTCGGGTCAACTGCGTCTCGCCCGGCTACATCGCCGAGACCGAGTTCTTCGCGGGGCTGATGACGCCCGAACGCGCCGCCGAGTTGCGCGCCCAGACGGCGATCGACCGCACCGGGGTCCCGGCCGATGCCGTCGGCCTGACCAGATTTCTGCTGTCGAGTCACAGCCGGCACCTCACCGGACAGAACCTCCACCTCAACGGCGGTGCGTTCACCACGCGCTGACCGGAGGTCTTGAGCTGCCGGCGTTCAACTGTCCCCGAGCCGCAGAGTCCGGGTGAACGCCACGCCAGGGCGGATGGCCATGGTCTGCTCGCCGCTCGCTTCGACCACGTTGCCGGCGAGCGGTTCGACCGTGCCATCAGGAGCCCAGTAGAACGAGTCCGGGCTGATGACGCCGCCCGGGTGGTCCAGTTCCTCATCGGCGCAGACGCCGGCAGCGATCTCGGTCACGGCGACGGCGGACTCCATCCAGTCATTCGGGTCGGGAGTCGAATAGAGAAGCAGGTGCCGATTCGGGATGGCGAAGACCACGCCGAACGGTGCCGGCCCGATCAGTGTCGAAGTCAGTGCCGGGAAGTTCGCGGCCTTCGAGGCGATGAAGAACGATTCTCCTTCCAGGGTGCGGACGATGCCGTCGAGATCCTCCCGATGATCAACCGGCACCGCATCGGTGTTTGCCTGGCCCTGTTCGTACAACTCATCCAGGCCGAGTGGCAGACGTGCGAGCGAGTCGACGGTCAAGGTGGATACGGCGGTCCGGGTTTCGAGGCAGAGCACCCTGATGATTCCCGGCAGGAACGGCCGGGCATAGGCAAGGCCTTGCTCATCCTGGTCATCGGCGGCGATGAGGCGGACTCTGAGCTGACGACGTAGGTCGGCGTCGGACAGGTCTTCCAGGTCGGGCTCGGCCAGGAGGGCGAGATGTGATCCGACGTAGGACTCGACCAACTCCGGCCACTCGCGATGGTTGATGGCTCGGGCCTGCTCGATGAGGTTGTGCGGGTAGAACACGATGTCTCGCTCGGGGGCGGTGAGCTCGAACCCCTGCTCGCCGTGATCGACGGCGACGATGACACCTGCCCGGCGGTACGACTTCACGGCTAGCTTGAGGACAGCCCGCTCGACCTTGTCCGGTCGTCGGCCTCGGCCGAAGATCATGTGCGCTTCCTCCGGGTCGATGGTCTGGGGTGAACGTACCAGCGAAGGCTTGACCTGGAGTGCACTCCAGGGTGCAAGGTGAAGGTATGAGTGATCAGGGACCGGACGGGACGTGTGGCGTCGGCGAGCTCACGCTCAAGCCCGGCGAGAGGCTCAGCATCGGGCAGGTGGCCGAGCTGACGGGGCTGAGCCACGACACGCTGCGCTGGTACGAGCGCGGGGGACTGCTGGAGAGCGTGACCCGCGACTCGGGCGGGCGTCGGCAATACAACCAGCGCGATCTGCGCCGATTGTTGTTGCTGATGCGACTGCGGACGACCGGCATGCCGGTGAGTGAGATGCAGCGCTATGCCGGGCTGATGAAGGCCGGACCGTCCGCCGACCGGCAGCGGGCCGAGCTGCTCGAGGCGCATCGCGATCGCGTGCTGAGCCACATTGCTGATCTTGAACGTGATCTGGAGATGATCAATCGCAAGATCGCCTCACACCGACGGGGAGTGGCGCAGGCCGCCGCAGGCTAGCCCGTCCCGCCCCAGATTTTCACCCGCTGGTCCCGGCCCACTCCGGCCGGGACCCGACCTCATCGACCCACGAACGGGGAGACCTTCGCATGCAATACCGCACCATCGGCAACGGCCGGACCGTTAGCGCCCTCTGCCTCGGCGCCATGAACTTCGGCACTGTGACCGACCCGGAGATCGCGATCAAGATCCTTGATCGTTTCGTCGCCGCCGGCGGGACGTTCATCGACACCTCCAACAATTACAGCCAGTGGCACGGGCTCGGCGGCGAGAGTGAGGAGCTCCTCGGTGGCTGGATGCGCGACCGCGGCAACCGCGACGACCTGGTGATCGCCACCAAGTGCGGTGCCCGGACGACCGTGCCCGGCGGCGACCCGATCGAGAACTGGGAGGGCCTCGGCACGGAGGCGGTCAGCTCGGCGGTCAAGGGCAGTCTGGCGCGGCTCGGCGTCGACCGGATCGATCTCTACTACGCGCACATCGACAACCGGGCCACGCCGCTGGAGGAGACGGTCGAGGCGTTCGGGCGGCTCGCCGCCGACGGCGTCGTCGATCTGATCGGGTGCAGCAACACCGCCGCCTGGCGGCTGGAACGGGCTCGGCAGTTGGCCGCGGATCGCGGGCTCGCGCAGTATTCGGTGATCGAGCAGCATCACACGTACCTGTGGCCGAGTCCGCTGGTGCAGGGTCGCGCCCAACGGCTGGGCAGCCCCAACTACACGCATGCCGGCGTCGAGCACTTCGACTATCTCCGGGAGCATCGCGACCTCACGCTGGTGGCGTATTCGCCGTTGCTGGCCGGATCGTACGGGCGCCCGGAGCGACCGTTTCCGGCCGAACGGGGGTACGCGCATCCCTCCGCCTACGTCCGGTTCGAGGTGTTGCGGCAGATCGCGCAGGAGCTGGGCGCCACGCCCAATCAGGTCGCGCTGGCCTGGCAGTTGCAGCACGATCCGGTGATCATTCCGCTGTTCGGGGCGTCGTCGCTGGGACAGCTCGACGAGGCCCTGGAAGCGGTCGAGCTGAGGCTGGACGAGGAGCAGCTGGAGCGGCTCGACAACGCCTGACCGTGGGCCATTAGGTTGGCCGGCATGGAGCAGCTGGTGGGTGCGATCGCGTTGCCCGACGAAACGTTGGTACGGGGCCGCGGCCGACGGCAGGCCGTGCCGGCCGGCCCGGTGCCCGAGTACGGGCTGTGCCTGGGCCGCTTCTCCCCGCGCCGGCAACCGGACTGGCCGGCCGACTGGATCGACTGGCCCGACTTCCGGCTGCCGCGAGACAACGCGGCGGCGGTCGAGTTGATCAAGAAGACGTACGACCTGGCCCGGACCGGGCGGCGAGTCGAAGTCAGCTGTGGCGGCGGCAACGGTCGCACCGGGACGGTGATCGCCTGCCTGGCCGTCCTCGCCGGGCACCCGGCCGAAGACGCGGTTGCCTGGACCCGGGAGCACTACCGGCGGCACGCCGTCGAGACCCGCGGTCAGCGTCGCTGGATCGCCTGGTTCGCCGAGTCGGTTTAAGAGACACGCCCTAAGCTCGGCGGGTGGATGAGAAGGCACTGAACGACACCGTTTCCGCCTGCCGGACCTTGATCGAATCCAGGTTCCCGGACGACCCCGAACGCGGAGCGGCCGCCGTGCTGCTCGGCGACGGAACGATCGTCACCGGGACGAGCCCGGACTTCAACAACCCGAGCACGGCGGTCTGTCATGAGTTGGAGCCCTATTGTGCGGCGTTCCGGCTGGGGCAGAAGATCATCGCCTCGGTCTGTCTGCACCGGACGCCGGAGGGGAAGTTCCTCGTCCTGAGCCCGTGCGGCGTCTGCCGGGAACGGTTGGCTGATCAGGGACCGGACGTCCTGGTGGCCGTCGCCGCCGACCGGGACCCGACCCGCGTCCGGTGGCTGACGCTGGCCGAGTTGCTGCCGCACTACTGGTTGACCGCGTTCGCGGAGGAGGCAGCCACGCCCTGGGTCTGACCCGCGAGCATTGGGGAAATTCCGGCCGGGAGTACCCGGCGGGGAATTCCCCGATCCTCAGCGCGCGGTGAGGTGGCCTCTGATCACCGCGATCGCCCTCGCGAAGAACGGATGATCGGTCGGGCGGGTGAGGAACTCGGCCAGGGCATACAGGTCCAGGGCGAGGCTCAGCTCGCGCCAGTCGTCCGGCAGGTCGGCGTGCGCGGCATAGCCGGCGACGAACCCGTCCGCGTACGGGCCGCCGGTCTCGTCCGGAAAGCGCAGCATGTTGCCGATGTCGACCAGCGGCGAGCCGCTGAACGCGAACTCCCAGTCGAGCACCGCGGTCACCCTCCAGTCGTCGCCGACGCGGGCCGCGAGCAGATTCTTCGGGTTGAAGTCGGAGTGCACCAGCCGGCTCGCTCCGTGCACCGCCGCCAGCCGCGGCTCCCAGTCGGCGGCCAGACCGCGGAGCCCGTCCACCTCTGCTTCGGAGAGCGCCGACTCGACGTTGCCCCTGGCCAGGCAGTTGTCGACGAACGCGGCGAGCCCGGAGGCCGGCTCCATCCCCGGAGGCCCGGGCTCGAGCTCGGGCCCGGTGAAGAATCCTGGCGCCGCGAACGCGACCGAACCGATCCGGGCCAGGACCTCACCGACCGCGATGCCGATCAGCCGGGCCTCGGCCAGTGACGAGCGGGCGAGCAGCTCGCTGCCGAGCGTGCCCGCAACGAACCGGGACAGCACCACCGGGGCCCCGGCCGTCGCGCCTTCGGTGTCCGCGGCGACGATCTCGGGGACCGGGACCACCCCGGCCAGTCGCCGCGCCAGCGCGACCTCGACCGCCGAGGTGTTGCCGCGCAGATAACGCCGCAGCACGTAGCGGTCGTCGCCGCTGCGGACCAGCAGGGTGTCGTTGCTGAACCCGCCCGCCAGCCGTCGCACCTCGTCGATCCGCCGGCCGGGCAGCGCGTCCTCGGTCAGCCAGGCCCGGACCCCGTCGTCGATCATCACCGCATCGTGCCGGCCGGCGACGACATCATGATCATCCCTCCACGACCGCCTCGGCGGCCCGGGCCCGCGCCCGGCTCCACTCCACCACCGTGTGCAAGATCAACGTGGCGGCCAGCACTCCGGCGGCGACGATCAACAGGCCACCGGGCGCTGAGCCGGCGGTCAGCGCGATGCCGCCCAGGCCGCCGCCGAGCGCCGAGCCGAGGGAGATCGCGCTGCCGTTCAGCGCCATCACGATCGCCGCGGACTCGGGAGCCATCGCGGCCAGCCGGGCCTGCTGCGGCACGGCGGCACCACCGTTGCCGACTCCGGCGACGAAGAACCAGATCAGGCCGAGCACCGCGACCGCGGCCAGCGGAGCGAAGGCGAACGTGACCGCGCCGAACACCGCGTTGGCCAGCAGGCCGATCAGGATGATCGTCAGCACCCGGACGGCCCCGAACCGGTCGGCCAACCGCCCGGTGAACGTGTTGCCGACCAGGCTGGCCAGACCGTAGCCGAACATGATCAGGATGATCATCCAGCCCGCGGGATGGGTCGGCCCGAGGATCAGCACGGCGAAGGTGAAGCAGGTGTAGCTGGCGCACAGGATGCCGGTGGTCACCAGCAGTCCGGAGACCAGCCGCACCTGGCGCAGCGGACGCAGTCGCTGGGCCAGCGTGGTCACCGGCAGATCGAGGTGTGGCAGCTTGATCAGGATGCCGATCAGCGCGACGGTGCCGACCACCGCGACCATGATCAACGGGAACCGCCAGCTGGACTGACCGAGCACCAGACCCACCGGCACACCGAGCGCGGTCGCGGTCATCCAGCCGCCGAGCACGAATGACAACGCCTTGCCCCGATGGCGTTCCGGCACCAGATGGATCACGTAACCGCTGATCGCGGCGTTCAGCAGGCTGGCGCCCAGCGCCGCGACGACCCGGCCGCCGAGGGCCATGGCGTAGGTCGGGGCCACCCCGGTGATCACGTTGCCGATCACGAACACGGCCAGCGACAGCCCGATCGTCCGACGCCGCTCCCAGCCACTGGTGGCCGCACCGAGGATCGGGGCGGCCAGGGCAGCGGTGAGCGCGAAGATCGAGACCAGCTGCCCGGCCAGGGCGTCGGTGACCGACAGGTCGACGGCGATGGTGGGCAGCAGCCCGGCCAGCACATAACCGTCGATGCCGGTGGAGAACGTGGCCACGGCGAGCCAGATCAGGGCGTGGTACGGAAGCTTCGACGTCGACGCCGGCGGCGAGGTGGTCACGACGCCGCGTTACGAGGTGCCGAGGACGTCGGTCAGGAAGGCGATCGCGGGCGGGTAGGCGTCCAGCCGGTTGACCCGCTTGGCCAGCCCGTGGCCCTCATCGTGATACACCCGGAGCTCATTGCGGATGCCGCGCTCGTCCAGGGCGGCGCAGATCTGCTCGGCCTCCGACAGTGGCACCCGTGGGTCGTTCGCCCCGTGGATCACGAACAGCGGGCTGACGAGTTGATCAAGGTAGGTGATCGGCGACGCCTTGATCAGGAACTCCCGGTCCCGGTCCAGCCGGCCGTATTCCCGCTCCCGGTAGGCCCGCCGATAGCCCGACGTGTTTTCCAGGAAGGTGACCAGCGAGGAGATGCCGACGATGTCCACCCCGGCGGCCCACAGATCCGGCTGCATCGTCACCCCGGCCAGCACCATGTAGCCGCCGTAGGAGCCGCCCCACAACGCACTCCGGGCCGGATCAAGCTCGAGTTCCGGCAGCCAGGCGTGCAGGGCGGCCAGGTCGGCGACCGAGTCGAGCCGGAGGTCGACGTCGTCCAGGCTGACCCAGCGCTTGCCGTAGCCGTTGGAGCCGCGGACATTCGGCACCAGGACGGTGAAGCCGACCGCCGCCAGAGCCTGGATGACCGGGCTGAACACCTGCATGGCCAGGGCTTCCGGACCGCCGTGGATGTGCAGCACGGAGGCACCGGCCAGCCGAGGGTCGGCCCCGGCCGGCGGGTGGTGGACGAAGCAGGGCACCTGTTCGCCGTCCGGCGTCGGCACCCGGTGCACGCTCGGCGCCGACAGTTCCAGGTCATCGGGAAGTTGGGCCCGGCCGTCGATGATCAGGACGGCTTCGCCGGTCCGGGCGTCGACCCGAAAGATCGAGCCCGGATCGGTCGGCGCCGTGATCAACATCGCGAACGCCGAGGAGTCGTGGGCCCAGACGATCGACGGGATCCCGTTCTCTCGCGTGGTCACGTCGACCCGGTGGCCGCCGTCCGCGTCGTGCACGCTGATCGTGACCGCGCCGTCGACCAGGTGTCCGACGGCCAGCGCCGAGCCGTCCGGTGACACGTCGACCAGCAGATCATGATCATCGGCGGCGACCAGCTCCTGCCAGTCCGCTCCGTCCGTCCCGACCCGGACCACCGCCGCGAACTCCCGATCATGGTTGGAGCTCATGATCACGGCGTCGTCGCCGGCGGCCCAGGCGACCGAGCGGTGCTGGGCGTGCTCGTCCGGATCGGTAATCGGGCCGGATCGGGCCCCGGCCAGGAACACCGCGGTGCTCGCCGGCTGCAGGGTGAGGCTGGTCACCGCGACGCTCTGCTGATCATGGGAGGCGGTCACCATGGCGACGTAACCGCCGTCCTCGTACAGCACCGTCTCGGAGCCGCTGCCGAGGTCCCGGACGATCACGTCCATGTCGACCGAGTTGCGCCGGTTGGTGGAATAGATCACCGACGTCTCGGTGACGTCCTGCAGGACGTGCATGAACTCCGGATCCCGGACCAGCGGCGTCAGCTCGGCCAGGCCGTACGGTGCCCGGTCGGGCTCGATCGTCAGCAACGACAGCTGCATCCGCTCGTCCCCGTCGGTGTCGTGCTCGACGACGACCCGGCGCGGCGACGACCCCGGGACATAGCGCCCGGAGCAGCGCGAGGGCAGCTCGGTCAGCGGTGTGCGGGATCCGTCGGTGCCGAGCTCGACCAGCTGCAGCGAACCGCGCTCGTCGTTGCCGGCCAGGATGCGGCCGTCGGGATCGATGTCGAAGACCTGCCAGGTCTGCAGGTCGAGCAGGGCGGTGATGATCGAATGCGGGTCGCGCGTCACCGGTTAAACGTATCGCCGAGGGCCGCGTCGCCGCAGCCCGGCCCGTACGCTGTCGAGGTGACTGTGACCCTGAACGACAAGGTCCGGGCGCTGGTGGACGGCCGCAACTACGCGGTGCTGGCCACGGTGAATCCGGACGGCTCACCGCAGACCTCGCCGATGTGGATCGATCGGGATGGCGACGACGTGCTCTTCTGCACGGTCGCCGGCCGGCGGAAGGATCGCAACCTGCGCCGCGACCCGCGGGTCAGCATCACGATCTTCGACCTGGCCGACCCGGAGAGCTACGCCGAGATCCGCGGCACCGCGACGATCACCGAGGAGGGCGGCTTCGCGTTCGACGACAAGCTGTCCTGGAAATACGACGGCAAGCCGAAGGACCCCGACCCGGAAGGGTTCGTCCGGGTGATCGTCCGGATCACGCCGACCAAGATCACCGGCTACGCGGCCGGATGATCACTCCGGGTAGGCCGCGGGCCTGGTCGCCGGATCGCCGTCGGTCGCCGCGGCCAGCCGGGGCACCGCGATGTCGAGCAGGAACGGCAGGCTGAGCGGAGAGTTGAAGCCGAGGGCCGCGGCAAAGTCGTTGTCGAAGGCGCCGAGCCCGACATAGCGGCCCTCGCGGACCACCGCCAGCCGCTGCACCACGTCGCGCTTCAGATCGGCGGCGGCGACGCCCTCGCCGAGCAGCACGTCCCGGTCGAGGGTGTCCAGCTTCTCGTAGCTGACCTCGCCGCCGGTGGCGTCCACCGCGAAGCCGAGCTGGGTCAGCCAGCCGGTCCGGTAGTCGTCGGCGCCCATGCTCCAGACGCCGGAGGCGGAAGACCCGAGCAGGAACGCCGCCCGCTTGCCGGCGAACTCCGGATGCGCGGCCTTGGCCGTGTCGAAGGCGGCGGTGGTCCGCTCGATGATCGCCGCCGCCTCGTCGACCCGGCCGAGGGCCTGGCCGGTCTGCCGGGTCTGTTCGTCCCACGGCGTCGCGCCGTCCGGATGATCGGCGGTCTGGGCCAGGGTCGGGGCGATGCCGTTCAGCAGGCCGTACGCCTCCTCGTCGATGTAGGAGTTGATGCCGAGGATCAGGTCCGGCTCGAGCTTGGCCACCTGCTCGAGATCGAGGTCCTGCGCGCCGACGGTCGGCAGTTGCTTGCCGCGTACGTTCTCCGGGGCCCACGGCCGGTCCGGGGCGGGGTAGCCGAGGAACTCCCGGACGCCGACCGGCTCCACGCCCAACGCCAGCGCGAAGTCCTGGTCGTTGAAGCCGACCGTGACCACCCGCTGCGGCTGCTCCGGGATCGTCGTACTGCCGAACTTGTGCTGCAGGGTGACCGGGAATCCGGCGCCCGCCGGAGCAGTGCCGGGCGGTGCCGAGTCCGGTCCCGCGGACGGTCCGGCGCACCCGGCGACGGCGGTGAACAATCCGAGGAGCAGCACGGCGAGGGCGATCCGGGTCGACCGGAGCGGGCGAATCATGTCGCTAAGGCTAACCTAACTAACTTGGCTGGTCGGGCGGAGTCCGGTTGGCTGGGCGTACGACGAGGGAGGGGAGCGGCCGGTGGGACTCGAGGACAACCCATTCGACTTCCGGGTGACCAAGGACGGCCGGGTGTTGATCAGTCGCGGCGGTCGCCAGGTGACCGTCGTGGCCGGACCGGCCGCGGACAAGCTGATCAGCAAGCTCGGCCAGAGCGACGACGAAGATCAACAACTGCTGGCCCGGATCACCGGCAACTACCGCCGCGGCAACGAGAAGCCCGCGAACCGGCGGACCTGAGCGACTGCCGGCGGCCCGGGCCGCGCGGTCGGCGTCCGGGGCCGGATAGACTCGTCCGACCTTGAGTACCGAGTGGATCCTGCTGGCCGTCTCCATCCTGCTGATGCTGGCCTGCGGCGTTTTCGTCGCCGCCGAGTTCGCGTTCGTCACCGTCGATCGGGCCACGGTCGACCGGGCCGCCGACCAGAACCAACGCGGCGCCGCCGGCGTCCAGAAGGCGCTGTCCTCGCTCTCCACCCAGCTCAGCGGCGCCCAACTCGGCATCACCCTGACCAACCTGGCCATCGGCTATCTGGCCGAGCCGGCGCTCGCGACGCTGCTCCGGCCCCCGTTGACCGCGCTCGGCGTGCTCAACGAGATGGCCGTCGGCGCGATCGCCTTGGCCGTGGCGTTGATCGGCAGCACCTTGATCACCATGCTGCTGGGCGAGCTGATCCCGAAGAACCTGGCCTTGGCGCTGCCGTTGCGGATCGCGATCGTGACCCAGTTCTGGATGCGCGGCTTCACCCGGGTGATGGGCTGGCCGATCCGGTGGCTGAACGGTGCGGCCAACGCGATCCTGCGCTTCAACGGGATCGAGCCGCAGGAGGAACTGCGATCGGCCCGGTCGCCGAACGAGCTGCGCTACCTGATCCGCCGGTCCGCCTCCGAGGGCTCCCTGGAAGGGCCGACCGCCGACCTGGTCGATCGCAGCATCGCGTTCGGAGACCGGACCGCGGCCGACGTCCGGGTGGCCCGGGTCCGGGTCCGATTCCTGCAGGCCGGTGAATCGGCGGCGGACCTGATCCGCGCGACCCGGGAGACCGGCTACTCGCGGTTTCCGGTGATCGGCCGGGACACCGACGACGTGCTCGGGCTGGTCCGGCTGCGCCAGGCGCTGATGATCGAGCCCGAACGGCGGGACCGGGTCCGGGTCGGCGAGCTGGTCGAGCCGCTGCCCCGGGTGCCGGACACGATCGAGCTCGACCCGCTGCTGACCGAGCTGCGGACCGCGCCGCACCAGGTCGCGCTGGTCGTCGACGAATACGGCGGCACCGACGGCATCGTCACCCTGGAGGACCTGGTCGAGGAGATCGTCGGCGAGATCGACGACGAACACGACCCGCAGGCGACCGCGGCCAGTCCCAAGCGCGGCGGCAGCTGGACGCTGTCCGGGCTGCTCCGGCCGGACGAGGTGACCGAACAGACCGGGGTCAAGCTGCCCGAGCACGCCGACTACGAGACGATCGCCGGGCTGGTGGTGCACCGGCTGGGCCGGATCGCCGGTCCCGGCGACGCCGTCCGGGTGCGCGGCGAGCGGGCCGAGCGCACCGAGGAGTTCGTACCGGAGCCGGTGCTGGTCGAGTTGCGGGTCGAGCGCGTCGTCCGGCGGCGGATCGACCGGCTCCAGCTGACCGTCGTCGACGACGATCCCGGTGACCCGGAGGACTCGGCCGAGGCGGGGGAGGACCGGCGATGAACCTCTGGGCCGGGCTGGTCCTGACCGTGGCGCTGCTCTTCGGCAACGCCCTGTTCGTCGCGTCCGAATTCGCCCTCGTCTCCGCCCGCCGGTCGAAGATCGAGCCCCTGGCCGAGGGCGGCCGCTGGTCGGCCCGGCTGGCGATCCGGGCGATGGAGCAGGTCAGCCTGGCCATGGCCGGCGCCCAGCTCGGCATCACGCTGTGCACCCTCGGCCTCGGTGCCGTGTCGGAGCCGGTGATCGCGCACGCGATCGAGCCGCTGTTCTCCCTGGTCGGGATCCCCGAGTTCCTGGTGCATCCGATCGCGCTGGTGCTGGCCACCCTGCTGATCGTCTGGTGCCATGTCGTGCTCGGCGAGATGGTGCCGAAGAACGTCGCGCTGGCCGGCCCCGAGCGGGCCGCGCTCGCCCTGGGCCCGTTCATGCTGGTGGTGATCTTCCTGCTCAAGCCGGCCGTCGTCGGGCTGAACGGCATCGCCAACGGCGCGGTCCGGCTGCTCCGGGTGCAGCCCAAGGACGAAGTCAACTCGACCTTCACCCACGAGGAGGTCGCCGGTTTGGTCGACGAATCCCGCCGCGAAGGCCTGCTCGACGCCGACGAATACGGCCTGTTGTCCGGCGCCCTGGAGTTCGAGCAGCACACCGTGCAGCAGGTCCTGCTGTTGCCGAACGACCTGAGGTCAGTGCCGCCGGAAGTGACCCCGGCCGACCTCGAACGGCTCTGCGCCGAGACCGGCTTCTCCCGCTATCCGGTGGTCCGCGACGGCGCCTTCATCGGCTATCTGCACGTCAAGGACATCCTCGGCGCCGACGACCGAGACGCCCCCGTCGCCGAATCCCTGTTCCGCAGCCTGCCCGTCCTCGCCCCGGAGACCCGCCTGCACGACGCCCTGCGCACCATGCAGGACCAGGGCGCCCACCTGGCCCGAGTCGCCGCCCCCGACGAATCCACCCTCGGCCTAGTCGCCCTCGAAGACGTACTCGAGGAACTGGTCGGCACCGTCAGCGGCTGACGTCGCCCTCATTCCGAGCACAAACGCGTCAGTTCCACTCATACGCGGCAATTGCAACTGACGCGGATGAGTGCAACTGACGCGTTTGGGCTCGTCGACCGACCGGGGTCAGAAGTAGTCGCGGATCTGGAGGGCGGGGGCGCCGAAGGCGCCGTCCCAGAGGGAGTCGGTGGCGGGGTCGCCGCCGGTGAGCAGGCCGGCGGCGCGGAGTTCGGCGACGGGGAGGGCGCCGGCGTAGAGGGCAGCCAGGCCGCGGGCGGTGAACTGCCGCTGCTCCGGTTCGGGGCGGATCCGCTCGCAGCGGCCGCGGCCGCCGGCCACTCGGAGGCGGTAGCTGCCGTTACAGGCGTCCAGGAAGTGATCGGCGACCGAGAAGTCGAGGACCGCCTCGAAGCCGTACCGGTAGCCGCGCTTGGTCAGGGCGCCGGCGATGTCGATGACATTGATCATGTACGGGCTGCGCTTGATCACTTGCCAGTCGAGGGCGGGCAGCAGGGATCTGATCACGTCGAAGCCGGCGGTGGTGATCTTGATCGCCGGTGTCACCGAGGCGAAGGAGCCCAGCGTCCGGAGCAGGCCGCGGTAGGCGTCCGGGGTGGTGGCGATCACTTCTTCGAGCTTGATCGAGGAACCCGGCCCGTATTCCCCGCCCCGGTCCCAGAGTGCGTAGCCGGTGATCGTTCCATGATCATCGAGTGCGACCGTGACTCCGGTGAAGTCGTTCAGCAGGCCGTCCCGGTCGGAGGCGAAGGCCGCGCCCTCCCGGGTCAGCGGACCGTGCTGGGTCGCGGCCCAGGCGCCGTAGCAGTCGAAGATCGCCGGTACGTCAGCCGCGACGGCGCGCCGGACCGAGCCACCGGCCGGGGCGTCGACCGCCGCCAGCACCGCGGTCGGCACCTCGACCTCGACCAGGTCACCGACCACCTCGTAGCCGAACCGGCGATAGATCTTCGGCGCGGTCGGAAACAGGCTGGAGATCACCGCGCCCCGCTCGTGCGCCCCGGCCAACAGCGCGCCGAACAGGGGCGAGAGCAGACCCCGGCCGCGATCCTCGGCCGCGGTGGTCACCCCGGCGATGCCGGCGGTGGGCACCCGGCGACCGCCGATCCAGGTCTCGAAGTAGCGGTCCAGCATCCGGGCGCTCAGCCGCTCGGTGCCGGAATCGTCGGTCAGGAAGGCGCCGTACCAGCAGCGCCCCTCGCCGGCGACGGGCGGCGGCGGCTCGGTCGGCGGGGTGCCGGGAGCGCCGAAGGCCTCCCAGCCGAGGCGGCGGGACGCCTCGGCGTCATCGTCGGTCAGCGGTCGCGCGGAGACGGTCACCCGGCGACAGTAATCGGCTCGGGCGGGTCGGTCGACCTGCTTTCACCCGGTTTGATCACTCGGAGAAGCGGGTGGGATCCGGTCGGCCCTTCGACAGGCTCAGGGAACGGAACAAGCAGGCTCAGGGAACGACGAAGGGTCAGGCCTGGCTGAGGCTGGGCCGGACGATGGGTTGGCCGGCGAGCTTCTGCTCGCCGTTGGCGACGCCGATCGCCAGCGCGCGGCCGAAGAGGGCGGGGAAGCGGGACGGCATCATGGACAGCTGCTGCGCGCCGCCGATCGAGATCGAGGTCGCGATCAGCGCGTTCCGGCCGGCCTGGGTGCCGTAGACGGTGACCGGCTCCCGTTCTTCCGAAGACCTGCTGTGCAAGGCTTTCAGCCGGTCGGTGACGTAGGAGATGTCGCCCGGCGCGAACCGGCTGATCAGATTCTGCACCCAGCTGAGCACGGTCCCGCCGGCATGGGTGCGCGGGCCGCCGACCTGATTGGCGGCGAAGCCGATCAGCTCCTGCAGCCAGCTGATCACGCCGGGCTGGGACATGCTGATCACCCGGTACGTGTCCCGGACGCCGGCCGGGCCGGGCGCCTCGAAGACGGCGAACAGGGCATCGCCCATCAGGTTGTTCCGGGTCGTCGTGCTGACGTTCAGGTTGACCTCGCTCAGGCCCTTGATCGAACCGGAGAACACTCCGGCCGAGACCGAGCTCATCGAGGCGGTGCCGCGGCCGGTGGACCGGGCGCTGCCGTACGAGCTGGAGAAGGAGGTGCCGAACATCCGCAACTGGTGCGACATGGTGCCGTTGATCGCGCCCTCGGTCTGGGAGTCGAAGTGCCGCTCGATCTCGACCAGCCGGGCACCGCTGATGGTGGCGTCGCCCTCGACCAGCCGGTACGCCGACTCGGCCGGCTCGTGCCACAACTCCCCGAGCGACTCGTGCAATGCGTCGGCCAACGCCCAGTCCCGCTTGTTGAAGCGCTTGGACCGGACCTCGCCCGCGATCCCGACGATGAGGAAGATCACGCCGAGCAGACCGAGGATGCCGATGAAGAGCTGGAGCGCGATCGCCATCCCGGCCCGTTGGATCGGGTCGCTGCTGTAGAGCACCGTGACCGGGATCGTGATCGCTGCCCAGACGACGAGAAGCACGATCCCCCAGACGAGAAGGCTCCGCTTCCGCATCGACAGCGCCATGGGCGACATGCGCCGGGTTTCCGCCATGGGGATGACAATACTGAAAGTTCTGGGACTCGGTATGGGCGAGGGATCGGCCGGGTAGGTTGCGGCTGTGCGCGCCGAATCGAACGAACCCGAAACGATCAGTCTGCTGCGGACCGAGGCCGAGCAGCGGGCGGCGACGATCTCCGTGTCGGCGATGCGGGTCGAGCTCGACCTCGGCACCGCGGCGGCGGTGCCGGGAGCGGAAGCCGGTGAGGCGTTCGCCTCGACCTCGACGATCGGCTTCCGGGCGACGCCCGGCGCCGCCACCTTCGTCGATTTCAAGGGTCGGCGGCTGGTCTCGGTCACCCTGAACGGCGCCCCGGTGTCGCTCGATCGGTGGCGCGGCGGGCGGATCGAGCTGACCGGCCTGCAGGCGGAGAACACGCTGGTGATCACCGGCGAGATGGCCTATTCCAGCGACGGGGAGGGTCTGCACCGGCATGTCGACCCGGCCGACGGCAACACCTATCTCTATGGGATGTCCTTCCTGGACGCGGCGCCGCGCTGGTTCGCCTGCTTCGACCAGCCGGACCTGAAGTCGCCGTACACGCTGCGGGTGACGGCGCCGGAGCACTGGACGATCCTCGGCAACGGGCCCAGTCGTTCGGTGAGCCCGGGCGTCTGGGAGCTGGTCCAGGACAAGCCGCTGTCGACCTACTTCGTGACCCTGGTCGCGGGTCCGTACGCGTCGGTGTTCCAGGAGCACGCGAGCGACGGTGCGGAGCCGATCAAGCTCGGCTTCCACGTCCGGGCCTCGCTGGGCCGCGAGTTGGAGGCCGAGGCGGCCGACCTGATCGAGGTCACCGGGCAGTGTTTCGACTTCTATCACCGCACGTTCGGCGTCCGTTATCCGTTCGGCGAATACCACCAGTGCTTCGTGCCCGACTTCAACGCCGGTGCGATGGAGAATCCGGGCTGCATCACGATCCGCGATTCGCTGATCTACCGCTCCCGGGCGACCACCGCCGAACGGGCCGGCCGGGCCGGACTGATCGCGCACGAGATGGCGCACCAGTGGTTCGGCGACCTGGTCACCATGACCTGGTGGGACGACTTGTGGCTGAACGAGTCGTTCGCCGAGTACGCCGGGCATCGCTGCTGCACCGAGGCGACCCGGTATCCGTTGTGGATCGAGTTCGGCCTGCGCAAGGACTGGGGCCGGATCGCCGACCAGTCACCGTCGACCCACCCGGTCGCCGGCAACGGCTCCGACGACGCGCAGTCGGCATTGCAGGACTTCGACGGGATCTCCTACGCCAAAGGCGCGGCCGTGCTGCGGCAGCTGGTGGCCTATCTGGGCGACGACGTCTTCCTGGCCGGGCTGAAGGACTACTTCGAACGGCACGCGTACGGCAACGCCTCGTTCGCCGACCTGATCGGGGCCTGGACCCGGGCCGGTGCCGACGGACTGGACGACTGGGCCCGGAGCTGGCTGCGCACCTCGGGTCTGGACACGATCGCCGTCGACGAAGGGTCGGTCCGTCGCGTCGTGCCTGTTGATCATGTCGCCGACCGGACGCACGCGATCGAGGTGGCCGCTCTGGATGCGGCCGGAGCGGTCGCCCAGCGGATCCCGATCCGGCTCGCCGGCGAGCCGGTGCCGGTGGCGATCGAGACCGCGGGCGCGGCGGTGATCATCCCGGACTCGACCGATGAGACCTGGGCCAAGATCAGGTTCGGCGACCGGGCCTGGCCGATGATCATCGACCTGATCGGCAAGATCACCGATCCGTCGATCCGGTTGGTGATCTTCAGCGCTGCCCGCGATTCGGTCCGCGACGCCGAGCTCGACCCGGTCGAGGCGCTGCGATTGATCTTGGACGGGGCGCCGTCCGAGCCCGAGGACATCGTCTGGCAGTCGATGCTGTCGTTCGCCCGGTCGGAGCTGACCGGGCCCTACAGTCCGCCGGCGGACCGGGCGGCGCGGCTGGCCCGGTTGCACGCCGTGGTCCGCTCCGAGCTGACCGCCTCGGCCGCCGGGTCGGACCGGCAACTGCTGGCGTTCCGCTCCGCGGTCCACAGTGCCGCCGATCCCGAGCTGCTCCGGTCCTGGCAGTCGGGCGCCGTCCTGCCGAACGGGGTCGAGCTCGACCCGGACCTCACCTGGTCGCTGGTGTCCCGGCTGAGCGAACTGACCGGTGACGCCGGGCTGATCGACGCGCAGTCGGCCGCCGACCGGTCGGCGTCGGCCGAGCAGCACGCCGCGCGGGCCCGGGCGGCGCTGCCGACCGCGGCGGCCAAGGAGGCGGCCTGGCACCTGCTGATGGAGCCGTCCACGGCCTCGGCCTATCAGGTCTACGCGACGGCGGAGGGCTTCTTCCGGCCGGATCAGACCGAGCTCACCGCCGACTATGTCGAGCGGTTCTTCGCCGAGGTGGGCCGGACGGCCGAATTCCGCTCCGGCTGGGCCCTCAGCCGGGTCCCCGCGCTGGCCTTCCCGTACCTGTCGGCCACCGAGGAGACGCTGGCGCTGGCCGAGCGGACCCTGGCCGAGCAGACCCTCGCCGACCCGATCCGGAGGTCCCTGGTCGACGGCACGGATCGACTCCGGCGGGCGGTGCGGTCGCGCCGGGAATTCGGCTGATATCGATAACAGGACCGCTGGTCACAATCTTGTTGCGCGTCCGACCGGTTCAGCACCACGCCTTGCGGTTTTACGCAACGATGGCCTAGAAATGGTCAAGCCGCGCAGTCAGGAGCGCGGTCGTTTCGCGCCCGTAACCCGGGCGCCCTTTGGAGGAGGAGACGTTTCATGCGAGGACGAACTCGCGTAGCGCTCGCGGCAGCCATCAGTGCCTTGGCGCTCGTTGCGACCGCCTGTGGCACCGGTGGGAACACCCCCACCGATCCGGGTGGAAGCGAACCGGCAGCCGGCGGAGGAGAGATCTCTGTCCGCGGTTGTACGCCCCAGAACCCGCTCGTCGCCGGCAATACGGCCGAGGTGTGCGGTGGCAACATCCTGGACGTGTTCACGGCGAAGCTGATCCATTACGCGCTCAAGGACGCGGCGCCGGAGAACGACATCGCCGAGAGCATCGAGACCGACGACAACATCAACTTCACGGTCAAGCTCAGGCAGGGTTACAAGTTCCACGACGGCACCGAGGTGAAGGCTCACAACTTCGTCGATGCCTGGAACTACACCGCCGCCGGCGCCAACGGCCAGCAGGCCAGCTACTTCTTCGAGCCGTTCGAGGGCTACGCAGACGTCGCTTGCCCGAACGAGGAGTGCTCGCCGAAGCCGAAGTCCGATAAGTTGTCCGGTCTGAAGGTGGTCGACGACTACACCTTCACGATCAAGACCAGCGCAGCGGTCTCCAACCTGGTGGTGCGGCTGGGCTACACGGCCTTCGCCCCGCAGCCGGACTCCTTCTTCGAGGACCCGGACAGCTTCAAGACCAAGCCGATCGGCGCCGGGCCGTATCAGGTGGACTCGGTGGAGGACACCCAGATCGTGCTGAGCAAGTTCGCCGACTACTCCGGTGAGCACGTCGGCAAGCCGGACAAGATCACCTTCCGGATCTACAACGACCCGTCGGCCGCCTACACCGACGTGGTGGCGGGCAACCTGGACGCGACCGACGTCATTCCGCCCGATCAGATGGTCGACGACCTCTTCAAGACGGATCTGCCGGATCAGAACCTGGTCAAGGAACAGGGCGTGATCCAGGCGATCGGCTTCTCGCCGACCGATGAGCAGTTCAAGAACCGTGATCTTCGCCGGGCGATCTCGATGGCGCTCGACCGGGAGTTGATCACCACCCAGATCTACAACGGCAGCCGGATCCCGGCGGACAGCTTCGTCTCACCGGTGGTGAACGGTTACAAGCAGGGCGCCTGTGGCGAGTGGTGCCAGTTCAATGCCCAGAAGGCCAAGGAGCTGTACGACAAGGCCGGCGGCTACAAGGGCACGCTGACCTTCGGTGTCAACCAGGACGGCGGGCACAAGCCGATGGCGGACGCGGTCTGCAACTCGCTGAAGAACGCGTTGGGAGTCGAATGCGCGGTGGAGATCACGCCGGACTTCAAGACCCTGCGTGATCAGCTGAACCGCAAGGAACGCAAGGGCATCTTCCGGCAGGGCTGGCAGATGGACTACCCGAACATCGAGAACTTCCTCACCCCGATCTACGCCAAGGGTGCGTCGTCCAACGATGTCCGCTACGACAACCCGGAGTTCCAGGCCGACCTTGCGAAGGGCAACGCGGCCAAGACGCCGGATGAGGCGAACACCTTCTATCAGGCGGCCGAGGCCAAGCTGATCGACGACCTGCCGGCGTTCCCGACCTGGTTCGACGCGGCCGTGATCGGCTGGTCGTCGAAGGTGACGAACGTGAACACCAACGCGTTCGGCGTCATCGACTACGGACAGATCGAAGTCAAGCAGTGATCCTGCGCCGGGGGCGGCGGCCGGACGGTCGGCCGCCCTCGGCGTAGGCACGTTTCGAATCTGGCCCTAGCGAGGGAGTGCGCGCATGGCAACGTTCATCGTGCGCCGGGTGCTGCAGATGATCCCGGTGTTCCTTGGCACGATCTTCATCTTGTATTTGGCGGTGTTCGGGCTCGGTGACCCGATCTCCGGCCGTTGCGGCGAACGGCCCTGTCAGCCCGGCTACATCGCGAAATTCACCGAGGAATACAACCTGGACCAGCCGCTGCCGATTCAGTACCTGCTCTACGTCGGCAAGCTGCTGCAGGGTGATCTTGGCACCAACTTCTACGGCAACGAGGTCGCCCACGAGTTGGCGATCCGGTATCCGACGACGATCAAGCTGACCGTGATCGCGATCACCTGCGAGGTGATCATCGGCATCACCGCCGGCGTCCTGGCCGGCATCCGCAAGGGCCGGTTCCTGGACAACCTGGTGCTGGTCAGCACCCTGTTCGTGATCTCGATCCCGGTCTTCGTGATCGGCACCGTCTCCCAGCTCGTCTTCGGCATCCGACTGGGGTTCCTGTGGGAGATGATCTTCGGCCCGAAGTCCGGCTTCTTCTCCCCGACGGCGACTGAGGGCACCTGGGCCCAGTTACTCCTGCCGGGCTTCGTGCTCGGCACCCTGTCGGTCGCTTTCGTCTCCCGGCTCACCCGGGCGTCTCTGGTGGAGAATCTGCGCGCGGACTATGTCCGCACCGGGCGGGCCAAGGGCCTGACCCAGCGCCGGGTGATCGGCGTGCACACACTGCGCAACTCGCTGATTCCGGTGGTGACCTTCGTCGGCACCGACATCGGCACTCTGATGGGCGGCGCGGTGGTCACCGAGCGGATCTTCAACATCAACGGCATCGGCGGGTTCATCTTCCGCAGCGTCAACCAGAAGGACGGCGTCTCCGTGGTCGGGGCGGTCGTCGTGCTGGTGCTGGTCTACCTGATCATGAACCTGATCGTCGACATCCTGTACGGCGTCCTGGACCCGAGGATCGGCCATGGCTGAGACGACTGTCACGCCCCAGGTCGATCAGAGCACCGCGGCAGCGGTCGCCCCTTCGGGCGGTCCCGCCAACCGCTCGCTCTGGTCCGACGCCTGGCGAGAGCTGCGCCGGAACCCGATCTTCTGGATCTCCGCGGTGCTGATCGCAATCATCCTGTTGATGGCGATCGTGCCGCAGTTGTTCACCCAGACCGATCCCAACTTCGCCGACCTGCGTCGCGCTCGGGAGTCGCCGTCGTTCGACCGGGCCTGGTTCGGGATGGACCAGCAGGGTTATGACGTCTACGCCCGCACCATCTACGGTGCCCGTTCATCCTTGATCGTCGGCCTGCTGACCACAGTGATGACCGTGATCATCGGCGGCGGCATCGGCACCATCGGCGCCTACGTCGGCGGCTGGGTCGATGCGGTGCTGTCCCGGATCGGCGAGATCTTCTTCGCCATCCCGCTGATCCTGGGCGGTCTGCTCTTCCTCTACCAGTTCCCCAACCGGGCCGGCGATCCGTACCTGCAACTGGTCGGCAAGGTGGTGCTGGTGATGGTGATCATCGCCTGGCCACAGACTGCCCGAGTGATGCGATCCAGCGTGCTGCAGGTGAAGCCGAACGACTACGTGCAGGCCGCGCGGGCGCTCGGCGCCAGCCCGGCCCGGTTGATCATCCAGCACATCCTGCCCAACGCGGCCGCGCCGTTGATCGTGGTCGCCACGATCAACCTCGGCGTGTTCATCGCCACGGAGGGCACGCTGTCGTTCCTCGGCATCGGGCTGCAACCGCCGGCGATCTCCTGGGGGCAGGCGATCGCCGACGCCTCCGGGCTCGGACTGATCCGGACCGCGCCGCACATGCTGCTGTTCCCGAGCCTGTTCCTGTCGATCACCGTGCTGGCGTTCATCATGCTCGGCGACGCCGTCCGCGACGCGCTCGATCCGAAGCTCCGCTGACCCTCCTGGGGAGGTCCGCAGCTCCGCTGCACACATTGGGAGGTTGTATGACCGAGTCCACGACGGACACCAGGCTGGTCCCGTCCGGGACGGCCTGGCAGCCGATCGACGGCACGCTGCTCGAGGTGGAAGACCTGCAGGTGGAGTTCCGCACCCGGGACGGGGTGGCCAAGGCGATCAACGGGGTCTCCTTCGACCTGAAGGAGGGCGAGACCCTCGCGATCCTGGGCGAGTCGGGCTCCGGGAAGTCGGTGACCGCTCAGGCGATCATGGGCATCCTGGACACCCCGCCCGGCTACGTCACCGGGGGTGAGGTGCGCTATTGCGGCACCGACATCCTGACCCTGCCCGAGGAACGGCGCCGGGCCATCCGCGGCGCCGAGATCGCGATGGTCTTCCAGGACGCGCTGTCCGCGCTCAATCCGGTGTTTCCGGTGGGCTGGCAGATCGCCGAGATGTTCCGCAAGCACCGGGGGATGAACCGCTCCGATTCGTTGCAGCAGGCGGTCCGGCTGATGGAGCGGGTGCAGATCCCGGCCGCGCGGCAGCGGGTCAAGGCCTTCCCGCACCAGTTCTCCGGCGGGATGCGGCAGCGGATCATGATCGCGATGTCGATCGCGCTCGACCCGGCGATCTTGATCGCCGACGAGCCGACGACGGCGTTGGACGTGACGGTGCAGGCGCAGATCATGCAGTTGCTGGCCGAGTTGCAGGAAGAACGCCGGATGGGTTTGATCTTGATCACCCATGATCTCGGGGTGGTCGCCGACGTGGCCGACCGGATCTCGGTGATGTATGCCGGCAAGATCGTCGAGTCGGCCGAGGTGTTCGACCTGTACGCGACTCCGCTGCATCCGTACACGAAGGGACTGTTGGAGTCGATCCCGCGGCTTGATCAGAAGGGGCAGGACCTGACCGCGATCGGCGGCCTGCCGCCGAACCTGATGAACATCCCGGACGGGTGCGCCTTCAACCCGCGCTGCCGCTACGCCGCTGACATCTGCCGGTCCGACCCGCCGCCGCTGCTGCGCGAGGTCGGCCGGGACCGGCACAGCGCCTGCCACTTCGCGGAGACCCTGGCCGAGGGAGCAGCACCGCGAGCCCGGTCGGGGGAGCGGCCGCGCGACGGGTCCAGGGTCGATCCCGGATCCGCGTTCGATCCCGGGGCGTCGCCCACCATCCATCGTGGGGAGGAGTTGAGGTGAGCGAGGTCATCCTGCGCGCCGACAACCTGTTCAAGCACTATCCGATCAAGGCCGGCGTGCTGCGCCGGACGGTCGGCTACGTGAAGGCCGTCGACGGGGTCTCCTTCGACCTGCACAAGGGCGAGACGCTCGGCATCGTCGGCGAGTCCGGCTGCGGCAAGTCGACGCTGGCCCGGCTGCTGGTCGGGTTGGAGGAGCCGTTCCGCAGCCATGCCGACAAGCGCGAGGGCTCCGGCCGGTTGTTGTACGGCGACGTGGACGTGACCCGGCTGTCCGGGGCGGCCTGGCGCCGGGCCCGGCGCGACATTCAGATGATCTTCCAGGATCCGTACACCTCGCTGAACCCGCGGAAGACGGTCGGCGACATCGTGGCCGAGCCGTTCCACATCCACCCGGACGTGGTGCCCGCGGCGCAGCGCCGGGCCAAGGTGCAGGAACTGCTCGACCTGGTCGGCCTCAACCCCGAGCACATCAACCGCTATCCGCACCAGTTCTCCGGAGGTCAGCGGCAACGGATCGGGATCGCCCGCGGGCTGGCCCTGAACCCGAAGATCCTGGTCTGCGACGAGCCGGTGTCGGCGCTGGACGTGTCGGTGCAGGCGCAGGTGGTCAACCTGCTGGAGCGGCTGCAGCAGGAGCTCGGGCTGGCCTACATCTTCATCGCGCACGACCTGTCGGTGGTCCGGCACATCTCCGACCGGGTCGGCGTGATGTATCTCGGCACCATGGCCGAGATCGGCGACGAGGACCAGATCTACTCCCGGCCCACCCATCCGTACACCCAGGCCCTGCTCTCGGCGGTGCCGGTGCCCGATCCGACGCTGCGCAACAGCCGGGACCAGATCGTGCTCACCGGTGACGTGCCCAGCCCGGCCAATCCGCCGGCCGGTTGCCGCTTCCACACCCGCTGCTGGCGGGCCCAGGACCGGTGCGAGGTCGAGGTGCCGCAGTTGATCATGCGCCCGGACGGCGCCGGTGATCACGCCTCGGCCTGCCACTTCGCCGAGGTCCGCCAGGTCGTCTGATCATCGCGGCCCGGCCCGACCGCGGTCGAGGCTTCGTGAGGTCCGGTCGCGAAACTTCGCCACAGGTCGAGAAATGGCGCTGCCCGGCTGGTTGTGGGATGCAAACCCCGGCGGGGCTGCTGATGGGATGATCATTCGGTGACTATGGAAACGGTGCCGGTCCGCGAGCGGATGCTGGCCGCGTCGCTGACGGTGCTCGCCGCCGAGGGATCGGCGGCGGTCACGGCTCGCCGACTGGCGGCCGAGGTGGGCGTTTCGACGATGGCCGTCTACACCCACTTCGGCGGGATGGACGGTGTCTGGCACTCCATCGTCGAAACCGGCTGCCGGCAACTCGTCGCGGGCTTCGAAACCGTCGGCGAGTCCCGGGATCCGGTGGCCGATGTCGCCGCCTTCGGCTCCGTCTACGTGCTCCGGGGGCTGACCGAACCCGAGATGTATCGAGCGATGTTCACCGATCCGCGGCTGAGTGAATACACCGACGTGCTGGCCGACGAGGCTCTGGACCGGCTGGTCGAGGCCGTCGGCCGGTGTGCCGGCGGCGGCCGGCTCGACGCCATGGACCGGCGGGCCGTCGAGGGGCTGGCGTACCAGCTGTGGTTGCTCTGGCACGGTGCGGTCAGCCTGGCCCTGGTCGGGATGCTCAAGCCGAAGCAGGTCCGGCAGTCGGTGACCGACGGCATGATCAGCGCCTTCGCCGGTCACGGTGACGACCGGCCCCGGGCCGGCCGGTCGGTGCGGCGCGGACTGCGCGGCCTGGACGCGATCGAGAAGGCCGGATAACAGCGTTATATGCTGGCTGACCGACCGATCCCCGACCCGCTGCGGAGAAACGATCATGAATTCAGCCTCCGGCGATCTTGCTCGCCGCTCCTTCCTCGGCCTGGTTGCGCTGGTCCCCCTGGCCGGCTGCGCGGCCGGCCCGGCCTCACCGGACCCGGGCCCGGGCACCGGCTCCTCGGCCCCGGCGACCACACCGGAAACCCCGGTGGCCAAGGAAACCCCGGCGCCGCCCGGCCCGACGGCCTCGGCTGCTGCCGACGCCGGACTGGCCGCGTTGGAGAAGAAGTTCGACGCCCGGCTCGGCGTGTTCGCCTGGGACACCGGGACCGGCCGGGCGATCACCCACCGGGCCGATGATCGGTTCGCGTTCTGCTCCACCTTCAAGGGTCTCGCCGCCGCTGCTGTTGTCCAGGGCAATCCCTTGTCCCACCTGGAAACCCTGGTCCGGTACGGCGAGGACGAACTGATGAAGAGCTCCATGATCACCAAGAAGCACGTCAAGACGGGGATGACGATCCGGCAGTTGTGCGATGCGGCGGTGCGGTTCAGTGACGGCACCGCCGGCAACCTGCTGCTGCGGGATCTCGGCGGACCGAGGAAGCTGACCGAGTTCGCGCGTAGCCTCGGCGACGAGGTGACCCGGATGGACCGGATCGAGCCGGACATCGTCTCCGCCGAGCCCGGTGATCTTCGAGACACCTCCTCGCCGCGGGCGCTGGGCGGCGACTACCACCAGATCGTGCTCGGCGAGGCACTGGTGCCGGACAAGCGCGCGGTGCTGAGGGATCTGTTGGAGCGCAACACGACCGGAGCGGCACGGATCAAGGCGGTGCTGCCGAAGGGCTGGAAGATCGCGAACAAGACCGGCACCGGCGATTACGGGACGATCAACGACATCGCGATCCTCTGGCCGCCGAAGTCGGCCCCGTTGGTGATCTCGATCATGTCCAGTCGCCCTGACAGAAACGCCGCCTACAATGAGGATCTCGTCGCCGAAGCGGCCGGACATGTCCTCGAAATTTTAAGCTGAGCAGGAGTTATGCCCGTTACCCCCAAGCGTGTGGTCAAGGTCGTCTCAGCGTTCGCGATGTTCGCGGTGGTCAGTGTGCTGGCCGGGGTATTGGTGGCGGGCCTGTTCGTCCCGTTGGCCGGCCTGTCCGGCGCGACCGGGCAGGCGGCGGCCGGCGAGCTGGACAATCTGCCGGCCGAGCTGGACACGCCGCCGCAGGCGGAACGCTCGACCGTGCTGCTCGGCAACGGTGACGTGCTGACGTACTTCTACGACCAGAACCGGATCTACACCAAGCTGGACAAGATCGCGCCGGTGATGGTCCAGGCCCAGCTGGCGATCGAGGATCACCGGTTCTACCAGCACGGTGCGCTGGACCTGACCGGCACGATGCGGGCGTTGCTGCAGAACTCCTCCGGCGGCTCCACTCAGGGCGGCTCGTCGATCAGCCAGCAGTACGTGAAGATGGTGCTGCTGGACGCTTGTGATCTTGATCAGGCCTGCATCGCCGAGGTGCTCGAGTCGAGCGGCCTGGAGGGTTATCAGCGCAAGATCCGTGAGCTGCGGTACGCGATCGCGCTGGAGGAGAAGTTCTCCAAGGACGAGATCCTGGAGCGCTACCTCAACATCGCCTACTTCGGCGACGGCGCCTACGGCGTGGAGGCGGCGGCCCGGCACTACTTCAACACGACGGCGGCCAAGCTGACCCTGCCCCAGGCGGCGATGCTGGCCGGCCTGGTCCGCGATCCGAACCAGGTGAACCCGGTGAAGAATCCCGGGGCCGCCATCGACCGGCGGGACGTGGTGATCAACCGGATGGCCGAGCTCAACCTGATCACTCCGGACCAGGCCAAGCAGGCCAAGGCGACCGGCTTCGACCAGGACAAGGTGCAGCGGACCCGGAACGGCTGCGTCGACTCCCCGTACCCGTTCATCTGCGACTACGTGCGGCGCACCCTGCTGCAGCTGCCGAGCCTGGGCAACACGCCGGAGGAGCGGGAGCACACGCTCAACCGGGGCGGGCTGACGATCGAGACCGCGATCGATCCGAAGACGCAGAAGGTGGCGCAGCGGCAGCTGAGCAAGGTGGTCGGGCCGAAGGACTCGGTGATCGCGACCATGAACATGATCCAGCCGGGCACCGGTTTGATCTTGGCGATGGCACAGAGCCGGCCGGAGATGGGCGATAACACGAAGAAGGGCGAGACCTACTACAACTATTCGGCGACGCCGGAGATGGGCGGCGCGGAAGGGTTCCAGGCCGGGTCGACGTTCAAGGCGTTCACCGCGGCGGCGGCACTGGAGCAGGGGATTCCGTTCAGCAAGAAGTACGACGCCAAGTCGCGGATGGACTTCACCGGGCGCACCTTCGACTCCTGCGAGGGGCGGGTCAAGACCGGGAAGTTCCCGGTCAAGAACTCGACCCAGGCCGAGGGCGTGATGGACATGCGCCGGGCCGCGGAGCAGTCCACCAACACCTACTTCGTGCAGTTGGCACTGGACGTCGGCATGTGCGACATCGTCGAGCTGACCGAGAAGCTCGGCATGGAGAGCAGCACCAAGGAGCTGCCGATCAGCGCCTACGACACGATGCCGTCGTTCACCCTCGGCACCGCCGAGATCGCGCCGATGAAGCTGGCCGAGGCGTACGCGACCTTCGCCGCCCGCGGCGTGCACTGCGACCCGATCGTGCTGGAAAAGGTGACCACCAGCGCCGGCAAACAGCTCAAGGTGCCGGACGGCAACTGCCGCCGGGTGATCCCGACCGAGGTGGCCGACGGGATGAACGAGCTGCTGTCCGGCGTGATCAACAACGGCACCGGCCGGCCGGCCCGGCTCGAGGACGGACGGCCCCAGGCCGGCAAGACCGGCACCACCGACGACAACTACACGGTTTCCTTCGCCGGCTACACGCCCGACGCGGCCGGGGTGGCGATGATCGCGATCGACAACCGGAAGGTGCCGTTCCGCAAGGGCAAGGAGCCGTACCGGAGCAAGGGCGTGCTCGGCTACGAGACCGACACCGGCGTGCGGCTGGAGGGCAGTGGCGGCGGCGACGCCGGCAGCCTGATCTGGAAGCCCACCATGGAGCGCTACCTGAAGGACCTGCCGGAGTCGGACTTCACCAAGCCGCCGCGGGAGATCGAGACCGGGGCACTGGTGGACCTGCCGGCGATCGGCGGGCTGTCCATCGACGACGCGATCGCGAAGCTGGAGGAGGCCGGGTTCACCGTCCGGCGGACCCGCCGGCCCAGCGAGACCGTACCGGAGGGCGAGCTGATCGGCTTCAGCCAGACCGGCGGCCAGGCCCCCGCCTTCTCCACCATCGAGCTGTACGTCTCCTCCGGTCCCGAGCCACCCGAAGTGCCCGAACCGTCAGAAGGTCCGGAAGAGCCGGAACCGCGCTGACACCAGAGATTGTGTTTTCCAGGAATCCTGGAATCATTGTTGACATGGACAAGCACGTTGGTTTTGCCGCGGTGCAGCCGAAGAACGGGACGATCACCATTCCGGCTCAGTTGCGCCGTCGGTTCGGCCTGGACCGCCCTGGCGCGCAGGTCGAGATTATCGACCGTGATGGCGAGATCGTGCTGATCCCTCATGTGGCGGTGCCAGCCGAACAGGCTTGGTTCTGGACCAAGGACTGGCAGGAGCGCGAACGTGAAGCCGACGCGGATCTCGCGGCACGGCGGTCGACCACATTCGACACCTCAGAGGACCTGCTCGCGCATCTGGAGCAGATCGACAGTGACTCTGTCAGCCGGTGACGTACCGCACTGCGGGGGCGTTTGATGGGGACTTCGGCGGGCTGCCGACTGAGCATCGGGATCTGTTTCTGAGCGTCCTCAGGGACCATTTCCTGCCGGCGATCGCGGCCGGTGGCTTCACCGGTACGCCGCCATGGCCGAAGCGGCTGCGGATCCATCAGCTGGCCGGCGGGGTCTACTCGATCACCTGGAGCTTCACCGGACCCGATGGACGCGCAACCTTCCACCTGGAACGTGAGGGTGATGAGACGTTCTTGGTTTGGCGCCGGATCGGAACCCACGACATCTACGACCGTCCCTGACAGGCGCCGCCTGCAGGACTGTCAGTCGCTCCTGTAAAACTAGTGACGTGACTGACCGACGACTGCTGCTGGTGCACGCCCACCCCGACGACGAGACGCTGGGCACCGGCGTGACGATGGCGAAATATGCCGACGAGGGCGCGCAGGTGACCCTGGTGACCTGCACCCTCGGCGAGGAGGGCGAGGTCCTGGTCGACTCGCTCGGCCACCTGGCCGCCGCGCACGAGGACCGGCTCGGTGACCATCGGATCGGTGAGCTGGACAACGCGATGGAGGCCCTCGGCGTCTCCGACTATCTCCGGCTCGGCGGCGACGGCCACTACCGCGACTCCGGGATGCTCTGGGACGAGAACGGGCTGGCAACGGTCCGGGGCGAGTTGCGCGACGGCATCTTCTGGTCCGCCGACCTGCTCGAGGCGGCCGATCTGCTGGTGCCGATCATCCGGGACCGCCGGCCCCAGGTGTTGCTCACCTACGACGAGTTCGGCGGGTACGGGCATCCCGACCACATCCAGGCGCACCGGGTCGCCATGTACGCGTACCAGCTGGCCGCCGTGCCGAGCTATCGCCCGGATCTCGGGGCACCGTGGCAGATCGAGCGGGTGCTCTGGGGGGCGATGAGCGTCACCCGGATGCGGCAGCGGATCGACGAGTTGCGCGCCGCCGGCGACACCGAGACCTGGAAGGACTTCGAGAACGCCAACGAGGGCCGGTCGCTGTTCAGCCCGGACGAGGCGATCGCGGTCGAGATCGACGGCGAGTCGTACGTGGACCGCAAGCACGCCGCGATGAAGGCGCACGCGACCCAGATCAAGCTGGACGACCCGTTCTTCACCCTGGGCGGCACCTTCGGCAGCGACATCTGGGCCCGGGAGCAGTTCCGGCTCGCCGCGGGGAAACCGTTCCCGGGCGAAGGCTGGGCCACCGATCTGTTCGCCGGACTGGAGTAACCTGGCGGTTCGAGAGCCGGGGCGCCGTTCGGTTGCGGCCTGGTCTCGATTCGGGCGTCAGGGCCGTGGATCGACACGGTGCAAGGAATCCTTCCCGTACTATGCTGACCGCCCGTACCGCCCTAATCGGGGGCGCACGAGGCCATTTCCAACTCGCGCGAGGTTAGGTTTCCGTCTTGACTAGCACCATGCCTACCGGCCCGGACGACACCATCGTCGCTGCGCAGCCCGCCAAGAAGAAGCGGGTCCGGCCGGCCGCCATCGTCCTCGGCCTGCTCGGCGCCGTCCTCGTCGCGGCCGCCGCGCTCTACGTGGTCGGCTACTTCATGGCCGGTGACAAGCTGCCGCGGAACGCCTCCATCTCCGGCGTAGCGATCGGCGGGCTGACCAAGGCCGAGGCGACCGAACGGCTGCGGGCCGAGCTGGGCGTGGTCGCCGAGGCGCCGATCCCGGTCGTGATGGGGTCCGAGGAACCGATCGAGGACAAGCTCGACCCGGCCGCCGCCGGCCTGACCGTCGACTACGAGGCCAGCGTTGCCAACGCCGGGGTCGGTCGCAGCTTCGATCCGCGGCTGATCTGGCTGGTGCTGACCGGTGGCGCCGCGATCGACCCGGTGATCGCTGTCGATCAGACGAAGTTGCAGCAGGCGGTCGCCGGCCTCGCCGAGGAGCACCACAGCGAGCCCGCGGACGCCCGGCTCTCCTTCGACGGCACCGAGGTGAAGCTCGAGCCGGGCAGCATCGGGTTGGCCGTGCTCGACACGTCCGCCGGCATGCTCAGCCGGGCCTTCACCGAGGCGAAGGGCCGGATCGACGGCCCGGTGTCCCTCGAGGTCGCCGAGACCCTGCCCGAGATCACCACCAAGGAGGCCGAGCAGGTCGCCGGCGAGTACGCCGAGCCCGCGGTCTCCGGCCCGATCACGCTCAAGGCCGGCGCCGCCGGGTCGTTCACCGTCACGCCGGAGATGCTGGCCGCGTCGCTCACCTTCGCCGCGTCGGACGGCGACCTGGTGCCGGTGCTGGACGCCAAGAAGCTCGCCGCGGAAGCCGCCGAGGAGATCAAGAAGGTCGAGTCGAAGAAGCCGAAGGACGCCACGGTCAAGATCGTCGACGGCAAGCCGAAGATCATTCCCGCGGTCAACGGCACCGAGGTCGGCGACGAGGCGCTGGGCAAGGCCGTCGAGTCGGTGATCACCAAGTCCGGTGAGGCTCGCACGGCCGACATCGAGCTGACCGGCGCCAAGGCGAAGTTCGACACCAAGGACGCCGAGAAGCTGGGGATCAAGGAGGTGACCGGTGCGTTCACCACCTACTACCCGCACGCGTACTACCGCAACGTCAACATCGGCCGGGCCGCTGAGAAGATCAACGGCACCATCCTGAAGCCGGGCGAGATCTTCTCGCTGAACGACATCGTCGGCGAGCGGACCCGGGAGAACGGCTTCACCGAGGGCAGCGTGATCTCCGGCGGCGTCTTCAAGGAGGAGCTCGGCGGCGGGGTCTCGCAGAGTGCCACGACCACGTACAACGCCATGTTCTTCGCCGGCCTGGAAGACATCGAGCACAAGCCGCACGGTCTCTACATCAGCCGCTACCCGCCCGGGCGCGAAGCCACCGTCTCCTGGGGCTCGATCGACCTGAAGTTCCGCAACAACACCGACTACGGGGTGTTGGTGCAGGCCACCGTCGACAAGTCGAAGAACTACGACGAGAAGGGCTCGATCACCGTCAGGATGTGGTCGACCAAGACCTGGGACAAGATCGAATCCTCCAAGCCGAAGAAGTCCAATTTCACGTGGGGCCGGGAAGTCGACAACGACTCCCCGAACTGCCAGCCCTCCTCGCCGGTCCAGGGCTTCGACGTGAACTACTCGCGGCTCTTCTACCAGGACGGCAAGGTCGCCAAGAAGGAAGACTTCTTCTGGCGCTACAACCCGACCAACAAGGTGACCTGTACGGCGCCGGGGCGCTGACCTCTTTCTCTGTTTCTTTGAGTGACTGCCGCGGGGAGGTCTGGGGGTCTGTGCGCGGGCAACCATCCGCACGCGGATGATCATGGTGGCGCTGCCGCGATCCTGCGTCCGCGTGCTCCCGCCAGGCCCGTCCACACCCGCGCACAGACCCCCAGACCTCCCCGCTCTCTTGGTCGAGGGTCAGGCCGGGCTTTGACCGCTTCAGCCGAGCGCTGATCGGGCCTCTTGCTGCTGCCAAACCGAGCGCTTGGAGTGGTCGGCGACAGCCCGAGCTCGATCTGGTCTGGCGTCGGCTCGACTCCAGGTCGCGCCCAACCCGCACGCGACTGCTACCGGCTGCCGCGACTGCTGCAGTGGTCGCGCGGACCGGCAGCGGTCGCGTCGGCCGCTCCGCGCTCCTGGTCGAGGTCGACGTTGCGTCGGTCGAGGCCTGATCCGAGGCTGACGCGACTGTTGTCGGGCGGCGCGAACGCTGCAACGGTCGCGCGGACCGGCAGGGGTCGCGTCGGCGGCTGGCGTCGATGAGCGGCCCGGCTGCGCGCATTCCTTCGACATCGCGCCCTCGGTGGCTCCTAACGCGATCCGATCCGAGCGCGGCCGCGACTGTCGTCGGTGGGCGCGGCTGCTATCGGTGCGTGCGATTGTTGCTGTCGTCGCGTGGGCCGACAGTGGTCGCGCCGGCCGCTCTGCGCCTCCTGGAGGGCACGCTGCTGCATCGGTCTTGACCCGATCCGAGCGCGGACGCGACTGCTATCGGTCGGCGCGATCGCTGCAGTGGTCGCGTGGACCGACAGTGGTCGCGTGGGTGGCTAGCCGCTCAACGGCTCTGCCCTGCTCATCCCCGATCCCGGCTCCGGCAGTGCGTGGACGCGACTGCTATCGGTGGGCGCGATTGTTTCTGTGGTCGCTTGGACCGACAGTGGTCGCGTCGGCCGCTCCGCGATTCCTGGAGGAGTACGCCGCTGCATCGGTCGTGACCCGGTCCGTGCGTGGACGCGACTGTTGTCGGCTGGCGCGATCGCTGCGGTGGTCGCGTGGACCGACAGGGGTCGCGTGGGTGGCTGGTCGCTCAGCGGCTCGGCAGGAGCGCCTACCTCATGCCGATCGCCATTCCGATCCGTGCGTGGACGCGACTGTTGTCGGCTGACGCGATCGCTGCGGTGGTCGCGTGGACCGACAGTGGTCGCGGGGTGAGTGGGTTTCGCTCCGGGACTTCGGCTGGCGATCTTCGACAGCGCTCTGTTCTGTGCGCGAGTTCGCGACGCGATCTGAGCGCGACGCGACTGGTGTTGGTCGGCGCGATCGTTGCAACGGTCGCGCCGACCGGCAGGGTTCGCGTCGGCGGCTGGCGTCGCTGAGCGGCCCGGCTGCGCGCGTACCTTCGACATCGCTTCACGCGGTGGCGCCTAGGCCGACGCGATCTGAGCGCGACGCGACTGGTGTTGGTCGGCGCGAATGCTGCAACGGTCGCGCGGCCCGACAGGGGTCGCGTCGGCGGCGGGCGTCGCTGAGCGGCTCGGCTGCGCCCGTTCCTTCGCCACTGCCGCTGGCGTACGCGCCGGTCGTGATCCCGTGGCGCGGACGCGACTGCTATCGGTCGGCGCGATCGTTGCAGTGGTCGCGTGGATGGATAGCGGTCGCGTCGGTGGGCGGGGCGGGGGAGGGTCAGTGGGTGGTGGGGGTTGGGCGGAGGTAGCGGTAGGTGTGGTGGAGTTGGAAGCCGAGGCGTTGGTAGGCCTGGTGGGCGTCGGTGTTCTCCTGGGCGACCTGGAGGTAGGCGCTGCGGGCGCCCTTGGCGCCGGCCCAGTGGACCAGGCCGATCAGCACCTCCGTGGCCAGGCCCTGCCGGCGGTGGTCGGGGTCGGTCCAGAGGGCGGCGATGCCGAGCCAGTCCTGGCTGATCTGGCCGCGGCCGGAGGCGATCAGTCGATCGCCGTGGGCGATGCCGGCCAGGCCGTACGGCGGGTGGCCGGTCAGCATCGTGCGGAGCAGGTCGGGATCGACGTCGGACGGGCGGTAGGCGTGGTAGGCCTGCCACCAGGCGTCGGTGAGCTGCTCCTCGACCATGACCCGCGGGTCGGCCGGCCGGGTGCCCAGGTCCGAGAGGCGCTGCACCATGACATCGGTCGGCAGGTAGGTGTCGGCCCAGCCGAGCTCGCGGAATCGCCGCTCCGGCGCCGATCCGTCGATCACCTGCACCTGCGGCGCGATGCCGTGCTCGGCGGCGAAGTCGACGACCCGACGTGCCGCCTGGTCGAACGGCACGCCCGGATCGCCCACCGCGAGGCAGGAGTTCGCCCGGCCGGTGAATCCACCGCCGGCCCGCAGCCACCAGGCGCCCAGCCGCTCAGCGTAGGCGATCCAGCCGTGCACCGCCGCCTGTTCCAGCTCCTCGGCCGGGACCCGCAGCGGATCCGGCCCGCGGGAGATCGACGGCACCCGCTTGGCCAAGATCACGGCCGCCCGGTCCACCTCGACGACCCGGTCGTCCCGGGTGCGCACGATGATCAAGTTCTCCTCGGCCGAGACCAGGACGCCGAGCACGTCGGTGGCCGAACCGTCCGGCAGCCGATGGCGGAGCACCAGGCGTTCACCCGGCTCGGGCGTGGGTGTGATCCGTGCGACAGCGTCCACAGAGTGGGGGTCCTTCGCGGCTACGGTGGGAAAGCGAGATACTAGCTCACTGAGGCGGCGTCCTCGGGAGCCGCCGCAGGATCAGAGATTCGAGGAGAGTCCGTGACGTACGTCATTGCGCAGCCCTGTGTCGATCTTAAGGACCTGGCTTGCGTCGAGGAGTGTCCCGTCGATTGCATCTACGAGGGCAAGCGGATGCTCTACATCCACCCCGATGAGTGCGTCGACTGCGGAGCGTGCGAGCCGGTCTGCCCGGTCGAGGCGATCTTCTACGAGGATGACACCCCGGAGGAGTGGAAGGACTACTACCAGGCCAACGTCGACTTCTTCGACGACCTGGGCTCGCCCGGCGGTGCCGCGAAGACCGGCCCGATCGACAAGGACCACGCGCTGATCGCGGCCCTGCCGCCGCAAGAGCACGACGAGTGATCCAGCGCCCGTGACCACCACGCCGGCCACCGGCATCACCGCCCTGCCCGACTTTCCCTGGGACAGCCTGGCCGGGGCCAAGGAACGCGCGGCGGCCCACCCGGACGGCCTGGTCGACCTCTCGGTCGGCACCCCGGTCGACCCGGTCCCGCAGGCAGCGCAGACGGCTCTGGCCGAGGCCGCCAATAGTCCGGGCTACCCGCTGACCTCCGGCACGGCCGACCTGCAGGCCGCGATGGCCGGCTATCTGACCCGCCGCTGGGGCGCCGAGGGGCTCGTCCCGGAGGCGACGATGCCGGTGATCGGCACCAAGGAGTTCGTCGCCTGGCTGCCGACCCTGCTCGGCCTCGGTCCCGGTGACGTCGTGGTGGTGCCGACGATGGCGTACCCGACTTATGCGGTCGGGGCGATGATCGCCGGTTGTACGCCGATCCCGGCCGATGATCTTGACGGCCTGGATGATCAACGGGTCGGCCTGGTCTGGCTCAACTCGCCGTCCAACCCGACCGGCCAGATCCTCGGCCCGGACGAGCTCGCCCGCCGGGTCGCCTGGGCTCGTGATCACGGGGCCGTGGTGGCCTCGGACGAGTGCTACGGCGAGTTCGGCTGGGACACCGAACCGGTCTCGGTGCTCCGTCCCGACGTCTGCCGCGGTTCCCATGATCAACTGTTGGCGGTGCACTCGCTGTCCAAGCGGTCCAACCTGGCCGGCTACCGGGCCGGGTTCATCGGTGGTGATCATGAGCTGGTGACCCGGCTGCTGGCGGTACGCAAGCACGCCGGCATGATCGTGCCACGGCCGGTGCAGCAGGCGATGATCACCTTGCTGGCCGATGATGATCATGTTCAGCAGCAGCGCGGCCGCTACCTGGCCCGGCGCGAGCTGCTCCGCCCGGCCCTGGAGCGGGCCGGCTTCCGGATCGAGCACTCCGAAGGTTCGCTCTACCTCTGGGCCACCCGGGACGAGCCCGGCCGGGCCTCGATCGACTTCCTCGCCGGCCACGGCATCCTGGCCGCCCCCGGCGACTTCTACGGCGCCGCCGCCGACGGCTACGTCCGCGTAGCCCTCACCGCCACCGACGACCGCATCGCCGCCGCCGCCACCCGCCTCACCCAATAACGCCGACCCGTCACATCCGCGGCCCTTTTCGCGGCGTGTCGCAGCCGTTGTGACGGCTCGATCGATTGGGTGGGGGTCCCGATCAGACCAGCGGTGCTCCAGCCTTCGGCTCCGCCGGCCGGGGCTGGGCCGGTCCGGCGCCCAGCGGACCCGGAAGCCCGAGATACCACCGGGTCAGCTCGGTTCGGCTGGTCAGCCCGGTCTTGGCCAGGATCCGCCGCACGTGGCTCTCCACCGTGCGTTCGGACAGCACCAGGCGCGCCGCGATCTCCCGGTTGGACAGGGCCCGGGCGACCAGGCCCAGCACCTCGTGCTCCCGGGTGCTCAGCGGATCGGCCGCCCGTTCACCCGGCTGCAAAGCCGCGAGCAGCGCTTCGGCCACCCGCAACGGCCCCGGCAGATCGAGCCGGCGGGACTGATCGGCGGCGGTCCGCGCGTGCTCGGTGGCACCGGCGTAGTCCCCGACCGCGGTGAGCGCACGGGCCAGGCCGAGGTGTCCGTGCACCAGGAACGGCCGGGCGCCGATCCGTTCGTCGATCCGCAACCCGGCCCGGAAGGAGTCGATCGCGGCCGCCGTGTCGCCCAGGGCCAGAGCCAGGTCGCCGAGCATCCGGGCGATCGCTCCGCTGTAGTAAACGGTGCCCGAGCCCATGATCAACGTCGTGCCGAAGGTGGTCTCGATCAGCTCCCGCAACCGCCGGCAGGTGTCGCTGTCGCCGAAGGCCACGGCCAGGTCCGGCAGATAGGCCAGCGTCGCTGCGGCCATCATCCGGTTCGGGTCGTCCAGCCCGGGCAGGGCCGCTCGATAGAGCGCGGCCGCCTCGTCCCGCCGGCCGACGAGCAGCAACGCCTGCGCCAGACCCGCCTTGCCGACCAGCGGAAACCGGCTCACGTCCGCCAGCAGGTCGGTCCAGCCGGGGCTCAGGTCGGCCGGGTCGCCCCGCACCACGGCCAGCAGCACCGACAATCCGAAGTGGGTGAAGTAGATCGACGGGTCGCCCCAATCGGCGGCGACTTCGGCGGCCTGCCCGGACAGCCGGCGGCTCCGGTCGAAGTCGCCGACCAGCCCGGCCAGCGTCGCCTGCCGGCGCAGCAGATGCCAGCGGACCAGCGGCAGCCCGGTCCGTTCGGCCAGCAGTTGGATCGCGTCGACCTCCCGCTGGGCCAGCGCCATGTCGGCCAGGTGGATCGCGGCGTCGGAGCACCAGATGTGCGCCCACAACCGGGCCAGCGGCCGGCCGGTCCGGGTCGCCAGCTCCAACGCGCGCCGGCTGGTGGCGATCGCCTCGGCGTCTCGGCCCGGCCGCCATTCCAGCGAGACCCGGGCCCGCAGCGCGTCCAGTTCGGCATCGGCATCGCCGGCGTCGACCGCGTGCTGGTACGCGGTCCGGGCCCACTCGCCCGCATCCTCGATCAGGTTGAGCTCGAGCAACGCACAGGCCAGCTGTGCCTCGATCCGCGCCCGCAGCCACGGCGGCCCGGCCTCGCCCAGCAACCCCAGCGCTCGGTGGCACAGGTCGACCAGTTGTTGGTTGATCGCCGGATGGGCGATCCCTTGGACGATGACCGCGGCCCGGCCGATCACCTCACCCCGCGTCGTCCGTTCCCCCTCGTCGGCCGCTCGCAGGCAGGTCTCGATGCTCTGCTCGAGCCGGCCACCCAGATACTGCGCCCGAGCCAGGTCCAGCAGCAGTTCGGCTCGGTCGATCCCGGCCGCCGGCCCGGCGTCGAGGGCGAGCCGCAGATAGCCGGCCGCTTCGTCGTACGCTCCGGCAGCGCGGGCGGCATCGGCCGCGCGGACCGCCCAGGCCGCCGCCTGCACCGGCTCGCCGGCCCGGTGCCAGTGGGTCGCCACCACTCCGGTACGGCCATCGTCGGTCACCGCCAGCGGCTCCAGCAGCAGCGCCGCCCGCCGATGCAGCTCGACCCGCCGCGCCGGAGGCAGGGAGGCATAGCAGGCGTCCCGGACCAGCCCGTGAGCGAACCGGACCCGCGCGCCGTCCGGCTGGATCTCCACCAACCCGGCCGGCACCGCGGGCCGCAACCGCTCCAGCACCGGACAGTCGCCACCGACCAGCGCGGCGAGCAGCTCGGGATCGGCGTCCAGCCCGAGCACGCTGAGTCCGGCCACCAGCTCGGCGGTGTCCAGCCCGGCGGCCCGCAGCGCTACCGCGACCAGATGGCGCAGTTCGGGCTGCTCACCGAGCGTGTCGACCCAGGTCTGGTGACCGCGCAGTTGGCCGCCGGCTACCCGGGCCAGGGTGCGAAGGTACAGCGGGCTGCCGCCGGCCAGCTCGGTCGCGTGCCGGACCGCGGCGGCATCGGCGGGGCCGACCGAGGAGGTCAGCACCTCGGCCGCCTCGGCGGGGGACAGCGGGCCGAGACCGATCACCTCGCTGGCCCGGTGGGCCGGCGTCTCGGCGAAGCCGCTGCCGACCGCATCCCGATGGGTGCCCACCACCAGCAGCGGCAACCGGCGGATCTCGGCCGCGAGCCGGTCCAGCAGTCGCAGCGTCGCCTGGTCGGCCCATTGCAGGTCGTCCAGCACGATCAGCAGCCCGGGATCGGCCGTCGCGCAGTCGGCCAGCGCGTCCAGCACGGCGGTGTCGGCGGCGAAGGTGGTCGCGGCGGTGTCGTCGACCGAGGCGTTGACGCGTTCGCCGCTGCCGGCGGCCAGGGCGGTGATCGCGGCGGCCGGGCCGGGTAGGTCACGGGTCGCCCGCGACCACGGCCAGAGCGCGGGCACCCCGGCGTCGGCGAGCGCGGTGCCCCAGCCGACCGGTCCGGACGCGTCGGCCACCAGTTCCTCGACCAGCCGGGTCTTCCCGATCCCGGCCGGTCCGGTGACCAGCACCAGCTGACCGGTGCCGGCCCGGGCGTCGGCCAGCCGCCGACGCAACAGAGCCACCTCATCGTGCCGCCCGACGAGCGGGTCGGCCGTCCCCGGAACGGGCCTCATTTTCCCTCCCCGGAACGGGCCTCTTTTCGCAGTATGCAGTACCGAATTGCGTACCACCACGGATGTCGCCGAACCGGTGCCCGGGCGACCGTAGCGGCATGAATCAGAGCAGGAAGCTGAACGAGGCCGTACGCCGGCTGTTCGCTCCGGCGCGGCGACCGGGCCGCCTCGGCGCCGAGGTGGAACTGATCCCGGTCACCGACTGTGCGGACCCGCGACCGGTCGATCCGGCGACGCTCGTCGCCGGGTTCGATCCGGCCTTCGTCGCCGCCGCCCGACCCACGTTCGAGCCGGGTGGCCAGCTCGAGTTGAGTCCCGCCCCGTGCGCCGGGCCGGCCGCGCTGGTGACCGAGCTGCACCGGCTGCTGGGCCGGGCCGAGACGATCGCGCGGACCGGCGGCGTCCGGCTCGAGCTGGTCGGCGTGAACCCGTACCACGGCTGCGCCGACGTCCCGCTGCGGACGCCCACGCCGCGCTACCGCGCCATGCAGGCGGTCTTCGACCAGACCGGCGAGGACGGGCGGCGGATGATGCGGCTGACCGCGTCGCTGCAGCTGGCAGTGGATCTGCTGCCCGGCACCGCGGGGCGGCAGCAGTGGCTGGTCGCCAACCTGGCCGGTCCAGCGCTGGCCACGGCCTTCGACAACTCCGCCGGCGAGCGCACCCGGATCTGGCGCGGCCTGGATCCGGCCCGCACCGGCTACGACGGCCGGCATCTCGATCCGGTCGACCCGGTCGGGGCCTACCTGGCCTTCGCCGCCGCGGCGCCCCGGTTGCCGATCCCGGACACCGCCGACGCCGGCTATCACCTGAGCACGCTGTTTCCGCCGGTCCGGCCCCGTGGCGGCTACCTCGAGCTGCGCTACCTGGACGCTCAACCGGTGCACCGGATCGAGGGCGTCGTACGGACGATCAGCACGCTGTTGCTCGTCCCCGCCGCCCGCCGGGCGGCCCTGGAACTGCTGTTGCCGCGCGCGGCGGATCAGGATCGGGCCTGGGCCGAGGCCGCCGCCGGGTGCTCGCCCGAGACCGAGGCACTGCTGGCCATCGCGGGCACCGAACTCACGGCCCCGTTGGCCCGGTCGGCCCCATCGGCTCCGGCAGTCCGGTCGGCTCCGGCAGTCCGGTCGGCCGCGGCAGTCCGGTCGGCCTCGGTGATCGGCAGTGTGCGATGAGGATCGGGTTCGTCGCGGATCCGCTGGAGCGGCTGGACCCGTCGATCGACACCAGTGTCGGGCTGATGCATGCCGCCCGGGACCGCGGTGCCGAGGTCTGGGTGACCGAGGCCGTACGGCTGGAGGCGGTGGGCGGCCGAGCCCGGGCTCGGGCCCGGCGGATCGAGCTGGCGCCGGCGTGGCCCGAGGGCGGCTGCCGGTGGAGCGTGCCGGACCCGTGGTTCACCGTCGTCGAGACGAGCCAGGTCTGGCTGGACGAGCTGACCGCGCTGTTTCTGCGCACCGAGCCGCCGGTCGACGACGCCTTCGTCGCCGCGACGTTGATCATGGATCTGATCGACCCGGCCGGCACCGTGCTGGTGAACGATCCGCGCGGCCTGCGGGAGTGCAGCGAGCACCTCTTCCCGCTCCGCTTCCCCGATCTTGTCCCGCCGACCGCCGTGACCGCCGACGAGCGCACGATCCGTGACTTCCTGGCCGAGCACGGTGCGGCGGTGATCAAGCCGGTCGACGGATTCTCCGGCCGCGGCGTGCTCCGGCTGGACCGGCACGACCCCAACCTCGCCTCGTTGATCGAGATCAGCACCGCGCTGGGCAGCAGACCCGTTCTGGTGCAGCGATTCCTGCGTGACGTGACAGCGGGCAACAAGCGGGTGTTCGTCGTCGACGGCGAACCGGTCGGCGCGGTCTATCGCTTTCCGGTGGCCGGTGACTTCCGGATCGGTCACCCGAGCGTCGAGGCCCCGGTCACGGCGCGCGACCGGGAGATCTGCACCCGGCTGGCCCCGGATCTGCGCCGGCTGGGGATCCGGCTCGCCGGCCTGGACGTGATCGGCCCGTCCTTGATCGAAGTCAACGTGACCAGCGTCGGCGCGCTGCGCAAGGCGGATGCGTTGCTCGGCTGGACCCTGTGCGCCGACCTACTCGACCACCTCCTCGAATCCGCAACCCTGGAAAGGAAATCAGCATGATCACCAATCTCGATCCCGCCTCCCTCGGCCTCGGCATGATCACCGCGATCGTCTGCATCGCGGTGCTGGCCGCGATGATCTTCCTGCTCGGCTTCAACGTCTCCCGGATGCGCGGCATCACCGCGCAGCAGGGTGGTTCGCAGACTCCGACCGACCCGGCCAGTCCGCTGTTGATCGCGATCCGAGCCCACGGCAACGCGATCGAATACGTTCCCACGTTGCTGGTCCTGTTCCTCCTCGTCGCCGCCCTGGCCCCGGCCTGGGTCGCGCTGCCGTTGATCATCGGCGCGACCGGATCCCGCCTGCTGCACGCGTACGGAATGGTCACCTCGAAGACACTGGCGGCGGAGGATCATCGGCGGCTGGCCGGCGCGATGGGCACCTATCTGTTCGGCGTCGGGCTGGCCGTGGCCGCGGCCGTCACCGCCTTCTGAGGATCGGCACCACGATGCCCGGTCAACCGCTGCGTGGACGCTCGGAGCCTCAGCCCTCAGGGCGGGGGCGCCGGCTGGCCGATCACCCGTCGGCCGCGGCCCTGAGATCACCGGCGCTGCGCCGCTATCTGGCGGGGCAGTTGCCGTCGGTGACCTGCTCCTGGGCGCAGGTGGTCGCGCTCGCCTGGGTGGTGGTGCAACTGGATCCGGCCGCGCTCGGCCTGGTGATCTTGCTGCAGTTCCTGCCCACGCTGGTGATCGGGCCGTGGTTCGGTGCCCTGGCCGATCGCTACGACCGGCGCCGGCTGCTGATGATCGCCGAGACCGGGCTGGCACTGGTCGCCGCCGGCTACGCGCTGGCCGCGGCGGCCGGAGCCCTGACCCTGCCGATGATCTTTCTGCTGGCCGGGGTCTGGGGCGTGATCAACGCGTTGGACACGCCGGCCCGGCGGGCGATGGTGCCGATGCTGGTGCCGTCCGGGCTCGCTCCCGCGGCGTCCGCGTTGACCGGGACCGCGATGCTCTTCGGGATGACCGCCGGCTCGGCGCTGGGCGGGATCCTGGTCAGCACGGTCGGGGTGAGCCTCACCTTCCTGATCAACGCGGCCTCGTTCGCCGCCGACGTGATCATCCTGGCCACGATCCGCACCGGTCCGTCACCCCGGGTGGCCCGCGCCGCCGGCCAGGTCCGCGCCGGGCTGCGCTATCTCTGGTCGACGCCGCCGCTGCGGGCGACCATGATCGCGTTCGCGCTGGTGGCCACCTTCGGGTTCACGCTGCAGGTGTCGGTGCCGATCCTGGTCCGGGTCACGTTCGACGGTGGGCCGGATCTGGTCGGCGCCGCGTTCACCGCCGGCACCGCGGGCAGCCTGGCCGGGATGGTCGCCACCGCCGCCCGCCGCGGCGCCGACCCGCCCTCGCTGGCCCGGGCGGCCGCCGGCCTGGGCGCCGCCCTGCTGCTGACCGCGGCCGCCCCCGTCGTGCCCGTCCTGCTGTTCGCCCTCGCCGCCGCCGGCTTCGCCTGGTCGGTCTGCATCATCGCGGCGACGGCCACGTTGCAGTCCGCCGAACCGGCGATGACCGGCCGGGTGATGGCGATCTTCGCCGCCGTCCTGCTCGGTGGCACCGCGACCGGCGGCCCGATCGCCGCCGCGGTCGCCGACCTGACCGACCCCCGCGCTCCGTTCGTCGTCGGCACCCTGGCCGCCGCCGGCGCCGCCTTCCTGGCCTCGACCGGCCGCGCCCGCTTCCGTACCGGCACCTTCGCGACCTTCCTCGCCCTCCACTCCGCCTACCGGCCAACCCGTCGAATCACCCCACTCGCGCCACGTTCCGCGGCGACCCGTCACAACCGCTGCGACACGCCGCCAGAACGGCCGCGGATGTGACGGGTCGGCGGAGTAGGAAGGGGGGATGGGGTACGGAGCGCGGGTGGTGGCCGACTCGGTGGCGGAGTCGGGGCGGCGGCTGGTGACGATGGAGGTCACGTTCCCGCGGCTGGTGCTGGCGGAGTTCAACACGCACCGGGTGTTCTCCCGCAACAGCGCGTCCAGCCGGGCCATCCCGATCAAGAAGCAGCTGGTCCGGATCCGGGAGGAGCCGTTCGTCCCGGCCACCTGGGGGCTCAACCAGGCCGGGATGCAGGCCGAGCGGGAAGCCGACGAGGAGACCGCGGCGGCGGCACGGACGGCGTGGCTGGTCGCCCGCGACCGGGCCGTTGAGCAGGCCGAGGAGCTGCTCCGGCTCGGCATCCACAAGCAGCTGGCGAATCGGCTGCTCGAGCCGTTCATGTGGCACACGGTGATCGTCACCGCGACCGAGTGGAGCAACTTCTTCGCGTTGCGCGCGAACCCGATGGCTCAGCCGGAGATCAACCAGGTGGCCACCCTGATGCTCGACGCCTACCGCGGCAGCACCCCGGTCACCATCCCGGCCGGCGGCTGGCACCTGCCGCTGCTGCAGCCGGAGGAACGCGACGGCACCTTCGAGCACAGCGAGGAGGCCCGCCGGATCTCGGCGGCGCGGTGCGCCCGGGTCAGCTACCTGACCCACGACGGCACCCGTGATCTCGAAGCCGACCTCGGGCTCTATCGCCGACTGGTCGACGGCGGGCACCTGTCGCCGCTGGAACACGTGGCCACGCCCGAAGCCGACGGAGCCTGGGTCGGCAACTTCCACGGCTGGCGGCAACTGCGCAAGACCATCCCGAACGAGCAAGACTTCGGCCTGGTGTCGTGAGTCAGCGCAGCCCGACTGAACCCCGCCCCGCAACCCCAACAGTGGTCAGCGGACGGTGATGATCACCTGGCGCTTCTTCGCCGGTGCATCGGCCTCGACCCACTCGCCGCGATCCGCCGGCGCGACCCGCCAGATCTGATCGGCGACGGTCACGGTCGCGACGCCGAACTCATCCAGGCTGGCCAGCGCGAACTGCCCGTACGCCCACGCCTTCGCGTTCGACGACGCGTCGATGGTCAGCGTCGTGCCCTCGCGGTCGACGGTGATCTTGCCGAACGTCTTCTTCACCGCGGCGGCCAGGCCCTTGGCGTCGCCCTCGGCCGGGGTCTCGTCGTAGCAGGTCACGGCGGCCTGGGAATGCCCGGTCAGCGTGCTGGCCAAGGCCTTGCCGTCCTCTTCATGATCACGGTAGGCGTCGGGATAGGCGCTGATCTGGACGGCCTGGGCCACCTCGGTGATGTCTCGTTCTTCCCAGTTCTTGATCTTGACCAGGGCGTCGTAGAACTCGCCGGTGGAGTAGTACGGATCCATGATCTGCTTCACCGTGCCCCAGTCCTGGGAGGGGCGCTGCTGAAACAGGCCGACCGAGTCCCGGTCGCCGTAGTCGATGTTGCGGATCCCGGATTCCTGGTACGCGGTCGCCAGCGCGACCGACGCGGCCCGGGCCGGCAGCGACCGCCGGACCGAGAGGCCGGCGATGATCGAGGCGTACTTGGCCTGCTCCAGATCGAGCCCAACGGTGTTGTCGCCGGTGCGGATCAGGCAGCCCTCGGGCGTCGACGAGACGGCCTGGCTGAGCCCGGAGCAGCCGGCGCCGGTGATCAACAGCGCCAGCCCGCCGAGCAGAGCAGTGACTTTGGTCTTGATCATCAGTTGACGTGCAGGGCGGCGTTCAGCTCGACCGCCTTGCCCTGCCGGTTGCGAACCTCGACCTTGCCGGTCACCGAGTTCCGGATGAACAACAGGCCGTTCTGGCCGGCCAGCTCGATCGCCTTGACCACCCGGCCGTCCGGCAGCGTGATCTTGGTCCCCTCTGTGACGTACAGGCCGGCCTCGACCACGCAGTCGTCGCCCAGCGGGATGCCGAGCCCGGAGTTCGCGCCGAGCAGGCACCGCTCACCGACCGAGATCACCTGCTTGCCACCGCCGGACAACGTGCCCATGATCGACGCGCCGCCGCCGACGTCGGAGTTGTTGCCGATCACCACCCCGGCGGAGATCCGGCCCTCGACCATGGCGTGGCCGAGCGTGCCGGCGTTGTAGTTGACGAAGCCCTCGTGCATCACCACGGTGCCCTCGGCCAGATGCGCGCCGAGCCGGACCCGGTCGGCGTCGGCGATCCGCACCCCGGACGGCACGACGTAATCGATCATCCGCGGGAACTTGTCCATGCCGAACACCGTGAGGTGCCCGCGCTCGGCCCGGAGCCGGGTCCGTACGTCTTCGAAGCCGTCGACCGCACACGGACCGGCCGAGGTCCACACCACGTTGGCCAGCGCGCCGAAGATCCCGTCCAGGTTGACCTGCCAGGGCCGGACCAACCGATGGCTCAGCAGGTGCAGTCGCAGGTAGGCGTCCGGGCCGTCCTTCGGCCCCGCGTCGAGGTCGATCTCGGTCCGCACCACCTCGGTCCGCACCTGTCGCACCTGGTCGGAGCGAGCCGAAGCGGCCAGCACGGCCGGTGCCTCGGTCGGCACCCCGTCCAGGCTCGGCGCCGGGTAGTAGGTGTCCAGCACCTGTCCGCTGTCATGGATCGTCGCGACGCCCCAGCCGTACGCGCGGGAGCTTGGCCTCTCGGTCATGGCGCCAACTGTAGCGGGGGCGGACAGGCGCCCAGGACCGTGCGCAGCCGGGTCGGTGACGGTGGACAGTCGTATGGTTATCGTTTATCGTTGTTATCGAAGAACGATAAACATGGATCGACAGGGGAGCAGTGATGAGCACAGGAATCTGGCGCTGGACCCGGGCCGACGACGTCGGGCTCCGGGTCGTGATCATGGTCGGGGTGCTGGTCCTGGCGGTCCGGGCGCTGTGGCCGATCGGGGGCTGGCTCACCGGAGCTCCGCTGACCTGGCACGGTCGGGTGCAGGCGGAGGCGCCGGCCCCGACCGCGGTGGTCGACGGCGCGACAGTCAGCTACCTGGGGCAGGTTCGCTGGGAGATCACCGGCGCGACCGCGGGCCAGTGGCTGCTGGCGATGGTGCCGGATCTGCTCGACCTGATCGCCGTCGCGGCGGCGGCGATCATGCTCTGGCAGTTGCTCGGCCAGCTGCGCGGTGGGGAGCCGTTCTCCGCCCGGGCCGTCCGAGCGGTTCGCGGGCTCTCCCTGGTGCTGGCCGGCTGGCTGGTGCTTCGCCCGTTCGTCGTCGCCCTGGCTGATGCCGGCATCACCACCCCCCTGCGCCGGACCGGCCTGGAGTTCGTCCTCCGGCTCGAGCCGCTCTGGCTGGCCGGGTTCGCCGGGGTGATCGGCCTGATCGCCGTCGCCGAGGCCTTCCGGGTCGGGGCCAAGCTGCGGGCCGACACGGTTGGCCTGGTCTGATGCCGGTCGAGGAGCCGCACCGGGTGGTCTGCCGGCTGGACCAGCTGCTGGCCGACCGCGGCCTCACGCTGACCGAGCTGAGCGAACGGATCGGGGTCTCGCTGGTCAACCTCAGCGTGCTGAAGAACCAGCGGGCCCGGGCGATCCGGTTCACCACCCTGACCGCCCTCTGCGAGGCGCTGGACTGTCAACCGGGTGACCTGTTCGACGTTCCGGCCGGGGGCGGTCAGTAGGGTTCTCCGGGTGACTGACGCAGTGCTGGAACTCGAGGGCGACCGGACCGAGCTGTTGCGGTCCTTGATCGACATTGAATCGGTCAGCGGGAACGAGCAGCGGATCGCCGACGCGGTGCAGGCCGCGCTGGGCCGCTACTCACACCTCGCCGTGTCCCGGATCGACAATGTGATCTTCGCCCGGACCGAGCTGGGCCGGGCCCAGCGAGTGGTGATCGCCGGCCATCTGGACACGGTGCCGATCGCCGGCAACGTCCCGGCCAAGATCACCGGCAGTGGCGCCGACATGATCATCCACGGTCGCGGCGCCTGCGACATGAAGGGTGGTGTCGCCGTCCAGCTGGCGGCCGCGGCGGCGCTGACCGCGCCGAGCCGGGACATCACCTGGATGTTCTACGACAACGAAGAAGTCGACGCGAAACTGAACGGGCTCTACCGGATCTCTCGGCAGCAGCCCGAGCTGCTGGACGGTGACTTCGCCGTGCTCTGCGAGCCCTCCAACGCCGGGATCGAGGGCGGCTGTCAGGGCACCATGCGGGTCAATGTCGTGCTGACCGGCGTCGCCGCCCACTCGGCCCGGTCCTGGAACGGGCAGAACGCGATCCACGCCGCGCACGAACTGCTGCGCCGGCTGGCTGACTTCCGCACCCGCGAGGTCACGGTCGACGGCCTGGTCTATCGCGAGGGACTGAACGCGGTCCGGATCGACGGCGGCATCGCCAACAACGTGGTGCCGGACCGGTGCGAGGTCTTGATCAACTACCGGTTCGCGCCGGACAAGGACCTGGCCGCCGCCGAGGCCTACCTGCGCGAGGTGCTGGCCGGCTACGAATGCACCGTCGTCGACGGCGCCCCCGGTGCCCGGCCCGGGCTGGACCAGCCGATCGCCGCCGAGTTCGTCGCGGCCGTCGGCGGCGAGGTGCAGCCCAAGTACGGCTGGACCGACGTGGCCCGGTTTGCCGAGCTCGGCGTACCGGCGGTGAACTTCGGCCCCGGCGACCCGAACAAGGCCCACGCCGACGACGAGTTCTGCCCCGCCGCCGATCTGGAACGGTGCTACGCCGGACTGCTCGCCTGGCTCGGCTGACACCCCAGCGTCCAACAGCATTCGCCGCGGGCGGACCACTAAGGTCGTCGGCGTGACCCAGATCGTCCGCCGGCACGGCGAGAACCATGATCAACGGCTGCTGGACAGCCGTGCCCCGGCGGACTTTGTGCACACCGATCCGTGGCGGGTGCTCCGGATCCAGGCCGAGTTCATCGACGGCTTCGACGCGCTGGCCGAGCTCGGGCCGGCGGTCGCGGTGTTCGGCTCGTCCCGGGTCGCGGCCGATCACCCGATGGCCGCGGCCGCCGAACGGCTCGGTGCCGAGCTGGCCAAGGCCGGGCTGGCGGTGGTCACCGGCGGCGGGCCAGGCATCATGGCCGCCGCCAACAAGGGCGCGCTCGAAGCCGGCGGGACGTCGGTCGGGCTGGGCATCGAGGTGCCGCACGAGCAGGGCCTGAATCCGTACCTGAATCTCGGCGTCAACTTCCGCTACTTCTTCGTCCGCAAGGTCTGCTTCGTGAAGTCGAGCCAGGGTTTCATCGTCTTCCCCGGCGGCCTCGGCACCTTCGACGAACTGTTCGAGGCCCTCACGCTGGTGCAGACCAAGAAGGTCACCCGATTCCCGGTCGTGCTGTTCGGCAGCACGTACTGGCAAGGCCTGCTGGACTGGCTGGAGCACACCATGTTGGCCGAGGGGTACGTCAGCCCGGCCGACCTCGCCCTGGTCACCGTCACCGACGACATCGACGAGGCCGTGGCGATACTCCGCGCCGCGACTTGAGCCCTGTGAAAGCATCAACCCCATGGAGTGGTTCATCGCGGCCCTGGTCGTCGTCGCCCTCGGCGTCGTCGCGGTGGCGGCCTCGGGCAGGCTGGGTGGCATGAGCCGGGAGCCCGATCGCGACGTGTATCGGCAGAATCCCTGGCCGGATGAGGAGCCGGTGACCCCGACCGAGGTGTCCGACGTCAAGTTCGGGATCACCCTGCGCGGGTACGCGATGGATCAGGTCGACGACGTGCTGGACCGGTTGGCGACCGAGCTGGCCGGCCGGGACGCGACCATCGCCGAGCTCCAGGCCCGGCTGCAGACGCCCGACGTCTCCCGCTAGTGGCGTGGTCAGGAAGTTCTGTGACGTTTGCCGGCGCCCAGGCACGCACCTCGCTGCGTTCTCCTCGGTCGATATATGACCCGATATGTCTTCCTCGTCGGCCTGGCGATGCACGCACCTGAACACCGGCAAACGTCACACAACTTCCTGACCACACCACTAGCTCCCGAAGAGTCCACGTGCCGCTGCTGCTGACCGCGTCGGTGACCGTCAAGGTCCCGGTCGCCACCGCCTGGCGGGCGGTGATCGACTGGCCGGGGCAGTCCCGTTGGATCCCGTTCACCACGGTCACGGCGGTCCCGTCACCCGAACGACCGGACACGGACGAGGGGATCGGGGTCCGGGTCGAGGCACTGTCCGGAATCCGCCTCGGGCCGCTGCGGATCGGGCTGCTGGACCGCTTCGTCGTGACCGGCTGGACGGCGCCGTCTGAGCACGGGCCGGACGGGACCGGGCCCCATGAGGTCGAGGTGCTGCATCTCGGCCCGGGGTTCACCGGCGTCGGCACGATCCGGGTTCTGTCGGCGGCGGGTGGCAGCATCATCGCCGTGACCGAGTCCTTCCTGCCGCCCGGCGGCGCCCCTGCCGCGATCATCGTGCGCCCACTGCTGCCCGTGCTCCGCGCCGGACTGACCTTCAGCCTGCGCAGGCTGGCCGCGCTGCTCGAGCGGGGCGAGCGGTGACCGACGCGCTGCCGGGGGCGGACGGCCGGCTGCGCTGCCCGTGGGGCCTGTCCACCGCCGAGTACGTCGCGTACCACGACACCGAGTGGGGCCGTCCGGTGAGGACGGTGGATGGGCTGTACGAGCGACTGACCCTCGAGGCGTTCCAGTCCGGCCTGGCCTGGATCACGATCCTGCGCAAGCGGGACAACTTCCGGGCGGCGTTCGCCGACTTCGATCCGGAACGGGTCGCCGAGTTCGGCCCGGCCGACGCCGACCGGCTGATGGCCGACACCGGCATCGTCCGCAACCGGGCCAAGATCGAGGCGGCGATCACCAACGCGATCGTGGTCCGGCGGCTGGGGGAGTCCTTCGCCGAGCTGATCTGGTCCTACGCCCAGCCCGACCGGCCCCGACCGACGAGCAACGCCGGCGTGCCGGCTCAGACGCCCGAATCGGTCGCCCTGTCGAAGGCGCTGAAACGGGAGGGGATCCGGTTCTTCGGGCCGACGACGGCGTACGCGATGATGCAGGCGGTGGGCCTCGTCAACGACCATCTGGCCGACTGCGAGACCGGATGATACGACGCGCGGTATCCGACCCGAACTGCGCCCCGGTGGTTCGATGCGGAATAATTGCAGCAATAGCTGCCTAACACTGATGATGATCGTCGATGACAAAGGGATTGAGGGTGAGCGATGGCTGCCATGAAGCCGCGGACGGGTGATGGCCCGATGGAGGTCACCAAGGAAGGTCGCGGAATTGTCATGCGGGTGCCGCTCGAAGGAGGTGGCCGGCTCGTCGTGGAGCTCAACGCAGAAGAGGCCGCCAAGCTGGCCAGTGAGCTGAAGTCGGTCGTCGGCTGACCGAATCCGTCGGTGTCGGCCCCGCGGTCCAGCTCGGACCGCGGGGCCGTCCCCTGTGTTGACAGCGAATCGCGAAGGAATCTCGTGACCACTCTCCACCCGAACTGTGCGGCCGTGCAGTCGATCTTGGTCGACCAGGGGCTGCCCGGCCGGATCCGGCTGCTGTCCGACGCCGCGACCACCGCGCGCCTGGCCGCCGATCAGCTCGGCTGCGATGTCGGCGCCATCGCCAACTCGTTGATCTTCGCCGGTGATCCCGGGCCCGGTGACGAGGCAGCGGTGCCGGTGCTGGTGATGGCCAGCGGCGCGTACCGGATCGACGTGGAGAAGGTGTCCGCGACGGTCGGCACCCGGTTGCGCCGGGCCGATGCCGCCTTCGTCCGGACCCACACCGGCCAGCCGATCGGCGGCGTCGCCCCGGTCGGGCATCCGGCGCCGATCCGGACCGTCGTCGATCGGAACCTGGCCCGGTACGAGACCCTGTGGACCGGCGGCGGCATTCCGCACGCCGTCGTGCCGTGGAGCTACGCCGATCTGCTCCGGCTGACCGGCGGCACCGAGATCGACGTCGTCTGACCTCGATCAGGCGGGGGCCACGGCGGCCTGCAGTTGGCACTGCAGGTCGAGCTCGTCCCGGATGCCCCAGTCCTCGATGATCTTGTCGTCGGCGAAGCGGAGCAGGCGCATCATTCGCAACGCCACCACGGCACCACTCGGCGGCAACCCGGGCAGCGGCCCGACCTGCCGGCCGTGCAGGGTGCAGTGCAGCGCGACGAGGTCGCCCTCGGCCACCGCGTGATGGATCTCGTACGACAGCCCCTCGAAGGCTGATCGCAGGAACTGGATCGTCCGCCAGACTCCGTCCGGCCCGGTGGGTGACCCGGGCGGCGCCTCATGCCCGACGCCATCCGGATGGACCAGCGCGGCCACGTCTTCGTACGTCCCGGTCGGGAAGATCTCGGTGAACAGCCGCACCGCGGCGGCCTTGTTGTGCTCGGACATCGTTGTCCCCTTCCGCCGTCGGCAACTCTGCCTCGGCTATGATTCAGTAGAACTGAAATGAATTGATGTCAGATAGGTTCCACTGAATGAGCGAGACTGTCAAGGGCAAACGACCCTACGATTCGCGGCGGCGACGAGCGCAGGCCGAGCAGACCCGGCTGGACATCCTCGCTGCGGCCGCGGAACTGTTCACCGAGCGCGGCTATCCGGCGACCACCCTCGCCGCCGTCGCCGCCTCGGCCGAGGTGGTGGTCGAGACGATCTACCGTGCGTTCGGCAACAAGGCCGGCCTGTTCCGGGAGGTCGTCCGGGCCGCGGTCGCCGGCGGCGGGGACCGGGCGAAGGTCGATCCCGAACGCCGGCCGGCCATCCAGGCCGTGATCGAGGAGACCGATCCGCGGCGCAAGCTCGCCCTCTACGCCCGGACGCAGCCCGGCATCCACCGCCGTTCCGGCCCGCTGCTCCGCGCCCTGGCCGTCGCGGCCGCGACCGACCCGGCCCTGGCCGAGCTCGCCACGCAGATCGAGGACGAGCGCCGGGCCGGTCTGCAGCGCTTCGCCGCGCACCTCGCCGAGCGAGGCATGCTCCGACCGGGCCTGAGCATCGACGAGGCCGGCGACACCCTGTGGATGATCAACGCGCTCACCGTGTACGACCTGCTCGTCACCCAACGCGGCTGGACCCTCGAGCGCTACCGAGACTGGTTGGCCGACACCCTCCACCGCCTCCTCATCGCCGACTTGTCAGAACTGAGTAGCCCCATGACACAACTGAGTTCTGACAAGTCGGCGGAGGAGTTGCCAGGCAGCCGACGCGGTGCCGGCGCCGACCACGAAGATGATCTTGCCGAGCAGTGACCCGATGACGCCCGGATCGAGCCCGATGATTGCCACCCCAACCCCGAGTTGTCAGAACTAGGGGACGCCCTGGCGGCCCCTAGTTCTGACAACTCGGGGTTGGGGAGTCAGCCGGCGTGCCGGGTGATCGCGGCGTGGTAGACGTCCACGGTCTCGGCCGCGATCTTGGACCAGGAGAACTCGTCGATGCAGCGCTGCCGGCCCGCCCGGCCGAACCGGGCGGCCCGGTCCGGGTCGCGCAGCAGCGAGTTGATCTTGGCGGCGAGGTCGGCCTCGAACTCGGCCACGTACTGATCATCGCCGGCCCGCTCCGGCTGGTAGGGCACCAGCAGCCCGGTCTCGCCGTCGACCACCACCTCGGGGATGCCGCCGACCGCGCTGGCGACGACGGCGGTCTCGCAGGCCATCGCCTCCAGGTTGACGATGCCGAGCGGTTCGTAGACCGACGGGCAGGCGAAGATCGTGGCCCTGGACAGCACTTGCCGGACCTGCTCCCGGGGCAGCATCCGCTCGATCCAGACCACGTGCTCCCGGGTCTGCCGCAACCGGGCGAACGCGTCGCCGATCTCCCGGGCGATCTCCGGCGTGTCCGGCGCTCCGGCCAGCAACACCAGTTGGGCCTCCGGATCCAGCTCGGCCGCGGCCCGGACCAGATGGATCAGGCCCTTCTGCCGGGTGATCCGGCCGACGAAGACCACGGTCGGCCGGTCCAGGTCGATGCCGAGCTCGGCCAGGTGGTTCCGCCCGGGGTCGGGCGCGAACTCGTCGGGGTCGATGCCGTTGCGGACCACGTGCACCTTGGCCGGATCCAGGTCGCGGTAGGAGGCCAGGGTGTCGGCCCGCATCCCGTCGCTGACCGCGATCACCGCGTCCGCCGCCTCGAACGCGGTCCGCTCGGCCCAGGAGGACAGCCGGTAGCCGCCGCCGAGCTGTTCGGCCTTCCACGGCCGGTGCGGCTCCAGCGAGTGCGCGGTGACGACGTGCGGGATGTCCTGATAGAGGCCCGCCAGGTGTCCCGCGAGGTTGGCGTACCAGGTGTGCGAGTGCACCAGGTCGACCGGCCCGACCGCCGCGGCCATCGAAAGATCAGCACCGAAGACGCGGAAGGCGGCGTTGGCCTCGGCCGGGTAGTCCTCGGCGTGCGCCGTCGCGCCCGGTCTGGCCTCGCCCATGCAGTGCACCTCGACGTCGATCAGATCCCGCAGTTGCGGCACCAACTGCCCGACGTGGACCCCGGCGCCGCCGTAGATCATCGGCGGATACTCCCGGGTCAGCAGTGCGATCGACATCTGCTCGGCCATGGCCCGATCGTGCCACACCGGACCCGTCCTCGACCTAGATCACCGAAGAGAGGTTGAGACGCCGGCTTCTCGGGTAAGTTGCGGTCATGGCGACGCGTCCAAAGGTGTTGTCGATCGTGCTGGCGGGTGGCGAGGGTAAGCGGCTGATGCCGCTGACGATGGACCGGGCCAAACCTGCTGTGCCGTTCGGGGGTACGTACCGGTTGATCGATTTCGTGTTGTCCAATCTGGCCAACGCGAACCTGCGGCAGATCGCCGTGCTGACCCAGTACAAGTCCCATTCGCTGGACCGCCACATCTCCCTGACCTGGCGGATGTCGACGATGCTCGGCAACTACGTCACGCCGGTCCCGGCCCAGCAGCGGCTCGGCCCGCGCTGGTATCAGGGCAGTGCCGACGCGATCTTCCAGTCGATGAACTTGATCATCGACGAGGCTCCCGATCATGTGGTCGTCTTCGGCGCCGACAACATCTATCGGATGGACGTCGAGCAGATGCTGGACGCCCATCTCGACGGCGGCAGCGGCTGCACCGTGGCCGGCATCCGGGTGCCACGCCAGCAGGCGAGTTCGTTCGGCGTGATCGACTCCGACGCCTCCGGCAAGATCAAGAGCTTCCTGGAGAAGCCGGCCTCGCCGCCCGGGCTGCCGGACGATCCCGGGTCGAGCTTCGCCTCGATGGGCAACTACATCTTCACCGCCGAGGCGTTGATGGACATGCTGACCAGCGACGCCGAGTCCACCGACTCCCGGCACGACATGGGTGGCGACATCATCCCGGCGTTCGTATCGGGCGGCGATTCCCGGGTGTACGACTTCACCGCCAACACGGTGCCGGGCGCGACGATCAAGGACGCCAGCTACTGGCGCGACGTCGGGACCATCGACGCTTACCACGAGGCGCACATGGATCTGGTCTCGATCGATCCGGTGTTCAACCTCTACAACCTGGACTGGCCGATCTGGACCTATCAGGTGCAGATGCCCGGCGCGAAGTTCGTGTTGGAGGGGACGGCCGAGGATTCGATCGTCAGCCCGGGCTGCGTGATCTCCGGCGGATCGGTGGACAGCTCGGTCCTGTCGCCCAACGTCCGGGTCGAGGAACGGGCCACCGTCGAGCGGTCGGTGTTGCTGAACGGCGTCCACGTCGGCCCGAACGCGGTGATCCGGAACGCGATCCTGGACAAGAACGTCACCGTCCCGGCCGGAGCGGAGGTCGGCGTCGATCCCGAAGCTGATCAGGCCCGCGGCTACACGATCTCCGACGGCGGCATCACCGTGGTCGGCAAGGGCATCACGGTCGAGCCGTGATCATGGCCGTCGAGCCGTGATCTTGGACCTCAGGGCTTGATCGCGACCAGCAGGCCGTCGCCGCAGGGCAGCAGAGTGCTGACCAGGTCGTCGTCCTCGCGGACCCGGTGCAGGGTCTCCCGGACAGCGATCGTCTCGTCATCGGAGTTGGCCGGGTCGGCCACCCGGTCGTGCCAGAGCGTGTTGTCCACCGCCAGCACGCCGCCGGGCCGCAGCAGCCGCAACGCCTGCTCGATGTATTCGGGATATTCGAGCTTGTCGCCGTCGACGAAGACGAGGTCGTACGCACCGTCGCTGAGCCGCGGCAGCACACCCAGCGCCGCGCCGGCGATCAACCGGATCCGACGGCTTTCGATCCCGACCTCGGTGAACGCCTCGCGCGCGATCCGCTGGTGCTCCGGCTCGATGTCGACGCTGGTCAGGATCCCGTCCGGCACCATGCCGGCATACAGCGCCAGCCCGGACACCCCGGACCCGGTGCCGATCTCCACCACATGGGAGGCGCGGACCAGCCGGGCGAGCATGGTCAACGCGCTCGCGGTGCCGGGGCTGACCGGCTGCACTCCCAGATCCATGGCCTCCTGCCGCGCCGCGGCGGAGGCCCCGGACTCGGCAGTGAAGTCCTCCGCGAACAACCACGAAGCCGGCTTCGGCGCGGACCTTTCCTGCTGCGACTGGCCATTCATGCCGCTCACCCTATCCGCGCGCGTCCCGTCCATCCGCCGAGACGTCACTTATGCACGGGGATTTGCGGAGTGTCGGTGCACGAGTGACGTCTCGGCCGATGTGGAACATGTCGTTGTTGTCGTGCTGCGGTGGAGAAATCCGAGGTGTACCCCCAGCCCGGCGCCGATGTTCCTGCCAAGTCCGGATCACGCCGCCAACCAGGGATGACGCCGCCCTGATCGGCAGGCTCGGCGACGGCCGGCGACACTAGAATGACGGCCATGTCCGTCGTGCCACCGTTTGGGAATCTGATCACCGCCATGGTGACGCCGTTCGCCGAGGACGGGTCACTCGACCCGGACGGCGCGGCCGAGCTGGCCCGCTATCTGGTCGACGAACAGGACAACGACGCCCTGGTGATCAGCGGCACCACGGGAGAGTCGCCGACCACTACGGCCGGTGAGAAGGTGACGCTGCTGCGCGCCGTGATCGAGGCGGTCGGTGACCGGGCCAAGGTGATCGCCGGGGTCGGCTCGTTCGACACCCGGCACACGATCGAGACCGCGCACGAGGCCGAGGCCGCCGGGGCGAACGGACTGCTGGTCGTCACTCCGTATTATTCCAAGCCGCCGCAGGAAGGCCTGGTCCAGCACTTCCGCACCGTCGCCGACGAGACCGCGCTGCCGATCATGGTGTACGACATCCCGCACCGGACCGGCACCCCGATCGCGACCGAGTCGATGCTCCGGCTGGCCGAGCATCCGCGGATCGTCGCGGTCAAGGACGCCAAGAAGGACTTCGAGGCGACCTCGATCGTGATCAGCCGGACCGACCTGGCGTACTACTCGGGCGACGACGCGGTGACACTGCCGATGCTCGCCATCGGCGGAGTCGGTGTCGTCGGCACGTCGACTCACTTCACCGGCCGCGGGATGAAGCGACTGATCCAGGCGTTCGCCAAGGCCGACACCGCAGAGGCGCTGCGGCTGCACCAGGAGTTGCTGCCCGTGTTAACCGGCGTGTTCGCGGCCCAGGGCGTCAGCATGGTCAAGGCAGGGCTGGAGCTGCAGGGCCGCGGCGTCGGCGGCCTGCGGCTGCCGCAGGTCCCAGCCACGGATGATCAACGGGAGACCTTCGCCGGCTTGCTGCGAGCCGCCGGCCTGCTCGACTGAGGCCCACCTTCCGGACGGGCTGACCGTGCCGTCCGAATTCCGCCAGAAACTGTCAGTGGCCGGGAGTTGACTGTCTCCGTGCCCGTCGCCGACCTCGATCCCGACACCTGCTTCCGCGCTGCCGACAGCCGGGACGCCAGGTTCGACGGGATCATCTACATCGCGGTCCGGACGACCCGGATCTACTGCCGGCCGTCCTGCCCGGCGACGATGCCGAAGCCCGGCAACCTGACCTTCTATCCGTCGGCGGCCGCCGCCCAGCGGGCCGGCTACCGGGCCTGCCGTCGCTGTCGTCCGGACGCGACGCCGGGCTCGCCGGAGTGGGACTTCCGGGCCGATGCGGTCGGCCGGGCGATGCGGCTGATCGCCGACGGCGTGGTCGAACGCGAGGGGGTCGCCGGCCTGGCCGCGCGCACCGGCTACAGCACCCGGCAGTTGAACCGGCTGATGCTCGACCGGCTCGGAGCCGGCCCGCTGGCGCTGGCCCGCAGCCAGCGGGCGCACACCGCCCGGATCCTGATCGAGCAGACGGCGATGTCGTTCGCCGACGTCGCCTTCGCCGCCGGCTTCTCCAGCGTGCGGCAGTTCAACGACACCATCCGCGTCGTGTACGCGAGCACGCCGCGCGGGTTGCGCGCGGGCGCGGACCGACATGCCAAGCCCCGGGCGGACCAGAACGGGCGGGTCAAGGCGCCGCAGGCCTCGCTGCGGGTGGACCTCGACCTGGCGGTGCGGCGGCCGTTCGACGGCGCCCGGCTGATCACCTTCCTGGCCGACCGCGCGATCGCCGGCGTCGAGACGGTCGACGAGACCGGCTATCGGAGGACATTGGCGCTGCCCGGCGGGCCGGCCGTGGTCCGGCTCAGACCCGGCGAGGGACACGTCCGGGCCGAGCTGGCGCTGACCGACCTGCGCGACCTGGCCAGCGCGGTCGAGCGCTGCCGGCGGCTGCTCGACCTGGACGCCGATCCGGTCGCGATCGACGAGACCCTGGCCGGCTCGGCGCTGCTCGGGCCGCTGGTCCGGCGCCGGCCCGGGCTGCGGGCGCCGGGGCATGTTGACGGGTTCGAGGTCGCCGTCCGCGCCATCGTCGGTCAGCAGGTCTCGGTGGCCGGGGCGCGGACGGTGCTCGGCCGGATCGCGGAGCAGTACGGCAGCCGACTCCAAGATTCACGTTCCCTGAGCCTGTCGAAGGGCAGGCCAGATCCGCCTTGCCCTTCGACAGGCTCAGGGAACGAAGGGGTGCCGGATCTTGTCTTCCCCGGCCCGATCGAGCTCGCCGTCGCGGATCCAGCGGACCTGCCGATGCCGCGCAGCCGGGGCCGGGCCCTGGTCGTGCTGGCCGGAGCGGTCGCCGACGGCGGGCTGTCGCTCGACCGGAGCGCCGACCGTGCCGAGGTCCGGCGGAGCCTGCTGGCGCTGCCCGGCATCGGTCCGTGGACCGCCGACTACATCGCGATGCGGGCCCTCGGCGATCCGGACGTCTGGCTCGGCACCGACCTCGGCGTCCGGCACGCCCTCACCGCTCTGGCCGCCGGACCGGCCACCGCAGACCAGATCGAGCGCTGCCGGCCGTGGCGTTCGTATGCCGTGATGCACCTGTGGCACGCGGCCGAAGCAGCATGATCACCAGCACCGGGAGCCCGTCATGACCGACCGACCAGGCGGCAGGACCGTCATCGACTCACCGATCGGCCCGCTGCTGCTGGAGTCCAACGGTCGGGCGCTGACCCTGATCCGGTTCGACGGCGAGTTCGAGCCGGAGGATCGGCTGGCGCCCGGGGCCGTGCCGACGGATCCGGTGCTGGCCGCCGCCGTCGCCCAGCTGCGGGATTACTTCGCCGGCCGGTTGCAGGTGTTCGACCTGCCGCTGGAGCCCGCCGGTTCGGCGTTCCAGCGGGAGGTCTGGACGGCGCTGGGCGAGATCGGATACGGCGAGACGATCAGTTACGGCGAGCTGGCGCTGCGGACCGGCCGGACCACCACGGCCAGCCGAGCGGTCGGCCTGGCCAACGGGGCCAACCCGATCCCGGTGGTGATCCCGTGCCATCGGGTGATCGGCGCGAACGGCACCCTGGTCGGCTACGGCGGCGGCCTGGACCGGAAACGACAGCTGCTCGGCCTGGAGGCCGAACATGCCGTGACCGCACAGGATCGTCTACTCTGATGGAGCGCTGCGTCGCGGGATTTTATGGGCACGATCACACGACAGCGGCTGACATTGACAGCGAACGCTTAGCAGATTGCCAGGTTGGGTCGGAACAATGACGACCATGAGCAGCACGGTCAGCCAGCCGAGGCACGAGACGACAGAGGGGGAGGGCGGCATGCAGAACTGGCCGGCACCCGACCCCAACGCCTGGCAGCCGCCGGCCGAGCCCGAGTGGCGACCGCCGAGCTGGGAAGAGGTCGTCCGCGACCACAGCGCCCGGGTCTATCGGCTGGCGTACCGGCTGACCGGCAACCCGCACGACGCCGAGGACCTGACCCAGGACGTGTTCGTCCGGGTGTTCCGCTCGCTGCACCGGTTCCAGCCCGGCACCTTCGAGGGCTGGTTGCACCGGATCACCACCAACCTGTTCCTCGACTCGGCCCGCCGGAAGCAGAAGATCCGCTTCGACGGCATGCCCGACGGCACCGCCGAGCGGCTGCAGAGCAGCCTGCCCACCCCGTCGGAGCAGCTCTCCGACGCCGGCATGGAGCACGACGTCGCCTCGGCGCTGGCCGCGCTGCCGCCCGAGTTCCGGGCCGCGGTCGTGCTCTGCGACATCGAAGGCATGAGCTATGAGGAGATCGCCAGCGTCCTGGACGTGAAGATCGGCACCGTCCGCAGCCGGATCCACCGCGGCCGGGCCCAGCTCCGGGATTCGCTGGCCCACCGTCGGCCGACGGCCGATCGGGAACGTTATCTGGGCGTGCCCGTTGAGGGAGATGAGACATCTTCCGAGCCGGTCGAGCCGCGACGACGCGGACTACGCGGCCTGCTCGGCGCGAGGACGGCGTGAAGAGGACCACTTGTCACGATTTGGCCGAGCTCCGATCCGCTTACGTGGACGGAGCGCTGCAACGCGCCGATGAGGACCGGGTGGTCAAGCACCTGGCCCGCTGCCCGGGCTGCCGGGACGAGATCGAGGAACTCTTCCGGCTGCGCCAGTTGCTGACCCAGCGCGTGCCCGCCGGTCCGGCCGCCCCCGGCACCCTGTCCGACCGGCTGGTCTCCATCGCCGGACCGCGGGCCGGGCGACCGCTGGACTCCCGCCCGTTCGAACGCCGGGAATGGGCCGATCTGCCGCGGGAACGCCACGCCGCGCTGCGTCGGACCGCCGCAGTGCTGGTGATCGTCGCCGTCCTGACGGCCACCGTTTCCGGCATCGGGTACGCGTCCGCGCCGACCCATCAGCCGCCGTTGGTCGCGGACCCGGCACCGGGCGCCCGGACCGAGTTCGGCTCGACCCTGGCCCAACTGCCGCTGGCCAGCAGCCTGGTCAGCGCCGCCGCGCTGGTCGACCAGACCGCCCTGTCCGCGCCGGACGCCGAGCTCGACGCCCCGGCGCCGGGCACCGGGCCGGAGCTGTCCTTGATCGCCGCGTCGAACTGGTTGCGCCGGGCGATCGACGCCTCGACCACGGTCGGCTATTCGGGCTACCAACGGATGGTCTCCGGGGCCGGCGCCGATCGGACCGCCGGATCGATGGCGATCGCGTACGAACCCGGCCGCGGCGGCCACGTCAAGGTGCGTGGTCCCAACGGCCGGCAGCTGACCGAGGGCTTCCTGACCGCGCCGGCCCGGACGCCGATCGGCGACAGCGACCTGTTCCGGCTGCTGGCCAGCGGCTACCGGTTGACCGGCGCCGGCCAGGCCAAGGTCGTCGGCCGCTCGGCCGTGATGGTCGACGCGATCAGTTACGCCACCGGCCGGCTCGCCGCCCGCTGGTGGATCGACGAGCACACCGGGCTGGTGCTGTGGCAGCAGCGCTTCGCCGACGACGGGTCGGCGCGGCTGTCGGCCGGATTCACCCAGGTCGACGTGAGCAACGCCCTGGCCCCGGACGACTCGGCGCCCCCGCTGACCGGCCCGGACGACGCGACCGCGCTCACCCTGTCGAGCGCACCGATGATGTCCGACCGTGGCTGGTCCTGCCATGATCAACTCGCCGGACTGTCACTGGTCCGGCTGCGCAGCGACGCGGTCGAGCAGCCGGAGTCCTTGCACATGACGTACAGCGACGGCCTGACCACCGTCGCGGTCTTCGAGACCCGGGGTCGGCTGGCCGGAGCGCCGTCCGGAGCCACCTGGGACGAGGAAGCCCGGGCCTATCTGCGGGCCGGGTCGGCCATGGTCGCCACCTGGCAGTCCGGCGACAAGGTCTTCACCGTGATCACCGACGGTGATCGCGACGCGCTGACCGAGGTCGTCGGTCAACTGCCCCATGAAACGACGCCGGAGCCAACTACGATGGGCCGCGTGCAGGCGGGCCTGACCCGCATCATCCACGACCTGGTCGGATAGACGGACATGGCAGCTGACGACCGCCCCGCCGGGGGCAGTCGCAATGACGACTACCACTACTACGGCCCGTTCGGCGCGCCGTCCGGTGGCCCGGAGTCGTCGCCCACCTCGGCCGGCGTGCCGGGCGAGACCGGCGTTCCGGCCGGACCGCCGCCGTCGACCCCGCGGCGCGGCGCCGACGACACCCAGCCGATTCCGACCGTCGGCCCGGCCTATCAGCAGCCGCTGCACCAGCAGCCGATGCACCAGCCGACCCCGCCGCCGACGCAGCTGTTCCCGGCGCCGGGCAACGTGCCGCCGCTGCAGCCCGGGCTGCCCTACCCGCCGCCGAAGCCGCAGCGCCGGGAGCGCCGTGGCCCGACGGTCGGCATCCTGCTGCTGGCGGTGATCCTGGCCGCGGTGATCGGCGGCATCGCCGGTTACGGTGGCGGCCTGATGGCGGCGCCGCGGCCGGCCGGACCGGACCCGGCCTCGTCCCAGCCGGCGAACCCGACCAGTCAGGCACCGCTGCCACCGGCACCGCCGACCGCCAACACGGTCGAGGTGGCCAAGCGCGCGCTGCCCAGCACGGTCATGATCAGATCCGGTAGCGGCGACAACGGCACCTCCGGCTCCGGCTTCGTGCTCGATGCCGAGGGCCGCATCGTGACCAACAACCATGTGGTCGAGAACGCCGCGGACGGCGGCCGGATCACCGTGATCTTCAACGACGGCAACCGGGCCACGGCGAAGATCCTCGGCCGCAGCCCGACCTACGACCTCGCGGTGATCCAGGTGCCGAAGTCGGAGGAGCTGAAGCCGATGGCGGTCGGCGACTCCGACGCCATCCAGGTCGGTGAGACGGTGATCGCGATCGGCTCGCCACTCGGCCTGGCCAACACCGTGACCCAGGGGATCGTCAGCTCCAAGGACCGGCCGGTCGTGGTCGGCGGCGACGATCAGGACCCGTCGGCCTCGTCGGCGTACATCAACGCCCTGCAGACCGATGCGCCGATCAATCCGGGCAACTCCGGCGGCCCGTTGGTCGACGGTGAGGCCCGGGTGGTCGGGGTCAACTCGGCCATCCTCACGATCAGCTCCGGCCGGGGCCAGTCCGGCAGCATCGGGCTCGGCTTCGCGATCCCGATCAACCAGGCGATGGACATCGCCGCGATGTTGATCAAGGACGGCAAGGCGACCTATCCGGTGATCGGGGCCAACGTCACCGACACCCCCGACGGCACCGGAGTCGAGCTGTCCTCGGTCGAGGGCGGTGGCCCGGCGGACAAGGCGGGGCTGGCCGACGGCGACGTGGTGACCAGCATCGACGGCAAGCCGGTCCGGGCGGTCGAGCAGCTGATCGTCGCCATCCGGACCCACCGGCCGGCCGACCAGGTGGTGCTCGAGTACGAGCGCGCCGGGCAGAAGTCGGAGGCCAAGGTCACACTCGGCGCCCGCGAGGGATAGCGCACCCCGGTAGGATCAGATCATGTTCGACATCGGGCCCACGGAGCTGCTGGCGCTGGTCGTCGTCGCAGTGATCATCTTCGGCCCGGAGCGGCTGCCTCAGTTCGCCCGCAAGGCCGCCCATCTGGTGCGGTACGTCCGGACGATGGCCGGAAACGCCCAGAACCAGCTGAAGAAGGAGCTGGGCCCCGGCTTCGAAGACGTCGACTTCCGGGACCTCAATCCCAAGGCGTTCATCAAGAAGCACCTGCTGGACGACGTCGAGCCGATCGTCGCCGACGTGAAGTCCGATTTCGCGGCCGGCACCGAGGCCGGCAAGGGGATCTCGAAGGACATCACCGACGCGGTGAACAACGCGAAGAACGGCAACGGCGTCAACGGCGCCGAGCCCGCCTTCGCCGGCCGCGTCCTCACCCCGTTCGACCCCGACGCCACCTAGATCTCCTTCACCCCTTACGGGATGAGGCGGCCGATCAGTTCCAGTTGCTCGTCGATCGGGAGATCCATCGACCAGAAGACCTCGGTGACTCCGAGCCCCTCCAACTTCGCCAGGGCCTCGGCGATCTGATCCGGCGAACCGATCACGGTCGGCTCCGTCCCCTGGGCCTGCTCGGTGATCCGGCCGTTGACCCGCAGCACGATCGGCAGGGTGGCCGGATCCCGGCCGGCGTCGCGCGCGGCCTGGTGGAACCCGTCGATGCCCGCGGTCAGGGCGTCCCAGCCGTGCCAGCCGGGGTTGAGGCCGAGGCCGGCCGCCGCGGTCCGCCGGATCGAGGCCGGGGCGCCCGCCGCGACCAGGATGGGCGGGCCGTCCGGGCGCACCGGCTTGGGGCTGATCCGGGACTCGGCGTAGCGGTAGTGCCGGCCCTCGAACGAGACCGGGTCCGGGCGCCAGGCGGCCCGCATCGCCTCGATCAGCTCGCCGAAGCCTGCACCCAACCGGCTCCGGGGCACCCCGGCGGCGTCGTACTCCTGCTGCATCCAGCCCTGTCCGAGCCCGACCACGACCCGGCCGTTGCTCAACTGGTCCAGCGTGGCGAACCGGCGGGCGAGGTCGGCCGGATTGTGCAGCGGGCCGACCACGACGCTGGTGCCGAGCCGGACCCGGTTGGTCCGGGCCGCCACGTAGGCCAGCACCTCCAGCGGCGAATAGACGTTCCCGTACGCCTCCGGCAGCGCGATCTCCTGGCCGCCCATGCTGACCGGCCCGGTCGGAGCGAGCAGCCGCTCGAACGTCCAGACCGAGTCCAGGCCGAGCTGTTCGGCCCCCTCGGCCGCCTTCGCGATGGCTTCCGCGCCGGCCAGTTCGCCGGCGGTGGGAAGCGCGAGTCCCAGCTTCATCTACGTTCTCCTCGTTGTCGTCGTTCAAGATCGACAACAGCGAGCGCTCCGGCCTATTCCGAGATCGGCCGGCGTTCCGCGATCAGCGAAATTCCATGATCACGGCGATCATGATCAACGACCGGCGGGGGCCAATCCCAGTTGCTTGCCGAGCAGTCCGCGGCCGCGGCCGGCCAGGTGATCGGCGAGACCGGTCAGCGCCTGCGCCGCCGGCTGGCCCGGCTCGGAGATGACGATCGGTGAACCGTCGTCACCACCGGCCCGGAGTTTCGGATCCAGCGGCACCTGGGTCAGCAGCGACACCGGATAGCCGAGCCGCTGGGTGAGCGTCTCCGACACCTCCTGGCCGCCGCCTTCGCCGAAGATGTAGTGCTTCTCCGGGGTGCCGCCAGGCACCAGGTAGTACGACATGTTCTCCACCACGCCGATCACCCGCTGGTTCATCATCGAAGCCATCGTGCCGGCCCGCTCCGCCACTTCGGCCGCGGCCTGCTGCGGCGTGGTGATCACCAGCACCTCGGCGTTCGGCAGCTTCTGGCCGAGAGAGATCGCGACATCGCCGGTGCCGGGGGGCAGGTCGATCAGCAGGTAGTCGAGATCACCCCAGTAGACGTCGGCCAGCATCTGGGTCAGCGCCCGGTCCAGGATCGGCCCGCGCCAGGCGACCACCTGATCACGCTTCGGCTTCAGCATCCCGATCGAGATCACCTTCAGGCCCAGCGCCGGCACCGGCATGATCATGTCCTCGACCGATGTCGGCCGGGCGTCGGCGACGCCGAGCATGGCCGGGATCGAGTGGCCGTAGATGTCGGCGTCCAGCACCCCGACGGTGCGCCCCTTCGCCGCCAGCGCCAGCGCCAGGTTGACCGTGACCGACGACTTGCCGACGCCGCCCTTGCCGGACGCGACCGCGATCACCTGGGTCAGCGAGTCGGCGCGGGCGAACGGGATCTCCCGGTCGGTCTGGCCGCCCTTCAGCAGTTCCCGCAACCCGGCTCGCTGCTCGTCCGACATCACGCCGAGCACGACCTCGACCGAGCTGACCCCGGCGACGGCGGTCGCGGCGGCGGTGACGTCGCGGCGCAGGGTGTCCTTGAGCGGGCAGCCGGCCACGGTCAGCAGCACCTCGACGGTGACCGCGCCATCGGCTCCGACCTCGATCGAGGCGACCATGCCGAGCTCGGTGATCGGCCGGCGGATCTCGGGATCGTTGACGCTCGCCAGCGCCTGCCGGATCTTCGGTTCGAGGGGATGGGCGGTGGTCGTACGGTCGGACATGTCGTCCAGCGTAGACCGGCCCGGCGGCCGCCGATCACCCACCGAGTCGGCGTGAAACCCCTGGTCGTCCTGGAGGTGACGTGAGTCACCGGCGTCCGGCACGGCCGTCGATGGCAAGGTGGGTCCATGACACCGAGTGGCGACCCGGCCCGCCGGACCGCTCGCGTTGCTGCCGGTGACACCGAAGCCTGGTCGGAGGTGGCGCCGCGCGGCACCCGGCCGGTCTCGACCGCCTCGCGTCGGCAGGTCGTGCTGGTCGTCTATGACGGCGCCGAACTGGTCGACATCGGCAGCGTCACCTCGGCCCTGCACCTGGCCACCCGGCTGGGCGCCGACCCCGGCTACCAGGTCCGGGTGGCGACGGTCGACGGTACCGACATCGTCAGCGCCGGTGGTCTGGTGCTGCGCGTCGACGCGGCGCTGACCGAGGTCGAGGAACCGCCCGACACGGTGATCGTGTCCGGCGGCTGGGGCCACCTCGACGCGATCCGGGACCGCCGGCTGGTCCGGGAGGTCCGCCGGCTGGCCTCGGTCGCCCGGCGGGTGGTGTCGGTGTGCACCGGGGCGTTCGTGCTGGCCGAGGCCGGGCTGCTGGACCATCGTCGGGTCGCCACCCACTGGTATTACGCCGACGACCTGGCCGCCCGCTATCCGGCGGTCCGGGTCGACGCCGATCCGGTCTACATCCAGGACGGCCGGATCGCCACCTCGGGCGGGGTGACCGCGTCGCTCGACCTGACCCTGGCGCTGATCGAAGATGATCATGGTCCGGAGCTGGCCCGGTGGGTGGCGATCGGCATGGTGACCTATCTGCACCGGCCCGGCAACCAGGCGCAGATGAGCATCTTCACCGCGACCCGGCGACCCGACGACACGGTGCTGCGGACGGTCGTCGACCACATCGTGGCCGAGCCGGGCGGCGACCTCAGCGTCGCAACCCTGGCCGCCCGGGTCAACGTCAGCCCGCGGCACCTGACCCGGTTGTTCCGGGACCGTCAGGGCGAGACCCCGGCCGCCGTCGTCCGGCGGATCCGGCTGGAGATCGCGGCCCGGCTGCTGGCCACCACCGAACTGTCGCTGGCCGTGATCGCGCGGCGTTGCGGGTTCAGCTCGGTGGAGACGCTGCGGCAGGCCTTCGTCGCCAAGTACGAGCTCAGCCCGCGGGCCTTCCGCCGGACGATCGGCTCAACCGTTCCGCCGCCGGACCAGGGCAGTCACCCCGACCGCGACCACGAGGCCGCCGACGCCGAGCCCGATCGGGAATTGCAGGCCGGACCACGGAAACGCTGATCCGGCCAGCTCGAGGTCGGCAGGCGCGTACTCGAGGATCTTGGCCGCCCAGCGCGCCGTCGGTACGTCGGTCGTCGCGGCGAGCACCCGCAGCGCGGGCTCGAACGCGAAGCCGGGCTCCGCGTGGAGGTAGGCGACCGGCACCCCGGCGGCCTCGGCCGCCGCGTCGACGCCGTCCGGATGCCGGGCCGCGGCGTCCGTGCCCGGGACCAGCAGCCGGCCGGTGGAGCCGATCGCGTCCAGTCCGGCCCGGGGCAGGAAGGTCAGGCCGTGCCGGCTGCGCACGGTGGCCGGGCCGATCGCCAGCGTCCGGGCGGACCGGATCTCGGCGTACGGGTCGAACGCCGCGGCCAGTTCCAACTCGCCCACACCGTCGGTGAGCAGCACCCCGATGGTGGTCGTCGGCGACCGGTAGCCGAGGTTGAGCAGGTGCAGCAGGCGTTCGGACCAGGTGATCTCCGAGACCGGGATCTCGGCCGGGGCGTTCGGGCTGTAGCCGCGCCAGTGCACCGCCTCGGCGGCGGCCGCGGCGGCCGGCTCGGACACCAGCCGTTCCACCACCCGGAGTGCGCCGTCGATCGAGGACAGGAGCCCGCCGGTGGTGATCACGTCGCCGGTGTCGACGTAGCGGACGCCGCGGCGCCAGTCGACGTCGGGATGGTCGGGGGCGATCTCGTTCAGTCGATACCAGTGCGAGGTCGCCGGTCGGCCGTCCAGCAGCCCGGCGTCGGCGACCAGTCGGGCGCCGGAACAGACGCCGAGGACGAGGCCCTCGGCCGCGGTCTCCCGCAGCCAGGCGACGACGGGCGCGTCGTGCTGCTCGTCGTTCGGCATCTCCGGCACCACGGTGACGTCTGGGGCCACGCCGCCGAGCCGGTCGGCGAGTTCGGCGAAGCTCAGATCGGGGACCAGGTCCAGCCCGCCGAGCAGGGTCACCGGGCGCCGCTGCGGCGCGACCACATACAGGTTGAACGCCCCGGTCGCCGCCAGCACCTCGTACGGGGCCAGCACGTCGGCCGCGTTGGCGCCACCGTTGCCGACCACGACGACCGCCGTCGGCCGGCCGGATTGATGAGCGGGCGGGGTGGCCGTGACGGCGGCCGGCCGGTCCGGCGGCGCGTACCGATAGCGCTCGAAGCTGATCGCGCCGACGCCGAGCATGGCCGCCGGGAGCACCAGGAAGGAGGCGAGCAGGCCGAGCCCGGCCCCGATCACCCGCAGGGTTTTCACCGGAGCACCGGCCGGCGGATCGTGAACTCGTCGCGGCGACGCAGCATGACCGCCAGCATCAGCACGAACATGGCGATGTGCTCGAAGATCATCGCCGTTCCGAGCGCGATCACCCCAATGCCGGTGAGCGCGGCCGCGACCAGCGCCGGGAGCAGCATGGTCGCCGCCATCGCGAGGGTCGTCGGCCAGCCGAACCGGCGGAAGCGCAGCCAGCCGATCATGATCAACGCCATGATCACGCCCATCTCGACGCTGGCCATCGCGCCGCGGGCCTCGGCCGGATAGGTCAGCCCCAGCGCCCCGCGAACGGCGCTCACCAGCATGGCCAACAGCACCATGCCGACCAGCAGCACCGCGGCGAATTCGACAGAGCGCAGCGCGAACCGAAGCCACGGTCGATCGACCGATCCAGAACCCATGGGCCCCAGGGTGATCACTCCGGGGCCGGACCGCGAACGCCGCGGAGCACCGGTCCGAAATCCTGGGAAGCTTGTCTGAACGGCCATGATTCTCGGGTGCCCGGTTCGGCGATCGTTAACCCGGGAGGGCTGGTGCACAAAGCCGCCAGCCTTCAGACTGTGCGTGTCAATAATTTCCCTCAGTGGAGGTGGCCGATGACGCAGCGCATCCGGGGGCGGGTCCTGCTGATCGCTCTGTCCGTGCTCGCTCCGCTGCTGGTCGTCGGCCTCGCGCCGGCCGCGGCCGAACCCGCCGCCGGGACGCCCGCGGGCGCGATCGAGACCTATCAACGGAGCCGGCCGGTCGCCCCCGGCGTCACGGCCGAGCAACTCGAGACGCTGGACGCTCGCGGCTGGCAGCAGGGCAACGCGCTGACCATCGACACCACCCAGGGCGCCCGGATCGACTACCTGGGCAACAAGGACCTGACGACGCTGCGGCCGATCACCGAGCAGGCCGACGCGGCCGGGGCGGTCGCCGCGGTCAACGGCGACTTCTTCGACATCAACAACTCGGGTGCCCCGCTCGGCCCGGCGATCAAGGACGGCGAGTTGATCAAGTCGCAGTCGGAGGATCCCTACCGTGCGGTCGGTTTCGACGCCGACGGCGTCGGCCGGGTGCTCGAGGTGCTGTTCGAGGGTACGGCGACGCTGCCGTCCGGCCCGGTCGCGCTGGACCGGCTGAACGGACCGGTGCTGAAGCCGGGCGAGGTCGCCGCGTACACGTCACTCTGGGGCGCCTCGCCGCGCGGCCGCGCCGTGCAGGGCGCCACCACGGTGGTCGAGGTGATGATCACCGATGGCGTGGTCAGCGCGGTCGCTGATCAGGCCGGAACCGGCGCGATCCCTGCCGACACGACGATCCTGCTCGGCCGGGAGGCCGGAGCCGACGCCTTGCGGGCCCTGAAGCCGGGGGACGAGGTCGCGGTCTCCTACCGGCCGCGACCCTCCGACGGCCGTCCGCTGCACACGGCGATCGGGGTGCACGAACTGCTCGTCCAGGACGGCCAGGCGCGGCCCGTCGACGATCAGGAGTACGCCGGCCGCACCGGCCTCGGATTCTCCCGGGACGGCACCAAGATCATCATCGTCGGCGTCGACAGTGATCGGCAGACGCACAGCAGGGGCGCCACGCTGGCCGAGCTGGGGCGGCTGCTCGCGGCCCGCGGCGCCTGGGTCGGCGTCGAGCTGGACGGCGGCGGCTCGACCACGCTGGTCAGCCGGTTGCCCGGCGCCGCGAAGGTGCAGGTCGACAACACCCCGGGCGACGGCTCGCTGCGGCCGGTGCCGAACGGGCTGGCGATCATGGCGCCGAAGGGCAGCGGCGACCTGGCCGGCTTCTGGCTGGAGCCGGCCGCGTCGCCACGCACCGCGGCGAGCGACAGCCCGGTGGCCGGGAAGGCCCGGCCGGACCGGGTGTTCAGCGGCCTGTCCCGGGCGCTGACCGCGACCCCGCACGACGAGACCTACGGCCCGGCGGCCGTCGGTTCCCCGGTGCAGTGGTCCGCGACCCGCGGGACGGTGCGGGACGGCGTCTACCGGGCGACCGACCCGGGTCCGGCGACGATCACCGCTCGGTCCGGCTCGGCCCGGGGCACCCTGCAGCTGGACGTGCTCGGCCGGCCGGCCCGGCTCGCCGCCACCGCCGAGACGGTGAACGTGCCGAGCGTCGACGCGACGGCGACCTTCGGCATCCTCGGCTACGACGCGTTCGGCACCTCGGCGCCGATCGATCCGGCCGACCTGGAGCTGAGCTATGACCGGTCGCTGTTCATGATCACGCCGACCGCCGATGGGCGGCTCCGGGTGAAGCCGATCAAGGGATCCGGGGCCGGGCTGGTGACTGCTCGGATCGGCGATCTGAGCGCGACCCTCGGCGTCTCGGTCGGGGTCACGAAGCAGCAGTTGGCGACCTTCGACGACGCCGACCAGTGGACCGTCGGAACCGCCCGGGCGACCGCGACGGTGAGCCAGGTGCCGGACGGCGAGGACGGGGCCGGCCTCAAGCTGGCGTACGACTTCGGCCAGAGCACGCTGACCCGGAACGCGTACGCGATCCCCCCGAAGCCGCTCGGCGTCGCCGGCCAGGCCCGGTCGTTCGGGGTGTCGATGAAGGGGCAGGGGAAGGGGGAGTGGACGGCGTTCGGGCTCTATGACGCGACCGGCAAGTTCACCGCCGTCTACGGGCCCTACGTGGACTGGACCGGCTGGAAGAACGTCGAACTCGCCGTGCCCGCCGGGCTGCCGCAGCCGGTGACGATCGGCCGGATCTACACCTTGGAGACGAAAGCCTCGGCGCAGTACAGCGGCGAGGTCTTGATCGACAACCTCTACGTCAACGCCGCGCCGGCAGTCGAGGTGCCGGCCGCCCCGGCGGTGCGGGCGCCGATCATCCAGACCCAGGCCGACGTCGACGGCCGCGACTGGCGGTTCGCGGTGATGTCCGATGCCCAGTTCGTCGCCCGGGAGCCGGACTCGGCACTGGTCCAGGCCGCCCGCCGGACGCTGCGCGAGATCAAGGCGGCGAAACCGGACTTCTTCGTCATCGCCGGCGACTTCGTCGACGAGGCGACCGAGGCGGATTTCCAACTGGCGAAGAAGATCCTGGACGAGGAGATCGGGACGTCGGTGCCGTACTACTACGTGCCCGGCAACCACGAGGTGATGGGTTCGGCGATCACCAACTTCGTCAAGTACTTCGGCGATCCGCACCGGACGTTTGATCATGAAGGAACGCGCTTCGTCACTCTGAACACGTCCGGCGGCACGCTGCGCAGCGGCGGCTTCGAACAGCTCGCCGGGTTGCGCTCCGAGCTGGACGCGGCCGCCGAAGATCGTTCGATCAGCTCGGTGGTGGTGATCGAACACCATCCGCCGCGGGATCCGACACCGGCGAAGAACAGCCAGCTGGGCGATCGCCACGAAGCCGCGTTGCTGGAGGGCTGGCTGGCCGAATTCCAGCGGTCGACCGGCAAGGGCGCGGCCTTCATCGGCGCCCACGTCGGCACCTTCCACGCCGCGACCGTCGACAACGTGCCGTACTTGATCAACGGCAACTCCGGCAAGACGCCCGCCACCGCCCCGGCCGAAGGCGGCTTCACCGGCTGGAGCCTGCTCGGGATCGACGAGGTGTCCCGGTCGGACCAGGCCCGGGCCCGCCGGTTCCCGTACCTCGGCGGACCGGACTGGATCTCGGCCCAGCTTCGGCCGCACGTCGACGACCTGACCCTGACCGCGCCGGCGACCCTGGCCGTCGGTGCGACCGGGACGGTGACCGCGACGCTGAAGCAGGGCGACCGGCCGGTGCCGATCGCCTATCCGGTGAGCGCGGACTGGCGGACCACGGCGAATCTGCAGCTCGACCCGGAGACCGGGATGATCAAGGCCCTGCGTCCCGGGCCGGCGACGATCTCGGTCACCGTGAACGGCGTCATCCGCTCGGCCACGATCGACCTCACCCGTTAACGGGGAAGGCCTGTGGTCGATGAGGCGGGTGGGGCGGAAGTACGCTCCTCGTCGAGTTCGGCGAGGATGGCGCGGAGTTCGGACCTGAGCTCGGACCGGACGTAGTCGCGGGTGGCGATCTCGCCGACCGACATCCGGAGTGAGGCGATCTCCCGGGCCAGGAAATCCATGTCGGCCCGGTTCTGCGCGCCCTGGGCCCGGTCCTGTTCCAGGCCGACCCGGTCCCGCGCCTCCTGCCGGTTCTGCGCCAACAAGATCAACGGCGCCGCGTACGAGGCCTGCAACGACAGCATCAGGGTCAGGAAGATGAACGGATACTCGTCGATCCGCGGCCGCGGCGGGCCGAACGGTGAGTTCCAGACCACCCAGGCGATGATGATCAAGGTCATCCAGATCAGGAAGCCGGCCGTGCCCATGAACCGGGCGAAGCCCTCGGCGAACTGACCGAAGGCGTCCCGATCCCAGCTGGGACGGGGGAGTTTCACCCCGCGACGTCGGCCGGGGGTGTTCAGCCGTTCTCGTTCGCGATCACCAGCAGCCCGGTTCCGGTTGGTCTGTCGGTCGCTGCTAGCCACTGTTCACCGCCTGGGAGGAGAGTTGATCCAATTGAGTGCCCCGCCAGTCGGCCGGCAGCACATGATCGAGTACGTCATCGACGGTCACCGCACCGATCAGATGATGATCATCGTCGACCACCGGGGCGTTGACCAGGTTGTAGGTGGCGAAGTAGCGGCTCACCGTGTGCAGATTGGCCTCCGGCGACAACGGCTCCAGCTCGGCGTCGATCAAGGCCGAGACCAAGGTCGACGGAGGTTCCCGGAGCAGCCGCTGGATGTGCACGCTGCCGACGAACTGGCCGGTCGGCGTCTCCAGCGGGCTGCGGCAGACGTAGACCATGCAGGCGAGGGCCGGGGTCAGTTCGGCGTCGCGGACGTGGGCCAGCGCGTCGGCGACGGTCGCATCCGCGGGCAGCACCACCGGTTCGGTGGTCATCATCCCGCCGGCGGTGAACTCCGCATAGCTGAGCAGCCGGCGTACGTCCTCCGCCTCGTCCGGCTCCATCCGGCGCAGCAATCCCTCGGCGACCTCGGGGGAGAGGTCGGCGATCAGGTCGGCCGCGTCGTCCGGGTCCATCTCGGCCAGCACGTCCGCCGCCCGCTCCGCCTCCAGCTCCTGGATCAGTTGCACCTGCTCGTCCTCGGGCAACTCCTCCAGCGCGTCGGCGAGTTTTTGATCATCGAGGGCCGCGGCGACCTCAGCCCGGCGATCGGGCAACATGTCGTGCAGCTCACGGGCGATGTCGGCCGCTTTCATGTCCTCCATCTGGGCCAGCAGCCGCTCGGTGCCCTGTTCATGATCAACACCAAGATCACGGACCGCCGACCAGTCGACGATCGTCACGTGACCGCGCCGGCCGAAGCGGCGCGGCCGGGAGCCTTCCCGGATCGCGACCTGGGACAGCTCCCAGTCCAGGCTGCGCACCGGGTGCATCGCCACATCGAAGATCGTCGCCGGGTCCGGGCTGTCGGTCCGGGTGATCTGCAGGTCGAACAGGTCGCCGATCACCAGCATCTCCGACTCGCGCCGCTCGAACCGCCGCGGATTGACCGGACCGGAGATCACCACCTGGGCGGCGTCGATGCCCCGGACCCCGGCCATCGGCAGGAAGATCCGGTGCCGGGCGAACAGCTCGACCACCAGGCCCTTGACCCGCGGCGGCCGGCCGGCCGAGCGTCGCTGCACGACGGCGTCGCGGACCTTGCCGATCTGGTCCCCCGAGCCGTCCAGCACCGGTAGGCCGCGAATCCGGGAGATGAAGATCGAACTCGACGCGGCGTTCACGTGCCGAGAGTAGCGCCGCGACCGTGCTCCCGCACGGCCGAGCGTCAGCCGCCTCGCCACGCCCCGCGTCGGACACAGCCAACTCACAGCGCGGCGGAGTAGATTGGGCCCCAGTTCATGCCAGGAGGAACCATGTCATTTTCGCAGCCGAAAGGCGTCGGCTCGATCTTCGAGCTGGAGTTCCCGCAGTCGGTCGGGATCTACAACAGCTATGCCGACGCGCAGAAGGCCGTGGACTATTTGTCCGATCAGAAGTTCGAGGTGCAGAACCTCGCCATCGTCGGCACCGAACTCAAATCGGTGGAACGGGTGCTCGGCCGGAAGACCTGGCGGACCGTCCTGATCAGCGGCGTCCAGACCGGCGTCTCCACCGGCCTACTGGTCGCCCTGCTGATGTTGATCTTCGTCCCGGTCCCCAACCTGCTGGTGCTGTTCCTGGTCGCCCTCGCGATCGGCATCGCGATCAGCATCGTCTTCCAGGCCATCGGCTACGCGTTGACCCAGGGCAAACGAGACTTCACCTCGATCACCCAGACCGTGGCGACCAAGTACGAAGTGCTGTGCGAACACAAGGTCGCCGCGAAGGCGCGGGAGCTGCTGCTCCAGCTGCCCGGCGCTCGGGCCGCCGCCTTCGAGTGATCAACCACCCTCCCACCGAGTTGTCAGAACTGAGTTGTGCTATGACACAACTCAGTTCTGACAACTCGGGAGATGGCGGAGGGATGCTCCGCGACACTAGCTTTCGAGGATGTTGCGCATCCAGGTTTCAACGTCGTCCGGGGTGCGCGGCAGCATGGCGGACAGGTTCTCGTTGCCGTCGGCGGTGATCAACACGTCGTCCTCGATCCGGACGCCGATGCCGCGGAACCGCTCCGGCACCAGCAGATCGTCGGCCTTGAAGTAGAGGCCGGGCTCGATGGTGATGATCATGCCCTCCCGAAGGGTGCCCTCGCGGTAGTTCTCGCGCAGGGCCTGGGCGCAATCGTGGACGTCGATGCCGAGGTGGTGCGAGGTGCCGTGCACCATCCAGCGGCGGTGCTGGCCGCCGGTCTCCAGATCTAGGGATTCCTCGGCCGAGACCGGGAGGATGCCCAAGCCGGCCAGCCTGCGTGCGATCACCTCGACCGCGGCGGCGTGCACGTCGGAGAACTTCGCCCCGGGCACGGCGGCGCGGAAGCCGGCCTGCTGCGCTTCGAGGACGGCCAGATAGACCTCCCGCTGCGCTTCGGTGAAGGTGCCGTTGAGCGGCAGGGTCCGGGTGATGTCCGCCGTATACAAGGTGTCCAGCTCGATCCCGGCGTCGATCAAGATCAACTCACCGGGGTTGAGGTCGCCATCGTTGCGGATCCAGTGCAGGGTGCAGGCATGATCACCGGACGCGGCGATCGTGTCGTAGCCGACGGCGTTGCCGAGGTGCCGGGCGTGCAGGCCGAAGATCCCTTCCACCCAACGCTCGCCGCGGCCGCGCCGGACCGCCTCGGGCAGGTCGGCGACCACCGCCGCGAACGCCTCGGCGCTTCGCGCGCACGCCTGGCGCAGCTGCTCGACCTCGAACTCGTCCTTGGTCAGCCGCAGCTCACTCAGCGCGGTCGCCAGCTCGGCATCGGGGTCGGCCTGTTCTTGATCATCGGCCGCCTCGGCCGCCTGCTGCTGGCCGGTCTGGTGCTCGGCGCGCAGGGCGACCACCCGGGCGGTCAGCTCGGGGTCGGCGTCGGCGAGGATCCGCAGCGCGGTGTCCGCGGCGTTCTTGGCAAGATCATCATCGAGTTCCTCGATGGCGGCGCAGCGGATGCCGCAGAGCGCGCTCAGCTCGTCCAGCGACGGCCGCTGGCCGACCCACATCTCGCCGTAGCGCGCGTTGGCGTAGAACTCCTCGGCGTCCCGGGGCGCCCGCGGCTTGAAATACAGCGTCGCGTCGTGGCCGTCGTCGGTCGGCTCCAGCACCAGCACGGCGTCCGGCTCCCGATCGGTGCCCAGCCCGGTCAGATGGGCGAACGCCGAGTGCGGCCGGTACCGGAAATCGGTGTCGTTGGACCGGACCTTCAGCCCGCCGGCCGGCACGATCAGCCGCTCACCCGGAAACAGCTTGCTCACGGCCGCCCGCCGGGCCGGCGTGTACGCCGCCGCCGGCAGCGGCTCGGGCAGCTCGGCCGGGTACGGTGCCCAGTCGGTCCCGATGAACGCCTTGAAGGCTTCGGAGAACGGGGTCTGACGGTTCGACACGACCGGCTGCTTCTCGCTCATCCGCCCAGTCTCTCCCGCGGGTCCCGGATCGCCCAAGTCCTTCTCCTGACGGGTTCGTCACCCGGGCGAGGAAACGATCACCGCTGTCGGAGATTAGGGTGATCACGTGGTCGACGCGTACTCCGAACTCAGCCGAACCGACCTGGCCGAGCGGGCCGAACTGCTGGGCTTTCGCGACGACGATCGCGAATGCCTGCTGGCCGCGGCGGACCGGGCCCTCCGTGATCAGGCCCTGCTGGCCGAGATCGGCCGCCGGGCCGCCGTCCTGATCGAGAGGATCGGCGTCCTCGACCGCGACGGCGATGATCCCTGGGCCGGCTACGACCCCGAGGCCGGGCTGGAGTCCGGCGATCCCGGTGCGGATGGGGTCATGCCGCTGTTGGCGCTGCTGGTCGCCGTGGACGCGGTCCGCGCCTTCCACGCCGGCCGCGGGATCCCGGACGACGTGTCCTGGCGGTCGTTGTCCGACCTCGGACAGCAGGTCTGGGTGCACCGGCTGACGTACGACCGCTTCGGGCTGCACACCTTCGGCTGGCTCCGGGTCGCCTGGTCCGGCGCGCTCTATTGGCTCGGCCGGCTCCAGTTCAACCTGCAGCGGGACACCTTCGACGACGGCGTCGACAAGGGCTGGGTGATCTCCACCCACATCCCGCGGACCGGGCCGCTGACGCCGGCCGGCGTCGAGGAATCGATCGCCGCCGCGGTCACGTTCTTCGACCGGCACTTCCCGGAGATCGCGACGACGACCGTGTTCTGTCACAGCTGGCTACTCGATCCGGAGCTCAGCGCCGGGCTGGCGACGGACTCCAACATGGCCCGGTTCCAGCGGCTCTGGCGGCTCCGCGACGAGGGCCGGCCGGCGGACGGTGACGCGCTGTTCTTCACCTTCAGCCGGCGCGGCGACGTCGACCTGGACACACTGCCGCAGGACACCAGCCTGCAGCGACTGATCGTCAAGCGGCTCCGCGCCGGCGACCACTGGCGGATCTACAGCGGTACGGTCCCGATCGAGCCCTACCGCGACCGAGCCGAGGCGGCGGCGACGCGATGAGCCGGGACCTCGAGCTGACCCTGATCCGGCACGGCGAGACCGAGTGGAGTGCCGCCGGCCGGCACACCTCGACCACCGATCTGCCGCTCACCCCGAAGGGCGAGGAGCAGGCCGGCTCCCTGGCCGGCCGACTGGACCCGGCCGGGTACGGTCTCATCCTGTCCAGCCCCCGGCTGCGGGCCCGGCACACCGCCGAGCTGGCCGGCTTCACCGGTCCGTACGCCCCGCAACTGGACGACGACCTGGTCGAGTGGGACTACGGCGACTACGAGGGCCGGACCAGCGAGGAGATCCGGGAGACCGTGCCGGACTGGACCATTTGGGAGCATCCGGCGCCGGGCGGCGAGACCGCCGACCAGGTCCGGCAGCGGCTGCTCCGCGCCATCGCCCGGATCCGCGAGTCCGGGGTGGAGCGGGCAATCTGCTTCGGCCACGGCCATGCCCTGCGCGCGCTGACCCTGTGCTGGCTCGGCTTCGACCTCGCACTCGGCAACCACTTCCCGCTGCACACCGGCACCGTCTCCGTCCTCGGCACCGAGAAGGACGACCCGGCCGTCCTGCAGTGGAACGCCCCCTAGGAAAGTTCATGAAGCTCGCCCGGCGAGCAGCGCTGAACGGCGAGAACGCGCCCTCCCGGTATGAGCGGGAGAGCGCGTTCTGAGCTGGTTCATCGAGTCGGCCCCAGCAGGGGCGCGACCCGCGGATTGGTGGTCCGTCAGGCGCTGGCGGCCTTCTTCAGCCGGGTGCCGGGACGGAGACGGGCTGCCTTGCTGGCCGGGATCTCGATCGCCTCGCCGGTCTGCGGGTTACGGCCCTGACGGGCGGCCCGGTCGACGACGTCGAGGGTGAACACACCCGGCCACTTCACCTCGTCGCCGGAGGACGCGGCCTTCTCCAGGGTCCCCGCCAGGGCATCCAGCACCCGATCGACGGAGTCCTTGGTCAGCTCGGTCTCCTTGGCGATCGCCGTGGTGAGTTCGGCTCGGTTCACGCTTGCTCCTTCGATTGAATTCATGCACGTTTGACCAGGGATGGCCTCGCGGCTCCCCGGCGGCGGTCAGCATACCCGCCGGGCCTAAGGCTCAGAACTGGAAGGCCGACATCGGCCGCCGCCCGATCAGCAACAGGACCAGCGCCAGGCCGGTGGTGCCGACCATCACGGCCGCCATCGGGACCGCCGTTCCGTTGGCCAGCGCACCGACCAGCGGGGCCGCCAGACCGCCGACCAGGAACTGCGCCGAGCCCAGCAGCGCGGCGGCGGCGCCGGCCGCCTCACCGTGCCGGCTGAGCGCGATCGCCGGCGCGTTGGGGAACGACAGACCGGCCGAGGCGATCACGAACCAGAGCGGGATCACCAGGCCGAGCAGCCCGCCGGTCTGGGTCAGCGCCAAGGTCAGGGTGACCAGGCTGGCGACCACCGCGAGGGTGATGCCGCCGCGGAGCACCCGGACCGGTCCGAAGCGCCGGACCAGGATCGGATTCAGTTGCGACATTCCGATCAGGCCGGCGGCGATGATGCCGAAGACCAGGCCGTACTGCTGCGGGCTGAGGCCGTGCAGCTCCTGCATCACGAACGGCGACCCGGAGATGTAGGCGAACATCGTCGCGAACATCAGCCCGGCGATGCCGACCATGATCACGAACAGCCCGTCACTGAGCAGGAAGCGGTACGAGGCCAGGGAGCGGCCAATCTTGGCCGGCAGCCGGCGCTCCGGCGGCAGCGTCTCCGGCAGGGCGACCGCCGCCAGCACGACCAACCCGACGGCCGCGATGGCGAGCACGACGAAGATGCCGCGCCACGAGGTCAGCTGCAGCAGCCCACCGCCGAGCGACGGGGCCAGGATCGGCGCGATGCCCATCACCAGCACCAGCCGGGACAGCAGCTGGGCCGCCTTGAGGCCGGTGAACAGGTCCCGCACCATCGCCATCGCGACGACCGAGACGGCGGCGCCGGCCAGCCCTTGCACGGTCCGGGTGACGGCGAGCAGCTCGACCGAGGGAGCGAGGGCGCAGAGCACGGACATCAGGCCGTGGCCGAGCAGGCCGATCAGCAGCGGCCGGCGCCGGCCGACCGCGTCCGACAGTGGGCCGATGATCAATTGGCCGAGCCCGATCCCGGCCAGCACCCCGGTCAGGGTCAACTGCGCCTGGGCATCGGTCGCGCGCAGGTCCTCGGTCAGGGCCGGCAACGCCGGCAGATAGGTGTCGATGGTGAGCGGTCCGAGCGCGCTGAGCGCGCCCAGGACCAGGACCAGTCGGAGGTAGGCACTCCCGACGAAACGGTCGGCCAGCGAAGCCGGTGCGGCCTCCGTGACCTGGTCGGGCACAGTGGTCATGCGGGATCCTCGAAGGTCGGGCTGCGATCGTGCGCGCCACAGCGCTGTCGGCGACGATCGAGGGAGCGGGCGTACAACCGGACCGAACTTCCGAGTGGGCCGATTCATTCCCGATCCGGTTGAGTAGGCTCGCTCGCACAAGTTCCATGGCGCACGGAGGGAGAACATCATCAAAGCCGATAAGGGTGCCCAACTGCGCCTGCTGTCCCTGCAACAGCTGGACAGCGCGCTGGCGCAGCTGCTGCACCGCCGCAAGACCCTGCCCGAGCATGATCAACTGGCGGCGGCCGAACGGGACCGGGACGAGGTCGAGGCGGCCCTGATCGAGGCCGAGACCGAGGTCAGTGATCTCAGCACGGACCAGGTGAAGGCCGAAGCCGACCTGGAGCCGGTACGCCAGCGACTGGCCCGTGACCAGGAGCGGATCGCCGACGGGACGGTCGCCGACCCCCGCCAATTGGAGTCGTTGATCGCCGAGGTCGATCACCTGCAGAAGCGGATCTCCGACCTGGAGGATTCCGAGCTGGAGATCATGGAGAAGCTCGAGACCGCGACGGCCCGAGCCAACGAGCTGACCGGCAAGGCCGATCAGTCCCGGGCCGAGGTCAAGCGGCTGACCGGTGAACGCGACGCCAAGGTGACCGCGATCAACTCCGAGGCCGCGGAACGCAAGACCGAGCGGTCGACGCTGCAGCCCGATCTGCCGGCCGACCTGATCACGCTGTACGAGCGGATCCGGGGTGGGCACGGCGGTGTCGGTGCGGCCGAACTGCGGAACCGTCGCTGCACCGGCTGTCAGTTGGAGATCAACGCCGCCGAGCTGCGCGAGTTCGCCGCCGCCCCCGCGGACGAGGTGCTCCGCTGTGAGGAGTGCAGCCGGATCCTGGTCCGGACCGAGCACTCGGGTCTGTAGCCTCCCTGCCGGCTGCTCAGCGGATCAGCAGCATGACGCCGATCAGGACACCGGGGAAGTAGTGGAAGGCCGGCAGGGTGTCGCCGGTGATCAGCAGGTGGGCCAGCGTCGCCGTGCACAGGGCGATGGCGGTCCAGCAGGCCCAGGCGGGAATGACGCCGGTCAGCAGCAGTGAGCCGGCCAGTGCGGCGAGACCGAGACAGCCGAGCAGGATGTAGACCTTGAACTGGGCGTAGCCCCAGCCGGCGAGCGGCTCGTAGTAGGTCGGCATCGTGCCGGTCCGGTCCAGCTCCTCGGCGGCACCGATGGTGAACGTGGCGCGGAACGCGGAGAAGGCCAGCCAGAGCAGGGCGGCCAGCAGCATCGAGGTGAGGGCGATCCGGGACAGCAGGCGCTCATCCAGGTGCTCCTGGACGGCCGTCACCATCGTGGTCGCGAACACCAACGGCAGGATCGCCGCGCCCATCAGGAAGTTGGCCCGACGCCAGGCCACCGGGTTGTCCGCCACGGCCCGCAGGTGCTCCCGGACCGGCAGGGTGAAGATGTCGATGCTTCCCTTGGCACCCAGAATCGGCTGCACTGCTCCGACCGCGAAGACGGCGAACGCCAGGACGAGCAGCGCACCGGCCAGTCGATACTGGGTCGGATCACTCAACACGGCCACGGCATCCCCCTCGCTAGAAGCGCTGATCACCCAGTCTTCCGGGCCGCGAACGCCGATGGAACCCTTCCAGCGGACCGCCGGCTGGAGATCCTCCTCCGGTTCGGCACTAGTGCCCTGCGCCCGAAGTTCGCTACATAATTCAGCGCGCTGAAGCGGCGATCTGCCGCGTTCTCCTCCGTCGCGGTACGACCCGGTAACACTCCATCGTCGGCCTTGCAGCTCACCACTTCATCCCACTGACTTATGCACCGAACTTCGGGCGCAGGGCACTAGGCTCCGGGCTATGCCGGCACGCAAGGTAGCCCTGTCCGAACAGGTCCAGGTCGAGGTGGCCGACGGGCTGACCGCTCTGCGGGCCGAGTTGCAGGTCCCCGACGAGTTCCCGGCCGACGTGGTCGCCGCGGCCGAGGCCGCCGCCCGGGCGATACCGCTGCCCGAGCTGGACCGGACCGACCTGGAGTTGATCACCATCGACCCGGAGGGTTCGCGGGATCTCGATCAGGCCCTGCACCTGGCGCCGGACGGGGACGGCTTCGTGGTCTCGTACGCGATCGCCGATGTCGGGGCGTTCGTCGAGCCGGGCGGGCCGATCGATCTCGAGGCACAGCGGCGGGGCCAGACCCTGTATGCGCCGGACCGGCGGACGCCGTTGCATCCGCCGGCGCTGAGCGAGGGCGCGGCCAGCCTGCTGCCGGATCAGGTGCGACCGGCGGTGCTGTGGACGATCCGGCTCGACGCGGCGGGGAAGCAGGCCGACGTCACGGTGCAGCGGGCCCGGGTCCGCAGCCGGGAGCAGCTGACGTATGTGCAGGCGCAGGCCGAGATCGACGGCGGGTCGGCGCGGCCGTCGCTGGAACTGCTGCGCACCGTCGGCCGGTTGCGTGAGCAGCAGGAACGCGACCGCGGCGGGGTGAGCCTGCCGATCCCGGAACAGGTGACCGCCGTCGATGATCATCAGTGGTCGCTGGAGTTCCGGTCGCCGCTGCCGGTCGAGGGCTGGAACGCCCAGATCTCCCTGCTCACAGGGATGGCGGCGGCGCGGATCATGCTGGACGGAAAGATCGGCATCCTGCGCACCCTGCCGCCGGCCGAGGACGCGTCGCTGCACCGGCTGCGCCGGATCGCCAAGGCGCTGCGGATCCCGTGGCCGGACGACCTCGGCTACCCCGATTTCGTCCGCACGCTGGACCCGGCGCAGGGCCCGCACGCGGCGATGCTGGCCGCCTGCACGTCGCTGTTCCGCGGCGCCGGCTACGCCTCCTTCGCCGGCGCCGCGCCGGAGCAGCCGGTGCATGCCGCGCTGGCCACCGAATACGCCCACACCACCGCTCCGCTGCGCCGGCTGGTGGACCGCTACGTCGGTGAGATCTGCCTGGCGCTGACCGCCGGCGAGCCGGTCCCGGACTGGATCACCACCGCCCTGCCGGAGCTGCCGGCGACCATGCAGGCCTCGGAGCAGAAGGCCAAGCGGTACGAGCGCGAAGTGGTCAACCTGGTCGAGCTGGCCCTGCTCCGGACCAAGGACGGAATGATCTTCGACGCGATGATCACCGAGGTGGACCGGAAGAAGGGTCGCGGCGAGGTCGTGATCGCCGACCCGGCCGTCGAGGCCGCGGTGCTCGGTGACGGGCTGCGGCTCGGCGAGGAGCTCAAGGTCCGTCTGGTCCAGGCCGAGCTCGATCGCGGAACCGTGGCCTTCGAGCCGGCCTGAGAGATCCTCGAGTCACTGTGAGGGCTGATTCTTAGCCGTGGCGGCGGTTTCAGTTGGGCGGGTGTGCTTCAATCTTTCGTAAGTTGCCGTTTGGGGGAGGTTTGATCGACGACCCGTTTCGGGTCAGTCGGTCTTGTCGGGACAACGCAACCGGTCGCGACGGGGGACGGCCGAGAGGGCCGACCCGTCCCACATGGCTGGTCGGCCCTCGCCTGACCGGTTGCCACAGAGCCACGACAACGGGGAATCTTCAGCCGGGAGTAACCGGCTCGGATTTCCCCAATCCCCGTTACCCAGTCCCGTCCTCAGACCGTCGCCTCGACATGGTCGCGCCAGGAGTGCTCCGGCTGGTAGCCCAGAACCTCCCGGGCCCGGTCGATCGCCAGCAGCGTCTCGTACTCGCCGATCTCGCGGGTCAGCTCCGTCCCGGGAAAGACCTCGGCGAGCAGTTCGGCGGACGGGCGGTTCATGCAGGTGTCGGCGGCGGCGATGACGAAGCTGTGACTGCCGGCGACCCTGTCGGCGGGCGCGGTCAGCCCGGCCCGGCAGGACGCGGCGACGTCGCGTTCGTCGACGTAGCCCCAGACGTTCCAGCGGCGCAGTTGCGGATCATTCCAGAACGACGGGAAGCGCTGATAGTCGGCGACGGTCATGATGTTGGAGAACCGCAGGCCGATGAACGGGATGCCGGACCACTGGGCCAGGTGCTCGGCGATGGTCTCCGACGCCACCTTGGACAGCGCGTACGTCGAGGTCGGCAGGGGATAGTGGTCCTCGTCCACCGGGGCATAGCGCGGCGGCGTCTCGAACGGCAGCCCGAGCGTCGTCTCGCTGGAAGCCCAGACGACTCGGCCCAGGCCGAGCTCGGCGGCGGCCTGGAACACGTTGAAGTTCATCGTGATGTTGCTGTTGAACGTCACCGCCGGGGTCGCGATCCCCGGTGCCGGGATGTTGGCCAGGTGCACCACGGCCGCGGCCCCGGCCAGCACCTCGACCGCTTGCCCGTAGTCGGTCAGGTCAGCCTGCAGGACCCCGGCCCGGCGCTGGTCCGGCGTGACCGTGAGATCGGTGGCCCGCACGTCATAGCCGTGCTCGCGAAGATCGGCGACCACCGCCCGCCCGGCCTTCCCGGTTGCTCCGGTGACACAGATCAGTTCAGCCATCGCGATTCCCCCCTCGTGCCTCGATCTGCGAACCAGTAGATCCAGCGCGGACCTCAGACCAGCAGGACCTGAGCCCATCGGTCCTTCATGGCAAAGGTCTTGACTGCCGAAACCCCGCGGCCGTGAACAAAGAAGACCCGGCGCCGGAGGCGCCGGGTGGTATGGCCACAGAGTACACCCGTCGCAGTCGATAGCGCTACCACGGAGCGGGCTTGATGATCCGCGAGGCGACAGTGGAAGGGAGCTGATTCGAATACAGGTCAGCCGGCTCCAACCGGTACCACCAATGGTTCCCAGCCCCTTGATTCGGGGTCCCCGCGAGTCTCCCGGCCCGCACCCCTTTGGTCGGATTGATCAAGCCGACTGGAACCAGACCCCGGACGACTTCGACCGGGTACGCGAGATCGCTGTCGTTGCTGATGACTACGGCCGCATCGACCGTCCCGGACAGGACATCGATCAACAAATGCGATGCAACGTTCACGTCACTGCCCTTCTCCTCGCGCTTGGCGACCGAGGCCATGAAGGTTGCGTCGGGCACGCTGCCGCCGGACACATCTTGAACCATGATGGGCCAGGCTGGTGGAACGAGCACCGGCTTGCCGTTCGGCCCCCTGATCGCCAGCGGGGCCGTCGCAACTCTGGAAACGTACGTGCCGTAGCTGATCCTTGTCACGGAGCCTGCATGAACCAGTGCTCTGAGATAGACGTCCTGCTCGCGATGGCCTTCCGGGTTACTGGCCCCGCTGATCCGGGCCGTGCAATAAGAGATGTTCTCGATCGTGAAGTCTGCCCACCGCGAGCGGCTGCGAATCAGAGCTTCGGACAATGCCCTCAGATCGAGCCACCGCCATCCAGGCGTGGATCGTCCGCAGATCCCGCGGGCACCGTAGTACAGGTTGTACCCGTCGATGTAGACGCCGACTCGCATGGTGCGAATCGTAGAGGCGAGGTCTGACGGTACATCCGAATACATCCAGGCAGAAGAAGGGCCGGGATCCCTTGTTATCCAAGGATCTCCGGCCCTCAATCTTGGGGTGAGTAACGGGACTCGAACCCGCGACATCCTGGACCACAACCAGGTGCTCTACCAGCTGAGCTATACCCACCATGCGCGTTTAGCGGCAGCGTGAAGCATAGCGTCCGCTGCCGGGCTGGGCGAAATCAGTTCTCGGTCGACGGGTCATCGGAATGGGGCCGGTGCCCGGTCAGCAGGCCCTGATGGCGCTCGGCGATCTGCCGCGCGGTCGCCGTGTCCGGGCCGGGCTGCGGCACGAAGACGGCCTCCCGGTAGTAGCGGAGCTCCTCGATCGACTCCTGGATGTCGGCCAGCGCGCGGTGATTGCCGGACTTGGCGGGCGACTGGTAATAGACCCGCGGATACCAGCGCCGGGCGAGTTCCTTGACCGAGGAGACGTCGACGTTGCGGTAGTGCACGTGGGCTTCCAGGGCGGGCATGTCCCGGGCCAGGAAGGCGCGGTCGGTGCCGATCGTGTTGCCGGCCAGCGGCGCCTTGCCGGCCTCGGGCACCTGGGAGCTGACGTACTCGAGCACGCGCTCCTCGGCCTGCGCCATGGTGAGGCCCTGATCCAGTTCCTCCAGCAGCCCGGAGTTCTGGTGCATCGCGCGGACGAAGTCGCTCATCTGCTCCAGCGCCTCGTCGCTCGGCTTGATCAACACGTCGACGCCGTCGCCGAGCACGTTGAGTTCGGCGTCGGTGACCAGCGCGGCCACCTCGATCAGGGCGTCCGCGCGCAGATCGAGGCCCGTCATCTCACAGTCAACCCACACCAACATCTCATTCACCGGCCACACTCTACGGACCACGGCGCCAGAACTCGGCCGGAACGGGCTCCGGGCCTGTCGTCGGGTCGCCTCCGGGCCGGCCTCAGCCGGCGTCGCGACGGTCGGTGCCGGCCGTCTCGACAGGGGGCGCCGGTGCTGCCGTGCCGGGCTTCGGCGGACTGAACCGCGGCACCCAGCGGGCCACCCAGGCCGAGCCGGCCAGGGTCAGCCCGGCCAGGCCGAGCGAGGCCGCGGCCAGCGGTCCGATGATGGTGATCAGGGTGATCAGGGCCGGCCCGCCGGCGTGACCGAGGTCGGCGAACAGCCGCCAGCCGCCGAGGAACTGGACCCGGGCGTCCGGCGGCGCGGCGTCGGCGCCGAGGGTCATCACGATCCCGGAGGAGATGCCGTTGCCGAGACCCATCAGCATCGCGACCAGCCCGATGGTCAGCGCATCGTGGGTGAACGGGAGCAGGATGAAGCCGGCAGCCAGAATGATCATGGACGGTACGGCGACCCAGACCCGGCCGAAGCGGTCCATGATCGCTCCGCCCGGATAGAACAGCAGCATGTCGACGCCGGCCGAGATGCCGAAGATCAAACTGGTCGTCGCCGCGTCGACCCCGACCGACTCGGCCCACAGCGGGATGATCGACTGCCGGGTCGACCGCGCTGCGGCGATCACCAGCACCCCGGTGCCGAGCGTGGCCAGGGTGCGCCGGTGCTCGACGATCACCGACCAGATGCTGCGCCGCTCGGCGGCGGGCGGCCGGGTCTTGGTGTTCAGGTCCGGAAGCAGGAAGACGAGCACCGCCGCCGCCAGACTCATCACGGCCGCGAAGCCGTACGCGGCGGCGAGGTTGAGGTGGGTGACCAGCAGGGCGGCGACGAATGGGCCGATGAAGGTGCCGATCCGGCTGGTGCCGCCGAGCGTGGACAGGGCCCGGGCCCGTTGGTTGATCGGCACGATCTCGGTCAGGTACGCCTGCCGGGCCAGGCTGAACACCGCCCCGGCCAGCCCGGCGACGAACACCGCGACCGCCAGCAGGATCAGCGACTTGGCGAAGAACGCCCCGAGCAGTGCCACCGTGTCCAGCAGGCAGGCCGCGATCAGCGCCCGCCGCTCACCGATCCGCGCCGCCAGCGCTCCCGCCGGAAGGTCGCCGGCCAGTTGGCCGATGCCAAGCAGGGCGACGACCAGGGCGGCGACGCCGACACTGGCCCCCAGGTCACGCGCCGACAGCGCCACCAGCGGAAGGATCGCCCCCGATCCGATCGACACCAGGATCGTCGGACCGTACGCGGGAACGGCGATCCGTCGCCACCGAATCGATTCAGGGTTCGGTGGATTCACGGGTGGAATTATCGCTCCACCCATGCCTCCGGCCGACGGGGAGTCCCACCCCACGGGTCGCCGGTTCCCGGACCGGATCGGGCACCCGGCCGATCCATAAGCGTGGCTTATCGAGTGTGTCCCGGATCGCCGCTGCACCCGACGGCCGTCCGCGGCAGGGTGGGGTGCACCGACGAAAGGACGATCCGTGGACCCAGCGCAGGTCATGATCATCGGCGCCACCGGGAAGATCGGTGGCGCGACGCTGCAACTCCTCGCCGACGACCGGTCCGCCGACCCGCTGCGCCTGGTGGCCGCGTCCCGGCGGCCCGAGACCGTACCGGCTCGAGCCGGGGTCGAGGTGCGCCAACTCGATCTCGACACCGCGGAGCTGCAGGGGCTGTCGGCGCTGGTGGAGGCGATGGCGGGGATCGACCGGCTGCTGTTGATCACCGGCTACGGGGTGCGGATGCTGACCCAGTCCAAGGTGGCGATCGATGCCGCGCGGATCGCCGGAGTCCGGCAGGTGGTGCACATCGGCGCCCATGCCGCGGCCGACACGACGGTGGTCCACCTCGGCTGGCATCAGTTGATCGAGGCCTATCTGGCGGCCTCCGGGATGGCCTTCACCAACCTCCGGCCGACCGCGTTGATGCAGAACCTGATGCTGCTGATCGACGTCGGCGGAGTGCGCGGCACCGACGTGCTGCCGCACTACCTCGGGTCCGAGCCGACCAGTTGGGTCGATGTCGCCGATGTCGCCGCGGTCGCCGCTCGGGTGCTGCGGGATCCGGTGCCGCACGCCGGCCGGTCCTACGGGCTGGGCACCGAATCGTTGACCATGGCCGAGATCGCGACCCTGCTCGGCGAGGTCACCGGCCGGCCCTGGCGCGACGAAGCCCGCCATCCCGACCGGTTCCTGGACGCGGTGGTGGCGGCCGGAGCGGATCCGGTCTACATGGAGTGCGTCCGGAACATCTTCGTCCGCACCGCGGCCGGCACGCTGCCCGACCTGAACGAGACCTTCGACACCGTCGAACGCCTGGTCGGCCGGCCGGCGATCACGATGCGATCATTCCTCGACCGGCACCACCAGCAGCTTTCCTGAGGAGGTCCTGACGAACGCAAGCTCAGGGTTTCGGCGCCCCCGGCAGGATTCGAACCTGCGACCGGCGGATTAGAAGGCCGCTGCTCTATCCAGCTGAGCTACGGGGGCACGGCGTCTCAGCTTAGCCGGACGGCGCACCGTGGCTGGGCACTCCCGCGCACGGGGATGATCAGCCGGCGTGCCGCTCGAGGTATTCGTCGAGGGCCTTCCGGGCAAGCCTGGATCGGGTCATGCCTTCCCGCTCAGCCTGCGCGTCGAGCGCCTCCTCCATCGTTTCGGGCACGCGGAACTGCACCACCGGTGAGTGCTTCGCGCCACCAGACATCGACTTGCCGCCCGGGACGAGGTTGCGCCGGCGGATCTCGGCGAGCGACTCCTCGGCGATCTGCTCAGCACGCTCGCCTGCAGTGTTAGTTCTCTTTCCCGACGTTTGAGGGAATGCCGGACCGGATCGCGGTGTTGGCCGGGGCAACGTCTATCCGATCCTCGAAAGAGAGCCCAGCCCATGTCCTTCGTGATGTCTGCCGCCGAGCGCGAGACGTTTCTCGCCGAGCCGCGGATCGGTGTCCTCGCGATCGAGCGCGTCGGTCGGGCGCCGCTCGCGGTGCCGGTCTGGTACGACTACCGGCCGGGCGGTGAGGTGCTGGTCTGGATCGATGGCGGCTCGGTGAAGCACCGGCTGTTGGGGAAGGCGGGACGGTTCAGCCTGGCGGTGCAGTCGGATCGGCTGCCGTACCGCTATGTCACGGCCGAGGGGCCGGTGGTGGCGATGGACGGGCCGCCGACCCGCGAGCAGGCCGACCGGATCGCGGGGCGCTACCTGGCCACCGCGGAGGCCAAGGAGTACGTGGACGGCGCGCTCGGCGACGATTCGGTGCTGGTCCGGATGCGGCCGGAGAAGTGGCTCAGCAACGATCAGGGCAAGGTCGCCTGAGCGTGATCGAGGGTGAGGCCGTTCCGGGATGCAGTACGGCCCGAGGGTCGGAGGGGCGCGCGCCGTAGCCTAGAGCCGTGCAGCGGTGGGGAACTCGATGATCGACAGTCGTCGCCGCAACACCGCGTTGCTGGTCGCCGGATGCTTCTTCATGGAGAACTTCGACGGCACGATCGTGACGACGAGTGCGCCGCGGATGGCCGAGGCGTTCGGCGTGGAGCCGGCGGCGGTCGGGCTCGTCTCGGCGGCCTATCTGATCACCCTGGCGGTGTTGATCCCGCTCAGCAACTGGCTCACCCGCCGGTACGGCACCCGGCCGGTGTTCCTGTCCGCGATCGTGATCTTCACCCTGGCCTCGCTCGGCTGCGCGCTCAGCCAGAGCCTGCCGATGCTGGTGATCATGCGGATCCTGCAGGGCGTCGGCGGGGCGATGATGGTGCCGGTCGGCCGGATGGCGGTGCTCAACACGGCGGAGAAGTCCGACATCGTGCGGCTGGTCGCCTACATCGTCTGGCCGGCCCTGGTCGCCCCGGTGATCGCGCCGCTGGCCGGTGGACTGATCACCACCTATCTGTCCTGGCACTGGATGTTCTTGATCAACCTGCCGCTCGGCGTGGTCGCGTTCATCGCGGCCTGGCGGTTGATCGACTCGATCGACGCGCCGGCGCCGCCGCCGTTGGACTGGACCGGGATGGTCCTGTCCGGGATCGGACTCGGCGGCCTCACCTATGCCGCCCACCTGGTCACCGACCCGGCCCCGGGTCCGTGGCCGGTGATCATCGGCGCCGCCTCGGTGATCATCACGGTGATCGCCGTCCGGCATCTGCTCCGAGCCCGGCATCCGCTGCTCAACCTGCGGATCTGGTCGGTCCGGACGTTCCGCGCCTCGCAGGCGTCGGGCTTCGCGTTCATGCTCGCCATGTCGTCGGTGCCGTTCCTGTTGCCGCTGCTGTTCCAGCAGGTCTTCGGCTGGAGCGCCATCCAGTCGGGCGCGGTCGTGCTCTGCGTCTTCATCGGCAACATCGGGATCAAGCCGGCGACCACCGGCTTGATCAACGCGTTCGGGTTCCGGCCGCTGCTGGTGATCGCCACGATCGGGCTGGCCGGCTCGGTGATCGGGCTCGGTCTGACCACGACCGGCACACCGATCGCGGTGATCGCCGTGCTGGCCATGATCAGCGGCGTGTTCCGTTCGCTCGGCATGACCTGCTACAACACGATCGGGCTGGCCGACGTGCCGGCCGACCGGATGGGTGACGCCAATGCGCTGTCGGCGACCACGCACCAGCTGGCGGCGGGCCTGGCGATCGCGCTGGCCTCGGTCGTCTGGCAGCTGGCCACCGTCACGGCGCCGGGCATGATCGGCGGGCTACCGTACTCGATCGCCTTCGCCGGCATCGCCCTGTTCGCGCTGCTGGCGGCGATCGGAGCAATCCGGCTGCCGGCCGGCTCCGGCGACGCGGTCCGGCATCCCGCCCGGGTCCGCTCCGGCGGCCGCTGACGGCTGTCCGTGCACGGCATTAGCCTGACGCCATGATCACGTTCCCGGAACTGATGGTCGGGCCGGTGGAGCGGCTGCTCGGGCTCGGGCCGCCACGGGTCGCCCGCTACCGGGTCGAGTCGCCGCCGATCGAGCTGCCGGACGGCACCACGCTGGCCGCCGACCACTACCGGCCGGAGGGGATCGAGCGGGGGCCGGTCGTGCTGGTCCGCACCCCGTACGGCAAGCACACCCTGATGGGATTCGGCTACGGGATGCTGCTGGCCCGACGCGGGCTGCAGGCTGTCGTCCAGGATGTGCGCGGCACGTTCGCCTCGGCCGGGGAGTTCGATGCGTTCCGGCAGGAGCGGGCCGACGGGGTGGCCACGGCGGAATGGATCCGCCGGCAGCCCTGGTGCGACGGCCGGCTGGCGATGACCGGCGCCAGCTATCTCGGGCTGACCCAGTGGGCGGTCGCGGCCCATCTCGATCCGCCGCTGGCGGCGATCACGCCCGCGATCACCGGGTCGACGTTCACCCCGAACTTTTATCCCGGCGGCTCGCTGGCGTTGCAGCTGGTCGCCTCCTGGTCCAGCGGGATGGGGGTCCAGGAGGAGCGGCGCAATCCGGTGGACCGGCTGCGGCATGCGTTCCGGGTCGGGCAGGCGATGAGCGCGGTCCCGCTGACCACGGCGATGCCGGTCGCGATCGACCGCCAGGTCCGGGTCTATGACGATCTGATCGGGCACGCGGAGCCGGGCGACGACTTCTGGGCGCCGGCCGAGCATGATCAACAGGTCGCCGACCGGGCTGTCCCGGCCAGCCTGTTCGCCGGCTGGCACGACCTGTTCATCGCCCAGCAGCTGCGCGACTTCACCGCGCTGCAGGCGGCCGGGGTGCCCAGCCGGCTCACCGTCGGACCGTGGATCCACGGCGAGTTCGCGTCGCTGAAGGCCATGTTCACTGACCAGCTCGGCTGGCTGGAGGGTCAGCTGCTGGGCGACACCGCGGCGCTGCAGCGGGCCCCGGTCCGGCTGTTCCTGCAGGGCGCCGGGCGTTGGCTCGACTTCGACCGCTGGCCGGTGCCGGTCGATCGGGTGGCCTGGTCGCTCGGTGCCGACGGTCGGGTGACGCCGGGGGAGGCCGAGCCGGGCCGCCGGGAGTTCCGGTACGACCCGGCCGATCCGACGCCGACGGTGGGCGGGAACACCCTGTCGACGACCGCCGGACCGAAGGACAACCGCGTGATCGAGGCCCGGGCCGACGTGCTCACGTACGACAGCGCCCGGTTCGAGGAACCGCTCGACCTGATCGGCGAGGTGACGGCGCGGATCGTGGTCAGCACCGAGACGGCCGACGCCGACGTGTTCGTCCGGATCTGCGACGTCGAGCCCTCGGGCCGGTCGATCAACGTCACCGACGGGCTGCGCCGGCTGCGCGCGACGGATGGGCCCGACGATCGCGGCGACCGGGTGGCCGAGGTGGAGCTGAACCCGACCGCCTACCGGTTCCGGCCCGGGCACCGGCTGCGGATCCAGGTCGCCGGCGGCGCCTTCCCCAACTACTCCCGCAACCACCAGACCGGCGAGCCGATCGCGACCGCGACAATCCTGCGCGCGGGCACGACGACGATCCGGCACGGCCGCGGCACGGACTCCTCGATCAGCCTGCCCGTCTACGGCCGCGGCCCACGTTCCGACAAGTCGACTTATCGCTGACCGCAGGCCGATACCCTGCAGCGGTGCCGATCTCGACCTTTCAGGACGTCGTCGACGACTGCGTCCTGTCCGCGTCGGAGGGCCAGCTCCGGCTGGCCGACCTGACCGGCGCGGAGGGGGTCGAGGACGGCTACTCGATCGACCTGCCGAACGCCTGGTTCACCTTCACCGGGCTGTCCGGCGCGAGCCTGCCGGCCCGAGCCCATTTCATCGGTACGGCCTCGCCGCATGACGGCCGCTGGCTGTGGGGCTGGCACAACGTCAACGAGCTGCCGGACACGGCCGTGCAGCTGGTCGGCCGGATCCGCGACTTCGGGGCCCAGCACGGCCTGGCCGAGTTCACCGAGGCGTTCCAGCCGCTCGAGTTCGGTCCGCGGCAGGACGCGACCCGCTACGCCTGGATCAGCACCGTGATCGGCGGCGGTCTGCCGCACCACGTCTTCGACGCCGGCAGCGGCACGATCGCAGTGCTGCTGCTCGAGTCCAACCTGTTCCGGCCGCCGGCGGCCAGCGTGACCCGCGCGTCCGAGGTGATCCAGCAGGTGCGGCGGCTGGGCGCGGTCGCCGACTGGCGTCGCGCGATCGCCTCGTACGCAGAACTGCGCGGATTCGGCCATCGGTCGGGCGCTCGCGGAGTCGATCTGACCGCCGCGGACGGGCGGCTGACCGTCAACCTCGACGAGCGCGGCCGGATCACCGAGCTGGGTGGCGTGTTCCGCTCGTCCGACGGCTGAGCCCGCCCCCGCGCCGAGTCCCTGTGTGCCCGCTACGACACTGGGCCCGAGCGTCGGTAGCCTAGGGCGCGTGTCGGAAACCGTTGCGGAGAGGCGTGCCCGGATCCGGTCGGGGATCCCGCGTGAGCCGGACCTCAGCCAGCCGGCGCCGAAGCGGCTGCTGACCAATTGGCTGTTCTGGATCGGCGTCGCGTTGCTGATCACGTACGCCGTGCTGCTGACCCTGCTCTATCAGCAGGTCGTGCCGGACAAGGAGGTGCCGGGCGGCCGCCTGATCGGGATCGGCACGGAGATCATCGGGATGGTGACCGGCTACGCGGCCCTGACCGCCGGCGCCCTGACGCTGATCTTCTTCCTGGCCGACCGCTTCCGGCCGCAGCGGCTGTGGATCTGGTTGCTCACCTTCGGCTGGGGGGCCTGCGTGGCCACCTTCGTCTCGGCCAACGTGAACAGCTGGGCCGCCTCCCAACTGAGCATCGTCGGTGACGGCGATCCGGCCACCGGCGCCCGGGCGGCGATCTTCGTCGCCCCGTTCGTCGAGGAGTCGACCAAGGCCACGGTGCTGTTCGGGATCGCGATCCTGCTGCGCTACCGGCTGGTCAGCCGGATCAGCGGCGTCGTGCTGGCCGCCCTCTCCGGAGTCGGCTTCGCCTTCGTCGAAAACATCATGTATTACGGCCGCCTCTATCGTTACGCGGTGCAGAGCTCCGGCGCCGTCGGGATCGACCCGCTCGCGGAACTGCAGTCGCTCGTGGTCCAGCGCGGCATCCTGACCTGCTTCGGTCACCCGCTGTTCACCGCGATGGCCGGGATCGGGCTGGCGATCGCGATCCGGAGCAAGAGCAAGGTGGTCCGGATCGTCGCGCCGCTGGCCGGCTTCTGCGCCGCGGCCTTCCTGCACATGGCGTTCAACGCGACCGCGACCCTGGTCTCCGGGCCGACCCTGATGTTCATGTACTTCGGCGTCGCGCTGCCGCTGGTGCTGGCCATGATCATCTTCGTGATCCGGCAGATCTTCCGCGAGGGCCGGCTGATCCGGGAGCGGCTGACCGACTACCACCGGCTGGGCTGGCTGCTGGACATCGAACCGATGGCGGCGTCGCGGCTGCGGACCCGGTTGCGCGCGTTGTGGCACGCGCTGTTCCTCGGCCCGTACCAGTTCATCGACACGGTCCGGGCCCAGCGGACCCTGACCGAGCTGGCCTACCTGCGCGATGCGATCACCCGCGGCATCATCGACGACGCCGGGTTGCGCCGGGAGAAGATCCTGCTGGCAAGGATGGGGGAGTTGCGCGGGTCGGCCGTGATCAAACCCGAGGGCCGCGCCGCCTACCCCAAGAATCCGTTCCGGCGGAAGCGGGAGACCGAGGATTACGCCGCGCCGAGCTATCCGGGGCCGGCCGGGATCGGCGGCTACTTCCCAGCGCCGACCGGGGCCCCGAACGGATCGCCCGGCTCCGTCCCGCTGGGGCAGACCGCGACCCAGTATTCCGAGGTCGATCCGAACTGGAAGCCGCCCAGCTCCTGATCTTGATCCCCGGCCGCGGTCACTGACTGCCGGTCTGTCGCGGCGCGGTCGCCGTCGGGCGCTGCTCACGGAAACGATCCGGTCGGTACGGTGCCAGCTCCGGCACCGGCTCGCCGAGGATCTCCCGGGCCGCCAACTCGCCGAGCAGCGGGGCCAGGGTGACGCCGCTGTGGCTGGCGAGCAGATAGAGCCGGTGGTCCGGATCGGCGAACCCGGCGATCGGCAGGCCGTCGGCGGGCAGTGAGCGTTGGCCGACCCGAACGGTGATCGCGACCTCGGCCGCCGGCAGCAGCTCGGCCAGCCGGCGGGCCAGTTCGGGCCGGATCCGGTCCGGGGCCGGCTGCGCGGGGTCGGCCGAGTCGTCCAGCTCGAGCGCCTGGAGCAGCAACCCGCCGCCCCGGGCCGGCCGCACGCTGATCGCCGAGGTCATGATCACTCTGTCCGGCCGCCGGGGCAGTGGTGCGGTCTCGGCCAGATAGCCGACCGCCGCGTTCCCCGCCGCGGGTTCGATCATGGGGATCGGGACGCCTGCGGTGGCGGCCAGCGCTCCGGTCCAGCGTCCGGCGCAGACCGCGACGACGTCGAAATCCTCCGTGCCGGTGTCGAGCCGGAGCCGCGGCCCGTCGATCCCGCGGACCCGCTCGCCGGACCGAAGCCGGGCACCTCGCTCGGCCGCGGCGGCCAGTTGGATCTTGATCAACCGGTCCGGCCAGCAGTGGCCCTCGGTCGGAAACCAGGCGACCGCGTCGATGTCGGCCGGGATCATGATCATCGGCTCCAGCGCCCGGGCCTGCTCCGGGCTGATCCACTCGGCCGGATAGTCGTCCGCGGTGAGCCGGTGCACCCGGGTGTCGAGTCGCTCGGCATGAGCCGGCTCGGTGGCGAACTCCAGCCGTCCGTTCGGTACGAACGCGTCGGCACCACGGGCCAACATCCGGTGGTGTGCGGCCAACCCGGCCGCGTTGAGCGCGTGGTAATCGGCCGGGTGCTTGTTGCTCGAGTTGACCCAGGCGAAGGACAGGCCCGAGGTGCCGCTGCCGGGTTCGCCGGACTCGAAGAGCGTCACGGCCGCGTCGCGGCCGGCCAGCTCGGCCGCGACGGCGGTGCCGATCACGCCGGCGCCGATCACCGCGACCCGTGGTCTCGCGGCCATGGATCCTCCTCGGATTCCGGTCAGTCAGGATCAGAGGTCGACCGGTGCGGTCCCGAACGCGACGTCGAACCGGTCGCACCAGATCACCACCGAGGTCAGCCCGTCCAGCTCCGCGTCCTCGGGGATCACGTAGTTCTGGTTGCCACGGTTGGCCTTGAGCGCGCCCAGCTTCACATACCGGCCGTCGTCGTAGGAACCCCACTCGCCACCGCTGGGCTGGTCGGTGATCCAGACGTGCAGGTCCGGCCCGTCGGAGGTGTCCAGGTCTTCCAGCCGCAGCACCCGCCGCCCGTCGGCCAGCTGCCGCAGCACGGCCGAGCCGGAGGTGCCGTGCTCGGCGTCCTCGAACGTGCCCCGCGCCAGCACCCGGTCCCGCTGCTTCGGGCTCGGGGTCGGCCGCGCCGACGGGCTGCGGTCCGGGTCGGGCTTCGGGGTCGGCGTACGGTCGTCGCCCGGAGTCGGCTCAGGGCTCGCCGGATCGGCCGCCGGCGCTGACGGCACCGTGCCCGGGTCCGCCTCGTCGACGGTGCTCGAAGTGAACAGCCGCCACGGCTGAAACAGCCACAACCCCGCGACCAGGGCCAGCACCACGACCACGGCCGCCACGGGAAGGAGAATGCGTCGCATCGTCCCAGCATGGCTGGCCGCGGCGGCCGCCGGGCCGCTCGCCGGGCCCGGCCGGCCTTACCGATCGGTGACGTTTCTCGGGTTCGGGCGTTGTCCACAGCTAGGCTCGGGCGAATCCGCTTGTCCACAGATTTTCGACGAGGCGAACGATTCCGGGCGGCCTCGCCATCCTCCTTCGTGAGATGTCCGAACGGACCAGGAGAGAGGGAAGAGCAGATGGATACCTATGTCAGCATGACCGGGTGGGTCGGCGGCGCCGTCGAATATCGGTGCCTGACCTCGCCCGATCGCAGCTACACCACGCACCATGCGTCGTTCCGGCTGGCCGCGACCCCGCGGGTCAGGCGGGGCGGCGTCTGGATCGACGGCGTGACCAACTGGATCACCGTGGTCTGCTTCCGCGCACTGGCCCAGAACGTCGGATCGAGCGTCAGCAAGGGCGACCCCGTGCACGTCTGGGGCAAGCTGCGCCGAGAGACCTGGGAGCGGGACGGCGAGACCAACGAGCGCACGGTGATCGAAGCGGTGACGGTCGGCCACGACCTGGCCCGAGGCACCAGCATGTTCAAGAAGACCGAGCGCAACCAGCCGTACGAGGAGGCCGACATGGGCGACCTGATCGAGACGGTGGAGCGATCCGACGGAGCTGAGGACGACCTCGACGGCGCCGAGCCGGCATCGGCCGAGGCGTCGGCGGATCGGCTGGCCATGGCTTGATCGCTTCGGGGCGCGAGGGTCGCGGTGCGGTTTCATCGTGACCCTCGAGCCGATGGTGGCGGGTCCGGGTCGGGCGGGATCACGGTTGTGGCGGCCGCTGGCATACTTGGCGGTTGCACACCCACAGAAGTCCCAATCGTGAAGGCATGCGCATTCCATGGCTGAGTACGTTTACTCGTTGCACAACGTCCGCAAGACCCTCGGTGAGAAGCTCATCCTGGACAACGTCACCCTCGACTTCCTGCCGGCCGCGAAGATCGGCGTCGTCGGCCCGAACGGTGCCGGCAAGTCGACCCTGCTGAAGGTGATGGCGGGGCTGGAGCACACCAACAACGGTGAGGCGCGGCTGGCCAAGGAGGCCACCGTCGGCATCCTGCTGCAGGAGCCGCCGCTGACCGAGGGCAAGACCGTCCTGGAAAACATCGAGGAAGCGGTCGCCGAGACCAAGGCGCTGTCTCGCCGGTACAACGAGGTGGCCGAGGCGATGGCCGACCCGGATGCCGACTACGACGCGCTGCTGGCCGAGATGGGTGAGCTGCAGACGGAGCTGGATCGCCGCGACGCGTGGGAGGTGGACTCGCAGCTCGAGCAGGCGATGGACGCACTGCGCTGCCCGCCCGGTGACGCCGACGTCAGCATCCTGTCCGGTGGCGAGCGGCGCCGGGTGGCGTTGTGCAAGCTGCTGCTGCAACAGCCCGACCTGCTGTTGCTGGACGAGCCGACCAACCACCTGGACGCCGAGTCGGTGCACTGGCTGGAGGGCCACCTGAAGACCTATCCGGGCGCCGTCCTCGCGGTGACCCACGATCGGTACTTCCTGGACAACGTCGCGGAGTGGATCCTCGAGATCGACCGGGGCAAGACGCACCCGTACGAGGGCAACTACTCGACCTACCTGGAGACCAAGCGGTCCCGGCTGCAGTTGGAGGGTCGCAAGGACGCCAAGCGGGCCAAGATCCTGGAGCGCGAGCTGGAGTGGGTCCGGTCCAACCCGAAGGCTCGGCAGGCCAAGAACCGGGCCCGACTGGCCCGTTACGAGGAGCTCGCGTCCGAGGCGGAGCGCACCCGCAAGCTCGACTTCGAGGAGATCAACGTCCCGCCGGGCCCGCGGCTGGGCAACGTGGTGCTCGAGGTCGACAAGCTGGTCAAGGGGTATGGTGACCGGCAGCTCTTCGACGGGTTGTCCTTCTCGCTGCCCCGGGCCGGCATCGTCGGTGTCGTCGGGCCCAACGGCGTCGGCAAGTCGACGCTGTTCCGGATGATCGTCGGCGAGGAGACTCCGGAGGGCGGCTCGCTGAAGCTGGGCGAGACGGTCAAGGTGTCCTACGTCGACCAGAGCCGGTCCGGCCTGGACCCGAAGCGGAACGTCTGGGAGGTCGTCTCCGACGGTCTTGATCACATCAAGGTCGCCAGCTTCGAGATGCCGTCCCGGGCCTATGTCGCCTCGTTCGGCTTCAAGGGCCCGGATCAGCAGAAGCCGTCCGGGGTGTTGTCCGGCGGTGAGCGGAACCGGCTGAACCTGGCGCTGACGCTCAAGATCGGCGGCAACCTGCTGCTGCTCGACGAGCCGACCAACGACCTGGACGTGGAGACCCTGCAGTCGCTGGAGGACGCGCTGCTGGAGTTCCCCGGCTGCGCCGTGGTGATCTCCCACGACCGGTGGTTCCTGGACCGGGTGGCGACGCACATCCTGGCCTGGGAGGGGACCGAGGAGCAGGAGGCCTCCTGGTTCTGGTTCGAGGGCAACTTCGCCGACTACGAGGCCAACAAGATCGAGCGCCTCGGCGCCGAGGCCGCCCGGCCGCACCGGACCACCCACCGGCGACTGACCCGGTCCTGATCCGGGTACGGGGCCGGTCATGGTTGACGCCAAGGACAAGGAGCTGCCGTCGCCGGCCCATCAAGCGCCCGAGGGTGTCGATGATCAGACGGTGACGGCGGTCGGCAAGCTCACCGAGGCCCTGGAGACCTGCGAGCGCGCCCGCGGTCAGCTGTACGCGTTCCACCAGCTCACCGGCTCGGCCGACATCAAGCTCGGCGAGGCCCTGACCGAGTTGCGCGAGGCCGGTCACGCCGACCTGGCGGACCGGATCGAGTCCGACCTGTGGGGCCGCAACGTGCTGCCCGGCCGCTGGACCTTCCAGATCGTCGAGGAGTACGACGACGGCTACTGGTCGGTCTTCCGCGCCTACGAGCAGGAGGCGCGCGATCAGCTGCTGGCCGGCCGGCGCCACGTCTACGAAGCCCGACTGAAGCAGCAGGAGCGGACCATCGGCCGCCCGGGCCACGAGGCGACCCCGGACGAACTCACCTGAGCCCTCGGTCCGCGGAGCGGATCCCGATCTGGCCGGGGATCTGTTTGTTCGTTCCCTGAGCTTGTCGAAGGGCGTGGGGCGGTGATCGGGCCCGGCTCTTCGACAGGCTCCTTCTCAGGTGGGAGCGTCCGTTCCCTGAGCCCGTCGAAGCATGTCCTGAGCTTGTCGAAGGGGGCAAGCCAGGAGATACCTCCCCCCGGGATCGCGGCCTACCGGCCGAAAGACGCACCAAGAGCGGATGGGTTTGGACTGTCGGCGGGGCTTACGGCCGACCGCCGGTTCGGCCCGAGTGTTCGATGCTTTTCGTCGAGCGGTCACTTCGGGCACGGACTTCCCTCGGATCCACCAATCGGCGCGGTCACCCGGCTTCGCGCCCCTTACTCGCGCTTCGCAACCGTTATAGGTGGGGCGAAGCCGCACAAAGTGGCGCGAAGCCGTCTACGAGGCCCGACTGAAGCAGGACGAGCGGCCCATCGGCCGCCCGGGCCACCAGGCCACCCAGACGAACTCACCTGATCCCCTCCGCCCTTCCTCGCCGACGCGACTGTTCTCGGCCGGCGCGAAGGCTGTGGGAGTCGTGGGGACCGATAGCGGTCGCGGCCGCGGTGCGGATGCCGAGCTGGCCGGCGTCTGTTGGTCCGTTCCCTGGGCCTGTCGAAGCATGTCCTGAGCCTGTCGAAGGGGGCAAGCCAGGAGATACCTCCCCCCGGGATTGCGGCCTACCGGCCGAAAGACGCACCAAGAGCGGATGGGTTTGGACTGTCGGCGGGGCTTACGGCCTACCGCCGGTTCGGCCCGAGTGTTCGATGCTTTCGTCGAGTGGTCACTTCGGGCACGGACTTCCCTCGACGCGACTGTTCTCGGCCGGCGCGAAGGCTGTGGGGGTCGCGGGGACCGATAGCGGTCGCGGCGCGGAGCGGATGCCGGATCTCAGTCGCCGGCCAGGTGGTTGATCAGCGCCTCGGCGGTCCGGCGGGTCGCGAGGGTGATCCGATCGCCGGGGCGTGCGCTCGGCGGAGGCGGCGGGATCGCGGCTACGGTCCAGCCCGTTTGTCGGGCCAGGCGGTCCAGCGGGCGTCGGTCCAGGGTGCGGTCACCGGTGAGGATCATGATCGCGGCTCGCTCGGCGCCGGTGCGGGCCACGGCGCGGCGGATCGCGGCGACCCAGGGACCGGGATCGAGCGCAGATCCGGCTGGGGAGTTGGCGGACGCCTCGGGTCGGAGCTCGTCCGGCCTGGGCGACGGGGCGCGGCTACCGGGTCGGCCGGTGGGGGCGACGGATCGCGGGCCCCGGTGGAGGTTCGCCAGGTCGGTGGGGCTCAGGACTCTGGGGCTGCCGTGCTCGTCGATGATCAGGACCTCCGTCCGGATGGTGCGACCCAGCCGGTGCAGGAGACCGTGAACAGTGAGAGCGACAGCCTGCCCGGCGACGCCGGTGATCGGATCGGCCGAGGCGCCGTCGATGATCAGCACGATCGCCTCGGGGTCGTCCTGATCATGCTCGCCGGCCGCCGCGAGTCGCCGCCGGAGCTCCGGGGTGAGGGCCCGGCGGAGGGCGGCGGCGGGGAGCCGGCGGCGGGCGCGCAGCGCGGTGCCGCGGTCGCCGAGGAGGGGACGGGCGATCCGACGGAGGCGCGCGAGGTCGGTCTCGGCCCGGTGGCCGAGGAGGCGGGCGACGGCGTCCTCGTCGAGGTCATCGAGGCCGGCGCCGGGGTAGTCCTGAGCCAGCCCGTGCTCGAGTTGATCAAGGTCGGCGATCTCGGCGATCGGGTCGATCAGATCGGCACCCAGATAGCCGGCCGTTACGTGGCGGTCGGCGAGCCGCTTGTCGGGGTGGTGCGGATCATCGTGGTGGGGCAGGTCGTCGCGGTGGTGCAGGGCGTCGGGGTGGTGCAGGGCGTCGGGGTGGGGCAGGTGGTCCGGGCGGTGCAGGCCGTCGAGTTGCCGGTGGAGCAGGTCGATCAGGCCGGTCAGCCGCGGCTCGGATTCGATCAAGGTCCGCCAGGCGGCCGACAGTCGATCCCGGTCCCGCTCGTCGAGGGTGGACAGCAACCGATGGTGCGCCGATCGCCGCCAGGCGAGCTCGTCGACCATCCGGTCGAAGGTCCGCTCGGCCGGCGGGTGGTTCGTGATCATGGTCAGCAGTGGCCCGAGCAACGGCTCGCCGTCCTCGGACAGCGGCACGTCGGAGTCCGGCCGGTCGCGCCATCCCGGGGCGATCAGCGCGGCACACCGTTCGATCGCGGCGACCATGGCGGTTAACGCGGCCCGACCGAGCCGGCTCCAGCGCGCGATGGCGCGATCGACGAGGACCTGGTGGACGGAGGCGGTGATCACGGCGCGGGCTCCGGCGAAGATCTCCGCCGCCGCGGCCGAACGCCAGCGACGATGGGCCAACAGTTGGTACGCCAGCGCCGCCGAACCGGGCCGGTGACGCAGCTCGGCCTCCTCGAACCGGGCCAGATCATCGGGATCGGCGAACAGCACCCGCTGCTCCAGCCGTGCCGCCTCCTCAACCGTTGCCGCCACGCGCTCCAGCACCGGATCCACCGCCAGCACCTGATCGATCACGGCCCGCCGCCGGGCGGCGACCGGCTGGAGACCGCGCAGGCCGACGACGCCGGCCGGTTCGTGGCCGTCCATGATCAGCGTGGCGACGGCGTCGTCGGCCGGGACGCCGTCCAGGATCAGCTCGGCGACCAGATCGAGCGGGGCCGGCGAGCTCACGGGCCGGCTTCGCTCGCCGACCGGTAGGTGATCGTCGTCTGCTCCCGGTGCCGGGTGACCTGACCCTCCGTGATCAACCCCTCCAGGACGAACTCGACCGCGCCCGCGGCCAGCCCCGGTGTCTCCGCGCCGTCGCCGATGCCGAGTTGCTGCAACAACTGCGAGAACTGCGGCACGGTGCCGAGTTGATCAAGGACCTCGCGGGAGGACCGGTCGGGTCCGGTGGCCAGGCTGACTCCGTGGCCGAACCGGGCCGCGATGATCGAGGTCTCCTGTTCGGTCAGCCGGGTCCGGCAGGTCTGGGCGATCGCCTCGTCGAGCAACCCGGCCAGCAGCCGCCGCTCGTGCTCCGGATCCCCTTCGGCTGAACGGATCCGGGCAAGGCCGGCCGAGATCAGGGTGCTCAGGTCAGCCGGCCGGACGATCGCGTCCTCGCGATGCAGCGAGGCCCGGCGGGCCGCCGAACCGCCCAGCGTCTCCAGCGCGCCGATCCCGTACCGCACGCTCGCCGCGGCCTCGGGTTCGAAGTCCGGCGTCGCCCGGACCGCCCGGGCGAACCGGGCCACGATCTCGATCAGATAGCCGGGCACCTGCGGGATGAACAGGTTGGAGTCGCGCGGGCCGAGCACGGCGCTGCGGCGCAGGATCTCGATCTCGTCGGCGAGGGTCGGCGGATAGTGGGTCGTGATCACCCCGGCGAACCGATCCCGCAACGGCGCGACCACCCGGCCGTACTCCTGATAGTCGCGCCGGTCCGCGGCCGCGACGACGAGGGTGTCCAGCGGCAACAGGGTGGCTCCGCCACGGGCCGTGATCTCGCCGTCGGACAGCACCCGCGCCAGCACCGCCTGCGCCCGGGGCGGCAGGGCCGCCAGATCGTCGAGGACGACGATGCCGCGGTTCATCGCCGGCAGCAGGCCGTGGCCGAGCTGCGGTTCATGATCACCGATCAGATCGGCCGCGGTGATGTCCGCGGTGCAACTGAGCTCGGCCAGCCGGACGTCCCGGTTGATCCAGTCCACCGGGGTCTCGTCGCCGTGCTCGGCGATCAGTGAGTGCGCCCAGGCGCTCTGCGGCCGCATCGGGTGCTCGTGCAGGACGCTGCCGTCGATCACCGGAGTCCAGACATCGAGCAGTTCCCGCAGCCCCCGCAGCAGGGTCGATTTACCCTGGCCCCGATCTCCGAGCGCGACCACGTGGTGCAGCGCGAACAGCGTCCGCTCCAGGTCGGGCAGCACGGTGTCGTCGAAGCCGACCACCGTCGAGACGCTGGGCCGGCCCATGCTCAGCCTGGCGACGAGGTTTTCCCGGATCTCGGTCCGGACACTGTGGTAGCGGTAGCCGGCGCCGCGCAGCGCGCCGAGCGTGGTCCGCCCCGGCGGAACCTCATGACCCCCGGGCGTCCCGTACTCGTCCACCCCATAGGACTCGTCCATGCCCCGAACGCTACTGGGTCAGGCCGGATCGAACATGATCACCTGACGGATGGCGTGGCCGTCGGCGAGCTCGTCCAGGGCCGTGTTGATGTCGGCGAGCTCGATCCGGGAGGAGATCAGCGACTCGACCGGCAGCCGCCCGTCCCGCCAGAGCTGGGCGTAGCGCGGGATGTCGCGGGCCGGGACGGCCGAGCCGAGATAGCTGCCGGTGATGGTCCGGGCCTCGGCGGTGAGCCCGAGCGGGGTGATCGTCGCCTGCGCCGTCGGGGCCGGCAGCCCGACGGTCACGGTGGTGCCGCCGGCGCCGGTCAGCGCGACGGCGGTCTCGAAGGCGCGGGCGTTGCCGGCGGCCTCGATCACCACCGGCGCCTTCAGCCCGAGTTCGAGGGCCTGGTCGGGCGGATGGACGGCGTCGGCGCCGAGCCGGCTCGCGTACTCCAGCTTGTCCGGTACGGCATCGACGCCGATCACCTGGCCCAGTCCGAGCGACTTGGCGGTGATCAAGGCGGCCATCCCGACCCCGCCGAGCCCGACCACGATCACCGAGTCGCCCGCTCGGGGCCGGCCGGCGTTGATCACCGCGCCGCCGCCGGTGATCATGGCGCAGCCGAGCACGGCGGCGACATCCGGCGGGACGTCGTCATCGACCGGCACCATCGAACGCCGGTTGATCACCGCATGGGTGGCGAAGCCGGACACCCCCAGATGGTGGTTGACCGCGGTGCCGGCCCGGCGCAGCCGGAGTCCGCCGCCGAGCAGCGTCCCGGCGTTGTTGGCCGCCGAGCCGGTCGTGCACGGCAGCCGGCCGTCGGTAGCGCAGCCGGCGCAGTCCTCGCAGCGTGGCAGGAACGCCATCACCACGCGTTGCCCCGGCTGGAGATCATCGACCCCGGGCCCGCACTCGACGACCCGGCCAGCAGCCTCGTGGCCGAGGAGCATCGGCGTCGGCCGGGGCCGGTTGCCGTCGACCACGGAGAGATCGGAGTGGCAGAGCCCGGCGGCCTCGATCCGGACCAGGACCTCGCCCGGCCCGGGCGGATCGAGCTCCAGCTCGACGATCGCCAGCGGAGCGGAATCCCGGTACGGCCGGGGTAGGCCGCTCTGCTGCAGCACCGCACCCTGGATGATCAGTGGCTTCGGCATGATCAAGTTCTCCTCGGGACGTCCTCGTGCGGGACCGGTTTGGGGGCGTCGGCGGCCAGCGGGTCGGTCCGGCCGGTGCTGTCCGGGGTGATCGCCGCGCGGCCGACCGGTGCCGGCGGGTTGATCAACAGCTCGGCCAGGGTGATCGCGGTCCGGTCGGCGAGCTCGGCCAGCTGGGTGCGGCAGGAGAAGCCGTCGGCCAGCACCAGGGCGTCCGGGTGGGCGGCGACAGCGGGCAGCAGGTCGTGCTCGGCCACGGCGACCGACACCTCGTAATGCCCTTGTTCGACGCCGAAGTTGCCGGCCAGACCGCAGCAGCCGCCGACCGTGGTGATGCCGGCGCCGGTCGAGGCGAGCAGCGCGGCGTCGGCCTGCCAGCCGATGATCGACGCGTGGTGGCAGTGCGGCTGCGCCACCAACTCGACGCCGGTCAGATCGGGCGGGGTCCAACCATCGGTGCGCCGCAGCAGCTCGGCCAGGGTCAGCACCCCGGCCGCCACCTCCGGCACCCGTGGATCGTCCGGCAGCAACTCCGGCGCGTCGCTGCGCCAGACCGCGAGGCAGGACGGCTCCATCCCGACCACCGGCACCCCGGCGGCGATCTCCGGATGCAGCACGTCGAGGGCCTGCCGGAGTTGGCGGCGCGCGCCGTCGAGCTGACCGGTGCTGATCCAGGTCAACCCGCAACAGGCGTTCCGGGCCAGCAGCCGCGGTGCGTAGCCGGCGGCGCGCAGCACTTCCACCATGGCGTCGGCGCCGCCGCCGGTGAAGCAGTCGGAGAACGAGTCGACCCAGACGATCACCGGCTTGCCGGTGCCGCCGACAGTGCGCCGGATCCGCTTCCGGGCCGACCGGCCGGCGAACCGCGGCAGTTGCCGGCGCTGGTCGACCCCGGCGCTCCACTTGATCACCGAGCGCAGTCCCGGCAGCGACATCGCGGCGTTGATCACGCCGGCCAGCGCGCCGAGCCTGGTGATCAACCGGCCCCAGCGGGGCAGCCAGCCCAGTGCGTAGTGGCTGCGCGGTCGCAGCCGACCGCGGTAGCTGTGATCAAGGACCTGGGCCTTGTACGCCGCCATGTCGATCCCGGTCGGGCAGTCCCGGGCACAGCCCTTGCAGGACAGGCACAGGTCGAGCGCCTCGTGCACCTCCGGCGACCGCCAGCCCCCGTCGACCAGGTCGCCGTTGATCATCTCCTGCAGCACCCGGGCCCGGCCGCGGGTGGAGTCCTTCTCGTCCCGGGTCGCCTGGTAGGACGGGCACATCACGCCGAGCCCGGGGGTGCCGTCGGCCAGGCACTTGCCGACGCCGGTGCAGTGGTGCACCGCTTCGGTGAAGTGATCATTCCGGCCGACGATCGCCAGTGTCCGCAGATCGGCGTCGACCGGCCGCGGATCGACCAGCACGCCCGGGTTGAGCCGGTTGTCCGGGTCGAAGATCGACTTCACCCGGCCGAACAGCTTGATCGCCTGCGGGGAATACATCGCCGGCAGCAAGGCCGACCGGGCCCGGCCGTCGCCGTGCTCGCCGGACATCGACCCGCCATAGCCGGCAACCAGGTCGGCCGCGGCCTCGACGAAGGCCCGGTACGTTGCCGCCCCGCCGGTATCGGTCAGCGGGAAGTCGATGCGGATGTGCACGCAGCCGTCGCCGAAGTGCCCGTACGGCAGACCGTCGAGGTGATGATCACGGAGCAGGGCGTCGAAGTCGCGCAGGTAGCTGCCGAGCTTCTCCGGCGGCACCGCGGCGTCCTCCCAGCCGGCGTAGGCCGGCCGGCTCAGGCTGACCCCGGCCAGCCCGGCGCCGTCCTCGCGGATCTTCCACAGTGTCGTCGCCCGGGCCGGATCGTCGACGACGAAGCCGTCCAAGGCAGCGGCGGCGGCCAGGGCGGCGTCGGCCCGGGACCGCAGCTCGGCCGGGTCATCGCCGACCAGCTCGACCAGCATCCAGCCGTCGCCGCGGGGCAACGGCGGCACTGCGGCGTCGCCCTTGGCCCGGCGGACCACGTCCACGATCCGCCGATCCAGGCCCTCACAGGCCGTCGGCCGATGCTCCAAGATCAGCGGGGTGGCGTCGGCGGCGTCGGCCATGCTCGGATAGCCGAGCGCGATCATGATCTTGTGCGGGGCGTCGGCGACCAGCCGTACGGTCGCGCCGAGGATGATCGCCAACGTGCCCTCGGTGCCGGCCAGGAAGCGCGGCACGTCGAACTTACGTTCCGGCAGCAGGTGCTCCAGGCTGTAGCCCGACACCTGCCGGCCGAACCGGCCGAACTCGGTCCGGATCGCGCCGAGGTGATCACCGACCAGACCGCGCAGCGCGGTCAGCGTGGGGGAGGAACCGGAATCGAGGCCCGGCCCCACCTGAAGCCGCTCGCCGGATCCGGTGATCAGATCCAGCCCGATCACGTTGTCGGCCGTCTTGCCGTAGCCCAGCGCCCGCGGACCGCAGGCGTTGTTGCCGATCATGCCGCCGATCGTGCACCGGGTGTGGGTCGACGGATCAGGCCCGAACCGCAGCCCGTGCGGCGCCGCGGCGGCCTGCAGCGAGGCCTGGACCACCCCCGGCTCGACGGTCGCCGTCCGGGCCTCCGGGTCGATCGCGGTGATCTTGGTGAGATGCCGGGCGGTGTCCATGATCAGGCCCGGGCCGACCGCGTTGCCGGCGCAGGACGTCCCCGCCCCCCGGGTGGTCACCGGCACCCCGGCGGTCCGCGCCGCCGCGACCGCCGCCAGCGCCTCCTCGATCGACCGCGGCCGCGCGACGGCCTGCGGCACGACCCGATAGAGCGAGGCATCGGAGGAGTACAGCGCCCGGGTCAGCGAACTGTCGTCGTAGCTCTCGGCGATGCCGAGCCGGCGGAACTGCTCGGCCAGCTCACGATGCGCTGCCACCAGGTCGGTCGGCGTACTCACCCGTCGATGGTAGTGAGCGCCGCGCCGGCCCCGACCTCCGGGCGGAATCCCGAGACCGGCACCGAGCTTCACCAACCTGTGGCCAGAGTGACCAGTGGGGTCAGGGGGTGGCGGGGGCGGTGTGGCTGGCGACGGCGGCGAAGGCGCGGCCGAGGGCGGCGTAGTCGGCGGGGCCGATGACCTCGACGAAGTTGGCGCGGACGGCTCGGACGTGGTCCTTGGCCGCCTCGTCCAGCAGGGTCAGGCCCGACTCGGTCAGGACGGCCCAGACGCCGCGGCGGTCGGTCGGGCAGGAGGTGCGGCGGACCAGGCCTGCCCGCTCGAGCCGGGCGATGGTGTGGGTCAGCCGGGACTTGGACTGGTGCACGGCCCGGGCCAGGTCGGACATCCGGACATGCTCCTCGTCGGACTCCGACAGGACGACCAGGATCTCGTATTCGGCGAGGTCGAGCCCGAACCGGCGCAGGCCGGCGTCGAGCAACTCGTTCAGCCGGGCGCTGCCGAGCAGGTACGCCCGCCAGGTCCGCTGCTGATCCTCGGTCAGCCAGATCACGTCCTCGGTCCGGGGCTGGTCATCGGTCTGTGTCATGGGGGCTCCTCTCCGAGGTGTCACCAGCACGTTCTCACACGGTAACCCGAGAAAGTTGACCATTCAACTTCCTTGGAGCTATGCTGAAGTGGTTGAAACATCAACCAATCACCCCCCATCCTCTGCGAGGAGAGTTCATGAGCCACGACATTCAGACCGGCAACCTGGCCGCCGGCAACTGGTCCATCGATGCGTCCCACTCCGAGATCGGCTTCACGGTCCGGCACCTGATGTCGAAGGTGCGCGGCACGTTCGCCGACTTCTCCGGCGAGATCATCACCAAGTCCGACGACCCGACCGACGCTTCGGTCAACGTCGCGATCAAGGTCCCGTCGATCGGCACCAACAACGAGCAGCGCGACACCCACCTCAAGTCGACCGACTTCTTCGACGCCGAGCGGGGCCAGGAGATCACCTTCGTCAGCACCGCGATCACGGCCGACGGCGACGACTACACGATCACCGGTGACCTGTCGATCAACGGCGTGACCAAGTCCGTCGACCTGGCGGCCGAGTTCCTCGGTGTCGCCGGCGACGCGTTCGGCGCGGTCCGGCTCGGAGCCGAGGCCCGGACCACGATCAGCCGGGCCGACTACAAGGTCGACTTCAACATCCCGCTGGACGGCGACCGGCTGCTGATCGGCGACAAGGTCGACATCACGCTGACCATCGAGGCCGTCAAGTCCTGATCATCCGGGCGTCGCGCCCGCCGGTCAGCGTGGCGCGACGCAACCGAAGGGCGGCCAGCAAGCAGGCCAGTGCCGCCAGCAGGATGATCACCTGCACGGCGCCGGACAGCGTCTCGGTGTAGTCGAGCAGAGTCCACCGGTGACCCGGGACCCACCGATTCGGGTCGAACGGTGACACCAGGTAGGCCGAGATCAGGGTCACGGCGCAGAAGACCACGTTGGTGCAGATCATGAGCGGAACGGTCGCCAGGGCGGGTCGGTGGCATCGAGCCCCGGCCCGCAGGTGACGAGACAGCAGCACCGCGGAGACCAGGGCCGCCAGCGCCAGGCCGCCGAACCAGAACGTCACCGGCCCCGGCCCGTGGTTCATTCCGGCCGGCCCGCCGGGATCGGCCACGCCGAGCACCAGCCAGCCGATCATGGTGACCAGATAACCAAGGCCCAAGGTGTACGCGGCCGCCCGGCAGAACCCGGCGACCGCCGTATCCCCGGACTCGGCGACGATCTCGTCGATCGGCCCGAAGTCCGCCACCGCCCGGTCGGCGGCCTCGGCCGGCGACAGTCCGGCTCGGCGATAGGCCGCCGCCGCGTCGTCCAGCCCGTCTCGGATCTCGGCCAGCAGTCCCGCAGGCCGCAGCGGTGCCGGCAGGCGGCGGCCGAGCTCGGCCACGGTCGCGCCGATCGGGTCGAGTGTCCTCATCGGACCCCTCCGAGGACCTTCTCGATCGCCCCCGAGAACTCGCTCCATTCGGCCCGCTCGGCACCGAGTGCCCGCCGGCCGGCGGCGGTCAGTCGATAGGTGCGACGGCGTCGACCGTCGACGGTCGACCAGCGACCGCTGATCCATCCCGACTCCTCGAGTCGCCGCAGGGCCGGATACACCGTGCCCGTCGGCAGCGCCAGGGTGCCGCCGGAACGGAGCTGCAGTGCCTCGATCACGGCATACCCGTGCAGTGGTCCGTGCTCGATCACCGCCAGCAGCAGGCCGTCCAGGTGGCCCTTGACCCGATCGCTCGCCATGCCGCCCAGCGTAGTGCCGGATGACCGGCCGGCCGATCCGATCCGGGGTTGCGCGCGTCCGCGGCGGCCGATTGGGGGTGATCACCCAGGGATCAGTAGGTGATCTACCTATCGTCGAGTGTCGACAGTCCCGCGTACCTTGCTGGAAAGCGGTCCCGCCGGATCCGCCAGGGACCCCGGAGGTCACGGGAGGCGCCGGCGCAGATTGGGGGCGATCACCGATGGATATGTAGACAGCCTACTTATATGGTCAGCGTCGTGTCAGCGACCACTCCTCCGCAGCCCACCCCGGCCGCCCCGGCCACGCCGCCACGGCCCCGACGCCGCCGGTTCTTCCGGGTCTGCCTCGCCCTACTCCGGATCCTCACCCTGGTGCACGCCGCGTTGTGCATCGCTCAGCCGATCACGATGGGGCAATATCTGGCCGGCAATCTCGACATCATCACCTGGCACGGCGTGGGCGGCGACGGGATCGTCTTCATCGCCCTGCTGATGATCTTCGTCGCTGTGCTGTACGCGATCGCCGGCGGCCGGGTCTGGATCGCCGTCGTCGTCCCGATCCTGTTCCTGGTCGAGGGATTCCAGGTCGGCATGGGCTGGTCCCGCCAGCTCGGCATCCACGTCCCGCTCGGGGTCGGCGTCGTCGTCGCCTCGATCCTGCTCGCGATCATCGTCTGGTTGCCCCGGGCGAGCCGGGATCGCCGGTCCGCAGTCGCCGCCGGCTCGCCGGCAGACTCCGGGGCCCGATCATGATCGTCAGCCGCCGCACCCTGCTGATCGGAGCCGCCGGCGGGCTCGGTGCCGGACTCGTCGGCTGTGCCGGCACGGCCGGTTCGCCGGAGCAGACCGCCCGGTTGCTGCCCAGCGCGGCGCCGCTGCCCGATCGGTTCACCCGGCCGTTCCAGGCACCGCCGGTCAAGCCGCCGGCGTCCACCTCGGGCGGCACGACGCGCTACGAGATCACCCAGCGAACGGCGCGGCTGGAGATCCTGCCCGGGCTGAGCACCGAGATCATGGGGTACGACGGGCTGCTGCCCGGCCCGACGATCCGGGCCCGGCGCGGTGAGAGGGTCGTCGTCCGGCACACCAACGCGCTGACCGTACCGACGGTGACCCATCTGCACGGCGGACACACCCCCAGCGCCAGCGACGGCTACCCGATCGACCTGGTGCTGCCGCAGGGCGGGATCGTCGGCCCGGGCCACGTCGATCACGGCGGAGCCACCGCCGACATCTCCCGGGGCTCGCGGGACTACGAGTATCCGCATGATCAACGGGCGGCGACGCTGTGGTACCACGATCACCGGATGGACTTCACCGGCGCCCAGGTCTGGCGGGGGCTGGCCGGTCTGCACCTGATCACCGACGACGAGGAGGAGCAGTTGCCGCTGCCCACCGGTGATCGTGATCTGCCCCTGATGATCATGGACCGGTCGTTCGCCGCCGACGGGTCGCTGAGCTATCCGTCGCTGGATCCCAACCTGGCCCGGATCGGCGGCGTGATCGGGGAGTACGCGGCCGGCGTGCTCGGTGATGTGATGCTGGTGAACGGTGTCCCGTGGCCCGAGCTCGAGGTGGACGCGGTGCGATATCGGTTCCGGATCGTCAACGCCTGCAACGCCCGCCGGATCCGGCTGGAGCTGGATCCGCCGCCGCCGAGCGGCGACTCGTTCGTCCAGATCGGCAGCGACGGCGGCCTGCTGGAGCGGCCGGTCGGCCATTCCGCCCTCGTCGCCGCGCCGGCCGAGCGGTTCGACGTGGTGATCGACTTCTCCGGCTATCCGGTCGGCACCGAGGTCACCATGATCAACCCGCTCGGCTCGGGCAGCACCGCCACCGTGATGCGGTTCCGGGTGGCGCGCCGGTCCACCGACGACAGCGCGATCCCGGAGCGGCTGAGCACGATCGAGCCGTTGCGCCCGGCCCCGGACGCGCCGGTCCGGGAGTGGAAGTTCCTGCGCGGCCCGAGCGACGGCCGCAATCACTGGCAGATCAACGGCCAGGACTTCGACCCGGCCCGGATGGATGCCGCGCCGCGGCTCGGCGAGGTCGAGGTGTGGCGGTTCTACTCCGACCTGCATCATCCGGTCCATCTGCATCTGGACCCGTTCCAGGTCCTCACCCGCCAGGGCCGCGGTCCGGGCGACTACGACGGGGGCTGGAAGGACACGATCGACCTGCGGCCCTGGGAGACGGTCGAGGTCGCGGTCCGGTTCACCGACCACGTCGGCCGGTACGTGTTGCACTGCCACAATCTGGAGCACGAGGACATGATGATGATGGCGGCCTTCGAAACGGTCCACTGACACCGGGACGGATAACGAGTAGGGGTCTTCGCCGGTCCGCGCGGCGATCTTTGGTTACCCTCTGCATAAGCCCGAGCAGATGAGGTGGAAAGAGTGTCCGAGACCGCTAAGGCAGAGCTGACCCGACCGGCGTCGGTCGGAGCGATGCTGTTGGAACGGGTCGAGAAGTCGGGTCCGCAGGAGGCCTTCCGCTATCTGGAAGGCGAACGCTGGGTCTCGCTCACCTGGCGGGAGACCAAGGACCGGGCGTACGTGCTGGCCGCCGGCCTGCTGGATCTGGGGATCGAGCCGGAGGACCGGGTCGCGATCGCCTCCGGCACCCGGATCGAGTGGATCCTGGCCGACCTCGGCGTGATGTGCGCGGGCGCGGCGACGACGACGGTCTATCCGACCACCCAGCATGCCGATGTCGCCTACATCCTGTCCGACTCCGAGTCGAAGGTGATCATCGCCGAGAACGCGGATCAGGCGCAGAAGGTGCTCGATCACCTCGCGGAGCTGACCCAGGTCGCCGCGATCGTGCTGATCGACGGCTCCCTGGATCACGAGAAGGTGATCACCTGGTCGGAGCTGGAGCGCCGCGGCCGGGAGTATCTGGCCGCGCATCCGGACTCGATCGATCAGACGATCGACGGGATCCGCCCCGAGCACCTGGCGACGCTGATCTACACCTCGGGCACCACCGGTCGGCCGAAGGGGGTCCGGCTGATCCAGGACTGCTGGACGTACGAGGGCGTGGCCGTCGAGTTGTACGACCTGATCGGGCCCGACGACCTGCAGTACCTGTGGCTGCCCCTGTCGCACGTCTTCGGCAAGGCCTTGATCACGATCCAGCTCCGGGTCGGCTTCGCCACCGCCGTGGAGGGCGCGATCGACAAGATCGTGGACAACCTCGGGGTCGTGCAGCCGACGATGATGGCCGGCGCGCCGCGGATCTTCGAGAAGGTCCGGGCCCGGGTGATGATGGGGGCCTCGCACGGGCTGAAGGGCAAGATCTTCAACTGGGCCTTCGATGTGGGCTACAAGACGGTGCCGATCCGGCTGGCCGGGAAGCAGCCGACCGGTCTGCTCGCCCTGCAGTACCAACTCGCCGACAAGCTCGTCTTCAGCAAGCTCAAGGCGCGGATGGGCGGCAAGATCAGGTTCTTCGTCTCCGGCTCGGCGGCGCTGAGCCGGGAGGTGCAGGAGTGGTTCTACGCCGCCGGCCTGCTGATCCTCGAAGGGTACGGGCTGACCGAGACGAGTGCCGCGTCGTTCGTCAACCATCGCCGGGCGCCGCGCTTCGGCACCGTCGGCCCGCCGATGCCGGGGACCGAGGTCAAGATCGCCGACGACGGCGAGATCCTGATCAAGGGCCCGGGCGTGATGACCGGCTACCACAATCAGCCGGAAGCGACGGCCGAGGTGCTCACCGACGGGTGGTTCGCCACCGGTGACCTGGGCGAGCTCGATGATCATGGTTATCTGCGGATCACCGACCGCAAGAAGGACCTGATCAAGACCTCCGGCGGCAAGTACGTGGCGCCGCAGAAGGTCGAGGGCGTGCTGGTGGCCGCCTGCCCGTACATCAGCCAGATCGTGGTGCACGGCGACGGCCGGAAGTACATCAGCGCGCTGATCACCCTCGACCCGGACGCGATCACCACCTGGGCCAAGGAGAACGACCTTCAGGTCGACGACGTCGCCACCCTGGTCGAGCAGCCGGCGGTCCGGCAGTTGATCGACGGCTACGTCACCGAGGCCAACGGCAAGCTGGAACGTTGGGAGACGATCAAGCGCTTCGTCATCCTGCCGGGCGAGCTGAGTGTGGAGTCCGGTGAGGTGACGCCGAGCCTGAAGGTCCGGCGCAAGGCCGTGGAACGCAAGTATTCCGATCTGCTCGACGGTCTCTACGATCGGGACTGACCCGGCACCGATGGATGGGGTGACCCCGGTGCCGGTGATCTTGCCGGCACCGGGGTGTATGCCGCGCGGGATTTCGCCGCCGGCGAGACGGTGATGAGCTTCCGACTGCGCCCGATCGACGAGCGCGAGTATCGGGAACTGCCGGCCGGGGAGGACCTGTTCGTCCACAGCTACGGCGGCCACCGGTATCTCTATCCGGAGCCGGCCAGGTTCGTGAACCACGCCGACGACCCGTCCTGTGCCCAGGACTTCGACCGGCAGCGGCACCTCGCGCTGCGGCCCATCGCCGCCGGCGAGCCGATCACGATCGACGCCCGGCTGGAGACCGCGCGCGAGCTCGACACGTACCTGGAGGCCTTCCGACGGGCCGCGGCCGACCGTTCCGCGACCTCGCTGCTGGCCCTGGTCGACAGCGACGCGACCCTCTGGCGAGCCGGCCGGCCGCACCGCGGCCGGGAGTCGATCGTCGAGGCCCTGCTGGCGGGAGAACCGCTGCAGCCGACCGCCCTCGACTGGCAGGTCGGCACCGGACGCTGGGAAGCCCTCTGCTCCGCCGCGATCGAAACGCCGACCGGCCCCGGCCACCTCACCCTGCTGCTCAAGATCATCGCCGGCAACTGGCAACTCCGCTACCTCCACCACGACTGACCCCAACCCCCGAGTTGTCAGACTCTCACCACACCCTGGCGTGGTGAGAGTCTGACAACTCGGGGGGTTCAGCGGATGATGGAGAGGATGTGGGTGGCGGCGGTGGCCAGCGGCTCGTCACCGGTGACGGTGATCAACTCGCGGGCCTGGTCGGGCTCGAGCATCCGGACGCAGAGTCGCCACCAGGTGTCCGGGTCGGTGTCGATCACCGCGGCTCCCGTCAGGGCGGGGTCGGCCGGGGTGTCGTCCGGGTCCCAGCCGGCGGGCGTACGGCGCCAGGTCCAGCTGCCGAGCTCGCCGACCCGGACCGTCACGGCGGCGCCCTCGGCCACGGGCCCGGCGTGCTGCCGCAGGGTGAGCGGCATGGCGTGCAGGAAGGTGTCGATCACCGCGTGCAGGGCCTCGGCGTCCTCGAGCCCGGGCCGGCCGACGGCGTCGCGGATCTGCTGCTGGTGCACCCAGTCCTCGGTGAAGTCGCGCGCGCAGTCGAGCCAGACCGGCGCCGGGTCCGGCCCGGCCCAGCTGACCGGCTCGCCCAGGGCGGCCAGGTCGCAGGCCTGCCAGTAGGCGTGGACCAGGTCCGAGGTGGTGCCGAGCAGGTCCCGCAGCACCGCCGGGCTGACCGCGGCGACGGCCCGGACCCACTCGTCGTTGATGCGGGCCAGGAAGACCGGCAGCGTCTCGCCGGCGGCCGGACCGGGGCCGTCATGATCATCACGGGACCGGGACAACCGGCTGACGTCATCGCCGAGCAGATGGGCGACGAGATCGCGGACCAGCCACGGCGCTGCGACGGTCGGCGCCTGCCAGTCGGCGGGGGACAGGTCCGCGAGCAACTCCAGCAGCGCGGCCCGGGTCCGCCGGAACAGCGGCCGGGCATCGAGTCGCACCCCGACATCGGCGTCCATGGCGATCTCCTCGAGGGGCCGGGTCAGCGGCGTTGGCTGGATTCGCGGACGACCAGCTCCGGCGGGAAGACGATCTGCTGCCGTTCGAACGTACGGCCCGCCGCCAGCGCCTCGGTCTCGGCCAGCAGCAGCTCGACGGCCGTCTTGCCGATCAACGCCGACGGCTGCCGGATCGAGGTGAGCGGCACCACCGTCGAGCCGGCGAAGTCGATGTCGTCGTAGCCGACCAACGCGACGTCCTTCGGTACGGCCAGCGGCCCGAGCAGCGCGAACGCCTGCAGCACCCCGACGGCGATCAGGTCGTTGGCGGCGAACACGCCGGTCGGCCGGTCTGCCGGATCGCGCTCGACGATCTCCTGCCCGGCGTCCCGGCCGGCCCGTACCGTCAACTCCGGTTGGGACAGCACCTCGAGCTGAACCCCGCGGTGCTCCGCCGCCGCCTTGGTCGCCCCCTGCAGCCGGTCGGCGACCTGGAGGATGTTCAACGGGCCGCCGACGAACGCGATCCGCCGGCAGCCCTGCTCGATCAGATGTTGCACGGCCAGGTAACCGCCGCCGACGTCGTCGACCGAGACCGAGGAGAAGTGCCGGCCCAATGACAGCCGGTCCACCAGCACCGTCGGCATCCCGCGATCGCGCAGCCGGCCCAGCCGCTCGTCGACGTCGCCGACAGGGGAGATCAGCACGCCCTGCACCCGCTGTTGCTCGAACAGGTCGATGAACGCGGACTCCCGGTCGGTCCGCTGATCACTGCTGCCGAGCAGCACCGACAGCGACGCCTCGGCTGCGCGGTCGCCGGCACCGCGGGCGACGTCGGTGAAGAACGGGTTTCCGACGTCGAGGACGATCAGCCCGATGGTGCGGCTCTTGCCGGCCCGGAGCTGCCGGGCGGCGTCGTTCCGGACGAACCCGAGGTCCTCGATCGCCTGCAACACCCGTTCTCGGGTCGCCTCAGCGACCTTGTCGGGACGATTCAACACGTTGGACACGGTGCCCAGCGCCACCCCGGCCCGTTCCGCGACGTCGCGGATGCTCACCTGCGGCTTAGGGCCACGCCGCCCCGCACGATCCTCACCTGGCATGCGAGCAACCTAGTGTCCATGGGAGAACCCCGCCACCCACCGACTTGAACCGGCTCTCCTCGGACCAGATAGCGCCCAGCCGCTACAAGTCGGCGAGAGTGTGTTGACAGGGGTGTCACACGGCGAATAGATTCTGTGTCTGAAACGATTCAAGCCCGCGCGTCCCACCCCACAATGACGAAGGATGGCTCCATGACGGTGACGGCTCCGACGGAACTCCGGATCTCCCGGGTGCTGCTGGAACACAACGACGACTCGAGCACCCTCGGTACGCCGACGCCGCGGCTGACCTGGTCGATCGAGACCGACGATCCGGACTGGCGCCAGCAGGCGTACGAGATCGGCTACACCCCGGCAGGCGGTGCGGAGCAGCGGATCCGGGTCGAGTCGGCCGAGCAGGTGCTGGTCGCCTGGCCGCACCCGCCGCTGAACTCTCGGGCCCACGGCTCGGTGACCGTCCGCGCGTTCGGAGCCGACGGGGCGGTGGCGGAGAGCGAGCCGGTGGCGATCGGGGTCGGGCTGCTGGAGCCGGGTGACTGGCAGGCGCGCTTCATCGCCGCCGCCGGGCACGGACTGGACGATCCGGCACCGATCCTGTTCAGCACGGCCGACGTCGCCGGCGAGGTCGTCTCGGCCCGGCTCTACGTGACCGCGCTCGGTTGGTATCGGTTTTCGATCAACGGCCGCCGGGTCGGCGACGAGGAACTGGCGCCGGGCTGGACGTCCTACAGCAACCGGCTGCGCTACCAGAGCTTCGACGTCACCGGGCTGCTGACCGGTGGCGAGAACCGGCTGCAGGCGGTGCTCGGCAACGGCTGGTATCGCGGCCAGATGACCTGGGACCTGCATCGTGATCACTACGGCGACCGGCTCGCCCTGCTGGCTCAGCTGGAGATCACCAAGGCCGACGGCTCGACCCAGGTGATCAAGACCGACGAGTCCTGGCAGTCGGCCGCCAGCGGGATCCTCGCCGACGACTTCTACGACGGCCAGCGGACCGACCTGCGGATCTCGCTCGATCCCGGGGGCAAGGAGGCCGGTGGCGTCGCACTCGTCGAGCGTGACCTGTCCACCCTGATCGCCCCGTACGGACCGCCGATCCGGATCGTGGAAACCCTGCCGGCGTTGGAGATCATCACCTCCCCGTCGGGCAAGACGATCATCGACTTCGGCCAGAACCTGGTCGGCTGGGTCCGGCTGAAGACCCGCGGCGCGGCCGGGGCGGAGGTGATCATCCGGCACGCGGAGGTGTTGGAGCACGGCGAGCTCGGGGTGCGGCCGCTGCGCAAGGCCAAGGCGACCGACGGCTATCTACTCACCGGAGGCGACGACGTCTGCGAGCCGATCTTCACCTTCCACGGCTTCCGCTACGCCGAGGTGACCGGCGTCGATGATCTCCAGCTGAGCCAGCTCGAGGGGGTCGCGATCAGTTCTGACCTGCGCCGCACCGGCACCTGGGCCAGCTCTCATGATCAGCTCAACCAGCTGCACGAGAACGTGGTCTGGGGGATGCGCGGCAACTTCCTCGACGTGCCGACCGACTGCCCGCAGCGCGACGAGCGGCTGGGCTGGACCGGTGACATCCAGGTGTTCTCGCCGACCGCGAGTTTCCTCTTCCACACCGGGGGATTCCTGTCCAACTGGCTGGCCGACCTCGCCGCCGATCAACTGCCGGACGGTTCGGTGCCGAGCGTCATTCCCGACGTGCTGAGCGGCGGCCACAACGGCTCGGCCGCGGCGGCCTGGGGCGACGCGGCGACCGTGGTGCCGACGGTGCTGTGGCAGCGGTTCGCCGACCGGGAGCTGGTGGCCCGGCAGTTCGCCAGCATGAAGGCCTGGGTGGACAAGTTGATCAGCCTGGCGACCGACAACGGTCTCTGGCTCGGCGGCTTCCAGTACGGCGACTGGCTGGATCCGACCGCGCCACCGGAGAACGCGTTCAAGGCGCAGGTCGACCCGGACGTGGTCGCCACGGCGCATCTGATCACGTCGGCGAAACGGGTCGCCGACGCGGCCGAGCTGCTCGGCCGGGACGACGAGGCCAAGCACTACCGCGAGGTGTCGGAGCGCAGCCTGGCGGCGTTCAACGCCGAGTTCGTCACCGGCTCCGGCCGGGTGCTCGGTGACTGTCAGACTGCGTACGCGATGGCGCTGGTCTGGTCGCTGCTGCCGGACGACGAGCGCCGGGTGAACGCCGGGAAGCGGCTGGCCGAGCTGGTCGAGAAGGCCGAGTTCAAGGTGAGCACCGGCTTCGTCGGCACGCCGTTGATCTTGGACGCACTGGAGCTGGCCGGCCGGCCCGACCTGGCCTGGAAGATGATCACCGAGACCGGGAATCCGTCCTGGCTCTATCCGGTCAGCATGGGCGCGACGACAATCTGGGAACGCTGGGACTCGATGCTGCCGGACGGCACGATCAACCCGGGCCAGATGACCTCGTTCAACCACTACGCGTTCGGCTCGGTGGCGGACTGGATGCATCGCCGACTGGCCGGGCTGGCACCGGCCGAGCCGGGTTATCGTCGGGTGACGATCGCGCCGCTGGTGGTGGACGGGCTGGACTGGTGTGAGGCGAGCTACGACAGTGCGTACGGGCCGATCTCGGTGCGCTGGGAGCGGTCCGGGGCGGAGGTCATCGTCCGGGCCACGGTGCCGCCGGGCGTGACGGCCGACGTCCGGTTGCCCGGTGACGAGGCCGGGACCGAGGCGGTGGCCGTCGGTCACGGTGATCATGAATGGCGGCGCACCGTTGAGCAGAGAGAAGGGAAAGCTGATGCGTAACTTTGCGGACATCACCGCATCACTGGCCGATCAGGCGATCGAGCTCCCGTCCTGGGCGTTCGGCAACTCGGGCACCCGGTTTCGGGTGTTCGGGCAGCCCGGGGTGCCGCGGACGCCGGAGGAGAAGATCGCCGACGCCGCCAAGGTGCACGAATACACCGGGCTGGCGCCGACGGTCGCGCTGCACATCCCGTGGGACAAGGTCGACGACTACGGGAAGCTGGCCGCCTACGCCGGTGATCATGGAGTCGCGTTGGGCACGATCAACTCCAACACGTTTCAGGATGACGACTACAAGTTCGGCAGCCTGACCCACGTCGATCCCCGGGTGCGCCAAAAGGCGATCGCGCACATGCACGAGTGCATCGAGATCATGACCGCCACCGGCTCCCGGGACCTGAAGATCTGGCTCGCGGACGGCACCAACTATCCCGGCCAGGGTGATCTTCGCGGCCGGCAGGACAGGTTGGCCGAGTCGCTGGCCGAGGTCTATGCCCAGCTCGGTGATGATCAACGACTGGTGCTGGAATACAAGTTCTTCGAGCCGGCGTTCTATGCCACCGACGTGCCGGACTGGGGCACCTCCTATGCGCACTGCGTCGCGCTGGGGGAGAAGGCCTTCGTCTGCCTGGACACCGGGCATCACGCGCCGGGCACCAACATCGAGTTCATCGTCGCCCAGCTGCTCCGGCTCGGCCGGCTCGGCTCGTTCGACTTCAACTCGCGGTTCTACGCCGACGACGACCTGATCGTCGGCGCGGCCGACCCGTTCCAACTGTTCCGGATCCTGTACGAGGTCGTTCGCGGCGGCGGCTACGGTCAGGCCAGCGGGGTGGCCTTCATGCTCGACCAGTGCCACAACGTCGAGGCCAAGATCCCCGGCCAGATCCGCTCCGTGCTGAATGTGCAGGAGATGACCGCCCGGGCCCTGCTGGTCGACAGCGACGAACTGCTGGCGGCCGAGCAGGCCGGCGACGTCCTCGGCGCGAACCAGCTCATGATGGACGCGTTCTACACCGACGTCCGGCCCGACCTGGCCGAATGGCGCAGCGGCCGCGGCCTGCCCGCCGACCCGATGAAGGAATTCCTGGCCAGCGGCTACCTTGATCAGATCGCCGTCGACCGTGTCGGCGGCGACCAGGCCGGCTGGGGCGCCTGATTCCGTACGCGCGCTGAGCCTGTCGAAGCGCTGGCATCAGGCTTGCCCCCTTCGACAGGCTTCGACAGGCTCAGGGAACGAACAGAACCTTCGACACCGAGGAAGTAGTAGGACGTGACGCAGCAGAACGAGAACAGCACCGTGGCCGAGTTGATCAACCGGTCCAACCGACTGGGGGGCGATCCGCGGAACACCAACTACGCCGGCGGCAACACCTCGGCCAAGGGGACGGCGACCGATCCGGTGACCGGCGGCGACGTGGAGTTGCTGTGGGTCAAGGGCAGCGGTGGTGATCTCGGCACGTTGCAGGCGTCGGGGCTGGCGGTGTTGCGGCTGGACCGGATGCGGTCGCTGGTCGACGTGTACGGGTCCTGGGGCGACGGGGCGATCGAGCGCGAGGACGAGCTGGTCGCCGCGTTCGACTACTGCCTGCATGGCAAGGGCGGGGCGGCGCCGTCGATCGACACGGCGATGCACGGCCTGGTCGACGCGCCGCATGTCGATCACCTGCACCCCGACTCGGGGATCGCGATCGCGACCGCCGTGGACGGGGAGAGGCTGACCGGCGAGATCTTCGGTGACAAGGTGGTCTGGGTGCCGTGGCGGCGGCCGGGATTCCAACTGGGGTTGGACATCGCCAAGATCAAGTCCGACAACCCGCAGGCGATCGGCACGGTCCTGGGCGGCCACGGGATCACGGCCTGGGGTGCGACCAGCGACGAGGCCGAGGCCAACTCGCTGTGGATCATCAAGACGGCGCAGGACTATCTTGATCAACACGGGAGGCCCGATCCGTTCGGCGCCGAGCTGGATGGGTACGGAGCGTTGCCGGAGGCGGAGCGCCGGGCCAGGGCGGCCGCGCTGGCGCCGCATATCCGGGGCCTGGCCTCGACCGACAAGCCGATGGTCGGCCACTTCACCGACAGCCCCGAGGTGCTCGAGTTCCTGGCCCGGGCCGAGCATCCCCGGCTGGGAGAGCTGGGCACCTCGTGCCCCGATCACTTCCTCCGGACCAAGGTGAAGCCGCTGATCCTCGACCTGCCCGCCGCGGCGAGCCTCGAGGATTCGATCAGCCGGCTGCAGCAGCTCCATGATCAATACCGGGCCGACTACCGGGCCTACTACGAGCGGCACGCCGACGCCGATTCGCCGGCGATGCGCGGCGCCGACCCGGCGATCGTGCTGGTGCCGGGCGTCGGCATGTTTTCCTTCGGGGCCAACAAGCAGACCGCCCGGGTGGCCGGCGAGTTCTACGTCAACGCGATCAACGTGATGCGCGGTGCAGAGTCGATCTCGACCTACGCGCCGATCGACGAGTCGGAGAAGTTCCGGATCGAGTACTGGGCGCTGGAGGAGGCCAAGCTGCAGCGGCTGCCGAAGCCGCGGTCGCACGCCGGCCGGATCGCCCTGGTCACCGGCGCCGCCAGCGGCATCGGCAGGGCGATCGCCACCCGGTTGGCGGCCGAGGGTGCCTGCGTCGTGATCGCCGATCTTGATCAGGCAGGAGCCGAGGAGGCCGCGGCCGAGCTCGGCAACGCCGATGTGGCGATCGGGATCCGGGCCGACGTCACCGACGCCGCGCAGGTGCAGGCGGCGATCGACGCCGCGGTGCTCGCGTACGGCGGACTTGATCTTGTGGTCAACAACGCCGGCCTGTCGATCTCCAAGCCGCTGACCGAGACCACCGAGGCGGACTGGGACCTGCAGCACAACGTGATGGCGCGGGGCTCGTTCCTGATCTCCCGGGCCGCCGCCAAGGCCCTGATCGCGCAGCGGATGGGCGGCGACATCGTCTACATCTCCAGCAAGAACTCGGTCTTCGCCGGCCCGAGCAACATCGCCTACTCCGCGGCCAAGGCCGACCAGGCGCACCAGGTCCGGCTGCTCGCTGCCGAGCTGGGTGAGCACGGGGTCAAGGTGAACGGGATCAACCCGGACGGCGTGGTCCGCGGCAGCGGGATCTTCGCCGGCGGCTGGGGTGCCAAGCGGGCCGCGGTCTACGGGGTGAAGGAGGAGGAGCTCGGCGCCTACTATGCCGGCCGGACCCTGCTCAAGCGGGAGGTGTTGCCCGACCACGTGGCCAACGCGGTCGCGGTGATCACCTCCGACGAGCTGAGCCACACCACCGGACTGCACATCCCGGTCGACTCGGGCGTCGCGGCGGCGTTCCTGCGCTGAGTAGCTGATCATGGGAAACCAAGCGGTCTTCGGTGCGGTCGACATCGGTGCGTCCGGCGGGCGGGTGATGGCCGGCTGGATCGCCGACGGCCGGATCGAGCTCGAGCTGGTGCACCGGTTCGGCAACCAGATGGACCAGCGGGATGGCCGGCTGTACTGGGACTTCGGGCGGCTCTGCAGCGACGTGATCGACGGGCTGACCCGGCTCGCGGCCCGCTTCGACCACGTGATCAGCATCGGCATCGACACCTGGGCGGTCGACTACGGTCTGCTCGATCGCACCGGTGAGTTGATCGGCGACCCGGTGGCCTACCGGGACGACCGGACCGCGGCGGTGATCGGTGACGTGCACGCCAAGATCGACTTCGCCGAGCTGTACGCCATCGCCGGGCTGCAGTTCCTGCCGTTCAACACGATCTATCAGGTGGCGGCGGAGCAGCGGGAGGACCGCTGGTCGCGGGCCGAGACGCTGCTGATGCTGCCCGACCTGCTGGCGTACGGGCTGACCGGGCAGCGGCAGACCGAGGCGACCAACGCCTCGACCACCGGGTTGTTCGATGCGACCGCCCGGGAGTGGTCGCCGGTGATCATGGACCGGCTCGGCGTGCCGGCCTCGTTGCTGCCGCCGGTGCGGCCCTCCGGCACGGTGATCGGAAAGCTGCTGCCGGACCTGGCCCGCAAGACCGGCCTGCCGGCGACCACGGTGATCACCTCGGTCGGCTCGCACGACACCGCGTCGGCGATCGTCGGCACCCCGCTGGAGTCCCCGGCGGCCGCCTACATCTCCTCCGGCACCTGGTCCCTGGTCGGCGTCGAACTCGATCAGCCGATCCTCTCCGCGGAGAGCCGGCTGGCCAACTTCACCAACGAGGGCGGCGTCGACGGCACCGTCCGCTATCTGCGCAACGCCGGTGGACTGTGGCTGCTGTCGGAGTGCGTCCGGAGTTGGGAGTCCGACGGCCAGCCGGTTGATCTTGATCGGCTGCTGGCCGAGGCGGCCGCGGTGACCGGGCCGGTCGGCATCATCGACGCCGACGCCGAGGAGTTCATCGCGCCGGACCACATGCCGGAGCGGATCGCCGTCGCCTGCGAGCGGACCGGCCAGCCGGTGCCGCGGACCCGGGCCGAGTTCACCCGGACGATCTGTGAGTCACTGGCCGCCGCGTACGCCTCGATCGTGCGCACCGCCGGCGAACTGTCCGGCCGGACGATCGACTCGGTGCACGTGGTCGGCGGCGGCTCGCAGAACGAATTGCTCTGCCGGCTCACCGCCGACCGCTGCGGTCTGCCGGTGATCGCCGGCCCGACCGAGGCGACCGCGATCGGCAACGTGCTGGTCCAGGCCCGCGCCCACGGCGCCCTCTCCGGCACCCTCGCCGACCTCCGCCAGGTGGTCCGCGCCAGCACCAACCCCCGCCGCTACACCCCCTCCTGACCCCTGCCGACCCGTCACTTCCGCTGCGACAGGCCGCAAAAACGGCCGCGGATGTGACGGCTCACCGGGTTTTTGGGGGGCCTTCAAGTCAGCTCCAGACGACGTAGTCGAAGATCACCGACGGCTGGCCGGGGCCGGCCGGCTGGGCGAGCTCCATCCCGGCGAGATGGCCTTCCTTGGTCTGGATGCAGACCCATTGGTCGTCGCCGACCTTGGACAGGTAGACCTTGTGGTCGATCCGGTCGGTCAGCGCGGCCTGGCACGTCGCCTTGCTGATCGGGCCGGTCGCCACCGTGATCCCGTACGGACCGAGCAACTCCTCGGTGCCGCCCAGATAGAGATCGTCGTTGGGTGGGGGACTGCCCAGCCGCCCGGTCTCCAGGTCGGCGAAGTCGGCGTTTCTCAGTTCCAGCCGATCCCGATGCAGCACGCCGGGCTCGGCCGGTGGGCCGCTCGTGGCGGCTGGCGGTGCCGTGCTGGCGGGGGCGGGCGACGCCGCGTCGGTGGGGGCGGGCGCCGGATCCTCGGCGGTCGCCGCCACGGATGTTTCGGCCGTGACGCCGGGCGGGGGCGACGCCGACACCGGGCCCGGCCCGCCGAAGACCTGGACCAGGACGACCAGGAAGCCGCCGACCGCCGTCAGCAGACCCGCGACTGCGGTGAGGACCCCGGGCAAGGTCTTCCAGAACGACGTCGAGCCGTCCTTTTCCGCATCTGACATGCAGAAATGGTAAATCCGGCGGCGGCTTCCGGGGTCGGTTCCGGCCGAGTCGACTTCCCGCCGTCCGGGGCCGCGTGCGATGGGCGGAACGGGCACGGGAGGCTGTCAGCATGACCCTCTTCACCGGCCGGACCGCGGTCGTCACCGGAGCCAGTCGAGGCCTGGGCCGGGCCGTGGCCGGTGCGCTCGCCGCGGCGGGCGCCGACCTGGTGCTGGTGGCCCGAGATGCCGAGGCGTTGCTCCGGGTGGCCGCCGAGTTGCAAGATCACGGTGTCGGAGTCCGTACGGTGCCGGCCGATCTCTCGCTCCCCGGCGCCCCGGACGCGGTCGCCGATGCCGTCGGCGCGGCCGATCTCTTGATCAACAATGCCGCGGTCGTGACGCCGATCGACGCCAGCCGCCGGCTCCCGTCGGCGGCGGTGGCCGAGGCCGTCGCGATCAACCTCACGGCACCGATGATCCTCGGCTTCCGGATGCTCGGCTCCATGATCGACAACGGCTGGGGCCGGATCGTCGGCATCTCCAGCGGCGTCGCCGCGCGTCCCGACGCCATGATCGGCGGCAACGTGTACGGCACCGGCAAGGCCGCGCTCGAGGCCCACCTGGCCAACCTTGCCGCGGAGCTGGCCGGCACCGGCGTGACGGCCAACACCTATCGGCCCGGCATGATCGACACCGGCATGCAGGCCTGGATCCGTGACCAGGGCGGCACCGCGGTGCAGCGCTCGCTGCGGGAGCGCTTCGTCGCCGCCCACCGCGACGGCCGACTGCGCCCACCGGAGGAGGTGGCGGCCGTCCTGGTCCGGCGGCTGGCGACGGCGGACAACGGCGCCGTCTGGGACGTCGCCGACGGCTGAGCCTTCCCGCCGTCCAATTGTGGACAAGCATTATTGCCTATTAGTGCGCGTAACTTTTAGGATGAATGAGTGGCTCGCGCGACGATGATCAACGTGCCGTTCGAGGGTCGGGACCGGGTCCGGATCGGGCTGGTCGGGGCCGGCAACCGCGGCAGTTCGCTGCTCGGCAACCTGCTGGCCATCGACGGCGCCCAGGTGGTCGCGGTCGCCGACGCGTCCTCGGGGCGGGCGGGGGAGGCGGCCGATCGGATCGCCGCCGCGGGGTGGCCCCGGGCCGCGGCCGGCACCGACGCGACCGCGTTGATCGAGCGCGACGACGTCGACCTGGTGATCATCGCCAGCCCGTGGGAGCTGCATACGCCGCTGGCGGTGGCCGCGATGCGGGCCGGCAAACACGCCGCCGTCGAGGTGCCGGCGGCACTCACGCTGGACGACTGCTGGGCGCTGGTCGACGCCAGCGAGCAGACCCGGCGGCACTGCGTGATGTTGGAGAACTGCAACTACGGCTACAACGAGCTGCTGGTGCTGAACCTGGTCCGCGACGGTGTGCTCGGCGAGTTGCTGCACGCAGAAGCGGCCTATCTGCATGATCTTCGGCGACCACTGATGACCGACAAGGCGTGGCGGCGCAAGGCGCATGTCGACTACGACGCCAACCTCTATCCGACCCACGGGCTGGGCCCGGTGGCCGCCTACCTCGACGTCAATCGCGGCGACCGGTTCGTCCGGATGACCTCGATGAGCTCGGCCTCCCGCGGCCTCGATGCCTGGCGGAATGATCATCCCGACGAGCTCGACCCGAGCACGGCCGGCGAGGTCTATCGCTGCGGCGACATCAACACCTCGATCGTCGCCACCCAACGGGGCCGGACGATCTTGCTGCAGCACCAGGTGGTGGGGCCGCGACCGTACAGCCGGCGGAACGAGATCGTCGGCACCAAAGGGATCTTCACCGACTTCCCGCCGCGGATCTTCGTCGAGGATCCCGACGATCCCGAGCAGCCGGAGGAGTACGCCGAGCTCGACGCGTTCCGGCAGTACGAGCACGCGTTATGGACCGAGGAGGGCGCGCGGGCGCGGGAGTCGGGTGGGCACGGCGGGATGGACTACCTGATGCTGTTGCGGCTGATCACCGCGATGCGATCCGGTGCCGTGCCCGAGATGGATGTCTACGACGCCGCGGCCTGGAGCGCGCCGGCGCCGCTGAGTGTCGCGTCGGTCGCGGCCGGCGGCGCTCCGGTCGACTTCCCGGATTTCACCTGCGGCCGCTGGGCCGAGTCCCGTCCCGGCATCCGCTGATTCCGGCCGGCCGGGGACCCGGTCGTCGCCGGATGATCGACGGCTTGGCAGGATGCTGCGGTGACGCATTCGTACCGCTGCCCGGTCCGGTGGGGCGACATGGACGCCCAGGGCCACGTCAACAACGCCGCGTTCGTCGACTATCTGCAGGAGGCCCGGGTCGACTTCCTGCACGCCGGCCCGCCGGTGATGCGGGAGCTGCTGGACAGCGGCGTGATCGTCGCCGGCCACCAGGTCGAATACCTGGCGCCGGTGGTCTACACCGGCCGGCCGCTGACGATCGATCTCTGGCTGGAAGCGGTCGGCGGCAGCCGGTTCAAGATCGGCTACGAGATCAGGGACGGAGCAGAGGTAGCGGTCCGGGCCCGGACGACGGCGACCCCGTTCGACCTGACGAACAACGCGTTGCGCCGGCTCACCGCGGCCGAACGGGAGTATCTGACCGCGCATCTCGAGCCGGCCGAGCCGCTGCGGCCGGTGGACTCGACCAAGATCAAGTTCGACGGCTCCGGCCGGCTCCATCGGGTCCGGGTGCGCTGGTCCGATCTCGACTCCTACGGCCACGTCAACAACGTCCGCTACTACGACTACGTCCAGGAGGCGCGGGTCGAGTTCGTGGCCGACCTGATCGGCGGCGATGACGGCGGTCAGTGGGTCGTCGTCCGGCAGGACCTGGACTATCTGAAGCCGGTCGACTTCGCCATCGAGCCCTATCTGGTGGAGACCGTCGTGACCAAGATCGGCACCCGCTCGGTCTCGCTGGCGGCCGAGCTCCGGGACGATGCCGGTACGCGCTACGCGACCGCGCGGACCGTCCTGGTCGGCGATCGGCCGATCACCGAGGACTGGCGCGCCTTCTTCGAGCGGCGCTCGGGCAGGGTGATCGTTCCCTGAGACGCCTGGATCCACCGATGATCTTGGATCGGGCGGCGTCGGACGGGCCCAGTCGGCCAGAGTGTTCGTTCCCTGAGCCGTGGCGTGTTCGTTCCCTGAGCCTGTCGAAGGGCAAGCCAGGGCAAGCGCTGTCGCGGGACCTGAGCACCCATCGAGTTGACCCGGGAACGACAGACTTCGCCCGCTCGAGGTCGACCGGACAAGACCGCTCGGTGCACGCCGAGGCTTGAAGACGCGCCAGGGACGGGCGGGTTACGGCGTTCCCTGGGGAACTTCCGGCCGGGGCGCCGGTTGCGCGGCCGCCGGGATTATCCACTGTGACGTTTCCCGGCTTGATCGGCGCCGGAGGGCCGGGAAACGTCACAGTCGATGCCCGGCCGGCGACTTTCGCCGCAAACACCGGCGCCCGGCCGCCTTACGTGGCGGACCGCCGTGACCTGCCCGCTTCTTGGCGCGTCTTTTCCGGCCGTCAGGCCGAAACCGAAAGGGCACGGCGTCTGGCCTGCCCTTCGACAGGCTCAGGGAACGAACAAGCGGCGGCAGGGCTCAGGGAACGAACAAGCCGCGACAGGCTCAGGGAACGAACCCCCTCGGTCGTACCTGCGGGGCTCGGCTTCGGGCCGCGTAGGCCGACCTGGATCGCAACCCCACGGATCCACGAACATCGGTGGATCCAGGCTTCAAGGACCGGACTTCGCACCGACCTCGACAAGTCGGTCAACAGCCTCCCTTGCATACCCAGGCGGGGTATGGTGGGCGGGTTCCGGACGCGAGGAGGTGACCGACGGATGGGGCTGGACGAGGCCGACCGGCCGGTTCGCCGGGCTCGCACGGTCGCGCTGCTGGCCATGACCCCGGCGCCCTTGACCACCGCGATCATGCCGGGGATCGGGCTCGGCCGGGAGAGTGACCCGACGCGGATGATCTTGGCCGCGGTCGGGATCGCCGCGGTCGTGATCATGCAGTGCCTGGCGCACTATCGGAGCGTGTCCGGCCCGTTCGCGCGGGACGGCGACGCGGTCCGGACGGGGCATCGTCCACCCTGGATCGACCTCGCCTTCGGGCTGACCGTGATCATCTCGATCCCGCTGGTCGCGCCGCTCGCCGGCGACCGCTGGGACAGCTGGGCCTGGCTCGGCGGCTCGGTCGCCGGCGCGCTGCCGCTGCTGTTTCGCCGCGCCCCGGTGTTGATCGCCGGCTGGATCGGGCTGCTGGTGGCGGTGCTGGTGATCGGCAACCGGGTCGGCGATCCACTCGGGTACGGCCTGACCGCGATCTCGATCGGGCTGACGGTCGCGTTCATGTGCGGGCTGCCGCTCGCCTTGTGGCGGGTGGTCGGTGATCTCCGCGCCGGCCGCGAGGCCAGGGCCCGGCTCGCGGTGGCCGAGGAGCGGTTGCGGTTCGCCCGCGACATCCACGACGTGGTCGGCCACACCCTCTCGGTGATCGCGCTGAAGGCCGAGCTGGTGGAGCGACTGCAGCCGGTCGATCCGGAACGATCGAGCACCGAGGCCGGCGAACTCCGCCGGCTCACCGCCGACGCGCTGGTGCAGCTCCGGTCGACCGTCGACGGCTATCGCGGGATGGACCTGGAACAACAACTCGCCGCGGTCCGGGACGCCCTGGACACCGCCGGCATCGGCTGCCGGGTCGAACTCGCCGCCCGACCACCGAACCCGGCCGTCTCCCGGCTGTTGGCGATCGCGCTGCGCGAGGCGACCACCAACGTGCTCCGGCACGGCGGCGCCACGGACTGTTCGATCGCCCTGGAACGGGCCGGCGACGCACTTCACCTCCGGGTGATCAACGACGTGACGCCGCGGCCCGAGCCGAGCGCCCGGGCGGGCACCGGGCTGGCCGGTCTGCGGGAGCGGTTCGCGGAGCTCGGCGGCGAGATCCGGGCCGGTCGGGAAGAAGGTCGCTTCGTGTTCGAGGCGCGGCTGCCGGCTCCCGTAGGCTCGGCGGGATCATGATCAAGGTGCTGCTGGCCGACGACGAGGCGCTGATCCGGGACGCCGTCGCCACCCTGCTCGACCTGGAGCCGGACCTGACCGTCGTCGCCCGCGCCGGTGGCGGCCGGGCGGCGATCCAGGCCGCGCTCGATCATCGGCCGGACGTCGCCGTCGTCGATCTCGACATGCCCGATCTGGACGGCATGGCGGTCAGCGCCGAACTGGTCCGCGCCCTGCCGTCCTGCCGGGTGATCATCCTGACCGGTCGCGGCCGGCCGGCCCATCTCCGCCGGGCCCTGCGGGCCGGTGCCGCCGGGTTCGTCACCAAGGGCGCTCCGGCCGGCGCGCTGGCGCAGGCGATCCGGCGGGTGCACGAGGGGGCCCGGTACGTCGACCCGGAGCTGGCCGCCGAGCTGCTGATCGCCCCGGACTGCCCGTTGACCGAGCGCGAGCTGGAGGTGCTCGCCGCCCTGGCCCAGGGTGGCACCCCGGCCGCAATCGCCCGGCGGGTCGGCTTGTCCGCCGGCACGGTCCGCAACTACGCCGCCGCGATCATGACCAAGCTGGAGGTGTCCGAGCGGGCCGAGGCGATCCGGCTGGCCCAGCACCAGGGCTGGATCTGAGCCCAGGAACGGGATCCCCGGCCGACCCCGTACCGCCGGTCGTATCGTTGCGATCATGAACACCGACGTCGCGACCGATCAGCCCAGATCCCTGCTGGTACGCCCCGGGGAGGTGGTGATCGAACGATCACCGATCCCGGCTCCCGGCCCCGGACAGGTCTTGGTCGAGATCGCCGCGGTCGGAGTCTGCGGCTCCGACGTGCACTACTTTGATCATGGCCGGATCGCCGACTTCGTGGTCGAGCAACCGCTGGTGCTGGGTCACGAGGCATCCGGCGTGATCCGTGCCCTCGGCCCCGGCGTCACCGACCGTACGGTCGGCCAGCGGGTCGCGCTGGAGCCGCAGGAAACCTGCGGCCGGTGCAAGGAGTGCCAGTCGGGCCGCTACAACCTCTGCCCGGACGTCGAATTCTTCGCCACGCCGCCGATCCACGGCGCCTTCGCCGGGCAGGTGGTGCTCGCGTCCCACCGGGCGCACCCGGTGCCGGACACGCTGTCTGACGAGGCCGCCGCGCTGATCGAGCCGCTGTCGGTCGGCATCTGGGCGTCCCGCAAGGCCGGCGTCGAGCCCGGCGACCGGGTCCTGATCACCGGCGCCGGCCCGGTCGGCCTGCTCTGCGCCGACGTGGCCCGGGCCCGGGGCGCGGCCTCGGTCGCGGTGAGCGACACCAACGACTACCGACTCGGCGTGGCCCGTGATCGCGGCGCGAGCCAGGTGATCAACGCGGCCGCCGGTCCGCTGGCCGAGCAACTCGAGCCGGTCGACGTGATCATCGAATGCAGCGGCGCCGAGCCGGCGGTTCGGGCGGCGTTCACGGTCGCCGCTCCGGCCGCCCGGATCGTCCTGGTGGGGATGGGATCGCCGACGATGGAGCTGCCGGTCGCCGACATCCAGATCAAGGAACTGATGATCACCGGCACCTTCCGCTACGCCAACTGCTATCCGGCCGCGATTGCCCTCGCGGCCTCCGGCGCCGTTGACCTGGACTCGCTGGTGACCGGCCGGTTCGGTCTGGACCAGGTGGCCGACGCGTTGCGTGCCTCCAAGACCGACCCGCACTGCCTCAAGCCGGTGGTCTATCCCTCCCGCTGACGCAGACCGCATGTTTGGGCCGCCCAGGAGTCGGGTACGAACGCGCCGCTGCAGCGGGGATGCAAGGCGAAGCTCCTAAGTCCACCCATCGATCCAGCACGTGGCCGAGCTACCCGTCCGTCCATCCCCGCCCCGACGTCGCCGGGCGGAGTCGTGGTCTCCGCCCGGCGGCCCGGTTCCCCCACCCCTTACCGAGTTGTCAGAACTGAGTTGTGCCATAGGGCAACTCAGTTCTGACAACTCGGTCGGGGTGCCGCGATGTCTGTGGACAACGTCGACCACCTCCGCCGACTTGTCAGAACTGAGTTGCCCCAGGGCACAACTCACTTCTGACAACTCGGCGTTTGGGGTGGCTAGACGATCGTACTAATATTTGGTCATGCGTACTAATAGGGACTCGGCAGAGACCTTCACGGAGACGGCCCGGCGGGCTCAGATCGTGGACTGTGCGATCCGGGTGGTCAGCCGGCACGGGTATGCGGGCGCGTCGCTGAGCCGGGTGGCCGAGTTGGCGGGGATCAGCAAGGGGGTGATCACGTACCACTTCGCGAGCAAGGCGGAGATCCTCGAGGCGGCCGTGGCCGAGGTGTTCGCCCGCGGTGCCGAGTATGCGCGGACCCATTGGGCGGATGTTCTCGCCGATGAGGCGGAGCCGCGGCAGTTGCTGCGGGGCTATCTGGAGAGCAACCTCGGCTACATCGCCGCACATCCGGAGCAGATCAACGCCGTGGTGGAGATCATCCGCGGCCACCGGAGCGCCGACGGCAGCCCGGTCTTCGGTTCCGATTGGGAGGAGCGGGAGACGTTCGGGCTGCTGGAGCAGATCTTCCGGGCCGGGCAGGAGGCCGGGCAGTTCCGCGAGTTCTCGCCGCGGGTGATGGCGATCGCGGTCCGCCGGGTGATCGACGGCTTCAGCTTCCAGGTGCTCGCGCATCCGCAGCTCGACGTCGCCGCCTTCACCGCGGAAGTGGTCGAGCTGTTCGACCGGGCGACCCGGCGGGAGGGGTCGGCATGACCAGCGCGACCGAGGAGGTCCGGGCGCGGCCGGCCACGCGGCTGGCCTTCGTCGACAACCTGCGGGTCTGGCTGACCGTCCTGGTGGTGGCCCACCATGTCGCCCTGGTCTACGGAAACCTGCCGGTCTGGCCCAACTGGGAGCCGCCGCCGTCCCCGCCGGAGGGGCTGCCGCTGGACGGCCTGGTGCTGCTGAACCAGGCCTACTTCATGGGCTTCTTCTTCCTGTTGTCCGGCTTCGTCACCCCCGGATCCCTTGACCGCAAGGGATCGACCGCCTTCGCCGTCGACCGGCTGCGGCGGCTCGGCATCCCGTTCCTGATCTTCGTCGTGGCCCTGCGGCCGCTCTACACGCTGCCGACCTACCTGGCGCTGCCGGCCGCCGACCGGCCGCCGTACTGGAGTTTCTATCTCACCGAGGCCGACCTCGGGCCGATGTGGTTCCTCGAGGTGTTGTTGATCTTCGCGCTCGGGTACGTGCTGCTGCGGCGGATCCGACCGGCCCGGCCGCGGCCGGTGATCAAGCTCCGGGCGTGGCACGTGATCATGTTCGCGCTGGCTCTCGGAGTCGTCTCCTGGGTCTGGCGGATGGTGGTGCCGGTGGGCACGTACGTCCCGATCGTCGGGTTGCCGAGCGCGGCCTATCTGCCGCAATACCTGTCGCTCTATGTCGTCGGCGTGCTCGCGTACCGCAACGACTGGCTGCGGAACCTGCCGCGACGGGCCGGGCTGCTCGGGCTGGGCCTGATCATCGCCTCAGTGCTGCCGATGATCATGCTCGGCGGCTATCTGACCCTCGACCTGGTCGACCCGCCGCCGCCGAGCTCCGTGGCACACCTGGGCTTCGCGCTCTGGGACTCGTTGTTCGCGCTCGGAATGATCACCGTGCTGCTCGTCCTCTTTCAGCGCTTCGTGACCGGCCAGGGCCCGGCGGCCCGGTGGCTCGCCGGCAACGCGTACGCGGTCTATCTGGTGCACGCACCGATCATCGTCGGCGTTGCCGCCGCGCTGCACCCGGTCGCGCTGACGCCGGTGCTGAAGTTCCTGATCGCCCTACCGGTGGCGCTGCTGCTCAGCTGGCTGGCCGGCTCGCTGCTGCGACGCCTGCCCGGGCTCCGCTCCGTCCTCTGACGAGGAATCACTGCGGCCGGGGCTGGATGATCAACCCCGGCGTGGTCGGGGCCGCGTCGTCGCCGGCGTTGACCATGAAGTGCGCCGCCCGTTCCAGGTACGACCACAGGGTGACGTCCTGGTCCGGGGTCAGGGCGAGCGAGTCGACCGCGTCCCGCATGTGCTTCAGCCAACGGTCCCGGGCGTCCGGGGTGACCTGGAACGGGGCGTGCCGCATCCGCAGCCGCGGGTGGCCGCGCTGCTCGCCGTAGGTGGTCGGGCCGCCCCAGTACTGCTCCAGGAACAGCCGCAGCCGGTCCTCGGCCGGACCGAGGTCCGCCTCGGGATACATCTCGCGCAGCGGCGGGTCGTTCGCCACTCCCTCGTAGAACCGTTTCACCAGGGCGACGAAGGTCTCGTGTCCGCCGATCTCGTCATAGAACGACTGGCGGTCGGCTGTGTGCGTCATCGGCTCCCATTGTTCCTCATCGCCCGCGGCGATCCCCAGCGCCACCACCGGGCGGGGCCGCGGCCGGTGCCTGGCAGGATGTGCGGCGTACCACCACGACCGCAGACCCGCGCCGACAAGGAGATCGCCATGGCAACCGTACGCACGGCCAACGCCCACTGGGAGGGCTCGCTGATGGAGGGGTCCGGGACCGTCGAGCTCGCCTCGTCGGGGATCGGCACCTACGACGTCAGCTGGCCTTCGCGGGCCGAGCAGGCCAACGGCAAGACCAGCCCCGAGGAGCTCATCGCCGCGGCGCACTCGACCTGCTTCTCGATGGCGCTGTCGCACGGCCTGGCCGGCGCCGGCACGCCGCCCACGACCGTCGACACCTCGGCGGACGTCACCTTCGTCCCGGGCACCGGGATCACCGGCATCAAGCTCACGGTGAAGGCGGCCGTCCCCGGCCTCACCGCCGAGCAGTTCCAGGAGGCGGCCGAGGGCGCCAAGGCGAACTGCCCGGTGTCGCAGGCGCTGAAGGGCACCGAGATCACCCTCGAGGCCACGCTCGTCGAGTGACGCCGGGGTAGCGGGCGTGGGGGCCGCCCTTACGCCCGCTGCCGTAGCACGATTTACGCCCGGCGGCGGATGTGCCGGCCGGGTTGCGCGGGCAGGATCACGCTCATGGACCTGCCGCACTCGACGAGTTGGCCGGCGCTGCGCGGACGTGCCGGCCGGGACGACCCGTACCGCCGTTTCCTCTACCACTACCAGCTGATGCTGGCCCGCTGGCCGCGGCCGGTGACCACCGACCACGTGATCACCCGGCACGGCCGGACCGCCGTCACCGTCGCCGGCCGGCCGGATTCGCCGCCGCTGGTGCTGCTCTGCGGCGGCGGCGCCACCTCCACCGTCTGGTACGCGACCGCCGCCCGGCTCGCCGAGCACTACCGGATCCTTGCCGTCGACCGGCCCGGCGATGCCGGGCTCAGCGCCGCCGAGGTGCCGCTGCGCACCACCGACGACCTGGTCGACTGGCTGGCCGCGGTGCTGACCGAGCTCGGTGTGCACCGCGCCGCCCTGGCCGGGCATTCCAACGGTGCCTGGCTGGCGCTGCGGTACGCGCTCGCGGCGCCGGACCGGGTGGCGTCGCTGACCCTGCTCGACCCGACCGACTGCTTCGGCCGGCCGCGCACCGGCTACGTCGCCCGGGCCGTGCCGCTGCTGGCCGCGCCGACCCCGGAGCGGGCCCGGGCCCTGATCCGGTGGGAGTCGACCGGGGTGCCGCTGGACGGCGACTGGGTCGATCTGTATGCCGCCGGCAGCCGGGTCACCCGCGAGCTGCCGCCCCGGCCGGCTCGGCCCGGACCGGTCGCGCTGCGCCGGCTGGACGTGCCGACGATGATCATGTTGGCCGGCATGTCCCGGGTCAACGACGCCCGGCGGACCAGGCTGGCGGTGCTGGACCGGATGCCGCAGGCCGAGATCACCGTGATCGGCCACGCGACGCACCACTCGATGCCGTACCAGCCGGCGGGCCAGATCAACGCGGTGCTGGCCGACTTCCTGTCCCGTTCCGCCGGCAGCTTCGGGCCTTGATCAGCTGGGCGGAGCCCGGATCAGACCAAGATCACCGACGGGCGCTCAGGCGTTCCCACCTCAGCTGGGCCCGGAGTCGGCGACCCCGTGCAGACCTACTTGCCGCTGTCGACCTGATCGGGGTCCGGCTCGGGCTCCGGTTCCGGTTCTGGCGGGCGGCCCGGGCCGCCTTGGGAGAAGTTGCCGACCCGGAGCACCTCACCGTTGCGGACATACCAGACCGTGCCGTTGTCGTCGCGGAGCTGGGTCACCCGCAACCCGATCTCCTCCACGGTGCCGGACGCCTTCTCCATGTCGACGTAGTCGCCGACCCCGAGTTGATCTTCGATCAGCATGAAGACGCCGGCCAGGAAGTCCTTGACGATGTTCTGCAACCCGAACGCCAGCGTGACGCCGATCAGCGACGTGCCGGCGATGATCGTGGTCACGTTGAAGCCGAGCTCGCTCAGGATCATGATCACCGTGATCACCAGGATCACCACCGTGATCACGCTCTTGGCCAACGACCCGAGGGCCTGGATCCGTTGCGCCCGGCGCTCGGCGGGCAACCGGGTGGCCAGCGTCAGCGCCTCGACCGCCCGAGACCGCTGCTTCGGCGGCTGACTGATCGCGCGCCGCACCGAACGGTTGATCAATCGGTGCGCGACGTAGCGGATGACGAACGCGACGATGATCAAGAACACGATCCGCAACGGCGGAAACACCGTGATCTGGGCAAGGCTCCAGCTCAACCATTCGGGCATCGGACCAGACTAATGCGGCCCTGTGTCGACCTCCGCCGCCCCTCCTCCTGCCCGTTTCTCGACCCTGGTCGACTTCTGTACGGGATCTGGCTCTCCTGCTGCACGTTTCTCGACCAGGGTCGACTTTCGCAACGGGATCTGGCTGTTCTGCCGTACGTTTCTCGACCAGGGTCGACTTTCGTACCCATCCGGCCGTTGTTCTAAGGTTAGGAGTACCTAACCGAGGGGGATCCGTGGGAACCAGCCGCCGGGCTTTGTTGTCGGGAGTGTCATTGGCCGTCGCGGGCGCGCTGGTCGGTTGCCGGTCGTCGGACGGGGGACAGCCGAATGCCGATGTGGTCGGCCCGACCGAAGCGGCCGCCGGACCGACCACGATCACGCACAAGTTCGGCGAAACGGTGGTGCCGGCCGGTGTCGAGCGGGTGGTGACGCTGGGCTGGAACGACCAGGACTTCGTGCTCGCTCTCGGCGTGCTGCCGGTGGGCGTCCGCGCCTGGTTCGACAGCTACAACGGACTGCCCTGGGTGACCGAGGTGACCGGGGGCAAGGAACTGCCGGTGGTGGCGTCGGACGAGATCGACTTCGAGGCGGTCGCCGCCGCAGATCCCGACGTGATCCTGGCGATCTACGAGTCGATCGACCGGGCGACCTATGACCGGCTGTCGACGATCGCGCCGACGGTGGTCCAGACCGGTGACTACCCGGATGAGGAGACTCCGTGGGACGTCCAGTTGATCACCACCGGCCGGGCGCTCGGCCTGGAGGCTCAGGCAACCGCGGCCCGGGACGAGGTCCGGACGGCGATCGACCGGGCGAAGGCCGAGCACCCGGAGTTCGCCGGCAAGGTGCTGGTCGAGGACTTCGGGCCGGAGAACGGCGGTCACTACCTGATCGGCCAGGGTGATCCGCGGCGGGCGTTGCTGGACTCGCTCGGCTTCGCCACCCAGGCCGAGGAGGGCGACCTCAGCGAGGAGAAGCTGACGGTCCTGGACCGCGACCTGCTGTTCGTCGTCGGCGCCACCAAGGCACAGTTGATCAAGTCGGAGCTGTTCGCTCGGCTGGAGGTGGTGCGCGAGGACCGGACGCTCTACACCACCTTCGAATCCAACCTCGCCGCCGCGCTGTCGTACTCCGGGCCGAAGGCGCTCACGTACGCGCTGGACAAGCTGGTCCCGCAGCTGGCGAACGCCCTGGCCGGGCGCCCGGTCGCCGATCTGTCCAACGCCTAGCTCGCGCCGAGGAAGGCATCCAGCTCGTCGGCGAGTGCGGTGGCGTTGCGGTAGGAGCCCGGCGTGATGTGTTTGAAGATCGCGATCCGGCCGTCCCGGACCGCCGGCAGGGCGCGGAACGACGGCTGGGCCAGCGCGAGCTCCGTGGCCGGATCGGTCCCGCCGTCCGTGCGGCCCGGCAGGCAGATGACGCCGGCGTCGGCGATCCGGTCGGCCTCCTCCCAGGAAAGTTTGACGTCCTTACCGGTCGGGTTGGCGGCGGTGACCGCGTCGAACCGGACGCCGGACAGGGCCAGCACCTGGGCCCCGTTGCTGTCGGCCGGCCGGACCGAGAACCCGTCCGCCGTGGCCAGCCAGACCACCGACCACGAGTCCCGGCCCAGCACCGCGGCACGGCGGGATCGGATGTCGGCACAACGCGCAAGGTAGGCGTCCCGGAGCCGGTCGTGCTCGGCCATCCGATCGGTCGCGGCCGCGATCTCCCGGGCGGCCTGGGGCCAGGTCGCGGACGACTCCGCGGTGATCAAGGTCGTCGGGGCGATCGCCTCGAGCTTGGCGGCGAACTCGCGTTGGCCGGTGCTGGCCAAGATCAACTCCGGTGCCAGCGCGGCGATCGCCTCGAAGTCGGGTTCGAAGTATTCGCCGACCTTCGGCAGCGCCGCGTACAACTCCCGGTGCTCCGGGAACACCCCCCGGTCCAGGCCGGCCTGGGCACCGACCGGCGGCAGGCCGAAGTCCAGCAGGTTGTGGGTGGAGAACGGATCCAGGGCGACGACCCGTTGGGTCTGCGTCGCCGGAGCGGACGGCGGCGGCGCCTCCGGTTGCGACGCCTGGCAGGCGGTCAGGGCCGTCGCTCCGGCCAGTCCGGCCAAGCCCCCGAGCACTGCGCGCCGGGTCGGGCGCGAGGAAACCATGATCATGAAGAGTTAGGTTACCCTAAGCACAAGTGCTTGGTGACCCTAGGCAGCGGTGAGTGCCGCGTCCTTGAGGAACTGGCGCGGCGTTGCTCCGGTCAGCCGGCGGACCTCCTCGTTCATGTGGGCCTGGCTGGCGTATCCGGCGGCCAGGGCCCGGAGGGAGAGCGAGGGGTCGGTGGTCGCGATCAGCCGACGCAGCCGGGCGACCCGGGCCAGCGTCTTGGGACCGTAGCCGATCGCCTCCAACAGCCGGCGGTTCAGTTGCCGGGCACTGAGCCCGAGCTCGGCGGCGGTCGCCGACACCCGGGCGTCCGGCGCGGAGAGCAGCCGGGCCGCGGCGACCACGACGGGATCGGGCGGGCCGTGGCGCAACAGCACCGCTTCGGTCAGGATCGCGAGCCGACGTTCGGTGTCGGCCTCGGCCATGGTCTCCGCCAGCGCCCGGCCGGAGCGGTGCCACACGTGCTCGACCGGCACCAGTTGATCCCGGATCTCCGCCGCCGGGATGCCGAGGATGACCCCGGCCGCCCCGGGCCTGAGCCGGATGCCGCAGACCGCCCCCGGCGTGGGACCGGACTGCCGCGGGCCGGTGTCGGCTCCGGCGACCACGAGCCCGTGGTCGCCCAACCAGATCAGATCGACGCAGCCGTCCGGGATCACGGTCTGCGGCCGGACCCGGACCGCGGCGTTCTCCCAGAGACAGGAGACCAGGCTCTGCAAGCCGCGAACCGCCGGATACTCCCGATACAGCGCCGGCCCGGCCGGACGCGCCGGCGCGTCTGGCGGGTGCGGTTGTGAAGTCATCGGCGCGACCTCGATCAACTGGAGCGAACGAGGCGATTTTACGTGCTACTCCGCCGCGGAAGTGTAGACGCCGAGCTCGTTCCCGCTCGGATCGGCGAAGTGCATCCGGCGGCCGCCGGGGAAGGCGTACGGCTCCTGCAGGATCGTGCCGCCGGCCACCCGCACCGCCGCCACGGTGGCGTCGAGGTCGTCGGAGTAGAGCAGGACCAGCAGGCTGCCGCTGGTGACCTCGTCCTCGGTCGCGGCGAGGCCTCCGATCTCGCCGTCGCCGCCGGGGCGCTGGATGCCGGCATAGGCCGGGCCGTAGTCGTTGTACGTCCAGCCGAAGGCCGCCGCGTAGAAGTTGCGGGAGGCCGCCAGGTCGCGGGCCGGGATCTCGATGTAGTCGATCAGGTGGTGGGTCTGAGACATGTCAGCTGCTTCTTTCCGTGAGGTGTTGGTGGTCGATCACCGGTTGGAGCCGGTGCCGCGACGCCGCCAGGGCATCGACGAGTCGTTGGAGTTGATCATGGTCGGCGGTGCAGGGAAAGAACACCAGGTCGTCGCAGCCGGTGGCTTCGATCCGATCGATCTGCTCGATCAACCGGGCCGGAGTGATCATCGTGTCGGCCAGCACCTCCGATCGGTACGCGGCTCCGTAGTAGTGATCAAGGTAGCCGCCGGCGACCTCATCCGCCCTGGGGCCGAGGCAGAAGTAGCGCTGGGTGATCACCCGGGGGCGGCCGTCGCGGCCGGCCCGCTGCCAGGCCCGGTTGGCCGACTCGATGCCGTCCCGGAGCAGCTGCAATCCGAAGAACGGGCCGATCCACCCGTCCGCGAAGGCCGCCACGCGGTCGACGCCGGCCGGGGACAGCGCGCCGAGCAAGATCGGCGGACCGGAGCCGGGATGCGGTGCCATCGCTCCGGCGGCGCCGGCGAGCTTGCCGGCCCAGACACTCCGCAGGGAATCGATCATGGTCGCGAAGCGGGTGCCGCGGCCTCGCAGCGGGACGTCCGAAGCCGCATAGTCCTCCGGCCAGCCGCCGAGGGCCAGCCCGGCGACGAAGCGCCCGCCGGCCACCAGATCGAGCGAGGCGAGCTGCTTGGCGAGCACGACGGCGTTCTGCCGGTACGGGACGCCGAGGATCGTGGTGATCAACTCGACCCGGCTGGTCCGGGCCGCCGCCGCGGTGAGCGCGATGATCGGATCCAGGCTGTCGTACACCAGCCGGTCCAGGGCGGCGAGCTGGTGGAAGCCGTACGCCTCGGCGGCGGCCGCCCAGTCGCCGAGCCGGTCGAACGGGGCGCCGGGCACGGCAGCCGGCAGGCCGACGCCGATCCTCATCCCGCGCTCCCGATGGAGTCGAGCAGCCGCCGGTCGGCGCCGGGAAGCTCGAGTCGTCCGTTGCGCGCCAGCGCGGCGACGGCGTTGACGGTGTAGACGCCGCGCCACTCCACCGACTGCGCCGGCGACCAGTGCAGGAACTCGAAGTCCCAGCCGCCGTCGGCGCCCTGGGCGCGTTCCAGCCGGTCGAGGTCGGTCTCCAGTTGGCGCTCGGTGAGGAGGGCTCGACTCGGTGAATCCGGCCGGCCGGACAGCTCGATCGGGCGTACCCGCTCACCATCGACGCCGTCCGGGACGGGCAGCGAGCCGTCGGCCGCGAGGGCCGGCCGCAGCCGCTCGACCGCCGCCGCGGCCCGCCGTGGATCCGGTACGGAATCAAGGAAGTCGAGCGCGAACTTCACCGTGTAGCCGGCCGGATCGGGATCGTCGTCGAGCCGCTGCCAGCACCAGTCGGTGGCCGACCGCAGCCACGGATGATCGATCCCGGACTGCCACAGCCGGCCGGCCAGCGCGAAGGTCAGGAACCCGCTCTCGGTGACCGGCTGCATCCACGGCGCGCGCGGCTGGCCGGTCGCGCTGGGCAGCACCGTCGGCACGCCGCCGTCGGGACCGGAGATCGTGAGCAGCCAGTCCGCCGCCCGACCGGTGATCGGGTCGTCCAGCGCGTCGAGCTCCGCCAGGATGGACAGCGCCTGGAGGACTGCGGCCGGCTGGCTGTCCGGCCCGCGGACGTCGGGCTCCAGGGCATGACCGAAGCCGCCGTCGGCATTCTGATAGGGGCGCAGCGCCGCGCGGACCCGATCGATCGGGCCGCCGTGCACGAGTGCGGTGAAGATGTGCCGCTCCAGCAGCCGGGCCGTGTGGTGCACGAACCGCTCCGCGGCGATGAGATCGATGGACATGACTCGACGCTAGGGCCCGATCGCGGTCCCGGTCTTTCACAGATCGGACATCTTCGGTCCGGCTACCGTGGCGCCATGACCAGCCTCAGTTACCCGGATCTCGGCGACCCGGAGATCGCGCTGCGCGCCTGGCGGACCGAGGACGCGGAGGTCCAGCTGGCCGGGCTCAACGACCCGCTCTTCCTCCGCTATTCCGACGCGGCCGCGGTCAGCCGGGACCAGGTGGTCCGCCGGATCGCGGCGGTCGACCGGCTGCGCGAGGCCGGCACCGCGGTCTATCTTGCGATCGTGGCCGCGGCCGACCGGGACGAGGTCCTGGGCGAGGCCTCGCTCAGCGGCATCGACCCGACCCAGCGACGCGCCTCCGTCGGCTACTGGCTGGTCCCCGCCGCCCGCGGCCGCGGTGCCGCCACCCGGGCCGTCCGGCTGCTGGCCGGCTGGGCCTTCGGCGAGCTGGCCCTGGCGCGGCTCGAGCTGACCTGCGGGCCGGACAACCTCGGCTCGCAGCAGGTGGCCCGGCGGGCCGGGTTCCAGCAGGAGGGTCTGCTCCGGTCCCATCTGGCCTTCAAGGGCGGCCGCCGGGACAGCCTGATCTTCGGTCTGCTGCCCTCTGATCTGGCCGGTCCCGCGACCTCGTGATTCCTGCCCCGGCGCTCCGGGCGGTCGGTCAACGAGAGCCGGGTTGGGGGCTGCGTTTCTCTACCTGGGTAGAGAAATGATCGGGTCACGAGCGTGGGCGGGTGTGCGGAAGTCGCCACAGGTAGAGAAATGATCATCGTTCGGGGCGGCTTTGGGCCGGGCCCGCATGAATCCCGCGACCCGGCGGCGGTCGAGGGGGAGGGGCAGGCGGGTTCAGTCGCCGTACGTCTGGCGGCCGGCCCAGAATGTCGCGACGACCGGGTCCGGCAGTTCGCGGCCGTGCCACGGGTTGTTGCGGGACAGCGACGCCGTGTCGGCCGCGTCGACCACCCGCCGGGCCGATGGATCGACCAGCACCAGGTTGGCCGGCTCGCCCACGCGCAAGGGCCGGCCCTGGCCGGTCAGCCGGGCGATCCGGGCGGGGGCGAACGACATCCGGTCGGCGATGCCGGCCCAGCCGAGGGCGTCCAGCATCGTCTCCTGCACGACGCCGAGGGCCGTCTCCAGCCCGACCATGCCGAACGCCGCTTCGGCGAACGCGTGCTCCTTGTCGTGCCGGGCATGCGGGGCGTGGTCGGTGCCGACCGCGTCGATGGTGCCGTCGGCCAGCGCCTGCCGGAGTGCGGTGACGTGCTCGGCCGGGCGCAGCGGGGGATTGACCTTGTACGTGGGGTCGTAGCCGAGCACCTCGTCGGTCGTCAGCAACAGGTGGTGCGGCGTGACCTCGGCCGTCACCGGCACCCCGCGCCGCTTGGCCCAGCGCAGCACCTCGACCGATTCCGCGGTGGACACGTGGCAGACGTGCACCCGGGATCGGGTCAGCTCGGCCAGCTCGACATCGCGGGCGACGATGGTCGACTCCGCCGCCGCCGGCCAGCCGGGCAGGCCGAGCTTGCCGGAGACCTCACCCTCGTGGCAGCAGGCGTCCGGGCCGGCCAGCCGCGGATCCTGGGCGTGCTGGGCGATCACCCCGTCGAACGCGCGGACGTATTCCAGGGCGCGGCGCATCAGCCGGGCGTCGGCGATGCAGTGACCGTCGTCGGAGAACACCCGGACCGCGGCCGCCGACCGGGCCATCAGGCCCAGCTCGGCCAGTTCGGTGCCGGCCAGTCCCTTGGTCACCGCGCCGACCGGGACCACCTGGGTGTGCCCGGACCGGGTGCCGAGGGCCGCGATGTGGGCAGCGGCCTCCGCGGTGTCGGTGACCGGGTCGGTGTTGGCCATCGCCAGCACCGCGGTGTAGCCGCCCCGGGCCGCAGCCGCGGTGCCGGTCTCCACCGTCTCGGCGTCCTCCCGGCCCGGCTCGCGGAGATGCGTGTGCGGGTCGACCAGGCCGGGCAGGGCGACCAGGCCGGCAGCGTCGATCCGTCGGGCGTCGGCCGGCGCGTCCGCCGGGTCGGCGAACACCCCGTCCATGATCAACAGATCACCGCGCCCGGCGCCGGCCAGCTCGGCCCCGGTGATCATGATCGAGCTTGTCCTGGGTCCCGTGGGGTGTGCCGTCATCGTACGGGCTCCTTGGTGGTGGTCGCTTCCGCCGGAGCGGGCACTGCATGATCGGCAACCTCGTCGGCGCCACCCAGCAGTTGGTAGAGCACACTCATCCGGATCGCGACGCCACCGGCCACCTGATCCAAGATCAACGAGTTGGCCGCGTCGGCCGCGTCGGCGGAGATCTCCAGGCCCCGGTTCATCGGCCCGGGGTGGCAGATCGCGGCCTCCGGCTTGAGCAGCCGGAGCCGGTCCCGGGTGAGGCCGTACGACACCGTGTATTCCCGGGGTGTGGGGAAGTAGCCGCCGGACATGCGTTCCCGTTGCACCCGGAGCATCATCACGATGTCGGCCCGGCCCAGCACCGCATCCAGGTCGGTGTCGACCTCCACCGGCCAGGTCTCGATCCCGGACGGCAGCAGGGTCGGCGGGGCGACCATGATCACGTCCGCGCCGAGCGTCCGCAGCAGCGCGACGTTGCTCCGGGCCACCCGGGAGTGGGTGATGTCGCCGACGATCGCCACCGTCTTGCCGGCGAAGTCCTCGACGGTCGGATCGTGCCGGCGGAGGTGCCGGCGGATGGTGAACGCGTCCAGCAGCGCCTGGGTCGGATGCTCGTGCGTGCCGTCGCCGGCGTTGATCACGTGCGCGTCGATCCACTGCGAGGCCTGCAGCGGCGCGCCCGAGGCCTGGTGCCGGATGACCAGGGCATCGACGCCCATCGCGGCCACCGTGAGCACCGTGTCCCGCAGCGATTCACCCTTGGAGACCGACGATCCCTTGGCGCTGATGTTGATCACATCCGCGGACAGCCACTTGCCGGCGATCTCGAACGACGACCGGGTCCGGGTCGAATCCTCGAAGAAGAGGTTGACCACGGTCCGGCCGCGCAGGGCGGGCAGTTTCTTGATCGGCCGGTGCAGCACCTGGGCCATTTCCTCGGACAGATCGAGGATCTCGATGATCTCCTGCCGATCAAGATCGGCGGCGGACAACAGATGTCGCATCAGCCGGCTTCCCCCTCTGCGTCCCGATCCCGGGTGATCGTCACTTCGTTGACTCCGTCCAGCTCGGCCAGCCGGACCTGGACCCGTTCGCTGGCCGCGGTCGGCAGGTTCTTGCCGACATGATCAGCCCGGATCGGCAGTTGCCGATGTCCCCGATCGACCAGTACGGCGAGCCGGACCGCCCGCGGTCGACCAAGATCACCGAGTGCGTCCAGCGCGGCCCGCACCGTCCGGCCGGAGTAGAGGACGTCGTCGACCAGCACGACCACCGTGTCGTCCAGATCGACCGGCAGCCGGGTCTGCGCCGGGGCCCGGGTCGGGTTGCGGCGCAGGTCGTCGCGGTAGAGCGTGATGTCCAGCGCCCCGACCGGGACGGCGACCCCTTCGACTGCGGCGATCGCCTCGGCCAGCCGCTCGGCCAGCGGGACGCCCCGGGTCGGGATGCCGAGCAGCACCAACCCGTCGGCGCCGCGGTTGGCCTCGAGCAGCTGATGCGCCATCCGGGCACACGCCCGGGCGATCTGTTCGGCATCCATCACCACCCGGGAACCCGGCGCGAGACTCGGAATCGCGCGATCTGGCTCCGTCGACGCGTCGGCTGGGCGGTCGGACACGATGCCTCCTGGCTCGGCTCGTCGGGACGGGCGGCACGCACCCCGCGGCGTGATCGATCAGGGCTTGATCGACTACGGTAGGGCGCGTGAGTGAACTGCTGAGCATGGTAGTGCCCCTCGAAACGCTATCGGGCTGGCCCGAGGTCGCGAACCCGACCGCCCTGCAGACGTTGGGGCTGCTGGTCGGCTTCCCGGCGTTGGCCTTCCTGGTGATCTTCGCGCTGGGCAAGGCCCCCGCGTTGGTCGGTGCCAACAAGCGGCAGTCGCTCGCGATCACCGAGCCGGTGTGGCTCGGCCGCGGCGGGACGGATGCCGGCACCCTGGAGGCCGGATCGGCCGTCGCCGAGCTGCCGGCCGGACCGACCGGCACCGCCGTCCCCGCCGAGGTCGGAGGCGCAAGTGCCCGCTGGTAACGACCTGACCCCGCAACAGCTGGACCGGATCCAGCGCGCGGTGGACAACGCGGAATCCGTCTCGGGCCTCACCTTCTCCGTCTTCATCGGCATCGCCGAAGAGGATTCGCGGACCTACGCGACGCGCCTGCACGCCGGGCTCGCCGATCCCGATCACTCGGTGCTGGTGCTGTGCGACCCCGAGTTCCGGGCGCTGGAGATCATCACCGGGGCCGAGACCCGGCGCGACCTCGACGACGTCGAGTGCCGACTGGCCGCGGCCAGCATGCAGTCCTCCTTCGCCGGCGGCGACATCGTCGGCGGCCTGGTCCTGGGCGTCCAGCAGCTCGGCGAATCCGCCCGCAAGCCCCGCACCCTGCACGTCAACCCCTGACCCGGTCCAGTACCCGTTCCCTCGTTCCCCGAAGGGCAGGCCAGATCGCGCTGTTCTCCGGATTTCGCCTGACGGCCGGCAAAGATGCAACAAAGGGCGGTGGGGTTCGCGGTTGGTCGAGAATCGTGGCCGGGTGTCGGTTGGGCTGTTGCCGGGTGGGGGTGATGGGGACGTTTGGGTCTTCTTTCCCTGAGCCTGTCGAAGGGCAATTTAAAAGACGAACGACGCGCCGAGGACGGGTGGGTTGATGCGGCTCAAGCCTCGCGGCCGGCTGCCGGGTGGTCGCCGCACTCAGCTTCTGCCGCTCGGAGCCGATTCACTCACTGAGTGGACGCTTTGGCCACGCTGCAAGGCCCGGAGCGTGGCCAACGCGTCCACTCGCGCATCCCACCGATTTTCGCCGCTGGGTTTGGTCGGGGTCATCGAGTGTGACGGTTCCCGGCTCGATCGTCGCTGTGGAGCCGGGAAACGTCACAGTGGATGAACAAACCCCGGTGATCGGCGCCCGGCCGTGATGCGGGACCGACTGCAAGAACCCGCCCGCCCTTTGATGCGTATTTCACCGGCCGTCAGGCCGAAACCCGGGAGAGATCGGCGTGGTCTGGCCTGCCCCCTTCGACAGGCTCAGGACATGCTTCGACAGGCTCAGGGAACGAACCCCACCCTGCCGCTCAGGGAACAGGCTCTGGCTCGGTCAGCCCTGGCAGGGTGCGGGGGGCGCGGTGAGCTCGGGCAGCCAGGCCGGGGCCGGGCGCGGGTCCGGGGTCGGTTGGATCCGGCCGTCGACGTCGCCATACGTCCAGCTCGGACCATGATCAAGAAGCCGGCGCAGGCCAGTCAGCAGGGCGTCGACGTCGGCCGAGGACGAGCCGAGGCCGACGCTGACCCGGACCGCGCCGGCGGCGCAGCCGAGCCGGGTCAGCAGGGGATGGGCGCAGAACTTGCCGTCGCGGACGCCGATCCCGTGCTCGGCGGAGAGGTAGGCGGCGATCAGGCCGGGTTCGTAACCCTCCAGGGTGAAGGCGACGATGCCGACCGAGTCCGTACTGTCGTCGAAGATCCGCAGCCGGCGCACACCAGGCAGCTGATCCAGCCCGTCCTGGAGCCGGGTCAGCAGGGCCCGTTCGTGCCGGTCCCGGCGCAACCGGCCGAGCCCCGACAGGGCGCGGCAGGCGGCAGCGAGGGTGACGGCGCCGAGGACGTTCGGCGTGCCGCCCTCGTGTCGCGCCGGCCCGGAGGTCCAGTCGGTCCGTTCGGCCTCGACCTTGCGGACCGCGCCACCGCCGGCGAGGTAGGCGGGCGCGGCATCCAGCCAGTCGGACCGGCCGACCAGCACCCCGGCGCCGAACGGCGCATAGGTCTTGTGGCCGGAGAAGGCGAGGTAGTCGATCCCGAGTGCGGCCAGGTCGACATCACGGTGCGGCACCAGCTGCGCCCCGTCCACCGCCAGCCGAACCCCGGTCTCGGCACACAGCGTGGCGATCCGCTCCAGCGGCAGCACCTCGCCAGTCACGTTCGAGGCTCCGGTGATCGCCAGCAGCCCGACCTCGGGCCGGGCCAGCTCGGCGGCCAGCAGCCGCAACGTCTCCGCGAAGGTGGGCCGGGCGGTCAGCACGGTGGCGCCGATTCGCTGCCAGGGCAGCAGATTCGCGTGATGTTCGATGTCCAGACAGACCACCTCGACGCCGGCCGGCACGGCCTGGGCCAGCAGATTCAGCGCGTCGGTCGTGTTCCGGGTGAAGATCACCTGGTGCTCGGCGGTCGCCCCGGTCACCTCGGCGATCGTCTGCCGGGCCCGCTCGTAGGCGGTGGTGCTGACCGCCGAGGCGTAGCCGGCGCCGCGATGCACCGAGGCGTAGTACGGCAGCACCCGGCCGAGCTCGTCCAGCACCTCGGTCAGGGCCGGGGCGCTGGCCGCGTAGTCGAGGTTGACGTAGCGACGGGTGCCGCCGTCGACGACCGGGACCTCGAGGTCGGCGCCGCTGACCGACCGCAACGGCGGCACGGTCGCTCGGTCGGCGGCTGCGGCGATCGGGTGGGATCCGGTCGGGCGGGAATCGGTGACGACGGTCATCGCCGGGCTCCTTCATTCCAAGGGCCACGGATGATCATCCGGTACGGCCCGCGCTTGCCAGTGGTGGCCGTGTGTTCACCCGGGGCACCCCGCCGCGGAGGAGGGTTGCCGACCAGCAAGCCGGGGCTGAACGCTGGTACTCGTCACACGTGATGCTGGATCGATTGCACCCGACCGATCCCGCCGGATCAAGTCAGATACCGAATAATGAGATCTGCTTCCGATATTTGAGACGGCCGGGTTCGCTACGGTAGGCGACCATGGAAGAAGGCGTTGCCCCGTTGATCATCGTCTGCGGCTTCATCGTGGGCTTCATCGGGATCGGAGTGGCCAGTTGGCGGAAGCGCAAACGGCAGCGGAAGGAAGCCGACGATCTTGGTCGGCAGCTCGGGGCTCGGTGGTTCACCTCTGACACCGGCCTGCCGTTCGGCCGGGTCGAGGACCCGCTGACAGGCGCGCCGTACTCCGGCACGGGGCAGCAGTTCGATTACGCCTTCGCGGTGGAGTATCGCGGCCGGCGGGTGGTCGCGCTGGAGTATTCGACGGTGTCCGTCTCGGCGAGCTCGCGGAGCCGGACCAGGTATCACGCGGTCCAGGTGCTCGGCCCGCAGACGCCGTTGATGATCATCCTGCCGCGGAACCCGGCACTGGCCGGCCTGTGGAAGGAGCTGACCGAGGTGCCGGCCGGCGATGCCGCCTTCGACGAGCGTTTCATGATGCTGGTCAAGGATCCGGCGACGTTCCCCGGCCTGCCGGCCGCCGCGGTGGCCTGGTTCCTCGCCGGGCCGGAGCGCCAGCTGATGATGATCAAGTTCGCCGGTGACGGGTTCGAGGTGTCCGCTCCCGGACCGCTGCCGGGCTGGGACACGACCAAGGTGATCAACGATCTGGTCGACCTGTGCGACCTCGTCGAGACCGGGCAGGTGCGGCCGTCGCCGCGGCTGGAACTGGCGACCCAACCCCCGCCGCACAACGGGGTGCTGAACGCCCTCAGCGGCTGCCTGCTCGGCGCGACGGTGATCTTCTGGCTGGCGGCGTTCACGATCAGCAACCCCAGCAGCGGGCTGGTGGTGATCGGGGTCCTGGTCGGACTGGTCGTCGTCGGGGTCGGGCTCAACGTCCTGCTGCAGCGCCGTCGCCGGACCCGGACCCGGAGCCGGTGACGGCCGGCCAGCGGCGGGTCAGGAGTGGCCAAATCCGGCTCGGTGTGGCTAAGGTGGGCGCCATGACCCACTGGTCGCTTCTCCTTCGTTGCCGCAGCGAGGTCCGCTAAGGGCTGGCACCCTCGCTGCGGAGTTCGCGCGTTCAGCCGACTCAATCCTTAGCAGCGAGGAATCTCATGACCAGCAGTGCGTCCAAGCCGGCGTCCGTGACTCGACCGCAGTCCGTGCCGGTGCAGCAGCCCAGCCCGATGCCGTTCCACCGTTACCGCGCCTACACCCCGATCGAGCTGCCGGACCGCACCTGGCCCGAGCAGCGGATCACCGAGGCGCCGCGATGGCTGTCCACCGACCTGCGGGACGGCAACCAGGCCCTGATCGATCCGATGACCCCGGCCCGGAAGCTCCGGATGTTCGAGCTGCTGGTGCGGATGGGCTACAAGGAGATCGAGGTCGGCTTCCCGTCCGCCAGCCAGACCGACTTCGACTTCGTCCGCCAGTTGATCACCGAGGGCCGGGTGCCCGCGGACGTGACGATCTCCGTGCTGACCCAGGCGCGGGAGGACCTGATCGAGCGGACGGCCGAGTCCCTGGTCGGCGCCAAGGCCGCCACGATCCATCTCTACAACGCGACCGCGCCGCTGTTCCGCCGGGTCGTGTTCAAGATCGACAAGGCCGAGTGCCTGGCCCTGGCCACGCGCGGCACCGAGCTGGTGATGAAGTACGCCGAGCAGCACCTGGGCGACGTCGAGTTCGGTTACCAGTACTCGCCGGAGATCTTCACCGGCACGGAGCCCGAGTTCGCGGTCGAGGTCTGCAACGCGGTGATGGACGTCTGGCAGCCGAGCGCGGGGCGGGAGATCATCCTCAACCTGCCCGCGACGATCGAGATGTCGACCCCGAACACGTACGCCGACCTGATCGAATGGTTCGGCCGCGAGGTCCGCAACCGGGAGCACGTCGCGATCAGCCTGCACCCGCACAACGATCGCGGTACGGCGGTCGGCGCGACCGAGTTGGCGATCATGGCCGGCGCGGATCGGGTCGAGGGCTGCCTGTTCGGTCACGGCGAGCGGACCGGCAACGTCGACCTGGTCACGCTGGGCATGAATCTGTTCTCCCAGGGCATTGATCCCAAGATCGACTTCTCCGACATCGACGAGATCCGTCGCACGGTGGAGTACTGCACCAACCTGCCGGTCCACCCGCGCCATCCGTACGCGGGCGACCTGGTCTACACCGCCTTCTCCGGGTCCCACCAGGACGCGATCAAGAAGGGGCTGGAGGATCTGGAGGCCCAGGCCAGGAGCCAGGGCGTCGAGGTCGCCGACATCGCCTGGGAAGCGCCCTACCTGCCGATCGACCCGCACGACGTGGGGCGCACGTACGAGGCCGTGATCCGGGTGAATTCCCAGTCCGGCAAGGGCGGCGTGGCGTACATCATGAAGAGCGAACACGCCCTCGACCTGCCCCGGCGGCTGCAGATCGAGTTCTCCCAGGTGGTGCAGTCCCGCACCGACGCGTCCGGCGGCGAGATGACGCCGGAGGTGCTGTGGGAGATCTTCTCCTCGGAGTATCTGGACCCGGAGGCGCCGCTCCATCTTGATCATGTGATCGGTGCGACCAGCAGCGACAGCGGTGACACGGTCGCCGCCTGGGTGATCGACGGCGGTGAGGTGAAAGAGGTCAGCGGCGACGGCAACGGCCCGGTGTCCGCCTACGTCGACGCCGTGTCCGCGCTGGGCTACAAGGTGCGGGTGCTTGACTACGCCGAGCACGCTCTCTCCGCCGGCGGCGACGCGATGGCCGCCGCCTATGTCGAGGCCGAGGTCGGCGAGGGTGAGGACGCCAGGATGGTCTGGGGTGTCGGCATCCACGCCAACATCGTCACCGCCTCCCTCCGCGCCGTGACCTCCGCGATCAACCGCGCCCACCGCTGACCCACACCCGCCGACTTGTCAGAACTGAGTTGTGCCCGGGCACAACTCAGTTCTGACAACTCGCGATGATTCGGAACGAATCAGGTCCGGGGTTGGGACCAGGCCTGCCAGAGTTCCGCGTAGCGACCGGCGGCGGCCAGCAGTTGATCATGGGAGCCCTGCTCGACGATCCGGCCGTGTTCGAGGACGATCACCCGGTCGGCGGTGGCGGCCTGGCTGAGCCGGTGGGCGACGATCAGTGCGGCGCGGCCGGCGATGGCCTGCTCGGTCGCGCGGTCCAGCAGGCCGGCACTGGTGCTGCCCGCTTCGGCGGTCGCCTCGTCGAGGATCGCGACGGGCGGGTCCAGCAGCACCAGCCGGGCCAGCCCGAGATGCTGCACCTCGGCGGCGGTCAGCGCCCGGCCGTGGCCGCCGACCTCGGTGTCCAGGCCGTCGGGCAGCCGGGTGACCAGTTCCTCGGCGCCGACGGTCCGTAAGGCGGCCCAGAGTTGCTCGTCGGTGGCGCCGGAGTCGACCAGGGTGAGGTTGTCGCGGAGGGTGCCGGCGAACACGTGCACCTCCTGGGTGATCAGCACGATCGGGTCGGCGTGCCGATCGATGCTGCCCGTGCCGGGCTGGTGTACCCCGGCGATCAGGGCGGCCAGCGTGGACTTCCCGGCGCCCGAACTGCCGACCAGGGCGACTCGTTCCGAGCGGCCGAGCTCGAGCTCGATGCCGGCGAGCACGGGATGATCTTGGTGGTACGCGAAGCCGAGCTCACGGATCCTCACCGCGGCCGATGAATCGCGCGGCTCCGGTTCGGCGATCCTGGCGTCCGGCTCGGCGGCCGCGGTGGGTGCCTGGATCACGCCGACGATCCGGCCGAGCGAGGCCAACGCCGACTGCAGGTCGTCGACCACGATCAACAACTGGTTGATCGGGTCGAACAGCCGCAGGAAGAACAGCATCGCCGTCGTCGCCGCCCCGATGGTGCCCAGATCGTTGTTGATCAACCAGAACCCCACCAACAGGATCCCGGTCATGCCGAGGAATTCGGCGAAGTTGAGTCGACCGAAGAAGCGGTTCTGCAGCACCCGCGCCTTCATCGCCCAGCCGACCACCTGCCACGAGGCGGCGGCGATCCGGCCGCCGTGCCGCTCGCTCATCCGGTACGCCAGCACGGTGTCCAGGCCGCGCAGGCCGGCCAGCACCTGATGGGCCCGGTCGGCCATCGCAGCCCGCTCGGCGGCGTAGACCGGGGGAGCGGCCCGGAGATACCAGCGGACCGCGAGCACGTGCACCGGAATGATCACCAGCAGCGCGAGCGCGTACCGAAGATCGAGAACGGCCATCCCGACGAACGTCAGCACGATCGTGAACAGTGCCCCGGTCAGCGCCGGCGTGACCCGCGGGACCGCCTCGGCGACCCGGGCGACGTCGTCGCTGGCCCGGCTGATCAGGTCACCGGTGCCGGCCCGTTCCACCACCGACTGCGGCAGCAGCAGGGCGCGGGTGACCATCCGTTCCCGGAGGGTGGCGAGCACCGACTCGATCAACCGGGCGGACAGCACGACACCGACCCCGGTCAGCGCCGCGCCGACGATCCCGCTGCCGACCATGATCAACCCGAGCAGCCAGATCCGGGTCGCGCCGAGCCGGCCGTCGATCGCGTCGACGATGCCGCCCAGCGCGGCCGGCATGACCAGCCCGGCGGCGTTGGCGGCGATCAAGATCACGATCAGCAGCGCCAGCAGCTTCTTGCGTCCGCGCAGGGCGTGCAGCACCTCGGCCGTGACCTGCCGGCGGTCGGCGATCGGCAGCCGGTCGCCGGGCACGGTCGCCGGATCGGCCACACCGGAGCGGAGGGTCGCCGTCATGACGCCACCTCGATCACCCGATCGCAGGCCGACATCCAGGCCGGCGAGTTGGTGATCACGATCGTGGTCCGGCCGTTCCTCGCGTCCCGGACCTGCCGGGCGATCTCGGCCTCGGTGACCGAGTCGACGGCGGTCGTCGGGTCGTGCAGCACCAGCACCGGTGCGTCCTGGGCCAGCGCCCGGGCCAACGCCACGCGCTGCCGCTGGCCGCCGGACAACCGGGCCCCGGCCTCGCCGACGGCGGTCCGGTGTCCGTCCGGCAGCACCTCCATCAGGTCCGCCGCGCCGGCCTGGGCCAGCACCCGGTCGGCCCGGTCGGAGTCCGCTTCACCGAGCTCGAGATTGTCCAGGACCGTTCCCTCGAAGAGATCCGCGGCATGCGGCGCGACCAGCAACTCGGCCCGGATCGCCTCCGGCCGGTAGTCGGCCAGCGCGATCCCGCCGTAGCGCAGCTCGCCCCGCTCCGGCGGTCGCCGCGCGGCCAGCAATGCGACCAGCACGTCGGCCTGGCCGCCGGTGGCGCGGACGCCGACGAACTCCCCGGCCTCGACCCGGAGGTCGAGCTCGCGTACCGGACCGGAGCTGACCCCGGCGAAGCTCACCGGCGCGGTGGCCCCGGGGCGCTCGGCGGTCCGGGAACCGTGCGGCATCGGCGGCGCGGTGAGCACCGCGAGCACCCGGGCCGCGGAGGCCTGCGCGGCGGCCCAGATCGGGCCGGCGTTGCCGGCGATGCTGCGCAGCGGACTGAGGATGAACTGGGTCAGCCCGACGATCGTGATCAGGCCGCCGACGCTGAGCGACCCGTTCAGGGCGAACAGCCCGGCGGCCACGGCGATCGCGGCGACGAAGATCGTACTGACGCCGGACATGGTGCCGACGTAGCCGCCGAAGGCGCGCCGCGCGTGCAGCGTGCCGTCCAGCGCCTCCCGGCTGACCCGGCGATAGCGCTCCGCGGCGATCCGTTCGGCCCGCAGGCCGCGCAACACCCGATAGCCGGTGACCAGATCGGCGGCGCGACCGGACGCGGCCGCGGCCAACTCCTGCTCGCTCTCGCTGCGCCGCCGCAGCGGCCCGCCGGCCCGGTCGAGCAGCAGCAACATCAGCGGGGCGCCGACCAGGACGGCGATCCCGAGCGGCCAGCACAACACCAGCAGCACGATCCCGGCGAAGATCACCGCCGCCAGCTGGCCGACCGGATAGACGGCGAGCATCAGCGCGAAGGAGAGCCGATTCACGTCGGAGGTGGCGACGGACAGCGCCTCGCCCGGCAGCCGGCCGGCGGTGCTAGCGTCGCCGGCCGGATCCAGCAACCGGTCGGTGACCTTGCCGCGCAGCTGATGCTGCACCACCTGGAGGCCGTACTCGCCGATCCGGGAACCGAACCGGTACGACAGCGACAACACGGTGAAATCGACCGCCAGTAACACGATCCAGAACACCAGCTGACCAAGATCACCGGTGGCCAGCGCCCGGTCGATCGCCAGCCCCATCACCACCGGGACCAGCCCCTCGCCGAGCTGGTGCAGCACCGCCAGCACCGCGGCCGGGATGACGTAGCGGCGGCCGGCCAGGACCGTCCGCAACACCAGCCGGCGCGGGGTGGTCGCCGCATCGATCGTGATCGGCCGGCCGACGCGGGGGCCGCTCGCAGCTTTCACCCCTGGAGGTTAGCTTGCCCTAACTTCGACCGTCGACCCTGCGGCTGGGTTCCGGACGGGTGATCATCACCACAGGGCGTTCAGGCGATCAGGCGGCCGGCGGCGACGGGGAGGGTGCGCATCATCGGGTGGTCCTGGGCTTGCCCGGCCGGGTCCTTGGCCCAGGAAGTGTCGGCGGCGGGTGTCACCATCGACACCATCAGCAGGCGGTTGCCGGCCCGGACCAGTCCGATGCTCTCCGTGGTCGGCCTGCTCTGCCGTTCCTGGTATTCCAGCCGCAGGTGTTCCGCGACGACGCCCTCGGGCAGCGGCACCGGCCTGGCCGCGACCGGGCTCGGCTGCAGGTAGCCCTGACGGCGCAGCATCCGTGGACAGTCGCGGATGCTGCGGCCGAGCTCGGCGTAGACCTCCTCGGCCTCCGCGTCGGAGGCGTAGTCGGCGATCAGGGCGGTGCCGTGGCCGCTGGCGGCCAGGGTGTAGTCGCGCCGGAAGAGGTGGGCCGGGTTCGCCAGCACCGTGACCGACGGCAGGCAGACCGAGGGCAGCTCGTCGCCGGACTCCTCGGCCGCGGCCCGCTCCTGCCAGTCGCCGGTGGCGCGCCAGGCGAGGTCGGTGGCGGCGGGCAGGTTGCCCTCCGTGATGGCCGGCCGGGCCTCCTGGGCGGGCTCGGTCGGGGACGGCGGTCGGGTCGGCTTCGGCGACCGCGACGGAGATTGCTTGGGCCGGCTCGTCTCGTCCTCGGTCGGCTCGTCGTCGGGCACGTGCGAGTGCTCGTTCTCGATCGGCGTCTCGGCCTGGCTGGCCGGCACCCGGCCGAGGTGGGTCGCCGGCGGCGGGCCGGCCTGGGCCGGTGGCGCGGCCGTGGTGGCGGCCTCTGGCCGGTTCACCAGGACGAAGACCACACCCAGGACGGCGATCGCGATCATCGCGATGCCGACAGCGCCGAGAATGCGCCCGGATCCGGGCGATCTCGGCGACGGTGACCGGCGCTGACGCACCCGTTCCTCCTTGTCGATTCCCCCGAGGACTCGTCTCTTCATCGGCGTCGTGCTCGACACCGGTGGTCGCTGCAGCACAATACCCCGTCAGCGGAACCCGTTCTCCGGCGTCGCCGCCGGTACGGACTCCGACCGCAGCCAGGCGTCGAAGAACGGTTCGAGATCCGTGGTCGTCCTGGCCTGCGCGGCCACCATCCAGTCCTCGACGCTGCGGGGACCGGGATCGGCTGCCCAGTCCCGGGCCAGCGCGAAGAAGGCGTCGTCGCCGATCACGTTGCGCAGCGCCTGCAGGGTCATCGGGCCGCGGCTGTAGACGGTGTTGAACAGCTGGTCGGCGCCCGGATCGATCATCGTGATCCGCCAGAACTCACGGACCCCCTTGACCCGGTCGTACAGCTTGGTGAACGACTCGTTCGCCGGCCGGCCGTTCCGCTCCCGATACAGCCACTGCGCCCAGGACGCGTACGCCTCGTTGATGAAGATGTCGTCCCACTGGGCCAGCGTGACGTTGTTGCCGAACCACATGTGCGCCAGCTCGTGCATCACCAGCTCCGGGCCGTGGTCGGGGTCGGCGATCGCCTCCCGCTGGTAGATCGGCCGGGTCTGGGTCTCCAGTCCGCCGAACCAGAAGTCGTGCACCGGGACGACTCCGCCGAGCTCGCTGAACGGGTACGGGCCGAACGACTGCTCCATCATGGTGATCAACTCGGGCGACCTGGCCAGGTTGGCGAACGCGGCCTGCCGCTGCGGGCCGGGGATCTGCTCCGACACCGCATAGAGGTACGGCCGGCCGGCGGCGACGCCTTCCTTGATCTCGTAGCGTCCGATCGAGATGAAATTGAGATAGGTCGCCATCGGCTGCCGGGAGATCCAGCGCCAGGTGTCGTGATCTTGCTCGTCGGCGGTGTCGCGGGACTCCAGCCGGCCGATGCTGATCACGTCGAAGCCGGTGGGCACCCGGACGCTGACATCCATCAGGGCGACGTCGGACGGATGATCATTGGCCGGATACCACCAGGCCGAGCTCTCCGGCTCGCCGGCCACGGTCCACTCCTCCCCGGTCGCATACCAGGCGCGGATGTCGTCGCGCCGGACCTGGCCCGGCTCGCCCGCATACTCCACCTGCACCTGGAACTCGTTACCGGCCTCGACCGGCCGGGCGGGCGTGATCTTGACGTCCTGGAAACCGGACTTGGCGAACCGCGCCTCGGCTCCGTCGACCAGCACCCGGCTGACCGGCAGGGCAAGATCAACATAGAACGACGACAGTCCCTGCTCGGCCCGGGCGTTGATCGTGGTCCGGCCGGAGAGCCGACCGGCCGCCGGCGCCCAGTCGACGGCGATCGTGTATTTGCTCACGTCGTAGCCGCTGCTGCCGTAGTCGGGGTAGTAACGATCACCGACCCCGGGCTTGCCCGCGCCGGGCTCGGGCAGCACGATCGGCGGGGAGCCCTCGGCCGTCGAGCGGTTGATCAGGACCGGGATTCCGACCGGCACCGCGATCAGCACCAGGCTGACCAGGACCATGATCACGGCGAAGACGTACGCGGCCCGGTGCGGGCGGTGCTTCGGCGGTCGGGCCGGCACCGGGGCGCCGGAGAATCGGCCCGACGGATCGGGCGGACCCCAACCGGGATCAACGTTCGACATGCGCCAGCGATCGCAGATTCCGGTCGAGGTGCCAGGCGACGTAGCCGCCGGTGATCGAGCTGGCCTCGGCCATGATCACCGCGGGCTGGTCCCGGGTCGCCTCCCAGTGACCCTCGAGCAGGGCACTGAGCAGGGCCAGGGTTTCGGGGTTGGGCCGGCTGGAACCGGCCGGGCGACAGGGCTCGCAGACCACGCCGCCGGCCGTGGGGGAGAAGGCGCGGTGCGGCCCGACCAGCCCGCACCGGGCACAGTCGACGAACGACGGCGCATAGCCGGCGATCGCCATCGCCCGCAGCAGGTAGGAGTCCAAGATCAACGACGGCGCCCGCTCGCCGTCCCGGGTGCCGGACTGCAACACCCGCAGTGCCCCGGCCAGCAACAGGTAGTGCTGCACCGCGGGCTCGCGTTCCTCGGCGACCAGCCGGTCGGCGGTCTCCACCATCGCCTGGCCGGCCGTGTATTTGCGGTAGTCCTGGCCGAGCTCGTCACTGTGCGGCTCCAGGGTGACCGCCTGGGTGATCACGTCCAGCGTGCGACCGATCGCGAACTGCAGATCGACCCGGGAGAACGGCTCCAGCCGGGCGCCGAACTTCGAGGACGTGCGCCGGATCCCCTTGGCCACCGCCCTGATCTTGCCGTGCCGCCGGCTGAGCATCGTGATGATCCGGTCGGCCTCGCCCAGCTTGTGGGTGCGCAGCACGACGGCCTCATCGGAGTAGGTCGGCACCCGGCTATTGTCCCTTACGTGCCAAGGACACCCGACGAGAACGCTCCGCTGCACGCCACCTTTCCGCGGGGACGCCGGTGAGGAACTCCCGGCGTTCGTACGCGGCGCCCAAGCCCCACCCCAGCGGGGCGCGGCCGCCGAAGCTCCCGGCGGCCAAGCTGCCGCGGCACGTCGCCATCGTGATGGACGGCAACGGCCGCTGGGCCAAGGCCCGCGGGCTGGCCCGGACCGAGGGGCATGCGGCCGGCGAGGCGTCGTTGTTCGACGTGATCGAGGGCGCGATCGAGGTCGGGGTCAAGTACGTGTCGGCGTACGCGTTCTCGACCGAGAACTGGCGCCGCTCGCCGGACGAGGTGCGCTGGCTGATGGGCTTCAACCGGGACGTGATCCGGCGCCGCCGGGACGAGCTCGACGCGATGGGCGTCCGGATCCGTTGGGCCGGCCGGCGGCCCCGGCTGTGGCGCAGCGTGATCTCCGAACTGGAGGCGGCGGAGGCCCGGACGGTCGACAACGACGTGATCACCCTGCAGTTCTGCGTCAACTACGGCGGCCGGGCCGAGATCGTCGACGCCGCCCGCCGGATCGCCGAGGAGGCCGCGGCCGGTCGGCTCGATCCGTCCCGGCTGACCGAGGACCGGTTCCGCCGGTTCCTGGACGAGCCGGACATCCCGGACGTCGACCTGTTCGTCCGCTCCTCAGGGGAGCAGCGCACCTCCAACTTCCTGGTCTGGCAGTCCGCCTACGCCGAGCTGGTCTTCCTCGACCGCCTCTGGCCCGACTTCGACCGCCGTGACCTCTGGCGGGCGATCGAGCTCTACGCCGACCGCGACCGCCGCTACGGCAGCGCCTGACCCAATCCGCCGACCCGCCACAAACGCACGCGTTCTGTCGGCGTGTCGGTGCACAATCGACGTCTCGACGGGAGCGGGAACCGAGGGGAGGACCATGTCGGTGGATGAGAACGGTCTACTCCGAGCGCTGTCGAACATGGATGGTTTTGCTGGTTCCTGGTGGGTGACCGGCGGCACACCCGGGTCCGCCGGGAGTGGGAACGGGGCGATGCACTGGTTGCTGGGCCGGACACGATCGTGCTGGGCTCCGCGGACGATCCCGGGGAGGGCTGCGGTTGCGGCCGGCGGTCGCGATCGTCCGTCGCCGAGACGTCACTTCTGCACCGACACGCCGCAAAACCCGTGCACTAGTGCCGGGTGGGCGGATTTTAGTAGATGAAGATCGGGAGCCAGTCGGGGTTGTGGGCGTGGACCAGGACGAACCACAGCACGCAGTCGAAGATCAGGTGCGTGCAGACGACGTAGGGGAGTGACCTGGTCCGCTTGAAGATGTAGCCCTGGACCAGGGTGAACGGGATGGTGAGCAGCGGCCCCCAGCTCTGATAGCCCAGCTCCCACAGGAACGACACGAAGATGATGCACTGCAGAATGTTGGCCTGCCACATCGGGAAATGGCGCCGGAACAGGGCGAACGCGGTGCAGATGAAGAACAGTTCGTCCCACAGGCCGACGGCGTTCACGGCGACGCCGAGTCTGATCATTTCGCTCGGCTCGTGCACCGCCGGCCAGTTCAGGTAGGTGCCGGAGTTGATGAAGTAGAAGGGCAGGATCAGCCAGGCCAGCGCGACGACGATGACCAGGTACCAACGCTCCAGCCGGGTCCAGCGCCGACCGGTGTTGACCGGGAACCGGATCACATGGCGCTTCAGGATGAACCGGTCGATCAGGTACGGCGCACTCGCGGCGAAGGCGAGCACGCCACCCATCCGGAGGAAGTTGAACCAGCCGATGTCGGCCTCGAGCGAGATCAGGCCGATCGGGGCCAGCCCGATCCCGATCAGCAGCAGGCTCTTCCCCAGATCCCGGTCCAGCACGAACGCAAGGCCGATGCTGACCGCCAGCACGAGATAACCGGACAGTTGGTGTTGGAAACCGAACAACAGCACCGCGGAGGCGGAAACGCCCGCGGCCGGGATCAATCCCCACGAGAACGGCGGCGGGGTCGGGGACTCGGCCTCGACCGTCTCTTCGGCCGTCGTCATCGGTACAGCATGCCATCTTTGTCCTGGATCGACGGAGTTTGGGGTTTCGGACAGGGTTTGGGTTGAGCCCGGAGTTGAGTACGGTGAGCGCGTCGGGATTGCGGGATCCACGGAAGGCCCATCATGGATACGTATACAGAACTTCGGCTCGGTGACCTCGGCCGGCTGTCTCCGCGGGTGGCCGTCGAGCCGTCCGCCTCCCTGATCTCGGTTGTGGCCGACCTGCTCGGCGGGCCGGCCCAGGGCATTCCCGCGCACTGCCGGGCGAAGCTGTTGCCGGCCGAGCTCGCCACCGACCGGGCCCGTGCCGCGCAGCTCTTCGGGTCGCCGCTGGTGGCCATCCCGGATTGCCTCTCGCCGATGCCGTACCCGGGGGAGCCGTCCGGCCGGAGCTTCCTGGACCGGACCGCCGACGTCGACCGGCACACCCTGCTGGCCGAACTGGAGGCCGACCTGGCCGGCGAGCCGGTGCCCGAGGCGTTGCGCCCGGTGATCGACCGGCCGGGCACCTTCCTGGCCGGATTCTCCCGGGTCGCCGCCCACGCCTGGGAGTTCGTCGAGGCGGTCTGGCGGCGTCGCCGGCGCCGGCTGAGCCGGGAGGTGGTACGGATCGGCACCGCGGCCGTGACCGGCACGCTCGGCGCCGGACTGTCGCTGCTGGGGCCGCGGATCCGGCTGGTCGGCAGCTCGCTGCTGCTGCCCGACCCGCGCGGCGAGGTGATCGACCTGGCCGGCCGCACGTTGGTGCTGGTGCCGCTGATCTCCGGCGGCACCGCCTCGCTGCTCAACGTCGACCAGGACGATCACGTCTGGATCGGCTATCCGCTGCGGGAGTGCGGCACCACCCACCCCGCGGAGTCACCGGCCGACCTGATCCTGGGCGAGGCCCGGACGCAGATCCTGCGCGGCGCCGACGGCTACCTGACGATGAGCGAGGTCGCCGCCCTGATCGGCAGCACCGGCGGCAGCGCCACGTACCACTGCAAGCAGCTCGAGTCGGCCGGACTGATCAGCCGGCACCGGGTGGGCGGCTCGGTCCGCGTCCACCGCACCCTGCGCGGCGAGGAGATCCTCGACCTGCTGCACTGAGCCGTACGACGGCGGTCAGACGGTCAGGTCGACCTTGGCGAGCTTGCGACCGGCCAGGGTCCAGGCGGTCATGGTCGAGCCGATGAACCCCAGTTGCGGGTAGGTGTACCAGGACCGGCCGAGGTTCTGATTGCGCAGGGTTGCGGTGGTGAGCCCGGGCCCGAGCCGATACAGATGGACGTCGTCGTTGGCTTCGGCGTTCACGGCGGCGAAGATGTGACCGCCCTGTCGGACGACCTCCCCGTAGCCGGGCAGCATCCGGACCCAGTTGCCGTTGGCGTCCTTGGACGATCCGGCCACCCGCTTGCCCTGGGCCAGATCCCAGGCGAACCAGTAGCCGGCGGGCACCTTGTAGACGCCGTAGACGAGTCCGTCGAGGTGGGCGATGCTCATCAGGGCGGTGCCCTCGCCGAGCGGGGTGAAGGTCTGCAGGGTCTGCAGCGTGGCGAGGTCGAGCACCCGGATCTGGGCGCCGGCGGCCCCGTCCGGCACCGTCTCCGCGCCGGCGGACCGGTCGCCGGCGATGAAGATCTTGCCGGCGTCGAGGTCGACCGAGACGACCGCCTGCCCGGGCAACAGGCCGGTCAGCACCTGCAGGCTGTCGGCGACGGACGGCTTGATCACCGCGAGGGCTCCGTCGGCGACGCCGAGGTTGGGTTTGGTCGCGATGAAGACGCGGCCGGTGGCGGCGTCGACCTCGAGGTCCATCGGGCGGTACTGACCGTTCAGGATGCGGCCCAGGCTCCGCTGGTCCCCGGTCGTGCGGTCGATGGCCCGCAGTTCGGTGGACGGGTAGATGGCGGCAACGAGGTCGTTGCCGCACACGCCGACGGCCTTGGCCTCGCCGGAGATCGGATAGCGCACCGCCGTGCTGCTGGACACGTTGTGCATGGTGATCGCGTTCCGCCCACCGACCCAGGCGACGCTGCCGCTCGACGAGGCACAGATCGAGTGCACGAGTTCGCCGCCGGCGGCCTGCGGTGCGAGCTCGATCAGGTTGCGTTCCGTGTACGCCCCGGTGGCCAGGACCAGGTCCCAGACGAGCCCGTCCTCGGTGCAGCCGACCAGCAGTCCGGGTCCGGCGATCCCGATGCCGGCGTGGCGCAGCGTGGAGGTGGTGTCGGCCAGGTGCTCGTACGAGGTCGAGCCGTCGGGCAGCCGGTAGATCGCCCCGTCGATGCTGGCGACGTAGAGGGCGGCGGTGGCCGGGTCGTGGCAGAGCTGGTTCAGCACGGCCGGGGCGGTGATCGACTCCACGCCGCTGCCGTCGTGGTTCAGCCGGACGACGTCGCGGCCGCTGAGGGCGTACACCTTCGCGGCGCTCAGGGCAACGCCGTTGTAGCCGGTGACGGTGACGCCGGGCGGCTTCGGAATCCGGTGCAGCTCGGTCCAGCCGCCGCCGCTGCGGGCCCGACGGACCAGCACTCCGTCCCGGGTGGTGGCCACGTACACATGGGTGGCGTCGACCGCGAGCCAGCGGGCGAAGCGCGACGTCGCCGCGGGCACGGCCTGCCCGAGGGAGGTCACCGCGCCGGTGCTCGGGTTGTACTCCCGGACCACCGCTCCGGCGTTGGGGTCGTAGATCCCTACGTAGACCTTGCCGTCGGGCGCGACGTCCAGGGTGAACGGCAGGTTGCCGATCGTGTTGGCCACCCGGGTGAAGGCCTGGGTGCCGGGGTTCCAGCGATACAGGTCGCCGTCCGGGTAGGTGGCCACGTGCACGAGTGAGCCGTCGGGCGACGGCCCCACCCCGTAGGCGCCGTCGATCGCGGTGCCGTTCGCGCCGGCCGCCGGGAGGAAGGACACGTTGCTGACCTGGCGCGCGGCGAAGTCGTACCGGAGCAGGCGGACCGGGGCGAGGCCCCGGGTGGTCAGGTAGCCGATGCCGTCGTGGACGCCGAAGCCGGAGAGCTCACAGGACAGCGAGGCGTCGCCGTACACGGTCGGGGTGGCGGCCTGCGCGCTGGGGACGGCGGTGCCGCCGACCGCCACAGCGGCCAGGGAGGCGGCGCCGAATTGCAGGACTCGACGACGCCGGAGCGGAAAGGACGGTGACACGGGGTTCCTCCCGACGCGAGGCGAATTTGCGCGGAGCGGCGCATTACGGACGACCTTCGCTCACATTCAGGCACTGCCACAAGAGGCATCTCACTGCACCCGATCGCCGGCAAGCGCGGAAACGATTTCAAACTTCTTTCAAAGCGTTGTGACCGCCCAGCACCGGCCCGGACAGTGAAGGCATCCGGGACCGATCCCGAGTCCCGGACCCTGGACGAGGAGGAACTGTGGGATCCCAACGCACGCTTCGACGCACCGGACGACTACCCCTGCTGGCCGCACTGCTCGGTGTGGTGCTGGCGGTGCTGCTGCCGCTGACGGCGTCGGCCGACAGCGCCATCGACGAGGACAAGAGGGTCGCCGGCCGGGATTACGGCGTGGCCGGCCCCGACGGCTACTGGCAGACCTGCACCCAGATCGCGACCTGGGAGCTGAAAGGCACGCTCTGCATCGACGCCTCCGGTACGGCGAACGGCCAGGGGGTGATCGGCGTCGGTTGGTGGCAGACCAGCGCGGCGAACAAGGCGATCAATCTGTGCTGGGGCAACAACCAGAGCGGCTACCACTGCAAGACCGCCGGCGTCACCGGCGGCGGTGACAGTGCCTCGCACACCTGGCCGACCTGGATGGGCCGGGGCTGCAACGTGCACCCGATCATTCAGGTCAACAACGTCACCAACGCGCACGGCAACCCGCTGTGCATCGCCTGACGCCGATGATCACGGTGAACCGGCGACTGCGGCGGGCTGCCGCCCTGGTGATCATGACCGTGCTGATGATCACCGGCGGCGGTTCGGCCACCGCCACCGCCGCAACCGAACCGGCCAGGGCGGAGTACTACACCTGCTTCGTCAAGACGGTCGGCGTGCCGTTCTACAACAAGCCCTACCCGTCCGGCGGTGAGATCAAGGGCTGGGTGACCCAGGGCCAGGGCTTCGACGTGTTCGCCGAGGATTTCGGCGGCCACTGGCGCGGCGGCAACCTGTGGGGCGGCCCCAGCGGGGTCTGGATCCACGCCAACTATCTCGCTTGTTGATCAAGCTAGGCAGAAAGGAATGATCATGATCAAACAGAGACTCAGGTCCGGTCTGGTGATCGGTGCCCTGGTGCTGACCGGCTGGCTCACCGCCGGGGCTGCCACGACGGCAGCCGCCGCGGGGGAGGAGCCGGCGGGTCGCGACTACTCGGTCACCGCGCCGGACCAGGAATGCATCTACAAGGTGCTGCAGGCGACCCTGATCGAGTGGGACGGCGGCGGCAGCACCTGGCTGCAGCCGGGCGCCGAGTTACACGGGCCCAACGACCTGGGCCCGATCAACGTCTACTCCTACGCCCACGCCCGCCGCGGCTGGGTCTACCGCGACTACTTCAACCTCCAAATAGTCGGCTGCGACCCCTAACCCCCGACTTGTCAGACTCTCACCATGCCCTGGCGTGGTGAGAGTCTGACAACTCGGGGGGTTGGGTCAGTGGTCGGCGCAGGTGCCGAAGATCTCCAGGTCGTGGCTGACCTCGCGGAAGCCGTTCTCCTCGGCGATCCGGGTGGCCCAGCGTTCGACGGCGGGGCCGGTCACCTCGACCGTTCGACCGCAGACCCGGCAGACCAGGTGATGGTGGTGGCCGGTGGAGCAGCGCCGGTACGCCATCTCGCCCTCACCGGTCCGCAGCGCGTCCACCTCGCTCGCCTCGGCCATCGACTGCAGCGTCCGGTAGACCGTGGTCAGGCCGATCCGGTCGCCCTGCTGACGGAGCAGGTCGTGGATCTGCTGCGCGGTCCGGAACTCGTCCAGATCCGACAGGATGGCGTGTACGGAGGCCCGCTGCCGGGTCCGGCGTTGCGGCGTCGTCGTCACCTTCGGGTCGACCATGGCCGGCTCCCTCGCCTGCTCAGTGCTCGTCGTAGTGGTCCGCGTGCTGGGCGTGTCGGTGCCCGTCGTGGACGTAGTCGATGTGGTCGCCGTGGCGGACCGGTTGGTGGCCACAGGTGTCGCTGTGCTGGTGCGGATGGTCCGGCGCCGGCTCGTGCGGCGTCGGCTGGTCGAGTTCCTCGCTCAGTTCCGGTAGCACGGGGAGCACTCTACGACGACGGGTGAAGAGAATCGAGAAAGGCCAACTGAGCGCGAACACGACGATGGCCAGCACCACGATCATCGCGCCAGGGGGAGTGTCGGCATAGAACGAGGCCGTAGCACCGCCGACGGCGACGACGACGCCGATCACGATCGCGCCCACCAGACCGGCCCCGAAACCGCGGGTGAGGTTCTGGGCGGCGGCCACCGGGATCACCATCAGCGCGCTGACCAACAGCAATCCGACCGTCCGCATCGCCAGGGCGACGGTGATCGCCGCGACCACGACGATGATCAGGTTGTAGAGCCGGACCTTGAGGCCCTGCACCCGGGCGAACTCCTCGTCGGCACAGACCGTGAACAGTTGCGGCGCCAGCCCGAGGGTCGGCACCAGCACCAACACGGTCAGGATCCCGACCATGATCAGATCCTCGGCGGTGACGCTGGTCAGCGAGCCGAACAGATACTGCGACAGGGCGCCGGCGCCGCCACCGGCGATGCCCGACATCAGCACACCCGCGGCCAGGCCGCCGTAGAACAAGATCGCCAATCCGACGTCGCCGGTGGCCTTGCCCTGCTGGCGGAGCAGCTCGACGATCACCGCGCCGGCGACACAGACCACGACCGCGATCGGGATCGGCGCCTGACCGGTCAGCAACGCGAGGCCGACGCCGGCGATCGCCACGTGGCCGAGGCCGTCGCCGAGCAGGCTGAGCCGGCGCTGCACCACATAGCTGCCGATGGCCGGCGCCATCAGGCCGGTCAGCAGCGCGGCGATCAACGCCCGCTGCATGAACGGGAACTGCAGGATCTCGATCATGAAGCGCCGTTTCGTCGGAGCAGGTCGGGGCGGTCGATCATGGCCGGGCCGATCAGGCCGGGCTCGATCGCCGGCTCGTCGCACTCGTGACCGCCGGAGCGCAGGCCGGGGATGCCGGCCAGGCTGCCGTGGTGGGCGACGCGGCCCTGGTTGAGCACCACGGCCCGGTCGATCTGACCGGCCAGCGGCCCGATCTCGTGCAGCACGACCAAGATCGCGGTGCCGTTGTCGGTCAGCCGGTCCAGCACCGAGGCGAGCACTCGCTGGTGCTCCAGGTCGACGCCGGCGATCGGCTCGTCCAAGATCAACAACCGGGGCTGGGCGACCAGCGCCCGGGCGATCAGCACCCGCTGCTGCTGGCCGCCGGACAGCCAGGAGATCGGATCGCCGGCCCGCTCGGCCATCCCGACGGTCTGCAGCGCTTCGGTCACGGCCTGGCGCTGCTGCCGGCCCGCGGGCAGGATCGGGATCCGCCGGGCCAGTCGGCCGGCCGCGACGACCTCGCGGACCGTCGCCGCGCTGGTGCCGACCGGGGTCCGCTGCGGCACGTACCCGATCCGCTGCCAGTCCCGGAACAGCCGGATCGGCCGCCCGAAGAGCGTGATCATTCCGCGCTGGTACGGCAGCAGGCCGACCAGGGACCGGACCAGGGTGGACTTGCCGGAGCCGTTGCCGCCGAGCAGCGCGACCGTCTCGCCGGCCTCGACCGACATGGTGATGCCGCGCAGCACCGGCAGCCCGCCCAGCTCGACGGACAGGTCGGTCGCGGCCAGGACGGTTGCGGCGTCGGGCTCCGGGTTCACCGACCCTGGATTCACAGACACGGAGTGCTCACCGGCATCGGCGGGGTCACTGGCACGCGTTGGCGGATCGGAGCGCCGTCAGGTTGGCACGCATGATCTCAAGGTAGTCCTTGCCGCGGGAATCCTGGGTGACCCCCTCGATCGGGTCGAGCACGTCGGTCTTCAGCCCCAGGTCGCCGGCGATCGACTCGGCCACGGCGGGGGAGACCAGCGTCTCGTAGAAGATCGTGGTGATCTTGTGTTCCTTCGCCTCGGTGTGGATCTCGGCGATCCGCGCCGGCGACGGCTCGGCGTCCGGGCTGAGCCCGCTGATCGAGATCTGTTCCAGCCCGTAGCGCTTGGCCAGGTAGCCGAACGCGGCATGGTTGGTGATGAACTCCCGGATCGTGCACTGCTTCAGCCCGGCGGTGTATTCCTGATCCAGCCCGGTCAGCTCGGTGGCCAGGGCAGCGGCGTTCTCGGTGTAGTCGGCGGCATGATCGGGATCGGCGGCGGCGAGTCGTTCGGCCACCGCCCGGCCCACCGTGGCCAGGTTGTTGGGGTCGAGCCAGATGTGCGGATCGAGGCCGCCGTGATCATGCTCCTCGCCCTCCTCGCTGCCGTCTTCGTGTTCGTGAGCTTCCTCGCCGAGCGGGATCATCGGCACCACGGTCGCGGTGTCCAGAGCCCGATCGCCGGCATTCTGCGCGACGGCCTCGTCGACGGCGGCCTGCAGCGTCTTCTCGTACACGACGAGATCGGCCTTGCCGACCTGGGCCACCTGCTGCGGTGACAGCTCGAGGTCGTGCGGCTCGGCCCCCGGCTGGGTCAGGTTCTCGACCTTCGCATGGGTCCCCGCGACGCGCTCGACGACGAACTGGAACGGATACACCGAGGTGACGATCGACAGCTGACCAGGCTGCCCCCCGGAGCCTCCCGGACCGGTCGACCCGCACGCCGCAGCAAGGAGGAGAACGGACGACGTGACGAGCGCACCGAGCACGCGCGGGAACCTCTGCATGAAAACCATTTTCAATAAGTTACCTGGCTTCGTCAAATCCCCAACCCCAAATTCCGCCGACCCGTCACATCCGCGGCCGTTCTGGCGGCGTGTCGACGCGGATGTGACGGATCGGCGGAGCTGGTTGGGGCGGCGGGCGGGTCGTGGTGATCGCTGTGCGGTCGAAATCTCGTTGTTCCGGGACGATCGGGTGTGGCAGAGTCGCCGATCATGGCGGATGTCGCGGGGCTGGTGATCAGGCCGTTCCGGCTCGAAGATGTCGACCGCTGGACCCGCACCGAACTGCACCGGCAGCACCTCCTCGGCGGTCTGGAGGGTTCGGGTGACTATCTGGCCGCGGTGCTGGCCGACGGTCGGATCGCCGGCAAGATCGGCATCCGATACGACGAGCATCCCGACGCCGGGACGCTGTTCCAGTTCGATGTCGTCGAACGCCTTCGAAACAAGGGGATCGGAACCGCCCTGATCGGCCGGGCGGAGCAGGTGATCAGTGATCATGGCCTCGATCGCGCCACCCTCGGCGTCGAGGAATCCAACGAGGGCGCCATCCGCCTGTACCGCCGCCTGGGCTATCAGGAGTTCGCCTCTGAACCCGCCGAGTGGGACCAGGAAGCGCCCGACGGGACCAGCTACCGCTACCACTGCTTGTGTCTGCTGATGCACCGGTCGCTGACCTCTGTCTGACCTGAGAAACCGCCGGTGTGCCGGGAGGCCGGCGGCGACCGGGGTCGGGATCAGGTGAGCCGGAGCAGGCGCAGCCCGCCATCGGGCCGAACGACCAGGATCAGTTCCTCGTCGACCTGCAGAACGGTGCCGGACACCAGATCCGAGCGGGTCCGTCCGCTGCGGTCGTACGCGACCTGGCCGTGCTCGGTCTGCACCCAGATGTGGTCGCCACGCGCGAACAGGAGCGGGTTGGTGCCGTAACGGTCGGGCAACGGGGTGAGCAGCGGCGTGGGATCCCTGGTGGACCGGCTGAACAGGTTCGTGCCGTCGTACCACCAGGCGACCGGTCCCGTGGACGATGTCGAGGCCAGCTGCCCGGGCCAGGGCGACGCGGGCAACTCGAGCACGACCCGTCCGTCGGACAGGTCGACAACCAGGGCCGGTGATTCCGGGTCACTGAACGTGAAGATCGTCGCCAACCCGTCCCCGACGGTGTCCCAGACGGAAGGCTGCTTCACCGCAACGCGGGAGATCTCGGCACCGGTCCGTCCGCTCAGGACGACCGGGGTGCCGGCGGCATCCCGGCGGTCGTCCCCGACCGGATCCTGCAGGGCGAGCACGCGATCACCCTCGACCCGGGACGGCAGCACTTGCTCGGTCCGCCACAGCCGCTTGCCGGAGCGGGGATCGATCGCGACCGTCGCCAGGCCCGGATCGTGCGTCGGTCGACTGGTGCTGTACGTCATGGCGACGACCACCGAGTCGCTCGCTCCGATGGCGTCCATCCGGACGGCCTGCTGCTCGCCCTCCAGCTGCTTGACCGCCGGGGTGACCTCGGTCGCCCAGCGGATCGAACGATCGACCAGGGAGACCGCGACCAGGCCCGCACCCCCATCGCGAGTCTGCTGGGATGCATGACACATCGGGGCGTCGTTCCGGCACGAGTTCTGGTTGTACTCCAAGATCAACACCCCGCCCCGCCCGTCGTCCGCGGCCATGGCCGCGGTGCCCGCCCAACCTCCGTCCGGACTCCCTGATGAGCCCGGCTCGACCGGGCCGAGCCTCGTCGAAAGCTCGGCCGGCAGGTCGCCGTCGTCCCAGAGCAGCTTGCCCGAGCCGGCGTCGATGATCATGAAAGTGGGATCGTCCTTGGTCGAGCCCCGGACGACCAGCCGGGAGCCGATCCGGTCGGCTGACCAGCCGGTCTCGAGCCCCACCCGATCGAGCTGCCAGACCTCGGTCCAGTCCAGCCGGGGCGCCGGCGGTCCGCCGTAGCCGGCCGGGCCGGTCGGAGTCGGGCTGACCGATGGCGGAGGAGGGTCCGACGGTGGCTCCGGTTTGGTGCAGGCGGCGATCGACAGCAGCGCCAGGCCAAGTGTGGCGATCACGAAGAAGCGCACGATGAACCGGTTGCCCGACGACGAACCCACTCGCGCCGAAACCTTGGCGAGCGTCCGATCAGAGGATCGATGCCTTGATGGGTCCACGTCTCCCGTCCCCGGTGCAGCGGCAACATCCGGCCGCGTTCGTTCCTGGCGACGGTAGTGATCGACCGGCCCGGTCCGATACACATCGGCACGGCCAATCTGCAATGGGCCCATTGGCGATCCGCATCGGCGACGCGCGCGGCATCCACACCACCGATCTCACGGCAGCGCGCGGCTCGAGGAAGTTCAGAGGCGCGTGATGGTGAGGATGATGATCAGGACCAGCATGATCGCGCGGATGATCTTGCCGCTGGTGGTGACGGCGGGCCAGGACAGGTAGGAGATCCAGGCGATGAACAGGAAGACCAGGACGAACGCGGGGATGGCGATCGGCAGCGGGGCGAAGGCTCCGACCGCGACCAGGGCCAGGGTCACCAGCGGCACCACCAGGCGGGGCAGGGCGGTCAGTCGGACCAGAGCGGGGCGGCTGATCCGCTCCATCGACTGACGAAGGCTCGGCTGGGACGTCTCGGGCATCTGCCAAGTCTGACACGAGTGCCGAGTGGTCCGCCCGGGTGCCGGAGTCACTCGGCCGGGAACTGGATCGGGCTGATCAGATACCTGCTCCGGCCTGGCGCCTCCTGGTTGGCGAGCACCGGCAGGATGGCGGCGCGCAGCCCCTCGATCAACTGCTGCAACTCGGCCGGGCTGACCCAGATCGCGTGCTGGCGGTAGCCGACCAGGTCGGCCGTCGGGTCGGCGTCGGGGCGATCCAGATAGGCGTTGAACTCGGCGGCGAGGACGGCGATGGCCGCGGTGAAGCCGCGCCGGTGATCATCGGTTGTCAGTTGCTCGGCCTGGGCTGCGCTGATCGACGCCCGGTCCTGGCGGAGCCGGTAGTGCCGCTCGACCGCCCCGCGCACCCGCCGTTCCTCGGCGACCTCCAGGATGCCGCCGTCGCTGAGCAGTTCGATGTGCCGGTAGAGCGTCGCCTTCGACACATCGGGGATGCGGTCGCCGAGTTCGGCGGTGGTGAGCCGACGGTCGCCACGGAGGGCGTGCACGACTCGGAGCCGTACCGGATGGCCGAGCAGTTCGAGCGGATCCATCGGCCAACGATCTCAGAATGTGCTACCTTTCGCAAAGAATGAGAAAGGTGAGCAATTCGTGACGACTGAAGAATGGGCACCGCCGAGCTACGCCGACCCCGCGCGGTTCACCGAGCGGGAACTCGACCTGACCGCCGCCAGCGGCACCGTCGGCGGCACCCTCACCCTTCCCGAGGGTCGTACGCAAGCCGGCGTGGTGCTGCTGACCGGCGGCGGACCGCTGGACCGGGACGAGACCAGCGGCCCGAACAAGCCGCTCAAGGATCTGGCCTGGGGTCTGGCCGGCCGCGGGATCGCCGTGCTCCGGTTCGACAAGATCAGCTTCCTGCGCCCCGAGTCGATGACCGAGCCGGGCTTCACGATGACCGGCGAATACCTACCGCACGCTGTCGAGGCCGTACGGACCCTGCGCCGGCACACCGATCGGGTCTTCGTGGCCGGCCACAGCATGGGCGGCAAGATCGCGCCGCTGGTGGCGGCCACCGAGCCGGCCGTGGCCGGAGTGGCGATCCTGGCCGGCGACACCCAGCCGATGCATCGGGCGCTGGTCCGGGTGGGCCGCTATCTGGCCGAGGTGGCACCGGAGCTGGTGCCCGCCGAGCTGGTCGAGCAGTTCGCTCGGCAGGCCGCCGTCATCGACCGACCCGACCTGTCACCGGCGACGCCGGCCGCGGATCTGCCGTTCGGCCTGGCCGCCGAATACTGGCTCGATCAGCGCGTCTACGACCCGGCCGCCACGGCCGCGGCACTGGACCGGCCGATCCTGATCCTGCAGGGCGGCCGCGACTACCAGGTGACGGTCGCCGACGACCTGCCCGGCTGGCAACGGGCCCTGGCCGGCCGGTCCGACGTGATCATCCGGGTGATCGCGGCCGACAACCACCAGTTCGTCGCCGGGAACGGCCCGTCGACCCCGGACGACTACGGGCGACCCGGGCATGTCGACCCTTCCGTGATCACGACGCTGGCCGACTGGATCGACTCCTGTGCCGCGCGGCCGGACGAAGGGCCTATCCTCGTCCGGTGATCGCGATCAGCCGGTTCCGGGTCGATGCCGCCGAGGCCGCGTCGTTCGCCGAGCGCGCGGCGGCGGCGGTCGGCGTGCTGCAGGGCAGTCGCGGCTTCCGCAGTGTCGATCTCGGCCGCAATCTGGACGATCCGGAGCTGTGGACGATCACCACCCGCTGGGACGACGTCGGCTCCTACCGCCGGGCGCTGCAGGGCTTCGAGGCCAAGACCGTGGTGGTGCCGTTGCTGTCGGTCGCGATCGACGAGCCGAGCGCGTACGACGAGCCGGAGCTGGTCGGGGAAAATGTGGCCCGGGGTTCCGGTTCGGGCCCGTTATCCTGAGGCGTCGGTACGGTCTGCGTACCGCACGACAATCCCGAAATCCTTCATCCACCTCGTATTGGAGTAAGCACGTGGCCCCCGCCAGCCGTTTGGACAACGTCACCAGTCTCTGCAAGCGCCGGGGGTTCGTCTTCCCGGCCGGCGAGATCTACGGTGGCACCCGCTCGGCGTGGGACTACGGCCCGCTCGGGGTGGAGCTGAAGGAGAACATCAAGAAGCAGTGGTGGCGCTCCGTCGTCACCTCCCGCGACGACGTGGTGGGGCTCGACTCCTCGGTGATCCTGCCGACCGCGGTCTGGCACGCCTCCGGCCACCTGGAGGTCTTCAACGACCCGCTGATCGAATGCCTGAGCTGCCATCGCCGGTTCCGCGCCGACCACCTGCAGGAGGAGTACGCGGAGCGGAAGGGGATCGACAACCCCGACGACGTGCCGCTGACCGACATCCCCTGCCCGCACTGCGGCACCCGCGGCCAGTACACCGAGCCGCGGATGTTCAACCAAATGCTCAAGACCTACCTCGGTGTGGTCGAGGACGAGTCCGGGCTGCACTATCTGCGGCCGGAGACCGCCCAGGGCATCTTCGTCAACTTCGCCAACGTGGTGCAGACGACGCGGAAGAAGCCGCCGTTCGGGATCGGGCAGGTCGGCAAGTCGTTCCGGAACGAGATCACCCCGGGCAACTTCATCTTCCGCACCCGCGAGTTCGAGCAGATGGAGATGGAGTTCTTCGTCGAGCCCGGCACCGACGAGGAATGGCACCAGTACTGGATCGACGAGCGGACCAACTGGTACGTCGATCTCGGCGTCGACCGGGACAACCTGCGGCACTTCGAGCATCCGAAGGAGAAGCTCTCCCATTACTCGAAGCGCACGGTCGACATCGAATACCGGTTCGGCTTCGCGGGCAGCGAGTGGGGCGAGCTGGAGGGCATCGCCAACCGGACCGATTTCGATCTTGGAACGCACAGCAAGAACTCCGGCCAGGACCTGTCCTACTTCGACCAGGCCAAGAATGAGCGCTACACGCCGTACGTGATCGAGCCGGCCGCCGGCCTGACCCGGTCGCTGATGACGTTCCTGGTCGACGCCTATGTCGAGGACGAGGCGCCGAACACCAAGGGCGGCGTGGACAAGCGGACCGTGCTGAAGCTTGATCATCGGCTGGCCCCGGTCAAGGCCGCGGTGCTGCCGCTGTCCCGTAACGAGGCGCTGTCGCCGAAGGCTCGTGATCTTGCCGCCGAGCTGCGGAAGAACTGGAACGTCGACTTCGACGACGCCCAGGCGATCGGCCGCCGCTATCGCCGGCAGGACGAGATCGGCACGCCCTACTGCATCACGGTGGACTTCGACACGCTCGATGATCATGCGGTCACCGTGCGCGAGCGGGACTCGATGACCCAGGAACGGGTGTCGCTGGACAAGATCACCGACTATCTGGCCACCAGGTTGATCGGCTGCTGATGCCGGTCGGTTGTTGATCATGGGAGTCCGGTAGGCGTGGGCCTGCTGTTCGGGTCGCGCCCGTCGGACTCGCCCTGGATCGCCTCGGTCTGGACCTGCCGCAGTGAGCAGGTCTCGGAGATGACCTCGGTCGCCTCCGAGACCTGGGGTCTGGTGTTCGGGCAGCAGCGGGGCACGCCTTCGTGACCGTCACCGGCGCGGAGAGCCGCACCGGCACCGCGCCGGTGCCCGAGGAGGCGAGCTTCGTCGGGATCCAGTTGGCCATCGGCACTTCCCTGCGCCGGCTGCCCGGGCCGGCGCTGCTCGACGGCGGCATCGACCTCCCGGACGCGACCCGGCGCAGCTTCCGGCTGGACGGGGCTCGCTGGCCGACGCCCGGGGTCGACGACGTGGAGGCGCTGGTCGACCGGCTGGTCCGGCGCGGCGTCATCACCCGCGATCCGCTGGTCACCGAGGTGTTGCGCGGGGGTCGCCCGCCGGTCACCGCCCGCACCCTGGAGCGCCGGTTCCGCGCGGCGACCGGGCTGCGGCACGGTGCCATCCGACAGATCGAACGGGTCCGCTCCGCGGCCGTGCTGCTCAGCACCGGCGAGCCGGCGACCGAGGTCGCCGGCAAGCTCGGCTACTACGACGAGCCCCATCTGGCCCGGGCCCTGCGCCGCTACGTCGGGCGGACGGCCGGGCAACTCCGCGACGGCACCGGCGGTACGATCGGCCTCGACCTCGCCCAGCCTCAGCGCACCACTTCGTAGACCAGCTTGGCCACGCCGTTGCCGTAACTGTCGGCCTCGCGGAGCTTCAGCTTCTGGCTGTCCCGGTCGGTCCGCGGGAACACGCTCTTGCCGGCGCCGAGCAGCACGGGGAAGACGAGCAGGTTGTAGCGGTCGATCAGATCGGCCTCGGCGAGGCGCAGGGCCAGCTCGGGGCTGCCGTGGATGAAGATCGCGCCGCCGTCGCCCTGCAACAGCTCGGCCACGTCTTCGGTCGACCGCAGGATCGTGTTCGTGCCCCAGCCGTCGACGAGGGCATCGTCGGCCAGGCCGGACGAGACGACGTACTTCGGGAGTTCCTTGTACGCCACGTGATCATCCGAGTCGGGCCAGACCGCGGCGAACAACTCATAGCTGCGGCGCCCGAACATCAGCGCGCTCGTCTCCTCGAGTTCCTCGCTCTTCAGCGAGTACGCCTCCTCGGAGAACTCGACGTCGAACACCCAACCGCCCCCGCGATGTCCCTCGGACGTGCCGCCCGGCGAATCCATCACGCCGTCGAGCGACATGAAGCCCGTGTAGACCAGTTCACGCGTCACAGAAATCCTCCTGAATCGAATCGGTGACCGGAGCATAAGGTCGCGAGCCAGGTGGAGTCTTGGACGAAAACGACGCCGGTGGGTTGGGTCCCGCGACGGATTCAGATATTCTGAATCCATGGCTACGATGACCGCCGCGGAGGCCTCGCGGAACTTCTCCACCGTGCTCGACCGCGCGGAGCACGGTGAGACGATCACCATCGTGCGGCATGGTCGCACCGTTGCGACAGTTTCGCCTGCGCCGAAGAAGACGGGCCGGGACCTGCGCCTCGCGCTGGCGAAGGCCGACATCCCACCCCCCGATGACGACTTCGAGGCAGACATCGCCGCCGCCCTGGCCTTCGTCTCGAAAGACGAGAGGGATCCGTGGGCCGAAGCCTGATTCTCGACACCGGAGTTCTGATTGCCTTCGAACGCGGGAGAGTCGATCAATCCGTTTTCGACGATGATCAACTATCGGTGGCCGCCGTGACCCTAGCGGAGTATCGAGTCGGTGCCGAACTGGCCGACACGCCTCTGCGAGCGGCTGCCCGGCTGCGTAGCCTGGAGCTGTTTCTCGCCGAGATGGACGTGCTGGAATACACCGCACGCACGGCCACCGACCACGCTCAGCTTCTCGCCTACACTCGGAGGTCAGGCTTGTCACGCGGCCCACATGACTTGATCATCGCCGCCCACGCGGTCGAAACCGGTCGCACCGTCGTTTCCTTGGATGCGAACGCCAGATTCGGAGATCTGCCTGGCGTCGTCGCGGTCGCGCCATGACGGGAGCGACGACGCGGGCGGCCGCTGAGTTGCGGCTCGGCCCGCTTCGGGTCGAGACGCCGGTGGTGCTGGCGCCGATGGCTGGCATCACCAACGCCGCATTCCGGCAGCTCTGCCGGGAGCAGGGTGCTGGGCTGTACGTCTGCGAGATGATCACCTCGCGCGGCATCGTGGAACGGGATCGCAAGACGCTGCAGATGCTGCAGTTCGATCCGGGCGAGAAGATCCGTTCGGTGCAGTTGTACGGGGTCGATCCGGCGACCATGGCGGCCGGGGCGGAGATCCTCTGCAACGAATACGGGGTCGGCCACATCGATCTCAACTTCGGCTGCCCGGTGCCCAAGGTGACCCGCAAGGGCGGGGGAGCGGCGCTGCCGTACAAGCGGGATCGGCTGGCGGCGATCCTGCGCGCGACGGTCAAGGCCGGCGAGCGATACGGGGTGCCGGTGACGATGAAGACCCGACTCGGCATCGACCAAGATCATCTGACCTACTTGGACGCCGGCAAGATCGCCGAGGACGCCGGCTGCGCCGCGATCGCGCTGCACGGCCGGACCGCGCAGCAGTCCTACTCCGGCGTCGCCGACTGGGACGCGATCGGCCGGCTGAAGCAGGCGGTGAGCCTGCCGGTGTTGGGCAACGGCGACATCTGGGAGGCTGCCGACGCGCTCCGGATGGTCGAGCAGACCGGCGTCGACGGAGTGGTGATCGGCCGCGGCTGCCTGGGCCGGCCCTGGCTGTTCCGTGATCTTGCCGACGCCTTCGCCGGCCGGCAGACGAGGACCCTGCCGCGGCTGGGCGAGGTGGCGATCATGGTCCGTCGGCACGCCGAACTGCTGGCCGGGTTGAGCGACGAACGGCACGGACTGACCGACCTGCGCAAGCACATGGCCTGGTATTTCAAGGGTTTCCCGATCGGTGGCGAGGTGCGCCGCCAGTTCGGCCAGGTGAGCAGCTTCGCCGATCTCGACCGGGCTCTGGCCCAGCTGGACCCGGCGGAGGAGTTCCCGGTCGCCGAGCTCGGGCTGCCGCGCGGACGGCAGGGATCGCCACGGGACAAGGTCGCGCTGCCCGAGGGGTGGCTGAACGACACGTCCGGCGATGATCTTGATCTGGCCGCGGCGGAGCTCGGTGTCTCCGGCGGCTGACGTACGGTGACCGTCGCGTCCTGATCATCTTCGGCCTGTCGCTGCTGATCGGCTCCGGCTCAGGCTTCGACTCCGCGGGCGCGATTGCGCCATCGGCTGTCGGCCAGGCCGGCGCCGGCGGTCGCGGCGATGATCACGACCATGATCACCCACCAGCCGGTGAACAGGGCCGGCAACTGGAGCCGCCAGGCCCCCAGCAGTGGATCGCTGGTGTGCTCCAGCCGGCCGATCCCGATCAGCAGCTCACCGAGCCAGACGGCGGCGCCGAGGGCGAGCACGGCCCCGCGGGTTGCCGGGGTGACCCCGACCAGCTCCCGGTCCCGGACGCCATGGCCCCGCGGCAGCGGCTCGGCGATCATCCGACGGAGCAGGAGTGACTCGCGGATCGGCCGGATCAGCCGGGTGATCACGGTGAACAGCACCGCAGCGACGACCAGTCCGCTGCCGATCAGCAACGCGATCTCGATCACCGAGTCGATCTCGCCTGAGCTCAACCATTCGGGCAAGAGATCGGACCGACTGAGATACATCGCACCGAGGAAGATCGCCAGGCCGGCCGCATGGAGCCACAGCAACCAGTGCACCGACCGCGGGCGGGCCGACGGCCGCGCCACGGCCGCGCCGACCAGTGGGGTCGCCGCCGGTGCCGCCATTTGGCCCTTCAGTCGCGGTGCCGATTTCGCCCGCCAGCGGATGGCGGCCAGCACCAGCAGCGGCACAGCGATCACGGCCGCCACCAGCAAACCGGTCAGGGGCCAGCGAACGGCCACGGTGTCCGGCCGGTCCGACAGGACGGTGATGGTCGCGATGGCCCCGTGGACCACACAGAACGCGGTCAGCGCCGCGGGCACAAACGGTGACCGGCCGATCGGGCCGCGCGGATCCGGCTGCGCCGGACGGGCGCGCGGCTTCTGGTTCGCCTTGATCAACAGCGCGCCCAGGGCGACTTGGCGTGCGGTCCGGGCCAGGCCGATCACCGCCGCTCCGGCGACCACGCCGAGGATCGTGACGCCGATCAACTCGCGGACCAGCAGATAGCTCGGCCAGAGCGGGCCGAGGTCGAGCAGCACCTCCTCGGCGAGCACACCGGCCACCAGGACGAGCAGGAAAGCGAGGGTGCTGGCGGCGAGGACGGCCGTGGCCAGCCGGTACGTCGTGTCGGCGATCACGAAGATCGGGCCCGGCGTCGGCTCCGCGGCAGGGGTCGGCACCGGCCGACTGTAGCGTCCGACCGGCCGATCGGAGATCGTACCGGCGCGAGCCCGGCCCGCGATCACTCAGCCCGGATCCACCGCTGAGCTCGACACGGCTCGCGGAATCGCGATCACCCAGATCGCCCGCCGGTGTGCGTCGAGTGGACAGTTTGGTCAGCTCCCCGACGAAGATCCGCGCCCATAGTGACCACTCGCTGGGTGCACCCTCATCCCAGCACCGGACCGATGGCCGGCCGCGATTCCGGTCCGACCGCACCAACTCACCCGCCCTTGGCGCGTCTTTCCGACCGACAGGCCGAAACCCCCAGGAGACGCGCAAGGGCCTGGCTTGCCCTTCGACAGGCTCGGGGAACGAACCAAGCGGCAGCTCGCCGGCCCGAACAGGGGATGCAACACGACAGTTCCAAGATCATCGGTGGATCCAGGCGTCACTCAGGCGAGGAGCCGGAGCGGTTCCTCGAGCAGACCGGTCAGCGTGGTCAGGAACCGGGCCGCGAGAGCGCCGTCGATCACCCGGTGGTCGGCGGTCAGGGTGCAGCGCAGTCGCCGCCGGACGACCACCTCCCCGTCGATCGCGGCCGGCTCGGCCCGGGCCGAGCCGACCGCCAGGATGGCGCCCTGGGGCGGATTGATGATCGCGCTGAACTGCTCGACTCCGAACATGCCCAGATTGCTCACGGTGAAGGTGCCGTCGGCCAGGTCGGCCGGCGCCAACCCGCGCTCGGCGGCCAGCACGGCGAACCGGCGGGACCGGGCGGCGATCGTCGTCGCCGAGGCCAGGTCCGCGTCCCGCAGCACCGGGACCACCAGCCCGCTCGGCGCGGCGATCGCGATCCCGATGTGGATCCGGCCGTGCTGCAGGGTCGCGCCCCGGCCGTCGTCGGCGTAGGAGACGTTGACCTCGGGATGGGCCCGCAACGCCAGCGCGCAGCCACGGACGACAAGATCATTCACCGTCACCGCGTCCCGCGGGTCGCCGGCCAGCGCCGCGTTGACCCGGCCGCGCAACTGCAGCAACTCTTCGACATCGGTGACCGTCGTGACGGTGAACTGCGGGATCGTGGTCGCGCTCCGGACCAGCCTGGTCGCGATCGCCTGTCGAACCTGGTCGAACGGGACGAGGGTCGAGTCCCGGTCGTCCCCGCTCCCGGTGCCCCGGCCCGGATCGGCCGGCGACGTGGGTTCCGGCGGAACCGTGGTCTCCCGGTCGAGATCCGCCCGGACGATCCGGCCACCCGGACCGGAGCCGGTGATCAGGCTCAGGTCGAGGCCCCGCTCCCGGGCCATTCGACGCACCAGCGGCGTGGCCGGCCGGCGCTCGGCCCGGCTTGTGGGTGCGGCGGGCCGGTCAAGGGTGGTGGATCCGATCGGGTCTGGTTCGGTGGGCGCCGGCGGCACGGTCGCTGCCAGCGGCGCCGGAGAGTCGGTCGGTCCCTCGTCGATCCGGGCGATCGTGGCGCCGATCGGGGCGGTGCCGCCGGCGGCCACGACGATCTCGGCCAGGGTGCCGGGCTCGTACGCCTCGTGCTCCATCACGGCCTTGTCGGTCTCGATCTCGACCAGCACGTCGCCGGCGGCGACCGGATCGCCGACCGCCTTGTGCCAGCTGGAGATCACGCCCTCGGTCATGGTGTCGGACAGCCGGGGCATGGTGATGTCGATCATGATCGGGGTTCCTCTCGCCGCCGGCCGACCGCGCTCAGGGTTTCGGTGATCGCGGTGATCACGTCCGCCGCCGACGGCAGGGCGGCGGTCTCCAGGGACTTCGCATAGGGCAGCGGCACCTCGGCCATCGCGACCCGGCGGACCGGGGCGTCGAGCCAGTCGAATGCGCCGTCGGAGATGGTGGCGGCGATCTCCGCGCCGATCCCGTAGGTGAGCCAGTCGTCCTCCAGCACCACGGCACAGTTGGTCTTTCGCACCGACGCGATGATCGTTTCCCGGTCCAGCGGGCGCAGGCTGCGCAGGTCGATCACCTCGACGTCGATCCCCTCGGTCCGGGCGAGAGTGTCGGCGACCTGCAGGGCGACGGTCGCCATCCGGGAGTAGGCGACCACGGTGATCTCCGTTCCCGGCCGGGTCACGGCGGCCCGGCCGATCTCGGCCGGCAGGTCGTCGTCGGGGACCTCGCCCACGGTGTTGTAGAGCGCGAGATTCTCCAACAGCAGCACCGGATCGTCGTCCCGGATGGCCGCCAGCAGCATCGCCTTGGCGTCGGCCGGCGTGCTCGGCGCCAGCACCTTCAGGCCGGGCACGAAGGCGTAGTACAGCTCGATGTTCTGGGAGTGGGTCGCGCCGAGTTGCTGGCCGCCGCCACCCGGCGTGCGGATCACCAGCGGGACCCGGGCCTGGCCGCCGAACATGCCGTAGATCTTGGCCGCGTGGTTGACGATCTGATCCAACGCCAGCAGCGAGAAGTTGATCGTCATGATCTCCACCACCGGCCGGAGCCCGAGCATCGCGGCGCCGATCGCGGCGCCGGTGAACCCTCCTCGGCGATCGGGGCGTCCCGGACCCGCTTCGGCCCGAACTCGTCCAACAGCCCGGCGGTGATCTTGTACGAGCCCTCGAACTGCCCGATCTCCTCGCCGATCAGGAAGACGTCGGGATCCCGGATCAGCTCGGACCGCAACGTGTCGCGCAGCGCCTGCCGATAACTGATCATGCTCATCCGACGGCTCCGACGGCTCCGACGGCTCCGACGGCTCCGACGGCTCCGACGGCTCCGACGACCGCCGGACCGGGGACCGGTGCCGCAGGGAAGAGGGCCTGACCGGGAAGCCGGCAGGAGTCGTTCGGGACCGGCGTGGCGTAGGTGTGGTCGAACAGGGTGGAGATCTCCGGGGCCGGGCTGGCCTCCGCCGCCGCGACCGCCGCGGCAACGGTTTCCATGATCGCCAGATCGATCTCACCGACCGACCGTTCGGTCAGCACCCCCTGGGCGAGCAACCGGTGCCGAAACGTCTCGATCGGGTCGGCCGCGTGCACCGCGGCGGCGTCCGCCCGGCTCCGGTAGCGGGCCGGATCCACCACCGAGTGGCCCTTCAGCCGGCCCGAGACGGTCTCCAGCAGGTAGGGCCGGCCGGATCGGGCGCTGGTCAGCGCCGTGCTGATCGCCCGGTGCACGGCGACCGGATCGTTGCCGTCGACCCGGGCCGCGGGCATCCGGTAGGACGCCGCCCGCTTGTACAGCTCCGGCTCGGCCGCGGCCTGCTCGACCGTGGTGCCCATGCCGAGCCCGTTGTTGATCACTACGTAGACGATCGGCAGCCGCCACAGGGCCGCCAGGTTCAGCGACTCGTGGAAGGCGCCGACGTTGGTGGTGCCGTCGCCGAGCAGGCACAGCACGGCCTCCGGCCCGTCGCGATAGTCGATCGCCAGTGCCGCGCCGGTCGCGAGCGGGAGCTGGCCGCCGACGATGCCGTACCCACCCATGAAGCGGGCCTCGGCATCGAAGAGATGCATCGAGCCACCCCAGCCGCCCGAGACGCCGTCCCGACGCCCGTACAGCTCGGCCATCACCCGGCCGGGCTCGATGCCCCGGGCCAGTGCGTAGCCGTGATCGCGGTAGTTCGCGAACACGTAGTCCGTTCCCGCGAGAGCGGCCATCAGGGCGACGACCGTGGCCTCCTCGCCGAGATTCAGATGGCAGTAGCCGCCGATCTTGGCCTCGGTGTACGCCCGTGCCGCCCGCTCCTCGAACCTCCGGATCAGCACCATCCGGCGATAGAACTCCAGCAGCTGCGCGTCGCTGACGGAGTGCTGGTCCCCCGACGAGCGGCGCGGAGTCTTGACCGTCCGCGACATTCCCGAGCTCCTCTCCTTTAATGACACGTTGATCGTATCATTTATAGAATGGCGCTCGAGCCGGGTGGTTCGGCCATCGAAGGGAGAGCGGATGATCATGGAACCGGCCGAACCGAGGAAGCGGGGCCGGCCCACCGGTGCCGAACGGGAGCGGCGCCGCGACGAACTCCTCGACGCGGCCGTCCGGCTCTTCGTGGAGCGCGGCTTCCAGGGGGTGTCGCTGGACGACATCGCCGCCGCGGCCCGGGTCACCAAGCGGACCATCTATGCCTACTTCGGTGATCGCTCGGAGATCTTCGTCGCCGCGGTCGAGCGGCTCCGGCTGCGGACCATCGACCTGGCCGGCGGTCCGGACGACTCGCTGGAACAGCTGGCCGTCCGGATCGTCGAGGCCCTGCATTCCGATCAGGGGATCGGGCTGCATCGGCTGATGATCACCGAGGCGCACGCCTTCGACGGCCTGGCCGCCCGCTTCTACAGCGATGGCCCTGCCGCCTACATCGCCGCGCTGCGGGTCCGGCTGCCGGAGCCGGACCTGACCCTGGCTCGATCGCTGTTCACGCTGCTGCTCGGTGAGCGGCACCGGCAGCGGCTGCTCGGGCTGAGCCCGGCGCCGACGCCGCGGCAGTCCCGGGAGCAGGCCCGGTCGGCCCTGCGCGTGCTGGGCCTGGCCGACTCCCGGTGAGGCCGGGCGCTCGGGTCAGAGCGCTCGGGTCAGGCTGCGGCCTGCGGATCGGGGAAGAGCGGCGGAGCGAGTCGGGCGAATCCCTCCTGGCGGTGGTACGGGAAGTGCGGATACGGGGGCAGCCGGTAGCTGACCGCGTCGAGTCTCCGGACGTGCTCCGGGTCGAGCCGCCAGCCGGTCGCGCCGAGGTTCTGCCGCAACTGCTCGGCGTCTCGCGCGCCGATGATCACCGAGGCCACGGTCGGCCGGTTGATCAACCAGTTCAGGGCGATCTGCGGCACCGTGCGGACGGTCTGGTCGGCGATCTCGAGCAGGGTGTCGACCACCGAGTAGAGCAGTTCGTCGTCGACCGGCGGCCCGAACTCGGCGGTGGTGTGCAGCCGGCTGCTGGGCGGAATCGGCTGGTCCCGCCGGATCCGGCCGGTCAGCCGGCCCCAGGCCAGCGGGCTCCAGACCACCGCGCCGACCCCCTGGTCGAGGCCGAGCGGCATCAGCTCGGCCTCGTAGTCCCGGCCGACCAGCGAGTAGTAGACCTGGTGCGCGACATAGCGCGACCAGCCATGATCATCACTGGCGCCGAGCGACTTCATCAGCTGCCAGCCGGCGAAGTTGGAGGCGCCGACATAGCGGAGCTTGCCGTCCTGGACGAGCCGGTCGAGCGTGCCCAGCGTCTCCTCCACCGGGGTCGCCGCGTCGAAGGCGTGCAGCTGGAACAGGTCGATCCGGTCGGTGCCGAGCCGGCGCAGCGCCGCCTCAACCGCGGTGATCAACCGGGACCGGGAGGTCCCGGCGTCGGCCGGTGCGGAGCCGGTCGGTAAGGCAGCCTTGGTGGAGATCAACAACTGATCCCGGCGGCCGCGGATGGCCGCCCCGAGGATCTCCTCCGAGGCTCCGTCGGAATAGACGTCGGCGGTGTCGATCATGGTCGCACCGGCATCGACGGCGATGCTGATCAACTCCCGCGCCTCGGCCACCTGGGTGTTGCCCCAGCCGCTGAACAGGGGCCCGCGGCCGCCGAAGGTGCCGGCGCCGAAGGCGAGCACGGGCACGGTCAGTCCGGACCGGCCGAGTTGGCGATACTCCATCTCGTTCTCCTAATTGGTACGATCGTCTCGTTAAAGAATTCACCGAAGCCTCGGCCCGGACAACCAGGAGTCTCATTAAGGTGGCGACAGACCAGGCGATGACCCGACCCGGCGGCCGCACGGCCCGGGTCCGGCGGGCGGTGCTGGTAGCGACCGAGGACGTGATCGTCGAGCGCGGCTCGGCCGGGATCGAGCTCGCCGACATCGCCCGTCGGGCCGGCGTCGGCCGGGCCACGGTCTATCGCCGCTGGCGTACTCCGGCGGGATTGATCACCGACCTGCTCGCGGACATGGCCGAGCGGTCCGAGCCGCGGGCCCGGACCGGAGCGCTCGAATCTGATTTGCGGGCGAACGCCCGGCTGGTCCAGCGCACGTTGAACAGCCGGCGGCAGGGGCCGATCTTCCGAGCGGTGATCGGCGCCGCCGCAGCGGATGCCGACTCTGCCGCGGCCCTGCACCGGTTCTATCGGGCCCGGCTGGTCGAATGGGCGCCGTGCGTGGTCGAGGCCGTGAGTCGCGGCGAGGCACCGCCCGGCACCGACCCGGTGACGGCGATCGCCGCGGTCTCGGCGCCGTTGTACTACCGGCTGCTGCTCAGTGATCAGCGGCTGGACCGGCACGCCGTCGACCAGGCCGTCGCGGCCGCGCTCGCGGCGATCCGGGCCGGCGCCTACGTCACCGGTTCCTGACCGGGTGATCGCCTCTTGCCCAAGGGCCTGCGCAGTGATCGACGCGGCCGCGGTCGGCCGGCTCACGTCGCCCCGCACCGTACTCGTTACGCTCGGCGGGTGAGTGACTCAGAGATCACCGCGCGCGCTCGCGCGTGGGCCGAGACGATGGCCGGCCATGATCATGGCGGCGTCGTCCGGGCCCATCGGGACTCGACGCTGAGGGTCGAACCGGCGCCGTTGATCACCCGCGAGGTCCGAGAGGAACGGGAGCGGCTGTTGCTCCGGCCGGGTGCGACCCAGTCCGGCGGCGCCGGGCACCGGGCCCGCCCGGAGGAGCCGGACCCGGAACGTACCTGCTTCGAACGGGACCGGGACCGGATCGTGCACTCGGCCGCGTTTCGCCGGCTGGCGGGCAAGACCCAGGTCGTGGTGCACCCGACCGATCACCAGCGGACCCGGCTGACCCACGCCATCGAGGTCGCGCAGGTCGCCACCTCGATCGCCCGGTCGGCGGGCGTCAACGTCACCCTGGCCGACGCGATCGCGCTGGGTCACGACTGTGGCCACGGGCCGGGCGGGCACGCCAGCGAGGACGCCTTCGACGCGTTCATCCCGGAGGGCTACGACCACGGCCCGTGGGGCTCCGACGTCGTGCTGTCCGGCCTCAACCTCTGTGCCGAGACGCTGGACGGGATCCGCAACCACTCCTGGTCGCGGCCGGCGCCGAGCACGATCGAGGGTGAGATCGTCAGCTGGGCGGACCGGATCGCCTACTGCGCCCACGATCTCGAGGACGCCGTGCACGCCGGGATCGTGACCCTGGACGACGTCCCGCGGCGGGTCGCCGAGCTCGCCGGCCGGACCCGGCGGGAGCAGTTGGGGACCTTCATCCGCGCCGTCGCCGACACGATCGGTCGGTACGGCACCGTCGGGATGGAACCCGACGTCGCCGAGGCTCTGGCCGAGCTGCGCAACTTCAACTACGAGCGGATCTACGTCCGGCCGGCCTCGCTCGAGCAGTCGACCTCGGTGATCGCCGTCCTGCATGCCCTGGTCGAGCACTACGCGGCGCACCCGGAGGCGATGCCGGAACCGCCGGACGACGACGCCGGCACCGACACCACCGTCCGCGCCGCGGTCACCTATGTCGCCGGGATGACCGACCGGTACGCCTTCACCACCGCCGTGACCGAGCTCGGCTGGGACCCCGATCGGCTGCCACAGGGGATCGACCACGGCGAGTGAGCGGTCGTTCCCTGAGTCGGTAGCCGGGCTGAGACTTCGGCCCCTGAGCCTGTCGAAGGGCCGAGGTGATCGAGCCGGCCCCCGACGGCTGAGGAAGTGCGCGCCGGCCGGATCAGGTGGGTGGGCGATCTCGTACCAGGGTGCGGTCAGGCGGTTGGTGAAGACGCGCCAAGGGCGGGCGGGTTGGTTCGGACCTTGGCTGAGTGTCCGGCCGCGGATCGGTGCCGGCTCCCTCACTGAGTGGACGCCTTGGCCAGCCGAAACGGCTTGAATCGTGGCCAAGGAGTCCACTCGACGTCGGGCGTGGCCGAAGTGGTCGGTGTCGGTGGCGGGAACGAAAATCTGCTGCGTGTCGGCCCGCTGGGTGGAACGTCGGCCCGGGGCCGTGCCTGGCGTGCGCGGCGTCGGCCTACGATGATGATCATGTTCTCGAACCTGAGCGCGGGCGCTCTCGGACTGTCCCTGGACCACCCCACAGCGATCGAGCTGGCCGAGAAACACGGCTTCGGCGGCGTCGATCCCGATCTCGGCTTCCTGCGTGGCCTGGCCGGCCCGACCGCCGTCGCGGAGCACGCAGCGTCGGTCCGCGAACGCGGACTGCAGTGGGGCATCGCCGGGCTGCCGGTGCCCCTGACCGCCCCGGCCGGGGAGTTCCGGGCCGCCCTGGAGACCCTGCCCGCCACCCTCGAACTGCTCACCGCGGCCGGCGTCACGTCGGTCGGCACCTGGCTGCGGCCGATGCACGACGACCTGAACTACCGCCGGAACTGGGCCCTGCACGCGAGCCGGCTCAACCTGGTCGGCGAGCTGCTGGCCGACGCCGGGCTGCGGCTCGGCCTGGAATACATCGGCCCGAAGACCTTCTGGTCCACCGAACGGTTCCCGTTCCTGCACTCGATCGGCGAGGCCCGGGAGCTGATCGCCGAGGCCGGCCGCCCGAACATCGGGCTGATCCTGGACACCTACCACTGGTACACCGCCGGTGAGTCCGCGGCCGACCTGGCCGGGCTGACCGACGCCGACATCGTGTCGGTCGACATCAACGACGCCCGCGACGACCGGGAGCGCGACGAGCAGCAGGATCTCGACCGCCGCCTCCCCGGCGCGACCGGCGTGATCGACCTGGCCGGCTTCATGGCCGCGGTGCACGCCGCCGGTTACACCGGCCCGGTCAAGGTCGAGCCGTTCATGAAGTCGCTGGCCGAGCAGCCCGTCGACGACGTCCTGGCCGACATCTCCCAGCGCCTCCGCGACGCCATCGACCACTGACCGCCGACTTGTCAGAACTGAGTTGTGCCATAGGGCAACTCAGTTCTGACAACTCGGCTCCGGGGCCAGGCGGGAGAAAGTTTCGTGGTGAAAGTTAGTCGGGGTAGAGTCGGGATCGGCGGCTGCACTGTCACTGATCGACCCGAGGAGACCTCGTGCCGGAACGAACCGACTGCCTGATCCACCTGCGCGCCGAGGGTGTCTCGGTGATCATCGACTGCACCGCCGGTCGACTGCCCGCGATCGCCTACTGGGGTGGCGATCTGGGCGCGTTGTCGGCCGCCGATGTGACGGCGGTGGTGGCGAGCGGAGCCACCCCCGGGCCGATCGCCGATCAAGGGGTGCCGACCGGCCCGGCCCTGCTGCCCGAGCACTGGACCACCTGGACCGGCCGGCCCGGGCTGAGCGGCTCCCGGGCGGGCACCGCCTGGTCGCCGAAGTTCACCAGCAGCAGCGTCGCGGTGACCGGCGACGTCGCCGACGACGGCGTGATCACCGACGGGGTGATCATCGGTGGCCGGGCCGTGGTCGAGGTCCGGGCCGCGGATCCGGTGGCGGAGCTGGAGTTGTCGATCACGATCGAGTTGACCGCGGGCGGTCTGCTCCGCAGCCGGGCCGAGGTGATCAACACCGGCGCGGAGTCGTACCAACTGAATGATCTGGTGCTGGCCTATCCGGTGCCGGAACGGGCCCGGGAGCTGCTCGACTTCGCCGGCCGGTGGGCCAAGGAGCGGACGCCGCAGCGGCGCGAGTTGATCGTCGGCACCCATCTGCGGGAGGGCCGGCGCGGCCGGACCGGCGCGGACGCGGCGACGGTGCTGCACGCCGGCGTGCCCGGTTTCGGCTTCGCCGACGGCGAGCTGTGGGCGGTGCACACGGCCTGGAGCGGCAACCACACCCACTACGCGGAGCGGCTGGCGACCGGTGAGCAGGTGCTCGGCGGCGGCGAGTTGCTGCTGCCCGGCGAGGTCCGGCTAGCGTCCGGCGAGAGCTACACCAGCCCGTGGTTGTACGGCAGCCACGGCGTCGGCCTGGATCAGGTGGCGCGCCGCTTCCATCGCTACCTGCGGTCCCGGGACCGGCATCCGGCGGCGGACCGGCCGGTCACCCTGAACGTCTGGGAGGCGGTCTATTTCGATCATGACGCCGACCGGCTGATCGATCTGGCCGAGCGGGCGGCCCGGCTCGGCGTCGAACGGTACGTGCTCGACGACGGCTGGTTCGGCAGCCGGCGTGACGACAAGTCGGGGCTGGGCGACTGGACCGTCTCGCCCGACGTGTGGCCGGACGGTCTGCACCCGTTGATCAACCGGGTCCGGGAGCTCGGGATGGAGTTCGGTCTCTGGTTCGAGCCGGAGATGATCAACCTCGACTCCGACGTCGCCCGGGCCCACCCGGAATGGGTGATGGCGACCGGCGACCGGCTGCCGGTCGAGCACCGGCAGCAGCAGGTGATCAACCTCGGCATCCCGGAGTGCTACGCCTATCTGCGGGACGCGATCAGCGCGATCCTGGACGAGTATCCGATCGGCTACCTCAAGTGGGACCACAACCGCGACCTGATCGACTCCGGCACCTCGCCGGAGGGCCGGCCGGGCGTGCACGCGCAGACCGACGCCGTCTATCGCTTGATCGACGAACTCAAGGCCGCCCATCCGGGGTTGGAGATCGAGTCCTGCTCCTCCGGTGGGGCCCGGGTCGACCTCGGCATCCTGGAGCGGACCGACCGGGTCTGGGTGTCGGACTGCATCGATCCGCTGGAACGGCAGCAGATGAACCGCTGGACCACCCAGCTGGTCCCGCCGGAACTGATGGGCTCGCACATCGCCTCGGGCCGGTCGCACACCACCGGGCGCCGGCACGACCTGTCGTTCCGGGCCGGCACCGCGGTGTTCGGGCATCTCGGCATCGAGTGGGATCTGGCCGAGGCGACCGAGGCCGAGCTGACCGAGCTCGGCGGCTGGATCGAGTTCTACAAGGCCGAGCGGGAGTTGCTGCTGCGCGGCGACCTGGTCCGGGTCGACTTCGCCGACGAGTCCGTCTACGCCCATGGGGTGGTGGCTCCGGACCGGCGCCGGGCGATCTTCGCGGTCGCCGCGGTGGGTCGGTCGGAGGTGTCGGCGATCGGCCGGATCCCCTTGCGTGGCTTGGATCCCGAGCTGCGCTACCGGATCGAGCCGGTGCTGATCGATCCGGCGGCGGCCGGTCGCGGCCGCGATCCCTGGTTCGCCGATGATCTTCCCGCCATCCCGGGCACGGCCCTGATCGGTGCCGGGCTGCGCATCTCCGATCTTCGGCCGGAGCACGTCGCCCTGATCCGGCTCACGGCTGTCTGAACCGAGATCTCGCCGGTCTTGCCCTCGGGTTTCCTTCGTGCCAACGTTTAAGGCCAGCCGACCGGCCGACCGGGTGCCGGCTGCTGCAATCGATACTGGCGGGGTGATCATGACGGTCGTGTCGGGTGCCGTCCTGTCCGCGGCGGTGGACGGATGAATGCCGTGGCGGACGGCGCCGACGCGCCCCGGTTGGACAAGACCGCCCAGAGCGTCGCACTGGCCGTGTTGCGGCACGGGCCGATCGCCCGGGCCGAGCTGGCCCGCCGGCTCGGCCTGTCCAGCCCGTCGCTGACCCGGCTGACCAAGGAACTGATCAGGACCCGGCTGGTGCGGGAACGCCCGGCCGAGCAACGGGCCGCGACCGGCCGGCCGTCGCTGCCGCTGGAGATCAACGGCGACGCCGCGCACTTCGTCGGTATCAAGATCGTCACCGGCGCCGCGTACGCCGTGGTGACCGACCTGGCCGGCGACGTGATCACCCGGCGTCGGGTCGGCACCCGGGCGCGGGCCCCGGGGACCTTCCTGAACCGGGTGGCCGAACTGATCAAGGAGCTGCGGGCCGACGATCCCCGGATCCGCGGGGTCGGGGTCGGCATCGGCGGGCCGGTCTCGGACGGCAACTCGGTGCGGCACGCCTACTTCCTCGGCTGGGGCGAGGTCGAGGTCGGCAGCATTCTGGCCGCGGCGGTCGGGCTGCCGGTCACCGTGCACAACGACGTCAAGGCCCTGACCCTGTCCCAGCACTGGTTCGGCTCGGGCCGGGACTGCCAGTCGCTGGCGGTGCTCACCCTCGGCGTCGGCTTCGGCTGCGCGATGGTGATCAACGACGCGCTGATCACCGGCGACCGCGGCATCTCCGGCGAGATCGGGCACTGGCAACTGCGGGCGGACGGGCCCGAGTGCAGCGAGGGACATCGCGGCTGCGCCTCGGTGATGCTGACCTCGGGCGGGCTGGCGAGACTCGCGAGTGAGGCGGTCGGTGCTCCGCTCGAGTTCGAGGAGTGCGTCCGGCTGGCCCGCGACGGTGACCCCGCGGTGCGGGTCGTGCTCGAGACCTCGGCCTACCAACTCGGGCAGCTCTGCGCCCGGGTGGCCGACCTGATCGCTCCCGAGCGGCTCATCCTCTGCGGTGACGGGATCGACTTCGCGATCATCACCGACGACGTGGTCCGCCGTGGCCTCGCCGATCATCGCAGCTCCCTGGCCGACCCTGACGACCTGATCATGGAACGACTCGACTTCTTCGACTGGGCCCGCGGCGGTGCCGCCCTCGCCATCCGGCACTACCTCCTCGGCTGATCCAGGACCGTTCGGGACCGGATCCGTGCAGGGGTGAGCCGATCACCCGATCAGGTAGACCAGGCCGGAGCCGTCCTTGGCCATCCGGGCGGCGAAGTCCTGCGCGTCGGCGAGATACTGCGCGATGTAGCCGTACTCGTCGGCGGAGCTGCGGAAGCCCGGCTGTCGGAGCAGGCTGCGGACGTCGTCGGTGCCGAGCAGGCTGAGGTCGCGGGCGACCTCGGCCACCTCGTCCGGATCGAGCACCCTGGTCCACGGGATCCAGGCGAGCCCGTCGTGGACGAAGGTGACCTCGCCCTCGAACAACCAATAGGCGGGTCGGGGGTCCTGCCCGTAGTCGGGTTGGGTCAGGGCCTGGAGATACCTCCAGCACTTGTCCAGATAGAGCATGATCGGCCGTTCCTCGGCCGGGCCCCAGGCGTCGAGCAACGGGTCGGCCGACAAGAAGTCGAGCGGTTCCTCCCGGGCCCTGGCGACGAACTCGGCGGCGAGCGGATAGGCGTAATAGCGGATTCCCATGCCGGGGACTCTGTCGCTGCGAGGCCCGATCGGTCGGCCGGCCAGAAAGTCTGTGGACAACGGAATTCGTTGCCGACCGGCTGTGGATGACCGGATCGCGGAGCAAGTCCGGGCTATCGGCGGCGGCGGCCGCGTCGGTGGGGGATGCTGACGGAGTGAGTGACGACGGCGAGATCGACCGGGCGATCGAGGTGTTCGTCCGCGGCTTCGGCTTCGTCCGCAGCCGGACCCATCCCTACGTTGCCGAACGGGTCGGCCTCGGCTGGGTGATCCGGGACGCGCCGCGCCGCGATCCGGCCAAGTACCGCCGGGAGGAATGGGTCGCGCACGGCCTGGCGCCGGCAGAGCTGCACGAGCTGGCCGAGCGAAACACCTGCGGTCGGTACGCGCTCTGTGTGGTCCGCTCCGACGACCAGGATCCGGATCCGATCCGGCTGGCCTACCGCGACCTGGGCTTCCGGCTGGGCGGCGCCGAACCGTTCCTGCAGCATCGGCTGATCGACCTGCCGCCGCGGGACCGGGCGATCCCGATCGAACAGGTCACGACCCAGGATCAGGCCGAGCGACTGCGCGCGGCCGGCGGCCCCCGGTTGCCGGCGGAGGCGTTCGAGCCGGACGGACGGTTGCGGCAGTATCTGGCGGTGCTGGACGGGACCGCGGTCGGCTGGGTCGCCAGCGTCGAGGTAGCCGGGGTCGGCCCGGCGACCGACCAGGTGGCGACCTGGTGCTCGGAGATGTTCGTCGCCGCGACCCACCGCCGGCGCGGGATCGGCCGCGCGCTGCTGGCCCGGATGCTCCGCGACGACCGCGACCGCGGCGCCCACTGCTCGGTGCTGAGCGCCAGCCAGGCCGGCGCCCGGCTCTATCCGACGGTCGGCTACGAGCGCCTCGGCGAGCTCCTGGTCTACACCCCGGCGCGCCGCACGCATCCCCGCGTCGACGGCCTCCAACGCCGAGTTGTCAGAACTGAGTAGCCCTAGGAGGGCGCTGACCAGTGGGGGAAGCCCCGGGACCCGCGGACAGTTCCTCCTGGGCGACGGCCCGATAACGGGACGGTGCGGTGCCCTCCACGGCGGTGAACACCCGGCTGAAGTAGAACGGATCGCCGAATCCGGACCGCCGGGCGATCGCGGCGACCGGCAGGTCGGTGTCGCGCAGCAACTGCCGGGCGATCCCGATCCGGAACCACTGGATGAAGCGGGACGGTGGCTGGCCGGTGGCCCGGCGAAACATCCGGCGCAACTGCTCGGCGCTGACGTGGCTCGCCTCGGCCAGCTCGCGCGTGCTCAGCTCCCGGTCGTAGTGCTGCCGGATGTGATCGATCGCCGCCGCCACCGCGGGCGGCAGGGCCGCACCATCGTCGGTGATCACCGACTCGGCGTCCGACCGCAGCAGCCGCCCGAGCGCGCCGGCCAAAGCGGCGTTGGCGATCAGCCGTCCGCCCGGCCGGCGTTGATCAAGCTCGGTGGCGGTGTCCCGGACGTCGGCGACGATCCGGTCCCAGGACCGTCCGGCGCAGTTGATCAACAACGTCGGCGGCCACAGGTCCGGTCGTGGTTCGCCCCGGTCGTAGGCCATGAAGTGGGCCACGTACGTCTGCAGCGGCGGCTCGCCGAACTCGGCCTGTTGGGCGACGTTCGGCGGGATCAGGATCGCCGACCGGGCCCCGACCTCGGCCGCTTCGAGCGAGCCCAACCGGAAGATCATCGAGCCCGACGTGATCACCCACAGTTGGTAGTGCGGCAGCGAGCGCGGCGGCAGCCGCCAACTGGGTGAGCAGTCGAAGGCCGCCGCCGCGTGCACGGTCAGCGAGATGCCCGCGCCGTCGTCATCGGTCCGCACAGTGCCGATCCTGCCGTCTGCGGGCCGGGGCCGGCGTCACGGCCGGGGCGCCACGACCGGATAGTCCGGTGCCTCGTCGTCGCCGGTGTAGCGGTGTTCGGCGCCGAAGTAGCTCATCGTGATCGCCCGCCGCGACTGGCCGGAGGTGTTGGCCGCGGTGCCGTGCACGACCAGGCTGTGGAAGAAGAGGCCGGAGCCGCGGCGCATCGGCACCGGGACCACGGCGTCGAGGTCGTACCGGCTGCTGGGGATGACGTAGTCGTCCTGGGTCGACTCGTGCGGCAGTCCGCCGCCGGCCTGGCTGCCGGGGATGACCAGCATGCAGCCGTTCTCGACCGTCGCGTCGTCCAGCGGCAGCCAGCAGGACCAGAGCGACATCGGCTCGATCGGCCAGTACGGCGAGTCCTGGTGGAAGCCCTTCTCCGAGCCGACCTTGCCCGGCTTCATCAACGCGTCGGCCCGGAACAGCCAGAGCTTCTCGCCGAGGATCGACTGGATCCGCTGCGCGACTGCCGGGCGGGTGATCAACTCCCGCCGGATCAGCTCGTCGTCCCACAGCCCGCTGATCTTGCGTACGTCCTGACCCGGCTCGACCTGCTGACCGGACCGGACCAGCGCCGGCTCGCGCTGGACCTGCAGCCGGCCGGTCGCCTCGCGGTCGCCGCGGGCGTACTCGAGCAGGCGCTCGCCGATCTCGTCGCACTCGGCGGGGGAGAGCAGGTCCTCGATGATCACGTACCCCTGCTGGAGGACCTGCGGATCATCGATCTCGGTGGCAGTCATCGGAATCAGAACTCCTCAGATCGGAAACTCGTGACTCCAAGCCTGTCAGGCGCTCCGGGATGGAGGACATGGACTGCACAGCACAGATCCTGGACGGATCAGTGGTGCGGCACCGGTTCCGTTCCGGGCGGCGGCAGGGCGCAGGCCGGTGAGCCGCCGGGCAGCCGGTGCCGATTGATCGCGATCACCCGGTAGGCCGCCGCGGCGAGCTGGGCGATCACCGGCAGCCGGAGCAGCGTGCCGAGGATCCGGTACGGGCCGCCGGCGTAGCGCAGCCAGGCCGAGACGGCCGCGGCGCCGCCGGAGACGTCACCGCGCAGGTCGAGCCAGAGCACCTCGTGCTGGGCCCGCTCCGCCGTCGTGCCGGCCGCCTCCAGGTCCGTGAACTGCCACGGGATCAGCCGCGCCTCCGGCCGATCGGGCCGACGCAGCCGCTCCGCGATCCAGGTCGCGGTGGTGGTGCAGAAGGCGCAGTCGCCGTCGAAGATCAGCCACGGCTGCTGGCGTTCCGGGTCCGGCGCAATCCTCGGCATGCCCTCATTTTAGTGCCGTGCGGCGGGCCGCTCGCGCGGGTCTACACTCGCGGTGTGGCGGGCCGGATCAACGAGGAAGACATCGCGGCCGTCCGCGACCGCGCCCGGATCGACGAGATCGTCGGTTCGTACGTCACGCTGCGCCGATCCGGCGGCTCGATGGTCGGCCTGTGCCCGTTCCACGAGGAGAAGACGCCGAGCTTCCAGGTCACCCCGGCCCGCGGACTCTGGTACTGCTTCGGCTCCTGCTCCGAGGGCGGGGACGTGATCAGCTTCGTCCAGAAGATCGACAACCTGTCCTTCGTCGAGGCGATCGAACGGCTGGCCGACCGTGTCGGGATCCAGCTCCGCTACACCGACGACGGCGGCCCGCGGACACCGCCGGGGCTGCGGATGCGGCTGATGGAGATGCACCAGGCCGCGGCCGAATACTTCGCCGACCAGTTGACCAAGCCGGATGCCCTGGCCGGACGGCAGTTCCTGGCCGAGCGCGGCTTCGACCGGGAGACCGCGACCGACTTCGGGGTCGGCTTCGCGCCTCGGGACGGTAAGTCGTTGCTGCGGCATCTGCGCGGCCGCGGCTTCGCCGACGCCGACCTGGTCGCCGGCGGCCTGGCCCGCGAGTCCGGCTACGACTTCTTCCAGGGCCGGCTGCTCTGGCCGATCCGCGACTCCGGCCGGCAGGTGCTCGGCTTCGGCGGCCGGCGGATCTTCGACGACGACCGGATCTCCGCCAAATACATCAACACCCCGGAAACCCCGCTGTACAAGAAATCCCACGTGCTGTACGGCCTCGACCGGGCCCGGCAGGCGATCGCCAAGAAGAGCCAGGCGGTGGTGGTCGAGGGCTATACCGACGTGATGGCGGCGCACCTCTCCGGAGTGGACACGGCGATCGCCTCCTGCGGCACCGCGTTCGGTGATGATCATGCTCGGCTGCTGCGCCGGCTGATGGGTGATCATGACGCGTTCAACGGTGAGGTGATCTTCACCTTCGACGGCGACGAGGCGGGCCAGAGCGCCGCGCTGAAGGTGTTCTCCGGTGATCAGAACTTCCTGGCCCAGACCTATGTCGCGGTCGAGCCGAGCGGTCTCGACCCGTGCGACCTGCGGTTGCAGCAGGGCGATGCGGCGGTCCGCGAGCTGGTGGCCCGGCGGGTGCCGCTGTATCGGTTCGTGATGAGCAACATCGTCGGCCGCTACGACCTCGATCGCGCCGACGGCCGGCTGAACGCGCTCCGCTCGGCGGCGCCGCTGGTCGGCAGCATCCGCGACCGTGGTCTGGTCAGCGGTTACATCCGCGAGCTGACCGGCCTGCTCGGCATGGAGCCGGAAGAGGTGCAGCGGGAGGTGGCCCGCGCCGCCCGGGCTCCCCGTCCGCAGGGCAAGGGTGATCGTGGTCGCGGCCAGGACAACCGCGGCCGGGGCGACGCGGGGCCGGACCAACCGCCGGCCGACGATGAGCCGGTGCGCCGGCCGGCCGGGCCCGAACTGCCCGACCCGAACGACCGGCTGCTCACCACGGAACGGCAGACGCTGAAGTTGATCATCCAGGCGCCGCAGCGGTTCGGTGCCGGCTGGGACGGCGTCGGGGTCGCCGACTTCACCCACCCCGCGTATGCCGCGGTGTTCACCGGGGTCGAGAAGGCCACCGCCGACGGCACCGACGGCGACTGGGCGCACCGGGTCAGCCTCGCGGCCGAGGACGAGCGGATCCGCGGCCTGGTGGTCGCCCTCGCCGTCGAGCCGCTGCCGATCACCGGCGACCCGACCGAGCGCCTGGTGTCGGCGTACAGCTCGAGCCTGCAACTCCTCACCGTGATGCGGCAGATCGCCGAGCTGAAGTCGAAGCTGCAACGGACCAACCCGGTCGAGCACGCGACCCGCTACAACCAGATGTTCTCCGAGCTCGTCGTCCTCGAAGCCCGCCGCCACGCCCTGCACCAACGCAGCATGGGCTCCCAGGACTGACCACCTCTATGAACGTTGCAACCTTCATGAAGTGACAGGAAAGTTCATGAAGCTGGTCGATGGGCGGGGTCGGACAGCCGGCCGGTGGTGGAGCCGAAGCCGAGCCAGGTGTGCCGGTTGCCGGCCCAGCACCAGCCGACCTTGGGTGCGTCGCGGCGATCGCGCCCGTCCCGGCCGGTGCCGCCACTGATCCAGATCGCCGGCGTACGGGCATCGAGCCGGCCGCGATCGTTGGTCTTGCGGGACGCGGGGCACATGAAGCAGAAGTTCGGCTCCAGCCGGTCGGGCTGCTGCAACAGCCAGCTGATCCCCTCACTGATGGTCAACGGGCTCCGGCCGCGGGCGGCGAGCTCCGGCACCGCCTCGTGCGGGCTCCAGTTCCGCAGGTCGTCGCCGCGGTCGGGCTCGGTGATCAGATAGAGCGGCCGGTCCGGGATCTCGACGGTGGGCACCGGCACGAACCGGTCGAGGTCGGTCAGGTCCTCGACCACGAAACCCGGCTTGCCGGAGCGGGCGAGCAGCGGGGTCAGGGCGCTGGCCGGCACCAGGGACGGATGGACGGCGAGCACGGCATCGGGGCGGTCGGGCAGGTCGGCGCCGAGCCGGCGGAACTCCTCGGCAGTTCGGTCGGCGAGAGCGGGGACGCCGAGTTGGACGAGGCGTTCGAGCTGAGACAAGAGTGATCCTTCCGGTGGTTCGGTGGGTCGATAGGCGTCAACGCACCATCCTCCACAATAATTCCGTATATCAAACGGAGTTTCTCCGACTTGTCAGAACTGAGGTGTGTCCTGGGGCTACTCAGTTCTGACAAGTCGGCGGGGTGCGAGGGTTATCCACAGATTTGGGGGTACGTGCTGGCCGCCGGGCCGGATCTGGCGCACAGTGCGTCCATGGTTGATCACTCGGGGGATGCCGACCTGCTGACGGCGGCGGAGGAGCGGGAGCTGGCGTACCGGATCGAGGTCGGGGCGCTGGCCTGGGCGGAACGGCAGGCGGCGCTGCGGCGCTCCGACGCGACGGTCGAGGAACTGCTCGCCCTGGAGCAGGCCGGACGGCAGGCCCGGCAGCGGTTCGTCCAGGCCAACCTCGGCCTGGTCGCCGGCCTGGTGCGTGCCTGCGCCGCCCGGACCGGCCTGCCGCGCGACGAGCTGTTTCAGGAAGGTTGCCTCGGGCTGATGATCGCCGTCACGCGGTTCGATCACCGACGCGGGCTGCGGTTCTCCACCTACGCGGTGCCGTGGATCCGGGCCCGGCTCGGCGAGGCGGTGCAACGCCGCGGGAGCGGTCCGGCGCTGCCCGCCGCTGGCGTCGGCCGGCTGCGGGCGGCGCGGGCCGCCGAGGACGAACTCGTGCAGGCCCTAGGCCGGGATGCGACCCCGGCCGAGGTCGCGGCCCGGGCCGGGCTGGACCAGCGCGGCTATGAGCGGCTGCTCGCCTGGCAGCGGATCGGGTCGCTCGACGACGGCGACGAGCCGGCCCGGCTGGCCGATGCCGGCCCGGCCCCGGAGGAGGTCGCGGACGAGTCCGAGTGGACCGCCGATCGGCTGCTCTGGCACCTGGCGCCGGTCGAGCGGGACGTGCTGCGGCAGCGGTACGGCCTGCCCGGCGGCGAGCCGACCCGGAACGGGCCGGCAGGGGAGGGGGCAACGACGGACGAGCCGGTGACGGAAGGCGCCGCGACGTCGTTCACGGCGATCGCCCGGCGGCTCGGCGTCTCGGTCTCCAGCGTGCGCCGGATCGAGGCCCGGGCGCTGCGCCGACTGCGTGAAGTGTGCGCGGGCGGGGCTGGAAGAATGACCGCATGAGCCGGTGGTGGAGCAAGGGCCGAGGGATGCCGGACGAGGCGTACGGGTCGCTGTCGGAGTCGCTCCGCGCGTCCGGCCGGGCGGCCGAGCGGATCCTGGCCTGGGCCAGCACCGCCGACGGCTTCTGCGTCGGGTTTCCGGCGGTGCTCTCGTACGGCAGCGTCGACGGCTGGACCCACGTCGGCTGGCACGAGATCGAGTCCGGCGGCTGGAACGCCGAGACCCGGCGGATCAGCTGGCGGACCTACGAGGGCAAGCGCGGCCTGGTCGACCTGGCCGAGCCGGCCCGGCTGCCCGAGTTGTTCCGGGAGCGGGTCGCGGCCAGCCTCGTGGTGGAGAAGTTCATCTCCGTCGAGGGCAAGCGTGGGGTGACGATCAGCGGCCGGCGCGACCTCGCCGACCGGGACGCGCCGATCACCTGGCACAGCACCCTGACCCGCGGGATCACCTGGCAGACCGAGGGTGTCCAGGCCGTCGCCGAGCGGGCGCTGGACCAGGTGCGAACCGAGTACGACATTCGCTGACCGGCCTGCTATCGTACGTAGCCGCGCCCCACTCCGAACGGGGAAGCGGTGCGATCCCCTGTAGCTCAATTGGCAGAGCATGCGACTGTTAATCGCAGGGTTGTTGGTTCGAGTCCAACCGGGGGAGCTTTTGCTCCTGATGCCGCGGTGTCCGGCCCTGATCAGGGCCGGTACACCGTCTGGCCGAAGACGCCCTTGGCAAACGTGATCACCGTGCTCGGCTCCACCGCGAACACCCACGCCTCGCGGCTGCCGTCCACGGTGACCGATCGGCGGCGAGCGACAGGAAGGCGTGCCGGAACGGCGACGGCGAGACGTGTCCGCAGGTGAGAAGTGTTACCGGCTGGGGCCCAAAGTCGCCTGGGGGGGCAGGGCGCCGCACGGTAGGGAGTGCGATGCCGGGCTCAGGGCCCCAGCCAATTTCGAGGCTAGGGCGCCCGGACCGCCATCACAACAGGATTGGATCGGATTGACCTTAATTGTGATGAGCCGTCCAAAGATTGGGTCAAGGCCGGATCAAGAGACACACCCTGGTCACGAGCGGCCGGCCAGGTCGTCCAGGAACAGCGACGCCCACCGGTCGATGTCGTTCTCGAACACCTGTTTGCGCAGGAACCGCATCCGTCGGGCGTGCACCCGCGGCGAGTCGGTCATCGCCTCGAGCAGCCGTTCCTTCAGGCCGTTGATGTCGTACGGATTCACCAGATAGGCCTGGCGCAATTCCTTGGCCGCACCGGCGAACTCGCTCAGCACCAGCGCCCCGGAATCGTCCTGCCGACAGGCGATGAACTCCTTGGCGACCAGGTTCATCCCGTCCCGGAGCGGGGTGACCACCATGATGTCGGCCGCTCGATAGAGCGCGGCCATCTCGTCGCGCGGGTAGGAGGCATGCAGGTAGGTGATCGGCGGCCGGCCGATCCGACCGCTCTCGCCGTTGATCCGGCCGACCAGCATGTCGATGTCGTCGCGGAGTTGCCGGTACTGGTCGACCCGTTCCCGGGACGGGGTGGCGACCTGGACGTAGACGGTCTCCTCCGGGTCGACCCGGCCCTCGTTGACCAGCTCGCCGAAGGCGCGGATCCGCTGCCGCAGGCCCTTCGTGTAGTCCAGCCGGTCGACGCCGAGGATCATCGTCGTCGGGTCGCCGAGATCGTGCCGGATCTGCTTGGCCCGCTGCTCCACCGCCGGGCTGGCGGCCAGGTCGTGGAAGCTGTCGGCGTCGATCGAGATCGGGTACGCGCGGGCCAGCACCGTCCGGCCGTCCGCGGTCCGGACCCGGTCGCGGTGGGTCTGCAAGTGAAGCCGCTGCCGTACCAATCGGACGAAGTTCTGGGCCCCGCCGGGGAGCTGGAAGCCGACCAGGTCGGCACCCAGCAGGCCCTCGAGGATCTGGTTACGCCACGGCAGCTGCTGGAACAGCTCCAGCGGCGGGAACGGGATGTGCAGGAAGAAGCCGATCCGCAGGTCGGGCCGGCGCTGGCGGAGCAGCTGCGGCACCAACTGCAGCTGATAGTCCTGCACCCAGACCACGGCGCCGGGTTCGGCCACCTCGGCGGCCCGGGCGGCGAACCGTTCGTTGACCTCGACGTAGGCGTCCCACCACTCGCGGTGGAAGTGCGGGTGCTCGACGGCGTCGTGATACAGCGGCCACAGGGTGCCGTTGGACAGACCCTCGTAGTAGTCGCGGACCTCGTCGGAGGTCAGATGCACCGGGACCAACTGCATTCCGTCGCTGCTGAACGGTCGCAGCTTCTCGTCCGGCGCGCCGTGCCAGCCGATCCAGGCCCCGTCATTGGCGCGCATCACCGGCTCGAGTGCGGTGACCAGTCCTCCGGGGGACGTGCGCCACCCGGTGCTCCCGTCGGCGTGCTCGATCCGGTCGACGGCGAGACGGTTGGCGACCACCACGAAGGATGAGGTCGGGCTGGACGACTTTTTCCCTCTATCGGTGCTCATCTGTTCAGCTCAGCCTCCCAAGGCGTTTCCACACTTTAACCGACGCTCGACGAAGGGCGAGATTCGGCCGGGCGAACGTTCGCTCCCGCAAGACGCCCGTTGTGTGCAGTCGCCATCGTCTGACAGCATCGGCGACGTGAGTGCTGCCGGAACCCTGCCCGACCCGGGCATCGAGGCGATGCGGGCCATCATGCAGCGGCCCGAGCGGACCATGATCGCCGTCGATTTCGACGGGACCCTGGCGCCGATCGTCGACGACCCCGAACACGCCTACGCCAACCCGCGGGCCGTGGCCGCGCTGGGCCGGCTCGGTGGGCTCGGCCTGACCATCGCCGTGATCACCGGCCGGCCGGCCCAGACCGCCGTACGGCTGGGTCGATTCGGCTCGGTCCCCGGCCTGCGGAACATGATCGTGTTGGGCCAGTACGGCGTCGAGCGCTGGGACGCCGCCACCGGCGAGTTCAGCATCCCGCCCGAGCCGGAGCAGATCGATGTCGTCGCCGCCGAGATCGAGGAACTGCTCGCCGACCTCGAGCTGAGCGACGCCCGGCTGGAGCACAAGGGCCGGGCGATCGGCGTGCACACCCGTGAGCTGGCGCAGCCCCGGGCGGCCTTCGAGGCGCTGTTGCCCCGGCTGCACGAGCTGGCCGCACGGCACAGTTGGGCCGTCGAGCCGGGCAAGAACGTGATCGAGATCCGGGCTCCCGGGATCGACAAGGGGGTCGCGCTGCGGGCCCTGGTCGAGGAGACCGGCACCCGTCAGGTGATCTTCGCCGGCGATGATCTCGGTGATCTGCCGGCCTTCCGGATGGTGCAACAGCTGCGTTCCGACGGATTCTCCGGGCTGCTGGTCTGCTCGGCCTCCCACGAGGAGGACGCCCTGACCGAGCTGTCCGACCTGATCGTCAGCGGCCCCGAAGGCGTCGCCGACTGGCTCGGCCGCCTCGCCGACAGCCTGGCCAGCCGCCGCCCGTGAGATAGCGGTCAATCGTGCCGCGACTACCCGGCCGAACTGACCGCTATCCTGCCGCCGCCCGCCGCTATAGTCGGGTCCGCCGGGGCGGTAGCTCAGCCGGTTAGAGCAGGGGACTCATAATCCTCCGGTCGCGGGTTCAAGCCCCGCCCGCCCCACCGAATAAAAGGCATCTGACTAGGTTGTTTGCACCGCGAGCGTTAGTCCTCTCGCGGCTTGTAATCGCAATGGCCATGTCAGTGGCCATTGTTATGATGCGAGACATGGCCAGGCCGAAGAAGCAGCCCGAGGGCGACGAACTGAAGAACGTTCGCGTTCGCGGTGGCTCGTAGCAGGTCCGCGTGTACGCCGGCCCGGACCCCGTGACAGGAAAGCCGAACTACATCAGCGAGTCGACGCGCGATCCTCGCCAGATCCGACAGGTCCGGACGAAGCTCCAAGCTCAGGTGGACCAGCAGCGCAGCGCAGCAACGAACGCAATACTGTCCTACACAATCGAGCGTTGGCTGGAGATTGCCGAACTCGACTTCCAGACAAGGCAGGGCTACGAGGGATACATCCGGCGAAATATCGGCCCAGCTCTCGGAGACCTTCCGATATCCAAGATCAGACCCCAGGCCGACGACAACGGCATGTTCCAGGTTGAGCCGATGCCTCACTGATCGTCGGCGAGGAGGGCGGCGACGGTGTAGCTGCGTAGGCGACGAGGATCCGGCCGAAGTGCGGTCGTTCAGCAACACCGCAGGCTGAGGTGGTCCGGGAGTTCACCCCTTCACGGTGAACTCCCGGACCACCTCATGCCGTGCCTCGGCCAGGGTGGCGGCCACCTCGGGTCGCGGATCTCCGCACTCGTTCTGAGGCAACCTGATTCGCACGGCGCGATCATCGTCCAGACGAGCGAGCACGAAAAGCTCAATGACTGGCTGGCCTGGGCAAACGGTGTTGGGGTCGTACCCGGTATCAGGCAGCCCCAGTGTCGCTTGCTGCTGCTCTGTGAGGGACAACGCCCGTTCCTCGACCCGCACCTGCGGACCTCGGGGATCGTCCAGCCAATGGCACCAGATCAGCTGAGAAAGATCAGCATCAGCCGAGGGAGGAACCGGGCGAACAAGAGACCCTCTGAAGCCCAACTCGTTTCCGTCTGTCGGACAGCTTGCCGGTCTCGGAGTGGCTGACCCCTGAGGTGTTGGATCGGGAGTCTGCGGTGGTGGTGTGACCGAGCTGCATGCTGACAGCCAGATGGCCATCGCCAGCGCTGCGCACAGCGCGGGAAGCCTGTTATCGAACTTTAAGCGCGTATCCACCATCGGTGAGGTCGCCAATCTTGATATAAATCAGACGGTTATAGCATTTGCCCGCGACTGAACCGCTGCCGCAGGTTACTTCGCGGTTGCCGCCGCTGATCATACCAGCAGCTCGGATATCGGCCAGAACGCCGGTGTTCTTCAGGACTGGTCCCCCACTGTCTCCTGTACCCATTGCTCGAAGCGAAATAGTGCGACGGAATGCGAGCGCACCCCATTTGTAGGTACTATTTCCGGACATTGAACCAGTCAAGTTGTAATAGTAGTTCTGGTTAGTTATTTGGATGTCGCAATTCACTCCCGTGTAGGAGCCGGAAGTGCAGACATAGGTGCCGCCCAGGCTCGTGGTTGCACCGACCACATTCTTGTAGAGTCCTGCTGAATTGTTGTAAGCCTTGTCGTACTGGCGAGGGGCAGCCGCCGAAGCAGCGATGTACATCTGATCATCGGACGCGTCACGTCCCGATGTTGTTCCGATCGTGGATCCTGCCCCGTCCGTTGCTGTCCGACCTGACAGTCCGCAATGCGCGGCAGTGATCAGGTAATCTTGGGAATTTCGCCGGACTGCGTACCCGGTCGTGCATGAGAAGCTGTCAATCCGGGCACCGGCCTTCCAGCCGGGTGCTGCGCTGCTGTCATTCTGTCTGGTTGCTACTGCGGGGACGACCGGTCCGGTTGTGCGATATTCGAGCACGTACGGATTCTCGTCGGATGACCGTGCCGTTGGGCTTTCGATCAGGTCCACAACGAGACCGTCGCCATTGCTGGCGACCGCAACGCCAGCGATGTTGGGATCGGCAGCTGCCAATACCTCGGCTTGGGTCATGAGTTCGCTCTGGTTGTACCTAGACACGCCGATTCGGAGTCTGACGTCGCCAGCCTCTTGCCGTATTGCTTCCCGCATCTCGTACGGTGCCATTCCCGTCAGAAATACCTCTAACAACCCGCCTTCGACGTCGGCGGACGCGCCACCATAGAATTCTGTCCAGTCCGGTCGCTGTTGGACTAGTTGTTCGATCCGCGTGAACGCGTCATCGATCGGAGCTTGAGCGATCGCGATCGGATCGGGCTCCTCAGCAGCTGCGTCTGTTCCTACCGAAAGACCGCTACCAATAACGAGTAGTGCGAACAGTGCTGCGCACGATCGGCGCAAGCCATTCTGCTTCGACATGAAAATTCCGCCCCTCTGGCGCCACGATCGGCGCCCTGGACCAGGAGGTGCCTGCAACTACTGACTCATGAAACCGCAGGTGCAGTTAGGGACTGCGAAGACGACTGTGACCCGCGCCACTCCCCTGTTGTGGAGCTTGATCATGTGCCCAGAAACCGTTTCACGCTTGGGAAGTGCACAGACCGTTACACAACGGTGACCTAATGTGTCCCAGAACGGGCCCGTGGCGACCAAACTCATTTGGCGCCTGACGGAGAATCCTTGAAACAAGCCCTCCAGTCTCAAGGTCGACCGCGCAGCTTCTCCGCTCGAGACGCGGTTCAGTGCCGCGATCCGCCGTGACTGGCCTGGCGCCAGGTGGGTTTGGGGCAAGCTGTCGCAGCTCGTGTATCGCCCCGCTCCAACGGACTAGAGGGACCACTAGCTGGAGGTCGCATCCCAGTGCGACCTCATCGACCGTGTAGTCATTCGTGGTGCGAACGGAGTTACCTAGCGACTACGAGAGAGCTCGTCAAGAGGAGAGGCATTGGTCTCCCGAGCCGGCGACACACGTATCTGCGGAATGCCGCACCTCTTCTAATCCGTTGGTATTGGCCTTGAGGGCCTCTTGCATAGGAGCTCGACGCGACCACATAGTGTTGAAGGCGTGAAAGCGCGAAAGGTGCTGGTGGAAGAGCCCGCCTTCTGGTGGCGGGCGCGTTCCCAGGATGTTCGAGGCTGGGTCAACGAGGACCCCGATCGGAGCGACGGCCGGCAACGCTGGCCCGATCGGGACGAACAACGCTGGCCGTTGATCGCCGCCGCGGTTGCGGCCGTCGGGGACCAACTTGCGGCCGGGGCCTGGAGCATCGGCACCGAGGACGAGTGCGACGACGAACCACCCCGAAATGGGATCGTCGAGATCGGTCCCGGCACTGGGCTGACGAAGACCGAGTGGAGGATCATCCGCTTTGAGATGGTGAAGGCTGATCCCTGGCACGAATGGCTTACCAACGGTCGACACCGCCTGTGGGCGACCCTGCCACACTTTGCTGATCACTGGGTGCCACTGGCCAGCCACGTGCTTCCGTGTGCGAACCCGGACGACTGCGGCTCGCTGCCCGACTGGACCTCGGGATATCGCGCGAACCTCAAGAAGCTTGGGCAGGTCGGATGGTTCATCGCCACGGACCCAGTCAATCAGCGCTACCTTTCCGCTCTGGACACCGCGGCCCGCGGCGAGTACCCAACTCCGGTCTGAGGGACCATGATCATCTGTCAATAGGTCTGTCAATACGGTGGGGTCGCGCGATGACAGATGTGCCACCGCAGACACGTTGCATGTCACGGTTCCAGGCTCAGGACACGCCTGGCGAGGTGAGCCCTCAGACTTTTAATCCGCGGGTTGTGGGTTCGAGTCCCACGGGGCCCACCGGTCAGCGTGCTGTACTTGGCGTAGCCATCGTGAAGACGAACCGGTCGTCTGGGCTCCACGGATGCAAATCGTCGCAGCGGAACCCGCGCAGCCACAAGCGGCGATCGATCACGCGGAGGTAGAACCCCTTCGGATAGGCCGCGTCCTGGCTTAGTGGAGCCGCAGCGACCGTGACTGAGCCTGAGGGCGCTCGTCCGTTCGACATGACCGTATCCGGCGCGTTTGGCTGAGACAGCCACGCCAGCCGAAGGTAAGGACCTGTCGTTGGCGGGCAGAGATGCAGTCCCTGCTGCTGGGCAGCTTGCAAGATCTGCGGTAGTGGCGCGCCGGTGGGTAGTCCCAACTCGCCGACCGTGCGCTCAGTGACAGCGATGGTCTGCGGTTTGATCTCGTCGAAGATGGGGTTGTCGAGCAGGGTCTCAGCCGAGGGGTTGAGCCCGACGTCCTCGTGGTTCAGCGACTGGAGGAGCTGTAGTCGAGACATCGTGCCGACAACCAGGTTCAGGTTGGCGCTCAGGGTCTCGGTTCTCATAGCGTGCCGTTTTCGAACAGCTCGTCCTCCTCGATGATGACAATGCCAATGTCGAGTTTGACCAGCGGTGGAAGCAGCGTGGTCTTGCCCGCGCCAGGGGGACCGACAACTCGGAACAGCGGCACCCTGCATAGCAACCGACTCAGTCGATCTCGTCGGTTGGTTTCGAGTCGGCTTGTGACCAAGATCATCTGTCCATAACTCTGGCCATACATGTACCGATGGCCATGGCATAGATGACACGAGGGCCACCGCGCGGACGCCCTCTGACTAGGTATGACACAGGAGATTGCCAAGGTCAGGCGACTCATAATCCTCCGGTCGCGGGTTCAAGCCCCGCCCGCCCCACCGATAGGACCTCGGGTCAAGCCAGTGGATGGAGCCGCGAATGCCAACGCATCGGGTCCGCGAGGGTGATGATCTCTGGTCGCTGGCCGATCGGTACTACGGTGACCGCTCGGCCTGGCGGCTGATCTTCGACGCGAATCGCGGGGTGCTTCGAAACGAGAACACGCCGCTGAGACGTCGGCTGTTGTTGATCATCCCGCTCAATGCCGAGGACGCCGCGGACTGGCCGGACGCGACCGACGACGAGTACGGCGCCGCCCGCGACGGTCAGCCGGACAACCGAGGCTAGTCCTGGTCACGCGTACGACGTCGCTTGCAAGGTGTAGAGCTCGGCGTAGTGGCCGCCCCTGATCATCAACGCTTCGTGGCTTCCGTGCTCGGTGATCCTGCCGTCGGCGAGCACGATGATCAGATCGGCGAAGCGGACGGTCGAGAAGCGGTGTGATACCAGGACGGTGATGGCTCCGTTTCGAGTGCCGGATCGGGCCGCGTTGGCGTACCGCTCGAACAACGCGTGTTCGGTTGGGGCGTCCAGGCTGGCGGTCGGCTCGTCGAGGATGATCAACAGCGGATCGTCGCCGCGCATCATCGCGCGGCCGAGCGCCAGCTTCTGCGGCGATCCGAGCCCACCCGCCGCGCAGCGCCTCCATGCCGAGCACGGTAAACCGGGTCCATGATCGTCGACGACTGGTTTTCGGTGTCCAGACCCGCCGCGCTTGGTGGATTCGGAGGGATCGTTGTCAGCGCCCAACCGGTCCGAAGGTTCGGTCCAGCCGCTCGGGGAGTGGTTGGAAGCCGGCCGCCCGGTAGGTGGCGACGGCACTGAGGAGGGAGCTCTGGGTGCAGACCTGGGCGCTGGAGGATCCCAGCTTCTTGAGCTCCGCGGCAGCGGCGATGCAGATCGCGGCGCCGTAGCCCCGGCGGCGATGATCGGCGTGGACACCCATCGGTTCGAGCAGGCCGGGCCGGCCCGGGCCGGCCGACCAGACGGTCACTCCGGCGACCGCATGGGCCTGCTCGTCGTAGCCGAGCAGGCAGCGCGCTTCGGCGTACGGCGATCCGGCCGTCATCGTCTGCCACAGCTCGTCGGTGAATCGCGGGTTGGCCCAGGCCGACCGGTGGACGGCGGTGAACGGGGACTCGTGCCCGGAGTCGATCACCTCGATCCGGAGCACCGACTGATCCAGCGGATCCGCCAGGTCACGGCGAAGCGGCGTCCAGGGCTCGCCGGCCTGCCAGCCGCTGTCGTCCAGCAGTCGCTGGACCCGGCTGCCGTTCGGCGACTCCACCGACACCTTTCCCGGCGGCAGGACGCCGCGCCGTGGATCGGACAGGTCGGCCACCACCTGGCGAGCCAGCGTGTCCTCGTGCCAGACGTCGGGCGCGACGGTCAGCCGGAGCACGTCGGGGTCGTCCAGGAAGCCGAGCGCGACCAGGGTCCCGTCCCGGCTCCAGGTGCGGACCGCTGCCGCCGTCTTCTCCGCGCCGAACCGCCGGTGCCAGCCCAGGTCACCCGGATGGAGCTGCAGCGGGGACTCCTCGTGCTGCCAGTCCCGGAGCTCTCGGATGGCCGCGTCGAGCCGGCCGGCGTCCGGGGTGCTCAGCGTGATCGTCACGGAAATGATCAAACACCGTCCCGCCCGCCGGGCGCACCCGAATTGTTGTCGGGTTAGCCCCAGCACACATTGACCGGTTCGCCCCATCCCGCCGGTGGGGTCCGCGCTGGCAGATTCTGATCATCGAAATCCCTTGGGGGAAAGGACAACGTCCGATGATCCGAACTCTGATCGCCGCGGTCGCGCTGACATCCTCGTTGCTGATCACGGCGCCGATCGCCGTGGCCGCGACGCCGGTGGCGGCGACCCAGGCCCGCACCGGGCCACGCGGCGCCCTGGTATCCAGTGATCATCTTGGTCACCTGACCCGGGAGCAGGCCGCGGACTATCTCACCGGCTACGAGATCGACCCGGTCCAGGTGCGGCGCGAGGTCGATCTGTTCCGGATCGTCTATCGCACGCCCGGGGTGACCGGGCGGTCGACGACGGCGAGCGCGCTGATCGCTCTGCCCAGCACCGGCGCCCGGACGCTGCCGACTGTGGCCTGGCTGCACGGCACCCGGGCCTATCGCGGTTACACCGGGTCGATGTCGGACGACTTCGACCGGGCGGCCGCGATCCAGTTCGCCGCGGCCGGCTATGCCACGGTCGCCCCGGACTACCTCGGGCTCGGGGTCGGCCCGGGCCATCACCCGTACCTGCTGGCCGAGCCGACCGTCACGGCCTCCATCGACGCGTTGCACGCGGCCCGGACCTTCGCCGGTCGAGCCGGCAAGCGGCTCGACCACCGGGTCCTGGTGTCCGGATTCTCGCAGGGCGGGGTGGCCACGATGCAGGTCGGCGAGGCGCTGCAGCGGGGCGAGGGCGGCTCCTTCCGGGCGAGTGCGCTGGCCCCGATCTCCGGGCCGCTCGACATCCGCCACGAGGAGCTTCCGGCGACCTTGGACGGCCGGCTCGACGGTCGGAGCGCGGCGTTCTATCTGGGCTATCTGATCACCGCGTGGAACCGGGTGCACCCGATCTACCGATCGCCGGCCGAAGTGTTCCGGGCTCCGTACGACCGGCAGGTGGAGCAGTTGTTCGACGGCAGCCACCGCGAGGAGGACATCTTCGCCGCGCTGCCGGACAGTCCGGCCGGACTGTTCACCGACGGCTTCCTGGCCCGGCTCGCGCATCCGACGGGAACCCTGCGCCGGGTGTTGGCCGCCAACGACGAGCCGTGCAGTTGGCGACCACGGATGCCGGTCCGCTTCTATGCGGGCGCGGCCGACCGGGACGTGCTCTTCACGAACTCCGTCAGTTGCCAGCGCAGCCTCGCGGCCCGCGGCGTCCGAGCGCCGGTGATCAACGTGGGCGACGTCGGCCACTTCCCCTCCGCCAGCCGCTCACTGCCCCTGGTCCTGAGCTGGTTCGACCGGACGACGGCCGGACGGTAGCGGCCACCGGCGACGTCGCGCTCGAGCTCAGATCTCGAGCGCGACGTCGTGGTGGGTCACCTGCTGATCCCATCGGCTGAGGGCTTCGCGGGCCGCGTCCTCGACGACGGCTTGATCGAAATGATCACCGGCGAAGCCGCGGACGGCGTCCAGATCGGTGAAGTACGTGATCGAGGTGAACTCCACCTCCTCCGCGTCCGACCGGCGCAGCAGCCGGGCGCCGTGGAAGCCGGGCACCGCCGCCAGGTGATCCCGCACCTCGGTCTCGTAGTGCCGCTGGTAGTCGTCGGCCGAGGCGGCTGGAGCCCAGCCGTGCCAGACCCGAGCGATCATGTCTCACTCCTTCGTGGTTCGCGGGCAGCGGCCCGGGGCGATCATCGACCGTTCCAGGCACTGCCGCCACGGGCGCGGAACCGATAGCCTCCTTGCCGTGGGGACGATTCCAGGATGGCTGATGCTCGTGGTGACCTTGATCGCTGCCGGGGTGGTGGCCTGGCAAGCGTACGAGACGCGGCGCAGTGCGAGGGCGTCGGCGGCCGCCGCCGAGGCCGCCAACGAGGCGCTCGGGCTGGCCCGATCCGAGGAGCTGCACAGCCGGCAACTGGTCGCCGAGGCGATCAGGACCAGGATCGACGGCCAGGCGCCGACGATCACCATCGTTCCGAATGATCAACTTCGAGTGGTCAACGATGTGGAGCGGCCGATCCGGTTCCCGCAGGCCGACGACAAGCCGATCTTCATCGCGGTCGGCTTCACCGTGATCAACGACAGCGCGACGACCGTGGTGTTGCGCCGGCGGACCGTACCGGCGGTCGAGGGTGCGCCCGAGATCGACGCGACGGTGGTGGCGCCGGGGCAGCGGACGTTCGTCGCCGCGGAGGTGCCGCGATCCCTGGCCGAATGGCGGGCGGTCGCCGACTGGACGGCCACCGGCGGCGGGGACGAGGGCGAGTTCCGGGCCGCGCACGCGTTCGAGCGGGACGCCCGGATCGTCTTCTCCTACGTCACCGCGGCGGACGATGGGGTGGCCGACGAGTACGGCTTCCGCCTGGTCGGGTCGCCCCTGACGCCGCTCGGCGAAGAGGGCGCGTACGACTGCTTCGAGGCCGATCAGGTGATCGGTCGGGCCGTCCAGATTGTGGCGGATCCGCGGCGCCGGACTTATTATTTGTCGCGCAGCAAGGGCCAGGAACTTCCTTCACCGGAATCCCTGCGGGCCTGAGACCGAAGAGGATTGCCGGAGAGAACGCTCGGGGGTTCGTGCCCTCCGGCAATCGATGAGGACAGTACTACAACCGACGAGATGTGGGTAGGACCCAGCCGGCTGGGTAATGGGGGACGGCACGGGGTTGGGCGTCCTGGAGGCGTGGCATGAACGGAAGTGCGGTTGCTGAGCGGGACTGGTATCTGCGCGCCCGGGTCCGGGTCGTCGCGGCGATGAGGACGTCGGCCGGTCGCGGGCTGGTGGTACGACCACCGCGATATTGGCGGATCGGTGAGGAAGCGGAGCTCTTCCAGTGGGGGCGGGCCGGGCGGCCGGTCGATCACGACGACTGGTGGACGACGCGGGACACCGACACGGCCTACATCCTCCCCGCGGCCGCGGTGGGGGGGCTCGAGATCCTCGACGGGACTCAAGATCAACAAGCCGCTGTGGGGCGGGACCGGCTCGTCGTCAGGCAAGGAATCCATGATCAACAGTCAGACCTTCACGATCCGGCCGGCGGCGACAGCCGACGCCGATGATCTGTTCCGGCTCGCCGGCCTGCTGGCCACCTCGGCGGTGCCGGAGCGTCCGGCGTTCGATCGGGCCCTGGCCGCCATCCTGGCCGACCGGAACCAGCGGTTGCTGGTCGCGGCAGCCGGCGGCGACCTGGTCGGCTATCTCTACGGCCTGACCCACCCGTCCTTCCACGCGAACGGACCGATCGGGTGGATCGAGGAGTTGTACGTCGACGAGCAGTGCCGGGGCACCGGTTTGGGGCGCCGGCTGATGAGCGATTTCGAGCAGTGGGCCGCTGATTCCGGCGAGGCCGTCTATTTCGCCGTGGCGACCAGGCGAGCCGGGGAGTTCTATCGATCGATCGGCTACGCCGAATCGGCCGGCTACTTCAAGAAGGTCCGTAACGGTCGTGCGGCCACAGAAGAGGGCGCCGAACCTGACCATGACGCGCTCGGCGAGATAACCTGAGCCGGTGAGGTCGGACGACGCCGCGGTCGTGCACACTCCACCACTCGGGGGCGTGCACCGGCTCGTTGCCGTGCTCCAGGTCGCCAGCTGGCGACCTGCCCTCGGCGGATCCGGGCTGCTGGTCGCGCTGGGCCTGGCCGACACGGCCGCGGACTGGGATGTCACGGTGGACGCTCCGGTGGAATCCGTGATCGCGGCCCTGGACCGGGCCGGCCTGGCCTACCGGGACGAAACCCGCAGCGACGGGAGCTATGCCTCCGACCGGCGTCTGGTCTTCGACGGACCGATCGACCTGCTGATCAATTTCGCGCTGCGCGGTCCCGACGGGGTGGAACAGCTGCCGACGCGGGTCACGGGCTGCTGGCGTGGGCTGCCGCTGGCCGATCCGGTGGTCTGGGCCCGGGCCTACCGACTGCTCGGCCGGGACGCCAAGGCCGAGCTGCTGGAGCAGACCCTGCACCACAGTTGATCAACCGGGATCGGTCTTCAACCCGTACGCGAGGTCTCGCTCAGTGCCGCGGTGATCGTTTCCGGTAGGCGCGGAAGGGCACCCGAGGAGCGATCCCGGTCCAGTCGCCGGTCGCCAGCCGGCGCAGGCTCAGGGCGAGGTCGAAGGTCAGCCAGCGGCTGAGCTCGGGATGCTGCGGATGCTCCCAGAGCCCGTACGGCCCGCGGAGCCCGGTGATGAAGTCGACCAGCTCGCGGACCCGCGGATCGTCCGGCGACGCGCCGGCGCGGGAGGCGAGGTCGAGGATCATGGCGAGATCGAAGTCGGCGTAGAAGGTGAAGAAGCCCCGCGGGGTCTCCCGGCCGGTCAGCCGGGCGACGTCGGTGCCGAGCGACCAGACCTCGCGGGTCTCCCGCTGCAGCAGCAGATCCAGCGGTCGGCGGACGTGATCACTGCGCGCCAGCTCCGGATGCAGGACCAGGCAGGCGATCGCTCCCTGGGTCGTGGTCCGGCAGCCCTGGGCGCCGGGCAGCTTCCGGTAGCCGGCGATGTAGCCCGGCTGCCCGTGCGATTCGCCGACCGGCCACGAACCGTCGGCGAGCTGGACGTCGAGCAACCACTGATAGGCCCGTTCGGCCCGCGGGTCGGTCGCGTACCCGGCCATCGCCAGCCCGCGCAGCGGCAGCGCGACCTGCAGCGGGGCCATCGAGTACGGGCCCGGCTCGCGACCCGGGCGGAAGCGGCCGAGCGGGAAGGAGCCGTCGGCCTGCTGCTCGGCGAAGACCCGTTCGGCGACGGCGGCGACCCGCGGATCCGCCGCGGTCCGGCCGACATAGGCCGACCGGCAGAGCGACCAGCACAGGGCCCGGAAGGACCCCTCGGCTCCGTCGGCCGGATCATGATCATCCGTGGCCAGTTGCCGGCTCGCGTCGAGCAGCTCGGGGTCGGCCGGGTCGACGTCGAGCAGTTCGGTCAGCACCCGGGATCGCAACGCCGGTGACGGATCGCTGAGCAGCAGCGCGGCCGGGTCGATCATGACAACACCCGCCGGAGCTGCGGCGCGGTCACCGTGTCGGCCATGATCAACTGCCGTGGGGTCCCGGTCGCCACCACCCGGCCGCCGGCCGGGCCCCCGTCCGGGCCCAGCTCGATCAGCCAGTCGCAGCCGGCCAGCAACCAGGGATCGTGTTCGACCACCAGCACCGTGTGGCCGTCGTCGACGATCGCGTCGAGGGCGAGCCGCAGCGCCTCGACATCCTTCGGGTGCAGGCCGACGGTGGGCTCGTCGAGGATGAACAGGGTCGGGGTGCGGAGCCGCTTCGCCAGGGCCCGGGTCAGCTTGATCCGTTGCGCCTCGCCGCCGGACAGGCTCCGCCCCGGTTGCCCGAGCCGCAGGTAGCCCAGCCCGAGCGAGCGGGCGGCCCGGACGCCGCGCGCCACGGCCGGCACGTCGGGCCAGAGCTCGCCGAGCTCGGTCAGCGTCAACGCCGCAAGCTCCGACAGGTCGTGGCCACGGACCCGGAGCCGGCGGACGGCGCGGTCGTAGCCGGTGGATTCGCAGGCATCGCAGGGGCTGTCGATCGACGGCAGGAAGCCGAGCTCCTGGGTCAGGTAGCCGCGGCCCCGGCAGGCCCGGCAGTTCGGTGTCAGGTCGCGCTCGGTGAGGCCAAGGTCCTCGACCTCGTCGGACTGCAGGAACGCCCGCCGGACGGCCGGCAGCAGGCCGAGGTGATGGCCGACCGACTGGCCGCCGAGCCGGGCCTGGCTCGAACAGACGGTCCGGGCCGGCGCGTTCTCGATCGCGTCGTGCCGGCCGGGATTGACCTCCTCCCGGGCGACCGAGGTGGTCAACCTCGGCGGATCCAAGGCCCGGCCGATGGTGTCGATGCAGAGCGTCGACTTCCCCGACCCGGAGGGACCACACACCCCGACCAGGACGCCGAGCGGCAGGTCGATCCGATCGCCGACCAGATTGTTTTCCCGGGCGCCGTGCACCCGCAGCCAGTCGGTCGGCGCCCGAGGAGTCCGGTCCGGCACCGGCGGATAGCCCGGCTGGAGCGCGCGGGCGGCCCGGGATCGCTTCGGCAGCACGGTGCCGCCGGCCGCGCCGGACCCCGGTCCGAGCACCAGCAGCTCGTCCGCCACCTCGAGCAGATCCGGGTCGTGGTCGGTGAGGATGATCGTGTTGCCGCCGTCGCGCAGGGTCGTCAGCACCGTCGCCAGCGACCTGATCTCGGTCGGGTGCAGCCCGCGGGTCGGCTCGTCCAGCAGGACGGTCATGCCGGTCAGCTCGCCGCCGAGCAGCCCGGCCAGCTTCACCCGCTGCGCTTCACCCGCGGACAGGGTCGCGGTCGGCCGGTCCAGCTGCAGGTAACCGAGCCCGACCTCGCCGAGGAACCGCAGCCGGCGCACCGCGACCGCCTTCGCCGTGTGCACCCAGGGCGGCGCGTCGGGCGGCAGGGCGAAGCCGTCGACGACGGCCAGCACCTCGGCCAGCGGCAGCTCGTGCAGGGTCTGCCGGTTCGCCGGGCCCAGCCTGACCGCGAGGAACTCGGGCCGCAGTCGACCGCCGCCACAATCCGGGCAGCGAACATGATCAAGATAGAGGCCGCCCTGATCCCAGTACTTGATGATCTCGAAGAAGCCGGGCCAGATCGACTGGTCGGAGTTGGGCCAGGGTTGCCGCCCGTCCTCGCCGTACAGGAAGGCCTGTCGTTGCGGTTCGGTCAGCTCCGCCCAGGGCGTGCCGAACGGGTCGAAGCCGCAACGCTCCGCCAGTCCCCGGATCATCGCGAAGCCGCCGCTCTCCGGTTTCGACAGGTACGACTGCGGGAAGTAGCCGGGCGAATACATGGCGCCGGCGCACAGCGGTTTCTCGGGGTGGATGATCAACCGCTCCGGCCGCAGCACCGGGAGCGTGCCCAGGCCGCGGCAGCCGAGGCAGGCCGACTCGTAGGTCAGCCCGGAGAAGTGGTTCGGCTGCAGCGGGCGGCGCGCCCCGGAGCCGGCGCGGGCCAGCAGGATGCCCAGCTGCAGGCTCACCTCGGTCGCGGAGCCGATGGTCGACCGGGGGTTGTTCAGATCCCGATCCGGCCGGATGAAGACGGTGGGCCCGATGCCGGCCACCGCTCCGACCTCGACGGAGGGCAGCTCCCGGACCGACTGGCGTTCGTACATCGACAGGCATTCCAGCAGTTGCCGGTGCGCCTCGGCGGCGAGGACGTCGATCAGCAGCGAGGACTTGCCCGAGCCGGAGACGCCGACGATGCCGGTGATCTTGTTCTTCGCGAAGGTGACCGACAGGTCGCGCAGGTTGTTGGCCGCGGCGCCGGACACCGTGATCGCCGGCGAGCCGCGGGCGCCCTTGCGGGCGGCGGTCCGCGGCCGCGCTCGTCGTGGTCGGCGCACCGCCGGGTCGGGCCCCGCGCTGATCAGTCGGCCGCCGGCCGGGCCGCCGCCGGGCCCGAGTCTGATCACCCAGTCGGCCAGGCCGATCAGGTCGGGATGGTGTTCGACGACGACCACGGTGCAGCCGCGGGCCGCCAGGTCGCGCAGCACGTCGGCCAGCCGGCTCAGGTCGGCCGGATGCAGTCCGGTGGTCGGTTCGTCGAGCACCACCAGGTCGCCGCTGCGGGCCGTGGCCAGCCACTTGGCGATCTTGATCCGCTGCGCCTCGCCGCCGGACAGGGTGGTGGACGGCTGGCCCAGCCGCAGATAGCCGAGGCCGATCCGGACCAGTTGATCAAGGATCGTCCGGCAGGGCGGATCGTCACCGAGCAGACCGGCCGCGTCCTCGATCGTGCTGTCGTACAGCTCCGCGATCGAGTACGGCCTCCCGTCGGCCAGCGTCACCCGCGCGGCCAGTACGTCGTCGCCGAACCGTTGCCCGTCACAGGTCTCGCAGGGCTGCCACTCCGAGGGCAGGTGCGGCAGCTTCAGCTCCACCGCCCCCATCCCGGCGCAGGTCGGGCAGGCGCCCTCGGCCCGGTTGAACGAGAACGCGGACGCGGACAGTTGGGTCGCCGCGGCGAAGCGGCGCCGGAGCTGGGTCGCCGCGCCGGTGTAGGTGGCGGCGTTCGACCGTGGCGTACGGCCGATCGGAGCCTGATCGATCACCACCGCGCGCAGCCGTGGGCCCTCCAGTTCGTCGCACTGGATGGGTTTCCCGGCCTTGACCGAGGCGACCAGCACGTCGCCGACCAGGGTCGACTTGCCGGCGCCGGACGGGCCGGTGACGACACAGATCCGGCCGGTCGGCAGGGTGACGTCGAAGCCGGTCAGGTTGTGCGCCCGGGCGCCGCGGACGGTCAGGAACTCCGTGGCGCGGGTCGTCGGCGTCGCGGGGCGGTCGGTCACCGGCCGATGGCCGAAGAACCACTCGCCGCTCGCCGCGCCCGAGGCCAGCAGCTCGGCCGGTGTGCCCTGGAAGGTGATCCGGCCGCCGCGCTCGCCGCCGCCGGGGCCGAGCTCGATCACGTCGTCCGCCTCCGCGATCGCCCATGGGTCGTGCTCGACCATGATCACCGGACCGCGCAGCCGGCCGAGCCGGCGCAGCAGCCGGCCGACCTGGACCGCGTCCAGGCCGATCGTCGGCTCGTCCAGGACGTGCAGCAGATCGTCGATCCGGGTGGCCGCGACGACGGCGAGCCGGACCCGCTGGGCCTCACCGCGGGAGAGGGTCGGCGATGACCGGCTCAGCGGGAGATAGCCGACCTCCATCTGCCGCAGCGCGGTCAGCCTCACCGTGATCTGATCAAGCACCGGTCGAGCCGGCTCGGGCAAATGATGGCCGGCCAGCAACTCGAGCAGGGCGTCGGCCGACAGGTCGAGCAGCTCGGTCAGCGAATGAGCTTCGAGGCGGTGGTTCGCGGCCTGCGGATGGTCGGGGAAATCGCCGGGCTTCAGCTCGGGGATCCGCTCACCGCACCGACCGCAGTACGGTCCGCGCGCGACCGTACGCTCCGCTCCGCTGGGGTCTCTGAGGCGCAGCAACGCCGTGCCCAAGGCCCAGGCCTGGTCGAGCACCGACCGGATGATCTTGTGACTGGTGGCCGGCCCCACCCGGCCGACCGCGACGTCGATGTCGTGCGGCCGGCCCGGATCCAGACCCTCGGCGTCGAGATCGGCCAGCGGTGCTCCGTCGACCTCGACCGCCGCGGGATCGAACCGGAGCCGGAGCTGGGCGAGCAGCCGACCATGCCGGCCCGGCACCTGCCGCAGCAGCGGGACCATGATCATCAGGTCGGCGTCCACGGCGGCCAGGGTCGCCAAGATCACGTCGAGGTCCTGGACCTCGGCGCCGACCCGAGTGCCCACGTCGGCGCCGCAGCAGGCACAGCGGCGGGGGACGAAGATCGCGTAGACGACCCGCAACAGCGGCAGGATCCCGACCGCGGTGGCCACGGTGGATCTCGGATTGGTGTTGACGGCGTTCTGCCCCACGCTGACGGCGGGCCGGAGCCCGTCGATCGACCGGACCCGGGCCGGCCGCACCTGGGAGAACAGGGAGCCGAGCGACACCGACTCGAGGAACCGACGCCGCGCCTCGCTGTAGAGCGTGTCCATCACGAGGGAGGACTTGCCGGAGCCCGAGACGCCGACCACCGCCGTCAGACCGCGGCCGAAGGTCACGTCGACGTCCCGGAGCGAGTTCTCCGCGGCGCCCCGGACGCGGAGCGCCCAGTCTTTCCCTTCTTCGCCGATCGGGATGCGCCCCATACCGACCAGGATCGCGCAGACCACCGACAACCGTCCCGATTAGACTCGACGGTCGGCCGAGCTGTCGTACCGATGGGAGATTGCCAGGTCATGGAGACGTTCACGGTTCGCCGCAACGAGGTCGCGATCCCGGTCTCGGTGGCCGGCTTCGGCCCGGCGGCGGTGTTCGCGCCGGGGCTGTGCAGCACCCAGGCCGATCTCGGCCCGCTGTTCGAGCGGTTGCGCGGATTCTTCCGACTGGCGACGTTCGATCATCGCGGGCACGGTTTCAGCAGTGCCGTCGATCGGTACGGCTACGCCGACTTCGCGGCCGACGCCGCGGCGGTGGTGGACTCCCTTCCGGTCGCCGGGCCGGTGCTGCTCGGTCATTCGCTGGGCGCCGACCTGCTGCTCGACCACGCCGCGACGATGCCCGTCCCGCCGCGGGCACTCGTCCTGATCGACGGTGGCACGCCGCTGGCGGCCTCGATCCTGACCGAGGCCGAGCTGGCCGGGCTGCACGAGGGCCTGAGCAGCGAGGAAGCCCTTGCGGAGCAGCGATCCCTGGCGGGCACGCCGCGCCAGTGGCTGCTCTCGGCCGATCAGATCCTCGCCCTGCAACGGGAGATCGATGATCATCGCCGGACCGCCACCGACCGGTTCGACCGGTTCGCCGGCCCGGTCACGATGATCATGTCCGAGTTCATGGCCGGCACGTCGATGGCCCGCTCCGACGAGATCAATGCGACCTGGCTCGGCGCCGTCGACACGCTGGCCGCCGACCGGCCGTCGATCACCGTGCACCGGATCGCGGCCGGCCATGATCTCGTACTGACTCACCCCGACCAGGTGGCAACCCTTGTTCGGGAGGCCGTCGCCGGCCTCGCGTCGCCGGGGCCGGATGCCGACCGGTCATAGGATGCGACTGTGCCCGCCGCAACTGATCCGACCGACGACTCCGGCGACGGTGCCGGCCTGCAGTCGTCGTCCTATGCGCGTTGGACGGGTTCGAAACGCGGCGAGGCCCGCCGCCAGGATCTGCTGGACAAGGTGACCGCCGATGTCGCCGCCAACGGGCTGGTCGACTTCTCGTTGCGGCGCGCGGCGGCGGCGGCCGGGACGACCCACAAGGTGTTGCTCTACTACTTCGACGGCCCGGATGATCTTCTGGCCGAGGCGGTGAAGCGACTGCGGCAACGCCGCGGCGAGGGCTTGCGGGCCGTGTTGGACTTGCCGCCGACGATGTCGCTGGCCGACCGCCTGCGCGCCACCTGGCCGAATCTGGTCCGGGCCGAGGCGAATTTCTGGGTGATCACCCAGGCGATGGGGCTGGTGATGTACGACCCGGTCCGGTATGGCCACCTCGGCCGCGACGAGGGTCGGCAGTATCACGCCGTCCTGCTCGGGATGTGCCCGGCCGGCTGGGCGGAGGAGCGGAAGAGCGAGGTGGTCGAGCTCATACTCGCGGTGTTCCGCGGCCTGTTGCTCGATGCCCGGGTGCGCCGGACCCCGCTGGACGATGCCCCGGCCTTCCGGGCGCTGCTCCGGGCGCTGGAGGACGAGGAAGCTCGTCCCTGAGCCTCCGGAGTCGAGACTCGGACTTGCATCCGGTACCTGGGTACAGGTTTAGCGTGGGTCCATGACGACTTCGAGCGATCCCATCACGCCGGGCCACGATCAGGGCTGGGCCCCGGATTCCTGCACGCTGCCCACCGTTGACCGACCGCTGCGAATCGCCGAGTTCGACGAGCTGTTCGCCGGCTCGGTCCGCTCGGTTGATCGGGTGGCCGAGACGACCGTACGACTGATCCTGGCCGGCGACGCCCTCGATCGCGCTCGTGATCTTGCCGAGCGGGAGAGCCGCTGTTGCTCGTTCTTCCGGTTCGGGTTCACGGCCGAGCCCGACGGTGTGGTGGCGATGCAGGTGAGCGTTCCGGCGGCACAGACCGCGGTCCTCGACGCGTTGGCCCTACGGGCTGCGGCGGTCGCCGGTCTGGACGGTGATCCTGATCATGACTGACCGGTATCCGGGGCTGCGCCCGGGCCAGGTCGCGGCCGCGGCCGGCGTGAACCTGCAGACACTGCGCTACTACGAGCGGCGCGGTCTGCTGGCGGAGCCGGACCGGAGTCTCGGCGGGCACCGGCTGTATCCCGAGGAGGCGGTCACCGTGCTGCGGGTGATCAAGACCGCGCAGCGGCTCGGCTTCACCCTGGACGAGGTCGCGGACCTGTTCGACGCCGCCCAGCACCGGCACGGACCGGGGGAGGGGCCCGGACTGCGACAGCGGGCCGAGGAGAAGTTGATCGACGTCGAGCTCCGGATCGCCGACCTGCAGCGGATCGCGCAGATGCTGCGGGACGCGATCGACGCCGGCTGCGCGGACCTGATCGAATGCGCCGCGACTCCCGGTTGCCCGCTACCCTTCGCCGAATTGGCCGATCGTGACCAGTAGCGTCCGGTCATGATCATTGCGCGCTCGATCGGGTTGTTCCTGCTGGCCGCGATCGCCGAGATCGGCGGGGCCTGGTTGATCTGGCAGGGCATCCGGGAACACAAAGGCTGGATCTGGGTCGGAGCCGGCGTGATCGCGCTCGGCCTGTATGGCTTCGTAGCCACTCTGCAGCCGGACGCCCACTTCGGCCGGATCCTGGCCGCCTACGGCGGCATCTTCGTCGCCGGCTCGCTCGCCTGGGCCATGATCATCGACGGCTTCCGCCCCGACCGCTGGGATGTCGCCGGCGCCCTGATCTGTCTCGCCGGAGTCGCCGTGATCATGTACGGCCCCCGGACCACGCCGTAGATCCCCACTTCTCTGGATCGGGCGCCTGGCCCGGTCGCCGGGGTAGCCGCTGGTGTCGCGGACCGGACCGAGTCCGGCTTGTTCGTTCCCTGAGCCTGGATCCACCGGTGGGCGCCGTAGCGAGCGGCACCCGAGGGGTGCGCTGGCAAGGCGCCGGCGCGAGGGCTGTCTGGTTGCACAGTTGAGCGTCGGCAACGCCGCCAGCGTGCCCCTCGGGGGCCGCGCAGTAGGCGCCCACCGGTGGATCCAGGCTGAGCTTGTCGAAGGGCTCAGGTGGTGATCTTCGCTCCCTGAGTTGGGAGAGGGGGCGTCGGGCTTGCCTCCTTCGGCAGGCTCAGGACATGCTTCGGCAGTCTCAGGGGACGAACCAGCAGCTCCGCCCGCCTCTAGCCCGCGGTCCCCGAGAAGGGGCCTCGATCGGGCGATTAGGCTCCTCCCTCATGGGACGAGGCGAATGGACCGGTCGGCCGGATCGTGTGGACCAGCTCTATGAGATCTCGACCCACTACTCCCGCAAGTTCCCCGAGGGCGATACGCCGCTCGGCTACCTGTCCCGGCTTACCGAGGAACTCGGCGAGATCGCCGTGGAGGTGCAACGGCTGGAGGGAGCACCGGCGAAGATCGCCAAGCATGGTCAGGGAAATCTTCCCGACCTCGCCAGCGAGGTGGAGGATCTGATCCACACGGCACTCGGTCTCATCCAGCACTATCGGGCGGAGGCGGAGTTCGACGCCGTCGTCGCCGACCAGCACCGCAAGATCACTACCGCGAGCTGAAGGCTCGCCTCCGGGCGTGGGGTTTGGAGGACTGTGAGGATGGGTCCATGGTAATCGCGATCATGGTGATGGCCGACTACGGTGCCGATCCGGTGTGGACCGCCGAGTCGGGTGGTCGACCCGGCGCGATGCTCTCGCTGACGGGTCTCCCGGTGTCGGACCGGATCAGGGCCGAACTGCGGACGTGGGCGGCGGAGTACGACGCGCTGTCCGGCACCGACTACGAATGGCCGGACGAAGATCGGCATCGCGTCTGGGTCGAGGCCGGTCGAACCCTCGCCGATCGCCTGGCCCAGGAGCTCGGTGAAGAGTATCGGGTGCACTACTTCGAGGATCTTCAATGACCGCGGTGCGCCCGGAGGTGATCGACCGGCTCAGGAGCCGGCGATCCGACGGCCGGTACGACGTGTCGGAGTGGCGCCGGGCTCATTGATCGGGCTCAGGTGAGGAGTGGTGTCTGGTGGATCCGGGCGAGGATCCGGTTGTTGATCATGGGTGTCTGGTCCGGGTCGAGGTAGCGGGGTGGGATCCATTCGGGCAGTCCGTCATCGTTGAGCCGGACTTCCCAGCCGCAGTCGAGGAAGTGGCGGTGGTGGTAGGAACAGAGCAGGGTCAGGTTGCGCAGGTTGGTGAGGCCGTTCTGGTGCCAGGGCAGGATGTGGTGGCGTTCGCACCATTCGGGTGGGTGTTGGCAGCCGGGGAAGGAGCAGCCGCCGTCGCGGGCGATCAGCGCGAGGGTCTGGTGTTTGTTCGCAACCCGGCGGGTGCGGCCGAGGTCGAGGAGTTTGCCGTGGGTGGTGAGCACGACGGGGTAGATCTCGGCTTCCCCGGCCAGTCGGAGCAGTTCGGGCACGGTGAGGTGGATTCCGTGGCTGGTGATGCCGTGTCTCGGTCGGGACCGTCGGACCCGTCCCGGGCGTCGGGGCCTGGGGTGTGCGTGTTCGTTCCCTGAGCCTGTCGAAGGGCAGGCCGGATGATCTTCGGTTCTTGATCTTGTCGGAGGGGCGGGGTGATCATCGGGCTTGCCCTTCGACAGGCTCAGGGAACGACCAAGCAGCTCCTCCCGCACTCCCCGCACTCCCTGCACTCCCTGCTTTCCCTGCTCTTGCTCGTGCTCTTGCTCCCGCTTCTGCTCGGCCTGCTGCTCCTGCTTTCCCGGCCCCTGCTCTTGCCCTTGGTCACGCTCTTCCTGTTTCGGCTGGTGTTCTTGTGTCCGCCCTGCCTGTTCCTGCTGCTGGCCTTGCTCCCGTTCTTGACCTTGCGCACGGGTCTCGGTCTGGGTCCGGTTGGGATCTTGATCACCGGCTCGGCGCGGCGAGGCCGGCGCGGTCTGCGACGGTTCGTGGCCGCAGGTCGGGCACGTGCCGCTGAACGGGACCCCGAACCCGGCCGTGTCGCTGGTCGGTTTGAACAGGCCGGCTTCGGCGAGGTCGTTGAGCAGGTCGATCTGGTCGATGGTGACGATCACGGTGGCTGGGGTGCCGCCGGAGTCGGGGAGGCCGCCGGCTCGGAGGAGGCGGGAGCAGAGGTCGTCGAAGGCGTCGTGCATCCGTTGTCCGTGGCTGCGGGGGTCCTTGGCGACCTTGCCACCGACACCACCGGCGGTGCGGCTGGTGGTGTCGGCGCGGAGGTC
>NZ_VKCZ01000016.1 GCF_009299835.1 Microlunatus speluncae
CTTCCTGATCTTCCGTACGACTTCGCCGCCCTGGAACCGCACATCTCCGGCGCGATCATGGAACTGCACCACGACAAGCACCACGCCACCTACGTCAAGGGCGTCAACACCGCCCTGGAACAACTCGACGAAGCCCGCGCCAGCAGCTCCTACGCGAACATCAACCGCCTCGAGAAGGACCTCGCCTTCCACCTCGGCGGCCACATCAACCACTCCGTCTTCTGGCCCAACCTCTCCCCCGACGGCGGCGACAAGCCCGACGGCGACCTCGGCGCCGCCATCGACGAAAGCTTCGGCTCCTTCGACGCCTTCCGCGCCCAATTCGAGGCCAACGCCAACGCCATCCAGGGCTCCGGCTGGTCCATCCTCGCCTTCGACGCCCTCGGCCAGCGGCTCAACATCGTCCAACTGTTCGACCAGCAGGGCAACCTGCCCCTGGCGCAGATCCCGATCGTGCTCCTCGACATGTGGGAACACGCCTTCTACCTGCAGTACAAGAACGTCAAGGCCGACTACGTCAAGGCCTGGTGGAACGTCGTCAACTGGGCCGACGCCCAGAAGCGCTACGCCGCCGCCAAGGCGCAGACCCCGGGATTGATCAACCCCGCCTGA
>NZ_VKCZ01000021.1 GCF_009299835.1 Microlunatus speluncae
GGCCGCACCACCGAGGGCGGCATCAAAACCCTGATCGCCCGCGCCGAAGCCGGCGACGTGATCATGTTCACCGCCCTCTGCGACCGAATCGCACAAATCCTCGGCTCCAACGGCGACAAAGACCCCCTCGACATCCGCCGATCCAAAGCCATCGGCATCATCGCCAACCCACTCCGGGCGATCGTGCTCCTCGCCGAACACGAAGGCCACGACCTCACCGCCCCACCCGAACCCACCCCCGACACCATCGATCACGAAACCCGTGTCCGACCGGACCAGAAAGACACCGAGGATGAGGACACCTGGGAGGAGGACGCGGGGACCGGCGGGGTCCAGGAAGCAGAACTGATCGAGGATCGCGGATCCAACCCGATGGCGCGGCCGGAAGCACCCACGAATGGCGGGTCGGACCCGGTCGCTGGCGCTGAGGTGGTCGGGGATCCCGAACTGGACCTGACTGAAGACCCGGACATCGTGGACCCGGTGCCGGTCGACGGCCCGGTGATCACCGAGACCGATCTCCACCCCGCCCAGATCGACCCCTACCGTCCCGTCGACTACCCCGCTGAACTACAGGCGATCCTGGACCGCCACCGGATCAGCCCGCGCGACCTACTCCCCAAAACCATCGTCTACCTGCATGTCGACCGCGACACCCTCCTCAACGACTCCGGAGTGGTCCGGGTCGAAGACGTCGGACCGATCACCGCCAACCAGTTCAAACACTGGCTCCGCGGCAAACAGGTGACGATCACGCCGGTGATCGATCCGGCAAACACGCCCGCAGTGGACAGCTACCAAACCACGGCGCGGATCAAGAACGCGTTGCGGATGATCACCCCCGCAGAAGCATTCCCCTACGGCACCAACACCACCCGCCGGGTCGATCACGACCACGCCATCCCCTACCGGCCACCACCACAAGGGCCACCAGGACAAACCTCGACCGACGCAGTGATCCGGCTCGGCCGACCCGGCCACCGCCTCAAAACCCACGGCGGCTGGCAAGTCCGCACACCCGAACCCGGCACCCAAATCTGGCGCACCCCCCACGGCTGGTACTTCCTCGTCAACCCCGCCGGCACCCACCCCCTCGGCCACGGCGACTACGCCCGCACGATCTGGAACACCATGATCAACGACTTCACCGCCACCCGCTACCCCAACGACCCCGACGAAGACGAAGAACCCGACGACGGCGGGTTCGATCTCGAAGGGCGCACCGGCTGACCCCGCTCCGAACGAGCGGCCGGATCAGGACAAGATCACGATGCCGTTCAGGTGCCAGTGTTGGCCGGGCACGGTGCTGAGCTCCAGGTCGGCGGTGCGGCCGGAGCCGCCGCCGTCGACCTCGATCGTCAACCACTCGAAGGATCCGCCGAGCAGGAAGCCACTCTTCGCCGCGACCTGGCCGTCGATCTTGACCGTGGTCGGGAACGAATCGTGCACGTCGCCGACCAACAGATACAGGGTGTGCGCCCCGGCGGGGATCGCGAAGCGCAGCGTCCGGGCCGTGGTGTCGTTGACGAAGTCGCGCAGCAGCGGGTCGGGGATGTTGCGATCCCGGGACTGCGGCACCGAACCCACCCAGCCGTAGGCGGCGCCGTCGGCCCACCGATCGGCCGGGGACAACCGCCGGTAGCCGGCGAGCACCGGCGAGTTGGCCGTGCCGGCGTCGATGGCGATCAGACACTGATCGCCGGACGGCGCGGTGATCACCGGCTGTTCGGCGATCAAGGCGGTCAGCTGACCGGCTCGCAGGGTGGGGCGCAGGGTCGCGACCTGCGGAGCGAGCGACGGAGTGACCGGAACGTCGAGCGTCCCGTCGCCCCGGCTGGGCAGGACGATGCCGGCGGTCCCGCTGGTCCAGCCGTCGCGCGGGGTCTGGCCCGCCACCAGCTCGGCCTCGCCGGGTGAGGCGTTGGCGACGGACAGCCGGACCAGGTTCTCCTGGCCGCCGACCAGCCGGATGGCCGAGGTCGCGGTCGGCGTCACCTGCACCCAGGAGCGCCGCTCGTCCAGGATCCGCGACGTCACGAAGTAGTGACCGGCGATCGCGTCCCGCCACAGGGTCGCCTGCTCGAGGTGTCGGTCGAACCGCTCGGCGGTGTCGGCCCAGCGCTTCGCGTCGATCCGGCGGCGCAGCCCCTGCCACGTCTCGCGCATCGCGCGCACCTCGACGGCGCCGTCGAAGTGACTGTCGTAGACGTGCTGGATCACGGTCTTGCCCGACCGCAGCCGATGCCCGTACGGCACATGGTGCAGGAACAGCAGCAACTCGTCCGGGCAGTCCTCGACGCTCTCGTACCGGGTCGACACCGGCCGGTGATAGAACCCGGTGTAACCGTTGCCCGTCGCCACGGTCCGGTCGAAACCGGTGCCCTCGGCGTCGGCCTGATGCCAGCCGGTGTTGGTCTGCGGGCTCGGCGTGAAGTGATCACCCTTGATCAGGAAGCTGACGCCGAGCGGATTCGTGTAGTCCAGGTAGGTCTGCCAGGAGCCGAGCAGCAGCTGGTTGATCTTGGTCACCAGCCGGGAGTCGTTGCCGTACGTCTGCCGGGTCCATTCGTCGGCGATGTCGCGCGCCTTCAGCCCGGGGTTCCAGGCCAGCCGGCCGTGGCCGTGGGTGTTGGCCGCCGCGAGCTGGTGCCGGGTCCAGTCGGCGTCGTCGCCGAAGTTCATCACGCCGGCGACGCCGCCGAGTTCACGGCCGTACGTCTCGCCGGAGATGATCTTGGACACGGTGGTGCCGGCCCCGTCCGCGTGCGTGTCGAAGCCGTACACTTCCTGCCACATCGGCACCAGGTAACAGAGATGGGTCGACTGACCGGTGTATTCCTGGGTGATCTGCAGTTCCATCATCGCGTTGGTGTTCGGCAGGGCACCGAACAGCGGATGGGCCGGCTCGCGGACCTGGAAGTCGATCGGGCCGTTCTTGATCTGCACCACGGCGTTGTCGGCGAACTTCCCGTCCAGCGGCTTGAACGTCTCGTACGCCTTGTTCGACCACTCCAGCGCATTGAAGTCGTGCACGAAGGCACGCCACATCACGATCCCGCCGTGCGGCTTGACCGCATCGGCGATCAGATTGGCCCCGTCCGCATGGGTGCGCCCGTACGAGATCGGGCCCGGCTGCCCCTCCGAGTCGGCCTTGACCAGGAACCCGCCGAGGTCGGGGATCACGTCGTAGATCTCGGTGATCTTGTCCCGCCACCAGTCCTTGACCCCGGTGTCGAACGGATCCGCGGTGGCCAGGCCGCCCAAGATCATCGGACTGGCGAAGTTGAGCGAGAAGTAGGTCGAGATGCCCCAGGCCCGCAGCACGCCCGCCAGTGGAGCGATCTTGGCCAGCATCGCCGGCGAGATGAACTGGGCGTTGGCGTTGACATTGTTGATCACGGTGCCGTTGATGCCCACCGACGCCAGGGCCCGGGCATAGACCTCATAGCTCGGCCGGGTCTGTGGCAACTCGTCCCAGTGGAACACCGAGTTGCCGGCATAGCCGCGCTCCACGCTGCGGTCGAGGTTGTCCCAGTGATTGGCCAGCCGGAGCGGATTCCGCGGCCGGTCGGTGACGTCGACCCGGTCGACCGCCTTGTGCGACTGCAGCAGCCGGAGCAGGTGGAACGCCCCGTAGAGAGCGCCCCGCTCGTCGGACCCGGTGATGATCATCGCCGCCGCCCCGCCGGCCTCGCCCCGGCGGATGGTGAAGCCCTCCGGCCCGGCCACGGCCTCGTCGACGCGGACCACCACGGCCCCGTCCCCGTCGACCTCGCCGCGCAGCGGCACCTCCTGCCCGAGCAGTCCGGACAACCCGTCGGTCAGCTCGGCCGCCGCCGAACCCAGCACCACGGCATCGCCCGGATCGACCACGTACCGGAACAGCTCGCGATACGTCGTCCGCAACGCGGCGTCGTCGACCTCGGGGTAGCGCAGCCACAGCCGGGACCCGTCCTCGTCGGGCGGCAAGCCGGTTTCAGCCCAGGCGGACTGGGCGCCGGACCAGCCGAGCCAGCTCCCGGCCACCGCCACTCCGGCACCGGCGACGAATCCTCGTCGGGTCACTTCGGTCACGGCGGTCCCCCTCGATCGCGCTACGAAATCGTTTACAGGACCGTATGAGAGGCGTCGGCGGGGGTCAACCCCCTGACCGCCGGGACAGCATCCGCTGCCACAGCCGGACCCCGTCCTCGACGGTCATCGTCGGGCCGTCCTCGAGCAGGACGGCCTCGAGATCGGCCAGCATCCAGCTGACGTTCAGCGGCCCGGCGCCGTACCAGGCGTTGAAGTCGACCTCGGCGCCGACCAGGCCGGACGTGTCGAACATCGGATGGCCGAGCAGCGGCCGGCCGCCGCGGTTGACCGAGCCGACCAGCGACAGGTTCACCTCGCCGCGATGCTCGCTGACCAACTCGTACGAGACCTCCCGATACCCCCACTCGTTGCCCCGGTCCTGCTGCGGCGGCGGCCGGCGCAGGCCGAGCTCGGTGAGCAACCCGCCGAACGCCCGCACGTTGCCGTAGGCACAGACCTGCTGGCCGCAGGCCGAGAGCACCGAGACGACCGCGCCGGCGTGCGGCGTGGCCTCGAGCCGGGCCGCGAGGGAGCCGATGTCCGCGCGCAACCGGCCGATCAACGCCGCTGCCTGCTCCTCGTGGCCGGTGACCGCGGCCAGTGTGCCGAGCTGGTCGGCCCAGGCCGCGTTGTCGTCGATCAGCTGCACCGGGGCGATCTGCTCCAGCTGCGGCAGCAGCTCGACATGACCGGGGAAGCTGGTCCCGATGATCAACTCCGGCGCCGCCTCGGCGACCAGCTCGATCCGGCCGGGCTCGACCAGCGGGACGCCCGTCTGTCCCAGGATCTGGTAGGCGGCATCGACCAGCAGGTCTCCGGTGTACGGGTTCCGGGCCGCATGCGTCGGTGTCACCCCGATCGACAGCAACTGCAGTGCGGTCGACTCGTCCAGCGCCCAGACGCCCCGATCGGTGACCTGGCGGCCGGCGGGCGGCACCGTCGGATCGCCCGGAGCGCAGCCGGAGAGCATGATCATGATCATCGCCAGCACCCCGGCGGCCGCTCTCATGCCGCACCCCCTCTGATCCGCCAGGTGCGGGACTCCTCGTACTGCCGGAACAGGCGCGCGTAGCTGCCGCCGGTCAGCGCGAGCTCCGCGGGGGTGCCCTGCTCCACGATCCTGCCGCCGTCCAGGCAGATCACCTGATCGGCGGCCTCCAGCGTCGCCGGTCGGTGCGCGATCACGATCACCGTCCGCTCCGGGTCCCGGCTCAGCTCGCCGATGGCGGCACCGATCGCCGCCTCGTTCTCCGGATCCAGCGCCGAGGCTGCCTCGTCGATCAGCACGATCGCGGCGGGCTTCAGGAACGCCCGGGCGATCGACACCCGCTGCCGCTCACCGCCGGACAGCTGCGCCCCACCTTCGCCGACGCGCGTCGCCCAACCGTCCGGCAACCGGTCGATCACCTCGTCCAGCCGGGCCTGCCGGGCTGCCCGCTCGAGCTCGGCCGGACCGGCCTCGGGCCACGCCATCCGTACGTTGTCCTCGATGGTGGTGTCGAACAGGTACACGTCCTGGAAGACGATCGCGATCCGGTCCAGCAGCGCCGTCGGATCAAGATCACGGACGTCGCGCCCGCCGACCCGGACCGAACCCGAGGAGGCGTCGAAGAACCGGGCGATCAGCCTGGTCACCGTGGTCTTGCCCGAGCCGGACGGCCCGACCAGGGCCGTGCTGCTGCCCGGCGCACAGCGGAAGCTGACGTCGGCCAGTGCCGCCACCTCGGTCCCCGGATAGCGGAAACCGACCCGGTCGAACTCGATCTCCGCCCGATCGCCCGGCGCCCGCGGTGCGTCCGCCCGCGGCAGGCTCGGCGTCGCGAGGAACTCCTCCATCGTCTTGATCAGGTGATCGATCGCGCCGATGCCGGAGACGTGGCCGCTCAGCGATCCCATCGGCTCCAGGAACCGGATCGCCAGCACCAGCGCCGCGACCGCGATCGGGAGGTCGATGGTGCCATCCACCAGGAACACCGCGACCAGCACCAGGATCAGCAGCAGACCGGCGGTGATCACCGCGGTGTAGCCGAGGTCCGGCCCGAGCAGCCGGTTCAATCCGCGGGCATAGCGGACCCGATGATCATCGAGATCGTGCCGCATCCGCTGCGTCCCGGTCGGCCCCTGCCCGGCAGCCCGGAGCACCGGCTGGGCCTGCCCGAACTCGATCGCGCGGCTGGTGATCTCGGTGCCCGCCTGCTCGATGTCGGCGACCACGACCTCGGTCACCCGGCGCGCCCGGCGCAGGACGAGCAGCGCGACCGGCAGGGTGACCGCCAGCACCAGCCCGAGCCGCCAGTCCATGATCAACAGCAGCACGGTCACGGTGATCGCCACACTCAGGCAGAGCACCGCCGGCCCGCCGACGACGACGGTGACCCGGGCCGCCCCGCCGGCGACGCTCGTTGCCGTACGGGCGAAGCGGCCCTTGTTCGCCGCGGTGAACCAGCCGAACGGCAGCGTGGTCAAGTGCCCCATCAGCGCGTGTCTGAGCTGGCTCGCGCTCTCGCCGCTGGCCACGAATCCGACGGTGGTGGCCCGGTCGCAGAGCCAACAGAAGATGATCACTCCGACCGCGCCGACGGCCAGCCAGGGCACGGCGGCGGCCAGGTCCGGCTCCGGGCGCAGCACCGCGCCGAGGATCGGCACCAGCAGGGCCAGCAGCAGCCCCTGACCGAGGCCGAGCAGCGCGTGCAGCACGGCCATGGTGATCATCGGACGAGGGTCGGTCAACATCCGACGGAGCCGGCGGATCATGCCACGGCCTCGATCGCCTGCGCGGCCCACAGCCGGGCGTAACGGCCGTCGCGGTCCAACAGTTCGCGGTGTCGGCCTCGCTCGACGATCCGGCCGGCGTCCAGCACCAGGATCTGATCGGCCTCGGTGATCGTCTGCAGCCGATGGGCGATCACCAGCACCGTCTTGCCGGCCACCAGGGCTGACAGGGCGGTCTGCACTGCCGCCTCATGATCGGGATCCAGCGCAGCGGTGGCCTCATCCAAGATCACGATCGGCGCGTCGGCGATGATCGCCCGGGCGATCGTCAATCGTTGCCGCTCGCCGCCGGAGAGGCCGCTCACGGTCTGGTCGAGCACCGTGTCGTAGCCGTCCGGCAGGGCCATGATCACGTCGTGCAGCTGGGCCGCCCGGGCGGCCGCTTCGATCTCGGCCAGGTCGGCGCCCGGCCGGGCGATCCGGATGTTCTCGGCGATCGTGTCGCGGACCGTCACGACGTCCTGGAAGACGAGCGAGACGCTGCTCAGCAGCTCGGTGGAGGCGAGCTGCCGGAGATCGACGCCGCCGATCCGGATCGCGCCACCGGTGACGTCGTAGAACCGTGGCACCAGCGTGGCCAGGGTCGTCTTGCCGGCCCCGGACGGCCCGACCAGCGCGGTCAGCGTGCCCGGTCTCAGGGTCGCCGTCACGCCGCGCAGCACCGGAGTCGTGCCGTCGTAGCTGAACTCGACCTCGTCCAGCTCGACGCCGAAGCCCTCCGGTCGCCGCGGCTGCTCCGGCTCGGGCAACGCCGGCAGGGACAGCAGGCCGTCCAGGTGCGCACCGGCGAGCCGAGCGGTGCGCACGGCGATCGAGCCGTGGATCATCGGGATCAACGAGGTCGGCAGCCCCACCCCGACCACCAGGAACGGCAGCAGCTCGATCGGCGTCAACCGACCGATGGCGATCATGATCATTCCGCCGGTCGTCACCACGGCCAGCACGGTGAGCTCCGAGCTCAGGATCCGACTCAGCGCCGAGCTGTAGCGGACCTCGCGGACCCAGACCCGGAACGCCGCCGCATGCTCGTCGGTCGCGGCGCGAAATCGTTCCAGCAGCCGGCCACCGCCGCCGTAGGTCCGGGCGACCGTGAAGCCGTCGGCATACTCCACCGCGGCCACGCTGATCCTCCGCTCGGCCGCGATCAGCCGCGCGGTGTGCTCCGGCATCGACCGCATCGAGAACCGATAGACCAGCAGCGCGAGCGCCGGCACCGCGGCCGTGATCGCCGCCATCGGCAGGTCGACGAAGCTCAGATAGCCGATCCCGACCAGCAGCCCGGCCAGCGCGCCGGTGAACCCGCCGATCGCGTGGGCGAACAGGTCGTGCATGTCCTCCAGGTCGCCGGTCATCGCCTTCTTCAACTCGCCCGACCCGGCCCGCCGGAACCAGCCGAGCGGCACCACGCCGAGGCGCTCCACCAGCCGGACCCGCAGCCGGTGCAGGATCTTCGCGTCGGCATGGTGACCGACGTGGCTGTCCAGGGCGACGAACACCAGCCGCGCCAGGGCCCCCGCGGCGCCGATCCCGACCCAGGCCCAGATCACCGCTCGGTCCGCGCTCGCCGCACCGAGGAACTGCCGCGCGATCTCCGTGATCGCGACATAGGGCGCCAGGCCGACCGCGGCGCCGATCGCGCCGAGACACGCACAAGCGATCACGTGGCCGTGCACCGGCCGGAGCATCCGCACCGCGTCGCGCCACGGGATCAACGGCGGGTGGTGACTGATCAAGGGACTCACTCCTCAAGATAGGCTTGCCTAAGCTTGTTTCTTGAAGTCCGCGTGATGTCAACTGATCCCATGAGCGAACGCACGGTGGGGATCGGCTTGGCGGCCGCGCTGTTCCGGTTGGCGCCCTCGGCACTGCGCTGGTGGGAGCGGCAGGGTGTGCTTCCGTCACCCCGCCGGACCGGAGCCCACCGGCGCTACGACGAGGCCGACCTGCGCCGGATCGGCGTCGCCTATCTCTGCCACGTCACCGGTCGGATGCCCTTGGCCGAGGCCAGGATCGTGGCGAACGGCGGACTCCGGAATCACCGCTGGAAAAGGGCGGTTCGGGATCAGGTGCTCCGGCTGGAGGCCGAGCTGGACCAGCTGACCGCCGCCCGTGACTACCTGAGCCACCTGCTCGACTGCCACGACGGCGACATGGCCACCCAGTGCCCGTACCTGCCGGACGAGTTGATCAAGCACACCCCACGGGGCGAGATCGCCGAGCCGGATCTGATCAAGGCCGCACGACGGGCCCGCTCGATGCCGGGCCGGCGGCCCGTCCGTGACGAAACGGCAGCCGTCGATGACGAAACTCTGGCCTGCGAGGGTTGCGGCCAGATGATTCGAGCCGGGTTGCTCGGACGACCCCGCCGACACTGCTCGGCGGCCTGCCGGCAGCGGGCGTACCGGCGCCGCCGGATGGTCGTGCCGACGGACTGACGCCGACCGACGTGCCGTTGGTCACGTTGTGTCACAAAAGCCTCCTGCCGCTCGGTCTTATAAGTGAGACCCGATGGAGGCACGAGATGCGAAGGATTCTGATTGTCGGTGGCGGTTACGCCGGTTTCTACACAGCTTGGGGGCTCGAGAAGAAGCTCCACCGCGACGAGGCGGAAGTGGTGCTGGTCGACCCGCGCCCCTACATGACCTACCAGCCGTTCCTGCCGGAAGTCACGGCCGGCTCGGTGGAGGCCCGGCACGTCGCGGTGGCCCTACGTGGCCACCTGCATCGGACCAAGATCATCGCCGGATCGGTGGTCGAGATCGACCACGCCCGACGGACCGTCCGAGTCAAGCCCCTGGAGGGCTCGGAGCGGGAGCTGAGCTACGACACGATCGTCGTCACCGCCGGCGCGGTGACCCGGACCTTCGCGATCCCGGGCATCGCCGACAACGCGATCGGCCTGAAGCACGTCGAGGAGGCCGTCGCCGTTCGTGATCGGCTGCTGACCGCCTTCGAGCGCGCGTCCACCCTCGAACCCGGGCCGCGACGCCGGGCCCTGCTCACCGTCACGATCGTCGGCGGCGGCTTCACCGGCGTCGAGACGACCGGCGAGTTGCTCTCGCTGGCCACGGCGCTGTTGAAGCGCTACCCGGAGTTGAGCTTTGACGAGCTCGCGTTCCACCTGGTCGAGGCGCAGGGCCGGATCCTGCCCGAAGTGACCGACCGCCCCGGCGCCTGGGTGGTGCGCCACCTCGAGCGGCGCGGCGCCCAGGTGCACCTGAACACCCAGTTGGTCTCGGCGGTCGACGGCCGGGTCCGGCTGTCCGACGGGACCGAGTACGACAACGAGCTGTTGATCTGGACCGCCGGCAACGCCGCCAACCGGGTGGTCGCCGCGCACACCGACCTGCCGATCGACACCCGCGGCAGGCTCAAGGTCCGGGCCGATCTGCGCGCCGCCCTTCGACAGGCTCAGGACGAGGCGGAAGCGGTGGTGCCGGACGCCTGGGGCGCCGGCGACAACGCCGCGGTCCCCGACCTGGTCAGCCCCACGCCGGGGGCGCTGACCGTACCCAATGCGCAGCACGCGGTCCGCCAGGGCCGGCTGCTGGCGGCCAACCTGGTCGCCGTCCTGCGCGGCCGGAAGCCGAAGCCGTATCGGCACCACAGCCTCGGCGTGGTCGCCACCCTCGGCCTGGGCACCGGCATCTTCCAGTACCGGCGGTTGGTGATCAAGGGCTTCCCGGCCTGGGTGATGCACCGCGGCTACCACGTGCTCGCGGTGCCGACCTGGGAACGCAAGATCAGGGTCCTGCTGGTGTGGCTCGCGGCACTCTTCTTCGGCCGCGACACCGTGTCCCTGCTTGCCGTCCAGCACCCGCGGCAGGCGTTCACCGAGGCCGCGGCGCCGCGGGAGCCGGTGCGGACGAACGAGGTCGAACATGCCCACTGAGCGGCTGTCGCGACGGATCCGGGCCCTCACCGGCGACCTCAGGCAACGGCCCTTCCACCTGCACTGGACCAACATCTTCGGCGTGGTGGCCGCCGCCTGCCTGGTCGTGCTGATGATCACCGGGGTGATCCTGATGATCTTCTACAGCCCGTCCACCGAGACGGTCGTCTATCACGGCGGTTACGGCCCGCTGAACGGTGTCGAGGTGTCCCGGGCGTTCCAGACCACGATGGCGATCTCGTTCGACCTGCCCGGCGGGATCCTGATCCGACAGGCGCATCACTGGTCGGCCCTGCTGTTGCCGGCGGCCCTGTCGGTGCAGTTGTTGATCATGTTCTTCCGCGGCGCGTTCCGGCGGCCGCGGCGGCTGCGCTGGCTGTTGGTCTTCGGCCTGCTGGTGACGGCGCTGCTCGGCGGCTGGAGTGGGTACGCCCTCCCGGACGACTCGCTGTCCGGCACCGGGCTGCGCATCTTCGAAGGGATCGTCCTCGGCATCCCGGTGATCGGCACCTGGGCCTCCGCGCTGCTCTTCGGCAACGAGTTCCCCGGCCGGGTGCTGGAGTTGCTGTACCCGATCCACATCTGGGTCGTCCTCGGGCTGCTGGTGATCTTGCTCGGCGGGCTGCTCCGGTCCTGGCTGCGGGACCGGCCGGCCCGGTTCTCCGATCGCCGGCGGATCGGCCCGGCACCGGTCACGGTTACCCTGTTCCCGACCGCCGCTGCCCGGCTGGCCGGTCTGTTCGCGGTGGTCGTCGCGGTGATCATGGTGATGGCCAGCACGATGACGATCAGCCCGATCTGGCTCTACGGTCCGGCCGACGCCGGCTCGGCCTCGGCCGGCAGTCAGCCGGACTGGTACACCGGCTTCCTCGACGGCGCACTGCGGCTGGTCCCGCCCGGGTGGGAGGTCAGCTGGCTCGGCTACACCTGGACCCTGGCCGTGATCGCTCCGCTGGCCGTGATCAGCGCCTTCATGTTGCTGGTTGCGATCTATCCGTTCGTCGAGGAGCGGTTCACGCGGGACCGACTCGATCATGACGTGCTGGACCGGCCACGGGACGCACCGACCCGGACCGGGGTCGGAGTGGCCGGGATGATCTTCTACGGCATCCTCTGGGGTGCGGCCAGCGCCGACATCGCGGCCACGATGTTTCAGCTCAGCCTCAACGTCGTCCTGACCATCCTGCAGGTCGCGATCATCACCGGCCCGGTGATCGGCTTCCTGACCGCCCGTAGCATCTGTCGCTGGCTGCAGCGCCGTGACGCCGAGATCGCCGCCCACGGGTACGAGACCGGCCGGATCGTCCGGCTGCCCAGTGGCGGCTATGTTGAAGATCATCTGCCCGCGCTGACCCCGAGCGGCCGGCCGATCCCGGTCGCCGTCGGCCATCAACCGAAGGAGCTCACATGATCGACACCGAACACCGGTTGACCACCTCGGTGCTGGTGATCGGCAGCGGCGGCTCGGGCCTGCGGGCCGCGATCGAGCTGGCCGAGCAGCGGGTCGACGTGACCGTGCTGGGCAAGCGGCCGCGGCTCGACTCGCACACGTCGCTGGCCGCCGGCGGGATCAACGCCCCGCTCGGCACCATGGATCCGGAAGACTCCTGGCAGCAGCACGCCGCCGACACGATCAAGGAGAGCTACTTCCTGGCCGACCCGCACACGGTGGAGACCGTGACCCGCGGCGCCGAGCAGGGCATCCGCGATCTCGAGCGGTACGGAATGGCGTTCGCCCGCGAGTCCGACGGCCGGATCTCGCAGCGGTTCTTCGGCGCCCACACGTTCCGCCGCACCGCCTTCGCCGGCGACTACACCGGCCTGGAGATCCAGCGCAGCCTGGTGGCGCGGGCCGAGCAGCTCGAGATCCCGATCATGGACGGCATCTACGTGACCGCGATCCTGGTCGACGACAACACCGTCTTCGGTGCGTACGGCTTCGATCTGGCCGACGGCAGCCGCTATCTGATCCACGCCGACGCCGTCATCCTCGCCGCCGGTGGGCACACCCGGATCTGGCGGCGCACGTCGTCGCGGCGGGATGAGAACACCGGTGACGCGTTCCGGCTGGCGGTCGACGCGGGCGGCCGGCTCCGCGATGCCGAACTGGTGCAGTTTCACCCGTCGGGCATCATCGAGCCCGAGAACGCCGCCGGGACGCTGATCTCCGAGGCGGCCCGGGGCGAGGGCGGCATCCTCCGCAACGCTCTCGGCGAACGGTTCATGGAGCGCTACGACCCGGCCCGGATGGAGCTGTCCACCCGGGACCGGGTCGCCCTGGCCGCGTACACGGAGATCAAGGAGGGCCGCGGCACCGAGAAGGGTGGCGTCTGGCTCGACGTCTCCCATCTACCCCGGGAAACGATCATGAACCGGCTGCCGCGGGTCTACCAGACGATGCTCGAACACCAGTTGCTGGACATCACCCAGCAGCCGATCGAGGTCGCCCCGACGGCCCACTACTCGATGGGCGGCGTCTGGACCCGGTCCGCCGATCACGGCACCGACGTCGACGGCCTCTACGCGATCGGCGAGGCCTCCAGCGGCCTGCACGGCGCGAACCGGCTCGGCGGCAATTCCTTGATCGAACTGCTGGTCTACGGCCGGATCGTCGGCCGGGCCGCGGCCGCCTTCGCCGCAGCCCGCTCGGTACACCGCCGCTCCGTCGGCGCGACCGCCACGGCCCGGGCCGAGGTGGACGGGCTGCTGGCCGCCGACGGCACCGAGAACGTCCGGGCGCTGCAGCGGGCCCTGCGCACCACGATGACCGAGCATGCCGGCGTGGTCCGGGACGAGAACGGATTGGCCACCGGACTGGCCGAGCTGGACGCGATCGCCGACCGGGCCACCCGGATCGGGGTGCACCCCGACATCGCCGGCTTCGCCGATCTGGCCCACGCGTTCGACCTCAAGGCCTCGATCCTGGCCGCGCGGGCAACCCTGGAGTCGGCCCGGGAACGCCGGGAGACCCGCGGCTGCCACAACCGGTCCGACTTTCCCGACCTCGATCCGGCCCTGCAGGTCAATCTGGTCTGGTCGCCGACCGCCGGTGTCACGGCCGAGCCGATCGCCCCGGTGCCGGAGGAGATCGCGGTGTTGATCAAGGACGTGTCGTCGGCTGGCAAGCTGGTCGAGTAGCGCTCCCCCAGCCGAAGAACACAAGATCAGCTGGCCTGCCCTTCGACAAGCTCAGGGGACGAAGGGCGAGGCGCCTTCTTGGCCAGTCGGGACAGCAGCCAAACCGTGACGAGAATGACGAGCGGGCCGGTGGTCACCGCGACGATCGTGCTGAGTTGGTCCGTCGGATGCAGCAGCGCCATCGCGATCGGGAAGGTCGTGTGCCCGACCAGCGCGCCGCCCGCCAGCCAGATCCGATGCAGGTCGGACATCCCGGCGTGGTGCCAACGGATGATCAGCACCGCGGTGATCACCGCGACCGCCGCGGCCACCGTCATCGGCAGGAACACGAAGTTTCCTTCGCCGATCACCGGCCCCTGCGGCGGGTTGCCCGGAGGCATCAGCAGGCCGAGAAAGATCAGCGTGGCCGCGGCCGTGATCAGTCCGGCGACGACCGGACGCGGCACCGGCGGACGGACCTCCTGCAGGACCGCCGGCGGCGCGGTGACCGGGAACCGCTTCGGGATCACCCGCAGCGCGACGAAGGAGATGATGATCATGACGATCACCAGCCCGATCAGGTACGGCAGCGGCGCCAGATAGCCGGGATCCGTCGTCGAGGTGAAGACGATCTTGAGCATCGCGATGCCGAGCACGGCCGCCACCCCGGAGATGATCAGGCCGCGCCGGCGCAGATAGGGCTCGGCCCGCAGCTCCGGGAAGACCAGGTTGGTGATCATCACCGGGATCAGCACGCTGAACGCGAGGTGATAGCCGATCTGGGACTCCCAGTAGGTCAGGTTGACGCCGAGCACCCGCGGACCCCACTCGGCGGCGTTGTACAGCACCGGACTGGTCAGCGCCTGCAGCCCGAGGCCGTCCTCGGCCAGCTCGTACACCAGACCCATCAGCAACAGGCTCGGCCAGCCGCCGCCGGCCCGGGCGACGAGCTCGCGGATCACCAGCACGCCGAGCCCGTACATCGGGATCAGGAACGGGAACGCCAGCCACATGATCGGCATCCCCACCGCCGAGAAGGCCAACTCGGCACACAGTGGCGCGAGCAGGACCAGCAGCCACGCCGCCTTGCCCCGCCTCCGCGTCGGCCTGTTCGTCACCGGATCCGTCACCGCAGCACCTCCGCTATGATTTACTCAGCTGAGTAAAACTGTAGATCGTCGAACGGGGAAGGCGCAAACCCATGAGCGAATCCGCGGCGTCGGCGGCGCGACGAGCCCAGATCATCGAGGCGACGATCGAGACCATCGCCGAGGTCGGCTATGCCCGCACCACGTTCGCGCGGATCGCCACCCGCGGCGGGCTGAGCAGCACCCGGCTGATCTCGTACCACTTCGCCGGCAAGACCGCCCTGATGCAGGCCGTGATCACCGACGTCTATGCCTCGATCAACGAGTTCCTGATCACCCGGGCCGGGGGCGATCCGGCCACCCGGCCGATCCGGTATCCCGCCGACCGCCCGGTCGATGATCACCCGGGATCGGCGGCTGCGGAGCTGAACGCCTACATCACCGGGATCGTCGCGTACGTCGATGATCATCGAACCCGGATGCGAGCCCTGCAGTCGATCTTCGCCGCCCTGCACGACGATCCGGACAACCCCGCGACCCAGCAGGCCGACCCGCAGCGGACCGTGATGGCCCACCTGCAGGACCTGCTCCGGCGCGGTCAGGATCGGGGCGAGTTCCGCGACTTCGACCCTCTGGTGATCGCGGCGCTCGTCCAACGATCACTCGAAGGCCTGATCCGCCTCCTGGACAGCACCCCGGACACCGACCTGACCCGCTACGCCGACGAACTGGTGATCGCGATCGACCTCGCCACCCGGCGCGGGACCGGGCGATCGTCGCGAGCCCGCCGACCCGTTCATCCCTCCGCCCCACCTCCTCGCGCCTCGCCCCAGCTGTAACGGGAGCGAAGACCAAGGAGGTGGGGCGAAGGAGACGGTGTGGCTGTCAGGCTCGGCTTCGCGGTGAGGTCGGGCCTGCGGCGTCGAGTGGCAGCCGGCTAGGCCAACAGTTCCCATTGGTGCAGGGTCGCCGGACCATGATCATCACCGAGCCGCAGTCGGTAGCGCCGGAAGGCGGCCGGCCGGGACGGGAGGAAGGGGCGGGTCTGGCGTTGCCAGCGGAACTCCTCACCGGTCCGCTCGTCGACCGTCACCCACCGCTCACCGTCGTCGGTGCCCTCCACGATCCAGCCGCCGACCTCGCCGGGAGAAGCGGTGATCGTGTAGAGCTCGACTCGGGCTGACTCGACCAGCGCGATCTCGGCCCAGCCGCCCGGCGGCAGGGTGAGTGCCGTCGTGGAGTTGTCGTCGATCAGCGGGGTGCCGTCGATCAGGCCGGAGTCGTCGATCAGCGCCGCACTCCCGTCGCTGGCGGTGATCGCGCCGGCCGCGGTCAGATCGATCAGCGGACGGGGGCGCTCTCCGGTCGCGGTCAGGGAGACCGGCGCCGTGCCGGCACCCCAGTCCGAGGGCTCCGGGCCGAGGAAGAACTCGATCTTGGTGCCGGCGACCAGCTTCCGGAACGGGATCGTCACCGCGGACCACGGCTCGCCGTCGATCAGCACCGACTGGATGTAGTGGTGATCGGGATGTTGATCATGGGCGACGATCTCGACCGTAGGACCATGATCGAGTTCGATCCGGACCCGGTCGAAGGTGGGCGCGGTCAGGGCCAGCTCGCCGCTGGCCAGCGACAGCGGATAGATCCCGAAGGCGGAGAACAGATACCAGGCCGACATCTCGCCGTTGTCCTCGTCGCCCGGATAGCCCTGCCCGATCTCGGAGCCCAGGAACAGCCGGCGGACGCACTCCCGGACCAGCTCCTGGGTCCGGTGCGGAGCCCCGGCGTGCAGATAGAAGTACGGGATGTGGTGGGCCGGCTGGTTGGACAGGCCGAGCATGCCGAGCCGGACGTTGCGGGCCTCGGTCATCTCGTGGATCACGTGTCGGTAGCTGCCCTTGACGGCGTCGACGGCCGTCTCGTCGGTGCCGAAGAACTCGTCCAGCTTGGTCCGCAGCCCCGCCTCACCGCCGTGCAGCGCGGCCAGGCCGGCGCCGTCCTGCGGCACGGTGAACGCCATCCCCCAGCCGTTGGTCTCGGTGTAGTCGCCGCCCCACTGCCGTGGGTCGAAATCGTCCGGCTCGACCCGCCAGGCACCATGATCATCGCGACCGACGAAGAAGCCGACCCGGTCGTCGAACAGGTTGGCGTACCAGGCCGCCCGGGAGGCGAAGTAGCGCGCGTTGGCCCGATACTCCTCCGCCCGCACGTCTTCGGCCCCCGCGTCGGCGGCCAGCCGCTCCGACCAGACCGCCAGACCGTAGTCGTTGATCGCGCCCTCCAGGGTCCAGGACAGACCCTCCTCGACCGCCGTCGAGGTGTAGCCGGCGAAGATCGACCCGGTCAGCCCGTAGCGGCCGACCACCGGCGCGTCTGCCGGCACGGTGGCGTTGCGCAGCGCCGAGTCGTAGCCGGCGGCGTAGTCCACGCCGGGGATGCCGTTCACGTACGCGTCGGCGAGCACGATGTCGGAGCTGGTGCCGACCATGCAGTCGGCATAGCCCGGCGCCGACCAGCGAGCCGTCCAGCCGCCGTCGCGGTAGTGCTGCACGAACCCGTCCAGCAGCGTGCCACAGCGTTCCGGCTCGAACAGCCCGAGCGCGGTCCAGCAGGTGCGGTAGGTGTCCCAGAACCCGTTGTTGGCCGAGCATTCGCCATCGACGACGGCCCGGCCGGTGTGCTCGTCGGTGTCCTCCCCGGTCCGGGTGAACGGGCTCGCGTACGCCCGCCGTCGCGCTGCCGCGCGCCCTGAGTCGATGGGCTCGGCGGCGGTGCCGACCTCCTCGCTGATCGTGTTCGGGTAGAGGAACAGCCGGTAGAGGTTGGAGTAGACGGTGATCAACTCGTCCTCGCTGGCACCATCGACGGTGATCTTGCCGAGCCGGTCGAGCCAGGCCTGTTCGGCCCGGTCGGCGATCGACTCCAGGGTCTCCCCGCCCCGGATCTCCGCGCCGAGGTTGCGCCGCGCCTGATCGGTGCCGATGAACGAGCTGGCCAGCCGCAGCACCACAGTGCCGTCCGCGGCCGGCCGGACCCGGAGATAGCCGCCGACGCCGGTGTGATCGGGCTGGTCGAGTGGTTCGTGCGCGGTGACCACGGCGTCGACCTCGCCGTAGACGAACATTCGCGGCGTCGCGCCGGCCCGGCCGGAGCCGCCGTCGGCCCAACCGGTGACGATGCCGTGGCCGGACTCCCGGTCCACGTCGAGCCGCAGCGCGCCATGATCATCAGCCTGGTCGAAGATCAACGCCGCATCGGGGCCGGGGAAGGTGAAGCGCATGATCACGGCGTGATCGGTCGGCGCCGTCTCGACCTTGACCCCGGACGCCGTGGTCACGCCGTAGTAGTGGGCCCGGTCGGTCTCGTCGGCATGATCGAATTCCAGCGCCCGGACCCGCGGATCGAGCGTCGGAGTCTCGGCACCGGCCCACGGGCAGACCTGGAAGGTGGTTCGGTCGCCGATCCACGGGCTCGGGATGTGGGAGAACGCGAGGCCCTGCAGGGCCGGCCGGTTGGCGTCGGTGTTGTGCTGGTGCCAGGAGTAGATCCAGCGAAACGTCCGGGCGTCGGTGATCGGGGTGATGAAGTTGAAGCCGTGCGGCACCGCAGTCAGGGGCGCGTTGTTGCCGCGGGAGAACCCGCCGCTGGCATGGGTCCCGCGAGTGGTGCGGACGTAGTCGGTCGGCCGCCGGTCCGCGGCGACGACCGGCGCGGCCTCGATGCCGGCCAGGTCGATCCAGCCCCGGACGGTCCGGGTGCCCCCGCCCGGCAGCCCGGTGACATCGACCAGCAGCGCGATCGCCGTCAGCCGGCGACCAGCGACCGGGGTCAGATCGACGCTCTTGTGGTTCCACTGGTCGGGCTGCGAGGTCCGGGCCGCATACTGCGCGACCGGGTCGACTGCCACCCCATGATCATCACGGAGCAGCTCGCCGCCGACCACGGAGCCGTCGCCCATGATCAACTCGACGCCGACCGCGGTCACGGCGCAGCCGTCCTCGACCGACGGAGCGGCGGCCGCCGGATCGTACGGACTGTAGACGGCGTAGCGCAGCCGCTCGCCGGCCACGACCACTCGGTCGGGCTCGGCGATGATCACCCGGGCCCGACCGGCGGTGACGGCCTCGAACCCCAGCGCGGTCGGCGCGAACAGGCCCGCCCCGGGCTTGGAGCTGGGCGGATCCGCGGGTCCGGTGCCCGGGGTCAGGGTGATCGGATCGGGCGTGGTCGACGAAGCGGTCGGCATCCCGCCAGCCTAAGCGGCCCGGATCAGCGGGTTGCCGGACGGGTCAGCCGGAACTGGGCCACGATGTCACGGCCGAAGGAGAAGACGACGGCCGCGGCGGCGACGGCCAGCACTCCGATCGCGACCGGATCGGAGGTCACCTCCGCGGCGGCAAAGATCAACGCGATGCCGCCCAGCAGTCCGATCACCTTGCGCGACTGCCGGCTGGGCAGCGGGATGTTCAGCCACGGCCAGATCCGCGCCCCGGCCAGATAGAGATAGCGGGCCAGTCCGATCACCAACGCCAGCGGGCTGAGGGTCCAGGCCAGACCGATCGCCAGCGCGAGCGCCAGCACCGAGTCGATCTCGATGTCGAATCTCGCCCCGAAGGCCGAGCTGGTCCTGGTCCAGCGGGCGACCCGGCCGTCCACCCCGTCCAAGATCACCGCGACCACGGCCAGCACCACGGTGAGCAGCCGTTGGGTCGGCGTCGCGTCGTTCGGCACCGTCGTCGCGACCAGGGCGATCACCCCACCGACCAGCAGCGCCCGCGCCAGCGTGATCAGATTGGCCGGCCCGATCGAGGCCTCGGTCCGGCCGTGCCCGGCGGCCACCGCGACGCAGAGCAGCACCAGGTAGCCGACGGCCAGCACCCAGCCGAGCACGGTCATGCCGGCGATCTGCTGGATCGCCAGCAGGACACAGAACTGCAGGCCGACCGCGGCGAAGACCTCCAGCCGCCACCGGACGGCTCCGGCCGCGACGCCACTCATCGCTCGACCCCGGTCAGCCAGCGCAACTGCTGCCTGATCGCCGCCCGCAGCTCGGCGGCCCGGGACGGCAGCAGGGTCGGCATGCAGACGCCCTTGAGCAGCGCCACCATGGTGACCGCGAACGCCGCCGGGTCGACCCGGACCGCCCAGGACTCCTCCCGCACTCCGCGCCGGACCAGCGACCGGATCGACTTCAGCCAGGCCTCCTCGGCCGCGGCGATCTGCTCGGCCAGGACGGGATCGCGAGCCGCCCGGAGCGCGAGCTCGGCCAGCGCCCGGCGCAGCTCGCCGTCGGTGATCAACAACTCACCCACGGCGGTCAGGTGCCCGCTCAGCCGTTCGGCCGGCGTTCCCTCGCCCGGCATCGCCGCCTGGAACCGCTGCTGCAGCACGCGGTACGCGGCCGCGATCAACTCCTCCTTGGAGGAGAAGTAGTAGTGCACGGTCGCGATGTTGACGCCGGCCCGCGCCGCCACGTCGCGCATCCGCAGGCCCTCGAACCCGAGCTCGGCGATCCCGGCAAAGGCGGCCGCGGAGATCTCTGCCCGACGATCAACTCTGGGCATGGTGGCGTCCTCCTCGATCCAATCAATCGCTTGAGGCAACTGTACGAGGACCGGGTGGCACCGAACTCTTCGCCAGGACCCGACCAGCACCGAAGGGTCCGACATCACAGTCCGCCGATCTTGTTCTGCCCACAGCCACCACCTATCGTCAGAGTCAATCAAGTGATTGATTAATGACTTCGAGGAGTGATCGTGTCCCGTACCGACTCGCCCAGCACCCGGCCCGCCCCGGTCCGGGACAACAGTTCCCGCGGCCAGCGCCGGTTCAACCGCATCGTCCGGGTCCTGCTGCATTCGCCGCTGCACGGCCTGATGAGCCGCAAGCTGACCCTGCTCTACGTCACCGGCCGGAAGACCGGCACCCGGTACGCGGTGCCCACGGCCTTCACCGATCACGCCGGTCAGGTGCTGGTCGCCTCGGCCGGCAGCTGGACCCGCAACCTCTCCGGCCCGGAGCCGGTGGAGCTGCGTCACCACGGCCGCCGGCTGCTGGCCACGGCCGAGGTCGCGGCCGACCGGGACCGGGCGTACGAGATCGCCCTCGCCCTGCTGCCGCCGAACCCGATCCTGCGCAACTTCGTCAAGGTCGACCTGGACGGAGACGGACGGCCCAAGCAGGACGAGTTCGACGCCGCCCGCGACCGCGGCGTCAAGTTCATCGCCCTGCACCCGCGGGGCTGAGCTGGGCCGGTTCACCTCACCGAATACGGATCCGGCGGCCGCCGGGTTCAAACCGCTGCCCGACTATCGCAGCGCGCTGACTCGGCTTCCTGGGGCGACCGAGCTCAGTAGCCATAGCCGCTGTTCGGATCCGACGGCGGGACGGATTCGGAGCCGTCGCTCACGGTCACGGTGAGCTCGGCCTCGGCTCCGGTCGGCGAGTGGTCGGCGTGCCGCAGGGTCACCTTGATCGTGTGCGGGCCGGGGCTCAGCTGATCAATCGTCATCGTGCCGTCCGGCTCCACCGTGTAGTCGTCCTCCCGCCCGTCGAAGGTCAGGTGGACATGGTGCTTCCCGGACTCCGGCGGGCCGAGCTCGACACTGGTCTCGACCCTCAGGGTGAAGGGTTGGGTCACCATCGCAGCTTCGGCCGGCTCGGTGATCGAGATCGTCGCCGGTCCGACACCGGGGTCGCCGCCGGGGGCTGAGTTGATCAAGCCACAGGCGACCAGGAGGACCGCGTAGCTTGCCCCGACTGCACCGATGATCAACCGCCGGCCGACTCTCAGGATCTGGGTCATGGCTGCTCCTCCGAGTGGCGGCGGCACCATGCCGCCGTCTCGGCGACGGTGGCAGGTTCACCTCCCTGCATACGGCGCGGACGACCGGCGGGTTCAATCAGGCGCTGTAGCCCTTCGGCGGGATCAGCGTGGCCAGCTGGTTGAAGGTCAGCCAGTAGGTCGCGGTCGGCGCGAAGCCGGCGGAGTCGGCGATCAGGACGTCGGAGTTGTCGGGGTTGTAGCCGATCACCGTGAAGTAGTGCCAGATCGTGTAGTTCGGGTAGCCCGGCGGGTGGTTGCTGGCCGGTGCGACGATGTTGGTCACCAGCGCGTAGCCGCGGTCGAGGTCGTAGGTGACATCGCGCCAGAGCAGGTCGCGCTGGGCCTGGGTCGGCGGATCGTTCGGCATTTCCTTGGTCTCGTACCAACCGACGTGGTTGCTCAGGACCCGGGTGACCTGGCCGATCCAGTCGGTTCCGTTGGTGGACGTCGGCAGCTCGTTCGCCATCTGCTGCTGCGACACGTTGACGCCGCGGGCCGACAGGGCGTGCCGGGTGGCGGCCGGGCCGCACCAATAGCCGGTCTCCTGATACTGGAAGTCGATCTCAACGGTGACGTTGCCAGCCGCGGCGGCTTCCGCGATCTCGGCCGAGGCGGCCCGCCGGGCGCCATCCGGATCCTTGCGCCGGGCGCTGACCGGGATGGCCTGCCTGGCCCCGGCCGGTTCCCGCGGTGCCGCGGTGGCGACGGCCGGGGCGCCGAGCACGACGGCGGGAGTGAGCCCGGCGGCCAGCCCGAGCACGTGACGGCGATCGATGAATGTTTCTTGATTCCGCAGTGACATGAGGTCCTCCTCGACCAGGCGGTATCGGACTTGTTCGACATTAACCCGATAGCCGCTGTTCGCGGAAGATGTTCACCCAGGCGGGATCAGCGATCGCGCAGCTCGAAATGTGGCCGCGGCCGGAGCATCGGCACGATCTGCACCCGCTGCCGCCGGGCCAACACCAGGGCCGAGGCGAGCACGCCGAGCACGGTCAGCCCGCCGCCGGCCAGCAGCGTCCACCGCGCGCCGAACAGCTCGCCCAGCCAGCCGAGGATCGGGGCGCCGATGGGGGTGCCGCCCATCATCACCATCGCGTAGAGGGCCATCACCCGGCCGCGCAGGTGCGGCGCGACGTTGAGTTGGATCGCCGCGTTGGAGGCGGTCATGGTCAGCAGCGCGACGAAGCCGGTGATCGGCAGGATCAGCGCGTACGTGAGGTAGCTCGGCATCAGGCCGGTGATGATCAGGATGAATCCGTACAGGATGGCCATCTTGACGATGAACCGGCCGCGCGGCGCCTCCCGCCGGCGGGCCGCGAGCAGCGCGCCGGTGAGCGAGCCGACCGCCATGATCGTGCCGAGGATGCCGTACTCCTGCGCACCCTTGTGGAACTCCTGCTGGGCCATCAGCGCCGAGGTCATCTGGAAATTCATCCCGAAGGTGCCGACGAAGAACGCGACGCACAGCACCAGCAGGATCTCCGGATTGCCGAAGACGTAGCTGACCCCTTCGCGGATCTGTCGCTTCGCCCGCGGCGGCCGCTGGCTGACCTGCAGCAACTTCCCGTCGATCAGGCCCAGCGCGGCGATGAAGGCGGCGTAGGTGACCGCGTTGGACAGGATCGCCCAACCGCTGCCGAACACGGCGATGACCAGGCCGGCCAGGGCCGGGCCGATGATCCGGCTGGCATGGAAGGTGGCCGAGTTGAGACCGATCGCGTTGGCCAGATGCTTGGAGCCGACCACCTCGTTGACGAACGACTGCCGCGACGGGTTGTCGATCGCAGTGCCGAGGCCGAACAGGAACGCGATCAGGTAGACGTGCCAGGTGACCGCGGTGTGGGTGACCGCCAGCAGGCCGAGCGCCGCCGCGGCCAGCGCCATCCAGGCCTGGGTGATCCGCAGGATGGTCCGCTTGTCGAACCGGTCGGCCAGCAGGCCGCCGTACGGGGAGAGCAGCAGCATCGGCAGGAACTGCAGCGCGGTGGTGATGCCGACCGCGAGTCCGGAGCCGCCGGACAGCTCCAGCACCAGCCAGTCCTGGGCCACCCGCTGCATCCAGGTGCCGATGTTGGAGATGAACGAGCCGCCGAGGAAGATCCGGTAGTTCGGCAGCTGCAACGCCGAGAACATGCCGGTGCGCTCGGGCTTGGCCGAGGTGTCGGGTACGGAAACGGGTACGGGCTGCTCTTCGGTGTCGACCGGCTGGCCCGTTCGCTTCGTCTCCGTATCCAGACTCAAGCCCTAGCCACCTCTGTTCATGATCGACTTCCGACGACCCGCGCACCTCCAAGAATATTCGTTAGCAACACTAATTACAAACGCGAACTAACCCCATAAGCAGCGCTTATGACCGCGCCCGGGGCCGGGATCAGCCGCCGAGGAGTCCGGCGATCAGTCCCTGGACGAAGTAGATGACGAAGGCGCCGGAGACGACGTACATCACCGGGTGCAGCTTGCGGACCTTGCCGCGGACCAGTTTCAGCACGGTGTAGGTGATGAAGCCGGCGCCGATGCCGATCGTGATCGAGAAGGTGAACGGCATCAACACCAGGGTGAGGAAGGCCGGCAGCCCCTCCTCGATGTCGGTCCAGTCGACCTTGGCCACCTGGCTGATCATCAGGAAGCCGACGAACACCAGGGCCGGCGTCGCCGCCTCGGACGGCACCAAGTTGATCAAGGGCGCGAAGAACATCGCCAGCAGGAAGCCGGCTCCGGTGATCACCGACGCCAGGCCGGTCCGGGCGCCCTCACCGACGCCGGCGGCCGACTCGATGTAGGACGTGTTGGAGGAGACCGATCCGACGCCACCGGCTGCCGCCGCCACCGAATCCACCATCAGGATCCGGGTCAGATAGGGCGGGTTGCCCCGCTGGTCGAGCAGATTGCCCTCCGAGCCGACCGCGACCACGGTGCCCATCGTGTCGAAGAAGTCGGCCAGCAGCAGCGCGAACACCAACAGCAGCAGGCCGACCATGATGTTGATCTTGAAGCCGCCGTCGAAGGCGGCCCCGAACGCGCCGAACGGATCCACCTGGCCGATCAGCCCGAGATTGGGCAGGGACAAGGCCCCGGTGAACTCGGGCACGTTGAGCACCCAGCCGGTCGGATTGGCATCGGTCTTGCCGCCGATCCGGCCGGCCAACTCGATCAGCACCGAGATCACGGTCGCGCCGAGGATCGAGATCAACATCGCGCCCTTGATCCGGCGCGCGTACAGGATCGCGACGCCGAACAGGCCGATCACGAAGACCAGCATCGGCCAGCCGACGAGCGAGCCGTTGATGCCGAGCTCGACCGGCGGCGCGCCCTCCGGCTTGCGGACGATGCCGCCGTCGACCAGGCCGACGAAGCAGATGAACAGGCCGATGCCGACCGAGATCCCGGTCCGCAGCGACCGCGGCACGGCCCGGAACACGGCGGCCCGGAAGCCGGTCAGCACCAGGATCGCGATCACGATGCCCTCGATCAGGATCAGCCCCATCGCCTGCGGCCAGGTCATCTGCGGCGCGATCACCACGGCCAGCAATGCGTTCAGCCCGAGGCCGGTGGCGATGCCGATCGGGAACCGGCCGAAGACGCCCATCGCGATCGTCATCAGCCCGGCGATCAGCGCGGTCGCCGCGGCGACCATCGTGGTCGCGGTGTTGACATTCGCGCCGATGACCGCGCCGGCCTGATCCTGGTAGGGCAGCCCGCCGAGCAGGTTGCCGGCCCCGTCCGGCTTGGTGCCGATGATCAACGGGTTCAGCGCCAGGATGTACGACATCGTGAAGAACGTGACGATGCCGCCCCGGATCTCCCGACCCACCGTCGATCCCCGCGCACTGATCTGGAAGTAGGCATCGATCGGACCGATCGTGCGCTCGACCCTGCGACCCGGCGCAGCTTTGGGCGACTTCGTAACCATGCCCGCATTCTTGCCGACTCTCTCCCTACAGGGGGTCGAGGTTGCTGAGAACACGCTCCAGGAGCTGGGCGAGGGTGCGTTGCTGGGTCTCGGTGAGGCCGGACAGGACCTCGGACTCGACGATGTTGGCCTGCTGGATCGAGGTCGCGAACAGCTGCCAGCCGGGGTCGGCCAGCCGGACCAGGACCCGGGTCCGGTTGTCCGGGTCGGCCTCCCGGGTCACCATCCCCCGCTGCACCATGCCGTCCAGCCGGTGCGTCATCGACGACGGCGCGACGCCGGCGGCCTCGGCCAGCCGGCTCGGGGTCAGCGCCTCGCCGCCGGCCCGGGCCAACTCGTCCAGCACGGCCCACTCGCCGGTCGACACGTCCAGATCGGCCAGCTGGCGGTCGTACCACTGGTTGAGCCGGCGGGACACCCGGTGCACGGCGGTGACGACCTGCTGCACCCGTTCGTCACCGCCGGCGGCGACGTAGGACTCGACGATCTGCTTGTATTTGTCGGTCTCACTGGCTGCGCGGCGGGGCGGCATAGCCGACCATCCTGCCATCGCCGCTTCGTACGCCCAGTGGGTGGGGAGTTCATCTTCTGGTCGGCCGACGTAGGCGAGGCGTTCATCGCCGAGGGAGAGGCTCGCGCTGTCCAGACCCCCGACCGGCCTCACACCGGTCAGACATCTCGGGAGAGTGCGATGAAACTGTCCACATCGGGGAACCTGCCCATGCTGGGCCAAACCCATGGCAACCGGAGTGCCGTCACCTGTCACCTGAAGTGCGACAGCGCCTGCGCCTCCCCACCACCGAACACGAGCAGCGAGCCGACCTTCGCCGAGATCGCGGCGGGCCAGCTGAGCCGCCGCGCGCTGCTGATCGGCGGTGGCGCCCTGGCCGCGACCGCCGTCGCGCCGGCCCTGATGCCGGAGTTCGCCGCCGCCACCGAGGGCCGCCGGGCCCCCGGCGAACGGAAGGTCAGCGGCCGATTCCCGTTCGACCCGATCGCGCCGGTCGAGGCGACCAAGGACGCGCTGACCGTACCGCCCGGCTTCGAGTGGACCTCGATCCTGCGCTGGGGCGACCCGCTGTTCCACAACTCGCCGGCCTTCGACCCGGAGCACCCGAACGCCGAGGCCCAGGAGCTGCAGTTCGGCTACAACAACGACTACCTGGACATCATCGTCACCGACAAGGCGGGCCGCCAGGCGCTGCTGGTCTGCAACCACGAGTACACCAACCGGGCGATCATGTTCCCCCCGACCGGCAGCCAGGCGGCTGAGGCCGAGGTGTTGCGGACGCTGATGGCCGCACACGGGCTGAGCGTGGTCGAGCTGCGGCGCGGCGGCAAGGGCAAGCCGTGGAAGTACGTCCGCGGCGGCGAGAAGAACAACCGGATCACCGCCTACTCGCTGTTCGCCGCGACCGGCCCGGCCGCCGGATCGGAGCTGCTGAAGACGGCCGCCGACCCGACCGGCAAGCGGATCTCCGGCACCTTCGGCAACTGCGCCGGCGGCACCACGCCGTGGGGCACGGTGCTCTCCGGCGAGGAGAACTTCAACGGCTACTTCAAGGCCGATCCGGCCGCGCCGGGCAGTGCGCGCTACGGCCTGAAGAACACCCCGAGCACGTACGGCTGGGAGAAGATCGACCCGCGCTTCGACGCGACGACGCCGGACTACGCGAACGAGCCGCACCGGTTCGGCTGGATCGTCGAGGTCGACCCGCAGGACCCGACCGCAACCCCGCGCAAGCACACCGCGATGGGCCGGATGAAGCACGAAGGTGCCAACGTCCGGGTCGACGACGACGGCACCGTGGTCGCCTACATGGGGGACGACGAGCAGTTCGACTACCTCTACAAGTTCGTCGCGAAGAAGAAGTACAAGAAGGGCGACTCGGCCGCGGCCCGGCGGCACAACCTGACCCTGCTGACCGAGGGCGACCTCTATGTGGCCCGGTTCAGCGGTCAGCAGAAGCCGGGCAACGACAACCTCGGTCGCGGCACCTGGGTGCCGCTGACCCAGAACGGCAAGTCGGCCGTGCCCGGCATGAGCATCGACGAGGTGCTGGTCTTCACCCGGCTCGCCGCCGACAAGATGAAGGCCACGCCGATGGACCGGTGCGAGGACGTCGAGCCCAACCCGCGGACCGGCAAGGTGTACGTCGCGTGCACCAACAACTCCAACCGCGGCGTCGAGGGCAAGCCCGGCACCGACGCGCCGAACCCGCGGCCGAAGAACAAGGACGGCCACATCATCGAGCTCACCGAACACAAGAACGCGGCCGACGCGACCACGTTCGACTGGAACCTGTTCCTGGTCTGCGGCAATCCGGATGACGCCGGCACCTACTTCGGCGGCTGGGACGGCCCGGTGTCGCCGATCTCCTGCCCGGACAACGTCGCGTTCGACACGACCGGCAATCTGTGGATCTCCACCGACGGCGCGCCGAGCGGCATCGGCAAGGCCGACGGCCTGTTCCGGGTGCCGGTCACCGGGCGGGAGCGTGGCCACCTGGTCCAGTTCCTCGCGGTGCCGAACGAGGCGGAGACCTGTGGTCCGGTGATCCATGATCTCGACGGGTCGGTGTTCGTGGCGGTGCAACACCCGGGTGAGGACGGTGCCTGGGGCGATCAGCACTCGTACTTCCCGGACTACGTGCCCGAGGGCTCCCGCCCCGACCGCGGCGACTGGCGCGGCCCCCGCCCCTCCGTCATCCAGGTGACCTACAAGTAAACCCCCGCCGAGACGTCACCAAGACACCGGTTTTCGCGGCGTGTCGGTGCACAAGTGACGTCTCGGCAGCGGGTCGGCGCCGGGCTCGCTCGGCCCGAGCAGTTACCCCTTCCAGCCGGTCGCGACCTCGACGCCGTGGTCGTCGCGAGACGAGGCCGCCGTCCAGACGGTTCACCGTCACAAATCGGGGGCGCAACGCGGACCCACCGGGCGATTTCGGTCCCCACGGGGCGTTGCACCCCCGATTCGTGCCAGTGCGCCCGCTCGCCCCGCTGACCACTCCGCCGCAGTCCCGCACGTCCGATCTCGCGGATCGTTGGCAGCGACTTCTCATGCCGCTGACCTCGACACCTCAGTCCAACGGCCGAGCAGCCAATCCCCGTTGGTATCCAGGCCGCTGTCGGGCCGGCCCCGTGAACCCGGAACCCATTCGAACAAGGGGTTTCCGGCAACCGCTGGGCAAGGTCAATCGAAGATCAGGAAGGATAGGTGGAGCCGTCCCACCATTGGATTCGATCACAGGTGGCGCGGTTGTTCGTGTTGCCAGGAATCCGGTGGTGGGCGTTATCCATTCGGCCCCACGAGTCGGTCGCCTTGCGCCAGGTCGCGAAGGATCCGGTCGCCAGATACCAGTCGCCGATCACAGCCAGGTGGCGCCGACCCTGGCTCACCCAGCCGATCTTCCACACGAACGGATCGCCGTTGATGGCACACAGACCGTAGTCATCGACGTTGTAGGAGGCGAGCACGACGCTGTCTCCGTTGTGGAGCGTATAGATGTAACCGGAGTTCCGGTCCTTCACCTGCACGCCGTGTGCCGGTGCGCTGGTGATCCGGGTGCACAGGTAGGTGTAGGGAGAATTGTACGGATCACAGGGAAAGAGCGTCGCCGCCGACGCCGGTGTGGCTGTCGCGAAGGTGAATCCGGTCATCACGCAGGCGGACAGCGCGATGGCCAGCAGAACATGCCGTAGAACCTTCATGATCATCTTCCTCAATGGTCGGAACGGTAGGTGGCGGTCCAGATCTCCACGCAGCTTGCCCGGGTTCGGTGCCGGCTAACGGTCGCCCGTCGGGCCATGTCCACATTCCTGGGGAGTAGGTCCAAACCAGACAGGTCGGCCTCGTAGGATCGGGGCCCATGGGGCCGCGCTTGATCTTGGTTGTCGGCTACGACGGTGCCGAGTTGCTCGACATCGCGTGCGTGACGTCCACCCTGACGACCGGGTTGACGACCGCCGCGATGATCATCGGACGGGACCGGTCCGAGACGCCGTACCAGGTGCGCCTGCTGACCCCCGGAGGCCGGCCGATCACCTGCGCATCGGGGTTGGAACTACGCGCGCACGGTGCGCTCGAGCGGCACCGCGGTCCGGCGGACACGCTCGTGATCTCCGGCGGATTCGGCTCCGGTGCCGCCGCGTCCGATCCGCGACTCGTCGGCCACGTCCGCCGACTTGCCGCGACGGTTCGCCGGGTTGCCTCGATCTGCACCGGCGTCGGCATCCTCGCCGAGGCCGGGCTGCTCGACGGCCGCCGGGCCACCACCCATTGGGGATTCACGGACCTCTACGCTCGTCAGTATCCGGCCGTGACGTTCGACCCGGATCCCATCTACATCCGGGATGGATCCGTCTACACCTCGGCCGGCGTGACCGCGGCCCTCGACCTGACCCTCGCCCTTGTCGCCGAGGATCTGGGCGAGGCCCGAGCCCGCGAGGTCGCGCGGGCACTCGTGACCTACTTGCACCGGCCCGCCAACCAGGCCCAGATCAGTCTGCACACCGGTGCCCCGGCGCCCGCGGACCCCATCGTGGCGAAGATCGTCGAGCACATCACCCGCCGACTGAGCGGCGACCTGGCCACCCCCACGCTCGCCAGCAAGGCCGGGATCAGTGCCAGGCACCTGTCCCGGCTCTTTCAACGCGATCTCGGACAGACCCCCGCCCGCTTCGTGCGGCAGGCTCGGGCCGAGGCCGCCGCCCAACTGATGTCGACGACCTCGCTGCCGCTGTCCCGGGTCGCGAAACGCTGTGGCTTCGCCACCACCGAAACCTTCCGAGTCGCCTTCCTCGCGACCTACGGCGTCCCGCCCTCCCGATTCAGAATGATCACTGCCGGGGCGGACGGATAACGCGATAGGTCAGGTGGGTCACGCCCTGGTTGACGGCAACCGACGTGCATTCGAGTTCGATCGCTTCCGGCAGCTCGTGGAAGTACGGACGCCCGCCGCCCAACAGGGTCGGGACCAGGTCGATGACGAGCTCGTCGAGCAAGCCCAGCTTGAGCGCCTCGGTCGCGGTCGCGCCGGACGTGATCTTCACGTCCTTCCCGACGGCTTCGGCGACCTCTCGGGCTTGGCGGATCGCCGATTCGAGCCCGTCGGTCACGATCGTCTGCCCCGGCGCGGCGTCCGGGATCGGGTCGCGGCTGACGACGAACAACGGAACGCCGGGCACCATGCTGTCGCCGCCCCACCGGGCCGCGTGTTCGTAGGTGTTACGCCCCGACACGACGGCCCCGGTCCGGCGGCCGTCGTATTCGGCGATCGCCCGGTTGGCGGCGCTGTCATCGGACAACCAGTCGAAGATGCGGAAGCCGTCGCCGAGTCCGCGGCCGGCTCGGGCCCCGCGGCCGGAGACGAATCCGTCGACCGAGGAAGCCAAGGTGATGAATACGAGCGTCATAAGCGAAACCTTTCGAATCGTCCGGCACCGGTTCGCCGGGGCCGCGACGCGATCCTGGCCAACGGCCCGACGCCGCGACAGCGACTCCGCCCTGATGGTCCGAAATCCTGCGAACCTTGTCCTGACCCCTCTCCCGGCATCAACTTCCTCAGCTCCCCATCATCCGTCGTCGGACATAGGCCACGGTGACGGCGCCGAGTAGCGGACCCCAGAGCACCAGCGGCAGGTACGCGCTCGCCATCAGGATCTGCCAGCCACCGTCAGGTTCCAGCGGATCGTGGAAGAGGTCGGTGAACAGCAGCGGGTTGGCGCCCCAGAGCAGGGTCAGGGCCACCGCGCCCAGGCCGGCCGGCACCGCGGCGGCGAGCGGCGGCACCCGCCGGCCGCCGACCAGGGGCAGCCAGGACGGCAGCACCTCGCCCCAGGGCCGGACCAGGCCGAGCGTCAGCAGCGCCAGGCCTTCGGTGACCAGGCTCAGCGCGACCAGGTAGACCCGGTCCAGCACGGTGGCGGCGTTGTGGGCCATCCAGTCCGGGTGATAGCCCAGGCTGAATCCGGCGGCGAGGCAGAGTCGCCAGAGCCCCGACGGGACGGTGGTCAGGGCGGCCAGGTGGGCGGCCCGGACGGCCCAGCGGGCCGGTGGCCGGCCGTCCCGCGGGTGCACGGCGGCAGCCGGCGTGGTGGCTGTCGTTGCACGGTTGATCATGTCGGTCGCTCCTCGATCGATGCCGTCACCGACTCTGCCGGTTCACCCAGCCGGCGCCATCCCCCGGCCGGGTGACCTGGCTTCACCCGCCGATCGATTCGGGCCGCCGCAAGGCGTAGTCGGCCGTGCCCTGCACCGGATCGGAGCGGACGCGCCGGAAGCCGGCCCGTTCGAGCCCGACTCGGGCGGCCAGAAGCGCAGGGCCAGGCGGTCCGTGATCAGCGCAGGATGGTGGGAAGCGGAAGCGTGCATGGGTAACTCCTGATCATTCGAAGGAAAGCGGGTCGCTGAAGACGGCCGGCGGCAGCCATATTCATCGACCTCCCTCGTCCCGCTAATGATCACGGCGCGTCGCGCGCCACACCGACTCTAGTCGACCCGGGCGTGGGTGTGCCGATTGCGGCCGGCCAGATACCCGGCCGTCCCGTGCCCGGCGGCGAGCACGATGATCAAGATCAACACGGCCTGCCAGTCACCGGTCACGGTGTGCAGCCAGCCGCCGGCGATCGGGCCGCCGGCCGCCATCAGATAGCCGACCGACTGGGCCATGCCGGACAGCCTGGTCGTCTGGGCCGCGGTCCGGGTGCGCAGCCCGATCACGGTCAGCGCGAGCATGATCGACGAGCCGGAGCACATCCCGGCGATGATCACCCAGAGCAGGATCACGGCCGGCGCAACCAGGATGCCGATCATGGCGATGATCATGCCGGCCCCGAGCAGCACGCCGACCGCTCGCTGGTCCCGCCATCGGGACAAGGTGCTGCCGATCGTCCAGCCGGCGACCATCCCCGCCACCTGCATGATCAACAGATGCAGCCCGGCCAGCGCCGGCGGCAGGCCGCGGTCGACCTCGATGGTCGGCAGCCAGGTGACCAAGATGTAGAAGATCGTCGACTGCAGTCCCATCGTCAGCGTCACCTGCCAGGCCAGGGCCGAGCGCCACATGGTTCGCTCCGGATCGACCGGTCGCGGCGCAACAACCGGCACCCCCGGCCCGGCGGAGGCCCGGTGACGCAGCACCCGGATCCGTAGCAGCCAAGCGATTGCGGCGATCAAGGCCGGGCCCGACCAGACCACCAGCGCGCCGCGCCAGTCGGCCGGCAACAGGTCGGCCAGCGGCACGCTGAGCCCGGAGGCGACCGCCGCGGAGCCGTTCATCACCGCCGAGTAGCTCGCGGTCATCCGCGGCACCTGGCCGGGGAAGTCCCGCTTCACCACGGCCGGCAGCAGCACGTTGATCACCGCGATCGCCGTGCCGATGATCATGGTGCCGGCCCAGAGCCAGACCGGCCCGGCGATCGAGCGCGTACCGACGCCGACGGCGAGCAGCAGCAGGGCGAACAGCAGCGTCCGGTCGATCCCCCAGCGGACGGCGACCTGGTGCACCAGCGGCGAGATCGCCGCGAACGCGAGCAGCGGCACCGCGGCCAGCAGGCCGAGACCGGTCGCCGGCAGCCCGGTGTCCAGGCCGATCCGATCCAGCACCGGGCCGACCGAGGTCAGCGCCGGTCGCATGCTGGTCGCGATCAGGACCACGCCGAGCACGATGATCACCCGGGCCAGCCGTGACTCGCTCCGGGTCAACGTCGGCGTCACCGGATGCCGGCGGTTCAGTCGAACAGGGTGGCGGGCTCGTCCCAGACGATCGTGTCCCAGACCGGCGGCGGCAGCTCGGTCGCCCGGTCGTCGGAGACGACACTGGAGTGCGCGCCGCAGCCGTGGTCGACGGTGACGACCTGCGCGTCGTTGGCCGAGAAGGCGTTGGTGCAGACCCCGAACCCGCGCCCGAGCCGACCGCTCAGCCGGACGAAGAAGCCGCAGCTCAGGCAGTGGCCGGGAGCCAGCCGGGTGGTCTCGTTGTCCGGGCCGCCGGCGCCGGTCAGCCATCGCTCGGCGGCCTCGTCCCGGCCCTGCGGCGACAGCACCCGCTCCCGGCCGAGGCCGAGCTCGGCCACGATCGCCCGGGTCTGGCTCGCCTCGGCCGGATCGGCGTCGGCCGCCTGCTCCCCGCCGGTGTAGCCGGGCTCCAGCCGCGGATCGTTGTCGGCGGTCGGCAGCACGATCCCGGCGGTCACGTCGCCGGGCTGGATCCGTTCCGCCCACGGCACCCAGGACGACGCCAGCAGCGCGCCGTCACCGGGCAGCAGCACGACCTCGTTCACGGTCGGCACCTTGGCCCGGGACGCGCGCGAGACGGTCACCGACCAGCGCCAACCGCGGTAACCCGGGTGCGGGCAGCCGAAGAAGTGACTGACCAGCCGGTCGCCTTCGGACTCGTAGCCGAGATGATCACCGACGCCGAGCTGGTCGGCGGTCTCCTCCGCCGCCGACCGGGCGAGGTCGACGGCGTCGACACAGATCTGGTCGGCCTTCACGGTCCGCGGCATGCCTCAGAGCTCCAGTTCGTCGGCCACCGCGCGGAGCACGCTGGCCACCTTGGCGCCGGTCTTGGCATCCGGGCGCTTGTCGCGACGGTACGTGTTACCGATGCCGTCCAGCATCTTGATCAGGTCCTCGACGATGATCCCCATCTGCTCCGTGGACTTCCGGTTGGCCTTCGCCAGGCTCGGCGGTGCCTCCATCAGCCGGAGCGCCCAGGCCTGTTCGCCACGACGCCCCTCGATCAGGTCGAACTCGACCTTCTGACCGGGTTTCAGGGCGGTCACCCCAGCCGGCAGCGCGTTGGCGCGCACGTAGACGTCGCCACCGCCATCCTTGGTCAAGAAGCCGAAACCCTTCTCGGCGTCGAAGAACCGTACCTTGCCTACCGGCACGTCAATTTCCCTCCGGGCATGCGTGAATCACCTGTTTTCAGGCTCGCCCAGCCTAGCTGGGGCGCCCAGGCCCGGCCAACCCGATATCCCCTGGCCGAGACCGGGTCGGGTAACCGGTCACTCGATCCCGGCGGCCTGGTCGAGCTCCTGCAGCAGTGCGTGGGCGGCCAGCTCGACCTGCTTGTGCCGCCACTCCGCGGCCCGGTAGACGCAGGCGATCAGGCCGGTCCGGTGGATCCGCCGGAAGTCGCCGTAGACGAACGCGAAGCGCGCCTTGGTCTCGTCGTTCGCGCCGTCGGTCAGCCCGAGATGCCAGCCGGCGTACTCATCCCAGCCGTGCCGGTCGAGGTAGCCGTTCTGCACCTCGGCCGACGGCTGGACGTCGCCCCAGTCGCTGTCCAGCACGTACTGGCGGGCGGCGATCAGCTTCCGCGCACGGGCCACACCGGCGTCGTTGACCAGGTATCGAGCCATTTCACCAGTCTGCCCCTACGATCCGGGTCATGGACAGCACTGCGACGGAGAGTACGGAGACGAACAGCACGGGGACGACGGGATCGCTGACCCGGCTGCTGGACGGCCGGTGGGCCGAGGTCCGGGACCGCGCCCGCGGGTTCGAACTGCGCCACTTCGACCCGCCGTCGTACGAGCTCGGCACCGAGGAGCACCGGGCCCGGGTGCTGGACCGGCTGCGCGAATTCGCCGCCTCGGGCCTGCCGCAGGTGGGGTTCGATCCGGCGTACGGCGGCACTGGTGACGTCGGCGGCGGCATGGTCGCGATGGAGATGCTCGGCTTCCGCGATCTGTCGCTGATGGTCAAGTCCGGCGTGCAGTGGGGCCTGTTCGCCGGGGCGATCGCGGCGCTCGGCACCGAACGGCACCGCCAGGCCTATCTGCGGGACGCGATCGACCTCGACCTGCTCGGCTGCTTCGCGATGACCGAGTCCGGGCACGGCTCCGACGTCCAGTCGCTGGAGACCACCGCGACCTATCGGCCGGAGACCGAGGAGTTCGAGATCCACTCCCCGACCGCGTCCGCGCGCAAGGAATACATCGGCAACGCCGCCCGGGACGGCCGGGTCGCCGTGGTCTTCGCGCAGTTGATCACCGGTGCGGAGTCCCACGGCGTGCATGCCCTGCTGGTGCCGATCCGGGACGAGTTGGGCCAGCCGCTGCCCGGTGTGACGATCGGCGACTGCGGCCGGAAGGCGGGCCTGAACGGCGTCGACAACGGCCGGATCAGCTTCGACCGGGTCCGGGTGCCGCGGGACGCGCTGCTCGACCGGTACGGCCAGGTCGCCGCCGACGGGACGTACACGAGCTCGATCAAGAGCTCCGGCCGGCGCTTCTTCACTATGATCGGCACCCTGGTCCGGGGCCGGGTCAGCGTCGCCGGCGCGGCCCAGAACGCGGCCAAGCTGGCGCTGACCATCGCCGGCCGGCACGGCCTGGCCCGGCGGCAGTTCCCGCGGCCGGGCCGCGAGGAGGAAGAGGTGGTGCTGCTCGACTACCGGGCGCATCAGCGACGGCTGCTGCCGGCCCTGGCGCGGACGTACGCACTGTCGCTGGCGCAGAACGCGTTGCTGGAGGACCTGCACGAGCATCTCACCGCGCCGGCCGCCGACCCGGCCGACCAAGATCAACGCCAGCGCGAGCTCGAGTCGCGGGCCGCCGGGCTGAAGGCGGCGTCGACCTGGCACGCGACCCGGACCATCCAGGTCTGCCGCGAGGCCTGCGGCGGTGCCGGCTACCTGGCCGAGAACGTACTGCCGCAGCTGCGCGCCGACATCGACGTGTTCGCCACCTTCGAGGGCGACAACACGGTGCTGCTGCAACTGGTCGGCAAGGGGCTGCTGACCGACTACTCGACCCAGTTCGAGGATCTCGACATCCGCGGCGTGGCCCGCTTCGTCGCCGACCAGTTCGTCGGCTTCGCCACCGAGCGGACGGTCAACCGCGGGGTGCTCGAACGCCTGCGCCGGCGGCGCGGGGAGCAGCCGGAGATCCGCGACCGGGCCTGGCAGCTGGCCCAGCTGGAGGACCGGGAGAAGCACCTGATCGAGACCGCGGCGCTACGACTGCGGGGGCGGATGGCCGGTGACGCCGACCCGTTCGACGCCTTCAACGCGGTCCAGCCGCATCTGCTGACCGCCGCGTCGGCGCATGTCGAGCGGCAGGTGACGGAGGCGTTCCTGGCCGGCATCGACACCTGCCCGGAGCAGGCCGACCTGCTCGACCTGCTCTGCGACCTGCACGTCCTCTCCGGGATGGAGGCCGACCGGGCCTGGTATCTGGAGCACAACCGGATCAGCGACCGCCGGGCGAAGGAGATCGTCAAGGCCGTCGACGACCTGTGCGAACAGCTGCGCCCGCACGTCCCGGAACTGCTCGCCGGCTTCGGCATCCCCGACCCCTGGATCACCGCCCCCATCGCCCAGTAGGTCACGTGGCACTTTCACCATCGACGACGCCGGGCGTCGCCGTACGCCCTGAGCTAGCTGCGACGCGCTACTAGCTGCCGGCGACGATCTCGCAGAACTCCGTGACCGCCAGCACCGCATCGGCCGCAGCCTGGTCCAAGTCGGCGTCGGGATGATCGATGTAGAACTGCGACACGTATGCCTGAGGGCCCGGGGCATCGAGGTCGGCAAAGTTGGCGCGAAGGTTCACCAACCAGGTGTGCATACGGGTCCCTGGTGACGTCCCGAATGTCTCGACAACCCGGTTTGCAGCTACGCGGTGGCCGCCCTCGTCGTTGTGGAGAAGCACGAACGCGATGTCGTACCAGTCCTTGGCTTTATTACGGCCGTGCGCCGCGGCGGCCTTCGCGATCAGGTACCCGGGCAGTCCGGCAACGTTGAGCCGAACGACCCGGAGCTCGCCGTCGACCTCGGCGTTGAACTCTCGCTCGACGGCACCCTTGGTGGCGTACCTGGTACCGCGCAGATTAACGGCGCCCAGATTCTCGGCGCCGTTGAAGTTGACGATGGCCTCTGCTCGCTGGTCATCGAGGTCTGCCAGGAGCTCGAATTTCACGACAGTCTTATTGCCGTTCTCATCGACCTGGTTCCAGCGCCAGACCTTGTCCTCGGACGGCTTGAAGTGCGCATCCTTGAGCGCCTGCTCGAGCCGGGCCGCGTTGTCGGCGCCAGCCGCGATCTCCAGGTTCACCTGGACGTCAATGTCAGTCGTTCCGGCGTGCAACCACTCCGAGTCCGAGCACAGCAACTCCGGAACAAGGCCGCCGAGAAGAACGAAGCCCGGCTTCGTCCCATAGTGGTGGGCGACGCATACCAAGGCGAGCTCGGCGGCAGCTCGCGCTCTACGAGTGCGTTCCGGCTCCATTTCACTCATTGAGCATCAGCTCTCGCAGGTTGGTAGCGATGTCTTCTCCCCGCACGCCGGTGGTCATGAGGTCCGCGTAGCACCTAGCCCACGGCACGATAGCGAGCCCGTCACGCCATTCGCTGAGCTTTGCAGTCGCCTTCGTGGGGAAGGGTCGCAGGGCTAGCCGTCCGCCACGAATGGGAGACAGGTTGACCAGTTCGGCACCGGCAACCAGCTGCGGGTGAGTGTCGGCATCGATGTAGACGAGTAGTGGCGCAACCTGGGTAGCGAACGGGGCAAGAGCGGCGGCAGCGACCGCCGAGGTAGCCGCCCATGTGACCTTCTGCTTGCGCCAGCTTTCGCCGATCTCAGCGATGGCGGCCAATGGGTCTCGGGCGAGTAGGCCCACGTGGATCTCGGCCTTCGGAGCGAAGGCGCCAGCGGCGGACGCATAACTGTCCAGAAGGGCGCCTGGGTCGCTCAGGCTGCGCGCCGACTTCCGTCCGCGAGCCGCATCAGCTTCCAGCTGTCCCTCGGCAGCGAGGAACGCTAGCGATGCCGTCACCGTACTGGACGACATACCAGTCGCCTTGGTCACTTCGTCAACTGTCGGTCGTACACCTTCAAGGAGTGCTTCCGCGACTCCGAGGTCGCTAGCCCGCCATCGCACTTGTTTCGATGCGAGCTGCGGCGGCGCGGTTCGGCTGACAATCAGGAACGGGAGACTGATTTCGGCGGCCCCGGTTTCCTCGACCCAGCCGACTCCCGCTTTGGCCGCGGCTGCCCGAGCCCCCTCGGACATCTTGGGCGCGACGATGACGGTGACATAGGGGCGTGGGGACCGGTTGAGGACGTTCGTGACGGCCGGGAGGGTGCCGGCCCGCAGCCACTCGACGGCAATCGTTTGACCGGCGACGCTGACAAGGGCGTCGGGGCGCCAGTCGCGAGCTGACCCAGGTGAGGGCTCGGTAACGGTCGAGAACGAGGCCGTCCGAGGCAGCACAGCACGCAGGCCTTTGACGGCTCGTTCGGCGCTCATAGCTACTCCTTAACCTCGGCGAAAACGAAAATACCATTGTGTTCCGAGTTTTCATGGATTCCCGAGTTTTTGATGATCCGTAGCAGCCATGCAGCGAAGTCTTCGCCCTTCGATAGCCCGGAGTTAGGGGCGGAGGGGGGTTAGGGGGAGGTTGGTGATGGCTTTGGCGAGGGCGTCTACGGGGCCGCGGGCGGAGCGGGGGTTGGCGACGAGAGCCATTTCGATGTCCGGGAGCGGGGGGAGGTCGAAGCGGCCGGAGAGGTTGCGCAGGTCGGGCGGGACCCGGCTCTGGGCCAGGATCGAGATGCCGAGGCCGGCCCGGGTGGCGGCCAGGATGCCGTTGATCTCGCGGGTGTTGCAGGTGATCCGCCAGGTCCGGTGCGCGTTCTCCAGGGCCGACAGCGCCGCGTCCCGGCTCCAGCTCGGCGCCGGATAGGTGACCAGTGGCACCGGGTGCGCGGGCTCGATCTGGGTCCGGTCGAGCCCGACCCAGACGAGCCGGTCGCGGCGGACCAGCTGGCCGCGGTGCGAGTCGGCCTCCTGGTTGATGAAGATCAGGTCGAGGTGATTCGAGGCCAGCCGGCGCAGCAGGGTGCCGCTCTGGGTCACGGTCAGCTCCAGGTTGATCCGCGGATAGAGCTGCCGGAACTCGCGCAGGATCGTCGGCAGTTCGCTCACCGCCAGCTCGTCGGCCGCGCCGAACCGAAGCCGGCCGCGCATGGCCGATCCGGTGAAGTACGACACCGCCTCGTCGATCGAGGCCAGGATGGTCCGGGCGAACCCGGCCATCGCCTCACCGTTGTCGGTCAGCGACACCGACCGGGTGTCCCGCTGGATCAGCTGCCGCCCGGCGGCGTCCTCGAGCCGGCGGACGTGCTGCGACACGGTGGGCTGGCTGAGCCCGAGCTGCTCGGCCGCCCGGGTGAAGCTGAGGCCGTTGGCCACCGCGAGGAAGGTACGGAGCAGCGTCGGATCGAACGTCTTGTCATCGGCCACGACAATCTCCGTCCCGCTGTCTTATAACTCCAGCCAATACAATATATAGGCCTTATGTCTTTGCTGAATATCAGCGCCACGCCTTAGGGTTGGTGTCGGGCGACCTCAGAGACGAGCTCTTCGCTCGCCGGCCGATCCGGCGATGTCTGTCCAGCCAATCTGAGTTAGGTGTTTCGCCTTGTCCACGGCGCCCGCCGAGCGGTCCCGCTCGGCCTCGTTCGGTCTCGATCTCCTCACCCGGCCCATCCGGCAGCGCCAATGGCCGCGCACCTTGGCCGCCCTGCAGGTCCGGAACTACCGGCTGTTCCTGTCCTCCCAGGTGGTCGCCACGACCGGGCTGTGGATGCAGCGCATCGCGCAGGACTGGCTGGTCCTCGAGCTGACCGGGAGCGTCGCCGCGGTCGGCGTCGCGGTCGCCCTGCAGTTCACCCCGGTGCTGCTGTTCGGCCTGTTCGGCGGGGTGCTGGCCGACCGCTACAACAAGCGGCTGCTGTTGATCATCACCCAGTCGGTCGCAACCCTGATGGCATTGACGCTGGGCCTGCTGGCGCTCACCGGCACGGTGCAGGTCTGGCACGTGTATGCAGTCGCCGCGGTGCTCGGCTTCGTCACCGTGGTCGACAACCCGACCCGCCAGGTCTATGTCTCCGAGCTGGTCGGTGATCAACACATCCGCAACGCGGTCAGCCTGAACTCCTCGGTGTTCCAGTTCGGCGCCCTGCTCGGCCCGGCCCTGTCCGGGATGTTGATCAGCGCGGTCGGCCAGGGCTGGTCGTTCCTGATCAACGCCGCCTCGTGCCTGGTCGTGGTCGGGATGTTGATCATCATCCGGCCGGCGCCCAGCAACAGCACGATCGTTCAGAAGGCCAAGGGCCAACTGCGGGAGGGGCTGCGCTACATCCAGAACACCTCCGAGGTGGCCTGGACCATCGTGCTGGTCGCGACCATCGGCCTGTTCGGGCTCAATATGCCGGTGATCCTGGCCGCCTTCGCCGATCACGAGTTCGGGACCGGGGTCAGCGGCTATTCGCTGTTCAACTCGCTGACCGCGATCGGCGCCCTGGCCGGGGCGCTGATCTCGGCCCGGCGGCAGGGGCAGGTCCGGCTCCGGGTGCTGGTCAGCCTGCTCACCCTGCTCGGCTTCACCCTGGCCATCGCCGCGATCGCGCCCAGCGTCTGGACCTTCGGCATGGTGTTGATCTTGATCGGCCTGCTCACCCTGCAGTTCCTGACCGGGGCCAACTCGCTGGTCCAGCTGACCACCGCGCCGGCGGTGCGCGGCCGGGTGATGAGCGTCTATCTGCTGGTGCTGCTCGGCGGCCAGGCCCTGGGCAGCCCGGCGGTCGGCTGGCTGATCGACCACTTCGGTGCCCGGCCGAGCATGCTGCTCTGCGGCGGCCTGGTCGCCTTCGTGGCCCTGCTCTCCGGCCTGGCCATGGCCCACCGCTCCAACCTCCGGCTCGGTCTCGACCGGAGCACGTACCGCCGCTGGGTCCACATCCGCGCCCGCTGACCGGCTGCTTGGGAGAACCACCACTGGGCCCGTCCGTCGGTAAGCTGGCCGGCCGTGACTGCTGGAATCGGCAAGGACGGAACGGTCCCGGCCTGGCTTGCCGTGATCATTTTTGGCTCGCTGTTCGCCGTCAGCCTGGCGGCAACAGTGATCCTGAGCGTCCTGGTCTGGCCGGCCGAACGGGTCCCGAGCGGTCTGTTCTTCGGATTTCTCGGCAGCTACGCACTGGGCGCCCTGTCCGCGTCATTGACGGGAGCGATCCTGGGGAGTGTCCACACGGCTCGGCGGGCCAACACCGGCCGCTACGACTTCGACAGAGCGGCCGTCGCCGACTCGCGAGTGCAGGCAGCTGTGCTCGGCACGGCTGCCGTGGCACTCGCCCTCGTGGTGCGGACGCTCTGGGATCGCTTGCCGCTCGAGGCGGCGGGGAGCGGCGTGTTCGTGATCGTGGTGATGTGCCTGTGGACCTTCCGCGTGATCAGTCGGCTCCGCCGAAAGTGATCACCCCGGAGCTTCTCCTGTCCCGCGCCGGGCTCAGAAGAAGCGCCGGGCCCAGCGGCGGTCGGTCTCAGTCATCGTCGGGCTGCCCCACTTCCACGGCCACCAGGTTCCTTGCGACGACGCTTCGATCGCCGCCACCTCTTGACGATGCGGGGTGCCGAGGACCATGCTGCATCTGTCTGGAAACTTTCCAGACGATTAGCCGCAGGGAAGGGGCTGAGCGTGCGGATCCGGGGGCCGGGGGCACTGCGGGCGATGAACGATCGCGCCGCGTTGCAGGCCCTGGCACTGCACGGGCCGCTGTCCCGGACCGAGCTCGAGCACGAGATCGGGCTGTCCAAGCCGGCCGCCGCCGAGCTGTTGCGCCGGCTGGCCGAGATCGGGCTGGTCCGCCAGGACGGGCACCGGACCAGCGCCGGGCCGGGCCCCAACGCCAAGCTCTGGACGATCGACGAACGGGCCGGCTACGCGGTCGGCGTCGACGTGATCTCGGCCAGCTTCGACGTCGGCGTGGTCGATCTGACCGGGACGCTGGTGGCGGACCGCAAGATCAATCTTCGCGGTAGCGGGCCTGACCCGGTTCCGGTGCTGCGGCGCGCGGTGCTGGACCTGCTTCGTGATCATGACCTGCCGGCCGACGTGCCGCGCCGGGCCGTGGTCGGCATCTCCGGCTCTATCGATCCGGTGACCGGCTTCCTCGGCTACGCCCCACATCTCCCCCGCTGGTACGACTTCGACGTGCCCGGCCGGCTGGCCGAGGCACTGGAGATGCCGGTGACGGTGGAGAACGACGTCAATCTGGTCGCCACCGACGAATTGCGGCACGGTTGCGCCCGCGGCTATCGCGACGTGGTGCTGCTCTGGATGAGTCGGGGCGTCGCCGCGGCGGTGCTGGTCGACGGCAAGCTGCACCGCGGCTCCCGCGGCGCGGCCGGTGAGGTCGACTTCGCCCCGATCTCGCCCGAGGGGCAGCGGATGTCGGAGTTGATCGACGCCAAGGCGGTGCTCGAGCTGGCCGGGCGCTACGGCCTCGGCGCCAGCCGGGCCGCCACCGCGGTCCGGCGCGCGGTCGCCGCGATCAACGACGGCAAGCCAGGTGCCGGCGACCCGGACGGGTTTCTGGCCGAGCTGGCCGGGCGCATCGCCCACGCGACGGTGATCGCGGTCAGCCTGATCGACCCGCAGCTGGTCGTGCTGACCGGTGACATCGGGGTGGCCGGCGGTGACCGGCTGGCCGACCGGGTCGCCGACCGTTTGCATCGACTGGTCGCCCACCGACCCGAGGTCCGGCCCGGCACGGGGCGTGATCATGCCGTCCGGCACGGAGCCCTGGCGGCCGCCATTCAACAGGTACAGGAAGAGATCTTCGGATGACCGGCACGCCGGCCGCCGTCAACGGGAGGAAATGATCATGAAGCGAAAGTCGCTGATCGTCGCACTGATCGCGGTGCTCGGCCTGGTCGCCGGGTGTGCCGGCGGTGGCGGCGGCACCGGTGGCACCGGTCCGAACAAGTCCAATGCCGCGCTCACCATCGCCAACGTCGCCGGCACCACCTGGACCTGCGGCTTCAATCCGTTCAACCCCTCGGTCAATCAGCAGTCGGTCGGCTTCGTGTACGAGACGCTGATGCACGTCAACCCACTGCAGAACGCGAAGCAGACGCCGATGATCGCCGAGAGCGCGGAGTGGAGCACGGACAAGAAGACGCTCACCTTCACCGTCCGCGACGGCATCACCTGGAACGACGGCAAGCCGCTGACCGCTGCCGACGTCGCGTTCACCTTCAACCTGATGAAGAAGAACAAGGGCCTGGATCTGAACGCGCTCTGGTCGTCCGGGCTGCAGTCGGTCACGGCCAGCGACAAGTCGGTGATCATGAAGTTCGCCGCGCCGTCCGAGCCGTACTTCTATTACATCGCCGGCCAGACCGCGATCGTGCCGGAGCACATCTGGAGCACCGGTGAGGCGGGCCAGGATCCGGTGCAGTTCGCCGACCCGAAGCCGGTCGGCAGCGGGCCGTACACGGTCTCGGACTGCAAGCCGCAGAACATCCGCTACGAGGCCAACCCGAACTTCTGGCAGCAGGGCAAGCCAGCGGTGAAGACGGTCAACTACCCGGCCTACACCGACAACAGCCCGGCCAACCTCGACCTGGCCACCGGTAAGGCGCAGTGGGGCGGTCAGTACATCCCGAGCATCGATCGCTACTACGTGGAGAAGGATCCGGAGAACCACAAGTACTGGTTCCCGCCGACGGCCAACGTCTCGATCTACTTCAACCTCAAGCACGAGGTGACCAAGGAGAAGGCGGTCCGCCAGGCCATTGCGTACGCGATCGACAAGGAGAAGGTCTCCAAGATCGGCGTCGGCGGCTATCTGCCGGCCTCCAACCAGGGCGGCATCGTGCTGCCGACCTTCCAGGACTGGTACAACCAGGCCGCGGCCGACAAGTACAACTACAAGCCCGATCCGGCCAAGGTGACCTCGTTGCTGGCCGAGGCCGGCTACTCCCCGAGCAAGCCGCTGAAGCTGAGCATCATCACGGTCAGCGGCTACACCGACTGGGAGGCCGAACTGCAGGAGATCAAGAACCAACTGCAGCCGCTCGGCATCGAGCTGACCGTGCAGGCGATCGCCGGCCAGACCTACAACACCAAGCTCTACAAGGGTGACTTCGATCTGGCCTACGGGTCGCAGACCGGCGGCCCGGAGCCGTACTACGAGCTGCGGCAGATGCTGTTCAGCGGCAACACCGCGCCGCTGGGAGAGAACGCGTCCAGCAACTACGGCCGGTTCACCGACCCGAAGGTGGACAAGCTGCTCGCCGAGTACGCCGGGGCCGACGACGCCCGGCAGAAGGAGATCGTCTTCGCCCTGCAGGAGGTGATGCTGGAGGAGGTGCCGGTGGTTCCGGTGCTGGAGTCGGTGAGCTGGTTCCAGTACAACACCAAGGACTTCACCGGCTGGCCGACCGCCGACGACCCGTACGCGCTGCCGGCGCCGTACGCGACGCCGGACAACGAGCAGGTGCTGCTCCACCTGCAGCCGAAGTGATCATGGCCGAAACCCTTGAGCACAAGGAGGTCTGATGCGGTTCATCCTGCGCCGGATCGGCTTCTTCGTGATCACGCTCTGGGTGGCGCTGACCGTCAACTTCTTCGTGCCGCGGTTGATGCCCGGCAACCCGGCCGAGGCGATGATGGCCAGGTTCCGGGGCCGGGTCAATCCGGACGCGTTGAAGGCGCTGGAGGTGGCCTTCGGGATCGACACCCAGAAGCCGCTGCCCGAGCAATACGTGGAGTATCTCGGCAATACGCTGACCGGCCGCTTCGGCACCTCGCTGACCTTCTTCCCGCAACCGGTCAGCGAGGTGCTGGCCCAGGCGCTGCCCTGGACCCTGGGACTGGTCGGGGTGACCACGGTGATCGCGTTCCTGCTCGGCACCGGGATCGGGATGGTCGGCGGCTGGCGCCGGGGCGGGGTGCTGGACAGCGTCCTGCCGCCGGTGTTCGTGATCACCGCCGCACTGCCGTACTTCTGGGTCGGGCTGGTGTTGATCATGGTGTTCTCGGTCGGCACCAACGGGCTGTTGCCCAACGACGGCGGCTACGACCCGATCCTCGATCCCGGCTGGAACGCCGAATTCGTCGGCGACGTGCTGAAACACGCGCTGTTGCCGGCGCTGACCATCCTGATCATCTCGATCGGCGGCTGGATCCTGACCATGCGCAACAACGTGGTGACGACCCTGGCCGAGGACTACATCCGGATGGCCCGGGCCAAGGGCATCCCGAACCGGCGGATCATGATCAACTACGCCGCACGGAACGCGATCCTGCCCAACCTGTCCGGGTTCGCCATGTCCCTCGGCTTCGTGGTCAGCGGCTCGATCCTGGTCGAGTTCACCTTCAACTACCCCGGGGTGGGCTACATGCTGCTCAGCGCGGTCAACAACCAGGACTATCCGCTGATGCAGGCGCTGTTCGTGATGATCACGATCACCGTGCTGGTCGCGGTGCTGATCAGCGACTTCCTGACCGCGTGGCTCGATCCGCGCGCCCGGACCGCATGATGAGGAGCCAGGCATGAGTGCCATTGCGGCCGGAACCGACGCGGCCGTCACCCCCGCCGCCCGGCCCCGAACCGGCCGGGGCATCGTCCGGGCCGTGCTCGGCAACCGGAAGGCGCTGGTCGGCGCGATCATGCTGGCGATCTTCGTGCTGGCGGCGGTGGTGCCGCAGCTGTTCACGCCGGTCGCCGACGCCAACAACGGCCAGTTCGAGCTGATGCTGCCGCCGTCGGCCGAGCACCTGCTCGGCACCACCGCATTCGGCCAGGACATCTGGGCGCAATTGGTCTGGAGCACTCGGCAGTCGCTGCTGATCGCGGTGATCGCCGGCGCTCTGGCCAGCGTGTTGTCGATCATCGTCGGGGTCTCGGCCGCCTATCTGGGTGGCATCGGCGACGACCTGCTGTCGCTGCTGACCGACGTCTTCCTGGTCATCCCCGCCTTCCCGTTGATCATCGTGATCGCGGCCTACGCCGGCGGCGGCAACCTGATCGTGGTGATCGGCGTGCTGGTGGTCACCGGCTGGTCCTACGGTGCCCGGCAGCTCCGAGCCCAGGCGATGTCGCTGCGCAACCGGGACTTCCTCGAGGCGGCCCGGGTCCGCGGCGAGCGGCGGTCGTACGTGATCATCTTCGAGATCCTGCCGACGATGATCTCCCTGATCGCCGCCAACTTCCTCGGCGCGGCCCTCTATGCCCTGCTCACTTCCGCCGGGTTGCAGTTCATCGGCCTGGGAGATCCGTCCTCGCTCAGCTGGGGCACCATGCTGCACTGGGCCCAGAGCAACGAGGCGCTGCAGACCGGCCAGCAGTGGTGGGTGATCGCCCCGGGCCTGTGCATCGCCCTGCTCGGTGCCGCCTTCGCGCTGCTCAACTACGCGTTCGACGAGATCAGTAATCCGGCCCTGCGCCCGGTCAGGAGGCGACGCGCTCGATGATCACCGATCAGATGATCACAGGCACCGACACGCTGCTCGAGGTCAGCGGGCTGTCGGTCGCCTACGACACCGACAGCGGCCCGGTGACCGCGGTCGACCGGGTGGATCTCCAGGTCCGGCCGGGCGAGTTCGTCGCCGTGGTCGGCGAGTCCGGCTGTGGCAAGTCGACGATGGTCTTCGCCATCGCGCAACTGCTCAGCTCACCGGCCCGGATCACCGGCGGCGAGGTCACCTTCCGCGGCCAGAACCTGGTCACCATGACCGAGCGCGCGCTGGCCCCGGTCCGCTGGCGCAATCTCTCGGTGGTGATGCAGAGTGCGATGAACGCGCTCAACCCGGTGCTGCGGATCAGCGCCCAGTTCGCCGACGCGCTGCGGGCCCACGGCGTCACCGACAAGGCCGAGATCCGGCAGCGATCGGAGGCGGTGCTGCAGCTGGTCGGCATCGACCGGGCGCATCTGGCCAGCTATCCGCACCAGCTGTCCGGTGGGATGCGGCAGCGGGCCATGATCGCGATGGCCCAGCTGTTCACGCCGGAGTTGGTGATCATGGACGAGCCGACCTCGGCGCTGGACGTGGTGGCGCAGCGCTCGCTGATGCTGCAGATCAAGGAACTGCAACAGGAGTTGGGCTTCGCGGTGATCTTCGTGACCCACGACATGAGCCTGGTCAGTCACTTCTCCGACCGGCTGATGGTGATGTATGCCGGCCAGGCGATGGAGTTCGGCCCGACCCGGCAGGTGTTCGACGCCCCCGCGCATCCGTACAGCCGCGGATTGTTGGACGCCTTCCCGTCGATCACCGGGCCGCGGGTGCCGCTGCAGGGGATCCCCGGCAGCCCGCCGAGCCTGCAGGCGCTGCCGCCCGGCTGCCGCTTCCAACCGCGCTGTCCGGTCGCCTTCGCCGATTGCGAGACCGTCGAGCCGCCGCTCTATGACGTGGCCCCCAGCGGTGCAGCCCGCTGCCTGCTGCACGATCCGAAGCGGGCCGACCGATGACCGCGCCGTTGCTCGAGGCCAGGAACCTGTCCCGGACGTTCCGGGTCGGCGGCCTGCGATCCCGCGGCACCCTGCACGCGGTCGACGACGCCGACTTCGCCATCGGCGCCGGGGAGATCGTCGCGCTGGTCGGTGAGAGCGGCAGTGGCAAGAGCACCATCGCCCGGCTGCTGGCCCAGGTCTATCGGCCGACCGGCGGCGAGATCCGGTTCGAGGGGACGTCGCTGGCCGACCTGCGGTCCCGGCGGGACGTGCTGCGCTACCGGGCGGCGGTGCCGATGGTGTTCCAGGACCCGTTCAGCTCGCTCAACCCGGCCTATCCGGTGTCGCACGGCATCCTCCGCGGGCTGAAGCTGCACCGGCCCGACATCGCGCCGGGCGACCGGCGGGCCGAGGCGATCCGGGTGCTCACCGCGGTCGGCCTGGCGCCGGCCGACCAGGTGCTGCACCGCTATCCGTACGAGCTCTCCGGCGGCCAACGGCAGCGGGTCGGCTTCGCCCAGGCGCTGGCGTACCGGCCGAAGGTGATCCTGGCCGACGAGCCGGTGTCGATGCTGGACATCTCGATCCGGATCGGGCTGCTCAACGTGATGACCTCGCTCCGCGACGAGCGCGGCGTCTCGCTGCTCTACATCACCCACGACATCGCCAGTGCCCGCTATGTCGCGGACCGGATGATGGTGATGTACGCGGGCCGGATCGTCGAGGCGGGCCCGGTCGATCAGGTGCTCGGCGACCCGCTGCATCCGTACACCCAGCTGTTGGTGGCGGCCGTCCCCGATCCGCGGGCCGAGCTCGCGGTGACCGCCGAGATGACCAAGGGCGAACCGCCGAAGGTGATCGATCCCGGCCCCGGCTGCCGGTTCGCCGACCGCTGCCCGCTGGTCCGCGACGTCTGCCGGACCACGACTCCACCGCTGCTCGAACTGCGACCGGGCGTCGAGGTCGCCTGTCATGTCGCCGCCGACAACGCCGGGCGCGCCGAGGATTCGATCGCCGCCGCGGGCTGAGCTTGGTATAACGGCCTCCGTGACCGAGCTGAGGTTGGCGCTGCCGGTGGACCTGCCGGCGTACGACGGCGTGCTGCTGCGCGGCTTCGACGAGCGTGATGTCGACATGGTGATGAATCTCGCGACCGACCCGTACCTGCCGCAGATCGGGTCGCTGCCCGGCAACGCCGACGCCGACCAGGCCCGGGAATACATCGCCCGGCAGTGGAGCCGGCTGAGCCAGGGCGCCGGCTACTCGTTCTGCGTCGCCGACGCCCGGACCGGCACGGCCCTCGGCACGGCGGGCCTGTGGCTCGTCGGCGGGCTGGACACCGGCCGGGCCCACGTCGGCTACTCCGTGGCCCCGCGATCTCGCGGCCAGGGTGTCGCCGGCCGGGCGCTGACCGCGCTGGTCGGGTTCGCCTGGACGATCCCCGAACTGCACCGGCTCGAGGCCTACATCGAGCCCTGGAACATCGGCTCGATCGGGACCGCCGAGATCGGCGGTTTCCAACGCGAGGGTCTGCTCCGCAGCCATCAGCCGATCGGCGGCCGTCGGGTCGACATGGTGCTGTACGCGAAGCTCCGGCCCGAGCCGAGCTGATCGAACCGGCGTTGTCCTCGTTCGGTCCTGGATCGACTGTGACCGGCGCGCCCCGGCGAGACTACGATGACCCTCATGGCGACCTGGGAGGACGGACCGGAGTATGCCCCGATCCAGCGACCGGAGGGCTTCACCGTGCCCGAGGTCCCGCCACTGAGCGTCGCCCCGCCCGTCGAGCACCCGGCCGCCGGCGCCCCGGTGGTCCGGCCGCAGTTCGCTGATCCCGGCCAGCCGGTGGCGGCCCTGGAGAGCCTGGTCCCACGGGTGACCGATCAGCGTGACCCGGCCGAGCCGTTCGCGGTGGTCTCCAGCGCGGCCACCGCCGCCGATTCCGCCTGGGGCGCGGCCCACTGGAGCAAGCCCGACGGTGGCTGGGGGCCGCCGAACGCGGCGCTGGCGCCGCTCGCCTACGACCCGACCTCGCCCCTGGAGCAGCACCACCCGCCCGCCCCGACGAGCGGCTTCCCGGCCGTCGCCGGCGGACCGCTGCCCTCCAGCCACGCGCCGTACGGAGCGCCGAGCCCGTCGGGCTTCCCCGGCCCCGGCAGCACCGAATGGTTCGCGCCGCCGCCGTCGGCGATGGCCCGGCAGGCGCCGCAGGCCGACGCGGGCACCGTGCTCAAGTCGGTCACCCCCGCGGTGTTGATCACGCTCGTGCTGGGCGGGATCATCGCGCTGATCGCACCGATCACCCTGCTGATCGCGTTCGGTTTGGCCACCCGGATCAGGGTCGCCCAGTCGGCGGTCCGCAAGGTGTTCCTGACCGGCCTCGGCGTGCTGGCCTTCTTCGCCCTGGTCGGCGCGCTGACCAACGGCGACTCGTTCGGCGACTGGTGGGAGTTCGTCGGCCTCTGGGCGCTGCTCATCTCCTGGGTGGTCGGCCTGGTCGTGATCTTCGTGGTCTACCGCGGGCTGAAGAACCCCGACCAGAACAGCGGCGGCTACCAGCGACCGTGGGCCTGACCCAGCCGTCGGCCGGCCCGACCGCGGCGACCCCGACCGACCGTCCCCGTACCCTCGCCGAAGCCGTCCGGGCCGCCGGCCGCGACTTCCTCGTCGAACTGATCCGGCTCCGCCCCGATCTCGGCTATCCGCTGCCGGCCGACGTCGCCGAACTGGTCAGTCGCGCGGCCACCACCACCTCGACGGTCCGGGCGCTGGACCGGCTCGATGCCTGGACCCGACTGATCGCCGAGATGCTGGCCGCGCTGCGCGACCCGGCGACCCCGGCCCAGTTGCTGGAGCTGGCGGCGGGCAGCGTTGCCGACGACCTCGATCGGCCGGGTCTGGCCGCCGCCGTCGACCGGGCGCTGGACCTGCTGCGGGCCCGGGCGCTGCTCTGGGGTGAGGACGAACTGCATCTGACCCGCACCGTCCGGGAGTATTTCGGCCCGTATCCGGGCGGCCTGGCCCCGCCGTCGCCGCAGGAGCTGTCGGCGGACCGGATCACCGAGCTGCTGGCAGCGGCCGGAACCGACGAGCACGACGTGCTGGCCCGGCTGGCCCACTCCCCGGCCGGCGCCGTCCGCAACGCCGATCGGCCGGTCAGCCTGGAGCAGGCGGCGACGCCGATCGACCGACTGCTGGCCCGCGGCCTGATCCGGCCGCTGTCGGCCGACACCGTGGTGCTCCCCCGGGAGGTCGCCTGGCGGCTCCGCGACGGACGCTTCAGCGCCGCGCCGGTGCCGTCCGCAGCACCGCCGGTCGGCGGCCGGCACCGGGAGCGGTCGGTCGTCGACCGGGCCGCGGCGGGCGCCGGCTACGGGCTGCTGGAAGACGTCGCCGGGGTCGCCGCGGCGCTGGAGGACGTGCCGCACCGGCTGGTCCGCGACGGCGGACTGGCCAGCCGGGACCTGACCCAGCTGGCCCGGTCGCTCGGCACCGACCTGGCTCAGACCGCGTTCGTGGTCGAGCTCGGTGCCGCCGCCGAGCTGTACGGGACGGGCCAGGGCAATCGTTTGCTGCCGACGACGGGCTACGACCGCTGGGTGGCCGAGCCGCTACCGGACCGGTGGCTCCGGCTGGTGCGCGCGTGGCTGATCATGGAACGCTATCCCGGCCGCGACCTGGCCCCCGGCGAGCACGCCCTCGGCCCCGAGCTGGCCGCACCGGCCGCCCCGGCCGCCCGCTCGTTGATCATGGAACTGATGCGCGCCGCCGATCCGGGCACGGTGCTGGACCATGATCAACTGGCCGCCGCCGTCGGCTGGCACCGGCCGCGGCTGACCGCCGCCGGGCAGCCCTCGACCGACGAGTTGAGCCGCTGGCTCTGGCGCGAGGCGGGCTATCTCGGCCTGACCGGGCTGGGCGCCGTGTCCGGTTTCGCCGCCGAGTCGCACCGGCCCGAGGAGCCGCTGTCGGCCGAGCTGGCCGGGCTGTTTCCCGCCTTGGTCGATTCGATCATCGTGCAGGCCGACCTGACCGCGGTGGCCGCCGGACCGCTGCCGTACCGGATCGCCGAGGAGCTGCGACTGCTCGCCGTGCAGGAGTCGCGGGGCGGTGCCGGGGTTTACCGGTTCAGTGCGGAATCGCTGCGGCACGCCTTCGATGCCGGCTGGACCGCGGACCGGGTTCACGAGTGGCTGTCTCACCATTCGACCACGACAATTCCGCAGCCGCTGAGCTATCTGGTCGACGATGTCGCCCGGCAGTACGGCAGCATCCGGATCGGCCCGGCGCTGAGCTATCTGCGGGTCGACGACGAGGCGCGCGCGCAGGCGATCGTCAACCATCCGGAGGCACCGTCCCTCGGCCTGCGCCGGCTCGGGCCGGGGGTGTTGATCGCCGCCGTGGAGGCGTACCAACTGGTCGCGTTCGTCCGCCAGATCGGCTTCGCGCCCGCGGCCGAGGACGAGTTCGGCCGCAGCCTGGCCCCGCCGGATCGCTTGCGGGCAACGGTTTCCGAGCGCACCCGGACGGCCGGGACGGCCCGCCCGACGGAGGTCGCCGACGCGATCCTGGCCGGCGACCGGGGCCGCCGCCAGGATCAGTTCGACACGACCGAACTGCTGGCCAAGCTGGAGCAGGCGACGCGCGACTCCGGGCCGGTCCGGCTGGGCTATGTCGGGCCGGACGGCGCGCCGGTGGAGCGCCGGCTCACGCTCGTTGATCTTGACGACGGAGTGCTCCGCGCGGTCGCCGACAGCGATTCCGCGGTGCTGCGCATTCCGCTGTCGCGCGTATCCTCCGTCAGCCCCCTACAATGAGCCAATGCGGCCCCAGACAATCCGGAGATTCCTGGTTGTCTTGGTGTGCTCATCCGGAATCGGGACCCTCTATTGGGTCCCCGCGGTGACCGGTTCCCCGTTGCTGCTCGACTCCGGTCCGCGCCCCGTGGTCAAGGTCGAGCCCGCCGCAGACAACCCCGAGGATTCGACCCGGAACGGGCGCCAGCGCAACTCCGAGGATGTCGAGTCCGACCGCAGCGTCGACTCCGCCCCCGACGCCTCCCTCGCACCGAAGCCGCAGGCGGGCCCGGTCGCCGGTTCGCCGAGCACGGTGACCGGTCTGCGGGCCGGCCTGATCACCAGCAGCTGGGCGCAGATCTCCTGGGATGCCGTGCCGACCGGTGCCAGCGTCAGCTACGAGGTGCGGCTGAACGGCTTCGACGTGCTGGAGACCGGCAACGTCGTGGCGTCGGTGCGCTGGTTCAACGACGACATGTCGGTCCAGGTGATCCAGGTCCGGGCGACCGACAACGGGAAGTCCGGGCCGTGGTCGAACGCGCTGACCGTCGATCCGAACCGGCCCGCGGAGACCCGGCCGGGCTCGCCCTCGAAGGACGAGCAGGAACGGGCCGACAAGGATCGAGCGCCGGCGCGGCCGACGCCGTCCCGGCCGACCCAGGCCCCGCCGCCTCCGCCGGACGGCGCCGCCAACCCGCCGAACGATCCCGCCACGCCGCCGTCGAGCCAGGCCCCGAGCCGGCCGGCCACCAGCGATCCGGGCAACCCGCCGCCGAGCGAGCCCGGCACCCCGCCGCCCGGCCCCGGCGATGACGACTCCAATCCGCCGGTCTGGCCGCCGTGGGCACCGCCGCCGAGCGCGCCGCCCCCGAGTGCGCCGCCGCCGTCGTCCCCGCCACCGGGCGGCGAGGCCGAGGCACCGGACGGCGTGCTCCCCCGCCTCGGCCGCCTGCTGGAACGTCTGTTCCCGCCGCCGAGCACCCCGCCGTCGGAGTCCCCGACGCCGTCACCCGACGGCTCCACGCCGCCGGTCCCGCCGCGCGGCGAGCCGTCCGACGGGGACCCGAGCCCGGCACCGGAGTCGTCCGAGCCGGGCCGGAACGAGCAGTCGCCGTCCGAGCAGGCGCCGGGATCCGAGCAGCCGCCGGCGACCCCGCCCGGTTCGGAGCGGCCGTCGTCGGAGCCGCCCTCGTCCGAGCCGCCCGCGTCGAAGCCGCCGTCGTCCGAACCGCCGGCCGCCGAACGGCCGTCCTCGGAGCCCCCGTTCTCGGAGCCCCCGGACTCCGAGCCACCAGCTTCGGAACCGCCGGCTTCGCACCCGCCGGCCTCCGAACCGCCGTCCGGGCCCCCGGCCTCGGATTCGCACGCACCACTGCCGTCGACCCCACCGGGGTCGACACCGCCGGACTCGGAGGCACCCAGCTCCGAGCCGCCTACGTCGCCCCCGGCATCCTCGGGGTCGTCCCAGTCACCTCCCGCATCGTCGGGCCCGCCATCTCCGGGACCGACCCGCTAGAACAGTTCGTCGATGACACAACCCTCACCGGGGCTGGGACCGTTGGTCGTCCAGTCCGACCGCACTCTGCTACTGGAAGTCGATCATCCTGACGCAGAGGCCTGCCGCATCGCGATCGCCCCGTTCGCCGAACTGGAGCGCGCGCCCGAGCACATCCACACCTATCGGCTGACGCCGCTGGGGCTGTGGAACGCGCGCGCCGCCGGGCACGACGCCGAGCAGATCGTGGACGTGCTGCTCAACTACAGCCGCTATCCGGTGCCGTCCGGCCTGCTGGTCGACGTCGCCGACACGATGGACCGCTACGGCCGGCTGCGGATCGAGAAGCATCCGACCCACGGCCTGGTGCTGATCACCACCGACCGCCCGGTGCTGACCGAGGTGCTGCGCAGCCCGCGGGTCAAGGGCCTGATGGGCAACCGGATCGACGACGACTCCGTGGCCGTGCACCCGTCCGAGCGGGGACGGCTGAAGCAGGTGCTGCTGAAGCTCGGCTGGCCGGCCGAGGATCTGGCCGGCTACGTCGACGGCGAGGCGCACCCGATCGAGCTGGAGCAGAACGGCTGGCGGTTGCGGCCGTACCAGTCGCTGGCCACGAAATCGTTCTGGCACGGCGGATCCGGGGTGGTCGTGTTGCCCTGCGGCGCCGGCAAGACGATCGTCGGTGCGGCCGCGATGTCGAAGGCGAAGGCGACCACGCTGATCTTGGTCACCAACACGGTGTCGGCCCGCCAGTGGCGGGACGAGTTGATCAAGCGGACGTCCCTGACCGCCGACGAGATCGGCGAGTATTCCGGGGCCCGCAAGGAGATCCGGCCGGTCACCATCGCCACGTACCAGGTGATCACGACGAAGCGGCAGGGGCTGCATCCGCACCTGGAACTGTTCAGTGCCCGGGACTGGGGGCTGGTGATCTACGACGAGGTGCACCTGCTGCCGGCGCCCGTGTTTCGGATGACCGCCGACCTGCAGGCCCGCCGCCGGCTCGGCCTGACCGCCACCCTGATCCGCGAGGACGGCCGGGAGGGCGACGTCTTCTCGCTGATCGGCCCGAAGCGCTACGACGCGCCCTGGAAGGACATCGAGAACCAGGGCTACATCGCGCCGGCCGACTGCGTCGAGGTCCGGGTCACGCTGAGCGACACCGAGCGGATGACGTACGCGGTCGCGGAGCCGGACGTGAAATACCGGCTGGCCTCGACCGCCGACTCCAAGACCGAGGTGGCGATCGACCTGGTCGCCAAGCACCGCGGCCAGCCGACCCTGGTGATCGGCCAGTACGTCGAGCAACTGGAGGACCTGTCCGAGCGGCTCGGCGCCCCGCTGATCAAGGGCGACACCACCGTGCGGCAGCGGGAGAAGCTCTACGAGCAGTTCCGGTCCGGCGAGATCGACCTGCTGGTGGTCAGCAAGGTGGCCAACTTCTCGGTCGACCTGCCCACCGCCCAGGTGGCGATCCAGGTCTCCGGCGCCTTCGGCTCACGGCAGGAGGAGGCCCAGCGACTGGGCCGGCTGCTGCGCCCGAAGAACAGCGGCATCACCGCCCGCTTCTACGCCGTCGTCTCCCGCGACACCGTCGACTCCGAGTTCGCCCAGCACCGCCAGCGCTTCCTCGCCGAACAGGGCTACGCCTACCGGATCATGGACGCCTCGGAGGCCATCTCCGCCGACTGATCGGGCGCGCCCCGGGAATGGCCGGTGACCGTTCGTGGTTGAGTCGGCTCGTGACGAACGGCATGCTGCGGTTGTCGTCGGCGAGCGGCCGATGGGTGATGCTGGCGACGGTGCTCGGCTCGAGCGTGGCGATGCTGGACAGCACGGTGGTCAACATCGCGCTGCCGGCGATCGCCGAGGAGCTCGGCGGCGGCATGGCCGGGCTGCAGTGGACGGTGAACGGCTACACGCTGACCCTGGCCGGCCTGATCCTGCTCGGCGGCGCGCTGGGTGACCGGTTCGGCCGGCGGCGGATCTTCGTGATCGGCGTGATCTGGTTCGCGCTCGCCTCGGCCCTCTGCGCCGCGGCCCTGAACGTCGAGATGCTGATCGCCGCCCGGGCCCTGCAGGGCATCGGCGGCGCGCTGCTGACCCCCGGATCGCTGGCGATCATCCAGGCCTCCTTCGTGGCGTACGACCGGCCGCGCGCGGTCGGCGCCTGGGCCGGACTCGGCGGCGTCGCCGGGGCCCTCGGCCCGTTCCTCGGCGGCTGGCTGGTCGGCTTCGCCGGCTGGCGCTGGGTGTTCCTGATCAACCTGCCGCTGGCCGCGATCACCGTGGCGGTGGCATGGCGGCACGTGCCGGAAAGCACCGGCGGCGAGCCCACGGACGGTCGCCCGGTGGGTCGGTTCGACGTGCTCGGCGCGGTCCTGGCGGCCGTGGGGCTGACCGGGATCACGTACGCGCTGACCGAGCTGCCCGCCGGCCGGGTCGACCCGTTGATCATCGCCAGCGCCGTGGTCGGCGTCGGCGCCGCGGTCTGGTTCGTGCTGGTCGAGCGGCGGCGCACCCACCGCACCAGCGGGCCGCGAGCCATGCTGCCGGTGGACGTCTTCGGCTCCGGCCAATTCACCGCGATCAACCTGGTCACCCTCGTGGTGTACGGCGGGCTGTCGCTGATGATGTTCCTGCTCGTCGTGCACCTGCAACTGGTCGGCCAGTTCTCGCCGATCGCCGCCGGCGCCGCCCTGCTGCCGGTGACCGTGCTGATGCTGCTGCTGTCGGCCCGGGCCGGGGCGCTGGCCCAGCGGGTCGGCCCGAAGCCGATGATGGCGATCGGTCTGGTCGTCGGAGCCGTCGGGACCGTGCTGCTGGCCCGGATCGGCCCCGGTGCCTCCTATCTGCTCGACGTCCTGTTGCCGGTGACGATCTTCGGGATCGGCCTGACCGCCGTCGTCGCCCCGCTGACCGCGACCGTGCTGGCGACGGCCGAGGTCCGGCACGCCGGGATCGCCAGCGGGGTCAACAACGCCGTCGCCCGGGCTGCGGGGCTGCTCGCCGTCGCGGCCGTGCCGCCGGCCGTCGGGCTGACCGGCGACGCGGTGAACGACCCGGCCGTCTTCGCCGCCGGCTTCCGGCTGGCCATGATCGTCAGCGCCGCCCTGCTGCTCGCCGGCGCCGTGATCACTCTGGTCGCGATCCGCGGCAACGTGCTCCGCGACGACCAGCCCGCGGACCGACCGCCCCTGGACTCCCCGATCCCGGACAACCTCCGCTGACCGCCTACTGCCCCGACCCGGTCCGATCGCCAACGCGACCGTTCGAACGACGTTCACAGCCTGGATCCACCTATTAGGCGCACCAGCTTTGGACAGGGACGCAACACCACAGGCCCAAGATCGTCGCCGGTTTGGGTGTTGTTGCTCGGCCGGGCTCAAGGAGGATCGAGATCTCCCGCCGGCGTGCGTCGAGTGGACTGTTCGGCCAGCTTCCAGGCACAGATCCGCGGCCAAAGCGTCCACTCGAAGAGTGCCATCGAAACCCAGCGCATAGCCGGTCGTCGGCTGCGAAAGCCGGCCGACCGCGCCACCCCGCCCGCCCTTGGCGCGACCACCTTGCCCGCCGAGCCGGAGCCTGTCGAAGGGCAGGCCGAGTGGACCGAATGATCTTGCCGAATGAGCCGGAGCGTGAACTGGCTTGCCCTTCGACCGGCTCAGGGAACGAACGGCTCGCGTTTGGAATGGTCGCGTCTGTCGTCCGACGGGGACGGTCAGTTCGCCAGCGGGACCGTCGATTCCTCCTGGACGCCGAGATCGCGCGGCCCGGCGGAGGGGGAGTCGGCCAGGGCGACCAGCTCCGACAGCTCGGCCGGCCAGAGCCAGCCGTCCGGGTCGGCGAGGTCGGCCGAAGGCCACCAGCGGTGGCCGGCGATGGTGAGCTGCTCGTCCTCGGTGTGACCGGAGATGTCGATCTCGAACGGCCGGACCCGGAGCGCGTAGAACGTCTCGTCCTGGACCAGGATCTGGTCGGAATAGCCGTGCACCGCGCGCCGCACGGCGAGCGGACCGATCAACTCGTCCGGCCGGCTCCGGTAGCCGGTCTCCTCGACCAGTTCCCGCACCGCGGCGTCGGTCTCGGACTCGCCCGGGTCGATCCCGCCGCCGGGGGTCACCCACCAGCTGATGCCGGGGCAACCGGGATCGGTATCCTGGAACAACAGCACCCGGCGATGATCATCGATCATGATCACCCGGACCGCACGCCGCTCCTTGCGCGGCCGCTGGTCCGGATCCGTTGCCTGGAAGCGATCCCGCTCTCCGTCAATACCCATGAGTCTCCGAACGCTCCCCTTCGCTCCCGGCGCCGCCGGTCTCCCCCGCCTCGTCGCCGGCCTCGGCCCGGGGCCACCACTCCTGTTCCAGAATGCCCATGATCACCTCGTCGCCGTACTGCCCGTTGTGGAAGGTGACGTCGCGACGGCGGCCCTCCTCGACGAAGCCGGCACGCAGGTAGGCCCCGATGGCGCGGGTGTTGAAGCCCCAGGCCCGCAGCTCGATCCGGTGCAGGCCGAGTTCGGCGAACCCGAAGCGCAGCATCAGCCGGACGGTCTCGGTGCCGTAGCCGCGGCTGGTGAACTCCGGGCCGAGGACGATCACGAACTCGGCGGAGCGGCCGTTCGGTGACCCCTTCAGCCCGGTCTGGCCGATCACCGTGTCGTCGTCGATCCGGACCACGGCGAACCCGGTGTCGTGCGGTGACGTGTTCGCCGTCCAGAGCCGGAACCGGTCGGCCATCGTCTGCCCCGGAATCGGCCGCACGGTGGACTGCTGCAGCGACAGTGTCGCCGGATCGTTCCACCAGCGGGTCAGCTGGACAAGATCATCTTCGCGGACTTCGCGCAGGTAGACCCGGTCGCCTCGCAGCAGCCCGGTGCTGTAGGCGATCGCCGCGTCCGTGTCGGTCAGGCGTCGCATGGGCGCCATCCTGTCACGGCCGGTTATTGGATTCGCCGTGACGCGACCGCGCGAGTACAGTGGCTCCTCCCCCACGAGCAGCATCGGAGATCTCTGCATGCCCGGATCGGAGCCCGATACCCTCCCGCAGGACGATCCTCTTCGACACGAACAACGACATCTGAGTGAATCCCGCGCCGCGCTGCGCCGGATGCGCGATCATGCGGCGAGCCTGGAAGGCCACGGCGCCGGCGCCGATCACGTCTCCACTCAACACCTCAGGCAGGTGCTGTTTCGCCGGATGAAGTCGCTGGAGGACGACCCGACGGTGCCGCTGTTCTTCGGCCGGTTGGACTATGACGCCGAGCTCGGCGCCGACCACGACGAACGGCTCTACATCGGCCGCCGGCACGTCACCGGCGAGACCGGCGGCGATCCGTTGGTCGTCGACTGGCGGGCGCCGATGTCGCTCCCGTTCTATCGCGCCAAGCCGGGCGATCCGATGCGGGTCCGGCTGCGCCGCCGCTTCGGCTTCTCCTCCGGCCAACTGACCGCGTACGAGGACGAGGAGCTGGCCAAGCCGCAGACCGAGCTGCACTCGCGGATCCTCGAAGCCGAGATCGAACGGCCGCGGACCGGCCCGATGCGCGACATCGTGGCCACCATCCAGCCCGACCAGGACGTGATCGTCCGCGCCGACCTGTCGCACTCGCTCTGCATCCAGGGAGCGCCGGGCACCGGGAAGACCGCCGTCGGCCTGCACCGGGCCGCCTACCTGATGTACGCGCACCGCGACCAGCTGTCCCGCTCCGGCGTCCAGGTGATCGGGCCCAACGACAACTTCCTCTCCTACATCGGCGACGTGCTGCCCGCCCTGGGTGAGATCGACGCGACCCAGGCCACCTTCTCCACCCTGGTCAGCAAGTCGACCGGGTTCATGATCACCGGCGACGACCCGGTGCCGGCGGCGTTGATCAAGGGCGACCCGCGGATGGCCGAGGTGATCGCCCGGGCCGTGTGGGGACATCTGGGCACCGCGACCAGCCCGCTGGTCGTCCCCCGCGGGGCGCACCAGTGGCGGGTCGCGGCCTATCTGGCCAACGAGATGCTCGACGAGCTGCGCCGGCGCGGCGTCCGCTACACCGCCGGCCGGACGATGTTGCCGCAGCGGCTGGCCCACCAGGTCTTGATCAAGATGGAGGCGGCGGGCGACTCGCCGGACGACCGGGTGCAGAACTCGGTGGCGAAGAGCAAACCGGTCAAGGCCTACGCCGACGAGCTGTGGCCGGCCGTCGACCCGGCCAAGTTGATCTTGCGCCTGCTGACCGACGCCGCCTTCCTGGCCGAAGCCGCCCGGGACATCCTGGACGACGTCGAGCAGAAGACGATCTTGCTGGACAAGCCGCCCCGGACCCCGAAGAGCGCCAAGTGGACGCTGGCCGATCTCGCCCTGATCGACGAGGCGGCCGACCAGCTGAACCGCACCCCGAGCCTCGGCCACGTGATCATCGACGAGGCGCAGGATCTGTCGGCGATGCAGCTCCGGGCGATCGGCCGACGGGCCAGCACCGGGTCGGTGACCGTGCTCGGCGACCTGGCCCAGGCGACGACGCCGTGGGCGACCCGCTCCTGGCAGGACTCGCTGCGCCACCTGGGCCAGCCCGACGCGGAGATCTCCGAACTGGTCGAAGGGTTCCGGGTGCCGGGCTCGGTGATCGACTTCGCCGCCCGGCTGCTACCGGTGATCGCCCCCGCCCTGACCAAGCCTCGCTCGGTCCGGCGCAGTCGCGGTGACCTGGAGCTACGACAGACCGACGATCTTGACGCCGCCCTGGCCGCGGCCGTCGTCGATGCCGCGGAGCGCGAGGGCACCGTCGGCGTGATCGTCCCGGACGCGGCGATCCCCCGGCTGCGGGCCCTGCTGGAGCAGCACGCCATCCGCTACGACCTGCTCGGCGACGTCCCGCCGGCCTTCGAGACCCGGGTCGACCTGGTGCCCGCCGCCCTGGCCAAGGGCCTCGAGTTCGACCACGTCGTGCTGGTCGAACCGGCCGCGATCGTCACGGGCGAACCCGACGAGATCACCGGCCTCCGCCGCCTCTACGTCTGCCTGACCCGAGCCGTGACCTCCCTGGCGATCCTCCACACCGACCCCCTCCCGGCCCTCCTCCGCTGACCGCGGGCAACGAGCGCAGGCCGCCACTAGGCTGCACCACGTGCTGACCGCCCATGGGTTCTGGTCTCCGGGTGCCGGCCTGTGCCTCTGGGCCGAGGATTCCGAGCGTACGGTCACCAGCTCGAGCCGGGCCGTCCGCTCGGCCCGACCACATCCGTTCGCGGCCGGTCCGGTGGAGTTGGCCGAGCTGATACCCGGGCACGCGCCTGCCGGACCGGCGGAGGCGGTCACATTGCTCCTTCCGTCGCTGCCGACGTCGCCGCTCGACTCGCCCGCACTGATCCGGACCACGCCCCGACCCGCCGCCCGATCCGCGCCGTCCCTGCTCGCCTGGTCCGTGCCCGTCGTTCGCCTCTCGGCCCGCGCTGCCCTGTCCTGGCTGGACCGGCCGCGGGACGAAGAGGCCACGCCGGTGCGTCTCGGCGACTCGATCGGTTATCTGGCCGACCTGGCGCAGTTCGCGACCGAGCTGGTGCTGCGCGGCCGGGTGCTGCCGAGCCTCGACCGTGACGGCGGCGGCGGCGCGATGGCTCGCTGGCGACCCGTGCTGCAGGGCACCGACGTGATCGCGTTGCACGCGTTGATCACGGCGACACCGCCGGTCTGCCGGGCTCAACCGGGTCTGGACAACCCACGGACCCTGGCCGTCGATGCGCTGCAGGGCCTGGTCGATGCCGCGGTTCGGGGCAGCCAGCCCGCCGGCCTGGACCTGTTGCCCGCCCGACGCGGTCGCCCGCCCAAGCGACCCCCGGCCCACGAGAGCTGGCTGGCCGCGCTGACCAGCGCGGACGGCCGCTTCGATGCCGACGACCACGAGCTGGATGATCTTGACCAGGTGCTGCGGCCCTGGTCCGAGATCGGCACCGAACAGGTCAGTCCGGCCCACGCGACGTTCCGGCTCACCGAGCTCGACACCGAAGAACTCGGGCCGGATGCCGAGCCCGGGTGGCGGCTCGAGTTCCTGTTGCAGTCGACCGCGGACCCGAGCCTGCTCGTGCCCGCGGAACAGGCCTGGCAGGACGAGGGTGCGCTCCGACGCTGGCTCGACCGGCCGCAGGAGTTGCTGCTGGCCGAGCTCGGCCGGGCGAGCCGCGTCTATCCCGATCTGGGACCCGGGATGCGGCAGGCACGGCCGAGCGCGCTCGACCTCGATGCAACCGGCGCCTTTCACTTTCTCTCGGTCGCGGCGCCGGCGCTGACCGAGGCCGGCTTCGGGGTGCTGCTACCGAGCTGGTGGGGCCGCCGATCCAAGGTCGGGCTGTCGCTGGCGGCCAGCACGCCGCGTGACCCGGCCGCCGACGACGGCTCGCGATTCGGGCGCGATCAGTTGGCCGGATTCCAGTGGTCGCTGGCGGTCGGTGATCAGACGCTGACCGAGGAGGAGATCGAGGCCCTGGTCGCGGCCAAGGCTCCTCTGGTGCGGCTCCGCGGTCAGTGGTTCGCCGTCGATCCCGATCAGCTGCGACGTGGCCTCGAATTCCTGTCCGGCCGGCCTCCGGGCCGGATGAACGCGGTCGAACTGCTGGCCCTGGCGGCGGCACACCCCGACGACAACGAGCTGCCTCTCGAAGTCACGTCCATCCAGGCCGACGGTTGGCTCGGGGACCTGCTGTCCGGCACCGCAGCCCAATCGCTGACCGAGGTCACTCCGCCGGCGGAGTTCACCGCTGAGCTCCGGCCGTATCAGCAGCGCGGACTGTCCTGGCTCAGCTTCCTGTCCGCGATCGGGGTCGGCGCGGTGCTGGCCGACGACATGGGACTGGGCAAGACGATCCAGCTGCTCGCCCTGGAGGCGACCCGGCGGGACCAGGTGCCGGACGCGGGACCGACGCTACTGCTCTGCCCGATGTCGTTGGTCAGCAACTGGGAAGCCGAGGCGGCCAAGTTCGCGCCCGCGCTGCGGGTCCATGCCCATCACGGCCGGGAACGGCTGCACGGCCAGGAGCTCGCCGACCGGATCGGGGAGGTGGACCTGATCGTGACGACGTACGGCACGGCCACCATCGACATCGAGGAGCTGGCCGAGATCGACTGGCAGCGGCTGGTCCTGGACGAGGCACAGGTGATCAAGAACCGGCTGTCCAAGACGTCCAAGGCGGCCCGCCGACTGCGGGCCGGGCAACGGGTGGCGTTGACCGGAACGCCGGTGGAGAACGCACTGTCCGAGCTGTGGTCGATCATGGACTTCGTCAATCCCGGCCTGCTCGCGTCACCCGACAAATTCCGTACCAGGTATGCGATCCCGATCGAGCGGCACCGCGACGCCGACGCGGCGGAACGGCTGCGCAAGATCACCCGCCCCTACATCCTGCGCCGACTGAAGACCGATCCGACGATCATCGATGATCTTCCGGACAAGATCGAGATCAATCAGTACTGCCAGCTCACCGTCGAACAGGCCTCGCTCTATCGGACCGTGGTCGACGACATGATGGAGAAGATCGACGACTCGTCCGGCATCGAGCGGCGCGGCTACGTGCTGGCGACGATGGCAAAGCTGAAGCAGGTCTGCAATCACCCGGCCCAGCTGCTGCAGGACAGGTCTCCGATCGGGCGCCGCTCGGGCAAGGTGATCCGGCTGGAGGAGCTGCTGGAGGAGATCCTGGCCGAGGGCGATCGGGTGCTGTGCTTCACCCAGTACACGGCGTTTGCCGAGCTGCTGAGACCGCATCTCGCGGCCCGGTTCGGCACCGACGTCGCCTACCTGCACGGCGGGACCGGACGAAGTCAGCGCACCGAACTGGTGCGGAGGTTCCAGAGCGGTGAAGGCCCGCCGATCTTCCTGCTGTCGCTCAAGGCCGGCGGCACGGGTCTGAACCTGACCGCTGCCAATCACGTGATCCATCTCGATCGGTGGTGGAATCCGGCGGTGGAGAATCAGGCCACCGACCGCGCGTTCCGGATCGGGCAGCGGCGTAACGTCCAGGTCCGAAAGTTCATCTGCGCCGGCACCCTGGAGGAGAAGATCGATCGGCTGATCGCCGACAAGGTGGCGCTGGCCGAGCTGGTCGTCGGTGACGGGGAAGGCTGGCTGACCGAACTGTCCACCACCGAACTGCGGGATCTCTTCACCCTCTCGGCCGGTGCCGTCGCTGATGCGGACGAGCGATGAACTGGAACCGGCGAGGATTCCCCCCACCGTCGAAACCCCGCGCGGTGCAGGGCGGCCTGAAGGCGCGCAGCGTCCGGGGAGCCATCGCCAAGACCTGGTGGTCCGAACGCTTCATCGCCGTGCTCGAGGACATCATCGTCGGTGGCCGGCTGGAACGCGGCCGCAACTACGCCCGCAGGGGTCAGGTGCTGGCCGTGGAGCTCGCCGCCGGCTCGGTCGCCGCCGAGGTCCAGGGCAGCCGGGCTCAGCCCTATCGGGTCCGGATCCAGCTCGCAGCCTTCGGCCAGGCCGACTGGACCCGGGTCGAATCCGCGCTGGCCGACAACGCCTGGTATCTGGCGAAACTGCTGGCCGGCGAGATGCCCGACGACATCGAAAGCGTATTCGCCGGCGTCGGGCTCTCCCTGTTTCCCGCGACCGAGTCGGACCTGTCGCTCGACTGCTCCTGCCCGGATTGGCAGGTGCCCTGCAAGCACCTCGCGGCGGTGTTCTATCTGCTCGCCGAACGCTTCGACGACGACCCGTTCGAGATCCTCGCCTGGCGTGGGCGTGCTCGCGATCTGCTGCTGGACAATCTGAATGCCGCCCGAACCGGCGTTCCGGAATCGGACGAGAGCGCCGAGGCGCCGCCGCTGACCGAGTGCCTCGACAGTTACTTCGCCGCCCAGACCAAGATCACCGTGCCGACTCCGCCCACCGTGTCCCCGCTCAGCCTGCTTGATCAACTGCCGGCACTCGACCTCAGCGTCCGCGGGCGGCCCCTCACCGAGCTGATCCGCCCGGTGTACGAACGGTTCGGGACTTCGGCAGATTGATCATCGAACGCGGAGAGTTGCTGGACCCTCAGGGCTCACAGCGCCAGAGCGCTTCGATCGGCACCGCACGCAGACGCGGGCCGAACGGCAGGGTCTGGGCACCGGTGTAGAGGATGTAACCGGCCACGAACCGATCGCCGGTGATCCGTTGTAGCGCGCGCAGACCCGAGAGGTCGTCGGTCCGAATAGTCGCTCCGGCCTTCACCTCGATCCCGACAACCCGCCCGTCCGGCGTTTCCAGCACCACATCGACTTCGGCCTGGTGGGCGTTCAGCGGCGGAGTGTCGCGTGCAGGTGGGCCAGGACGGCGGTGGAGATCCGTTCCGGATAGTCGGCGCCGACGCGGTCGGCGGCGGCTCGGCCGGCGGTCGCCATGGCCTCGCAGACGGCGAGGTCGGCCTTGATCAGCAGGTCGCGATCTCCCGGCGCGCAGACGGGCAGGGTGCGCAGCACCTCGGCCTGGTCCGGCCGCAGCCGCGCGGTGAACTGCTTGACGCCCATCGGCGGCAGCGGCTGGTTGGTCTCGACGAAGAGGTCGTACAGCAGTTGGGCGCTGACGTGCACGCCGGAATTGGCGCAGAGCAGGTCCTTCCGGCCGTTGATCATGGCCGGGAAGTTGGCCTGGATCCGCCAGAACTCGGTGATCATCGCCGTGATCTTGACCCGGTCCGGGCCCGGCCCGGGCTCCGGAGCCGGGACCGAGCCGGTCAGCTGGTCCCGGTCGATCACCGGGATGCGGCGGCGGTGCGGCGACGCGGAGACCTTGCTCACCGGTTCGATCACGACGTCGATCCGGCACAGGTCCTCGGCCAACGCGTAGATGATCAGCTTCGATCGGGGCAGTTCCTTGGCCAGCAGCACCGGCGTGATCCGGGCCAGCCAGTCGCGCCAGCCGGCGGTGAACTCGTCGAAGTCGTCGTCCCGTACGGCCAGCAGGAGGTCCAGGTCCGACCCGGCATCGGCCGCACCCCGGGCGAGTGAGCCGGAGAGCCAGAGCCCACGGATCCGTGGGTCCGGTTCGGCGACGCTCAGGATCCGTTCGAAGTGTCGGTGGTACGGCGCCGGCAGCGGCTCCAGTGCGGCTCTCGGGTCCATGATCATTCACCTCTCACCCGGTCAACGACCCCTCGATCGTCACACGTACCGCCCGCCCGAACCTAGTGAATGTGATCACATTCACAAACTTTCCTCCGGGGAGGGTCAGCCCTTCATGGCGCCGGCGACGCTCTCGACGAAGTAGCGCTGCAGGACCAGGAACATGGCGATGATCGGGATCAGGGCGATCGTCGCGGCGGCGGCCATCCCGGACCAGTCGTTGAAGTACAGACCCTGGAAGGAGTAGACGCCGACGGCGAGGGTGCGCAGCTCGGGCCGGGCCAGGGTGAGCACCAGCGGCAGCAGGAAATCGTTCCAGGCGTGCATGAACTGCAGGATGATCGCGGTCGCGATCACCGGCTTGGCGAGCGGCAGATAGATCCGGGCGAAGACCCGCGGGAAGCTGGCCCCGTCGAGCATCGCCGCCTCCTCCAGCTCGGCCGGCAACTGCCGGAAGTAGCCGGCGAACAGCAGTACCGCGACGACGTGGGCGCCGCCGGCCTCGGCCAGGGTCAGTCCCCACAGGGTGCCGTCCAGGTTGAGCCGGGAGATCAGGTCGAAGATCGGGATGATCGTGTAACCCTCGGGCAGGAAGATCGCCGCGGCGAACAGTCCGATCACGATCCGCTTGCCGTGGAACCAGTAGCGGCCGAGCACGTAGCCGATCAAGGCCGTGGCCGTCACCGAGATGATGATCGATCCGCCGGTGACGATCACCGTGTTGAGGAAGTACTGGCCGATCCGCGCCTCGGTCCAGGCCCGGACGTAGTTGTCCAGATGCAGTTTGCGGGTCAACGGGTTGAGGGTGCCGAACACCTCGCCGTTGGCCTTCAGCGAGGCGCTGATCATCCAGACGAACGGATAGATCCAGGCCAGCGCGATCGGGATCAAGATCACCAACACGATCGCCCGCCGGAGCCGCTGCCGGTTGCGGTGCCGCCGGCGGCGGCCGGCGGGATCGCCGGCGGGCCGGAGCGGCGCGGTCGCGGTGGCCGGGATCGTCGTCGTCACGTCACCTCCTAGAACTGGCTCCGGGCGCGGGCCACGGCCCGGGCCGCCCACGCCTGGAGCAGCGCGATGAACAGGGTGGCCACGCCGAACAGGCAGCCGGCGGCCGAGGCGTAGCCCAGCCGCGGCACTCCGCCGGTGGTCGAGTTGACGAAGGCGGTCTGATAGATGAAGACCTCGATCACCTGAGTGCTGAAGTACGGGCCGCCCTCGGTCATCGCCTGGACGATCGCGAAGGTGTGCAGGTTGGAGTGCGCGGTCAGCACGATGATGATCACCGCGAACGGCAGCAGCAGCGGCACCGTCAGCTGGGTCAGCTGCTGCCACCGGCCGGCCCCGTCGACCCGAGCCGCCTCGTAGAACTCCTGCGGCACCGTCTGCAGCGAGGCCAGCCAGTAGATCATCGTGATGCCGACGTTCTTCCACACCTGCACGCCGATCACCGTCCACAGCGCCTTGTTCGGGTCGCCGAGGAAGTCCACCGGGACGTTGATCACGCCGATCGTCTCGAGGAACTCGTTCACCGGCCCGTCGTACACGCTGAACACCGAGGACATCACCACGCCGACGATCGCCACCGTGGTCACCGTCGGCAGGAAGAACAGCGTCCGAAACGCCGTCGACAGCCGGCGCACCTGGTTGTTCAGCGCGACGGCGACCAACAGGGCCAAGATCACCTGGATCGGCGTCCCGACCGCCATGAAGACGAACGACCGGCCGAACGCACCCCAGAACAGTTGATCACCCAACAGCTCCGCGTAGTTGGCCCAGCCGACGAACGTGCTGTCGACGGCGATCCCGCTCCAGTCCAGGAACGAGATGTACCAGGACATGATCATCGGGTAGAAGGTGAACATCCCGGCCAGGATCGCCGCCGGGATCATGAACAGATAGCACCACAGCAGCACCCCGGGCCTGACCCGCCGCCGCCCCCGGACAACCTCAACGCTCGTCGTAGTCGGCACTGGTGTAATCCTGCTCCGGATCCCAGTTCCTGAACGTGTAGTCCTCGCGGGAGACCTTGGCTCCCTTCTTCACCGCCGTGGCGATCGCGGCGTCCAAGCCCTGATTGCTCTTGTCCTGCAACTCCTGCAGCGCCCGGTCGATGTCGGTCACCTGGCCGGTGAAGATGCCCTCGACGATGTCGTCCAGGGCGGGCACCACCGGCTTGATCTCCATCGTCACCCGGCCCACCTCGGGATTGACGAAGGCCGGCAACGGCTGCTGCACCAGCAGCTCGCCGAACAGCTTGCGATAGCTGGTCACCGCCGGCGGGAACTCGGTCAGCGTGTTCGCCTTCTCGTTGGCCGCGGGCATCTCCGAGACCAGCGCGCCCTCGGACAGCACGGTCATCGCCGCCTGGCCGTCGACGCTGCCCAGATAGGAGAGCAGCTCGCCGGCGATCGTGCGGTGCGGGCTCTTGGCGTAGATGATGTACGGCGCCGCGGTGCCCTCGGCGAAGCTGGCGTGGTGGAACACCTTGTCGTCCCCGGTGGGCGGCATCGCCACCGAGTAGTTGAAGTCCGGATTGTCCTTCTTCCATTTGGAGATGCACCAGGAGCCCTGCAGCTCCAGGCCGGTCTTGCCCTCCGAGTGCCGGGAGATCTCCAGGTCCTGGCTGAGATTGAGATAGCCGGGAATGATCGAGCCGTCGTCCTTGATCGCCAGCAGCAGCTCGATCGCGCCCTTGAGCAACGGATGGGTCTGTTGATACTCCCCCGTCCTGAGGTTCAGCTCACCACCGGCCAGCCCGGCCCGCTCGGCCAGCCCGAGGGCGACCTGACCCAGCCGCTTGCTGGAGATCATCAGGCCGTAGACGTCGTCGTCCGGGCTGGTGATCTTCTTCGCCACACTGCGCAGCGTCTGCCAGCTGAACGGCTCCGCCGCCGGGTCGTGCTCCGCCTTCTCCAGCAGGGATTTCTCGTAGAAGACGTAGAACCCGTACTGCGAGTAGTTCGACGTCGTCGTCCAGCCGTACGTCTTGCCGTCGAACACGTGGTGGCCCGGGATGAACGCCGTCTCCGGGTAGGCCGCCTTCCACTGCGCGAAGTCGGGGACGACCTCCTCCAGCGGGGCGCACCAGCCGTTGGCGACGGCGATCTGCATCGGCACCTTGAGCGGCTTGGAGAACATGTCCGGCGCGGTGCCGTTGCGGACGCCGAGGGTGACCGCCTCGGCGATCGTGTCCCAGGTGGTCTGCGGGCAGTCGACGGTGATGTTGGGAAACTTCTTGCTGAACGCGGCGAAGATCGGCGGGAGCACGTTGGACCCGTCGGCCACCATCGTCCGGAACGTCACGGCGTCGGTGGGCAGCTCCGCCTTCGGCGCCGGGAATTCGATCTCCGTCTCGCTTCCGCCGCCGGTCGGCGGGTCGGACGTGGTCTGCACCTCGCAGCCGGCCGCGCCGACCGCCAATGCGGCCGCACCGCCGAGGGCCAGCGCCTGGCGACGGCTCAGCGTCCGATCCGCTCGCCGCTCGCGCGCCGGGTGATCATGATCATGGGGTGGTCGGGTGATCGTCATGGCAAGTCCTCCTCGACTCCGCCGGTCCGGGTGATCAGGCGCACCGGGCCGAACAGCCCGGCACGTCGTTGGCCTGGATAGACCATGGGGGTCGGCGAGGTGTCGTCGAGCTGCCCGGCCAGGGTGTTGAACACCACCACCTCGATGGTGTTCTCGCCGATCCGGGTCAGGCCGGTGACGTCGACCGTGTACGGCGACCAGATCCGGGTCCCGGCCGACCGGCCGTTGATCATCACCGCCGCCGTGCCGCGGACCCGACCAAGATCGACTTCGGCCGCCGTGTGCGGCCCCAGCTCGAACTCCTGCCGGTAGCGCACACCGCCGGCGAAGCCGGCCAGGCCCTGCTCGGACCAGTCCCCGGTCCGGATGATCCCGGGGCCGGGACAGTCGAACTCCAGCGGCCCCTGCCAGACGGCTCCGCCGACCGCCCCGCCGGTCGGTGTGATGATCAACTCGAGCACCCGACCGAGCCGCTCCGGGCCGGCCAACTCGATCAGACCCCGCGCGACCGGCACCGGCCGCCCGTCCAGGATCGCGGTGAGTTCGCCGGCCACCGGGTGCAGCCGGACGCTCGTCGCCCCCGGCGGCACGACGGCGCGATAGCTCAGCCGCGGGCGCGGCCCGAACGGATCCGCGTCCGGTGCGACCGGCAGCACGACGCCGGGGTCGGCGGCCGGGCCGCCGAGCCAGCTGCTGGCCGGCAACGGGTGCGGCCGGGTGCGGGTCTGCACGAACCGCGGATCGACCAGCACCCGGCGATCCGGCCGCGCCGGCCGGTCCGGGACGCCGGCCCGCCGCTCCAGCCAGGACCCGTCGGTGATCAGCGGCCGCCGATCACCCCCGGCCAGCACCGCCTCGCCGTCGATCAGCATCGCGACCGGGTTGGTCGCCGGGGCGAAGCTCACCTCGATCCGGTTCCGGCCGGCCCGGAGCAGCCCGCCGACCTCGTACGGCTGGACCCGGGTCCGGCTCCCGTACGGCTCGAAACTGCCGTGGGTGGCGACCGGCCGGCCGTTCACGCTCAGCGTCGCCTCGCCGACGCTGGCCAGCTGCAGGGTCGCGGCGGCGACCGGTCCATCGAAGCTCAACTCGCGCCGGAAGGTCACGCCGGCATCGGGGTCGGGGCAGCCCAGCCACTCGGGCCGGCGATAGCTCGCCGGGTCGGTGACCAGCGCCCACGATCCGCGCAGGGTGCCGCCCGCGACGTCGGAACAGCGCAGTTCGAGCAGATTCGGCCCCGGCGCCGGTTCGACCGGGAAGCAGCGCAGGTAGCCGGCGTCGTCGGGGCCGGCGGGCAGCCGCCGGCCGTTCCACCACACCGCCAGCGCGGCGTTCGCGCCGACGGCCAGGGTGACCGGCGACCCGGACCGATCGCCCACGTCCACGGTGGTGCGCAGTGCCACCGCGGCCCCCGCGCCGACCGAGTCGACCTGGAAGAACTCCTCGGGCACCCGGCCGCTCGGCCCGAGGGTCGGCAGGTGCACCGGGTCCTTCTCAATGCCGTGCGACAGCGAGTAGGCGACCGACTCCCAGCCGTCCCCGCCCAGCGGCCCGCGATGGTCCGGCGGCAACGGCGGCGGCAGCTCCGCCAGCGCGGCCGGGCCGTACCGCCACGCCCACCGGCCGTGCCCGACGAGCACGCTCCGCCGCCGGCCGTCGGGCGTCGCCTGGTCGAGCCGCCACTGCCGGACCACGGTCCCCGAGCCCGCGCCCCCTCCGCTCCCTGGGCCTGCCGAAGGGCCCCGCGGCAGTTGCCCTTCGACAGGCTCAGGGAACGGAGGGGAAGTGGGCTCAGGGAACGGAGGGGAAGTGGGCTCAGGGAACGGAGGGGAAGTGGGCTCAGGGAACGGAGAGGTCGGGGTGAGCGGGTCGTCCGCGTCCCGAGCCGTCGGTACGAGCTCGGCGGCCCAGACCGGATCCAGCTCGTGCGCCTCCCCCGGCGAGGCCGGCGCTGGGCCGCCGACCGCCTCGTCCGCCGGCACCCCCGGCCGCCACACCACGACGGCGAGCGGCGTCTGGTCGAACCGGACCTCGACCCGGCGGCCGTCCGGGTCAGGGCGGTCGGCCAGCGGCGTCGCGGCCCCGCTGTACGGGTCCCACTGCTCGATCGCGGTCGCGTCCGATGGCAGCACGATCGTGCTCGTCGCCCGCCAACGGTCCGGATCGAAGTCGTAGCCGCGGTCGGCCAGGTGGTCCCGCCACGACCGGCCCGGGCCGACCGGCGGCTGCCGGGTCGCGGTACCGTCCGGCGCCGCCGGCAGCACGAGCAGCTCCAGGTCTCCGATCCGGCGGCGCAACGCCAGTTCACCGGTCGCGACCCGCGGCAACAGAGCCGTGACCTCGATCGGATCGTCGACCCGCAGCACCCGGCCGGACGCCGCCAGCTCGGCCAGCCGGGCGCACGCGACCCGGCCGGTGGTGCTGTCGCTCTCGTACGGCACCGGGCCGATCACCAGCACCGTGCCGCCGGACTCGGCGAGCGCGACGAGCTGGCTGGCGGTGGTCTCCAGCAACATCGTGCAGTGCGGCACGATGACGAGGTCGTACTGCTCGGCGGCGATCGTCAGCCTCCCCGCACCGGTCCGGCCGAGGGCGATCGCCTCGTCGTCGAGCACGTCGAAGTCGGTGCCGGCGGCGGCCAGCACCCCCGGCTCGGGCCGGAACCAGGACATCCGCCCGGTCAGGGCCAGATAGCTCTGCTGGGCGCGCCGGGCCGGCTCGAGGTCCCGATCGAGCAGGGTGTGCGCCTGCACGGTGCTGGTCGGATGCAGGACGCCGACGGAGCAGACGTGCCGACCGAGCCCGAGCAGCCGACTGAGCCGGCTGACGGTGTCGGCGAACAGCCGGTAGTGCGCCCAGTAGGGCTGCCGCCAGCAACTGCTCGGCGGTGCCCATTCGAACCAGCCGCCGCGGGTCGAGTAGTAGACGGCGTGCGGGTCGAACAGGGTCGCGCCGGCCAACAGCCAGGGCACCAGCCAGTCGAAGGTCTCCTCCATCGTGCTGCCCCAGCCGGACGAGTGGAACGCCTCGATCCAGACCCGGCGGCCGCCGTGCAGATGCGCCAGCGAGCTGTGGATCTTGGCATCGCCATGATGATCACTGCCCGGCGCGCTGAACCAGCGGTGGGTCCGCGGATAGTCGGCGTACTGACGGACGGTGGCCAGCGGCTCGGCCGCCCGCGACGGGCCCTGCTGGTCGCAGCCCAGCAGCAGACCGTGCCGGTGGTGCCAGTCGTGCAGCGGCTGGAAGAAGGCCTCCTCGGCCAGCTCGGCCCGGACCCGTTGGTAGTCGTGCCGGACCCGCGCCGGCGTCGCCGGACCACCCTCGGGTACGTCCTCGAAGCCGGGCACATCGTCGAACAGGGCGGCCAGCACCGGCTCGATCCGGTAGCCGCAGCGGCGCCGGAACTCCGCGCCGAAGCCGCGGCTCCAGGTCGGCACGGAGGGCAGCTCGTCCTGGAAGGTGCCGGCGATCGTCCGGCCGAGCTCGCCGCCGAGCCGGCGCTCGAACTCGCCGTGCACGATGTCGAACAGGGTCCGGCAGGCCTCCGGGGACAGATAGTCGAAGCCGGTCCGCCGCCGGTAGGCCAGGCTGACCCGGTAGCGCGTGCCGTTCGAAGCATCGGCCGGCACCGTGCAGGACAGCGCCGCGCGGGCCACCTCGAGCGGGATCGGCGTCCCGACCGGCCGGCCCGCGGAGTCGATCGGGCAGGCCCAACCCGCGATCGCCTCACCCAACCCGGCGCAGGTCAGCTCCGCCCGTTCGCCGGGGCCGACCTCGTCCGTCAGCCGCTCCACCGCCTCACCGGCCAGCTCCGGCCGCGCGACCACCAGGTCGCCCTGCAGGTGGGCGCTGGAGAAGCCGAGCTGGTCGTAGAACCAGAGCCGCGTCCCCCGCCGCCGGGCCTCGCCGACCAGACCGGTCCACAGCTCCCACCAGCGCTCGGACAGGAACGGCGGGTCGTCGGCCAGCGCACCGTGCGCCGGACCGGTCGGCGCCAGATTGATCACCACCAGGTTGTGCACCCCGCCGGCGGCGAGCCGGTCGAGCTGCCGGCACAGCCGCGGCAGCGTGACCTCGTCGCCGCTCCACCACCACAACGGGGCCGGCGAGAAGGCCGGGTCGGTCCGGACGAACTCGGCGTGCTCCGGGTGCGCCGACGAGCGGCGCTGCGGAGTCTGGGCCGCATCGTTGATCATGCTGCCGTTGATCTTGCTGCCATTGACCCGGTTGCCGTTGATCACGTTGCCGGTGATCGTCAGCTGCTCGGCGTGCCGGGCGGTGATCGGTACGGTGCCGGAGCTCGGAGCTTCCGACTCGAAGCGGTTGTCGGTGATCATGACCTCACGGACCGGTCCGCCAGCCACCCCGCGCAGGAAGATCACCTCGTTCGAGGGCTCGCCCCGCAGTCCGGTGAAGATATTGCGGCTGATCAGGATCTGCTCGGACAGGATCGGCGCGACCGGGCCCGGCACCGGCCGGACGCTCGGCGGCACCGCGTCGAGATCGGACACGTCGATCGAGAACACCGAGACCGCCCGGATCGCGTCCGGCCGGCGCTGGACGAACACGTTGTCGGTGATGATCAGGTTCTTGATCGTCGGGAAGTGGGTGACGCCCTTCCAGCTGCGGTGATCGTTCAGCGCCTCCGACTCCGCGGTCGGCGGGTCGGGCAGCGGATCGACGACGCGGTTGCCGGTGAAGCTGACGTTCTCGTAGCGGTGGCCTTCGCGGGTGGAGTGCGCGCCGATCGGGTTCGGGCACGGATAGCTGATCCCGTCCACCTCGCGCGGCAGGAACGAACACCCTTGCACCGAGACGTCGCGGGTGAACAGGGCGTCATAGCCGGCGGGATCGTCGGCGACGGACAGCGCACCCCAGCGGGACTGATCGAGCTGGATGCATTCGATCTTGGTGTAGTCGTCGTCCTCCGGGATCAGGAAACCCTCGAACAGGCAGTCCCGGACCGCGACCCGCTCGCAGCCACAGAGGTCGAGACAGTGCCCGGTGTCGCCCTGGAGCTCGACGAAGGAACAGTTCTCGATCAAGACGTCCTGGGCGTGGTGCAGGGCGAAGCCGCAGGCCACGGACCGCCGGGCGAAGCTGCCCCGGAAGGTGAGCCCGTCCACCCGGACCCGGCGCACCCCCGACCCGTAGCCGGTGGCCGGCCCGGACAGGCTGACGAAGTAGGCCGCTGCACCGTCGGTCTTGATCAAGGTCGCGCCGGTGCCGTCGACGTGCAGGTCGTCGGTCAGGCGGAGCGGCTCGTTCAGCAGATACGTCGCCGGCGGGATCAGCAGCGTGCCGCCGCCGGCGGCGGCCACTGCCTCGAGCGCCGACCGGAACGGGGCGGCGTCGTCGGTGACACCATCACCTCTCGCTCCATGATCACGAACGTCGACGACTGGCCCACCGCGCGGCGGCACCGGCGGCTCGGTGGCCTGCAGTCGTTGGGCTTCGGCGGCGGGCGGGACGTCGGCAGCCGGAAGCAACACGTCGTCGTGGAGCACGCCGCCAACTTAAGGAGCCCCACCGCGTTTCACCTACGATCATTCGCGGCGGCCCGACCGATCGTCCGGGTAATGCTCAGATCGTCCGATGCAGACGCCATTCCTTGGGCGTCACGCCGACCCGCGCCTTGAACACCCGGGTGAAGTACCAGGGATCGTCGAAGCCGCAGTTCCGGGCCACGATGGCGATCGTCTCGTGGTTCTCGGCCAGCAGCCGCTGGGCGTGCCGCAGCCGCTGCCGGGTCACCCATTCCAGCGGTGGACAGCCGAGGTGGCGGCGGAACAGCCGGGTCACCGTGGACGGCGAGCACTCGAGCACGCCGGCCAGATCGGCCAGCGACATCGGCCGGGAAAGATCACGGATGATCCAGACCAGCAGCCCGCGCAGGTGGACGGGCAGCGCCGGATCCTCCTCCGGCCGCGGCGGCGAATCGGTGGTCAGCTCGACCATCATCAGCAACCCGAGCGACCGGCTCTCCGCGGTGGTCGGATGCCCACGCCGGAACCGTTCGATGATGAACCGGGCCAGGGCAGCCAACGCCGGCCGATCCGCCTCCGTCGTCGCCGTCACCTCCCGGACCGGCGGCGGCTGCCCGGGCGCCCGGGCCCGTCGCCACTCGACGTCGTACAACGGCTCGTCTGCCTCGTGCGGCGCCTCGTACGCCAGCGCCTCGGTCGCCCGCTGCCACGGGATGACGTGCACGCCGAAGACGAAGAACGGATCCCGCGGATCGGACCGGTAGTCGATCGAGTGGTTCCACGGCATCAGATAGAGCAGTCCCGGCCGCAGCGGATGATCGACTCCGTTGAGCTCGACCACGCCCCGCCCGGAGTGGCAGCCGACCACGGCGATGCTCTGCACCGAGCCGTAGCTGAGCCGATGCCCGGGCTGGAACTGCGTGTGCCCCGCCTGCACGACGAACGGAAACCCGCGCGACCGGTCCCCGGCGGTGGGGACGAGGCTCATCAGGGCCGGCGACGGCAGGTCACTCATCGTGCCCCCATTGTCGCCCACCACGGCAACGGAAAATGGCTCGCCGCACTGCGTCCGGCCCGGGTACCCTCGGCCTCATCTCCAGGCGAACCCTGGAGTCATTCGGCAATCCGACTGGATCGGCCGAGGTGACTCCAGCGTGAGCCGCCCCGGTCGTCATCGAAGGGGTGGTCCAGATGTTTCGGCTGTTGAGGTTCGGCTACGGCAACGCTCGTCGCCCGATGATGATCCTGATCGCGGTGTCCATGATCATGACCGGGTCGACCCTGACATTGGCGTGGTTGCTGGGGCTGGTGGTCGCTGCCGGCCCATCCGTTTCGGCCGGCAGCCAGGACGGCACCTTCGGCTGGCTGGTGGCCGCCGTCATCGTGGTGCTGGTCGGCCGATCGGTCCTTCCGGTCGCTCAGCAACTGGCGGCCGCCGAACTGGCCGTGCGGTTGGACCGTGTCGCCGTGTCCCGGGTGCTGCGCCCGATGCTGGAGCCGCAGCGGATCGACCACCTCGAGGATCCGGCCGTGCAGAACGGGTACGCCCACGCGCGGGGCGTGGACCTGACCACGGTCGGCCATGGGCCCGGGCAGGTGGTGTCGCTGCTGGCGTCCCGACTGCTCGTGCTCGGGTCCGCCGCGCTGATCGGAGTGACCTTCGAATGGTGGCTGCCGCCGCTGCTGATCGGCTCGGTCGCGTTCGTGGAATGGTGGCTGACCCGCTCCACCCGCGCTGAGACGGCAGCCTGGTCCGGGCAGACGGAGGGGCAGCGGCGGGCGACGTATCTGCAGCAGTTGGCGCTGGTCGAGGGCATCCAGGAGTTGCGCATCTTCGGCCTGGCCCGGTGGCTGGCCGACCGGCACTCGGCCGAACGAGACGCGGCGCTGTCGCCGGTCCAACGCAGCCGGTGGCAGCTCGCCTGGACCCGGCTGGGCGTGCTCGGACTCCACCTGGTGGTGCATGCAGCGGCGGTCGTGATCATCGTCAGCGACCTGTGGGCCGGTCAGCTCGACCTCGGTGCGGCCGCGGCAGCAATCTCGGCCGTGCTGCTGATCGCAGCGGCCGCGGACCCCGGCACGGTGGCCCAGGCTCGACGGGCGGACGCGGCATTCCGCTCGGTCGAATCCCTACCGGCCTTGATCGACGCGCACCACCATGATCATGCCGGGGTGACGGTCGATCTTGGACGGGCGCCGGTCAACGGGATCCGGTTCGAGAATGTCGGCTTTCGCTACCCAGGCCGTGATCAGGACACCCTCCGCGGAGTTGAATTGGAGCTCAGGGCCAATGAGGCGCATGCCCTGGTTGGGATCAACGGTGCCGGTAAGTCCACGCTGGTCAAGCTTCTCGCCGGTTGCCATCGGCCGACAGCAGGCCGGGTGACGGTCGACGGGATCGACCTTGCCACCCTCGATCCGGCCTCGCTCGAAGCCTGGCAGCGAAGGATCGCGGCCATCGTCCAGGACTTCGTGCGACTGCCACTTTCCGCGGCGGACAACCTCGCACCCGGCTTCCCAGATCAGGATGGCCGGTCGGAGGCGATCATCCGCGCCGCGCGCCGGGCCGGCATCGACGACGCGATCACCAGAATGTCCGGCGGGTGGAGGACGATCCTGGATCGCAGCGCTCCGGGCGGAGCCGAACTGTCGGGCGGGCAATGGCAGCGGATGGCACTCGCCCGCGCCCTGTTCGCCGTTCAGGACGGTGACGGTGCGGGGCTATTGCTGCTCGATGAGCCGGCCGCGGCGCTCGATGTCCGCGCCGAGTCGGAGCTGGTGCGGCGCTACCTCGAGCTCACCCGGGGCGTGACCTCGTTGATCATCTCCCACCGCTTCGCCGTGGTCCGGGCAGCCGATCGCATCTCCGTTCTGCACGACGGAAGGATCGTGGAATCCGGCCGGCACGATGAGTTGATCGCCCGCAACGGCCGCTACGCCACGATGTTCCGGGCTCAGGCCGACCGCTACACCGAGGCCGAAGAAGAGACCGATCATGCATGACTGGTTCAGTGCCGTCCGACTCTGGCTGACCAGCGGATTCCGGGCGGCGCCCGGCCTGGCCTGCCTCGCGTTCGCCATCCGGCTGGCCGGTGCGGTCGGGCCGCCACTCCAGGTCTACGGCCTCGCGTTGATCATCGACGGTGCGATCGACCACCAGATCGACCCGCTGATCACCGGCTTGGGAATCATCGCGGCCACGCTGACGGTCACCGTGATCATCCAGTCGTTCGAGTACGGCGTCATGCAGACGATGGTCGACCAGGTGCACACCCATCTCAACCATGGCCTGATCACCACGGTCGCGGGCATCCCGGGCATCGAGCATCACGAACGGCCGGACATCGCAGACCGGATCGAGCTGCTGCGGAAGGACGGGCTGTTGCTGACCTTCAGCTTCTCCAGTCTGGTCGGCGTGATCGCCGCGTTGGCCAATGCCGCCGTGGTGCTCGGACTGCTCGGCGTGGTCCACCCGGCCCTGCTGGTGCTGCCGCTGCTCGGCGCGCTGCGGGTCTGGGCCTCGATGATCAGCGGCCGGATCCAGTGGTCGGCCCGGGAGACAACCGCACAGTCGACCCGACGAGCCGACCGCCTCGCCGACCTTGCGGCGGACCCCAGCAGGGGCCTTGAGATCCGCGTCTTCGGTCTGCGGACCATGCTGGTCCGGCAGGTCGACGGGTTGCTCAGCGGCGCCGAGACCCTGCTCCGCCGGGCCGGCCGCGCCGGTGCTGGCTACGAGCTCGCTGCCCGCGTCGCGTTCGGCGCCGGCTATGTGGCCGCGATCGGCTTCGTCGCCTGGCAAACAACCGGCGGATCCGCATCAGGCGGCGATCTCGCCCTGATCATCCTGCTCGGAGCCCGCGTCGAGCAGACGGCGACCGCCGTCGCCGAAGCCACCCGCAACACCGGACAGACCATCCGGGCCTTCACCCGGCTCGCCTGGGTTCGGCGCTACGCCGCCGTGGCCCGGCCCAACGGTGGTCTCGTCACCACTCCGACTCGCATCTCTGGCGGTATCTCGCTGCGCAACGTGAGCTTCAGCTACCCCGGGACGGGCACTCCGGTGCTCCGTGAACTCACGCTCCATCTTCCGGCCGGCGCGACCGTCGCCCTCGTCGGTGAGAACGGGGCCGGCAAGACGACCTTGATCAAATTGCTGACCAAGCTGTACGAGCCGTCCGAGGGAGTGATCATGATCGACCGGACCGAGCTGGCCGGACTCGATCCCGAGACCTGGCGGAGTCGCACCTCGGCCGCGTTCCAGGACTTCGCCCGCTACGAACTGTCAGCACGCGAGGCCGTCGGTGTCGGGGAGTTGTCCCTGCTTCCCGACGATCGGGCGATCCGAGCTGCTCTGGATCGCGCCGCGGCCGGCGGAGTGGTGGATGAGCTGCCGCGCGGCCTGGCCACCCAACTCGGCAGGCGTTTCACCTCCGGGGTCGACCTGTCCGGCGGTCAGTGGCAGCGCCTCGCGCTCGCCCGAGCCTTCCTCCGGCCCAGCCCGTTACTGCTGATCCTCGACGAGCCGACCGCGGCGCTGGATCCCGAGACGGAGTACGCCCTGTTCGGTCGCTATGCCGCGGCCTCGGCCGAACTGGCCGCCGCGACCGGCGGTGTCACGTTGCTCGTGTCACACCGGTTCTCGACCGTACGGATGGCCGACCTGATCGTCGTGCTGCACGAAGGACGGATCGTCGAATCCGGTGATCACCGGCAACTGCTCGCCGCCGGCGGCCGCTACGCCGACCTGTTCCGCCTCCAGGCCCGCGCCTACGGTGACGGCTGGGGGAAGGGCGCGCCGAACCTTCCCGATACGCGCTCGTGATCAACAGTGCACGAATAGTGCAGGATGCGCCGATCCGGCGGCGCCGCGACTCCGGTGCCACGCCGGTCGGCGCAGGCTTGGATCGGGTACCCGCAAGAGACCGGCTGTCCCCCGACAGCTGGGTCTCGCCGCCCCTCTCCTCTTCCGAGGGAGGGGCGGTTTCACGTGGCCGGGAGCCGGGCCGATCAGCGGCCGGGCCGGCCGAGGACCAGTGATCCGCCGTCCGGGCCCGCGGTCAGGGTGACCTCGGCGCCGAGTGGGAGGGTCAGGTTGCGTTCGCCGTGGCCGGCTTCGACTCCGGTGATCACCGGGACACCGAGCCCGGCGAAGCGGTCCTCGAAGAGTCGCTGGAGTTGATCTTCGTCGTCGGTGTCGGTGAACTGGCCGATGATGATCCCGGTGATCGCGGACAGCCAGCCGGAGCGGAGCAGCTGGGTGAGCATCCGGTCCACCCGGTAGCCCTCCTCGTCGATGTCCTCGAGGAACAGGATGCTGGGCCGGTCTGGGGCCGGGTCGACGCCGAGACTGCTGGCGACCAGGGCCAGGTTGCCGCCGATCAGCAGGCCCTGGGCCGTGCCCGGCACCAGGGTCGAACCGGTGGCGAGTTCCGTGCCCGGCTTGGCCGGCTCGAAGATCAACCGGCGCAGCTGTTCGACCGATGGCGGGTCGGCCAGCTGGGCCACGGCGGCGGCAACGGCCGGCGAGTGCAGGGTCACCTGGTCCAGTTCGCGGCCGATCCGGTCGTGCAGGGCGGTGATGTCGGAGAAGCCGAGGAAGTGTTTCGGTCCGGCGGCCCGGAGCGCGTCGAAGTCGATCAGGTCGATCATCCGCTGCGCCCCGTACCCACCACGGGCGGCCCAGACGGCGGCCACCTCCGGGTCGCTCCAGGCCGCGGTCAGCTCGGCCGCCCGGGCTTGATCATCCGCGGACAGGTAGCCGAGTCGATCATGGACGCCGCTGGTGTTCGGGCCGAGCTTGATCACCAGGCCCCAGGACTGCAGCAGGTCGACGCCGCGCTGCAGCCGCTCGGGCCGGATCGGGCCGCTCGGGGCCACGACGGCGACCACCGAGCCGGGCCGCAGCGGCTCCGGCCACTGTCGGGGTGGATGGGTCATTCGTCCGCCTTCCTTCGGCGCAGCCCCGCGTCCCGGAGCAGCTCGACGATCCGTCGGGTGGGCACCGGCCGGGCTCCGGCGGCGACCACGGTCTCGTAGCGTTCCTCGATCACGTCGTAGTGATCACGTTCGAAGGCCTGGCGCGGGATGCCGACCAGCTCGGCGAAGTCGTGCAGTTCCTGGTACGAGACGTCGCTGATCAGATGGGACCAGAGCCGGCCGTGGCCGGGCCAGGTCGGCGGGTCGATGTAGATCATGCCCGCGGCCCTGGATCGTTCATGACGGCGCGGCCCGGCTCACCGCGTCGTCGACCAGCCGGCGCCAGGTCCGGACCAGTTCGGGATCGATGTAGGCCTTCCAGGAGCCGGTGGGCCGGACCGACGACCCGACGTGGAACGCGGTGACCCCGGCCCGGGCCAGCCAGGGCACGTGCTCGGCCTTCAGGCCACCGCCGGCCATGATCAACTTCCGGGCGAACGGATTCTGCTTCGCCCGCGCGACGAGCTCGTCCAGCCCCTCGGCCACGGTCCGGACCGATCCCGCGGTCAGCACCTGATCAAGGTGCGGCAGCTCCTGCAGCGCCCGCCAGGCCCGGTCAGTCCAGATGCTGGAGTCGATCGCCCGGTGGAAGGTCCAGCCGAAGTCGATGTCCTCGATGACCTCCCGCAGCACCGGAAGATCGACTTCGGTGTCGGAGTTGAGGAAGCCGAGGACGACCCCGTCGGCGCCGAGATCGCGATAGGCCGAGATCAACTGCTTCAGCCGTACGATCTCGGTGGCGTCGGTCGAGAACCCCTCGCGCAGCCGCAGCATCACCCGCACCGGAAGGTTCGTCGCCCGGGTGACCTGGCCGACCAGCGCGGGCTCCGGCGACAGGCCGTCGTGCTCCATGGTGCCGACCAACTCGATCCGGTCGGCGCCACCCTCGGTGGCACGCTTCGCATCCGCCGGATGCAGCGCGATCACCTCGAGCAGACCGGTCACTCCCCGTTCCCGTCGAGGTCGGTGATCTTGGCCAGTGACGGGCCGGTGCGCTGCCGCAACTCGGCGGCGACGATCTCCGCCTGGCCGAAGGTGCGGACGACATTGCCGTGGGCGATCTTGGTCAGATCCTCGTCGCTCCAGCCGCGCTCCCGCAGCGCGTCGAGCAACGCCGGATAGCAGGACACGTCCTCCAGGCCGGTCGGGCCGGCGGCGATGCCGTCGTAGTCGCCGCCCAGTCCGAGGTGATCGATCCCGGCCACCTCGCGGACGTGCTCGCAGTGCGCGACCACGTCGGCCAGCGCCGCCGTCGGGGTCGGGCCGAGCTCGGCCCGCAACGCCTTCGCCGCCTCGCGATCCTCGCCGTTGATCCCGGCCGCCTTCGCGCGCCGCTCCACCTCCACCCAGTAGCTGCGCAGCTCCGGGTTGATGAAGTGCGGCACGAAGGTGATCATGCAGGTGCCGCCGTTCTCGGCCAGCCGGGCCAGCACGTCGTCCGGCACGTTGCGCGGATGATCACAGACCGCCCGAGCCGATGAGTGGGAGAAGATCACCGGGGCCGCCGTCTCGTCCAGCGCGGCGTGCATGGTCGCCGGGGCCACGTGCGACAGGTCGACCAGCATCCCCAGCCGGTTCATCTCCCGCACGATCTCGCGGCCGAACGCGGTCAGCCCGCCGGCCTGCGGCTCGTCGGTGGCCGAGTCGGCCCAGTCGGTGTTGTCGTTGTGGGTCAGCGTCAGATAGCGGACGCCGAGCCGGTACAGGCTGCGCAGCACCCCGACCGAGTTGTCGATCGAATGGCCGCCCTCGGCCCCGAGCAGACTGGCGATCTTGGTCCCGCCGGTGAGCGCCGCATCGAGCTCCGTGGCCGTCCGGCACAGCACGAAGTCGTCGCCGTACCGCTCCACCATCGTGTGCACGCCGTCGATCTGCTCCAGCGTCGCGGTCACCGCCTCGCCGGCCGGCAGGTCGCTCGGCACGTAGACCGACCAGAACTGACCGCCCACCGCGCCGCGGCGCAGCTTCGGCAGGTCGGTCTGCAACTCCGGCTGGTCCACGGCGATGTCGATCCGGCCGAAGTCGTAGGAACGCTTGCGCATCTCCCAGACCAGATCGTTGTGCCCGTCGACCACCAGGGTCCGTGCCGTTTCCGGTCCGCTCACGCCTGCCTCACCCTCGTCTCTCCTGAACGCCCGACCACTGTAGCCGCCGGTCGGCGGCGGCGGGCCGAGACGTCAGGACGCTTCCGCGGCGACGGCCTCGGCCCAGGGCGCGCGGGCCGCGACCAGTCGGCGATAGCGGAGCAGGTCGCGCGGCAGCCCACAGCCGATCGCGCCGGCCACCCGGTCGCCGCGCCGGACCAGCGCGACGAAGCGCCGGTCCGCAAGGCTGCCCTGCACCAACTGCCGCGGATCCTCGGGCCGGAAGGTCCCGTAGCTCTGCAGCTTGAGGTCGTACTGGTCGGTCCAGAAGTACGAGGTCGGGGCGTACGGTTCGTCGGCGCCGAGCAGATTCCGGGCGACCCGGATCGCCTGCTCGGTCGCGTTCATCCGGTGCTCGACCCGGATCGGCCGGCCGCCGTCGGGATCGGGCCAGGCCGCGACGTCGCCGGCCGCGTAGACGTCCGGCGCTGCCAACAGCCGGTCGTCGCAGACCACCCCGGCGGACAGCTCGAGGCCGCTACCGGCCAGCCAGTCCGTCACCGGCTCGGCGCCGATAGCGGCGACCACGCAGTCGGTGATCACCGTCGAGCCGTCCGACAGCCGCGCCGCCCGGCCGTGCGGATGCGGCTCGAAGCCGGTGACCGCGACCCCGCAGCGCAGGTCGACGCCGTGCTCCCGATGCAGGTCGGCGATCATCGCCGACAGGTCCGGACCGAGTGCCGCGAGCGGGCCGGGAGCGGGATCGACCAGCACCACCGGCACGTCCTGCTTGGTCAGCGACGCGGCGATCTCGGTGCCCAGGAAGCCGGCGCCGATGATCAACACCCGGGTCGAGGCGAGCGCGCGCTGCCGCAGGGTCAGGGCGTCGTCGACGGTCCGCAGCACCTGGACGGCGTCATGATCATCGGCGCCGGGATCGAGGCGCCGCGGCCGCACGCCGGTGGCGATCACCAGCCGGTCGTAGGCCACGGTGGCGCCGTCGGCCAGCCCGATGATCTTGGCGTCCAGATCCAGCCCGGTCGCGGCGACTCCCAGCCGAAGGTCCACCTCCAGCTGCGGCCAGCGATCGGCCGCGAGCAGGGTCACCCCGGCGGCGTCCAGGTCGCCGCTCAGCACGGCCTTGGACAGCGGCGGCCGGTCGTACGGCAGGTGCGGCTCGGCCCCGATCAAGGTCAGTTCGCCGTCGAAGCCGCCGGACCGCAAGGCCTCGACCGTCGTCAGCCCCGCGGCGGAGGCGCCGACCACGACAATCCGCATGATCAGCCGTCGGCGAGGTCGATCGCCCGGGCCGGGCAGAGCCGGGCGGCGTCGCGGGCCGCTTCCTGCAGCGCCGGCTCCGGCTCCGGCGCCAAGAGCTCGACCAGCCCGTCGTCGTCCTGGTCGAAGACGTCGGGCGCGGCGACCACGCACTGGCCGCCGCCGACACATTTGTCCCGGTCGGTGATGATCTTCATGACCCTGCCTTCCCTTCGATCCGGTCCCAGGTGACCGGAAGCTCCTGCAGCCGCAGGAACGAGTATTCGCTGACGGTCAAGGCCTCGGCCGGCACGGCGAGCCGGATGGTGGGCAGCCGGCGGGTCAGATTCTCCAACACCACACTGAGCTCGAGCCGGGCCAGGGGCTGGCCGAGACACTGGTGGATGCCGAACCCGAACGCGACATGGTGCCGGGCGTCGCGGTGCAGGTCGAACCGGTCCGGATCCGCGAAGGCCGCCGCGTCCCGGTTGGCACCGGCGGTGACCGGGATCAGCCCATCGCCGGCCTCGATCCGCTGCCCGCCGAGCTCGAACGGCTCGACCGCCAGCCGGGTCGGCGAGATGTGGAAGATGCTGACGTAGCGCAGCAGCTCCTCCACTGCCGCCGGGATCAGCTCCGGGTCGGTGATCAACTCCTGCCACTGATCACGGTGCCGGAGCAGGGTGACCAGCCCGAGTCCGATCATGTTCGAGGTCGTCTCGTGCCCGGCAGTGATCAACAACCGGACGGCGTGCAGCAGCTCCTCCGGGCTCAGCACCTCGGCCGACTCGCTGTGCACCAGTTGCGAGACCAGGTCGTCGGCCGGGTCCCGGCGCTTGGTCTCGATCAGGGCCGCGGCGAAGTCGAGCATCTCGCCGGTCGCCGCCCGGACCGTGTCGGGGGCGGTGGTCAGGGTGTTGCGGCGGCCGTCCAGCTCCTGGAAGAAGCTCCGCTCCGACAGCGGCAGCCCGAGGAAGTGGCAGATCGTCCGGGCCGGCACTTCGACCGCGAAGGACCGGACGAAATCGACGGGAGGCGTCGCCTGGCTGAGCTCGGTGATCAGATCGTCGACGATGCCCTGCACCACCGGCCGCATCGCCGCGACCCGTTTGACCGCGAAATAGCGGGTGAACACCCGGCGGATCCGGGCATGATCGGGATCGTCGAACGTGACGAAGGACGGGTCGGCCCGCTCCAGCGCCTCCCGACTCGGGCTGGAGAACGGGAACTCCGTCCGCCGCCGGTCGGCGCTGACCTTGGTGCTGGACAGCACCTCCCGGACCTCGTCGTAGCCGACGACGAGCCAGGCCGTACGGCCGTCGTACAGCCGGACCCGACGCACCTTCTCCGGCCCGCTGTAGTCGGCCGGCGGGTCGAACGCCGACCGGCGGGCCAGCGGAAACGCCGGAACGGTGTCGGTCATGATCAGCTCTCCTTCTCCGTGGCGGCGACGACGGCGAGCCGGGCCATGTCCCGCCGGGAATCCTCTGAATACCAGGCGACATGGGGCGTGATGATCACCGCGGGGTGATCGAGCAGGGCCCGGGGCGGCGCAGGTTCGCCTTCCACCACATCGAGTCCGGCCGCCGAGACCTGATCGGCCGCCAGCGCGGCCAGCAGGGCGGCGGTGTCGATCAACCCGCCCCGGGCGGTGTTGATGATCACCGGGCGGCGGCGCATCCGGCCGAACGCGACCGCGTCGAGCAGGTGCCGGGTCTGCTCGGTCAGCGGGGCATGCAGGCTGATCAGGTCGCTGATCGCCAACAGCTCGGCCAGCTCGACCCGCTCCCGGCGCGGCGACGGCGGCTCGACGTACGGATCCGTGTAGACGATCCGCAGGCCCAGTGCCTCGGCCCGGTCGGCGAACGCGCCGCCGATCGCCCCCAACCCGATCACGCCGAGCGTCGCCCCGCGCAGTCGGCGCACCCCGGAATACTCGGCGCCCAACCAGTTCCGGCCGGCCTGGGCGACGAAGTGCGGCAGCCGCCGGGCCGTCGCGAGCATCAGCAACAGCGCTTGGTCGGCCACCTCCTCGGTCCCGTACCCCGGCGTGTTGACCACCCGGATGCCGCGTCGCGCCGCATGATCGAGATCGATCAGGTCCAGACCGATGCCGGCCCGGACGATGATCCGCAGGTCGGGGTATCGATCCATCGTCGCGGCGTCGAACGGGTGCCCGCCGATGATCATCGCCGCCACCCGGTGCGGTCCGGGATCGCCGGGCCGGACCACGGTCCACTCCGACCTGACCCGAGCTGTCGCCGCCGCCCGCTCGAGCTCACCCCGGAGCGACGGCAGGGACCGGAGCAGATCCTCGTACACTCCCAGTCCGGGCACGCCGTCGCCTCTTCCACGTGGAAATCCGTTCCATGCGGAATATGTCAGCGGCCCCGTTCCATGTCAACGCCTCGACCTCGCCGAGCTGACGACCACCCGGTTCACAAACCGGCTCAGTCGGCGGAGAGCTCGGCGGTCTCGGCGGGGAGCAGGTCGGCGACGAGGGCGGTGACGTCGGCGATGGAGTCGACCACGCGGGTCGGGCGGTACGGGAAGCGGCCGATCTGGGCTTCGCTGGTGGAGCCGGTGAGCACCAGGATCGTCCGCAGCCCGGCCTCGATCCCGGCGATCACGTCGGTGTCCATCCGGTCGCCGATCATCACGGTGGACTCCGAGTGCGCCTCGATCCGGTTCAGGGCCGAGCGCATCATCAACGGGTTCGGCTTGCCGACGTAGTACGGGTCGATGCCGGTCGCCCGGGTGATCAGGGCGGCGACCGAGCCGGTGGCCGGCAGCGAGCCGTCCTGCGACGGCCCGGTCGCGTCGGGATTGGTCGCGATGAAGCGGGCGCCGCGCTCGATCAGCCGGATGGCCTTGGTGATCGCCTCGAACGAGTAGGTCCGGGTCTCCCCCAGCACGACGTAGTCCGGATCCTGCTCGGTCTGCACGAAGCCGGCGTTGTGCAGGGCCGTGGTCAGCCCGGCCTCGCCGATCACGTACGCCGAGCCGCCCGGACTCTGCTCGCCGAGGAACTGTGCGGTCGCCAGGGCCGAGGTCCAGATCTTGTCCTCCGGCAGATCGATCCCGCCGGCCAGCAGCCGGGCCCGAAGATCACGCGGGGTGAAGATCGAATTGTTGGTCAGCACCAGGAACCGGCGTTCGTAGTGCTGCAGGGCGGCGATGAACTCCGCCGCGCCGGGGATCGCGCGTTGCTCGTGCACCAGCACGCCGTCCATGTCGGTGAGCCAGCACTCCACTGCCGATCCGTCATTCATGACGCCCACGGTAGTGGTGACCGCGTGGCCGGCGTGATCGCGAGCCGCCGATCCGCCATCATCGAGGGCGGACGGCGACGACGACCTCGGAAAGGAACAGCGGCCCGCGACCCGCGGCGGCCGGTTGATCATGGACTCTCTCGACGAGCGACTGCTGCAACTCTCCCGGACCGCCGGCGACCGGGCCTTCGACCCCGTGGCCGGCCTGATCGGTGAGCCGGCCGCCTACAACCCGATCCACACCCGGGTCTGGACCGGCACCCGGCATCCGTACCGGGAAAGCAATCTGTACGCCCTCACGCTGCTGGAGACCGGTGAGATCGCGCGGGCCGAGGCGGTGCTCGGCCCGGTGCTGGCGGCGCAGGATGTCGACGACGCCTCGCCGACGTACGGGATCTGGAGCTACTACGCCGAGGAGCCGCTGGCGGCGATGGCGCCGCCGGACTGGAACTGGGCCGACTTCCTCGGCCGCGATCTCGCCTTCATCCTGCTCCGGCACGCCGACCGGCTGAGCCCCGATTGCCGGACCGCGATCGAGACCGCGCTCCGGCACGCGGCCCGGTCGATCATCCGGCGCAACGTCGCCATGAGCTACACCAATATCGCCGCGAAGGGCACGTTCGTCACCCTGGCCGCCGGGCAACTGCTCGATGATCAAGAACTGACCCGCTATGCCGTCGAGCGGGTGGGCCGGCTCAGTGATCAACTCCGGGACGCGGGCAGCTTCGCCGAATACAACAGCCCCGGCTACTGGGCGATCACGATGGAGGCGATCACCGCGATCGGTCACTACGTCGAGGAGCCGGCGGCGGTCGACGGGGCCGGCTGGATCGCGGAACAGCTGTGGCGGCACCTCATCCAGCGCTGGCACCGGCCGACCGGTCAGCTGAGCGGACCGATGGCTCGGAGCTACGGCGATGATCTTGGTACGAACACTCCGGTGCTCGCGCTGCTGGCCAAGGCGACCGGGCAGCAACCACCCTTCGACGCCGTGCCGCTGGACCGGCCGGCCCTGTCGCTGGTCGTCCCGGCCATCCTCGAGTTCGCCGCTCCGGAGGCCGTCCTCGACGCGCTGCTGGACTCGCCGATCGGACAGATCCGGGAGCAGTTCAGCCACAGCACCGTGGCCGGTCGCCGGCACCCGATCCAGGGCACCACCTGGCGAACGCCGCGGGCCACCCTGGGCACGGCCAACACCTCGGAGTTCTGGCTGCAGCGCCGGCCGTTGCTCGGCTACTGGACCGGACCCGACGAGGCCGAGCAGGACCGGCCGTGGGACCGGCATCGGCACGTCCGGCTGCGCTTCTGCAAGGACGACTTCGACTTCTCCTCGGCCGTGTTCAGCTCGGTCCAGGCCGGCGGCCACGTGCTCTGGGCGGTCGGTTTCATCTCCCCGGGCGGCGACGAGCACATCGGCCTGCACAAGATCGAATCCGGTCAGCCGTTCTCTGCCCGCTCGCTGAAGTTGATCTTCGAGGTCGCCGATCCGGACGCCACCGTCCGCGCCGGCTCGCTGCTGCCGACCTCGCCCGACGCGGCGCCGGTCCGGATCGACGCCGGGGTGATCCGGCTCGAGTTGTCCGTGGCCGCGGCCCGGTTCGGGCCATTCCGCCCCCGCGGCCTGACCCGCCGGACGGAGCAGGGGGTTGAGGCGACGGTCGAGCTGCTGCCCGGCGGCAGCGAACGAGAGTTGATCATGAACGAGATCACTGACGGCTATCTGGTCGGCAGCTTCAGCATGATCGAATCCGACGCAGCCACCGGTCGGACGTCCGGGATCGACCTCACCGTCGACGGCGACGTGCTGCGAGCCGGCTGGACCACGCCGGACGGCAACCGGCTGGAGCTGTCCGCCCCGGCGACGATCGGCACCGCCGAACAGCACCTGGCCCGCTACCGCGGTGCGGTCGACGGCGTCGTGGTCGAGGCCCGGCCGCTGACCCGGGGAAGCCGCTAGTCACGGGTCGGTCGGTTTGCCGGACAGGAGGGGATGGCGTCCCTACACTGAAGTCCGGAGGCGTACCATGACCGACCTGCCCCAAACCGACGAACCGGAGGCCGAGGATCTCGCGGCCGCCGAGCCGACTCCGGCCCGCAGCACGATCGCCCGGATCGCCTGGGTGGTGCTGATCTTCCTCGTCGCCGGCTTTGCCATCAACCACGTCGTCGGCGTGGCCACCTATTCCGACACCGACACCGACCGGCTGATGCTCACCGTGTTCGCCGCCCTGAACGTGTACGCGCTGATCGTGCTGCTGATCCCGTACCGCCGACGGGTGCCCTGGGCCTGGGGCGTCACCTGGGTCAGCATCGCGATGTTCGCGATCTGCCCGCTGCTGGTGGAGCCGCCGATCGGCTGGTTCTATCTCGGCGCCGCCGTCGTGATGGCCGCCGCCCAACTGGCCGCGCTGCCCGACTTCCGGCGCGGCTGATCGGCGCCAGGTCACCAACCGCAGGCATGGGAAAGGGGCGGTGCCCCGGACCGCTGAGAAGTCCGGGCCACCGCCCCTGTCTGTCTTACGGGTTGGCTGGACTCAGAAGTCCATGCCGCCCATGCCACCCATGCCGCCGTCGCCACCGGCCGGGGCCGCGGGGGCCTTCTCCGGCTTGTCGGCGATGACCGCTTCGGTGGTCAGGAACAGCGCCGCGATCGACGCCGCGTTCTGCAGCGCGGACCGGGTCACCTTGGCCGGGTCGGGGACGCCGGCGGCGAGGAGATCCTCGTACTCGCCGGTGGCCGCGTTCAGGCCGTGGCCGGCCGGCAGGTTGCCGACCTTCTCCGCGACAACGCCACCCTCGAGGCCGGCGTTGATCGCGATCTGCTTCAGCGGAGCCGAGGCCGCGGCGAAGACGCTGGCCGCGCCGATCGCCTCGTCACCCTCGAGATCCACCGTCGCCGACTTGGCGGCCTGCAGCAGGGCCACGCCGCCACCGGCGACGATGCCCTCCTCGACGGCAGCCTTCGCGTTGCGAACGGCGTCCTCGATCCGGTGCTTGCGCTCCTTCAGCTCGACCTCGGTGGCCGCGCCGACCTTGATCACCGCAACGCCGCCGGCCAGCTTGGCCAGCCGCTCCTGCAGCTTCTCCCGGTCGTAGTCGGAGTCCGAGTTCTCGATCTCGGCGCGGATCTGAGCGACCCGGCCGGCGATCTGATCGCTGTCGCCGCCACCCTCGATGATTGTGGTCTCGTCCTTGGTGATGACGACCTGGCGGGCGCGGCCCAGCAGATCGATCTCCACGGCGTCGAGCTTCAGGCCGACCTCTTCGCTGACGACCTGGCCACCGGTGAGGATGGCGATGTCGGTCAGCATGGCCTTGCGGCGGTCGCCGAAGCCCGGCGCCTTGACGGCGGCGGACTTGAAGACGCCACGGATCTTGTTGACGATCAGGGCGGCCAGGGCCTCACCCTCGACGTCCTCGGCGATCACCAGGAGCGGCTTGCCGGACTGCATGACCTTCTCCAGCAGCGGCAGCAGGTCCTTCAGGCTGCCGATCTTGGAGTTGACGATCAGCACGTACGGATCCTCGAGGGTGGTCTCCATCCGCTCCGTGTCGGTCACGAAGTAGCCGGAGATGTAGCCCTTGTCGAACCGCATGCCCTCGGTGAGCTCGAGCTCCAGGCCGAAGGTGTTGGACTCGTCGACGGTGATGACGCCTTCTTTGCCGACCTTGTCCATCGCCTCGGCGATGATCTCGCCGACGGAGGGGTCGCCCGCGGAGACGGACGCGGTGGCCGCGATCTGCTCCTTGGTCTCGACCGGCTTGGCGACCTTGGCCAGCTCGGCGACGATGGCCACGACAGCGGCCTCGATGCCACGCTTCAGCGCGATCGGGTTGGCGCCGGCGGCGACGTTGCGCAGGCCCTCGCGGACCAGCGCCTGCGCCAGCACGGTGGCGGTGGTGGTGCCGTCACCCGCGACGTCGTCGGTCTTCTTGGCGACCTCTTTGACGAGCTCCGCACCGATCTTCTCGTACGGATCCTCGAGCTCGATCTCCTTGGCGATGCTCACACCATCGTTGGTGATGGTGGGGGCGCCCCACTTCTTCTCCAGTACGACGTTGCGTCCCTTGGGACCAAGCGTCACCTTGACGGCGTCGGCGAGGATGTTCATCCCTCGCTCGAGGCCCCGTCGCGCCTCGGTGTTGAATTGAATGAGTTTGGGCATAGTTCTCCGCGAGTCCTCCCGCGTTGCTGGCGGTGGATCCCCACCGCCGACGGTTGACGAAAATGGCCTACCCCACCCAGCGATGCCCGCGACGGACGACCTCAACCGAGATCTCACCGATGTGTGAGTAGCACTCTCGGTCCGAGAGTGCCAGTTCAATGTTTAGCACTCTGCTACCCCGAGTGCAAACAGTCGGGCCCGGTTCCGGGCAACTCCGCGGCCATTACGGTCCGGTGACCACCCAGAGGAACTCCGCGTCGTTGTCAGCCGGAGTGGATAGGGTCGTTTTCGTTGGGCCTCGTCCCGGACGTGGCACACGCTCAGCGTGTTCAGCAGGGCAGCACTCGAGCAACCTACCGACAAGGGCGGAAGCACTGATGAGAAGCACCCCAGTCCGATCGACGCGGCCCACTCCCGGGGGGCCAGGGGCTCCGGCGGCGCCATGATCACCTTCGAGGGCGTCACCAAGACCTATCCGGACGGCACCACCGCCGTCTCCGATCTCAGCCTGACCGTGCCGTCGGACCGGATCACCGTCATCGTCGGGCCGTCCGGTTGTGGCAAGACGACCACCCTCCGGATGGTCAACCGGATGCTCGAGCCGACCGAGGGCCGGATCCTCTGGGACGAGGAGCCGCTGTCGGCCCGGCCGGTGACCACGCTGCGCCGCCAGATGGGGTACGTGATCCAGAGCGGCGGCCTGTTCCCGCACCGGACGGTGCTGGACAACATCGGCACCGTGCCCGGGCTGCTCGGCTGGACCAAGGCCAAGACCCGGGCCCGCTCGTTGGAGTTGCTCGACGCGGTCGGGCTCGACCCGGCCCTGGCCCGCCGGTTTCCCGGCCAGCTGTCCGGCGGTCAGCAGCAGCGGGTCGGGGTCGCCCGGGCGCTGGCGGCGGACCCGCTGGTGATGCTGATGGACGAGCCGTTCTCGGCGGTCGACCCGGTGGTCCGGGCCGAGCTGCACGAGCTGTTCCTCGGCCTGCAGCGGGAGCTGAGCAAGACCATCATCATGATCACTCACGACATCGACGAGGCGATCGAGCTCGGCGATCAGGTGGCCATCCTCCGGGTCGGCGGCATCCTGGCCCAGGCCGGCACCCCGCAGCAGTTGCTGGAGGAGCCGGCGGACGCGTTCGTCGAGGGCTTCGTCGGCAAGGACCGGGGCTACCGGTCGCTGTCGTTCCAGCCGGCCGACCGGCTGAGCCTGGACGAGGTGCCGACCACGACCGACGCCGCCGGCGCCCGGGGGCGGACGTTGTTGTTGGACGAGGACCGACGGCCGGTCGGCTGGGCCGGATTGCGTGAGGACGGCCGGCCGATGCCCCTCGGCAGCACCTTCGACCCCAGTTCCGACAACCTCCGGACCGCCCTCGACGCCGCGCTGACCTCGCCGGCCGGGTTGGCCGTCGCCGTCCGCGACGGCCGGTTCGCCGGCGTGGTCGACCCCGAGGCCGTGCTGGGCCAGCTGGCCGAGCACCGCAGTGCCGAGGCGCGGGGAGCCGTCGAGGCCGCGGGCTCCACCGAGGCGGCACCATGATCGACACCTCCATCGATCTCGGCTGGATCGCGCGCAACTGGTCCAGCGGGATGAACATCAGCGGCCTGCTGCTCGAACACATCGCGTTGTCGATCATCCCGGTGTTGATCGCAGTGATCATCTCGATCCCGCTGGGCTATCTGATCTTCCTCACCGGCAAGGGTGCCAACGGCCTGCTGGCGGTGCTCGGCGTGATCTATTCGGTGCCGTCGCTGGCCCTGTTCGTCGCCCTGCCCGCGATCATCCCGACCTCGATCCTGAGCCCGATCAACGTCGCCGTCGCGCTGGCGATCTACTCCGTCGCGCTGCTGGTCCGCAGCGTGGTGGACGGCCTCCGCTCGGTGCCGGACACGGTCAAGCAGGCGGCCGCGGCGATCGGCTACGGCTGGTTCCGCCGGTTGCTGGTGGTCGAGCTGCCACTGGCGATGCCGGTGATCTTCGCCGGGCTGCGGGTGGTGACCGTGTCCAACATCGCCATGGTCAGCGTGGCGGCCGTGGTCGGCGGCGGCGCCCTGGGGCAGTTGTTCGATCGCGGGTTGAACAGCTCGTTCCTGACCCCGATCGTCGCCGGGCTGGCGTTCAGCCTGATCCTGGCGCTGATCGCCGACGCCTTGATCCTGTTGATCAAGCACGGGACGCTGCCCTGGGCGCGGGGACGGCGGCTGGCATGAATCTTCTGTCCTATCTCCTCGATCCGGCCAACTGGCCGGGCGGCGGCAAGATCATCGACCTGCTGCTGCAGCACCTGACCTACACGGCGGCCGCTGTCGTGATCGGCGCCCTGATCGCGATCCCGGTCGGCATCTTGATCGGCCACACGGGCCGCGGCTCGTTCCTGGTGATCGGCACCAGCAACGCGGCCCGGGCGATCCCGACCCTCGGCCTGCTGGTGCTGGTGGTGGTGCTGCTCGGCACCGGGATCGAGAAGATCGTCCCGGTCCTGGCGATCCTGGCGCTGCCGGCGATCCTGACTGCGACCGCGGCGGGGATCGGGGGTGCCGACCGCGAGGCCGTACACGCTGCTCGGGCGATCGGCCTGACCGAGACCCAGATCGTCGCCCAGGTGGAGTGGCCGCTGGCCCTGCCCCTGGTGATCTCCGGCCTGCGCAGCGCGACGCTGCAGGTGGTCGCCACGGCGACCGTGGCCGCGTTCGCCGCGGGCGGCGGGCTGGGCCGGCTGCTGATCAGCGGCCAGCGACAGAACGACTACCCGCAGATGTTCGCCGGAGCGGCGTTGATCGCGGGATTAGCCATCGTGCTCGACGTGTTACTGAGTGGCGTGGGATGGCTGGCCGGTCGGACGACCCGTGCCCGGCGCGCGGTCGACCGAGCGGTACTGCAAGCAGAACAAGACACAGACACACCATCACGATCTGAGGCATTGACATGAAACTCAAGACCCTGACCGCGGTCGTCGCCGCCCTCGCCTTCGGGCTGGCCGGCTGCGCGAGCAACAGCAATCCCCTGGGTGAGCAGTCCGCGGCCCCCTCGCAGCCGCAGGACCAGCAGGCGATCGTCGTCGGCTCGGCCAACTTCACCGAATCCCAGGTGCTCGGCGAGCTGTACGCGCAGGCACTGAAGGCCAAGGGCCTGAACGTCTCGACCAAGCCCAACATCGGCAACCGCGAGGTCTACCTGAAGGCGTTGCAGGAGGGCTCGATCTCGATCGTCCCGGAATACACGGGCAACCTCCTGCTCAACTACGACAAGGCGTCCAAGGCCAAGACCCAGCAGGAGGTCGAGACCGCGCTGCCGGAGAAACTGCCCTCCGGCCTGCAGGTGCTGAAGTCCTCGCCGGCCGCCGACCAGGACGTCTACGTCGTGACCAAGGAGTACGCCGACCAGAACGGGATCGCCTCCCTGGCCGACCTGAAGAAGATCTCCTCCGGCGCCATCCTCGGCGGCCCGTCCGAACTGGAGACCCGCGCCTATGGCCCGCCCGGGCTGGAGAGCATCTACGGCGCCACGTTCAAGGAGTTCAAGCCGTACGACTCCCCGGCCGTGAAGTCGCGCGACCTCAACGACGGCAAGATCCAGGTCGCCACCTTCTTCACCACCGAGAGCGTGATCGTCGACAACGGCTACGTGCAGCTCGCCGACCCCGAGTCGATGATCCTGCCGCAGAACGTCGTGCCGCTGGTCACCGACGACATCGCCGGCAACGCCGACGCCAAGGCCGCCCTGGAAGCCGTCCAGGCCGCCCTCACCACCGAGGACCTGACCGCCCTGAACAAGCGCGTCGACTCCGACCACGACGACCCGGGCCAGGTCGCCGGGGACTGGCTCAAGGAGAAGGGCCTGGCCTGACCCACGCTTCACCGCTTACCGCTCGTTCGTTCCCTGAGCCTGTCGAAGGGGCTGGCTGGATCCAGCCGTCCTTAAACGGGGGTGGAGGAGCTGGGTGTTCGTTCCCTGAGCCTGTCGAAGGGCCTGGCTGGATCCAGCCGTCCTTATCGGGGTGGAGGAGTTGGGTGTTCGTTCCCTGAGCCTGTCGAAGCATGTCCTGAGCCTGCCGAAGGGGGCAGGCCAGGTCGCGCCGTTCTCTTCGGTTTCGGCCTAGCGGCCGGAAGGCGCATCGAAGGCGGGCGGGTTTGTCGCGGTCGGCTGAGTGGCGGCCGGGCGCCGGTTCCGGCGGCGGCCGCTGCCGCTGGCTGTCAGTTCGACGGGACCCGGCGCATCACCGGGGCGTCGAGGACTCTGTCGTTCATCGAGTGTGACGTTTCCCACCTGTCGAGCGACGATCGAGGTGGGAAACGTCACACTCGATGAACCCCGAAGCACACCCGGCGACCGAATCAGGTCCGGCCGCCGCCAACCAACTCGACCGGCGCTCACTCCGACCTGCACCCGGCGGCGATTCTCCATCAACTGCGTACCTCGTCCGCCCTCGCTGCGTCTTTCCCGGCCGTTAGGCCGCAATCCGAAAGAACGGCGGGTCCGGCCTGCCCCTTCGACAGGCTCAGGGAACGAACAGGCGCACTCGTTCCTCAGTCGGTGAGCTCCAGTTGCAGGTAGTCGAGGCCGGCCATGTAGCTGGTCGCGTCGGCGTTCTTGCCGGTGACTTCGAGGACCAGGGTGTGGGTCCCGGCGGCGAGTTGGACGGTGCCATAGTCGATCGGGTCGCTGACCTGGACCTCGGGTGAGTTGTAGGCGTCGAAGGGGTCGCCGAGCTGGTCGCCGTCGAGGGTCAGCACGTTGATGCCGTAGTCGGCAGCAAGGGTCTGCACTCCCGTGAGCGAATAGGCGCCGGCGGTGCCGAGCTCGAAGGTCATGGTGATCTTGTTGTCGGCGGCGGTCGGGGTGAACCAGAGCTGGGCGCCGCCGGACCACTCGATGCCGCAGCAGTTGCCCTGCACCTGCAGCGGGCCGGTCGCGACCGCGTCCTCGAAGAGGGACTCGGCCTCGATCCGCAGGGTGTCGCCGGTGGTCGCGCTGACCTCGGGTGAGAACTCACCCGTCTGCCCGGCGGCATCGACGGCGCGGACCCGATAGTGCCAGGTCTGGCGGACGTCCAGGTCGGCGTGGACGAAGCCGGTGCGGCGGGAGATGCCGACCAGGGTGTCGGCCGACGGCGTGAACCCGGAGGTGGTCGAGGCGTGCACCTCGTAGCGCGGGGCGTAGTCGTCGTCGGTCGTCTCCGGCCAGGTCAGCGTCACCGAGGTCGAGTCGTCGGCGTCGGCCGTGACGGCGCCGACCGGGCCCGGGTCCTCGGTGTCGGGAGCCGCGGCCCGGTGGGACAGGGCGTAGTAGGCCGCCGCGTTCCAGTCCGGGCTGCCGTCCGACGGGGTCAGTTCGACCGTGATCGACTGCTTGCCGGCGGTCAGGGCGGCGGGCAAGACGTACGAGTCGTCCAGCCAGCGGCGGGTGTCGTTGCCGAGCGGTTGGGCCCACACCCCGGCCGGCTCGCCGTCGATCTTCACGGCCGCCGCCTGATACGGATCGGACTGATCGGAGACCCGGCGCAGCACGACGCCGAGGTTGTCCGCCGCGACTGCCATCGTGAAGCTGATCTTGGACGCGCTGGCCCGGGTGTCCAGGACGACCGGCTCGGCGGGCCCGTCGACTCCCTCGAAGCGGCTGGTCGATCGGCTCACCTCGCCCGGCTCGGCGGCGGTGTAGTCGTGCGCCTGCTCACTGGCGGCGTCGCCGACGTCGAGCCGGTCGGTCCACTCCAGGGTCCGCTCCGGATTGCCGTACCAATAAGTGGTGGAGCCCTCGACCGCGTCGGCGTCGTTGCCCGGACCGTGCTCGATGCCGAACCTGATCTGGGAGGAGAAGTCGATCGCCTCGGCCAGCAGCAGCCGATACAGCCCGGTGCAGTCATACGTGCAGCCGCCGCCGGACACCTCGTGCGCCGGGTTGCCGGTCAGCGGCGCGCTGAAGACGCCGCGGTTGAAATACCAGCCGCCCTCGTAGAAGTCCTCGGTGCCGGTGCCGTGCTGATCCGGGCTGGCCGAGCCGTCGACGAACAGCCGCTCGTCACCCTCCAGATAGTTGCGTACGTTTCCGGTCGGGATCAGCCCCTCGACGGTGTGCGAGACGCCGACCACCCGGCCGGAGCCGGTGGCCTCGAGGAAGACATGATCACGGCCGAAGTCGGTCCGCTCCCGGTTGGTGGTGGCCCGGAAGTGACCGACCAGCCCGGCCTCGAGCTGCGCCCGCCATTCGGGGTTGTCGGAGATCGCGACCGAGGTGGTGGCGCCGCGAATGGTGATCTTGGAATCGTTGTAGAGCTCGACCTTGGCGCTGCTCGCGTACGGCATCGGCCACCAGGCCCGCAGCGTCCGGGTCTTGGGATCGACGCCGAACATCAGCGACCGCACCGAATACAGGCCGAGGCCGCTGCCGAAGAACTCGCCCAGTGGCGCGTCCACCGTCTGCACGCCGTCGAAGGTGATCCGCAGCCGCACACCGGTCAGGATCTGGTCCGACCGGGAGCTCTCCTCGCTCTGCGCGGCCGTCTTCGGGTCGGGCCGGATCCAGCGCGCCTTGCGCGGATCGAGGCCGGACGGCGACGGCTTGGCCGGGGCCTTGGCGGTGCGATCGACCGGGTTCGTCGCCAGCTGCGGGATCCGGAACTCGAGCCCGGTCAGCGCGCCCGGCTTGCTGCTCTCGGCCAGCACCACCGACGCCTGCGGCGCGATCCGGGCGATCTGCTCGACCGTCCGCGGGTTCGGCTGGGCCGGTTTCGGATCGGCGGTGCCGGCGGCCTTCAGGGTCTTGATCACGTCCAGCGCCTGATCGTCGGGATCGAAGGTGGCGATGCCCTCCGGCTCGGCGAACTCGCGGTAGTTCACGTGGTAGAAGAGCGGATTGTGCTGGGTCGTGATCACCATCTCGGACCGGTACGGCATCGGCACCTTGACGTAGACGCCGCCCGAGCTCTGATCCGCGTTCGCCACCAGGGGGTAGACGAACGGGGCGCCGAGCTCGCCGTCGACGAGATCCTGCAGCGAGGTGTCGACGACGGTCTCGCCGTCCAGCTCGATGGTGATCTTGCCGGTCTTGCTGACGTCGCCGCCGTCCCGGGTGAACCAGATCGACGCGATCTCGCCGGCACCCCGGTGCTCGGCGATCACACAGCCGCCCTCGCTCTGCCGCAGGCAGGAATGGGCGCCCTCGAAGCCGTCGTTGTTGCCGTCGGTGCGGTCGAAGCTGGAGAACTGCAGCGAGCGCGAATCCCGGTCGAGCTCGCCGAGCCGGTCGAGCTGCCGGTACGTGTCCCAGCCGACCGGGCCGTGCCGGACGGGTTCGGACTTCGGGGCGGATCCGGGGGCTGCCGCGGCGGTCGGGACGGTGCCGGACGCGAGCGCGCCGATCACCATCACGAGCGCAAGCATGAGACTGAGCCGGCGGAGCCCGCGAGTTGAGTTCGGCATCGAACTGCCTCCTGGCCGTGTAATCGATTTCGAGCGATGCAACCCGATCACGGCATGGCGTGTCAACCCCCGGCCGGTGATCATCGGCACCGATCACGCCCGGCGCAGCCCGAAATGATCTTAGGATTCGGAGGTGATCAAGCCCCGAATCTTTCTCGGTTCCTCGGGCCAGCAGGCGGCCCTACTGGACGCGCTGACAGCCGGACTGCAGGATGTGGCCGACGTCGAGCCGTGGACCATCGTGTTCAACCCCGGCACCTCGACCCTGGAGCGGCTCGTCGAGCTCACCCGCGAGGTCGACTTCGCGGCGTTCATCTTCGCGGCGGACGACTGGACCAGCCACGGCGAGGCGCCGGGGATGGCCTCGCCGCGCGACAACGTGGTGTTCGAGGCCGGCCTGTTCGGCGGCGTGATCGGAATGCGGCGGACGTACATCCTGCATGCCGACGGCGCCAAGCTGCCGACCGATCTGCTCGGCCTCACCTGCGTGCGGTACGCCGAGACCGGCCCGGCCGCGATCGACGAGATCAACCGGAAGCTCCGCACCGCGATCGAGGCCGAGGGGCGGCTCGCACGGGTCGAGGGGCTGTGGTGGCAGCACTCACTCACGCTGCGGACGGAGCAGGAGCCGTCGGCGGTCAGCCTGCTCCGGGTCACCCGCGATCGCCAGGGCTCGCTGCAGGTGAGCGGGGCCGGCTGGCAGGAGGACGGCACCATCTCGGTGCGCTATCGCAGCGTGGCGACCAAGGAGCAGAGCGACCCGTCCGGCGTCTTCTACTACTGGAACGGCGAACGGCCGCGGCACCCCGACGCGCCGCAGCTCGAGGGCACCGCGGAGATCAGGATTGAGTCGGCCGACCGGGCCGCCGGCTACTGGATCACCCGCTCGGACAGGGATCCGCTGCTGAACACCCGGACCTCCGGCATCTACCTGCGGGCGGACCCGGCCGACGCGGCGATCATGGACGGCTCCGACCCGAAGCGACGGGCCGAGTTGATCATGACCAAGCTCGAGGAGTGGCAGGCGATCGCCAACTCCTGACCCGGACCGCATCCTGGAGTTTGATCACAACCACCGAGGATAGGAATTCACCGGAGACCGGAGTTCTGGTAGCTGACCTGCAGCAGTTCCTTGTAGCGGGCCAGGCCCATTCCCTCGAAGCCCGCGACGTAGGAGTCCCAGTCGGACTCCAGGTCCTTCGACCCGGTCATGAACTCCACCGAGCTCTGGGCGATGTAGCTCTCGAGGTTGGTCTGCAGGGTGGCCAGCTCGCTGGCATCCTCCGGCGCGACCCACACCCCGTGGAAGGGAAAGCTCAAGGACCGGTCTTCGGATCCCTCGTACAGCTTGGTGGCCTGCTGCAGTCGGCGTTCGTACCCGGCCGTGCTGTAGATGTCGTCCGGCACGACCTGTCCACCGCGATACTCGCGCGTGTTGCGATACTGCGCCATCGGCTGCCAGGCCGTGTTCTCCGGCGACTGCAGCACCTTGTACAGGGCCGGAACCCCTTCCACCAAAGGCTTGTCACCGGGTCCGGGCTTCTCCCAGTCCTGTCCCTCGACGCCGAACACGCCCTCGGTCTCGCCCTGATCGGTGAACAGGTAGTCGAGCAGCTTGATCGCGGCGATCCGGTCCCGTTCGCTCGCCTTGTTGGTCAGCACGAAGGTGGCACCGGGGGTCGAACTGACGGCGTACGAGGCGTAGGCCAGGCCCTGCGGCCCCTTCAGCGGCGGGATCGCGTTGTAGCCGACGTCTCGCTTGTCCTTCTGTTCCAGGGTGATGAAGAACCGCGGATGCAGGGTGGGCACGCCGCCGAGGAGGACGGCATCCGGGTTGTCGCCCAGCTTCTGCAGGGCTTCCTGGTTCTGGCTCAGCGCGCCCTTGTCGATCAGGCCTTCCGCCATCAGCTGATGCAGGTAGCGCAGTCCCTCGCGCCAGCCTTCCTTGTCGGCCTGGATGTCGACCGTGCCGTTGTTCAGCACCACGGTGCTCTTGTTGTTGATGCCGGCGATGAAGGAACCCATGAAGTAGGGCAGGACGTCGGAGCCGACGGCGGACGACAGCGGCACCTCGTCGGCTTTGCCGTTCCCGTTGGGATCCTGGGTCTTGAAGGCCTGCAGGACGGTACGGAACTCGTCGGTCGTGGTCGGAGACTTCAGGTTCAGCTTCTTCAGCCAGTCGGTGTTCAGCCACAGCTTGCCGGGATAGCTGCAGTGGTAGCAGTCGATCCACTGGCCCAGCCCGTAGATGTTGCCGTCGGGCGCGGTGGACATCGCCCGATAGTCCGGATTGGCGTCGAGTTCGGCCTGGATGTGCGGCGCATGTTCCTTGATCAGATCGTTGAGCGGCATCGCGACGCCCTGCTGGCCCAGCTTCAGCAGCTCGGTCGGATTGAACTGGTCGACCCACGGGATCAGCAGGAACAGGTCGGGATAGTCGCCGCTGGCCAGCGAGATCTGCCGCTTCTCGGCGGCGGCCCCGGCGTCCCAGGTCGTGGTCTCCCAACTGAACTCGATCCCGAACTTCTCCGCCATCTGCTTGCTGAAGGCATTGGTGCTCAGATCGGTCGTGGCTCCCTGGGGAGCGAAGACCGACAGTTGGACCGGGCCGTTGGGGTTCTCGTCCTCCGGCGCGGCCTCCGTGCAGGCGGCCAGGGAGAGGCTCGCCGTCAGCAGCAGTCCGATGGCGCCGGCGACACGATTGCGTGACATGAGTGCTCCTTTGCGGGTTCTTGGGTCAGCCCTTGATCGCGCCGATCAGGACGCCCTTGGTGAAGTAGCGGGCCACGAACGGATAGATCACCAGGACCGGCACGCTGGCCACCACGATGAGGGAGTACTTCAGCAGGTCCGACAACTGCTTCCGGTCGGCCTGCATCGCGACATCGGTCATGGTGGCGGGGTTGTTGAGGATCAGGATGTTGCGCAGCACCAACTGCAGCGGTTGCAGACTGCTGTCCTTGAGGTAGATCAACGCGTCGAAGTAGGCATTCCACTGGCCGATCGCGTACATCAGCGCGATCACCGCGATCATGGGCTTCGACAGTGGCAGCACCACCGACCAGAGGAAGCGGAGATCACTGGAGCCGTCGAGTTCGGCGGCCTCGGCCAGACCCTCCGGAATGGCCGACCGGAAGTAGGTCCGGGCGATGATCACCTGCCACACGGCGATGGCGTTGGGCAGCAACAGCGCCCAACGGGTGTCCAGCAGGCCCAGCTGCTGGACCACCAGGTAGGTCGGGATCAGACCGCCGCTGAACAGCATGGTGATCAGCACCAGGGCCATGATCACGTTGCGCCCGCGGAATCCCGGCCGGGAGAGCGGATAGGCGATGGCGATCGTCAGGCTCGTGCTGATCACCGTCCCCGCCACGGTGTAGAACAACGAGTTTCCATAGCCGGTGAGGATCTGCGGGTTGCTCAGCACTGCCTCGTAGCCGCGGAGCGAGAAGTCGACCGGCCAGAGCAGCACGTGGCCGGACGAGACCGCGGCCGGGCTGGAGAAGGAGCTGGCGACGATGTGAACCAGCGGCACCAAGATCACGATCAGGCCGACGGTCAGCAGCAGGTAGACCGCGATCATGAAACAGCGGTCGACCAGGGTGTCCTTGATCCGGGTCGGCTTCACCACAGACCACTTCCGCTGAGCCGCTTCGCCGCCAGGTTGACCGCGAGCAGCAGGACCAGGTTGACCACCGAGTTGAGCAAACCCACGGCCGTCGCGATGCCGAAGTCGGCGTTGAGCAGACCGGTCTTGTAGACGTAGGTGGCGATCACCTCGGAGTTCATCAGGTTGATCGGGTTCTGCAGCAGGAACACCTTCTCGAATCCCACCGCCATGATGTTGCCGACGCTCAGGATCAGGATGATCATCGCAGTCGGCAGGATTCCGGGAATGTCCACGTGCCAGATCCGGCGCACCCGCGAGGCACCGTCCACCTTGGCCGCCTCGTAGAGCGCCGGGTCCACCGCCGACAGCGCCGCGAGATAGATCACCGCGGCATACCCGGTGGTCTGCCAGACATCGGACCAGACATAGACGTGACGGAAGTAGGTCGGATCACCAAGCAGGTCGGGCGCTTCCACGCCGAAGAAGCCGAACGCCCGCGACACCAGACCCAGCCGCGGCGCGAGGATCAGGATGATCATCGACACCACCACGACAGTGGAGATGAAGTACGGAGCGTAGGTGACCAACTGCGCGGTGCGCCGGAACCAGCGCGCCCGCACTTCGTTCAGCATCACCGCGAGCATGATCGGCAGCGGGAATCCGGCCAGCACGGCATAGCCGGACAGGACCAGCGTGTTCTTGATCAGCGTCCAGAAGACCGGGTTCCGGAAGAACGCCTCGAAGTGCCGGGCGCCGACCCAGGGGCTGCCCCAGATGCCCTTGACCACGCTGTAGTTCTTGAAGGCGATCACATTGTTGGCCATCGGGACGTACTTGAAGATCAGGAAATACAGCAGCGGGATGATCACCAGCAGATAGAGCTGCCAGTGCCGACGCAGCGCCTTCCGCCACCGAGCGGACCCGGTGTTCGAGCTCGTTCGTCGTGCCGGCGACGTCGGTGGGGCGGCCGGGTGGCGCGCCACTGCCACGTTTCGCATGTGCCTCCCTGCATCCAGCGAACTGGCGGACGCACTGAACAAACGTTTGTTCAGGCGATACGGGAACGATAGCATATATAGGCGTACGAGCGACTCTATGCAGCGGCGGATCTTGTCGACGGCCGCCGACGGTGGCCGAGCTCAACCGCGGTCGGCGACCGACTCCCTGACGATCACCTCGGGCGCGACGTCGTCGAGGAGTTGGTCCTCGCCCGGCCGGCCCTCGAGCCGCCGGTGCAGCGCCTCGACCGCCTGCTCCCCCAGCCGATCCAGCGGCAGCTTCACCGTGCTGAGCGGCGGCCAGGTGTGCGCGGCGGTCCAGGCGTCGTGGATCGCGATCACCGACAGCTCGCCGGGCACCGACAACCCGATCCGGCGGGCCTCGGTGAGCACCCCCATCGCGGCGTTCACGTTTCCGACCACGACGGCCGAGGGCGGGTGCGCGGCGCTCATGATCGACTCCAGTGCGGGCGCCGCGTCCGGCACCGTGTAGCCGACCCAGGTGATCGCCTTGGGACTCACCGGCAGCCCCGCGTCGCGCATCGCAGAACGGAACCCGGCCGCCCGCAGCCGCGCCGTCAGCAGCGACCGCGGCCCGTTGATCAGACCGATCCGGCGATGGCCACGCTGGATCAGGAACTCTGCGGCCACCCGGCCGGCGGCCTGATCGTCGAGCATCACGCTGCCTCGCCGATGCCGCATCCTGGAGTTGATCACCACCACCGGGGCGGTGCCGGCGACGGCGGCCAGCGACTCGGTGGTGTCGGCATCGCGCCCCTGCAACAGGAAGCCGTCGACCCGCCCGTCGTCGAGCAGCCGGGAGATCCGGGCCTGGTCGGTCAGCGCCTCGGACCGTCCGAGCAGCACCGTGTAGCCGAGCCGCGCCGACGCCTCCTCCACGCCCCGCATCAACTCGGCGAACAGCGCGTTGGTCAGGTCAGGAACCACCAGCCCGATCGTGTACGTCCGCGCCGACCGGAGCGCCCGGGCCGCGTGGTTGGGCCGATAGCCGAGCCGGTCGGCGGCGCGCTGCACCCGCTGCCGGGTCTCTTCGGTCGCCCGGGTCGCAGGGTCGCCGTTCAGCACCCGCGAGACCAACCCCACCGACACTCCGGCGGCGGCGGCGACATCCACCAGGCGAGCCATGGCGCGATGCTACCGAACGGCGTCCCGCTGCTCCGCCAGTCGCCAGACCTGCCCGAGCAGCTGTCCCTCCGGTCCGTCGCCGGCGCTGACGAACCGCTCGACGTGCGGTCCGATGAAGGCCTGCCAGCGCAGGTTTGCCGGATCGTCAGCCAGGGCAGCCATGGCGGCCGCGTAGTCGTCGCACTCGACCAGGTGGAACAGGTCGGCGCCACTCCGCCAGATCGTCCAGTCCCGAATCCCGACCCGCGCGAAGGAGGCAGCCAGTTCGTCCGGGATGGTCACATGGTCGCGCTCGTACGCTACCTCGGCGCCGGGCTTCAAGATCGAATGCAGGGCGACCCGCATGTGCAGCTCCTCGCTATGAACAAACGTTTGTTCATGTTAGGGTCCTGTCCCGGGCCAAGTCAACGGAGGATGCGCGTGGACAGCACGGAACCACCCCTGGACGGTGTGCGGGTGCTCGACTTCAGCCAGTTCCTGGCCGGCCCGGTGGCCGCGTTGCGGCTGGCCGATCTCGGCGCGACCGTGATCAAGGTCGAGCGGCCACAGGGCGGGGACATCGGCCGCAAGCTCGCCTTCGCCGGCCGCTTTGTCGACGGCGACACGGTCTCCTTCCACGCGATGAACCGGAACAAGTACGGCATCACCGCCGACCTCAAGAATCCGGCCGACCTGGAGCGGGTCAGGTCGTTGATCACGCAGTGCGACGTGATCATCCAGAACTTCCGTCCCGGCGTGATGGAGCGGATCGGTCTCGACTACCCGGCCGTGCGACGACTCAATCCGGCGATCGTCTACGCCAGCGCCAGCGGCTACGGTGACGACGGCCCGTGGCGGGATCGGCCCGGCCAGGATCTGCTGGCCCAGTCGCTCTCCGGCTTGCCCTGGCTGAGCGGCTCGGCCGACGCGGGACCGGTGCCGATCGGCCTGTCGATCGCCGATCATCTGACCAGCTGCCATCTGGCCCAGGGCGTCACCGCGCTGCTGGTCCGCCGGTTCCGGACCGGCGCCGGCGGCCTGGTCGAGACCAGTCTGCTCGAGGCCGTACTCGATCTTCAGTTCGAGCTGCTCAGCACCCGGCTGAACGACGCGTCGGTCACCGTCCGGCGCGGCGGCCGGTTCGCGGCGCATGCCTTCCTGCCCGCCCCGTACGGCACCTATCCGACCCGGGACGGCTATCTGGCGCTGGCGATGAATCCGGTGCCGGAGCTCGGCCGGCTGCTCGGCATCGATTGGCTGGCCGCACTGACCGACGAGGCGGCCTGGTGGGAGCAGCAGGACGCGATCGCCGAGGCGCTGGCCGAGCGGCTGCGAACCGAGGAGACCGAGCACTGGTTGAAGATTCTTGACGCCGCCGACGTGTGGTGCGCCCCGGTGCTCACGCTGGAGGAACTGCTCGACCATCCCGGTTTCGCGGCCGCCCGGATGACCCAACAGGTCGAGCGCGGCGCGACCCGGCTGACCACCACCCGCAGCCCGATCCGGATCGACGGCCGGACCCTGACCAGTGATCGCGCGGCCCCGCGACTGGGCGAACACGACGGTGTGATCGACCGGGAGCTGCTGGACGGAGGTCCCGCCCGATGATCACACTGCGCGGCGTCACCTGGGAGCACCCCCGCGGTTACGACTGCCTGGTGGCCGCGGCGGCGGCCTACCGGGAGCTGACCGGCGTGGTGATCGAGTGGCAGCACCGATCCCTGCAGGCGTTCGCCGATCAGCCGCTCGCCGGGCTGGTTGCTGATCACGACCTGTTGGTGATCGATCATCCGCACATCCCGCAGGCGGCCGCCGAGGGCCTGTTGGCACCACTGGACGGGCACGGCCTCGACGAGGAGCTGGCCGACCTGGCCCGGCACAGCGTCGGCCGGTCGCACGAGAGCTACGCCGACGCGGGCCGGCAGTACGGTCTCGCCACCGACGTGGCCGCCCAGGTCGCCGCCTACCGGCCGGACCTGTTGCCGGAGCCGCCGCGGGACTGGCCGGCAGTGCTCGAGCTGGCCCGCACCGGCCGGGTGCTGTGGCCGGCCAAGCCGATCGACGCGTACTCGAGCTTGATCACCGTCGCCGCGGGCTCGGGCCATCCGCCGGCGGCCGAGCCGGGGCGGTTCCTTGATCACGATGCCGGTCTGGCGGCGTTGGACCTGCTGCACCGGCTGGCCGAACTGGTCCCGGTGGCCAACCTCGATCACAACCCGATCCAGGTCGCCGAGGCGCTGAGCGGCAGCTCGGACTGGTCGTATGCGCCGCTGCTGTTCGGCTACACCAATTACAGCCGGGTGGGGTTCCGGAAGCATCGGCTGCGCTACACCGACATCCCGATGATCAACGGCGCGCCCGCCGGATCGCTGCTCGGCGGCGCCGGGATCGCCGTCTCCGCCCGGTCGGCCAGGACCGACGAAGCCCGCCGATTCGCCCTCTGGGTCGCCTCGCCCGACGTCCAGCGCGGCGTCTACTTCGACGGCGGCGGCCAGCCCGGCCACGGCCTCGCCTGGGACGACGACCGGCTGAACGCCGAAACCCTCGACTTCTTCCGCGGCACCCGGGCCACCCTGGAGGCGGCCTACCTGCGACCCCGAACCGTCGGCTACCTGGAGTTCCAGGACGCAACTTCGCCCTGGGTCACCGCCGCGCTGCGCCGGGAGCTCTCCGACGACGAGTTGCTGCAGCGACTGGATCAGGCGGCGGAACGATGGCTGAAATGATCATCTGGCCTGCCCTTCGACAGGCTCAGGGAACGGATCGGGGGCGTTCGTTCCCTGAGCCTGTCGAAGGGCAAACCAGCTGCACGGCAACGAGGTGAGGTGATCATGCAAACCATCGACCGTTATTTCGAGGACTACCCGATCGGCGAGACGCGGACCACCCAGGGTCGGACCGTGACCGAGGCGGATGTGGTGCTGCACGCCGGCCAGACCGGTGACTTCTTCCCGCATCATCTGGATGCCGAGTGGTGCGCCACCCAGCCGTTCGGGCGGCGGATGGCGCACGGCACCCTGATCATCTCGATGGCGGTGGGGATGACCGCCGGCGACATCAACCCGCAGGCGATGAGCTACGGCTACGACAAGATCAGGTTCATCAGGCCGGTGTTCATCGGGGACACGATCACCGTGACGGCGGAGATCACGGAGAAGGCCGATCACCGGCGGGAGCCGGACCGGCTCGGCTATCTGCACGAGCTGGTCACCGTGACCAACCAGCTCGGCGAGACGGTCACCGTGCTGACCCATCTCTACCTGGTCACCAAGGGGCCCGCATCATGATCGAACTCTTCGCCGAGATCGACGCGGCGGTGAGGATCGGGCTGCCCGAACGGGCCAGACGCCCGATCGGGATCATCGGGGCCGGCGCAATCGTCGACGTGGCTCACCTGCCCGCCTACCGGAAGGCGGGACTGGAAGTGGTGGCGATCACCGATCTCGATCCGGCCAAGGCGGCCGACCTCGCCCGGCGGCATGGCATCGAGACCGTGTCCGACAGCGCCGCGGCGATGCTCGGCGATCCACGGATCGAGGTGATCGACATCGCCGTCACCGCGGGCGCCCAGCCCGGGCTGGCGCTGGCCGCGATCGAGTCCGGCCGGCCGGTGCTGGCCCAGAAGCCGTTCGCCCCCGACGTCAGCACCGGGCAACGCGTCGTCACCCTGGCCGCCGAGCACGGCGTACCGATCGCGGTCAATCAGCAGCTCCGGTTCGACGAGGGCATCGCCGCCGCCCGCCGGATGGTCGAGCTCGGCTGGATCGGCGAGATCACCGCGATGTCGATCATGGTCGACATCAGGACCGACTTCTTCGGCGGCTGGCCGTGGATGCGTGAGCTTGATCGGGTGGAGATCACGTACCACTCGATCCACTACCACGATGTGATCCGCTGGTTCCTGGGCGAACCGAGCACCGTCTTCTGCGCCGCCGGCCGGTTGCCCGAGCAGGCCGGCCGCGGCGAGACCCGGACCATCTCCACCTACCTCTACGACTCCGGCGTCCGGGCGATCGTCCACGCCAACCACGACAACACCCACGGCGACAACAGCGCCACCTTCCGGATCGACGGCACCGCCGGCGCGATCCGCGGCACCCTCGGCCTGCTCTACGACTATCCGCACGGCCGGCCGGACACGCTCGAACTGCACAGCACCGAGTTGGCGACCGACGGCTGGCTGCCGTACCCGATCACCGGCCGCTGGATCCCCGACGCCTTCGCCGGTCCGATGTGCTCCCTGCTGAGTCACCTGGCCGACGGCACCCCGCTCCGCTCCTCCGGCGCCGACAACCTCGGCACCCTCCGCCTGATCGAAGCTCTCTACACGTCGATCGACGAAGCCCGCGCCGTCCACCTGTGATCGAATCGGGGGATGGGCGGGTATACGACGATCCGTGAGGTGGCCGAACACTTCGAGCTGCCGTTGTCCACGCTGCACTATTGGGAGCGGCGCGGGCTGATCACGCCCGAACGCCGGGCCCGGCAGCGGATCTACGACACCGATCAGGTCTACCGGATCGCCTTGATCAACCAGTGGCGGCGGACCGGTCGGCTGAGCATCGAGGAGATCGCCGAGCTGCTCAACGCCGACGAGCACTGGCGGGACCGGGTCGACCGCCGGATCGCGGACGTCGAGGGCCAGCTCCGCGATCTTGAACGCGCCCGCGCGTACCTGCTGCACCTGCGCACCTGCCGACACGGCCCGGCCCTGGAGCGCTGCGCCGGCTTCCGGCGCGAGGTCAGCGTCCCGGCGAGTGCGCTCCCGGCATGATCAATCCGGCCAGCAGGGCGGCGACCGCCAGACACCCGGCGGCCACCGCGAAGGCCGGAGCCTGGCTGTGCGCCACAGCGGCCAGCGTCGACAGCACCGCCAGCCCGACGGCGCTGCTGGTCTGCCGGACCGCGTTCAGCACGCCGGCGGCCAGCCCGGCCTGACCGGCCGGGATCCCGCCGGTCGCCGCCACCGTGATCGGGGTGAACGCCGCCGCGCTGCCGAGCCCGAGCAGCACCCCGGGCAACACCACCGAGATCAGGTACGGCTGCCGCCCGGCGATCAGGATCGCGGCCAGGGCGAACCCGAGCCCACCCACGGCACAGCTGATCATCGTCACCACCCGCGGCCCGAACCGAACGGTCAACCGGCCGGCCAGTTGGGCGCCGACGAACATCGCGGCACCGACCGGCAGATAGCCCAGCCCGGCCTGCAGCGGGGTGAATCCGAGATCGTGCTGCAGATAGAGCGACAGCAGCACCGGGCTGGCGAAGAATCCCAGCCCCAGCCAGAGCATGATCAGATTGCCGCCGACGACCTGACGCAACCGGAAGATCGACAACGGCAACAACGGTCGCCGGGACCACCACCGCTGATGGGCGACGAAGCCGGCCGGCGGCAGCACCCGGAGCGCGACCACGAACGCGGCGAGACCGGCCGGCAGGGTGACCCAGAAGACGGCGGGCCAGCCCAGCCACTGGGTCAACGGTCCGCCGATCACCGGGCCGAGCGAGGCGCCGGCCGCGCCGACCGCGCTCCACACCCCGAGCACCCGGGCCCGCAGCTCAAGATCATCGGCGAGCGAGGTCAACAGCGCCAGCGTCGCCGGCACCAGCAGCGCTCCCCCGAGCCCCTGAGCGGCGCGGACCGCCAGCAGCACCGCCGGCATCGTCGCCAACCCGGCCGCGCACCGGGCGACGATGAACAATCCGAGCCCGATCAGGTACGCCCGCCGCAGCCCGATCACGTCACAGAGCCGGCCGCCGAGCAACAGGAAGCCCGCGAACGTCAGCGTGTAGGCGTTGATCACCCAGGCCAGCGATCCGGCCGAGAAGCTCAGCGCCGTCCCGATCCGCGGCAAGGCCACCGACACGATCGTCGCATCCAAGATCACCAGAAACGTCCCGGCACACGCGATCACCATGATCATCCGCTGCCGCCACAGCTGCCCGGCCCGCTGCCCCGCGTCATCCCGCACCGCCCCCTGCCTCACCTGCGTCACCACTCCCTCGTCCGGGCCCCACCGCCTCGCCTCCGAGGCGACCTGCCGATCGTCGCGACTCAACCGCGGTTGAGTGCAAGCCGAGCTGCTGGGCGCGCCGAGCGCCTGATCTCCACGAGATATCGGTCACTTCGGCCGCGTAGTCGCGGCCAAGTTGACCGCTATCACGGTCGGGCGGCGGTCCAGCATGCGGAATATCGGGAATGGGAGCGCCCTGGCTCCGGTTGGCTGCAGGGGTGGTCGACCAGCCAATCACTCGCGCCTCCGTCGGGCTCCGCTCCGAGCGCGGGCCGGTCCTGCTGTCGGTGATGTTGTCGGCCGGGCTGGTGGCGATCGATTCGACCATCCTGGCCACCGCGGTGCCGGCGATCGTCGATGATCTCGGCGGGTTCTCCCAGTTCCCCTGGCTGTTCTCGATCTATCTGCTGGCCCAGGCGGTGGCGGTGCCGATCTACGGCAAGCTGGCCGACATCATCGGCCGCAAGGCGATCATGCTGTTCGGGATCGGCGCGTTCGTGCTCGGCTCGGTGCTCTGCGGCCTGGCGTGGAGCATGCCCGCGCTGATCGCGTTCCGGGCGATCCAGGGTCTCGGCGCGGGCGCCGTCCAGCCGATGGGGATGACGATCATCGGCGACATCTACACGCTGGCCGAGCGGGCCAAGGTGCAGGGCTACCTGGCCAGCGTCTGGGCGATCTCGGCCGTGGTCGGCCCGACCCTGGGCGGCCTGTTCGTCGATTTCCTCGACTGGCGCTGGATCTTCTTCGTCAACGTCCCGCTCGGCGCAGTCGCGGTGTGGATGCTGGTCCGCAAGTTCAGCGAGAACCTGACCCGGACCAAGCACAAGATCGACTACGCCGGCGCCGTGCTGCTGGCGGTCGGCGGCTCGTTGCTGATCTTCGGGCTGCTCGAGGGCGGGGTGCTGTGGTCCTGGTTCTCCTGGCAGAGCCTGCTCGTGCTGGGCGGTGCGGCGGTGCTGCTGGTCAGCTTCGCGCTGGTCGAGCGGCGGGCGGCGGAGCCGATCCTGCCCGGCTGGATCTTCACCCGCCGGATCCTCAACGGCGCCAACCTGGTCAGCCTGACGGTCGGCGTACTGCTGATCGGCCTCACCTCCTACGTCCCGCTGTTCGCCCAGGGCGTGCTCAAGACCAGCGCCCTGGTCGCGGGCTTCGCGCTGGCGGCGATGACGATCGGCTGGCCGCTGGCCGCCTCGAACTCCGGCCGGCTCTATCTGCGGATCGGGTTCCGCAACACCGGGCTGATCGGCTCGGTCCTGGTGCTGGCCGCGGCGGTGCTGTTGATCACGCTGTCCCCGGCCAGCCCGATCTGGGTGGTCGCGGTGACCTGCTTCCTGGTCGGCCTCGGACTGGGGCTGATCGCCAGCCCGTCCTTGATCGCGGCGCAGTCGACGGTCGGCTGGCAGCACCGCGGCGTGGTCACCGGCGCCAACATGTTCGCCCGGTCGATGGGCAGCGCGATCGGCATCGCTGTCTTCGGCGCGATCGCGAACTCGAAGCTGGCCGGGCACACCTCCGGCCCGGTCGGCGGCCACGGCGGCGGCGCCTCCGACGTGCCGCCGGAGGTGCTGGCGCCGGCGATCCAACAGGTCTTCTTCGGCTCGGCGGTGATCGCGGTGGTGCTGATCGCCGCCGTGTTGATCATCCCGCGCCGGGTCGAGACGGTCGAGCTGGGCGCCCCGGCCACGCCCGAGCCCACCGATCGGTGACGGAGCCGACCGGTCAGTAGGTGGTCGACAACCCGCCGTCGACCGCGATGGTCTGCCCGGTGATGAAGGAGGCCGCGTCGGAGGCGAGGAAGGCGACGATCCCGCCGATCTCCGCCGGCCGGCCCCACCGGCCGAGGGCGGTCCGCGAGGTGACGAACGCGTTCACCGTCTCGTCGGCCACCATCGGCGTGTTGGTCTCGGTCGCGAACGGGCCCGGAGCGATCGAGTTGACCCGGATCCGGTGCGGCCCGAGCTCGGCCGCGAGCGTCCGGGTCAGCCCGTCCAGGCCCGCCTTAGCCACCGTGTAGCCGACATCGGCGCGCGACCCGAGCAGGCCACCGACCACGGACGACACGTTGATGATCGCTCCCGGTCGGCCGTCCTCGACCAACCGCCGGGCCACCGCCCGGGTCAGCCCGTACGCACTCAGCAGGTCGATCCGGACCAGCCGCTCGAAGTCCGCCTCCGACATCTCCAGCGCACCGCGCCGATCCCGCTGGCCGACGTTGTTGATCAAGATCTCGATCGGTCCGTGCTCGGCCGATAGCTCGGCCACCAGCGGGTCGGCATCCACCTCGGCGACATCGAAGACCGCCGGCCGGGCATCGACCCCGTCGTCGCGCAGCGCCGCGCAGACACCGGTCAGCGACGACCGATCACGCCCGTTGATCAACACCCGGGCGCCGGCCTCGCCGAGGGCCCGGGCCATCTCCAGCCCCAGCCCTCGGCCGGATCCGGTGATCAGGGCCAGCCGACCGGCCAGCCGTCGTTGATCATCGACTGATCGCGTCTCCGCCATCCCGATCAGAGCCGCCAGTCCAGGGTGCTGCCGCCCTGTCGGGCCGATTCGCCGGCCAGCACGGCGATCCGGGTGGTCCACAGCTCCTCGGCGGTCGTGGTCGGGCGCGGACGCCGGACCAGATCGGTGAGCACCCAGGGCGACGGATCATCGGGCAGACCGGTCGGGATCAGCGGGGAGGTCCGATCGCGGAGGACCGAGCGGAAGTTGCCGGTGTCGACCTCCCAGGTCGCGGTCCCGCGATCGCCGGTCACCTGGATCAGGAACGGCGTCAGGTCCAGGCCGCGGCTCCGCACCACCTCGTAGCGGGCCGGTCCGGCCGTGGCCCGGCCGTCCACCCGCATGATCACCTGCTCGTCCACGTCCTCCGTCTGCCGCAGCCCGCTCGCCTCGTCCGGGCTGGTCACCGAGCCGGCGGTCACGCCGGTGAACCAGCGGAACAGGTCCAGCGCCTCCAGGGTGGCGGCGGCCAGCTCCCGCTCGGACACCGACTCCCCCGCGTCGAGGATGACCTGCCGGACCCGGCCGAGCCGACCCTGGTCGATCATCTCCCGGGCCAGTCGCACCGCCGCCTGGTTGCGGTAGGTGTGCGCCACCGCAAGCCGCCGGCCGGAGTCGGCGGCCGCGTCGACCAGCGAGTCCAGGCCGGCCGCCGAGACGGTCACCGGCGGCGCGACGATCACGTCGACCCCGGCCGCGAGCGCGTCGATGATCACTCGGGTGGTGTCGCCGGCCGGCGCCGCGACCGCCACCATCGTCGGCTCGGCCGTTGCCAGCAGCTCCCGGTGATCGGCGAACGCCGGGATCGTATGCAGCACGGAGAAGTCGGCGCGCGCCCGCTCATCGGGCTCGCTGAAACCGACCGCCCGTACCCCGGCCCGGCGGCGCTCCACCGGGTGCACGAACAGCCGGTGCCGGTCGTCGGCCACGCCGACCAGCGCGAAGTTGATCACCGTTGCCCGCCGCGCAGGTAGGCCAGCACGGCCAGCACTCGGCGGTTGCCGTCCGCCTCCGGCGGCAGGTCGAGCTTCCCGAACAGGCTGCCGATGTGCTTCCCGATCGCCGCCTCGGTCACCACCAGATTGTCCGCGATGGTGGAGTTCGATTGGCCCTGGGCCATCAGGTCGAGCACCTCGAGCTCGCGCGGGGTGAGCCGCCGCAGCGGGTCCTTACGACTGCCGAGCAACGCCCGGACCACCTCCGGATCGACCACCGTGCCACCGGCGGCGACCTCGGCGATCGACTCGGCGAACTGGGTCACCTCCGCCACCCTGTCCTTGAGCAGGTAGCCCACTCCGGCGCCGGAGGACTCCAACAGCTCGTCGGCGTAGGCCTGCTGGACATACTGGCTGAGCACGATCACCGCGAGGTCGGGCCGGTCGCGGCGCAGCTGGACCGCGGCCCGCAGCCCCTCGTCGGTGAAGTCCGGCGGCATCCGGACGTCGGTGATCACCAGATCGGGTTCATGATCACGAACGGCGTCGATCAACGCGGTGGCGTCGCCGACCGAGCCGACCACCCGGTGCCCGAACCGGGCGACCAGACTCTCCAGACCGGAGCGCAGCAGGACCGAGTCCTCGGCGATCACGATCGCGAGCGAACCTACGTCAGTGGCTGGCATGGCACCTCGAACCGTACAACGGTGGGACCTCCGATGGGACTCGACACATACATCCTGCCGTCGACGACGGCCAGCCGGTCGGCGAGGCCGAGCATGCCGGTCCCCGCCTGGAGTTCGGCGCCGCCGACTCCTTCGTCGGTGACCTCGGCGATCAACCGATCACCCCGCCGTTCGAGCAAGACCATGGCCCGGTCGGCACCGGAATGCTTGGCGACGTTGGTCAGCGCCTCGGCGACGGCGAAGAAGATCGCGATCTCCACCGGTTCGGGATACCGGGCGTCGACCTCGAGCCGCGTGTCGACGTCCAGCGATGATCGGGAAGCCAGGTCGGCCAGGGCGACGGCGAGACCACGCTCGACCAACAACTGCGGATAGACGCCGCGGACCAGCTCACGCAGCTCGACCAGGGCGTGCCGGGCCTGCTCCTGCGCCTTGGCCAGTCGGGTTGCGGCCTCGGAGCCCTCGGGCAGATCCATCCGGGCCAGCCCCAGCTCGACGCTGAGGGCGACCAGCCGCTGCTGGGTGCCGTCGTGCAGATCCCGCTCGATCCGCCGCCGCTCGGACTCGAACGCGTCGACCAGCCGGGCCCGCGACGTGGTCACCTCGGTCAGCCGGCGGCCCAACTCGGTCTCCTTCGGCGCCAGCACGGCCCGGGTGATCGCTGCCCGGGCACCGGCCCAGGCCGTCAACAGGTAGGCGAAGAACGGCACCAGGACGATCCCGACCAGCCCCGCCACCAGCGACTCCAGGACCTCGACCCCGCCGAACAGATCGATCGCGGACAACACGGCGAAGGCGAACGGGGCGATCGAGACCGCCAGCACCACGCCGTCGAGCAGGCACAGGATCGTGCAGACCACCGCGTAGCCGATCTCCTGCCAGGTCAGCGGATCCCGCAACCGCGCCTGCGCCCAGACCCTGAGATCCCCCGACTCGGTCCTGCGGCGCGGCCGATCGATCGGGTCCGGGTCGATCAGCCGGATCCGCCGTCGCTCCACCCGCGCCAGGCCCAGCCCACAGAGCACGAAGATGCAGAGCAGCACGATCACGCCGATCAGTGCCAGCACCGACTGCACACTCAGCCGGGTCACGATGATCACCCGGACCAGGTAGGTCGTGCCGATCACGATCAACGAGAAGCACGCGCCGATCACCGCGCCGACCCCGACCCCGGAGAGCAGGTACGCCATCGACAGCCAGGGCCAGCGCGACAGCAGGAACCGTCGCGGCGGCTGGACCATGGCCTGCCAGGGCGTGCTTGCGGACACGCAGCGACCCTACTCAGTGGCTCCGCCCGACACAGTAGGTCCAGCCCCACTCCCCCCACTACCGCTGACCCGTCACATCCGCGGGCACTTTTGCGGCGTGTTGCAGCAGATGTGACGGCTCGACGGGTGCTGTACGTTCGTACCGTACGGTCGTATAGGATGAACTCATGACCGGTCGCCCTTCCTGGAAGCTCACCCTCGGCCGCGCCCTCGGCGCCATGATCATCTTCACCGTCGCCCTCGGCGCGGCCAGTGGGATCGGCCTCGGGGTCGCCAACCTGATGGGATGGCCGCGCACCGTCGCCAGCCTGATCCAGGCGGCACTGTGCACCGTGATCGCGCTGGCCGGCATCGGCTGGCTCGCTCGGATCACTCGCTCGGCCGCGGAATGGTACGGGTTCCGGCGGACCGGCATCGGGCGCGACCTGCTGCTCGGCTTCGGTGTGGTCGCGGCGGCGGCGGTCGTCGTGATAGGGCCGACCGCCGCGTTGGGCGGGCTACGGTTCGACGGCGTTGATCCCGGACCGCTGTTGCTCTGGCTCGGCACCACGGTGATCGTGGCCACCGGGCTGGAGGCGTTTCCCGAGGAGCTGGCGTTCCGCGGGATGGCGTACAGCTCACTCCTCGGGCGGCTCCGCCCGTTCCTGGCCGCGGCCGTGGCGACCGTGATCTTCGTCCTCGCACCCGGCCTGGCCACGTTCTGGACCGCGCTGATCATGCGGCTGCTGCGGGCCGGCGAACCACCGTGGTATTCGCTCGCGCCGGAAGGTCAGGACCCGATCACCTATCTGATGCTGCTGACCTTGTGGAGCATCTGCCTGATCCAGGCCCGCCAGGTCACCGGCAGGATCTGGGTCGGGGTGGCGGCACATCTGACGTTGTTGATCATCAACCGGACGCTGCTCGGCTCGGCCACCGGCTCCGGCGTGTCGCTGGCCCAGCCGGACCTGATGTTGATCATCCCCGGGTACGTGATCCTGGCGACGATCGGCTTCGCCGTGGTGCGGGGCCGACGGTTGAGCCGGACTCCGGAGCCCGCGCGATGACCGACCAGCCGCCGCGCGGCGGCCACCTGCTGGACGCCGCGGTCCGGCTGATCGCCGGCGCGGGCCTGGCCGGCCTGTCGATCCGGGCGGTGGCGACCGAGGCCGGCGTGTCCCTGGCCCAGGTGCAGTACTACTTCCGGAGCAAGGACGAGCTGGTCACGGCCGCATTCGAGCACGCGAGTGATCAGTTCCTGGCCCGGCTGGCCGTGGTGCTCGACCGTCCGCGTTCGCTGCGCCGGCTACGGTCCGCGATCGATCTGTGGCTGCCACTGGACGAGGATCGGGAGCAGTGGGTCAAGGTCTGGCTGGCATTCGTCGGCGCCGCGGCAACCCGCCCCGAGCTGGCCGAGGCCGCCCGGCAGACCGATCAGCAGGTGACCGCCTGGCTGACCGAGGAACTCGCCGCCCTGCGGGTCGCCGACCCGGCCACCGAGGCCGCCCGCCTGCTGGCCCTGATCGACGGCACCGCCCTCCGCTCCCTCACCCTCCCCCTCCTCACCCGCCCCACCTACACCCGAACCACCCTCACCCCCTACCTCACCACCCTCGCAAACGCGGCAGTTTGAGCGATCCGCGGCAGTTGCAACTGCCGCGGATCGCTGCAACTGCCGCGTTTGCGCTCGGAGAGTTTGTGGGGTGGGAGTACGGGTTACTTGATGGAGCCCATCACCAGGCCGCGGCGGATGTAGCCCTGGAGGATGACGTACAGGATGATCGGCGCCAGCGAGGAGAGCAGCAGGGCGGCCACGGACAGCGGATAGTCGCTGCCGGCCAGGCGCTGGCCGAGGGTGGCGATGCTGCCGGTGATCGTCTGCTTCTCGCCGCTCTGCAGGAAGACCAGCGGCACCAGCAGGTCGTTCCACCAGCCGGTGAGGTTGAAGACCGACGCGGTGACGATGCCGGGAACCGCCAGCGGTACGACGATGCGGCGCATCAGCTGGGGGTAGCGGGCGCCGTCCAGCTTGGCCGATTCGATCAGCTCGTCCGGCAGCGCGCGCATGATCGCGGTGATCAGGAAGATGCTGCCGGGCAACGACCGGGCCACCCACATGCCGATCACCGAGATCGGCGAGTCGGACAGCTCGAGGCCGACGAAGAACAGGTAGTTGGGCACCAGGATCGCGATCATCGGGATGCCCATGCTGCCCACGACGAGGGCGTACACCACCTGCTGACCACGGAACCTCAACTTGGCCAGTGCATAGCTCGCCGGGACGGCCAGCGCCAGGGTGATCACCAACGCCGCCGCCGCATAGACCACGGTGTTGCCGAGGATCCGGACCACGTCGAACCGGTTGTTCAGCGCGGTGAAGTTCTCCACGTTGGCCCAGTTCCGGGGCAGTGCGATCGGGTCGTCGAGAAACTCCGTCGATCCCTTGACCGAGGTGATGATCATGAAGAACAGCGGATAGACCGCGGTCACGGCCAGCAGGCTGAGCACCAGGGTCGCGGCCGCCCGGCCGATTCGGTCGGCACGCATCAGTTCATCCGCTCGAGCATCCGGACCTGCAGCCAGGAGCAACTGAAAGCGATCACCAGCAGCATCACCGCCAGCGCCGACGCCGCTCCCAGCTCCCCCTCCTGGAAGGCGGTCAGATAGATCATGTAGTCCAGCGGCGTGGTCGACCGTCCCGGTCCGCCGCCGGTGGAGACCAGCACCAGGCCGATCAGATCGACCAGGACGTAGATCACGTTGGTCAGCAGGAAGTACGCGATCGTCGGCCGGAGCAACGGCAGCACGATGGAGAACAACCGCCGCCACCAGCCGGCACCGTCGACCTTGGCCTGTTCGATCAGCTCGGCGTTGATCGTCGACAGCCCGGCCATGAAGATCAACACGCCCTGGCCGAGGGTCTGCCAGTAGAACGCGGCCAGCAGCACTGCGAAGGCGGTATGGGTCTGGCCCAGCCAGTCCTGGGCCAGGCCGCCCAGCCCGATCCCGGTCAGGAAGCCGTTGACCGCGCCGGTCGGGCTGAACAGGATCCGCATCAGCAACCCGACCACGGCGGCCGACAGCACGGTCGGCAGGTAGTAGACCGAGCGGAAGATCCGCCAGCCCGGGACCTGATCATGGATCGCCACCGACACCGCGACACAGATCAACAGCAGCGGCGGGATCGCGGCCAGGAAGACCAGGTTGGTCCGGATCAGCTCGAAGAACTGCCCACCGAACAGGGGATCGGTGTAGTTGGTCAGCCCGACCCAATCGGCCCCGGCACCGTTCCAGTCGGTGAAGCTGTAGCGGATCGTCGAGCTGACCGGATACCAGAGCAGCACCGCCATCACGATGATCGCGGGGGCCAGCGTCAGCCAGGCCAGCGCACCGTCCCGGGCCCGGCCCCGGCCCCTCGGCGCCCGCTGCTTCGCGGCGCCGGGCGCGCGCTGCGCCGTGATCACGCTCACTGCAGCGAGTCGCGCTTGGCGTCCAGCTTGGCCAGGAACTCCTCCGCGCCGATGTCGCCGTTCCAGGCCAGCTGGGCTTGGGCGCCGAGCTCGCTGACCAGATCGGCCGGGAAGGTGTTGTCCGGCCAGAACGTGTTGCTGGCCTCGACTCCCCACGCCTGCAGCTGATTGACCAGCGGGTCGGGATAGAGATCCGACAGGTCGGTCCGGCCGACCAGCGGGCCGGGGTCGCCGGACTCGGCGAACGTCCGCTGCTCCTCGGCACTGAGCAGGTGCTTGATCAACTCGACCGATTGCTCCTTGCGCTTGGAGTTCTTGGACACGATGAACGCGTTGCCGCAGCCACCGACGGTGCCGCCCTGGATCGCGGTCGCGCTGATCGTCGGCAGCTTCCCGGCACCCGACTTGTCGCCCAGCTTCTTGCGCAACTGCCGGACCCCGCCGGCGCCGCCGACGCTCATCGCCGCCTTGCCGTTGAACAACTGCTGGGACGCCTGGGTGTCCTCGATGGTCGGCGCGCCGGGCACGGTGTAGTCGCGCAGCCGCAGCCATTTCGTCGTGGCGTCGACGATGGCCGGGTCGGTGAACTTCTTGGCCCCGGAGCTGAGCTCGCCGATCCCGGGCGGACCGCCGGCCGCCTGGGCCAACCAGGTGTCGTAGGTGAAGTAGAGGTAGTTGAGCTTGCCCAGGGTGAGCGGGGTGACGCCGGAGGTCTTGATCTTGTCCAGCTCGCCGATCCAGGTGTCGAACTCGTTCGGCCAGCCGGCCGGGTCGACCCCGGCCCGGTCCAGCTGCTCGGCGTTGAAGAGCAGCGCCATCGCCCCGTCGGTGCCGTTCGGCACGCCGAGGATCTTGTCGCCCTGGGTGGGATCGAAGCCCTCGGTGACGGCCGGCCAGCCGGACAGCGCCGCGAACTCGGTGTCGTCGAAGTACTGCCGCATCGGCTCCAGGAAGTCGCCGACGCTGAGCATGTAACTGCCCGACCAGACGCTGGCGACGTCCGGTCCCTTGCCACCGATGCTGGCCGTCCTGATCTTGGTGAACATGGTCGCGTCGCCGGGCAGCTCCTCGACCTTGACCTCGACCCCGGTCTTCGCGGTGAACCGGCCGATCGCCTGGTTGATCCAGAAGTCCGCCGGCTTCTTCGACTTGTCGTTGGAATCCGTGGTCGGGAAGCCGCTCCAGAAAGTGATCGGCTCCTTGCTCGAGGCCGACGTGGAGTTGCCGTTGCCGGGGGTGCACGCCGTCACCGCCGGTACGACAGCGGCAGCGCCGGCCAGGCTGAGGAAGCCGCGGCGGGAGAGGGAGTTGATCATCGTTGACTCCTCGGGTTCAGGGCGTGGCCACCAGGTCGGCGGCCGGGGTGGGATGGGTGGGGTCGAGCCGCAGCGCGCGGCCGGCGGCGAAGCGATCCGGGCTGAGCCAGCTCGTCTCCAGCTCCGCCGGTGCGCCGGGCACACCGGTCAGGTCGATCGTCGTCGTGCCGTGCAGCACCCGGGCGGCGACCGCCTTGGCCAGCCCGGCGTGCAGGGTGATGCCGTGGCCGTTGCAGCCGAGGACGTGGATCAGGTTGCCCAGCGCCCCGCTGCTGCCGACCATCGGGTAGCCGTCCGGCGTCATCCCGTAGACACAGTTCCAGCCCGGCAGGAACCGGCTCCGCGGCAGCCGCCAGCCGCTCTTGATCATGGCGCCGACCCGCTCCGGGAAGCCGGCGTCGTTGTTCAGGTCGCAGTGATCGGGATCGACGGTGAACTCCGGCTCCGGCGTGTGCCGATGCTGGCCGAACAGCAGCAGATCCCCTTCCTCGCCGCGACACCAGCCGCCCTGGCCGTCGACCTCGCCCGGCCAGCCGAGCAGCGGCACCCGGGACGCGCCGTCCTCGAAGCCGGTGGCCACGGCGACCTGGATCCGCTGCGGGATCAGGTCGAGGTCGAGCCCGCCGAGCCGGCCGATCTTGCCGCCCCACGGGCCGCCGGCGTTGATCACCGTGCCCACCTCGACCGGGCCGCGCCGGGTGATCAACCGGGTGATCCGCGGCCCTTCGCGGTCCATCGCCAGCACCGGGGTGCCGGGCAGCACGGTCAGCCGGCCGGTCCGGGCCCCTTCGTCGGCGTACAACTGGACCAGCTGGTACGGGTTGATGAAGCCCTGGTTGGGAAAGAAGTCACCGCCGGCGACGTCGTCGGGCAGCCAGCCGAACCGCGATCGCAGCTCGGTGCCGGTCAGCCGGACCCGGTGGTAGATGCTCTCCGGGCCGGTGCCGTAGGCCGTCTCGTACGCCGACGGGCCGGGCTCGGACCGCCCGGAACGCCAGTAGGACAGCGATCCGTAGCGGTGGAACGGAAAGCCGTGCTCCCGTTCCAGGGTGCGGATCCGATCATGGCCGACCAGGCTCAGCACCGCGTACAGCTCACCGAGGTCGTGCAGGCAGACGACGCCGGCCGAGCCGCCGGTGGTGCCGCTGGCCAGCGCCCGGCGCTCGAAGACGACCACCTCGGCGCCGCCCCGGGCCAGCTCGTAGCCGCAGGCCAGACCGAGGATGCCGCCGCCGATCACGGCGACGTCGACCCGCTCCGGCGCGCTCATCGACTACCCGCCGGGCCCAGCAGGGCACGGAAGATCACCGACCACCGCCGTTCATGATCGGGATCGGGATACTGCGGCACGTAGCCGAGCCGCAGATAGAGCTTGATCGCCGCCAGTCGATGATCATCGGTCTCCAGCACCGACGCCGTGCAGCCCTCGACGACGAAGCGCTGCAGCACCGCCAGCACCACCTCTCGGCCGATGCCGCGGCCGCGGGCCTCCGGGTCGGCGGCCACCCAGTGCAGGTAGCCCGCGCCGGGATACCGCTCCGGCAGGGTCCGCGCCGAGGCCGTCGCGACGACCCGGTCGCCGTCGCGGATCAGGAAGGTCTGCGACACCGTCGGCTCGTCCAGCAGGTAACTGCGCACCTTGGCCGCGTCCCACGGTTCGCCGAACGACGCGGTCAGTAGCCGGGCCAGGGCATCGGCGTCGCCCGGCCCCGCGAGGTCGATGGCGGCCATGGCCGCCGGAAGCTCGGCCAGGTCCGGCCGGCGCATCAGGAGTGAGCTCATGATCTTCTTTGATGTTCGAAATGCGGGACATATGTATGGTATTCACGCTACTGTTTTAACGTTGTAGGAGTCAAGGGGTCCGTACCATGTAGGCGGGCGGGAGTAGGGAGATGATCATGGCGCGCGAGACCGGCACCGGGTCGGCGTCGACCGGACGCACCCTGCAGGTGCTCGAGACCCTGGTCGTCACGACGGCCCCGGTGACGTTGACCGAGCTGGCCCGGCGCTGCGGCATCCCGCTGGCGACCTGCTCGGCGATCGTCGCCTCACTCGAGGACCGCGGCTATGCCCAGCGGTCGGTGGTCGGCCGGAGTCACCTGTGGCGACCCACCCTCAAGTTGTACGGGCTCGGGATGCAGACGCTGCGCCGGTTCGAGCTCGCCGACGAGAGCATTCCGATCTTGAACCAGCTGCGCGACGAGGTCGGGCTGACCGCGCACCTCGGCGTGCTCGACGGCGCCCAGGTGGTCTACGTCGCCAAGGCCGGGACCGGCACCATGGTGCAGTTCAACACCTATCCGGGCCGGGTGTCGCCGTACAACGTCACCGCGCTCGGCAAGGCGATCGCCGCCTTCTCCCCCGAGCACCAGCAGCAGGAGCTGCTCGACCAGGCCTTGCCCGGCCACGGACCGAAGGGGACGGGCTCGAGCGGCCGGCCACTGCGGGAGGAGTTCGGTCTGATCAGGGAGCGCGGCTTCGCCGTCGAAGATCAGGAAGAGGAAGCCGGGATCGCCTGCATCGCCGCTCCGGTGCTCGATCGCGACGGCTTCGCGGTGGCCGCCGTCGGCGTCACCGGACTGGAACACCAACTGATGCTCGACCAGCGGGCCGGGATCGCCCGCGCCGTCGTGCGGGCGGCCGACACGGTCGCGCTGAGCACCGGTCTGCGAGGATCCTGACCGTGCCGCCCGACCCGACCCGGATCCGTGATCTTGCTCGCCTGCCGAAGGCCAACCTGCACCTGCATCTGACCGGCTCGATGCGGCCGGCGACGGCCGACGCCTTGGCCGCGCGGCACGGGCTGCCACTGCTGCCGCCGGTCGATCCGGACCAGCCGACGCCGCACGGCTGGGAGGTGTTCCAAGATCGCTACGACGCCGCCCGGGCCGCCCTGCGGACCGCCGAGGACCTCGAACGCGTGGTGACCGAGGCGATCGACGACAACCAGGCCGACGGCGCCGGCTGGGTGGAGCTCCAGGTCGACCCGACCTCGTACGCCCGCCATCTCGGCAGCCTGGAGGCGGTGATCGAGGCCGTGCTCGGAGCCCTCCGGGACCGGCCGGCGGGCCTGATCATCGCGGCCAGCTGGGGCGCCGCCGGTGATCATGCCGAACGCCTGGCGGAGCTGGCGATCCGTTACGCGCCGGAGGGCGTGGTCGGCTTCGGGCTGTCCAACGACGAGCGCCTCGGCCGCACCGCCGACTTCGTACCGGCCTTCCGGATGATCAAGGACGCTGGCCTGCTGGCGACGCCGCACGCCGGCTTCTATCACGACGCCTGGCACGTCCGCGAGGCCGTGACCCTGCTCGGCGCCGACCGGATCGGCCACGGTCTCACCGCCGTGAACGACCCGGCCCTGCTCGACCTGCTGGCCGAACGCCGGGTGACCCTGGAGGTGTGCCCGACCTCGTACCCGCCCTTCGGGGTCGTCACCGACCTCGCCGCGATTCCCCTTGATCAACTACGGCGGTCCGGCGTCCCGGTCGCCCTGGCCACCGACGACCCGCTGATCTTCGGCGTCGGCCTGACCGGCCAGTACGAGATCGCCCGCGACCACCTCGGCTGCACCGACGCCACCCTGGCCGACCTGGCCCAACAGTCGATCGAAGCCTCCACCGCCCCACCCCACCTCAAAACCACCCTCACCACCACCATCCCCACCTGGCTCAAACCCCCGACTTGTCAGAATTAGGGCACGCCAGGACGTGCCCTAATTCTGACAAGTCGGGGTTTCAGGGAGTGAGGGTGAGGACGAGGCGGGTGCCTTGGGGGTTGCGGTGCCAGGCGGCGGTGACGTCGCTGAGCGGGATGGCTTCGACGTCGATCACCAGGTCACCGCGGACGGCGGCGGCGAGCACCTGGGCGAAGGACGCACGGAGCACCTCGGGGGCGGGCAGGTTGCCGGTGCCGTTGCCGACGATCTCCAGGCCGGACGAGCGCAGCGCGCCGGCCGGCAGTGAGATCCGCGAGCCGGCCATCTCCCCCACCTGGACCAGCCGGGTGCGCTTCTTGGCCGAGCCGAGATCACCACGGCTGAGCGAGGTGATCAAGGCCTCGGCCGGTGCACCCCATAGGTAGTCGATCACCAGGTCGAAGCCGTCGCCGGCCACCGCGGCCAGCTGCTCGGCAAGATCATTTTCGTCGTCCAGTCGTACCGTCGCATCGGCGCCGAGCTCGGCCAGCCGGTCCAGCGAGGTCTGGTTGCGGCCGACCGCGACGACCCGCCGAGCCCCTTGCAGCTTGGCGCACTGGACGGCGAGCCGGCCGGTGACGCCGGTGGCGCCCATGATCAACACGTCCTGCCCCTCGGTCAGTCCGCCGGTGTGAGCCAGCGACAGCCAGGCCGAGACGCCGGCGTTCGGCAGGGCGGCGGCGGTCACCGTGTCCAACTCGTTCGGCACCGGGGCCAGGAAGCGGGCCGGGGCCGCGACCAGCTCGGCCATGCTGCCGTACGGCTCGCGCGGCGCCCCGAAGTAGACCCGCGTGCCGTCGTCGGTGTGCCCGACGCCGTCCAGCCCGGCGACGGCCGGCAGTGCGTCGTGGCCGGAGTAGTGGGTGCCGGCGACCCGCATCCGGGCGATGTTGGTGATCGCCGCCGCCGCGACCCGGACCAGCGTCTCGCCCTCGGCGAGGACGGGCTCCGGGAAGTCCTGATAGGCGGGCGGCAGGCCGAGCGCAGTGATCACTGCAGCCTTCATGATGGTGCTCCTTAACAGCGTTAAATTCCTGACCACGCCAGGATGCCTTAACGCTGTTAAGCTGTCAACCCGTTGACGAGGAGAGGACTTCGATGGCCCTGGACCGCGAGACCGTCGTCCGCACCGCGCTGCGATTGCTGGACGCCGACGGCCTGGAGCGGCTGACCCTGCGCCGGATCGCGGGCGAGCTCGACGTCCAGGCCCCCGCGCTCTACTGGCACTTCAAGAACAAGCAGGAGTTGCTGGACGCGATGGCGACCACGGTCCTGACCGACGCGACCCGGGAAACCGCCGACTGGACCGGGCTGCCCTGGCGCGAGTTCCTGCCCGCGTACGCCCACGGCCTGCGCGGGGCCCTGCTCCGCTATCGGGACGGCGCGAAGATGGTGCCCGGCACCTATCTCACCGATCCGGCGATGTTCGCGGTGATGGAGCGAGCCCTGGGCGTGCTGACCGGCGCCGGTTTCTCGGCCCGGACCGCCTCGACCGCGCTGTCCACGATCTACTGCTACACGGTCGGTTTCGCGATCGAGGAACAGGCCGTGCATCCGCGCCCCGGCGAGAGCGACCCGCGCTACACCCCCGAGGCCCGGCGCCGCCGGATCTCCGCCGACACCGAGCCGACGGTCGACGCACTCAACCGCAGCACTCCGCTCGACGGTGATCGCGACGCCGACTTCGACCACGGCCTGCGGTTGATCATCGCCGGCCTCGCCGCCGAATCCCCCTCCCCCTAAGCCGACTTGTCAGAACTGAGTTGTGTCATAGGGCTACTCACTTCTGACAACTCGGGCGGAGGGAGGATTCGGCGGGAGAGGAGGGCGCCGGTGGTGGCGAGCAGGGCGGCGGCGGCGAAGACGATCACGAACAGGGCGGCCGGCGGATGCGGGGCCGAGGCGGCGATCGCGTAGCCCACGCCGACGCCGCCGGCGCTGATCGCGGCCGAGCCGAGCAGGCTGTTGCCCGCCGCGACCCGGCCCTGCTCAGAGTCGGCGACCAGGGTGTACCGGTGCACGGAGAGACTGGCCGACGCGAGCCCGATCCCGACGCCGGCGACCGCCCAGCCGGCCAGGCCGATCACGGGCATGATCAATCCGGCCGCGGTGCCGGCCATCGCGATCAGACCGAACGCGACGAAGGCGAAGCCGAGCCCGACCCGGCGGGTGACCCGGGTCCGCCGCTGGACCGCGGGGCTGCCCTGGAGCCAGGAGCCGGCGGCCCAGAACAGCCCGGTGATCGTCATGCTCAGCCCCGCCATCGCCGGGCTGAAGCCCGACACCTCGATCAACATCAGCGGCAGGTAGCTGCTGCCGACCGCGAAGGCGGCCGACAGGGCCGCGCCGAGACCGACGGTCGCGCCGACACCGCGCCGCAGCGCCAGGGTTCCGGTCGGCAGCAACGGCCGGGCGCACCAGATCCCGATCCCGACCAGCAAGATCAACCCAGCGGCACCGATGATCAACAACGATCCGCCACCGGCGGCCAGCGGAGCCAACGCGGCGGCCGCTCCCATCGTCCCGGCCACGGCGATCGCGTACGGCAGCGTGCCCAATCCGACCCCGCCGTGGTCGGCCGCGTCCTGCGGTGCTCGCCGGGACCGCCGGATCGGCCCGATCAGCGCCAGTGCCACCGGCACGGCCAGCACCCCGCCGAGCAGGAAGACCCAGCGCCAACCGGCCTGCTCGGCGATCCCGCCGGCCAACTGCGGGCCGAGCACCGACGGCAGGATCCAGGCCATCGCGATCAGGCTGATCATCCTCGGCCGCAGCCGCTCCGGAATGGTGGTCACGATCAACACCGTGATGCCGATGTCGAACAGCCCTTCGGCGATGCCGGACATCAGTCGGCCGGCGACGACCACCAGCATCGTCTGCGCCGAGGCGATCACCAACTGCCCGATCAGGAACAGGCCGACCCCGGTGAAGATCGCCGGGCCCGGGCCGCGGCGATCGATCCAGGCCCCGGCCAGCACGACGGCGATCACGTACGTCAGCCCTGGTCCGATCGTCGCCGCACCGAACCAGGTCAGCCCGCCGAGATCCTCGGCGACCACCGGCAACACCGTGCTGGTCGCCCGGTTCTCCAACGCTCCCAGGGTCACCAGCGCGATCATGGCCAGGGCCGGCAGCAGGTGCCGGCGCTGCAACATGCTCCGCGCGGGAGAAAGATCATCGGTCACGCGGCCCAGGTTGCAACCTCAAGTTCCCTCGAGGTCAAGGGTGGGTCTCAGAACGGCGTTCGACCCGGGCCCGGGCGAGACCGTACGCGCCGGTGATCAACTCGCGCAGCGTCTGATCGGTGCGCGGCCCCGGGTTGACCACGGCGAGCCAACCCAGCGAACCATAGACGGGATGGGCGATCACCGTGTCCTCAAGACTCGGATCGTCCGACCCCGGCTCCCGGGGCGCGCGACCGGTCCAGCGCCGGAAGGCCTCACGGCCGGCGGCGACGTTGGCCCGGAACGCGCCCGGCCGGTCCAGCCGTGACCCGGCGTCGTCCGGATAGTCCTTCGTGACGATGGTGGCGAACGGCTGCGTCGCCGGCGGCAGCACCCCGTCCGGCGCGTAGTAGAAGAAGACATCACCCCAGGCCAGCTCGGGCGATCCGTCACCCGGCCCGGGTCGGAGGGTCAGCACCCCGTCCAGTTCCGACCCGAACTCGATCAGTTCATCAAGGCTCATGCCTTCAACCGTCGCATTAAAGTGCTTGTGGAGAGTCGCCGTCGTAGAGGAAGGAATCCGGAATGACAACCCTCAACCCGGCCGAATTCCGGACGAAGGCCCTGGCCGATCGGGCCGGCTACTCGGTGCAGCAGATCCGCAACCTCGAGCGGGACGGAGTCCTGCCGCCCGCCGTCCGGTCCAGCAACGGCTACCGGACCTATCGGGAGCCACACCTGCAGTCGGCGCTGGCCTATCGGGCGCTGGCGGCCGGGATCGGCCCGGTCGCGGCGAAGTCGATCATGGTCGCGGTCCATCGGCGACCGGCCGCCGAAGTGCTGGCCTCGCTCGACGCGGCACATGCCGGGCTGGACCGGGAACGCGCCGAACTCCGGCTGGCCCGGGCGGCGGTGGCGGCGATCACCGTCGAGCCGCTCGAGGACGTACGGCCGAGCGACTCGATGAGCGTGTCCGAACTGGCGACCGCCCTCGGCGTCCGATCATCGACGCTGCGGCATTGGGATGCCGAGCGGCTCGTCGTACCGGATCGGATCAGCCCGGGCGGGACCCGTCGCTACACCCCAGCCCAGGTCCGCGATGCCCGGATCGTGCACCAACTCCGCGCGGCCGGCTATCGGATCGAAACCCTGCGAGCGGTGCTGCCGGAGTTGCCGAGCGGTCGCCGGCTGACCGAGGTCGAGGCCGCGCTGGCCGTCCGGGAGGACAGCATCACCGCCCGGTCGCGGGCGCTGCACACCGCCTCGGCCCACCTGTCCACCCTCCTCCCCACCTCGTGAGGTGACGAAGAGGGCGGAGGTGATCACATGCCGGAGGTGTTGACCCGCTTGATCGCGGCGCCGTCCTTGCTCTTGCTGCCGGTCGAGGTGGCTGCCTTCTTCAGTGCCGCCTCGACCTGGGCCGGCGTCGCCGTCCTGTGCTTGGAAAGATAGAGCGCTGCCGCCCCGGCTCCGTGCGGCGCCGCCATCGAGGTGCCCGACATGTAGCCGATGCCGCCACTGTTGCCGGTGGACAAGATCTTCACGCCCGGCGCCCAGATGTCGACGCAGTCGCCGTAGTTGGAGAACGACGCTTCCTTGTTGCCCGAGTCGAGCGCCGCCACGGTCAGGATGCCGTTGTTCGTGCCCGCCCCGGCCCGGGCCGGCGTCTGGCCACAGGCCGATTTTCCCTTGTTACCGGCGGAGAGGGCGAAGAACACGCCCGACTTCACCGCCCGGCGGATCGCGTCATCGACCGCCTGGCTGGGATTGCCACCGATGCTCATGTTGGCGACGGCCGGCTTCTTCGCATTCTTGGTCACCCAGTCGATCGCGGCGATCATGTCCGAATACCAGCCGTGGCTCTCGCAGTCGAGCACCTTCAGCGAGGTGATCGGCAGCCCCGGCGCCACCCCGACCACACCGCGGGAGTTGTCCCGGGCCCCGATCGTCCCCGAGATGTGCGAGCCGTGGCCGTGGCAGTCCTCGTTCGGCTCCTCGGTGAAGTTGAGCCGCTGCACCACGTTGAGGTCGGCATCCTTGGCCACGCCGGAGTCGATGGCGTACGCGTTGACGCCGGAGACGGCACCGGACCCGTTGCCGGCCTTGGTCGAGCTCTTGTCGGCCTCCACCCGGTCGATACCCCAGGGCAGCGACTGGCCGTCGGCGCTGACCTTCTCATCGGCCTCCAGGTAGGCGACCCGCGGGTCGTTCCGCAGCTCCTCCACCTGGTCGTTCGGGATGGTCGCGCTGAAACCGTTCAGCACCTCGCCGTACAGGTGGCCGACTCGCAGCCCCTTGACCACCGACTGCAGCTGCTGCGAGGTCGTGCCGAGCACCCCCTTGTCCCGCTGCTGTTCGTTCAGGACGACGATGTAGCGCCCCGATCCTTCCTCCTTCGGCCGGTCCGCTGCCGCGGTGCCGGCCGCCGCGCCCACCAGAATCGTGGCGAGCGAGAGTATGACAAAACCGTTCAGAAACCTGCGCATGAAGCATTCGCCTTTCCCCAAAGCCCCCAAGACCCCCGCATCGGCGAACGACATGCCGCCTGGTCTTGCCGAATTACGATTGCGTCAGCTGACCGACCACACATTTCCGGTAAGCGCATGCCGGAAACAAGTAGATTGAAAGTTCTTTAAGCAATACCTGCTGTAATCGTGAGCGAATACAGATCCTCTTGGGCGACAAGAGCGACTGTTGCAATCGATCGCACCGATCTTGCGGCTCGCCTGACTTGTGCAGCCCGGGCAGCCGCCTACTGTAATCATGACAGTTACAGATCGCAGGAGTCACCATGAGCATCAGCAGTCGCAGCGCCATCGCTGACCATGCTCGCCCAACGTGGTCAAGATCAACTCTTGACCTCGGCGGAGATCGCCGACAGCCTGAACAGCAATCCTGCCGCCGTGCGCCGACTGCTCAGCCAGCTCCGCCGGGCCGGGCTGGTGCAGGCGACCGAGGGGTACGGCGGCGGCTGGCGCCTGACCCGGCCGGCCCGGCGGATCAGCCTGTACGACGCCTACACCGCGGTCGAGGACGGACCATTGCTGGCCGGCCACAACCACCCGCCGAGCGAGGCCTGCGTCATCGGTCGCAACATCATCGCCCTCCTCGACACGGAGTTCACCGAGGCCGAGCGGGCCTTGCAGAAACGCTTACAGGGAACGAGTATCGCCACGATTCTCGATCGCATCATCCAAGCCGAACGCGCCTCCGCGACGTCCGCGAAGTCCTGATCAACCCACCATGATCATCAGCAGTTCACTGCTGCCGAATCTATAACAAAAACGTGTTACAGACGAAGGAAGGAATCCCTATTCCCTTCTACGGCAGAGTTTCCGATCGGTTCAGCCTGCGCCGGCCGGCCCCTGTCGGGCACGGCAAGTCTGATCATGATCGGCGCGGCCATGATGTTGCTCACCTTCGCGGCGGGCGGGACGCCTCCCCGATCCTGATCGCCCTCGCCATCGTCGCCCTGGACGCCGGCTTCGCGTTCGTGATCACCACCGTCGCCGCCGAGTCCCAGCCGCACCGGTTGGCCGGCTCCGGGATCGGCATCTTCCAGGGCGCGCAGTTCCTCGGCACCTGTCCTCGCCGAATCATGTGCAAATCTCACACCAGCTGTAAGATTTGCACACCGATTCTGGAAGGCCTTACGGCAGTTGGTGCAGGGCCAGCGGCAGGACGGTGGTCGCGCCGGCGTCGGCCATCAGGGCGCCGGCGACGGTGATCGTCCAGCGGGTCCGGATCGTGTCGTCGATCAGCAACACGGGCCCGTCGAAGGAGACGCCGGGCTGGACGGTGGTCCGGGCCAGCAGATCAGTCGCCCGGGCCGAGGAAGAGGCGTCCTCGACCGGACGTGGGCCGGAGACGGCCAGGGCGTCGACGTAGGGCAGCCGGCCCTTGTCGGCGACGTGCCGGGCCACCGATTCGATCATGGTCGGGAATCGCCGGGACGGCATCGGCACCACCGCGGTCGGCCGGTCCCAGTGCGGCGACCAGCGCTTCAGCACCGCGACGACCGCGTCCAGGATCTCTTGATCAACGGGCTCGTCGCGAACCCAGAGCCGGCGCAAGGTGTCGCTCCAGGCGGGGTCGTCCGCGTACGCCAGCGCCCGGCCCGGCGCCAGGAAGTTGATCTTGCCCTTCCGGTCACCGAGTCGGGCCGCCCACTGCTTGCGCGGCTCGACGACGGTGTCCTGGCCGCGGAAGAAGGTCCGCGCGGCCGTGATCAACTCCTCGCTGGGAGCGGTGCCGGGCTCCGGCAGCGTGCCGGTACAGACCGAGCAACGGCCACAGGCCTGGGGATCCGGATCGTCCAGGGCCTGCTGCAGGAAGCGCATCAGGCAGCCCTCGCCGTGGGCGTACGACCGCATCAGCCCGGCCTCGTCGGCGCGGACCTGGCGCAGCGCGGACCACTTCTCCTCGTCGTAGTACCAGCGCTTCCCGGTCGCGACCCAGTCGCTGCGATCCCGTTCCACGACGCCGTCGACGGCCAGGATCTTCAGCGTCGACTCGAGCCGGCCGCGGCGGATACCGGTCGCCGCCTCGATCGCGCCCAGCCCGGCCGGCGCCTCGGCGAGCACGTCGAGGATCTGCTCCACCTGCGATTCGACCGGGATCCCGGCGGTGGCGAAGTAGTCCCAGATCCGCTCGTCCGACTCGGCCGGCACCAGCACCGCGACGGCGTCGTCCAGGGCCCGGCCGGCCCTGCCGACCTGCTGGTAGTAGGCGACCGGCGAGGCGGGCGAGCCGAGATGGATGCAGAACGCGAGGTCCGGCTTGTCGTAGCCCATGCCGAGCGCCGAGGTCGCCACCAGCGCCTTGACCTGGTTGGCCCGCAACCGGTCCTCCAGTTGCTCCCGGTTCTCGGTCTGACCCGAATAGGCCGCGACGTCGAGGCCCTGGCTCTGCAGGAAGCCGGCGACCCGCTCGGTCTCGGCCACGGTGAGCACGTACACGATGCCGGAGCCGGGCAGCGACCGCAGCGCCTCGGCCACCCAGGCGTAGCGCTGCAAGGGAGTCAATTGGGGCACCACCGAGAGCCGCAGCGAGGCCCGGGCCAGCGAGCCGCGCAGCGTCACGGTTTCCTCGCCGAGCTGCCGCGCGACGTCGGCAGTGACCCGCTCGTTCGCGGTCGCGGTGGTGGCCAGCACCGGAGTGCCCGGGGCCAGCTCGAGCAGCGTCCGGGTCAGCCGCTGGTAGTCCGGCCGGAAGTCGAAACCCCAGTCCGAGACGCAGTGCGCCTCGTCGATCACCAGCAACCCGCAGCGCGACAGCAGCTCCGGCAGCCGAGCCGCGAACCGTGGATTGACCAGGCGTTCCGGCGAGATCAGCAGGACATCGAGCTGGTCGCCGGCCAGGGCCTCGAAGATCGGGTCCCAGTCGTCGAAGTTGGTCGAGTTGATCGTCGCCGCCCGCAGCCCGGCCCGCTCCGCGGCCGCGATCTGATCCCGCATCAGCGCCAACAGCGGCGAGACGACCAGCGTCGGCCCGGCCCGGTGCTCGCCGGATCGGAGCGCGGCGGTGGCGCCCCAGTAGACGACCGACTTGCCCCACCCGGTCGCCTGCACCACCAGCACCCGCCGCCGGTGGTCCACCAGCTCCTCGACCGCCCGGAGCTGATCCGCCCGCGGCTCGGCCTGCGGCCCCGCCACCGCCCGGATGGTCGCGGCCAGTTGCTCGGCGGTACGGGTGGGCGCGGTGCTGGTCTCCGACATGCCCGCCATCATGCCCCTCACCCCCGACGACCCACCCAAACCCCCGCCGACCCGTCACTTATGCACGCGTTTCTGCGGCGTGTCGGCGCACAAGTGACGTCTCGGCGAGGCGTGGGCGGGCTGGAATCCGGGGATGAGCAGGGTCCGGGGGGATCAGCAGGTGGCGATGTGCCCGTACCCGATCCAGAACTCGCCCTTGTCGTTCAGGTTGGCGGTCCGGCCGAGATCCAGGATGTTGTTGGAGCCGTGGATCTGATGATCACCGACGCTGATGAACGGCGTGAACTGTCCGGCCGGCCCGGTGCCCTTGCCCGGAGTGAAGGTCACGGACACGCCCGGCTTCGACGTGCCCGAGCGCCAGCAGGTCTTTCCGGTCGAGGCGTTGCGCAGGACCAGGTCCCCGTTGTCCTGCATCCGCAGCACGGCGCCGCCGTTGCACAGGGCGCGGCCGGGCCGCAGGATGTCGGTCTGGTCCAGATAGTCCTGGGCCGAGCAGCCCGCCGGTTCCGCCGCCGCGCTCGGGGCGGTCGCCACCAGGAGGCCCGAGGCCGCGGCGATCGCCGCCGCTCCGGCCAGGGCCACGCGGGTGGATCGGTGGGACAGCTGATTGATCGCAGTCTTCATCTGACGCTCCTGTTCGGGTGCCACTCTCCCCGCCGAGAGGGTGGAATCGGTGTGCGGTCGGCCACGACGCTATCGACGCACGGGGTCACCCGGTGGAACGGTTGGAACGCACCGCGCCCCATCCCGGCCAGGCCGGAACGGGACGCAGATTCAGTTCAGCGAGACGTCGCTTGTGCACCGACACGCCGCAAAAGCACGTGCGTTTGTGCCGTCTCGGCGGGGTTTCTTGGGGGATCAGCAGCCGCCGGCTACGGCGGGGATGATGGAGACTTTGGCGTCGTCTTCGACCTTGGCTTCGAGGCCGCCTACGAAGCGGACGTCTTCGTCGCCGACGTAGACGTTGACGAAACGGCGCAGTTCGCCGGCGTCGTCGACGACGCGCTCCTTGATGCCGGGGTGGGCCGACTCGAGGGAGTCGAGCAACTCGGCCAGGGTGGAGCCCTCCGCGGTGACCTCTTTGGCGCCGCCGGTGTAGGTGCGGAGGATGGTCGGAATGCGTACGGATGCGCTCATGACCGGTAATCCTCCCAGAAGGTGGCGAAGTCCTCATAGCGCGGCGCGATGGTCGTTTTCGGGCCGACCTGATCGGCGACCGCGTCAAGCGTCTTCAGCCCGTCACCGGAGTTGATCACCACGGTCTCGGCGGCCGGGTCGAGCGCGCCGTCGGCGATCAGCTTGGCGGTCACGCCGATCGTCACGCCGCCCGCGGTCTCGCCGAAGATGCCCTCGGTCCGGGCCAGCCGGCGGATGTTGGTGACCACGGTCTCGTCGTCGACGTCGGCGATCACGCCGCCGGTGCGCCGGATCGTGTCCAGCACGTAGGGGCCGTCGGCCGGGTTGCCGATCGCCAGCGACTTGGCGATCGTGTCCGGCTTCACCGGGCGGACCACGTCGTGGCCGGCACGGTAGGCCTGCGCGATCGGCGAGCAGCCGGTCGCCTGGGCGCCGAAGATCTTGTACGCCTTCTCCTCCACCAGGCCGAGCTTGATCAACTCCGTGAAGCCCTTGTCGATCTTGGTCAGCTGGGAGCCGGACGCGACCGGGATGACGAGTTGATCAGGAATGCGCCAGCCCAACTGCTCGGCGATCTCGTACGCGAGCGTCTTGGAACCCTCGGCGTAGTAGGGCCGGACGTTGACGTTGACGAAGGCCCAACCCTCTTCCTCACCGGCGATCTCGCTGGCCAGCTTGTTGACGTCGTCGTAGCTGCCCTTGATCGCGATCAAGGTCGTGTCGTAGACGGCGGAGGCGAGGATCTTCTGTCGTTCCAGGTTTTCCGGCACCAGGACGACGGACTGGATGCCGGCCCGGGCGGCGGCCGCGGCGACCGCGTTGGCCAGGTTGCCGGTGGACGGACAGGCCAGCACCTTGAGGCCGAGCTCGCGGGCCGCGGACAGCGCGACCGCGACCACCCGGTCCTTGAACGAGTGGGTCGGGTTGCCGGAGTCGTCCTTTACCCAGAGCTGCTTCAGACCAAGATCATCGGCGAGGTTGCGGGCGTCGACCAGCCGGGTGAAGCCGGGGTCGGTGGAGCGGAAGGTAGCAATGTCGGCCGGCACCGGCAGCAGCGGGGCGTAGCGCCAGATGCTCTTCGGACCGGCCTCGAGGTCGGCCCGGGTGATCGTCGGGAACTCATAGCCGACCTCGAGCGGGCCGAAGCATTCGACGCAGGCGTAGAACGGACCGAGCGGCCCGGTGGCGCCGCAGGCGCGACAGATCAGGTGGGTGGCGTTGCCGAAGGCTCCGGGGCGACAGCCGGCCGGGGCCTCAGTGGTGGATACCGTGGTCACTGGCATTCAGTCCTTCGTCATCTGTCTCGGTCGACTGTCGCCGAGTCGGAATTGGCACCTGGACCTGTGGTAGGCCGGTTGCCGGGGAGTCATCGGGCCGAATCCCTCATCCCCTCTTGATGAGCGCCCCAGAGGAGCGAATGCCAGCGTAAGGTCCGAAGCGGCAGAACCTCGAATGCATTCTCAGATGACAAGATCGGTGCCCGCATCGTGGACATCGAGCCGGGAGGTGGGCAGCGATGAGGCTGCGGTATCAGCTGCGCCGGATCGGCAACGTGATCACCCTGGGCACCCCGTTGGGCCTGCTGGCCGCCCGGATCGGCGGCGCCCGGTTCGTGGCCGGGCCGCGTGGGCTGGTGCTGGCCGAGGGCTATCGGCCCGGCTTCCCGTACGCGACGGCGTTCACGGTCGGCAACGTGCTGATCACCCGCGGCAGCTGGGACGAGCAGCTGCGCCGCAACCCGCGGCTGCTCGAGCACGAGGAGGGCCACACCTGGCAATGGCTCTATTGCCTCGGCCTGCCGTTCCTCTTCGCCTACTCGGCCTGCATGCTGTGGTCGGTGTTCCGCACCGGCGACCGCGCCACCGGCAACTTCTTCGAGCGTCAGGCCGGCCTGGAGAGCGGCGGCTATGTCCCCACGACCAGACCCGAGCCGGTGGACTGACTCAGTCGGCGAGCAACCACTCGACGAGCTCGAGGGAGCCGGGGTACGGGTCGCCGTCCTCGTCCATCACCCAGGCCATGGTCTGGGCGATGGTCCAGCCCTTGGCTCGGTCCCGGTCCAGGCCGTGATCGCCGCAGAGCCGGTCGAGCCGGCCCAGCACCTGGGTGCGGGAGAAGCCGAGTTCGCCGGAGCGGACGATCGGTGCGACGGCGAACTCCCGCTCCCCCAGCAAGGGCTTCGGGTCGATCAGCAGCCACGGCTCGCGCTCGGCGGCGATCACGTTGTCGCCGTGCAGGTCCTGGTTCACCAAGACCTGTTCGCCCTGGGTGCCGGGCAGCCAGGCGAGCAGTTCCAGGGCGACGTCGAGCAGCCGGCGATCGTACGCCCGACCGGACTCCTCCCACTCGGCCGGCAGTTCGTCGAGCCAGAGCCGGGATTCCTCGGCGAGCGTGTCGAACGGGCCTGCGGGGTCCGGGATCCACAGTCGGGGCAGCAGGTCGGCGAGGACATCCAGCGCGAGGTCGGCGCCGGCGGCGGCGAGCGGGGTGCCGGGGTGGCAGCGCTCCAGCAGCATGGCCCAGCGGTCGTCGTCACGCTCCAGCAGGCGGATCGCGCCGTTGCCGATCCAGGCGGCCAGGGCGTCGACCTCGCAGCGGGCCTCGCGGTGCGGCTTGGAGATCTTCAGGACGGCCGGGGTGCCGTCGGCGCGGGTGACGGCGCGGACCTCGCCGGCGGAGCCGCCAGGCAGGCGGGGGCCGAGGGTCAGATTCCAGTGGGCGGCCAGTTCGGCCGATGAGGCCAGGAGGTCACTCATCGGGCCCGCCCTTCGACAGGCTCAGGGGACGAACGAAGGTGCAGTCAAGCGTCGATGTTGAGGTCGATGCCGAGGCGGCGGGCGGAGCGCTCGCGCTGGCGGTTGGCGCGCAGCCGGCGCAGCCGCTTGACCAGCAGCGGGTCGTGGGCCAGGGCCTCGGGCTTGTCGATCAGGGCGTTCAGGACCTGGTAGTAGCGGGTCGCCGACAGCTCGAAGCGTTCCCGGATCGCCTGCTCCTTGGCGCCGGCAAACTTCCACCAGTGGCGCTCGAAGGCCAGGATGTCGGAATCGCGTTCGCTCAAGGTCTCTGTGGGGTCGACGGGCTGATGTTCGGGGTTCGTCGCGGCCACCATGTTTCTCATAGTAGGGCGGAATCACAGTCATGTCATTCACCGCGCCGTGGCTCCCGCGGGCCCAACAGGCCGTACGTGGTGCCGAGCCCGAGACTAGCAAGCGATTCCACTCCCGTGTCTCCAACGTCGGTCACCGGCGAGACGGGATCGGAGCGAATACGGTTTGATGGTGGTCATGACGGATCGCATCGGGTGGGGGATTCTCGGCGCCGGCCACATCGCGGGGGTGTTCGCGGCGGATCTCGCCCTGCTTCCAGACGAGGCCGAACTGGTGGCCATCGGGTCCCGGTCGCAGGCGAAGGCGGACGAGTTCGCCCAGCAGTACGGCTTCGCCCGCGCCTACGGAACCTACGCCGACCTGATCGCCGATCCCGACGTGGACGTCGTCTACATCGCCTCGGTGCACAGTGATCATTTCGAGTCCGCGCTGCTCTGTCTGGATGCCGGCAAGGCGGTGTTGATCGAGAAGCCGATCACCGTCTCCGAGCCGCGGGCGAGCGTGTTGATCTCCCGGGCCCGTGATCGCGGGCTGTTCCTGATGGAAGCGCTGTGGACCCGGACCAACCCGCTGATCCGCCAGACCGCGGAGCTGGTCACCGCCGGCGAGATCGGCGACGTCAAGCACATCACCTGCACCTTCGGCTTCGCCTTCGACGGGCCCGATGATCATCGACTGCTCGACCCGGCCCAGGCCGGCGGCGGCGTGCTCGACCTCGGGGTCTACCCGGTGCACCTGGTCGATCTGTTCCTCGGCGAGCCGGACCGGGTGATCGGGTACGGAAACCTGAGCGGCACCGGCGTCGACGCCCACGCCGCGGCCCTGCTCGGCTACGACCCGCGGGACGGCCGGCCGGCCGCGACCGCCTCCGTGGTCTGCAGCCTCGAGGCCAACCTGCCGACCCGGCTGGAGATCTTCGGCAGCAACGGGCAGGTGATCATCGACGAGTTCATCCGGCCGCCCGAGGTGGCGATCCGGCGCGGCACCGACCGGGACGCGAAGCCGGAGATCTTGATCAACCAGTGGCCGGGCGGCGGCTACGGTTACCAGGCGCAGGAAGTGATGCGGTGTATGCGGGCCGGTGAGCTCTCCTCGCCGATGGTGCCCTGGGAGTCGACCCTGTCGTCGATGCGCACGCTGGACCGGTGGATCGCCGGCGTCGAGACCGCCCAGTCGCGACCGCGATCGGCCCAGGAACGATCAGCCCTGGAACACCCCGTCGAGGCGGATCCGACCGCGTCGAAGACGGGCGACGCGAAGTCAGTCGAGGCACGTTCCAGCGACTCATGATCAACCGACTGACCGGGACGATCCAGCCGTACCCGTGGGGCTCGACCACGTCCATCCCCGAGTTCCTGGGCACCGAGCCGACCGGCGGACCGCAGGCCGAGCTGTGGCTCGGGACGCATCCGCAGGGGCCGAGCCGGCTCAATGATGATCAAGGTCTGGCCGAGTTCCTGGCGGCGGCGCCGGAGCGGCGGATCGGCGCCGAGCCGGTGGCCCGGTTCGGCCCGCGGCTGCCGTACCTGATGAAAGTGCTGGCGGCGGCCCGGCCGTTGTCGCTGCAGGCCCACCCGTCCCGGGAGCAGGCCGAGCACGGCTTTGCCCGCGAGGACGCGGCCGGCATCGCACGGGACGCGCCGAACCGGACCTACCGGGACGACTGGCCCAAGCCGGAGGCGTTGTGTGCCCTGGCGCCGGTGCAGGCGCTGTGCGGGTTTCGTGAGCCGGAGCTGACGTACGCGATGTTCGAGCGGCTCGAGGTGCCGGCCGCGCTCGAGCTGGTCGCGCCCCTGGCCGACGGCGGTCCCGAGGCGCTGGCCGAGGTGTTCGGCCGGCTGCTCCGGCTGCCGGAGGACCGGCGCGGCGTGATCGACGACGTGGTCTCCTCCGCCCTCGACCGACAGGGGCGCCGGCTGGACGAGTTCGGCGCGACGGCGGTCGAGGTCGCGACCCACTATCCCGGTGATCCGGGGGTGCTCGCCGCGCTGCTGATGAACCGCGTCTCCTACGGCCCGTACCAGGCGATCTTCCTGCCGGCCGGCAATCTGCACGCCTATCTCAGCGGCACCGGCGTGGAGATCATGGCCAACTCCGACAACGTGCTCCGCGGCGGGCTGACCGGCAAATACATCGACGTCGACGAGTTGATCAAGCTGCTCGACTTCACCCCGGGGATGCCGGGCCTGGTGCCGATCGACGAGCCGTCGCCGGGCGTGTTCCACTACCGGACCCCGGCCCCGGAGTTCGGGCTGTGGCGGCTCGAGCCGGACGGTGCCACCCTGCCGCTGCCCGCCCCGGGCACCGGCCGGGTGCTGCTGGCCGCGGCCGGAACGATCATGGTCTCCGCCGCCGGTGCGGACCTGACGCTCAGCCGGGGTCAGGCCGCTTTCGTACCGGCCGAGATCGACGACGCCGAGCTCTCCGGCGCCGGTGTCGCGTTCGTCGGCGGGCCCGGTCTCTCCGGCCACTGATCAGATTCGACGACCGGTAGGTCGGGCAGCCGGTAATCTTGGGGGAAACCAGAGGGGTGGATGCGGGTGACCGACGAGCCGGTGATCAGAAGGCTCGAACGAGCGTTGGCCGACGACGACTTCTCCTGGTCGCTGCTGCTGGTCGGCGAGGACCAGACCGACAAGTTGGCGACGCTGACAGGCGAGTTGCGCGGCGGCTACTCCGAGACCGGCGACGGCAAGCAGATCAGTTCGGGCTTCTCCTACTGGGGGATCGGGCCGACGATCGCCTGGGCCCACGCCTGCAGCGACCCGTTCTATCTGGTGATGAAGGCCGGCTCGGAGTCGTTCCAGCGGCACTGGGCCAAGATCAAACCGCATCTCGACGGCGTCCATCTGGTCAGCCTGGGTGTCGGCAACGGGCAGAAGGACCGGACGATCCTGGCCGATCTGCACCGGACCCGGCCGGACATGTTCTATCTGCCGGTCGACATGAGCTCGGAGATGCTGCGGCTGGGCGTGATGGAACCGGTCCGCGGCATCCCGTTCCCGATGGCCCAGGTGCTGCCGATCCAGCTCGACTTCTCGCTGGCGAGCAATCTCGACGAGTTGCGCCAGATGCTCAACCGACTGATCGGCGACGAGCCGCTCCTCTACACCCTGACCGGCAATACGCTGGCCAACTTCGAGAGCGATCAGGACGCGCTGGCCACGATCACCCGGGCACTGCGGCCGCAGGACCGGCTGCTGCTCGAGGTCGCCACCACCACCCGGATCGACGAGGAGGCTGCGGCCGAGGCGGCCGACGAATATCACCGGACCCGGGCCTTCGCCGAGTTCGTGACCAGCGCGCTGCGTTACAACACGGATCTGCGGATCGACTACGACCGGGTGAAGTTCCGCGGCTTCATCGAGGACGACGACGCCCTGCTGGTCAAGATCATGTACGAGAACGACACCGACGACGAGATCCGGATGGGGCTGCCGGACCACACCGAGCTGGTGCTGCCGATCGGCGACACGATCCGGCTCCTCACCACCCGTAAGTTCTCCGCCGGCCGGTTGCAGCGACTGCTCGCCGGTTGTGAGCTGACCTTGATCGAAAGCGCCCACTCGCAGTTCCGGCACACCCGGCGGCCCACCCCGTTCGGGCTCGATCTGCTGCTGCTGGCACCGAAGGGAGCCCAGGGCACCCGGCGCACCGTCGCCGACGAGATGTGGGATCGTCGGTGATCGACGGGCCGCTCCGGCGGACCATGATCACCGTCGTGACGTACGGGCTGCTGGGGGTGGCGTTCGTCCTCGGCGTGGTCTGGTTCTTCTGGCCGGAGAACACCCGCTGGGAGCCGGCGGTCAACTCCCTCACCCTGGTCGCCGGACTGACCGGGATCTTCGTCGACCGGCTGACCCGGGAAGCCGAGCGGCGGCGCGAGGTGGTGGCCGCGGTGATCGACGAGCTGCGCGAGAACGAACGGGTGCTCTCCGACGAGCGCTTCACCGGGAGCGGCCGGCGACGCCAGATCTATCCCCGGCTGGTGGTCTCGGCGGTGGACGTCGCCCTGGTCTCCGGAGTGCTGGTCGGGCACCGCGACACCGACCTGGTCACCCAGCTACACCGCTGGCGCGACACCGTGCACGAACTCAACCGACGGCTCGACCTGACCGAGTTCCGGACCTTCTCCGAGTCGGTCACGGACGAGGAGCTGGACGGGTTCCAGCGCGCCCTGCAGGGCGAGAACAGTTTCTTGATCACGACCCGGGAACGGCTGACCCAGCTCACCGCTCGCCTCGCGCCGCTGCGCCCGGTGTGATCTTGGAGCCTCAGCCCAGATGGGCCAGCTTGTCGGGATTGCGGACGAGGTAGACGTCGGTGATCATCAGTGCCCCGTCCCGGTCAACGACCTGCAGCAGGCCGATCGTGTCCAGCAGTCCGTCGCGGCGGACCTCGAACCCCGGCAGGCCGTTGTAGGTCACGGCACTGTAGGTCAGCCCCGGCAGGGTGGCCAGCCCGGCCAGCAGCCGGGCGATCTTGTCCCGGCCGCGCACCGGCCGCCGCGCCGCGGACACCTTGCCACCGCCGTCGGACAGTTGCACCGCGTCCGGCGCCAGCATGGCCACCATCGAGTCCAGGTCCCCGGTGGTGGCCGCGGTGACGAACGCCTCGGCCAGACCGCGGGCCCGACCGGCCGACACCGTGAATCGCGGACGGCGCGCCTGCACGTGGGACCGAGCCCGATGGGCCAGCTGCCGCACCGCCGCCGGGGACTTGCCCAGAGCGGTGGCGATCTCCGGGTGCGGATAGCCGAACGCCTCGTGCAGCACGAAGACCGCCCGCTCGTCCGGGGTCAGCGTCTCCAGCACCAGCAGCATCGCGACCGACAGCTCGTCGGAACGCTCGAGTTCGGCGGCCGGGTCGGGCCCGTCGGTGCGGATCGGCTCCGGCAGCCACGGCCCGACGTAGTCCTCGCGCAGCCGGGCCACCGTCCGCAGCCGGTTCAGGGCCTGCCGGCTGACCAGCCGGGCCAGGTAGGCCCGTGGGTTGTCGACCCGATCGTGGTCGACCGCGGACCAGCGCAGCCAGCTGTCCTGCAGCACGTCCTCGACCTCGCCCGCGCGACCGAGGATCTCGTACGCGAGCGTGAACAGCATCCGGCGATGCCGGGTGAACTCGGCCGCCGGATCGAAGCCCGCGTCCGGATCCGGGGTCTCCATCAGGCCGCGATCCGCTCGGTGGCGCCGGCCCGACTGGGCCGGTCGATCGTCCCGCGCATGGTTCGTACCGTAAACCTGCAGATCCGTTCCTTCACCCAGGCTGCCGCCAGGCCACCGAACGACACGCCGCGGGAACGGTCGTCGTGGCCCACCGCGTGCACCGCGCCGTCACTCCGACCGAGGCTGACGCACTGCAGCACGTACGAGATCGTCACCGGGTCGGGCGTGCGGTCCCGCAGCCGGGCCAGCACGGTCCCGGCGGCGGCGCGGCCGAGCGGCAGCGCCGCCTGACAGCTCATCCGGACGAAGCCGACCGACGCCGGCGCGGCGATCGCGTCGCCGGCGCCGACGATCCGGCGGTCGCCGGTGCTGGTCAGCGTCTCGTCGACGATCAGCCGGCCGGCCCGATCGACCGGCAGCCCGCTGCGCCGGGCCAGCTCGGGCACGCCGAACGAGCCGGACCAGATCGCCAGGTCGGTCGGATGGCTGCCGGTTCCGGTGATCACCGCCCGCTCGGTGACCGCGGTGACCCGCTGCCCCTCGATCACCTCGACCCCCTGCCGCCGCAGCGAGGCCCGCATCCGGGCCCGCTCGGCCGGCCGCAGCGACGCCGCCAGCTCACCCTGGCTGATCAGCCGGATTCTTAGATCCGGTCGTGCCCCCGCGGCCTCGGCCGCCGCCTCGATCCCGGTCAGCCCGCCGCCGACGAAGGTGACGGTGCCACCCGTCAGCACGGCCAGCGCCGTCCGGGTCCGCTCGGCCTGGTCCACGTCGTCCAACCGGAACAGCGGCCCGGGCACCACCGGCACCGCCCCGGCGCTGCCGACCGCATAGACCAGCCGGTCGTACGGCAGCCGGGCACCGTCGGCCAGCTCGACCGAGCCGTCATCGATCTTCGTCACCGTGCCGAGGACCAACCGGACCCGGTCGTCGAGCAGCGTGCGCAGCTCGATCCGCGCCGATCCGGAATCGACCGCGTACTGGTGCAGCCGGATCCGCTCGACGAAATCCGCCCGCGGATTGATCACGGTCACCCGAGCCGCGTCGCGGGCCCCGGTGGCGATCCGGTTGGCGGCGATCACGCCCGCATAACCCGCTCCGACAACGATCACTGCTTCGGTCATTGGCTGTCCTCTCGGCCTCGGTGGTCGACCATGGGACACCGCCGACCGCCCAGCCTGTGACAATCCGTGACCCACTTCACACCAGGGCAACCGACCGTCTCACGACAACGCGGGCTCAGTCCGTCGCGTCGCGAACGTCCGTTCCCTGCTCGGCGAACGCCTTGAAATCCCGCATGTGCAGGAGTGACTGCTTGCGGAAGGAAGCCCCCATGAACAGCGCCATGAGTCGCATCGGCAGGCTGCTGAAGCGGTATTCGTTCTCACTCGCCCAGACCGTCGTCTCCGGACCGGCTTCCGTGAGCCGCTCCCGCCCGGCGCTCCACATGCCTTGAGCGACGATCTCGCGTTCGAACCGGACGACGGTGCCGCTCGGGATCTCCTGCAGATTCGCCGGCTCCCGGCGCGTGATCGTCTCGACGGCCTCCAGCTCCTGCTGGCCCGTCCGCAGCACCACGCGCGACCTGGTCCCGACCTCACCGTGCATCCCGTTCAGCGGCTCGTGCAGCACCAGTCCGCGCAGCCACTTCGGCACCAACGTGAGATCGGCGAGCAGCTGCACCACCTTCTGCAGCGGCAGGGCGATCTCGATGGTGACGGTGTATTTCATGCGGATGCCTCGGATCTCGTTGCGGTACGTTCGCTCCGGCTTCTCATATTAGCGCAGACTTATACGAGCCGCGGTCACAGGACGAAGATCAGGCCCTGCACCCAGGCGACGAGCACGTACGCCGCGCCCTCGATCAACAGCGCGACCCAGTGGACCAGAAAGCTCGGGTCGCTCTCCGAAGAGCGCAAGGTAGACACCGGCGAGAACGAGGAGGGCGGTGCGATCTCGGCGGATGACGTCAAGACCATCGCGAAACACGGACATCAGTTCTCCTGTCGCAGAGGGAGTTGGGCGAGCATCCAGCGCAGCCGACGGCGAAGATCGTCGGGATCGTCGTCGAGCCCGTTGACGTGGCGCATGGCGAGGCCGTCGAGGTACGTCATGATCATGAACGGCGCCGGCTCAATGGCCGCCGGGTCGAGCTGATCTTCATCGGCGAGCACCGTCAGCCAGCCGGTGATCTTCTGCTCCAGCGCGACGTACGCACTGCGGATGAAGATCGCGAACGAACTGTCAGGATCGTGCCGACCAGCGTCGCGCAGCCGCAGCCACAGCTCGAGCCCAGCCAGCGCGCCGATGCCGTCGCTCTTCGCGAGCTCGACAGCGGCTCTGACGGCGGTCCGAGGAGGGCCACCCGAATGCATCCGGACACCTCCGGCAACGACCATGACCACCTGTGACCCGCCTTGCCCGCCTTCGCCCCACGTACCGGCTCATCGCACCACCTTCAGTGGGCGCGAAGGAGCAGAAAGTGGGGCGAAGACCGGGCTCCAGGCGACGGGAGCTCAGCCGATGGTGCGCAGGGCGGTGGTTTTGGGCGGCTCGCGCAGGACCCTCCTGACACGGATCACAGAGCCGACCACCGCTGGGCGAGATCGTGACAGGCGGAGACGAGGTCCGCGGGTTCGAGTTCGGTGATGTCGGCGTCGAAAGTGGCGAGGATCCCGGCGACGCCGGCCCAGGACCAGGCGCCGATGGTCAGTCGGGTGTGATCCGGATCGAGAAACTCAACGACGGAGCCACCCGGCGCCCAGCGGGCGACGGTCTGGGCCGGCAGCGCGATCCGGACCGTCCCGATGCACTGCCACGGAGCCGGCGTATCACCACGGTCGTGGGTCGTCATGACGTAGTGCGCCGCGCTTCCGCCGGGCACCTGGCGTGGCGGGAACGAGCCACCGGTGAGTGAGTGCGGGTGGATCCGATCGGCCCGGTAGACGCGCCAGTCCTGGTCGGTCAGGTCGAAGGCGACCACGTACCACCGGCCGGCCCAGACGACCAGATGGTGGGGTTCGATCCGGCGAGGTGGTTCGAAGTCCGCCTCGGCCGGCTCCGGCCGGGTCCCGTCGGGACGGAGCAGGTCGAACTCCAACATCCGGCGTTCGCGCACCGCGGTGCCGACGGTGGTGACGATGTCGGCGGCGATGGGCGGTGCGGCGAAGTCCCAGTAGTTGTGCAGGCGGGTCAGGTGCATCGCGTCCATCGTGGTTCGGAGCTTCGGCGGCAGCACCTGCTTCAGCGTGTCGAGGGCTCGTACGGCAGCCTCGCCGAGACCGAAGACGCTGCTGGGCGCCGTCTGGAGTGACACCGCGATCGCCAGCGCCTGGTCGTCATCGAACAGCAGTGGCGGCAGCCGCTGGTTGCTGCCCAGTTGATAGCCGCCGCCTGGCCCTCGAATCGCCTCGATCGCATAGTCCAGGTGGCGCAACGTCTCCACGTCGCGGCGTACGGTCCGCGGACTCACGTCGAGCCGATCCACCAGCTCGTTCAGCGGCCAGCGACGACGCGACGCCAGCAGCGTCAGGAGCCGCAGGGCCCGCCGTGACGTATCACTCACCATCCCATTCTCCAATTGTGGCCGCTCCATGGCCACTACCGGTGACACGGTGACCGCATGAATCAAGCAACAGTTCCTGACCCGGTGGGCGCCAACGACGAGCGGCTGAGGGTCATCGTCGTCGGGGGTGGGATCGGCGGGCTGGCGTTGGCCGCCGGGCTGCGCCGACACGACTTCGAGGTGGTGGTGTTCGATCGTGATCATGACGTCGCGGCCACCGGTGGGTATCACATCACCCTCGATGGCCGGGCCCAGCTCGCGCTGCAACAACTGATCGAGCCCGACCTCTATGAGCGGCTGCTGGCGTCGTCGTCCGCCTTGCGGCTGCGTGACCCGGACGTGTTCTGGGATCGCCGCGGCCGGTTGCTCGGCCAGGGCCGCGATCTCGGCTCCGACCCGAGTATCGACATCGACCGAATCACGCTGCGACTGCTGCTGGCCGACGCCGCCGGAAACAGCCTGAAGCTCGGACACACCGTCACCGAGGTCGCGCCCTCCTCCGGCAGCGGCCCCTCCGTCACACTGGCCGATGGGGTCCGCCACACCGCCGAGCTGATCGTTGGCGCCGACGGCGCCCACTCCGTTGTCGCGCGCCACCTCGCCGGCGGACCGACCAACCAACCAGCCGGCCTGATCGGCTTCTCCGGCCGCACTCCATCCCCGGCCTTGGACGAGATCGAGCAGCTCCGCCTCGGCCCACGGTCGAGCATGACGATCGGACCCCGCGGCGCCGCCCTCTACGTCGGATTCCTCGATCCCGTCGGCCGAGCCGTCCTCGACGCGCCCGAGCTGCGGAGCGCGATCACGACCGGCCCCACCTACATCTGGGGCGCGATGTTCCCGGAGTCCAGCCAGACCAACAGGCTGCGGAAGCTGGCCGGCACCGCGCTCCGCGACGCCCTCCTGCACCGGTTCCGGGGGCACCGCTGGACCGAGCAGGTCCTGCAGGTGATCGAACGTACGGATCCCGGCAGCATCGCCGCCTTCCGATTCAACGCCGCCTCCAGCAAGCCGCAGGACCTCGCCCCGTGGCCCGCCGGGCCGATCACGGCCCTGGGCGACGCCGTCCACGCCACCCCGCCCACCGCCGGCATGGGCGCCGGCGCCGCCATCCGCGACGCCGCCGACCTCCTCCGGCAACTCCGAGCGGTCCGCGCCAAGGACAAGACGCTGTCCGTAGCGATCAACGACTACGAGACCACTCTCCGGGCCCGCGGCAGTGAGGTCCTCACCCTGGCCATGAAGACCGTCCGGTGGATCCTCGCCACCGACACCCCGATCGGCGCCGCCGCCACCGCGGTCGTCACGCCCATCCTCGGGACCGTACGTCGGCTCCGATCATGACTCCGGAAGCATGATCACGAAAGGACGTTCTGGGGCTAACCCCACCACGAAGAGGCAGGCTCGCCGCAGGGTGCTGCCGGCCGCGAATCCCTAGTGTCGAAGGACAATCCAAATCCACGGGAGGAACGCCGGATGATCATCAGCGACCGCACTCGCTCCGTCGCCACGGAGCCGTCGACCGCACCACCGGGGCGGGCACCGGTCCGCCGGCTGGTGCAGTTCGGGGTGATCTGCCTGGTGCTGACCTGGATCCCCTGGACGGTCCTCGGGCTGACCGGCACCGACATCAGCGGCGGGCCCGGTCAGTTGATCTTCGGGCTCGCCGCCAGCGGTCCGTCGCTGGCGGCGTTGATCATGTGGCTGCGATTCCGACGGGAGCGGATCCGGCCGGCGGCCGGAGTGGCCTGGCACCGGCGGATCTCCGGGCTCGGGCTGGTCGCCGGGTTGGCGCTCGGCGCGGTGCCGGCGATCGTCACCGCCCTGCTGTTCAGCGGCGGTGATCTGGCCGGCATCGGTGCGCATGCGGCGACAGTGGCGGCCGGGGCTGGCGGGGCCCTGGGCGTGATCGGTTACACCTTGATCGCCGGGCCGCTGGCCGAGGAGTTCGGCTGGCGCGGCTACGTCCAGCCTCGGCTGCGGCGGAGCCTGACCCGGCTTCGTACCGCGACGGTGTTGGGCCTCGGCTGGGCGCTCTGGCACGTGCCGCTGTTCCTGCTGCCGGGGACCGGGCAGCACGAGACCGGGCTGTTCACGGTCGGCGCGGCCGCGTTCTTCGTCTCCATGATCCCGCTCAGCTACACAATGATCTTCGTCGTCGAGCGGCTCCGCGGCGGGGTCTGGGCGGCCGTCCTGGCCCATGCCGGGCTGAACGCGGCGGGCGCACTGATGCCGTCCCATGGTGATCTTGGTGCGGTCGTCGAGCTGGCCGTGACGATCGTCGTGGCGGTGATCATCGCCACGCTGACCGTCCGTCGCCGGTGACGAACTCGCCGCCACCCAAGCGGGCGGTCAGTTGCTACCGGTGATCACGCCGATGGCGATGCCGAGCGTGGCCGTGTTGTACAGGAAGGACAACACGGCGTGCGCGAGCAGTTGGGCCCGGATCGGCGTCGAGTTCGTCTCGACGTCGGAGACCGCGAAGGACACCCCGACGGTGAAGGCGAAGTAGGCGAACTCGACCAGGGTCGGCTCCGCTTGCCCGGGAAAGATCAAGATCCGTTCCGGCAGCGCATCCTGATAGAGATGGGCATACCGCTCGGCGTACCCGAAGTGGAGGATCGCCCAGGACAACAGCACCGCCGGCACCGCGAGCACGTTCGCCAACTCCGGCGGCATCCCGGGCGTGATCGCGTCGCCGTAGCGGTCGCCGACCACGATCGCCAGGCCGGCCCCGATGCCGGTCAGGCTGATCAAGATCGTGAACAGGAATCCCAGCCGCCGCGGCAACAGGGCCTCCCGCCAGTCCGGATCTCGTCCGAGCCGGACCCGGCGGACCCGCCGGGCCCGGATCAGCAGGTAACCGATCGCGGCCAGGTTCCAGGCCAGCAGCGCCAAGGCGTCGTCGCTGATCATGAGGACGAGACTCAGCGCGATCAGCAGGACTTCGAGTGCTCGGGCCGGCAGATACCGCCGCTTCCTCATCCCGTCCCCTTTCCGCCGCCGCTGCGCAGACCGTAGCAGCGGCCCGGCCGCGGAACCGCGAGCAACGAGGTCGGTGGCGGCGACACCCGAGGAGTCGGTGGATTCTGGGACCGCGACCCGTACATCTTGACGTTTCGGTCAGCCCATACCTAGGTTTGAGGACATCACAAACTCTTCACCCCGGGGGCTCGATGATGCCGCTCCATCGCCTGACACCACCCACGCCCGGTCGCACCGGCGGCCGGTGTAACCGGCTGGGACTGATCGTGCTGATCATCGGCCTCGGGCTGGGGATGATCATCCCCGGCGCCGCCGCAGCGCGGGCCGCGACGAGGGAGGTCACGTTGCCGATTGCCGAGCACGGCGCGATCCCGCTGACCGCGACCACGGTTGCCGGCGCCATGTCGGGCACCATGCCCGACGGCACCGCGCGGACCTGGGCGGCGGTCAGCGGGAAGCCGGCCTATCTGGCCGAGATCGACCCGATCGCCGGCGACGTGATCACGACCTATCCGATGCCGGATTCCGGCGGCGCGTGGGGCGTCGAGATCGGCCCGGACGGCACGGTGTGGGTGGCGAGCTACGGCAGTGGCAATCTCTACTACCTGCCGTTCGGGGCCGCCGCGATCATCAACGCCGGCCGGCCGCATCCGCAGACCAGCTTCCTCTGGCAGGTCGACACCGACGCCGACGGAATCGCCTACACCGGCACCTTCCAGGGTTTCGCCGGCGGCTCGGTGCTACCGCCGGCCCGGGTCGCCGCGTTCGACCCGAAGACCGGGCAGTACCGCGACTACGGCGAGTTCGGCGCCGCGTACACCTACGTCCGCTCGACCGCGGTGATCGGCAACACGATCTATGCCGGGATGGGGACGACGGCGGCGCTGTTCGCGATCGACATCGACAGCGGCGCCAAGTCCGAGATCCCTTTGCCGGAAGGCCGGGAGGGCTGCCAGTTCACCTATGAGCTGGCGACGTCCGGGACCGATCTCTGGGTCCGGTTCGACTGCACCAAGATCAGCTACGGCTACGTGTACGACACCGTCGGCCGGGCCTGGACCCGCGGCCCGCTCACCGGCTACAGCGATCAACGGGTCGGCCGCGACACCGCCGGCAACACCTGGTTCACCATCGGCTCGACGCTGCACCGCCTCAGCCCCGACGGCGAGGACACCGAGCTCGACGCCGCGATCGGCAGCAAGGGCATCGGCGTCGTCGAGTCCGGCGGCCAGGAGTACGTGATCGGCCTGACCAACAACGTGCTCGACCGCTACGACATCGCCACCGGCGAGCAGGAACAGCACATCCTCGACCTGCCCGGCACCCCGACCACGCCGCGCTCCGCGGTGCTCGGGCCGGACGGCCGGCTGCACTTCGGCGGCTACTTCTCCGGCGGCCTGGCCAGCTTCGATCCCGCCGCCGAGGAGTGGCAGTTCCAGGCCCGGCTCGGTCAGACCGAGGGCTTCGCCACGGTCGGCGACCGTCTCTACGGCGGCCACTATCCCGGCGCCAAGATCGAGAAGATCGATCCGACCAAGCCGCTGGGCTCGGGCAACCCGACCGAGGTGTTCAACCTGACCGCCGAGGGGCAGGACCGGCCGTTCGCGCTGACCGACGCCGGCGGGCTGCTGGCCGTCGGGACCGTGCCCGGCTACGGCAACCTCCAGGGCGCGTTGGCGATCCACGACCCCGCGACCGGCGACGTCGACCGCTATGTCGGGCTGATCCCGGACCAGTGCATCACCGCGCTGGCGTACGCGAACGGCGTGGTCTACGGCGGCACCTCGGTCTACGGCGGCAACGGGGTCGAGCCGACCCAGGACAACGCCCGGGTCTTCGCCTTCGATCTGTTGACCCGGAAGCTGCTCTGGAACGTCGAGGTCGAGGGCCAGCGCCAGGTCACCTCACTCGAGGTCACTCCCGGCCGCCGGGTCTGGGCCGGGACGAAGGGCACCCTGCACGCGCTCTCCACCGTCGACGGGAAGCAGGTCGCCGATTACGAGATCGCACCGTTCGACTGGTCCACCTTCCCCGGCGGCACCTGGCAGGGCACCAGCCTCGCCTACGACCCGAGCACCAACCGCCTCTACGGCTCGATCGGGGGCAAGGTGATCAGGATCCGTCCCGCCGGGCGCCCGGACCTGCAGATCCTCGCCGGCACCGGCGGCGCCCACATCGTCCTCGCCCCCGACCACCGCCTGTACTTCGTCAACGGCCAGAACCTGAAGAGCATCGACTGGCGCGAAGCCGACTGAGCCCAGGCAGGCCACCCTCGCGGGGCGCCGCATCGGCGGACGCGACCACTATCGGCGGACGCGACCGCCACAACGATCGCGCGGACGAACAACAGTCGCGCGCACCAGCACCATCGCGAAGCGCCCGAGCGACTGTCTCGCGACGCGACCGCCACCTGCCGACGCGACCGCTACAACGATCGCGCCCGCCCACAACAGTCGCGCCGCCGCGAACACCGCTCCCGCGGCACCGAAACAGGACTCGGTAGCAGATCCGGCACCATCAGCCAGCAAGCACTCACGACCAGCCCGACGCGACCCGAATCTGCCGACGCGACCGCCACAACGATCGCGCCCGCCCACAACAGTCGCGCGACACCACGAGGCTTTGCCAGCGCTCCTCGCGCCGAGGCGATAGTCGCGCCGGCACCATCCGCGAAGCGCAGCAACACTCGCGCCCGAGCGACTATCTCGCGACGCGACCCCTACCTGCCGACGCGACCGCCACAACGATCGCGCCCGCCCACAACAGTCGCGCGGCACCACGAGACTTGCCAGCGATCCTCGCGCAGAGGCGACAGTCTCGTCCGGCGCGACCACTATCGGCAGCCGCGACCGCCACAACGGTCGCGCGGCGGAACAACAGTCGCGCCGGCACCATCGCGAACCGCAGCAACACTCGCGCCCGAGCGACTATCTCGCGACGCGACCGCCGCCTGCCGACGCGACCGCCACAACGATCGCGCCCGCCCGCAACAGTCGCGCCACCGCGAGCACCGACCTGCGCGAACGCTTCGCGAGCAAAGCCGAAGCCACCGGTCGGGCAACAACGCCGCCAGCACCAGCGACTCACGGCAAGAGCCCGGCGCGACCACTATCGGCAGCCGCGACCGCTACAACAGTCGCGCGGGCGAACAGCAGTCGCGCCGGCACCATCGCGAAGCGCAGCAATACTCGCGCCGATGCGACTATCCCGCGATGCGACCGCTGCCTGCCGACGCGACCGTCGACGAGGGTCGCGCGACTTGTCGGCGGCGGTCGCGTGACCGGTGGTGCGGGTCGCGATCGGCCGAAAGGCAGAGGTCGGGACGGTCAGGGGTCGAGGGGTAGGGCTGTGTCGTCGGGTGACTGGGCGGGAGCGGATCCGCCGAGCACTTCGAGGACCTGGTCGCCGTACTTGGCGAGCTTGTTTTCCCCCACGCCGCTGATCGTGCCCAGCTCGGTCAGGTCGGCCGGCTCGCGGCTCGCGATCTCGCGCAGGGTGGCGTCGTGGAAGATCACGTAGGCGGGCAGGCCCTGCTCCTTGGCGACCGAGGCCCGCCAGGCCCGCAGCCGCTCGAACAACGGCGCGGCCTCCTCGCTCAGCTCGGCCTGCGGGGCCCGAGCAGACCGGCTCCGCTGCTTGGCCTGGCGCGGCGGATCACGGCGCAGTGACACGGTGCGGTTCTCGTACAGCACCTCGCGGCTGGCCTCGGTCAGCAGGAACGTCTGGTACGTGCCCTCGACGGCGAGCAGGCCCTGGGCCAGCAGCTGGCGGACCACTGTGCGCCACTCGGGCTCGCCCAGCTCGGCGCCGACGCCGAAGACGCTCAGTTGATCATGGTTGAACTGCTCCACCTTGGGCGTGCGCCGGCCGATCAGGATGTCGACGATCTGGCCGGCGCCGAAGCGCTGCCGGCGCTCCCGGTCGAGCCGGTAGACGGTGGACAGCACCTTCTGCGCCGCGACCGTGCCGTCCCAGGTCTCCGGCGGGGTGAGGCAGGTGTCGCAGTTGCCGCAGGCCTCCCCCGGCTGGCCGAAGTAGGCCAGCAGCTGGCTCCGCCGGCACTCGACGGTCTCGCACAACGCGAGCATCGCGTCCAGGTGTTGCGACAGCCGCCGCCGGTGCGCGAGGTCGCCTTCCGAGTCGTTGATCATCTTCCGCTGCTGCACCACGTCGGCGAGCCCGTACGCCAGCCAGGCGGTGGACGGCAGCCCGTCGCGGCCGGCCCGCCCGGTCTCCTGGTAGTAGCCCTCGACCGACTTCGGCAGGTCGAGATGGGCGACGAAGCGGACGTCGGGCTTGTCGATGCCCATCCCGAAGGCGATCGTCGCGACCATGATCACGCCGTCCTCGCGGAGGAACCGGGACTGGTTCTCGCTGCGGGTCCGGGCATCCAGACCGGCGTGGTACGGCAGCGCGGTGTAGCCCTGCCCGACCAGGAACTCGGCCGTCTTCTCCACCGACGCCCGGGACAGGCAGTAGACGATCCCGGCGTCGCCGGCGTGCTCGTTCTTCAGCAGCTCGATCAGCTGCCGCCGCGGCTCGTTCTTCGCCACGATCCGGTACTGGATATTGGGCCGGTCGAAGCTGGCCACGAAATGCCGGGCCTCGGTCAGGTCCAGCCGGGTCGCAATCTCGGCCCGGGTCGCCGCGGTCGCGGTCGCGGTGAGCGCGATCCGCGGCACGTCCGGCCAGCGCTCGTGCAGCTCGGACAGCGCCAGATAGTCCGGCCGGAAGTCGTGCCCCCACTGGGCGACGCAGTGCGCTTCGTCGATCGCGAACAAGGCGATCGAGCCCCGGTCCAGCAACCGCAGCGTCGACTCGACCCGGAGCCGTTCCGGCGCGAGATAGAGCAGATCGAGCTCGCCCTCAACGAAGGCGGCCTCGACCTCCCGCCGCTCCTCCGGCCCCTGGGTCGAGTTGAGGAAGCCGGCCCGGACGCCCAGGGCCCGCAACGCATCGACCTGGTCCTGCATCAGCGCGATCAGGGGTGAGACGACCACCCCGACGCCAGGCCTGGCCAGCGCGGGGATCTGGTAGCAGAGCGACTTCCCGCCGCCGGTCGGCATCAGCACCAGGGCGTCGCCGCCGCCGGTCACGTGCTCGATGATCTCGGCCTGTTCACCGCGGAACGCGTCGTAGCCGAAGACCCGTTTCAGGACATCGACCGGCAGCGTCGCGAGTGGCAGCACCCTCCGATCGTAAGGGGGACAACCGACGTGACCGCAGCCGACGTTCCGATCCGGCACCATTCGGACGACACCTCGGCCACACCGACAACACTCATCGGTTCGTCGACTGGGCGTCATGTGGAGTTCGGGCCGGCGTGGCCGGGAGCGGTCACGGTGACGGTGTGAATGCGATCGGGCGCAACACCCTGACCTTGATCATGACCATCGGAATCGCGCTACCTCTGATCAGTTCGGCCTTGATCGGGTTCGCCCCGGCGACGCCGGCGACGGCCGCTCCGGCGACCCGATTTGATCTTCAGGCTCACCGCGGCGGGCTCGGGCTCACCGTCGAGAGCACCCTCTCAGCCTTCGGCAACGCCTTGCGGCTGGGCGTGAGCACCCTCGAGCTGGACGTGCAGATCACCGCGGACGGACATGCGGTGGTCACCCATGATCGCAAGATCTCCGGCTCGAAGTGCGCCGACACCGCGCCCTACTCCAGCGGGGATCCGGAGTATCCGTACGTCGGGAAGTACATCAAGAACCTCACCCTGGCTCAGGTCCGGCAGCTCGACTGCGGCTCCCAAACGCTGCCCGGATATCCCGGCCAGCAAGCCGATCCCGGGGCCCGGATGCCGGAGCTGCGGGACGTTTTCGATCTTGTCCGGCGCCACCGGGCCGACTCGGTCAAGCTCAACATCGAGACCAAGGTCGAGGCCGGCGCGCCGGAGGAGACGGCACCGCGGGAACAGTTCGTCCAGGTGGTCGCCGCCGAGGTGCGTAAGGCCAGGATCGCCCGCCAGGTGACGATCCAGAGCTTCGACTGGGGCGCCCTGATGCGGATGCGCAAGGTCGCACCGGAGCTGCCGATCGTCGCGTTGACCAACCGCGATTTCCTGCAGGTGGGCCAATCCGGCGCCTCACCGTGGCTCGGCGGGATCGACATCGACGACTTCGACGGCAACCTGATCCGAGCGGTGAAGTCGTTCGGCGCGGACGCGGTGTCACCGGTGCACGGCTTCCCGCAGGGCGGCACGGTCGGTGATCCCGACTACCGTCCGTACGTCGACGCGGCCATGGTGCGCCAGGCCCACCGAGCCCGGATGAAGATCATTCCGTGGACGGTCGACGACCCGGCCACGATGCGTTCCTTGATCGAACTCGGTGTGGACGGCATCATCTCCGACTACCCGGACCGGCTGCGCACGGTGATGAAGCAGGCCGGACTGCGGCTGCCGCCCGGCTATCCCGCGCCCAGGGTGGTGCCGCTGGCACAGGCGCACGCGCACAACGACTACGAGCACGCGTACCCGCTGGCCGACGCGCTGGACCGCGGCTTCAGCAGCGTCGAGGCCGACGTCTGGCTGGTCGACGGCGAGCTCCGGGTCGCCCACGATCTTGATCAGACCGAGCCGGGCGTGACCCTGCAGAAGCTCTATCTCGAGCCGCTGGCCGCGCGGGCCCAGCAGGGCCGTGGCAGCATCTATCCGGCCGCCCCCGGCGCGCCGTTCCAGCTGTTGATCGACATCAAGAGCGACGGCCCGGCCACCTACGCCGCGATCGACCGCGCCCTTCGTGATCATGACGATGTGTTCAGCCGGTTCACCGCCGCGGGCCTGGAGGAGCGGGCCGTGACCGCGGTGATCAGCGGCAACCGACCGCTGGCCGTGATGCAGGCGCAGCCGGACCGGTTCGCCGGCTTCGACGGCCGGCTGTCCGATCTCGGCGGCGACCTGACTCGGGAGATCATGCCCCTGGTCAGCGACAACTGGACCAATCACTTCTCCTGGACCGGCCAGGGTGGGATGCCGGCCGCCGAGCGGACCAAGCTGCGCGCCATCGTCGCCCGGGCCCACGCCGCCGGCTTCCGGCTCCGCTTCTGGGCGACCCCGGACGTGCCCGGCGCCGCCCGCAACGCGCTCTGGTCCGAGCTGCTCGCCGCCGGCGTCGACCACCTGAACACCGACGACCTGCACGGCCTGGACCTCTTCCTCCGCGAACAACGAGCCTGAAGTATCACATCTGATAATCTGGACTCGTGTCCGATGATCACCTTCCCGCCGGCATCGCCGAGGTGCTGGAGTCAGCCGCCCGACTCCAGCAGCTGGTGCCGAACGCAGTGCTGGTCGGGGGTTCGGCCGCGGTTTGGTATGCCAGGCATCGGTCGTCGTTCGATCATGATCATGTAGTCAGTGACCTGCGCCAGCGGTTCCACCTCGTGCTCGATGCGTTGGAACAAGAGGGCGATCGGGTCACCAACCGCGCGGCAGAAGGCAAGATCGTGCTCCGCGAGCTGGGTGGCATCGAGACCGGGGTCCGTCAACTCCGCCGCGCCCACCCGCTGGAGGTGCAGCAGATCAAGCTCCCGTCCGGGAACCTCGTCACCGTCCCCACCATCGAGGAAACGCTGCGTGTGAAGGCGTTCCTCCTGATCGCCCGCAATCGGGTCCGGGACTTTCTCGATGTCGTCGCACTCTCCGACACCATGGGAATCACCGCCGCAGCAGCCACCCTGAGGCGGATCGACGTCTATTACCAGGACACCCGCCGGGGCGACGACGCCGTCGTATCCCAGCTGGCGCGCCAGCTCGCCGATCCCGACCCCGCCGACAGCCGGGTGCTGCGCCAGCTGGCGAACTACAAGAACCTCGCACCTCGCTGGCAGAACTGGGCGAACGTCGTCGACCAATGCCACAAGATCGCCCTGGCCATGACCATCGGGGCGCAGAAATGACGACCCGCGCCTTTCGCAACCTCGAGGTCCATCCCGACGATCCCGTCGAGCACTGGGGCGTCGAGGGAATTCTTGCCGCGATCGACCGAGGTGGCATGCACCTGTGGCGACGCATCGCCGACGCCGTGGCTGCGGACCCCCAGGGAGAGGTCGCCGCAGACCTCGAACAGGCGCTCACGGGTGCTGAATCCCGGTCCTCGGCAGCCGTGCTCCGCCTCGTGCTCGATGCGGCCCGGGAGACCTCCGAGCAGCGCGTCGCGCGACGAGTCCGCGAAGCCGTCGGCAGCACGACCCTGTCCCAGGCAGAGTTCGCAGGCCGCCTCGGCACTTCGGCATCACGGTTGTCGACCTACGCCACCGGTCGCGTTGTCCCGTCTGCCGTGATGCTGGACCGCATCGAACGCCTGGCGCAGGACCTCGCCAACGACTGAAGCGGGCAAGACTCCGGTGACGGTGAACTCGGTTGGGCGGCACGGCACGGTTTGGATAGGCTTCTTGCGCGCTCATCGAAGCTAGCTGCGTCGGGCGCAGGCCGCGTTAGCTCAGTTGGCAGAGCGTCGATCTTGTAAATCGAAAGTCGGGAGTTCGATTCTCCCACGCGGCTCCCAGCCGGAGCAGGGATTCGAGTGCCGGCCTCGGTCAGTGAGCGGTGGGGCTGGCCGCGGCCCATTGCTGCTCGATCTGCCGGAGCAGCGCGGGATAGACGAAGAGATGGCGCAGCGGCTTGATCGCGGCCAGGTAGCCGGCGCCGAGCCGGCCGTTCGGTCTGACCAGCACCGTCATCAGGGCGTAGTGGACGCCGCGCTGCGGATCCGGCACCCAGCCCAGATGCATCACCGTGTGGACGGTGCGGTTGGCCAGTTCGGCCGCGAACTCGGCGTCGGTCTGGAAGATCCGGGAGAAGGGTCCGAGCTCGGCATAGGCGGCGTCGGCCGATCGAAGATCATCGGGCAGGCGCTTCCGCAGTGACTGGACCCGGGCGTCGAGTCCGCCGTCCTCATCGTCCAGGCCGAACCACTCGCCGAGCTTCCATCGGGCCGCCCAGAGGAAGCGGACCAGCGCCGGTGCGCCCTCGGGGAATCGGCTGCCGAAGATCGCGTCGACCACGCGCGGGAACTCCTCCGGGCCGCCGCGGGTCGGCAGCTCCCAAACGTCCTCCACGGTGAACTCCGGCGCGATCTCGTGCATCCGCCAAGGACGGGACGTGTAGGCACTCTTCGGTAGGCCCATGATCACCTCGATCTATACGGTTGCGTACACAAGACGGTAGCACGATCTGTGCGCTACCGTATAAATCACCGACGACGACTTGAGGGAGGCCGATGGCGAAGCCGCGCACGCCGCGCCGGGCGTGGATCGATCAGGGCCTGCGGGCGCTGGCGTCCGGCGGGCCGGACTCCGTCCGGGTCGAGGTGCTGGCGGAGTCGCTGGGGGTGACCAAGGGCGGGTTCTACGGCTACTTCGCCGATCGTCCAGCACTGCTGACCGAGATGCTGGACACCTGGGAACTCGAGGTGACCGACAAGATCATCCAGCGGGTCGAGGAGTCGGACGGTGATCAGGATGCCCGGGCCAAGCTGCGTCGGCTCGCTGCGATCGTGACCGAGATCGACGACGACCCGACGATCGGCATCGCCGTCGAGCTCGCCGTCCGTGACTGGGCCCGGCGCGATCCGGAGGTCGCGATCAGGTTGCGCCGGATCGACGACCGCCATCTGGCCTACCTCCGGCCCCTGTACGGCGAACTCTGCGCGGATCCGCTGGAGGTCGAGGCCCACTGCATGATCGCCATGTCACTCCGGCTCGGTGATCATCTGATGTCGTTCGATCATGGTCGCTACCCGCGGAGCGAGGTGCAGGCCTACATCCAGAACCGGCTGATCACTCCGGGATGAGGGCGACCGCTTCGATCTCGACCAGCGCGTCGGGCCGGGCCAGGCCGGCGACCGTGAGCACCGTGATCCCGGTTCGGTGATGGCCCCAGATCGCTTGGGACGCAGCGAATCCGGCCTGGACGTCGACGCCGGCCACGACGTAGATGCCCAGCCGGGCGACGTGCTCGGGGCCACTGCCGGCCGCGGCGAGCACGGACAGGACGTTGCGCATCGCCTGGGCGGTCTGCGCCTCGGCGCCGCCCTCGACGAGCTCGCCGGCGGAGTCGGTCCCGTTCTGGCCGCCGACGTAGATCGTCTTCCCGGTGGGAATGATCACGCCCTGGGCGAAGTACGGGCTCTGGTGCAGGTCGTCCGGATCGACGTGGGTCGTGCTGGTTGCCATGGTCGTGCCCTCCTGAGCTGGTGACTTCGCCCCGATGGGGATCGCGAGGTCAGTGGTTTCGGTGGTAGTGGGTCTTGGCCTTGGCCCGGCCACCGCACCGGCGCATCGAGCACCAGCGGCGGCTGCCCGGCCGTGACGTGTCGAGGAAGATCAGCCGGCAGTCGTCGGCGGCGCATTCCCGGACCCGGTCCGGCATCGAGCCGAAGGTGCGGATCGCGTCGTGCGCCACGGTCGCCAGCATCTCCGCCGGGCCCGGCGCAACCGGCTTCCCGGTCCCGCCGGGCAGCCGGGGCGGGATGGCCGGCCGGGCGGCCCAGTCGTTGATCACATCCACGTCGGTCGCTGCCGGCGGCTCGCCCGTGCTGACCCGACGGGCCGTTGCGGTGATCGCCGCTCGGAGCCGGCGAGCACCGGCCAGGTCGGTCTCGCCACAAGGCCGCGCCGGCGGCCCGAACCGATCGGCCAGCCAGGAGTCCAGGTCCGCGGGGCCGTGCAGGCTCTCCCACGCGGCGACGCCGTAGCCGTAGTCGCCGGTGTAGCCGAGGTCGAGGCTCAGCGCGCCGGAGTCGAAGAACCAGCGCCGGCCGTCCGGCGGGTCCATCCACAGCCCGGTCTTGATCTCCATCACCCAACTATAACCACTTTAACCGGTTAGGTAAACCTGTGGTCGCTGCGCCGGGTCCGGCGGCGATCGTTCTGCCGGCGGGACTTGCTGGCGTTGCCGCAGTCGGACATGCTGCACCAGCGCCGGGAGCCGTTCTTGGTGCTGTCGATGAAGAGCCAGCCGCAGGGGATGCCGTCGCGCCCGGCCCCCGGGCAGATCTTGATCTTGCTCGACCCGACGGCCCGGAGCGTGTCGAAGGCGGACACGGCGGCGGCCCGGGGAACGATCCGCAGGTCGGGCTCGGGCCAGTCGAACGCCGGCCCGGTCGGAGTGATCGACATGGTGCCGGTCCGGACCGCCTCACCGTAGGCCTGCTGCAGCTCGCCGAGGTCACTCGCGTCCGGCCGTCGGCCGTCGGCCAGAGCGCCGAAGATCCGGTACGTCAGGTCGCTGAGCACCCGGGTCCGCCGCAGCACGGGATCGGCCCGCCGCCGATCACCGGCCAGCCGCCAGAGGCGCTCGGCCTGCTCGTTCCCGTACAACTGTTGCCGCAGTCCCCAGGCCACCAGGTCGTAGCCGTCATTGAAATCCTGCCGCAGCCGCGGAGTGCCGGCACCGTCCGCGGCCGTGTCCCCGCGCGGTTCCACACTGTTGGCGAAGTCCAGACAGAGTGCCCCGCCGAAGCTCTCGCCGAGCGCGTCGACCCGCGCGGCCAACTCCCGGACGGGCCGGGTCGATTCCGCCATCCCTACCGCCTATCGCTCTTTTACTGGTAGCTTGATCGAATGCTTCCAACAAAGGCAGCTTAGCTGGTAGCGAAGGAGCTGGCCCGGATGACCGTCGCCGAAGACTCCCGGGTGCGCCCCCGCCGCGCCCTGCGGATCGGTGCGCTCGGGCTCGGTCAACTAACGGTCGTGGTGGCGTTCCAGGCGGTGGCCATCGTGGTGCCGGCCATCGGTGCCGATCTCGAGGTCCCGCCCTCGGTGCTGCAGTGGCTGGTCGGCGCCACCGCACTGACCCTCGCGGGTGGTTTGTTGCTGGCCGGGCGACTGGCCGACCGATTCGGCGCTCGGCAGATGCTCATCGTGGGCTCGTTGGTGACCGCCGCCGGCAGCGTGGTCGCCGCGGTCGCGCCCGAGTTCGGCTCGCTGCTCCTGGCCCGAGTGGCCCAGGGAGTCGGGATGGCGCTCTACACCCCGGCGATGATCTCCCTGCTGTCGACCGGCTTCGACGATCGGCGCGACCGGCACCGGGCCCTGATCTGGTGGAACGTCGCGGGCGGCGTCGGCGGCGTGCTGGGCGTCGCCGGCGGCGGTTTCGTCGCCCAGTTCGGCTGGCGCGGAGTGTTCTGGCTGCTGGCCGTGCCGCCGGTGATCACCGCGGTCCTGGCCTGGCTGGCCTTCCCGGCGGGACGACGGCGACCGGTCGCGGTGGCCGGACGCCGGGTCGCCGTGATCAACGCCGCCCTGTTGCCGGTCGCGGCCACGCTCCTGGTGGCCGGGCTGACCACCCTCCAGCAGGGCATGATCATCGGCGCGGTGCCGGTGATCATCAGCGTACTGCTGGCGGTGACCTGGGTGGCCAGGGAACGCCGGAGCAGCCGGCCGCTGGTGCCGCCGGAGCTCCGCCGCTGGTCAGTGCTGCAACCGATCATGATCGCCGTCCTGCACGGTGCGGCGATCAACACCCCGATCTTCTTCTACGGCCTGTTCCTCCAGTCCTTCCGCCACGCCACCCCACTGGAGGTCGGTCTCGGCTTCCTGCCGGCCAATGCCGGACTGATCGCCGGCTCCGTGGCCGGCAGCGCGATCGTCCGCCGTTGGAGCCATCGGGTCGCCGCCGGCAGCGGCTTCGCCCTGCTCGCCCTCGGGATCGGACTGTTGATCACGATCAACGCCGACAGCACGGTCTGGCATCCGTTCCTGACCGGCTGGCTGATCTTCGGCCTCGGCGTCAACATCGCCCAGGTCGGGTTCATCGGCCTGGCCGGTGAACAGTCGGCCGAGGAGGCGGGCACCGTCGCGGGGTTCGTCACCGCGGGCGGGCAGCTCGGCACCGCGATCGGCCTGGCCGCCTTCGTCGGCCTCTCCGGCCTCGCCGGCACCGAACTCGCCGGCTATCAACTGGGCTTCCTCGGGGCGGCCGTCGCCGCCTTGGCGGGCCTCGCGGTGGCCGCCAGACGTTGATCGCTCAGTCCTGCGGATCCACCAGCGAAGTGGTGCGAATCCACCAGGCCGAGGTTCTGCTGGTCAGCACCGAGGGGCGTCAGTGAATGGTGAAGCCGCCGTCGACGACGAGGTCGGCGCCGTTGATCATGTCGGCGGCGGCACTGGCCAGGAAGGCGGCGACGGCCGCGATCTCCTCCGGCTTGGCGAACCGGCCGACCGGGATCTCGGCCTGGTGCGCCTCGCCCTTGGCGTTGTCCCAGGCGTCGATGCCCAACGGGGTGAGCACCACGGTCGGCGAGATCGAGTTCGCGGTCACGCCCCGACCGGCCCACTCCAGCGCGAGCACCTTGGTCAGCCCGACCACGCCGAACTTCGACGCACAGTAGGCGGCGTGCTCGGCGATCGCCACCGTGGCCGCCTGCGAGGCCAGGTTGATGATCTTGCCGCGGCCACGGCCGAGCATCCGCCGGCCGACCTCGCGGCACATCCGGTAGGTGCCGCTCAGGTTGACCGCCAGGGTCGCGTCCCAGTCGCTGTCGTCCAGCGCCTCGGCCGGCGCCAGTCGGGCGATGCCGGCCGAGTTGACCAGGATGTCCGGCTCCCCCGCCCGTTCGACCGCTTCCGCGACGGCCGCCACCACCGACTCGGTCGCGGTGACGTCGCAGGCGATCGGCAGCAGGTCCGGCCGGTCCTCGGCCGCCGCGTTCAGCTCCACCGCGACCGCGGTCGCCGCGTCATGATCACGATCGAGCAGCACCACCGTGGCTCCCGAGGCCTGATACCGCTCCGCGATCGCCCGGCCGATCCCGGACGCGCCGCCGGTGACAAAAGCCACCCGGCCGGTCAGCCGAACCTGCAGTTCGGAAAGATCGACGTCGATGTCGGTGACCAGACTGCCGGTCACTGACTGCCCTCGCTCTGGCCCGGAATCCCTTCATAGGCGATGTTTCCGGTCTCCAGGTTCTTCTTCGTCAGCTCGGGGATGCCGGCCAGGAACTCCTGCCGTTTGGTCACCACATGCTCCATCGTCACGTCGACATTGTCCTGCGTGATCTTGGCCATCAGGTACGTGGGCTTGGTGTTGACCTGCTCACCGCGGGCGAGGGCCGCCGCGACCGCCAGCCCGGCGGACAGCTCGACGGTGCCGTTCTGCAGCATCGTGCCGATGAACTCGCCCGACTTCACCGCGCGCAGGCCGTCCTCGATGCCGTCGATGCCGACCACCGGCACGTCGGTCATCCCCGCTTCCTTGAGCGCCTGCAGCGCGCCGAGGCCCATGTCGTCGTTCTGACCGACCACCCCGTCGATGTCGTCGCCGTGCGCGGAGATCCAGTTCTTCATCTTGTTCACCGCCTCGTCCCGCTTCCAGTTGGCGGTGTCCTGGGCGATCACCTTGATGTCGGGGTACTTCTTCAGCACGTTCTCGATGCCGGTCTGCCGGTTGATCTGACCGGACTGGCCGAGCGGGCCCTGCAGCACGACGATGTTGCCCTCGCCGCCGAGCTTGTCGGCCATCATCTGCATCTCGCCCTCGCCCGCCAGCACGTCGTCGGGTTGGACGTCGCCGTCGATCTCCGGATTGTTCAGCGACGCGTTGACCGCGATCACCGGGATGCCGGCGGCCTTGGCCGCGGTCACCTGCGGTTGCAGCGAATCCGCCTGCACCGGGACCACGACGATCGCATCCACCTGGGCACTGATCAACTGGTCCACCTGGTTGGCCTGGGTGCTGACGTCCAGGTTGGCGGCGTTCCAGGCCAGCTCGATGTTGTTCGCCTTCGCGTAGGCGTCCATCCCCTCCTTCCCGGCGGTGATGAACGAGCTCATGTCATAGACCGTGACGCCGATCCGCAGCGGCTTGTCGCCGCCCTCGGCGCCCTGCTGGTTGCGGCTCGGGTCGCCCAGGCCACAGGCCGAGACGACCGTCAACACCAGGGCGATGATCAACACCGGGACGAGCTTGCGCATCGGAGAACTCCTTCGTCGGTAAGGAAACTTGGTGGATCGAGCGTCACTGCCGGCGGCGCGCGGTCCACACGTCGACCGCCACTGCGAACACGATCAGCACGCCCTTGATCACGTCCTGCCAGTACGAGGGCACCAGCAGGATGTCCAGGCCGTTGTTCAGCGTCTGGATCAACAGCAGGCCGAGGGCGGTGCCCCAGATCGAGCCGCGACCGCCCATCAGGCTGGCGCCGCCGATCACCACGGCCGCGATGGCGTCCAGCTCGTAACCCTGACCGAGGTTGGGCGGGCCGGAGATCACCCGCGAGGCCAGCATCACCCCGGACAGTCCGGCCAGGGCGCCGGAGATCGCGTACACGCTGAACAGGATCCGGCGAGTGTTCACGCCGGCGATCTCGGCCGCGGCCCGGTTGCCGCCGACCGCGTAGACCCGCATCCCGTACGCGGTCCGGCGCATCACGATCGCCAAGATCACGATCCCGAAGATCATCACCAGCACCGGCACCTGCAGGCCGAGGACGGTCGTGTTGGCGATCGCGCCGAACTCGGGCGGCAGGCCGTTGATCGGGGCGCCGCCGCCGATCGCGTACGCGGCGCCGGACCCGGCGGTCAGCATGCCCAGGGTGGTGATGAACGGCGGCACGTTGACCACCGAGACGAAGAAGCCGTTGATCGCGCCGGCGAGCAGGCCGACCGCGACCGCGGTCAGCACGGTCAGCCAGACCTGCCCCGGATTGGCCTTGGCCACGGCGGCACCGGTCATCGCGGCGACGGCGATCACGCTGCCGACCGACAGGTCGATGCCGCCGGTCAAGATCACCAACGTCTGGCCGAGCGCGATCAACGCGAACGGTGCCGCGGCGATCAGGATCGTGCTCACGTTGTCCAGACTGGAGAACCGCAGGCTGCGATAGCTGAAATAGCAGATCACCAGCACGACCACGATCAACATCGCGTTCCGCAGGGCCAGCTGGGCCCACCACGGTCCGGAGAAGCGACGGGCCTCGCCGCCCAGCCGGGCCTGTTCGTGATCACCGGTCAGGGTGTCCGGCGCGGTGGCCGGCGGTGTGGTCCGGTTCGTCATTCGGGGCCCCGATTCTGATCGTGGGATTCGGAGGGCAGATCGGCCGCCAGCGCAAAGATCCGGGCCTGGGCATCCGGGCCGGACAGCTCCGCTCGGTCGAGTTCGCCGACGACGGCGCCGCGGCGCAGCACCAGCGCGCGGTGGGACAGGCCGAGGATCTCCGGCATGTCGGAGGACGCCATGATCACGGCGACGCCCGCGGCGGCGAGGTCGGCGACGATCCGGTAGATCTCGGACCGGGCGCCGACGTCGACGCCGCTGGTCGGCTCGTCCAGCAACAGCACGTCGATGTGGCCGGTCAGCCACCGGGCCAGCACCACCTTCTGCTGGTTGCCGCCGGACAGGGTGCCGACCTCCTGACCGAGCCCGCGGGAGCGCAGCCCGACCGACCGCATGGCCTCGCCGACGGCGCCGACCCGGGCCCGGCCGCGCAACCAGCCGGCCACCGAGAACTGTCGCAGCCGCGGCAGGGTTCCGTTGTCCAGCACGGACATGCCGAGGATCGCGCCGTTGAGTTTGCGGTCCTCCGGCACCAGCGCCAATCCGTGCCGGATCGCCTCGGCCGGGGCCCCGCGACGCACCGGCCGGCTGTTGATCATGATCGTGCCCGCGGTGGTCCGCCGGGTGCCGAAGATCGCCTCCAGCAGCTCGGTGCGGCCGGCTCCGACCAGCCCGGCCAGGCCGAGGATCTCGCCCCGGCGGACGGACAGGCCGATCGGCTCCGCCGCGCCGGCCACTCGCAACCCGCTGACCTCGAGCACCGGCCCGGACGCCGACTCCGGGACCGGCTCGAGCTCCGGAAAGAGCGTGCCGAGCTCCCGGCCGATCATCGCGGTCACGATGGCGTCGTCGTCGACGTCGTCGATCGCGCTGTCCAAGATCAGATTGCCGTCGCGGAGCACGACCACCCGATCGGCCAACGCTCGGATCTCCGCCATCTTGTGAGTGGTGTAGATCATCGCCACTCCTTGATCACGAAGCCGACGGACGACCAGATAGAGCTGCTCCACCTCACGTTCGGAGATCGCGGAGGTCGGCTCGTCGAGCAACAGCACCGTGGCCCCGGCCGACCCGCCCGAATGACTCCGGGTCGCCTTGACGATCTCGACGATCTGCTGCAGGCCGACGGGCAGGCTGCGCATCCGCGCCGTCACCGGGATCTCGACCCCGAACTCGGCCAGTGCCTGCCGGGCCGCCATGATCATCGCGCGTCGGTCGAGGAACCCGAATCGCCGCAGTTCGCGGCCGACGAACAGGTTCTCGTACACGGTGAGATCGGGGATCGAGGCCAACTCCTGCGGCACGATCGCGACCCCGGCCCGGTGCGCGTCGGTGACGCTGCCGCCGTGTAACTCGCGGCCGTTGAGCTCGACGCCACCGCGGTCGGCGCGATACTGCCCGGAGGCGATCTTCAGCAGCGTCGACTTGCCGGCGCCGTTCTCACCGGCCAGGGCGGTCACCGTGCCGGGCTCGAGATCGAGGCTGACCCCGGTCAACACCGGCACACCGCCGAACCCCTTGGCCACCTCCCGGCACCGAAGAACAGGAGCCACGTCGCTCTCCTCCGCACGCAATAACCGCGCTCGTATGAGCTTGCAAGACCTATTTGCTTGCTCACCTGATACCCCGGACCGTAGTTCACACGCGAGCACTGGTCAAGGGCTAGGCTGCTCACATGAGCACCAGCAAGCGGCGCGGCAACCCCCGGCCCTCGTCGCTCGACGAGCAGCTGCTGATGGCCGACGTCGCCCGGCGACACTTCTGGGGCGGTCGGACCCGGGTCGAGATCGCCGACGAGCTCGGGCTGTCCCGGTTCAAGGTCGGCCGGTTGCTGGAGACGGCGATCAGCACCGGCCTGGTCCGGATCGAGATCAACCTGCCGGAGTCGGTGGACTCGGATCTGTCGCTGCGGCTGAAGGAGCGGTTCGGGCTCGACCGGGCCCTGGTCACCGCCCCGAAGAACGAGAGCCCGGAGGAGACCCGGGACGCCCTGGGCCGGGCGGCGGCGGCCCTGCTCAGCGACCTGGTGACCGAGGACGACGTGCTCGGGGTGACTTCCGGCCGCACCATCGACGCCACCGCGCGGCACCTGACCCGGCTGGCCGGCTGCGAGATCATCCAGCTGACCGGGATGAGCGGCAACCTGAACGACAATCCGGTCGAGGTGCTGCGCCGGGTGGCCGAGGTGTCGGGCGGCCAGGCGCACTCGATCTACGCCCCGCTCACCGTGGCCACCGCGGAGGCCGCCACCGCGCTCCGCTCCGATCCGCGGCTCTCCTCCGCCTTCGGCCGGTTCGCCGCCGTCACCATCGCGGTCGTCGCCGTCGGCTGCTGGCACCCGCCGGACTCCCGCTTCTACGACGGCATCAGCGCGACCGAACGGGCCGAACTGCTGGCCGGGGACGTGATCGCCGACATCGGCGGCGCGCTGATCGACTCCCGCGGCCGGGTCGTGCACGACTTCGACGACCGTACGCTCGGGATCAGCCTGGACGAGCTGGCGGCAATCGACCAGGTGATCATCGTCGCCGGCGGCGAACGCAAGGCGCCCGCCATCCGCGCCACCCTCGAAGCCGGCGTCGTCGGCACCCTGATCACCGACAACACCGTCGCCCGCCGCCTCCTCCGCTGACTTGTCAGAACTGAGTTGTGCCATAGGGCAACTCAGTTCTGACAAGTCGGCAGAAGGGCGTGGCAGAGTGTCGGGCGTGGCTGAGGACGTGCGGGATTCTGCCGGGGAGATCAGGCCGGAGTCGATGGGGCGGGTGGCGGTGGCCAGCTTCATCGGCACCACGATCGAGTTCTTCGACTTCTACGCGTACGGTCTGGCCGCGGCGCTGGTGCTGAACAAGGCGTTCTTCCCCGAGCTGGATCCGGTCACCGGCACCCTGGCGGCGTTCTCCACCTATGCGGTCGCCTTCGTGTCCCGGCCCCTCGGTGCCGCCCTGTTCGGCCACTTCGGCGACCGGGTCGGCCGGAAGACCATCCTGATCGTCTCGCTGTTGCTGATGGGCGGCAGCACGTTCCTGGTCGGTCTGCTGCCCGGATACGCCAGCTGGGGCATCGCCGCGCCGGTGGTGCTGGTCGTGCTCCGGTTCATCCAGGGGATCGGGCTGGGCGGCGAGTGGGGCGGTGCGGCGTTGCTGGCCACCGAGCACGCGCCGCCGGGCAAGCGCGGGTTCTACGCGATGTTCCCGCAACTCGGCCCGGCGGTCGGCTTCATCCTGGCCAACCTCAGCTTCCTCGGCGCCCGGCTGGCGATGCCGCAGGACCAGTTCGTCGCGTGGGGCTGGCGGATCCCGTTCATCGCCTCGGCGGTGCTGATCTTGATCGGCCTCTACATCCGGGTCCGGATCGCGGAAACGCCGGTGTTCCGGCGCGCCCTGGCCCGGCAGGAGGCCGCCTCGACGGTCAACCGGGTGCCGCTGCTCCGGCTGTTCCGGGCCCAGCCCGGCGCGCTGCTGCTCGGTGCGGGCGTGATGATGATCCAGTACACGCTCTTCTACACCTCGACCACCTATCTGCTCAGCTACGGCACCAGGATCCTCGGCATCGGCGAGATCACGATGTTGGTGATCGTGCTACTCGCGGTGGTGGTGCTCGGCCTGGCCACCGCGGCATCCTCGATCCTGTCCGACCGGGTGGGCCGGCGCCGGCTGCTGGTCATCTCGGCCGCGGTCGCGATCGGCTGGGCGCTGCTGATCTTCCCGCTGGTCGACAGCGGCAACCTGTTCCTGGTCTGGCTGGCGCTGGCCGGCTGCCTGTGCCTGATGGGCCTGTCGTTCGGGCCGATGGGTGCGTTCCTGCCGGAGCTGTTCCCGACCCGCTACCGCTACAGCGGCGCCGCGCTCTCGTACAGCCTCGGTGGGGTGCTCGGCGGTGCGCTGCCGCCGATCATCGCCGTCCAGTTGCAGGCCAATCTCGGATCGTGGTCGATCGGGATCTACATCGCGATCGTCGCGGTGATCTCGCTCGGATCCGTCCTGGCGTTGCCGGAGACCCGGGAGGTCGATCTGGACGCCGAAGTCGCGGATGAGAAATTCCGCTAACGATCTTGCGCGCTGGAATTCGCGAGTACTCTGGGCCATTGGATGCGGGGTCGACCGCATGACCCGCAGCGTGCCGGTCCCCCGCATCCTTTCAACGTTTCAATGCTGTGGAATCCCCGACCGGCCGACGTGATGATCTTGGTCGTCACGGCCCAGGGTCAGTCGACGGAGATGGTCTGCCTGGCGGTGACGCCATTGACGATCACCTCGAGCTCGGCCAGGCCGGGCCGGAGAGCGGTCAACTCGCCGGTGCCGGGGTCGTAGGCGAGGGTGGCGCGCGGATCCGGTCGCTGCCGCTCCGGGTCGCCGATCCAGACCCCGGCGCCGCCCCACCGGGCGCTGACCGGCCAGCTCACCGGGACCTCGCGGTCCCCGTCCTGGATGATCTTCGCTGTGGCGGGCTGGACCCCGCCGACCACCATCGCGGTCGGCGCGGACAGGAAGATGTCGTCGACCCGGACCAAGGTCTCGACCCGAAGCCAGTCCAGCCTGCTCCGGTCGGCCGAGATCTTGCCCTGCTCGGGGTCGACGCCGAGCATCGACCAGCCGGTGAATCCACCCTCGTCGGGGGCGCCGGACGGGCTCTTGCCCGAGTTGCCGTTGATCACCCGGGAGACTCCGCCCGAGGCCTCGGCGAAGAAGGTCCCGACGTGCCCGTTGACCAGCGCCACCGACTTGCCGTGGTCGGCCTGGAAGTCGGCCAGCACCCGGTCCAGGGCGGCGGCCTCGTAGCGGTCGCCGAGCTGGCTGGCCTTGTCCGGGTGCGGGTCGTCGATCGGGTGGTGCTGGAACACCAGCACGCCGGTGAGCTCCGGGTCGGCGGCCGCGGCGGAGAGCTGACTCTCCAGCATCCGCAACTGGTCGGTGCTGCCGCCGGGGTGCAGGTGGCCGCTGCTCGAGTTCAGGGTGATGATCTTGGTCCGGCCGAGATCGCGCTGCGTCGCCGCGGCGCCGAAGATCGACTCGAAGTTGCCGATCGGGCCGCCCATGATCTCGTGATTTCCCGGTACGTAGACGTACGGCAGCTTGCCGCCGACCTCCTCGTCCAGGATCCGCTTGGCCAGCTGGAAGTCGATCATGGCCGCCTCGTCGACGAAGTCGCCGTTGATCACCAGCAGATCCGGCTTGGCCGCGACGATCTCGCGCAGGGTCCGCCGGGCGGCCGCGACCAGCTCGCTGTCCGGATCCCGGCCGACGAACTGGCTGTCACTCATCACCGCGATCCGCTGCGGCCGGTCGGCGACCGAGCCCTGGCTGATGATCACCGGATCGAGCAGCTCCGGCTGCTCCGGTAGCTGCACCTCGGGCGGCACCTGCGCGACCAGGCCGGCGATCTCCAGCCGGTCGGTGTAGCTGGCGTCGGAGCGGATCTCCATGAACCGCAACGCGGTCAGCGTGAGCGGGAACTTGGTCCCCGCCGGCACCGGGAAGCGCACCTGGCGCCAGCCGGTCCAGTCGATGTTGGGGCCGTCCAGGTTGGTCGAGGTGCCGTCGCCGCGGGTGATCTGGATCCGCGGCCACTCGCCCTTCCCGGTCCCGTTGATCCACAGGGTCAACGCCTGCGGCTGGCCGGCGATCGCGATCGGCTGCACCGGCACCGCGTACATGCCGCGAGTCGCTGTGGTCTGGGTGAAGTCGAAGTCCAGGCCGAGCGCCGGACCGCCGTCCGGGCCGGTGGCGGCGGACAGGCTCCCGGTCGCCCGGGCGGTCTCCACCTTCCAGTCGGCCGGGTCGGCGAAGTCGGCCAGCGGAGTCTCGGTGTGACCGATCGTGATCGGCACGGTGACGCGGTGGTCCTGCACGGTGAAGGTCACGCTCGAGGCGCCGGTCGTGATCGTCGGGGTCACGGTGAACCGGCCGACCGCGCCGGGCACCACCTCGGCACCGGCGGCGGCGTCGATCGTCACGTCGGCGGCCTCGACCGGCACCCGGTGCCCGTCCGCGTCGACGGCGGTCAGGGTGAGGGTCGCGGTCGCGTCGGCGTCGGGCAGCGCGACGATCGGGCTGGACGGTTCCAGCCGGGTCATCGGCCCGTGCACCCGGATCGGGATCTCGGCCTTGCCCTGCCGGGCCTGGTAGCTGACCGTGCCGGTGCCGCGCCGGTGGCCGACCACGATCGCCTCGGTCTTGACCCGGCTGGAGGCCAGCCCGACGACGCCGCCCGGCCGGGCCTGGAAGTGCCCGGTCACCGGAGCGGCCGCCAGATTGCCGTCCAGGCCGGTGCCGACGACGGTACGGCTCAGTCCGGGCAGCAGGTCGTACGCCTCGGGCCGGGCCAGTCCGGCCGCGGGCTCGAGCGCCGGCCGCAGCGCGACGTCCTTGACCGGCGTGGCCGGGGCGGTGGAGCGGAACACCAGGGCGTTGGCGTCGGCCCGTTCCTGGCCGTCCGACGGCCGGTTGATCACGGTCCGCTCCTTCGTCCCGGCCGGCCGGGCCACCAGGGTGGTGGACCCGCCGCCGTCGAGGTTGATCGCGTTCCAGGCGCCGAGGTCCTGCATCAGCCGGGCCAGTTCGGCGATCGTCATGCCGTGCGCGTCGCCCTGCCGGCCGTCGATGCTGACCACGCTGAGGCTGCTGCCGTCCTTGCTGATCCCGATCGCGGTGCGGGCCGCGGCCACCTGGTCCTGGTCGGTGGGCTTGCCGTCCTCGAGCAGCCGCTGGTCGCCGCCGACGGCGAGATCCACGTCCGCGTCGGCCCGGACGATGAGGTCGGCCTCGTCCCCGACCTCCGCGCCGGCCAGCAGCTCGGTCCCCCGGCCGCGGGCGACCAGCGCCGAACCGCCCGCCGGCAGCTCGAGCGGCCGGTCGAGCACCGACCGGTCGGTGCTGCTGGCGGTGATCTTGCCGTCGACCACGGTGAGGACCCGGACCGGCTCGCCCGCCGGGATCAGCCGGCCGACCGGGAACGTGCCCCAAAGCCGGTTGAACAGCCCGACCGAGTCGGCGGCGAAGCTCGGCGAGTTGACCGAGCGGACCTGCTGGATGATGCCGTTGATCTCGACCGTGGCGTCCGACATCAGCTCGCGTACCGCCGCCTTGCCGTCGGTCAGGGTGAACGCCTGCCGGGCCTCGGCGGCGGCCGTCCGCAGGCCGCCGGTGGGCGAGATGTTCGTGCCGATCGGCGCCTCGGACCGGTTCAGGTCGAAGTAGTCGCCGTTGACCGCGGCAACGGCCCGGCCCGCCGCAGCGAACTCGCTGACCGTCGCCTTGGAGGCGGAGACGGTGCCGCCGTCCTCGACGTCGAGCGACAGCGTCGGCACCGACAGATCGGCCGTCAGCACGGAGCCGGTCACCCAGCCGCCGGGCTGCAGCCGCTGGAACGAGGTCAGGTCCAGGCCCGGCGCGACCCGCACCTCACGCTGCTGCAGCAGCGTGGAGCCGGCGCCGGACAGCTCCGGGCCGGTGGGCGGCTCGGCGTACGCGATCGTGCCGGACACCAGCGACAATCCGGTCAGCACGGCCAGCAGGCCGGCTAGGACACGACGAGCCATGATCCCCCTCAGCGGTGTTCTCCGGGCTCAGCGGACCACGACTCTGCCACCAATTGCCAGGTTGTGCTGAATCCGGGGTGAATTCTCACCCACCGAAGGATCAGAGGCCGTCCGCGATCGCCGCCGTGACGTGCACCCAGGCCTCCCGGGTCTCCGGGTGCAGGTTGTCGATCTCGATCGTGCCGCCCTCGACCAGCGTCGGGTCGTGTGGGACGTCAAGCACCGCCCTGGTCAGCCGGCCGAAGTGATCATGCAACCGCCGGGACAGGCCCTCCTCGGGTTCCCGGGCCGGCGCGGACAGCACCGTGACCGCGTGCTCGACCTTGTGCTCCATGCCACGGGAGCGCAACCCGTCGATCAGCCAGGCCGCCGAGCTGGCCGTGTCCTCGCGCACGCTGCTGCTGATCACCAGCATGTCGGCGGCCTCGACCGCGGCGATCCAGTTCGAGGCCCGCATGTTGTTGCCGGTGTCGATGATCAACAACCGGTAGAACCGGGACAGCGTCTGGTGCAGCCGGTCGAACGCCTCCCCGTCCAGGGTCGCGGAGCGGGCCGCGTCCTCGTCGGAGGCGAGTACGTCGAACTGGGCCGTGCCCTGGGTCCGGACATAGTTGTCCAGGTCGCCCACCCGGGCCCGGTCGACGGCCTGGAACCGTTCCAGGTCGGCCAGCAGGTCGACCGCGGTGTTGGTGTGCCGGGCCGGGATCGAACGCCAGCCGAGAGTGCCGCGGGTCTCGTTGTTGTCCCAGGCCAGCGTGTAGCCGCCGCGGAACAGGCCGAACGTCGCCCCGATCAGATAGCAGGTCGTGGTCTTGCACGCCCCGCCCTTCGGGTTGACCACGGCGATCGTCTTCGGGCCGGACAGCGACCGCTGGATCGCGGACACGTCGGCCCGGTGCTGCATCTCGGCCTGGGACGGACGGAACTTGACCGCGCCGAAGGTGGCTTTGCGGAGAGCGCCGCGAACGCCCCACTCGGCCGGGCCGGCCTTGGGCTTCGGCCGGGTCTTCAGCAGGTCGTCCAGGGTCGGCTTGCGGAAGGGCTCCTCACCGGGCGGCTGGACCTGGAGCACGTCGGACGGCGGCGGCTCGTGCCGGCCGTCGCCAGGATCCTGCTCCGCGCCCGGCTGGCCCGGCGGGGTCTCGTCCAGGGCGCGATGCGGTGCCGTGCCCGGCCCGCCGGCCGCGGGCTGCGGCATCCGACCGGAACTCGGCGGCGGAGCCGCGGGACCAGGTTGCCGGCGGTGGGCGTCGAGCGCCTGCTGGGCCGAGTACGGCTGCGGCACGGGCGAGGCCGGCTGCTGCGGCTCACCCCAGGGCTGTCCGTACGCCGGGCCGGACTGCGGCGAGCCGGCCGACTGGTCCAGCGGCGGATGCTGCGGGGTGGACGGACGCAGTGCACCGGGGTCCTGCGGCGCCGTGGGTGTCCAGGACGATCCGCTGCCGGGCCAGGAGGTCGGTTGCGTGCCCGCTCCCGTGGCGGCGGACGGCGCGGTCGGCGACGGCTGCGAGGCCGAGGCCGGCTGCGGCACCGCCGACGACGACGAGAGCGGCACCGCCGAGGACTGGGTGGCGGGCTGCGAGGGCTGCGTGACCGGCTGCGCCGGAGCGGCCGACGACCGATTCGGTGCCGGGTAGTCGCTCGGGTCGGTCGGGCTGAGGTTGCCGAGCATGCCGAGCGATCGGTGGTCGGCGGGCCGGGTTCGCTCCGCCGCCTGGCTGTGGTCCGCCGGTTGGCTGTGATCCGGCCCCTCGTCGTCGGGACTGGCGTCGATCGCGGCCGACCAGGGCGTCGAGTCCGCGTCATCGGCGCTCGTGGCCGGGCCCTGCTCCGGCGCCTGGTACTCCTGTGGTGCCTGATGCTGTTGGAACGGATCCTGGCCGTACGACTCCGAGCCGAACGGGTTCGCGGCCGGCGGATTCGAGGCCGGATGGTGCGCGAACGGATTGTGACCGGGCGGGTTCGGGGCCGGCTGCTGCGCCGCCGGGTCCGGCGGGAATCCAGCCGCCCCGCCCTGGGCCGGATCGAAGGACTGGGACGGGCGGATCGAGCGATCCTCGAAGACCTGCCCGTTGGCGTGCACGATCAGCCACCAGCGACCGGCCGGCTCGGACGTGGTCAGCCGCACCGGGTGGCCGGCGATCACCGCCCGCTGCCGGGCCCGCTCCAGGATCTGCTGCCGGACCGAATCCTCGTCGGCCGCCCGGATCTCCTGGGTCACGCCGTCGACCGTCACCGCGGCCGTCCCGTCGGCGCGGACCTCTGCATACAGGGTCGGGTCCTGGTGCCGCTCGGTCATCGTCGGTTCCTCCTGACTCGGCCGGGAAGTGCAGGCGTCGGGTCAATTCTGCTGGCTCCGCCGCTCAAGTCACGCCTCCGGGTCTTGGTTACCCTCAATGCCCACTCCCTGAATCGCCCGCATGGCCCCGCCGGACCCGATCCTATCCAGCCGACTCGGGTCGAGCCGGTGATGCACGCTGCACTTCTACACTGGCCCGGTGACGATCGAGTGCCGGCAGGGTGACCTCGCCAAGGTCGCCGCAGACGCCATCGTCAACGCCGCGAACTCGTCCCTGCTCGGCGGGGCCGGGGTCGACGGTGCCATCCACCGCGGCGGCGGGCCCGAGATCCTGGCCGCCTGCAAGGAACTGCGGGCGACCCGCTATCCCGACGGGCTGCCGGCCGGCGCGGCCGTCGCGACCACCGCCGGCCGACTGGCCGCCCGCTGGGTCATCCACACCGTCGGCCCGGTGCACTCCCGCGCCGAGGACCGCTCCGAGTTGCTCGCCGCCTGCTACACGTCATCACTGCGGGTGGCCGACGAGCTCGGCGCCCGCTCGATCGCGTTCCCGGCGATCTCGACCGGCCTCTACGCCTGGCCGAAGGAGGACGCCGCCCGGATCGCCCTCCGCGCCGTCCGCGAGGCGACGACCGCGGTGCAGGCGATCATCTTCGTCCTGTACGGCGAGGACAGTTACCGTGCGTTTCGTACCGTCGCCGAGGAAGGATGATCATGAAGACGATCTTGAACGTGATCTGGTTCGTGCTCTCGGGAGTCTGGCTGTTCCTCGGCTACCTGATCGCCGGGGTGATCTGCTGCATCCTGATCGTCACGATCCCCTGGGGCATCGCCTCGTTCCGGCTGGCCAACTATGCCGCCTGGCCGTTCGGCCGAGAAGTGATCAACAAGCCCCGTAGCGGTTGCCTGACCTTGATCGGCAACATCATCTGGCTGATCGTCGCCGGCTGGTGGATGGCACTGCTGCACGTGATCACCGGCGTGCTGCTCTGCATCACGATCATCGGCATCCCCCTCGGCGTCGCCAACTTCAAGATGATCGGCATCTGCCTCGTCCCCCTGGGCAAGGAGATCGTGCCCAAGGGTCAGGCCTGATCTTGACCACCGCCCCCGAAGCCTGGCGCACCAGGTGAGGAGCCCGAAGCCGCCGCCGCTCGGGAACTGCTCGAAGAGACCGACCACGCGGCGGCCGAGCTGGTCGATCTTGGTTGGTGCTGGGCGAACTGGGCCAACCAGACCAACCAGGTGCATCACTTCCTCGCGAAAGACTGCCGGCAGATCGCTGCGCCGCCCCGGATCCGACCGAACAGATCGCGGTCCGATCCATCGACCTCGACGACCTCCTGACAGGCCCGCCCCTGCTGCGAAACAGCTACCACCTGGTCACCCTGTCGCTCGCCCGACCACTGCTGACCGCGTACACCGGCCCGTAGCGCCAGACCAAGGCCCGCTTGTTCCGTTCCCTGAGCCTGTCGAAGGGCAAGCCAGGCCCGTGCGCCCTCCTGGGGGTTTCGGCCTGTCGGCCGGAAAGACGCGCCAAGGACGGGTGGGTTGGAGCGGTCGGACCGGAATCGCGGCCGGCCACCGGTCCGGCGCTGGGATCGGATGCACTCCGCGAGTGGTCACTTTGGGCGCGGATCCTCGCCTGGCAGCTGCCCAAACTGACCACTCGACGCAAACCGGCAGCGATCTCGGTTGCGGATCGGCGCCGACGCGCCGAGTGTGACCTTATCGACGCGGATTCGACGATTTCAGGTCGATAAGGTCACTCTCGACGCAAGCTCGGCCACGCACCGTGCCGACTCAACGCCCGCAGCAGAACGCGAGCGGGCGAACCGGAGCCGACCAGCACCCGAACCCGCCCCCTCTTGGCGCCAAGAAAGTCCCCGAAGACTCAACCGGCAGCGATGATCGTCCTGAGCCCGTCGAGCGGCAAACCCCGAGCTCAGCGGTGGTTCCGGGCCCAGGGAACGGGGCACCCAGATCTGCAGCCCGACCGAACCGGTGGTGGTCAGGTGATCATGGTCGGATCCGGCTGGGTCACGGCGCGGCGGCAGTGTCGGATCGCCAGGGCGAGGAGCAGGAGGGCGCCGGCGGCGAAGATCGCGTTGCCGAGCAGGGCCGTCGGGCCGCCGGTGCCGACCGTCGGGCTGGCGCCGAAGGCGTGCCAGGCGTAGCTGAGCAGGGCTCCGCCGGCCAGGGCCAGTTTGTGCTGCGGGCCCCACGAGCGCCCACGGGACCACAGTCGGACCAGCATGATCATCGCCGCGAACAAGGCGAGGAAGATGATCACGGCCAGCCAGCCCAGGCCTCGACCGGCGGCCGAGAACCAGACGAAGAACGAGCAGGCGATCAGCGACACGAGCCCGACCAGCCAGGCGTTCGGCGGTGCCGCCGCCGGCCCGGAGACGTTCGTCGGCCGGCGCCCGATCACGAAGGCCGCGAGGACGAGCACGACGACGGCGGCCGCGGCCAGGGCCAGTTGGGCCGGCGTCGCGGTGAACCCCGAGGTCGAGACGGCGAAGATCACGTTCACCGCGACCCCGGCCAGATACAGCGCAGCCACGACGCCGAGGCCGAGGCGGCCCAGCCACGGCTTCCGGTCGCCGGCGAAGGTCTCCACCAGCACGATCGGCACGGCGATGCTCCACACCGTGTGCAGCGTGATCACATAGATCGTCCACCAGGCACCGATGCCGAGGGCCGGGACGTAGGCGGTGTCGAGCAGCCGCAGACCCACGTAGTCGGGGTTGAACAACGACTGGGTGGCCAGGCCCTCTTCGACGATGCCGTACGCGGCGGCGAGCAGCAGGATTGTCGGCCAGCCGCGGCCGGCCCGGCGGGCGATCTCGCGGATCAACAGGGCTCCGCCTCCGTAGAGCGGAGCCAGGAAGAGGAGGGCACCGAACTCGACGATGGAGACGTTGCCCAGAAGGTATTCGGCCACCAACGGGGCGAGCAGGAACAGGCCCAGGGCCGGCAGGATTCGTTTCACGGTTTCATGATCACCCGCAACCGGCGGGCGACCACAGATCGTCCGTCATGATCCTGTCGTGACAAATGTCAGCGCGGCAGCGATCCAGCAAGATCATTCCCCGCCCTTGGCCTCCTTCGCCCGCTTGCGTCGCTTGCCCTCGTGCATCGCCTGCACTCGGGCGATCGGGATGGCGTGGCCCTCGTCGACCAGATCGGCCGGCAGGGCCTGGGGATCGGGCATCGCGTCGGCCCACGGGTCGCCGGTGAGCTCGAGGGTCGACTTGATGGTGAAGTCGGCCGGCGTCACGTCGTCGAGGTCGGCCCAGGCCACCGGGAACGAGACCGTGGCACCCGGCCGGATCCTGGGACTGTAGGCGGCGACGACGGTCGCGCCGCCGGCCCGGGTCGAGTCCAGGAACACCTTGCCGCCGCGATCTTCCTTGATGTAGGCCGTCGTCGCCACGTCCGGGCCGAGCTTCTCGGCCCGAGCCGCGAGGGCGCGGGTCGCCGCGGCGACCTCCTCGATCGAATCGGTTCCGTCGAGCGGCACCATGATGTGCACGCCCTTGGAGCCGCTGGTCTTGATCGCGCCGCTGAGCCCGGAGTCCTGCAACGCCTGCTCGACCAGGCGCGCGGTCCTGATCACCACGTCGAAGCCGGAGCCCTCCGGCGGGTCGAGGTCCATGATCAGATGGGTCTGTCGGTCCGGCCGGGACAGCGCGGTCAGAGTCGGGTGATACTCGACCGCGCGCTGGTTGCCGAACCAGAGCAGGGTCCGGCGATCATCACAGAGGGCGTACGCCACGTCCCGGTGCGACGACTCCGCCCACACGGTCACCGTCTTCACCCAGTCCGGGGTGTATTTCGGCACGTTCTTCTGCATGAACGGCTGCTGCCCCGGCCGGACCCGGACCACCGACAGCGGCCGGTCCCGGAGCTCGGGCAGGATCCGGTCCCGGCCGGCGTCGAGATAGTCGATCAGATCCCGCTTGGTCGCGTCCGCGCCGGTGAACAGCGGCTGATCAAGATTGGTCAGCCCGACTCCGTCGCGCTCCTCCTCAGCCGCCATGATCACGCTCCTATTTCTTGGCCTGGGGCAGTTTCTTGGTGCCACGGCGAGCGGCCGGAGCCGACGGCGGCGGCACGACCGGACCGATGTCGCCGTCCGGCGCCTCGTCGAGATCGATGATCACCGGAGCATGATCACTCGGCCCGGTCCCCTTGCGGGCCTTGCGATCCACCCAGGCCGCCTTGACCCGGTCCGCCACCGGATCGCTGGCCAGGACGAGGTCGATCCGCATCCCGAGGTCCTGGTGAAACATGCCGGCCCGGTAGTCCCAGTAGCTGAACACCCGCTCGGTCGGCCAGCGGTCACGGACGACGTCGTGCAGGCCGATCGACTGCAACTCGGCCAGCGCCGCCCGCTCCGGCTCGGTGACATGGGTCTGCCCGACGTAGGCGTCCGGATCGAACACGTCGGCATCGGTCGGCGCGATGTTCATGTCGCCGCAGACGATCCGCGACTCCGGCCCGGCGTCGACCTGCCGCTTCAGCGCAGCCAACCACTCCAGCTTGTACCGGTAGTGATCGGAATCGGGCTCCCGCCCGTTCGGCACGTACAGGCCGTGGATCCGTACCCCAGCGCAGGTTGCGGCGATCGCCCGAGCCTCCTGATGCGGGAAGCCGGGCCCGTCCGGGATGCCGCGGACGACATCCTCCAGGCCGACCCGGGACAGGATCGCGACGCCGTTCCACTGGGTCTCACCATGCGCCGCGACCTGGTAGCCGCGATCCGTCAGCTCCGCGTCCAGCAACGCCCCGAAGGCGTCGTCGGCCAGCTTGGTCTCCTGCAGGCAGACCACGTCGGGCCGGCGTTCATCCAGCCACGGCAGCAGCCGCGGCAGCCGCTGCTTGACCGAGTTCACATTCCAGGTGGCGACACGCACCGGACCACCGTAGCCGGTACCGTCCGCGGCGGCGGCAGATCCGTTGACATGGAAAGCTGTTTCAGATGATCCTTCGAGCCTGACCGCAGGCCTTGCGAAGGAGCCCGATCATGCCGTCACATTCCGCACCGATCCGCCGCCGTCTCCGGACCCTCGGCGCCGGTGCCGTCGCGCTCGCCCTGCTCGGCCCGCTGCTGGCGGGCGCCGGCTCGGCCGCGGCCCAGCCCGGCGGAGCCGACGTCGGCAGTCTCACCGTGACCGCCCCGCGGACGATCTGGAATCCGACCGGGTTCGCCTCGTTCCCGAGCCTGTACGACACGTCGCGGACCAACGCCAACGGCAGCCGGGAGTCCCGGCTGATGATCAGTTACGGCACCTCCAACGACGTCTTCGGCAACTCGACGGTGTTGATCGAATCGGGCGACGGCGGCGACACCTGGGCCGAGCGAGCGATCTGCGATCGGGAGACGACGCCGTGCCGGACCGCCGGCGTGGTCAACGCCGTCCGGCTGGCCGATGCCGAGCACACGGTCGTCACCGTCGACTACGAGCCGCTGGTCAACTCCGGCGCCCCGGAGGATCCCGACCCGAGCACCCCGGTCAACGAGGGCAATCTTTGGTTCCGCCGCTGGCACGTCGCCGACCAGGGCTGGCAGCAGCAGTCGCCCGCCAAGACCGACCTGTGGCCGGGCGTCCTCTGGCTCCGATTCCAGCGCGGACTGCTGCTGCTCGACGACGCCCGGACCATCGTCGGCACGGTCTACGGCGCCGACGGCACCGGCAACTTCGTCGCGCTGGTCCGCAGCACCGATGGCGGCGCCACCTGGACCAGCGGCGCGGTGCTGGCCCGCGGGGCCACGTTCAGCGAGGCCAACCTCGCCTTCACCGCCGACGACCGGCTGATGGTCTGGATGCGGCGCGACGTCAAGGACGACTGGACTCCCGACCTCTACTACAGCCATTCGACCACGGCCGACGGCTCGGGCACCTGGTCGACCCCGGTCCGACTGGACGGCAACACCGGCAACTCACCCGGATCGATGCTGCTCGGCAACGGCACCGGCCTGCAGGGCTCGGGGCGGCCGGGCAACGTGCTGCGGGTCAAGTATTCGGGCGAGTCCGGCGCGGGCGGCTGGGTGGGCAACCTCAATGTGTACGACAACCGGCCCACCGCCGGCCGTGGGCTGGGCGGCCGGCCGCTGGCGATCTCCGGGTCCAGCGCGACCATCGGCCTGGCTCCGCTGTCGGCCGACACCGCCCTGGTGATCGGCGACAACTGCGCCGCCAACTGGGGTTGCCCGGCGTCGGCGACCGGCTATCCGTACGGGAATGATCATTTTCTCTGGGCCCTGACCGCGAAGGTCGATCCCGGCCGGCCGACGCTCGACCTGAAGGCACTGTTTCAACAGGGCCGACTCGACGTGCTCGATGACGAGGCCCTCGCGACCTATGGCGCGGCCGGCTCACCGCGGCAGTCACTGCTCGCGTACGCCTTCGACGGTGATGTCCGCAACGACTCCTCGGTGGTGACCGCCGATCGCTCGCTCGCGTTGGACCTGGGCCAGGAGTATGCGATCGCCGGGATCGGGGCGGTGGCCCGGCTCCGCGGCGCCCGTGATCTGGTCGTCCAGACCTCGGTCGACGGGATCAACTGGCAGACCCCGACCCGGTCGCCGCGGGACGGCATCGTGCGCCCGTTCCGGACCCCGGTCACGGCCCGGTATCTCCGGCTCACCGACCCCAACACCGGCGGCTCGGCCGAGGCCTTCCTGAACGAGTTGCAGGTCTACCCCGCCAGATGATCACGCCGACAGTGTCAGTGGTCGGCGCGAGACTCGGCTCATGACCACTTCGTCGAGCCCCACGGCGTCGGCCCTCGGGGCGCAGCTCGAACAATTCTTCGCCGACGCCGGCGGCCGCGTCGCTGCCCGCACCAGGGCCCGGTACGAGCGGGTGCACGCGCGCCTGCTCCGATTCCTGGAGGAGGTCGACGTCACCGACCTGCTCGGCTCCGAACCGCAGGCCGTGCTGGCGATGGAGCGTCAGTTCGGCCGGACCGGGGCATTTCAACGACTGCACGATCCGGAGGAATTCGTCTGCTGCCTGCCGGTCTTCCTCTCGCCCGACTGGCTGCTGCCCGACCCGGCCGACGCGCGCAGTCAGGTCGTCCTGACCGAGCGCCTGACCCGCCAGATCTACAGCATCTACCGCTACCGCCTGCGCACCTGCAGCTGCACGTTCAACAACGTCTACACCGCCGCGACGACGGCCCGGCGGCGCTTCGGTCCTTGATCAACAATTGGGGGCGGACCATGACCGCGAAGCCTTGTTGCCGAAGTGCACGTGATCATTGTGCCCCGGGTAGCCCGGGCCGAGCAGCTCCTCGAAGCCGGCCGACTTGCCCGCGTTCCACAAGGTGCACTGGGCCGGATTGTTCAGGCCGAGATCAGCCGCCTGCCCGTACATGTGCAGGCTGGTCGAGGAACCACCGGAGGCGTTGTTGCAGGACACACTGCGGAAGCCGGAGGTGACGTTGAGCGCTCGATCACCGAGCTTGCGCCGCATCGCCTCGAGCTGCCACATGATCCGCTTGATGTTCTCCTTCGCCGTGGCCTCGGAGACCTTGCCACCGAGGTAGTTGTTGGCCCCGCAATTGTTGTCGAACTCCGAGTAGGCGAAGTGGATCGGCGTGCAGTCGTTGTCCTGCAGCTCATAGATCTTGGTGTACGTCGCCGAGTCGGCGACTCCGGTCTGCGGCAGCCCGTAGCCGGCCTGGAACCGCTTGACCGCCGCCGCCGTCGCCGGCCCGAAGTCCCCGTCGAGCGCCAGGTTCTCCCCCGAGCTGACCCAGCCGGCGACCCGGATCTGCAGCTGAGTCACGTCGGCCCCGTTGGCGCCCTGCTGCAGGGTCCGTTCCCAGGTGTAACAGCCGTCCGCGGCGGCGCGGTCCGGGGCGAGAACCTGCACCGTCACCGTGCCGACCAGCGCCAGTGCCAGGGCGGAGACAACGCAGAGAATTCGTCGAAACATCGCAGTCCTCCATCGCGTCGATGGTGAGGATCGCAGTGTGTCAGGAGCCAACATGAAACGTCAATGGATGGTGAGAAGATCACCCGGCTTTCAAGAGCAGCGGCATCCCGCGGTGGGGTCTGGGGGATAGGTGCGCGGGCAACCATCCGCCCGCGAGCAAGTGTGGGAGCCGCTGCCGCGGTACAGCGTTCGCGGGCTCCCGCCAGGCCCGTCCACGCCCGCGCACCTATCCCCCAGACCCCACCGCTCCCTTTGGCTCCCGCATATGTTTACCGCCTCAGCCGAGCGCCGGTCTGATCATGTCGACTGCCACAACGGAGCGGTTGGAGTGGTCACGAGGGCATTCGTTCCCTGAGCTTGTCGAAGCATGTCCTGAGCCTGTCGAAGGGGGCAAGCCAGATCTGGTTTTTCCCGGAGCAGCAAGATCAGATCACGATCACTTCGAACAGTTCGAAGGAAGGAAGCTCCACCAAGATCGAATCACTGTCCTGCCTGATCTTGCAATCTTGATCACTGACGAGCGACCTTGCGGAAGTGCCGGCCGGCAGGCGGAGTCGAGCCCCGGAGATCGGTAGTGGTGCGCCGAATCCCTGGCGCCGAGCCCCACTCAGATTGATCAGATGGACGACGGTGCGGGATCCGTTGGTCCCGATGATCACTTCGACCTGCTCGGGCAGGTCACTGTCGGCCACCGGTTGCGGTCCGGCAAGCCCACGAACCAGCTCGAGCATCAATCTTCGAAGATCGCCGGTGCCGAACTCCCGGAAGGTCCGGCCGATGGTCCAGGCGACGCGGACCGCGGTGCCGGCGGCGTTGGCGGCGACGGCAGCCAGTTCGCTGACCTGGTGGCCGTAGGCCTTCTCCGGCGGAGCGAAGGAGGCCTGCGGCAGCACCCGCCAGTTCACCGCCGCCTCCGCCGGAAGGTCGAGGTCGAACAGGTCACCGTAGATCGGCAGCAGGGTGTCGCCGTCGGTGGCGTAGGTCGAGCGGGTCTCGGTGAAGCCGAGGTGCCGGCCGGTCACCCGGCCACCCGGTGATCGGCTGAGTTGATCTTGGTCGCCGGCCAGGGCGCTCGATCCGGTGATCACGAAGGCGGTGGTATCGCCGATGCCGTCGAGTGCGGTGATCACCTCGGCCGGTAGCGGGCCGAGGTCGGGCAGGATCAGGGTCCGGAACCGGCTCAGCGCGCCGAGCCGGGCGGCCTCGGCCAGTCGCTCGACCGGCAGCACGTCGAAGGGGACGTGTCCCTGCTGCAGGGCGGCGTACCAGCCGAGGAACTCGTCCCGCGCCGGGCCCGACTGGGTCATCGCGTCGGGTCGGACCAGGGCGACGGTGGCGGCCGGGCGCAGGCCGTCATAGACCGCGCGATGGTCACGGTGGAACCGGGTGAGCTCGGCCGCCGCTTCCAGTCCCGGGTAGTTGATCACGCCGACCGGTCCCATGATGTAGGTGGACGGGTTGGCGCCGCGGGCGATGGCCTGGGCGAAGAACTGCCCGACGTGATGCGGATCCTCGGCGGCCATCCGGTACGGCATGTCCACGAAGACCGTGGAGTTGACCAGCACCGGCTTGTCCGGCCGCACGGTCTTGGCGGCACTGACCGCCTCGGCGGTGGCCGAAGGCCACAGCTCGCGGCCGATCTTGTTGTTGGCCTCGTGGAAGACGATGTCGGAGCGGGAGCCGAGGATCAGCGGCGCGTCGGGCCGGCGGGCGGCGAGGTGATCACGGATCCGGCCGGTCAGGTCGTCCAGGACGCCGCGACAGAAGGCACGCCAGCGGGGGAAGTCCGGCGACTCCGGCCCGGCCGGCAGGGTGAGCCCGTCCGCCGCCTCGGCGAAGCGGACCTGGCAGGCGTCGCAGTGACAGACCCCGTGCCGGACCCCGTGGTAGTCGACCTCGCTGTAGCCGAACCAGTTGAAGAAGAACCCGTCGATCGGGTAGCGGTCGAGGATCTCGTCCAGGATGTCGAACGTCCGGTGCTGGTAGTAGTCGCCACTGGGGCAGACGCTGGCCAGGCCCTCGATCTGCTGCCGGTTGCCGTCCCGCGACCGGAAACACCAGTCCGGATGCTCGTCGGCGATCGGCAGCGCGATCTTGGAGAAGTCCATCCGGGCCATCAGCCGCATTCCGCGATCATGGGCGGCCCGGACCGCGTCGCCGACCAGGTCACCGCTGGACCGCTCGCGCAGGAAGGGATTGCGGGTGTGGAAGGGCAGCTCGCTCGGATAGTTGGCCAGGATCCCGCCGGTGTTGATCAACCAGGTGTCGGCCCCGTGCCGCTGGATCGCGTCCAAGATCGCGTCGACGTCGAGACCCGCGTCGATCTCCCGCAGATTGGTCTGGAACATCTCGAACGGTCGCTCCCACCAGCGGGCCCGTTCCCCGGCGTCAGCGGTCATCGTGATCACTCCCGATCGGCGTCGTCGCTGCCCGTACCCTAACAACAATTTTGTCAGACCAGAATGCTTGACTTGCAAGATCTCGGCCGGAAGACTTCCACTTACCGGAACCAGTGTGGTGCTTATCGGAAAGATTTGCGATGGCATCGCGTTCCCCTCCCGTCGATCACCGTCTGAAGGGATGCAGCAGTGCCGCTGAACGAGATCGCCGCCAGCCTCTACGCCTGGGACCTCGCCGACGAGACCGTCGAGCGCTGCCTGGACAACCTGCAGGCCCTCGCCGGGGTCAACTCGGCCTACCTGGTCGGCATGATGCACAAGGAGAAGCGGCCGCTGCACGCCCGCTTCTATCCGCACAATCCGGTCCGCAAGTACTACACCCCGGAGGACAGCCGGGCCTACTGGCGGCCCGACCCGGCCGCCTACCCGGGTCGGATCAAGCCGCTCACCTCCGATCGCGACTTCCTGGCCGGCACCGACTGGCTGGAGGTGTTGATCAAGGACGCGCGCAGCCGCGGGATGAAGACCGGTTGCGAGATCTCGCACACCGTGATCGACGCCCAGGTCGCCCGGGAGCAGTATCCCGATGTGCTGCAGCGCGATGTGTTCGGCCACGTGGTCGGCACCTTCGAGGCGATCGAGGCCCAGCGGGCCCTGCCCTGCCTGAACAATCCCGATGTCGCGGAGTATCTGGCCGGACTGGTGACCGACCTGGTCGGCCGGCACGACATCGACTTCATCCAGTCCTGCCTGGTGATGTTCGGCTCGGGCTACAGCCGCAGCAACACCGTCGGCGGCAGCGCCGTCCGCGCCTCCTGGAACGAGGTGCTGGCCACCACGACCGGCGGCTGCTTCTGCGACAGTTGCCGGGACAAGGCGGTGGCGCAGGGTCTCGACTGGGACGCGATCGTGGCCGAGGTGCGCCACCTCAATCTGGTCTACACCGGCCGGGACCTGGAGCAGGCGCACGAGGGGCAACTGCTCCGGGAGAGCAACTACAGCGAGGCCGAGCTGCTGCTGGAGAACGCGGCGTTCGCGTCCTGGCTGGCTTTCCGCCGGCGCAGCATCGACGACCTGTTCGCCTTGATCAACAAGGCCGCCCACGACGCCCGGCCGGGCATCGACTTCCGTTACAACACCTACATGGCGCGGCCCGAGCTGGCCGGGCTCAACTTCACCTCCGCCTTCCAGCACGTCGATTCGGTCCGCGAGTCGGACTATTCCGATCAGCTGGGCACGGCAGAGGGCGTCGCGATCAAGCGGGCGAAGCTGATGAAGGTCCGCCGCGCCCTCGCCTACGACAAGCCGCTGCTGGCCGCCCTCGGGGTCCGGCCCAACGCCACCCCGGAGACCCTGCGTGCCTCGGTCAAGGCCGCCGTCGACTCCGGCTGCGACGGGCTCTCGCTCGGACACTACGACGGCGCCACGATGGAGCGGTTGCGCGCCGTCACCGAGGGAGTCGCGGAGTGGGAGGGGCTGGAGAGCAGCTGGATCCACCAGCCCGACCGGGATCGATCATGAGCACGATCCGCTCGATCACGATCACCGAGTTCGAGTGGCAGCCGCCGGGGTCGAAGCGCGACTCGCGCAAGTTCGCGGTCTCGATCAGCACCACCGACGACGAGCTCGGTGAATACGTCGCCCTGTGGAGCGCCCCGCCGTTGGCCGTGCCGCAGACGATCGCCGCCGCCCGGATGTTGATCAATCATGATCCGCGGGACCGGGAACGACTGTGGAACCTGGTCTCCCGGGCCCACGCCAAGAACGACCGGATCGGCTACGGCGCCCTGGACATCGCGCTCTGGGACCTGGCCGGCCGGACGCTGGGGGTCCCGATCTGGGCGTTGCTCGGCCGGCATCGGGAGCGACTCCCGGCCTACGTCAGCACGGTGTCCGGGCGCAAGGGATCCGGGGCGCTCGGCAGTCCGCAGGACTACGCCGACGACGCCGCCGCCTGTGCCGATCGCGGCGCGCTGGCGTACAAGTTCCATGGTCTGGCCGACGGCGAGGTGGCCGACGAGATCGCCGTGCTGCGCGCCGTGGCCGACCGGGTCGGCGGGCGGATGGACATCATGACCGACCCCGGAAAGCGGCTGTCGACGCTGGCCGACGCGCTGCGGCTGGGCCGGGCCTGTGACGAGGTCGGCGCGTTCTGGTGGGAGGACCCGGTCCGCGGCGACGCCCCGCGCGCGCACCAGATCCTGCGCGAGCGGATCCGGACCCCGTTGTTGATCACCGAGTTCGTCCGCACCCTGGAGGCCCGCACCGCGCTGGCGATCGACGGCGGCACCGACCTGCTCCGGGCCGATCCCGAGCTCGACCTCGGGATCACCGGAGTGATCAAATCCGCGCACGCGGCCGAAGCACTGGGGATGGATCTCGAGGTGCACGCCGCCGGCCCGGCCCAACGTCATTGCATGGCAGCGATCCGCAACACCAATTACTACGAGCTCGGCCTGCTCGACCCCGAGCTCGGCAATCCGGCGATGCCGCCGGTCTATGCCGGCGACTACGTCGAGGACCTGTCCGCGATCGACCCGGCCGACGGCTGTGTGTCGCTGCCGGACGGACCCGGGCTCGGCGTCACGTACGACACCGACTGGATCACCGCCCACACCGTCGCCACCCACGTGATCACCGAACCGTGACCCCCTGATCCACGCCGCCAGAACAGGAGCACCATGAGCACCACCGAGCCCGTCGTCGCCCTCCAGATCGGTGCCGCGTCCTTCGCCGACGAGGGGGTGAAGCCGGTGCTCGACATCCTGCAGGAACGCGGCGCGGTCAACGCGTTGTTCCTGGCCACGCCGACCTGGACCCGCGGCACCGGCGGCCGGCAGATCCCCGGTCATCCCCTTCCTGATCATGGTCCGCAGGAGTACGACCACGACTGGGTCGGCGGCAGCTACGCCACGGTCCACCCGGAGTTCTACCGGAACACGATCCTGGGCACCTCCGGCCGGGCCCCCGACTACGACGGCGACCTGTTCGACGACGTGCTGCCGGAGGCAAGATCACGCGGGATGGCCAGCTATGCCTGGATGGAGGAGAGCTCGTACGCCCAGGCGCTGCGGGACTATCCGAACTTCCCGCAGTGCCTCGAGGTCGACGTCTGGGGCCGGCCCACGCCGCGGCCGTGCTTCAACAATCCCGACTACCGCAACTGGCACCTGAGCATCGTCGAGGACTACGTCAAGAGCTACCCGATCGACGGGCTCGCCTGGTGTTCCGAACGACCGGGCCCGCTGAATCTGATCTTGCAGCGGACCACGCCGACCGAGCTGGTGACCTGCTTCTGCCGGCACTGCCGTGATCTTGGTCGGGAGCGTGGCATCGACGTCGAACGGGCCAAGGCCGGCTACCGAGCGCTGCTGGAGTGGAACCACAAGATCGACTCCGACGAGCGGCCGGCCGACGGCGCCTTCGTGACGTTCTGGCGCACCCTGCTGGCGTACCCGGAAATCCTGTCCTGGCAGACGTTGTGGACTTCTAGCCAGCGCCAGCTCTATCGCGACATCTACGGCGTCGCCAAGGCTTGTCGATCATCGGTGCAGGTCGGCTGGCACGTCTATCACGAGATCTCGTTCAGCCCGTTCTATCGGGCCGACCAGGACTACGCCGAGCTCAGCGAGCTGTCGGACTTCCTCAAGGTCGTGGAATACAACAACTGTGCCGGCCCGCGGTTCCACAGCTGGATCGGCAACATCTGCAAGAGCCTGTTCGCCGACGCCGAGCCGGAGCAGGTCTATCCGCTGATGTTGCGCCTGCTCGGGCTGGACGAGGCCGCCTATGCCGATCTGCCGGCCGCCGGCTTCACCGCTGAGTACGTCCGCCGGGAGACGGCCCGGGCCGTCGCGGGCGTCCGGCACGGCTGCAAGATCCTGCCCGGCATCGACATCGACATCCCGGTCGGTCAGGTGGCGGCCGCGGCCGAGGACCGGCGCAAGCGCTCCGAGGCCCAGTCGGGCGTCAACGCCGACAACAGCCAGGGCACCGAGCTCACCCGCTGCACCCGGGAGAGCGTCCGGGACGCGGTGCTCGCCGCCTTCGAGGGCGGGGCGGACGGCGTGGTGCTGAGCCGCAAGTACTCCGAGATGCGACTGGAGAATCTGGCCGGCGCCGGTGACGCGATTCGATCACTGTCGGCCCATTGACCCTCGGTGGGTCGGGTGTTACAACAGTCTGACAAGTGCACACAGTATCCCTGTCTTCCAAGCAGCATTCTGTCTTCCAAGTCGATCTTGGACAACACGTGAGGACTCCCATGAACGCAACGACGCGGATCAGTCGCCGAACCTTCGTCGGCGCAGGGGGCGCCGCGGCCGCCGGCCTGCTGGCGGGCTGCAGCGGCTCCGGTGGCGGAGGCGGTGGTGGTGGGTCGAAGTCGATGACCTTCCTCAACGACTCCGACATCAAGGACAACCCGTTCGGCAAGGCGATCGAGGCCTTCCAGCAGCAGAGCGGCATCTCGGTCGAAGTGCAGCCGGTGCCGTCCGACTACGACACCAAATTCCGGACGGTGCTGTCCGGCGGCAAACCGCCGGACCTGATCAAGATCAACGACGACTACGTCCGCGGCATGTCGGCCACCGGCGCGCTGCTTGATCTTGCTCCGCTGATCGAACGGGACAAGCTCGACGTCTCGCACTTCCCGGAGAACCTGCTCAACTTCCCCAAGCAGGCCGACGGCCGGCACACCGCGTGGGTGATCGCCCACTCGCCCCGGCTGATCTACTACAACGTCGACATGTTCAAGGCGGCCGGCGTCGACCTGCCACCGACGACCTGGAGCGCCGACGGCTGGACCTGGGACGACTTCCTGGCCACCGCGAAGGCGCTGACCGTCCCGGGCGAGCGGTTCGGCGGCCTGATCTATCTCGACACCGGCTACGAACAGACTTGGGCGATCAACAACGGCAGCCCGACCGGCATCTTCGCCGCCGACGGCAGCACCTTCACCCTGGCCGAACCGCAGGCGGCCGAGGCGCTGCAGTGGGCGACCGACCTGACCTGCACCCACAAGGTGCAACCGGCCTGGGGCGATCTGCAGAGCACCAACGCCGATCTGCAACTGTTCGCCCAGGGCAAGCTCGGGATGATGTTCAGCCAGTTCAGCACGCTGCCGTACACCAGCCAGAACGCGAAGGGCTTCACCTTCGACGTCGCGCCGCCGCCGGCCGGACCGGCCGGGCAGCTGACCGAGTCCAGCGTGGTCACGTACTCGATCCCGGCCAAGGCCGAGAATCCCGACGCCGCGTGGGAGTTGCTGAAGTTCCTGACCAGCGAGGAGGGCGGCACGTTCTTCGTCGAGGGCAACATGTGGCTCTCGATGGACGATCGACCGCTGGCCAAGCTGGCCGAACCGCCGGCCCACGTCGGACTGTTCGTCGACGCTGTTGATCACTCGACCCTGCCGAACCAGACCCAGAACACGCTGGGCGCGCGGCAGATCTACCGGCCGATGCTGGACGAGGTCTACAACTGCAACGCCAAGGCGGCCGATGTGCTCACCGCGGCCAAGCCGCGGGTCGACGAATCGCTGACCAAGCCGGGCTAGGAACGGATCCCCTGCCATGACCACCATGGACAGTGCGCGCCTGCAGCCGCCGGGCACGCCGCCGACCGCGGCCCGGCGACGCAGCGGGCCGCGGCGGAAGAGCGGCTGGCTCCGCTACGAGGGGCTCGTGTACATCGCCCCGGTGATCCTCGGCATCGTCGCGTTCCAGCTGATCCCGATCTTGGTCTCGATGTATCTGTCGCTGGCCGACTGGAACGCGCTCAGTGCGCCGCGGTTCATCGGTGTGGAGAACTTCACCCGGATGTTCACCGACGACCCGTTGTATCTGGAGACCCTGCGCAACACGCTGGTGTTCACCTTCGGCGCCATCCCGGCCACGACCGTGCTGGCGTTCGCGTTGGCCCTGCTGTGCAACCGCAAGGTGCCGGGGATGCCGATCTTCCGGGCCGCCTACTTCGCGCCGTTCATCACCAACGTCGTCGCGGTCGGCTACATCTGGTACTGGATCTACAAGCCGGACGGCGGTGCCCTGAACGGGCTGCTCGGCGTGTTCGGCGTCCAGGGCCCGGCGTGGCTCTCGGACTCCCGGCTGGCCATGCTGTCGGTGATCGTCGTCGCGGTCTGGCAGGGCACCGGCTATCCGATGGTGATCTTCCTCGCCGGCCTGCAGGGCATCCCGAATGATCTGTACGAGTCGGCCAGCATCGACGGGGCGACCAAGCGGCAGCAGCTGTTCAAGATCACCATCCCGTTGATGACGCCGAGCATCTTCTTCGTCCTGATCACCCAGTTCATCTCGTCGTTCCAGGTCTTCGGCGTCATCTACATCATGACCTCGGGCGGGCCGGGACACAGCACCAGCGTCTACATCTACTACCTGTATCAGGTCGCCTTCTCGTTCGGTCAGTTCGGTTACGCCGCGGCGATGGCCTGGGTGCTGTTCGTGATCCTCGGCATCATCACGTACGCGCAGTGGAAGCTGCAGAAGAGATGGGTCTTCTACGGATGAGCACCATGAGAACGGCCGGGCCGAGACGACCGCGGACCACGATCACCAAGCGGACGCTCGGCATCGCGATGTATGTCCTGATGATCATCTGTGCCGTGCTGTTCGCGGTGCCACTGCTGTGGATGATCGGCGCCTCCCTGAAGGAGGAGGGTCAGGTGCTGAGCACGCCGCCGACCCTGTTTCCGACCGACCCGCAGTGGGGCAACTACGCGGCGGTGCTGGAGGTGATCCCGCAGTTCTTCTGGAACAGCGTGAAGCTGGCGGTGATCAACGTCGTCGGGGTGCTCGCGGTGTCGGCCCTGGCCGGCTTCGCCTTCGGCCGGCTTCGCTTCCCGGGCCGCGACATCCTGTTCGTCGGCTTGCTGGCGACGGCGATGATCCCCGGGATCGCGTACCTGATCCCGCAGTACATCATCTTCCAGGAGATCGGCTGGGTCGACACCCAGCTGCCGTTGTGGGCACCGCGGGTGTTCACGCCGGTGTTCGCCACCTTCCTGATGCGGCAGTATTTCCTGAGCCTGCCGCAGGAACTGGAGGACGCCGCCCGGGTCGACGGCGCCGGCTCGTTCACCGTGTTCTGGCGGATCCTGCTGCCGGAGACCAAGCCCGCGCTCGGCGCGATCGCGATCTTCACCTTCCTGGATTCGTGGAACGACCTGTTCGGCCCGTTGATCTACATCAACTCCCGCGAGCTGCAGACCCTGCCGGTAGCACTGGCCCAGTTCCAGAACGAGTACTTCAGCCAGATCACCCTGCTGATGGCCGGCGCGACGATCGCCGTGCTGCCGGTGATCATCGTCTATCTGGCCGCGCAACGACAGTTCATCCAGGGGATCACCTTGACCGGCATCAACCGGTGATCAACTACTGGCACCGGAGAGGGACGACTCACGCCGGGCGACATCGGAGAGCAGGGTCTCCCGGCAGCCGTCCAGGTCGTTGTGCAGCGCCTGCTCGGCGGCGTCCGGATCACCGGCCCGGATGGCGTCCAAGATCGCCGCGTGGGTCGCGGTGAGCTCGGCCAGGTCGAGGCCGACGTGACTGCGGACCTGCACGATGCACAGTTGCGACTCCCCCATCACCGTCTCGTGCATCCGCTGCAGCCGGGCGCTGCCGGTCGCGGCGACCAGGGCCCGGTGCAGCGCGACGTCGGCGCTGGCATGGTCGGCGTGCTGGTCGAGCTGCGCGGCGACCCCCATCAGGGCCAGCGCCCGCTCCGCGTCCCGCGGCACCGCCGCCCGCTCGGCCAGGGTCCGGACGGCGCGGGCCTCGATCGGCTCCCGGGCGAAGTAGATGTCGTTGATGTCGGCGGCCGCCATCTGCGGGACGACGGCGGTCTGCCGCCGGCCCCGGCGCAGCAGCCCCTCGTTGGTGAGCCGGTCGAGGCCGGCCTTGGCGGTCGGTCGGGCCACCTCGAAATGGCCGGCGACCCACACCTCCGACAGCTTCTGACCCGGCTCGATCTGCCCGGAGATGATCTGGCCGCGCAACGCCTGACAGAGCGAATCGGTCAGCGAGGTGTTCTCCAGCGAGATGGCCACAGCTTCTCCTCGGGACCCGGTTCCAGGCATTTGTCTGGCAAGAATACCTGTCATGCCGGGTCCCGTCGGGTTCAGCCTCCGGCCGGCGTGCTCGGAGCGAGGGCGACGCCGTCGATCTCCACCAGCCAGTCGGGCTGGGCGAGGCCGGCGACCTGCAGCAGCGTATCGGCGGGATAGGGCTCGCTGAGGTATTCGGCGCGGAGCTTGATCACCGTGTCCAGGTTGGCCATGTCGGTGACCATGATCGTCACCTTGACCAGGTCGGCCAGGCTCGCGCCGGCCGCGCCGAGCACGGTGGCCAGGTTGGCGAAGGCGCGCCGCGCCTGGGTCTCGAAGTCGGGGCCGACCGTGCGGCCCTGCTCGTCGATGCCGGCCTGGCCGGAGACGTGGATCAGGCCGCCGGCCTGGATGGCGAGGGAGATGTTGTACGGCTCGTACCAGTCGGGTTCGGTGGTGATGCGTTGCAGTGCGGTCATGCATCGACTCTCGATTGTCAGGTCCACAATCTCAAGTACGGTCTTTTAAGTGCCATACGTACACTCTGTATAGCTACGGGCTCTGGAAGGGGATCGCATGCCGCCACGGATCGCCGGCACGGCGGACGAATGCATGGTCGAGGCCGCCACCGAAGTGCTCGGCGGCAAGTGGAAGCTGGTGATCCTGCGGCACCTGCAGGGCGGCACCCGCCGGTTCGGTGAGCTGCACCGGGTGATCCCCGGCGTCACGCCGCGGATGCTGACCCGACAGCTGCGCGAGCTGGAGGCCGACGGCCTGATCCGCCGCCGCGTCTACGCCGAGGTGCCGCCGAAGGTCGAATACTCGGTCACCGAGATCGGCGCCAGCCTGGAGAAGATCATCGACGGCCTGGAGGCCTGGGGCCTCTGGTATCGCGAGCAGGTCACCACCGCTCCCTGAGCCGGTCGCGGGCCCACCGTTCCTGATCGCGCCGAAGAGTCAAGCAGGGAACGGATGTTTACGTATCCATAAAATGTGATTCACCTCTTGTGCGCAGATCCAGCCGATCGATATCATCCCGTATAAGAAAATATCTTCGTTATTTCGAAGTATAGGCAGCCGACCCGGGGCTCGCACGGTCGCAAACGCTGAGGAGCTGCTCATGATCAACATTTCGCGCAGGGGGTTCCTGAACATGGGCGGAGTCGCCGTCGGCGGTGTCCTGGCCACTGGCACCTCCGCCACGCCTGCCCACGCCGGGCTGGTGCCCGGCGCCGGACCGGGCGGGCGGGCGGCTCTGCCGAACGCATCGCCGCCGGCCGAGCTCGGCCCGGCCGGCGAGCCGGATGCCCGGTCGGCCGCAACCTGGTGGCCGCCGCAGCGTCAGGTCTGGACGCCGATCGGCTGGAAGGGGCACCTGTTCCGGTTCAACGTCTTCTACAACGGGCTGCTGATGGCCGAGCCGGGCCCGGCCTGGATGACCAAGGACAACGTCGCCGGCTACCAGGGCCGAGGTCTGCAACTGCAGTTCCTGCCGCCGGACTTCCACGGCAACTTCGCCGCTCCGCCGACGAATCGCCGCTATCTGTGGCAGGACGACCTCGGTGTCGGCGAGCAGAGTTGGAACGACGACGCGAAGGCGCCGGTCCTCGAGACCTACTGGCGGCTACCGCAGGGCGTGGTCGTGCGCCAGTCGGTGTTCGGCCACCTCAAGGGTGGCGGCGCCTACGGCAAGAAGACGGATCCGCTGTACGCCTGGGTGCGGCTGGAGGCCGTACACGTCGATGAGGTCCGGGCGCCGGCCAAGCTCCCGTTCGTGCTCCGGCTGGCCCGGCGCCACCTGCAGTTCCGCGACGGCTACGCCGACGAGAACGGCGTCACCCTCGAGTCCGTCCCCGACCAGGCGGCGATGCCCGGCCGGATGCGAGTGGCGCCCGGGTTCGTCGACGGGCCGAACCGGTCGGTCCAGATCGAGCATCTGGACAGCCTGGTCCGGCTGGGCACGGTCCCGCTGCCGGCGGACAGCGTCACGTTCACCGAGACCGACGCCGAACGGGTCTACGACCTCAAGGTCACCCTCGACCTCGAGGCCGGCAAGCCGGTCGATCTCGTGGTCGCGATGCTGCCGCAGAGCCGGACCGAGTTCCGCCGGGAGCTCGAGCTGGGCTGGGCCGGCGCGCTCGCCGAGGCCGAGGACTACTGGACGTCGACGGCCGATCCCGCGGCGGCGACCGTCCACACCCCGGAGCCGTCGGTGAACCGGGCGCTGCGCCGCTTCGTCGAGCTGGCCGAGATCGTCGGCGAGACGAGCCCGGAGAGCGGCAAGCCGACGTTCCTCACCGGCTCGTTCGGCTACGACGTGCTGTGGGCGACGCCGACCTCGATGGTCCATCACATGCTGCTCGACCCGCTCGGCCAACATCAGATCTCGCGCCGTCATCTGGCGATCTACAACGACACCCAGGGCACCCGCGTCGCACCGGGGAAGCCGTACCAGGACTACGGACTGCACCCCGGTTACCTCGGCTCGCCGGCCCATCTGCAGGCGTTCGACTGGCTTTCCGATCATGGCGCGATCCTGCAGAACATCGCGTACCACGCCCTGGTCACCCATGATCAGAAGTTCGCCGACGACTGGCTCGAAATCATCGTGAAGGCGTGCGAGTTCATCCGCGACGCCTGCGAAGTGATTCCGCACGGCGGGGTGAAGGGCCTGATGCCGGCCGCGCACGCGACCGACGAACTGCTGGACACGCAGGGCACCTGGTCGCAGGCCTGGAACTACAAGGGCCTGGCCACCGCGGTCAAGCTGCTCAAGCGGCTGGACCATCCGCGCGCGGACGAGTTCGATCAGGCCCGGGAGAAATTCCGCAAGGCCATGGTCGACGCCTATCGCGGGCTGATGGAGAAACAGCCGACCTGGTCCCATCCCGACGGCTCGGACCAGCCGGTGCCGCTGGCCGACTACACCGACCGGCCGTTCCACATCTTCCAGGACGCCTTCCTGCTCGACGGCGGGCCGCTGTTCTTCGTCTGGGCCGGCGTCTTCGCGGCCGACGACCCGCTGATGCGGTCTCATCTGGACTACTTCCGGGTCGGGCCGAACACGGAGCTCTGGGACGTCCGGTCCAACCCGATCCACCGCGCGCTGCTGATCCGCGAGGTCTCCTCCTGCGAGCCCTGTTACAGCTGGAACCTGTCCCATTCCTGGCAGGCCGGCGACCGGGCGCGCTTTCTCGAGGGCGTCTACAGCCTGCTCAACGCGGGGATCTCGCCGCAGACGTACATCTCGAACGAGCACCGGCACGGGATGTACGGGCAGTTGTCCTCCTCGGGCCTGATCGTCTGGCACCTGCTCAAGGCCGTGATCGACGCCGAACTCGTCGACGGTCAGCTGCACCTGCTCCGGCTCTGCCCGCTGAGCTGGCTGTCCGCCGACGAGCAGACCGTGTTCGACCAGATCCCGACCGAGCACGGGCGGGTCGACCTGCGGTTCCGGCTGGCCGACGGCGGTGCCCGCCTCGACGTCGAGTTCGAGGGTCACTGGCACGGCGCCGCCCCGGAGGTCCTGCTGCATCTGCCGCCGCTCGACGGCCTGAAGACGGTCCGCATCAACGGCGCCGACCGGCCCGCCGGCGACTCCCCCATCTCGCTCTGACCTCAGCCACCTCAAAGGAGAGGAACCCATGTTTCGAAGCACGCTGCGTAGGCTCGCCGCGGCCGGCGCCCTGGCTCTGCTGGCGCTACCGCTGGCCGCCGTGTCGCCGTCGGCGGCCGCGACGACCGACCTCGCGCCCGGCGACCTCGTGGTCCGCACCGCTGACGGGCGACTGGTCCGCTATGCGCACAGCGCCGGCGCCTCGACGCCCTGGTCGGAGACCGGGAGCACGGTCGTCGGCACCGGCTGGGCCGGCGCGAACAGCCTCGCCGTCACGGATGTGAGCCTGGACGGTCGGCCCGATCTGTTCGACCGGATGGGGGATTCGATCGGCTACCACGCCCACCGCGGTGAGGCGGATCCGATCTGGGATGTCGGCGAGCGGGTCTTCGGGATGTCCGGCTGGGCCGATGTGCCGCAGGTGGTCCTGGAGGACTTCAACCGCGACGGCCGGCCCGACCTGATGGCCCGGCAGCCCGGCGGCAACCTCCGGATGTGGGAGCACGACGGCAACCAGACCGCCAGCCCGTGGCTGACCCGGCCCGCGCGCGACATCGCCTACGGGCTGGAGCGGGCCGACACGGTGCTGTTCGGCGAGGTCACCCGGGACGACTTCCGGGACCTCGTGATGCGCGAGGACGACGGCAACCTCTGGATCGTGCCGCATCCCGGTGACAGCTCGGCTGCGGCGCGTTCGGCCGGCGGCGGGGTGACCTGGGACCTCGACGCGCTCCGGGCCCGGGCCGAGACCGCCAGTGCCGCGCGCACCGCCGAGGTGGACCCGACGCTGCCGTACGAGCTCGGCTTCGGCTGGGCCGACTTCGCCTCGCTCGCGGTCGCCGACGTGACCGGCGACGGCCTCGGTGACCTGCTGGCCCTGGAGGATTCCGGCCGGCTCTGGATCTATCCGCACAACGGCGCCACCGTCGGTCAGCGGCCGTGGACCGACCGGATCGACGCCGGCTCCTGGTGGGGCGGCGACAGCCTGCTCGCCGTGACCGACGCGCCGGTCACCCAGGAGCCGCCGGATCCGCCGGACCCCGAGCCCGACCCGGACCCGGTCCCGGTGCGGCCCGGCGACGCGGTGGCGCTGGACCGCGACGGGCGGCTGTGGCGACTCTGGCACACCGGTGACCGGGACCGGCCGTGGGCCCGCTCGGCGGCCAGTGTCGTCGGGGCCGACTGGAGCGGGGCCGACGTGTTCGTCCTCGACGACGTGACGCTGGACGGACGGCCGGACCTGTTCTTCCGGGATCCGGCCGGCGACGGCAGCGTGTGGTTCCACCCGCACCAGGGCGACGACACCGCCCCCTGGGCGATCGGCGAGAAGGTCTTCGGGATGAGCGGCTGGAACAACGCGGCGGCGGTGCTGCTCGAGGACGTCAATCACGACGAGCGGCCCGACCTGCTGTCCCGGATGCCCGCCGGCAACCTGCGGGTCTGGCTGCACGACGGCAAGACGACCAGCAGCCCGTGGCTCTCGGCCGGCAACTGGACCGATGTGGCCCTCGGGCTGCAGGGCACCGATGTCGTCCGGTTCGGCGAGCTGACCGGCGACGACGCGCGCGACCTGATCATCCGTGAGGCCGACGGTTCGCTCTGGGTGCTGCCCGCGAGCGGCGCCGAGATCGGGCCGGGCACGCCGCCGGTCTGGACCTGGGACCTGGCCGCGGCGCGAGCGAACGCCGACCCGGCCGACCCTTCGCTGCCGTACGAACTCGGTGGTGGCTGGGCCGACGCCGACCAGCTCGAGGTGCAGGACGTCGACGGCGACGGCCGGTCGGACCTGTTGGCCGTCGGCTCCGACGGAGCGCTGACGATCTACTACCACGACGGCTCACCGGCCGGGCGGAACCCGTGGACCGTGCCGACTCCGGCCGGCGACTGGTGGGGAAGGTATGCGCTGGTCGGGTTCAGCTCGCTGACCGCCACCGCCGAGCCGGAGCCGACCGGCCGGGTGGCGTACGACCCGGTCGGGACCGCGAAGTTCCAGACCCTGACCGCCGCCGGCTTCCGGCCCGGCGAGCCGGTCACGCACTCGTTGGACGGGCGACCGGAGAGCATCGTCCGGGCCAACCAGGAGGGCGAGGTCGCCTTCGTGTTCAAGGCCCCGACCCGGGGCGGCGACTACGCCTCCGACCTGCAGGCGGCCTCCGGTGCCCGGCTGCACGTCGCCTTCCGGGTGGTCAAGGGCTCCCCGGGCGGCAGCCGGGCCGACCTGCTCGCGTGGCGCGAGGCCTGGTCGCCCGAGCGCCCCTGACCCGCCTTCTCCTTTCTCCCTTTCTCGTCACCCGTTCCGTTCTGAGGAGTCGCCATGCCCGTTTCGGTACGTTTCCGCCGCGCCGTCCTGGCCGGCACGGCCACCCTGGCCGCCCTGGTTCTCTGGCTCGGCGCGCCCGGCCTGCCCAGTGCCTGGGCCCTGCCGCCCGAGGTTCCGAAGACGTACATCGCCGAGGACTTCCCGGATCCCGACGTGGTCCGGGTCGGCAACACCTGGTACGCCTACGCCACCAACAACTGGCGGCACGTGCCGGTGGCCAGCGCGCCGACCATCGACGGGCCGTGGACGGTCCGCGGTGACGCGATGCCGGGCGGACCGTCGCCGAGCTGGGCCACGGCCGGCTTCACCTGGGCGCCCGACGTGCACCGCAACCCCGACGGCTCGCTGACCATGACCTACACGGCCCGGCACACCGCGTCCGGACGCCAGTGCATCGGCGTCGCCACGGCGACGAGTCCGCTCGGCCCGTTCACCCCGCAGAGCTCGCCGCTGATCTGTCCGACCGGCTCCGGCGGCGCCATCGACGCGAACACCTTCGTCGCCGCGAACGGCACCCGCTATCTGCTCTGGAAGAACGACGGCAACGCGATCGGCCAGCCGAGCACGCTCTGGCTGGTCCAGACGACGAACAACGGCACCGCCCTGGTCGGCAGCTCGACGGCCCTGGTCACCGTCCCGGCCGGGCAGGTGATCGAGGCGCCCGACCTGGTGCAGCGGAGCAGCCGCTTCGTGCTGTTCTACTCGCGCGGCGACTACGGCGGCTGCGGTTACTACACGTCCTACGCCACCGCCACCAGCCTGACCGGCACCTGGACCCACGCCAGCCCGGCCTTCATGACCCAGGCGAACACCGGCATCTGCGGCCCCGGCGGCGCGGACGTGATCACCGCCGCCGACGGGCTGACCGGTGGCGACAAGTTGATCTTCCACGGCTGGGTCTCCGGAGCCCGGCACCTGTTCGCCATCGACCTCTCCTGGTCGAATGATCTTCCGGTGCAGGGCGGCCGGCGGGCGGTGTCGCTGGACGGCGACGCCCGGTCGGAGATCGCGGCCATCGAGGCGAACGGCGACCTCCGCGCCTGGCACAACGACGGCGGTTTCGCCACCACGCCGTACGGCGACTCGACGATCATCGGCAGCTCGCTGGGCGATCCGGCCCGGCTCCGGTTCGCCGATCTCGACGACGACGGCCGGGCCGAGCTGATCACCGTCCAGGCCAATGGCGAGATCGCCGCGCGGCACAACGACGACGGCTTCGCCCCCTCGCCGTTCGGCAATCCGGTGATCATCGGCACCGGCTTCAACGATCCGGCCCGGGTCAAGTTTGCCGACCTGGACGACGACGGCCGGGCCGAACTGATCAAGGTCGAGGACGACGGAAAGGTCCGGGCCTGGCACAACGACGGCGCCTTCAGCGCCATGCCCTACGGAAACTCGGTGATCATCGGCGACGGCTTCACCGACCCGACCCGGGTCCACTTCCCCGACCTCGACGGCGACGGCCGGGCCGAGATCGCCGTCGTCCAGACCACCGAACTGGTCGAGGCCTGGCACAACGACTCCGGCTTCGCCACCAACCCGTACGGCAACTCCGTGATCATCGGTGACGGCTTCGACGACCCGGCCCGGGTCCACTTCCCCGACCTCGACGGCGACGGCCGGGCCGAAATCGCCGCGGTCCAGACCACCGGACTGGTCGAGGCCTGGCACAACGACTCCGGCTTCGCCACCAACCCCTACGGCAACTCCGTGATCGTCGGCGACGGCTTCAACGACCCGACCCGAGCGTTCTTCATCTGAGGTTCTGTCCCCCGAGTCTGTCGAACGGTCCGTTCCCGGCCTGGATCCATCGGCGGGCTGAGCCCGGGGAAGAACGAAAGGCGCACCAAGGACGGACGGATCGAGCAGGGCTCACCCCTAGCTGCCGACCGTCGGACGGATCCGGAAACGGGCTCGGCCGATCAGCGCTTGTGCTTGCCGAGTGGACACTTTGGCCAACGTCAAGGGCCAGAATCGTGACCAAAGTGTCCACTCGCCGGTCCGCGGGTCCTGATCGACGCGGCCCCGGCTCCGTACCGACCGGCGGTCGGCCGGATCGGCTGCGTTCCGCTCGACCCGCCCGTCCTCGGCGCGTCTTTCCGTTCAGCAGGACCAAGCGGCCCCACCGGTGCGTTTCTCCACCACGGTCGACTTCCGCACTCCAAGCCCGGCTCACGCTCGGGGAGCGAAAGCACCGCGGCTCAGGGAATGATCAACGAGCGCTGACGAACGCGGCGATGGCCCGGTCAAGATCATCGCGGGAATGCGCGGCGGACAGCTGGGTCCGGATCCGGGCCTTGCCCTTGGGCACCACCGGGTACGAGAACGCTCGGACGTAGATCCCGTCGGCCAGCAGCCGGTCGGCCATCCGCGCCGCCTCGACCGCGTCGCCGATCATCACCGGGACGATCGGATGATCGGACTCGGGGATCTCGAATCCCTCAGCCGTCATCCGCTCGCGGAAGTAGGTCGTGTTGTCGCGCAGCCGGGTGAGCAGATCGGCGGAGGATTCGAGCAGGTCGAGCGTCGCGATCGCGGCGGCGGCGATCGACGGGGCCAGCGAGTTGGAGAAGAGGTACGGCCGGGACCGCTGCCGCAGCATCTCGACGATCTCGGCCCGGGCCGCCGTGTAACCGCCGGAGGCGCCGCCGAGGGCCTTGCCCAGCGTGCCGGTGACGATGTCGATCTTGTCCCGGACGCCGAACAGCTCGGGCGTCCCGGCTCCGGTCTCGCCGATGAAGCCGACCGCGTGCGAGTCGTCGACCATGATCAGCGCGTCGTGCCGCTCGGCCAGCTCGGCGATCTTGTCCAAGGGCGCGACGTAGCCGTCCATCGAGAACACGCCGTCGGTGGCGATCATCCGGTAGCGGGCGTCCTTGGCCTCGATCAACTTCGCTTCCAGGTCGGCCATGTCGCGGTTCTTGTAGCGGAACCGGCCGGCCTTGCACAGCCGGACCCCGTCGATGATCGATGCGTGGTTGAGCTCGTCGGAGATGATCGCGTCCTCCGGCCCGAGCAGGGTTTCGAACAGGCCGGTGTTGGCGTCGAAGCAGGAGCTGTAGAGGATCGCGTCCTCGGTGCCGAGGAAGCGGCTGACCCGCCCCTCCAGCTCCTTGTGGATCTCGGCCGTGCCGCAGATGAACCGGACCGAGGCCATGCCGAAGCCCCACCGGTCCAGCGCCTGCTGGGCGGCCTTGATCATCGCCGGATGATCGGCCAGGCCGAGGTAGTTGTTGGCGCAGAGGTTGAGGACCGTTGCGTCGTCGACGCCGATCGCGGCCGCCTGCGGGGTGGTCAGCACCGACTCGGCCTTGTACAAACCCTCCGCGCGCAGCTGCTGCAGCTCCGCGGTCAGGTTCTCCTTGATCGTTCCGTACATCCCTCTCCGTTCCCTGAACCTGTCGAAGGGTCACTCCCAGGTCATGATCACTTTGCCGCTGTTGCCGTCGGCCGTGGTCGCGAACGCCTTGTCGTGCTCCGCGTACGGGAACCGGTGCGTGATCACCCCGGAGATGTCCAGTCCACTCTGCAGCAGCACGGACATCGCATACCAGGTCTCGTACATCTCGCGGCCGTAGATCCCCTTGATCGTCAGCATGTTCAGCACCACGGTGGCCATGTCGATGCTGATCTCCTGGCTGGGCAGACCGAGCATGGCGATCCGGCCGCCGTGGGTCATCTGGGTGATCATGTCCCGCAGCGCGGCCGGGCTGCCGGACATCTCCAGACCGACGTCGAAGCCCTCCTTCATGCCGAGGGTCTGCTGCGCCTCCCGGACCGAATCATGATCGATGTTGACGCCGAGGCTCACCCCGAGCGAGCGGGCCAACTCGAGCCGGGCTTCGCTGCGGTCGGTGATCACCACGTGCCGGGCGCCGGACTGTCGGCAGACCATCGCGGCCAGGATCCCGATCGGCCCGGCGCCGGTGACCAGCACGTCCTCGCCGAGCATCGGGAACGTCAGCGCCGTGTGCACCGCGTTGCCGAACGGGTCGAAGATCGCGGCCACCCCGGCGTCGATCGGATCCCGGTGCACCCAGGCGTTGCCCGACGGCAGCACCACGTATTCGGCGAACGCGCCGTCGACCTGGACCCCGATCCCCCGGGTGTTGATGCACAGGTGCCGCCGCCCGGCCCGGCAGTTGCGACAACGGCCGCAGACCAGGTGACCCTCGCCGCTGACGAAGTCGCCGACCGCGACGTCGGTGACGCTCGACCCGATCGCCACCACCGTCCCGGCGAACTCGTGCCCGACGATCAGTGGCGCCGTGACCCGGCTCTGCGCCCAGGGGTCCCAGGACGCGATGTGCAGGTCGGTCCCGCAGATGCCGGTCGCAGCGACCTTGATCAACACATCTCCCGGCCCGTACTCGGGCTCCGGCACGTCCACCAGGTGCAAACCCGGCTCCGCCGCCGTCTTCACCAGCGCCTTCACGCTGGCCACCCTAACCGCCATTCCCCGTCACTCTGTGCACGGGCGGCTTGACCTTGACGCTACGTCAATGTTTGACCCTGGTTTCATGACCACGACGCAGACCCCGATCACCGCCGTGCCACAGCGCCGATCCGTGGTGCTCTATCTGGCCTCCGGTGGCCTGTCGATCTTCGGCAACGCGCTGGCCGCGATCGTGCTGCCGGTGATCGTGCTGACCAAGACCGGGCAGATCGGCGCCGCCGCCCTGGTCGCCGCGGTCACCGCCGTGCCGCAGTTGCTGGCGGCCATCGGTGGCGGCGTGATCGCGGACCGGTTCGGCCGGAAGCGGCTGAGCATCGTGGCCGATCTCGGCTCGGCCGCCTCGATCGCCGTGCTGCCGCTGATCGAGCTGACGGTCGGCCTGTCGCTCGGCTGGTTCATCGCAGCGGCGCTGCTCGGCGCCCTCTTCGACGTGCCCGGGATGACGGCGCGCGAGGCGCTGCTGCCGGCGGTGGCCCGGGCCGGGAAGCTGCCGGTGGCCCGGTTGAGCGGGATCAACGAGGGGATTTCCGGACTCGGGATGCTGATCGGGCCGGCCCTGGGCGGCCTGCTGGTCGCGGCCGTCAACCCGACCACGGCGCTCTGGGTCACCGCGATCACCTCCGCCCTGGCCGCCCTGGCCACCGCCCTGCTGCCCCGTGGCCTGGACCGGGTGCCCACGGACCCGGCCGACCAGGCGGTCGACGCGAAGCCGTTCGGGCCGCGGGCCGCGCTGGCCGACCTCCGCGAAGGCCTGCGGATCGTCCGCCGCGAGCCGACCGTGCTGTGGCTCTGCGGCCTGACCGTCGGCGCCTTCCTGGTGATCGGTCCGGTGGTCGCACTGTTGCTGCCGGCCTGGTTCGTCGCGGTCGGGCAGCCGGGGCTGATGGGTCCGGTGATCAGCGCGATCGCGCTCGGCGGGCTGATCGGGGCCGGCGTGTACACCGTCCTCGGCACCAAGATCAGCAACCGGGTGACGGTCACGATCGGGCTGGTGGTGATGGCGGTCGGGTTGATCGGCGTGATGATCTTCCCGCCGTACCCGGTGCTGCTGGTCGCGGCCGTGCTGGCCGGCAGCGGTTCGGGATTCTTCGGCCCGGTGTTCACCACGGTCCTCACCGAACGCATTCCCGAGCAGGCGTACGGCCGGGTGCTCGGCCTGCAGAACTCGGGCACCCTGGCCGCGGCTCCGGTCGGCATGGCTCTGGCCGGCTTCATCGCCGAACAGTGGAGTGTCGTGGCGGCCGGCTGGGCGCTCGCCGTGCTGTGGTTGATCATCACCGTGGGCAGCCTGGCCTCGCCCTGGCTGCGCGGGATCAATCAGGGCGGGATCAATCAGGGCGGCATCAACCGGACGGCGGAGGTCGAGGAGGCCCGATGAAGATCGGCGAGCTGGCGGAGCTGGCCGGCACGACCACGCGCGCCGTCCGGCACTACCACCGCGAGGGCCTGCTGCCGGAGCCGCCGCGACGGCCTAACGGCTATCGCAGCTACGGCGTCCGCGACCTGGTCGGCCTCGTCAAGATCAGGCGGCTGCGGGACGCCGGCCTGTCCCTGGCCGAGGTCCGGGCCGTGCTCGTCGCGCCGGCCGGCAGTGACGCCTGGCGGACCGCGCTGGTCGCCGCCGAGCGCCGACTGGCCGAGGAGGAACGGCGGATCCGGCGCCTCCGCCGCGACGTCGCCCGGCAGCTCGAGTCCCGACTCGACCCGACCCTGCCGGCGCCGCTGGCCGAGGTGCTGGACCAGCTCCAGGACCGAGGCCTGAACCCCACGGCGCTGACGTACGAGCGAGATCTGGCCCTGATCGCCGTCACCTACGAGCCGGCCGCGGCCGAGGCGCTGGCCGCCTACTACCGGCAACTGCTGGACCAGCCGGAACGGATCGCCCTGATCGCCCGGATCCACGACGAGTTCGACGCCCTGGCCGACCTCGACCCGGACGATCCCCGGGTGGCCGAGGTCGCCCGGGTCATCGCCGAGGACGCCGCCGAGTACGGCACCGGCCTGCTCGACCCCGACCTCGACCCCGCCACCGTCGACACCGAAGACGTCACCCTCTTCCTAGACCAGTTCACCCCCGCCCAACGCCGCGCCATCCACCTGGCCCTCACCCAGCTCACCACCACCCCCTGACCACTCCGCACCACAAACGCGGCAGTTCGGACCAGACGCGGCAGTTGCACCTGCCGCGGATCGCTGCAACTGCCGCGTTTGGTGATCGGGGACACATGGGCGTGTCGGGGCCGGGTGGGGCGGCTGGGACGGGTGAGACTGCAGGTGGCCGGAGCTCCCTGCCGGGTATGAGCCGGCGGGGCCCCGGGGTCGTGCGGGCTGGGTCTGTCGAGTCCCGTCGGCAGGCTCAGGGCACGCCCTTCGACGCCGGGCAGCTGACCGAAATCCAGCAATCGTTGGCCGAATCGACCCGAAACCACCGCTGAGTACGAACGCGCGCTGGATTCCGGTCACCGCCTCGACGCGACACCGGGTTTCGCGGGCCGGTGAGTGACACTTGAGCCGTGACCGTCAGCGTGTTCGACCTGTTCAGCATCGGTATCGGGCCCTCCAGCTCGCACACCGTGGGCCCGATGCGGGCGGCCAAGCGGTTCGCCACCGCGCTGGCCGAGTCCGGCCGGCTGACCGAGGTCACCCGGGTCCGGGCCGAGCTGTTCGGTTCGCTCGGCGCCACCGGGCACGGGCACGGCAGCTACAACGCGGTGCTGCTCGGGCTCGAAGGCGAGGACCCCGAATCAGTCGACACCACGGCCGGGCCGCGGCGGGCGGCCGAGGCGATGGCCGAGGGAAAGCTGCTGCTGGCCGGCCAGCACCGGATCCCGTTCGATCGCGACGCCGACCTGATCCTGCACCGGCGCCGGTCGCTGCCGTTCCACCCGAACGGGATGACCTTCACCGCCTGGACCGGCGACACCGAGCTGACCAGCCGCACCTACTACTCGATCGGTGGCGGCTTCGTGCTGGACGACGACGGCAGTGGTGCGCCCTCGATCGTCTCGGACCCGACCCCGGTGCCGTACCCGTTCCGCACCGGGGTGGAACTGCTCGACCGTTGCACCGAGACCGGCCTGCCGATCGCCGGGGTGATGCTGGCCAACGAGGTGGCCCGCCGGCCCGAGGCGGAGGTCCGGGCCGGGCTGCTGCGGATCTGGTCGGTGATGGCCGAATGCGTCCGCAACGGCTGCGCCACCACCGGCGTGCTGCCCGGCGGGCTGAAGGTCCGGCGCCGGGCCGCCGAACTGCACCAGAAGCTGCTGATCGAGTCGGCCCCGCCGGCGGCCGACTCGACGCCGTTGCCGCTCGACCCGCTGGCCGCGATGGACTGGATCACCCTGTGGGCGCTGGCGGTGAATGAGGAGAACGCCTCCGGCGGTCGGGTCGTCACCGCGCCGACCAATGGTGCCGCGGGCATCATCCCGGCAGTGCTGCACTACGCGGTCCGGTTCGTGCCCGGCACGAACGACGATTCGATCATCGACTTCCTGCTGGTGGCCGCCGCACTCGGCTCGATCTATCAGCAGACAGCGTCGATCTCGGGCGCCGAAGTCGGCTGCCAGGGTGAGGTCGGCACGGCCTGTTCGATGGCCGCCGGCGCGCTGGCCGAGTTGCTGGGCGGCACCCCGGAGCAGGTCGAGAACGCGGCCGAGATCGGCATGGAACATCATCTCGGGCTGACCTGCGACCCGGTCGGAGGTCTGGTCCAGATCCCTTGTATCGAACGGAATGCGGTCGCCTCGGTGAAGGCGATCACCGCCGCCCGACTCGCTCTGCGCGGCGACGGGCAGCATACCGTCAGCCTGGACAAGGTGATCAAGACGATGATGCAGACCGGGGCCGATATGAAGATCAAGTACAAGGAGACGGCGCGCGGCGGACTGGCCGTCAACATCGTCGAGTGTTGATCAACGCAGGTTGTCCACCATGGTGAGACCCGGCTGGTCGATTCTTCACACCGCGAGGTAAAGTGCGCTTCAGCGCAGGGTCGCGCCATGACCATGCGCCGTGTTTCCACTACGGATCGTCGGGCACGTACCTGCCCGTGGAAAGGAATGTGGCATGGCCACCGTTTCGTTCAATCAAGCCTCCCGGGTCTACCCCGGTTCCGAGCACCCCGCGGTCGATCGTCTCGAGTTGGAGATCGGCGACGGCGAATTCATGGTCCTGGTCGGGCCGTCGGGTTGTGGCAAGTCCACCTCGCTCCGGATGCTGGCCGGCCTCGAAGAGGTCAACGAGGGCAGCATTCACATCGGCGAGCGGGATGTCACCGATCTGCCGCCGAAGGATCGCGACATCGCGATGGTGTTCCAGAACTACGCGCTCTACCCGCACATGTCGGTCGCCGACAACATGGGCTTCGCGCTGAAGATGGCCAACGTGCCGAAGGCCGAGCGGCAGCAGCGAGTGCTCGAGGCCGCCAAGCTGCTGGGCCTGGAGGAGTTCCTCAACCGCAAGCCGAAGGCGCTCTCCGGTGGTCAGCGGCAGCGGGTCGCGATGGGTCGTGCCATCGTCCGGCAGCCGCAGGTCTTCCTGATGGACGAGCCGCTGTCCAACCTGGACGCGAAGCTCCGGGTGTCCACCCGGACCCAGATCGCGGCCCTGCAGGCGCGGCTCGGCGTCACCACCGTCTACGTGACCCACGACCAGATCGAGGCCATGACGATGGGCGATCGGGTCGCGGTGATGAAGGACGGCGTGCTGCAGCAGGTCGACACCCCGCTGTCGCTGTACGACAAGCCGGAGAACCTGTTCGTGGCCGGCTTCATCGGCTCGCCGGCGATGAACCTGCTCGACGGCACGGTGACCGAGGGCGGTGTCCGGGTCGGCGACTTCGTCGTTCCGGTGTCGCGTGAGGTGCTGGCCAAGGCCGGCGACGAGAAGACGCTGACCATCGGCATCCGGCCCGAGACCTTCGACCTGGGCGAGGCCGGCATCGGCGTCGACGTGGCCGTGGTCGAGGAGTTGGGCGCGGACGCGTACCTCTACGGCACGCTGGCCGGGCTCAGCGAGGACGAGCAGCTGACCGCTCAGCAGATCGTCGGCCGGATCTCCTCCCGGCGCCCGCCGGAGCGGGGCTCCACCGTGCGCCTCTCCGTCGCCCCCGAGAGCGTGCACGTGTTCTCGCAGACGAGCGGCGCCCGCCTCTCCGGCTGAACGACCTGAAGGACCTGAACGAAGGAAGCGCCCCTCGCGGATCTCCGCGAGGGGCGTTCCCCATTCCCGCCGACCCGTCACTAACGCACCGGTTTTGGCGGCGTGTCGGAGCACAAGTGACGGGTCGATGCGGACCGGTCACGCCGGACGGGCCAGCGGCAGGGTGACGTCGAAGCGGCACCCCGGCCCGTGATTGCGTACGCCCACGGCGCCGCGATGGAGCTCGACCAGGCCGCGGACGATCGCCAGCCCGAGCCCGGCCCCGGTCCGCAGGTCGGCGTCGCCGCCCGGTGTCCGCGCCGGTACGCCACGGAACGCGACGTCGAACACCCGCGGCAGGTCCTGCTCCGGGATCCCGCCGCAGGCGTCCTGCACCGACACCCGGGCACCGCCGGGCGCGACGCTCGCACTGATCACCACCGTGGCCCCATCCGGAGTGTGCCGGACCGCGTTGATCAACAGGTTCCGCAGCACCCGGTCGAGCTCCGGGCCGGAGCCGCTGATCGTCGGCCAGCTGGCGGGTGGATCCACCTGGACCGCGATGCCGCGGCGCCGGGCGGTCACCGAGACCGCGTCGACGGCCTGGGACACCACGTCCTCCAACGGCAGCGGGGCGAAGGTCAACTGCAACGCTCCCGCGGTGATCTTGGACAGCTCGAACAGGTCGTCGACCATCCGGGACAGCCGCTCGGTCTCGGCTGAGATCTTGCCGGCGTAGGCGACGACGTCGTCGGGCTCGTTCACCACGCCGTCCTGCAGGGCCTCGCTCATCGCGCGGATCCCGGACAGCGGAGTCCGCAGATCGTGACTCACCCAGGCGACCAGTTCACGCCGGGACGCGTCGACCTGACGCTCCGCGGCCCGCCTCGCCTCGGCTTGGATGCCGTGCCGGGTGATCCGCCGGCCGAGCACGACGGAGACCGGGATCACCGCGGTCGCGATCAGCCCACAGGTGACCGCGGTCCAGCCCAGCTGAGGTGTGAACATGAAGCCGCTGATCATCACGACGAAGATCAACACCGCCAGGATCGGCACCACCACCAGGACGGTGATCATCACCTCGGCGGGCCGATCCCGGACCAGCCGCAGCACGATGATCTCGATCACCGTGGTCACCAGGCAGGCCAGCGCGGCCCAGGGCAGGATGTGCAGCAGGTCGTCCATCAGCCCTCCCGGTCGTAGCGATAGCCCCGGCCCCAGACGGTGACCAGGCGGCGCGGTTGGGACGGGTCCTGCTCGATCTTCTCCCGCAGCCGGCGGACGTGCACGGTCACCGTCGAATCGTCGCCGAACGACCAGTCCCAGACCCGTTCCAGCAGTTCCTTGCGGGTGAAGGCCTGCCCCGCGTGGCGGATCAGGAAGGCGAGCAGGTCGAACTCCCGGCCGGTCAGGTTCAGCGGCTCGCCGTCACGGTGCACGGTCCGGGCCCTGGTGTCGATGATCAAGTCGCCGTCTGTCAACCGCAGCTCCGGCTCGTCCGCCAGGATCACCGGCTCCAGCCGCTGCAGCAGCCGAGTCACCCGCAGGGTCAATTCCTTCGGGCTGAACGGCTTGACCACGTAGTCGTCGGCGCCCTGCTCCAGCCCGACCACCCGGTCCGACTCCAGCCCGAGGGCGGTCAGCATGATCACGCCGACGGTCGATTCGGCGCGCATCGTGCGGCACAGCTCGAGCCCGTCGGAGCCGGGCAGCATCAGATCGAGCACCACCAGGTCCGGCCGCTGCTCGCGGAAGATCGCCAGTGCGTCCGGACCGGTGCCGGCCTCCAACACCTGGTGCCCCTCGCGAGACAGGTAACGGCGGACCACCTCGCGGACGGTCTCGTCGTCGTCGACCACCAGGATCCGATGCATCCCCCCAGTGTTCACCACGGCGTCCAGATCAGGTGCGCGATGACGACGGTCAGCCCGAGGGACAGCGCGAAGCCGGCCCGGGCCGACCGGCGTGGCAGCAGGGCGACCGCGGTGATCACCAGGAACGCGAACGGCAGCCAGATCCGCTCCGTCTCGGCCTTCGACATCCCGGACAAGTCGGCCAGCAGGACGGCGGCCAGCCCGGCCAGCGCCAGCACCGCGGGCACCAATCGCTCGCTCGTTCGTTCCCTGAGGGAAGGAACAACCGTCGGCACCGCGCGGACCAGTCCGGCCACCGTGATCGGGCCGACGATGATCACGAAGGCGGCCAGGTTGGCCCAGACGAAATAGCCGTACGGACGCTCGGCCGCGATCCCTTGGTAGTAGCGCTCGTGCAGCAGCGCCAGACCGTGCCACCAGGCGAAGCCGGCGGCGGTGATCAGCAGCACCACTGCAGCCACCGCGGCGGCGGCGACCGCCCACCGGCGCAGCACGGCCCAGCCGTCGGACCGGACGCTCAGCCCGGCCGCGGCCAGCACGATCACGCCGAACAGGGCCAGCCCGTACGACAGGTAGAGCAGCAGCCCGAGCAGCAGACCGCCGGCGATCACTGGCAGCGGCCAGACCGGGCGCCGGCTGCGGACACCGATCACCACCAACGCCAGCCCGACCGCCGCGACCCCGGCGAACAGGCCGTCGGCTGAGACACCGACCCAGAGCGCGCCGGGCAGGAACACCGTGAAGGGAAGAATTCGGCGTGCCGCCTCCGGGGCGCCCAAGGCCCGAACGGTGACCGGAACGGCGACCGCGGCCGCGCAACCGACCGCGACGATGATCACCGCGGCCCAGTCCCCGCCGCCCAGGCCGGCCCGGTCCAGCAACCAGAAGACCGCGGTCACGCCCGGCGGATGTCCGGCGACGTGCGTCACCCAGCTGTCCGGCCGGAAGTCAAGGATGTGATCACTGAAGGTGGCCAGGAACTCCGGCAGGGAAGCGATCCGGGGCAGTTCGTGCAGATACTCATGGCCGCTGGTCAGCCGCGACCCGAGTCCGCCGGACCAGCCGTCGATCAACGCCAGGCCGACCGTCCAGGCGACCGCGACCGGGTAGCCGATGATCATGGTCCGCCGCCACGGCCACCGTCGGGCCACCCGCCCGGCAGCGATCAGCGCCATGATCGACAACGCCAGCACGACCGGGGTGCCAGGCCCGATCCGGGGCGCGAGCCAGCCGAACAGCGGCGGCGCATACACCTCGATCCGGACTCCGGCCGCGAGCAGCCCCGCCCCCACTGCGGCCGCCGCGGCGATCAGCCCGAACGCGCCGGCGACGGCGGCGGCGTCAGTGCGGCTGCCCTGGTCCCCGTCGCCGGCGGCGCTGCCGGGCGGCTCGAGCGCGGCGACCCGCGCGCGGTCGACGGCGCTCCGACTCACGACTTCTGCCACGAATCCCGACCCTAAGCCCGCGCCGGCCGCCCGGACCGCGTGATCACCGGGCCGAAAGAGATCGGTAAGGACCTGACCCTCGATCCGTAATCGCGGCCGTTCCTAGATTCGAGCCATGGATCGCCGGGTCGATGTCATCCTGCCGTGCCTGAACGAGGCGGCCGCTCTGCCGTGGATCATGGAGCGGCTGCCGGAACGCTATCGCGCGATCGTGGTGGACAACGGGTCGACCGACGGCAGCCCCGATCTGGCCGCCAGCTACGGCGCGACGGTGCTGGCCGAGCGGCGACGCGGCTACGGGTCCGCCGTGCAGACCGGCCTCTGGGCAGCCACCGCCGAGGTGGTGGTGATCATGGACTGCGACGCCACCATCGACCCGGTGGAGCTGCCGGCACTGGTCGGGGAGCTCGCCGACGGCTCGATCGACCTGCTCTGCGGCCGCCGCCGCCCCACCGGACGCGGCTCCTGGCCGCTGCATTCCCGGCTGGCGAACCGACTGCTGGCCGCCCTGCTGAGCGCCGGCGGCCGGGTCCGGCTGCATGATCTGGCCCCGGTCCGGATCGCCCGGCGTCGGCCGTTGATCGAGCTCAAGCTCACCGATCCACGCTCGGGCTATCCGCTGCAGACACTGCTCCGGGCCAGCCGGGCCGGCTGGCGGATCGTCGAGCGGGACGTGTCCTACCGATCGCGTCCGGCCGGCAGCCGATCCAAGATCACCGGAACGGTGCGAGGCACGCTGACGGTGGCGGCCGACATGCTGCGGGTCCTCCGCTCCGAGCCGCGACCGGCGCGGGCGGCGGCCCACTGATGCGGTCGCGGCGAACGACGGACCGGCCGTCGGCCACCGTGCTGGTGCTGGCCAAGGCGCCCCGGCCGCACCGGGTCAAGACCCGGCTCTGCCCACCCCTCACCGGCTCCGAGGCGGCCGCGGTCGCAGCCGTCGCGCTGACCGAAACCCTCACCACCATCGGGACCGTCCCGGGCATCCGCCGGGTGCTGGCGCTGTCCGGCGATCTCGACCGGGCCCAGGGAACGGACATGATCAGCGAGGCCCTGGACGGCTTCACCGTGATCGAGCAGCGCGGCTCCGACCTGGCGACCAAGATCGTCAACGCGCACCTCGACTGCGGCCCGGGCCCGGTGTTCCAGGTCGGAATGGACACCCCGCAACTGACCGCGGCGTTGATCATCGCGGCGCTGCACGAGCTGACGGTGGAGGGTGGACCGGACGCCACTCTCGGTCCGGCCACCGACGGCGGTTGGTGGGGCCTCGGCCTCCGCCGGGCCACCGCGGTGGCACCCGTGGCCGGCGTGCCGATGTCGACCTCGAGCACCGGGACCGACACGCTGGCCGCGCTGCGATCCGCCGGCTTGCGAGTGAGCCTGCTGCCGGCGCTGCGTGACGTCGACACGATCGCCGACGCCCGGGCCGTCGCCGCCATGGCCCCGCACACCGGCTTCGCCGCCCTGATCCGAACCTTGATCGACACCGAATCTCCCCCCGACCCCCGGAACGCCGACTTGTCAGAAGTGAGGACGGCCATGGCCAGCACCAGTTCTGACAAAGTCGGCTGGAGCGGGGTAGCGCGATGATCACCACGACTCCGGAGCGGGTCAGCCCGCTGCGGCTCTACGCCGCGGCGTTGGCCGGGGAACCGACGACCATGATCACCGATGCCGGCGATCGGCGCCGGCTGCCGGTCGAGGCCTGGTCCGGGACCATCGGTCGCGCCGACTGGGCCCTGCTGCGCCGCTGTTCCGGCCCGACGCTCGACCTCGGCTGCGGGCCCGGGCGGCTGACCACCGCCCTGCAGGCGGCCGGCACGCCGGCCCTCGGGGTCGATCTCTCCGGCCCGGCGGTCGACGCCGCGGTCGGTCGCGGTGCCGTGGCGTTGCGACGGGATCTGTTCGCGCCGTTGCCGGCCGAGGGGCGCTGGCACACCGTCCTGCTGGCCGACGACAACATCGGCATCGGCGGTGACGCGATCCGGCTGCTGACCCGCTGCCGGGCCCTGCTCGCTCCGGGCGGACGGGTGCTGCTGGATCTGGCCGAACCCGGCACCGGCTACCTCCGCCGACTGGTCCGCCTCGTCGCCGGCGATCGGGCCAGCGGCTGGTTTCCCTGGTGCTGGCTCGACCGGCACGCGCTGGCCGTGCTGGCCCGGCCCTGCGGGCTGCGACTGACCGACCACTGGGTGATCGACGGCCGCCAGCAGGCCGAGCTGATCGCGGTGGGAGCATGATCATCAGGTTGCGACCACCGAACGAGCAGGACTTCCGGTCACCGCTGCGCTCCGAGCGGCTGACCAGCATTCTCGGCATCGCCCTCGGCCTGGCCTTCACGATCTGCTTCCTCACCGGCCTGATCAGCCATCTGATCCAGCACCCGCCGGGCTGGTTCGCCTGGCCGACCGGCCCCTCCTGGTTGTATCGGGTGACCCAGGGCCTGCACGTCACGACCGGGATGGCGGCGATCCCGCTGCTGGCGGTGAAGCTGTGGTCGGTCGCGCCCAAGTTCTGGCGCCGGTTCCCGACCGGCCGAGCCCGGGCCATGATCATCGAGGCGGTCGAGCGGGGCACCATTCTGCTGCTGATCGGCGCCGCGTTCTTCGAAGTGCTGACCGGTCTGCTCAACGTGGCGGAGGCGTACCTGTGGCCGTTCTTCTTCCCTGAAGTGCACTACTTAATGGCCTGGCTGTTGATCGGCTCCGTCGTGCTGCACGTCGCGGTGAGGCTGCCGATCATGATCAGCGCCCTGCGCCGGCGCGATCGGCGGCCGCCTCCACCGCCGGCGGAGCCCCGGGCACCGGGAGCCGAAACGACGATCACCCGACGACACCTGTTGACCGGCACCGCCATCGCCGCGGCGGTGATCGCGATCGCGACCCTCGGTGACAAGATCCCAGCGCTGCGCGGGGTCTCGGTGCTGGCCCAGCGATCCGGCACCGGGCCGCAGGGTCTCCCGGTCAACCGCACCGCCGCCGCGGCGGGGATCCGGGCCGATCAGGTCGGCGCCGACTATCGGCTGGCGCTGGTCGGCACCCGGACGGTCGAGCTGTCCCTGGCCGACCTGACCGCCCTGCCGCAACGGACCGTCGAGCTGCCGATCGCGTGCGTCGAAGGCTGGTCCCAGCTGGCCACCTGGACCGGGGTCCGGCTGTCCGATCTGATCGGCCTCGTCGATGATCACGACTTCACCGAGGCCCGGCTGGCCTCCTTCGACGCCGGCCCGTACGGACGCAGCGTGGTCGCCTCCGCGCTCGCCCGGCACCCGGAGACGCTGATCGCGCTGCGACTGAACGGCGAGGTGCTCGATCATGATCATGGCTTCCCGGCCCGGCTGATCGCGCCGAACCGGCCCGGCGCCCTGCAGACCAAGTGGTTGTCCAGGATCGAGATCGTACGATGAGCGCGCGGCCCGGGAAGAACGACCTGTCGATGATCATGAAGGTCAGGATCGGGGTCGGGGTGGTCGGGGCGATCGGCATCGGGTACGGATTGTTCCTGGCCCTGACCACGCTGCGCCGCTGGCCGGACGTGATCGCGACGGCGCTCTGGTTCGGGCTGCCCCCGTTGGTCTCCGACCTGGTGCTGATCCCGGTGATCGGGCTGCTCGGCCTGACGGTCGGCACCCGGGTGCGCCCGGCCTGGCGGGCCCCGGTGATCATGGGCCTGATCATCAGCGGGGCGCTGGTGGCGATCGCCTGGCCGTTCGTGGCCGGGATCGGTCGGCGGCCGGACAACCCGTCGCTGCTCGACCGGCCCTATCTGCTCGGCACCGTGATCTTCCTGGTGCTGATCTGGGCCGGAGTAGCGATCTGGGGCCTGCTCCGCCGAGCACCCGTACCGAAGAGAAGGGAACCCTGATGCGCGTCCTCGTCACCGGTGCCGGCGGGTTCATCGGCTCCGCGATCACCGATCAGCTCCGGGCCGCCGGGCATCAGGTCGTCGGCCTGGATCTGCTCGACCGCGGCACACCGACGAACCGGACGGAACCCCGGCCGATCACCGGCGACGTGCGGGATCCGGCCGTCGTCGACCGCGCATTGGCCGGCGTCGACGTGGTCTGTCACCAGGCCGCGATGGTGGGGGTCGGGGTCAGCGTCGCCGACCTGCCCGACTACACGTCACACAACCTGCTGGGCACCGCGACCCTGCTGGCGCGGATGGCCGCGGCCGGGGTCCGCCGGCTGGTGCTGGCCTCGTCGATGGTCGTCTACGGTCCCGGCGGCTACCGCTGCCCCGTCGACGGCCCGGTCCGGCCGCTGCCCCGCCGGCCCGCGGATCTCGCCGCCGGCCGCTACGAACACCGCTGCCCCCGCTGCGACGGCGACCTGATCGACGTGCCGATCGACGAGGACACCCCGGCCGATCCGCAGAACACGTACGCGGTGACCAAGCACGGCCAGGAGCTGCTGGCCGCCTCGTGGGCCCGGGAGATCGACGGAGCGGTGACCGCGCTGCGCTACCACAACGTCTACGGGCCCGGGATGCCGCGAGACACCCCGTACGCCGGCGTCGCCGCGATCTTCCGCTCCGAGCTGGCCGCCGGCCGGCCACCGCGGGTGTACGAGGACGGCGGCCAGCGCCGCGATTTCGTGTACGTCGACGACGTGGCCCGGGCCAACCTGCTCGCGATCGAGCGGATCGCCACGATCGACGCCCCCGAGTTCGTACCACTCAACATCGCCTCCGGCGACCCGCACACCGTCGGCGAACTCGCCACCGCCCTGGCCCAAGTCACCGGCGGCCCCGCCCCGGTCATCGTCGGCGGCGGCCGCGCCACCGACGCCCGCCACATCGTCGCCTCCCCCACCCGCGCCCACCGGGTCCTGAACTACACCCCCCAAACCCCCTTCTCCCTCGGCCTGACCCGCCTCTAAAAACCGCCGACCCGTCACTAGCGCACGCGTTTTGGCGGCGTGTCGGTGCACAAGTGACGGGTCGGCGAAGTCCGTAACGGCGGTGCGGATGCCCCGGCGAGGGCGGTCAGCCGCCGGCTCGAGAGGTTGTTGACCCGGGTCGGGAGCACAACAACTCCGGGACACTCCGCTCCGGAGCCCTCATCGGGCGCTCGCCGCCGCCGGTCGGTCCCCCGCTCCGCTGTCGCCGAGACGTCACTTGTGCACCGACACGCCGCCCAAACGCGTGCGTTAGTGCCGGGTCGGCGAGGATGGGGGGGTGCCTCGTTTTGTTGCCGCTCGCCCGGACTCGCGGCTGATCACGCTGCCGTGGGACGTGCCGCTGGAGGAATGGCCGACGGAACACCTGGTGGCGCTGCCGCGGGGCATCTCCCGGCACGTGGTCCGGTTCGTCCGGGTCGGCAGTGAGATCTACGCCGTCAAGGAGGTGCTGGAGCACCTGGCGATCCACGAATACCGGCTGCTCCGCGACCTGACCCGGCTGGACACCCCGTCGGTCGAGCCGGTCGGGGTGGTGACCGCGCGCGCCGACCCGACCGGCGAGCCGCTGGACTCGGTGTTGATCACCAAGCACCTGCAGTTCTCGCTGCCGTACCGCTCGTTGTTCACCCGCGGAGTCCGGCAGGACACCGTGAACCGGCTGGTCGACGCGATGGTCGTGCTGCTGGCCCGGCTGCACCTGATCGGCTTCCTCTGGGGCGACGTGTCGCTGTCCAACACCCTGTTCCGCCGCGACGCCGGCTCCTTCGCCGCCTATCTGGTCGACGCCGAGACCGGCGAGCTGCACCAGGATCTGAGCGACGGGCAGCGGGAACACGACCTCACCATCGCCCGGACCAACCTGTTCGGCGAGTTCAGTGATCTTGAAGCCGGCGGCTTGTTGGACGAGGCGCTGAAGCCGCTGGTGCTGGTCGACGCGATCGAGAACCGTTATCGCGACCTGTGGTCGGAGCTGACCGGGGTCGAGGAGTTCGACGGCAGCGAGATGCACCGGATCGAGAGTCGGGTCCGGCGGCTGAACGCGCTCGGCTTCGACGTCGCCGAGCTGGACATCACCACCGACTTCGCCGGGTCGACGATCCGGATCCAGCCCAAGGTGGTCGACGCCGGTCACCACTCCCGGCGGCTGATCCGGCTGACCGGGCTGGACACCGAGGAGAACCAGGCGCGCCGGCTGCTGAACGACCTGGACTACTTCCGGGCCCGGACCGACCAGCAGAACGCCGACGAGTCGATCGTCGCGCACCAGTGGCTGACCGAGGAGTTCGAGCCGGTGATCACCGCCGTCCCGGATGAGCTGAGGGGCAAGCTCGAGCCGGCCGAGCTCTACCACGAGGTGCTGGAACACCGCTGGTTCCTGTCCGAGCAGGAGGGGCACGAGGTGTCGATGATCGACGCCATCGAGTCCTACGTCGGCACGGTGCTGCGCGGGCTGCCGGACGAGGCGATCGTCTCCGCCACCGGCGACGACGGGCCGGCCCTGGCCAATCCGTACGATCCGTCGCAGGGTTTCGCCGACGATGATCAGGAGAAGCCGTACGACCCGTGGGAGGACGGCGACGAGGCGCCCGAGGCCGGCCCCGAGGCGTCCTCCGGCCTGCTCGACATCGCGGCCCTGCGCCGCAAGGCCGCGGCCCGCACCACCGGCGAAGCCGGCTGACCACAGCTCGGCGGCGTCAGCAGAACCCGCCGTTCGCCGAGTTGTACCGACACGGTGACAGCAGGTCGAGCTGCACGTAGTACAGCCGCAGCTGGTCGTCGTCGATCACGTCCAGGTAGGCGTGCAGTCCGCCGACATAGGCCATCCCGCCCGCCACCGCACGGTTCTGGGTGAGCCAGTCCTTCGCCGCCGCGGCCCGCGGACCGCCGAGCGCGTCCAGCACCGCACCGGTCTCGGCCAACGCGGCTTCCATCGCCTTGTCGTCCTGACCGGTGTTCGCCCCGACGTAGAGCCGGCCGAGGCCGCGTGGAATGGCCCGGCTCGCCACGATCGTGAGTCCGTCGTCGGCGCCCTGCTTGCAGGTGATCTGGTATTCGGAGCCCCGGTCACAGCGGTAGCCACGCTGCACCGCAACCGACTCGACCAGGTCCAGATCGCCCGGCAGCGTGGCAGCGACCAGGTCCGGCGACTGCCAGCCGGACCGCTCGAATCTGATCTTGCTGGTGGAATCAGTGAAGCGATGCAGCTCCGCCGAACCCCAATCGGTGTCGAACTTCGCCTTCTCGGCTGCCAACTCCGCGCGGACCACCGCGGCGTCCGCGGCAGTCAGCTCGGCGGCCTCGGCGAAGTCGCCGACGAGCTCGTCGAACGCGCGGTGGGCCGTCGCCTGATCATCGGCGCCGATGTAGTCGAGATCGATCGTGACCTCGCTGAGCGTGCCATCCACCGGGCCGAGGAACTCGACCCGCACCTGGTGGTCGAAGTCCTTCCGGTAGCAGCCACGGCTGAACACCTTCGCGAGGTTCTCGTCCGAGCAGGCGAGCCCTCGGGCCCGCAGCAAGGTGCTGAACGCCTCGGCCTGCCCTCGGGCCGGTCCGCCGGTGTCGGGGACCTCTCGGTACGACTTCTTCGATGGTTCCGGCGTGCTCGTAGCGCCCGGCGTGGGGGTGTCCGAAGCCTCCCGGTCTCGCGTTGAGTCCAGCACATTTCGAAAGACCACGATGCCGCACGCCGCGACCGCAACGAGGGCGAGGCTGGACAGTACGATCAGCGCGACCAGACCGTCCCGGCGCGGCGGCGGCAGTGGTCGGCCGGACGGGTGCCTCCCAGGGCTCATGCCTGGATTCGATCAGACCTCACTGACCCGCCACTGACAGGTCCGTCCGATCGTTGCGGATCCGGCTGGATCGAGAGAGGTCCGCCGATCAACCGGCTCGGCGGGTCAGCCGGATGACCGGCAGGTCGCGATCGGTCTGCTCCTGGTACTGGGCGAAGCGGGGCACCGCGGTCGTGATCTCCAGCCAGGCCCGATCGCGCTCCGCTCCGGCGAGTTGATCGGCGGTGACCGGGATCCTCCCCCCGCCGAGCTCGATCTGCACCTGACCAGGACGGGCGGCGAGGTTGTAGTACCAGGCCGGATTGTTGGGTGCGCCGGCGGCCGAGGCGACGATCAGCCAACTGTCGTCGGGACCCGGGAACCAGCCCACCGGGGTCATCCGCTCGGCCCCGCTCTTGCGACCGACAGTGACCAGCACCAGGGTCTGCAGGCCCAGGAACCCGCCGCCCTTGCGGCGAATCCGGTTCACCACGCGCCGGTTGACCCAACCGAGGAGCCGTCCCGCCTTGGGCTGCCGGGCGCCACGGGTTCCGTTGACTGTGTCGAAGCTCATCTCGTCTCCTTCTGCACTGCTGTCTGGTCAACTGTTGAATCGCTCAATCAATGACTCAACCGTACATCGATACGTGACTGAATCAACTATTGACAGACCGCAGTATCATCGGGGCCATGGCAGATCGAGAGAGCCGGCTGGAAGAGGTGAGTCGGCTGTCGCAGATGTTGATCGACATCGTCGAGGAGGCCAAGGCCGACTTCACCCGGATCGCGGCGGGCTTCGACCTGCCGGTGCATCTGGCCCGCGCCGTCCTTGCGCTCAACCGTCCCGCACCGATGCGGGAGCTCGCCGAGCAACTCACCTGCGATCGGTCCTACATCACCAACCTCGCCGACCAGCTGGAGGAGCGCGGGCTGGTCAGCCGGGTGCCGGGCGAAGATCGCCGGGTCAAACTGCTCCAGCTGACCCGGTCGGGCCGGTCGTTGCGCGACCGGTTGTCGGCGGCCGTTGCCGAGGACGCTCTGGTGCTGCGCCGGCTCACCGCCGCCGACCGGAAGACCCTCGCGCCCTTGCTCGAGAAGCTCCTGACCGACGAGCCCCGTTAGGGTGACCACATGCCCGAAGCCCTGCCCGACGACGTCCGAAGCTTCCTCAGCAAGGCCAATCCGGCGGTCATGGCGACCACCAGGAAGGACGGCCGGCCGATCACGGCGGCCACTTGGTATCTGCTCGAGGCCGACGACCGGATCTTGATCAACTTCGACGCCGAACGGGTCCGGCTGCAACACGTGCGCCGGGATCCACGCTGCGCGCTGGACGTGCTGCCGCTCGAGGACTGGTATTCCCATGTCGCCCTCCAGCTCGACGTCGTCGAACTCACCGAGGACACCGGGTTGGCCGACATCGACGCCCTCGCCAAGCACTACACCGGCCATGGTTACCCGAACCGGGAGCGGCCGCGGTTCAGCGCCCGGGCGGAGATCCGCAGCTGGTGGGGTTGGGGTGAGTTCGACCACTGACCCGGTCGGTCAGGGGGTCGCACCCACCAGGGCCGTGATCTCGGCGCGCTCGGTCCGCACCGGGCGGCCGGTGATCAACTCGCCGTCGGCGACATAACCCTCCTCGCGTCCGTCCAGGTAGTTGATCAAGCGGCCGCGCCAGTCGGCGATCTCGACCGCGCGGGCCGGATCGTCGATCAGGTTGTGCAGCTCCTGCGGATCGGACTCGAGGTCGAAGAACTGCTCGATCCCCTTCTGCGACGCCCAGAGATACTTGCGTTTGCCGTCGGTGACCCACTGCAGCGACTGCGCGAAATGCGTGTGCTCGCCGTGAATCTCGCGCCGCCAGGTCTCCGGTGCCGTCCGGCCGGTGGCGAACGGAGCCAGACTGACGCCGTCGACGGTGCCGGGCACCTCGACGCCGGCGAAGTCGAGCACCGTCGGCATGATGTCGCGCAGCTCGGTCACCTCGGTGATCACCTGGCCCCGCGGCGCGTCGGCGGCGAACCGCGGCGCCGGCCGGACGATCAACGGCACGTTCGCGCTGCCCTCGAAGCCGACCGACTTCCGGTACATGTCGTGATCACCCATCATGTCGCCGTGATCGGAGGTGAAGATGATCACGGTGTCGTCGAGCAGTTCGTAGTCGGCCAGCCCCTCCAGCAGCCGGTTGAGCTGCATGTCGATGTGGGTGATCAAACCGTAGTAGCCGGTGACGGTCCGATGGTGGGTCTCCGGATCGAGGCGGCCGAACTTGGTCTGGTGGTAGTTATCCTCGCGGAACTCCTCGAAGGCCGACGCCCACTCACCGCGCGGCGGATCGACCCGGGGCCGGCCGATGTACTGATCCCAGGCCCACTGCGGCGGGTTGAACGGCGCGTGCGGCCGGTGGAACGACACGTAGCTGAAGAACGGCACGGTCGGGTCGCGCCGCTGCAGCCAGTCCAGCGTCTCGTGCACCACCCAGTTGGTCGGATGCAGGTATTCGTCCCGGCTCCACGGCATCGCCAACTGGGAGTTGCAGCCGAGCCCGTCGTCGAAGTAGTCGGCGTGCGGATCCTGTCCGGGTTGGCGCCGCAGCCAGGTCAGGTAGTCGTCGTTGGCCTCCAGATGCCGGCCGCCGGCCCGCCGGCCGAAGTGCAGGAAGCCGTCGTGCAGCCGTACGTCATCGAATCCGCACCGGGACCGCTCCGGAAACACGTGCATCTTGCCGATCGCCTGGGTCTGGTAACCATGATCACGCAGCACCCCCTGCATGGTCACCGGATGGGCCTCGGTGAACGGCACCCCGTCGCGATAGCCGTAGCGCCCGTGCCGCTCCTGCGACTGCCCGGTGAACAGCGCGACCCGGGCCGGCACACAGGTCGGCGTCGCCGAGTAGTTCCGGGCGAACCGAGTGCCCTGTCCGGCGATCTCGTCCAGGTGCGGGGTCTTCACCACCGGATGCCCGGCGCAGGACAGGGCATCGCCGCGCATCTGATCGACACAGATCACCATCACGTTCGGCCGGTCCAGCTTGCGGCTGCGGCTGCCGCCGGCCCGACTGCTCGGTGCGTACGGAACTGACACTGGTTCTCCTCTGTTCCTTGATCACTAGCCCTTGATCGCCCCGGCGATGCTTTCGACGAAGAAGCGTTGCAGGACGAGAAAAACGATGATGATCGGCAACATGGCGATGGTGGAGGCCGCGGTCATCACGCCCCAGTCGGCGAAATAGTCGTTGCGCAACGCGTAGACGCCGACGGCGAGGGTCTGCAGCTCGGGCCGGGTCAGGGTGAGCACCAGCGGTAGCAGGAACGAGTTCCAGGACTGCATGAACTGCAGGATGACCGCGGTCGCGATCACCGGCTTGGCCAGCGGTAGATAGACCCGGGCGAAGATCCGCAGGAACCCGGCGCCGTCGACCCGGGCCGCCTCCTCCAACTCCTTGGGCAGTTGGGAGAAGTAGCCGGCGAACAGCAACACCTGGACCACGCCGACCCCGCCGGCCTCGGCCAGCGTGACGCCCCACAGCGAACCGGACAGCCCGAGCGCGTCGATCAGATCGTAGACCGGGATGATCGTGTAGCCCTCGGGCAGGAAGATCACCAGGGCGAAGATCCCGATCACCCACTTCTTGCCGACGAACCGGTAACGGCCCAGTGCGTAGCCCATCAGCGCGGCCACGGTCACCGAGATGATGATCGATCCGGTGGTGACGAAGACCGAATTGAAGAAGAACTGGCCCATGTTGGCCTCGGTCCAGGCCCGCGACCAGTTGCCGATCCGGAGCACCGGATTGAACGGATTGAGCGAGCCGAAGATCTCCGTGGTGTTCTTCACCGACGAGGACAGCGTCCAGATGAACGGATAGATCCAGGCCAGCCCGATCGCGAACAACACGATCGAGATCCCGACCGCCCAGAGCTTCTCCCGTTTGGAGAACCGCTTCTGTTTGATCTTGCGCGGCTGCTCCGCCGCGGCCGATCGCCCGGTCGGTTGCAGGGTGGTGGTCATCGACGATCACCCGCCTCGCGCAGCGACGACCGGGCCTCGGCCACCTTGCGGGCCGCCCACAGCTGGATCACGGTGAAGATCAACGTGGCCACGCCGAAGAAGCAGCCGGCGGCCGAGGCGTACCCGAGCCGCGGCACCGAACCCATCTCCGGCTGGAACGCCGTCTGGTAGATGTAGATCTCGATCAACTGGGTGGAGAAGTACGGACCGCCGCCGGTCATCGTCCACACGATGCCGAACGCGTGCAGATTGTCCTTCGCGGTCAGGATGATGATGATCAACGCGAACGGCAGCAGGATCGGCAGCCGGATGTGCCGAAGGATCCCCCACGCGCCGGCCCCGTCGATCCGGGCCGCCTCGACGTATTCCTGCGGGATCGTCTGCAGCGCGGCCAGCCAATAGATCATCGTGATGCCGAAGTTCTTCCAGACATGCACCAACAGCACCGTCCAGAGCGACATGCCCGGGTCGGACAGGAATTCCACCGGCTGCTGCACCAGGCCGGTGGAGGTCAGCACCGAATTGAGCGGCCCGTTGTTGGGGCTGAGCACGAACGTCATCACCACCCCGATCACCGCCGCCGCGGCCGTCACCGGGAGGAAGAACATGGTCCGGAACAACGGCGACAGCCGCATCACCTGCTGGTTCAGCACGATCGCGACCAGCAGCGCCAGGATCACCCGGATCGGCGTCCCGACCAGCATGAAGATCGCCGATCGACCGAACGCCCGCCAGAACATCGGATCGTTGACCAACTCGACGTAGTTGTCCAACCCGATGAACGTCATGTCCTCGGTGAACCCGGACCAGCGCATGGTCGAGAACACCCACGACATGATCATCGGATAGAACGTGAACAACGCGGTCAAGATCAACGCCGGCAACAGGAAGATGTAGCACCAGCGGGCGTTGACCCGCTCATACCAGCCGCCGACCCGCCGCTGCGCGCGCTGTTGCAGGTCGGGGACGGACGGGGCGATCGTCACCGGATCACCCGAGCGCCTCGTAATCGGCCTTGGTGTAGTCCTTGGTCGGATCCCAGTTCGGGAAGGTGTAGTCGTCCAGCGTCGCGGTCGCACCTTCCGCCCGCGCGGTGTCGATCGCGGCCTCCAACGACTCCTGCTGCTGGGCGCTGAACCGAGCGAACTGAGCTTCGACGGATCCCTTGAGTTCGCCGGTGAAGATGCCGGCCATCAGGTCGGCCCAGCTTGGCTTGACCTCCTTGCGGACCAGCGTCACCTTGGCCACGTCGGGATTGCGGATCGCGGCCTGCGGTGCCACCTTCATGATCTTGGCTGCCAGGTCCGACGCGGTCTTGGCATTGGCATCGAGCAGTCCGGGCTGATCGGCGTCGGAGTTGAACTGCTCGTTCAGCGACACCAGATTGCCCTCGCTCAGGATCACCAGCATCCTCTGGCCGTCCGGAGTGCCCATGTAGTTGAGGATCTGACCGGCGACCGTGGGGTACTTCGTCTTGGCGTAGACCCACGGATTGTTGGCGCCGTTCTGGGCGAACGGCTGCACCCAGTCCGTGCCGCCGTCGGGGCTCGGCACCGGCCCCATCACGTACTTCCAGTCGGGGCCGGTGCGCTTCCAGGCCGGGATGTCCCACGGACCGTTGAAGATCATCCCGGACTTGCCGGCCGGCATCTGCGACCGCGCGTTGGCCGCCTTCAGGCTGAGGAAGCCGGGCACGACGAGTTTGTCGGTGACGAGCTTCTGCAGGAACTCGAATGCCTGCAGCACCTGCGGTGCGTCGTAGCGGTACTTGCCGGTGCGCAGGTCCATCCCGGTCACGGTCTGCCACCCGGCGCTCTGGGCCAGCATGTCGACGATGCCGGACAGCTGATCCGAGGCGATCATCAAGCCGGTCTTGCCGCCGGTCACGACCTTCTGCAGCGCGGCGTGCAGGTCGTCCCAGGACTTGAGCTGGCTCACCGGGTCGTCGAAGCCGGCCGCCGCGAAGTTGGCCGAGTCGTAGAAGGACATGTAGGTCAGTCGGCGGTCCGAGCTGAGTGGGAAGGAGTAGACCTTGTCGTCGAAGACATGCACGCCGGGCACGAAGGCGTTCTCACCGAAGTTGGCGCGCCACGTGTCGAAGTCGGGGATCACCTGCTCCAGCGGCTGCACCCAGCCCTCGTTGACCGCGGTCGCGGCCGGCACGTTGTTCGGCACCGCGAAGATGTCCGGCGCGCTGCCGTTGCGGATGCCCAGCGGGACGACCTGGTTCACGGTGTCCCAGCCGCTGCCCTGGTAGTCGGTCTTGATGTTGGCGTGCTTGCCGGTGAACGCGGCCAGGACGGCCTTCTCGTACACCGACTTGAGATCGCCGCTGTCACACCAGCGGAACGTGACGTCCTCGGCCGGCAGCTCGGTGCTGTAGTCCGGGAAGTTGATCTCGGTGCCGCTCGGCGCGGCCGGCCCGGTGTTCTCGCCGGTGTCGACCTGGCAGCCGACGAGCGAGGCGGCCCCGACCGCGGTGATCCCGCCGATCAGCGACCGGCGACTGATTCGGGTTGTCATAGTCCTGACTCCTCTTCGAACACGGTGATGGTTATGCGCCTCACCAATTCCCTATGACACTAGTAGGTATTGATGGGTATCTCGTCGCCGTCTCGAAACCCAGACACCGAGGCGACCACGGGAGGGGGCTACGGCGCCGGGCGTCTGCCGAAGGGGATTGTCATGACCTGGCTCCTTTGCCGTATCTTGGTTATGCGCATCACCAAACCTGATCAGCCGTACGATGTCAACTGGTCCACCGGTGTCATCTCGGTGACGATCACCGTCGATGCGGCGACAGGAGGGACACCGTTGACCCAGCAACGCACCAGCCGCCCCAGCACCCAGGCCGACGTGGCCAGACTGGCCGGCGTCTCGGTCGCGACGGTGTCCTATGTCGCCAACGGCCGACGGCCCGACCGGAAGATCGCGGCCACCCCCGAGGTCGCCGAGCGGGTCCGCGAGGCGATGCGCCAACTGGACTACTCGCCCCGGCGCGCCGGCCGAGTGCTGGCCCGCAACCGGACCGACCTGGTGGCCGTCGTCGCCAGCACCTTCAACCCGTGGTCGCTCGACCTGATCACCGAGATCGAGGAGGCCGCCGCCGAGCGTGGCCTGGGGCTGATCATCCTGCGCTACGGCCACACCGGCGAGGCGATCGACCGGGTGGAGAGCCTGCTGGTCGACGGACTGGCCGACGCGGCGCTGATCCTGGGCTCCTCGGGCTTCTCCGCGGCTCGCGCGCACCGGATCGGCAGCCGGATCCCGACCTTGATCACCGGGGAGTGGTATCGGCCCCGCCGGTTCGACGTGATGGTGCAGCACGAGGCCGAGGCGGTCCGGACCGCGGCGGAGTACCTGATCCGGCACAAGGTCCGGCGTCCCGCCTTCCTGGCCGAGCCGGTCGACCAGTCCCGCCACCGGTCGGTGGCCTTCGCCACCACGTTCCGTCAGCACGGCTTTCCGGATTCGGCGATCACGATCGCCGATCAGCCGCCAGGTTTGAGCGGGTTCCTCGAGTCGCGGAGCCGGGCGACCGAGTTGTTGGACCAACCGCGGAGCCGTCGCCCCGATGCGATCCTGGCACACTCCGACCGGGCGGCGATCTCCGCGGCCTGGGCGGCGATGCAACTCGGCATCCGGGTGCCCGATGAACTCAAGATCATCGGGATCGGCAATATCGTCGAGGGAACGGAGATCAATCCGGCGCTGACCACGATCGGCACCGACACCTCCGCGTACCGGCCTATGTTGCACCGACTGTTCGACCGGATCGATACGCCGGATCAACCGACCCGCACCATCGCGGTCCCCTGGCGCTTGATCATCCGCGGCACCGCCTGAGTGCACCACTCCGCCGAAGGAGCATGATCGTGACCAGCCGTCCGCACCTCGTGATCTTCAATCCCGACCAGTGGCGCGGCGACGTCCTCGGGCACGCGGGCAACCCCGCCGCGGTCACGCCCAACCTGGACCGGCTGGTCGAGACCGACGCGGTCGGCTTCGAGCGGGCGTTCTGCCAGAACCCGGTCTGCACGCCGAGCCGCTGCTCGTTCATGAGCGGCTGGTATCCACATGTCCGTGGCCATCGCACGATGCACCACATGATGCGCCCCGACGAGCCGGTGCTGCTGAAGACGCTGAAGGACAACGGTTACTTCGTCTGGTGGGGCGGCAAGAATGATCTTGTCCCGGCCCAGCACGGCTTCGACGCCTATTGTGACGTCAAATACCAGCCGACCGAAGACGTCCGGCCGATGTTCGCGAACGACCGGCAAGCCGAGTGGCGGGGCGAGCCGGGCTCTGACGGCTATTACTCCTTCCAGGTCGGACGGCTGCCGACCGAGGGCGATCAGCCCTATTACGACAGTGACTGGGCCAATGTGCACGGCGCGATCGACCAGATCCGTCGCTGGGCCGAGGAAGATCACGACGAGGACGAGGCGCTCTGCCTCTATCTGCCGCTGACCTACCCGCATCCGCCGTACGCGGTGGAGGATCCGTGGTTCTCCATGATCGACCGCGATCTGCTGCCCGACCGGACGACCGGCCCGGACCCCGACTCGGGACCGGAGCCGAGCATCCTGACCGGAATCCGTGCGCGGCAAGGGCTGCGGGGCTGGACCGAGGATCGCTGGCGGGAGCTGCGGGCGACGTACTACGGGATGTGTGCCCGGGTCGATCACCAGCTCGGACTGGTGCTCCAGGCGCTCCGCGACGCCGGGATGTACGACGACACCGCCTTGTTCTTCTTCTCCGATCATGGTGACTTCACCGGCGACCACGGCCTGGTCGAGAAGACCCAGAACACCTTTGCCGACTGCCTCACCCGGGTGCCGTTGATCATCAAGCCGCCGGCCGGCACCCCGATCCGGCCGGGCGTCCGCGACGCCCTGGTCGAGCTGATCGACGTGCCCGCGACGATCGAGACACTGACCGGCATCGAGCCGGGCCACACCCACTTCGGCCGATCATTGCTGCCACTGATCGCCGGCGCGACCGATGATCACCGCGACGCCGTCTTCTGCGAGGGCGGCCGACTGCGCGACGAGCGGCAGGCGATGGAACTGGAGAGCCGGGCCCACGACGACCCGACCGGCCTCTACTGGCCGCGGATCTCGCTGCAGGCCGGCTCCGGCCCGGAGCACGGCAAGGCGGCCATGTGCCGCACCGCCGACCACAAATACGTGCACCGCCTGTACGAGACCGACGAACTGTACGACCTCCGCACCGACCCCGCCGAGACCCGCAACCTGATCAACGACTCCGCCTACGCCGACGTCGCCCGCACCCTCTCGGCCCGGATGCTCGCCTGGTATCAGGAGACCGCCGACGCCGTCCCGTACGACACCGACTCCCGGACCTAGTTTCGTCCCGATCGCATCAGCGGTAGGATTGAGCGGTGACCGAGGCACACGCCTACAAGAAGGTGAGCTGGACCATCGAGGCTGATGTCCTCGATCAGGTCCAGGCTCGGGTGCCGCGCGGTCAACAGTCCGCCTACGCGACCAGAGCCCTTCGGCGCCAGCTCGAGCGGGACGGCCTCGAAGAACTGGTCGGAGAGCTGGTCGACGCCAACGGTCCGCTGGATGAGGACGAGGTGCAGCGATACGCCGAGGAGCTTCGCTGACGACACCGGTGTCCAGGACCGTCGTCCTGGACACGGAAGCGGTGTCGGCCGTGGCTCGCCGCGAGCGCGGCATGGCCGAGCTTCTGGAGGCAGCACTGCGCAATGATCAACGGGTCGTCGTGCCGAGCCTCGTACTGGCCGAACTCATGACGGGAGCACTCCGCGACGCGGCGATCTGGCACCTGATCCGACGACTTCCGGTGATCGACATCGACGCGCGGATCGCGGCCCGCGCCGGGACGTTGCGCGAGCAGGCAGCGGCGAACCGCCGAAAGAAGCGCGACCTGACGGTCGACTCGGTCGTCGCGTCGGTGGCCGTCACGGTCGAGCCGGCCGCCGTCGTCACCGCGGATCCGGAGGACTTCCGGCTGCTCACCGCTGGTCACGACGTCACGGTCGTCGCTCTCACCCGCTGATCGAAATCAGCCGGCTTCACCGCGGAGCAATTGCCTGGCGATGACCAGGCGCTGGATCTGGTTGGTGCCCTCGAAGATCTGGGTCGCCTTGGCCTCGCGGAAGTAGCGCTCGACCGGGAAATCCTTGGTGTAGCCGTAGCCGCCGAGCACCTGAACCGCGTCGGTGGTGACCCGCATCGCCGCATCGGTCGCGGTCAGCTTGGCCACGGCCGCCTCCCGGGTGAACGGGCGCCCGGCATCCCGCATCCGGGCCGCGTGCAGATAGGTGGCGCGAGCAGTGTCGACGGCCGCGGCGAGCTCGGCCAGCAGGAACTGCAATCCCTCGAACTCGGCGATCGGCCGGCCGAACTGCTCCCGCTGCCGGGCGTAGTCGACGGCGCAGTCCAGCGCCGCCTGGGCCAGGCCGGTGGCACAGGCCGCGATGCCGAGCCGGCCGGAATCCAGGGCGGACAGGGCGATCCGCATGCCGTCGCCCTCGGCGCCGATCCGGCGTTCCGCGTCCACCTCGACCGCGTCCAGGAACAGCGGGCAGGTCGGCGAGGCGGTCAGGCCCAGCTTGCGTTCCGGCGGGCCGAAGGTCAGCCCCTCGGCGCCGGCCGGAACCAGGAAGCAGCTCATCCCCTGCTTCGGATCCTCGCTCGTTCGGGCGAACGTCACGTAGTAGTCGGCCACGCCCGCGTGGCTGATCCACGCCTTCGCGCCGTCCAGCTGATAGCCGCCGTTGTCCCGTTTGGCCCGGGTGGTCATGGCCGAGATGTCCGAACCGGCCTGGGATTCCGACAGTGCGTACGCCCCCAGGAGATCGCCCCGGGTCAGCTCCGGCAGCCAGCGCCGGACCTGGTCCGGGGTGCCGTTGTGCTGGACGACGAAGCAGGTCATCACGTGCACCGAGATGCCGACGCCTACGCTCATCCAGGCGGCCGCGACCTCCTCCAGGGCCTGCAGATAGACCTCGTACGGCTGCCCCAGCCCGCCGAACTCCTCCGGGTACGGCAATCCCAGCAGGCCGGTCTCGCCGAGCAGCCGGAACGTCTCCCGCGGGAACTCCGCCGCCTCCTCGGCGGCGGCCGCCTTCGGCGCCAGCTCCTCCCGCGCGATCTCCGCCACCAGGGCGACCAGCTCCGCGGCCTCGGGCGTCGGCAGCAACCGTTCCACGGGCATGATCATCCTCCTCCGGACACTCTAAACGGTACTGTACGCAGTACGGCAGTACCGTTACGAGTGGAATTGCGTCGCCGGGGAAGTTCTCACCGAACTGTGACCTGAAGCCGGATATTTGGTGCGCGCGGTTCCGCGCAGGACACTAGCCAGGATGGTCACCCTGTTTTCCGGCCAACCGGGCCCGAGGAAGCCGACACGACGGCAGGCTCAGCTTCGTGATCACCTCGTCCGGTTGATCCTGGCCGAGGGGTTCTCGACGTTCACGATGGACGAGTTCGCGGCGCGGCTGCGCTGCTCCAAGCGCACCCTCTACACCCTGGCCAAGAGCAAGGAGCAGCTGGCGACGCTGGCCGTCCGGGAGTTCTTCAAGACCGCGACGGAGCAGGTCGAGGCCGCGATCCGCCGCGTCCGCCAGCCCGCCCGCCGGGTCGTCGCCTATCTGCAGGCGGTCGCCGCCGCCCTGGCTCCGGCGTCGCGGGAGTTCCACGACGACGTGGCCGCCTTCCGGCCGACCCGGGAGATCTATCAGCGCAACACCGAGGCCGCCGCGCAGCGGGTCCGGGAGCTGATCGACGACGGTCGGCGGGCCGGCGCGTTCCGTAACGTACCGACGGCGTTCGTCGCCGAGGTGATCGCCGCGACCATGCAGCGGATCACCAGCGGCGAGATCCAGGCCTCGACCAAGCTGTCCGACGCCGCCGCGTACACCGAATTGGCCCGACTGGTGGTCGCCGCCGTACGCCGCTGAGCGGCACCCCTTCTTCTACTACCCTTCAGCCATGGACGACGACCTGCACCAGCTGGGCGAGGATCTGGTCACCACCTCGGCCCGGATCGTGCGGTGGACGCCCAAGGACGGTTACTCGCTGAGCCTGGCCTCGGCCCGGATCCTGGCCCGGCTGATCGACAACGGCCCGACCCGGATCAGCGACCTGGCCACGCTGGAGCGGTCGTCCCAGCCGACCATCACCAACCACGTCAAGCGCCTCGAGGCCGAGGGCCTGGTCCGCCGCGACACCGACGCCACCGACGCGCGGGTCTGGGTGATCACGCCGACCGAGGAGGGGCTGCGGCAGATGCGGGCGATGCGCTACCAACTCGGCACCAACGTCGAGCCGTTCCTGGCCGAGCTGTCCGCGGCCGACCGGGCGGCCCTGCGCGATGGGCTCGCGGTGATGCTGAAGCTGATGGCCGCGCGCCCCAACTCCCCCGGTGGATAACGGTCTGGACCTCCGGCCGGGGGACACTAAGCTGTCCCGGTGACGCTTCGCCTCTACGATTCAGCGTCCCGCAAGGTGCGGGACTTCGATCCGGTCGAGCCCGGAAAGGCTTCGATCTATCACTGTGGGCTGACCGTACAGAGCGCGCCGCACCTGGGCCACATCCGTAAAGAGGTCAACTTCGACGTCCTGCGCCGCTGGCTCACCCATCAGGGCTTCGAGGTCACGGTGATCGCCAACGTCACCGACATCGAGGACAAGATCTTGATCAAGTCCGCGGCTGCCGGGACGCCGTGGTACGCCCATGCGTACCGGTTCGAGCGCGAACTGCACGACGCCTATGCCGCGATCGGCTGCCAGCCGCCGACGTACGAGCCGCGGGCGACCGGCCACATCCCGGAGATGATCGAACTGATCTCGACGCTGATCGACCGCGGTCATGCGTACGCCGCCGAGGACGGCTCGGGCGACGTCTACTTCGACGTGCGGTCCTGGCCGGACTACGGGTCGTTGTCCGGGCAGCGGATCGAGGACATGGAGCCCGACCCGGACGAGGACTTCCGGGGCAAGCGCGACCCGCGGGACTTCGCGCTGTGGAAGGGCCACAAGCCGGCCGAGCCGGTCACGGCCTCGTGGCCGACACCGTGGGGCCGCGGCCGGCCGGGCTGGCACATCGAATGCTCGGCGATGGCCGGCAAGTATCTCGGCGCCGAGTTCGACATCCACGGCGGCGGGCTCGACCTGCGCTTCCCGCACCACGAGAACGAGTTGGCCCAGTCGACCGCGGCCGGGCAGAAGTTCGCCCGGGTGTGGATGCACAACGCCTGGGTGACGGCGGCCGGGGAGAAGATGAGCAAGTCGCTCGGCAACGGCGCGCTGGTGTCGGAGGTGATCAAGCGGCACGCGCCGCGGGCGGTGCGCTTCTATCTGGTGATGCCGCACTACCGCTCGGCGATCGAATACTCCGACGCCGCGGTCGGCGAGGCGGCCTCGGCGCTGGCCCGGGTCGATCACTTCGTCGAGCGGGCGACCGAGCTGGTCGGGCCGACCCGCGACGATCTGCTGCCGAGCGATTTCGCGGCGGCGATGGATGATGATCTTGGTACGGCGAGCGCGGTCGCGGTCCTGTTCAACACCGTTCGGGACGGCAACTCGGCGATCGCCGCCGGTGATCATGAACGGATCGCCGAGCTGTGCGGTCAGGTGCGGGCCATGCTCGCCGTCCTCGGCCTGGCGGCCGACGACCCGATCTGGGGAGTCCCAGCCGGTGACCAAGATCGATTCCGGCGGGTGATCGATGGCCTGGTCGCGGAGTTGATCAAGCAGCGCGCCGACGCCCGGGGCCGGAAGGACTATCCCGCCGCGGACGCGATCCGGTCTTCGCTGACCGACGTCGGGGTGGAGCTGACCGACACCCCGGACGGGACGCGCTGGACGCTGCGCGCGACCACATCCCCCGACAGCAACGACAGCAACGCACCGCAGAAGGAGTCCTGATGCCGGGCAACAGCCAACGGAAGGGCGCGATCCGCCGCAAGGGCAAGGGCAACACCGCCGGGTCGGGCGGCCGGGTCCGCCGCGGCCTGGAGGGCAAGGGCCCGACGCCGAAGGCCGAGGACCGTCCCTATCACCCGGCCCACAAGGCGAAGAAGGCTCAGGGCGCCCGGCAGGGCACGAATCGACCGAGCGCGTCGGGCTCGGACCGCGGCCGCGGGCCGGGCACCCGGCCCGACCGCGCGGGCGGCCCCCGACGCTCCGGCGCCGCGGGAGCGGAGTGGGTGGTCGGCCGGAACCCCGTGCTGGAAGCGATGCTGGCCGAGATCCCGGTCAAGTCCGGCTTCGTCGCCGAGGGCGCCGACCGGGACGACCGGCTCAGCGACATCTTCAAGATCGCGGCCGAGCGTCACATGCCGCTGCTCCAGGTGACCCGGAACGAGCTGGAGCGGCTGGTCGGCGATGCCGTGCACCAAGGGGTGGCGCTGCAACTGCCCGAGTTCGTCTACGCCCATCCCGACGACCTGCTGGCCGACGCCGTGGCGGCGGGTGACCAGGGGCTGGTGGTCGCGCTGGACGGGATCTCCGATCCGCGCAACCTCGGCGCGATCGTCCGCTCGGCGGCCGCCTTCGGCGCCCAGGGCGTACTCATCCCGGAGCGGCGGGCGGCCGGCATGACCGCGGCCGCCTGGAAGTCCTCGGCCGGCGCCGCGGCCCGGCTGCAGATCGCCCGGGCCACCAATCTCAACCGGGCCCTGCGGTCCTACGCCGACGCCGGGCTGACCCTGGTCGGACTGGACGGCACCGCGGACACCACGTTGGCGAAGGTGGCCGAGACGCGCGGGCCGACCGTGCTCGTGGTGGGCGCCGAAGGGTCCGGGCTGTCCCGCCTGGTCCGCGAGGCCTGCGACGTGATGGCGTCGATCCCGATGGCCGCCGAGGTCGAGTCGCTGAACGCGGGCGTCGCCACCGGCATCGCCCTCTACGAGCTCTCCCGCTAGCCCGCGGACCCCGGCGGGTTCAGGTCGGGGTGCAGCGCGGTGAAGAGTGAATAGGGGTCGCCGTCGGGGTCCGGGCCCCGGTCCTTGAACTCGGTGGCCAGCGCGTGCAGCCGCTGCTGGAACTCGGCCCGGTGTTCGGCGTTGAGCTTGAGCCCGAGCCAGGTGATGTCGAGCTCGGCCGGCGACAGGCCCTGGATCTGCTGCAGGAACGTCTCGACCAGGGCGTACGAGCCGTCCTGGATCGGCGTCCGCCAGGACAGACCGGTCGCCTTGTACGGCACCTCGCGGGACCCCTGATTGCCCGACCGCTCCGGCTCCGCGGCGAGATAGCCGGTGCCGACGAGCGTGCGGACGTGGTGCAGCATCGTCCCGGGATTCACCCCGAGCAGTTCGGCGAGCTCCTTGTTGGTGCGCGGCTCGAACGCGCACAGTCGCAGCACGCGGAGGCGGAGCGGCGAACTGATCGCCCGCATCCGCGCTTCGGCCGCGGGGTCGTCGCGGCCCGCCTCGGTCCGGTCCATGAGGAGAGCGTACGACAGCGATTGACAACTCTCAATCAGTCCCCACACACTGATTGACATGTCCCAATCAGCCGCGCCGAAGGGTTCACTGTGGCGCGACCGCAACTTCGTCACGCTGTGGTCCGGCCAGGCGTTCGCCCAGTTCGGCGCTCAGATCTCGGAGCTGGCGATCCCCGTGCTCGCGGTGCTGCTGCTCGGCGCCGGCGAGTTCGAGGTCGGGGTGCTGAACGCCGCCAACGTCGCCGCGTTCCTGCTGGTCGGGCTGCCGGCCGGCGCCTGGATCGACCGGATGCGCAAGCGCCACGTGATGATCATGGCCGACCTGGTCCGGGCCGTCGCCCTCGCCTGCATCCCGGTGCTGTGGGCGCTCGGCGTCCTGCAGGTCTGGCAGTTGATCATCGTCGCCGCGGTGGTCGGGGTGGCGTCGGTGTTCTTCGACGTCTCCTACCAGAGCATCGTCCCGTCGCTGGTCCGGCCGAGCCAGATCGCCGAGGCCAACGGCAAGCTGCAGTCGACGTATCAGCTGGCCAACATCGCGGGGCCGGGGATCGGCGGCTGGCTGATCGGCGTGATCACCGCCCCGCTCGCGATGCTGACGACGGCCGGCACCTATCTGTTGTCGGTCGTTGCGTTGATCTTGACCCGGGATCGGGAGGAGCGACGGGCGCCCGATGATCATGGACCGATCCTCCGCGAGATCGGCGAGGGCTTGCGCTTCGTCTTCACCGAGAAGCTGCTCCGCCGGATCGTCGGGACCACCGGCACCTCCAACTTCTTCAACACGATCTCGATGACGCTGTTGCCGCTGTTTCTGTTGCGGGACCTGGGATTCACGCCGCAAGCGATGGGTTTGATCTTGTCGCTCGGCTCGATCGGCGGGCTGCTCGGCGTGCTGGCGACACCGCACCTGGTGCGGCGGATCGGCGAGGCGCGGGCGCTGCCGGTGAGCACCATCGGTTTCAGCCTCGTCGGCCTGCTGCTGCCGCTGGCCGCCGCGGTGCCGGCCGTGGCGTTCCCGTTGCTGGTGGTGCAGTTCTTCGTCGGCAGCTTCACCGTGCTGCTCTACAACGTGACCCAGGTGACCTTCCGGCAGCGGATCACGCCGGCCCGGCTGCTCGGCCGGATGAATGCGTCGGTGCGGTTCGTCGTCTGGGGCGTGATGCCGATCGCCGCCCTGCTGGCCGGCGGGCTCGGCAGCTGGATCGGCGTCGTCCCCACCATGTGGATCGCCGCCGGCGGTCAGCTGATCGCCGCTGCGTTCGTCGTGACCGGGCCGTTCTGGAAGCTGCGGGAGCTCCCCGACCTGCACACCGACGCCGCCGAACGATCACTCTGACCGATCAGTCGGCCGGGCCGGGCGCATCAGCGGTGCGAGCACGGTGATGCCGAAACTGAGCACCAGCACGATGCCGAGCGCCAGCCCGATCGAGGTCCGCTGGGCGAGCAGTCCGATCAACGGCGGCCCGGTCAGGAAGGCGCCGAAGCCGAGCGTCGAAACCGCCGCGATCGCGCCCGCGGAGTTGTCCCGGCCGTGCTCGCCGGCCGCCGTGATCGCGGCCGGGAACACGACGGACAGACCCAGCCCCCAGAGCGCAGCCCCGAGGTAAGGGCCGGCCGGCAGTGGCAGGAACAGCACGACCGCGATCCCGGCCGCGGTGATCACTCCACAGAGCCGGACGGTGATCACCCGGCCGAGTCGATCAAGGACGAAACCGCCGGCCAGCCGGCCGATCGTGATCATCAGGCTGTAGACGGTGAACACGGCAGCCGCCGCCCCCTCGCCGAAGCCGCGTTCGTCGTGGGCGTACAGGGCCAGCCAGTCCGACGCGGAACCCTCGCCGATGTTGGAGCAGAGCAACATCACGGCGAGCAAGATCACCGGCAGCGTCAGCGCTTTGGCGCTGGGCCGGACCCGCCCACCCTCCCGGGCCGGCGCCCGATGATCATGCCAGAACAACGTGCCGATCGTGTTCGCCACCGCGACGATCGGCAGCAGCAGCCAGAAGTGCTGCCCCAGCCCGATCCCGAGCGCGGCCAGCCCGGCCCCGAGCGCCGATCCCAGCAACAGCCCGCCGCTCCACAGCCCGTGCAGCGCCGGCATCACCGACCGCCCGACGGCACGCTCGACGTCGGCCCCGTGCACGTTGAGCATCACCTCGAACAGCCCGATCGCCGCGCCGGCCAACACCAGCACCGCGCCGAACGCGACCGGCGAGGTCAGCAGCGGCAGCACCGAGAACAGGGCCGGCGCCGCGATCCCGGCGACCAGGCAGACCCGGCGGCTGGAGAACCGACGAGACAGCCGGCCGCCGAACGGCATGCTCGCGAACGAGCCGAGCCCGAGGCACACCAGCACCAGCCCGACCGTCTGCAGGTCGGCCGAGAGTTGATCACGAACCGCGGGGATGCGGGAGAACCAGGTCCCCGAGATCACCCCGCTGAGGCCGAAGCAGACGAACGTCGCCGTCAGATCTCGCCGATCCCCCTGGGTCATACGGCCACAGTGTGTCCCATCCCGGCGCCCCGCCCGCCGGCGCGGTTGTCCACAGCCGGCGGCCGTGAATCTTCGCCGTCCACAGATTTCTTCTCGCGGCGGCCGGTGCCGGGGTCCGTCCCCAGGATCAAGGGCATCCCGGCATTTGGCCGTGGACCGGGCCCCCAACGGGCCGTACGTGATCACGAGAGGACACATCATGCAGTTCATTCGAGGCCGGGCCATCCGCGGCCCGATCGTCCGCGGGCTGGCGCTGGCCACGCTCGTCACCGGTGGAGCGGTGGGGCTGGCGCTGCCGGCCCGGGCCGAGCCGGCCGTCTCCGGGCCCGCTCCGGCGGTCTCGGCGGCGGCCCGTGCCGGCTCCGATTGTGGGCCGGTGCGGCCACGACACCCGCAGCAACTCGACGGTTTCCGGCTGGGCTGGCTGCCGTCCGGACTCGGCTCGCTGGTCTCCGACTTCGAGTACGAGTGGGAGGAGGTGCGATTCACGTCCCGGGTCTGGGAGTCGGGTCCCGATGCCGACGGGGCCTACCGGGTGGATCTGCAGGTGATCGTCATGCGGTCGCCGGAGCTGAGCGACGTGGGCGCGCTGCGCGACTTCCTGGTCGAGTATCTCGAGCGCGATCCGGCGGGCTGGGCGACGGAGCCGTTCGACCATCCCGACGGGCCCGGCTTCCGCGACGCCGACGAGGTCGTCTGGCTCGCCGAGCCGGGCCCCGCGGTCCGGGTGCTGGCCGGAGCGCCGGTGGACCGCCGCGAGGCCGGACGGATCGCCTGCGCGATGCGACAGGTCCCGCCGGGTCGGTGATCGGAGGAAACGGTGGCGCACGTGATCACGTGCGCCACCCTCCGCGCGCAGCGATACCCTGAGCAGGCATCCGGCTCAGCCCCTGAGGAGAACCACCGCATGACCGATCTGTTCGCGCCCGCCATGAAGTCCAGCGACTACGCCGAGACCGCGTCCGCGGCCTATCGCGCCGCGTTGTCGGTGATCGAACAGGTGGAGCCGCGGATCGCCGAGGCGACCCGCGCCGAGCTGACCGATCAGCGGTCCTCGCTCAAGCTGATCGCGTCGGAGAACTACGCCTCGCCGGCCGTCCTGCTCACCATGGGCACCTGGTTCTCCGACAAGTACGCCGAGGGCACCATCGGCCATCGCTTCTACGCCGGCTGTCAGAACGTGGACACCGTCGAGGCGCTGGCGGCCGAGCACGCCCGCGAACTGTTCGGCGCCGAGTACGCGTACGCCCAGCCGCACTCCGGGATCGATGCCAACCTGGTCGCGTTCTGGTCGATCCTGGCCCACCGGGTCGAGACTCCGTCGCTGGCCGAGCACGGCGCCAAGTCGGTCTACGACCTCCGCGAGGACGACTGGGAGAAGCTGCGCCGGGCCTTCGGCGAGCAGCGGGCGCTCGGCATGTCGCTGGACGCCGGCGGGCACCTGACTCACGGCTTCCGGCCCAACATCTCCGGCAAGATGTTCCACCAGCGCTCGTACGGCACCGACCCGGAAACCCAGCTGCTCGACTACGACGCGGTCCGGGCCGCGGCCAAGGAATTCAAGCCGCTGGTGCTGATCGCCGGCTATTCGGCCTACCCGCGACGGATCAACTTCGCCACCATGCGGGAGATCGCCGACGAGGTCGGCGCGACCCTGATGGTCGACATGGCACACTTCGCGGGTCTGGTGGCCGGCAAGGTGTTCACCGGTGACGAGGACCCGGTGCCGCACGCGCACATCACCACGACGACCACGCACAAGTCGCTGCGTGGTCCCCGCGGCGGCCTGGTGCTGGCGACCAAGGAGTACGCGGACTCGGTCGACCGCGGCTGCCCGATGGTGCTCGGCGGACCGCTGTCGCACATGATGGCGGCCAAGGCCGTGGCGCTGGCCGAGGCCCGGACCGCCGAGTTCCGGACGTACGCCCAGAACGTCGCCGACAACGCCAAGGCCCTGGCCGAGGGCTTCCTCCGCCGCGGCGCGACCCTGGTCACCGGCGGCACCGACAACCACCTGGTGCTGCTCGACGTCTCCGGCCTGGGGCTGACCGGCCGGCAGGCCGAGTCCGCGCTGCTGGACGCCGGCATCGTGACCAACCGCAACTCGGTGCCGAGCGACCCGAACGGCGCCTGGTACACCTCCGGCGTCCGGTTCGGCACCCCGGCGCTGACCACCCGGGGCTTCGGCACCGCGGAGTTCGACCGGGTGGCCGAGTTGGTGATCGACGTCCTGAAGAACACCACGCCGGCCGCGACCAAGTCCGGCGCTCCCGGCAAGGCGAAGTACGTCCTGGCCGACGGGGTCGCAGACCAGACCAAGGCGGCCTCGGCCGAACTGCTGGACAAGCACCCGCTCTACCCCGGCCTGGAGCTCTGATCCCACCGACGCGCCAGCCACGGCGTGCCGCTGATCACCTCGGCGGCACGCCGTTGCGCTAGGGTCCACGATCGTGAGCGCACCCTCCGCCCCTGCGGCGATCAATCCGGTCTGGCGGGTGATCGGCGCCCTGCTGGTCCTCCCCGCGTTGATCTTGTGGCTGGTCCAGCTCGTCATCCCGACGGTGCGGACGATGATCATGAGCCTGCAGAAGAGCACCCCGATCAGGACCGGACCCTCGGAGTTCGTCGGACTGGTGAACTACAGCCGGGTTTTCGAGGTCGTGGCGCCGGCGTTGCCCCGGACGCTGTTGTTCGCCGGCCCGGTGATCTTGATCTCGATCCTGCTCGGACTGCTGATCGGCTCACTCGCCGCGCGCGGGACCCGGCCGGTGCGGATGATCACCCGCGGCATCCTCGGCCTGGGGTTGGTGCTCTATGCGCCGGTCGGCATCGCGCTCACCTTCGACACCCGGCTCGTCGCCGACCCGGGCACGGCGGTCCTGGCGCTGACCTGGATCACCACCGTCACTCTGCTCGCGCTGCCCGCGTCCGCGGCGGCCCTGGTGTCGATCGCGGCTTGGCGATCCGCGTCGGGCCTCACCACCTGGCTCGCGGCGGCCGGGCTGATGCTCTGCGTCGGCCTCGGCCTGGCGGTGCAGCTGTTCGCGATCCCGTACGCGGTGACCGGCGGCGGGCCGAACCGGACGACGGACACGTTGCAGACCCTGGCCACCACCTTCGGCTTCGGCATGATGAACTTCGGCTCGGCGGCGGCGATCAGCGTGCTGATCGGCCTGATCGCCGGGGTCTTCGGTCTGCTCGCCGTGCTGATCATCCTGATCGCGCGGCTCCGGATCGAGATCGATCCACCGGCGCAGCCTGATCACGGTTCCGGTCTCGGCTGGGCCGGCCTCGGCGTGGCCGGGCTGTTTCTGGTGATCATGGTTGTCGTCCTGGCGCCGTGGCTGGCCGGCAGCGCGACACCCTGGTCGGACGACTACTCCGCGGTGATCTTGATCAACACCTGGCTCCCCAGCTTGATCGGGACGTTGATCCAGATCGTCGTCGCCCTCGCGGCCGGCTTCGGCCTCGGCGCACTGCGGCCGCTCGGCCGGTTCAGCGAAGCGGGTCTGTTGATCTTCGCCCCGTGGCTGCTGGTCGGTGCCGGGCCGCTGATGCTGCAGCACTTCGACTTCCTGCGTCAGCTCGATCTGCTGGGCACCTTCGCCGGGCTGCTGCCGTCGACCATGATCAGCGTCCCGGCGCTGGTCGGGTTCACCCTGCTGTTCGCCGCGGTTCGGCGGCTGCGTGACTCCGGGGTCGGCGTCGGGGCCGCAGTCGTCCCGGTGCTCGGCGTGCTGCTGACCACCTTCGCCGTGCTCTGGCTGACCCAGGCGCAGAGTCTGCTCGGCGGCCTGGTCGGCGGCACCACGGCCGATTCGATGACCGGCCCGCTGGCGCTGGCGACGGCCCGCAACCGGGCGCCGGTCGACTACGCCGACCTGCCGCAGTCGCTGAGCACCCCGCTGATCTGGCTGATCCTGCTCGGCCTCGGCGCCATCGCGGTCCAGGCCCTCTGCCTCGACCGTCTCCGCCTGGCCACCGGCCCCCACCGCTGAAACCACCCCACCCCACCGACTTGTCAGAACTGAGTTGCGCAATAGGGCAACTCAGTTCTGACAAGTCGGCCTCGGGGTGGCCTAGCGCAACGATTTCGACATGGTCCGGTGAAATTCTTCCCGAACCGGCAGGATGCGGGTGTGACCCGAACCGCAGTGACCGTCGATCGCGCCACTCTGAACCGGACCACGCTGGAACGGCAGCGACTGCTGCGGCGCGCCGATGCGACCGCGGTGGACACGATCCAGCACCTGGTCGGGCTCCAGGCCCAGGAGCCGCTCGAGCCCTACGTCGGGCTCTGGTCCCGCAACGCCGGCTTCGCGCCGGCCGAGCTGGTCGACCTGTTGCAGGAGCGCCAAGCCGTCCGGACCCTGATGATGCGCCGCACGCTGCACCTGCTGACCCGCTCCGACGCGCTGCGGCTGCGGCCGGCGCACCAGGCGATGGTCGTCCAGCGGACCCTCGGCGCCCGCGGCCGCCAACTGGGCGGCGAGCTCGATCTGGACGAGCTCGCCACGGCAGCGAAAGCCCTGTTCGCGGAGCGGCCGCGGATCTCCTCCGAGGTCGCCCACGCGCTGGCCGACCGCTGGCCCGGCGTGCCGATCGACGCGCTCGCCGACGTCGTCGGGTCGCTGGTCCCGGTGGTCCAGGTGCCGCCGCGCGGGATCTGGGGACAACGCGCGGCGGCCCGTAACCAGGCCTTCTCCGCCTGGTTCGGTGATCATGATCCGGTCCCCGATGAGGCGGAGGTGCTGGACGATCTGGTGCTGCGCTACCTCGGCGCCTTCGGCCCGGCCACCAGTTCGGACGTCCGCGCCTGGTCCGGCCTGAGCGGGCTGCCCGCGGTGATCAAGCGGCTCCGGCCCCGACTGCGTCGTTACCGCGACGAGGCCAACCGCGAGCTGCTGGATCTGGCCGACGCGGAGCTGACTCCGGCCGAGACGCCCGCACCGCCACGGTTCCTGCCGGCGTTCGACAACGTCGTCCTCGGGTACGCCGACCGGATCCGGATGATCGACGACGACGATCGGCCGCTGAGCATCGGCGGCGCCCGCTTCGTCCTGGTCGACGGCCGGGTCGCCGCGAGCTGGACCAGCACCGGCGATGCCGACAGCGGCGTGACCGTACAGCTGGAGCTCTTCCGGCAGCTCCGACCCGCCGAACGGACCGACCTGACCGCCGAGGCCGAAGCCCTGGCCGCCTTCCTCGGCGACGGCACCTCCGGCCGCGTGACCATCCAGGAGCCGTAAACCTCTTCCCCGCGCCGACTTGTCAGAACTGAGTTGTGTCATGGCACAACTCAGTTCTGACAAGTCGGCGTGAGGGTGATGCCGTCGAGGAGGTGGCGCAGGCCGAGCTCGAACAGGCGGTCGAGGACGAGGTCGTAGCCGCCGTCGAGCCGGCCCATCGCGGACAGAACCGTGGCGAAGGCCGGATAGCGACCGGAGCCGGCCAGCGCGTCCAGGTCGGGGGTCTGCTCGGTGATCCACTCCTCGTCGGACAGGCCGCTCGCCGCGGCCGCGCGGGCCTCGGCCTCGAGGTTGATCGCGATCCCGGTGACGAAGTTGTAGAGCAGCACGTTCAGATCGAACGCTGTGATCGGATCCAGGCCGCGATCGAGCAGCGCAGCCAACATCAGTTCGGAGTACGCGAGCAGACTGGGCGCCGCCAGGGGCCGGGTCAGCGGTGTCACGTGGGCGAGCCACGGATGCCGCTGATGCACCGCCCATAGTCCGCGCGCCGCGACCTCGATCCGTTCCCGCCAGCCCGCCGGGAGGTCGGTGGGCAGCGGCGATTCGGCGAAGGCGGCATCACTCATCGAAGCGAGCAGGTCGTCCTTGTCCCGGATGTGCCGATACAGCGTCATCGGGGAGACCCCGAGCCGCGCGGCGACGGCCCGCATCGACACCGCGGTCAGGCCCTCGGCATCGGCCAGCGCGACCGCCGTCTGCAGCAGCCGGTCCCGGGTCGGCTCCGAACCGGACGCCGGCCGCGAACCCTCGGCCGGCGTCGGATCGGTGCCGGCGGTCGCCGGCGCCACCACCGTGCCGCTGCGCGGTCGGGCCACGACGACGCCTTCGTTGCGCAGCACGGTCAGGGCCTTCGCGGCCGTTGCCATCGCGACACCGGCCTGCCGAGCGAGCTGCCGGGTGGACGGCACCCGGTCACCCGGCCGCAACTCCCCGATGCCGATCCGCCTCCGCAGGTCGGCGGCGATCGCGGCGTACGGCGGCTGATCGGTCATCCGTAGCTCCCATCTGTGCTAGCACAGTCTAATCATCAACCCGATCAAACAGGTATTGCACTGCGCCATTGCCTGTGCGTACAGTGTACAGACAGAACGTACAGCGTATTGAGACAGGGGAATCATCATGCGATCAGTGCTCATCTCCGGCGGCGGCATCGCCGGCCTCGTGCTCGCCGATTCGCTGCGCCGGCAGGGCTTCGCCGTGACCATCGTGGAGCGCGCTTCGAAGCCGCGGACGACGGGTCAGGCCGTCGACATCCGTGGCGCCGCGTTGACCGCGATGGATCGGCTCGGCTACCGCGCGGAGCTCGAGAGCCGGCGCACCCGGCTCAAGGGAATGTCCTGGCTGAACGGCGCCGGGGTCGAGCAGTGGCGGCGTGAGGACTTCGTGCTCAGCAGCGGTCGACTGGACAGCCCAGACATCGAGATCCTCCGCGCCGAGCTGACCGAGGTGCTGCAGGCCGGCCTACTCCGGACCGACGCCGCCCGCGAGGACGACGGCAGCGAACTGGTGTTCGGCGATTGGATCACCGGCCTCACCGACGGCCCGGACGGCGTCGACATCCAGTTCGCCCAAACTGCCCCGCACCGGTTCGACCTGGTCGTCGGCGCCGACGGCCTCTACTCCGGGGTCCGCCGGCTGGCGTTCGGCCCGGCCGAGCGGTATCTGCACCACCTGGGGGCGTACCTCGGAGTGTTCGGCGGCCCCAACCTGATCGACCTCGAGGACTGGCAGGTCTGGGTGCAGGACCCGGCGGCGACCTACGTGGTCTATCCGACCCGGGACAACAGCGAGGTGCGGGTCACCGTCGGCTTCGAGTCGCCCGCGATGACGGTGGACTACCGCGACGAGCCGCAGCACCGGCAGCTCGTCGCCGACCGGATCGCCCGGATCCCCTGGCAGACCGATGCCCTGCGGAAGACCCTGGAAGCCTCGGCCGACTTCCAGTTCGGCGCGATGGCCCAGGCCCGGCTCGGCTCCTGGTCCAGCGGCCGGGTGGCCCTGATCGGCGACGCCGCCAGCTGCCCGTCCCCGTTGACCGGCCAGGGCACCAGCGTCGCGATCATCCAGGCGTACGTGCTCGCCCAGGAGCTGGCCCGCAACGCGGCGGCGACGGACGGGCACACCGTCGCCTACCGGCGCTACGAGGAGCGGCTGCGTGGGTTCGTCGACCTGAACCAGGCGCTGATCGGTCCGGAAGGGCAGCCGGCCGAGGAGGGCGCCGTCGACAAGATCAAGGACGCGGTCGACCTCGACGCCTGACCCGCGCGTTAGAGTGGGGGTCTCGCGCGACTGGCGATCAGATGGGAATCCATCGGGGAGCATCGGTCGAGAAGTCGTCCGCCTGGGCTTCTCGCACTCGGACAGGAGTGCGCGATGCATCTCAGGTACGGACTCAATCCCCATCAACCGGCGACGGCGGAGCCGATCGGCCCGCCTCCGTTCCGGGTGATCAACTCCGACCCCTCGGCGATCAATCTGCTGGACGCGATCACCGGCTGGAATCTGGTCCGCGACGCCCGGCGACAGCTCGGCGTCCCGGTCGCGGCGTCGATCAAGCACGTCGCCCCGGCCGGCGTCGCGGCGGCCGGACCGGTGGACTCCGTGATCATGGACAGCTGGGCCGTGGATGGGCGACCGAGCCCGGTCCTGTCGGCCTACCTGCGAGCCCGGGATGCCGATCCCCGCAGCAGTTACGGCGACCTGCTCGCGGTCTCCGATCCTGTTGATCTTGAACTGGCCCGGTTCCTGGCCACGGTGATCTCCGACGGCATCGTCGCACCGGGCTTCGAGTCGGGGGCGATCGACATCCTGCGCCGGAAACGCCGCGGCCGCTATCTGATCATGGAAGCCGACCCGGCCGTCCGGCCGCCGCAATCCGAGCTCCGCGAGCTCGGCGGACTCCGGATCACCCAGGCCAGTGATCACGGCACCCTCGATGCCGCCCTGCTGCCGCCGGACCTCCCCGAAGCGACCCGGGCCGACGCCTTGCTGGCCATGATCACGGCCCGCTACACCCCGTCGAACACGGTGGTCGCGGTGCGCGACGGGCAGGCGATCGGGATCGCCGGCGGACAGCAGTCACGGGTCGACTGCACCCGGCTGGCGGTGGCCAAGGCCGCGACCTGGTGGCTCCGACGGCACCCGTCGGCCGCCCTGATCGCCGGTCCACCGGCACGTCGCCGGCAGGACCGGATCAATCTCCAACTCGCCCTGGCGACCGGCGACCCGACCCCGGAGGAGGCCCGACTGCTCGCCGCCGAACTGGCCGACCGACTGCCGACCGCAACCGACCGTGCGGCCTGGCTGTCCCGGCTGGACCGGGTGATCATCGCCCACGACGGCGCGATCCCGTTCCGCGACAACATCGATCACGCGGCCCGGATCGGCACCACCATGATCATCGAGCCCGGCGGATCAACAGCCGCCGAGCCGGTAGAACAAGCCTGCACCGACCACAACATCACCCTGATCCGCACCCACCGCCGCCTCTTCCACCACTAACCCCCCGACCTGTCAGAACTAGGGGCTGCTCTGGCGTCCCCTAGTTCTGACAACTCGGGGTTGGGTGGGGTCAGCGGGTGAAGAGGTTGCCGGCTACGGTGCCGATGAAGTTGCGGAGGGAGTCGGGCAGGTCGCGGAGGTGCCAGTTGTCCGGGCCGTGATACCAGGACAGGTCGGTCGAGTCCGGGTCCTCGTCGGCGTCGGAGGCGACGATCGCGTCCAGCCAGCGCTCGGCCCCGCCGAGGACGACCGCGTACGGCAGCACCTCGGACAGCTCGCGCAGCTCCTGGCCGGCGGGCATCTGATCGGTCGGCTGGCTCAGCAGATCCGACCGCAGCGCCATCAGACCGGCCTGCACCGCCGAACCCTTGCCGGTCCGGGCCGGCATCTCCTGGGCGACGAAGACGAGCCCGAGGCCGAGGATGACCAGGGCCAAGCCGATCAGGCCGAAGGTGGTGAAGGCGGCCAGCAGGCCGGTGGCGACGACGGCGACGATCAGCCCGGCCAGCGCCAGCTGGGTCCACCGGTTGCGGGTGGAATCCGGCCGCCGCTCGTACCAGCCGTTGGCGACCATCTCGTCGTACAGCTTGTCCTGCACCCCGTCGATCGAGGCCCGCACCTTGTCACTGAGCTCGGACACCCGCACCTCGCCGCCGGGCGCGGCCAGGCCGTCCAGCAGCTCGATCTCGAACGGATGCAACTCGCTCGGGTCGGCCTCCTTCGGCCGGGACAGCACCCAGTCGGTCCGGGCGAACTCGGACTCCCGCGGCAGCTCGGTGATCAGCAGGTGACCGCGGACGGCCAGGTCGATCAGGCTCGCGGTGACGTCGATCGGGTCGACCCGTTCGTCGACCACGGTGCCGACCTGGCCGGGCCGGATCTCGCCGACCACGCGGAATTCGGACTCGCCATCGCCGACCGGCGCGAACTCACCGATCTTGGCGATCTGACCGCCGGGCCGGGCGTCGGCGCCGGCGAGCCGGTGCAGCGCGAACAGGACGATCCCGCCGAGCACCAGCAGCGCCAGCGCGATGCCGAGCTGCAGCGGGCCGACGGAGAAGGCGCGGCCGAGGGTCCAGCGGGTCTCGATCACCTCGTTCGAGGGGACCGCGTCGGCCGGGAAGTCGATCCGGATCGCGACCTCTTCGTTCTCACCGCGAGGCCCGTCCCGGAAGGTCGGGTTCGGCGCGTCGTGAGTGCCGCCGGCGGCGAAGTCACAGGTCACGTCCGACCCGGGCGGGCCGGCCGTGCAGTCGATGTTGGCCAGCGGCGCCGGGATCGCCACGGTCGCGTTGAACTCGGTGACCTGGAGGCTGAGCCCCTGCAGCAGCCGTACGCTCAGCGCCGTGGTCCCGTAGTCGGCGGTGATCACCGCACCGGACACCTGGTACGTCAGTTCGAGCTCGGTCGCGCCGTTGGTCGGCATCGTCACGGTGACCGACCGGCTGTCCCGGACCTCCGTCGGGGTGACGCCCTGGCCGCCCGCCTTCGCGGCGAAGCCGTTGACCTGTTGCACCCGCTCCCGGTCCGGTTCCTGCGGCAGCGGATCCCGCAGCTCGAACCGCTGCTTCACCTCGGCCGGGACCGACCCGGTGAAGACGATCTTCTCGGTCACCTTGAGGACGCCGTCGAAGCCGAGTTGGGCCTGGACGTCGACCGAGGAAGCCGTGCCCTCGGCCCGCGCGGGCCGGGCCATCGGCCCCGCCAGCAGGGCCGCGGCGAGGGCCACGAGGAGGAGCGAGAACACGGTGAAGCGGGCCAGCCGGCCGGCCCGACCGGTCGTCAGACGTCCCGGTTCGGGCGCAGGTGAGCTCAACACGGGGTACAGCCTCCCACAAACCCCGGTCCTCACGATGTGGGTCGGCGGCGAGCCCCGAATTGCGCTCTGGTGAGCGGCGGGGTCGTCGCGGAGCGGCCGCCCTACGGCTATCGTGGCGGCCGTGACGCAACCGCAGTGGGGATCCCCGGCGCCGGGTCAACGGGTTGGTGGCCAGCAGCCGAATTGGACCGGATATGCCCCGACGGGCCGGACGTCATCGTTCAGCCCGCCCGGCGGATTCTCGCCGTACGGTCAGCAGCCGGCCCCCGGTCAGCTGCCCGGGCGACCGCCCGCCCCGCCGCCGCGTCGCCGCAGCCCGCTCGGCAAGCTGCTCGGCGCGATGATCGTGCTCGCCATCGTCGCCTCGATCGGCCTGGTCGCGACCCTGGTCGCCAACCCGGCCACCCAGTCCGCGTACCAGAACGACGACTTCCCGGTGCCGGCGCCGGAGGAGAACCCGCCCGAGGTCCCGCGGCCGCAGACGTACGAAGAGGCCGAGGAGATGATCACGGCCAATCGGTTCTACGACGAGCAGACGCCGATCCCGGTGCGCTGCGAGGAAGGCCCGATCGACGTCACCCAGGCGTCCGATCCGGAGCTCGAGGAGCACCTGAACAACCTGATGGAGTGTCTGGTCCGGGTGTGGCAGCCGCCGGTCACCGCGGCCGGCTGGGAGATCGTCCGCCCCTCCGTCACCGTCTACAGCGAGAAGGTCAAGACCAAGTGCGGCGAGACCGGCGTCAACGCGTCCTATTGCAGCGCCGATCAGCAGGTCTACTTCTCCAACCAGCTGGTCCGGGCGCTCCCGGCGGTCGGTGAGAACAAGTGGGTCGCGTACATCATCATGGCGCACGAGTTCGCGCACGCCCTGCAAGCCCGGACCAACATCCTGATCTCGGCCCATGCGCTGGTCCAGGACGAGGACGAGGGCGCCCAGCTCGAGATGAGCCGCCGGATCGAGGTGCAGGCCGACTGCCTGTCGGCGATGTTCCTGCGGTCGGTCTCCCGCTCGCTCGAGGTCAAGCAGGACGACCTGGAGGGCATTGAGGCGACCTACAAGGCGATCGGTGACGACACCCTGACCGGCAAGAAGAACGTGAACGGCAACCACGGTCTGGCCCGGTCCCGGGAGTACTGGGCCAACCAGGGTCTCGGCAGCAGCGACGTGAAGACCTGCAACACCTACGTGGCCGACGCGAAGCTGGTCCGCTGACCCAGCCGGGTCCTGATCAGGGCGCGTCGCGCTGGATCAGCGCGGTGGCGATGGCGGCGATGCCTTCGCCGCGGCCGGTCAGGCCGAGTCCATCGGCGGTAGTGCCGGCGACTGCGACCGGGGCTCCGATCGCGTCACCCAGGGCCCGTTCGGCCTCGGCCCGCCGGGGTCCGAGCTTGGGCCGGTTGCCGACCACCTGGATCGCCACGTTGCCGATCTCGTAGCCGGCGTCGCGGACCAGCCGGGCCGTCTCGGTCAGCAGGGCGACCCCGCTGGCGCCGCTCCATTCGGGCCGGTCGGTGCCGAAGTTCGAGCCGAGATCGCCGAGCCCGGCGGCGCTGAGCAGCGCGTCACAGGCGGCGTGGGCGGCGACATCCCCGTCGGAGTGGCCGTGCAGGCCGGCCGGTTCGTCGGGGAAGATCAGGCCGGCAAGCGCCATCGCCCGCCCCGGCTCGAGACGATGGACGTCGACACCGATTCCGGTGCGTACGGTCATCAGAGCTGGGACGGGCGATGGATTGTTCGGGTGCGGAAGGGGTCGCTCAGGAAGCGAGGACCTCGTCCAGCAGGATTTCAGCCTTGTCCTCCGGGACGCGCTCGGCCAGAGCGAGCTCGGAGACCAGGATCTGCCGGGCCTTGGCCAGCATCCGCTTCTCGCCGGCGGACAGGCCGCGCTCGCGCTCGCGACGCCAGAGGTCGCGGACGACCTCCGCAACCTTCATCACGTTGCCGGAGTGCAGCTTCTCCAGGTTGGCCTTGTAACGCCGAGACCAGTTGGTCGGCTCTTCGGTGTGCGGTGCCCGCAGGACATTGAACACCCGCTCCAGACCATCGGCATCGACGACGTCACGCACGCCGACCAGGTCGAGGTTGCAGGCAGGGACGCGAACCACCAGGTCGTTTTGACCAACGATTCGCAGTACCAGATAGAGCTTGTCTTCGCCCTTGATTTGTCGCGTTTCGATGTCCTCGATGACAGCGGCCCCATGATTGGGGTAAACCACCGTTTCGCCGACTGTAAAGGTCATGTTGTTTTGTACCCCTTTCGCAGGCTCAAGTTTACCACGGGGATGGGCCCTCCCCTGGAGATGTTTGCGCTAGCCAGAGGCCGAAAACCGGCCAAGGTCGTAGCTTGACAACACCTGGCAACTGTGCCTGCCGGTGCCTGCTGTCCACGCCTTCGTCGCCGGTCCAGGAGGGGAGCCCCGTCAACCGCGGGAGAGGATCGTACCGCCCTGGTCGGACACCCGTCGAGACCTGGAACGCCGCCGGTCGGGCCGAGCCGGCGGTGTTCGTACCGGCGTTTCCTCGACCTGGATCAGCGAACGGGGGCGCAGGACACTAAGCTGCAGCCGATTCGACTCATCGAGCCCCAGGAGTGAAATCGTGCCCCCGTCGGTGCAATCCGCGACCCGCCTCCGCCGCCTGGCCAAGGCCGGCGCCGCGATCATCCTGTCGGCCGCGCTGACGGTCACGGCCGGTTGCGGCTTCGATGTGCAGACCAACAAGCCGTACACGCCGGGTGAAGGGGTCAACGCCGACATCGGCCCGCGCCAGGGCGCCGTCGCTGTGCGCAACCTGCTGATCGCCAGCAAGGAGCCGGGCACCGGCTTCGTCTCCGCCAGCCTCACCGCGGGTCACAACGACACGCTGCAGCGGATCACCGGCCGGGCCTTCAAGGCCGACGGCTCCGCCGGCACCCCGCTGACGGCGACCCTGCCGGCCCCGGTCGCCATCACGGCGGGCTCGCTGCTGGTCCTCACCGATCAGCAGCTGATCACGATCACCGGCGCCGACCTGGCCCCCGGGCTCGATGCCGAACTCACCCTGACCTTCGCCACCGCGGGCGAGACGACCATTCGGGTGCCGGTCGTAACGGCCGACGATCCGCAGTTCGAGACCATCTCCCCCTCCCCATCGCCGTCGCCCTCAGCCTCGGCCACCGGCTGACAGCGTTCGGCCGGAATTCACCGGCCGATGGAGAAGAAGTAGCCGACGTCTTCCGCGAACCGCCCGTTGGGCTGGTGATCGGTCAGTCGGCGGCGCAGCTGGGCCTCGAACTCGTCGACCTTCGGTCCGAGGGCGCGGCGGGAGGCGTACGAGCGGGAGTAGACGTGGCCGATCACCTCGTCCAGCGAACGCTCGCGGCTCTCGACGAAGGAACGGTGGGTGACCCGGAAGCCTTCCTCGGCCAGCAGGTCTTCGTGGGAGATCAGCCGCTGCCCCGGTGGGCTCTGGTCCGAGGTCGGTGCCGGCGGCGACGCGGACCGTCGCCACTCCCGGACGGACCGCTGGATGATGAGCTCCCACTCGGGCCGTGGATCCTCCGGGCGCCGGCCGGAGCCCATGATCACCAAGGTCCCTCCGTCGCTCAGCCAGCGCCGGGCCGACCGGGCCACCGGGCGACGGTCGAGCCGGTGGAAGGCGTTGGCGATGGTGATCATCCGCAACTCGCCGTCGCCGACCGCCAGTGTCTCCGCCCGCCCGCAGGTCCACCGGACGCCGACGCCCGCTCGGGTCGCCGCCGCGGCGCCGACCTTGATCATGTCCGGCTCCTGGTCGACCGCCCACACGTCGGTGAATCGTCGGGCCATCGGGATCGCCACCTGCCCGGTGCCGCAGGCCAGGTCGAGCAGGGTGCCGTCGCCGGGCGACCCGGCCGTGATCATGATGTCGTCGAGCATCGCCTCGGGATAGCCGTCCCGATATTTCGCGTAGTACTCGGCCGTGCCGGCGAACAGGTCCGGAGCGAACTCGGGGCGCAGCGGGAACGCCGGCCGGTCCCGGCCCGCTTCGCCATCGGTCTCAGCTGCCCGGCACACGAGCCGATGCTAAACCCCGGCGACGGCTTGGCCGGCCGGAAACTCGGTCGATCTGGCGGGCGCCCGACGTTACGGTGACCGGATGGGCGATCAGGGCGCGGGACGAGCAGCCGAGCCGGAGATCGCGCTCGACGGCGGGTCTCATTCGGGGGCCGTGCGGGTGGGCCGGACGGTGCGGCGTCGGGGTGGTGTGTGGTCGCCCGCCGTGCTCGACCTGCTGCGGCATCTCGAGGAGACCGGCTTCGCGGGGGCGCCGCGGGCGCTGGGCTTCGATGATCAAGGACGCGAGGTGTTGAGCTTCCTCGAGGGCGAGGTCGGCGCCGGACTACCGGAGGTCGACGACGGGCCTGTACCGGATGATCACTGGTTCTGGCGCGACGACGTGCTGGTGCGACTCGGCGGGCTGGTGCGCGAGTTCCACGATGCCGCGGCGACGTTTCCGTGGGCCGACCGCGAGTGGCAACTGCCGATCCAGGAGCCGGTGGAAACGATCTGCCACAACGACCTGGCGCCGTGGAACGTGATCTTCCGGGCCGGCGCGCCGGCGGCGTTGATCGACTGGGAGGCGGCGGCCCCGGGCCCCCGCGCCTGGGATCTCGGCTTCCTCGCCTGGCGTTGGGTGCCGTTTTGGACCGATGAGCGCTGCCGGTCAGCCGGGCTGCCGAAGAGCCTGGCCGATCGGGCGCGCCGGCTCCGGCTGCTGCTCGAGGGCTACGGAGTCGAACCCGACCTCGCCCTGCTGCGGACCGCGATCGAGCGGACGCGGGGATTCCAAGATCATCTGTGGCAGCTGGTCGCCGAGGGCTCGGAATGGGAAGTGTGCCTGGCGCGACGGGGTGTGCTCGACGAGATCGCCCGGGAGATCGCCTGGGTCGAGGAGCACGCGGTCGCCCTGCTGGAAGCATGACGAGGGTCGGGGTTCGCGCAGCCCCCGGTGGCGCCTCTCTCCCGCGCAACGGTCGCATCGGGCCTGCCCTTCGACAGGCTCAGGGAACGAACAAGCTCGGGGCGCGCCGCTTTCGGGTGTGGAGGTTTAGGGGTTCGTTCCCTGAGCCCGTCGAAGGGGCAAGCCGGACCGCGCCGGTTCTCCCGACGGTTTCGGCCTGACGGCCGGAAAGACGCAGCAAAGGGCGGGCGGGTTGTCGCGGTCGGTCCGTCTCGCGGCCGGGCGCCGGTTCCGGCGATGGCCGGTGCCGCCGGTAGTCCTTCTCGCTGGACCGCGCGTCTCCGGGGCGTCGAGGAATTGTGTTGATCATCGAGAGTGACGTTTCGCACCTGAAGACGGACGATCGAGGTCGAAAAGGTCACACTCGATGAACCCGAAGCACCCGTCAGGCCAGAAACCCCAGGAGATCGGCGGGGACTGGCTTTCCCTTCGACCGGTTTCAGGCATCCGAGCCGGCTTCCGGTCGGTCCCGGCCGAGCTCGCCGTACTGCCGGGCCACCTGGTGGAAGGCGGCCTTGGGGCGGGGCTCGCCGTCTTCGGGTACGGCGACGATGCCGAAGCCGGCCTTGTCGAGATCGACGCGCGGATCGTCCCGGCGGGGAAATCCGCGCATGGCGTAGGTGAAGACGAAGCAACCGGCGACGCCGGTCTCGGCGAACAGGTCGATCAGCTCCCCCAGATAGCGGGCCTGCGTCTCCTCGTCCCGCGGATGATCATCACGAATGACCGGCGGGTCGGTGAACCAGTTGACGATCCGGAACGACCCGGGTCCACGCCGTTCGGCGCCGGCGAAGGCGCCGCAGCCGAACTCGGTGATGATCACCGGCCGGTCGTGGTCACGGACCAGGGCGGCCACCCGGCGGGCGTACGCCTCGTCGTCGGTGCCGGACCGGTAGAGGCTGACCCCGACCGCGTCGAACCGGGTCCAGTCGACCTCCTCCCAGCTCGCCGCGGCATAGCTGACCGGCCCCGAGAACACGTCCCGGGCGGTCACCGCGGCCCGATCCAGAAGTTGATCAAGCCGGCGGTCGATCCGTCGCCGGAGCAGCCGGTGGGCGCGGAGGATGATCCGCAGCCGCAGGTACGACCAGGAGCCCGGGACGATGCCGCGCGCGGTGTGGGAGAACTCGCTGCCGACCAGCAGGGTCACCCGATCGGGGAATCGCTGCCGCAACCGTTCCGCCGCTCGGCCGACCCGGCGCAGCTGATCAAGAAGGTCGGACCATGGTCGGTCGAGCAGGTGCGGCCGGATCCAGACGTCGAGCCCGGCATCGATCACCGCCGCGGCGGCATCGGCCAACTGATCGGGGTCGCCGCCGATGATCATGACGGCGGTGCAGTGCAGCTCGTCGCGGATGATCGGCAGGTCCTGCCGGAGCCGGTCGGTCGACACATCGTCCAGCAGGTAGGAGATTCCTCGGATCCGCAGCACGTCGTCTATCCCGGCCCGACGAGCGAGACTCTGGCCGATCGCATGCAGCGGAGTCTAGCCTCGATCTTTCGTGATCTTGGTGGCGACAGGTTCGGCCGACCAACCTGAACGTTCGTCCTGAGGCGGAAGGCGGGATGGTCGGAGTTTCGAGGACCCGTACAGAGCGAGGCACTCCCCGAGTGCAGTGGCATTCCGGTGGCTGCACGACCTCGGCGCTGTGGTCGTCGCCAGGAGGAGGTCAGCCGTCCTGACAGGTGCACCGTCACAAATCGGGGGCGCAACCCGGTCCCACCGAGCGATTTCCGGTCCCGCGGGGCGTTGTGCCCCCGATTTGTGCCAGTGCGCCAGCCCGCCCCGCCGACCACCCCCATCAAGTCCACGACCGATCAGCTGAACCCCGGCGGGCGTGACATCGCGGCAACCCCCGGCACCGAGACCGACCTCGGCTGGATGCGCAACCCAGCGGGTGACCGGAATCGACCCGACGTCGCCGAAGTCGGGCATTCTCGGCGGGTTTCGGGTGACGTCGGGTCGATTCCGGACATCGGGAGTGTTTCCATGGTTCCGACCCGCCGCCGGTCAGTTCGCGACCGGCGTGACCTCGCGGAGGCGGCCGGTCTCCACCTCGTAGACGAAGCCACGGACCGAGTCCTTCACGGGGATGAACGGGTCCGCCGCGATCCGTGCGATGGACTGCCGGACGTCCTCGTCCAGATCGCTGAAGGCCTCGGCCGGCCAATCGGGCTTGATCCCCGTCTCGTCCTCGAGCTGGGCCTTGAACCCGTCGTCGGTGAAGGTCAGCATCCCGCAGTCGGTGTGGTGGATCAGGATCACCTCGCGCGTGCCCAGCAGTCGCTGGCTGATCGCCAGACTGCGCCGCTCGTCGGCGGTGATCACCCCGCCGGCGTTGCGGATCACGTGGGCGTCGCCCTCCGCCAGGCCGAGCAGCCCGTACACGTTCAGCCGGGCGTCCATGCAGGCCACCACGGCGACCCCGCGGGACGGCGGCAGCGGCAGGTCCCCTTGTCGAAACCGTCCGCGTAGCGCTTGGCATGCCCGGGACGGCTCAGGCGCCGTACGTGATCTCGTCGCTGAACAGGCTGCTGACCGACTCGCCGCAGTTGATCCGGCGGACGGCCTCGGCGAAGAGTGGGGCGACGGAGCGGGTGACCATCTGCGGCATCCGCTTCTCCGCCGGCACCGGGACGGTGTTGGTGATCAGGATCTCCGAGACGCCCGCTTCGGCCTTGAGCCGGTCGATCGCCGGTCCGGTGAACAGGCCGTGGGTGCAGGCCAGGGAGAAGCTCTCGATCCCTTCGGCCCGCAGCATCGCCATCAGCTCGACGATCGAGCCGGCGGTGGCGATCTCGTCGTCCAGCACGATCGCGTGCCGCTTGCCGTGCAGGTCACCGACCAGCCGTTCGATGATCACTTTGTCGTCCGCGATCCGCTTCTTGGACCCGGCGATCACCTCGAGCCCGAGGATCCGGGCGAACTCCGTGGCCACCTTCGCGTTGCCCAGGTCGGGCGAGACGACGATCGAGTCGGTCAGGTCGCGGCCGACGAAGTGCTCGGCCAGCTCGGCGGTCGCGCTCAGATGATCAACCGGCACCGAGAAGAAGCCGTGCACCTGCGGCGCGTGCAGGGCCATGGTCAGCACCCGGGTGGCGCCGGCGGTGGCCAGCATGTCGGCGACCAGCCGGCCGCCGATCGAGATCCGTGGCTGGTCCTTCTTGTCCGACCGGGCGTAGCTGTAGTGCGGGATGATCGCGGTGATGTGCGCGGCCGACGCGCCGCGGGCCGCGTCCAGCATCAGCAGCAGCTCCATCAGGTTCTCCTGCACCGGCGAGGTGAGTGTCTGCACCAGATAGACGTCGCGCTGCCGGCAGTTCGCCCGCAACTGCACCTGCAGACAGTCGTTGCTGAATCTGGTGGTGCGCGAAGGAGAGAGTGGGATGCCGAGGATCTGGCACATCTCCTTGGCGAAAGCGGGGTGGGCGGAACCCGAGAAAACGGTGATGTCGCCGGTCACGGCCCAACGGTATCCCGGCCGAGCGGCAGCGGAGAAACGCCGTCGACCGCGAACGCAATCCGCGCGTAACGAATCCGCATTACAGTCCGGTCATGGCGGACCTCTTCGACGGCTACCCGACGGGAGCGAGTTGGGACGAGGCGTTCGGCGCGCCCGACGACACCCGGACGGCGTACGAACCGGTGCTCAGCGCGCTCCGGCCGCTCGGCACCGAGGAGTTGCGGCCGCGGGTCGACGCGCTGGCGCGGACCTTCATGAAGCAGGGCGTCACCTTCGCCTACGACGGCCAGGAGCGACCGTTTCCGGTGGACATCGTGCCGCGGGTGCTGGACGCCGAGGAGTGGGACCTGATCGATCGCGGGGTGCAGCAGCGGGTGCGCACGCTGGAGGCGTTCCTGGCCGACGTGTACGGGCCGGGCGAGGCGCTGAAGGACGGCATCGTGCCGCGCGAGGTCGTGGTCACCTCGCGGCACTACCACCGGGAGACGTACGGCATCGAACCGCCGAACGGGGTCCGGATCCACGTCGCCGGGATCGACCTGGTCCGCGACACCGACGGCCGGTTCCGGGTGCTGGAGGACAACGTCCGGGTGCCGTCCGGGGTCAGCTACGTGATCGAGAACCGGCACGCGCTGACCCAGGTGCTGCCCGAGGCGTTCGGCTCGTCCCGAGTCCGCCCGGTCGCCGGGTACGCCAACGAGCTGCTGGCCGCCCTGCGCGCCGCCGCGCCGGCCGGAGTCGCCGATCCGACCGTGGTGGTGCTGACCCCCGGCGTGCACAACGCGGCCTACTTCGAGCATGCGCTGCTGGCCCGACTGATGGGGGTCGAGCTGGTCGAGGGTAGGGACCTGATCTGTGCCGGCAACCGGATCTTCATGCCGACCACGGCCGGCGAACGCCCGGTGCACGTGATCTACCGCCGGATCGACGACGAGTTCGTCGACCCGGTGCAGTTCCTGCCCGGCTCGATGCTCGGCTGCCCCGGGCTGGTCAACGCGGCCCGGGCCGGTCACGTGGTGATCGCGAACGCGCTCGGCAACGGCGTCGCCGACGACAAGTTGATCTACACCTACGTCCCCGACCTGGTCCGCTACTACCTCGGCGAGGAACCGCTGCTGCCCAACGTGGACACGTTCCGGCTGGGCGATCCCGAGGTCCTCGACGACGTGCTGGGGCGCCTTGATCAACTGGTGCTCAAGCCGGTGGACGGGTCCGGCGGCAAGGGTCTGGTGATCGGACCGCAGGCCGACGAGGCGACGCTGGCCGAGCTGCGGAGCAAGATCATCGCCGATCCACGGGCCTGGATCGCCCAGCCTGTGGTCTCGATGTCGACGGTGCCGACCTTCGTCGACGACGGGTTCCGGCCGCGCCATGTCGATCTTCGTCCGTTCGCCGTCAACGACGGCAACCGGGTCTTCGTGCTGCCCGGCGGGCTGACCCGGGTCGCGCTCGGCGAGGGAGCGCTGGTGGTCAACTCGAGCCGCGGCGGCGGTTCGAAGGACACCTGGGTGCTGGCCGGCCGGGACGAACCCGTCGACGTCGCCGAACCGGCCGCCGGGCTGGCGCACACCGCCGGAACGGCCGAGCCGATCACGGAGCGCGGCCGACCGCAGGACCCCGGCCCGGCCATCGAACCCGCCGCCGCCCAGCAACAACAGCAGCAGTGATCATGGCGACCCAGATCGGAGGCACCGTGGACCCCAACCGAGCCGGCCTGTTGCGCCGGATCGCCGAGTCGGTCTTCTGGATCGGCCGCAACCTGGAACGGGCCGACGCGACGGCGCGGATCCTGGACGTGCATCTGCAGCTGGTGCTGGAGGACCCGTGGGTCGAGGAGGACACCGCCTGCCGGTCACTGTTGTCGATCATGGGCATCCAGGCGCCGGACGACCCGGTCAGCAGCACGATGGTGCTGGACCGGCTCGCGTACAGCTCCGAACCGACGGCGATCCGCGGCTCGCTGATGACGGCCCGGGAAAACGCCCGCGGCGCCCGGGAGATCCTCTCCTCGGAGTTCTGGTCGGCGATCAACAGCACCTGGCTGGCCATGCCTGAGGCGCGGCGGATGGCCGAACGGCTCGGCCCGCACGTCTATTTCACCTGGATCCGGGAGCAGACCTCGACCCTGGCCGGCGTCGTCGACCTGACCATCAGCCGGGACACCGCCTGGCGGTTCCTGACCCTCGGCCGATCACTCGAGCGGGCCGACATGACCGCCCGGCTGCTGCTCACCCGGGCCCTGCCCGGAGCGCCGGGTCGCGGCCGGCCGTCGTGGTCGGCGCTGCTGCGGTCCTGCGGCGCCTACGAGGCTTTCCTGCGCACCTATCGCGGCGATCTCGACGAGGCCGCGGCGGTGGAGTTCCTGCTGCTGGACCGGCTGTTCCCGCGTTCGGTGTTCTTCGCGCTCTCGGCCGCCGAGGGCTGTCTGAACGAGCTCACTCCCGGCCGGGCCCGGGCCGGCGTTCCTGATCTTGCCCGGCGCCGGCTCGGCCGGGCCCGGACCCAGCTGGAGTTCCGCAGCCCGGAAGATCTGCTCGGCGACCTGCCGACGGTGCTGGTCGATCTCGAACGCACCTGCTCGGAGGTCAGCGAGGCGGTCACCCTGACCTTCTTCGAAGCATCGCACGCCAAGGCCTGGGCCCAGGGGGGAGCATGATCATCCAAGCCGACCGGCCGCAGTCGCGGCGCTACCGGATCCGTCACGAGACGGCGTTCAGCTACGACGACGAGGTGGTCGCGTCCTACAACGAGGTACGGATGACGCCGCTGAGCGAAGATCATCAATCGACGGCCGACACCCGGATCGAGGTCCGGCCGGCGTCGACCGCCTACCGCTATCTCGACTACTGGGGCACGATCGTGCACGCCTTCGACACCAGCGTGCTGCACCGGGAGCTCCGGGTGGTCGCCTCCAGCCTGGTCGACACCCGGATCGCCTTCGATGATCGAACCGATCGCGCCGGCTGGGACGCGCTCGGTGAACGGTCGGTCCGGGACGCGCACGCGGAATGGCTGATCCAGACCGGTCGGACGGAGCCGGACGAGGAGCTGCGCGCCCTGGCGGCCGAGGTGGTCCGCGGCCGGGCGCCGGGCGACGCGGCCCGGGCGGCCAGCGAGTTCGTCCACGACAAGATCGAATACGTGCCGGGCGTGACCGGGGTGCACTCGCGGATCGGCGACGTGTGGTCGGAGCGCAAGGGTGTCTGCCAGGACATCGCCCACCTGACGATCACGCTGCTCCGGCTCGCCGGCATCCCGGCCCGCTACGTCTCGGGCTACCTGCATCCCCTGGCCGACGCCGAGATCGGCGAGACCGTGACCGGCCAGAGCCACGCCTGGGTCGAGTGGTGGGACGGGGCCTGGACCGCCTTCGACCCGACCAACGCGATCCCGGCCGGCGAACGGCACGTCGTCGTCGGCCGTGGCCGGGAGTACGCCGACGTCGCGCCGTTCAAGGGCCTCTACTCGGGCAGCGCCGCCAGCTCGCTGACCGTCACGGTCGAGATCGCGCGGCTGTTCTGACCGGCCGGGGCAGCAGCCGCCGGGCCAGCAGCAACCGGGCCAGAAACAGGTAGGTGCCGCAGCCCGCGGCGACCAGGATCGGCACCACGACGACGGTCCGCAGCTGCTTCGGCCAGCCCAGCTCGCAGGTCGCGCCGGACGGCCCGGCGATGTCGCGGGACCAGGCCGGCTTGGTCAGCTGGTCCCCGATCTTCACGCAGGCCGCCGCGTTCGGATCCACCCGCAGGGTCCGGCGGTCGGTCCGGATCAAGATCATGTCGTCGCGTCCCGGCTGATGCTCCTGCTGGATCGCCGTGGTCCGCACCGTCTCGGCCTCGAATCCGTACGGGATCATCGTCCGGGACAAGGTGATCAGGATCCCGATCACCCAGAAGCCGACGGCGATCATGATCAACATCACCAGGACCGGCCTGGAGGTCCTAGAAATAGCCGACAAGTTTGGCCCCTCCTCCCAGCAGCAGCACCGCCAGGATGATCCACAACGTCGTCGGCGGCACCCCGCGGACCGGCCAGACGATGAAGATCAACGCGGCGGTCACCGCGCCCAGGCTCTGATTGGAGACGTCGACCAGATCGAAGCCGCCGTCGACGAAGAACAAGGTCTCGCAGCCGATTCCGAGCACGCAGGCCAGCATCGTCAGGCCGAGCACGGCCCAGCCGCGCGGCAGCGACGTCGGCCTGATCGCCAGGATCGACAGCAGCAACATCGTCCCGCCGAGCCCGGCCACGTAGTGCGCGGCGAAGTCGAGCCGGTCGGAACCGATGTGATAGCACAGCACGCCGAGGACGGCGGCCAGCAGCGCCGCCGTCGCCGGAACCAGGGATCGAGCGATGCCGATCGTGTCCACCCGCAGTTGGGACACGGCTTACCCGGCGAACTCTCGGACCGGTCTGCCTCGGATGCCGGGTCTGGCACCGAACAGAGCGCCGGCCGGGCCGACGTCGTCCTCGAGGCCGTGCCGCGACGTGGTGATGATCAACTGGTCGAGCTCCGGGCCGGCGAAGGTCAACGCCGTCACCTGCCGGGCCGGCACCTCGATCACCTCGTCCAGCCGCCCCGCCGCGGTGTAGCGCCGGACCGCCCAGCCGCCGTACAGGGCGACCCAGACCCCGCCCTCGGCGTCGACCGTCAGCCCGTCCGGGCCGCCCTCGCCGTCGACCTCCACGAACGGCCGCCGGTCCCGCAGCCCGCCGTCCGGATCCCAGTCGAAGACGTCGATCCGGCCGGTCCGGGTGTCGACGTAGTAGGCCAGCGCGTCGTCCGGGCTCCACTCCAGGCCGTTGGAGATGGTCACCTCCGGCACCGCCACCGTCGGCGCGAGGTCCGGCCCGAACCGATAGAGCGTGCCGCCGCCCGGCCGCCCGTCGTAGGCCATCGAGCCGAGATAGAGGTTGCCCGCCGGGTCACAGCCGCCCTCGTTCATCCGGACGTCGGTGCCGGCCCACACCTCGGGCTGGGCCCGGACCGGGGCGTCCAGGGCGTCGTCGTCGGCCAGCAGCAGGCCCCGCTCGCCCGCGATCACGTGCCCGCCGCCCCGGCGCGGCCGGATCACCGCCGCGACGGTGCCGACGTGCTGCCGGGCCACCTCGCCGTCCGGCCGCAGTTCGAGGATGTCGCCGGCCAACATGTCCACCCAGCGCGGCCCGGCCCAGCGGACCGAATACACCGGTCCCTCACCGTGATCCACGACCGGCTCGGTCAGCTGATCTGCCTGCATGGGACCACTCTGGCATCATCTGTCCCACCTGACACGCACCGGTGGGTCGCGAGGTCCGCATCGCGGAACCCTCGGGCGGGCGCACGGCGGCGGTGTGACAAGATCGTGACCTCGCGATCGAGGAGGCCGATCATGATCATCCGGTACGCCCACGAGGGCCGCACGGCAGTCGGCGTCCGGGACGGCGATACGGTCCGGCCGATCGCCGATGATCTTGCCGAGCTGACCCGGCTGTCGCTGACCGAGCTCCGCGAGCGGGCCGAGTCGCCGACGGGTCCGGCGGTCGCCGTCGATCAGCTGACCGTGTTGCCGCCGGTCGACGGCCGCACCGAGGTGTGGGCGGCCGGGGTGACGTACAAGATCTCCCAGACCGCCCGGATGGCCGAGAGCGAGACGTCGGCGACCGTCTACGAGCAGGTCTACGACGCCGACCGGCCGGAGATCTTCTTCAAGTCGGTGGCCTGGCGGGTGATCGGCGACGGCGGCGAGCTCCGGGTGCGGGCCGACTCCGAGATCGACGTGCCCGAGCCGGAACTGGCGCTGTTGATCAACAGCGCCAAGGAGATCATCGGCTACGGCGTCTGCAACGACGTCAGCTCCCGCACGATCGAGGGCGAGAACCCGCTCTATCTGCCGCAGGCCAAGGTCTACAACGGATCCTGTGGCCTCGGCCCGGGCGTCACGCCGGTCTGGCAGGTCGCCGATCCGTACGCGCTCGAGCTCGGCATGGTGATCATCCGCGACGGCGAAACGATCTGGCAGGGCAACACCGAGACCAGCCAGTTGCACCGCAAGCTCGATGATCTTGTCGACTGGCTGTTCCGGGATCTGGAGTTCCCCGACGGCGTGTGGCTCTCCACCGGCACCTCACTGGTGCCCGAGCTGCCGTTCACCCTCGCCGACGGCGACCAGGTCAAGATCACCATCCCCGGCGTCGGCGAGCTCAGCAACCCGGTGCGCCGGGGCTGAGAAACCCGCCCTAACCCGACCGGAGCCGCTCCAGGTCGCCCCGCAGGGCGGCCGCTCGATCCGAGCCGAGCAGCGTCTCGATGTCCTGCTCGATCTCGGGCACCAGATCCCGGACGATCGAGAACACCTCCATCCCCTTCTCGGTCGGGATCACCAGCTTGGCCCGCCGGTCGGCCGGGTCGGCCTCCCGGACCACGTACCCGTGGCGCTCCAGGTGGGCCACCAGTTCGGCCATCGACTGTTTGGTCATCTGCGCCCGCTCGGCCAGCCGGGCGACCGGCGTCCCGGTGTCGTCGATGTGCTGGAAGACCGCCCCGTGGGCCGCCCGGACGACCTCGTGACCCCGCTCGGCCAGCCGCGTGATGGCCCGGTCGTTGAGCGCGACGAACGCCTCCCGCAACAGGTTGACCGTGTTCACAGGCCGCTCGCCGCCCTGCCAGCTCGGCAACTCTCTTGACATCAGACAGGCTGCCTGTCCATACTCATCATATGAACAGGTTACCTGTCGAAATTACCGAAGGCGAGCGGCTCGCGCTGGGCACCGACGAACTGATCGTGCTCGCCACCACCGAACAGACCGGAGGGGCGCTCTTCTCGGCCCTGATCCGGATGCCACCCGGCGGCGGCCCGCCGGTCCTGCACCGGCACGCGCCGGGCGAGATCTACCACGTGCTCGAGGGCGAGTTCGTCTTCTACGTCGGCGACAAGGACCGGCCCGACGGACCGGTCCGGCGGCACCCGGTGCGGGCCGGGGAGGTCATGCCGCTGGCCGGGGACACCCCGCACACCATCCGCAACGAGTCCGACGCCGACGCCGTCGCCTTCATGGTCCACGCCCCCGGCGCGGCGATGGAGGGCTTCTCCCGGGCCGCCGCCGCGCTTGCCGCGGCCGGCGAACCGTCCATGGAGGCCGTCCTGGAGATCGCGGCGACGCACGGGATCGAGCTGCTCGGACCGGTGGTGGTCGCCACCGACGCCGCGGCCGCGCCGTCATGATCACCGGTCCGGACGTCGCCGTCACGGCCCGGGCCGCCGAGGCCGCGGCCGGGCTGCGGCCCGACTTCGCCGGTCCGGTGCTGCTGCCCGGAGAGCCCGGCTACGACGAGGCCCGGACCGGCTGGAACCGCACGATCGACTCCACTCCGGCGGTGATCGCCGTGGCCCGGAGCCGATCCGACGTCCAAGTGGCGGTCCGGGTCGCGCGCCGGCTGCGGCTGCCGCTCGCGGTGCAGTCGACCGGGCACGGCACGCTCGTCCCGGCCGACGGCGCCCTGCTGCTGAAGCTGTCCGGGCTGGACGAGGTGCGGATCGACGTGGCCGCCCGGACGGCCACGGTCGGCCCGGGCGCGACCTGGCACCAGGTCAACCGGGCCACCGCCGAGCACGGGCTGGCCTCGCTGGCCGGCCGGTGCGGGACCGTCGGGGTGGTCGGTTACACCCTCGGCGGCGGGGCGGCCTGGCTGAGCCGGACCTTCGGTTACGCGGCCGACAGCGTGCTGGCCGCCGAGGTCGTCACCGCTACCGGCGAGCTGGTCGGCACCGACGCCGAGACCAACCCCGACCTCTTCTGGGCGCTCCGGGGCGGCGGCGGCAACTTCGGGATCGTCACCTCGCTGACCTTCCGGCTGTACGACGCCCCTTCGGTCTTCTCCGGTCTGTCGTTCTTTCCCGCCGACCGTGGCCGGGCGCTGCTCGCGGCCTACCGGGACTGGACCCGGACCGAGCCCGAGGCGCTGAACACCGCGGTGCTGCTGCTCCGGGTCCCACCCGCCCCGGTCTTCCCGACGGCCCTGCACGGCCGGCCGGTGGTGGCTCTGCGCGCCACCGGGTTGGTCGACGAGCCGACGGGGCGGGCCACCCTGCGCCCACTGCTCGACGTGGCCGGCGAGCCGCTGCTGGACGGATTCGCGCTGCGCGACTTCGCCGCGGCCTCGACCGCCACCAACGGGCCGGACGCACCGCCGATGCCGCACCGGCAGCTCGTCCAGCTGTACGACCGGATCGACGACGACCTGCTCGACCTCGTGGTCGGCGAGGGCTTGCGGCCCGACGCGCCGTACGCGTTCGTCGAGCTGCGGCACTGGGGCGGCGCGATGGCCCGCCCCGGCCCGGACGCGGGCCCGGCCGGGCACCGGCAGACGCCGTACTCGGTGCTCGCGGTGGCTCCCTACCTCGCCCCGGACCGGGCCGCGGTGGACGTGCCGGTCGACCGGTTCGACGACGCGCTCGCGGCCCGGGCCACCGGCGGTTCCTTCCTGAATCTGCTGACCGACCCGGCGCGGACCGCCACAGCCTTCACTCCCGATAACCACCGGCGACTGCGCCGGATCAAGCGGCGCTGGGATCCCGCGGACGTGTTCCGCCCGTCGCACCACATCCCGCCGGCGCCCGCCGACACCTGAGAGGACAACCGAGATGGACGAGACCATTCTGATCACCGGAGCCACCGGGAGGGTCGGCTCCCGCGTCGTGGCCGAGCTGCTCGCCGCCGGCACGCGCCCGCGCGTGCTGGTCCGCGACCCCGGCGCCAGCCGTCGGGTGTGGCCCGATGCCGGGCCTGAGCTCGAGGCCGCCGTCGGCGACTTCACCGACGGCCCGAGCCTGGACCGGGCGCTACGCGGCATCCGCCGCCTCTACCTGAGCTCGGCCGACGGCCCGGACAAGGTCGACCACGAGATCGCCGTGATCGAGGCCGCCCGACGCGCCGGCGTCGACCGGGTGGTCAAGCTGTCCGCCCTGCACGCCGCCGTCGGCTCGGCCGTGCCGGCGTTCGACTGGCACGGCCGGATCGAGCGACACCTGGCCGACAGCGGGCTGCCCCACCTCAACCTCCGGCCCGCGTTCTTCGCGGAGAACCTGCTGATGCTGGCGCCCGAGGTCGCCGCGACCGGCCGGCTGTCCGCGCCGGTCGGCGGCGCCCGGGTCGCGATGGTGGCCATCGCGGACGTCGCGGCGAGCGCGGCGGCCGCCCTCCTCGATCCGCCGGACCGATCGGCCTTCGACCTCACCGGGCCGGCGGCGGTGACCTTCGACCAGCTCGCGGCGGCTCTCGCCGCGGCCACCGGCCGACCGGTCGAGTTCGCCGACCTGACGCCCGAGCAGGCCGGTGCCCGGTTCGCCGGTGCCGGCCTGCCCGAGTGGCTCGGCCGTCAGCTGGGCGGGGTCTTCGGGCTGATCCGGGCCGGCGGCTTCGCCGCGACCACCGACGGCGTATCGCTGCTGACCGGGCGCCCCGCGACCTCGGTGACGGACTGGGCCGCCGCACACGCCGCCGCGTTCACCCCGGCTCCGGCCGTCGCCGCCGGTTAGTGGTCCGCAGTCAGGAGAAGTTGTGGCGGCAGGTCGCTCCCTTCCTGGCCGATGAATCTCCCCGCCGCTGGGTACAGATCAGCGGAGAGCCGGCGAGGCCGGCCCCGGGGAGGCGGCGATGAGCACAACGGAGCCCGCGCGGAGGGCGTACCGGATCTTGATCACGATCGGCCTGGCCGGCTTCGGCCTGGTGCACCTGATGATCGGCGCGTTGGCGATCCGGCTGAGTTTCGGGGCCAAGGAGGACACCTCGCAGCAGGGGGCGCTGGCCGAGGTCGCGGCCCAGCCGTTCGGCGTGGTGGCGCTCTGGGTGGTCGCGATCGGCCTGTTCGCCCTGGTGGTCTGGCGGGCGATCGACGCCGCGGTCGGCTACTCCTGGCACGACGAGCCGAAACGGACGGCGCGCCGGGTCGCGGCGGTCGGCCAGGCGATCGTCTACCTCGCCCTCGGCATCGCCGCGATCAGGATCGTCATCGGCGGGGGCGGCGGGGGCGGCGAAAAGGGTGAGGAGACCGCGACCGCGCAACTGCTCGCACTGCCGTTCGGTCAGGTCCTGGTGGCCCTGGTCGGCGCCGCGGTGATCACGATCGGCGTGAGTCAGATCGTGAAGGGGATCAAGCAGACCTTCAAGGACGACATGTCCGGCGCCGGCCGACTGACCATGACGCTCGGCCGGATCGGCTTCCCGGCCAAGGGGGTTTCGCTGATCGTGGTCGGCCTGCTGATCGGCTGGGCCGGGATCAGCTACGACCCGGAGAAGGCGGGCGGGCTGGATGCCGCACTGCAGACGGTCCGCGGCCAGCCGTTCGGTCCGGTGCTGTTGATCGCCGTCGCGCTCGGGCTGATCGCGTTCGGCCTGTTCTGTTTCGGCTGGGCCCGGCACCCGCGGACCCATCGCTGAGGCGGAAGTCCCTTTATTTCTTGGCCTCCCGCCGCAGCGTACGGATCCGGAGCGGCCCGACCAGGCGCGGACCGGACAGCCGGCGCTCCATCCGGCGGGCCTCGCGGCGGACCGGCTGCACGAGGTATTCGCCCAAGATCACGCCGGAGGCCAGCGCGATGGCGACCGCCCCCGCAGTGGCGAAGTCGACCACGCCGTTCGCGTCACCGGTGGTGATCAAGGTCAGCGCCCGATAGATCGACAGGCCGGGCAGGAATGGCGTGATGCCACAGACCACGATCGCCAACGGCGGCACCCGGACCCGCCCGGCGACCCCGTACGCGACGATGCCGATGCCGACGGCCGCGACGGCCGACGCCCACGGCCGGCCGAACCCCGCGGAACTGAGCAGGTAGTAGACGACCTCCCCGGCGGCCGCGACCAGGCCGATCGGCAACAGCGCCCGGACCGGGGTGTAGACGACGTAGGCGAAGGCGATCGCGCACAGGGCGGCACCGGCTAGCATCCAGGGCACCGGGGCCAGCCCGGACGCGCCCGGGTCCAGCGCCAGGTCGACGCCCAGCATCCGGCCGACGGTGAGCCCGCCGGTGACGCCGACGATGATGCCGACCGTAGACAGCATCACCTCCAGCAGCCGGGCGTTGGCCGTGATGTAGAAGCCGGTCAGCGCGTCCTGCGCGGCGCCGATCAGCCCCAGGCCGGCCAGCAGCACGGTGATGTTGGCGCTGACCACGACCGAGGGATCCAGCGGGATCGGGGTGAACGCCACCCCGACGGCCAGCAGGGTGGCCAGCAGACCGCCGGCCATCTGCTGATAGATCGACGGCAGCCGGGCCAGCGTCAACAGCCGCTGCAGCCGCTCCACCGCGATCGCGGTCACCACCGAGGTGATCAACACGATCCAGTTGCCGCCGAGCAGCATGGCGATGCCGAGGGCGAGCACGCCCCAGCCGGCGGTCACCGCCCAGCGCGGACGCTGATGACCGGAGGAGACGATCCGGGCCAGCTCGGCCCGGGCCTCGTCGCGATCGATCTGGTCCAGCAGCAACGCCCGGACCAGGTGATCGACCCGGGTCAGATCCTCGTAATCGACCTCGCGCTGGGCCACGTTGCGCCGCCGGACCAGGGTCGGCGCGTCCGGCGTCTCCTGGTAGGCGATCACCAGCGCCGTGAACGTGACGTCGACGTCGGCCTCGGCCAGACCGAGGTGGCGCAGGATCGAGTCCATCGTCGCCGCGACGTCGGCGGCACCGGCGCCGTTGGCGAGCAGGGTCTCCCCGACCCGCAGCGCGAGATCCAGCGCCTTGACCGCCTCGGCGGCGGCCTCCGGCTCGGGCCGCGGTTCGTTCTGGGCCATCGACATGGTCAGGCGTCGACAGCTCGTACGAGGATGTCCATCTCCACGGATCGTAGTGTGACAGCCGATCCCGCCGGAGCCGAGCGACCGGCCGTCAGCCCTCGAACTTGTAGCCCAGGCCGCGCACGGTGATCAGATACTTGGGGCTGGCCGGATCGGATTCGATCTTGGTCCGAAGCCGCTTCACGTGCACGTCCAGGGTCTTGGTGTCGCCGACGTAGTCCGCGCCCCAGATCCGGTCGATCAACTGGCCCCGGGTCATCACCCGACCGGCGTTGCGGAGCAGCATCTCCAGCAGCTCGAACTCCTTCAGCGCCAGCTTGACCCGCTCGCCGTCGACCGACACCTCGTGCCGCTCGACGTCCATCCGGACGCCGCCGGCCTCGACCACGTCGGGCACCAGCTCGACGTCCTGGCCGCGGCGCAGCACCGCCCGGATCCGGGCCACCAGCTCCCGGTGCGAGAACGGCTTGGTGACATAGTCGTCGGCGCCCAGCTCGAGCCCGACCACCTTGTCCACCTCGGAATCCCGGGCGGTGACCATGATCACCGGGACCGGGCCTCGGGTCCGCAACTGCCGGCACACCTCGGTGCCCGGCAGCCCCGGCATCATCAGATCCAACAACACGATGTCGGCGCCGACACGGTCGTACTCGGCGAGGCCCTCGGTGCCGTCGGCGGCCTCGACCACCTCGAAACCCTCGCGGCGCAGCATGTACGCGAGCGTCTCGCGATACGTCTGCTCGTCCTCGACCACCAATACGCGGGTCATCGTTGTCTGGTCTCCTGCTTGTCGGGCCGGGACTTCGCGTCGTTCGCCCGGTCGGATGGGTTCGGTTCCGCAGTCGCCGGTGGGCGATCGGACGGAACCGGGACGGACTTCGGCTCAGGCTGCCGCTCAGTGGCGGTCAGCATGGCCGGGTCCCGGGTCGCCGGCAGGTCCGGCAACCCTTGATCTACCGCAGTGCCCGGCTTGAGGTGGGCCGGGATCTTGATGGTGAAGGTCGAACCCTGGCCGACCTGGCTCCAGACGGCGACGTCGCCGCGGTGGCTGGCCGCGATGTGCTTGACGATCGCCAGGCCCAGCCCGGTGCCGCCGTCGGCCCGGCTGCGCGCGTAATCGACCCGGTAGAAGCGTTCGAAGATCCGTTCCTGGTCGTTCGGCGGGATGCCGATGCCGTTGTCGGAGACGGTGATCTCGATGTAGTCGTCGTCGCTGGCCGCGACCCGGTGGGCGGCGACCACCACCCGCGCGCCGGGGTCGGAATAGATGACGGCGTTCTCGACCAGGTTGCTGATCGCGACGCTGAGCATCCGATCGCTGCCGAGCACCCGGCAGTTCCGTTCCCCGGCGACGGTCAGCTCGACCTGGTGCTGCTCGGCGTCGACCCGGCACCGGTCGACGGCGTCGGCCAGCACCTCGTCGACGTCGACCTCCTCCGGGTGGGCCAGCGGGTCGTCGGCCTGCAACCGGGACAGGTCGATGATCTGGGCCGTCAGGTCGATCAGCCGGGCGGACTCGAGGCTGAGCCGGCTGGCGAACCGGCGGACCGCGACCGGATCGTCGGCGCCGTCCTCGATCGCCTCGGCCAGCAGCGACACCGCGCCGATCGGGGTCTTCAACTCGTGGCTGACGTTGGCGACGAAATCCCGCCGGGTCGCATCGATCCGGCGCTGGGTGGTCAGGTCCTCGGCCAGCACCAGGACCATCTCGTCGTCCAGCGGCGCCACCCGGGCCGACAGATAGGTCGCCGCGATGCCGCGGCCGTGCTCGATCTGCAGGTCGGAGGCCGACGACTCCTTGCTCTGCCGGACCTCGCGGACCAGCCGGAGCAGGTCGTCGTTCACCACCCGGGAGCCGCGCACCAGGCCGAGGTTGTGCGCCGGCGTACTCGCCTGCAGCACCTCGTCGTGCGGGCCGACGACGATCGCCGACGAGCGCAGCGCCGCCAGCACCGCGCCGACCCCGTCCGGCACCGCCGGGGGTGTGTAGCGCAGTTCGGCGTCGTCGAAAGGCTTGCGCCGGGACCAGATCCAGACGGCGAAGCCGCCGATGATGATCCCGACGACAAGGGCGATGAGCGTGGCGCCGATCGGGTTCACAAAGCCGATACTAAAGGGAAAGCTCGCGGCCACCTCACCATCGGATGCCGCCTCGCGGGAACGCGCGCCGAGCGTTCCTTCGATGTTCACCTGGCGTTTACGATCGGCGTTTTCTACCGGTCATCGGCGCTGGCATAGGGTTGGGGCGTATTTTGTGCGGCCGCGCGGGCCGCTCGATGAGGCGAGGTGGATTCGGCATGCGTGACTCGTACCGGGAGCAGATGGACGAGATCCTGGACGATCTGGTCGAGATGTCTCAGCTGGTCGCGGAAGCGGTACGCGCGGCCACGACGTCTCTGCTGGAGTGCGACATCCACCTGGCCGAGCAGGTGATCGGCAAGGATGACGCGCTGGACCAGCGCCAGCACGACATCGAGAACCGCACCTTCTCCCTGCTGGCCCGACAGGCCCCGGTGGCCGGCGAGTTGCGCACCCTGGTCGCGACGCTGCGGATGGTGAACGAGCTGGAGCGGATGGGGGACCTCGCCGTGCACGTCGCCAAGATCGCCCGGATGCGCTACCCGGATTCGGCCGTGCCCGAGCGGCTCCGGCCCAACTTCGTCCGGATGGGCGACGTCGCCGAGAAGATGGTGGTCAGCGCCGGCCACACGCTCAATGATCGAAACCTCGAGCTGGCCCGGGAGCTGCGGGAGCGCGACGAGGAGATGGACGACCTGCGCAAGTCCCAGTTCCGGGTGCTGCTCAGCGAGGACTGGGAGTACGGCGTCGAGGCCGCCGTCGACGTGGCGCTGCTCGGCCGCTACTACGAGCGGATCGCCGACCACGCCTCCTCGATGGCGCGCCGGGTGATCTACATCGTGACCGGTCGCTATCCCGAGGACGAGAACCAGCCCGTGTCCTAAACCGTGTCCGTTTTGGACACCATCGATTTTCATGATCGAGAATGTTTTGTGTCCTCAACCGTGTCCGTTTTGGACACCTTTCCGCGACACTCCGGAACTGCTCGGATGCCCTACATTTTGATCATTCCGTTACACCGCTCGGCACGGCGTTCCATGTCTGCCTGATTCTCCTTGTACGCAAGGGATCCCAGCCGCTCCCGACCGGCCCCCGATCGGCCCGCCGGAACGGCCCGGAAACAGCACCCCGACTTGGCCGAATTCGAATGGTGACAACCGCCCTGGATGTCGCTATCTTCTCTCCCCTGGGGAGAAACTCTCGGGCTCGGGGAATTGTTTGCGGGGGTCGGGGTTACACGACCATCTCGGATCCTAAAGGAGTGAGTTTCTTGGTGACTGCAGGGCAGCGCCAACCAGGATCTTCCCGCACGGGAAGGCCGTCCTGGAGGCCGCGGGGCAGGCCGTTGGCCATCGTCTCGGCCACGGCCCTCATGATCGGCACCGTCGGGCTCTCCCCGTCGGCGGCAGTCGGGAACTTCCAGGACGAGGCCGCCGAATCTGCGGCCAGCATCCTCGCGTCGTCGGTCGGAGGCAATGACCTCGTCGGCGTCGCCGCGACCTCCGCGGGGCTGAAGTCCTCCCCCGGCGCCAACAACGATGCTTTGAACGTGGACGTGCTGGGTGACCAGGTCGTCCAGTTCGGTGACGTCTCGATCCCGCTGAACGACGTGATCGACTTCGGCGCGATGGGCGCCCTCGGCAGCTCCAGCGAGGCCGGCTCGGCCACCGCCACCCGCTCGGTGAGCGGATTGCTGGCGGAGGGTGGCTCGGTCAAGCTGAGCGGCGACGACGCGTCCTTCGGGGCCGCGACCATCAACCTGCTCTCGCTGTCGGAGTCCGCGGGGGTCGAGGGACTGACCGATCTCGCGATCGACCAGCTCGAGTTGAAGCTCGGCGCCTTCGGTTCCGAGGTCGTGGTCGAGGACGGCAAGATCCTCGATCCCGACGGTGTCGGCGGCCCGGGTCAGTACCGGGTCGGGCAGGCGGACCTGCTGCTCCGCTCGCCGCTGGTCGGGGATGCCGCCAACGGCATCTACGGCGCGGCCGGCGCGGTGGACACGACCGTCGAAGACCTGGTGAACAAGAACCTCGACGTCGACGCGCTGACCGGGCTGGTGTCCGGTGTCCCGGGCGTTCCGACGCCGACGGTCACCGTGGACAGCAACATGCAGGACACGCTGTTCCAGCGGGTGTTGAACCAGCCGATCACGTCGCACAACAAGGTCGTGACGATCGACTTCTCCACCGGTGAGCTGCAGATTCACCTGGATCAGGTGGTCGGCAAGGGCGGGCTGAACGCCCAGGAGCCGAACGCCGAGCTGATCTCGTCGGAGATCTACCCGCTGATCGCGGAGAGCATCCACGACATCATGCACGACATCACCAACCTGCTCGTCGGCGCGATCGAGGACTCGCTGAACGCGGTGACGATCACGGTCCAGTTCGCCGACGACAAGGGTCTGGTGGGCGGCAACCTGGACGTCACCTGGACGTTCACGCTGGCCGACATCGCCTCCGGTGATCTCGGCGAGGTGACCGACAACAGCAGCGGCCTGATCGGCGGCACCGCCGGCACCGCGCTGGCGACGGCGATCCAGACCCTGGGCAGCACGGTCGGACCGGTGCTCGCCCCGGTCTACGAGTTGATCATCAGCGACGCCGGCGATCACATCTTCGAGTTGGTGATCAACGACATCAAGTTCGGGATCACGTCGTCGATCGTCAACATGCTGTCGCCGCTGTTCGAGGTGCTGAACGGGTTCGTCTCGCTCCAGGTCAACCACCAGGAGATCGGCACCTGCGAGAACTCGGCCGGTGAGGACGTGACGAACAGTCTCGATCTCTCCGCGCTGAGCCTCGGCCTGGCCCGGTCGGCCGACGGTGGTCGCCTGAATCTCGGCAACTCGTCGACCCGGTTCACCCCCGTTGGGTGCTCCAGCTAACCGCACGGACGGGTAGCCGCCGGCCAGGACGCTGATCGGCGGTGCAGGAGGTAAGAGGCATCGGCCCTCCGGGAGAAGGTTCCCGGAGGGTCGTTGCTTTTCGTCAGCTACGGGGAGTCGATCATCATCATGTTGCGCATCGCCGGCCGAGGCCGGATCCTGATCATCGCGGCCGTGCTCTGCGGCCTGGTCGTCGCGGGCGTCGTGATCGCCGCGACCCGCGCGCCCGGCAGCCCGGCCGACAAGCCGATTGCCACCACCCTGGACTGCCCGGCCAACCAGCCGATCGCCAAGGCCCTGTCCAGCGGTTCGTCCTGGGCGATGTGCTGGCGGATCGATCCCTATTCCGGCCTGACGCTGGAGCAGATCCACTTCACGCCGGTCGGCCGGGCACCGATCCAGATCCTCGACTCGCTGGCGATCGGTCAGCTCGAGGTGCCGTACGACACCGGCGAGCGGACCACCGAGGACATCACCGATCACGGCTTCGGCGGCCGCAACCTGCAGAGCCTGGTGGAAACCGAGTGCACCGGCGAGCTGCAGACCACGTTCGTGCCCAACTTCGGCGACGGCAAGGTCGGCGGCGGCGAGGATCGGCCGGTGCTCTGCATCGAGGAGGTCGACACCGGCATCGCCTACCGGGCCCAGTCCGGCGGCAAGGTCGACGTCGCCCGCGGCACCGGGCTGAGCCTGAGCACGATCTCCAAGGTCGGCTGGTACGAATACGTCAACAGCTACGTCTTCGGCGCCGACGGCTCGATCCGGCCCGCCCTCGGCGCCACCGGTGATCTCTCGCCCGAGGACTACACCGACGACCCGTTGCAGGGCCGGCCGGTCGGGCCCGGCAACAGTGATCAGGCCGCCACCCATTCGCACAACGCCGTCTGGCGGCTGCACTGGGCCCTCGGCGGTCGTGGCGGCCAGCGGGTCGAGCAGTACGACGCCGACTTCACCGGCCGGACCGGGCCCAAGTCGCCCGAGCTCTCCGGCGAGCTGACCCCGATCGCGGCCGAGACCACGCGCACGCTCGAGAACCGCCGCTGGTGGCGGATCGTCAACCCGGCGGTGCTCAATGATGATCAACACCCGATCTCGTACCAGATCGAGATCGGCGACACCGACTCCTATCGGTTCAGCGACGAGTCCCATGATCATCAGGACGGCCAGTCGCACGAGCCGGCCTACGACATCGCCTTCAGCCAGTTCGCCGAGTGCGAGCGCTTCGCCACCAAGAACCGCGACTGCCCGCAGCGCAGCGTGCTCGGCTACGTCGGTGATCAAGCACCGCTGGACGACGTCGTCTCCTGGGTCGCCGTCGGCTTCCACCACGTCGTCCGGGACGAAGATCAGAGCCCGATGGACCTGCACTGGCAGGGATTCACCCTGCTGCCACGCGACCTCACAGCGCAGCGAGCCGATCTCCCCGAGGGCCGTACCAAGATCAACGGCAAGCCCGAACCCGGGTCGCGCTAACTGCCGTTGGAGGGGAAGGTTTGGGAGTCCGTTCCCTGAGCTCGTCGAAGGGCAGGCCACATCACCCTTTGCCCTTCGACAGGCTCAGGGAACGAACACCGTCGTCAGCTGAAGTCGGCCGTGACGTGATAGACCCGCCCGCCCCAGCCGTCGTCGGGGAAGGAGTCGCGGACCCGCAGGTAGACCGGACTCGTGGGCCCGTCCGGGGCCAGATAGGGGGTCAGGTCGATGGAGTGCTCGGCCTTGTTGGAGCCGTCCCTGATCTCCTCATCCTCCCGGAGCACGGTGGTCCAGTCCTCGCCGTCGGAGCTGACGTCGACCAGATACTGGTTCTCGATCAGCACCGTCGCCTCGGCGGCCGTCGTCCCGGCCGGGAACGGGAAGCGGTAGACGAAGTAGCTGTTCCCGTCGGCGAACCGGCTGGTCGGACCGTTGTTGCCGGACCCGTCGGCGTCCCACAGCCAGGGGATCTCCGCGGCCGTACCGGTGTCGAGGTCGATCGAGCGGGCCACCTGGATCTCCGCCCGGGCCGAGAACTCGAGTCCGGGATGCGCCGTTGCCGTCGCGGTCACCGGATAGGTTCCGGCTTCGACGCCGGCCGGGATCTCGACGGTCACCGGCACGCGGTGGTCGGCCGGCTTCGCGTTGCCGTCCGGTCGGAGCCGGAACCGGTCCCGGACCGGGGTCACGGTCCAGCCCGCGGGCCCGGCGACGACGACCTCCCCGTCGAGGGGCCGACCCTTGCCGGTCGCCAGCAGGTCAAGATCAAGTTCCACCGTGGTCGGCGCACCGGCCGCGGGCAGGATCGCCGTCCGGGCCGGGCTCAGGGTCGCCGACAGTGATCGCCGCGGCGTGCGTTCCGGAACGGCCGCGATCAGAGCACTGAGCGCGCTGGCCTGGGTCCGCCAGTCGAAGCTGTTGGGATGATCATCATTGGTGCCGCCGGCCCAGCGGACACCGAGCCGGTTGGCGACGTCGCGATCATGGTCCCAGATGCTCTCCGACTGCGTCCGGACGAAGTCGCGATAGCGCTGCTCGCCCGTCGTGTCGGCCAGCTCCATCAGATAGCGCAGGAAGATTCCCTTGAACTGCTTGCCGTTGTCGTCGCAGGTCCGGTCGAGCGCGTCGCAGGCCTCGGTCAGGATGCCGTCGGTCAGCAGGCCGTCCTCGCGTAGCGCGGCGTCGGCGAACTCGCGCGCCTTGGCCAGGGCCCGTTTGTCGCCGGTGGCCCGCCAGATCTCGATCCCGGCGCCGATCGCCAGGCCCTGGTTGTAGGTCCAGACCGTCTGCCCGTTGTTGCCGCAGTCGTCGTTCAGACCGTCGTTGATCAAGCCCGCGGAGTTGATCATGCCACTGCCGAGATACCAGTCCCAGGCCTCCTCGGCCCGGTCCAACCACTCGCTGTCGCCCGGGATCCGGTTGTGCAGCTCCGCGGTGAGCCGGACCCACTGCCCGTTGGTGACCGCGTTCTTGTAGGTCCGCTCCTCGTTCCACCAGATGCCGCCGCCGCAGGTGCGCGGATCCCAGAACCTGTTCATGAACTCGGCGATGGTGACGGCCATGTCGAGATACTTCTGCCGGCCGGTCAGGTCGTAGGCCTGGATCCAGTTCAGCGCCCACCAGCCGGCATCGTCGATGGCCCGGCTGGTGAAGTTGCCGTAGATCTCGTCGGTGGACAGCTCTCCGGCCGGGAACGGCCCCTTGTTCGTCTCGAACGTGTGATCCAGCTGCTCCAGGTAGCGCCGGTCCCCGGTCCGCTCCATGTAGTCGCCGATCGTCTGCAGCGCCACCGCCGAATTCCACCAGCTCGACGGGAACCACGCCTTCTTCGTGTCGTACGAACTCATCAGCACGTCCGCCGCCACCCGCGCCCGGGCCAGCGCCGTCTCCGGCGGAACCGCGCCCTGCCCCGGCCGGCTCCCCTGCGCCACCCCCGCCCCCGCGAATCCGATGATCAACACCCCGGCCAACAGACCCGCCCCGAGCCGACGGAGTAGCAACGACATTGTGCCCCCACTTAATCAATCAGATGGATTTTTCTCATCCTCCCCCACCCGAGCGCTCGCGTCCACCCCTCGATCGCGGTGGGAGACTGCACGCATGACCGACGACGCGCGAGCGCTCCCGACGCCGTGCGTGGTGGTGCTGGTCGGCCCGGGCGCGTCCGGCAAGACGACCTGGGCGGACGCCCACTTTCCTGCCGGCGCGGTGGTTTCGAGCGATCGCCTGCGCGCGCTGGTGGGGGTCGCCGAGGACGACCTCGAGGCGAGCACCGACGCGTTCGCGCTGCTCGAGGAGGTCGTCGCGCGCCGGCTGGCCCGCAAGCTCACGACGGTGATCGACACCCTCGGCCTGGATGCCGAACGCCGTCGAGGCTGGCTCGCCCTGGCTCGGGCGCTCGGCCTGCCCTGCTACGCGGTGGCGTTCGACGTCCCGGCGAAGGAGTGCCGGGAGCGGAATCGGCAACGGACCAAGCGAATTCCCGCTGCCGCCCTGACCGCTCAGCTGCGGTCGTGGCCGGCCGTCCGCGACCAACTCGCCGGCGAGGGCTTTGACGGCGTGCTCCGGCCGGCCCGGATTCGGGCCGTGCCGGAGGCGTTCACCCGGGCCCCGGCGGCGGCCGAACGGCAGCGGCAGGACCCGAGCCGGCTGCGGTTCGGGCTGCAGCTCGCGACGTTCGACTGGCCGGGTGGAAATCCGGCTCTCCGGCAGCGGCTGACGGAGATCGCCCAAGCGGCCGAGGCGGCGGGCTTCGACGCGCTCTACGTGATGGACCACTTCCGCCAGATCCCACAACTCGGTCGCGCCTGGGACGCCATGCTGGAGAGCTACACGACGCTGGCGTTCCTCGCCGGCGTGACCTCCCGGATCCGGCTCGGCACCCTGGTCACCGGCGTCACGTACCGCAACGTCGGCCACCTCGGCAAGATCATCGCGACCCTCGACGTGCTGAGCGGCGGCCGGGCGGTGTGCGGGCTCGGGCTGGGCTGGTTCGAGGCCGAGCATCGCGCGTACGGCTGGTCGTTCCCGCCCGTGGCCGAGCGCTACGCATGGCTCGAGGAGGCGCTGCAGGTGCTGCCGCTGGTGTGGGGCAAGGGCGCGCCGGCGTTCCGGGGCGAGCACGTCAAGATCACGGAGGCCCTGTCGTACCCGAGGCCGCTGCAGGAGCGCATCCCGATCATCCTCGGCGGCAGCGGCGAACGGCGGACGCTGCGGCTCGCGGCACAGTACGCCGACGCGTGCAACGTCTTCGGCGACGCGGAAACCGTACGACACAAGGCCGAAGTGCTCCGCGCGCACTGCGTCGACCTCTCCCGGGACCCGGCTGAGGTCGCGGTGACCCAGCTGTCGACGGTCCTGATCGGGACGGACGACGAGCAGGTGTGGCGGCTCATCGAGGAGCACCGGCCGCGACGCCAGGATCCGGCTCGGTTCGCAGCGGCGGTCAACGCCGGAACGATCACCGACCAGGTGGGCAGATTCCGCGAACTCGCCGAAGCGGGGGCGAGCGAGGTGATGGTGCGGCTGCCCAACCTGGTCGACGCCACGGCTCTGGAGCCGATGGCCGACGTGATCAAGTCGTTCCGGTAACCGGGCGCTACTTCTTCTTGCCCTGGTTCTTCACGGCCTCGATGGCCGCGGCGGCAGCCTCGGGATCCAGGTAGCGGCCGCCGGGCGTCAGCGGCTTGAGATCCGAGTCCAGCTCGTACACCAGCGGGATCCCGGTGGGGATGTTGAGGCCCACGATCTCGGCGTCGCTGACCCCGTCCAGGTGCTTGACCAGGGCACGCAGGGAGTTGCCGTGTGCGGCGATCAAGGTCACCTTGCCCGCGCGCAGATCGGGCGCGATCTGGTCGTACCAGTAGGGCAGGGCGCGGATCAGCACGTCCTTGAGGCATTCCGTGCTGGGTCGCGCCTCGGTGGGCAGGCTGGCGTACTTGGCGTCGTTGAAGTTCGCGAACTCGTCGTCCGGCTTGATCTCCGGCGGCGGGGTGTCGTAGGACCGGCGCCAGGTCATGAACTGTTCCTCGCCGAACTCGGCCAGGGTCGCGGCCTTGTCCTTGCCCTGCAGGGCGCCGTAGTGCCGCTCGTTCAGACGCCAGGACCGGCGGGTGTCGATCCACATCCGGTCGGCGACCCCGAGGGCGATCTCGGCGGTACGGATGGCGCGCCGGAGCAGTGACGTATGGACCACGTCGGGCAGCAGGCCGGACTCGACCAGGAGCTGGCCGCCACGCTGGGCCTCGGTGATCCCCTTGTCGTTCAGCCCGACGTCGACCCAGCCGGTGAACAGATTCTTGGCATTCCATTCACTTTCGCCGTGTCGCATCAAGATCAAGGTTGAGGTCATGCCGCCGAGCCTATCGAGGGCCGATCCGCCGGCCACGAGGCGGCTCAATCGTCGGGCAGCGAGCGGCGCTCGCCGATCGGCCGATCGGCGCGGGGGAAGGCGAGCGAACCGGCGCGGACCCACCACTCCAGCACGTCGTACGCCAGCCGCCCGGCCCGGACCGAGGGGTCGTCGGCCGACAACCGGCCGGCCTCGGCCGGGTCGCAGGCGAAGATCGACAGGCCACGAAACGACAGGTCGCTCTGCGCCCCGAACGGACCGTTCACCACCAGCACGCCCTGCCGGGCCAGCTCGGCCCGGTAGGCGAGATGCCGCGCCTGCAGCGCGTCCAACTCCTCGTCCGGCAGCTCCGGCGCGTCGTCCGGCCGTCGCAACAGCACCATCGTGTAAACGTCGAACGCGTCGGGAATGTTGGGATCGCGTGCCATCGGTGCGCTCCTCCGGGTTCAGGGTTTCCGACGATAGCCATTCCAGAGCCTGGGCGTTCGTTCCCTGAGCCTGTCGAAGCATGTCCTGAGCCTGTCGAAGGAGGCAAGGACGATGACCCCGACGCTCGCCCGTTCGTTCCCTGAGCTTGTCGAAGCATGTCCTGAGCCTGTCGAAGGAGGCAAGGACGATGATCCCTACGGCTTTGGCATACTCCCAGCGTGACTGAGACCCGACCCGTGGCCGTGGTGACCGGAGCGAGTAGCGGGATCGGCGCGGCGACGGCCCGCCGGCTCGCCGCGGACGGCTACGGCGTGATCTGCGCCGCCCGCCGACTGGATCGAATCGTTGCTCTGGCCCGGGAGATCGACGGCGTCGCGGTGCGCTGCGACGTCACCGACCCGGCCGACGTCGCCGAGCTCGCCGACCGGGCCGGAACCGAGGTCAGTCTCTTGATCAACAACGCCGGCGGCGCCCTCGGGCTGGAGTCCGTCGCCGAGGCCGATCTCGACGCCTGGCAACGGATGTACGCGACCAACGTGCTCGGCACCGCAGCCGTGACCAAGGCCCTGCTGCCGACCTTGATCGACAACGCCGGGCAGGTGATCTTCGTGACCTCGGTCGCGGCCGACGGCGGCTACGAGGGCGGCGCCGGCTACTGCGGGGCGAAGGCGGCGGAGCGGTCGCTGGTCGAGACGATGCGACTCGAGCTGTTCGACCGGCCGATCCGGATCGCCGAGGTGTCACCGGGGATGGTGCACACCGAGGAGTTCTCGCTGACCCGGTTCGGCGGTGATCAACAACGCGCCGACGCCGTCTACGCCGGGGTGCCCGATCCGTTGACCGCCGACGACATCGCCGACTGCATCGCCTGGGTCGCCGCCCGGCCGGGCCACGTCAACATCGACCGGATGACCGTACGGCCTCGGGCGCAGGCCGCCCAGCACAAGGTCTTCCGGGAGCCGGCCCGCTGACCGTGACCGACCGGCGGTAACGTCAGCGTCATGGCCCGCAGCATCGCAACGTCTCGTACCGTCGACCGCGACGAACTCCTGGAATTCCTCAAGTCCCGGCACTCGATGGTGCTGGCGACCACCCGGTCCGACGGCCGGCCGCAGCTGTCACCGGTGACCGGCGGCGTCGACGACTCCGGCCGGATCGTGATCTCCACCTATCCCGGCCGAGCGAAGTCGATCAACGCCGACCGGGATCCCCGGGTGTCGGTCTGCGTCTTCTCCGAAGGTTTCAGCGACCCGTGGCTGCAGGTCGACGGCGACGCCGAGGTGCTGCACATGCCCGAGGCCGAGGACGGCCTGGTCGACTACTTCCGCTGCATCTCCGGCGAGCATCCCGACTGGGACGAATACCGGGCCGCGATGCGGCTACAGGACAAGTCCCTGATCCGGATCACCCCCACCCGCTGGGGCCCGATCGCCACCGGCGGCTTCCCCGCCGCCACCGCCGCCCGCCTAGACGCCCAACCCTAAACACCCCGAGTTGTCAGACTCTCACCACGCTATGGCGTGGTGAGAGTCTGACAAGTCGGGGTTGGGTTAGGCCTTCAGGGCGGCGGTGTCGAAGATCAGGGTGTCGGTGGTGATCTTGCCGTCGCGTACGGACACGTGGTCGGCGGCGCGAATGGTGCCGAACGGGCCGGTCCGGATTTCGTACACCACGACGGCGCTCCGGGCGTCGCCGTAGCTGCCGGTGATCTTGACCGAATCGACCACACCGGTGAACTCGCCGATGGCGGCCAGCACCTGGTCCCGGCCGGTCAGCTGCATCCGCGGGCTCTCGAAGACGATGTCGTCGGCGAGGCAGTCCGCGAGGGCGGTCAGGTCCCGTCGACCGAAGGCCTCGATGAACCTGACCGCCACGTCGATCGGCGCCGTCGAATCCGCCATGGTGTGCTCCTTCTGTCTCGGCTGGACGCTCATATCCAGTGAGACTCACCCACGGCGGAAAAGGAATCGCCTGGCTACTGCTCCGACTTCAGGGTGTCGGTGAGGAAGGCGAAGCTCTGCGCGATCCCGTCGAAGGTGTCGCCCTCGTAGTGGTCGTACTCGATCACGGCGTACGGGATCTCCAGCCCGGCCGTGAGCACGGCCGCCAGCTGCACGTCGCCCTGACCGGCCGGGGTCTGATCCGACGGCAGTTCGCGAGCGGAGATGCCGGGACGCATCGGGCCGTCCTTGACGTGCACGGCGACCACCCGGTCGCCGAAGCCCCGCAGCAGCGGCAGCAGCTCGGCGCCGCCGGCCTGCGCCCAGTAGAGGTCGACCTCGAGCAGCACCGACGGATCGAGCAGATCGGCGAAGGCCTGCAGCGCCGGCCGGCCGTCGATCTTGGTCGTCAGCTCGTGATCATGGTTGTGGTAGCCGACCTTGAGGCCGTATTCGGCGGCCTGGGCGGCGCGCTCATTGAGCCGATCCGCGTTGCGCTTCACGTCGTCGGCGGTCGCCCAGCGGTCCGGCGCGACGAACGGATCGATCACCACCTGCACCCCGAGGGCCTTGGCGGCGGCGAAGGTCTCCTCCGGCGGCGGCACGGTCAGCAGGCCGTCCGGGGTCTCCACCCCGGCGTCCTCGATCATGATCGCGTGCGCGGTCGGCGCCTTCAGCCCGTACTTGTCGAACGAGGCCTTCAGCTCGTCCACCCGGCGGACGAAGTCGAATGCCTCCACGGTGCGCAGGCCGATCTCGGCGATCCGGCCCAGCGAGCCGTCGAGGTCGGCCTCCAGCTCGGGATGGATGGAATAGAGCTGAACAGAGATCTCTGGTGTGGTCACGTCGATCGTCCCCTTCGTCATCGGTACCGGGCGGTCTTTACTCGGCCCAGGATTTCACCCGCGGGTCGGCGGTCGTCAGCAGACCCCGGATCAGCCGTCCGCCGGCGGCTCGCCGGGGTCGAGGTGGCTGAACGCCGCGAGGTTGGCGGTGGACTCGCCCCGGGAGCGGCGCCAGGCCCATTCGCGCCGGATGCTGTCGGCGAAGCCGGTCTCCAAGATGATGTTGAACATCGAGTCCGCGGTCTCGGCGACGACACCGAGGACCCGGTCGATCTCGTCCACCGTGACCGCAGGCAAGGGAATCCGGCCGGTCAGGTAGATGTCGCCGTCGGCGTCGACACTGAAGGCCACGCCGGACAGCTTGAGGTTGCGTTCCAGCAGCCGCCGGTAGACCGCTTCGTGATCTTGGTCCGGATTGCGGGCGACGAAGGCCCGGACCCCGACCAGGTAGCGGCCCACCTCCAGCCCGCACTCGGTGCGCAGCTTGCGGGTCCCCGGCAGCGTGACCGAGAACAGGCCCGGCGTCCGTTCCGACCACTCCAGACCCAGCTCGGACAGCGCGAGCCGGATCGTCTGCGCCGTCGCGGCCCGGTCCGGTTCCATGCCTCGCATCGTACGGGCCGGGCCGTTCGAGACGTTTCACCGTAGAGTGTACGATGATTCGCCCCCACCCCGATCGAAAGGGATCCCGCATGACGATCTTGGTCACCGGAGCCACTGGAAACGTCGGCCGCCTGGTGGTCGACGAGCTGATCGACCGCAACGCGCCGGCCATCCGGGCCCTCACCGTCGACCCGGACCGGGCGAAACTGCCGGCCGGCGTCGAGGTCGCCGTCGGCTCGATCCACAAGCCCGCCACGGTGCCGGCCGCGCTCGCGGGCGTGACCACCCTCTATCTCGCGCCGCACCCACCGACCGCCCAGGCGATCGTTGATCATGCCGTGGCCGCCGGCGTCCAGCGGATCGTCGACCTGACCGGCCCGGCCGGCTCCTGGTGGGACGAGATCGAGCCGATCGTCGAGGCCTCCGGGCTCGCCTGGACCCATCTGAAGCCGGGCGAATTCATGCCCAACGCGACGGTCTGGGCGGACCGGATCAAGACCCGGCGCGAAGTCCGGGACGCCTATCCCCAGGCCGCGAACGCGATGATCGATCTCGGCGACATCGCCGCGGCCGCCGCCGTGGCCGTGCTCGACGAGAGTCACTCCGGCCAGGCCTATCCGCTGACCGGCCCGGAATCGCTGACCAAGGTGGAGAAGATCACGATCATGGGTCGGGCGATAGGGGCCGACGTGCCGTTCGTCGAGATCAGCCGGGACGAGGCGATCGCGCAACTCGCGCCGACGATGGGCGACTACGCGGAGTGGTACGTCGACGGCGCCAAGGACCTGGTCGACCACCCGCAGCAAGTCGACCCGGCCCTGCCCAAACTGCTCGGCCGCCCCGCCGTCACCTTCACCCAATGGGCCGAGGCCAACGCCCACCAGTGGCGCTGACCGTTCGTCCCCTGAGCCTGTCGAAGGGCAAGCCAGGAGACCCTTTGTTCGTTCCCTGAGCCTGTCGAAGGGCAAGCCAGGAGATGCCTCGATCGGCCTACCGGCCAAAAGACGCACCAAGAGCGGACGGGTTGGCCTAGTCGGCGGGGAATCACACCCGGCCGCCGGTTCGGTGCCGAGTTTGGATGCGTTCGTCGAGTCGTCACTTCGGGCACGGACCGTCCCGGATCCACCAGCGGCGCGCTCAGGACTTCGCGCCCTTTACTCGTGCTTCGCGACCGTTGCAGGTGGGGCGAAGCCGCACAAAAGGGCGCGAAGCCGGCCTCGAACACTGGTGAGGGCAGTCCAGAGGCGGCACCGGGCTTGGCCCCCTTCGACAGGCTCAGGGAACGAACACCTTCACGTCCCCTGAGCCTGTCGAAGGGTCAGGACCAGGGGGTGGTGACGCCGCCGGGGAGGTCGGCGTCGGGGGCGTACGGGGTGCTGGTGAGGCGGAACGAGGCGAGGTCCCAGTGGTGCACGCGGCCGTCGCGGCGGACGGCGACCAGGGGCTCGCCGAGGTAGTAGCCGTCCAGCCCGATCCACCGGTCGTCGCCGTCGGGGCGGAAGCGGGAGCCGCGGCCGTAGCCGTGCGGGCGCAGCTCGAGCCAACCCTCGGCGGCGGTCCGGAGCTCGAACGGGGCCGGGCCCCAGTACCAGGTGCCGGTCAGCTCCAGCCCGGCGGACTGCGCCGCGTCGGCCGTCCAGACCGGCGGATCCGGTGGGGCATGCTCGGCGACCAGGTCGAGCAGCGCGTCGGCCAGGGCCGAGGAGAGCCCGGCGGTGGTGTTGCCGAGGATGATCGCGGCGTCGCCGTTGTCCTCGAGCCGCAGCGCCGCCAGGAAGCCGGGCATCGAGCCGCCGTGCCCGTACCGCCGCCGGCCGGCGACGTTGAAGATCTGCAGCCCGAGCCCGTACGCCGAGGTCCACGGCTCCTCGGGCAGATCGGCCAGCGCCCGCGGGATCCGCATCGCGGCGCGAGCACCCTCGGACAGCACGTCCGGGTTCCCGGCGTGCAGGAAGTGGGCCCAGCGACCAAGATCATCAACGGTCGACCAGAGTTGCCCGGCCGGGCCCATCGACTCGGCGTCGTGCTCCGGCTCGGCCATGATCAGATCAGAATGCGGGTGGACGGCCCACCCGGTGGCGTGCGGCGGCTGCGGCCGGATCGTGGTCCGGGTCATCCCCAGCGGCGCGAGGATCTCCGCGGCCAGCGCCTCGGGCCAGGGCCGGCCGCGGAGCTCGGTGATCAGCCGGCCCAACACCCCGAAGCCCACGTTGGAATAGTGGAACAGTCCCCGTGCCTCGCCCCGCAAAGCCAGCTGCGCTTCGAGATCGGGCCAGTCCTTCCCCGGCGAACGTTCCCACCACGGCGACTCGGTCTCGGCCCGGATGCCGGAGCACTGTCCCAGCAGGTCGATGATCCGGACCTGGCCGATCGGCGTGCCGGGCAACCGCTGCTCGAGTTGATCATGGAGGTCGAGCAACCCCTCGTCGGCCAGCCGGAGCACGCCGACGGCGACGAAGGTCTTGGTCAGTGAACCGATCCGATACTGCCAGTCGGTCCCGGCCACCGGCCCGCCGCGCCCGTCGCCGGACCCCACCGCCTCGGCCCAGGCGAGCTCTCCGCCGCGGACGACGCCCGCGACGACGGACGGCACCCGGCCGCGGGACTGCGCCTGCCGCAGGGCCTGGCCGAGCCGTCGGTTCAGGTCGTCGGAAAACATCAGGCCATCCTGCCGTACCGCCACGGCGGCCCGGCACGAGGCTCAGGCGGCCCAGGCCTCCGCCGCCGGCCGCAGCACCGACCGGATCAGTCCGGCGGCGTGATCGCGGTCGACCCAGTGCCACTCGGGCCAGACCGCCAACGCGTCGCGCCACTCGTCGGTCCCGGTCGCGTACGTACGCAGCGACGACCAGCGACGCCAATGGCCGTCGAAGCGATCCGGATCGACCAGCCGGCCGCGGGCCCGCTGCCCGGCCAGCGCCAGGTCCCGGTCGACGTCGATGAAGATCAACACCGGCCGCCAGCCGCGGAGCTGGGCCAACTGCCCGATGATCTTGAGCCGGGCCGGGCGAGTGGCCGGATCGTGCACCACGAGACCGTTCCGGCCGGCCGGGCCGCGCAGCAGCTCGGCGATCGCGCGGCTCTGGTGCAACGCGTGCACCATCGGCCGCAGATAGTCGTACGGCACCCCCGGCGCGATCGCGGACAGGCGGCGGCGTTCGTCCTCGGAGTCCAGGGCCTCGACCCCGCTGAGGTACGGCAGCGCCCGAGCGATGGCCGTGCTCTTGCCCGCCCCGGGCACCCCACCGACCATGATCAGCGGGGGTGCGTCTCCCCTGTCCATCCGACCTCCCTGGCCTTCCAGCGTATGCGGGCTCTGCGGCGGTCTCACAGCGATCAACAGCCGGCTAGGAGGACGTGTCGACCCGGTCCGGATGCGGGACCAGGCCGGCCCCGATCCGCCCGATCCGCTGCGACCCCCAGGCTCCGAGCGGCGCCAGCGCCTCGTTCAGCGAGCGGCCCTGATCGGTCAACGAATACTCGACCCGCGGCGGCACCTCGCGATACACCTCCCGGTGCACCAGGCCGTCGTGCTCCATCTCCCGCAGGTGCTGGATCAGCATCTTCTCGCTCACCCCGGGCAGCCCGCGCCGCAGCTCGCCGAACCGGCGGACCTCGTGCGCCTCCAGCTCCCACAGGATCAACGACTTCCATTTGCCGGTGACCACGTCCATCGCGGCGTCGATCCCGCAGATGTACGGACCGCGGCGTTCACTCCGGGTCATCGGATCCTCCCTGTCGCTCGAGTCCCCGCCGGAATCCAATACTTACTCCTAGGTGGGTATTGAACATAATAGTCGGTACTTGTGAAGACGACAGGGCTGACGCAGCATCGGTGGCATGACCAACCACGAACCTCTCGCCCTCACCGTGCTCGGCCTGGGCGAGATGGGTCGCGCCCTCGCTGCGGCCCTGCTCCCCGCCGGCCATCCGACCACCGTCTGGAATCGATCACCCGGCCGGGCCGACGAGTTGATCAAGGCCGGCGCCCACGCGGCCACGACGATCGGCGAGGCCGTCGGCGCCAGCCCGGTCGTGATCACCTGCCTGTACGACCACGCGTCGGTGCACGACGTCCTCGACCCGGTGACCGCCGACCTCGCCGGACGGACCGTGATCAACGTCACGACCACCACGCCGGAGCAGTCCCGCGAACTCGCCGAGTGGGCCCGGACCCGCGGCATCGACTATCTGGACGGCGGGATCATGGCCGTCCCCGAGATGATCTCCAAGCCCGGCTCGTTGATCTTGTACAGCGGCTCGGCCGAGGTATTCGACCGGACCGAACCCGCCCTGCGACTCTGGGGCGACAGCCGCTTCCTCGGCGCGGACGCGGGGCTGGCGCCGCTCTGCGACCTGGCCATCCTGACCCCGATGTACACGATGTTCGCCGGCTTCCTGCACGGCGCCGCCATGGCCGCCTCGGCCGGGGTCTCGGCGAGCGACCTGGCCGCCATGGCCGCGCCCTTCCTCGGGGCTGTGGCGCCCAGCGTGCACCACTTCGCCGAGGTGGTCGACGGCGGCGACTACGCCGCGCCGGGTCAGCAGAGCCTGGAGTTCTCCGACCTGAGTGACTTCGTCGCGGCCAGCGAGGCGGCCGACGTCGACCCGATCTTGATCAACGCGGTGCAGACGCTGATCCGGCGGCAGGTCGAGGCTGGGCACGGCAAGGACGGCTTCAGCCGGATCTATCAGAGCCTGCGCCGATCGTGATCAGGTCCGGCCGGGCATCGGGGACGACCGTCAAGCAGACTGCTTCGACCCCAGCGACAGCCGCCGCTTGAACTCCTCGGTGAACAGCTTCTTCACCTCGGCGGAGTCGAGCATCCGGCCGGCGGTCTGCAACTTGCCCTGGGCGACCCGCTGGCAGACGGCGAGCCAGGCCTGGCCCATGGCGTAGGTGAAGGTCGAGGCGACGGCGGCGCCGATCGCACCGCCGGCGATCGTCCCGGCGCCGGGGATCAGCTTGAGCAGCCCGGTGACCGCGGCCCGGCCGCCCTGGGTGGCCGCCGTGGTCGACGCGACGGCCATCAGGGCCGCCCGCTCGAACTTGATCTGGTAGAGCTGAGCGATCTTGGCCATCATGCCGAGCTGGATCGGCACCAGCAGCGTCGCGTCGGCGAACGGGATCGGCGTCGCCGCCGCGGCGGCGGCACTGGTCGCGGCGACCGCTATGAACTTGTGCGCCTGCTGCGCCTTCCGAGCCTGATCAATGGTCTGCGCCGCGGTGAGGGCTCCTTCGACTCCTTCTGGCGCAACGCGAAAGGTGGCATCGAGGACTTCCTTCAGCCCATGCGGCTGCTGCCCGGTGAACTCGTCGTAGCGGGCGTTGGTCAGGAACGGCCGACCGCCGGCGACCGGCAGCCCCTTGGCCATGATCATCTCGGCCAGCTGGACCGTGTCCGGGTGATAGCGACCGTCGCGCATCGGCACCTGGGTCAGCACCAGCACCACCGGCAGCCCAAGATCATCCAGCCGTTCGATGAACTCGGCCTCGGTGTCTTCGAACCGCCGGTCCATGCCGCGGACGCAGTACCAGGCGACGTGCAATTGCTCGCTCAGCGGCAGCTTGCGCATGTCCTTCATCGCCTTGTTCAGGTCGGAGATGATCGCCTTGTCGTCGCGACCGACCTCCAGCCCCTGGGTGTCGACGATGCCGAGATGGCCCACCTTGTCGAGATAGAGATGGCTGCCTTTGGTCACCGGCTCACCGATCCCGGTCCGCGCCACCTCCTCGCCGAAGATCGCGTTGATCAAGGTCGACTTGCCGACGCCGGTCTTGCCGAAGATCGCCAGATTGAAGCGGCCGAGGGCCGCCGACTGGCGATCGAATTCCTGCCGGAACGACTCCGTGAACGGGTCGATCATGGTCACCTCCACGATGCACCGATCTGGACGCGTCCAGCGTACGGTGCGGGCACCCCGGGAGCCGCGTGAGAGAACGTTCTCTGGCCAGGTGTCGACCCCGACGAACCCCCGGCTCGACCGCGGTGACCCGTCAGTTCTGGTCCGACACGCCGCCAAAACCGGTGCACAACTGACGGGTCGGCGAAGTTCGGGGTGTTGACGGGGGTGGGTGGGGTTGTTACGTTGACGCGAGAAACCGCTTTCTGTCGTACCTCACCTCGTTCTCCTCGACCCGGAGTTGTGTCATGTCGCCTGCCCTGTCCTCGCCGCGCCGGCTGCTCGCGCTGGCCGTCGTCCTCGTCGTCGCGCTGGCCGGGACCGGCTGTGGCCGGAACAGCGCCGGGCCGGCGGAGGACGGCACGACCACGTTGCGCTTCGCCTGGTGGGGCAACGAGAAGCGGGCGGCGGCGACGGAGCAGGCGCTGCGCGCCTTCGAGGCGGCCAACCCGGGGATCAAGGTCATCGGCGAGTCGACCGAGTTCAGCGCGTACTTCGACAAGCTGGCCACCGGCGTCGCCGCCGGCGACGCCCCGGACGTGTTCACCCTCGGCGGCGCCTATCCGGCCGAATACGCCGGCCGCGGGGCCCTGCTCGACCTCGGCACCGTCTCGGGCAGCCTCGACCTGGCGGCGCTGGACGAGTCGGCGCGGCAGAACGGGCAGGTGCAGGGCATCCAGTACGGGGTCTCGACCGGTGCCAACGCGCTGGCGATCGTCGCCAACCCGGCCGTCTTCAAGGCCGCCGGGGTCGACCTGCCGGACGACACGACCTGGACCTGGGACGACTACGCCGCCCTCGCGACCAAGATCACCGAGAACAGCCCCAAGGGCAGCTACGGCACCGCGACCCCGCTCACCCACGACTCGCTGGACGCCTACGCCCGGCAGCGGGGCGAGTCCCTCTACACGGCCGACGGCAAGCTCGGCCTGACCGAACAGACGGTGAACTCCTTCTTCGACTTCTCGCTCCGGTTGATGAAGCAACAGGCCGCCCCGCCGGCCTCGATCACGGTCGAGGAGGAGGGCGCGAGCACCGAGCAGACCCTGATGGGCCGCGGCCAGGCCGGGATGATGCTGGCCTGGAGCAACTCGATCGCGACGCTCAGCACCGCCACCGGCAGCGAGCTGAAGCTGCTCCGGCTGCCCGGCGAGACGCCGACCCCCGGCATCTGGCTGCAGTCCTCGCAGTACTACGCGATCTCGGCCAAGACCAAGCAGGCCGACGCCGCCGCGAAGCTGATCGACTTCCTGGTCGGCGACGAGCAGGCCGGCACGGTGCTGCTGACCGACCGCGGCGTCCCGGCCAATCCGAAGATCCGGGCCGCGATCGCGCCGCAACTGGAGCCGGCCGGCCAGGCCGAGGTCAGCTACATCGACGGCATCGGCAAGATCGACTTCGCGCCCACCTTCATCGGCCCGGTCGGCTCGACCAAGGTGGCCGAGATCACCACCCGGGTCAGCACCGACGTCCTGTTCGAGCGGATCACCCCGGCCGAGGCCGCGAAGCAGTGGCTCACCGAGAGCCAGTCAGCGATCGCCGGGTGACGGGGACCGTCGTCGGCGCACGGACGTCGACCGGAGTCGAGAAACGCGCCGGTCGCGCGTAGCCGTGGTTGCGCGGAAGTCGACACAGGTAGAGATGTTCGCGGTCGCAGGGCGGTTCGGAGCGCGGAACTCGCCACAGGTAGAGAAATGTGCGGTCGCGGAGGCGGTGGGCGTACGGAAATCGACCGGAGTCGGGAAACGCACGGTCGCCGAGGCAGTAGGCGTACAGAAGTCGACCGGGGTCGAGAAACCGCGCGGTCGCGGACGCTGAGAAACGCGCCGGTCACGCGCGGCCGTGGCGTGGGCGGAAGGCGACACCGATAGAGAGGCGCACGGTCGCGAAGCAGCGGGCATGCGGAAGTCGACCGAGGTGGAACTGCTCGCGGCCGTAGGAGCCGGTGGCTGTGCGAAGCCGCCCGGCGGAGGGTCGCCGGTTGGAGGGAGACTCCGTTGGCCGTCGTCCTTGATCCGTGACACCTTCGCCCCACCTTCTTCGCCTTTGCCCCACCTGTTGATGGGGCAAAGCGCGAGTACCTGGGGCGAAGACGCGTTCAGTAGGAGGATTCGGGGCGGGGCCACTACCAGGAAGATCGCGGGAGGCACCCGGCCTGGCCCGTTTGGCCCGACTTGGCTCGTCTGCCCGCCCCTGTCCGGTCTGCCCGCCCCTGTCCGGTCTGCCCGCCCTGTCCGGTCTGTCCGCCCGACGCGCCCTACCCGACCAACCTGGGTCGGTCCACGAGCTTCATGAACTCAACTGAGGGCTCTCGCTGGTTTCGTTCCGTTCGAGAGGAACGGTTAGACTCACCGCGCCTTTCCTCCATCCTTTTACGGAAGTAGTCACGCATGCCGCTCCGTCACGATCGCCGCAACGTCGCGATCGTCGCCCACGTCGATCATGGCAAGACCACCCTGGTCGACGCCATGCTCTGGCAGTCGGGCGTCTTCCGCGCGAACCAGGACGTGGAGAGCCGCGTGATGGATTCGATGGCCCTGGAGCGGGAGAAGGGCATCACCATCCTGGCCAAGAACACGGCGGTCGAGCACCGGACGCCGGCCGGTGAGGATGTCGTGATCAACATCATCGACACTCCCGGTCACGCCGACTTCGGCGGCGAGGTGGAGCGCGGCCTGGAGATGGTCGACGGGGTGCTGCTGCTGGTCGACGCGTCCGAGGGTCCGCTGCCGCAGACCAGGTTCGTGCTGCGCAAGGCGTTGGCCAAGAAGTTGCCGATCATCCTGGTGATCAACAAGGTGGACCGGCCCGACGCCCGGATCGCCGAGGTCGTCGAGGAGACGTACGAACTCTTCCTGGATCTGCTCGACGACAGCGACACCAACGTGCTCGACTTCCCGGTGATCTACGCCAGCGCCCGCGCCGGCCGGGCCTCGCTGACCGCACCGGAGAACGGCGGGATGCCGGACAGCGAAAACCTCGCCCCGCTGTTCGCGACGATCATCGACCGGATCCCCGCCCCGAGCTACGTCGAGGGCGCCCCGCTGCAGGCCCACGTGACCAACCTGGACGCCTCGCCGTACCTGGGCCGGCTGGCGCTGTGCCGGATCGTCGCCGGCGAGCTGAAGCGCGGCCAGAGCGTCGCCTGGTGCCGCTCCGACGGCACCATCCGCAACGTCCGGCTGTCCGAGTTGTTGATCACCAAGGCCCTCGAGCGGGTGCCGGCCGACAGCGCCGGCCCGGGCGACATCGTCGCCATCGGTGGGATCGAGGAGATCACCATCGGCGAGACGCTGGCCGATCCGGAGGACCCGCGGCCGCTGCCGTTGATCACCGTCGACGAGCCGAGCATCTCGATGACCATCGGCATCAACACCTCGCCGCTGGCCGGCCGCTCCGGCAAGAATCTCACCGCCCGGCTGGTCAAGGCCCGGCTGGACACCGAGCTGGTCGGCAACGTGTCGATCCGGGTCTTCCCGACCGAGCGGCCGGACACCTGGGAGGTCCAGGGCCGGGGCGAGCTGCAGTTGGCGATCTTGGTCGAGATGATGCGCCGGGAGAATTTCGAGCTGACCGTCGGCAAGCCGCAGGTCGTCACCCGCCAGATCGACGGCAAGCTGCACGAGCCGGTCGAACGGCTGACCATCGACGTGCCGGACGACTTCGTCGGCGTCGTCACCCAGCTGCTCGGGCTGCGGCGCGGCCGGCTGGAGCAGATGATCAACCACGGCACCGGCTGGGTGCGGATGGAATACCTCGTCCCGGCCCGTGGCCTGATCGGCTTCCGGACCGAGTTCCTGACCGAGACCCGCGGCACCGGCCTGATGCACCACGTCTTCGAGGGCTACGAGCCCTGGGCCGGCGAGTTGCGGACCCGGCCGTCCGGATCACTGGTGGCGGACCGGTCCGGCGCGGTCACCGCGTACGCCCTGTTCAGCCTGCAGGAGCGGGGCACCATGTTCGTCGGGCCCACCGTCGAGGTCTACGAGGGCATGATCGTCGGCGAGAACGCCCGCAGCGAGGACATGGACGTCAACCCGACCCGGGAGAAGAAGCTGACCAACGTCCGCTCCGCCACCGGTGACGAGCTGGAGCGACTGGTGCCGGCGAAGCTGATGGGCCTGGAGCAGGCGCTCGAGTTCTGCCGCGAGGACGAGTGCATCGAGGTCACCCCGGCCGCGGTCCGGATCCGGAAGGTGATCTTGTCCGCCGGTGAGCGGGCCAGGAGCCGCACCCGCGCACGCCCTGTTACTCAACCGTGACCGCTGTTCGCCTGAGAACGGTTCGCCAGCCGGCTGAGAATGGTTCAGGATTACCTAGCACGCAAGTGCCTTCAAAGTTGATGCAACCAACGGTCCTTCCCCACCGTAGTTGACGTACGGGCACATTGCTCCGCGGGACAGGGGGAAGACATGTTGAAGAAGTTGAGTCGCGTGATCGTGGGGATCGTCGCGGCTACGGCGCTCGGGATCGGGGTCTCCGCAGCGCCGGCGTTGGTGGCACCCTCACTGGTGACACCGGCCGCGGCGGCGACCTCGTACGTCGCCACCAAGTACGCCTCGCCCAAGTACGGCGAGCGGTCGAAGGACGTCACCGCGCTGCAGTTGCGCCTGGTCAAGGCGAAGGTCCTGGCCAAGAAGTACGTCACCGGCTACTACGCCACGAAGACCAAGGCGGCGGTCAAGAAGTTCCAGAAGAAGGTCCATTACAAGCAGACCGGCAAGGTGGACAAGAAGACCTGGAAGAAGCTGGTCCAGAAGACCGGCAAGATCGCGATCAAGAAGGCCAAGAAGGTCAGCAAGAAGCTCGATCGCCGCTGCAAGGCCAAGGGTGACGTGATCTGCGCCGACAAGACGCGGCACAAGCTCTACTACCTGAAGAGCGGCAAGATCATGAAGACCCTGGACGCCCGCTTCGGCTGCTCCTCGAGCAAGACCCGGGAAGGCCGGTTCTCCGTTCTGCGCAAGAAGAAGCACGTGATCTCGAACCTCTACGGTTCGGCGATGCCGTACTCCATGTTCTTCAGCGGCGGCCAGGCCGTGCACTACTCCTCGGACTTCAAGGCCCGCGGCTACAACGGCTGCAGCCACGGCTGCATCAACATCCGGGACAAGAAGGGCCTGATCTGGGTCTACAACCGAGTAGAGGTCGGCGACCCGGTGATCGTCTACCGCAGCTGACCCACCCCAAAACCCCGAGTTGTCAGACTCTCACCACGCTATAGCGTGGTCTGCTTCTGACAACTCGGGGTTGTTGGGGTTTCAGGCGGACGGCTTCTTGGTGGTGGACTTCTTGGCGGTACGGGGAGCGGCGGGGGTGGGGGTGGACTTGCCGGCCACCGACTCGCGCAGCTTGGTGACACCGTCCTGCAGGCGCTCCAGGACCGGGTCGAGCTGACCCGCGGCGTCACCGAGGGCGCCTTCGACACCGACCTTGCCGCGACCGGCCAGTTCGGCGTAGGCGGCGCCGGCCTTGGCCCGACCGGCATCGGCGTACTCACCGACCTTGACCAGCTGCTGCTTGGTGAATTCCGGCATGGTCCGGATTAGCTCCGGCAGCGACTTGCCGCCGAGCTCGCCGGTGGCCTCCGAGACCCGCTCGCCGGAGTAGCTGCGCAGCGCGGTGATCCGGTCGGTGACCAGCTGCCGGGACTCGTTCGCGACGGTCCGCAGCCGGTCGGCGACGACCTCGGTCAGTCCGGCGACCGCGTACAGCGGGGCCAGGTCGGAGGAGACCGCGGACTTCCGGGTCTGCTCGGTGATGCGCTTGCGCTTGGTGGTTTGGGCCATGATCATTTCTCCTTGGGTTCGTGGTCCGCTGGTTCTTCCTGGGCCTGCGCGTTTTCCTTCACGAAGGACGCGTAGACGTCGAGCAGCACCCGCTTCTGCCGCTCGTTGAGCGCCGAATCGGTGCGCACCGCGGTCTCGACGTCGAAGCTCTTCAGCTCGTTCTCGTCGAGGATCCCGGCGCGGACGTACAAGCTCTCGGCGGAGACCCGCAACGCCTTGGCGAGTTGCTGCAGCACCTCGGCCGACGGCTTGCGGAGCCCGCGTTCGATCTGACTCAGGTACGGGTTCGACACCCCGGCCTTGGCCGCGAGCTGCCGCAGTGACATCTCGGCCGTCCGCCGTTGTCCGGCGATGAACTCACCGAGCGAATCGATCCGATCGGCGAACGGGGGGCGCTTGCTGTCCATGGCATCCATAGTGCTTGCAATTGCAAGCAGATGCAAACTCCGAGCTTGCGTGATGCTGGTCACGCCTGATCCCGGCCCGCGCAGGGGGCCGAAGTCGACCCCGGTCGAGAAACGCACCCAGCAGGGTCAGGTCTGGTCGGGTGACCAGTCCAGGACGCGGGCGCCGGCCTCGACCACCAGCCGGGTCGGGATCAGCCTGAGTACGGCGTTGCGGAGGAACTGCGGCAGGCCGCGGCCCAGGTCGGCGCCGAGCCGGCCGGTCTGCAGCGACCGCCGGGCGATCAGCCGGCCGCGCGGCCGGCGGACCTCGTCGTAGGCGGCGATCGCCGCCGCCAGCGAACCGCCGGCGGCGACCGGGACGCCGATCAGCGCGCCGACGCCGGCACCGTCCTCCAGGGACAGGTTGGCGCCCTGGCCCATCGTCGGCACCAGCGCGTGCGCCGCGTCGCCGGCCAGTACGGCTCGGCCGACCCGGTAGCTGGGGGCGCCGCCGGGCAGGTGGATCACGTCGTGCCGGAGCAGCCGCCCGGCCTCGGTCGCGGCAATGATCTCCCGGACGCCCGGGGACCAGCCGGCGAAGTGCGTCTGCGCCGCAGCGAGTTCGTCGTCGAACCGGGTCTGGGCCGGGGCGACGAAGTAGCCGTACCAATAGACCTCGCCGGCTCCGATCCGGACCGCGCCGAACTCCGTGTGCGGGCCCCACAGCTGGACGAACTCGTCGCCGACCAGCCCCGACCCGGTCGCACCGGCGTCGTTGATCACCGCGCGCCAGCAGGTCTTGCCGCTGTAGGCGATCTCCACGCCCGGCAGCAGCCGGTCCCTGACCTTGCTGCCGACGCCGTCGGCGATCACCACCAGATCGGCCTCCGCCTGCTGCCGTTCGCCCGCGGCGTCGGCCCAGTGCACCGTGGCCCGGGCACCGTCCGGATCACCCGGCGCGACGTCGATCACGGTGCTGCCGAGCAGCACCGCGGCGCGATCCGGATCCCGCCGGACTTCCTGCTCCAGCAAGGAAAGCAGCCGAGCCCGGTGCACCCCGACGACCCGATTGGTCGCGGCGAACCGCGGATCGTCGGCCGGCTGGCGCATCAGCCAGCGGCCGCGATGATCTTGCTGCCCGGTGATCGCTACCGGGTGCCCGGCCGCCCGGACCGCGTCGGCAAGCCCCAGCCAGGTCAGCGCGGCCAGCCCGTTCCGGCTGATCGCGAGTCCGGCCCCGATCTCGGCCAGCACCGGCTGCCGCTCGGCCACGGTCACCCGCCAGCCGGCCCGGAGCAGGGCGACGGCCGCGGCCAGGCCGGCGATCCCGCCGCCGGCCACGAATGCCTCCACAGGCCCTCCTGCGCTCGATCGGACCCCCACGGTACGGGGCCGCGGTCCGGCGCGGTCTCTTGTGCCCCGACCACGCCATCGGCCAGAGTAGGGAGACTTGCAGCCCCGCGGGGCTGCGCAGGGTGGAGACTCAAGGTGGAGGAGCGATCGAGATGGCGGACCCGACGACATCCCCGGCCCAGACCCCCGAGGGTCAGCCCGAACTGAAGCGGGTGATCGGGCCGAAGCTGTTGCTGCTGTTCATCGTCGGCGACATCCTCGGCACCGGGATCTACGCGGTCACCGGCAACGTGGCCAAGGAGGTCGGCGGCCTGGTCTGGGCGCCGTTCCTGGTGGCCTTCCTCGTCGCCACGATCACCGCCTTCTCCTATCTGGAGTTGGTCACCAAGTATCCGCAGGCGGCCGGCGCGGCGCTCTACACGCACAAGGCGTTCGGCCTGCACTTCGCCACCTTCCTGGTGGCGTTCACCGTGATGTGTTCCGGCATCACCTCGGCCTCGACAGCCGCCCGCGCCTTCGCCGCCAACCTGGAGGCGATGGTCAACGTCTTCCGCGAGACGGCCGCGCTGGAGCCGATCGACGCCAGCAGCGGCATGATCACCTTCCTGGCGATCTGCTTCATGGCGCTGATCCTGTTGATCAATCTGCGCGGGGTCGCCGAGGGTGTTTACACCAACATCGTGCTCACCTGCATCGAGCTGTCCGGCCTGGTGCTCGTGATCTTGATCGGCCTGTTCGCGCTCGGCCAGGGCAAGGCCGACTTCTCCCGGGTGGTGATGTTCGAGGACCCGAAGGACAAGGGGATCTTCCTCGCCGTCACGGCCGGCACCACGCTCGCCTTCTTCGCCATGGTGGGCTTCGAGGACTCGGTCAACATGGCCGAGGAGACGAAGAACCCGTCCGAGATCTTCCCCAAGATCCTGCTCACCGGCCTGTCGATCACCGGCGTGATCTACGTGCTGGTCTCGATCAGCGCGGTCGCGATCGTGCCGATCGGCGAACTGACCCAGGGCGACACGCCACTGCTGCTCGTGGTCCAGCAGGGCGCTCCGGGCCTGCCGTTCGACAAGATCTTCCCGTTGATCAGCATGTTCGCCGTCGCCAACTCCGCCTTGATCAACATGATGATGGCCAGCCGGCTGCTCTACGGCATGGCCAACCAGCGGGTGCTGCCGCCGATCTTCGGCCGGGTGTTGCCCGGTCGCCGTACGCCGTGGGTGTCGATCCTGGTCACCACCGCCATCTCGATCGGCCTGATCACCTTCGTCGGCGGCATCAGCGACCTCGGCGGCACCACCGCCCTGCTGCTGCTCGCGGTCTTCACGGTCGTCAACATCGCCTGTCTGGTGCTGCGACGCCCGCGCGGCAGCGTTTCGCACAAGCACTTCCGGGCCCCGACCGTGCTCCCGATCCTCGGCGCCCTGTTCTGCGCCTTCCTGGTCGGCCCGTGGACCGGCCGCAACCCGGCCCAGTACGGAATCGCCGGCGTCCTGATCGCCATCGGCATCGTCCTCTGGGCGATCACCTGGTTCATCAACCGCGCCATCTACGCCCGAAAGACCTACCTGAAGGACCCCGAAGCCCTCGACACCGACGGCCCCCAGAACTAGCCCCGCCGGTAGTTCGGAGCCGGCGCCGGCTGAGCGCTCGGTAATTCTGGAGACGGGCCACGCGACCGCAGTCGGCGCGCGCGACCGCTGCAAGGGTCGCGCGGGCCGGTAGCGGTCGCGGGGCGGTGGATCCGCATCGCGGTGCTGACCCGGGCTTGTTCCGTTCCCTGAGCCTGTCGAAGGGCAGGCCAGATTGTGCCGCTACGCCGGGTTCCGGCCTGACAGCCGGGGGAAAGACAAAAACGCATCAAGCACGGGCTGGATTCGCGGTCGGTGGGAATCGCGGCCGGGCGTCGGTCGGGAGCACGCCGACGCGACTGCTATCGGCGCGCGCGAACGCTGCAATCGTCGCGCGGGCTGGTAGCGGTCGCGGCGAGGCCGCCTGACCCTGGGGGTCAGTGCGGGAGGGAGTTGGCGGGTTCGGGGCGGGGCGGGGTGGTGGCGGCCGGGACGGTGGCGGTGATCAGGGTGCCGTCGGGGCGCTTCTCACCGGTACGCAGGCGGGGGTTCTCGGTCAGCCGAGGGCCCTGGCCATCGAGCGGGACCGACACCGGGCCGGTCCGGTCGACCAAGATCGTCTTGCCCCGGACCACGACGTCGGCGTGCTCCCCCTCTTCGACGGAGAACGTCATTCGATCATGGTCGAGCTCGACCCGGAGCCGGGTGCCGCGGACGGTCACCCGGAAGGTCAGCGAGGTCCAGTCGTCGGGCAGTCGCGGGTCGAAGGTGATCGTCCCGTTGTAGTCCCGCATGCCGCCGAACCCGTAGATCAACGCCGCCCAGACGCCGCCGGTGGAGGCGACGTGCACTCCGTCGGTGGTGTTGCCGTGCAGGTCGGCAAGGTCTACGTACAAGGCATTGTGGAAGTAGCGCAACGCCAGCTCGTGATAGCCGACCTCGGCCGCGATGATCGACTGCACCACCCCGGACAGGGTCGAGTCGCCGGTGGTGATCGGGTCGTAGTAGTCGAAGTCGGCCCGCTTCTGCTCCAGCGTGAAATGATCACCCTGCAGGAACAGGGCGAGCACCACGTCGGCCTGCTTCAGCACCTGGAAGCGATAGATCACCAGCGGGTGGTAGTGCAGCAGCAGCGGCCGCTTGTCCTTCGGCGTGTGTTCCAGATCCCACACCTCGCGGTCCAGGAAATGCGCGTCCTGCGGGTGGATCCCGATCACCGGGTCGTACGGAATCGCCATCGCGGTGGCGGCTTCCTCCCAGTCGTCCGCCTCGGTCGGATCAAGATCGCAGCGCAGCATCAGCCGGCGGTACGCCTGCTCGTCGGTGGCCGCCAACTGACGGACCACTTCGGCGGCCTTGCGCAGGTTGAACCGGGCCATCACGTTGGTGAACAGGTTGTCGTTGACCACCGTGGTGTATTCGTCCGGGCCGGTGACGCCGTGGATGTGGAACGTCTTGAACCCGTTCTCCCGCCAGAAGCCCAGGTCGTAGAACATCCGGGCCGTCTCGACCAGGATGTCGACGCCCTCCCGGCGCAGGAAGTCCTCGTCGCCGGAGGCCGCCACGTACTTGCACAGGGCGTACGAGATGTCGGCGTCGATGTGATACTGCGCCGTCCCGGCCGCGTAGTAGGCCGAGGCCTCCTCCCCGTTGATCGTCCGCCACGGGTAGAGCGCGCCGCGCTGGGCCAGTTCCTTCGATCGCCGCCGGGCCGCGTCCAGCATGTTGAACCGGAACCGCAGGTTGCTCCGCGCCGCCCACGGGTTGGTGTAGGTGAGGAACGGCATCACGTAGATCTCGGTGTCCCAGAAGTAGTGACCGCCGTAGCCGGAGCCGGTCATCCCCTTCGCCGGCACCCCCGACTGCTCGGAGCGGGCGGTCGCCTGGGCGATCTGGAACAGGTTCCAGCGGATCGCCTGCTGCAGCGCCGGAAATCCGGGCAGCTCGACATCGGACCGCTTCCAGAAGTCGTCCAGCCAGGCTCGCTGATCGTCCAGCTGGGTCTCGACGCCGTGCTCCTTGACCCGGTCCAGCGTCCGCCGGCAGCGGTCGACCAACTCGCGGACCGGCACCCCCCGGGAGGTGTGGTACGCGACGATCTTGGTCACCTTGATCGGCACGCCCGGCTCGGCGTCGATCCGGAACACCATCTTGCCGGTGTCCTCGTCGGCGTGGATCAGCTCCTCGGTCTCGCACTCGGTGTCGATCACGTGATCGGTGCCGGTGGCCAGGGTCATGCCGGAGTTGGCACAGCGGTAACCGAGGATGATCCGCCGGTCGCCACACCAGTGCGACTGCGGCAGCAGCACCCGCTCGTCGAACTCCGAGGCCCGGCGCGGATCGACGCCCTCGCCCATCGCCGCGGCGCGGACGTGATACTCGTCCTTGCCGTCCTGGCGGTTGAGTGTCTGGGACGAGATCACCACCGGCGCGGCCTGGTCCAGCAGCGTGATCTCGATCGTCATGATCGCCAGATGCCGCTGGGTGAAGGACACCATCCGGGTCGACTCGACCCGGACCCGTTTCCCCGCCGGGGTGCGCCAGATGACGCTGCGGCGCAGCACGCCGTCGCGGAAGTCCAGGGTGCGCTGATAGTGCTCGAGATCGGCGACCGAGAGCAGCAGCGGCTCGTCGTCGACGTAGAGCTTCATCACCTTGTTGTCGGGCGCGTTGACGATGGTCTGCCCGACCCGGGCGAAGCCGAACGCCTCCTCGGCATGCCGGATCGGCCAGGTCTCGTGGAACCCGTTGATGAAGGTGCCGTGGGCGTGGGCGTCGCGGCCCTCCTCAACGTTGCCGCGCAACCCGAGGTAGCCGTTGCCGACTGCGAACAGCGTCTCGGTCAGGCCGAGATCGTGGACGCTGTAGGCGTTCTCGGTGAGCGCCCACTCGTCCACGCCGAATCGAGTCCGGTCCAACGGATCGGACTCACTGAAGTGCTTGATCATTCCTTGACTAGCTCCGCAAGATCCGCGACCACCAGATCGGCTCCGGCCGCGTGCAGACGCTCCGGACCGACCCCGCGGTCTACCCCGATCACGAGTCCGAATCCCCCGGCGCATCCGGCCTGGACGCCCGAGATGGCGTCCTCGATCACGATACTGCGATTGACCGGTGCGCCGAGTCGACGCGCCGCGAATTCGAACGTGTCGGGCGCCGGTTTCCCCGGCAGCCCCTCGGCCGCCGCGACCGTGCCGTCGACGACCAGCGAGAACCGGTCGGCCAGCCCGGCCGCGTCGAGCACGGCGGCCGCGTTCTTGGAGGAGGAGACCACGGCCAGCGCGGGGGCGCCGTCGCGCAGCTCGTCCAGCAACTCGAGCGACCCGGCGTAGGGCTGCACGCCATCGGTGGCCAGGACGGCCGCGAACAGGTCGTTCTTCCGGTTACCGAGCCCGCAGACCGTCTCGGCCTCCGGCGAATCGTCCGGTGTCCCCTCCGGCAGGTCGATGCCGCGGGACTTCAGGAACGACCGCACGCCCTCGTAGCGCGGCTTCCCGTCGACATAGTCGAAATAGTCGTTGTCGGTGTACGGCTCCGCCACGCCGCGACCGGCCAGGAACTCCGAGAACATCCGCTCCCACGCGCGCATGTGCACCTCGGCGGTCGGCGTCAGCACGCCGTCGAGGTCGAAGAGCACGGCCGCATAGCCGTGGAGGTCGACGCCAGGCGGGTGGTGGCCTGCGGAAACGGGGGAACTCACCGCGCTAGCGTAACGACTCCGGCGAACGGTGTCCCACGGCCGGGAAGACGGCGCCTCGGGGTGTCCAGTCCTTGGGCAGGACGGCGCGGATCTCGCCGACCGGAGCGCCGTGGCCGAGGACCGCGGGCCGGGCCTGCTGGCGTACGGTCTCGTGGTCGAAGCCGAGCCGGAGCAGCAGCTCGGCCAGCAGCACCGGCCGGGCCCGCTGCGACCCGTCGTTGATCTTGATCGCGATCCCCCGGCCGTCCGGCAGGCCGGCGGCATAGACCGCCTCGGCACCGCTCTTGGCGACCAGGCCGGGGACCGCCTGGTGCAGCGCATACTCGTCCCGGTGAGTGCCGGAGACCCATTGCGGATGAGCACGGATCGCCTCGGCCACCCGAGCCTCCGGTGATCTTCCGGTCGCCCCGGCGATCCGGCCGAACGCGCGGGCCAGCCCGGTCAGCGTGACGGCGACCAACGGCGCACCGCAGCCGTCGATGGCAACGGCCGCGGGCCGATCTCCGGTCAGGTCGGCAATGGCGGCCAGAATCCCTTGCTGTACGGGATGTCCAGGGTCGAGGTAGTCCTCGATCGGCCAGTCGTTGATCATGGCCGTGGTGATCATGCCGGCGTGCTTGCCGGAGCAGTTCATGGTGATCGGCCGTTGGGTGCGACCGGCCACGATCTCGGCCAGCCGGGCCTCGTCGTCGATCGGCCAGTCGGGCGGGGTCTGCAGTGCGTCCTCGGTCAGCCGGGAGCGGGCCAGCATCGCCCGTACGCCATCGACGTGGAACGGCTCGCCGGTATGGGAGCCGCAGGTCAGTGCCAGCAGCTCACCGGTCAGGTCGAGCCCGAGCCGGACCATGCCCACCGCCTGCAGCGGCTTGGACGCGCTGCGCGGGAAGAACGGCGACGCCACGTCGCCGAGGCCGGCGACCAACGACCCGTCGGGCGCGGTGATCGCGATCCGGCCGTGGTGGACGCTCTCCACGAAGCCGCTGCGGACCACCTCGACAACGACCGGATCCGACCCGAGTGAACTCACCAGGCCGAGGGTAGTGGCCGGGCGCCTCGGATCTCGGCACCGGCCCCGCGTCAGAGCCGGGCGCGGACGTGCAGGCCGACCTCGGGATCCACCAGGGCCTCCTGGCTCGCGGCGATCTCGACCTCGCCGCCGACGATCAGCGCGGCATCGATCGGCACGTTGCGCTTGACCAGGCCGAGCGCGATCGGGCCGAGCTCGTGGTGCCGGGCCGAACTGCCGGCGAAACCGACCTGGCGGCCGTCCAGCAGCAGCGGGTCACCGGTTGCGGGCAGCTCGTTGACGCTGCCGTCGAGGTGCAGCAGTGCGAGCCGGCGCGGCGGCCGGCCCAGCGTATGCACCCGGGCCACCGTCTCCTGGCCGCGGTAACAGCCCTTGTCCAGGTGCACCGCGACCCCGAGCAGACCGAGCTCGTTCGGGATCGCCCGCTGGTCGGTGTCCAGGCCGAACCGCGGCACGCCGGCCGCGATCCGCCGGGCCTCGTACGCCCACATCCCGGCCCGGTCACGGTCGGCCAGCAGCGCGGGCACCGCCTCCCGGGCCAGGAACAACTCGCGTCCGCCGAGCGAGTCCTCGCCGGCCCGGGTCGCGACCGCCGGGGCAGCCGGCAACTCGAGCGCCGCCGGGGCCCAGACCAGGCCGAACTCGGCCGACCGGTCGGCCACCTCGACCCGCATCATGAACCGCATCCGGTCCAGCCACTCGGCCGCGGCCGCGCCCGCGCCGGGCTCGGTGTGCGCCCAGAAGGTGGTGCCGTCGTCGACGCCGTAGAGAACGTGCTCGAGGTGTCCCTGCGGATCCAGCACCAGCGTCGTGGTGCCGACTCCGGCAGCCAGGTGTTCCAGATGCTGGGTGGTCAGCGAGTGCAGCCAGGTCAGCCGGTCCGGACCGGTGATCGTGACGACGTCGCGGTGCGACAGGTCGACCAGGGCCGAGCCCTGCTCCAACTGCCGCTGCTCCCGCATCGGGTCGCCGTAATGCCAGACCGCACCCTGATCCGGACCTTCCGTCACCTCAACGCTCACCGGTCCAGCGTATGCCCGGCCTCGTCGAGCCGGAACATCGTCTTGATCACCCCTCCGACTTGTCAGAACTGAGTTGTGCCATAGGGCTTCTCATTTCTGACAACTCGGCGGGTTGGGTCAGGCTCGGCGGAGGCGGGCCCAGATGTGGTTCTGCAGTTCGTGGCCGTTCGCGGCCTTGTCGAAGGTCCAGAGCAGCTCGCCGTCGACGTTGCCGTACAGGCGCTGGCCGGCCGTGTACTCCTCCGCGGTGGCGGTGCGGACGACGGCGTCGGTGGTGAGCTCGACCTTGGCTCCGGTGATCTTGCCGTACCAGACCTCGGCGTAACCGGTCGGATGGCAGAGGACGACCTCGAGTGTGCCGTCGCCTTGCGGCCGCCAGAAGCCGGTCTCCATGCCCAGCGGGCGGATCGCCCGGCCGTCCTCGCCGACCTCGAAGGTCTGCGACAGGTAGTGCAGGTAGTTGTCGCCGTTGTGGGCGAAGTCGACCTGCTGGCCGAAGTCGAAGTCCGCGGTGTCGGGATAGCTCCCCTTTCCGGAGCCCTCCCAACGACCGATCATCCAGGCAAGCCCGACCAGGTCGGGGTGCAAACCAGCCGGAATCTCAAAGGCCATTGATCATTTCCCGTCGTTCGTTCGAGGTCGCCGGACGATCTTCACCGTCGGGGATTCGATGAACTCGGTGTCCATCACGTCCTGATCTGGTTCGGTGCGTGGTGTTCGCGCACTGTTGATCACCAACATCGCCAGATAGGCCAGCGCCGCGAGGCCGAAGGCCGCGAATCCCCCGATCAACAGCGTCACAAAGACGGAGGTGATCGTCATGGCGGTCAGTCTAGTGTCCCGACCTCCGGCATTGCGGGACCCTCGAATCGGCTGGTGGAATAGTATTTCCGCCATGAGGCGCTACATCATCATCGGGGCCGGAGCGATCGGCGGCGCGGTCGGCGGCCGGCTGGCGCAGGCCGGGTTTGCCACGGTCCTGGTCGCTCGCGGCGATCATCTTGCCGCACTCCGCGCGACCGGCCTCCGGATGCGTACGCCGGAGGAGGCCGTCACCTTGCCGGTGACGGCGATCGGCTCCGCTGCGGAGCTCGAGCTGACCCCGGACGACGTGCTGGTGCTGACGACCAAGACGCACCAGGCCCAGGCGGCACTCGTCGACTGGGTCGACCGTCCGGTGCTGTCCGACGGCAAGGAGCTCGGCACCGCCGGCGAGTTGCTGCCGATGCTGACCGCGTTGAACGGGGTGGCCAGCGAACGGATCGCGTTGCGCTACTTCCGTCGGGTGTACGGGGTGTGCGTCTGGCTGCCGGCCGTCCATCTGGTCCCGGGTGAGGTGATCGCGCGCGCGGTCCCGTACACCGGACTGTTGCATCTGAGCCGGGTCCCGGCCACCAGCGCCGGGCCGGATGATCATGAACTGCTGGCGTCGATCAAGGCCGACTGGGAGCAGGCACACCTGAAGGTGCCGCTGCCGGAGGACGTGATGCCGTGGAAGTATCGCAAGCTGATCGGCAACCTAGGCAACATCTTCCAGGCCTTGGTCGCCGGCAACGGTGATCATCGCCGGCTGGTCGCGGCCGCCGGCGCCGAGGCGCGGTCCGTGCTCGCGGCGGCCAAGATCACCGTCACCTCCGACGAGGACGAGGCCGCCACCCGGGCCGATGGATTCACCGTCCGCCCGGTGCCCGGTGAGCCGGAACAACTGGGCGGTTCGACCTGGCAGTCGCTGGCCCGGGCCACCGGCTCGATCGAGACGGACTACCTGAACGGCGAGATCGCCCGGATCGCCCATGGGCACGGGCTGACCGCCCCGATCAACGCCAAGATGGCCACCCTGGCTCGCGCGGCCGCCCGTTCGGGCCAGCGGCCCGGCGCGATCAGCGCCGACGAATTGGCCCGTGACCTGGGGATCGAGGCTCAGTAGACCAGCGCCTGCACGCCGTCGGCGAGCACGGATTCGACGAACACGGCGGCGCCGGCGATCTTGATCCCGGCCAGAAGTTGATCTTGGGTCAGCTCACGCCGGGCGGCGCACTGACTGCAGACCACGATGCTGCCACCGGTGCGTACGGTCTCAACCAGGTCGGCCACCGCGGTCGCGTGCGGCAGTTCGAGGTCGGGCTGCCTCCCCGCCGCAGCGAACCAGGCCGCCTCGCCGGTCAGCCAGACCGTGACCTCGGCACCGGCGGCGAGGCCCATCGCGGCCACCGTCCAGCCCTGATTGGCACGCTCGGCAGCCTCGGCACCGCAGGTGATCTTGACGACCAGTGATCGGGACATGGTGACTCCTCACTCAGGAAACCTGACCTTAGTCTCTCCGGAACTACCCGAGCACTAGGCTGCGCTGATGCGCGCGGTGGTCCAACGAGTGATGTCGGCTCGGGTCGAGGTCGACGGAGAGGTGGTCGGGGCGATCGACCGGCCCGGGTTGTTGATCTTGGTCGGCGCCACCCATGAGGACACGGCGACGATCGGCGCCGGGCTGGCCGACAAGATCTGGAACCTGCGCATCCTGGCGGACGAACGATCGGCGGCCCAGGAGGGTGCGCCGTTGCTGGTGGTCAGTCAGTTCACCCTGTACGCCGACGTACGCAAGGGTCGGCGACCGTCCTGGAGCGCCGCCGCTCCCCGCGAGGTGAGCGAGCCGCTGGTCGACGCCTTCGTCGAATCCCTGCGCACGCTCGGCGCCGAGGTGGCGACCGGTCGCTTCGGCGCGACGATGGCCGTCTCGTCGATCAACGACGGACCGATGACGATCATCGTCGACACCGCCGGCTGATCCCGGATCCACCAGTCCCGAAGCCTCTGTCTGGTTGGTCACATCGGGTGCCCGGCAGCCGGACGCCGGGCGGTGCCGGCAGATCCCTGTGCCACACTGGATGACGACAAGCAAGGCACGACGTGCTCCGGGGTCGGTGAAATTCCGAGCCGGCGGTGACAGTCCGCGACCCGCTCCAGTTCGCTGGAACGGTTGATCTGGTGAAACTCCAGAACCGACGGTTAAAGTCCGGATGGGAGGCAGCACGCGGGCCGCGGCATTGGTGTCGGCGTTGCCACGCGCAGCGTCGGCCCCGGTTGCGCGGTCCTGTCCTGCGTCGGCGTGATCATGGTCGCGCCGGCGTTCAGCCATCCCCCGGATCCCGCCCTGCCGCGGAAGCACCGGAGGGGATGGATGTTCACCGGAATCATCGAGGAGCACGGCGCGGCCGTGCGGCTGATCGAGCTGGACGGCGCGGCCCAGCTGAGGATTCGTGCGACCAGGGTCCTCGGCGACCTGAAGCCGGGCGACTCGGTCGCCGTCAACGGCGTCTGCCTGACCGTGATCGAACTGCACTCCGACGGGTTCACCGTCGACGTGATGCCGGAGACGTTGCGCCGGACCACGCTCGGCGCGGTGCGGCCGGAGCAGGGACTGAACCTGGAGCGGGCGGTCGTCGCCGGCGGCCGACTGGACGGCCACATCGTCCAGGGCCACGTCGATGGGGTCGGTGTGATCGAGTCGCGTACGCCCGGCTCCCGCTGGGACGACATCGTGATCACGCTGCCGCCGGAGCTCGCCCGCTACGTGGCCGAGAAGGGCTCGATCGCGGTGGACGGAGTGTCGCTGACCGTGACCGAGGTCGGTGATGATCGATTCGGCGTGTCGCTGATCCCGATGACCTTGGACGTGACCACCCTGGGCAAGCTCGAGCCCGCGGTGCAGGTCAATCTCGAGGTGGATGTGATCGCCAAGTACGTCGAGCGACTGCTGGCCACGTCCGGCAGCGAACGGGAGCGGGTCGGATCATGATCAACTCCATCGAGGAAGCCCTGCAGGCATTGCGGGACGGCCGGCCCGTGCTGGCCGCCGACTCTCCCGACCGGGAGAACGAGGTTGACGTGATCTTGGCCGCCGACCGGGCCACCCCGGCCTGGCTGGCCTGGACGATCCGGCACTCCTCCGGTTTCGTCTGCGCTCCGATGCCGGCCGTCCGGGCCGACGCCCTGCGATTGCCGCTGATGGTGCCGCGATCGGAGGATCCGCGCCGGACCGCGTACACGATCACCGTCGACGCTGCCACGGGCATCACCACCGGCATCTCGGCGGCGGACCGGGCCCGGACCCTCCGGGTGCTGGCCGACCCGACCGCCGGGGCGACCGACCTGATCCGGCCCGGACACGTGCTGCCGTTGCGTTCCGTGCCCGGCGGCGTCCTGGCCCGCGCCGGTCACACCGAGGCCGCGACCGACCTGGTCCGGCTCGCCGGCACCGGTGAGGTCGCCGGCATCGCCGAAATGGCCGGGGACGACGGCGAGATGATGCGGCTGGCCGATGCCGAGGAGATCGCCGCGCGCTACGACGTGCCGGTGATCACGATCACCGATCTGATCGACTGGCGCCGACGGCACGATCCCGATCATCAGGATTCCCAGTCGCTGTTGGTCTCCAGCGAGGAGTCGGTGCTGCCGACCGAGTTCGGCGAGTTCGCCGTCCGGGCCTTCCGCGATCCAGCGACCGGGGCCGATCATCTGGCCCTGATCTCGGCCACCCCGCCCACCGGGACCCCGCTGGTCCGGGTCCACTCCGAATGCCTGACCGGTGACGGCTTCGGCTCGCTGCGTTGCGACTGCGGCCCGCAGCTCCGGGCCGCGCTCCGGGCCGTCGCGGCAGAGGGCGGCATGATCATCTATCTCCGCGGCCATGAGGGACGCGGGATCGGGTTGCTGGACAAGATCAACGCCTACCGGCTGCAGGACGGCGGCCGGGACACCGTCGACGCCAACCTTGATCTCGGCCTCCCCGCGGATGCCCGCGATTTTCGTGCCGGGGCAAGGATCCTGGGCCTGCTCGGCGTCTCCGCAGTACGACTGCTGACCAACAACCCGGACAAGATCACCGCGCTGACCGAGGCCGGCATCGCCGTGACCGAGGCGGTGCCGCTGCACGCCGGCGAAGGCCGGCACAACGTCCGCTATCTGACCACCAAGCGGGACCGGCTCGGCCACCGCTTCGACACCCTCGCGGACACCCCGTTCGCAGACGACCGACCGACGGGAACGACCACATGAGCGGCGAAGGCGCACCACGACTGGAGATCGACGGCAGCGGGCTGCGGATCGTGGTGATCGCGGCGAGCTGGCACCAGCAGGTGATGGACGGCCTCCTCGCCGGCGCCAAGGCCGCCCTGGAGCGATCCGGCGCGACCATCGAGGTGATCCGCGTCCCCGGCTCCTTCGAGCTACCGGTCGCCGCCACCCGCGCTGCCGCCGCCGGCGCCGACGCGGTGGTCGCCCTCGGTGTGGTGATCCGCGGCGGAACCCCGCACTTCGACTACGTCTGCCAGGCCGCGACCACCGGCCTGACCGAGGTCAGTGTCCGTACCGGCATCCCGGTCGGCTTCGGCGTCCTCACCTGCGACAACGAGCAACAGGCCCTGGACCGAGCCGGCCTACCCGGCTCGATCGAGGACAAGGGCCGCGAAGCCGCCGAAGCCGCCCTTGCCACCGTCCGCGCCCTCGCCGCCCTCTAGCCGACCCGCCGCCGAGTTGTCAGAACTGAGTTGTGTCCTGGCACAACTCAGTTCTGACAACTCGGCGTGGTGGGGCGGTGACGGTGGCACGCTGACGAAATGAAGGACATCGAACTGGTACGCCTCGCAGAGTTGCTGGGAATGCGCAATCTGATTGACGAGCGGATCGGCCGATTGATCGACCGGCCGATGACCTCCGGTCATGCCGGGGAGTGGATCGCGGCCCGCATCTTCGACATAGATCTCAACGAGAACGCCGCCGCCAAGGCCATCGATGGCCAGTTCCGTTCGGAAGCGCTGGCGAACAAGAGTGTCAACATCAAGTGGTACCTCAAGCGTGACGGCATCCTCGACCTGAGCGAGCCGGCGACGCCCGACTACTACCTCGTCCTGACCGGGCCGAAGATGACTGCCCGTGACGAGCGGACCGTGAGGCCTTGGCGCATCGATTCGGTCTATCTGTTCGAGTCGCAGCAACTCCTCAGCGAGCTACGCGCCCGAGGCGCAAAGATCGGAGTGGCCTCCGGCGTTCGTGAGGCACAGTGGCACCAGGCCGAGATCTATCCCACCGCCACGAACAGCACCTTGGTGGTGACCGGCGAGCAACGACGGCTGCTGACCCTGTTCGGCGGCTGACACCGACCTAGGGCCGGCAGGCTCGCTGCCGGTGCAACCGCCTCAGAAACGACGCCGAGACGTCACTTATGCTCCGACACGCCGAAAAAGTGCGTGCATAAGTGACGTCTCGGCGGTTTTAGGCGGCTTCCAGGTCTACGTCGATTTCGGCTACGGTGCCGCGGGCGGCGACGACCGGGCGGTCGGCCTTGGCACCGGGGGCCAGGGTGCGTAGGGTCCAGTTGCCGTCGCCGGCGAAGAACCGGAAGTGGCCGGTTGCCGAGGTGGGAACCTCAGCGGTGAACTCGCCGCCCGAGTCGAGCAGGCGCACGTACGCACCCGGCACCGGGGTGCCGCCGCGCAGCACCCGGCCCTGGATCACGGCCTCCTTGGTCACGTCGACACCGGCCAGCTCGAGCCCGCCCTTGGTCGCACCGCACATGATCAAACTCCTTTTCGTCGACTGTTCAGGCCTGGCCGGGCTCGTCGCCCACGGCCACCGGTACGCCGACGAGCGAACCGTACTCGGTCCACGAGCCGTCGTAGTTCTTCACGTTCTGCTGCCCCAGCAGCTCGTGCAGCACGAACCAGGTGTGCGCGCTGCGCTCGCCGATCCGGCAGTAGGCGATGATGTCCTTGTCCAGATCGAGGCCGGCCTCGGTGTAGATCTCGGTCAGCTCTTCCGGCTTCTTGAAGGTGCCGTCGTCGTTCGCCGCCTTGCTCCACGGCACGTTGGCCGCGGTCGGGATGTGACCGCCGCGCTGCGACTGCTCCTGCGGCAGGTGCGCCGGGGCCAGCAGCCGGCCGGCGTACTCGTCGGGGCTGCGGACGTCGATCAGGCCCTTCACGCCGATGGCGGAGACGACCTCGTCCCGGAACGCCCGGATCTCGAGGTTCGGCTCCTGCGCGGTGTAGCTGGTGGCCTCGCGGGCCGGCACCTCGGCCGTCAGCTCCCGCGCATCCAGCTCCCACTTCTTGCGGCCGCCGTCGAGCAGCTTCACGTCGGTGTGGCCGTACAGCTTGAAGTACCAGTACGCGTACGCGGCGAACCAGTTGTTGTTGCCGCCGTACAGCACCACCGTGTGGTCGTTGCCGATGCCCCGCTCGGACAGCAGCTTCTCGAACTGCTCCTTGCTGACGAAGTCGCGGCGGACCGGATCCTGCAGGTCGGTCTTCCAGTCCAGCTTGATCGCACCGGCGATGTGGCCACCGTCGTAGGCCGTGGTGTCCTCGTCGACCTCGACCAGGACGACGTTCGCGTCGTCGGCGTGGGCGGCGACCCAGTCGGCGTCGACGAGAGCGTCGACCGCAGCTTGCGTGTTGCTCATGGTTGGCTTCTCCTGAGTTTCGGATGGATGGCATGAGTGGTCCCATGGCGCGGATGTGCCTAGGGGTGGGCCGTTGCCGGCTGAATGAGAAATGCTGGGTTCAGCGGGCGGAGGCGGGGCACTGCCCCGGACACAACGACGACCGCATCCGGCAATGATCGACCGCGAGCCGCCGGGTCAGCATGGACCCCAGTCGATTCGTGGTCATGCCGTCACTGTACGGGCGGGTCTCGAGGCCATCCCGTACCGTCTCGAATATTGACCAAGCTGACCGATAATTGAGATGTCGATCCGGATGCCGCCGATCCGCGAGGATCTGACCGAATTACGGGACGCTCAGCCTCCGGCGAAGGGCGGCAGCAACTCCACCTCGACCACCCCGACCACCGGCCGGTCGAGATCGGCGTCGTGCGCGGCGTGACCGTCGATCAGGATCGAACAGGCGCCGATCACCCGGTCGAACGACGGGTCGTTCCGGTGCCGGCCGACCTCCGCCAGAGCCTCCCGCGGGGTCGCCGCCTCGACCTCCTCCGTCGCCGTACCGGCCACCGCCTTCGCCCCGGCCCAGTAGCGGATCCGTACCGTCGTCATCAGGTCAGTGTGCTCCATCCGGATCGGGAAACCGTTCACCCGCCGAGGTCCGGAATTTGGGATTGCCGTCACCGACGGGTCAGAATGGGCGGACCGGGGACGCAGAAGGAGACCGCCATGGCCACCCTCTTGTTGTTGACGAACGACACGAGCGCGTCCGCGGAAATCCTGCCGGCGTTGGAATTGCTGCCGCATCAGGTGAAGGTCGCGCCGGCCGAGGCGACCGCCCTGCTCGATGCTCCGGCGGCCGAGGTGATCCTGCTCGACGCCCGCCGGGACCTGGTCGGGGCCCGCTCGCTGTGCCGGCTGATCGGCGCCACCGGCAAGGACAGCCCGTTGCTGGTGATCGCCAGCGAGGGCGGACTGCCGGCGCTCTCGTCCGACTGGGGATTCGACGATCTGCTGCTGAGCACCGCCGGCCCGGCCGAGGTCGACGTCCGGCTCCGGCTGGCCCTGGCGCCGCTGGGCGCGACCACCACCGAACCGCTGATCGACACCGGTCCGATCGTGATCGACGAGGCGGCCTACTCGGCCAAGCTCAACGGCGAACAGATCGACCTCACCTACACCGAGTTCGAGCTGCTGAAGTATCTGGCCCAGCATCCGGGCCGGGTGTTCAGCCGGCAGCAGTTGCTCAGCGACGTCTGGGGCTACGACTACTACGGCGGCACCCGGACTGTCGACGTGCATGTCCGGCGACTCCGAGCCAAGCTCGGCCCCGAGTACGAAGCCGTGATCGGGACCGTCCGCAATGTGGGCTACCGGTTCGTCATTCAGCCCGAGCGCAAGCGTGATCATGACAACGACGTCCAGGACGGCGACCGGGCCGAGGAACCGAGCCTGGCCGAGGCCGACGGCTCCTAGGCCGCGGGTCGGACGGTCGGAAAGCCTAAGACCGGCGCGATCTGGACTGCCCTTCGACAGGCTCAGGGAACGGAACAAGCCAGCTCAGGGACGGATTCAGGTCGGACGCGAGCCGCGCCGGGCCCGGACCCGTTCCCGCTCGATCAGGCGGCGCATGTGCGCCGGGATGGTCCCGGGCGGACCGGCGGTGCGCAGGTATTGCACGCCGGCGAGCACCTGGCCGCCGATCGCGAAGGCGAGGCCGAGCGCGGTGAACACGGCTGAGGTGGAGGACCAGCCCGACTCCCGGCTTGCCGCCATCGCGGCGAAGAGGGCGAGCAGCACCACCAGGTACGAGACCCAGTGCGCCAGGTAGGAGATCAGCGCGAGCCGGTTCAGGTCGCGGTCGGGGCCGCTGCGCCACTCCGCGAACGCCAGTTGCCAGCAGACCAGCTGGAACCCGGCGATGGCGAGCAGCAGCACGCCGGCGACGAGGGCGGTGATCACCCAGGCCCGGGTCGGCCCGAGACCGGCGAAGATCGGGAACGTCGCCAGCGCGACCACATCGAACAGCACGGCGACCGCGGCCACCGCGACCCCGATCCGGGTCAGCCGCAGATGAGGTCGCATCCGCTGCACGGCAGCGTCCTGCGCCGCGGTCCCGTACTCGGTGATCTGGTCGGGTCGGTATTCCTCGTCCAGCATGGGGGTCAGCATAGGCCCGATAGCCTTGCCCCCGTGACACCCCGATCCACCCGCACCGACCGTACGACAGCCCTGTCCTCCGACCAGCGGTCGGACGTGCGGCGGCTGGTCGAGGAAGCCACGGCGGACGACGGATTCAGCGCGCTCAACGAGGCCGCCGAGCTGGCGCTCGCTGAGGCCGGCTCGGAGCACGCGGTCGACCATCTGCTGGCCGTCGACGGCGACCGGCTGGTCGGCTATGGGCAACTGCTCGATGCCACCGGCAGCCTGGTGGTGCATCCCGATCATCGCCGGCACGGCACCGGCAGCGCTCTGCTGGCCGAGTTGATCACGCTCGGCCGGGCCCGCGGTGCCGGGCCTGTCGCGTTCTGGGCGACCCGGGACACCACCGCCGCCCGGGCCCTGGCCGAGCGCCACGGGCTGACCCGGCAGCGCGAGTTGTTGATCATGAAGCGACCACTGACCGAGCCGGTCGCGCCGGCCCCGATCCCCACCGGGATTGAGATCCGAGCCTTCCAGGTCGGGGTCGACGAAGCTCAGTGGCTGACAGTCAACCGGCGCGCGTTCGCCCACCACCCGGAGCAGGGCGCGATCACCCGCGCCGATCTTGATCAACGGATCGGTCAGGACTGGTTCGACCCGGCCGGCTTCCTGGTGGCGACCGACGGCGACACCATGATCGGCTTCCACTGGACCAAGCAGCATCCCGGCACCCTCGGCGAGGTGTACGTGATCGGCGTCGACCCGGACCGGTCCGGCGGCGGGATCGGATCCGCGCTGCTGACCCGGGGGCTGATCCACCTGGCCGAGCGCGGCGACGACGAGGTGATCCTCTACACCGAGGGTGAGAATGCCGGGGCGATCGCGCTCTATCAGCGCACCGGGTTCACGATAGACACCCGGGATGTCATGTATTCCACGACGGCGATTCATGGTGGGTGATTACGATGCGATTCGGGGGAGCGATTCACGGGGGACCAGGCGGCATCATCGAGCGGTTCCGCCGGTATCGCGGCCGCTTGGCGGAGCAGGAAGTCGAGAAGGGTGCTGCCATGAGCGCTGGCGAGTACGACACCGGTCTGGCTGACGAGTTCGACGAGGGTCCGGCGCGGGACGTGCCCGACCTGCTGCCGTCGGCCCCGGAACTCCCCTCCGACCGGTTCCTGGATCGTGAGCTGTCCTGGCTCGCCTTCAACAACCGGGTGCTCGACCTGGCCCGGGACGCCGACCGGATCCCGCTGCTGGAGCGGGCCAAGTTCCTGGCGATCTTCGCCAACAACCTGGACGAGTTCTACATGGTCCGGGTGGCCGGGCTGAAGCGCCGGATAGCGGCCGGCGTCGCCGTACCGACGATCAGCGGAATGATGCCGCGCGAGGTGCACACCAAGATCCTCACCCGGACCCGGGAGCTGTTCGCCGAACAGTCCCGGATCTTCACCGCCGAGATCCGGCCGGAGCTGGCCAAGGAGGGCATCGAGATCCTGCGCTGGGACGAGCTCGAGCCGGCCGAGAAGGACCGGATGAACGAGCTCTTCGCGGAGCGGATCTTCCCGGTGCTGACGCCGCTGGCGGTCGATCCGTCGCACCCGTTCCCGTACATCTCCGGGCTGTCGATCAACCTCGCCGTGATGGTCCGCAACCCGACCACCGGGTCGCGGCAGTTCGCCCGGGTCAAGGTGCCGAACGTGCTGCCGCGGTTCCTGCAGCTGGCCGAGGGCCGCTACGTCCCGCTGGAGGACGTGATCGCCCGGCATCTGGACCAGTTGTTCAGCGGGATGCAGGTGGTCGGCCACTACACCTTCCGGGTGACCCGGAACGAGGACGTCGAGGTCGAGGAGGACGACGCCGAAAACCTGCTGGTCGCGCTGGAGAAGGAGCTGCTGCGGCGCAAGATCGGCCGGCCGCCGGTGCGGCTCGAGGTCGAGGACGACATCGACCCGAAGCTGCTGGAGTTGTTGATCTCCGAGCTGGACATCAGCGAGAAGGAGGTCTTCCTGCTGCCGGCCCCGCTCGACCTGGGCGGGCTGTTCTCGCTGACCGGGGTCGACCGCGCCGAGCTGAAATACCCGGCCTTCCTGCCGGCCACCCATCCGCACCTGGCCGAGGTGGAGACGTCGAAGCCGGCCGACCTGTTCGCGGCGCTGAAGCAGCGCGACGTGCTGCTGCACCATCCGTACGACTCCTTCGCCACCAGCGTGCAGCGGTTCATCGAGCAGGCGGCCGACGACCCACACGTGCTGGCGATCAAGCAGACGCTCTACCGGACCTCCGGTGATTCGCCGATCATCGACGCGTTGATCGAGGCGGCGGAGGCCGGCAAGCAGGTGCTCGCGGTGATCGAGATCAAGGCCCGGTTCGACGAGTCGGCCAACATCGCCTGGGCCCGCCGGCTGGAGCAGCACGGCTGCCACGTCGTCTACGGCATGGTCGGGCTGAAGACCCACTGCAAGCTGTCGATGGTGGTCCGCGACGAGCCGGACGGCCTGCGTCGCTACGCCCACATCGGCACCGGCAACTACAACCCGAAGACGGCCCGGCAGTACGAGGACATGGGCCTGCTCACCGCCAACCCGATCGTCACCGACGACATCGGCCGGCTGTTCAACCACCTGTCCGGGATCAGCCAGGAAACCCAGTACCGGCGGCTGCTGGTCGCGCCGGACGGGGTCCGGACCGGGCTGATGGAACGGATCAGCGCCGAGATCGACAACCAGCGCGCCGGCCGGCCCGCGGGGATCAAGATCAAGGTCAATTCGCTGGTCGACGAGGCGATCGTGGACGGTCTCTACCGGGCGTCCCAGGCCGGTGTCCCGGTCGACCTGTGGGTCCGCGGCATCTGCACGCTGCGGCCCGGCGTGCCCGGGCTGAGCGAAAACATCCGGGTCCGCAGCATTCTCGGCCGGTTCCTCGAGCACAGCCGGATGTTCTGGTTCGCCGCCGCCGGCGAACCGACGGTCGGCATCGGCTCGGCCGACCTGATGCACCGCAACCTTGATCGCCGGGTCGAGGTGCTGGCGTCGATCACCAACCCGGCCCACGTCCAGGAGATCACCAACCTGTTCGATCTCGCCTTCGACGACGGTACGGTCTGCTGGCTGCTGGACTCCGACGGCCGGTGGATGCCGCGGACCACCGACGACGAGGGCCGCCCGCTGCTCGACCTGCAGGAGTATCTGATCAACGCCAAGACCCGGCGGCGACCGAACTCTCCGTCGGAGCTGCCCACGCGAGACGCAACGGGGCACTGAGCTATGCCGGCCAGCCGCGCCGAGCCCGGCTCGCGCCGATCATGATCACCGCCGCGGGCACCGTGATCACCCGCCGGGTCGACGGCGAGGTCGAGGTGGCGGTCGTGCACCGACCCCGGTACGCGGATTGGTCGCTGCCCAAGGGCAAACCGCGGCCGTCGGAATCGCTGCCGGCCTGTGCGGTCCGCGAGACCGCCGAGGAGACCGGCCTGACGGTCCGGCTCGGCGCACCGCTGGACTCCGCGCGCTATCCGGTCGGGGACCGGGCCAAGCGGGTCGACTACTGGCGGGCCGAAGTGCTGGCGGCCGAGCCGTTCCGGCCGGGTGACGAGGCGGACGAGCTGGGCTGGTGGCCGGTCCGCGACGCCGCCACCAGGCTCAGTTACGGCCATGACCGATTCCTGGTCGAGCAGCTGGCCGAGCTGCCGGACACGGTGCCGATGATCATCGTCCGGCATGCCAAGGCGATGGACCGTGGCGATTGGTCCAAGGCCGATCTGGCCCGGCCGATCATCGCCCTCGGCCGCCGGCAGGCCCAGGTGCTGAGCCCGCTGCTCGCCGCCTACCGGGTGGACCGGTTGATCAGTTCGCCGGCGATCCGTTGCGTCAGCACCCTGCAGCCGTACGCCGGCGACCGGCACCTGGAGATCGTTCAGGTGCCGGAGCTGACCGAGGAGCGCGGCACCGACGATCCCGACGGCGTCGCCGCGGTGATCACCGCGCTGGCCCGGCGGACGGTGGCGGAACGGGTGCCGGTCGCGCTGTGTGTGCACCGTCCGGTGCTGCCGCACATCCTGGCCGCCCTCGACCTGCCGGAGCGGACCCTGCGGACGGCCGAACTGATCGTGGCCCACCTCCGCGTCGACGGCGAGAGCGGTCCGGACCGGCCCGCTCCGGCGGACCGAGCCGATCATGATCTCAGCCCGTACATCTGGGCGGTGGAACTGCACCGCGCGCAGCCGTGACGACATCTGTCGTTCACGATCCGTTCACCTTTGTGCGCCAGTTGCTTCACAACTCGCTCCTACTGTCGGTGGCGTCAGGGCCGACTCATGTTCACTTGCCCAAGAGGGGAACCTTGTGAAGATCTCACGTCTCGGCGCATCCGTCGCCGTACTCACCGCGCTGTCGTTGGGCCTCACGGCCTGTGCGGCCAACGAGGCGCCGCCCAGCGGGACGCCCGGGAGCACGAGCAACGCCGGTCCCGCGCTCTCCGGTCAGCTGACCGGCATCGGGGCCTCGTCGATGGCGAGCGCGCAGGAGACCTGGAGCGCCGAGTTCCAGACGAAGAACAGCGGCGTCACGATCAACTACTCGCCGGATGGCTCCGGTGCCGGCCGCGAGGCGTTCGCCGGGGGCGGCGCCGACTTCGCCGGCTCGGACCGCGCGCTGAAGGCCGAAGAGGCCCTCGCGGCCGCGTTGGGCAGCTCCCGCTGCGCGCCGGACACCAACGCGATCGACCTGCCCGTCTACATCTCGCCGATCGCGATCATCTTCAACCTGGAGGGCGTGACCGACCTCAACCTCGACGCCTCGACGGTGGCGCAGATCTTCTCCGGCAAGATCACCAAGTGGAACGATCCCAAGATCGCCGGCCAGAACGACGGCGTGACGCTGCCCGACGCCAACATCACCGCCGTGCACCGCGCCGACGACTCGGGCACCACGGAGAACTTCACCGACTACCTGAACGTGCTCGCGCCGGCCGACTGGCCGCACGAGCCGGACGGCGTCTGGCCGATCAAGGGCGGCGAGGCCGCACCGCAGACCTCCGGCATGGTGGACGCGGTGACCAACGGCACCGGCACCATCGGTTACGCCGACGCCTCCCGCGCCGGTGATCTCGGCGTGGCCAAGATCAAGGTCGGCGAGGAGTACGTCGAGTACAGCCCGGAGAAGGCGGCCGCCGTGGTCGAGGAGTCGCCGCTGGACACCGAGGGTGGCCGAAGCGAGCACGACCTGGCCGTGAAGCTGGACCGCAAGGCCACCGGCGACGTCTACCCGATCGTCCTGGTCTCCTACGCGATCGCCTGCGAGAAGTACCAGGACGCCAAGACCGCCGAACTGGTCAAGGCCTACCTCGGCTACATCGCTTCGAGCGAAGGCCAGTCCGCGGCCGCGGAGAAGGCCGGAGCGGCCCCGCTGTCGTCCGAACTGTCGACCAAGGTCGCGGCCTCGATCGCAGCCATTTCCTGATCATCGAGCGAGGCGCCGGCGGTTTGTTCCGGGGACGGGGATTACCATGACTCAAACCTCAGCTTCGTCGACTCAGAGGGGCTCCTTGTCCGACTCCACCGCTACGCCCTCGGACCGCCCGGATCAGCCGGACCGTCCGCGGGCGGCCCGGGAGGTCCGGCGGATCGGCGACCAGATCTTCAAGGGGCTGTCCACCGGGTCCGGGATCGTGATCTTGGCGATCCTGGCCCTGGTGGCGGCCTTCCTGGTCGCCCAGGGCGTGCCGGCGCTCGTGTCACCGATCGAAGATCTGCAGTACAAGCTGCCCTTCCTCGAATATGTGGCACCGTTCGCGTTCGGCACCGTCTGGGCCGCGCTGCTGGCGCTGCTGATGGCGGTGCCGGTGTCGATCGGGATCGCCTTGTTCATCTCGCACTACGCACCGCGCCGGCTGGCCACCGGGCTCGGTTACGTGGTCGACCTGCTGGCGGCGGTGCCGTCGGTGGTCTTTGGCCTGTGGGGCATCGGTGTGCTGGCGCCGCTGATGCAGCCCATCTATCGCTGGCTGGAAACCAACGCCGGTTGGTTCCCGCTGTTCGCCGGCCAGGCCTCCGGCACCGGCCGAACGATCTTCACCGCGGCGATCGTGCTGGCGGTGATGATCCTGCCGATCGTCACCGCGCTGTCCCGCGAGGTGTTCCTGCAGACGCCGCGGCTGCATGAGGAGGCGGCCCTCGCTCTCGGCGCCACCCGCTGGGAAATGATCAAGATGGCCGTGCTGCCGTTCTCCCGGTCCGGCATCATCTCGGCCTCGATGCTCGGCCTCGGCCGAGCCCTCGGTGAGACGATGGCCGTGGCGATGGTGCTGTCCCCGTCGACGGTGATCAGCTTCGTGTTGATCAGCTCGACCAATCCGAACACGATCGCGGCCAACATCGCGCTCAGCTTCCCGGAGTCGTACAACCTGGGTGTGAATCAGCTGATCGCCACCGGCCTGGTGCTGTTCGTGATCACTCTCGCGGTGAACATGATCGCCCGCTGGATCGTCAGCCGGCGCAAGGAATTCTCGGGGGCCAACTGATGTCTACGATCACCGCGCCGGCACGGCGCAATCTCTACACCGCCGGCAAGCTGCCCGGCTGGACCATGCCGGTAGTGCTCGCCGCCGCGCTGATCCTGACCGGCCTGCTGTTCGCCGCCCTCGGCACGTTCGGGCTGGCTCAGGTCGTCATCTGCGGCGCCATCCTGTTCACCGTGGCCATGGTCCTGATCTCCGGCGCGGTCGAGGGCAGCCGCAAGGCGAAGGACCGGCTGGCGACCATCCTGGTCACCTCGGCCTTCTGTCTGGCCCTGTTGCCCCTGGTCTCGGTGGTCTTCGAGGCCGTGTCGCAGGGGATCCCGCGCTTCGACCTGCAGTTCTTCACCTACTCGATGCGGAGCATCGTCGGCGCGGGTGGCGGCGCCGTGCACGCGATCACCGGCACCTTGTGGACGACCGGCATCGCGGCGGTGATCTCGGTGCCGATCGGCATCCTGGCCGCCATCTACCTGGTCGAGTACGGCCGCGGTCGGCTGGCCAAGGGCATCACCTTCTTCGTCGACGTGATGACCGGCATCCCGTCGATCGTCGCCGGCCTGTTCGCGTACGCGCTGTTCGTGATCATCTTCGGCCCGGGCACCAAGACCGCCCTGGCCGGCGCGGTCGCGCTGAGTGTGCTGATGATCCCGATCGTCGTCCGCGCCGCCGAGGAGATGCTGCGGCTGGTGCCGAACGAGCTGCGCGAGGCCTCCTACGCGCTCGGCGTGCCGAAGTGGCGCACCGTGGTGCGGGTGGTGCTGCCGACCTCGCTGGCCGGACTGATCACCGGCGTGATGCTGGCGGTCGCCCGGGTGATCGGCGAGACGGCCCCGCTGCTGATCGCCTCCGGGTTCACCCAGAGCATGAACACCAATCCGGTCAGCGGCCCGATGATGACGCTGCCGGTGTTCGTCTTCCGCTCCTATGCCGACCAGGGCCAGGACGCGCAGGCGTACCTGGACCGGGCCTGGACCGGAGCCCTGACGTTGATCTTGATCGTGATGCTGCTCAACCTGACCGCGCGGCTGATCGCCTCCCGGTTCGCACCCAAGGGCCAGTAGGCCCCGAGCCGGTAGACCCAGAGGAGTTCGAGACATGTCCAAGCGGATCGAGGTCAGCGACCTCAACGTGTACTACGGCAAGTTCAAGGCGGTGGAGGGGGTCACCCTCACCGTCGAACCGCGCACCGTGACCGCCTTCATCGGCCCGTCCGGCTGCGGCAAGTCGACGTTCATCCGGACGCTGAACCGGATGCACGAGGTGATCCCCGGCGCGTACGTCGAGGGCCAGGTGATGCTGGACGGCGACAACCTGTACGGGCCCGGCGTCGACCCGGTCCGGGTCCGCCGAACCGTCGGCATGGTGTTCCAGCGGCCGAACCCGTTCCCGACGATGTCGATCAAGGAAAACGTGCTGGCCGGCGTTCGGCTGAACGGGCAGCGCCTCTCCGGCGCCGCCGCCGACGAGCTGACCGAGCGGGCGCTCAAGGGCGCGAACCTGTGGAACGAGGTCAAGGACCGGCTCAACTCCCCCGGCTCCGGGCTGTCCGGCGGTCAGCAGCAGCGGCTCTGCATCGCCCGGGCGATCGCCGTCCAGCCCGAGGTGATCTTGATGGACGAGCCGTGCTCGGCCCTGGACCCGATCTCCACGATCGCGATCGAGGACCTGATCGGTCAGCTCAAGGAGCGCTACACGGTGGTGATCGTCACCCACAACATGCAGCAGGCCGCCCGGGTCAGCGACCAGACCGCGTTCTTCAACCTGGCCGCCCAGGGCAAACCGGGCCGGCTGGTGGAGATCGGCTCGACCGAGAAGATCTTCTCCAACCCCGACGAGAAGGCGACCGAGGACTACATCACCGGTCGCTTCGGCTGAGCCGCCACCTGTGAAGATCCTGTCCATCCGGCGCCGCGGTCCGAGCGGCGGCCTCCGAGCACCTAAACTGACCCCGTGAGTGGTGCGCAGCCAGGTTGGTATCCGGATCCGGGCGGCGGCCAGGGGCTCTATCGCTACTGGGATGGCCGTGCTTGGTCCGCCGCGACCACGCCGAACCCGAACGCGGCTCCCCCGTCCGCCGGCTTCACCGGATCGTCGGCGACGTCCGGCACGCCCGGACAGCAGAGCGCCGGCCAGCCGGGTGGCGGTCAGCCGGGCCAGCAGGCGTACGGTCAGCAGGCCGGTGGCTACGCGGCGTATCAGCAGGCGGCGAAGAAGAAGTCGCCGGTCGGCTGGTGGATCGGCGCCGGCGCGCTCGTCGTCGTGCTGATCATCGTCGGCATCCTGGTGATCCGCGGTATCAGCGGCGGCGGCGGTCCGACCGCCAACCCGGGCGGCCAGGGCCCGCAGGACATCTGTCCGGCCGAGCCGACGGACCAACCGTCCGCGCCGGAGGACCAGGGTGACGGCCGGGTCCATGGCGGGCCGCTGTCGTACCCGACGCTGCCCAGCCCGTGGGGTGCCCCGCAGCCCGATCCGCGGCTGCCGTTCGGCTCCGACGTGGCCGTGCAGAGCGTGACCATCGAGCCGAACTATGCGCCCGGCAGCAGTTGGGTCGCCTCGGTCCTGATCGGGAAGCTGAATGCCGGCGACGGCTTCTACACCCCGGAGCAGGGTTCCGAGATCGTGGTCAAGTGCATCCTCGGCAAGTTCTACAGCGACAACCCGGTGCAGAGCTCGGTGAAGGTCAACAAGGCCACCGAGATCGACGGCCACGAGGCCTGGCTGGTCGAGTCCCAGCTGAGCTTCGACATCAAGGGCCTGCAGACCAAGGGCGAGCTGTTGATCGTCGCGATCGTCGCCACCGGCTCCGAGGACGGCTCGGCGGGAATCTTCTACGCCTCGATCCCGGACAACGCCAAGGAACTGATCCCGCCCGCCCGCGAGGCGTTGAAGAACCTCACCATCAGCTGACCGGCTGCCGGGCCCCGCGGACAGTGCCCCGGGTGAATTCGTACCGGTGGATCGGTTCTGCGTGCAGGCTGTTGACATGGAACGTTCGGCTGACCATGCTTCTGAGCGTCTGGAACGTTGTTCCACGTGTGCACGTGCGATGAAGCGTGAGGTGTGCGATGCCGCTACTGTCCCGAGTTCTCCGAAGCCGCGGCAGCGCCGCGATCGGTGGCTTCGCCGCCGCCGTCCTGATCGCCATGCTGCCGGGATCGGTCCCGGTCGCCTCCATCGGCGGCTCGCTGCCGATCGTCGGTGACGAGCTGGCCGCCGGTGACGGCGCCGACCCGAACGGTTACGCGTTCGGCACCGGATCGCACTGGAACGTGCTGAACTGGGGCCCCGGCGAGGTCGCGGCCGTGCCCGCGTCGTTCTCGATGAACACCGTCGACAAGTCCGGCCGCACGGTGAAGAAGATCTTCGTCAGCAGCGGCGCCAATCCCGACGTGGGTTCGGCGGCGTCGATCAACAACATGGCGGTCTCCGAGGACTCCGGCAAGAAGTTCCTCGAGGCCCAGCGGGACTATCCGCTGCAGGCACTGAACATGGGCCGACTGCGCGACGGCAGCCTGATCTCGATCGACTTCATTCCGGAGTGGACCGACGCGAGCCACAAGACGACGGATCTGAAGATCTGGAAGTCCACCGACAACGGCAGGACCTGGGACCCGTCGCGGGGCATCTTCACCCCGTCGCCGGGACGGACGATCGGCCCGATGAGCAACGGCCTCCGGGTCCATCGGAGGGTGATCGAACTGGCCGACGGAACGATCATGGTCCCCGCCTACACCAACTTCGCCGAGACCAGGTCCACCACGACCAGCATCATCCTGCAGTCGACCGATAGGGGAAAGACCTGGACGATGCGGTCGGAGATCAAGGCTCCCGGCTCCGGGACGCCGCAGCGGCCGGGCACCAATGAGGTCGGCTGGACCTACACCGCCGACGGCCGGCTGATGGCGGTGCTGCGCGAGGTCGAGTTGCCGCAGGGCGAGGGAGAGGGCGCACTGGCCTTCCTCTGGGCCGCGTATTCCGACGACGACGGCCAGACCTGGACCGACGCGAAGCCGATCACCGGGCCGGACGGTCAGAAGGTGAACGGGATCTATCCCGACCCGGTGCTGCTGCCGAACGGGATGCTGCTGCTGGCGACCGGCCGCAAGGACGCACGCGCGCTGGCCAGCTACGACGGCAACGGCGAGAAGTGGGACGCCGAGACCACGGTGCTGGCCAACTACCCCTCCGAAGGTTTCAACGGCCGGTTCGACGGCACCAGCGGCAACACCAGCATCGAATCCGTCGGCAGCAACCGGGCCGTGCACTTCTACGATCAGTGCCATACCTGGGGCTGCGGCGCGTACAACCAGCAGTTCGGGATCAGCGCCAAGTACGTCGGCGCCGTCACCCCGGGGACCGGGCGGATCGACCTGGCCCGGCTGGTGCAGGACAAGCTCGCGACGATCACCGGCGACTTCGCCCCTGCCGACGCCACCCACCCGGAGCGCCGGCCGGCCGGAGCCGTCGACGGCAGCACCGAATTCGGCGCCGAGGCCGTCGTCCAGAAGTCCGGCCGCCCGGGCGAAATGATCATCAAGCTGGACCGGCCCTATCCGCTCGACCGGCTCGGCCTGATGCTCGGCCACGGCGAGGCGCAGTCCGCCGAGGTCTACCTCTCCGCCGACGGGAAGTCCTGGGGCCGGCCGGTGCACCGGGCCGACGGCTCCGACCGGGCCCTGAAGTACACCGACCTGCCGACGAAGGACGCCCAGTACGTCAAGCTCCGCGCCGGGTCGGCACAGCCGCTGACGGTGACCGAACTCGAGCTCTACGCCGGCGGCATCGACACCTTCGAGAACGAGCTGCCCTTCGCCGTCCCGCGCGGCTGGACCGACGCCTTCGGCTCCTGGGTCACCGACGTGCCCGACAACCTGGCCTACTCCGACATCGGCGGCTACCGCAGCTCGACCGCCCTCCGGCTCTGGGACAAGTGGACCGACCGCGAAGCCAAGATCAGCAAGACCCTCGACCCCGGCGCCGAACTCTCCCTCGACCTGAACTGGGCCACCACCGACTCGCGCGCACCCTTCACCGTGCGGGTCGAGGGCCGGAAAGGGTCGGACCCCGTGGCGCCGTGGGAGTTCCGACTCGTGAACGGGGCCAAGGCCACCGATCCGCTCGTCGTCGAGGCCCTGGTCGGCTCGACCTGGAAACCCTTGGGCAGCCTGCCCCGAGTCATCCCGGCTCGGAGCTACATCTCCTTGTCCCTGAAGGCCACCGCTGAGAGCGCGACCCTGACCGTCGATGGCAAGGCCTTCACCCATGCTACGCCGAACGGTGCCGTCGGTACCTTGCATCGGATCTCCTTCACCACTGGGGATCCTGAGGCCTATGGGGGGATCTACTACCTCGACAATGTACGGATTCGGACTTCCTAATCGATCTCCTCTTGGAGGGTGACTGCCGCGGTGGGGTCTGGGGGATAGGTGCGTGGGCAACCATCCGCCCGCGGGCAGCGGGTGTGCCGCTGCCGCAGTGTTGGCATCCGCGTGCTCCCGCCAGGCCCGTCCACGCCCACGCACCTATCCCCCAGACCCCACCGCTCCCTTTGGGAGCGACACACTTTTTTACCGCCTCAGCCGAGCGGAACCCTGGTATCTGCTACTGCCAAACCGAGCGCATAGCTGATCACGAGGGTTGTTCCGTTCCCTGAGCTTGTCGAAGGGCAGACCGGAAGAACGGACCTTGATCAATTGGCGCATCCGTCCTGCCCTTCGACAGGCTCAGGGAACGGAACAAACGCTCATGATCAACTCCACGCCCAACAACCGCTTGTTCCGTTCCCTGAGCCTGTCGAAGGGCAAGCCCGGCGGGTGCTTCTCTCCCGGGGCTGTCGGCATAACGGCCTCAAAGACGCGCCAAGGACGGATGGGGTGACGCGACCGGCAGGAATCTCGGCCGGCCACCGGTTAGGCGCTGGGGTCGGTGCGCTCCTCGAGTGGACGCTTTGGCCGCGGATCTACGCCGGGAAGCTGGCCAACCAGTCCACTCGCTGCACACCGGCGGGCGACCTCGTTCCGAACGGCCCTTCAGCCGCAGCCATGGGGGCCGGTTCGGCGCCACTTGCGGAGCGGCAACCCGACCATCGGTCTGGCAGCCATCGAGCTCGGCCACGCACCACGCCGACTCGAGGCTTTGTTCGTTCCCGTTCCCGGATCCACCGCTGAACTCGGTGCCCAGCCGAGATTCCTGCCGATCGCGTCACCCTGTCGGTCCTTGGCGCGTCTTTGAGGCCGTTAGGCCGACAGCCCCGGGGAGAGAAGCACCCGCCGGGCTTGCCCTTCGACAGGCTCAGGGAACGGAACAAGCGATCGCCTTCTCAGGCCGGAACAAGGGGATGCGATACCGCAGTTCCATGATCATCGGCGGATCCAGGTTCAGGGAACGAACAAGCCTTCGTGATCAGCTAAGCGCTCGGTTTGGCAGTCGGCAAGATCAGGGTTCCGCTCGGCTGAGGCGGTTAAAAAACGGGCAACGCAAAAGGGAGCGGGGACTGTTGGGGGTCTGTACGCGGGCGTGGACGGGCCTGGCGGGAGCACGCGGACGCTCAGACTGCGGCAGCGGCACCCATACTGGCCCGCGGGCGGATGGTTGCCCGCGTACAGACCCCCAACAGTCCCCGCGGGATGCCACCCCGATCAGATCAGGGACTACACGAGGCCAACCCGTGACGAGACTTGAGAGCAACGACCCGAGTCGCAGATTCAGTGATACGCGCATCGAAGGACTTGTCGGATTCGGCCTTGTCCTCCAAGGCTTCGGCCATGTCCTCGGCGTCGTCGGCGGCGCCGATGATCATCAGGTCTCCGCCGGCGGAGATGAAGCTGGTGGCGCGCTTCTCGGGGGAGAGGTCGGAGACTCCCTTGGCGGCGAGGTCGTCGGAGATCACGACGCCGTCGAAGTTGAGGCCTTCGCGGATCAGGCCGGTAATGATCTTCTTCGAGAAGACGGCCTGGTGATCGGGATCGATCTTGGAGTAGTAGGCGTTGGCGGCCATGATCATGTCGGCGCCGGCGTCGATTCCGGCGCGGAAGGCGGCGAAGCCGGGGTCGTCCTCGTCGGTGGTCGAGTCGGTCACCCGGTCGGTGAAGTCGGTGTTGCCACGGACCTTGCCCAGGCCGGGGAAGTGTTTCAGTGAGGTGGCGATGCCAGCCTTGTCCATACCTTCGACGAACGCGGCGACCTTCTGTCCGACCTTCTCGGGATCGGAGCCGTAACCGCGGTCCAGGCCGGCGATGGGTTCGTTGACGTCCTCGAGGCTCTTCGGCACGACGTCGGCGACCGGGGCCAGGTTGGCGTCGATGCCCGCCTTCTTCAGCTGTTCACCCCAGTTTTCGGCGTCGCCGCGCAGCTCGGAATCGGAGAGCTCGGCCTGCTCCTCGGCCGACGGCATGTCGTCGAAGCCGCTGCCGGAGAGGCGCTGCACCTGGCCGCCCTCCTGGTCGGCGGCGAGCAGGACGCCGATGCCGGACGGAGTCTTGATCGCCGCCCGGGCGTCGTCGGTGACCGCCTTGATCGCTCGGCGGCCACTGTCGGTGTTGCCCAGCAGCAGCACCGAGCCGGCGCGCACCTCGGCCAGCGTGTCCGCGGTGGACGAGCTGAGCCCGGACGAGTCGATCGCCACCATCAGCAGCTGGCCGATCCGCTCCTCACGGTTCAGACCCGCCACCACCGAGGCGCAGGTGGCCGCGGTCGGCGTCGGCGTACCCGATGGAGTGGGTGATTCCGGGATCGGGCTGTCCGGCGGGCTCGAGGCCGAGGTCGGCGTCGGCGAGGAGACCGGCGGGGCGTTGCCGCAGCCGGCGAGCAGGGCCAGGGCGGTGAGGGCGGCGAAGACGGAGGCCGGTCCGCGGCCGGCGATGCGAGTCACGAGCCCACCCTACGGAGGTCCGCGGCTTCGATCGCCGAGGCGAGCCGCGATCAGTCGCCGGGCAGCATGATCGTGGACAACATGAAGCGCCGCTTCGGCTCGTCCGCGGCATCGTCGTTGCCCGCAGGACGTTCACCGGGTTCGAGGAACGGGGTGAGCAGCGCGGCCATCCCGGCCCCCAGCTCGGCGAGCTCGGCCTCGGTCAGATAGAGCGCCGCCTGGGTGAAGCTGAGGTGATCGGCCTCCGGATCGATCCGGTCCCGGCCGAGATAGCGCTCGAAATCGGCGAGCAAACCGGCCGCGTAGGCGGTGAAGGCCGTCCGCAACTGTTCCGGACCCAATTCGCCCGAGTCGGAGATCGTCGGACGTTCCATCCGCAGCGCGTACGTCCGCTCGACCGTGCCCCGGACCCGGCGCTCGGCCACGACGTGCAGCACCTCGGCCTCGGCCAGGATCGCCACCTGGCGATAGAGCGTGGTGACCGGGATGTCGGCCAGCCGCTCGCGCAGCCCGGACGTCGTCAGCTCCCGGCCCATCAGCGCCTGGATGATCCGCCAGCGAATCGGGTGCAGCACCAGGTCAGCCCTCGACTCTTCCACCCGGCCAGTATTGCCAAGTTGAGATTATTTCCATACTTGGTAATAATTCCATACATGAACACAATCGCATCGGCGCTCGAGCTCGACCAGGGCGGCATCGTCGTCCGCGGCCTGACCAAGCGGTTCGGGTCGGTGTCCGCGGTCGACGACCTCAGCTTCGACGCGCGGCCGGGACAGGTGACCGGATTCCTCGGGCCGAACGGCTCCGGCAAATCGACGACCCTGCGGATGGTCCTCGGTTTGGTCCGGCCCGATGCCGGCGCGGCCACCCTCGGTGGCCGGGCCTATCGCGACCTGGCCCGGCCGACTGCGACGGCCGGAGCCGTGCTCGATCCGAACATCTCCCACCCCGCCTGCACCGGCTGGGACCACCTGATGATCTACGCCCGGATGAGCGGGCACGGCCGGAGCCGGGTCGCGGCCGTGGTCGACGAGCTGGAGCTCGGAGAGTTCGTCCGGCGCCGGACCGGCGGCTACTCCACCGGGATGCGGCAGCGGCTCAACCTGGCCACCGCTCTGCTCGGCGACCCGGCGATCCTGATCTTGGACGAGCCGTCCAACGGGCTGGATCCGCAGGGCATCGCCTGGCTCCGCCGGCTGCTCCGCCGCCTCGCCGCGGAGGGCCGCACGATCCTGATCTCCAGCCACGTGCTGAGCGAGGTGCAGCAGATCGTGGATCAGGTGATCATGATCAAGGAGGGCCGACTGGTCGGGGCCGGCACCATGATCGAGTTGACCGGTCGACTGCTGCCCGCGGTCGAGGTCCGGACCCCCGTCGCCGCCCGGCTGATCGAGGTCGTGACGGCGGAGCACGGCTCGGACCCGCAACTCGAGCTGCGGCCCGGGCCGACGCCGGACCGGCTGACGCTGCGCGGCCTGGACAACGAGCGGCTGGCCCGGCTGGCCCTGCGGCACGGGTTGCTGATCACCGAACTGACCAGCCGGCCGCCGAGCCTCGAGCAGCTCTTCCTCGACCTGACCACCGAGCCCGCCGGACCGGAGACCACAGTGACCACACCCCTGCAGAGCGGAGTGCCAGCATGATCAACTTGATCGCCGCCGAGATCCGGCGCCTGACCTCGACCCGGCTCTGGCTGCTGGCGCTGATCCTGGCCGTCACCTTCGGCGGTGGCATCGTCGCCCTGATCGCCCTGATCGGCCCGCACAACCTGCAGCCGCCACTGCCCGGCCTGGACACCCGGATCGGGGCGTCGACGATCCTCGGCCTGATCAGTATCACGATCTTCATCCCCGCCGTGTTCGGTACGGCAGCGGTGACCGGCGAATACCGGCACCGGACGATCACCCCGACCTTCCTGGCCGTGCCGCGCCGGTGGCGGATCCTGGTCGCGAAGTTGATCACCTTCGGCCTCGGCGGCCTCGGCTACGGCGCCGTGTCCGGCGGCGTCGCCGTGATCGGCCTGCTGGCCGCGGCCGGGTTGCACCGGACCCCGCTCGGGCTCGGCGCCGGCGATCTGGCCGGGTTCTTGATCCGGGTGATGCTGACCAGTGCGATCTACACCCTGATCGGGGTCGCGGTCGGCGCCCTGATCCGCAACCAGGTGCTCGCCGTCCTCGCCGTGCTGGGCTACTTCTACTTCCTGGAGATGTTGTTGATGATCATCCCCGGCGTGAACGCCCTCTATCCGTTCCTGCCCGGCGGCGCGACGTCGTCGCTGATCGGCTTCAGCTACCTGACCGATCAGCTCGGCGCTCAGCTGGGCTGGGTGACCCCGCTGTTGCCACCGATCGGCGCCGCCCTGGTGCTGCTCGGCTACGCGGCCGCGGCGTCCGTCGCCGCCGTCGCCCTGCCGCTGCGCCGCGACATCACCTGACCCCGCGCCGCCGTACCGGATCCCACAGTTCGGGCCGGGCGGCGACCGAGGGCGTACCGCTCACTTACGCTTCTCCCGACGTCACCACCGTGCCGTCGGAGAAGCTGAGACCTGGAGGATCCCATGTCGAGCATCACCAGCGTCGGTCCGCGCACCCTGGCCGACGCCCTTCCCGGCGGACTGGTCCGCAACATCGCGCTGATCGCCGGCTCGGCCCTCTTCGTCGGGTTGACCGCGCAGGTGAAGATCGTCCTGCCGTTCACTCCGGTGCCGCTGACCCTGACCACCTTCGCCGTGCTGCTCTGCGGCGCCGTCCTCGGCGGCAACCGGGCAGCCCTGTCGCTCGGCCTCTACGCCGCGCTCGGGATCGCCGGCGTGCCGTGGTTCTCCGGCCAGACCAGCGGCTGGTGGTTCGCCTCGTTCGGCTACATCCTCGGCTACGTCGCGGCCGCCTACCTGGTCGGCCGGCTGGCCGAACGCGGCGGCGACCGGACTCCGCTCCGCACGGCCGGGCTGATGGTGCTCGGCAACCTGGCCATCTATGCCGCCGGGGTGCCGTGGCTGATGGCCTTCCTCGGCGCCGACCTGGGCCAGGGACTGCTGCTCGGCGTGATCCCGTTCCTGATCGGCGACGCCATCAAGGTGGCGCTCGCGGCCGGGCTGCTGCCGGCGACGTGGGCGCTGGTCCGTCGCGGCGGCAAGGACCGCTGACGGGCCGATTTTTCCGTACGTTTCCGGAGTGCGAGAGCCGGCTTCGGCGATCCGGATTTCGGTCGCCGGGTGATGTGACCGTCGCCACCCCACCCGCGCCGAGTCGAGCCGATGGGGCCTCCCCCGGTAGACTTGACCGTCCGTGTATGCGGGCCACCGACTCTGGGTACAGAGAGTCTGGATCGACAGGAAGTTGCGTGAGCGTCGTCAGCACGTCCCGGACGGAGCGCGGACGCAGCACAGGAAAGCAGGCACGAACACCCCGATGACCGTCGAAAGCTATCGCACCAGCACCGGAACCCCGTGCCTGTCCCTGAGCCAGTTCCGGATCCGCCGGCTGCTGGAATCACTGCCGGGCGTGATGGTGTGGCTGACCCTCGCCACTCCGTTCGTGCTGATAGCGCAGGTGCCGCACATCGCGCACTGGCTGCTGCCGCTCTACGTCATGTACTGGATGATCCAGTACGCCAACCTCGCCGTCCGTCAGGTCTGGGAGTTCACCCGGATGCGGCTGCGCCGCCGGGTCGACTGGCTCGCCCGGACCAGGGCCAACCACGGCGAGGACCTGGACCAGGTGCACCACCTGGTCGTCTTCCCGACCTACAGCGAGTCGGCCGACATCCTGCACCAGTCGATCGGCGCGATCGAGGACGCCAACTACGACCCGCGCAAGATCAGCGTCTGCGTCACCTTCGAGGAGCGCTCGCCGGTCTGGACCCCGGCCGCGATCGCCGAGCTGGAGGCCCGGTTCAGCGGATCGTTCGCCCGATTCCTGACCACCCGGCACCCGGACGGACTGCCGGGCGAGGAGCGGGTCAAGGGCGCCAACCTGACCTGGGGTGCGCAGTACGCCCGCGACATCCTGCATCAGGAGGGCTTCACCGACGATCAGGTGATCGTCTCCGCCTTCGACGCCGACACCCGGGCCAGCCGCGACTACTTCGCCGCCCTCGCCGACACGCACCTGAGCAACCCGAACCGGGACTACGACGCCTACCAGCCGATCCTGCTGTTCCACAACAACGTCTGGGACGTGCCGATCGCGTCGCGGATCGTCGGCTCGATCGCCACCTTCTGGACCATGGTCGACTCGACCCAGCCGCACCGGATGAAGATCTTCTCCTCGCACGCGATGGGGATGACCGCGCTGGTCAACGTCGGCTACTGGTGCAAGACGGTGATCCCGGACGACTCGCGGCAGTACTGGCGGATGTTCTTCGCCTTCGACGGCCGCACCATCGTCCGGCCGTTGCACACCCCGGTCTATCTGGACGCGGTGCAGGCGGAGTCGTACGGCAAGTCGCTCAAGGAGCAGTATCTGCAGCTGCGGCGCTGGTCGTACGGGGTGATCGACTTCACCTACATCGCCGAGCAGAGCCTGACCTCGCCCAAGATCAGCTTCTGGTTCAAGGCGGTCCAGCTGAGCCGGCAATACCTGCAGTTCCAGTTCTGGGCCACCACGCCGTTGATGCTGCTGGTCATTCCGCGGTTGGTCGGCGAGCTGCACGCTCCGTCGTACGACTTCGTCGCGATCGTGATCAGTTCGACGCTGACGGCCGTCTCCAACGTCATGTCCACCGTGGTGCTGCCGGTCGGCCTGGCCGTGTCCATCGCCGTGGCGACCCTGCTGTTGCCCAAGCGCCCGGCGCACCTGCCGTGGTGGTGGACGCTCAAGGTGATCGCCGAATGGCTGCTGATGCCGATCATCGTGCCGCTGTTCATCTGCTTCCCGGCGATCGACGCCCAGACCCGGTTGATCTTCCGCCGCTACCTCGGCTTCCGGGTCACGGTGAAGGAACGTACCTCCATCCCGGCCGGCTCCAAGGTCGCCTGAACCACACCCGGGACGCGAGTCGGGGAGCCGCCCTGGTGGGCGACTCCCCGATTCCCTCGGTGAAGGTCTGGCGGTGATCAGACGCAGGCGTCCTCCAGCTCCCGCTCCGCCGCCACCACGACGACCGGCTCGACCGGCGCCTCGGCGGTCTCGGTCGCGGTGTCCAGCGGGTGGGCGATCTCGTCGGTGGTCATCCGGGCGGCGATGATCGCGACCAGCCCGATCAGCAGCGGCACGGCGCCGACGATCAGGAAGGTGACCGGCAGGCCGAGCAGCTGACCGGCCGGACCGGCGATCGCCATCGACAGCGGCATGAACGCCAGCGAGACGAAGAAGTCCAGGCTGGACACCCGACCCAGCATGTGCGACGGCACCCGGCGCTGCAGCAGCGTCCCCCAGATCACCACGCCACCGTTGAACATCGCGCCGACGACGAACGCGGCGATCACCATCAGCCAGATCTGATCGGTCACCCCGAACACGATCAGCGGCACGCAGCCGACCGCCCAGAGCGAGACCATCACGGTCAGGTAGCGACGCGGCAGCTTCAGTGAGGCGACGACCAGGGAGCCGACCGCGCCGCCGATGCCGAAGGCGGCCAGCACGATCGCGTGCTCCTGCGGCCCGCCGCCGGCCTGGTCCTTGATCGCGAACGGGACCAGCACCTCGAACGGGCCGATCATGACCAAGATCATCAGCGAGGCGAAGACCAGCGTGCCGAGCAGCCAGGGCGTCCGGCCCATGTAGCTGAAGCCGTCCCGGACGTCGAGCAACAGGGCCACGGCCGGGTGCCGGCCATCGGCGGCCGGCTCGCCCTGCACCGGCAGGTCAGGGATGCGGATGATGCAGAGCACGGCGGCGACGCCGCTCAGCGCGGTCACCAGCAGGGCGGTGCCGGGTGAGGTGACGGCGATCAGCGCGCTGGCCGCGGCCGGCCCGGCGGCCTGGGCCAGCACCGGCCGGGTCATCCCCTCGAAGCCGTTGGCGGCCAGCAGTTGATCTTGGGGCAGCACGGTCGGCAGCAGCGCGGAGTAGGCCGGGTAGTACATGCCGCCCATCACGCCGCCGATGAACGCGACCAGGGCCAACTGCCAGACCTGCAGCATGCCGCTGATCGCCAGCAACGCGACGATGCCGACGGTGACGGCCCGGGTCGCCTCGACCACCAGCAGGATCCGCCGCTGCGGGATCCGGTCGGCCAGCGCGCCGCCGAGCAGCGTGGTCAGCAACATGCCGACGGCCGCGGCGCCGGCGACCAGGGAGAGATCCGCCGCGCCGCCGCCGAGCGCGATGATCTGCCAGACCAGGGACACCATCCAGATGCCCGAACCGATCAGGGACGAAACGAGAGCCGCCGCCAGCCAGCGATAGGCCGGGGTGGTCAGGGGCCGGAGTGCCCGTGGAACCTGCATGATCGTTCTCCTTCACCGATGGCCGCCCCGGTTGGCTGCGGCTTCACTCCTCGTACGGAGTCGAGCTGCGAATCTCGACACCTTCTTTGACCGGAGTCGGCAGAAAAACTCATCGGGCTTTCCAGTAGCAATTTGCAATCAGTCTTCCGGGGATGCGGAAGGCTTGACGCGAGGGCCCGGCCGGGGTGATGGTCGCGGTAGGAAATTCGCACCGTCGCGAGGATGTGGGGAAATGATGCGCATTCGGGGTCGTCTGCTTCCGCTGATCATGGGCATCGTCGTGGCACTGCTGGTGCTGCCCGCCACGCCCGTCGCCGCCGCTCCGGTCGAGCCGGCCGCCATCACGCTGCATCGCTGGGACAGCCAGCGCGAGTTTCTCCGCGGCACCTGGGACAACCTGCGGCCGAGTCGGGACGGGTCGATCGAGGTCCGCTCCGGCGCGCGGACCGCGGCCTACGCCGATCCGTTCGGGTCCGGCGCTTCGAGGACGTACGACATCGGCAGCTGGACCTCGCCGGTGGTCGAGCTCGGCTATGCCGGGGACGAGGCGATCGCCTCCTGGAACGCGCGGACGCCGACCGGCACGTTCGTCGAGACGACGTTCCGCGGCCGCAAGCTCGACGGCCAGTGGACGAAGTGGTACGTGCTCGGCCGGTGGACCTCGGGCGCCGACTTCGCCGCCGGCGACATCCACCGGACCTCGCTGAACGGCCAGAACGACACCGACGCCGCGATCTTCACCGACACCTTCTCGGTCCGCTCCGGTAAGGAGATCGGCGCCTATCAGGTGCGGGCCACCCTGTATCGGCCGCGGGGCACGGCGGTCACGCCGCGGCTGGACGCGTTGACCGTGATGAGCAACGAATTCATCGGCGGCTACGACCGGCCGACCAGTGCCTTCACCCTGGGCCGGCAGGTCGAGCTGGCGGTGCCGCGGTTCTCCCAGAACATCCACCGTGGTGAGTATCCGGAGTTCGGCGGCGGCGGCCAGGTCTGGTGCTCACCGACCTCGACCTCGATGGTGCAGTACTCCTGGGGTGATGATCATCGGGTGCCGGACTCGGAGCTGGCTCCGATCGTGGCGCCGAACGGTGATCCGCAGGTCCCGTACGCGGCGATCAACACCTGGGACTACGCCTACGAGGGCGCTGGGAACTGGCCGTTCAACGCCGCCTACGCGCACCGGTTCGGCCTGGACACCTTCGTCACCCGGCTGCGCTCACTGGCCGAGGCCGAGCAGTTCATCGAAGCGGGCATCCCGGTGATCACCTCACTGTCCTGGGACCTCGAGGAGATGCCCGAGGCCGGCTACGACACCGACGGGCACCTGATGGTGATCATCGGCTTCACCGCCGCCGGCGATCCGATCCTCAACGACCCGGCGTCGAACAGCAACGAGGCCGTACGCAACATCTACACCCGGAAGAACTTCGAACGGGTCTGGCAGGACTCCACCGACGGCGTCGTCTACATCTACCACCCCGCCGACGTCCCGCTGCCCAGCCCGCAGCCGGACGCCACGCCGAACTGGTGATCGAGGTCTCGTCCGACCCGTCTGATACAGAATCTTATTCACTGTATGATCCTGTCTCATGACCGACGAGGCCCGCCTGGCCGCAGCCGTCCTGCGCGCCGCGAGTGAGGCAGGCCGGACCACCTCGTCGCTGTCCCTGTCCGAGATCGCGGCTGCCGCCGGGATCTCCCGGGCCACCCTGGTCCGCCGGGTCGGCGGCCGGGCCGAGGTCGATGCCCTGCTCGCCCGCCACGGGGTGCCGCGACCGGACCTGCCCGACCGGGTGATCACCGCGGCGGCCATGATCATCGCGACCGAGGGAGTCGCCGCCCTCACCCTCGAGCGCGTCGCCGGCGCGGCCGGCTGCACCGTCCCGACCGTGTACGAACGCCTCGGCGGCCGCGACCAGGTGCTGATCGCCGTCTTCCGGCGGCACGCCGTCCTGCCCCAGCTCGCGCCGCTGCTGCGCTCCACCCCGGATGGTCTCGGACCGACGGTGCGGCGGATCTACGGCGAGCTACTGCAACTCGGCTACGACGATTCGGTCGTCACCACCGCGTTGATGATCGACGCGCTCGGCCGCCCCGACTCGGCGCTGGCCACCCACCTACGGGATCGCTACCTGCCGGAGGCCAACCGGGCGGTGGCCGGCTTCCTCACCGAGCTGATCGACGCCGGTCAGCTCCGGCCGCTGCCGCTACCCAGCCTGCTCGCCCTGTTCTTCGGTCCGGTCCAGTTCTGTCTGGAGACCGGGCTGATCACCGGCCGACCCGAGCCGGCCGAGCTGAGCCGGCTGACCGACGACCTCGCCGATGCCTTCGTCCGCGGCGTCGGCGTGGAACCAGCCGCCGGGCGATCATGAAGGAGGACCAGTGACCGACCACGTCCCGGTGTTGATCATCGGCGCCGGCCCGACCGGCCTCAGCCTCGCCGTCGCCCTGCGCTGCCACGGGGTCGACTGCCTGGTGGTCGAGCGGGCCGACCGGCCGCACCGGCAGTCCCGCGGCAAGGGCCTGCAGCCCAGGAGCCTCGAAGTGTTCCGCGACCTCAGGGTGATCGAGGAGATCCTCCACGCGGGCGAGCATCGGCAACGGGTCCGGCTGTTCAAGGACCGGCGCGCGGTGGCCGATCTTGCCGTCGGGCTCGCCGAGCCGGGCCCGGACATCGCCTTTCCCAACATCGTCATGCTGCCGCAGTGGCGGACCTGCGACATCCTGGAGCGCCGGCTGACCGGGCTCGGCGGCCGCGTCGAGCGTGGACTGACGCTGACCGCGCTGACCCAGGACCACGACCGCGTCACCGCGACCCTGACCGATGATCAAGAGATCCGGGTGGTGACGGCGGACTACCTGATCGGCTGCGACGGCGGCCGGAGCACGGCCCGCCGGCTGCTGGACGTCGAATTCACCGGCCGGTCGCGACAGCGGGACCGCTATCTCCTCGGCGACGTGATCATCAACGGGCTGAGCCCACAGACCGATGATCATCAACTCGTCTCCTACGCCTGGCTGGGCCGGGACGGCTCGTTCCTCGGCCTGGCCGGCCTGCCCGGGTCCGACGGGTTCCAGATCGGCGCGAGCCTCGAGGTTGCCGACCCGGACGGGCCGGCGAGTCCGGCGGGGCGGGACGTGGCGACGCTGCAGCAGTTGCTGACCGAGCGGTCCGGCCGCCCCGAGCTGGTGATCACCGAGGCGACCTGGTTGTCCGACTTCCAGGTCAACGTGGCGATGGCCGAGGACTACCGGGTCGGCCGCTGCTTCCTCGCCGGCGATGCCGCGCACGTGCATCCGCCCACCGGCGGGCAGGGCATGAACACCGGCATCCAGGATGCGTACAACCTCGCCTGGAAGCTCGCCTACGTCCTGGCCGGCCGAGCCGGCGACGCGTTGCTGGACAGCTATCCGGCCGAGCGGATGCCGGTCGCTCGCGCCCTGCTGCAACGCAGCACCGACATCCTCGACACCATGATCACCGACAACCCGGTGACCTCGTTCCTGATCAACCGGGTCGCGCTGCCGCTGATGTCCCGGCCGGCGATCAACCGGGCCGTGCTCAGCCGGGTGTCGCAGATCGACGTCGGCTATCCGGACAGTCCGCTGCTGCCGCCCGACGCGGGCTCAGGCCGGCGACGGGTCCGGCCCGGGCAACGAGCCCCCGGTGCGTTCGTCGTCGACGATCAGGGCCGGCAGAGCCGGCTGCACGACCTGCTCGACCGGACCCGGCACACCCTCCTGCACTGGGGCCCGGTCGAGATCGACGGGCACCTGCCGGGCTGGGTGGTGGTGTGCCGCCTTCCCGACACCGAGCGTGAGGTGCGCCGACGATATGGCCTCCGGCGGGGCGACGCGGTGTTGATCAGGCCGGACGGCTACGTCGCCTGGCGCGGCCGGCCCGAGAATCTCCGACCGGCGGCGCTGGTCGCCGGCGAGGCACCCGTCCCGACCGGCTCCGGCGCGGCCTGATCCCGGGCGCTGCCCCGGACCGCGGTCAGCAGCGCCGCCGACTTGAGCAGGGCTTCGGCGTATTCGTCGTCGACGTCGGAGAGCACGATCACACCGCCGCCGACGCCGATGATCAACTCGTCGGCGCGGGCCTCGATGGTGCGGATGATCACGCTCAGGTCGGCGGCGCCGGAGTAGCTGAAGTAGCCGAGCACACCGGAGTAGAGGCCGCGCGGGGACTCCTCGACCTCGTCGATGATCTCGCAGGTGCGGTGTTTCGGGGCTCCGGTCATCGAGCCCGGTGGCAACGCGGCGCGGACGCAACCGACGGCGTCGAGGCCCGGAGCGAGGTCGCCCTCGATGGTGCTGACCAACTGGTGCAGCGACGGATGGGTCTCCACCGCCATCAGCTCGGGCACCCGGACCGAGCCGAGCCGGCAGCTGAGCCCGAGGTCGTGCCGGAGCAGGTCGGCGATCATCAGGTTCTCGGCCCGGGTCTTGGTCTCGGTCCGCAGCCCTGTCGCTGCGGCGGCGTCGCGGGCCGGGTCGTCATGCCGGGGTGCGGTGCCCTTGATCGGCCGCGCCTGCACCCGACCATGATCATCGATCCGCAGGAACCGTTCCGGTGAGGAGCTGAGCACCGTCGCCGACGGCAGCCGCAGGAACGCCGCGTGTGGTGCGGGATTGATCCGCCGCAGCCGCCGATATAGCTCGGCATGATCACCGCGGAAGCCGATCCGGCGTCGGAAGGTCAGGTTCACCTCGTAGCTGTCGCCGCTGTGCAGGTGTTCCTGCACCCGCCGGTACGCCGAGCGATACCAATCCGGGCCGGGTTCGGTGATCACGCCCACCTCGCCGGTCCGGTCCGGCTCGCCGGCCGGCACCGTGGACTCGATCATCGTCTCGGCCCGGTCGAGCCAACCCCCGGTGCCGCCCACCGTCGCCGCATAGCAGCGCCGTTGATCATGGTCGAAAACGAAGAACCGGTCCAGCCGGCCAAACTCGGCCGCGCCACCGTTCCCGCGATCCGGATAGCCGAGATAGCCGACAAAGCCGCCGTGGAAGGGAAACGGGACCTCCGCCCGGACCGGTGCCGCGGCGATCCGGGTGGCCACCTGCTCGAGCACGTCCTCTCCCCCACCCGGCGGCAGCCCGTAGGGCTCGGCCAGCCCGTACCGTCCGGTCAGCACCTCCTCCGGCGCACCCAGGTAGGAGAACCGTGCCCCGGCTCCCGGCCGGGAGCTGTCCAGCCAGCAGACCGGACCCCGGTCGGCGTAGTGGGCCACGAAGACGTCCTCCGGCTCCCGCCACGGGACCTCGCGGGTGTGCAGAGCTTGTTCGTTCCCTGAGCTCGTCGAAGCGTCGTCCTGAGCCTGTCGAAGGGGGCTAGGCCCGATGCTTGATCTCCCTTGCCCTTCGACAGGCTCAGGGAACGTGAGGGTGGGCCGCTCAGGAAGCGTGGACGCCGTTCGGGCGAGGTCGAGGAAGTTGATCATCAACTCCCGACCGTGGGCGGCGGCGACGGACTCCGGGTGGAACTGCACGCCGTGCAGTGGCCGGCTGCGGTGCCGTAGGCCCATGATCACGCCGTCCTCCGCGGTGGCCGTGAGCTCGAGCTCGGGCGGCAGTCGATCGACGGCCAGCGAGTGGTAACGGACGGCCGGGAAGAGCTGCGGCAGGCCGGCGAAGACGCCACGGCCGTCGTGGCCGACGGCTCCGATCAGCCCGTGGTGCGGCCGGACCCGGCCGACCCGGGCGCCGAAGGCCAGGGCGATCAGTTGGTGCCCCAGGCAGACCCCGAGCACCGGGCGGTCCGCCTCCCTGATCTTGGTCAGCAGTCCCGGATGCGCGGCCGGATGGCCGGGGCCGGGCGAGATCACCACCTGACTGAAACCGGACCAGTCGAGTTGATCATCGCTCCCGACGACCGTCGGCGCACACCCCGTCAGCTCACCGATCAGGTGATACAGGTTGTAGGTGTAGGAGTCGTCGTTGTCGATCAACAACACCCGACGCCCGGTCGGCATCGACACCCTAGTCGGAATCGTTCAGCGGCAGGGCCAGCAGCGCGTTCTCCACCAGCTCGGCCATGGCCGGATGAATCCAGTACTGGCCGCGCGCCATTTCGTGGGCCGGCAACCCGAAGCTCATGGCCTGGATCAGTGGCTGGATCAGCGAGGAGGCCTGCGGTCCGATCAGATGAGCACCGAGCAACTGGCCGGAGTCGGGGTCGGCGAGCAGCTTGGCGAAGTGGTCGGCGTCCTCCATCGCCCACCCGTACGCGATCGAGCCGTACTCCTGGATCGCCGTCACATAACGGATCCCCCGCTCCTCCGCCTGCTGCTCGGTCAGCCCGACCGAGGCCACCTGCGGCTCGGAGAAGACCGCGTGCGGCACGAACCGGTGATCGGATTCGATCATCGCCTCCGGGTGCAACAGGTTGTGCTGCACCACCCGCATCTCGTGGTTGGCCACGTGCTTGAGCTGATCAGGAGAGCAGACGTCGCCGAGGGCGAAGATGCCGTCGGCCGTGGTCCGCTGATGCTCGTCGACGATCACGTAGCCGTCGCCGTCGAGGTCGACCCCGGTCGTGTCCAGGGCCAACCGATCACCGTTCGGTGTCCGGCCGACCGCGACCAGGATCACGTCGGCCTCCAGCCGTTGCTCGACCCCGTCCTGATCGGTCGCGATCACCGCCACCCGATCATCGGGCAGCGGCTCGACCCGCCGCAGCGCGTGGTTGAGCCGGACGTCGACGCGGCGGGAGATCAACTCGGTGAACCGCCGGGACACGTCCCGGTCCTCGTTGCGCAGCAGCGCGTCGGATCGCTGCACCACGGTCACCCGGGTGCCGTACGCGCCGAAGATGTGCGCGAACTCGGCCGCGATGAAGCCGCCGCCGACGATGATCATGGACTCGGGCTGACGCTCCAACCGCATCACCGTGTCGGAGGTGTGCACCGTCACCTGGTCCAAGCCGGGGACGTCGGGCAGCACGGCCCGGCTTCCGGCGGCGATCACGTACCGGTCGGCGGTGATCACCTCGCCCGTCCCGGTGTCCAGCGTCAACGGAGCGACGAAGTGCGCCTCGGCCCGGAACAGCGTGATGTTGTCGCTCTCGGCCCGGTACTTCTCACCGCCGGCCGAGATTGCGTCGATCCGGCCGAAGATCCGGTCCCGGACCTCGGACCAACGGACCCCGTCCAGGGTGAGGTCGACGCCGAGCCGGCGGGCGTGCTCGACGCTGCCGGCCAGGTCGGCGGGATAGACGAACATCTTGGTCGGGATGCAGCCGACATTGAGGCAGGTGCCGCCGTAGACCGGGTTCTTCTCCACCATCGCGATCCTCATGCCCGCGAATCTCTCGTCGGGGATCGAGTTACCGGAGCCGCTGCCGATGATGCACAGATCGAAGTGTTGCACCGTCCTATCCTGCCTGGCCGGTCGGCGAACCCGGTGCCGGAGGTCGCTCAGCGGACTTCGCGGTAGTGCCGCCGGGTGTCCGGATCGAACCGTTCGATGGCGTACCGCAGCGCGGTGCGGGGCATCCGCGGCGCCTGCCGGTCCAGGAACGCTCGCAGCTCAGCCTCGTCGACCCGCTTGCCGGCCTCCCGCAGCATCCAGCCGACTGCCTTGTGGATCAGGTCGTGCTCGTCGCCGAGCAGCCGCTCCGAGATCCGGTACGTGTCCGCGGTCTGCCCGGCCAGGATCAGCCCGTGGGTGGCGACCATCGCGATCCGCCGCTCCCACAACGACGCCGAGCCGGCCAACCGGTCGAGCACCCCGCGGTCGCCGTCCGGATCGAGCAACCGGCGGCCGAGGATCTGCCCGGCACTGGCGTCGACCAGGTCCCAGTTGTTCACCCACCGGGTGTCGGCCAGGTAGTGATCGGTGATCATCGCCCGCTCCGCCAGATCACCGGCCCGGGCCCGATCCGCCATGATCACCAGGCAGCTCAGCCGGTGTTCGTGGATCGGGCTGCGCAGCAGCGGCAGCCACGCCGTGGAGTCGAACACCTCCCGCCGGTAGGGCCGGACCAGCTCCCGCAGCCGACTCAGCCGCACCCCCACGAAGGTGTCACCCTCGCCGTAGCCGCCGGGCCGGACCTGGAAGAACCGGACGAATTCCGCGGCCCGGCCCGGATCCGCCTCGGCCTCGATCGCCGCAACGACCGGATGAGGATGCCCCATCCCCCCAGTTTCGCCCACTTGTCAGAACTGAGTTGTGCCATAGGGCTGCTCAGTTCTGACAAGTCGGAATAATGAGATCCCGATATTCCCTAGTGCGACGCAGTGCATTATGGGCCGCATGACTCGACCGGAACCGCCGCGACTCGATCTCGCGACCATCGCCCTCCGCCTCGCCGGCCAGACCGCGCTGTGGCAGCCACTGGTGAAGTACGACCCGATCAGCCGGCACTACGCCCGGCTGGTCGCGGCCGGTGACTACGAGGCCTGGCTGCTCACCTGGCTGCCCGGCCAGGGCACCGAGTGGCATGATCACGGCGGCTCGGCCGGCGCCTTCGTCACGGTCCAGGGCACGTTGACCGAGCGGCACGCCTGGCTGGGCGGCAATGGTGCGCCGACGATCCTGCCCGAGGCTCGCCGGCTCGGCGCCGGTTCGCTGCGGGCCTTCGGCACCCGGCACGTGCACCGGGTGACCAACGACGAACTGGAGCCGGCGGTGAGCGTGCACGTGTATGCCCCGGCCCTGGTGGAGATGAACACCTACCGGCCCGAGGGCGACCTGCTGATCCGTACCGCCTCCCAGCTCGTCGGGGAGAACTGGTGACCGCGGCGACCCAGGCCGCCCCCACGAGCCTCCGGCGGCGCAGCATCGACGAGGTCCTCACTGACGCCCGGTCCCGACTGCACCGGGTGACCCCCGACCAGGCCGAGCGAGCGGTGGCCGCCGGGGCCGTGCTCGTCGACATCCGCCCCGCCGCCCAGCGCGCGGCCGAGGGCTCCTGGCCCGGCGCGATGATCATCGAGCGGAACGTGCTCGAGTGGCGCTTCGACCCGGCGAACGAGGCCCGGCTGCCGATCGCCTCCTACGACCTGAAGGTGATCATCACCTGCCAGGAGGGCTACACCTCATCGCTGGCCGCGGCGGCCCTGCAGGAACTCGGCATCACCCGCGCGACCGATGTGATCGGCGGATACGCGGCGTGGCGACGAGGCAACGACCGGACCGACTGACCTGGTCGGACGACGGCACCGACGGGGCCGGCCGCGAACCGGGCGGGGAGCCGGGCGAATGAGACGAAGCCGGGCCGGGTGGTCCGCCCCGGCGCGGGCCCGTCTATCCTGAGACGCGGAAGATGATCTTCGTGATCTCGCCGCCGAGAGGATGATCGTGGCTACCGATAGGCCCGAGACCCCCGCCCCTTCGACCCGCCTCGCCGACCTGTTGCCACCGGAAGACGTGGCGGCGGCCCTGGCGGACACCCCGGCGCAACTGGCGCCGTCGATCGATGATCACGACCGGTGGGGCGCGGTGAGCGACTCCGACCGGGCCGAGATCATCCGCACCGCCGAGGAGTTGTCGGGCCGGCCCTGGCCGGTGTTGTTGGCCAGCGAGTACGCGCGGTTCCACCTGGACGGCAATCGGACCGGCTACGAGGAACCGTACTTCGAGCGCCGGTCGCGGCTGATCGCCGCCGCCCTGGCCGCCGCCCTGACCGGGGACGAGAAATGGGTCGCCGAGGCCGTCGACGGGATCGAGCTGATCTGCGACGAGCTGTCCTGGACGGTGCCGGCCCACGCCTGGAAGAACCGGGAACGCAACAGCCCGGTGCCGTCGCCGGATGATCTTGATCTTGATCTGTTCTGTGCCGAGACCGGCTCGGTGCTGGCCTGGACCGACCAGGTGCTGGCCCCCGCACTGGACCGGTACTCGGTGACGATCCGGCCGCGGCTGCGGGCCGAGGTGGTGCGGCGGGTGCTGGAGCCGTTCCGGGCCCGCCGGGACTGGCACTGGCTGACCCGGTCGGTGAACAACTGGAACCCGTGGATCCACTCCAACGTGCTGGCCGCGGCCCTGCTGCTGGATATCGACCCGGCATCGCGGACCGAGGTGGTCAATCTCGCCGTCACCGGCCTGGACATCTTCCTCGACTCCTACCACGCCGACGGCGGCTGCGACGAGGGCGCGTCCTACTGGGGCCGGGCCGGCGGATCACTGGCCGACTGCCTGGCCCTGCTCTACGACGCGTCCGACGGCCGGCTGAACGGCTTCACCCATCCCAAGGTGGAGCCGATCGCCAGCTACCTGCCGGCCATGCACATCGGCTCCGGTTGGTACGTGAACTTCGCCGACGGTCCCGCCCGGCAGCACGGCCGGACGACCGCGTACCCGCTGTTCCGGCTCGGCCAGGCGACCGGGAACGAGATCGTCGCCCGGCACGCCACCATGATCAACACCGGCGACGCCCCTCTGATCCAGCGGCTCTCCTCGTTCGGCCGGGTGTTGGGTGTGCTGTTCACCCCGGAGCTGGCCGACGTCGGCACGGACCGGCCGACCGATGATGATCATTTCTGGTTCCCGCAGACCGAGGTGCTGTCGGCCCGGGTCGACGGGGTGGTGCTGGCCGCGAAGGGCGGTCACAACGCCGAATCGCACAACCACAACGATGTCGGCAACGTCGTCGTCGCCGTCGACGGCGAACCGCTGGTCGTCGACATCGGCGTCGGCACCTACACCAAGCAGACCTTCAGCGCCGACCGCTACCAGATCTTCACGATGCAGAGCGAGTTCCACAACCTGCCGGTGATCAACGGCCACGGCCAGCTGCCCGGCGCCGACCGCCGCAGCCGCGGGATGACCGCGGACCTCGGTCCGGGCCGGGTCGAGTCGTCGGTGGACATCGCCGACACCTACCCGGCCGAGGCCGGGATCGAGTCCTGGATCCGCGGCACCACGCTGGACGAATCCGCCGTCGTGATCACCGACCGGTGGCAGCTCTCCGCGGCGCCGACCTCGTTGGTCTGGCACCTGATCGTCCGCGGCGACGTCACCCTGTCGCCGGGCAAGATCGACATCCCCGACCCGGCCGGCGGCCGCGGCCTGGTGATTGACTACCCCGCCGAACTGCTGGACTGCGCCACCCAGGCCATCGCGCTCACCGACCCGCGACTGAGCGACGTCTGGGGTCCGGAATTGACCCGCCTGGTGCTCACCGGCACCGCCGCGATCCGGACCGTCACCGGCTCCCTCACCCTCACCCTCACGCCGACCTGACGCATGATCACCGCCGCGGGCGGCGAGTTGGCCCGCAGTCCCGGCGGTGGTTGCGTCGAGCCCCCGGACTCGGGATCCGCGCGCGCCGCTGCGCGGCAAAGACGCACCAAGGAGGGCAGGTTCGGGCGCGAGTAGCTCAGGTCCGCCCCCTCATGTTCTCAACGCGTCGAGAGTGACCTTTCCCACGCAGAATCGGCGATTCTAGGTGGAAAGGGTCACTCTCGACGTCATCCGCCAAGGGCCGCGGCGACTCCCCGGATGGGCGTTCCGGTGGTTCGCTCCCTGAGCTTGTCGAACGGCAGGCCAGCTGGCTGCCCCTTGGGTTTCGGCCTGGCGGCCGGAAAGGACGCGCCAAGGACGGGCGGGTCAGGGCGGCGGGTCGCATTAGGCGGCCGGATGTCGGTGTTGGCGGCGGACGTCGCCGGGTGGGCATCGGCCGTGACGTTTCTCGGCCGTTATGTGCGGGCGCCGGTCGAGCCGGGAGTCACAGCCGATGATCCCGGCAGCAGCGCAACCGGTACCCGGCCGGACGTTCTCAGGAATGCCGCAACCCACCCGTCCTTGGCGCGTCTTTTAGTTCTCGGCACACACCGAGCGGACTTGCACGGCCGGCCGACCTCGAGCGGGCGAAGTCTGTCGGCTCGGGCCCACTCGATGGATGCACCTGGCTGGACTGTCGCGAAAGCTCTTCGTCCGGGAAGGTTCCACGTGGCAATGGCGGTTTTCGCCCCGCACGAAGAGATCTCGCGACACACGACCAAGATCACCGGTGGATCCGGCCTCAGGACGAACCACCCGACGTTCGACCCCAGACCTCACCGCAGCGCGCTGGGGGCCGCATCACCTGGCGAACCGGAAGCCGGCAGACCAGCCAAACTGACGCCAAACCTCGCCCTCCTCGCTGCCAAGAAAGGCGACCACGCTCGAAGCTGCAGCGCGGCACTCGAATACGATCACCCGCTCAGGTCGCGCGCGCAGGCTCCGAACCAAGCTCGGCGCACCGTGCAGCGGCATCGAGCAATCGTGATCATGACCTGCCGAGCACAAGACCTGCAGTGCGGGGCTGGGCTCAGGGAGTGACGTTGCCGCCGATTCCGGTCTCATTGCCGTCGGCGTCGTGGAAGACGTACTTCCAGGTCGTGCCGTGCTTCTCCACGTCGACCGGCTCCAGGCCGCGTTCGGCGATCTTCGCGACCTCGGCCAACGGGTCGTCGACCCAGATCATGCCGACGCCGCCGCCGGCCCGATCAAGGTCCTGGATGATGTAGACGTAGCGATCCTCGGCCAGCTGCCAGACCGCCTCGATGTCGTTCGGATAGAACGCGGGCTCGGTGCCCAACAGTCGTCGATACCAGTCCAACGCCGTCGGGTAGTCCCGGACGGGAATGCCCGCGAAGATTCCTACTGCCATGCCTGCTCCTGATCGTTGTGTCCTCCCACACCATCATTGACAACTATTTTTGTCAAGGCGTGAAACGATCATCACCCTGGCCCCTTCGACAGGCTCAGGGAACAGACACTGCAGTCAGGCAGGGAGGCTGATGCCGATGCCGCCGCGGGTGTCCCGGCCGTAGCGGGTGATCTCGGCTGCCAGGTCGAGTGGGGCGACACCGAGTTGCTCGTCGCCGGTCAGCAGGTCGCGCGGGACGAGCCAGACGATCTCGAACTCCAGACCGTCGGGATCCCTGCCGTACAAGGACTTCGTGGCGCCGTGATCAGAGGCTCCGACCAGCGCGCCGGCCTCGCTGAGCCGTCCCCTGATCTGCTCAAGATCACCGAGGGTGCCGACCTCCCAGGCCAGGTGATACAGCCCGATTCCGGCGACCGGGGTGGCCGCCGGATTGCGGGCCTGGAACAGGCCGAGATCATGATCATTGGTGGAGTCGGCGGCGCGCAGGAACGCGGCCCCGGGCAGTTCGGCGATCACGGTGAACCCGAGCACCTCGGCGTAGAAGCCCACCGACCGGGCCAGCTCGCCGACGTACAGCACGGCATGGTTCAACTGATGAATGCCCACGATTCCTCCACTTTGCTTGATGCTTCAACTACATCCTACCGCGCTCACCTCAGGCCCGGATCAGAGGATAATTTGGCAGCTATTGTCAAATGTCTGAGACTGACATAATCTGGCCGGCATGGTGGCGACCGAAGAACTGCTCCGCAGCTTGCACCCGGAGCGCGACTACGAGCAGATGTTCCTCATGCTGCAGCAGGAGTTCCCGACCCCGATGGCGCTGGCCATGGCCGACCTCACGTTGCGTACGTTCTGCGTGCCCGCGATGAGCCGGCTGATGGTCGAGACCGGCGAGTTCACCCGGCGCGGGGTCAAGCGGATGGTGGACACCTCGATCCTGCAATCGCAGTGGGACCGGAACGGGCTGGATTCGCCCGAGGGCCGGGCGGCGCTCAGCCGGGTGAACCGGATCCATGCCCGCTACGACATCGCCGCCGAGCACTTCACCTTCGTGCTCGCCGTCGACACCGTCATCCCGATCCGCTACGCCGAGCGGTACGGCTGGCGCCGGATCACCCCGGCCGAGAAGGCGGCGATGCACGCCTTCCGGGCCGAGCAGGGCCGCCGGATGAACATCCAGGACTTCCCACCGACCTACGATCAGACGGCCCGCTTCCTGGACGAGTACGAGCAGCGGACGTACGCGTACACGAAGGCCAACGAGGAGCTCGCCGTCGCAGCCGTCGCAGCGATCCTGGAGACGGCCGGCCTGACCGGACGCTCCGCCGCGCTGACCCGGCAGCTGCTCCTGGCGACGATCCCGCCGCGGGTGCTGGAGGCGTGTGGGCTGCCGCCCGTGCCGCGATGGCAGCGGCGGATCGCCGACGGCCTGGCCCGGGCGATGTCCCGGGCCGACCGGCGGCGCCGGTCCACCGACGACCTCGACGACCTGCCGGCGATCAAGCTGCTCTATCCGAACGGCTACCGGATCCCCGACCTCGGGCCGGGCGAATGACCGCCGAGGGGCTGCGGGAGCGGAAGAAGCGGCAGACCCGCGACGCGCTGATCGACGCCGCGCTCGAGCTGTTCGACAGCAAGGGCTTCGGCCGGACCACGGTGGACGAGATCGCGGCCGCCGTCTACGTGTCGCCGCGGACCTTCGCCCGCTACTTCGAGTCCAAGGAGGATGTCGCGCTGACCGCGCAACTCCGGGTCGACGAGGACTATCTGGAGCGGCTGTCCGCCCGACCCGCCGAGCCACTGGTCGACGGGCTCGCCGGCGCCGCCGACGAGGTCCTGGCCGAACTGATCGCGGACGAGCCGCGCTGGGACCAGTTCCTGCGCAGCCTCCCGGTGATCGCGTCCAGCCCGGCGCTGACCGGTCGCTATCTGGAGCGCCAGGATCGGCTGCAGCAGGAGTGGCTCGATCGCCGGGCCGGCGCCGACCGGCTGCGGCTGCGGCTCGCCCTCGGCTGGGCCAGCATCACCCTCTATGTCGCGCTGGACGAGTGGGCACGATCCGGCAGCGCCGACCCGGCCGCCCTGCGGGCTCAGGTCGCCGAAGCCTTCCGGCTGCTCGAGCACGGCTCCTGACCTGCCGTTGGGACCAACGCCCGACTGGCCTGCCCTTCGACAAGCTCAGGGAACCGAACAAGCGCTTGCGGGCCAATCACGAGGGCCTGTTTCGTTCCCTGAGCTTGTCGAAGGGGCAAGCCGGTTGTTCCCGGCGCGCGGCACCCTCGTGGATCAGAGCAACGCGGCGAGCCGGGCGGCGGCGGCGTAGCGGCGGCGGGTACGCTCCGGCGCGGGCGGTGTCCCGCCCGCCTCGACCACGGCCAGCGGGGTGGCCAGCCGGCGCAGCGCCTCGAGCACCAGAGCGGTCCACGGCAGCGACCGGTCCGCGCTGAGTGCCTCCGTGCCGTACGCCGCGAAGCTTTCCTCGATCTCGGTCCGCTGACGGTCGCGGTCCGCCGCCGGGCTCGTGCCCAGCAGTTGGCCGAAGTAGACGGCCGAAGCGAGGCCGAGCAGCACGGTGTCGTGGAACGGGGTGAAGTCGATCACGGCGAGCACCGCCTCTCCGTCGAACAGGACGTTGTCCGGGCCCAGATCGCCGTGGACGAGCTGCCGAGGTTGGGCCGCGAGAGTGGCCGCGCCGTCGGCCAGGAGGTCGAGCAGTCGCCGTACCGGCGCCGGATCGAGCCCGTCCGGGGCGTGTCGGGCGAAGAGTCCCGGCAGTTCGGTGAGCAGGTAGTCGGTCCGCACCACTCGGGCCCAGACCGTGTCCCGGGCAGCCAGCTCCGATGGCGGCGTGATCGCGGCGAGGGCCCGATCATGATCGGCCAGCCAGCGCATCAGGTTGAGCGTCCGAGTCCGGTCGAGGGGGTCGACGATCATGCCGGGCAGGAACTCCTGGACGGCGTGGCCGGAGCTCGCCAGCAACTCGCCGCCCGGCCGGCGGTGCTGGCGGGCCTGCCGGATCCCCTGCCGATTCAGGTGCTGCTCGACCTCGGCGTACAACTCGACGTCGAGCCGGTCCCACGGTCGCTTGATCACGTACGCGCCGCGCTCGGTCCGGAGCTTGATCACGTCATGACCGCCACCCGGCAGCCGGCCCGAGTTGATCACCGGCCCCAGCCCGAACTCCCCGACGACGACCTCGAGGTCCGCCGTGGACACCGCGCGATCAGACGCCGGCGTACGAATGCAGGCCGGAGAACAGCAGGTTGACGCCGATGAAGTTGAACCAGAACGAGACCAGCCCGATGATCGCGATCACCGCGGCCTTGACGCCGCGCCAGCCGGCGGTGGACCGGGCGTGCAGATAGCAGGCGTAGATCACCCAGGTGACCAGAGCCCAGGTCTCCTTGGGATCCCAGCCCCAGTAGCGACCCCAGGCATACTCGGCCCAGACTGCGCCGGCCGCGACCGCGAAGGTCCAGAGCGGGAAGGCGAAGGCGTGGAAGCGGTAGGCGTAAAGATCAAGCCGCTGCGCCGACGGCAGCTTGGCCAGATAGCCGGTGACCGTACCCTTGGCCTCGACCCGGTGCTTGATCAAATAGAAGATCGACAACAGCGCGCCGATGTTGAACGCGGCCCCGCAGACCGCGGCGGCGACGATATGGATCAGGAACCAGACCGAATGCAGGGCCGGCACCATCGGTGCGACCCCGACGTAGAAGACGGTGGCGGCGAGGCCGTTGCCGATCGTGGCCAGCAGGGTGACCGGCAGCCCGAGCCAGCGAGCGCCGACCACCTTGACCATGATCAGATACGCGGCGACGGCGAGCACCATCGCGCTGATCGTGAACTCGTACATGTTGGCCCAGGGCGCCCGCCCGGCCGCGACGCCGCGGAGCACCGTGCCGGCCAGGCTGAGCCCCAACCCGATCACGGTCAGGCCGAGCCCGACCCGGCCGAATGTCTCCACCCGCTCCGACCGGACCTCGTCGCCGCCGCCGTCCGTCCCGCTCCGGCCGAGGGATTCGGGTCCCGCGGTCGAGCCGACCGTGGCACCGACCAGTTCGCGGACCGGTTGCGCCGGCGCGAGCCGGCGGGCGGTGGCCCATTCGGCCGCGTGCGCCAGCAGCGCCAGCAGGTAGACCACGACCGCGGAGACGATCGCGAGGCTGGAGTAGTACTCGAAATCCATGGTGAGTCGTTCCCTCGCTCGTCGGGATCCCCGGACCGGGCGGACCGGCTCCGACCGGCTCATCCTACGGCGGCCCTCAGCGCACTAGGGTGGTGGGCCGAAGTGGGCGAGGCGGGTTCAACACTGATGAGGAGCTACTCGATGCGGCGACGAGGAATGGTGCGGGCGATCGGCAGGTCGGCGGCGGCAGCAGCGGTGATCGGAGCCCTGGTGGCCGGGCCGGCGTCCGGCGCGTTCGCCAACGACGGCGACGATCCGACGCCCGGTGCGCCCGGCGTGGGCGACGCGGTCTATCCGAATCTCGGCAACGGCGGCTATCAGGTCACCCGTTACGACCTCGACCTCGATGCGACGGCGGCCGACAAGACCGTCGCCGGCCGGGTCCGGATCCACGCCGTGGCGTCGCAGAGCCTGTCCCGGTTCAACCTCGACTCGGCCGGGCTGGAGATCGGCTCGGTCGAGGTCGACGGACGGAAGGCCTCGGCCAAGCAGGACGGTGAGGAGTTGGTGATCACGCCGGCCCGAGCCATCCGCAAGGGCCGTACCTTCGTGATCACCGTCGCCTACGCCGCCGACCCGGCCAAGATCCCGCCGCCGGCCGGTGGCTGGGTGATCACCGACGACGGGTTCGCCACCGCGCCGCAGCCGTCCGGCGCGCACACGATCTTCCCGAGCAACGACCATCCGTCGGACAAGGCGCACTACCTGATCCGGATCACCGCGCCCAAGGGCACGATCGGCGTCGCCTCCGGCAAGCACCTGACCGACCGGACCAACGACGACGGCAGCACCACCTCGACCTATCTGACCCGCCACCCGATGGCGACCGAGCTGCTCCAGGCCGCCGTCGGCGACTTCACCGTGGTCAAGCGCGGCCGCGTCGACGACGCCGAGCTGCGCGACGTCGTGCCGACCGGCCGGCTGGCCGACTCCGAGGCCGCGCTGAAGCTCACCCCCGGCCAGTTGGACTGGGCCCGGGAGCGGCTGGGCGAGTTCCCGCTCGAGGCGTACGGCATCATGCCGGCCAACACCGACAAGCCGGACGCCTTCGACTTCACCGGCCTGGAAACCCAGACGCTGACCCTCTACAAGCCGAACTATCTGAAGCAGCCCGAGGACAAGATCGGCTCGCACATGATGCACGAGCTGGTGCACAACTGGTTCGGCAACAGCGTCACCCCGGCCTCCTGGAGCGACCTGTGGCTGAACGAGGGACACGCCGACTACTACGGCCTGCTCTACCGCTACGAGCGCGGCTGGCCGGATTCCAGCGGCTTCACTTCGATGGAGCAGCGGATGAAGTACACCTACGGCAAGGGCGACCAGTGGCGCGCCTCCTCCGGCCCGGTGGCCAAGCCGAACGCCGACAACCTGTTCGACAACCAGCGCTACACCGGCGGCGTGCTGGTGCTCTTCGCGTTGTGGGAAAAGGTCGGCCAGGAGAAGTTCGCCGAGATCGAGCGCGCCGCTCTGCGGCGTCACAGCGACCGGACCCTGAGCACCGAGCAGTACATCGACCTGGCCGCCCGCGTCTCCGACGACGAGAGCGTACGACCGTTCCTGGAGGACTGGCTCTACGGCACCAAGACCCCGCCGATGCCGAACCATCCGGACTGGACCGTCGAGCCGCCCGGGGTCAGCACTCTTGATACGCCCGACCTACAGTCCGACCGCAAGGGGCACTAGTTCCGTTCGGTTTGAGTCACTCCCGCGGGCGCCGGTTTGGGCGGGTGGATGAAAGACGCGCCAAGGGCGGGTGCGGCGCGGGGTTGTGTGGCCGGGTCCCGGTGAGTTACGCCCCGGGGAACCAGCGAGTGGACGCTTTGGCCAGGCGAACCGCCTGAAATCGCGGCCAAAGCGTCCACTCGGCGCGCCCACCGGTGACACCCAGCCGGTAGCCGGCAGCGATGACCGGAGAGCGCTCAACTCCGCCCGCCTTTGCCGCTTCTTTGTCTTTCAAAAGCCGCTCAGGGAACCGAAACCTTCTCCGGCTCACCGGCCAACTCATCGGCCAGGGACGCGAGGTCTTCGTCGAGGCCGGTCCGGGTGCCGGCCCGGTCGAGGCCGCCGAGTTCGACGGTGGTGGTGCCGTCGTCGGCGGTACGGGTCCGGACCCAGATCCGGCGCGGGCGGATGAAGAGGGACAGGCAGAGGCCGGTGACGGCGAGCACGACCGCGGCGAGGGTCAGCTGCAGGCCGGGGGTCTCGCTGATCTGGAGTTTGACCCAGCGGGTCCAGCCGTCCATCCGGATCGTGCCCTTGCCATCGGGCAGGTCGATGGCCTGGCCGGGGCGCAGTTGCAGCCGGACCGGTTCGCCCTTGGCGTCGCGGATCTGGGTCAGCCCGCGGGTGTCCAGGGTGTAGACGTTCTCCGGCTCGCCGGTCTCCACCTTGGGCGGGCCGGACCAGGCGTTGAGGAACAGGGCCGGGTCGACCGCGTCGGGGAAGACCGAGCGCGGGCCCTGCTCGTCGACGACGGCGGTGGGCAGGAAGAAGCCCTGGAAGGCCAGGCGCTCCGGGCGGCCGTCGGGGGCCTTGATCGAGCCGGCCGAGGAGAAGTTGCCGTCCTGCGGCAGGAAGGCCACCGGGCCGGAGAAGGCGACGTTGCCGTCGCCGTCGAGCACGGTGACGATCGGCGCGTAGCCGTGGGCGATCAGGTGCACCGAGGTGCCGCCGATGGTCAGCGGGTGGTTCACCTCGAGCAGCTGGGTCCGCGACTCGCGGCCCGGCTCGGTCACCTCGACCAGGGCCTTGAACACCCGAGCGGCGCCGGTCTGCACCTGCCCGGTCTCGAACTGGGCGTCGAAGTCCTTGACCCGGACGGTGAACGGCCGCAGCATCCCGTCGCTGAACGCGGCGCCGGCGCTGAGGTCGTCGTACTGGGAGAGGTTGTTGGAGAAGCCCTGACCGGTCAGCACCAGACTGCTGCCGCGGAAGCCGAACAGCCCGCCGATCGCGACTCCGACCAGCAGAAAGACCAGGCTGATGTGGAAGATCACGTTGCCGGCCTCGCGCAGATAGCCGCGCTCGGCCCGGACGGCGCCACCCGCATCGGATTCGGAAGGGTCGCGGACCACCCGGTAGCGGGCCTTCCGCAGCTTCTCCTCAGCCCGATCCAGGACATCGACCGAGGTGGCGTCGCCGGCGGGCCGGGACTCGAAGACCGGCAGCCGGGACAGGTGCCGCGGCGTCTTCGGCGGCGCGGCCCGCAGCGCCCGGACGAAGGTGGCGGTGCGCGGCAGGATGCAGCCGATCAGGGACACGAACAGCAGCAGATAGATCGCCGAGAACCAGACCGAGGTGTAGACGCTGAACAGGCCGACCCGGTCATAGATCGGGCCCAGCGTCGGGTTGGCGGCGATGAAGTCGCTGACCCCGACCGGCGACACCGAGCGCTGCGGCACCAGCGAGCCCGGGATCGCGGCCAGGGCGAGGGTGAACAGCAGCACCAGCGCGGTGCGCATCGAGGTCAGCTGGGTCCAGGCCCAGCGCAACAGCTCCAGCGGGTTGAGCGCCGAGGCGTCCTGCTGCTTGTTTCGCGCCATCTCAGATCACCGGCAGGAAGCCGGCGGCCCACTGCCGCATCCAGTTGTTGATCAATCCCCAGACTCCGGTCACCATCGCCACTCCGACCAAGATCATCAATCCGCCGCCGATCCGCATGATCAGCAACTGGTGCCGCCGGGCCACAGCGATCACCCGGGACAGCCGTTGGTATGCCAGCGCGGCGGCGATGAAGGGCAGCCCGAGGCCGAGGGTGAAGACGAAGGTCAGCACCGCACCACGGACCGCCGTCGCCTCGTTGTAGGCGAGGGTCAGCACCGCGCCGAGGGCCGGACCGATGCACGGTGTCCAGCCGAGCGCGAACACGCCGCCGAGCAGCGGCGCGGCGGCCACGCCGACCCGGGGCCGCCAGTCGCTGCGCACCTCGCGGCGGCCGAACGGCAGCCCGAGGAAGATCAGACCCAGCGCGATCACGCCGACACCGAGGACCCGGTTGATCACCGACTGGTGCTGCAGCAGGGCGACGCCGACCGAGCCCACGATCGCGCCGATGATCACGTACACGACGGCGATGCCGAGCACGAACAGAGCGGCTCCGGCGACCAGTCGGCGCCGGCCCCGGCCCGCCACCACGTCGGCGCCACCGAGGCCCGAGGCGTACGCCAGGTAGCCGGGCACCAGCGGCACGATGCAGGGCGAGAAGAACGAGACCAGCCCGGCGGCGAGCGCCACCGGGATCGCGATCAGCATCGACCCGCCCATCGCGGACGAGACCCAACTGCCGAGATCGAGGCCGATCATCGCCGACCGCTACTTGCCGGCGGCCACATCGTCGATCATCGCGACCAGGGTGGTCTCGGTGATCTCACCCAGGATCCGGACCGCGACCCGACCCTCGGTGTCGATGATCAAGGTCGAGGGGATGGCCGACGGCGGCACGTCCCGGGCGAAGGCGAGCAGCGTGGCGCCGTCGGGATCGAAGATGCTCGGGTAGGTGATCTTGTTGGCCCGGACGAACGCCTGCGGCGCCGCCGGGGTCACATCCTTGGTGGTGATGCCGAGGAATTGGGCCTTGTCCTTGGTCCGCACGCTGGCCGCCTGCAGGTCCGGCGCTTCCTTGCGACACGGCGGACACCAGGATCCCCAGACGTTGATCACGATCACCTTGCCGGCGAAGTCGGCGGTGGAGATCGTCTTGTCGGTGCCGAGCTCCGGCCCGGACACCGTCGGCGCCGGCTTCCGGTCGGCCGGTTTGATCTGGGTCAGCAGCTTCGGCACCCCGACGTAGCCGTTCTCGCCGCTGGACCGGGTCGGCTCGTCGGCCGTGTTCGGGCTGCAGCCGGTGATCACCAGGACCACGGCCGCCAGCGCCAGGATCAAGCTCTTACGCACCGGCGACGAACTTCTCACTGCGCCGGCGGGGCAGCAGATCCTTGGCCGGCTCGGTGTAGCGGACGCCGGCCACCCTCCCGTCGATGAAGGTGATCGAGGTCAGGCTGGCCAGCGTGCACTGACGATGCCGCGGGTCGTGCGGCAGCCGGCGCCCGACGACGTCGCTGCGGGCCATCCAGATCGGCAGCTGGTGCGAGACGATCAAGGCCTCGTGCCCGGCGGCCGCCTCGGCCGCGTCCCGGATCGCCAGCCGCATCCGGGCCACGATCTCCGGGTAGCGCTCGCCCCAGGTCGGGATCAGCGGGTTCCGGAACAGCAGCCAGTTGCGCGGGTTGCGCAGCGCGTTGCGCTTGTTCCGGAAGACGGACAGCCCGAACGACACGACGCTGCCCTCGAGCCGGTTCTCGGCCTCGATCACCCGGCCGTCGGTGATCACCGGGGCGTCGTGGAACTCCAGCTGCGGCTGCATCGTCTCCTGGGCCCGCTCCAGCGGCGAGCAGCGCAGGTGCACGATGTCGTTGTCCCGCAGGGTTTCCGCGACCCGGGTCGCCATCTGCCGGCCCCGCTCGGACAGGTGGTAGCCGGGCAGTCGGCCGTACAGCACACCCTCGGGGTTGTGCACCTCACCGTGTCGCAGCAGGTGGACGATCGTGGTCACAGGCATGGTCGGCTACAGCTCCTCCGCAGCAGCGTGCGCCGCGGCCGGCAGGGCCGCGACGATCCGGTCGAGGGCATCGTCATCGTGGGCGGCGGACAGGAACCAAGCCTCGTACGCGCTCGGCGGGAGATAGACGCCGCGATCCAGCATGGCATGGAAGAACGCGGCGTAGGCCTTGGTCGACTGGGTCTGCGCGCCGGCGTAGTCGATCACCGCCGGGCCCTCGGGGGCGAAGAAGACGCTGAACAGGTTGCCGGCCGCGTTGATCACGTGCGGCACCCCGGCCGCGGTCAGCGCGGTGGTGATCTCCTGCTGCAGCCGGGCCGCTGTCTCGTCGATCCTGGTGTAGACGTCGTCGGTTGCCAGCCGCAGCGTGGTCAGCCCGGCCGCCGTCGCGACCGGATTGCCGGACAGGGTGCCGGCCTGGTAGACACCGCCGACCGGGGCCAGGTGGCTCATCAGCTCGGCCGAACCGCCGAACGCCGCCGCCGGGAAGCCGCCGCCCATCACCTTGCCGAAGGTGACCAGGTCACCGGCCACGCCGTCCCGGCCGTACTGTCCGGACCGGCTGACCCGGAACCCGGTCATCACCTCGTCCAAGATCAACAACGCGCCGTGATCATGGGCCTGGTCGCGCAGGAAGGCGTTGAACCCGGCCCCGTCCTCGACCCCCGGATCGATCACGCCCATGTTGCCCGGAGCGGACTCGCTGATCACCGCGGCGATCTGGTCACCGTAGGTCGCGAAGGCCTCGCGCACGGCCGCGCGATCGTTGTAGGGAAGGACGATCGTGTCGGCCGTGGTCGCCGCCGTGACCCCGGGCGTGCCCGGCAGTGCCAGCGTGGCGACGCCGGAGCCGGCCGCGGCCAGCAGCGCGTCGACATGACCGTGGTAGCAGCCGGCAAACTTGATGATCTTGTCCCGGCCGGTGATCCCGCGGGCCAACCGGAGCACCGTCATGGTGGCCTCGGTGCCGGAGTTGACCAGCCGCACCTGCTCCACCGGGGTCCGGTCGATGATCGCCGCGGCCAGGTCGACCTCGGCCTCGGTCGGCGCCCCGTACGAAGTGCCACCCTGAGCCGCCGCCTGCACCGCGGCCAACACCTCGGGATGCGCGTGCCCGAGCAGCATCGGCCCCCAGGAGCAGATCAGGTCGACATAGGAGTTGCCGTCCACATCGGTCAGGTAGGCCCCGGAAGCGGAAGCAATGAACCGCGGCGTACCCCCCACGGCGGAAAACGCCCGCACCGGCGAATTCACCCCACCCGGCGTAACCCCCTTGGCCCGCCCAAACAACTCCGCCGACCCGTCAGTAGTGCACGCGTTCTGGCGGCGTGTCGGTGCAGAAGTGACGTCTCGATCCACGGCGACGGGACCGAATGAGGTGCCGCTCATCGCGATCCCGGTGCGCTCTGCGCCTGCTCCATCGCCCAGTAGGTCAGGATCAGGTCGGCTCCGGCCCGGCGGATCGACGTCAAGGTCTCGGTCACGGCCGCGTCGCGGTCGATCCAGCCCTGTGCGGCGGCGGCCTCAACCATGGCGTACTCGCCGGAGACGTTGTACGCGGCGACCGGCAGCCGGGTCGCCTCGCGCACCGCGCGGATCACGTCCAGGTAGGCCAGGGCCGGCTTCACCATCACGATGTCGGCACCCTCGGCCTCGTCCAGCGCCAGCTCCCGCAGCGCGTCGCGAACGTTGGCCGGATCCTGCTGATAGGTCTTGCGATCCCCTTGCAGGGAAGAGGAAACAGCTTCCCGGAATGGGCCGTAGAAGGCCGAGGCGTATTTCACCGCGTAGGCCAGGATCGCGGTGCCGATGTGCCCGGACGCGTCCAGCGCCGAGCGGATCGCGCCGACCTGACCGTCCATCATCCCGCTCGGTGCCACGACGTGCGCGCCGGCCGTGGCGTGCAGCACGGCCATCTCGGCGTAGAGCTCGACGGTCGCGTCGTTGTCGACGTTCCCGTCGGCGGTGAGCACCCCGCAGTGGCCGTGATCGGTGAACTCGTCCAGGCAGACGTCGGTCATGATCAGGCAGTCGTCGCCGATCTCGGCCGCCACCGCACGGATGGCGACGTTGAGGATGCCGTCGTCGGCCAGCGCGCCGGAGCCGGTGGCGTCCTTGTGCTCGGGGATGCCGAACAGCATCACGCCGCCCAGCCCCGACTCGGCCGCCTCGACGGCCGTCGCGCGGAGGGTGTCCAGGGTGTGCTGGACGACGCCCGGCATGGAGCCGATCGGGCGAGGCTCGGAGAGACCCTCGCCGACGAACAACGGCAGCACCAGTTGCCGCGGCTCGACCGTGGTCTCCCGGACCAGCCCACGCATGGCCGGATTGGTCCGGAGCCGCCGTGGCCGCCGCGTGATCGGCCGACGCACCCCGGACCGGCTCAGCCGAACCCCGCGGGACGCGTCATCGGGCCGAGACGTCACTTGTGCACCGACACGCCGCAAATCCGCGTGCACTACTGGCGCCTCGGCGGGGTTTTCGGGGGTCATGTGCGGCGCCTGCTGTTGGGCTTGCGCTGGGACGGGCGCAGGACGGGGTCGCCGGCGGCGATCAGGGCGTCGCGGCGCTCGGCGGCGAAGGCGGCCAGGGCGTCGGCGAGGTCGACCGCGGACGGCTTGCCGGCCATCACGTCGACCCGCAGGCCGTGCTCGGCGCAGGTCTTGGCGGTGGCCGGGCCGATCGCGGCGACGACTGTGCTGGCGTGCGGCTTGCCGGCGATGCCGACCAGGTTGCGCACCGTCGAGGACGAGGTGAACACGACCGCGTCGAACCGGCCGGTCTTGATCGCCTCGCGGATCGCGGCGGGCGGCGGCGCGGCGCGCACGGTCCGGTACGCGGTCACGTCCTCCACCTCCCAGCCGAGCTCGACCAGCGCGGCGGCCAGCGTCTCGGTGGCGATGTCGGCCCGGGGCAGGAAGACCCGGTTGATCGGATCGAGGACGTCGTCGTACGGCGGGAACTCGGCGGCCAGGCCGGCGGCGGACTGCTCACCGCTCGGCACCAGATCCGGCTCGATCCCCCACGCCTGCAACGCCTTCGAGGTGACCTCGCCGACCGCGGCGACCTTCAGTCCGGAGAACGCGCGGGCGTCGAGGCCGTACTCGGAGAACTTCTCCTTGACCGCGCGGACCGCGTTCACCGAGGTGAACGCCACCCACTCGTAGCGACCCTCGACCAGGCCGCGGATCGCCTTGTCCATCTGCAGCGGGCTGCGCGGCGGCTCGACCGAGATGGTCGGCACCTCCTCGCTGTGCGCGCCGTAGGTCCGCAGCCGGGCCACCATCGGCGCCGCCTGGTCCTTGGTCCGCGGCACCAGCACCCGCCAGCCGAACAGCGGCTTGCTCTCGTACCAGCTGAGCTGGTCGCGCTGCTCCACCGCGACGCCGAGCACGACGTGCACCGGATCGGTGCCGCGGGCCCGGGTGGTCTTCAGCGTCGCCGGCAGCTCAGCCAGCGTCGTCGGCAGGCTGGTCTGCTCGGTGCTGCCGCCGTGCAGCGTGATCAGCGCGGGATCGCTCTCCGGCCGGCCGGCCGCGAGCGCCGCGGCGGCCAGGTCACCGACCACCCCTGCCTTGGTGCTGACCACCAGCGTCGCGGCCGCCGCCCACTGCGCGGTCGCAGTCTTGGTGAAGCGGCCGTCCGGGGCCGAGACGAAGTGCACGCCGCCGCCGTGGTTGAGGTCGACGCCGGCGTACTCCGGCACCGCGGTCAGCCGGGAGACGCCCGGCACCACCTCGAAGTCGATCCCACCGCGGACACAGGCGGCGGCCTCGTCGGCCACCCCGTTGTCCAGGAACGGGTCGCCGGTCACCAGGCGCACCACCCGGGCGCCGGTGGCCGCGTGCTTCAGCACCAGCTTGGCCCGCGCGGACGGGGTCAGCGGCTTGCCGGCCTCGGTCGGGCCGAGCGTGGCCACCTCGGCCTCCGGGTTCAGCGTGATCGCCGGGTGCTGCAGCAACTCCTGCTGCAACTCGGAATCCAGGATCACCGCGCCGGCGTCGGCCAGGGCCGCGATCGCTCCGAGCGTGAGCAGATCAGGATCGCCGGGCCCGGTTCCGACGAAGATGACCCGACCCCGGGGTGACGGGGCGGTAGGGGCTTGGGCAGACTGACGTGACGACTTTCGGACCGACGTAGTGCTCACGGCATATCTCGCGTTCTGTTGTTTCAGCCTCGCCGCGTCCGGCGCGCCGAGTGCTGGGCGGTACTTCTCAACTCATCCAGGGCGCGATCGGCGACAGCGCTTGCGAAACGCGATAGCTCGTCGAAGGAATCGACGACGGATCCATCGGTTTCCACCCGCAGGACGGAACCGTCTCCGATCGACTCTGGCGGGTTGCTCACTAAGGTTCTCCCAATTACCGCGGTCAGAGTCAAATCGAGTCTTTTACCATGGACCGATTTGACTTTTGCACGGGCACCCACCGGAGCCGTACAACCGGCCTCCAGTCGGGCCAGAAACGACCGTTCGGTACGGGTCTCGGCGGCGGCCACCGGATCGTTGACGGCCTCGATCGCCGCCGTTGCCTCGGGGCCGAGCGTTTCGGCGATCTCCAGCGCCAGGGCGCCCTGGCCCGGCGCCGGCAGCATCAGGTCCTCGGCCAGGATCGCGGCCGGCAGCCCGGACACCTCCAGGCCCTCGGTCTCGGCCGGGGCGGCCTCGGACAGCAGCCCGAGCCGGCGCAGGCCGGCGGCGGCCAGCACGACCGCGTCGACCTTGCCGTCCTTGACCAGCCCGACCCGGGTGTCGACGTTGCCGCGGATCGGCACGGTCTCGAGCTCCTGCCCGGCGGCGCGGGCGTGGTCGAGCAGCTGGATCGCCCGGCGCGGGGCGCCGGTGCCGATCCGCAGCGGCCGGTCCCGAGGCTCGGTCAGGTCGGCCAGCCGGCAGCCGATCAGCACGTCCCGGGTGTCCTCCCGGGTCGGCACGGCGGCGACCCGGAGGCCGGGGACCGGCGCGGTCGGCAGATCCTTGAGCGAATGCACGGCGAGGTCGATGGTGCCGTCCAGCAGCGCCTCGCGGACCTTGGCGGCGAAGATCCCGGTGCCGCCGATCTGGGTCAGCTCCCGCCGGTCGACGTCGCCGGTGGTGGTGACGCCCACGAACTCGGTGTCGACGCCGAGCGTCGCCAGCCGGGCGGCGACCCAGTCGGCCTGGACCCGGGACAGCGGCGAGGTGCGGGCGCCGATCCGGATCACCGATCCGATCCGTACGACAGGGTTGCTCATCGGCGGACCTCGGGCTTCATCACGGCGGCCACGGTCTGCGGGTCGAGCGCGAACAGCTCCCGCAGTACGGCCGCGTAGTCCACCGATTCACCGCCGGAGGCGAGCGCCTGGACCCGAACGGTCGGCGCGTGCAGCAACTTGTCCACCACCCGGCGGACCGAGCGGTGGATCTCCTGGCGCTCCTTGTCCCCGAGCTCCGGCAGCCGCGCGTCCAGCCGGTCCAGCTCGGCCGCCATCACCTCGGTCGCCATGGTGCGCAGCGCGACCACGGTCGGCGCGACCTGCGCGGCGCGGCGGGAGCCGAGGAAGTCGGCCACCTCGTTGCGGACCAGCTCGGCGGCGGCGTCGGCCCCGTCCTGCCGCTCGTCCTTCAGCCGGTCGCCGAGCCGGGCGATGTCGATCACCGCGATACCGGTCGCGGCGACGGTGGGATCGACGTCGGACGGCACGGCCAGGTCGATCACGGTCCGGATCGGGGTGCCGGTCAGCTGGTCGGCGCCGATCTTCAGGTCCCGGCCGCCGGTGCAGGTGAGCAGGATGTCGGCGCCGGCCAGCGCCCGGTCGAGCTGGGCCAGCGGCACGGAGGTGCCGGCGACGGCCTCCGCCAGCCGGTCGGCCTTGGCCTTGGTCCGGTTGACGATGGTCAACTCGGCCCCGAGGGCGGCGGCGGTCCGGGCAGCCAGGCTGGCCATCGATCCGGCGCCGACGACGACCATCCGGGCCCCGTCGAGGGAGCCGTGGTCATCGGCCAGCGCCTCGTACGCGGCGGTCACCAGGGAGCGACCGGCGGCGCCGATCGCGGTCTCGGTCTGGACCCGCTTGCCGACCCGCAGCGCCTGCTGGAACAGGGCGTTCAGGGTGCTGCCTGCGGCGCCCTGCCGCTGCGCCGCAGACAGCGCGAGCCGCAACTGGCCGAGGATCTGGCTTTCGCCGACGACCATCGACTCCAGCCCGGCGGCGACGGCGAAGGCGTGGGCGACCGCACCCTCGTCGAAGTAGACGGCGCACTCGTCCCGCAGCTCCTCGACCCCGATCCCGGCGACCGCGGAGAGCTCGGCGGTCACCTCGTCCAGGCCGCCGTGGAACCGGGACACCGAGGCGTACACCTCGGTCCGGTTGCAGGTGGACAGCACCACCGCCTCGTCGACATGGACGCCGGCGACCAGTGCATCGGTCAGCTTGGCCGCGGCCGGTCCGTCCAGGGCGATCCGGGACAACCGCTCGATCGAAGTCGTCTTGTGCGAGACGCCGACCACCAGGATGCTCACGACTTACCCTTCCTCGACGCGCGGAGCTGGGGTGTGGACTCGGCGGTCGCCGAATCTGCTTTGCGCTGCTCGTGGTAGGCGAGGATGTGGAGTTCCTGGCCCAGGTCGACCTTACGCACGGTGACGCCCTCCGGCACACCGAGCACGGTGGCCGCGAAGTTGAGGATGCTGGTCACGCCGGCGGCCACCAGCCGGTCGGCGATGCCCTGGGCGGCCTCGGCCGGAGTGGCGATGACCGCGATCACGGCGCCGGTGCCGCGGACCACCTTCTCCAGGTCGGCCAGGTCGGAGATCGCCAGGCCGTGGATCTCCCGGCCGATCAGGTCCGGCGACGGATCGACCAGGCCGACCACCCGGAAGCCGCGGGAGTAGAAGCCGGAGTAGTTGGCCAGCGCGGTGCCCAGGTTGCCGATGCCGACGATCAGCACCGGCCACTCGTGGGCCGAGCCGACCTCGCGACCGATCTGCACCCGCAGATAGTCCACGCCGTAGCCGACGCCGCGGGTGCCGTAGGAGCCGAGGTAGGAGAGGTCCTTGCGCAGCTGGGCCGAGTTGACGCCGGCGGCCTGGGCCAGCGCGCCGCTGCTCACGGTTTCGACACCGCTCTCGGCCAGCGCGTTGAGCACTCGGAGATAGACCGGAAGGCGCGCGATCGTCGCGTCCGGGATCCCGGCCGACATGCCCTCCGAGGCCGGCCGGTCGGCCGATTTCGGGTGCGGTGTTGTCGGCACATCACTCCTTCGAACTCCCGGCAACTCTACGAGCTTGTGAATCTCTGCACAAACTCTGTGGCCGCTCTTCCAAGGTGCGCGGCCACGGACGATCGTGTAGGAAGGTCACAATGACCATCGATGGCGGGCCGGGCTCCTGAATTTTTTCGAGTTCCTGATCAGACGTAGCGATGACATGCTGGAGTTGGGTCTCCAACACGTCGCCGTGGTCGCAGTTGCGCTCGCGTTGTCCTCGGTCATCGGGGTCGGGGTCGGGATCGCGGTCTATCGCACCAACCGGCCGCGCGAACTGGTCCTGGCCGCGGCCGGGATCATGCTGACCATTCCCTCGTTCGCCCTGTTCGTCCTGCTGATCGGGCCGCTCGGCCTCGGCCCGGCGCCGGTGGTGCTGGCCCTCACGCTGTACGGGCTGCTGCCGATCCTGCGCAACACGATCACCGGGCTGCGGTCGGTCGACCCCAGCATCGTCGAGTCGGCCCGCGGGATGGGGATGAGCCGATCGCGGCAGTTGCTCACGATCGAGTTGCCGCTGGCCTGGCCGGTGATCATCACCGGCATCCGGGTCACCGCCCTGATCCTGATCGGGATCGCCGCCATCGGCCACATCGTGCTCGGCCCCGGTTACGGCGAGTTGATCTTCGGCGGCCTGGGCCGGGTGGGCACCCCGGTGGCGCTCAACCTGGTGCTGGCCGGGATCGTCGGTGTGATGATCGTCGCCGTCCTGTACGACCTCGCCTTGAACCTGCTCCGAGTGCTGACCACGTCGAAGGGGATCCGATGACCTTGACCGCACCCGGTGGTGACCAGGCCGCGCCGGAGCAGTCCCGGCGCGTGATGATCAGGTTGGAGCAGCTGACCAAGACCTACCCCGGCGGGAAGAGGCCGGCGGTGGACGGCCTGACCCTCGACGTCAACGAGGGCGAGATCGTGATCTTGGTCGGCCCGTCCGGCTGCGGCAAGACCACCACGATGAAGATGATCAACCGGATCATCGAGCCGACCTCGGGCAAGATCATCATCGACGACACCGACGTCACCCGGACCGACCCGGACCAGTTGCGCCGCCGGATCGGGTACGTGATCCAGCAGACCGGCCTGTTTCCGCACCGGACGCTGGCCCAGAACATCGCCACCGTGCCGAAGCTGCTGGGCTGGGACGCCGCCCGGATCAGGAACCGGGTGGACGAGTTGCTCCGGCTGGTCAACATGGATCCGGACACCTATCGGGACCGCTATCCCAAGCAACTGTCCGGCGGCCAGGCGCAGCGGATCGGGGTCGCCCGGGCCCTCGGCGGAGACCCGCAGGTGATGCTGATGGACGAGCCGTTCGGCGCGCTCGACCCGATCACCCGGGACCGGCTGCAGAACGAGTTCCTGCGGCTCCAGGCGGAGATGCACAAGACGATCGTGTTCGTCACCCATGACATCGACGAGGCGATCAAGATGGGCGATCGGATCGCGATCCTGCAGGAGGGCTCGGAGATCGCCCAGTTCGACACCCCGGAACAGATCCTGACCGCGCCGGCCAACGAGTTCGTCGCCGACTTCATCGGTGGTGGCGCCGCGCTCAAGGGCCTGCATCTGCGCCGGGTCGAGGACATCGAGCTCGGCACCTGGCCGACGGTCGAGCCGGAGACCAACCCGGTCGCCGCCATGGATCTGGTGCGGCGGACGGATTGTGCCTGCCTGCTCGTCCTCGGCCCGGATCGCCGGCCGCTGCGCTGGATCAACGCCACCGACCTGCGGCGCGGCGACGGCCGGCCGCTGGACCAGATCGGCCAGGTGCCCGAGGCGGTCGTCGATCGCCGCACCTCCCTGCACGAGGTGCTGAACCAGATGGTCGCCGCCAACTACGCGACGACGGTGGTCGTCGATGATCGCGGCGGCTACCTCGGGGTGATCGACATCGACCAGATCAACGAGACGATCCGGGCCATGCGACGCGAGGCCGGTGAGCGGGACCGGCAGCGGATGAACACCGCGGACACCGACGGGCCCGGCCGGGAGGACGAGCCCCGATGAGCGTCGCCGCCCCGACCGACAGCCGGGAGCTGACCCCGCCGACGGTCGGCGTCTCCGCCGGCCGGCGCAGCCTCGCCGGCTATCTGGTCCGGCCGATCCTGGTGGTCGTGACCTGCGCCGCGATCGCCGTGGTGCTGGCGGTCACGCCGATGGACAGTCTGGAGGCCCGCGCGCTTGCCCTGCCCAACCTGCTGTCGGCGGTCTGGGAGCACATCCAGCTGACGTTCGCGTCGACCGTGCTGGTGGTGCTGATCGCGATCCCGCTCGGCATCCTGTTCTCCCGGCGCCGGCTCCGGGTGATCAGGCCACCGCTGATCGGGCTGCTCAATCTGGGCCAGGCCGTGCCGACCATCGGCGTGCTGGTGTTGCTCGCGGTCGGCTTCGCCTTCCTCGGGTTCGGCGCCGCGATCATCGGCCTGGTGATCTACGCGATCATCCCGGTGATGCTGAACACGATCGTCGGGCTGCAGCAGGTCGATCCCGCCGTGCTCGAGTCCGGGCGCGGCATGGGACTGTCGGCCCGCCAGGTGCTGTTCGGCATCGAACTGCCGCTGTCGGTGCCGATCATCCTCGCCGGGGTGCGGACCGCGTTGGTGATCAACGTCGGCACCGCGACCCTGGCGTCCTACATCAACGCCGGCGGGCTCGGCCGGATCCTGGTGGCCGGCATGTCCACCAACCGGTTGCTGGTGCAGATCATCAGCGCCGTGCTGACCGCGGTGTTGGCCCTGCTGATCGACTACCTCGCCGGGGTGGCGGAGGATCTGCTTCGTCCCGCCGGCCTCTGAATCCCTTCCACACTTGACCTCTTGACATACGTGAAGCCCGAAGCTGACCGAGGAGAACCGATGAAACGCAGGGCACTGGCAACGATCATGGCCGGAATCGTCACCGGGGCCGGCCTGTTGGCCGGCTGCGGCGCCGGTCCGCAGGGCGAGTCCGGTGGGCCGAGCGACGCGCTCTCCGGGGCGACGATCACCATCGGCTCCAAGGAGTTCACCGAATCGAAGGTGCTCGGCCAGCTCGCGGCGGTGGCCCTGGAGAACGCCGGCGCCACGATCAACGACAAGACCGGGATCTCCGGTAGCGCCACGGTGCGGGAGGCGCTGACGTCCAAGCAGATCGACCTCTACTGGGACTACACCGGCACCGGCTGGGTCAACATCCTCGGCAACTCCCCGACCGAGGTGCCCGAGGATCTGTACGAGCAGGTCAAGGCGGCCGACGCCAAGAACGGGGTCGCCTGGCTCAAGCCGGCTCCGTTCGAGAACGCGTACGGCATCGCGGTGAAGAACCAGTTCGCCACCGACAACAACCTCAACACCCTGAGCGACGCCGCCACCTACATCAAGCAGAACCCGGATCAGGCCGCGGTCTGCGCGGCCAGCGAGTTCATCGCCCGGGACGACGGTCTGCCCGGGGTGCAGAAGGCCTACGGCTTCAAGTTCAGCGACGTCGTCGAGCTCGACCTCAACCTGGTCTATCCGCAGATCGGCAAGGACTGCGCCTTCGGCGAGGTGACCACCACCGAGGCCCGGATCAAGGCCAACGACCTCAAGGTGCTGGAGGACGACCAGAACTTCTTCATCGAGTATCTGGGCTGCGTCACGCTGCGCCAGGAGACTCTTGATCAATATCCGGCGATCGGCGAGATCATGGGCGCGATCAGCGACAAGCTGACCGCCGAGGTGATGATGGAGCTCAACGGCAAGGTGGATCTGGACGGCGAGACCGAGCGCGACGTGGCCGAGGAGTGGCTGCAGAATCAGGGCCTCATCTGACCGAGTTGTCAGAAATGAGTTGTGTCATGGGGCTTCTGAGTTCTGACAACTCGGGTGGGGGTTGTGGATAACGGCGCTCGCTCAGGTGGGATTGGGCGGGGCCGGAGGGCCTTCGCGACAGCCACAGGCCGCGCGAACCGAGCCACGTGCACCCGGCCGTGATCAAGCCCGACCTCCGTCGCCGCCCGTGGCCGCCGCCGAGAATCGCCCAACCGACCGCAGCCACTTCTTCGCGCCACCTCCCCGTGCTTCGCGACAGCTACAGCCGGCGCGAAGCACGAGAAACGGGGGCGAAGAGGCCGAGCGGTGATCATGGTCGGCCTTCCCTGGCCCCTTCGCGGCGCCAGAGCCGTAGCCGAACCCAACCCACCTTCGCCCCACCTCCCCGCCCTTCGCGACAGCAACAGCCGGTGCGAAGCAGGAGAAACGGGTGCGGAGAGGGCCTCGAACGTGGTCGGTACGGTCCTCGTCGACCGGGTCAGTCGCGGAGGTAGGCCTCGCCGCGGGGGGACAGGCGGTAGCCGACCTCGAGGCTCTCGGTCAGGCCGAGGGCCTTGAGGCGGCGGACCCTGATCTTGAAATCGGGGCGAGGGAGGCCGAGTTCGGCGGCCAGGTCGGTGGAGACGACGGCGGGTCGGCGCTGGATCAGCTCCAGGGTCGGCCGGGTCCAGGGTTGGTCGGCGGCCCGATCCATCCGGCCCAGTTTGGTGTCCAGGGTCGCCCGGTCATCGGGTTCCAGTTGATCTTGCTGCCGCAGTGCGATCCTCGGGTCGGGGCCGGCCAGCCGGATCCGGATCCGGTAGAGGTCGCCCTCCCCCTTGGCCCGGGTCCACTTGATCAGCGCTGCGAGGTCTGCGAAGCCAGACCGTTTCGCGTCGGTCGGCGTCAGCTTCTCCTCCGCCACCTTCTCGATCTTGGTCACCTCGACCAGCCCGATCTTGGTCGTGAACCGCGACCCGGGCTTCGGCCGCACCACCTGCCAGCGCCGAAACGTCCGATCGACCGTGCCGTCGCTGAGACCCCGCAGCGTGATCAGTGTGAACAGCATGGTGTTCGGTGCTCCCTTCCCTCGCCTTGGTGGCTACAATCAAGGTACACAAGGTGGCTACAGGAGGAGACGGCGATGGAGGTCGGAATTCGCGAGTTCAGAGATGCGCTGAGCCGCCATTTGGCCCAGGTCAGGGCGGGACACACGATCACCGTCACGGATCACGGCCGCCCTTTCGCTCGAATTGTTCCCGTGGATCGACCAACCAGGCTGGAGCAGTTGCGTGCCGAAGGCCGAGTCGAGCCGGCACGCCGACCCAAGAGGCCAGCGCCTGACCCCGTGCCGGCGACCGGCACCGTGAGTGACCTGGTCGGCGACCAACGTCGATGATCGGCTATCTCGACACCTCGGCCTTTGTGCCTCTGGTGGTCGCTGAGCCGACTAGTGGCCTGTGTGGTCGATTCTGGGACGACGCGGACAGCGTCGTGTCGTGCCGGCTCACCTACCCGGAGACTGCCGCTGCGCTCGCGCAGGCCCAGCGAATGGGTCGACTGACCGAGCCAGGACTAGACGCCAGTCTCCGATTGGTGGCCGAACTCTGGCGCGAGATCGAAGTCGTCGAGGTCGACCAAGTCCTCGTGGAGCGTGCAGCAATCCTGGCCCGTCGATTCCAGCTTCGCGGTTACGACGCCGTCCATTGTGCGTCAGCCGAGCAGATCGACGACAACGATGTGGTGGCCGCCGCCGGAGACGGCAAACTGATTTCCGCGTGGCGAGAGCTAGGGCTGATGACGTTCGACCCCAACGCTCAACCGGACCAGGACTAGCCCGCGAGAGCCATTCGCAGCCGGTGGGCGTCGACGCGCCAGAAGTCGTGTTGGGCGCCGTCGACGAAGGTGACCGGGACCTGGTCGGTGTAGCGGCGGACCAGGTCGGGGTCGGAGTCGACGTCGGTGGTGGCCCACTGATCGCCGGTCTCGGCACAGACCGCCCGCACCACCTCGAGGGCCTCGTCGCAGAGGTGACAGTTTTGCCGGACCAGGATCGTCACCCGGGGCTGCTCGGTCATGGGCGGGGTTCCTTTCGATCATGGTCGAGTTGTCGATCTTGGTCGAGCAGGCGCCGCAGCTCCGACTTCTGGATCTTGCCGGTGACGCCGCGGGGCAGGGCGTCGACCAGGCGGATCGTCGCCGGGCGCTTGAACCGGGGCAGCAGGTCGGCGCAGTGCCGGGCGATCCGGTCGGCGTCGATCCCGGGCTCGGCGACGACGAAGGCGATCATCCCGCTGTCGTCGCCGATCACCGCGGCCTCGGTCACCCCGTCGAGCTCCAGCACCAGGTGTTCGACCTCGGCCGGATAGACCGGGAAGTTGTCGACCATGATCAACTCGCGGCTGCGCTCGACCAGATAGAGCTCGCCGTCGGTCTGGTAGCCGAGGTCGCCGGTGTCGTACCAGCCGTCGTGATCGGGACCGCCGGCACCGTCCGGCCAGTAGCCGGTGAACAGTTGCTCGGCGCGGATCCAGATCCGGTCCGGCTCGGCCGGGTCGCTGCCGTCGCCGATCCTGACCTCGATTCCCGGCATCGGCCGGCCGACGTGACCGAAGCCGTGGTGCGGGCGCTCCGTCCCGGTCGGATCGAGCGTTGTGGTGACTCCGCCGGCGGCCTCGGTCAGCCCGTAGCCGGACTCGACCCGGTGACCGGCGGCGGCCGCGAACCGGCCGGCCAGTTCGTCGGACAGCGGTGCCGCGGCCGACAGGACCATCCGGAGGCCGCTCAGCCGCCGCGCCAGGTCCGGTCGGCGCAGCAGCCGCTCCAGCATGGCCGGCACGGTCGGCAGCACGCTGACCTGCTCGGTCTCGATGAGCTCGGCCGGGTCCGCCGCCGGATCGGCGATGATCAACCGGCAGCCGCTGGCCAGCCAGCCGCCGACGATCACCCCGAGCCCGTAGACGTGCCACAGCGGCAGTGCCGCGAGCACCGTGTCGTCGGCGGTGATCAGCCCGAGCCGGGCCAGCTGCGCCGCCGGCGTCACCAGCGAGCGGTGGCTGATCATCGCGATCTTCGCCTCGGCCGACGTGCCCGCGGTCCGCAGCAACACGGCCAACGCGGCCGGATCGAGCGGCGGCAGCACCGTCCCCGCGCCGTCTTGATCATGATCAGTGTCCGGGGCCAGCACCAGCCGGGCGCCGGTCCGTTCGGCCAGCCGGGACCGCTCCTCCGGCGTGGACTGCGGATCGATCGGCACCACGACCAGCCCGGCGCGGAGGCAGGCCAGGTAGTCGATCACGTACCGGATCGAGTTCGGCAAGGCGGTCAGCACCCGCTGCCCGGCCACCAGCCCGGACGCCGACAGCCCGGCGGCGGTCGCCGTGACCCGGCGATCCACCTCGCCCCAGGTCAACTCGGCCGGCTCCGCTCCCGGCTCGCGCACCGCCACGACGTCCGGCCGCTGCTCGGCCCGGGCCGCGAGCAGGTCGGTCAGATTACGCACTCCCGGGTCGGACTCTCCCACGCTGCCCGAGTCTGGCATACGACTCCAGGCTCGGCGCGCCCTTTCAGCGGGCCGGGGCGAGGAGGCGGTCGCGGATGTCGCGTTTCAGCACCTTGCCGACAGTGGAGCGGGGAAGGTCGGGCCAGAGTTCGACCTGTTTGGGCGCCTTCAGGCCGCCGAGGCGGTCGCGGGCGAACGCCCGGAGCTCGTCGGCGGTGGCCCGGTGACCGGGGTGGAGTTCGACGACGGCGGTGACCCGCTCGCCCCAGTGGTCGTCGGGCAGGCCGACGACGGCGCAGTCGCGGACGGCCGGGTGGGCCAGCAGGGCCGACTCCACCTCGGCCGAATAGACGTTGAAGCCGCCGGTGATGATCATGTCCTTGGCCCGGTCGACGATGAACAGGAAGTTGTCGGCGTCCAGATAGCCGATGTCCCCGGTGTGATGCCAGCCGTACGCACTCGCCGCCGCGGTCGCCTCCGGGTTCTTGTAGTAGCCGGCCATCACCAGCGGCCCGCGGACCACGATCTCGCCCCGCTCCCCCGGCCCGAGCACGGTGCCGTCGGCGTCCATGATCGCAACCTGCACCAGCGGTGCCGGCCGTCCGGCCGACGCGAACCGCTCGACCGCCGGGGTCCCGTCCGGTCGAAGATGATCACTCGGTGCCAGGGTGGAGACCACCATCGGCGCCTCGGTCTGGCCGAAGAACTGGCCCAGCACCGGGCCGATCACCTCGATCGCCCGGGCCAGCCGGGTCGGCGACATCGGCGCGGCCCCGTACCAGAGACACTGCAGTGAGCTCAGGTCGGTCGACCCCAAGGCCGGATGATCAAGGAGCTGATAGATCAGCGTCGGCGGCAGCATGGTGTGGGTGATCGACTTCTCCGTGATCGTGGTCAGGAACCGGCCGAGGTCGGGCCGGGGCAAGATCACGATCTCGCCGCCGAGGCTGAGCACCGGGAAGCAGAGCACACCGGCGGCATGGGTCAGCGGTGCCAGCGCCAGATAGCGCGGCCGGCCGTCGAACGGGTAGCCGATCAAGGTGATCGCGGTCATCGCCTCGAGGTTGTGCCCGGTCAGCTGGACCCCCTTGGGCCGGCCGGTGGTGCCGCCGGTGCCGACGATCATGGCGAGGTCGTCGACCGGGTCGGCCTGCCACGGCCCGTCCTCGGCCGCGGCCAGCCAGCCACCGAAGTCCACCGCCCCGGGCACCGCGGCGAGCGGGATCGGCTCCGGGTCCAGGCAGACCAGAGTGGTCAGTTGCGGCAGGTCCGGCGCGATGGTCGCCACCAGGTCGGCGAAGCCGGCCTGGAAGATCAGGGCGACGCAGTCGAAGAGCTCCAGCAGCTCCCGGTTCTCGGCCGCGACGCTGCGCGGGTTGATCGGGCACCAGACGGCGCCGGCCCGGGAGATGCCGAAGACGTAGGCGAAGGCGACCGGGTCGTTGGCCGACAGGATCGCCACCTTGTCCCCCGGCCGGACCCCGCTGCCGGCCAGCGCCCGGGCGATCCGCCAGGACAGCCGTTGCACCTCGCCGTAACTCCGGGTCTGCGCGCCCAGGGTCAGGCAGGGCGCGTCCGGCCCGAGCGAGGCGCCCTTGTCCAGGTAGTCGATCAACCGCATGTCTGCCGTCCCCGGTCGCGGCGGTCAGTGCCGGCGGGTCAGGACCGGCTCCATCACCAGCCCGAAGCTGCGCAGCACGCCGAGCAGCTCCCGGTGCCCGAAGGCCTGGCAGCCGGAGGCGAAGCCGGCCCGCCGCGGCGGCTGCTGCAACAGGGAGTACGCCGCGTACGCCTGCATCAGCCCGGTCTGCTTGTAGTTGCAGTTGCCGTAGATCACGCAGTGCGCCCGGCCCAGCGGACCGGAGGCGTGCACCGAGTCGAGTGAGGTGTTGATCCGCGGGTTCTCCCGTGGCGGCATCTCGTTCATCACCGCCGCGGCCGTCTCGGCCAGGGCCCTGTGCTGGTCCTCCTCGGACAGGTCCTTGATCTGCTCCATCGCCGCGGCCACGATCTGCGGCACGCCCTGCATCAGGGCGCGATCGGCCACCCCGCCGAGCACCTTGACGTTCGCCACCCGCGGGTCCCGGCGGAACCAGACCGGGTGCGAGGTGCCGCCCCACGGCAACGCCAGCCCGAGCTCGTGCTGCCCGGGCACGGCGACGCTGTAGACGCCGGCGTCGGCGGGCCACTCCTGATACTCGTTCTGCTCCAGGTAGTTGGCCTTGGCCAGCGCCGCGTTGACCAGGATGGTCCGGGTCGAGGCGACCGTCGGCAGCCCCTTCCAGATCACCAGGATGTCGAGCGTGTCCAGCCCCGGCTCCTCCAGGCACAGCTGCGCCGCGATCTCACCGGTGGTGTACATCTGTGCCAGCCCGGGCGACAGCAGCAGCCCGGCCTCGGCCATCCGGGCCCCGTACGTCTCGTCACAGGTGATCAACCAGTCCTGCTCGCCGGTCGTGTCCAGGTAGTGGCAGCCGGTGGCCAGGCAGGCCTCGACCACCTCGCTGCCGTACTCGGAGAACGGGCCGACGGTGTTGCAGACGACACTCGCCTCGGCCAGCAGGTCGGTCAGCGCGGCCACGTCGTGGGTGACCTCGACGATCTCGTAGTCGGCGGTGCCGATGCCGGGGATCAGGTCCAGGGCCTGCTGCACCCGGTCCTTGTCCCGCCCCGCGGCGACGAACGGCACGTTGTATTCGCGCAGGTATTCACAGATCAGCCGGCCGGTGTAGCCGGAGGCGCCGTAGACGACGACAGGCTTGGTCATGACTCGTCCTCCCTCACATTCCCATGCCGCCGTCGACCGGAAGGCCGGCGCCGGTGATGAAACGCGCCGCGTCGGAGGCCAGGAAGACCACCGCGTCGGCCATGTCGGCCACCTCGCCCAACCGGCCCTGCGGGGTCAGCCCGATCACCGCGCCGACCGCCTCCTCCGGGCTCGGGAACAGGCCGAGCCGGGCCACGTCCTGGGCCAGCTGGGCGCCCATCGCGGTCGGCACCAGACCGGGATAGATGCAGTTCACCCGCACGCCGTAGCCGAGCTTGCCCGACTCCATCGCGGCGACCCGGGTCAGCCGGTCGACGCCGGACTTGGTGGCCGAATACACCGAGATACCGGGAAAGGCGATGGTGGCGGCGACGGACGCGACATTGACCACAGCACCGCCCTTCCCGGCAGGACCATCGGGGCGCATCGCGCGGAAGGCGTGCTTGAGGCCGAGCGCGGTGCCGAGCAGGTTGACCTCGAGCATCCGCCGGATCTGATCCGGCTCGAGGTCGACGACCAGGCTGGTGATCTCGACTCCGGCGTTGTTGACCACGATGTCCAGCCCGCCCAGCTCGGCGATCGTGGCGGCCACGGCCTGCTCCCAGCTGGCATCGTCGGTGACGTCGAGGGGGACGAACGCGGCCTTGGCGCCGGCCGCACTCAACTCGTCGACCGTGGCCCGGCCCTGATCCTGCTGGATGTCGGCCACGGCCACCGCGGCACCGGCCTCGGCGAGCGCCGTGGCCATGCCCGCGCCGAGCCCCTGCGCGCTGCCGCTGACCAGGGCGACCCGGCCGCTCAGAGCGTACGCACCCATCGTTCATCGCCTCCTTGAGATGGTGGGGATTCCGCTGATTCGAGAGAGCCGCGCCGCCGCTCTCCGGTGCAGCGGCGCGACCCTGACCGACAGCCTGGAGTAATCCTGGACACTCGTCAAGGTATTCCTGGACATTCGTCAAGATTCAGCTCCGCGATAGCGGTTTCCGGCCGTTACACTGACTGCGGCCCGGATTGCGGGCCGGACATCCTGCGAACACCGGGAGTCAGGTGAGCGAGGCAACGACGACGCCGCAGAAGCGCAGTCCGGCGCGGCGGCAGACCGACAAGATCGCCGAACGCCGGATGCAGTTGGCCACGTCGGCGCTGCAGACCCTGGCCGAGCTCGGCTACGCCCGGACCAGCCTGCGCGAGATCGCCCAGAACTCCGAGTTCTCGCACGGTGTGCTGCACTACTACTTCGACGACAAGGTGGACCTGCTCACCTACTGCGTCCGGCAGTACGAGGACGTCTGCGTCACCCGCTACGACGCGATCGTGGCCGCGGCCGAGACCGCCGACGGCCTGCGCCGGGACTTCGCGGCGGCGATGGCGATGACGCTGCGGGTGGACGCGCCGATGCACCGGCTCTGGTACGACGTCCGCAACCAGAGCCTGTTCGACGAGTCGTTCCGCACCGACGTGCAGGAGATCGACCAGCGCCGGGAGGCGATGATCTGGCGGGTCGTCGACCGCTATCTCGAGCTGCGCGAGGCCGAGCCGGCCGTCACCCCGGCGGCAGCGTACGGAATCCTCGACGGGCTGTTCCAGCAGGCCCTGCTGCGCCATCTGTTCGGCGACGCCGACGCCCTGGACCGGTTGCGCGACGAGGTCGAGCGGGTGCTGGACACGATGATCTAGGACATCCACCGACGCGGCACTAGGGTGGTCGCCGTGTCTCGCTCAGAGCAGCGTCGAGCCGTCGCTCGCCCGGAAAAGGGCCGTTCCGTCGCTCGCCCGGAAAAGGGCCGTTCCGTCGCTCGCCCGGAAAAGGGCCGATCCGTCGCTCGCCCGGAAAAGGGCCGCACGGTCGCTGCCCCACCGCCGCCGGTGATCGGTCAGGATCCCCAGGCGGCGGCGTTCTTCGACCTCGACAACACCGTGATCCAGGGCGCGTCACTGTTCCACCTGGCCAAGGGCCTGTATCGGCGCGGTTTCTTCCCCACCCGGCTGATCATCAAGGGCATCTGGCTGCAGAGCTACTTCCGGCTGGTCGGCCGGGAGAATCCGGAGCACATCGCCGACGCCCGCAGCGCGACGCTGGCGTTCATCGCCGGTCACCGGGTGATCGATCTGCAGGCGGCCGGCGAGGAGATCTACGACGAGTCGATCGCGCGCCGGATCTGGCCCGGCACCCGGTCGCTGGCCCAGGTGCACCTCGACGTCGGGCAGCAGGTCTGGCTGGTCACCGCGGCCCCGGTCGAGGTGGCCACGATCATCGCCCAGCGGCTGGGGCTGACCGGTGCGCTGGGCACGGTCGCCGAGCACACCGACGGCGTCTACACCGGCCGGCTGCGCGGCGATCTGCTGCACGGCGCGGCCAAGGCCGAGGCGGTACGCGAGCTGGCGACTGCGCTGAATCTCGATCTGGCCCGGTGCTTCGCCTACTCCGACTCGTTCAACGACCTGCCGATGCTGTCCTCGGTCGGCCATCCCTGTGCCGTGAACCCCGACGGCCGGCTGCTCGAGCACGCCGAGGAGCTGGACTGGCAGATCCGCGACTTCCGGACCGGCCGCCGGGCGATCCGGCTAGGGCTGATCGCCGCCGCGGTGATCGGCGGGGTGACCGGGGCCGTCTCCGCCGGGGTCGCCGTCGCCCGGCTGCTGCGCCGGCGCTGACTCCGGCGGCGGGTCCCAGCGCTGGACCCAGCGCTGGCGGGTGATCACGATCACCGCCGCGGCGACGACCAGATAGAGCAGGAAGCCGGACAGGGCGAGCAGGCCGACCGATTCGGCCAGCCCCTCCGGCGGAGTCACCAGCCCGATGATCATCACCAGCACGCCGAGCCCGATCATGGCCGCCACGCCGACCATGGCGAAGCCGAGAAGTTGATCACCGGACACGTCGCGATCACGAACGGTCGCGGTGTTGCGCCGGACGACCAGGCCGAGGAACACGCCGGCGGCGACGAGGATCAGGGCGATCGGGCCGTAGACCATGATCAGTTGATCAGAAGATCCCCGGCCGGCGGACCAGCAGGGCGTGCAGGGTCTGCTGGATCGTCTCCCGGACCTGATCGGTGACGTTGAAGATCACCGTCGGGTCGTCGGCCGCGGCGGGAGCGATCTGGTCGGTCGGGATCGCCTCGCCGATCTCGATGATCCACTTGCTGGGCAACGGAATTGCGCCGAGCGGGCCGAACCAGGGAAAGAGCGGAGTGAGCGGGAAGTACGGCAGCCCGAACGCCCGGGACAGCACCGGCACCTTGGCCAGGATCGGGTAGATCTCCTCCGAGCCGACGATCGAGACCGGGATGATCGGCACCTGGGCCCGCACCGCGGCCGAGACGAAACCGCCGCGGCCGAACCGCTGCAGCCGGTAGCGATCGGTGTAGAGCTTGCCCAGCCCCTTGAACCCCTCCGGGAAGACGGCGACGATCTCCCCCGCCGTCAGCAGCCGTTCGGCGTCCTCGGCGCAGGCCAGCGTGGTGCCGGTCTTGCGGGCCAGGTCATGCGAGTACGGGGTGGCGAAGATCAGGTCGGCGCCGAGGGAGCGGACGTGCCGACCGATCTCGTCGTGGATGATCGACTGCAGCACCATCCCGTCCAGCGGCAACCCGCCGGCGTGGTTGGACACCAGCAGGGCGGCGCCGTCGGTCGGCAGCCGCTCCGCGCCGCGCAGCTCGACCCGGAACCAGTTCCGGACCAGCGGCCGCAACAGCGGCAGAAAGATCTTGGTGGTGAACTCCGGGTCGAAGCCGAACTCGTCCGTCGGGTAGTCGCCGTGCAGCCGGGACCGGGCAAACTCGGCCGCCCGCTCGACCGCCGCCACCCACTCCGGCCCGATCCGGTCCGCCCCGAGCCAGCCGGCCAGGCCGGACACTGCCCCCCGCAGCCCGGACACAACACCGCGCAGCCCGGCCGTCGGCGACTCCGGTTGAGATTCCGGATCAGGGTCGGATCCCTGGCCTGCTTCGGATTCCTGAGCTTCGTCGGGTTCCCGGGCCTCGGCTTCGGGCTGCTGGGTCTCGTCGGGTTCGGGGTCGTGATCAGGACGGCGCCGGCGGGGCGCGAAGCCCAGCACCTCGGCCTCGGGTCCGTCCGGCTCCAGCCGACCCTCGAACTCAGACGCCATCGCCGGCCCGCCCTCCGGTCAGCAGCCGCGCGGCCGCGTCCACCAGGGCGTCGGCCCGGTCGGGTCCGAGCAGGCCCGGCCCGGTCGGCGCCGCCCATTCCGCGAGCGCCTCGGCCGAGCCGTAGCGCGGCCGCCAGTCGGTCGCCGCGGTGAAGCGCGAACTGTCCATGGCTCGACCGTAGGTCAGCACGTCGAGCTGCTCGTCGGAGATCTCGGCGAAGCCGGCACGGCGGGCCAGCCCGGCCAGCAGCGGCCCCGCCGGCCGCGGCACCTCGACCCAGGGCCGGCCGAGCGTCCGCAGCGCCTGGCTGAGCAGGACGACATCGTCGGCGGCCACGTTGAAGGTGCCGGGCAGGTCGTCCCGGGTGACGGTGAGCAGCGCGTCGACCGCGTCGGCGGGATGCAGGAACTGCAGCCGGGCGTCGAAACCGGCCACCTTCGGCACCACCGGCAGCCCGAGATAGGCGGTGATCGTGCTGTCCACGCCGGCGCCCATCAGCGGGGCCATCCGCAGCGTGGTCACGCAGCCGTCGTCGAGCCGGCGGGCGTAGCCGCGGACGTAGGACTCGATCTCGGCCGAGTCCTTGCCGAAGCCGGAGCGCAGCGAGGCCCGTGGCCCCATCTCCTCGGTGAACCGGGCCGGATCGCGCGGCGAAGACCCGTACACCGACACGGATCCCTGGACCACGAACTTGCGGACGCTCGCCGCCTTCTGGCACGCAGCGAGCAGCTGCATCGTGCCGATGACGTTGATCTCCTTCATCGAGGAGCGCCCGCCGGTGCGACCGGGGGCGGCCAGCACCGCCATGTGCACGACGACCTCGACGTCATGACTGTCGATCACCTTGCCGATGATCGGCGCCCGGATGTCCGCGCGGATGAAGGCCGCCCGGCCGAGATCATGACGCGGAGGTACGACATCGACACCGATCACCGTGACCTCGGTGTCGGCGGCCAGCGACCGGGCGAAACGGGCAGCGAGGTCTCGGGACACGCCGGTGATCATGACCGTGGTCATCGCGGCGTACCCCCTCACCTCAGCCGGGTTCGGCTCCGGGCCCCGTCAACTGTCGAAGGGGCTACTTGCCGGCGCGGCGTCGCTGAATGCGTGTTTTCTTGAGCAGCTTGCGGTGCTTCTTCTTCGCCATCCGCTTGCGACGCTTCTTGATGACCGAACCCACGTGGAAACCCTCTAACCCCAGTATGAATGTGAACGTGCTGCTTGAGCCGGCGGCTGCCGCCGACTGCCGTGCATGCTACCGGTCCGGGCGCGGCGGGCGCGAATCACCGGAGCAGTGACCGGAAGTGGGCCTCGAGCGCCGCATCGACCGCGGCGGGGGCGAGGTCGGTCAGGTCGACCTGGATGGACAGCCCGTCGACCAGGGCGAGCAGGATCGACGCCGCCAGCTCCACGTCGAGGCCGGCCCGGAGCTCACCCGCGGCTGCCGCGTGCCGCAGCGACTCCACCAGCACGGCCCGGCTGGCCAGTTGCTGGTCGCGCAGGATCGTCGCGATCTGCGGATCCACGTCGGCGTAGGCGAGGAACGACAGCCAGACCCGGTGCTCGATCCGCTGCTCCGGGGTGACCGCGACCAGTTGGCGGACCACCGCCCGGAGCACGTCCAGCACCGACGCCCCACCGGCCTCCAGCACCTCGTGGATCCGGTGCCCGAGCTGCTCGGCGAGCTGCTCCAGGGTGAACCGCAGCATGCTCTCCTTCGAGCCGAAGTAGTGCTGCAGTTGGCCGATCGACACCCCGGCCGCGGCGGCGACCTCGCGCAGGCTGGCCGCCTCCAGGCCTCGCTCGGCGATCACCCACCACAGGGCCCGGGCGACCTTGGCCCGGCGCTCCTGATGGTCGACCTGTCGGGGCATCCGCACTCCTCAGCTGGGGTTTCGGTTCATGGTCAGGTTACAGTATCTTCGTATTAGTACGTTCATACTGAACAGAATCGGAGTGATCAGAATGCCCTGCAGGTGCCATATCCGGATCGGCCGGCGAGCCATGTTGGCCGCGGCCCTCGCCGTGCCGGTGCTTTCGGCCTGCGGCCCGGAACGGGTCGGTGCCCGGCCGGCCGGCGGCTTCGCGTTCGAGGGTGTGCGGGTCTTCGACGGCGAGCGGGTGATCGGCTCCGGCACGGTGCTGGTCAGCGGGGCGGAGCTCGTCGGCGTCGGAGAGCGGATCGAGATCCCGACCGGGTACGAGCGCATCGACGGCACCGGCCGGACGCTGCTGCCGGGGCTGATCGACGCGCATTCCCACCTGATGCCGAGCACCGATCCGCCCCGGTTCGGCGTCACCACCGAGCTGGAGTTGGGCACCGTCGCCGAGCAGCGGGGCGACGTGCGGACCCAGCGGGCCTCGACCGCGCCGACCGCCCGGGCCGACCTGTGGAGTGCCGGGACGCTGGTCACGGTGCCCGGCGGGCACGGCACCCAGGCCTTCCCGGGGCTGGCCACGCTCGGACCGAACGACGATCCGGCCGCGTTCGTCGACCAGCGGATCGCCGAGGGCGCCGATCACCTCAAGCTGGTGATCGAGCATCGTGATCATGACGGGTCGCCGATGCCGACCTTGTCCGACCGGCAGCTCCGCGCCCTGATCACGGCGGCCGCGGAGCGCGGCCTGCGCACGCTGGCCCACGTCACCCGGACCGACGACGCGCTGCTCGCGATCGACGCCGGGATCAGTGGGCTGGCCCATGTCTGCGCCGACCGTCCGGTCGACCGGACCTTGATCGACCGGGCGCTGGACCGTGGCGTGTTCATGATCAGCACGAGCGCGTACGACCTCGGCACCGCACGCCGCCGGGAGGGTGATCGGAGCATCTATGCCGACCCGCGGATCGCGCCGCGGCTGTCCGGCTTCCAGCGGGCGATCCTGGACACCCCGTTCCCGGAATCGCCGTGGATGAACGACTCCTGGCTCGATCGGGGCCGGGCCAACACCCGCATCCTGCGGGCGGCCGGCGTGCCGATCCTGGCCGGCACCGACGCCCCGATCCCCGGCTTGATCAACGGCGTCAGCCTGCTCGCCTGCCTCGAGTCTCTGGTGGGCCCCGGCCTGGACCCGGTCACCGCCCTGACCACCGCCACCGCCGCCCCGGCCGACGCCTTCGGCCTGACCGACCGCGGCCGCCTGCAAGCCGGCCACCGCGCCGACCTGGTCCTCGTCGCCGGCGACCCGACGACCAAGATCACCGACCTCCGCGCCATCGAAGCCGTCTGGAAGAACGGCCACCCGATCGACCTCAACCCAACCCCTTGAGCCTGCTGGACGTTGGCGGGGTTCCGTTCCCTGAGCCTGTCGAAGGGCAAGCCAGGCGGGCCCCTTCTCGGGGTTACGGGCCGCAGGTTCGGTGCCGTCGAGTGGACCCGCGCCGACAGGCTTCGGTCGGTGCACGCCCAGGGAAAAAGACGCGCCAAGGACTGGCGGGTTAGGGCGGTTCCTGGGAACGTCCGGCCGGGCGCACAACGCGACGAACCGCCATGACCCGCCCGTCCTTGGTGCGTCTTTCCGGCCGCCAGGCCGAAACCCGAGGGGCACCAAGCTGGCCCGCCCTTCGACAAGCTCAGGGAACGAACGAGCGACCCTCCGGCGGCACAGGGTCATGGTTCTAGGTCAGTTCCACGCCGATGGTCTGTCCGGCCTTGATCGTGACCGACTTGCCCAGCGTCACCACGGCCCGGATGCCGTCGGCCTCGACCTCGGCCGGGATCCGCCGGCCGCCGAAACGGACGGTGACATGGCGGGCCGGCTCGTTAGTCTCGAACGAGAGGGTGGCCAGCCGGAGCTCGCCGTAGCGGAGCTCGACGTCGGCGGCGAGCCGGCGACCGCGCCGGGTCTGCCGATAGGAGCCCCAGCCCTCCGCCGCGGTGAAGGCGCCACGGAAGTCCTCCGGCCCGATCCGCGGCGCGAAGCCGAGATGCCCCTTCGGCCCGTGGTATTCGTACCCGATCGCCGCCAGATAGACGCCGAAGCTCATCATGGCCCGGGCGTAGTGATCACTGGCCTCGATCTCGTTGTACGGGTTGCGTTTGCTGCCGTGGTAGCGGTCGTAGATCGCCTTCGTCACCGCCAGCCCCTCGGCGATCATCCCCTCGGCGAACAGGTGCGCCGCGAACTGGTGCTCCTGCCCGGTCCACACCTCGTTGAAGTACATCAGCCCACCGCTCTCGGTGGAACCGCCGTGCGGCCAGGTGGTCATGATCACGCCGGGCTCGTCCTTGGTGGCATAGATCCGGCCGCCGTTCACCCCCGGCGGACGGTACGAGATCGGGTCGGGCAGGAAGTTGTTGGCGTAGATGCTGCCCAGTGCAGTGCTGGACTGATCATGGTCGAAGACCCGCGGCAGGCCGAGCTGGCTGGCATAGGCCTGCCCGTACAGCTGATCGATGTGACAGCCCCGGTTGGAGTTCACCGACGGATGATCGGGATCGGTCTTCTGCACGAAGTAGCCGTACTCCTCGTTCCACAGCTTCTCCGCCAGGTGTTTCGAGCCGCTGGCGGCGATCGTGGCGTAGCGCTTCGCCGCCGCGTCGTCGCCGGCCTCGGTGGCCAGCTCTGCGGCCGCCCGGAGGGCGGCGACGTAGAGCCCGCTCAGCCACGGCACCTCGCCGAACCACTCGGTGTCCAGGGTGTTCCATTGGCTGCCGCGGAGGATGCCGTCGATCTCGTCCCCGTCGGCGCCGTCACGGCTGGTGATCACGAACTCGACCGACTTCTTGATCTTGGTCCAGTTCTGCTCCAGGAACTCCGGGTCGGGGCTCATCTGGTGCTCGCGGTAGAACCGCAGGATGGTGCCGCACTGGCCGTCGGCGAACGAGGTCGACGCGTCGCCGCACTCGCCCCGGTTGCCGATCTCGCCGGTCTCCTTGAACGCGATGCCGAGATCGACCCGCTGCCGGGTGTCGCGCTCCAGCTGCGGGAACAGCCGGCCGATCGCCTGGCCGTAGCTCCACACGTGCTGGCAGGTGCCGGCGCAGCAGTAGGTGCCCTCCCAGGCGTAGAACCGGCCGCCCTCGTACTCAGGACTCGTGAACCGATAGCAGGTGCTGGTCGCCAACGTCGAGGCCGTGGCCAGGGTCCGCTCCAGGAACCAGTGCGGCAGCGTCGAGTCCTCGTACCAGGTCTGCACCCAGGCCGTGGTCTGCTCGCCCAGCCGATCGCCGTCGGCGGCCAGGTGATCGACCACCGCGCGGGCGGAGTCGAACCGGTTGCCGTACTCCCGGCGCAGGGTCGCGGCGCCGACCAGTTCGGCGAACAGTTCGCGTTGCGGGATCGGGAAGTGCCAGCCGAACGCGAACCGGACCACCCGCTCCTCGCCCGGCGCGAGGGTCAGCTCGACGGCGGTCGTGGCGACCTGGCCGTCGCCGGTGCCGTCCACCTCGGCCGGCCCGTCCTCGGCGTCGAACAGGGCATCCGGATCGACCTCGCCGGCCGGCAGCGCGATCGACGGCCTGGCCTTCGCCGCCGTGCCCAGGGCGCCGAGCGCGAAGCTGCCGCCGTCAGGCCGCTCGGCCACCGGCAGTCGGCGGACCGGGCGGTCGCTGAACAGGATCCGGTCGACGTTCAGGTGGCCCCAGCCGCCGGTGTGCCGGTCGACCAGCTGGATCCGGGCCTTCTTGCCCTGATAGCGCCCGACGTCCATCGACACGGCGGTCAGCGGCTCGATGTCGGTGCCGTTGGCGGTCGCCACCACCTCGTCGCCGATGATCACGTTGAAGCAGGTCTCGCCGCGATGGCTGCCGCCGCCGACCCAGGCCGTGACGAAGCGGCGATCGATGGTGAATTCCCTGCTGGTCAGGGTTCCCTGGTGCCCGTCGGGATTCCCGTCGTCGGCCCGAAAGTGGTACGACGTGACGAACTTGCCCTTGACGTTGAGCTCGGTGCGGACGCCGAACGGGCGACGGAAACCCTCCGGCGTCTCAGCGGCGGTGACCGGGCCGTCGCCGAACGCGGTGCCGGTGACCTGCCAGTCCTGGTAACCGTCCTCCCAGTCCTCGAACAGGACGTCGGCCCGGTCGGTGAACCAGATCGCGTCGCAGCTGAGGTGACCCCAGGCACCCTCGGCCTCATCGACGATCTTGATCGTCGCGGTCTTGCCCTGATGAGCTTCGAGGTCGAGGAAGCGGGTGATCATCGGCTCGGTGTTGTCACCGGTCGCCGTGGCCACCACCTCGCCGTCGATGATCACGTTGACGCAGGTCTTCCCGGCATGATCACCTCCGCTCAGCGCGACCGCGACGTAGCGCCGCTCGACGGTGAACTCCTTGCTGGTCAGGGATCCGGTGCGATCGTCGGGGTCGCCGTCCAGCCGGAAGTTGTACGAGGTCACGTAGCGGGTGCCGGACAGGTTGAGGTCGCCGAACCGCTTCAGGATGTTGGGCACCGCGGCCGGCCGGACCGGCCCGTCGCCGAACGCGTCGCCGGTGGCGGTCCAGTCTCCGAAACCGTCAGACTCCCAGTCCTCGAAGAGGATGTCGTCGCCCTCGGCGGAATGATCATCGACCGCGGTGAACTCGGTGCCGCCGGCGAAGCCCTTGGCCCGGAGCCGGGTCGGCTGGTTGCGCCGGCTGTCCAGACAGACCGGGTTCTCCGCGTAGCCGAGCAGCGTGGCCCGGACCGTCGCCGAGCCGGAGTTGCGCAGGGTGAAGGCCATGATCGTCGCCGGCAGCGTCGAGTCGTCGACGGCCAGCGGCACGAAGGGTGCGTACGCGGTCAGTTCGACCTCGACCGGCGAATCGGGGTCGGCATAGGAAACCCGGCCCGTCGGATACTGACCGGTGAACCGGACATCGGCGAAGCCGGAGGCGTCCAGAGCCGCAGTCCGGGTGCTCCCGCCGGCCTCAGTCCGCAGCGCGAAGCCCTGCCGGAACTGGGCCGCGCCGGGCTGGTCGGCGGACAACGGGTCGGCGTAGTTGGCGCCGGAGAAGTCGGCCCCGCCGAGCGGGAACGAGGTCGGGTTGAAGATGTCCCAGGCCCACAGCCGGCCGTCGCCGGCGAGGAACACCTGGCCGGCACAGCCGCCGCCGACCGGCATCCCGATCTTGGCCAGCGCCGCCCCGGAGTATTCGGTCGGCTTGCCCCGCGCGACCAGCGCGGCCAACGCCTTCCCCTTCGGCGGCGTCGCCGGCCTCGGCTCGGCGCCGGCCGGCCAGGCGTTCAGCGTCGTCGCCGCGCCGATCCCGGTCGCACTCAGCGCCAGGAACGTGCGCCGGGTGAAGGCCGCCCGAGGGCAGTCGCCCGAGCAGGTCCGGCCGGAACATCCCGCGGGTTGTTGATCATGATCCATGTCGAAGCTCCCCTACCGCATCGTCACCGTTGACTCGAAATCGATTTCAACCTAGACCGGGACGAGGCGGGTGGTCAACGGTTCGGAGCAGACCAGCCCATTCCGTGAACGACGATCGGTCGTACGGCCGAGGCTCAGGGAGTGGAGGCTTGGGTGTTCGTTCCCTGAGCCTGCCGAAGGGGCAGGCCACATCACCAGCGCCCTCGACAAGCTCAAGGAACGGAACAAACGCGCGGATTCAGCAGATCGTGTCGCGGTCCGGCACCTCGAGGTCCGTGACGTAGCGATTGATCAAGGTCCGCGCGCACTCATTGAACTGGTACAAGGTGTGTCCGGAGTCATCGTGGAAGATCGAGCCGCTCCCCGGCACCTGGTCAAGCACCGGCTCGATGGCGTCGAACTCGTCCCAGGCGCCCGCGCCGAGCAGCGGCGGCAGGCCGTCCGGCAGCGGCGCCGGCGGATTGGTCAGCGGGGTCGGCCAGCCGACGCACTGCAACGTGTTCGCCACCATGGTGCCGACGGACCCGGTGTTCGGCGCGACCCGGCCGACCCTCTTCGCGGCGGCGGTCAGTTCGCCGTAGGTCGTGGCGCGCGGGATGTCCGTGCACTCGGTGATCCCGGTGGGGATGTCAGGGTAGGGGCTCTGCGGCTTGGCCGGGATGAAGCCCGAGGCGTCGCCGCGACCCGCATCCCGGATGGCGTCGGCCAGTTCCGTCCAGTCCTTCTGCCGGGCCAGGCCGAGGGCGAGGCCGCGCAGGTCGGTGCCGTTGTAGTGATAGGTCTCCTCACCCCGGGTGCCGACCAGCGGCGTCCGGTCGGCCTTGCGGACCAGCCGTTGCCAGGTCCGCTCGACGTTGCCACCGTGCAGCGCACAGGTTTGATCTTGCCCGCACCAGTCGAAGAATCGGCCGATCGTCGTCTCGTTCCGCTTGGCGTGGGCGATCAGCTCGGCGTCCCAGTCCTTGACCGCGTGCGGGAAGGTCCCGTCCAGCACCAGGGTGCGGACCCGGTCCGGGAACAGCCGGGCGTAGGCCTGGCCATAGAGACCGGCGTAGGAGGCACCGTAGAAGTTGAGCTTGGTCTCGCCCAGCGCGATCCGGATCGCCTCCATGTCCCGGGCCTGATCGGCCGAGCTCAGATGATCGAAGAACTCGGCATCCCTGCTGCGGCAGGCGAAGGCGATGCCCAGATTGACCCGGGCCAGGCGCCCGAACTCGGCGGCGTCCCGGGGCAGGTTCGGGATCGGGTTCCGGCTCCAGTTGCAGTCCAGGCCGGTGCTGGTGCCACCGAACTGCTGGCCGTAGCCGCGGGTGTCCCAGGTGATCAGGTCCATCCGCTGCCGCAGCTCGTCCCAGCTCTCCGGGGTCTGCCGGGTGATCGCCAGGCCGGGTCCGCCCGGTCCGCCGTACGCCACCAGCAGGGAACCCTCCGGCTCGGGATCGGTGCTGGGCAACCGGCCGAGCTGCAAGGTGATCTTGCGGCCCTCGGGCTTCGACCAGTCGACGGGCACGTCGAGTGAGGCACATTCCAGGCCGGACTTGTCGTCGTCACCGGCCGGGCACGGCTTCCAGTCCAGGCTCGACCGCGGCTCGGCTGGCTCGGCGACCGCCGTCGCCGCGGTCAGCGTCAGCGCCGGCAGCAGGGTCAGCGCCGCGAGGATGATCATGATTGGTTTCATGTCGATCAACCGTGCCGGGACGCAGGGCCCGAGACATCGGAGCACGGGTTGACCGCCCGTGGGTGGAGGCCGTCCTTGCCGAACCCGGCTACGGTTCCGGCGTGGGCATCGAAACCATGGGGCCGGTCCTCGTCCTGGCCCTGCTCGCCTTCCTGGTGGCGGTCCGGTTGCCGAAGCTCCGCTGGGTGCCGACCCGGGTGATCGGCGTGGCCAGCGCCCTCGGGCTGTTGGCCTCCGCCGCCGCGGGACCGTCGATCCCGCTGCCGGCCGGCGCGCTGCGGATCATCGGCCCGGTGGTGCTCGCGCTGTCGATCATCGGCGCAGGCTGGGCGATCGGGCGGGCGGTCCGGGACCGGCGGGACTATCTGACCCGGACCGCGGCCGAGCACGCGGCCCGGGCCGTGGCCGAGGAGCGGCTGCGGATCGCCCGGGAACTGCACGACATCGTCGCCCACAACTTGAGCTTGATCACCGTGAAGGCGGGGGTCGCGGCCCACGTCGCGGCGGCGCGGCCGGAGGAGGTGCCCGCCGCGCTCCGGGTGATCGAACAGACCAGCCGGGCCGCGCTGGACGAGACCCGGCACCTGCTCGACCTGCTGCGCACCGGCTCCGCGGCCGACGATCTTGCCCCGGCCCCGACCATCGACCGACTGCCCGACCTCGTGGCCGCCGCCGCCACGGCCGGCGTCGACGTCGATCTCGAGGCCACAGACGTTGATCAACTTCCGGACGACGTCGGACGCGCGGTCTATCGGATCGTCCAGGAGGCGGTGACCAACGTGGTGCGGCACGCGGCGCCGGCGCGCTGCCGGGTCCGGGTGCAGGGTCGGCCCGGCACCGTCCGGGTCGAGGTGCGCGACAACGGTGCCGGCGCCGCGCCGACGACCCAGCGGAGAACCGGTCGGGGCCGGCTCGGTCACGGGTTGATCGGAATGCGCGAGCGGGTCGCCCTGTACGGCGGCGACTTCGAGGCCGGGCCCGGTGCCGGCGGCGGATTCATGATCACCGCCGTGCTGCCGTACGCCGAACGACAGCCGACCCGGGCCACCGGATGACGGCCGACGCGACCCGGGTGCTGATCGTCGATGATCAAGCCCTGCTCCGCGGCAGCTTCCGGGTGCTGCTGGAGACCGAGCCCGGATTGATCGTCGTCGGCGAGGCCGGCACCGGCGCGGCGGCAGTCGCGTTGGCCCGTGAGCTGACCCCCGATGTCGTCCTGATGGACGTCCGGATGCCGGAGCTGGACGGCATCGAGGCGACCCGGCAGATCTGCGCCGAGACCGCCGACGTGCGCGTGTTGATCTTGACGACCTTTGATCTTGACGACTACGTCTACGCCTCGCTCCGGGCCGGCGCCAGCGGCTTCCTGCTCAAGGATTCCCCGCCGGCCGACCTGCTCGCCGCGATCGCGGTGATCGCCCGCGGTGACGCCCTGCTGGCGCCGAGCGTGACCCGCCGGCTGATCGCCACCTTCGCCAGCCAGCCACCCGCCGCCTCGGTCGCCGGACTGGACGGCGTCACCGACCGGGAACGCGAGGTGCTGACCCTGATCGCCCGCGGCCTGTCCAACACCGAGATCGCCGACCATCTCTATCTGAGCCCCGCCACCGTGAAGACCCACATCGGCCAACTGCTGCGAAAGCTGGACGCCCGGGACCGGGCCCGACTGGTGATCGCCGCCTACGAGAGCCGCCTGATCACTCCTACCTGACCGGACCCCGACCCGGCTCGGCGCGTTTCTCTACCTGTGGCGAGAAATGGACCGGGAACGGGCCGGATTCCGATCAATTCTCTACCTGGGTCGAGAAACGGCCTCCCGCCAGGCCAGGCATCGCCCAATCCCCCTTGGATCAAGCGAGGAGCTCGGCGGCAATCAGTTCCAGGGTCTCGGTGCAACGGCTGTGCGAGAGGCCGGGCAGCCGGGCCCAGTGGGCGAAGTGATCGACGTCGAACTCGGCCCGCAGCGCCGCCAGCTTCTCGATCACCTCACCGGGAGCGCCGACCAGATAGTCATCACGATTCAGTTCCTCGGGGTGAGTCCGCTGACCGTACTTGGCGATCTGTCCTTCCAGGTAAGCAATGCCGGGCGCCGCCTCGGCCCAGGCCTGCTCGGCCGATGGGGCGACGTGCAGGATGCCGGTGGCGACCACCGGCAGCTCGAGGCCGAGGTTCTTGATCATGCCGAGCCGGGCGCGCAGGTCCGAGACCTTGCCGCAGTAGACCAGGATCCCGTCGGCGATCCGCGCCGCGCGCCGCAACGCGGGCTCGGTCACGGCGCCGACATAGATCGGCAGCGGCCGCCGCGGTCGCGGGGTCACCTGCACCTCGTCGAAAGACCAGTGTTCGCCCGCGAAGCTGAACCGGCCGTCCGTGGTCCAGGCGCGGCGCAGGATCCCGATTCCCTCCTCCAGCAGGGATCCGCGCCGCCGCCGATCTGCACCGAACGCGGCGAACTCCGGCTTCGCGTACCCCTGCCCGAGACCGAGAACCATCCGCCCCGCGGAGATCAGATCGGCGACCGCCGCATCCTCGGCGATCCGTAGCGGATGGTGCAGCGGCAGCGGAATGATGTTGGTGCCGATCCGGATCCGGTGGGTCCGGGCCGCGATCGCCGCGGCCATGATCAACGGCGACGGCAGCAACCCGTCATCGGTCAGGTGATGCTCCGACATCCACACGGAGTCGAAGC
>NZ_VKCZ01000007.1 GCF_009299835.1 Microlunatus speluncae
CGAAGTCGAGACCACCCACTACGCTGCAAGAAACCGTCTCATCCCGACCGGGTAGAGACACAAACCGAGGTACCCGGAAAACCCGGGGCGGTTCAAGTCGACCCTGGTCGAGAAACGCACGGCGAACGGGCCCCGGGCACTTGCGAAAAGTCCACCCCGGTCGGGAAACGCACGCCAACGCGCCCCGAGCACGTGCGAAAGTCCACCCCGGTCGAGAAACACACGCCAGCAGACCCCGGGCAGGTGCGAAAGTCGACCCCGGTCGAGAAACACACGCCAACGCGCCCCGAGCACGTGCGACAGTCCACCCCGGTCGAGAAACGCACGGCGAACGGGGCTCCCCGGGGCCCAGGGCGGCTGGGCCGGTCGGCGTCAAGGTGTGTGGAAATGATCAAGCAGGGTGGTGGTCAGGGTGCAGCCGGAGACCAGCGTTGAGCAGTTGCCGTTGAAGAAGCTCGCCTTGCGGGCGGGCTCGGCCGGGGCATCCGGAAGGCCGACCCAGTAGGCCTGGCCGAAGGGGCCCTCGCGGGTGACCCGGCTGATCCGGCGGAGCCAGTCGAGGGTCGCTTCATGATCACCGAAGCGGAGCCGGACGTCCGCGCACAGGCCGGGCCAGCCGCCGTAGGCGCCGGTGGACTGGTGATCGGCCCGGAAGGTCTGGAACTCCGGCAGTTCGGTGGTCAGGCTGTCGGTGTCCTTCGGCGACAGGGCCCGCATCCAGTCCTCGGTGGCCAGCTCGGCGGTGAAGAACTCAAGCATCGCCGCCCGGGTCGGCTGATCCAGCGCATCGGTGAGGTAGCGGCCGACGTAGATGAAGTCGAGGCAGGTGCGGACTTCGCGATCACCCGAGGGAGTACGGCAGCGGAACGGACCGCCGGCGAACAGGCCGAGCACCGCCCGCTCGATCCGGGCCGCGGCCGCCTCATGCTCGGCGGACCGCTCGGGATCGAGCATCCCGGCGGCGAAGCGGTGGCACCAGGCGGCGAGCGCGTTGAACGACGCGACGCCGTGCTCGTAGGAACTGACGCATTCCAGCACGTTGTGGGAGCCGCCGTAGTCGGCAAGCTCAGCACCGGCCGCCAGTTCGCGGTGCCGGTCGACATGGCTCAGCAGTCGCTCCCGAACGGTGACGTCGCCCAACGACCGGTCAAGCCAGGCCAGGTCGCCGGTGCCGGCGAGATAATCGGCGGCCGCGGCGAGGATGGCTCCGTCGTTGACGCCGTACCACATCCCGACGCCCTGGCCGGTGAGCAGATCGACGCCCCAGTTGCGATCCACGCCGACCCGCAGGAACAGCTCCAGCTGCTCCCGCAGCACCACCGGGTCGAGCCGGCTGAGCAGCGGCGCGGCCTGGTGCAGCTCCCAGAGGAAGCTGGTGGTTGCCGCACCGTCGGTCGCGCCGGTGGTGTAGCCGACCCGCAGCGGCTCCCGGTCCTCGGTCCAGATCGCCTGGCCACCGGTCGCGAACCGAGCCCGCGGACCAAGATCACGGAAGGTCCGCCGGCCGTGGATCAGGGCCAGGATCCCGGCGTAGTAGAGCCGATCAAGCTCGGCATCGTCGAAGGTGATCGCCGGCAGCCGACCGGAGAAATGATCATCGTCGTCGGTGAACGCGGACTGCCAGACCCCTTCCCAGGCGTCGATCGCGGTGCCTCCGACCGCGTCCGGTTCGGGTGCGGTGATCACCGAATCGACTCCCTGCCGCGCGGACCAGGAGAAGGTGTCCCCCGGCTCGACGGTGATCACGAAAGCGGCGAGCCGACCGGGCCCGGAGCACGGGCGGCCGGCGTACAGATCGTCCAGCCGCTGGTAGGTCTCGATCCGGGCGCCGGCGCCGCCGCGGACCACGGCCCGGCCGAAGGTCTTGTTGTCGGTGATCACGATGCTGTCGCCGGCGGCGGTGACGTTGAGTTGTGGCACGTCCTCCGGCGGCAGGTTCCAGTAGCTGCCGTACCCCCAGACCCGGCACAGGCCGCCGAAGACGATCGCGTACGTGCCGGCCTGATGGAAGGTCAGCCGCTCGACCAGGTCGGCGCCGGTGATCGGATCAGGATCCGCGGCCGGCGGCGCCAGCCGGGTCGTGGTGCTGACCACCGGGTGCCGGCGGAGCAGTTCGGCGGCCGCGATCTGGTACGAGGTGCCGGCCGGATCCACCCGCCGCACGGACCGGCTCGACCCGTCGGCCGGGTCGAGCCGGTAGAGCAGGCCGACCGGGGTCGGCAGCGCGGTCGGCGGGGCGTGCCAGTTCTGCACGCCGGTCGGACCCCAGGCGGCTTGCACGGTGCCGACGAAGTTCTGCAGCACCGGCAGCGAGAACCACTTCTCGGCGGCCGGGGTCTGCCAGTCGCTGCGCAAGCTGTCGACCGGCGGCGGAGCGGCCGGCCGGGCCCTCACCGGACAGCCAGCTCGAGGTACCCGTGACCGTCGATCTCCACGGTGTAGGCATCCCCGGTCACCGCCGGCAGCTCCCGCCCGCCGACGAGATCGGACGGCCGGGCGCCGGTGCCGATCCCGGTGCCGGCCAGGTCGACCGTCACCGACCGGGCATCGGCGCCGTAGTTCAAGATCACCAGGCTGGTCAGCCCGCCACTGCGGTCGGTGCGCAGGAAGGCCCACACTGCTGCGTCGTCGGTGCTCAACTGCACCCGGCCGCCGGCCGGCTCGAGTGACCGATCGGCGGTCTGCGCCCGCTGGATTGCCGCCAGCTGCTCGCGTTGATCATCGGTCCAGCCGGCGATGGTCTGCTCCTCCGGCCGATACAGGTGATAGCCGTTGCTGATGTAGAACAGCGAACCGGCGCTGGTCAGGGTGGCGAACTCCAGCAACCGCTGCTGGGCCGGCACCACCTTGGCCGGATCCGGCTTGCCGTCGGTCAGGTCGGCCTCCCAGCCCGGGGCCTCGACCTGCACACCACCGGCCCCGACGACCGCGTCCCGGCTGGTCCGGAACGCCGCGTCGAGCCCGCTCGGATCCTCCTTGATCATGGCCGGAACGATCTTGTTCCGGTTCGCGTCGCCCCAGAAGTTGATCGACAGGTCCTGCACCGTGGTGTAGCCCCAGTCGTTGATCATCTCCAGGTAGGTCTGCTGCACCTTTCCCTCGTAGTTGGTGTTGATCCCCTCGGCCATCATCGACGGGTTGTAGTCGCGTAGCACGTCGGTGATGAACGTGTTGTTGAGCTCGCGGGTGAATCCCCAGTAGACGACCGGCGCGTCCAGGCCGACGCCGTCGGCGCCGCGATCCATCCAGAACCGGAGGATCTTCGCCGCCTCGTTGCGCCACTCCGCGGTCTCCCAGTTGAAGCTCGGCAGCCGCTCGCCCCAGAACGCGTAGTACCAGACGCCGGTGCCCGGATCCCGATACCAGCGATCACCCTGTTCTTCCTTGCTGAACACGAAATTCCGGGTGATCGGGGTGTCCTTGCCGGCGGCGAAATCCTTGATCGCCTGCTGGAAGTCGGGCGCGGTGACGTGGGCGTAGCCGAGGTTCTCGAACAAGATCACCTTCAGCCCCTGCTCGTGCGCGGCGTCGATCAGGCTGCGGAACTCGGCCATCGTGCCGAGCTCGGAGGCGACCGCGAAGTTGTCGGTGGCGCCTAGTCCGGCGAACTCCTCGCTCGGGCCCTCCTTGAAGCCGGCCAGCTCCAGCGCCTCGAAGCCCTGGCGCCGCAACTCCGGCAACTGCTTCTCGATCTCGGTCCAGCGCAGCCCGTACTGCTTCGGGAAGTAGCGCTTCACCGGGCCGGTCCGCTCCCACCAGTCGGTCGCGACCGGCGAGCCGACGCCGAGCACCCGGAGCGAGGTGGAGCTGGGCAGGTTGCCGTTCGCGCTGCCGGCGACGGTCAGCCGGATCCAGCGGTACGTCCCCGAGACGTCGGCCGCGTAGTCGCGGCGCGGCTCGCCGCCGGTGGACCGGGCCAGCCGGGTCCAGCCGCGGCCGTCGGCCGAGCCTTCCATGATCACGTTCCAGGCGTCCCGGGCGGCGAAGGTCTGCTCGATCCGGCTCAGCGCGGCCGGGTAGCCGAGATCGACGGTCAGGCTGGATCGGCGCGAGGTGGTGGCCTGCCAGTACGAGTCGGGGTCGGCGTCGACCGCCCGGGCCGGCTCGTGGCCGCGGACGTTGCTGCTCGAGGTGAGCGGCACCCCGGCAGCAAGATCACGGTCGATCGGCAGCCCCAGCGCCTCGAACGCGATGCTGGAGGCCCAACGCCCGTTGCCGGACAGCACGACCAGCCGCAGGTAGCGGTAGTGGCCCTCGACGTCGTGCACGAACGCCTTGCCGCGCTTCGGCTCGGCCTGATCGACCAGCTTCGTCCAGGACTTGCGGTCGACCGACGCCTCGATCCGGTACGTGTACAGGTCCTCGTCGTGGAAGACCTGGCGGAGCTGGCGCAGCTGCACCCGGCCGCGCAGGTCGATCTCGAGCGTCTTCGGGAAGCGGCTGTCGGAGCCGATCCAGGTGGTGGCATCGTCGCCGTCGACGGCGAACTCGGCCGGGTAGGCCGGCGCCGACACCGACGTGGCGATGGAGCCGAGAGCAAGATCGGGATAGCCGTACACCTCGAGCCCCGCGCTCTGTGCCGGCACGCCCTCGGGTGCGCCGGTGATCGTGAGCCGGATCAGCCGGAACCGCGCCTGGCCGTCATCACCGGGGACCGCGGCCGCGAACAGGTGACCGGTCGCCGCGGTCTCGGTGATCTTGGTCCACTGCGCGCCGTCCGGCGATCCGTCGATCCGGAAGGACCAGTCGCCGCGCTCGGCGAAGCGCTGCCGGACCCCGGTGACCAGCGCCGGGCTGCCAAGATCGACGGTCAGGGTCTGGGTGCCCCCGGTCGCGGCCCGCCACTGGGTGCCGGTGCTGCCGTCGGTCGCCAGCCGGGCCTCGTGACCGTCGGCCGCGCTGGTCGCCTCGGCCGGTCGGCCCTGTGCCAGGTCCAGGCCCTGGGTCGAGCCGGCGACGACCAGTTCGGCGACCGCCCGCGCGTCCCGTTCGCCCTGGATCCGGACCCGCAACTGACCGAACATCCCGGAGAGCGGCTCGCCGAGACTGCGGCCGACCAGGCCGGCCCGGTCGACGACCCGGACCCAGTCGTCGCCGTCGACCGAGGCCTCGATGATCACGGACCGCTCCGCGACCCGGGTGAAGTCGACCCGGACCGAGGTCAGCCAGGCCGGGCGGCCGAGATCGAGCCGGAGCACCGGCTCCTCGTCGTCGGCGGCCGGCGCCCAGGCCGTGCCCGGGTCGCCGTCGAGGGCCAGTTCGGCAGCCGCACCGGCGGCAGCCGATGAGGCGTGCACGTCGCCGGTCAGTGGGCCGGGGCCGACGGCCGGCTCAGCGGGTGGATCGGCCGCGGCATTCGGGCCGGGCACGGCTGTGGCGAGCAACGCCAGGCCGAGGACCAATATCAGGGGCAGCCGACGACGACGGGGTCGCACCATGATCGTTTCCTCGAGTGAGTGAGAGGCTTCGGGAGCGTTCGCATACTTGCATACAAGTATCCGACCTGCAACCATGATCAGGTGACGACGGACACCGGCAGACTCGACCTCGCGCTGCGTCCGGTCGCGCGCGGATCGGCCGAGACCCGGGCCTCCGACCGGGTCTACGCGACCTTGATCAGTGCGATCCGCCGCCTCGACCTCGCCCCCGGATCCGCCTTGTCCGAAACGGAGCTGGCCCGTCGGCTCGGGGTCAGCCGGACCCCGATCCGGGAGGCGATCGGACGGCTGGTCGATCAAGGGCTGCTGGAGGTGGTGCCCCAGGTCGGCACCCGGGTGGCGCGGATCCGGATGGCCGAGGCCGAGGAGGCGCGGTTCGTCCGGGAGCACCTCGAGATCGCCTGCCTGCGTGAGGTCTGCAAGCTGCCCGGCCGCGACGTCGGCGAGTTGCGGGCCAGCGTGGCCCGGCAGCAGCGGGCGCACCGGGCCGGAGACCTGGACGGCTTCTTCGAGGCGGACGAGGAGATGCACCGGACCGTCTTCGCGCTCAGCGGCTATCCCGGGGCGTGGCAGGCAGCCAGCCAGAAGAAGCTGCACCTGGACCGGATCCGCCGGCTCAGCCTCCCCGGGCCGGGAACCATTGCCGAGCTGATCGGCGAGCACCGGGCGATCATCGACGCGATCGAGGCCGGCGACGGCCGGTCCGGTGCCGCACTGCTCCGGCGACATGCCCGGCGGGCGCTGCGCTACGCGCCGGACCTGCGGGCCGCCCACCCCGATCTGTTCGAGGACTGACGCCGATGCCGATCACCCTCTCGATGGGCCATGTCGATCATTACGACGAGCGGATCGCCCGCTTCGCCCGGCAGCTCGGCCTGACCGGCGTGCAGCTGCACAACCCGGTCAACCTGGACGCCGCGGCCGGCCACTGGACCGCCGCCGACGTGATCGCGCTGCGGCGCCGGATCGAGGACGACGGCCTCACCCTGGATGGGCTGGAGAACGTGCCCGGTGATCAGTTCCTGCCGATCATCCACGGCACGCCGGGCCGCGACCGGGCGCTGGAGCACTATCGCGCGACGATCGCCGCGCTCGGTGCCGCCGGGGTCCGGCTGCTCGGCTACAACTTCCTGGCCGGCTACGTCTGGCGGACCGAGATGCGGGCCGAGGGCCGGGGCGGCGCCCGGGTCACCGGCTTCGATCTCGACCAGGCCCTGCGACACGGAAACGCGCTCGACTACGCCGGACTGTCGCCGGCGGGCGCGTACCCGGAACTCAGCGCGGCCGAGCTGCGGGCCAACCACGAGATCTTCCTCGACGCCGTCCTGCCGGTGGCCGAGGAGCACGGGGTACGACTGTCGCTGCATCCGGACGACCCGCCGGTCGACACCCCGCTCGGCGGCACCGCCCGGATCTTCACCTCGCCCGAGTCCTTGATCGACATCGCCGACCGCTACGCCGACAGCCCGGCCTGGTGTCTCACACTGTGCCTCGGCACCGTCTCCGAGATGGGCGGTCAGGCGGCCGTGGACGCGGTGATCGATCACCTCGGGCCGCGCGGTCAGCTCGGCTATGTGCATTTCCGCGACGTCGCCGGGACCGTACCGACCTTCAGTGAATGCTTTCTGGGTGAGGGAAATCTCGATCCTGCCCGGACGCTGCGCCGGCTGCACCGGGCCGGCTTCTCCGGTTTCATCATCGATGATCATGTGCCGGCGCTGGACGGCGACCTGGACACCTGGGGCGACACCTCGCCGGAGGCATATTGCAGCCGGGGCCGGGCGCACGCCATCGGTTACCTCAGCGGAGTGCTGGACGCCCTCGACTCGGAACGGAGTTGATCATGGAACCGGAGGTCGTGCTGCGCTGGCCGGCCCGGTGCGGCGAGGGCCCGGTGTGGGACGCGAAGACCGGGACGGTGCACTGGGTCGACATCCTGGCCGGTCAGGTGCACAGCACCGGTTGGCGCAACGGCCCGACCCGGACCATCGGCTTCGACGGACTGATCGGCGCCGCCGCCCCGCGGGCATCCGGCGGCTTCCTGCTGGCCACCCAGCAGGGCTTCGCCGGCTGCACCGCGACCGGTGAGATCGATCAGGAACTGATCATCCTCGACGACGCGCACCGGATGAACGACGCCAAGCTCGACCGGGCCGGCCGGTTCTGGGCCGGCAGCACCGAGTGGTCGTTCACCCCCGGCGACGGGGCCCTGTGGCGGCTGGACCCCGATCCGGCGACAGGGGCCTGGCGGGCCGAGACGGTGCTGGACGGACTGACCCTGCCGAACGGGCTGGACTGGAGCCCCGACGAGCGCACCTTCTATCTGGTCGACTCGATCGAGCGGGTGATCCTCGGCTACGACCACGACCCGGCAACCGGGACGCTGAGCCGGCCGCGGCGACTGATCGAACTGCCCGACGACCCGGACGAGGGACTGCCGGACGGACTGTGCGTCGACGCCGCCGGCTGCCTGTGGGTCGCCCTCTACGACGCCGCCCGGCTGGACCGCTTCGCCCCGGACGGCGCCCGCCTGCTCTCCGTACCGCTGCCGGTGCGTCGCCCCACCAGCTGTGCCTTCGTCGGCCCGCGCCTCGACCGGCTCTGGATCACCTCCGCCCGCGAAGGCCTCCCGGACCCCACCGACCTGGACGGCTCGAACCTCCTCCTCCCTTCGCCCGGGGCCGTCGGTTTTTCACGTTGACGTGAGGAACTGACGCTCTGTGAACGTTGCAACCTTCATAGAGCGTCAGCAAGGTTCCTGAAGCTCGAGGCCGGGCAGCCACTTCCCGTTCGACATCTCACATGCAGTTTGTTTGAATGAACACATGGAGAGTTCGAACAGGCAGGAAGTGATCCTGCGGGGGGTACGGGAGCAAGGGCGGGTCACCGTCGACGACCTGGCACGGGAACTGGCCTGTTCGACCATGACGATCCGGCGCGACCTCGACCGACTGGCGGGACTGGGGCTGCTGCGCCGGGTGCACGGCGGTGCGGTCAGTGGGGCGACCGCGGAGGAGACGCCGTATCCGGTGCGCTCCAGCACCGCGGTCGAGGCCAAGCAGCGGATCGGGGAGGCCGCGGCGAAGTTGATCAGCGACGGCGAGACCGTACTGATCGACGGCGGCACCACCGCCCTCGAGGTCGCCCGCCGGCTCCGCGACCGACGACTGACCGTCATCCCGCTCGGCCTGCACGCGGCCACCGAACTGCGGGACACGGCCGGGATCCGATTGATCGTGCCCGGCGGCGACGTCCGCCCGGTCGAGCACGCGTTCGTCGGTCCACTGACCGTGTACGCGCTCGGCCTGCTCCGGTTCGACACCGCCGTGATCGGCTGCTGCGGCATCGACGCCACCGACGGGCTGACCGGCCACGACCTGGACGAGTCCGCGGTCAAGACCGCGGCCATCGCCGCCGCCCGGCGGACCATCGTCGTCGCCGACGCAGCCAAGTGGGGTGCTGGGGCCTTCACCCGGTTCGAGGACCTGTCCCGGGTGACCACGGTGATCACCGACGACGGTGCCCCGACCGAGCAGACCGACGCGCTGGCCGGGCGCGGGATCGAGGTGCAGCGTGTCTAGCGTCGTCAAGCTCGTGGCACCGCTCGCCGCCCGGCACGCCCGGCGGGCGGACTCGATGATCTTCGCCCTGAACGCCCTGATCTTCGCCGCCTGGACGCCGCACATCCCGGCGATCAAGGACCGGCTCGGCCTGCACGAGGGGACGCTGGGGCTGGCCCTGTTGGGAGCGCCGGTCGGCGCGCTGATCGCCGTCTTCATCACCGGCCAGGCGCTGAATCGTTGGGGCAGCGTCCGGGTCATCCGCGTCACCACGGCCGGCTTCGCCGCCGCCGCGCCGCTGCTGGGACTGGCCGATTCGCTGCCGACCCTGTTCGGCGCCCTGGTGATCTTCGGCGCCCTGCAGGCGTCGATGGACGTGTCCATGAACACCCAGGCGGTCACCATCGAGCACCGCTACGGTCGCCCGATCATGTCCAGTTTCCATGCGATCTGGGCGATCGGGGCGGCGGTCGGCGCCAGCCTCGGCTCGCTCGCACTGGTCCTCGACGTATCGCTGGCTCTGCAGCAGGCCGGTCTGGGCGTGATCGTGATCATCGGCATGATCATCCTGGGCCGCTGGCTCTACCCCGATGATCACGTGCCGGAGGCCGAGCCGGGCCGCGGCGGGGGCAGCCGGCTGAGCTGGATCAGCCCGAGGTTGATCATGATCGCCGCGATCATGTTCGCGGCCCTGCTGTGTGAAGGGGCGGCGGCGGACTGGGCGCCGCTCTATCTGCGTGATCATGTCCGGGCGCCGGAGGAGATCGCCGGTCTGGCCTACACCGCCTTCGCGCTGGCCATGTTCGTCGGCCGCGCCTTCGGCGACCGCTGGGTGGCCCGCTTCGGCGGCGCCCGGGTGGTGGCCGTCCTGGCCGCGATCGGCGGCGCCGGCCTCGGGATCGGGCTGCTAGCCGGGCAGACCGCCGTCGTGCTGGCCGGCCTCGCCCTCTACGGGCTCGGCATCGCCTGCATCGTCCCGGTCTGCCTGAGCTCCGCGGCCGCCGAGGCCGGCCGCACCGGGGCCCCCGCGGGACCGGCCCTGGCTCTGGCCGACGGCACCGGCCGGACCGGCTTCCTGCTCGGCCCGACCCTGATCGGCGGGCTGGCCCACGTCACCGCACTCCCCCTCGCCCTCGGCGTCCTGCCGATCTTCTGCATCGGCATCGTCCTCGCCTCCCGCGCCCTCCGCCCGCCCAAGCCCTGACCTCCGCTTGACGTACGCCGCAGCAGCACCGCCCCCGACCCCGGCCAGTTGGCAGACGAAGTCCGGACTTCGCCCCACCTACTCAGCCTTCGCTCCAGCTGCAAAGGGCGCGAAGGACGAGCACGTGGTGCGAAGCGCCCCGTGGGATCGCCTATGCGGTGCTCCGCCCGGGGCGATTGCCGCCGAACCGGCTCCAACCCGCTCGGCGGCGCAGCAGGGACAAGCCCCACGTGGGCAGGTCGCCTCCCCCACGAATTGGGGCTTCGCCCCACCTACTCGGCCTTCGCGGCGGCCGCAGAGGGGCGAAGGGCAAGAAGGTGGGGCGAAGCGCAAGGGGTGGGACCTGATGCAAGCGTTCACCGGCCGACTGGCTGCCACGGACCAGAGGCACTGCCCCGCGGTGGCGCCGGCGGACCAACTCCCCACCCCGAGGCCCGAAGTGGCAACCCTCACCCGTCAAGGCTCCGACATTCCAGCGGACCGCCCTCCCGCCACCTGCACCGACTCCGCGCCACCTGCAGAGGGCGCGAAGCGCGAGGAAGAGGGGCGAAGCGCTGTTGCGTGGGACCTTGGCCCGCCCCACCTCGCGACGCGGAAGGGGCCCCGGCTGCGCGGGCGCTGCACCGGGCCCGATGCGGGGGTCAACGAGCGTTGGAGTCGTCGATCAGTTCGCGGGTGGCGTCGAGGTGGCCGGCGTGGCGGGCGTACTCCTGGAGCAGGTGGAACAGGATCCAGGCGAGGGTCGGGGGCGGCAGGCCCTCGTCCCGGGTCCGTTGCGCGACGGTGGCCAGCGGATGCTCCGCGACCAGCCGCCGGGAGCGTTCCGCCTCCTGCCAGAACTCCGCGCGTACGGTCTCGGCGGCCAGATCGTCCGGGACGGCCCAGCGACCGGCCGCCAGATCCCAGTCGCCGCGCGGCAGTTCCTCACCGACGCCGAGGAAGCACCACTGCAGCCAGCGGCGCTCGACGTACAGCAGATGGTGCAGCAGTTCCAGCATGGACCAGCCGCTGGGCAGCACCGCGCGGCGCAGGTCGGCCTCGGTGAGGCCCTCGACCTTGTGCCACACCGTGTCCCGGTAGTGATCGAGATACTGGATCACCAGTTCGCCCGGATCGGCGACGTCCTGCGGCGGTTCGGTCAGTTGCTCGGCCATGCGAACCAGCGTAGGGATCAGCCGGCGACCGCGTGCCGCCGGGCGTAGGCGTCCCGGCAGATCAAGATCATGATCTTGTCCCTTCGGGTCGGTGATCAGTGATGGTCGAGCGGGAAGCCCGCGGGCGCCTGGTCCAGGAAGCTGGTGACGGCCTCGATCCGGCCATCGGCGCCGATCTTGATCACGTCGGTGCCGGCGGCGAACCGTTCGCCCTTGACCACGATCTCCCAGCTGAATCGGGCCCGATCATGGTGGGCCTCGGGCTCGGCGACCGGTCGCAGCTCGGCGCCGCCGACGTGGCTGGTGAACTGATCCCGGAAGTCGATCAGGGCGGCCGGGCCGCGCAGCACGCCGACCGGCGCCGCGTATTCGATGTCGTCGGTGAAGGTCTGCTCGGCCGGCTGTGCGGCGTTCCAGAAGCGCAGGTAGCGGCCGGTGGCCTCGCGGACGGCATCGGCGGTGAGGGTTTCGGTCATGATCGACTCCTTCGGGTTCCGGCGGCGGGTGCCGCTCGGAATCGATCTTGCGCGGGACTCGGCACCGAATCGATGACCCGCGACGTCATTGCGCAGCGGCAGCGGGCCGGGCAACCTGTCGGCATGACGGTGAGTACGGACTCGGTCGGCACCCTGGTGCGCCGCTGGCGGGAACGCCGACGTCGATCACAGCTGGACGTGTCGATCGCCGCCGACCTGTCCACCCGGCATCTGAGCTACATCGAGACCGGACGGTCGACGCCCAGCCGGGCGATGATCGAGCGCCTGTGCGAGGAGCTGGAGGTGCCGTTGCGCGACCGCAACGTGTTCCATCTGGCCGCCGGCTTTGCGCCGCCGCATGCCGAGCGAGCGTTCGAGGACCTGGGCCAGGCCCGGGCCGCGGTGCGGGCGGTGCTCGCCGGCCACGAGCCGAATCCGGCGTTGGCGATCAACGTCCGCTGGGAACTGCTGGACGCCAACCGGGCGATGCGCGCGTTCCTCGGTGATCTTCCCGATCACCTGACCGGGCCGCCGCTGAACGTACTCCGGGCGACGCTGCATCCCGACGGGCTGGCGCCGCGGATCCGCAACCTGCCGCAGTGGCATCGGCAGGTGCTGCGCCGGGTCCGCCGGCAGCTCGAGCGGACCGCCGCTCCCGCCCTGGTCGAGCTGTACGAGGAGCTGGCCGGCTATCCGGTCCCGGCCGAGGCCACACCGACCGAGCCGGACAACGACCTGGTGCTGCCGATGCGGCTGACCACCGACCACGGCGAGCTGGCCCTGCTCTACGCGACCACCGTGTTCGGCTCGCCGCGCGACGTCACGCTGGACGAGATCGCCATCGAGACCTTCTTTCCGGCCGATCCGGCGACCGCCGAGCTGCTCCGCCGACTCGCCACCGCCGGCTGATCACCGGCGGTCGCGATGATCATGATCGATCCGCCGGTGGACGATCAGGGTGATCGGCGAGAATGGCGGCATGTCCGAACCCGTCGTCCAGCACGGCATCAAGATCGCCGGCGAGAATCCGATGATCGTGCTCTATCCGCCCGAGGGCGAGGAGATGGTGGCGCTGGTCAGTGTGTGGACCGCGACGTACTCCCCGGTCGGCACCGGCCGCGCACTGCTGATCTGGCTGGATCCGGAGCAGTCCGGGCTCGGCGACGCGGCGCCGGTCGGGATCTACACCGACAACGCCGAACTGGCCGACTATGTCTGGGAGCACTTCTATCGCGACTACGACCCGATCCGCGGCAAGGGGATCGAGACCGGTCCGCCGGTGCCGGCGCACTTCACCGAGGTCTCCGGCGGCGACCAGTTCCACCGGATCACCTGCGTCGCCGGCGGGCGGGTGATCGAGCTGGAGTGGCGCGACCTGATGGACCCGATCCAGGTCACGACCCACCCCACCGGCTTCGAGTGCTCGGTGGTCGCCCGCCCCTGCGGCACGGCCGAGATCCGCGTCGACGGAGCCCTGGCCCGCGGCGAGGTCCGGCACCCGATCGGCTGGTTCGGCAGCTCCGCGATCCTCGCGTTCGCCGAGACCTGGCGCGAACTCTGACCCCAGCCACCTGGTCCGTTTCTCTACCTGTGTCGACTTCCGCACCGGCCCGCCCCGGCCACGTGGGCCATTTCTCTACCTGTGTCGACTTCCGACCCGGCCCGCCGCAGCCACGTGGGCCATTTCTCTACCTGTGTCGACTTCCGCCGCACCCCGACCCGGCCCGACCACCTGGTCCGTTTCTCTACCTGTGTCGACTTCCGCCCCGGCCCGCCCCAGCCACGTGGGCCATTTCTCCACCTGTGTCGACTTCCGCACCGGACCCGACGCCGGCACGATCCCTCGCCAGAGCTCAGCCGCGCGGGTAGGCGGTGATGGCCGACGCCTTGACGCCGGCCCAGACTCCGGAGCCGGGTTCCAGAGCCAACTCGGCGACGGCGGCGGGGGTGATCTCGGCCAGGACGACGCTGCCGGGGCCGGGTACGTCGGCGATCTCGACCCGGACCTGGTCGCCGTGCGGCTCGAGGCCCGCGACGGTGCCGTACCAGAGATTGCGCGGAGTCCCGGTCGGCCGGTCCAGGAACAGCGACACCGCCGACGGCGGGAAGGCCAGCTGCACCGGGCCCTGGCCGGGATGGGCGAGCCGGACCTCCCCCGCCGGATCAAGCGACACCACGGTCCCGTCGGCGGTGCCGGTCAGCAGATTGAGCCCGACCAGCCGCGCCACGTAGTCGGTCGCCGGATGCCGGGCGATCTCCGCGGGCGTTCCGGTCTGCACCACGGCGCCGGCCTCGATCACCACGACCCGGTCCGAGAGTACGGCGGCGTCGACCGGATCGTGGGTGACCAGAACCGTCACCCCGGCGAAGTCGGCCAGCCGGCGGCGGAGCAGCCCGCGCACCTCGAGGCGGGTCCGCGCGTCGAGCGCGGCCAGCGGCTCGTCCAGCAACAACAGCTCCGGCTCGACCGCGAGCGCCCGGGCCAGCGCGACCCGTTGTGCCTGACCGCCGGAGAGGCGGCGCGGCCGGGCCTGCGCCTGGTCGGCGAGCCCGACCGACTCCAGTAGAGCGGCGGCGGCAGCACGGGCGTCCGGCTTCGAGCGCCCCCGGCAGCGCGGCCCGAACGCGACGTTGTCCAGCGCGGACAGGTGCGGGAACAGCAGGTAGTCCTGAAAGACCACCCCGATCGGCCGGCGATGAGCGGGCAGGTGCAGCCGCCCGCCGCCGGGCGGCTCACCGGCCAGCAGCCGACCGCCGAGCTCGATCCGGCCGTCGTCCAGCAGCACCAGCCCGGCGAGGGCCCGCAGGGCGGTGGACTTCCCGGCCCCGTTCGGGCCGAGCAGCGCGACCACCTCGCCCGGCTCGGCGGCGAGCTCGAGGTCCAGCCGGAAGGTGCCGCGACTGACCCGCAGCTCGGCGGTCAGGCCGGCCGGGCTCACCACCGGGCCACCCAGCGGCCGCGGAGCAGCACCAGCACCGCGACCGAGACGGCCAGCAACAGCACCGACAGCAGCAGCGCGGCGTCCGGGTCGGTGGTCAGCGCCAGATAGACGGCGATCGGCATGGTCTGGGTGACGCCGGGCAGGTTGCCGGCGAAGGTGATGGTCGCGCCGAACTCGCCCAGCGCCCGGGCCCAGGCCAGCACCGCGCCGGCCGCGATGCCCGGCCCGATCAGCGGCAGGGTGACCCGGCGGAACACGGTCAGCGGCGTCGCCCCCAGGGTCGCGGCCGCCTCCTCGTAGCGGCGGTCGGCCGCCCGCAACGAGCCCTCCACCGACAAGATCAGGTACGGCAGCGCGACGAACACCTGGGCCAGCACCACCGCGTACGGCGTGAACGGGAAGGCGAATCCGGTCAGCTGATAGAGCGGCTGACCGAGCAGCCCGGACCGGCCCAGCACGGTGAACAGGGCCACCCCGCCGACCACCGGCGGCAGCACCAACGGCACCGTGATCAACGCCCTGATCACCCCGGCGCCGGGCAGCCCGGGTCGGGCCAGCAGCCAGGCGGCCGGCACCCCCAGCAGGACCACGATCACCGTCGCTGCCGTGGCGGTGATCATGGACAACCGCAGGGCGGCCAAGGCGTCCGGGGCGGCCAGCAACTCGGGCGCACGGGCCCACGGCGCCTTGATCACCAGACCGACCAGCGGCAAGATCAACACCAGTAGCGCGACGACCGCCGGCAGCCCGATCAGGACGGGGATGCGCGCCCGGGCACCGGTGTCGGTCCGCCCGGGATCACGACGGCGAGGCAAACCCGGCCTTGGTCAGCACGGTCTGGCCGGCCGGGCCGTGGACGTAGTCGACGAAGGCCGCGGCGAGGTCGGGGTTCTTCGCCTCGGTCAGGGCCGTGATCGGGTAGACGTTGACGGCCGAGCCGGCCTCCGGAAACTGGATGCCCTGGACGGCGTCGCCGGCGGCGATCACGTCGGTCCGATAGACCAGCGCGGCATCGACCTCACCGAGCCGGACCTTCTGCAGGGCGGTCTTGACGTCGGCTTCGAGGGTGTCCGGCTTCGCGTCGATCCCGGCCGTCTGGAACACCTTCTCGGCGGCCGATCCGCACGGCACCTCCGGCGCGCACAGCGCAATCCGCAATGCCTCGTCGGCGAAGTCGGCCAGACCGGTGATCTTGGCCGAGTTACCCGGCGGCACGGCGATCTCCAGGGTGTTGGTGACGAACGGCTGCGGGGCGACGGCCTGGCCGGCATCGGAGACGATCTTCATCGTCGATTCGTTGGCGGCGGCGAACACGTCGACCGGTGCCCCGGCGGTGACCTGGGCGGCGAGGGTGGCGCTGGAGCCGAAGCTGAACGTGATCTTGGTGCCCGGGTTGGCGGCCTCGAAGTCGTGACCGATCGCGGTGAAGGACTCGGTCAGCGATGCCGCCGCGAGCACGGTGATCTCCCCCGTTGGCACCACGCCCGGCCCGCTCGGTGCGCCCGAGCTGCCTGGCGCGCCGGAGCTGTCCGGGCCGACCGCGTTGCCCGGGCCGGTAGGCGCGCCGGAGCAGCCGGCGACGAACAAGATCAGCAGCAGCGAGACCAGGGTGGGACGAATGGATCCGATCATGGCTTCGGCACCTCCACGACGACGTTGGTGGCCTTGATCGACGCGGTCGCCAGCACGCCGGGCTCGAGTTCGAGTTCCCCGGCCGCCTCGGCCGACATCAGCGACACCACCCGGAACGGGCCGCACTGGAGGTCGACCTGGGCCATCACCCCGTCCTTGATCACCTTCGTCACCAGGCCGGTGAAACGGTTCCGGGCGCTCTCGGCGACCGATGCGCCGAGCTCGACCGTGGTCGCGAGCTGCTGGGCCAGTGCCGCCAGCTCGGCGCCGTCGATCATGGCCGGCCCGGGCCCCGGCACCGTGGTCAGCCGGCCGGTGTCGATCCAGCGCCGTACCGTGTCGTCGCTGACACCGAGCAGGGCTGCCGCCTGAGAAATCCGATAATGCCGCACATCAGGCAGCATAACTCCGCGATTGCGGAGTGTTGCCCTCAGGCGGATTCCTCGTTTTCGTCGTCGTCACGCCACTCCACGGCTCGCACCCCGGACACCCGGGAGACGGCGTCGAGGAGCGCGGCGCCGTCGTGACGGCCCTCGGCGGTCAGGTAGACCCCGACATAGCCCGGATCCGTGCGGTGGCCGGCGGTCCGCAACTGGGCGATCCGCCACTGGTGGTCGGTGATCACCGCGACGATGTCGCGCAGCAGCCCCGCGCCGTCTCGATACTCCACCCACAGCTCGGATCGCTGGGTCCGGCGGCGCAGCCGGCTCAGCCGCGGCCCGACGAAGACGACCAGGAAGTGCGAGGCGGTGACCGCGAGGGCCAGGATGAACAATCCCCCACCGCAGGCCATGCCGACCGCGGCGGTCAGCCAGATCGACGCGGCCGTGGTCAGGCCGCGTACCGCGTCGGAGCGGAAGACGATGATGCCGGCGCCGAGGAAGCCGATCCCGGACACGATCTGCGCGGCCACCCGGCTCGGATCGAGCCCGATGCCCGGGTCGCCGAGCAAGTCGCTGAAGCCGTACTTCGACACCAGCATGAACAACGCGGACCCGATCCCGACCAACGCATGCGTACGCACTCCCGCTTGCTTGCCGCGGAACTGTCGCTCCAGCCCGATCACCATCGACAAGATCAACGCGACGCCCAGATGGGGCAGCAGCTGCACCTGGGCCAGCCAGAGGGAGGAGGAGAGGTCGGTCGGCATTCGGGTCAGATTACTCACCAACCGGGAGATCGGTTCCGGCACGCCGTTTCATACGGCACGAAACAATCTCGCCCCACGCCGCGTAACCGGCTGCCAAAGCGTCCAGGTGTGGTGAAGAATGGTCGCCCGTGGGGGAGCAGAGTCAGGAAGGAACAGGCGGCCGGGTGATCGTGATCACCGGAGCAATGGCCGCGGGCAAATCGACGGTAGCCGAGCTGCTGGCCAGCCGACTGCCCGCTTCGGTGCACGTGCGCGGCGACGTGTTCCGCAAGATGGTGGTCAACGGGCGGGCGGAGATGACGCCGCAGGCGACCCGGGAGGCGCTGGATCAGCTGCAGCTGCGCTACGAGCTGGCCGGTCACACCGCCGATCGCTTCGCCGATCAAGGTTTCGACGCGATCGTGCAGGACGTGATCATCGGGCCTGACCTGGCCGGCTTCATCGAGCTGATCAAGACGCCGCGTCGCTATCTGGTGGTGCTGTCACCGACCGTGTCGGCGCTGGAGCTGCGGGAGGCCCAGCGGACCAAGGCCGGCTATCACAGCTTCTCGCCGCTGCAACTGGACGACCTGCTGCGCCGCGAGACCGCCCGGATCGGCTACTGGCTCGACTCCAGCGCCCAGTCCCCCGACGAAACCGTCGACGACATCCTGGCCAACCTTGACAGGGCCGCCGTCTGAGTCAGGCGACGGCGATGCGGGGATAGCGGCTGCGTTCGCGGGCCAGTTCGGCGTTCAGGAAGCGCTCGGTCAGCTCGGCACGGATCGTTGCATAGCCGGGGTCGTCGAAGCGATTACGGTGCTCGCCGGGGTCGTCGGCCAGATCGAACAGCTCGCCGTACGGTTGATCACGATGGACCGTGATCTTGTAACGGTCCTCGACGTACGTGCGCACGTGCACCCGGGTCGGCTGGTGCCGGTTCTCCACCAGAGCATGATCACGAACGGCGTCCACCGCTCCGGTCCAGGCCGGCCACTGATCAAGACCCTGCATCCGCTCCGGCACCTGCAGCCCGGCCGCGGCGAGGAAGGTCGGCGCGTAGTCGACCAGGCTCTGCAACGCACTCGTCTGCCGGCCGGCCGGGACTCCGGCGGCACGGACGATCATCGGGATCCGGATCAGATCCTCGTAGTGGAAGGCGCCCTTGGCGGTCAGCCCGTGTTGCCCGAGGAAGTGACCATGATCGGTGGTGAAGACGATGATCGTCGACTCGGTCAGGCCCAACCGGTCCAGCGCGGCCAAGATCGTTCCGACCCCGGCGTCGATGAAGCTGATCATGCCGTAGTAGGTGGCGACGTTGCGCCGCAGCTCGGCCTCGTCGATCAGGTGCGAATGAAAGCCGTGATTCTCATACGGTGTTTCCTGCCAGGGTGAGAAATCGGGCCGCTGCTGCTGGGTCAGTCCGAACCAGGGCGGCATCGCGTCCAGCTCCCCCGGCACCAGTCGACCGATCGGCACGTCGGCCGGGTCGTACAGCGACGCCCACGGCTCCGGCACCAGATAGGGCGGATGCGGATCCTGGAAGCTGGCCCAGGTGAAGAAGTTCTCGCCGGCCGCCGCGGCCCGCTCGATCGCGGCCACCGACCGCTCGGCGACGAAGGTCGTGTAGTGGTGCTCCTCCGGCAGCCGCCAGCGGTGCTTCGGGCCGGGCCGGCCGTTGTCGCTGCGGAAGTAGTCGCGCCAGTCGGTCAGCCCGCGGCTCTCCATCCACAGCGCGTAGTGCTGCCCGGCCCACGCCTCGTCGGCATGGTTGCGCGCCAGCTCGATGTGATCGAAGCCGTAATAGGGGCCATGGAACTCACGCCAGAAGTCAAGATCACGAAGCCGCGGCGGCGCCTCCAGCGAGGTCTGCTCCGGATTCGAGGCCAACGGCTGGAAATGCGCCTTGCCGATCAGCGAGCTCGCATAGCCGGCCCCGGACAGCAGCCCCGACACGGTCGGCAGCTCCTCGTCCAGCTTCGTGCCGATGGTCCAGCAACCATGGCTGGACGGGTATTGCCCGGTGATGATCGACGACCGCGACGGCGAGCACAGCGGATTGGGACAGTAGGCCCGGTCGAATCGGGTGCCGGCGGCGGCCAGCCGATCCAGATTCGGCGTCTGCAGCACCGGATTCGTCACGCCGAGGCACTCGAAATGGTGCTGGTCGGTGGTGATCAGCAGGATGTTCGGGCGGTCGCCGCTCATGCTTCCCCTCGTCGTCCGATCGGCCGCGTCCGGCCCTTCCGGCACCGTAGCGGCGATCCCGGCGGCCGGGGGCGCCGGATTCCGGTCCGTGGTACGGACCGGTGCGTCTCAAAATCGCGAGTGGGATGTCGGTGCGGTGAGCCATGATGGGTCGGTGACCGTGACCTCGCCGGCTTCGCCGTCGGCTGCCGACCGTGGCCGGCTGGACGCGCGTCCGCTGGTCGGGCGGACGGGCGAGTTGCAGCGCCTGCTCCAACTGATCGGCCTGCCGAACGGGCGGCCGGGCGGGCTGGTGGTGCTGTCCGGTGATGCGGGGATCGGCAAGTCGCGGATCGTCTCGGCGGCGATCGGCGTCGCGGCCGACCGCGGCTGGCGGGTGGCGCTGGGCCAGTGCATGGATCTCGGCCGCAGCCCGCTGCCGTACCTGCCGTTCGTGGAGGCCATCGGCCGGCTGGCCGCGACCGAGGAGGGGCAGCGGCTGATCGAGCGGCATCCGGGGGTGCGGCCGTTGGTTCCCCGATCTTCCGACGGTACGGCTCCGCAACCCGACCGCGGCGCCCTGTTCGAAGCGGTGCACGCCATCATGACCGACCTGGCCGCCGAGCGGCCGTTGCTGCTGGTGATCGAGGATGTGCACTGGGCCGACTGGTCCAGCCTGGAGCTGATCAGTTTCCTGCTGACCCGGCCGTTCCCGACTCCGGTGTCGATCATCGTCACCTACCGGTCCGACGATCTGCACCGGCGGCATCCGCTGCGCCCGGTGGCGTCGGGCTGGATCCAACTCCCCGCGGTCGAGCGGCTCGAGCTCGGCCCGCTGCCCGACGAGGCGATCCGGGAGCTGGCCACCGGGCTGCGGGCCGGGCTGTCGGACGCGGAGCTGGCCCGAGTGATCGACCGGGCCGAAGGCAACGCGTTCTTCACCGAGGAGTTGATCGCGGCCGGCACGGTCCCCGGCGGGGTGCCCGATGATCTTGCCGATCTGCTGATCCTGCGGCTCGATCAGCTGGAGCCGGATGCCCGGCAGGTGGTCCGGTCGGCGGCGGTAGCCGGCCGTCGGGTCAGTCACGAGGTGTTGCAGGAGGTCACCGACCTGGAGCCGGCCGAGCTCGACCAGGCGCTGCGCAACGCGGTCGAGCGGTTCGTCCTGGTCAGCGACCGGTCCGACACCTACGCCTTCCGCCATGCACTGTTGGCCGAGGCGGTCTATCAGGATCTGCTGCCCGGCGAGCGGGTCCGGCTGCACACCGCGTACGTCCGCGCCCTGCGTGATCATCCGCGGGCGACCGCGGCCGATCTGGCCCGGCATGCCCGCGCGGCTCATGATCATGAAACCGCGCTGTCGGCCGGGCTGCGGGCGGCCGACGAGGCGGTGACGATGGGCGGGCCGGACGAGGCGCTGCACCACTATCTCGCCGTGCTCGAGCTGATCGCCGATCCCCGCGTCGAGTCGGCGGTCGACGCGGTCGACATCACCGTCCGGGCGGCGACCGCCGCGGTGTCGGCCGGGATGCCGGAGCGGGCCGTGACCCTGGTCCAAGATCAACTGGCGCACCTGCCGGCCGACCACGGCCCGCTGGTCCGGGCCCGGCTGCTGCAGTCCCTGGCCGCCGCGGCCGCACTGACCGACCTGAACGTCGACGTGCTGGCGGTGACCACCGAGGCCCTGACACTGGTCCCGGCCGAGCCGGACAGCGAGTTGCGCTGCCGGGTGCTCCGCGCCCACGCGCAGGCGCTGGCCGACCGGTCCCGGCATGGCGAGTCCACCGGTTGGGCCGAGGAGGCCTTGGCCATGGCCGAGCGGCTCGGCCTGGCCGAGATCGCCAGCGACGTAGCCGCCCTGCTGGCCAAGCTCCAGGATCGCCTCGGCAACACGGAGGCGTCCGAGGCTGCGCTGCGGCAGATCGTCACTGACGCGCGGGCCCGGGGCGACGCGACCGAGCTGCGGGCGCTCTATCACCTGGGCGGGATCCACTACGAGCGCGGCGAGGTGGCCGAGGCGCTGGAGTTCTATCTGCGTGGGGCCGAGCGGGCCGTCGAGACGGGGCGGCGGTACGCGCCGTACGGCATGGACGCGAGGATCGTCGCCGCCCTCTCCGCCTACACACTCGGCCGGTGGGATCAGGTGCTGCAGATCGTCGACACCACCGGGGAGCGGCCGCCGATGGTGGCCGACGCGGCCATGGCGGCGATCGCCATGTATGTCGCCGCGGGGCGCGGTGAGTCGTCCGGGCTCCGGCTGCAGGCCCGGGCCAACCGGGCCTGGGGCACCGACGCGGTGGTGTCGCTCTATGCCGGCGGCGCGTCGATGGACCTCTACGGCCAGCTCGGCGATCTCGATCAGGTCTGGCACCAGCATCAGCGGCTGGCCGACGAGTTGGACGCGATCTGGACCGATGTCCAGGCGAAGATCCGGCTCGGCGCGATCATGATCGGCATCGCCGCCGACCTGACCGGCTGCGACGAGGCGGACCGGAAGCGGTGGACCGACCGGGCCGACTGGCTGATGGGGCAGATCGAGCTGATCGTCGCGGACGCCGAACGGCGCCGCCCGCTCGGCGCGGAGAGCCGGGCCTGGCAGTTGCGGGCCCGGGCCGAGCGGTTTCGCCTCGACGCCCGGCTCGGCCTGTCGGTCGACCAGGCCGCCACGGTCGAAGCCTGGCGGGAGTCCGTCGAGGGCTTCGAACGATTCCCCAACGTGCCCGAGCTGACCCGGAGCCGGATCCGACTGGCCGCCGCCCTGCGCCAGGCCGGCGCGATCGAGGAGAGCCGTCAGGTCGCCGCCCAGGCCCAGGAGGTCGCCGAGCAGCTCGGCGCCCGCCCGATGCTGGCCGAGCTGGCCGCGCTGGAGCCGCCGGTCGCCGATCACCCCGGCGCGAGCCCGCTGACCCCGCGGGAGCTCGAGGTGCTGGCCCTGGTCGCCGAGGGTCTGAGCAACCGCGAGGTCGGCCTGAAGCTCTTCATCAGCACCAAAACCGCCAGCGTCCACGTCTCCAACATCCTGACCAAGCTCGGTGCCGGCACCCGGACCGAAGCGGCCGCCCTGGGCCGCCGCCTCGGCCTGCTCGGCTGACCCCGGTTCCAGCTCGCGCCGATCCTCTACCTGTCAGGTTTGGGTGGGCGTCGGGATCCGGGCCGCCAGTGACGTGGACTGCGCGGCGCGCGTCGAGGCCCGCCAGTCACTCCCTCGCCGCGTCCGTACGCCCTCCGGCGCTCGCCGAGGGTGACGATTCCGGCTAATCCGACGATCTCGAGTGGCCAAGTCGGCCGTCAACTGCCCCGGATCGCCGAGTGGGACGATAGCGACGCAGAAGTGTCTGACCGGCGTCGCTACCGTCACACTCGACGCCGCCGGACCGGCAGTCGGCCGCCAAGACCGCCCACCGCGGAACCTACCCTCCCTTGCTGCGTCCGTAATCCCTCCCTCCACGCTGACGAAACGACTACGCGAACTCGGCGAACGCCCACCTAGGTCTCGCGCGCCGGGCTGAGACTTCGGAGACTTTCTCGGCAGCAAAGTGGGCCAGGTTGAGCGCTGCGTGCGTTGGATCCGCCCGCGTGCAGCCCTGCGGGCGACGAACGTCGAGTTGCGACCTGAGCTCGGCGATCTCGCGCGGCCAACTCGGCCCTCGCCGACATACCCGACCGTGAATCTTCGAGTGGGACGAAAACGACGCAAGAGCGCCAGACCGGCGTCGCTACCGTCACACTCGACGCCGCCAGACCGGTAGCCCGGCGGGCGGACGACCACCTTGAGGCGTCGGCCGGGTCAGTAGGTCAGGTCGAGCGAGTAGAGGCCGGCTTGCCAGGCGGCCCAGCCGAAGGCCAGCAGGGCCAGCACGATCAGCAGGTTGGCGATCGTGCCGAACACCCCGCCTCGGTGCCGGATCGTGCCGATCACCTGGCCGACGGCGGGCACCAGGGCGAGCACCGGCAGCACGGTGATCACCTGAACCGCACGGATCACCCCATCGGCCACCGGAAGGGTCAGCCCGATCAGCGTGGTCACGGTGAACCAGCCGAGCAGTGCGAGCGGGATGGTCAACAGGCCGAGGTGGGTCAGGGTGCGCAGCCGACGCCGCGCAGCCGACCAGGAACCCAGGTCGACCCCGTGCCGGCGGCGGACTATCGCGCCGATCGGCCAGGCGATCAAGATCAACGCGGCCCAGCCGACGGCGAAGATCACGACCGGCAGGACGGCCCGCCAGGCCGGAGCGGCCGGCAGCAGGACGTGCGCCGGATCCATCCCGATCGCCGCGACCTGGCCGTTGTCGATGTCCATCGCCAGCCTGCGGTCGCCACCGATCTCCTGCCACAACCAGAGTTCGTCGGTGGCCTCGATCTCCTGCAGTCGCAACGGATGGCCGCCGGAGGTGGCGAGGGCGGGCAGACTGATCGTGCCGTCACCGTTGTCGGTCACCCGAAGCTGCTGGATCGCTGTCGAGAGGCGCAGGAAGGAGCTGTCCGATCGCCGGGAGATCAGGTACGCGCCGGCGGCGCGGGCCGCGTGCTCGGCCGAGCTGGCGGTGGCCGGCGGCGTCGGCTGCGCCGCCGAGGGGTGATAGCGCTCGACGAACTGCTCGACCAGAGTGGTCCGTAGGGTCGCCGTACCGTCGGGAGCCCGGCCGTTGCCGTTGACCGAGACGAAGATCCCGGTGCCGTGCTCGGGCAGCAGGGCGAGCTGACTGTGGAAGACGCCGGTGTCGCCGCCGTGCGCGGCGATCTGCTGGCCACGATGCTCCAGCAGGAAGAAGCCGACGCCCATCTGATCCGCGCCGGCCAGCCCGCCCAGGCTCTCCGGCCCGAGGGCCGGCTGCTGCATCGTCTGCAGGCTCTCCGGCCGCAGCAGGGCCGGGGCGTCACCGGCCGGACGACCGAGCAGGCTGAGCATGAACAGCCCGAGGTCGTGGCCGGTGGCCGACAGCGCGCCGGCCGGGGCCGGACCGAGCACCTCGAAGCCGATCGGGGGTGTGCCGATCGACCGGTAGCCGCGGGCCAGCCGGCTCGCGTCCGCCGCCGGCAGCGGCTGGGCGAAGGTCGACTCGGTCATCCCGGCCCGGTCCAGCACCTGGGCCCGGGCGTAGTCCGCGTACGGCATCCCGGCGACCCGCTGAACGATGTAGGCGGCCAGCGAGTTGGACCAGTTGGAGTAGGCCGGAACGGTGCCCGGGCGGTAGATCTGCTCGGGCTGGTCGACCGAGACCTCGGTCCGCAGGTCGGGCTCCGGAGTGCCTTCCGGCAGGATCACGCCGCGGTTGCGGTCCTCGTACCCGGCGGAGTGGCTGAGCAGGTGGCGCAGCGTCACCGGCTCGTCGAAGGTCTTCCGGAGCTCGAAGTCGAGATAGCCCTGGATGTCGGCGTCCAGGTCGAGCTTCCCGGCCTGCACCTGCTGCATCACGGCCGTCGCGGTGACGAGCTTGGACACCGAGCCGACCCGGAACAGGGTGCGGGCCGGGTCGACCAACACCGGCGGCCGGTCGCCCTCGCCCAGGTCGGCGGCGCCGAAGCCGCGCTCGGTGACGATCTTCCCGTCCGCGACCACGGTGACCACGGCGCCGGGCAGCGCCTCCCGCTGCAGCGCGGTCGGCACCAGTCCGTCGAGCCAGTCGTCGACGTCGGCCCGGGTCAGGTCGCCCTTGACGTTCGGAGCGGTCGGTGGGGTGATCCGCGGCCCCATGGCGGGCAGCGAGCAGCCGGCGAGCGCCAGCAGCGGAATCAGCACCGCCAACAGCACGGCCGGCAGACCGGCACGCCGGCCGGGCCTGGTCGGTGCTGGTCGGAAGTCGATCATCGGGGGTCCTCCTCGGACTCGTCGGCTGGGGTCGGAGAGTCGGGGCCCGGGGCCGGGGCCAGGATCAAGGGCAGCACCCGCAGGCCGATGGCGGCCAGGTCGTCGACCGGCGCGTGACTGGCGCGCAGCGCGCCGATCCCGGCCTGGACGGCCATGAACAGCTCGGCCCTGGCCCGGGCCTCGGCCTCGGACAAGCCCGGATCGGTGGCCCGGAGGGCGTCGCCGAGCAGGCCGCGCAGGACGTCGAACTGCTCCGCCAGCCGTTCCGCCACCAGCGGATTGCGGGAGCCCTCGGCCACGATCTCGGAGTTCAGCCCGGCCCGTTCGATCGGCCCCTCGGCCTGTTGCCGGATCGCGTCGCCGAGCACCATGGCCATCGCGGCGCGGTCGCGGGGCTCGGCGAAGACCTCGGCGTTGACGCGTTCCCGGGCCAGGGTGGCCTCGATGATGATCGCTTCCTTGTTGTCCAGATATTGGTAGAGCGAGCCGACGCTCATCCCGACCTCGTCGGCGATCTGCTGCATCGAGGTGTGGTGGATCCCGTGCCGGGCGAACAGCGTGATCGCGGCGATCACGATCCGCGTCCGCTGCTCCTCCCGGCGCCGGCGTACGGCCGGTGAATCCTTGCTCGGCTGGGGCCCCACGGCATCCTCCCGATGATGTGAATGAGGGTTCATTCATATCATGACCGCGGAGTTGTCAGAACTGAGTTGTGCCCTGGGGCAACTCAGTTCTGACAAGTCGGTGGGCGTGGGTGCGAAACTCCGTCGCGCCGAGTCGGTGGGTGCGATGGAATGGGGAGATGATCGTTGTCGCGGGGCGGGTGCGATGATCCTGCGCCGGCCCCGCACCGAGCAGCCGCACTACGGCCGGCATCTGGGCGACGTCGGCTATTGGGGCCGCTACGTGCTCGAGATCCTGGACCGCGCGGGCCTGTCCCGGGCCAAGATCGAATCGCCCTTCGTCGGCACCTTCCCGACCTTCCTGGTCGGTGACCTGGTGGTGAAACTCTTCGGCGACACCTTCGACGGCGGTGACGCCTTCGCCGCCGAGCTGGCGATGGGCGAGCTGTTGGCCGGGGTGCCCGAGGTGCCGGTGCCGGCAGTGCTGGCGAGCGGTCGGCTGTTCGGCGACGCGGACGGCTGGAGCTGGCCGTACCTGATCATGGAACGGCTCACCGACGCCCGGGCCGTACGGGAGGTGCCGACCGGCCGCTCGTTGCGGCGGGCGGCCGAACAACTCGGCCCGGCCCTGGCCCGGCTGCACACCTGGCCGGCGCCGGCGACGATCGCGGCCCGGGATCCGCTGCCCGCGCTCCGCGCAGCGGCGCCCGACCGGCTCCGCCGTTTCGGCCTGCCGCACCAGCTGGTCGACCAGGTGCCGGACTTCCTCGCCGACGCCCCGGCGGACCGGGTGCTGGTGCACGCCGACGTGACCGCCGACCACGTCTTCGTCGACGACGCCGGCCTGGTCGGGATCATCGACTGGGCCGACGCGATCACGGCCGACCCCTGGTACGAGCTGGTCGCGCTCCGCTTCGATGCGCTCCGCGGCGACCCCGAACTGTTCACGACCCTGCTCGACAGCTACGGCTGGCCGCGACCCCCGAACTTCCCGACCCGCGCGCTGCAGGGCGTGCTCGAGTTCCAGTTCGACGCGATCTCGACGATCGCCGGCCTGGTCGACCTGTCCCGGATCCGGACCCTCCCCGAACTGGCCGACCGCCTCTACTCCCCCTTCTGCTGACCCACCTCCCAACCCCGACTTGTCAGAACTAGGGGACGCCAGAGCATGCCCTAGTTCTGACAAGTCGGGGTTGTTGGGGTGGGTGGCGGAGATGACGAACACCCCTCCCGGGAACGGGGCCGGGAGGGGTGTTCGGTGCTTCGGTGTTCGGTCGAGCCGGTGTTCAGGTGGTCAGCGGTAGTCGCTGCCCAGGTCGTAGTCCTCGAGCGGGACCGCGGCACCGGAACCGGAGCCGAAGTCGTAGTCGAAGGGGTCGTACCCGACCATCGAGTACGCCTGTGCCTTCGCCTCCTCGGTCGGCTCGACCCGGATGTTGCGGTACCGGTCCAGGCCGGTGCCGGCCGGGATCAGCTTGCCCAGGATCACGTTCTCCTTCAGGCCGACCAGCGAATCCGACTTGCCGTGGATCGCCGCGTCGGTGAGCACCTTGGTGGTCTCCTGGAAGGAGGCCGCCGACAGCCACGACTCGGTCGCCAGCGACGCCTTGGTGATGCCCATCAGCACCGGACGACCGGAGGCCGGGGTGCCGCCCTCGGCGACGACCTTGCGGTTCTCCGCCTCGTAGCGCAGCCGGTCCACCAGGTCACCGGTGAGCAGCTTCGAGTCGCCGGACTCGATCACCGTCACCCGGCGCAGCATCTGCCGGATGATGACCTCGATGTGCTTGTCGTGGATCGGCGCGCCCTGGGTCCGGTAGACCGACTGCACCTCGTCCACCAGGTGCTCCTGCACCTTGCGGACACCGAGGATGCGGAGCACGTCCTGCGGATCGGCCGTACCGGCGGTGAGTTGCTGCCCGACCGTGACCCGGTCGCCGTCCTCGACCAGCAGCCGAGCGCGGCGGATCACCGTGTACTCGGTCGGCTCGGAGCCGTCGTCCGGCGTGACCACGAGCTTCTTGGACCGATCGCTGTCCACGACCTCGACCCGGCCGGCGGCCTCGGCGATCGGCGCCTTGCCCTTCGGGACCCGGGCCTCGAACAGCTCCTGGACTCGCGGCAGACCCTGCGTGATGTCGTCACCGGCCACACCACCGGTGTGGAAGGTACGCATCGTCAGCTGGGTGCCGGGCTCACCGATCGACTGCGCGGCGACGATACCGACGGCCTCGCCGACATCGACCAGCTTGCCGGCGGCGAGCGAACGGCCGTAGCACATGGCGCAGGTGCCGCTGACCGCCTCACAGGTGAGCACGCTGCGCACCCGTACGGTGGTCGCGCCGTCCTCGACCAGCTTGGCGATGTTGATGTCGCCCAGATCGGCTCCGGCCGCCAGCAACACGTCACCCTTGTCGTTGGTGACATCGGTGGCCAGGGTCCGGGCGTAGGCCGCCGACTCGACATGCTCGTCGAGGACCAGCTTGCCGTCGACCTCTCGGGCGATGATCTTGGTCAGGCCGCGCTCGGTGCCGCAATCCTCCTCGCGGATGATCACATCCTGGCTGACGTCCACCAGACGACGGGTCAGGTAGCCCGAGTCGGCGGTACGCAGAGCGGTATCGGCCTGGCCCTTCCGGCCACCGTGGGTGGAGATGAAGTACTCCAGCACGGACAGGCCTTCGCGGAAGTTCGCCTTGATCGGGCGCGGGATGATCTCGCCCTTCGGGTTCACCACCAGGCCTCGCATGGCCGCGATCTGGCGCATCTGCACCATGTTTCCGCGGGCACCCGAGTCGACCATCATGAAGATCGGGTTCGTCTTGGTGAAGTTCTTCTCCATCGCGACGCCGACCTTGCTCAGCGCGTCGGTCCAGATCTCGATCAGTTCCTGACGCCGCTCGTCCTCGGTGATCAGGCCGCGGTCGTACTGCTTGTCGATCTTGGAGGCGCGCTCCTCATAGCCGGCCAGGATCTGCGGCTTGTCCGGCGGGGTCTCCACGTCGCCGATGGACACGGTGACACCGGACCGGGTGGCCCAGTGGAAACCGAGATCCTTCAACGCGTCCAGACAGCCGGCCACCTCGACCTTCGGGTAGCGCTCGGCCAGATCGTTGACGATGTGGCCCAGCTGCTTCTTGCCCACCTCGTAGTTGCAGAAGGGGTAGTCCGCCGGCAGCGCCTCGTTGAACAGGGCGCGTCCGAGGGTGGTCTGCAGCAGGATCGTGCCGTCCTCGCGCAGCTCCTGCCCTTCCGGCGCGGCGATCCCGGACAGCCGGAGCTTGATCGGGGCCTGCACGTTCAGCTCGCCCCGGTCGTAGGCCATCAGGCCCTCCGGGATCGAGGAGAAGATGCGGCCCGCACCGGCGGTCTCTTCCCGCTCCGTGGTCAGGAAGTACATGCCGATGATCATGTCCTGGGTCGGCATGGTGACGGGGCGACCGTCGGCCGGCTTCAGGATGTTGTTCGTCGACAGCATCAGGATCCGGGCCTCGGCCTGCGCCTCGGCGCCCAGCGGCAGGTGCACCGCCATCTGGTCACCGTCGAAGTCGGCGTTGAACGCCGTACAGACCAACGGGTGGATCTGGATGGCCTTGCCCTCGATCAGCTGCGGCTCGAACGCCTGGATGCCCAGCCGGTGCAGGGTCGGTGCGCGGTTCAGCAACACCGGGTGCTCGGCGATGACCTCTTCCAGGACGTCCCAGACGACCGGCCGCTGCCGCTCCACCATCCGCTTCGCGGACTTGATGTTCTGGGCGTGGTTGAGATCGTCCAGCCGCTTCATCACGAACGGCTTGAACAGCTCCAGCGCCATCGCCTTCGGCAGACCGCACTGGTGCAGCTTGAGCTGCGGGCCGACCACGATCACGGAACGACCGGAGTAGTCGACGCGCTTGCCGAGCAGGTTCTGACGGAACCGGCCCTGCTTGCCCTTGAGCATGTCGGAGATCGACTTCAGCGGCCGGTTGCCCGGGCCGGTGACCGGACGACCGCGACGGCCGTTGTCGAACAGCGAGTCGACGGCCTCCTGCAGCATCCGCTTCTCGTTGTTGACGATGATCTCCGGCGCACCAAGATCAAGAAGGCGCTTCAGCCGGTTGTTCCGGTTGATCACCCGGCGGTACAGGTCGTTCAGATCCGACGTGGCGAACCGGCCACCGTCGAGCTGGACCATCGGCCGCAGTTCAGGCGGGATCACCGGGACGCAGTCGAGCACCATGCCGACCGGGCTGTTCTTCGTGCTCAGGAACGCCGAGACGACCTTCAGCCGCTTCAGCGCGCGGGTCTTGCGCTGGCCGCGGCCGTTCTGGATCGTGTCCTTCAGGTTCAGCGCTTCCTGGTGCAGGTCGAAGGTCTCGAGCCGCTTCTTGATCGCGTCCGCGCCCATCGAGCCGGCGAAGTACTTGCCGAACCGGGTCTTCATCTCCCGGTAGAGCACCTCGTCGCCCTCGAGATCCTGCACCTTGAGGTTCTTGAACCGGTCCCAGACCGCGTCCAGCCGGTCCAGCTCACGCTGAGCCCGGTCACGCAGCTGCTTGACCTCGCGCTCGGCGCCCTCGCGGACCTTGCGCTTCGCGTCGGCCTTGGCACCCTCGGCCTCGAGCGCGCCCATGTCCTCTTCGAGCTTGCGCATCCGGTTCTCGATGTCGGAGTCGCGCCGGCCTTCGAGCTGCTTGCGCTCGACGTCGATCTTGGCCTCGAGCGAGGACAGATCGCGATGGCGGCCGTCGACGTCGACCTCGGTGATCATGTACGCGGCGAAGTAGATGACCTTCTCCAGGTCCTTCGGCGCGATGTCGAGCAGGTACCCCAGCCGGGACGGGACGCCCTTGAAGTACCAGATGTGGGTGACCGGGGCGGCCAGTTCGATGTGGCCCATCCGATCCCGCCGGACGTTGGACCGGGTCACCTCGACGCCGCAGCGCTCACAGATGATGCCCTTGAACCGGACCCGCTTGTACTTGCCGCAGTAGCACTCCCAGTCCCGGGTGGGACCGAAGATCTTCTCGCAGAACAGACCGTCACGCTCGGGCTTGAGCGTGCGGTAGTTGATGGTCTCCGGCTTCTTGACCTCGCCATGGGACCAGGTGCGAATGTCGTCGGCGGTGGCCAGGCCGATCCGGATCTCATCGAAGAAGTTCACGTCGAGCACGTTTTATCTCTTCTCTTCTTTAGCTCGTATTGCTTCGCGTTGGTTCAGGTGTGATGACCGACGGGTCGATGCCGGGCCCACTCGGTGGGCCCGGCACGGACCGTCAGACCTCTTCGACTCCGCCGAGGGACTCGTTCGGGCGCCGCGAAAGATCGATGCCGAACTCGTCGCTGGCGCGGTAGTTGTCCTCGTCCGAATCCCTCAGCTCGACCGTGCTGCCGTCGCTCGACAGCACCTCGACGTTCAGGCAGAGCGACTTCATCTCCTTGACCAGCACCTTGAACGACTCGGGGATGCCCGGCTCGGGGATGTTCTCGCCCTTGACGATGGCTTCGTACACCTTGACCCGGCCCGGCACGTCGTCGGACTTGATCGTCAACAGCTCCTGCAGAGCCCAGGCGGCGCCGTACGCCTCGAGTGCCCAGACCTCCATCTCGCCGAACCGCTGGCCACCGAACTGCGCCTTACCACCGAGCGGCTGCTGGGTGATCATCGAGTACGGGCCGGTCGAGCGGGCGTGCAGCTTGTCGTCGACCATGTGGGTCAGCTTCAGGATGTACATGTAGCCGACCCCGACCGGGGCCGGGTACGGCTCGCCGGTGCGGCCGTCGAACAGGTTGGCCTTGCCGTCGCCGTTCACGACCCGGATCCCGTCCCGGTTGGGCAGCGTGTTGCTGAGCAGCCCGGTGATCTCCTCCTCGGTCGCGCCGTCGAAGACCGGCGTGGCCAGCCGCGAATTCGGCTCGACCCGCTCCAGCCCGACCTCGCGCAGCCGGTCGGCCCACTCGCCCTTGGCCTCGGAGATGTCCCAGCCGCTCTTGGCGATCCAGCCGAGATGGGTCTCCAGCACCTGGCCGATGTTCATCCGGCTCGGCACGCCGAGCGGGTTGAGCACAATGTCGACGGGGGTGCCGTCCTCCATGAACGGCATGTCCTCGACCGGCAGGATCTTGGAGATGACGCCCTTGTTGCCGTGCCGGCCACAGAGCTTGTCACCGTCGGAGATCTTGCGCTTCTGGGCCACGTAGACCCGGACCAGCTGGTTGACGCCCGGCGACAGCTCGTCGTCGGAATCCCGGTCGAAGACCCGGACGCCGATCACGGTGCCGGACTCGCCGTGCGGCACCCGCATCGAGGTGTCGCGGACCTCGCGCGCCTTCTCACCGAAGATCGCACGGAGCAGCCGCTCCTCCGGGGTCAGCTCGGTCTCGCCCTTCGGGGTGACCTTGCCGACCAGCACATCGCCGGCGCCGACCTCGGCACCGATCCGGATGATGCCCCGCTCGTCCAGGTCGGCCAGCTGATCTTCGCTGACGTTCGGGATGTCGCGGGTGATCTCCTCCGCACCCAGCTTGGTGTCCCGGGCGTCGACCTCGTGCTCCTCGATGTGGATCGAGGTGAGGACGTCGTCCTGGACCAGCCGCTGGCTGAGGATGATCGCGTCCTCGTAGTTGTGGCCCTCCCACGGCATGAACGCGACCAGCAGGTTCTTGCCGAGCGCCATCTCACCGGCGTCGGTGCACGGGCCGTCGGCGAGCGGATCGCCCTTCTCGACCCGGTCGCCGGCCCTGACCAGCGGCCGCTGGTTGATGCTGCTGCCCTGGTTGGAGCGGCGGAACTTCGACAGCCGGTACGTCTTGTAGGTGCCGTCGTCGTGCGCGATGTCGATCAGGTCGGCGGTCACCGAGGTGACGGCGCCGGCCTGGACGGCGGTGGTGACGTCCCCGGCGTCGACCGCGGCCCGGTATTCCATGCCGGTGCCGACCACCGGCGCCTCGGAACGGACCAACGGAACGGCCTGCCGCTGCATGTTCGAGCCCATCAGCGCGCGGGACGCGTCGTCGTGCTCGAGGAACGGGATCATGGCGGTCGCCACCGACACCATCTGGCGCGGCGAGACGTCCATGTAGTCGACCTCGTCGGCGTTCACCTCGTCGGTGTCGCCGTGCCGCTTGCGCACCAGCACCCGCTGCTCGGCGAACTTGCCGTCCGCCGTCAGCTTGGCGTTGGCCTGCGCGACCACGAACCGGTCCTCTTCGTCCGCGGTCAGGTAGTCGATCTGGTCGGTGACCTTGCCCTTGACGATCTTGCGGTACGGCGTCTCGACGAAGCCGAACGAGTTCACCCGGGCGAAGCTCGCCAGCGAGCCGATCAGGCCGATGTTCGGGCCTTCCGGCGTCTCGATCGGGCACATCCGGCCGTAGTGCGAGGTGTGCACGTCGCGGACGTCCATCTGGGCGCGGTCGCGGGAGATACCACCCGGGCCGAGCGCGTTCAGGCGCCGCTTGTGGGTCAGACCGGCGATCGGGTTGATCTGGTCCATGAACTGGGACAGCTGCGAGGTGCCGAAGAACTCCTTCAGCGCCGCGGTCACCGGCCGGATGTTGATCAAGGTCTGCGGCGTGATCGCCTCGACGTCCTGGGTCGTCATCCGGTCCCGGACCACGCGCTCCATCCGGCCGAGGCCGGTGCGCAGCTGGTTCTGGATCAGCTCGCCGACGGTACGCAGCCGCCGGTTGCCGAAGTGGTCGATGTCGTCGGCCTCGACCACAAGATCACCGCGCGGGCTGTCCAGGGTCTCCTTGCCCTCGTGCAGCGCGACGATGAAGCGGATCGCGGCGACGATGTCGTCGACCTTCAGCACCTGGGCGTCGAACGGCTCTTCCAGCCCGAGCTTCTTGTTGATCTTGTAACGACCGACCTTGGCCAGGTCGTACCGCTTCGGGTTGAAGTAGTAGTTCTCCAACAGGGCCTGGGCGGCCTCGCGCGTCGGCGGTTCGCCCGGACGCAGCTTGCGGTAGATGTCGAGCAGGGCCTCGTCCTGGGTGGAAGTGTGATCCTTCTCCAGGGTGAGCCGCATCGACTCGTACTCGCCGAACTCCTCGAGGATCTGTGCGTCGGTCCAGCCGAGCGCCTTGAGCAGCACGGTGACGTTCTGCTTGCGCTTGCGGTCCAACCGGACGCCGACCAGGTCCCGCTTGTCGATCTCGAACTCGAGCCAGGCGCCGCGGGACGGGATCATCTTGCAGGTGTAGATGTCCTTGTCCGACGTCTTGTCGGCGGTCGTCTCGAAGTAGACGCCCGGGGACCGGACCAGCTGGGACACGACGACCCGCTCGGTGCCGTTGATGATGAAGGTGCCCTTGTCGGTCATCAGCGGGAAGTCGCCGATGAAGACCGTCTGGCTCTTGATCTCGCCGGTCTCGTTGTTCATGAACTCCGCGGTCACGAACAGCGGCGCGGCGTAGGTGACGTCGCGATCCTTGCACTCCTCCACCGTGTTCTTCGGCGGCTCGAACCGATGGTCGCGGAACGACAGCGACATGGTCTGGGAGAAGTCTTCGATCGGGGAGATCTCCTCGAAGATCTCCTCCAGCCCCGACTTGGTGTTGACGTCGGTGCGGCCCTCCGCGAGTGCGGCCTCGACCCGCGCCCGCCAGACCTCGTTGCCGATCAACCAGTCGAAGGACTCGATCTGCACGTCGAGCAGATTCGGAACCTCCATGGGTTCGGCGATCTTGGCGAAAGAAATACGACCGGTGTTGGATACGACGTGGTTCTTCTGGGCAGTGCGCGAGGCGGCCAAGAGAGGGGTCCTTCCGAAGGGCTCGCGGGGTGTATCAGTGCTATTCAGTTGAGATCGAACGGGTCGAACAAGTTCAAACTGGGGACAACTGTGACCTCCGCGCACGCAAAAGGGCCCGTGTCAAACCAACGGGTCGTCGAGTATGCGGAGGGCAAGAAAACAGCGTAACCGCTCGGACGCGAAATGTAAAGACCTGTGGGCAGCACTGACCAGCGCGGTCAAATCGAGCGCGTTCCCACAGCATACCTCGGTTCGGCCCGCAGAGGCCTCGAACCGCCGGTAAACGCTTACGAACCACAGTCGCGTACGGCCCACGACGACCGTGCCCCTCTCCGCCACGGGCGAGCGAGACGCTCAGACATGGAATCGGGCGCCGGGCACATGGTTCGTCTCACGACTTCGCGATGGAATTGTCCCCAGAAGCACGGAAACCACCGCCTCAGGAGGGGTCATGGACACGGTCCAACTCATCGCACTCGTTTCGGCCACGATCACCACCGGCCTCATCGCCGGGCTGTTCTACGGCTATCACGTCGCGGTGGTGACCGCGCTGCGCCAGGTCGACGACCGGACCTATGTGCACTTCACGCAGCAGGTCAACATCAACATCCTGAACGGCGGCTTCCTCCTTCCCTACCTGGGATGTGTGGCGCTCAGCGGGGTGGCCGCGGCAGTCCTGCTCGGCGGTCAGGGCTCGGTGCTGTTGCCGACCGCACTCGGGTTCGGGTTCAACCTGGCGGCGATCATCGTCACCGGTGCCGGCAACATGCCCCTCAACCGGATGCTGGACCGGTCCGATCTCGATCAGGCCGGCCGGACGCGGGCGCGGTTCGAGAAGCCCTGGAACCGGTACAACGCGCTGCGCAGTTGGCTGCACACGCTCGGCTTCGGTTGCCTCTGCTGGGCGCTGATCGCCTTCGGTGCCCGGTAGGCAGTGTCGGAACGCCTAGATAGGTTGAGTTTCCCGGCGGGCCAGGGCGCCGGGAAACGGCAAGCTGGGCAGGGCGACACGAGGTTGGGCCGGGATCAACGATGAGCGAACTGAGGGTTCTCGGCGCTGCCGAGCACAACCTGCGGGACCTCGACGTGACGCTCGGGCCGGGGCTGACCGCCGTCGTCGGCGTCTCGGGGTCGGGCAAGTCGTCGCTCGCGTTCGATGTCGTCTATGCCGAGGCGCGGCGGCGGTTCGTCGAGTCGCTCGGCCTCGGCCGGGCCGTGGCGCGGATGCCGGCCGCTCGGGTGCGCGGGATCGAGGGGCTGGGGCCGGCGGTCGCGATCGAACAGAACGTGCTCAACGTCAATCCGGCGTCGACGGTCGCCACGTCGGTCGGCCTGCACCCGTTCCTGCGCATCCTGTACGCCCGCTTCGCCGCGGTCGGCTGCCCCGATTGCGGGGTGCCGGTGCGGGCCGTGTCGCGGGAGGAGCGGCTGGCGATCGCCGTCGAGCTGCTCGCCGGCACGGACGGGCTGACAGTCGACGTGGCCGTGGTGCGCGGTCTGACCCGAAGCCACGCTCGGCTGCTGGCGAGCCTGCGCGGCCGGTTCGACGGAGTCACGATCGACGGCCGGCCATGGTCGGCGACCGCGTCCGGCCGGGTGCCGAAGCTGGATCCGGAGGTGCCGCACGACATCGTGGTCCGGGTCGCCACCCTGCCGCCGGGCGCGTCGGCGGCAGAGATCCGGGCCACCCTGGAGCGGGCCGACGCGCTCGGCTCGCCGGAGGTCCGGTTGGGCGGGACGCCGGTGCTGCGGGAGCCGATCTGTCCGAGCTGCTCCGCGTGGGTACGGCCGCTGCAGCCGTCGGCCTTCCGGGACGGCGACGACCCGGCCACCGCCTCGCATCGGATCGCCGGTCTCACCCTGACCGAGTTGCTGGCCCGCTCGGTCGGTGAAGTGCTCGAGTTCGTCGAGGGACTGGGGCTCGGCCGCCCCGCGGCGCGGGTCCGGGACGAGTTGTTGCGGCGGCTGCGGCCGCTGGTCACGCTGGGCCTGGGCCATCTCGCGCTGGACCGGTCGATGCCGACGCTGTCCCGCGGCGAGGCGCAGCGGACCCGGCTCGCGGTCGTGCTCGGCGGCCGGCTGGAGGATCTGCTGCACGTCCTCGACGAGCCGACCATCGGGCTGCACCACAGCGATCTCGCCGCCCTGCTCGAGGCGCTGGCGTCGTTGCCGGGCCCGGTGCTGATGGTCGAACACGACCGCACCGCGATCGCCCTGGCCGACGACGTGGTCGAGATCGGCCCGGCCGGCGGCCGGGGCGGCGGCGAGTTGGTCTTCCAGGGCCCGCCGGCCGCGCTGTGGCGGGCCGACACTGCCTCCGGCCGCGGTTTCTCGGCGTCGACCCGGCGCCCGCGCACGTCCCGGTCGGTCGGTGATCAACGGATCATGATCACCGGCGCCGGCCTGCGCAACCTGCGCGGCATCGACTGCGAGCTGCCCTTGGGCGCGCTGACCGTGATCACCGGACCGTCGGGGGCGGGCAAGACGACGCTGGCGCGGGACGTGCTGCTGGAGTCCCTGCGGAGCAAGGGCCCGGTGGGTTGCGCGGCGTTCGAGGCGCCGAAGGTACGAGCGATCGCCGTCGACCAGAAGCCGCTGGGCAACAACCCGCGATCCAACCCCGCGACGTACACGAAGGTGTTCGACCGGATCCGGGACGTGTTCGCCGAGCAGACCGGCCGGCCGGCGTCGGAGTTCACCTTCAACCGGCCCGAAGGGGCGTGCCCGGAGTGCGAAGGGATGGGATCGATCGCGATCAGCCTCAGCGACCTGGCACCGATCTGGGTGCCCTGCGAGTCCTGCGCGGGCCGCCGTTACCGGCCGGAGGTGCTGGCCGCGACCTGGGCCGGGCGATCGATCGCCGACGTGCTGGAGCTGAGCGTCGACGAGGCCCACGCGCTGTTCGCCGAGCAGCCACCGGTGACGCGGATCCTCGACACCCTGCGTGAGGTCGGGCTCGGTTACGTCACGCTCGGGCAGCCCTCGCCCAGCCTGTCCGGCGGTGAGGCGCAACGGATCCGGCTCACCCGGGAGGTGGCCAGGGCCAAGGCCGGAGACCTGATCCTGCTCGACGAGCCGACGACGGGCCTGCATCCGGGCGACCTGGACCGGCTGTTGACCGTGCTCGACCGGCTGACGGCAGCCGGCTGCACCGTGGTCGTGGTGGAACACCAGGCCGACGTGATCGCCGCCGCCGACTGGCGGATCGACCTTGGCCCGGGCGGTGGCCCGATGGGCGGACGGCTGCAGCATTGCGGCCGCCCCGTCCCTGACCGGGCCGTGCCGCCGCGGCCCCGGGCCAGGGCGCGACCCGGCCGCCGGTCCAGTGCCTCGATCGAGGTGCGGGGCGCCCGCGCCCACAACCTGCGCAACCTCGACGTCAGCTTCGCGAAGGGTCGATTCACCGTGGTGACCGGCGTCTCGGGCTCGGGCAAGTCGTCCCTGGTCCGCGATGTCGTCGCCGCGGAGGCCGAACGACGGTTGCTCGAATGTCTTTCGGTGTACGAGCGGCAGTCGGTCCGCGAAGGCCCGGAAGCTCCGGTCGACACGCTCGCCGGGCTGGGCCCGACGATGACCATCGACGCGACCGGCACCATCGCCGCGCCGGGTGGACCCGGGCGCTGGCAGGCCGCCCGGGCGACCGTCGGTCGGTCCAGCGACCTGGACCGGCTGATCGCCGTGGTGCTGGCCCGCGCCGGAGTGCGCACCTGTCTCGCCTGCGGCGGCGCCGAGGTCCGCCGGACGTCGGCCGCACCGGAGGCGGCCTGGGCCTGCGCGGACTGCGGCACCAGCGCCGTCCCGATCGAGCCGCGGCACGTGCTCGGGTCGCCGCTGGCGATCTGTCCACAGTGCCTGGGGCTCGGCGTCGAACGGGAGTATCACCTCGACGCTGTGGTGCGGCCCGACGCACCGCTCACCCACTGCTTCGTCGGCCCCCTGTCCTGGTTCCGGCCCGAGGTGGTCACCAGCAACCGGGTCCTGCAGGCGTTCGGCGAGAGGTACGAGTTCGACCCGGCCAGCACGCCGTGGGCCGAGTTGAGCGACGAGATCCGGCAGTTGATCATGAACGGCATCCCGGCCCGGGCTGATCATGATCGGGTGGAATCGCCGCTGTTCGTCGGGCTGAACCATTGGGCCCAGCACGATCTCGGCGGCGAGGTGACCCGGGTGTTCAGCTGCCGGGAGTGCGACGGGGCCCGGCTGCGCGCGCCGTTCCTGACGATCAAGATCGAAGGCCGCGACCGCGCCGACCTGTTCGCGGCACCGTTCGCGGAGCTCGAGGACGTGCTCAGGGCGCTGGCCGAGCCGGCCGACGAGCAGGCGGCGCAGGCCCGCACCGCCGCGCTGCAGCGGCTCGGCTTCCTGCGCAGTGTCGGGCTCGGCTACCTCGACCTGAACCGGCAGACCTGGTCGTTGTCCGCCGGCGAGGCGCAGCGGATCAAGCTCGCCTCGGTGCTCGGCGGCGGTCTGGTCGGGATGACCGTGCTGCTCGACGAGCCGAGCCGGGGTCTGCATCCGACCGAGGTCGAGGCGCTGGCCCGGACGCTGACCGAGCTGCGGGACGCCGGGAACACGGTGATCGCCGTCGAGCACGACCCGACTCTCATCCGGGCCGCCGACGACGTGATCGAGATCGGCCCCGGTCCCGGCCGGTCCGGCGGCCGGCTGATCGAGCTCGACGACCCGCGGTCGGTGACCCGGGCCGTGCTCGAGGGTCGGGCCTCGATCCCGCGCCGCGATCGCCGCCGCGAGCCGACCGGCTGGCTGCAGCTCACCGGCGCCCGCGAGCACAACCTGCGCGGCGTCGACGTACGACTGCCGCTCGGGGTCCAGGTCGGGGTGTGTGGCGTGTCCGGGTCGGGGAAATCGTCGCTCGTCGTCGACACGATCGCGCTGGCGCTGACCCGGCCCAGGACCGACTACACCGGCAGCGGGGTGATCCGGGTCGACCCCGGCAGCCACGACACCCTGGTGGGCGCGCCCGAGCGGACCGTCGTCGCCGACCAGACCCGGGCCGAGATCACCTCGCCCGGCCTGTTCCTCGGGTTGATCAACGCGGTCCGCCGATCGTTCGCCGCGAGCGAGGCGGCCCGCGAGCAGGGCCTCACGATCAAGGACCTCGGCTACGGCTGCGATGCCTGCCGCGGCAAGGGCGCCTGGCAGCAGGACATGGCGTTCCTGCCGGCGGTGACCCAGGCCTGCGAGGCGTGCGGCGGGTCCGGCTACCGGCACGAGGTCGCTGCCCTGGTCGAGCGCGACCGGACCCTGGCCGAGCTGGAGGGGCTGTCCGTCGCCGAACTGGTGGACGAGTGGGGCGACCTCCCCGCGGTGCGCCGGGCGGGCGACGTCGCGCTCCGGCTCGGGCTCGGCTATCTGATCGTCCGGCAGCCGGGCTGGAGCCTGTCCGGCGGCGAGGCGCAACGGCTCAAGCTGGCCAAGGAGCTCGCCCGGCCCGGCTCGGCCGGCAGCCTGTACGTGCTCGACGAGCCGACCGTCGGCCTGCAGGTCACCGACGTCGCCGTGCTGGCCGGCGCCCTGGACGCGGTCGTCGACGCCGGCAACACCGTCCTGGTGGTCGAGCACGATCCGCTGCTGCTGGCCGGCTGCGACTGGCTGATCGAGCTCGGGCCCGGCGCCGGACCCGACGGCGGCACGATCGTCTTCGAGGGGCCGCCGGAGGCGCTCGCCGCGGCCTCGACCGCCACCGCGCCGTTCCTGGCCGAGGCCCTCGGATGATCATGAACGAGGAAACGATCATGACCGCGCTGGTGCTCGGCGACCCGTCGCCGTCGCTGCGGCTGCGGGCCGCGGTCGAGCTCGACGGCCTGCCGCCCGACGATGAGGATGTGGTGGCCTGGCGGGCGGAGGTCGGCGCGTCCGGGCCGGTCCGCGCCCTGCTGGGCCGGCTGGCGGCCGAGGACAGCCCGCGCACCGTCGGCTATCTGCTCTGCCGGCTGGCCCAGCTCGGCTATGCCGGGCCGGAGCTCGGCGCCGCCGTCGAGGGCCTGTTCGAGCGGCAACTGCCGGACGGTTCGTGGCCGACGGCCGATGATCCCGCTGATCGGCCCGGTCGCGCCGGCCGCCGGAAGGTCGCGCCCCGGTCGGCGCAGCCGGAAGGGGCCCGGTTCATCACCGTTCGGACGGCGGTGCCGCTGCGGGGCATCGCGGCAGCCGGCTTCGGCACCGATCCGCGGGCCGAGCGCGGCTACGACTGGCTCGTCGGGGCGCGCCTGCCCGACGGATCGTGGCCGGCCGGACCCAAGGGCGACCTCGGCGGGCCCGGCCGGCCGACGGAGCCGGAACGTGAATACCGGCGGCTGACCCGCGGCGAGGGCTGCCGCTCGGCCACCACCGGCGCGGTCGCCTGCCTGGCGCTGCACCCCGAGCGCCGCCGGTCCGAGGCCGCCCGGATCGGCGTCGATCATCTGCTCGCCCGGGAGACGCGGGAGGAGACGACGCTCGGCTGGGAGCTGTCCCGGCTGATCGGCCTGGAGCGGGCCCAGGGCCAGGTCACCTTCTATGTCACCTTCGATCTCGCCTTCCTGCTCGACCTGGCGTCGCGCTGTGGCGTCTCGCCCGAGGATCGCCGGATCCGCGAGCTGGTCGGCTGGCTGGAGACCCGCCGCGGGCCGTACGGTCTCTGGGAACACCACGCCCACCCCCAGCTGTCCCGGTGGCTCAGCTTCGACCTGGCCGCCAGCCTCCGCCGGCTGGCCGACGGCGACTGGATCGGCAACGAGGAACCGAGCACCTTCACCCCCTACCGGCGCGGCCGGCGCCGCTACTGATCATGGAGAGCCGATGACATCCAGCACGGGAGAGCTCGTCACCGAGACGCTCGACTACGACGGCGGCCGGAAGGTGACGGCCTATCTGCCGGCCGAGCCGGCGGAGGTGATCATCTACGCCGGCGACGGTCAGCTGATCGGGCCCTGGGGCACCTTCCTGAACGAGGCCGACGTGCCGCCGACCATGATCATCGCCGCGCACCGGCTGGACGACGAGCTGGCCCGGCTGCACGAGTACTCCCCGGGTTTCGACGCGGACCGGTTCGGCGCGCACGAGAAGTTCTTCGTCGAGAGCCTCGGCCAGTGGACCAGGTCGCGGTTCGACGTCGCGCTGCCGGCCGAACGGACGGCCGTGTTCGGGGTCTCGGCCAGCGCCGAGCTGGCGCTGGCCATCGGGCACCGGCATCCGGACCGCTACGGCGCGATCTTCAGCGCGTCGCCCGGCGGCGGCTACCGGCCGCCCGGCGACCTGCAGGGCTCGGTGCCGCGCACCTATCTGGTGGCCGGCACCGAGGAGCCCTTCTTCCAGGAGAACGCGGCCCGCTGGGCCGACGCGCTGCGCGATGCCGGGGCGGACGTGATCATGACCGAGCGGGCCGGTGATCACGGTGATCCGTTCTGGCGCGAGGAGCTGCCGCTGATGGTGGCCTGGGCGTTCGGGACCGGGAGTTGATCAAGGACGCTTGCCGTACCCGAGCGCCTCGATGATCTTGCCGTCGCGGACCTTCATCAGGTTCACGCCCCGGTAGTTCTCGGCACCCGTGATCCGCCACCGGATGACGGCGCGGTCACCGTCGATGTCGACGTGTTCGACCTCGAACCGGATCGATGGCTCGGTGGCCAGGCCCTGCCAGCCGGCGAGGCATTCGTCGTAGCCGGTCCAGACGTTGCCGTCGGGCTCCGGGCCGGTGCCCTCCATCACGCAGTCGGCGGCGATGAGGTCGACGAGCTTCTCCGGGGCGCGCTCGAGGAAGGCGGCGTTGTACTGGTCGATGATGGCTGCTGTATCGGTCATGATCGAATCGTCATGCCCCGGCGGGGATGGCGGCAATGCCCTCCAGGGAATGGCATCGGCTGCCCCGGTCGGCGATGATCATTTCGTGAAGACCACCAGGTTTCCGGGCGAGCTGCGGCGCTGGCGTACCGCGCGCCGGCTGAGCCAACTCGAGCTGGCGGAGCGGGCCGGCACCACCCAGCGCTATCTGAGCTTCATCGAGCAGGGCCGGTCCCAGCCCGGCCGTGACGTGGTGATGCGACTGTCCGAGGCGATCGACCTCACGCTGCGCGAGCGCAACGAACTGCTGGTCGCCGCCGGCTTCGCGCCGGCCTATCCGGAATCGGCGCTGGACGACGAGACCCTCCGGTCGGTCCGCCAGGCGCTCGACACCATCCTCGACGGCCACCTGCCGTATCCGGCGATGGTGGTCCGGCCGCACGGCATCCTGGTCACCGCCAACCGGGCCTTCGAGGTGTTCCACGAGGACGTCGACCCGGCGCTGCTGGCGCCGCCGGTCAACGTGTTCCGGCTCGCCCTGCACCCGGACGGCCTCGCGCCGCGGGTGCGCAATCTGCCGGAGTGGGGCCGGCACATCACCGAGAATCTGCGGGCCCAGCTCGGCCGCAGCCCGAGCCCGGGGTTGCGGGCGCTGCTGGACGAACTGGAGGGCTATCTGCCGCCGCTGCAGCCGCAGGCCGAGGTGCTCGGCTTCGCCATGCCGCTCGAGCTGGGCTCGGCCGACGGCGATCTCCGGTTGATCACCACCCTGACCTCGTTCGCCACCGCCGCCGACGTCACCCTCGCCGAGCTGCATCTGGAGGCCTTCCTGCCGGCCGACGACCACACCGCGGAAGTGCTGGTCCGGCGATGGGGGTGACCATCGACGACGCGCGCGCGATCGAGCGGGAGCTGCCCCGTTCGTACGAGGCGCTGGTCCGCGACGCGGTGCGGTTCCGGGTCGGCCAGATCGTCTGGGCCTCGTTCAACCGGGACGAAACGATCATGGGCTTCGCCTTCCCCAAGGAGGAACGGGACGCCCTGGTCGCCGCCGAGCCGGACAAATTCATCATGCCCAAGGCTTCCGAGCTGCGCTTCCGCTGGGTCTACGTCCGGCTGGCCGCGATCGACCCCGACGAGCTGCGCGAGCTGCTGATCGAGGCCTGGCGGATGGTCGTGCCGAAGAAGGTGGCCGCGGCCTACGAGGGATGAACCGCCGGTCAGGTGGCGGACGGCACGACCCGGTTGGGTGTCGTCAGGCCGGGCGGCGGCTCCAGGTGCGGTTGGAGTCGCTCGCGGGTGCGTTTGAGGCGGACTCGTACGGTCGCGGCGGGCATCCCCAGCAGCAGTCCGATCTCACGGGAGGTCAGCCCCTCCCAGGCGCTGAGCGTGATGATCTCGGCGTCGGTCCGGTCGAGCCGGCGAAGCGCGCGGACGAGGTCCAGCCGGAGCTCGGCCACCGACTCCGGCCGGGACCGCTCGACCGACAACAGCGCCTCGGCGAGGTGGCCGATCAGCTCGTTGCGGCGGGTGCGCCGGCGCCGGTGTTGGGCGAGCAGGTTACGGGCGATGCCGAACAGCCACGGCCGCCGTTCCTCCTCCGGCGGCAGCGCGCGCCGCTGGGTCCAGACGATCGTCATCACCTCGGCCAGCAGGTCGGCGGCATCCTCGGGCGAAGCCGCGCGCCGGAGCAGATAGCCGAGCAGCGGCTGGGCGAGCCGGGCGTACAGGTCGTCGAACTCGGTCTCGGTCATCGGTCGGTCTTCTCGATGCCGGCGCAGCTGTTCCGGTTCCAGTCGCCGATGTGCTCGAAGCGTCCCGATTCGATGTCCGACGCCAGCATCCGCCCGTACTCGGCGGCGTTGCTCTCCTCCGGTGAGAACAGTTCGTCCTGCCGGTCGGCCAACACCCGGAGCGCCTGCCCGGCGGCCCGTTGGGTCGCCCGATCATCGCGTTCCCGGGCCTCGGCTGCGGTCAGGGTCCAGCTGCATTCCGACCAGAAGATGACCCAGCCGCGGAAGCCGCGGGCGGCCATCTGGGCCTCCTGACCGGCCGCGATCTCGACCAGCGGCTCGATGGTGTAGCCGGGGGCCATTCCGTACTCCCGGGCGTAGGCGCGGAGTTCCGCGGCGGCCTCGGGGGAGTTGATCCGCCAGTATTCGTCCGCGGCGGTCTCGGGCTCGCCGGGCGCGACGTCGAAGCGACCGGTGCGCAGGCTGATCCAGTCCGCCGCGGCCGGAGTCGCCAAGGCGATGGTCGGCACCGCGATCACGCCGGCGATGATGGCGGTCAACCGCTGCCGCAGCCGCCGCCGGCGGCGCCGCACCGGGAGTTCGGCGAACCGGCCCGCCTTGACCGATTCCCGCATCCCGGCGAGCGCCGACCGGACCTGCGGTGCGTCGAGATCCTCGTCCCGCCACGCCGTCGCCCGGCGCAGCGTCCGCTCGATGTCGTCGCTCATGATCGGGTGTTCCTCCTCGGGTACGAACTCGTCGGACACCCGGTACATGGCGTGGGCCGCCGCAACTGTTTCACCGCGAGGTGTTCGGCGGCGGATCAGCGGAACAGACCGACCTCGCCGGCGCCGCTCCGGCGCAGCCAGTCCAGCACCTCGGCCCCGGTCAGCTCACGGATCCCGTTCGCGTCCTCCAGCCGGGCCGGCGCGTCGATGATCGTGCCGGTGGCCCCGGTCGCGTCGGTGGTGGACAGCAGGGCTCCGGTCAGGTCGGTCCGGTTCAGTTCGACAGCTCGCAGCGTGACCTCGCGCAGGTCGGAGCGGACCAGCGACGTCCGGACGAGGCGGCCACCCGCCAGCGAGGCGGCCCGGAGAGTCGCTCCGGTCAGGTCGGCGCGGATCAAGTTGGCTCCCTCGAAGGAGGCTCCCACGGCCGACGCCGTGCGCAGGTCGGCCTTGGCCAGGCCGGCCGATCCCAGGTCTGCACCGTCGAGCACCGCGCCGTACAGATCCGCCATGGCGAGCAGTGACCCGGTCAAGCGACAGTCCGCCAGGACGGCTCCGGTCAGCACCGCCTCGGCGAGATCGAGGCCGGAGAGGTCCGACCCGGTCAGGTCCACGTCCAGGAGGGTCAGCCGACGGCCTTCCTGCCCGCGGGTGTCCATCCAGACCTGATGCTCCGCAATACGCTCCCGCAGGTCCGCCGGCTCGGTCATGCCATCACCTCTCCCGGATCGTGCGGACTCATGGCCACCACAGGATCCTTCCCTTCCAATCCGGCACCTTCGCGATCGCCTCGGCCAATTCCTCCGCCGCATCGTCGGTCAGGAAGTCCCGCCGCAGGATGACGTTCTCACGATCGCGGATCGAGCTGGTGATGCTGTCCAGCGCGTCCTTCAGGTCGTAGCGGCCGCGGCGGCCCGGGACGCTGGAATGGAACTCCTTGACGTCCCACCGCTGCCCGTTGCGATCGATGAAATCGGCGAATCCGTCCGGGTCACGACGGATCCCGCGCAATCGGCCCGCGTCTTCCAGCCCCAGCGCGGCTTCGGCCTCTCGCCAGGTCTGGTCCTTGACCTTGCCGCCGATGGCCGGGTCCTTCGCCAACTCCTCGAGCCGGCGCAGCCGGGCCGCGCTGGCACCGCCGCCGCCGGTCGAACCGGAGGCCTCGGAGAGCAGGATGCCAGCCCCGGCGAGCACGCCGGCCAGGGCGAGCCGGTTGACCGCCGCCATGGTCAGGCCAGTCACCAGCAGCCGGAAGCCGCCACCGGCGACCGCCACGACGGCGACGGGCGGATAGAGGAACAGGGCCGAGAGGGCGAGCACCAGCCCAGCCGCCAGCAGGGCGTCGCCCAAGGCATCGAGGATGTGGCCGGAGGCGAGCAGCCGGTCCGCGCCGCCGGCGCCGGTCAGCCACCGGATCAGCGCCCCGACGCCGGTGCCGATCGCGGCCGCGCCGACCAGGACCTGGCACCAGCTCCGGCCGGCCGGATCGATCCACGGTTGGTCGCGCGCGGCCAGCAGCCCGGTCACCGTCCGGATCAGCTGCCAGCCGAGGAACGCGACGCCCAGCACGGCGAGGACGCCGAGCACCGGGAAGACGTACGGCGACGCGAGCAGCTCCTGCAGCCCGGCCAGCGGCGGGATCGTCCCCAGGCCGAGATAGAGCAGCACCGGGAGCAGTAGGAGCAGCCAAAGCAGCAGCGGCCAGCCCCGCCGGAGCAACGTCCTGGCATCGAGCCGGCGCGGGTCGCCGATCAGCTGCCGGCCGAGCCCACGAGCCGCGGCCCACCAGCGCCGCCGGTCGCCGGCCTGATCGAGCTCCCGGACGGAGCGGACCACTTCGGCGGTGAGGTCGGCCGGCGGCGGCGCGCCGGCGGCGATGGCGTACCAGAGGGAGCGCCGGACCAGCAGCAGCCGGCCCAGCACCCAGGTCGACAGCGGCAACGCCAGCACGGCCGGCCGGAGCAGCGCGAGCACCCGGGAACCGGTCCGCTCCCGCTCGGTCAACAGCTCGGGATGGTCACCGCGGACCCGGCGCAGGTCGATCAGGTCGACCGTGACGACGACGATCAGGCCGACCAGGACCAGCCCGCCGAGCAACTCGTGGCCCAACCCGAACAGCCGGGCGAACCAGCCGATCGGGCCGGCCGGATTCGGATGCGCGGCCAGATAGTTGTGGGCCGCGTGGTCGACACTGACGTACACCAGCGGGATGATTCCGAGCAGCCGGAACCAGCCGCCGCCCCGACCCGCTCGTCCGCGGAGGCAGTAGCCGATCCCGGCGGCCGCCAGCGCGGTCCACGGCAGGTGCAGATTGAGCCACTCCCCCGGGCCGAGACCGAGCAGCTCGTAGCCGCCGACCGGAGCCGGCAGCCAGCTGGTCAGGAGCTTGCCGAGCCCGGGCACGGCCGGCGGATACAGGCCCATCGGCAGTGTGTAACCGTCGGCGGTGCCGACCACCGCACCGGCCCGGTGCCCGAACCGGAGCATCGCCTCGGCCAGGGTGAACCCGGCCCCGATCGCCGCGCCGAGCAGGAAGTAGTCGGTCAGGCCCCACTGCTGCCGCAGCCGGCGGACGGCCAGCGCGATCAGCACGATCGGCGCGACCTTGACGATCTCTTCGATCCACGGGTCGATGGTGTAGCCGGCGAGCCGTACGGCCTCGATCCAGCCCAGCCCGGTCACCCCGCGGAGCACGCCGACCGCGGCCAACTGCAGCAGCAGCGCCACGAAGCCGCAGGCGAAGAACCCGACGGCGACCGCCCGCAGCAGGGTCACGAACCGCACCGACCGCGTCGCCCAACCGAGCACGGCCAGTTGCAGCACGCCGTACCCCGTCGCCAGCAGCATCAGCAGGGACAGCACCAGAGGAGCGTATGCCGAGACCACGGCTTCGGACTGCGGCGAGTTTCCTCGTCTCGAAGTGCAACGAACTGCCAGGCTGTCGCGTGGACAGGTCATGCAGGCGATCAATGCGGAGGTGCCGAGGGTGGTCCGTGGACCGCGAGACACCAGCCTCGACGGGGTGTCGGACTCGGCCGACCGCACGCCCGAGTTCGCCGACTGGGTGGATCGGAGCGGGCCCGCCCTGCTCGGCTTCGCCCACATGGTGACCGGCAGCGGGCACGACGCCGCCGACGCGGTCCAGGACGCGCTGGTCGCCGTTTACCCGCGTTGGCGCCGGCTGCAGGCCGACGACTCCGAGGGTCGATCGTTCGGTGCCGACGCGTACGCCCGCCGGGTGATCGTCAACCGGACGGTCTCCTGGTGGCGCAAGTTCACCCGCCGGGAGTATCTGGTCGACGCCGCCGAACTGCCACCGGTCCGGGCGCCGGGAGTGATCGAGAGCGACCCGGCCGGCCAGGTCAGCGACTCGATCCTGGCCCGGCAACTCCTCGGCACGCTGCCGACCAAGCAACGCGCCGCGGTGGTGCTCCGGTTCTACGACGACCTGCCGTTCGCCGAGATCGCCGACATCCTGCGCTGCACCGAGAGCACCGCGCGCTCGTACGTGCATCGCGCCCTCGCCGCCCTCCGGGACCGGCTGGACGACCCCGCATCCGCCTCCGATTCCGACGAGGTGAACCGATGAACGACACCAGGCATGATCACGACGAGTCCGACGACCGCGCCGCCGCCGCGTTCCGCTCCGCGATGTCCGGCCTGCAGACCGAGGGCCGGCTCGATCCGGACGCCGCCCGCCGGACCGCGAACCGGCGCCGCACCGCGGCCGGACTGGCCGGCGGCCTGGCCCTGGTGCTGATCGTGGCCGCCGGTGCCATCGGCATCCCGACCTTCCTCCGCCCGGACAAGATCGCCCAACCGGTCGGACCCGCCAGCGGTCAGCCCACCATCGCCGTCGCGCCGAACAAGCTGCCGACCGAGGCCGCGCCGAGCGGCTGGCGGACCGAGCAGTATCGCGACGTCACCTTCCAGGCCCCGGTGGACTGGGTGTACGACTTCGAGCCCGGCACCGACTGGTGCGTGAAGAACGAGGGATCCACCGTGGTGCCGCCGCCGCGGCCCTACGTCGCGCTCGGCCAGCCGGCGGCGGTGATGGACGTGCAGTGCAACGGCCCGGTGCCGGACGACATGATCATCGACCACGTCGCCGCGGTGTCACCGTCGGACAAGAGAGCCGACGGGCGCTATCAGATCGCCGCCGGCTTCTGGGAGGTCACCCGGACGATCGGCACGGTCCAACTCCGCGCCGTGAGCAAGGACGTCGACCTGGCGCAGCGGATCGTCGACACCGGCGCGCCGACCGGCCCGAACGCCCTCTGTGCGCCGAGCAGCCCGTTGCAGAACGATCCCGCGGCGCGGCCGAAGCCGCTGGAGGACCGGTCCGACTTCCAGCGCCACGGCCGGGTCGCCCTGTGCCAGTACGACTTCGGCGCCGAGCCGTACGGCCTGCGCGCCGCCGTCGGGCTGACCGGCTGGGAGGCGCAGACCCTGGTCCGCGAGATCACCGGAAACCTGGTCGAGAACAAGACCAAGGGCTGTCAGCCCGAAGCGAAGGAGATCACCCTCGATCTGGCCGTCGTGATCCGGGTCGAGATCGACGACAAGATCACCGAGGTCTATCTCCGGGCCCGCGGCTGCCCCGACGGCGGTGACCAGGTGATCGGCGGCTTCGATCTGGGCAACAAGGTGATCGAGCTGAACGAGGACGCCTGTGACCTCGTGCTGCGGCCGCCGCTGCGGCTCGACTCCGCCAGCGACGCGGTCTATGTCGCCTGTGGACGGTGATCGACAACCATGACCATGCTGAACCACCCACCCCGATGAGTGAGGAGTTGATCATGACAACGAACCACGATTCAACGCCCGGCCCGGAGCTGCCCGGCGAGCCCGAAGATCAGCCACGCGGCGCCTCCCGCCGGAACGCGCTGTTGATCATCGGCGGCGTCGTCGTGCTGCTGTTGATCACGGCCGGCGCGATCGGGATCCCGGCCCTGCTGCGGCCGAACGGCGGCCAGGTCGCCCAACCGGCCGGCCCGCCGACCACGCTGCCGGGCGAATCGGCGCCGGACGGCTGGCGTACCGAGCAGTATCGCGATGTCGTGTTCCAGGTGCCGGCCGACTGGGGTTACGCGTACGAGCCCGGGGCGGCCTGGTGCGCCGGCTCCGACGGCAAGAACCCGCAACCGCAGCACCGCAAGCCGTATGTGGCCCTCGGCGCGCCGCAGGTGATCCCGGCGATCGCCTGCCCGGAGATGCCGGCCTCGATGATCACCGAGCACGTCGCCGCGATCCAGCCGGCGGACAAGCGCGCCGACGGCCGGTTCGAGCTCGGCAACGGGTTCTGGGAGGTCACCAACACCGTCGGCGCGGTCAAGCTCCGGGCGGTGAGCAAGGATGCCGACCTGGCCCAGCAGATCGTCGACACCGGCGCCGAGGCCGGCAAGGACGCGCTCTGCACCCCGGAGCATGCGTTGATCAAGGACCCGGCCGCCCGGCCGAAGCCGGCCGCGGACGTGACGTCGTTCGGCGCGGTCGACCGGGTCGCCCTGTGCCAGTACGAGATCGGCGAGGGCTCGAAGGGTCTCCAGGCCGCCGCGGAACTGTCCGGGGACAAGGCCCAGCGGCTGGTCGACGGGATCGCCGCCGCGCCGGTCGCCGACCCGACCGAGTGCAAGAACGATCCGAGCATGAACCCGCTCGACGTGACCGCGGTGCTCCGGGTGCAGAGCTCCGGCACCATCCGGGAGATCATCCTGCGCCAGCAGGGCTGCCCGGAGGGTGGCGACACCGTGCTCGGCGGCTTCGACGACGGCACCACCGTCCGCCAGTCCACCGCCGACACCTGCCGCGCCGTCCTCGTCGAACCCCTGCAGATCCAAGCCGGCAGCGGGTCGGTCGTCCAACGCTGCCGCGCCTAGGGTTCCGTTCCCCGAGCCCGTCGCGGTTCGTTCCCTGAGCCTGTCGAAGGGCAGGTCAGATCACCCTGCAGCGCATCGCCAACCGCTCGGATCAGCCGAGGGCGGCGAGCCGGACCGGGTCGATCCGGTAGACGTCGATCGCCGTGTCGGAGAGCAACCGGGTCCGGTCGTTGTCCCCCAGCGCGGCGAAGATCGGCTGCAGGCCCTGCCAGACCCGCTGGTAGCCGCCGGCGGTGATCGACACCGGCCAGTCGCCGCCGTACATCAGCCGGGCCGGGCCGAAGGCCTCGATGGCGTGATCGGTGAAGGGCCGGATCGAGTCGGTGGTCCAGTTCTCCGGATCGGCGCCGGGATAGAGCCCGGACAGCTTGGCGTACACGTGCGGATGCTCGGCCGCCCGGCCGATCAGACTCCGCCAGGGTTCATGATCAACCGAACCGATCGGCGGCTTGGACAGATGGTCGATCACCAGCCGCAACGACGGATGCCGCTCGGCCAGCACCGGCACGTGTTCCAGATGACGGGGCAGCACCGACACGACGTCGAAGGCCAGGCCGGCGTCGGCCAGCAGGCCGAGACTCTCGATCACCTCGGGGCGGATCAGGAAGTCCGGATCCGGCCGATCATGGATCAGGTTGCGAATGCCGACGACCATCGGGTCCGCGGCGAACCGCTCGATCCCGGCCGCGGTCCGGTCCGGATCCTCCAGCGGCAGGTAGCCGACGACCGCCAGCACCTGGGCATGATCACGAGCCGTCTCCAGCAGGTAGTCCGTGTCCTCGGCGTTGTCGGCCGCCTGCACCAGCACCACCCCGTCCACCCCGGCCGCCCGCAGCTCCGCCGCCGCGTCGTCCTGGGTGAAGGTCTTGTTGATCAACGGCAGCTCCGGCCCGAGCCAGTCGTACCGGACGCGATCCAGGTCCCAGATGTGCTGGTGAGCATCGATGATCATGACCACAGATCCTAGTGTCCTGCGCCGGGAGTGCCCGGATTGGCTGCGATCCGGTCGAAGTCGAGCCGGCGCCGGTACTCCGTCGGCGAGATGCCGTAGACCTGACGGAACCGGCGGCTGGCGTAGTTCGGGTCCGGCCAGCCGACCCGGCGACCGATGCCGGCCACGGTGTCGTCGCGGCCGAGCAGCAGCACCGCGAACCGTTCCGCCCGGCTCCGGGTCAGCCAGCCGAGCGGCGTGCTGCCGACCTCGGCCCGAAACAGCCGGTGCAGCTGGGACGGAGACACCGCGGCACGAGCGGCCAGATCCTCGACCGTCCACGGCCGGGCCAGGTCGGCCGACATCTCGGTCAGCGCCACCTGCACCGGGCGGGTGATCATGGCCGACCCGGCCGCGGCGATGGTCAGCTCGGCCAGCCGGCCCAGCACGCAGCCGAGCAGGCTGCGCTGCACGATCGCCTGCGCCGACCCCGACGGCCGCTGCCCGCTCAGCTGATCCAGCCAGCCACAGACCTCAGCCAGCCGGCCCGGCGGGAGCGCGTCGGTGGACGCGCCGCCGTGCAACAGCAGCCGGACCAGCGCCGGATGCTGCAGGCACCAGGCGAGATCGGTCAACAGCAGCTGCGGGCCGAGATAGATGTTGATCACCGTGCAGTCCCGCACCCGGTCGAAGGCGTGCCAGTTGCCGGGCCGGACCGCCACCGCCTGGCCCCGGTTGAGCGACTGGGCACCGCCGGCGGTCCGGTGCTCGGCCCGGCCGTCGACGACCAGGGCCAACTCGTAGAAGTCGTGGATGTGCGGCGGCACCGGATCGGCGACCTCGACCCGGGCCGCCAGGATCGGATAGTCGGCGGCGGTGAACACGTTCGGCTCGCGGCGCAGCGTCATCGGTCCGCCTCCTCACCCGGTTGTGCAGGATCGTGCTAGTAACTGCCGAGTCTGTCCTGTCCGGTCCGCCGGGACAAGCGCAGGATGGAGACCGTACGCAATCCACGCACGCAAAGGAGCTGGACGGACATGACGACCACCGCCACCGAGACCCTGCTGGATCCGGAGACCGTCGCAAGCTATCGCCGGGACGGTTTCGTCCACATCCCCGGTGTGCTGGACGCCGCCGAGGTGGAGCGATTCCGCGCCGCCGCCCAGCACGAGTACGACACCGGCACCGCCCTCAACCGCGACGACCAGATCTTCAAGCAGGTGGTCAACGTCTGGACCTACAACGAGACCCTGCGCGACCTCACCCTGCACCCGAAGCTGGCCCGGCTGGCGACCGAGCTGGCCGGCATCCCGGTGCGGATCTGGCACGACCATCTGCTGATCAAGAAGCCGCACAACCAGGCACCGACCGAGTACCACCAGGACGCGCCCTACTGGCCGCATGCCAACTGCCGGCACAGCCTGTCGGCCTGGATCGCGTTGATCGACGTCCCGGTGGAGCGGGGCTGCATGACGTTCATCCCGGAGCAGCACGAACGACGCGACATCCGGCCGATCGACCTGACCGACGCCCACGACCTGTTCGAAGCGGCACCCGATCTGGTCTTCCACCGGCGGGTGACGCATCCGTTGCGGGCCGGCGACATCACGTTCCACAGTGGCTACACCCCGCACACCGCGAACTCCAACAACACCGACGAGTTCCGCTACGCGCACGTCAACATCTATGCCGATCGTGAACTGACGTACGACGGCAAGCCACACGTCTGCACCGATCCGCTGAACCTTACGGTCGGCCAGACCCTGCCGGATGATCATTTTCCGCCGGTCGGTTAACGTCGGTCCGGTGGGAGCACCGAATCATGCCGACCAGCTGCGCAACCACTGGTATTGGCGGCCCGGCTGGGGCATCGGCACCCGGTTCTACTACTGGCATCTGACCTGGGACGGCAAGTCCGAGCTGCACCGTCTGGTGGACGACTACCAGGCGGTGCTGGCTCCGGTTGCCGGGCTGGACCCGATCCCCCGGCCCTGGCTGCACATGACCCTGCAGGGCATCGGGTTCAGCAACGAGGTGCCCGATGATCAACTCGCGGAGCTGATCGAGCGGGCCCGCTCGGCGCTGTCCGGCCTGCGGTCGATCCCGGCCCGGTTCGATCGGCTCCGGATCTATTCCGAGGCCTTGGCGCTGGAGCCGGAGCCCGCCGAGTCGATCACCGCGCTGCGGCAGACCCTGCGCGAGGTGACTGCCGAGGTGATCGGCGAAGCCCCTGGCCGGGACGGCTTCACGCCGCACGTCAGCATCGCCTACGTCAACACCGATCAGCCGGCCGCCGCGACCGTCGCCGCAGTCGAGAGCATCAGCCCCGAGCCGGCCGAAGAGACCATCGGCGCGGTCACGCTGCTCGAGCAGCACCGCGACAACACCAGGTACGAGTGGCGCACCATCACCACCCTCCCGCTCCTCTGATCATCCACCTGGCCCACCACTCTCCCCGTACGCAAACGCGGCAGTTGGGACCAGACGCGGCCGTTGGAACGGCCGCGGATGACTGCAACTGACGCGTTTGTGCCTGGGGTGCGTGGCGGTTTCATATTTGTGAGTTATCGACATAGTGAATTATATTCACTACATGAGTACCGGAAGTGTCATCCGAGGAGGCACCACCGAGCGCGGGACCCGAGGTGGCCGGCCGAGCCTGCTCCGGCGGGCCGCGGCGATGGAGCGGGCGACCTGGGTCAATCTGGCCCGGTGGATCACCCGCCGGCCCGCGGTGCCGGACGGGGCGGAGGGGTTCCCCTACGCGGCGGCGATGAATCCGGTGCTGATCGCGTTCATCGCCGTCTCCGCGATCGAGATCCCGGTCGCCCACCTGCTGATCCCCTGGACCTGGCTGCAGATCATCGTGTTGATCATCGGGATCTGGGGTCTGGGATGGATGGTCGGACTGTTGGCCACGGTGCAGTTGCACCCGCACCTCGCCGACGGCACTGGGATTCGGATCCGGAACGCGAACCGGGCCGACCTCGCGATCCCCTGGGAGGCGGTGGCCTCGGTCGGTCAACGGCTGCGCTCGCTCGACTCCGGTAAGACCCTGCAACTGGAGGAGACCCGGGGCGGCACCGCCGTGATCGTCTGCGTCACCAGCCAGACCAACGTCGAGTTGCGACTCGACCGGCCGGTGATCTTCGAACTGCCGCAGGGCCCGGTCGAGGCGATCGAGGTGCGCTGCTACGCCGACGATCCGGCCGCCCTGGCCGCGGCGATCCGGGCCAGGATCACCCCGGCGAAGATCAACACGGCCGATCAGTCCGGGACGGCCAGGGGAAGGTCGAGCCAGGCCAGCCCGAGGTCCCGGCGCAGATGATCAATGCTGTCGCCGCCCGGCGCGTCGTAGAGCAGCGCCAGCCGGCCGCCGTACGCGATCACCGACGGCATCCCGACGCAGCGACTGGACCAGGAACACGACGAGCCGTCCAGCACCACGGCCTTGTCGTCGGGATTCCATGATCGCGGGTCGCGGCTCCAGTAGACCCAGATCGCGTCGGTGAACTCCGCACCGCGGTCGTCGATGCCGACATGGTTGGTGAACAGGAACCAGGTCCGGTTCGCCGGCTCGTAGTAGAGCGAAGAGTTCTCGATCTGCTCGGCCGGCGGCAGGATCGGCTCCGGGTCGATTTGCCAGGGCGCCGACAGCTCACGGGTCCGGGCGAGGCCGAGCGTCCGCAGCGGTCGCTCGGCACCGGCCGAGGCGGAGAAGAACTGCAGGAACTCCCCGTCGTCCTTGATCACCGCGCCGGGGCTCGCGGTGTCGGCGTAGTAGGTGCCCGGCTCCGGCCGGAACGGTTTCCGCTCAGGATCCTTGCGCCACGGCCCCGCCAGCCGATCTGCCGTGGCCGTGCAGGTCAGGTACGGAAACGCCGGGATCCGGCCCGGTGGCGGTGTCGCGTTCGGCGACCCGACATAGAACATGTGCCAGCCCTCGTCTCCGCGGACCACCCACGGCGACGACGCGGTGGCCGAATCATCGGCGCCAGGCGGACCAAGATCAAGAACCGGACCGTGCTTGGTCCATTGCATCAGGTCGGTGCCGGTCGCCAGACAGGCCAACCAGCCGGTCGGCCCGGCCCCGTCGTAGAAGAGATGGAAGACCCCGTCCTCGACCGCCACCGACGCCTCCCGGGCACCGAGCCCGTCCCAGCCGTCGCCGTGCCGGAGCACGACTCCGTGATCATGGACGGGCATCCGTCGCCGACAACCCGGCCGCCCGTCGGAGTACGTGCTCACCCCACGATCCTTGTCGATCAATCGAGCCGCATCCCCCCCTTCCGCCCAACGTTCCGCTCCCTGAGCCCGAATGCTCATGGGCCGAGCGGACCTGTCCCGGCCGCTCTCGACAAGCTCAGCCTGGTCCGCCGCTGGGTGCCGACCTCAGACTGAACACCACCGAGCACCGAACACCACCGACCTGCATGGGACGACCCGTCACAAGTGCGGCGCCACGCCGCAAGAATGGCCGCGGATATGACGGGAGTGCGTCAGGGTCGGGCCAGGACTTCGCGGGACAGGGCGCTGCGGGCGTGGGCACGGACGGCAGTGAGGGGAGCATCGATGGAGGTGGCGGCGGCTCGGATCGGGGCCCGGCGCGGTTGGGTCTGCAGGCGGTCGGCGACGGCGGTGAGCAGTCGTGCCTCGGTGCCCCAGGAGCCGCCGATGATGATCAACTCCGGGTCCAGCAGGGAGATCATCGTGACCAGGACTCCGCTGATCGCGGTGGCCACTGCGGCGGTCGTCCGAGCCGAGTCCGGGTCGTCCCCGGTCAGCCGGCGCAGCAGTTGATCGACATCGATCGCGGACGAGCCGGGCCGGTGCAGGCCGAGGTGTTCGAAGACCTCGGTGAAGGGCATGGCCCGGCCATCCGGCCCGACGGTGATCACGTGTGACACCTCGCCGGCGATGCCGCTGCGGCCCGGCCGGACGGCGCCGTCGCTGACGATCGCACCGCCCAGGCCGGCGCCGAGATAGAGATAGCCGAAGTCGGCCGGGCCGCCGTGCTCGAGCTCGGCCCGGGCAGCCCAGTGCACGTCGTTGTCGACCGTCACTGAGCCGCTGACGTACGGAGCGAGGACGGCCGGCGGGTCGAGTTCGCCGACCAGGAACGGTGAGTCGGGCAGCTCGACCAGCCGGCCGGTGGCGCGGTCCACCGGATCGGCCGCGCTGACCACCGCGAGCCGGGCCGGGCCGGAGTCGCCGATCGCGCGTTCGGCGGCCCGCGCCAGGGCCGCGGCGACCCCGGCCGGTTCAAGATCATCGGGAACGTTCTCGTCGGCCCGGGCCAGCGTCGCTCCGGACAGCTCGATCCGTTCGACCACGATCCCGGACGCGGTGACCTCGACGACGAGCGCGGTGCCGAGATCGTCGGCCAGCGCGAAATACGATCCGGCTCGGCCTCGGCCGGTTGAGCGCTCGCCGGTGTCCTGCAGCAGACCCTCGTCGGTCAACCGGCGCACGCTCTCGGCGATCGTCGGCTTGGAGATGCCGGTCCGCGCGGCCAGCTCGGCGCGGGTCAGCCGGCCCGCGGCCACCAGGGCGTTCAGCACGTGCTCGTCGGTCAGCGACCGGAGCAGGCCCAGCGACGGTTTGGCCAGGGACACGGACCGACCCTAACCGATTTGGGAAGGACTCTTGCCTAAACCGCGACGCGCGCCGTACGGTGACTTAAATAAGGAGTCCTTCCCAAACCTTGAGGAGCGTGACCATGTCAGCCCCCACCCGAAACGTTGCGAGCGACACCCGGCCCGGGCTACCGCACTGGGAATCGCCGCCGGCCGACCTGAAGGCCGCGATCACCGAACTCAAGCCGGCCCTGCGGGCCAGAATCGGAGCCTCCGGCCGCAGCGTCGAGGAGGTGTTCGCCGTCGTCGAGCAGCTGATCACCGAGCGGGTCGAGGAGATCGAGGCGGCCCGGCGGCGCGGCGACACGGTCTGGCCGGTGATCGACTACGCCGAGATCGAGGCCGGCACCGTGTCCGCCGAGGCGCTGGCCCGGCTGCACCGCCGCGGGTGCCTGGTGGTCCGCGGCCACTTCCCGCGCGAGCAGGCCCTGGCCTGGGATGCCGCCACCGTCGACTACGTCGAGTCCAACCGGTTCTTCGAGAACTATCGCGGGCCCGGCGACGACTTCTTCGGCAGCGTCGGGTCGAAGCCCGAGATCTATCCGATCTACTGGTCACCGGCCCAGATGCAGGCCCGGCAGAGCGACCGGATGGCCACCGTCCAGGCCTTCCTCAACCGGCAGTGGCGCAGCGAATCCGACGGCGTCCGATGGTTCGATCCCGGCCGCGACTCGCTCTACCCCGACCGGATCCGCCGTCGGCCGCCCGGCACCGACTCCGGCGGGCTCGGCACCCACCTCGATCCGGGGACGCTCGATCTCTGGATGACCGAGGGAAACCAGCGTGCGTTCCGGCATCTGTTCGACGGCACGGTCGAGGAGTACGACCCGTGGGACGCCGCCCACCGCACCTCCGGTCCGCAGTATCCGGGCAGCACCATGTGCTCGGCATTCCGCACCTTCCAAGGCTGGACCGCCCTCTCCGACATGGACCATGATCAGGGCGTCCTGCACACGGTGCCGATCCCGGAGGCGATGGCGTACCTGATGCTGCGGCCGCTGCTGTCCGACGTGCCGGCCGACGACCTGTGCGGCGTCACCACCGGTCAGGTCTTCCCCGCCCTGGAGCGTTGGCATTCCCTGCTGCTGCGGGCGATCAGCGGCATCCCCGACGTCCGCGCCGGCGACTCGGTGTGGTGGCACTGCGACCTGATCCACAGCGTCGCGCCGGTCACCGGCCAACAGGGCTGGGGCAACGTCATGTACATCCCGGCCGCACCCTGGTGCCCCCGCAACGAGGCGTACGCGAGCGAGGTGCGTGCGGCGTTCGAGAGCGGCTCCAGCCCGAGCGACTTCCCGGCCGAGCATTACGAACGCGACTGGGCCGACCGGTTCTCCGCCGCCGAGCTCAACCGGACCGGCCGCCGCGGGATGGGGCTCGGGTGACGCCCTGATGTCCCGACAGGAAGGACGACGTCAAGATCATCACCGCCGTCCTGGCTAGTCTCGGGCTGCCGACACGATGGAGGAGAGCCCGATGGTGATGACCGAGCAGACCGGCCCGCGCGACGTCGCGGAATCGGCCGCGACCAAGATCAGCCGGGTCGAGTTGATCTTGTTCCGTTATCCGATGGTCGGGGTCCAGGGCGGCATCGACATGCCCGGCGTGACCACCCACCGGACCCGGATGGCGATCACCGTCGAGACCGCGGACGGCGCGACCGGCAGCTACGTCGGCGGCCAGGCCAACTCGCTGGCCCAGGCCACGGCCTGCGCCCGCACCATCCTCGGGATGGACGGCTTCGCCCGCGAGCTGGCGTACGAGAAGATCCGGCGGCAGCTGCGCAAGGAGGACCGGATGGGCGCCGGGGTGATCGACATCGCCCTCTGGGACCTGGCCGGGAAGCGGCTCGGCGCCTCAGTGGCCAGCCTGCTCGGCGGCGGCCAGGACCGGGTCAAGGCCTACGCCAGCACCTGGTTCGGCGGCGACACCGGCGGCCTGGCCAGCCCCGAGGCGTACGCCGACTTCGCCGAGGCCTGCTACGCCAAGGGCTATCGCGCGTTCAAGATGCACGGCTGGAGCGACGGCGGCATCGACCGCGACATCGCGGCGGTGCTCGAGCTGGGCCGCCGGGTCGGTGGCCGGATGGCGCTGATGCACGACTCGGCCTGCAGCTTCCGCACCTTCGGCGACGCGGTCGCGGTCGGCCGGGCCTGCGACGAGGCCGGCTTCTTCTGGTACGAGGATCCGTACAGCGACGGCGGGCTGGCGGCGCACTCGCATCGCCGGCTGCGCGAGTTGATCAAGACCCCGCTGCTGCTCGGCGAGCACGTCCGCGGCCTGGAATCCCTGGCCAATCTGGTGCTGGCCGACGGCACCGACTTCGTCCGGGCCGATCCCGACTTCGACATGGGCATCACCGGCACGATGAAGATCGCGCACTTCGCCGAGGCGCTCGGCCTGGACGTCGAACTGCACGCGCCGGGCCCGGCGCACCGGCACTGCATGGCGGCGATCCGCAACACCAACTTCTACGAGTTGTCCATGGTCGGCCCGTCCGGCGCCCACTTCAGCGCCCCGGTCTACACCTGCGGCTATTCCGATCATCTGGACGACGTGAGCCCCGACGGGACCTTCCCGGTGCCGACCGGGCCGGGCCTCGGTGTGACGTACGACTGGGACTACATCCGGCAGAACGCGACCGCGCAGACCGTCGTCGAGTAGCCGGCGGCGCAGGAGACGACGCCGCCGGCTCAGGTTCCGGCGGCGTTGCAGTTTGCAGCCATCTGGATTCCAGGGTCCTGCAAACCGTTGACGTTTGCTGAAAATTGCTGCAAGCTCACGCTATCTCCTGCACCGCAACGCTGCACGAAAGCGAGCAGACATGCCCGGACCTCACGACGGCGGCATTCGGAGTGCCGGCCACGGAATCACTCGTCGGGCCTTCGTCGCGGGAGCAGCGATGCTCCCCGTGGCCGCGGCCGGCTGCGGCAATGATCAGGGCGGCGGTTCGCCCGGCGCCATCCGGATGACCTGGTGGGGCAACGAGGATCGGGCGAAGATCACCCAGCAGGCCCTCGACCTGTTTCAGACCAAGCATTCCGACATCACCGTCGAGCGCGAATACACCGGTTCCTTCGACGATTACTGGGACCGGATCGCGACCCAGACGGCCGGCGGCAACTCCCCCGACGTGATCCAGATGTCGACCAGCTACATCGTCGAGTACGGGGATCGCGGCGCCCTGCTCGACCTGGCGCCACACCTGGATCAGGCGATCCCGACGACGGACCTGGCCAAGGGCTCGCTCGATCCGTACCGCACCGGGAGCGGAGTCTTCGGCATCCCCTGGGTCGGCAACGTCTGGACCTTGATCTACAACGAGAAGGTGCTCCAGGACGCCGGCATCGACCCGCCCGGCGATGATCTTCAGGCCTGGACCTGGGAGTCGTTCGAGGCGCTGGCGCAGCAGCTCGGCGACGCGACGCCGGACGACGTGCACGGCATCCTCGACTTCGGCGGCCAGTCGACCACCTTCGAGGTCTGGGTACGCCAGCAGGGCAAGGCGCTGTTCACCGAGGACCGCAGGCTCGGCTTCGAGCAGGCCGACCTGGCCGCGTTCTGGGGCCTGGCCGACCGGATGCGCCGGTCGGGCGCCTCGACGCCGCCAGACGTCACCTCGGCCGCCGGCGACACCCTGGAACAGAATCCGATGGCCAAGAACCAGACCGGGTTGATCTTCTATTGGTCCAACCAGATCGTCGGCCTGACCGAGGTCGGCGGCGGCCCGGAGCAGGTCCCGCTGCAACTGATCCGGGTGCCCGGCGAGTCGCCGACGCCGAGCCAGAACGTGCACGCCAGCCAACTGCTGAGCGCCTCGGCCAAGACCAAGAATCCCGAGGCCTGCGCGACCTTGATCGACTTCCTGCTGAACGATCCGGAGGCCGGCGCGATCCTCGGCTCGAACCGCGGCACCCCGCTGAACGAGAAGGTGGCGGAGTCGATCAAGGGGACGGTGGAGCCGGTCGAGACCCAGGAGATCGACTTCATCGCCGCCCAGTCCGACACGTTCGCCCCGGCACCGGCGCCCTATCCGGTCGGCGGCGGCGAGATCACCGACGGCATCTTCCTCCGGGTGTACGAGGAGCTGATGTACGGCCGGAGCTCGATCGACCAGGCCGCGGCGAGCTTCTTCGAGCAGGCCGAGCAGGTGCTGGCTCGCGGCGGCAAGTGATCCATGATCATCGACGACACCGAATGGGCGGGCCGCGGCCCGGCCGGGCCGGTCGCCCGGCTGGCGGGGCGACTGACCCCGCGGCCGAACCCGTCGCGGCCCAGCCGCGGGCAGCAGGAGAACGCCGCCGGTTATCTGTTCCTGCTGCCGTGGTTCGCCGGCCTGTTGTTGATCACCCTGATCCCGCTCGGCGCCTCGCTCTACCTGTCGTTCACCGACTACAGCATCCTCCAGCCGCCGGGCTGGATCGGGCTGGAGAACTACCGGCGGATGTTCTTCGACGATCCCCGGCTGCTGAAGTCGCTCGCCGTCACCGTGATCTACGTCGTCGTCTCGGTGCCGTTGTCGCTGATCTTCGCCCTGGTGCTGGCCCTGGTGCTGGACAGCGGACTGCGCGGGCTCACCTTCTACCGGGCCGTCTACTACCTGCCGTCGCTGCTCGGCAGCAGCGTCGCGATCGCGATCCTGTGGCGCCAGGTCTTCGGCGCCGACGGACTGCTGAACGGCCTGCTCGGGGTGGTCGGCATCCAGGGTCCGGCCTGGATCACCGATCCGGACTATTCGCTGTCCACCCTGATCGTGCTGCACATCTGGAGCTTCGGCTCGCCGATGATCATCTTCCTGGCCGGGCTGCGGCAGATCCCGACCGAGCTGTATGAGGCGGCCCGGGTGGACGGCGCCGGGACCTGGTCGCGGCTGTTCCGGATCACCATCCCGCTGCTCACGCCGGTGATCTTCTTCAACCTGGTGCTGCAGATGATCGGCGCCTTCCAGTCGTTCACCGGGGCGTTCATCGTCAGCGGCGGCAGCGGCGGGCCGGCCGACTCGACCTTGTTCTACTCGCTCTACCTGTACGAACGGGCGTTCACCAACTTCGACATGGGTTACGCCTCAGCCATGGCCTGGGTCTTGTTGCTGATCATCGCCGCGATGACGGGGCTCAACTTCCTGGTCGGCCGGAAGTGGGTGTTCTATGGCGATCAGTAGCCTCCGCCGGCCGATCCGGCGCGGCCACGGGCTGTCCCCCGGCAAGAAGGCCGTGCTGTATGTGCTGATCGCGCTGGCCGGCGCCACCATGCTCTATCCGCTGTTGTGGATGCTGTCCAGCTCGTTCAAGCCGACCTCGCTGATCTTCAGCCAGCCGTCGCTGATCCCGTCGGCGGTGACGCTGGAGAACTACACCGACGGCTGGTCGTCCTTCCAGGTGCCGTTCGGCCGGTATTTCCTCAACTCGCTGCTCATCTCCGTCGCCTGTGTGGTCGGCAACGTGGTCTCCTGCTCGCTGGTCGCCTACTCCTTCGCCCGGCTCCGCTACCGGGCCAAGGCGGTCTGGTTCTCGATCATGTTGCTGACGATCATGATCCCGTATCACGTGGTGATCATCCCGCAGTATGTGATGTTCTCCGAGCTGGACTGGATCAACACCTTCAACCCGCTGATCGTGCCCAAGTTCCTGGCCACCGACTCGTTCTTCATCTTCCTGATGGTGCAGTTCATCCGCGGCATCCCGCGGGACCTGGACGAGGCGGCCAAGATCGACGGCGCCGGCCCGGGCCGGATCTACGCCATGATCATCCTGCCGCTGATGATGCCGGCCCTGGCCACGACGGCGATCTTCACCTTCATCTGGACCTGGAACGACTTCTTCTCCCCGCTGGTCTATCTGACCGACCAGCGGATGTTCACCATCCCGGTCGCGCTGCGCAGCTTCCTGGACGCGACCTCGCAGTCGTCCTGGGGACCGCTGTTCGCGATGTCCATCCTGTCCCTGATCCCGATCTTCGCGATCTTCCTGTTCGGTCAGCGGTTCCTGATCAAGGGCATCGCGACGACCGGCATCCGTTGACCCGGGAGCCCCGACCCCGAACGCCGAGCTGAGGAGCACCATGGAACCGAGCAGGACGAATCCAGCCGAGGGCAAGACCCGCTACGCGGTGTGCGGCCTGAGTCGCCGCGCGATCGGCATGTTCGTCCGCCCGCTGCTGAAGCCGGACGGCACCGCCGGCCGGGGTGACTTCGCCGATGGCGGCGAGATCGTGGCCCTGCTGGACGTCGATCAGGCCCGGCTCGCCGCCTTCAACGACCGGGAGCGGGTGGACCTCCCCGGCTTCGGGCCGGACCAGTTCGACACGATGATCAGCGAGACCCGGCCGGATGCGGTGATCGTCACCGGGCCGGACGGCAGTCATGCCGACTATCTGGTCCGGGCGTTGGAACACGACCTCGACGTGATCTGCGAGAAGCCGATGGTGATCGACTGCGAGCAGGCCAAGGCGGTGCTGGCGGCCGAGCGGACCAGTCGGGGAACGGTGCGGGTCACCCACAACTCGCGCTACCGCGAGCCGCACCAGGTGATGCGGAGAATGATCAAGGACGGCTGGCTGGGCCGGATCACCAACGTCGAGTTCGTGCACAACCTCGACACCTATCACGGGACCAGCTACTTCTACCGCTGGAACCGCTACCGGGACCAGTCCGGCGGGCTGACGATCACCAAGGCGGTGCATCACTTCGACCTGATCAACTGGCTGCTCGGCGACGTGCCGGACCAGGTCTTCGCCTACGGCGCGCTGAACTACTACGGCAAGAACGGCGCCCACAACCCGTCGATCAAGGACGGGGTCGACTACGACCACGACGAGCAGCGGCGGCGGGATCCGTACTACCAGCGCTGGCACGTGCCGGGCGGCGAGGTCCGCGATGATCACCTGTCCGGCCGGGACGCGCTGCCGTACGACGTGCAGTATCCGCCGGGATCATCGCTGTACATCTACGACGACGACATCGAGATCGAGGACACCTACTCGGCAGTGGTCCGGTATCGCAGCGGTGCCTCGATGTCGTACTCGCTGAACCTGTCGGCGGCCTGGGAGGGCTACGTGCTGGCGATCAACGGGACCGAGGGGCGGATCGAGACCACCCACTACACGGCGCCGGACCGCTGCCCGTTCCCGGCGACCGACCGGCAGCCGATCACCTATCTGCCGTTGTTCGGCGAGCGTCAGGTGCACGAGACCCGGCGGCTGCCCGGCAGCCACAACGGCTCCGATCTGCAGCTCCGGCAGGACCTGTTCACCCGCCAGGGCGCGGCCGCCCCCGATCCGCTCGGGCTCCGGGCCAGCAGCCGGGAGGGCGCGCTGGCGGTCGCGGTCGGCGAGGCGATGTGGCGGTCGGTGCGCAGTGGCGCACCGGTGGACATCGCGGCCCTGCTCGACGCGTGATCATGAGCGGATCGATCGCGCTGATCAACGGCCGGGTGGTGCTGCCCGACCGGGTCGATGATCGACTCGCGGTCGTCTGCACCGGGCCGACGATCACCGCCCTGCTGCCGCCCGACGAGCTCGATCCGGCATTGCCGACGGTGGACGTGGGAGGCCGGTTCGTCACCCCCGGCCTGATCGATCTGCACGTCCACGGCGGGCTCGGGCACAGCTTCGGCGACGGCACCGAGCAGGCCTTCACCGAACTGCTCGCCCACTATGCCCGGTGCGGCATCACCGCGGTCCAGCCGACCTTCGGTTCGGCGCCGCTGGACCAGTTGACCCGCGGCCTGGACCGGCTGCGGTCCTGGGTCGGTTCCGACCGGCCGGGCTGCCGGGTGATCGGGGCGCACCTGGAGGGCCCGTACTTCAGTGAGCGGCAACGCGGGGCCCATCATCCCGATCACCTGCGCTCGCCGGACGACGGCAGTGCCGACCGGCTGTTGGCCTACGCCGACGTGGTCTCCATGATCAGCATCGCGCCCGAGCTGCCCGGCGCGATCGACCTGGTCGGCCGGATCATCGACGCCGGCATCATCGCCGCCGCCGGCCACAGCGACGGCCGCGACACCGACCTGCGAGCGGCGATCGATGCCGGGCTCAGTCACGTCATCCATCTGTGGAGCGGTCAGTCGATGACCATCCGGGAAGGCCCCTGGCGCCGGCCCGGGATGGTCGAGGCGTCGCTGGCCGCGACCGAGATCACCGCGGAGATCATCGCCGACAACCGGCACCTGCCGCCGACCCTGATGCGGCTCGCCCACCAGTGCCTCGGCCCCCGGCTCTGTGCCGTCTCGGACGCGACCAGCGGAGCCGGACTGCCCGATGGCACGGTCTTCGGCCCGGACCGCCGTCGGGTCGTCTCCGACGGAGTCGCCATGCTGACCGACGGCACCTCCTTCGCCGGCAGCACGACCTTGATCAACCAGATGATCCCGGTGCTCCGCGACGTCGTCGGCCTCCCACTCCCGGAGGCCGTCGCCATGGCCTCGACCGTGCCGGCCCGGATCGCCGGAATCGATGATCATCAGGGCCGGATCGCGGTCGGCCTGGCCGCCGACCTCGCCGTCTTCGACCCCGATTTCACCGCCTGGCGCACCATGATCGCCGGCTCCTGGGTCGCCGACTGACTGGGACTGGTTCTCCCTGGGCCTGGCGAAGGGAGCCCTGCTTGTTCCGTTCCCTGAGCCTGTCGAAGGGCAGGCCAGACCGTTCTGCCGCGGTTTCGGCCGCCGGGGGTGCTTCGGGATCATCGAGTGTGACCTTTTCCACCTCGATCGTCGGTTTTCAGGTGGGAAACTTCACTGTCGATGATCGACATAACTCCTCGACGCCTCGGCGAGGTGCAGGATCGGTCGAGAAGGACTACCGGCGGCACCGGCCATCGCAGGAACCGGCGCCCGGCCGCGAGACGGACCGACCGCAACAATCCGCCCGCCCTTTGCTGCGTCTTTCCCGGCCGTCAGGCCGAAGCTCCCGGGAGAACGGCGCGGTCTGGTCTGCCCTTCGACAGGCTCAGGGAACGGAACAAGCCCGGTGCAGAACGTTCGTTCCCCGAGCCTGTCGAAGGTGGGGATCATCCTTGCCCTTCGACAGGGCGCAGGAACGAGCGGATCAGCCGGGCACGCGGTCCAGGAAGCCGAGGACGGTGTGCAGCCGGCCGTCGGCATCGACCGTGGCGACGTCGAAGCCTACGATCGGGGCCGGATCGGCGCCCTCGGGCCCGAGCTCCCAGGTGAACCGCAGCTGCTGGTGGTGGGCGTCCACCGGGCCGGCGAGCCGGAACACGAAGCCGGGGAACTGCTGCTGCACGGCGCCGATGGTCGCGTCGATCGCGTCCCGGCCCTCGGCGTCGACCATCGGGTCGGTGTAGCGGGCGTCGGCCGCCCACAGTTCGTCGACCGCGGCCCGCCGGCTGACCGGGTCGGTGTCGTTCCAGCAGGCGAGGTAGCGGTCGGCGAGGGTGGTGAGGTCAGTCATTGTTGCTCCTTCGTTGTTGTCGATGAGCACCAGCCTGAATCACCCAGGTAATCGCCACAATTACCTCTTAGGTAGTCGTACGGCTTCCGCGCCGGAGCTAGGCTCGCGCCCATGAACACCGCGCCCGGACCGACCCGACGACCCGGCGCCGGCCCGCTGCTGCGTGACTGGCGGGCCCGGCGGCGACGCAGCCAGCTCGACCTGTCGCTGGACGCCGGGGTGTCGGCCCGGCACCTGAGCTTCGTCGAGACCGGGCGGGCAGCGCCGAGTCGGCCACTGCTGCTGGCCCTGGCCGAGTCGCTGGAGGTGCCGCTGCGGGAACGCAACGCCATGCTGCTGGCGGCCGGGTTCGCGCCGACCTTCCCGACGGCGGACCTGGCCGATGATCAACTCCGCCCGGTCCGGGACGCGCTGCAGCACCTGCTGACCGGCCAGCTGCCCTATCCGGCGCTGGTGGTCGACCGCTGGGGTGACGTCCAGCTGACCAACGCGGCGATCGCGCCGCTGCTGGTCGGCGTCGCCGAGGAGCTGCTGAGCACGCCGATCAACGTCTACCGGCTGAGCCTGCACCCGCACGGCCTGGCCCCGCGGATCCGCAACCTGACCGACTGGGCCGGGCATCTGGTCGACCGGCTGGCCCGGCAGAGCCGGCAGACCGGCGATCCGCGACTGGCCGCCCTGCTGGACGAGGTCCGCGGCTACCCGGCCGGGCAGACCCCGGCCGACGACTCCGACCCGCTGCGGGACGTGTTGATCACCCTGCACCTTGATCATCCGGCCGGCGAACTGCGGCTGATCAGCACGATCACCAACTTCGGCGCCCCGCACGACGTCACCCTGTCCGAGCTCGGCGTCGAATCCTTCTTCCCGGCCGACGCCGCGACCCGCGCGACCCTGCAACGCCTGGCCGAGCCCACCTAACAGCCCCGCGACCCGTCACCTCCGCGGCCATTTCTGCGGCGTGTCGAAGCGGAGGTGACGGCTCGGTCGGTCGGTCCGGCCACGGGGTCCGGTTGATCATGCCCTGGAATCCGACCGCCAGGCGACCGGAGTCCTCGATTTTCGCGGCGTGTCCCGATGGTGTCCGTGACTGGCGGTCGAATTCCAGGGAGGAACCTCCTTGCTCACCGATCAAGATCACCGTGTCAGGATCATCCCGTGACCCTCTTCGTGGCCGAGGCCGGTGATCGCGGGGCGCCCGCGGTGGTGCTGTTGCACGGCGCCGGGACGAGCGGCTGGATGTGGGCCCGGCAGGCCGCGGTCCTGGCCGGCGAGCTGCACCTGCTGATCCCCGACCTGCCCGGCCACGGCCGCAGCAACGGCATTCCCTGGACTTCGATCGCCGACACGGCAACGGCGGTCACGGACCTGGTCGCCGAACGCACCGCCGACGGCCGGGCCCACGTCGTCGGGCTCTCCCTCGGCGGCTACGTCGGCCTGCACCTGGCCGCCGGCACATCCTGGCCGACCGGGCTGATCGTCAGTGGCTCCAGCGTGCTGCCGTTTCCGAACCGGCGCTTGATCCGGTTGATCACCGCGGCCATGACGCCGTTCCTCCGGTCGAGCGCCCTGCTCCGGGCCAACGCCAAGGTGCTGCGGGTGCCCGCCGAGGACTTCGCCGACTACCGGGCCGCGGCGCTGGCCACGAACGGCCGCACCGTGCGCCGGGTCACCGCCGAGGCGACCTCCTTCCGGCTGCCGGCCGGCGCCGGGACCTCGGACTGCCCGGTGCTGGCAGTCGCCGGCGGCGACGAGCACGAGCTGGTCCGCCGCTCGGTGCCGGTGATCGCCGCCGGCTTCCCGCACGGCGAGGGCCGACTGATCACCGGCGTCGGCCATGCCTGGAACGGCGAGCGTCCGGACGTGTTCAGCGCGATGATCAAGGCCCGGGTCCTCGGCGGCGAACTGCCCGAATCCCTGCAGCCGGTCGACCCTGAGCCCGCCTGACCCTACGAACTCGTGCGCTTGGTGAACGTGAGGTGGGTGACGCCGGTGGGCGAGGAGACCGACTCGATGTCGTACGTGTTCTCGATGCCCTCCAGCCCGTCCCAGAGCCGTACCCCACGGCCGAGCATGATCGGCACCACGACGATGTTCATGTGATCGATCAGCCCGGCGGCCAGGAAGTCACGGATCACGGTCGGACCGCCACCGATCCGGACGTCCTTGCCGTCCGCGGCCTTGCGGGCGATTTCCAGCGCCTCGGCCGGTGAGGTGTCGAGGAAGTGGAACGTCGTGCCGCCCTCCATCTCGATCGACGGCCGGGTGTGATGGGTGAGGATGAAGGTCGGCGTGTGGAACGGCGGGTTCGGACCCCACGCGCCCTTCCAGTCCGGGTCGTCCTCCCAGCCGGGGTGACCGAACTTTCCGGCCCCCATGATCTCGGCGCCGACCCCCGGGCCCCACTCCTGCGCGAAGACGTTGTCGACGCCGCGGCTGCCGCTGGTCTGCTGCCACGACTGGGTGGCGAACATCCACTGGTGCAGCCGATCCCCGGCGTGGCCGAAATGGAGATCCTTGCTCTGCCCCGCGCCGGTGCCGAAGCCGTCGAGCGAGATGGAGAAGCTGTGGACGCGAGTGAGTGACATGGTTGTGCTCCTTCGGTGTGCGGATGGAATGGGTCAGTCGTAGTAGCGACGGACCCCGGTGCCGAGGCGGGTGAGGTCGGCGCCGTAGACATGGATCGAGATGGCGGTCGTCTTGCTGACGTTCTGCATCCGGTGCAGGTCGCCGGGCGGGGCGACCCCGCTGACGTGGCCGACCGGATGATCTTCGACGCTGATCAGCTTGAGCTCGGCGTCGAACAGCTCCTGGCGTTCGACGCCCTGGACGACGCCGAAGACGGACCAGGCGACGTGATCATGGATCCGGGTGATCTGCCCGGGCCGCCAGACCCGTCCGATGATCGAGAACGAGCCGTCCGGCTCGACGTACAAGGTGTGGCCGGGGTGATCGTCGGGTGAGCCGAGACGCTGTCGCTCGGTCAGCACCCCCGGGTCGGGCAGGTTGGCGCGCAACTCCTCGGCGACGAGCCGAGCGGTGTCGGCCCAGTCGGCATGGACGGTGACCGCGGCCCGGACGCCGTCGACCAGTTCGATCAGTTGATCAACCTGGGAAGGAGGTGCCGTGGTCATGTCATCGAGCATGCGACGGATGAACTCATACGTCTAATGCCAATGCTCATGCTGCGTCATCGATAGCATCAATACATGCTGGACGTCACCCGCCTTCGGGTCCTCGACGCACTCGCCCGGCTGGGCTCGGTCACCGCGGCGGCCAAGGATCTGCACTACACCCAGCCGACGGTCAGCCATCACCTCGCCCGACTCGAGGCCGAGACCGGCGCCCAACTGCTGCAACGGGTCGGCCGCGGCATCCGGCTCACCCCCGCCGGCCAGCTGCTGGCCGCGCGGGCCGCGGAGATCCTCGGCCGGCTGGACGCCGCCGACCTCGAGTTGTCCTCGCACGTCGGGCTGACCGCCGGCCGGGTCCGCGTGGCCAGCTTCTCCTCGGTGATCGGCTCGCTGATCCCGCGCGCGGTGGCGACGTTGACCGAGCAGCATCCCGGCCTGCAGATCGACCTGACCGACACCCAGCCGCCGCAGTCGCTGCAACTGCTGCGGGCCGGCAAGATCGACGTCGCGGTGATCTTCCGCTACGACGACACCGAACCCGATCCGGACGACGTCCGGCTGCACCACCTGCTCGACGATCCGCTCTATCTGCTGTCCGTCCGCCCCGAGGGTCCGCTGGCCACCCTGCGCGACGCGACCTGGATCGCCGGCTGCGAGCGGTGCCGCGGCCATCTGCTGGCGATGTGCGCCGAGGAGGGCTACGAGCCCAAGATCGGCTACACCTCCGATGACATGGTCGTGATGCAGGCGCTGGTCGCCGCCGGTCTGGGCGTGACGACCAGCCCCGGGTTGGCGATCCGCGCCCACCGCGCCGAGGGCATCGTGGCGACGGAACTGCCCTCGCGCCAGCACATCTACGCGGCGACGTACGGTGAGCCGCCCGACCCGCCGGCGACGGCCGCGATGCTGGCCGCGCTGACCGACGCGGCGGCGGCGATGCCCGAGCTGCAGCCGGCCCGCAGCGGTTCGTGATCATGGTCCCGCGTCGCTGACGCTTCCGCCCTTTCGATCTTGCCGACTGGGCGAGGGGTTCTGGCCGACTGGTCCGGTGTGTTGGGATGGACCGAGGTCGCCGTCGAACCTTGATCGAGGAGTGCACATGGCAGCCGCGCGGATCCTGATTGATCAAGACCCCTTCATCGAAGATCACACCTCCTGGGTCGATCGGTGCCACTGGCCGGCCCACTGGATCAGCGTCGCGGACGCCCCGGCGACCCCGGTGGTGGCCGGCTACCGGCTGGCGTTCGCGGTCGACGCGGCCACCGAGGCGCTGATCCACGTCTCCGCCGACGAGCGCTACGAATTGTATCTGGACGGGCAGTTGATCGGCCGCGGACCGGACCGCGGCGATCTTGATCACTGGAACTTCGAGAGCTATCGGCTCGACCTGCCCGCCGGTGATCATCTGCTCGCCGCCCGGGTCTGGTCGATCGGCGCCGAGGCACCGTACGCCCAGTTCTCACTGGCGCACGGCTTCCTGGTCGCGGCCGAGGGGCGGCCGGAGCTGACCACCGGGACCGGCGCCTGGCAGGCCGCCGTGCTGCCCGGTCACGGCACCCGGCCCAAGGGACCGGCCTGGGGGTGCGGGCTGAAGTGCGAACTCGACGGCCGGATCTTCCCGTGGGGTTGGGAACGCGGCGAGGACCAGCTCGACTGGGCGGCGGCGGTGGAGGTCGGCCGGGCCTATTCGGCCGACTACGCCAACGACGTGCCACCGACCCGACTGCTGGTGCCGGCGATCCTGCCGGCCCAGGCCGAGAGCGAGGTCGGCGGCGCCCGGGTCCGACTGGTGACCGAGTACGCCGGCGGCCCGACCACCGGGATCGCGGTCCGGACCGCCGACGGCCTGGCCGACGAGGTCGACGGCTGGCAGCGGCTGTTGGCCGGTGAGCCGCTCACCGTGCCGGCGCGGACCAGCCGCCGGGTGCTGCTCGACCTGGAGAACTACGTCTGCGCCTATCCCCGACTGACCCTGCGCGGCGGCCGCGACGCCACGGTCGACCTGAACTGGCAGGAGGCCCTGCTCGAGCCCGACGGCCGCAAGGGCCATCGCGACGAGATCGAGGGCAAGTTCTTCCGGTCGCCGGGCCGCGCGGCGGAGCAGGATCCGGTGGGTGATCGCTTCATCGCCGGCGGCGGCGAGCGGGAGAGCTTCTCGACGTTGTGGTGGGAGGCGGGACGCTACGTCGAGGTGCTGGTGCAGACCGGCGACACCGAGCTGACCCTGACCGAGCTGGGCTTCACCGAGACGCTCTATCCGTATCAGGACCTGAGCCACTTCGACAGCGACGACGACCGGCTGGAGCGGGTCAAGCGACTCGGCTTCCGGACGCTGCAGATGTGCTCGCACGAGACGACCATGGACTGCCCGTTCTACGAGCAGTTGCAGTATGCCGGCGACACCCGGATCCAGTGCCTGGTCGGCTATCTGGCGACCGGCGACGACCGGCTGGCCCGGCAGGCGCTGCTGGCCTTCGATCGCAGTCGGTCACCGCGGGGGCTGACCACCAGTCGCTATCCGTCACGGATCCGGCAGACCATTCCGCCGTTCTCGTTGTGGTGGATCGCGATGGTGCACGACTTCGCGCTGTGGCGTGGTGATCTTGAATTCGTCCGGACCCTGATGCCCGGCGTGCGGGCGGTGCTGGACGCGCACCGGACCCAGGTCGGGCCGGACGGCGTGTTCAGCACCCTCGACGGCTGGAACTTCATGGACTGGGTCGACGGTTGGAACTCCGGCACGCCGCCCGGCGCGCAGTGGGGCGTGTCCGGCGTCGCCAACCTGCAGCTGGTGCACGTCGCCGACCTGGCCGCCGACCTCGAGTCCTGGATCGGCGAGCCGGAGCTGGCCGGCCGGCACTCCGACCTCGCCGACCTGGTCCGTGCCGCCGCTGAGCGTACGTTCTGGTCGGCCGAACGCGGCCTGTACGCCGACGACCCCGAGCACCAGCACTGGAGTGAACACGCCCAGAGCCTGGCCGTCCTGGCCGGCGCGGAGCACGGCCCGGCCGCCCTGGAGCGGACCTTGATCACCGACGGACTGGACCGGACCACCGTCTATTTCGATCACTATCTGTTCGAGGCGCTCGGCCGGATCGGTCGCACCGACGTCATCCATGATCGACTCGGCCTCTGGTTCGGGCTGCTCGATCAGGGTCTGCGGACGGTGATCGAGCAACCGGAGCCGACCCGCAGCGACTGCCACGCCTGGGGTGCGCACCCGATCTTCCACCTGTATGCGACCCTGCTCGGCGTCCGGCCGACCTCGCCGGGGATGAGCACGGTGTCGATCACGCCCCGGCTCGGCCGGCTGACCCGGGCCGACGGGACGCTGCAGACCCCGCACGGGCCGCTGCGGGTCAGCGTCGACGGATCCAAGATCAACACCGAGCTGCCGGCCGGGATCAGCCTGGACGCGGCTCCCGTACCTTAGGCCTGTCGAAGAGCCGATGATCAACGGCCCTGCGGACCGGTCACGTCAGGCTCCACGTGACACCTCGGGTCCCGAAGTCGACAGACCGCAACATACTCGGTATGGTCCGGTTTGAACATACCGAGTATGCAAGGAGTTGCCCATGCTCTCGGACACCGGTCCGCGAACACGACGGGCCCGACTGCGGTTGGCCCGACTGGATCCGTGGTCGGTGATGAAGACCTCGTTCCTGTTCTCGATCGCCGCCGGAATCGTCCTCGTCGTCGCCGCCTACGCGGTCTGGACCGTGCTGCAGGGCTCCGGCCTGTTCGCGGCGATCGAGGAAAGGGTCCGCACGATCACCGAGTCTCCGAACGACACCACCCCGTTTCGGGTCGAGGCCTACCTCGACACCGCGAAGGTGATGGGCGTCGCCGCGCTGGTCTCCTGCGTCAACGTGATCATCCTGACCGCGACGGCGACCCTCGGTTCGTTTGTCTACAACCTCGCAGCCGCCGTGCTCGGCGGCCTGGAAGTCAGCCTCGCCGAAGACTCTCGGCGGCCCTGAGCCGACTCCTTGCGAACAAGCAAAAAGCGGGCGGTCGGACCCGGAGGCCCGCCGCCCGCTGTTCGCGGATCAGCTGAAGATCACTTGTAGGACACGGTGGCGCCGGCGGCCTCGAGGGCCTCCTTGGCCTTGTCCGCGGTCTCCTTGTTGACCTTCTCCAGGACGGGCTTCGGAGCGGCCTCGACCAGATCCTTGGCCTCCTTCAGGCCGAGGCTGGTGAGGGTCCGCACCTCCTTGATGACCTGGATCTTCTTGTCGCCGGCGGACTCGAGGATCACGTCGACCTCGTCGCTCGCGGCCTCTTCCTCACCACCGCCGGTGCCGGCGGGGGACGTGGCCGCGGGGGCCACGGCGACCGGCGCGGCGGCGGTCACGTTGAAGGTGTCCTCGAACTGCTTCACGAACTCGCTGAGCTCGATCAGGGTCAGCTCCTTGAACGCATCCAGGAGCTCTTCGGTGCTGAGCTTCGCCATGGTGGCGTCTCCTTACTTCTCTTCGGCAGCGGGCGCTGCGTCATCTTCAGTTGCAGCGGATGCTGCCGCCAGTTCTTCGTTGCTGGGCTCCTGGTTTCCCTCGGGCGCGGCGGCCGGCGTGCCGGCTCCACCGATGAGGGACGGGTCCTCGGTCGCTGCCTTCTCCAGCGCGGCGACGGCGCGCGCCGCCTGCGAGAGCGGTGCGGCGAAGAGGGACACGGCCTGCTGCAGGGTTCCCTGCATCGCGCCGGCGAGCTTGGCGAGGAGAACCTCGCGCGACTCGAGGTCAGCCAGCTTGTTGACCTCGTCGACGCTGAGGAACTTGCCCTCCAGCACGCCACCCTTGATCACCAGAAGCGGGTTCGCCTTGGCGAAGTTGCGCAGACCCTTGGCGACGGCGACCGGGTCACCGTCGACGAAGGCGATCGCGGTCGGGCCGACGAGGTGTTCCTCGACGCCCTCGACACCGGCTTCCCGGGCCGCGATCTTGGTCAGCGTGTTCTTCGACACGGCGTAGGTAGCGTCCTCACCCAGATTGCGACGCAGCTCCTTGAGCTCCGCCACGGTGAGCCCGCGGTACTCGGTCAGCACGGCACCCACGGAGTTGGTGAACTTGTCCTTCAACTCCGCGACCGCGGCTGCCTTGTCCGGCCTCGCCATCGTCTCCTCCACTTCGTCGTCGCACCCTCAGGTGCGCAGATCGTCGCGCCGCGTCCTGCGGCACTTCCGAAGGCGACTGGCCCGGTCCCCGTACGATGCGGGCCCGAACATGAAAAGGCCCCGGCGCACTCAGGCGACCCGGGGCTCGACCGCCGGTCACACACGACCCGACGGAGAAGATCTCGTCTCACCTGCGCGGGCCGCCCGTAGCTACGGGCTCGTTATCGATCCGGGGATCGAACCAGCGGTCTTCGGCAGCGTTCAGAGTACGTGAGCCCGGCGGCCCGCTCCAAATCCGCGGATCGGCGTCAGGAATGACTGTCCCGGAAGCGAGCGGCCTTGGCCTGATTGCCGCAGGTCTTCATGCTGCACCAGCGGCGGCGGCGACCGCGGGAGGTGTCGAGGAAATACCAGCCGCACCGATCGCAACTGCGGACCGGCCGGGGCGGCGGGGTCAGCACCAGCCGGATCCCGGCCAGGGCGACGGCGGCCAGTGCGCCGGCCAGGCTGCGGGGCCTGACCGTGCCGTCGGCCGTCACGGTCACCACCCCGGACCGGGCCTGCTCCAGCAGCCCGGTCAGCGCGTCGGCCGGCACCTCGCCGCCCTCCCGTTGCGAATCGACCACGACCCAGAGCCGGTCCCGCAGCCGCCGGGCCGCCGGCAACGCGCCCTCGGTCGCCGCCGGCGGGTCGTCGGTCGGCGGCAGCAGCCCGGCGTGCCCGAACCAACCGGTCAGGCTCCGCCCGCTGTCGAGCAGGTCGGCACCGAGTTCCGGGGTGCGCCGGAAGACGGTGTTGGCGAAGTCAAGCGCGATGTCGCCGGCGACGAAATGATCATCGGTCCAGCGGGTCGGCGTGCTCATCGCCGGCTGGGCTCGCGGTCGAGCACCTCGTCGACGAAGGCGGTGAGCAGCGGGGTGACCTCGGCGGCGTGGGTCTCCAACAGGAAGTGGCCCGCGTCGTACAGGTGCGCCTCGACCGCGGTCAGGGTCCGGTGGAACGCGAACACCTCGGCGATGTCGAAGTACGGGTCGTGCCGACCCCAGAGCAGCAGCGCGGGCGGCTGGTGGGTCGCGTGGAAGTCGGCGATCCGGTCGAACCGTTCGACATGCCCGCGGTAGTCGCAGAACAGCCGGAAGTGCAGGTCGACGAAGCCGGGGCGGGACAGCCGCTCCCAGTCCAGGTGCCACGACTCGGCCGGATGCAGGTCCCGCAGCTCCGGCCGGAGGCCGCTGAGATAGGTGGCCCGGGTGCCGTCGAAGTCCAGCCAGTCCCCCATCGCCGCCCGGTTCTCCGCGCTCGGGTCGGCCCAGAAGCGGCGTACCGCGTCCCACGACTGCCCCAGCCCCGCCTCGTGGGCGTTGCCGTTCTGCACCACCAGGCCCAGCACCCGCTCCGGGTGCCGCAGCGCCAGCAGATAGCCGACCGGGGTGCTGAAGTCGGTCAGGTAGAGCACGTACCGCTCGACGCCGAGACTCACCACCAGGGCGTCGACCGCCGCCGCCAGCCGCTCGAACGTGTACTCCGCCGGCGGTGGCGCGTCCGAGAAGCCGAAGCCGGGCAGGTCGGGTGCGATGGCGTACGCGTGCTCGCCCAGGCTCGGCAGCACCTCCCGGAACGAGTACGAGGAGCTGGGCGATCCGTGCAGCAGCAGCACGGCCGTCGATGCCGGCACGCCCGATTCGCGGTAGTGCACCTGCAGCCCGTCCACCTCGCGGGTGAGGTGTCGCGTCTTCGCTGTGCGTCTCATGAGATGCCCTCTCGAACGGCGATGTCCTCACGAGTAACCGTAACAGAGCAATCTAACGGTTACGAGGCACGATTCGAGCCAGCATGAATTTCCGCCCCTCGCAGCAGCCGAAATCCAACGGGATCGCGCCCAATCCGGTTTCCGATTTCAGATCACGGATTGATTTCTTTTATTTCCTTTTGATAACGTCCGGGATGCCGGCTTGGGAGGGCCGGCAAATCGGTCGCTCGGGGGCGACGACGTAGGACTGTCCTGGTTCCCGAAACGCCGACTTCTGTCAGGCGTACAAGGGGAGCCAGTACATGCACCGAATTCCGAAGATCCTGTTGTCCGGGATCGCGAGCGTCGCGCTCGCCCTGACCGTCGGCATCGGCGCCACCGCGCCGGCCGAGGCCGCGAGCAAGTGCACCACCGCCCTGAAGTCGTACGGACACGTCCAGAAGGGCAGCAAGGGCAAGAGCGCGAAGGCCGCCGAGTGCCTGCTGAAGGCGGCGGGCTACAAGGGCATCAAGACCAACGGCAAGTTCTCGGCCACCGAGGTCAAGGCCGTCAAGAAGTTCCAGGGCAAGGTCAAGCTGTCCAAGACCGGCCACGTCAACAAGAGCACCTGGGTGGCCCTGCTGTCCCGCGGCTCCAAGCCGACGCTGAAGGTCGGCAAGAAGGGCTCCGCGGTGAAGCGACTGCAGTCGGCGCTCACCGCGTCCGGCCGCAAGGTCCCGACCACCGGCTATTTCGGCCCGATCACCCGCGACGCGGTGAAGTCGGTCCAGCGGTCCCAGGGCTGGAAGGCCACCGGCAAGGCGACCGCCGGAGTGTGGCGGGCGCTGCAGGCCGGCGCCGCGGTCAAGGTGAAGGCCAGCAAGCCGAAGAAGAAAAAGAAGTCGTCGTCCAGCAAGAGCTCGAGCAAGGGCGCGAAGGCGCTGGAATTCGCGAAGAAGCAGATCGGTGACCGTTATTCCTACGGTGGCGACGGCCCCAGCAGCTGGGATTGCTCCGGGCTGACCCAGGCTGCCTGGCGCAAGGCCGGGATCAAGCTGCCGCACTCGGCCGGTGGCCAGTTCCGCAAGGGCAAGAAGGTGTCGAAGTCGAACCTGCAGAAGGGCGACCTGGTCTTCTTCTACTCCGGCATCAGCCACGTCGGCATCTACGCCGGCAACGGCAAGGTGCTGCACGCGTCCCGCCCGGGCAAGCCGGTCGGCTACATCAAGATGAAGTACATGCCGTACGAGGGCGCCCGCCGCTACTGAGCGAGCGACCCCACCAGATCGATCACCGACCGGCCCGAGGAGACAACTCCTCGGGTCGGTCTTTGATATCCCGGCGTAGCGCGCCTCAATATCGATTCAATCGCAGGTAATGTCGAACAAACTGCGAGGAGGGATCGATGATGGCCCAGAATCAGGTGCTCGTCGTCGGCGCGGGACCAACCGGATTGATGCTGGCCGGCGATCTCGCCGCGCAGGGCATCGATGTGATGGTGGTCGAGCAGCGCCCCGAAGAATCGAAACTGTCCCGGGCGTTCGCCGTCCAGGCCCGGACCCTGGAGTTACTCGACGCCCGCGAGCTCGCCGATCCGCTGGTCGCCACCGGCGTCGAGGTCGACGAGTTGGCGGTGCTGTTCGAGTCGCTGGTGATCGACCTGTCGATCCTGCCCAGCCGGTTCCCGTTCCTGCTGATCACCCCGCAGTCCGAGACCGAGCGGCTGCTCGCCCGCCGGGCCACCCGGCTCGGGGCGACGATCCGCCGCGGCCTCACCGTCACCGCCGTCCGGCAGGATGCGAACAGCGTCGACGTCAACCTGCTCGACCGCAACGGCGTGACCACCAATCACCGGGCCGACTGGCTGGTCGGCGCCGACGGGGTCAACAGCACGGTGCGACGGGCGCTGCGGATGCCGTTCCCGGGCAAGACCGTCGTCTCTTCGGTGATGCTGGCCGACGTCCAGCTGACCGAGCCGCCGGAGACCGAGCTGACCTTCGACCGCGGCTCGGCCGGCTTCTTCTTCGTGGTCCCGTTCGGCGACGGCTGGTATCGGGTGATCGCCTGGAACCGGGACCGGCCGCTGCCCGACGACGCCCCGGTGGATCTGGAGGAGATCCGCGACGTGCTGTTCCGGATCGCCGGCACCGACTTCGGCCTGGCCGAGGCGCGCTGGCTGTCCCGGTTCCACAGCGACGAGCGGCAGGTGCCGCGCTATCGCAACGGCCGGGTCTTCCTGGTCGGCGACGCCGCCCACACCCACTCCCCGGCCGGCGGGCAGGGCATGAACGTCGGCCTGCAGGACGCGGCCAATCTCAGCTGGCGGCTGGCCGCGGCGATCCACGGCCACGGGCCGGCCCGCCAACTGGACGGCTATCACGCCGAACGACATCCGGTCGGCAAGGCCGTGCTCCGGTCCAGCGGTTCGCTGCTCCGGCTGGCCGTCGCCGAGACCCCGTTCTGGCAGCGGGCCAACTGGGTGATCGAGACCGCCAGCCGGCTCGCTCACGTACCGGATCGGATCATCCGGCAGATCTCCGGCATCGGCCTGCGCTATCCCCGGCCGTTCGCCTCGCACCGGCTCTGCGGCACCCGGGTGCCGGATGTGTCGCTCATCGCCCACGCCGCGCCGACCCGGGTCTATGCCGAGCTGCGGACCGGCCGCTTCCTGCTGATCCTGCCGCCGCAGTCCAGCCACGCGCCGATGGAGGCGTGGCGGGACCGGGTCAGCCTCGGCACTTCGACCGAGCCGGGGACAACCGCCAAGCTGATCCGTCCCGACGGCTACATCGCCTGGGCGGGCGACCGTCCCGACGCGGGCGAGGTCCGGGCCGCCCTGGCCCGCTGGTGCGGCCCGGCCAAGCTCCCCGCACCGATCCGGCGGGGCGCCCACGTCTGACCCAACCGGTCGGCCGGCTGAGCAACTCGGCCCGGGTCCGGCGTTCAGCAGTCGCCGCGGCCGGCGGTCTGGTCGCACAGGCCGGGGCCGGCCGTCCAGGTGAGGCTGTCCCGGGCGTTGCCGCCGAACGGCCGCGCGGCCTGTACGTCGGTGGCCGCGCCGGAATCGGCGCCGAGCCAGTAGCGGATCTCGGTGACCGAGTCACCGTCGGTCACCCGCCACACGTAGAACGGAGCTGCGATGGGAGACCGACCGCCGCCGGGAGCCGCCCACCAGTTCGCGCCTTGCGCCGCGGCCGGGTCGACGAAGACACAATCGACGGTCGCGCCGCCGATCTCGCACTCACGGGATTCGGCGCCGCCCAGGTTGGTGACGGTGTCATCGGTGAGGACGCCCGCCAGGGCGCGCTGATAGGTGTCCTCGCAGGCGCCCTGCCAGCAGGCGACCCACGGCTGCCAGGCGGCGCGGCGAGCCGCGGGCTCGGACGCCCCGCCGCCCAGTGAGTTGCAGTAGGACGCGACGATGCCGGGGACGACGCGTCCCGCGGTGTACTCGACGTTCATCGCCTCAGCCGCCGTGTAGTCGGAGCCCAGGCCGGCCGAGTCCATCTGCCACATGCCGATCCCGGGGTGGAACCACAGACCCTCGGCGCGGCCCTCCGGATCGGCGAGGGTGGGCTGGGTGTCGTAGCGGGACAAGGTCATGGGCGAGGGCGCCTGCCCGGAGGGTGACGTCTCGGGCCAGGTCATGGCGATGGACAAGGCCACCGCGGCATCGACGCTGATCTCGCAGGCTGCCTCGGGCACCGCGGCTTCGGCGGCGGCGCGGACCGCGGCCAGCGGTTCGGTGCCGAATCGAAGATCGGCATGAGCCTCGACCCGGGCGTGGTCGAGCTTGACCTGCTGGGCCGAGGTCAGCCCGTTGTGGTCGGCGATCGGTTGCGCGTTGGCCGGCGACACGAGGGCCGCGCAGAGAGCGGCCACCACCAGCAAGGGGGAGGCCCAGCAGGCGACCCGCCGCAGTCGGGACATGTCAACACTCCTCTGTATTGGCAGGCTGTGAGTTTAGCGGTGCGTCAGGCCCGGCCGTCAACAGTCACGGGCGAGGCCCGAGGTCCACGGCGGCCCACGAAGGTCCGTGTCGATCATGGAAGATCTCCGCGTCCAGCGCGCTCGAGGAGCGAGACCAGGCGCGCGACGGCAGTCGGGTGCGGAAGATAGATCACGAGGTGCAGGCCGGGAAGATCAGAAGGGATCAGCCGGTGCTGCTCGAAGATCAACTCGCCGGCCTCCGGATGCTCGAAACGCCTTTCCCGAGAAGAGAATCGGTCGACCTGGTGCTCCTCCCACGCGCGGGCGAAGTCGGGGCTCTGCGACGTCAGCCGGTCGATCAGGGCGAGCTGCGACGGCTGGCCGAGCAGCGGCCCGGCCTCGGCCCGGTATTCGGCCAGGAAGCGCCGGCTGGTGATCTCCCAGTCCGGCAGCATCCGGCGCACGTACGGATCGGTGAAGATCAACAACAGCAGGTTGCGGTCGGCCGGATCGACCCGGCCGATGGCGGGATAGAGGATCTCGTAAGCCCGGTTCCAGGCCGCGATGCCCCAGTCCGGGGTGATCGCGAACGCCGGGGACGGGAGCTGCGCGTCGATCAGCCGGTGCAGGTGTGGCGGGGCCGGCGTGGGCGCCGCCGCCTCGGCGGCCGGCAGCGGTGCCAGCCCGGCCAGGGTGAGTACGTACTCGTGTTCGGGCCCGGTGAGCCGCAACTGGACGGCGACCGCGTCGAGCACCTGCCGGGACGGGTTGATGTCGCGGCCCTGCTCCAGCCAGGTGTACCAGGTCACGCTCACCCCGGAGAGGTACGCGACCTCCTCGCGCCGCAGCCCCAGCTCCCGGCCGCGGCCGACCGGCGGCAGGGCGTAGTCGGCGCGGACGATCTGCTCCCGGCGCTTGCGCAGGAAGGCGCCGAGCTCTCGCCGCCGCTCCGCACCGGTCGTCATCGGCCCTGATCCGGCTCGGCCGGCTAGAAGAGGGTGTCGTCGGCCGGGACCGCCGACGTGGCGGCCGTCGGGGCCGGAGCCAGGTTGCGCTGCTCCTTGCCGGCGACGACCGCGAGCTGGTCGACGAAGTCGTTCATCCGGTCGCCGGAGTGACCCTTGACCCAGCGGAAGCCGATGTCGGCGCGACTGCGTACGGCCTCGATCAGCGGCTCCCACAGATCGCGGTTGGCGACCGGCTTCTTGGCCGAGTTGACCCAGCCGCGGGCGAGCCAGCCGCGCCACCAGGCGTCCCGGAAGCAGTTCACGACGTAGGTCGAGTCGCTGACCACGAGCAGCGGGCCGTCGAGGAACGTCACGGCCTCGAGCGCGGCCCGGATCTCCATCCGCTGATTCGTCGTCACCGGCTCGGCGCCGGACGCGAACTGGTTCTCGTCCACGGCCCAGGCCCAGCCGCCCGGGCCGGGATTGCCGGAGCAGGCGCCGTCGGTGTAGACCTCCCGGGCATCGGTCGGGACGGGCAGGTCCGGGCGTCGCGGTCGCTTCGAAACGGGCACGACACCACCCTGGCACAAACCACCGACCGACCGGCCCGGTGGTGCTGTCACTACTAGGAGCAGCGGCGTCTTCCCGGTCGTGCGTGCCCCGTGCGGAGATGGAGGCATGCCCCCGCTTCGCTCGCGTACCGTCACCCATGGCCGCAACGCGGCCGGCGCCCGCGCCCTGCTCCGGGCCGCCGGTGTCGCCGCCGCCGACTTCGGCAAGCCGATCGTGGCCGTCGCCAACAGCTTCGCCGAGTTCGTCCCCGGCCACACCCACCTGCAGCCGGTCGGCCGGATCGTCGGCGAGGCGGTCAGCGCCGCCGGCGGGATCCCGCGGGAGTTCAACACGATCGCCGTCGACGACGGGATCGCGATGGGCCACGACGGGATGCTCTATTCGCTGCCGTCCCGCGACCTGATCGCCGACTCGATCGAATACATGGTGCAGGCCCACCGCGCCGACGCCCTGGTCTGCATCTCCAACTGCGACAAGATCACGCCCGGAATGCTGATGGCCGCGCTCCGGCTGAACCTGCCGACCGTGTTCGTGTCCGGCGGGCCGATGGAGGGCGGCCGGGCCCGGCTGGTCGACGGCACCGTACGCACCGGCCTGAACCTGGTCTCGGTGATCGCCGACTCTGCCGCCGATTCGGTCTCCGACGCCGACCTGACCCGGCTGGAGGAACAGTCCTGCCCGACCTGCGGCTCCTGCTCGGGCATGTTCACCGCCAACTCGATGAACTGTCTGACCGAGGCCCTAGGCCTCGCCCTCCCCGGCAACGGCACGACCCTGGCCACCCACACCGCCCGTCGGCGGTTGTACGAGGACGCCGGTCGGACCGTGGTCACCCTGGCGCGACGCCACTACGACGAGGACGACGACTCGGTGCTGCCGCGTCGGATCGCCGGTCGGGCGGCCTTCGAGAACGCGATGAGCCTGGACATCGCGATGGGCGGCTCGACCAACACCGTGCTGCATCTGCTGGCCGCGGCGCACGAGGCCGAACTGGACTTCACCCTGGCCGACATCGATGCCCTGTCCCGGACCGTGCCGTGCCTGTGCAAGGTCGCCCCGAACGGCGACTATCTGGTCGAGGACGTGCACCGGGCCGGCGGTGTCCCGGCCCTGCTCGGCGAGCTGGACCGGGCCGGGCTGCTGCGGCGCGACGTGGCTTCTGTGCACTCCCCCGATCTGGCGACCTGGCTCGCCGCCTGGGACGTCCGCGGGCCGTCACCCGCCGCCGAAGCCGTCGACCTGTTCCACGCCGCTCCGGGTGGCGAGCGCTCGGCCCGCGCGGGCTCCCAATCCCGCCGCTGGCACGACCTCGACCTCGACGCCGCCAGCGGCTGCATCCGCGACGTCGGCCACGCCTATTCCGCCGACGGGGGCCTCGCCGTCCTCACCGGTGACCTCGCCCCCGACGGCTGCATCATCAAGACCGCCGGAGTCGACCCCTCGATCCTGACCTTCACCGGCCCGGCCGTGGTCGCCGAATCGCAGGAGGACGCCGTCGCCGCCATCCTGGGCCGCCGGGTGCGTCCCGGTGACGTGGTCGTGATCCGCTACGAGGGCCCGCGCGGTGGCCCCGGCATGCAGGAGATGCTGCACCCGACCGCCTTCCTCAAGGGCCGCGGCCTCGGCCAGACCTGCGCCCTGATCACCGACGGCCGCTTCTCCGGCGGCACCTCCGGCCTCTCCGTCGGCCATGTTTCGCCCGAGGCCGCCGCCGGTGGTCCGATCGCCCTGGTCCAGGACGGAGACCTGATCACCATCGACATCCCCGCCCGCACCCTGACCCTTCACGTCGACCACTCCTTGTTACGGGACCGCCGAGCCATCCTGGAATCCCAGGGCTTCCGTCCGACCCTGGACCGCGATCGCCAGGTCTCTCCGGCTCTCCGTGCCTACGCCGCCCTGACCACCTCGGCTGATCGTGGAGCCGTCCGCCTTGTTCCTTGATCATCTTTTGTTCTTTGGGATGGCCTTCGGACCGGTCTGAGTGTCATGCCGCACAAATTTCTTACCGCCACAGCCGAGCGGAACCCTGGTCGCTACGACTGCCAAACCGAGCGCTTGGAGTGACTACGAAGGTCTTCGTTCCCCTGGGCCTGTCGAAAGGCAGATTCTGATCATGACATCTGGCTCGCCCTTCGACAGGCTCAGGGAACGGACCAAGCCCTCGCGGCCGCACCGCCAAACCGACCACAAGGGCTTGTTTCGTTCCCTGAGCTTGTCGAAGGGCAGGCCCCGTACCTCACGCCGCTCCACCACGGAGGGTCTCCCCTGCCGACTTGTCAGAACTGAGTTGTGCCATAGCGCACCTCACTTCTGACAACTCGGAACAGTGATCGCCATCCACACCCCACGACCCCCGCCCCTCCCGAGTTGTCAGAACTCAGTTGTGTCATGGCACAACTCAGTTCTGACAACTCGGAAAGGTGGGCCGCTTCGACCTCGTGATCAGCTTCGCGCTCGGTTTGGCAGTCGTAGCTACCAGGGTTCCGCTCGGCTGAGGCGGAAACCCCACCCGGGGCCATGCCAAAGGGAGCGGCGAGGGATGGGGGTCTGTGCGCGGGCGTGGACGGGCCTGGCGGGAGCACGCGGACGCTCAGACCGCGGCAGCGGCACCCACACTGGCCCGCGGGCGGATGGTTGCCCGCGCACAGACCCCCAGCCCTCGCCGCGGCATGCCACCTAATCCCTCAAGAAGCAAAGAAGAAACGCCGCCCAGTGACCACGAAAGACGATCACTGGACGGCGTCCGTACAGCTAAAGCGCGAGATCAGACCGCTTCGGGCTTGACCCGGTTCGGATCGATGGGCACGCCCGGGCCCATGGTGGTGGAGAGGGTGATCTTGCGGATGTAGCGGCCCTTGGCGCTGCTCGGCTTGAGGCGGAGCACCTCGTCCAGGGCGGCGAAGTAGTTCTGGCTCAGCATCTCCGGCGAGAAGGAGGCCTTGCCGATGATGAAGTGGAGATTGGAGTGCCGGTCGACCCGGAACTCGATCTTGCCACCCTTGATGTCGGTGACGGCCTTGGCCACATCGACGGTCACGGTGCCGGTCTTCGGGTTCGGCATCAGGCCGCGCGGGCCGAGGACCCGGCCGAGGCGGCCGATCTTGCCCATCATGTCCGGCGTGGCGACGACGGAGTCGAAGTCCAGGTAGCCGCCCTGGACCTTCTCGACCAGATCGTCGGAGCCGACCTCGTCGGCGCCGGCGGCCAGTGCGGCCTCGGCCTTGTCCCCGGTGGCGAAGACGAGGACCCGTGCCGTCTTGCCCGTACCGTTGGGGAGGTTGACCGTGCCGCGGACCATCTGGTCCGCCTTCCGCGGGTCGACGCCGAGCCGCATCGCGACGTCGACGGTCTCGTCGAACTTGACCGTCGTGGTCGCCTTGGCGAGCTTGATCGCATCGTCCGGGGCGTAGAGCTTTTCTGCATCGATGGCCTTCGCCGCGCCGGCGTAAGCCTTGCTGCGCTTCATGCTGCTGGTTTCCTTCGTTTCGTGATCATGATTGATCGACCAGTTCTGGTCCGGACCGCGCTCGGTCCTCCCAGACTTTCGGGGTGAGCCTCCTCCAGCCGAGGTGGTCTCACTTCTCGACGGTGACACCCATCGAGCGGGCGGTGCCGGCGATGATCTTGGCCGCGGCCTCGACATCGTTGGCATTGAGATCCGGCAGCTTCGTGGTCGCGATCTCGCGCACCTGAGCGGCCGTGATCTTGCCGACCTTCTCCTTGTGCGGGACGCCGGAGCCCTTCGGGATTCCCGCGGCCTTCTTGATCAGCTCAGCCGCCGGGGGCGTCTTCGTGATGAAGCTGAAGGTGCGGTCCTCATAGATGGTGATCTCGGCCGGGATCACGTTTCCACGCATGGACTCCGTCGCGGCGTTGTACGCCTTGCAGAATTCCATGATGTTGATGCCGTGCGGGCCGAGCGCGGTGCCGACCGGCGGCGCCGGAGTGGCGGAGCCGGCCTGCAGTGCGACCTTGACCAGCGCCGCAACTTTCTTCTTAGGAGGCATGACTTCTCGGGTCCTTCGTTGTTCTTCCTGTTGCTCCGGGCAGGCTTGCCCGGAAGTTCATGATCAGACCTTCTGGATCTGGGCGAAGGTCAGGTCGACCGGGGTCTCCCGGCCGAGGATCTCGACCAGGGCCTTGAGCCGCTGGCTGTTGGCGTTGATCTCGGTGATCGTGGCGTGGACACCGGCGAACGGGCCGTCCACCACCATCACGGAGTCGCCGACCTCGAAGTCGGCCACCTCGATCTTCTTCTTCTTGCGGGCCGGGCCTTCCTTCGTCGCCGCGGCCGCCGCGACCACCGACGGGGCGAGCATCTTCTCGACCTCGTCCAGGCTCAGCGGCACCGGCTGGTTGGAGTGCCCGACGAAGCCGGTCACCGACGGCGTGTGCCGGACGGTCGACCAGGACTCGTCGGTCAGGTCCATCCGGACCAGCACGTAGCCGGGGAGCACGGTCCGCTTGACCTGCTTGCGCTGGCCGTTGCGGATCTCGGTGACCTCCTCGGTCGGCACGACGACCTCGAAGATGAAGTCCTCCATGTTGAGCGAGGACACCCGGTTCTCGAGGTTCTGCAGCACCCGGTTCTCCATCCCGGAGTAGGTGTGCACCACGTACCAGTCGCCGATCTTGCCCCGCAGCTCGGTGCGGAACGTCTCCAGCGCGACACCCTCGACATCGGGTCCGTCGTCGTCGGAATCGTCGTCCTCGTCCTCGGCGTCGTCCTCTTCCTCGGCCGTGCCGAAGTCGAGGTTGAGATCCGATTCTTCTTCCTCCGGAGCGGGGACCGAGCCGCCGCCGAAGTCGAGGTTGATGTCGTCATCGTCCTCGGTCTCCTCGACCGCCGAGCTACCGAGGTCGATGGCGATGTCGTCACCGCTGTTGGCCGGCTGATCGGTCTCCAGCGCCAGACCGTAGTCCTCGCTGGAATCGGCGGCCGGGGTCGACGCGTCGCTCTCCAGCTGGTCCACGCCGGGATCCGAGCCGTTCGGCTCGTCCTCGGCGGAACGAGGCGCTGAAAAGTTCTCTGACACGTCGATTCTCCGTCTATCCGTTGGTGTTCACTCGTCGAGCTGGTCAGCTGGTGCTGAAGATCCGGAAGACCAGCGCACCGAATCCGAGGTCGAGCAGGCTGACGACGGCGATGATGAACAGCACGAACACCAACACGACGAGGAAATAGTTCAGCAACTGCTGACCGGTGGGATACACCACCTTCCGCAGCTCGGCGACCGATTCCTTGATGAAGGTGATCGGGCCGGTGCGGCGCGGCCGGTCGGTGCCCTTGCGCTGCTTGGGCGTTGCCTCGGACTTCTTCTCCCGGCCCTTGGATCCGCTCGATGACGTACGGTCCGCGGCGCCCTCACTTCGGGTCTTGGCCGTGGCACCGACGGCGACGAGTTCCTTGTCGGAGTCGTCACTGTCGTCATCGGCTTCCGGGTCGCCGTCGGGATCACCGGAGTCGCCCTTGGGCGACTCCGCGTCGGCCGCAGCAGCCAGTTCCTCGTTGCTGGGCTCCGTGACGTCCTCGCCGTCGGCGTCGGAACCCTTGACGGGCTCCGATCCCGCGTCGGACTCAGGACGCTGATCGTCGGGGTCGCCGGCGGAAAGGTCCGGCTCGTCCGCCGGTCCCTTGTCCTTGTCGTCCGCCACGCTTTTCCTCCGTCAGGTTCTTTCGATCCGCAGGGCAAGAGGGACTCGAACCCACAACCTTCGGTTTTGGAGACCGATGCTCTGCCAATTGAGCTATTGCCCTTCGTGGCCGCTCCACCGGCCCGGTCCGTCCGCCGAACAAAACGACGGGCGCGCCGAGACAATGGCGACTGCCACCAAGTGCAGGAGTATAGCCGCGCGCAGCGAGTGGAGTCGAACCGGCGGCCTACTCCTGACCCTCAGCCGGCCAGCCGCTGCTCGGCCGCGGCGAGCAGGACGCAGGTGGCCAGGCCGTCGATCGCCAGCTCCACGTCCTCCGGCGTCGGGAAGGTCGGCGCGATCCGGATGTTGCGATCCCGCGGATCCTTGCCGTACGGGAACGCCGATCCGGCCCCGGTCATCACGATCCCAGCCTCCTTGGCCAGCTGCACCACCCGGCTCGCCGTGCCGTCGGTGACGTCCAGGCTGACGAAGTAGCCGCCCTGCGGCTCGGTCCAGCTCGCGACACCGTACGCGCCCAGCCGGTCGGCCAGGATCTGCTCCACCCGGTCGAACTTCGGCGCGATGATCGCCCGGTGCTGGGCCATCAGCGCCCGGACGCCCGCGGCCGACCCCAGGTAACGGGCGTGGGCCAGTTGGTTGATCTTGTTCGGGCCGATGGTGCGCTTGCCCAGCAGGCCGAGATACCAGGCGACGTTGGCCGGCGACGAGGCGAAGAAGGAGACGCCGGCGCCGGCGAAGGTGATCTTGGAGGTGGAGGCGAAGATCAACACCCGGTCGGGGTGGCCGGCCGCCTCGGCCAGGCCGAGCACGTCGAGCACCGGAGTCTCGGTCTCGGTCAGGTGGTGCAGCGCGTACGCGTTGTCCCAGAAGATCCGGAAGTCCGGGGCCGCGGTCTCCAGCGAGACCAGCTGCCGGGTGATCTCCTCGGTGTAGATCGAGCCGCTCGGGTTGGCGTACGTCGGCACGGTCCAGATCCCCTTGACCGCCGGATCCTTGACCAGCTCACGGATCTGATCAAGATCAGGACCCTCGTCGCCGAGGTCGACGTTGATCATCTCGATCCCGTACTGCTGGCAGATCGAGAAGTGCCGGTCGTAGCCGGGCACCGGGCAGATGAACTTGATCTTCTCGCCGGCCCACGGACCGGCCGCGCCGGGCACTCCCTTGAGCAGTGCGAAAACGATCACGTCGTGCATGATCGCCAGGCTCGCGTTGTCGCCGGCGATCAGTTGGTCCACCGGCACGCCCAACAGCTCACCGAAGATCGCGCGCAGGTCGGCGACCCCTTCGATGCCGCCGTAGTTGCGGCAGTCGGTGCCCGACGAGTCCCGGAACTCGCCGTCGCCGGGCAGGGTGAGCAGCGCGTTGGACAGGTCGAGCTGTTCGGCCGACGGCTTGCCGCGAGTGAGGTCGAGCTTGAGCCCGCGCGCCTTCAGTTCGGCATAGGCCGCCTGCTGATCCGCAAGCAACTGGGTGAGGGCGTCGGGTTCGAGCTCGGTAAGGGTCATTGCCGCGGGCATCCGTCTCTTGAGAAGTGGGGGTTTTCGGCGCTGAGTCTAGTCCTCGGCCGCCCCGTTCCGACACCGCATTCTGCCGTACGAATTCCAGCGAATCCGGCCCTGGCGCGGCCTGGCGCGACCCCCCGCACCAGGCCGCGCCGTCCGACCGACGCGCCCCTCCCGAAGGAGGATGTGCCACCGAAGCACCGAGCCGAAACTCACCACTCGGTCGACCCTCGCTGAGCGAGTAAGGGAAGGCTAACCTGCTTCCCGCCGGGCGGTCAAGCACCGGCCTCGGCCGATGCCGGTGATCAACTCATCAGGGCCTCGGCGAAGGCCAGGTCGGAAAGGATCCGGTCGGCCGAGAAGCCCTCGACGATCGATCGGTGCACGTTGTACGCGGCCCAGTGCGCCTCGTAACTGCGCCTCGTGGCCGGTTGGAGCTCGGCCAGCGCCGCGTCGATGCACGCCTGCTCACCCGCCTTGATCGTTCTCCGGCCGACGCTGCCCCAGGCCAGGCCGATCAGGGCGTAGCGCCGGTCGCCGCGGGCCGCGCCGAAGTTCCAATCCACCACGCCGCTGACCCGGCCGGACTCGTCGAACAGCACGTTGCCCGGTGAATAGTCGACGTGCACCAGGTCGTCGCCGGCCAGCCGCAGCGGCCGGCCGCCGTCCACCGCGAGCAGCCGGGTCAGTAGTCGCCGGCCACGCCGGCTGTGCCCGCCGATGGTGTCCTCGAACGCGCCGTAGCCCGGACCGTCGGCCGGGAAGGCCGGCGGTGGCGGAACCTCCGGATGCCGACGCAACAGGCCGGCGAACCGCTCGTTCATCGCGACGAACGCCGCCACGGTGGTCCGGTCCAGCGTCTCGACGTGACGGCCGGGCAGCCGTTCCTGCACCACCGCGAGATAGCCGTGGTCCAACTGGAGCACCAGTTGGTACGTCGGCACCGGCAGCCCCTGCGCCCGGGCCTCGCCCAGCACCGTCGCGGTCAGCCGCATCAGCGCCAGTGGGGTCCGCGGCCGGGTCAGCGCCGACTGGCGACCGTCCGGCCAGGCCACGAAGGCCGCGCTGCTGACGCCGCCGATCTGGTCGGCCAGCCCGGTGATCACCAGCCCGCTGCCGGTGCGCGCGTTGATCTCCTCGACCACGGCGGTCGGTGCCCACGGATTCTCCGAGAGTCGGAACTCGATCGGGTGTGACATGAGAATCTCCCTTTCCTCGATGTGGAAAGGGGGGCCCTGGAGGCGCCTCTCACAGCTTGTCACGCGCCTCCGGTGATCGGCAAGACCACCCTCACCGGGCCGAGGGCACCGCCGGGCGCCCGCGAGTGGACACTTTGGTCGCGAGTTTTCGGGCCTGGCCAAAGCGTCCACTCGGCAAGCGAACCGCCGGCGAAACCGGCCGGCCGGCAGCGCAGGCTTGAGCCCTGCTCGTCCCTTCCGCCTTTGGTGCGTCTCTACTTTTCAGGGCTCAGGGAGCGAGACCCGCGTCGAAGCGCCAGTCCCGGCCGAGGTCGGCAAGCAGTCGCCGGCTCGGGGTGCTCGCATCCGAGATGGTGAGGGCCGGGCCGAAGATACCGGGGCCGGGGCTGCCGAGCTCGGGGAGCCGGCCGTGCAACGCGATCGCCAGCGGGTCCGGGATGGGCAGTGGTCGGCCGGCGCCGGCGCTGACGTCCCAGCCGTGCACGGCGGCCTCGACGGACGCGACGATGATCACCTTGTCGCGGGCCAGGGGCAGCCCGCCGACCGCGATCGGGCTCGCCGGGCCGCGGCGCCGGGCGGCGCGGTCGAGGCAGTCGGCCGATTCGGTCAGCGCCGAGATCACGCCTTCCCGCGGCGAGGCGCCGGAGGGTTCGTCGAGCACGACCCGGCCGAAGTTCAGGGCGGCGCTCAGCGCGTCGAAGGATTCGTGCAGGTGCCGCAGGACGTCGCCGACCGTCCAACCCGCGCACGGCGAGGACCGACCAAGATCATCCGCCGACAGCCCGGCGACGGCCGTGAGGGCGTACCGCACGGAGCCGGACAGGATCGGGGCGACCGGCCGGGCCTCGATCCCGGTGATCATGACGCCGCCCCACCCGACAAGATCATCGGCAGCCGCAGCGCCCGCAACAGGTCGTCGTCCTTGAAGTTGGTCAGGGCCCGGACGCGATCATGATCAACGGTGAGGATGCCGATCCCGATGGCCGCGAACACCCCGTCACCCCGATCGCGGTACGAGATGTAGCCGGGCTGGCCGTTGAAGCCGGCCGGAATCAACCGGGCCGATCCCACCGGCGCCATGGTGCGCGCCAGGAACGGCAGGCAGACAGCAATCCCCTTGAACCAGGTGCGATGCGTGGTCGACTCGAGGGTGAAGTCCGCGTGGATGATCTCCTCCAGGGCGCGGACGTCGGCCTGCTCGAAGGCGGCGATGTAGCGGGCCAGCAGGTCGTGCTCGACCTCACCGGGAGCCGGTTCGGCGACGGCCGCGGTGCCCAACCGGGCCCGGGCCCGCTGCAGCAGGCTCTTCACCGCCGGCGCGCTGATCCCGAGCGTGGTGGCGATGTCCTCGGCCGACCAGGACAGCACCTCGCGCAGCAGGAAGGCGGCCCGCTGCCGCGGCGGCAGGTATTGCAGGGCGACGGTGAGCGCCAGCCGTACCGACTCCCGGGTGACGACGATCTCCGCCGGGTCACCGACCGCCGAGTCGGGCAGCGGCTGCAGCCAGGAGACGCCGGTGTCGGACACGATCGGCGCGTACGGATCGGTGGCCGGCGCGCCCAGCCCGGACGGCAGCACCCGGCGCTCGCGGTGGCCGAGCGCGCTGAGGCAGGTGTTGGTGGCGATCTGATAGAGCCAGGTCTTCAACGACGACCGCTCCTCGAAGCGGTCGATCCCCCGGCGGGCCCGCAGATAGGTCTCCTGGACGACGTCCTCGGCGTCCTGGAAGGAGCCGGTCATCCGATAGCAGTGGGCCAGCAGCGGCCCGCGGAGCTGGTCGAACTCCTGGTCGAGCGCCTGCGCGGGCACTGGCTGTGCGGTCATCCCGGTCTCCATTTCTTCTCCGACGGTCACCGGTTCAGACCGCTGCCGGCGGCGAAAGGAATCGGGCCACACCGATTCCTTTCCCTCGGCAGCGATGTCAGAGCCTCGAACGCGTCGCTGCCCCGAACCTTCTCACCGCCCAGGACGGATCGCCATGTCTTCCTCAACCGAACTGATGATCAAGGAGTAGCAATGTCCAACGAAACAACGGATCCGGCCGTCAAGGCGAAGGTCCTGCGAGAGCTGCACGACGGCCCGCTGCTGGTGCTGCCGAACGCCTGGGACGCGGCCAGCGCCGAGGTCGTCGTCGAGTCCGGCTTCCCGGTCGTGGCCACGTCGAGCAACGCCGTCGCCGCCATGCTCGGCTATCCGGACGGCGAGGGTGCGCCCTGGGCGGCCCTGTTCGAGGTCGCCCGGCGCATCGCGCGGACCGTGCCGGTGCCGGTGACGGTCGACGCGGAGGCCGGCTACGGCCTCGGCCCGGCCGAATTCGTCGAGCGGCTGCTCGACACCGGAGCGGTCGGCTGCAACCTCGAGGACACCGACCACCGCGCCGGCGGATTGCGAGACGCGGCAGCCCAGGCCGACTATCTGGCCGGAGTCCGCGCCGCCGCGACGGAGGCCGGGGTGCCGATCGTGATCAACGCCCGGGTCGACACCTTCCTGCCGACCAGCGGCCTGGCCGAGCCGGACCGGCTGGCGGAGTGTCTGAGCCGGGCCGAGCTCTATCGCGCGGCCGGTGCCGACTGCGTCTACCCGATCGGGCTCGCCGACCCGGAAATGATCAAGGCCCTGGTCGAGCAGGTCGCGGCCCCGATCAACGGCAACACCGGCGAGGCCCTCGGTTTGCGTGATCTCGCCGACCTCGGCGTCCGCCGCGTCTCGTACGGCCCCCGCTTCTACCGCGCCGCCCTGACCAACTTCCGCAACCGGCTCACATCCCTCACCTCTGCCTAGTTGTCAGAACTGAGTTGTGCCCGGGGGCTACTCAGTTCTGACAAGTCGGATGGCGGTCAGGTGAGCTCCATGATCGTGGCGCTGTGCCCGCCCAGCCGCACGGTGCCGTCGGCCGGGGTGGCGGCACCGACGGTGATCAGCGGGGCTCCGGTCGGGCCGGTCGCGACCTCGGCCTCGTGCTCGGAGAAGTTGATCACCAGCAGCAGCCGGTCCCGGCGGAGCTGGAGCAGGCCGCGCTCGTCGTCGGCCTCGGCCTGCACCCGGTCCAGCCGCGGGTCGGTGAACTCCGGCCGGCTGCGCCGGAGCATGATCAACTCCCGGTAGCGGCGAAGCAGCGCGGCCCGGTCCGGCTGGTCGGGCTCAGCCCAGTCCAGCTTGGACCGGCGAAAGGTCTCGGGGTCCTGCGGGTCTGGCACGACGCTGAGGTCCCAGCCCATGGCCGCGAACTCGGCGACCCGGCCCTTGGCGACCGCCTCGGCCAGCTCCGGCTCCGGGTGGCTGGTGAAGAACTGCCACGGCGTCCGGGCACCCCACTCCTCGCCCATGAAGATCATCGGCGTGAACGGGGCCAGCACGGTGATCATCGCCATCAGCTCCAGCTGGCGCTGATCCAGCCGGCCGGACAGCCGCGATCCGTCGGCCCGGTTGCCGATCTGATCATGATTGTCGGAGCAGACCACCAGCCGCCAGGCGGGCGTGCGGTGGGTGTCGAACGGGCGGCCGTGGGCCCGGCCGCGGAAGGTCGAAGGGGTGCCGTCGTGGAAGAAGCCTCGGGTGAGCACCTTGGCCAACGCGCTGACCGAGTCGAAGTCGGCGTAGTAGCCGGTGCTGTCGCCGGTCAGGTTGGCGTAGAGCGCGTGATGGAAGTCGTCGCTCCACTGGCCGTCCAGCCCGTAGCCGCCGGCCTCCCGGGCGGTGATCAACCGCGGGTCGTTCAGATCCGACTCGGCGATCAACGACAACGGCCGGCCGACGTAGGCGCTCAGCGCGTCCACCTCGATCGCCAGCTCCTGCAGGACGTGCGTCGCCCGGGTGTCCCGCAGCGCGTGCACGGCGTCCAGCCGGAGCCCGTCCACGTGGTAGTCGCGCAGCCACATCAGCGCGCTGTCGATGATGAACCGGCGCACCTCGTCGGAGTCCGGGCCGTCCAGGTTGATCGACTCGCCCCAGGTGTTGGACCGACTTTGATCAAGGTACGGTCCGAACCGGGGCAGGTAGTTGCCGCTCGGCCCGAGATGGTTGTAGACGACGTCCTGGATCACGCCGAGGCCGCGCTGGTGACAGGCGTCGACGAAGCCCTGGTACGCCTCCGGGCCGCCGTACTCCTCCTGCACAGCGGACCAGAGCACCCCGTCATAGCCCCAGTTGTGGCTGCCGTTGAACGCGTTGACCGGCATCAGCTCGACCAGGTCGATGCCGAGCTCGACGAGATGATCAAGCCGGTCGATCGCCGAGACCAGCGTGCCGTCCGGGGTGAAGGTGCCGACGTGCAGCTCGTAGATCACCGCGCCGGCCAACTGCCGGCCGGTCCAGTCGTGATCCTGCCAGGAGTAGCGGCCGGGATCGTAGCCGCGGGAGGCCCGATGGACGCCCGCCGGCTGCCGCCGGGACCGCGGATCGGGCAGCACGGTCTCGTCGTCATCGATCAGGAACCCGTAGTCGACGTCATGATCGACCGTCACTCCGGCCGGCGGCACCCACCACCCGCCCGTTCCGTTCCCTGAGCCGTCGCCGCTTGTTCCGTTCCCTGAGCCTGTCGAAGGGCAGACCCGATGATCCTCGCCCGCCCGAACCAGCTCGACGACCTCCCCGGCTCTCCAAAGTCGGACCCGGTCGGGGCGCGGTGCCCACACCGCGCCCGCCGCCGGCGTCACAGGGAGCACCCGACGAGCACGGGTTCCGGCACCAACTCGACCCCGTACGCGGCTTGGACGCCGCCCCGCACCTCCCGAGCCAGGGCGACCAGGTCGGCTGCGGTCGCGCCACCGCGGTTGGTCAGGGCCAGCACGTGCTTGCCGGACAGCGTCGCCGGCGGGGTCCCGTAGCCCCTGCCGAAGCCGGCATGATCGATCAGCCAGGCCGCACTGGTCTTGATCATGCCGCCCTCCGCCGGCCACCGGGGTGCATCAGTGGGCAGCCGATCAGCCACCTCAGCGGTCAGCACCGGATTGGTGAAGAACGACCCGGCGCTCCAGGTGTCATGATCATCCGCGTCGAGCACCATGCCCTTGCCCGCCCGCAGGCCGAGCACCGCGTCGCGAACCGCGCTCGCCGGCACCCGCTCCCCCTGCTCCACGCCCAGGGCCCGGCCCAGCTCGGCGTACCCGATCGGGGCGGAGAGGGATCCCGGCGGCAGCTGAAAGGTGACCGCGAGCACCAGATAGCGACCCGGCTCGGCCTTGAACCGGGAATGCCGATAGCCGAAGCCGCAGTCGGCGGCGGCGAACCGGGCTCGCCGGCCGGTGCTCCGGTCGATCGTCTCGACACTGGCGATCACCTGGGCGACCTCGGCCCCGTAGGCGCCGACGTTCTGGATCGGTGTGGCACCGACCAGGCCCGGAATCCCTGCCAGGGATTCGATCCCGGACCATTCATGATCGACGGCGGTGGCCACGAAGGAGTCCCAGTTCTCACCGGCGGCGACCCGGACCACGGCGCCGCCGCAGCCGCTGTCGTCCACCTCGATGCCGCGGCTGGCGATCTTGATCACCGTGCCGTCGAACGGATGATCACCGATCAGCAGGTTCGACCCGCCACCCAGCACGAGCACCGGCTCACCGGCCGCGTCCAGCCGGGTGATCGTCTCGACCAGCTCGGCCTCGCTCCCGGCGACGACGAAATCGCGGGCCCGGCCACCGACCCGGAAGGTCGTGTGATCGGCCAGCAGGGTGCTCACCGCATCGGCGGTCGTCGCGTCAACGCCCAAGATCGAGTTCCACCTTCGCCCCACCGAGCACCTTGACCTCGCCGCAGACCACGTCGAGTTGGATCGTCACCTGATCACCGTCGACCGCGGTCACCCGGCCGGAAACGATCATGGTCGCGCCCTCGGCGTCGTCGGGCACCACGACCGGGCGGGTGAACCGTACGCCGTAGCCGACGACCCGGGCCGGATCGCCGACCCAGTCGGTGACCGCCCGCAGCGCTGCCCCCATCGTCAGCATCCCGTGCGCGACAACGCCGGGCAGACCGATCGCCGTCGCCGCCCGCTCGGAGTAGTGGATCGGATTGAAGTCGGTCGCGGCGCCGGCGTAGCGGACCAGCCGCTCCCTGGTCAGCCGAATGGTCAGCGGCGGCAGCTCGGCCCCGACCTCGATCACCGGGGACGTCACGCCGCCTCCTTGCTGTGCACGAAGGTCGCCGTGGCGGTGCAGACCAGCTCGCCGGCGACGGTCTCCACCCGGGCGCTGGTGGTGATGAAGTCGGCCGTGTCGCGGGCCCGTACCTTCTCGATCGTCAGGGTCGAGACCACCCGGTCGCCGACCCGGAGCGGACGCTGATAACTGAAGCGCTGCTCGGCATGCACGATCCGGTGCAGCGCCAGCCCGAGCTCGGGATCGTCGAACATCCCCTGCCAGGCCTGGGTCACCACGACGGCCGCGAAGGTCGGCGGCGCCGTTGCCTCGTCGCCCGCGTAGGCCGGGTTGGGATCACCGATGGCCGCGGCGAACTCGCCGATCTTGGCCGCCGACACCTGATACGGCGTCGTCGGTGGGTAGTTCCGGCCGACGTGTTCGGTCGAGATGGGCACGGACCCACGCTAATGGACGGCACCCGGCCGTACGGAATCCGCCCGCGGCCGGGACGCCGGAGGCCGCCTTCGCGTCGTTGGCGCCGGCCGACGCCCGGCTCCGGATCCGGCGAATCCGCCATAATGATCGGATGAGTATCGAGTCGGCTCCAGGGTCGGAGGTTGCGACGGCGACCCCGGAGCAACCGCGGGAATCCCAGACCGACGTCGTCCTCAACGGCATCAAAGAGATGATCACCACGGGAGACCTGACCGCCGGGGCCCGGTTGCCGGTCGAGAAGGACCTGGCCGCGCGGCTCGGGGTGTCCCGCGGCTCGCTGCGCGAGGGCGTCCGGGCGCTCTGCATCATGGGGGTGCTGGAGACCCGGCAGGGCGACGGCACGTACGTCACGTCGCTCGACTCCTCGCTGCTGCTGGCACCGATGAGCTTCATGGTCGACCTGCAGTCCTCCGAACACCGGGCCGATGTCCATGCCGTACGCCGGATCCTGGAGACCGAGTCGGCCGGCCGGGCCGCGATCCTGATCGACGACGCGACCCTCGGCCGGGCCCAGGAGATCCTGGACGAGGTCGAGCCGCTGGTCGATTCGGGCGAACACGAGGCGTTCGTCGAGGCCGACATCCACTTCCACAGCGTGATCGCGCGCAGCTCGGGCAATCCGACCCTGGCCGCACTGATCGAGGCGCTGGCCAGCCGGACCGCCCGGGCCCGGGTCTGGATGGGGCTGCACAGCGAGGGCCAGGTCGCCCGCGCCCACCGGGAACACCGGGCGATCTGGCAGGCGCTGAGCCACCACGATCCCGACCGGGCGCGGCTGCAGATGGCCTACCACCTGCTCACCGTCGAGGACTTCGTACACAGCCATCCGACCGCCCCGGTCGACTGACCGCGGCTCGATCCCGACCGGCGCTGGGGGTTCGGCGATGATCGCCTGGTTGACCGCCTTCCTGGACGGTCCGGCCGACACGTTCGGCGAGTCCGTCCGGTTCTGGCAGCGGGTCACCGGATCGGCGCTGTCGGCCTATCGCGGCGACGCCGGCCAGTTCGCCACCCTGCTGCCGCCGGACGGCGATTCCTATCTGCGGGTGCAACTGACCGATTCCGAGACCCCGGGGCACCATCTGGATCTGCACGTCGCCGACGTCGCGCCGGCGACCGAGCGGGCCGCCCGGCTGGGCGCGACGATCACCTTCACCGAGCCCGGGCTGAGCGTCGCGACCTCACCCGGCGGCTTCCCGTTCTGCCTGGTCACCCATCACGGCGAACGGTTCCGGGCGCTGCCGTACGGCAGGCCGGGGTCGCTGGTCGATCAGCTCTGCCTCGACCTGCCGGCCGCGCGGTACGACGACGAGACCAGCTTCTGGTCCGAGCTGACCGGGTGGGAACACCGGCCCGGCTCGCAATCCGAGTTCGGCTATCTGGTCCGGCCGGAGGGCATGCCGCTGCGGATCCTGTTCCAGCGCACCGGCGACCCGCCCGAGACCGAGGTCCGGGCCCATCTGGATCTGGCCTGCGCCGACCGCGAGACGGAGGCGACCCGGCACGAGGCCCTCGGCGCCCGGCGGCTGAGCGACGGCGCGCACTGGATCACCTGCACCGACCCGGCCGGCCGACGCTATTGCCTGACCGCGCGTAATCCCGTCACCGGCCGGCTCCCGCTCCGCCGGCGTCGTACCTAGGACGGTCCAGTGCGGGCCGCCAGTAACTGCTCGCGCAGGATGTCGGCGTGCCCGGCATGCTGCGCCAGTTCGCGGAGCACCTGGAGCTGCAGCGCCCAGACCGGGCGATCGCCGCGGCCGTCGACGCGATCACTGAGTCGGAGCTCGGCCAGCGCCGCCCGCGAGGCCTCGCAGCGCAGCCGATGAGCCTCCCGGACCGAGGCGATCGTGTCGGTCGCCCGCAGGGTGAAGGACCGGTCCGGCGTGCTCGCGATCCCGATCTCCCGATACGTCCGGCCGGTGAGCGCCTGATCGAACCAGACCCCCTCGACATAGGTCACGTGCTTGAGCAAGCCGAGCAGCGTGGTCTTCGACGGCACCAGTCTCCGCCGCGCCTCCTCCTCGGTCAGCTCGTCCAAGCTGTGCTGCAGGGCGTCGCGATAATGATCAAGAAGCTCATCCAACCGCCCCCGCAACTCCGTGACCCACTCCTCGTCCCGCTGCTCCATGCCTCAAGACCCTAGTTGACCTACTGGGTGCACCAGCCCGCCCAGGCGCCTCTGTTGTCGTAGACGCGGAAGCGCATGAAGTCTTCGGTTCGAGGGCCGTAGACCCCGTCGTCTTTGATCTTGACGGATTGCTGGAATACGGCGACGGCGGCCTTGGTCAGCGGGCCGTACTTTCCGTCAATGGGTCCGGGGTTGATGTGATAGCAGTCCCTGAGAGCAGTCTGCAGTTCCCACACGTGCGAGCCGCGGGCACCAGTGTTCATGATGCAGTTCCTGGTGACTTGGTTGTACGAGGGAACGACGAGCTGACGGGTGCTGGTGATGTAGACAGCCAATCGCGTGTTGCAGTGCGGGGTGGCCGCGGCGACGATCGGTGCAGTAGCGGTCACCGGTCCTGATCGCAGCGTGGTGGCGGCCGCCGAGGTCGCCGCGGTCGTGCTGATGAGTCCGGTCAGACAAAGGATCGAGGCGAGAGCGGTAGCGAGTCTCGTTGCTTGTTTCATAGCGTCCTTCGGCTAGGTCCAATTTGACCGAACGCTAGGTGTCGTTGCTGACTCGCCGCTGACATTCTTCTCATCACCACGCCACGCCCGTCGACCCGATCGCTCAACCGCAACTCAGCCAGCGCCGCCCGCGACGCCTCGCAGCGCAGCCGGTGCGCCTCCCGGACCGAGTCGATCGTGTCAGTCGCACGCAGAGTGAAGGACCGGTCCCGCGTGCTCGCGATCCCGATCTCCCGATACGTCCGGCCGGTGAACGTCTGATCGAACCAGACCCCCTCGACATAGGTCACGTGCTGTGCGTCGACCGGGAGAGCTGAGCCCGGAGTTCGGCGAGTTCGGCGGCGACCTCCGCGGTGTCCACCGACAGCCCGTCGATCTCGGCCAGGACGGATCGGGCCCGGTCGGGCGCACCGCTGCGGACCAGCAGCTCGGCGAGATAGCTGAGCAGCGGCAGCCGTTCCTGATCACTCGCGTCGGCGTGGCGGCGCAGCCCGTTCTCCAAGATCGAGATCCCGGTCCCCACGTCGCCGTGCGAGTCGCCCTGCCGGGCCGCGTTCAGCAGCACCCGCTCCAGCCGCGAGCCCTCGCCGCCGTCCTCGGCGCCGGCGGTGACCCGGAGCCAGTTGGCGGCCGGGTCGACGACCGAGAAGCCGCGAGCGGTGCCCTGCTTCAGCCGCGGTCGAGTGATCCGCGGCAAGCCGGCCAGCGGCAGCTTGCCGTAGTGCGAACGCAGCCCGGCGGCAAATTCCTCGAACAACACCAGGGTGTCGTCGACCTGGATGATCACACTGCTCCAGTTGGCCTCCGGGTCGAAGCCGGGGAGGCCGAAGAAGTGCAGCTCGCAGCCGTCGGCCCGGCTGAGGGCGAGATAGGGATTCGGCCGGTCCTGGCGGTAGGTCTGCCGGAAGCCGAGGGCGAGGTAGAAGGGCAGCACGTGGTCGAGTTCGGCGCAGGGCAGGGCGGGGATGGTTCGAATCACCCGACCATTTTACCGTACGCTATACGGTGTTTCAGTCCGGAAGTGAAATCCCCCGCAACGAGGAGCAAACGGGCCGGTCAGCGGTGCCGCGGTGTCAGTGCCGAGCGATAGCGGGCGTAGATCACCGGGGCCAGCCGGGTGCCGAGCGGCGGCAGGACGGTCACGCCGTGTTCGGCCGCGGCGGTCTCCAGCCGGGTCAGCAACAGGCCCGGCGAGACGAAGAGGGGCAGGACGATCAGCCGGTCGACCCGGCCGAGCTGCTCGTCGGCCCGGGGATCGCAGGTGGCGAAAGCCGCGAAGTCCCAGCTGCCGCGACGGCTGCCGAGGCGGGAGGCGAGGGACATCACGGCGGCGTTGGCCTCGGCGTCGGAGGAACCGACCCCGTACACCATCACTACCGACTCCGGGCCGACGCCGGCCTCGGCCAGAGTGCTGTCGAGCAGGCTCTCGATGTCGCCGCCGGTGCCGAGCACGTCGGCGGTGATCAACTCCAGCCCGGTGTCCTGCCGGGCCTTCGCCACGGTGGCCGGCAGGTCGATCCGGGCATGGAAAGCCTCGGTGAACAGCAACGGCAGGACGACGGCACGCTGCCGACCCGCGGCCCGCAGCGAAGCGGCCGCGGTCCCGAGATCGGGTTCGGTCAGATCGAGGAACGCGGTGCTGACTTCGAGCCGCTCCGGCCCGGATTCGTCGGCGACGGCCGCGGCGAGTTGATCCAGCGCCGCGGACACGCCGGGATGCCGGCTGCCGTGGGCAACCAGGATCAGCGGCGTCGTGCCGCCGCCGGGACCGGACGAGGTCAGCGGGTCTCGCGGTGCGGCTGGTGCGTCCGGCAGCGCGGGCAGAACTTCTTCAGCTCGAGCCGGTCCGGATCGTTCCGCTTGTTCTTCTTCGTCAGGTAGTTGCGTTCCTTGCACTCGGTGCAGGCGAGTGTGATCTTCGGCCGCACATCAGAGCTCTTGGCCATGACTTCCTCACTTTCGCCTGATCCAGGCGCTTGCCGGACTAACTTCGACTTACGGTAGCGGGGGCGGGATTCGAACCCGCGACCTCACGATTATGAGTCGTACGCTCTCACCAACTGAGCTACCCCGCCACGGTTCCCACCCACTTGCCCTGCCGGAGCAGGAAGGTGACTCCCGAGCCCCCATGCGGAATCGAACCGCAGACCTTCTCCTTACCATGGAGACGCTCTGCCTACTGAGCTATAGGGGCAAGTCTACGGCGCCGATCACCCGGCGCCGACGCACAAAGATACACACTGGGCGGCGTCCAACGCGAATCGGTTGCGAGCCGCGGAATCAGGTGCGGTAAGCGCGCAGGAATGTCTCGACTCCGGCCCGCACCGCCGCGGTCACTGAGCGGTCGTCACCACGGCCGGTGCCGAGCACGGTGAGCTCGGCCATCTCGGCTCCGATCAGGGCGAGGAACTGCTTCGCGGCACGCAGCGGATCGTCGAGCTTCAGGTGCCCGGCATTGGCCAGCATGGCCAGTCGGCCGGCCAGCGCCTCGATCATCGGATCGGCGCCGCGGGACCGGACGATGCTGAACACCTCGGGGTCGCGATTGATCTCGGCGTAGAGCTGGCGCTGCAGCGACGCGGCGCAGGGACTGCGTTGGCACTCGACCAGCTGGACGGCGACCTGGCGCAGGCTCTGCTCCCAGTTCGCGCCGACGTCGAGCGCGATGGCGGCCGCGTACGACTGCTCGTTCAGCTGCCGCGAACTCTCGGCCAGCGACTCCCGGAACAGCCGCTCCTTGTTGCCGAAGTGGCTGTAGACGGTCGGCTTGGACACCCCGGCCCGGCCGGCGATCGCGTCGATGCTGGCCCGCTCGTACCCGTCCTCGGCGAACAGCTCGGCGGCCGCGTCCAGGATCGCCTGGCGCTTGGTCGCGCCACGCGTGCCGGGGGCCGCCGCTGTCATGCCCGAACTATACCGCACTGCCTGATTGACTTTACTACTCGGTTTAGTTTAGTTTCCTTGCCATGACAGTAGACACCGAACGGGCGACGCCGGTCCGGCTCGACCGGACCACCACGCTGGTCGTGGCCGCGATGGCGGTGGCCGCGCTGATGGCCGTGCTCAACGGCACCGCCGTCGCCGCCTCGCTGACCACCCTGAGCACCGCCCTCGGCACCGGTCTCGACACTGTCGTCTGGGTCACCGTCGGCTACCTGATCAGCGCCGGGCTGGCGCAACCGCTGGCCGGCTGGGCCTCCGACCGGTACGGCGGCCGCCGGGTCTTCCTGATCGGGCTGGCCGGCTTCGTGCTCGGCTCGGTGCTGGCCGGCTTCGCCTGGTCGATCGGCGCCCTGATCGCGTTCCGGGTGCTCCAGGGCTTCGGCGGCGGGCTGCTGGAGCCGGCCGCCCTCGCCCTCAGCGCCCGGGCCGCTCCGCCCGCGCTGGTGGGCCGGGTGATGGGCTTCCTGTCCATGATCATCAACGTCGCGCCGATCGTCGGACCGCTGTTCGGCGCGGTGCTGGACACCGATCCGTCGTGGCGCGGCATTTTCTTGATCAATCTGCCGATCGGTCTGCTCGTGCTGATCGCCGCGATCCGGCTGCTGCCCCGCGATCAGGCCCCCGACCGGCCCGGCGGACCGATCGACCTGCTGGGCCTGATCCTGTTACCGCTCGGCTTCGTCGGGCTGCTGATCGCGCTGAACCGGGTCGGCACGGACACCCCCGTTTGGATCCCGTTGCTGGCCGCGGCGGTCGGCGTGATCTTGCTCGGCTGGTACGCCCGGCACGCCGCGACCACGACCAAGGCGCCGGTGCTGGACCTCGGCCTGCTCCGGCACCGCGGCTTCGTCGGCAGCCTGATCGCCATGGCCGCCGTGGGATTCACCATGTTCTCGATGGTGATCTCGTTGCCGCTGTTCGCCGAGCAACTCCTCGGCTGGCACGGCCTCGCGCGCGGCCTGCTGGTCTGCGCCCTCGGGGTCGGACTGATCGTCTCGATGTCCAACGGCGGCCGGATCAGCGACCGGACCGGGCCGAAGGTGCTGGTCCGGGCGGGCGCCGCGGTGACCGCGATCGGCCTGGCCACCTTCGCCTTGATCAATCCCGTCGCCCCGGCACCGGTGCTGATCATCGTCATGATCATCATCGGCTTGTCGTTCGGCTTCGTCGCCGCCCCGGCGTTCTCCAGCGTCTTCCGGGTGGTGCCCGCGGCCTCGACGGCGCAGGCGACAGCCACCCTGTTCATCGTGGTGCAGTTGGCGGCCTCGACCGGGGTCACCGTGGTCGGCGTGTTCACCGGGCTCGGCCAGCTCGGCTTCAGCCTGATCTTCGCCCTGCTGGCCCTGAGCCAGCTGATCGCCCTGGCCGCCACCCGACTGCTGCCCGGCCCGCCTGTCCACAACGGTCCCTGAGCCTGTCGAAGGGGAAGCCCGATCCCTACCCTGTTCCTCAGAGCTTCAGGGAGGCAGCAGGAATGAGCGAGCCAACGCAGCGCCGGGCCGAGCGGTTCTTCAACGAGCCGGGTGTGGCCGGCTTCATCCACCGCTCGTTCATGAAGTCGATGGGGCACGACGACGATGATCTTGGTCGGCCGCTGATCGGCATCTGCAACACGTTCAGCGAGCTCAACAACTGCCACCAGCACTTCCGCGAGCTGTGTGAGGCGGTGAAGCGGGGCGTGCTGCAGGCCGGTGGGACGCCGGTGGAGTTTCCGACGATCTCACTCGGCGAGAATTTCCTCTCCCCCACCTCGATGCTGCATCGCAACCTGGCCGCGATGGACACCGAGGAAATGATCCGCAGCCAACCGCTGGACGGAGTGGTGCTGCTGGCGTCCTGCGACAAGACCACGCCGGCGGCATTGATGGGCGCGGCCAGCGCCGACCTGCCGGCGATCCTGGTCAGCGGCGGGCCGATGCTCAACGGCCGCCAGGGCGACCAGGTGCTCGGCGCCTGCACGGACTGCCGCCGGCTCACCGCCGAGCATCGGGCCGGCCGGCTCGACGACGCCGCCTACCGCGGCTACGAGGACGCGATCGTGCGCAGCGCCGGTCACTGCATGGTGATGGGTACGGCCTCGACGATGAACGCCCTGGCCGAGGTGCTGGGAATGGCGCTGCCGGGCAACGCGGCGATCCCGGCGGTCGATTCGCGCCGGCTCCGGCTGGCGCAGGCCGCTGGCCGGCGGATCGTCGGCCTGGTCGCCGAGGACCTCCGGCCGTCCGCGATCCTCACTCCACAAGCGTTCGAGAACGCGATCACCCTGCTCAGCGCGCTCGGCGGCAGCACCAACGCGGTCGTCCATCTGCCGGCGATCGCCGGCCGCCGTGATCTTGACCTGCCGTTGCGCCTGTTCGACGAAATCAGTGCCCGAACTCCGCTCCTGGTGGACCTGAAGCCGGTCGGCCGCTATCAGATGGAGGAGCTCTTCTACGCCGGCGGCGTGCCGGTGGTGATCAAGGAACTGTTGCCGCTGTTGCACGGTGATCAGCTCACCGTGACCGGACAGACCCTGGCCGAGAGCGTCGCCGACGCCCCGGCCCCGGACGGTTCGGTGATCAGGACCTTGGCCGAGCCGCTCGACGCGCACGGCGGGCTGGCCGTGCTCACCGGCAACCTGGCGCCGGACGGCGCCGTGATCAAGCACGCGGCGGCGAGCCCGGAGCTGCTCCGGCACCGCGGTCGGGCCCGGGTCTTCACCAGCGTCGGCGATCTGCGGGACCGGATCGACGATCCGGAGCTGGACATCGAGGCCACGGACATCCTGGTGCTGCAGAACACCGGGCCGGTCGGCGGCCCCGGCATGCCCGAGGTCGGCAACCTGCCGCTGCCGGCCAAGCTGCTCCGGCAGGGAGTCCGGGACATGGTGCGGATCTCCGACGCCCGGATGAGCGGCACCGCGTTCGGCACGGTGATCTTGCACGTGGCGCCGGAGAGCGCGATCGGCGGGCCGCTGGCCCTGGTCGTCGATGGTGATCAGATCGAGCTCGACGTGCCCGGCCGCAGCCTGCGACTGCTGGTCGACGACGCCGAGTTGGAGCGCCGCCGGGCCGCCTGGCGACCCCCGGCGCCGGCCTACCGCCGCGGCTACGGCTCGCTCTATCTGTCCCATGTCGATCAAGCACCCCTCGGCTGCGACTTCGACTTCCTGCACGGCCACAGCCCGATCGACACCGAGGATCAGCCCAAGTTCTGATCACCTGGCGTGCTCGACGTTAGAGTTTGCGCCCATGACAGAGTTGCCATTGCGCGCCGGATACGTGATCGCCGTCGACGCCGGCGGCACGCACACCCGGGTCAGGTGTCACGGCAGCGACGGGTCGCTGCTCGCGGCGGCGACCGGTCGCGGCGGATCGCCGAACCACAACGATGATGCGGCCGACAACGTCGCCGACACGGTGGCTCGCGCGCTGGCGCAGGGTGATCTTGATCCGGCTGACGCGATCGGTTTCGCCGCCGGCCTCGCCGGGATCGGGCGCACCGGCTCCAACCAGGGCGGGTGGACCAGCGCCTGGGCCGAGGAGCACTTCGCCCTCCCCTCGCTCCGCTGCCCGCGACGCTTCGTCAACGACGCGGTGGTCGCTCATCGCGGTGCCCTGCTGGGCGAGCCCGGGGTGATGGTGGTCGCCGGCACCGGCTCGATGATCTTGGCCATCACCGCGGACGGCCGGGAGATCGAGAGCGGTCAGTTCCAGCACTATGCCGGCGGCGCCCGGCACCTGGTCTTCGACCTGATGCACCAGATCTTGATCGGTACGACCTCGACGGCCGACGCGCCCCTGGTCGCGCAGGTGCTGGAGCACTGGGGAGTCGATGATCTGACCGGGCTGCGCCGGGTGATCTTGGAGCTGGCCGAAGTCGATCACAACGACGTCAAGCGCCGCTACGGCGCGCTGGCCCCGCTGGTGACCGCGGCGGCCGACACGTCACCGCTGGCCGACCAGGCGATCCGCGGGCTGACCGACAAGACCGCGCACGGCGTCCTGCTGCTGGCCGCCCTGGTCGGCACCGAACCGGTCCCGGTCGCCGTCACCGGCGCCCTGGCCAGCGATCCCGCCTTCGCCGACCGGCTCGGCGTCTCACTCTGCGTGCCCGGCTCGGTGCACAGCGAGCTCGTACCCCCGGCCCTGGACGCCGTCGGCGGCGCCGCCCTCCTCGCCTACGAAGCCGCCGGCCTCACCCTCGCCCTAGACCCACCCACAATCACCCGCCTCACCCAAACCCCGCCGACCCGTCACTAACGCACGCGTTTTTGCGGCGTGTCGGAGCAGAAGTGACGTCTCGATCGGATGGGACGAACGTCCGAGCGAGCGCCGGCCACCTCTGTCGAAGCCGCAGGCCTAGATTCCTCGCCAAGGCTCGAACGGGAAGATCGTCCCGACCGTCGCTGCCGAGGGTCCTGACCGCCTGCCGACCGTCGCTGCCAAGTGCCCAGACCTCCTGCCGACCCGTCACTTGTGCACCGACACGCCGCAAGAGCGCGTGCACAAGTGGCGGGTCGGCGGTTGTTGGGTTAGCCGACGGAGGGGCCTAGGCCTAGGGATTGGGGGGTGCTGGAGTCGGGGGAGGGCTGGTGCAGGCCCTCATCGAGGGCACCGTATTCGGTCATCAGGGCCGGGCTGCCGCCCCACGGGGTCTGCTCTTCCGCGATCAGGGTGTTGGTGGTGAGCAGCAGACCGGCGACCGAGGCTCCGTTCTGCAGCGCCGACCGGGCGACGCGCAGGGGATCGACGATGCCCAGCTCGAGCATGTTGCCGTAGCGCCCGTCGAGGGCGTCGAAGCCCTCGTCGACGCCGAGCGCGCCGACCCGTTCCAGCACCTCGACGCCGTTGTAGCCGGCGTTGGCGGCGATCAGGTAGGTCGGCTCGGGGAGGGCGCGGCGGACGATCTCGACGCCGATCTTGTAGTCGTCCTTGACGTCAAGATCATCGAGTGCCGCCGCCGCGTGCAGCAGGGCGACGCCGCCGCCGGCGACGATCCCCTCGGCCATCGCGGCCCGGGTGGCCGACAGGGCGTCCTCGACCCGGTGCTGCAGTTCCTTCAGCTCGGCGTTGGTCGGTGCGCCGACGCGGATCACCGCGACCCGGCCGGACAGCGCGCCGATCCGCTCGGTCAGCACGTCCTCGTCCACCCCGAAGGAGGCCCGGTCCAGCTCGGCGCGCAGTTGCGTCAACCGGAACTCGACCTCCTCGTTGTGGCCGGGCGCGGCGACGATCGCGGTCCGGTCCGCGGTGATCCGGACCTGGTCGGCCCGGCCGAGGTGGCCGACGGTCATCGTCTCGAGCATCAGCCCGGAGTGCTTGCTGAACACGGTGCCGCCGGTGATCGCGCCGATGTCCTCCAGCTTGTGCAACCGCCGGTCGCCGAAGCCCGGCGCCTTCACCGCGACGCACTGGAAGATCCCGTTGACGTGGTTGTGCACCAGCATGCTCAGCGCCGTGCCCTCGAGGCTCTCGGCGATGATCAACAACGGCTTCGGGTCGCGCATGATCTTGTCCAGCAACGGCATCAGCTGCTGCACCTTGGTGATCTTCTCGCTGCACAAGAGGATGTACGGGTCGTCCAGCACCGCATCCAAGGCGGCCGGATTGGTCACCATGTACGGCGACAGATAGCCGTTGTCGAACTCGAAGCCCTCGACGAAGTCGACGCTCATGCCGTGCACCGCGGACTCCTCGACGCTGACGATGCCGCCGTCGCCGACCGTGTGCAGCGCCTTGGCGATGGCCGCGCCGACCACGTCGTCGTCGTTGGCCGAGATCGCCGCCACCCGGGCCAGCTCGTGCTCGGTGGCGACCGGATGGGCCACCGAGCGCAGGTGCTCGACCAGCCGGCCGACGGCGAGGTCGATGCCGCGCTTGACCAGCACCGGGTTGCCGCCGGAGCCGATCGCCCGCATCCCCTCCCGGACGATCGCGTGCGCGATCACCGTGGCGGTGGTGGTGCCGTCGCCGACGATGTCGTTGGTCTTGATCGCCGCTTCCTTGACCAGCTGAGCGCCCATGTTTTCGAACTGGTCCTTGAGGAAGATCTCCCGGGCGATCGTCACCCCGTCGTTGGTGACCACCGGTGAGCCGGTGATCTTCTCCAGGATGACGTTGCGGCCCTTCGGGCCCAGGGTGGATTTCACCGCTTCGGCGAGCTTGTCGACGCCCACCAGCATGAGATCGCGCGCCTCTTCGCCGAAGCGCAGTTCCTTGGCCATGACAGTCCTCCAGAGAGTGAGTTACGGGACGAGGATCGCGCGGCCCCTGACCCGGCCGGCGTCCAGATCGGCGACCGCGTCGGCCGCGGCCTCCAACGGATAGGTCTTGGTGTGCAGGGTGACCTTGCCGGCCTGGGCCAAGATCATCAGTTCGGCCAGCTCGTTGTAGGTGCCGACGATGTTGCCGACGAGGTTGCGTTCGGTGGAGATGATGTCCAGGGTCGGGATCTCGACCTGGCCGCCGTAGCCGATCACGAAATACGAACCGGCCCGCGCGGTCATCGCGAACCCGTCGTGCTCCGCCCCCTGCTCGGCGACGAAGTCGAGCACCACCTCGGCCCCGGCACCGCCGGTGTGATCAAGGACGGCGTCGACCTGGCGGCCGTCGGCGACGACCGTCTCGCCCGCGCCGAGCTCGCCGGCCAACGAGAGCGCGTCGGGGTTGCGGTCGACCACGATGATCTTGGCCGCGGTCAACGCGGCCAGGCACTGGATGCCGATGTGGCCGAGCCCGCCCGCGCCGATCACCACCGCGGTCGTCCCCGGATAGAGCAGCGGCAGCGCCTTGCGCACCGCGTGATAGGCCGTGATCCCGGCGTCGGCGAGGGCGGCGACATCCTTCGGCTGGGTCGCCGGGTCGAGCTTCACGCACGCCCGGGCCGAGGTGAGCAGATATTCGGCCATCCCGCCGTCGCTGTCCAGGCCGGGAAAGGTGCTCTCGACGCAGTGCATGTCCTGCCCGGCCCGGCAGGCCCGGCACAGTCCGCAGGTCGGGGTCGGGTGCAGGATCACGGTGTCGCCGACCGCGACGTTGGTGACCGCCGATCCGACCTCCTGCACCCAACCCGCGTTCTCGTGGCCGATCGTGTACGGCAGCGGCGGGTCCATCGCCGCGGCCCACTGGCCCTCGATGATGTGCAGATCGGTCCGGCAGACGCCCGCCCCGCCGATCTTGATCACCACGTCCAGCGGTCCCTTGACCGATGGTTCCGGCACGTCCTCGACGACCGGCTGCTGATGATATCCGTGGAGCCGTACGGCCTTCATTGATCGTCCTCCTCACCGGCACCGGCGCTGTCGTAGCGGTGCCGCAGCATTCCCCGGCAGATGCCGGTGTTGGCCTCGATGCCGACCCGAGTCAGTCGGGCCCGGCCGAGATGGCGCGGCACCGCGGCGCCGCTGATCGGCGCCCCGGTGTCCGGATCCAGCAACAGCGGAGCGGCGTCATCGGTCGGCAGCCCGAGCTCGGCCCGCCGCCGGCAGAGCCGGTCCCGCTCGGCCGACGGCGGCAGGTCACCCAGCTTCACCCCGGCCAGCCCCTCATGATCAAGGTCCAGCATCCGCACCACCTGATCGGTGCCGGCCAGCACCGCCTTGATCAGGAAGGTGCGGCGCAGGTCGTCCAGCTCACCCAGCGCCTCGCCCGCGAACGACACCGCGAACCCGGCCCGAGCGGCCACGCCGGCGTTGATCGCGTCCGCCGCGAAGTGGTCCTCCAACACGATGTCGGCGGTGCGCACCTCGGGCAGCGCCGACACGGCGTCGTAGGCGTCGGCCACCATCAGATAGGCGAAGTTCGGCGCGCAGAAGTACGTCGGCAGCCGGAGCCGGACCTGGACGTCCCCGGCGGCCGACGTCACACAGGAGGCGACGAAGCCGAGCGTGGTGATCGGCTCGTCGAGCTCCGGGTCCCGGACCGTGTCGAGCGCGGCCAGGACCCGGGACCGCTCGGCGACCTGGGTGGTCATGATCGCGGGCCCGTCATGATCACGGCACCTATCGTGATCATTGGGCCAGCACGGTGTCGGGCTCGGGAGCGAGCGCGGCGTCCGGCTCGATCTTGACCTTCAGCTCGGCCGGGACCTCGAGGTCGTACAGCTTCGCGGCATTGAGCCCGAGGATCTTCTTCTTCCCCTCCACCCCGAGCCGCGGATAGTCCGCGAACTCCGGATCGTCGGGGAAGTCCCAGTCGACGAATCCCTCGACCTGCCACTTCGGCGTCCAGATCGCGTAGTCGCTGCCGAAGGTCATCTTGTCCTCGCCGACCCAGAACAGCAGTTCGCCCATCACCTTGGCGAAGAACCGCGGCCGGGCGTGCATCAGACCGCCGATCACCACCGACAGGCCGGCGTAGACGTTGGGCTCCTGGGTCGCCATGAAGCAGAAGTCCTCGATCCGCGGCAGCCCCACGTGCTCGACGATGAAGTTGAGCTCGGGAAAGTCGGTCGCGGCATGATCGACATCGGAGACGTCGAACGCGTCCTTGTCCAGCGGCCAGATCGTCGGGCCCTTGTGCACATGGATGTTCTTGATCCCGAGGTCCTGGGCCGTGGCCAGATAGCGGTACGCCTCCGGGTCGGTCAGCTTGTAGCCGCGCGACCCGTTGTTCCACTCGGCGGTGTAGAGCTTGACTCCGCGGGAGCCGTAGCGCTCCACGTTGGCGCGCAGCTCGGCCAGGCCGGCGTCACCGTCGCGCGGATCGAACCGGGTGTTGAGGACGAACCGGCCGGGATGCTTCTGGCCCAGGTCGGCGTTCTGCTCGGTGGTGTTGAAGCCCTCCGTGTACCACTCCTTCAAGTACGTCGGCTGGAAGACCGCCACGTCGACGTAGCCGTCCTCGAACACGTCCTTGATCAAATCGTCCTCGGAGTACTTCTGGAAGTGCTCGATCGACCAGTGCGTCTCGGCCGGCGCCAGGCTCTGATAGGCGTGGAAGCACTCGATCCAGCCCTTGGCGAACTGTTCGTGCCCCGGCACCCAGTTGTCCGGAGCCGCGTTCCAGAAGTGCATGTGGCTGTCGACGACGAAATACTTCTCACCGTTCTTCTCGTACACGGGGGTTCCCTCCCTCTAGCTGGCTAGCGCGATGTCAGGTCGAAACCGATGAACTCGGCCGCGTCCTCGGGATTGGCGAACATGATCGTCCGGTCGTCCTCGTGGATCATCCGGCCGTAGTGGGTCGACATGTTCTCCTCGAACTGGGCGGAGTCGTAGTAGCCGGACTCCTCACCCAGGGCCTCCGAGATCTCGTCGTAGTCGAAGATCATCGTGCCGACCGCGTCCACTCTGATCATGGACGGCAGCGGAGTGACCGTGACGTTGTCCTTGTGCCGCATCACCTCGGCCACGACGACGCCGACCTGGTTGTTCATCAGGGTGACGCCGCACCGGTTCGACGCGGTGTTGTCTGACTTGTACGGACTCTCGACGGGGTTCTTCAACGTGGTCACTGGGACAACTCCTTCGGTTCGGTGAGGCCGAGGCCGGTCAGGATGCCGGTGAAGCGGCTCTTCACCCGGTCGAGCCCGTCCTCGAATCGCGGTGGCTTGGCATCGGGCTGCGACCACAGCGGCTGCAGCGTGCGGGCCGACGCGATGGCCCGCGGCACCCAGGTGGACAGCCAGCCCTGGATGATCGACTTGTTGTGATCGGCGAACTCACGATCGTTGGTGAGCAGCTCGAACATCGCTTTGGTGTAACGGAGATCGCGCTCGGCGAAGTCGTACTCGGCGGCGCCGATCACGGTCGGGGTGACCCAGTCGCCGTTGCCGGGGGCGGCCTGCTGCACCAACTGGCTGCGGAACAGTTCACCGACCAAGGGCTCGAAGATCACGTTGGCGGCGAAGATCGCCTCGCACCAGTCGTCGATCGCGGTCAGCTGCTCGGCGGTCTCGCGCAGCTTCTGCCAGGCCGGGTCGGAGTTCCAGGTCTCCAGGTGCGCGGTGCCGTCGAAGCCCTCGATCTCCTCGCTCAGCGTCAGGTTGTAGAGCGCCAGATCCTGCGCCGCCCGGATCCGGTGCATGCTGTTCACCGAGATCGCGTTGTTGTGCATGTTGGTCGGCGCCCGCCGGTTCGCGTTGGCGTACAGGTAGAGGCCGAGACCATGATCAACATGCATCCAGGCACCGACGTGCTGCTCGACGAACCTGACCCAGTTGGGATTCCACTGCTCGAACGCCTTGGCCTGCCGGGCCGCCTCGACGTTCTGCGTGACCTGCCGGACGACGTTGGAGTTGTAGCGATAGAGGGTCAGTTCCCATTCCTCGTTGGGATCGCGGAACTCGTGCCAGCCGTGCGCCGGCCAGGAGAAGTCCTTGGCGATGCCACCGGTGCCGGGGCCGCGGACCGGCTCGGGCTTGTCACTGCCCCAGGCCTTGAGCACGGTCCAGTCCAGCGGATAACCGCCGCGGCCGTCGGCGAAGCCGTACAGCCAGCCCTGGGTCAGGTAGTGCCGCGGATCGGGCTGCACCTCGACCGTGACGTCCTCGTAGTGGGTCTGCTTGCGTTTCTGCGGACCGTAGTAGTTGTAGCGGCGCGACAGCGAGTCCGGGAACTCCTTGGCGCCGGCCTCGGCGTCGGTGAACACCGGTTTCGGAACGCTGCGTTCCGTCGTCTCTTCCTGGGTGGTCGTCATCTGATCTCCGCCTCCAGCACCTTCGAATCGCCGGCGTTGCCGGTCGTGGTGAATTTGTCGTAGAAGACCCGCTTCTCGGGCACCCCGAGCCGTTCGAGCAGCGGGATCGCGGCCTCCACCATCGGTGGCGGACCGCACACGTAGGCGTCGGCGCGGGACAGGTCCAGCTCGAACCGGGCGACGACGTCGGTGATCATCCCGACCTCGCCGGCCCAGTCCTCGTCGGCTCCCGGCTCGGACAACGCCGGCACGTAGTCGAAGCGCGGCAGCTTCGCCGCCAGCTCCTCGAGCTCATCGGTGAAACAGAGGTCGCGCTGGCCCCGCGCCCCGTAGTAGAAGGTCGTCGGCCGGTCGATGCCGCGCTCGGCCATCGACCGCAACAGGGCGAGGATCGGCGCCATCCCGGCGCCGCCGCCGAGGAAGATCAACTCCCGGTCCGGGGCGTCACGCAGGGTGAACACGCCGAACGGCCCGGTCAGGTCCAGCGGGTCGCCGATCGCCAGCCGTTGATCAAGGAACTCCGAGAACAAGCCGCCGGGATAGACCCTGATCACGAACTCCAGCCGGCCGCCGTCGCGGCTGCTGGTGTTGGCCATCGAGAACGACCGGACGTGCTCCGAATCCGGCACCGCGATGTCGACGTATTGCCCGGGGAAGAACTTCAGCTCGGTCGGCTCGACCAGCCGGAGCACCAGGTGCCGCAGGTCATGCGTCACCGGGTTGATCGCCACCACCTCGGCCCGCGCCTGCTGGATCGGCAGCCCGGACTTGATCATGTCCTCGTCGTAGTTGAGCAGCTCGATCGTGACGTCCTCGTACGGATGCGCCCGGCAGAGCAGCGTGTAGCCCTCCTCCAGCTCGTAGTCCGGCAGCGCGAAGGTCGAATATCGATCAAGCTCGATGTCGTCGCCGTCCAGCACGAACGACTTGCAGGAGGCACACTGCCCCTCCTTGCAGCCGTGCATCAGCATCACGCCCTGCTCGGCCGCCGCGCGCAAGATCGTCTGGGCCTCGTCCACCTCGATCTCGATCCCGACCGGCTCGAACCGGACCACGTGCTTCTCGCCCATGACAGTCCCGTCCTCTCCGGTCGTCGTTGCGGGTTCGGGTGGCGCGGAGCGGGAGGGCGAACCCTCCCGCTCCGCCGGGGGGCTACTCAGTCGTCGACCGGAGCGCGCCCCGCGGGGCCGCCGCGGACGTAGCGGGCCGCGAACGCGTTCCGCTCGCTCTCCGACATCTCGTTCAGCAGCACGTTCGGGCTCTGCAACGGTGGGCACCGACGAAGATGATCAAGGGTCCACATCTTCTTCGGATCCAGGTTGAGGTGCGGCTGCGCGACCATGGTCTTGCCGTCGTCGCGGACGAAGCCCATGTCGCTGACCACATCGGCCCAGTTCCAACCGTGGTAGAGCGTCTCCCACTCCCGGTGGCCGATCAGCTTGCCCATGTTGGGTGTCTCCCGGCCCTGATAGGTCGGCCGGAAGGCGGTCTCGTCGGTCCACTTGCACATCTCGTGGCAGTACGTCCGCCACTGCCCGTCGACCTCGGCCATCACCATGTCCTCACGGACCAGGCACGGGACCATGCAGGTCCAGCAGCGGTGCGGATACTCGTAGTCCACGTCCTCGAACACGATCGGGTGGTGACCGTTGGGTGTGGCCAGCCGGTTGTAGTTCTCCCACCACTTGCCGTAGCGGTCGTACCAGCCCGGGTACTTGTATTCAAACCACTCGAAGTCCTTGTCCGTCATCGGATCGATCCGCCAGTAGTTGGCGAGCCAGCCGGTGGCGAAGAACTGGGCGACCTCGTGCACGTAGCCCTTGTTCCAGATCTGGTCCCAGGACTCCTCGATCAGGTCGTGCGGGATCTCCAGTCCGTACTTCTCCAGCGGCACGAGATAGCTGCGGTAGTAGTCGTCGTAGATCCACCGGCGCCACATCTCCGCGTAGCTCTCCCGATCCTTGCGGCGGTCCTTGGTGCCGTACTCGATGAAGGTGCCGATCGCCGCGTCCACCACCCGGTGGTTGTTCCACCAGGCATAGCGAAGATCACGAGCGAGCAGCTGGTGGTTGTCCTCGTCGGCCAGGGCCATCAGCAGCGTCGCGTACCCGTTGCTGATGTGCCGCGACTCGTCGGACTGGACCGAGTGGAAGACCGTCGGCAGCAGGTAGTCGCCGTTGGCCGCGGCCTCGGCCGGCATCGCCACGAACAGCGTGTTGGTGAACGCCGTCTCGGCCACGATGGTCAGGTAGATGCTGGCCGCGGTGATCGCGTCACCGGTGATGAACCCCTCGGCGAACTGGCGGCCGATGGTGCCGCAGTAGTCGCTCTGGAAGTTGCGCAGGCTGGAGTTGAAGCCGGCCGGATCGATGTAGTTGTTCATGTACAGGCGCTTCAGGTTCTGCTGGATCGTCGAGTGCCGGACCTCGTCGATCATCTGGATCGCCTGACCGTTGTGCAGTTCAGGGTTCGGCACGGTCCGGAACAGCAGCGGCATCGCCCGCGCCGCGGAGATCTCGGGCAGCGGGATGATGCTCAGGAACAGCTTCTGCCACTCCAGCCAGCGCTCCTGCACCTGCCGGAACATGTTGCCCCGGATCGCGCCGTCGGAGGCGCCGTACACCCGGTGGTCTTTTTCTTCCTGCATGGGGAAGTAGGAGCGCAGGACCTGCTTCAGCGGGTCCTTCTTCTGTGCCTTGCGGAACGTGTAATCCGTCCCGTACTGCGACACCGGCTCGTGGTAAACGGGATCCCAGGAAAGCTCCTGGATCTTCTGGTGGGCCCTCGCCACACTCTGTCGACTCATGGCACTCCTCACGTCACTCGGTCGCTACACCGCGACCCTCGGCTCGGCCCGTCACAACGGGGATCTGGCCGGAACACGCGGCGACGGGGTCCGGCTCGATTGCTTGCAGGAATTCAAACTCCGCGGCACTGTGATTCAGGTCTCAATATGAGACTCAGGCCGGGTCCTTCGGGTCACCGAGGACCGCCTGCCGCAGCTCGGTCAAGCGATCGCGGTTCTGTTGCACCACGCGGGTGTTGCCCTCCGCCAACGGGGAGACCCCGAGTGCGGTCAGCAGCGCCTCCGCGGCCGCTCCCGGATCACCGGTCTCACCGAGGACGGGGTGCAGTCCCTGGTCGACCAGGTGCTCGAAGACCAGATTGACGATCGTCCACGGGTTGTACGTCTGCTCGTCCATGCCGCACCTCCGCGGAAGATCGCGTGGCACCCGTCGTCCACGTACGCATCACACGGCGGGCCTTGCCGGCCGAAGGTCTCAATTTGAGACACCGCAGCGGAGGTCACCGGTTACCCTCGAAGTGGCGGCACCATGCAACGGGGCCTGGTTGCGGTGCGCTGTAACACCTTGGAGGGCGCGTCCATGGACGAGCAGCTGGCCGCCGCGAGATTGAGATTCCTGACGGCGGAACCCGTACATCCCCGCGAGGTGCGGCACACGATCCTCGCGTCCTGGAAGCGCTCGCGGCACTGGAATCTCCCGGCCGACCGGATCGAGCTGCCCTACATCGCCGATCCCGACCTCGAACTGCCGCTGGCCCGGAGCGCCGACCCGGTGCTGCAACGGCTGCATGATCATCTCGACGGCCAGCCGATCAGCGTGATCCTCACCGATCGCACCGGGATGGTGCTCACCCGGCTCACCGCCGACGGGCGGCTCAGTCAGCACCTGGACAAGGTGAAGCTGGCGCCCGGTTTCAGTTATGCCGAACAGTTCGCGGGCACCAACGGCATCGGTACGGCGCTCGAGGGTGGCCGGCCGATGCACGTGTTCGGGCACGAGCACTACGCCGAGGATCTGGAGGATCTGGCCTGCGCCGGGGTGCCGATCAAGCATCCGATCAGCGGCAAGACCGTCGGCGCGGTCGACCTGACCTGCTGGCGCAAGGACGCCGGGTCGTTGCTGATCGCGCTGGCCAAGACGACCGCCGACCAGATCCGGACGGCGCTGCTGAACGACACCAGCGCCCGCGAGCTCGAGCTGCTGCAGGTCTATCTGCAGGCGAGCCGGCGGTCCGGCGAGATGGTGATCGCCATCGACCGGGATCTGGTGCTGATGAACGATTCCGCCCGGCAGGTGCTGGATTCGGCCGATCAGCCGATGCTGCTGCGGCACGCGACCGAGCTGCTGGCCGGCGGGCGCCGCGCGCCGACCTTGATCGAACTGCCGAGCGGCCGGCGGGTCCGGATCTCCTGCCGGCCGGTGAATCCGGATCGACCCGGCGGCGGCATCGTGCAGCTGACCCCGCTGCCGGTCGAGCCCGCGCGCCCGGCCCAGTCGCGCGAACCGGCCCGGCCGATCCTGCCCGGCGTGGTCGGCACCGGTCCGCTGTGGCTGGGCAGTTGTCGCGCGGTGGACCGGGCCTACCGGGCCGGCGAATGGCTGGTGCTCAGCGGCGAGCCGGGGGTCGGCAAGCTCGCCCTGGCCCGCGCGGCGAACCAGCTGAACCACCCGGCGACACCGTTTCCCGTGGTCGATGCCGCCACGACCGCGGAGGGCTGGATCGCCGACCTGGAAGCCGAACTGCTCGACGACACCGTGCGGGCGCTGGCGATCCGACATGTCGACCGGCTCGACCCGAGCCAGCTGGAGGAGCTGGTCGGCGTCCTCGACACCGCGCGGGAACAACGGGCCGGCAGTCTGTGGGTCGCGGTCACTCTCACTCCCGGCAGCTCGACGGAGCCGGACCTGACCTCGCTGCTGACGCTGTTTCCGCTGACCGTCGACGTGCCACCGCTGCGGCACCACATCGAGGATCTGCGCCGGCTGGTGCCGTTCTTCCTGGGCCGGCTCGGCCGCGGCGGCGAACTGACCTGCTCGCCCGAGGCGCTGCAACAGCTGTCCCGCTCGACCTGGCCCGGCAACACCGGCGAGCTGTATCAGGTGCTCAAGCAGGTCGTCCGGCATCGCCGCCGGCAGGGCGCGATCCTCGCCTCCGAGCTGCCCGCCGATCACCAGGCGATCAGCCGCCGCCAGCTCACCCAGCTCGAGTCGCTGGAGCGGGACGCGATCGTGCAGAGCCTGGCCGACAGCAACGGCAACAAGGACAAGGCGGCCCGCTCGCTCGGGATGAGCCGGGCCACGATCTATCGCAAGATCCACGAGTACGGGATCCGGGCTCCGCGCTGACCTGTGCCAGGATGCCGGGGTGGACGAGCACTCCAAGATCAATCTGGCGTTCTGGGACGAGGTCACCCCGCACCACGCACGCTCCGATCACTACGCCATCGAACGCTTCATCGCCGATCCGGATCGCCTCGGCGCCGTCGAGTCGGCCGAGATCGGCGACGTCTCCGGTCGCTCGATCTGCCATCTGCAATGCCACCTCGGCCTGGACACCCTCTCCCTGGCCCACCGCGGCGGCACCGTCACCGGTGTCGACTTCTCCGCCGAGTCGATCAAGTTCGCTCGCGAACTCTCAATCAGGACAGGGATTCCGGCCCGCTTCGTCCAGAGCGACGTGCTGACCGCGGCCGAGACCCTGGGGGAGACGTACGACCTCGTCTTCACCACCCGCGGCGTGCTGATGTGGATCGGCGATCTTGCCGCCTGGGCCCGCAGCTGTGCCCGACTGCTCCGCCCGGGTGGCGTCTTCTATCTGCTCGACCTGCATCCGCTGGGCATGCTGCTGCAGCAGACCGGCGCGGGCCTCGAGTTGACCGGCAGCTACTTCGGCTCGGCCGAGCCCAGCATCACCGCAGAGGACGCCTCGTACGCGGTCAGCGATGTCGGCCTGACCCATCAGGAGACCCACGAGTGGATCCATCCCGTCGGGAAGGTGCTGACCGCGCTGATCGACGCCGGGATCATGATCGACTTCCTGCACGAGCACCCCGCCGATGATCATGCCCCGACCACCCTCTCCCCCACCGACACCGCCCCCGGCATCCCCGACCTCCCTGCCCTCTACTCCATCCGCGGCCATCTCCCCCAAACCGCTCGTTCCGTCCCCTGAGCCCGCTTGTTCCTTCCCCTGAGCCTGTCGAAGGGCCGTTTGTTCCGTTCCCTGAGCCTGTCGAAGGGCCGTTTGTTCCGTTCCCTGAGCCTGTCGAAGGGAAGCCAGGTGATCATCTGGCGGCGAATCCGGCCGGAGATCGGGCTGGCCCTTCGACAAGCTCAGGGAACGGAACAAGCGCTGTCGATCATGAACGACATGCAGACGCACCCGGAGCCAGGGCCGGTCGACGGGCGTGCTGGGTCCCGTCGAGGCGCCTGGCTCCGGGTGCGTCAGCAGGCCTTCGACACCGGCCGGAGCAGGTCGGTGATTCAACGGTACGTTCCGGATCACCGTCAGGCCAGCGATTATTCGGCCATGATCAGCCGACGCCGGCGATTATCCTGAGCCGGTGCAGGAGATCCCGGACCCGATGACGCTGGCGCGGTTCACCCTGGCGCAGCAACACCCGCTCACCGTCGGCTGGGCCGACGAGCAGGTGCGACTGGCCGAGCTCGCGCGTGATCATGAAGACGACGTGATGCTGTCGACCGATCGCAAGGTGGCGCGGCTCCGGCGGGACCGGTTTGCGCCCGGCCGGCCGATCGAGGTGATGCTGAACCGCTGGCTGGCCGTCTCCGACGATCTGGACGTGATGCTGAGCATGCGCTACGAGGGCGGCGACCGGAGCCTGCCCTTCGTCGACGCGTCGGTGCTCAGCCGCGCCGTCACCCCGGCCGACCTGGCGCCACTGGCCGACGCCGCGCGCTCCTGTTTCGGCGAGTTGCGGCCCGACTATCTGCGGGTGTGGAGCGCCGAACCGCCGGAGCGGTTTCCCGAGGCCGGCCCGGACAAGCGGTTCCTGGCGGCGCCGCTTCGTGATCTTCGTTCCGGACCCGTACCGGATGGGCTGCGGTTCCGGATCGCGACCGACCTGGAGCACTACGCCGAGGCCAAGGCGGCCTATGACGCGGTCGATGCGCGGCACCCCCGGCACCGGCGCCAGGCCGCGCTGCAAGATCAACAAGACCTGGCTGAGACCATGGCCGCCGGGCTGCTGTTCGACGTGCTGGCCGACGACCGGTGGATCGGCTACGTCGCCGCGACCGCGACCTCCAAGCTCGGCCTGCCCGGCTTCACCGTGCACGAGTTGATCTTGACCGAGTCGGGTCGTGGCGCCGGCCGCGGCCGCTACCTGAGCACCCTGCTGGCCCGGGCCCTGCCCGACTCCGGCGAAGTCCTGATCGGCACCATCCACCTATCCAACACCGGCGCCCAGCGAGCCGCCCGCGCCGCCGGCCGGCACGACGTCGGCGGCTGGTTCGCCGTCCCCCTCAACTAGCCGAGTTGTCAGAACTGAGTTGTGTCAGGGCACAACTCAGTTCTGACAACTCGGCGTCAGGGTGGGGTGAAGGCCGACAGCGCGGTGACGGTGATCAGGCGCGGGACCTCGGCCGGGTCGAGGTGCCCGGCCGCGACATCGGCGGCGGCGCCCTTCATCAGATAGTGCATCACGTTGGCCAGCCAGGCGACCGGAAGATCATCGCGAAAGACGCCTTCAGCCTGGCCGCGCCGGATCAGGTCCATCACCCGTTGCTCGGGGGCGGCGTGCAACTCGTGCACCCGGCCGGGCGGCAGCAGTGACTGTGCCGCCTCCAGCAGGGCCCCGGCCTGGGCGGTCAGCAGCCAACTCGAGGTGATCAGCGCCTCCAGGGCCCGACCCGGATCGGCCGACAGGTCGACCTCACTCAGGGCCGCCTCGCCGCGGGCGAGCAGCCGGGTCAGCGCGGCCTCGACCAGATTCTCGCGGGACGGGAAGTGCCCGTAGAGCGTGACCCGGCCGACGCCCGCACACTTCGCGATGTCGGCCATGCTCGCCTCCGGGTTGTGACCCAGGCAGCCGATCGCGGCCTCGAGGATTCGCTCGACGTTCTGCTGCGCGTCGGCCCGGAGAGCCCGCGTGCGCTGGGTCGAAGAGCCGGCCGCCATCTTTTCCTCCAATAAGTTGAACACTTGTGTTCGGGTTATGCTACCGTACATAACCTGAACACTGATGTACGACTTAAGGAGTTCTGATGGCTGACCTGGCCCCCGCCCCGGCCGAACCCGGGGCCCATCCGCGGCGGTGGCGGATTCTCTGGATGGTGGGCATCGCGCAGTTGATGCTGATCCTCGACGTGACCGTGGTCGCGATCGCGTTGCCGCACGTCGGCACCGATCTCGGCCTCGCCCGGGAAACGTTGACCTGGGTCGTCAGCGGCTACACGCTGGCCTTCGGCGGCCTGCTGTTGCTCGGCGGACGCGCCGCCGACCTGTTCGGCGCCCGCCGGTTGGTGCTGATCGGACTGGTCCTGTTCGCGACGGCCTCGCTGGTTGCCGGACTGGCCGTCTCCGGCCCGATGCTGCTGGCCGGACGCGTCACCCAGGGCCTCGCCGCGGCGATCCTCTCCCCCGCGGCCCTGTCTCTGGTGGTGACGATCTTCGACGGTGACGAGCGCAACAAGGCGCTCGGCATCTGGGCCTCGCTCGGTGGCAGCGGTGCCGCCCTGGGCGTGCTGCTCGGCGGGCTGCTGACCGCCGGACCCGGCTGGCCCTGGGTCTTCTTCGTCAACGTCCCGGTCGGCCTGATCCTGGTCTTCCTGCTCGGGCAGCAGCTGCCGATCCTGCCGCGGCCGGCGACTCGCGGCCGGCTCGACATCGCCGGCGCGATCCTGGTCACCGCGGCGACCGGCACCCTGATCTATGCCCTGATCGGGGCCGGTGACCGCGGCTGGGTCTCGCCCCTGACGATCGGCCTGATCATCGCGGCGGCCCTGCTCTACGTCGGTTTCGTGGCCCGGCAGCTGACCGCCGGCAGCCCGTTGATGGATGTCCGGCTGCTGATCCGGCGCCCGGTCGCCACCGGCACCGTGCTGATCATGGTCGCCACCGCCCTGATGATCATGGTCTTCTTCCTCGGCACCTTCTACCTGCAGGACTACCAGGGCTTCAATCCGCTGATCACCGGCCTGCTCTTCCTGCCGGTGGCGCTGTTCACCATGGGCGGTGCGAATCTCGGCGGCCGGCTGATCGGCCGGCTGGGCGCCCGGACCCTCGGCGTCGTCGGACTGCTGGTCGCGGCGGCCGGCATGGCCGTCCCGGCCTTCGTCCCCGGCACCGTGCCGCTGGTGATCGGGGTGGCGGTCGCCGCCGCCGGCACCGGCACCCTGTTCGTGGTCGCCTCGGCCACGGCCCTCGGCCAGGTCGAGCCGGAGCAGGCCGGCCTGGCCTCCGGGATCGTCAGCACCTTCCACGAGTTCGGCGCCTCGCTCGGCGCGGCCGTCGTCTCCAGCATGGCCGCGGCCAGCATCGCCGGGACCTCCGTCGCCGGATTCGGCGCCGGCTTCCTGACCGGTGCGATCGTCGCCGTCGTAGCCGCGGCCGCGGTCCTCGTCCTCACCCCACGCCAGCGGTGATCAACTGATCACCGCAACCGACGGCCGCCGGGCGATCCCCCTCGCCCGGCGGCGCCGTCCCGCCCCGCCCGCCCCAACCCAACCCAACCCGACCCAGCGACCCCGGCACCGAAGCCCGCCCCAGCACCTTCGCGCCCTTTCCTGCGACTTCGCGCCACCTACAGACGGCGCGAAGACCGAGAAAAGGGCGCGAAGAACCCGCGATCACCCGAGTCGACCGCCCCCACCACCAAACCGACGACCCCTGCCACCGACCCGACCACCGGCACCGGCACCGCAACCAGCCGACGCCGCCAGCCACCGACTTCGCGCCCTTTCCTGCCACTTCGCACCACCTACAGACGGCGCGAAGACCGAGCAAAGGGCGCGAAGAACGCGCGATCACCCGAGCCGACCCACCCGCCCCACCACCAACCGCCGACCCCGGCCACCGACCCGACCACCGGCACCGGCACCGGCCAGCGACACCGCAACCAGCCGCCGCCGCCACTCACCGACTTCGCGCCCTTTCCTGCGACTTCGCACCACCTACAGAGGCCGCGATGGCATAGCAAGTGGGGCGAAGAGAGTGACTCCCTCGGTGGAACGTTCCTCACCATCCGCCGACCTCGAGCACCGCGGGCACCGCCCCTGTCGGCCCCAACGCAACAGGCCGACTCACCAACGGCCAGCCTCGCCCCTATTCCTGCCCCTTCGCACCAGCTACAGGGGCCGCGGAGGCCGAGCAAAGGGGGCGGAGGTGCTGGGTGCAGGGTTCGGCTGCACTGCCGGGGCGTCCGATGGTCGTCTGGCGCTCCGCGGCGGAAAGCCGATCAAGGCGGCGAAGCTGATCGAGGCGGCAAAGGTGATCGAGGCGGCAAGGCAGATCGAGGCGGCGAAGGTGATCAAGGGTCGCTAGGCCAAATGGCGGGCCAGGCGCTGGGCGAGGTCGTCGATGTCGCCCAGCGGGGCATCGGGCCACTGCTGGCACCAGTCGATCTCGTCCGGGGTGCCGGTGTGTCGGACGAAGACATGCTCGTGGAAGTGGGCAACGCCGCGGCCGGAGACCTGGGCATGGACGAACTCGACGTCGAGCTCGGCCCGCAGACCGCGGGCCAGGGCGGACCGGACCCGACCGATCGCGGCGGCCTCGTCGTCGGTGAGCTCATCCAGATACGGCACATGGCGCCGCGACTCGATGAAGACGTAGCCCGCCGGACCGGCCGGCCGGTGGGTCACGGAGACCAGCTCATTGACGAAGATCACCGGGCCGACCAGTGGCCCCTCCCCGCTCTGCTTTCGACAGATCGGGCATACGTCCAGCTCCATGATCAACACTCCGCTCCCCGGCAGGTAGGCCACGTCAATTCTCCGGCACAGCCCCTGGAATCCGACCACCAGCTAGCGGGCGACTCCAGCCTGAGCGGCGTGTCGCGGGTGACCCCCTCGACTGGTGGTCGAATTCCAGGGAGGTCGTTGCCCTAGCCTCGATCCTTCATGTTCTTGGTTCGGGTTCGGTGTCCCCGGGCTGCGGCTGGGTTGCGCATCCAGCCGAGGCCGGTCTCGCTGCCGGGTTTCCGCGACCTCACGCCGAGCGGGTTCAACTGATCGTTAGTGCCCTTGCTGACGGGGTGGTCGGCGGGGCGAGCTGGCGCACTGGCACAAATCGGGGGCGCAACGCCCAGCGGGACCGGAAATCGCCGATGGGACCGGGTTGCACCCCCGATTTGTGACGGTGCACCCGTCAGGACGGCCGCCTCGTCTGGCCACGACCACAGCGCCGAGGTCGGGCAGCGACAGGAATGCCACCGCACTCGGGGAGCGCGAGCGCTCGCTCTGAACGGGACCTCGAAACCCCGACCATCCCACTTTCCGCTTCAGGACGAACGTTCCGGTTGGCCGGCCGAACCTGTCGCCACCAAGATCACGAAAGATCGCGGCTAGTGGCGGGGTCAGGAAGTTCTGTGAGGTGTCTCTGTGGGCAACACGACACTAAGGCTCGGTCCCCGCTCCCCGCAGCTCGGCGAGCAGGTCGGGGCTGGTCCAGCTCCGACGCCCACCGGTTTCGGCGGCGCGGACCAGCTCGACCAGCCGAGCGTTCACCGGGGCACGTTGGCCGATCCGTTGGGCCAGCCGGATGACCTCGCCGTTGAGTTCGTCGACCTCGGTCGTCCGGCCGGCGTCGAGGTCGTCCAGCATCGAGGAGCGGGCGTGCGGGTCGATCTTGAGCATCGACGCGGCGAGCCGGGTGAACACGGCATCCGGCGCGGTCAGCAGGCGCGGCAGCCAGCTCGGGGGCAGCGGGGTGAGTCGGGCGACCGGGATCTCGGCGCGGCGCAGCAGGCGCAGCGCCTCGGCCAGGCTCAGCGCATAGCAGCGGCGGAAGCGCCGATCGGACAGCTCCTCCCGCAGCGGCAGGCCGGACAGGGCATTGACCGCGTTGTTGAGGTTGAACAGCAGTTTGGCCCACTGCACCGGGGCCAGCTCGGTGTGGCGGGCGAGCGGCAGCCCGGCCCGCTCGAACGCGGAGAGGTACGGCGACAGGGCCGGATCGGCCCGGACCGCGAACCCACCGTCGGTGCCGGCGTGGAAGTGGCCGCCGCCCTGGTGCGCCACGTTGAACTGCACCATTCCGTCCAGCACGATCCGCTCGGGCAGGGCGCGGCGGAGGATCGCGGCGTTGCACAGCCCGTTCTGCAGGCTGATCACCACCGTGCCGGGCCGGGCCACGTCGGCGAGCTCGGCGGCGGCCGACTCCGTGGCGGCGGACTTCACTGTGACCAGGACGAGTCCGACACCGGTCAGGTCGAGCGCCTTGGTGATCACCCGGGCCCGATCCGGCGGCACCCGCAACTCCGCGCCGTGCAGGTCGGTCAGCCGCAGCCCGTGCTCGGCGGTCTCGTCGGCGATCCGCGGCCGGCCGACGAACATCTCGGTGGTCCCGGTGGCGGCGAGCCTGCCGCCGACGTAGCAGCCGATGCTGCCCGCTCCGTACACACACACCTTCATCCGGTTCACCGTACGGCGTCCGCCGGCACAGCGTAGATTTTCAGGATGATCGGTTCGGGAACGGACGCCAACTACTTCGACCTGAACATCGAAGAGGTGCTCGAGCACTGGCCGGTGGCGTTCGCCATCCGGGAGTTGATCGCGAACGCGCTCGACGAGCAGATGATCACCCGGACCGCCGAGCCGGAGATCTCCAAGCTCGACGACGAATGGCGGATCAAGGACTTCGGCCGCGGTGTCCGCTATCAACATCTGACCCAGAACGAGAACGCCGAGAAGCGCCAGCACGACGAGGTGATCGGCCAGTTCGGCATGGGACTGAAGGACGCGCTGGCGGTCTTCCACCGCCGCGGCGTCGCGGTCACGGTCAGCTCATCGCACGGCGAGATCACTACCGAGCTGCGGTCCAAGGAGGGCTTCCCGGACATCCGCACCCTGCATGCCGGGGTGCACCCGCCGACCGGTGATCACCGGGGCACAATGATCACCTTGCGCGGCGTCACCGATGACGATGTGGCGACGGCGAAGCGGTACTTCCTGAGATACAGCGGTGATCAACTGCTGGAGGAGACCCGCTACGGGCAGGTGCTGGCCCGACCGTCGGGCGCGCCGGCCAACATCTACGTCAAGGGTCTGTTGGTCGCCCAGGAGGAGAACTTCCTGTTCTCCTACAACATCACCAGCCTGACCAAGGCGTTGCGCCAAGCCCTCAACCGCGAGCGCAGCAACGTCGGCCGCACCGCCTACACCGACCGGGTCAAGGCGATCATCACCGAATGCGAGACGGCCGCGGTCGCCCGGCCGCTGGCCGACGATCTGGAGAACTACCGGGCCGGCGGCATGCACGACGAGCTGTCCTGGAACGACGTGAAGCTGCACGCCTGCCGGGTGCTGGCCAGCCACGACAAGATCGTCTTCGTGACCGCCGGGCAGCTCGCGTTCGGCGGCCCGCAGGTGGAGTACGCGCGGGAGGAGGGCTACCGGTTGGTCCTGGTGCCCGACGATCTGGCGGCCAAGATCGGCGGCCTGGAGGATCTCGAGGGACGCCCGATGCTCGACCTCGACGCGTACCGCGAGGCCTGGAACGACGGCTTCAGCTTCGAGTTCGTCGACCCGAGCGATTTCACCGCGGCCGAGACCCGGGTGTATGCCCTCACCGACGAGATCATCGACCGCCTCGGCATCGACCCGGACCGGATCGGGGTGCGCGAGATCCTGGTCTCGGAGACCATGCGGCTGGCCGATTCCGGCCGGATGATCTTCGGCTTGTACGACCCGGCGGCGCAGCGGATCGTCATCCGGCGGGACCGGTTGGCCGACCCGGCCGACTTCTGCGGCGACCTGTTGCACGAGCTGACCCATGCCGAGACCGGCTTCACCGACGGCACCCTCGATTTCGAGGACGCCCTCACCCAGCGGCTCGGCATGATCATGACCGAACTGCTCGACCAGTCCGGCGCAGCCCCGGGGCCGGAACCGCAAGACAACTGAGTGCAATCCATTGCACCCGCAGAGTTCGTCGCTTAGGTTCGATATCACGCCCCCAACTGCCGACGTTTGATCACGGCCGGGACTGTGGATGAGGAGCGATCCCATGGCGACGACTCGACGACGAGTGCTGCAACTGACCGGAGCCGCCGCGGTCGCGGTGAGCCTGCGGACCACCGACCACGCGGCCGCCGACGACGGTCTCCCCGACGATGCCGCGGAGGTGTCCTGGGTGGAGGAGTTCGATCGAGCGGACGGCGCGCCCGGCGACGACTGGGCGGCGCTGCGCGGCGACTGGCAGCTGGTTGATCATGGACTGCGCACGCCTGCCGGGCCGGCGGAGCGGGTGATCGCGCGCACCGGCTTCGAGCTCGGTGCCCGGTTCCGGGTCGAGGCGACGCTCCGCTGTCTGCAGTACGACCACTGGTGCGGCGTCGCCTTCAACCTGATCGATCACGGCGACGGGACGCAGAGCTACTACGCCGTCCGGATCGTCACCCGCGCCGACAGCCGACCGCCGTCCTGGCAACTGCTCCAGGTCACCCGCTCTGTCGTCGACGGCGGCAGCCTGATCGCCCAGGGCCCGGTGCCCGTGCAACGGAACACCGACTACCGCGTGTCGATCGGATCGCGCAGCTACGGGGTGATCGACCTGATGATCACCGACGGGGCGGCGACTCTGCTCGACGGGCCGTTCGTGGTGCCGCTGGCCCGACTGCTCAGCGCCGGCAGCGTCGGTCTCTACGCCAATTCCGGCGAGATCGGCGTCGACCGGATCGAGGCCGTCACCACCACGCCGGCCGCCGACCCGCCGGATCCGGGGCCGCTGCAGTTCGTGCCGTTCGACGGCGTGCCGTACGAGTTGCCGAGCGCGGATGAGAGCGTCGTCGAGCACAGCGAGGTCGGCCCGACCTGGTCCGGTCACTCGGTCGGCCAGGCGCTGCTGACCCACGGTGATCAACAGTACGTCGCGTACTACGACGCGGAGCGGCGGATGACCGTGGCCCAGCGCACCCTGGGCGAGACCACCTGGATCCGCCAGGGTCTGGATTCGGTCGTCGGCTGGGACAGCCACAACTACGTCACTCTGGCGATCGACAGGGCCGGGCAGCTGCACGTCTCGGGCAACATGCACGTGGTGCCGCTGGTCTACTTCCGCAGCACCCGGCCGGGCGACGTCGCGTCGCTGGTCCGGATGCCGATCATGGTCGATGCCGGCACCGAGCAGCGGGTCACCTATCCGCGGTTCTTTACCAACCCCGACGGCGACTTGATCTTCCGCTACCGCGACGGCAGCAGCGGCGACGGCGTCGACCTCTACAACCTCTATGACAGCGCGGCCGGAACGTGGCGGCGGCTCCTTGATCAGCCGCTGCACGACGGCGAGGGCCTGCGCAACGCCTACGTCGAGGGTCCGACGCTGGGACCCGACGGGTTCTACCACGTCGCGTGGGTGTGGCGGGATTCCGGCGACGCGGCCACGAACCAGCACCTGTCGTACGCCCGGAGCCGGGACCTCCGGGCCTGGGAGCGCAGCGACGGCACACCCCTCACGTTGCCAATCACCTTTGCAACCGGCGAGGTGATCGATCCGGTGCCGATGAACGGCGGCATCATCAACGGCAATACCAAGATCGGTTTCGACGCCGATGGCCGGATCATGATCACGTATCACAAGTACGACGCGGACGGGAACACCCAGGTCTACGTCGCCCGCCGCGAACACCGCGACTGGGTGATCAGGAAGGTGAGCCGCTGGACGGGCCGGTGGGCGATCGGCGGTGGCGGCACGCTGCGCTTCGAGGTGACCGTCACCGGCGCGGTGCCGCTGCCCGACCGCAACCTGCGGGTCGACTTCACCTGCCAGGGCCACGCCCGGACCTGGGTCCTGTCGCCGGGCCTGCGGCCGATCGCCGAGCTGGACACCCCGCAACTCCCGCCCGAGATCACCACCGTGCGCTCGACCTTCCCCGGCATGCTCGTGCACGCCCCGGCCGACGCCGGCACGGCTCCCGAGGGTCGCTATCTGCTGCGCTGGGAAAGCAGGCCGTCGAACAAGGATCGACCGTGGGACCCGCCGCACCCCGACCCCGGCCCGCTCGAGGTCTACCGCCTGGATTGATCACAGCCGCTCTCAGCCCGGATCCGCCGATGATCTTGGTCGTGGTGTCGCGCCGAGGATCAAACCGCGCCAAGGAAGGGCGGGTTGCGGCGTTTCCTGGGAACACCAGCCGGGCACCCGGTTGCGCTGTGGTCGGGATCATCGACTGTGACGTTTCCCGGCTCACCGAGCACGAAACGGCCGGGAAACGTCACAGTCGATGCCCAGCTGGCGACTTTCGCCGCCGAACACCGGCGCCCGGCCGCACGACGCGGCGGACCGCCATAACCCGCCCGCTCCTTGGCGCCTCTTTCCGGCCGTGAGGCCGAACCGAAGTGGCAGCGACCTGGCTTGCCCTTCGACGGGCTCAGGGAACGAACAAGCGACAGGCCAGGGATCGAACAAGCGACAGGCCGGGGAACGAAAAAGCGCCGACAGGCTCAGGGAACGATCGAGGCGATCTCGATCCAGGCGCCGTCCGCGGCCAAGGACTGATCCGACGCGGCGTGCAGGGCGACCAGCTCGACGGCCTGATCAAGACTCTGATCCGGAGTCGCCCCGGCGCAGAAGTCGAGGTAGGCGCCGAGGGTGCGGCGGTAGAAACCCTCATGATCGATGATCTTGGTCGTCGACCACTGCCCGGCGACCCGGAAGCCGCCGCTCCAGCCGAGTGCCGCCGCGGCGTTGTCGCCGGCGTGGCAGTCGACCGTCACCCGATGATCTCCGTAGTCCAGGGTGAGGCAGCGGTCCGCGACGGTGCCGGTCTCGATCACCCGCCGGACGCCGAAGCCGCCGATCCGGGTCGCCACGGCGAGGGTGTGGATGCCGTACCGATCCCAGTCGCCGAAGCCCCGGGCGAAGCCGGCCTCGATCGGCGGACCGGCCGGCAGGAGGTCGGCCAGCTCGACGGCATAGCGCAGTGCCGAGCTGCTCAGGACCGGCGCTCCGTGGCCCCGCGCCAGCTCGGCGATCGCGCGCGCGTCGGCGAGGTTGGTGGCCAGCAGCTTGTCGAGCACCACCGGCTTGGCCCCGCGGATCACGGCCCGGGCGAACTCCGGATGGGTGTCGATGTCGTCCGGTGCCAAGATCAGGATCGCGTCGGCCTCGTCGACCAGGGCGTCGATCGAGTCCGCTCGCCGTACCTGATTTCGGTCGCACCAGTCCCCGCCGGGCACCGGATCGGATTCGTAGCCGATCACCTCGACACCCCGGTCGGCGAACGAGGTGCGCAGCAGCCGGAGGAAGACGTCGGCGTGGTAGTTGGCCAGATGATGATCGACGAAACCCAGTGTCCTCATGACCCCTCGATGCCCGGCCGACGGCCGATCTCGTACGCACTCGGGTTGATCACGGCACAACCGCGAGCGTCCTGATCATGGACCATACCGAGCGGTCGAGCCGAGCCCGATAGGGCCCCACCGGACCGGCGCCGTCCGCCTGCTCGACCCCGGCCGCGCGGATCGCCCGGGTCACCCCGATCAAGGAGGTCGTGCACGCCAGCCCGTCGACGACGGCGTGCCGGTGCACCGACCCGGCCCCCGCCGTGAAGGCCGGCAGCAGGGACTCGGCCGGACTGCCCGCCCACAGCCCGAAGCTGGCCAGATCCGCCCCGATCGGCCCGTAGCCGAGCTGATCCCAATCGATCGCGGTCACGGTCGATCCGTCGTGACGCAACAGATTGCGAGGCAGCGCGTCGCCGTGACAGAGCACCTGGGGCAGCGAATCGAGCCGATCAAGCACGGCGGCCCGCCGATCCCAGACCCGGCGGGCCAGGGTCAGGGCGTCGCGGTCACCATGATCGGGATCCAGCAGTTCGACGCCACCGGCGGCAGCGGCCAGCCCCACGCGGTCCCGCAGCCGGCCGACCGGAAACCACCCCGGATCCTCGATCCGCGTCGTCGTCAGCCGGCCGAGGGCGTGGGCGGCGATCTTGTCGGGCACCGGCCGGGAGCTGATCTCCGCCGACCACAGCGTGGCCCCCGCGTCGTCCTCCTCGACCCGGTAGCGCGGAGCCCGCAGACCGGCCAGTCGCCCGGCCAGGTCGGATCGGGCGAATTCCAGCTCCCGCCGCCACCAGCGGAACGACCGCCGATCACCCTCCTCCGCCGGCCGGGCCAGCCGCTTCACGATCCACCGCTCGCCGCCGACCCGGGCCCGCCACACCCCGACCGTGGCCGCGCCCTCCGCCCCGGCAAGCGGCTCCCAGTCCTCCGGCACGATGATCATCGCGACCATTGTCGCCGGTTGGCTCAGCCCATGCTCTTCGCGCCGTCGATGGACTCGCGGATGATGTCGGCGTGGCCGGAGTGCTGGGTCGTCTCGGACACGATGTGGATGAAGACCCGACGGGCACTCCACTCGCCCTCGGCAAACCAGGGCGCCTTCGGCAACGCCTGGGCCGCGTCCAGCGACGGCAACTCCCGCAGCAGCTCATCGGTCCGCGCGGCGACGGCGGCGTACGCGTCCAGGGCTCCGGCCAGCGTCTCCGTCGAGGTCAGCCGGAAGCTGTCGGCGAACTCCACCCAGTCCTCCTCGGTCATCTCGTCGAAGTCCTTGCCCGGCCCCATCGCGTCCGCCCCGTCGACGATGAAGCTGGCCCAGTTCCGCTCGACCAGGGTCACGTGCTTGATCAACCCGCCGATCGTCAGCTCGCTCACCGTGCTCTGCTCCGAGGCCTGCTCGTCGGTCAGGTCACGCGCGGTGAACCGGAGGAAATGACGCGCCTTCGCCAGGCTGTCCAACAGGTCGGCCCGCTCGCCGGTGGCGGTGGTCACGTCGGGGGTGATGGTGGTGGCGCTCATGATCTTGGTCCTCTCCTACCGCCCGCCGGGCCGTTCCCTCGGGCACGAGAACAACGCTAGAAACAATAGTTGCCAGTTTCTGTCCTCAAATGGAGCGAAGATGGATTCATGGCCAACACCAGCTCCCGGACGCTGCGGCTGCTGTCCCTGTTGCAGACCCACCGCTACTGGACCGGCGACGAGCTCGCCGACCGGCTCGACGTATCGGTCCGGACGCTGCGGCGCGACGTCGACCGGCTGCGCGAGCTCGGCTATCCGGTCGAGGCCGGCCGCGGCGTCGGCGGCGGTTATCAGCTCGCTCCCGGGGCGTCGCTGCCGCCGCTGGTGCTGGACGACGAGGAGGCGGTCGCCCTCGCGGTCGGGTTGCACACCGCCGCCCAGGGCTCGTTGACCGGCATCGCCGAGGCGTCGGTCCGGGCCCTGGCCAAGGTCATCCAGGTGATGCCCCGCGGCCTGCGCCGCCGGGTCGAGGCGTTGCGGTCGGCGACGGCCGCGCCCGTCTGGGGCGCGCCACCGAACACCGATCCGGAGGCGCTGGTGCTGCTGGCCCAGGCCTGCCGGGACGACGAGCGGGTCACCTTCGGCTACCAGGCGGCCGACGGCCGGGAAAGTGAGCGTCGGATCGAGCCCGCGCAGTTGGTCCAGTTCGGCCGGCGCTGGTATCTGGTCGGGTACGACCTCGACCGCGGCGCCTGGCGGAGCTTCCGGCTGGACCGGATGCAGCGGCCGGAGCTGACCGGGAAGCGGTTCGCGCCGCGGCCACTGCCCGGCGGCAACGCGGCCGCGTTCGTCGAGGCCGGCCGGCGCCGGTCCGGCCAGCACCGGGTCCAGCTGGACCTCGCCGCGGACGCGGCCGCGGTCCGCGCCCAGATCGGCCCGTGGAGCGAGGTGTCCGAGCTCGACGCCGGGCACTGCCGGGTCAAGATCACCGCCGATTCGCTGCAGTGGGCCGCCTTCGCCGTCGGCGTGACCGGCGCGGAGATCACCGCCTGCGACTCACCTGAGCTGATCGCCCTGCTGCGCGACTGGTCCGAGCGGTTCGCCCGGGCCGGCGCGGCCTTGAGTTGATCATGCGAGCGACCATGATCAACAGGCTCAGGTCCACCCGCCGCCGCTGCGCATCTCGGCCAGCGGCAACCCGTGCAGCGGGGGCTCGCGCCAACCGACCTCGGCCACCCGCTCGGGCAGCCGGCAGCTGAGCAGCAGCCGGTGCGGCGTGTCCAGCATGATCACCTCGGCCCGGAACGTGTCGTCGTCCAGCCAGCCACCGGAGCACGCCATCGGTGCCGGCCGCTCGGTCACGGTCCAGCGATCGATCCCGATCGGAGCGGTCAGGATCCCCGTCGGAGTGGTCAGCTCCAGCCGTGGCTCGGCCTCGCCGCCCAGCAGTCGTACCGCATCGACGAGACGTACGGCATCGGCCGCAGCCGGGACCGCGAACGGCTGATCGGTCCAGCGGTCGAGGCCGCCGGGCGGGGTGGCGGACCCGGCCACCGGCGCCAGCGTGAGCGAGCGGAGCCGCTTCGCCAGCAGTTCGTCGGCGACCGGGTCGGTCGGCCCGTCGGCCGCGCCGAGCGCGGGCAACAGGTGAGCCCAGACCGCGTCCAGCAACGCCTGCATGTCGATCGTCGCGGAGGTGATCGCCACCACCGCCTCCTGCTCGGGCAGCACCAGGCAGAACTGGCCGTACGCGCCGTCGCCTCGGAAGCCGTGCCGCGATTGCCAGAACTGGAAGCCATAGCCCTGCTGCCAGTCGACGGTCGGCCACGCGGTCGTGGCGACGTGCGAGCGGGTCGCCTCCCGGACCCACTCGGCGGGCAGCAGTTGCTCCCCCTGCCAGACGCCGCCCTGGAGGTAGAGCTGGCCGAGCTTGGCAATGTCCTCGGTCCGCGCGTGCAGGCCGCTGAAGCCGAGCTCGCGGCTCCGGGCGTCGCGCTGCCAGCCGACCTCGCCGATGCCGAGCGGATCGAACAACCGCGGCCGCAGGTATTCGGTCAGCCGCATCCCGGACCGGCGTTGCACCACCGCGGCCAGGGCGTAGGTGCAGGGTTGGTTGTACGCGAACACGCTGCCCGGCTCCTCCTCCGGCGGAGAGAGCAGGAAGCCCCGGATCGGCTCGTCCGGGTCGGCCCGGCGCGCCGCCTCGATCATCTCCTGCCGATGCCCGCTGGCCATCGAGGCGACGTGCCGCAGCCGGATCGCCCGACTCCGCGGATCGGTGATCTCGGCGTCGAATTCCGGGAAGTAGGAGACCAGCGGATCGTCGAGGTCGAGCAGACCCTCCGCAGCGGCCAACCCGACGGCGGTCGACGTGAAACTCTTACTCAGCGAGTAGAGCAGGTGCACCCGGTCCGCGCTGTACGGAGCCCACCAGCCCTCCGCGACCACCGAGCCACGGCGCACGATCATCAGGCTGTGCGGCTCGAGGTCCGCCGCCGCCTCGACCGTGTCGAGGAAGGCTTGCACGCCGGTCGCGTCGACCTGTTGCTCGGCGGGCGTGCTGCGCGGGAATCGGAAGCTCATGATCGCAGCATCCCTCACGATGATCACCACGTCGACCCCACCGACCTGATCATGAACACCTCGACTAGGGCGTAGCTCTCAGCGGGGCGAACAGTTCGGTCAACCCGGCGCCGAACGGGCCGGCCCGCTCGATGATCATGGCTCGCACCTCGCCGAGACTGTGCCGGGCCGCCGCGATGACCTCAGCCGGATAGTCGAGCCGGGCGGAGTTGGCAGCGAACTCGTCCTCGTCCAGCACCGTGACCCGACCATCCCGTTCCCGGACCAGATCGAGATCAAGATCGACCACGTGCGCCGACCTGCCTGTCCACGTGGGGATCGTGGTGATGTCGACGTACACCGGGGCGCCGACGGCGGACTCCGGATCGCCGAACCGGGCCAGATAGCCGCCCCGCTCCGGGACATGGAAGACGCAGGCGTACGGGATCGTCAGGGTCCGGGTGGCCCGCTCCATGATCCAGCCCGCGGCCATGCCGATCCACGATCCGCCCTCGCCGGCCCCCAGGAACGCGCCCGACATCTCGAAGTGGGCCGAGCCGCCCCACTTGGTGCCGACGATCCGGCACGAGTCGCCGGGGTTCCTGCCTTGCATCCGGCCCATCTTCGCCTACCCGTCCAGCTCCGGTGATCGCGGTGCGGCGGCCGAGGTGATCTTCATGGTCAGCCGTCGGGTTATCGTCCAGCCTGTGGCCCGACATGCGTTTCACGGTGCCGCCGGCCGGTTCGAGGTGGTGGCGGCGTTCGTTGCCGACCGGTTTCCCGAGGCGAGGTTCGTCGCCGATGTGGCCGGCGGCCAGGGGATGCTGTCCCGGTTGCTGTCGAAGCGTTACAACCTGCAGGCCGAAGTGATCGATCCGCGCGGCTGGACGCTGAAGGGAGTCGCCAGCCGGCCGGACCTCTATGCCGCGGAGATGGCCGACTACTACGACCTCGTGATCGGGCTGCATCCCGATCAGGCGCTCCGCCCGGTGGTCGAGTCGGCGACCCGGGTGCCGGTGCTCGTCGTACCCTGCTGCAACTTCTGGGCCACCGGGACGAAGCTCGGCCGCGAAGCCTTGCTGGCGGCGATCACCGCGCACCACGTCGCACTCGGCGGCAGCGTCGAGCCGATCACCCTGGAATTCGACGGCCCGATGAATCGCGGCCTCATCCTCAGCCCGGCCGGCTGACCTCGGCGTTTCATGACTCACTGGCTTAGCTCCGGTCAGCTTCCCGGGCGGACCGTTGCCTGGACGCCGAGGTGGTCCGATGCGTAGAACCCATCCCGATCCGGCGTTCCCCCGAGCAGCCGGACCTCCACCGGGACAAGGTCTCGGCTCAGGAAGACGTAGTCCAGCCGCACGACCGGGTCGTGGCTGGGCATCGTGTATCCGGGAAGTTGCGGATGGATCGTCGGCCAGGCGTCGATCAACGGCCGGGCACCCTGGCGCAGGACTTCAAGCTCCGGCGCCTCGGGGCCGACCGTGTTGAGGTCGCCGACGACCACCAAGCGAGTCTCCGCCAGGCGAGCGACGTAGTCGACGAGGGCCCGGGCCGCCCCGGTTCGAGCCGAGGCCGATCGGGGTGACCAATGGGCCACCACGAAGTTCGTGTCGCCACCAGGAGTCGCCACTACGGCATGCAGGATGCTCGCCGAGCCGTAGCCACTTTCGGCCTCCTTCGACGCCTCTCCCGTCGGCAACGCGACGGCAACCGAAGACCTGATCTTGTGCGGCGAGAGAACGGCAAGCCGGCCGTCCGGCTGATCCGCGCAATTCATCCCGAGCCGCGCGGAGAGCGCCTCACCCGCTGAACCGCCGCCCGTTCCCTCGTCGGCGACTTCCTGCAGGCCAACCAGGTCGAGTTCTGCCCGGCCCAGCACGTCGGCGATCAGCGGCAGCCTTCGGCGCCAGACTCCCCCTTCTGGCCGCATCGTGACTGCAGCGCTTCCCGCCACGGCGCCACGGACGATGTTCCGATCGGCGGCATAGCGCCACGGCTCACCGATCCTCCAGACGTTGAAGGTGCCGACCGACAGGTGCACGATCCGCGATCCTCCTTGCCAGGCTTAGCGGCGCGGCGACCGGCTCCAGTTCAGAATCAGCGCCAATTGATTCGGGCGAGCCTACGGGTGGCGTCGGCCCGTGTCCTGAGGCGGTCCTGGTGGTTCTGGCGTGCCGTCGTCGATACCCACTGAACCGTCGCCAAGACATCGTTCTTCTCGGCCTCGACGCGCTCAATCGACTGGCTGACCTTCAGGTAGGCATAGTCGTCAGCGAATCGGAGGCAGTCCGTCGAACCGATGATCGTCGCCTGGCTGAGAAGGTGCGTCTCGTCCGGAGTCGGTAGACGCGACAGCACCAGCTCGATGTCGTACGGATTCGTGACCTCGGCCGGATCCCACGGCACGATCTTGGCCGCCGCAACAGTCAGGTCGTCCTCTGGGTAGCCCTTGTACCCGGCAAGGTACGGCGAATTGACGGACATTCGATCACATCCCGCTCTCTGGCCGGCCAAGCCCAACCATCCCGAAGTGACTACCGATCGACACCCCACTACGGATCTTGGACCGGTTCGGATTCGCGATCATCTCAGACCCGACGGTCGAGCGCCGCGTCCGACAGTCGCCGGCGGATCGTCGAGGATGCCGTTGCGACGCCGGCTGGAAACGAAGACACCTCCTGACCCTGTCTTCCTGGTCAGGAGGTACTCTCGCTGGTGTGGTAGGTGTTGGATTCGAACCAACGTAGGCTGAGCCGGCGGATTTACAGTGGCTAAGCACCTGTTGATGCAACGAGGCTCTGACTAGGTGTTTCGCGCCAGCTTCGCACCCATCAGACCGCCATCTGACACGGATCTAACACGGACGGGCGGGCACTGGTTCGAGTTCACCTCGCGAGAGACGCCGACCTGCGGCCCGCGCCGAGGGCTCCTCCGTTCAGGATTGCACAACCTTCCGGATTCTTCGGACGGACTCCAAGTGCGGCGCTAATCTGCGAGGTATGGATCTGACTCGAAACTGGAGCTCATCGACGACCAGATTCGGGCAGCCAATTCCGGTCACCCTGACGACTTCGACGGCTGGCGCACTCAGACTGAAGTCGTGCTGCGGAAGCTGCTGGAAAACGGCGGACCCCTTCTCAAGTCATTCAATGCGATCAGGACCCTGCTCGTTCATTTGCTCAGTTCTATGGGCAGCAAGGTTGCCGATCGTCATCTGGGCACCTGGTAACGGACCACTCGCGGCATGCCCTAACTGACACCGTTGTCATGACGGTACGGTGGCCATCTTGGCCCGCACATGATGCCGCCCTTGATCGGTTACCGTCGACGTTCGTCCGACCGGAGTTTTTGTCACGACCCGTTGCCGTCAAATAGCGCCGAGCCCCTTCACGGTGAACTCCCGGACCACCTCGTACCGTGCCTCGGTCAGAGTTCCGATCACCTCGGGCCGTGGATTCCCACACTCGTCCTGGGGCAATCTGATTCGCACGGCGCGATGGTTGTCCAGACGGGCGAGCACGTAAGGCTGGATAGGTGCCTGGGCCGGGCAAGCGGTGTTGGGCTCGAGCTTTGTGTCGGGCAGCCTCAGAGTCGCCTGCTGCTGCTCTGTGAGGGTTAACGCCCGTTCCTCGACTCGCACCTGCTTAGCCCGGGGTTCGCCCGGCCAATGGCACCAGATCAGTTGGGAAAGATCAGTATCAGGTGAGGGGACGATCGGCTGCTCAAGGGGGTACGACCCCAGGCCCAATTCCTCTCCGTCTGTCGGACAGCTCGCCGGCCTCGGCGTGGCTGACGTCAGAGGAGGCGATGGATCCGGATTCTGCGGTGGTCCAACCAAGGCGCACGACGACAACCCGATGACCGTCACCAGGGCTGCCCACAGCGCGGGAAGTCGGTTATCGAACCTTAAGCGCGTATCCACCATCTGTGAGGTCCTGGCTCTTGATATAGAGCAGTTTATTAAAGCACTTTGCGGGCGGCGTAGTGGCGATGCCAGCACAGCTCACCTCGCCGTAGCCGCCACTGATCATACCAGCAGCTCGAATATCGGCCAGAACTGAAGTATTCTTCAGGACTGGTCCGCCACTATCTCCCTGACCTAGTGCTCGAAGCGACGAAGTGCGGCGGACCGCAAGCGCACCCCATTTGCCCGTAGTATTTCCGGACATACCCGGCGTCAACCTGAACTAATGGTTCTCGTAAGCTATTTGGATATCGCAGTTCACTCCTGTGTAGGAGCCGGACGTGCAGACAAGGGTATTTGCCAAGCTCGGGGTTGCACCAACCACATTCTTGTAGACTCCGGCCGTGTTGTTCCACGCCTTGTCATACTGGCGAGGGGCGGCCGCTGAAGCAGAGATGTACATCTGATCATCAGCAGCGTCACGTCCCGATGTCGTTCCGATCGTGGATCCTGCCCCGTCCGTTGCGGTCCGGCCCGACTCTTGGCAATGTGCAGTAGTGATCAGGTAGTCTCGAGAGTCCTTGCGGACTGCGTATCCCGTCGTGCATGAGAAGCTTTTAATCCGAGCACCAGACTTCCAGCCGGGTGCTGCGCTACTGTCATTTTGTCTTGTTGCAACCGCAGGGACAATCGGCCCGGTTGTGTGATATTCGAGCACGTATGGATTCGCATCGGATGACCGTGCCGCTGGGGTTTCGATCAGGTTCACGATGAGGCCGTCGCCGTTGCTGGCAACTGAAACGCCGGCGACGTTTGGATCGGAATCCGCAAGACTCTCGGCCTCGGCCATGAGCTTGCTCTGGTTGAATCTGGACACACCGATTCGAAGTCTGACGTCGCCAGCTGCTAGGCGTATTGCTTCCCGCATTTCGTACGGAGCCATTCCGGTCAGAAACACCTCCAACAACCCGCCTTCGACGTCGGCGGACGCGCCACCATAGAACTCTGCCCAGTCAGGTCGCTCTTGGATTACTTGCTGGATCCTCGCGAAAGCGTCATCGATTGGAACCTGTACGATCTCGATAGGATCGGGCTCTTCAGCAGCCGCGTCTGTTCCTACCGAAAGACCACTAGCGATGACGAGTAGTGTGAACAGTGCCGCGCACGATCGTTTTTTAACTGAGAACATTATCGACTGACCTCCACAGTGAGGAAACTTCGGGGTTTCTATCAGGCAGAGTTGACGCGCAGGACGTCAACCGAGGGTCGTTCCGACGCCTGGTCGAGCGAGACGCCCCTTACTCGTCCCCCATTTCGCCGCTCCAGCAGTTACGCAAAAGTATCCGTCATCGGCCGGCTCTGCGTTTCAAAATCGGGCGATTCCTCGGTTGTCAGGCCGGCCGTCGCCCAAACGGAACAGGGGCAGTGCTCAACGGACGATACCGTCGCGTGCTTGTCATCGAGATTACGGGCGCTCCGGCGACGAGACGCAGTCTGTGTGGGCCAGGCCGCGGCCATCGAGGCCGGGAACCGAGACAGCCGGCGCCCCGCCGGGGATCGGATGATCACAGCAGCAGACAGCACCACGGGCTGGCGCCACGACGTGCACGGCCGCGGCCCGGTCGAACGGCCGCGGCTCGATCCTGTCGGCGGCAGGCTTGGGTACTTGGCCGCGGCGGGAGGCACCGGCCCGCTTCCCGATCCGGCCGACCTGGGTCGGCTGCACGCCGGTGAGCTTCGCTGTCTCAGCGACCGTGTGACCGGCCAGGTAGACATGGAAGGGGCTCGGCGACCCACCACTCCGCACACGGCCGGTGCGAGCGAGCTAGATCTGCCCGGCAGCTGTTCGCCTAACACGTATGTGACACAGATACCCGTAGATAGCCGGATTCAGCCGGACACATCTGGACTGGAACGATGGCACCCCCTGACCTGTTCTTCCTGGTCAGGGGGTGTTCTCACTGATGTGGCAGGTGTTGGATTCGAACCAACGTAGGCTGAGCCGGCGGATTTACAGTCCGCTCCCTTTGGCCGCTCGGGCAACCTGCCGTGCTGAGGACTCAGCGGGCAGAACAATAGCAACAGATCGGCGGACTGCCCAAAGCGGTTGGTCAGCCCCAGGCTGGGGGTGGTCTCGGCATAGTGTCGAGCATGGCCAACATCACGATCAGGAGTGCGCGGGGCGACGATGCCGAGAGGCTCGCCGGGGTCTATGAGTGGCTGTTCGCACCGCCGGGCAGCCGGCCCGCGGACTGGGATCCGGCGACGGCCGTCGAGCGGCTGCACGGCGTGATCAACAACATGCAGCGGTCCGCCGTCTTCCTCGCCGTCGACCCGGCCGACACGATCGTCGGGTTCTGCAGTGTCTATCGCGACATCGACTCCGTCCGGTTCGGACCGCGGGCCTGGGTCGAGGATCTCGCGGTCGATCCGCAGGGGCGGTCGCAGGGGCTGGGCAAGCGGCTGCTCGATGCCGCCCGCGGCTGGGCCCGCGAGCACGGCGCCGTCCACCTGGAGCTCGACTCGGCCGACGGCCGGGTCGACGCGCATCGGTTCTACCGCCGGGAGCAGCCGCTCTGGGAGGGACGCCTGTTCGGATTCAGCGTCTGATGATCGACCCCGATCGCCTGGCGGAGGCGTTCGGACTCTCCCCCGGCGGAAGCCTGGAACCCCTGCGGCACGGCGATCTCCCGACCTGGCGATGGACGATCGGCACCGACCGCTTCGTGGTCAAGGAGATCGTCCCGGCCGCCGGGGAGCTCCGCCGCGAGTACGTGGACCGGGCGATGATCTTGGAGCGGGTCGCGAGCGAGGCCGGGATCCGCACGCCCGAGCCGGTGGCTCCGGTCCGGCCGGACGTCGGCTGGTGCACCAAGATCACCGGTCACGGCTGGTATCGCGCCCATGCCTGGGTCGATCACCGACCACTGTCCCCGGACGACGAGATCGCCCCCTGGCTGGGGCAGACCCTCGCCACGCTGCACCGCCTGATCCCGGCCGACGACGAGCGCGACTGGCACTCGCTCGGGATCCACGACGATGCCACCTGGCGGACCTGGATCGACGCCGCCGAGTTGGGCGGGCGGGCCTGGGCCGGTCCGGCCCGGCGCCGGTTGCCGTTCATCGAGCGGTTGACCGATCGCCTGCGCAGCCGGTACGCGAGCGCCCCCGACTGGGTCGTCACCCACGGCGATCTTGACCGACAGAACGTGCTGATCGCGGCCGATGGACCGGTCCTGATCGACTGGGAGACGGTCTGGCCCTACAGCGCCGCGATGCAGGCCGGCCAGGTCGCCCTCCGCTTCGGCCACGATCGTCCGGACCGGGTCCGGGCGATCCTCGACTGCTACCGAAAGGCCGGCGGCCGGATCGACACGGTCGGAGCGGATCTGTTCATCGGCTCCGCCGGACACCGGCTGGCGTCCCTCGGCATCCGAATGCGGGTGGTGCTCGGCCTTCAGCCACCGCCCCGGTGGTTGGATCCCGACGCGGCGGACCGGCAGATCGGCGACCAGCTGCGGCGACTGCCCGACCTCGTCGCCGACCTCGACGACCGGGCCCGAGCCGTCACCCACTGACCCGGCGCGCACGGACTGAGCAGAATAGGCTCGGTCCACTACGCCGACACACGATCCAGCGGAGGTAGGAATGGCTGCAGAGAGTTCGTTCGACATCGTCAGCAAGGTCGATCGCCAGGAGATCGACAACGCGCTGAACCAGGCCGCGAAGGAGGTCCGGCAACGGTTCGACTTCAAGAACACCGACGCCAAGATCGAATGGTCCGGGGAACAGATCGAGATGGAGGCCGTCTCCGAGGAGCGGGTCAAGGCCGTGCTCGACGTCTTCCAGTCCAAGCTGGTCCGGCGCGGCATCAGCCTGAAGTCGCTGGACGCCGACGATCCCCGCTCCTCGGGCAAGCTGTACAAGATCACCGCCACCGTCACCGAGGGCATCACCCAGGAGAACGCGAAGAAGGTCTCCAAGATCATCCGGGACGAGGGGCCGAAGGGCATCAAGGCTCAGATCCAGGGTGACGAGCTCCGGGTCAGCGGCAAGAAGCGGGACGATCTGCAGGCCGTGCAGGCCCTGCTCAAGGACCAGGACTTCGACTTCGCGATCCAGTTCACCAACTATCGGTGACGGTTGCGTACGCGCTGGTCGTGAGCAGGTCACCGGTGTCGGGTCGATGGGCCACGGCGGGCTGCTGACGACGAGGACGCGGATGGCGAATCAGACGATCAATGTGGGGACCTGGGCCAAGACCGTCCCGCGGTACGGCTTCAGGCTGGCCGACCTGGATCTCTATGTCCTGAAGGAACATGACGACATCCTCCGAGCGCTCGGCCAGGAACGCGGCACCTCCCGGAGTCGCAACACACTGCGGGTGCTGGCCGGCCTGGGCTGCCTGTTCGCACTCGTCGGGGGCGTGAGCACGATGGGCGGCCCGATTCTGAGCACCCAGGGTGGCGTGACCAGCACGGTTGGCGAGGCCGGCCCGCTCAGTGACGACCTCGGGGTCCCGTTCACCGCCTGGTGCTTCGTCGTCGTCTTCCTCGGTGTGGCCGGAATCGCCTATCGGTGGTTGACCACCGACCGTCACTCAGCCGCCGCCGAGATCGGATATCTGGCCGCCGCCGTCGTCTGCAGCGGATTCGCGCTGTGGCAGCTCGGGCACGACCGCGGGGTCGACGTCCTCGGCTTCGCACCGGCCTCCGTCCCCGTCTGGGCGACGGTCGTGGCGGCTGCGCTGCTGTTGACGGCCGTGCTGTTCGGCTCCCGCGGCCGCCGCGCACCGGTTCCGAGGCACTTTCGAACGGTCGGCTCGCCGGACCGGCAGCAGGTGCTCGACCTCGTCGCGGCCCTGGAGCCGGCGGTACGGGAGAAGCGACTCGATCAGCGCCGCCGCGCGATCACCAGACTGCGGGAGCGTGGCCTGATCGACGAGCCCGAAGCGGCGATGATCGGATCCACACCGCTGGGCACCTCGCCGACCATCGACCCGCGGCCCAGCGGTGGAGGCGTTGGCGGATGACAGGTCACACCCCGCCGACGCTGGCAGATCTCGACCGGGCGGTGTCGGAGTGCCGGCGCTGTCCGCGGCTGGTCGACTGGCGGGAACAGGTCGCGCGGGAGAAGCGGGCCGCGTTCCGGGACGAGACCTACTGGGGCCGGGCGGTGCCCGGGTTCGGCCCGGCCGACGCCGCGCTGCTGATCGTCGGGCTCGCCCCTGCGGCGCACGGGGCCAATCGGACCGGCCGGATGTTCACCGGTGACCGGTCCGGCGAGGTGCTGTACGCGGCCCTGCACGCGGTCGGGCTCGCGTCGCAGCCGACCTCGGTGCACGCCGGCGACGGCCTCACCCTGCACCGGACCCGGATCACCGCGCCGGTGCACTGCGCGCCGCCGGCCAACAAGCCGACGCCGGCCGAGCGGGACAACTGCCGGCCCTGGCTGGTCCAGGAGCTGGCGCTGCTCCGCCCCACGGTTCGAGCGGTCGTCGTCCTCGGCGCGTTCGGCTGGCAGGCGCTGCTGCCGGTGCTCAACGAAGCCGCCTGGCGGGTCCCGGTGCCCCGGCCGGTCTTCGGCCACGCCGCCCGAGTTGATCTTCCGGCCCGTGACGGCGGACCGCCGCTCGCGGTCTTCGGCTGTTACCACGTGTCGCAGCAGAACACGTTCACCGGCAAGCTGACGCCGGCCATGGTCCGCGCCGTGCTGAGCGCCGCCGCTTCGGCCGCCGGGATCGCGTAACCAACGACAACGGGGAAGATCCGACCGGGAGTACCCGGCGAGATCCTCCCCGTTGTCCACTCGTCGCGGTCAGCCCTTCAGGGCACCGGCCGCGATGTTGGCTATGAAGTGCCGCGAGCCGATGATGAAGATCCCGATCAGCGGCAGGACGCTGATCAGGGCGCCGGCCATCACCATGCTGTAGTCGGTGATGTAGATCGAGTTCAGCGTCTGCAGCGCGGTCTGCAGGGTCTGCTGCTTCGGATTCACCAGGATGATCAACGGCCAGACGTAGTCGTTCCAGGCGCCGATGAAGGTGAAGATGCCGAGGAACGCCAGCCCGCTGCGCAGCATCGGCACCCCGACGTTCCAGTACGTCCGCCAGAAGCCGGCGCCGTCGATCCGGGCCGACTCCACCAGCTCGTCCGGGATCGATCCGGCCGCGAACTGACGCAACAGGAAGATGCCGAACGCGTTCGCCGCCCCGGGGATGATCAGCGCCTCGAAGCGACCGACCCAGCCGATCTCCGACATCAGCACGAAGCTCGGCACCAGGGACAGGCTGCCCGGCACCAGGAACGTCGCGATCAAGATCACGAAGAGCACGTTCTTGCCCGGGAAGTGGTATTTGGCGAACGCGAACGCCGCCAGCGAGTCGAAGAACATGACCAGCACGGCACAGGCCAGCGAGACGAACAGGGTGTTGATCAAGGCACCGATCAGATCGATGCTCGACACGACCTTGGTCAGGTTCTCGATCAGGTGCGGACCGAAGGTCAGCTTGGGCGGATAGTCGAAGATCTCGGCCGTGGTGTTGGTCGACATCACCACCAGCCAGTAGAACGGATACAGCGACAGCAGCACGCCGACGATGATGCAGGCGTGCGTCACGATCCGGCCGACCAGATTGCGGCGGACGGTGTTGCGGTCCCGGCGGCCCTGATCCGGATCGGTGGGCCGATCGAGCAGTGTGGTCATTTCGCCGCCCCCTCGTTACGACCGGGCTTGATCTTCATCGAGTCTCGCTCCCGGACCAGCCGCCAGTTGATGATCGCGAACACCGCCGCGATGATGAACAGAGCCCAGGCGATCGCCGAGCCGTAACCGAAGTCGAACTGCACGAACGCCTGCGTGTACTGGTAAAGCACGATCGTCATGCCGGCCTCGTTCGGGCCGCCCTCGTTACCGAGCAACACCTGCGGCTCGGTGAACAGGCTCAAGCCGCCGACGGTCGAGGTGATCACCGTGAACAGGATCACCGGGCGCAGCATCGGCACCGTGATCGAGGAGAAGATCCGCCAGGTGCTGGCCCCGTCGACCTTGGCCGCGTCGTACAGCTCGGTCGGGATGGCCTGCAGGCCGGCGAGATAGATGATCGCGTTGTAGCCGGTGAACCGCCAGATCACCATCACGGCGATGGTGATCTTGATCCCCCAGTCCGAGGACAACCACGGCACCTCGTCCAGGTTGAGCGCCGTCAGGGCCGAGTTGACCAGGCCGAACGAGTCGGAGAAGACCGACCCGAAGACGATCGCCATGGCCACCATGGAGGTGACGTTCGGGATGAAGTACGCCAGCCGGTAGAAGCCCTTGAACCTGATGTTGGAGTGCAGCAGGAAGGCGATCACCAGAGCCAGGAACAGCATCGGGATGGTCGAGATGAACCAGATGATGAAGGTGTTGCCCACCGCGTTCCAGAACCGCTCGTCGGTGAGCAGGTACTGATACTGCGCCAGGCCGACGAACTTGATCTCCCCCATCCCGTCCCAGTCGGTGAAGGACAGGAAGATCGAGAACACGATCGGGAACAGTCCGAAGATCAGGAACAGGATGTAGAACGGCGCGATCGCCAGATATTGCGGCAGGAACTTCCGCAACGGGTTCGGCCGCTGCCGCGGCTCCGGCGTCTGCGCGGCCCGGGCCGGCGCGGCCTCCGTGGTCGTGGTCATCCCAACACCCCCCGCTTCGCCAGCACCTTGTTGCACTGGTTCACCGCGTCGTCCCACGCCTGCTCGGGATCCTTGCCACTGGTCTCGACGTTGTCGACTTCCTTGCCGAAGAACGAGACCTGGGCCTCGTACGTGCTGACGAACGTGGTCGGCACCGCCTTCGCCGCCTCGGCGAAGAAGGCCAACCCGTCCTGATCACCGAAGAATCCCGACTCGTCCTTCATCGAGCCCGACGTGAACGACGCCGGCGTCGACGGGAACAGCTGGATCTCGTTGAACGTCGCCGCCTGGTTCTCCGGCGAAGTCAGCCACCGGATGAACGCGACCGCGGCCTCCGGATCCTTGCAGGCGGCCGGCACCGCCAGGAACGATCCGCCGCTGTTGCCCGGCTTCACCGGCTGGCTGGCGATCCGCCATTTCCCCGCGGTGTCCGGGGCCGTGTCCTTCAGGATCTCGCCCCACCAGACCGCCTCCACGTTGCCGACGGTCTTGCCGCTCACCCAGGCCGAGTTCTGATCACCGCTGGTGTTGGAGGTGAAGCCGGCCGTGACTCCTGCCTGGATCGCCTTCATGGCGAGCTCCCAGGCCTGCCGGACCGTGCTGTTGTCGTTCTCGTACAAGGGCCGGTTCTGATCATCGAAGTAACGCTCGGAGCTCGCGTTGATGAACTGGTTGTAGAGGCTCTTGCCGGCGTTCACCATGGCCCGGTCCGAATTCGTCCGGAGCTTCTGGCCGACCTCGATCCATTCCTCCCAGGTGCGCGTCTGCGCGCTGACCTCCTCCGGTTCGCTGGGCAACTTCGCCTCGGCGAACAGGTCGGAGCGGTAGTAGAAGCCGGTCGGCCCGGTGTCCATCGGCCAGAAGCAGAAGCGACCGGTCGGGGTCGTGCCGAGCTTCCATTTCCACGGGTAGTAGTCGGCCTCGACGTCCTTCGCCCCGTACTGGTTGAAGTCCAGGAACTTGTCCTCGGCCAGGAAGTACAGCGAGGCGTTGGAGTTGATGCCCGAGATGTCGGGGATGTAGCTGCCACCGGCCAGGCTGGTGCGCAGTTTGGTGTCGAACGTGCCGCCGATCGTGTCGGCGCGCAGTCGCATGTCGGTGCCCGGGATCTGCTGCGCCGCCTGCTCCAGCAGCTTCGGACTGACCGAACGTTTCCAGTACCACAGCACCAGCTCGCGCGGGTCCGCGGAGATCGAGGTCTGCCCGCAGCCGGGGAGTAACCCCGCCGCCAAGGCAGCAGCACCCAGCCCGAGTAAACCCCGGCGGGACCATCGTGTCATTGCCACACTCCTCATCATTGAGAGCTGTCGGGCATGCAGAAGCACATGATCGTGAACGCTCACGATGCTGTTATGAAAGGGTCCCCTCTGTCAACCCTCCGGCCGGTCACAAAGTGGTTGACCCGACGTGTCCGGCCGCGTTAGCGTGATCGTGCTGTGAACGTTCACGGCCAAGACCGGTCGGGAACCTGAGACCTCACTGTTCGGAGCCGCACACTCATGGTCAATGCCGTTCGCTGGGCCGTCATCGGTCCCGGAAACATCGCCCGCCGCTTCGCCACCCAGCTCAGCTCGAGTCAGTACGGCTCGCTGGTCTCGGTCGGTAGCTCGGATCCCGAGCGCGCCCGCACCTTCGCCGAGGAGTTCGGCGCCGCCAAGTCCGGCGACTACGACTCGGTCCTGTCCGACCCCGAGGTCGACGCCGTCTACGTCGCCACCGTGCACACGACCCACGCCGAGCTGACCATCGCGGCGCTGCAGGCCGGCAAGCACGTGCTGTGTGAGAAGCCGATCGCGCCCAACCACGGCCAGGCGATGGCCATGGTCGACGCGGCCCGCGCCGCCGACCGGGTGCTGGTCGAGGCCTACATGTATCGCTTCCACCCGCAGACAAAGAAGGTGCTGGAGCTGGTCGGCGACGGCACGATCGGCGACCTGGTGCACATCGACGCCGCGTTCGCGTTCGCCACCGGGCGTTCCGAGGGCCGGCTGTTCGACCCGAATCTCGCCGGCGGCGGCATCCTCGACGTCGGCGGCTACCCGATCTCGTACGCGCGAGCCATCGCCGGCGCCGCGGCCGGCAAGCCGTTCCTCGACCCGATCTCACTCGACGCCAAGGGCACCGTCGACGGCGGCGTGGATGTCTGGAGCGTCGCCCAGCTGAGCTTCGCCGGCGGCGTCACCGCGTCCGCCCGGACCGGCATCCGGGTCAGCGAATCCTCCGTCACCGTGTACGGCACCAAGGGCCTGATCAAGCTCAGCGACCCCTGGACCCTGTCCGAGCAGCCCGTCCTCACCCTGACCGTGGCCGGTCAGGACCCGCAGGAGCTCACCTTCGAGGCGAAGCCGTACGCGCTCGAGGCCGACGGCCTGGCCGCCGCGGTCGGGGTCGGTGAGACGACCGAGATCAGCCTCGACGACAGCCTCGGCAACGCCAAGGCCCTGGACGCCTGGCGCGAGGCGATCAGCCTGCGCTACCCGTTCGAGGCCGACGACGCCGACATCCCGACCGTCTCGGGGCAGCCACTCCGGGTCGACGACAGCACGATGATCTACGGCGAGATCGCCGGCATCGGCAAGCGGGTCTCGCGGCTGGTGATGGGCTGCGACAACCAGCCCAACCTGTCCCACGCCTCGGCGCTGTTCGATCACTTCTACTCCCTCGGCGGCAACGCGTTCGACACCGCCTACATCTACGGCCGCGGCGCGCACGAAACCCTGCTGGGCCAGTGGATCCGCAACCGCGGGGTCCGCGAGGACGTCGTGGTGATCACCAAGGGCGCGCACACGCCGCATTGCGATCCCGAGTCGATCACCCGGCAGTTGCTGGAGTCGCTGGAGCGGCAGGGCACCGACTACGCCGACATCTATCTGATGCACCGGGACAACGAGGACATCCCGGTCGGCGAGTTCGTCGACGTCCTCGACGGGCACGTCAAGGCCGGCCGGATCAAGGTCTTCGGCGGCTCGAACTGGCGGCCGGAGCGCATCGACGAGGCGAATGCGTACGCCCGCACGGCCGGCAAGCAGGGCTTCGAGTTGCTGAGCAACCACTTCGGGCTGGCCGAGGCCTATGACGTGCCGTGGAACGGTTGCCGGCACGCCACCGACCCGGAGTCGAAGCGCTGGCTGGCGGAGCGGCAGATCCCGTTGCTGCCGTGGTCGTCGCAGGCCCGCGGCTTCTTCACCGGCCGGGCCCGCCCGGATGACCGGTCCGACGAGGAACTGGTGCGCTGCTACTACAGCGACGAGAACTTCGAGCGGCTGCGCCGGGCGGAGAAGGTCGCCGCCGAGTTCGGCGTGGCGGCCACGGCGATCGCGCTGGCCTTCGTGCTGCACCAGCCGTTCCCGACGTTCCCGCTGTTCGGGCCGCGTTCGATCGCCGAGACCCGGTCCTCGATCGACGCCCTGAAGGTGAAGCTGACGCCGGAGCAGGTCGCCTATCTCGACCTGGCGTCGGACTGAAATCTGCTGGGCCGACGACCTCCGGCTCGTTACCCTTCAGCCACCATGACCGCCCGATCCAAGTCCGCCGCCACCCCGGCGCACCGCGCGACGATCAACGACGTCGCCGCGGCCGCCGGGGTGTCCCGGCAGACGGTGACCCGGGCGATGAACGGCATGCCGGGGATCAACCCGGCGACCAAGGACCGGGTGCTGACCGCGGCGAAGCGGCTCCGCTATCGCCCGTCGCGATTCGGCCGCGGCCTGGTGAAGCCGGAGCCGCACACCCTCGGCCTGGTGGTCGACGATCTGACCAACCCGTACTATCCCGAGCTGGCCTCGGCAGTGATCGGCGAGGCGGCCAAGCAGGGCTGGAACGTCATCGTGGCCGAAAAGATCCACGCCGGCGATCGGGAGGAGCTGCTGAGTGAGGTCGCCGGCCAGGTCGACGCCCTGCTCGGGTACCTCAACGATTCCGAGGGACTTGATCAACTCGGTGACCTGCCCTGCGTCCAGTTCGACAGCGAGCCGGGGGCGACGGTCGGCGGCATCGAGCAGGACTTCGAGCCGGCCATGGCCGACCTGGTCGACCATCTGCTCGATCGCGGGGTGCGGCATCCGGTGCTGCTCGATATCTCTCCGCCCGGACCGTTGTCCCGCCGCGGCCAGTGTTTCGTCGACCTGATGCGAGCTCGCGGCATCGAGCCGCCGGTGACCCAGGTGATCGAGAACTCGATGGCCGCCGGGGCCGCCGGCAGCCAGGCGATCCTGCAAGATCATCCGGGCACGGACGCGATCATGGCCTTCAACGACGTTGCGGCCTGCGGCACGCTGAAGACGCTGCGCCGAGCCGGTATCGACGTGCCGGGACAGATCAAGGTGGCGGGATTCGACGGCCTCAGCCTCGGCACGTACGTCTCCCCGCAACTGACCACTCTGGCGCTCGACGTGCAGGGCGTCGCCGCGGCGGCGGTCGGGCTCGCACTCGGCATGGCGGCGGGCGAGATCCCCCGCTCCGGTCCCCGGGCCCGGCGTCGCGTGTCGTACCGACTGGTGGTCCGCGAGTCCAGTTGATCTTGCCGGCCAAGATCATCCCGCCGCGCAGGAAACGACCGGTCGAAGAATTCTGCGGTCAGGACTGTTTTCCGGTACTTTTCCAGCCCTAGGATGACGACGCCAGCGGGACATTGGACGAAGGAGATGGCAATGGGTCTGTTCGATGAAATCAAGGAGAAGGCCAGCGAGCTCGGCGAGAAGGCCAAGGAGGGCTTCGAGGCCGCCAAGGACAAGGCCGAGGACTTCGCCGAGGTCGCGAGGGACAAGGCCGAGGATCTGGTCGACGACGTGAAGGACCGGTTCGACGGTGACGACACCCCGGCCGACAAGGTCGAGGACGGCGCCGCCGCCGCGGCCGACACCGTCGGCGAAGGGGTCCAGAACGTGGCCGACGCGGCCGATTCGCCGGCCGTGCAGGAAGCCGCCAACGCGGTCGACGACGGTGCGCACAACGCGGCCGCCGGGGTCGGCGACACCGCCCAGGATCTGCAGGACAAGGCCGACGATCTTCAGGGTGGCAACCGCTGATCCGGTCATCGAATCCGTGGGGCGCCATCCGATCCGGATGGCGCCCTTCGCACGTCCCCGGACAACGACTGGCAAGCTAGCGCCATGACCAGCCGGATCTCTCACACCAGCATCGACGCGAAGAACGCCTACGCCCAATCGGTTTGGTGGGCCGACGTGCTGGGTCTGTCCGAGGACCCCGACGATCCGAACGAGCCCGGCCACGAAGAATGCATGATCATGTCCGCCGACCGGTCGCTCCAGGTGCTGTTCATCGAGGTGCCCGAGGGCAAGACCGTGAAGAACCGGATCCATTTCGATCTTCGCCCGACCGACCTGACCCAGGCCGGGGAGATCGACCGGCTGCTCGGCCTCGGCGCGACCGAGGTCGCCGACCACCGCCGGGACGGCGCCGGCTGGATGACCCTGGCCGACCCGGAGGGCAACGAGTTCTGCATCCTCCTCAGCGACGACGAGCGGGCCGCCTTCCTGGCCCGCGTCGACGCGGCCTCCTGACCCCAACCGTCCCCTGAGCCTGTCGAAGGGCAAGCCTGATCTGGCCTGCCCTGCGACAGGCTCAGGGAACGAAACAAGCGCCGAGTCTTAGGCTGGGCTGGTGAACCTGTTGCCTCGCCCGACGTCCGTGACCGCTGGGTCCGGGACGTTCGTCTTCGATCATGATCTCCGGATCGCCGCGCCGCCGGCCTGGGCCGCGATCGCCCGCCGGCTGCTGACGCCCGGCACCGGGCTGGACCTGTTGCCGGCCGACGACGGTGCGTTCGTGATCAGCGAGGCCGACCTGCCGCCGGAGGCGTACCGGCTGGAAGTGACGCCGGACAAGATCACCATCTCGGCGGCGGACGACCGGGGCGTCAACTGGGCGATCCAGACGCTGCGGCAGCTGCTGCCGCCGGCCGTGCTCCGGCCGGCGCCGAGCACGGATGATCAAGCGATCGACTGCGTCACGATCGAGGACCGGCCGCGGTTCGGCTGGCGCGGGGTGATGCTCGACGTGGGCCGGCACTTCATGCCGCTCGGCGACCTGTTCCGGTTCGTCGATCTGCTGGCTCTGCACAAGTACAACACCTTCCAGCTGCACCTGACCGAGGATCAGGGCTGGCGGTTCGAGTCGAAGAAGTACCCGAAGCTGCAGCGGCTCGGCAGCTGGCGGACGGAGACGAAGCGGCACCTCGATGATCATGGTGACGGCACGCCGCACGGCGGCTTCTACACCCAAGATCAACTCCGGTCGCTGGTCCGCTACGCCGAGCAGCGCGGGATCACGATCGTGCCCGAGCTCGAGTTCCCCGGCCACGTGTTGAGCCTGCTCACCGCGTACCCGGAGCTCGGCAACCACCCCGAGTCCGGCTATCAGACGGCGACCACCTTCGGCATCTTCCCCGAGGTGCTGAACATGACCGACGACGCCCTCACGGTCGTCTTCGATCTCTACACCGAGCTGCTGGAGATCTTCCCCAGCCGGTACGTGCACGTCGGCGGCGACGAGTGCCCACGGACCGAGTGGATCGGCAACCCGGCCACCGAGCGGCTTGCGGCCGAGCGCGGACTGGCGGGGCCGGAGCAACTGCAGCGCTGGTTCACCGAGCGGCTCCGGGACTGGCTGGCCGAGCGCGGCCGGCAGCTGGTCGGCTGGGACGAGATCAACGACGAGGGCCTGCTCGAGGGCGCGGTCACCATGGCCTGGCGCAACTCCAGCTACGGCGTCGCCGCGGCCCAGGGTGGCGGCGAGGTGATCATGGCGCCGACCTCGCACACGTACTTCGACTACTACCCCAGCGATGATCATGACGAGCAGTACGGCATCGGCGGCCTGGTCACCACCGATCGGGTCTATTCGCTGGAGCCGACCGACGGCATCCCGGCCGAGCTCCATGATCGAATCCTGGGCACCCAGTGCCAGGTCTGGACCGAATACATGCCGACCACCCGCCGGGTCGACTACATGCTCTATCCCCGCGCCTGCGCCCACGCCGAGGTCGCCTGGTCCGACCCGGCCGACCGCGACTGGGCCGAGTTCTCCACCCGCCTGGCCCAGCACCTGATCCGCCTCGACGCCCAAGGCGTCAACTACCGCCCCGAGCAAGGTCCGCACCCCTGGCAACAAGGCGGCACCGGCCCCCTCCGCCGCCCCGACGCCCACAAATAGCCGCGACCCTGGTCAAGCGAGGTTTGGGTGTTCGTCCCCTGAGCCTGTCGAAGGGCAGGCCCGATGATGCTCCTGCTGTGTCTGAGGAGTTGACGACTGTGACTTGCCCTTCGACAGGCTCAGGGAACGAACTGGCAGCTAGCGGAGGTCTCGAAAGAACTCGCGGACGTCCTTGATCAACAGCTCCGGTTCTTCCAGGGCGGCGAAGTGGCCGCCGCGGTCGACGTCGGTCCAGCGGGTGATGGTGTTCTCGCGCTCCGCGTACCGGCGGATGCCGACGTCGTGGGCGAAGACGAGGGCGGCGGTGGGCACGCCGGAGTTCTCGTTGCCGACGCCCCAGGGTTGATCTTGGGCGTAACCGACATAACCGGCGGTGCCGGCGGTGCCGGTCAGCCAGTAGAACATCGCGTTGGTGAGCAGCCGGTCCCGGCCGATCACGTCGCCGGGGTCGGCCTGCTGCGGGTGGGTCCACTCCCGGAACTTGTCCATCAGCCAGGCCAGCTGCCCGACGGGTGAATCGACGAGCCCGTATGCCAGCGTCTGCGGCCGGGTCGACTGGATCGCGATGTAGCCGAACTCCTGCTGCAGGAACGCCTCGACCCGGGCCACCCGATCCTGATCCAACGACGACAGCGAGGCACGCTCCTCGTCCGCCATCGGCAGCGGCGGCAACGGGCCGGGACCGCCGTTGACGTGCACGCCGACCACCCGCTCCGGCGCGACCCGGCCGACCTCCGGTGAGACCGCGGCACCGATGTCGCCGCCCTGCACCGCATACCGGTCGTAGCCCAGCCGTCCCATCAGTTCGTCCCAGGCCCGGGCGATCCGCTGCACCGTCCAACCCGACGAGGTGACCGGGCTGGAGAATCCGAAGCCGGGCAGCGCGGGAATGACCACGTGGAAGGCGTCCGCGGCCTCGCCGCCGTGCGCGACCGGGTCGGTCAGCGGCCCGATCAGGTCCAGGAACTCGACCACCGAGCCCGGCCAGCCGTGGGTCAGCAGCAGCGGCAACGCGTCGGCCTCGGTCGATCGAACGTGCAGGAAGTGGATCGGCTGGCCGTCGAGCTCGGTCTTGAACTGCGGGTACGCGTTCAGCTCCCGCTCCGCCGCGCGCCAGTCGTACTCCTCGCGCCAATAGCGGACCAGTTCACGCAGCCAGCCGACCGGGACGCCGGTGTCCCAGTCGTCGCCGGGCAGCGCCGCGGGCCAGCGGGTCGCATCGAGCCGCGCGTGCAGGCCGGCCAGTTCCTCGTCAGTCACCTCGATGCGGAAGGGATGGATCGTCTCGTGGTTCATGAGAACGACACTAGGATCAACCTAGGGCGGAAACGGCCCTAGCCTGACGAGAGATTTGACGACATGCGAGAAACCTCGGCCCGGCTGCTCCGGCTGCTGTCCCTGCTGCAGGGCCCGGTGCCGCGGAGTGGCACCGAACTGACCGAGCGGCTCGGCGTCGACGCCCGGACCGTGCGCCGCGACATCGAACGGCTGCGCGACCTCGGCTATCCGGTCGAGACCACGCCCGGCGTCGCCGGCTATCGGCTCGGCGCGGGCGCCGGGGTGCCGCCGCTGCTGCTGGACGACGACGAGGCGGTGGCCGTCGCGATCGGGCTGCGGACCGCCGCCGCGGGCACGGTCGCCGGGATCGAGGAGAGCTCGCTGCGCGCGCTGACCAAGCTGGAACAGGTGCTGCCGTCCCGGCTGCGGCACCGGGTCCGCACCCTCGGCAGCGTCACCGTGCCGGTCCCGGCCGGCACCGCCGCCGTCGACCCGGCCGTGCTGGCCGCGGTCGCCGCGGCCTGCGCGGCGCACGAGCAGCTCCGCTTCGACTACGCCTCGGGCCCGAACGCGAGCCGGCGCCGGACCGAACCGCACCGGCTGCTGCACACCGGCCGGCACTGGTACCTCCTCGCCTGGGACCTCGACCGGGCCGACTGGCGCACCTTTCGGCTCGATCGGCTCCGGCCCCGGACCCCGACCGGGCCCCGCTTCACGCCCCGGGAGGCGCCCGAGGTCGACACTGCCAGCGGGACCGTCCGCCGCTTCTCGACCGGAGGCTACCGCTACACCGGCCGCTTCACCCTGCACGTGCCGGCCCAGGTCGCCGCCGACCGGATCACCCCGTCCGTCGGCTACCTGGAGCCGGCCGGCGACGACCGCTGCACCCTGGTCGCCGGCTCCGACTCACTGGACGAGTTGATCTTGTACGTCGGCCTGTTCGGCTTCGAGTTCGAGGCCCACGAGCCGCCGGAGTTGATCACCCGGATCCAGGAACTCTGCACCCTGCTCACCCGTGCCACCACGGCTCCCTGACCGCTTGTTTCGTTCCCTGAGCTGTCGAAGAGCAAGCCAGCCGGTTCCTCTCCTGGGTTCGGCCTGACGGCCGGAAAGGACGCACCAAGGGCGGACCCGACGCGAGCAGCACCCGAAGCCGCTCCATTGGCCACTGAGAAAGTCTCCGAAACCTCAGCCAAGCGCGCGAGACCCCGGTTGGACACTCGCCGAGTCGCGGTGCCGTACCGGATGCGTCGCGGGAGGGATTTCAAGCGCAGCGATGAAGGGCAGGTTGGGCATGGAGTGCACCCGGGCGGCCGGCCGCCGGACGGGCGGCACCGAGTGTGACCCTAACGACGCCGATCCGGCGACCGGGCGTCGATAACGTCACACTCGACGCAACCCCGGACACAACACCCGCTGAACCCAAGCGCGCCGACCCTGGGTCAGGCCGCGACGCGACTCCTATCGGCCCACGCGACGGCTGTAACACTCGCGTCGGCCAGTAGCAGTCGCGCGGCGGCTTTCGATGCTCGTGCGGCTCGCAATCCTGGGTTAGGGGGCGTCGGTGGTGGCTCGTTTGATCAGATCGGTGAGGGAGGCGTGGACGCGGCGGACCTCGGCCAGGTCCATGTCGAGCTTCTTCATGATCGTCGGCGGGATGTCGAGTGCCTTCTGTCGCAACCGCCGGCCGCGGGGAGTGAGCGAGATCCGCAGGCTGCGTTCGTCGTCGGGATCGCGGTCGCGTCGGACGTAGCCGGACTCGGCCAGCCGCCGGACCAGCGGAGAGAGGGTGGCGGCGTCATTGGAGACGAGGTCGGTCAGCTCCCGCAGCGAGAGCGAGCCGTGCTGCCACAGGGCCAGCATCACCAGATACTGCGGATGGGTCAGCCCCATCGGCTCCAGGATCGGCCGATAGAGCCCGATCACGGTCCGCGATGCGACCGCGAGGGCGAAGCAGACCTGCTGCTCCAGCGCGAGCAGATCCGGCTCCTCGACCTCGGCGGGAATGGATTCAGCCACGACCGCATTATACTTTGTACGCGAACAATTCGTGCACGAAGTAAGTGAGGAAGCCATGTCCGATCCCGATCCGGGCCGGCGCGACTCGGCCCGGGCGGCCGAGGAACAGAGCCTCGACCTGGTCCAGCGCCTGGTGATGAGCACGATCGTCTGGGTCGTGTTCGGCTTCCTGACCGTCGCCCTCGCCGCCTACCTCGCCGTCCGCGGCGAAGCCGACCTCGGCCGGGAGCGCGCCCTGGGCCTCTGGGTGATGACCGGAGTGATCGGCATCGTCGCGGCCGTCGCGACGCTGGTGATCAACCGCCGCAAACCCTGGCACCCGCTCGTCCTGCTCGGCCTGCTGCCGCTGGTGATCTCGGCCGCCTGGATCCTCTGAGCCGACCCGGACCACCGGTCGGGCCGGGCTCAGCAGGCAGGATCGGGCAGCGCGCTGACCGTGTACGGCGGCCGGCCCGGCCGCTGGTCCAGCTGGCTGTTGACGACGTACAACCGGCAGCGATGCACGGCGACCGTGGACGGCAACGCGAACGGCTTTCCCGCCGCGTCGGTGAGCAGCCGGTGGGTGATCGTTCCGCGGCGCAGCGCGGGATCGAGGTCGGCCAGATAGACCCCGTGCGGCGCGCCGTAGTTGAGCACCCCGTAGAGCGTGCTGCCGACCAGCTCGAGCCCGTCGGCGCCGAAGCTCTGGTCGCCGAGATCGAGCCGGCTGATCTCCCGCCCGGCGACCTCCACCCGCCAGACCGCCTCGGTCCCGTTCGAGGCGATCAGCAGCGTGCGGCCGTCGGCCGAGGCGGTGATCCCGTTGAGCAGCCAGAACTGCGCCGGGAAGCCGGGGAACGCGGGCCGCAGATCGAGCCAGGGCTCCAGCGGCCCGACCCGGCCGCCCCGCACCGTGGCGCGATACACGATCGGGTTGGCCCAGTCGGTGACGTAGACGGCGGTGCGGGTGACGACAAGATCATTCAGGTCGGACGGCCCGAGCGGGCCGCCGGCGGCGGAGCGGCGGTGGATCAGCCGACCGCGCGGCGTGTGCACCGTCAGTTGATCACGACCGACCGACCAGATCTCGCCGCCCGGGCCCAGGTGCACACCCAACGTCTTGCCCCGATCGGACAGACCGTCAACCGGCAGCGACGTGAGCCGGGGGTTGCCCACGTCGCCGCGGTTGATCGCCCCGGTCCCATCGGAACCGACGATCATGGTGCCGGCCGAATCGATCGCGATCCCTTCCGGCAGGAAGCCGGGTGTCTCGGAGACGACGTACTCGACGGGCCGGGGGCCGGCGGCGGCCACGGCGGCCGAGCAGGTCAGCGCGATCGCGACCACGGCGATCTTGATCATGCGAGCGGCGATGCCCATGGCTCATCCCCCGGGACGAAACTAGTACGAGCTCGGACTATATCCCGAATCGCGATCGGCCGCGGCCGGATGGCGAGACTCGTAGGTTGAACCCCATGGCGAACGAGACGGACGGCGACGAGGCTCGCCAGATCGGCAGCGCCGACGGCAATCTCCTGCTCGACCTGCACGTCCTCGATCAGCGGATCGGCCGGCTGGTCGAGGTGGCACTGATCGGCGCCGGAGTCACCCCGGCGGAATTCGCCGTCTACAGCCAACTCGGCATCGCGCCGATGACGCCGCGGCAGCTCAGCCAACGACTCGGCGTCAAGCGCTCGACGCTGACCGGGCACCTGGCCGCCCTGGACCGGCGCGGTCACGTGAGCCGCAGCGCCAACCCCCTCGACGCTCGCTCCTATCGGGTCGAGCTGACCGACGCCGGCCGGGCCTGTCTGGAGACCTGCCGTCCCGCGTTCCGCCGAGCCCTGACCGTTTTCCATGACGCGCTCGGTCAGGATCCCGACCGGATCCGCACCGTCCTGGCCGACCTCGATACGGCCGCTGCGGCCGCGATCGAGCGGCTCGACCGGGACCCATAGACAGGGTGTCACCGTTCGACACCACTCTGCTAGTCCAGCGACACTTCCGCTCCCTCGGCCGCCGAGGCATAGATCGCCTCCACCACCGCGGCCCGCCGTAGCGCTTCCTCTCCCCAATGGTCACCGGAGGTCCCGGAGCGCACCTTGGCCAGGAAGTTGCCCACGGTGGCCCGAATGCCGCCGTTCTCCGGCACCAGGGGTTGGAGCACGGCCGGCGTCCCGTCGACCTCGGTCCACACGTTCAACCGCTGGTACGGGGCGTTCGGCGGCCCGCCCCACTCATAGCTCGCCCCGCCCTCCGTGCCGTAGACCGTCACGTAGCACTGATCATGCGGGATCCATTGCGCCCAACTCGCCTCGAGCAGCAGCGTCGCCCCGCCGGACAGGCGAAGGAAGGCGGTCGAGAGATCCTCGACCTCGAAGGCGACCCGGCCGTCCGGATCCGCGACCGGCCGCGCCCGGCCGGCCATCCCTCCTCGACCCCGCGGACCGAAGACCGCATAGCCGGCCGCAGACGCGGAGTGCACCGCGGGCTCATCCAGCAGGTGCAGCGCCATGTCCAGCATGTGCACGCCGATGTCCATCATCGTCCCGCCGCCGGCCAGGGTCGACCGGGTGAACCAACTTCCGAGGCTGGGGATTCCCTGCCGCCGCAGCCAGCCGGCCTTGGCGTAATAGAGCTCACCGAGCTGCCCGGAGGTGATCAACTCCCGCATCGCCCGGACCGCGCCGCGCTGCCGCTGATTGAAGGAGATGTCGAGCACTCGGTCGTTGGACCGCGCCGCCTCGGCCATCGACCGGGCTGAGGCCAGGGACTCGGCCATCGGCTTCTCGGACAGGACGTGGATCCCCGCGTTCAGCGCCGCAACGGCGATCGGAGCGTGCAGCGCGGTCGGGGTGGCGACGCTGATCACGTCGAGGTCGCCGTCGGCGATCATGGTCGCCCAGTCCGGATAAAGCCGTCGGACGCCGAAGTCGGCACCCAGCCCGGCGAGCTGATCGGGCTCCTGCCCGGCCAGCGCGACCAGCTCGACGCCGTCCAACTCGGAGTAGGCCCGCATGTGCCCTCGGCCGACCCCCAGGCCCACCACTCCCGCGCGCAGCGGCGCCCTGCCGGTCACGACCACCTCCGTGTCTGAATGACCTGGAATGCCATCGTCGGCGCACACTACCCGTCAGCCGTCACGGACCCTTCGGCGGATCATGATTTCGCCAAGTAGAATAGTCCGTACCTATTGTGGAAGTTCTTCGATGACGGAGGACAAGGTGTGAGGAGTCACAGCGGCCACACCGGTCCATCCCGTGGATCGGGATTGGGTCTAGTCAGGGTCGCCTTATGATGGGTGACTGCGACCGCGGCCGACACCCGTACCGGGGCTCTCTCCTCGGACTCGGCCCCGCAGTCAGACGACGCCAAGGAAGAAGGCATCCCGGGTGACAACCGTCCAGACGCTCGATCGAGTGGTGATCCGATTCGCCGGCGACTCCGGCGACGGCATGCAACTCACCGGCGATCGGTTCACCGCCGACGCGGCGGTCTTCGGCAACGACATCTCGACCCTGCCGAACTTCCCGGCCGAGATCCGGGCACCGGCCGGGACCCTGCCGGGTGTCTCCAGCTTCCAGCTGCACTTCGCCAACTACGACATCATGACGCCGGGCGACCGGCCGGACGTGCTGGTGGTGATGAACCCGGCGGCACTCAAGGCCAACATCGCCGACCTGCCCCGCGGCGGCTTGATCATCGCCGACACGGCCGACTTCACCAAGCGCAACCTGGCCCGGGTCGGTTACGACGCCAACCCGCTCGAGGACGGCAGCCTGGAGGCCTACCAGCTGCACGCGTTCGACCTGACCCAGCTGACCGTCGAGGCGGTCAAGGAGTTCGGGCTGAGCCGCAAGGACGCGTCGCGGGCGAAGAACATGTTCGCGCTCGGCCTGCTGTCCTGGCTCTACCACCGGCCGACCGAGGGAACGATCAAGTTCCTCTCCACCAAGTTCGCCTCCAAGCCGGACATCCGCGACGCCAACATCACGTCCTTCAAGACCGGGTACGCGTTCGGCGAGACCACCGAGGTCTTCGCCAACACGTTCCAGGTCGAGCCGGCCCCGATGCCGTCCGGTCACTACCGGCAGATCTCCGGCAACGTGGCGCTGGCGTACGGGCTGATCACCGCGTCCAAGAAGAGCGGCCTTCCGCTGTTCCTCGGCGCCTATCCGATCACTCCGGCCTCCGACGTGCTGCACGAACTGTCCAAGCACAAGCGGTTCGGGGTCACCACGTTCCAAGCCGAGGACGAGATCGCCGGCGTCGGCGCCGCCCTCGGGGCCAGCTTCGCCGGGCACCTGGGCGTGACCACCAGCTCCGGGCCGGGCATCGCGCTGAAGATGGAGGCGATCGGCCTGGCGGTGATGACCGAACTGCCGCTGGTGGTCTGCGACATCCAGCGCGCCGGCCCCTCCACCGGGATGCCGACCAAGACCGAGCAGGCGGACCTGTTGCAGGTGATGTTCGGCCGCAACGGCGAGGCGCCGGTCCCGATCCTGGCCGCCCAGTCGCCGCTGGACTGCTTCGACACCGCGATCGAGGCGACCCGGATCGCGATCAAGTACCGGACGCCGGTGATCTTGCTCTCCGACGGCTACATCGCCAACGGCGCCGAGCCGTGGAAGGTGCCGGACATCGCGGCGATCCCGCCGATCGATCCCGGCTTCGCCACCGCCAAGAACGGCACCGACAAAGAGGGCGCCGAGGTCTACTACCCCTACCGGCGGGATCCCGAGACGCTGGCCCGACCGTGGGCCATCCCGGGCACCGCCGGCCTGCAGCACCGGATCGGCGGCATCGAGAAGGCCAAGGACACCGGCGCGGTCTCCTACGACCCGGCCAACCACGACGCGATGGTGCGGACCCGGCAGGCCAAGATCGACGGGATCGTCCAGGACATTCCCGATCTTGTTGTGAACGAGGACGACGGCTCCGACGGCGCCAAGGTGTTGATCTTGGGCTGGGGCTCGACCTACGGCCCGATCGTGGCCGCGGTCCGCCGGGTGCGCAAGACCGGTCGCAAGATCGCGTTCACCCACCTGCGCCACCTGAACCCGTTCCCGGCCAACCTCGGCGAGATCCTGAAGTCCTACGACAAGGTGATCGTGCCGGAGATGAACCTCGGCCAGCTGGCCCTGCTGCTGCGGGCCAAGTATCTGGTCGACGTGCAGTCGTACTCACGGGTCCGCGGGCTGCCGATCTCGCTCGGCGAGCTCGCCGTTGATCTTGAACAGGAAATCGACAAGCTGGAAGGAGCGAGCCGGTGACCGCGCTCGCAAACGGTTCCCGCCCCCAGGACGCCGGCCGGCCGGAATACCCGGGCCTGGCCGGGGTGCCGCTGTCGCTGGAGCCGCTGAAGCGGAAGGACTTCACCTCCGATCAGGAGGTGCGCTGGTGCCCCGGCTGCGGCGACTATGCCGTGCTGGCGGCGTTCCAGGGCTTCATGCCGGAGCTGGGGATCGCCAAGGAGAACACGGTGATCGTCTCCGGCATCGGCTGCTCCTCCCGGTTCCCGTACTACGTCGACAGCTACGGGATGCACTCGATCCACGGCCGGGCACCGGCGATCGCGACCGGCGTGGCCACCGCCCGGCAGGACCTGGCGGTGTTCGTGATCACCGGTGACGGCGACGCGCTGTCGATCGGCGGCAACCACCTGATCCACGCCCTGCGCCGCAACGTCAACTTCACGATCTTGTTGTTCAACAACCGGATCTACGGGCTGACCAAGGGCCAGTACTCACCGACCTCCGAGGTCGGCAAGGTGACCAAGTCGACGCCGATGGGCTCGCTGGACAACCCGTTCAACCCGATCTCGCTGGCGCTCGGCGCCGAGGCCACCTTCGTGGCCCGGACCATCGACTCCGACCGCAAGCACCTGACCGGTGTGCTCAAGGAGGCCGCGGCGCACCGTGGTTCGTCGCTGGTGGAGATCTATCAGAACTGCCCGATCTTCAACGACGGCGCGTTCGACGAGCTGAACGGCCGCGACGCGAACGCCGACGCGATCATCCCGCTCCGGCACGGCGAGCCGATCGTCTTCGGCACCGACAACCGGCTCGGCGTGATCCGCGACCCGAAGACCGGCGACTTCAGCGTCGCCGAGGTGTCCGAGGTCGGCCTGGAGTCGATCGTCATCCATGATCAACACCGGGCCGATCCGTCGTACGCCTTCGGGCTGTCCCGGCTGACCGACGCCGGGGTGTTGCACCGGGCGCCGATCGGCGTCTTCCGCAGCGTCGAGGCCCCCGCCTACGACGACCTGAGCCGGGACCAGCTCGTGCTGGCCGCCCAGCAGGGTGGCTCCGAGGACGATCTGCAGACCATGATCGCCGGAGGCGACACCTGGGACGTGGAGTGATCTCCACGCACTCGCTGTGACCCGCGGGTGACGACGCCGGGCGATCAGGATTCCCGGCTGCGCAAGGGCACGCTCTACGGCCTCAGCGCGTACGGACTCTGGGGCCTGTTCCCCGCCTTCTGGCCGCTGGTCGGCCGGGCCGGCGCGGTGGAGTTGTTGGCCCACCGGGTGGTCTGGTCCTTCCTGGTCTCGCTCGCCCTGTGGCTGATCCTGGTCCCCCGCGGCTCACTCCGCGGGATGCTCGTCCGGCCGAAGTTGATCATGCTCGCCGGCGCGGCGGTGGTGATCTCGGTCAACTGGGGCGTCTTCATCTGGGCCGCGACCAACGGGCACGTGGTGGAGACCGCGCTGGGCTACTACATCAACCCGATCCTGTCGATCCTGCTCGGCGTGATCATCTGGTCCGAGCGACTGGCCCCGGTGCAGTGGGCGTGCGTCGGGCTGGCCGCGGTGGCGGTGGTCGTGCTGACCGTCGACTACGGCCGGCCGCCCTGGGTATCGCTGGTGCTGGCGGTCTCGTTCGCCTTGTACGGCTTCCTGAAGAAGAAGATCAACGCCGGCGCGGTGGAGACCCTGACCATCGAATCCGCCTATCTGGCACCGATCGCGCTCGGCTATCTGATCTTCCTCCAGGCCACCGGCGGGCTGACCTTCGGCCACCTCGGCTGGGGCCACACCCTGCTGCTGATCGCCAGCGGACCGATCACCGCGCTGCCGCTGCTGTTGTTCGCGGCATCGGCGACCCGGGTCCCGCTCAGCACGCTGGGGCTGCTGCAGTATCTGGCGCCGACGCTGCAGTTCATCCTCGGCGTCGCCTACTTCGGTGAGCAGATGTCCTTCGGCCGGTGGATCGGGTTCGGTCTGGTCTGGCTGGCCCTGATGCTGCTCACCACCTACGGACTGCTCCGGGCCCGCCGGTCCCGCATTCGTACCTGATTCTTCACCCGGACACCGCCGAGCCGGGCCCCTCAGGTGGGACGACCGATCGGTAAGGTTGGCTTCCGAGTGGACCACCGCAGGGGGTCCAGACGATGCGATGGAGTCCAGCGATGAGTGGTCAGTACCCGCCTGGAGGCCAGCCCGGACCCTACGGGAACAATCCGCAGGGTGACTCGGGCCAGGGGCCGGGGGACAGCGGGTATGGTCAGCCGCCCGGCAGTGGGCAACCCGGTTACGGCCAGGACCCGGGCTACGGCGGGCAGCAGCCCGGCTACGGCGGCCAACCCGGATACGGCGGTCAACAGCCCGGCCCGGGCGGTCAACAGCCCGGCTACGGGCAACAGCAGCCCGGTTACGGTCAGCAGCCCGGCGGCGGTCAGCAGCCCGGCTACGGCCAGCAGCCCGGCTATGGACAACCCGGGGCTGGCAGCCCCCAGTCCGGCGCCGGCAGCCCGCCGAGCTATGGCCAGGGCGGCTTCCAGCAGTCACCCGGCGCGACGGCCGGCAGCCCGGGGACTCCGGGCTACCTGGCGGGTCCGGGCGGGCCGCAGGGCCCCTACGGCCCGGGCCAGTACGGTGGGCAGCCGCAGCAGCCGCCGAAGAAACGGAACACGCGGCTGCTGTTGATCCTCGGCATCTGCGCGCTGGCGCTGGTCATCCTCGGCGTGTTCGGTGGCGTCGCGCTCTTCAACAACGCCCAGAAGGCCGCGGCCGCCAAGCCGCCGGCGGCCGTCCAGGGTTACCTCGAGGCGGTGGCCGCGGGCCGGGCCGAGGAGGCGTTGTCCTTCGGGGCCAAGCCGCCGCCGGACAAGAGCCTGATCACCGACGAGGTGCTCGCGGCGTCGCAGAAGCGGGCCGCGATCAGCGGCATCAACGTCCCCGTGTCCGAGACCCCGCCCAAGGGCGTGACCACCGCGGTCGACGCCACCTTCAACCTCGGCGACGAGCAGGTGAACCAGCGGTTCACCCTGACCAAGGTGGGCGACGACTGGAAGATCGACCAGGTCTTCGCCACCGTCGACCTGACCGACCTGAGGCTCGAGGGCCTGCCGATGTTGATCAACGGAGTCAAGACCGAGGCCGAGACCGCCAACCTGCTGTTCGGCTCGTACGAACTGACCTCGGGCATGAACTCGATCGGGTACGGCGACGACAAGTTCCTGGTCAAGAGCCTCACCGAGACGCCGGACCTGCCGGAGCCGGTGGCGACCCTGACCGAGGCCGGCAACAAGGCCTTCGTCTCCGCCGCGAAGGCGTCGTTGAAGGCCTGCCTGGCGCAGAAGGCGGTCAAACCGCCCAACTGCCCGAACCGGATCAACCCGAGCCCCGGGCATGTGGTCACGGCGAGCACGATCCGGTGGTCGTCGCCGGAGGCAGGCTGGGACGAGTTCAAGGGCGGGCTGGTCGCCAACAGCGACGGAAGCTACATGACGAAGGGAAAGCTGAAGCTGAAGTTCCTGTTCACCGCGGCCGGAACGATCAACGGGAACCCCGGGACCTTCAACAACAACAGCTGGTCGAACAAGTGGCAGTACTTCTATGTCAGCACTGACCTGACCAAGGAGCCGAGGGAAGTCTTCTGGCAGCAGGAATACTGACCGAGACCCGTCCGGGGGCGATCCACACGAGTGCGACGGAGTTCGAAGGATGAGTGGTCAGTACCCGCCGGGGGGCCAGTCCGGGTACGGCGGTCAGCAGCCCGGCTACGGTCAGCAACCCGGCTACGGCCAACAGCCCGGTCACGGTGACCAGACCGGCTACGGCCAGCAGTCCGGCTACGGGAACCAGACCGGCTACGGCCAGCAGACCGGTTACGGCAACCAGGCCGGCTATGACGGCCAGTCCCCGTACGCCGGCCAGCAGACCGGTTACGGGTATCAGGCGGCGCCGGGCGGCCCCGGGCCGCAGCCGGCGAAGAAGAGCAACGTCAAGCTGCTGGTGATCATCGGCGCCGGAGTGCTGGCCCTGGTCCTGCTCGGCGTCGTCGGCGGCGTCGTCGTGTTCCGCGCCAACGAGGCCGCCAAACGGCCGGGCGCGACGCCGACCAGCGCGGTCCAGGCCTACCTGGGCGGCCTGGCCGCCGGGCAGGCCGCGACCGTGCTCGGCTTCATCGCCGATCCGCCCACCGACAATCCGTACTTCACCGACGACGTGCTGCAGAAGTCGGCCGACCGGGCTCCGCTGACGGCGATCACGGTGCCCGAGGTCGAGGGCACCAAGACCGGCTCGGCCACCGTCGAGGCCAGCTTCCAGCTCGGCCAGGAAACGGTCAGCGAGACGTTCACCCTGACCAAGCTGGACGACACCTGGAAGTTGATCAACCCCTTCGCCGAGGTCGACCTGTCCGGCGTCAAGGTCGCGCAGCTGCCGATGTTGATCAACGGAGTCAAGGCCGAGGGTGACAGCGTGCAACTGCTGCCGGGTTCGTACGAGTTCAGCAGCGGGCTGAAGACGATCGACTACGGCAAGAGCAACGTGCTGCTGGTCGCCGACCTCGGCGAGACCGTCGAGGTCTCGGACCTGGCCCCGGCGGTGACCGCCGCCGGCAAGAAGGCCTTCATCCAGGCCGCCCAGAAGTCGCTGAAGGCCTGCCTGACGCAGAAGAAGCTCGCCCCGGACAACTGCCCGAACCTGATCACGCCGGGCACCGGGCAGAAGATCGACGAGAGCTCGGTCCGGTGGACCCTGCTCCAGGAGACCTTCGACTCCGTGGAAGTGAACCTGGACAGCAGCGCGCCGACCGAGGTCAGCGGCGAGGTGAAACTCCGGATCAGGTTCGCCGGCACCGGGACCTTCAACGGCAAGCCGATCACCTTCAACAACAACTCCTGGGAAGACGAGCTGCGCGGCTACATCATCAGCACCGACCTGGCCAAGGAGCCGTACCCGATCACCTGGACCAGCAACTACTGAGCCGGAGCAATCGGCGCGGCGCTTTTCGCCCTGGATTACCATGCCTGCGTGACTGAGACTGCCGCCGTGCCGGCGATCGACTTCTCCAGCTTCGATCGCAACGTACGCATCACCGATGACCTGTACCGCCACGTCAACGGCCGCTGGATCGCCGAGACCACGATCGAGGACGACAAGCCGATGGCCGGCGTCTTCATCGGGCTGCGGGACGCGGCGGAGGCGGCCGTCCGGGACATCATCACCGGGATCACCGACGGGGCGCCGGGCAGCAACGAGGCCAAGATCGCCGACCTGTACGCCAGCTTCATGGACGCCGAGGCCGTGGAGGCCGCCGGCGCGACCCCGCTGGCCGGGCTGCTGGCCGAGGTGGACCAGGTGGACACGCCGGCCGAGCTGGTCCGGCTGCTCGGCGGCTTCTTCCGCCGCGGCATCTCCGGCCTGGTCGCGATCGACGTCGAGTCCGACCCCGGCGACCCGAACCGGTCGGTGATCTTCGTCGGCCAGTCCGGGCTCGGGCTGCCGGACGAGGAGTACTACCGGCTGGAGGCGCACGCGGAGATCCGGACCAAGTATCAGGAGCACATCTCGGCGTCGTTCGAGCTGGCCGGGGTCGACTACCCGGCCACCCAGGCCAAGCGGGTGTTCGACCTGGAGACCGAGATCGCCGCCGCGCACTGGGACAAGGTCAAGTGCCGCGACCTGCGGCTGATGTACAACCTGATGTCGCTGACCGAGTTCGAGGCGAACTACCCCGACCTGAACTGGCCGGAGTACGCGGCGGGCCTCGGCATCGACCGCGAACTGATGGCCGAGCTGGTCGTCACCCAGCCGTCCTTCTTCTCCGAGGCGGCGGCACTGCTGACCCGCAACCGGCTCGACTCCTGGCGCGCCTGGGCCCGGTGGAAGATCATCTCCTCGCTGTCGCCGTACCTCTCCAGCGCCTTCGTCGACGAGCGGTTCTCCTTCTACGGCACGACCCTGTCGGGCACGCCGAAGCTCAAGGAGCGCTGGAAGCGCGGCGTCGAGCTGGTCGAGGGCTCGCTCGGCGAGGCGGTCGGTCAGGTCTATGTCGACCGGCACTTCTCCCCCACCGCCAAGGAGCGGATGGACGAGCTGGTCGGGCACCTGATCGAGGCCTATCGGCAGTCGATCACCGACCTGGACTGGATGACCGCGGAGACCAAGCAGCAGGCGTTGGACAAGCTCGGCAAGTTCCGGCCGCACATCGGCTTTCCGTCGAAGTGGCGCGACTACTCCTCGCTGGAGATCATCCGGGACGACCTGGTCGGCAACGTCGCCCGGGCGGTCCAGTTCGAGATCGGCCGCAACCTCGCCAAGATCGGCCAGCCGGTCGACCGCGAGGAGTGGATGATGACGCCGCAGACGGTCAACGCCTACTATCACCCGCTGCGCAACGAAATCGTCTTCCCGGCCGCGATCCTGCAGCCGCCGTTCTTCAACGAGCACGCCGACGACGCGGTCAACTACGGCGCGATCGGCGCCGTGATCGGCCACGAGATCGGCCACGGCTTCGATGATCAAGGTTCCACCTGCGACGGTGACGGAGCCCTGCGCGACTGGTGGACCGCTGATGACCGGGCCGCCTTCGAGCAGCGGACCGCGACCCTGGTCGAGCAGTACGACGCCCTGGAGCCGGAGCAGACGCCCGGCCACAAGGTCAACGGCTCGCTGACCATCGGCGAGAACATCGGCGACCTCGGCGGCCTGTCGATCGCGCTCAAGGCCTGGCGGATCGCGACCGGGGATCAGGATCCGGCCCCGATCGACGACTACACCGGGGTGCAGCGCCTGTTCCTCAGCTGGGCCGCGGTCTGGCAGACCAAGGCCCGCAACGAGACCGTCCTGCAGCGCCTCGCCGTCGACCCGCACTCCCCGCCCGAGTTCCGCTGCAACCAGATCGTCCGCAACGTCGACGCCTTCTACGAAGCCTTCAACGTGCAGGAATCCGACGCCCTCTACCTAGCCCCCACCCACCGCGTCCGCATCTGGTAAAAACCCCGCCGACCCGTCACTAGTGCACCGGGTTTTGCGGCGTGTCGGTGCACAAGTGACGTCTCGGCAGCACCGGCTGGGCTTCCGCCCGGTGACCTGACCGGGTGTGGTTGGCTGGCCGGATGCGGTTGACGGACGAGTTCGAGTGGCAGGGACGACGGATAGCGTACGGACGGGCCGGCAGCGGACCGGATCTCGTCTTCTGTCACGGGACGCCGTGGTCGTCGGTGGTCTGGTCCCGTTACGCCGACGCGTTGACCGACGAGTTCACGGTGCACCTGTGGGACCTGCCCGGCTACGGCCGGTCGTCGAAGGACCCTGACCATGCGGTCGACTTCGCCACCCAGGCCCGCGGCTTCGCCGCCCTGCTCGATCACTGGGGACTCGACCGACCGCTGGTGATCGCTCATGATTTCGGCGGTGCGGTCAGCCTCGGCGCCGCCTTGTTCGAGCAGGCCCGGTATGCGGCGCTGTTGTTGGTCGACGTCGTCGCGATCCCGCCCAGCGGCTCACCGTTCTTCAAGTTCGTCCAAGATCATCCGACGGTGTTGGACCAGCTGCCGCCCTACATCCACGCGGCGATCTTGGACGCCTACATCCGCGGGGCCAGCCACCGGGGCCTGCGCGAGGATGAGTTGGCCGCGCTGGTCGAGCCCTGGACCACCGACCAGGGTCAGCCGGCCTTCTACCGGCAGATCGCCCAGTACGACGAGACCTACCTGGCCAAGATCGAGGAGCGGCTGCCCGAGCTGGAGCTCCCGGCCGACGTGATCTGGGGCGCCGACGACACCTGGATCCCGACCACCACCGGACGCCGGCTGGCCGGGTTGATCACCGATGCCACCTACACCGAGGTGCCCGAGGCCGGTCACCTGATCCAGTACGACGCCCCGGTGGAGCTGAGCAACCTGGTCCGAGACTGGCTCGCCAAGCACTAGCTGCTCGTTCCCTGAGCCCGTCGAAGCATGTCCTGAGCCTGTCGAAGGGGGCAGACCAGATGATCATTGCGCTCACGACGCAACGACGGAACCCGGCCTCGCCCTTCGACAAGCTCAGGGAACGAGCAAGCACCTGCCCTAGGCCGTCAGACGGCCGAACGCCTCGAGACTGACCCGGACGGACTCGAGCTCGGCCAGCGCGGTGTGATCTTGCTCGAGCAGCAGGCACTCGAAATTCGGCAGCGCCTCGGCCGCGGCGACGATGGCGGGGATCGGCAGCGTGCCGGTGCCGATCTCGGTGAAGCAGCGCGGCTCCAGGGTGGCCTGGAACGACTCCATGGTGATCGGACCCGACGGGTCGACCACGCCGTCATACAGGTTCAGCGGCTGCGGCGCGTCGGCCGGGAAATCCTTCTGGTGCAGCAGAATCACCCGATCCGGGTAGCGGCGCATCCAGTCGATCGGGTCCTGCCCGCCGCGATACATCCAGTAGGTGTCGAGCTCGAGGAAGACCAGCTCCGGATCCGTGTGATCCAAGATCAACTGATAGATCGGGGTGCCGTCCAGCTCCTGGAACTCCTGATAATGGTTGTGGTAATAGAACCGCATCCCCCGCTCGGCGCAGAGCCGGCCGATCTCGTTGAACGTCTCGGCCCGGCGCAGCACGTAGTCGCGATCACCGTACGGATAGAACTCGATGTCGCAGCCGATCTGCCGGTTGCCGACCCGCTGGTGATAGTCCAGCACGACGGGAAGTCGATCAAGGTCGAGCGGGTTGACGTGGCAGCCGACGAGCTCGAGGCCGTACGTCCGCAGCCGCTCGGTCAGCTCGTCCGCCGGCACCCCGAAGCCGACCCCGTCGTCGACCGCGGCGTTGTGGTTGGCGGCCTCGATCCGGCGCACGCCGAGTTCGCCGAGGACTTCGAGCGTGCCCCAGGGATCACGCTTGAGCGACTCCCGGACCGAGTAGAGCTGCAGGCCGATGGCGACATCCATGACTCCACCGTACGCAGGGTCCGGCAGGGTCTCGAGGCCCGAACTGTCGGCGTCGAGACGTCACTTGTGCACCGACACGCCGCAAAAACCGGTGCACTAGTGACGGGTCGGCGGGGGTTAGGTGCCGGCGCGGACGGGGAGGACGGCGGCCAGGAGGTCCTTGGTGTAGTCGTCCTGGGGGTCGCCGAACAGCTGCTCGGTCGGGCCCTCCTCGACGATCTTGCCGGTCCGCATCACGGCGACCCGGTCGGCCAGGCGCTCCACCACGGCGAGGTTGTGCGAGATGAAGACGCAGGACAGGCCGAGCTGGCCGCGCAGGTCCTCCAGCAGGGTCAGGATCTGGGCCTGGATCGAAACGTCCAGCGACGAGGTCGGCTCGTCACAGACCAGCAGCTCCGGCTCCAGGGCCAGCGCCCGGGCGATCGCGATCCGCTGCTGCTGGCCGCCGGAGAACTGCCGCGGCGACAGGTCGGCGAAGCGCGGGTTGACCCCGACCAACTCCAGCAGTTCCAGCGCCTTGGCGCGGCGGGACTCCCGGGTGCCGCGGTTGTGCAGCCGCAACGGCTCCGCGACGTTGCCGACCGCGGTGTAGTGCGGCAGCAGCGACCCGTACGGATTCTGGAAGACCATCTGCATCTTGCCGCGCAGGGCCCGCTGTTCCTTGCCGGTCAGCGCGGTCAGCTCCTGACCGGCGAACGTCACCCGGCCGGAGGTGACCGGCTGCAGGCCCATGATCAACCGGGCCAGGGTCGACTTGCCGCTGCCGCTCTCGCCCACGATGCCGACGGTCTCGCCGGTCCGTACGTCGATCGAGACGTTGTCCACCGCCACCGTGTCACCGGCCCGGCTGGAGAAGATCTTGGTCACCGCCTCGACCCGGACCAGCACGTCGGCCGGCGGGTCGGAGAACGTGCGCTTCGCTGGCTCAGACAAGGGTCGCCGCCTTCCAACACGCCGCGCCGTGGCCGTGGGCCGTGGTCCCGTTCGCCTCGGGCCCGGCGTCGAGCTTGATCAACTCCTGCTCCTCGGAACAGCGCGGCTGCTCCGCCTGGGCACAGCGCGGATGGAACGGGCAGCCGGCGGGGCGACGGGCCAGGTCCGGCGGGCTGCCCGGGATCGGGATCAGCGGCAGCTCCCGGCCGCCGACCTCGATGCTCGAGCCGATCAGACCCACCGAGTACGGGTGCCGCGGCCGGTCCAGCAGCTCCAGCGTGGTCGCCCGCTCCATCACCTGCCCCGCATACATCACCATCACGTCGTCGCAGAAGTAGCGGGCCACCCCGAGATCGTGGGTGATCATGATGATGCCGGTGCCCTGCTCCTTCAGCCCGGCCAGCAGATCCAGCAGCTGTCGCTGGATCGTCACGTCCACGGCGGTGGTCGGCTCGTCGGCGATCAACAAGGCCGGCCGGGTGATCATCGCCATCGCGATCATCGTCCGCTGCCGCATTCCGCCGGACATCTGGAACGGATACATGCGGACCCGGCGCTCGGGCTCGGGGATGCCGACATCGCCCAGCGCCTGGACGGCCCGTTGCCGGGCCTCGGCCTTGCCGCAGATGCCGTGCCAGAGCAGGTGCTCGGTCAGCTGCCGCTCCACCGTCAGGGTCGGATTCATCGCCTCCATGGCGTTCTGGAACACCATCCCGATGTCCCGGCCGCGGATCCGGCGCAGCTCGCGCTGCTTCAGTTTGAGCAGATCCTTGCCCTGGAACTGCGCGCTGCCGGCCGCCTTCGCGGTCTTCGGTAGCAGGCCGAGCAGGCTGCGCACCGTGACGCTCTTGCCGCTGCCGCTCTCGCCGACGATCGCCAGCGCCTTCCCCGGCTCGACGTCGAAACTGAGCCCGTCGACCACGGTCAGCCGCTCACCGTCGGAGCGACGGAACTCGGTCCGCAGGTCCCTCACTTCGAGCAGACTCATCGCTGATCACCACTCGCGTCGAAGGCGTCCCGGAGGCCGTCGCCGACCCAGGTGAACGCCAGCAGGGTCAGGGCAAACAGTGCGGCCGGGAACAGCAGCAGGTGCGGCGCCGAGAGCAGCGACCGGACGCCCTCGGAGATCATCCCGCCCCAGGACGGGGTCGGCGGTTCGACGCCGAGCCCGAGCAGGGCCAGACCGGCCTCCGCCCCGATCGCCGCCGGGATGCCGAAGCTGGTGGTGACCAGGATCGGCCCGATCGCGTTCGGCAGGATGTAGCGCACCGCGATGGTGAAGCCCGAGGCACCCATCGCGCGTGCCGCCTCGACGTATTCCCGCTGCTTCAGCGTGAGCACCTGGGCCCGGACCAGCCGGGCCTGGGTGACCCAGGAGGCGATGCCGATGGCCAAGATCAACGCGAAGATGCTGCGGCCGAGGACGGTCACCAGCACCACCGCGAACAGGTAGCTCGGGAACGCGTACATGATGTCGGTGCCGGCCATCAGCCCCGACTCCAGCCGACCGCCGACGTAGCCGGCGAGCAGGCCGATGATCAAGGCCAGCACCAGCGCCGTCACCTCGGCGCCGAAGGCGACCGACAGGGCGGTCCGCAGGCCGTAGAGGACCCGGCTGAAGACGTCCCGGCCGAGCGCGTCGGTGCCCAGCAGGTGGCCGCCCACGCCCGGGCCGACCATCATGTTGTCGAAATCGGTGTCGGTGTAGTGGAACGGCGCGATCAGTGGCGCGATCAGCGCGACGATGATCAACAAGCCACAGAAGATGAGGCTGCCCAGCGCGAGCTTGTTGCGACGGAACCGGTCCCAGGCGTGCCGGAGCGGGCTCTTGGTCACCACCTCGCGGGTTGCCGCCACCGGTGCTAGACCGACGTCGGCTGCACTCTCGACTGTTGCCACAGCTTCCTCCCCCCTCGCATGAATCCGCGGCCGCGGGCCGCCTCGGTCCGGATCCGGGGATCCAGCGCACCGTAGATCAGATCGACGATCAGGTTCACCACCATCAAGATCAACGCGAAGAACAGCGTGGTGCCCATCAGCAGCGGCATGTCCCGGCTGGCCGCGGCCTGGGTGAAGTAGAGCCCCAGCCCCGGGATCCGGAACAACGTCTCGACGAACACGGTGCCGGTCATCAGCCCGGCCAACAGCGGGCCGACCACGGTGACCAGCGGGATCAGCGAGTTGCGCAGCGCGTGCCGGATCACCACCGTGCTGTACGGGCCGCCCTTGGCCAGCGCCGCGGTGACGTACTCCTCGCGGAGCGTCTCCAGCATGCTGGAGCGGACATAACGGGCCAGCACCGCCACCGGGCCGAGCGCCAGCGCCAGCACCGGCATGATCATGTTCACCGGACCGTCCCAGCCGCTGGATGGAAGCACGTGCAGGGTCGCGGTGAACAGCAAGATCAGGAACGCCGCGGTCAGATAGCTGGGCAGCGCATGCCCCAGCGTGACCACGAACATCGTGCCGTGATCACCGACCGAGTCCTTGCGCAGCGCGGCGAAGACCCCGATCGGCACCGAGATCAACAACGCCAGGATCACGGCAATGATCGCCAGCGTGGCCGAGACCGGGAACGCGGTCGCGATGATGTCCTGCACGTCCTGCCCGGCGTACTTGTAGGACGGGCCGAAGTCCCAGGTGATCGCACCCTTCATGAAGATCAGGTACTGCTGCCAGGCCGGCTTGTCCTCGCCGTAACGGTTCTCCAGCTCCGTCACCATCTGCTCGGTGCCGGCGCTGCCGATGTTGGTGGCGCCGCTGCTCACCCGGGCGATGTCGGCGAAACTCCCCGGGGCCAACTGAAGCAGCGTGAACGCGATGATCGACACCGCGATCAGGGACAGCACCAGCCGGATCACCCGGCTGGCGAGATATCTGGCGAATCCCACGCCTCATCCTCCTCGTCGATGATCGTCTGAGTGCCGCGGGCCGTCAGGCCTTCGGCTTCAGACCCTTGAGGTAGAAGTAGTCGGGGTAGGCGCGCATCACGATGCCGTCGATCGTCGGCCGCACCGCGAAGTAGACGCTGAGCCAGAGCACCGGGATGTAGAGCGATTCCTGCTCCCGGAGGCCGGCCGCCTGCTTGAAGATCGCCAACCGCTTGGCGGCGTCCGGCTCGGCATAGCCCTGCGCGACCAGCTCGCCCATCTCGCGCGATCGGGGCGAGCTCTTCTCCTTCAGCAGTGCGGCCAGCCGCTTGTTCTTGGTGCCGGCGTCGAGCTCCTTGTCCTGCTCCGTCTTCTGGTACTCGGCCCAGGAAGCCGCCGGCAGGCTGAACTTCTGCACGTCGATCGGCGACCAGAGCGACCCGGTGTAGGTCGGCCAGGTGGGCAGGCCGGCGAACGTACCGAAGTAGAAGCCGATGTAGTCGCCCTTCTGCACCTGCCACCGGCGCTCGACGTACACGCCCGCCTCGACGATGTCGGGCCGGACCTTGATGCCGAGGTTCTTCTGCCAGACGTCGGCCAGCGCGGCGACGATCGGGCTGTCCTGGCCGGACAGGATCCGGATCTCCGGCAGCCCCTTGCCGTCGGGATAGCCGGCCTCGGCCAGCAGCCGCTTGGCCTGCTCGATGTCCTCGCCCAGTGCGAAACTGTCGTCCCAGCCCTTGACCCGGCCGGGCACCAGGGTCTGGCCCGCCTTGGCGCCGGTCACCACGCCGGCCAGGGTGTCCCGGCTCATCGCCATCGACAGCGCCTGCCGGACCCGGACGTCCTCCAGGGCCGGGTGCTCGCTGCGCAGCTTGGCCAGGTAGGCGACGCTGTAGTTGTCGACCGACTTGAGATGCTGCGACAGCTCCGGATCCTTCTTGAACCGGGCGACATCGACATCGGGGATGGTCACGATGTCGGTCTCGTTGTTCTCGTACGGGACCGTCTGGGTGCCGCTCGCGGTCGCCTCGATCAACTGCACCTGGATGGTGTCGTAGAAGACATTGCCCCGGTCCCAGTACTTCTCGTTGGGCACCAGGTCCAGGCTGGAGTTGATCACCCAGGCCTGCACCGCGTACGGGCCGTTGGTGATGAAGTTCGGCGGCTTCTGCCAGTCGTCCGGCTTCTCCTCGACCGTCTTCATGTGCAGCGGCAGCAGCGACGGGTGGCTCAGCGCCGGCAGCAGATCCGGGTTCGGATTGGCCAGTGTGATCACCAACTCCTTGTCGCCGGTGGCCTTGACGCCCACCTGCGACCAGTCGGTCAGCGCACCGGAGAGGAACTCGACCGCGCCCTTGATGCCGGTCGAGGCCTGGTAGGAGTTGGCACCCAGCGTGGTGCCGCCGGCGCTGGCGCCGGACGGCGTGAACAGCCGCTTGTAGGTCGCCTCGAAGTCGTGCGCGGTGACCGGATCACCGTTGGACCAGGTCGCGCTGTCGCGCAACTTGAAGGTGTAGGTCAGGTTGTCCTCGGAGATCGACCACTCCTCCGCCACGGCGGGATCGACGTCGTCTCCGGACTCCTTCTGGGTGACCAGGCCTTCCAGGATGCCTCGGGTCAGGATCCACATGCCGTTCGTGATCACCTGCGGATCGACGGTCTCGACAGTGACGTAGGAGATCCGCAGCGACTTGGCGCCCTCCTGCTGTTGCGGCTGGCTGCCGAAGACGTTGCACCCGGTCAGCGACCAGGTCCCCGTCGCGGCGATGCCGAGCGCGCCAGAAATCCGCAGAAAGTCCCGGCGGCTCCCGGCCACCTTGGGAAGGCCACCCGGCGATACGGATGTCTCCATTGATTCCACCTCTCAACCCGGACTCGCGGCGGAGGCACTGAGCACCGTTGCCGCTTTGGTTGGACCATAATAACTATTTTCGGGCGGCCGTAAATCCCCGGCACCAACTTGTAACAAACCTTGGCCGAGGCTGAGCCGGGCGCGATTGACCGGACATACCCGCGGCGGGCGGCTCGATTAGCCTCACCGGGTGACTTCGATTCGGGTGGCCATCGTCGGTGTCGGCAACTGTGCGTCCTCATTGGTACAGGGAGTTCACTACTACCGCAACGCGCCACTCGGCAAGGCGATCCCCGGGCTGATGCATGTCAGGTTCGGCCCGTACCACGTCGGTGATCTTGAGTTCGTGGCCGCCTTCGATGTCGATGCGAAGAAGGTCGGCGCCGATCTTGCCGACGCGATCCACGCCGGCGAGAACAACACGATCTTGATCAGCGACGTGCCGCCGACCGGGGTCGAGGTGCTGCGCGGTCCGACCCTGGACGGACTCGGCGAGTACTACCGGGAGACGATCACCGAGTCCGCGCGGCCGGCCGCCGACGTGGTCGCGGCGCTGCGGCAGTCCCGCGCCGATGTGCTGGTGTCCTATCTCCCGGTCGGGTCCGAGCAGGCCGACAAGTTCTACGCCCAGTGCGCGATCGACGCCGGCGTCGGCTTCGTCAACGCGCTGCCGGTGTTCATCGCCTCAGACCCCGAGTGGGCCGAGCGGTTCCGCGCCGCCGGGGTGCCGATCGTCGGCGACGACATCAAGAGCCAGGTCGGCGCGACGATCACCCACCGCGTCCTGGCCAAGCTGTTCGAAGATCGCGGCGTCACCCTGGATCGGACCTATCAGCTGAACTTCGGCGGCAACATGGACTTCCAGAACATGCTGGAACGCTCCCGGCTGGAGTCGAAGAAGATCAGCAAGACCCGGGCCGTCACCTCCCAGGTGCCGCGGGAAATGGCCGACGCCGACGTGCACATCGGCCCGAGCGACTACGTCCCGTTCCTGGCCGACCGCAAGCACGCCCTGGTCCGACTGGAGGGCCGCGGCTTCGGCGACGTCCCGGTGCAGCTCGAATACAAGCTCGAGGTCTGGGACTCCCCCAACTCCGCCGGCATCATCATCGACGCCGTCCGCGCCTGCAAGATCGCGATGGACCGCGGCCAGGGCGGCCCGGTCGACGCCCCGAGTGCGTACTTCATGAAGAGCCCGCCGAAGCAGTACGACGACTCCACTGCCCGCGACCTGGTCGAAGAGTTCATCCGCGGCGACGCGGACTGAGCACCGTCAGTAGCATTGGGCCCCGTTGACCGTCCAGCCAGAGCCGCCACCGCCGCGGAGGTCGAGGATGTTGACGGTGCTACGACCATTGACCATCAGGATCGAATCGGGTCGCTCGACGGCGGTCCAGCCGGACCGCGGCGTCGACGGCCGGGCGCCCTCCGCCAACCAGCGTTGAAAAGCGGCCTCGGGCGTCGGATCACCGTGAGCGCCGGCTTCGATCGAGGCCGAGAACGAGAGGCATACGCCGGGCACCGGCCCGAACCCGATCATGAGCGAGATGATCAGGGCGGCAGCCAGCACACCGGCCAGGGCCACCATGGCCCGGATCAGGTTCCGTGAGCGCGGCCGCGCTGCCATGAGTCGATCGTACGTCTGTGCCGTTCCTTCAGCCTGGATCCACCGATGGGCGCCGCAACCGGGCCGGTGAGCTGAGCCGGGCTTGTTCCGTTCCCTGAGCCTGTCGAAGCATGTCCTGAGACTGTCGAAGGGGGCAATGCCACACTGCGCCGGTTCTCCGGGTTTCGGCCTGACGGCCGGGAAAGAGGCATCAAGGACGGGCGGGGCTCGCGGTCGGTGGGGCTCGCGGTCGGTGGGGATCGCCGCCGGGTGCCGGTCGGAGTGAGGGTTGGTCGGGCCGGGTCTGTGCGCCAGGGCTGACCCAGCGGCGCGACCACCCGGACCGCGAATGTGGCCGCCGAGAGTGAACTTATCCACTCGGATCGAGCCGATCGGGGGTGGAAAAGGTCACTCTCGATGGTCGGATGGCTCGAACAGGGCGCTCCAGTCGGGTGTGAAGGTCGGCGCCGGGCCCTGGTAGCCGCGCTCGATGAGGAGAGCATGCACGGTCCCGGCGATCTCGCGCGGCTGGACCATCCGGCCATTGGTGACCCGGATGACCGTGTAGCCCGCTTTGACTGCGGCCTCGTGGCGGGCGATGTCGCGGCTCCACTGCAACGGATCGGTTCGATGATGATCACCGTCGTATTCGATGACGATCATGAACTCGCCCAGCACCAGATCGAAGTGACCGATCGGTTCGGTGCGACTGCCGATCATCACATTGCAGGCCGGCTCCGGCAGCCCGGCCAGCACCAGCAGGAGTCGGAGCCGGGTCTCTCGCGGCGAGTCCACTCCTGCACGAGCCAGGGCGGCGGCCCGCCGGGCCGGCCGACACCCGCGCCCGGTGGCCTCGTCGGCGACCCCGCGCAGCTCGCGCTCGGTGATCTTGCCCAGCCGGATCAGCCGGTCCGCGGCGGCCACGGCTTCAACTAGATCAAGATCATCGCAGGCGGCGAGCCAGGCGGCCGATGGAACGGCGACGCGGCCGCGTGCCTCGGGTGGCCGGCTCCGCCGGGACAGTCGGACGCCCGCCAGCTTGGTCTGCCGAGTGCCCGCGGCCGCAACTCGGATCGGCAAGGCCGATCCGATCTCGGCCCCATGCAGCCAGAGCGCCGTGACACCGGTGATCACGGCGCCCTTCGGCAGGACCAGCAGGGCAGCCGCCGCTCGCTCGGTCAGCGTCGGGTCCTCCGGACCGAAGGCGTACACACCACGAATCAGCCGCCGGAACCGCCGGCCCTCGAGCTGACGCGCCGTCACGCCGAGGCGGCGAGCGCTCCGTACCGTGAGCAGTCTAGGAAGTTCCCCCATCCCCGCACCCTGCGCCCAAACCCGGATATCCGCCACCCGACCGCCCTCAACCTGTGGACAACTCCCATGGCAGGTCACCGAGGGGCGCCTTTCCCACCGCTTCGGCCGAGATTCAAGGTGGATAGGGTCACTCTCGGCGAGTGCATCGAACCCGTCGCCGAAACCCTGGTCGGCCGTGGTTCCCGCCGACCACTCCAACCCGCCCGTTCTTGGCGCATCTTTCCGGCCGACAGGCCGAAACCCCAGGGAGAGGCCCGCCTGGCTTGCCCTTCGACAAGCTCAGGGAACGAACCGAGCGACCGGCTCCCCCGTCCGAACAGGGATGCACCACCACGGTTCCAAGATCATCGGTGGATTCGGGCTCAGGGAGCGGTGAGGGTCTGGCCGTCGGCGGCCGGGTCGAAGAGGTGCAGGCGGTTGGGGGTGAGGGTGAGGTGGAGCGGGGTGTCGGGCTCGGCGCGGAAGGGGGCTTCGACCTTGGCCTTGATCAACTCGCCGCCGAGCTCCAGGGTGAGCAGCACCTCCGAGCCGAGCGGCTCGGCGATGAAGAGGCGGGCCGGGGCCGAATGATCAGAGGGCACGTCGGAGACCCGGACGTGTTCGGGTCGGACGCCGAGGACGGCTTCGCGGCCGACCGGATCGAGGGTCCCGTCCGGGACCGCTTGATCAACGGCGGAGTTGATGAAGCGACGCTCGTTGCCGACCGATCGCAGCTCGCCGGTGAGGAAGTTCATCGCCGGCGAGCCCATGAAGGAGGCAACGAACATGTTGGCCGGGTGCTCGTAGACCTCGGTCGGCGACGCGCACTGTTGCAGCACGCCGTCCTTCATCACGGCGATCCGGTCGGACATGGTCATCGCCTCGACCTGATCATGAGTGACGTAGATGAAGGTCCGGCTGAGGTCGGCGTGTAGTCGCTTCAACTCGGCCCGCATCCCGGCCCGGAGCTGGGCGTCCAGGTTGGAGAGCGGCTCGTCGAGCAGATACGCGCCGGCATCGCGGATGATCGCCCGGCCGAGCGCGACTCGTTGCCGTTGGCCGCCGGACAGGGCCTTCGGGCGTCGCTCCAGCAGGTTGGCGATGCCGAGCGATTCGGCCACCTCAGCCACCCGGCGATCGATCTCGGCCTTCGGCACCCGCATCATCTTCAGCGCGAAGCCGATGTTCTGGGCGACCGTCTTGTGCGGATAGAGGGCGTAGCTCTGGAACACCATCGCGACGTCGCGCCGATTGGCCGGCAGGTGGCCGACCGGCACGTCGTCGAAGCTGATGCTGCCACTGGTCGACTTCTCCAGCCCGCAGACCATCCGCAGCGTGGTGGTCTTGCCGCAGCCCGACGGCCCGACCAGGGTCAGGAACTCGCGGTCCCGGATGATCAGGTCCAGCCCCTCGACCGCGACGTTGCCGACGAACTCCTTGCGTAGTTGATCAAGCCTGACCTCGGCCATCGGCGTACCCCCTCTATCCCTTGACCGAGCCCGCGGCCAGCCCGCGGACGATGAGGCGCTGGAAGGCCATCACGATCACCAGCGGCGGGATCACCGCGAGCACTCCGGCGGCCGCCATCACCGTGTATTGCACGTTGATGTCGGTGGCGAAGTTCGCGACGATGATCGGCATCGTCTGGGTCTCGATCGTGCTGGTCAGGAACAGCGCGAACATGAACTCGTTCCAGGCGGACAGGAACGAGAAGATCGTCACGGTGACCAGACCCGGGGTGGCGATCGGCAGAAACACCTGCCGCATCATCTGCGGCCAGGTGCAGCGGTCGACCCTGGCCGCGTCCTCCAGCTCGCGCGGGATCGTGCGGAAGTAGTCCTTCAGGATCCAGATCGTGAACGGCAGCGCGAACGTGGTGTAGGACAAGATCAACGCAAGGTAGGTGTCCAGCAGGTGCAGCGCCCGCATCAGCAGATAGAACGGGACGATGATCGTCACGCCGGGCACCATCCGGGTGGCCAGATAGACCATCAGCAGCACTTTGCTGCCGCGGAACGGGATCCGGGCGAAGGTGTAGGCGGCCAGCACGCCGAGCAACAGGTTGCACAGGGCGGTCAGGGTCGCCACGATCGCACTGTTGGCCATCGCCCGGGGCAGGTTCTCCACCGCCCGGGACGCGAACTCGGCCCGGCTCGGGTCCAGGAAGCTGAGGTAGTTGTCCAGCGTCGGATGCTGCGGGATCCATTGCGGCGGTACGGATACCGCGTCGGCCTCGTGCATGAAGCTGGTCGCGACGATCCAGTAGAACGGCGCGATGAAGAACGCCGCGAAGCCGAGCGCCAGCAGATAGAGCATGATCTTCTTCCACGGGATCCGGTAGCGCAGCGGAATCCGTGGCGGGGCCGATGCCTCGACCCGGGCCGGGCGGGTGATCGTGGCGGTCATACCTCGAAGCTCCCCCGTTTGTGCAGGACGACGACATAGCCGACGGAGATCACCAGCGTGATCGCCATGATCACGTAGGCGTAGGCGCTGCCCAGCCCGACGTCGGTGTAGGTGAGCGCGGTCCGGACCGCCTGCAGCGCGATCACGTTGGTCGACTCCCCCGGCCCACCGCCGGTGAGCAGGAAGACGATGTCGAAGGCCCGGAACGCTCCCATCGTCTGCAGGATCAACACCATCAGCAGTGGGTGCAGCAGCCAGGGCAGCGTGACCTGGCCGAACCGCTGCAGCGCGCCGGCCCGGTCGACCCGGGCCGCGTCGTACATCTCGGACGGGATCGCGGTCAGCCCGGCCAGCAAGATCATCGCCGCGAACGGCAGCATGCCCCACACCTCGGCCGCGACGATCACGAAGAATGCCGAGGTCGGCGTGGCCAGGAACGCCTGGTATTCGTCGATCACGCCGAGCCCGACCAGCAGACCGTTCAGCGCCCCGACCTTGGCATCGAAGATCCACCGCCACATGAGCCCGCCGACCACGCCCGGGATCGCCCACGGCAGCAGGATCAGGCTGCGCAGCACGCCCCGGCCGACGAAGGTCTCGTTCAGCACCATGGCCAGGATCAGCGACAGCACGGTGGTGATCACCACCACGACGACGGTGAACAGGGTGGTGATGCTGATCGAGGTGAGGAAGGTCTGGTCGGTGATCAACGAGACGTAGTTGTCGATCCCGATGAACCCCCGCTTGCCGGGCTGCTTCAGGTTGTTCCGCTGCAGGCTGAGCCAGAACGAGTAGCCGATCGGGAAGCCGATGATCAACGCGATCACCAGCAGGGCCGGCGCGTTCAGCAGCCAGGCCCGGGCGGTGTCGCCGACCTCGGCCTTGGGCCGGTCGGTGCGGGTGGGGGTCGACGTCACGCGTACTTCTTCTCCAGCTCGCGCGTCTTGTCGGCCAGGCCCTTGACGACCGACTCCGGGTCCCCCTGCGAGGTGAGGATGCGCTGGATCCCCTTCTGCAGCTCGGTTTCGAACTCCGAATACCAGGGTTTGGCGACCGCGGTGCGTGACTTCGCGGTCGCCGACAGCTGGGCGTAGACCTCCGGATCACCCCACCGCTTCAGCTCGGCGACCACTTCCGGATCCTGGGCCAGCGCCGTGAAGGCGAAGCCGAGGCCGTAGTTGAGGAACCAGAACTTCGCCGTGTACGCCGCGCCCGAGGAGTCGAAGCCGCCGAGGTAGGTGAGCAGCTTGATCGCGTCGTCCTTGCGCTCGGTCTCGGCACTGAGCCCGTACATCCGGGTGGTCAGCACACTGCCCTGGCCCGGCCCGCCGAGCCCCGGGATCATGGCCATCTTCATCTTGCCGGCGATCTTGGACTTCTTCGGATCGTTGTAGACCCGGGCGCCGTAGCGGGAGGCGAAGGTGAAGGCGTACTGGCCGGAGGTGAGTGCCTCGTCGACCGGGGTCGGGCCCATCTGCACCGAGGCCGGGTCGATGATCTTGGATACCCGGACCGCGTCGTCCAGCCAGCTCAGCAGGCCCTTCGGCACCGGGTCGGTGGTGTCCATCACGGGCGCGAGTTGATCATCGAACATGACGCCGCCGCTGGCGTACAGCAGGGCCCAGAACCAGCCCCAGTACGAGTCGCTCAACTGGGCGGCGAAGCCGATCGAATACTTGAGGATGCCCTGCTCGCGCAGCTTGATCGCCTGGTCGGTCAGCTCCTCCAGCGTCTTCGGCGGACCGGAGAACCCGGCCTTCTCGAGCAGCTCAGCGTTGTAGAGCAGGGCGGCACAATCGGTGTAGTACGGCAGGCAGTAGCGCTTGCCGTTGTGCGTCATCGCGTCGGCGTTGCCGGGGAAGATCGCGTCGTACACCTCGTCGACGCCGGGCAGTCCGTCGATCGGCTGCAGGTAGCCGGCGTCGGCCCAGCCGGCCATCGAGTCGTCGTAGACGTAGAGCGCGTCCGGCTGGGCGCCGGCGGTGAACTGGGCCACCGACTTCTGCACATACTGCGAGCCGGTGATCGAGGTGAAGCCGACCTTGACCCCGGACTGCTCGGTGAACCGGGCCAGATTGCCCTCCACCGCTTGCGGCTCGTAATCCCAACCCTGGAAGGCAAGTGCACCACCAGGATTGCCGGCCGGGGCGCCGCAGGCAGACAGGGCCGCCGAGCCGAGGGTCAGTCCACTGAGTTGCAGCAACCGCCGCCGGCTGAATTCGTCGTTGATCATGAGCACCTCCCAAGCGTCACTCCGACGGTCCTCCCGCGACCGACCCGCGTCCAGACACCCCCGCCAACACCGCTAGACCACACACCGAGTTGTCAGAACTGAGTTGCGCTATGGCACAACACAGTTCTGACAACTCGGTGGGAGATTGGTCTAGTGGGAGTTGGGTTTGGTGGGTTCAGTTCTGTGGGCGGCTCGTAGCGTTGCGCTTCGGAGGTGGCCATGACCGATCTCGCCTACTACCTGACCTTCGGCCGGATGCCGACGCTCGGACTCGAGGCCTGGCAGTCGATCTATCGCAGCTACCGGGACGACGGAGTGAGCCGAGTGGTGCTCTGGACCGGCGGCGGCTTCCGCTCCCGGCGGCACCCGATCACCTGGCAGTACAACCGGGAGCATCGCAACATCGAGCGGGACTTTCTCGGCGACCTGATCGACTACGGGCACACGCTGGGGATCAAGACGTTGCTCGGCTTCGTGCCGTACGACTACGACGGGATCAACCAGTTCCCGATCGCCCAGCCGCGGCTGCGGGCGATCGGCGCGGACGGCAACTACCTGGAGTCGCAGGGCATCCACTGTTGGGGCTACGTGCTGAACCCGGCTCTGGACGAGTCGCGGCGGCTGGTGCTCGACTACGTGCGTGAGCTCTACGACGACTTCTATCCGCAGGCCGACGGGATCTTGATCGAATCCTCGGATCTCAAGCTGGGCAGCGGGATCGGCGACTACTTCAGTCTCGAGTACGACCTGGTCCGGGAGCTCTCCGAGGACTACTGGAAGTCTCACCCGGACGGCGAGTTGATCATCTATCCGCACTACTTCCGAGCCGACCGGGGCCAGTCGCATCCGTACGATCCGCGGTGGCAGTTCGTCTTCACCTCGCACAGCGCCGAGCTGGAGCCGACCATGATCAAGCAGGCGAGCTACAGCTACTACGCCGACTACTCGCTGATGGTCGGCGGGCCCGAGGACGTCCGGGAATCGTGCCGGCTGGTCCGCGACCGCGGCATCGCCAGCTACTTCCCACCGTTCGAGTTCTTCACCTACCGGCCGCCGCAGGCCGACATGCGCGAGCCGCACCTGATCGGCCGGCCGCTGCGCCCGTTCGGCTTCGAGCACCTGTCCCGGCATGACAATCCCTACCAGGATCCACTGGTCGCGGTGAACCGGCTCGCGGTCCGGGCGTTCCTGGCCGATCCGGACCTGCCGCTGGAGTCCTTCCAGGCCTCGCTCGGTCCGGACCTGCTCGGCCCGGCCGCGCGATCGCGCGATGTCGAGGACCTGCTCGCGCTGCACCGGCTGCACTTCCGGTCGAAGTCGTACTTCAGCGCCGGCCCGGCGGCCGATCCGCGGATGTTGCGGCACCGGCTCAGCCACGGCGAGATCGGACCGGATGACGTCGCCTGGATCTCCGAGCAACTCGCTGCGCTGCCGGGGCTGCAGAGCCGCCTCGCCGGCAGCCCCGCACCCGCCGCGGCCTCGCTCGCCGAGCGGGCCACCGACCTGCTGGCCGTTTGGACCCCGGCCGAGCTCCATTTCCTCCGCTCGCACCTGGAGTAGCAACGAGTCCGAGGCATCCGATCGCGTCGCGGCTCCGAAGAAGGGGTAAGAGCCCGTCGTGAGGAGTGCAGCCATGTCCCGTCACCGTGACCAGGTGCATACCCGCCGCTCCCCGACCGAGCCGGTGTATGGTCCGGAAACCGGCGCCGTGCCCGCCGGTGAAGAGGATCGGCGATGAACTCTGATCATGGTGAGCGACGGGCCCGGCTGACGCCGGTGCCGGATCCGCCACGGTCCGAGCCGGATCGCCTGGTCGAGCTGCTCGGGCGCACCGCCCGCGGGCACGAGGACGCGTTCGAGACGCTCTACGACCTGACGTCGACGCGGGTCTACGGGGTCGTGCTGCGGGTGCTGCGGTCCCCGGACCAGGCGGCGGAGGTCGCCCAGGAGGCGTACCTGGAGGCGTGGAAGCAGTCCGCCCGGTATCGCCCCGAGCTGGGTTCGGTGCTCGCCTGGTTGCTGACCATCGCCCATCGCCGCGCCGTCGACCGGGTCCGGTCGGTGACGAGTCAGACTGGTCGGGACGAACGGTACGGCCGGGAGCAGCAGCCGGAGGCGAGCGACGTGGTGTGGGACGACGTGTCCCGGCAGGTGGACGTGGAACGGGTGCGGCGGGCGATGCGATCATTGACCGAGGTTCAGCGGGAAGCCCTGTCGCTGGCCTATTTCGGCGGCTACACGCACCGCCAGGTGGCGCGGATGTTGAGCCTCCCGCTGGGCACCGCAAAGACCAGGATCCGGGACGGATTGATCGGGCTTCGAGACGCGTTGGGGGTGGAATCGTGAACGACATTCACGGCTATGTCGGCGCCTACGTGGCGCACGCGCTCGACGACGAGCTCCGGCTCGTGTTCGCCGAGCACCTGGAGGACTGCGAGTCGTGCCGGCAGGAGGTGCGCGAGTTCCGGGAGGCGCTGGCCGAGCTCAGCCTGCTCGAGGCGGCGCAGCCACCGGACTCGGTCCGGTCCGGGGTGATGGCCGGGATCTCGCGGACCCGGATCGAGCCGCCGGAGGATCCCGAGCGGCCGGACGCGCCGTCGGACTCGGTCCGGTCCGGGGTGCTCGCCGCGATCGCCGACGACCGGCCGACCGAGGTCGTACGGGAGCCGTCGACAACCGACCGACACCGGCTGTCGCGTACCTCCCGCTGGCTCACCCTGGCCGTCGCGGCCAGCCTGCTGATCGCTGTCGTGCTCGGCGGCTGGGCGGTGTTGCAGCAACGCCGGATCTCCGACCTGGAACGGGCGCAGCAGGCCGAGAGCGACCTGTTGCACGCACCCGATCTGAGGTCGTACCCGATCGATCTGTACGGCACACCCGGCACCTTCCTGGTCTCCCGGGCGCAGGACCGGGCCCTGTTCATGGCCGAGGTGCCACCGCCGCCGGCCGGTCGGGACTACCAGCTCTGGATCATGCGCGACGCCGGCGTGGTCCCCGGCCCGGTCTTCGACAGCGGCCACGTCAGGGAGTGGCTCAACGGCGTCGACGGCGCGAGCGGGTTCGCCGTCTCGGTCGAGGCCGACGGTGGTTCACGGACCGGGGCGCCGTCGTCGACTCCGACCCCGAGGTCCACCACGATCTGATCAACGGCGTCCGGCTCCGAGGCCGTCGGCTCGGCCTCGTCGCTACTGATCCCGGAAACGTACCCGATCGATGTCGATCCCCGGGTCGACTCTTCGTCGGTGGGGCAAACCGACCGAGATCGAGAGAAGGGCAGATCGATGAGCAACCCGAGCTACACCGACGGCTTCACCGTGACCGAGACCCCGGACCGCGTCTTCGCCGGCGTGACCGACGTCCGGACTGGTGGACCGAGACCATCGAGGGCGATTCCGGCCGGGAGGGCGACACCTTCGTCTTCCGGGATGAGGGCATCCGGTTCGCCCGGTTCCGGCTCACCGAGGTCATTCCGCAGCAGCGCGTCGTCTGGACCGTGGAGGACTCCGAACTCGTCTTCGTCGAAGATCGCGACGAATGGACCGGCACCCGGGTGATCTTCGACATCACCGCCGACGGCGACGCGACCACCCTGCACTTCACCCACGAGGGTCTGCTGCCGGCCGTCGAGTGTTACGACGCCTGCTCGGACGGCTGGAGCCGCTGCATGCGCAGTCTGGAGCAGCTGATCGTGACCGGCCGGAGCCAGACCGGGCCCAAGCGCGGCCTCGACGCCATCGTTCCCTGAGTCGCGGCGGGTCTGCCGGAATGCGCCCGGCTGTCGGCGCCAACCACCACACTGGCAGTCATGACCAGGTCCGAGCAGGCGCTGACGATCGTCCCGGCCAACGAGGCGAGCTGGGACGATCTGCAGGCGATCTTCGGCACCCGCGGCCCCGGCTCCCGTTGCTACTGCCAGCGTTTCAAGCTGGCCCACCGGGAGTCGTTCGGATCGATCCCGGCGGAGGACCGGGCGCGCCGGCTGCGGGAGCAGACCGACTGCGGCCATCCTGACGCCGAGGCGACCAGTGGGCTCGTCGCCTATCTGGGTGGCGAGCCGGCCGGTTGGTGCGCGGTCGAGCCGCGGCCGCTCTACGTCGGACTGGTCCGCGTCTTCCGGGTGCCCTGGGAGGGACGGACCGAGGACAAGACCGACGAAACCGTCTGGGCCGTGACCTGCTTCCTGGTCCGGGCCGGCTTCCGCAAGCGCGGCGTCGGCCGGGCGTTGGCGGCCGCCGCGGTCGACTTCGCCCGCGACCGCGGCGCCCGGGCCCTCGAGGGTTACCCGATCATCGGCAACGTGATGTCCGACGAACTGCACGTCGGCACCGAACGCATGTACGCCGACGCCGGCTTCACCGTCGTCACCCGCCCCGGTGTCCGCCGCCTGGTGATGCGCATCGACTTCTGATCATGAAACCCCGGCGATCGGGTAGCCTTCCGCAGCGCAGCTGCTGATCACGTCCTCCGCGACCTGATCAATCGGTCGTTCCGCGTCGATCATGATCGCTCCGCGCTGCTCGAGTGCGGCTTCGACCGTGTCCCGCCAGCCGAGCGACCACTCGGCCGTGTCGCCCTTCTTGCCGAAGACGTTGTTGCGCTCGGGCGCCGTGACCCGGGCTTTGAGGGTCGCGTCCCCGATGCACAGGACCAACAGCAACGCGAAGCGATCGAGGTGCGCTGTCATGTTGAAGGCCGTGCCGGCCAGCACGGTTGTGTGATCGGCGCTGTCGGCCACCGCGGCGGCCAGGCGGCTATCGATCCAGTTCCAGTGGTGCGTCGTCAACCAGCCGAGCCCGGGTGCCGGCGGCAGGTCGACTGTCACTCCGGCCTCGTCCTCGAATCGGGCGTAGCCGTAGTCCAGGTCGATCGACCGGAGATCACGATCGCGCAGCCACTGGGACACGGTCGACTTCCCGGCACCCGGACCCCCGGCCAGCAGGATGGCAGCCATCCGTCCACTATCCAGCGGCCATCGCCGTTCCCGCCACCGACTTTCCGGCCATCCGATCATCGAGAGTGACGATAGCGACGTCGGCGGTCGGGATTCGCGTCGTTATCGTCACACTCGATGCGCCCGAGCTCTCACGATCTATGGTCGGGATCGAAGAGGCGGTGCCACTCCGGGGTGAAGCGGGGCGATGGGCCTTGATAGCCACGTTCGCGGAGGCGAGCGTCGACGGTCTGGACGATCTCGCGCGGATGCATCATCCGGCCGTTGGTGATCCGGATGATCGCGTAGCCGGCGTTGACGGCCGCCTCGTGCCGGGCGATGTCGCGGGCCCACTGCCACCGGTCGGTGCGATGGTGATCGCCGTCGTACTCGATGATGATCATGAACTCGCCGAGTACGAGATCGAAGTGCCCGATCGGCTCCGTCCGGTTGCCGATCATCGGGTTGCAGGCCGGTTCCGGCAGCCCGGCCAGGACCAGCATCAGCCGCAGCGTGGACTCCTTCGGTGAGTCGACACCGGTCCGGGCCAGGGCCGCGGCACGCTGGGCCAGCCGACGGCCCCGGCCGCCGGTCGCCTGGGCCGCGGCTCCGAGTTCGGCCAGCTCACATCGACCCAACCGCATCAGCCAGTCCGCGGCCGCCACCGCCTGGACCAGGTCGAGCTCGGAGCAGGACCCGACCCAGGCCTGCACTGGGCTCACCATCCGGCTCCGGGTCTGCGGCACCCGGCCGACCCGACTGAGCCGGATCCCGCGGCGCCGGGACTGCCCGGTCGTCGCGGTCGCGGCCCGGATCGGCTCCGGCGAACCGAGCTCGACTCCGTAGAGCCAGAGCGCCGTGACGCCGGTGATCACCGCGTCCGCGGGCAGCACGAGTAACGCGGCGGCGGCGCGCTCGGTGAGGCTCGGTTCGGCCGGTCCCGCGGCGTACACCCCACGGGTCAGCCGCCGGAACCGCGGTCCGCGCAACTGTCGGATCGTCAATCCGTACCGGCGGGCACTGCGCACCGTGAGCAGTCTCGGAAGTTCCACGTCCGCATCCTCAGCCGCCACTCCCCCGAACGCCACCCGGGACCCCCATTTCTGTGGACAACCCGGGCTCCGATTCACCGAGTGGGACCCTAGCGACGCGAAATCGGCGAACCTATGTCGCTATCGTCACACTCGGCGATCCGCACCTCCGCGAAAAGGGAACTCGGCCCATCGACAGGGCAAGGGAGCGTAGACAGGGCCGGGGAGCGTCGACGAAGCAGAGCCGACTACCCACCCTGAAGCCTCATCGACCCGTCACATCCGCGTCGACACGCCGCCAAAACGGCCGCGGATGTGACGGGTCGGCGGAGGTTTGGGGCGGGGGTCAGGCGGTGCGGGTGACTACGGTGTCGCAGAGTTCGGTGAGGGCGGATCTGGCGGGGCCGGGCGGGAGGGGTTCGAGGAGGGCGCGGGCGGCTTCGGCGCGTTTGCCGACCTGTGCGCGGGCCTCGTCGATCACCGGGTGCCGGCGCAGCTCGGCCAGCACCTCGGCGAGGACGGCGTCGTCGCGGAGATCGCCGTCGAGCCGCTCCCGCAGGGCGCGGTCCGCGGGGGCGTCATGATCGCGGAGCAGCAGGGTGGGCAGGGTGGGGATGCCGGCACGGAGGTCGGTGCCTGGGGTCTTGCCGGTGTCGTCGCTGGTGATGTCGATGATGTCGTCGCTGAGCTGGAAGACCATCCCGATCTCCTCGCCGAACCGGGCCAGCCGCTGCTGGATGTCCGGATCGGCGTCGGCGACCATCGCGCCGAACAGGGCCGAGGTGGCGATCAGGGCGCCGGTCTTGCCGGCCAGCACATCCAGGTAGTGCTGCAGCGGGTCCTCGCCGTCGGTCGGGCCGACGGTCTCGGCGATCTGCCCCTGCACCAGCCGGGCGAAGGTCTGGGCCTGGACCCGGACGTAGTCGGGCCCGAGCTGGGCGACCAGGTCGGAGGCGCGGGCGAAGAGATAGTCACCGACCAGGATGGCGACGGTGTTGCCCCACCGGTCGTTGGCGCTGGGCGAGCCGCGGCGCAGCACCGCCTCGTCCATCACGTCGTCGTGGTAGAGGCTGGCGACGTGGGTCAGTTCGACCACCGTCGCGGCCCTGACCACCGCCTCCGGATCCTGCCGCGGTCCCAGCGAGGCGGCGAGCACGACCAGCAGCGGCCGGAACCGCTTGCCGCCGGCGGCGATCACATGCTGGGCCGCCTCGGTGACCAGCGCCGTGTCCGCCTCGGCGGCGCGCAGCAGCGCGGTCTCGATCTCGGCCAGCCGCTCCTCGACCGTGGCGTCAAAGACCGTACTGCCGGCGTTCGGCTCTGCAGTCACGGTCCTCCCTCAGACGGATCAGCGGCGGCGCGGGCTATCCGGCGCGCAGGAACTCTCCGGCGGACTGGGCGATGTCCAGCACCGGTCCGGGGAAAATTCCCAACGCAACAGTAGCGACCACGCCGACACCGACCGCGACCAGTGTGGTCCAGCCCGGCCGGATCACGTTCGGCGCGCCCTCGCCCGACTCGGCGAAGAACATCAGCACGATCACCCGGACGTAGAAGAACGCGGCGACCACGCTGAGCACGACGGCGGCGACGACCAGCCAGTGCGCGCCGCCGGACCACGCCGCGGCGAACACGGTCCACTTGCCGATGAAGCCGCCGGTCAGCGGGATGCCGGCGAAGCTGAGCAGGAAGATCGAGAACACGATCGCGGTCAACGGGGATCGCTTGCCCAGGCCGGCCCAGCTGGCCAGCCCGGTCGACTCGCCACCGGCGTTGCGGACCATCGTGACGATCGCGAACGCGCCGATCGTCGCCGCGCCATAGGCCACCAGGTAGAACATGATCGACGAGACGCTGGACAGCCCGCCGCCGGCGCCGGTGGTGCCCTGGAAGGCCCCGACGAACGCCGTCATCAGGAACCCGGCGTGGGCGATCGAGGAGTACGCCAGCATCCGCTTGATGTCGGTCTGGGCGATGGCCAGCACCGCGCCGACCGCCATCGTGAGGACGGCGATGATCGTCATCAGCGGCTGCCAGTCCCACCGGTCGGCGCCGAGCGCCACGTAGAACACCCGGAGCAGGGCGCCGATCGCGGCGATCTTGGTGCAGACGGCCATGAAGCCGGTGACCGGGGTCGGAGCGCCGACGTAGACGTCGGGAGTCCAGGAGTGGAACGGCACCGCGCCGAACTTGAACAGCAGACCGACGCCGAGCAGCCCCATCCCGGCCAGCAACAGGCCGGTGCCCTGCTGGCTGGTCCGCAGCGCCGCGTCGATCGCGGACAGCTCGAACGAGCCGGAGTAGCCGTACAGCAGCGCCACGCCGTAGATGAAGAACGCCGAGGACAGCGCGCCGAGCAGGAAGTACTTCAGCGCCGACTCCTGGCTGAGCAGCCGGCGCCGCCGGGCCAGGCCACAGAGCAGGTAGAGCGGCAGCGACAGGATCTCCAGCGCGATGAACATGGTGATCAGGTCGTTCGAGGCCGGGAACAGCATCATCCCGGTCAGCGCGAACAGGGCCAGCGGGAAGACCTCGGTGTGCTCCACCTTGGCCTCGATCGCCTCCCGCTCGGCCACCGTGCCGGGCACCGTCGCCGCCTGGGCGGCGAACACGCTGGCGCCGTTCTCGATCTTGCGCTCGGCGAAGGTCAGGAACGAGACCGCGCCGAAGATCAACAGGATGGCCCAGATGAAGTAGACCGGGCCGTCGACCACGACCGAGGTGCCGGCGGTGATGCCGGCCCCGATCCCGGAGACATTGAGTACGGTCACCACCAGCGCCGCGATGATCACGGCGAAGCTGACGATCAGCTGGGCCGGCAGCCGCAGTGCGCGCGGCACCAGCGCTTCGACCAGCACGCCGAGACAGCCGCCGACGAAGATCAGCAGCAGCGGCATGACCAACCCGTAGTCGATCACCGGCGGGGTGATCTCCAACACCGGAACGATCATCGTTCTCCCTCCGCGCTGATCATGGGTTGCGGATCAGTCACTCCGGTCTGGCTCATGGTGGCCGTGACGGCCGGCTCGATCACGTCCAGCAGCGGCTTCGGGAAAAACCCGATCGCCAGGATCAGCAGCACCACCGGTGCCAACGCCAGCCGCTCGCGCAGCCCGACGTCGGACATGGTGGCCTCGACGTCGGCCGAGATCGGCCCGGTCATCGTCCGCTGGTACGTGAGCAGCATGTAGACCGCCGCCAGCACGATGCCGGACGTCGCGATGATCGCGAACACCGGGTGCCGGCCGAAGGTCCCGGCCAGCACCATGAACTCGGACACGAAGCTGGACAGGCCGGGCAGCGACACGGTGGCCAGTGCGCCGAACAGGAACAGCCCGCCCATCACCGGCGCCACCTTCTGCACCCCGCCGAAGTCGGCGATCAGGGCCGACCCGCGGCGCTTGATCAGATAGCCGGCGACCAGGAACAGTGCCGCCGTGCTCAGCCCGTGGTTCAGCATGTAGAGCGTCGAGCCCACCATGCTCTGGGTGGTGAAGGCGAAGATGCCGAGCACGATGAAGCCGAAGTGGCTGATCGAGGTGTAGGAGATGAAGCGCATCAGGTTCTTCGACGCCACCGCCATGATCGCGCCGTAGATGATCGAGATCACCGCCAGCACCAGGATCACCGGGGTCGCCCAGCGGCTGGCGTCGGGGAACAGCTCGAGGCAGAACCTGATCATGCCGAAGGTGCCGAGCTTGTCCATCACGCCGACCATCATGGTTGCGCCGCCGGGCGTCGACTCCTCCGCGGCGTCCGGCAGCCAGGTGTGGAACGGCACCAGCGGGGCCTTGATCGCGAAGGCGAACATGAAGCCGCAGAACAGCAGCCGCTGGGTGTTCTCGTCGATCGGCAGGTTGCGCAGGTCGGACAACAGGTAGCTCGGATCGCCCTGCTGGGAGGACACCACCCAGAGTCCGATCACCGCGGCCAGCATGACGAAGCCGCCGAGCAGGCCGTAGATCAGGAACTTGGTCGCCGCCTGCGCCCGGCGGGCGCCGCCGAAACCGCCGATCAGGAAGTACATCGGGATCAGGATGATCTCGAAGAAGATGTAGAAGAGGAAGACGTCGGTCGCGGTGAACAGCAGCAGCGCGACGCCCTCGACCACGAGCACCAGGGCGAAGAACACCCGGGCGTCGTACTTCGGCGCGACCCGGGTCGTGCCGGCGATCGGCTCAGAGGTTGAGGAGTCGACCGGGTCGGCGTCGTTCCAGGCGGCGATGATCACCACCGGCGTGACGACGGCGACCAGCAGCACCAGGGTCAGCCCGATGCCGTCCAGGCCGAGGGCGTAGTTGACGCCCAGGGCCTCGATCCACGGCACCTGCTCGATGAACTGCATCCCGCCGGCCGGGTTGAAGCGGACCGCGACCACGATCCCGATGATCAAGGTCAGCACCGAGACCGCGACCGCGACCTGCTTGGCCGCGGTGCCCTTGATGAAGATCAGCGCCGCGGCGCCGAGCAGCGGCAGCACCGCCAGTGTGGTCAACCAGGGAAATTCCATCATCGCCTCTCAGCCCAGCCGACCCAGCACGAGCACGATGCCGACGATGGCCGCGCCGGCGGTCATGGTCAGCGCGTACGTCCGGACGAATCCGTTCTGCAGCAGCCGGAGCCGGGCTCCGAAGCCGCCGATCATCCCGGCCACTCCGTGCACCACTCCGTCGACGCCGCCACGATCGGTGGCCGCGACCCCGTCGGTCAGGGTCTGGCCCGGCCGCATGAAGACCGCCTCGTTGAAGGCGTCGCCGTAGAGATCGTTCCGGCCGGCCAGGGTGAGCGGCGACCGCGAGGCCGGCGCCACCTTCGGGATGTCCTTTCGCGGGCCGAAGACCAGGAAGGCGATCACCACGCCGACCGCGACCACACCGATGGTGATCAGGCCGATCGGCGAGAAGTGCAGCAGGCTCGGATGATGATCACCGTGCGAGACGCCGACCGCCGGATCCAGCCAGCCGTTGATCCAGTTGTTCAGCACCAGGCCGCCGACGACCGAGCCGGCGCCGAGCAGGATCAGCGGGATGGTCATCACCAGCGGTGACTCGTGCGGATGCACGCCCTTCTCCCAGCGCTTCTTGCCCAGGAACGTCATCAGCATCAGCCGGGTCATGTAGAAGGCCGTCACCCCGGCGCCGACCATGGCGAGCACCCCGACCACGGTGTTGTGCTCGAAGGCCGCCTCGATGATGTGGTCCTTGGAATAGAAGCCGGACAGGAACGGGAAGCCGATGATCGCCAGGTAGCCGGCGGCGAAGGTGACGAAGGTGATCGGCATCGCCCGGCCCAGGGCCCCATAGCGGCGCATGTTCACGTCGTCGTTCATCCCGTGCATCACCGAGCCGGCGCCGAGGAACATGTTGGCCTTGAAGAAGCCGTGGGTGATCAGGTGGAAGATCGCGAACGCGTAGCCGGCCGGGCCGATGCCCGCCGCCAGCATCATGTAGCCGATCTGCGACATGGTCGAGCCGGCCAGCGCCTTCTTGATGTCGTCCTTGGCGCAGCCGATCCAGGCGCCGGCCAGCAGGGTGACCGTGCCGACGATCACGACCGCGGTGCTGGCCGCCTCGGACAGCTCGAAGATCGCGTGCGACCGGACCACCAGATAGACGCCGGCGGTGACCATGGTCGCGGCGTGGATCAGCGCCGACACCGGGGTCGGGCCCTCCATCGCGTCCAGCAACCAGGACTGCAGCGGCACCTGGGCCGACTTGCCGCAGGCGCCGAGCAGCAGCAGGCAGCCCAGCGCGGTGGCGACCCACGGGGTGACGCCGGCGATCCCGGCGTTGACATCGACGAAGGCCGAGGAGCCGAAGGCGAAGAGCATCAGCATGATCCCGATCGCCATGCCGAGATCACCGACGCGGTTGACGATGAAGGCCTTCTTGGCCGCGACCGCCGCGCTCGTCTTGTGCTGCCAGAAGCCGATCAAGAGGTACGAGGCGAGGCCCACGCCCTCCCAGCCGACGAACAGCACCAGGTAGTTGTCGGCCAGCACCAGCAGCAGCATCGCGGCCACGAACAGGTTGAGGAAGGCGAAGAACCGCCGCCGCCGCTCGTCGTGGGCCATGTAGCCGATGGAGTAGATGTGGATCAGGCTGCCGACCCCGGTGATCAACAACGTGAACAGGATCGACAGCTGGTCGATCTGCAGGCCGACGCCGATGTCCCAGTTGCCGGTGCCGATCCAGTCCCACAGGGGCAGGCCGACGGACCGCTGGGCCTCTTCCCGGCCGAGCAACTGGACGAACAGGGTCAGGCCGAGAGCGAAGGAGGCGATCGGCGCCAGGGTGCCGAGGAAGTGGCCCCAGCGATCACCGAGCCGGCCGACCAGCAGCAGGATCGCGGCGCTGACCAGCGGCATGGCGATCAGCAGCCAGGCATAGCCGAACAGCCCGTCCGCCGGCACCGGCGTAGGCACTTCGAGCAAGATCATGTTGGGGTCCACTATCTCGTCAGAACTTCAACAGGTTCGCGTCGTCGACCGAGGCCGAGCGTCGGGTACGGAAGATGGTGACGATGATCGCCAGCCCGACCACCACCTCGGCCGCGGCCACCACCATCACGAAGAACGCGGCGAGCTGGCCGTCCAGGTTGCCGTACAGCCGGGAGAAGGTGACCAATGCCAGGTTGGTCGCGTTCAACATCAGCTCGACACACATGAAGGCGACGATCGCGTTCCGGCGCACCATGAAGCCGACCGCGCCGATCGTGAACAGCAGCGCCGACAGGATGATGTAGTAGTTCGGATCCATGACTACTTCTCCTCCTCACCGGTCGAGTTATCGTTCGCTGAGCCCGTCGAAGGGCCGCCCTCCGTGGTCTGCCCCTCGACAAGCTCCGGGCGCGCTGTGGTCTCCGGGGTCGGCGGCGGCCGGTAGATCGACAGCTTGTCGCCGGCAACCGACTTCAGCGACTCCTCGATCGGCCGGGTCAGGTCGCGGGCATCGAGCACCGTACCGCGTGCCTTGAGCGTCTGCGACACCGACTTCTCCGACACGGTGCCGTCCGGCAACAGGGCCGGCACGTGCACCCCGTTGTGCCGGGCGAAAACGCCCGGGGTGGGCAGGGCGCCGGGGTGCTCGCCGGTCTCGGCATAGCGGCGCATCCGCTCGCCGGACAGGTCGCGCTGCGACTTCTTCTCCTTCAGCCGCTCCCGGTGCGCCAGCACCATCGCGCCGACCGCGGCGGTGATCAACAGCGCCGCGGTCGCCTCGAAGGCGAAGACGTAGTCGTTGAAGATCAACGCGGCCAGCCCCTGGGCGTTGCCGCCGAAGCCGCCCTCGCCGAGCCCCGCGTTGGCCTGCGTCAGGCCGAGCGGGTTGCCGACGATGGCGTTGCCGACGGCGCCGATCAGCAGGACGGCGAAGCCGAGGCCGGCGATCCCGGCCAGCACCCGCTGGCCCTTGATCGTTTCGACCAGCGAGTCCGCCGCGTCGACGCCGACCAGCATCAGCACGAACAGGAACAGCATCAGGATGGCGCCGGTGTAGACGATGATCTGCACCGCGAACAGGAACGGGGCCTCCAACGCCGCGTACTGGATCGCCAGCGAGATCATCACCACGGCCAGGCAGAGCGCGGAGTGCACCGGGCGCTTGGCCAGCACCAGGCCCAGAGCGCCCAAGATCATGATCGGCGCCAGCAGCCAGAAGGCCACCTCGGCCCCAGTCACCATCGGAATGAGGCTGATCATCGGTTCGCCTCCTGCTGCTGCGCGGCAGCGCGTTCTTCCTCGAGCTTGGCGGCCTGCTTGGCTTCCTTCTTCTTCTGCTTCCAGCCCTTGATGCCCTGGTTGATCGGCTTCGGCTCGACCCCGCTGATGTCGCCGGCCCGATCGTCGGGTCGGCCGGTCGCCGGCAGGCCGAGGAAGTACTGCTGCTCGTCGTCGCCGAGGCGGCGCGGATGCGGCGGCTGCTCCATCCCGGGCAGCAGCGGCGCCAGCAGCTCCTGCTTCTCGTAGATCAACGCCTTGCGGTTGTCGTCGGCCAGTTCGAACTCGTTGGTCATCGTCAGCGCCCGGGTCGGGCAGGCCTCGATGCAGAGCCCACAGAGGATGCAACGCAGGTAGTTGATCTGGTAGACCCGGCCGTACCGCTCACCCGGGGAGAAGCGCTCCTCCTCGGTGTTCGACGCACCCTCGACGTAGATCGCGTCCGCCGGGCAGGCCCAGGCGCACAGCTCGCAGCCGACACACTTCTCCAGCCCGTCCGGCCAGCGGTTCAGCTGGTGCCGGCCGTGGAAGCGCGGGGCGGTGATCCGCGGCGCCAGCGGATACTCCTCGGTGAACGTCTTGCGGAACATCGTCTTGAACGTGACGCCGAAGCCCGCGATCGGATCCAGCACACCCATCAGGAATCAGCCCTCTCTGCGGACTCGCCCGCGGCGCTGTTGGACACCGTGGCCGACCGTCTCGGTTGGTGGTCCTCGTCGGGGGTGACCACGCCGGACAGCTCGGGCAGTTGTTGCCCGCCCATCGGCGGCACCGGATAGCCACCGGCGAACGCGTCGAACGGTTCGACCGCCACGTCCTCGTCCTCCTCCGGCTTCCGGTCGCCGACGAACAGGACCACGAGCAGCGCGATCAAGATCACCGCGGCGGCGATCCAGAACAACTGCGGCGGGAACCAGCCCTCGTTGGTGCCGAGCCGGAACGCCGAGACCAGCACGATCCAGGCCAGCGAGATCGGGATCAGGAACTTCCAGCCGAAGTGCATGAACTGGTCGTAGCGCAGTCGCGGCAGGGTGCCCCGCAGCCAGACGAACAGGAACAGGCAGGCGACGACCTTGAGCAGGAACCAGAGCAGGCCCCACCAGCCCACGTCCAGCCCCGGGATCAGGTTGAACGGGAGCGGCGCGTGATAGCCGCCGAGGAACAGCGTGGTGGCCAGCGCGGAGACCGTGATCATGTTCATGTACTCGGCCATGAAGAACATGGCGTAGCGCATCGAGGAGTATTCGGTGGCGAAACCGGCGACCAGCTCACCCTCGGCCTCGGGCAGGTCGAACGGGGCCCGGTTGGTCTCGCCGACCATCGAGATCAGGTAGATCACGAACGACGGGATCAGCACCACCGCATACCAGGTCGGCATCGGGATCTCGGTGTTGAACAGGATCGCGGTCCGCGGCACCGCCTGTGCCTCGACGATCTCCGAGGTGGACATCGAGCCGGAGTAGAGGAACACCGCGACCAGGGCCAGGCCCATCGCGACCTCGTAGCTGATCACCTGGGCGCTGGAGCGCAGTCCGCCCAGCAGCGGGTACGTCGAGCCGGAGGACCAACCGGCCAGCACGATGCCGTACACGCCGACCGCGGCCACGGCGACGATGAACAGCACCGAGACCGGGAAGTCGGCCACCTGCAGCGGCGTGACGATGTCGGTGAACGGCACCTGCACCGGACCGGCCATCGGGATCACCGCGAAGGCGGTGATCGCCGGGATGGCGATCACGAACGGCGCCAGCATGAAGACCAGCTTGTCCGCCGCCTTGGGCGTCAGGTCTTCCTTGAACATCAGCTTCATGCCGTCGGCCAGGGACTGCAGGCTGCCGAACGGGCCGTTCATGGTCGGACCGTGCCGGTGCTGCATCCGGCCGACGACCTTGCGCTCGTAGACGATCGTGAACAGCGTCATCACCAGCAGCACCACGAACGCGAAGACGGCCTTGAGCAGCACCACCCACCAGGGGGCGGTGCCGAAGATCGTGAGATCGAGCGGATTCATGATCAGGCTCCCTGCTCATCCTCGACCGGGTCGGCCGACGCTTCCGGTGCCGCGATCCGGACCACGTCACCGGCCGCGGCGGCCAGTCGGTCGGCCACCCCGATGCCCGGGGCCAGGGTCGGCACCCAGACCACTCCGTCGGCCATCTCCGGCACCAGTTCGACCGGCAACTGCAACGATCCATGATCATTCTCGATCCGGATCTGATCACCGATCCCGGCGGCCTCGGCGGTCGCCGTGCTGAGCCGGGCCACGGTGCGGCGGGCCGTCGCCAGCAGTTCCGGCTCGTTGTCCACCGACCGGCTGGCGTCGATCGCCAGCCGCCAGGTGGCCAGCACCACGGTCGTGGTGCCGGGGACGCTGGCCCGGCCGGGCTCGATGTTCGGGGCCGGCGCCACGTGGCCGTCCCAGGGGCCGAGCTCGGCCAGTTCGGCGCTCGCCTCGGCGGCCGAGCGGACGCCGAGATCCTTGCCCAGCAGGTCGGCCAGCGCGGCCAGCACCCGCAGGTCGGTCATCACGTTGTCCCGCTTGATCACCACCGGGAACGGCCGCTCCCGGCCCTCCCAGGTGAGGAAGCTGCCGGCCCGCTCCTCGATCAGCGACACCGGCAGCACCACGTCGGCCCGCTCGGTCACCGACGACGCGCGCTGCTCGACACTGATCACGAAGCCGACCTGCTCCAGCCCCTCCAGCGCGGACTGCGGGTCCATCAGGTCGCCCGGGTCGACGCCGGCCACGACCAGCGCGCCGAGCTCGGCGTCGGCGGCCGACATCAGCATCTCGTCGCCGTCCCGGCCTTCCAGGGCCGGCACCTCGGTGACGCCCCAGGCGCTGGCCAGGTCGACCCGCGCGCTCGCGTCGGAGATCGGGCGACCACCGGGCAGCAGGTTGGGCAGACAGCCGGCCTCGACCGCGCCGCGATCACCGGCCCGGCGCGGGATCCAGGCGATCCGGGCGCCGGTCGACCGGCTCAGCGCCAGCACCGCGGTCAGAGTGCCGGACGACAGCGCCGCCCGCTCGCCGACCAAGATCACCGAGTCGGCGTCGAGCTGGACGCCGGCCGGCAGCTGGTTCAACGTCGCCGCCTCGGCCCCGGGCACGGTCTTGATCAAGGTCGCGCCGTGCTTGCGGGCGCCGTTGCTCAGGTACGGGGCCAGGGTCCAGGACTTGAGCTTGCTCTTCCGGTGCGCCTTGCGCAGCCGGAGGAAGATCGTTCCGGCCTCCTCCTCGGCCTCGAACGACACCAGCAGCACGCCGGAGGCGGACTCCAGGTCGTCGAAGCTGACCGGGGCGGCGCCCGGCCGGGACGCCGAGCCGGCGACCGCGTGGGCCAGGAACTCGGCCTCCTCGGCGGTGTTGGGCCGGGACCGGAAGTCGATGTTGTTGGTGCCCAGGACCACCCGGGCGAACTTCGAGTAGCCGTAGGCGTCCTGCACGGTGAGCCGGCCGCCGGTCAGCACGCCGACCGAGTCGCCGGCCTGCTTCAGCCCGTCGGCCGCGGCCTGCAGCGCCTCGGGCCAGGAGGCCGGCCGGAGCACGCTCTCGCCGGTCGCCGCGTCGGTGTCACGGACCAGCGGGTACGTCAGCCGATCGTCACCGCGGCCGTAACGGAAGGCAAACCGGTCCTTGTCGGTGATCCACTCCTCGTTCACCTCGGGATCGTTGCCGGCCATCCGGCGCATCACGGTGCCGCGGCGATGATCAACCCGGATCGCCGAACCACAGGCGTCGTGCTCGGCCACCGACGGCGTCGAGACAAGATCAAAAGGCCGGGACCGGAACCGGTAGGCGGCGCTGGTCAGCGCGCCGACCGGACAGATCTGGATCGTGTTGCCGGAGAAGTAGGACTCGAACGGCTCGCGCTCGTAGATGCCGACCTGCTGCAGCGCGCCGCGCTCGACCAGCGCGATGAACGGATCGCCGGCGATCTGCTCGGAGAACCGGGTGCAGCGGGCGCAGAGCACGCAGCGCTCGCGGTCCAGCAGCACCTGGGCCGAGATGTTGATCGGCTTCGGGAAGGTCCGCTTGAGATCGGTGAACCGGCTCTCCGCATACCCGTGGCTCATCGCCTGGTTCTGCAGCGGGCACTCACCGCCCTTGTCGCAGATCGGGCAGTCCAGCGGGTGGTTGATCAGCAGGAATTCCATGTTGCCGTGCTGCGCCTTCTCGGCGACCGGCGAGGAGACCTGGGTCCGGACCTGCATCCCCGGCATCACCTCGAGCGTGCACGAGGCCTGCGGCTTCGGCATCCCGCGGCCGTTGCCGGCATCCGGGATCTCGACCAGGCACTGGCGGCAGGCGCCGACCGGCTCGAGCAGCGGATGATCACAGAACCGCGGCACCTCGACACCGATCAGCTCGGCGGCGCGGATCACCAGGGTGCCCTTGGGCACCGACACCTCGACGTCGTCGATGGTGACCGTGACCAGGTCTTCCTTCGGAACCACGTCCCCTGAGCCCGTCGAAGGGCTCTTATCGGCGGTGACCGTCATGAACTCACTCCCGCTTCAGCCGGCTGACGGACGAAGATCGTGCTGCGCTCGTACGGGAACAGCTCCCAGGCCGGGGTGTGCATGCCGGCCTCGAACTCGTCCCGGAAGTACTGGATGCCCGAGGTGATCGGCGCGGTAGCGCCGTCGCCCAGGGCGCAGAAGGAGCGGCCGAGGATGTTCTCGGAGAGGTCGAGCAGCTTCTCGATGTCCCCTTCCTCGCCGCGGCCCTCTTCCAGCCGCTTGAGGATCTGGACCAGCCACCAGGTGCCCTCCCGGCACGGGGTGCACTTGCCACAGGACTCGTGCTTGTAGAACTCGGTCCAGCGCAGCACGGTGCGGACGATCGAGGTGGTGTCGTCGAAGCACTGCAGGGCCTTGGTGCCCAAGATCGACTTCACCCCGGCGACGCCCTCGTAGTCCAGCGGGACGTCGAGGTGTTCCTTGGTCAGCAACGGCGTCGACGAGCCGCCCGGGGTCCAGAACTTGAGCTCGTGCCCCTCCCGCATCCCGCCGGAGATCTCCAGCAGCTGGCGCAGCGTGATCCCCATCGGGGACTCGATCTGCCCCGGGTTGGCCACGTGCCCGGACAACGAGTAGATCGTCATCCCCTTGGACTTCTCCGAGCCCATCGAGGAGAACCAGTCCGGCCCGTTGGCCACGATGCACGGCACCGAGGCGATCGACTCGACGTTGTTGATCACGGTCGGGCTGGCGTACAGGCCGGCGACCGCGGGGAACGGCGGCCGCAGCCGCGGCTGGCCACGACGGCCCTCCAGCGAGTCCAGCAGCGCCGTCTCCTCGCCGCAGATGTACGCGCCGGCGCCGGCGTGCACGATCACCTCGAGATCGAACTCGGTGCCGAGCACGTGCTTGCCGATGTAACCGGCGGAGTAGGCCTCGCGGACCGCCTGCTGCAGCCGGCGGATCACGTGCAGCACCTCGCCGCGGACGTAGATGAACGCGTACTTGGCCTTGATCGCGTAGGAGGCGATGATCACGCCCTCGACCAGCGTGTGCGGGCTGGCCAGCATCAGCGGGATGTCCTTGCAGGTGCCCGGCTCGGACTCGTCCGCGTTGACCACGAGATAGGTCGGGTTCGGGTTGTCCTTGGGGATGAAGCTCCACTTCATCCCGGTCGGGAAGCCCGCACCGCCGCGGCCGCGCAGCCCGGAGTCCTTGACCTGGCTGACGATCTCCTCCGGCGCCTGCTGCAACGCCTTGCGCAGGGCCTGGTAACCGCCGCCCTGCTCATAGTTGTTGAGCTTCCAGGCGCGGTCGTCGCCCCAGTTGGCGGTGAGGACCGGCGTGACCGTGTCGACCATCAGGCCTTTCCTTCCTCGGACTCGGCCGAAGCCTCCGGAACCGCCCCGGGCTCCGGTGCCTTCCAGCCGTTGCGTCGCGCGATCTCCAAGCCCAGCACGGATTCCGGGCCGGCCGCCGGACCCTCGTCGGCCCGGCCGTCGGGGAAGCCGGCCAGCACCCGCTCGGCCTGCTTCCAGGTGCAGATCCGGGCGCCGCGGGTGGACTGGACTTCCGCACCGGCCCGCAGCTTGTCCACGACCTCGACCGCCGACTCCGGGGTCTGGTTGTCCATGAACTCCCAGTTGACCATCATCACCGGGGCGAAGTCGCAGGCGGCGTTGCACTCGATGTGCTCGAGCGTGATCTTGCCGTCCTCGGTCGTCTCGTCGTTGCCGACCTCGAGATGATCTTGCAGCCGGGACAGCACCTCGTCGCCGCCCATGATCGCGCAGAGCGCGGTGGTGCAGACGCCGACGTGGTAGTCACCGACCGGCTTGCGCTTGTACATGGTGTAGAACGTCGCGACGCCGGAGACATCGGCCGCGGTCAGGCCGAGGAGGTCCGCGCAGATCTCGATCCCGGCCGGGGTGACCCGGCCCTCGACGCTCTGCACCAGATGCAGCATCGGCAGCAGAGCCGACCGGGCCTGCGGATAACGGGCCGCGATCTGCCGCAGCTCGTTGATCGTGTCCTCGCCGATGCTCGTCTCGGTGACCGAGTAGTCCAGGCTCGGCTCGTCGAAGTGGGTCTTCAGGTGGCCGTTCTCGCCGCTCACCGATCAACACCTCCCATAACCGGGTCCAAGGAAGCGACCGCAACGATCACGTCCGACACCATGCCGCCCTCGCACATCACCGGCATCGCCTGCAGGTTGACGAAGCTCGGGTCGCGGAAGTGGGCCCGGAACGGCCGGGTGCCGCCGTCGGAGACGACGTGCGCACCGAGCTCGCCGCGCGGGCTCTCGACCGGCACGTAGGCCTGGCCGGGCGGCACCCGGAAGCCTTCGGTGACCAACTTGAAGTGGTGGATCAGCGCTTCCATCGACTCACCCATGATGTGCTTCAGGTATTCGTTGGAGTTGCCCATGCCGTCGCTGCCGATGGCCAGTTGGGCCGGCCAGGCGATCTTGCGGTCGGCGACCATCACCGGGTCGCCCTGCATCTTCTCCAGCCGCTCGATGCACTGCTCGACGATCTTGACGCTCTCCCACATCTCGTTCAGCCGGATCCGGAACCGGCCGTAGGAGTCGCAGGTGTCCCAGGTCTGGACCTCGAAGTCGTACGTCTCGTAGCCGCTGTAGGGCTGCTTCTTGCGCAGGTCCCAGTCGTAGCCGGTGGAACGCAGCGTCGGGCCGCTGATGCCGAGCGCCATGCAGCCGGCCAGATCGAGGTAGCCGACGTCGCTGAGCCGGCCCTTGAAGATCGGGTTCTCGTTGCAGAAGTCGGCGTATTCCGGCAGGTGCCGCTTCAGCCACTTGACCAGATCGCGAAGATGATCAAGGCCGTTGTCGGGCAGGTCGTTGGCGACGCCGCCGGGCCGGATGTAGGCGTGATTCATCCGAAGGCCCGTGATCAACTCGAACGCGTCGAGGACCTTCTCCCTTTCGCGGAAGCCGATCGTCATCACGGTCAGCGCGCCGATCTCCATCCCGCCGGTGGCGATGCAGACCAGGTGCGAGGAGATCCGGTTCAGTTCGAGCATCATCACCCGGATGACCTCGGCCTTCTCCGGGATCTGATCTTCGATGTCGAGCAACCGCTCCACGCCGAGGCAGTAGGACATCTCCTGCGACAGCGGCGACAGGTAGTCCATCCGGGTGCAGAAGGTCACGCCCTGGGTCCAGGTGCGGAACTCCATGTTCTTCTCGATCCCGGTGTGCAGATAGCCGATGCCGGTCCTGGCCTCCGTGACCGACTCGCCTTCCATCTCCAAGATCAACCGGAGCACGCCGTGGGTGGACGGGTGCTGCGGGCCCATGTTGACGACGATCCGCTCGTCGCCGCGTTCGGCCTGATCGGCGACGACCGTGTCCCAGTCCTGCCCGGTGACGGTGTAGGTCTGATCGGCGTCGTCGTCGGTAAAGGTGCCGTAGGGATCCGTGGTGCTCGACATCAGTTGTAGCTCCTCCGCTGATCGGGAGGCGGAATCGAGGCGCCCTTGTATTCGACGTCGATTCCGCCGAGCGGATAGTCCTTGCGCTGAGGGAAGCCCGGCCAGTCGTCGGGCATCAGGATCCGGGTCAACGACGGGTGACCGTCGAAGATGATCCCGAACATGTCGTACGTCTCCCGCTCGTGCCAGTCGGCCGTCGGGTAAGTCGGCACCACCGAGGGGATGTGCGGATCGGCGTCCGGTGCGGTGACCTCGACCCGGATCCGCCGGTTGTGGGTCATCGACTGCAGGTGGTAGACCGCGTGCAGTTCGCGCCCGTTGTCGGCCGGGTAGTGGACGCCGGAAATGCTGCTGCAGAACTCGAACCGCAGCACCGCGTCGTCCCGCAACTGCGGCACCAACTCGGCGAAGTGCTCCCGCTCGACGTAGAAGGTGATCTCGCCCCGGTGCACCACCACCCGGGTGATCGCCTCGGCGTGATTCGGCATCAGCTCGCAGATCCGGTCGTACACCTCGTCGAACCAGCCGCCGTACGGAGGCAGCGATCCGGCCGGGAACTCGACGGTCTTGATCAAGCCGCCGTAGCCGGAGGTGTCCGACGAACCCGTGGCGCCGAACATGCCGCGACGCACACCGATCACCTCGGCCCGGGTGGTGCCGTCTTGATCAGCTTGATCAGCTTCGGTCGCCAGGGCATCACTCGGGGCGGCGGTGCCGCCGGTGTGCTGGGCCTTGGCCGACTGGCTCTCGGTCGGCTCCTCGTCGGGGCCCTTGGCCCGGCGCGGCTTGTCGCTCATCGCAACAGACCCTTCATCTCGTGCGTCGGGACCATGCTCAAGGCCCGCTGCTCGGCGCGCTCGTTGGCCTCGATCTCGTTCAACCCGACCGGACGCTCGCGGACCTTGTCGCGGAGCTTGAACATCGCGTCGATCAACATCTCCGGCCGCGGCGGGCAGCCGGGCAGATAGATGTCGACCGGCACCACATGATCAACACCCTGCACGATCGCGTAGTTGTTGAACATGCCGCCGGTGCTGGCGCAGACGCCCATCGCGAGCACCCACTTGGGGTTGTGCATCTGGTCGTAGATCTGGCGCAGCACCGGGGCCATCTTCTGGCTCACCCGGCCGGCGACGATCATCAGGTCGGCCTGGCGCGGCGAGGCCCGGAAGACCTCCTGGCCCCAGCGACCGGAGTCGTAGCGCGGCGCGCCGTACGTCATCATCTCGATCGCGCAGCAGGCCAGGCCGAACGTGGCCGGCCAGAACGAGGCACTGCGCATGTAACCGAAGATGTTCTCGACGGTGGTCAGCAGCACCCCGGTGGGGAGCTTCTCTTCTACGCCCATCAGCGCACCTCCGAAGCCTTGCGGTGGTTGTTCAGTCCCATTCCAGTCCCCCACGTCGGAGCACGTAGACGTACGCCACGAAGACGGTGACGATGAACAGCACCATCTCGACCAGCGCGAACGTGCCCATCTGCTCGAAGGACACGGCCCAGGGATAGAGGAAGACGATCTCGATGTCGAAGACGATGAACAGCATCGCGGTGATGTAGTACTTCACCGGGAAGCGCCCGCCGCCGATCGGCTGCGGAGTCGGCTCGATGCCACACTCGTACGAGTCGTATTTGGCCCGGTTGTAACGCCCCGGGCCGACGATCATGGTGGTCAGGATGGTCAGGCCGACGAACGCGGCGGCGATCGCCAGCATCATCACGATGCCGATGTAGGGGCTCACCGCTGGCCGGCCCTCCTTGTCGAGAAACGGCCGGCTCGCTCGGTCTCGGCGTCGTCGCGCAGGCGGATGACGCCGGACAGGGTGGGACCCATTGCCGCTCCTGCTAGGTGTTGTTGCCTGGCGCGCTCGGCACCACAGCACTACGGGGTCACGAGTTAGTGAAAACAATCACTAGCTCGGCGTCAGTCTACGACTCCTGCTTCTGGGCCGCCACTTGACCCACCCGCGGCGCGCCGCACGGGATTTCCCAAGCCTGTAAGGAAGATCCGCGCTAATTACGCATGGCTGATCTTGCGTAATTAGGGCCCCGGCTACGTTCCTTCAGCCTGTCGAAGGGACGACGACTGGCCGGTGCGGCGGGGTTCGATTTCGCGGCAGGGTGCGGTCCGGCGACGGTGGAAAGACGCACCAAAGGGCGGCCGGGTTCGGTGCTGGGGTCGTGATCGCGGCCGGCTGCCGGTTTCTCGCCGAGTGGACGCTTTGGCCACCAAAAGTGCAGAAATCGTGGCCAAAGCGTCCACTCGACGTGCGCGCAGGCGAATCGGTCGGGCGGGCCGTGGGCCGGCCGACAGCCGGCCGGCCCAGCCCGCACAACGACGAACCCGGCCCGTCCTTGGCGCGTCTTTCACCGTCGCCAGACCGAACCGACACTCGCGGAACCCAACCAACGATCCGCCCAGTCGGGCGCGCGCCCTTCAATCGGCTCAGGGAACGTTCACCCAGAGATCCACACCGTCCGGGCCCAGCGGATCGCCGACCGAGCGGAGCGCGATCCGGAGGGCGGAGGTCCGGGCGCTGGCCGGGTCGTCCGTGAGCAGGACCGCCGTCGTCCAGCCGGCCGACGCCGCCGACTTGCTCGGGCCGGCAACGAACCCGCGCCGAGCCAGGACTACCGCGCGGACCAGCGCGGTGACCGCGGCCGGCTCGGCGCCGAGCAAGATCAACTTCGCCGGGGCCTCGGCGTCGATCGCGGCCAGGATCTGCCGCACCGCCGGGGAGTCGCGCCAGGCCCAGGCCCGGTGCTGGTCGGGCGTGTCGATGTCCCAGGTCTCCGCCGCGGCCAGCTCGACTTGGGTCAGGCCGAGCGGCAGCACCAGTCGCCGGGCGGAGGCATTCGCACCGCCCTCGGCGCCGGCGGCCTCGATCAACCGTTCCGCCGCCGGCCGCCGGATCGCGAACTGCAGCGGCTGCTCCTGGCCCGACTGGTCGACGGCGATCACGCCCGCCTCGTCCGGCAGCTCGGCGAGCCTGGCCAACAGGGTCTCCGCCGCGGTGCCGCCGCCAGGTGCGTCCCCGGGGTGGACCGTGATCAACTCCGCCGGGGTGGCCAGAGCGGCCCGCAGCCCGGTGATCATCGCCGCCGCCGGCCCGCCGCCCGGATGATCATCGGCGACGAACTCCACCGGCCGGCCGATCGTGCGGGCCGGGCCGACGATGATCACCCGCCGGTCCCCGGCCAACCCGGCGACGGCCCGGTCGAGCAGCGGTGCCCCCACGACGTCGGCGGCCAGCTTGTCCGCCCCGTACCGCCGCGAAGCCCCGCCGGCCAGCACCACGGCCACGGCGGACTCGTTAACGTGAAAGACCGACCGGGTCAGTTCTCCCCCAACGCGTCCCGCATCGGGACCAGCTTGGCGTTGGACTCGGCGAACTCGAGCTCGGGGTCGGAGCCGGCGACGATGCCGCAACCGGCATAGACGCGGATCTGTCGCGGGTCGGTGTCGTCGATCTGGCCGCAGCGCAGCGCGATCCCCCACTCGCCGTCGCCGCGGGAGTCGATCCAGCCGACCGGGCCGGTGTAGCGACCGCGGTCCATCTTCTCCAGCTCGGCGATCGTGTCCCGGGCCAGATCGGTCGGGGTGCCACAGACGGCGGCGCTCGGATGCAGGGCGGCGGCCAGGCCGAGCGAGCTGGTGCCGGGATCGAGGGCGGCGGTGACGTCGGTGGCCAGGTGCAGCACGTTGGGCAGTTCGAGCACGTACGGGGCGTCCGGCACGTTCATCCCGGAGCAGTACGGAGCCAGTGCCGCGGCCACCGAGCGCACGGCGTATTCGTGCTCCTCCAGATCCTTGCTGGACGTGGACAGCGCGGCGGCCAGGGCAAGATCATGATCATCGCGGCCGGTCCGGCGGATCGTGCCGGCCAGCACCCGGGAGGTGACCAGGCCGGCCTCGGACCGGACCAGCATCTCCGGCGTGGCACCGACCAGTCCGTCGATCAGGTAGGTCCAGCAGCGCCGGTAGGTGGTCTCCAGGGACCGGAACAGCCAGCGCGGGTCCAGATCCTCGTCGGCCACGGCGAGCAGATTGCGGGTGAGCACGACCTTGTCCAGACCGCCCGCGTTGATCCGCCGCACCGCCTCCGCGACGGCGCCCTCCCACTGCGGCCCGCTCAGCGCTCCGTCGGCGTACCGGATCGTGCTCGGCGGCCGCGGCGGCGCCTCGGGCTCCGGCACCGCCGAGAGCGGCGGGGTCAAGCGGGTCGGATCGGAGATCTCGGTGATCCAGCTGCGGCCGTTGCGATGTCCGTAGACGATCTCCGGCACGATCAGCAGCGACTGGGCGTCGGTGTTGTTCGGATCGAAGACGAAGCTGCCGAACGCCACCAGGCCCGCGCCGGACGGCGGATCGTCGAGGTCGGACTCGATCTCGGCGGCGTCGACCAGCTCGGTCCACCACCGCTCGGCATCGACGAACGAGCCGGCCTTGTAGCGGGCCACCTCGCCGCGGCCGATCAGCCCGGCGCCGTCCCGCACCCAGCCGCACGCCTCCCGCCGCGCCAGCCGCACGACCAGGTCCCCGAGATCGGCGACCTCCGTGGTTTTCACCCGGAGGGCCGGCCGCTGCACAGCATCCACGGGATCAGGGTATGTCGTGCCGGGAACCTCGCCGCGCCCCGCGAGCGTCGAGTGTGACCAATCAAGCACGGAACGGCCGCACGCCCTACGCAGGATTGCGTACGCCGGGGCCGTCGATCGGCCGATGCGCCCGGGCCGGTTCGCCGCGACGATGAAGGGGCCGAAGGGAGCCACCATGAACACCGTGCTGACCGCGTCCCGGGCGGCCGTCGGGGCGCTGCCCCGGATCTGGATCGGAGCCCGTCCGCTGGAGCGGCTCTGGTACGTCGTCGCCGGGGTGCTGTTCGCCGGCGGCCTCGGCCACGTCGCCGTGCTGCTGCTGACCGGGGCGTCGTGGGAGGGTCCGACCTCACTGCGCAAGGCGGCGACGTTCGGTCTGTCGTTCGGGCTGACCCTGGCGACCGTCGTCTGGGCCAGCTCGTTCATCCGGCTGGGCTCCTGGTTCCGGGCGGCGGTGTTGTCGATCTTCACCGTGGTCTGCGTGCTCGAGACGGTGTTGATCACGCTGCAGGCCTGGCGCGGCGTGCCGTCGCACTTCAACTTCGAGACGCCGTTCGACACGTCGGTGTCGATGACGCTGGCCGGTGGCGGCTTCGTGATCATCGCCGTCGGGCTGATCCTGGCCGGGGCCGCGCTGCGGCGCACCGCCGACCTGACCCCGGAGCTGCGGCTGGCGCTGCGCTACGGCTTCGGCACGCTGCTGGCCGCGTTCGGCACCGGGGCGATCATGATCGCCACCGGTGTCACCCTCGCCCGCTCGGGCGATCCGGCCGCGGCGTACGCGACCGCCGGTTTCCTCAAGCCGCTGCACGCGGTCGCCCTGCACGCGATCTTGGTGCTGCCCGGCCTCGCCTGGCTGATCGGTTTCACCGGTTGGGATGCCGGCCGCCGACTGCGGGTGGTCCGGTGGTCGATCATGGGATACTCGGTGCTGCTCGTCGGGGCGGTGATCATCTCCTTGGTCGGTTGAGAAACAGGGGTGAGACGTGAGCCAGCGCAACGTGATCTTGATCTGTGTCGATCAGTGGCGCGGGGACTGTCTGTCGGTCGACGGCCATCCCGAGCTGCACACCCCGCACCTGGACGCGCTCGCCCTGGACGGCGCCCGCTTCAGCCGCGCCTACTCCGCGACGCCGACCTGCGTGCCGGCCCGGGTGGCGCTGATGACCGGGCTGTCCCAGCGGACCCACGGCCGGACCGGCTATCAGGACGGGGTGCCGTTCGACTATCCGGTCACCCTGGCCGGCGAGTTCCGGCGGCACGGCTTCCAGACCCAGGCGATCGGGAAGCTGCACGTCGAGCCGCCGCGGTCCCGGATCGGGTTCGACGACGTCCTGCTGCACGACGGCTACATGCATTACGGGCGGCGGCGGTCGAGGCCGGTCGAGTTCTACGACGACTACGTGCCGTGGCTGCGCAATCGCGAGGGCCAGGAGGCCGATGCCGACTACTTCGCGGACGGGGTGGAGTGCAATTCCGTCGTCGCCCGGCCGTGGAGCAAGCCGGAGTCGACCCACCCGACGAACTGGGTGGTCAGTCAGGCGATCAACTGGCTCTACCGGCGCGACCCGGCCGATCCGTTCTTCCTCTATCTGTCCTTCCACCGCCCGCACCCGCCGTTCGACCCGCCGGCCTGGGCCTTCGAGCAGTACCTGCGGTTGCCGCCCTATCAACCGGTCGTCGGCGACTGGACCGACACCTTCGCCGATCATCGCCAAGATCAACGGCACACCGCCTTCGTAGCCCGGATGCGCGCGGACGTGTTGCACCGGGCCCGGGCCGGCTATTACGGCCACATGGCGCACATCGATCTGCAGCTCAACCGGCTGCGCGAGGTGCTGGCCGAGTTCGAGCTGGCCAAGGACACCACCGTCGCCTTCATTTCCGATCATGGCGAGATGCTCGGCGAGCACGAGCTGTTCCGGAAGGGCTATCCGTACGAGGGATCGGCGCGGATCCCGTTCCTACTGGCCGGCCCGGGGATCGAGAAGGGCGTCCGCCGGGACGAGGTGGTCGAGCTGCGCGACGTGATGCCGACCCTGCTCGACTGTGCCGGCCTGCCGGTGCCGGACTCGGTCGAGGGACGCAGTGTGCTGCCCCTGATCCGGGGCGAGTCGACCGGCTGGCGCTCGTACCTGCACGGCGAGCACGTGCTGCTCGGGCAGTCCCTGCAGTGGTTGACCGACGGCCGGGAGAAGTACGTCTGGCTGTCCGGCACCGGCCAGGAGCAGCTGTTCGACCTGGTCGCCGATCCGCGGGAGACGACCGATCTCGGCCGGCAGCCGGAGCAGGCCGACCGGGTGGCCCGATGGCGGAAGTTGTTGATCAAGGAGCTGGACGGCCGACCCGAGGGCTACGTCGGTGCGGGGCACCTCATCCCGGGCCGGCCGCCGATGGCGCTGATCAACTGAGCCCGACCCGGGCCCCGACCGGGATGGCGGGGGCCGCGCCACGACGTCGGGCCCGATGGGCGCCGACGAGCAGCAGTACGGCGGCGACCGGCAGCAGCAGCAGCGGTGAGAGCCCGGCCAGCACCGTGGTGACGACGGTCCAGCCGACCAACGCCCAGGCGATGAAGGCGGGCGGCGTGATGCCACGGAGGCCGAGCCACAGCACGATCAGGCCGACCAACAGCAGCAGCGGGCCGAAACTGTAACTGCTGAACCAGAACGACGCGGTCAGCGGTGTCATCAGCACCAGATCGGCGTTCGCCGGCTGCCACAGCTCCAGACCCAGCCACGCCGCCCCGTACCGCGGCACCGTCATCACCAGCGACCCGGCCGTGTGACCGATGCCGCACAACGTGATCAGAACACCAGCCCAGATGATCATCGGATCCCCTTTCCTCGATTTCGTTGCCACCAAAGTAACAAACATGTGTGTATGTTTGTTAGTGATCTAGGACTCGTTCGGAGCCGGGTGGAGCGTCGCCTAGGCTTCGACAGCGGAATCCAGCAGAGGAGAGGAGCCGGGTGAACACGATCCAGCCGCGACGGACCCAGGCAGAACGCCGGGCCGCGAGCCGTACGGCACTGGTCGAGGCGGCCGCCCGCGGCATCGCGCGCCACGGCTACACCCGGCTGTCGCTGGCCGACGTGGCCCGGGAGGCCGGCTACACCCGTGGCGCGCTTTACCATCAGTTCCCCGGCAAGGAGGAGTTGGCGCTCGCCATCGTCGAATGGGTCACCGAGACCTGGCAGGCCGAGGTCGGCCACCTCTTCGACATCGACGCCGACCCGGCCAGCACGCTGATCGCGGTCGCCCGGCAGCACACCGTCTACTGCCGGCGCGACATCGCCGCGGTGATGCAGATGCTGCAGATCGAGTTCAACCAGCGTGATCATCCGGTCGGCGCCGCAGTGGGCGAGTTGATCGACCGGCTCGCCGCGCGGTGTCGGCGGCTGATCATGGCCGGGCGGCGCGACGGCTCGATCCCGCCCGGTCCGCCGGCCACGCACACCGCCCAGGCCTACCTCGCCGTGATCGAGGCGGTCGCCATCGCCGTGGCCGGCCACCGGCCACACGACGTCGAGCTCACCGAACGCGCGGTCCGCGGCGTCCTCGGGCTGAGCTGAGAGCGACCAGTTGATCAAGCCAGCAGCGGCAGCACCGATCGCACCTTGAGCAGGGAGTCGGCGTACTCCTCGGCGTCGTCGTTGTCGACCGACCAGGCGACACCGCCCAGATTGCGGGCGATCCGGAACAACCGCACCCGCTCGGCCAGCGAGCCATCCGGGCCGAGCTGATCTTGATAGCCGCGCAGCAATGCCGCACCCAGGGCCGGATCGATGTCCCACACCGGCGCCAGGTCCACCGCCGGATCGGCCAGCTCGGCCGCTTCCCAGTCGATCACCCCGGCCAGGCCGTCCGGTCCGATCACCAGATTGTCGTGCCAGAAGTCGCCGTGCACCACGACCACGTCGCGGTCGCCGAGCCCGCAGATCCGGGGCACGAATTCGGCGCGATGCCAACGGGTCAGCCGGCCGTGATCGGCCGACGACAGTTCGCCCGCGAGCAGCGCGATCGACGACTCGACCATCTCGAGCACCCAGGTCCGCCAGACCTCCAAGGAGTCGACCGAGTCCCGGACCGCCGGATCGGTGATCCCGTGCAGCCGGGCCAGGAACCGGGCCAACTGGCCGACCACCTCGGCCGAGACCGGCCGATCCCAGGGCAGCGTGATCCCCTCGATCGTCGGGTAGGCCGCCGCCCCGAACCGCACCTCCGGCCCGGGCGGCACCTGCCACTCCGGCCGGGGCACCGCGACCGGAAGATCATCCAGCAGCGACACCACCCGCCACTTGCGCTCGTGCGTGTCCCCCGCCTGCTGATTCCGCCCGATCCGTACCGTGAATCCGGAGCCGGTGCTGACCACCACGCTGGAGAACCCGGTGTAGATCGTCCGGAGCGGAGGCCGGGCGAGATCCGGCCGGTCCCGCCGCAACGCGGCGAGCGCCGGCTCCACCAGAGCGTTGCTCACCCCGGCATCCTCGATCGCAACCACCACTTCCCGCCACCCCTTTACCCGACACCCCTGTTCGGCGTTCGCTCCCTGAGCCTGTCGAAGGGCGAGACCGATGATCCGACGACGCAGAGGAACAGAGCCGCGAACGGGCCGGCCCTTCGACGAGCTCAGGGAACGAAACCGGCCCAGTGCTCCCGGTAGGTGCGGATCAGCCAGGCGTCGATCCAGGGCCGATCCGGCTCGTCCGGCAGCCCGCCCCGCTCGAGCTCGCGTTCCAGCTGCTCGCGGAAGCCGGTGATCACGGTCAGCGTCTCGGCCAGCGACAACTGGCCGGCCCGGATCTGCCGTAGCAGGGCGCGGTGCGGCTCCGGGATCGGCAGCGTGATGGACCGAGTCGTGGCGAACTCGACGCCCTGGACGCCGAGCCGGGCGGCGTGCATGGCGAACTTGGTGTCGTAGCCGTGCTCGGCGACCAGCTCGGGCCGGTTGGTCCGCGCCGACCGCTCGCCGGTCATCGCCTTGACCTGGCTCTCCAGATAGCCGAGGAACCGCTCGATCGACCGCTTGCTGGCGAACCGGTGAGCGTTGGCCCTGACCTCGTCCGCCGTCGCCGAGCCGACCACGATCTCATCCTCGGGGACAAACAGCGGCAGCAGCACCGTCGGGTTCCCGTCGGCGGCCAGCCCGGCCCACTTCCGCAGCGAGTAGACGATCACGTCCAGATCCCCCGCGCCGGAACGATTCCGCAGGCCGCCGTCGCGATCCCAGGCGGTGTGCCGTTCGAACTGCTCGAACCGGATCGAGCCGCGCTCGCCGGCCGGGACCCGGGCCAGCCCGATCACGTACTCCGGCGGCTCGAGGCAGAACCCCATCTCGTCCCGGTCGTCCTGCCCGGCGATCGAGGTGCCGTGGACGCCGGAGCCGACCTGCACCAGCAGCCGCAGGCCCTGTTGGGCGATCTCCCGGGCCACTGCCCCGGCATGCGGGTGGCCCGGATAGGGCGACGGCAACTGATGCATCCGGACACCCTGATCGATCGAGGCCGGGCCGGGCAAGTGGGATAAGGGCCGTGGCGTCAATCCCCGGCGGGATGGTCGACGACGCGGGTGAGCAGTCGGACGAGCTGGTCGCGCTCGCCGGCCGAGAGCGGTGCCAATCAGACGGGTTCGACCCGCAGCTTGCCGTCGCTCACCTTCGCGGCGATCCGGTGCTCGGAGTCGGCGTCCTGGCCTACGGTGATCGTGGACTTGGCCGACGAGAGATCGGTCTTGACGCGGTAGTCGGCGGCGGGCAGCCGGATCGTGGTGTTGCCCCGGGTCGACCGGGTCGCGACGTCGGCCGGCGGCCGGTCGAACTCCAAGATCACGTAACCGTCGACGGCCTTGGCGGCGACGCGCTCGGAGGTGAGTCGTTCGGCCCGCATGCTGCCGTTGCTCGTGGCCAGCTCGACCGGACCCGACACCCGATCGAGATTGATGTTTCCCTCCGACACGTCGATCTCAAGCGGGGCGGTGAACTGGCTGGCCACGACGCTGCCGGACTCGGCCTTGATCTTGACCGGCAGATCGGCCGGCACCTCGATCCGGTGCCGCAGTCGGCAGTCGATGATCACCCCGGAGCAGACCCCGCCGAGCCGGATCGTGTCGTCGCCTTCCTTGGCCCACTCCGCGTGGGCATCACCGGCCGTCTTCTCCACCTCGAACCAGCGGGTGATCCGGACCTCGTGGTCGGGCCCGCCGGTCGGCGGCACCGGGACCACCTCGACCGAGCCGAAGTCGGAGCGAATGATCACGGCCGCACCGGTCAGCCGGAAACTGGTGGTCTCCGGCGCGCCGCCGATCCTGGTCACGGCACAGGACGAGACGGCCAGGGCGACCATGATCACCAGCAGGGCGGCGGCGCGTCGGAGCTTGGAAGAGTTCATGGCATCGAAGGCTAGGAAGATCACTGGCCGAGCACATGCGGTACGTCCCCGGTTCCGACCCGTACGCCCGTCGGCCGATCGACTACGACCGTGGGCGGAAGGTTGAATTCCGATCGACACCTCGTCGTCGATCGGGCACCCTGATCGCCATGGTCCGGCCCTCCCCGATCCCCACCGCTGCCACCGCGCGACGTCCGGTCTGGTCCGAGCTCCCTGCTCCGGTCCGGCGCGAGATCGAGCGACTGGCCGGCGGGACCGTGGTGCGGGCCGAGTCTCAGGGCGGCGGCTACACCCCCGGCTTCGCCTCCCGGCTGCTGCTGGCCGACGGGAGCCGGGTCTTCGTCAAGGGGGCCAGCTCGGAGTATCCGTGGATGATCGAGGCCTATCAGGCCGAGGTGGACAAGCTGCGCCTGCTGCCCGCGGCCGTGCCGGCGCCACGGGCGATCTTCGATCACCGGTTCACCTCATCGATCCCCGAGCCCGCCGCTGGGCAAACTCCGCCAGTCGCGGAGTGGCTGATCACCGGCTTCGCCGACGTCGCCGGCCGGCCACCGATCCGGCCGTGGCGCGAAGACGAAGCCAAGGCCGTGCTCGACCGGGTCGCAGCGATGAGCCGGGTCCTCACCCCGCCACCGAGCGGTGCCGACTGGATCGGCTTCGACGACGAGTTCGCCGCCAACGCCGCCGACTGGTCCGCCGCGGTCGAGCGACGCCTCGTGCCGGATTCGCTGGTCGGGACCGGACCGGCGCTGGCCCGAGAGTTCCTGGCTCACTGCGCGAAGACGACCCTGGTGCACTGCGATCTCCGCGACGACAACGTGATCATCGGGTCCGAGGTCTGGGTCTGCGACTGGAACTACCCGGTCCTCGGCCCGACCTGGACCGACGCGATGTCGCTGCTGATCTCCATGCACGGCGACGGCCTCGATGCCGACCAACTCCTCGCCGCCACCGGCCTCGCCCCCGAGTCCGAACGATCCTTGATCAACGGCTTCCTGGCCACCCTGCTCGGCTACTTCGCCATCGCCGGCCACCGCCCCGAGGTCGACAACTCCCCCTACCTGCGCACCCTCCAACGCTGGTACGCCGACGCCGCCGCCGACTGGCTGCTCCGACGCCTCGACCGGATGTGACCGTCGAAATCTCTGCCGTGAGCTAAACGATCTTGGGTGTGGCGGTCCGGTCGGCCAGGGTTGATCACAACACCACAGGCAGGAGTGATCATGACCACCACCCAGACCGAGCGGCCACAGCCGTTCGGCGACCATCTCAACGCCCGGCTGCTGGAGCAGCGGATCATCGTGCTCGGGGTCGAGGTCGATGACGCCATCGCCAACCAGATCTGCGCCCAGCTGTTGCTGCTGTCGGCCCAGGACGCGCGCCGCGACATCAGCATCTACATCAACTCGCCGGGTGGCTCGGTGTCGGCCGGCTTGGCGATGTACGACACGATCCAGATGATTCCCAACGATGTCAGCACGTTGGCGATGGGGCTGGCCGGCAGCATGGCCCAGATCCTGTTGTGCACCGGCACCAAGGGCAAGCGGTACGCGCTGCCGCATGCGCAGGTGCTGATGCACCAGGGATCGGCCGGTTTCGGCGGCACCGCGGCCGACATCGAGATCTACGCCAAGCAGCTCGACCGGACCTCGCAGATCGTCAACAAGCTGATCTCCGATCACACCGGCCAGCCGGTGGAGAAGATCATCGCCGACAGTCAACGGGACCGTTGGTTCTCCGCCCAGGAAGCACTCGACTACGGCATGGTCGACAAGATCATCCACCGGATGGAAGACGTCCGGCCGGCAACACAGGGAAAGGTGGGGCTGTAGGCATGGGTCAGTACACGATTCCGACAGTGGTGGAGCGGACGCCGACCGGCGAGCGGGCGTTCGACATCTATTCCCGGCTGCTGGCCGAGCGGATCATCTTCCTCGGCACCGAGATCGACGACGGCGTCGCGAACGTGATCATCGCGCAACTGTTGCACCTCGACTCGGCCAGCGCCGATCTCGATATCAACCTGCACATCAATTCACCCGGCGGCTCGTACACCGCGATGATGGCGATCTACGACACCATGCAGTTCGTCCGGTCCGATGTGGCGACCTTCTGCATGGGGCAGGCGGGCGCCGCGTCCGCGGTGCTGTTGGCGGCCGGGACGCACGGCAAGCGGGCGGCGCTGCGGCACAGCAAGATCATGTTGCAGCAGCCGGTCGGTCAGTCCCGCGGCACGCTGCCCGATCTGGCCGTGCAGGCCAAGGAGATGTCACGACTCCGGGAGGAGATCGAAGAGGTGATGGCGCTGCACACTGGGCACTCGGAGAGCAAGATCAGGATCGACAGCGATCGCGATCGGGCGTTCAATGCCGACGAGGCGGTGGCGTACGGACTCGTCGATCAGGTGGTGACGACGCGTAAGACGGTCGATGCCCTGGCCCGCTGAGGATCGGCCGCCGACGCCGGAGCGTAAGGTCAGGCGGCGAGCAGGCAGGTGACGTCGCCGCCGGAGCGGCGCGAGGTGTGCGGCCGGGCGATCTCCAGCGGGCGCTCGTCCCGGGCCGGCAGCTCGGCGTACCGGCCACGCAGCCGGCGCCGGGCGCGCCGGCTGCCGATCGGCACCACGACCCGGTCCGCTCGCAATGCGACCAACTGCCGGCCGACCATGGCGACCAGGTCGACCAACTCGATCCGCAGCGCGTCGCAGACCGCACCGAGCACCTCCGACGACGGCTCCTTGCGGCCCCGCTCGATCTCGGAGAGGTAGGGCACGGACACCCCGGCGGCGTCGGCGACATCGGCCAACGTGCGCTTCTGCTCCTGCCGGGTCCGACGCAGCGCGGCGCCGATCAGTGACCGCAACAGCGGGTCCTTGGTCCTGACCTGGTCCGCCTCGTCCGCGCGCATGGGCCCACGCTAACCGGATTCCGGTCCCGCGACCGGCCCGGTTCGCTGCCGGCTGAACGACTTCGGTGGCACGATCGAGACATGCTCAACGAAGAACGGGTGTGGACCGAAACCTTCGAAGGGCAGGAAGGCCGGCCGCCGAACTCCTCCATCTGGACCCGCGAGCTCGGCCGCGGCGGCATGCACCAAGATCAGCGCTACACCGACGCGATCGGCAATGCCGCCCATACCGGGGACGGCCAACTGGCGATCACCGCGCGCCGTGAGCCCGACGGCACGATCACGTCGGCCAAGTTGATCACTCAGCGCAAGTTCCTGATGCGGTACGGACACGTCGAGGCCCGGATCAAGGTCCCGGGCGGCCGCGGCACCTGGCCGGCCTTCTGGATGCTCGGCGAGAACCTGCCGGACGTCGGCTGGCCCGACTGTGGCGAGATCGACGTGATGGAGCACGTCGGCGGCGATCCGCACACGGTCCACGGCACGCTGCACGGACCGGGCTACAGCGGCCTGGAGGACGGGATCGGCGAGTCGTACGACACCGGGATCGACCTCAGCCACGACTTCCACCGCTACGCCGTGCGCTGGACCGCGAACGAGATCAGCTGGTGGTTCAACGACCATCCGTACCTCCGACTGAGCCCTGGCGACGTGCCGGGCCCGTGGCCGTTCGACCAGCCGTTCTTCCTGCTGCTCAACGTCGCCGTCGGCGGCGACTGGCCCGGCAACGCCGACGGATCACCGGACCTGCCGGCGACGATGCTGGTCGACTGGATCACCGTCCGCGCATGATGCCGGTCAGTTTGGCCGGGTAGTCGCGGCACGATTGACCGCCTTGACGACGGATCAGGGCAGGACGTCGACGAGCAGGTCGACGAGCAGCCGGGCGGCCGAACCATCGGGGTCGAGCTCGGGATCGAAGACGCAGACCTGCAGGCCGGCGGCGTCGCGGACCAGCGGCCGCAGCACGGCGGCCAACCGGTCGGGGTCGAGGCCGCCGGGCGAGGGCGAGTCGACCGCGGGCATCAGCGCCGGGTCGAGGACGTCGACGTCGAGGTGCACCCAGTAGCCGGTCAGCGGCGCGGCGGTGACGATCGGGCGCACCCGGTCCAGCACCGCGTCGGCCGACCTGATCACGTCGGCGGCCGATACGACGTCGGCGATCACGGTGCGGGCGTCGGCCGCGTGTTCGTCGTCCGCCCGGTGCCCGACATGCACGCTGTCCGTCGGCCGGAAGTACGGGCCGAGCCCGTCGACGTCGCTGATCGCGGGCCAGTGCAGTCCGACCGCCGCGGCCAGATCCTCACCGGCCAGGCTGGCGCACTGCTCCGGTCCGCCGGGACGGCGGAAGTCGAGGTGGCCGTCCACGTGCACCAACCCGAACCGGCCTCGGCGCCGCAGCCAGAGGCCGGCCGCCAGCAGCAGGCTGCAGTCGCCGCCGATCACCAGCGGCCGCCGGCCGGCGGCGTGGACGCGATCGAAGCGGTCGGCCAACGCTCGGGCATGCGCGACGATCGGCTCCTGGTTGCGCAGTCGGTCCACCCCGGCGACGACGTCGTCGCGATAACGGCCCGGCAGCACCGCGCCGAAGTCGGCCAGCGCGAGCCGGTCGTGCAGTCCTGCCTCACGGAGCGCCTCGGGCGCCTTGGCCGCCCCCGGCACGGCGGTCGGCTCCGGCGGCCGGAGTCCGAGATTGGTCGGTGCGGCGACGATCCCGTACGGCAGCAGCGTCATGGTCCTGATCGTGCGGCGCGCGGCCGTCGATGGCAACGCCGAATCGCGCAACGATCGATCAGCCGGACGAATCGATCAGGGCGTCAGGGTCCAGAGCTGCTCGCACGGCAGCGGATCGAGGCCGGGGGTCGCCCCCTCGTCGACCGTGACCCGAAGCCCTTGGAATCGCCGGCCGATCGACCGCGCGTATTCCCTGGCTGCCGTGGGTTCGGCTCGATAGGTCCTGAGCACCACCGCGCCGAACCACAGTTGGACGCGATGCTCGTCGGTGATGTTGTCCTGTGAAGTGACGCTCATGGCTCGACCTCCGTGGTCGGACTACGTGAGAATGCCGTTGTCACATTCCAACCGGTGATCAGGTCGCGCGGGAGAAAGATCACCGCAGCATCACCTCAAGGTTTCACCCACGCGGGCGCGGCGGACTTCCGAACGGATCGGTGTCAGGGCAGGGCGTTGCGCAGCCGGATGCCGCTGAAGCCCAGCGTGCTGGTGATCACGGCGGCCCAGAATTCGTGCAGCCGGGGCAGCACCCGGAGCTGGATCCCGGCCCGCTCGTGCAGGGCGAACAGGTCACCGACCGGCTCGGCCGGGCCGAGCGGGATCACCTCGTCCTCGTGCACGACGGCGGGTGGCTCGTCGGTGTCGTCGATCGGCCGGAAGCCGGCCGGATCGAAGCGGTAGACGTACAGCTCGACGGTCCGGATCGCCTCCAGCCAGCCGTACTCGATGGCGTGCACCCGGCTGCTGTCGGGGCCGAGGATCCGCTGCACCTCCGCCGGATCGCTGTCCGGCCGTGCCCAGGTCATCGCTCGCGGGCACTGCCGGGGAAACCAGTAGTCGCAGGCCCGGTGCGCCGGCACGGCCCAGACGTAGGCCCCCTTCACCTGGGCGGTCTTCGCCAGGTGCGGCGAGAACCGGGTGATCGTCGGGTCCTCGGAGAAGTGATAGACGACGTCCGCGGTGAACTCCACGCGGGCAGCGTACGGACCCGACGCCGGCGACACGCCCGTCCCGATGCCACTCGGCGATCGGCGGCGGCGTGTCTCCAGCCGTCAGCGCTTGCGCTGCTTCTGCTGCTGCGTCGCCGCCTCGCGCCTCTTCTTCTGCTCGTCCAGCATCCGCTGCTGCTCCTGCTGCTGCGCCCGCAGGGTGTCGGCATCGACCGAGATCAACAGGAACAGCGAGACGATCGCGGCGATGGCGATGGACCACAGCGGTGAACCGCCGAGCAGCATCGGGAACGTCACCAGGACGCAGATGTCGAAACCCGCGATGATCTTGGTCGTCAGCCCCGGCGGGAACGCACCGGCCTGGGTGGCGACCATCGGCGCGGCGAAGTTGACCGGCTTGGACTGGGTCCAGCGGACCGCGCCGAGCAGCCCGGCGGCACCGGTGGCCACGCCCATCAGGAACGCGTCCGACACCGGCCGCTGCGTAGCTCCCTCGCCGAAGCCGACGAAAGAAGCGGTGATCGCGATCGCCCAGATCAGCGCGATCGCGGCCGGGATGGTGATCATGGCCAGCTTGATCGACCGGGTCGGGAACGGCAGGCAGCGGGCCAGGCCGCCGGTCCGGGTCAGCACCCGCAGGCCGCCGAGCAGCGGGATCAGCGCGGCGAACAGGGCGATGCTGCCGATCACCGGCGCGATCCGGCTCAGCCCGAGCGCGTCGGCCGCGTACGGGATCGCGATCGTGGCCAGCACCACCAGCAGGGGCTGGGGGAACCGCCTCAGCCGCTGCCACTCCCGCCAGGTCAGTGCCTGCAGCCCGATTCCCTTGCCCCGCTTGGGTTTGACGTGGCCGATCTCGACGGCGCGCTGCTCCACCACGATGTCGCGGACCAGGCCGACGTCGAGGGCGAAGAAGGCACCGGAGATGCCGCCGGCCAGGGCGCCGCCGCTGACCAGCCGGGCCCGCCGGATCCCGCGCAGCCGAGCGGCGGCCAGGATGAGGCTGATCACGAAGATCACCACCCCGGCGGCCAGCACGGCCAGCGCGATCTCGAAGGATCGGTCCGGGCCGAGATCGATCGACAGCCAGTTGGCGGCGACCGCGATCACGCCGCCCAGGGCCGCCACCCCGATCCAGGCGAACAGGTAGGCGAAGATCCGCACCGGGACCCGCCGCTCCACGCCCTGTTCGGCCGCTGCGAAGGCGACCCCGGCGGCCGAGGCGATCCCGGTCGCGCCGGCCCAGGCGAGCACCGCCGTCAAGCCGGAACCGGTCAGCGCCGACACGAGGGCACCGGTCGCGATGCCGCCGATCAGCGCGATCACCAGCGCCGACACCAGCCGTGAGCTGAGCAGCCGGCGCCGGTCGACCGGGCCGTCCAACAGCCAGAAACCCTCGGCCGCCGAGGCCAGCACCGGGCCGAACAGCCGGCTCGCGGTCAGCGCCACCGCGACCGTCAACGCCAGCGATCCCCAGGGCAGCACGGCCCGGGCCGACAGACAGGAGGCGCTGGAGCACTGCGCGACCACCTGCTGGGCGCTGATGATCACGTTGACGATCATGGCGCCGACCATGACCAGGCCGAGGATCGCGATATAGGCGTCGTGCAGCGCCTCACCCAGCTTCTTGGTGGCCCGGCCGGTCCGCCAGTCCTTGATCATCAGCTTCAGCTCGCGCGGCGAGGCGGGCTGGAGGTCCGGCATCACGTAAGGCGTGAAGTCGTCGTCGGAGTCCATGGCCTTGTCCATCGAGCTCATCCGCGATTGATCCCCAGCTCGACCACCCGGGTCGCGACCGTCTCGACCAGCGACGGCTCGTGGCTCGCGAACACGATCGCCAGTCCCTTCTTCCGCTCGGACTTCAGCCGCTCCGCGAGCCATTTGACGCCTTCCGTGTCCAACCGCTGTTCCGGCTCGTCCATGATCAACAACTTCCGCGGCCGGATGAACGCGGTGGCCAGTGCCAGTCGGCGCCGCTGGCCCGAGGACAGGGTGCCGGGCAGCTGCCCGGACTGCGGCACCAGTTGCACCTCCTCCAGCACCTCGTCCACCACCGTCTCGGTGTCCTCGATGCCGTGCGCCCGGGCCAGCAGGTCGAGGTGCTCGACCACGCTGAGGTCGGGGAAGAAGTCGAGGTCGTCGATCACGGTCGCGACGTCGCGCCGGATCTGCGGCGAGGTCTCCGACATCGGGTTGCCGTCCACCTCGATGGTGCCCTCGTCCGGCTTGTCCGCGCCGACCAGGCAGCGCAGCAGGGTCGACTTGCCGGAGCCGTTCCGGCCGGTCAGAGCGATCGCCTCACCACTGTGCACCTCGATGCTGAACTTCTCCAAGATCGTGATCGGGCCGTAGGCGCGCTTCAGCCCGGAGACCTTGAGCACGGTGGGTCGCTTTGCCATGGCCCGATTCTGGCGCACCCCGCCGGGGCGACGACGCCGCCCTCGTCTTGGCGCGCGTCGCGGCCCTTGTCGTACGTCCGCGAACCGACTCCCACCACCCCACCACCGACCGGGAAGCCGGCCGACGGGAGCGATCTCGGCGCCTGCCGCGACGGCAACTGCCACGTCCGGGTCGAGTCCGGCGACCGGATCAAGGTCAAGGGCTGTTCGGCCATCCGGGTCGTCGACATCAGCAGGGACGGGATCACGCTGCAGCAGTCCTCGCCCGGCGGTGGCCGGTTCACCGCCACGGTCTCCGTCGGCGGACGGATCCAGTTCGGCAAGCTCGAGTTCGTGCCCGCCGTGGTCGGCCCCGGCGACACCGCCAACGTGCTGATGCGGCTCGCGAAATCCTGACCGATGCCCCGACCGGCGGGTGCGGTCGTCGGTGTCGGTGCCGGGTGGCAGGCTGGGCGCATGTCCGAACACCCTGCGCGGGCGACCCTGGCGAAGCGACGTGCCGACGTGGCCTCGATGTTTGACCGGGTCGCGGCCCGGTACGACTTCGTCAACGACGTGATCTCCCTCGGCCAGGACCGGGCCTGGCGCCGCGAGGTGGTGGCGGCGGTCGATCCCCGGCCGGGGATGCGGATCCTCGACCTGGCGGCCGGCACCGGCACCTCGAGCCAGCCGTTCGCCGACGCCGGGGCCCGGGTGTTCCCGACCGATCTGTCGCTGGGCATGCTGGCCGTCGGCAAGGAGCGGCTGCCCGGCCTCGACTTCGTCGCCGGTGACGCCCTGCAGTTGCCGTACGCGGACGACGTCTTCGACGCGGTCACCATCTCGTTCGGGCTGCGCAACGTCGAGCACACCGTCGCCGCCCTGGCCGAGTTGCGGCGGGTGACCCGGCCCGGCGGGCAGCTGGTGATCTGCGAGTTCTCCACCCCGACGGTGGCCTGGTTCCGGATCGTCTACCGCAACTATCTGCTTGCCGCCCTGCCGACGATGGCCGATCTCTTCGCCAGCAACCCGGTCGCCTACCGCTATCTGGCCGAATCGATCCTGGACTGGCCCGATCAGCCCGGTCTGGCCGATCTGATCGCCGAGGCCGGCTGGTCCGACGTCGAGTGGCGCAACCTCAGCAGCGGCATCGTCGCGCTGCATCGGGCCCGTGCCTGAGGTGACGCCCATGAGCGAGATCCTGCTCGGGTCGTACGCGGCGCGAAGCTGTGCCGTGAAGACTCACAATGCCTTCGACGCAACGGTTTCCCAGGTCGAGTCCGAGCCGGACGACTCGCTGGCCGAGCTGTTCGACGGCGGGCTGACCTATCAGCATCAGGTGCTGGACCGGCTGCTCGCCGCCTGCTCCGAGACGGTGCTCGACCTGCGGGCGCTCGATGATCATCCCGGCCGGATCCGGACCGGCGCCTGTGCCGAGGCGGTCGCCGCCGGCTTCCCGGTGATCATGGGGCCGACGCTGCCGCCGGACGCCGAGGGTCATCGGCTGGGCAGCCCGGATCTGCTGGTCCGTGGTGCCGACCGAGCCGATGGCCGGCCGGGCTACCATCCGGTCGAGGTCAAGTGGCACAAGATCATCGAGCGGCATCGCCCCCGCCGGGCCCGGCCCCAAGATCAGCAGCCGGAGCAGCGACCGACGGAGCCGCCTCCCGAGCTGCCACTGACGGAATTGATCAATCCCGGCCCGCAGCACCGCGAGCTGATCACCGGGTTGGGGTTGCGGGTCGGCAACCGGGAGGCCGACTTCCTCCAGCTGGCGCACTACTGGCGGATGCTGGAGCGGCTCGGTTGGGCCGCCGACGAGCCGGTCGTCGCGGTGATCGGGACCGATGGTCATCCGCTGCCCGAGCGGGACGGCCCGGTGCTGGCCTGGCTCCGGCTGGACCGGCCGGTGGTCCGGACCTTCTCCCGGAGCCGGCCCGAGCGCTGGCGGCTGCGCACCCTGCTTGAGCGGTACGACCACGAGTTCGACTTCCGCGTCGCCGTCGCCGAGACCGCCGCCCGGCGGACCGGGGCGGCCGGCGACCCAGCGCCGCTGGTGCAGCCGATCGTGGTCGACGAGTGCGCCCGCTGCCAGTGGTGGCAGACCTGCCTGCCTCAGCTGCACACGGACGACGTCAGCCTGCGGGTGGACAAGGGCCGGCTCGACGTGCGGGAGATCTCGACCCTGCGCCGGAACAAGATCTTCACCATCACCGATCTGGTCGACGCCGACCTGGAGGCGCTGCTCGAGGTCTACCTGCCCGAGGTGCAGCATCGCGCCGGCGCCGAGAGCCGGCTGCGGACGGCGGCCCGGCGGGCCCGGATGATCGTCCATGACATCGTCCTGGAGCGGGTCACCGAGGGCGCGATCGACCTGCCGCCGGCCGAGCTGGAGATCGACTTCGACATCGAGACCACCGCCGGCGGTCTGGTCTATCTCTGGGGGTTCCTGATCATCGACGGCGGCCGGCCGCGTTATCGCGCCTTCTCCACCTTCGCCGACCTTGATCACGAAGCGGAGTCCGAACTCGCCGTCGAGGCCCTCGGCTGGCTGCGACAGGTCGTCGAGTCGGCGGGCTCGGTGTTGATCTATCACTACAGCGGCTTCGAGCTGGCCGCCATCGAGCGGCTGGCCAAGGCCCACCCGGATCCGGCATTGGAGTGGGCCCGTGACCTGGCCCGGACCGCTCCGGAGCAGGTCCGCGATGACCGGGTCGGCTTCGTCGACCTGCTCGAGACCGTGAAGGAGCACTATTTCGGCGCCGATGGCCTCGGCCTCAAGGTGGTCGCCCGGGCCGGCGCCGGCTTCGCCTGGCGCGACGACGATCCCGGCGGCCTCAACTCCCAGCTCTGGTTCGCCGAAGCGATCTCCGGCGAGTCCCCCGCCCAACGCGACGCCGCCCGCCAGCGGGTCCTCGACTACAACGAGGACGACGTCCGCGCCACCGCCGCCGTCCGCACCTGGCTCCGCACCCAGTCGTGAGTCCGACCAATGATCTTGGATCGGTCGGGTAGCAAGTCTTCGTTCCCTGAGCCTGTCGAAGCATGTCCTGAGCCTGTCGAAGGGGGCACACCTGGTGCCGCTTCCTCGGTTCGGCCTATCGACCAAAAGACGCACCAAAGGGGCGGGCGGGGGACGGCGGTGGGTAGGTGTTGCCCGCCGGGTGCCGGTCTCGGCCGGGTCAGGGGTCGATGGTGGCGTCGTGATCGTGCCGCCAGGGTTCACTGAGGTCGGCGCACACGTCGAGTGGACTGCTTGGCCGCCGGTTTCGGCCCGGGGTTGGCCATTCAGCCGCTTCCGACGCCGGCTTCGCGCCCTTTTTGTACGGCTTCGCCCCACCTTTAACGGTCGCGAAGCACGAGTAAAGGGCGCGGAGTCTCCTGGCTTGCCCCCTTCGACAGGCTCAGGGAACGAACAGAGAGGGCCATCTCCTCGCTTCCATTCACAGGATCGAGCAGAAAATTCAGAGACTGGTGGCGAGTTCGGTGAGCTGGCGGTCCAGGGTGCGGCGGTGGCGGCGGTCGATCACGGCCTCGACCACCTCGACGCCGATCGGCGGCTCGGCCAGCACCTCGGTCATCTCGGCCGCGTCGATCACCCGGCGGAAGCCGGCGCCGACGCCGCCGGCCAGTTGCTCCAGGTCGATCTGCTGTGAGGTCCCGAAGATCCGCTCGAACGCCCGCAGGTGGGACGGTGCCCCGTATTCGAGGGTGGCGAAGATGCTGCCGCCGTTGTCGTTGGCGACGATCACCCGCAGGTCGGGTCGCGGCTCGTCCGGCCCGATCAGCAACCCGCCGAGATCATGCAGGAAGGTGAGATCTCCGACCAGCGCGTGGGTCGGCCGGCCGGTGGCCAGCGCGATGCCGGCCACGGTCGAGTTCGAGCCGTCGATGCCGGCCAGGCCGCGGTTCGCGTACACCGTCGGCGGATCGGTGGTGATCGGAGCCAGGTCGAGATCCCGGACCGGGTTGGACGATCCGGCAAACAGGGTGTCCGATCCACCGAGGCCGGTCCAGACCGCCCCGGCCAGTCGCGGGCCGGTGAAGTCGGCGTCCTCGATCAGTCGCCGGTCGATCAACTCCCGGAGCCGCCGATCATGATCACGCCAGCGCTGCAGCCAGTCCGGATCGCCGGGCTCCGGAGCCACGGCCGGGGCCACGACGGCGGCACCGATCCCGGCATCGTCCCAACGTGCGTGCGGCGTCACCGCGATCAGTTCCACGTCGTCGCGGGCCAGCAGCCGGCTCACCGGCCGGGACAGCGTGGGGTGTCCGACCACGATCACCCGCTCGATCTCGTCGGACAGCTCGGTGGCCAGCAACAGCCGGTAGAGCCCGATCGCGTTCGGGCCGCGGCGGGCGTTACTGGACGGCTCGCCCAGCAGCGGCAGGTGGGCCTGCTCGGCCAGGGCGGCGGCCGCCAGTCCCGAAGCCGGATCGGTGTCGCCGACCATGATCACCGTCTGCGGTCCGGCCGGCAGCGACACCGGATCGGTCGGCCGACGGAGCGGTTCGATCACCACCGGCGGGCGGGTGTTGATCGCCACCGGAGTCGGCGTCAGCGGCTCACTGAACGCAATGTTCAGTTGCACCGGACCGGGGTCGGCCGTCCGTTCGCCGACGGCGGCGATCACCAGTCGGGCGGTGTGATACTGCCAGTGTCGTACGTCTCCGCGATGATCATCGAACTGGGCCGTGGCTCGGACGTGATCACCGAACACACCGCGCTGCTCGGTGGTCTGGTTGGCCCCGGTGCCGATCAGATAGGCCGGTCGGTCGGCGGTGACCATGATCAACGGCAGCCGACTGTGCGACGCCTCGAGCACCGCCGGATGCAGGTTGGCCACCGCGGTGCCCGACGTGGTGATCACCGCGACCGGTTCGCCGCTGGCCTTGGCCAGACCGAGCGCGGTGAACCCGGCACTGCGTTCGTCGGTCCGGATGTGCAGCCGGAGCAGGTCGATCCGGTCCGCCTCGAAGATCTCGTACGCCAGCGGAGCGCTCCGGGAGCCGGGGGCGACGACGACCTCGCGCACCCCGCGGGAGATCAACTCCTCGATCACGGTCCGGGCGCACTGGCTGGCGTCCGGCATCAGGTTCCGATCAACGCGCGGGTCTGCATGAGCCGAGCCTGCCAGAACCGCTGCTCGTCGGCCCCGGCGGCGAGCCGTTCCAGCCGATCCGGTGCCGGTTCGAGACCGGACACGTCGAGCCAACCGCCGGCGGCGATCAGCGGCCGGTCGACCAGGTCGTCGTGCAGCAGCGGCACCGTGTTCAGCCCGCAGGCGTACGGCAGCTCGGGCAGCGCCGCGGCCAGGGCCAGCCCGGCCCGGATCCCGACCGAGGTCTCCAGCGCGCTGGACACCACCACCGGCAGCCCGATCCGGTCCGCGATCTGCAGTGCGGCCCGGACCCCGCCGAGCGGCTGCACCTTGAGCACCGCGATGTCCGCCGCCGCCAACTCGGCCACCCGGTACGGATCCTCGGCCCGCCGGATCGACTCGTCCGCCGCGATCAGGATCCCCGACCCGCGCAGCCGCCGGCGCAGCTCGGCCAGCTCTTCGACCGTCCGGCACGGCTGCTCGGCGTACTCCAGTTCGTGCTCGTCCAACTGCCGCAGCGCGGTTTCGGCGGCCTCGACCGACCAGCCACCGTTGGCATCGACCCGGATCCGCCCGGCCGGGCCCAGGGTCGCCCGGACCGCGGCGACCCGGGCCAGGTCGTCGGCCAGGGTCTGGCCGGGCTCGGCCACCTTGATCTTGGCGGTCCGACAGCCCGAGCCGGCCGCGAGCTCGGCCGCCTGCTCCGGCCCGACCGCCGGCACGGTGGCGTTGACCTCGACCCGGTCCCGGACCGGCTCGGGCCAGCCCTGCTCGGCGGCTTCGTCCGCGGCTCGCAGCCAGGGCACCAGCTCGGCGCCGTCGTAATCGAGAAACGGGCTCCACTCGCCCCACCCTGCCGGCCCGCGCCAGACCATCCCGTACCGCGTGGTGATGCCGCGGAACCGCGTCCGCATCGGGATCCGGTAGGTGATCGGCTGCACCGGCCCAGTCTCACCCACCCAAGGCTTCCCTCGGTCGGCAGGGATCCGTTCACCAGTGTTCGATCAGGCTTCGGCCGACGTTCCTGGTCCGGCACCAAGATCATTTCTAGCGTTGGTCGGAGCCACCGGAGTCGACCGGACCAAGCAGACGGGGAGCGCGCCATGAGTGACGCCGAAATGATCACCGACAGCACCGACGAGGCGAAGTCCGGCACCGGCCGGCGACAATTCCTGACCGGCGGTCTGGCGGCCGCCGCCGGATTGGCCGCGCTCGGTCCGCTCGAGGCGCTGGGCGCCCGGACCGCCGGTGCGGCGCCGCTGAAGAAGCACCGGGTCGGGCCCGACTACGGTCCGCTGCAGCCGGTCAAGGACCACACGACCGGGCTGGCGCTGCTCCGGCTGCCGAAGGGATTCGAGTACCTGACGTACGGCTGGACCGGCGACGAACTGACCGACGGCCGGTCGACACCCGCCGCGCACGACGGGATGGCGGCCTTCCACCGGCGCGACGACAAGATCACCATCGTCCGCAACCACGAGGTCGGGTCGTTCAGCGGCGCCTTCACCGAGCCGAACTACAACCCGCAGGCCGGCGGCGGCACCACCAACCTCGTCTTCAACCCGAAGACCGGCGAGTTCACCGAGGCGTGGGGCAGCCTGTCCGGCACGATCCGCAACTGCGCCGGCGGTCCCACCCCGGCCGGCAGCTGGCTGACCTGCGAGGAGACCACGGTGGTCGGCCCGGACGGCACCCGGCACGGGTACGTCTTCGAGGTGCCGCACCACAAGCCCGGCGACCCGACGCCGATCAAGGGCATGGGGCGCTTCAGTCACGAGGCCGTCGCGGTGCATCCGCGGACCGGCGTCGTCTATCTGACCGAGGACGACACCCCGTCCGGCCTCTACCGCTATCTGCCCAAGCGGCGTCATGATCTTGCTGCCGGCGGCCGGCTGCAGATGATGGTGATCGAGACCGAGGACGGCTCCTCCTACAGCACGTACGAGGATCCGACCGGCACCGAGTACCGGACCTCCTGGGTCGACATCCCCAACCCCGACTTCGCCCCCGGCGAGCAACGGCCGGCGTTGCAGGGCCAGGCGCTCGGCGCCGCCGTCTTCACCCGGCTGGAGGGTGCCTGGTGGGGCAACGACCGGATCTACGTCGTCTCCACCAGCGGCGGCACGGTCGGCCAGGGCCAGGTCTTCGAATACGACCCGGCCGCGGAACGGATGCGGGTGCTGTTCGCCTCCCCGGACGCCGCCGTGCTCAACAATCCCGACAACATCTGCGTCAGTCCGCGCGGCGGCATCGTGCTCTGCGAGGACGGCAGCGGCGTCGAGTTTCTGCACGGTCTCACCACCGACGGCGAGATCTTCCCGTTCGCCCTGAACGACGTGGTGATTCCCGAGTCCGGAGTGCCCGGCAAGTCGGTCGAGCCCGGCGACTACCGCGGCTCGGAGTGGTGCGGCTCGACGTTCGATCCGCGAAAGGGCGACTGGCTGTTCGCCAACATCCAGAGCCCCGGCATCACCTTCGCGATCACCGGCCCCTGGCAGGACGGCTCACTCTGATCACCCGCCCGGAGCAAGATCATCCGGCCCTTCGACAGGCTCAGGGAACGAACACCCAGAGCTGGCCGGTCCCAACGATCACAGCCCAGCGAAAGACGAAAGACGCGCTGAGGACGGCGGGGTTGAGCAGGGTTCAAGCCTCCCCTGCCGGCCGCCAGATGGTGACCGGCACCGACCCCGACAGAACAGCCAGGCTCGCTTGCCGATCTGCTGCGTTCTGCTCAGCCCGCCCGTCCTTGGCGCGTCTTTCCCTCCATAGGATCAACGCTGCCGAAGCGGTGGCGCACCCCTTGGCGACACCGGCGACCGCGCCAGCGGTGGATCCAGGCTGAGCCTGTCGAAGGGAGAGCCCGGTCAAATCCGCACCCATCAAGCCGGTCAATCGTGCCGCGACTACCCGGCCGAACTGACCGATATCCCGCGGAATCGACGCCCGGTTGACCCGACCGGTTCAGCGCCGGATCCCGGTTTGCCAGACTGAGCGCCGTGCAGATGACGGAGCCGACGGTTGCGACGCTCACGCCGGCGCTCGCCGCGGCCCTGGCCGGCGGCGAGCCGGTCGCGCCGCTGCCGTTGGATCCTGCCGAGCGTCGGGCGGCGATGGAGATGCTCCGACCGGCCGAGCCGCTCGAGGCCGACGACACCGCCGTGGTCATCTCCACCTCCGGCTCCACCGGCCGGCCGAAGGGCGTGCTGCTGTCGGCCGCCGCCCTGGTGGCCTCGGCCGAGGCGACTCACGCCCGGCTCGGCGGCCCGGGCCGGTGGACTCTCGCGCTGCCCGGTCACTATGTCGCCGGCCTGATGGTGATCGTCCGCGGCTTGGTCGCCGATCTTCCGGTACGCGAGGTGCGGGGCGATCTCGCCGACCTCAGCCGACCGACCGGACCCGGCCCGCACTACCTGGCCCTGGTCCCGGCCCAGCTGGCCCGGGCCCTGCACGCCCCCGACCGGGCCCGGGCCCTGGCCGGCTACGACACGGTCCTGCTCGGCGGAGCACCGGCCGCGCCGGCTCTGCTGAACTCCGCGGCGACCGCCGGCGTGCGGGTCGTCCGCACCTACGGGATGAGCGAGACCTGCGGCGGCTGCGTCTACGACGGCGAACCGCTGCCCGGGGTCTCGATCAAGCTGCGACCGGATGATCACCGGATCTCGATCACCGGACCGATGATCTTTTCCGGCTACCGGCTGCGACCGGAGCTGACCGCCGAGACCCTACGGATCGACGGCCCGGACCTGACCATGATCACCGCCGACCGCGGTGCCTGGGCCGATCACCGACTGACCGTGCTGGGCCGGGTGGACGACGTCGTGATCACCGGCGGGATCAACGTCGATCTGGCCGAGCTGGAACGCCTGGCCCGCGCGACCCCCACCGCGGCCGACGCCGAGCTGGTGATCATTGGCATCCCGGACTCGACCTGGGGCACCGTGATCGTCGCCGTCGCCGACCGCCCGATCGGCCTGGACCAGCTCCGCGCCGATCTGGCCGGAACCCTGCCCGAGCAAGGACTCCCCCGCCGCCTCATCCACCTGCCGGAGCTCCCCCGCACCAGCAGCGGCAAGGTCAACCGCCAACGGCTCATCGAAGCGGCCGGCAACGACCAGCCCTGACCCGATCACGCAAGAACCCCTCATCAACTGGCCACTGCGGCCAGCGAGATCGCAACTGCCCTGACCCAGCGGTTCCGTGCCCGGACGCTCCGAGCACGCCCCTTCCGCGAGCCGGCCCGGCACCGAGCCGTCAAGACCATGACGCCCGCACCACCCGCCCGGCCGGCCGCCCCTAGCCCCACAGCCCCGAGATCCCACCCGTCCGATCCCGGACGTTTCTCCACCGGGGTCGACTTCCGCACCCCCAAGCCAGCCCCCCGCCCGGACGTTTCTCCACCAGGGTCGACTTCCGCACCCCAAACCACCCCCGCCCGAACGTTTCTCCACCAGGGTCGACTTCCGCACCCCAAACCACCCCCGCCCGGACGTTTGTCGACCGGGGTCTGGATTCCGCGCCCCCAAGCCAGCCCCCGCCCGAACGTTTCTCCACCAGGGTCGACTTCCGCACCCCCAAGCCAGCCCCCCGCCCGAACGTTTCTCCACCAGGGTCGACTTCCGCGCCCCCAAAGCCAGCCCTGCCCGAACGTTTCTCGACCAGGGTCGACTTCCGGCCCGCGCCGTACTTCGCTCCGACCCCGTTGACGGCCCGACGACGGAACCCTCCGACCCCGACGCGCCAAGGGGCCGCCCCAGCCGTCCTCCTCCCTGCCTCACTTTCCTGGGACCTGACCACGGGCCTTCCTGCGCCCCAACACCGGAAGGTCGCCGCGCCCAGGCAGCAGAAGGTCCCGAGGTACGTCGAGCGCACCCGGATCCTGATCACCCGCAGACCGACGTCGAAGACCCCGGAGCCGGCCCGGCCGCGAACGATGGCACGATCGTGGCGTGACCGAGGACGTGAGCACGGCGACTCCGCGACAGTGGCTGGCCGGAGCGCGGCCGCAGACCCTACCCGCGGCGATCACTCCGGTCATCGTCGGATCGGCGCTGGCCCACGCGGACGGCGGGTTCGCCCTGGTGCCGGCAGTGCTGGCCCTGGTGGTGGCCCTCGCCCTGCAGGTCGGGGTCAACTACGCGAACGACTATTCGGACGGGATCCGCGGCACGGACAAGGATCGGGTCGGGCCGCTGCGGCTGGTCGGCTCGGGGCTGGCCCGCCCGAAGGACGTCCGGGCCGCGGCGTTCGTCAGCTTCGCCCTGGCCGCCGTCGCCGGCCTCGTGCTGGTGATCATCTCCCAGCAGTGGTGGCTGATCGCGGTGGGCGTCGCGTCGATCCTGGCCGCCTGGTTCTACACGGGCGGCAAGAAACCGTACGGCTATCTCGGCCTGGGCGAGGTGTTCGTGTTCGTCTTCTTCGGCCTGGTCGCGGTCTGCGGGACGACGCTGGTCCAGCTCGGCCGGATCAGCCTGCTGTCGGTGATCGGCGCGGTCGGCGTCGGTTGCTGGACGACCGCGATCCTCGTCGCCAACAACCTGCGCGACATCAACGGCGACACCACCGCCGGCAAGGTGACGCTGGCGGTCCGGATCGGCGACCGGGCGACCCGCTGGCTCTATCTGATCTTGGTCGCGGTCGCCGTCGCGGCCCTGGTCGCCGTCTCGGCATTGACCACCTGGTGGGGATTGCTGGCCCTGGTCGGCCCGCTCTTGATCATCCCGTCGGTGCGCTCGGTGCTCCGCGGCGCCGTCGGCCGGGACCTGATCTCCGTGCTGAAGGCGACCGGCCGGTTCGAGGTGCTGGCCGCCCTCGGCCTGGCGATCGGAATGATCATCGGCGCCTGACCGCAGTCGGATGATCTTGGTCCGGTCGGGTCAGCCGCCGGATCGATATCGCAGCCCGTCCATCAGGAGGTCGAGCAGCCGCGCCGCCTGCTCCCGCTGCTCGGGTTCGGACGCGACCAGCGAGACTCCGCCGATGCCGGTCAGCACGTCCTCCGCCGAAACGTCGGCCCGCACGATCCCGGCCTCGACGCTGGCCCGGAGCAGGGTGCCGATCGCCGTGAGCAGCCGGTCCCGGCTGTGCGCGTACGGATTCCCGCCCGAGGCGATGATCGCGCGCAGGGTGTCGGACATGCCGCGCTTGGCCGTCATGTAGTCGACGAAGCGGTCCATCCAGGCCCGCAGTGCGACATCCGCCGGCTGCTCCGCCAACAACTCGTCGGCGGCGTCGCAGAGCCGGTCGAGCTCGTGCCGATAGGTCGCTTCGACCAGCGCCTCACGGGTCGGGAAGTGGCGATACAGGGTGCCGATGCCAACCCCGGCGTCCTTGGCCACCGCCTCCAGCGTCACGTCCTGCCCGTCCCGGGCGAACGCGTGGCCGGCGGCATCGAGCAGCCGGTCGCGGTTACGCCGTGCGTCGGCGCGGAGTGGTCGGTCCTCGGGCACGGCCCCATCCTTTCTCGTCCCACGATCGTTTGATAATCGGAGGCACCTCCGGTTAATCTCGAAGAAGTACCGGAGGATCCTCCGGTTTCATCGTACGTGGAATGGATGGAACCCATGACCGACACCACCTCCCTGCTCAGCACCCCGTTCGGCGCCCAGTCCACCGCGGCCGACGTGATCGCCGGCGTCGACCTGGCCGGCCGGCGCGCGATCGTCACCGGCGGCGCCTCCGGCATCGGCATCGAGACCGCCCGGGCCCTGGCCGGCGCGGGGGCCGAGGTGACCCTCGCCGTACGCGACACCGAGGCCGGCGAGCGCATCGCCCGGGATCTCGCCGCGGCCACCGGCAACGAGCAGCTGCGAGTCGCCCGGCTCGACCTGGCCGACCAGGCTTCGGTGGCCGCCTTCACCGCCGCCTGGCAGGGCCCGCTGCACCTGTTGATCAACAACGCCGGGGTGATGGCGTCCCCGCTCGGCCGCACCGCAGAGGGCTGGGAGCTGCAGTTCGCCACCAATCACCTGGGCCACTTCGCCCTGGCCACCGGCCTGCACGACGCGCTGGCCGCGGCCGGCGGCGCCCGGGTCGTCTCGGTCAGTTCCTCGGCCCATCTGCGCTCGCCGGTCGTGTTCGACGACGTCCATTTCGAGCGCCGCGAGTACGAGCCCTGGGCGGCGTACGGCCAGTCCAAGACGGCCAACGTCCTGTTCGCGGTCGAGGCCGACCGGCGCTGGGCGACCGACGGCATCCGGGTCAACGCCCTGATGCCGGGCGGCATCCGGACCAACCTGCAGCGCTACGTCAGCGACGAAGAGCTGGAACGACTCCGGTTGGCCGCCGGCACCGAGGCCCCCACCTGGAAGACCCCGGAGCAGGGTGCGGCGACGACCGTCCTGCTCGCCGCCTCGCCGTTGCTCGCCGGGATCGGCGGTCGCTACTTCGAGGACTGCAACGAGGCCGCCCCCAACCAGCCGGGCAGCCGTGCCGGCGTGGCTCCGTACGCCCTCGACCCCGACGCCGCCCGCCGACTCTGGCAGGTCTCCGAAGCCACCCTCACCGCCTGACCCCCCTCCTGCCGACTTGTCAGAACTGGGTTGTGCCAGAGGGCTACTCAGTTCTGACAAGTCGGTGTTCGGGGCTCCCCGGGGCGTGGTCACCGGCGGGTCAACACCGCCGGACGCGGCGGCACCGGCAGGTGCGAATCGGCTAGGCTCACAACCGACTTCGTCCGTATCGCTGGGAGGGCCAGGAGTGCTGATCGCGGTAGCGGGCGCTCCCGCTCCCGCGCCCGCAATCTCAGCCCGGCTGCGCAACCAGTGCGCGGCGCTGCCGGCGCGGGCCCGCGCCCGGACGACCACGGTGCCGGACGGCGATACCGCCGGCGCGCTGATCGAGCTGGCCGAGTTGGCCACCGAGGCCGCCGCGAACGGTGAGCCGTTGGCGGTCTGCGCCGCCGATCTGCTCGTCTCCGACACCCCGCTGTTGCAGGTGCTGGACGACCCGCGGGACTCCTCCCGGGCGCTGGTCGGTGCCCGGCTCATCTCCGATCCGGCCGCGGTACGGATCGAGCGCAACCGGCTGGTCTCCGCCGGCTCCGGGCGGCATCGGCTGACCGATCCCTCCGGCGCGTTCCTCGGCCTGCTGCTGCTCCGCCCGGCCGACCTGCCGGCCGCCGCCACTACCTGGCGGGATGCGGCCGCGGTGATCACGGACCAGGGCTGGTCCGACCTCGAGCCGGTGCAGACCGCTCTGCTCGCGCTGGTCCGTTCCGGCGTCACGCTGACCGCGGTCCCGGCGGATCCGTATCTCGGTGCCCGCGGGCCGGCGGCCAATGCCGAGCTGCTCGGCCGGGTCGAGTCGCTGGACGAGCCCGATCTGGCCTGGCGTCAGGCCTCCCGGTCCGGCGACGGGGTCTGGTCGACGTTCGTGCTGCGCCGGATCTCCCGGCGACTCAGCCGGCTCTCGGTCCGGATCGGCCTGACCCCGAACGCCCTGACCTTGATCAGTCTGGTGATCGCGTTCGGCGCGGCGGCCATGATCGCGTTCGGTCCGCTGCCGGCGGTGATCATCGGCGCGGTGCTGCTGCAGTTCTCCTTGATCATCGACTGTTCCGACGGCGAGGTGGCCCGGTCCACCCGCTCGTTCACCCCGTTCGGTGCCTGGGCCGATCTGACCTCGGACCGGTTGAAGGAATATCTCGCCCTGGCCGCGCTCGCGGTCAACGCCACCACTCAGGGCAACGACGTCGCCTGGCTGCTCGCCCTGGCCGGCATGGGATTGCAGACCGTACGCCATCTGCAGGACTACTCGTTCGCGGACACCGTGCTGGTCTGGTGGCGCGCGCCGCGGCCGGACGTGCGGCCGTTGACCGACACCGCGGCACAGGTCCCGCCCGCCGGTCCGAGCGACGCGGTCACCCGGTTGATCGGGACGCCGACCGGGCCGGCGCACTGGATCAAGCAGGCCCTGCACGCTCAGATCGGCGAACGCTGGCTGGTGCTCTGCGCCGGCGTGATCATCGGCGGCCCGCTGGTGGCACTGGTCGCCTATCTGATCTTGGTCGTGATCGCCGAGTTGTGGACGCTGACCGGGTGGGTGTTGCGGACCGTGACCCGCGCCGACCGGGCTCCGCTGCCGGAGGCGACGGCCGGCCTGCTGGCCCGGCTCCGTGACGACGGCGTCCTGACCCGCGTCCTGGCCGGCCGGCCGCGGCGACCCCTCTCCTGGTTGCTGCCGCCGCTGCTGACCGCGATCGAGGCGGCCGTGCTGATCGGCCTGACCACCGCGATCGCCCCGTCGGCGCACTGGCTTGCGTACGGCTGGCTGGCGGTCGTCGCCTGTCGCCGGTACGACCTCTTCTACCGTCATCGCACCGGCCGGCAACCGCTGCCGTACGTCATCTCGGCGCTCGGCGGCGGCTGGCCGATCCGGATCCCGGTGCTGCTCGCCGGGGCGCTGACCGGACCCGTCGGTTTCACCTGGGTGCTCGGGGTCGGCACGATCTGGCTCGCCCTGGTGGTCGTGCCGGAGAGCATCGGGTCCGCCGTCGCCTCGCTGCGGCCGCCGGGCCGGGAGTACGCCGAGCGGGCGCCGCTGAACGGCCCGGCCCGGCTCCGGCTGGCGAAGTCGGTCATCCGGCGCGGCCTCTCGGTGCCGACCACCCGGCTGCTGATGGCGATCACGCCGCCGCGGCGGCAGGCGCTGGTCGGTGGGCTGCCCGACACCGAGGAGAACTCGCTGGCCACCGCCGTCGGCCTGACCCGGCGCTACTCCGGCCGGGTGTTGCTGCTGGCCAACGACGTCGATCGCACCCGGCTGCAGCTGAGTCGGGTCGCCACCCTGCTGGACGCGCCGGGTGCCGTCGGCCGGATCACGGTGATCCCGAAGGCGGGCTGGAGCACGTACTGGACCTTCGTCACCGCGGAACTGGTCTGCTACACCCACGGCCTGTACGACTCGCCCCGGCCCGGCCGGCGCCGGATCCACGTCAACCTCTGGCACGGCACCGGGCCGAAGTGGAACGCCAACGCCAACTTCGCCCAGCGGATCGGCGCCCAGGCGCACTCCGCCTCCAGCCCGCTCTGGGGAGTCGAAGCGGTCCGGGCCCTGTCGATGCGGCCGGAGACCACGCTGGTCGCCGGCAACCCGCGACAGGACGTGATCAGCGCCGCCACCGATCGGTCGGTGGTGTCCGCGGTCGGGATCGACCCGACCCGGCCGTTCGTGCTCTGGCTACCGACGTTTCGCAGCTCGTCGGCCGCCGGTCTGGTCGGGCTGGCCGAGGGCGAACCGCTGACCGCCGAGGCCGCCCGGGCCTTCGCCGCCGCGGCCGACCTGGCCGGCGTGCAGTTGATCACCAAGCCACACCGGCTGGACGCGGCCCGGCTGGACCAGCTCGGACTGCGGGTGATCACCGATGATGATCTTGGTGCGGCCAGCCTGACCCTGTATCAGTTGATCGGCCTGGCCGACGGGATGCTGTCGGACTACTCCAGCGTCTGGGTCGACTATCTGGACACCGGCCGATCGATCGGCCTGTACGTGCCAGATCTGGCCAGTTACACCGATGGCCGCGGCCTGAACCTGCCGCTGCTCGGCGACGTCGCCGACGAGTTGATCATCACCGAGCACACCGTCTCGGACTTCTTCTCCGCGGTAGCGGACGGCAAGTGCTTCGCCGAGGACGGCCAGCTCCGGCTCCGCCGCCGCCTGGCCATGATCACCGTGCCCCCGGGCGGCCGTACCGACCAACTGATCACCGACCTCCGCACCCTGGCCCTCCACCTCCACCACACCGACCTCGGCCTAACCCCCTGAACACCCCGAGTTGTCAGACTCTGGGCACGCTATAGCGTGCCTAGAGTCTGACAAGTCGGGGTTCAGGGGGTGGTGACCTCGTCGTAGATGGTTTCGAGGGCGGCGGTGCAGTGGCGGATGTCGAACTGCTCCAGCACTCGTTGGCGGCCCTGGCGGCCGAGCCGGTCGGCCAGTTGATCATCGGTGAGGACGTGTTCCAGGTGCGCGGCCAGGCCGGCGACGTCCTTCTCCTGGGCCAGCAGGCCGGTCGTGCCGTGAGCGACGGCTTCGCGGAGCGGTCCGTGGGCGTACGACACCACCGGCGCGCCGTGCAGCCCGGCCTCGAGGAACACCATGCCGAAGCCCTCGGCGTCGCCGTCGGGCCCGGTCCGCGACGGGACGCAGAAGACGGCGGCCCGGTCGAGCATCGCGGCGACCTCGTCGGAGGTACGGAAGCCGGCCAGGGTCAGGTCCAGGCCGGCGGCATCGGCTCGGCGCCGCGCCTCCCCGGCCAACGGGCCGTCGCCGAGCATCGTGATCGGAGTCTTGCGCAGGTCTTCCGGCAGTTGCGCGACGGCGTCGAGCAGGTCCAGCACGCCCTTCTTCGGCACCAGCCGGCCGACGAAGACGATCCCGTTCCGGTCCGACCGCGGCAGCAGCGGGCTGGCCGCGTCGATGCCCCGCACATCGATGCCCGTGTAGTGCACGGTGACCCGGCTCTCCGGAGCGCCGAGCGCGATCAGTCGGTCGGCGATGAAGTCCGACACCGCGACCAGCCGGTCGGCGTAGTCGAACAGCCGCCGCAGCCGGCGCCGATACTCCCGGCCCCGCCCCATCGGCAGCCGCGGCACCCGGGTCACGTCGTAGCCGTGGAAGGTCGCCACCATCGGCAACCCGGCCCGCTTGGCCACCGGCAGCGCCCGGATCGCGGACGGCCCGAAGTGCGCGTGCAGGACCTGTGCCTCGGCCTCCATCAGGAAGTTGACGTACTGCCGCTCCCAACCCACCGTGCCGAGCAGCTCGCCGCGCAGCTTGCGCAGCCGGGAGGCGCCGGTGAACGGTGCGAAATCCGCCGGCACCAAGGGATCCGGAAGCTCCTGCATCCCGACCCGGACGCCCTGCCAGCGGGCCATCGCGGCCATCTGATCCCGGATGAACGTCTCCGACGGCGGCAGCCAGACATCCCGCCAGACCGCGACGGTCGGCCGGTCGGCGGGGAGGTCGGAGTCGGGCATCTGCGCAACCCTAGCGGCACCGACGCCGGCCCACCGTGACCCGCCACCCCTCCCCTCACGCCGACTTGTCAGAACTGAGAAGCCCTATGGCACAACTCAGTTCTGACAAGTCGGCGCGAGGGGGTGTAGGAAAGGCGGGTGAGTCTTCCCGCGTTGCAAGATCAGCTGTCCGACTTCGCCGTACGCCGCGACTGGGGTCCGTTCCACACGCCGCGCAACCTGGTGCTGGCGCTGACCGGCGAGGTCGGCGAACTGGCCGCCGAGTTCCAGTGGCTGACCGAGGCGGAGACCGAGCGGGTGATGGACGATCCGGACAAGGCCCGCTCCGTCCGGCACGAGATGGCCGATGTGCTCATCTATCTGCTCCGCCTCGCCACCATCCTCGAAGTCGATCTCGAAGCTGCGCTGAAGGAGAAGATGGCCATCAACGAGACCCGTTTCCCCGCCCCCTGACCCAGCCACCTCGGTCTGCGTTGCGGACGCGACCATCACGCGGCCGCGCGACCTCGGCAACGGTCGCGGCGGCCGACGATGGTCGCGTCGGCGGAGTCAGCCGTCGAGGCGGGAGAGGAATTCGCGGGTCCGTTGGTGGCGCGGCTCGGTGAACAGCTGCTCCGGCGGGCCCTGCTCCAGGATCGCGCCGGCGTGCAGGAAGCAGACCTTGTCCGCGACCTGCCGGGCGAAACCCATCTCGTGGGTGGCGATCACCATGGTCGTGCCCTCATCCCGCAGGCTGCGCAGCAGGGTCAGCACCTCCCCGACCAGCTCCGGGTCCAGGGCCGAGGTGACCTCGTCGAGCAAGATCAACATCGGCTGATTGACCAGCGCCCGAGCGATCGCGGCCCGCTGCTGCTGCCCACCGGACAGCTGATCCGGCCACGCCCGGGCCCGGTCGGCGAGCCCGACCCGGTCCAGCATCGCCATCGCCGCGGTACGGGCCTGGGCCGGCGGGATCTTGTGCACCCGGATCGGCGCCAGGGTGACGTTGTCCAGCACCGACAGATGCGGAAACAGGTTGAACGCCTGGAACACGATGCCGACCCGGGCCCGGATCCGGTCGGCGTCGACCCGCGGATCGGAGATGTCCTCGCCGGCCAGCAGGATCCGGCCGTCGTCGAGTTCCTCGAGCAGGTTGAGGCAGCGCAGCAGAGTCGACTTGCCCGAGCCAGAGCCGCCGATCAGCACGACGCACTCGCCCTCGGCCACGTCCAGGTCGAGCCCGTCCAGGACGACCTGCGACCCGAAGGCTTTGCGCAGCCCCGTCGCCCGCAGCAGCCCCGCCGCCTGCAGCCCGGTGTCGTTCGCGTCGGTCACAGGTGGCTCCCGCCCGGTCCGTACCAACCCTGTCGCCGCGACACCCAATCGGTGATCCGGGCCAACGGGATGGTCAGCGCCACGAAGAGCGCCCCGGCGACCACGTACGGCGTGAAGTTGAAGTCCGTCGCGGTCTCGATCTGTGCTGCCCGGATCGCGTCGATCACGCCGAGCACGGCGATCAGGCCGGAGTCCTTCTGCAGGCTGACCAGGTCGTTCAGCAGCGGCGGCACCACCCGCCGGACGGCCTGCGGCAGCACCACGAAGCGCATCGTCTGGCCGTAGCCGAGACCGAGCGATCGGGCCGCGGCCCGCTGCGACGGATGGATCGACTCGATCCCGGCCCGGAAGACCTCCGCGACATAGGCCGAGTACGTCAGCACCAGGGCCGCGCCGCCCCAGATCACCGCGTCGCTCGGCAGTCCCTGCAGCCGCAGTGCCGGCACCCCGAAGCCGAGCAGGAAGATCACCAAGAGCAGCGGCAGCCCGCGGAAGACGTCGGTGTAGCCGGCCGCGAACGCCCGCAACGGGAAGAACACCGGACCACGCAGGGTGCGCAGCACGGCGATGATCAAGCCGAAGATCAGGATCAGTATCCCGGAGAAGATCATCACGCGGATGTTCAGCCAGAGCCCGGCGGCCACGACCGGCAGGGCGTCGAGCGCCTTCACCGGGTCGAAGAACGTCTGCTGCACCCGCGGCCATCCCGGCGTGGAGGTGACACCGATGATCACCCCGGCGATCACCACCACGGTGCTGACGATCGCGATGATCATGGACCGGGTCGATCGTTGCCGCCGGTAGCGCATCCGCTCCAGCTGCACCGCCGACGGGCGCCAGGCCGGGCCGCGGGAGAACTCCTCGACCGGCTCGGCGGGTGGGGCGGAGTCGGTCACGACAAGACGGGCGCGCCGCCGGAGCCCGACAGCCACTCCTGTTCCAGCCGCTTCAGGGTGCCGTCGGCCCGCAGCGCGTCGACGGCGGCCGTGACACAGCCGGTCAGCGCACTTCCCTGCCCCAGAACGAATCCGAACTGGTCCGGGGTGCCGGTTCCGGGCGGCAGCTGACCGACGATCATGCCGTCGTCCAGCTGGGCCGCGGTCATGTAGAAGGCGGTCGGCAGGTCGACCACGATGCCGTCGACCTGCCCGTTCTGCAGCGCCTGGACGGCAAGATCATTGGTGTCGTAGACGGCCGGCTGCTGGGTCGGCTTGATCTGCTCGATGATCGCCGTGTACGAGGTCGTACCCACCTGCGCCCCGAGCTTGGCACTGGCCAGCTCGGCGATCGTCGTCGCCTCGGCGATCGGTGAACCGTTGGCCGTGATCACCGTCTGCGCGACGTCGTAGTAGCCGGAGGAGAAGTCGACCGCCTTCCGCCGCTCCTCGGTGATCGACACCTGATTGACGTCGACGTCGAACTTCTTCTCGCCCGGCGCGTACGCACTGGTGAACGGGACGACCGTCCAGGTCACCTGATCGGCGGAGAAGCCGAGCTTCTCGGCGACCGCGTAGGTGACCGCCGACTCGTACCCCTTGCCGTTGCTCGGATCGTCGTCGACGAACCACGGCTCGTAGGCGGGCTTGTCGGTGGCCGCCGTGAAGGTGCCCGGCGTGACCAGGGAGAGCGAGTCCTTGGCGCACGCATCGGGACCGGTGGGCGGCGGTTGGGTTGCCACTTCCTGCGGCGCGCAGCCGGCGGCCAGGGCGCAACCCGCGGCGACAGTGAGCGCGGCCAGGGCGCCGAGAGCGCGCGATCGAGCCAGCCGAATGGACATGGGATGCCTCCCGGAAGTGGTCGTGCCGGTCGGCCCAAACACTACTGGCTCCCGCCGGCACCGCGGACGCCGTGACGGAGCTACTCTTTGCACATGATCAGGTACCTGCCGATCATCGTCGTGGCACTCCTCACGATCTATTGCGTCGTCGAGGTGGCCCAGGCACGCCCGCTCGAGGTGCGCGGAATGCCCCGGTGGCTGTGGGCGACGATCATCATCTGCCTGCCCCTGGCCGGCGCGGTCTGTTGGCTGTTCTTCGGCCGGCCCAACCGCGAGTCGCGCCGCCGCGCCGAGAACCGCCCGATGGCCCCCGACGACGACGTCGACTTCCTCCGCGGCCTTTGACGCCTACCCGCTACCGAGGTCGAGGGCGGTCAGGGCGGTCTCGGCGATCTCGGCCGGGGTGCCTTCGATGGGTACGACCACCGCGTCCTCGTCCGGCTCCAAGGGCTCCAGGGTGGCCAGCTGGGAGTCGAGCAGGCCGAGGGGCATGAAGTGGTCGGTCCGGGCGGACATCCGCTCGGCGATCTCGTCCCGGCCGCCGTCGAGGTGGACGAAGCGGACCCGGGCGTCGGCCTGCCGGAGCACATCGCGATAGGTCCGGCGCAGGGCCGAGCAGGTGACCACCGAACTACCGGCGGCGGCGGAGATCCAGTCCCGGATCGCGGCCAGCCACGGGCCGCGGTCCTCGTCGGTCAGCGGAGTGCCGGCCGACATCTTGGCCACGTTCTCGGCCGAGTGGAACTCGTCCGCCTCGGCCAGCGGCCAGCCGAGCCGCTCGGCCAGGATCGCGGCGACGGTCGTCTTGCCCGACCCCGCGACCCCCATCACGACCAGGGACGTACGGCTCACGCGGGGCTCTCGGACCGGTCCAGGCTCCACTCGGTGTGGAAGGTGCCCTCGCCGTCGACCCGCCGGTACGTGTGCGCGCCGAAGAAATCGCGCTGCCCCTGGATCAGGGCCGCCGGCAGCCGCTCCGCGCGGACACCGTCGTAGTAGGCGAGCGAGGAGGAGAAGGCCGGCGTCGGCACCCCGTGCTGGGCGGCGCTGACCACCACCCGGCGCCAGGCGGCCAGGCTGTTCGACACCGCGCCGGCGAAATACTCGTCGGCCAGCAGCAGCGCCAGCTCCGGGTGGCGCTCGTACGCCTCGGTGATCCGGTCCAGGAACCGGGCCCGGATGATGCAACCGCCGCGCCAGATCCGCGCCATCGCACCACGGTCGATGTCCCAGTCGAACTCCTCGCTGGCGGCCGCGATCTGGTCGAAGCCCTGCGAGTACGCGACCACCTTGGACGCGTACAGCGCGAGCCGGACGTCCTCGATGAAGGCGTCGGGATCCTCGACGTTCCACTCGGCGGCATGCGCCGGCAGCACCGGCCGGGCCGCCTCGCGCTGCGGCACCGACCCGGACAGCGCCCGGGCGAAGGTGGCCTCGGCGATCCCGGTGATCGGGACGCCCAGGTCGAGTGCGTTCTGCACGGTCCAGCGGCCGGTGCCCTTCTGCTCGGCCTGGTCCAGCACGATGTCGACGAACGCCGAGCCGGTCTTGGCGTCGACGTGGCCCAGCACCTCGGCGGTGATCTCGATCAGGAACGACTCCAGGTCGCCCGAGTTCCAGGTTTTGAAGATCTCGGCGATCTCGGCCGCGGACTTGCCGGTCCCCTGCCGGATCAGGTCGTACGCCTCCGCGATCAGCTGCATGTCGGCATACTCGATGCCGTTGTGCACCATCTTGACGAAGTGCCCGGCACCGTCCGCCCCGACATGGACGCAGCACGGATCGCCGTTGACCTTGGCCGAGATGTCTTCCAGCATCGGCCCGAGTGTCCGGTACGACTCCTTCGAGCCACCCGGCATGATCGACGGGCCGTTCAGCGCCCCCTCCTCGCCGCCGGACACGCCGGTACCGACGAAGTGCAGCCCCTTCTCCTTCAACGCGGCCTCGCGCCGCCGGGTGTCGGGGAAGTGGGCATTGCCGGCGTCGATCACGATGTCGCCCTCGTCGAGCAGGCCGACCAGCTCGTCGATCACCGCGTCGGTCGCGGCGCCGGCCTTGACCATGATCACGACCCGGCGCGGCCTTTCCAACGAGGCAACGAAATTGCGCATCGACTCCGAGGGTACGAATGCCCCCTCGGCACCATGATCATCGATCAAGGACTGGGTCTTGGCGTGGCTGCGGTTGTGCACCGCGACCCGGTAACCGTGCCGGGCGAAGTTGCGGGCCAGGTTGCGGCCCATCACCGCCAGGCCGGTGACACCGATCTGAGCAAGGTCGGCCATCGATGGAACTCCTCATCTACGGTTGCGTCCGGGCATCCTCTGCCGGAGGTCAGCGTAGCCGTGGGCCCGACAGGTGGACGACCTGCCCGCAGGCCGAGAACGCGGATCGCCCATCGGATACTGTGTCGAGAAGCCCCGATCATGCTCGAGGGGAGCAGCCATGCTTCAGCCGCTTGGGATCACCGCCGACGCCGAGGCGGTCTATGTCGTCCTGGCGACCTCCGAAGCCGCCGCGGTCGAGGAACTGGCCGACCGGGCCGGCGCTGCCAAGGAGAGCACCGAGCAGTCGCTGTCCGAGTTGCGTGCCCTCGGGCTCGCCGCCGAGGTGACGCCGGGACTGTGGAAGGCCCTGCCGCTGCTCGACGTGGTCGGCGGGCTGCGGGCTCAGCGGCTGTCGGAGGTCGAGACGGCGATCATCGCCGCGGAATCCCTGGCCAGCCACCTGTTGGCCGCCTCGGAGTCGACCACGGACGCGATCAAGGTGCTGGTCGGCACCGACGCGATCGTCGCGGCCCACCGGGAGATCTTCGACTCCGCGAAGCGCGAGGCCTGCGCCTTCGACAAGCCGCCCTACGTCAAGGCCCGACCCGGCGCGACGCCGGAGAGCCTGCTCCGCGAGGCGCCGGAGTGGCGGGCCCTGGATCGCGGCGTCGGCATCCGCGCGGTCTACCATCCCGGCTTCGACTCCGAACGACTGTCCGAGCTGTCGCTGTTCGCCAAGAAGGGCGAGCAGTCCCGGACCGCGCCGGTGCCGATGAAGCTGGTCCTGGTCGATGGCCAGGTGGCGCTGATCCCGTCGATGCGTTCGTACGGGCCGGGCCATGAACTGCGGGTGTCGGTCACCCGGCATCCGGCGATCATCGAGATGCTGCAGTGGTTGTTCGAGGCGGTGTGGGAATCGTCGGTGCCGATCATCACCCACTACGGCCGCACGGATCCGCGGCGACAGATGTTGATCTCGCTGCTGATGACCGGTTCGACGGACAACGCGATCGCCGGTCAGTTGGGAGTCACGGTGCGCTCGGTCCGGCGCTGGATCTCCGACTTGATGGATGAGCTCGGGGTGACCACCCGGCTGCAGTTGGGCGCGGCTCTGGTCCGAGCCGACACTCTCAATCAGATCCCCGACCGGCAACGCGGCTGAGACCCTCGGGTCGGGGTCCTTCCCAACCGTCCCCGGGACCGTTACGATCTCCCCAGAAAGAAAGCCACGCCCGCGGTCCTCTGGGAAAGGACCGCGGGCGTCGCCCAGGGGGAGGAGATCCTCATCAGCCTCGGGGGATGGCTGTTGAGGACATCAGCGACAGATTCGGTGCTCACATCACCGGTCTGCCATTCCGGGAACGTCAGGTAATCCCGGCTTCCTTGCGGAAGTCTCTTTTGTTGTCATCGCCGAGCCCTCACCCTGACGGTGAGGTAGGAGACTCGGCGACTCCTTGCGTCCAGCCCCTAGAGGCTGTTGACACCACTCTCGAACTGAAGGCTGTTGACTTCGGATCCCCATCCGTTCTCGGCCTTCAAACTGTTCACTGCACTTGCGGCTGTGGCTGCCGCAGCAAGCGTGCCGATTGCCAGCACGGCCGCGGCTACTACTCGAACCACGATGCGCTTGGTCGAACGCGTCCGACCTGCACTAACTCCCTTGTGAGACATTCAACTATTCCTTCCTGTTGGTGCCGGCCGAGACATCCCAGTTGCTTCGGCAGTCACCCCTGACGTTGATAAGAAACTTATTCGACCTGGGAAGCGAAGTCATCATTTTCGGGTGTCCGGTACTGGAAATGTCCTAAAGAGGACTCCTCCGGTGCCGTCACCAGGTCCGCCTCGACCGCCCCCAAAACCGCTCTGACCAGCATGTTCTCCGATCCGGTCAGCGGTCAAGGGTGAGTTATTCGGTTGCCGCCACCGAGGCCCTTCCCTACCGTCTGGGCCATGGGTATGTGCGTGATGGTGCTCCGTGGCCGGGGCAGGGCGGTTCGACCGGGCATCCAGGTCCGGGCCGGGGACGCGAGCCGCTGCGCGGCCGCTCTGGGGTTGGCATCGACTTGCGCCTGATTGGGCCGGTCGACTGGTCGATCGAGCCGAGGTACGGCCGGGTCAGCTGGTCGTCGATCTGGGTGCGGGGACCGGCGCGCTGACGGCGCCGCTGCTGGATGCCGGCGCCGAGGTGATCGCCGTGGAGCTCCACCCGGGTCGCGCCGAGCGGCTCCGCCGGCGATTCGGCACCGATCGATTGCGGGTGCTGGAGCTCGACGCCCGGGAGCTGTGGTTGCCGGGGCGTCCCTTCCGGGTGGTGAGCAATCCCCCGTACGGGATCACGGCGTCACTGGTGTCCCTGATCACCCAGCGGTCCAGCCGGCTGATCCGGGCCGACCTGCTGCTCCGGCGCGGCGTCGTCAACCGGTATCTGACCCGGCCGCCGCGGCGCTATCTGGCCGCGCGCGGGATGACCATGCCGCGGCACGCGTTCACGCCGCCGCCACCGGTCGACTCCGCCGTCCTCACCCTGCGTCGGGGCTGAGCCCGGACCCGTACGGTTCGGGCGTCAGGCTCCGGCGCGGGGCAGCAGGCCGGCCAACTCGTCCCAGCGGGACATCTCGCAGCCGTTGGTCCGGCTGAGCAGCGCGTTCACCGGGCGGCCGCGCCAGGTGCCGGTGATCGCGGCCGTGTCCGGGCCGCCGTACTGCTCGGTGCAGGCCCGGTCCGGCGGCACGGGTTGCAGGGCCGCGTCGTGGGCGATCAGGGCCTGGCAGGCCGCCTTCGGATCGGGGTGATCACCGCCGACCGGATCGCAGGTCAGCGTCCAGGTCTCGACCGAGCCGCGGCCGTTGTCGTACCGGATGGTCAGTTGGTCACCGGGCGACGGCACGGCGCTCGGTGGGCTGCTGTTCGACGGTTGCGGAGTCGGATCGGTCATGGTCGGTCCCTGGCTCGATGGAGCGGGTGAGGCGGAGGTGCCGGGCGGCTGCGGTACGCATCCGGAGCACAGCGCCATCAGGCCCAGGCCGACCAGCGCCCAGCAGACTCCGATCCTGCGGCTTCTCGCCCGGATGGCCATCCCTCACGTAGCTCCTCGACGCGCCTGTCCCCGACTGCTAGCGTCAACCCTACCGGGGGGTCCATGTGGCGGGATTCTTCGCTATCCACCGCCAGCGACCTCGGCGTGTCTGAGGTCTCGTGTGGAGAGGATCGGCGATGAACGTCAGGAAACGGTCACGGCTGGCTGCCGCGCTCACGGCGATGGTGGTCACGGTCGCGCTGGTTGCCGCCGCGCTCCAATCCGCCGGTGCCGACCCGCTGCCGCCGGCGGCACTGCCCCAGCCGGCTCCCGGCACCTACATCGTGACCCTGACCGATCAGCCGATCGCCAGCTACGACGGGTCGACCAACGGTATGGCGGCGACCCGGCCGAAGGACGGCCGCAAGGTCCGCACCGACACCGACGCGGCGAAGACGTACCGCGGCTTCCTGACCCGGCTGCAGGACCAGGTCGCCGGCCTGGTCGGTGCGAAGGTGCGGCAGCGCTACTCGGTCACCCTGAACGGGTTCGCCGCCGAGCTCACGCCACTCCAGGCGCAGCGGCTGCAGCGGACCAAGGGCGTCGTCTCGGTGGTCAAGGACTCGCTGCACACCGCGACCGACGACCGCCGGTCGACCGACTACCTCCGGCTGAGCGGTGAGTCGGGCGTCTGGGAGTCCCTCGGCGGAGTGAAGAAGTCCGGCGAGGGCACCGTGATCGGCGTGCTGGACACCGGGATCTGGCCGGAGAGCCCGTCCTTCGCCGGCAAGCCGCTCGAGGAGGGCGAGCCGGAGGGTGATGCGCAGTACCAGCCGTACCTCGACGGCGATGAGATCGTGATGGAGAAGTCCGACGGCAGCACCTTCCGCGGCAGTTGCGAGACCGGCGAGGAATGGACCGCCGACGAGTGCAACAGCAAGCTGATCGGCGCCCGCTACTTCGCCGACGGCTGGACGGCAGCGGTGCCGCCGGCCAACCGGCGCGACTTCGTCTCGGCCCGGGACGGCGACGGCCACGGGTCGCACACCGCCTCGACCGCGGCCGGCAACCACGACGTCTCGGCCAGCGTCGACGGCATCCCCTTCGGCAAGATCTCCGGCGTCGCCCCGGCGGCCAAGATCGCCGCCTACAAGGTGCTGTGGCGGAACTCGACCTCGGCCCAGGCCAACGGCTACACCTCCGACATCGTCGCGGCCATCGACGCCGCCGTCGAGGACGGGGTCGACGTGATCAACTACTCGGTCGGCGGCGGCTCCGATTCGCCGCACACCGACCCGATCCCGCTGGCCTTCCTCTCGGCCGCCTCGGCCGGCGTCTTCGTCGCCGCCTCCGCCGGCAACTCCGGCCCGGCCGCGGCCACGATGGACAACACCGCGCCGTGGGTGACCACGGTCGCCGCGAACACGATCCAGCCGTACGAGGGCACGGTCGAGCTCGGTGACGGACGGAAGTTCGCCGGTGCCAGCACCACCGTCAGGGAGCCGGTCGGGCCGGCGCCGCTGGTCACCGGCGCGGCCGTGAAGACCGGCTCGGCGACGCCCGAGGACGCCGCGTTGTGCGGGCCTGACAGCCTCGACCCGGCCTTGGTGTCGGGCAAGATCATCGTCTGCGACCGCGGCGTCTACGACCGGGTCGCGAAGTCGGCCGAGGTGAAGCGCGCCGGAGGGGTGGGCATGGTGCTGGCCAACCTCGCCGCCGGCTCCCTCGACGCCGACCGGCACACGGTGCCGACCGTGCATCTCGATCCGCCCGGCGGCCCGGACGTGAAGGCGTACGCCGAGACGGCGGGCGCGACCGCCACCCTGCTGGACGGCAACCAGACCGAGGACAAGCCGGCGTACCCGCAGATCGCCGACTTCTCCTCCCGCGGCCCGTCGCCGGCGAGCGGCGGCGACCTGGTCAAGCCCGACCTGTCCGCCCCGGGCGTCGGCATCCTGGCCGCCGTGGCCCCGCCGAGCAACGAGGGTCGCGACTTCGACTTCCTCTCCGGCACCTCGATGGCGGCCCCGCACGTCGCCGGGCTGGCCGCGCTCTATCTGACCGAGCATCCGAAGTGGGCGCCGATGCGGATCAAGTCGGCGCTGATGACCACCGCCGGCAACCTCAAGGACGCCGCCGGCAAGGCCTTCACCGATCCGTACGCCCAGGGCGCCGGGGTGGTGCAGCCGGCCAAGATGTTCGATCCGGCGCTGGTCTTCGACGCCGCCGACGACGACTGGCTGTCCTACCTCGAGGGTCTCGGAGTGGACACCGGCACGGGAGCCGAGGCGATCGACGCGAGCGACTACAACAACCCGTCGATCGGCATCGGCGAGCTGCTGGATCACCAGACCGTGACCCGGAAGGTGACCGCGCTGAAGCCGGGTCTCTACCGGGCCAAGATCAACATTCCCGGCATCGAGGCCAAGGTCACGCCGTCGATCCTCAACTTCGACGAGGCCGGCGAGACCAAGACCTTCAAGATCAAGTTCAAGAAGGGCTCCGCGCCGTTCGACCAGACTGCCGCCGGCTTCCTCACCTGGACCGGGGCCAAGACGACCGTGCGGCTGCCGGTCGCGGTCACCCCGGTGCAGCTCAGCGCGCCGGAGCAGGTGTCCGGCAGCGGCCGGTCCGGGTCGCTCGACTACGAGGTCGTGCCCGGCATCGACGGAGCCTTCCCGATCAAGAAGTTCGGCCTGGCGTCCGGCACGGGCGAGGACGGCTCGCTCAAGCCGGAGGAGCAGAAGCAGTATCCGGTGACGATCACCGACGGGACGAAGGCCTCGCAGCTCACGGTGCGGTCGGAGAATGATCAAGCCGACCTCGATCTGTACCTGTACAAGGTCGGCGCCACCGGCCCGGTCCTGGTCGCTCAGTCCGCCGGGCCGACCGCCGACGAGACCGTACAGTTGCTGGCCCCGGAGGCCGGTGAGTACGTCGCGATCGTGGAGGGCTTCGCCAACGCCCCGGAGACCGAGACGACCCCGTACACCTTCCGGTCGGCGCTGGTCACACCGGAATCCGACGACGGCCCGTTCACGGTCAACCCGACCAAGCCGACCGCCAAGATCCAGGAACCGATCGAGGTCACGGTCCGCTGGCGCCGGCTCGACTCGAACACGCCGTACCTCGGCTTCGTTGAGTACGTGGACGGCAGCGGCACCCTGGTCACGATCAACTGACCATGATCAACTGACGCCGACATCCTGAGCTGAGATCAACTGAAGATGACCGAACGAGACCTCGGCCTCGACGACGTCGCCGCCGGCCTGGACCGGCTCGGCCTGAACCGTGACTCGGTGGTGTTCCTGCATGCCTCGCTGCGGTCGTTCGGCCGGGTCGAGGGCGGCGCCGGGACCGTGATCACCGCGCTGCGCCGGGTCTGCGGCACCGTGATGATGTTCGGCAGTTGCTCCGAGCTGAGCGGGATCCCGGCGCCGCCGGGCCTCGTCCGGCCGAACAACAGCTACTTCCACGCGGACTCCTGGGCCGACTTCGACGCCGCCGTCCGGGCCGCGACCCCGCCCTCGGCGAAACTGCCGATCGACAGCTGGCTCGGCGCGGTGGCCGCCGAGTTCGCCCGGCAGCCGGACGTGGTCCGCGGTGATCATCCGCTGCACTCGTTCCAGGCCGTCGGTGCCCGGGCCGAGGAGCTGATGGCGGCCCAGCGGCCGGACCGGATGCTGGGGCCGGTGGAGGAGCTGGAGCGGCTCGGCGGCGATGTCCTGCTGCTCGGCGTCGGGCACTACTCGAACACCACGATCCACCTGGCCGAGCAACGATTGGGTCGATCACTGTTCTACCGCTACGCGGTGCTGGAGCCCGGTCTGTGGGTCGAGGTGCCGAACGTGTCCGGCGAGAGCCACCGGTTCGACGGGATCGAGCCGGCCCTGGCCCCGGCCACCATCGAGACCATGATCGGGAACTGCCGGGCCCGCCGGATCCCGGCCCGCGCGGTGCTGGCCGCAGCCACCGAGCTGATCATGGGCGATCCGGCCGCCCTGCTCTGCCCCGAGGACGACTGCCGCTGCGGCGGTGCCCGGCGGCAGCGCCTCGCCGTCCTCGCCGGCTGACACCGACGTTCGTTCCCTGAGCCTGCCGAAGGGCAGGCCAGGCGGGTGCGCCTCTCCCGGGAGTTTGGCAGCGTTCAGGGATCGAATCACCGAGATCACCCGCCGGCGGGCGCCGAGTGGACTGGTTGGCCAGCTTCCAGGCGGAGATCCGCGGCCAAAGCGTCCACTCGAGGAGTGCAATCGAAGCCCGGTGGGTAACCGGCGGCCGGCCGGACACCGCCACGGCTCCAAGAGCATCAGTGGATTCGGGCTGAGCCCGTCGAGGGGCAGGCCGGATTGATCAAGGGTCGTTGATCATGACGAAGGCGTGTGCGGCGGTGACCGCCGAGCGGCGCAGTGCCTCGGGCTCGACGACGATCACCTCACCACCCATCCCCAGGTCGTGCAGGATGATATGGGCGTTGTCCTCGTCGCCGACCTCGAAGGTGGCCTCGACCCAACCGTCGGCATCGGGATCGGACAGGGTCCGCGACCGTACGTACACCCAGTCGGCCCGTTGGATCGCGTCACCGCGCAGCCGTAGCCGGATGACGTAACTGCCGAGACTCTGGACGAAATCGGCGGACGCGGCCTGCCAGTGTGTCGCGAGGTCGAAGCCCGGTGGCCGCTCGAAGGGTTCCGCCAGCAGGGCCACGGCGCGGATCCGATCGACCCGGAAGGTGCGCAGCCGGTCCTCGCGGCGGGCGACCAGATACCAGGTCATGTTGTCGCGGACCAGCCCGAGCGGGGCCAGCTCGAGTTCCTCCGCCGACGACGTCCGGTAGCGGAGGTTGATCAGCCGGTCCGCCCAGATCGCCGCCTGGAGGACGTGCAGCGTCGACCGTGGCGGCTCCGGCCCCCAGCTCCCCTGGGCGATGTGGATCCGCTGCCGGGCGTGCTCGACCCGATCCCGCGCCCCCGGCGCGATGGCCGCCAGCAGCTTCAGGATCGGAGCCTGCCCGGGGTCCTCGAGACCGAGGTCATCGAGGATGCCGCGGGACTGGGCGATCACCATGGCCAGCGCGTCGCTGGTGGTGAGCGCGGTCAGGCTGGTCCGGTAGTGCTCGATCAGCCGCCAGCCGCCGTCGGTGCCGCGGGTGGCGTACACCGGGATGCCCATCGCACTCAGCGAATCCATGTCCCGCTGGATGGTGCGCGGCGACACCTCGAGCTCCCGGGCGAACTCGGCCGCCGTCACCCGTCCCCGGGACTGCAGGACCATGACGATCCGCAGCAGTCGTTCTGCGCGCATGGCCAATATGTCATCAGGTGTCGTATTGGACCGCAAGAGTGACTTCATGACCACACAAGCACTGACCGGGCGACAGATCGCCGACGCCGGACTCGAGGGCTGGGCCCTCCTCCTCCACTACGGCCAAGGCGGGCTGCAGACCCGGATCCACACCGAGACCTTTGCCACCGGGCTGCGGATCGCCACCATGATCGGCGAGGCGGCCACGGAACTTGATCATCTCGCCGAGCTCGACCTCCGGCCGTCCCGGGTCGACGTCCGGTTGACCAGCCGGGACGGCGGCGGAGTGACCGAGCTGGATGTGCGGCTCGCCCGCCGGGTCTCCGACCTGGCCGCCGCCGAAGGACTCAGCTTCGACGCGGCCGGAGTGGCGCGGATCGAGCTCGGGCTTGACACCCCCGACTACGACAAGATCGCGCCGTTCTGGACGGCCGTCCTGAGCTCCGAACATGTCGTCGGTGACGAGGAATGGGGCGACGTCGGCGACCCGAACCAAGGCCTGCCGATGATCTACTTCCAACGCTCCAGGGCCCAGGAGCCCAAGCAGCGTTGGCATCCGGACCTCTGGGTCGACCCGGCCCAGGTGCAACCGCGGATCGACGCCGCCCTCGCGGCCGGCGGCACCATGATCAGCGACGAGAGCGCGCCCGCCACCTGGCTGCTGGCCGATCCCGACGGCAACGCGGTCCGGCTGTGCACCTGGCAACCGGGCGATACCGTGCTCTGCGACTCGCAGTATCGCCCGACCGCTTAGTCGACGTCAGGCCCCGACGAAGGACAGCAGCGCCTCGTTCACCTCGTCCGCATGGGTCCAGAGCAGGCCGTGCGGCGCGCCCTCGACCTCGACGTAGGTCGCGTCCGGGACGGCCTGGTGGAAGCGGCGACCGGTGGCGTCGATCGGCAGGATCTGATCGGCGGTGCCGTGCAAGATCAACACCGGCTTGCCGCTCTCCCGGACCGCGGTCACGTCGTCGCGGAAGTCCTCGATCCAGCTCGGCACCACGGCGTAGGCCGCGACCGGAGCGGACCGGGTCGCCGTGTTCCAGTTGGCCGTCACGACCTCCTGGCTGATCCGGCTGCCGAGGGTGTCGGCCAGGTTGTAGAGGTTCTGGTAGAACGCCGTGAACCAGGCGTAACGGTCGGCCTTGGCGGTGGCGACGATGTCGTCGAAGACCGACTGCGGCACGCCTTCGGGGTTGTCGTCGCGAGCCACCAGGAACGGCTCCAGCGACGCCAGGAACGCGAGCTTGGCCACCCGGCCATGCCCATGGTTCTTGACGTAGCGGGCCAACTCGCCGGTGCCCATCGAGAAGCCGACCAAGATCACGTCGGTCAGCTCCAAGGTCTCCAGCAGCGTGTTCAGGTCGGCCGCGAAGGTGTCGTAGTCGTACCCGTCGTTGACCTTGCTCGACTGACCGAAGCCGCGCCGGTCATAGGTGATCACCCGGTAGCCGGCCGCGAGCAGTTCGCGGGTCTGCCGCTCCCAGCTGTGGCCGTCGAGCGGATAGCCGTGGATCAGCACGATCGGCTGCCCGGCGCCCTGATCCTCGTAGTAGAGCTCGACCGGAGTGCTGTTCTGCGTCCCGACGGTGATGGTGGCCATGAGAGTGTCCCTTCCGAGTCCTGGAGAACGCTCGTTCTCCGTCCTGTTTGCTAGAGTAGAGAACGATCGTTCTCAACGCAAGGGGTGATGGTCGTGATCGACGACACGACGGCTCGGCAGCAGCTGATCGGGGCGGCCGATCGGCTGTTCTACGCGAGCGGCGTGCAGGCCGTGGGGATGGACACCGTCCGATCCGAGGCCGGGGTGTCGCTGAAGCGGATCTACGCCCTGTTTCCGTCGAAGGACGACCTGATCACGGCCGTGCTGCGGCACCGGACGGAGGTCTGGAACGCCGGCATCGCCGCGACCGCGGCCGGGGCGGCCGACCCGCGCGGCCGGATCCTGGCGATCTTCGATTTCCTCGACGGCTGGTTCCGCGAACCCGACTTCCGTGGCTGCGCCTTCATCAACGTGTACGGCGAGCTGGGCCCCAGTTCACCCAACGCCGCTGCCGCGGTCCGGCAGCAGAAGCAGGCCTTCGCCGACTACGTCGCCGAGCTGGTCGGCACCGCCGGACTCCCGGCGGAGCTGGCGCCGCAGCTGGTGCTGCTGGCCGAGGGCGCCCAGACCGCGGCCGCGATCCTCGGCACCGCCGACCCCGCCGGGCAGGCCAAGGCGGCCGCGATCACCCTGCTCAACGCCGCATCGCCGGCGTGAGGGTGTCGACAACGGCGGCCAGGGTTTCGGCTCGGCGCCGGACCGCGGCCGCCGTGCCGCAGCCGTCGCGCCGCAGCTCGATCATCACCCCGGTGACCCGGAGCGTCTTGCGATACTGCCGGAGCGGGATGTAGCAGCCGGCGAACGGCTCGTCGTACGCCACCGAGCCGAGCGGGGCGAACGCGTCCCGGAGGGTCTCACGCAGCTGCTCCGGCGTGTGGAAGGAGTCGGTGCCGATGCAGGTCATCGGCCGGCGCCGGTCCGGATGGAGCTCGTACCGCAGCGGCAGCCGCGGGTAGGAGTGCAGATCGATCACGATCGCCCGGCCGGCGGCGATCAGCCGGGCATCGACCAGGTCGGCGAGCGCGTCGCCGTACGGCCGGTAGTAGGTCTCCAGCAGCTCGGTGAAGTCCTGGCCGCGCTCGTCGCGGAGCGGTCGGCGGGCGGACGTGCGGGTGTAGACCGCTGCCATGCCGACGCGGGCCATCTCCTCCCGCTCGTCCGGGAACCGTTCCGGGTCGACGACCAGCCGGGAGAACCGGTTGATCGCCAGCCACGGCCGGGTCCCGGCCAGCCCGGCCGCGAGCCGGCCGATCTGCTCCGTCCCTTCGTCGGTCATCGCCGCCAGCTCCGCGGCCAGCTCCTCGTCATCCAGCAGCAGATCACGCCGGACCGCCTCCGGGATCTCCGTCGCGGCGTGTGGGACGTGGATCACCACCGGCGACGAGGCCGCGCCCGGCACGATCGTGACCGGCGTCACGGCCGCCGACGCCTTGATGAAAGACCTCTCATCATCGCTTCCTCGCCCTCTCATGGGTAGCTAGTTTGGTAGAACCATGCAGAACAGGACCAAGTGGATCATCACCGGCGGTGCAGCAGCCTTCGTACTCGCGCCCGTCGCCGCCTTCACCGTGCCGGCACTGTCGGACAACCCGCTCGGCGGGACCGGGTACGTGGCGCACGCCGCCGACACCCGGCCTGCCGCGGATCCGACCGAGTCGCCGAGCAAGAAGCCGGCCGCCACGCCGATCACCACCCAGACCCCGGGCAGCGCGGTCAGCAGCCCGAGCGCGCAGAGCGCCAACACCAGCAACACCCCGCCGACCGCGAACTCGCCGATCTCACCGAAGTCGGCGGTCACCCCGAAGTCGGCCGTGTCGCCGAAGACCCCGGTGTCGGCCAGGACCGCCGCCTCGCCGAAGTCCCCGAAGTCCCCGGCCTCCGCCGACTGACCCAGCGGTACGCCGACGCGCCCTGAGCCCAGCTCCACCCCCAGCGCCCCCCGCGCCGGCTCAGGGCGCGTCTTCGCGTCCCCACCCCGGCCCGCCCCGTCGCGTTCGCCCCACCTACGGCAGCTTCGCCCCACCTACAGCCGGAGCGAAGCACGAGCAACAGGGGCGAACCAGCAGCCCCACCCCTTCCGCCGACTTGTCAGAACTGAGTTGTGCCATAGGGCTACTCAGTTCTGACAAGTTGGCGGGAGGGGTTCGCGCGGCGCGCGAACGCGGGTCCAGACTCACCCTCGGCCCTCGCTCAAGCTCCGCAGCTCGGGTCCGGGCACCCTCTGGTCTCGACTCGGGACCCGAAGCCCGACCTCCCTTATCCACAGCCATTCGCCGAGTTGTCAGAACTGAGGAGCCCTATGGCACAACTCAGTTCTGACAAGTCGGCGGGGGTTAGGTGACTAGGCGGTAGCCGGCGCCGCGGACGGTGAGGATGCGGTCTGCGCCGATCTTGTTGCGGAGATAGCGGATGTAGACGTCGACGACGTTCGAGCCGGGGTCGAAGTCGTAGCCCCAGACGCGGGAGAGCAGTTGCTCTCGGGTCATCACCTGGCCGGGGTTGCGGAGCAGGGTCTCCAGCAGCGAGAACTCCCGGGCCGAGAGCTCGATGGACCGGCCGCCGACGGTGGCCAGGCGGGTGTGCAGGTCGAGGCTGAGGTCGCCGTGGCTGAGCGCCGCGGGCTCGGCCGATCCGATCTGCCGCAGCCTGATCCGGATCCGGGCCAGCAACTCCTCGATCCGGAACGGCTTCGCCATGTAGTCGTCGGCGCCGCTGTCCAGGCCGGCCACCGTGTCGGTCACCGAGTCGCGCGCGGTCAAGATGATCACCGGCAGGGTGAAGCCCTGGCCGCGCAACTGCTCCAGCACCTCGAAGCCGTTCAGGCCGGGCAGGCCGATGTCGAGCACCAGCAGCTCGAAGTCGTCGCTGAGCGCCATCTCCAGGGCGTCGTTGCCGGTCGCCGCCACGGCCGTGGTGTGGCCGGCGGCCCGCAATCCCTTCTCCACGAAGGAAGCGATCCGGGACTCGTCCTCGGCGATCAAGATCGCAGCCATCGACTCTCCTGTTCGGTGCGGTGCTGGTGATGATCTTCGTCGGCCGGGCCGCCGAAGAGCTCGTCCTCGGTGAGATTGTGGTCGCGCTCGGTCACGATCGGGATCTCCAGGGTGAAGGTCGAGCCGTGGCCGAGGGCGCTGTCCAGCAACACCTGGCCTCGATGCGCCTTGGCGATCGCGTCGACGATGGCCAGACCAAGGCCGGAGCCGTCCACCTGGCCCGGAGCATGATCACGGACCATCGGCTCGGGATGATCATGGCCGGGCTGCGCCGGCCCGGACCGGGCGAACCGTTCGAAGATCCGCTGGTGATCATCCGGAGGGATGCCACTGCCCTCGTCCCGGACGCTGAGCCGCAGCCGTTCGCCGGCCGGCGGCAGCGCCGGATCCGCGGCGACGACCGAGATCACCGAGGCACTCAGCGCGATCACCGAGCCCTCGGGGGAATGCCGGACGGCGTTGGAGACCAGCTGGACCAGGGCCTGGGTGATCCGCTGCGGATCGAGTTCGATCACCGCGTGCACGGTCCGCTCGATCCGCCACTGCCGGTCGGCCAGCGGCCGCACCTTGTCCAGCACCGAGGTCAGCAGGTCGTCCACGTCGACCGGCGTCGGCCGGACGAAGTCGGGCCGCCGGGACTTGGCCAGGATCATCAGGTCCTCGACGATCCGGCGCATCCGGGCCAGCTCGTCCAGCGACAGCTCGACCGTCTCGGCCACCTCGGTCGGGTTGCGCTGGTCGAGCAGCTCCAGGTGACCCTGCAGGATGGTGATCGGCGTCCGCAGCTCGTGCCCGGCGTCGTCGAGCAGGTTGCGCTGTTCGTCGAACGAGCTGGACAGGCGATCCAGCATGGCGTTCATGGTGTGACCGAGGTCGGCGATCTCGTCGCCGCTGGTCAGTTGATCTTCCGGGATCCGGCCGGACAGGTTGCCCTCGCCGATCTCGTGGGCCGTCTCGCGCAGCGTCCGCAGCGGGGCGAGCAGCCGGCCGGAGACGACGAACCCGACCAGGCCGACCAAGATCAGCGCGGCGACGCAGACCAGCGCATACGTGCGGTAGGTGTTGTTCAGCGGGACGAAGGCGGTGTCGATGTCGACCGCGGCGACATAGTGGCCGAGGTCCGGTTGGCCCTCGATCTGGGCCGTGACCGAGACGAAGGCAAGGTTGCGGTTGCGTTCGTTGCTGATCGTCTTGATCAGGATGTCTCCGCCGGGCCTCACCTTGGCTGCTTCGGCGATCACCTCCTGGTCGCCCTGCACCGCCGTCTGCAGTTCCGACTGCCGGTTGGGATGTAATTCGAGCTGGCCGTTGACCAGCCCTATGACGGCCTCGTTGTCGTCGGGGTAGGTGGCCTTGATCGTGGCTCGGAGCAGGTCGGCGACGGTGACGATGTTGGCCCGGTTGGGCCCCTTCATCGCCTCCTCGCTGGCCACCCGGAACTCGTTCACCTCCTGATGGAGCGCGTCCCGCACTCCTTTGTACACGTCCTGCCGACTGATCGCGTACGAGGTCAAACCGGCGGCGGTCATGCCCAAGGCAGTGGTCATCAGCACCGCGGTCAGGATCCGGAACCGGACCGACCAGGTACGCGGCCGCCGGGCCGGCCGGTCGGTCGCTGCGGAATCCACCCGCCCATCTTGGCAAACCCGCGCGAATCCAGGCCTATCGCGGCGATGAGACTCTTCTCATCGAGTGCCGGAACCGGTCGATTCCCGGGTCATCAGCGTGTGCGGCACCACGAAGGTCCGGGCCGGTTCGCGGTTGCCGTCGATCCGGTCCAGCAGCGCCTCGATCGTCTGCTCGGCGAGTGCTTCCAGGTCGGGGGCGACCGAGGTCAGCGTCGGCGTCACGTACTCGGTGTCGACGATGTTGTCCCAGCCGACCACGGCGATGTCCTCCGGCACCCGGAGCCCGGCCCGCTTCAGCCCGCGGATCGCCCCGATCGCCAGCAGATCGCTGCAGCAGACGATGGCGTCGCAGCCGTGCAGCTCGTCCGCCTCGGCGATCGCCCGCTCGCCGGCCTCCCGGGTGTAGCGGCCGGTCGGGATCGACTGCCGCTCGGCCAGGGCCAGACCATGCCCGGCCAACCGGTCCCTGACTCCGGCCAGGCGGATCTCCCCCACCCCGTTGGGCTGGTGCGGATTGCGCCCGATGAAGCCGAAGCGGCGCCGCCCGGTCGCGTACAGATGATCGACGACCTCACCGGCCGAGCGCGGATTGTCGATCGCGACGTAGTCGGCGTGGCTGTCCGGCAGCGGCGCGGCCAGCAACACCATCGGCGTGCGCCGGCTCATCGCGGCCATCGCCTCCGGATCGAGCGCGAACGGGCTGAAGATCACTCCGTCGATCCCGTGCCCGGGATAGCCCGCCGCGGCCTGCTCCTCCCGCTCCGGCACGCCGCCGGTCTCGTCCATCACCACGGTGTAGCCGCGCGGTGAGGCCGCCGCGATCATGGCGTGGGCCAGCGCGCCCAGGTAGGGCTCGTCGATCCGCGGCAGGGCCAACGTGATCATGGTGCTGCGGCCGCTCTGCAGTTGCCGGCCGGCCAGTGACGGCCGGTAGTCCAGTTCCTCGATCGCGGCCAGCACCCGGGCCCGGGTGCTGTCGCGGACATTGGACCGCTGATGGACCACGTTGGTCACGGTCTTCAGGGACACCCCGGCCCGGGCGGCGACGTCCTTGATCCGGGCCGGCTTGATCCGGTCCGGATCGCGATCGATGGCGGGCCGATCGATGGCTGACATGCGCCTCCTCGGGAGAATCGGCGGTTCGGGTCTTGACATCCTAGGGTCTCGGCCTGATTCTAACGTTAGATTCTAACGCTAGAAGTTTCGGCACCAGGACACAGGAGTCACGATGAAGCCGAAGTTCCCGATCCCGGCACCGGCCGGCGCGCTGCGCCGCCGGACCCTGCTTTCTGCGGCCGGACTGACCACGCTCGCGGTCGCCGCGGGTTGCACCGGCCCGGCGCCGGGCACCGGCGGTCCGGCGCCGCAGAACACCTCGGCACAGCAGGAGCTCCGCTACATGGTCGGCCAACCGGAGGACCCGGCCGACCTCGAGCTGACGAGGCAGGACCTGAAGAAGTTCGAGGCCGCCAATCCCGGGATCACGGTGAAGCTGGACGTCATCCCGTCCGACACGGTGCGCACGGTGCTCCAGACGCAGCTCCGGTCCGGCCAGGGCCCGGACGTGTTCGGCTACGACACCGGGCCCGGGTTCGCCGGCGCGCTGGCCGAGGCCGGACTGCTCTACGACCTGACCGCCGCGTTCGCGGACCGGAAATGGCCGATCTACGAGTTCGCCAAGCAGCGGGTCACCTTCGAGGGCAAGGTCGTGGGCGTGCCGAGCCAGATCGAGCAGGTCGGCCTGTTCTACAACAAGGACTTGTTCACGAAGTACGGTCTCGCCGCGCCGGGGAGCCTGGCCGAGCTCGAGGCGGCCGCCCACACGCTGGCCGACAACAAGATCATTCCGCTCGCGGTCAGCGACAAGGAAGGCTGGCAGGGCGGGCACCTGCTGAGCATCACCCTGTCCAGCCAGGTCGGCTCGGCCGGCATGGACGCGCTGCTCGCCGGCGAGCGGCCGTGGGATTCGCCCGAGGTGGTCGAGTCCCTCGCGGTCTGGGAGCGTTTCGGCCAGGACGGACTGCTGACGCCGTCGCCGGCCGCGGTGACCTACGACAACGCCAACGCACTGTTCTACTCCGGCAAGGCCGCGATCAACCCGACCGGCAGCTGGCTCGCCCTCGACATCGAACGCAACTCCAAGTTCGAGGTCGGCTTCATCCCGTTCCCGGCGCCGAGCGGGCCGGGGATCTTCAGTGGCGGCCTCGGCTCCGGCACCTTCATCTCGGCCGGCACCACCAAGGCGGACGCGGCGATCGCGCTGCTCGACTACCTGCAGACCCCGGAGCATGGCCGCTGGGCGGTGGAGAATCTGCAGGACATTCCGGCCTATCCGGTGGACACCGCCGGCATCAAGGCCAGCCCGCTGTTCACGCAGATCCTCGACGATGCGGCCAAGATCGCCGAGGGCTCGGGCGACTTCGGCTACAACATCGACGTGCTGACCGGTGATCAGTTCAACAACGCCATGTGGAAAGGGATCCAGGGGATCCTGAGCGGACAGTCGACCGCGGCCGAGGTGGCCGGGCGGATGCAGGCCGCGGCCGCCAAGGACGGGAACTGAGCCGATGGCCGTCCTCAGCCACCTCCCCCGGGTCACCCGTCGGGCCCAGGCCCGGCTCGGCCTGCTGCTGGTGCTGCCGGTGATGGCGCTGGTGATCATCTTCTTCCTGTTCCCCATGATCAGCGCCGGCTACTTCTCGGTGGTCGACTTCGACGGGCTGGACCCGACGCCGCCCTTCGTCGGCGCGGCCAACTTCACCGAGATGTTCGGCGATCCGGAAGTCTGGCGCGCCCTCGGCCGGAACGCCATCTGGATCGTGATCGGCACCGTCGCACCGATGGTGATCGGGCTGGTGGTCGCACTGCTGGTCTGGTCGGTCCGGTCGGCCAGCGTGGCGTACAAGTTGATCTTCTTCCTGCCGTACGTGCTGCCGGGGGTGGCGATCGGGATCGTCTGGGGCTGGATCTACGACCCGGTCAGCGGCTGGCTCAACCGGGCGCTGGAGCTGGTCGGGCTCGGCGGGCTGCAGCGCGGCTGGCTGGGCGATCCGAACACGGCCCTCTATGCGGTGCTGGCGACCGCGATCTGGGCCACCTGTGGTTTCGTGATCATGATCGTGCTGTCCGCGTTGCGCAACGTCGACACCGAGCTCGTCGACGCGTCCCGGATCGACGGCGCCGGGCCGTTCGCTCGGTTGCTGCACGTGATCCTGCCGCAGATCATGCCGGTGCTGCTGATGGTGCTGACCCTGATCCTGGTCGGCGGCTTCAGCGTCTTCGACATCATCTTCATCATGACCGGCGGCGGGCCCGCCGATGCCACCAACGTGCTCGGGACCTATTCGTACCGCAGCGCGTTCCAGCTCAACCGGATCGGCTACGGCACCGCCCTGGCCTTGTTGATCACCGTGCTGTCGATCCCGTTCGCGGTCGGGCTGAACCGGCTGCAACGACGACTCTCGCTGCAAGGGACGGGGGCATGATGACTCAGACGGTCCTCACCGACACCGCTCCGCCGACCACCGAGCAGCCCCGCAGCTTGCGCCGGCGGAGTGCCCGGACCACGGCCGGATTCGCCGTCCGGCACCTGATCCTGGTGGTGCTGGCGCTGTTCACGTTGTTTCCGGTGATCATGGTCGTCTCCACCACGTTCAAGACCGAGGCGGACGTCCGGAGCCGGCCGTTCGAGCTCTTCACCTCGTTCTCGCCGGAGAACCTGATCACGGCCTGGACCCAGGGCGAGTTCAGCCGCTATCTGGTGGACAGCATCCTGCTCACCGTGCCGAGCACCGCCCTGGTGGTGATCATCTCGACTATGGCCGGCTATGCCTTCGCCCGGCTGCCCTTCCCGGGCCGGACGATCATGTTCTATGCCGTGGTGCTCGGGTTGTTGGTGCCGTTCTTCACGTACATGATCCCGTTGTATTTCCAGCTCCGCTCGATGGGGTTGCTGGACACCTTGATCGGCGCGATCCTGGTGCTGACGATGACCGGGATCGCCTTCGGCACCTTCTTCATGCGCGCGTTCTTCACCGACCTGCCCGACGAGCTGGAACAGTCGGCCCGGGTGGACGGCTGCTCCGAGTTGCAGATCTTCGTCCGGGTGCTGCTGCCGCTGGTCCGGCCGGGGCTCGGGGCGCTGACCGTGTTCACCTTTCTGGCCAACTGGAACAACTTCCTGGTGCCCTTGCTCTATCTGCCCAGCGGCCGCTATCGCCCGCTGACCACCGGCCTGTATCTGTTCACCGGCGGCCGGTCGCTGGACATCGGCCCGCTCGCGGCCGGGACCTTGATCACCATTCTGCCCGTCTTGATCGTCTTCCTGGCCCTGCAACGCCAGGTGACCCAGGGCTTCCTGTCCGGAGCGATCAAGGGTTGATCACTCGTACTTCTGCAACCCCCTGAAGGAGCAATCCCTGTGGCATCCATGGTCAGTTTCGTCGAGCCTCGCGTCGCCGAGGTGGTCGACGAGGAGCAACGTCCGGTCGGCCCCGGCGAGGTCCGGCTGCGTACCCTCTACACCGGCATCTCCGCCGGCACCGAGCTCACCGCCTATCGCGGCACCAACCCGTATCTCAACCGCTATTGGGATTCCGAGAGCAGGTTGTTCCGCAACGGCAACACCAGCCTCTCGTTCCCGGTCAACGGCTGGGGGTACGAGGAGGTCGGCGTCGTCGTCGAGACCGGTGACGGGACCGATGGGGTCGCGGTGGGTGACATCAGCTACGGCACCTGGGGTCACCGGACCCACACCGTGCAGCCGGCCGACAAGGTGCGCCGCAAGCTTCTCCCGGCCGGAGCCGATCCGCGGCTGGGGATCTTCTCCCAGATCGGCGCGATCGGCCTCAACCTGGTGCTCGACGCCGACATCCACATCGGCGAGACCGTGGTGATCTTCGGCGCCGGCGTGCCCGGTCAGATCGCCGCCCAGCTGGCCCGGCTGAACGGTGGCCGGGTGATCATCGTCGACAAGATCGCGGATCGGCGGGCCCGGGCTCTGGAGCTGGGCGCGGAGATCGCGCTGGACCCCGAGGTCGGCCCGGTGGCCGAGCGGGTGCGGGAGCTCACCGACGGCCGCGGCGCCGACGTGTGCCTCGAGGTGAGCGGTCACTACGCCGCGCTGCACGAGGCGATCCGGACCGTGGCCTACAACGCGCGGGTCTGCGTCGCCGGCTTCATGCAGGGCGAGGGGGCCGGGCTGCGGCTGGGTGAGGAGTTCCACCACAACCGAGTGTCCCTGATCTGCTCCCAGATCTCCGGCGTCGCCCCGTCGCTGCAGGGACGCTGGGACTTCGACCGGCTGTCCCGGACCGCGATCGAGCTCGGCGTCTCCGGCCGGCTGAGACTGACCGAGTTGATCACCCACACCTGGGCCTTCGACCGGGCCGGCGAGGCCTTCCGGCTGCTGGACGAACATCCCGAGCAAGCACTGCAGGTCATCCTCGAAGTCGACGACGCGAAGGAGCACTGATGAGCATCAAGCTCGCCGCCGCCGAAGGCACCCTGCCCGGCGACACCCTGGAAGAGAAGTACGCCTTCGTCCGCTCGGTCGGCTTCGACGGGATCGAGCTGTCCGGCCAGGGCGACGGGATCTTCGCCGGCCGGGCCGACGAGCTCGCCCGGGCCCGCGACGCCGGCGTGATCATGCCCACCGCGGTCGTGCACATGGACCACTTCATCGGCGACTTCGATCATGACCGGCGCCGGGACGCGATCGACCAGGTGAAACAGCTCCTGTCCACCATCGTGATCGCCGGCGGCTCCGGCATCGTCTCCCCCCACGCCTACGGCCTCTTCTCCCGCCGCCTCCCGCCCTTCACCCCGCCGCGCTCGGACGAGGAATCGAGGAAGCTGCTGATCGAGGCCCTGACCGAACTCGGTGATCATGCCGCCGGCGTCGGCGCGACCTTGTATCTCGAACCGCTGAACCGGTACGAGGATTTCATGATCAACACTTTGGCCGACGCCGTGTCCGTGGTGGAGGAGGTCGACTCCCCCGGCGTGGCCGTGATCGCCGACACGTATCACATGTCGATCGAGGAGGCCGATGTCGGCGCCTCCATCCGAGCCGCCGGATCCTTGATCAAGCACGTACAGCTCGGCGACAGCAATCGACTCGAACCGGGCGCCGGCCACTACGACTGGCCCGACACCCTGGGCGCGTTGGCCGACATCGGCTATGACGCGTGGCTGGCCATGGAATGCCGGCTCAGCGGACCGGTCGAGGAGGTCCTGCCCGAGGTGGCCAAGGTGCTTCGGCCTTCCTAGCCCGTCTTCGTTCCCTGAGCCTGTCGAAGCGCCGTCCTGAGCCTGTCGAGGGGGCAAGCCAGGAAATGCCCCTCCCTGGATTGCTGCCTATCGGCCGTTTCCGGGATCCGCCGACGCGAGTACGGCTCCGCGCCCTTTACTCGTGCTCGCGACCGTTACAGGTGGGGCGAAGCCCCACAAAAGGGCGCGAAGTCGGCGTCGGAGGTTGCTGAGGGGCCGACGCTGCCGCTGGGAGCTGCACGAGGTCAGCCGGCGGCAGCGCCGTCGAGCTGGTGGGGACGCCGGCGGGCTCCGAGTGGACTGGTGGGCCAACCCCCCACGGCAGAAACCGGCGGCAAAGCAGTCCACTCGACGAGTGCGCCGACCTCAGCCAACCCTGACGGCACGATCACGAACCGACCCGACCCACCCGATCCCTGAACCGGACCCGGCCGAGACCGGCACCCGGCCGGCGACACCTCCCCGCCGTCACCCGCCCGCTCCTTGGTGCGTCTTTCCCGGCCGAATGGCGAACCGAAGAGGGGGCACCCGGTCTGCCCTTCGACAGGCTCAGGGAACGAACCGCGATCCGGGCTCCGGGCTCCGGGCTCCGGGCTCCGGGGCGAGTGAGCTTGGCGGGCTCAGCCTCGAGCAACAACCCGAAGGTGCCCGGGTGCCCCATCCCGAGTCCGAATGGTGACAGGGATGATGCAGTGCTCGACCTCGGCATCAGGCTTGGCTTCATCGATCCGGCGATGCAACAAGTTGGCGGCGTCGACCCCGATCTGTCGGGACGGGAGGATGGCGGCGACGGCGGTGATCGGGAGGATGTCGAAGGGGCCGGAGGAGTCCATGCCGGCGAGGTCGACGCGGTCCGGGGCGTCGATGCCGAGGGTGACCAGATCCTCCACCACCCTGGCGAGGACGTAGCCGTTGCCACACATCAGCACGGTCGGCGGCTCGGCTCCACCGAGGAGTCGCTCCAGCGCGTCCGTACCGGTGTAGCGGCGCAGCACGGTCAGCTCCGGTCGGACCGGGATCCCGTGCTCACGTAGGGCTTGCAGGTGTCCGCTGAGCCGCTCCCGGACGCTGGTGCAGCCGGTTTCCGACCACAGGGTGGCGATCCGCTTGTGGCCGCGCTCGATCAGGGCGGTGGTCACCTGATAGCCGATCGCAACGTCGTCGGCGAGCACGGCGTCGGTGGCGACGGACGGGTGGTAGCGGTCGACCAGGACCAGCGGGATGCCGCTGGCCCGGGCCTGCTCGTAGACCGAGAGATTGGCGTCGCTGTCGCCCGGATAGATCACGATGCCGCTGGGCCGGAGGGACAGCGCGTCGAGCAGTGCGGCGCGTTCCCGGTCGGGGTCGTCGTTGCAGTAGGTCAGATAGAGCCGGTAGCCGAGCGCGGACAGGGTGGTTTCGATCCCGTCCAGCAGTTGCGCCGCGTGCGGGCCGACGCCCTGCTGCAGGATGCAGGACACGGTGCGATCCCCGGGCCGGCCGGGTGTCCGGCTCTGCTCGGGCCGGGATTCGGCGACGAACGTCCCCTTGCCCTGCTTGCGGACGACGATGCCCTCGGCGACCAGATCGTTCAGCGCGCGGACGGCGGTGGTGGCACTGACGCCGAACCGCTCCCGTACCTCACGCTCGGTGACGAACGGGGTGTCCGGTGAGTGGTCGCCCTTCGCGATGGCCTCCCGCAGGGCGATCTTGACCCGCTCGTACGCCGGAAGGGCCCGTTCATCGCCGGATCCGGTCCTACCCCGCGATGCATTCATCGCATTAACCCTTTCAGGTTGGCCACGATTCGAGCGAAGTCTTGACACATTAACACGTTAATTCCTAGATTCGAGGTCAGTTCAGCGAGTCCCGGAGGCACGACGGAGTGGCCCGATCCCATGCTGCCCGTGTGCCCGAAGCCTAGGAGGGCACATGCGAACATTTCCCCGGCGACGACTTCTGGCCGGTGCCACGGGTGCCGTCCTGGCCACGGTGGCGGTGGGCGGTTGCAGCACCGACGGCGGCGAGCAGCCCGGCCCGTCCGGACCGCTCGAGTTCACCTATCTGCGGCCGACCTGGGGGCCGGCGACGTACACCAAGGACGGACCGTACGAGACCGAGCTGGAACGACTGGCCAATGTGTCGGTCGAGGTCCAGATCATCCCGGTGATCGACTACAACACCAAGATCAACACCATTCTCGCCTCGGGTGATCTGCCCGACGTGATGTGGGCTCCCGGCCCGAGCTCCGGGGTCTGGGCCGAGGCGCAGAACGAGGGCGCCTTCCTGCCGATCGACGAACAGCTGGAGAAGCATCCGGCGGTCCGCGACGCCGTGCCGGCATCGATCTGGGAGGGACTGAAGGACACCGAGGGCGCCAGCTACTTCGTTCCGGCCCTGATCTGGCCCCAGGTTCCGTTCTTCATGTTCTATCGCTCCGACCTGCTCGAGTCGGCCGGCATCGACGCGCCGACCACCCTGGAGCAGTTCACCTCCACCCTGGCCGAGGTCAAGCGCGCCTATCCCGATCACATCCCGTTCACCATCGGCTACGAGTGGCACACGAAGGAGCTGGCCACGTCGTTCGGGGTGTCCAAGAGTGGTTGGGAGCCGAGCCCGAACGATCCCAACGTGCTCGATCCGTGGTTCGTCAAAGATCAGGAGATCGAGCTCTACTTCTGGCTGCAGGACCTGCACCGGCAGGGACTGCTCGATCCCGACTACGGCGTGAACAAGGAGCCCAACCTCTCCACCAACAAGTTCAAGTCGGACAAGGCCGTGTTCGCGGTGGAGAACTGGGCTGTCTTCCCTGATCTTGTGGCCAACCTGAAGAAGTCGGCCGCCAAGGGCGAGGTCGGCGTGCTCGATCCGCTGGAGCAGCGCGGCGGCAGCCGGCCGGTCTTTCCGGTCGACCGCGGTTTCTACGTCTCGTCCAAGATGGCGAACCCGGACGGATTCTTCGACTTCCTGGAGTGGTCGCTGACCGAGGGTTCGGACTTCCGCCGGTACGGGATCGAGGGCAAGACGTTCACGATCACCGACGGAAAGAAGGCGCCGATCCCGGACACCGAACGGGACAAGGCCTACCAGCAGCCGCAGCTCGAACCGCTCAGCTTCATCGGCCCGTTCTCGGAGAAGCTGGATTGGGATCAGCTCCAGCTCAGCTACGCGGCGGCCAAGCTGAGCGACAAGTTCGACTTCATCCGCGGCAAGTTCGACAGCTACATGCGCACCGAGTATCCGGACTTCCGCAACCCGACCGTGCTCTCCCCCACCGAGGCCGCCGACGGCACCCGGCTCACCCAGGACTATCTGCAGAAGGTCACCGAGAGCTGCATCATCAATCACGATCTCACCCGGGCCGACTGGGCCGCGGCGGTGGAGAAGTGGAAGGCGGCCGGCGGGGCCAAGATCATCGACGAGGTGAATCAACTGCAGACCGACAAGTCCCGGCCGAACTACACCAACTCATGACGGTCGCGACCAGCGGGTCGACCGGCCGCGGGCTGGGCCAGCGGATCTGGCAGCACCGCTGGATCTATCTGTTGATCTTGCCGACGATCGCCTACTTCGTGATCTTCGCCTACCTGCCGATGGTCGGTCTGCAGATCGCGTTCAAGGACTTCAAGGTCTTCGCCGGCATGTGGGCCAGCCCGTGGGCCGGCTTCGAGCACTTCGAGACCTTGTTCAGCTCGGAGAAGTTTCCGCAGCTGATCCGGAACACGTTGGTGATCAGCCTGTACCGGATCGTCTTCGGCTTCCCGGTGCCGATCATCTTCGCCCTGCTGTTGAACGAGGTGCGCCGGGTCTGGTTCAAGCGCGGCGTGCAGACGATCACGTACTTCCCGCATTTCCTGTCCTGGGTGGTCTTCGCCGGCATCGTGGTCAACCTGATGGGGCCGACCGGGATCCTCAACACCCTGGTGGTGCAGTCCGGCGGCGAGCGGGTCAACTTCCTCACCAATCCCGACACCTTCGTCTCGGTGCTGGTGGCGACCGGGATCCTGAAGGAGTTCGGCTGGGGCGCGATCATCTATCTGGCGGCGCTGTCCGGCATCGATCCGCAGCTGTACGAGGCCGCCCGGGTCGACGGGGCCCGGAAGCTGCGGCAGATCTGGCACGTCACGCTGCCCGGGCTGCGGCCGGTGATGGCGGTGCTGCTCGTGCTCTCGCTCGGCAATCTGCTCGACGCCGGCTTCGACCAGGTGTTCCAGCTCTACAACGGGGCCGTGCTCGAGGTCGGCGACATCATCGACACCTACGTCTACCGGGTCGGGCTGCTGGACGCGCAGTTCGAGCTGGCCACCGCGGTCGGGCTGTTCAAGGGAGTGATCGGCTTGATCATGATCGTCGCGGCGAACCAGGTGCTGAAGAAGATGGGACAACGATCGATATGGTGACCACCGTCGGACCGCAGGCCGATCCCGCCCAGAACCTGCCGCCCGGCGCCGGGGTCGCGGCCGACCGGGCCCGTCGCCGGCCGCCGTCGCTGGATCGGAATCCGGCCTGGGCCAACGTGATCATCTACGCGGTGCTCGTGCTGCTCGGGTTGCTCACCCTGCTGCCGATGATCAACATCCTGGCCAAGTCGCTCAGCGGCAGTGCCGCGATCGCGGCGAATCCGTTGATGCTGCTGCCGCAGGACCCGACCGTCGAGGCGTATGCGTATATCTTCGACACCCCGGTGCTGATGCGTTCCCTCGGCGTCACCGTCTTCGCGACCGTGGTCGGCACGTTCTGCAACCTGCTGCTCACCACCACCGCCGCGTACGGCCTGTCCAAGGTCACGCTGCCCGGCTATCGGCTGCTGATGTGGATCGTGATCGTGCCGATGTTGTTCGGGGCCGGGCTGATCCCGACCTATCTGCTGCTGCGCAGCCTGGGCCTGATCGACAACATCTGGGTGCTGGTCATCTCCGGCCTGGTCTCGCCGTTCAATCTGATCTTGATGCGCAACTTCTTCTGGAGTCTGCCGCGGGAGCTGGAGGAGTCGGCCCGGATCGACGGCGCCGGCGATCTGCGGGTGCTCTGGCACATCGTGCTGCCGCTGTCCAAGCCGGTGCTGGCGACGATCGGGCTGTTCTACGGCGTCGCCCACTGGAACGACTTCTTCACCGGGCTGTTCTTCCTCACCGACAGCGCGAACTTCCCGCTGCAGGTCGTGCTGCGGTCGATCATCATCGATCAGAGCATGCTCGGCATGGGCAGCTCCAACACCCCCAACAACGACCTGCAGAAGATCGTGGTGTCGGCCGACAACATCCGGGCGGCGACGATCATCTTCTCCACCATCCCGATCTTGCTCGCCTACCCGTTCCTGCAGCGCTACTTCGTCAAGGGCATCGTCCTCGGAGCCGTCAAGGGCTGACCCCAACCCCTCTCCCGGAGGCCGGCTTGTCAGAATTGACGCTGGCTAGAGCAAGCCTCAGTTCTGACAAGTCGGCTGGAGTCCGGGTGATCTTGCAACAGACAACTCCGATGCGGACCGTGCTGGCGCATCGAGCCGCGATGGGACGGACCCCGGCCGGCGACCTGGTGATCCACACCGTGAGCCAGGGCACGAACGCGCCGCTCAGCGTGCTCGACGCCACCGGGACCCGGATCGCCGAGGTGCCGCTGCCGGGCGCCAGCGGAGCCTGGGCCGTCACCAGCGCGGCCGACGGCGGCTGCTGGCTCGGCAGCTATTACCAAGGTCTGCTGTTCCACTGGGACGGCAGTGCGGTGACGACGGTGGGCCGCCCGACGCCGGAGGCGACCTATCTGTGGGACGCCGTCGCCCTGCCGGACGGCGGGGTGCTGGTCGCGACCTATCCCGACGCCGCCGTGGTGCGCTACGACCCGGAGCAGGGATTTCGCACCGTGCGCCGGCTCGGCAACGAGGGCCAGCTGTACGCCCGCGCGCTGGCTTTCGATCATGATCGGCGGATGGTCTGGTGCGGCCTCGGGGTGAGCCCGTGCCAGCTGGTCGGCTTCCCGCTGGACGATCCGGAGGCCGAGCTGACGGTCGTCACCGGCATCCCGACCCAGCTCGTGCCGCGCCAGTTGATCATGCTCGGTGGCCGGATCTGGTTCGTCTCCGAGAGCGAGCTGTGGAGCATCGACCCGGACGGACTCACGGCCGAGCCGGTCGCCGAGGCCGCGGCACTCGGGGCCTGTGGCTACCTGTCGCCCGAGCACGACGGCTTCGCCTATCTCACCGGCGCCGGCGGGGCGTTGCTCCGCCTCGACCTGGCCGAGCGCCGGTTGGACAAGATCGGACAGCTGCCGGTGTCGGAGCCGATGATCGCCGCGGAGATCGATCGGGACGGCTTGATCATCCTGGTCGGCCAGCAGCGGGCCTCCCTGGTCCGGGTGGGATCCGGTGGCGAGATCACGGCGGTCCCGGCCGACCTGGCCGCGACCCCGTCGCACATGGGTCACCTGATCGGGGTGCCGGACAGCGGCGACCTGTTCCTGTCGGCGGGGCAGCAGGGCGACATCGCGCGCTGGTCGCCGGCCGGTGGTGAGCTTGGTCCGACCAGCCAGATCGGGCAGGTCGAGTCGTGGGCCTGGACGGCCGACGGCACCCTGATCGCCGGCACCTATCCGCAGGCGGCGCTGGTCGAGGTCGAGCCGGCCGACGTGACCCGGCCGCGGGTCCTGGTCCGGCTGCACGAATCACACCATCAGTCGCGACCGATCGCGATCACGTCGGTCGGGCGGGTCGCCTATCTCGGCACGACACCGGGGTACGGGTTGCGGGACGGCGCGCTGACCCGGGTCGATCTCGACTCCGGCGAGTTCCGGGTCGCGGCGATGACCGACGAGACCGTACACGCGATCTGGTGGGACGGATCGGCGTTGATCGTCGGCACCAGTCCCGAGTCGGGCACCGGCGCGCCGCGCCGGCTCGGATCCGGCCGGTTGCTGCGCGTCGACCCGGACACCCTGGCCGTGCTCGCCGAGAGCCCGGTGCCGGGCGGAGCTCGTACCGCCGCGGCGATCGCCGGCGACGGGGACGGATTGTGGTTGATCGCCGACCACGGACTGTGGCGACTCGACCCGGCCACCCTGGCGGCCGACCACGTCCTCGACCTCGGCACCGGTGCATCCGCGCGCGCCGCTATCCACCGGTACGGATCGTCGCTGGTGATCGACATCGACGGCGCCACCTGGCTGGCCGACCCGGAGCGGCGCACCAAGGAGCTGCTGACCGAGGGCGGCCATCACGTCGCCGTGGTCGGCCGCGACCTCTGGGCCGTGGTGCGTCCGGACCAGCACAGCACGTTCACCGACCTGCGCCGGATCCCGCTGCCGGATTGAGGACCACCTCACCTCCTCGGCTCGCTGATAGTAGGGTCGCGTGATCACCGAGGACGAGGAATGGTTGCGATCGCGGACTATCTGATTCAATACGCGGCCGGCACCGGCCCGCTGGCCGCCGAGGCGTTGCGGCAGGCGCTGCCGGACGGGCGGGAGCTGTTCGCCGACGACAGCGCGATGCTGGTGACGAGCCGACGGGAGCTGACGTCGGCCGATCCGCTGCCGTTCGCCAACAACGCGTTCCGGGTGATCGCGCGGGCACCACGGAGCAAGGTGCCGGCCGCGATCCGCCGGTTGGTGGCGCAGCTGCCCGGTGCTGATCTTGCTCCGGCCGGGCGGCAGGGCTTCCGGGTGATGGCGCAGATCGACGGTCAACTCACCTCGATCGACCGGTCGGCCCGGGCGACCCTGGAGCAGGCCCTGGCGGCGAAGGTGCGCGCGCGGGTGACCAGCCGCGGCGGCGGCGCCGAATACTGGCTGATCGGCCGGACCGATCTGAACGAGTTCCTGCTCGGTCATCGGCTGCCCAAACAGCGCAGCCGCAAGGTGGCCGCCGGCGCCCTGGCGCCGGAGCTTTCATCGATGCTGATCGCCGCCTCCCGACCCGACCGCCGGGATCGCTTCCTCGACCCCTTCGCCGGCTCCGGGGCGCTGCTGGCGGCCCGGCTCGCTCAGCCCTTCCGCCGGCTCGACTACGTCGACGAGCAGCTGGCCGAGCTGCGGCCCAACCTGCCGGATTCGTTGCTCCGCAAGCGGGACAACGTCCGGTTGAGTGCCGGTGACGCGCGCCGGCTGACCATGATCGACGATCATGACGTGGATGTGATCGTCACCGATCCGCCCTGGGGTGAGCACGCCGACGTCGACGGTCCGTACGAGACCTTCGTGGCCGAGGTGGCCGCCGAGTTCGACCGGGTGCTGCAGGCCCGGCACGGCCGGCTGGTGCTGCTCAGCTCGCGCCGCCGGGCCGACCAGTGGGCCGCCGCGCTGGGCCCCCTGGCCGCCGACCGCAGCCTGGAGATCCTGATCAACGGCCACCCGGCGACCGTCCTGATCGGGTCCCGCTGATCTTGCGCCTGGTCGCGGTCCGAGCTCGGTAGCCCGGGCGATCGAGGTGGATCGGACCCGGCCCGGTCCCGCCGCCGGTACGCTGCGATCATCGCCACTGCCCCGCAGTGCCGCGCCCGCCTGGAGGTCGACGTGAGTGCTCCGAGCCCCCTGTCGCTGCCGAACAGCCGACTCGACGCCGCAGCGCTGACCGAGCCGGTCGCCCGGCCGGCGCTCGACGCGTTCATCGCCGACTCGAAGGCGACCGACAAGCCGTGGCGCCGGATGACGACCGGCCTGCCCCGAGTCGAGTGGAACCAGCTGGTCGGGCAACTGATCCCCATCGTCATTCCGCTGGCCGGCCTGACCTTCGTCCTGTTCACCGGCGGGCCCGGCCTGGTCGAGGCCGTCTGGGAGTTCACCCGGGACGCGCCGTTCCCGCTGAACCTCGTGATCATCGGGGTCGTCGCGTTGATCTTGCTCGGAGTGCTGGTGGCCCTGTGGGGCCTGGTGCGGATGATCCGTTCCATGATCACGCCCCGGTGGTGGTGGGAGTCGACGTACCGGATCATTCGGTTCGCCGAGGCCAACGGACTGCGCTACGGCCACGACGAAGCGGTCACCCATCCGGGCATCATCTTCACCGCCGGCGGCGACCGGATCGCCGAACAGCGGCTGACCACGACGACCGGCCGCGGGCTGGAGATCGGCAACTACCGCTACACGATCCGCCATGAGCAGAGCACCTCGGTGTTCGGCTGGGGCTATGTGGCGATCACGCTCGACCGGCGGCTGCCGCATCTACTGCTCGATGCGTTGGACAACAACAACCGCAGCACCTTCGGCATCCGGACGTCGAACCTGCCGCTCGATCTGGCCCGAGATCAGAAGTTGTCGCTGGGCGGCGAGTTCGACGGCAAGTTCACGCTGTATGCGCCGAGTGGCTACGGTCGCGACGCCTTCTACATCTTCGCGCCCGACCTGATGGCCCTGTTCATCGATCGGCTTGGCGCCTTCGACGTGGAGATCATCGACGACACGATGTTCGTCTACGGCAGCCGCTTCGATCTGCTCGATCCGCGGACCTACGACTGGCTGCAGGAACTCGTCACGACTGTCGTCGCCCGGACGGTGCGGCGGACCGAGCGCTACAGCGACGACCGCGCCCTGCTGGAACACGATCCGGCCGCCATCGACGTCGCCGATCGGGGGCCGGTCTTCGACCGGAGCGGCGACGGGCCGCCGCGGACCGCGACCAACACGGTCGGCACGACCGGCCGCCGGCTGCGCAAGGGCGGCTGGGGCGTGTGGGCTGTGATCGGCCTGCTGCTCGTCGGCTACTACGTCTACAGCCAGTTCGTGGCCCCGGTCTTCGGGCTGCCGACGCTCGGTCCGTAGGGGTCGGGTCTGTGAGCGGGGATGTCCTCACTGACCCGCAGGGCAGGAGTAGCCGGCCGGTGGGAGCTTCCCGGAGACCAGGTAGCGGTGGGCGACGTCGCGGACGCAACGGTTGCCCGCCAGGTAGGCGCGATGGCCGGCGTCGGCGGTGAACCAGACCGAGCCCGGCAGCTGGCGGGCGACGTTGCGACCGCCGGGTGGCGGCGTGGTGTCGTCCTCGGCGCCGTTCGACAGCAGGATCGGCGGCACCCCCTCCGCTGTGATCGGCCGGGGCGGGTTGCTGGCCTGGCGGGGCAGACCGGCACAGCGGCCGTACCAGGCGCGGGCCGTCAGCCAGCCCGTCCGGGGTGCGATCTCGCGCAAGGCCTTTTCGATCTTGTTCATCGCCGGCCAGCCCTGACCGAACGGGAAGTCGGAGCAGAAGGCCAGGCTCGCCACCCAGCCGGGTGACTGGCCCGGTGACGGCACCCACAACCCGCCGGCATCACCCTGATCGGCCGCCGCCAGGGCCGCCGCGAAATCGGGCCAACCGGCTTCGGAATCGACCGCATCGAGCGCCTTCAGCCGCAGCATGTCCGTCGTGACGACCCGGTCCTGGCCGGCGGACGGTGCCGGCAGCGGCTCCTGGTCGGCCTTGATCATCAACGCGTCGAAGACCTGCCGAGGATCCCGCGGCCGCACCGCGCACTCGGCGGCAGCGGCGCACCACTCACCGAACCGGTCGAACCTCCGCTCGGCGATCTCCGCCATCGGGATCGTTCGCCGCAGCACCGAGGGATCGGTGTGGTCGGCGACGCTGTCCAGGAACATCCGCCGGACCCTGGTCGGGAACAGATCGGCATAGCGCTGGCCGTACACGGTCCCGTAGGAATTGCCGTAGTAGTTCAGCCCATCCGTCCCCAGCGCCGCCCGGATCGCTTCAAGATCGTGCGCGACCTGCCACGCGTCCAGGCGGCCGGCCAGCGATCCGGCGGCCTTCAGACATTGCTCGGCCCAGTCCCGGTGCGCGGCGCTGAAGTCGCGCCAGGTCTTCCGATCCACCGAATACAACAGGTTGGCGAAGCTCGGCGCCGGCTGGCACGTCACTTCGCTGCTGGCGCCGATCCCGCGTGGGTCGACCAGGATGACGTCGTACCAGGCGGTCAGTTCGTCCAACTGCTTCGCGACTCCCGGCAGCCGACCGATCGACGGCCCGGGTCCGCCGAGGTTGACCAGCAGACTTCCCTGGCGCTGCGCCGGATCCTTGGCCGGGAGCTTGGCCGTGCCGATGGTGATCTGCTCACCATCGGGGTCGCGCCAGTCGGCCGGCACCGGAAGGTCGGCGCACCGGATCCCGGCTTCCGCGCCGACCGCGCAGTCCCGCCAGCGCAACTCCTCCGGATCCGGGGCGGCCACCGCCGCTCCCGCGGGCACCAGCACCGCGAAACAGGCCGACAGCGCCATGATCGACAACCGAACTCGATGGGCAAGAGGCATGCCCTTCACCCTGCGTGATCGACAGTCGGGTCACATCGACCCGCGGTGATCACTGGTCAATCGATCACTAGCACCGCGGTCGGATGCTCACCGTCGCTGAAGATCATCAGAGTCCGACGGTGCCGGATCGGCGGAACAGTTCGGCGAGCAGATTGGCGTAGCCGAGGGCGTCGTCGATGGCACGGTGGGTGTGCGGGACGTTGCCGAACCATTCCGGCGGCAGGGTCTCGGGGCCGGCGTCGGCGACCGGGAGGCCCGTGACCGCGGCGGCGTAGCTGCGCAGGCACAGGCCGGGACCGTGGAAGATCCGGTTCGTCTCGTACGGGCCCTGGACCAGGCCGTACGGGGTGTAGCGACGCAGGTAGTAGTCGATCCAGGTGCCGTCGAAGGCGATCGGGCAGGCGGCGAACATCCGGCGGCCGGGGAGGTCGGAGACCCAGGCGGCGAAGCCGGTCAGCACCTCCGGGACCGGTCGCGGATCGGTGGTTGCGGCGGTCCAGGCCTCCGGCTGGGCCTGGAACCAGGCGAGCGTGTCCGGATTGGGCGCGGCACCGGGCAACGGCTCCAGCACGGCTTCGAAGACTCCCAGTTGATCACCGGCCGCGGTGACCGCGACGGAGGCGAAGGAGCGCATCGAGTTCGGGCCGGGCCACGGTCCGTCGGTCTCGATATCGGTGACCACGTAGGTCCAGTCATCGGTGGTAGTCATCGCGGCCATCCTGCCCAGTCGGTCTTCAAGATCACCGATCGGGGTCCCCGGCGGCGAGCGCGGCGCGGGCGAGGTCCATCCGCCAGGCGGCGTCCTCCCGCGGCGTCGGTGAGACGCCGAGGCCCGCGGTCCAGTAGCACACCGACGCGTGACGGACGGCCATCATCAGGGGAAGGTGGCGTTCCCAGTCCGGCGGGAGCGGGCGGATCCGGTGGTAGCCGTTGATCAACGCACGCCGAGCGGCGGGATGATCGATCAGATTCCCGAGCACCGGGCCGAGGTCGTACAGGTAGTAGCCGTGACCGCAATCATCGAAGTCGATCACCGTGCTGTGCCAGCCGACGCCGCGGCGGGTCAGCTGCACATTGCCCAGAATGTAGTCCGCGTGGATGATTCCGTACGTGCTCGGCTGCCGTCCGAGTTCGGCGAAGGCGGCACGGGCACGCCGCTCGATCTCGGCGAAGTCGCGAAGATCAGGTTCGGAAAGGATCTCCGCCCGACCCAGCAGCGGCCGAAAGGGCGAGGACTCGGCGCGAAACAGGCCGTCCGCGTCCCAGTGCGGCAGGTCGAAGTCGGCCGGCGGCCGGAACCGGGTCGCCGCCTCGTGCAACCGGGCCAGCGTCTGGCCCAGGAGGCCGGCCGCGCCCTCGTCGAGACCGTCGGCGGAGGCGCGCTGCCCGTCCACCCAGGTCTGAAGATCGGCGTGCCAGCGGCCGTCTTCGCTCGTCACCACCAACGCTCCCGAGCGGGCCGGAATCGGACGGGGGAACCCGATGTCGGGGAGCTGATCGGCCAGGTGTCGTAGGAAGATCAACTCGGACCGCGTATGGGCCATGCTCCTGAATCCGGGCCGGTGGACCCGCAGCACCCGCGCCGGGTCGCGCCCGACGGCATAGACCAGGTTGTTACCGTCGCTCAGCACCCGGGTGGTGGTCCCCGCGGGCAGGCCGTATTGGCCGAGCAGCTGGCGCAATTGATCAACCGACAATGGTGTCATCGCCGCTCACGGTAGTTGATCAAGTGCCGCCTCGTACAACGAATTTCCGTTGCTCGGCTCGGCCACCGGTGCTCTGATGGCCTGATGGAGATCACGATTCAACCGGCGACCGTCGAGGATGTCGATCATCTCGTCTGGGTGTGCTGCGGGACCGGCGAACAGCAGTACGCCGACGGCTATCGACAAGACGCGCTGGAGCAGGTGCGGGGCGAGGTGGCGAACAGCATCACCTCGGTGATCCGGGCCGACGGCACAGCGGTCGGACGGCTTCGCGTGGTCCGTACCCCGGAACTGGTGGAGATCGCCGGCATCCAGATCCATCCGACCTGGCAGAACCGTGGCATCGGCACCGAGGTCATCACCACGATCGTGCGCGAGGCCGGCCGACCCGTCGAGCTGGAGGTCAGCAAGGTCAACCCCAATGCCGAACGGCTCTACCGTCGCCTCGGCTTCCGGCGGGTGGGCGACACGGAGCACGACTACCGGATGCGCCGGTGATCGAACTCGGCCTCAGCAGAGGGCGTCCTGCCATTGGGGCAATTCGGCCAGCATGGCCTGGGCCACCGGAAGCTCCGCGACGACGTGGGCGGCGTGCTCCCGGGCATCGGCCTCGTCAAGCTGGTTGACCCACCGCCCGATCGACCAGGCCGGCTGCCGGGCGATGGCCAGCGGCAACGCCGCGCGTTCGCCCGGGGACAGCGGCAGGCTCGTCCCGGCGTCGTAGGCATCGACGAATCGCCGGATCTGGCGACGATCGGCAGCCGTCGGGAGATCACGACCCGGCTCCAGCAGGTAGAAGTAGAGGGTGAGGGCCAGATCGTCGATCCGCGGCCGGTTCGCCATGAAGTCGAAGTCGATCACCGCGGCAAGCTCCCCGTCCCTGAACAGCACGTTGTTGTCCCAGAAGTCGCCGTGCACGAGTTGCCGGACCTGTTGATCACGCAGTGGTTCCTCAGCCGCGGTGACGGCGTCGACGTGGCGGACGACCCGATCGGCCAACGGGGTCAGGATGACATCGTGCCAATCTCGCAGGCGCTCGGCACCGCGGCGGGTTGCGGCGGCGGCCTCCTCCGAGTGGAGGTGGTTCGCGTGGTCCACGGTCGCAGCGGCGGCCGGCATCGAAGCGGTCCGCAGCGCATCGTGGACCCGGCCCAGGACGGCGAACCCTCGCTCGAGCAGGATCGGGGTGTTCATCCGCTCGTTCCAGCGAACCCAGGGCTCCACCTCGATCAGTCGTCCGCTGCGCAGCGCGACGAACGGCTCTCCGTCCGGTGTGGTCAGGGGACGCACGGTCGGCACACCGGCCGCGGCGACGACGTCGCGGGCCGCCTGGACCGCGGCGAGCCTGGCGGCGGTGGTGGAGCCGCGATGGATCCGGACGACCAGCGAGTCCCGGCCCGGGAAGTCCAAGCGGAGGTTGGAAGTCCAACTGCCACCAAGATCACTCCACGCCGACGACGCCGGCAGCCCGAAGGCTCGGGCCACCTCGGCGGCGAGGAGGTCGGAACCGGGCAGCCGCTCGTCCGGATCGCTGATCATGCCGGGCGGGAGATGATCAGTTCCCCGTCGCCGTGCGAGATGCCGAATCGGTGCAGGCCGGGCTCTCCAGCGCACCAGCGGATCGGCACGTCGACCTCCCCGATCCAGCGGGTCAGCGCCTCCCGATCGCCGGCCAGCTCGAGGAACGTGAACCCGCCGACCCGGTGATCGTGCCCGGCCCGGTCGAAGCTGCCGCGCCAGCCTTCGGCGCGCCGCTCGCGATCATGGTCGTACTCGATGAAGAACGGACGCTCGGGCTCGACCTCGCCGAGCAGGCGCCAGGGCGCTCCCGGCGTACTCCACGGCTCAACGCCGACTCTGGCCGCTGCCGCGTCAAGATCATCGGGATCGATCACGAAGGTGTACGGCCCCTCGTACAGGTCGAGCCGGTCCGCCAGTCGTCGAGCCTGCGGACCTGCGGCGGGGTCGGTGACCGTGATCAACTCCAGGTAGCGCGGCGGTTCCAGCGGGATCACTGCATTCAGCACTCCCGGCGCGGGCACCCCGCCGGGCAGCACCCCGAACCCGTACCGTTGGCGGAAGTCCTCGCCGGCGGCCTCCAGATCCCGGACCGCATAGAGCACATGATCAACCGCGTCCATCCGGTCAACCTACAGCCGCCAGCCGCAGACTGGCCCGCCCTGAGAGAATCGTTGCCATGGCAGTCACCTTGTCCGGGGATTCCTCGCTCGCGTTGCCGGAGTTCGATCAACCGCCGGCCGAGCCCGTCGGGTTGCTGCAGGCATGGGTCGCGGCGGCTGAAGCCGCGGGGGTACGCGAGCCGCGCGCGGCGACACTGGCGACCGCGGATGCCGAGGGGCGGGTTTCGGCTCGAACCCTGTTGATCAAGGACATCGGTCCAGCCGGTGTGCTGATGGGATTCGTCGCGACCAGCCGCAAGGGCCGTGACCTCGCCCAGAATCCGCACGGCGCCGTCAACCTCTACTGGCGGGAGCGACTGCAGCAGATCACGATCGCCGGCAAGATCAGCCGGGCCGCCGATGAGGTGTCGGACCGGCTGTTCGCCGACCGAACCCGCGACGCCCAGGCCGTTGCCGCCACCTCGCTGCAGTCGCAACCGATGCCCGACCCGGCCACCCTGCACCACAATGTTGATCAACTCGCGAACTCGACGCAGCCGATCCCACGGCCGGCCGACTGGGCCGCCTGGATCCTGTCGCTGGATGAGGTGGAGTTCTGGCACGGCAGCGTCAACCGGTTCCACCGCCGCCTCCATTACCGCCGGACCGCGGCCGGCTATCAGGTGCAACGCCTCCAACCGTGAACCCAGCCGAGCCCCCAACCCCGACTTGTCAGACTCTCACCACGCTATGACGTGGTGAGAGTCTGACAACTCGGGGTCTGGGGGGCGCTGGGACGGCCTCGTCGCCGGACTTCGGGCCCGAATCGGCGTTAGAGTCCGACGGCAAGGAGGACGACATGACCGAGCCGAACGAGTTTCCGCCCTATCGGGACAAGCTGCCGGCGCCCGGCCCGGCCGTGCCCGCCGGCGTCCTGATCGGACGCGCGGAGGCGGTCACTGTCGTGAGTCTGCCGGGTCAGGCCGGGGCCGGCGGCTCGACCGAGTGGCCGGGGACGACGACACTCACCTTCCGGATCCGTCGGCCCGACGAGTCCTGGGTCGAGGTCGTGGTGCGTGGCCTGTCCATCGACGGAACCGTGCGGGAAGGTGATCAGATCCAGGTCCCGGATCGGCTGGATCGAAACGGCCGGATCGAGGTGGCCGGGCTGCTCAATCTCACCACCGGCGCCACAATCAGGGCCGTGGGCAGTCCCACGGGAGCCGGAACCAGCGTGATCCGAGTGCTGTTCATGGCGATCGTCAGCGTCCTCGTGATCCTGCTGATCGGCGTCGTGATCCTCTTCGTCGTTACCCGCAACTCCGTCGGCATGTTCTGAAGGGCACGGCGGTAGGCCGTTTACCCCAGCGAAAGCGCCTCGTCCTCGATCACAGGCCGACCGGAGCTCCGCCTCAGTGATCCGCATCGCCGGCTTCGGCCGCGGCTTCGGCGGCCCGCCGGTTGAGCTCCTGCCCGACCCGGGCCAGGACGTCGAGTTGCGCGGCGTTGTAGATGTCGGCGATGGCCAGACCGACGGTCTGGCTCAGCTGGCGGTGCCCGCCGGGCGCTTCCTGATGCGCGGTGATCACATCGGGAAAGGCTTTGGCGATGTCGATCACCTCGGGCAGGAAGCGCTCCGCCAGCTCACGCCGTACGTCCTCGTCGGCATCGGCCGGCAGGTTGTCGAACTCGGTCGCCGCCGGAGTGCGCGGGTGCTCGGCGATCATCCGCCGCATCGCGTCCATCCCGGACGGGGCGAGCACCCGGCCGTACACGACCATCATGCTCCGGTCGGCCTCGGACAGGTTGTCGATCGTCGGCGCCAGCTCGGGTGGCAGGTCGGTGGGCAGTTGGCTGCGCAGGATCAGGGCCAGCTCGGCCCGGATCCGGTGCAGCCGGTCGATGGTGGCGGCCAGTTCGGCGTCCAAGACCTTCAGCGCCTCCTCGGGGTGCTCGTCAGCCTCGCCCATCGCGGCGATCTGCGGCAGCGAGACCCCGAGGTCGGTCAGCCGCCGGATCCGGAGCAGTCGGGTCAGGTGGGCCACCCCGTACCGCTTGTAGCCATTGCTGTCGCGTTCGGGCTCATCGAGCAGGCCGACCTTGTGGTAGTGCCGGACCGCCTTCAAGGTCGTGCCGGCGAGCTCGGCGAGCTGCCGGGTGCTCCAGGCCACGATCGCCCTCCCTCTCTCGTCCCGATGGTTCAGTCTCCCCGACGTCCTACTGCAGACCATGCCCCTGGGGCACGGTCAAGGCGGCAGATCGACGGGGCCCCGAATCACTGGCCGGCGCAGCGGAAATTCCCCTAGCGTCATCGGCATGCTGCACGAGATCGCTGTGCCGCCGGCGTCGCCGGCTCGAAAGATCCAGGGGTACGGGATGCCCGAGGACGACACCAGCCTGCTGAGCTGGGACTTCGTCGTGGCCCGGATGGAAGCGGCCAGGCACTTCTGGCTGACCACGACCTTCCCCGACGGTCGGCCGCACGCGGTACCGGTGTGGGGGCTGTGGCACGGCAACCGACTGCATTTCGAGGGTAGGCCGCAGGCCGCGTGGGCCCGGAACCTGATCCGCGATCCGCGGGCAGTGGTGCATCCGCCAGAGCCGGAACAGGTCGTGAGCGTCGAAGGGCGGGCTCGAATCATCGAGGACGACGACCTCACCGACCAGGAATGGGACGACCTCGACGGCCGATTCCAGCAGAAGTACGCGACGGATTCCGGCTCGCCGTACTGGTGCCTGGAGCCGACCAAGGTGATCGCCTGGGACGGCGGGCTGTTGGACACCATGACCTGCTGGACCGGCTGGTGACGTCGAGCTGAGCCGACCCGGCGGCGATCGCTACCCTCGACGCATGCTGCTCCAGGCGTTGACCGGGACCGATAGGACGGCCGTGACCGTCGCCGGAGCGGAGCTGTCGCGAGCAGAACTGCTGCGGCGCGCAGCATCGACAGCGGCCGAGCTTCGGGCGGCCGGGATCGCGCGGGTCGCCGTGCACGCGGTGCCGACGCCGGAGACCGTGATCGCGCTGGTGGCCTGCCTGCTGGCCGGGACTACCGCGGTTCCCGTGCCGCCGGACTCGGGGGCGAGCGAACTGGCCCATGTCCTCGGCGATGCCGCGCCGGCCGGCTGGCTCGGCCTCGCTCCGCCGGACCCGGGCGGCCTGCCGGTGGTCGGCGTCGCGGCCGGCACCGCGGCGGTGCCGGCCGAGCCCGGGCCGGAGACGCCGGCGCTGATCCTCTACACCTCCGGCACCACCGGGCCGCCGAAGGGCGTGGTGTTGTCCCGGGCCGCGCTGACCGCCGGCCTCGACGCGCTCACCGACGCCTGGCACTGGACCGCCGAAGACACCCTGGTGCATGGCCTGCCGCTCTATCACGTGCACGGCCTGGTGCTCGGGCTGTTCGGGCCGCTGCGGATCGGCAGCCCGCTGGTGCACACCGGCCGACCCACCCCCGAGGCGTACGCAAGCGCCGGCGGCTCGCTCTACTTCGGGGTGCCGACCGTGTGGTCGCGGATCGTCGCCGAACCCGACCTGGCCCGCCGGCTGAGCGCGGCCCGGCTGCTGGTCTCCGGCAGTGCTCCGCTGCCGACCCAGGTGTTCGGCCGGCTGGCCGAGCTGACCGGGGCGCCGCCGATGGAGCGGTACGGGATGAGCGAGACCATGATCACGATCAGCACCCGGGTCGACGGCGAACGCCGGCCCGGCTGGGTCGGGCTGCCGTTGCCGGGGGTGCGGACCCGGCTGCGCGACGACGCCGGACGCGAGGTGCCCGCGGACGGCGAGACGATCGGCAGCCTCGAGGTCGCCGGCCCGATGATCTTCGACGGCTACCTGAACCGGCCGGACGCCACCGAGCAGACCCTCGGTGCCGACGGCTTCGTCCGCACCGGCGACGCGGCGGTGATCGACCCGGGCGGCTTCCATCGCATCGTCGGCCGGGAGTCGACCGACCTGATCAAGACCGGCGGCTTCCGGGTCGGCGCCGGCGAGATCGAGACCTGCCTGCGGGAGCACCCGGGCGTGGCCGATGTCGCCGTCGTCGGCGTACCGGATGATGATCTTGGCCAGCGGATCGTGGCCTTCGTGGTCGGCGCCGGCGACCCCGACGCCCTGATCGGCCACGTCGCCGACCGGCTCGCCGGCCACAAACGCCCCCGCGAGATCCGCTTCGTCCCCGACCTCCCCCGCAACGCCCTCGGCAAGGTGCAGAAGCACCGCCTGACCTCATGAGCTACCGGCTCGCGTAAAAGAGCACAACAAAGCGACGGATTTGTGGAAATTATTGACCTGGCCGGTCGAGGCCACCTACGGTGCGTTCACAACAGGTGTCGGTGGGCCGTGCTCAGGGGAGATCGAGGTTCAGCTATGCGGAGTCATTTTCGGGGCTGGGTCGCGCGCGCGACCGTCGTCGGGGCGGCCGTTCTCGCGCTGACCGCGTGCGGTACGGGCGGGCCGGCGGGGACCGGGCCGAGCGAGGGCGGGGACAAGAAGGGCGGCATCTTCACCACGATCGATGCCAACCGCAAGATCACGCCGGGTGCGCCGAACAACCCGTACAACCCCAAGGGCAACGCCTTCACCGGCTACAACGTGTTCCAGCTGGCCTGGAACAAGGCGAACCCGAAGAACATCAACGACTTCTTCCCCGGCCTGGCCGCGTCGTGGGAGGCGTCGGAGGATCTGTCGAAGGTCACGATCAAGCTGCAGCCGAACGCCAAGTGGTCCGACGGCACTCCGGTCACCGGCAAGGACGTGCAGACGTCGTTCGCCATCGGCTACGTCGCCGGCACGCTGACCGGGATCAACCTGGGGGAGATCAAGGTCGTCGACGACTCGACGGTCGAGTTCAACCAGCTGCCGGGTGAGCCGAGCCAGACCTTCATGCTCAACCTGATCACGGCCGCGATCGTCCCGGACGCGCAGTACGGGCCCCAGCTGCCGGCCGACATTTGGGACCTGATCAAGAAGACCGATGCCGGCGACAAGGCGGCCACGACGAAGATCGCCGAGCTGACCAAGAAGATCACCGCCTTCAACCCGCCGGACGACCTGTCCGCCGGCCCGTTCGTCCTCGCCGGGATCAATCCGGGTGAGGCGATCCTGAAGAAGAACGAGCACTTCTTCGCCGCCGACAAGATCACGCCGGACCAGGTCAAGCTGCGCAACTACGCCGGCAACAACGAGATCTGGAACTACCTGCAGAGCGGTCAGCTCGATTACGGCCCGTTCACCGCGATGCCGACCAACATCCTGCAGTCGATCGAGCGGGCGGGGAACAAGCAGATCGTCTCCACCAGCTACGTCCAGGCGTCGCTGTCGTTCGATCAGTCGGTGCAGCCCTTCGACAAGGTCCAGACGCGGCAGGCCTTCGCCCACCTGCTCGACCGGGACGCGATCACCAAGGTGGGCCAGCCGGTTGGCGGCTCACCGAGCGAGACCACGACCGGCATGGTCAAGGCGGCCGGTGACGTGTTGATCACCCCGGAGACCCATGATCAACTGAACCCGTACGGCCACGATCCGGCCAAGGCGGAGCAGCTGTTGATCGAGGCCGGCCTGACGAAGGGCGGTGACGGCAAGTGGCTGCTGGCCGACGGCAAGCCGTTCACCGTGACGATGCAGGCGGTCACCGGGTTCAGCGACTGGATCGCCGCCTCCAACGTGGTCTGCAGCGAGCTGAACGACTTCGGCATCGCCTGTCAGAACAAGGTCTCCCCCGACTTCGCGGTCTATCAGGAGGAGATGGCGGCCGGGAAATACCCGTTCGGTTGGTGGCTGACCGGCGTCGGCACCATCCCCAACACCTCGCTCGGCCGGATCTGGGGCACGCCGTACGGCTACAACCTGGTCGGCAGCAAGGTCGTCTACAAGGCGCGTACGGAGAAGGAGTCCGGCAACTGGCTCAGCGGGCCGCAGGAGATCACGCTGCCCGATGGCAGCAAGGTCAAGCCGGGCGAGCTGGTGGCCGGGCTGCGCACCCTGAAGTCCGAGCAGCAGGCGGCTCCGATCCAGCAGATCGTGCTGGCCACCAACACCGCGGTGCCGATGATCGCGATCTGGGACTACCAGAACGTGCAGTTCATCAACGAGAAGCGGTTCACCAACTTCCCCGACGGCAAGGATCCCGGCCTGCAGAAGCTGTCCCCGGGCGTCTGGATGTCGTTGGGTTACATCCAGGCCAAGTGATCAGCGGGAACGTGGATGGCTGAACGACGCGTGGCGCCGCGGCGCCCGGGTGCGCACTGGGGCTTGATCAGGACCGTGCTCGGCCGGGTCGCCGGGGTCGTGGTGATGATCTTCCTCGTCGCCACGTTCACCTTCTTCCTGGTCCGGCTGCTGCCCGGTGATCCGATCAAGCAGGCCTACGAAGCGCTGATCCAGCAGGGCATCCCGCCGGAGGCGGCCGAGCGTCAGGTGCAGGTGCTGTACGGCTTCGTCTCCGACGCGCCGCTGCACGAGCAGTACTTCGGCTATCTCGGGGCGTTGGTCCGCTTCGATCTGGGTCAGTCGATCGGCAATGCCGGTCTGCCGGTCGCCCAGCTGGTCGCGGCGGCGGCGCCGTACACGGTGGTGCTGGTGCTGACCGGGATCGTGATGTCGTTCCTGCTCGGGGTCACGCTCGGCGTGGTCGCCGCGCTGCGCCGGAGCACCCGGCTGGGCGACCTGATCTCGATCAGCGGCTCGCTGCTGCACGGGATCCCGCAGTTCGTGATGGCCCTGCTGCTGTTGTACGTCTTCTCCACGCTGTTGTTGATCTTTCCCTACGGGGCACCGTACGACGCCGGCATCGAGCCCGGTCTCTCGCTCGACTTCATCGGTTCGCTGATCTGGCACGCGACGCTGCCGGTCTTCACCTACGCGCTGTCGAGTTACGGCGGCTGGCTGCTGACCACCAAGTCGTCGGTGGTCTCGGTGCTCGGCGACGACTTCATCCTGGCCGCCGAGCTGCGCGGGCTGAAGCGGCTCACCGTGATGCGTTACATCGCCCGCAACGCCATGCTGCCGCTGTTCACGATCTTGACCCTGTCGATCGGGTTCATGTTCGGCGGGTCGCTGTTCATCGAGTCGACGTTCAACTATCAGGGGCTGGGCACGTTGCTGCTGGACTCGATCGGGCAACGCGACTATCCGCTGATGAGTGGAGCCTTCCTGTTGATCTCCGTCGCGGTGATCGTGGCCAACGCAATCGCCGACGTGCTCTACGCGGTGATCGATCCGCGGATCCGGAGGTCGGCATGACCACCATCGATCCGGAACTGGTCCGCCGCCCCACCGACGAGCCGGTCACCACCGGGACGGGCCGCCGGGTGCGCGGGCTGGTCGCCGCCTGGCGGGTGCTGATCCGTCGGCCGACCCGGCTGATCGGCGCGATCATCCTGGTGATCTTCGCCCTGATGGCCATCGCCGGCCCGTGGCTCTATCCCGAGCACCTGCCGATCGACCCGGAGAACATCCTCAGCTCACCGAGCCTGGCCCATCCGTTGGGCACCGACTTCGCCGGCACCGATGTGGTCGCGCTGTTGATCACCGGCACCCGCTACGTGATGGTGTCGGCGCTGTGGGCGTCGCTGTTCACGATCGTGATCGGCACCGGGCTCGGGCTGTTCGCCGGCTATCGGCTGGGCTGGCCGGACTCGATCCTGATGAAGATCACCGACTTCATCCTGACCATCCCGAGCTTCCCGCTGCTGGTCGTGCTGGCCACGCTGTGGGACTTCAGCTCGGCGTTCTCGATGGGGCTGGTGCTCGGCCTGCTCGGCTGGGGCGGGCTGGCCCGGGCCGTTCGCAGCCAGGTGCTGTCGCTGCGCACCCGCGGCTTCGTCGAGGCCGCGCGTAGCCTCGGCCTGCCGCTGCCCAACATCATCTTCCGGCAACTGCTGCCCAACGTCGCGCCGTACATCGGGATGAACATGCTGCTCACGTTCACCGGCTTCGTCTACGCCCAGGCCGGCCTGTTCTTCCTCGGCGTGGTGCCGTTCACCGCCAACAACTGGGGTGTGATGCTCAACCAGGCGGTGCAGAACGGCGCGCTGCAGTCGCCGACCGCGCTGGCGTACCTGTTGGCGCCGCTGAGCGCGATCCTGCTGCTGACCCTCGGCACGGTGCTGCTGCTCGACGCGGTGGACGAATTCTTCAACCCGCGACTCCGGGAGGCGTGATGTCGGCGGCGGTCGAGGAGCAGGAAGATCAGCGGACTTTGATCAAGGTCCGCGGGCTGACCGTGACCTATCCGACCCCGGTCGGTGATCGTCCCGCCGTCGCGAACTGCGACCTGGAGATCCGGCGCGGCGAGATCCTCGGGGTGGTCGGCGAGTCCGGCTCGGGCAAGTCGACGCTGGCCCTGGCGCTGCTGAACGCGGTCTCCTCGCCCGGCCGGATCGCGGCCGGCGCGGTCGAGGTGGCCGGGGCGGGCGACATCACTGCCTGGTCCGGGGAAAAGCTGCGTCGTTATCGCGGGGCCCGGGTCGGCTACGTCTTCCAGGCCTCGCAGAACTCGCTCAACCCGCTGAAGCGGGTCGGCAAGCAGCTGCTCGATCTCGGCCGCAGCCATGGGGTCAAGGATCTGCGCGGCTTGATCATCGAGGCGCGGCGGCTCTGTGACCGGATCGGGCTGGACGGCCGGCGGGTGCTCGACTCCTACCAGCACGAGCTGTCCGGCGGGATGCGGCAGCGGGTCGGGATCGTCTTCGCGCTGGTGCTCAACGCCGAGGTGTTGATCTTGGACGAGCCGACCACGGCACTGGACATGCTGAGCCAGGCCTCGGTGCTGGAGATCGTCCGGGAGATCCACGCCGAGCGGGAGCTGGCGACGATCATCATCTCCCATGATCTTGGAGTGGTGGCCGAGCTGGCCGACCGGGTCGCGGTGATGTACGGCGGCCGGCTGGTCGAGCTGGGCGATGTGGCCCGGGTGATCAGGACGCCGCGGCATCCGTACACGGCGGCGCTGATGCGGGCGATCCCGCGGATCGAGGGCGATCCCGATCTGGCCCGGCCGCTGGACGGACGACCGCCGGACCTGATGTCGGCACCGACCCGGGGTTGCGTCTTCGCCGCCCGCTGTCCGCTGGCCGAGGACTCCTGCCGGGTCGAGACGCCCGCGCTGGAGGAGTACGACGGCCGACTGATCGCCTGCCCGGTGGTGCAGCGATGACCGAATCGATCATGACCCGCGCCGACACCGACGAAGCGCCGACGCCGGCCATTCGGGCGACCGGGATGACCAAGGTCTTCAGCCCGCGCGGCGGCGGCTTCGTCGGCAAGGACGACGTGCATGCGCTGCGCGGGGTCGACCTGACCTTGATGCCGGGCGAGGCTGCGTCCTTGATCGGCGAGTCCGGCTGCGGCAAGACGACCCTGGGCCGGATCTTCGCCGGGCTCGAGGATGCCAGCGGTGGCACTCTCGAGTTGGCCGGTCGTGACGTCGGCCGGGCTCGGGGTCGGGCCCGGCGAGAGCTGTTCCAGCGGGTCCAGCTGATCCATCAGGATCCGTACTCGGCGCTGAATCCGGCGACCATGATCGACGAGACGCTGCGGATGCCGTTACGGATCAGGGCCAAGCAGCGGGCCGCGGCCGGCGAGACGATCGGCCGCGGCTGGGTCGACGAACGGCTGGACGAGCTGCTGGACCTGGTCGGGCTCGACCCGGCCGGCGTCCGGGACAAGTATCCGCACAAGCTGTCCGGCGGGCAGCGGCAGCGGGTCTGCATCGCCCGGGCCCTGACCCTCGATCCCGAGGTGCTGGTCGCCGACGAGGCCGTTTCCATGATCGACGTCTCGCTCCGGCTCGGCATCCTGAACGTGTTCCGCCGGTTGCGCGAGCAGCTCGGCGTGGCGCTGTTGTTCATCACCCATGATGTGGCCACCGCCCGCTATGTCGGCGCGGGTGGGACGATCCACGTGATCTATCGCGGCCGGATCGTCGAGCAGGGCCAGACCGACGAGATCATCCAGCGCCCCGTGCATCCGTACACGCACTGCCTGTTGTCAGCGATCCCGATCATGCGCGGAGTCGAGACCGACGGCCCGGACCGGCTGCTGCCGACCGCCGGCCCCGAGGTGCACGAGGCCACCGACGGCGCCGGCGACTGCGTCTTTCGCCGCCGCTGCCCCGATGCCCAGGCCGACTGCGGCGCCATCGTGCCGCCCCTCGAAACCATCGACCCCACCTTCGTCACCGTCGCCCCCGATCACCACCACGCCTGCCTGCACCCCCGCGTGCGCCGGGTCATCCCCGCGCCGCTCTGAGCAAGATCAACCGGGGTAGCGGGCGGAGGCTCGAGTGATCGTTCCCTGAGCTTGTCGAAGGGCAAGGGTGATCGGGCCTGGCCCTTCGACAGGCTCAGGGAACGAACACCCGAACGTCCCCTCGCCCTCGCACGCAGCCAGAGAATCACGTGGCGGGCGGCGCAGCGATCCTGGCACAGTGATCACATGACCACCCCGCCGACGTACCTGCACGGTCCGCGACTGGGCTGGACAGCGGCGCCGCAGGCGGTCCGGGACTGGGTCGAGGCGCGGGCCGGCGGGCCGATCGTGGACTGGCAGGACCGGGTCGGCGGCATGTCGACCGGGCTGGCCACCGTGGTGCACGGCAGCCGGCGGAGCGTGTTCGTCAAGGCGCTCGACGCCACGGTCAATCCTGACGGCGGACGGTTCTATCTGCGCGAGGCCGAAGCCGCGGCCCGGTTGCCGGACGCTCCGTCGATCCCGCGCCTGCTGGATCACGCCGAGCTGGCGGTCGGTGATCATCAATGGGTCGTGATCTTGTATCCGGCGGTGGCCGGCGACCCGCCGCCCCACCCCTGGCGAGCCGATGATCTTGATCGGGTGCTGGACGCCTGGCTGCCCGTACAAGAGGCACTGGCCAAGATCGACGACTGGCCGCAGAGCAATCTGGCCGCCAAACTCTTCTCCGGCTGGCAATCGATCGCCGAGGACCCGGAGGATCCCTGGCACGAGCTCGCCGGGGACTGGCTGCCCGGGGAGGCCCGGTTCGTCGCCATGATCACCGATCCGGCGGACCTGATCGGTGCCCACGTCGACCTGCGCGCCGACAACATCCTGCTCGGTCCGGACGGTGTCTGGTTCGTGGACTGGGCTCATCCGGACGTGGCGCCGCCGTGGTTCGACTCGTTGATCACGCTCTGCGACGTCGTGGCCTCCGGCGCTGATCGGGGCGACGGCGGCGGGATCGAGGTGCTCCGCGTGTGGTCCGATCATCCCGTCTTCGGCGGAGCCGATCCGAGCCTGTTGATCGACGGCATCGCCGCCTTCGCGGCGTTCATGCACGCCGCCGGCCGGAAGCCGCCGCACCCCGCCGTCCCCCATGGCCGCGCCTGGCAGCGGTTGATCGCGGACCGAACGCTCCCGTTCGCCCTGCGGCACCGCTGAGTCGGCACATATCGATTGCTCCGGCCGACCGAACCGGGGAAGCTGACCGGATGGCAGAGGGCACGGTCAAGTTCTGGAAGTCGGAGAAGGGCTGGGGCGCGATCGCGTCGCCGGAGCTCCCCGAGGGGCTCGACGCGTTCGCCCACTTCAGCGCGATCGAGGCCGAAGGCTTCCGCGAGCTGACCCAGGGCGACCGGGTCGAGTTCGACTACGAGCCGGCCGTCCAGGACAGTTTCCGCTTCGTGGCAACCCGGGTCCGCAAGCTGTAACCCCTGTCGTCGGGCTGGAGCAAGGCTGACCCTCGCTGTGGTTGTGTGGGGTACGGAAACGTACCCAAGACGCTCACGAGCGAGGAGGCACAACATGCCGAGCAAGCTGCGGACTGCCCTGGGATTCGGCGCCGCGACCGCCATCGCGGCCACGAGCCTGGTGGCGCTGCCGACCACGGCATCGGCCGGGATCACCTGCACCACCGTCCGGGAGAGCACGCCGGTCCATTCCAAGCCGTGGTCGACCGCACCGGTGCTCTATCGCCTGGCCGACGACCTCGATCTCGCCTGCACCGGTGGGCCCGGCTGGTTCCGGGTCGGCCGGGACGGCGACTGGCTCGGTTACGTCAGCGCCGGCTACCTGGACACCGAGGCCGGCTGACCCGGTCAGTCCAGCACCGAGAACACCAGTTCGGCCCGGTCGCGGGCGGTGGCCAGGTCCCAGACCTGGTCGGCCATCGCGTCCGGGTCGAGTGCCATCGCGGCCAGTTGCTCGGCGTTCAGCCCGGCCCCGGCCAGCTGCTCGGCGTTCTTCGCCATGGCCGCGTAGATGTCCCCGCCGAGAATGCCGCCGCCGATCACGATCGAGCCGGCGAACACGCCCCGGTCGGCGAGGGCCGCGTTGAGGGTCAGGGCGTACCGGTGCAGGGCGGCGCCGATCAGCGCCAGTTGGCCGAGCTGCGGCATCGGCCGGATCGCGCTCAGCCCGGTCGGCAGCAGGATCGTGCCGCGCCCGCGCTCCAGCATCCCGGGCAGCACCGCCGCGACGGCGTCCACGGCACCATGCAGGAGACCCGACGACTCGCGCACCGTGTCACTGGTGATCGCCTCGATCGGCACCGGGAAGTTGCCGGGGGCCATCCCCGCCGGGCCGTAGTAGAGCACCTCGATCGGCCCGAGCCGCTGCTCGATCCGGGTCAGCGCGGCCGTCAGTTGGTCGCGGTCGAGGACATCGGCGACCTCGGCGACCGCCGTCGCCCCGTCGGCCCGCAGCCGTTCCAGATAGTCGCCGTGCCGGGTGGCCGAGCGGGAGACGACGGCGACCGGATGGCCGCCGCGGCCGAACCGGCGAGCCACGGACAGGCCCAGACCCGGCCCGACGCCGAGCACGACAACGACCCCCTGGGCCGACGCTTCGGGCGGAGCGGGCTGGGCGGCGGTCTCGACTGTGGTCATGGTGATTCCCTTTCGCTATTAACTTGAGGCTCTCCTCAAGTTATGATGTCGACCGTAGCCTAACTTGAGGCTGCCCTCAAGTAGTAGCGTGGAGGCATGCCCGAGCGGATCCGTACTCCTCGCCGCGACGCCGTCGCGAACCGGGAGAAGCTGCTCGCCGCGGCCACCGAGCTGTTCGCCGAACGCGGGCTGACCGCGCCGCTGGAGGAGATCGCCCGCCGCGGCGGTGTCAGCATCGGCACCCTCTACAACCACTTCCCCACCCGGGAGGCGTTGTTCGACGCGATCTATCCGGCCAAGCTGGCCGCGATGAACGCCGCCGGCCAGGAGGCCCTCGCCGACCCCGATCCGTGGGCGGGGTTCCGGGAATTCCTGCGGCATTCGTTCGAACTGCAGGCCGTGGACCGCGGGCTGAACGAGGCGATGACGCTGCGCTATCCGGCAGCCGCGGCGATGGCCGAGGCCTGCGATCGCGGGTACGCCGGCGTCGCGCAGATCATCGATCGGGCCCAGCGGGCCGGCGTGCTTCGGAGCGATTTCACCCTGCAGGATCTGGCCTGCCTGATCTGGGCCACCTCGCGGGTGATCACGGCCACCGTCGACATCGCGCCGCGGGCCTGGCGGCGCTACCTCGATCTCCAGCTGGACGGGCTGCGGGCCGAGGCCGCCCACCCACTCGACGGGCCGTCGCTGACGACCGAGCAGGTCGCCACCGCGATGCGGGCCTGACGCTGGTCGCAGCCCGGATCATCCTGCAGGCTCAGGCCGATCCACCTCAGGTCCCAGATCGGTCGGCCCGCGGTCCCCAGTCCGGCCACCGAGGCCCCGAAACCGCTGTAGTCGTTGGGTTTCCGTGGCACCGTGGGACGCGTGACCACCCAGCAACTCGGATCCGTACCAGTGCCGACACCGACGCCCGGGCCCGCACCGACCCGGAGCCGGTACGCGAGCGGCGCCGCGATCGCCATGATCATCGGCGTCCTGGGCACGATCCTGCTGGTCCGCATCGCGGTGTTCAGTGAGTCGGGCCAGCTGATCGACGCCGAGGCGACGGAGGTGCTGCACGCGCGCCAGGAGGCGCTGGAGCCGTTGTTGTCCGCGCTCGGCACGATCTCGACCGGCACGGTGGCCGTCGCCCTGGCGGCCTGCGTGGTCCTCGCGCTGATCCGTCGCCGGTTCGCCGCGGCCGGCGCCGCCGTGTTGATCGTCGGCGGCGCGAACGTCACCACGCAGTTGATCAAGGCCACGGTCGACCGGCCCGACTTCGGCAACGGCTTCGGCTCGCACAACAGCCTGCCCAGCGGCCACACCACGGTGACGGTGTCGATCGTCCTGGCCGCTCTGCTGGTCGCCCCGGTCGGCCTGCGGGCGCTGACCGTCGCGCTCGGCGCGTTCGCGATCGTGTTCATCGGCATGTCCACCGTGGTGGCCGGCTGGCACCAGACGAGCGACGTCCTGGCTGCGCTGACCGTGACGCTGGCCTGGTCCGGCCTGGCGGTGCTGCTGCTCTCACTGCGGCCGACGGAGCGGCCGAGGGGCGGCATCGGTGCCTTCTTCCTGGCGGCGTTCGGCGCCGTCGCGGCGGTGATCGCCCTGGTCGTGACCGGTGTCCGACCGTACGACGGCTGGCACGGCGTCGAACCTGCGCTGACCGTACTCGCCGTGATCATGGGCGGGACGGCACTCACCATCGCCTGGTTCGCCCGGCTCTCCTCGGCTCACGCCCGCTGACCGCAGATCCGCCGAAGCAGCTCCGGCTGGCACACTTCCTGGGTGACCGAGACCCAGTCCTCGCCCGCGGCCGGCGTGACGATCGACGGTGGACGCTTCGTCCGCGACGGCAAACCGCACCAGCTCATCTCCGGCGCCCTGCACTACTTCCGGGTCCCGCCGGCGCTGTGGGCCGATCGGCTGCAGCGGCTGGTCGCGATGGGCTGCAACACGGTGGAGACCTATGTCGCCTGGAACTTCCACCAGCCGTGGCGGGACCGGGCTCCGTCGTTCGACGGTGATCGTGATCTTGGTGCGTTTCTCGATCTGGCCGCGGCGGCCGGCCTGGACGTGTTGGTCCGGCCGGGGCCGTACATCTGCGCGGAGTGGGAGTTCGGCGGGCTGCCGTCCTGGCTGCTCGCCGACCCGGCCGTCCGGCGCGGACTGCGGACCAGCGAGCCCGGCTACCAAGATCAGGTCGATCGCTGGTTCGACGCGCTGGTGCCGGTGATCGCCGAGCGGCAGGTCTCCCGGGAGGGGCGAGTGATCGGCGTCCAGGTGGAGAACGAGTACGGCAGCTTCGGCAACGACCCCGTTCATCTGCGGCACCTGCGGGACCGGTTGATCGAGCTCGGCATCGACGTCTGGCTGTTCACCTCCGACGGGCCGGGCCGGCTCTGGCTGCAGGGCGGCATGATCGACGACACCCTGGCCACGATCAACTTCGGCTCCCGGCAGGAGTCCGCCTCGCGACGCTCGCCGAGCTGCGAGCGGGACAGCCGGAGATGTGCATGGAATTCTGGAACGGCTGGTTCGATCACTTCGGCGGTGATCATCACACCCGGCCCGGCGACGACGCGGCGGCCGAGCTGGCCGGCATGCTCGCAGCCGGCCGTTCGGTGAACTTCTACATGGCCCACGGCGGCACCAGTTTCGGTGTCTGGGCCGGGGCGAACGCCGTCGAGGACGGCGGCACCGTCGTGCTGCAACCGACCGTCTCCAGCTACGACTACGACGCCCCGATCGCCGAGGACGGCACGCCGACCGCCAAGTTCGGCGCCTTCCGGGACGTGATCATCGCCCACACCGGCAACACGCCGCCGGAGCCGCCGCCGCTGCCGCCGCGACTGCCGGCCGCCACGGCGGCGGTGACCGAGAGCGTCTCCCTCGCCACCGTGCTGGATCGCCGGCCGGTGATCACCTCGGCGACACCGCGCAGCTTCGAGGAGCTGGGCGTGCATCAGGGCGTGGTCCGCTATCGCACCCGGGTGGCCGGGCCGTATCCCGAGGCGTCGTTGAGCCTGGACGGCCTGGCCGATCTCGGCACCGTGATCATCGACGGGCGGATCCGGTCCCGGGTGGGCCGGAGCGCGCTCGATGATCAGTTCCCGGTCGGGCCGAGCACCCTGGAGCTGGCCGAGGAGAACGCCCTGGACGTGCTGGTCAGCTCGCTGGGCCGGATCAACTTCGGCCGCCACCTCGGCGACAGCAAGGGGTTGGCCGCGATCCGGCTCGACTTCCAGCACCTGCACGGCTATCAGCAGGCCGGCCTCGATCTGACCGAGCTGCCCGAGTTGGACTGGTCCGGCCCGGCACCGGCGGCCGGCGAGCCCGGCTTCCATCGCACCATGATCGACATCGCGACGCCCGGCGACGGCTTCCTCGCCCTGCCGGGTTGGCACCACGGCTATCTGTTCCTGAACGGCTTCAACCTGGGCCGCTACTGGAGCATCGGTCCGCAGCGCACCCTCTACGCGCCCGCGCCGCTGTGGCGACCCGGCTCGAACGAGCTCGTCGTCGCCGAACTGGGCGCCGGCTCCGGATCGGTGATCGAGCTGCGCTCCGAGCCGGACCTCGGCTGACTCCGGCCGTTCGACACCTGCCCCGATCCCGGACTCGCGTTTCTCTACCTGTGGCGAGTTCCGCGGCCGGAAGCCGCATTCCCGCTCGCATTTCTCTACCTGTGGCGAGTTCCGCATCGGGAGGCGAGTCGAGTCAGCCTAGGGTTTCCGCAAGACACCCTTTAGGTAAGCCTTGCTTAACTGACGCTGAGGGACTAGCTTCGCTGGCCGGGGATGTGATCGTCCACCACGCCAGGAAGGGATCTGCGTGTCCAGCTCTGCGCCGGCACTGGTTCGCCGCACCATCGCCCCGACCACTGCGCGCGCCCTCGGCCGGGTCGCTGTCGAGCTGGCCGAAAGCTTCCGCTCTCCCTTCGACCCCGAGCTGGTCGCGGCCGTCGATCGCCGCGCGCCGGAGCTGCCGAGCGAGGTGGCGGAAGCAGTACAGCCGCCGGGTGACGACGGCGCCGTGATCATCTCCGGGCTGCAGGTCGACGACGCCGGGCTCGGCCCGACCCCGGAGAGCTGGCGCGCCGCCGGCACCGCCGGCTTCGACTTCGAGTTGATCATGCTGCTGCTGGCCCGGTCGGCGGGTCAGCCGTTCGGCTGGCGCGGCCAGCAGAACGGCCGCCTGATCAACACGATCGTGCCGTCCCGCGGCCGGGAGCGGGAGCAGACCGGGGCCAGCAGTGCCACCACCCTCGCTCCGCACACCGAGGACGCCTTCCACCCGGGCCGGGCCCACCTGATGCTGCTGGGCTGCCTGCGCAACCCCGACCGGGTCGGCACCACCGTCTCGTCGGTCCGCCGGGTGCGGCTCACTGATGATCATCGCCGGACCCTGGCCGAGCCGGTGCTGCCGATCCTGCCGGACAGCTCGTACGGCACCGATCATGATCAGGACAGTGCCCGGCCGACCCCGCCGGTGTGGGACGGGCCGGAGGGGCCGACCTTGCGCTACGACCCCGCCTACACCCCGTTGGAGCGAGCCGATGCCGACTACCGCGCCGCCTACGGACAGCTGGCGGCCGAGCTCGATCGGGTCAAGATCACCGCGGTGCTCGACCCCGGCGAACTGCTGTTGATCGACAACGATCTCGCCGTGCACGGCCGGGTGCCGTTCACCGCGCGCTACGACGGCACCGATCGCTGGCTGAAGCGGGTCAACATCCGGCTGGCCGACCGCGCCCGGCGCCCGGCCGAGGCCGACGAGGACGGATTCGGCGAGGAGCTCGTCGAGCCCTTCGGCCGGCAGCAGCCGAGCACCGATCCGCTCGCCGGATGAACCCGACGCAGGAGTCCGCGCCGCTTCGCCTGCTCAGCCGGACCGATCTGGCCGATGTGCCGTTCCCGCCCGAGGAGGTGGTGGCGGCGGTGGAGCAGGCCTACCGCAGCTTCGGCTCCGGCACGGCCGAGAACCCGACCAAGATCACCGTCGGCGGGGTCCATGATCGCTCCGTCGCGTACGCGATGCTCGGCCGGGACACCGACCGCGGCGTGGTTGCGATGAAGACCTCGTACACCTTCGGGCCCGATGACGATCGCGGCGGCAAGCGCTACACCACGATGATCATGCTGTACGACGACACCACCGGGGCACCGATCGCGCTGCTGGACGGATCCCGGATCGGCGCGCTGCGGACGCCGGCCGTGTCGGCCCTCCTGGTCCGCGAGACCAAGCGATCCGACGCCCGGAGCGTGCTGGTGATCGGCACCGGCGTGCAGGGGCGTAACGCCCTGCCGCATCTACTGGCCGCGAACCCGGAGCTGGACCGGCTGATGCTCTTCGGCACCCATGCCGGCGGCATCGACGCCGTCCGGTCGATGCTGGCCGACTACGACCCGGCGCGTTCGGTCGAGGTGGTCACCGATCCACGCGCCGCGGCCGGCGAGGCGGACGTGATCCTGGCGACCGCGGGCCCGGCCACTCGGGTCGCCGTGGAGTCGTCCGACCTGCGGGACGGTTCGACGGTCGTGCTGGTCGGCTACGGGCTGGCGCCGTCGACGCTGGTCGACGCGGACCGGGCGATCGCCACCAACGCGGCGCAGATGGCGATCACCGGGCGGGACATGGCCGGGCCGGACGGCACGTTGCGTCCGGTCGATGCGGAGCTGCCCGCGGTGATCACCGGTCGCGCCCGGCTGCGGCAGCACGACGCGCAGCGGATCTTCGCGTTCAACAGCGGCATCGTGCTCACCGACATCGCGGTCGCCCACGCGCTGGCCCAGCGGGCGATCGAGCTCGGACGCGGCGTCGACGTCACGCTCTGGTCATGACGATCACTGCCGAACTCACCGGTCGCGGCATCACGGCGCCGCCGTTGACCGCGCACCGGGACCCCTGGGAGTTACGGCTGCTGGCCGACGACCGGCTGCTGGCCGACCTGGCGCTCGCCGTCGGCGGGCCCTTCCACGTGCTCTTCCCGGAGCGGGTGACCGCCAACCTGCGGGCCTACCGGGCGGCCTTCGCCGAAGCCGGCCTGGCCGGTGCGATCTACTACGCCCGCAAGGCCAACAAGGCGGCCTGCGTGATCACCGCCTGCGCGCGGGCCGACGCCGGCGTCGACGTGTCCAGCCCCGGCGAACTGGTGGCCGCCCTCGGTGGTGGCATCCGCGGCCGGGAGTTGATGATCACCGGGCCGGCCAAATCGGACGAGCTGCTCTGGCTGGCGACCCGGCACGGTGCCATGATCGCGATCGACGCGGTGGACGAGCTGGACCGGCTGATCGCGCTCCGGGCCGAGCCCTGCCGGGTGCTGCTCCGGGTCCGGCCTCGGGACTCCGCGAGCAGGTTCGGCATGACGGAGGCCGAGCTGGTGGCCGCACTGGACCTGATCACCCGTGCCGGGCCGGATTCGATCATGGTCGACGGGTTCAGCTTCCACCTGACCGGTTACGATCCGGCACCCCGGGCCCGGCTGGCCGGCGAGCTGGTCGACCGCTGTCTTCGGCTGCGCAGCGAGGGACATCCGGCGTCGATGATCTCGATCGGCGGGGGCTTCGCGGTCGACTACGCCGACGCGGAGCAGTGGCGAGCGTTCGCCGACGGCCTGCGAGACCGGTGGTGTCACGACGGGCAGGGCAGCGGATCGCTGTATCCGTACCACTCCGAGGTCGCCGGACCGGCGATGCTGACCGAGATCCTGCGCACCGACGGGCTCGCCGATCGGCTGCGGGAGCACGGGATCCGGCTGGCGATCGAGCCGGGACGTTCACTGCTCGACCGGGCCGGGCTCTCGGTGTTCGCCGTCCGCGGGGTCAAGATCAGGGAAGAGCGCGGGCTGCCGTACCGGATGATCACAGTCGACGGCAGCAGTCTCAGCCTGTCCGAGCAGTGGTTCGGCAGCGAGTACGTACCCGATCCGGTGCTCTGGCCGAGCGGGACGGAGCAGCTTCAGAGCGGCGCGGCCGCGCCGGTGCCCACCTGTGTCGGCGGCGTGACCTGCCTCGAGTCCGACCTGCTCAGCCGGCGACGGATCCCGTTGCCGCGGGAGCCGCGGATCGGCGACCTGCTGATCTATCCGAACACGGCCGGCTATCAGATGGATTCCAACGAATCCGAGTTCCAGAACCATCCGATTCCACCGAAGATCGTGCTCCGGCCCGATCTCCGCTGGAGCCTTGATCATGCACGTGGAGAGAGATCGTGATCTACACCAGAATGACCGACCTGATCGGCCGCACGCCCCTGTTTCAGCTGGCCCAGACCGGCAGCGGGACCAGGCTGCTGCTGAAGCTGGAGCAGTTCAACCCGACCGGCGCCGCCAAGATCAGGATGGCCCGGTCGATGGTGCTCGACGCCGAGGCCCGCGGGCTGCTCCGGCCCGGCGGCCGGATCGTCGAATCGACGTCGGGCAACACCGGCCTCGGCCTGGCCGTGGTCGCGGCCGAGCGCGGCTACCGGTTCACCGCCGTCGTCGACCGGCACGCCTGCGCCGACAAGCTGCGGACCATGGCCGCCCTGGGAGCGGAACTGATCTTCGTCGGCGACGATGATCACCTGGCGACGTCGGCCCGGGAGGACCTGGCCGAGCAGCTCGCCGCCAACGAGCCGGGCGCCTTCTTCACCGAGCAGCACAACAACCCGGCCAACGCCGACGGCTACGCCGAACTGGCCGACGAACTGCTGGCCGATCTCGACGGCCCCGACGTCGACGTGTTGATCAGCGCCGTCGGCACCGGCGGATCGCTGTTCGGCACCGCCCGGCGACTCCGGCAGCGCGGCTCCGCCGTTCGGGTGATCGGGGTCGAGCCGGTCGGCTCGATCGCGTTCGGCGGCGACGGCGGCCCGTACTGGCAGTCCGGCACCGGCACCCCGCCGGGCGCGTCGATCGGCACCGCCGTCGACTACACGTTGTTGGACGAGGGCCTCAAGGTGAGCGACATCGAGGCGTTCGCCACCGCCCGGGCCGTGGCGGCGCGGACCGGCCTGATGATCGGCGGCTCGGCCGGCGGCTCCGTCCACGCCGCCCTGACCCGGCTGGAGGACTTCGCCCCCGGCTCGACGGTGATCACCATCGTCTGCGACGGCGGCGAGAAGTATCTGGACACCGTCTTCGACGATGAATGGATGCGCGCCCGCAACCTCCTCGACCTCCCCACCGAGTCCCACCTCAACACCCTCCTCACCCGCCTCTCCCCCACACCCACCCCACCCCCCTCCTGGCCACCCTCTAAAACCGCCGACCCGTCACATCCGCGGCCGTTTGGCGGCGTGTCGACGCTCTTGTGACGACTCGGCGGAGATGCACGAGGCGCGACCAGAGCCCGGAACCGCGACGGGCGGAAAGACCTGGCGATCCTGGGCAGCGACATCGAGTCGAACCGCTCGGTGGTCGCCGAGGCCCCGGATCCGGATTTCGTCTCGGGACGAAGCTCCGAATCCCATTCGTCGAGCCGTCACAAGTGCTTCGACACGCCGCCAAAACGGCCGCGGATGTGACGGGTCGGCGGAAGTTGGGGGCGGGTAAAATCCGGGTGGGAGCGGTAAGCGTTTGCACTCTTCGCGGCATACCCCGTCGCGGACTCACAACCACGACACCTACAGGTGGCGCAGATGGCGATGGCCGAGCTTGATCAACATCCGGAGCTGGACGTTCTTCCCGAGTGGCCGACGGAGACCGTCGCCGTCCTGGTGACACAGGACACGGAGTCGGGGGCGCCGCATGCGATCCCGGTGTCCTGGCCGGTCCGGGCGGGTGATCGCCGGATCCTGATCAGCCTGCGGCACAACCGCGGATCGCTGGTCCGGCTGCGGGCCCGGCCCGAGGTGGCGTTGGTCATCGTCGGCGGCGGCGATGTCGCGCTCTGCGCGCGCGGCACGGCCCGGGTGGTCCGGGAGGAGCTGCAGCCGGACGGCGAGTACGCGGGCGTGGAGATCACCGTCACCGTGATCGACGACCATCGCCAGGGCGCGTTCGCGGTTGCCGACGGGATCCGGCGGACGGTGCTGGACCCCTCCGAACTGGCGGCGCTGGAGCACCGGGTCACCGAGCTGCGGGAGCTGGCCGACCCCTGATTCGGGGCCGGAACGTGACGTAACTCAAACCCTTGCCGACCGGCAAGGAGTTGAAGTCTGCGGAACGGCTGGGTAGCGTCGCTGCGATGCCCGTGCGGACCACAGACCCTCGCCACAAGGTCCGTGACGCCTCGCTGGACAACGCGAAGGCCATCCTGATCGTCCTCGTCGTGCTCGGTCACGCCATCGAGGAAGTGCCGAAGGACGAGCTGATCGAGGGCCTCTACCGGGCGATCTATCTGTTCCACATGCCGGCGTTCGCGCTGATCACCGGCTACCTGTCGCGCCGGTTCCAGGCGTCGGTCGGGTCATATCTGAAGCTGCTCGGCACCCTGCTGGTGCCCTATCTCGTCTTCCAGGTCGGCCATGCCGCGATCGTCGGCTGGCTGGACGAGAAGCCGATCGCCATCGATCTGCTCTATCCCGAGTGGACGCTGTGGTATCTCCTGGCCGTCGCGTTCTGGCGGGTGCTGACGCCGATCTTCCGGGCACTGCCGTTCGCGATCCCGGTGTCGTTCCTGATCGCGCTCGGCTGCGGTTTGCTGCCCGACCTGCCGAACGAACTGGCCCTCGACCGCACCATCACGCTGCTGCCGTTCTTCGTGATCGGCCTCGCCTTCACCCCCGAGGGACTGGACCGGATCCGGAGGTTCGGCGCCGTTCCGTTGGGCGTGATCTTCGTCCCGGTCGCGGTCGCGGTCTCCTGGTGGTCGCTCGATCAGCTGGGCGCCGACGACTTCTGGTTCCGGCAGTCCTTCATCCAGATGGCCGACGAATCGACCACGACCGGACTGCTGTTGCGCCTGGCCGGCTACGCCTTCGGCCTGCTCGGCACGGCCTGGGTGCTGGCCCTGGGCTCCCGGCGGAAGTCGCCGCTGACGTACATCGGCGTCAATTCCTTGTACGTCTACCTGCTGCACAGCGTGGTATTGCTGCCGTTCCGGGACAACGGCGTGATCGAGGGACCGGACGAGCCCTGGCTGTTGATCATGAGCATCGCCTTCGCCATCGGGCTGTCCGCCCTGTTGGCCAGCAAGCCGGTGACCGTGATCACCCGGCTCATCGTCCAGCCGCCGTTCAACAAGATCGGCAAGTCGGCGAAGCCCGTACCGGAGCCGGAGCCCGCGCCGGAACCGAAGCCGGCGCCCACCCTGCACCTGCGCCCCATCGTGGACCTCCCGACCGCCTCATCGCGGCCGCCGATCCGGCGCACCCGCCCCGTCCAGGCGCCCCGGCCGGACCGACGTTCGCAGCCGATCCGGCGGACACAGCCGGCGCGGCGCACGCCGGCCAGCCCGCCGCGCCGAGCCAGGCTGGATGACGACGAACTGACCTTCGACCGTAGGGTGGAAGTGCGACCACGGCGTGCCGCGGACTCGGCCTCTTCGCGCTGACCTCGACCGCCGACGCCCGGGTCGTCAGCGTCCGGAGGCCGTACGCAAATGGTAATCTTGTCAGTCAAGTTTGCACGACGGACATTGTGGAGCGGAGTGCACGGATGCGCGGTCACCGATTCAGCTACGCGGCGAACATCTCGATCATGTTCACCGAGCACGAGCTCCTGGCCCGGCCCGCCGCGGCCCGTGCCGCCGGCTTCGGCCTGATCGAGCTGTGGTGGCCGTTCAGCCGACCGGTCGCCGACCAGGCCGAGGTCGACGCGCTGATCACCGCGATCGACCGGGCGGAGGTCGGGCTGATCGGGCTCAATTTCTTCGCCGGCGACATGCCGGCCGGCCAGCGTGGCGTCGCCAATCGCCCGGCCGATGGAGCCGACCTGGCGGCGAACGTGGAGCAGGTCGCGTCGATCGCCCGGCGCACCGGCTGCCGGAAGTTCAACCTGCTGTACGGGCAACTGGACGATCGCTGGACGCCGGCGGAGCAGTCGGCGGCCGCCGTCACCGCAATCGGACGGGCCGCCGAGACCGTCGCCGAGTTCGGCGGCACGGTGCTGGTCGAGCCGCTGGCCCGCGGCCTCAACGGCGCCTATCCGCTGACCACGGCCGACGAGGTCGTCGACGTGATCACCGAGGTCGCCGCGCCGGCCGGCAATGTCGGGCTGCTCTACGACGTGTTCCACCTCGGCAGCAACGGCGCCGATCTGGTCGCCGACGCCCGCCGGCACGCCGACCGGATCGCCCATGTGCAACTGGCCGACAGCCCCGGCCGGGGCGAACCCGGCACCGGGACGCTGCCGATCGCCGCCGCCCTCGCCGCGCTGCCCGCCGACTACGACGGGGTGATCGCCTGTGAATACAAGCCGACCAAGGCGACCGAGCAGACCCTGGGCTGGATCGGGGCCGTCGACCCGCCCCGGTGACGGATCTATGAGACGGTAAGGCCGTGTCCGAACGGTTCCTGCTCGCGCCGGCATCCCTGACCGATTCCCTGTACGAGGCCGTACGCAAGCGCATCGTCAACGGCGAGATCCAGCCCGGGGAGAAGCTCACCGAGCTGCGACTGGCCAGCGAATACTCCGTCGCCCGGCCGACCGCGAAGGCCTGCGTCGAGCGACTCACCTCGGTCGGCCTGCTCCGCCGCACCGCGCACCGCAGCGCCGTGGTCCCCGAATTCGACGAAGCCGAGATCCTCGACCTGTTCATCGGGCGGGAGGCGGTCGAGCGCTCGGCCGTGCTGGCCCTGGCCAAGCGCAAGACCGTGCCGATCGAGGCGACCAAGGCCCAGCTGGCGATGGAGCAGGCCGCCCAGGACCGGGACTTCCCGAGTCAGGTCGAGGCCGACATCGAGTTCCACTCCTCGCTGGTCGCCGCGGCCGGCAGCCGCCGGCTGGCCCGGATGCACGAGTCGATCATGGGCGAGGTGCAGCTGACGATGGGCCAGTTCCAGGCCCACCGGACCGTCGATCCGCGCAGCGTCGCCAGCGAGCATGCCGAGATCATCGCCGCGATCAAGGCCGGCCGGCCGCGCAAGGCCGAGGACGCCCTGGTCGCCCACCTGCAGCACGCGCAGCAGCGGCTGCTCGCCCAGCTGCAGCAGCCGGGCGACGTCTCGGCCTGATCGACCGAAGTCGGTTCAGCGGTCGGTCCCCGATCGCTGCGCGATGTAGAACTCGACGCCGTCCAGGATCCGGTCGAGGCCGAACCGGAACGACAGGTCGGGATCGGTCGCCGCGTTGTAGGTCTCGCCGGTCGCCGTGCCGACCCGGCCGGCCAGCGGGAAACTCGTGCCGGCCATCACCCGATCCAGGATCGGCGCGTTGATCTCCCACCACTCCGCGTCGGTCAGGCCCGAGGTCTCCTGCGTCCGCTTGACCTCGATGCTCATCTGCGCCGCGCCGGCCGCGAAGCCCCCGATCAGGGTGATCACCTGGTCCATCGAGATGTCGTCCAGGCCGATGCCCTCGATCGCGGCCAGCTGCCACTCGTAGCGGGTGACGACATTCGGCCCGAGGTTGCCGCGGATCGACTCGGCCTGCAGCAGCCAGGGGTGTCGCCGATAGCCGTCGTAGAGCTGCTGACACACCCGCCGCAACCGGGTCCGGGTCGCGCCGCGATGCGGCTTCATCGGCTCCTCACCGGCGACCTCGTCGACCATCAGGCTGACCAGCTCGGCCCGGTTGGCCACGTAGGTGTAGACCGACATCACCCGCAGGCCCAGCCGATCGCCGACCTTGCGCATCGACAGGGCGTCCAGCCCCTCGGCATCGGCGATCGCGATGGCGGCCCGGACCACGTCATCGACGCTCGAGCTCTGCTTCGGCCCGCGGCTTCCCTCCCGCGCGCCGAGCTCCCGGCGCCAGAGCAGCCGCAGCGTCCGGTCGGTCTCCCGCTCCACGTCATCCGCCATAGCCGCAGCATAGGCGGAATTTCTCCGTTGGGTGTACGATGTTTAGCCGGTACGATCTCCGTACATCATACGGAATAAGGAGGACGGTGGATACGATCCACTCACTTGAGGCCCGTTCACTGCGCAAGCGGTACGGGTCGACCGACGCCCTGGACGGCTTCGACCTCAGCGTCCAGGCGGGCACCATCCACGGACTGCTCGGGCCGAACGGCGCCGGCAAGAGCACGGCCGTGAAGGGGCTCAGCACCCTGATCGATCTCGACGGCGGCCAGGCCGTGGTCGCCGGCTACGACGTGGCCCGCCAGCCCGGTCAGGTCCGGCGCAGCATCGGACTGATCGGCCAGAACTCGGCGGTGGACGAGGTGATCACCGGCGCGGAGAACCTGATCATGTTCGGCCGGTTGTTCGGCCTGACCAAGCGGTCCGCCACCGCCCGCGGCGTCGCGCTGCTGGAGCAGTTCGGCCTGGCCGAGGCCGCCAACCGGCCGGTGTCCACCTATTCGGGTGGGATGCGGCGGCGACTCGACATCGCCGCCGGGCTGATCCTCACGCCGGCGGTGCTGTTTCTGGATGAACCCACCACCGGCCTCGATCCGCGGGCCCGGAACGAGGTGTGGGCCAGTGTCCGCGAGGTCGCCGGGCAGGGCACCACGGTGCTGCTGACCACGCAGTATCTGGACGAGGCCGATCAGCTGGCCTCGATGATCTCGGTGATGGACCACGGCCGGGTGGTCGCGGAAGGCACCCCGGACGCGCTGAAACGGCAACTCGGCGGCGACCGGGTGGTGATCACCTTGTTCGAGCCCGACCAGGTGACCACGGTGGCCGAGGCGCTCGGCCGGCTGGCCGGGTCCTCGGTGATCACCGATGTCGAGACCCGCACGGTGACGGTCGAAGCCAGCCGGTCCGGCTCGGCCACGCTGGCCGACTGTGTCCGGGCCCTGGACGCCACCGGCATCGAGGCCGAGGACGTGATCTTGCGCCGGCCGACCCTGGACGAGGTCTTCCTCGCCCTGACCGAACAGGAGGTGACCCGATGAACGCACCGCGGACGCACAGTCTGATCAACGGCTGGGTGCTGACCAAACGGGAGCTGCTGCACTGGGTGCGGCAGCCGTGGGCCCCGATCTTCAACCTCGCCTTCATGGTGCTGTTGTTGATCATGTTCGGGGTGCTGCTCGGCGGAGCGATCCAGATCCCGGGCGGCGAGGGCGACTACATGGGGTTCCTGTTGCCCGGCATGTTCACGCTGGCCATGATGTTCGGGCTGGAAGGCACGATGACCGCGATGGCCACCGACGCCAAGCGGGGCATCACCGACCGGTTCCGTTCGATGCCGATCGGCAGCACCGCCGTCGCCTTCGGCCGGATCGGGGCGGACATGCTCACCTCGGTGGTGGAGCTGGTGATCTTGATCATCGGTGGCCTGCTGCTGGGCTGGCGGGCCGGTGGTTCGCTCGGCTCCGCCCTGATCGCGGTGCTGTTGCTGCTCTGGCTGCGTTTCGCGCTGCTCTGGTTCGGCGTGTTCCTCGGCCTGACCATCCGCGGCGACGGGGCGCAGACCGCCGTGTCGGTGCTGGTCTGGCCGATCGGCTTCCTGTCCAACATCTTCGTCTCGCCCGAGACGATGCCGTCCTGGCTGGCCGCGATCGCCAGCTGGAATCCCTTGTCCGCAACGGCGGCCGCGACCCGGCAGCTGTTCGGCAACCCGACCGGGATCACCGGCGGACCGTTGGTGGACTACGCGCTGATCATGGCCCTGGCCTGGCCGCTGGTGATCACCGCGATCTTCCTGCCACTGTCGGCCCGGGCCTACCGCCGGCTCCGCCGCTAACCCCACAACCCCGACCTGTCAGAACTAGGGGACGCTATAGCGTGCTCTCGTTCTGACAGGTCGGGGATTGGCGGGTTGCGGCGACGGCGTGGCGGAAGCTTTCGGCGAGGCGCTCCGGGCGACATCGCCGGGTCGCCTCCTCGACGGTGCACCAGGCATAGTCGTTGTGCTCGGCCGGATCCAGGCGGACGGCGGTGCCCCACGGGACCCGGAGGTAGAAGATCGCCCAGTCGATGTCCTCGGTGATCACCGGCACCGGTTCGCCGCTGATGCCGGTCTCCTCGAACAGCTCCCGGGCTGCACAGGCGGCGATGTCGGCGTCGAAGGGTTCCCGGCAACCGGACGGCGGGCCCCACGACCAGTCGCCGTCCGGTTGCCCCGGCAGGTAGTCCGCGTTGTGCAGGAGCAGATAGCGAAGACCCTCGGGTGACTCGCTGATCACCGCGGCCATCGCGCCGCCGGGTTTCCGGATTTTCCCGTCACTCATGGGGACATTATCTCAAGGTGCTGTGGTCAGGGCTTGATCGCGTGCACCCGGGCGATCGTCCAGCCGCCTGAGGCGGACGACTCGACGCCGACGACGCCGACCAGGTTCTTGCTGTCGTCGATCACCTGGTTGAGCATCCCGACGTGCAGGTCCCGGGTGTAGTAGCCGGTCTCGGCCTGGACCAGGCAGCGCCGCCAGTTGTTCTGCGACATCAGCCGGCCGCCGTTGGTGACGTACATCGTGTAGATCGTTCCCTTGATGTGCTGGTAGGCCCCGCACAGTGGGTAGGTGGTGTTGGGGCTCTGCAGCAGATAGAGGCCCTTCGGATACGTGGTGCTGCCGTTCATCCCGCCGACGTTCATGTTCCACGGGACGTCGTACTGCGAGGTCGAGCCCTCGACGATCACGTCGTAGCTGCCTTCGTACAGGTCGGTGATCGAGTCGACCTGCCCCATCGTCTTGTAGTAGCTGTGCGGCTGCTTGGAGCCGAAGCCGATGCCACCGTTGGGATCGCTGCCAGAGTAGGCGGCCGAGACCATGATCATCTGACCGAGGGTGCCACCGCGGGCCTGGGTCAGATCCCAGGTCTCGGTCGCGCCGTTGGAGAAGTTGATCACCAGCCGCCCGGTGTTGTCGGTCCCGGTGAAGGCATACGTGCCGTTCCAGGTGCCCGAGGCCGACGAGGTCGCGGTGTAGATCGGGCAACTGGCGACCCCGTTGCACGGGCCGGCATAGCCGATCACGGTCTTCACGCCGGCGACCGTGGGGTCGTACTGGGTGAAGCTCGCCGCGATGCTGCCGCTGGTCGCCGTGCTGGGCGTCATCGTGTAGTTGACGTTGCGGACCCAGGGCCCGACGTTGGCGATCCGGCCGAGGTTGGCCGACCACGTATGGCGGGTCAGCCCGACATCCGCGTGGGCCGGGAGGGTGGACCCGGCGACCAGCAGGACGACGAACAGGAGAAGGGTTGAGCCGCAGCGAGCCAGGCGGCGGGTTCGTGAACGGGGGCAAGTCATCATCGGCTGCTCCGAGATCGAATCCGTTGGGTTGCCGTGATCGTAAGCACAGAACCACCACCGCGACAAGAGCTTCGGACAGCCAGAATATGGATTAGCGATTGGTCCTTATTGTCCGAAACTCGACGGTCACTCGCGGGAGCCGATCGCGTCGATCGGTCGGAGTGCAGACGCGCGACGAGCGGGAATGATCATGGACTGTACGGCGATCATGATCACCACCCGGCCCGCCGCGGCGACCTCAGCCCCGGTCAGTCGGCTCGAGAGTCTCGGCGGACCACTCGTCGGCCACCTCCTGCTGCTCGGCGACGCTCAACTCCTGCCGCCGGGAGGCGAGCGACCAGCGGTGGCCGAACGGGTCGGTCAGCTGGGCGTAACGATCACCCCAGAACGCGTCCTCGGGCGGCGCGGTCGGCGTCGCGCCGGCCTCAACCGCTGTCCGGAACGCCTCGTCGACATCGTCGACATAGAGATGCAGCGCCACCGGACTGCCACCGAGCGCGCGCGGCGACTCGTCGTCGAAGTCGTCATGTAGCAGCATCCGGCCGCCCATGATCAACAACTCGCAGTGGAAGACCCGGCCACCCGGCCCGGTGTTGCGGATCAGCTCGTCGGCCCCGAAGGCCGCGGCGTAGAACCGGACCGCGGCATCGGTGTCGGTCACGGTCAGCTGCGGGGTGATCCCGCGGAACTCGTCGTCGATCATGATCAGGAATCCTCATCGTTCAGTAGCCGCCGCGCCGGCGGCTGATCCAGCAGACCGGCCAGGAAGCCGGCCTCGTCCCGGGCCGCGGCGAGCCCGGCCTTGGTGATCCGATAACGCCGTTGCCGCTCGGCCCGGCGGTCGGCCCGGACCGCCGCCGGGTCGACCCCGATCTCCTCGATCAGCCCGTCGACCCGGAGCCGTTGCAGGGTCCGATAGAGAGTGCCGGGGCCGAGCATGATCCGGCCGCCGGTGAGCTCCTCGACGTCCTTGATCAACCCCCACCCGTGCCGCTCACCCTGCGAAAGAGCCAGTAGCAGAGCGAACTGGGCCGGGGTCACGGGCTACCTCCCTCGAGTATGTCCACTTTGGATATATCCAGAGTGGATGTATCTTAGCGCAGGTGGAGTTGACGAGATCACGGGCCTGGTGGGCCCATCGCCAAGGCCTGCCGGGACGGCTCGCGGGCCAGGATCCGGCGGCGGTGCTCGGCCGGACCGGTTGGGCCCGGACCGTCGGCAGCGCTAACCCGTACCTGACCCTGTTCGCGCGGGCCGGGATCGACCGTGCCACCGCCGATCAGGCCGCCGCCGCGGTGGACATCTGCGAGCTGCCGTCGGCCCGCGGCTGCACCTATCTGCTCCCCGCGGCCGACTTCGCGATCGGCCTGGCCGCCGGCGCCGGCGCTCCGCAGGGGGAACTCGCGGCGGCGATCAAGCATCTGGACGTGACCCAGCAGGAGGTCGACCGGCTCGGCTCGGCCGTGCTCGACGCCGTGACCGAGGCGGCCGAGCCGCTCACACCGCAGGCCCTGCGCGAGCGGCTGGGCGACTCCATCCGCAGCCTCGGCGAGGCCGGCAAGAAGCGCGGGGTCACCAGCACGCTGCCGCTCGCGCTCGGGTTGCTGCAGTCCGCCGGGGAGCTGCGCCGGGTCCCGATCGACGGCCGCCTTGATCAACAACGGTACGGCTATCGACGCTGGGATCCCTCACCTCTGGCCGGCGCGGAGACCGACCCGGGCGAACTCGCCCTCGCACTCGCCCTCCGCTACTTCACCTGGGCCGCGCCCGCCACCATCGCGCACTTCCGCTGGTTCACCGGCCTGTCCGCGGCGGTCGCCAAGCGTGCCGTCGCCGCCGCCGGCCTGACCGACCTCGGTGCCGGCTGGCTGCTTCCGTCCGTACTGGTCGACGAGTTCGAGGCCTTCGCGGCCCCGGCCGATCCCGAGTACGCCCTGGTCGGCTGGATCGACGGCCTCCACCTGCTGCACCGCGACCTCGGCCGCCTGCTCGACCCCGAGGACGCCGAACGCCCCTCACCGCTGGAGCCCGAGAAGCGACTGGCCGACCTGAAGGACCCGCCCTGCCAGTTGATCATCGACCGCGGCCGGGTCGTCGGCCTGTGGGAATTCGACCCGACCACCGAGTCGATCGCCCGCCGGCTCTTCGTACCGGAGAACGAGGACCTGCGGTCGACCATCGCCGCAACCGAGCGCTTCATCACCGAGCAACTCGGCGACGCCAAAGGCTCCGCCCTGGACAGCCCCAAGTCCCGCCACACCGCCGTCACCGCCCTCCAAACCCCCTAACACCCCGACTTGTCAGACTCTCACCACGCCAGGGCGTGGTGAGAGTCTGACAAGTCGGGGTGTTCAGACGTTGGTGGGTTCGCGGTCGGCGGCTCGCTTTTTCGCCCGGGTCGCCTTCTCCTTCTCCTTGGCGGCGCGGGCCTCCTCCTCGGCCTTCTGGGCCGACGTTTCCAGGGCGCCGAGCAGGCCGGTGGACTGGCCGGCGTCGTTGTGTCCGTACCGGATCCGGGTGAACAGCGACGGCAGCCGGTCGGTCAGGTAGCTGATGGTGATCTTGCCCAACAACCAGTAGCCGAGGGCGCCGTTCAGGAGGCCGATTAGGACCGCGGCCCAGGGTCCCCAGGGCTGCAGGGCGGCGAAGCCGACGGCCAGGGCGCCGGCGGTCGGAGTGACCAGCAGCATGCAGATCCAAAGGGAGAGGTTGACCTGCAGGGTCATGTCGCCGCCGGCGTCGTTCGGGCCGACCCGGCGACGCGGATCGACGCCGGGTGACACTCCGACCGCCGACACCAGGATGGCGATTCCGCTCGCGACACCGATCAGGGCCGGCAGGCCGGCCAGGACGGCAGGCCAGGCCCAGTGTTCGCCGGTGATCATGATCACCACGGCGGAGACCAGGGCGGCCGGCGGCAGGAACAAGATGATCATGGCCAGCTGCCGGCCGCGAACATCGGCGACGACCGTCCCCCGGCGCTGGCCGACCACGGTCAGCCAGGCGGCCGAGCCGTCCTGACCGTACAGGTTGCAGCCGCTGAGGCAGATCATGAACGCGATCACCAGCCCGGACAGTGGAGCGATCAGCTGGAACATGCCGGACACCGAGGCGAAGACCCCGATCAACAGACCGGTGTAGATGCCGCTGCGCCACTCCAGCTTGCGCCACGGATCGCGCCACCATTGCCGCAGTTCCTTGCCGACGACGGCACCGAGCTCGGTCGCGGGCAGCAGCCGCCGGCCGGTCAGCACCCGGCTCCCGATCGGACGCCGGGTCCGCCGGCCCGCGCGGGAGCCCAGATGCGGCCGGAGCAGCAGTGCGGCCAGGGCGAGCAGGCCGGCGGTGATCACGGCGAGCAGGCCGAGCCAGGCGAGCGCGACCGGCCAGTCACCGGCAGCGGCCGCCTCGACCGCGCGGAGCGACCAGGAGCTCGGCAACCAGGACAGTACGGTGACCGCGACCGAATCGGGCAGCCCGTTCCGGAGCAACTCCGGCACGGTCCGGATCGCCTGGGTGACGACCATCCAGCCGGCCAGCAGTCCGGCGATCAGGAAACCGAACTGGATCGCGGCGATCTCCACCCCGAGCCAGGTCCGCATCGCCGAGCCGAGGGCGGCATAGATCAGCCGGGAGACGATGATCGTCAGCACCCAGGACAGCACTGCCGCCGGGACGGCGATCACCGCCGCGACCGGGTTCAGCGCGATGGCCTGGACCAAGATCGCCAGGCCGGCCAACAACAGATAGGCCGACGCGACGCCCGGGAACACCGCGCCGAGCAACCCCAGCGCCAGCTTCTTCCGGTCGATCGGCAGCAGGGTGAAGTATTCGGCTCGGAGCACCCCGACGCCGGACATGGTCACCGGGCCGAGCGCGGCGCCGACGAACCAGCCGGCCAAGATCAACATCAGCACCTCGGAACGGACCTCGGCGCTCGTCGGCATCAGCCCACCGGCCCAGGTGGCCACCACCAGTAGGGCGCCGATGATCCAGCCCGCCAGCCGCGTCCCCTTCGGGGAGTGCCGCAGCATGGCGAACTTCATCGAGATCAGGACCCCAACCACGACAGCTCCTCCCCGGCCAGCTCCCGCTCGCCGACCAGCGCGACGAACCGGTCTTCGAGACTGCCGCCGGCCCGGACCTCGTCCAGCGTCCCGTCGGCGGCGACCTGGCCGCGGGCGATGATCGCCACCCGGTCGCACAGCTGCTCGACCAGCGACATCACGTGGCTGGACATGATCACGGTCCCGCCGGCGGCGACGAACCGGCGCAGGATCTTGGTCAGCACCCGGCCGGAGACCGGGTCGACGGCCTCGTACGGCTCGTCCAGCACCAGCACCTTCGGCGAATGCAGCAGCGCCGTCGCCAGGCCGATCTTCTTCCGCATGCCGGTCGAATACTCCATCACGATCGTGCCCAGGTCCTCGGCCTCCTCCAACTCGAGGATCCGCAGCAACTCCGCCGTGCGCGCCTTGATCACGGCCCGATCCAGGCCGCGGAGCAGACCCCAGTAGTCGAGCAGCTCGGCCCCGGTCAGCCGTTCCGGCAACGCGAGCCCGTCCGGCAGCACGCCCAGCGCCTCCTTGGCCCGGATCGGTTCGGTCCAGACATCGATGCCCAGCACCCGGGCCGTGCCCGAGGTGGGCCGGAGCAGCCCGACCGCCATCGACAGCGCGGTGGTCTTGCCGGCGCCGTTCGGGCCGACCAGGCCGAAGAAGGAGCCGCGCGGAACCGCGAGCGAGACATCGTCCACGGCAACCTTGCCGGAGAAGTCCTTACGCAGCAGGTCGAGCTCGAAGGCGTTGATCACATCGTTCATGGGGCAAGCCTCGCCGCGCGCGGGCCTGGCCGGTAGCCGCCGACCGACCAGTTCGGCTGGCCGACCGGCCAGAGTCAGGTCGGCAGGCTGGCCCCGCGGCGGGTCCGCGCCGCTAATCTCGTGCCATGTCCACAGCCGTTGCCACGCCGGGTCGCCGGCTGCGGCGCGTCGCGGGGCTGCTGAACCCGTTCGCGGTGTCGCGGCGGCGCCAGGACTGGGTGATCGACATCCTGATCTTCGTCATTGCGGTGATCGAGATCATCTGGACTCCGACGGCCATGGCGTACATCTATGACCGGCTGCCGGACTGGTGGCAACCGATCGATCTGGCCGGCGGCGCCGTCGGTGCCGTCGCGCTCTGGTGGCGCCGCCGCTACCCGTTGGTGGTCGGCTATCTGCTGGTGCCGATCGGCGGTCTCTGCCTGTCGGCGGGGCTGCCGGCGATCGTCGCGGTGTTCACGGTCACCGTTCGGCGCCGCACGATCGACTTCCTGCTGGTGACGGCGGCTCATCTCGCCATCGCGATCCCGTTCTATTTCCTGATTCCGTTGACCGATCAGTTCCTGCTCTGGGTGGTGTTCATGGTGCTGACGTACGGCACCGCAATCGGATTCGGCCTGGCCGCCCGGGCCCGGCTCCAGGTGATCGCCGGGCTCCTCGACTCCGCGGAGCGGGACCGGATGGACTACGAGCAGCAGCTGCAGTTGGTCCGGCAGGCCGAGCGGCACCAGGTCGCGCGGGAGATGCACGACGTGCTCGCGCACCGGATCTCGCTGCTCTCCGTGCACGCCGGGGCGCTGGAGTATCGGACCAGGACCGCCACCGAGCAGGGCCTGGCGCTGAACGATGAGGAGATCCGGTCGTCCGTCACGGTGATCAGGGAGTCGGCCCACCAGGCCCTGGAGGAGTTGCGGCAGGTGCTGCAGGTGCTCCGCGCCGACGCCGATGATCAACTCGATCATGATCAGGTCAGCCTTGATCAACTGCGGCCCGATCAGCTCGGCACCGCACCGCCGCAGGTCACCGTGGCGGCGTTGCCGACGCTGATCGGGCAGGCGCGGGCCGCCGGTCAGGTGATCACTCTGCACCAGACCGTGGACCAGGATCGGCTGCTGGGCCTGGACGAGCAGGTGCAGCGGACGATCTTCCGTACCATCCAGGAGGGACTGACGAATGCCCGCAAGCACACGCCGGGAGCGATCGTCGACATCGAGCTGTCCGGCTCCACGGAGTCCGGAGTACGCGTCGTGATCACCAATCCGCTGCCGATCGGCACCACCAAGGCCGAGATCCCCGGCGCCGGAGTCGGGCTGACCGGTCTGGCCGAGCGGGTCCGGCTGGACGGCGGCCGGCTGTCCCGCGACGTCGCCGACGGCCGGTTCGTCCTGACCGCCCGGTTGCCATGGCGCAGCTGACCGAGCCACCGGTCCGGGTCGTCCTGGTCGACGACGACGCGCTGGTGATCACCGGACTGCGGATGCTGCTGGCCGGCGACCCGCGGATCGCGGTCGTGGCCGAGCTGAGCGACGGAGACCAGGTCCCGGCCGCGGTTCTTGATCATCGTCCGGACGTCGTGTTGATGGACATCCGGATGCCCGGGGTGGACGGGATCGAGGCGGTGCGCCGGCTGGGCGAGCAGGCCGATCCGCCACCGGTGATCATGCTCACCACCTTCGACGCCGATCAGACCGTGCTGGCCGCGATCCGGGCCGGCGCGGCCGGCTATCTGGTGAAGGATGCGCCGCCGGAGCAGATCGTCGCCGCGATCCACGCGGCCGCGGCCGGCGATCCGGTGTTCAGTCCGACCGTGGTCCGGACCCTGGTGCGGCACACCCGGGAGGAGCCGCGGCCGGCCGAACCGGTGCTGCCGACCGGCCTCCAGTCGGCCTTCGATGCCCTCTCCGAGCGGGAGCGGGCGATCGCGCGGGCCGTCGCCGCGGGCCGGTCGAACGCCGAGATCGCTGCTGAGCTGTATCTGTCCGCCGGCACGGTGAAGGCCGACATCTCGACCATGCTGGGCAAGCTGGGCGTCGACAACCGGATCCAGCTGGCGATCCTGAGTTACCGATTGGACGCGGCGCCGCCGAATCTGGCTTAAGCTCAGTTATGTGAGCCTAACCTACACACGCTTCGGTCGGCGGCAGGCGCTCGGATTGCTCGCCGCCACCGCCGCCGCCCCGCTGATCGCCGGTTGTCAGGGGACCGGGCAGCCCGAGGCCGATGCCTCGGCCGGTCCGGACACGGCCGGCTTTCCGGTCACGATCGAGCATGCCCGCGGCAGCACGACGATCCCCGCCCCGCCGACCAAGATCATCACGGTCGGATTCACCGATCACGAGTTCTTCCTCGCGCTCGGCGTCCGGCCGATCGGGGTCCGCGCCTGGTTCGGCGAGGACATCGACCACACCTGGCCGTGGATCAAGCCGGCCTGGGGCGACACCAAGGTGACCTACATCGGCAGCCAGGAACTCGACTACGAACAGATCGCCACGCTCGCTCCGGACGTGATCGTCGGCCTGTACGCGGAGCTGGAGCAGGACGTTTACGACCGGCTCAGCGCGATCGCGCCGACCGTGGCCGAGGATCCGGACAGCGCGCCGTACACGACGGACCGCGCGATCATGTTCCGGAACGCGGCGAAGATCCTCGGCAAGGGCCCCGACGCGGACAAGATGCTGGCCGACATCGACCAGCGGTTCGCGACGGTCCGGGAACAGAACGCCGGCTTCGCCGGACAGACCGCGGCCGTGGTCGACCCGGGACAGAAGACCTTCTATGCCTTCTCCAAGACCGATCCGCGTGGCCGCTTCCTGGCCGACCTCGGTTTCGCCGAGCCGACCGAACTGAACAAGGTGATCGGTGATCAATTCGGCGCCGAGATCTCCCCGGAGCGGATCGACCTGCTCGACCTGGACCGACTGTTGCTGTTGGCCGACGCCGAGACCCGGACCTGGCTGGCCGCGAACAAGATCTACCAGGCGATGAACGTCGTCAAGGACAAGCGAACCCTCGAGATCCCCTACTACGAGACCCCGTTCGCCGGCGCCGCCATGGCCTACAACACGCCCCTCAGCGTCCCCTACGCCCTCGACAACCTCGTCCCCCAACTGGCCACCACCCCCTAAACCCAGCCGACCCGTCAGTAATGCACACGCTTTTGCGGCGTGTCGGTGCACAAGTGACGTGTCGGGACTGCTCAACAGCCCCGAAAATCGCTGATCGGGCCTAGTGTCTTGTCAGGTTGATCCGCCCGCAGATTCGACCGGATCAACCTGACAGGTCACTAGCCCTTCGACAGGCCCAGGGAACGGACCAAACACAGCCGCGTCGACCCAGCTGCCCACGGGCCCGAGCGACCCAGCCGGTCAGGCCATTTCGCAGGCTCCGATGAGCAGCAACGGCCTCCACCGACTTGCCGACACGTCACTTGTGCACCGACACGCCGCAAAAGCGCGTGCATTACTGACGGGTCGGCGGAATTAGGGGAGGCGGGCGACCAGGTCGCGGTCGTCGACTTCGAGTTGGCGTTGGCGGAGTTGGGCGAGGAGGTCCTTGGCGATCGCGGCGTATTCGGGGGTGTGGTAGACGTTGATCAACTCTGCCGAGTCGAGGTCGAGGTCGTAGAGCTCCAGTTCGGTGGCGGCGAACCTGGTGGTGCTGCCGGGGACCGGCTCGAGGTAGCAGATCAGCTTGTAGCGGTCGGTCCGGACTCCCAGGTGGGCCGGGACCCGGTGCGGGTCGGAGAGGTGCTCCCAGTAGCGGTAGTAGACACAGGTCTGCGGCTGCTCCGGCGGCTTGCCGGAAAGTGAGTCGATCATGCTGAAGCCCTGCAACCGGTCCGGCAGGTCGACCCCGGCCAGCTCGAGCAGGGTCGGTGCGAAGTCGAGGTTGGTGACCAGATCGGCGCAGCTGCTGCCCGGCTCGATCAGCGGTGGATAGCTGACCAGCAACGGCATCCGGAGTGACTCCTCATACATCAGCCGCTTGTCGTACCAGCCGTGATCACCGAGGAAGAAGCCCTGGTCCGAGGTGTAGATGATCACCGTGTCGTCGGTCAGTCCCTCCTCCTCGACCCAGTCGAGCACCCGCCCGACGTTGTCGTCGATCGAGGCGACGCAGCGCAGGTAGTCCTTGATGTAGCGCTGGTAGCGCCAGGACCGCTCCTGTTCCGCGGTCAGCCCGCGCGGCACCGGCTTCTTGAGATCGATGTCGTTCAGGTCGCCCATGCCCATCTTCAGGCCGGCCAGGGCCTTGGACCGACCCTGATGATCATCGTCGAAGGTGTCCGGCTCGGGAATGTCGACGTCGTCGTAGAGCTCGGCGTGCTTCTGGTCCGGCTGCCACGGCCGGTGCGGCGCCTTGTGGTTGATCATCATCAGGAACGGCTGCTCCCGATCCCGGCGGTCGAGCCAGCGCAGTGACAGGTCGGTGATGATGTCGGTGACGTAGCCGGGATGACGCTCGGTCCCGTCCGGGCCGATCAACTCCGGGTCGTGGTAGTCGCCCTGGCCGGGCAGCACCCGCCAGTAGTCGAAGCCGGCCGGGTCGCTCTCCGGACCGTGCCCGAGATGCCACTTGCCGACCACGGCGGTCTGGTAGCCGGCCTGCCGCAGTTCCTTCTGCAGCTGCGGCCGGGTGTTGTCCAGGGTGTCGAACAGGGTACGCACACCGTTGACGTGGTTGTATTCGCCGGTCAGGATCGCGGCCCGGCTGGGCGTGCAGATCGCGTTGGTGCAGAAGCAGTTGTCGAACCGCATCCCCGCGGCGGCGATCCGGTCCAGCTGCGGGGTCTGATTGATCCGGCTGCCGTAGCTGCCGATCGCGTGGGCGGCATGATCATCACTCATGATCATGATCAGATTCGGTCGTCGCAGGCCCTGATCCATGATCGCATCGTAGCCGTCGGCCCGGCGTGCGAGGATCGGGGACCTGACGAAGGGAGCGTTGAGATGACGACGCAGCCGACTCTCAAGGAGTCGATGCACGACTACCTGCGCGCGGCCCGGTCCGGCCTGCTCGACCGGGTCGACGGTCTCGGTGAGTACGATCTCCGGCGGCCGATGACCCCGACCGGGACCAACCTGCTCGGCCTGGTGAAGCACCTCGCCGGTCTCGAGTTCGGCTATCTCGGCAGCACCTTCGGCCGGCCGCCCGCCGAGGAGCTGCCGTGGATCGCGGACAAGTCGATCTGGCAGGGCGCCGACATGTGGGCGACGCCAGCGGAGTCGTCGGGCTATCTGCTGGACGCCTACCGAGCCGGTTGTGATCATGCCGACGCGACGATCACCGCGCTCGAGCTGGACGCGCCCGGCACCGTGTCGTGGTGGAGCGAAGGCTCCCGGGACACCACCCTGGGCGTGATCATGACCAGGATGATCTCCGAGACCAGCCAGCACGCCGGCCACGCCGACATCGTCCGCGAGCTGATCGACGGCAGGACGAGCACCGAGAACGGCGAAGTCGGGGATGCCGACTGGTGGGCCGACTGGCACGCCAAGGTCCAGGCCGCCGCCGACCCGTTCAAGTAGCCGAGTTGTCAGAACTGAGTTGCGCTATAGGGCAACTCAGTTCTGACAAGTCGGCATCGGGAGGGGGTCAGGGTTCCTTGGCCGCCTGGCGGTGGCGCGGTTTCCTGATCTTGGGGGTCGCCGGATCGCCGTTGCCATGGCCGGGATCAGCGGCGAACGGGACGAACGGCATCGTCAGCGGCAGTGCGGCCAGCCGCATCAACTGCAGGACGTTGTCGTCGCCGGCGGTCTTGTTGAGGCGGAGCCGGCCACAGTTGGTGCAGCGGTGGATGAGGACCCATCGGCCCTCACCGCGGACGGTGACCGCGATCGGCTCCATGCCGCCGGAACAATCGGCCTGGCGATCGCCGGGGACGTTGCGGTCGAGATGTCGCGACCACAGACAGCCGGGACAGTGATTGCGGTGCGTGGTGCCGGGCGCGTCGAGGGAGACCTCTACGCCACAGTGCCCGCACCGGAACGAACGTGGGAATGCCAAAACACAGGACCTTTCAAGGCGAGCGGGCGGGATGAAATGGTCATCGTTCTCGCCTCCTTCGGTCCGACGGTGATCTTGTCACTCCACCAGCAGCGGCGGCCGCCCGTCAAGCGGTTATCGCGGTCTCACTCGACCGACCGGTAGAGGGCGGCCACCAGATTGTTGATCCGCAGGTCGTTGCCTTCGAGGAGTTCCGAGCCCCGGTTGGGCACGTAACCGAGGGTGAGGCCGCGGTCCGGATCGGCCAGGGCGAACGAGCCGGTGGCACCGCCGTGGCCGAAGGTGCCGGGCGGCGCCGTGGCCGGAAACAACGGACCGCCGGGCAGCATGAAGCCGAGCCCGAAGTCGGTCCGGAAGCGGAGCACCTGATCGAGGCCGGTCGAGTGCGGCCGGCGCACCTGGTCGAGCAGCTCCGGCCGCACCAGCCGCACTCCGTCGAGCTCGCCGATCAGGGCGGCATAGGTCCGGGCCAGGCCGTGGGCCGAGGCGACCCCGTCGGTCGACGGCGCCTCCACCTGGACGAACCGCGGGTCGTTGGCGCTCTCCCAGCCGAAGTCCAGGCTCGCGTACATCGCCCGATAGGTCAGCGAGGACGGATCGTTGAGCGCCTCGTACAACGGCCGCAACTCCGGCACGTCCGCGCCGAGCAGCACCGATTCCGGATCCGCCGGAGTGATCATCTCGGCCAGCCGCGCCAGCTCCGGATCGGGCAGGCCGATCCAGCAGTCCAGGCCGAGCGGCCCGGCGAGCTCGTCGCCGAACCAGCGGCCGACGGTCCGACCGGTCACCCGCAGCACGATCGCGCTCAGCGCGTGCCCGATGGTCAGCCCGTGGTAGCCGTGCGCCGTGTCCGGCAGCCACTCCGGACGGGCGGCGGCGATCGCGTCCATGATCGGAACGCCTGCCACCTCGTCGTCGTAGGTGATCGGGTGATGGGCCAGGCTGACCACCCCGGCACGGTGGCTGAGCAGGGTCCGCAACGTGACCTCGCCCTTGCCTGCCGCCGCGAACTCGGGCCAGTAGCGGGCCACCGGCTCGTCCAGGGCGAGCTGCCCGCGATCGACCAGGGTGAGCACCGCGGTCGCGGCCAGGGTCTTGGTCACCGAAGCGATGTTGGCCAGCGTGTCTTGCTGCCAGTCCCGCTGCCGGTCCGCGTCGGCGTGCCCACCCCAGAGGTCGACCACCGGTCGGCCACCGGCATAGACACAGCAGCTCGCGCCCGCCTCGAGCCCGTCGGCGAAGTTGCGCTCGAAGATCACCCGCACCGCCGCGAACCGTGGATCACATTCACCCGAGATCATGATCATCGCCTCCGATTGATCTCCCAACCGACCGGTCGGTTGGGAGATTTACGGTAGCACGTGCCGGCGCCGGTCAGCCAGATAGGACCGGACGGCCGGATCGACGGTCGACTCGATCGCCCGGTCGAAGGCGGCAGCTGCCTCGTCGGCGGCGCCGGCTCGGGCGAGCAGCTCGGCCCGCGTCGCGTGATAGGGCTGGAACTCCGCGGCGCGCGGCTCCTCGGTGATCAGTTCCGAGAGTCGCTCCAGGCCGGCCACCGGCCCGTCAACGCGGCCGATCACCGCGGCCAGGGCGATCCGGGCGCCGAGGCTGGGAGCTACGGCGACCAAAGCCAGATAGAGGGTGCGTAGCGCCGGCCAGTCCGTCCGGCCGGTCACCGCTCGCGCACAGTGCACCGACTGGATCGCCGCCTCGAGCTGAAACCGGCCCAGCCCACCACCCGCCGCCCGCCGCAGATAGGCCTCGCCCTCGGTGATCAAGGAGGCGTCCCAGGTCGCCGGGTCCTGATCTTCCAGGGGTACGTACGCCACGCCGGTCGTCGAACGCCGCGCCAGCGACAACGTGATCAACGCGGCCAGACCCCAGGCCTCCGGCTCCGAGTCGAGCAGCTCGGCCAGCGTGATCGCCAGATATCGGCCCTCCCCCGCCAGGGACTCGGGAGTGTTTGCCGCCCGCGCGTCGGCCGTCGACCAGGCGATTGCGTAACAGCCGTAGACGGCTTCGAGCACGGCCGGCAGCCGTTCCTCCAGGGCCCGCCGATCCGGCACCACGAACGGGATCCGGGTCTCCTTGATCCGACGCTTGGCCCGGACCAGCCGCTGCGCCATCGTCGCGGCCGGGACCGCGAACGCCGCGGCGACCTGGGCCGCCTCGAAGCCGAGCACGGTCTGCAACATCAGCGGCGCCCGGACCGCCGGGTCGATCGCCGGATGGGCACAGACGAACAGCAGCTCCAGGCGCCGCTCGCTCAGCACCGACGGATCAAGATCATCGATCAGTCCATGATCAGCGGCGGCCTCGAGCGGAGCGCCGGTCCGGTAGGCGGCGGACTTCCAGAGATCACGGAGCCGGTTGCGGGCCACGGTGAGCAACCACCCTTCGGGGTTGGCGGGCACCCCGGTCTCGGGCCACGTGGCCAGGGCCTGTTCGAAGGCGGCCGCGAGCGCATCCTCGGCCGCGGCAAGATCACCGTTCGGCGCCGCGAGCAGGGCGAGCAGCCGCCCGTACGAGACGCGTGCCGCGTGGTCGGCCGCGGCCCGCGCCGAGTCAGCGCGGGCCGAGCCGGGCCGGGGGCCGGCATCGTTCACTGGTTGGGAGTCCAGGCCCCATCGACGGTGTGGGTGGCGCCGGGCCGGATCTCCAGGATGCCGCCCCAGGCGAGCGGTGGCGCCTGCCGGGCCCACTCGATCGCCGCGTCCAGGTCGGGCACGTCGATCACGAAGGTGCCACCGAGTTGCTCCTTGGTGTCGGCGAACGGACCGTCCTGGACCTGCAGCTTGCCGTCGGTCATGGTCAGGGTGGTGGTGTCGGTCGACGACTCGAGCACCTCGGCTCCGATCAGCACGCCGGCCCGGTGCAGAGTCTCGGCGTAGGCGCTGAAGGCCTGCTGGCCCTCGGCCCACTGCTCGGGTTCGAGCTCGTCCGCCGCGGGCTCGCGGTAGTGCAGCAACAAGGTGTACCTCATGTCGATCATCCTCTCCGATGTTTCGGGTCTTGGTGCATCAGTCGGGTTCCTCCCCTTGATGACGACTCGGTCCGGTCCCGATCGACAGGCCGGTAGAGTTTCCTGCCGTGAGCCGCTCCGCCGAACCGGGCACCCGGGATCGGATCCTGGTCGTCGCGCGAGAGTTGTTCGGCGCGCACACGTACGGCGCGACGTCGATGCGGCAGATCGCGGAGGGCGTGGGGATCACCAAGGCCTCGCTCTATCACCACTTCGCCAGCAAGGCCGAGATCCTGGCCAGCCTGATCGACCCGCCGATCGACGAACTGGATCAGGCGATCGCGGCCGCCGGCCGCCTCACCGGCCTCGCCGTCCGGCAACGGAGCCTGCTCGAAGGCTGCCTGGACGCGATGCTGCGGCACCGGGACACCATGGCGCTGCTGTTGAAGGACGCGTCGATCTACGGCGACCAGACCACGGCGACGATGGAGCGGGTGGTCGCCTTCAGCCAGCAGGCGATCACCGTGCTCGCCGGACCGCGACCGTCCCGGCGGCAGCGGATCCGGGCCGCGCAGGCCTTCGCCGCCGCGACCGACCCGATCAGCCAGTTCGCCGACGTGCCGACCGACCAGTTGCGAAGCGAGCTGCTCAGCGGGGCCCTGACCCTGCTCCAAGCTCAATCCGGTCCCTGAACCGGCCAGCGCTTGTTTCGTTCCCCGAGCCGGTCGAAGGCCAAGCCCGAGGCATTCCGGACGGTCCCCAGGGGTGAATCCGACCTGCCCCCTTCGACAAGCTCAGGACATGCTTCGACAGGCTCAGGGAACGGAACAAGCGCCAGGCTCAGGGAACGGAACAAGCGGTCAGATCCGTGGCGGGCCCTGGCGCACTCGGGCCAGCAGGGTGGCGGGGTCGTTCGGCTGCTCCCAGCGCGACTCGATCCACCAGGTGGCACCGGCGTCGGCCAGCGGCCGGAGTTGCTCGTCGATCCAGGTCTGATCGTCACCCGGCGAGACGCCCTCGATGATCACCTCCCGGGTGGACGCGTTCCGCTCCCGTAGCCAGCCGGTGATCTCGACGAGATCGGTCGGGCCCAACTGCCGTTCCTGATCACCCGACAGCGACGGCATGATGCCGTCCCAGCGGGCGGCGCGGGCCATCGATCTTGGCCGCGGCCAGGCGGCGACGACCCAGATCGGGATCCGCGGGCGCTGCACCGGACGCGGCTCGAACCGGAGCCCGTCGACCCGATAGTGCTTGCCGTGGAAGTCGACCGTCTCGCCGGACCAGGCCTGTTCCATGATCGCCAACGTCTCGTCCAGCAACTCGGCCCGCTCGCGCCGATCGGTGACCTCCGGGCTCACCTTGGAGAAGCCGCCGTCACCGACCGCCCCGAGGCCGACCGGAATCACCAGCCGCCCGCCGGACAGGTGATCGATGGTCAGCGCCTCGCGGGCCACCTTCCACGGTCGGCGCCGGGACAGCGGGAAGACCATCGCGCCGAGGGTGACCCGCTCGGTGCGGACGGCGGCCGCGGCCAGGATCGTCCACGGGTCGTACATCTCCATGGCACCGATCGCGATCCCGTCCCAGGAGAAGAAGCCGTCCCAACCGGCCTGCTCCGCCTCGACCGCGAGCTCCACCATCTGCCGGGCGCTGCCCGTGCTGGCGAGGAATCCGTACTTCATCCGAGCGACGCTAGCCGCCGGCACTGACAGTCGTCAGGAGGGCACCGTCCGGCCGAGCAACCGGCCGATCCCGCCCAGACAACCGACGAACGCCGAACCCAGCAGCGGCGAGCCGTTCAGCACCAGCCGGAACGAGTCGCGATGCCCGGCGGCGTGGGTGGCGAAGGCGAGCAGATCAGGACCCGACTTGCCCGCATCGGCCGTGGCCTGTTGCAGGGCGGCCAGTCCCCGGAACCACGACTCGGCCTGCATCGCCGGCGTGCTCCACCAGCGCACCAGCACCGGCTCGTCGCCGCCGTTCCACATCCGGTGCACGGTGCCGCGCGGCACCTCGAACGTGTCCCCGGGGCCGAACCGTTCGCTGTCCCGACCAAGATCAACACTGAGATGGCCCTGGACCACCTCGAACCGCTCATCGTGCTGCGGATGGAAGTGCTGGGGTGGCGCCGTCCCGTGCGGCTCGTAGCGGGCCTCGAGCTCCAGGCACTCCGCATCGCTGCGCTTGATCGTGACCGACTCGTGCGCACCGATCTTCAGGGTGTCACCCATGCTCAACCTCGCTGTCGTCCAGAGTGGCGTCCCTTGCAGGCTAACGAATCCGGCGCCGGGGCGGGCGGATCGCGGACCGTGGCGTCGCCGGTGATCAGGGCCGGTTGAGCTCGAGCAGGCGGGCCGCGGTGGCGATCGCGTGCTGCCGCAGCCGGTCCGGGGCGAGCACCACGACGTCGGCGCCGAGCGATCCGACCAGGCCGACCGCCCCGTCCCAGTCCTCGGTGTCGAAGTCCGCGTCGACCCAGCCGTCGGCGTCGGGTGGGCCGAGTTTCTTGCTCCGGGCGTACGCCCAGCCGGCCCGGTCCAGCGCTTCGCCTCGGATCCGGAGCCGGATCGGAAAGGAGCCGAACCGGGTGACGTAGGCGTCCTGGGAGTCCCGCCAGTTGGCCGCCAGATCGAAGTCGTCCGGTCGGCTGAACTCCGTCTCGGTGGTGGTCAGGTCGTGGATCCGGGAGACCCGATACATCCTGATCTTGTCCTCGGCCCGGCCGATCAGATACCAGCGGGTGCCCTTGCGGACCAGGCCGTACGGCGCGACCCGGGCGGTGGTCCGTCCGCTGCCGTACCGCAGCTCGACGATCCGGTCGTCCCAGCACGCCGCCAGCAGTGCGCGGAGCACCGGTGACGGGTCGTGCGCGACCGGCTCCCAATATCGATCCGGGTCGACGTGGATCCGCTGCCGGGCGTGCTCGGCGTGCTCCCGGGCGGCCGGGGCGACCGCGGCCAGCAGCTTGAGGATCAGGTCGTCGCCGGGATCCTCCAGCCCGAGATCGCTCAGGATCCCGCGTGGGTGGCCGACGATCATGGCCAGCGCCTCGGTGGTCGACAGCCCGGTCAGGCTGGTCCGATAGTCCTGCACCAGGGCCCAGCCGCCGGCGCCGCCGCGGGTCGAGTAGACCGGCACACCGGCCGCGGACAGCGCCTCCATGTCGCGCCGGATCGTCCGGGTCGAGACCTCCAGCTCTCTGGCCAGGGTCGTCGCCGACACCACGCCCCGGCCCTGCAACCGGAACACGAGGCGGAGCAACCGATCGGCGCGCATAGGTCCATTCTGTCGCAGGTATAGGACACAAGATGTCCGGTACGGGCTGCGAGGCTGGGCTCTGGCGCATGAAGGGAGTCGACAATGGAGCGTCCGAGACTGCAGGTCGGGGCCGTGACGATCACGTCCGAGCGAGGTCGCGCGCGGGAGCTGGCCCAATTCTATGAACGACTGCTGGGCTGGCCGATCGGCAACGACGACGGGCCGGAGGGTGGCTGGTTTCAGTTGCGACCGCCCGAAGGCGAGACCGGGCCGACGATCAACATCGAGGAAGATCAACAGCACCGGCGTCCGGTCTGGCCGAGCCGGCCCGGCGAGCAGACCGCGACGATGCATCTCGATATCGGCGTGGATGATCTTGGATTGGCGACCGCTTGGGCCCTTGAAGTCGGGGCGAGCCTGGCGGAGCATCAGCCTCAGGAGCACGTGCGGGTGCTGCTCGACCCGCACGGGCATCCGTTCTGTCTGTTCTGATCATGGTCGGCGGTTGGCGTGATCATGGAGATGGCGTGATCATGGAGGTGGCGTGATGGTGCGGTTCACGACCCGGGAGCTGTCGAAGCGGACCTTCGGCGACTTCGAGCGGTTCTTCGCGACTGTGCACGGGTGTGCCTGCACGCTCTACTTCTTCGGCCGGCACCTGTCCCCCATCGCCGGCTCGGCGAAGCAGAAGGCGGCCGGCCTCGGCAGCACGCCCGATCGGTCGGCGAAACACTTCCCGCACCGGGACCTGATGCGAGCCAGGGAGCTCGCCGCGGTCAAGGAACTGGTCGACCGCGGCGACGCCCGCGGCATCCTGGTCTACGCCGACGGCGAGCCGGTCGGCTGGTGCCACTTCGGCCGGGTCGACGAGTTGCCGGTGCACAGTGAGGAATCGGACCCGACCAAGATCTATGCCCGGCACGCCGACACGGACTGGGTGATCAACTGCTTCACCACCCGGATGGACTTCCGGCACCAGGGCGTGGCCGGCCGGGCCCTGAAGGCCGCCGTCGCGGTGATCAAGAAGCACGGCGGCGGCTGGATCGAGGCCGTGCCGCTGGCGTACGCCCATCACGACCCGATGCTCGGCAAGCTGCGCCGGACCTATCGCTGGCGTTCGCCTCAGGTGGCCGAATATCTGCGGGACAACTGGCCCAGCAAGCAGGTGCCGGGCATCGGCCGGGTCAGCCCGTGCCAGAACTCGCCCAAGACCATGGGCCACATCGGCAACCTGTCCATGTTCGAGAAGGCCGGCTTCGAGCCCACCCAGCGTGACGACCTCCGCAGCACCGACAGCCCGTACCACCGCGGCGACTTCATCGTGATGCGGCTCAAGGTATGAGCCGCGACGGAACGAAGATCATCTTTGTCCGGCACGGCGACGCGGTGATCACGACGCCGGGCATGCCACGCAGCCTCACCGAGCTCGGGCGACGGCAGGCTCAGGCCTTGGTCCCCGCCCTGTCGCACCGAGTGATCATCGCGATCTGGAGCAGTTCCATGCTGCGAGCCAAGCAGACTGCCGAAATCATCGGGGCCGCTCTCGGCCTTCCGATCAACCCGGATGACCGACTGCGGGAGAGGCGGGACGAGGATCCAGCACCGGGAGTGACCGCAGAGAACGACGATCCAGCCACGGTGCTGCACCGCTTGCTGAGCATCGTCACCGAGGCGTCGGTGCGACATCGGAGTCAGACAGTCCTCTTCGTCACCCATGGCGGCATCACCGCTCTGGGTCTGTCGAGCCGATGCCATAACCTCAGCCGCCAGTACGTCGACGCCAACCCGTTGATCAACACCGCGGTCTCCGAGATCACGGTGGATCCGTCCGGCGTTTGGACCTGCCTCACCTGGAACGGACAACCCGTGCCCGTCGGTACAGGCGGATCGACCCCATGACCACGAGGGAGATCATGACGACGCTCGAGCTGAATGCCGAGAATCGAGCCGCGATCGACTGGCTGCTGAGCTCGGACGAGCCGGCGATCCGCTACCTGGCCAGGCGGGACCTGCTCGGCACGGAGGCGGCTCCCGACGAGTCGGCGATCTTGGCCGGGTCGATGATCACCACGCTGTTGGCCGGGCAGCGGGAGGACGGAGTGTTCCCCGGCGAAGGCTGGTCGTCGACGCTTTGGCGGCTGGTGGCGCTGGTGGAGTTGGCGATTCCGCCCGACGAGCCGCGGGCGATCGCGGCCGCCGACTGGTATCTGGACCGGGTGCTCGGGAAGCCGCACCACCGGGGTCGGCCGACGATCATCGACGGACTGCATCGGTTCTGCTCCAACGGCGAGGGCCACGCCCTGGTGATCGGGGCGAGGCTCGGCCTGGCCGACGATCCCCGGCTGCGTCGGATCGCGGACTCGTTGATCGAATGGCAGTGGCCGGACGGTGGCTGGAACTGTCATCGCAACGCGTCCGGTCGTCGGTCCTCCTTCCAGGAGTCACTGGCCGCCGCCTGGGGGCTGCACGAATACGCCGCGGCGACCGGTGACTCCGCTGCCGCGGCCGCCGCCGACCGGACGGCTGAGCTGTATCTGCAGCATCGCCTCGTCTACAGCTTGGGCAGCGGGCGGCCGAGCCGGCGGTTTCCGCATCCGGTGCCGGCCGGTCAGGTGATCGATCAACGCTGGATCAAGCTGGGCTATCCGGCCTACTGGCACTACGACATCCTGGCGTCGATGATCTTCCTCACCCGGATCGGCAGGATCACCGACCCGCGCGCCGCCGGAGGCCTTGACCTGCTCGAGCAACGCCGCCGGCCGGACGGCCGCTGGGCGGCGGACCGGCAGTGGTGGGTGAAGCCGGGTCATCGGTTCACCCACCAGTACGACGTCGTGGACTGGGGCGTGGCCGGCGAGCCCAGCGAGCTGATCACCCTCAACGCGCTCCGGATCCTCCGCGGCGCCGGCCGGCTCGACTGAGTCCGACGCACATTATGGTCACTTTGGCCGCAAGACGGGGCCGAACTGACCACGATCCCGGCACGAAAATCCTTCGCGCGTTGACAGCGCCAACGGTTGGATGGGTTCGGGAGGAATCATGCTCACCGAGGTTCATGGGCGAGCCGCCGCCAAGGCCGCGCCGCTGCTCGCCGGTCTTGATCATCAGCTGAGCGTCGCGGCGGTGCTCGCCGGCACGATGCCCGGTGTGGTGCTGGTCGACGATGCCGCGGACCCGAGGGCCGTGTTCGTCCACTCGCCGGAAGGCAACTTCGTCGGCGGTGACCCGACCGGCACCCCCTTCGTCGCGGACCTGCGCGCCCACGTGGCGGCGACCTTCGATCCCGAGCGAGACGGCGGGCTGGTGCTCTCGTTCGATCATGACGGCTGGGGACGGTGGGCACGGGAGATCGTGCCCGGGCCGGCGCCGGTCGTTGTGCCCCGGCGGCACTACCTGCTTCACCCCGGGCCGTCACGTCCGCGACCGGATCCGCCGGCCGGCTATCGCCTCGTTCCGATCGATGCCGAACTGCTGTGCCGACCAGGGCTGCCCGATCACGTTCGACGTTGGATCGCGGGCAACTGGGGCGGCGAGGAGGCCTTCCTGGCGCAGGGATTCGGCGTCGTCGCCCGGCTCGGTGACGACTTCGCCGGCTGGAGCGTGGCGGACTGCGCCGTCGGCGACCGGGCCGAGATCGGCATCCACACCGCGCCCGCGCACCGCCGTCGCGGCCTGGCGTCCCAGGTCGCGGCGGCGGCCGCGACGATCGCGTTCGACCGCGGACTGTCCGAGGTCGGCTGGCACTGCAACGAGGACAATCCGGGATCCTGGCACACGGCTGAATCGGCCGGCTTCACGCTGCGGCGGCGCTACCGGTTCTTCGTCTATTCGGCCGGGCATTCTTGATCATGACGTGTGCCGGAGCAGCGCCTCGACGACGACCGGCCAGGTGACCCGCGGCAACCCCTGGCCGACACCGGGCAGCGTGAGCAACGTGGCGTTCGGGATCTCGGCGGCGAGCGCGACCCCGTTGCCGTGCGGGAAGAACGGATCCTCCTCGCCGTGCACCACCAGCGTCGGCGCGGTGATCTTGCCCAGCCGCTCGCGCCAGCGGGGTTTGCAGTCGATCGCCGCGAACATGCTCCCGATCTGGCTCGCTGGTTGTGCCGTCGGCGATCGGTCGGCCCGATCGAAGATCAACCCGATGGTGGCGCGTACGTCCTCTTCGTCGAAACCCCGCGACCCGGCCAGCAGCCGCGTCGACTCGGTCTGGTAGTCGATCACGCTCTCCCGATCGGTCCAGTCCGGCTGCGGCCGGCCGAACAGCTGCCCCATCACCGTGCCGTCATGATCAGGAAGATCGGGATCGACGGGCCCGGGCGCGACCGGGCGGGTGGCGATCAAGGTCAGCGACGCGACCTGATCGGGATGGTCCAGTGCCAGCAACTGGGCGATGAAACCGCCCACGCCCAGACCGACCACGTGCGCCTGCTCCAGCTCCAGCGCGCGGAGCAGCTCGGAGGCGTCGGTGACCAGGTCGCGCAGGTCATAGCCCGGTGCCTGCGGATCGACGAACGTCGAGCGGCCGGCGTCGCGCAGGTCGTACCGCACCACGTAGCGCCCGGTCAGGGCCGCGCACAGCTCGTCGGGCCAACTCGGCACGGTGATGCCGATCAGCAGCAGCGGCGGATCGGCTGGGTCTCCGACCGTCTCCACCGCAAGTTCGACCCCGTTGACCTCGATCTGCATCGCTCGATTCTTCCGATTCATGACAGTTGTACGCCACCAGGCCCGGAAACTCATCGCTGCGAACGGCGAGCCGTCACATCCGCGTGGACACGCCGCCAAAAGGGCCGCGGATGTGACGGGTCGGCGGGGTTTAGGGAGGGAGGGTCAGGAGGGTGCGGAAGGCTTCGTCGGAGACCTCCGGGTGGTCGCGGTAGAGGTAGCAGCGGGCGGAGTGGGCGGGGGCGGTCAGGTAGTGCGGGGGTGGGCTCTCCAGGCAGTGCTGCTCGGCGAAGGCGCAACGGTCGGCGAAGCGGCAGCCGGGGTGGTGTTCGGGGACCTCCAGGGTGGCCTGGGCCGTCGCGCGGTGCTCGCCCCAGGGCTGCTTCGGGTCCGGCCACGGGATGGAGTCGATCAACAGCCGGGTGTACGGGTGCTTGGGCGACTCGATCACCGTCTCGACGGCGCCGGCCTCGACGATGCTGCCGCGATACATCACCACGATGTGATCACTGACATGGTAGGCGGTGCCCAGATCATGGGTGATGTAGAGGATCGGCACCTTCAGGGTCCGGTTGACGGTCCGCAGGCTCTCCAGGATGGTGGCCCGCAGCGACGCGTCGACCATCGACACCGGCTCATCGGCAATGATCAACTTCGGCTTCAGCATCAGCGCCCGGGCGACGATCACCCGCTGCCGCTGCCCGCCGGACAACTGGTGCGGATAGCGGCCGAGCGTCTCGTCCGGGCGCAGGCCGACCGCCTCCAGCGCGGTCACCATCAGCTCCTGCCGCTGCGCCGTCGACCGGGCCAGCCGGAACTTCTGGATCGGCACGGTGAGCACGTGATCGACCTTGTAGAAGGGATTGAAGACCGAGAACGGGTCCTGGAACACGGCCTGCACCTCGCGCCGGAACCGGCCCAGGTCGGCACCGCGCAGCGAGGCGATGTCGCGGCCCTGGAACCGGACGGTGCCCTCGGTCGGCGAGATGAAGCCGAGCAGCAGGGAGGCCAGCGTCGACTTGCCGCTGCCGCTCTCGCCGACCACGGCGACCACCTGCGGAGTGTCGCCGCGGATGGTCAGTGACACGTGATCAAGGGCGACGGTCGCGTTCTTGGCCAGCATGCCGCCGCGATAGATCTTGGTCGCCTGGTTCAGCTCGGCCAGCGGCGCGCTCGGGTCATGATCATCGTCGGACGGCATGGCTCTCCTGACTCTGGTGCAGGTGGCAGGCGACGAACCGGCTCGGCTCGGACTCCAGATAGTCCGGGGCGAGCTCGGTGCAGAGGTCGAAGGCCTTGGGACAGCGGGGATGGAACAGGCAGCCGGACGGCATCGACCGCAACGACGGCGGCAGGCCGGGGATGCCGCGGAAGGTCCCGCGGTCGGCCAGCTTGGGCAGGCTCTCGATCAGCAGTTCCGTGTACGGATGCAGCGGGTCGGCGAAGATGTCGTGGATCGGCGACAGCTCGGCCAGCTTGCCGGCATACATCACCGCCAGCCGGTCGACGGTCTGCGCCATCAGGCCCATGTCGTGACCGATCAGGATCACCGCGACGCCGAGCTCCTCCTGCAGCTTGAGGATCGTGTCCATCACCTGACGCTGCACGACCACGTCCAGCGCCGAGGTCGGCTCGTCGGCGATCACCACCTGCGGCTGCATGGCGACCGCGATCGCGATGCAGACCCGCTGCTTCATCCCGCCGGACAGCTCGTGCGGATACATCTTGCCGACCGAGCGGCGCAGACCGACCGATTCCAGCGCGTCCCGGGCCAGGCCGAGCAGCTCCCGCTTGTCGCGGCGGCCGCCGTGGTCCTCCAGCGTGTCGATGATCTGTTTCTCGATCTTGGTCACCGGGTTGAGCGAGTTCATCGCCCCCTGCGGGATCATGCTGATCTTGCTCGACCGCAGCTGGCGCACCCCACGCTCGGGCAGCGTGATCAGGTCGTCGCCGTCCAGCATGACCTCGCCGGTGATCGTCGTCGGCGCCCGGAGCAACCGCATCAGCGCCAGCGCCATGGTCGATTTGCCGGAGCCGGACTCGCCGACCAGGCCGAGCTTCTCTCCCGGCATCAGGTCGAACGACACCCCGTTGACCGCGCGCACCGGCCCGTCGTCGGTGTAGTACTGCACAGCGAGATCGCGCACCGACAGCACGGGCCGAGTCAGGTCGGTCTCCGGGCGCGTCCGATCGGTCACTGCGACCTCCTGGATCGGGGGTTGGCCCACTCGTCCAACGCGAACGAGATCAGGAACAGCGACAAGATCAGGATCAGGATGATCGCGATCGGAATCCCCCACCACCACCAGAGATTGCGCAGCAGGGCGGAGAACTTCTGCATCCAGAAGAAGGTCATCCCCAGCGTCGGCTCCCGCTGCGAGCCGAGACCGAGCAGCTCCAGGCCGAGCGCCCCGTAGACGGCCGCGATCAGCGCGGAGACGAAGCCGGCCAACAGGAACGGCGCCAGGTTGGGCAGCAACTCGCGGATGATGATCTCCGGGCCGCGCATGCCGGACAGCCGGGCCAGCCGCAAGAACTCCCGCTCCCGCAGGGACAGCACCTGGGCCCGGATTGCCCGGGTCGGCCCGGGCCAGGCGAACGCGGCCAGGATCAGCGCCATGCTCTCGATCGAGATGTACTGCCGCAGCAGCGAGGCGATCACCACCATCACCAGGAAGCTCGGGATGGTGAACATGACGTCCACCACCCACCTGATCACGTTGTCCAGCCAGCCGCCGTAGAACGCCGATACCAGACCGAGGACGACGCCGATGGCCAACCCGATCGCGCCCGCCAGCAGGCCGATCTGCAGGCTGAGCCGGGTGCCGACGATCATCACCGCGAACAGGTCCCGGCCCTGCGCGTCGGTGCCGAACAGATACTCCAGCGACGGCGGCTTGCTCGCCGGACCGGCCAGCGGATACGGATCCTTCAGCGGATCGATCAGCAAGGTGCCGGCGGTGGAGAACAGCACCAACGCCAAGAACATGATCAGTCCGACCGTCAGCATCGGATGCCGGCGCAGGTAGAGCAGCAGGGACATGGCCCGGCCGACCCGCCGGCGCGGGGCTAGCAGGGTGCTGGTCTGGGTGGCGGCTACGGCCATCGTCACGCCTTCCCGTAGCGGATCCGCGGATCGAGCAGCGGATAGATCAGATCGACGATCAGGGTGGCGAGGCAGACCGCGAAGACCAAGATCATCGTGATGCCGTACAAGAGGTTGTAGTCGAGCACCTGGATCGAGTTGTTGATCAGCAGGCCGAGGCCCGGATAGCCGAACAGGGTCTCCACCAGGACGGTCGAGAAGATGAACGTGCCCAGCGACAACACCAGCCCGGTCACCTGCGGCAGCAACGCGTTGCGCACCGCATAGCCCAGGAAGATCCGGCGCGGTCTGAGCCCCTTGGCGTCGGCGAAGATGATGTAGTCCTCACCGGTGGTCATCACCATCAGGCTGCGCATCTGCAACGCCTGCCCGCCCAACTGGAACAAGATCAGGGCACAGGCCGGCAGGAAGCCGTGCCTGATCACGTCCAGGATGAACTCCGGACTCAGTTCCGGCGTCGCCGTCCGGGAGTAGGCGCCGGCCAGCGGAAAGAGCTTCAGTTGGAACGAGAACACGTAGATCAACAGGAAGCCGAGCACGAAGGCGGGCACCGCGCTGGTCAGCATCGACGTCGGGACGAAGAACCGCAACCAGCGCGGCGACCGTGGCCAGCCCAGCAACGCGCCGAGGATCGTGCCGATCACGAAGGCGATCAGGATCGACATCAGGCCGAGGCCCAGGGTCCACGGCAGCGCGTCCAAGATCACCGAGTTGACCGTCCGCGGATACTGGCCGATCGAATAGCCGTAGTCGAACCGGACCACCTTCAGCAGCGCGTTCCCGTACTGCTGCCAGATCGGCGCATCGACCCCGAACTCGCGTCGGTAGGCCTCGATCATCTGTTGTAGCCCGGACTGGTTGCGTCCGCCCTGGGTCGCCGCCTGCACCAGCCGTTCCATGATCGGGTCGCGCGGGCTGAGCTTCGGGATCAGGAAGTTGATCGTCGCCGCCGTCCACATCACCGTGATCAGCAGGCCGATCCGTTTCAGGAGATACTGCCAGGAATACACGGCCCCGCCTCGCTCTCAGCCCGCAGCCGGCTTCAGTCGCGTCAGCTCCAGGGAGAACGTCTTGAACCAGAACGCGCCCGGCAGGTACGGGTCCGCTTCCGTCGGCCAGCCGGTCCAGTAGGTCGTGTTGTAAGGGATCCGGTGCATCCACTGCACCAGTGGCGTGTGCGGCAACTCGGTCAGATAGATCTCCATCGCCTGCAGGAACAGCGGCAGCTCCTGCGGGTCGTCGACCGGGAGCGACGACATCTGCTCGACGATCTTGTCGTAGTCGCTGTTCTTCCAGTGGCTGCTGATGTCGCCGGCCGTGCCGATCTTGGAGAAGTGCCGGGAGTGCATCAGCTCCAGCGACGGATACGGATCCGCGATCGCGCCGGCGAAGCCGAACAGGAACAGCTTGGCCGACCCGTCGGTCATCCGGGTGGTGGAGTCACCGGGCGTCTGCAGCGACGACTCGAAGCCGCCGGCGCGCAGTTGCTCGGCCAGGATCGCGCCGTAGTCGTTGACCAGATCGACGATGCCGTAGATCGTCGCGTCGACCCGTTTGCCGTCCTTGACCCAGAGCCCGTCGCCGTCCTTGGCGTAGCCCTTGCCGGTCATGATCGCGTCGACCTTGGCCAGGTCGTAGGCGTCGGTCGGGTTCGCGGCCAGCATCGGCTGGGCGGCATCGAGGTATTTCTGCAGCGGCGGGAAGTTGGGGAACGGCAGGAAGGACGGCGTGCCGGCGCCCTCGTAACCGATGTCGACCAGCTGTTGCCGGTTGATCGCGTGGTTGACGGCGCGGCGGATCTCCACGTCGTCGTACGGCTTCGCGGCGCAGTTGAAGAACAGCGACTGCGGCCACCAGTCGGTGTAGCCGTACGGCGGGTTCCGGTCGGTCCAGGCGATGATCTTCTGGTTCTGGTCGACCACCTGCTTGATCACCGGCGGCCGCAGATCGAGGGAGGAGTCCAGCTCGTTGTTGATCAACTGCTGGGCGGTGTTGGTCGGGTCGGTGAACGGGACGACGATGATCCGGGTCGGGGCCGGCAGTTCGGACAGGCCGGCCTTGATCGCCCACCAGTCATCGCGGCGATCGAGTAGCCGCTGCTGCACCGTCCAGTCGGCCACTGTGTAGGGCCCGGTCACCACCGGCCAGCCCTTGCCCGGGTCGTAGAACAGGAACCCGAACTGGTCCTTCTGATCTTTGAAGATGTGCTCCGGCACCAGGAAGATGCCCAGGTCGTTCTTGAAGTAGAGGAAGTCGAAGACGAACCGCGGCGCCGGCTTGGTGAACGTGATCTTCACCGTCTTGTCGTCCGTCGCCTCGGCCTTCTTGACCCATTCCCGGATGTCGGCCGAATAGGTCATCGCGCTGTTCTTCTCGGCCCGGAGCATCTCCAGCGAGAAGGCGACATCCTTGGCGCTGAACGGTGTCCCGTCGCTCCACGCGGCGTCGGTCCGGGTGGTGATCGTGACGCTGGAGAAGTCCGGCGCGTAGGCCGGCTCGCCGTCCGCTAGCCAGGGTGTGGTTTCGCCGTTGAAGGCGGAGTAGTACCAGAGCGGCTCGAGCATCGCCGCCAGGCCTCGCTGGTGGTTGAAGCCGGAGGCGTATGGATTGCAGATGCCCAAGTCGCTGCCGTCACCGTAGGTCAGCATCAGGGTCTGCTCGCGCGGCACCTCCGGCGGCCTGCCCCGCGGCACTTCCCGGGGCGCCGAGCCGGTGGCGGTCGGCTCGCCGCCCGAGGAGGGCGGCGGTGCGGGCGGCAACTCGGGCGTGCCGCAGGACGACAGGGCCACGGCGGCCGAACTCAGGCCGGACAGGATCAGGAAGTCACGTCGGGAGCGGTCGGCAAACTTCGGTGTCATGCGAACCTCCGGGAAGACCGGAACGGGCGGCCGGCGGGCGGCCGAACAGCGCAGACGATCAACGACGGGACGGAACCGTCGTCGAGGCCATCGAGTTGATCATGATCGACAGGAGAGAGCGCTTATCGAATGGCTGTGCACAGGCGCCTCCAGTTCGTTCTGGGGGCATGCGACACCGGAAACCGGCATTGGTTCACGGGATTTCGGAAGACGGTTGCCCTGGCGATCTTGGAAAGACGATACCTCCGAGACCGCGAATCATGTCAAGGGTTAACCGGTAAAGGTGGACGGCCGGGACGTACCGATTCCGGGTCAGTAGGTCGCCCGGCCGCCCGAGGCGTCGAAGCAGAATCCGGTGGTGAAGCTGCAGGCCGGGGACACCATGAAGGTGATCATCTCGGCGACCTCCTCGATGGTGCCGACCCGGCCCATCGGGATCCGCGAGGTCATGTAGTCGATGACCTCCTGCGGTTGGCTGTCGAGGAAGTTGGTCCGGATCACGGCCGGCGCCAGGGCGTTGATCGTGATCCCGTCGGTCGCGTACTCCTTCGCCATTGCTTTGACCAGGCCGATCAGCCCGGCCTTGCTCGCCGAGTAACCGATCATGGAAGGGTTGCCTTCCTTGCCGGCGATCGAGGCGACGTGGGCGATCCGGCCGTACTGCTGCTCGACCAGGTGCGGCAACGCGGCCCGGCTGACCACCAGCGCGCCGCGCAGGTTGACCGCGACCGCCGCGTCGAAGTCGGCCAGCTCGACCTCGTGACTGCGCCGGCCCATCGGCCCCTGGATCCCGGCACAGTTGACGACGGCATGGATCTGACCGAACTCCGCGACGGCCGCGGCGAACGCCTGCTGCACCGAATCCGGATCGGTCACGTCTGCCATCGCGGCGATCGCGCTGTCGCCGGTGGCGACGATCTTGTTCGCCAGCTCCGCGACCGGCTCGATCGTCCGGTCGACGCAGGCCACCCGCATGCCCCGGCGAGCGAGATGAAGCGCGGCGCCCCGGCCGATGCCCGATCCGGCGCCGACCACGAAGACCGTCTGCCCGTCGACGTTGCTCCGGTCATGATCGTTGAAGGTCATGCCCGAACCGTAGCCGGACCGATCGACGGTTGCGGCGACTCCGGCGAGCCTGTCTCGTCGCCGCCACCCGGAAGGTCGACCAGCAGCCGGGCGCCGAAGCCTTCCTCAGAAGGTCATCCCGGCCTCTTCGGCCAGGGCACGGGTGGTGCTGCCGCCGTCCAGGGTCTCGCGGATCAGGTCGGCGTGCCCGGCGTGGTGGGAGACCTCACGCAGGATGTGCAGCAGGATCCGCCGGACCGACCACCATTCCCGTTCCGGCGCCCACGGCGCGGTCGGCAGCGGGACGGTCGCCTCGAGGTCCGGCGTCTCCTTGATCACCCGATCGACGAACGCGGCCGCGTCGTCGAAGTCCACAACCAGGCCGGCCAGGGTGTCGTCCTCGGCCATGTAGTACTGCGACATCCCCGATTCCAGGTCCAGCTCGGCGTTCTCGTCCGGCTCGGTGATCACCAGGCACCAGTGCCACTGGGTCGCCGCGAGGTGCTTGGTCAGCCCGCCCAGCGTCAGGTCGCTGACCGTCGCCTTGGCCCGGGCCTGCTCGTCACTGAGCCCCCGCAGCGTGATCGCGAAGTTCTTCCGTTCGTCGGCGAACAGGTGCAGCAGGTCGGCGCGCTCGCCGCTGATCTCGGTCATCTCGATCCCTCCCCTGGATGTGAATGCTGCGAGGAGCGTACGTCAGGAACGCCGAAACGTTTCCGCTCCGAGCGACGTAAGGCAGACCGAGGGCTCGATCACCGTTCGCCACCGGAAGGAACCCGATCATGCAGCGTCGCACCGTGTTGAAACTGGCCGCCGGAGTCGCCGGCGCCGCCGCCGTCGGATCGGCAGTCCGGGCCGGGTCAGCCGTCGCCGCCGGCCGGTTCACGGACCTGGCGGGCTGGCCGGTGGACGCGAGGTTCGACGCCATCGCGACCGGGCGGTCCGGCAGTTGGGCGATCGGGATGCAGCGACTGGCAGACCGGCCGGACGGCAGCTGGCAGCGCCGGGCCATCCTGCGCCGGCTGTGCGGCGGCCGCTGGGTTCCGGTGCCACTGCCGGACGATTTCGCCGCCTGGGCTCATGCCATCACCCCCGATCCGACCGGCGTCTGGATCGTCGCCGACCGCAACGAGCGTTCGCTGCCGGTCGCCGACGGTTCCATCGTGGTCGGACACCTCGGGCTCGACGGCCACTGGCGCACCCTGGACACGGACCGGTTGCCGGCCTATTGCGGGTTTTCGTCACTGGCGCTGATCGACGGCCGGATCGAGCTGACGGGCTACGCGCCGACCGAGGGGGACGGCCGTCCGCGACCGTACTGCCTGACCCGACCGCTGCACGGAGCCGCATCGTGGACCGAGCGCCCGGTCGAGGCGCCGGTCTGGGCCGGGGATGTCGTTCCGAGTCTGACGATCGGCGCGGGGACCACGGACTGGGCGACCGCCGACACCTGGCTGTTCCGTCGGTCCGGATCGGGCTGGGCCTTGGCCGAGGGGCCGCCCGGTGGCGAAGGCCAGGTGGCCTGGCAGGGTCCCTGCGCCGTCGGTGGCCGCTCCTTGTACCTCAGCACCGCGTATCCCGAGGCGGAAGTCCGCCATCGGCTGCATCGTCGGGTCGCCGGCACCTGGACCGAAGTGAAACTTCCCGCTGGGGTCGGGATCCACGCGTTCGTCCCGACCGCGGACGGTTGTTGGGCGTTCGGCGACCGGTACGTCCCGGAGCCGGAGGCCATCACGGCGATCGCGCTGTGGGTCGTCGGAGCGAAGGTGGTCCAGCGGATCGACGGCCCGGCGGGCGCCGCTGACGGTGCCTGCCGCGCCGACGGCAGAATCCTGGTCAGCGGCATCGTGCCCGATCCGCGCGATCCGGAGTGGGGCGACTGGTTCGGCCACGCCTGGTCCCTGCGCGGCTGATCACCGAAGGCCGCCTGATTCGTGCCCCGAACGAACAGACTCGTCAGGCGTACGTCAGCGGCCGCGCGGCGAGCGACACCGCGACCCGCAGCCCACCGCCGGACCGGGGCGTGAGCTCCAGCCGGCCGTCGTGGGCGGTGACGATCGCGTTGACGACGGCCAGACCGAGCCCGTGCCCGGCGACCACGCCGACACCGCCGCGCCGGGTGCCGCGACGGAACGGCTCCAGCAGGCCGGGCAGGTCGGCGTCGGCGACAACCGGGCCGGTGTTGTCGACCATGATCACCGCCTGCCCGTTGTCGATCTTGGTCGTGACCGTCACCGTGCCGCCGGAAACGTTGTAGCGCAGGGCGTTCTCGACCAGGTTGCGGATCAGTTGCTCCAGCAGCAACGGGTCGCCGTGGGACGGGGCCGGACCCAGGTCGGTCCGGAGCGCGAGGCCGGAGGTGTCCGCGTCCTGCACCGCGGCGATGGCGGCGCGGGCCGTCTCGGCCAGATCGATCGGCTCGGCGTGCTCGATCCGGTTCTCGCTCTCGGCCAGCAACAACAGGCCGTCGATCAGCCGCGCGTTGGTCTCGACAACTTCCAGCAGCCGGTGGCCGAGTGCAACGGTGGCCGGCGCGGCACCCGGCCGGGTCGTCTCCAGCTCGATGATCGCCCGCTGCACGGCGAGCGGCGTGCGCAACTGGTGCGACGCGTTGGCGACGAAGTGGCGCTGGCCGTCGAAGGCCCGATCGAGCGAGTCGAGCATCGCGTCGAAGGCGGCAGCGAGCCGTTTCACCTCGTCGTCCGGGGCGGCGCCGGCGCCGACCGGCAACCCGATCCGGTCCTGCAGATTTCGTTGTGGGCCACGGGATCGGGCGATCCGTTCCGCCGTCGCCGTCATCAGATCGAGCGGGCGCAACCCGCGGCCGGCGATGATCCAGCCGCCCGCGCCGGCCGCGACGCCGACCACCAGCACCACGATGGCTCCCTGGGACAGCAGCGCGGTCAGCGCCGCGTCCCGCAACGCCGCTCGGTCCTGCTCCAGCTGGGTGATCAACACGTCCAGCTCGACCCGGGTCCCGTCCGGCAGCAGGATGGTGGAGTCACCGCTCGCCGCGGCCCGATCCCGCAGCGCCTCGATCCGGGCCTCGGTAGCGTCGCTGCCCAGTTCCTGGTCCAGCCGCTGCCCGACCACGAGGTAGATGCCGGCCAAGATCAACGCGCCGGCGGCCAGGATCAGACCGCCGTACAGCAGCGTCAGCCGGCCCCGCAGCCCGATCCGCGGTCGTGGGTTGATCATGGGATCCGGTAACCCACGCCCGGCACGGTCTCCAGCACCGGCGGCTCGCCGAGCTTGCGCCGCAGCTTCATCACCGTGACCCGGACCGTGTTGGTGAACGGGTCGATGTGCTCGTCCCAAACCTTGTCCAGCAGGGATTCGGCCGACACCACCGTGCCGCCGGCCCGGAGCAGCTCGCCGAGCACGGCGAACTCCTTGTTGGTCAGGCTGAGGCCGACGCCGTCCCGGGACGCCTCCCGGCGCCCGGCATCCCAGCAGATCCCGGACCGCTCGATCAGCGGCGCCACCGGAGCCGAGGTCCGGCGACACAGGGCGTGCACCCGGGCCGACAGCTCGAGGAACGCGAACGGCTTGACCAGATAGTCGTCGGCGCCGATCGCCAGCCCCTCGACCCGGGACCGGACCGCGGACGCCGCGGTGACCATCAGCACCCGGGTCGGCGACGCGGCCGCCACGATCGTGCGACAGACCTCGTCGCCGGAGATGCCGGGCAGATCGCGATCGAGCACGATCACGTCGTAGTCGTACACGGCGATCCGTTCCAGCGCCCCCTCGCCGTCGTAAGAGATGTCCACCGCGAACGACTCGCGCCGCAGCCATTCGGCCATCGTGTCGGCCAGGACCGGCTCGTCCTCGACCACGAGTATCCGCACTCGTCTCACCTCATTTCGTCGCGACGCCGATTCTGCTGCACCTCAGATAACCGCGGGATAACCAGCCCGGCCTGTGCGGTTCCCGTGTGCCGGCTGTGAGTCCGGCGCCGCTTGTTCGTTGAGCCGCGCGCCGGATAACCGGCGGATAACCGGCGCCGCGGCGATTACGGCCCGGTTATCCGCCAACGGCTCAACTGGATCCCGAGCGGTGATCGTCACCGCGACCAGGAGGAGTCACGATGAAGATCACGACCAGCACACCGCGGGCCCTGTCGGGTGCCCTGATCGCGTTGATCATGGCCGCCGGGATGCTGCTCGCGGCCTGTACGCCCGGCACCGACACCAGCGGCGGCATCCCGACCGCCGGCCCGCCCAGTTCCAGCCAGCCGCCTTCCGGCGCGCCCGGCTCCGAGTCACCCGGCACGGAGGCTCCCGACTCCGAGGCTCCGGAGTCGCCGAAGGAGTCACAGAGCCCGGATGCGTACGCCTACGCCGCCTGCATGCGGGACCACGGCATCGACATGGCCGATCCCGATCCGCAGACCGGACTGCCGACCGTCGGCGACGGGGTCGATCCGGAGAGCGCCGCGTTCAAGGAGGCTCATCAGGCATGCGGTGACCTGCTGCCGGGCGGCATCCGCGGCCAGAGCGACGACACCGGGATCGACAGCTATCTGGAATTCGCCAAGTGCATGCGGGAGAACGGCATGCCGGACTTCCCCGATCCGCAGCCGGGCAGCGGCCAGGGCATGTTCCCGGGCACCGACCGCAACGATCCCGCCTTCGGCAAGGCCTCCGAGGCCTGCCAGCACATCCTCGCCGGGAACGACCAATGAGCCGCGGAGTGCGCCGGCTGTTGATCGCCGGCGCGGTGCTGGCGACCGGAGCGATCGTCGCCGCCGCGGCGATCGGCTTCGGCGGCACGGTGCCGCAGGTCGAGGCCTCGAGCACCGGCCTGCCGCCGGCGACGGCCAAGATCACCGAGGGCACCCTGACCCAGACCCAGTCGGTCAGCGGCACGCTGTCGTACGGGCCGGCGAAGACCCTGACCGGCAAGGCCGACGGCACGATCACCTGGCTGCCGGCACCGGGCTCGGTGATCAAGGCCGGCGACCCGCTCTACAAGATCGACAACGATCCGGTGCTGCTGTTCACCGGCAAGCTGCCGCCCTACCGCACACTGAGCGAGGGCGACAAGGGGCCGGACGTGAAGCAACTGGAGAAGAACCTGACCGCGATGGGCTACGACGGCATCGACGTCGACTCCTACTTCGGCTCGTCCACCACCGAAGCCGTCTACGACTGGCAGGATGATCATGGTCTGCCGGAGAACGGCGAGGTCGGGCCGGGCCAGCTCGCGGTCAGCACCGGACCGGTCCGGATCGCCGAGGTCAAGACCTCGGTCGGTGCCGGGCTGGCTCCCGGGGCCGAGGTGATCACCTACACCGGGACCGAGCGGGTGGTCGAGATCGCCCTGGCCGTGGACAAGCAGCAGTTCGTCGAGGTCGGCAATCCGGCCACCGTCGTGCTGCCGAACGGCTCGAAGGTCAAGGGCACGGTGAGCGACATCGGCGCCGTGGCCAGCACCGACGCCGACGGCAACACCACGATCCCGGTCACCGTGTCGATCAAGGACCAGAAGGCCCTCGGCACCCTCGAGGCCGCGCCGGTCACCGTGCAGTTGATCACCGGCAAGGCGTCGAACGTGCTGATCGTCCCGGTCACCGCACTGGTCGCGCTGGCCGGTGGCGGCTACGGCGTGCAGGTGGTCTCCGGCGGCCAGGTCGACTACGTCGCGGTGAAGACCGGGATGTTCGCCGGCGGGATGGTGCAGATCAGCGGCGCCGGCATCGCGGCCGGCACGGTCGTCGGGGTGGCGTCGTGATCCCGCTGGAGCCGCCGGTGGTGGTTCGGCTGGATCGGGTGTCCCGGACGTACGAGGGCGGGGTAGCGGCCCTGGACGACGTCTCGCTGGAGATCAACTCCGGGGAGCTGATCGGCATCGTCGGGCCGTCCGGCTCGGGCAAGTCGACCATGCTCAACATCCTCGGCACCCTGGACCGGCCGAGCTCCGGTGAGGTCGAGATCGCCGGCTACCGGGTCCGCCGGTTGTCGGACCGGCAACTCTCGGCCTTGCGGGCCCTGACCATCGGGTTCATCTTCCAGCAGTTCCACCTGGCCGCCGGGGTGCCGGCGATCGACAACGTCGCCGACGGGATGCTGTACGCCGGCGTCCCACGCCGGATCCGGCTGGACCGGGCCGAACGGGCGTTGCACCGGGTCGGCCTGGGGCACCGGATCGGGCACCGGCCGCACGAACTGTCCGGCGGGGAGCGGCAGCGGGTCGCGATCGCGCGCGCCGTGATCGGCGATCCGCCGCTGCTGCTCGCCGACGAGCCGACCGGCAACCTCGACACGGTGTCCGGGGTCGGCGTGATGAGCCTGCTGCGCGAGCTGCATGCCGGTGGCACCACCGTCGTGATCATCACCCACGATCGCGACATCGCGGCCTCGCTGCCCCGTCGGGTGGAGCTGCGGGACGGCCGCAAGATCGCAGACGAGTCGATCGGCGAAGGAGCACGACCATGATCACCACGACCATGATCACCAACGATCCCCCGCAGCAGCGCCGGCTGACACCGGCCCGGTTGAGTCCCGGTGATCTGATCCGGGTCGGCGGTGCCGGGCTGCGGGCCCGGCCAACCCGGATCCTGCTCTCGGCGCTGGGCATCGCCATCGGCATCGCCGCGATGATCTCGGTGATCGGCATCTCCAGCTCCAGCCGGGAGGACTTCAACCGCCAGATCGCCGAGCTCGGCACCAACCTGCTGACCGTCAGTCCGGGGCAGAACCTGTTCGGTGATCAGTCGCACCTGCCGGTCGAGTCGACCGTCATGATCGACAACATCGGTCCGGTCGAATCGGTCAGCGCCACCGGGGTGATCGCCGGCGCGAAGGTCTATCGCAACGATCAGGTGCCGGCGGCGCAGTCGGGCGGGATCAGCGTCGTCGCGGCCAAGCCCGACCTGCTCGACACCCTCGGCGGAAAGCTGGTGGCCGGCTCCTTCCTCAACCCCGCAACGGAGAAGTATCCGGCCGTCGTGCTCGGCGCGACCGCCGCCGAGCGGCTCGGCGTCGGCTCGGTCGGCCCCGATCAACAGGTCTTCCTCGGCGGCCAGTGGTTCACCGTGATCGGCATCCTCGCCCCGGTCACCCTGTCACCGGAGTTCGACACGGCCGCGATCGTCGGCTGGACCAGCGCGATCGAGTTGCTCGGCTTCGACGGCTACCCGACGACGATCTACACCCGGGCCGAGCAGCCGTACGTCGAAGAGGTCCAGGCCGTGCTCGGCAACACCGCGAATCCGGCGGCGCCGAACGAGGTCGACGTGTCCCGGCCGTCCGACGCACTGGCCGCGCAGCAGGCCGCGGACACGACCCTGAGCAGCCTCCTCCTCGGGCTCGGTTCGGTCGCTCTGCTGGTCGGCGGGATCGGTGTAGCGAACACGATGGTGATCTCCGTGCTGGAACGCCGCGGCGAAATCGGTCTGCGTCGCTCCCTCGGCGCCACCCGCGGGAGCATCCGGGCCCAGTTCCTGGCCGAGGCCCTGCTGCTGTCCGCGATCGGCGGCACCGCCGGGCTGCTGCTCGGCATCGGCGTGACCGCGCTTTATGCCGGGCTGCAGGGCTGGCCGACCGTGGTGCCGCCGTGGGCGATGGCGCTCGGGCTCGGCGCAACCCTGGTGATCGGCTGCCTGGCCGGGCTCTATCCGGCCGTACGGGCCTCCCGGTTGTCCCCGACCGAGGCGCTGACCGCGCCATGATCATCACCACGAGGGTTGATCGGGACCAGAAACATATATACGATCACGTATCTAAATGTCGACGGGAGGCCAGCCGTGGATCGCCGCACGTACCGGGTAATTGCCCGGAGTCGCTTCGGCGCCCTCACCGAGCGGCAGCGGCAGCAACTCCTGGCCGAGGCGGACCGGCACACTGTGCTCAACGCCGAGTTCACGGAGCCGGGCACCCTGAGCTACGAGCCGGCCCTGCACTCCTGGGTCGCGCGGGTGCAGGTCGTGACGCGGGAGGAAGGCATCGAGGACGCGGATGCCCTGGCCGAGTTGATCGCCCGGGATCGGGTCGCCGCGCTGTTGGCCCGGTTCGGCCTCGTCCCCGGCGACCTGCAGCTCGGTTCCAGCTGCCTCGAGGATGTCAAGATCAACCGGAAGGGCCGAGCGAGGTCCGGCCGGTGATCAGCCGGCGCGGCAGACGCACCCAGGCCGAACGCCGGGCCGAGACCCGGCAGGACCTGATCACCGCCGCGGTGCGGCTGTGGGCGGAGCGGCCGATCAGCGACGTCTCGCTCGACCTGCTGGCCGACACCGCCGGCTATTCGCGCGGAGCCTTCCACGGCAACTTCGCCGACAAGGACGAACTCGTCGAGGCAGTCCGGGATTCCCTGGTCGAGCAGGCGGCGAACCTAATCAACCACTCCGTCGACGCCGAGGCGGATCCCCTCGCCGCCCTCGGCGACTACATGCGGTCCACCGCGGCCTACGTGGCCGCGCAGCCGGCGCAGACCCGGGCCCTGGTCGCGATCAGCCGCTACCAGGAAGCCCATCGCCCGCTGTCGTACGCCGATCGCGCCGCGGTCGGAGCCGCGCCGATCGAGGAACTGCTCCGTCGGGGCATCAAGTCCGGCACGATCCGCCAGCTCGACGTGACCCTGACCGCCCGGGTGATCCAGTCGGCCCTGGACACCCTGGTGCTCACCGACCCGCCGGCCGACCCCGTGGCCGTCGGCGACCAACTGGCCACCCTGTTCACCGCCGCCGTACGCGCCAACCCCTGACCCTGGATCCACCGATCGGACGCACCCGCCAGAAGGAGCCCGGTTCGGCCAGGTGCCTTGGCCAAGCGCTGCGTCGAGAGTGACCTTATCCACCTGAAATCTGCGAACCCGGGTGGAAAAGGTCACACTCGATGGCTGCCGGACCGGAAGCCGGATGACGCTACGCCACCGACGCCGAACCCTGCCCCCGAGGATCGAGATCACCGACCTCACCCGCCGGCGGGCGGCGAGTGGACTGTTCGGCCAGCTTCCAGACGCAGATCCGCGGCCAAAGCGTCCACTCGCGGAGTGCAGTCGAAACCCAGCGCATAACCGGTCCTCGGCCGCGATCCCGGCCGACCGCAAATCCCGCCCGTCCTTGGCGCGTCTTGTCCGGCAACCCCAGGCGAGGGCAACTCCCGACCAGCCCTTCGACAGAACTCAGGGACCGAAACCAGCGACCGCCTTCGCCAACCCTGGACGCGGCCACGGCTCCAAGATCATCGGTGGATTCGGGCTGAACCTGCGGGCCGCTCGCTCCCCGGGCCTGCCGAAGGGGCGGTCAGTCGGTGCCCTCCTCGGGTTCGGCCTGACGGTGGACCGATGTCGCAGATCTGACAATGGTTCGCGAAATCGTGCCGAAATAGGGCAATCCGGCCAACGGTTGTCAGATCTGCGACATGAGTGCACCGACACCCCGGCCGGCCGCCCCCGGGAGAGGCGCACGGACCTGGCTGGCCCTTCGACAGGCTCAGCGAACGGAACCAGCGTCAGCCCTGCCCGCCGAGCTGGGGAGGTGACACCACAGCTCCAAGATCACCGGTGGATCCAGGGCCTCAGGGAACGAACGGGCAGGGCGGCATGGTGCCTCCTCGCTCGATCACCGCGGCGGCGGCCAGGCAGTCGTCCTCCCGGAAGGCACGGCCGATCAGTTGGACGCCGGTCGGCAGGCCGTCGGCGAGGCCGGTCGGCACGGCGACCGCGGGCAGTCCGGCACAGGTACTGATCACGTTCAGCGCCATCGCCCGGCCATAGCGTTCGTTCGCCGTGGCCGATTTCCGTTCCTCGTCGGGATAGGGAGCTTGATCGGCGTAGACCGGGCCGAGGACCAGCTCGTGATCGCGGCCGAACTCCGCCCAGGCCCGGCGGATCCCGTGCAGGGCGGCGGTCGCCGCGATGTACTCCGGCAAGGTGCCCGGCGGCCGCCGGGCCATCGCGAACTCCTGGTAGCGGCGATCCTCCGGCGCCAGCACGGACCTGATCCGCTCCCAGCCGAGCCCGAACTCGGTGTTGATCAAGACACCGAAGGTTTCCAGCGCCGCCGCCTGAGCCGGCAGCTCGGTGACCTCGCGCACCTCGAAGCCGGCGCTGATCAACAACGCGGCCGCGATGTCCAGGGCCGAGTCGACCGCCGGCGCCAGGCCGACACCACCGGGGTCCCTGATCAAGGCGACCCGACCGGGCCCGTCCGAGCCGAGCTCGGCCGGGATCGGCAGCGCCCGCGGATCGACCGGGTCGGCCCCACTGAGCACTCGGTGGACGAGCCCGAGGTCCTCGACCGTCGCGGCGATCGGACCGTCGACCGGGAAGAGCTGGGCCGCCAGGGTGGGCTCGTCCGGCCCGATCCGGTGATCGGCGGGATAGCGCCCGGTGCTCGGTTTGAGCGCCGCGACACCGCAGAAGTTGGCTGGCAGGCGGAGCGATCCGGCCGAGTCGTTGCCGAGCCCGATGGCGGCCAGGCCGCTCGCGACGGCCGCGGCATCGCCGCCGCTGGAGCCGCCCGGCGTCCGCTCCGGATCCCAGGGATTCCTGGTGCTGCCGAACAGTTCGCTCCGGGTGTGCATGCCGGCCAGGGTCAGCGTCGGCATGTTGCTGTGGCCGATGATCACCGCGTCGGCCCGGCGGAGCCGAGCCACCGGCGGAGCATCGTGATCTGCCCGATGATCACGGAGGAATCGGGCACCGTGGGTGGTCGCCAGGCCGCGCACCGCGATGCTCTCCTTCACCGTGATCGGTACTCCGGCCAGTGGCCCGAGCACCTCGCCTCGATCGCGGCGCGCATCGAGCTCGGCGGCAGCTGCACGGGCATCGTCGGCCAATTGCGTGATCGCGGTGATCTTGGGATTGATCAACTCGATCGTGGCCAGCCGAGCCTCGATGAGCTCACGCGCCGAGATCTCTCCGCCGCGCACGGCCGCGGCGAGCTCAGTCGCCGTCACTCTGTTCCGGGTCATAACACTATTATATACGAACTCGTATATAAGTAGCCGACGATGCCGGGTCGGCCTCCCGCATCGTGGGAATCGACCGTTTTCACTGTGGGGCTTTCGATCCAGCGGGTTAGCCTAACCAACAGAATCGCGATGATAGTTTCGACTATTCGAAAGTAGAGCCCATGACGGACACCGCACCACGTCGCTATCGGGGCTCCGGACTGCGCGATCAGACGCCGGCCGGTGGGATCAGGTCGGCCCTCGCCGGCGGCAACACCGTCGGCGGGTGGATCCGGGAGAAGGCGGCCCGGGCCGACGGCTATCGCCACGTCGACACCCCGGCCATGATCGAACTGCTCACCTCGATCGGCGCCAATCACTACTGCTACAGCATCTGGGACTCGCCGACCGACTTCGATGATCTCTGGTCGGAGTTCCTGCCGGCGGCGCAGCAGGCCGGGATCCAGGTGATGCCCTACATCGTGCCGCCGTCGGAGACGTTCAGCTGGGGCAAGTCGTCGCAGCCGTACGTGATGGACTACATCGCCTGGGCCCGCGCCTTCGCCGAGCTGTCATTGAAGTATCCGGTGCTGACCGCCTGGGCCATCGACGACTTCGACTGGGCCGAGAACCCCGCCGTCTTCGTCCCCGACTACCTGGCCCGGGTCCGTGAGGCACAACTCGCCATCAATCCCCGGCTCGGCCTCTACACCTGCGCCTACGTCACCGGCGCGACGTCGGACGACTTCATGATCAAGTACGGGCCGTACCTGGACGGCATCGTCTTTCCCTACCTGGACGGGCACAACTTCAACACGATCCGGCCCGAGCGGCTGCGCACCGATCTGGACACCATCATCGAAGTGACCCGGCGGCACGATCTGGACGTGATCGTTCTGGCCTACACCGGCCGTTGGCTCGCCGGCCTGCTCGAGCCCACTGCTGAATACGTATCCGCCTGCGTCACCGAGGCCGTGACCCGAGCCGCTTCCGGCGAGATCCTCGGGGTGACCAGCTACGGCCTCCAGGTCGACGGCGCGCCGGCCGTCGGCAACGGGCGGCGTTCGATGTACGGCGACGGGCGTGGCGCCCTGCTGGCGCCGGTGGTCCCGGTCAAGGAGGGTGAGTTCGCCGAACTCGTCACCCGGATCGACGTTCAGCCGGACAGTCCGCGCCACGAGCTGGGATTCTGGCATTCGCGGACAATGACGATCGAGAAGGTGCCCGAGCGGGGCGACTACCGGATCGACGTCATGATCGACGGTGAACCAGTCTGGAGCGCCGACGTGCACGACTCCACCTGGCAGCAACTGTGGGTCTACGGGCGATCGCCGCAGGGAGCGTTCGACGTGTCTGCCACCCTGCGTGGCAAGACCGAGGCGACCCTGGCGTTCCGGCTGACCGCGCTGCGCGATGTCGGCGGGGCCTGCATCGATGTCGGGATCGACGCGATCGACACGATCGGCTTCACCGTCCCCGATCCCGGCTTCGAGGATCCCGCCGCCTGGCGGGTCGCCGACTCGGGTGGCCAGCTCGTCGCCGTCGTCGACCGCTATCAACCGGATCGTCCCGATCTGATCATCCAAGCCGTTCGCGAGGCCTATTCCACAAACCCTTGACCAACACCGAGACAGGAGACCATGATCATGGCCAACCGACTGCGTGACTCGAGCCCCCGATCCCTGCTCCGACGACGATCCGAGCGATACCGGCGACCTCGGCTGCCGGCCGCGCTGTTCGCGATCATGATCTTCGCCGTGCTCGGCGTCGGCGCGCCGGACTCGGCGACCGCGGCCCCGACGGCCGGGACCTACACCAACCCGATCCGCGACGGTGCCGATCCGTGGCTCGCCTTCCACGACGGGCAGTATTTCCTGGCCAGCACGACCGCCGCCAGCGTGATCACGGTCTCGACCTCGCCGTCCCTGGCTACCCTCGGCGCGGCGACGCCGACCGTGGTCTACGACGCATCGACCCAGCCGACCGAGTATCAGGACAACATCTGGGCGCCGGAGATCCACCGGTTCGGCGATCGCTGGTATCTCTACTACACCGCGCAGATCGAAGGCGACATCTCGACCCATCGCAACTTCGTCGCGGAGAGCCAGGGCGACAGCCCGCTCGGCCCGTACACCTACAAGGGCCAACTGGAAGGGCCGGACATCTTCAGCATCGACGGCACCGTGCTCACGGTCGATGATCAGCTCTACTACATCTATGCCGGCATCCCGACGTCCGGCGCCCAGAAGCTCTACATCGCACCGATGAGCGATCCGTGGACCCTCGCGGCCGAACCGCGGATCCTGTCCGAGCCCAACTACGAGTGGGAGAAGATCGGCGACGGCGAGACCCAGGAAGGCGCCTACCCGATCTATCGCAACGGCAAGATCTACGTCACGTACTCCGCGGCCCAGTGCGGCACCCCGGACTACGCGATCGGACTGCTCACCTACACCGGTGGCGATCCGGCCGACCGGGCCTCCTGGACCAAGACCCCGGAGCCGATCTTCAGCAAGAGCCCGGAGAACGGCGTCTACGGCCCCGGCCACCACAGCTTCTTCACCTCACCGGACGGCACCGAGGACTGGATCGTCTACCACGCCAGGGATTACGCGAACAGCTCGGACTGCGGCGAACCCCGCACCATCCGGGCCCAGAAGATCAACTGGACCGCCGACGACAAGCCCGACCTCGGCATCCCGGCCGCGCTCGGCACCGCCCTCCCCCTCCCCGCCGGCGATCCCGGCTGATCACCATCGTTCCCTGGGCCCGGATCCACCGATGAGCTTGGTCGTGGTGTCGCGGTCACTCGAGGTCAGCCGGACCGATCCGCTCGGTGCATGCCTAGGGAAAAGACGCGCCAAGGACGGGCCGGTTGAAGCGTTTCCTGGGATTTCCGGCCGTGTGCCGGTTGGGCTGCGGTCGGGATCATCGAGTGTGACGTTTCCCGGCTCGATCGTCGGGCAAATTCATACGGTCGAGACAACATTCGTGTCGAGAGCGGAGTTGTTGGCGATGGTGAAGTTGTTTCCGGTGGGGACGCGGGATCGGTTCATT
>NZ_VKCZ01000008.1 GCF_009299835.1 Microlunatus speluncae
TGATGATCAAGTCCACCCTGTCGCAATGTGGTGATCAACTCGGCCACCGCGACCTCCACACTGCCGAGCGCATGCTCGACCGGTGTCGTGTCGATGGTGGTCCCCGAGTTCATGATCACATCATATTCGAACACACAGACGAATACCAGGGAATCCCTTATTTCATAGACATCCGCGGCAGTTGTCCACAGATTCTCGAACAGGATTCGACCTGTGGACGGCTCGCCGACGAACCCCACCCGCCAGCGTGCCGCTCGGAACGGCAAGCGCCGCGAGCCCGAGCGGGCAAACCCAACGGCACCAGCGCGACAACCTGGCCCCCTGGCGCCAAGAGAATCCCCAAATCCCACCGCGCCTCGCGAGACTCCCGCGACCATCGGAACTCTCGCGACCCAACAAGGCTCAAGATCAACTGCTCCCCGGACAAGGGCTGACACGATGAAGGAATGACGACCGATTTGGATCCGACGCTGGTGCCGGAACTGCTCGTGCACGACCTGGACCGCAGCCTGGACTTCTGGTGCACGAGCTGCGGCTTCGAGCTCCGCTATGCCCGGCCGGAGGAGCGGTTCGCGTACATCGCCCGCGGCACAGCCCAGCTCATGCTCGAGCAACTCGGCGTGGGCCGAAACTGGATCACCGGGCCGCTCGAGCGGCCGTTGGGCCGCGGGATCAACTTCCAGATCTCGGTGCCCGACGCCGACGGGATCGCCGCCACGCTCCGTTCCGCGGGCACGGAGCTGTTCCTGGAGCCGGAGACGCGTCACTATCGCGTTGCGGGTCGGGACGTCCGGGTTCGACAGTTCCTGGTGACCGACCCGGACGGATACCTGATCCGGTTTCAGTCCCGACCCTGGAACTCGACCACCAGCTGTGAAAGTCTGCCGGGCACGGACAATGCGTGAGGAGTCGGACGATGAGCACTGAGACACTCTCCGGACAGCAGGTCGCGGACCTCGGCCTCGACGGCTGGGCGTTCCTGCTGCACTACGGCGTGTACGGCCTCCAGACCCGGATCCACACCAAGAGCTTCGCGACTGGGCTCGAGCTGATCGGATCGATCGGCCGAGCAGCCGAGGAACTGGATCGGCCCGCCGATCTTGATCTTCGCCGGACTCGCGTCGACGTGCGGCTCAACGGCGACGGCGACGGCAGCGGCACCAGCGGCATCACCGAGCTCGATCTGAGCCTGGTCCGCAAGATCACCCAGCTCGCCGCCGACGCCGGTACGGAGATCGAGTGCGCCAGCATCGCGCAGCTCGAGCTGGGACTGGACACCCCGGATTGGAAAGAGATCGGTCAGTTCTGGGCCGCGGTGCTGGACAGCGAGGTGGTGGGCGACGGGGACTGGGCCGACGTCGGCGACCGGAGCCAGCTGCTACCCCTGATCTGGTTCCAGCCCTCCGGCCGCGACGAACCCCGGCAGCGCTGGCATCCCGACCTCTCGATCGATCCGGCCCAGGTGCAACCGCGGATCGATGCCGCCCTCGCCGCCGGCGGAAAGTTGATCAGCAATAACGCCGACACCGGCTGCACGCTGGCCGATCCGCAGGGCAACAAGGTCTGCCTCAGCACCTGGCGCGGCCGCGCTTGAACTCTTCCGAAGATCACCGGAATCAGAGATACGGGACCAGCTCGGTCCAGATCGCGTCCAGGATGTCGGTCGTCGGCTTCTGGTAGTGGGCGGTGACGGTGACACACGCCTGCTGCCGCGGGAACATGATGCAGAACTGGCCGTAGAGCCCGTCCATCCGCCAGGCGTCGTCCCGCGCGCAGGGCCAGCAGTGCAGGCCGTACGCCTGGTTGTCGGGCTCCGGCCGATCGGTCGGAGTCAGCTCCCGATGCATCAGATCCACATAGTCGGCCGGCACCAACTGACGCCCGTCGTAGCGGCCACCGTGCAGCAGGGTCTGACCGAGCCGCGCGACCTCGTCGGTCCGCAGGATCAGCCCCATCGCCCCGAGCGGGAAGCCGAGCGGGCATCGGAACCACTGCGGATTCCCGATCCCCAACGGCCGGAACAGCCGTGGCAGCAGGAAATCCCGGAGATCGGAGCCGCTGACGGCTGCCACGATCCGCCCCAGCACATACGAACTCGTGCCCCGATAGAAGTAGCTCGCGCCGGGCCGGCCGGCCAGCGGCGTGGCCAGGAAGTCCTGCGCGGCATCCCCCGGATGATCAAGGTCCCGATCCGCCCAGCGGTAGTCGATCCCCGACGCCATCGACAGCAGGTGCCGGATCGTGACCGCCTCGACACCCTCGGCGGCCGTGCCGGCGAACTGCGACAGGTGGGTCAGCACCGGGTCGTCGAGATCGAGCAGCCCCTCGTCCCGAGCCAGGCCCACGGCCACCGAGGTGAACGTCTTCGACACCGAATAGACGTCTCGGCGCTCGTCGTGATGCCACCGGAACGAGACCGGAGGCTCGCCGTCCCGGGTGATGTGTATGCCCTCCAAGCCGAGCCCCCGCTCGGCCACCGCCTGCCGAAGTCCGAGCAGACCGACCTGTATGCCATCGACGGGGATCGCCATGCCGGCAGCCTAGACAGTCATGATCAACAACCACGCCATCGGGGTCGGGTCAGCACCGATCGCCGGCCAGCCGCCCGCTCACCTCGCCCACCTGCCGGAGCCGAGCCCGGGCCGCTCCGCTGTCGATCGCTTCGGCGCAACGGCTGACGGCGCCGGCGAGTTGCTCCGCCAGCGAGGACGGTTGGGGATCCGCGGCGATCAGAACGGCCGCGGCGTTCAGCAGCACCACGTCGCGAACAGGTCCCCGGTCTCCCGTCAGCAGGGATCGGGCGATCCTGGCGTTGTGCGCGACTCGTCCTCCCGCAAGGTCGGCCGGCTCGGCCACGGGCAGGCCCAGCTCCCGGGGATCCAGATTCGTCGTGGAGACACTCCCCGGCCGCACCACCCAGACGTCGGAGCAGGTCACGGTGGTCAGTTTGTCCAGGCCGTCTCGACCCCGCACCACCAAGCCGGAGCGGCCGAGCTCCGCAAGGGTCTCGGCGATCACCGGCACCATCCGGGCATCGGCCACGCCGATCACCTGACCGGTCGGCCGCGCCGGATTGATCAGCGGGGCCAGCAGATTGAAGACGGTGGGCACTCCGAGATCGCGGCGTGCGTCGACCGCGTGCCGTAGTCCCGGGTTGTAGCGCGGCGCGAACAGGAACACCAGACCGACCTCGGCCGCCACCCGAGCGGCGGCACTCGGTGTCAGGTCGAGACCGATGCCAAGAGCCTCCGCCAGGTCCGCCGCACCGGCGGTCCGCGACGACGCCGACCGGCCGCCGTGCTTGACCACCGTCGCCCCTGCCGCTGCCGCGACGATCGCAGCCATCGTCGAGATGTTCACGGCACCGGTGCCGTCACCGCCCGTGCCGGCGATGTCGACGGTTGTGCCGGGGATGCTGATCGGGACCGCGGCGGCCAGCAGGGCATCGACGAAGCCGGCGAGCTCGGCCGCGGTCTCGCCCCGGCTGCGCAGCGCGGTGACGAAGGCTGCCAGTTGCGCCGTCGTGATCTCACCGCGGACGATCCTCGCCATGGCCCGGCCGGCGGCGGTCCGGGTGAGTTGATCACCGACCATGAGGTGGTTGAGGACTGTGGGCCAGGTCGGGGCAACCAGGGTTCGGGCAGCGGAGGCGGACATGGGGATCCCTTCCTGAAGGGCCCGATCGAAGCGTCGTTTTCCGTTGCCGGACAGCAAAACGGCCGCCTCGATCGAGGCGGCCGAATCATGCTCGAAGCAGCGTGCTGGACCGCCTACGTGGCGGGCCAGCGATCCATTGAACGCAGCTGCATGCCCACAGCGTATCAGCCGGCGAGCGGCTTCTCCATGATCACGATCGGCACCCCGGGTGCAGCGTCGTCGCGGCTGACCACCCGGAAGCCACGGCGGGTGTAGAAGCCGAGGTTACGCTTGCTGCCGGCCCCGGTGATCAATCTGATCAAGGTCCGGGTCGGTGGCGCGGCGGCTTCGATCGCTTCCAGCAGCCGGCCGCCGATCCCCCGGCCCTGCAGATCGGGCACGACCACCAGCCGACCGACGGTCCAGGCGCCGGCGTCGCCCGCGGAGCCGATCACGGCGCCGACCAGCCGACCGTCCAGCCGGGCCACCAGCACCGTGTCCCGCGCCAGTGCGGCCTCGACCACGTCGAGGCCATCGGTCAGCGGCGGGATCTCGAATGACCCGTTCGCCTGCCCCTCGGCAACGAAGGCGGCCCGCTGCAGGGTGAACACCTCGCCGGCGTCGGCGGCAACGCCGGGCCGGATCTCGAGCTCGTCGGTCCGCTCCGTGCGCGGGACCAGATCCGGCCGGCGCTGCCGGGTCAGCTCCAGCGCCTGCTGCCGCCGCCAGTCGGCGATCTTGCCGTGGTGACCGGAGAGCAGGATCTCCGGGATGTCGAGGTCCCGCCAGTTCGGCGGCTTGGTGTAGACCGGATACTCCAGCAGTTGATCATGATCGGCGGAGTGCGACTCCTCGGCCAGCGACTCGGGGTTGCCGATCACCCCGGGCATCAGCCGGGCGACCGCCTCGATGATCACCAGAGCGGCCGCCTCGCCACCGTTCAGCACGTAGTCGCCGATGCTGACCTCGTCCACCCGCATCCGCGTCGCCGCGTGCCGGGCGACCCGGGCATCGATGCCCTCATAGCGGCCGCAGGCGAAGATCAACTGCTGTTCGCCGGCCAGTTCGGCGGCCAGCCGTTGATCGAACAGCCGACCCGCCGGCGACATGATCAACAGCCGCGGATCGGCGCCGGCCGGGGCGAGCTCGTCCAGGGCCTCGCCCCAGGGATCGGGCCGCATCACCATCCCGGCCCCACCGCCGTACGGCGTGTCGTCGACGGTGCGGTGCCGATCGTGGGTCCAGCCGCGCAGGTCGTGCACCGCGAGCTCGAGCAGTCCGTTGTCGATCGCCTTGCCGACCAGCGACAACCGCAGCGGCGCCAGATACTCCGGGAAGATCGAAACGACGTCGATTCGCATCAGCTGCCGCCGTCGTCGGAGGCCGGTGCCTCGTCCTCCAACAGCCCCGGTACGTCAGCGAGCCGCACCAACCCGGCCTCGAGATCGACCTCGGGCACCAGTTCCGCCACGAACGGCACCAGCCGGATCGTTCCGTCGGCGTCGATCTCGAGCAGATCCTGACTCGGCAGATGGGCGACCGCCGCGATCCGACCGATCTCGGCACCGGCGGCGTCGACCACCCGCAGCCCGATCAACTGCCGGTCGTAGTACTCCTCCGGCTCGTCGGGCCGGGTCGCCGGATCCACCTCGGCGACGAGCCTGGTCCCGCGCAGGGTCTCGGCGACGGTCCGATCCAGGACCTCGCGGAACCGTACGAGCAACCGGCCGGAATGATCACGGGCGCTCTCGACGGTCAACGACCGTTCGGAGCCCTCGATGCGGACCTGCGTCCCCGCCGCGAATCGCAGCGCCGGCTCGTCGGTCCGCGGCTCGACAGCGAGCTCGCCGCGCACTCCGTGCGGCCGGCCGACGATGCCGACCAGAACCTCAATCACCACAGCCCTCGATCAGCACAGCCTTGATCAGCACAGCCTTGATCAGCACAGCGCAGGTCCCTTCGTGAACGGGGAAAGGAAGAGAAACGTGAAGAGCGAAGCAAGGGTGGTCACCCCCGCTTCGCTCTTCCGTACAGTCTCAGCGACGACCGCGGCGGCGATCCCCGGAGCCGGGCCGGCGGTCGTTGCGATCGACATCGACGAAATCGACCCGCACCTGCTCCCCGCGTCCGGCCAGGGCCGTGATCACGGTGCGCAGGGCCGTTGCGGTCCGCCCCGAGCGACCGATCACCTTGCCGATGTCATCGGGATGGACCCGGACCTCGAGCAACCGGCCCCGCCGCAGATCCTTGTCCCGTACCCGCACCTCGTCGGGGACCGTGACGATCCCGCGGACGAGATGCTCCAACGCCTCCGCCAGCACGATCAGGCCTGATCGCTCGCCGGTGCGGCGGCCTCATCCGATGCGACCGGCTCGCTCGACTCGGCCGAATCCTTGCTCGCGGCCTTCTTCGCGGGCTTCTCGGTCGTGATCGCGCGGCTCTTCGGCTCGTCTCCGGCCTCGGCCAGCGCGGCGTTGAACGCGTCGGTCTTGTTCTTCCGTTCCTTCTGCGGCTCGATGCCCGACGGCGAGGTGTCGCCGCTGAACTTCTGCCAGTCACCGCTGCGCTTGAGGATCGCGACAACGGCCTCGGTCGGCTGGGCGCCGACGGACAGCCAGTACTGGGCCCGCTCGGAGTCGACCTCGATCAACGACGGGTCGTTCTTCGGGTGGTACTTGCCGATCTCCTCGATCGCGAGGCCATCCCGGTGGGTCCGTGAATCGGCGACGACGATGCGGTAGTGCGGCGAACGGATCTTGCCGAGCCGCTTCAGGCGAATCTTGACAGCCACGTGTGTGGATACTCCTTGGAACTTGGCGGGCACCGCGCCAACTCGGGTGTGGGCCCTTCTCGGGTGAGGACACCGCCGGCGTGGGGTGCTGACGTACGCGGCCTCGGCTGGGTCGCCGCTGCGGGCGCGATGAGAGGGCGCGCCCGAACAGGACCAGCGCATAGTTTGCCAGAGTCGACCGCGGTACGCGAACCGCCGCCGACCCGCGACTACCCTCGCTGGCGTGACCGACCTTCGAGCCCGGCTGCAGACCGCCCTCCGCGAGGCCCTGAAGGGCCGCGACCAGGACGCGACGAGAGCGATCCGCTCGGCCCTGTCCGCGATCGCGAACGCCGAGGCCGTCGAAGTCACGACGACCCGGACCGAGGCCCGACCGGTGGCAACCGCGGAAACCGTAGCCGGCACCGTGGCCGGCCCGGGCACCGCCGAGGTGGCCCGGAAAGAGCTCACCGGCGACGATCTGGATTCGATCGTCGCCGGTGAGATCACCGATCGTCGTGCCGCCGCGGAACGCTACCGGGAGTCCGGCCGGGGCGAGCCCGCGGACCTGCTCCGGCAGGAAGCCGACCTGCTGGAGCGGATCCTCCGCGGCGATTGAGCGGTCAGCCGGTCACCAGGGTGGCGTCGTTGGCCTCGAGGGCCTCCTCTACCGGCTGGAAGTAGCCGACGTTCGGCTGGCCGACCTTCTCACCGCAGACCAGAGCGCCGCCCTGGTCGTACAGCATGCCGCCGCTGGTCAGGCCCTGCGCCACCGTGCCGCTCACGTTCGAGCCGCCGGAGTCGCCCTGCTCGAGGCAGGCCGTGTGCTGGGTCAGACCGGAGACGATGTCGCCGTTGCCGTAGTTGACGGTCTCGTCGTGCGAGGCGATCTCGCCACAGGTCCAGCTGGTGGTCCGGCCGCTCTTGCAGACCGCGCTGCCGACCGCGCCGAGCCCGGGTCCGGTCAGCTCGACGTACGAACCGTCGTACTTGTCCACGGCACCCGGCTGGGTCCAGGCCGAAGACACGTCGACCGACGCGTAGTCGTTCTCCGGGAAGCTGAACGCCCGGGTCGCACCGATCACGACACCGTCCCGGGAGAAGGTCGGCTCATCGGCCGCGCAGTGCCCGGCGGTGAGCATGATCGGATCACCGGAAGACGTCTCGGCGTTGAAGCCGGCCGAGCAGAGATAGCCGCCGGTCATCTCGACCTGCTGCCCGCCGTACAGATCGGCGGCCGGCTCGACCGTGCCCTCGACCTGCTCGACCTTGACCTCGACGCCGAGATCCTTCGCCTTGGCCAGGAACGCCTTCGTCGCCTTGTCCTGCGCACCCTCGACGGTCCGGATCAGCAGGCTGTTGGACTTGACGTCGGTGCCCCAGGACTGGGCCTTGCCGGCGCCCTTCGAGCGGGCGAACTCGTCGAGCTTCGCGCGTTGCTCCGACAGGTCGGCCCGCGAGTGTTTGACGGTACGGGCCTCGGCGCCCGACGCACGGACCTGCTCGGCGGACTTCGCGTCGGTCACCGCGACGACCAGCTTGCCGGTCGCCGAATCGATCCAGGAGCCGGCGGACGAATCAGCGCCGAGCTTCGCCTCGAGGTCGACGGCCAGCCCGGACAGCTTGACCTGGACGGTCAGCAACTGCTCGGCGTCGGCCGGCGACAACCCGAGAGAACGGGCCAGCGCCTCGATCTGGGAGCTCGATTGTCGGGATTCCTCGGTCGGTTGCGCCTGGGCTGCCGTGATGGTGCCGATCATCAAGGCGAGGCCGGCAAGCGCCACCAGGATCGGCTTCAGTGCAGGGGTCGTTCCCCGAACGAACATGACTACCTCTCAGTCGAATTCCCCGATGGACAATGACCCCCGACCTGACCGAGAGCCGGTCTTCCCCTGAGCAGAATCGCTTTGAGTAAATCGCTGTCGACGCTAACGAGCCCGCTCGCCCGGGTCAAGGGCCCACCCCGGCGGCACCCCTCGATGAAGGTTTCCTTCGCCGGCTTGCAATCCCTGAACCTCTCGTTACTATTCTGTTATCCATCGTGGGGTGTCCACCTGGTACGCCCACCCGCAGAACCCGCTGGAGAATCGTGCGCAAAGTAGTTCCTGCCGTAGTCGTTGCCGGCCTGATCGCCGCTGGTGGACTCGGATACGGCGGCTATGCGGCCGCCGCCGATGATGTCAATCTCTCGGTCGACGGTCAGTCCTCCCGGTTCAGCACCCACGCGGGGACGGTGGCCGACGTGTTGCGGGACAAGGGCATCGCGGTCAACGACCGGGACGACGTCCAGCCGTCGCTGAGCGCCGAGGTCGCCGGTGACACCACGATCACGGTCAACTTCGCGCGCCAGCTGACGATCACCGTCGACGGCAAGAAGGACGCCTACTGGACCACTGCGCGCAGCGTCGAAGAGGCGCTGCAGGAGATGAACATCCCGGCCAACGCGCGCCTGTCGACCTCGCGCAGCGCCACGATCAGCCGGGACGGGATCGCCATCAAGGTCGAGACCTCGAAGACGATCACGATCATCGCCGGCGGCAAGACGAAGAAGTTCACGACGACCGCGCGGACCGTTGCGGACACGCTGAAGCAGGCGAAGGTCGGCTACGACAAGGACGACCAGGTCTCGCCGAAGCCGAGCGCCGCGATCGTCGACAAGGGCAAGATCGTCGTCAAGGCGGTCGACGTCAAGAACAAGTCGAAGAAGATCGAGCACGAGTACAAGACGATCGAGCGCAAGACCAAGTCCCTGGAGAAGGGCGAGACCAAGATCGACACCGAGGGCATCACCGGTGTCACCGAAGAGGTCTGGGAATACACCTACGTCGACGGCAAGCAGACCGGGAAGCGGCTGGTCTCGACCAAGGTGATCAAGAAGAAGCGGGACAAGGTCGTGCTGGTCGGCACGAAGGAGCCGAAGAACTCCGACGACAACAACGACGACGACTCGAGCGGCGGCGACTCGGGCGACAGCAACGACGACGAGCCGAAGAACGACGACGCCTCCGGCCAGTCCGGGTCCTGCAAGGCCTCGTACTACTGGCAGGGCCAGATGACCGCCAACGGCGAGCAGTTCAACACCAACGACTTCACCGCCGCGCACAAGTCGCTGCCGTTCAACAGCCGGGTCAAGGTGACCAACAAGAACAACGGCAAGAGCACCGTCGTCCGGATCAACGACCGCGGCCCGTACATCTCCGGCCGCTGCCTCGACCTGTCCCGCGCCGCCATGGAAGCGATCGGCGGCACCGGCGCCGGAGTCGTCTCGGTCACCTACAAGGTGCTCTGAGCCAGCTCGCCGGGCCGGCACCGCCCTGGCCGAGGCCGCGCTCGAAAGACGCGGGCTGCGGACCGGGTCACTGGGTCGGTTCTGGACCCGCTTCGAGCGACTGCTCGCCGAGCAAGGCGCCACAAGGCTGGCCGACCGGATCACCGCCGCAGCTCGAACCACGCCCGGCGCGGTCGGCGCGGGCGACTGGCCCGAGTGGCTCGAGGGCCGAATCGGGCTGTCCTTGCGGGCCCGCCTGCTGATAGGCGAGTCGATCACCCCGGAGCAGAACCTCCGCGACACCGTCCTCGCCTACTCGGGCCTCTATCGCGGCCGATTTCCTCGGGCGATCGAGGCCTGGCTTCGCCCGAGCGACCCGACCGGGCTCGACGATGCCCGGACCCGACTGCGGGACCTGCGAAACGAGATCTGATGAGCCCGGGGATGCGCGAGTGGACGCTTTGGCCGCGAGTTTGTGCCTCGAGCGTGGCCAAAGCGTCCACTCACCGAGCGAACCGGCGCCAGCAGTCGCTCTCGAAGCCGCCCGGATGCCGGCGGTAGCGGCCGCCCTCGATCGGGTAGTCGGCCGGCGAGATGATCAACTGGTGATGTCCTTGCGGCCGAACCACCAGAAGGCGAAGCCGATGCCGATGATCGCGTAGCCGAGGGACCACAGGGCGCCGCTGACCATCCGGGAGAAGTCGATCGCCGGTGCCAGGGCCGAGGCCCAGGCGAAGGCGAAGTGGCCGGGCAGGGCGTCGGCGATCGGGCCCAGGGCCGGGATCTGATCCAGGATCGCGGACAAGATCATCACCAGCACCGCTCCCCCGACCGCGGCCAAGGGGGCATCGGTGAGCACGCCGAAGGCAAAGGCGAACGCGGCCACGACGGCCAGGCTGAGCAGCAGGTAGCCGACGATGATCGGCAACCGGAAGGCGAACTCGGTCATCGTCAGTTGATCACCGGTCGGCGCCAGATACGGGTTCCAGCCGTACGCCAGCCCGCCCACCACCAGGGACCAGACCGGGAGGAAGATCATCGACGCGACGGTGAAGACGGCGGCGACGATCAGCTTGCTGGCCAGCAGCCGGGATCGCGGCACCGGGGCGGCCAGCAGATAGCGCAGGGTGCCGAAGCTGGCCTCGGCCGGCACCGTGTCGCCGAAGAACAGCGCCACGACGATGATCAACAGGAAGCCGGTTGCGGCGAACAGCGTGAAGACGGTCAGGTTGGCCGCGCCGTTCTGGGCCAGGTCGACGAAGTTCGGCCCCGATCCCGGCGAGCCACCTCCCAGGGCGAACGCGGCGACCAGCACCAGCGGCAACAGCGCCAGCACGATGAAGATGCCGATCGTCCGGCGGCGCCGCAACTGGCGCCGCAGCTCGGCCCGGACCGGGAGCGCGGCCAGGGGCTGCTCCGGTGCGGATGCGGTCGTGGCCACGGGTCGAGCCTACGCCCGCGTTCTCCGGACAAGCCCGGACCGGCCGTCGTACGATCGGCGCAGCCCAAGCAAAGGAGCCTGCGATGCCCGACCAGATCCTGCCCGAACCCACCCGCCGAACGGTGCTGAGCGCCGGTCTCGGGGTCGCCGCCGTCGCCGTGGTCGGCGCCGCCGCGACCCCGCTCGCGGCCCACGCCGCCCCCAGTGACGAGTTCCCCTGGATCATCGACTGCGACACCTGGGGCGCCCGACCGCCGGCCGGCGCACTGCCGCTGAGCGCGATCCCCACCAACAAGATCATTCTGCATCACATGGCCTTTCCCAACGTCACCGACTATTCGCGGGAACAGGCGATCAAGCTGGCCAAGGACTGCCAGGACCTGCACATGGACAACAACGGCTGGAGCGACACCGGGCAGCACTTCACGATCAGCCGCGGCGGGTACGTCCTGGAGGGCCGGCGAGGGAGCTTGGCCCAACTCGACACCGGCGGCAACCAGGTGATCTCGGCCCACTGCCCCGGCGAGAACGGCCGGTCGATCGGGATCGAGCACGAGGGCACGTACGTCAGCGACCTGCCGACCCAGGACCTGCTCGACTCCTCGGTCCGGCTCTGCGTCGCGATCTGCGAGCAGTACGGCCTGCATGCCTGGGACACCTTCGGGCATTGGGATTTCCGGGCGACGCAGTGCCCCGGCATCATGTTCTACGGGCTCTTCCCCGGGCTGCGCCGCAAGATCGCCCGCAAGCTCGGCGAGGCCACGATGGAGCAGGACCGGCGCTGGCCGGACCTCTGGCGTTTCGTCGGCGGGCCCGGCGTGGCCACGGTGCAGTATCTGCTCAACCACCGCGGCTACCAACTGACCACGGACGGCGTGTTCGGTGCGCTGACCGTGACCGCGGTGCAGGACTGGCAGTCCCGCAACGGAATCCCGGTCGACGTCGATGCCACCGTGACCCCGCCGACCTGGGAGACGCTGGCCCCCGAACTGGAGGCCGGGGCGACGGGTCCGGCCGTGTCGGGCGTGCAGTCGATCCTCGCGATCAAGGGGTTCGGCACCACGATCACCGGCAGCTTCGACTCGACCACCGCCGGCGCGGTCCGCAAGCTGCAGCGCCTGCACCGGCTGCCGGCCGACGGGGTGATGACGCCGTCCACCTGGTGTGCCCTGGTCGGCGGCAGCGTCCGGGAGACCTTCCGGTAGCCGGCGGCGCCCGGGCCGGTCAGGGCTCGATCAACTGCATCAGGTTGCGCGCGATGTGGAACGGGTCCTTGACCGGCAGCGCGACCACCTCGTCCAGCGGCCGGCCGGCCCGGTCCCTGATCTGGATCCACTCCTCGCCCTCGTCGCCGCCGGGGAAGATGTCGATCAAGTAGTCCCAGATCCGGATCAGCCAGTCCCGGGAGGCGGCGTCGCCGTAGCGCCGGGCGGCGATCATGGTCGTCACCGCGGCCTCCGTGTGCACCCACCAGAGCTTGGTGTCCCAGGTCCGCAGCAGCCCCTGCTCGTACGAACTCCCGCTGTCGGACCCGCGCGGCCGGACCGGACCGTCGGCATCGGTGTAGTGCAGCAGGCCGCCGAGCTCCGGGTCCCAGGCCGACGCGCACAGCGCCGGGATCCCGGCCAGCAGCGCGTCGGTGTGCCGATGATCATCGATGAAGTCCATCGCCTCCAGCGCCATCCAGGTGCCCTCGATGGCATGTCCCGGCACCCGGTGCCGGCCGAGCAGCGACTCCGCGTCGGCGCTCCCGGTGGCGAGCAGTTCGGCGAACGTGCCGTCCGGCCGCCGGTGCGCCATCATCAACTCCAGCGCTTCGGCCAACCACTCCCGGTACGGGCCGTCGCCGCCGAGCTCACGATCCGCCCGGCCGACTGCCAGCAACACGTTGACCAAGATCATCTTCGGCCCGTACGCGGTGAAGCCGACCGGGATCGGGTACGGCGGCGTCGGGCCGGTCTGGGCCAGGATGTCGGCCCGGGCCCGGCGCAGCACGATCTCGGCCAGGGTGAGCCAGGACCGGTCCCGGTCGACCCGGGCCAGCTCGGCCAGGCCGAGCACCGCGAAGCAGTCGGCGTAGACGCTGCGTTCGGGCTGGCCGTCGACCATCGGTGCACCTGTGCGCGTGGTCGCGTACCAGCAGCTGCCGTCCGGTCTGATCACATGATCGGCCAGGAACTGCGCGCCGCGGCGGGCGAACCGGAGAAGATCATCCGGACTTCCGGCGAGGGTCCCAGCGGCGGCCAGCTCGGCGGCGTGCGCCAACAGCCAGACGAACCGGCCCTGGGACCAGGTGAACTTGTCGGTGCCGGTCCGGTTCCGGCCCCGGTTGTCGAAGCAGGTGTGGAAGCCGCCGTGGGCCTCGTCGATCCCGTGTTCCAGCCAGTACGGAAGGATCACCCGCTCCAACTGCTGCCGGGCGGTGGCGCTGATCCCGGCCACCGGGTCGGTCGAGACCGTCATCCGTCACCCCTCTCGCCCGCAGGCCGGTCACCGTCGTTGACCGGAGAACGAATCACAAGCTACTGTCTCTTGCAACCGATTGCAATCGTCGACAAGGGGAACTCGTCCATGGACCTCGCCGATTCTCGTCCGCTCGCCGGAGCCGTGGTGATCGAGCCGACCGAGGACGGTGCGGGCCGGCAGGCCGCGGCGGCCGCGGCCGACCTGATCGTCGCCGCCCAGCAGCGCCAAGGCTCGGCCCGGGTGATCTTCGCCAGCGCGCCGTCACAGCAGGCGATGCTGGCCCACCTCCGCACCGACGAGCGGATCGACTGGGCCGCGGTGCGGTCCTTCCACATGGACGACTACCTCGGCCTGGCCCCTGATCACCCGCAGGCCTTCGGCCAGTGGTTGTCGGACCGCCTCCCGGAGGCCGGCCGGGCGGGGCTGGAGCGGATCGACGCGACGGCCGATCCCGAGGCGGAGGTCGCCCGCTATTCGGCGCTGTTGGCCGCGGCGCCGATCGACGTGACCTGCCTCGGCATCGGGGTGAACGGCCACATCGCCTTCAACGAGCCGGGCGACACCGATTTCGAGGACGAGCGGCTGGTCCGCCGGATCCGGCTGGACGACGTGTCCCGCAAACAACAGGTGGACGACGACCTGTTCGAGACCTTCGACGACGTCCCGGAGTACGCCCTCACCCTGACCGTGCCTGCGCTCACCGGAGCCGCGGCGATGGTGGCCACGGTGATCGGCCCGCAGAAGGCCGACGCCGTCCGGGCCGCCCTGCAGGGTCCGTTGACCACCGACTGCCCGGCCAGCGTGCTGCGCAACCATCCCCTGGCCTCGCTCTACCTGGATGCAGGCGCCGCCTCGAAGCTCGGTCAGCCGAGCTGATCATGACCGCCGAGCACCGCTCCCCGTCGCTGCTGCACCGCCGGCTGGCCGCGGAACTGGAGCCTCGGCTGGCCTTCCCCGGCGGCGAGGTCGCGCCCTGGCAGCAGCGGGCCCGCACCAAGATCACCGAGCTGATCGGGCTGCGCGAACTCAACCGAGCAGTGCCGGTCCGGACCACACCGGCCGTCCGGTCGCACTGGCGCCGGTCCGATCAGCTCGGCACCATCGAGAAGATCAGCTTCGAGAGTGAGCCCGGCTCCGACCTGGTCGGCTATCTGTGCCTGCCGGAGCGGGGCGAGCCGCCGTACCCGACGGTGATCTGCCTGCAGGGGCACTCCACCGGTATGCACCTGTCGATCGGCCGGGACTTCGACGACGAGCGGACGCCGATCCCGGTCGAGGGTGATCGCGATTTCGCACTGGGGGCGCTGCGGCACGGCTTCGCCGCGCTCTGCATCGAGCAGCGCAGCTTCGGCCTGCGCCGCGAGCTTGATCAACACCACGTCTCGGAGCAGGGTTGTCACGACGCGGCCATGCACGCGTTGATGCTCGGCCGGACGCTGCTCGGCGAACGGGTCTTCGACGTCGATCGGGGCCTGGACTACCTGGCCACCCGGGACGACATCGACCAGGGCCGGATCGGCCTGATGGGCAACTCCGGCGGCGGCACCGTGACGGCGTATGCGGCGGCCGTGCTGGACCGGATCTCCTTCGCGATGCCGTCCTGTGCCGTGTGCACGTTCCGGGATTCGATCATGGCGATCTATCACTGTGCCGACAACTACGTGCCGGGGATCCTGCCCGAGCTGGAGCTGGCCGACGTGATCGGCTGCTTCGCCCCCAAGCCGATGGTCGTCGTCGCCGGCCGGGACGATCCGATCTTCCCGCTGCCCGGAGTGCGTACCTGCTTCGACGCGATCACCGAGATCTACACCGCCGCCGGCGCGGCGGACGCCTGCCGGCTGGTGATCGGCGACGGCGGGCACCGCTTCTACGAGGACGCGGGCTGGGCCGCCCTGCTCGACCTGCTCGACGCGACGGCCGCCCGATGACCGGCCGGCTGGCCGACCGGAACGCGCTGATCACCGGCGCCTCCCGCGGCATCGGCGCGGCCGTGGCCCGCCGGTTCGCCGCCGAGGGCGCCCGGGTGATCATCGCGCACCAGCCGACGCCGGAGCGGACCGCCGAGGCCGAGGCGGTGGCGGCCGAGATCCGGGCCGACGGCGGCCGGGCCGAACCGCTGCCGGCGGACCTGGCCGATCCCGCGGCGATCGCTCGGCTGGTCGAGCGGGCCGCGGCGACCTGGGGCGGGCTGGACATCGTGGTCGCCAATGCGGCGTACGAGACGCACCGGGCCTGGCTGGAGATCACCGCCGAGGAGTGGGACCTGACTCAGGCGGTCAACGTCCGCGGCACCTTCCTGCTGGCGCGGGAGAGTCATTCACACCTGCGCGCCTCCGCGCATCCGTCGTTCATCGCGCTGACCTCGGTGATGGTCGACACCGGCATGGTCGGCGCCTTGCACTACACCACCAGCAAGGCGGCGATCATCGGCCTGGTTCGCGCTCTGGCCCGCGAGATCGGTCCGGAGGGGATCCGGGTGAACGCGATCATGCCCGGCGCGATCCGGACCGAGAACGAGGTCGCCCACAACCCTGATCCGGCTGCGGCGGAGCAGCGGATCCTGCCGCTGCAATCCCTGCAGCGCCGCGGTTACGCCGACGACCTCGCCGGCGCCTTCGTCTTCCTGGCAGGCGACGACAGCGACTTCATCACCGGCCAGATCATCACCGTGGACGGCGGCTGGGTGCTCCGCTGACCTCCACCCCAAACGCGGCAGTTCCAGCGATCCGCGGCAGTTCCAACTGCCGCGTTTAGCTCAAACTGACGCGTTTGTGGTCAGTTGGCGGTGCCAGGATCGGGCCTGGGCCGGGTCGTCGCTGGTGGTGCCGTCGATGCCGAGCTCGATCGCCCGCTCCATGTCGGAGAACTCCCGCATCAGCCAGGCCCGCACCTGCAGGCCGGCCGCGTGCAGGTCGTCCACGATCTCGCGGGTCAACCCGTCCCAGCCGCAGTGGAAGATGTCCGAGCCGGTCCGAGACAGCAGGTCGGGAATCCCTGCCGGATGCTTCTCCGCGCTCGGATAGCCGCTGACGATGATCCCCCGCGGGACCTCCGGCAGCAAGGTCTTCAGGGCTTCGAGCGGAGCAGCCTGGAAGCTGGTGAAGCGGGTCCGGGCGGCGAACTCGGGCTGCTGCTCGAGTAGTGCGGCCACGCCGTCGACGCAGGCCGGATCCTTGATCTCGACCTGCAGCTGGCTGGTGGTGGCCCGATAGACCTCGTCCAGCGTCGGCACCGGTGCACCGGATACGAGTGGGACCGCGCGCGCCTCGTCCACGGTGAGCTCCGAGACCGGCGGCAGACCGCGGCCGCGCTCGTCCGCGGCGACCCGGTCGAAGGTCGCGTCGTGCAGGATGATCAAGGCGCCGTCCTTGGTCTGCCGGACGTCCAGCTCGATCTCGTCGACGCCGACCTCTTCGGCCAGCGCGAAGGATTCCAGACTGTTCTCCGGCCGATGCGCCATCACGCCACGATGGCCGACGATCGCCAGCGGTCGATGCGGGGACACGGTCCTGATCAACCCCGTTCCGCGGCGGTCAGGGCAGCGTCGAGACGCTCCAGCACGGCCGTGAGTTCGGAGTCACCGTGCGCGGCCGAGACATACCAGATGCCCCGCGGCGCGACCCAGATTCCATGATCGACGAGTATCGGCACAAGATCAGCGTAACGGTGCAGATCGAGCGCGGTCAGTCCGGCGTAGTCCCGCACAGGCCCGTCGCCGGCGCCGAACCCGACATGGAACGCCGCCGGCAGGCCCTGCACCCGCAGCGGAAGATCATGATCGGCACCGAGCTTGCGGAGGCCGTCCATCAGCCGGGTGCCGTGCTCCTCGATCCGCTGGTACGGCGGCTCCTGCCGCAGCACCGTGATCGCCGCGCTCACCGCGGCACAGGCCGGGACCGAGGAGTTGAACGTGCCGGAGTGGTTGACGTCGGCGGCGAAGCGCGCCATCGGCTCGGCCCGGCCGGCCAGCGCGGCGACCGGCCAGCCGCCGGCCATCGCCTTGCCGTAGACGGCCAGGTCCGGGGTGACCCCGAACCTTTCGGCCGCACCGCCCAGTGCCAGCCGGAAACCGGTGATCACTTCGTCGAAGATCAACATCGCGCCGTGCTCGGTGCACAGCTCGCGGACCCGCTGCAGATAGCCGTCCACCGGCAGGATCGCGCCGCTGTTGCACATCATCGGTTCCAGGATCACCGCCGCGACCTCGGCACCGCGCTCGGCCAGCACGGCGGCCAGTGCCTCGGCGTCGTTGAAGCCGAGGATGATCGAGTCGTCCAATTGATGCGCCGACTGCCCGGCGCTGGCCGGCCCGGTGACCCCGTCGACCGTCTTGATCAACACGTTGTCCAGCCAGCCGTGGTAGTGCCCCTCGAAGCGGATGATCTTGGTCCGCCCGGTCACCGCCCGCGCCAGCCGCAGCGCGGCCTGGTCCGCTTCCGTACCGGAGACACAGAACCGGACCCGGTCGGCCCAGCCGATGCTGTCCAGGAAGAGTTCGCCGGCCTCGTTCTCCAGCACGTGCTGTGATCCGAACACTCCGCCGCGGCGCATCGCCGCGTCCACCGCGGTGATCACGTCGTCGTGCGCGTGGCCGAGGAAGTTCGGCCCCTGGCCGAGCAGATAGTCCACGTAGTCGTTGCCGTCGGCGTCCCACAACCAGGCACCCTTGCCGCGCTCGAAGAAGACCGAAGGGCCGGTCAGCCGCACGTTCGAGTGCACCCCGCCGGGAGTCAGTTCGACGGCCCGAGCCTGCAGGGCCCGGGAGCGGGCGTCGGCCCTGGCGGCCATCGGCAACCCTCCTTCTCGGAGTATTTCATTGAGTGGGATCTGTGTTTCTTTCCGTGATGTTAGGCTATCAGCACCCGACGGCAAGGACGGACACGTGGCCCTGCACCGCCCACGGATCGCCGCGATCGGCGTCTTTCACGAGACCAACACCCGCTCACCGATCCGCACCGATCTGGTCGCCTTCGAGCGGCGTGGCCTGCTGCGCGGCCCGGCCTGGGTGGCGGAGTTCGCCGGCACCCGGACGGTCGGCAGCGGCTTCCTGGCCGGCGGCGAGAGCGCCGGGCTCGAGATCGTCGGCGTCTTCGGGGCGTACGCGACACCGTCGGGCCTGATCACCGAGCACGCGATCGACATGATCATCGCCGGCATCGAGCAGGAGCTTGATCACGCCGGCGCCGTCGACGGCGTGCTGCTGGAGCTGCACGGTGCCCTGGTCGCCGAGGGGTACGACGACGCCGAGCAGACCATCGTGACCCTGCTCCGGCGGCGGCTCGGCCGGAAGCCGATCATCGCCGTCACCGATCTGCACGCCAATCTGCGGACGCCGCGACTGCCCGAGCTCGACGCCCTGATCGGTTACCGGACCAATCCCCACGTCGACACCTACGACCGCGGCCGCGACGCCGCGCTGCTCCTGGGCCGGGTGCTGCGCGAAGGGCTCACCCTGACCCGGGCCCATCGTGGGCTCCCCTGCCGGGCCATCCCCTCCGCGCAGGCCACCGCCGACCCGCCGCTGCGGTTGATCATGGACCGGGCCCGGGCCGTCGAGGCCGAGTACGGGCTGATCGACGTCACGGTGCACGCCGGCTACGCCTACGCCGACGTACCCCACCTCGGGCTCGGCTTCTCCGCCACGGCCGAGACCCGGCGAGCCCAGCTGGCCCACGCGGCGGTGACCGAACTGGCCGACTACGCCGCCCCGCTGATCGCCGACTTCGACCGGACCCTGCCGACCCCGGAGCAGGCGTTCCGGGACGCGCTCGCCGCCCCTGGCCTGACCGTGATCACCGACACCGGCGACAACATCAACGGCGGCTCGCCCGGCGACGGCACCTGGCTGCTCCGGCTGGCTCTCGACGCGGACCGTCGATCCGGGCCCGCGGTGCCGATCATCGGCACCCTCTGGGATCCCGCCGCGGCCGCGGCGGCACACGCGGCCGGAGTCGGGGCGATGATCGCGCTGGCCCTCGGCGGCCGGGCCGGCCCCGGCTCCGGGACTCCCGTCCGGGCCACGGCCCGAGTGAAGTCGATCACCGACGGCACCTTCGTCAACACCGGCCCGATGGCCACCGGGGCCCGGGTCAGCATGGGCGACGCCGCGGTGATCACGATCGGCGCCGTCGACCTGGTGCTGCAGTCCACCCCGATCCAGCCCAACGACCCCGAGCTCTTCCGATCCCTGGGCCTGGACCCGAGCACGTACCGGATCGCCCTGCTCAAGGGAGCCGCCGCCGTCCGAGCCGGCTGGACCCCCTTGACCGACCACTTCATCGACGCCGCCACCCCCGGCCCCACCGCCTGATCAACCCCGACTTGTCAGACTCTCACCACGCTATGACGTGGTGAGAGTCTGACAAGTCGGGGTTGTTTCGTGGTACCGTCATGCATGAAAATGCGAGGGTGCATGTACACGCATCTGGCTGTGATTGCACGAGCGGAGGTTGGGCACGGGTGACGGAGCTGGTGCGGGCGATCTACGAGATCGAGACGGCGCTGCCGCTGGAGCAGGTCGCCGACGTGATGGCCGGCGAACAGTCCAGCGGCACCTTCGTCGCGGTCGCCCGGGAGACCGCCGAGCTGAAGCGGCGGCACCGGGCGGTCGTCGCCTCGGTCGAGGAGCTGCCGCCGAGCGGCCGGCCGCCGCTGCCCGGTGCCGCCGGTGACTGGAGTCGCGCGCGCCGGGCCCGGGTGGCGATCGACTTCCCGCTGCACAACTTCGGGCCGTCGCTGCCCAATCTGCTGGCGGCGGTGGCCGGCAACCTGTTCGAGCTGCGCGAGGTGGGCGCGTTGCGGTTGCAGGATCTCGAGTTGCCGTACGCCTTCGCCGACGCCTATCCCGGCCCGGCCTTCGGGGTCGACGGCACCCGCAAACTGCTCGACCGGCCGGACGGGCCGATGATCGGGACCATCGTCAAGCCCAGCGTCGGGCTGCCGGCCGAACAGCTCGCCGCGCTGGTCACCGAGCTGGCCGACTCCGGGATCGACTTCATCAAGGACGACGAGCTGCAGGGCAATCCGCCGCACCTGCCACTGGCCGAACGGGTCCGCGTGGTCACCGAGGCGCTGCAGCGGTCGGCCGACCGAACCGGCCGGCTGCCGCTGTACGCGTTCAACATCACCGACGACATCTCCCGGCTGGCCGCCAACCATGATCTGGTGCGCGATGCCGGCGGCCGGTGTGTGATGGTGTGCGTGACCACGATCGGGCTGTCCGGGCTGCACTATCTGCGCGAGCACAGCGAGCTGCCGATCCACGGCCACCGGGCCATGTTCGGCGCGCTCTCCCGATCACCGCAGCTCGGCCTCGACTTCGTCGCGTTCCAGAAGCTGGCCCGGCTTGCCGGCGCCGATCACCTGCACACCAACGGGATCTCGAACAAGTTCTACGAGTCCGATGATCAGGTGCTGGCCTCGATCGCCGCGGTCCGCGCGCCGCTGTTCGGCGGCTATCAAACGCTGCCGGTCCTCTCCTCCGGCCAGTCGCCCGGCCTGGCACCAGCCACGTACGGCCTGGTCGGCACGGCCGACGTGCTGGTGCTCGCCGGTGGCGGCATCCACGGTCATCCGACCGGCCCGGCCGCCGGTGTCCGGGCGATGCGGTCGGCCTGGGATGCGGCGCTGGCCGGCGAGGAACTTGATCAACGAGCACGCACCGACCCCGACCTGGCCGTCGCACTGGAAACGTTCGGACGACGCTGATGCCGCTGGTCGGGTTCTACGGCGACGACTTCACCGGCTCGGTCGACGCGCTGCTCCAGTTCCGCCGGGCTGGGCTGGACGGGGTGCTGCTGACCTGCCCCGATGACGTCGCCGCCGGATCCGATCACGAGGTCGTCGGCCTTGCCGGAGTCTCCCGCTCGTTGCCGTCGGACGACCTGGCGGCCGAGGTGACGCCGGCACTGACCCGGCTCCGGGCCCTGGCGCCGAGAGTCGTGCAATACAAGGCCTGCTCGACCGTCGACTCATCGCCCGAGGTGGGCAGCCTGGGCCGGGTGCTCGAGCTCGCCCGGCAGCTGTTCCCGCCGTTGCCGGTGCCGATGATCTTCGCCCAGCCGGACTTCGGCCGCTACACCGTCTTCGGCCAGCATTTCGCCACCGACGGCGACCGGACCTATCGGCTGGACCGTCATCCCACCATGGCGAAACACCCGGTGACGCCGATCACCGAGGCCGACCTGGCCCGGCTGATCCGCCGGCAGACCTGGCTCCCGGTCGACAGCCTTTCCTGGACCGACTACCCGGACCCGGACCGGCGGGCGGCCATGATCAACTCCGGTGATCATGCCGCGGTGGTCTGCGACGCGTTCCTCGACGAACACCTCGAACTGGTGGCCCGGACCGCGCTGGACGAGCCGACCCGGCCGCGGTTCATGATCGGCTCGGGCGGTCTGAGCCTCGGCCTGGGTCGGGCCCTTCGCCCGAGCACGTCCCGGTCGGGAGCCGCGGCCGCGCTGCCGACCAGTGCCGAGCCGGCGACCGGCCGGACGGTGGCGATCAGCGGCAGCTACTCCGACCGGACCCGGGAGCAGATCGCGGCCGCGGTCCGGGCCGGCTGGCAGGAACTCGACCTGTTCGAGTCCGGCGTGGCCGAGCGGGCCGCCACGCAGCACCGCGCCGGGACCGCGGTGATCGTCCACTCCCTGTCCCGGGAGCTCCCCGCGGAGCGCAACGGCGAGATCGCCGAGCGGCTGGCCGAGGTCGCCGACGCCTGTGTCGCGGCGGTGCCGCAGACCCGGTTGATCAGTTGCGGCGGCGACACCTCCGGCAGCGTGCTGCGGCGGGCCGGCGTCCGGGAGTTGACCATCGAGGCCCAACCGTGGGGCAACGTCGTGCTCTGCCGGGCCGGGCTGGCCGACGGGCGATCGTACGAGCTGATCCTCAAGGGTGGCCAGATGGGCCACGCCGCGCTGTTCGAGGACGTACGGCTCGGGCGCGCCCGATCGTCATGATCATCCAGCACACCATGATCACCAAGACCCGGAAGGGGCACCGATGCTGACCGACACCAGCGCCAGCCGCCATGCACTGATGACGTCCCTGCCGGCCGACTCGTGCACGGTCGGCGGCGAATCCCCGCTGGCGCTGCTGCGCGAGCGAGCCGTCCGGATCACCATCCCGTCGATGGGCACGATCATGTTCGACTCGGGGGCGTCGCAGGCGTACCAGAACTTCCTGATCGCCGCCGGCACGGTCGAGGGCACCCGGCAGGGCCCGTCGTTCCTGGACGGCGACTTCTACAAGTGGTTGGAGGCCGCGACCACGATCCTGGCCGAGACCGGTGATCCGCAGCTCAAGGAGTGGCTCGAGCTCGGCGCCGAGGCGATCGCGGCGGCCCAGCAGCCGGACGGGTATGTGCACACGAAGACCACGGCGGCCCAGCGGCTCGACGACAGCGTCCGGCCGCTGGCCGAGACGACGAACTTCGAGACCTACAACCTCGGCCACCTGATCACCTTCGGCTGCGTGCACCACCGGGTGACCGGCTCGGACAGCTATCTGCGGCTGGCGATCAAGGCCGCCGGCTATCTGCAGCGAACCTGCGCCCAGGATCCGGGGGCGATCGCCCGCTGCAACACCTGCCCGTCGCACTACATGGCGGTGGTCGAGCTGTACCGGACCACCGGTGATGATCAGTATCTGGCGCTGGCCGAGCGACTGTTGGAACTGCACGGCGGCAAGGGATCGGCGGGCGGCGACGACAACCAGGACGTGCTGCCGGTACGCCAGCAGCGCAAGGCCGTCGGCCACGCCGTGCGGGCCAACTATCTCTACGCCGGGATGGCGGATGTGGCGCTGGAGACCGGCGACCCGGAGTTGATCACCGCGCTGCGCAGCATCTGGGACGACCTGGTCTCGACCAAGCTCTATCTCACCGGCGGCTGCGGCGCACTCTACGACGGTGCCTCGCCGGACGCCGGCCAGGACTACGGCATGATCACCAAGACCCACCAGGCCTACGGCCGGCCGTACCAACTGCCACAGACGACGTCCTACAACGAGTCCTGCGCCGCCCTCGGCTACCTGATGCTGGCCTGGCGGCTGTTGCTGCTGACCGGCGAGGGCAGGTTCGCCGACGAGATCGAACGCGTCCTCTACAACGCACTGCCGGGCATGATCGGCGTCGACGGCAAGCGCTACTTCTACACCAACCCGGTGCGACAGGTCCGTGATCTTCCCTACGTGCTGCGGCGGGCCGGTGACCCGGCCGACACCGTGGTGCCGCCGTCGGACCGGCGGGAGCGGCAGGAATACATGGATCACTGCTTCTGCTGCCCGCCGAACATCGCCCGGGTGATCGCCGAGCTGCCCTACTACGCCTATTCCCAAGCGGAGCAAGAGCTCTGGGTGCACCAGTATCTGTCCGGCCGGGCCGACACCACCCTGGCCGGCGTGCCGATCACCGTCGAGCAGCAGACCGACTACCCGGCCGCCGGCATCGTCATGATCACCGTGACGGCCGAGCGTCCCGTGTCCGGGACGATCCGGCTGCGGATCCCCGGCTGGGCTCCCGGCACCGTCGTCGAGGTGGACGGCACCATGATCGACACCGGCGACCACGGCTACGCGGTGATCGACCGGGTTTGGGAGTCGGCGACGATCACGGTCCGGATCCCGGTCGTGCCGCGGCTGATCACCGCCCACCACTTCCTGGAGGAGGCCACCGGGCAGGTCGCGGTGGTCCGCGGCCCGGTGGTCTACTGCCTGGAGAGTGCCGAGTTGCCGGCCGGCGTGGGGATCGAATCCGTGTTGATCCCTCGTACCGTCAGCTGGGCCGAGGAGCCGGGCACCGGGATCTTCGCCGGGCACGTGCTGCTGGCCGCGAAGGTGCTGCGGCGACCCGACCAGGTGCCGCCCGGCGAGCTCTATCGCGAGCTCGACCCGGCCGACCCGACTCCGCTGCCGATCCGGCTGGTGCCGTACGGGCTGTGGGGCAACCGCGGACCGGGCGAGATGTCGGTCTGGAATTCTCTGTCCTGGTAGCCGTTTCGATCCGACGGGAGAAGTTGATCATGACGCGAGTCGCGTTCATCCACACCGGGGCGGTGGTGATCCCCACCTTCGCCGAGCTGGCGAACAACCACCTGCCCGGGGTCGAGGTGCAGCACCTGCTGGACGACAAGATCGTCGCCGACCTGGGCCTCGGCGCCGAGTCGAGCCGGATCGCCGACCGACTGGCGGCGCTGGGCCGGGCGGCGGCCGCGGCCGGCTCATCGGCGGTGATCTTCTCCTGCTCCTCCATCTCCGGCTACGCCGAGGAGCTGGAGCGGCAGCTCGGCCTGCCGGTGCTGCGGATCGACGAGGCGATGGCCGACCGCGCGGTCGGCGCCGGTGCCCGGATCGCAGTGATCGCCACCCTGCCGACCACCGTACGACCGACGGCGGCGCTGCTCCGGGAGCGGGCGGAGCGGGCTGGCCGGACCGTCGAGCTGACCGAGCTGGTGGTCGACGGCGCCTTTGCGGCGGTCAGTTCCGGCGACCGGACGACGCACGACCGGCTGGTCGGGGCGGCGATCACCGCGGCGGCCGAGAGCCACGACGTGATCGTGCTGGCACAGGCCTCGATGGCCGGTGCGGCCGGCGCCGTGTCGGTCGGTGTCGAGGTGCTGACCAGCCCCGAGTTGGGGATGCGCCGAGCCGCCGAAGTGTTGGGCCTGGCCGGGGCGCCGATGATCGGCGGGGAAGCGCCGTCATGATCAGCCGGCCGGGACCGTGGTGCGCTGTTACCGTACCGGCATGCCCGGGAAATCAGCTGCCGAAGGACCCGCGATGAGTCCCACGACGGTGACCGCCCCGCCGGTCTCGGTCGGCCGGCTCTCGCTGGTGGTGAAGACGGCGCGGATGTATCACGAGGAGGGCTTGCTCCAGCCGGAGATCGCCGAACGGCTCAACATGACCCAGTCCCGGGTGTCCCGGATGCTCAAGGAGGCGGCGCGGCTGGGCATCGTCCGGACCGTCGTCGCCACCCCGCCGGGCCTGTATCCCGAGCTGGAGCAGGGCGTGCGGACCGCCTTCGACCTACGCGACGTCGTCGTCACCGAGGCCGCCTCGGACAGCGAGGCCGGCGTGCTGTCGTCGATCGGTTCGGCCGCCGCAAGCTATCTCGAGGGCACCCTGCGCAGCGGCGAACGGATCGGTGTGACGTCGCGGTCGGCGTCGCTGTTCGCGATGGTGGACGCGCTCGGCCCGGTGACCACCGGTGGCGCCGAGGTGGTGGTGCAGACCCTCGGCGCGGTCGGCAACCCGGCGATGCAGGTGCGCGCCACCCGGCTGACCGACCGGCTGTCCCAGTTGACCGGCGGCGAACCGATCTATCTGCCGGCGCCCGGTGTGGTGACCAGCAAGGCCGTCCGGGACGGGCTGCTGCTCGACCCCTACATCGCCGAGGCCGTCGCCGCCTGGCGTGGGCTGACCCTGGCTCTGGTCGGCATCGGCTCAGCCAAGCCGTCACCGTTGCGCGCCTCGTGGGGCACCGCGCTGCCGCAACGTGATCTTGATCGGCTGATCAAGCTCGGCGCGGTCGGCGACGTCTGCCTCAACTTCTTCGACGCCGCCGGTGACCTGGTCGACGCCCGGCTCAGCGATCGGGTGCTCGGCATCGGCCCGGACGACCTGCTCGCCGTGCCCCGCCGGCTGGGCGTCGCCGGCGGCCCCGGCAAGGTGGACGCGATCCGCGCCGCCGCCACGGGTGGTTGGATCAACGTCCTGATCACCGACCACTTCACCGCCCGCCGGCTGGTCGAAGGCGCAGGGCACTAAGACGTCGCCTTGATCGCCTTCGCGGCGTCGTCGATCGCTTCGAGATGATGATCACGGTTCACCGCGATCGTCGCCTTCCATGGAGTCTGCAGGAAGCCCAACAGGCGTGCGGGATCCAGCCGCTCGGTGCAGAAGTCGACGGTCCGGCTGAAATTGTCACCGACGTTCCAGTTGCTGCCGGTCGGGATCTGGTCGTAGCCATGATCATCGAGGTCCAGGTAGGTCAGGTGGTGCTCGCCGTGGCCCAGCTCCCGCGGCCGGCCGGACTCGTCGGCCGTGAACCCCGGTTGGTAGTACCAGTTGCTCTGCAGCAGCCGCTGCGGCATCTTCTCGTAGTAGCTGTCCGGGTGCCGCCAGGCATGATCGGACCAGATCCACGGCCGGGCGCCGGTCCGGTCGACCGCGTCGGCGAACAGCTGCAGGTCCCGCCACCAGAGGTCGTGCTGCCGCATCACCGCATACTCCATGTTGGCCTGGTAGCTCGCGGCCTCCTCGTCCATCCCGATGTGGAAGAGCCGGGGGCCGTCGAACAGCCGGGCCGTTTCGTCGATCAGGTCGGTGCAGACCTCGTAATAGATCTTGGTCGACACCATCCGCGAGTATTCGCCGAGCCAGGCGTCGTGACAGGCGCTGAAGTTGAGCTTGGGGATCGGCTCCAGGCCGAGTGCGCGCAGCCGGGCGAGCTCCTCGCCGAGCCGGTCGAGACTCCATGCCCCGTTCACCGCGATCTCCGGATGGGACTCGAACCGGACTCCATCGCCGAGGTCGATCACGATCATGGTGAAGCCGACGTCCGCCATCCGCTGGGTCAGCTCGGCCCAGAGGTCGTCGTCGCACCGCAGGTCGGGCGAGTACGAGATCGGAGACTCCCCCGGCGTGTCCAGCCACATGTTGTAGCTGAGGTGCAACAAGTTGGCCCAGATCAACGGTTCGGCCATCACGGGACTCCTTCGCCCAGAGCGAGCGGTCGTTTCAGTGAACGCAACTACCGTATCAATCAGCAAAGCCTGGTGGCCAGACCGGGCCCGGCACTGATTGACATGGAATGACGCTCCACTTAGCGTCCGACGAATGTCGTCGGAACGGTTGATCATCGGCGCCGCCCAACTGGGTCAGCCGTACGGCCGCGGTGCCCGACGGCCACCGGAGCCGGACGAGGTCGGCCGCTGGCTGGCGGCCGCCGCGACCGCGGACGTGGCCGGGATCGACACGGCGCGGGCCTACGGCGACAGCGAGGCGATGATCGGTGCCGCTCGGGCGGGTGCGGAGTCAGGGCCGGCCGCAGCGACGGGTGAGCGCCCGACCGAGGCGGCGGGGCCGGTGCCGATCGTGACCAAGATCAGGCCGCTGACCGAGTTCGATGCCGGGGCCGCACCGCAGGAGGTCGAGCGCGCCGTGCGGGCGAGCCTCTTGGCCTCACTGACCGCGCTGCGCACCGCCACGATCGACACCCTGTTGCTGCATCGAGCGGGCGATCTTCGGGCCGGGTCGGGCCGGCCGATCACCGTCCTCGATGATCTTCGGCGGGACGGGCTGATCGGTCGCTGGGGTGTCTCGCTCGGTTCGCCGGCCGAGCTGATCGACGCGCTCGACGTGCCCGGGCTCGGTTACGTCCAACTCCCGTACAACCTGCTGGATCGTCGTTGGTGCGCCCCGGAGGTCGAGGCGGCGCTGGCAGCGCGGCCGGAGGTCATGGTCGCGGCGAGATCGGCGTACCTGCAGGGAATCCTGGTCGATCCACTGGCTCGGCACTGGCCCGGCCCGCGTCCCGCCGATGCCGCCGAGCTCGCGGAACGGCTGTCCGGGCTGGGCCGGGAGTTGGGTCGGCAGAGCCTCCGTGATCTCGCCCTCGGCTATGTCCTTGGCCAGGCCTGGGTGGATGCGGTGGTGGTCGGCGCCCGGTCGGCCGAGCAGATCGCGGACGCGGCCCGGCTGGTCGGAAATCCGCCGCTGACCGCGACCGAGATCGCGCGCGCCCGGGCCGAGCTCCCGGCCGGACCACTCGATCTGGTCGACCCGGCCCGGTGGCCGCCGGCCCCGGACCGTCCCTTCGAGAAAGGATGATCATGACCGATCGGTACCCGCGATTCGATCTGTCCGGACAGGTCGCCTGGGTGATCGGCGGCGCCGGACTGCTCGGCAGCGAGGTGTCACTCGCGCTGGCCGAGCACGGTGCCCGGGTGATCGTCGCCGACTTCGCCGCGGACCGGGCCGGGGCATTGGCGAAGGACCTGACCGGCCGGGGCCTGGCCGCCGAGGGGCTCGCGCTCGACATCGGCGACCCGGCCGCGGTCGACGCCCAGGCGAAGTTGATCAAGGACCGTCATAATCGACTCGATATCGTGGTCAACCTCGCGGCGTTCCACAGCGGCAAGGGCTACGACGAGATCGGTGCCGAGGATCTCGAGGCCGGCTTCCGGGTCAGCCTGACCGGATCGCTGGCGGTCAGCCGGGCCGCCGCCCGGGTAATGACGGAGCGCGGCGAGGGTGGCCGGATCATCCTGTTCGGGTCCATGTACGGCGTGGTCAGCCCCGATCCGTCGAACTATCCGGACGAACTGCCGATCAATCCGGTCGACTACGGCATGGCCAAGGCCGGCATCGGCCAGCTGGTCCGGTTCCAGGCGGCGCGGTTCGGGCCGCAGGGCATCACGGTCAACGCGATCGTGCCCGGCCCGTTTCCGAATCCGGCCGGGCAGGGCGCGCAATCCGAGTTCGTCGTGCGGCTGAGTCGCCGCACGATGCTCGGTCGGGTCGGCCGCGCCCCCGAGATCGCCGGTGCCGTCGTCTACCTCGCCTCCCCTTCCGCCAGCTTCGTCACCGGCACCCAACTCGTCGTCGACGGCGGCTGGACCGCCTGGTAACCACCCGACTTGTCAGAACTGAGTTGTGCCATAGCACAACTCAGTTCTGACAAGTCAGCGAGAATGGCGGTTATGGGTGGTGGCGGCGGCATCGGGGTGCGGTTTGCGGTCATCGGGGCCGGGATTCTCGGGGCGGCGGTGGCGCGGGAAATCCTGTCGCGGGATCCGGCGGCGCGGGTCACGGTGATCGAGAAGGAGTCGGGGCCGGCGTTGCATCAGACCGGTCGCAACAGTGGCGTCGTCCATGCCGGCCTCTACTACCCGCCGGGGTCGGCGAAGGCGCGGCTGGTCCGCTCCGGGATCGAGCAGCTGCGAAGCTTCTGCGCCGACCGCGGGCTGCCGTACCAGGAGTGCGGCAAGGTGCTGGTCGCCCTGACCGAGCAAGATCGCGAACGGATGACTGCCATCCTCGACCGGGCCCGGGCCAATGGCGTGCCCGGCGTGCGGCTGGTCGACGCCGACGGGCTGCGCGAGATCGAACCGCACACGGCCGGGATCGCCGCACTGCATTCGCCGACGACCGCGATCACCGACTACGGCGCGATCACCCGGGCGTTCCTGGACGACGTCGTCGCAGCCAGCGGTGAGCTCCGCACCGGGCTGGCCGTCACCGGCTTCGCCGAGTCCGGCACCGAGGTCCGACTGTCCTGCTCCGGCGCGGACGGCACCGAGGAGCTCGGCGGCTTCGACCGGGTGATCAGCTGCGCCGGGCTGCAGGCGGACCGGCTGGCGCGGCTCGCCGGTGACGACGAGTTCCCGGTGATCGTCCCGTTCCGCGGCGAGTTCGCCGTGCTCCGCGAAGACCGGGCCAAACTGGTCAACGGGCTGATCTATCCCGTGCCCGACCCGCGCTATCCCTTCCTCGGCGTGCATCTGACCCGCCGGGTGGACGGCCAGGTCCTGGTCGGCCCGAACGCCGTGCTCGCCCTCGCCCGCGAAGGGTATCGCCGCCGCGACATCGCCGGTGATCAACTTCTCGCGCTGTTGCGCTGGCGAGGATTCCGCCGCTTCGCCCGGAAGAACCTGAGGACCGGGATCCGCGAGATGGCCGGCTCGACCAGCCGAGCCCTGTTCGCCCGCGCCGCCCGCCGCTACCTGCCCGACCTGCGGACCAGTGATCTCCAGCCGGCCCCGCCCGGCATCCGCGCCCAGGCCATGGACGCCGACGGCACCCTGGTCGACGACTTCCGGATCAGCCGCCGCGGCCGGGTCGTCAGCGTCCGCAACGCCCCCTCCCCCGCCGCCACTGCCAGCCTCGCGATCGCCCGCGAGATCGTCGCCTCCGCCCTCCGGGACTGAGCCTCACGGCTTGCCCTCGATCAGTGCCGGCAGCTCGCTCGTCTGGGCGATGAATTGCTTCAGTTCCGGGGACAGCTGGCCGGCGACGTAAACAATCCGGCGCCGCTGACTTTCAGGTGCTCGGTCGAAGAGTGATTCGTGGTGAGCGGCCCGGTTACGCAGTTCGCGGAGATCGGCCATCGCGGCGTTGATGCTCGCGCGATCGGCTCCTGGTTGATAGACCCGGTGCAGCACAGGAACCCAGAGCGTCTTCTCGTGCAGATCGTCGGTGAGATAGCTCCAGAATCCGAACATCAGTTCAGCGATGGTCTTTCCTCGCGGTGCGCCGCTGCTCAGGCCGGATCTCTCGCGGGCTTCCTTGATGCGGAGTCGGGGAGTCCAGTTCTTGTCTCGCTTACGTCCGTTCTCCCGGACAACGTGTGGCTTGAAGATCAACTCCGCGCCGTCTTCAGTAAGCCAGTCCCGCCCCGCCAGGTCAGGATGAATCCGCAACGCCCGGTCGTACGCGTTGCGCAACCCCACTTCCAGATGTGCCAGGTCATGGAAGAACGCCGCAGCGAGTCGGACGTTCCAGTCGTAGAGCGCAACGGCACGCTCCTCATCTCCACCAGCGGCGCGCAGATACTTGCTGAACCTTCCACTCGACAACCACTGGTCGATCCAGGACGAGGTCGTCATCTCATCCTCGGCGTTGTAGAATCCGGTTAGTACGAGAGTTCCGTGCGACCGCTGCGCTGCATGTTTCCGGAGCCGAGGATTTTGGGAGACCCCGGTATTCAGCATCGCTGACCCGGGGTCTTTCATTTCTGCTGACCCAGCCCGAGCCGCCGCTCGATGCAGCCCGTGCGTTCCCGAATTTTCTCATGATCACAATTCCATCAGAACCGACCGACACTCGAAGCTGGCCAGGCCCAGGAGGCGAACCCCGTCAGGTCTCTCTGACGATCACGAGGTTCGGGTGGTCACGCGAAGCCGACCGATCCGCACCGGCGGAGCGGGATCGATCGAGCCCTACCGTCGACGGGCTCAAGGAACGAGGATCTTCGCCTGGATCGGGGTGGCAAGGGTCCAGAGGGCATGGGCGAAGGGGCCGTGGCCGAGATCGTGGGTGCCGGTGTGGTTGGTCAGATACAGCTCACCGTAAGGATCGCGGTAGATCATTGTGCCGGGTTCGGGCGAGCGTCGTTGCCACCCGCCATGGGTCACGGCGCGGTGCTCGGTGCGGGCGTTCGGGGTGAGCCGGTCGATCCGGGTCTGGCCCGGCGGCCCGGCCCGTTGGCGACCGACGTAGGGCAGCACATGATCAAGATCCAAGGCGTTGGTCGCGGTCGACCACGGGAAGGTGCTCGCCGGATGGCGTAGCCGGACCTGGCGTTTGTGCCGGTCGGGAATCTCATAGGCGTCGACCGGCGGCGGCGGATCGTTCAGGTCGATCACCGGTCGGACCTTCACGCGGTGGTGACCGAGCCACTGCTTGACCACACCCATCGCGGTCGGCCCGATGCCCGGCACCCGGCAGATCCCGCGGCCCTCGTCCAACGATTCGGCCGAGATGTGCACCACCATCGTGGTGCTGGGCATCAGGAGTTCCGGATCCAGCCCTGCAACGAGGCGGTCGACGGCAGCCCTGAAGACGGCAAGATCGAAGTCAGGCACGACCGGCCGGTCACGTAAAGCGGGGTGAACCTCGGACTCCTCGATCGGCTCCTCCGGCTCGCCGTCGATCGGTTGCACGGCCAATGCAAGTTCATGATCGAACAACTCCGGCTGGCGGTGCTTGGCCATGATCTTGGTGGCTTGGAGCTCGTTGCCGAGCATCGCGAACGCCGTGGCGCGCCGTTGATCAGCCGTGCCGCTCCCGCCGGGCAGGCAGTCGGCGAGATCCTGGATCCGGCCGTACAAACGGATGGCGTCGGCCGGTTCGAGCCGGCCGTAGATCCCGCGGAGCCCATCGTCGTCGGGCTGGGTCAACCAGGCCCCGAGCCGGCTCCGGCGATCCTTGGCGTGCTGCTCGATCCGGTCGGCGTCGATGGTGATGATCGCGGCCTCGACCCGGTCCCGCAGCTTCGGCCACGGCACCACCCCGGCGAAACCGGGCGACCTGCTCGTCGACCCAACGGGCTTGATCGAAGGTCAGGTCGTGGGTGAGTTGAGCGATCTGGCAGCCCTGCCAGCCGATCGCCTCACAGCGCATGAGTTTGCCCCACAGCAAGGGATGACGGTGGCGCAGATCAAGAGCCTGCCCGAGATACTGGCGGGCAGCGGTGTGGCCCTTCTGCGTTGCCGCTCCGTATGCCACCACCGACAGATCGTTGATCTCCGGCGTCCCCTCGCCGCCAGGCCGGGTCCCACGCGGCCCACCATCCACCAGAAGTTGATCGGGATGGATCGCCTCGGCCGGGTTGGCATCGGCCCAGGCGACAGCGATCACCAGCTGTTCGTTCTCGATCGCGATCCGGCGGCGCTGGACCCCGCGCGCGGCATCAAGGATGCCGGCCGGTCCAAGGCCGTCCGCTCGCGAATCCAATGAATCGAACATACAAGCGATTCTAGAACATCCCACTGACAATCGGTCGTCCTATCGCAGGACATCGGCAACGGCTCCGGATGCTTGGTGGTGACCCTTGCATCCGGACGCAACCGTTACCGGACTGACTCTCCGGTCAGCGCATCCAGGCGGTCGAGGGCCACGGTGAGCAGTCGGGTGGTCTCGCGCTCGTGGTTCGCGTAGGGCGCAGGCCAGGCCAAGGCCCGGGCGTAGGCGCGCGCTTCGTGAACGCTCTTCACCGGGGCTACGATATTGGCCCGGCTGATCAGGGGGCCAACGTCTCCCCATGAGCTCAGACCGGTCGTGTACGCGTCGGTGATCTCGTCCCAGTACGGCTCGGCAGCCTGCAACAATCGGCTCAGTGACAGCAGGGGACAGCCGAGCCGGGCCTCCTCCCAGTCAAGAATCACGACCGGCCCCTGGTCGGGAATGATCGCGTTCGCCTCGTTCAGGTCGCAGTGATCGATCGATACCGGCACGGCGGACGCCAGCTGTTCGGCGTAGTCGTGCAGCCGGGCCGCGGCGGCGGACAGGCGTCCGAGCAAGGACGGGTCCTGGTCGCCCATGCTCAGGACATCGTCGACCAGGTCGTCGATCAGATCCGGCAGTTGGTAGCTGGGCAGGCACGGCGCCGGGCGTTCGGCCGCGGCGATTTGGATCGCAGCGATCGTCCGGGCCACTTCGACCCGGCTGTGGACGCCACGTGTTTCCGCCGTTGGGCCCTCGATCAGTCCGAAGGCCGTGCGTTGCCAGCCCGGACCGTCCTCGGTGGCGAGCATTGGCGCGATTGCGTGTGGCGCCACGTCCTGCACGAACCGGTGCACGGCCGGCCCGCTCGGATACAGGGCCGGCTGGGCGTGCTTGCCCACGATCGGGACGCCGTCGGCCAGAAAGGTTCCGGTCGCGCCCCAGCGCTTCACTCGCAGTGGTGTCACCTGCGGCGCGATGCGTGGATGTCCGGGCAGCACAGTGGACAGCCACGCGCGCATCTCCTCACGCGGAACCATGTCCTCGGGCCAGCTGAGTTCTTCGGTCACGGGGTGCTCCCAAGTCAGGGGCGCCCCGGCGGTCAATGTGGCCGGTGTGGGGCGCGGTCTGTCGCGATGGTTTCCATCGGCACCGCACCTCCTCCTGCCGGCTCGTAGTAACTCGGACAGCAGTCACAGTACTGGACGTATCGACGATCTTTGGCTGGTCGGACAACGATCTGGCGCCCGACCAAGATCATCCCGCCTCGGCCAGAGCCCATCGCCTGTCTCACGACGAGCGGACACAGCTACCGAGACAGCCGCTCAGTCGGTCCCCTCATAGCGACCGTCGGCCCACCCGTAACGAGGGGGAATCCACACCGCTTCCCACAGGTGGCCGTCCGGGTCGGCGAAGTAGCCCGAGTAGCCGCCCCAGGACAGAGTTACGGGATCGCGGACGATCCGGGCACCCGCGCGGCGGGCGAGGTCCATCACCTCGTCGACCTCCGCGCGGGAGGAGACGGCGTGGCCGAGGGTGATCGATGGTGCGCCGCCAACGGGTTCCCCCGTGTCGGTGGCCATGAAGTCGAAGGTCCAGACGACCAGCCGCGCACCGTCCTCGAGGTCGAAGAACGCGATGCCGTTCGCGGAGTCGTCCTCGCCCAGCGGAAACCCGAGGCCGTCGCGGTAGAACTCCACGGACCGGGCCAGGTCGGCGACGCCGATGCTGATGATGCTCACACGTGGTCGCACTGCAACTCCCTGGGCCGGGTCGAGAAATTGCTGATCATGGTAGGCGCCCCGGAAACTCCAGCGCGGTTCCGCACGGTCGATGGCAGCATGGCGTCCGTGGCGACGATGACGATGCGGGCGGCCCGCCCGGACGAGGCCGGGTTGCTGGGCGAGATCGCAATCCGGGGCAAGGCGCACTGGGGCTATGACCAGGAGTTCCTGGACGCCTGTCGGGAGGAGCTGACGTTCACGCCGGAGGGGGTGGCCGCGCGTCGGATCGTCGTGGCCGAGTCGGCGGGACAGGTGCTGGGATTCTACAGCCTGGACGGCGAAGCACCGGCGGGCGAGCTGGGCAATCTGTGGGTGGTGCCGGAATCGATCGGCACCGGGCTCGGCCGGATGATCTTCGAGTCGGCGATGGGTACGGCGCGCGAGCTCGGCTTCATCACCATCAAGATCGAGGCCGAGCCGCGGGCCGAGGGCTTCTATCTGGCGATGGGTGCCGTCCGGATCGGCGAGGTCCCGTCCGGCTCCATCCGCGGCCGGGTGTTGCCCCTGCTGAGGTACGACCTGAACGATCGGAGCCGGCCGGCGAAGGCGTGATCAGTGGTTCGCTGCGGCTTGCCCTTCGACGGGCTCAGGGAACGACCTCCCAGCGCCACTGATCCGGTCGTGATCGACCCGTACTGAACCCCCGGCGCCGACCGCCTCCACGACCCCGTGCAGCGCTACCTGCCGGCCGCCGACGAAGACGCGGTCGATCCCCTCCGGGGCGGCCCACGGATCGAGGTACGTCGAGCGCTCGGTGATCGTTTCCGGATCGAAGACCACCACGTCGGCGCGCAGGCCGGGGGCCAACTGACCGCGGTCGCGGAGACCGGCCCGGGCCGCCGGCGCCGAGGTGCAGCGGCGCACGGCCTCCTCCAGCGTGAGCACCGGATCCTCGCGGACGTAGCGCTGGAACAGCCCCGGATAGGCACCGAAGTAGCGCGGATGCGGCAGCCCACGGTCCCGGCGATCGGGGTCGACCGCGAGACCGTCCGAGCCGATCATGGTCCGCGGATGGCGTAACACCTCACGAAGATCAGCTTCGGACCGGCCGAAGGCGATGATCGCCGGATCGACCGTGCCCAGCAGCTCCACGGCCGCCTCGGCCGGCGATCGACCGCTCGCGGCACCGACCTCGGCGACGGTGCGGCCGTCCAGTTCCGGTCGCCCGGGCACCCGGCCGAGCACGATCTCGTCCCAACCGACGGCCGGATCGATCATGGCCTCGATGATCTTGGTCCGCCCGGCCGGATCCGCGATCCGGGCGCGCAGGCCGTCCTGGCCACCATCCATCGCCCAGCGCGGGGCGAGCTGGGACAGGTTGGTGCTGCCGGCCAGATACGGGTAGCAGTCCGCGGCGACGTCGACGCCGGTCTCGGCGGCGGCGTCGATCGCGGCCAGCGCCCGGCCGACCGAGCCCCAGTTTCGCCGCCCGGTGGTGGTCAGGTGAGAGATCTGCAGCCGGCACCCCGACCGCTCGGCGACCGCCAGCGCCTCCGCCACGGCCGCGTCCAGCTCACCGGCGTAGTCGCGCAGGTGGATGGCGAGCAGGGCGTCGTTGCGGGCGACCACGCCGGCCAGGGCGGCCAGCTCGTCGAGTCCGCCGTACGCACTCGGCGGATACATCAACCCGAGCGACAGGCCGACCGCGCCCTCGTCCAGGGCGGTCTGCAACATCGCGCACATCTGCTCCAGCTCGTCCGGCCGCGGCGCCCGCTGGGCCAGCCCGATCACCGACGCCCGGATGGCCAGATGCCCGGCCAGCAAGGCGATCCCGAGGTTCGGCCGGGCGTGGTCGACGCGATCCAGATACTCCGCCACGCCACTCCAGGCCCAGCCGACCTCGGCCACCTCGACGATGCTGAGCAGGCCGCGCACGCCGGTCACGGCTTCCGGGGCCACCGGCGCGACCGCCAGACCGCAGTTGCCCGCGATCTCGGTGGTCACGCCCTGCCTGATCTTGCTGGTGCCTGCCGGATGATCAAGCACCGAGAGATCGGAGTGCCCGTGCAGGTCGACGAAGCCCGGCGCGATCACCCGTCCTTCGACGTCGATCCTGTCCTCCGCCGGCACACCGGAAAGATCACCGATCGCGGCGATCCGGCCGGCCCGCCAGCCGAGGTCGGCCCGGTGACCGGCCGCGCCGGTGCCGTCGATGATCACGCCGCCGGTGAGGACGACGTCGAGCGGCGTCACGCGGACTGGACCGGCGTCCGCTGCTCGCCGAGGTTGCCGACCCGGGCCGTCATCACCTCGCCCGGCTTGAGGTAGACGCCGATCGCCGCCCCGGTGCCGTCCGGCGTTCCGGTCTCGATCACGTCGCCCGGCTCCAGCGTCATCACCGACGACGCGAACGCGATCAGCTCGGCCACGCCGAAGATCATGTCCTTGGTCGAGCCCTGCTGCCGGACCACCCCGTCGACCTCGAGCACCAGCTCCAGGTCCTGCGGGTCGGGCACCTCGTCGGCCGTGACCAGGTAGGGCCCGAGCGGCGCGAAGCCGTCCGGCCATTTCCCCAACAGCCAGTCGAAGAAGGGATGGACGTGCTCGGAGTCGCGCTCGAAGCCGGCGTCGATCGACCGGGCCGACACGTCGTTGGCCGTGACATACCCGGCGACCACGTCGAGCGCCTGCTCCACCGGCACGTCACGGCAGCGCTGCCCGATCACCACGGCCAGCTCCACCTCCCAATCGTTCTGGGACGAGATCGTCGGCAGCCTGATCGGATCGTACGGCCCGGTGATCGACGTCGACGGTTTCAGGAACAGCCGCGGCGTCGCCGCCGCTGGGTTCATCGGGGTGCCACCGCCCTCGCGAATGTGATCCGCGTAGTTGGCCGCCACCGCGAGCAGTTTCGGCGGCCGCAGCAGCGGCGAGATCAGCATGATCTCGTCGGCCGATCGCTCGGCGCCGGAGCGCTGTCCGGCTGCGGCGAGGCCCTCGCCCTCCAGCACGCCGAGCAGATCGCCGGGGCCGAGTTCGATCACCCCGGAAGCAAGATCAGCTCCGGCCAGGCGGCCGTGATACACCGCGCCGTCTCGTTGATAGCTGACGAAACGCATGGGTCAGGATCCTCCTTGTTGAGTACGAAAGCCGTTCGTTCCCTGAGCTTGTCGAAGGGCGGGCTCGAACTGGCTTGCCCTTCGACAGGCTCAGGGAGCGTTGGTCGAGTCGGCGAGCACGATGACGGAGCTTTCGGAGATCGACCGGCGGACCGCGGCCAGCACCCGGACGATCGCCCGGGCATCGTCCAGCGACGGCAGCCGCGCCGGACGTCCGGCCGCCGCGGCTCCGACCTGGTCCAGCAGCCCGTCCAGCGCCTCCGGGCCGTAGCGACGGCTCTCGACCCCGCCGTTGATCAACACCGCGGGCCGGCCGAGATCGGCCAGCAGGACGCCCTCGTTGCCCAGCACCCGGATCCGGTCGTCGGGCGAGCCGACGGCCGGCCCGTCGATCAGGCCGACCGTGATCGACGCACCGATCTCATGATCGAAGATCAGCGTCGCGGTGACCGCTCCGGCCTTCGCGTCGAGCGGGGCCGAGGTCCGGGCGGCGACGGACCGCACCTCGAGACCGAGGATGGTCCGGACCGCATCGACGCTCTCGGCCAGCAGATCCTGCAGGCTCGGCTGATCGGCATCGGTGCCGCGGACGACCAGCTCGGATTGGACCGCCCAAGGCAGACCGAGATCACCACCGACCACGGAGCCCGCGAGCCGTTGTGCCCCGGGCTGGAAGCGGCGGGTCAGGGCCGGGATGATCACTCGTCCCGCGGCCCGATCGGCGAGTTTGCCGAGATCGTCCTCGGTCCACGAGGCGATCCGGCCGATCAGCACCACCGGCGCCTCGATGTCGTCGGCCTCCGGGACCAGCTCGAAGCGATCGGCCAGCGCGCGATCAAGCTCGGCCGGCAGCGCCCCGGCGGTCGCGATCCGCGGGCCGACGGCCGGTGTGTTCGGTCCGGTCATCGGGCCACCTCCCCGGTCAGCGTGATCATGGTGCCGTCGGCCAGTGATCGTTCCGCCGCGTCGCCGAGCACGACCGCGGCCAGGCCGGTCCGACCGGTCACCGCCTCCCCGTCGCCGGCGGAGCCACGGACAGTGGCCAGCCAGCTCCGGGCCTGGGCCAGGAACGGGCTCGGCCCGCCGGCCAGCGATTTGGTGCCGTCGTGGCCCCAGAGCAGGGTTCCCTCGTTGTCCCACGGCAATCGGAGCGTGCCCTCGTCGCCCTGCACGAACACCTCCCGATAGCCGATGCCGCGCGGCTGGTTGGCCCGGCTCATCTCGCACACCGCCGACGCACCGGACGCGTAGCCGACCGTGATCATCAGATAGTCGTGCACCTCGAGATCGGCTGCGGCCCGCTTGCGTCCGTACGCATGCACGTGGGTCGGGGTGTCGCCCAGCCACCAGGTGACCAGGTCGAGCAGATGGACCCCGTTGTGCAGGGCATGGCCACCGGACCGCTGACGGTCGATCTGCCAGTTGCGCCAGTCGCCCCAGATCCAGCCGCCCAACAAGGTGATCCGGGCCTGCAGCGGCCGGCCCACGGCACCATCGGTGATCGCCTGCCGGACCGCTCGCGCGTACGGTGCGTAGCGGTGCGTGTGCGCCGCCGACAGGACCAGACCGCGATCTTCGAACAGGGTCACCAGCTCGGCGGCCGCGCTCGGAGTGATCGCCAGCGGCTTTTCGATCAAGGCGTGCACCCCGGCCTCGGCCAAGGCCCGGCCGATCGCCGGATGGGTGTGGTTCGGTGTGCAGACGATCGCCGCGTCGGCCGACCATTCGGTGATCGCCGCCGCCAGATCGACACTCCACGGAACGCCGCCGGCGGCCCGCGCGGCCGCCGCCGCCCGGCCGGGGTCAAGATCAACGATGCCGGCCACCTCGGCGTCCGGCAGCTGGTGCAGGGCGTTCAGGTGCTCGCCGGCGATGAAGCCCGAGCCGATCACGATCACCCGCGTCGGAGCCGTCATGATCATGCCACCCCCAGTGCCGGCCGCGGATCGCCGTCGAGGATCCACTCCAGCGTCTCGCTCTTGATCTCCGGCATGCCCTGGATCCGCATCGCCGCCATGTCCCGCAGTCCGGCGACGGCGTCGGCCGGCGTCCACAGCGCGTAGTCGGAGCCGAACAGCAGCTTGTCCACCACGCTCCACTCCTGGGCCCGGGCCAGCGCCAGATAGCCGTCCATCGGCCGGTGCCAGCTGGCCGAGACGTCGGTGAAGACGTTGCGGTTCTTCCGGCAGACCACCATCGTCTCCCGCTGCCAGGGATGACCCATGTGGGCGATGATCTGCTTCAGGTTCGGGTGCCGGCGGGCGACCTCGTCGACCACCAGCGGCTGGCTGATGTCGAGCCGTCCCTCCGGGCTGGGCGTGGCGCCCATGTGCCAGAGGATGATCAACCCGGCCTCGTCGGCTGCGGCGTAGATCGGGTCGTACTGCTCGTCGGTCGGATCGAAGTGGGCCAGCACCGGGTAGAGCTTGATCCCGCGCAGGCCGCGGGCGACGCCGTCCTTCAGTTGATCAAGGACGTCGTCGTCGCACAGGTCCAACGCCATGAAGCCGAGGGTCGGCGTCTCGGTGTTGGCGCAGAACCATTCGACGTATTCGTTGGGAGTGTCCACCCCCGCCCGGGTGGCGCGCAGGCCGAAGGTGAACGCCAGTTCGACGCCCGCCTCCTTCATCGCCTGATCGAACTCGGCCGGCGTCTTCTCCACGTAGTCGTGGCCGTAGACCGGCTTCCAGTTGGTCTCCCACTCGGGACCCCAGTGCTCGCTGAGGTGGCAGTGGGTGTGAACGTCGATCATCGCTTCCTGTCGGATTGGAGGGTGTGCGATTACACCCGCAGTTGCGCGGTCAGATTGCTGATCGCGACGACGAAATCCTGATCTTGCTGCAGCGACTCGGCCAGCCGGCCGAGCTCCGCCGCGTACTCCTTCTGCCGGGTCGGCCCGAACTCGGCCGCCGGCCCGGACAGGCTGACCGCGGCCAGCATCTGGCCGTCGATCTCGATCCCGACGGCGATGCAGCGCAGGCCGGTGCTGCGCTCGTTGTCGTCGATCGCGTAGCCGCGGGTCCGGACCTTCTTCAACTCTCGCAGCAATTCCGGCAGCTCGGTGATCGTCGACGGAGTGAAGCCCTCCCACGGCCCGTCGGACAACCGGGCGGTCACGGCCTCGTCGTCCAGGCCGGCCAGCAGCACCTTGCCCAGCCCGGTGCAGTAAAGATGATCACGCGAGCCGGGCGCGGCGTTGAACCGCAGCGGCCGGTCCGGCTGCTCGACGCACAGGTGCAGCACCTGATCACCGTCGAGCACGCCGAGGTTGCAGGTGTGCCCGGTCTCGGTCGCGGCCTGGGCCAGGTAGTGCCCGGTCACGTCGGCGATGTCCAGCGACGCCCGGTACGCGGACGCGAGGTGCTGCACCTTGTGCCCGAGCCGGAACGACGGCTGCTCGTCCACCCGGACCAGGTATTCCAGCTCGACCAGCACCGACAACAGCCGCACCAGAGTGCTCTTCGGCAGCTTCGTGGTGGCGTTGAAATCGCTCAGCGTCAACGGCCGATCCGATTCCGCCAGTTGCTCCATCAGGCCGAGGCCACGGGCCAGCGCGTTGGCGTGGTAGTTGGCCGAGGCGGGCCGGGTCTCGGCAAGCGCCCGCGGCTTGCTCGATGAGGCGGCCTGCTTGCTCGATGAGACACGTGCCACAGCTCAGCGCTCCTGATGATCGGAAACGGCGGTTGTTCGAATGGTAGTGCCGACGGCCGGGTCGACGTTCTCCGGGAAATGACAGGCGGACAGGTGTTGGTCGCCGGTCAGCTCGGCCAGCGGCGGCGGCGTGGTCGCACAGACGTCCTGCGCCTTCCAGCACCGGGTCCGGAACCGGCACCCGCTCGGCGGATTGCTGACGCTCGGCACGTCGCCGGTCAGCGTGATCCGGTCCCGTTCGTCCCGCCGCTCCGGGTCCGGGATCGGCACCGCCGACAGCAAAGCCTTCGTGTACGGGTGCCGCGGCCGGTGGTAGATCTGTTCCCGGCTGCCCTGCTCGACGATCATGCCGAGATACATCACGGCGATCTGATCGGAGAGGTGCCGGACCACCGACAGGTTGTGCGAGATGAACACGTACGCCAGCCCGAGCCGCTGCTGCAGATCCTGCAACTGATTGACCACCTGGGCCTGGACGGACACGTCGAGCGCGCTCACCGGCTCGTCCAAGATCAACACCTTGGGCTCCAGGGCCAGGGCCCGGGCCAGTCCGATCCGCTGCCGCTGACCGCCGGAGAACTCGTGTGGGTAGCGATAGGCGTGCTCCGGCCGCAGCCCGACCAATTCCAGCAGTTCGTTCACGCGGCCCCGGCCGTTCGGCCGGTAGAGGCCCTGCACCCGCAGCGGCTCGGCGATGATCTCGGCCACGGTGAGCCGCGGCGACAGCGACGAGAACGGGTCCTGGAACATGATCTGGATGTCCCGGCGGCGGGCGCGCAGCCGGGCCGGCGGCAGCCCGGTCAGCTCGTCCGACTCCAGCCAGACCCGGCCCGCGGTCGGATCGATCAACCGGGCCAGCAGCCGGCCGGTGGTGGACTTGCCGCAACCGGACTCGCCGACCAGGCTCAGCGTCTTGCCGGCCGCGACGCCGAAGTCGAGACCGTCGACGGCCCGGACCCAGCCGACCTGGCGGCGCAGCACGCCCTTGCGGATCGGGAAATGCTTGACCAGGCCCTCGACGCGCAGGATGTCACTCATCGGTGGACCTCCGCGGCAGGGATCGGCTCGTCGGGTTCCTGAGCCTCGACGACGGTCCGGACGAACACCTGCTCCGGCGTCCGTCCGATCAATTCCTCGGTCCGGAAACACGCCGCCAGGTGCCCGCCGCCGACCTCGGTCAGCGCCGGATCCTCAGTCCGACAGCGATCGATCGCCATCGGGCAGCGGGGATGGAACGGGCACGCGCTGATCCGCTGGCTGACGTCGGGCGGGCTGCCCGGGATCGGATGCAGCCGGTCAAGATCGGAATCGAGCGTCGGCAGGCTGGCCAGCAAACCCATCGTGTACGGGTGCCGTGGCTGGGCGAACAGGTCCCGGACACCGGCGGTCTCGACGATCCGCCCCGCGTACATGACGATCACCCGGTCGGCCAGTTCGGCGACCACGCCGAGGTCGTGGGTGATCAGGATGGCCGCAGCCCCGGTCTCCCGCTGGGCCTTGCGCAGCTGATCCAGCACCTGGGCCTGGATGGTCACGTCCAACGCCGTGGTCGGCTCGTCGGCGATGATCAGGTCGGGGTCGTTGGCGATCGCCATGGCGATCATGGCCCGCTGCCGCATGCCGCCGGAGAACTCGTGCGGATACTGCCGCAGCCGCTGCTCCGGGTTGGCCACGCCGACAGACGTCAGCAGGCCCAGGCAGCGCTCGATCGCCGTGGTCCTGGCGATCTTCGGCTCATGCAGTTTGATCGCCTCGATCAGCTGGGCGCCGATCGTCATCACCGGGTTCAGCGCGGTCATCGGATCCTGGAAGATCATCCCGATCCGGCCGCCGCGGACCGCCTGCATCCGTTGTTCGGAAGCCTTGGTCAGCTCCTCGCCGTCCAGCGCGATCGAGCCGGTGACGTGGCTGCGCCGATCCAGCAGACCGAGCACCGACAAGGCGGTGACGCTTTTGCCGGAGCCGGACTCACCGACGATGGCCAGCATCTCGCCGGCCCGGACCTGGAACGACACGCCGGCGACCGCGTACACGGTGCCGTCCTCCGTGCGGAACTCGACGGCCAGGTCGTTGATCTCGAGTAGCTCGGCCAATTCAGCTGCCCTGCTTCGGATCGAGAGCGTCGCGCAGTCCATCGCCGATGAAGTTGACGCCGAGCACGGTGATCGCCACCGCCAGCCCGGGCGGCAGCCAGAGCCACGGCTGGTTGCGGATCACGGTCAGCGACTGGGCCTCGTTCAGCATGTTGCCCCAGCTCGCGGTCGGCGGCTGGATGCCCAGGCCGAGGAAGGACAGGGTCGCCTCCAGCCCGATCGAGCCGGCCACCGACAGGGTCCCGGCGACCACCACCGGCGGCAGCACCGCCGGCAGGATGTGCCGAACGATCACCCACCACGGGTGGGCCCCGGTGGCCCGGGAGGCCAGAATGTATTCGTTCTCCCGGATCGACAGCGCGCTGCCGCGCACCAGCCGGCCACAGATCGGCCACTGGAACACGCCGATCGCGATGATCATCGTCGGCACACTCGGGCCGAGGATGCCGGCCAGCACGATCATCACCACCAGCGACGGGAAGGACAGGAAGATGTCGGCCAGTCGCATGATCAGCCCGTCGACCCAGCCGCCGAGCATGCCGGCCAGGCTGCCGAGGACGATGCCGAGCAGCACGGCCAGGGCCGCGGAGGCGATGCCGACGCCGAGCGACACCCGGCCGGCGTGCAACAGCCGGGCGAACACGTCTCGGCCGGTGCCATCGGTGCCGAGCCAGTGCTCGGCGGACGGCTTCGACCGGATAGCGGAGAGATCGGTCGCGTTCGGTGGGAACTGCGCGATCAGATCGGCTCCGACCACGGCCAGCACGATGATCGCGAGCACGACCAGGCTGACCACGGCGGCCCGGTGCTTGAGGAAGCGACGCAGGGCCATCTTGCCCGGCGACCGGTGGCCGCCCCGGGTCGGGGCCGCGGCCGTCGCGCGTTCGGTTGCGAGCGGGGTAACCGTCATTGCAGCCTCACCCTCGGATCGACGACCGTGTAGAGGACGTCGGCGAGCAGGTTGGAGATCAACACCATCACCGCGCCGACCAGCGCGAACCCGATGATCACCGAGTAGTCGTTCTGCTGCACCGCGGTGACCGCCAGCCGGCCCATGCCGGGCCAGGCGAAGATCTGCTCGATCACCACGGCGCCGGCGACCAGATGCGACAGGTCGGAGGCGAGGATGGTGATCACCGGGATCAGCGAGTTGCGCAGCCCGTGGATCACCGCCCTGCGCGGCGAGGCCCCCTTGGCCCGCGCCGTCCGGACGTAGTCCGCGTCCAGCTCGGACAGCAGGCTGGACCGGACGTAGCGCATCAGCCGGCCCGAGTTGCCGATGCCGAGGATCAACGCCGGCAGCACCAGGTGGCGCAGGGTGTTGATCAAGGACGGATCGGTCGGGTCGGTGATCCCGGACGACGGCAGGATCGGGAACTGCAGCGTGAAGACGAAGATCGCGACCAGGGCGATGAAGAAGACCGGGAAGGCCACCACCCCGAGGCTGAAGAACGTCGCGATGTAGTCGGTGATCGTGTTGCGCCGGACGGCCGCGATGATGCCGAGCGGGAACGCGATCAGGATGGAGCAGACCAGCCCGACCCCCATCAGCTCGATGGTCGGGCCGAGCCGCTCGGCCAGCAACTCGGTCACCGGCCGGCCGTTGACCATCGAGTAGCCGAGGTCGCCGGTGAGGGCGTTCCCGGCCCAGTTCAGGTACTGCACCACGATCGGCTGGTCCAGGCCGAGCTCGGCCCGGCGGGCCGCGATGTAGTCCGCCGAGCCGGAGTTGAGCAGCTCGGGTGGGATCATCATCGCGATCGGGTCGCCCGGCGTAGCCCGGGTCAACGCGAAGATCGCGATGGTGATCACCCAGAACACCCCGATGTTGATCAGCAGGCGTCGGATCAGGTACGCGCCCACACAACTCCCATCACCGTGATCGGTCCGTCCATCAGCGAGCTCAGCTCCCGGTCACCGACCAGCTGGCGGGATCCCAGAAGTTGACCTCCTGCGAGCCCGGAGCCTGGAAGCCCTGCAGCCGGTTGTTCACCGCCCACAGACCCATCGGGCTGTAGAGCCAGAACAGGTCGGCCTTCTCGTTGGAGATCTTCGCCGCCTGCGCGTACAGCTCGTCCCGCTTGGTCTCGTCGACGGTGCCGTTGGCCTCCTTCATGATCTTGTCCAGCTCCGGATCACAGAAGTAGTTGATGTTGCCGCCGTTGGGGTAGTGCTTGTCGCAGGCGGTGATCACCGAGACGTTGTCGGAGCTGATCGCGTAGTTGCCGCCGCCGTAGAGGACCATGTCGAAGTCCTTGTCGCCATAGATCTTGGCGATCTCGGACGGCTGCACCTGACGCAGCTTGACGTTGACCCCGACCTCCTTGAGCTGGCTCTGCACGATGGTCGCGCTGGAGTCGCGGTCACGCTGACCCGGCACCCACATCAGGTCGATCTCCTGACCGGGATCCCAGCCGGCATCGGCCAGCAGCTGCTTGGCCTTGGCCGGGTCGTAGGCGTAGTCGTTGAGGTCCTTCGGCGCCCGCGGCGTGTAGAAGTCGGAGTTCTGCACGACCGCCTTGCCGAGCAGCACCTTGTCGACCAGCTCGGACCGGTTCACCGCGTACAGGAAGGCCTGCCGGACCCGCTCGTCCTTGAAGTAGTCCCGGGACTGGTTGATCCCGAGCCGGACGAAGCCGGCGCCCAGCTTCTCCTGGACCTTCACCTGGTCGAAGCCCTGGATGGTCTCCAGGTCCAGCGGCGACACGGTCGCGACGTCGAGCTCGCCGTTGCCCAGCGCGGCCGTGGCCACGTCGGAGGTCATCGGCTTGAGGTAGACCTCGGCCAGCTTCGGCTTCGGCGTCGCGTTCTCGTTGGCCACCACGTGGACGTACTGGCTGGTCTTGTACTCGACGAACTTGAACGGTCCGCTGGTCACCTCGGGCTTGCGGAAGTACTCGTTGTCGTACAGCTCGCCGATCGGGATGTCGCCCAGCACATGATCAGGAAGGATCAGGATCGGACCGATCTGGGCCAGCAGACCGAAGTTCGGGATGGTCGTCTTGACCACCACGGTCTGCGGGTCGGGCGCGGTGATGCCGGACACCGTCTCGGCCTTGCCGTCGGTGACCTCCTTCGCCCCGACGACGCTGCTGAACAGGCTGGCCGAGGCGCTCTTGGCCTTCGGGTTCGCCACCGCGTTGTAGGTGAACAGCACGTCGGCCGAGGTGAGCGGGGTGCCGTCGTTCCATTTCAAGTCGGGCTTCAGCTTGAACGTGAAGGTCTTGGCGTCCGGGCTGATGTCGTAGGAGTCGGCCAGGATCGGCTGCAGCTCGAAGTTCGGATCCGCGCCGAGCAGGCTCTGGAAGATCAGCGAGTTGACCTGGCCGTCCGGACCGCTGGCCGGGGCCAGGGGGCCGAAGACGCCGGCCGGCTCCTGATACAGGTAGATGTTGACCGTTCCCCCGCCGGACTGGGTGCTTCCGGTGCCGGGAGCGCCGGGAGTCTCCGTCGCGGGCCCCGTGCACCCGGTGATGGCCAGGACGAGGGCGATTCCGAGCCCCAGTCCGAACCTGGTGAGTCTGTTCATGAACTACCTCACTTCAGCGAGATCCGGTCCCCCCGGACATCATGGAAATTTATTCCACGTACACGACGTGGTCAAGCGTTCGTCCCTCTGCCGGAGTTCGATTGAGCCTCGGAGATGGCTCAGCTATAGTCCCAGAAGCAGCAAGGTATGGAACACTATTCCACGTAACGCCTCTGTATCGGCGTAAACGACACAGCGTATCGGCGAAGGTGAGGACACTCGATGAACCTGCAGCCATCCGACGCACCGCGGGGACGCGCGTTGGCCGAGGCCGCGGCGAAGGTCATCCCGGGCGGGGTGAACTCGGCGACCCGTTACATCGGGGAACCGTATGCGTTCACGTCAGCCCAGGGTGCCTATCTCACCGACCTCGACGGCACCAGTTATCTCGACTATCACGCGGCATTCGGCGCGATCCTGCTCGGTCACAACGCCGAGCCGGTCAACCGGGCGATGAACCAGGCCCTGACCGGGCTCGATCTGTCGGGCCTCGGGGTGACCGAGCTCGAGGTCGCGCTGGCCGAGCGGATCTGCTCGATCATCCCCAGCGCCGAGAGCATGATCGCCACGGTCACCGGCTCGGAGGCCACGGCGCAGGCGATCCGGCTGTCCCGGGCCGCCACCGGACGCCGGCTGATCGTCAAGTTCCAGGGCGGTTTCCACGGCTGGCACGACCCGGTCGCGCGCAACGTGATCTCCGCCCCGGACCGGGCGTACGGCCTCGACCCGCTGTCCGCCGGCATCCTGCCCGAGGCGCTGGAGTCGACCCTGATCGCCGAGTTCAACGACCTCGGCTCGGTGCAGTCGCTGCTGGCCGAGCACGACGGCGAGGTCGCCGCGATCATCCTCGAGCCGATCCCGCACAACGTCGGCGCGCTGGTGCCGACCGCCGAGTTCGTCCAGGGGCTGCGTGAGTTGTGCACCAGCACCGGCACGGTGTTGATCTTCGACGAGGTGATCACCGGCTTCCGGCACGCCCTCGGCGGCTATCAGTCGATCTGCGGCGTGACGCCGGATCTGACCACGTTCGGCAAGGGGATGGCCAACGGCTACCCGGTCGGCGGGCTGGCCGGCCGCCGGGACCTGATGGAGCATTTCAACGGCCGCACCGGCAACGTGCTGCTGGCCGGCACCTTCAACGGCAACCCGCTGGGCTGCGCCGCCGCCCTGGCGACCCTGGACTACCTGGCCGAGCATCCGGAGTTCTACACCCGGACCTTCGATTTCGGAGCTCAGCTGCGCACCGGCTTGGACATGATCGTCGGCGACCTCGGCCTGGCCGCGCACGCCGCCGGCTTCGGCGGGGTGTTCAACCTCTACTTCACGCCGAACAAGCCGGCCGGCTTCCGTGATCTGCTCGAGAACGATCATGGGGCCTATGTCGCCTTCCACCGGTCCATGATCAACCGGGGCTTCCTGATGCTGCCGATGTCGCTGAAGCGCAACCACGTCTCCGGCGCCCACACCCAGGCCGACATCGACCGCACCCTCGAAGCAGCGGAGAAGGCCCTGGCCGACCTGGCGGCATGATCAGCTGCGCATCAGCTTGCCGGGGACACTGGAGAACTCCTCCATCCCCGGGCGGAACGGGTACCGGTTCTTGATCTCGTCGGTCAGTCGGACGCCGAGCCCGGGCTGATCGGGTCGGCCCACCCGGCCGTCGGCGAAGCTCAGCGAGTCGCCCCAGAGCTCGCGGTGCAACGGGCCGGCCGCCGGCGGCAGCTCGACGATCACCGTGTTCGGCGACGCGAACGCGGCGTGCAGATTCTGCATCACCGCGACCCCGGCTCCCCAGGCGTGGGGAGCGACCGAGCGGCCGGCGAGCTGTTGCTGCCGGCTGACCCGGACGAAGTCGATCGGGCCGAGCCAGGCCGCGTCCGGCTGGGCGACCGCGAACGCCTCCCGTTCCAGGAACGGCAGGAACTCGGCGAACGTGGACAGCTGCTCACCGCCGGCGACCGGCACCGCCGACCGGCGCCCGAGCTCCGCGTACCCGGTGAGATCGTGGTACGCCAGCGGTTCCTCGAAGAAGACGAGCCGGTACGGCGCCACGGCGTCGAGCACGGTGATCGCGGTCTCCGCGTCCCACCGGGTCGGCCCCTCCCGGTGGCCCATGTGGCCGTCGAGCAGGATCCCGACCTCGGGCCCGACCTGATCCCGCAACAGCGCGACCTTCGCCGCCTCCAGTTCGGCCGGCGAGGCCGTGGCCACCTCCTCCCGGGTGTCGGAATCCAGGTAACCGGAGGCGATCTTGAACGCGCTGAATCCCAACCCGAGATAGAAATCGACCTTCTCCAGCAGCCGATCGGTCGGCCAGGGCGACGGCCCGCCGGTGGCGTAGGCGGGGAGCCGGTCCGGCGCGTCCTGGTCGGAGCCGAGCAGCCGGTGCACGGGCAGGTCGAGCAGCTTGCCCTTGAGGTCGAGCAGCGCCGCCTCGATCCCGGAGATCACCGCGGCACCGAGCCCGGTGCGGGCCCAGTACTGGCAGCAGGTGCGGATCCGGTTGGTCAGCCGCTCGACGTCGAGGGTGTCCCCCTCGAACGATCCGGCGTTGATCAGGATCGGCCGGACGTAGTCGACGATCAGCGGCACGCTCTCCGGGAAGAAGTAGCCGGCGTAGGTCTCCCCCACTCCGACCACCCCGCTGTCCGTCACGATCTCGATCAGGGCGACGCTGCGCCACTGCTTGAACACGCTCAGCCAGGGATCGTCTGTGCACGGGCCGGTCAACAGGACCGACCGCACCTCGGTGATCATCATTCCCCCATGATCTCAGTTCGACGCTTGACATGGAACAGCGTTCTGCGTTGAATGCTGGCGGCGCGAGTTGCCTCCGGCGCCTCCCGACTTTGCCGGCCCGAAAGGCCAATGACCATGAAGCTGATGACGATCTACGCCCACCCCGCGGACACGATCACCAACTGTGGCGGCACCCTGGCCCGGCACGCCGAGGCGGGCGACGAGACCGTCGCCGTGATCCTCACCCACGGTGGCCGGATCCACCCCAACAAGTACGCCGAGGAGTGGCGCAAGGACGATCCCGACGCCGCCATCGTCGACGCCGATGTCGAGGCGATCATCGCCAACAAGAAGGGCGAGCTGGAGCGGGCGGCCGACATCGTCGGGATCAGCCGGATCCACACCCTCGATCACGACGACGCGATGAGCACGGTGCGCGAGGACGTGGTGGACCAGACCGCCGAGCTGATCGCGCAGGAGGGTCCGGACGTGATCATCTGCGACTACCCGCTGAACGCCGCGTACACCACCAACACCCACACCGCGGCGACCATGACGGCCCTGGCGGCGATCGGCCGGGCGGCCACCTTCCTGAAGAACCTGGACGGCTCGGCCGAGGTCAACGTCCGCCAGGTGTTCTTCACCTCCTACCCGACGTTCGCCGCCGACGCGCTCAGCGTGAACGGGGTCCGGAACGATCTCTACGTCGACATCACCCCGGTGGTCGGGAAGAAGATCGCCGCGATGGACTGCTTCGGCTCCCAGGGCTACGACGGGCTGTTCGCCCGCAAGCTGATCGAGTCCAACAACGGCGAGCACGGCCGGGTCGCCGGCGTGAACTTCGCCGAGGCCTACGTGCGCCACTTCAACGAGACGCACCCCCTGCTGCCGGTCACCGACGCCGCCCTCGCGGCCGATCCGTTGACCCGCCACGTGACGTACTCCGAGATCGACCTCCGCGCCAGCTACCCGACCCGGTAGTCTGCGTTCTACTGTGTGAGGCAGTAGTTCTGCTGAATGAGCCGAGGTTTTGGGGATGGTCGCTCACGTGATGATGGTCGGCGCCAGCCTGGCCGACCTCACTCCCCCGCTCGGCACCGAACTGGCCGGGCTGTTCGACGACCGGATCTCCACCGACGTGGAGAGCCCGCTGCTGGCGACCGCCTTCGCATTCGACTCCGAGGGCCGGGCCGTGCTGCTGATCGTCTGTGACCTGATCTATCTCCCGGCCGACCTGGTCGACCGGGCGAAGACGATCATCACCGAGCGGGTCGGGGTGCCGGCCGACCGGGTGGTGATCTCCTGCACGCACACCCACACCGGACCGGCCACCATCGCGACCCGGGTCGGCGCGAAGGTCGACAGCCGTTACCTGGAAGGTCTTCCGGTCCGGATCGCCGAAGCCGCGGTGCTCGCCTGGGCCCGGCGGCGGCCGGCGACGATCGCGGTCGGCACGGCCACGGTCGACGGCATCTGCTTCAACCGGCGCTATTTCACCGACGATGACTTCGTGATCACCCACTGGGGCAACCGGCCCGGCGAGCCGCGGCCGGCCGGGCCGACCGATCCGACGGTGACCGCGATCCTGGCCGAGGATCTCGACGGCCGCCCGTTCGCGCTGTGGGCCAACCTGTCGCTGCACTACGTCGGAATCGACGACGAGACCATGATCAGCTCCGACTACTACGGGCGGTTCGCCGCGGCGGTCCGGGCCCAGCTCGGTGATCAGGTGGTCGCCGCCCTGAGCAACGGCGCCTCCGGCGACATCAACAACGCCGATCCGCGGCGCCGGGTCACGCTGACCGGGACCCGGCGGTCGACCCTGGTGGCCCGGGCCGTCGCCGCGGCCGCGGTCGCCGCGACCGCGATGGCCGAGCGCCGCCGCGAGATCGTCGTCGACGCCCGCAGCCTGCCGTACCGGGCCGATCGCTATCCGGTCACCGCCGCCGATCTTGAACTGGCGGCGAAGATCATCGGGGCCGAGGCCCTTCGACAGGCTCAGGGAACAGACCAAGCCTTGCCGGCAGCCTGGTTCAGCTATGCCCGCGGCAACCCGGTGCCCGAGCCGCTCGGTCGGCGGTTCGCCCACAACCTGGCCGAGCTGGCCGAGCTCCCCGAAACGCGCCCGACCACGATCGGCCTGATCACCCTCGGTGAGCTCGGCCTGGTGGCACTGCCGGGCGAGGTCTTCGTCGAGCACGGCCTGCGGCTGAAGGAGCACTCGCCGCACCGGTTGACGGCGATCATCGGACTGGCCAATGATCATCTGGGCTACCTGCCCACCCGGCGGGCGTACGAGCTCGGCGGCTACGAGACCTGGCGCAGCCCGACCTCGTGGACCCGGCCGGGCACCGGCGAGGAGCTGGTCGAGACCGTCCTGGAGGCTTGGAAGGAGCATCGATGACCGATCGCTGGCACGATCGTTTCGCCTCCTGCGGCACCGGGGTGGTGATCGAGCCGGACGTGCAGATCGAGCATCCGGAGCTGTTCCACGTCGGTGACCGGGTCCGGCTCGGTCGCGGGTTCTACAGCCAGGGCGCGACCCGGGTGACGATCGGACCGGACAGCGCGTTCTATCCGCACTGCTTCCTGCAGGGCAGCGGCCGGCTGGAGCTCGCCGCCGAGGTCGACTTCTATCCCGGCAGCTATCTGTCGGTCGGCGGCGAGCACGGCGTGATCAGCGTCGGCCGGAAGAGCCACTTCGCCGCCGGGGGTGCGATCTACGGCGGCGGCGGGGTCAGTCTCGGTACCTACTGCAACATCGCCGCGCACGTGGTGATCACCTCGGTCCAGCACGATCCTCGGCGTCATGATCAACCGATGGCGTTGGCCCCGTCCACCGCCGCGCCGGTCACCATCGCCGACGACGTCTGGCTCGGCGCCAACGCCACCGTGGTCCAGGGCGTCACCATCGCCGAGGGCTGCATTCTCGGTGCCAACGGCGTGCTGACTCGCGACACCGAACCGTTCGGCATCTACGCCGGGGTGCCGGCCCGGCGGATCTCCGACCGCCGCCCCGCCTCCTGATCATGACCGAGCTCCTGATCACCGGCGGCAGCCTGCTCGACGGCACCGACGGGCCCGCCCGGACCGCGGAACTGTTGATCAAGGACGATCGGATCGCGGCGGTGCTGCCCGCCGGCACCGAGGTCGCCGGCGCCGAACGGCTGGAGGCCCGCGGGCAGATCGTCGCCCCGGGATTCATCGATGTGCACACCCATTCCGACGTCAGTGTGCTGCTGGACGGGCGCGCGGAGAGCAAGCTCCACCAGGGCGTGACGACCGAGGTGATCGGCAACTGCGGATTCTCCCCGTATCCATTAACGGCCGCGCACCGGCGGGATCAGCTGGATCTGCTGGCCGGGATCGGTGACGATCCGATCGAGGCCGACTGGACCGACCTGGACGGCTACGCCGCCGTCTTCGCCGAACGGGGAGTGGCGATCAACGTCGCGCCGCTGGTCGGCCACGGCCAGTTGCGGATCGCCGCGGCCGGGCTGGCGCCGGAACTCGACGCCGATCAGTTGCGCACCGGGCAGCGGCTGCTGGCCGAGCTGCTCGACCAGGGCGCGTTCGGGATGTCGACCGGCCTGACCTATCTGCCGTCCCGATTCGCCGGCACCGCCGAGCTGGTCGGGCTGTGCCGCATCCTGCGCCGGTCGGACGCGCTCTACGCGACCCATGCCCGGGACGAGGGGCCGGAGTCGATCGAGGAGGCGGCCGCGCTCGGGGCGACGACCGGTGTCCGGGTGCAGTACTCGCACCTGGCGATCAACCATCCCGACCACTGGGGCGAGGCGGCCGACCTGGTCGCCCGGTTCGACCGGCACCGGGCCGCGGGCGTCGACCTGGCCTACGACGTCTATCCCTACGACGCCTCGGCCTCGGCGCTGACCCAGTACCTGCCGGCGTGGGTGCAGGCCGGCGGCATCGCCGCGATGACCTCGCGGCTGGCCGAGCCGGCCACTCGACGCCGCGCGGCCGACGAGCTGGCCCGCGGCTGGGGCCGGGGCGTGCCGTGGCTCTGGGACCGGGTGATCCTGTCCCGGACCGACGGGCTGGTCGGTGCCCGGGAGGGCCTGACGGTGGCGGAGGCGGCGGCCGAGCTGAACGTCGCGGAGCCGGAGCTGGTGCTGGAGCTGTGCCGGGCGGGCGGCAACCGGGTCCAGGTGGTGCTGCGCTACCGGACCGAGCAGGACATGCGGACCTTCCTCCGACAGCCGTACGCCCTGATCGGCTCGGACGGATCGGCGCTGCCGTACCGGATCGACCGCCAGCCGCACCCGCGGGCCTACGGCGCCCACGCCCGGGTGCTCGGCCGGTACGTCCGCGACCTCGGCGACCTGTCCCTCGGCGCGGCGATCCACCGGCTGACCGGCGCCGCCGCCGACCGGATCGGGATCACCGACCGGGGCCGGCTGAGACCCGGGCTGGCCGCGGACGTCGTGATCTTCGATCCGGCCACGGTGGCCGACCGGGCCACGTTCCTGGAGCCGGCCCAGCCGCCGGTCGGCATCCGGCAGGTCCTGGTCAACGGCGCACCCGTGATCCGGGACGGCCGCCAGACACCGGCTCGGCCCGGTCGGGTGTTGCGTCGTGGGTGAGGGTCAGCCGGCGAGCGGATGCGCGGTCCGCCACGCGTCCGGGATCACTCGGTATTCCCGTTGTCGAAGCTCGCGGATGATCCGCTGCTCGGCACGCGCGAGCTCGATCAGTGTGCCGTTCACGGGTTGTCGGTCCGCCTCGTCCCGGTCACGGCAGAACGTCGCCGTACGCCGGATCGTATCTTCGGTGTCCGCGAGCCGCATGATCAACTCGCGCACGGACAGTCGTCCCAGTTCGTCGTCCATAACCACCTCGAACAGTCGTGTCACACCCGCACAGGGTCCCTCCCCTGCTGCCTGAGGTCGTTCCTGATTCTTGATGTCGCCTCGACCCGTGTCAACCGTTCAGGTGAACCAGATCACACACCGAAACACCGAGTTTCCGGGCTTGCGCCCCGTCGATCACGCCAGAACCAATTAATCGTGCGCCCTTGACAAATTGCCGGAAGCCTTGCGACTCTCTGCTGCATGGCGAAGATCGATTCCCGACCGTTGACCCGGCGGACACTGATCGGGGCCGGCGCGGCACTCGGGCTGGCCGGGGTCGTGACCGGATGCTCCAACGGCGGCCGCGGCGGATCCTCCGGCGCCAACGACGCCGCCTCGAAGGCGAAGGTCCGGCCGGCCTACCTGCGGTACGAGGGGGTCGAGCCCGATCTGCCGGGCCACGAGTTCGGCATCCCCGACGCCTACCTCCGCTACCCGGCCGACCCGGTGCGGGTGATCACCGATCCGCCCGGCGACGGGAAGCCGATCGAGGTGCTGACGAGCACCAACACCCCGATCCCGCCCAAGCTCAGCCAGAACGAGTTCTGGCAGCGGTTCAACGAGCGGGTCGGCTCGCCGGTGCAGATCAATCTCACGCCGTCGGTCGACTACGGCCAGAAGTTCGCCACCGCCGTGGCCGGCGACACCCTGGGCGACATCTTCATGATCGGCGCCATCCCGCAGAAACCGCAGCTGCTGGCGGCCAAGGCCGTCGACCTGACCCCGCACCTGTCCGGCGACAAGATCAAGAAGTATCCGTTCCTGGCCAACCTGCCCGACACCAGTTGGAACGCGGCGATCTTCGACGGCAAGATCTACGGCGTCCCGATCCCGCGCGGAGCGATCAGCACCGAGGTCCTGTACGCCCGCAAGGACGTCTTCGAGTCCCAGGGGCTGCCACTGGAGGTGACGAGCGCCGAGGAGTTCGTCCAGCTCTGCCGGCAGCTCACCGACGCCCGGCGGAACCGGTTCGCGCTGGCCGACCTGCCGACCCAGTTCGTCCGCAACATGTTCGCCATCCCCAACGCCTGGAGCGAGGCCGACGGCCGGCTGGTCAGCAGCCTGGAGGATCCGGCGCAGCAGGACGCCCTCGCCCTGCTGCAGCAACTCTGGAAGTCCGGCTTCGTTCACCCCGACGCTTTCACCGGGCAGAACCATGATCGAAAGACCCGGTTCGGCAACGGCACCGGCCCGTTGGTCCCGGGCACCTTCAGCGGCTGGCCGACCTATCTGCAGACGATGGCGCCGGGAGGAGAGATCGCGATCATCGGTCCGCCCGCGCACGACGGGTCCGGCGTCGGCCACACCTGGCTCGGCGCTCCGACGATCTCGGTCACCGCCATCAGCAAGGCGGCCGAGGGCCGGGTCGAGACGATGCTGGCGTACCTGAACTATCTGGCCGCCCCGTTCGGGACGAGCGAATACCTGTTCCGCAAGTACGGCACCGAGGGTGTCGATCATGACTTGGTCGACGGGAACCCGGTGCTGACGCAGCTGGGGTTCGCCGAGACTCAGCTGGGCCTGGCGTATCAGGCCGACGGACCGTGGGCGATCTTCCTGCCCGAACGGACCGGAAGCAGCCAGGCCTGCTTCGACGCGATGAAGGAGATCTGCCCCGACGCGCTGGCCAATCCGGTCGACGGCCTCTACTCCGAGACCAACATCCGCAAGGGCGGCCAGCTCAACCGCGACATCGACAGTCTGACCAGCGACATCATCCAGGGCCGCAAACCGGTGTCGGCCTGGACGCAGGGAGTCGCGAAGTGGAAGAGCGCCGGCGGCGACAAGATCGCCGACGAGCTGTACGCCGCCTACTCGGCCGCCCGCTGACCGCTCGGACCGAAGGGAGTCGCCGTCCTGTGAGCCGGCCGAACATCATCTACCTCCACACCCACGACACCGGGCGCCACATCGAGCCCTACGGGGCGCCGATCCGCACCCCGCGGCTGCAGCAGTTCGCCGAAGAGTCGGTGGTGTTCCGCAACGCCCACTCGGTCGCGCCGACCTGCTCCCCGAGCCGGGCCGGGTTGCTGACCGGGCAGTGGGCCCACACCGCCGGCATGCTCGGCCTGGCCCACCGCGGCCACCGGCTGAGGGACTACGGCCGGCATCTGGTCCACACCCTGCACCGGCACGGCTACACCTCGGCGCTGGCCGGGGTCCAGCACGAAGCGACCGGTGCCGACGCGGCGACGAAGATCATCGGCTATCACGAGCGGTTGCCGGTTGATCAAGCTCTGGCGCCGGCCCGCCGCGACGCGGCCGTGAACTATCTGCGACGCGATCACGACCGGCCGTTCTTCCTCTCGATCGGCCTGCAGGAGACCCACACGATGCCGTCCACCGGGTGGCTCTTCGGTCATCCCGGCACCGACGACCGGTGGAACGCGCCGGCTCCGACGATGCCGGACACGATGATCACCCGGCGGGACATGGCGTCGTTCCAGGCGGCCGCGCTGCAGGTCGACCAGACCCTTGGCGCGGTCCTGGACACGCTGCAGGAGCAGGGTCTGGCGGAGAACACGATCGTCCTGGTGACCACCGATCACGGCCTGGCGATGCCCGGGATGAAGTGCACGCTCGGCGCCGCCGGCACCGGGGTGATGATGATGCTGCGTGGCCCCGGTCTGCCGGCCGGACTCGCCGTCGACTCCCTGGTCAGCCAGGTCGATGTGTTCCCCACCCTGTGTGCGCTGCTCGACCTCGAATCACCGTCGTGGCTCCAGGGTCGGTCCCTGCTGCCGGCGCTCGCCGGCCGGCCGGTCCGGGACGAGACGTTCGCCGAGATCACGTACCACGTCGCCTATCAGCCGCAGCGTGCCATCCGCACCGACCGGTGGCTCTACGTCCGGTCGTTCGACGACTGGGACCGGCCCCGGCTGCCCAATGTGGACGCGTCACCGAGCAAGAAGCTGTGGATCGACGCGGGCTGGGCGGAGCAGCAGACCCCGACGGTACGGCTGCACGACCTCACCCTCGATCCGCACGAACTGCGCAATCTGGCCGACTGTCCGACCGCGGCGGCGACCCGAGCCGACCTGGATCGACGGCTCGAGAGTTGGATGACCGAAACCGACGATCCGCTGCTGCGCGGCCCGGTCCCGCCGCCCGCCGGGTTTCCTCCCGAACCGCCCGGTGCCCGGTCGCTACGCTGAGCCGGTGGCCTCCCGCACTGACCTCATGGTGCGCCAGCGCAACGCGACCGCCTCGGCGATCATGCGGACCCTCGTCCGGGAGGGACCGATCGGGCGCAAGGAGCTCGCCGCGGCGACCGGGGTCAGCTTCACCACGATCACCAAGACCGTGGCGGAGTTGATCGAGCTCGGCGCGCTGACGGAAGCGGCGCCGGCGGCCCCACGCGGGGCCGGCCGACCGGCCGTGCCGCTCGACCTGCCGGGCCGGCAGCGGCTCGTGGTCGGCGCCCACCTGCACCCGGGGAGCACCACCTGCGGCGCCTTCACGCTGCGCGGCGAACGGGTGGCTTGGCGAGCGGCACCCGCCCACGGCCGGACCCAGCGGGAACGGATCGAGGAGGCGGCCCAGCTGGTCGACGAGGTGGTGACCGAGGCGGGGGTCGAGGCCGTCCTGGGCATCGGGATGGTGACCCCCTGGGCCGAGGTGCACCACGGCGCACCGCCGCCGCTGCTGTCCGACGTCGATCACGACGAGCTCCGCGCCGGGCTGCGGCGACGACTCCCGCACCCGGTGCGGCTCGAGCCCAACGTCCGCGCGATGGCGGTCGAGCACTACTGGTGGAACGACGGCGGCGACGACGTCCTGACCGTGCTCGTCGGGCGATCCGTCCGGGTGGCGCAGATGCGCGGCGGCGAACTGGTCTGGGACGGCCCGGGGGCGGGCGGGCTCGTCTCCCACCTCGTCGTCCCCGGCTCCGGCTTCGGCTGCGAATGTGGCCAGGTCGGCTGTGTCAAGGCGACCTGCACCGACGACGCGCTGGTCCGGCGGGCCGTAGCGGGCGGGCTACTACCGCCGGGCTCGGCACAGCACGACCTGTATCCCCGCACCGACCCGGAGCCGCTGCGTCAACTGCGCCGCGACCGGGCCGAGGAGCTGGGTCGGGTGATCCCGCTGATCATGAGTCTGGTCGCCCCGGCCCAGACCGTCGTGCGGGGCCGATTGGGCACCCCGGAGGAGATCTCGGCCTGCATCGACGCGATCCGCCACCGCTACCGCGCCCTGGTCGGACGCGACCCCGACGTCAAGTACTACGACGGCGGCCGCCCCGACCTCTGGGCCCGCGGCTCCGCCGCCCTCGCCCTCGACCGCTACCTCGCCTCGCCCCTCGAACACGAAACCTCCCGACTTGTCAGAACTGAGTAGCCCTATGGCACAACTCAGTTCTGACAACTCGGCGGGAGGTTGTGGATAACCCTCAGAGGGCGGCGGCGATGGCGCTGAGCAGGTTGACCGGGCTGGTCAGCCGGTCGACGTCGATCGCCTGGCCGGTCTCCCAGACGTTGACGAACTTGGCCAGCAGCGGGGCGTTGTAGTCGCCGCCGAGGGTCAGTTCCTTGGCCTCGATGCCGCCGGTGCCGACCAGGTACGCGTGGAACGGGACCCGGAAGCCGTCGCCGGGGACGACGAAGACGAACTCGACCTCGACGTCGCCGATCAGGGTGCGGGCGGTCGTGGTGTCGCCGCGGCGGACGACGTCGACCTGCTGGTCCTCGGCGATCACCGGGTTGCCGAGGATTTCCAGCGCGGCCTCGACGTGGTGGATGCCGTAGAAGAAGAGCCCGGAGTATTCGCTGTCCGGGTCGGCGGGGCCGGCGACGGTCAGCCGACGCAGCTCCCTCAGGCTCTCCCGGGCCGCCGCGAACTCGGCGATCTCCGGCACGAAACGCAGCGCCGAGGAGGAGTCGAGCGGGGTGCTGCTCGCCTGGGCCGCGGCGATGACCGCCTGGGCGTCGGCCGGCGTGGTGGCGAACGGCTTGTCCATCAGGACCGGCAGACCGGCCTTGAGCAGCGGCTCGGCCTGCTCGCGGTGCCGGGCGCCGTCCCGGGTGCAGATCACCGCGGCGTCGACCAGGCCGATCAGGTCCTCCGGTGTCTCCACGATCGTACTGATGTCGCCGGCCTCGGCGAGCGTCTTGTTCCGCTCCGATTCGCCGCCGACGAGGGCGGTGGCCCGGTAGCCGGGGTGACGCTCCTCCTTGTTCAGCAGCCGGATGAAGTGGTCGGTGTGCGAGTTCTCGGTCCCGATGAAGCCGATGCGTTTCACGCGAACTGGTCCTATCGATGAGTCGTGGGTTGGGTACGAAATCAGAGGAAGCCGGTCTGGTTGCGGGCCTCGGTGATGATGCTGATCTGGCGGCGGACGCTGGCCGGGGTGACGAACAGATCGGCGCCCTCGCGCAGCGTGGCGTAGATCGTCCGGTAGTAGTTCTGGGTCCGCTCCGCCGGCGGCTCGATCGGCAGCGTCTCCTCGGACCACTCGATGGTCTCGGACCGCCCGTAGGCCCGGCCCACGGCCGCGTCCGGGCTGGCCTCGAGGTCGGGCAGCGCGGCCGGATCGAACCAACGGACCTTGAGCTCGCTCATCGAGCCGACGATGCCGCCGGCCGTGCCGGCGATGAACCAGTGGTCCTGCGGGAAAGCGACCGCGGCGCTGGACTCGACCTCGACCAGCGGACCCTTCTCGGGCTTCAAGATCAGCTTGACGTGATCTTCGGCGTCGCCGGCGGAGACGGTCCGGCGCAGATCGGCGAACACCGAGACCGGGCTGTCCCCGACCAGCAGCAGCAGTTGATCAAGGAAGTGGGACACCGTGTTGGGCAGCTCGCCACCGCCGTGCGAGCGCAGCGTCTGCCAGTCGGCCCGTCGGGCGAACCGGTGGATGGCGCGGCGAACCAGCACCACCTCGCCGATCCGGCCGGAGTCGATGATCTCCCTGATCTTCAGGAACGACGGCTCGAACCGGTTGTTCTGGAAGCAGGTGACGATCTTGCCCGCCGCGTCGGCCACGGCGGTCAGCTGATCGACCTCCTCGACCGACTGGGCCAGCGGCTTCTCCACGATCACGTGTTTGCCGGCCTGCAGCGCCGCCACCCCGAGCGGGACGTGGGTGAACGACGGCGTCGCGACCACCACCAGCTCGACCTGGTCGTCGGCGATCAACTGCTCCGGCTCGGAGTAGGTGGTGGCACCGAAGTCCTTCGCCGCCTCCTGCTGCCGCTCGGCCAGCGGATCGGCGACCGCGACCACCCGGAACTGATCACCCAGCGCCCGCAGGCCGGCGGCATGGATGTTCCAGCCGCTGCGTCCGAGCCCGATGATGCCGACTCTCACCTGATCCGATGACAAGGAAATCTCCCCTTAGGTTTGGTTCGCTCCAGTTGGTCCCGGTGCGGTGCGATCAGCCCTTGACCGCGCCGATGATCACGCCCTTGGCGAAGTGCTTCTGCAGGAACGGGTAGACCATGCAGATCGGCACCAGGCTGACCACCAGGATGGCCATCTGCAACGACTGCTGCGGCGGGATGTAGTCGCCGGGCAGGTCGACGCCGATCGAGGAGTTGTCCACCACGTAGGTCCGCAGCACCAGCTGCAGCGGCCACTTCTCGGTCGAGTTGATGTACAACACCGCGTTGAAGAACGCGTTCCAGTACGAGACCGCGTTGAACAGCGCGATCACCGCCAGCGCCGCCTTGGACAGCGGCACCATGATCGTGGTCAGGATCCGGAACTCCCCCGCACCGTCGATCCGGGCCGCCTCGATGATCTCTTTCGGGACTTCCAGGAAGAACCCGCGCATCAAGATCACCTGGAACCCTGACACCATCGTCGGCAGGATCAGCGACCAGTACGAGTCGATCAGGCCGAGCTGCTTGACCAACAGGTAGTTCGGGATCATGCCGGCGGAGAACAGCATGGTGAACAGCACCATCAGCAGGATCGGCCGATGGGCGAAGGTGCCGGGCCGGGACAGCGCGTACGCCAGCATGGTCACCACGGTGACCGACAGCGCCGAGCCGACCAGGGTGATCAGGATCGAGACGATCGTGGCCCGGGTGACCACGCCACCGCGGAAGATCGCCTCGTAGGCGGCCAGCGTCGGCTTCTCCGGGAACAGCACGTAGCCGCCGGCCGCGTTGATCTGCGACTGATCGGCCAGGCTGGTCGAGATCACCGCGACGAACGGCATGATCACCAGCAGCGAGGCGATCAGCAGCACGATCCCCTTGAGGATCCGGATCGGGATGCTCGGCGGGTTCGCGCCGTTGATCGCGCGCAGTCGCGCGCTCTGACTCATCCCCGGGATGGTGACCGGCTTGCGCTTCTTGCGGGGCGGCGAAGTCATTGTGCTCATCGTGATCAGTCCTTCGTCGAGTAGACGCCGCGTTCACCGAAGATGTGGGCCACCTTGTTGGCGCCGAGCACGAGCGCGGTGCCGATCAGGCCCTTGACCAGTCCCACGGCCGCTGAGGCACCCCAGTTGCCGCCGACGATGCCGCGGTTGTAGACGTAGGTGTCCAGCACCTCCGACGCCTCGAGCCCGACCGGGCCCTGCTGCAGGAAGATCTGCTCGAAGCCGACGGTCAGCGCGTCACCGAGCCGCAGGATCAGCAGCAGGATGATCACGCCGCGGATCGCCGGCAGGGTCACGTGCCACAGCTGGCGCAGCCGACCGCCACCGTCCACCGCGACCGCCTCGTACAGATCGAGGTCGACCCGGGAGATCGCGGCCAGGAAGATGATCGTGCCCCAGCCCGCGTCCTTCCAGATGATCTGGGACGTGATCAACGGGATGAACAGCGACGGTTCGCCGATGATGTTCATGGTGAGGAAGTCGTTCTGCCGGGCCCAGGTGTTGTAGAGGCCCGCATTGCCCAGCATGTGCTGGAAGATCGCGACCACGATCACCCAGGACATGAAGTGCGGCAGGTACAAGATCGACTGCACGACCCGCTTGATCTTCTCGCCCAGCAGCGAGTTCAGCAGCAGCGCCAGGGCGATCGGCACCGGGAAGACGAACACGATCTGCACCAGCGAGATGATCAACGTGTTCTTCAACGCGTTGAGGAAGTAGGGATCACCGTTGAAGATGATCTCGAAGTTCTCCAGCCCCACCCACGGCGCTTCCCAGATCCCCAGATACGGCTGGTAGTCCTTGAAGGCGATCACGTTGCCGAGCAGCGGGACGTAGTGGAACACCAGCACCAGCAGGACGCCCGGTAGGGCCAGCAGCAGCAGCGGCTTGTCCCGCCAGAACCGCCCGAAGGCCGACAGCTTGCGATCCCCCGGCACCCTCGGTGACCCGCCGGCGCGAAGCTCGTCGTTCGTCGGCTCGACGTCCCCGGCGCCGATCGCGGTGTCGGTTCTCTGCGAACTCATGCCACCTCCCTCTTCCCTGAGCGACTTCCCCCGGTCGAGAACCGAAATGTCAACACAGCGATTTCACTGAATGAAACCGCCTCACGGTGCCTCGGCAAGCCTTTCCCGCACGCTATTGCAACCGATTGCAAATAGCAAGGGTGACCGGCGTAAATGATCTGTTACGGGGTGGTGCCGCTGGGCTCCTTGCCCTCGATCAGGTCCATGAACACGTCTTCCAGCCGACCGCCATGACGTTCGGTGAGCTCCGCCACCGGACCGGTCGTCAGCACCCGGCCCTGATGCATCATCACGACGTGGCTGCAGGTCAGCTCGACCTCGGCCAGCAGGTGGCTGGACAACAGGACCGTGCGACCCGATGCCGCGTACTCGGCGAGGACCGCCCGCATCGCCCTGATCTGTGGCGGATCGAGCCCGTTGACCGGTTCGTCCAAGATCAGCAACTGCGGCAGGCCGAGCATGGCCTGGGCGATGCCGAGCCGCTGCCGCATCCCCTGGCTGTAGCCACCCACCCTGCGCTTGACCGCCGACCCGAGATCGGCGATCCGCAGCGCCTCGTCGAGGTACGCCTCCTCGATCGGTCGCCCGGTCGCGGCCCAGTGCGCGCGGAGGTTGTCGAGGCCGGACAGGTGCGGCAGGAAGCCCGGTCCCTCGACCAGCGCGCCGACCGATCGCAGCACCGGAGCCCCCGGCCGGACCGGCCGGCCGAGCACGTACGCGGTGCCGGAGTCGGGCCGGATCAGCCCCATCATCATCCGGATCGTCGTCGTCTTGCCCGCGCCGTTGGGCCCGAGCAGCCCGACCACCTGGCCCGGCTCGGCCCGGAACGAGACCTGGTTGACGGCGCGGACCCGGGCGGCGCCGAAGCGGTCCCGGTAGCTCTTGGTCAGGCCGTCCACGGCCAGCGGGGTGTCCCGCAACTCCGGCCGCTCCTCGCCGTCGACGGCCAGCGCCGCGGCCCGCCGACGGCCGATCACGATCGCGCCGATCGCGGCCAGCAGCAACACCCCGACCACGATCGGCAGCCAGACCGTGATCGAGAAGCGGTTCACCGGCGCCACCTCGACGGGGATCGGGTCGAGACTGGGCAGGTCGAGCGATTCGTCGACCAACTCGAGTTGATAGGCCGCCGCCTGGTCGGGCAGGGCATAGGCCTGGTCGGTGCTGGAGATCACCAGTTGGACCCGGTGTCCGGGGCCGAACCGGTGGGCGATCGGCGCCAGGTTGAGCGTGACGTCCTTCGCCTTCCCCGGCTCCAGCCCCTCGATCCGGATCGGCGCCACCGCCAGCGCGGGCAGCACGGCACTGGTCGGATCGGATCCGCCGCCGGCCGAGTCCGGGCCGAGGTCCCACAGGGCGGCGAACAGGGTGGCTGAGCCGGTGGACGAGGTGAGCCGGACCCGCGCCCGCGGGCTGCCGACCAGGGTCAGCGGCTCCGCGACCGGCTCGCTGGTGAAGGCGACCGACTGCCCGGGCAGCACCCCGATCCGGTACGCCTCGGTGCCGGTCAGGGAGGCGAGTTGCCGGCCCAGCCCGGGCAGGTTGGTCAGCGCCGCCGGCACCCCGCCGGGTGGCGCGATCATCCGTTGCCGGTCGCCGCCCAGAGGCAGCGAACCCCGCCGCATCGGCGGCGCGTTGCGGCCCGGGTAGCTGGCGCTGGTCAGCTGGTCGACCGGGCGTTGGGCGCCGTCGGCCGACGGCCGATTCTCGGGGATGGCGACTTCGAACATCGGCCGCGGCTCGGCCGTCTCGGCCCGGAGATAGTGCCCGAACCAGGCCTCGAGCTCGCCGAACAGCGGATCGATCGCGATGTCGCCGTCGTGCCCGCCGGTCACCCAGGCCATCCGGGCCGGCGTCGTCGCCGGCAGCCCGCGGAAGTTGGCGTCGGCATGGTCCAGCGGAAAGAGCGAGTCGTTCTCGCCGGCAATGATCAAGGTCGGCGCCGAGATCCGGTCCAGGACATGGCTTGGGCTCGACCGGTCCAACAGGTCGACCAGCGCCGGATTGGGCCGGCCGGTCCGCGCGGTCTCCAGGTAGGCCCGGCACAGGTCGAGGGCGAACCGGCCGCAGAGGGACTGGTCCGGCTGCTGATCCGGGCTCTCGGGATTGCGGGTGTCGAGGAAGAACAGCGCGGCCCAGCGGGCCTTGAACACCCCGGCCGCCTCGACCGGATCGACCTCCCCCGGTGACTCCTGGGTCCCGCCGGTCGCGTACTGCGGGAACAGGGCCTGCGGCAGGCTGTTCCAGGTGAAGGCCGGCGCGATCGCGTCCACCCGCGGATCGGTGCCGCCGAACAGGGTGGACGCGCCGCCGTAGGAGACACCGGCCAGACCGATCACCGGGTCCGTGCCGTTCTTGATCACCTCGGGCAGGGTCGTCGCGAAGTCGATGATCTTGGTCAGATCGGCCACCTCGAAGTCCGGGTGATCGAGATGGATCAGCCCGCCGGAATCGCCGAAGCCGCGGGCGGTGTAGGTGATCACCGTGTAGCCGCCACCGGCCAGCCGGCGCGCGGACTCGGCGCTGTCGGCCTTGCTGCCGTTGAAGCCGTGGCTGAGCACGATCGCCGGCTGCGGCTCCCCCGGCTTGGCCGTGAACACCGATCCGTCCAGCTCGACCGGGCCCGAGCCCGGTTCCGGTGTGCCGGCGATCCGGACCGGCGTCTCGACCACCTCGTCGGCGCGGGCCGGCGTCGTGGGTACGGCCAGCAGTCCGACCAGGAGCAGCAGGGCCAACAGGATCCGGACCGGTGCGACGAACCGGTGGCGGCGCGGAGACTTCGACACAGATCAGCCGCCGACGAAGCGGTGAGTGCCGCCGGCGACGACGTGCCGCGGCCCGGTCAGCACGGACGGGTCGGTCCGCGGGTCGGCGGGATAGATCACCAGGTCGGCCCGGGCGCCCGGCTCCGGCCGGTCCGACCGGCCGAGCCAGCGCCGGGCCCGCCAGGAGCCGGCCGCCAGCGCACCCTCGGCGCCACAGAAGTCGGCCATCCGGGCGATCTCGGTGCCGATCAGCCCGTGTGGCTGGTAACCCCCGGCGTCGGTCCCGGCATAGATCGGCACGCCCGCGTCCCAGGCGGCGGCCATGGTGGAGCGGTGGCCGGCCTGGAGGGCCCGCATGTGCTTGGCGTACGCCGGGAACTTCTCCTCACCCTGGGCCGCGAACCGTTCGAACAGGCTGACCTGGATCATCGTCGGCACCAGCGAGATCTGCCGCTCGGCCATGATCGCGATCAACTCGTCGGTCAGGCCGGTCCCGTGCTCGATCCCGTCCACGCCGGCATTGATCAACTCCTCGGTGGCCTGCTCGCCGAAGACGTGGGCGGTGACCCGGACGCCGAGCTGGTGGGCGCGGTCGATCGCCGCGCGGGCCAGCTCGACCGGCCACAACGGGGCCAGGTCGCCGAGGCTGCGGTCGATCCAGTCGCCGACCAGCTTCACCCAGCCGTCACCGGCCGCGGCCTGGCGTTCGACCGCCGCGATCAACTCGGCCGGTTCGATCTCGTCGGCGAAGTTGCGCAGATAGCGCTTCGGCCGGGCGATGTGCCGACCGGCCCGGACGATCCGCGGCAGGTCGGGCCGGTCGTCGACCCAGCGGGTGTCCGAGGGCGAGCCGGCGTCCCGGATCAGCAGCACCCCGGCATCGCGGTCGGCCAGCGCCTGAGCCTCGGCCGTGGCCCGGTCCACCGCACCGCCGGCGTCCAGCCCGACGTGGCAGTGGGCGTCGACCAGTCCGGTCAGGATCCAACCGTCGCTGCCGATCGAGGTCGCGTCCGCCACCGGCCCTTCGCGGAGGAGTCCGTCGACGACCCAGAGGTCGACGGACTCCTCCGCGGGTAGCAGCGTGCCGGAAATGTGGAGCCGGTCGGGGTTCGGTCCGGGCGCCGGCGCCATGACCTACTTGCCCTGATTATTGATCATTTTGCCAAGGCCGGGCGGCAACTGGAAGTCCTTGATGGCCTGCTCCAGCTGTTCTGGTTCCATTCCGCCGCCGAACGCGGCCGCCGGATCGACGGTCTCCTCCGGCTGGCCCGACTTGGCCGCGGCCCGTTTGGCCGGGTTTCCGGACACCTTCTTGCCGCGCTTGTTCTTCTTGCCCTGCTTGGCCGCGGGCCGCTTCGCCGCTCCCGGCAGGCCCGGCATGCCGGGCATCCCCGGCATGCCCTTGCCCGTCGCGAGCTGGCTCATCATCTTGCGAGCCTCGAAGAACTTGTTCACCAGATTGTTGACCGCCGACACCTCGACCCCGGAGCCGCGGGCGATCCGGGCCCGCCGGGAGCCGTCGATGATCTTGGGATTGTCCCGTTCCGACGGCGTCATCGAGTGGATGATCGCCTCGATCCGGTCCACTTCCTTCTCGTCGATTCCGGCGATCTGGTCCTTCATGTCGCCCATCCCCGGCAGCATGCCGAAGATCTTGGACAGCGGACCCATCTTGCGCACCATCTGCATCTGCTGCAGGAAGTCGGAGAGGCCGAACTCGCCGCCGCCCTTGGTGGTCAGCTTGGCCGCGGCCTTGGCCGACTGCTCGGCGTCGAACGTCTTCTCCGCCTGCTCGATCAGCGTGAGCATGTCGCCCATGCCGAGGATCCGGCTCGCCATCCGGTCGGGATGGAACAGGTCGAAGTCGTCGACCTTCTCACCGTTGGAGGCGAACATGATCGGCCGGCCGGTGGCCTTGGCGATGGACAACGCGGCACCGCCGCGGGCGTCGCCGTCGAGCTGGGTGAGGACCACCCCGTCGAACCCGACGCCGTCGGCGAACGCGTTCGCGGTGTTGACCGCGTCCTGGCCGATCATCGCGTTGACCACGAACAGGACCTCGTCCGGGTTCACCGCATCCCGGATGTCGATCGCCTGCTGCATCATCTCGGCGTCCACGCCGAGCCGGCCGGCGGTGTCGACGATCACGATGTCGTACAGCTTGCGTTCGGCCTCCGCCATGGAAGCGCGGGCCACCGCCACCGGATCACCCGTACCGTTGCCCGGCTCCGGCGCGAAGACCTGGACCCCGGCCCGCTGACCGACCACCTGGAGCTGGTCGACCGCGTTCGGCCGCTGCAGGTCGGCCGCGACCAGCAGCGGCGAGTGACCCTGGCCCTTCAGCCAGTACGCCAGCTTGCCGGCCAGCGTCGTCTTGCCGGCACCCTGCAGGCCGGCCAGCAGGATCACCGTCGGCGGGTTCTTCGCGAACCGGATCACCCGGGTCTCGCCGCCGAGGATGTTGATCAGTTCCTCGTTGACGATCTTGATGATCTGCTGGCCGGGATTCAGCGCGCCGCTCAGCTCGGCCGACTGGGCCCGCTCCCGGATCGCGGCGATGAAGTCCTTGACCACGGCCAGTGCGACGTCGGCCTCGAGTAGCGCTCGGCGGATCTCCCGCGCGGTCGCGTCGATGTCGGCCTCGGTGATCCGGCCCTTGCCGCGCAGGCTCTTGAACGTCGCGGCCAGGCGGTCCTGCAGTGTGTCGAACACGAGCTTCCTCGAAGGTGCTTGATGGCAAGACCCGCGGCACGGGTCAGACGGCTGTCCTGGCCAGCCTAACGGGGCCGCCAATCCGGCGCGGCGCTCAGTCGACCAGCCGGGCCGGATTGACCACGACCTGGTACGGCCTCGTCAGCACCAGCTCCGTGTCGCCCTCGGCGCGGCCGGCCTCGACGTAGCGCCCGTCCACCAGCTCCCAGGCCGCGATGGAGGGGACGTCGGGATCCACTACCCAGTAGCTCGGGCAGCCCGCGTCCTCGTACCGGGAGTGCTTGAGTATCTGGTCGAACTGCCGGGTGTTCGCCGATACGACCTCGATGATCAGTTCCGGCATTCCGGCCAACTGCTCCTCGCCGAGCCGATCTCGCCGAACCACCAGGGCGTCGGGACGAAGCAGGCTGTCCTCGGCGAGGTCGACGTTCAGCGGTCCGATGAACACTTCCAGTTCCTCAGGGCAGTTCCGCTGGAGCAGAATCACCAGCTCGCGCAAGGCGCCCTGATGCTGCCACGTCGGCGTCGGGGTCACGATCAACACACCATCGATGAGTTCGTAACGACGCCCATCGTCGGGCAACTCCTCAAGATCCGCCTTCGTGAACGGCGCGCCGGGCACCGGCCAGGTAGCGACGACCTTTGCGCTCATCGCCGCTTTGCGATCAGCCGCGCTGGATTCACGACGACCGGATACGGCCGTTCCAATGACAATTCAGTCGACCCTTCGGCGCGGCCGGCCTCGACATACCGCCCGGCAACCAGATCCCAAGCGACAATCGACGGCAATTCGGGATCGACGACCCAGTAGCTCGCGCAACGGGCTTGCTCGAACCGGGAACGCTTGAGGACGAGGTCGAACCTCCTGGTGCTGGGCGACAACACCTCGACCGCCAGTTCCGGCACACCGGACAAATCCCCACCGTCGGCAAGCCGATCCTCACGGACCACCAGGATGTCCGGCTGCAACACCGTGTCTTCGGCGACATCGACATCGAGCGGCGCAAAGAACACCTCCAGCCAGCCCGGGCAGCTGGCATCAAGCAAGTCGAAGACTCCGGCTGCGGCACGCTGATGCAACCACGATGGCGACGGGCTCACGACCAGCACTCCGTCGATGAGTTCGTAGCGGCGCCCGTCCTTGGGCAACTCATCGAGGTCTGCCCGGGTCATCGGTCGCCCGGGCAGCGGCCAGGTAGCCGCCGCATGCGCCGTCATAGCTGTCATCGTAGTTCCTCCCCCGCGTCATCGGCAGAACGTAACGGGCGCCGCTGACAGCGACTGCGGACCGCATGCCGGGCCTCCGCGAATGGATCAGAAACCGTTTGTCCTAGATTCGTTCCAGCATGTCCTTCCTCCTCGATCTGACGCCGTTACGGACGTCGCCGTCGTTCCGGCGGCTGTGGTGGGGCCTCGGCATCTCCAACTTCGGCACCCAGCTGACCGTGGCCGCGGTCGGCCTGCAGGTGTACGCGATCACCGGCTCGACCTTGGCGGTCGGCGTGCTCGGCGTCTGCGCCCTGGTGCCCCTGATCGTGCTCGGTCTCTACGGCGGTGCGCTGGTCGACACCTACGACCGGCGGAAGGTGGCCCTGGCCTCGTCGTTCGGGCTCTGGCTGGTGGTGATCCTGCTCGCGGTCCAGGCCTGGCTGCACCTCAACTCCGTGCCGCTGCTGTACGGCCTGGTGGCGCTGCAGTCGGCCGGGTTCGCGATCAACAATCCGGCCCGCTCGGCGATCATCCCGCGGCTGGTCGACCCGTTGCTGCTGCCGGCGGCGAACGTGCTGCAGACCGTGCTCTGGAACGTCGCGCTCACCGTCGGCCCGCTGCTCGGCGCGTTCCTGGTGGCCACCTGGGACTTCGCCGAGGTGTACACGATCGACGCCGTGCTGTTCACCGCGGCGCTCTGGGCGCTCTGGCGGCTGCCCGACCTGCCGCCGGTCGACGGAGCCGCCGACCGGGCCGACGACCGGACCGCCAACGGGGCCGGGCCGAACGGGAGGCGGCGCGGGCGCGGCTTCTGGATGGTGCTGGACGGACTGCGTTATCTGGCCACCCGGCCGAACGTCCGGATGACGTTCCTGGTCGACCTGATCGCGATGATCTTGGCGATGCCGCGAGTGCTGTATCCGGCGGTCGGTGTGTTGATCATCGGCGGCGGCGCGATGACCACCGGGATCCTCGGCGCCGCCTTCGCGGTCGGCGCGGTGCTGGCCGGGCTGTTTTCCGGCACCCTGGTCCGGATCCGCCGCCAGGGCCGGGTGATCGCCGCCGCGATCCTGGCATTCGGTCTCGCCGTCACCGGCTTCGGCGTGGTGCTGGTGATCACCGGGCCGACCTCGCCGGGCAACGTGCTGATCGGCTCACTGCTGGCCGCGATGATCTTCCTCGCCCTGGCCGGCGCGGCCGACGCCGTCAGCTCGGTGTTCCGGCAGACCATCCTGCAGTCGGCCACCCCGGACTCGATGCGCGGCCGGTTACAGGGCGTGTTCATCGTCGTCGTCGCCGGCGGCCCACGCCTCGGCGAGCTGGTGATCGGCGCCGAGGCGAACTGGTTCGGCGAACACTGGGCCGCGGTGATCGGCGGCCTCAGCTGCGTCATCGTGCTGACCGTCGTGCTCGCCGTCCAACGCCGCTTCCTGGCTTACGACGCCCGCGACCCACAACCCTGACCTCACGGCGGGCGATTTGATCTTGGGATTTCACTTGTTCTGCTGCGATTGTGGGCTGCGATTGTGGGTGGTGACAGCTATAATAGAACACATGTTCGAGTCGTTGGAGTTGCGGGTTGCCGGATACGGCACCGACGACATCCTGAAGGGCGCCGGGGCCGCGGTGCGGGCGCGGTTGGCGGCCGAGAACGAGCTGTTGGCCTGGGTCGCGGCGTGGGCGGATGCGAATTCGGCGGAGTCGATCCATCCCGACGAGTTGCGGCTGCACGGCGGGCCGCGGGGAGTCCGGCCGGGTGGGGACGGGACTCCTGAGGTCAATGATCTGGCACTGGTTGAGCTCGCGGTGGCGATCAAGAAGGGTGAGTTCGCCGGGACTCGGTTCGTTGCTGAGGTGCTGGATGTCCGGCATCGGCTGCCGCTGCTGTGGGAGAAGGTCATGGCGTGCGAGGTGGAGGGGTGGCAGGCCCGCTCGATCGCCCGGATGACCCACCACCTGACCGTTGAGCAGGCCGGGCAGGTCGATGCCGACTTGGCCGGGTTCGCCGGGCTGGTCGGCTATTCCAAGCTGCAGAACCGGGCCGAAGCCGCGATCGCCCGCGTTGACGGCGAACGAGTCGAACGGGTCGCGGCGGAGCGGAAGACCGAGCTCGGGGTGTGGCTGGCGCAGACCTCTGATGAAGGACTGAAGTCACTCTTCGCCCGACTCGAGCCGGCCGCCGCGATCCGGCTGTACGCGAGAATTCAGGAGATCGCCGACGCCCTCCCGGCTGATGAGCGATCGGCCGACGAGCGGCGCGCTGAAGCCCTGGGCATGTTGGGCAACGAGTTGGAGGCGACCCGGATCCTTGCCGAGGCTCGCCAGCCTGATCTGTTCGCCGAGGAGTTCGCCACCGCTGTCCAGCCCGTTGCGGGAGAGGACCCCGACGAGGTGGTGGAGGAGGCGGAGGTGCATCCGTCGCTGCGTGATCAACCGGCCATGATCACCGATGCGGAGCTGGTCGTGTTCAGGGCGGCGATCGAGCGGATCGTGGCCGGACTTGATCCGGCCCGGCTGGTGCCGACCTCGACCCTGATCGTCCACGTCGCGGCCGAATCACTCGAGACCGGCAATGGGATCTGTCGGGTGCCGGGGATCGGGCCGACCACGCTGGGGGTGGTGAAGGACTGGCTCGGGCACGACCGGGTGGACGTGATCTCGGTGATCGATCTGAACGAGACGCCCGCTCCGGTTGATGCCTACGAGATCCCGGACCGGCACAAGCGCTATCTGCGGTTCGCCCGGCCGAGCAGCAGCTTTCCCTGGTCCACCGCGACCGAGCGGCTGGAACTTGATCACTCCGAGCCGTACCGATCCATGGACGAAGGCGGACCACCAGGCCAGACCGGCGTCGACGGACTAGCTCCGTTGGCGAAGCGCGAGCATCGCGCCGTGACTCATGGCGGGTGGCGGCGACGACAACCTGAGCCGGGCACGATGATCTTTCGATCACCGCACGGCGACACCCAGCTCACCAATTACTCGGGCACCTTCGACCTCGGCCGCGGGCCACTCGCGCACGCCATCTGGAACGCCGGCTCGCCGGCGCTCTGACCGCTCCGGCTCAGTCCTCTTCCGTCGGTCCGCCGCGCAGCTCGGGGTCGGTCGCGAACCACAGCGCCTGGGGCAGGTTGAAGGCGGTGAAGCAGTAGTTGCCCATCGGCAGCCAGTAGTCGAACTCCTCGGCCGTCGAGCCCTGGAACACGACCAGATACTGCCAGCGTTCGGCATACATCGCCCAGGCCCGGCGCTTCCGGGTCTGTCCGTCCTCGGTGAAGGTGAACGTCCGCTCCACCTTGACGATGTTGTTGTAGGTGTCGTCCCGGGCGGCCAGGACCTCGGCGTCGGCCAACTGACCGAGGCCGTCGTCGAAGCCCGACCGCAGGGTCGGCAGGTCGTCGGCCACGACCTCGACCTCCAACGGGGTCACGCTGACCGCGAAGTAGGTCGACTGATCATCGGCCTCGGGCCGGGCGATCACGCCGTCGAGCTCGTCCAGCTCATCCCGGATCCAACCGAACGGATGGCGGAACTCGAACCGTCCCTTTGGGTCGGTGTAGGTCGTGATGCCGGTGAACCTGGGCCGTCCGGTCCTGATCTTGGCCCCGCTGTCCGCTGCACCGGTCGTCATCCCACCTCGTCCTTTCCAGCCGCGTCCGTGGCTGCGGCCGACGGTACCAGGGCACCCTTGAGATCCAGTTCCTCGGCGAAGTGACAGGCCGCCTCGCGCGTCCCGCCGTCCGCGTCGGTGACATCGCGCAGCGGCGGCGTCTCGGTCGAACAGATCGGCTGCGCGTACGGGCAGCGGGTGTGGAAGTAGCAACCCGAGGGCGGGTTGGCCGGGCTCGGCACGTCGCCGGTGAGCGGGACGACCTCCATCCGGTTCCGCGGGTCCGGCTGCGGCAGCGCCGACAGCAGCGCCTCGGTGTAGGGATGCTTGGGCCGGTAGAACAGATCGCGCGTGGTCCCGGTCTCGACCACCCGGCCGACGTACATCACGGCCACCCGGTCGGAGATGTGCTCGACCACCGACAGGTCATGCGAGATGAACAGGTAGGTCAGCTTCATCCGCTCCTGCAGGTCCTCCAGCAGGTTGATCACCTGGGCCTGCACCGACACGTCCAGCGCCGAGACCGGTTCGTCACAGATGATCAGATCGGGCTCCAGGGCGATCGCCCGGGCGATCCCGATCCGCTGCCGCTGACCACCGGAGAAGGCGTGCGGGTAGCGGCTGGCATGCTCCGGCCGCAACCCGACCACCTTGAGCAGGTCGGCCACCCGGTCCCGCAGTGCCTGGCCCTTCAGCACCTTGTTGATCAACAGCGGCTCGGCGATCACCCGGCCGACGGTCATCCGGGAATCCAACGAGGCAAAGGGATCCTGGAAGATGATCTGCATCTTCGGCCGGATCTTCTCCATCGTGCGCCGGTCCGCGCTCTCCACGTTGACCGGCCCGAGCTCGGAGTCGTGGAAGATCACCTGGCCGTCGGTCGGCTGCTCCAGCCGCAGGATGCTGCGGCCGGTGGTGCTCTTGCCACAACCGGACTCGCCGACCACGGCCAGCGTCTCGCCCCGGTTGACGGTCAGGTTCACCCCGTCCACCGACTTGACCTCGCCGATCGTCCGGCGCAACAGGCCGCCCTTGATCGGGAAGTGCTTCTTCAGGTCGATGACCTCGAGCAGCTTCTCGTCGGTCGTCGATTCGGTCATCGCGCCCCTCCAGTGCTCGCCGGCTCGGCCGTGCTGGCCACCTCGTCGGAATAGAGGTGACAGCGCACGCCGTGCTGGGTCGGCCCGGCGAGCAGCGACTCCGCCGGGATCACGTCCTCACAGACCTTGCCGATGAAGCTCGGGCAGCGCGGGTGGAACGGGCAACCCGACACGGTCGAGTACGGGTCCGGGATCGAACCCTTGATCACCTCGAGCGGCGTGTGCTCGGCCGACCCGATCCGTGGGATCGACCGCAGCAGCGCCTTCGTGTAGGGATGCTTGGGGTTGTAGAAGATCTCGTCCACCGAGGCACGCTCGACGACCCGGCCGAGATACATCACCATCACCTCGTCGCACAGCTGGGCGACCACGCCCATGCTGTGGGTGATGAACATGATCGACATACCGATCTCGGACTTCAGCTTGCGCATCAGCTGCAGGATCTGCGCCTCGGTGGTCACATCGAGCGCGGTCGTCGGCTCATCCGCGATCAACAGGGACGGGTGACAGGACAGCGCCATCGCGATCATGGCCCGTTGCCGCATGCCGCCGGACAGTTCGTGCGGATACGACGTCGCGATCCGCTCCGGGTTCGGCATCCCGACCTGGCGCAGCATGTCGATCGCCTGCTCCTTGGCGACCTTCTTGTCCGGCGTCTGGTGCAGCAGGATCGCTTCCTCGATCTGCGAGCCGATCGTGTAGACCGGGTTGAGCGAGGTCATCGGCTCCTGGAAGATCATCGCGATCTCCGCACCCCGCAGCGCCCGCATCGCCGGGCTGCGCGGCTTCAGCTTGGTGATCTCGACTCCGCCGGAGGAGGTCTCCGCGTCGCCGAGATCCACCTCCTCACCGATCAGCAACTGCGAAACGCTTTCGCCGCCGGCACTGCTCCGGAAATGAATCGAGCCTTCGGTGATCCGGCCCGGCGGCTCGAGGATCTGCATGATCGCTCGCGCGGTCACGCTCTTGCCGCTGCCGCTCTCGCCGACGATGCCGATCACCTTGCCCCGCGGCACGTCGAAGCTGACCCCGTTGAGGGCGTTGACCACTCCGAGGGTGGTCGGGAACTGCACCTGAAGATCACGGACGGAGAGAATCGCGTCCCCGTCACCGTTCGTGGCTGTCACGTTGGCTCCTCCGTTCTGCTCTCGGTCAGCTGTACGGGTCGACGGCATCACGGACGCCGTCGCCGAGAAGTTGGAAACAGGTGATCACGATGATCACGGCCAGACCCGGCATCAACAGCCACGGGAACTGTTGCAGGACGTCGATCCGGGAGGCGTCCTTGAGCAGCACGCCCCAGCTGATCGCCGGCTCGAGCATCCCGATGCCGAGGAACGACAGCGACGTCTCGGCCAGGATCGTGGCCGGGATCTGCAGCATCGCCACTGCGACGATGTGGCTGGTCGCGTTGGGCATCAGGTGGGTGCCGACGATGCGCAGGCCCGACGATCCGGCCGACCGCGCCGCCGCGACGTAGTCGGCGTGGGAATACCCCATCACCTTGCCGCGCACCTGTCTGGCGAGACTGGTCCAGGTCACCAGCGACAGGATGATCGTCATCATGAAGAAGCGGTCCGTCACCGCTAGGTCGGGCGACAGCACCGCGGCCATCGTGGCCCACAACGGCAGCGTCGGGATCGACATGATGATCTCGATGATCCGCTGGATGATGTTGTCCGTCACTCCGCCGGCATAGCCGGAGATCGTGCCGATCACCGACCCCAGCACGGTGGCGATCGCGACCCCGAGCAGGCCGATCGTCATCGAGATCTGGGCGCCGTGGATGGTGCGACTGAAGACATCGCGGCCGTTGCCGTCGGCACCGAAGATCAACACGCGACCCTCGTCCGCCGTGAACAGATGCCGATCGGCCGGGATGAACCCGAACAACTTGTATTCGAAGCCCTGGCTGAAGAAGTTGAGCTTGATCGGGTCGTCACAGTTCGTGACGTAGGTGGTGGAGATGTTGACCGGATCGATCTCCTGGGTGATCCGGCACATCGCCGGGCCGCCGTCGAAGGTCCACGGACTCGGGGCCGCGTACTTGTAGTCCGGGCTGACCTCCTGCGGATCGTTCGGCGACAAGAAGGGCGCGAACGCCGCCACCAGATACATGAAGAGCAGGATGATCACACTGACGACGGCCAGCTTGCTGCGCCGGAACCGGCGCAGCATCAGCCGCCACTGCGGGATCTCACCGACCTTGCTGTCGGGCGTCTGAGAAGGACCGCCGGAGCCCTCGGTGCTGGATTCGGCCAGCTGAAGTGTCCCTGTCATGGCTTCCTCCTAGTCCGTGGCCTTGACCCGTGGGTCGATCAGCGTGAGCGCGATGTCCGAGATCACGTTTCCGATCACCAGCAGTGCCGACAGCAGCACCAGCAGAGTCGCCGCGACGTAGGTGTCCTTGACGATCAGTGACTGCAGCAAGGCCTGACCCGTGGTCGGCAGACCGAAGACGATCGAGACGATCGCCTCGCCGGAGATCAACGCCGAGAGCGTCGTTCCGAAGGTCATCACCAGCGGGTGCAGCGCGTTGCGCACCGCGTGCTTCCAGATCACCAACCGCTCGGAAACCCCTTTGGCACGGGCGGTCTGCACGTATTGCTGTCCCAGCACGTCAAACAGGTTGGCGCGCATCACGCGGGACAGCCAGGCGGTGCTGGCGACCGCGATCACGACCAGTGGCATCCAGATATGAGCCAACAGGTCCAGGAACTTCGCCCCGCTGAACGGGGCGTTCCGGAACTCGTTGGAGTTCAGACCCCCGACGTCCATGCCCGACGCGCTGGCCAGGGTCATCACCCCCAGGGCCAGCAGGAACTCCGGCACCGCGACGCCGACGAACTGGATCACGGTGATCACGTTGTCCGGCAGGTTGTACCGGTGGGTGGCCGAGTAGACGCCGACCGGGATGGCGATCGCCCAGGCGATGACGATGGCGCCCAGGGCGAGCGCCACCGACAACCCCAGCCGGCTCCAGATCAGTTCGCTCACCGGTTGCCGGTAGGCGAAGGACTGACCGAAGTCGCCGGTGAAGAACCCCTGGGCCCACTTCGCGTACTTGACGAAGAACGGGTCGTTCAACCCGTACTGCTCTTCCATCGCCGCGACCATCTGGTCGGAGACGTTGTTGCCCTGAGCGCGCAGCCGGGAGATCTCGTCGGTGATCGCCGACCCCGGTGCGAGCTCGATGATGAAGAAGGCGACTACCGACACCACGGCAAGCGTGAGTATCCCGTAAAGCAGCCGCCGGAGTACGAAGATGAACACTCCGATGCCCCCTCAGTCAGACTTGTCCGGTCATCATTTGGACCGCTTCGGTCAAGCGTGCTGAGTCGGATCCTCCCAATACCAGGTTTCTGTCTCGTAGACGGCCGGCGTCGGGTGGATCCACGGGTTGACCGCGCCGCCCTGGGCGAGATTCTCCCGCTTGGGCACGTTCCGGAGATCCTTCTTGACGATCATGACCTGCGGGTAGTTGGCCACCGACCCGATCATGAACGGGCCGTCGGAGATGTGGATCTTGATCATGTCCCAGACCAACTGGTGACGCTTCATCTCGTCCGGCTCGACCTTGCTCTGGTCGTACAGATCCCAGAGCTTCTTGATCGGCCCGTCGGCCTCCGGCTCCATCCGCGGCGGCGTCCGCTCCCACGGATCCTTATCCAGCTCGGTGCCGGCGGTCTTGGTGCCCAACTGCTGATACCACTGACCTTCCAGCGGGGCCCAGCGGGTGTATTCGAGCGGCACCAGCCACTGCGGGTAGACCAGGTGGTTCGGCCCGTCGCCGACCTCCCAGTTGCTGTGCCCCATCAGTTTGCCGGTCTTCCACTGGTCGTCGTACGTCTGCGGCGCGATCGGGTTGATCTTCATCTCGATCCCGATCGCCTTCAGGTCCGACACCAGCTGGTTGTCCTTGGTCCGGTGCTCCTGCGAGGAGTCGGCCGTGGTGTCCAGTCGGAGCGAGAGCTTCTTGCCGTTCGGCAGGTTGCGCAGACCGTCGCCGTCGGAGTCCTTGACGCCGATCTCCTCCAGCAACGACTTGGCCTTCTCCGGGTCGTACGCCACGTAGGCGTCCCGCCAATCGGTGTAGGCCTTCTTGCCGGTCTCGTTGACCGAATACTCAATCGCCTTCGGGCTGAGCGTGCCGGTGGTCGGCTCGCCGGTGTTGAAGTAGACCGACTTGCGGACGGCCTCGCGGTTGAACGCGTGCGAGATCGCCTGCCGGAACTTCGGCATCCGGATCACCTCGCGGAGATCCTTGTCGAAGTAGTCGTAGTTGAGGAAGAAGATCGAGCCGGTGCCCGAGCCGCTGTCCCACAAAATGATCTCGGTGTTGGACCGTTCGGCGGTGTCCCGGATGCCCTGGACATCGTTCAGCGCGATCTGGTTGTAGTTGCCGTTGCAGAAGTCCACGCTGCCCTGCTGGACCTGGAGCTTGCCGGCCTCGGGATCGGTCACGACGTTGATCTGGATCTCGTCGAGGTAGGGAAGTTGATCACCGTTGGGCATCACGGCCCAGTAGTACGGGTTGCGCTCCAGCACGACGCCCTTGGCGTTGTCGAACGACTTGCACTTGAAGCCGAGCATCGTCGGGCAGTCCGGGTTGTTGTGCCAGTCGCCCTTGGTCTCCATCAGACCGCCGACGGTGTCCCAGTTGTCCGGGATGTTCTTGCCGTACTTGGGGTGGAACTGCTTCAGGTAATGGCTCGGCATGATCCAGATCGGACCGTTCTTGCCGATGTTGCCGTTCACCCACATCGCCATCCGGTCGGCCGTCAGCGGCGCCGGTGCGTCGAAGGTCATGGTCAGCGTGGAGTCGTCGACCTTCGTGAACTTCGCGAGGGTGCCCTTGCCGGAGCGGGCCTCGTCGGGCGGGGTCTGGGCCATCTTCTGCTCGATGATGAACTCGTCCCACCAGAACAGGATGTCGTCGATGGTGAACGGCTCGCCGTCGGACCACTTCAGGCCCTTGCGGAAGTGGAAGGTCCACTCCGAGGCGTCGGCGTTCGACTCCCACTCCTCCACCAGGCCGGGGCCGACGTCCTTGCCGTCGTTGAGCCAGCGCAGCGGGGAGTGGCCATAGAAGAAGTTCCGGTCCGAGTTCGCCTTGAGCGCCCCGGTGGTGGTGAAGACCTGCATGTTGAGCGTGCCGCCGTACTTGCCCGGCTGGATCCACTTGTGCGGAACCACGTACGGCTCCTCGGGGAGCCGTTCGGCGACCGGTGGAAGGCTGCCGCCCTCCAGCTTCGGCGACTGCTGGAAAGCCGCCGGCTTCGGCAGCTTCTCGGTGAACGAGCCCACGGCATCAGAGCCGGGACCGCCCGTCGGATCGTTCCCGCCGGGCCCTTGTCCGCCCCCTCCGGGCGAGCAAGCGCTCAGCACCGCCGCACCGGCAACCAGAGCGGAGCCGTAGAGAAAGCCACGGCGGGAGAGCTGAGAAGAGTCCATCGTTGGTCCTCCATCGGGTTAGCCGACTACGTCGTAGGTACGCCGAAGGGCAGTCCCGCATAGGACTACCCCATGAGGCCCATTGTTACCCCCTTCAATCGATCCTGCATAAAATCGATTGACGAAGTGGGCAATTGTTACCAAGCCCGCCTCTCGGCCCGGACCGCCGTGTAGGGTCCGCGCATCGGGGGAGTTTCGCGGAGCCGCGCGAGACTCGGTGATCACGCGCCCTCGGCCAGTCTGGACTCACCGAGTTCGAGGTGCAGTTCGAAGGCCCGCGGAGTGCCCCAGCGCAGGCTCGAATAGAGCATGGTGAGCGTGTGATGGGCCCAGTAGCGACGTAGCAGCGGAGCCGGGATCTCCTTGCTGACCAGGCGATCCAGATGATCGAGAGCCGCGCCGGTCGGCGCGGCGTCGGCTCCGTCGGACCGGGCCGCGAAGGACAAGGTGTGCAACAACTTGACCAGCCCGTAGCGGCGATCACCGCGGGCGACGCCGTAGTTCCAGTCGACGACTCCGGTGATCATCCCGGCGTCGTCGAACAGCAGATTCGGCACCGTGAAATCCACGTGAACAAGATCACCTCGGGTGCTCATCGATCCGCCGGACCGACCGGCGTGTCGGATCAGGGCGACCATCCTGCGGGCCCGTTCGCTGTGCTCCTCGACCGCCTCGGCCGGCACCGGGTCGTCCGGGCGACCGAGGCTCAGGATCGGCCCGGGCACCTCGGGCCGATCGGCCAGCAGGCCGGCGAACCGCTCGTTGACGGCGACGGCGGCGTCCACCGTGGCGACGTCGGTCCGGGAGCGCGGCCGGCCAGGCAGCCGCTCCTGCACCACCGCGACCGTGCCGGGTGACACCTCGAGCAGGAACTCGTGCCGCGGCACCGGCAGCCCCTGAGCCCGTACGTCCTCGAGCACCTCGGCGGTCTGCTCCATCCGCGCGATCGTGGCGAACGCCGTCGTCACCACCGACTCCCGGCCGTCCGGCCAGCGGACGAACACCGCGCCCGACTGGCCCCGGTGGATCTCCTCCACCACCTCCAGGCCGCAGCCGGCCAGCGCATTGAGCTCGCGGACGAGCTCGATACTCATCTCTCCCGACTCCCCGATCCCCCGGCTCAGGCGGCAGCTGCGGGGGTCTCCAGCAGGGCGTCCACGAACGCCTCCGGCTCGAACGGAGCCAGGTCGTCGGCGCCCTCGCCGAGCCCGACCAGCTTGACCGGCACGCCGAGCTCGCGCTGCACCTGGATCACGATGCCGCCCTTGGCCGAGCCGTCCAGCTTGGTCAGCACGATGCCGGTCACGTCGACCACCTCGGCGAAGATCCGGGCCTGGGTCAGCCCGTTCTGGCCGGTCGTGGCGTCCAGCACCAGCAGCACCTCGGTCACCGGCGCCTGGCGCTCGATCACCCGCTTCACCTTGCCCAGCTCGTCCATCAGGCCGGCCTTGGTGTGCAGCCGGCCGGCGGTGTCGATCACCACGGTGTCGACCTCCTGCTCGATCCCGGCCTTCACCGCCTCGAACGCGACGCTGGCCGGGTCGGCCCCCTCGTCGCCGCGGACCGTCGGCACGCCGACCCGGTCGCCCCAGGTCTGCAGCTGGTCGGCCGCCGCGGCGCGGAACGTGTCCACGGCGCCGAGCAGCACATCGTTGTCCTCCGCCACCAGCACCCGGGCCAGCTTGCCGACGGTCGTGGTCTTGCCGGTGCCGTTGACACCGACCACCATCACCACGGCCGGGGTCTCGCCCCGCTGGGTGGCCAGCCCTCGATCCAGCGACGGGTCGACGAGCTTGATCAGCTCCTCGCGCAGGATGCCGCGGGCCTGGTGCGGATCGGCGATCCCGTCGACCCGGAACCGGGTCCGCAGGTTCTCGACCAGCTCGGTGGTCGGGCCGACCCCGAGGTCGGAGGTGAGCAGGGTGTCCTCGAAGTCCTCCCAGGTCTCCTCGTCGATCCGGTCCCGGGACAGCAGCGTCAGCAGGCCGCGGCTGAGCGCGTTGCCGGAGCCGGCGAGCCGCCGCCGCAGCCGGGCCAGCCGGCTCTGCCGCGGTTCCGGCCGCTCCACCTCGGGCTCGACGACCTCGGGCTCGACCGTCGCCGGCTCGGCCGTGTCGGTCGGCGGTGCTGCCGTACCCGGGCCGGGACGCTCGGCGACGTCGACGCTGGACTCGGTTGTCGCGGACCCGCTCGTGCTCTCGGACTCGAGCTCCGCCCGCCCCCGCCCCCGCAACGCCGACCGCCGGCCGACCGCCACGAACCCGACGACGATCACGGCCGCAAGCAGGATGCCGCCCACGATGTACCAGATGACTGTTGGATCCACCCGGTCAGCTTAGGGGGACGGTGCGGTGACCGAAATCCAGCATTCGTTGCCGATCAGGGACCCTGTCGAGCCGATTCCGCGAACGGTTGCCGGATTCCGGTCACAGCTGTTCGCCGACCTTGAAGCCGCGTTCCGCCTCGCCCTGCCGGGTGTAGGAGAAACCGTCGGCGCCGACGGTGACGGCCTCCTCGGCCGGGTCCGAGCGCTGCCGGACGGGGACCGGGTTGCCGTCCAGGTCGAGGACGACGGACGCCTCGGCATACCAGCTGGGGACGACCGGGTTGCCCCACCAGTCGCGGCGCTGGTTGTCGTGCACGTCCCAGGTGACGACCGGGTTGTCCGGGTCGCCGGTGTAGTAGTCCTGGGTGTAGAGCTCGACCCGGTGGCCGTCCGGATCACGCAGGTAGAGATAGAAGGCGTTCGAAACGCCGTGCCGGCCCGGGCCGCGCTCGATGCAGTCCGAGCGGCGGAGGGCGCCGAGCCGGTCGCAGATCGCCAGCACGTGGTGCTGCTCGGGGGCGGCGAAGGCGAGGTGGTGCAGCCGGGGGCCGTCGCCGCCGGTCAGGGCGACGTCGTGCACGGTCGGCTTGCGCCGCAGCCAGGCGGCGTAGGCGACTCCTTGATCATCCCGGATGTCCTCGGTGACCCGGAAGCCGATCCCTTCCAGATAAGCGATTCCCGGGCCCAGGTCCGGGGTGACCTGGTTGACGTGGTCCAGTCGCGCCAGGGCGCCGGTTCGGTGCAGGTCGTAGCGCCGGGTCAGCCGCTCCACGTGCTCGACCTCGTGGAAGAACTCGTACGGGAAGCCGAGCGGATCGAGCACCCGGACCGCGTCACCGATGCCGTCGACGAAGCCGTCCGGTGATCGCCGGGTCGGGCAGGCGAGCTCGCGGTAGTACGCCTCGGCGGCGTCGACGTCCTCCGGCCGGCGGACCCGGAACGCGATCGCGGCCGCGGCCGGCACCGGGCCCTGGCGCAGCACCAGGTTGTGGTGGATGAACTCCTCCAGGGTGCGCAGATACAGCGCGTCCGGCGTCTCCTTGGTGATCACCAGGCCGAGCAGGTCGACGTAGAACTCGCGGGCGGCGGCAAGATCGGAAACGACCAGCTCGACGTAGCCGCAGCGCAGGATGTCAGGTGGAAGCGAGGACCGGGCTTGCCCTTCGACAGGCTCAGGGAACGATGCGGTCATGATCTTGCTCCGAATCGAGGGGTGTGGACGGGTCCGAGACTGACGTGGACCGCCTGCTGGTGACTGTAGAAGTCGAGCGAACGGTAGCCGCCCTCCTGGCCGAGACCGGAGGCCTTGATCCCGCCGAACGGCGTCCGGAGATCGCGGACGTTGTGCGAATTGAGCCAGACCATGCCGGCCTCGACCCGGTGCGCGAAGGTGTGGCCCCGTTCAAGATCACGGGTCCACAGGTAGGCCGCGAGCCCGTACCGCACCGCGTTGGCCAGAGTCAGCGCCTCCTCCTCGGTGTCGAACGGGGTCAGCGTCACCACCGGGCCGAAGATCTCCTCGGTGAAGATCTTGGCCTCCGGTCCGACATCGGCGAAGACGGTCGGCGCGACGAAGTTGCCCTGCTCCAGGCCGGGTGGCCGGCCGCCGCCGGCGAGCAGGCGCCCCTCGGAGCGGCCCTGCTCGATGAAGCCGAGCACCTTGGCGCAGTGCTCGGGATGGACCAGGGTGCCGACCTCGGTGGCCGGGTCGGTCGGGTCGCCGACGATGATCTTGCCGGCCCGCTCGGCGTACCGGGTGCAGAACTCGTCGTAGACGGTGCGCTCGATCAGGATCCGGCTGCCGGCGGTGCAGCGCTCGCCGTTGAGCGAGAAGACGCCGAACAGCGTGGAGTCGATCGCCGCGTCGAGATCGGCGTCGGCGAAGACGACGGCGGGCGACTTCCCGCCGAGCTCCATCGACAGTCCCTTCAGTCGCGGCGCGGCCCGGGAGAAGATCGTCTGCCCGGTCGCCGACTCGCCGGTGAACGAGATCAGCGGCACGTCCGGGTGCGTGACCAGCGCGTCGCCGGCCTCCTCCCCCAGACCGTTGACCAGATTGAAGACGCCGTGCGGTACGCCCGCCTCGGTGAAGATCTCGGCCCACAGACCGGCCGACAGCGGGGTGAACTCGGCCGGTTTCAAGATCACCGTGCAGCCCGCCGCCAGCGCCGGCGCGAGCTTCCAGCTCTCCAGCATGAACGGCGTGTTCCAGGGCGTGATCAGGCCGGCGACGCCGACCGGCTTGCGGTGGACGTAGTTGAGCTGCCGGCCGGGCACCTGGAACGTGTCGTCGGACTGGGCGACGATCAGGTCGGCGAAGAAGCGGAAGTTCTCGGCGGCCCGTTGGGCCTGACCGAGGGCCTGGGTGATCGGCAGCCCGGTGTCGTACGTCTCCAGCTCGGCCAGCCGTTGATCCTGGGCCGCGACCAGGTCGGCGATCTTGGTCAGGATCGCGGCCCGCTGTCGCGGCACCATTCCCGGCCAGGGCCCGTCGGTGAAGGCGGCCCGGGCGGCGGCGACGGCGCGGTCGACGTCTTCGGCCCGGCCGGCCGCGGCGGTCAGATAGGGCTGGTTGGTGATCGGGTCCAGCACCTCGAAGGTGGCGCCGGACAGACTGTCGACCAGTTCACCTCCGATGTAGTGGCGCAGCCGGTCGGGCAGGCCGTCGGGGCGGCGACTTTCCATGATCAACTCCCGTTCGTCGGGCTGAGGAACTCGGCACCGGCGGCCAGCAGTTCGGCGATCTTGACCCGGCCCGGTTCGGTCGGCTCGATCAGCGGCGGTCGGACGTGGCCGGACCTGATCAGTCCGCGCTGCGACAGGACGTGCTTGGCCGCGGCCGGGTTGGTCTCGGTGAACAACAGGTCGACCAGCGGGTGCAGGCCGTAGTGGATCCGGCGGGCGGCGGCCAGATCGCCGTCGACCCAGTGTTGATACATCGCGGCGCAGGCGGCCGGCGCGAGGTTGGCCGTGGCGCTGATGTAGCCGGCGCCGCCGAGCGCCAGCAGCGGCAGGCAGAGCAGCTCGATGCCGGACCACACCAGCAGCTCCGGTCCGCAGCGGTGCAGCACCCGGGAGAAGTGCTCGAAGTCCTTGGTGGTCTCCTTGATCCCGACGAAGTTGTCCAGGTCGGTGAACAGCCGGGCCACCGTGTCGGGAGCCAGGTCGACCGCGGTCCGGCTCGGCACGTTGTACGCGATCACCGGCAGGTCCGGGAACTCCCCCGCCACCGTCGCATACCAGCGATACAAGGCCTCCTGGGTCGGCCGGGCGTAGTACGGGGTGATGATCAACACCGCGTCCGCACCGGCCTCCCGGGCGGCCGCGGTCAGCTCCAGGGTCTCGTCCAGCTTCGCGCTGCCGGTGCCGGGAACGAACGGCACCCGGTCGTCGACCGTGTCGGCGACAAGCCGGATCGCGTCCGCCCGTTCGGTGATCGTCTGGGCGCTCGGCTCACCGGTCGAGCCGCCGATCGAGATGCCGTGTGAGCCCTGCGTGAGCTGCCAGCGGACCAGCCCGGCGAGACTCTCCTGGTCGACCGCGCCGTCGTCGGTGAACGGCGTGATCACCGGGGCGATCGACCCCCGGATCTGCGCCGGATCGCTGCGGAACCTCATCGGCTGTTCCTTCCGTTGCGGTGGTCCAGGAAGGCCTGGAGGGTTGCTTCGCGATGCTTGCGGACCGCGGATTCGATCTTGCCGGCACTCGCGCCGGTCGTGATCAGGTTGATCAACTTCTCGTGTTCGGCGACCGACATCCGGGCTCGGCCGGGGACGAAGCTGAAGGTCGAGTCACGCAGCCCGGCCAGCCTGGTCCGGGTCCGCCGGACCAGGTCGAGCAGGTGCCGGTTGGGACACCGGCCGAACAACGTCTCGTGGAACTCGAGGTTGAGCCGGGTGAACTCCGTCGGGTCGAAGTCGTCCAGGGTCCGGGCCAGCGCCGCGTTCAGCTCCCGGGCGCGATCGAGATCAGCCTCGGTGATCAGCGGGACGGCCAGCCCGGTGGCCACTCCTTCGAGGGCGCCGAGCGTCTGCATCACCTCGACGTAGCTGGCCGGATCGGTCATCGCCACCTGCGCGCCGACGTTGCGTTCGTAGCTGACCAGCCCCTCGGCCTCGAGCAGCCGCAGCGCCTCGCGCACCGGGGCGACGCTGATCTCCAGCTCGGCGGCGATCGTGCCGAGCACCAGCCGGTAGCCCGGCGGATAGCCGCCGTCGGTGATCTTCGCGGCCAGCCAGGCGTAGGCCCGTTGCGCCTTCGAGCTCTCCGGGACCAACGAGTCGATCATGGTCGGGGCTGCCACAGCCGGTAGCGTTCCTTCCAGGCGTCGTTCATCGGATAGAGGCCGTCGACCGGCTCGCCGGCGGCGACCTGCTCGGCGATGAAGGTCTCCTGGCGCTCCTGCTCGATCGCGTCGGCGACCACCTCGGCGACCAGGCTCGGCGGGATCACCAGCACCCCGTCGGCGTCGCCGACGATGACGTCTCCCGGCTGCACCGTGGTCCCACCGCAGGCGATCGTCTGGTCGACGTCCCAGGGCACGTGCCGGCGGCCGAGCACCGCCGGGTGCGCGCCGGCGTGGTACACCGGCAGGCCGAGCTCCGCCACCGCGTCATGATCACGGATCCCGCCGTCGGTGATCACTCCGGCGGCCCCCCGCACCTGGGCCCGCAGGGCGAGGATGTCGCCGATCGTGCCGGTGCCCCGCTCGCCGCGGGCGTCGATCACCAGCACCTCCCCAGGCCCGAGGGTGTCGACGGCCCGCTTCTGCGCGTTGAACCCGCCGCCGTGGCTGTCGAACAGGTCTTCGCGCAACGGCACCAGCCGCAGCGTCCGCGCCGTGCCGATCAGCCGCTCGCCGGGGTGCAACGGAATCACTCCGTCGATCGAGACGTTGTTCAGCCCGCGGCGCCGCAGCTGAGAACTGAGCGTCGCCGTCCCGACCCGCCGCAGCGATTCGATCAACGCCGGCGACAGCGCCCCCTCCGTTCCCCGAGCCGCCCGCTCCGTTCCCCGATCGGCCTCCTCCGTTCCCTGAGCCGCCTCCTCCGTTCCCTGAGCCTGTCGAAGCGCCGTCCTGAGCCCGTCGAAGGGGGCGGGCCCGGCCGCGGCACTCCCCCACGCATCGGCCCGGGTCGCGTCGTCGACCTTCGGCCCGGCTCCGAACCCGGCCAGCGCGACCGTGCCCTCGGTGACCGTGGTGATCAGCCGGCCGCTGCTCGGGGCTCCGGCCGACTCGGGGGCGTCGACCTCGACCTCGACCCGGTCCCCGGGCTTGATCACCGACGCCCCGGCCGGGGTCCCGGTGAGGATCAGGTCGCCCACCTCCAACGTGATCAACTGGGACAGGTCGGCGACCAGCCGGGCGAAGTCGAAGATCAACTCCGCCGTGTTGTCCTGCTGCACCACGGTGCCGTTGACCCAGGTCCGCAGCCGCAGACCCGCCGGATCGATCCGCACCGCCGGGACCAGGACCGGACCGATCGGCGTGAACCCGTCGCCACCCTTGGACCGCAGATTCGACCCCTTGTCGGCGTACCGCAGGTCGTAGACGCCGAGATCGTTGGCCGCCGTCACGCCCGCGACCCGGCCCCACGCCTGCTCCGGCGCGATCCGGCGCGCTCGCTCACCGATCACCAGCGCGATCTCGCCCTCGAAGCCGAGCAACTCCGTCCCCGCCGGTCGCTCCACGCTGCCGGCGGACGACGCCAGCGAACTGACCGGCTTGAGGAAGTACGACGGCTGGTCCGGCGTCCGGCCCCGCTCGGCCGCGCGGGAGGTGAAGTTGAGATGCACCGCGATGATCTTGCTCGGGTACGGCAGCCCGAGCCCGCCGTCGTCGTACGGCAGCGCTCGATACGGCAGAGGCGTCATCGCGTCCGAGATCATAGCTCGGATCGTATACGATCTCTGCGATTCTTCCCAGGCCATTCGACTCGCCAAGCAGTTTTGATACCGTGTCTCATATGAGGCGGTCACACCGGGTCATCATCATCGCGGCGATCGGCCTGGTCGGGCTGTCCCTGGTCCTCGCCGGCGGCTATCAGCTGATGAACGCGCGCACCCTGCAGGTCGCCGGCCGGCTCGTCCATCGCGTCGAAACCCCGGACAAGCTCATCGCACTCACCTTCGACGACGGGCCGACCAGCTCCGACGAAGCCGCGGCCATCCTCGACACCCTGGCCGCGCGGTCGGTCCGGGCGACCTTCTTCGTCACCGGCCGGGAGGTCGACCGAGATCCGGAGGCGGCCTCGCGGATCGTCGCGGCGGGCCATGAGCTCGGCAACCACACCTGGAGCCATCCGCGGATGATCTTCCGCCCGCCGGCCGAGATCGCCGAGGAGATCGAGTCCACCGACCGGGTGATCAGGGCCGCCGGCTATCGCGGCGAGATCACCTTCCGCCCCCCGTACGGCAAGAAGTTGCTGGCCCTGCCGCTCTATCTCGCCGCCCACGACCGGACGACGATCATGTGGGACGTCGAGGCCGACAGCGACGGCGGCCCGGACCAGTCCGCGGCCGAGATCGCCGGCCGGACCCTCGCCCACAGCCGGCCCGGTTCGATCATCCTGCTGCACCCGTGGCACGGCCGCAGCGCGACCCAGCAGGCGATCGGCCCGATCATCGATTCCCTGCACCGGCAGGGTTATCGGTTCGTCACCGTCTCCGAGTTGATCAATGGCTAGGCCGGCCGCGATCACCCGGGACGCGCTGGACCACGTTGCCCTCGACCTCTTCCTCGCCCGCAGCTATCCGGCCGTCAGCGTGGCCGACCTGGTCGAGGCCGCCGGAATCTCCCGGCCCACCTTCTTCCGCTATGCCTCGCGGCGGGAGGACCTGGTCCTCGACCACATCGCCGCCTTCGGCACCGCGGTGGCCGATGCGGTGCACCGGCACCCGGCCCGGGGGTGGGCGGCACTCGCCGGCGCCATCTGCGACTCGCTCGAGTCGATCACGCCCGATTCGCTGACCGGCAAGGCTTTCCAGGTGCTCCGGCGCGACGAACGCCTCCGGTCTGCCGCCCTCGGACTGACCCGGCCCTGGCGGCGCAAGGTGACCGCGTCCCTACTCGACCGCGGCGACTACGGGGGTGACCCCGTCCGTTGCGAGTCGGCCGCCGCGATGGCGATCGGACTGGCCCAGATGATGTGGGCCCAAGACGATCCCCGCCCCGACCCGCGAGCCGTCTACGCCGACGCCCCCAACGCGGTTCGGCTCTGAGCCGTCAGGCTCAGAGGTCGCCGCGGGAGAAGTCGGCCAGCAGCTGAGGGGCCGCGCTGTCGACGCCGACGAGGTCGAGCATGCCGGAGTCACGCGGGTCGGCAATGCTGAAGCCGGTGGAGGTCATGCCCCAGACCACCAGTTTGGCCGGGATCCCGGTCTTGCGCCGATACTCGGCCAGGGCCTGATGTGGGTGGACCGAGCCGGCCCAGGTTTCGCTGTCGGTGATCACCAGGAAGGTGTCGACCTCGAGCCCGAGCTCCAGCGCCTTGATCATCGGCAGCGCGCAGTCGGTGCCGCCGAAGGGGAGCCCGGAGACGGTGTCGATCACGCCCTCCAGCCGTTGCCGCGGACCGATCGGCAGCTCCGTCAGCACCCGGTCCTGCCAACCGGCGGCCGCCGAGGTGAAGCCGTAGACGGCGGTCATCGGCTCGGTGGCCACGGTGATCATCGACATCGCCGCCGAGGCCTCCCGGGCGGTGAGCGGGCCGCCGGCGATGCGGGCCATCATCGAGCCGGACACATCCAAGCCGATCATGGTCCGCCGGTTCGCCGGCACGACGTTGCCGAACGACGCGTAGTACGCCGCGTCCAGGGCATCGAGCACCGGCCGGGCCGGGGTCCAGGTCGAGGATCCGCGAAAGGACCGGCCGGCGGCGTAGGTGCGCAGCGCGACGAGCACGTTGAACGGGTGGATCCGGGCCCGGCTCAGCCGCTCCGGGTCGGTCAGTTGCGCCACCACATCGTCGGTCCGATCACCGGCGCGCAGCGCGTTGCCGATCACCTCGAGCCGGGTCAGCCGGGGCAGCTGCCGGATCAGCGCGGTCATCGGCAGGCCGACCTCGATCAGCGCCTCCCAGACCTCTCGTTCGGTCAGGGCCGCGTCGGGCAACATCTCCCAGGAGAGCCGGTAGTCCTTGATCAACCGGACCCAGTCGGTGGCCGACTCGGCCGCCTGGGCGGCGACGAACCCGTGCACGAGCCGCGGCAGTTGATACGACAGATCGTCCTGGGTGATCCAGCGATAGAGGGCGTTGCGCAGTTGATCATCGGTCTTCGGGTGGATCAGCCGGAGCAGGTCACGCTGGCTGAAGCCTTCCCGGCTGCGATACTTCACCAGCTGGTACGCCAGCGCGTCGACCTCCTTGCCGTCGTACCAGCGCCGGGCCGCCCGCATCAGCCCCGAGCCCCAACCACGGAACTGCGTCACATACTTCGCGAACAGCATCAGGTGGGTCCCGGTGCGCAGCACGTCGGGCAGCGCGGCGAATGCCGCGGCCCGGCCCTCGGGCCGCTCCGAGGCGGCGGCGACGGCCAGCGCGAAGATCGTCGGTTGTTGCTTGGGGGCGCGGCCGGCGAGCGACACCTCGCGGATGATCTCGACCAGGCGAGCCGGATCGGTCGCGGCGAAGTCGATCACCGCGGACGCGTTCTCCCGGGTCAGCTCCGCCTCGCCCTGGTAGTAGGTCCCGCCGCTGGTGCCGATGATCAGAAATCGGCGCAGCCGCTGCTCGGGAGTGATCTCGAAGACGTGCCCGCCGGCGTGATTGGGCACCTGATCCGGGGTCGCCGGCACCGACTGCGGCGTGCGCCGGGTCGAGATCCGGGTCAACGGATCCGAGCTGTTCATGATCATCCCCTCCCGGAACGGCGACTCGAACGTGGTGCGGTGATCCTCAGACAAGTGATCGGCAACCCGATATTCCAATGCTCTAGCCACTGAGCTACGGCGGGACAGAAGTCACGCCGGCGGGAATCGAACCCGCGACCGTTGGATCAGAGTTAACGGACTGCCTTCGGTCTGAGGACCACCGATCGTCAAGGGTACGGCCCGCCGGGTCGGACCGCCAAGGAATTCCTGCGCATCGCCTACAGTGTTGCGAAATCAACGGTGATGCGGAGGATCCATGGACTCCCCTGACTCGACTGCGACGGACCGTGCGACGACCGCCAGAGAGCGACGCCGCGTCGCCCTGGCGACAACGATCGGCACGACGATCGAGTGGTACGACTTCTTCATCTACGCCAGCGCCGCGGGCCTGGTGTTCGCGCAGCTGTACTTCCGGCCGGCGGGCGACCAGATCGCGCTGCTGCTGTCGTTCGGTTCGGTCGGCGTCAGCTTCCTGTTCCGGCCGCTGGGCGCCTTCCTGGCCGGCCATCTCGGCGACCTGATCGGCCGCAAGGCCATGCTGGTGCTGACGCTGATCTTGATGGGCGCGGCGACCACCCTGATCGGCGTTCTGCCCACCTACGACTCGGCCGGGGTGCTGGCGCCGGTCTGCCTGCTGATCTTGCGGATCCTGCAGGGCCTGTCCGCCGGCGGCGAGTGGGGCGGGGCGATCCTGATGGCGGTGGAGCACGCACCTGAGGGCCGGCGCGGCCGGTTCGGCGCCTTCCCCCAGTTGGGGCCGCCGCTCGGCCTGCTGGCCGCCTCCGGCATGTTCGCCCTGATGGCCGTGATCGCCCCCGGCGAGGCGTTCGCGGCGTGGGGCTGGCGGGTGCCGTTCCTGTTCAGCGTGGTGCTGATCGCGGTCGGGCTGATCGTCCGGACCAGGGTCGCCGAGAGCCCGGTCTTCACCGAACTCGCGCAGCGCCGGCAACGAACCACGGTGCCGATCGCCCGCCTGTTCCGGTTCCACACCCCGATCGTGATCTTGGCCGCGCTCACCTTCGCCGGCAACAACGCGGCCGGCTACATGACCACCGGCGGCTACATCCAGAACTACGCGACGAATCCGGCCGGGCCGCTGGGGCTGGAGCGAGCACCGGTGCTGCTCGCGGTCACCGCCTCGGCCGTCGTCTGGGGCCTGAGCACCTGGATCGGCGGCACCCTGTCGGACCGGATCGGCCGGCGCACCACGTACCTGATCGGCTGGGGTTGCCAGCTGCTCACCGTGTTCCCGATGTTCTGGCTGGTCAACACCGGCGACCTGTGGTTGCTGGGGCTCGGGCTGGCCCTGTTCACGATCGGCAACGGCCTCACCTACGGTCCGCAGGCGGCGTTCTTCGCCGAGCTGTTCCCGGCCTCGATCCGCTACTCCGGCGTCGCGATCTCGTACGCCATCGGAGCGATCCTCGGCGGCGCCTTCGCGCCGACCATCGCGACCGCCCTGGTCCAGCAGTTCGGCAGCACCAACGCGGTCGCGGTCTATCTGGCCGTGCTGACGGTGATCGCGGCGGCGGCGACATTCCTGCTCCGCGACCGCACCGGCATCCCGCTCGGCCCGGAGCACGAGCAGGCCCAGTCCCGCGGCACGACCATCCTGTCGAGCTGATCTTGACTCCGGTGGGCCGTGTCCGTACCGTTACCGAAAACGATTTCATGGAACCCGAGGAAGTGAGCCATGCACCCGCAACCCATCTCTCGTCGTCGCATGCTCGGCACCGCCGCGGCAGCCGGTCTGGCCGGGGCCGGCCTGGCTGCCGCCCCGCAGTTCGCCCACGCCGCGCCGCGCGGGGTCCCCGATGACTCGGTCATCGTCGACGGCGTCAAGATCACCAAGGTCAAGAACCTCACCGGGCCGGACATCACCGGGAAGTTCGGGCTGCACTGGGTGGACCTGGGCGCCGTCGCCCGCTGCCCCGACGGCCGCGATCTCTACGTGTTCGGCGACAGCTTCGGCCCCTCCTGGGGCGAGAACTGGCGCTCCCCCACCGCACTCTGGTCGCGCACCCGCAACCTGTCCAAGGGCGTCGTGTTCAGCGGCACCCCGGGCGGCAACGGCAAGCAACTCATCCCGTACGAGCACGGCGAGGAGATCTCCACGATCATCCCGTCCGACGTGATCACCATCGGCCGCAAGATGTATCTGCACGCGGTGGTGAACCAGGGCTTCGGCAACGTGATCTGGAGCGGCATCTGGGTCTCGAAGGACAACGGCGAGAACTGGGAGGATTCGGGCGCCCGCTTCCCCGCCGCCGCGTACGGCAAGCGCTGGCAGCTGGCCAGCTGGGACATCGGCAACGACGGCTGGCTCTACGTCTACACCTCGGAGTTCCTCCGGGAGAGCTCGATGATCTTGCACCGGGTCCGGCCCTGGCACATCACCGAGCCGGAGAAGTACCAGCCGTGGGGCAAGAAGAACGGCCGCTGGGCCTGGGGTGTCGAGCCGACCCCGCTGTCGGACCGGATCATCGGTGAGAACTCGCTGCGCCGGTTCGGCAACAAGTGGCTGCACACCTGGTTCAACGGCCCGAACTACCGGATCGACGCGCAGGTGCTGAATCACCCGACCCAGGACCCGGCGACGGCCAAGACGTTCACGCTGCTGCACGGCACCAGCTGGGACAACCAGGACGTCAACCACCTGGCGCAGCTGTACGGCAGCTACGTCATCCCGGGCTCGCGACTCGGTGACGTGCACCTGACCGTCAGCCAGTGGAACACCGGCGACAACAGCGTCTACCACGTGATGCAGTACCGGTTCCAGGGGCTGGACAAGTACGACTGGCGGCCCTGAGCTTGATCACCTGGCGGCCTTGATCAACTGGCGGCCTTGACCGACGGTCGGAGCCCCGCCTGCGCCTGCACCTCTCGCATGTGCGGGGCCACCACCGTGGTCGAGATCCGGCAGTCGGCGACATAGAGCCCACTGCCGGAGCCGGCCAGCCAGGCCGTCAGGTCATCAAGATCATCGAGGGTACGGACGACGCGACCGGCGGCGCCGACGGCCCGGCCCAGGCCGGCGAAGTCGACGCCGCCGATCTGCATCGGCCCCGGGTCGAGACCGCGAACGCCGTACTGGTGCACCTCGGCGCCGTACACGCCGTCGTTGAAGATGATCATCACGGCCCGCCGGGCGGCGCGGGCCAGGCTCTCCAGGTCGGCCAGCGCCATCAGGGCACCGCCGTCGCCCGAGGCCAGCACGAGGGTCGACTCCGGCCGGGCCCGGGCCGCCCCGACCGCGCTGGACAGGCCGAGCCCGATCGTCTGATAGGCGGTGCCGACCATGATCAACCGATCCGGCGCGGCCACCCGCCAGTAGCGCGGACCCCATTCGAGGAAGTGGCCGCCGTCGGTGACCACCGTCCGGTCGGCCGGCAGGATCGGGTCCAGCCGCCGGGCCAACTGCCGCGGGTCGAGCCGCCCGTCCGGCATCAGCCCATCGGCACTGGGGCCGGGCTCGGACTCGCGGACGGTGGACAGGCCGGGATGATCGGCCGTCCACACCCGGCTCGTCCGCGCGGGCAACTGCCGGATCAGCTCGGCCGCGGCCAGCGCGACGTCGCCCCGCACCGCCAGGTCGACCCGCGGCTCGGTCGGCGCGGCAAGATCGATCTGGATCACCGTGGTCTGATCACCGAACAGCCGGCCGAACCGGGTGGTGAACTGATTCAGCCCGGCCCCGAACACGAGCACCAGGTCGGCGGCGGCGAAGGCGGCCGCACAGCGCTCCGTGCCGAAGCCGCCGGCCATCCCGAGATGATCATCGACCGGTCCGAACAGTGAGCGCGCGCACGCCGTGGTCGCCACCGGCGCCTTGATCGCGTTGGCCAACCGGGTCAGCACCGGACCGGCCTGGGCCAACCAGGCGCCGCGCCCGGCCAAGATCACCGGCCGGCGCGCGGACCGGATCAGGCCGGCCACCCGGGTCAAATCGCTCAGCGTCGGCACCACCGGAGGCGGCACCGGGATCGCCGCCAGGGCAGGGATCTCGCCGGCCTCGACGGTGGCGAGGTCGTACGGGATCGCGATCACGACCGGGGTTCGTTCGGCGAGCGCGTACTCGATCGCCCGCCGGGTCTCGGTCGCCGCCGAGCTCACGCCCACCTCGATGGTCGGGGCCCCGACCGCCGCCGCCAGCGCGGTCTGATCGACGTCCCACGGTCGCGGTCCGGAGGTCGGCGCGGCGCCGGTGATCAACACCAGCGGGATCCTGGCCCGGACCGCCTCGGCCAGCGGGGTGATCGCGTTGCTGAAGCCCGGCCCGTAGGTGGCGGTCGCTGCGGCCAGCCGGCCGGAGGCGCGATGGTAGGCGTCGGCGGCCGCGACCCCGCCGGCCTCGTGCCGGACGGCGGTGAACCGGGTGCCGGTGCCGGCGAGGGCGTCGAGGAAGTAGGCGTTGCCGTTGCCCATCACCCCGAAGATCTCGGTGACGTGATCGGCGACGACGGCGGCAACCTGCGCAGAAACGTTCGACATGAACGGGCCCTTTGCTCTGGAGCGAGTGTCAGATCCGTATATGTCTCACCGGTACTACGGCCGGGCTATTGCCCCTTTTTCGAGCAACGGCGCATGTCTTGCCGGACACCCCCACCATAACCCCGAGTTGTCAGAACCAGGGCACGTTCTGGCGTTCCCTAGTTCTGACAAGTCGGGGTTCAGGGGAGGTGGGTGGTGGCGGCGGTGAGGCGGGTGGCGATCGCCTGCGGGGTGCGTGGGTCGGTGGTGAGGTGGACGACGGCGAGGGCCGCGGGCGGGTGACCGGGACGCCGCAGCGGTACGGCGACCGAGGCCAGGCCCGGGACCACCTCGTTCCGGCTGGTCGCGTAGCCGCGTTCGGCCGCCTCGGCGGCCTCCGGCCGGCGGGGCGTGGCGCCGGCGCAGGCCGCCCACTCGGCGTCGGTCAGCGAGCCCTGGATCGCGATCCCGGGGGCGCCGATCATGATCGAATGCCGGGTGCCCGGGCGTTGCGCGATCGAGGCGGTGCCCGGCGGCGGTTCGACGCTGGCCAGGGTCACGCACTCGGCCTGATCGAGCACCACCAGGAACGTGGTCATCCCGAGCTCGCGAGCCACGGCGGTCAGTTCCGGCAGCGCCGCGGCCTGCAGATCGCGCTGCACGCCGCGGGCCAGGGCGGCCAGCCGCGGCCCGAGCAGCAGCAGTCCGCGGTCATCGCGGAGCACCAGCCGATGATCTTCGAGGGTGCGCAGGATCCGGTACGCGATCGATCGGTGCAGCCCCAATTCCGCGGCCAACTGCGCGATGGTCAGCGGCTCGGTGGCCTCGGCCAGGATCTCCAAGGCGCGGATGCCGCGGGACAGCGTCTGGGAATGCGGGGTCGCCACCTCTTGCCTCCGTACAGGGTCGACGCGTATCGTCCGATACTAGAACATGCTGTTCCATATGAGAACAGCAGTCTGCCAGTCGAGAAAGTCGCGCGGGATCGAGGAGAACAGTCATGGGAATCCGGACGGGGCAACAGTTCCTGGACAAGATCAACTCGATGCGGCCGCATCTGACGATCGACGGCAAGCTGGTCCGGGAGAACGCCGCCGAGCACCCCGCGTTCGCCGGAGTGGCGCGGACGTACGCGAAGCTCTACGACCTGCAGCACGACCCGGCGCACGCCGCGGCCCTCACCTATGCCTCGCCGAGCAGCGGCGACCCGGTCAGCGCGTCGTTCCTGATCCCCCGGACCCACGAGGACCTGGTGCATCGCCGGGAGGCGGCCCGCACCTGGGCGGAGTTCTCCAACGGCTTCCTCGGCCGCACCGCCGACTATCTGAACGCCGCGCTCACCGGCCTGGCCGCGGCCTCGGACTGGTTCGACAAGGCCGATCCGGAGTACGGCGACCGGGTGCGCGCCTACTACGAGTACGTCCGCGAAAATGATCTGCTGACCACGCACACCCTGATCCCGCCGCAGTCCAATCGGTCCGTCTCCGGCTCGGAGCAGATGAGCGGCAAGGTCGCCGCCCAGGTCGTCGAGGAGCGGTCGGACGGGATCGTGGTCCGTGGGGCCCGAATGCTGGCCACGGTCGCGCCGATCGCCGACGAGATCCTGGTCTTCCCGTCCACCCTGCTGCGCGGGACCGCCCGCGATGTGCCGTACAGCTTCGCCTTCGCGATCCCGAACGACATCCCCGGGCTGCGCTACCTCTGCCGGTCCTCGCTCTACAACGGCGGGTCGACCTTCGACGAGCCGCTGGCCTCGCGGTTCGAGGAGATGGATTCGTTCGTGATCTTCGACGACGTGTTCGTGCCCAAGGAACGGGTCTTCATGCTCGGCAATCCCGAGCTGTGCAACGCCTTCTACACCGAGACCGGCGCGACCGCGTTGATGACCCAGCAGGTGCTGACCCGGACGATCGCCAAGAGTGAGTTCTTCCTCGGCCTGGCCTCGGAGATCGCATCCTCGATCGCGATCGACGGCTATCAGCACATCCAGGAGGACCTGGCCGAGTTGATCATCGACGTGGAGATCGGCAAGGCGCTACTGCGGACGGCGGAGGCCGACGCGGCGCTGAACCAGTGGGGCATGATGACGCCGAAGTGGAGCGCGCTGAACGCCGCCCGGAACTGGTATCCGCGGGTCTCGCAGCGCTTCCCGCAGATCATCCGCAAGTTCTGTGCCTCCGGCCTGCTGGCGGCGCCGAGCGAGGCCGACCTCTACTCCGAGGCCCGCGACGACATCGATCGCTACCTGCAGGCGAAGACCCTCCCGGCCGAGGAACGCGCTCGCCTCTACCGGTTGGCGTTCGACGCCTCGATGTCGGGCTTCTCGTCCCGCCAGGCGCAGTACGAGTACTACTTCTTCGGCGATCCGGTGCGGATGGCCGGCGCCATGGTCAACAGCTACGATCGGGAGCCGGCCCGGGCCCGGGTCCGGGAACTATTGGCCCGAGCCGACTGATCACCGGGGCCGACTGATCACGAGGGGTGGCAGCGATGAGCCAGGACCAGTGGTTCCACCGGCGCGGAACGCTCGCCCGGGACGGCTGGCAGAGCAAGATCGACGCCACCCTGCCCGGCTGGGAACACACCGGCCTCGGAGTCGCCGAACTGGCCGCCGGCGACGAGCTCGCGCTCCCGGAATCGGACGAGGAGCGGATCGTCGTCCCGCTCGCCGGCTCGTTCACGGTGACCCACCTGACCAACGGCGGCACGACCGAGACCGTGCTGGCCGGACGGCCCTCGGTCTTCGCCGGGCCGACCGACGTGCTCTATCTGCCGTGCGGCACCGGCGGCGCGATCTCCGGCACCGGCCGGGTCGCCGTCGCGACGTCACCGACCACTGAGTCCAGGCCCGCCCGGCACGTGGCCGCGGCCGAGATCCCGATCGAGCTGCGCGGTGCCGGCGCCGCCAGCCGGCAGGTGCACAACTTCGGCACCCCGGACGCTCTGGACGCCGCCCGGTTGATCGTCTGCGAGGTGATCACGCCGGCCGGCAACTGGTCCTCCTATCCCGCGCACAAGCATGATCAACACGTCCCCGGCCATGAGTCCCGGCTGGAGGAGATCTACTACTTCGAAGCGGCGCCCGCAGTCGATCATGCTGAAGTTGATCACGAGGCGGCCTTCGGCCTGTTCAGCACCTACTCCTCGCCGGCCGGCGAGATCGACATCAACGCGATGGTGCGCACCGGCGACGTCGCGCTGGTTCCGTACGGATATCACGGTCCGGCCGTCGCGGCCCCGGGCTACGACCTCTACTACCTGAACGTGATGGCCGGGCCCGATCCGGAACGGGCCTGGTTGATCACCGACGACCCGGCCCACACCTGGGTCCGGGACACCTGGCCGGCCCAGCCGGTCGACGCCCGGTTGCCGTACCGCAACGACTGAGGCTGGGTTCGTTTGTGTTCGTTCCCTGAGCCCGTCGAAGGGCATGCCAGACCCGTGCGCATCTCCCGGGGGTTTCGGCCTGTCGGCCGGAAAGACGCGCCGAGGACGGGTGGGTTGGAGCGGTCGGCCGGAATCGCGGCCGGCCACCGGTCCGGCGCTGGGATTTAGGGGCGCTCATCGAGTGGTCACTTTGGGCGCGGATTCTCGTCTGGGAGCTGCCCAAACCGTCCACTCGACGCACACCGGCGGCGATCTCGGTTGCGGATCGGGGCCGGCTGCGCCGAGTGTGACCTTATCCACGCGGATTCGACGAACTCAGGTGGAAAAGTGCACTCTCGACGCAAGCTCGTCCATGCACATTGCCGACTCGACGTCCGCAGCGGAACGCGAGCGGGCGGACCGGAGCCGACCAGCGGTCGAACCCGCCCCCTCTTGGCGCCAAGAAAGTCTCCGAAGGCTCAACCGGCAGCGATGATCGTTCCCTGAGCCCGTCGAAGGGCAAACCCGGTGCCGATGCGCCTCACCTGGGGTTTCGGCCCGGCGGCCGGAAAGGACCCGCCATGGGAGGGCGGGTTAGGGCGTTCCTGGGAACCTCCGGCCGGGCGCCGGTTGTGCTGCGGCTGGAATCATCGACCGGCGACTTCTGACGCCCAACACCGACGCCCGGCCGCCTAACGCCACGAACCGCCGTGACCCGCCCGTCCTTGGCGCGTCTTTCCGGCCCTCAGGCCGAATATCGAAGGGAGCACCAGCTGGCCCGCCCTTCGACAGGCTCAGGGAACGAACACCCTCGCACCGACCGGCCCAGCCCGGCCGCCCAGCCGCCCAGCCCGCACAGGAGTCACAGCATCACGGATCCAAGATCATCGGCGGATCCAGGCTGCCGCAGGGAACGAGCCAAGCAGCACTCAGCCGGCCGGCGACCTGGTGATCGCGGCGAAGGAGGCGCGGAGTTCGGCGGCGTAGAGGTCGGGGACTTCGAGGGCGGCGAAGTGACCGCCGGTCGGCGGTTCGCCCCAGTAGCGGAGGTCGGCGAAGCGGCGCTCGGCCCAACGGCGCGACGGTGCCGGCACCTCGGCCGGGAAGATCGACGCGCCCGCCGGCACGGTGATCAGGTCGGTCGTCTGCTCGGTGAACCAGCCACTGACCTCGGCGATGCTTTCCCAATAGAGGCGGGCGCTCGAGGCTGCGGTGCCGGTCAGCCAATACAGGGTGACGGTGTCCAGCAGCCGGTCGATCGGTACGCCGGGGCCGGCCGGATCGGCCCAGGCGCGATATTTCTCGGCGATCCAGGCACAGAGCCCGACCGGCGAATCGGTCAGCGCGTAACCCAGGGTCTGCGGTTTGGTCGCGTGCAGCTCGCCGTACGCGGAGCCGGTGCGGCCACGCTCGGCCAGCCGGTCGACCGAGCGCTGCTCGGCCTCGGTGAACGGCCGGGACCGGTCCGGCGCGACCAGCGGCGGGATCAGGTGGATCCCGATCACTCGATCCGGCGCCCGGGCGCCGATCAGGGTGGACACGCTGGTCCCCCAGTCACTGCCGGCCGCGCCGAAGCGGCGATAGCCGAGGCGGTCCATCAGCTCGATCCAGGCCGCGGCGATCCGGTGGATGTCCCAGCCCGCGACCGACGGCCGGTCACTGAAGCCGTAGCCGGGCAGGGACGGGCAGACGACATGGAAGGCCTGATCGGCCGTGCCGCCGTACCGGGTCGGATCGGTCAGCGGGTCGAGCACGTCGAGGAACTCCAGGAACGACCCCGGCCAGCCGTGGCTGAGCACCAGCGGGGTGGCGTCGGGGTGCGGTGACCGGGCGTGCAGGAAGTGGAGGCCGAGGCCGTCGATCGTGGTCCGGAACTGCCGCCGCTCGGCCAGCTCCGCCTCGAGCCCGCGCCAGTCGTAACCGTCGGCCCAGTAGTCGGTCAGCCGGCGCAGCTCGGACCGCGGGATCCCCTGCTCCCAGCCCGGCGCGGTCGCCGGCTCGGGCCAGCGCGCCTGCCGGATCCGGTGCCGAAGATCATCGAGCTCCGCGGGCTCGACGTCGACGGTGAACGGCTCGACCATCGCCCCATCCTGCCCGAGCCCGCAGACAGGCCCACAGCTCGGTGCTAGAGTACGCCGACGGTATAACGTGAAACCTTGATCGTAGAGAGGTGTCTCCATGACCAATTCGACCGCCCGGGCCGTGATCGATCTCGATGTCACCGGGCCGGTGATCGACCGGCACCTGTACGGCCACTTCGCCGAGCACCTCGGGCGCTGCATCTACGGCGGCTTCTACGTCGGCGAGGACTCCCCGATCCCCAACGAGGGTGGGATCCGGCTCGACGTGGTGGCGGCGCTGCGGGCGCTGAACATCCCCAACCTGCGCTGGCCCGGCGGCTGCTTCGCCGACGAGTACCACTGGCGCGACGGGATCGGGCCGAAAGCCGACCGGCCGGTGATGGTCAACACCCACTGGGGCAATGTCGAGGAGAACAACCACTTCGGCACCCACGAGTTCATGGCGCTGTGCGAGCTGCTCGGCGCGGAGCCGTACGTCAACGGCAACGTCGGCTCCGGCACCGTGCAGGAGATGAGCGAGTGGGTGGAGTACCTGACCCGCGACGGCGATTCGCCGGCGGTACGCCAGCGCAAGGCCAATGGCCGGGACGAGGCGTGGCGGGTGCCCTTCTGGGGGATCGGCAACGAGGCCTGGGGCTGTGGCGGCAACATGCGGGCCGAGGCCTACGCCGACGAGGCGCGCCGGTTCGCGACGTTCTGTCGTGATCATGGTGACAACAAGCTGTACAAGATCGCCGCCGGCGCCTCCGACGACGACCTGGCCTGGACCGAGACCCTGATGAAGGCCGTCGCCTGCCTCGGCTGCAAGAAGGACCCGAAGAAGTTCTTCCAGGGCATCTCCTTCCACTACTACACCGTCCCCGGCACCTGGCAGCACAAGGGCAGCGCCACCGAGTTCGGCGCCGACGACTACTACCGGACCATGATCAAGGCGGCCGACATCGACCGCGTGATCAAGGGCCACAGCGCCGTCATGGACGCCTACGATCCCGGCCGGACGATCGGCCTGGTCTGCGACGAGTGGGGCACCTGGTGGGACGTCGAGCCCGGCACCAATCCCGGCTTCCTGTTCCAGCAGAACACCCAGCGCGACGCCCTGGTCGCCGGCCTGCACTTCGACATCTTCCACCGCCACGCCGCCCGGTTGAAGATGGCCAACATCGCCCAGACCGTCAACGTGCTGCAGGCGATGATCTTGACCGACGACGACGGGTCGCTGGTGTTGACCCCGACCTACCACGTGTTCGAGATGAACAAGGGCCACCAGGACGCCGCTTCACTGGCCGTCCATCTGATCGACACCCCGGCCGCCATCTCGGTCGACGACGCGGCCCTGACCCCGGTGTCGGCCTCGGCCAGCACCAAGGACGGCACCGTGCTGATCTCCGTGACCAATCTGTCGCTGGACTCGGCGACCAAGATCGACTTCGACCTACGCGGACTTGCTGTCCGGTCACCGCGAGGTCGTCTGCTGACCTCCGATCAGCCGCAAACGCACAACAGCCCGGCTTCTCCAGGCGCCGTGTCTCCGGTTGAGTTCGAGGTGCGCTTGACCGACGGGACCTTGACCGCCGAGCTTCCGCCGCATTCCTTCGCCACCATTGAAGTCGATCTTGATTCTGAGCCGCGGGGAAAGTGACTCCCGCCGCGGTCTGATCTTGCCCAACCGGGTGCCTTGGTCCGGTCACGAGAGGCAGGAACCCTTCGTTTCCTGAGGCTGTCGGTTGTTCGTTCCCTGAGCCTGTCGAAGGGCAAGCCAGCTGGCTGCCGGCTTCGGTTTCGGCCTCACGGCCGGAAAAGACGCGGCAGGTGACGGGCGGGTCACGGCGTTCCCCGGGAACGTCCGGCCGGCGCCGGTTTGCGCTGCGGCGGGATCATCGACTGTGACTTTTCCCGGCTCGATCGGCGTCGGAAGGCCGGGAAGTCACAGTCGATGCCCAGCCCGCGACCTCCGCCGCCCAACACCGGCGCCCCGGCCGCCTGACGCGACAACCGCCATGACCCGCCCGTCCTTGGCGCGTCTTTCCGGCCGTCAGGCCGAAACCGGAGGGCGCCAGCTGGCCTGCCCTTCGACAGGCTCAGGGAACGAACAACCGACAGGCTCAGGCAACGAACAGGCGCCGACAGGCTCAGGGAACGAACGGCCACAACCCCCTGATCACCAGGGGACGGGGCCGAGGCGGTCGCTGAAGGTGCCGGTGGGGCCGTCGGGGGCGATGGTGGCCAGCCGGATGATCACGTCGCTGCCCTCGGTCACGGTCAGCTGGCCGGTGTGGTGGTTCATGTCGGTGGCGGTGTACTTGTGGTTGGCGACCTCGCCGGGGGTGATCGCGTTGAACTTGATCTCCGGGAGGGCCTGGGCGTAGCGGACGGTGATCATGTTCAGGGCGGCCTTGGACGAGCTGTAGGCGAGCTCGTGGAGCTTCGAGACGGCCTGCTCCGGATCGGTCACCACCGAGAACGATCCGCCGCCGCTGGACACCATCACCACCCGTGGATGATCAGCGGCCCGGAGCAGCGGCAGGAACGCCTGGGTGACCCGGACCGGGCCGTACACGTTGGTGTCGTAGACGGCCTGGAGTTCCGCCGCCGTCGCCACCGCCGGGGCCAGCACCTGTCCCGGGGCGCCGGCGTTGTTGATCAACACGTCGAGCCGGTCGGTGTGCTGCCGGACGGTGTCGACGGCCGCCGCGACCGAGGCGTCCGAGGTCACGTCGAGCGTGATCAGCACGGCCCGGACGCCGTGCTCGGCCAACTGTTCGACCGCCGCGCGACCGCGACCCTCGTCGCGGGAGCCGAGGAAGACCGTCCAGCCCTGTTCGCCGAGCCGCCGCGCGGACTCGAGGCCGAGTCCCTTGTTGCCTCCGGTGATCAACACCGAGGTCTGATCAGAGTTCGTCATGCCGGTGAAGACCTGGTCCCACACCGGTTCGTGACGGAATGTGAGCGACCTCTCACCGTCCGGGGGCGGCCCGGCGTCCGCTCGGCAACGCGGTCTCGACGGCGGTCATCATGGCCTGCCGGACCGCGGCCGGGTCGTCGCCGCCGCGCAGGCTGGTCAGTGCGGCGAAGCTGACGGCGCCGACGGCGGAGCCGACCAGGGCGGCGGCGCGCACCTGGTCCAGCTCGTCGGGATAGGCCGCCCGCAAGGCGTCGATCAGCTCCTCGTACGCCGGCAACAGGCGTTGCAGCAGCCCGGCCTGCACCGCCGGCGAGGAAGTGGCCAACTCCGCCCGGAGCCCGGCCAGACCGACCGGAAGATCATGATCGGCGGAGTCGGCGATCATCGCCTCGATGGCCCGGGCCAGCAGCCGGGCCGGCCGGTCCCGGGACCCACGCTCGGCGATCACCCCGAGTCCGACCTCGATCCGGGACCGGCCACCGGCGAACAGAACGTCTTCCTTGGTGGGAAAGTGCAGGAAGAAGGTGCGGGTCGAGACGTCGGCCGCATCGGCGATCTCGGCGACGGTGGTCTGCTCGAAGCCGCGCTCCCGGAACAGCCGCACCGCGGCCCCGATCAGCGCCTCACGGGTCTGCTGCTTCTTGCGTTCCCGGCGCCCCGGCTGCTCCTCCTCCATGGTGCCGAGAATGCTACACCAAAGGCATTACTACATTGAGTGTATTGATACACTCAATGCATGAATAATGACCCCAGCAAGGACCTGACCGGCCGGGTGGCACTGATCACCGGCGCCGGCCGAGGGATCGGGCGCCGGGAGGCGCACTATCTCGCCGCCCGCGGAGCGCGCGTGGTGATCAACGATCCGGGCGGTGACAGCACCGGTACGGGAGCGGACGGCGAGGTCGCCGCGGCGGTGGTGCGGGAGATCATCGCCGTCGGCCGCGAGGCTGTCGGCAACACCGACAGCGTGACCGACTGGCAAGGTGCGCGGCGGCTGGTGGCGACGGCGGTCGAGGCCTTCGGCGACCTGCACATCGTGATCAACAACGCCGGCACCAACGCGCCGCAATCCCTGATGGAGCTGACCGAGGACGCGTTCGACGGTGTGCTGGCGGTCAAGCTGAAGGGTACCGTCGCGGTCAGCCACTGGGCCGCGCAGCACTGGCGGGATCGGCATGCCGCCGGATCCCGCGAGGACCGGGTGATCATCAACACCAGCTCCGGCTCGGGACTGCTGAACCCGCTGCCATTGGCCAGCGCCTACGCGGCGGCCAACGCCGGGGTCGGCGCGCTGACGATCGTGCACGCCCTGGAGCTCGCCCGGTACGGCATCCGGGTCAACGCGATCGCCCCGTCGATGGTGCGGACCCGGCTCACCGCCGACGTGCCCGGGATGGACGGGCCGGCGGCCGACGCGTACGACCCGCTCGACCCGGTGCACCAGGCAGTGGTCGCGGCCTACCTCGCCCGGGCCGATTGTCCGCTGACCGGCCAGGTGCTGACGGTCCGCGGCAGCACGGTGATCCCGAACCGGAACTGGTCAGCCGGCGAACCGGTGACGAAGCCGGGCGCCGGCTGGGAGCCGGCCGAGCTGGGCCGGGCGCTGGCGGCGGCGCCGCTGGATGATCAGTTCGCCAAGCTGCTGGCCGCGCTGGGCCCGGTCTACGGCGTCACCGACCGTGATCAACTCCAGGAACTGCTGAACACCGTGCTGGACAACGGCCGGCTGCCCGACGCAACCCCGGCTCGTTGATCAAGCGGGCTCAGTGCACGGGTTCGCGGCGCGCGTCGCCGACCCGGTGCGCCACCCAGGCCTGGTGCAGCCGGGCGTAGATGCCGTCGGGAAGATCGACCAGGTCCGCGTGCCGGCCGTGCTCAGCCACGTGCCCGTCGTCCAGCACCAGCACCAGATCGGCGCGCTCGGCGGTCGACAGCCGGTGCGCGATGGTGACCGTCGTCCGGCCCCGGACCAGACCCTCGAGGGCGGCCTGCAGCCGGACGTCCGAGGCCGGGTCGACGGCACTGGTCGCCTCGTCCAGCACGATCAGATCCGGGTCGGCGACGTAGGCCCGGGCCAGGGCGACGAGTTGCCGCTCCCCCGCGCTGAGCGCCTCGCCGCGCTGGTGCACCGGGGTGTCGAGGCCGAGCGGCATGGACTCGATCCAGTCCAGCAGCCCGAGGTCCTCCATCGCCGCGAGCATCTGCAGCTCGCTCGCGTCCGGCCGGCCGTAGCGCAGGTTGTCGGCGATGGTGCCGTCGAACAGGAAGCCCTCCTGCGGCACCATCACCACCCGGCCGCGCAGCGAGTCGAACGGGATCCGGTCGACCTCGACCCCGCCGATCCGGACGGTGCCGGAGGTCGGGTCCATCATCCGCGTCAGCAGCTTCGCCAGCGTCGTCTTGCCGCTGCCGGTCTCGCCGACGATCGCGACGTGCGTCCGCGCCGGGATCGCCACGTTCAGGCCGTGCAGCACCTCGGGTCCGCCCGGGTAGGCGTACCGGAGGTCGGCGATCTCGATCCCGAGCGGACCGGCGGGCAGCCGCTCGGCGTCGGGCCGCGCCGGGCCGCGCTGCCCGGTCGTCGGGTCGATGGCGCCACCGGGATCGGCGATGTCGGCCGGCGTGTCGATGACCCCGAGCACCCGCCGCCAGCCGGCCACCGCGTTCTGGGCCTCGTTCAGCATCTCGATGCCCATCCGGACCGGTTGGCTGAACAGGGACACCAGGAACACGAAGGCGATCAACTGCCCGACCGAGAGCAGATCCGTTGACGTGCCCAGCCAGATGCCGACCACGATCACCATGCCGGTGGTGAAGCCGTCGCTCATCTCCGACAGGGAGAACGACACCGCCTGCGGTCGCAGCACCCGCAGTTGCGCGCCGCGGACCTCGGTGACCGTGCCGTCCATCTCGTCGTTGGTGCGGCCGGTGACCCCGTACGCACGGATCGTCGCGGACCCGACCAGGGACTCCGAGACCGAGCCGAGCATCGAGCCGACCCGCGCCCGGACGATCTGATAGCGGGACCGGATCCGTTTCTGGATCTGGGTCATCGCCAGCAACACCGGCACGAAGCAGAGCCAGGTCAAGATCGCCAGCGGCCACGAGTAGATCGCCATCACCACCGTCGCGATGACCACCTGCAGGCTCATCACGATCAGCATGATGCCGCCGAAGGACATGAACTGGCTGACGGTGTCGACATCGCTGGTCACCCGGGAGACCAGGGCGCCGCGCTTCTCGGTGGACTGGGTGAGCAGCGACAGGTCGTGGATGTGCCGGAACGCCCGGGTCCGCAGCACCCGCAACGCGGTCTCCGAGGCCCGGAACAGCCGGCGGTTCATGAACACGTTGGAGGTCACCGTCACCGCGAGGACGAGCGCGGCCAGCCCCAGGCTGCTCGCGACGAAGCCCAGATCGATCCCGTCGGCGCCGACGATCGCTCCGTCGATGATTCGCTGCACCGTCACCGGGACGACGATCTTCCCGGCCGTCGTGATCACGGCCAGGACGAGCGTCAGCCACAGGCCCTTGGCGACCTGCGGAGTCAGCGCCAGCCCACGACGGATCGTCGTGATGGTGCCCTCTTCCGGGTGCTGATCGGTGGCCAGGCTGCTGCTCTCGGGCGCCGGCGAGCTCATCTCTCCTCCTTCAGGCGTTCCTCGTCCTCGCAGTCGGTCCGGTGCCGTTCCTCGGCCAGCTCGACCCACACCTCCGGGTCGTCCGGCGACGGCTCCCGGTCGTCATGCGCCCGATCGCTCTTCTTCTCCGGGATCCGCCGGTCGATGCGCTCGGCCTCGGCGGCGGACCGATCCAGCTCGAGCAGCTCGTGGGCGATGGCGGCCTCGTCGTAGGCGTCGACCAGGGCGCGGTACGAGGGAACCTCGTCGAGGAGCTCGGCGTGACGGCCGGTGGCGGTGATCCGGCCGTGCTCGAGGAACACCACCCGGCTGGCGATCGAGATCGTCGACTTGCGATAGGCGACGACCAGCAGCGTCGTTTCGGTGATCTCCCGGTGAATGCCTTCCAGGATCGCGGCCTCGATCGCCGGGTCGCAGGCACTGGTGGCGTCGTCCAGCACCAGCAGGCGGGGCCGGCGGACCAGGGCCCGGGCCAGCGCGATCCGCTGCCGCTGCCCGCCGGACAGCGAACCGCCGCGCTCACCGAGCACGGTGTCGAGGCCCTCGGGCAGGGCGTCGACGAAGGCCTCGGCCTGGGCGATGCGCAGCGCCCAGCGGACGTCGGCGTCCGAGAACGGCTCACCGAGGGTGACGTTGTCGCGGACGCTGGAGTCGAAGACGAAGGCCTGCTGCAGCACCAGGGCTACGGACGCGGCGAGCGAGTCGGCGGTGAGATCGCGCAGCTCCACTCCGTCGAGCAGGATCCGGCCGGCGGTGGGGTCCAGCAGCCGGGAGGCCAGCAGGGTCAGGGTCGACTTGCCGGAGCCGGTGGCGCCGACGATCGCGACCACCCGGCCGTCGGTCTCGGCATCGGCGGTGAGATCGACCTGGTGCAGTGCGACGGCATCCGGCCGGGTGCGACCGGTCGCGGAGTGCGAGTCGCGGTATTCGAGGGTGACACCCCGGAACTCCACCCGGGCCGGCCGGCCGGTGGCGGGGGCGGTCGCCGTACCGTAGCCGAGCTGGTCGCGGGCGGTGAGGATCCGCTTGGTCCGCCGCCAGCCGACGACCACCCGGGACAGATCGCCGAGCACCCAACCGAACGAGCGCAGCGGCAGCGCCATCAGCGTGAACAGGTACGCCACCTGGATCAGCTCGCCGGTGGTCAGCGCCCCCTGCCCGATCCGCCAGGTGCCGACCAGGGCGACCAACAAGATGGCCAGGTTGGGCAGGGCGTCGATCACCGGGTCGAACCAGCCGCGGACGTAGCCGAGGCGGATCCCGTTGCGGCGCAACCGGTCCGCCGCGTCGACGAACCGCTCCTCCTCGATGTCCTCCCGGCCCAGCGACTTCACCACGTTGGCCCCGTCGAACGACTCGTGGGCGATCTCGGACACCTGGGCCCGCAGCCGCTGCGACTCCAGCGCGATCGGCGCCGCCTTGGACTGGAAGACCATGTTCAGCACCAGCAGCATCGCCACCGTCACGACCATGATCAGCAGCAGCACCGGGTCGATGCCGGCGACCACGATGACCGCGTACGCCAGCATCGCGAGCGTCGCCAGGGCGAACGGGAACGGCGCGATGGCGAAGAACGTGGCCTCGATGTCGGAGTACATCGTCGACAGCAGCGCGCCGGTCGACTGCCGCCGGTGCCACAGCAGCGGCAGCTCGGACAGGCGCCGGGTCAACCGCAACCGGTAGTCGGCGATCAGGTGGAACTGGGTCACCGACGCCAGGGTGCGCCGGCCGACCACCGCCACCGCCCGCAGCACCGCGATGCCGAACACCAGCAGACCGGCCGTGGCGACGGCGCCCGGGACCGGGCTGCCGGACTCGAACGACGGCACGATGACGTTCTGCGTCACCTGCCCGATCAGCGAGGCGGTCAGCACCTGCAGCAGGGCGAACGCCACCCCGGCAAGGACCGACGGGATGAAGATCTTCCGGCGCTCCCAGCAGGCCGTGAACAGGCGTCCGAGACCCTCGCGGAAGACGGCAGTCGCCGACGGAGCCTTGCCGATGCCGTCGGCGACCGATTGGTCGGAGGATTTCGACGACGAGGACGGCGAGGCTGACGGTCGAGGCGGAGTTCCGGTCGAACCGGACGTGCGTAGGGTCATGAACTTCCAAGAAGGAGAGCGTGCCGATGGGAATGCCGGAATTTGGCGAATCCCACCGATCCTAACTTGCCGCCGATCCGACGAATCGGGTGGACTCGCGTTCGATGATCTTGGCCGCCGGCATGACCACCCGGGCCGGCACCGGGGTCGAGCTCTGGGCGATCCGCTCGACCAGCAGGGAGCAGATGGCGTCGGCCATGGCGTCGTTGTCGGGCTCCACCGAGGTCAGAGCCGGAGTGGTGAACCGGCTGCCGCTCAGGTTGTCGAAGCCGATGACCTGGACGTCGTCCGGGACCCGGCGGCCGGCCTCGGCCAGGGCCCGCAGGGCGCCGTAGGCCGTGGTGTCGGTGAGGGCGAAGACGGCGTCGAAGTCGATCTTGTCGGCGACCAGGGTCCGGACCGCCTCGTACGCGCCCTCGATCCGGTGCACCGAGGAGATGATCAACGCCGGATCGATCGGCACGCCGGCGTCCTCGTGGGCCTTGCGGTAGCCGCGGGTGCGCAACGCCGGCATGGTCTGCTGCCGCGACGTCTTCCCACCCAGCAAGGCGATCCGGCGGGCCCCGGCCCGCAGCAGCAGCGCGGTGGCGGCGTGGGCCCCACCGACGTTGTCCATCAGCACATGATCGAACCGGGCCGGCACCGCGCGCTCGCCGATCAGCACCACCGGGGTGTCGATCCGCAGCTGTTCAAGATCATCGCGGTCGCCGGCGACGACGCTGAGCACGAAGCCGTCGTAGCTGCTCAGCCGCGGGGCGGAGAGGGTGTCCAGCTCGGCCGAGCGGCTGGCGCCGGTGCGTTCCATCACCAGCCGCAGGTCGTGCTCGGCGAGCCGGTCGGCCAGCCGGTCGGCCAGCTCGGAGAAGTAGCCGAAGTCGAAGTCCGGCACGGCCAGGCCGACCAGGCCGGTGCGGCCCATCCGCAGCTGCCGGGCGGCGAGGTTGACCTGATAACCCAGCTCGGCGATGGTCGCCAGCACCCGTTGCTTGGTGGCCTCGCTGACCCGCTGCGACCGGCCGTTGATCACGTTGGACACGGTCATCGTCGACACGCCCGCGGCCTGAGCCACGTCGATCATCGTGACCCCGCGTCTCACCATGGCATCAGGCGACGGACTCCGCGTCCGTACGGAGGCGTTGGGAGATCACCGCGGACACACCGTCGCCCCGCATCGTGACGCCGTACAGGGCGTCGGCGACCTCCATCGTCCGCTTCTGGTGCGTGATCACCAGCAGCTGGCTGTTCTCCCGCAGCTCCTCGTAGATCTCCAGCAGCCGGCCCAGGTTGGTGTCGTCGAGCGCCGCCTCGACCTCGTCCAGGATGTAGAACGGGCTGGGCCGGGCGATGAACAGCGAGACCAGGAAGGCGACCGCGACGAGGGACCGCTCGCCGCCGGAGAGCAGCGACAGCCGCTTCACCTTCTTGCCCGGCGGCCGGGCCTCGACGTCGACGCCGGTGGTCAGCCAGTTGCCCGGCTCGGTCAGCACCAGCCGGCCCTCGCCGCCCGGGAACAGCCGGGTGAAGACCCGGTTGAACGCGTTCTCCACGTCGGCGTAGGCGTCGGCGAACACCTGCTCCACCCGGGCGTCGACCTCGGTGATGATGTCGATCAGGTCGGTCCGGGTCTTGCGCAGGTCCTCCAGCTGCTCGGAGAGGAACTGGTGCCGTTCCTCCATCGCGTCGAACTCCTCCAACGCGAGCGGGTTGATCCGGCCCAGCTGGCCCAGCGAACGCTCGGCCCGACGGAGCCGTTTCTGCTGCTCCTCGCGGACGTACGGCACCGGTTCCGGCCGCTCGTCCTCGTCGGTGATCAAGGAGCCGTCCTCGTGGGCGAGCACCGGCACCGGCAGCTCCGGTCCGTACTCGTCGGCCAGCACCTGCGGCTCCAGGCCCAGCTCGGTCATCGCCTTCTCGGACAGGGCCTCGATCCGCATCCGGTGCTCGGCCCGGGCCATCTCCTCCCGGTGCGCCGAGTCGACCAGCGACTCGAAGTCCGAGCCGAGGGCGCGGACCCGCTTCCGGACCTCGGTCAGCACCGCCTCGGCCTCGGCCCGGGTGGTCTCCGCCTCGGCCCGTTCGGTGGCGGCCAGAGCGACCGACCGTTCGACCTGGTCGGCCAGATAGCTGCCGGCCGCGTGCACCGCGGTGGCGATCTTCGCCTCGCGCAGCATCCGCTCCCGCCGGGCCACCGCCCGGGCGTGCGCCTGCCGTTCGTTCTCCGCGGCCTGCCGCAGCGCGTCGGCGCGGCCGGCCAGGGCCCGTACCCGCTCCTCCAGCGTGCGCAGCGCGAGCCGGGCATCCATCTCGGCCGCCCGGGCCAGCCGGGCCTCCTCGCCGAGCCGGTCCCGTTCCTCCGGGTCGGGCTCGTCGATCTCGGCCTCGTCGCTGGCCAACTCGAGCCGGTGCTCCAGGTCGGCCAGCCCGGACAGGTCGGCGTCCCGGGCCTGCTCGGCCCCCTGGATCGCGGCGGCGAGCCGGTCGGCCTCGCCGCGCGCGCCCTTGGCGGTCGACGACAGCTGGCCCAACTCCTCGGCGACGGCCGCCATCGCGGCGTCGGACTCGTGCAGCCGGGCCAGCGTCACCTCGACGTCCCGCTTGGTCTGAGCGTGCCGCTCGGTCAGCTCGGTCTGGGCGAACTTCAGCCGGTCGCAGGCGTGGTTGGCCGCGGCCAGCTTCTGCTCCGCCTCGTCGACCGCGGCCTGCACCTCGATCAGGCTCGGCTGCGCGGTCGAACCACCGGCGGCGAAGTGGGCGCTGAGCACGTCGCCGTCTCGGGTGACCGCGGTCAGGTCCGCGTACTGCCGGATCAGGTCCCGCGCCGCCGGCAGATCCTCGACGACCGCGACCTTGCGCAGCATCCGGTCGACCGCCGGCCGCAACTCCGGCGAGCACTCGACGGCGTCGACCGCGTACCGGACGCCGGCCGGCGGAGTCGGCCAGGCGGCCCGGTCCGACGCCGGTGCCCCGGCCAGCAGCAGCCCGGCCCGGCCAAGATCCTCGGTCTTGAGATGGGCGAACGCGTCGACGGCGGCGTCCAGGTCGGCCACCGCCACCGCGTCGGCGGCGTAGCCGAAGGCCGCGGCGACCGCGGTCTCGAAGCCGGCTTCGACGCCGACCAGGGCGGCAACCGAGCCGAGCAGCCCGGTCATCTGATCCGTCGCGGCCAGCAGGGCCGCTCCGGCGTCCTTGCGCCGCAGCCCGACCTGGAGCGCTTCGACCCGGGCGACCAGCGCGGCCCGCTCCTGCTGGGCCTGGGTCTCGGCCCGGCGCAGTTCGGCGAGCTCGGCGTCGACCCCGTCCAGGGCCTGTTGGGCGGATTCGTGCTCGGCGTCCAGACCTTCCTCGCCGTCGTCCAACCCGGCCACCCGCGACTCGAGCGAGGTGAACGCGCGCTCGGCGACGGCGGCCCGCTCGGCGGCCTCGGCCTGGGCGGCACTGAGCCGGCCGATCTCGGCGTCCGCCGCTTCGGCCCGGCTGCGCAACGAATTGACCTGCCCGGTCAGTCGGGCCAGACCCTCGCGCCGGTCGGCCGCGGCCCGGATCAGGCCTGCCAGCCGGGTCTCCTCGAGCCGGTGCGCCTCCTCCAGCTCGCCGCGGCGTTCGCTGGCCAGCTCCAGCGCCTCCGATTTCTCCTCCAGCTGCGCGGTCAGCTCGGCCTCCTGCTCGCCGACCGCCTCGGCCTCCCGCTCCAACTCCTCGGGATCCCGGCCGGGCCGCACCTCCCCCGGATCGGACTCGGCGTTGCGCATCCGCTCCCGAGCGATCGACAGGGTGCTGGCGACCCGCTCCTTCAGGGCGGCCAGGGAATACCAGGTCTCCTGGGCCGCTGTCAGCCGCGGCAGGCCCTCGCGAACCGACTCCTCGGCGGCGGTCTCGGTCTCCCGCGCCACCTCCAACGCCTCTTCCAACTCCCGCCGGCGATCCCGCATCGCCTTCTCGTCGGCCAGGTCGGACTGCATCGCCAGCGTCGCCTGGACCAGGTCGTCGGCGATCAACCGGGCCTTCGCGTCGCGCACCTCGGCCTGGATCACCGCGGCCTTGCGGGCCACCTCGGCCTGCCGGCCGAGCGGCTTCAGCTGGCGCCGGATCTCCGAGATCAGGTCGTTCAGCCGGTTGAGGTTGCCCTCGGTCGACTCCAGCTTCTTCAGCGCCTTTTCCTTGCGCTTCCGGTGCTTGAGCACACCGGCGGCCTCTTCGATGAAGCCGCGCCGGCCCTCCGGCGTCGCCTGCAGGATCGAGTCGAGCTGGCCCTGGCCGACGATGACGTGCATCTCCCGGCCGATGCCCGAGTCCGACAGCAGTTCCTGGATGTCGAGCAGCCGGGCGGTCTGGCCGTTGATCGCGTACTCCGAACCGCCGTTGCGGAACATGGTCCGGGACAGCGTGACCTCGGTGTACTCGATCGGCAGCGCGCCGTCGGTGTTGTCGATGGTGAGCGTGACCTCGGCCCGGCCGAGCGGCGCGCGGCCGGACGTACCGGCGAAGATGACGTCCTGCATCTTGCCGCCGCGCAGGGACTTGACCCCCTGCTCGCCCATCACCCAGCTCAGGGCGTCGACGACGTTGGACTTGCCCGACCCGTTCGGCCCGACCACGCAGGTGATCCCTGGTTCGAAATTCAGCGTCGTCGCCGAAGCGAAGGACTTGAATCCCTTCAGGGTCAGGCTCTTCAGGTACACGTGCGTTCCCTCAAATTGTCTCGTGCAGCAGCGATCCGGATCGTACGGAAGTCCGGTCGGTCAGGGCCGGGGAAGCAAATTACACCCTAACCGAGCAGCCCGGGCTAACCGTGGAGGTCAGCCCCGGCGCCGATTCCGCGTCAGCGGCGGGCCTCTTCCCGCGGCAGGGCCGGCTCCGGTTCCTCGTCGGGCCGTCGTTGCTCCTGGGCGATCTCGGCCTGGAGTTCGGACTCGAAACTGACGTGGCGGCCGCGGCGGACGGCCGAGAACGTCCACAGCTTGTTGAGCACGAACGAGATCGGCACGGTGAAGCCGATGGTGATCAACTGGGCCCAGTAGTACTTGGTCCGGAAGCCGTTGGAGTTGTCCAGCAGATCCGACGGCAGCGAGAAGATCGACCCTGGGTGCATCAGCAGGGTCAGGATGCCGAGGCCGATCAACTGCGCCACCAGGCCGACCGCGAGGAACGGCCCGAACTCCCGCCACCAGCCGCTGTGCTCGGCGCTGCGGAAGGTCCACTTGCGGTTCAGCTGGAAGTTCCACAGGTTGGCGACCAGGAACGCGATCATCGAGAAGACGTGATACCAGCGGACGTTGAAATCGGTCAGCGGCAGATCGATGGCGATGTCGTCGAAATGCGGCCCGGTCCGCTTCAACAGCACGACGGTGATCAGGTTGACCAGCACGCCGGACGCGCCGACCAGCCCGAACCGGATCAGCAGGAGCCAGTTGTGACGGTGGCGCACGAAGAGATAGTGCCGGAGTCGTTCCACGATTCTTCGAGCCTACCGCCCAACCCTGTGGAGTACGGAAATCGGCAGTTCACCCCGGGCGCTGGACGATGTCGCCGGACGACCGCGTGTGCCGCGGTCTCGGCAACGCAGTGATCAGCCGTAACCACTACTTGGTGTCGTTCGGGTGAGATGTGTGCACCCGCTCCAGATGAACCACTTGGCCCTCGACCCTGGTGTCCTTGGCCATAGGTCAGGGACGCGCTACGACTTCGCCGTCTTCGATCCACTCTGTGGGAGTTCGCCCGAGCCCAGCAGCGATGGCGGTAGCGGTTTCCCTCCACGCGGTGAGTTCGGCGATCGCCAGGTGGGATTGCCCGGTTGCGAACGACGCCCGGGCAGCAGTCAGGACCTTCACCGCGCACTCCTCGCGATCCTCGGGACGGAAGGCAAGCATCCAAGGAAAGCGATCACTCATACGGTCAACAAGGGTCCCTTCGGTGCTGGTCGAGACGGCGATCAACTGCGCTGCCAGTTCAAGAAGAGCGGTCCGTGCACGGTTCTCGCGCTCAGACATCAGGACCAGCGACTCACCATCACGCCGAGTGACCTCAACCGGGTGGTCGGTGGCAGCGGCGAAAACCTCAGCAGACGATCGGCTGAGGTCGGAAGACTGGAAGACGGTGCGGGATTCCGCGGCGATGACCATACCGTCACGATAGTTCAGAACACGTTCTGAATTCAAGATAGCCAGTGCGCCCGCTCAAGGAGCATCCCCAGGTGCGCGGAACACGGGTCGGCGGGGAAGCACCTCCCGGACCCGGTCGATGCCGCCGGCCGGAAAGCGGCTGACGAGAGCGCGTACCTCCGGGTCCCGGATCCGGGCCTGCAACGCTCCCGGGAAGTCGCCCCAGAGCACCCGGAACGGGCGGTCCCACAGCCGCACGATCTCGGTCGGTACGGGGTCGCTCACCCCGAGCGCGTTCTGCCGCGCCGCCAGTTGGCGATAGGTGGCGATCAACGCCTCCTCCCGGTCCGGCCACGACTCGGCCCGGAGCACAGCGCGAAACAGAGGCGCCAGCGTGTCGGCACCAGGCAACCGGGCGAAGGCGGTCCCGAACCATTTCGAGTACGGGGCGTAGCGGCGTTCCTGCAGGAAGCAGAGCCGGATCATGTCGCGGACCAGCTCGGCACCGATCAGGGCGGAGCCGAGCTCGTCGCCGACCTGACCGGCGCGGCCGACCAGATTCTGCTCCGGGTGCAGTCGCCACCACATCGCGGACAGGAAATAGAGCCACAGCTCGTGCGGATAGTAGGAGAACCGGTCGCGCTCGTGCCGCAGCCCGACCTGATCATGGAAGACCTCGCCTGCGGTGAACATCAGCAACCGCGGCTCCGAGAGGCCGAGCCAGTCCGACACGGTGGGCGGCCGGTGATCAGGAGTGACGCCGAGCTGATCTTGCAGATAGTTGTGCAGGGTGTTCACGGTGACGCCCGTCGGCGCGCCGCCGAAGCGATCCGGCAGCACCCGCCGAATCGTCGCCTCAACCGCTTCGCTCTCTGCGGCGGCACCGAGGAAGATCAACAGCCGTGCCTGTCGATCATGGTCGGCCGACTGCGGATCGTCGTAGCCAAGCACTTCCGAGCCGCGACCGAGCAGCGCCGCACTGTAGGCCAGATCCGGATGCTCCGCCGCCAGCACGGGTCCGACGAGCTCCTCGTACAACCGGCGACTGAGCTCGAGGCCCGGAACGTAACGCTCCATGATCAGACGAGGTTGGAGAGCGCGGCGGCGACGGCGAAGCCGATCACGGTGAGCAGGCCGGCCCGGTTGCCAGCCTTCTCCTTCGCCTCCGGGATCATCGAGTCGACCAGCATCACCAACAGCGCGCCCGCCGCGAAGCCGTCGATCGCGCCCTTCACCTCGGGGCCGGCGACGCTGGCGAGGGCGTAACCGCCGAGGGTCGCGAGGGCGCAGGCGACGGAGACGACGATCCACAGGCTGGTCACCGAGCGGACGGACTTGCCGGCCGCCCGCATGTCGCTGGCCGAGCCGATCCCCTCGGGCAGGTTGGAGATGAAGATCGCCACCAGCAGGGCGACACTGACCCCCTCGCCCGCGGCCAGGCCGATGCCGAGCACCGCTTGCTCCGGGATTCCGTCCAACAGCGAGCCGAGCGCGAGCGGCAGTCCCCCGGACCCACCGCCGGCCCGGCCGCCGATCCGGTCCACCGCGGCGTTCGCACCGAAGAAGGCCAACGCCCCGACGGCCAGCCCGATCGCCACCGGGACCGGGCCGCCGATGGCCAGGCCCTCCTGAGCCAGCTCGAAAGCGACGCTGGAGATCAGCGCGCCGGCGCCGAACGCCAGCACACCGCCGACCACCCCGGCGTGCCACTTCCTGATCATGCCCAGCACGGCCCCGATCACCAGCGAACTCGCCGCTACCGCGCCCCATCCCAACGCTGCCAGCACGGTGGTCACGCTACTGGGTCCGCCGTCGCCGATCGACTCCTGCGCCATCCGGGCCGGCGAGCGCGTACGCGGTGGCCCTCCTCGTCCACGACCAGCGGAGTTACGATGTTGCGTCCCTGGAGAGGCGCTGCAGCGGGCCCGCGACGTACGGGTGCCGCAACGCTCCGGCGGGACCTTGTTGATCAAGGGCGCCTGATGATCGAAAGGCGTGCGCGTGGACAACGCAGCGGACGGTGTGGCGGCGCGGCTCGCCCGGATCTGGCGCTATCCGGTGAAATCGATGGCCGGTGAATCACTCGAGTCGGCCGCCGTCTCCTGGCACGGCCTGGCCGGCGACCGGCGATGGGCGTTCGTTCGACCCGATCATGAATCCAACGGATTTCCCTGGCACACGATCCGCGAGGAACCTCGGATGTGGCTGTATTCGGCGCGACTCAGGGATCCGGGCCGGCCGGACGCCTCGACGGCCGAGGTGCTGACCCCGGCCGGCGAAACCCTCGAGGTCACCGATCCGGCGCTGGCCGAGCAACTCGGTGCCCGGTTGCGCCTGATGCGGTTGCATCGCGGCGCCTTCGACACGATGCCCGTCTCGTTGATCGGCAGCGCGACCGCGGCGGAGTTGTGCCGGACCGCCGGTCTCCCGGTCGACCCGCGCCGGTTCCGACCGAACCTGCTGGTCGAGACCGATGAGCCGTTCGTCGAGGACTCCTGGGTCGGCCGCACCCTGCGGATCGGCGACGCCGTGCTCCGGGTCGACCGATCCGACAAACGGTGCGTGGCGATCAACGTCGATCCGGAGACCGGCCAGGTGAGCCCGGAGCTACTCCGCCTGGTCGCCAAGACCCGCGGCTCAGCCGCCGGCGTCTATGCCACCGTCGTCGTTCCCGCCGAGGTTCGCGTCGCCGCCGACATCCTGTTCGTCTGATGCATGACTCGGCGAATCATCGCAGTCGTCGCAGCATCGCGTCGCCAGGTGATCGTTCCGGCTGGCGTGAGGACGCTCGGGTGTTCGTTCCCTGAGCGTGTCGAAGGGCAAAGGCCAGTTGTCTTGCAGCGTGATCACTGGTTCTGGACGTAGTCCGGGACGGTGATCTCGGCGCCGTCGGCCAGGGCGGAGGCGTGGGCGCAGATGCCGGGGGCGGTGAAGGTTGCGGCCTGCCGGGCGTTGATCTTGGCCGGCCGAGCTTCGACGATGCTGGAGACGAATTCGTGCACCAGATGGGGATGCGAGCCGCCATGGCCGCCGTCGGCGAAGGGGCGCAGGGGTTCCGGCAACAGCTCCGGTGCGCCGGCGGGATGGACGTCGGCGACCGACACCGGGCGGCCCCGCTGGCCGGATCGCGCCGGTTCCATCGCGAACTCCTTCATCGGCCCGCCCTCCAACTGCGGCCACTCCAGGGCACCCTCGTCGCCGTACACCGAGAATCCTTCGAGATAGGACCGGCCGAGCTGGAAGAACGACATGGTGATGTTGGCGACAAGATCATCGGCGGCCGGGTCGCCGGCCGGCGGTGCCAGCCGGAACAGACCCGCCTCGGTGCCGAAGCCCGGCCCGCCGACGCCGATCCGATCGGGCGCCAGCCGGGACGAGCCGAGGCAACGGACGGAGGCAACGCGGGTCCCGGCCAGCGCCAGGGCCGGCGACAGCGCGTGCGTCACGTAGTGCATCGGCGGAAACCCGAGCCAGTACGGCGGATAGCCGTCCAGGTTCTGCAGGTGCTCGCCGCGGAAGTAGCTGAGCCGGCCCAGGGCGCCCTGGTCGAGCAGCCGGCGGGCATGGAAGATCTCGCGGGAATACACCGCGGTCTCCATCATCATGTAATTCCGGCCGCTGCGCCGCTCCGCGGCGATCAGCCGATCACAGTCCTCCAGCGTCGTCGCCATCGGTACGGCGCTGGCGCAGTGCCGGCCCGAATCCAAGATCAACTCCACCTGATCGGCGTGCAGAGCCACCGGAGTGAGCAGATGCACCGCATCCCAGCCGTCGGCCGCCAGCGCCTGCTCCAGACTGTCGAAGCGGTCGGGCAGGCCGAGCTCGTCGCCGACCGCAGCCAACCGGTCCGGGTCGCTGTCGACGAGCGCGACCCGGCCGACCTCGGGGTGCGCGACGTAGATCGGCGCGAAGGCGGCGCCGAAGCCGAGGCCAACGACGATCACGTCGATCATGCGACCGGCACATCTTCCTCCGGGCCGAACAGCCGGACCGCACCGCCGGAGGCGAAGTTGGCCACGTCCGCCCAGGCCGCCTCACCCTCCTCGGAGGTGAGGATCGCTTCCAGGTCGGCACGGGTCTCGGCGTAGAGCTCGGCCGCGTAGTAGAACTCCGGCGGTGTGCCGTCCGGGGCCGGCTCGAACTTGGTCACGGTCCACCGGGTCAGGCCTCGCATCCCTTTGGCGATCGGGATGTGGGTCTCGTTGTAGTACCGGTCGAAGTCCGGCGGCGAATCGGGCGTCCGGTAGAGCACGACGAGCTTGTACATGATCGGCCTCTCTGTTCTGCGGTTGATCAACGATCTCAGGTCGCCCCCGAGGCCGGCTACGGAACCCCGATCAGGCGCAGCCCGGCCGCCACCGCGGCGGCGGCGGTCACGGTGATCACGAACGGTGCCCGGCGCCAGGCCAGCACCCCCGCGACGACGACCCCGATCGGCCGGGCGAAGCCGGCGAAGTGCTGCCCCTCCGCTACGGACGTGGTCGCCACCACGGCCAGCAACAGGACCACGGTCGAGGTGTCGATCAACTCCCGGATCCGTTCCGGTACGTCGATCCGATGGGCCAGCAACGGGCCGGCCAGCCGGAACGCGTAGGTGCCGACGGCGAGCGCCAAGGCGGCGATGATCAAGGTCAGCGAATTCACCTGCGCGCCTTCCGAACGGCGGGAATGATCATGGTGAGCAGACCGGTCAGGGCGACCAGGACCGGCAGGCCGGGCGGCAGGAACGGCGTGCCGACGAGTGCGATCAGACAGCCGACGCCCGCCGCTCGCCGTACCCCCGGCCGCTTCAGCGCCGGTACGGCCACGGCCAGCAGCACCGCTGGAAACATCGCGTCCAGGCCCAGTTGCTCCGGCGCGGCGACCAGGCCGCCGAGCAGCCCGCCGAGCACGGCACCGCCGGGCCAGCAGATCAGTACGCCCAACCCACAGAGCCAGAACACCGCGCGACGCCGCTCCGGGTCGGTCTGACCAAGAGCCAGCGCGACCGACTCGTCGTTCATCAGATGGCTGCCCAACAACCGGCGCCAGCCGATGCCGACGGTGTCGGCGACGGACAGGCCGAACGGCAGGTGTCGGGCATTGACCAGCAGGCCGGCCGCCACGGCCGCCACCGGACCACCACCGGCGGCGAGGATGCCGACGAACAGGAACTCGGCCGACCCCGCCAGCACGGTGACCGAGAGCAGGGCCGGCACCCAGAGGTCGAAGCCGGAGCCGACCGCGATCGCCCCGTACGACACCGCCACCAGCGCCACCGCGGCACAGACCACGGCGACATCGCGGACCATCCCTCGATCAGCCGTTCGCCATATCGAACGCATGTAGTCTACGGTGAACGCACCATGGTCGTTCGTCAAATCGAACGATCGTACGATGAGACGATCGGAGCTGCATGACCGAGGACCGGCCGGCCCGCACCCGGGCACCGCTGGACGTGATCGCCGCATCACTGCGGGCCGAGCGCCGGCGGACCGGCCTGTCGCTGGGCGAGGTCGCCCGCAAGGCCGGGATCGCCAAGTCCACGCTGTCGCAGCTCGAGTCCGGCTCCGGAAACCCGAGCGTGGAAACCCTGTGGGCCCTGAGCACCGCGCTCGATGTGCCGATCGCGCACCTGGTCCAACCACAGCGGGCGCCGATCCGGCTGATCCGGGCCGGCGAGGGGCCGGCGGTCGCCTCGGACCGGGCCGATTACGTCGCCACCCTGCTCGCCGCCAGCCCGCCGTCGGCCCGCCGCGACATCTTCCTGGTCACCGCTCAGCCCGGCTCCGCCCGCGACTCCGACCCGCACCTGCCGGGCGTGGTCGAGCACGTGATCATGAGCTCCGGGCGGGCCGAGGTCGGCCCGGCCGACGAACCGGTCGAGCTCGCGCCAGGCGACTATCTGTCCTATCCGGGCGATGTCGCCCACGTCTTCCGGGCGCTCGAACCGAACACCGCCGCCGTGCTGGTCTCGGAACACACCCGCGCCTGACCGTCAATTATGACCAGTTGTTCATGGACTTCTGGTTGACCGAATACCCGTCTCCGGGTTTGGATTCGCTATGCGAACCCAACCGGATCGACGACGATTCCTCGGCCTGGCCGGAGGCGGCGCCCTCGCGGTAGCCGTCAGCAGCCACCTCAGCGACCCCGGGCGCGCCTGGGCCGGCACGACCTTCCCCGACGACCCGTTCCGGCTCGGCGTCGCGTCGGGCGAACCGTTCTCCGACAGCGTCCTGATCTGGACCCGGCTCGCGCTGGACCCGGTCAGCCCGGACGGGACCGGCGGGATGCCCGACTCGGTCGTGCCGGTCGACTGGGAGGTCGCCGAGGACGAGCGGTTCGCCAAGATCGTGTCCCGCGGCACCGCCTCGGCCTCGCCGGCCCTCGGCCACTCGGTCCACGTCGAGGTGGCCGGCCTGCGCCCGGATCGCCGTTACTGGTACCGGTTCCGGGCCGGCGGTCAGCTCAGCCCGGTCGGCCGGACCCGGACCACGCCCGAGGCCTCGGCCGCGGTACGGGAGCTCAAGTTCGCCTTCGCCAGCTGCCAGAACTACCCCGAAGGTTTCTTCACCGCCTTCACCCACCTGGCCGCCGAGGATCTGGACTTCATGGTCCACCTCGGCGACTACATCTATGAGGGCGGCGGGACGAGCACCATCGGTCGCGGCCACCTGCCGACGACGGAGGTCTTCTCGCTCGCCGACTACCGGGTCCGGTTCGGTCAGTACAAGTCCGATCCCGAGCTGCAGTCGGCGCACGCGGCCTTTCCCTGGCTGGTCACCGTCGATGATCATGATGTGGAGAACAACTGGGCCAGCAGCCACTCCCAGCCGGACAGCGAGCCGGACCAGGATCCGGCGGTGTTCCTGAAGCGCCGGGCCGACGCCTTCCAGGCGTTCTACGAGAACCAGCCGTTGCGACTGACGGCCAAGCCGGACGGGCCGGACATGCAGTTGTTCCGGCGGCTCCCGTACGGCCGGCTGGCCACCCTGCACATGGTCGACACGCGGCAGTTCCGCGACGTCCAGCCGACCCTGCAGGAAGATCGCCACGACCCGGCCCGCACGATGCTCGGCACCGAGCAGGAGCGCTGGCTGCTGGACGGCTTCGGGCGATCCCGGAGTCGCTGGGACATCCTCGGCAATCAGGTGTTCATGTTTCAGGCCGACCACACCGAAGGGCCGGACACGCGCTACGGCCTCGACCCGTGGGACGGCTACACCGCGGCCCGGCAACGGCTGTTCAACGCCGTCCATGATCGCCAGGTGGACAACTTCGTCGTGCTCACCGGTGACGCGCACCGCAGCACCGCCGCCGATCTCAAGATCAACTTCGACGACCCGGGCTCGGCCACGGTCGGGGCGGAGTTCCTCGGCACCTCGATCAGCTCCGGCCGCGACGGCACCGCGATGGACAACCTGGGCCGGATCTGGCTGGCCGAGAACCCGCACCTGCGGTTCCACAACGCGCAGCGCGGCTACGCGACCTGCACCGTCACCCACCGGGAATGGCGGACCGATTACAAGATCGTGCCGTACGTGACCCGGCCGGACGCGCCGATCCAACTCGCCGCGAGCGTCTACGTCGAGGGCGGCGTGCCCGGCATCCGCAACGTCGAGCCGGGGCCGATCGATCAGGCCTGAGCAGCCGGAATGATCACCGGCACCCGGCTGAGCTCGGCCAGCAGGGTCCGGGCCACCGCGGCGTGCTCGACCGAACGATCACCGGCCCACCAACGGTCCCAGGCGAGGTGCCAGACCCCGAACGCGATCAACGCGGTCAGCGCCACCTCGGGCTCGGCCGGGTCCCGGCCCATCCGGTCGGCCAGCGCCGCGGCGAAGTCGTCGCGGCTGTGCGCCAGCAGGTCCCACAGCTTCGCCCGCGGTCCCGGTGTCCGGTCGACCAGTTCGCGCAGCCGGGCGAACCGGTCGAGATCGCCGAAGTCGGCGCCCGGGACCCCGATCACGACGGCGCCGAGCGACTCGGCCAGCGGCTCCTCCGCCGGCCGGCCACGCAGTGCCTCGCCCAGGGCCAGCCCGGCACGGAACGGTTCCAGCGCGATCAGATCCTTGCTCGGGAAGTAGCGATACAACGTGGTGGAGCCGACCTCGGCCCGCTCGGCGATCTGCTCCATCGTGGTCTCATCGAACCCCTGGGTCAGGAACAGGTCGAGCGCCACCTCGGCGATGCGGTGGCGGTTCCGCTCCGCCTTCAGCTCCCGAAGTCCCATGGCGAAATCCTAACGTCGGGCCCGATCGGGCTTGAAGCCTGACCGGGTACGACTTCATAATGGGCATCATTCCCGAAATTTCGGATCGCCGTCGATCACCGCGAGGGAGCACCCATGTCGACCCTGTCCGTGTCCAGCTACAGCCTCCGCGAGCACCTGGGACCGCTGTCCTTCGACTTCACCGACGGCGACGGCAACGAGGTGCACCTCGACCTGCCGAACGCCAAGGAGCTGGACCTGTCGGACTTCCCGGCGCGGGCTCGGAGCGAGTTCGGGGTGCAGGCGATCGAGACGGTCGCGTTCCAGTTCACCGGGCCCGACGACCCCGAACTGGACCGTTTTGCCGCCGCCCTGACCACCTCCGGCGTACGGCTGATCAACGCCGCGATCGACCAGGGCGATCTCGCCGTCGAGCCGTCGCGGCGGGCCGATCAGCTGGCCCTGATCACCCCATGGATCGACCGGTTCGCCGCGATGGGTTCGGCGTTCGTCCGGGTCAATCCCGGCTCCCCGTTCGGCCCGCATGCTGCCGGTGGGCCGTCCGCGCACCTGGTCGAGGCGTTGATCGAGCTCGGCGGCTACGCCCGGGATCGGGGCACCCGGCTGCTGGTGGAGAACCACGGCGGCCCGAGCAGCGACCCGGCCTGGCTGATCGCGCTGCTCGACGCCGTCGGCCGCGAGCAGCTCGGGCTGTTGCTCGACCTGGGCAACTTCGAGGTGCTCACCCAGCCGGTCATGGCGGCCCTGTTCGGCGGCGGCGAGGTCGACCTGCCGACGCTGCTGGACGGTCTCGACCTGACCTCGCTGTACGACGACCTCGAGGCCCTGGCCGGCCGGGCCGAGCTGGCCCACGTCAAGGTGCACGACGTCGCCGCGGACGGGACGCTCCGCGCTGTTGATCTTGACCGATCCCTCGGCATCCTCGCCGCCCACGACTACCGCGGCCCGCTGACGATCGAGTACGAGGGCAACGGCGGCGACCCGTGGTGGAAGACCGGCCAGGTGGTCGACGCCGTCCGGGCCTTCGCCGCGCGGCCGGCGCCGGCGGCGGAAGGAGCATGATCATGTCCGACTCGTACGACGTCGTGATCATCGGCTCCGGTCCGGCCGGGGCGACCTACGCCCGCACCATCGGTGATGCCGTGCCCGGCGCCCGGATCCTGATGGTGGAGGTCGGTCCGGCGATCCCCGGCGGCCGCGGCGAGCACACCCAGAACCTGACCGAGCCGGAACGGATCGCGGCCCAGTTGCTGACCCAGGGGCCCGAGGCCGGGATCGAGCGGGCGAAGGCGCTGGCCGGCATCGCCGACGGCTTCGACCCGAGCCTGGAGTTCCGGCAGACCATCCTGCCCGGCCTGTTCTTCCTCGATCCGCGGCCGCAGTTGGGGCCGGGTGAGGCCGGGCTGTCCGCCGCCAGCATGTCCAGCGGGGTCGGCGGCATGGGCATCCACTGGGGCACCTCCACGCCGCGCCCGCAGCAGTCGGAACGGATCCCGTTCCTGCCGGCCGCCGAGCTGGACACCGCCCTCACGCACGCCGAGCGGCTGCTCCGGGTCAGCACCTGGGCGACGCCGGGCGCCGGGCTGGGCGAGGCGATCCGGCGCGAACTGGTGGCCGAGTTCGACGGGCCCGGGCTGGCGCCGATCGGCTTCATGCCGCTCGCCATCCAGTGGCAGGACGGGCGGCCGCACTTCTCCGGCACCGGCACGATCCTCGGCGACCTGGAGCGGACCGCGCCCGGCTTCGAGTTGCGCGCGGAGACCTTGGCCCAGCGGGTGATCGTCGACGGCGGCCGGGCCACCGGGGTGGTGCTGCAGGACCGGCGCACCGAAGAGGTCACCGAGGTGCGGGCCGCGCACGTCGTGGTCTGCGCCGACGGGCTGCGGACTCCGCAGGTCCTGTTCGCCTCGGGCGTCCGGCCGACCGCGCTCGGCCACTATCTCAACGAACACTTCCAGGTCGGCGCGTTCGGATTCCTCAACGACGCCTTCGATCCGGCCCGGTTCGAGCCGACCCCGGGCCGGATCGGCTACGTGCACGTGCCGTTCTCCGACGAGCGGCCGATGCAGGGCGGCGTGATCCCGCTGGCCGGTTCGCCGTACCGGCTCGGCCTCGAGCTGGACGACGCGGCGGCGTCCCGGCTGGTGGCGATCCCCTGGTACGGCGCCAAGGAGATCCAGTTCTCCGACCGGGTGGAGTTCAGCGAGAGCGAGACCGACTCGTACGGCATGCCGAAGATGATCATCCGCTACTCGCACACCGAGCGGGACCGGGAGACGATCGAGCAGTTGAAGCAGAACGCCGCCCGCAGCGCGGCCCGGATCGGCGTGCTCGGCGAGCCGCCGGAGCTCGCCGCCGGCGGGTCGTCGCTGCACTACCAGGGCACGGTCCGGATGGGCGCGGTCAACGACGGCACCTCGGTCTGTGATCAGTATCTGCGGGTCTGGGACGTGCCCAACCTCTACGTCGGCGGCAACGGGGTGATCCCGACCGCGACGGCCGCCAATCCGACCCTCACCACCGTGGCCCTGGCCTGGCGCGCCGCCCGAACCCTCGCAGCGGAACTACGTCACGTGACGTAGCCGAGATCCGTCGTCGCGCGGATGTGCCGGGCCCGGGCGCCCGGCAAGGATGTCGGTGTTCGAAGATCACGAAAGGACACCGACCCATGACCGCCTCCCGCACCATGATCATCTCCCGCCGCGGCATGCTCGCCTCGGCCGCCGGGATCGCCGCGGCGGCCACCGCCGGGACCACCCTCGCCCGGGCCGACGAACGCACCGTCGAGCAGTGGATCGCCACGAAGTCCGACGCCCTGAAGACCGTACGACCGACCGCGCCGCTGGACGACCTGCGGGTGCTGCAGCGATCCCTGGCCGGCGCGACCCTGGTCGGGCTCGGCGAGCCGGGCCACAACCTCGCCGAGGTCACCACCCTCAAGCACCGGGTGCTGCGCCTGCTGGTCGAGCGGCTCGGCTTCCGCACCCTGATCTGGGAGGAGGACTGGTCGATCGGCCTGCTGGTCGACGAGTACGTCCGGACCGGCGTCGGTGATCTTGCCGCGCTGATCGCCGAGTTCAGCCCGGCCTGGCGCAACCAGGAGGTGATCGACACGATCACCTGGGTCCGCCACTACAACGCCCGGCACCGCCATGATCAGGTGCACTTCGTCGGCGCCGAACACTACGCCACCCGCGCCTTCGTCTACGAGCGGCTGTCGCGTTACGTCGCCGAGGTCGCCCCCGACCAGCACCCCGAGGTCGAGACCTTGATCACCGCCCTGCTGCCGAATCCGACCATGACCATCGGTGACTACGCCAAGTGGTATTTCCGTCCGGAGACCAACAAGGAGCCGTACCTCCGGAACTCCGCGCGGCTGCGCGCGATCGTCGACGGGATCCGCCGCCCGCCTGGTGATCGTCGGCATTCCGTCGCCCGGCAGATGGCCCGGCAGATCGAGGCGTTCTACCTCCACTACAGCAAGCCGTGGCCGGAGATCCCCTCCTATCGCGACCTCGGCTCGGCCCGCACGATCCGGTGGTGGCAGGAACACTCCCGGTCGCGGTCGGTCTACTGGGCGGCCACGGCGCACACCTCTCGGGCCGCCGAAGTCCGCTACTCCGCCCCGGAGGGCCCGATGGCCTTCACGCCGGCCGGCTCGCACCTGGCCGAATGGTTCGGCGACCGCTACCGCGTGGTCGCCCTCGCCTTCGACCACGGCACCTACCGGACCGAGCAGGGAGCGCTGATCGAGCTGCCCAGGCCGTTGCCGCAGTGGTACGAATCCACGTTCGCCGGTCTTGATCATGACCAATCGGCACTCGATCTCCGGCAGCGCGCGCCGGGCGCGGTCCGGGACTGGCTCGCTGCCCCGTTCCAGGCCCGCGGCTTCCCGGACCTGGGCGCAGATTCGACCGCCACCGGCGGCACCCTGGCCGACTGGTTCGACGTAATCATCCGTCGCCGCGAGGTGACGCCGGCCGATCCCTATCCGTGACGCAGTTGATCACCGCGGCCCGGGGTTGAGGCCCCGGGCCGGTTGGCAGTGCGGGCAGCGGAAGGAGGAGCGGTTCATGAACGGCTCGCGGCGGATCGGCCGGCCGCAGCGCAGGCAGGGCAGGCCTTCCCGGCCGTAGACGGCGAGGGCACGCTCGAAGTAGCCGCTGCTGCCGTTCACGTTGACGTACAGGGAATCGAAGGAGGTGCCGCCCTCCCCCAGCGCCGCCTGCATCACCGCGGTCGCCTCGGTGATCAATCCGGCGGCGGCCTTGCGGGTCAGCCGATCGGACGGCTTGGCGTAGTGCAGCTTGGCCCGCCAGAGCGCCTCGTCGGCGTAGATGTTTCCGATGCCGGAGATCAGTTGTTGATCAAGGAGCGCACGCTTGACCCCGGTCCGTTTCCGCCGCAGCCGGGCCACGGTCTGATCATGATCGAATTCGGGATCGAACGGATCCCGGGCGATGTGGGCGATCTCGGCAGGCAGTTCGGCGCCGCCGGGTGACAGGCTGAGGCCGCCGAACATCCGCTGGTCGACGAACCGCAACTCCGGTTCGCCGTCGGTGAAGACGAACCGGATCCGCGTGTTCGGCGGATCGACCAGAGTGCTCTCGTCAGAGCGGAACTGTCCGCTCATCCCGAGGTGGGCGAGCAGGGCGTCGCCGTCGTCGAACGGCAGCCACAGGTACTTGCCGCGACGCCGCGGCTCGATGAAGGTCCGCCCGGTCAGCTGGGCGGCGAAGTCGGCCGGGCCGGGGAGGTGCCGGCGCACCGGGCGATCATGCAGCACCTCGACCCGGGCGATGGTTCGGCCGGCGACCGCACCGGTCAGGCCACGGCGGACGACCTCGACCTCGGGGAGTTCGGGCATGCAAGGGGTTTCAGGTCAGTCGGCGGCGACGACTTCGTCGGCATCCACGCCGGCCGCCGGCGCCGTCGCGGTGGTGCCGTTCTCCGGCGGATCGACAGTGCCCGCCTGGGTCAGCTTCAGCCGCGCGGTGACCGCCTCGAAGGCGATGGAGGCCGCGTTCTGCTCGGCCTCCTTCTTGTTGCGACCGGCGCCCGGGCCGAACCGCTCCTCGCCCAGCACCACCCGAGCCTCGAACGACTTGGCATGGTCGGGCCCGGATTCGGTGATCTCGTAGCCGGGAACGCCGAGGCTGGACAGCGACGCGATCTCCTGCAGGCTGGTCTTCCAGTCCAGGCCGGCCCCGCGGGTCGCCGCCTCGGCCATCAGGTCGTCGAAGAGATGGTGCACGAAAACCCGCGCGGCCTCGACGCCGTGCGCCAGATAGACCGCGCCGATCACGGCCTCCATCGTGTCGGCCAGGATGGAGGACTTGTCCCGCCCGCCGGTCGACTCCTCGCCGCGGCCGAGATAGACGACCGCCCCGAGATCGAGCTCCCGGGCGACCTCGGCCAGCGTGGTCGCGCGGACGACCGCTGACCGCAGCTTGGCCAACTGCCCCTCGGACAGGTCGGGATGGGTCAGATAGAGGTGCTCGGTGACCACCAGGCTGAGCACGGAGTCGCCGAGGAACTCCATCCGCTCGTTCGTCGGCAACCCACCCTTCTCGTACGCATACGAGCGGTGGGTCAGGGCAAGATCCAGCAGCTCGGGAGGCACAGGCATCTCGAGCTGCTCAAGGATCTCCCGAACTGGGCGTTGGTCGGGAGCCACGTCCGACACGATCAGGACGCGAGCACCTGACGGCGGGCGGCGCGCGGACCGTACTGCCCACAGGACGGGCAGGCCACGTGCGGCAGGTGCTTCTCGCGGCAGGCCGGGTTCGCGCAGGTCACCAGGGTCGGCAGCTTGGCCTTCCACTGGGACCGGCGGTGCCGGGTGTTGCTGCGTGACATTCTCCGCTTGGGAACGGCCACGAATCTTCTCCTCGCGTCTCGGCCCGGATCGAGATCCTCGACCAGGGTCAGCTGTCGGTACTACGGTCCTGCTGGTCCCCGTCGCCGGCGAGATCTGCGAGGGCCGCCCACCGCGGGTCCACCGGCGCGTCGTGCCCGTGGTCCGGGTTGTCGTTCAGGTTCGCGCCACAGGTGGCGCACAACCCCTCACAGTCGTCTCGGCACAGCGGCCGGAACGGCAGGTCCAGCACCACCTGATCCCGAAGGATCGGCTCCAGATCGACCAGGTCGTTCTGCAACCGGCTGGCCTCGTCCTCTTCCGCCTCACTGCCCGGATAGACGTACAGTTCCTGCAGGTCGACGGTCAGTTCACGACTGACGTCACCGAGGCACAGCACACATTCTCCGCGCAGCTGGACGACCGCGGTTCCGGTGACCAGCACCCCTTCGACGACCGATTCCAGACGTACGTCCAGCTCGATCTCGGATTCGGGTGGCACTCCGATCACATCCAGGCCAAGACCCGTCGGAGCGGAGGCGGTGGTCTGCACGTGCCGACTGATTCCCGGCCGGCGCCCCAACTCGTGGGTGTCCAGCACAAGATCGGAACGCGGATCCAGCCCGTGATGCGCCGAACCCATGCAGCTCTTCCTTCCAACTCAGACGGCCCCAGGCGGAGCTGTGACCGACGAGCCACCTTACCTGCTCGGCCCGCGAATCGGGTAATCAACCAGAGTCGTGAATAGACGTAACAATGAACTATGCTCACTACATGGTGTCCGATTCCCCGACCGAGCTGCTCAACCGGCTGCTGGCCCTGTCCATGATGCTGTCGAAAGACATGGCGGTCCAACTCGGCCAGGCCGGGTTGACGCCGGCCCGCACCCACCTGTTGATGGAGTTGCACCAGCGCGGCCCGGTGACCCAGCAGACGCTGGCCGCCGCGCTGCAGGTCAGTCCGCGCAACGTCACGTCGCTGGTCGACGGGCTGGTGGAGAGCGGTCACGCCACCCGGGAGCGCCATCCGGACGACCGCCGGGCCTTCCTGGTCACCCTCACCGAACTCGGCGCCACCGCGGCGGCGGCCATGGACCGCGACCACGCCCAGCTGGCCCGCGACCTGTTCGGCTCGCTGCCGGCCGACGATCGCGCCGCGGCCGCCCGCACCCTGGCCCACGCCGAGGAGCGGCTGAACGAACTGTTCCAAGCCCACTACGGAAAGAGAGAACCGTCATGACCACGACGACCGACCACCCCGTCACCCTGCTGCGCGAATCCTTCGCCGACCTGAACGCGCGCAACATCGACCGGCTGCTGTCCAAGATGGCCGACGACTTCGTGATCAATCTCGCCGGGGCGCCCGGCCCGCGCTACGGCAAGGAAGCGTGGCGGGAGAACATCGACATCGTGTTCGGCGCCTTTCCTGATCTCCGCGCCGAGATCATGGACTGCTTCGGTGACGGCGACCGGGTCGCCGTCCGGTTGATCTTCCACGGCACCCACACCGGCGAGTTCCTCGGCATCCCGGCCACCGGCCGTACGGTCAGCTACGACAGCACCGAGCTGTATCGGGTCGTCGACGGCGTGATCATGGAGGAATGGATCTGCACCGACCTCGCCGGCCTGATGCGTCAGCTCACGTCGGAGTGACGGGCCGGGGCTCGCTCTGGCCGGTCGCCAACAGCTCGATCTGTCCGCGTTCGTACGTCACCGGGATGGCGAAATCCTTCCCCGGTGGTGAGACCTCCGCCGGCCGGCCGGCCAGGCTCCACACGTAGCCGACCGTCACGGCGATCACATCGCCTCGACTGCTGGTGACCTGAACGCCGTCCTGGGTGCGGAAGATCTCATCGGCTGCGGCGAACAGGTCGTCGCGGGAGAAGCGGCGCGGGATGATCTTGATCTCAATGCCCGTCTCCGCGGTGATCGCGGCGAACGCCGCCTCGGTGCCCGGATCGAGAACGCCGCCGACCCAGGCGACCTCGACGACCATCTCGATGACGTCGATCGCGATCTCCACCAGCCGGGCTTTCGCGTGCTCGCTGGACTCGACGTAGGCGTCGATCGCGTCAGCGGTCGGATGGAGAAGCAGCTGGGCAGCCTCATGCTGGCTCAGGTGACTGCCCGGCTCAGTCATCCCGTCAGGGAAGTCAGCCCGCGGACTGGATCCGCGGCATCTGGGTGGTGGCCTGGTGCTGCTCGGCATCCAGGTCACTGCGCTCGGCCAGCCGCAGGCGCGCGGTCTTCACCTGGCTGGTGGTCTTGTGCAGGACGGACTCGAAGGTGGCCATCCGGGAATCGATGAACTGGTCGGTCTCCCGGCGCAGCGCGTCGGCCTCGTTCTCGGCATCGGACCGGATCCGGTCGGCGGTCTCTTCGGCGACCCGCACGATCTCGCTGTGCTGAGCCAGCTCGAGCGCCTTCTCCCGTGCCTCGCGGATCATCCGGGCGGCTTCGGCCTCGCCCTGGGCGACCTTCGCGTTGGAGGCGTCGATGACGTGCTGGGCCTCTTCGATCTCGTCCGGCAGGTGGTCGATCACGTCGTCGATGGCGCCGAGCACCTCGCCCCGGTTGATCACGCAGGAAGCCGACATCGGCATCGCGCGCGCCTGCGCGACCATCTCCCGGAGGAGTGTGAGTTTCTCCTCCACCGTCTCGCGGTCCGCCATGATCCCCCTTGCTCGATCCCGATAAATGCTGCTCAGACGTGCAACGGGCTCAAGTCCCCCGACTCGCGCCCACAGTGATGGTACGCCGGAATCGGCCCGGTTGTGATATCAGGCCAAGCGCTCGGCCACCGGCTGAGGCACGAACGGGGTGACGTCACCGCCGTGCCCGGCGATCTCCCGGACCAGGCTGGAGGAGACGAAGGACCACTCCGGAGCCGACGGCACCAGGATCGTGTCGATGCCCTTCAGCCGCCGGTTCATCTGGGCCATCGGGAACTCGTAGGTGGAGTCGGCGGCGGTCCGGACCCCCTTGACGATCGTCCCGATCTCCCTGTCCACACACAGATCCACCAGCAGACCGGTGAACTCGATCGCCGCGACGTTGGGCAGTTCGCGACAGGATTCGGTGATCAACTGCACCCGCTCGGCGCCGGTGAACCGGCCCCGCTTGTCCGGGTTGATGCCGACCGCGACCAGCACCTCGTCGAACAGCCCGGCGGCCCGGGTGATCACGTCCAGATGGCCGAGCGTGATCGGATCGTAGGAACCCGGGCAGACCGCGCGCCGGACGGCTGGCTTCTGGACTTGATCCACGGGCTCACGCTACCGGCCGGCGCAGGTAGGCCAGCACCGTCTCCCCGTAGCGGCGCACGTCCACCTCGGTGAACGGCTCGGCACCGGCCGGGTCGGCCGACCGGCGAGACCGCTCGAGCACGATCAGCCCGTCGGCGGCGACCCAGCCGTGCCGGACCAGGTCGGCGACGACGGCGTCGAGGGCGGCCCCGTCGAGGTCGTACGGCGGGTCGGCGAAGACGAGGTCGTACGGCTGCGGGGCCGGCTGCCGTACCAACTGCTCGACCTTGGCTGCGCGGATGGTCGCGGTCGCACCGAGGGTGTCGATGTTGGCCCGGACGACCGTGCGCGCGGTCCGCTGGTCGGCCTCGACCAGCAGCACCGGCTCGGCCCCGCGGGACGCCGCCTCGAGGCCGACGGCGCCGGAGCCGGCGTAGAGATCGAGGAAGCTCAGCCCGGCCAGCGATACGTCGGCGCTGCCGCTGCCCCCGGCCCACGAGGCGAGAGACGCGAACAGGGCCTCCCGGACCCGGTCCGTGGTCGGCCGGGTCTGGTCGCCCGCCGGCAGCTTGAGCCTCCGGCCGCCGTACCGCCCCGCGACGATCCGGCTCACGTGCGCTCCAGCCAGTCGCCGGCGGCCCGGTGCTCGACCTGGGCGACGATGTCGGACAGGCCGGGGTTCGTCAGCTCGGGATCCTTGGCCAGCTCGCGTTCGGCCAGCTGCCGCGCCCGCTCGATCAGGCTCCCGTCGTCCAGCACCCGGAGCAGCCGCAGGCTCGACTTGGACCCGGACTGACTGGCGCCGAGCACGTCTCCCTCGCGGCGCTGCTCGAGGTCGGCCTGGGCCAGCTCGAAACCGTCCCGGGTCTCCGACACCACCTCCAGCCGGTCCCGGGCCAGCGAGTCCTCCGGAGTACGGGTCAGCAGCAGGCACACCCCGGGGTGTTCGCCCCGGCCGATCCGGCCGCGCAGCTGGTGCAGTTGGGAGATGCCGAACCGGTCGGCGTCGCAGATCACCATGACCGAGGCGTTCGGCACGTCCACGCCGACCTCGATCACCGTGGTCGACACCAGCACATCCAGATCACCGGCCGCGAAGTCGCGCATCGTGCCGTCCTTGACGTCGGCCGGCTGCTGGCCGTGCAGCAGCCCGACCCGCAGGTCGCGCAATGGGCCGGCGGTCAGCTCGGCGTACAGGTCCTCGGCGGCGATCGCCGGTTCGGCGTCCTCCGGGGTCGGCAGGTCCTCACCGGAGCGGACCGCGTCCTTCTTGGCCTTGCCCGAGCCGGGGGTCTCACCGTAGATCCGGGCGCAGACGATGAAGGCCTGCCGACCGACCTTGGCCTCCTCGACCACCCGTTGCCAGGCCCGGTCGACCCAGGCCGGGCGGGCCCGGGCGTCGACGACCACGGTGGATACGTCGGCCCGGCCGGCCGGCACCTCGGTCAGGGTGGAGACCTCGAGATCGCCGAAGACGGTCATCGCCACCGTGCGCGGGATCGGGGTGGCGGTGAGCACCAGGACGTGCGGTCGCAGCTCGGCCTTGGCGGTCAGCGCCGCCCGCTGCTCGACGCCGAACCGGTGCTGCTCGTCGATCACCACCAGCCCGAGGTCGGCGAACTGGATCCGTTCGCCGAGCAGGGCATGGGTGCCGATCACGATGCCGGCCTCCCCCGAGGCGGCGCGCAGCATCGCGTCCCGCTTCTGGGCCGCGGTCATCGAGCCGGTGATCAACGCGACGTCGGTGCCGCCGGACGCGCCGGCCAGCAGGCCGCCGCCGTGACCGAGGTCGCCGAGCAGCTTGGTGATCGTCTGATAGTGCTGCCCCGCCAGCACCTCGGTCGGAGCCAGCAGTGCCGCCTGGCCGCCGGCGTCGATCACCGCCAGCATCGCCCGCAGCGCGACCACCGTCTTGCCCGAGCCGACCTCGCCCTGCAGCAGCCGCTGCATCGGGTACGGCTGCGCCAGTTCGCCCATGATCACGTCCGAGACGTCGGTCTGGCCATGCGTCAGCTGGTACGGCAGCCGCTCGTCGAACGCGTCCAGGATGCCGCCGTCACGCCGCGGCCGTGGCGTGGCGCCGTGCGACCGGGCGTCGGCCCGCCGCCGGGCCATGGTCAGTTGCAGCGAGAACGCCTCGTCGAACCGGAGCCGGCGGAAGCCGATCGCGGCGTCGGCCTTGGTCTCCGGTCGGTGCACCGCGTGGAACGCCTCCAACAGGCCGATCACTCCGGCCTCCAGCCGCAGCTTCTTCGGCAGCGGATCCTCCAGGCCGGCGAGGAAGTCGAGCACGGTGCCGATCGTCGCGGCGATGGTCCAGGTGCGTAGCTTGCCGGCCTGCGGATAGAGGCCGACCAGCCGGGTCCCGGTCACCTTGGCCAGGTCCTCGTTGCGCCGGGCGCCGGCGATCACGGCGCCGGACTCGTCGATGATCACGAAGTCGGGATGGGCCAGCTGCAGCGACCGGTTGAATTCGCGCACCTTGCCGGCGAAGATCCCCCGCGCCCCCGGCTGCAGCACCTGCTGCCAGTGTTTGATCAAGTGCGGCTTGCCGAAGAAGGCGAGCTTGAGCCGGCCCTTGCGATCGGTGATCGTCGCCTCCAGCCGCGGCTTGCGCGCCGATCCGTAGCCGCCGCCGTCGTCGAGGTTGTACGCCTTGGTATCCAGGACCTCGGCGACCACCGCCACCTCCTCGCCCTCGGTCAGGGCACCGAGATCGCTCAGCTCGGTCCCGTCCATGTAGCGGCGCGGCAGGTGCATCATCAGATCGCCGACGGTGCTGATCTTGAGCGGCTCGAACGGCGTCGTCTTGCCGATCACCGTGGACAGTTTGGTTTCCAGCTGGGCGAAGGTCGTGGTCCGCCATTCAGTGATCATGATTCGACCCCGATCAGGAGAGTGCTTCCGGCGGCGCCGGAGGAGAGCAGTTCGAGCTCGGCCCGGGGGTGCGCGGCGGCGACCCGGCGACCGAGCTCGGCGGCGTCGTCGACGGCCGCCGGGCCGGTGATGATGGTGATCAACTCCGGCTCGGCACCGGCCAGCCGGTCGACCAGCCGCCACCCGTCGTCGACTCCTGCGGCGACCCCGGTCCGGACCCGGCCGGCGGCGGCCCGCATCGCGGTCGCCGCGACCGCGAGCTCGGCGGTCGGCTCGTGGACGGCGAGCGCGCACAGGGCCTGCACCGGGTCGTCGGCCGGCACCGGCTCCACCCGGCGGCCCGAGCCGGCGCAGGCCGCCGTCGCCGTCTCGGCGGCCGCCGCGGCCGAGGGCGGCAGGACCATGATCACGTCCGGACCGGACCGGGCCAGGGCGACCGCCAGCCGGGTCGTCAAGGAGCTGTCATCCGGGGGCGGCAGCGGCCGGCCGCCGTGGCCGCGGACCAGCTCCTCGTACCCGGGGTCGTCGATGATCACCAGCGGTTGCCGGGCGCCGGGGTCGGGTCCGGGGTCCGCGCCGAGCGGGGTGACCCGGAGCCCGCTCACCGTGCCGACGGCCAGCCCGGGGGCGAGCGCCAGCGTCGGCCGGGACAGGTGCGCATGAACCTGTGCCGTCGCCGTGCTGCTCGGCGTCCGGGCGGTCACCACGACAACGCTATCGGCCACGGCGGACAGTCGCTCCCGGAGCCGGTCCAGCGTGGTCAGGTCCGCGCCCTCGAGCAGGTACATCACCTCGTACTGAGGCTCCCCCGCCGGTTCCGGGGCGGCCGACGGAGTCGCCGGGCCGGTCACCCGGGAGGCCTGCACGGGCCGCGCCGAGGCGCCGCCGAGCACCTGGACCAGGGCCCGGAGCAGCAGCAGGTAGGCCAGGCCGCCCGCGTCGACCACCCCGGCGTCGCGCAACGGCCGCAGCTGTTCGGTGGTCCGTTCGAGGGCCTCGGCGGCGGCTCGCTCGGCCGCCACGGCGACCGCCAGCCCGTCGTCCGGGGTCAGCTCGGCGGCCGGGCCGGCGGCCTCGGCGGCCGCGTCGGCGACGGACAGCACCGTGCCCCGGACCGGATCGGCGACGGCCGCCGTGGCCGCCGCCGCCGCGGCCCGCAAGGTCGCGGCGAGCCAAGTGCCGCACGATTCGGTCGCGGTGACCGGCAGCCGGTCGATCGCGATCGCCACCATCTGGCCGATCACGGCACCGGAGTTTCCGTGCGCCGAGACCACCGCCGCCCGGCTCAGCCCGGGCCGGCCGCCGGCCGCGGCGTCGACGATCCCGGTCAGCGTCTGGGTGACGTTGGTGCCCGTATCGGCGTCCGGTGCCGGGAACACGTTGATCGCGTCGATGGCCGCCGCGGAGGCGGCCACCACGTCCCGGGCGCAGCGGAGCCAGCCGGTCAGCGCGGTGAGCGCCGGGTCCGGCAGACTGGGCCGCGACGGAAGGGACACGGCCAACACTGTATTGAGCCGATGCCCGCCGGACCGTGCCTCCACGCAGGCAGTTGGCCGATTCGCCCTCCCGCGAAGCCATCGGGTACGATTCACCGGTTGCCCCGAGCGGGCGCACCGTGACTTGTAACCCGTAAACCGTGTGTGGGAGAACTCCAGTGGCTGCCGTATGTGACATCTGCGCCAAGCGCCCCGGCTTCGGTAACAACGTGCCCTGGTCGAAGAAGAAGACCAAGCGGCGTTGGAACCCGAACATCCAGCGCGTGCGGGCGACCGGCCCCAGCGGCCCCAAGCGCGTCAACGTCTGCACCTCCTGCCTCAAGGCGGGCAAGGTCGGCCGCTGACGCCGTCGCTTCAGCGCACCAGCTCGAGGCCCGTCCCTCCGGACGGGCCTTTTGCATGCCCCGGCCCCCTGGGTCACAGCCGGAGCAGCAGCCAGCCGGCGGTGATCATCGCGGCGATCGCGATCACCGGGATCAGCCGGCCGGGCGGCAGCCGGTCCTGCCAGCGCGCGCCCAGCGGGACGCCGATCAGCTGAGCACCGGTGATCACGATCAGCACCACCGGGTCGAGCCGGACCGATCCCACCAGGGCCAGGGCGCCCAGGGCGACGCCGAAGACCGAGTTCAGCAGCGCAGCGCCGACCACCGGAGTCACCTCCAGCCCGATCGCGATCAGCGCCGGCACCGTGATCAGCGGCCCACCCACCCCGGCCAGCACGGTCGCCAGTCCGCCGAACAGGCCGGCCGAGGCGGCCGTCGGAATGATCACCGCGGGCCGGATCACCGGAGCCTGACCGGTCGGCCGTGGATCGGGCGGCCGGTGCCGGGTCCGCCACTGCTGGGCCAGCAGCGCGATCCCGGACCCCAGCACGAGCAATGCCAGGATCGCCTGCAGCACCGTCGGTGAGGCGGTCCGGCTGATCAGCCGGCCCAGCAACAGCCCGGGCACCGTGCCCAGACACAGCAGCCCGGCCACCTGCCAGGACGGCCGATCGTCCTTGCGCCAATACAGCCAGGTGCCGATCACGCCCGGGACCACGAAGCTGATCAAGCCGTGCGCGACGGCCGTGGTCGAATCCATTCCGAGCACCGCGACCAACAGCGCCGGCACCAGGAAGCCGCCGAGCCCGCTGATCCCGAGGCTGATCCCGATGCCGAGCACCAACACGGCGACCAAGATCAGCGGTGCGATCTCGGCCATCCGGTCGTTGTCGATCAAGCCGGAATGATCACCGGGACGATCATCGGCCGGCGGCGGTGGGTGTCGCTGACCCACTTGCCCATCTGCCGCCGCATCACCTGCTGCAACCGGTGCACGTCGTCGACGCCGTCCCGCAGGGCGTCCTCCAGCGAGTTCACGATCAGCGGCTTGACCTCCTCGAAGACGCTGTCGTCCTCGACGAATCCACGGGCATGGATGTCGGGGCCGGAGACGATCTTCTGGGCGTGCACGTTGACCACGGCGATCACCGAGATGAAGCCTTCCTCGCCGAGGATCCGCCGGTCGGTCAGCGCGTCCTCGCTGATGTCACCGACGGTCGAGCCGTCGACGAAGATGTAGCCCGCGTCGACCTTGCCGACCACCCGTGCGACGCCGCTCCGAAGATCGATCACCGCGCCGTCCTCGGCGATGATCGTCCGCTCGGCCGGCACGCCGGTCGCGATGGCCAGGTCGCTGTTGGCGATCAGGTGCCGGATCTCGCCGTGCACCGGCATCACGTTCTTGGGCGTGAGGATGTTGTAGCAGTAGAGCAGCTCGCCGGCCGAGGCGTGACCGGACACGTGCACCATCGCGTTGCCGCGGTGCACCACCTGGGCACCGAGCCGGCTGAGCCCGTTGATCACCCGATAGACCGCGTTCTCGTTGCCCGGCACCACCGAGCTGGCCAGCACCACCGTGTCGCCGGCCTTCAGGCTGATCACCGGATGCTCCTTGTTGGCAATCCGGGCCAGCGCGGACAGCGGCTCGCCCTGCGAGCCGGTGGAGATCATCACCACCTGGTCCGGCTGGTAGTTGTCGATGTCACGCAGCTCGATCAGGGTGTTGTCGGGCACCTTGAGATAGCCGAGGTCGCGGGCGACGCCCATGTTGCGCAGCATCGACCGGCCGACGTAGACGACCTTGCGGCCGTGCAGCACGGCCGCGTCCATCACCTGCTGCACCCGGTGCACGTGCGAGGCGAAGCAGGCGACGATGATCCGCTGCCGGCTGGTGCTGAACACCCGCTGCAGGGCGGGATTGATGTCCTTCTCCGGCGTGGTGAAGCCGGGCACCTCGGCGTTGGTGGAGTCGATCATGAGGAGGTCGACCCCCTCCTCACCGAGCCGGGCGAACGCCCGCAGGTCGGTCAGCCGGTTGTCCAGCGGCAACTGGTCCATCTTGAAGTCACCGGTGTGCAGCACCAGCCCGGCCGGAGTCCGTACGGCGACCGCGAGCGCGTCCGGGATGGAGTGGTTGACCGCGATGAACTCGAGCTCGAACGAGCCGAACTGCACCCGGTTGTGCTCGCTCACCTCGCGCGGCTGAGCGCCGCGGATCCGGTGCTCCCTGATCTTCTCCTGGACCAGCGCCAGGGTCAGCTTGGAACCGATCAACGGGATGTCGGCGCGCTGCTTCAGCAGGTACGGCACCGCGCCGATGTGATCTTCGTGGCCGTGGGTGAGCACCAGACCGACGATGTCGTCCAACCGGTTGGCGATCGCGTCCAGGCCGGGCAAGATCAGATCGACGCCGGGATGATCGTCTTCGGGGAACAGGACGCCGCAGTCGATCAGTAACAGCTCGCCCTGATATTCGAGCACGGCCATGTTTCGGCCGACGTCGCCCAGCCCGCCGAGCGGGACCACCCGCAACGTCCCGGGCTTCAGCTTGGGCGGTGTTTGCAAACTTGAGGCTGCCACAAGGACGAACGTTACAAGAGCTTGCTTTCCATTGCTCGTTGGGTCTCCGGCCCTAGCTCCGCAACCCGAGCCGCCTCGACCCCCGCAACCCACCCGCCATCCGCAACCACCAATCGCGGGGCCTGCGGGGCCTCGGGCCCCGCAACAGATACACGAGTCCCCGGGAAGCCGCGAAGCGGCGAACAGGGGGGATGAACGAGTCCGCGGTTACCTGCTCGGGGGTTCAGGTAACCGCGGACTCGAGAAGGATCCTGCCAGGTTTGATCACAGCGCGTCAAGTGGCGGATCCGGGCAATTCTCAGGTGCCGATCATCAGACTTTTCCGGTGCCCGATCGGGGTCATTCCGGGCCGATCTCGGTGTGCAACCGCACCTGCTTGATCCGGATCGAATCGTCCTCGGTGCCGATCTCCCGGTGTCCGCCGTCGGGCGCCCACCCAGCCTCGGTGAGGAACCGGCGGAAGTCGTCCTGGGTGGACATGATCCACAGCGTGGCCCGGGCGAAGCCGTCGGCTCGCAGGGTGTCGACGCAGGCGTTGAGCATCCGGGACCCGTGGCCCCGGCTGCGGCCGGCGGGGTCGATGCCGAACTCGTCGATCATGCCGTCGCGGGCCTCGTCGGCGTCGGGGTCGTCGCTCGGCCGGGTGGCGGCGAAGCCGGTCAGCCGATCCGACTCGACCGCGACCAGGACCCGGAAGCGAGCCTGCGGCGGTCGGATGATCGCCGTTTGCCAGGCCTCGGTGGCCTGGTCCTGAGTGATCGAACCCAGCATCGCCTCGGCCTGCTCGGGCCCGAGTTGATCAAGCCAGATCCGGCGCTGGATCTCGGCGATGGCCGGGGCTTCACCGGGCAGCGCCAGCCGTACCGAATCGGCGATCGGCTGGGTCGCGCCCGCCTCAGAATCGTTGCTCACGGAGGCCGATGCTACCCACGCCGGTGCGCCGCTACAGTGACGCGGTGACCGGAACCGCCGCGGACGAACTCGGCCGGAGCCCCTGGGAGATCCCGCTCGCCTACCAGGAGGCCGCGGCCGACGAGCCCGGCTCCGATCGGTGGCTGCCCGAGCTCCGACGGACCGCGGCGTGGTGCGCCGAACGCTGGGGGGTGGTGCCGGACGGGCCGGCCCGGCACGGCTGGACCTCGATGGCCTGGCCGGTGATCGACCGGGGCGGCGCACGGTTCGTGCTCAAGGTCTCCCCGCCGGTCCGCTATCTCGATGCCGAGGCGGCGGCGCTGCAGGCCTGGTCCGGCGACCGGCAGCCGGGCTCGAGCCGGCCGACCATGATCATCCCGGCCGCGGCCGAGCCGGAACGGCAGGCCATCCTGCTCCCCCGGCTCGATCCGGAACGATCACTGGAGGACCATCCCGACGCCGAGGAGGCGGTCGGGATCATCGCCGAGATCCTGGCGGCGATCACCCGGACGCCGCCGCTGCCCGGGGCGGTCACCCTGCTCGACGAGCTGGACCAGATCGAGACCCGGATCTCCGCCGACGGGCCGGTGCCGGCCGACCAGCTGGACCGCGCCCGGTCGCGGCTGACCGAGTTGCGCGCCCATCTCACCGACGCGGACCAGGGCCTGCTGCACAATGATCTTCACTTCTCCAACGTGCTGCACGCCCGGCCGGACGCCGATCCGGCCTGGTTCGGCATCGACCCGTTGCCGATCACCGGCATCGGCGAGTGGGAGCCGATCCCACTACTGCGGAACCGCTGGGCCGACGCCGCCGCGACCGGTGACCCGGACCGGGCGCTGCGCCGCCGGGTGGACCAGGTCTGCGCGGTGACCGGCTACGACCCGGAGCTGGTCCGAAGCTGTGCCCAGCTGGTCGCCGTGTTCAACCTGTACGGGCTGCTGCCACACCGCCGTGATCATCTGCACGCGCCGCCTTATCTGATGATCGCCGACTGGTGATCATCGGCTGGTGATCATCGGCTGGGCTCGGCGGTGAGCCGCGGCAGCAGGGCCAGGGCGTTGGTCCGCAGCAGGGCGGTGCGCAGGGCCGGATCGAGCTCGGTGCGGGCGAACTCGCCGTGCATCAGCGTCACCGCGGCCGGCGGCGCGAACGGGTAGTCGCTGCCGTAAACGATCTTGTCCGGATCGGCGACCTGGAGCAGGGCGGCCAGGGCCAGCACGAAGCGGATCCCGTCGCACTGCTTGAGCGTGCCACTGAGGATGAGGCTGAGCACGGTCCGGGTGGTGTCGAGCAGGAAGTCGGCGGCGAAGGTCGGGATGCCGGGCACCGGGTCGGCCGGCAGTTCGCCGGGGTGGACGAAGACCGTGGTCCGGCGGTCGTGCAACCAGCGCAGCAGCGGCCGGAACTCGGGATCGCCGAGGTAGCGGCCGTCGTGGTTGGCCAGCAGCACGACGCCGTCGGCGCCGAGCACGTCCAGCGCGTACGCCGCCTCCTCGATCGCTCCGGCCAGGTCGGGCAGGGTCAGCGTGGCGAAGAAGCCGAACCGCGCCGGCCGGTCGCGGACCACGTCGGCGGCGTACTCGTTGATCTCCCGGGCCCAGCGTCGGGCTTCGCCGGCGTCCCCGGCGTACACGCCGGGTGCCGACAGGGACAGGATGCCGGTCTCGATGTCGTGCCGGTCCATGAACCGGATCGCCCGGTCGGCCGACCACGAGGGCAGGTCGATGCCGCCCGGCCGGACGCCGCGACCTCGCAGCCAGCCGGCATAGCGGGGCGGGATCAGATGCTGGTGCAGATCGATGCGGCCGGTCACCGGTCGGCGCCCGCTTCGGCCCAGGACACGCCGCCGGGACCCCCAGCCGGATCGGGGCAATACCGCGGTTGATCAGGCCCGCTGAGCCGGCCGCGCTGATCGAACAGCGCGTCGGCCCGGCGCCGGACGGCGTGGGCGTCGCCGGGATCGACCGGGCCGGCGAGCAGTTGCTCCAGCGCCCGGCCGTAGTCGGTGTGATCATGACCCGGAGCGATGATCAACTCCGGCAGCGCCCGGAGCAGCGCGCGGATCCGAGCGATCGCGTCGAGCTGACGGTCCCGGCCGCGCCGGCCGAGCATGATCGGCCGGATCTGATCACTGGCCAGGTGCCGGACCGTGTAGAGGGTGTCGCCGGCACAGAGCAGCTGCCAGCCGGTGCCGCCGTCGACGAACACGCTGGTGTGGCCGACGGAGTGGCCCGGGGTGGGCAGCAGGACCACGCTGCCGTCGCCGAAGACGTCGCGGCTGGCGGCGAAGGAATGGAACGGGCCGGAGTCGAAGTCGATCAGCTCCGGGTCGGTCAGCACGTTCTTCAGCGACGGCGTGCGGCGGAACGGGAAGAGGCCGAGGTTCTTCGACGTCCAGTCGGCCCGGGAGACCAGGAACCGGGCGCCGAGCAGGTCCCGAACCCCACCGAGATGATCTTCGTGCAGATGGGTCAGGATCACCGTGCCGATGTCCCGCGGCCGCACCCCGATCCGCTCCAGTTGGGCGTCGAGCCGCTGCTCCGGCCGCAACAGGTATTCGCCCTCCTCGAAGGCGGCGCGCAGCAGCGGGCCCGAGTAGTAGTCACGGTGGGCGTGGGCCTGCTGCCAGTTCAGGCCGGTGTCGATCATGATCGGGCCGTGCCGGGGATGGTCGACCAGGAACGCGTAGACCGGGACCAGAATCGGGTGGCTGCGATCCCGCAGCACCTTGATCATGTCCCGGGCCGAATCACCGCCGCCGTAGAACTGACCGAACGGCACCCGGGTGTCACCCAGGTGCAGCGCGTACGCCTTCACCGGGCACTCCCGGTCTCGGTCGCACCGGCAACCCTGGCCGCGCGCGTCCAGCGGCGCAGGTCGGCCGTGGCGACGAACGCCAGCGTCCCCGGAGCCGCGCCGAGGGTCCGGTGCAGCGAGTCGACGTAGGCGGCGGTCTGGGCCTCGACCTGGCGGGCCGTGCCGCGACCGTCGGCAATGTCGATCAACATCCGCCCGATCCGGTCCGTGCACTCCTGCAGCAGTGACAACACCACCCGAGCGCTCGCCGCCGGGTCGGTCACGGTGAACGTCCCGTCGGCCCGGCCGGCGTCGATGATCATGATCAATCGGGGCAGCAGCCGGTCGGCCATCCCCTGGCGAGCGGCGGCGTAGACGATGGCGTTCTCCTCGGCGTAGACGCTGCGCAGCACCTCGATCAGGAACCCCCGATCGTCGGCCTTGGCCCCGGCCAGGGTGCGCAGGAAGTCACGCAGCCGTCGGTCGGCCGGACCTGTCGCCTCGGCGATCGGAGCGAGCCGGGCCTCCCAGCGGTCCAGCCGCCGGTCGAGCAGCGCGGCCAGAACGGCGCGCTTGGCCGAGAAGTAGTGATACAGCGCACCCTTGGAGATCCCCGCCTCCGCCATCAGGTCAGTGATCGCCAGACTCTCGTACCCCTTGGTCTGGACGAGCCGCTCGGCGATGTCGAGGATCGCGTCCCGCTTCCGCGCGTACGCCTCGTCGTTCCTGGTCCGTGGCATCTGGCCTCCATTAATAAACCGACCGTCGGTGTATTAATAGCAGAACGAGAGGCCCGGGGCAACCAGCATGATCACCCGCGAGACTCGCGCTGACGCAAGTCGCGCTCACCCTCGGCCAGCAGCACATTGCCGCGCGTCAGGAAGTCATGAATCGTCCGTAGCTCGCGAGCGCTATAGCTCGCCAGCTGAGCCCGCCCGGCCTCGGCGACGGAGGTGTAGACCCGAATGATCAACTCCTCCGCGCGCGGTGTCAGGGTGACCACGGTCTGCCGGCGATCCTCAGCACCCTGCTCCCGGCGGGCGTGGCCGGCGCGGACGATTCGCTCGATCGCGGTCGTGGTCGCGGCCGGGCTCAGCGACGAACCGGCGGCCAGCGCGCCGGCGGTCAGCGGGCCGCGCAGCGACAGCAGCCCGATCAGCCGCAGGTCGGTGCGATTGACGCCGAACAACTGCGCCGCCGCATCGTCGTAGGTGTCGCTCAGGTGCTGGAACTCGGCGACGGCGTACTGGATGGCCTCGATCAGCTCGGCCGTTGACCCGGTTTGTTTCGACACTCGAACTATCCTACGCTGGACAGATGCTTCGATCGTCGAAATAAATTGGAGTGATCATGACGTCGTCGAGTTATCAGGTGCCGCGCTACGTTCGCTGGGCCAATCCGTTGATCAAGGTGCTGAACCGACTGGGCCTGACGATCGGCACGATGCGGGTGATCGCCGTGCCCGGCCGCAAGTCCGGCCGACTGCGCTCCACCCCGGTCTCACCGGTGACCGTGCAGGGCCGGCGGTACGCGATCGCCGGGATCAGCGGCAGCGACTGGGCCAAGAACGCCCGGGCCGCGGGTTGGGGCACCCTGTCGACCGGTCGGCGCACCGAGCAGATTGCCCTGACCGAGGTGATCGACCCCGACGAGCAGCGGGCCGTGCTCCGCACCTTTCCCGTTCAGGTGCCGCACGGCGTGGACTTCTTCATCCAGGCCGGGGTCGTGACCGGACCGACGCCGGAGGAGTTCGAGCGCGGCGTGGGACGGTGTGTGATCTTCCGGATCACACCCCGCTCGGCGCCTCGAGCCCGGCCGGGAGATGGTGCTCACGCATCGTGAAGGCCTGCGGAGTAGGGCCGTTCTCGCGCAACAACCGCAACCGAGCCAGGGCCTCGTCGAGACTCGGCCGGTGGCCGGCCGGGATCCACCACATCACCATCATCGGGTCGCGCGGACGCTCGAACCAGTCGGTGCGCCGGCGCAGGAATTCCAGGTGGCCACTGCGATAGACGTAGTCGCGCAACGCCTCCCGATCGGCCCAGACCGACAGATTGATGATCACGTTGTCACCGAAGGGGCGCAGCGACGTGGCATCCAGACCGACCTCGTCGACCAGGCGCCAGACGTAGCCGGCCGAGCGCTCGGCGAGGGCGTTGATCGGCTTCAGGTTGTCCGTGAAGTCGATCATGCGCGGATCGTCGAGCGGGAATTTCAGGGTCGCCACGTTCAGCTCGGCGAGGTGATGACCGGTCATGACCTCACCCCACCACGCCGCATCCTTCTATGTCAATGATCATTATTTTTAGAGATGGCCACGCAACACAGCCCGGGCCGTGCGTCCATCCGCGCGGTGAGGCCGGAGTCGCCGAGCAGGCCCTCGACCAGGGCCAGGTTCATGCCACAGACCAACGGCGGAAAGGCCTCGGCCAGCGCGTGGAAGGGACAGTTCCGCAGCCGGAGCACGCCCTCGTCCTCGAACGGCTCGTACCCCCGGGTCGCCAGCAACTCGGCCGCGCCGACCGGATCACCCTTCCCGCGCAGCGCCTCGCCCCGCCGCCGGGCGGCCGCCTGCAGGTCGGCATCGAGCCGCGCCTCCTCGGCCACCTCGGCCAGCAGATCGGCGGCCGTCCGGTAGTCGCGCGACGGCAGCGAGACCTGATGCTCGGCGGACGCGCGGCGATAAAGCTTGGCCGGCCGACCGGCGCCCGGCCCGGACCGCCCGGTCAACCGCCGGCTCTCGGTGATCAACAGCCCGGCGTCGACCAGCTTGTCCAGATGATGCGCGGCCAGCGTCCGCTGGATGCCGACCGCTTCGGCCGCCGCGTTGCGACTCGCCGGCTCGCCCTGACCGGCGACGAATTCGTACAGCCGGCGCCGGACCGGGTCCTGCAGCACGCCGATGGCGTCGATGTCCTCCACCCGGCCAGTCTAAGAACAACCGCCGTCGACGATAGAAGTCAGCCGAACTCCGGTTCGTCGGCGACGAACTCACCGGTCTGGGCGAAGTGGTCGAGGCGCCCGGCGGGCTCGGTCAGGTCGAGACCCTGCGCCGCGACCCAACCGTCGTCGTAGTAGGTGCCCACGTACCGCTCGCCGCCGTCGCAGAGCAGGCTGACCACGCTCCCCGACCGGCCCTGCGCGCGCATCCGAGCGATCACGCCCAACGCGGCCCAGACGTTGGTGCCGGTTGAGCCGCCGACCTTGCGGCCCAGTTGATCAGAGGTCCAGCGCATGGCCGCGACCGACGCTGCGTCGGGCACCCGCACCATGGCGTCGATCACGCCGCCGACGAACGACGGCTCGACCCGCGGCCGGCCGATCCCTTCGATCCGGGACGGCATCCCGGTGGTGTAGTCGGAGGTGTCCAGCCGCCAGCCCTCGAAGAAGGCCGAGTTCTCCGGATCGGCGACCATGATCATCGTCGGGTGCCGGCGATAGCGTACGTACCGGCCGATGGTGGCCGACGTGCCGCCGGTGCCGGCACTGACCACCACCCAGGCCGGGATCGGATGCGGCTCCGCGGCGAGCTGGTCGAAGATCGACTCGGCGATGTTGTTGTTGCCGCGCCAGTCGGTCGCCCGTTCGGCGAACGTGAATTGATCAAGGTAGTGACCGCCGCATTCGGCGGCCAGCCGCGCGGCCTCGGCGTACATGTCGGGGGCACGGTCGACGAAGTGGCAGCGGCCGCCGTACCACTCGATCAGGGCGATCTTCTCCGCGCTGGTCCGGCGCGGCATCACCGCGACGAACGGCAGCCCGAGCAGCCGGGCGAAGTAGGCCTCGCTGACCGCGGTCGAACCGCTGGAGGCCTCGATCACCGTCGTGTCGCGGCCGATCCAGCCGTTGCAGAGCGCGTACAGGAAGAGGGAGCGGGCCAGTCGGTGCTTCAGGCTGCCGGTCGGATGGACCGATTCGTCCTTCAGGTAGAGCTGGATGTCGCCGACCTGCTCCGGCAGCGGAAACACGTGCAGATGGGTGTCGGCACTGCGATTCGCGTCCGCCTCGACCCGGCGCACGGCCTCGTCGATCCAGGCCCGATCGGTTCGGTCACAGCTCGCCACGGGCTCAGCGTATGCGCTATCGTCGTCGACGTGAGTCGTCGTTGGCAGGCGTATTTTGGGTTGGCTCTGGAGGAGCCCGCCGCTTAGTACGCACGCCGCGCAACCTCCGGAGCCAACAAGGCAGAGACATTCCGTCTCTGCCTTTCGTCATTCCTCGACGGGTTGGCAGCGGAGACTCACCGGCCCGTCGGAAACGAAGGGACTGTCATGATCAAGACCCACGATCTGCGGATCCGTGGATTCGAACCCCTCCCCACCCCGGCCGAGTTGCGCGGCCGGCTGCCGCTCGGCACCGAGGTCGAAGGACTGGTGACGACCAGTCGGCGCGAGGTCGAGGCCGTGCTGCGCGGGGACGACGATCGGCTGCTGGTCGTCGTCGGGCCGTGCTCGGTGCACGATCCGGAAGCCGCGCTGGAGTACGCCCGCCGGCTGGTCATCGAGGCCGAACGGCACGCCGACCGGCTGTTGATCGTGATGCGGGTCTACTTCGAGAAGCCGCGTACGGTCGCCGGCTGGAAGGGCTTGATCAACGACCCGCAGCTGGACGGCACCCATCGGGTCGCCGAAGGGTTGGAACTGGCTCGCGGGGTGTTGCGCGACATCACCACCCTCGGCCTCCCGGTCGGTTGCGAGTTCCTCGAGCCGATCAGCCCGCATTACATCGCCGACGCGATCAGCTGGGGCGCGATCGGCGCCCGGACCACGGAGAGCCAGGTGCACCGGCAGCTCGCCTCGGGGCTGTCGATGCCGATCGGGTTCAAGAACGGCACCGACGGCGAGGTGAGCGTGGCGGTCGACGGGGTCCGGTCCGCGGCGCAGCACCAGACCTTCTTCGGCATCGACGACGCCGGCCAGACCTGTGTCGTGTCCACCACCGGCAACGAGTACGGGCACGTGATCCTGCGCGGCGGCCGGTCCGGACCGAACTACGACTCCGCCTCGCTGGCCGCCGCCGCGGCCCGGCTGGCCGACGCCGGATTGCCGGCCCGGGTCGTCGTCGACGCGAGCCACGCCAACAGCGGCAAGGACCACGTCCGACAGGCCGAGGTGATCACCGAACTGGCCGGGCAGATCGCCGCCGGTGATCCGATCTCCGGGGTCATGATCGAGAGCTTCCTGGAGCCGGGCCGGCAGACCCTGACCGACGCCGGCCGGGCCGGCCTGGTCTTCGGCCAGAGCATCACCGACGCCTGCCTGGGCTGGGAGCAGACCGAGACGGCCCTCGACCTGCTCGCCTTCGCCTCCGCCCGGCGGAGCGCGCCCGCGACGGGAGCTGCGGTGGCGACCTGAGCGGGAACGCCCGCTCGGCTCAGACCCCTTCCGTTTCTTGCCGAGCCGTCACTTGTGCACCGACACGCCGCGAAAACCGGTGCACTAGTGACGGGTCGGCGGGGTTTTTAGGGCGGTGAGGGTGAAAGCTGCGGCGGCGGCTAGGAGGGTTAGTCGGGTGGTGGGGACGAAGGCGGGGGTGGTGGCGGGGCCGGCCAGGGTGCCGAAGCCGGCAACGCCGAGGGCGCCGCCGAGTTGGCGGGCGGTGTTGGACAGGCCGGCGGCGGTTCCGGGGCGGTCGGGCAGGGCGGCGACCGTGGCGGCGACGACGGCCGGGGTGAGCAGGCCGAGGCCGACGCCCCAGAGGACGAGGCCGAGGACTCCGGTCGGCGTCGCGACGGACGGGCTGGCCGCAATCGTCCCGAAGCCCAGGGCGCCGAGGGCGAGGCCGGCGGTCGCGGGCCGCCCGGGCCCGTACCGCTGGGTCAACCGGCCGGCGAACCGGCCGAGCAGCGGCAGCGGCAGGAAGGCGGGCAACAGCCACAGGCCGGTTGCCCAGGGCGATCGGTGATCGACGGTCTGCAGCCACTGGGTCAGCAGGAACAGGGAGCCGAGGGAGCAGAGGTTCATCACGCCGGCGGTGATCAGCGAGCTCGCGACGCCCGGCCGGCGCAGCAGCGGCAGCGGCAACAGCGGCGGGTCGAAGGTCCGTTCCCGGCGAACGAAGATCAACGCCAACGGCACCGCGACCATGATCGCGATCAGGGACGCCAACGGCCGCTCCCGCAGCTCGATCACGGCGAACGTGATCATGGCCAGCATCGCCACCGCCAGCACGGCACCGGCCAGATCGAGCCGTCCGGTCGGGGCGGGCGGCCGCCGCCCGGCCGGACCGTACCGGGCGATGATGATCATCGCGACGGCACCGATCGGGAGGTTGATCAGGAAGATCAACGGCCAGCCGGCCAGACTCACCAGCACGCCGCCGATCAACGGGCCGGCGGGCAGCGCGATCGCTCCGACGGCGGCCCAGGTCCCGATCGCGCGAGCCCGGCCCGGCTCCGGAGCGGCGTCGGTGATCATGGCCAGGGTGCCGGGCAGGGCGAGCGCCGCGGCGGCCCCCTGCACCGCGCGGGCCAGGGACAACAGCGGCAGCGAGGGACACAGCGCGCAGGCGAGCGAGGCCAGCCCGAAGCCGGCCAGGCCGAGCAGGACCAGCCGGCGGTGGCCGATCCGGTCGCCGACCCCTCCGGCGACCAGCAACAGCGAGGCCAGCGGCAGGGCGTACGCATCGACGACCCAGGCCAGCCCCGACGCTCCCGGCGCCAGGGCCGTGCCGATCGACGGCAGCGCGACATTGACCGCGGTCACGTCGAGCAGGATCAGGAAGTAGCCGGCGCAAAGCGCCGCGGTCAGCAGCATCGCCTGGAATCGTCGCAGGGACATCGATCCAGCCTGTCCCCGGAACGCTTCGATCCCGGTCGAAACGATTCGGGCCTAGCCTGGGCCGCATGGCTACGGAAGAGCTCGGCGAGCCCGATCTGGCCGGGGTGGCGGCGGCACTCGGCGACCCGCGCCGGATCAAGATCCTGTACGCCCTCGCCGACGGCGCCGCGTTGCCGGCGAGCCGGCTGGCGACCGAGGCCGGTGTCTCCGCGTCCACCGTGAGCACCCACCTGGCCGGCCTGCTGGCCAACGGTCTGGTCCGGGTCGAGCCGCAGGGCCGGTTCCGGTTCTACCGGCTGGCCGGCGACGACGTGGAGGGGATCCTCGAGGCGCTGGCCCGGGTGGCGCCGCGGAAGCCGGTCACTTCGCTGCGAGAGCACACCCGCAGCGCCGCGCTGCGCACCGGCCGGACCTGCTATCGGCATCTGGCCGGCCGGCTCGGCGTCGACCTCTTCGCCGGCCTGCTGCGGCTCGGCTGGATCGGCGGCGGCGACGGCCGGCACGATCCCACGATCGCCGGCGACCGGCTGTCGGCGCCCGGCCACGGTGACCAGTATCGGCTGACCGTCACCGGCACCGCAGGCTTGGCCGAGCTCGGTGTGGATCCCGATCCGGTCACCGACGCGGCACCGCTGCGCTATTGCGTGGACTGGACCGAGCAACGCCACCATCTCGCCGGCAGGCTCGGCGCCGCGATCGCCGACCGATTGCTGGAGCGGGACTGGGTCCGGCGCGGCACGGTCCCGCGCAGTGTCCGGCTGACCCAGGCGGGCGAGACCGGGCTCGATCGGGTCGGTCTGGTGTCGTCCGGTCAGCTCGCCGGCCGGAGCTCGTGATCGAGCCGTCACATCCGCTGCGACACGCCGCCAGCGCGGCCGCGGATGTGACGGGTCAGCGGGAGACGGCGATGTCCCGGCCGGCCAGGCCGAAGGTCATGCCGTCGTCGGAGGCGGTGATCGAGGTCAGCGTGAGGTCGAACGGCAGCGGCGGCAGCGCGAACGTCCGCAGCAGCGAGGGCAGCAGATTCTCGACCAGGGTCTGCGGCAGATCGACCCCGCCGACCCGGAGTTGCGGCTCGACCAGGCTCAGTTGCCCGTCGACCAGGACGGGCCGGCCGGTCAACGTACCGGACACCGTCTGGCCGCCGACCGGGGCGGTGAAGTCGATCGTGATCTTGCCGTCGGACACGTAACTGACGTCGGCCCCACCCAAGGTGCTCAGCGATGCGTAGTCGACGAAGGCGGTCCCGTCGACCGTGCCGGCGTTCAGTTGTTGATCACTGACCGTGACCTGGTGCAGCGCGATGTCCAGCCGATCCAGGTCGGCGGTGGCCGTCTTGGCCTTGACCGGGACCTGATCGGCCGCGATCCGTACCTCGCCGAACCGCTGGGCGAGGATCTGGGTCAGGAACGGGATCTGCGCGATCTCGACCGTCGGCTGCTCCGGCGTCCCCAGCTTCGCCTGCAGCCGCGAGCCGACCTGGTCCTCCGCGACCCGCTCGCCGATCCGGTCGGTCGCGACCAGCAGGCAGATCAGGACGATCACGATCGCGATCAGGACCGTCAGCGGTTTGACCCGCCGCCGCGGCCGGGGCGGCGGCGGCTGGATCGTCATCGGCGGGATGGTCACGATCCGATCCCGAGAATCGACTCGATCCCGACCGTCAGGCCGGGCCGGTCCGGCACCGCCCGGACGGCGGCCACGACCCCCGGCATGAAGGAGGCCCGGTCGAGCGAATCATGCCGAATGGTCAGCGTCTCGCCCTCGGCGCCGAACAGCACCTCCTGGTGGGCGACCAGGCCACGCAGCCGCACCCCGTGCACCCGGATCCCGTCGACCTCGGCACCGCGGGCCCCGGGCAGTTCCTGCACGGTCGCGTCCGGCGGCGCCGCCAGTCCGGCGTCGGCGCGGGCCGCCGCGATCACCCGCGCCGTGGCCGCGGCCGTACCGGACGGTGCGTCGGCCTTGCCCGGATGGTGCAACTCGATCACCTCGACGCTCTCGTAGAACGCCGCGGCCTGGCGGGAGAAGTGCATCATCAGGATCGCGCCGACCGAGAAGTTGGCGGCGACCACGATGCCCAGCCCGGGACGATCGGCGAGCCCGGCCCGCAGCGTCTCCAGCCGGTCGTCGGTGAACCCGGTCGTCCCGACCACCGCATGCACCTGGTGCTCCAGGCACCAGGCCAGGTTGTCCATCACGGCTTCCGGGTGGGTGAAGTCCACCACGACGTCGGCGTCCGCGGCGCCGGCCCGGTCGTCGCCCAGGTCCAGCGCGGCGATCAGCTCAAGATCATCGGCGGTCCGGACGGCACGGCACACCTCGGCGCCCATCCGCCCCTGGGCTCCGAACACCGCTACCTTGATCACCGTCGTACCCGTTCTGTCGCACCTGAAGTCCGGTTCAGCACGATATAGCGTTCGACCAAGCCGGCGCCGCCGGGCGCGCGGTCCCCGCTCCCCCTTGACGGCCTTACTCCACGAGTGGAATCCTCGAACCATTCAACTTGTGGACTACTCTCCGGACTCGGGGAAATCGGCGATGAAGCTCGAATACATCCTGCTCGGCACGTTGCTGGGGCGTCCCCGGACCGGTTATGACCTGAAGAAGTTCATGGACACCCACGGCCGGTTCCTCCGGTCCAACACCCAGATGAGCCAGGTCTACCGCTCCCTCACCGCGATGGCCGAGCGCGGCTGGGTCAGCTTCACGGTGCAGGGCCGGCCGGGCGCGCAGGACGCCAAGATCTACCGGGTCACGGCCGAGGGTGCCAGCGTGTTCCTGGACTGGCTGACCGGTCCGTACCATCCGCCGACGCGGTTCCAGGACCCCGACTTCGGCGTCCGGCTGCACTTCGCCGGCTTCCTCACCGTTGATCAACTTCTGGCCCTGCTGGACACCGAGCTCGAGGCCCGGCAGCGGCAGGTCGCGAAATACCGGTTCCGGGACCGCACCGAGCAGTACGAGGCGTCGGTGCCGTTCGACGTCGAGCTCGCGATCGCGATCAACGACCGGACCCACGTCCACGGCGCCGCGGCCATCGATGCGCACCTCCGGAACCTGATCGAACTCCGCTCCGACCTGCTCGACGGCCGGTTGCCGGAGCAGCCATCCCCCGAACCGACCCGGAAGGTCACCCGATGAGAGCGATCATGATCATGTTCGACAGCCTGAACCGGCACCTGTTGCCGCCGTACGGATCGGACGCGATCATCGCCCCCAACTTCCAACGCCTGGCCGGGCGGACGGTCACGTACGACCGCTGCTACGCCGGATCGCTGCCCTGCATGCCGGCCCGCCGGGAACTGCACACCGGCCGCTACAACTTCCTGCACCGCAGTTGGGGGCCGCTGGAGCCGTTCGACGACTCGATGCCGGAGCAGTTGCGCCGGGCCGGGATCCACACCCACCTGACCTCGGATCACCAGCACTACTGGGAGGACGGCGGCTCGACCTACCACACCCGCTACTCCACCTGGGAGTTCCACCGCGGCCAGGAGGGCGACCCGTGGAAGGCGGTCGTCTCGGAGCCGGCCGGCGACGGCCGCGGTGCCGCGATGTATCGGCAGGACCGGATCAACCGGCGGTATATGGCGACCGAAGCCGATCACCCCCAGACCCGGACCTTCGACGGCGGGCTGGAGTTCCTGGAGACCAACGCCGACGCCGACGACTGGTTCCTGCAGATCGAGACCTTCGACCCGCACGAGCCGTTCTTCACCCACAAGAACTACAAGGATCTCTATCCGCACGACTACGACGGGCCGGAGTTCGACTGGCCGCAGTATCGGCGGGTGACCGAGTCCGCGGACCAGGTCAACCACGCCCGGTTGGAGTATGCCGCGCTGGTGTCGATGTGTGACGCCTCGCTCGGCCGGGTGTTGGACTTCATGGACGAACACGCGATGTGGGACGACACGATGCTGATCGTCAACACCGATCACGGCTTCCTCCTCGGCGAGCACGGCTGGTGGGCCAAGGTGGTGCAGCCGTGGTTCGAGGAACTCGTCCATCTCCCCTTGTTCTGCTGGGATCCGCGGCGACGTGAGTCCGGCGTCCGCAGTGCGGACCTGGTGCAGACGATCGACATCCCGCCGACCTTGATCAACTACTTCGGACTCGAGGTGCCGGCCGACGTGCAGGGGCATGATCTGGCCGGTGATCAACGCCGGGACGCCGCGCTGTTCGGCATCCACGGCGGGCACGTCAACGTCACCGACGGCCGATTCGTCTATCTCCGCGGGCCGCGGAGCGCCGACAACGCGCCGCTGGAGCAGTACACCCTGATGCCGACCCACATGCGCGGCCGGTGGAGCGTCGAGGAGTTGGCGGACGCCGAGCTCGCCCCGCCGTTCGGTTTCACCAAGGGTTTGCGGACCCTGCGCACGATGAGATCGACGCTGCTCAACCCGTACGCCTTCGGCACCCTGATGTTCGACCTGGAGACCGACCCCGGGCAGCTGGATCCCATCGTCGACGACGAGCTCGAGCTGCGGCTGGCCGGGCTGCTGGTCGAGGCCATGCGCGCCGCAGAGGCGCCGGCCAGCCAGTTCGAACGGCTCGGGCTGCCGGCCGAGGGTCCCGTCGGCCCCGAACACCTGCTGGCCGCCGAGCAGGCCGGCCGGGCCGCCGACGCTGTCGTACCGCTGCCGCCGTTGAGCGACTTCGCGACCGGTCCGCTGGGTCTGCACACGCCGATCGCCGAACTGCTCGCCGTGCCGGCCGCGGCCGACGTGGTCGCCACCCATCTGCCCCAACTGCGGCAAACGGAGTTGATCACCGCTGTCGCCGGGACCTCGATCCACGGCCTCGCGGCGACCGTACCGATTCCGTTCGCGACCCTGGCCGCCGTCGCCGATGATCTTGCCTCACTGACGAGTGGGGCCTGACCTACAGTGAGCGCATGGATCTCGAGATCGTGCTGCCGGACGAATCCCCCGACCTCACCGGTGAGCTGCTGGTCGCCCTGGCGCGGCTGGCCGACGAGGCGGGGATCGGCACCCTCTGGCTACCCGATCATGTGCTGCCGCCCGGTGAGTACGGGACCGAGTCCGGCTTCGGCGGGGTCTACGAGGCGCTGATCACTCTCGGCCACCTGGCCGCGGTGACGTCGCGGATCCGGCTCGGCACCTCGGTGCTGGTGCTGCCGCTGCGCAACCCGTTCGTGGTCGCCAAGCAGGTCGCGACGATCGACCGTCTGTCCGGCGGCCGGGTCGTTCTCGGCGTCGGCGCCGGCTGGCAGGAGACCGAGTACGCCAACGTCGGCGTCCCGTTCGCCGAGCGCGGCGCCCGGCTGGACGAGGCCATCGACCTGCTGCGCACCCTGTGGCGGGGCGAGACGAGCTTCAGCGGTGATCGATTCGGATTCGATCATGGTGTCTTCGAGCCCAAGCCGGGCCGGGCCATCCCGATCATGGTCGGCGGCACCAGCAAGCGCGCCTTCCGGCGGGTGGCCGAACGGGCCGACGAGTGGCAAGGCATCGGCCACACCCCCGACACCTTCGCCCGCGACACCACCATGATCAGGGAGCTCACCGATCGCCCGCTCCGGCTGACCACCCGGATCCAGTGGGAGGAGCAGTCTTTGGACGAGATCACCGAACTCGCCCACGGCTTCGCCGCCGCCGGAGCCGACGCCCTGGCCATCTGGCTCGGGGATCAGGATCAGGCCCAGGATCGCCTGGCGGACCTCACGAGATCCACCGAACTACACCCCTACCTGGCCTCCTGACCTGACTCACCATCCCCCTCCACCGAGGCGGCCGCCACCCACCGAGTTGTCAGAACTCAGTTGTGCCATAGGGCCACTCATTTCTGACAACTCGGGGGTTGTGGTGGGTCAGCCGGCTTCCTCCGCCCGTTGTGCCGCTTCGACCTCGGCCTCGTCCGGCGTGTAGTCGGAAAGGTGTCGCTCGTCGGGCCCGTTGTAGGCCGACAGCGGCCTGATCAAGGTGTTGGCGGCCAACTGCTCCAGAACGTGGGCACTCCAGCCCGTGACGCGAGAGGCGATGAACAGAGGGGTGAAGATCTCGGTGTCGAAGCCCATCAGGTGGTAGGCCGGGCCCGACGGGTAGTCGAGGTTGGGATAGATGCCCTTGCGGACGAAGAACTCGGATTCCAGGGTCGAATAGAGCTCCAGGACGTCCGGTCGGTCGTAGTGGGCGGCCAGGGAGTCCAGGGCCTTCTTCATGGTCGGGACGCGTGAGTCGCCGCGCTTGTAGACCCGGTGGCCGAAGCCCATGATCTTGCGCTTCTCGGCCAGGGCGGCATCCAGCCAGGGCGCCACCCGGTCGGGCGTGGAGATCTCGTCCAGGACGTGCATCACGGCCTCGTTGGCGCCGCCGTGCAGCGGTCCCTTGAGTGCGCCGATCGCGGCGGTGACCGCGGAACCAAGATCAGAAAGGGTGGAGGCGACGACGCGGGCGGTGAAGGTCGAGGCGTTGAAGGAGTGCTCGGCGTACAAGATCATCGACACGTCGAAGGCCGCCACCACCGGCTCGGCAGGCACCTCACCGAATGTCATCTGCAGGAAGTTGGCCGAGTAGCCGAGATCGTCCCGCGGCGGGATCAGTTCCTGACCCCGGCGGCGGCGCTGCGCGTAGGCCACGATCGCCGGCAGCTGCGCGTAGAGGGTGACCGCCCGGCGCAGGTTCAGTTCCGGATCGATCCAGGTCTCCGCGGTGCCGAGGGTGGTGTCGCCGGCGGTGGCGAAGCTGACCGCGGTCCGCACCACATCCATCGGGTGGGTTCCGTCCGGCAGCGCGTCGATCACCGTGCGGACCCGATCGTCCAGGGCCCGTTGATCACGTTCCTGTCGCTGGAACTCCCGCAACTCATCGGCGGTCGGCAGTTCGCCGTGCCACAACAGCCAGGCAACCTCCTCGAAGGATCTGGTCGCGGCGAGTTCCTGGACCGGGTAGCCGCGGTAGAGCAACGAGTTGCTCTCCGGGTTCACCTTGGAGATCGCCGTGACGTCGGCGATCACTCCGGCCAGGCCCTTCTTGATCTCGGCACCTTCGCTCATGACTGGCTCCCTCGCTGCTCCAGGCTGAAGTTGTAGACGGACGTGTCGAACGCGTTGTAGGCCTCGTAATCGACGAGCTCGTACAGCCGGGCCCTGGTCTGCATCCCGGCCACCTCCGACCGCAGCGACCCGGTCCCACGCAGGGTCTCCAGGGCCCGCTCGGTGGCCCCCATCGCCACCCGCAACAAGGACACCGGGAAGATCACCAGGTTGATCCCGGCCGAGGCGAGCTGGTCGGTGGTGAACAGCTCGGACTTGCCGAACTCGGTCATGTTGGCCAGCACCGGCACCTCACCGAGGGCGGTCTTGACCGCCTCGAACTCGGCCAGATCGGCCATCGCCTCGGGGAAGATCGCGTCCGCGCCGGCATCGACCAGCCGCTTGGCCCGCTCGATCGTGGCGGCCAGTCCGGCGTTGCCGCGGATGTCGGTCCGGGCCATGATCACCAGGTTCGGATCGCGCCGGGCTCGCACGGCGGCGGAGATCCGTTGCACGGCCGTGCCGACGTCGACGACCTCCTTGCCGTCGAGATGGCCGCAGCGCTTCGGGTTCACCTGATCCTCGATGTGCAGTCCGGCGACGCCGGCATCCTCGAGGGCCTGGACGGTGCGGGCGACGTTCATCGCCTCGCCGAAGCCGGTGTCGGCATCGATCAGGGTCGGCAGGTCAGTCACCCGGGCGATCTGCGCTCCCCGGCCGGCGACCTCGGTCAGGGTGGTCAGGCCGACGTCGGGCAGGGCCAGGTCGGCGGCGATCACGGCACCGGAGATGTAGGCCCCGTCGAAGCCGCGGTCCTCGATCAGGCGGGCCGCCAGCGGGTTGAAGGCGCCCGGGAACTGCAGCAGCTCACCGCTGCGCAGCCGCTCCCGGAACCGGGCCCGCTTCTCGGCCGGCGTCGTCGTCGCGTACAGCATCAGAAGATCCCGGGCCGTGCGCTGCCACCGGCGGCCGGATCGGTCAGCGGGGTGACGGTGAGCCCGGACAGCTCGTCGGCGGTCAGCTCCGGCAGCCGCTCGGCCACGCCGAGGAACCGGTCGATCTCGGTGTCGGCCAGGACGCCGTCGGCGAGCTGCCGGAACTTGCGGACGTAGTCGGCCCGGGCGAACGGGCGGGCGCCGAGCGGATGGGCGTCGGCGACGGCGATCTCGTCGACCACCCGTCGGCCGTCGGTCAGCTCGATCTCGACCCGGCCGCCGAACGCCTTCTCCGCCGGGTCGGGTGAGTGATAGCGCCGGGTCCACTCGGGATCCTCGCGGGTGGTCACCTTCCGCCACAGCTCGACCGTGTCGGGCCGCCCGGCCCGGTCAGGCGTGTAGCTGCTCACGTGGTGCCAGGCGCCGTCCTGCAGTGCGACGGTGAAGATGTACGGCATCGAGTGGTCCAGCGTCTCCCGGCTGGCCGCGGGATCGTACTTCTGCGGATCGCCGCTGCCGGAGCCGATCACGAAATGCGTGTGGTGGCTGGTGTGCAGGACGATCGAGGCGACCTGCGAGGGGTCGCGCAGCTCGGGCTGCTCGGTGCCGAGCCGGCGGGCCAGGTCGATCCAGGCCTGCGCCTGATACTCGGCCGAGTGCTCCTTGGTGTAGGTGTCCAGGATCCCGCGCCGCGACTCGCCCGGCCCCGGCAGCCCGACCAGATAGCTCGCGTCCGGACCGTCCAGCAGCCAGGCGATCACGCCGTCCTCGCCCTCGTAGATCGGGCTCGGGCTGGTCTGGCCGCGCATCGCCCGGTCGACCGCCTCGACGGCGAGCTTGCCGGCGAACCCGGGAGCGTACGCCTTCCAGGTCGAGATCTCGCCCTTGCGGGACTGCCGGGTCGCGGTCGTCGTGTGCAGCGCCTGGCCGATCGCCTGATAGATCGTCTCGGTCGGCAGGCCGAGCAGCGTGCCGAGGCCGGCGGCGGCGCTCGGGCCGAGGTGGGCGACGTGGTCGATCTTGTGCTGGTGCAACGAGATCGCCTTGACCAGCGCGACCTGGATCTCGTAGCCGGTGACCAGGGCCCGGAGCAGGTCGGCGCCGCCCCGGCCGGTGTGCTGGGCGACGGCGAGGATCGGCGGGATGTTGTCGCCGGGGTGCGAATAGTCGGCGGCCAGGAAGGTGTCGTGGTAGTCGAGTTCGCGGACCGCGACGCCGTTGGCCCAGGCCGCCCACTCCGGGCTGCTGCGGTGGGCGCTGCCGAACACCGTGGCGCCGGCGCCGCCGGTCGAGACCGGGTGGGCCTCGGCCTGGGCCCGGGCGGCCAGGATCGGCGCCCGGCCGAGGGAGGCCGTCGCCACCGCCGCGTTGTCGATCACCCGGTTGATCACCATGTCGGTCACGTCGGCCGACGGATCCGGGGCGTCACTCGCGACCTCGGCGATCTTCCAGGCGAGCTGCTCGACCCGCGGCAGCGACTCTTCGCTGCGATAGACCCGGACCTTGTGTTCGATCATCGACACCCTTTCCTCGGCTGCGGTCAGGCTAACGCGCGAGGTCGGGACGGTTCAGCGGTGGTGCGTCGGCCGGTCGATTGACAGCCCGATCGCCGCCCTAAACAATTCTGTTTAGAGATTGCCGCAGGAGGAGGTACGGATGCCGGACGAGGTCGAGGAGCTCGAGGTCCAGCTGATCCAGGAGATGGGCCGTGCCATCCTCGGTCCGGTCGGCCGGGTGCTGGGCGCGGAGCACGCCGACGGGCTGGCCCGCGCGGTCAGGAGCCGCGCCGCCGAGCTCGCCCGTCAGCTCACCGATCCGGACCGGAGCCTGGCCACAGCGGCGGCCGAGGCGATCCAGGACCTGGTCCCCGATCGCCCGCGGGCCTGGTGGCAGACGCCGCTCGGCCAGGCCGTCGCCGCCCAGGTCGACCCGACCCGGACGGTCAGTCAGGCCGAGGCCGGCCGCATCCTGGGCCTCACCCGCGGCCGGATCACCCAACTCGTGCAAAGCGGTCAGCTCGCCACCGGTCCCGACGGCAAGCCGCTGCTCGCCTCCGTCCTCGCCCGCCTGGTCTGGACCCGGCAACGCTTCCAGAGCCTCCGTCCCTGGCCGGACCTGAAGCCCTGGCAGCGACACTGATCGTGGCCGATGCCCAACCGGGTCGACGGTGCACCGGTTGGCCGACGGCCGCCTTCGACGTCCTGCTGGAGCTGGACGGTGACCCACCGGCCGCGGTCCGCAAGCGGTGTCGCCGTGATCGCGAACAATTGGTCCGGCGACCGATGATCGCGCTGCTCCAAGATCTGGCCGAGGCCGACGCGGCGCACGAGGACTTCACCGTCGAAGGGTTCGTCTCCCCGCACTACGGCCGCTGGCAGCATCAGTTCGCCGCGATCCGGATCGCGCGCAATGTGACCATCGGCCTGGCCTTCGACCTGGACGGGCTTCGTCTGAGCGGCAACTGGTGGCCTGTCGACCCGGATCAGTTGCGGCGATACCGATCCGCGGTCGCCGCGGAATCCAGCGGCGTCGAGCTGGTCGACCTGCTCCGACGGCTGCCGGAGCCGAGCCGCTCGCTCATTGGCGGACCGATGAAACGACTCCCCCGCGACCATCCGGCCGATCATCCCCGCGCCGAACTGCTTCGGCACCGGTCCCTGACCTCCGAGGTCCCGCTCGGCTGCGAGGACTGGCTGCACACCGGCCAGGTCGTGGATCACGTCCTGGCCGGTGTGGCTGAGCTACGCCCCTTCACCACCTGGTTCACGACCCACGTCGTCGCCAAGGTGTGAAATCCGGCCGGTCGGTCGCGGCGGGAGCTCAGCGGAATCGCGATCACCGAGATCGCCCGCCGCCGGGCGTCGAGTGGACAGTTTGGTCAGCTCCCAGGCGAAGATCCGCGCCCAAAGTGACCACTCGACGAGCGCATCCGATCCCAGCGCCGAACCGGCGGCCGGCCCCGATTCCCGCCGACCACTCCAACCCGCCGCCCTTGGCACGTCCTTTCCGGCCGACGGGCCGACCCCCCCCAGGAGAGGAGAGACGCACCGGCCCGGCTTCCCCTTCGACAAGCTCAGGGAACGATCATCGCTGCCGGACGAGTCCTCGAGGACCTTCTCGGCGCCAAAGTGGGGGCAGGTTCGGGTGCCGGTCGGCTCCGGGTCCGCCCGCTCGCGTTCTGCTACGGGCGTCGAGTCGGCAAGGTCCGTGGCCGACCTTTGCGTCGAGAGTGACCTTCTCCACCTGAAAACGTCGAATCCGCGTGGATAAGGACACACTCGGCGGCTGCCGGACCAGCAGCCGCCAATAGGCAACCGAGATCGCCCTTCGCGGGGCGTCGAGTGGGCAGTTTGGTAGCTCCCAGCCGAAGATCCGCGCCCAAGTGACCACTCGACGAGCGCATCCAAACCCAGCACCAGACCCGGCGGCCGGCCGCGACTCCCGCCGACCGCACCAACCCCTCCGCCCTTTGGCGTGTCCTTTCCGGCCGACAGGCCGAAACCCCGGAAGAGCCGCACCGGCCCGGCTAGCCCTTTGACAAGCTCAGGGAACGATCATCGCTGCCGGTCGAGTCCCCGGGGACCTTCTCGGCACCAAGAAGGGTGCACCGTCACAAATCGGGGGTGCAACCCTGGCCCACCGGACGATTTCCGGCCCCGCGGGCCGTTGTGCCCCCGATTTGTGCCGGTGCGCCAGCTCGCCTCGCTGACCACAGCCGACCACGCCCGTCAGCAGGGTCAACGAACGATCAGCTGAACCCCGGCGGGCGTGACATCGCGGAATCCCGGCGCCGAGACCGACCTCGGCTGGATGCGCAACCCAACCGCAGCCCCGGGACACCGAACCCGAACCAAGATCACGAAAGATCGAGGCCAGTGCCCCAGGGCTAGGCGGTCAGGGCGCGGCGGAGTGGGCGGAGGGCGGTGGACGGGCCGACGACGGCGAGGACCTGGCGCTGGGCGAGCAGGTCGGCGGCGACGCGGCGGACGTCCTCGGCGGTGACCGCGTCATAGCCGGTCAGCAGATCGGCGACGGAACGCGGATCGCCGTGCAGTTCGGCGGTGCCGAGCCGGCTCATCCTGCTCTGCGGGCCCTCGAAGGAGAGCACGGTCTGGCCGGCCAGCTGGCCCTTGGCTCGCCGCAGCTCCTCGGCGGTGACGCCGTGCTCGGCCAGATCGGCCAGACACTGCCGGACCAGGGTCAGGATCTCCGCCACCCGGTCCGGGGCGCACTGCCAGTCGACACTCCACAGCCCGGCATCCGAATAGCTGGTCTCGCCGGCTTCGATGCCGTACGCGAGCCCGCGCCGCTCCCGCACCTCGACGAAGAGCCGGGACGCCATCCCGCCGCCGACGATGATCGACAACAGCCCGATCGGGAACCGGTCGTCGTCGAACAGGCCGGGGCCCGGGCCGGCCAGCACGGCGGTCGACTGCTCGAACCGGCGCGACCGGGTGAGCACCACGGGCTCGCCCGTCACCGGGCTCGGCGGTCGGCCGGCGGGCCGGGCCGAGCCGTTCGCGGCACCGTTCGACGCGCCCGTCGGTCGGACAGCGGCCAGCGCCTCGTAGTCGGACAGCTGGGCCACCAGTCGATCATGATCGACCTTGCCGGTGGCGCTGATCACCAGCCGCTCGGGACGGTAGCGACGCTTCCAGTAGCCGAGGATCTGGGTCCGGGTCAGTTCGCGAATGCTGCGCGGCGATCCGATCACCGGCTTGTCCAGGCCGCCGCCGAGCAGTTCGCCGGTGATCAACTCGTGCGCGGTCTCGCCCGGATCGTCGGAATGCATGGCGATCTCGTCCAAGATCACCGCCCGCTCCGACTCGATCTCCTTCGCCGGCATGGTCGAGGAGGTGATCATGTCGGCCAGCACGTCGACCGCGAGGTCGGCGTCGCGGGCCAGCACCCGAGTGTAGAAGCAGGTGTGCTCCTTGGCCGTGTAGGCGTTCAGCTCCCCGCCGACCGACTCGATCGCCGCCGAGATCTGCTCCGGCGTGCGCCGCCGGGTGCCCTTGAACAGCACGTGTTCCAGGAAGTGTGAGGCGCCGTGCAGGCGTGGCGTCTCCCAGCGCGACCCGACGGCCGCGAAGAACCCGAGGTTGAAGGTGTGGCTGCCGCGCATCCGCTCGGTGACGACGCGCAAACCGCTCGGCAGCACCGTGCGGCGGATCTCTCCACCGAGGTGCTGCCGAGCGGTCGCAGCAGTTTTGGCGCTGGTCAGGAGACCGTGACCTCTTCTGCCACCGAGCTGTCTTCCTCGGCCACCGGGCTGAGGGACAGCTTGCCGCGATCGTCGATCTCGGTGATCTCGACCTGGATCTTCTGGCCGACGCTGACCACGTCCTCGACCTTCTCCACCCGCTTGCCACCGGCGAGGGTGCGCAGCTTGGAGATGTGCAGCAGCCCGTCCTTGCCCGGCAGCAGGGACACGAACGCGCCGAACGCCGCGATCTTGACCACGGTGCCCAGGTAGCGCTCCCCCTTCTCCGGCATGGTCGGGTTGGCGATCGCGTTGATCATGGTCCGGGCAGCCTCGGCGGCCTCGCCACTCTCGGCGCCGACGTAGATCGTGCCGTCGTCCTCGATCGTGATCTGAGCGCCGGTGTCGTCCTGGATCTGGTTGATCACCTTCCCCTTGGGGCCGATCACCTCGCCGATCTTGTCCACCGGGATCCGGATCGTGATGATCCGCGGCGCGTACAGGCTCATCTCGTCCGGAGCGTCGATCGCCTCACCCATCACCTCGAGCAGGGTGTGCCGAGCGTCCTTGGCCTGGTTCAGCGCGGCGGCCAGCACCGAGGCCGGAATCCCGTCCAGCTTGGTGTCCAACTGCAGCGCGGTGATGAAGTCCTTCGTGCCGGCGACCTTGAAGTCCATGTCGCCGTACGCGTCCTCGGCACCCAGGATGTCGGTCAGCGCCACGTACTCGGTCTTGCCGTCGATCTCGTCGGAGACCAGGCCCATCGCGATGCCCGCGACCGGCGCGCGCAGCGGCACGCCGGCGTTGAGCAGCGCCAGGGTGGAGGCGCAGACCGAGCCCATCGAGGTCGAGCCGTTGGAGCCGAGCGCCTCGGACACCTGACGGATCGCGTACGGGAACTCCTCGCGGGTCGGCAGCACCGGCACCAGGGCCCGCTCGGCGAGCACGCCGTGACCGATCTCGCGCCGCTTCGGCGACCCGACCCGGCCGGTCTCACCGGTCGAGAAGGGCGGGAAGTTGTAATGGTGCATGTAGCGCTTGGTGGTGTCTTCGGCCAGGGTGAGGCCGATCCGCTGCTCCAGCCCGAGCATGTTCAGCGTGGTGATGCCCAGGATCTGGGTCTCGCCGCGCTGGAACAGCGCCGAGCCGTGCACCCGCGGCACCACGCCGACCTCGGCCGACAGGGTGCGGATGTCGGACAGCCCGCGGCCGTCGATCCGGACCTTCTCGGTGATGATCTTCTTCCGGACGAGCTTCTTGGTCAGCGACCGGTAGGCGCCCTTGATCTCCGCCTCGCGCTCCGGGAACCGCGGCGCCAGCTCGGCGACCAGCTTGTCCTTGAGCACCTCGGTCGAGGATTCGCGCTCCTGCTTGTCGGCGATCGTCATCACCTGGGCGAGCTCGGCCGTGACCGACTCCTCGACCGCCGCGTACACGTCGTCCTGGTAATCCAGGAAGATCGGGAACTCGGCCGTGTCCTTCGGGAACTGCGCGGCCAGCTCGACCTGCGCGTCGCACAGCGCCTTGATGAACGGCTTCGCGGCGTCGAGCCCGCCGGCCACGATCTCCTCGGTCGGCGCGGTCTTGCCGGACTGCACCAGATCCCAGGTCTGCTCGGTGGACTCGGCCTCGACCATCATGATCGCGACGTCGCCGTCGGGCAGCACCCGGCCGGCCACGACCATGTCGAAGCTGGCCTCCTCGAGCTGGCTGACGTCGGGGAAGCCGATCCACTGGTCACCGATCAGGGCGACGCGGACGCCGCCGACCGGGCCGCTGAACGGCAGGCCGGCCAGCTGGGTGGACATTGACGCAGCGTTGATCGCCACCACGTCGTAGGCCTTGTCCGGGTTCAGCGCCATCACGGTGATGACGACCTGGACCTCGTTGCGCAGACCCTTGACGAAGCAGGGCCGCAGCGGCCGGTCGATCAGCCGGCAGGTGAGAATCGCACTCTGCGACGGGCGACCCTCGCGGCGGAAGACCGCGCCGGGGATCTTGCCCGCGGCGTACGCCCGCTCCTCGACGTCGACCGTCAGCGGGAAGAAGTCGATCGAGTCGCGCGGCTTGCTCTGCGCGGTGGTCGCCGACAGCAGCATGGTGTCGTCGTCGATGTAGACAGTGGCCGAGCCGGCCGCCTGCTGCGCCAGCAGTCCGGTCTCGAACCGGACCACGTGCTTACCGAGGGCGCCGTTGTCGATCACGGCCTCGGTGAATTTAACGTCAGGTCCCTCCACGGGGATACTCCTGTTCTGCCGCCGGGCACCATCGGCCCGTGCGGCGATCAAGATTGCATCCGTGAGGCACCGCCCGGGCTGAGTATTCACCCGGTCTTCGATCGAGATCCGCGGGCCGCTCCCATGATGCGGGAGACTCCGAAGATCACTACCGAGGACCGAGCCTGCGTGCCAGGGGCGTGTGTCGGATGCAATCGGTGTTGATGATTGTTTCGCTATTCAGTTTTCGGCCGAGATGGCAGTGAAGCGGCCCTCCGAGTGGAGAACCGCTTCGCCAGCATCAGCGCCGCAGGCCGAGACGCTCGATCAGCGACCGGTACCGCTCGATGTCGGTCTTGGCCGTGTAGTTGAGCAGTCGGCGGCGTTGACCGACCAGCAGCATCAGGCCACGACGACTGTGGTGGTCGTGCTTGTGCTCCTTCAGGTGCTCGGTCAGATGCGAGATCCGCTTGCTGAGCAACGCGATCTGGACCTCGGGAGATCCCGTGTCACCTTCACTCGTCGCGTATTCCGCGATGATCGCCTTCTTGTCGATAGCAGCGTCAGACGACACGTGCTCTCCTCTCGGTTTCCCGGTGCGCGGCGCCCCCCGAAACCTCGGAATCGAGGTCTTGCACTCGGTGTGCGTGGGAGCTCTTAGGCATCCGCGGCCGAACGTACGGCGGCATCAGGCTACCAGCGGCGTCCGGCGGGAACGAAATCACCGCCGCTCCGACAGCAGGCGCGCCGCCGCGATCAGTCGATCGGGGTGCGGCACCTCGTCGAGCAGACCGGGTAGCCAGCCCTCAGCGTAGTCGTGGTCGTCGTCGCTCGTCGTCGGGTCGACAAGTCGTCTCACCTGTTCGGCGAGGAAATTGAGCCCGCCGGCGACTGCCGTGGCGAAGACCGCCGGACCGGTCACGCGCGCTGAACCGCCGGCGGTCAGGTAGGTCTCGTACGCCAAGCGCAGGTCGGCCGGCGAGTGAAGCCAATGGATCAGCTGCGATCCGAGCTCGCGCCAGTCGCTGAGACCGCCGGCGTTGTCCCAGTCCACCAATCGACGGCGACCGTCCGCGGCGTCGACCATCACGTTGGCCGGTTGGAGGTCGCGGTGGGTCCAGATCGGCGTTCCCGCGGGAACGTCGGCGATCAGGGCCGCGAGCCCGGCCACCCGTTCCTCGACCAGCCGCTCGAACCGCGCCGCCCAGGGCAGCCCGGCGGCGCGGACGTCGGAGACGAGGGCGTCCCAGTCGGCGTGCACCCGGAGATACCAGTCGTGTTCCGTCGGTGCCGGCTCGGTCCGCGCCAGCTGGTGGATGGCCGCGAGCTGCCGGAGCAGCCAGAGGCGGGTCTCCCGGTCGTCGGCGGCCTGCTGACCGTCGACCCAGTCGTAGCAGCGCCAGCCGCGCCCGGTCCGGGGATCCATCGCAACGTTGCCGGTCCGGAAGGCGATGGGTTCCGGGCTCGGCACTCCGACAGCGGCCGCGGCGTTTCTCAGGGCGATCTCGTTCGCCACGTCCCGCTCCTCCGGCGGGTACGTGATGAACTCCTTGGCCGCCAGAGTCCCGGACCGGTGGCCGGTCAGGCTGAGACGCCAGATCGCACCGATTGCGCCGCGCCGGATCCGCTCGGCGGTGCCGGCCTCGGCACCGAGGGCGGCGGCGAGGAACGGACCCGGATCGACGTTGCCCATGTGGCCCGACCCTAGCCGCAGTGATGAACCCGAGCGGCGGTCGGAAAATCCGTTGCGCGGTCGCGAGAAACCGGTAAATTGTCGAGTTCGCCCAAAATTCGTCCCGATTCCGCAGGGAGAGCTCCGCCCATGCCCGAAAGCGAACCGGATCAACCCGACGACCTGGCCCTGGAACAAGATCATCTCGAGCGTTCCCGGGCCGCCCTCCAGGACCGACACGAGCACGCCGGCGGGCTCAAGGCGGTCGGCGCCGCCGCCGTCAGCGAAGGCCCCAACGTCTCCACCGAGTATCTGAAGCAGGTGCTCTACCGCCGCACCAAGTCGCTCATCGACGACCCGACCGTGCCCCTCTTCTTCGGCCGGATCGACTACGACCGGGCCGACCTGCCGGGCCGGATCCACATCGGCCGCCGCCACGTCGGCGGCGAGGCCGGCGGCGAGCCGCTGGTGATCGATTGGCGCGCGCCGGTCGCCCTCCCCTTCTATCGGGCCACCAAGGACGATCCGATGAGCGTCCGGCTGCGGCGCCGGTTCGGCTTCTCGCACGGCCGGCTGACCGCGTACGAGGACGAGGATCTCGTGGCCGGGCAACAACTGGAGACCTCCGAGCTGCTCGAGGCGGAGATCGCGAAGCCGCGCACGGGCCCGATGCGCGACATCGTGGCCACCATCCAGCCGGAACAGGACGTGCTGGTCCGCTCCGAGATCGAGCGCTCGGTCTGCATCCAGGGCGCGCCGGGCACCGGCAAGACGGCGGTCGGCCTGCACCGGGCCGCCTGGCTGCTCTACACCCATCGCGATCCGCTCAGCCGGTCCGGGCTGATGGTGATCGGTCCGAACGACAGCTTCCTGTCCTACATCGGCGACGTGCTGCCGGCCCTGGGTGAGATCGCCGCCACCCAGGAGACCGTCGATTCCGTTGTGGCCAAGGCGAACGAGCTGGAGGCCACCGGGACAGAGCCAGCCGCCGTCGCCGTGATCAAGGGTGACGGCCGGATGGCGGAGGTGATCAGGAAGGCGATCTGGAGCCACCTCCGGCCGGCCACCGAGACCCTGCTGGTGCAGCGCGGTTCGCGGCAGTTCCGGGTGCCGGCCTATCTCGCCGACGAGATCGTGCAGTCGATCACCGATCGGGGCGTCCGCTATGCCGCCGGCCGTGAGATGGTGCCGCAGCGGCTGGCCCACCAGGTGCTGTTGCGGATGGAGGCGGCCGGCGACTCCCCGGACGACCGGGTGCAGAACGCGGTGGCCCGCAGCCGCGGCGTGAAGGTGTACGCGGAGGCGATCTGGCCCGCGGTCGATCCGGAGAAGTTGATCTTGCGCCTGCTCACCGACGCCGACTTCCTGGCCGAGCACGCCGATGGCCTGCTCACCGAGCCCGAGCAGGCGGCGATCCGGCCGGCCAAGCTCCCCCGCTCGGTGAAGTCGGCCCACTGGACCCCGGCCGACCTGGTCCTGATCGACGAGGCCGCCGACGTGCTGACCCGGACGCCGAGCCTCGGCCACCTGATCATCGACGAGGCCCAGGACCTGTCGGCGATGCAGCTGCGCGCGGTGGGCCGCCGGGCCAGCACCGGGTCGGTCACCGTGCTCGGCGATCTGGCCCAGGCCACGACCCCGTGGGCGACGACCTCCTGGGCCGAGACGCTGGGCCACCTGGGCAAGCCGGAGGCGGCGATCGAGGAGCTGGTCGCGGGGTTCCGGGTCCCCGCGGCGGTGATCGAATTCGCCGGCCGGCTGCTGCCCTGGATCGCGCCGACGCTCACCCCGCCGCACTCGATCCGGCGGGCCAAGGGCGACCTGCGGATCACCGCGACCACGGCGGTCGCGGCCGAACTCATCGCGGCGGTCGAGACCGCGCTGGCCGATCAGGGCAGCATCGGGCTGATCGGGTCCGATGCCGCGATCGTCACCGTACAAACGATTCTCGATGATCATGGCGTGCGCTACGGCGTCCTCGGCCAGCCGCCGGGCGCGGACGAGGACACGTTCAGCAACCGGCTGGATCTCGTGCCGGCCTCCATCGCCAAGGGCCTGGAGTTCGACCACGTGGTGCTGCTCGAGCCGGCCGCGATCGTCGCCGCCGAGCCGGACCCGGCCACCGGCCTGCGCCGGCTCTACGTCTGCCTCACCCGGGCCGTCACCTCGCTGCAGATCGTGCACACCGAGCCGATGCCCGCGGAACTCAGCGCCTGAGCTCTGAGCCCTCTGTCACGGGCTCGGCGGAGGCGGTCCGCGGGGGCCGGAGCGCTCCGGTCGCCCAGGCGATCGGGATCGCGACCAGGGCAATCCCGAGTCCGGTGAGCACCGGACCGGTCGCGCCGTACTGGTGGATCGCCGCGCCACCGGCCAGCGAGCCGACGGCGATCCCGATGTTGATCGCCGACGCCGGGAGCGACTGGGCGAGCTGGCCACCGGGCCCGGCCAGCGTGACGACGCGATACTGCAGCGACGGCGCCATGGACCAGGCGAACGCTCCCCAGATCAGCAGCGCCAGCACGGTCAGGGCCGCGATCGTCCCGAGCAGGTAGAGCGCGAGCAGCGCCACCGCGGCGCCTGCCGCGGCGACGGGCAGGGTCCGGGTCGCGCTCCGGTCGGCGAGCCGTCCGCCGAGGATCGATCCGAGAGCCGTGGCCACGCCGTACGCCAGCAGGAAGGCACTGACCGGCGCCCCGGAGATGCCGGTCACGGCGCCCAGGAACGGGACGATGTAGGTCAGAGCGGCGAAGTGGGACGCGAAAGCCAGGGCGCAGAGCAGCAGCACGGCCAGCACCCGCGGCGCGAACGCGTGCCGCGCCTGGTTGGTCGCGCCGCCGCCGGCGCTGGCGGTCGCGGGCACGAGGGCGAGGGTGCCGATCAGCGCCAGGACCGCGGCGACGACCACCGCCACGAAGGCACCGCGCCAACCGACCGCCTGACCGAGCAGCGTCCCCAGCGGCACGCCGACCGCCGCCGACACGGCGACGCCGGACACGACGATCGAGATGGCCCGGCCGACCCGATCCGGTGAAACGGCGGCGACCGCGGTGGCGAACGCCGCCGCGATGAACAGTCCGTGCAGCGCACCGGTGACGGCCCGGACGGCCACGACCAGCCAGAACTGGTCGGTCAGCACGGCCACCACGGTGCAGGCCAGGAACAGCGCCAACGCGGCGGCCAACACGGTGCGCCGGTCGATCCGGATGGTCAGCGCGGTCAGCAGCGGACCGCCGATGGCGACGCCGACGGCGAAGGCGGTGACCAGGCCGCCGGCGGTGGCGATCGACACCCGCAGGTCGGTGGCCATCAGGTCGAGCACGCCGACCACGAGGAGCTCGGCACTGCCGAGGACGAACATGCTGAGAAACAGGGTGGCCAGGACCAGGTTGGTCCGGGCTGAGGTGCGAGCAGGGTACGGCGAGGTCATGGTGGTTCTTTCTGATCATGGGTGTTCTTGATCAACAGTCACTGCCACGTAGACCCCGGGATCACCGAGAAGGAATCGGTCGTCCAGCTGTAGCCTCCGGGCTCGACCCCGGCTAGGGTCCGAACAGAGCGACAGCTCGAGGACGAGGAGGTCCCGATGACTACGTTGACGCGCCGCATCCTGTTGTCCGGCACGCTGGCCGCCACCCTGGGTTCCATGATCATCCCGGGCGCTGAGGACGAGGCGGCCGCGGAGGAACGGCTCGGGCTGCGCTTCCACCGCTGGGCCGCCGACACCTGGCGATCACTGGCGGCGATGACCGACGAGCACACCGGGCTGACCGCCGACAACATCGACGGCGACCTGGATCCGGCCAGCCGCAGCGGCTACACCTCGCCGACCAACATCGGCGGCTACCTGTGGAGCACCGTGGTCGCGGACCGGCTCGGGCTGATCGGCGGCCGGGAGCGGGCGACCAGGATCGACCGGACGCTGCGCACACTGAGCCGGCTGGTGCACCACCGGCCGAGCGGCATGTTCTACAACTGGTACGACGAGCGGACCGGTGAGGTGCTGACCAGTTGGCCGGGCAGCGGCGACCGGGTCCATCCGTTCCTGTCCAGCGTCGACAACGGCTGGCTGGCGGCGGCCCTGATGGTGGTCGCCGGTGCCGAACGTGATCACCGGGCCGACGCCGAACGGCTGCTGCGGCGGATGAACTTCGCCGCCTACTACAACCCGACGCCGCGTCCCGACCTGGCGACCGGACTGCTCCGCGGCGGCTTCTGGGACGGCGAACCGCCGCCGGACCAGCCGTTCGTGGTGGGCGACTACCTGGGCACCGGCACCCCGGTCAACTACACGGCGAACCACTACGACACCACGGTGTCGGAGACCCGGATCGCCTCCTACATCGGCATCGCCCGGCGCCAGTTCCCGGCCAGCCACTACTTCGGCACCTGGCGGACGTTCCCGGCCGGCTGCGACTGGGACTGGCAGGAACAGGAGCCGGTCGGCCGCACCCGGCGCTATCTCGGCATCGATGTCTTCGAGGGCGCCTACCGATATCGCGGCTCCCGGGTGGTGCCCGGCTGGGGCGGGTCGATGTTCGAGGCGCTGATGCCGGACCTGTTCGTCCCGGAGGCCCGGTGGGCGCCGCGGTCGTGGGGCGTCAACCACCCGCTGACCGTACGGGCGCACCGGCTGCACGGGCTGACCGAGGCCGGCTACGGCTACTGGGGCTTCTCGCCGGCCAGCGAGCCGGGCGGCGGCTACCGGGAGTACGGGGTCGAGGCGGTCGGGCTGAACCCGGACGGCTACTACTCCGACGCGGAGAAGACCCCGGTCGACCTCGGTTACGGTGCCTGCCGGCTGCCCGGACCGGCCCCGGAGTTCGGCGACGGCGTGATCACCCCGCACGCCGCGTTCCTGGCCCTGCGCTACGAGCCGGCCGAGGCGTACCGGAATCTGATCAAGGTCGCCGACGAGCTCGGCTGCTACGGCGCCGGCGGATTCTACGACGCCGTCGCCGTCCGGTCCGGCACGCTGGCCCGGCGCTACCTGTCGCTGGACCAGGCGATGATCATGGGCTCGCTCGGCAACCGGCTCGCCGACGACGTGATCCGCCGCTCGTTCTGCGGCCGGGACGTCACGGCCATGATCAAACCGCTGATCGGGATGGAGACCTTCGGCGCCGGGCTCGACTGATCACCCGGTCCGGAAGTCCTCCTCGGTCAACCCGGCGGGATGCCCGTCCGGCCACTGCACCAGCTCGATCAGATAACCGTCGGGGTCGCGCAGCAGGGTGACCAGCGGGTCGCCCGGCTCGGCTGTCGGCCGTTCCGGGTCGGCGCTGATCCCCTGCCCAGCCAGCTGTTCGATGGTGCCGAGCAGGTCGTCGGTCTGGATCGCGAGATGGTTCAGGCCGCCGGTGTCGGTGACCGGCCGATCGGGGTCGTACACCAGCTCGATGCTGACGAACGGGTCGTCCGGCAGCTTGATCATGGTCAACGACCCGAACGGCGTCTCCGCAACGTTGCCGATGACGGTGTAGCCGAGCGCCTGATAGAACGCGCGGGATCGATCAAGATCGGTGACGCGCAGCCCGACCAGCAGGGTGCGCATGATCAGCCCTCCGCGGTCGTGGTAGCCGGACTGCAGGAGGTCTTTCGGCGCCGCGCCGGCGTACAGCCCATGATTGCCTGGCCCATGCTGCTCCTCTTCTCGTCGTTGTCGAGCAGGCTACGGGCCGTACGGCGGCGCCGGCAGCTGTCAGCTGACAGCTGACAGCTGACTGATGCTCAGGCGTTGCCGCCGCCGTCGACGGTCAGGGTGGTGCCGGTGATCTGGCGGCCGGTGGAGCCGGCGAGGAAGATCACCGCGGCGGCGATGTCGTCCACCGACCCGTACTCCCCCAGCGCCATGAACCCGCGCTGCAGGTCGGCGCTCTCTCCCCTGGCCGGGTTCATGTCGGTGTCCGTGGGTCCGGGCTGCACCGTGTTCACGGTGATGCCGCGCGGTCCGAGCTCACGGGCCAGGGCCCGGGTCAGCCCGTTGTTGGCCGCCTTGGTCATCGTGTAGAGGGCGATGTCGCCGAAGACCGCCCGTTCGACCAGATTGCTGCCGATGGTGATGATCCGACCGCCGCGACCGAGGTGCGGGACCGCGGCCCGCGCGGCCAGCAGCGGCGCCCGGACGTGGATCGCGATGGTGCGGTCGATCTCCGCCAGGTCGGTCTCCTCGACCGGGCCGTACGGGAAGACGCCGGCGTTGTTGATCACGATGTCCAGCCGGCCCAGCTCGGCGACGGTCCGGTCCACCGCATCGCCGATCGCCGCCGGGTCGGCACTGTCGGCGGCGATCACCAGGCCGCGCCGGCCGAGGCCGGCGAGATCGGCGGCCACGGCCTCGGCACCCTCCTTGTTCTGGTGGTACGTCAGCGCGACGTCGGCCCCGGCCGCGGCGAGCCCGCGGGCGATCGCCGCGCCCATGCCGCGGCTGCCGCCGGTGACCAGGGCGACCTTCCCGCTCAGGTCGGAGTTGATCGGTTCGGTTTCTGTAGTGTTCGACACATAAATACCCTGACAGACCGTCGCCGTCGGATCAACGATATTCTTAGTATTCGATACAGAAAGGATGGCGACCATGGCCCAGCGCGGACGACCCCGGGCGTTCGACCGCCAGGTCGCGCTGCGCCGGGCGATGGAGGTGTTCTGGGAGCACGGCTACGAGGGCACCGCGATGACCGACCTGACCGGCGCCATGGGGATCAACTCCCCCAGCCTCTACGCGGCATTCGGCGGCAAGGAGGAACTGTTCCGCGCGGCCGTCGGGTTGTACGGCGAGACCGAGGGCGGACTGACCGACCGGGCGCTGCGGGGGGAGCCGACCGCCTGCTCCGCGATCGAGGCCATGCTGCGGGACAACGCCGTCGCCTATTCCACCGGCGACGGTCCGCGCGGCTGCATGATCGTGCTGGCCGGCTCGACGTACACCACCCGGAGCGAGAGCGTCCGCGACTTCCTGATCGAGCAACGCGCCGAGACCGTCGGCCAAGTCACGGCCCGGCTCGTCCGCGGTGTCGTCGAGGGTGATCTGACCGGCGGCATCGACACCGCGATGATCGCCGACTTCTACACCACCGTCCTGTACGGCCTGTCCATCCGGGCCCGGGACCGAGCCAGCACGGCCGAGCTGAACAAGATCATCGACGGTGCCATGGCCGCCTGGCCCGCCCTCACCCAGCCCCGCTGAGGGCGCCCCCGTAGAGTGCGGGGAGTGATCACCGTCGCCGGTCTCAGCCCGTCGCTTGATCTGACTTATCTCGTGGACTCGTTGACCGCCGGGTCCATCCATCGGCCGACCGAGGTGGTTCGGTGTGCCGGTGGCAAGCCGTTGAATCTGGCGCGGGCGGCTGCGGCGCTCGGGGCCGAGGTGGAGATCATCGCGGTGCTCGGCGGCACGACCGGGGAAGACCTGGCGCAGCAACTGCGGGCCGCGGGCGTTGCCGTGACCACCGTGCCGACGCCGGCCGAGACCCGCACCTGCGTCTCGATCGCCGATGCCGAGACCGGGCGGTTGACCGAGCTCTATCCACGGGCCGAGCCGATTCCGGGGGACGTCTGGCGGCTGTTCCATGATCAACTCGAGGCGGCGCTGGTTCGCCGGCCGGGCTGGCTGGCGATCACCGGCAGCATCCCGCTCGGGCTGCCGCCGGAGGCACTGGCGGAGCTGGTCCGGACCGCCCGCGGGGCCGGAGTGCGGGTCGCGGTCGACACTCACGGCCCGGCCCTCGCCGCCGTGATCGAGGAGCGGCCGGAACTGGTCAAGATCAACCGGTACGAAGTCGCGGAGCTGCTGGGCACGACGCCGGAGGGCGAGCTGATCACCCGGGCCGAGACCGTACGGCAGCGGACCGGTGGCACGGTGTTGATCACCGACGGCGAGCACGGCTCGGTCGCGATCGACGATCACGGCCGGTGGCGGGTGCCGGCACCGGCCGAGCGGGGCCGTTTCCCGGTCGGCAGCGGGGACTCCTTCCTCGGCGGCCTGCTGAGCGTGCTGGACACCTCGGATGATCTGGTCGCGGCGATCCGGACCGCGACCGGCGCCGGCACCGCCAACGCCCTGATCCCCGGGCCGGCACGCTTCCGGGCCGACGACGTCAGCCGGATCGCCGAGCAACTCACCCTGGAGGAATGTTGATCAACCAGTCGCGCCGGCCCAACATCGTCCTGATCGTCTCCGATGATCATGGTTACGCCGATCGGGGCTACCGCGGCCGTGATCACCGGGTGACCACGCCGACGCTGGATGCTCTGGCGGCGACCGGGGTCGACTGCACCGACGCCTACGTCACGGCGCCGATCTGCAGCCCGTCCCGGGCCGGCATGATCAGCGGCCACTACCAGCAACGGTGGGGTGCCCGCTGGTTCAACGACTCGCGATTTCCCGATCACCTGCCGAGCCTGGCCGAGCGGCTCGGATCGCTCGGCTACCACAGCGGCTACTTCGGCAAGGTGCACTACGGCCCCGAGGACGTCGGCGACCGCGCCTGTCCGCCGCATCACGGCTTCGACGAGACCTTCTATGGCCTGGCCGGGAAACAGCAGGGCCGGTTGAACTACCTGCGCCACTCCGACGCGGCGGTCGAGGAGTACGGGCCGGAGGCCTCCTGGCGGATGGCGGTGCAGCCGATGCTCGAGGGCGACACCGAGGTCGAGCTGGACGGGTTCCTGACCCGGGCGATCGGCGACCGGGCCGGCGACTTCGTCGAGCGCAACGCCGAGCGACCGTTCTTCGCCATGATCGCGTTCAACGCGGTGCACAACTTCTGCTGGCAGCTGCCGCCGGAGGAGCTCGCGGCCCGTGGCCTGCCGGTGCACGAGGACTGGCACGACGCCGACGCGACCGGCTACGCGGAGTGGTACGACGGTGCGATCTCGCCGCACCTCGAGCACGGCCGGGAATACTATCTGGCCCAGCTGGAGCTGATGGACGCCGAGATCGGCCGGCTGCTGGGCCGGCTCGACCGGCTCGGCGTCGCCGACGACACGATCGTGATCTACCTGACCGACAACGGCGGTTCCCCCTGCAACTACGGCGACAACACGCCGTTGCGCGGCTCGAAGTACACGTTGTGGGAGGGCGGCATCCGGGTGCCGTTCCTGGCCCGCTGGACGAACGGCGGCTGGGCCGGCGGCCGCGCCGTCGATCAGCCGGTCAGCTCGCTGGACCTGATGCCGACGCTGGTCGCCGCGGCCGGCGCCGCCGACGAGTTGGTCGACGCCTCCGACGGTGTCGATCTTGGCCCGGTGCTGGCCGGCGGTCCCGGTGATCAGGACCGGGTGCTGCACTGGGACTGCGACTTCCAGTGGGCGGTCCGGGCCGGCAATTTGAAGCTGCGCTGGTGCGACGGCGCCTCGCCCCGGGCGGCCGGCATCCGTACCGTCGAACACGCCGAGCCCGGCAACGGGATCAGCCTGTACGATCTCCGCGCCGACCCCGGCGAGCGTGATGATCTTGCCGTCACCCGGCCCGAGGACGTCAAGCGACTGACCGACCTGCACCGCAACTGGCAGCTCGCGATCGGGAATTGAACCCGATCAGAGATCGGCCAGCAGCTCGCGGATCTGGTCCACGTCGGCGTGCATCTGCTTGATCAACGACTCCATGCCCTCGAACTTCACCTGGCCGCGGATCCGGGTGTGGAAGTCGATCGCGATCTCGACGCCGTAGAGCTCGAGATCGGTCCGGTCCAGCACGTACGCCTCGACCCGGCGCTCCAGGCCGTCGAAGGTGGGATTGGTGCCGACCGAGATGGCGGCCGGCCAGCGCGGCGACGGGATGTCGCGGCGGGTCACCCAGCCGGCGTAGACCCCGTCGGCCGGCACCGCCATCGTCGGATCCACCGCCAGGTTGGCGGTCGGGAAGCCCATCTCGCGGCCGCGATGATCACCTTCGACGACGATGCCGGTGAACTGGAACACCTGATCACTGAGCTCGCGGACCCGGTCCAGGTCTCCGTCCGCGATGGCCTTCCTGATCAAGGTCGCCGAGTTCGGCTCCGCCCCGTCGCCGACGAGCCGCTGGACCTGCACCTTGAAATCGCCGCCGGCCAGATCGGCCAGGGTCCGCACGTCACCGGAGTTGTTCAGGCCGAACCGGAAGTTGTCACCGACCACGATCCGGGCCGGATTCAACGGCCGCAGCGTCCCGTCGACGAACTCGGCCGGCGTCTGCCGCGACAGCTCGACGGTGTAGTCGACCACGACCACCTCGTCCACCCCGGCGGCGCGCAGCAGCTCGATCCGTCGGTCCAGGCTGGTCAGCAGGGCCGGCACCTGGTCGGGCCGATGGATCACCTTCGGGTGCGGCCAGAACGTGACGGCGATCAGCTTGGCACCCGGCTCGGCGTCCCGGGCCGCCTTGATCAGCGCGACGTGACCCTTGTGGACGCCGTCGAAGTTGCCGATGACGATGACACTGCCGTCACTCACCCGAACGATTCCTCTCCTGTGGCCCTTTCGATCGGCCGGCGTCGCTGCCGCCGCATCAGTTAACCATCCCGCTGCCGCGGTTCTTCCCGGGCTCGGTCGGCGTGATCGGGCCGCGCCGGTTCGGGGTGCAGCGGATGATCGGTCAGCAGGTGCCGCACCTCGTCGGGGCCGACCGTGGTCTCCGCCACCAGGTCGGTCTGCTTCAGCTTGGTCTCGAGCTCGTCCAGCGCCTTGCGCAGGTCATGGATCGTCTCGGTCAGCTGCTTGGTCTCGGCCCGCTCGTCGACCCGGTTCCGGTACGCCTCGTCGAGGCTGTTGATCACCACGCCGACGACCAGGTTGATCACGACGTAGGTGCCGACCAGGACGAACGAGATCGTGAACGGCACACCCCACGGCGACACCGCACGGAGATCGGCCAGCACCGAGTTCCAGCCCTCCAGGGTGAGCAGCGTGAACAGGGTCAGCACGCCCTCGCCCAGGTTGCCGAAATACTGCGGCGCGACCTCGCCGAAGATCAGATTTCCGAGGATCGCGTAGACGAAGCAGAGCAGGCCGGTCAGGGCCAACAGGCTGGCGGCCGGGCCGGCGGCACGGCGCAGCCCGTCCATCAGCACGTGCACGTCCGGCATCAGCCGCAGCAGCCGGACCACCCGGAGCAGCCGGATCAGCCGCAGCGCGGTGGTGTTGTTGGACAGCCCGGGCACGAAGGCCGCGGCGACGACGAGGGTGTCGAACACGTTCCACGGATCGCGGAAGAAGCGGATGGGATTGCAGCCGTGGGCGACGAAACGCAACACCAGCTCGATCACGAAGATGCCGAGGAAGCCGTAGTCGATCAGCTCGATCGCGTGATAGACGCCCGCCGGCAGGTCGCGGTAGGTGTGGATGCCGATGGTGACGGCGTTGGCCAGGATCACCGCGACGATCAGGTTCTGGAACCAGCCGGCGTTGACCAGTTGGTCGGCCGCGCGCTGCCAGCGCGGTGCGTCGGCCGGCGGTCGGTAGGGCGTTCGGGGCGTGGAGCTCACACGTACCTCAGTCGACGAAGACGGCATCCGCGACAGCGTGCTGCCCCGAGGACCGGTAGAGGGCCAGGAATCGTCCGTCCTCGGCGAACACCGCCGTCGGATCGGCCGGCAGCTCGAGGTCGTTCAGCCGCCGCCCGTGCCGCACCGCGTCCGCCTGCTCGGGGTCGAGGGTGATTGTCCGGAACTGCTCGGCGGCGACCCGGTCGAGATCGATCACCCGCAGGTCACCGGCCTCGGCCGACTCCAGGGTCTGGGCCCGGTCGATCGTGAACGAGCCGACCGCCGTCCGGCGCAGCGCGGTCAGGTGACCACCGCAGCCGAGATCGGCGCCGAGATCCCGGGCCAGGGCCCTGATGTAGGTGCCGGCCGTGCACTCCACTTCGACGTCGAGATCGATCAGGTCGAGGCCGCCGGCGTCCCGCAGCTCGCGCCGGCCCAGCAGGGTGAACTCCGAGACCCGCACCGGCCGGGCCGGCAGCTCGACCTGCTCGCCGTCGCGGACCCGGGTGTAGGACCGGACGCCGTTGATCTTGATCGCGGAGACCGCGCTGGGCACCTGCTCGATGTCGCCGGTGAGCTTGGCGATACCGGTCGCGATCCGCTCCGCCGGCAGGTCGGCGGCGGCGCCGATCCGGCCGATCACCTCGCCGTCGGCGTCGTCGGTCACGGTGCTCACGCCGAGCCGGATCGTCGCGGTGTAGCGCTTGATCGTCGCGGTCAGGTGGCCGAGCAGTCGGGTGGCGCGGTTGATGCCGATCACCAGCACGCCGGTCGCCATCGGATCGAGGGTGCCGGCGTGGCCGACCCGGCGGGTGCCGGCGAGCCGCCGGACCCGGCCGACCACCTGGTGTGAGGTGAGACCGCCGGGCTTGTCGATGATCACCAGCCCCGAGCCGGCCGAGCCCGCTCCGGCCGTCCCCGAACCGGCCGACTCAGCTCGTCGGCTCGTCGTCATCGTCGTGTTTGTACGGATCCGCCTCGCCCGCGTAGCTGGCCCCGACGGCCCGCTCGGCCACCTCGGCGTCACCGGCCTTGGCCTTGGCCAGCAGCTCGTCGATCTGCTTGGCCGTCTCCGGCACCGCGTCGAGGATGAATGCCAGCGTCGGCGTGAACCGCAGGCCGAGCTGCTTGCCGACCTGGGACCGGATCAGTCCGGTCGCCGAGCGCAGCGCGGCCTCCGTGCCGGCCCGGTCCTCGTCGCTGCCGAGCACCGTGTAGAACACGGTCGCTTCACGGCTGTCGCCGGTCAGCCGGACATCGGTCACCGTGACGAAGCCGAGCCGCGGATCCTTGACCCGACGCTCCAGCATTTCGGCGACGATCACCTTGATCTGATCGGCCAGCTTCAACACCCGCGGCGAACTCATCGCCGGCTCCTTCCGTTCTTGTCGTGCAGCGCACCCGCGCCGGGGCGACCGGCCGAACGGCCGGCCACCCCAGGCGAGATCAGGTACGCGCCTTCTCCCGCATCTCGAAGGTCTCCACCACGTCACCGACCCGGATGTCGGTGTAGTTGGCGATGGTCAGGCCGCATTCGAAGCCTTCCCGCACCTCGGTGACGTCGTCCTTCTCCCGCCGGAGCGAGGAGATCGTGGTCTCGGACACCACGACGCCGTCCCGGATCAACCGGGCCGACGCGTTGCGCCGGATCAGACCGTTGGTGACCATGCAGCCCGCGATCACACCGGCGCGAGACGACCGGAAGATGTTCCGGATCTCGGCCGAGCCGAGCTGGGCCTCCTCGAAGATCGGCTTCAGCATGCCCTTCAGCGCGGCCTCGATCTCGTCGATCGCGGCGTAGATCACCGAGTAGTACCGGAGATCGACCCCGAGCCGGTCGGCCAGTTCGGACGCCTTGCCCTGAGCCCGGACGTTGAAGCCGATGATCACTGCGTCGAACGCCGCGGCCAGGTTGACGTTGGTCTCGGTGATGCCACCGACACCGCGGTCGATCACCTGCAGCGCCACTTCCTCGCCGACGTCGATCTTGGACAGCGCCTCTTCCAGTGCCTCGACCGAGCCGGAGCCGTCGCCCTTCAGGATCAGCTTCAGCTCCTGCTTCTCGCCCTTCTCCAGCTGCTCGAACAGCTGGTCGAGGGTCCGGCGGCGAGCACCGGCGGCCTGGTTGGCCGCGCGCAACCGAGCCGCGCGGCGATCGGCGATCTGCCGGGCCGTCCGGTCGTCGGAGACCACCAGGAAGGAGTCGCCGGCGCCGGGCACCGCGGTCAGACCGAGCACCTGGACCGGCGTCGACGGCGGAGCCTCGTCGACGGATTCGCCGATGTCGTTGATCATGGCGCGGACGCGACCGTACGCGGGACCGGCGACGATCGAGTCGCCGACCTTCAGCGTGCCGCGCTGGACCAGGACGGTGGCGATCGGGCCGCGGCCCGTCTCCAGATGTCCTTCGATCGCGATGCCCTGGGAGTCCATGCTGTCGTTGGCACGGAGGTCGAGGGCCGCGTCGGCGGTCAGCACGATCGCCTCGAGCAGATCGTCGATGCCGTCCCGGGTGATCGCGGAGACGTTGACGAACATGGTGTCGCCGCCGTACTCCTCCGGCACCAGGCCGTATTCGGTCAGCTGACCGCGCACCTTGGACGGATCCGCCCCCGGCTTGTCGATCTTGTTGACCGCGACCACGACCGGCACCTCGGCCGCGTTGGCGATGTTGAGGGCCTCGATCGTCTGCGGCATCACACCGTCGTCGGCGGCCACCACCAGCACGGCGATGTCGGTCGACTTGGCGCCACGGGCCCGCATCGCGGTGAAGGCCTCGTGACCCGGGGTGTCGATGAAGGTGATCTTGCGTTCCTGCTCATCGACCTCGGTCGACACCTGGTAGGCGCCGATCTTCTGGGTGATGCCACCGGCCTCGCCGGCGACCACGTTGGTCCGGCGCAACGCGTCCAGCAGCTTCGTCTTACCGTGATCGACGTGGCCCATGACGGTGACCACCGGCGGCCGGGCCACCAGGTGTTCCTCGCCGCCGGTGTCCTCGCCGAACTCGATGTCGAAGCTCTCCAGCAGCTCGCGGTCCTCGTCCTCCGGCGAGACCACCTCGATGTCGTAGTTCAGCTCCGTGCCGAGCACCTGAAGGGTGTCGTCACTCACCGACTGCGTCGCGGTGACCATCTCGCCGAGATGGAACAGGGCCTGCACCAGGGCTGCCGGATCCGCGCCGATCTTCTCGGCCAGGTCGGTCAGCGAGGCGCCACGGGCGAGCCGGATCTTCTGGCCGTCGCCCTGCCGGACGCGGATGCCGCCCAGCGACGGCGCCTCCATCTCGTTGAACTCTTGCTTGCGCTGCTTACGCGACTTACGGCCTCGCCGGGCCGGACCGCCCGGACGCCCGAAGGCACCCTGGGTCCCGCCCCGACCACCGCGACCGCCACGCCCGCTGGGCGGACCGCCCGGAGCGCCGCCGCCACCCGGACCGCCGCGACCCGGAGCGCCACCGCCGCCACCCGGACCGCCGCGACCACGACCGCCACCGGCACCGGGCGGGCCGCCGCGACCACGGGTCGAGGGGCCACCGCCGAGCTGGCCGGAGGACTGCTTCGGCATCATCGCGGGATTGGGCCGCGGGATGCCCGGGACACCGCCCGGACGACCGCCGCCGCCACCACTGCCAGGGGCTCCCTGGCCACGCCCGGCCGGCGGACGCGGCCCGCCGGGGCGCGCCTCCTGGCCGGGCCGCGGCGAACGCGGCTGACCCATGCCCTGGGACGACGAGAACGGATTGTTGCCGGGTCGCGGAGCGCCGCCCGGACGGGGTCGGCCACCACCGGGCAGACCACCGGTCGAGCCCGGCCGCGGCGGCCGGGGCTGGCCCGGTCGCGCCTGGTCGGGGCGCGGCCCGTCACTGCGGCTGTCCGGCCGGCCGGGTCCACGACCCGGTGCCGGCCGCGGCGCCGGCCGGGGCCGGTTCTCCCGGGCCACGTCCTCACGGACGGGCTCTTCGCTCGGGGCCTCTTCCCGGGGCGCCTCGACCGGAGGCGCTTCGGCCGGAGGGGCCTCGGCCGCGGGAGCTTCCACGCGGGCCGGGGGCTCGGGCCGGCGGGCCGGGCCGGGACCCGGCCGCGCGTTCGGCCGGGCTTCGGCCGGGGCGCTCGCCGGTGCCTCCGCGACGGGTTCCGCCGGGGCTTCGGGGGCTGGAGTTGGGGCTTGCTTCGCCTCGACCTTCGGCGGGGCGGCTGGCGTGGGCGGCGCCTCGGTGGGTGCCGCCGTCTCGGCAGTCTTGGCCGTCACGGCCTCTTCCTTGGCAGGGCTCTCAGGCGCCTTCTTGGCGGGAGCCTTCTTGGACGATTTCTTGGCCGGCGGTGCGCTCGCCAGCTTTTCCGTCAGCCGCCGGACCACCGGGGCTTCGACGGTCGACGATGCCGACCGGACGAACTCCCCCATGTCCTTCAGGGTGCTGAGGACTGTCTTGCTTTCTACTCCGAGCTCCTTCGCGAGCTCGTAGACCCGGACCTTAGCCACTACTCTCCTTGTTCGGTCCGGACCAAGGGCGATGGCGCGGACCAGTTAGTTGTCGTGCATGCTCATTGAGATGTACTCATCGAGTGGTCATGAGCGTTAGCCCACCTTCTGGTTCGACGCGGGTGATCTCCGGTGCTCGACCTGAGTCGGGCCCGCGCTTTCGGCTGGTTGCCCGCCCGGAGTCGGGCAGGCGGGTGATAGCTGGCCGTTCGGCCAAGCACTAACTCTATGCCCAAGCCTACTCATCCGCCTAAGCGGGGCGTGTCCGCCGGAGCCGGACCCCGCCCGGTCAGCGGATCTGGCTCAACGCGAAGGTGGCCGGGTCGCCGCCGGTGCGCTGCCCGGCCTCCAGGCCGGTGATCGCCGCGACCTCGGCATCGGACAGCTCGAAGCCCCACAGGTCGGCGTTGCTGGCGATCCGCTCCGGCGTGTTCGACTTCGGGATCGCGATGAAGCCCGACTGCAGCTGCCAGCGCAGGATCACCCGGGCCGGGTCGACCCCGTGCGCCGCGGCGATGGCGGTCACCGCCGGGGCGGTCAGATCCGCGCCCCGACCGAGCGGTGAGTACGACTCGATCGCGATCCCCCGCTGCCGGCAGACGGTCACCAGCTCGGCCTGCTGAAAGGTCGGGTGCAGCTCGATCTGGTTCACCGCCGGGGTCAGGTCGCTCGCCGCGGCGAGCGCATCCAGGTGCTCGACCAGGAAGTTGGACACGCCCACGGCCCGCACCTCGCCCCCGCGCTGCAGCTCGGCCAGCGCTCGCCACGCGTCGACGTACCGGCCGGCCGAGGGATACGGCCAGTGCACCAGGTAGAGGTCGATCCGGTCGAGGCCGAGCCGGTCCAGGCTGTCGGCGTAGGCGCGCCGGGCGCTGTCGTAGCCCTGGTCACCGTTGCGCAGCTTGGTGGTGACGAACAGCTCGCCCCGCGGCAGCCCGGAGGCCTTGATCGCGGCGCCGACGGCGGCCTCGTTGTAGTACGCGGCCGCCGTGTCGATATGCCGATACCCCGCCGCCAGGGCCTGTTCGACCGCGGCCTGGGTCTCGTCCGGCGGCACCTGGAAGACGCCGTAGCCCAGCTGCGGGATGGCGACGCCCTGATTGAGCTCGATCGACGGAATCATCGGTCCTCCCGGTCCGGGGTCATGATCAGCAACGAGACCGCCGGCAGCGGCAACGTCAGGTCGAGGGCGAGGGTGCGGTCGGCCGGCGTGACCAGTCGGTCGGGGGCGAACCGCTCCAGGCCCTGCCGCTGCTTGATCGCCGCCAGCTCGGCGTCGGTCGGGTCCTGCGGTGAGCCGAGCGCCTGCCAGGTCGTGTGCGCGTTGCTGTGATCTTGGTCGATCCGGTAGTGCTCGATCCGGTACGACGCGGCGTCCAGCCCGGCCACCGAGAGATCGACCCGGGCCGGCTGATCATCGACCCGGTATTGATCATCGGTGTGCCGCCAGACCAGCACAGCGACCGTGCCGTCGGCGGCGACCGAGGCGAGCGTGTCGATCTCCTCCGGCATGCTGCGACCGCCCACCGCATCAAGATCACCGACCGGCCAGCCCGCGGTCGAGGTCGCCTCGATCCGCCGTTCACCGAGCCGGCCCATCATCCGGTACGCGTTCAGCAGCGGCTTCTCGATCTCGCCGGCGGTGAGGAAGGCACGGGTGCCCTCGAAGAACCGCTCGCCCTCGAAGTAGAAGCTCCACGAGGTGGCCTGCTGCACGTTCGCGGCTTCTTGATCATTGAGGTCGAGCAGCTTGCTGAACAGCTTCACCTGGAACACCGGGTAGTACTCGGTGTTCTGGAAGCTGAAGTTGGCGTTGTCGTAGACGCTGTGGTGCGCCGGCACGCCGGCGTCGCACTCGTCGATGATCGCCGGCAGCTCGCGGTACTCGTCGAACTCCGCCATCACCCGGAGCAACCGGCGGATCTCGTACAGCATCTTGGTCGCCGACGGGTTCTGCCGCTCGGGCGCGGGGCCTCCGGTCGGGCCGTACGTGCGCCACGGGGTGAACGCCGATCCCTTGGTGTGGAAGGAGACGAAGTCCAGCGGCAGCCGATGCTCGGCGCAGTAGGCCAGGAAGTCGCGGAGGAAGGCGACGCCGCCGCCGGTGACCGCCGGCCCGCCGACCTTCGCCGCCGGGAAGACGCTCTTGATCGCCTCCGCGGTGACCGCGTACAGCTCGAAGAACTGCTCCGGAGTCCCGCGCCAGTAGAAGATGTCGGGCTCGTTCCACAGCTCCCACAGCCATTCCGACACCTCGGCGTCGCCGTAACGATCAAGGCTGTGCTGGACGTGGGCGGCGACCAGCCCGCGCCACTTCTCGTAGTCGCGCGGCGGGTAACCCCAGGTGCCGGCCTCGTAGCTGCTGTAGGCGGTCGGGCTGCTGACCACCGTCAGCTCGGCCGCCTCGTCGGGCACCAGATCACGCGGGGTGAAGCCGAGCTCGACCAGGACGTGGTGGCCGGCTTCGACGATCGCGTCGTAGGTCTGATCGACGATGGTGAAGTCGTAGTAGGGCCGACCTTGATCATCTTCGTGGTAGACGTTGCCGTTGCCCCAGTGCGGGATGGCGAAGCCGGAGCCGGAGCAGTACAAGTAGTGCGGCCGGATGTGGTAGGCCGCGTCCTCCAGACCGGCGAACGTTCGCAGCAGCCGGCGGCCGGTCGGGGTGTAGGTCCAGTTGATCTCGTCGTAGCCGATGCTGCGCCAGATCCGACGCAGGTCACCGCGATCGACCGAGGCGTCGACCTGGACGGTAGCACTGCGCACCAGCGGCGCGTCGGGATCACTGGGCGCGGCCCGCGGGAACGGCGACACGTCGTTCTTGGCGATTCCCGGATCCGGCGCTTCCTGACCTGTGGACACTAGAACGCCCCTTCGCATCGGTGACCGTTTCGACGCCCCGAGTCTGGTTCCCGGCGTCAAATATTGTCAATGATACATTGCAAACAATCTTTGAGCGGGGGTACCAGTGAGCGGAGTTGGGACTTCGTTCCCAGCCCGGATCCACCGCTGAGCTCGGGGTTTGCCGTTCGACGGGCTCAGGACGATCATCGCTGCCGATTGAGCCTTCGGGGACTTTCTTGGCGCCAAGAGGGGCGGGTCCGGGTGCTGGTCGGCTCCGGTTCGCCCGCTCGCGTTCCGCTGCGGACGTTGAGTCGGCAGGGTGCGTGGCCGAGCTTGCGTCGAGAGTGCACTTTCCCACCTGAAATCGTCGAATCCGCGTCGATAAGGTCACACTCGGCGCACTCGGCGCCGATCCACAACCGAGATCGCTGCCGGGCTTGCGTCGAGTGGACGGTTTGGGCAGGTTCAGCCGAGGATCCACGCCCAAAGTGACCACTCGCGGAGTGCATCCGAGACCAACCGCCGGACCGGTGGCCGGCCGCGATTCCCGCCGACCGCACCAACCCGACCGTCCTTGGCGCGTCTTTCCGGCCGACAGGCCGAAACCCCCAGTAGAGGCGCACGGTCCTGGCTTGCCCCCGACGCCAGGGAACGTTCGGCAGCTACTCGGTCAGCCGAGCAGCGCTTCGAAGGCCGTACGCAGGGCAGCCTGCTGGTCCGGGCCGATCCCGTCGGCGCGCAGCGCTCGACCCAGGGCGCGTTTCTTGATCGCCTGATCCAGGCAGCCCAGCTCGCGATGCAGGTAGGCGCCGCGGCCGGGCGACCGCTGCCGAAGATCGAGTTCCAGATCGGCTCCGGTCCGGACGATCCTGATCAAGGTCGACTTGTCCGCCCGGCGGCGGCAGCCGACACAGGTCCGGACGGGCTCGGTCATCGGGTCACCGTAGCGTGTGCCCATGCCCTCGAACCTCGCCTACCACGGCTCCCTCGGCGACTACTTCGTCAGCCGCGCCGAGACCAGCGCGTACAACGCCTACATCGACCGGCCGGCGGTGCTGGAGCTGGCCGGGGAGGTCGCCGGGCTGCGGATCCTCGACACCGGCTGCGGCCCCGGCTTCTACGCGGCGGCCCTGGCCGAGCGGGGCGCGTCCGTGCTCGGGCTCGAGGCCAGCACCGTCCTGGTCGAGCACGCCCGAGCCCGGCTCGGCGACCGGGCCGAGATCCGTCAGCACGACCTGAACCAGCCGCTGGACGAGATCGCCGACGGCGCTTTCGACGGCGTGGTCTGCGCGCTGGTCATCCACCACCTGCGGGACCGGGAACGGTTCCTCGGCGAGCTGTTCCGGGTGCTCCGCCCGGTGGCTGGCTGGTCCTCTCCACCACCCATCCGACGGCGGACTGGCGGCACTTCAAGGACTCGTACTACTCCGAGGAGTGGGTCGACCTGGTGATGGCCGACGGCGAGCACTCCGTCCGACTGCAGCGGATGTCGATGCAGGCCGTCGTCGGCGAGCCGCTGGCGGCCGGCTTCGTCCTGGACCGCCTGGTCGAGCCGCGCGTGACCGAGGCCTACCGCGCGATCGACCCGGACCGCTACGACCGCCTGCTCGACGTGCCGACCCTGCTCGCCCTCCGACTCCGGCGCCCCTGAGCCCTGATCAAGGTGTGATGAACCGGCATCGCGCGCTGGACAGTGACGCGAGCCGCCGATCCGCGGTGACCAGCGGGGCCTCCAATCGCTCGGCCAGGGCCACGTAAGCCGCGTCGTACGCGGACAGGTTCGGGGCGAGCTCGACGATCCGGGAGAGCAGCAGCCGCACCGGACAGCCCGTGATCCGGGCCGTGGTCAGCCGGACCACAGCGGCAGAGAAAGCCGCATCGTCCAGGACACCACCACGCCAGAGGCCTCGAAAGGCGCTGGCGACTTCGACGGTCAGGTGCTCGGGCGCATGCCAGTCCCCGTCAGCCGCAACCTGCGCGACCATCGCCTCGGTCGCCGTCCCCAGGGTCAGGTCGACGAAGGCGGACGCGTCGATGACCAACACGTCGATCAGTGCGAACGTGACGACGCGATGGTGCGGTCACGGGTTGCCCGCTCCGCGGCCACGGAGTCCGCCGCGGTCAACTCGACGTCGATCAGGCGTGATCGGGACCAGTCGACAACGATTCGCCGATTGACGTCGATCTCGGCCTCCCGGGTCAGCACACTGAGCAGATAGGTCTGCAGAGATTCGCCCCGTCGCTCGGCCTCGGCCGCCAGGGCACGCCGAACCGGCTCCGGAACGTCACGAATCTGCACGGCCACCATGCATGCATTATTGCCTGCAGTGCGACCGGAGGCAAGCGCCGATCAGGCGATCAGGACTCTTCCTTGGGCTGCGCCGGCTCCGTGTCGGAGCGGATGTCGATCCGCCAGCCGGTGAGGCGGGCGGCGAGGCGGGCGTTCTGGCCCTCGCGGCCGATGGCGAGGGAGAGCTGATAGTCCGGTACGACCACCCGGGCCGCGCGCAGGCTCTCGTCCACGACGGTGACCGAGGTGACCTTGGCCGGCGACAGGGCGTGTCCGACGAAGGTCGCCGGATCCGGGGAGTAGTCGATGATGTCGATCTTCTCCTCGTTCAGCTCGTGCATCACCGCCCGGACCCGCTGCCCCATCGGGCCGATGCAGGCCCCCTTGGCGCTGACGTCGGAGTTGTTGCTGATCACGGCGATCTTGCTCCGGTGCCCGGCCTCGCGGGCGACGGCTTTGATCTCGACCGTGCCGTCGGCGATCTCCGGCACCTCCATCCGGAACAGCTTCTCGACCAGCCCCGGATGGGTCCGCGAGACCACGACCTGCGGACCGCGGACCTCCTTGCGGACCGAGACGACATAGACCCGGAGCCGGGTGCCGTGCCGGTACGACTCCCCCGGCACCTGCTCGGCCAGCGGCATGATCGCCTCGATCTTGCCGAGATCGACCAGCACGGTCCGCGTGTCGCTGCCCTGCTGCACCACGCCGGAGACGATGTCGCCCTCGACGCCGGAGAAATGGCCGTACTTCTGCTCGTCCTCGGCATCCCGCAGCCGCTGCATGATCACCTGCCGCGCGGTGGACGCGGCGACCCGGCCGAAGCCCTCCGGCGTGCTGTCGTACTCGCCGATCTTGGTGCCCTCATCGTCCAGCTCGGGCACCATCACGTTGACGTGCCCGGACTTGCGGTTGAGCTCGACCCGGGCCCCCGGCACGGCACCGTCGGTCTTGTCGTAGGCGGAGAGCAGTGCTTCCTCGATCGCGGAAACCAGGATGTCGAACGGGATGTCTTTCTCCCGCTCCATCAACCGCAGCACGGAAATATCGATGTCCACGTCAGTTCTCCTCCGCGCGATTCAGTTCGACCTGGATCAGCGCCTTGCCGATGTCGGCAAAAGGTACCGAAATCTCCGCCGCCTCGGTCGCCAGCACGACCTGATCATCGGTGACCGCACCGATCCGGCCGGTGACTTCCTCGCCGTTGGCCAGGTTGGCCCGGACCAGCCGGCCGGCGTTGCGCCGCCAGTGCCGAGGCAGGGTCAGCGGCCGGGAGACGCCCCGCGACGTCACCTCCAGCGTGTACGGCGCCGCACCGGCGGCGTTGTCCTCGTCCAGCACGGCCGACACCGCCTTGGTCGCCTCGGCGATGTCGTCGAGCAACGGACCCCTGCCTTCCGGTCCGTCGCCGTCGACCACCAGCCGGAGCAACCGGCGCTTGCCGGCCGGCACGATCTCCACGGCCTCGAGTTCGAGGTCGTAATCCGCGAGCACGGGGGTCAGTAGCTGCTCGATCTGGATGTCCTTCATCCCCCAGCTCCATTCGGTTGATATCTTGAAGGGCCGAATTTGCGGGCACTGCGCAATTTCGTTGACCAGGCATTGTTCCACGACGCAGGGGATTATCCCGATGAACCCACCGGCATCGCGCACTCGGGCCATGCCCTACGGCACGATGTCACACCGTTCGGCGGCGTTGTCCCGGCGGGCCGCCTTGCTGGCCGGCCTCGGGATGCTCGGCGCCGCGACCGTCGGCTGCGACCCGGGCGGGCCCGACGATCCCGAGCCCGCGCCACCGGTCCCGACCCCGTCCGAGGCGCCGTTGCCGCCGTTGGCCGGAGCCGGGAACGCCGCCGAGGTCGAGGGCCGGTTGGCCGGGCTGGCCGGATCGTTGCTGAAGGCCGACGACGATCTCGGCCCGGCACTGACGGCGATCCTGACCGCCGCCGCGGCCGGGCACCGCGCCCATCAGCTCGCCCTGGCCGGACCTCAACCCACCGGCCGGCCGACGACAGGCTCGAGCTCGCGGGCGACCCCGCCGCCGAGCACCAAGAGCGTCCCGGCCGGGCTGAAGAAGTTGATCACCGACGAGGACGCGGCCGCCCGCAAGCTCGCCGAGAACGCCAACCGGGCCGAGTCGGTGACCGCCCTGTTCTGGGCCTCGCTCGCCGCCGCTGCCGGCGGCTACGCCCAGGCGATCCGGCAGCAGGGCACCTCGGCCAAGGGGACCGCGCCGGCGAAGGCGCCCAAGCCGAGCGCTCACCGGCCGGTCGAGCCGATCGAACCGACGGCCGCCACCCGGGCGATGGTGGAACAGTTGTACGCCGTCGGCTACGGCTACCAGGTGGCGATCGGCCACCTCGAGAAGGACCAGTTCGAGCGTGCCGCGGCGGCCCTGCGGAACCATCGCAGCCTGCGCGACCGGCTGATCGGCGCCCTGGTCACGGAATCGGGCGAGGCCCCCGCGGCGGCACCGGCCTACGATGTGCCGGTCCGGCCCAAGAACGCCGCCTCGGCGGCGAAGTTGATCATGACCCTGGAGACCGCGCTGCTGCCGTTCTGCGGCCAGTGGGTGGCCGCCGCGACCGACGACGAAGATCGCGAACTCGCCATCGGCACCCTCCGCTCGGTCAGCGTGACCTCGGTGACCTGGGGCGGCCCGCTGCTGCTCTGGCCCGGCTACGTCGACCAGTGACACTTGGCGTCAGGGGCGCAGGAACTGGGTGACGGTGTCGTAGCCGAGCTTGAGGATCAGGATCAGGACGACGACCAGGAAGACCCGGCGGACGAACTCGTTGCCGCCGCGGATCGCCATCCGGGCCCCGAGCAGGCCGCCGAGCAGGTTGGCCGCGCCCATCGCCAGGCCGAGTTGCCAGATCAGCTGGCCGTGCACGCCGAAGACGATGATCGCGCCGAGGTTGGTGGTCAGGTTGGCGATCCGGGCCTTGGCGCTCGCCTCCAGGAAGCCGTAGCCGAGCACGCTGACCAGCAAGATCACGAAGAACGCGCCGGTGCCCGGCCCGATCAGTCCGTCGTAGCAGCCGATGCCGAGCCCGATCGCTGCCGCCCGGCCGTAGTGGTGACCGCCCAGGTGCTTGCGCTCGCTGGTCATCCCCAGCTTGGGCCGGCGCCAGGTGAAGATGCCGACGCCGATCAGCGCGACCAGCACGATCGGGGTGAAGATCGACTTCGGCAGATACTGGGCGACCATCGCACCGGCGGCCGAGCCGAGGCCGGAGGTGATCACCAGCGGGATGATCGTGCGCCAGTCCGGTCTGATCTTGATCGCGTACGTGATCGAGGCGACCGCCGTCCCCCAGACGCTGGACAGCTTGTTGGTGCCGAGGATCGCCGCCGGCTGGCTGTCCGGCAAGCCGATCAGCAGCGCCGGCAGCTGCAGCAGGCCGCCACCGCCGACCACGGAATCCACCCAGCCGGCGGCGAACGCGACCAAGATCAGCAGCGCGACGCCGACCAGCGACAATTGCAGCCCGTCGTGAAGAGCCAACTCAGACCAGGAGCTCCGCGGCGTTGCCGTTGCGGATCAGGGCGAGCAGGTGACCCAGCGCGTCGGCCGTGGCGATGTCGGTCCGTTCGCCGGACCGCCGATCCCGGACCTCGATCATCCCGTCGGCCAGGCCGCGGCCGACCACGACGATCGTCGGCATGCCGAGGATCTCGGAGTCGGCGAACTTCACGCCGGGGCTGACCGACCGGTCGTCCAGCAACACCTCGACGCCGGCCTCGTCCAGTCGGAAGGCCAGCTCATGGGCGTATTCGGCGATCTCGCTGCCCTTGCCGGCGGCCACGATGTGCACCCGGTACGGTGCGATCTCCGGCGGCCAGCAGAGGCCCTTCTCGTCACAGGTGTCCTCGGCCACGGCCGCGACGGCCCGCGAGACGCCGACCCCGTAGGAGCCCATGGTGACCGTGACCAGCTTGCCGTTCTGATCAAGGACCTGCAGGCCGAGCGCCTCGGCATATTTCTTGCCCAGTTGGAAGATATGGCCGAGCTCCATCCCCCGGGCCAGGTGCAGCGGGCCCGAGCCGTCCGGCGACGGATCGCCCTCCCTGATCTCGGCCACGTCGATCAGGCCGTCCGGGGTGAAGTCCCGGCCGCAGACCAGGTCGAACACGTGCCGACCCGGCTCGTCGGCGCCGGTCAGCCACCGGGTGCCGGTGCCGACCCGCGGGTCGACCAGGTATTCGATCTTGGTCGCCGACTCCTTGCCCAGGGCGGCCGGACCGATATAGCCCTTGACCAGGCCCGGGTGCGCGGCGAAGTCATCGGCACCGAACGGCTCCGCGGTCGCCGGCTCCAGCTGAGCTTCCAGCCGCTTGGCGTCGACCTCGCGATCACCGGGCAGGCCGATCACCAGCGGCCGGCGGGTGCCGTCCGGCTCGGTGATCATCAACACCACGTTCTTCAGCGTGTCCCCGGCCTGCCACGGCCGGTCCGCGCGCGGAAAGCGATCATTGGCCAGAGCGACCAGGGTGTCGATGGTCGGCGTGTCCGGGGTGTCCTCGGCGTGGGCGGCCGGGGCGTCGTCGTACGGGATCGGTTCGGCCGGCGGGATCCGTACCGCCTCGACGTTGGCCGCGTAGCCACCGGGCGAGCGGACGAAGGTGTCCTCGCCGTTCTCGGCGATGCCGAGGAACTCCTCGCTGGCCGAGCCGCCCATCGCGCCGGACATGGCGGCGACGATCTCGTACTGCAGGCCGAGCCGGTTGAAGATCTTGATGTAGGCGTCGCGATGGGCGTCGTACGACTTCTGCAGCCCGCTCTCGTCGATGTCGAAGGAGTAGGAGTCCTTCATCACGAACTCGCGGCCGCGCAGGATCCCGGCCCGCGGCCGGGCCTCGTCGCGATACTTGGTCTGGATCTGGAACAGCGACAGCGGCAGATCCTTGTAGGAGTTGTAGAGGTCCTTCACCATCAGGGCGAAGATCTCCTCGTGCGTCGGCCCGAGCAGCATGTCGTTGCCGCGGCGGTCCTTCAGCCGGAACAGGTTCGGGCCGTATTCGGTCCACCGGTTCGTCGCCTCGTACGGCTCCCGCGGCAGCAGCGCCGGCAGGTGCACCTCCTGGGCACCCATCAGTTCCATCTCCTCGCGGACGATGGCCTCGACCTTGCGCAGCACCCGATAGCCCAGTGGCAGCCAGGAATAGATCCCCGGCGCGGCCCGCCGCACATAGCCGGCGCGGACCAGCCAGCGGTGGCTGGGCACCTCGGCATCGGCCGGATCCTCCCGCAAGGTCCGGACGAACAACTCGGTCATACGCGTGATCACCCGTGCACCTTATGGCATCCGGCAGGCAGCCCGTCGAACCATTCCGACGCACATGCCTTGTCGTTCATATGAATGAGCAGTAATGTCGCGGTATGGACGGCTTCACGGTGCTGGCGGACCCGACCCGGCGGCGGGTGGTCGATGCGCTGGCCGACGGGGAGTCCGACGTCAGCACGCTGGTCGACCGGCTGTCGCTGTCCCAATCACTGACCTCGAAGCACCTCAAGGTGCTCCGGGACGCCGGCGTGGTCGCGGTGCGGATCGACGGCCCGCGCCGGGTCTATCGACTCAGTGATCAACCGCTACCCGACGTGATCGCCTGGATCACGCCGTACTACCGCCGCTGGTCGCGCGGCCTGGACCGACTGACCGAGCTGCTGTCGGCCGAGGACGCCGATCTGCCGCCGGCCAACCGCAAGGAGGACTCCGATGCCGAATGAACTGATCCTGAAGGCGATCGACGCCGCCGGCTTCGACGCCGCGACGCTGACCGACGACAACGGGAGCTGGGTGCTGACCATGACCCGGTCACTGCCCCGGTCCGTCGATCAGGTCTGGCCCTGGCTGACCGAGCCCGAGCGGCTGGCCCAGTGGTCACCGATCGTGCCGAACCGGTCCTTGATCAGCCGGGGCGCCGCCCAGACCCGGGAGAATCCCGGCGACGACTGGGTGGATGCCGAGGTGCTCGAGGTCGATCCGCCGCACGAACTGATCCACCGCTGGGGTGATCATTCGATGCGCTGGACCCTGACCCCGGCCGAGGAGGGTTGCGTGCTCACCCTGGAGCAGCGCTTCGCCGAAGCCGAGGCGGGCCCGCTGATGGCCGGCGGCTGGCACGTCTGCCTGGCCGTGCTGACCGTCAACGTCGAGGACCATGCCGTCGATCGGGTGGTCGGTGAAGCCGCCGACGAGTACGACTGGCAACGACTGCACGATCGGTACGCCGAGCAGTGGGCCCCGACGACCGCCGACTCGAGCAAGGGTGCCTCGTGAAGCCGACCACCATGATCGTCGCCGTGCCGGTCGCCGACCTCGACCGCTCGCTGCGCTTCTATCGCGAGGGTCTCGAGGTCGACGCCTCCGACATCGACGGCGGGATGTTCGTGGTCGAGCTGCCCAATCTGTCGCTGTTCCTGATGAGCCGGCAGGAGTACGCCGGCTACGCCGATCGCCTCGGCACCGGCAACGCCCCGGTCCCCGGCGGCTGCATCTTCTCGGCCGCGATCGGCACCCGGGCCGAGGTGGACGAGGCTCTGGCCGGGGCCGTCCGAGCCGGTGGCTCGATCCCGGGCCCGGCGGGGGAAGTCGACGGCGGGTATATGGGCTATCTCACCGATCCCGACGGGCATGCCTGGGAGCTGGTCTGCAACGAGCACACCGCGGCGGCGGCCCGGCTGAAGGCCGCCGCCGAGGGTGCCGGGCCATAAATCGGTTGCCCTGCCGGCCAGGATCGGACACCATCGTTCGGCAGTGAAGTTCGTGCCGGGAGCGGCCCGGTGCCTGAGGAAGGAGGCGTGACATGTCAATCGCCTCCTTTGGTCATGCCCTCGTGACCACCACCCTCAGCACAGGAGCACGCACCGATGATCGAACCGCAGTCCACCTCGGACTCCGATTTCAGCTTCACCTTCGAAGAAAAGCCTGACCTCCCCGACAATCAGCGCTGGTCCCGTTACGACGAGATGGGCGTGCTGACCGGGCCGGAACCCCTGCCCGACTGGGTGATCACCGACATGGCGATCGACACCGAGCTCGGCATCCTCAAGACCGGCAAGGAAGCCGACGTCCACCTGATCGAGCGCGCCACCGACGACCGCGCCCTGCTGCACGCCGCGAAGCGCTATCGGGGTCATGATCACCGGCTGTTCCACCGCGACACCGGCTACGTCGAGGGGCGCAAGATCAGAAACACCCGCGACCGCCGGGCGATGGCCAAGGGCAGCCGGTGGGGCCGCACGGTCGAGGCCGGGCAATGGGCCATGGCCGAGTGGGGCATGCTCTGCGAGCTGTGGTCGCTCGGGCTCCCGGTGCCGTACCCGATCCAACTGGACGGCACCGAGATCCTGATGGAGCTGATCACCACCGAAGACGGCGAGGTCGCGCCCCGACTGGCCCAGGCCCGCCCCGACCGCGACCTGCTGACCCGCTACTGGGCACAGCTCACCGACGCCATGCGCACCCTGGCCTCCCGCCAGTGGGCCCATGGTGACCTGTCGCCGTACAACATCCTGGCCACCGAGGACCGCCTGGTGATCATCGACCTGCCCCAGGTCATCGACATCGTCGGCAATCCCCAGGGCATGGAGTTCCTCGCCCGCGACTGCCGCAACGTGGCCACCTGGTTCACCGGCAAGGGTCTCGAGGTCGACGCCGACGAACTCCTCTCGGAGTTGATCAGCTACGCCTGGTGATCAGGTCGCCGGTGCCGGCCAGATCTCGATCAACCGGCCGTCGGGGTCGGTGGCCGCGAGGCGCTGCGGATCGTCCTCCAGGGACGGCTCGTAACCGGCCGCGCGGAGACGGTCGGCGATGTCGGGCAGCGGCTCGTCCGATTCGAAGCTCAGCCCGACGGCGCCCTCCGGCTGATCACCGGACGAGCGGTGCAGGTTGATCACGCCGCGATCGCCGTTCCGCAGCGCGTGGCAGTCCTCCGAGCCGTCGGCGTCCGGCTGGAAGCCGAACCGGGCGAAGAACCGGGCCGCCACGTCAAGATCATCGGTGAAGTAGACGACGACCACGTCGATCGGGCCCGGCCGCGGGTCGTGCTGCTCGTAGCCGTACAGATCGTTCTGCTCCTCGTTGATCGAGATCTCCGGGCCCAGCGGAGTCTGCACCATCGCCTGCACGCCGAACGACTCGTCCCAGGAGCGGGTCTTGAGCCCTTGAGCTTCGAGCCCCTCGGCCGCGACCCGTGCGTCCGGCGTGACCAGCACCAGACCGGTCCGGCCGCCGGGCGCGTCGGTCGCGCTCCGGTCGCCGGAGGCATGCAACGACACCTCCCCGCTGCGGCCCTTCAGGGTGAACCAGCCGTCGCCCTTGCTGATCTCGACGCTCAGACCGAGCGCCTCCAGGAATGCCCGCATCGCCGGCGGATCCTCGGAGAACCGAAGCACCGAGGCGACGAAGGTCGGGGCGGCAACGTTGCTCTGTTCGGTCATGGTGGTCATCACTGTCCCTTCTTCGCTGCGGCCAGATAGGCCTCGAGGGCGGCCTCGACCACGGCCGAGAGGCTCCGGCCCTCGTCGATCGCGCGGTGCTTGATCTGCCGGACCAACGGTGGCAGCAGATAGACGTTGAACTGCACCTTCTTCTCGGCTTCCATAACTAGAATGCTAGCAATCTAGCTACGGTGGTTGTCAAGTCTTCGACCAGGAACGGGCTGAGGTAAGGTTCACCTAACTCTGCCGTCGGAAGGACCCGCATGGGCGTCTCGCGCCTCCTCGTCGTGATCATGGTCGGAGTCGCGACCCTGCTCGCCGGTTGCTCGGCCGGTGCCGCCGCTCCCCCGGCCTCCGTGCCCGCGCCGCAACGCCTGGGACCGACGGCCGAGCCGGGCGACGAGGTGTGCGGCGAGACCCGACCCGCGACCGGGCCGACGACGATCGAGCACGCGATGGGGTCGACCGTCGTGCCGGAGGATCCGCAGCGGATCATCGTGTTGGACAGCGACAAGTTGGACACGGTCTGCGCGCTCGGACTGCAGGACCGGTTGGTCGGCACGATCTCCCTGGACAGCGGTCAGCCGGGCTATCTCGGCCCGACGATCAAGAACGTGCCCAGCGTCGGCAAGATCGCCGAGCCGGACCTGGAGAAGATCGCCAGCCTGCAACCGGACCTGATCCTCGGCTCGAAGTTCCGCCAGCCCGACCTCTACGACCGGCTGTCCCAGATCGCGCCGACGGTGTACACCGAGCTGGTCGGGCTGACCTGGCAGGAGAACTTCCTGCTCGACGCGAGCGCACTCCGGCGTGCCGATCAGGGCCAGGAACTGCTGCAACAGTTGAAGGACGACGCGGCCGCGGCCGGCAGCGAGTTCGATGGCGCCAATGCGGATGCCTCGATCGTCCGGTTCCGGCCGGGCGGCATCCGGCTCTACGGTCCGACGAGTTTCTCCGGGTCGGTGCTGGAACTCGCCGGGGTGTCCCGGCCGGAGTTCCAGCAGCTCAACGGCGCCAAGGACCGGCGGTTCGTCGAGATCAGCGCGGAGGAGCTGCCGAAGGCGGACGGCAAGATCATCTACGTCACCGCGTACGGTCCGGAGGCGGTCGTGCAACAAGATCGAATGCTGGCCGATCCGATCTGGCAGACGCTGGGCGGGGTCAAGAGCGGCCGGGTCTTCCTGGTGTCGGACGAGGTCTGGATGACCGGGATCGGCGTGATCGCCGCGGACGGCATCCTGCGCGATCTGAGGGCCTCCCTCGGCTGACTTGTCACGGCTCCTTGCCGGCGGCCTCGATCAGGCCACGCATGTAGCCGATGGCGAAGAGCCGGCCGAGGGTGCCGTAGCCGACCTCGTTCAGCGGCTCGCCGTACATCGTCGGCACGTGATCACAACGCATCAGGCCGTCGAAGCCGACGTCACGATAGGCCTTGACGCAGCCGTACATGTCGGTCGGGCCGGCGTCGTGCCAGGTCTCGGTGAACCGCTCGACGGTGCCCTCGACGTCACGGAAGTGGACGAAGAAGATCTTGCCGTCGGCACCGAGCTCGCCGATCGCCGCCGGAAGATCATCGGTCATCAGCCGGAAGTTGCCCTGGCAGAAGGTGATCCCGTTCATCGGCGAGGCGACGGTCTGCAGCAGGCGGCGATAGCCGTCCAGGCTGGACATGATCCGGCCGACGCCGCCGAGCGGTGACAGCGGCGGGTCGTCCGGATGCATCGCCAACCGGACGCCGGCGTCCTCGGCGACCGGGATCACCCGGCGCAGGAAGTACTCCAGGTTGTCCCACAGTTGATCTTCGGCGATCTCACCCAGCTCCGGCGGCGGCCCGGCCTCGAAGGCGGCGCGGTCGAAGGCGGTCACCACCGAGCCGGCCCGGGACGGGGTGCTGGTCGAAGTCCGGACCCAGTTGCGGTCGGTCATCCACTCGTAGCACCAGATCGGGATGCCGAGCTTGCCCATGCTGGTGATCAAGGTGCAGACCGCGTCGATCTCCTCGTCCCGGCCGGGCAGCCCGCGCTTGGCCAGGTTGAGCGGCGGCCGCCATTCGATCACCCCGAGGTCGAACCCGGCCTGGTTGTAGCGGTCCTTCAGCCGCAGCATCGGCAGGTAGTCCCAGGGGGCGTCGCCGCCGCCGGCATCCAACCGGGCGACCGGCGGCAGGGTGCCGACCGCGTCCTCGACACCGGCCTGGGCGACCAGTTTGGACAGGGTGCCACCGACCTCGGCACCAGGCACCACTTCGGCGATCTTCACGTGCTCAACTCCTCGATCGGGTCAGCTCCAGAGTCGATCATGGGCGGACTCGGTGTCCCACTCCGTGGTGTCGGAGAACAGGATCGGCGCCCGCGGGTCGAGGTGCTCGGCGAACAGTTCCTCGTTGATGTCGGCGAAACCCAGCCCGGGCGCCTCCGGCACGGTGATGTGGCCGTCGACGATGATCGGGTTCGGTAGCCCGGTGACCAGGTCGTTCCAGAACTCGACGTCGGCCGCGTGGTGTTCCAGGGCGAGGAAGTTGTGCGTCGCGGCGGCCAGGTGCACGCTGGCCATCGTCGCCACCGGGCTCGCGGCGAGGTGCAGCGCCATCGCGATCCCCCGCTCCTCGGCATAGTCGCCGAGCCGCTTGGTCTCGGCGATCCCGCCCGAGGTCGCCGGGTCGGGGTGCACCACCCGGATCGCCTCGGCGTCCAACAGCGGCTTGAAGTTCTCGGTCAGATAGATGTCCTCGCCGGTGCAGGTCGGCACGGCGACGGCCTCGGTCAGTTGCCGCCACTGGTCGGTGAACTGCCACGGGATCAGGTCCTCGATCCAGGCCAGCGTGTACGGCTCCAGGGCGCGACCGATCCGGATGCACGAGTCGAGCGCGATGTGGCCGAAATGATCAGTGGCCAGCGCGATGTCATAGCCGACGAGCTCCCGGACCCGAGCGACGTAGTCGGCCAGCGCCTCGACCCCGCGTTGGGTCACCTGGATCCCGGTGAACGGATGCATCGTCGCGGAGTCCGTCAACGCACCCTCGGGCGCGATCAGTGCACCCGGCAGGTCCTTGATCAGATTGATCCCCACGTCCATCTTGAGCATGCTGAAGCCGCGGGCTTTCCGATCAAGGAGCCGCTCGGCCATCCGCTCCGGGTCGGTCTCGCTCGGGGTGTCGGCGTAGCACCGCACCCGATCGCGGAACCGGCCGCCGACCAGGGCGTACGCGGGGACGCCGTAGGCCTTGCCGGCGAGATCCATCAGCGCCATCTCGATCCCGCAGACGCCGCCGCCCTGCCGGCCGTGGGCGCCGAACTGTTTGATCTTGCGGAAGATCTTGTCCAGGTTGCACGGGTTCTCGCCGATGATCCGGCTCTTCAACATCAGCGCATAGGTCGCGCTGGCGCCGTCGCGGACCTCGCCGTAGCCGACGATCCCCTGGTTGGTCTCCAGCCGGATGATCGAGGACGGGAACGGGACGCCGATCAGGTTGGCGATCTTGAGATCGGTGATCCGCAACTCGCTGGGCCGGGAGGCGGTGTTGACGTTGTCTTCGCTGAGCACGGGCGCTGCTTGGCCGGTGGCCATGATCAATCTCCTCGGGGTCTGATCGGAAGCAGGAGGTCAGATCGGGTTGTCCTTGGTCCAGGCGGTGTAGTCGGCCTCGATGTGCTCGGCCCAGGTGCCGGTGTCGATCTCCGTCGTGGTGTAGATCCGCTCGGAGATCCGGAGCTTGCCGAACCGGTCCCGGTGCGCGGTCTTCTTGCTCTCCTGCACCACGGCGGCGACCAGGTGCGGCGGGATGAACGTGACGCCGAGCTCGGTGCCGAGCACCACATCGCCGGGCAGCACGGTGGCCCCGCCGATCGTGACCGCCGCGTTGACCGTGTTGAGCACCACCTCGCGGATCGGCGACGGATCGGTGTCGCGGAAGTAGAAGTTGGCCTCGAGCTCACGCAGCCCGGTCAGGTCCCGCACCCCGCCGTCGATCACCGCGCCGACGCCGGTCCGGGTCGCCACCGCCGTGCCGAGGTTGTCACCGACCACGGTGCCGTTGAACACCTTGCCGAAGATGTCGGCCACGAAGCAGTCGCCGGCGCCGAGCGATTCGATCACCCAGGTGTTCTGCCGGCCGCCCTCGGTGAACCCGTGCGCCCGGCCGTCGCGAACGACCGCCTCGTTGAGGTCAGGCCGGTACGGCACGAAGCCGCAGGTCAGTGCCCGCCCGGCGAAGGCCCGGCCCGGGCTCGACTGGACCCAGCCGCCGACGTACTGCCGGGGATAGCCGGCATGATCAAGAATGGACCAGGCGTGCTCGGCGGTCGCCCCGGCGAGCGCGGCAAGATCATCATCGGGGACCCGGGGCCGGCCGTCGTCGGACCGCTCCCCCTCCCACAGTGGCGTGAGGGCGACGATCACTTCGTAGGACGGCAGCATCGAGGAATCCTCGGTTGACGGGAGTTGCGCAGAATGCAACGCTGTTGACCAATCCTGTGCAGCGGGTTTGCCGACTGTCAAGGGAGTGTTCGTTCCCTGAGCCTTCGAAGGGCAAGGAGGCAAGCGATGGAACGACCGCCCGGTCTCGGTGACGGACGGTCGTCCTCCCTGCGCCGCGGCCTGGTCGCCCTGGAGCTGGTGGCCCAGTCCGGCAAGGACGGCGTCACCGTGACCGAGGTCGCCGCCCAGCTGGCCCTGGACAAGTCGAGCAGCTCGCGGATCCTGGCCACGCTGCGCGAGGCCGGCTACGTCCGGCAGGACGTCAACCGGCGCTACTTCTCCACTCCGCGGTTGGGCAAGCTGGCCCACCGCCGGCCCGGCGTGCTCGACCTGGCCGGCCTGGCCCGGGCCCGGCTGGAGCAGCTTCATGATCAACACGACGAGGCGATCCACCTCGCGGTGGTCAACGGCGGCGAGATGCTCTTCCTGGACTACCTGCAGACCAGCAAGGCGGTGCGCACCGAGATCCCGATGACACCGCGCCCGATCCACGAGGTCGCGGTCGGCATCGCCGTCCTGGCCGCGGTCGAGCACGTCGAACGGGCCCAGCTGCTGCGCGAATCGCTGGCGGCCGGCCAGGACCGGCTGACTCCGGCGCAGCGCAAGGAGCTGTCCCGGCAGATCGAGCTGGCCCAGCAGCGCGGCTGGGCCAGCATCGAGCACGGTGACGACGTCACCCGGGTCGCGGTCGCTCTCACCGACGGTGATCACAACCCGGTCGGCGGCATCTGCCTGTCCGGGCCGTCGTACCGGATCGATCCGGTGGTCGAGGAGCTCGCCGGCTCCACGGTGGCCGCTGCTGCCGAGATCAGCGCAACACTGCGATAACATGAGCCCCGACCTCAGGAGGTGACTCGCATGACCCACACCGTCGGTGTACGTCCCGAGTCGCCTGCCGCGCCGAACCGCCTGAGCTAGCCCGTTCCGTGGCAGTCGATCCGCTGCCTGGAAGGACCAGCAACACGTGAAGTGGTTCGATTCGCCCCAACAGACCCTGCCCACCCGACCCGCGTTCCGCTCCCGATCGGCCTACGTCGAGAGCCTGCACGACGTCGAGGTGTGGCGCCCCTACGTTTCCGCGATCCTGGCCCGGCATCGGCTGCCCGAGGTCGCGGTGGAGGCCGGCTTCGTCGGCAAGTACGCGACGTTCCTGGTCGGCGACGTGGTCGTGAAGTTGTTCGGCCGGTTTCCCAGCTGGAGCAACGATCATGCCGTCGAGCTGTTCATGCAGCTTCGGGTCCAGGACCAGGACGACATCCCGGCGCCCCGGCTGCTCGGCTACGGGAGCCTCTATCCGGACGAGCCCGAACCGTGGCCGTACCTGATCACCGACCGGCTGCGCGGCAGGGCCTGGCGAGACGTGCCCGGTCACGCGGCCGGAACAAGATCACGGATCGCCGGCCGGCTGGGCGAGATCACCCATTCCCTGCACGGGCTGCCGGCCCCGGCGGCGGCTCCGTTCGAGAACGACTGGCTGACCCGGCACGGAGCCGACTGCGCGACCCGGCTCACGGCCGATGGCACGCTCCCACCGCGACTGCTCGAGCAGGTCGGGGACTATCTCGCCCCGGTCGGCGCGGAGCAATGCCTCACTCATGGTGACCTCACCGAAGATCATCTTTTCCTCGACCGCGGCGCCCTGACCGGCATCATCGACTGGGGCGATGCCCAGGCCACGGATCCGTTCTACGATCTCCCGCCGCTGTTCCTCGGGGCCTTCGGTGGCGACCGCAGCCTGTTGCGCGCATTCCTCACCGGTTACGGCTGGCCCGTCGATGATCCTTTCTGCCACCGCGCCCTGAGCATCACGCTGATGCACCGCAAAGCCGAGTTCCTCGTGCGCCGGATCGGCGCCGCGGTCGATCTCTCCCGCTTCGCCACGCTGAGCGATCTCGCCGAGGCGGTCTGGGTCCCGGAGTGATCACGTCCGGTCAGGGCGTGAGGGCGAGCAGCCGGTCGTCCTCCGGGCCGGGATCGCCGCGGCCGTCGGTGTTGTTGGTGATCAGCCACAGATCGCCGTTCGGCGCCCGGGCGACGTCGCGGAGCCGGCCGTACTCGCCGTCGAAGTGGGTCGTGGCCGTTGCCGGCTCGTCGACCGGGACGGCGCGCAGGACCTCGCCGCGGAGGTTGGCGATGAAGATCGTCTCGTCGATGATCGCGATGCCGCTCGGGCTCGCCTCGCCGGTGCCCCACTGCTGCACCGGGTCGATGAACCGGTCGTCGCCGCCGATGCCCTCGACCTCGGGCCAGCCGTAGTTGCCGCCGGGCCGGATGATGTTGAGCTCGTCCCAGGTGTTCTGGCCGAATTCGCTCGCGATCATGGTCCCGTCCTCGGCCCAGGCAATGCCCTGCGGATTGCGGTGCCCGTAGCTGTACACGAGCGACCCCGGATTCGGGTTGTCGGCCGGGACGTCGCCCTCCGGCGTCATCCGGAGGATCTTCCCGGCCAGGCTGTCCAGGCTCTGCGCCTGATCTTGCTGGCCGGCGTCGCCGACGGTCGCGTACAGCTGATCATCGGGACCGAAGGCGATCCGGCCGCCGTTGTGGAAGCTCGCCGACGGGAGTCCTTCGAGGATCGGCTGGGCCGGCCCGAGGGCGAGGGCACCCGGTCGGCCGGTGATCGGGAACCGCTCGATCCGGTTGCCGCCGGCCGCGGTGAAGTACGTGTAGAGGTGGCCGTCGTGCACCGCGATGCCGAGCAGTCCGCCCTCGCCCATCGGTGTGACGCCGGCGATCACGGCGACCTCGCGGGCCACCCCGGACCCGTCCAGCTCGAGGATGCGGGCCGAATCCCGTTCGCTGATCAGCGGCGTCTCGTCGTGGAAGGCGATCGACCACGGCGCCTGTAGACCGGTGGAGATCGTCTCGGGCGGGCCGAAGGAGGGCGCCGGCGCGGTCCCCACCGAAGAGCGCCGGTCGGGCTCGGTGGCGGCACCGTTGGAGCACGCGGTCAGGGCGGCGATGGTGGCCAGGGTGCCCATCAGGCGCCCGAGTCGTCGAGTGATCACGCTCGACAGTCTGCCGTCCGGGCCCAAGGATTCACGTCAGCCGATGCCGCGGACGCGGAAGGCGTCGGTGACGAGCTGCAGCCCTTCCAGGCCGGGGAGGCGGGCGATGTGCTCGTCGATCTTGCGGATCTCGGCCATCCCCTCGGACGAGCCGAAGATGTGGTTCATCACGTGCTTGACCTCGGTCTCGGGCATCACGCCGGAGCCGACCGGGCCCCAGGCCTTGGCCAGGGCGAACCGGGTCAGCTTCCGGGCCGCCGCACTCTGCTCCAGCCGAGCGCGAGCCTGGGTGGTGTAGAACGCGACGTGCCGGGTCTCCTGTTGGCCGATCCGGCGCAACAGCGGCGACAACGCCGGATGATCTTCGAGCTTGGCCAGCCGCCGGTACGCCGCCGTCGCGCACCACTCGTTCACCGCGCCCCAGCTCATGTGCACCGCGACGAAGTCGCCGCCGACCAGGTTGCCGAGCAGGGCCTGCTTGATCGGCGCGATCTTGTCCCGCCAGCCGAGCTTCAGCCGGCGGGCCTTCAGCGCGTCGAAGTCGACCGTGATCCCGTGTCGTTCCAGCACGGCGGCCAGCGCCTCGCCGTGCCAGTATTCCTCCCGGTTCCACATGGTCATGAACGTCGACACCGCGCCCTCCCGGTGCGACGGCGTGGTCAGCATGTCCCGCATGTAGCAGACCGTGTGATATTCGATGTCGCACATGTAGTGCAGGCTGCGCAGCGTCTCCGCCGCCAGCGGATGATCATCGAAGGCGGAGAAGTCGAGGTCCTCCCAGTGCACCCGCTCCGAGGTCTCGGCGTACTTGTCGATGTCGAAGGCCATGATCAACTCCCGCTGTCCTGGACGGTACGCACTCGGATCCGCGATCGGGTCACTCCGGTCCGGAGCCCGGCCAGGCCGGGCAAGGCGCCGATCTCGGCATCGGCCTCGCGCCGGTCGGCCGGCTCGGCGAAGACCGTCCGGACGAACCAGCCGACCTCCGCCGCCGGCAGTTCCGGACCGGGCGGCGGCCAGACCTGTCGCCGGAGCCGACGCCGGACCAGTCGCCGCGCGGTGGCCGAGCCGGCGAGGTCGACGACGGCCCGGGTGCGCAGGTAGTGGCCATGGTTGATCTTGGTCGCCAGCACCGGCTCGGCCAGCGCGCTCAGCGTCGGCTCGAGACCGGTCAGCCGGCGATAGGCGGCCCGGGTCAGCGCCTCGTCCAGCACGCCTTCGACCAGATGGACAGCGACCACCGGGTCGCCGACGAAGTTCGTCCACAGCGCCTCGGTGATCGGCAACAGCCGGTGCCGCACCTCACCGGCGAACCGGCGCAGCGGCGGCTCGGCGTCCGCCGGGAAGTCGACCGGCCAGCCATGCCGGTCGAGCACCTCGCGCAGGGCCGCGGCGATCCAGTGCCGCTCGTAGGCCCAGGTGCAGAGGAACGCGGTGACCTGGGCGTCGCTGTGGGTCGGGGTCACCAACAGCGCCCGCATCCGTTCGATCGTCGACCGCTCGATCCCGTACAGCACGCGGATCAGTCGCAGGGTCGGGGCAGCGCACCGGATCGCGGCGAGGTCGACCAGGCCGGCATAGCTCCCGCTCGCGGCCCGGGCATGGTCGCGAAGATCGACCTCGAGCCGTCCGGCATCGCCGTACCAACCCACCCCTGCACCCCCAACCCGTCACGGTCCCCGATGAAGCTTAGCCTCACCTTACTCGTGGCCGCGCGAGCTGGCCTACCGCTACCGTGGTCCCCGCTTCGAACCGAATGAGAGGAACGCATGTCCGCACCGGCGCCCAGTGGGTGGTCGAGTCTCCCGTCCCGGTTGTCGCCGATCAGCGGCGGCATCGTGCTGGCCTTGACCGCGACGACGTGGCTGCAGAAGACCTACGAGGCGTCGCCGGTCGACGTCGTCCGGACCTACACGCTCTGGGGCCTGCTGAGCACGGTCAGCCACCGGCTGCTGTTCTTGTTGATCATCGCGATCGTCCTCCTGCTGGCGTCCGCGGTGGCCGGCATCGTGCTGCCGCCGGATCGGATGCTGGCTCGCTCGGTCCTCGGCTGGCTGGCCGTCGCGGCCGTGGTGGGCATCGTCGTGAACTCCGACAACGGCCACGCTCCCGGCGCCGGCGCCATCGTCACTCTCGTGGTGTGCTCCGTCACAGCCCTGGTGACGACATTCGTGCCCCTGTTGCGATCCAGGTCACAACAGCCCGTTGCAGCTCCGAGCTGATCTTGACCGTTTGTCGTCAATCTTCGGGTTCTCTTGAGCCTGTGTTGATCAATCGTGATGCCTGGTCGGATTAACTATTCATCAGTAGGCCGGTCCTCCCAAGTACCCGCAGGCTTGGTTGAGGGCCGGCCGAATTATTTTTCCCCCACTGCCGCGAGATGCCGCAGCTTCGCGGGGTTCAGCACGCCATAGATCCCGGTCACCCGACCGTCGGCGATATCCAACCCGACCGCCGTGTACGGCACCCCGTCGGCGTAACCGATCGCCCGGCGCGCGGCCGGATCCCAGACCAGGTCGAACGGCGGCAGGTCCGGGCCGATCGCGGCCAGCATCCGGGCCACCTTGTCGGCTCCCGGGATCGGCCGGAGCGCGGTCCGGATCGCGCCGCCGCCGTCCAGGTGCAGCACCACGTCCGGCGCCAGCAGCTCCATCAGATCGGCGAGGTCGCCGCCGACCGCGGCCCGCATCAGCCGCTCCGCCGCGACCCGAGCCGTGTCCGGCGCGGCCTCGAACCGCGGCCGGCGCTCCTTGACGTGGCCGCGGGCCCGATGCACCAACTGCCGGATCGCGCTCGGTGAGCGGTCCAGGGTCTCGGCGATCTCGTCGTGGCCGAAGCCGAACACGTCATGCAGCACGAACGCCGCCCGTTCCAGCGGTGACAGCGTCTCCAGCACGACCAGCAGGCCCAGCGCCAGATCCTCGGTGTCGGTCACCCGGTCGGCCACGTCGCCGGTGGTCCACAGCGGCTCCGGCAGCCACGGGCCGACGTAGTCCTCGCGGGATCGGCGCAACTGGCGCAGCCGCTCCAGCGACCGGTTGACCACGATCCGCACCAGGTAGCCGCGCGGATTGGCCACCGCGGCATGATCAACTCCGGCCCAGCGCAGCCACGCGTCCTGCACCACGTCCTCGGCCTCGCCGACCGCACCGAGCAGGTCGTACGCCATCGTGAACAGCAGCGGCCGGTATTCGGTGAAGGTCTGCGTCGCGGCGTCGCTCGTCACCCGTCCATCCTCGCACCCGCTCGTCTCGCACCCAGGCGGCGGCGTGAAAGGCTGGGTCTCGTCCCCGCCTCCGATCGACAGGCTTGCCGATGACCAAGATCACCAACGTCGAGTGCCGGCAGGTCGACCTGGAGCCGGAGACCGTGCGGACCGACGCCAGCCAGCAGTTCCTCAAGCAGGAGACGGTCCTGGTCACCGTGCAGGCCGCCGACGGCTGCTCGGGCACCGGGTATACGTACACGATCGGCACCGGTGGCAGCTCGGTGCTGGCCCTGCTCCGCGATCATCTGGCCGACGTGCTGATCGGCGCCGACTCGCGCAACCTCGAGCAGCTCTGGCAGCTGTTGATCAACAACACCCGGGCGACCACGGTCGGCGCGATCACGTCGCTCGCGATGGCCGCGGTCGACATCGCGCTCTGGGATCTGGCCGGGAAGCGGTACGGGCAGCCGGTGTGGCGACTGGCCGGCGGCGCCCAGGAACGACTGCCGGTCTACGACACCGAGGGCGGCTGGATCCACCTCCCGGCCGACGACCTGGTGCGCAACGCGATCGCCGCCCAGACCGCCGGGCACGCCGGCGTCAAGATCAAGGTCGGCAAGTCCCTGGCCGAGGACGTCGAGCGGCTGGCCGCGGTCCGGGCGGCGGTGGGGCCGGCGTTCGAGATCATGGTCGACGCCAACCAGTCGTTCACCGCGGCCGAGGCGACCCGGCGGGCGGCGTCGTACGAGAGCCTCGGCATCGCCTGGTTCGAGGAGCCGCTGCCGGCCGATGACCTGTCCGGCCACGCACGACTGGCGCGTTGCACCTCGGTGCCGATCGCCGTCGGCGAATCGCTCTATTCCGGTCGCCAGTTCGCCGAATATCTCGCCGCCGGCGCCGCGTCGATCATCCAGGTCGACGCGGCCCGGGTCGGCGGCATCACGCCGTGGCTGAAGGTGGCGCACACGGCCGAGTCGTTCAACGTCGACGTGGCGCCGCACTTCCTGATGGAGTTGCACGTGAGCCTGGCCTGCGCCGTGCCGAACGGCCGTTACGTCGAGCACATCCCGCAGCTCGGTGCCGTCACCCGGACCGGGCCGGTGATCGAGAATGGCTGGCTCCGGCCGCCGGACGCGCCCGGCATCGGCATCGACTGGGATCCCGATGCGCTGGACAACCTTCGGGTGGCGTAACCGACGCTGCCGATGTCACAAACGGCGCCGCCAGGACATCGTTGGGTCATGATCGAACCTTGGTGGCCGCTCGCGGTCCTGGCCCTGATCCAACTCGGCGACGGCCTGCTGTGCCTCAAGCCGGTGCAGTTCATCCGGAAATGCTTCGAGGACGTCGGCTTCCCGAAGCGCTGGTGGTGGGTCGCGGCGCCGATCAAGTTCGCGGCGGCGGCCGGCCTGGTGATCGGGATCTGGTGGCGCCCGCTGGCGATCCTCACCACCGCCGCCCTGGTGCTCTACTTCCTGCTCGCCGGCACCGCCCACCTCCGCGCCCGCGACTTCGGCCGCAACTTCTTCCTCACCTGCCTCGGCATGCTCGCCCTCTGCACCGCCGCCCTGATCTTCACCCTCCTCGCCTGAACCACCCCCAAGAACGCCGACTTGTCAGAACTGAGTAGCCCGATAGCGCACCTCAGTTCTGACAACTCGGCTGGGGTGGGAGGGAACAATCCAGATCTGATCCTGAACTTCGGCGGAAACCCTGGGTTTCTGATGGGAAAGCGCTGACCGTTCCTGAGGCCGGATCGGTTTCACTTGATATCAGTTCGGCCGGTTCTCCCGAGTACCTCACAGACTCGGTTGAGTGCCGGCCGTCTCACTGTCCGATAGAGGTCAGTTCGGCCGCGACTACCCGGCACTATTGACCGCTATCCCGTGAGGGGTCAGTAGAGGATGGTGGCGAACTCGCCGACCTGGGTGAAACCGACCCGGCGGTAGGTGGCGCGGGCGGGCAGGTTGAAGTCGTTGACGTAGAGGGAAACGACCGGTGCTACGGCGCGAGCGTGTTGCACGACGGCGGCCATGGCGGCGGCGGCCAGGCCGCGGCCGCGGACCTCCGGGTCGAGCCAGACGCCCTGGACCTGGCTCGCGGCGGCGGAGACCGAGCCGAGGTCGGCCTTGAACAGCACCCGGTCACCCTCGAACCAGCCGAACGCGCGACCGGCCGAGATCAGCTGCCGGACGTAGAACCGGTAGCCGGCCGAGTTGCCCTGGACCGGCGAGACGCCGACCTCCTCGGTGTACATCTTGATCGCCGCTTCGGCGTACGGCTCCCACTCGGCCAGGGTGACCGGCCGGACGTGCGGGTTGGGCTCGACGGCCGGGTCGCTGTCGATCGCCAGCACCGGCTGGGACTTCCGGACCTCACGGACCCGGGCCCAGGTGTCGCCCCAGCGGTCGGACAGGCCGTGCCACAGGGCGAGCGCGACTTCGGACGGGCCGATGATCGAGGAACACATCCGGTGCGGGCCGGCGAACTCGACGAAGGCCTCGACCGCGTCGAGGTCGGCGCCGACCGGCACCAGGTTGGAGCCGGCGTGGCAGAGCGAGCGGAGCACGCCGTCGCGTTCGTACCCCCACATCGGGCAACCGAGGCTGTTCGGGTCGAGCCCGGCGCCGCGCACCCGGGACGCGACGAACACGTTGTCGATCGGCCGGGCGGACAGGACCCGGATCGCCGCGGCGAGATCGTCCCGGTGCAGGACCCGAACCGCGCCGGCGCGGCCCGAGCGTCCGATCGTCGTCGATGCGGCAGTCATAGGGTCAGACCGTATCTGTTCTCGTGCCGCCGGCGACCAGAACCTCAGGTTCTCCTTCGGCGGAATCGCCCAGCTCGTCGGCGATCCGCATCGCCTCTTCGATCAAGGTCTCGACGATCTCGCTCTCCTTGACCGTCTTGATCACCTCACCGCGGACGAAGATCTGGCCCTTGCCGTTGCCGGAGGCCACGCCGAGATCGGCCTCGCGCGCCTCCCCCGGACCATTGACCACGCAGCCCATCACAGCGACCCGGAGCGGCACCGTCAAGCCCTCCAGCCCGGCAGTGACCTCCTCGGCCAGCTTGTAGACGTCGACCTGGGCCCGGCCGCAGGACGGGCAGGAGACGATCTCCAGCTTCCGCGGCCGCAGGTTGAGCGATTCGAGGATCTTGGAGCCGACCTTGACCTCCTCGACCGGATCGGCCGACAGCGAGACCCGGATCGTGTCGCCGATCCCCTGCGCCAGCAGCGCGCCGAAGGCGACCGAGGACTTGATCGTGCCCTGGAACGCCGGCCCGGCCTCGGTCACGCCGAGGTGCAGCGGATAGTCGCACTGCTCGCTCAGCAGCTGGTACGCGCGGACCATGATCACCGGGTCGTTGTGCTTGACCGAGATCTTGAAGTCGCGGAAGCCGTGCTCCTCGAACAGGCCGGCCTCCCACAGCGCCGACTCGACCAGCGCCTCGGGGGTGGCCTTGCCATGCTTGGCCAGCAGCCGCTTGTCCAGCGAGCCGGCGTTGACGCCGATCCGCAGCGAGACGCCGGCCTCCTTGGCGGCCTGAGCGATCTCGCCGACCCGGTCGTCGAACGCCTTGATGTTGCCCGGATTGACCCGGACCGCGGCACAACCGGCCTCGATCGCGGCGAACACGTACTTGGGCTGGAAATGGATGTCGGCGATCACCGGGATCTGCGACTTCTTGGCGATCGCCGGCAGCGCGTCGGCGTCGTCCTGGCTGGGCACCGCGACCCGGACGATGTCGCAGCCGCTGGCGGTCAGCGCGGCGATCTGCTGCAGCGTGGCGTTGATGTCGGAGGTCAGCGTCGTGGTCATCGACTGGACGCTGACCGGCGCCCCGCCGCCGACCAGCACCTTGCCCACCTTGATCTGCCGCGTCGGCCGCCGCTCGGCCAGGGTCGGCGGCGGCAGCGCGGGCATGCCCAGGGCCACGGACGTACGGGAATCAGTGCTCATCGTCTTCCTTCGCGGGCGGTCACCCGAACAGTCGGATCGGATCGAAGATGTCGGCGATGATCAACACGGCGCCGGAGAGCGCGACCACGATGCCGACCGCCCAGGCCACCGGCAGCATCCGCGCGGTGTCGACGTGACCGGGATCCGGTCGCCGGAACAGTCGGGCCAGCGCCCGCTTGACCGCCTCGTAGAGCGCACCGGCGATGTGGCCGCCGTCCATCGGCAACAGCGGGACGAGGTTGAACAGGGCCAGGAAGAGATTGACGTTGCCCAGGGTGAGGGCCAGCGCCGCGAGCTTGTCGGCGACCGGCACCTGATCGGTCGAGGCGATCTCGCCGGCCACCCGGCTGGCCCCGACGATGCTCATCGGCCCGTACAGGTCCCGCGGCTTGCCGGTGACCAGATCCCGCGCCACGTTGAAGACCTTGACCGGGAACTGCAGCAACAGATAGCCGGTGCGCTGGGTCAGCTCCCACATGTCATTGAGTACGGTGACCGGCCCGCCGCGTTCCCGATCGGCCTCCGGGGTGACGCCGAGGAAGCCCTGCTGGATGATCTTGGACGGATCCCACTCGTCGCGGACCCCGTTCAGCGCGGTGTTGACCGGCTTCAACTCGACCTGCTGACCGTCGCGGAGCACGATGATCTTGGCCTGATGATCGAGATTGGCCCGGATCGCCTGCTGCAGTTGGCCCCAGGACTCGATCGGAACGCCGTTGAAGGAGACGATCTGATCACCGGTGCGCAGCCCGGCCTGGAAGGCGGGCGTCTTCGGGTCGTTCGGCGAGCAGGCCGCGGCCGGCGCGTCCAGCGGCCGGATGCACTCGTCGACCCGGCTGACGGTCAGCGTCTCCCGATAGACCCCGAACGTCGCGGTCACGCCGAGCAAGATCGCGAACGCCAGCAGCACGTTCATCATCGGCCCGCCGGCCATGATGATCAACTTCTGCCACCACTTCTTCTGGAACAGCAGCCGGCCGTCGTCCTCGGGCCGGATCTCCTCCCACTCGGCGGCGCGGGCCTGGTCGGCCACCGACTGGAAGATGCCGGTCCGGGTCGCCCGGACCTGGTTGGGCCGCTCCTTGCTGGGCGGATACATGCCGATCATCCGGACGTAGCCGCCGAGCGGGATGGCCTTGATCCCGTACTCCGTCTCGCCCTTGCGGCGCGACCACAGGGTCCGGCCGAAGCCGACGAAATACTGCGTCGTCTTGACGTTGAACAGCTTGGCCGGCAGCAGGTGCCCGACCTCGTGCAGCGCGACCGAGGCCATCACCAGCCCGAAGAAGATGAGCGCGCCCGCGATGTAGATCACGGTCTCCAGCACTGACACTCGGTCCTCTCGATCAGTCCGCGTCGTCGCTACGACGGCGGTGACATGCCTCCGCGGCCCGCTGTCGGGCCCACCCGTCGGCCGCGAGCACGGTCTCCACCGTCAGTTGATCCGTGAAGCGGGCCCCCGCGGCCACCGACGATCCTACGTCGGCTCCGGCGTCGCCGGAATCCTCGCCGGATTCCAGGTGCCGGGCCAGGACGTCGGCCACGATGTCGACGATGTCGGTGAACCGGATCCGGCCCTCGTGGAAGGCGTCGACACACTCCTCGTTGGCCGCGTTGTAGACCGCGGTCGCGGTGCCGCCGGCCCGGCCGGCCCGCTTGCCCAGCTCGACCGCGGGAAAGGCCTCGTTGTCGAGCGGCTCGAAGGTCCAGTTGGTCGCCGCGGTCCAGTCACACGGCCGGGCCGCGCCGGGCAGCCGGTCGGGCCAGGTCAGCGACAGAGCGATCGGCAGCTTCATGTCCGGCGGCGAGCACTGGGCCAGGGTCGAGCCGTCGACGTACTGCACCATCGAATGGACCATCGACTGCGGGTGGACGACGACGTCGATCCGGTCCAGGTCGATCCCGTACAACAGATGGGCCTCGAGCACCTCGAGCGCCTTGTTGACCAGGGTGGCCGAGTTGGTGGTGATGACCCGGCCCATGTTCCAGGTCGGATGCGCGAGCGCCTGCTCGGGGGTGGCGTCGCGCATCTGCTCCCGGGTCAGGCCGCGGAACGGACCGCCGCTGGCGGTGACGATCAGCCGGTCCACCTCCTCGGCCCGGCCGGCGCGCAGGCACTGGGCCAGCGCCGAGTGCTCCGAGTCGACGGCCACCAGCTGCCCCGGTTTGGCCGCGCCGGTGACCAGCGAGCCGCCGATCACCAGCGACTCCTTGTTGGCCAGCGCCAGGGTCGTCCCGGCGGCCAGGGCGACCAGGGTGGGCCGCAGCCCGGCCGAACCCGTGATGCCGTTGAGGACGACGTCGCACGGGGTGCCCGCGACCTCGGTTGCCGCGTCCGGCCCGGCGACGATCTTGGGCAGTTTCAACTTGCCCTCGGACCAGCCGCGCCGAGACGCCTCGGCATACAGCGCCAGTTGCAGGTCCTGGGCCGCGGATGCCTGAGTCAGCCCGACCAGCCGCGGCTCAAAGGCCAGCACCTGCTCGGCCAGCAGCTTCGGACGGCTGCCACCGGCAGCCAGGGCGACGACCCGGAACTGCTCGGGTCGCTCGGCTATCACCTCGAGAGCCTGGGTCCCGATCGAACCGGTGCTCCCCAGCAGGACGACGTCGCGCACCCGCCCAGTCTCCCCCGCTCTCCCCGGCGGCGCGAACCGGCCCGCGAGAACCCGCGGTTATCCGTAGCGCGCCGTAGCGCTGCCTCGTCCCGGCCGGGCGGCGGTTGGTGGGTTGGCATTCGGAGCGCGGGCGTTCGTTCCCTGAGCCTGTCGAAGGGCGGGCCAGGTGATTCCCTCTCGGTTTCGGCCTGGCGACCGAAAGAGACGCGGCGAGGAGCGGGCAGGTGGCACGGTCTTCCGGCGGTGGCGATCCTGACGTCGGATCGTCGTGAGTTCGATCATGGCTTTCCCTTGTTTTGCTGCGTTTGTGGGCGGTGACGACTACAATAGAACACATGTTCGAGTCGTTGGAGTTGCGGGTTGCCGGGTACGGCACCGACGACATCCTCAAAGCTGCCAAGGCTGCGGTGCGGGCGCGGCTGGAAGCGGAGAACGAGCTTCTCGCGTGGACCGCGGCCTGGGCGGATGCGAACTCGGCGGACTCGATCCATCCCGACGAGTTGCGGTTGGTGGGCGGGCCGCGCGGGGTCCGGCCGGGCGGTGTCGGGACGCCGGAGGTCAACGATCTGGCCCTGGTCGAGTTGGCGGTCGCGATGAGGAAGGGTGAGTTCGCCGGGACCCGGTTCGTCGGTGAAGTGTTGGATGTCCGGCATCGGCTGCCTCTGTTGTGGGAGAAGGTGATGGGGTGTGAGGTGGAGGGTTGGCAGGCCCGCTCGATCGCCCGGATGACCCATCACCTCACCGTCGCCCAGGCCGGTCTGGTGGATGCGGACCTGGCTGGGTTCGTCGGGTTGGTCGGGTTCTCGAAGCTGCGGGATCGGGCGGAGGCGGCGATTGCCCGGGTCGATGCGGAGCGGGTGGAGCGGGTCGCGGCGGAGCGCAAGTCCGAGCTGGGGGTGTGGCTGTCCCAGACCTCCGATGAGGGCCTGAAGTCGCTGTTTGCCCGTCTCGAACCGGCCGCGGCGATCCGGTTGTATGCCCGGATCCAGGAACTCGCCGACGCACTCCCTGTCGATGACCGGTCGCCGGACGAACGCCGCGCCGAGGCGCTGGCGTTGTTGGGTAACGAGCTGGAGGCGACCCGGATTCTGGCCGGGGCGCGGCAGCCTGATCTGTTCGCCGGGGAGTTCGCGGCTGCGGTGCAACCGGTCGCGGGTGAGGACCCGGACGAGCCGGTCGAGGAGTCGGAGCTGCATCCGTCGTTGCGGGATCAGCCGGCCATGATCACCGATGCGGGACTGGCCGTGTTCAGGGCGGCGGTCGAGAAGCTGGTGGCCGGGCTGGATCCGTCCCTGCTGTTGCCGACCTCGACCCTGATCGTGCACATCGCGGCCGAATCGTTGGAGACCGGGTCCGGGATCTGCCGGGTGCCCGGGATCGGGCCGACGACCATGGGTGTGGTGAAGGACTGGCTGGGTCATGATCGGGTCAAGGTCGTTCCGGTGGTCGATCTGAACGATCCGCCGGCCCCGGTCGATGCCTACGAGATCCCGGACCGGCACAGACGCTATCTCCGGTTCGCCCGTCCGGGCAGTAGCTTTCCGTGGTCGACCGCGGCCGGGAACCTGGAGCTTGATCACACCGATCCGTACCGGTCGATGGGTGAGGGTGGGCCGCCGGGCCAGACCAGCGTCGACGGATTAGCACCGTTGGCGAAACGGGAGCATCGGGCGGTGACCCATGGCGGCTGGCGGCGGCGACAACCCGAGCCGGGCACGATGATCTTCCGATCACCGCACGGCGACACCCAGCTCACCAACTACTCCGGCACCTTTGATCTTGGTCGCGGGACATTCGCCCACGCCATCTGGGGGGCCTGCGCACCCACGCGCTGAATCGGCGCGGACCGCGGCCGGATCCTGATCGATTTCTCCATCGGTCGCACACCCCTCTTGTCAGAGCCGGGTCAGTGAGGTCCGCCATCATGTCCGGCATGGTGATGCCGTCGGATGGGCACGCGTACGTGGTCAGATACTCGGTCTCGCCCGGCAGTTTTGTCTGGATCGCGTTGGCCGGCACGGTCACCGTGTCGTCGGTGCGCATCGCGGTCACCACGAACGAGCCACGAGCGCTGATTCTTTCCGTCCTCGGCGGCGGTCTGCTGCTCTATCTGCTGATCACCCATCTGGCGAGGCTGGGCAAGGTCGCGCTGCGGGTGGACAGCCGGGGCATCACCTTCGGCGGGAGGGCGTTCCGCTATCGGGAGACGACCCACGTCGTGCCCTGGCGGGCGATCCGGACCGTGGTCGTCTACCGGACCTACGGATATCGGGTCCAGGGCTTGGGCGGAGCGACCGGCCGCTTCCTCGGGCTGCACGGCACCGAGGCGCCGATCGTCCTCCCGGAACGGCCCGATCCGATCACTGACCCGGACGGCTACGCCGCGATGATCAAGCGGCTGACCCGGCGGGTGCCGCACGTCCCGCCCGACGTGACGTACGCGAGCCGGCGGATCTGGGGCTGGCTGCTGCACCAGGACCGGCTCACCGAGGTGGTGCGCCGGTTTGCCCCCGAGGTCACGGTGGTCGACGCCGGCTGAGGCACGTCTTGCGCGAGGGTGGTGGGGTGGAATCGACCGATGCGACCGCGGTGGAGCGGTTCTGGACCCTCGGATCCCGCTCCGAACGAACTCGGCACGGGCTGGTACGAGTCAACCCGGCGGCTCCGGACCAGCCGCTGGGTAACTGTCTGGCCGAACCCGACTGGCCGCCCGGCGCGCTCGACCACGCTCTGACCGGCGTCGCCGCGGTCACTGGCCGGGCCTGCCGTCGGGTGCTGGTGGACCGCCGGACGCCGGCCGTCGTGGAGGCCGAACTGGCGCTGGCCGACTGGCGCCCGGACCAGTTGGTGCTGCTCCGGCTGGCCGAACCGCAGCCAGGCCCGGCGGCCGAGTTCGACGGCCGGCTACGGCGGATCACTGCCGAGCACGACTGGTCGGCCCTCACCGCGTTGTTCCGGATCGACCACCTCGAGGAGGATCGGCGAGCCGGCCGGCCGGGCCGTCCGGCCGAATCGACGGAGCAGTCGATCACCCTGCGGCGTTCGCTGACCGGCGCGAGCTGGTTCCTGGCCGAGCGAGCCGGCGACCCGGTCGGCGCGATCGCCAGCTGGCTGGACCCCGGTGCGACGGGAGTGATCGAGGACGTCTTCGTGCATCCGGCCCATCGCGGGCATGGCATCGCGACCGCCATGATCGCCACCCTCGTCGGCCGCCTCCGCACCCGGGGTGCGCGGACGGTCGTGATCGCCGCCGCGGCCGACGACACACCGAAACACCTCTACGCCGGGCTCGGCTTCCGGCCGTTCGCCGTGACCCGGAGCTACCTCCGCGACTGAGCGCGCGGCGGCCGTCCGGCCAACACGGACTCGGAGCAGTGGGTGCGGTGGGCCCGAGGACACTAAGGTGTGCCTCGTGAGCCAGCCTTTGGAGCGGGCGCCTGCGGCCGAGTACGGATTGCGCCCCAGCGCGGTCCTCGCGTTCCTTGATGATCTTGAGCAAGAACTGCACAGCCTGATGATCATCCGGCACGGCAAGGTGCTGGTCGAAGGCTGGTGGGCGCCCTACCGCCCGGACGGGGTGCAACTTCTCTACTCGCTGAGCAAGAGCTTCACCTCGACGGCCGTCGGTCTTGCGATCGCCGAGGGCCGGCTCAACCTGGACCTGCCGCTGCTGGCCTATCTGGATGATCTTGCCGGATCGGCGGCGGGGCCACGGATCCGGCAGTTGACCGTACGCGAGACGCTGCGGATGGCCACCGGTCACGCCGAGGACACGCTGTGGCGATCATTCGTGGCGGACCCGCAAGAGCCGCTGCGCGGGTTCCTCGGGATCGAACCCGATCATGAACCGGGAAGCGTGTTCGCGTACAACAACACCGCCTCCTATGCCGTCGCGGCGATCACCCAGCGGGTCACCGGGACCACCCTGCTGGACTACCTGACGCCGCGACTGCTGCGGCCGCTCGGCATCGAGCGGGGCCATTGGACCGCCTACCCGCAGGACCGGCAGCTCGGCTACAGCGGGCTGCACCTGACCACCGAGTCGATCGCGAAGTTCGGCGAACTGTATCTGCGCCGCGGCCGCTGGAACGGCCGGCAACTGGTGCCCGCCGACTACGTCGACCTGGCGACCTCGGTCCTGACGCCGAACCCGAACGAGACCGACCCGGACTGGCAGCAGGGCTACGGCTATCAGTTCTGGCGGTCCCGGTACGGCTACCGCGCCGACGGAGCGTTCGGGCAGTTCTGTCTCGTGTTGCCGGAGCAGGACGCGGTGATCGTGATGACCTCGGCGGCCGACGATCCGCAGGCCGTACTGGCCACTGTCTGGCAGCACCTGCTGCCCGGCTTCAGCCCGCGCTCGGTCGCCGGGCCCGACACCGCTCGCGACGCCGCCGTCCTGGCCGAACGCCTGGCCGGACTCACGCTGCCGCCGGCCCTGGCCGCCCACGCGGCCGAGGAGCGGGCGTACGCGCGGAACGCCTCGGTCGAGGTCGCGCCGCGGCCGGAGATCCGGATCACCGGGATCGCCCCGGCCGGCGACGACGGCTGGCGGGTCGGGCTGGCGCACGGGGATCCGGTGCTGCCGGCCGAAACCCCGACCTTCGAGATCGCCGCGGCGCCGGACCGATGGCTGGACAGCGTCGTCGATCTGCCCGGCGACCGCGAACTGCGGCTCGCGGCCAGCGGCGGCTGGCTGGACGACATCTTCCGGCTGGAGCTCGCCCTGGTGCAGTCACCGCACCGGATGACCCTCTGGTACGCGGCGGCCACCGGCGACACGATCACCGAATGGGTCACCGCCCCGGTCCCCGGCACCTCGCTGTTCGGCCTGGCCCTCCCCCGCGACCTCTCCCTGGGCTGACCGCCCGGGTCAGTCGACCGTGAGGTTCTTGCCGGTGTCGGCGAGGATGGTCAGCAGGTCCTGGTGGTCGATCGCGACCGCCCCGACGAAAAGGCCGTAGCTCCCCGGCCGGCCGGTGTCGACCACGATCACGTCCACCGTGTCGCCGACGACCTCGCGGTCGCGGACCCGGATGTCGGTCCGGATCCACCAGGCGTCGTGGCCGTCGATCGTGGCCCGCTCCGACTTGACGTCGTCGGCGGCGACGAACGAGCTGTACCACTGCGAACTGGCGACGCACTGCATCACGCTCTGCGCCGCCTGCTTGGTGCCGGTGAAACCGTCGGCCGCGCGGATCTCGCCGACGGCGAGCAGCGCGACCCAGCCGGGGTTGACGAACATGCCCTGCGAGGAGACGTCGTAGGCCCAACTGAAGCCGCTGGCCTGCAGATCGTCCCGCCAGCCGCCCACCTTCGGAAACGACAGCCCGCCGCCGTGCACGCGGCCGTCGGCCGGATAGCCGGCGCGGGCGCCCGGATCGCCGGTCGGGCACGAGGTCAGCGGCTTGGTCGACGCCGAACCCGACGGGTCCGGCGTCGGCTCCGGTGACGGGCTCGGCGTCGGTTCGGCGGTCGGGCTGCTGTCGTCCCAGCCGGAGACGGTCGACGTCGGTACGGGTTCGTCGGTGAACGGCCGCGATCCCGTGCCGACCTGTCGGATCACGAAGAAGATGATCAAGCCGAGGACCACGGCCAACGCCACGGCCCCGATGATCATCGGCAGCACCCGGCGCCGCTCGGACCGGCCGGCGGAGGCCGGTGCTCCGGGTTGGTCGGACGTCTGTTGCGACCAACCGCGGCCGTCCCAGTACCGGAAGCGGCCGGGAGCGCCGGACGGATCGGGATACCAGCCGGGCGTGGACACGGCGCCAGCCAATCACGCCCCGGTTCCAGCTCCGACCGCGGCCGACAGGTTCGGCCCGAATCCACCGATGATCTTGGAGCTGTGGCCGTGTCCAGGGGTTGGGGAAGGCGGCGCTGGTTTCGTTCCCTGAGCCGGTCGAAGGGCAGGCCGGGAGTTGCCCTCGCCTGGTGTTTCGGCCGTACGGCCGGACAAGGCGCGCCAAGGACGGGCGGGATGGAGCGGTCGGCCGGGTCTCGCGGCCGACGACGGATTATGCGTTGGTTTTCGATTGCACTCTTCGAGTGGACGCTTTGGCCGCGGATCTGCGCCTGGAAGGTGGCCGAACAGTCCACTCGACGCCCGTCGGCGGGTGAGGTCGGTGATCACGATCCTCCCTTGAACCCGGCCGAGCTCGGCGGTGGATCCTGACCCATCGAGTGTGACCTTTTCCACCCGGGTTCGCCGATTTCGGGTGGATAAGGTCACTCTCGACGCAAGGCCTGGCCACGCACACCAACACCCGAACCGGCCCCTGTCCAAAGCTGGTGCGCCCGATCGGTGGATCCAGGTTCAGGCGTCCCGGCGCGGCTCGCCGCGATAGCTGCCGATCGACCACAGGTTGCCCTCGGGATCGGCCAGCGTGAACTCGCGACCGCCGTGATCCCGGTCCACCGGCTCGGCGACGATCGTGGCCCCGGCGGCGACCGCTCGCTGGTGGGTCAGGTCCACCTCGTCGGTCACCAGATAGGTCCCGGCGGTGCCGGGTTCGCGGCTCCAGGTCGCGTTGGCCTGATGACTGCCGAGCATGATCCCGCCGCCGGCAGGCCAATCGAGCTGGGCGTGGGCGACCCGATCGCCGTCGGCGTAGACGGCAGTCTTCTCGAAGCCGACGACATCCACCAGGAAGTCGATCAAGGCCCGGGCGTCGTGGGCCTGCAGAGTCGGCCAGACGGTCGGAGCGGGTGCGTTCGTGGTATCGGTCATGCCGGCGAGTCTGCCGGCGGCCGATGCCCACCGGCTTGGATGTTTCGGAACTCCTCGGCGTCAGTCGAGGTTTGCTTCGGTATCACGCGACCGACACCCTGATCTTCGTCGTCTTCTTCCCCACGCGTTCCCCTTAGGAATCCCAAGCGTCAAGAAGCTGTACAAGAGCAAGTACAAAGTCAAGAAATGGACCGAGGCAAGACCAAAAGGAAATCCGTACGAGACGGTAGCTGATCTTAGAGCACTTGGATCACCGGAGATTGCAGGTATCTCGTGCTACGTCGGAAGTGGAAGTGCCACTGCAATCCCGCTGGCCAATATCGAAGTCTGCACAATCTACATTTCGGCAAAGTACTGCTTCAGCGGAAACAGCCCGAATGTCGCAACCAACGAGAATTGCGTTCGTCTCATCATGAAGTCGAAGAGCGTGTCTCTCGACTTCTCATGCTCGGTGCATGGGCAGTAGCGTAGGTGGCATGGCTGACAGCCGAGAGCGCACTACAGGCGCGACACCTGACTCGTGGTCGCCACCCACTGGCCCACCGACAGGCCGACCGACGCAGCATGAGGGTCCGCTCTTCGGCCTGGTGGCCGCACCACTCTTTCTAGTTTCGCTGCTCGCGCTGCCCTGTCTGCTCGTATCGGCGTGGCTTGGCTGCGTTGTTGCTCTTGTCTCCGTAGCCGCGTCCCTGGTGTTCCTGATTCGCCGGGTGCCGGGACGAGGGCTGCTCGTCGCAGCCATCTGTGTCGGCTCCGTCGTCGTCGTGCTCGCCGTACTCATCCTGGTCCTGATGCCCAGCGGAGTTGTGGGGACGGTCACCGTCAGCTAGCCGGGGGCCGATGCCCACCGGCTTGGATGTTTCGGAACTCCTCGGCGATCCAGGTCGACGGGTTGGTGCCGGTGAACTGGCGGAAGTCGCGGACCAGGTGGGACTGGTCGTAGAAGCCGCGGTCGGCAGCGACCTGGGCCAGGTCGCAGCGGCCGGTACGGCTGACCTCGGCCGAGATCTGCCGTCGCGCGAACTCGAAGCGGAACAGCCGGCCGAGCTGTTTCGGCGAGACGCCGAGCTCGTCGCTGAACAGCTGGCCGACCCGCCGGCCGCTGTAGCCGAGGTGCCGGGACAGGCCGTCCATCGACCCGGTGCCGCCGAACCGGGCCAGCCAGTGCCAGGCCTCGACCAGAGCCGGCGCCGGGCCGGCGACCCGGTCGGCCAGCTCGGCCCGCCGCCGCAGATAGCACCACAGCGCGTCGAACCGCTCCGGCCAGGTCGCCGCTTCGGCCATCCGCTGCCGGAGCCGCTCGGAGTCGTCGCCGAGCACGGCCGCTCCGTCGCCGACCAGCTCGGCCAGCTCGCGGGTCGGCGGGCCGAACAGCCGCCGGGCCGCGAGCGGGTGGACGGCGAGCTGGATCCCGACCTGTTGTCGCGGCTGCACCACGTAGGCCGGCCGCCGGTGCAGGCCGCCGAGCAGCACCGCGGCCCGGGGCGCGGTCGGCGCCAACGCCAGGTCGGGCGACTCGGCGCCGATGATCGGCGCCTCGTCCAGCGCGAAGATGAAGGTCAGGTACGGCGACGGCAGGCCGCGGTGCAGACCGGGCGGGTTGCCGGCGCTGGAATAGCCGACGGCCGACGCGACCAGGCCGGGAAGTCGGCTCGTCGAATTGACGAACTCGAACGTCCCGAGCTGCTCCGCGACCTCGGCCACCATCTCATCAGTATCCTCCCGGCCCCGCCGAGTGCGGCGGACCTGCTAGAACGCTGGCATGACGGATCGCAGCATCGTGGTGGTCGGCGCCGGCATCGTCGGGGCCTCGCTGGCGTACCACCTGGCGGGGAACGGCCGGCCGGTCACGGTGATCGACGCAGGCCTGCCCGGCTCCGGCGTCACCCAGGCCTCGTTCGCCTGGATCGGGCGAACGGTCGGCAGCGATCGGCCCTCGGCGCCGCTGCGCTGTCTGGCCCTGGACGACTACCGGCGGCTGGAGACCGAGCTACCCGGGCTCGCGATCCGCTGGACCGGCTCGCTGACCTGGGACGGCTTCGACGACGAGCCGGGGCCGACCACGACCGAAGTCGCGGCCGTGGAACCGCACCTGCTCGATCCGCCGCCGGCGGCGATCCACCGACCCGAGGACGCGGCGTTCGATCCGGTCGCGGCGACCGAGCTGCTGATCGCGGCGGCGCGGGACCGGGGCGCCCGGGTGCTGGCCGGGACGCCGGCCGTCGCCCTCGAGCAGCGGGCGGGCACGGTCGTCGGAGTGCGGACGACCGCCGGTGAGCTGCCGGCCGAGACCGTCGTCCTCGCCGCCGGCACCGGCAGCGTCGCGCTGGGCGCCGGGGTCGGCATCACCCTGCCCGTCGAGCCCTCGCCCGCGGTCCTGGTCCGGTTGCGGGCGACGCCCGGCCTGGTCCGGGGCATCGTCGCGTCGCCGGCGCTGGAGGTCAGACAGCTGGACGACGGCACGGTGCTGGCTCCGACGACGTACGGCGGCGAGATCGATCAGGCCGCCCTGCTCGCCACCGCCCGCCGGGTCCGGGACCGGTTCGCCGCCGCCTTCGCCGGAGCCGGCGACGCCGAGATCGTGTCGGCCGAGATCGGCTGGCGACCGATGCCCGTCGACGACGAACCGATCGTCGGGCCGCCACCCGGCGTCGGCGGCCTGTACGTCGCCCTGACCCATTCGGCGATCACCCTGGCCGCCGCCCTCGGCCGGCTCGCCGCCGCCGAGATCCTGACCGGCCGGCCGGCCCCGGAACTGGCCGGCTGCCGGCCGGACCGATTCGCGGTGACCTCATGACGACCGAGCCGCAGGCCGGATCGCCGGGTCACCCGCTGGTCGAGCTGGACAGCACCGCCTTCGCCACCCGGGCGACGCCGTACGCGGCCGAGGTCGGTACGGCGAGCGACGGCGACCTCTGGCCGACCACCTGGGCCGACGACGACGCCCTTTACACGGCCAACGGCGACGGCCGCGGCTTCTCCGCCGACGCTCCGTGGGCCGACATCGTCGTCAACCGGGTCGACGGCACCCCGGAGACCAGCCTGACCGGGGTGCGGCTGGCCGCGGGCGACGAACTGGGCCCGGTGCTGACCGACCCGAGCCGGTACAACCGCAAACCCACCGGGATCGTCGCCGTGGACGGCGACCGCGACGGGCGGGACGAGCTCTATCTGGCCGTCCAGGACCTGCGTAAACCGGCCGCCGAGGGGCAGCCGCCGCACCCGGCCTTCGACGACGCCCCGGCCGCGACGATCGTCCGGTCCCTGGATCGCGGCCGGACCTGGCAGTGGCCGACCGAGCCGATGTTTCGCGACTACGTCTTCACCACGATCTTCTTCCTCGACTTCGGCCGCAGCAACGAGCGGGCCTCGGTGCTCGGCCCGGACGGAGCGGACTACGTCTACGCCTACGGCCTGGATCACAACTGGCGCGACTCGTGCAGCGACGTCGTTCCCGATCCGGTCGACCTGTGGCTGGCCCGGGTGCCGATCGAGGCGATCCAGCAGCGGGACCGGTGGGAGTTCTTCGCCGGGACCGTGGGCGAGGACCCGGTCTGGAGCGGCGAGCTCGATCGGCGGGTGCCGGTGCTGCACGACGAACGGCGGGTCTATCCCGGCACGGTGACCGCGGACGGAATGTCGGTGCTGTCCCAGGGCGGGGTGGTCTACAACCAGGGTCTTGATCGTTATCTCTACTTCTCCTGGACCGAGTTCAGTTGGGAGTTCTACGAGGCGCCGCGGCCGTGGGGACCGTGGAAACTCTTTCTGCACAAGGAGTTCGGGCCGTATCCGTGGTGGGGCTCCGACCCCGGGACGCCGGGCCCGAAGAACGGCGGCTACGGCACCGTCGCGCCGTCCAAGTTCATCAGCAACGACGGCCGGACCCTGTGGCTGCAGGCGAACTGGTTCAACGGGGTCGACCATCCGCCGAACACGTACCACTTCTCCCTGCGCCGCTTGGAACTGACGCCGTACGCCGACTCGACTCCGGACAACCCGGCCGACCCCACGGCCAATCTGGCCCGTGCCGCCGGGACCGTGGTGATCGACCGGGTCAGCCGGCACGGCCGGCCCGAGGTGATCAACGACGGCTCGACCGAGGCCGAGGAGGACAGCCGGGACGACTCGCGGAAGGACACCGACCTGTGGGGCTACGAGTGGCCGCGGGCCCACCGGTTCGACCGGGTCGTCTACACCACCGGGACGATCTCGACCGACGGCGGCTGGTTCGCCGGGCCGCCGCGGCTCCAGGTCCGGCAGCGTGGAGCCTGGCGGGACATCACCCCGACCATGATCGAACCGGACTATCCCGCCGACCCCTCCGTCCGTCCGCGGACCGCCTACACCTTCCGCTTCGCCGCCGCCTGGGGAGACGGGTTGCGGCTGATCGGGCGGCCCGGAGGTCCGGCGGCGTTCACCTCGATCGCCGAGCTCGAGGTCTACTACGACGGCTGATCCGGGGGTCGCCGGATTCGCCGCCACCCCTGGCAGAATGCACACACCATGAGTCGCCGTACCGTCGAAATCCATTCGCTGGCCGAGTTCGATCAGCTGCTGGCCCACACCTCAGCCCTGAACGGCTGGTGTGTGCAGGCGGTCGACCTGTCCGAGCGCGGTGATGATCTTGACCGGGTGATCGTCCGCGGTGCGGTCTTCCTCGGCTGCCGGTTCGCCGCTGGGGTCGAGTCGGAGCTGCGCCGCCGGGGTGGGTTGATCTTCCCCGCCCTGCCGTCGCTGCCGTTCGATCCCTACCGACCGTTGCCGTACACGGCCGACGATCTCTACCTGCCGGCCGGGCAGGCCCGGCTCGGCACCTACGCCGAGAGCCCGGACGCCGCGATCTATGCCTGGTCGAAGGAGGGTCTGCCGGTCCCGCCGCTGGATCACTCGCTGGCGACCGCGCTGCATGATCACGCGATGGCCGACGCGCTGGGCGAGGCGCTGGAGGACCTCGACCCGCGCAGCGTGGTCGGCATCATGGGCGGCCACGCCCTGTCCCGCCGCGACGACGTCTACTGGCAGGCGGCCGAGCTGACCTCGCAGCTCACCGCCGCCGGCCGGGTGGTGCTGACCGGTGGCGGGCCCGGTGCGATGGAGGCGGCCAATCTCGGTGCCTACCTGAGCCCCTGGCCCGGTGCCCTGGACGAGGCGCGGGCGATCATGATCAAGGTCGCGGACTTCCGGACTATCGACGACTGGGTCGACACTGCGTTCCAGGTGCGGGACCGCTGGCCGTCGGACCGGGCCGGACGCAGCATCGGGATCCCGACCTGGTTCTACGGGCACGAGCCGTCCAACGTGTTCGCGACCGTGATCACCAAGTATTTCGCCAACGCGCTGCGCGAGGACACCCTGCTGCACCGGTGCCGCGGCGGCATCGTCTACCTGCCCGGCCGGGCCGGCACCGTGCAGGAGATCTTCCAGGCGGTGACCGAGAACTACTACGCGACCGACAGCACCCGGATCGCCCCGATGATCTTGGTCGGGCGCGACTACTGGACCGAGCAACTGCCGGCCTGGCCGCTGCTGTCCAAGCTCGCCGAAGGCCGGTCGATGGCGAAGGTGATCGACTGCGTGGACAGCGTCGCCGAGGCGTTCGACCGGCTGGAGTCGTTCGCGGTCGCCGATCCGGTGATCAGATCGAGTCGACGTAGTTGATCACGAACGCGAGGCAGGGCAGCAGGTAGGCGGCCGCCAGCACGGTCACCGCGCGGAACGTCGGCTGCCTCCTGATCACCAGCACCCGGTAGAGCACGAACAGCACCGGCATGATCACCAGGTGCAGTGGGATCAACGACGGCTGGACGACGATCCCGGCGATCGCCAGCCCCAGCGTCAGCAGCGCGCTGCCGGCCCACAGCGCGAAGCCGACCTCGGCGGCGGCCCGGCGGCCGAGGGCCACGGCCGTGGTTCGCACCCCGACGGCCCGGTCGGTCTCCAGGTCGACGATCGTCGTGACCAGATAGAGCGCCGCGACCGCCATCGTGGCCACGACCGTGATCGGCCACGGAAACCCGGCCGGGGAGCCGGTGATCGCGACCCAGCCGCCCAACGGCCCGAGCACCCCGACCGGGATCGCGTTGACGGCCACATCCGCGCCGGGCCGGGCCTTCAGCCGCAGCGGTGGCGCGCTGTAGGCCCAGCCGAGCAGCACGGTCAGCGCCGTGCCGAGGGCGAACAGGGACCCGAGCGGCACCGCCGCGAGCACCGCCACCACCCCGGCGACGACACCGATCCGCAGCGCGCCCCGCGGCGAGACGTGCCGCCGCACCAGCGGCGACCCGGCCTTGCGCGGGTTGGCCAGATCTCCCTGGAGGTCGTACGCGTCGTTGATCGCCAGTGCCGACAGCCAGAGCAACGGACCGGCCACCAGGAACGCGTAGCCCATGATCAACAACTCCGGCCCGCGCGGCAGGATCCGGTGCGTCGCGAGGACGAAACCCGGCTGCATCGCCGCCACGGAGAGCAACCAGAACTGCGGCCGGGCCATCAGCAGCACGTCGAGCGGCCGCAGCGACCGGCCCCTGCGGCCCGCGTCTCCGGACGGGCTCACCGGCCGAAGCTCAGGTCCTCCACTCCGCCCTCGCTGGTCCACGAGCCGCTCCTCCTCCGCCGGCGTCGCCGGTCGGCGACAGTCCCATCTTCTCGGTGGCGCCGCATCCCGGGAGTCCCCAGGGCGAGCGAACTCCCTCCCCCGGAGGTGGGAACGCCGGCTACCCGTGCCGGAGCTCTCGGATGCGGTCGACCAGCAGTTCGGATTCGGCGGCGGAGAGCCGCGCCCCGGCCTGCTGAGCCAGCTCGGGAAGCTCGGGAAGCTCGGCAGGATCGTAGTCCCGCCGCTGCGGCGCCTCCCCGGCGCGGCTCAGGGCGACGTAGTCGAGGGTGACGGTCAGCAGGTTGGGCGTTCCGTCCGCGTCCACGCCATTCCGGTTGATCGACAGCGACGACCGGAAGTGCGAGGACGGGGCGGTGCTGGTCCAGTGGTGGCCCATCTCCACGTCGACGCGGCGGACCGGCAGTTCGTCCGTGGTGTGCATGTACTCCCAGTCGTCGCCGCGGCGCCGCCACAGCTCCCAGGCGTGGCCGCCCGGCTGCTCGGCGTCGGTCCGCCGGACCTGATGCGGCCACAGCCCGCCCGACAACTCGGCACCGTCGGCGAGCTCGATCGGCTCGAGCGGCGCGATGCCGATGCCGGGATCGCTCAGGTGGCGACGACCGTCGAGCGTCACGATCATGACCAGATGCGAGCGCGGGGACGTCTGCGGATTGGCGACCCGGGCCAGTCGTGGCTCGACGTCGTAGCCGAGCCGGACCAGCACCGCGTGGAAGATCGTCGCGTGCTCGAAGCAGTAGCCACCGCGATGACGGTGCACGAACTTGTCCTGGACGGCTGACAGTCCGACCCCGGGATGCTGCTCCAGCAGCACGTCGATGTTCTCGAACGGGAACGTGCGCACATGGGCCGTCTGGAGCCGGGCCAGGGCGGCCGCCGACGGCGGTTCGGCGGCGGCGCCGGTCCGCTCCAGATAGGCGGCAAGATCGAGATCAGCGGTGTCCCAGGTCATGCGCACATCATGCCGGTCGGCCTCGAAGGCTGGGTGCCGGCCGAGCTGCTGGCGCCGGACCAGGTGGGGGGGCAGGCCGAATGGCTGGCCGAGTTTCGCGATCGCTTGGCGACCGCCTCCGCCCTCGTCCGCCGTCGGCACTAGTGCACCAACGGCGCGATCAGACACCGCTTTGCGCCCTTTACTCGTGCTTCGCGACCTCTGTAGGTGGGGCGAAGCCGCGCAAAATGGCGCGAAGCCGGCTCGGGGATGGTTGAAGGGCCGGCAGCGACACCTACCCACCGCAATCACCCGCCCGCCCCTTGGTGCGTCTTCCGGCCGACAGGCCGAACCGTGTCAGGGGATCAAGATCAGCTTGCCGGTGGTCTTGCGGGCGGCGAGGTCGGCCTGGGCCTGGGCGGCCTCGGCCAGCGGGTAGGTGCCGCCGATCCGGACCTTCAGCCGGCCGTCGCGGACCCAGCCGAAGAGTTCGGCCGAGCGCTCCAGCAGTTCGCTCCGGGTGACCGTGTGATCACCGAGCTTGGGCCGGGTCAGGAAGACCGAGCCGGCGTCGTTGAGCCGCTGCGGGTCGACCGCGGGCACGGCGCCGCTGGAGGCGCCGAACAGCACCAGGATGCCGCGCCGCCGGACGGCGGCCAGCGAGTCGTCGAAGGTGTCCTTGCCGACGCTGTCGTACACGACCGGGAGGCCGGCGCCGTCGGTCAGCTCGCGGGCCCGCTCGGCGAAGCCGGTGTAGCCGACGATCACCTCGTCCGCTCCCGCCTCCCGGGACAGCTCGGCCTTGTCGCCGGTGGAGACGGTGGTGATCACCCGGGCGCCTTTGATCTTGGCGATCTGGGTCAGCAGCAGCCCGACGCCGCCGGCGCCGGCGTGCACCAGCACTGTGTCCCCGGCCTGGATCGGGTACGTCGACGTCGCCAGGTAGTGCGCGGTCAGGCCCTGCAACGGCAGGGCCGCGGCCTGCTCGTCGGACAGTCCGCCGGGCACCGCGAGCAGCTTGTCGGCCGGACCGACCACCCGGCTGGCGTACGACCTCGGGATGCCGGGCCAGGCGACCCGGTCGCCGATCTTGAACGTGGTCACGTCCGGCCCGAGGGCGCTGATCACGCCGGCACCCTCGCCGCCCGGCGTGTACGGGAACGGCACCGGGTAGACACCGGTCCGCTGGTAGATCTCGATGAAGTTGACCCCGACGCCGGTGACATCGATGGCCACCTCGCCCGGACCGGGCTCGGCGTCGGGCAGCTCGACCAGCTCGAGCACCTCAGGCCCGCCGGCCGCACGGTACTGGATCGCGTTTCCCATGCTCACTCCCCTTCCGGGCCGGCCGAGCGGGCCCGGCGAGCGGCGATGAAGGAGCGGATGCCGAAGATCAGATAGAGCACCGTGACGACGAGCAGGATGATGCTCTCGATGATCGCGCCGGGCCGCTCGGCGGTGCCGTCGAACAGCTGGCCGATCTTGACCACGTTCATCAGCGAGCCGAGGGCTCCGATCAGCGCGAACACCAACGCCAGGTGGATCGCGTGCCGGCGCAGCTTCTCCCGCATCGCCAGCACGCCACAGATCCCGATCGCGATCCCGACGAAGGCGGGGATCAACGCGGTCACGCTCGAGGCGCCGGTCGCGATGAAGGTGATCACTCCGGTCAAGATCAACACGACGGCCACGGCCTGGGTCAGTCTGGTCACCGGCTCAGACTAGGGCATCCTCACGACGCCGCCGGATCAGAGGGACGGCTCCTCGGCGGTGGCCAGCGTGAGCACGGCCTCTTCGATCGCGTCGTGCTCCTCCAGCTCCCGTTCGACCCGGCGCAGCCGGACGGCGAGGTCGTGCTCGGCGTCGTCGCCGGTCATGTCGACCGCCGCCACCAGATAAACCCGGGACGGGCCGACGAACTCCAGGTGCAGATAGGTGACCCGCGCCACCTCGGGATGCGAGAGCAGCTTGCGCAGCGCCACCTGCCGCAGCTCGGGCTGCACCTGTTCGCCGACCAGGAAGCGCCGGTTCCGGTCGATCAGAAACACCGCCACGACGGCGAGCAGTACTCCGACCAGGATCGAGCCGATCGCGTCCGGCACCGGCGACCCGGTCAGCTGGTGCAGCGCCACGCTGCCACCGGCGATGATCAAGCCGAGCAGCGCGGCCGCGTCCTCGGCGAACACGGCCCGCAGCGTCGGGTTGGAGGTCTGCAGGATGAACCGCAGGGTGGAGATCCGCTGCGCCCGCGCGTAGCGCCGGGCCTGCCGGAACGCCTGGGTGAACGAGATCCCCTCGAGCACGAAGGCGATGGCCAAGATCACGTACGCGATCGGATAGTTGCCGGCCGGCTCGGGCTCGATCAGCTCGGTGATCCCGTGCATGATCGACACCACCGCACCGGCAGTGAACAGGCCGAACGCCGCGAACATCGACCAGACGTAGGCCTCCCGGCCGAACCCCATCGGATGCGCCCGGTCCCGCCGCCGTCCCGACCGCCGGTCGGCGATCAGCAGGAAGATCTCGTTGCCCGCATCGGCCCACGAGTGCGCCGCCTCGGCCAGCATCGCCGCCGAACCGGTGATCACCGCGGCCGCCGACTTCGCGATCGCGATCACCAGGTTGGCGACGAACGCGATGATCACCGTGAGCAGGCTCTCGCCGCCCTCCGTCTTCGCCTTACCGCCAGACTCCGCAGTCACCTCCCCAGCCTAGGACGACCGGCCCGCACCGTCGGCCATGACCTTCGCCAGGGTGGCGGCGCGGCGGCTGGTCAGCACTTCCTCCAGCACCATCGGCCGGCCGTCGGGGTGGCTCAGCGGCATCCGCCAGTTGGGGTGCTCGTCCATCGTGCCCGGCTGGTTCTGCACCCGCCGGTCGCCGACCAGGTCGGGCAGTGCCACCGCCCGCAGCACCGCCGGGGTCTGACCGAGGAACCGGTGCAGGGCGGCGATCACCGCCTCCTCACCCTCCTCGCCGACCCGTTCCTGGTCGGCGCGCAGCAGGCCGCGTCCGCGCAGCTCGGCCAGCCAGGATTCGCGCTCGGCCCGGGCGTCGCCCAGTTCCTCGGCCACGGACCGTTCCAGCAACCCGAGCCGGTCTCGCAGCCGGACATGGTCGCCGCGCAGGTAGGCCGCGGTCGGCGGCAGGTCGTGGGTGGTGACCGAGGCCAGACAGGCCTGCCGCCAGCGCTCGGCCGGCAGGGGAATGTCCGCCGCCCAATCCCGCTCGAACCACAGGATCGAGGTGCCGAGGATGCCGCGCTCGCGCAGCACGTCGCGGGCCAGCGGCTCGACCGTGCCGAGGTCCTCGCCGATCACCACCGCGCCGGCCCGTTCCGCTTCCAGCGCGAGGATGCCGACCAGCGCCTCGTGGTCGTACCGGACGTAGGTGCCTTCCTTCGGCCCGCCGCCGCTGGGGATCCACCAGAGTCGGTACAGGCCGATCACGTGGTCGACCCGGACCCCGCCGGCGTGCCGCAGCAGCGAGGCCACCATCTCCCGGAACGGCCGGAAGCCGGTCGCCGCCAGCCGGTCCGGCCGCCACGGCGGCTGGTTCCAGTCCTGCCCGAGCTGGTTGTACGCATCCGGCGGCGCCCCGACGCTGATCCCGGTGGCGTAGCTGTCGCGGAGCCGCCAGGCGTCCGCCCCGCCCGGGTGGACGCCGACCGCAAGATCGTGGATCACCCCGAACCGCAGGCCGAACCGGCGCGCGTCGTCCTGCACCCGGGCGAGCTGTTCGTCGCACTGCCACTGCAGCCAACAGGTGAACTCCAGATCGGCTGCATGATCATCGACGAACTGGCGGATCTCCGCCGAGCGCGGATCGCGGAACGGCTCGGGCCAGCGCCGGGCGTCCGGACCGTACTGTTCGGCCAGCACCGACCAGGTGGCGAAGTCGATCAGGTCCGCGCCTTCGCGATCAAGGTAGCCGCCGAACGCGAGCTGCCGCCCGGGTGTCCGACCGGCCTCGAAGATGAGCTTGAGGGCTGCTCGTTTCGCTGCCCAAGAAGCGTTCCGGTCGATCCGGTAGCCGATCCCCGGGGTGTGCAGCACCCGTTCCCGCAGCTTCCGGATGATCTTGCGGTCCTTGCGGCGCAGCGTCGCGTACTCGGCGATCGCCTCCGGCCGGAGGTAGATCGGGTTGGTGAACCGCCGGCTGGCCGGCAGATAGGGCGACGGCTCCAGCGGCGGCACCGGCTCGGCCGCGTGCACCGGGTTGATCAACACGAAGTCGGCGCCGTGATCAAGACCCGACCAGGCCGCGAGATCGGTCAGGTCGGTCAGGTCGCCGACGCCCCAGGACCCGGCCGAACGCACGCTGTAGAGCTGGGACGCGATCCCCCAACCCGGCCGGGTCTCCAGCCCGCCCGGCCAGCCGAGCCGGTCCGGCGTCACGATCAGCGGCGCCGCGGCCCGCCGCTCGCCGGCCTCGGCGTGCAGCGTGTGATAGCCGAGCGGCAGGTCGTCGGGCACGGTGAACTCGAGCCGGGTCAGCGACCGGTCGTCGATCAGGCGGGTCTGCGGCGCTTCGTCGCCCCGCGGCAGGTCGGCGGTCCGGCCGCCGTCCTCGCGCTCGATCCAGACCCGGACCTCCGCACCGGCGTCGGCGTGCACCGCGACCGTGGTGGACCGGCCCCGGACCAGAGTCAGCGACGCCGGCAGCATCGAGCGCCAGGGCCGCAGCGGCAGCTCGTCCAGCGCCTGCCGGATTTGCTCCGGGCCGGTGGCGTCGACGCCCATCGCGGCCAGCACGGCGACCAGGGTCGCCGCGGCGACCTGCACCTGAGCGCCCTTCCAGTCGTAGTAGTCGGTGGCGATCCGGTACGCCTCCGCCAGTCGGACCAGGTCTGGATCAGGGCTCGCCACGGCCACCATCCTGGCACGGCCGACAGGCCCGGGAGCACAGCCATTCACAGGTCGTTGCCAGCGCGGGCTGGGCCGATTGCCAGTGCGCTCTCCTCTGCTGGGAAGTCCATTCATCGAACGAAGCAGAGGAGCCATTCATGGCGAGAACGAAGACCACTGTCGCTGCCGCGGTCGTCGGCGGCGCGTTGGCCTTGGGCGCGATCACGGTCGGGGCGACCGTCGCGGCCGCCGACCCGACCCAGACCCCGAGCGCCACGCCGTCGGCGGGCACCCCGTCGGCCGGCACCCCGTCCGGCGCGCCGGACGCGCCCCGTCCCGAGGGCCGCGAGCATCGGCACGGCGGTCCGGGACTGCTGTCGGCGGCGAAACTCGCCGAGAAGCTGGGCCTGCCCGAGGATCGGGTGAGCGAGGCGCTGCAGGCGGTCAAGGACGAGTTGCGCGCGGACCGGGAGAAGAAGAATCAGGACGAGCGACCGTCCCGGACCGAGGCCCAGACCGAGCTGGCCCGCCTGCTGGCCGAGAAGCTGGGGATCGAGCAGTCCGCCGTCGAGAAGGCGTTCAGCGAGCTCCGGGCCGAGGGTCAGGCCGAGGCGCTGACGTCGTTGAAGGAACGGCTGGCCGAGGCCGTACAGGCCGGCACGCTGACCCAGGCCGAAGCCGACGCCGTGGTCAAGGCCGCCGAGGCCGGCGTCATCCCGACCGGCCCCCGCTGACCGACCCCTCCCCGGTCGGAAAGAGCCGCCCGGCACCCGTCCCGAGGTGCCGGGCGGTGGCCGTTCCCGGCCGCTCCGAGCGGTGTCCGAACCGGCTTCAAGCGCGCTGACCAGGCTTGTCCGAATGTCGGGCAGGTCGGTAGTTACAAACCTGTCATTTCCATATATGGTGGTTCTCGCGCCAATCAGCCACTACAGGTAGGGAGGGTCCCCAGCATGACCGTGACCAGCGAGATCCGAGTAGTCAAGCGGGACGGGGCCCTGCAGCAGTACGACGGGTACGAGATCGCCCGCTCGATCGAGGACGCCGCACGCGGCCTCGACGACGCTATCAAGCGGGCCACTCAGATCCAGTCCGAGCTGGAGATCACGCTCTTCGACAACATCACCACCGCGCAGCTGGACGAGGCCGTGATCGGCATCGCGCTGCAGAACGTCAAGGACGATCCGGCGTTCGACACCATCGCCGCGCGGCTGCTGATCAAGACCCTCTACAAGCGCGTGCTGGGCGAGACCCACGACCTGTTCGGTGACAGTGCGCCGGAGACGATCCAGGCGCTGCACCGGCTGAAGTTCGCCGACTACCTGACCAACGCGATCGAGCGCGGGCTGCTCGACCCGCGGCTGGGCGGCGAGATGTTCGACCTGGAGCGGCTGGCCGCGGCGCTGGACCCGACCCGGGACGACCTGCTGCGCTACATCGGCGTGCAGACGATGCGCACCCGCTACATGATCAGCGACCACGACCGGAACCCGCTCGAGGTGCCGCAGTACTTCTGGATGCGGGTCTCGATGGGCCTCTCGCTCAACGAGGAGGACCCGACCACGGCCGCTCTCGGCTTCTACGAGGGCATGTCCCGGCTGGAGTATCTGGCCGCCGGTTCCACGCTGGTCAACGCCGGCACCTCGTACGCCCAGCTCTCCAACTGCTTCGTGATGCAGATGGAGGACGACATCGAGCACATCGCCAAGTCGGTCCGCGACGTGATGTGGCTGACCAAGGGCACCGGCGGCATCGGCCTGTCGGTCTCCAAGCTGCGCAGCGAGGGCTCCCCGATCCGGTCCAACAACACCACCTCGACCGGCCCGATCCCGTTCATGCACACGATCGACTCCACCCTGCGGGCGGTTTCCCGCGGCGGCAAGAAGTTCGGCGCACTCTGCTTCTACATGGAGAACTGGCACCTCGACTTCCCGCAGTTCCTCGACCTGCGGCAGAACGCGGGCGACCCGTACCGCCGCACCCGGACCGCCAACACCGCGGTCTGGATCTCCGACGAGTTCATGAAGCGGGTCCGTAACGACGAGGACTGGTATCTGTTCGACCCGCTGGAGGTCGACGACCTGACCGAGCTCTACGGCGCCGAGTTCTCCAAGCGTTACGCCGAGTACGTCCGGATGGCCGAGACCGGTGAGATCAAGCGGTTCAAGAAGATCCGGGCCCGGGAGCAGTTCCAGGCGATCCTGATCTCGCTGCAGACCACTTCGCACCCGTGGCTGACCTGGAAGGACACGATCAACACCCGGGCGCTGAACAACAACACCGGGACGATCCACCTGTCCAACCTGTGCACCGAGGTCTGCCTGCCGCAGGACCGGGACAACGTCGCGGTCTGCAACCTGGCCTCGATCAACCTGTCCAAGCACCTGCGCGGCTCCGGCCCGCAGGCCCGGATCGACTGGGACCGGCTGCGCCAGTCCGCCCGCTCCGCCGTGCGGCAGCTGGACAACCTGATCGACATCACCATCTCCTCGGTGCCGGAGTCGGAGAAGTCCAACGCCGACAACCGGGCCATCGGCCTGGGCGTGATGGGCTTCACCGACGTGGTCGAGCGGATGGGCTTCTCGTACGAGAGCGAGCAGAGCTACGCGCTGGCCGACGAGATCATGGAGTTCGTCAGCTACCACGCGATCGACGAGAGCGCCGACCTGGCCCGCGAGCGCGGCGCGTACTCCAACTTCCCGGGGTCGCGCTGGTCCCAGGGCATGGTGCCGTTCGACACGATCGACGCGCTGGAGGCCGACCGCGGCGTGAAGGTCGACGTCGACCGGACCACCCGGCTCGACTGGGACGCGCTGCGCACCAAGGTCAAGGGCGGCATTCGCAACGCCACTCTGATGGCGATTGCCCCGACCGCCTCGATCGGCCTGGTCGCCGGCACCACCCCGGGCCTGGACCCGCAGTTCTCGCAGATCTTCAGCCGGGCCACCTCCTCGGGCAAGTTCCTCGAGGTGAACCGCAACCTGGTCAAGGATCTGAAGGAGTACGGCCTGTGGGAGGACGTCCGCGACGACCTGCTGCGGGCTCAGGGTGACGTGTCCAAGATCGACATCGTGCCGGAGGAACTGAAGAAGATCTACCGGACGTCGTTCCAGCTGTCGCCGTACGCGTTCATCAACGTGGCCGCGCGGGCGCAGAAGTGGATCGACCAGGCGATCAGCCGCAACATCTACCTGGCCAGCCGGGACGTCGGCGAGATGGTCGACCTCTACACGGCCGCGTGGGACAAGGGCGTGAAGACCACCTACTACCTGCACATGATGCCGCGGCACACCGCGGAGCAGAGCACGGTGAAGGTGAACAAGGCGGCCGAGTTGCGCGGCGAGTCGGCGAAGGAGTCCGGCGGTGCCTCGACGGGCCGGCGCGGCTTCGGCTTCGGCCGCTCCGGCAGCGCCCCGACCTCGCCGGCCACCGCCTCCGAGGTGGCCCCCGTGGCATCCGAGCCGGTCGAAGCGCCCGCACCGCTCACGGTCGAGGCCGAGTCGGTCGGGGTCGAGGGCACGGTCGAGCACCGGCCGACCGCGGCCAATCGGGCCCAGACGGCCCAGGCCCAGTCGGTCCAGGTCGCCGAGCCGGAGGCCGAGACCGCCGCCGAACCGGTCGCCGAAGTCACCCAGCCCGACCAGCAGGTGGTGCCGGAGGACAGCCAGGAACTGGAAATCGTCGACGGCGCGTACTGCCCGATCGATCCTCAGGAACGACTCCAGTGCGAGTCCTGCCAGTAGGACGAGTCCGGCCAGTAAGATCGCGTGCCGAGCTGTCAGGGTCTCTCCGCCTGACGCGTTGAGACCCTGACAGAGCGGGAAAGGAAGTCGATGACAAGCATTTTGGGCACCGGTATCACCGAGGGACTGCTGCTGAAGCCGGTCACCTACCCCTGGGCGTACGAGTTGTACAACCAGGCGGTCGCCAACACCTGGTTCCCGCACGAGGTCCAGCTGGGCGAGGACCTCAGCGACTTCGGCCGGATGACCGACGACGAGCGGCATGCGCTGACCCACCTGATGAGCTACTTCAACCCGAACGAGTTGCTGGTCAACAAGGCTCTCGCCTTCGGCGTGTATCCCTACGTCAACTCCGCCGAGTGCCATCTGTATCTGGCGAAGCAGATGTGGGAGGAGGCCAACCACTGCATGGCCTTCGAGTACGTGCTGGAGACCTTCCCGATCGACCGCGCGGCGGCCTACGAGTCGCACGTCAGCGTCCCGTCGATGGCGGCGAAGGAGCAGTTCGAGGTCAGCTTCATCAAGCGGATGTCGGAGCAGACCCTCGACATCTCCACCACCGAAGGGAAGCAGGACTTCGTCCGCAACCTGGTCGCGTACAACGTGATCTTGGAAGGGATCTGGTTCTACTCCGGCTTCATGGTCGCCCTGTCCTTCCGGCAGCGGAACCTCCTTCGCAACTTCGGCTCCTTGATCGACTGGATCGTCCGGGACGAGAGCCTGCACCTGAAGTTCGGCATCAACCTGATCCTGACCGTGCTGGACGAAAATCCCGATGTCGGCACCGAGGAGTTCGCCGAGGAGATCCGCGGGATGATCTTGAAGGCCGTCGAGATGGAAGAGGCCTACAACCGGGACCTGCTGCCCAACGGCATCCTGGGCATGAACGCCGAATACATCAACCAGTATGTGAAGTATCTGGCCGATCGCCGGTTGGAGGAGCTGGGCTTCGAGGCTGCCTACAACGTGACCAATCCGGCCAAGTGGATGGCAACGGCGAACGACACTCTGCAGCTCGTGAACTTCTTCGAATCCATCAATACCTCGTACGAAGTCGACGCTCGCGCCAAGTGATCATCGCTCCCTGAGCTTGTCGAAGGGCGGGCCAGGGGTCGGCTTGGGTTGGCGGGCGTGGGTCCGCGCGGGACTCTGGGGGATGGATGCGCGGGCAACCATCCGCCCGCGGTGATCTTGGATTAGCTGCCGCGACCTTTGCGTCGCGGGCTCCCGCCAGGCCCGTCCACGCCCGCGCACCCATCCCCCAGAGTCCCGCGCTGGTTGGCTGCCGGGTGTCTGTGGGATCACCCTGATGGCGGTCAGTTTGGCCGGGAGTACCCGGCCAAACTGACCGCCATCTGAACTATCCGCCTGGATCGGGCTTGAGCAAGATCATCGTTCCCTGAGCCTGTCGAAGGGCAGGCCGGATGATCACGCTGCTAACCGACCTCCGGGCCCGCGCATTTCTCCACCACGGTCGACTTCCGCACACCGAGGCGGCGGTTGATCAGGATAGGCCGGAGAAGACGGCCAGAGTCGCGGTGCAGGACGGCACGGGCCCCGATCCAGCCGAGGAACAGCCGGATCAGTCGCCTACCGGACAGGATTGCTCGGCCCGTCGCTCCGGATCGCCGGCGGATCGGCGCGCTGCCGCGCCGCCTCGAACAGCAGGACTCCGGCGGCCGTTGCGGCGTTGAGACTGTCCGGGCCGCCGACCATCGGGATCCTGGTCCGGATCTGCGCGTGACTCACCCACCGGTCCGACAGGCCGTGCTGCTCGCTGCCGATCACCAGCGCCGTCGGCCCGGTCAGGTCGGCGTCCCAGGAGGCGACCGAGCCGGCCGGGGTGCCGGCGACGATCCGGATCCGGTGCCGGTCCAGCCAGGCCAGGGCCGTGTCCGTGTCGGTGATCGCCAGCGGCACGGCGAACAGATGGCCGAGCGAGGCGCGGACGACGCCGGGCCCGAACGGATCGGTCGCCGGGTCGCAGATGATCATCCCGGTGACGCCCGCGGCGCAGGCCGTCCGCAGCATTGCGCCGAGATTGCCCGGCTTCTCGATCCGCTCCACCACCAGCAACAGCGGGTCGGACGGGTCGGACGGGCCGGTGATCGGCAGCCGATCCAACGCCGTGCCGAAGATCCGGCCGACGGCAAGCAGGCCGTCCGGCCGATCCCGGTAACTGATCCGGTGAAAAGGGGCGGCGGCGAGCTCGACCAGTTCGGCGCCGCGCCGCCGAGCCCGGGCAAGCAGCTCGGCCTCGTGCCGGTGCAGCCACAGTGACGGACAGTAGTAGACGGTTTGCAGGTCGACCTCCGGGAGCGCGCGGGCGAGCTCGCGGTAGCCCTCGATCAGGAAGGTGCCGGTGCGCTGCCGGTGCCGCGGCAGCCGGAGCCGGACGAGGTCGGCGACTCTCTTGTTGGTGCGCGACGTGATCACCGGATCCGCGCGCTGAAGGGACAGAGGTGCGGTCATGATCATCACCCGAATGGTGCGGACGTGGACGCCGCCGGACACCTCGAGGGCACCGGTGCGGCGGGAAGGGAGATCTCCGCACTGGTGATCGGACGTCGATCAGCAGCGGGAGTGGATCAGCGACCAGAGCGGTCGGCGATCAGGTCAACTCAACGATCGGGGACCCGACCGGTCTCCCAGATCGAGGTCGAGCCGGTCTGCGCTGCGAAGTCGATTCTCGCGCTGATCATCGGCAGTCCTTCCAGTCAGCAACGAGCCTAGGCAGCCGGCGCAGTCGATGCCAGTGAATTTCGGGGCCGGCGCACCTGTCGGACGCCGAGCAGGATCAGTCCGGCCAGCACCGGGTAGACGGCGATCCGCTCCAGCACGCCGCCGACCCGGCTCAGCACCCGGGGCGGGTCGGCAACGACCAGACCGAGGAAGACCAGGCCGCCGAGCAGGCCGATCAGGCCGAGAACGCGCAGGACCCGGCGGGGCGAGATCTCCGGCCGGCGGATGGCGATCAGCAGCGTGATCGCGAGGGCGCCGGCGGTCGTACCGCCGGCCAGAGCGACGGACTCCGGGCCGTACGCGTTCCACGGCGGGATGATCCCTTGCGCCGAGACCAGCAGGCCGCAGACCACCAGCAGGCCACGGGCGATCCGAACCGGCCACCGCGGCCCACCCTCGACGACGGACAGCAGCCCACCGGCGATGATCAGCAGGCCGACCATGATCAGGGTCAGGTCGAGCACCGGATGGAACGGCGAACAGTCCACATACCGCGAGTCCGGCACGGCGCAACCGGTGGCGCCCAGATCGCTGATCGTGATCCGCCAGGGCTCGAACCGGTCGTACGAGGCGAGCCCGGCCCAGCCGACCGCCGCGATCAGCTCGGCGACCATGAGCAACCCGGCCGCGATCCAGCAACAACCCCCGAGCAGCCGTCTGATCATCACGCCCCCTTGAGCCGAGCCTAGTGTCCTGAGGCTCATTCCAGGCTTCAGCTGCGCTCGGCGGGGCCGGCGACACCGGTGGCGCGGATCAGGTCGGCCGCCTGGTCCGGCGCGAGGTCGGCGACGGTGCAGCCGCCACGCCGGCAGGCCGCGCTGGTCGCGGTCAGGGTGAGCAGGCCGGCGCGTCGCTGCAACGGCGACTGCGAGATCCGCCAGCCGATGATGCCGTCATGAGCCAGCACCGTGGTCCGCCGGTCCAGCAGACCGGATCGCAGGATCAGGTGGCCACCACGCGAGCCATGCCCGAGGCTTCGGTATTCCGCAGTCCCCAGCAGGACGGCCAGCGGCACGACGATGATCATCGCGAGGCCCACGCCGAGCCACCACCACGGCTGGTCGGTCACCAGAGCGGTGATCAGCAACCCCGCCACGATGATCATGGAAACGACGAGGCCGCGAACGACCCGGCGTCGCCGCGCGGCCGGCGGATGCCGGACCAGTTCGGGGTCGGCCAACGACGGCGCCTCGGGCAGCACCCGTCCGGCCAGCTCGGCTGCCTCGTCCCGCGGGATGACCGGGGTCAGGTAACGCATCGAGCCGGACTTGTTCTCCTCGTCCTCCTCGGCGGCGGCCGACACCGACAGCGGCTCGACCCGGGCGCCGCCGGCCAGCCGGCCCAGCAGCGGCTCGGACAGGATCATCCCGCGGAGCCGGCGCAGGTCGAGCCCCAGCCGTCGGTGCGCCAGCAACCCGCGCTCCATCGACAGCCAGTCCCGGCCGGACCGGGACAGCCGGAGCCGCCACCACTCCTCGACGAAGACGATCATGCTCAGCGCGATGCCCAACCCGACCAGCAGCACCACCCCGGCCAGCACCAGCTGCCAGAGCGGCCACGACCCGAGCAACGGCGCGGCCCAGGCCCAGACCTGCTCCGGCTGGAGACCGAACACGCCCAGCCCGCGATAGCCGACCAGGGCCAACAGGGCCACGCCGCCGACGCCCCAGACGGTCAGCGGCGCATAGCGCAGCCAATCCCGGCTGAAGATCAGCAGCGTGTCCGGATCGGCCTCAGCGGCGTCGGCGCCGGTGGGGCGCAGTGCGGCACGGAGCCGATCCGCGTCAGCCACCCGGAGCCCCGACAGCGTGATCGTGTCCTGTTGCGCGGCCTGGCCGGCGGAGATCTTGATCCGCTGCAACCCGAGCAGTCGTTGCACCGGGCCGGCGGTCGTCTGGACGCTGCGGATCCGGGACCGGGCGACCGACTTCCGGGTGCGGAAGAGCAGTCCCTTGGTCAGCTCGAACCGGTCGGCGGTGACCCGATACCGGGTCGTCGACGCGGTGATCATCTCGGCCACCATCAGCAGCACGAAGATGCCACCGATCACCGCGGACCGGATCAGCGGCTCCGGCTGCAGGGTGAAACCGCCGATCAGCCAACTGAGCAGGGCGGAGCCGAAGGCCGGCAGCAGCCAGGTCAGGTTGGCGGCAAAGGTGCGCCGGCTCGGCCGCGTCCAGTCGATCACGACCGCGGGCTCGACCTGAGCGGTGATCATGTCCCGTCCTGATCGGTGAGGCCGGCGGCGGTGGCCAGGCGGTCGACCAAGGCCCGGCCGCGATCGGCGTCGAGCCCGGTGATGATCACCGGGCCGGCGGCCGACGCGGTCGTCACGGTCACGTCGACCAGCCCGAACGACCGCTGCAGCGGGCCTTGCTTGGTGTCCACCGTCTGCACCCGGCTGATCGGCGCGATCCGCCATTCCCGCCACAGCCAGCCGGTCGCGGCGTAGACCCGGTCGTCGTCCACTTCCCAGCGGTGCACCCGATAGCTGGCCGGCGGGACGATGATCAACAACGCCACCAGGATCAGCACGCTGCCGGCCAGGACCAGACCGGTCGGCACCGGCCAGCGGGACCAGGTCCAGAGACCGGCAGTGACGAGCTCGGCCGCCAGCACGATCACGGCCAGCAAGGCGAGCTGAGCCCGCCACCAGCCGATCGCCCGGCGATCGATCCGCTCCCCCGGCGAGATCGGGAACTCGCCGGTCGCTCGCGGTTCCATCACCGGCTCCGCCACGCTCGATTGCGATCTGCTGTTCACCGCACCACCTTTCCGATACAACTGACTCGATACATCTGCATCATAACAACGGATCTGCTACGGTTGCAATACAAGTGCATCGGAAAGGAGAACCCGGGTGTGCCGAAACTGATCGATCACGAGGCTCAGCGCGAGCAGCTCGCCGAGGCCGTCTGGCGGCTGGCGGCCGATCGGGGGCTGGAGTCGGTCAGCCTGCGCGAGGTCGCCCAGGAGGCCGGGGTCTCACTGGGCCGGGTGCAGCGCAGCTTCGCCAGCAAGGACGAGATGCTGCGGTACGCCCTGGCCCTGATCAACACCCAGGCCGGCCGGCGGGTGGAGCGACGGGTGCTGGCGCTGGGTGACCAGCCCTCGACCGCCGACCTCCTCCGGGAGAGCCTGACCGAGGTGCTCGGCCTGGAGGAGGACAGCCGGCTCGCGATCCGGGTGCAGCTGGTGTTCTTCACTCGCTCGATCCACGACGAGGAAGTGGCCAAGATCATCCGCGGCGACAACCTGTCCGACCTGTATCTCTTCACCGCCGACCTGATCACGAAGTTGATCAGGCGCCGCGGTGAGATCGACCCGATCAAGGAAGCCGAACTGCTCTGGTCGACCGCGATCGGCCTCGGCACGGACGTGGTGATCGGCCAGCGGGATGCCCGCGAGGCCTGCGAACTGCTGGACTACTACCTGGTCCGCCTGCTCGGCCCCTCCGGCTGGCCGGCCGCCGCCCACATCGCCGCCCGGCTGCCCTGAAGCCGGGTTACTCGGCTTCCCAGGTGCCCATGATCACCGCGCGGCCGATGCTGTGCGAGAACAGGTTGAAGCCGAGGTAGGCACAGCTCGCCTCGGCCGGGATGCCGAGCGACTCGACATCCACCGCGTGCACGCCGATGAAGTAGCGGTGCGGCCCGTGACCGGGCGGCGGCGCGGCGCCCACGTAGCCCGCGAAGCCGGCGTCGTTGCGCAGCTGGAACGCCCCGCCGGGAAGGCCGGACCCGCCCTCGGCGCCGGCGTCGGTGGCCAATGCGGTGGTCGACACCGGCACGTCCACGACGGCCCAGTGCCAGAATCCGCTGGTCGTCGGCGCGTCCGGATCGAAGACGGTGATCGCGAACGACTTCGTTCCAGCCGGGAAACCGGACCAGGACAGCTGTGGCGACCGGTCCGCGCCCCCGGCCCCCATCCGGCCACTGACCTGGGGCAACTCGAGCCGGCCACCGTCGCCAAGATCTTCACTGGTCAAACCGAAGGACGGCAACGAGCCGATCACGTCATAGGGAGTAGCCATGGCACGCACCCTAGTTCCCTCGGTCCTGCCAGGTGCAGATGCAGGCCTCGTTGCCCTCCGGATCGGCGAGGATCCAGAACGCCCGGGCCGCGCGATCGGACAGCAGCCGGCCGCCGGCGGCGAGGGTGGCGGCGATCCGCCGGTCCGCCACATCATGCGCGACGGTGACGTCGAAGTGGATCCGGTTGCGCTGCGGCCGCGGCTCGGACATTTGCTGGAACCACACCGCGGGGGACACTCCCAGCGGGTCGACCACGGCGCGGACGACGCCGTCGTTGTCGGCCGGCGCGTCGACGTAGTCGAGCACCGCGGCCCAGAACGGTCGCACAGCGGGGATGTCGAGGGCGTCGATCGCGATCTCCAGGGTGGTCGGCCGGGTCGGCTCGCTGGTGATCACGTGCCCCGCGGCAAGACCGGAGATGATCCGGCAGAGCTCGAGATCGGCCTCGGTCAGGTTTTCGATCACCCGGGTCGTGCACACGACGTGCAGCACATCGGGCGCGCGCAAGTTGATCATCGGATGGTGACCGAGCCGATCGGCGGCCTCGGCGATCCGGCCGGCCAGGGTGCCGGCGGCCGCGTACGACCCGCAATGGAACACCGCCTCCGCCCGGCCGAGCAGGAAGCGCCAGTCCGTCAGCCCGAGGGCGTCGAAGGCGGAGGCGGTGACCCGGCGCGAGCTGCTGATCATGCCGGTACTGTAACCGGGCTAGTGGCATGGTCAGGAGGGTGCTGAAGGATCCTCCTAGAAGAAGGTCGGGCGTCACCGGCGGCTGGTCATCGAGGAAGGCGGTCACCATCGGCACCAAGACCGCCGACTCGGCCAGAATCCCGATGTGCGACGTCGCCGGCAGGACCACCAGTCGCGCCTCTGGCACGGCCTGCAACCGGCCCGCCGCCGCCGCCTGCTCGTCGCCGCCACCGCGCAGCCGTGACAGGGCCAGCGCATGCTCCGGGCGTACGGCATCGGCGTCGCCGATGATGATCATCGTCCGCGCCCGGATCGCGCGCAGTTCGTCGTCGCCGATCTCCTGATCATCGATCCCGAAGATCTTCATCTTCTCGACGAAGGCCGCGAACGCCTCGGGGTCCGACGTGTGCGCCAGGAACGCCCGCTCGACCGACGTTTCGGCGAAGGACGCCGCGCTGAGTCCCTGGATCCCGTCGAACACCGACGAGTACCACCCGTCCTTGCGATAGGCGGCCGACAGCGAGACCAGCTTGCCGACCAGGGCCGCGGCGTCGTCGCCGAACTGTTCGTAGGACAGTGGACGCGCGATGTCCGGGGTACGGCCGTGGCCCTGTTGATCGAAGATGATCACCGGGCGATCGGCCGCGAACGCGGACACCCACGGCCCCATCGAGGCGGTGGCCATGAAAGCGCCGGGGATCAGCAGCAACGGGGGCCGTCCGGTCTCCCCCAGCTCGCCGTACACCTCGTGGTAGAGGCTCAGCCCGTTGATCGGCAACTGTCCGCTGCGCGCCGGCCGGGTGATCATGCACCCTCACCGCTCTCACGCGTGCTCGGCGCCGCGGCCGGCGTCATAGCTGCCCGGCGAGCTCCTCGGCTCCGGCCCGGGCGAGCTCGATGGCGCGGGTGGCGAGCGGCGAACGGGTGCGTCCGGCCGGCCAGTAGAGATACCAGGTGCTGGCGGGAGCCGGCCGTAGCGGGTGGATGGTGAGCCGGTCGTCGGACCAGGCGTCGGAGCCGTGCAGGGCCAGCCAGGGCAGGACTGCCGAGCCGATGCCGGCCCGCACCATGGCCACGATCGTGTCGTGGCCGGTGGTACGGAACACGATCCTGGGCCGGGCGCCGGCGGCGACGAGTTCGCGTTCCAGCCAGCGCTGATGCTGATTGGCCGGCCAGGCGACCAGCGGGGCGTCGTCCAGCCGCGGCACCGCCACCGGTCCCGCGGGAAACGTGCCGGCGCCGGCCACCAACAGATACGGCTCGTCGAACAGTTCGGCGTGCTCGACGTCGCCGTCGATCCGGGCGTAGTGGAACAACAGGTCGAGCTCGCCGAGCTGCGGATCCTCCGGCCCCACCTCGTGCAACCGGACGTCGCAGCCGGGATGCTCGGCGAGCAGCCCGCGGATCACGGCCGGCAGGATGACCGTGGTCGCGCCCTGAAAGGTGCCGATGTCGATCCGGCCCGCGCCGGCCCGGAACCGCTCGACCGCGTCGGTCAGCCGCTCCGCCCTGGTCAGCAGGTCGCGTCCGTGGGCGAGGACCACCTCGCCCAGCGGCGTGATCCGTACCGGACGAGGACCTCCGGGCCGGTCGAACACGGCACCACCGACGGCCTTCTCCAGCGCGGCGATCTGCTGGCTCACCGACGACTGGGTGTAGCCGAGCCGGTCAGCCGCCCGGCCGAAGGTGCCTTCCTCGGCGATGGCAGCCAGGGTCCGCAGGTGGCGCAGCTCGAGGTCAACCATGTTCGAGAGCATAGCCAAGGGCGATCGCATCCATCGGAATCAATCGCTTTTCAGGATGAGCTCACGCCTCTAGATTCGTGGACATGGTGAACCAAGATCAGGAAGCGCCGATGATCGATCGCCGGCTGCGACTCGTGCCGGTCAACGGGGTCGACCTGTGCGTCGAGACGTTCGGCGAGCCGGCCGACCCGGCGGTGTTGTTGATCATGGGCGGCGGAGCCTCGATGGACTGGTGGGAGGACGAGTTCTGTGAGCGGCTGGCGGCGGGGTCGCGGTTCGTGATCCGGTACGACCACCGCGACACCGGTCAGTCGGTCAGCTATCCGCCCGGCCGGCCGGGATACACCTCGCGGGAGTTGATCACCGACCCGATCGGGGTGCTCGACGCCCTCGGCCTGGCCCGGGCCCATGTCGTCGGCCTGTCGATGGGCGGCGGGATCGCCCTGTCCCTGGCCCACGACTTCGCCGATCGGTTGGCGTCGCTGACCGTGCTGGGGACCAGCCCGGGTGGCGACGGGCTGCCGCCGATGTCGGACGAACTGCGGGCCGCCTTCTCCGGCGGGATGGCCGAGCCGGACTGGTCCGACCGGGCGTCGGTGATCGACTATCTGCTGGCGGACGCCCGGCTGTACGCGGCCCCCTCGCGGACGTTCGAGGAGGAGGCGATGAGGGCGTTCCTCGGCCGGGTCTACGACCGCACCGTCAACATGGCCTCGGTCATGAACCACTTCATCGCCCCCGGCGTCGGCGAGTCCGACCGGGACCTCGGCACGCTGACCGTGCCGACCCTGGTGCTGCACGGCACCGAGGACCCGCTGTTTCCGTACCAGCACGGACAGGCGCTGGCCGCGGCGATCCCGGGCGCCCGGCTGGTGCCGCTGGAACGGACCGGCCACGAGATCCCCGAGGTGGCCTGGGACGTCGCGATCCCGGAGATCCTGCGACACACCGCCGGCCAACTCGGCCCGCCGACCGAGGTCGATCAGCCGACGAGGCCCAGCCTGGCCGCGTCGAGCAGATCGGAGAGCTGCCGGGAGGGCCCGTAGCCGAAGCCCAGGTGCATCGACCGGCTCAGCACGGCGGGATTCCTGGCGACGGCGGCCTCCGTCAGGGTGTAGTTGACGGGCGCCGGGAAACGGATCAAGCGGTGACTCATGTCCTTCACGGTGACGGACTGGATGTCTTCCCAGCCGACGTCGATGACGGCGGTCCAATTGCCGTGACGATACTGCTGTTCGGCGAACCGGTCGAGGGTGAGGACCAGCCGGCGCGGCCGAAGCAGGAGCCGGAGCGTCGAGACCAGCCCGGCCACGCCGACGATCACGCCGAGCACCCCGACCGGCAGGAAGGTGTCGAGCCGGCCGAACTCGATCCACTTGACCACAACGGGCCAGCCGAGCAAGACGCAGCCGACGAGGAGGCCGAGGGAGAGGAGCGCGTACAGCAGGAGCCGCCGTTTCCGGATCGGCACGACCGCCGCCTGCCCCTGAGCCAGCGCTTGGAACTGCTCGCCGTACCCTCCCGCACCGAACACCCGCCAGACACTAGCGAATTGCGCGGGTCACCGGAGAGTTGCCCGTCCATCGCCCAGGAGAGCTAGTCCGTCCCCGACAGACTGGCTGTGAAGGACACGCGTCGAGTCGGCTGGCTGCAGTCGAGGATGGCCAAGGTGGTGAGTTCAACACTGTCCCCCGAGCGGACCGAATGTCCGTCACTCGTTCGAGTGACATGCGGACGATACCGGTCTCCGTTGTACGCCGGTCTGTCTGACATCGCGCCGGCTCGAAGCGCACCCTCGAGCAGGCGAACGTGCAGTCGTTGGAGTACGGCTGACGCTTCGATGGTCGAGACCTCGACCGTGCCGTCCTGGCCGAACAAGGCATCGCCGGTGGAGGTCGCCGTGATCGGGCCGGTGACGGCCGCGATCTCAGTGATCATCGACTCCACTGCCGCCGATCGGTCGTCCGGCACCAGGAATTTCGGCAGCACAGTGAGGTGGAGGGGGACCGTGCCTTGCTCGAACTGGTCCCCCGCGCTGATCGGCACCAGCGGAGCGATCACCACCAAGCTGAGCATCCCCGAAGGCTAACGGACCCGCTCATCGGCGCGCCGCGTTCTAGGGTGCAGGGGTGGCTCTACCGCTGGAAGCAGTGGTCTTCGACGTGGCCGACGCGCACGATGTGGCCACAGGGGTTTCAGCGACGACGGGAGTCACCGATGAGCACCACCACCATCGAATCCGGAGGGCTTGCAGGAATCGAGCGCTGGCTGGACGAGCAGTTCGCCCGCATGGTCGCCGCAGCTGACATTCCCGGCGCTGCGGTTGCGGTGCTGGCGGGTGACGAGGCACTCGAGCGGGCTGCCGGGGTGCTGAACCTGCGCACCGGGGTGGCCGCGACCACTGATTCCGTGTTCCAGATCGGTTCGATCACCAAGGTGTGGACCGCGACCCTGGTGATGCAGCTCGTTGACGACGGCCTGCTCGACCTGGATGCGCCGGTTCGCACCTACCTGCCGAACTTCCGCGCCGCCAGCGACGAGGCGAGCGCGGTCATCACGCCGCGGCACCTGCTCACCCACACCAGCGGCTTGGAAGGCGACTTCTTCGTCGAGGTCGGCCGGGGCGACGACGTGATCCAGCGGTACTGCGACGAGATCCTGCCCGACGTCCCGCAGCTCTTCCCGCCGGGCACCCTGTTCTCGTACTGCAACACGGGCTTCATCATGCTCGGCCGGATCGTCGAAGTGCTCAGGAAGCAGCACTACAACGACGTCCTGCTCGAACGACTGGCCGAACCCCTCGGGCTGCGAGCGGTTTCACCGCGCGCCGACGACGCGATCCTGCACCGGGCGGCGGTCGGACATCTGCGCTCCGACGGGAAGTGGCTGCCGGCTCGTGCCTGGGCCGCCGGTTACGCCGGCATGCCGGCGGGCTCGATGCTGGCGATGACGGCGGCCGACCTGCTGAGATTCGCCCAGAGCCACGTCGATGGCAGCACCACGACCCTTTCTGGAGCAGCGAGCCGGGCCATGAGGACGGCCCAGGTCGAAGTGCCCTCGCCCGACGGGTTGGAGGCACGCTGGGGGCTGGGCTGGGCAGTCGAGCACTGGCCGGGCGGCCTGGTGATCGGCCACGACGGCGGAACGATCGGGCAGAGCGCGTACCTCAGGCTCGCCCCTGAGCACGGCGTCGCCGTCGCCCTGCTCACCAACGGCGGCCGGCCGGACCGGCTGTTCCGAGCCTTGGCCGGACCCGTGTTCCACGAACTGGCCGGGATCGACCTCCCGCCACGCCCCGACCCACCTGAGCATCCGGAGTCGGTCGATCCGCACCGCTACGTCGGTCGGTACGAGAGCCGCACGAGGCTGATCGACATCGAGGCCGATCGGAACGGCGAGCTGTTTCAGGTGTTCCGTCTTCAGAACGAGCTGGCGGACATGCTGCAACGATCGGCCGCCGAGCGGAACCAGATCGTCCGGCTGAGCGGAGACACGTTCATGATCATCGGCCGGAACTCGCACGACACGTTCAGCTTCGTCGGTGATGACGGAAGTGGCCGCGCGGCGTTCCTGCACAGCGGTGGCCGGGCCAGTCCGCGCGTGCAGGAACGCCATTCCCACGCCGACCGCGAAGTCAGGCCCAGCCGCACGAACAGCCGTCGATGGTGCTCAGCCGACGAGCAGCCAAGTTGATCACTCGTCGAACCTCGGACGCAGCAGGTGATAGACCTCCTGCATGCCGTAGCGATCTCTCAGGATCTCGAGAATGATCAACGGTGGCTCTGGCGGGTTCTTGCGACGGGTGGACATTTCCATGATCGCGGTGAATCCCTGATCAGGATGAAACGCTACGGTGTTTCCGGCAAACTCTGCCGGAGTGAGGATCTCCACCTCCGCCGCCTCGAGACTCCTCGACGCCGCGAACCCCGCCCGACGGTCGGTCGTGACGATGACCTCAGCGCCGCCGAAGATCGCGGCGTGCACCACATGACCGTCCCCGGGGTCCGACAGGTCGTAGCCGTAGTCAACTGATCTTGGCGCCTGAATCGTCGATCCAGGAAAACCTCGCTTCATCTGGCGCAATAGATGCGTTCGAGCCGGCGGATAGTCCGCCCTCCCACGGCGCTCGTTGAGACGTCGCAATACGTCACTGAGCTCGTCCAAGACACCCGAACTCCACAACGGGGTGTACGCCTCTTCCGCCGCGAGCTGAAGCAGGAAATCGCGCTGACGGCCCGGAACCAAGACGCAGGTGTCGAGGACAGCGCGAAGCATGAGCAGAGTCTGGCAGGAGCCACCCTCACTGGAGGCGGTTACCGCTCGCTGCGCACCTCGGCCAGGAGATCGTCGGCTTCGGCGGGGTCGACCTCGCCGTATTCCGCCGCAGTCTCGGCGATGAAGTTGCTCCGGCGATCGTGCAGGTGATCGCGATAGCGCAGCACGTCACGGAGCCTGAGCTTGCGTCGCGTCGCCCCCGGCACGGTCGCAGGCAGTTCGTGATCATTGATCAGGCGCACCACTGTAGGCCGACTGACACCGAGGATCTCGGCTGCCTGTTGAGTGGTGATCTCCTGCTCGAGGGCAAGGATGCTGACCGACTGCCCACGGGTGAGCGCCTCGACCGCTTGGGTGAGGATGTCGTACAACGCCTTGGTGAGCTGGATCCGCTCATCGGCGTTGGCACCCGAGAGGTAATAGGTCGCCTCCGGCCCTGCGGTGATTCTGGGCTCGTGGCTGCGAAGCAGGCTCAGCACCTGCGCCAAGCCTTGGGCTTCATCCTGGGAGGAGGTAACGACCTGCGCTGTGTTGCTCACGATCCCAGGCCTCCTCGAGGCGGGCACGCCATTCGGCGACCCATTGACTTAGTTCAGTCTAGGTCAACCTAGGCCAGTTACGAAAGTTACGAAAGTCGAGAGGTCCGGGCGAGCTAGTTCACCTGTGCCGCGAGCTGACCGCAGGCGCCGTCGATCTCCCGACCGCGGGTGTCGCGTACGGTCACCGGCACGCCGCGCTTCTCCAGCCGCCGGACGAACTCTTCCTCGTCCTCGCGCCGGGAGGTCGTCCATTTCGAACCAGGGGTGGGATTCAAGGGGCACAACCAGACTAAAGGTGCACCCTTGCCTGGAATTCGGTGCGGGCTCGAACGCGATCGACACGATCGACCCTCCTCGAGCCTCCAGGCAGCGATCCTCTGCCCGCCGTGGGCGCAGAGCTCTACACTTGAGCCATGACATCGAGGCTTGCGGAGTTCATCGAGGCGGGCTACACACTGACGCCGGACGAGCGACTTGAGGCCGCCCGGATGCTGCGACTGAGTGTCGATCACGACACCGACCGCGATCAGGCAGAGATCGATGCCGCCTGGGACGACGTGATCGACCGTCGCGTGGAGGAAATCGTCAGCGGAAGAACCGAGACCGTGGACGGCCGGGCGGGGCTTGCTCGGATCCGAGACGAACTCTCAGCGCGTCGCAGGTGACGTTTCGCTGGCGCGAGCACGAGCAAGCTCACGCAGAGTTGCGCGAGGCGGCGCTGTACCTCGACGGGGTGCGCGAGGGGTGGGGTCAAAAGTTCGCCGATGCCGTCGAGGCCGCCGTTGAAAGCATCTTGGAATCTCCACACAGTTGGGGCCTGCACGGCGGCAAGCGTCGAACCCCGCAGGTCCACTCGAGAGGCATCGCGGGCTTCCGGTACAGCATCAAGTACATCGTCCGAGGCGACGAGGTGGTCGTCATCGCGTACGCCCACGAGCGACGCCATCCCGACTATTGGGCTCAACGTCTGAGCGAGTGATCCCGAGACGCCGGCCTAGGCAGATTGTCAGAGGCCTTCGAGGACCACCCGAAATCAGGGAGCTGTCCTATCGTTCGGTCATGGATGATCCAGTAGCCATCGCAGCGACTGGACTTCCGGCACCCACGCTCCTGCCTGCTCATGATCAACTCCGGCGACGGGTTGGATGCCCGTCCGTATGCAGGCCTCGTTGGCGGCCTGCACCTTCGACCCGTGCACGTCGCGCACAACGGTTCGATGCGAAATATCTCGCTCGAACTGACTCCCCTCGGCGCGCGGAAACTGCTGGGCGTTCCAGCCGCCGAACTGGCCGGACAGACTATTGATCTTGACGCTGTCCTCGGAGATGTGGCCGCAGCCATCACCGAACGGCTGGCAATGGCGACTACCTGGGGAGCTTGTTGTGCAGTCCTGGACCAGGCGCTGGGTGCGCTGGCCACTCGCGCCTCCGATTGGCGTCTCGTGGACTACTGTGCCCAGCGCAACTGGCACCGCATCCTCGCGTCTGGCGGCAAAGTTCAGATCGGAGACCTTGCCGCAGAGTCGGGCTACAGCCATCGTAATCTGAGAGAGAAATTCGTCCGGGAGTACGGCATCTCGCCGAAGCAGGCCGCCAGAATCGTTCGGTTCGAGCGATCCAGTGAACTAGTCAAGAGCCTCGGACGAACGAATCGCCATACGACATCTCCGAGGCCCTCGCTGTCCGAGATCGCGGCCCGGAGTGGCTATTACGACCAAGCTCACATGACTCGTGACTGGCATGACCTGGCCGGTTGCGCACCGTCAGCATGGCTCCGCTCCGAAGACCTCCCTTTCGTACAAGACACCGATCGTGCCTTCGGCGCAAGCTGACTGCATGGAATCGACTACACAACCGAAACTGTGGCCCAGCCTCGGATACCGAGACGCCGTCTCAGCTGTCCTTTTCCTCAAGGAAGCGCTGGGGTTCGACGAGATCGCCAACCACCCTGGAGAGGCTCCCGGAGCGATCAATCAGGCAGTGCTGCGCTGGCACTCAGGCGCTATCGTTACGATCCACACCGCCGAACCGGACGTCGTCGGCTTCGATGACCTCGGGCCTCGGATTCCGATCGGAATCTACCTCCATACAGACGACCCGGACGGATTGTACGAACGGGCAGTGAAGGCCGGAGCCGAGCCGGTCGGCGGGCCGCAGGCGTCGCCGCACGGGACCCGAGACGCAACTGTCGCCGATCCCGAAGGCTGCCTCTGGAGCTTCGGAAACTACCGGGGCGATTGATCAAGCGGGGATGCCGTGCGGTCGACGGTGCAGCCGCGGCGCGGCATCAATTCACCTGCGCCGCGAGCTGGCCGCAGGCGCCGTCGATCTCCCGGCCGCGCGTATCCCGTACGGTCACCGGCACGCCGCGCTTCTCCAGCCGCCGGACGAACTCTTCCTCGTCCTCGCGCCGGGAGGCCGTCCATTTCGAACCAGGGGTGGGATTCAAGGGGATCAGGTTGACGTGGACCCAGCCCCAGTTGCCGCGGCGGAGCACCTTGGCCAGCAGGTCGGCGCGGTGGGCTTGATCATTGATGTCCTTGATCAAGATGTATTCGATCGACACCCGGCGCTTGGTGATCTTGGCGTACTCGTAGGCCGCGTCGACGACCTCGTCCACGTTCCAACGGGTGTTCACCGGGACCAGTTCGTCGCGCAACTCGTCGTCCGGTGCGTGCAGGGACAGGGCCAGCGTGACCGGCAGGCCTTCGGTGGCCAGCTGCTGGATCCGCGGCACCAGGCCGACGGTGGAGACGGTGATGCCGCGGGCACTCATGCCCAGCCCGTCCGGCGCGGGAGTGATCAACTGCCGGACGGCGCCGATCACCGCCTTGTAGTTGGCCATCGGCTCGCCCATGCCCATGAAGACCACGTTGGAGACCCGGCCCGGGCCGCCGGCGATCTCGCCGCGGTCCAGCCGGCGGGCGCCGTCGATGACCTGCTCGACGATCTCGGCCGTGCTCATGTTGCGCTGCAGCCCGCCCTGGCCGGTGGCGCAGAACGGGCAGGCCATGCCGCAGCCGGCCTGGCTGGACACACACATGGTGACCCGCTCCGGGTAACGCATCAGGACGCTCTCCACGGTCGCACCGTCGTGCAGCCGCCACAGGTTCTTGACCGTCGTGCCGTCGTCGCAGGTCAGCTCGTGCACGCTGGTCAGCAACCGGGGCATGAACGTCGCGGCCAGCTCGTCCCGGACGCCGCCGGGCAGATCGGTCCACTCCGCCGGATCGGTACGTAGCCCGGCGAAGTAGTGCGCCGACAGCTGGCGGGCCCGGAACGCACGGTGGCCGGCCGCCTCGACCGCCTCCCGCCGTTCGACCGCGGTGAGATCGGCCCAGTGCCGCGGCGGTTTGCCCCGGCGCGGTGCGGTGAAGACGAGCGGCAACGACCGGTCGCTCGGCGCGCTCTCCCCCGCTGATTCCATGCCGGTCAGGCTACCCGGCGGCCACCGCCGCGGCCGAATCCGCGAGCACCGCGCGGAGCCGGTCGTAGGTCGGGGCCAGGTCCCGCAGCCCGCGAACGACGGTGGCGTCGTCGCGCTGCACCACCGGATACTGCAGTGCACCGACCCGCCGGGCCTGATCGCGCACCACCCGGGACGCCTCGTCGAGCCCGATCCGGGCCAGGCAGGTCGCGGCGTCGTCCAGCCGGCGCGCGCCGACCCGGACCGCGAAGTAGCCCAGATGGCCACGCAGGCCCTCGTCCGGTCCGGCGGCCCAGAGCTCGGCCAGCGCCTCGGCGGCGGCGCCGTTGCCGATGGTCCCCGGCGGAACGTCGCGGGCCGGGTCGAGCTCCAACCAGGCGGTCGCGGCCGGCATCCCGGCCCGCAGCGCCTCCAGCTCGGTCACCGCCGCCACCCGCCGGAATTCCGACCGCAGCGTGAACGGCTCGCCGTACGCCACCGTCTCGGCCTGCCAGGCCTTCAGAAAGGTGTCCACCGGCAGGGTGGCGTACGGATGTCCGTGCGGATCGTGCATGATCACGAAGTCCGGTCCGACCTCGAGCACGACGACGAAGTGATCGGCTTCGATCGGCCCGGTCATCCCCGGCTGGTGCGCGAAGTAGCCCATCTCCAGCGGTCCGACCCAGACCGGCCCGTCAGCGAGCGCCGCCTGAAGCCGGGCCAGCGCCTGCTCGGCATCCCCGCCGCAGCTGACCCTCGAGGTCCAGCCGAGCGCCGACAGCAGGTTGTCGAAGCCGAGGCTCGGATCCCAGCCGTACGGGTCGAAGAACGGCAGCGTGCCACCGATCAGCTGCATCCCGAACGGTCCGCCGGACAGGGTTTCGATCACCGCGGTGGACGGGGCGTGCTCGCCCATGATCATGGCGAACGAGTTGGCATAGCAGTAGGGGCCGGAGCCGACATAGGGCGTGATCATCAGAACTCCTCGGTCTGATCAGGATGATGGATGGGAAAGACGACATCGAACCTGGCGTCGGTGCCGGGCTGGACCTCGAAACAGGTGTCGGCGATCCGCACGCCGGGCCGAGCGTTGATCCACGCCTCGACCGCGTCGTACAGATGCAGCACCAACGGAAAGTCCTCGAAGGTACGGGGCGCCGGCAGCACGGCCTCGGTCTGCGCCGGCGAGAGCCGGATCCGCAACCCGGCAACGGGCTCCAGCGAACCCTGATACCCGACGGCGACCTCGACCAGACCGCCACTGTCCGGCGTCACCAACTCGTGGAAGTAGGTCCGGGTCGGCCCGTCGCCGGGATGGCCGGCGGCCCGCAGCGCGGCCCGGATCTCGGCCTCAGCCTCGGCCTGGAAGTCCTCCAGCTCGGCCGTGTTGATCAGCCGTTGCCGGCAGAGCAGGTTGATCGGCTCTGCGCGGCGGACCCGTACCGCGTCGACCAGCTCGGGCAGCTCGCCGCCGCGGACGATCGTGTCCACCAGCTGCGCCTGCCGATCGAGTTGATCATGCTGCGCCTTCAGCCAGGCCCGGAGCTCGATCTCCAGCGCCCCGGGAGTCAGCTCGACCAGGACGGCGATCCGGGCCAACGGCACGTCCAGCTGACGCAGCCGTCCGATCAGCCGGGCCCGCGCGACCTGATCCCGGTGGTAATAGCGGTAGCCGGTCGCCACATCGACCTGGCTGGGCACCAGCAAACCCAGCTCGGCATACAGCCGTAGGGCCTTCGGCGACAGTCTGGTCTCGGCGCCGAAGCGTCCGGCCAGCAGGTAGGGCTCGTCCACACGCCGAGTCTGCGGCCCGCCCCTGGGGCGAGGTCAACCGACGCGCTGATCGAACCGATCCCCCGGCAGCCACGCGGCGATCTCGGTTCAGAGGAACTTCAACCGCGGTTGTAGGGCTGCACCGCCTCTTTGCTGCCGCCGATCCTCACGTTCCGGAAGTCGGAACGGAACGTCGCGCCCGGCTGATAGTCCTTGTACAGGCCGAACTTGATCCTGAAGGTGTTCTCGAAGGAGTCATTACGGCAGATGGAACGCGTCGCGTAGCCGAAGTACTCGTCCTGCTCGAAGAGCTTCTCCTCGACGGTCGCACCCACTTCCTTGTGATAGACCGCGATGCTCCCCTTCGATCCACCGGGGTGGTAGGGCTCCACGTTGTACTTGATGACGAAGGAGTGCCACTCGTTGGTGCCGACGCTCTGGGTCGCCATCGAGATGTCGTAGTTCGTGTCGGGGTCCTCGCCCCGGCGCACGAACTGGAGGTTGTGTCCGTTACCGGCACCTGACTGGATGCGCACGCCGCCGATCGGGTTCGCGATGCACTGCCACAGCTGCAGCACGTACGCCCCGCTGCCCGTCACGTCATCGACGCCCTCGGGGATGCGGACGTCGAAGCCGACCCACACGTTGGTGTGGAACGGCAGGTCCCACCCCGTCGCCAGCTCCGAGCGGTCCCGGAGCCTGTCTCCGGCAGCGTCCACCCAGGTGTTCCTGGCGGGGTCGTCAAGGATGGCACCCGGGTACTCGAAGTCCTTGTCCGTGCGGAACGTCAACGCCCGCCCATTTTCCGAGGTCCCGGTGATCTGAGGCGGCTCTGCCGCTCCCTGACACTTGCCCGGAAAGAAGCCGTCGCCCTCCCTGAGGTTGCCGCCGGCGCCCATCTCGAAATCGCAGTCCTCGGGTCTCTCGATCGTCCAGGTCTCACCCGCGATACCCGCCGAGTAGCTGGGCACCGCGGCCGCCGCGCTGGCGGGTTGTGGGTTCGTCACTGCGGCGATACCCGCCGAGGCGCTCAGGACTACCGCCGCGGTGAGAGCCGACGTTTTTCGAGCAAACCGACCAGGGGCCGAGATCTTCATCGATGTCTTCCCTTTCTTGTCTGGAACTGTTTTGAGTGGTTCCCCGAATCTGCGGGGTCTACTGAGGCGGCCTACCGGTCGAGCGACTGCAGATTCCAGCCGGCCAGCGGGGTCACCTTCGGCGGATCGGCCGGCTGCCCCGTCGGCAGAGGTTCCAACAACACCGACAGGCGGAAGTGACGCGCCGGGTCGCCGGTCACCACCAGCTTGCGGATGCCGGCGTTCGGGTTCTGGCCGGAGGGATTCGGCGAGGTCGGCAGGGGCTTCGCGTCCATGATCGAGAACTTCGCACCGGCCGGCCCGTCGAGCAGCCGGGCCTGCAGCTGCCGGCCGTTCAGGGTCAGCTTGGCGGTCCGGCCGTCCGCGGCGAGGGTGATCGCCGCGTTGGTGTGCATGAACCAGTGCGCCGTGATCGGTGTCCGGCCGGCCACCTCGTCCTGGACCACCACGCGGGACCGGTCGTTGATCATGGCGATGCCCCGCTTCCACCTGATCACCCCGCGATCAGCGTTCGCCTCGGACAGGTCGGCGACCGAGAACGCTGTCCCCGCATTCCCATCGGTGCGGTCGATCGTCCCGGTGGCTCCGAGGTCCTGGTCGGGCCCCGTTCCCGGATTCAGCACCAGCGTGTTCTGCCCCTCGGCACGTTTGCGGTAGTACGTCCAGCGCAGCCCGTCCGGACCCGTGTCGAAGTAGCCGGGCAGGCCGTAGTCGTCCCGGCCGGTCTCCATCGCCCACCGCACCCCGAGGGCATCGAGGACGAACGTGCCCATGTCAAGATCACCGTGGTTCGCCGCATTGTCGCCGGACCGGAACCCGACGAAGGTCGCGTTCGGATCCCAACTGCTGCGCATCGTCTGCACGTGGGCCCGCTCGAACACCTTGTCCAGTGGCAATCCGGAGGCCCCCGGATCCTCGGGATCGATCATGCCCAGCCACATCAGATGCAGCGGCGGCAGGGCGGTGGCCAGGACTCGGGAGGCTCCCTCATCGGCCCACCAGGCGTAGCCGGGTTGGTTGTAGCGATGGGCGAGCCAGTAGGTCGCCGCCGAGCCGCCCCGGGTCCTCACCTGGGTCAACGAGTCCGCGTAGTTGAACAGCTGCCCGCTCGAGCCGGTCAGCTGCAGGCTGAAGTCCACTGTCACATCGAGTCCGGGCACATCGGAGATGCCGTAGTCGTCACCGATCGCCGTCTCCAGCGAGGACAGCGCCGAGACCAGGAACCGGGTCGCATAACCCCAATAGGTGGTGCCTTCCGGGTAGCCGCCGTCCGGTCCGTATTCGGCCAGCGCGACCGGCAGTGAGTCGTACGCGCGGTGCAGCAACTCGTTGGCGAGCTCGGGGACCTCGTCGCCGATCGCCAACGCGGCCATGATCACGCCGCCGTTGCAGACGATGTTCCAGTTGGTCGTCGACCGGGTCCAGGAGTTCGACGTGTCGTAGGCGATCTTGGCCTCGTTCAGCCCGAATTCGATCATGGCATTGCGCAGTACGGCCCGTTGATCATCGCTCAGGAAGTCGTAGAGCCAGTCGTAGCCGACGGCGTAGGCGTACAGCAGCTCGGCGACCGAGAGCCAGCTCTCCGGGTTCCAGTCCGGGAACTGCGCGACGGCCTCGAGCTCCTGGTAGGCCCGGGCCGCGTAGCGCTCGTCACCGGTCAGCCGGTACGTCAGCGACAGGAACACCGATCGCCGCTGCACCTCGCGGGTCACCTGCAGCAGCGTCCGGCCGTCCGGGAACTCATAGACCGACATCGGCAGGGTGAGCATCCGGTCGGCCTCTGTGATCAACTGCTGATTCAGTCCGGACGCCAGCGCAGAGCTCGCCACCTGCTGGTGGATCCGGTCCAGCCCCGCCGCGTCGACCATCAGCCTCGGGTGTCCGGGCTTCAGGGCCGCGACGATGTCGTCCGGCGGATGCAGCTGCGGCGGCTCGGCGGCCGCCTTCGGCGCCCCACCGATGATCATGGGCACCAGGACGGCGAGCATCAGTCCGGTGATCGCGAACCGGTGAGGTCTCCGGGCAGGCAGGGGCATGGGAACTCCTCGTCGATGAAGATCAGATTCGAATCAGGTCACTTGGCCGCGAACGCGGTCTGGTAATCCTCGCGGATCTTGTCGCCGCCACCCTGGCGCCAGGTGGACACGGCCTCGGCCCAGCTGGCCAAAGGTTTCCGGCCGATCAGGATCTCCTGGCGGTGATCCTCGAGCGCCTTGCCGATCTGGGCGGTCTTGGTCGCCTCGGTCTCCGAGTAGAGGCCGAGGGTCGGATCCGGTTCGATCATCGCCAGCGCCTTCTCCTGGTACGCGAAGCGCGCCTCCGCGATCCGCCGCTGACCCGGGTCGTAGATCACCTGCGGACCGTCGGAGATGTAGCCGAACGGCACGAGCTTGAGGTTCTGCCCCCGCGAGTTGAAGATCGGGTCCGTCCCCTCCAGTGCGTACGTCTCGCCCTCGATGCCGAACTTCCGGGTCAGGTATTCCGACGAGCCGAAGGGTGCGGCCAGCCAGTCCAGCGCCTTCAGCAGGTTCTTGACCCGGTCCGGCTCCGACTTCTTGATCACCGTCATCGCCTGCATCACCGTGCCTCGGTTGTGCACCGGCTCGGTCGAGCTGTCGTAGCCGACGGGGAGCATGGTGGACAGCTCGAAGCCAGGTACCTCGGCACCCCACAGCTCGTACTTGCTGTAGCCGACGAAGCCGCCCTGCACCAGCGGGGTGCGACCGGCGGTGAACCAGTCGTTGCGCTGGTTGTTCGTCGCGTTCAGCCCGTCCGGATGGAAGACGCCTGCCTCGACCAGCCCGCGCGCGTCGGCCAGCGCCTTCACGTACTGCTCGGTCTCGATGTTGGCGGTGAACTTCCCACCCTCCTCGATCCACAGTGACGGGATGCCGAGCATCGAGGTGATCAGCCCGAGCACGCCGGCCGGATCGCCGCACGCCCAGCGCGAGTTGCGCTCGTCGGTCAGCGCGACCAGCAGTTCCTTGAACTCCGCGAAGTCCTTCGGTTGCCCGGAGAGCCCCTGCTTGTCCAGCAGATCCTTGCGGACGAACATCGCGCCGCCGATCGGCGGCCGGGCGATCGGGACGCCCCAGATCGATCCCTCGATCACGGTCTCCCGCCAGGACTCGGTCGCGAGCCCGGCCAGGTTGGGATAGTCGGCGATCGCGTCACCGGCGAGGTGCTCGCTCAGGTCCTGGAACTGCGCCTTCAGCAGCGCCGGCAACTGCTGCACCGAGCCGTAGATCGTCACCAGGTCGGGCAGGTCGCCACCCGCGATCGTGGTCGCGAACCGCTGCTTGTAGTCGGCGGACGGCGCATAGGTGATGTCCAGCTCGGCGCCGAGGCCCTGATTCACCTTCTGCCACAGGGGATTCTCGGCGAGGCCGGGGGCGACCGGGTCGAAGGTGTACGTCAGCGCCGAGATCTTTCCGCCGGACAACGGCGGCGCGGCGGCCGCCGGCGGATCGGCCGGATAGCTGAAGAACCCGTGCATGCCGCCCGGATGTTCGCTGGGCAGGTCGGGCTTCACGCTGCCGGCCTCGGCGAACGTCGGCAGTTCGCCGTTGCCGATCCGACGGGCATCGGTCTGCTCGCCGCCGGAGCTGCCACATCCCGTGACGGTTGCGGCGCCGCCGATCACGGCGGCCGCTGAGGCGCCCATGATCAGACTCCGCCGAGTCAGTGTCTCCATCGTGTTTCCTTTCGTCATTGAAGAGAGAGCGGGCCCGGCCTGGCTAGCCCTTGACGGCGCCGATCAGCAGACCCTTGCTGAAGTGCTTCTGGATGAACGGATAGACGATCAGGATCGGGACGATGGAGATCACCAGGATCGCCATCTGGATCGAGGTCTGCGGCGGCATCGTCTCGGCACCGACGGCCAGCTCGTCGGTGCCGAGCGGGGTCTGGTTGACGACGAACGTCCGCAGCACCAACTGCAGCGGCCACTTCTCCGGCGACGGCAGATACAGCAGGGCCGAGAAGAACGCATTCCAGTACGCCACCGCGTAGAACAGCCCGACCACGGCGATCACCGCCCGGGACAGCGGTACCACGATCGTGGTCAGGATGCGCAGCTCGCCGGCCCCGTCGATCTTGGCCGACTCGATCAGCTCGCCGGGCAGCTCCAGGAAGAACGAGCGCATCACGATCACGTTGAACGCGTTGATCAATACCGGCAGGATCAGCGCCGCCAGGTTGTCGATCAGGCCGAGCTGTCGGACGATCAGATACATCGGGATCATGCCCGGGCTGAACAGCAGCGTGAACAGGGTCAGCAGCAGGATCGGCTTGTGCAGCAGGGCTCCCGGCCGGGACAGTGCATAGGCGAGCATGATCGTGCAGACCACCGAGAGGACGGTCCCGATCACGGTCACGCCGATCGACACGAACAGGGCCCGGGTCACCACGCCGCCGGACAGCACCGCTCGGTAGGCGCCCAGGGTCGGGTCGGTGGTGAACAGGACGAACCCGCCGGCCGCGCTCACCTCCCGCTGCGAGGCGATGCTGGTCATGATCACCGCGACGAACGGCACGATCACCGCCAGACAGGCCAGGCCGAGCACGATCCCGCGGCCGGCCCGGGCCAGGATCGAGGGACGGCCCATCCAGATCGGCCGGGTGTCTTTCCAGTGGCTCATTTCGAATACACCCCTCGCTCGCCCAGGGCGTGGGCCACCTTGTTGGCGCCGAGCACCAAGATCACGCCGATGACGCCCTTGACCAGGCCGACCGCGGCCGAGACGCCCCAGTCGCCACCGATGATGCCGTTGTTGTAGACGTAGGTGTCCAACACCTCGCTGGCCTGCGTTCCCGCCGGTCCCTGCTGCAGGATGATCTGCTCGAACCCCACACTGAGCGCGTCACCGAGCCGCAGGATCAGCAGCAACACGATCACCGGCCGGATCGCCGGCAACGTCACGTGCCAGGTCTGCCGCCAGGAGCCGGCCCGATCGATCGCCGCCGCCTCGTACAGGTTGAGATCAACCCGGGACAGCGCCGCCAGGAAGATGATCGTCGACCAGCCGGTGTCCTTCCAGATCACCTGCGACGTGATCATCAGCTTGAACAGCTCCGGCACTCCGATGATCTGCAACGTCTCGAAGTCGGCGCTGCGCAGCCAGGTGTTGAGCATGCCGCCGTTGCCCAGCATCTGCTGGAACAGCGCGACCACGATCACCCAGGACAGGAAGTGCGGCAGGTAGAGCACCGACTGGGTGAGCCGCTTCAGCCGCTCGCTGAGCAGCGCGTTCAGGATCAGGGCGAACGCGATCGGCAGCGGGAAGACGAAGACGACCTGGATCAGCGTGATGATCAGCGTGTTCGCCAGCGCGTTCAGGAACTCCGGGTCGCCGTTGATGATCACCTCGAAGTTCTCCAGCCCGACGAACGGGCTGTTGCCGATGCCGAGGAACGGCTGGTAGTCCTGGAAGGCGATCACGTTGCCCAGCAGCGGCAGGTAGTGGAACAGCAGCAGCACCACGACGCCGGGCACGGCCAGCAGCAGCAACACCCGGTCCCGGCGCCAGCGGACGGCCAGCCGCTGCCGGAGACCGCCGTCGGCGGCCTTCGGTGGCGGAACCGCCCGCGGCGGCGCGGGTCGGGGCTGGGAATCGATCACGGTGCGTCAGCGCCCCGCTCCCCCGCACCCTGAGCCTGTCGAAGAGCGCCGGTCCGACCGAGCACGAACTCGACGTGACGGCGCAGCTCCTCGTGGGCCGCCGTCCGCGAGCGGACCATGACCTCCCGGGCGGCCGGCAGATCCGACGCCAGCTTGGCCGTCCGCTCGACCGCCTCGCCGGCGGCTCCGTCGGTCAGCTCGATGATCGACTCCGAGAGGCCGAGGTCGTGATACATGTGGCCCTTGATCGTGTCGGTCGGCTGACGCAGATAGAGAGCCGGAATCCCTTCCGCCAAAGCGATCAGCGGCGAGTGGCACTCCATGCTGATCACCGCGGCGGCGCGCCGGTAGACCGATGCCGCCTCGGTCAGATCCCAGAACCGCGGTAGCACGTGCACCTGGTCCGCCACGTCGGCCGGGAAGGTGCCGGCCAGCCGGGTCTCGGCGACCTCGACCGCGTACGACATCTCGGGCACGATCAGGGCCGGCCACCCGGTCGTCCGGACCCAGCTGATGATCGACTGCCGCAGCACGTCCAGATCGGACTCCGCATAGCCCGCGTTGTAGGCCTCCTTGCGCCAGTCCTCGGCCCGCGGCTGATAGCCGCGGATCCGGTAGTACGGCGTGTAGCGGAGCCGCGGCACCGCGCACAGAAACTGGCCCTCGGCCAGCCCGTACTCCGCGAGCACCGGTGCGCCGTCGGCATCGTCGACGACGTCGAAGATCACCGTGCCGTCCGCACCGAACTCCAGCTCGTCCACCCCGATCCCCTGCCCCCGCAGGAATCTCTGGGTCAGCGAGTCGCGACAGTAGACGAACGCCGCGTCGGTCAACAGCTCCCGGTCCAGCGGTGCCAGCAGGTCGCCGGCGATCGCGTCGATCATGACCGCGGACCGCTCCAGAGTCCCGTCATAAGGCCGCAGCGGATCGACGGTGACGCCGAAGAACCCGTACGGCTTATTGGTGTGCGCCCGCCAGGCGGCGGTCTCGATCTTGCCGACCAGCGACGGCCCGGATCCGTGCACCAGCAGGTCGGCATCGGCGAACAGCCGCTCCAGGGTCGGCGTGATCGAACCATCCTCGCCGACCCGCTCCTCGACCAGTGCCACCTCCGGGTAGTAGCAGGCCAGCAACTCCCGGACCGCGTCGTCGATGTTGCGCGCCCAGAGGGTGAGCCGGGTGCCCGGCGCGAACCGCCGGAACGCCTCCAACACCCCGGGGCTGTGCGCCACATCCCCGATATTCACGGTCTGCCATCCAGAGACCACCACGACATGAATCATCGGCAGAACAACCCCGTTCGGCCCCTGACGGGGCATCGATCAGCAACGTCCGGATCAGAATGCCTCTGATTAACCGGATAATCAAGCCCACGATCGGATGTTGATCAAGCCGGTGCGATTTTCAGGCGCGCGGCGGCGCGGTCGATCCGCGGTCGATCAGCTTCGGTCGCGGGCTCTTCACCAGCGCCGACCTGGCCCGCTTCCCGTCGATCAACTGGCGGAGAGCCCGGTAACCCCGGACACCGGCTTCGTAGACCGGCATCCGGATCGTCGTCGGTGCCGGCCGGAGGACATCGGCGATCGGCAGATCCTGATACACCACGACCGAGAGATCCTCCGGCACCCGCAGCCCCAGATCGACGATCGTGGCCAGGGCCCCGGGCGCAGCGATCACGTTGTCGATGATCATCGCCGTCGGCGGCTCGGGCCCGGTCAGCACCGCCATCGCCGACTGGGCGACGACGTGCGGGTCGAAGCCGGACCGATGGACCAACCGCGGATCCGGCCGCAGGCCGGCCGATCGTAGAGTGTCCAGATAGCCCTCGACGCGAGGGCCGCCGTAGGCCTGGTCCGGCCCGCCGATCAGCGCGATCCGGCGGTGTCCCAGCCGGAGCAGATGTTCCGTCGCGACGGCGATCCCGGCATGATCATCGACCCAGATGCTGGTCCGTCGCTCGTCGTCGTCGGGGGTCTGCAAGATCACGTACGGAATCGTGCGGCTGGTCAGTTCCTCGATCGTTTCGGAGCCGAGGTGCGGTGACCGGACCAGGAACCCATCCACCATCCGGGTGCCGACCATCCGCTGCATCAGGTGCGTGCCCGGCTCGATCCAGAGCGCGTCGGCCAGCATCAGCACGTCGCCGGCCTCCTCCGCGGCAGCCTGGATGCCGCGGATCGCGAACTCGAACACCGGGTTCGCGATCTTGGGGACGACGGCCGCGATGATCCCCGACCGCGACATGCTGAGCGACTTGGCGGCATGGTTGACCCGGTAGCCGGTCTCCGCGATCGCCCGCTCCACCCGGAGCCGGGTCGCCTCGCTCATCCGGATCGTCGTGGCACTGCCGGAGATCGCCGCCGAGACGACCGCCGTCGACACGCCCGCCCGCTTGGCGACGTCCTTCAGCGTCACGTGTCGCTCGACCATGGCCCGAGGATAGTGCCCAGGCACAGCTCCGGCGCCACCTCCCGGATCGGCTAGAGCCGTGCCGCGAACCACTCCACCGCGAGCCGATCACAGGCGGCGGCTTCCGGCTTCTGTGGCGCCGGCTCGTCGCCCGGCGGTTCGGCGAGCAGATGCGCCATCTCCGGCACGATCTTGAGGTCGGCCTCGCGCCCCCGGTTGGCCAGAGCATCCCGCACCGCCGCCGCCGGCACCCGGATCGCGTCGACGTCGTCGAGCGCACCGACCACCAGCCGCAGCGGCGCGCCGGCCCGGGCCAGCTCGTCGGCCCGGCGGACGAAGTCGATCTTGTCGGCGATCGCGTCGGAACCGGCATCCCAGCCGTAGTCGATGCCGAAGAGCCGGCCGTTGGCCGTGACGATCGGGCGCAGCTGGGTCAGCGGGCTGACCACCACCGCGGCGACGATCGGCAGCCGGGTCTCGGCCAGCACGCCGAGCGCGGCGCCCGCTCCGGCCGACCCGCCGAGCAAACCGATCCGGTCACTGGTCAGCCGGAACTGCTCCCGGACCGCGGCCAGAGCCGGCTCGAACTCGGCGACCACCTGGTCCTGCACCGGCTCGTACAGATTGCGCACCGCATCCTCGAAGCCGAGCCGCATCACCTCCTCGTCACCGCCAGCAGGTTTCCGCGCCCCGCAAAGCGGCAGGCCGAAGTAGATCCGCCACGCGTCCAGCCCGTCCAGCGGCATGGCCGCGGCGAAGGCGGACTCGGTCCGCGGCGGATCGAACAGGTGCCAACCGACGACCAGCGGCGCATCCGTCCGGCCCGAGGCCGGCGGCAAGATCAGGTACGGCACTCCGGCGGCGATGCCGACGCGCTGCTCACGGTCCGAGAAGTTCATCATAATGGACAGTGTACAACTTAAATGGACACTGTACAATAAGACCATGGAGCAGAGCGGACGCCGGACCCGAGGCATGCGGGCCGGGCTGACCCGGGACCAGATCGTCGCCGCCGCCCGGCTGACCTTGACCCAGCGGGGGCTGGACGGGCTCAGCCTTCGCGCGGTGGCCGCCGAACTCGGGGTTGCCCCGAACGCGATCTACAGCCACCTCGCGGACAAGGACGCCCTGATCGACGCGGTCCTCGACGACGTGCTGGCCGCGGTGCACAGCCCCACCGCCCGGGATCCGCGGCGCGCGATCACGGTGATCATGACCGACACGTACGACGTGCTGATCACCCAGGGCAGCCTGGTCGGCGCCTATCTGACCCGGCAGGGATCGCGCGGGCCGGAGGCGCAGCGACTGGGCGTGATCATGGATCAGTGCTTCGAGCGGCTCGGGATCGCGGCGGCGGCCGCCGCCGCGGGCCGCCGGTCCTTGATCGTCTACACCATCGGCTATGCCGCGTTCGCCACCGGCTGGACCGACGCCGACACCCAGCCGATCCCCTCGGCCCGGGTGCGACGCGACTTCCTGGCCGGCCTGGACTGGCTGCTCGCCGGCATCGCTCCGCGGTGATCGGCTCCCCGGAAATCGCGTTGCGATCTTGACCGGGCCCGGGAAGGGTGAGGTCATGGATGACCGCCTGATCGCGATCCTCGACCGATCCGGCGTGGTGGACGGGCCGGCGTCCGACGCCCGGATCGAGGTGCTGGACACCGGCGCGTTCAACTCCCGGACGGTGCGACTGCGGATCACCCCGCCCGGCTCGGCGACCGCCCGGGCCTTCATCCTGAAGCAACCGACCGACGTCGCCTGGAGTGTGGCGTCGGCCGCCGACGAGGCCCGGTTCTACCGCTTGATCGATTCCCTCGATGATCATCCCCCGGTCGTCCCGCGATGCTTCGCTATCGGCTCCGCGGACGAGCCGTACGTCCTGTTGGAGGATCTGTCCGCGACCCACGTCGCCCCGACGACCAGGGACCGGATCCTGGCCTCGGGCCTGCCGATCCCGACGGACCAGGACGCGGTGATCGACTGCCTGGCCCGGCTCCAGGCGTACTGGTGGGAGCATCCGTTGCAGGGCACGGGCGCACTCGACCTCGGCTACTGGTCCGAGGACGGCGAGGGCTTCGCACGGTTCGCCGAGCGGCGTCGCACGTCGTGGCGGACCCTGCGGTCGGCCAACGAGGACTGGCTGCCCGCCTCGGTGGTCGAGCGCTGCGAGCGGATCGTCGACGGGCTCTCGGCCTACTGGACCCGCCGGCTGCAGCCCCGCGTGGCCGAACGGCGACGGCTGACCCTGGTGCACGGTGACGCCTACTTCTCGAATTTCCTCTGTCCGATCCGGGCCGGCGGCACCGCGTCCCTGATCGACTGGCAGGACCCGTGCTTCGACCTCGGCGCCGTCGACCTGGCCAACCTGATCGCGACGTTCTGGACCCGGGAGCAGCGCCAGGAGGACGATCGTGAGCGTCGCCTGCTCGCCCGCTTCCACCGCACGCTGGTCGATCACGGCGTCGCCGGCTATTCCTACGAGATGCTCCTCGAGGACTACCGGCTCGGACTCGTCTACTGGTTGCTGGTGCCGTTCCAGGATGCCCACGACGGATCCTCCGCCGACTACTGGTGGCCGAAGCTGCAATGCCTCCTCGCCGCTTTCGAGGACTGGGACTGCGACGAACTCGTGGCCTGACCGGGCCGGATTGTCGGGCTCAGCCGCCGGGCACCAGAAGATACATGATCAACCAGGCCACCGGGGCGGCGACCAGCAGCGAGTCGAGCCGGTCCATCACCCCGCCGTGGCCGGGGATGAACGAGCTCATGTCCTTGATCCCGAGGTCGCGTTTGATCAAGGACTCGATCAGGTCGCCGCAGACCCCGACCGCCACCAAACCAACCCCGAGGATCAGGCCGATCCACCACGGAGCGCCGAGCCCGAAGACGGTCATCGCCAGCCCGGCGCCGGTGCCCAGCACCACCGAGCCGACCAGGCCTTCCCAGGACTTCTTCGGGCTGATCGTCGGCGCCATCGGATGCCGGCCGAACAACACGCCGGCGACATAACCGCCGACGTCCCCGGCGACCACGATCAGGATGAACGTGACCAACCGGATCGATCCGTTCTCGCCGGCCAGCATCAGGGCCGCGAACGAGCCCAGGAAGGGCACGTAGGCGATGATCATCAGGCTGGCCGCGGTGTCCTTGACATAGCCGGCGGAGCCCTTCGGCATCCGCCAGATCATCGCCGCCAGCACGGTCAGTGCCAGCGACGCGAGCAACACCGACGCGGTGGAGAAGATCACCGGCTGTTGCACGCCGGCCAGGAACGATCCGGTCGCGATCGCCACGGTGCCGATCATGATCGGCACCCGCGCCGCCGTCATCCCCTGCCGCTTCAGCGCCTCGAACATCTCGTTCGCACCGAGCGCCAGTGCGACCGCCAGCAGCGCGACGAAGCCGGGCTTGAACCAGATCAGCGTGACGACCAGATAGGCCCCGAGGCCCACGCCGACCCCGATCGCGGCCGGCAGGTTGCGACCGGCCCGACCATGATCGACTTGCTGCCCGTCGCCGGGCTCCGGCCCTTCGACCGGATCAGAGCCCGAAGAATCGACCACCGATCAGACCTCGATCAGTTCTGATTCCTTGTGCTTGAGCACCTCGTCGACCGCGTCGGTGTGTTGCTTCGTCACCGCGTCCAGTTGCTTCTCGGCGCGGACCACCTCGTCCTCGCCGACCTCTTTGTCCTTGACCAGCTTGTCCAGGGCTTCCTTGGCCGACCGGCGGTGGGTCCGGATCGAGATCTTGGCGTCCTCGGCCTTGGTCCGGGCCAACTTGATGTATTCCCGACGCCGTTCCTCGGTCAGCTCCGGCAGCGTGACCCGGATGACGTTGCCGTCGTCGGTCGGGTTGACCCCGAGATCGGAATCCCGGATCGCCTTCTCGATCCCGGCCATCGATCCCTTGTCGTACGGAGTGATCAACACCATCCGCGCTTCCGGCACCTGAAAGCTGGCCAGTTGCTGCAGCGGCGTCGGCGCACCGTAATAGTCGACGGTCAGCTTCGAGAACATCGCCGGATGCGCCCGGCCGGTGCGGATCGCCGCGAACTCCTCCTTCGCGTACTCGATCGCGGAGTCCATCTTCAGTTCCGCGTCCATGAGGATCTCGTCGATCACGGTAGCGCTCCTTCGTCTCGGGTGGGCGACCTCACGTGTGTACCGTAGTCCCGATCTTCTCACCAGCGATCGCGCGGACGATCGTGCCGTCGGTGTCCAGGCTGAAAAACACCATCCGCAGCGCGAAGTCGCGCGCCATGCTGATCGCGGTGGCGTCGGCCACCTTGAGGTCGCGGGCCAGATATTCGTCGTAGCTGAGGTCGTCGAACTTCTTGGCGTCGGGGTTGGTCTGCGGGTCGGCGTCGTACACGCCGTCGGTGCCCTGCTTGCCCATCAGCAAGACGTCGGCGCCGATCTCCAGCGCCCGCTGCGCCGCCACCGTGTCGGTGGAGAAGAAAGGCATCCCGGAGCCGGCGCCGAAGATCACGATCCGGCCCTTCGCGAGATGCCGCTCGGCCCGCTGCGGGATGTACGGCTCCGCGACCTGGCCCATCGTGATCGCGGTCTGCACCCTCGGCTCCAGCCCGGCCTTCTCGCAGAAGTCCTGCAGGGCAAGGCAATTCATCACCGTGCCGAGCATGCCCATGTAGTCGGCGCGGTCGCGCTGCATGCCCCGCAGTTGCAGCTCGGCGCCGCGGAAGAAGTTACCGCCACCGACGACGATGGCGATCTGGACGCCGGTCGCGGCCGCCTCGGCGAGCTGCCGGGCCAAGCCGGCGACCACGTCGGGATCGACGCCGATCTTGCCGCCACCGAACACCTCACCGGACAGTTTCAACAGGACTCGGCGGTACGGACTCGGCATCGGCATCTCTCCCTGACCTGGATGGCTCTGACCTGGACTGTTCTGGGTGCTGACACAAACGTGCGCTACGAACCCGGACGGATTCATAGCGCACGCATCGTGGCCTAGGAGCTCACGCCCCCGCGGCTTCGAACCGAACGAATCGCTCGATCGTAACCCCGGCGGACTCGAGCAGCTTGCTCACCGGCGTCTTGTTGTCGGTCACCGACGGCTGGTCGAGCAGAACGACGTCCTTGAAGAAGCTGTTCACCCGACCCTCGATGATCTTGGGCAGCGCCTGCTCAGGCTTGCCCTCGGCCTTCGCCGTGGCCTCGGCGATCCGACGCTCGTTCTCCACCAGATCGGCCGGCACCTCGTCCCGGTTCAGGTACTGCGGCCGCATCGCGGCCACCTGCATCGCCGCGGTCTTCGCGGCCGCCTCGTCGGCACCGGAGTACTGCACCAGCACGCCCACCTGCGGCGGCAGGTCGGAGGCCCGCTTGTGCAGGTAGACGGTGGTGGTGCCGTCGAAGTAGGCGGCCCCGCTGACCTCAAGCTTCTCGCCGATCTTGACCGCGAGCTCGCCGACCGCGTCGGCGACGGTCCGGCCGTCGCCGACCGGTGCCGCGTTGACCTCGTCGACCGTCCCGGCCTTGGCCGCCGCGGCAGCCTTCACCACGGTGTCGGCCAGTTCCTGGAAATCGGCGTTCTTGGCCACGAAGTCGGTCTCGGCGCCCAACTGGATCAGGGCACCGTCGGCGTAGGCGACCAGACCGTTGCTGGCCGCCCGTTCCGACCGCTTCGCGGCCTTGGCCGCGCCGGACACGCGGAGGAGCTCGATCGCCTTGTCGAAGTCACCTTCGGCCTCGGTGAGCGCCTTCTTCGCGTCCATCATGCCGGCCCCGGTGGAGTCCCGGAGCCGCTTCACATCGGTAGCGGCAATCGTCGCCATGCGTCCTCGTACTTCCTTCTGTTTCAGGGGTGACGTTGTGTCAGGGGTAGGGGCTCAGTTGCTGACTTCGTTCGGCGCGTCGGCGTCGGCGGCCGCGGAGACCGCAACCGGATCCTCGGTCGCCGCGACCGGCACCTCGACGGGCGCCTCGACAGCGGCCTCGGCCGGTGCCTCGGCGGTCTTGGCGGCCTCGGCCCGGGCGTTGGCCTCTTCCTTGGCCAGCAGCTCGCGCTCCCAGTCCGGCATCGGCTCGTTGGTCGCCTCTTCACCGGTCTGGCCGCCGGACCGCGACATCAGTCCCTCGGCGACGGCGTCGGCCAGCACGCGGGTCAGCAGCGAGACGGAGCGGATCGCGTCGTCGTTGCCGGGGATCGCGTAGTCGACCTCGTCCGGATCGCAGTTGGTGTCCAGGATGCCGATGATCGGGATCCGCAGCTTGCGGGCCTCGTCGACGGCCAGGTGCTCCTTCTTGGTGTCAACGATCCAGACCGCCTGCGGCACCTCGCTCATGTCCCGGATGCCACCGAGGGTCTTCTCCAACTTCTCCTTCTCCCGGCGCATGCCGAGGAGCTCCTTCTTGGTCCGGCCGGAGCCCGCGACGTCGTCGTAATCGACGCCCTCCAGCTCCTTGAGCCGCTGGATCCGCTTGATCACGGTGTGGAAGTTGGTCAGCATGCCACCGAGCCAACGCTGGTTGACGAACGGCATGCCCACCCGCATCGCCTGCTCGGCGATCGCTTCCTGGGCCTGCTTCTTGGTGCCGACGAAGAGCACCTTGCCGCCCCGGCCGACGATCTCCTTGACGAAGGCGTACGCGCGGTCGATGTAGGTCAGCGACTGGCGCAGGTCGATGATGTAGATGCCGTTGCGGTCGGTGAGAATGAACCGCTTCATCTTCGGGTTCCACCGACGGGTCTGGTGCCCGAAATGGACGCCGCTCTCGAGGAGCTGGCGGGTACTGACGACGGCCATGGCCGTATCCCTCTCTTCTCGGGCCGAAGCCCGACGTACGGTTGACCGGTGTCGATCTCTTCGACACCGCCTGATGCCCGCGCGACAACCGACTCAAACCACGTGGGAGTGAGACCGCGGATGCCGCCCGACCGAGGCGGCCGGAGAGCGAGCATGCGAAGTCAGCCCGATTCCTCAGGCTGCGGCCCAGAGTCTACGCTTTCCGCCCGCCCCGAGGCCAACCAGCGCGGACCTCTCCCTTATATAGGGAGCGGCCGCGCGTCCGGTCGGGCAGGATGCGCGGGTGCGTACCTTCGATGAGCTGATTGCTGAGGCCGCGGCGGCCGACGTGTCCGGCTGGGATTTCAGTTGGCTGGACGGCCGGGCGACCGAGGAGCGACCGCCCTGGGGCTATGCCCGGCTGCTGGCCGAGCGGCTCGGCACGGTCGGCTCCGCGGTCGACCTGGACACCGGCGGTGGCGAGGTCGTCGCCGAGGCGCCACGGCTTCCGGCCCGGATGGCGGTGACCGAGACCTGGCCGCCCAATGCCGAGCGCGCCCGCCGGCTGCTCGGACCGCGCGGGGCCGAGGTGTACGAGCCGCAGCCCGGCGGTCCACTGCCCTTTCCCGACGGCTCCTTCGAGCTGGTCACCTCCCGGCACCCGATCAAGCCGGACTGGCCCGAGATCAGCCGGATCCTCCAGCCGGGCGGGCACTATTTCGCCCAGCACGTCGGCGGCGAGTCGGCCCGGGCGCTGAGCGAGTTCTTTCTCGGCCCGCTGCCGGACGAGGTCTCCGGGCGGGATCCGGAGGTCGAACGCCGCGACGCGGAGCAGGCCGGGCTGACGGTCGTCGAGCTGCGGACGTTCCGCGCCCGGATGGAGTTCTTCGACGTCGGCGCGGTGGTCTGGATCCTGCGCCGCTGCGTCTGGTGGCTGCCCGACTTCACGGTTGAGAAGTACCACGAGGACCTGGTGCGGATGGACCGGATCATCCGGGACACCGGATCGTTCGAGGCGCACGCCACCCGGCACCTGATCGACGCGGTGCGCTGACCCGGTCCGGGCGTCGTCCACAGCCGCAGGTGAGGCAATCCGGTTTTCCACAGATTTTCTGGCGGGCGGCCGATCCGGTCGCAGCGGCGCAGGATCCAACGCATGAAGGTACGTCTGCGCGGCGGGTGGTTGTGGCCCGCGATGATCCTGTTCGGTCTGCTGCTCGCCGCCGGGTCGGCTCCGGTGCCGGCCCGGGCGGAGCCACCGCCGCCGGGGCCGACGGGCTGGCCGCTGCCCGGGGCGATCCAGGTGCTGCGGCCGTTCGACCCGCCCGCCGAACAGTGGGATGCCGGCCATCGAGGCGTCGACCTGGCCGCGGCCGCCGGATCGCCCGTGCTCGCGGCTGCCGGCGGGACGGTGACCTTTGCCCAGCGGCTCGCCGGTCGCGGAGTGGTCGTCGTCGATCATGGGACCACCCGGACCACCTACGAGCCGGTGACGCAGTTGCAACCGGTCGGCACCCGGGTCGAGGCGGGCACCAGGATCGGGACGCTCGAGCCGGGGCACTGCCGGCCGGCGGACTGCCTGCACTGGGGTTGGCGGCGCGGCGAGAGCTACCTCGATCCGATGTTGCTCGGCGGCGACGGCGGTGCGCCGCCGATTCCGGAATCGGGCCGGGTCCGGCTGGTCGGTGAGGCCCAACGCAAGCTCGCCGAACAACGGGCCGCGGATCGGGCGGCCGCGGGCCTGGCCGGCTTGGCCGGCGGCGCGGGCGGTCCGACCGGGCAGCACGGCTTCATCGCACCGGTGGCCGGCGCGATCACCTCGCCGTTCGGGATGCGATTCCATCCGGTGCTCAAGATCAACAAGCTGCACGACGGCACCGACTTCGGCGCCGCCTGCGGCACCCCGATCCGAGCGCCCTATCCGGGCCGGGTGACCCAGGCCTACTTCAACGCCGGCTACGGGAACCGGCTGATGATCGACCACGGCCTGATCGGCGGCCGGCGCGTGGTCAGCGGTTACAACCACGCCAGTTCGTACGCGGCCGGGCCGGGACAACAGGTCGCCCAGGGCCAGCTGATCGGATCGGTCGGCAGCACCGGCTACTCGACCGGCTGCCACCTGCACCTGATGCTTTGGCTGGACGGCCAACTCGTCGACCCGATGAGCTGGTGGTGATCGAAAATGCCTGCCGAACTCATTCCAGGACCTCCACCGCGACCCGTAGACTCGCCCGCATGACGTCGCCGGCCGATATCGAGCGCAAAGTCCGCCAGCTCGACAACGACGTGCACTCGATCTACGAGTTCCTCACGACCATCTCCGAGACGCAGGGCCGCCACGGAAACCGGCTCGACGAGATCGACCAGAAGATCGAGGGTGTCGACCAGAAGGTCACCGGCCTCGAGCAACGGTTCGACGGCCTCGAGCAACGGTTCGACGGCCTCGAGCACAGGTTCGACGGCCTCGAGCAGAAGGTCGCCGGTCACGACCGGAGGTTCGACGGCGTCGATCAGAGGTTCGACGGCGTCGACCGGAAGCTCGATCAGATCATCGGTCTGCTGGATGTCGGGAACAAAGCAGTGGACTGATCGGCTAGGACGCCGTCGCCTCCAGCCGCTGTTCCCGGCGTCGGCGCTGCACCACCGGATCGGGGACCGGGGCGGCCTCGAGCAGCCGCCGGGTGTAGGCGTCGCGGGGCGAGCGGAGGATCGACTCGCAGCTCCCCTGCTCCACGATCAGGCCGTCGTGCATCACCGCGATCCGGTCGCAGACCTGCTCGACGACGGCGAGGTCGTGGCTGATGAACAGGCAGGCGAAGGCGAACTGGCGCTGTAGGGCGACCAGCAACTCCAGCACCCGCGCCTGCACCGACACGTCAAGCGCCGAGGTCGGCTCGTCGGCGATCAGCAGCTCCGGCTCCAGCGCGATGGCCCGGGCGATCGAGACCCGTTGCCGCTGACCGCCGGACAACTCGTGCGGATAGCGGCCGTCCCAGCCGCCGGGCAGCTCGACGCTTTCCAGCAGCGCTCGCACCCGGCCGGCCAGTTCGGCCCCGCGGACCCCGCGATGCACCAGGAGTGGTTCGCCGATCGACTGACCGATCGTGTAGCGGGGGTTGAGCGAGCCGGCGGGATTCTGGTGCACGGCGCCGATCCGGGACCGGATCGCGCGGAGCTCGGCCCGGCCGGCGGTGGCCAGCGAGACGCCGCCGACCCGGACCTCGCCACCACTGATCGGGGCCATCCCGAGGACGCTGCGACCGATCGTCGACTTGCCGGAGCCCGATTCGCCCACCAGGCCGCAGATCTCGCCCGGCGCGAGCCGGAGATCGACGCCGGCGACGGCCCGGATCCGGCGGCCGCGGCCGCGGTACTCGACCACCAGTTCCTTGATCATCAGTGGATCGCGATCTTGGTCGGTCGCGGCGGCACGATCGTCCGGACCCGTCTGCGGCTTCGGCTCGCCGCCCGGGTCCCCGTGGTCCGAGTCGGGGCGGGTCCTGCCGGGCACCGCCGCGAGCAGGGTCCGGGTGTAGTCGTGCTCGGGGCGGGCGAACAGGTCCCGGGTCTCGGCCACCTCGACCACGGTCCCCTGCCGCATCACCACCACCCGTTCGGCGACGTCGGCCACCACGCCCATGTCGTGGGTGATGATCATGATCGACACCGGGGTGCGGCGACGGAGGGCCATCAGCACGTCCAGGACTTCCTGCTGCACGGTGACATCGAGGGCGGTCGTCGGTTCGTCGGCGATCAACACCTCCGGCTCGCAGGACAACGCCATCGCGATCATCGCCCGCTGGCACTGGCCGCCGGAGAGCTGGTGTGGGTAGTGCCGCAGCCGCTGCTCCGGATCGCCGATCTCGACCATCCGGAGCAACTCGACCGCCCGCTCCCGGGCCTGGCCGCGGCTGGTCCCGGGTTGGTGCCGGCGGATCATCTCGATCAGCTGGGAGCCGATCGTGAAGACCGGGTCGAGGGCGTTCACCGGGTCCTGGAAGATCATCGCGATCCGCTTGCCGCGGATCCCGGCGAGCCGGGTGCGGCCGGCGGTCAACAGTTCCTGATCATCGAGGAACACCCGGCCGGAGACCCGGGCGTTGGCCGGCAGCAGGCCGATCGTGGCCAGGCTGGTGACACTCTTGCCCGACCCGGACTCCCCGACGACGGCCAGCACCTCGCCCCGCCGCAACGCGAACGACACGCCGTCGACCGCGCGCTGCCAGTTGCCGCCGACCAGGAAGTCGACCGCAAGGTCCTCGAAGCGGAGCACGTCGCCCCCGGTCCGCGCCGGCGCGATCATGACGGCACCTCGGTCGACGGGTCGACGTCGCCGTCGCCGTGGGTCTCGTTGAAGATCTTCCAGTCGGCCAGCATCTTGCGGTGATAGGTGGCCAGCCACTCCATGTAGTTCCGGGCGTTGCGGACCTTGCGGCGCGGCCCGTCGAGACCGGCCGGGACGTCGGCGAGCAGCTCGGAGAACAGGGCTCGCTGCCGGTCCAGGTAGCGCCGCTCGCCGGCCAGGAAGGAGCCCCAGATGTCGTCGTCGACGGTGAAGTAGTGGCTCCGATCTCCCGGGATCGCATGACGGGCGATGAAGCCGGACTCGATCAACTGCCGCGTGGTCCCGGAGATCGAACCGGCACTGGCCTTGAGCGCCGCGGCCAGCTCGGCCGACGAGACGTACGGCTTGGTGCTGGTCATCAGGTAGCCGAGCACCCGGCCCTCCATCCGCGTCGACCCGGCCATCTCGCGCAGCACCCCGAAGGACTCGATGAACTGCTGCCGTCGCTCCCCGGTCTCCCAGGCGTCCGCCTTCCTGCCCGCCATGATCAGCCGGCCGCCTTGATCTGGGCCGACCGCCGGGCCAGGAAGTCCGGCACCGGCCAGCGGGTGCCGCCGCCGTAGCGGAGCGACTCGACCGAACCGTCGGCGGCCCAGGTGAACTGCACCGTCTCGCCGGCGAACCCGAAGCCGGCCTCGGGCCGGCCCCGCAGGGTGTTCTCGTCCACCACCAGCAGCTCGTCGTAGGACTCGGTCGGATCGGGCGCGGCGGCGAAGAAGCCGACCAACCGGCCGCCGAGCAGGGCGATCTGGACCACGCCCATCAGGTTGGCGAACTGCCCGGTGAACCGGGACAGATCATGATCGGCGGCGGCCGGATCCGGCTCATGATCACCGGCAGCCAGGTCGAGCAGTTTGATCACGCCGTTGGCCAGGGTGGTCGCGGGCCCGCCGATGCAGTTGGTCAGCACGCTCACCGCGATCCGGTCGACCGGATCGAGATAGGTGCGGGTGATGTGTCCCGGATAGCCGCCGCTGTGGCCGACCAGCCGCCGGTCCCCGATCGTGGTGACGTCCATCCCGAGGCCGTAGGTCCCCAGCTCGGAACCATGCGCGACCACGGTGCTCTCGTTCCGCTGGATCAGCCGCTTGCTGGCGTCGGTGATCAAGTCCTCGTTGCCGTGGAAGTGGGCCGCGGCATAGCGGACCAGATCCTCGGCGGTGGAATAGAAGCCGGTCGCCGCGGCCATTCCCCGGGTGTCGATGTGCCCGATCGCCTCCCGCGGCTCGGCTCCGTCGATCAGCCCGGTGTGTCCCGCGGCGAACTGGTCGGACACTTCCGGCGACCATTCCGGCCCGGTCGCCGCCAGGCCGAGCGGCTCGATGATCATGGACCGGACATAATCGTGATAGCCCGTGCCGGACGCGTGTTCGATGGCCAGGCCGAGCAGCGAATAGCCGACGTTGGTGTACTTGAAGTGCTCGTTGCGGTCGTACACCACCCCGTGATCCCGGCACAGCTCGATCAACTCGGCCCGGTCCGGGAACGGCCGGATCAGCTGCCAGAAGTCGGTGTCCACCCCGTCGCGGATCACGCCGCCCTGGTGCCCGAGCAGCTCGCGCAGCGTGACCGCGCCGACGCCGGTCTCCGCGAGCTCGGGCACATGATCACCGATCGGATCGTCCAGCCGCAGCTTGCCCTGCTCGGCCAGCTGCAGCACCGCGGTGGCGGTGAACGTCTTGGAGTGCGACGCGATCCGGAACAGATGGTCGGTGCTCAGCTCGGTCCCGGCCGGCTCGTCGGCGAACCCGTACGCCCGGGAGCTGATCACCTCGTCCTGCACCCGGATCGCCGCCTGGACGCCGGGGGTCCGCAGATACCGCCGCTGGTACGCCAGCCACGCCTCGATCGCCGGTGCCGCCTCGCGGGCCGTCGCCACGTCGTACAAGGTCATCGTGTCCTTCTCCTCTTCGTGATCATGAACGGGCCCTGGGATTGATCGCGTCCCGCAACACATCCCCGATGGTCATCAGGCTGAGCACGGTCGCGGCCAGAAAGATGCTCGGATAGATCAACATGTGCGGCGCCCGTTGGAACACCGACTGCGCGCTGGCCAGCTGCAGTCCCCAGGAGATCGACGGCGCGCGCAGCCCGAGGCCGAGGAAGGTCAGCGTCGATTCGGCGACGATCACGCCGCCGACGGTCAGCGTCGCGACCGCGAGCACCGGGCCGATCGCGTTCGGCAGCACGTACTGGGTCAGGATCCGGCCGGTCGGCAGGCCCATCGCGGTCGCCGCCTGGACGTATTCGGCCTGCCGGATGCCGCGCACGCTGGTCCGGACCAGCCGGGCCAGCGTCGGCCAGGCGAACAGCGCCAGCACGACCGCGACGGTGATCACCGACCGGCTGCCCAGCGTGTTCAGCACCACGATCGCGCCGAGCAGGAACGGGAAGCCGAGGAAGACGTCGGTCAGCCGGGCCAGGATCGAGTCGACCACGCCGCCGAGGTAGCCGGCCAGGGTGCCGACGACAAGGGCGATGCCGAGGGCGATCGCGGTGCAGATCAGGCCGACGGTGATCGAGGCGCGAGCGCCGTGGATCACGTTCGCGTACACGTCGCAGCCCTGCACGTCGAACCCGAACGGATGCCCGGCGGTCGGCGGTTTGACGCTGCGGCCGAGCTCGCAGACCCGCGGGTCGGGGTTGCCGAACAGGCCGGCGAACGGCTCCGGCGCCAGGGCGATCAGCACCATGATCGACAACACCGCCAGGGACAGCCAGAACAACACCCGGCGGCGCACCGTCGCCCAGACCCCACGCGGCCGCGGATCCTCGACGCTGAGCCCAGCGGTCAGCGCCTCAGTCATGGCGCACCCTCGGGTCGAGCACCGAGTGCAGCAGATCCACCAGCAGACTGGTGGCCAGGAAGATCAGGATCAGCGCGGTGGCGATGCCGACGACCGTCGGCCCCTCGTGGGTCCGGATCGCCTGGAACAGCAACTGCCCCACCCCGGGCAGGTTGAAGATGCCCTCGGTGACGATCGCCCCGCCGAGCAGCGCGCCGAGATCGACGGCGAGATAGGTGAGCACCGGGATCGCGGAGTTGCGCAGCACGTGCACGCCGACCACCTGGTGCGCCGGCAATCCCTTGGCCCACAGGGTGCGGACGAAGTCGGTGCGCATCGTGTCGGCGACACTGCCCCGCATCAGTCGGGCCACCGCGGCCAGGCCGTAGATCGCCAGCACGCAGGCGGGCAGGATGAAGGACACCGGCCAGCCGTCGGATACCCCGGCGATCGGCACCAGCTGCAGGCGCACACCGAAGATCAACTGCGCGGCGACGGCCATCACGATGATCGGGATCGAGGTCACCACGATCGTCATGATCAACACGCTCCGGTCGATCCAGGAGTTCTGGCGCAGCCCGGCGACCAGGCCGAGCCCGATCCCGAGCACGACCTGGATCACCCAGGCGGTCAGCGCCAGCTGGATCGTCACCGGCCAACGGCTGGCCAGCCGTTCGGCCACCGCCCGGCCGTTCAGATCGACCCCGAGATCACCGGTCAACAGGGAGCCGAGGTAGCGCAGATACTGCGACCACAGCGGGTCGTCGAGGTGATACTTGGCCCTGATCAACTCGACCGTCCGCGGCGGCAGCGGCTGCTCGCCACCCAGCGCCGCGACCGGGTCACCGGGCAGCGCGAAGACCGCCGCGTAGATCAGGAACGTCACCCCGAAGAACACCACGAGCAGTTCGCCGACCCGGCGGAGCAGGAACCTCACTCGGCGAGGGTGGTGAACTCGACGTCGATGCTGCCCACTCCCTCGGCCAGTTTCGCGACCCGGTCCGAGGTGGCGTAGGTGTACTTCTCGAAGAACATCGGCGGCGCAGGGAAGTCCTTCATGATCTCTTCCTGCACCGCGACGTAGCCGGCGATCGCCTTCTGTTGATCAAGCTCGGCGTCGGCCTTGGCCAGCAGCTGCTTCACTTCCTCGGTGTAGTAGGGAATGCAGTTCACGCAGCCGCCGGTCTCCAGATAGAACTCACGCAGCGTGTTCTGCTGGCTGGCGTACAAGGCACCCCAGCGGGAGAAGTACGGGCCGGTGAGCTTCCGCTCGTTGCGCAGCTTCTGGAACTCCGGGAAGTCGGTGGTCGGCGTGGCCGTCACGTCGGCGATGCCGAGGTTCTGCCGCAGCTGATTGGCGTAGGCCTGATAGAGCTCGTCCAGCCCGGAGCCGCCCGGATACCTGATCTCCATCGATCCGGTCCAACCGCCGGCCTCGGCCAGCAACTGCTTCGCCTTCTCCGGGTTGTACTTGCACAGGTCGCCACACAAGCCGACCGGCGTGCCCGGCTCGCCCGGCGGCGTCAGGGCACTGGCCGGCTCCCAGATGCCGCCGTAGATCGCGTCGCTGACCGCCTGCCGATCGATCGCCATCGAGATCGCCTGGCGCACCCGGATGTCGGAGTAGCGGTCGTCCCACAACGGCAACCCGAGGTAGTTCATCCCCAGTCCCTGGAAGACGTACGCCCGCTCGCCGAAGTCGGCCTTCACCTGGTTCATCCGGCTGGCCGGCACGAACAGGATGTCGGTGTTGCCCGCCTGGACGTCGGTGTAGGCCGTCGTCATGTCGGTGTAGGGCTTGAACACGATCTCGTCCACGGTCGGCTTCGGCCCGGCGTACTCGGGATAGGCCTGAACGGTGACCGGCTCGTTCTCGGTGTAGCTGCCGACGATCTTGAACGGCCCGTTGCCGATCGGCGTCTTGGCGAACCCTTCAAGATCGTCGTAGGCCGCCGCCGGCAACGGGAAGAAGCCGGTCTGCGCCTGCGACAACTGATATGGGAACTGCCCGTCCGGGCTCATCAGCTGCACCGTGAACGTGTGCTCGTCGACGATCTTCAGCCCGGACAATTCCTTCGCCGTCGGCTCGCCCTTGCCCGGGTTGAGTTCGTCGTAGCCGACGATGTTGCTCAGCTGGCCGCTGTTGGCCCAGGCGTTGGGCCCGTAGGCGGTCGTGTTCCACGCCTTGACGTAGCTCTCGGCCGTCACCGGTTCGCCGTTGTGGAAGGTCCAGCCGTCCCGCAGCTTGATCGTCCAGTTGATCGCGTCGTCGGACTCGACCGACTCGGCGTTGAGCGGAGTGATCGATCCGTCCGCCTTGGCGAACATCAGCCCGGAGAAGATCACCCGGGTCTGGGCGAACGCGATGGTCTGCTGGCCCGGGTTGAGCGTGACCGGGTCACTGGTCGCCATCGAGACCGTTCGACTCTGCGGTTCGGTGCTCGATCCACTGTTACCGCCCGCGCAGCCGGTGAGGATCAGGAGCGCGGCCACCAAGGCCGCCGCGATGCGGGAACTCATGTCAATTGATCTTGGGCCCGGCCGACGGCCGAGTCAAGAGCAAGACTCAGAAGTTTCAGTACGAAATGAAACTTTAACACCGCCGTGACCCGGGAGTTGATCACGCCACTACCGTGATGCCACACGATCGGGAAGGACCCAGGCATGAGCAACACGTCGCCCCGCACCGAGGACAGCGCCCCGGCCCACCGCTACACCGCGCGCCTGGCCGGGGAGCTCGAGCGCCGCTGGCAGCGGACCTGGGCCGAGCACGGCACGTTCCACGCCCCCAATCCGACCGGGCCGCTGCGCGGGCCGGTGCCGGCGGACAAGCTGTTCGTCCAGGACATGTTTCCGTACCCGTCCGGCGCCGGGCTCCACGTCGGGCATCCGCTCGGCTTCATCGGCACGGACGTGTTCGCCCGGTTCCATCGGATGACCGGGCGGAATGTCCTGCACACCATGGGATTCGACGCCTTCGGCCTGCCCGCCGAGCAGTACGCGGTGCAGACCGGCCAACATCCGCGGACGACGACCGAGCGGAACATCGAGCGCTACCTGGATCAGATCCGCCGGCTGGGGCTCGGCCACGACGAACGCCGGCGGATCACGACGACCGATCCGGGCTACTACCGGTGGACCCAGTGGATCTTCCTGCAGATCTTCAACGCCTGGTACGACGAGCGTGCCGGCCGGGCCCGGCCGATCGTCGAACTGGAGGCGGAGTACGCCGACGGCGTGCGACCGACGCCGGACGGCCGATCATGGCCGGAGCTGAGCGACCGGGAGCGCCGGATGATCATCGACGACCAGCGGCTGGCGTATCAGTCCGAGGCGCCGGTGAACTGGTGCCCGGGACTCGGCACGGTGGTGGCCAACGAGGAGGTCACCGCGGACGGCCGGAGCGAGCGGGGCAACTTTCCCGTGTTCCGCAAGAACCTCCGGCAGTGGAAGCTGCGGATCACCGCGTACGCCGACCGGCTGCTGGCCGACCTGGACGGGCTGGACTGGCCCGACAAGATCAAGACGATGCAGCGCAACTGGATCGGCCGCTCCACCGGGGCCAGCATCCGGTTCCCGATCACCGACCGGCCGGACGAGCACATCGAGGTGTTCACGACCCGGCCGGACACCGTCTTCGGCGCCACCTACCTGGTGCTGGCGCCGGAGCATCCACTGGTCGACCGGGTGCTGGCCGGGTCCTGGCCCGACGGTGTCCCGGCCGGCTGGACCGGCGGCGCGGAGACCCCGGGCGAGGCCGTGGCCGGCTACCGCCGGGCGGCGGCCCGGAAGTCGGACCTGGACCGGCAGGAGAGCCGGGAGAAGACCGGGGTGTTCCTCGGCGACTGGGCCACGAATCCCTTGACCGGCGGGCGGATCCCGGTGTTCATCGCCGACTACGTGCTGTCGGGGTACGGGACCGGCGCGATCATGGCCGTGCCCGGGCAGGATCAACGCGACTGGGACTTCGCCGAGGCATTCGGGTTGCCGATCGTCCGTACCGTCCGGCCGCCGGAGGACTTCGCCGGGCAGGCCTATGTCGGCGCCGGGCCGGCGATCAACTCGGCCTTCCTGGACGGCCGGCAGGTCGACGACGCCAAGAAGTTGATCATCGACTGGCTGGAGTCGCACGGCCACGGCACCGGCCGCACGCAGTACAAGATGCGGGACTGGCTGTTCGCCCGGCAGCGCTACTGGGGTGAGCCGTTCCCGATCGTCTACGACGAGCATGATCAACCCGTCGCCCTGCCCGAACACCTGCTCCCGGTCGTGCTGCCCGAGGTGGACGACTACACGCCGCGCACCTTCGATCCGGACGACGCCGCCTCCGAGCCGTCGCCGCCGCTGTCCCGGGCCGCGGATTGGATCGAGGTCGAACTCGATCTCGGCGACGGGCCGAAGGTCTATCGCCGCGACGCCAATGTGATGCCGCAATGGGCCGGCTCGTCGTGGTACCAGTTGCGCTACGTCGATCCGACCGACGCCGAGCAACTCTGCGCACCGGAGAACGAGCGGTACTGGTTGGGCCCGCAACCCGGTCGGCACGGCGCGGACGACCCCGGCGGCGTCGACCTCTACATCGGGGGCCAGGAGCATGCGGTGCTGCACCTGCTGTACGCCCGCTTCTGGCAGAAGGTGCTCTTCGATCTCGGCCACGTCAGCGGCTCCGAACCGTACCGCCGGCTGTTCAATCAGGGCTACATCCAGGCCTACGCCTACACCGACTCGCGCGGGGTCTACGTGCCGGCCGAGGAGGTGACCGAGGCCGACAGCCGACACTTCTGGCACGGGCAGGAGGTCCGCCAGGAGTACGGCAAGATGGGCAAGAGCCTGAAGAACGTGGTGACGCCGGACGAGATGTGCGAACGCTACGGTGCGGACACCTTCCGGCTGTACGAGATGTCGATGGGACCGATGGACGTGTCGCGGCCCTGGTCGACGAAGGATGTCGTCGGCGCGCAACGGTTCCTGCAGCGGGTCTGGCGGATCATGATCGACGAGGACACCGGCGAGCTGCGGGTCGGCGAAGATCAACCGGACGAGCCGACGCTCCGGATCCTGCACCGCACCATCGCCGGCGTCCGCGACGACTATGCCGCCCTGCGGTTCAACACCGCGGGGGCGAAGCTGATCGAGCTGACCAATCACCTCACCAAGGCCTACGCCGAACGATCCGGTCCTCGCGCCGTGGTGGAGCCGCTGGTGTTGATGCTGGCTCCCCTGTGTCCGCACTTCGCCGAGGAACTCTGGCTGCGACTGGGTCACCCCGAGTCGCTGGCGCACGGGCCGTTCCCGGCCGCCGACGAGCGCTATCTGGCGCAGGACGTCGTCGAGTACCGGATCCAGATCAATGGCAAGGTCCGCGGCCGGGTCACGGTGCCCGTCGACGCCGACCGCGACGCGGTGATCACCGCCGCGCTCGGCGAGCCGCGGATCGCCGAGCTCCTGGCCGGCGTCCAGCCACGGAAGCTGATCTTCGTCCCGGGCCGGCTGGTGAATCTGGTGCCCTGACCGGGTCAGGCCCGCGGATGGGCCTGCTGGTACGCCCGCCGCAGCCGGTCGGTGGTGACGTGGGTATAGATCTGGGTGGTGGCCAGGGAGGCGTGGCCGAGCAACTCCTGGACGCTGCGCAGGTCGGCCCCGCCCTCGAGCAGATGCGTCGCCATCGCGTGCCGCAGCCCGTGCGGGCCGAGATCGGGGGCGCCGTCGGTCAGTCGCAAGGCCCGGTGCACGATCCGCCGGACGACCCGTTGATCGATCCGCCGGCCGCGCTCGCCGAGGAAGATCGCGGCCGGGGATTCCGGCGTGCGCAACGGCTCGCGACCCTCGGCCAGCCAGCGGTCCAGGGCCCGGAAGGCCGGCGCCCCGAGCGGCACGGTGCGCTCTTTCCGACCCTTGCCGAAGACCCGGATGGTGCGCCGGTCGGTGTCCACGTCGGTCTGGTTCAGGCCGCACAGCTCGGCGACTCGGACACCGCTGCCGTACAGCACCTCCAAGATCGCCACGTCCCGCAGCGCGACCGGCCCGCCGTCCTCGGCCGCGACCGCGATGGCCTGCTCCAGCATCCGTTGCGCCTCCGACCGCTCCAGGGTGTCGGGCAGCCGGCGCTGTTGCTTCGGTGACCGCAGCGACCCCGCCGGGTCGTTCTCGATCTCACCGGTCCGCTGGGCCCAGGCGAAGAAGACCCGGGCCGCGGTGGCCCGTCGTTGCAGACTGGACCGGGCCTGGCCGAGGGTCTGCTGCCGGGCCAGCCAGCTGCGCAGATCACCGAGACCGGCCTCGGCCAGGGTCCCGCGGCCGAGCCGGGTCAGGTGCTCCAGCAGCGAGGTGAGGTCGGCCCGGTAGGCCCGGACCGTGTGCTCGGAGAGGTGTCGCTCGGCTGCGAGGTGACGCAGGTAACTCGCCAGGATCCGGCGATGAGCCTCGGGCAGGAGGTCGTCGGCCGGGCCTTCGGCGCTGGCATCGGATCCGGACACGCTTCCACCATCGGTCGCCCGGTCCGGATCGACAAGTCGCCACGCCGCCGTCCGCGGTCGCGCGCGGCCGGCCCACGCCCGCGCACGGCGTGATATGCAAGAGTTCGTGCCTCTACCTCAACTGAGCCAGCTCATCGTCGGCGGCTATTCCGGTGCCATGGGCGACGGATCCGGAATCGTCACCCTCCGGGTCGGACCCCAGGACGTGTCCACCCTCGGCACCCTCGAGATCGATTCGCCGAGCTATCTGATCCGCCATCCCGACCGGCCGCTGTTGTACGCGGTGTCGGAGGGTGACGCTTCGACCGTCGCCGCGCTGCGACTGACCGATCACGGCCCGGAGTTGATCAATCAGGTCGCCAACTCGGGCACCGGCGCCTGTCACCTGTGCTTCAGCCCCGACGGGCGGTTCGTGATCACCGCGAACTACGGGTCGAGTTCGGTCTCCTGCTTCGGTCTCGCCGAGGACGGCAGCCTGACCGAGCAGACCGACCTGTGGCTGGCCACCGGCAGTGGCCCGGATGCCAGCCGGCAGTCCGAACCACATCCGCACCAGGTGGTCGTGGACGGCGACCTGATCCTGGTGCCCGACCTCGGCACCGACCGGGTGCACCGGCTCGGCATCGACGCCGCCGGCAAGATCAGCCCGGCCGGCGACCCGATCATCCTGCCGCCCGGCTCCGGGCCGCGGCACCTGGTCGTCGTCGATGATCAACTCGTGGTCGCCTGTGAGCTCTCGGCCGAGGTCTGGTGGGGATCTCGCCTCGGCAACGGCGGCGAGCAGGGCCAGGTCGTACCGGCGTCGGGCAGCGATGTCGACTCCCGGATCTACCCGTCGGCGATCGTTGCGGACGCGGCGTCGATCTTCGTCGCCAACCGCGGTTCGGACACGGTCGCGGCCTTCCAGTTGTCCGACGGGCTGGTCCGGCCGGGCATCGAGATCACCTGCGGCGGCGCCTGGCCGCGCGACCTGATCGTCACCGCGAGCCACCTCTGGGTCGCCAACCAGAACGACGGAACCGTGGTCGCGATCGCCCGGGATGATCTGGCCGCCGGCCGGATCGACGGCACGATCAACACGCCGAGCCCCTCCTGCCTGATCGCCCTGTCCGAGAGAGTGACCGCCTGATGTCCAAGCAGACCAAGGATTCGACCTTTCCCCGGCGCTCGGGCGAGCTGGCGATCGTCGGCGGCCGGGTGGTGCCGGTGGTCGGCGACCCGATCGAGGGCGGCACCGTCCTGATCCGGGACGGCGTGATCGCCGAGGTCGGCAGCAGGGTCAAGATCAGTAAGAAGGCGGAGCTGATCGACGCGGCCGGGCAGTGGGTGCTGCCCGGCTTCGTCGAGGCGCACGGTCACGTCGGCGTGCACGAGGAGGGCAACGGCTGGGCCGGCCAGGACACCAACGAGATGACCGATCCGGTCGGGGCGCGGTTCCGGGCCCTGGACGCGATCAACCCGGCCGACGAGGGCTTCCGGGACGCGCTCGCCGGCGGGGTCACCTCGGTCGTGGTGAAGCCGGGCTCCGGCAACCCGATCGGCGGCCAGACCGTGGCGGTCAAGTCCTGGGGCCGGATGGTCGACGAGATGGTGTTCGCCCAGCCGTGCAGCATCAAGTCGGCGCTGGGTGAGAACCCGAAGCGGGTGTACGGCGAGAAGAAGCAGACGCCGTCGACCCGGCTCGGCGTCGCGTCGGTGATCAGGGACGCGCTGCGCAAGGCTCAGGACTACCGGGCCCGACGGGACCAGGCGGAGAAGGATGGCAAGCCGTTCGACCGGGACGCCAACTCCGAGGTGCTGGTCTCGGTGCTGAGCGGCGAGGTGCCCTGGTGTCAGCACACCCACCGGGCCGACGACATCGCCACCGCGCTCCGGCTGGCCGACGAGTTCGGCTATCGGTTGGTGATCAACCACGGCACGGAGGGCCATCTGCTGGCCGACGTGCTGGCCGAACGGGACATCCCGGTGATCATCGGTCCCCTGTTCACCTCGCGCAGCAAGGTCGAGGTGAACCAGCGGGACCTGCGCAACCCGGGTCTGCTGGCCGAGGCCGGAGTCAAGATCGCGATCACCACCGATCATCCGGTGGTGCCGATCAACTTCCTCGTCTACCAGGCGATCCTGTCGGTCAAGGAGGGGCTCGACCGCGCCACGGCGCTCAGGTCGATCACGATCAATCCGGCCGAGATCCTCGGCCTGGCGGACCGGGTCGGTTCGCTGGAGGCCGGCAAGGACGGCGATGTGGTGCTCTGGGACGGCGATCCGCTGGAGATCATGAGCCGGGCCCAGCGGGTGATCATTGAGGGCCGCGAGGTCTACCACTACGATGCTGCGGGCCGCGCGGGAATCACCGCGGACCCGTATTGGACCGTACGAGAGGACAAGCATCGGTGACGACGCTGACCGAGCTGACCAGTGGTGGCACGACCCTGCCGATCACCCGGTGGGGGACTCCGGTCATGCATGCCCGGACCCGGCCGGTCACCGAGTACGACGATGACCTGCACCGGCTGATCCGGGACATGTTCGCCACCATGCGCGCCGCCGACGGCGTCGGCCTGGCCGCGACCCAGGTGGGCGTCGATCTCTCGGTGTTCGTCTACGATTGCCCCGATGATGATCATCGTCGTCAGGTCGGTGTCTTCTGCAACCCGGTGGTGATCTTGCCCGAGGGCCGGGACCGGGTGCTGGAGACCGAGGAGGAGGGCTGCCTCTCGCTGCCCGGCGCCTACATCGATCTGGCCCGTCCCGACCGGGCGACCTGCCGCGGCCAGGACGCCTTCGGGAACGATCAGGAACTGGTCGGCACCGGACTGCTGTCCCGCTGCCTGCAGCACGAGACCGATCATCTCGAGGGGACGGTCTTCGGCGACCGGCTGGCCGGCCGGCTGCGCAAGAAGCTCTACCGCCGGCACGAGGAACTGGCCGAGGAGTATCCGGCCGACTGGCCGGTCACCCCGCGGACATAGTCGCTGTGTGTTCGTCCCCTGAGCCTGTCGAAGGGCAAGATCGATGACGCGGCAACGTCCGTGGGATAGCAGTCCGGGCATGCCATTCGACAAGCTCAGGGAACGAATAAGCGATCAGCAGCAGCGGCCCTGAGGGCTCCGGTCCTGCTCATCGGTACGCTCTCGCCAGAAATCCCGCTCGGCCAGGACCGGCTCGCCCGGGTGGGTGCGGCGCTGATGATCAAGGTAGACCTGGTAAGCGTTGTCGCCCATCACGGAGGTGACGTACCAGCGCACCGCCCGCCAGGCCCGGCCGACGACGGCGGGCATCAGTGACCGACCCCGCGTGGTTGCTTCTCGGCCGGCAGCGCGTCCCACTGCTTCATCAATTCCCGCTCGGGCTTGCTGGCCACCAGCCCGGCCGGGCCGTAGCGGCGCGCCGGCACCGGTTCGAGCTCGGTGCTCGGGCCGCCGCCGGCCCGGATCAGCTTGATCGTCTGGAAGATCGAGACCGCGATCACGATGATCGCCAGGGTGACGAAGATGATCGACAGCGTGCCCTGGACGAAGGTGTTGCGCACCACCGCTTCCATCGCGGCCCGGCTGGTCGCCGTGCTGAAGCTGGTCTCGCCTCGGTCCAGGGCCGCCCGGAAGGCGTTGTGCTGGGCCCAGTAGCCGACCGCCGGGACCGGGGAGAAGATCTTCTGCAGCGACGCGGTGATCGTCACCACGGAGGCGAAGGCCAGCGGCACGGCGACGATCCAGAGCAGTCGGGCGGCGCCGGATTTCCGGGCCACGATGGTCAGACAGACCGCCAACGCGATCGCCGCCAGTAACTGATTGGCGATGCCGAACAACGGGAACAGCGTGTTGATGCCGCCTAAGGGATCGGTCACGCCCATCAGCAGGATCGAGCCCCAGCCGGCGACCATGATCGCGGTACAGATCCAGGCTCCGATCCGCCACTCGGTGTCCTTGAACCTGCTCCAGACGTTGCCCAGCGTGTCCTGCAGCATGAACCGGGAGACCCGGGTGCCGGCGTCGACCGCGGTCAGGATGAACAGCGCCTCGAACATGATCGCGAAGTGATACCAGAAACCCATCAGCTGGGTGCCGCCGATGAACTGCTGCATGATGTGGGCCAGCCCGAGCGCCAGCGTCGGCGCGCCGCCGGTCCGGGAGACGATCGATTCCTCCCCGACGTTCTGGGCGGTCTGGGCCAGCACCTCCGGGGTGACGTTGACCCCGGCCAGGCCGAGCGAGTTGACGAACGCGGCCGCCCCCTCGACGGTGCCTTGGGTGACCGCGGCCGAGGAGTTCATGGCGAAGTAGATGCCGCGGTCGATCGAGAGCGCGGCGACCAGGGCCATGATCGCCACGAAGGACTCCATCAGCATCCCGCCGTAGCCGATGAACCGGGTCTGCCGCTCCTTCTCGATCAGCTTCGGAGTGGTGCCGGACGAGATCAACGCATGGAAGCCGGACAACGCACCGCAGGCGATGGTGATGAACAGGAACGGGAACAGCGCTCCGCTGAAGACCGGTCCGTTCTCCCGGCCGGCGAACTCGCTGATCGCCGGCACGCTGATCACCGGCCGGACCAGGATGATCGCGATCGCGAGCATGATCAGCGTGCCGACCTTCATGAAGGTCGACAGATAGTCCCGCGGCGCCAACAGCAACCAGACCGGCAGGACGGCGGCGACGAAGCCGTAGATGATGATGCCCCAGGCGATCGTCGGCCGGTCCAGGTGGAAGATCGCCTGGCCCCAGTCGGTCGCGGCGACCCAGCCGCCGCCGATGATCGCGAACAGCAGCAGCACGAACCCGATCAAGGAGATCTCGGTGATCTTCCCGGGTCTGAGCCAGCGCAGATAAACGCCCATGAACAGGGCGATCGGGATCGTCATCAGGATGCTGAAGACGCCCCACGGGCTCTCGCCGAGCGCGTTCACCACGACCAGGGCGAGCACCGCCAGCAGGATCACCATGATCACCAGGGTCGCCACCAGGGCGGCGATGCCGCCGACCACACCGAGCTCGTCGCGGGCCATCTGGCCGAGCGACCGGCCACCCCGGCGCATCGAGAAGAACAACACCAGATAGTCCTGCACCGCCCCGGCCAGGACGACGCCGACGATGATCCACAGGGTGCCCGGCAGGAAGCCCATCTGAGCCGCCAACACCGGTCCGACCAGGGGGCCGGCCCCGGCGATCGCGGCGAAGTGGTGGCCGTAGAGGACGCGGCGGTCGGTCGCCACGAAGTCCCGTCCGTTGGCCTTGTATTCCGCCGGCGTCGCCCGTCGGTCGTCCGGCTTGAGCAGCTTGCGTTCGATGAACTTGGCGTAGAAGCGGTGCGCGATGAAGTACGTGCACACGGCCGCGAAGACGAACCAGATCGCGTTCACGGTCTCGCCGCGGACGATCGCGATCATGGTCCAGCTCACGCCGCCGAGGATCGCGATCAAGGTCCAGATGATGATACGGCGCGGGGTCCAGCGGCGTTCGTCCGCCTCTCGTACCTGATCATCGACCGCCGTCGGCGGCAAATCCGGGTCACCGACCAATGCCGTGTTCCCTCGGTCCCCTGCCTCGCTGCCCATGACGAACCCTCCCGCCGCCGACACACCTCCGGCGATGGTAACAGCGTGCGCCGGGCGGACGATCAGTTCGTTATGGAGCTGTGAAGGGCTGACTGATCGGCAGGCCTTGATCAAGGATGATCAAGATCCCTTCGTCCGCCGGTTGATCATCGACCGGACTCGGGATCGTGCCTGGCCGGAGCCTGAGGACGTCAGGCCGACGGCGCGAGATACTCGTGCCGGAGGTCGCTCACCGCCGCGATGTGGTCGAAGTCGTGGTCCGCGGCCAGCACGGTCGCGTCGTTCACGATCGCGTACCCCGCGATCAGCAGGTCGAGCGATCCCGCCGCGCGGACGAGCCCCGATCCCCACAGCGAGCTCTGGAGGTCGAGCACCAGTGATTCGTCCGGCGCGTGCTCCAGCGGGAATCCCCGGGAGATCTGCTCGCGGTAGTGGGCGTGCTCCTCGGGCGTCCGGGCGCTGTGGCAGAACTCGAGGACCTGCGGTGGACAGGTGACGAAAAGATCGGCGGGTGCACGCTCGATGCGCCGTAGCCGCGCGGTGACGGCTGGGTCGCCGGAGGCCAGCCTGGCCCAGACCGAGTTGTCGACCAGGTAGTCGGTCACCGACCCGGGGAGGCGACCCGGCCGACGACCGGCGCTTCGAGTTCAGCCTCCAGGTCGGTCAACTCCGCGATGCCGTCGATCATCGCCCCCTTCTGTTTCGAGGCGATCAGCCGGCGCAGCGCCAGGTCGAGGACGGCCCGATTCGTCTTCTTGCCGGTGAGCGCCCTGGCACGCTCGATCAGTTGCGGATCCAGGTCGACACTGGTCATCGCCACGGTGCACCTCCTCGTTATATGAGTCAGTATATGACGGTTAGCGCGTCGCGTAGAAGGCGACGGCGGAGGAGGCGGCGACGTTGAGCGAGTCGATGCCGTTCAGCATGGGAATCGTGACCCGGAGGTCGAGTCGCCGGTCGGCGCCGGCGGTCAGGCCGTGGCCCTCGGTGCCGAAGACCAGCACCAGGTTCGGATGGTCTCGGGCGGCCAGTTCGTCCAGCGTGATCGCGCCCTCGCCGAGGGTCATGCCGGCAACGACGTAGCCCGAGTCTCGCAGTAACCGCAGACCGTCGGGCCATGGGTCGATCCGGGCCCACGGCACCTGGAAAACGGCGCCCATGCTGACCTTGATCGACCGGCGATACAGCGGATCCGCGCAGCGCGGCGACACCAGCACGGCATCGACGCCGAGTGCCGCGGCCGACCGGAACACGGCTCCGACGTTGGTGTGATCGACGAGATCCTCCAGGACGGCGATCCTCGATCGCGTCCGGTGCGGAGTCGAGCGGGCAGCGGTCAGCAGGTCGGCGACCGGCCGCGGCGGCCGGCGGTGCAGCGAGGCCAGCGCGCCGCGGTGCACGTGGAAGCCGGTCACCTGCTCGGCCAACTCCTCGCTGACCAGGTAGACCGGAGCCTCCGGACAGCGCTCGATCACGTCCCGCAGGGAGGCCAGCCAGCGCTCGGCCAGCAGGAAGGAGCGCGGCCGGTAGCCGGCCTCGACCGCCCGCCGGATCACCTTCTCCCCCTCCGCGATGAACAGGCCCTCGGCCGATTCCAGTGACTTGCGCAGGTTGACCTCGCGCAGCCGGACGTAGTCGGCCAGCCGGGGGTCGTCGGCCGCGCTGATCGGTTCCTGGTTCATCAGGCCGCCGAGACGTCGAGGGTCATGGTGGCACGGTCCACCCCGGTGACAGCGGGAATCGGCATGCTCAGCGCCTCGGCCTCGACCGCGGCCCGGGTCTCGGGGGCCAGCGGGCCGGGCACTCGGAGCAGCACCCGGCCGCCGCGCCGGCCCCAGGCGCCGACGATCTCGCCGCCGACCAGCAGGCCGCCCGGGTGGAAGGTGTCGTGCAGGTCGGACAGCCGACGCTGCCCCGGGCCGACGAACAGCGCCGTCCGGTCCTGGCCGAGCAGCCGCAGGTCGGAAGTGACCAGGAACCGGGCCGATCCCGGGTCGGCGACCGCTTCGATCGGGTCGGGATCCCGCAGCGCCGGCTCGTCCGCGGCCAGGATCCAGGCCCGTCGGCCGTCGAGATCGACCTCGACCAGTTCCGGCTCCACCTCGTCCCAGACCTGCCGGGCGTCGGCGGCCGCCATTCCCGCCCACCAGGCGAAGGCGGCCGGGGTCGTCGGGCCGAAGCCGGTCAGATGGCGGCGGCAGAGCTCGCGCCGGGCGTGGCCCGGATCGATCCGGGGCCGCTCGACCTCACGAAAATAGAGGGCGCTGGTGGTCCAGCGGAGCGCAATCCGGCCGGTGGCGCAGGCCTCCCGGAGCCCGTCGGCTCCGCCCTTCGCCTCGCCACCGGCCAGGTCCCGGCAGATCCGGTCGGCCGTGGCGTCCAGCCGGCTCCGGACGTCAGGATCGAGCGGCAACCGGCCGACGGTGAAGATGCCGAAGTCGGCTTCGGGCAGCACAAAGACCGCCGCCCGAGGACTGTAGGTCTGGATCAGGCCGGGGGCGGCCCAGGCCTCCGGCTCGCAGTCGGCGACCCGGGCGTGCAACCCGAGCAACGCGTCCCGCGGCGCCGAGTCCTGCAACCCGAACCGGGCGCCGCTGACGTACGCCCCGGCGGGCAGGCGTTCGATCAGCCGATTGGCCCCGAGCCGGTACGCAACCGCCTGCCGGCGCGTGACCGAGAGTCCCGCCATCCTCACCCATCCTAGAAAGGCTCAAGTCTTGCGTCATCCGAAAGAAAGGAACTAGCCTTTCCCCATGCCGTACGTGCTCACCGTCGATCAGATCTCGTCCCGGACCGGCCCCGACCTGGTCGAGCAGAGGCTGAGGCGACTGAGTGTAGACACCGTGCTCGGCTTCGCCCGGACGGTCGGCGACGAGTTCCAGGGAGTGCTGGAGCAGCCGCTGTCGGTGGTCCGTGCGATCTTGGAACTCATGCGGGACGGCGGCTGGCACATCGGGCTCGGCATCGGCCCGGTGGAGACGCCGCTGCCGGCGGAGCCGCGGCAGGCCCGCGGCCCGGCCTTCCTGCTGGCCCGAAACGCCGTCGAGGCGGCGAAACGCGAGCCCGATCATGTCCGCGTCCTGGCCGGCCCCGCCGCCGAGCAGGAGGCCGCGGACGCCGAGGTGGTGCTGCGGCTGGTCGCCACGGTCCGGGATCGCCGCTCGGAGCAGGGCTGGCAGGCCGTCGACGAGATGCGCGGCGGAGCCACCATGCAACAGGCGGCCGACCGGCTCGGGATCACCCGGCAGGCGGTCGGCCAACGGCTGCGGGCCGCCAACTGGGCGGTCGAACGGGACACGCCACCGGTCCTGGCCCGGCTGTTGGAGCGGGCCGAGCAGGCCTCGGAGAAGGAGAGTTGATCATGACGCCACTGCTGCTGGGGCTGTTCGGCTCGCTCGTCGTCTCCGCCGCCGCCGGGGTGGTCTGGCGGCTGCGCGAGCGGCCCACCCCGCCGCCGCTGATCCTGACCCGAACCGGAGTCGGCGTGATCATCATCGCCGTGGCCGGCGCGGCCCAGGTCGGCCTGGCGATCCTGGCCTACACCGCGCCGCCGGCCACCCCGGTGATCGCCTGGTTCGGTCTCGGCTGCACCGCCGTCTCCGCGGTGATCACCGGCGGCGCCGTCACCGACGTCATCCTCGGCCTGGCCGACACGACCACACCGACCACGGTGATCGGTCCGGCCGGGGCCCGGATCAGGCGCGAGCTCCTCCGCGGTGGCACCTGGATCGGCATCCTGGAACGGATCGGCATCCTGGCCGCCCTGCTCACCTGGCGCGAGGGTGTCGCCCTGATCCTCGCGATCAAGGGCCTGGCCCGCTATCCCGAACTCAAGGCCGGCCCGACCTCCGGCGCCGCGGAGCGGTTCATCATCGGCACCTTGATCAGCTTCGGCTGGGCAGCAGGCTGTTCCGGCATCGGCTGGCTGATCTTGAACTGATCGGCCCGTAACGCGAAGATCCCCGGCCCGGTGCCTGCTGGCACCGGACCGGGGATCGTTCGGTCAACTACTCAGACGGAGTGCCGGCCCCTCGCTTCAGCATCCGGCGACCGACCACCACGCCACCGGCGGTGAGCAGCAACAGCCCGCCGATCAAGGCGATCAGCACGTTGGGCGCTCCGGTGTCCGGCAGCTTCGCGCCATCAACCGGGTTGGTGGTGCAGGTCGGATCGCCCACGACACACTCGTCCGGCGCTTCCACGCCGGTCTCGGTGATGAAGTTCTCCAACACCCCGTCACCCTGTTCATCGGCCGGCAGCACCTCGACCGCGTAGGAGACGGTCACGGTCTGCCCCGCCGCCAGGGTGCCCACCACCGTGTACTGGATGTCGGAGTGCAGCACCTCCAGGGCCGGATCCGACGACTCCACGTAATCGATCACCCGGGCGTCGTCGAGCACGCCGCCGAGATGGTCGGTGTGATCAACTGCCGCCTCGCCCTTGCCGTCGTTCTTGAAGGTCAGCGTGTACACGACCCGCTGTCCCTCCTCGACCGCCGTGCCGGACTTCGGATCGACCGACTTGATGATGCTGAGTTGGTCGACCGGGTTGGCGGTGCAGTCATCGCCCTCGCAGGTCGGCTCCTTCGGGGTCTCCTCATCGGGATCGATCAGGAAGTTGGCCAGCAGGCCGTCACCCAACTGGTCCAGGTCGCGCACGGTGGCCGTGTAGCTCACCGTGATCGTCTGGCCCGGCTGCACCTCACCGGTGATCGAGATCCGGCCGTCGGTGACGGCGGAGACCTTGATCGCCGGGTCGGAGGACGCCGGCTGGGTGGTCAGCTCGGCATCGTCCAGCAGGTGGTTGAGGTCGTCCACCCGGTCCACCTGGCCGGCGCCCGTGCCGTCGTTGCCGAACGTCAGTGTGTACGTGACGCGCTGGCCCGGCTTGACCGCGGTCCCCGTCGCCGGGTCGACGCTCTTGGAGTCGACGACCTCGGAGATCGGGTTGCTGGTGCACAGCGGATCGTTCTCCGCGCACGGGGTGTCCGGCTTCGGGTCCTTGCCGACGACGTTGCCGAGGCTGTTGTCGCCCCGCTCGCCGTCGGGCAGCACCTTGACCGTGTACGTCACCGTCACCGACTCACCCGGCGCCACGGTGCCGTCGACGGAGAATCGGCCATCGACAACCTCCGAAACGGTCAGGGCGTCGGCGGAGGCGGTCGGACCGGTGATCAACTCGGCGTCGTCGAGCACGCCGGACAGATCATCCTTCCAGGCGTTGACCTCAGCATCGGTCTCGCCGTCGTTGCCGAAGGTGATCGTGTAGGTGACCTCCTGGCCGGCCTTCACCACGCTGCCGTCGGCCGGGTCGACCGACTTGGCGACGTTCAACCCGGCGGCCGGGATCTGGTTCCGGCCGCACGGCTGACCGGTCTCCGGATCCAGCCCGTTCTCGTCGGCCGGGTCACAGGTCGGCGTCGGGTCGTCCGGATCCTTCGGCTGGAACGCGACGTTGATCAACTTGTGATCACCGGCAGCGTTGTAGGTCACCTGATACGTGATCGTCACCGTCTCGCCCGGCGCCAGGGCACCGGTCCAGGTGACCCGCGGCTCGGCGTACTCGGCCGCCGGATCGCGGTCGGCCTTGATCGTCGCCGGATCGACGGTCGCGTCGTCCAGCACGCCGGCCAGGTCGTCGACCACGACGGCCGGGTTGTCGGCCGAGAACGCGCCCTTGCCATCGTTGGTCGCCTTGACCGTGTAGGTCACGGTCTGGCCGACCTCGGGGATCGCCGTGGTGTCGGCGGTCTTTTCGATCTTCAGCTTCGGCAGGTCCAGCGTCGTGCTGTCGCAGGGCAGACCGGTCTTCGGATCCTTGCCGTTCTCGGCACATTCAGCCGGCGGCGGCGGCGCCGGCTGGCACGCCTCGTCGGCCGGATCGCAGTCCGGCTGGAATGCGACGTTGATCAACTGGGCGTCACCGGCCCCGGTGAGCGTCACCGAGTAGCTGATCGTGATCTTGCCACCCGGCTCGATCGCGCCGCGCCAGGTGAGGTCGGTCCCGTCGACGGTCGCCTCGCCGGCCGACGCGGTCACGTCGCCGTTGTAGGTGGCGTCGTCGAGCACACCCGACAGGTCGTCGGAGACGATCGCCGGGGCGTCGTCGGTGAACGGCGACGATCCGGTGTTGGACACCGTGACCGTGTAGTTCACTGTGTCACCGATCCGGGTGGCCGCAGTGGCGTCCGACGTCTTCTCGATCGCCAGCTCGCGGTCGTACACGACGTAGTCCTCGACCTCACCGGCCGCGGCGGCCCCGAGCGGAGACCGCTCGACGCTCGCGCCGGGGAAGATCCGGAACCGGGCATAGGTCGTGTCCGACCCGGTCGCCTCCGGGAACTCCAGCGAGTAGGCGGCGGTGCCACTGTTCGCCGGTACGGCCGCCGTGACGAGCTCGCCGGCGTCGAAGGTGCCGTTGCCGTCCAGGTCGATCCAGCCCGCCAGGGTGGCCGGCTGGCCGGTCGTGTTGGTGGCGGTCACCGACACCGTGGTCGGCCCGGTCTGGGCCAGCTGCAGCGGCTGGGTGACGCAGTCCTCGTCGGCGACGTCGGCGGTGTCGTCACCGTCGGCATCGTCTCCGGGGACCCCGTCGGCGTCGATGTCGATCTTGCTGCCGAGCATCAACGGAGCGGTGTCGGACTCGACGTCGATCCCGGGGATCGAGTGCCGCGGTCCGTTGCCGGCCAGCGTGCTGCCGTAGCTCTCCGGTGCATCACCGAAGTCGATCGGGATCGGCGCCTCGGCGCAGCGAGCGCCGTCGTTGGTGCCGGAGGACGGCCCGTCGGAGAACTTCTGCGCCTTGCCGGCCGCGACGTCGACCCGGAAGATCTGACCGGTCTTGTTGTCGGAGCCGTACAGGAAGCCGTTCGGGTCCGCGTAGACGGCGCCGAAGGTGTTGCCACCGAGGGGGCCGAGGTTGGCCGTCACGGAGCGCTGACGGGTCGTCCGGTCGAACTTCAGCAGGATGGCGTCCGAGCCGTCGATGCCGAGGCCCCAGAACGCGCCGGTGCCGGGGACATAGGCCCAGTCGGCGCCGGTGTTGTCGACGCTGGCCGGTGGCGGTGCGTCGCCCTGCTCGACAATGGTTCCGTAGCTGTCGGAGCCGGGGACGAGGTCGACCACCCACCAGGTCAGCCCGTCGGTCAGCCAGTAGTGGCCGGTCTCGTCGATGTCACCGACGACGACCTGCGGCAGGCCTTCCGGCCAGCCGATCTCGACGGCGCTGGCGTCGCCGCCGACGCGGACGATGGTCTGATTCTGCAGGTCGAGACCGTAGATGTAGTCGTCCAGCCCGTTGTAGCCGATCGCGTTGACCTTACGGTCCTGCAGGGTGCCGAGCGTCGTCGCGGCACCGGTGACGATGTCGATCCCGATCACCCGGGTCGGGCCGTCCGGGTACTGGAACAGGATGCCCTGCGGCGAGCAGGCGAAGTCCTCCTGCTCCTCGAAGGTCACCGAGGAATTGCCCGGCAGGTCGAGGCCGACCGGGTCAGAGATGTCGTCCGGGCCGTTCTCGTACGTGCCGGCGGTGTCGGAGGTGACGTCGACGGTGATCGTGCAGGACTGGGCCCCGACGGCCAGTTGGCCGTTCGCGACCGAGATGGTCGAGCCGTCGTCGCCGATCGTGGTCTCCGCCGTGCAGCTGCCGCCGATCTTGGCCGGCGTGGCGGCGACCAGGCCGTCGGCCAGGGTGTCGGTGAACGACCAGCCGTTCTTGGCGCCGAGCTCGCTGGTGTTGGTCACCGTGAAGGTCAGGGTGGAGGTGCCGCCGACCAGCGCCTTCTCCGGCGTGAACGCCTTGTCCAGCTGGGGCGTCACGTCGAGCACGCGGATGTTGTCGTACGCGCCGTCGTTTCCGCCGCCGTTGCCGTTCTCGTTGCGCAGCACGATGCCGAAGTCACCGCCGGACAACAGCAGGGACGAGTCGCCCGGGAACGTGCCCGCGCGGGTCGACCTGGGGGTTCCCTCCTGCGCGGTGCCGGTGACCTCGGTCGCCCGCGCATCGGTGCACGGATCGATCGCCGCACCGGACATCGCATGTTCGCCCTGATCGTCCTCCAGGTAGAACCGGAGCTTGGGGTGCGTCGCGAAGCAGTTCATCGCCACCGCGTCGACCGAGAAGGTGACGAACCGGTTGTCGGTCTCGAGGCTCAGCGGCTCGGTGGTGCGGAACTGCACCAGGTTGTTGGCACCGTCGCCGGAGGTGAACGACGCGGCCGCGCCGTTGAGCGACGGATCCGTCGCGCCGGCGTGCTGACCGAGCGCGTCGGCCAAAGCAGTGAGCGACTGATAGACGGCGATGCCGTTGGACTCGGGACGGCCGGGGCCGTTGCAGTCGCCGGTGAGCCGTGGGCTGGTCCGGTCGATGATGAATCCGTTGCACAGCACCCGGTTCTGCCAGAAGGCGTCAGACGTGTACGCCGTGCCTTCGTCGCCGGTGTAGTCGCCGAGCAGCGTGTTGGCGCCATCGTCGGTGTTTTCGAAGTCCTCCTGGTAGAGGACGGTCGGCTCACCCGGCGTGCCGGGATTCCCCGGTTCGGCCGCGGCCGGCGTGGGCGCGGAGCCGAACGCGATCAGGCCGGCCAGCAGGGCGAGCGACAAGACGGTGGACAGGAAGCGGAAACGGGCCGAGGGGCCTCGCTCCCGGCGGCGCCTCCGGGCGCGCGCCAGGGGTGATCCGGGCAGGCTGAACAATTCGATCCTCCACGACGATGCTGCCGCGGAGGGGAAGAGGGCCCGCGGGCGAGACGGTTGAGAACGTCAAACCCCCGCGAGACGTCGGGCTATTGCTACCGGGTCCGGCCCGCCGCTGACCACTTCGGCCACCGTGCCGCTCCGGACATGATCAACAAAATAGTCAACTGGCCGGAATTCCGTGATCAACCCGGAAACCGATTCATCGGCGATGCCCGGGCCGACGATTGGGCATGAAACGGGCCGATTGCCGCCCGAAGCGACCATCGGTAGTATCCCCCAGTCAGCTGTAGATCCAGACCGGCCGGACACCCGACCGGGTCCCTGCGGGAACGGTTTACGCCACGATGCCAGCAACTCTCCGGTCCCCGTCCGACGTGACGGGACGCGTGGCGCGGCAGGCTGCCCAGGAGCACGATCCGGAGTCGCTCGCGGCCCTGATCGAGGCCGAATGGCTGCACCTCGGCCGGGTCGACGGCCTGCTGACCGACCTGATCACCCGGTTCGATCATGATCAGCTCTCCCGGCACCCCGCGCTGCAGCTGATCATGGACCGAGTGCACACCTGGCCGGGGGCTCCGGGACCGCCGCCGGAGCTGCTCGGCCGGGTCGAGCGGCTGATCGAATCCGGTCACTTCCCCGACGGCGAGGTGCGAGCCGGGATGGAGCACCTCGTGCTGCTCGCCCTTCTTGATCAAGGTCACTACGAGCGCGCCCGGCCGTATGCGGCAGCGATCCGGGCCACCACCGAACGCTTGGCTCCGCGGCCGGGGACCGACTCCTGGAAGCTCGGCTCACTGGCCCGGCACAACGGGGTGTTGCAGTTCCTCGCGGGGCAGCCGGCCGAGGCCGGCAGCGACCTCCTCGCCGTCATCCAACTGACCGACGTCCATCCCGACGACCGGGCCGCCGCGGCCGGCGAGCTCGCTCTCCTGCACGCCGTCCAGGGCGACCCGGCGATCGCCCTGCGCTGGGCGACGTACGCCGAAACCGTGATCGACGGCTGGGGCCTGGACCGGCTCGACCCGCGACACCAGGTGGCGCTGCTCGGCGCCCGGCTGATCAAGGCAACCGATCGACTGGACTGGGCGCGCTACGAGGAGATCCTCGGCCTGCTGCACACCGCCGACCTGCGGCACGACCGGCACCTTCCCTTCATCCGGTATGCCCAGCTCCGGGCCGCGTTGGTCCGCGGCCAGCAGCGGCCGGCCCTTGATCAACTCGCGCAACTGCTGGACACGGCCCCGACCCACCTGCCGCCGGGCTCGCTGGCCCACTCCCTGCTCGCCGGGCTCGAAACCCAGCTTGCGATCAGCATCGGTGATCATGACCGGGCCCGGGCGGCGATCCCGGACCACCTCACCGATCATCACCACGTCCTGCAGCAGGTCCGCTGGCTCGTCGCGACGGGCCGCTGCACCGCGGCTGCCGCGCTGATCTCCGACAGCCGGTGGCTCGACCTGGCGCCCCGCCGCGGCGCGATCGAGTTGACCCTGACCCTGGCCACCGCGTTGCACCGGACCGGTGATCACCGCGAGTCGGCCCGCCTGGTGCTCCGGGCGCTGACCCAGTCGGGCGATCCGCAGACCATCGGGCACAGCCTCGCCACGACCGACCAGCGGACGCTGGCCGCCGCCGCCGACTGGCAGCCGGCGGTCAAGGCCACCCTGGAACGGCTCAAGATCATCTTGTTCGTGCCGCCGGCGCCCGACTCCGAGCTGCGGCACGAGGCACCACTGACCCCGCGCGAGCGCGTCATCCTCGGCCTGCTCGCGGACGGCGGCACCGCCGCGGAGATCGCCGCCAGCCTGTATGTCTCGGTGCACACCGTGCGGAACCAGATCCAGCGCGTCTATCGCAAACTGCAGGCGACCTCCCGCCGGCACGCGATCGACATCGCGGTCAGCCGTGGCCTGCTGCCACCGATCAGCGAGCGGCGCGGCTCCGCCGCGTCCTGAGCTCAGGCCGCGTCGAAGAACTCCTGCAGCATCGCCGCCAGGGCGCCGGGATCGGCGACGTGACCCTGGCTCGGCAACAGCCGCGACTCGGCCTGCGGCAGCAACTCGGTGATCGCCGCGGCGGCCGGGCCGAAGAATTCCAGTCCGGCGTCCCCGGTGATCACCAGCGTCGGCTTGTCGATCTTGCTCAGCCGCTGCGGCGGCGGCCCGTCACCGAGACAGGCGGCGTCGTACGGCAGGGTGTGCGCCAGCGCACTGGAGGCCGCGAACTCCGGTGACGTCCGGGCCGCCTCGATCGCCTCGTCGGGCATCCCGGCCAGCCGCATGAACCGGGCCAGCGCGTCGTCGGGTCGCCCGTCGGCCACGATCGCGCCGATCTCGGCGGCGTAGTCCTGCCAGGCGGCGACGGCCGGCTCCCCGATCGCGTACGGCACCTCGTAGACCGCGATCTTGTCCACGGCCAGGCCCGCGGCCGCCGCCTCCAGGGCCAGCGCGCCACCGGACGAGGCACCGAACAGGTGCACCGGCCCCTCGGCGACCGCAGCCAGCGCGGCCAGATCCTCGATCTCTCGCTGCAGCGCGTACGGAGCGGTGTCGGTGCTCCTCCCGCGGCCGCGGCGACTGTAGTTGATCACCGTGTGCGCGCCGGCCAGCTCGGCCGCCAGCGGTGCGTTCTCCGAGCCGTCGTCCAGGCCGCCGCCGACCATGATCACCGGCGCGCCCTGGCCCTGGCGATCGTAGGCGATCAAGGTCTGGTCGGCCGACCGGACCTGCTCGGTCGTGCTGATCATGACGGCTCCTGGTGCTCGGTCCGCCGGGTCTCGTACCAGCTGTCGCCGACCGGCTCACCGGCCAGGTTCCAGCTCCAGGACACGGTCGGCGTGATCTTCAGGTAGTGACCCGGGCCGACCAGGCCGACCCGCTCCACCGGCGGTTCGGCATGGCCGTAGACGCGGATGCCGCGGACGATGAACGGCTCGAACGAGACCAGATCGTCGATCACCAGAGCCACCTTGCGCCGCCCCGCTGCCGCGTTGCGCATCTTCCGGGTGGCGAGCACCGTGGCCCCGCCGCCGACCCAGAAATGGCTGCCGTCGAACTCGAACGCCAGCGGCATCACATCGGGCTGATCGCCCTCCCCCAGCGTGGCCAGCCGGGCCAGCGGTTGGGACCGCAGATAGTCGATCTCGTCATCGGTGAACGTCATCACTCCCCCTGCGCCCAAACACTGCTTGGTGCTAACTTAGGACTAACTAGTGCTGACTATAACCCAGGAGGAACCGGTTTTGTCCAGCCGCGGCGAACGGAGTTACGACGATCCCTGTGGCATCGCCCGCGCCCTGGACCGGGTCGGCGAGCGCTGGGCGCTGCTGCTGATCCGCGAGTTGATCTTCGGGCCGAAGCGGTTCACCGATCTCCGCCGCGGCCTGCCCGGCGCCAGCCAGAATGTGCTGACCCAACGGCTCCGCGAGCTCGAGCGGGACGGGATCGTGGAGCGGGTCCGGCTCGGCCCGCCGGCGGGGAGTCGCGCCTACCGGCTGACCGACCTCGGCCGCGGGCTCGAGCCGGTGCTGCTCGCCCTGGCGGCCTGGGGCAGCGACCTGCCGATCCGGTCCGGCGGCGAGTTGAGCGTCGACGCCCTGATGTTCGCGCTGCGAGCGACCTACCAACCGCGTACTCCCCCGTCCCGCCCGATCACCTACGAGGTGAGCCTCGACCCGGAGCTGTTCCGGATCACCCTCGACGGCGATCAGATCGACGTCGCCCGTGGCGCCGCAACCGAGCCGGACACCGTGATCACCACCAGCCCAGACCTGCTCCGCGACCTGGTTTACGCCGGACGGCCGCTGGAGCCCGAGCTGAAGCGCGGCGAGATCATGATCACCGGCAACCGGCAGGCGGCGAAACGATTGTTCACCTCGTTCCGCCGCCCACCCCGGCCCAGCTGACGCTCAGGTCGGACGCCGGGACAGCACCGGCGAGCGCGAGGTCAGCGCCGCCAGGCCGGCGGCGATCAGCGGCACCGTGATGATCAACAGGCCCAGCGGAACCCAGGGCAGGGCGAGCTGCGGTCCGGGTGCCACGACCGCGGGCGGCTGGTCCAGCAGAGCGATCGCCAGACCGGGGACGAGTCCGAGCACCGCCCCGAAGACCATCCCGGTCGCCGCCAGCAGCAGCGCCTGCGCCGCGGCCTGACCCCGGCGCACCGTCGGCGCCGCGCCGACCGCGGCCAGTGTCGATTGCTCGGCGCGGCCGTCGATCTGGGCCAGCACCGTCGCCACCACCGCGGCCAGGAGCACCAGGAAGCCCGCGCCCACCAGCATCGGGACCAGCTTCGGCTGCTGCTCGTCGACATGGCCGCGCTCGACGGTGAACGGCTGGTCCGGCTCGATCAACTGCCGGATCCTCGACTCCTCGGCCGCGGTGATGTCCCGGCCCGCCGGCCCGAACAGGACCCGATCGAGCCGGCGGGGCAGTTCGTGGGCGTCGGCGGTCCCGGGCAACATCCAGCCGTAGGGTTCGGAGATCCGCACCCGCGTGTGGTGCAGGGTGCCGACCAGGCTGCCGGGGTCGACCAGCACGGCCGGCACCTCGACCCGCCGGATCACCTTCGCAGTGCCGGCCTGGTAGTCCTTCTCGATCTCGATCAGCCGGACCTTGCCGTCAATGATCAACGACGGTTCGGTGATCAGGATCTTTCCGGCCCGCAGCGCGGCCGCCGACTCGGGTGCCAGAGCCCGGTCGCCGGCCGGGATCTGCTGGATCAACGGCGAGGCGAACGGATCGTCCCAGGCCGTGCACCGCTCCACATCGTCGAGGATCTCCGCCTCGGTGCAGCCGGTCGGCACCGGCTCCAGGGTCGAATAGAACGTGGCCCAGCCGACGTCTTGCGGGGGCTGGATCATCCGGTCCCGCTCCACGTAGGTCCAGTCCGGGAACTCCCGCTGGATCCGCTCGAGCGAACCGCGCAGGGCCTCGTCGTTGCTGTAGTCGGACAGGACGGCCTGGCCCGGCGTCGTCACCGGGGTGTGCACCTTGACCGCCAGCGCGGTCTGGCTGGCAAACAGGACCCCGAACCCCGCGAGCACGGCCGTCGCGGCCACCACCGCGGCGATGGCCGGCACCGACCGTTGATGTTGCCGGCCGACGTCCCGGGCGGCCAGCCGGATCGGCAGCGGCCACCGATGGCCGACCCGGCCCCAACCGGCGACGATCGCCGGAATGATCATCAGTCCACCCAGGGTGAGTGCCAGGCAGCCGATGATCACCACCGGCCAGGCCCAGGGCTGCTCATGACCCGCGGTCGCCGCGAAGATCATCCCCCCGGTCGCCAGCAGCAGCAGGGCGCCGCCGACCAACGGAACTCCCCGGCGCCGCGGCGGCGGCTGCCACCGCTCGGTCAGTGTGCTGGCGACGTCGCGCCGGGCTGCCACCCGGGCCGGGCCCAGGGCGGCGATCACCGCGGCCAGCACCGCGGCGATCATCACCGCCATGATCAACGGGAAGGGCGGCCGCCAGGAGCCGTACTGGGTGATCGCGCCGACCCACCACAAGAGGTGGGTCAGCAGCGGGCTGACGGCCAGCCCGAGCACCGTGCCGGCCACCGCCGCCGCCCCGCCGAGCAGGACCGACTGGCCCAGGACGATCCGGCGCACCTGCCGCCGGTCGGCCCCGCAGGCCGCGATCAGGGCCAGCATCCGACGCTGGCGGGCAGCTCCCAGCGCGAACGCGGGCCCGGCCAGCAGGGTGACCTCGATCAACACGCCGATCGAGACCGCGGCGACCTGGATCAACTGGGACGTCGCCTGTTCGGACCCGAGCGAGCCGCCGTAGAGATCGAGCACCGAGGCATCGCCGTGGTGCGACGAACCGACGCGCTCCACGAACGGCGGAGCTCCCTCCATCACGGCCCGACTCTGCACCAGCAGTCCGTACTCGTTCAGGCGCTGCACGTCCGGCCAGGTCACCGGACCGGTGCCCTGGACCAGGAACCAGGACTCATAGGAATGCTTCGCCGGCCCCGGCAACACCGCCTGCCATTCGGCCCCGGCCGGTGCCCGTACGACACCGACGACGCTCGCGGTCGTTTCGACTCCGCCGACCGTGATGGTGAGCGGGCCGGAGCGCGGGATGCCGGGCTGGATCGCACGGTCGGTCACGACCAGTTCACCGGGCGCGGCGGGCCAACGCCCCTCGATCAACTCGGCCAACCCGAAGTCGGCGATCGAGTCAGCCGTGATCTGCAGGCTGCGCAGCGGGATCGGTTTCGACCCGCCGAAGGCCACCAGATAGCCCTGGTCGACAGTGGCGATCCGGGCATCACTCAGCAGCGCGCCGACCTCCTCGGCCCGCCACGGCGCCTCCGGATCCGTCCCGGCCCGCGGCCGGCCCGGGCCGGTGGAGCCGAGATACTGTCCGTACTGATCTTGGACGATCGCCCCGGCCTCGGCCAGCGGAGGCGACACGATGGCTTGCGCCGCACCGAGATTCGCCCTGGCCCAGTCGTCCACGCGGACCTGTGCGGTCCCGAAGACGGCGAGCCCGGCAGTCACGATCATGACCGGCACTCCGATCAAGATCATCACCAGCACGCTCCGGCCGCGGTGCTGCAGCGCTTCCCGCCGCCCGATCCGCAGGGCCCACCGCCAGCTACCCCACCACCGGGCCAACCGGCCGGCCGGGCGGTTCTCGTCGTCAGAGGACATCGCTGAGCAACCTTTCCACTCCGCTGTGCTCGGCGGCCGGATCGACGATCGACCCGTCCCGCAGGAAGATCACCCGGTCGGCCCAGGCCGCGTGCCGGGCGTCGTGGGTGACCAGGATCCCGGCCGCGCCGGCGTCACACCGGTCCCGGATGACGGCCAGCACGGCATCGCCGCCCTCGGTGTCCAGGGCTCCGGCCGGCTCGTCGGCCAAGATCACCCGCCGGTCGCCGATCAACGCCCGGGCGATCGCGATCCGTTGGCGCTGCCCACCGGACAGCTGATCAGGAAACCGGTCGACGGCCTCGACCGCGACCCCGACCTGCTCCAGCGCCGTGATCGCCAGTTTCCTGGCCCGTCGGGCCGGGAGGCCGTCCAGCTCCACCGGCAGCGCGACGTTCTCGGCGGCGGTCAGGGACGGCACCAGATTGAAGTCCTGGAACACCAGCCCGACGCTGCGTCGGCGCAACTCGGCCAACCCACGCCGGGTCAGCCGGGCCGCGTCGGTCCCGTTGATCACCACGCTGCCGGAGCTCGCGACATCGAGACCACCGGCGAGATTCAGCAGGGTCGACTTGCCCGACCCGGAGGGCCCCATGATCGCGACCAGCTCGGTCGCGCGGACCGACAGGCTGACCTGGCGCAGCGCCTGCACCGCCAGCTCGCCGGTGCCGTAGACCCGGCTGACCCGGTCCATCGAAATGATCGGCAGTTCGGGCATCACCGCGTCACCTGCTCGACCTCGGCGGCCGGCCCGGCCGGCTGGGCCGCCCGGCGCCGCGCCCGCGGCTGCCCGGTGACCCGCGACTCCACGTGATCGAGCCAGCGCAGCTCCGCTTCGGCCGTGAAGATCAGGTTCTCGATCACCAGGTCCCAGGCGAGGTCGCGCAGGCCCGAATGGTGATCTTCGGCGGAGGCCCGCTTCAGCCGGGTCAACTCCTGCAGGCCCCGCATCGACGCCGCCCGCTGGGTGCTCACGACCTGGCCGACGTCGACTCCGTCGACCGTCACGGCGAGCGCCAACTTGATCACCAGCTCGTTGCGCGGCGCGGCATCCCGGTCGACCGGGGTCTGCCACCAGGCCCCGATCTCCTTCTCGCCGGCCTCGGTCAGCCGATACTCGATGGTGCGCTCGTCACCGCTGGTGCCGACCAGGCCGTCCCGCTCCAGCCGCGACAGCGTCGTGTAGACCTGCCCGATGTTCAGCGGCCAGGTGCCGCCGGTGCGCCGCTCGAACTCGCTCCGCAGCTGGGCGCCGTACTGCGGCCCCTCGGTGAGCAGGGCCAGCAGGCTGTGTCGAATCGACATCGACCGCTCCTTACATACTCGGTATGTTCAGAGCACCATACTCAGTATGCAGGCCGTTTGTCGACCCTCGCGGTCACGGGTGCTTGGCGGTGCCCTTCATGATCTTGTCGACCGCCGAGCGGCCGCCGTGGACGGCGATGCCGACCAGGTCCAGGTCCTCCCGTCGCACCGCGGCGACCGCGGCCCGGTTGTCGTCGTCGTTCCCGGTGCCGAACATCTCCCGGGTGTAGATCGCCAGCGACACGTCCCGGCTCAAGGCCCGGCCGTGCGCCGCGCGGAGCATCAGCCGGTCGCCGGCGAAGATCATCACCGGCTGCCGGAACAGGGCCAGATAGCCGGTTCCGTCGGCGTCGGCGTACGGCTCGCCGATCAGCTCCGGCCCGGCCGCGGCGATGCCGCTGGCCAGGAAGGCGGTCACATTCAGGGCCTGCCACGGTTCGAGGTCGGCGGAGAGCAGGACGGCGATCTTGGTGTCAAAACGTACGGACTGCACGGCACGATCCTGCGCCGCCGCTTCTCCCCCGGTCTTGTACGTTCTTGATATGGCGCCCGAATCCGAGGTGACCGCCTGGCGGCCGCAGGCGGACGGCGTCGCCGAGGTGTTCCACGCCCGGTTCACCGATCACGCCTATCCGCGGCACACCCACGCGGACTGGACGCTGCTGATCGTCGATGAGGGCGTGATCGGCTACCGGTTGGAGGGCCACGACCACGGCTCGACGACGAGCCGGGTGACCCTGCTGCCGCCCGGGATCCCGCACGACGGCCACGCCGAGACCCGGTCCGGGTTCGTCAAGCGGGTGCTCTATCTGGAGCCGGATCAGCTCGCCGGGGTCGGCGCCGGCGTCGACCGGCCAACGCTGACCGACGCCGTGCTGCGGGATCGGATCCACCGGCTGCACGGCACGCTCGCCGGTCCGGAACGACTGGAGTCGGAGAGCCGGCTGGCCCTGATCAAGCAGCGGATCCAGGCCCACCTGGACCGTGCCGACCCGACTCCACGGCGGGTCCGGGACCGGCCGCTGGCCGCCCGGCTCCGGGAGTTGCTGGACGAACGGATCCCGGACGGGCTCGGGCTCACCGAGGCCGCCCTACTGCTGCAGGCCAGCCCGGAGCATCTGGTCCGCACCTTCGCTGCTGAGTACGGCCTGCCGCCGCACCAGTACCTGACCGGCCGCCGGATCGACCGCGCCCGCCGGCTGCTGCTGGCCGGGCACCGGCCGGCCGACGTCGCCGCCGAGGTCGGCTTCCATGATCAATCGCACCTGACCCGGCACTTCCGCCGGGTGCTCGGAGTGTCGCCGGGTCGTTTCCGATCGCTACCCTGAGCGGAATGACCGAGCACACCGCCCCGCCCAAGATCGGCACCCTCGACTGGCTGCCGACCGCCGACCACGCCGACCTGCTCGCCGCGCCGGTGACGGCGGCCCTGGCCGCGCTCGACGTTGCCGCCTGGGTGGCCGCGATCGATCCCGAACTCGCCGACACGGCCGCCTTCTGCGAGGCCTACCAGGTGCCGCTGGAGGTGTCGGCGAACTGCGTCGTCGTCACCGGCCGGCGCGCCGAGACCGAGCGGACCGCCGCCTGCCTGGTGCTGGCCACCGACCGGGCCGACGTCAACAAGGTCGTACGCAAGCAGCTCGACGTCCGCAAGATCTCCTTCGCCCCGATGGACGACGCCGTCAGCCGCACCGGGATGGAGTACGGCGGCATCACCCCGATCGGCCTGCCCGCCGACTGGCCCGTGCTGGTCGACACGGCCGTCACCGAGCAAGCCTGGATCGTGATCGGCAGCGGCATCCGCGGCAGCAAGATCGCGATCACCGGTGCCGACGCCGCCCGGCTGCCCGGCACCGAGGTGCTCGGCCTCACGATCACCGGGTCGTAGCGATCTCCACCAGCCGGGCGCGGGATTGGTTGGCCAACTTTCGATCGAACGTCCAGAGTGGCTCGCGGCGATCCAGCTGGGCTCGAACGACTAGGTAACAGTCCTCCAGCGAGAGCTTCGGCCGATCGAGGTAAAGATCAAAAGCTGTTCCGAACAGTTCCCGCGAGCCTTGGATGCCCGGAAGGTCGAGGAGCCCGATGATTGCTTCGCGCTGCTGTGCCCGATCGAGACCGTAGGCACGGCCAAGAACAAAAGCGACTTCGATCAGCGCGACATCGCTGACCTCGTAGTCATCCCCGTTCGTCACGAGAGTCAGGGCAGCACGGTGCTGGTCCGGAACGTCGTTCAGCAACAACCTCAACAGGACATTCGCGTCCAGCGATCCGCCGGTCATGCGCCCCGGTGCGCCTGGTAGTACTCGTCCACCGATAGGACTGGCTCCCGACGCCGTGCATACCTGGAGACCCGATCACTGAGGTCGGCAGCACTCCGCACGGGCTCGAGCGTGATGGTCCCGCTCTCATCGTCGAACTCGAGTTCGAGCCGGTCTCCCTGCTGGAGGTCGAGAGCGCGCCGCACGGAGGCCGGAAGGACAACCTGACCCTTGCTGCTCACCGAGACGATGGACTTCACCATGTCTTACATGGTAGCCCGAGTAAGACGTGATTCCCCTCCCGCCGACTTGTCAGAACTGAGTGGTGCCAGAGCACAACTCAGTTCTGACAACTCGGTTGATCAGCGGGTGTAGCGGAGGGTGAGGATCTGGAACGGGTGCAGGGTGAACGCCAGCTCGGCCGGGGTGTCGCTGGTGAGTGCGTCGGTCCCGGTCAGCGGGCGCTCGAGCAGGTCGACCGTGGTGACGCTGGTCGCCGCGAAGTCGGCCTTGACCGTTGCCGAGGCCCGACCGCCGTCGGCGGAATAGAGCCGCACCACGACGTCGCCGCTGCGGTCCTCGGCCAGCTTGACCGACTCCACCACTACGGCCGAATTGTCGACCGTGATCAACGGCTCGACTCCGGCGCCGGCGATGGTCCGCTCCGGCAGGTTGATCGCGTAGCCCTCGCGGACCGCGTCGCCCATCGCGGCGCCCGGCACGATCGCGTACCGGAGCCGGTGCTGGCCGAGGTCGGTCTCGGGATCGGGCCAGCGCGGCGCGCGGAGCAGCGACAGCCGAACCGTGGTCGAGGTGCCGCCGTCGCCGCGCACGGTCCGGGTGACGTCGTGACCGTAGGTCGAGTCGTTCACCAGCGCCACGCCGTAGCCGGGCTCGGCCACGTGCAGGAACCGGTGCGCACAGATCTCGAACTTGGCCGCGTCCCAGCTGGTGTTCTCATGCGTCGGCCGGTTCACGTGCCCGAATTGCGTCTCGGAACTGGACACCTCGGCCCGCAGATCGAGCTCGAAGCCGGCCTTGAGGAACGTCTCCCGCTCCTGCCAGTCGGCGTCCAGCGTGACCTCCAGCGCCCGCGCCCCAGGCGCCAAGCTGATCACCTGGGTGAACGTGGAGTCGCCGTGCTTGCGTACCACCCGGATCCCCGCCGGCACGTCATCCGCCACGGTGACCGACTCGGCCTCGCGCAGATCGACCACGGTGTTGCGGTAGAACGAGTCGACGTCCCAGGCATCCCAGTCGTTCGGCACGTCCGGGTGCAACTGGAGCAGGTTGCCGACGCCGTCCGGCGCGATCGCGTTCCGGCCCGATTCATGATCGACAACACTGGTGATCAAGCCGGCGGCGTCGATCACCGCGCTGACGATCCCGTTGTCCAGAACGAATTCCGAAGCTTCGGCTGCGCCCTGAGCCTGCCGAAGGGTCACCGTTGCGGGCGCAGCCGCGACGATCGCCGAACCGCCCAAGGCCGGGACGCCGTTGCGGGCATGCGGCGCCGCGTTGACCACGACCTCGCCCTCGCCGGTGCCCAGCTCGGACAGGGACGCGGTGATCAACTGCTCCAGCTCCTCGCCCACCCGCTGGTACGTGGCCCGCGCCTCCCGGTTGACCCAGGCGATCGACGAGCCGGGCAGGATGTCGTGGAACTGGTTCAGCAGCACGGTCTTCCACAGGGCGTCGAGCGCGTCGTACGGGTAGTCCGTGTCGTTCCGGACCGCCGCCGTGGTCGCCCACAGCTCGGCCTCACGGAGCAGGTGCTCGCTGCGCCGGTTGCCCTGCTTGATCTTGGCGTGCGACGTGTACGTACCGCGGTGGATCTCCAGGTAGAGCTCGCCCCACCAGACCGGCGCGTCCGGGTAGTCGGCGTAGGCCTTCTCGAAGAACGTGTCCGGCTTCTCGATCGTCACGGCCGAGGAGCCCTCGAGATTGGCGGTCCGGACCGCACGGGCCAGCATCTCCCGGGTCGGACCGCCGCCGCCGTCGCCGTACCCGAACGGCACCAGCGAATGGTTGGCCCGCGCCTTGTCGGCGAACTGCCGCGCCGCCCGGTCAAGATCACCGGCGGACAGATCGGAGTTGTAGGTGTCGACCGGCGGGAAGTGGGTGAAGATCCGGGTGCCGTCGATGCCCTCCCACCAGAACGTGTGGTGCGGGAACAGGTTGGTCTTGTTCCAGGAGATCTTCTGGGTCAGGAACCAGGTCGAGCCGCTGAGCTTGATCAACTGCGGCAGCGCCGCCGAATAGCCGAACGAGTCCGGCAGCCACACTTCCTGGGTGTCGATGCCGAACTTCTCGGCGAAGTAGCGCTTGCCGTGGATGAACTGGCGAGCCATCGCCTCGCCGCCCGGCATGTTGGTGTCGGACTCGACCCACATGCCGCCGACCGGGACGAACTGGCCCGCCGCGATCTTCTCCTTGACCCGGGCGAACACCTCGGGCCGGTGCTCCTCGATCCAGGCCAGCTGCTGCGCCTGGGACATCGCGAAGATCAACTCCGGATGATCATCCATCAACTGGACCACGTTGGACGCGGTCCGGGCCACCTTGCGGATCGTCTCCCGCAACGGCCACAGCCAGGCCGAGTCGATGTGGGCGTGGCCGACCGCGCTGAGCTGGTGCGCGCTGGCGTTGGCCGGCTTGGCCAGCACCGGCGCCAGCACCTCACGCGCCGCCGCTGCCGTGCCGCCGATGTCCTTCAGATCGATTGCGTCCAGGGTGTCGGAGATCGCCGCGTAGAGCTGGGCGCCGCGGGCGTTGCCGCCGCCGAGCTGCTCGGCCAGCTGGCCCACCACGTCGAGGTCGGCGACCAGCTCGCGCACCTCAGCGTCGACGACCGCGAGCTCGGCCTTGGCCAGCCGATAGATCGGGTCGGCCGGCGCGGTCTCCACGTCGCCGAGATCGGTCGGCACCCGCATCGTGATCTGCGGGTTCGACGCCGCCTCGAGGTAGACCTCGATCCGGCCGGTGCCGGGGTCGACCGGCAGCCACTGGTTGTACGGATGGATGCCCTTGATCGGCGTCCCGTCCGGCCGGTACGCCAGCCCCTCGGCCGCGAACCCCGGGCCGGTCCCGTCGAACCCGAGGTCGATCACGCACTCCAGCTCCCGGCCGGCCCAGCCGGTCGGGACCTCCGCGGTCAGCCGGAACCAGGTGGTGCCCCACGGTGCGCCCCACGCGGCGCCGAGCTCGGCCGGCTGATAGGTGGCGGCCAGACCGTCGGCCACCGGGATCGGCTCACCCTCGACGTCGTACCGCTCGATGGTGAGCGCGATGGTCTCGGGATAGACGGCCGGACGCAACCGTTCCGGCAACAGGCGTCCGAGGCGACGCTGGACCAGGACTGGATCGAAATGCATGGGCCCAGCTTTTCATAACAACGATTGATTTATTGACCCGGCTGGTTTTCCGTCTCGGTTTCTGGCTGACCGGGTGGCGGCGCGAACTGCGGCGCCGGCTCGGCCGGCGGCTGGTGGGCCGCGGCCGGAGCGATCGCCGGTGATCCGGCCCCCGGCCGGAGCGGCTTCTCCAACTGCTGGGCCTCGTCGATCGCCTTCTGGACCGTGGCCGCCGCCTTCTCCGCCTCGATCGCATTCTGCCGCTCGATCTCGGCCTGCACGTCGACCTTCTCCGGCGGAGTGAACTCGCCCTTCGCCGCACTCGGAATGGCCGACGCGGCCGAACTCACCGCGCCGCCGAGCCCTTCCAGCGCCTTGCCGATCTCGGCCGGGATCACCCACACCTTGTTGGCGTCGCCCTTGGCGATGTTCGGCAGCATCTGCAGATACTGGTACGACAGCAGGGCCTGGTCCGGCTGGCCGGCGTGGATCGCGTTGAACACCGTGGTGATCGCCTGCGCCTCACCTTCGGCCTTCAGCATCTGGGACTGCCGCTCGGCCTGGGCCCGGAGCACCGCGGCCTCCCGATCACCCTGGGCCCGGAGGATCGCCGACTCCTTCTCACCGCCGGCCGACAGGATCTGGGCCTGCCGCTGACCCTCGGCCATCAGGATCGCCGCCCGCTTGTCCCGCTCGGCCCGGGTCTGCTTCTCCATCGCGTCCCGGATCGTCGGCGGCGGCTCGATCGAGCGCAGCTCGACCCGGTTGACCTTGATCCCCCACTTGCCGGTCGCCTCGTCCAGCACCAGCCGCAGCCGGCCGTTGATCTCGTCCCGGCTGACCAGGGTCCGCTCCAGATCCATCCCGCCGATGATGTTGCGCAGGGTGGTCTGGGTCAGCTGCTCGATCGCCTGGATGTAGTTCTGCGCCTCGTAGGCGGCGCGGACCGGATCGATCACCTGGAAGTAGATCACCGAGTCGATGCTGACCATCAGGTTGTCCTCGGTGATCACGCCCTGCGGCGGGAACGGCACGACGGTCTCCCGCATGTCCAGGTTGTGGCGCACCTTGTCGAACACCGGGATCAGCAGGTGCGGGCCCGGGTCGAGGGTGCGCCGGAACTTGCCCAGCCGCTCCACGACTCCGACCCGCTGCTGCCTGATCACCTTGACCGCGCTGCCCAACAGGACGACGACCAGTCCGATCAGGATGATCCCGAGAATGACTGAGACCGGATCCACGATGTCACCTCTTCTGATTACGGAAGTTGATCATGCTTGGGATAGACCACGACGGTCGCACCGTCGATCTCGAACACCTCGACCTCGGTGCCCGCGTCGATCACCATCGAGTTGTCGTACGGCCGCGCGGACCAGCTGATCCCGTCCAGCTTGACCTCGCCGCCGGACTTGTCGATCGCCGAAACCGCGAACCCGCTGGAGCCGAGCAGCTTGTCGGTCGACGACCGGTAGCCCGGCATGTTGCGGACCTTGTCCAGCAGGGTCGGCCGGAGCACCAGCAACGTGATCACCGAGACCGCCGCCGCGACCCCGATCTGCAACCACCACAGGTCCGGCGCCACCACCGCCACCCCGGCGCCGGCCAGCGCGCCGACGGCGAGCATGATCAACACCAGGTCCATCGACAGGATCTCGGCGATGCCCAGCAGCAGCGCCAGCCCCAGCCAGATCGCCCAGACATGATCGCCGAGCCAGTCCAAGAGGTTCATCCGGCCCCACCTCGTCCGTTCACCGACCGAGCCGTCCATCGGCCGTCGTCCTCGGTCAACGACAACGGCAGCTGAAAGGTATCGCTCAGGGCCTGCGCGGTCAGCGTCTCGCGCAGCGGCCCGGCGGCCACGATCCGGCCCTGCCGCAGCAGCAGGGCGTGGGTGATGCCCGCCGGAATCTCCTCAACGTGGTGGGTGACCAGCACCGTGGCCGGAGCGCCCGGGTCCAGAGCAAGATCACCGAGGGTGCGGACCAGGGACTCCCGGCCGGCCAGGTCGAGGCCGGCGGCGGGCTCGTCCAGCAGCAGCAGCTCGGGGTCGGTCATCAGCGCCCGGGCGATCTGGACCCGCTTCCGCTCCCCCTCGCTCAGGGTGCCGAACGTACGGTCGGCGAGATGATCGACCCGGAGCTGCCGGAGCAGCCCGGTCGCCCGATGATGATCAAGCTCCTGGTAGTCCTCGCGCCACCGGCCGACCACCGCGTACGACGCGGAGACGACGACGTCGTGCACCCGTTCGGACTTGGGGATCCGGTCCGCCAGCGCGGCCGACGCGAGCCCGATCCGGGGCCGCAGGTCGAACACGTCGACGGTGCCGAGCACTTCGCCGAGCAGGCCGGCGACCCCCGAGGTCGGGTGCAGCTGGGCGGCCAGGATCTGCAGCAGGGTGGTCTTGCCGGCGCCGTTCGGACCGATCACGATCCACCGGTCGGCCTCGTCGACCTGCCAGTCGACGTCGTCCAGCAACCTCGCGCCTCCACGCACGATGCTGACCCCGGCCAGATCCGCGACTGCCACCATGCATCAAACCTACCGGGCCGTCCGCGATCACGAGGCCCGGCACCGCATCGATCCGATCAGGACTGTCGGCCGCCGATCGATACGCTTGACCCCATGACCGAGCCCGGCCGTGAACGGCTCCGAGTGGGACATTCCGAACGCGACGCCGCCGCCGAGGCGCTGCGCGATGCCGCCGCCGACGGCCGGATCACGCTGGAGGAGCTCGACGAGCGGCTCGAGCGGGCGCTGCTGGCCCGGACCTACGGTGAACTCGACGCGCTGTTCGAGGACCTGCAGACCGCCTCCCCGGCGGTGTCGCCGGCACCGGCGAGCCCGGCGCATCCGCAACTGCCCGGCTATTCGGCCGAGGATCGGTTGGTGCTGAGCGGCGGGATGTCCAGCGAGAAACGGAGCGGGACCTGGGACGTGCCGCCGTTCATCCGGATCGAGGGTGGGGCCGGGACGGTCCGGCTGAACTGCCTCGAGGCCCGGCCGCTGGCGTCGGTGATCGACATCGAGGTGGTCGGGGCGATGGGCACGATGGTGATCGTCACGCCGGAGGACTGGGCGGCGAACACCGATCGGCTCAGCAAGGGCTGGGGTTCGGTCGCCAGCAAGATCGCCACGACGCCGGGCCCGGGGAAGCCGCTGCTGTTGCTGCACGGGACGGTCGGCATGGGCAGCCTCTCGATCCGGCATGCCAGCCGGTCGGACCTGAGGAAGCTGGCGAAGGAGGCCCGGCAGCGGCGGGCGATCGAGGGTCCGAGATAGACCTCAAGATCAGCGATCGGCGCGGAGAGCATTAAGCTCGCGTAGATGGAGGTTGATGCCTCGGTCCGGCTGACCACGCACCTGAACGCCCTGTTGGACAACCGGGTGAGCATCGAGGTCGCGGCGACCCAGATCGTGGCCCGCGACGTCGCCCACCACGTCGTCGATCCGGACGATCTCCTCGACATCGACAGCACCCGCGCGATCACCTGGGAACGGGCCCTGCCGCGATGCCTGGTGATCGAACGAAACCAATGGCAGCTGGCGTTGCCGCGGCCCGGGGTGCTCGGTTGCCTGCGCGGTCCGGCCGACTTCAACACGGCCGCGCTGACCGCGGGAGCGGCCGTCCTGGCCAGTGGCGGTCAGCTCGGACTGGTCCCGATCCGGGTCGGGCAGGCCCTGCAGTGGCGGGTGTACGAGGCCGTCGCGCCGGCCCCCGTGCCGAGCCCGTACGAGACGGAACGGGCGCTGCGCGAGGTGGTGCTGGAAGCGGCCCGGACGCTGGAGTCGCTCGATCTGGCCGCCGGTGCCGGGGCCGGCTGGCGGCCGCCGGACATCTCGGTCTGGGCGCCGGGCTATCCGGTGCCGCAGCGGAACTCGATCGCCAAGGCGCTGGGCATGCTCGCCGCCACCGACCTCGCACTCACCGACGACGGCGGCAGCGTGTCGTCGTGGGAGGCGGACCTGCGGTCGCGGGAGCTGCGACGGGTTCGCGACGCGGCCAGCGACGCCCTGGTCTCGGCGGCCACCTGGATGCGGCCGAGTCCATGATCATTCCTCGCTGAAGATCTCCTCGATCCTGCGGTCGAGCAGGCGAGCGATCCGGAACGCCAGCGGCAGGCTGGGATCGTAGCGGCCCTGCTCCAGCGAGTTCACGGTCTGCCGGGACACTTCCAGTCGGGCGGCGAGGTCGGCCTGGGTCCAGCCGCGTTGCGTCCGCAGCTGCCGGATGATGTTGCGCATCCCGCCCCCTTAGTAGCGGCGCCGGGTGATCACGACGCCGATCAACCAGCCGACCGCGTACACCGGCCAGACGAAGAACCAGGAGAGTTGCGGTGCGCCGGCCAACTGCAGGAAGCCGTAGCTGAAGGTGATCAACGAGCCGATGGCGAAGCCGATCGCGAGCGCCTCGACGCTGATCCGTCCCTGCAACTCGTCGCTGCGCCGGATCTGCCGGAGCACCGCCCAGGCGACCGCGACCACGGCCGGCACCGGCAGCAGGACGGCGAGCCAGCGCCACGGGCTGTCGCCGGCGGCCCGGACCAGCACGACCGAGAGCGCCAGCAGCACCAGATAGCCGGCCAGCACCGCGATCAGTTCCAGCGCGTAGCGGCGACTGCTCTGCGGCCCGGTCATCAGAGCGCCGCCAACAGGGTGGGCAGGCCGAGGAAGATCAGGTCGATCACCGCGTGACTCAGCACCAGCGGCCAGAGCCGGCGGAGCCGGAGCATCAGCCCGGCCAGCAGCAGCCCGACCAGGAAGGTCATGATCACCTTGGCCAGCACCGCCGGCCCGGAGATCAACGCCAGTGGGATGTGCTGCAGCGCGAAGAACACCGCGGTGATCAACAAGGCTCCGACCCAGCCGACCCGACGAGTCAGCTGATCAAGAGCGATGCCGCGGTAGAGCACCTCCTCGGCGAGGCCGATGGTCAGCGCGGCCGGCAGGGCGCCGAGGCCGACCCAGAGCGGCACACTCAGCTGGCCGGCGACCGCCGGTGCCCCGCCGTAAGCGATCAGGTTGCCGATCACGCTGGCGGCGAGGAAGCCGACCGCAAGGACGGCGAGCATCAGCAGGCTCCACCGGGCGTCGGCCGGGCGGAACCGACCGACCAGGGCCCCGAATCCGATCCCGCGGCGGCGCACCATCATGATCACGACTCCGATCGTGGCCAGGTCGACGATCAAGATCAGGGCGTTGGTCATGATCAGACTGTGTGGCCACCAATCGGGGGCGATCAGCCGGATCACGCCGGCCAGGGCGAACAGCAGCACGGTTCGCAGCAGCAGCACCGCGACGAGCACCGGCACGGGCACCAGGCCGGCTCCATCCAGGGCGGAGAGCACCCCGGGTCGGCCCGCCGCGGGAGCAGGGAGAGCTGGATCGGCAACCGCCGGTCGAAATGTAGTCACCCTATGAATGTAAAGTCACCTTGTCTTGATGTCAAATGACCTTGACATCGATCCCGGGCGGAGTTGTGTCTACACTCGCCCGGTGAGAGTTCTCGTGACCGGCGGAGCCGGCTATATCGGAAGCACGATCGCCACCGCCCTGGAGCGGGCCGGGCACGTCCCGGTGATCTTGGACAGCCTGATCAAGGGGCGGCGCGAGTTTGTCGGGGATCGGGTCTTCTATCAGGGCGACATCGCCGATCGGGCTTTGCTGGAAAGGATCGTCACCGAGCAGGAGATCGACTGCACCATCCATTGCGCGGCTCTGATCGTCGTCCCGGACAGCGTCCGGCGGCCGTACGACTACTACGTCAACAACGTCACGAAGTCACTCGAACTGGTGCAGACCCTGACCGAGCTGAGCCGGCCGCGGGTGGTGTTCTCCTCGTCGGCGTCGATCTACGCGTTCTCCGACCGGCTCGAGGTCGACGAGTCGTCGCCGCTGCACCCCAGCTCGCCGTACGGCCGGACCAAGCTGATCATGGAAACCATGCTGGGTGACCTGGCCGCGGCGAGCGACCTGCGGGTGATCATGTTGCGCTATTTCAATCCGATCGGCTCCGACCCGGACTTCCGTTCCGGCGTCTACGATCCCGTGCCGTCGCACGTGCTCGGCCAACTGGTCGCCGCCACCGAGGGCCGGATCGAGGCCTTCGACCTCACCGGCACCGATCTGCCGACCCGGGACGGCACCGGCCTGCGGGACTACGTCGGCGTCTGGGATCTGGCCCGGGCCCACGTCGCCGCGGTCGAACGGTTCGATGACGTGCTGGCCACCGAGGAGGCACCGAGCACAGTGATCAATCTCGGCACCGGTAGCGGCGTCACCGTCCGGGAGTTGCTGTCCACCTTCGAGCAGGTCGCCGGCCGCCCCGTACCCACCAGGGAGAAGCCCGGCCGTCCCGGCGACGCCGTCGGCGCCTACGCGAACGTCGACAAGGCCCACCGCCTGCTCGACTGGCGCGCCGAGCAGATCCTGGCCGACGGCATCACCAGCGCTCTCGAATGGTCCCGCCGCCGCCCCACCCTCCTCCCCGACCTCGCCCCGACGACCGCTTCCTGAACCTGTCGAAGGGCAAGCCCCCCCCAAGTCCCGCCGCAAGATCATCTGGCCTAGCCCTTCGACAAGCTCAGGGAACGGAACACCCAACGTCCCCACCGCTAGCGGGCAGGCGATCTCACTTCGTTCCCTGAGCCTGTCGAAGGGCAAGCCGGATCGCGGCCGTTTCGGGTCCCGGAATCGTGGTCGAACAGAGTGTCAGTGGTGGCGGATAGCGTTGCTGGTATGGAATCGGGGGCTGCGGTGATCGACGGCGACGGAGTCGTCATCGACCTGCCCACGCTCGACGCCGACCAAACACTGGGCTTCACCAACACCGCGTTCGCCCTGCAGCGGCGGGCGGAGTCCAATCAGCTCCAGATCGCCGCCCACTGGGCCGATCTGCACTCCGGCGACGCCCTCGACCACAACACGACCGCCCTACCCGGCCGCGAACGCTCCCGCGGCAT